>NZ_JAKGCS010000002.1 GCF_021556395.1 Acuticoccus kalidii
TGACGTTGCCCCCGAAGTGTCCCCGCTCATAGCTGGACTCTGTTCGTGTTGTGGTCCTGTCGGGACCGGGTTGCAAACTCGTTCGGGGTGAGGCCGCCGAGGCTGGTGTGCGGGCGGTCGTGATTGTAGTCGGCCCGCCATTCCTCGATGAGGCGGCGAGCAGCCGGCAGGCTGCGGAAGAGGTGCTCGTTCAGGCACTCGTCTCGGAACCGGCCATTCAGGCTCTCGACGAACCCGTTCTGCATCGGCTTGCCGGGGGCAATGTAATGCCACTCGACGCGGCGATCCTCCTGCCATTCGAGGATGGCGCGGGAGGTCAGTTCCGTGCCGTTGTCGCTAACGACCATCAGCGGTTTGCCACGCTGGGCGATGAGGCTGTCGAGCTCTCGCGCCACCCGGGCGCCCGACAAGGACGTGTCGACGACCAGCGCCAGACACTCGCGGGTGAAGTCATCGACCACGACCAGCACACGGAAGCGACGCCCGTCGCTGAGTTGGTCGGAGACGAAGTCGAGGCTCCAGCGCTGGTTCGGTCCCTGCGGCAGCGTCATCGGCGAGCGTGTTCCGATCGCACGTTTGCGGCCGCCCCGGCGCCGCACGGTCAGCCGTTCCTCCCGATACACGCGGAACAGCTTCTTGTGGTTCACCTCGATGCCTTCGCGTCGCAACAGGATGTGCAGCCGCCGATAGCCGAACCGGCGCCGCTCGTTCGCTAGCGCCTTCAGCCGTTCGCGCATGGCCGCGTCGTCCGACCGCTGCGACTGGTAGAGGTAGGTCCTGGGATGCATCCCGATCAGCGCACAGGCGCGCCGCTGGGAATATCCCTTCGTCTCAATAGCCCAGCTCACGAAGCCTCTCCGCGCGCCGGGCGTCAGAAGTTTTGTCCCAGAGCGTCTTTCAGCGTCGCGACATCGAGCATCTGTTCGGCGAGAAGCTTCTTGAGGCGAGCGTTCTCATCCTCCAGCGCCTTCAGTCGCCTAGCGTCCGAGACCTCCATGCCGCCGTAACGCTTGCGCCAGGTGTAGAAGGTCGCATCGCTGATCCCGTGCTTGCGGCACAGCTCTGTCACGCCGATCCCCGCCGAATGCTCCTTCAGCACCGCGATGATCTGCTCCTCACTGAAGCGACTCTTCTTCATCTCCGTCTCCTTCCGACGGAGTCCAGTTCAGACCGAGGACACTTCAGGGGGCAACGTCAGCATCAAGCTCGGGTCGCCCACGACACCTAAGTCGACATCCAGAAAGCGCCCAAGGAACTGCTAGGCACGAGCAAGTCCACTAATCGGACCGCCCTGCGCCTCAACACCAACTGCCGCCTCGCCCGCCAGAAAGCCGAGGAACGATGCGCTCCATACCGCGAAAAATAACTTCAAGTCGCAGAGGGCGCCATTCAGAGCTTCAAGGGTCCTGATGAGTTTAGCCAGGCCCCCATTCCGCTTCAGATGGTACAGAAGCAAATGGACGGAGGCTGAGCGCTGATACCTGAACCGCCAGGAGCAGATGGCCGCGAGGAGGCGCCTGGAAGCGAGGAGCACCCGAAGCGCCACGCCGCCCGAGCCTGATGCGCCGACGTCCGAGGGGGCTCGATGAGCATGAGCCCGTTCCGACGACGAGATGGGCGCTGCTGCCAAGGCGGCGGAGAGCTTCCTGTCGGAGCGCTGCGACGAGGCCGTGACGCTGATGGACCCCAAAGCGCGCTATTATGATCCCCGTATCACCCGGTTCATCCAGTCCGATTTGCTCGACCCGATGTCCGAGGCCTCGGTATCAATCGGTATGCCTATGCGTTGAATAATCCGGTCGGTTATCAAGATCCGGGTGGGGAAAACCCCTGCGCGGTGGGACCCGTCTACGATGCGGCAAAATGGGCAATATCCGCCTTCGTAGAAGCAATCCTCCAGGCTGAGCAGCCACCACGGAGAGGTATCGAAGGCAATTTTCTCCCATCGCCTATCGATGGCGATCAGCAGCCTTCACAATCTGATCCTCCTCCGCCAGACTACGAGGCGATCAAATGGTTTGCCGCAGCGGTCGCAGCTTATAACTCATACCCCGGTGATCAAAACTCGGGAGGGTGGCCCAGCGCAATCGGTCGGATCGGACGCGACGCTGTACTGAGCTACCGACAAGTAGAGGGTATGATGCGTCAGGGCAAGAAATCGCCGCGCATGTCGAAACTGAATTAAGGGCGGTCGATATTATCCCCCAATTTGGCAGCAATGTATAATATTGAAATCAAAACCAATACAAGTCGAATTCAGCTCAATCAGAAAATCTTAGATGAATTGACGGAGAGCGAACTGAGAAAATATGCAATAAACGAATACAGTATCTTCGATCGAAGCATCGAGAATCCTGACAATATCGAAATCAACATCCATATGGGCTTAAGTGGATCTGCAAACAATCTTTCTTTCGGTATATTTTAATGGTGAATTACAAAGAAATATGGAACATCATTTTACCAAAAATAAAAATTATAGCCCGTCAACATGGCTTTAATATTATTTTACATGAGGAGTCTTATCCAAATGGGGTCCCATTGCGGGTGTCTATACTCTCCCCATGCGGATCTTTGCGCAAGGCACTCGGATTGAACATCACCCTCTCTCAATATGGAGGTATACTCATCCTCCCGGAGGCGGATGTCAAATTCGAGCTAAACGCCATAAATGTAGCCCCAAGCTTTCTGGAGTTCATTCAGCCTTTATACTATAATGAATACATTTCTGGAGCAATGAGATTCAAGTCACTTGACCGAAGCTATCCATTTTCGGTGCTATTCACTAGTTACAATATTGATGATGCGATAAATTTGCTGAAGTTGGGAATAGACAGCATCGCAATTCCTCACTTATCAGAACTAGAATCGCTTGATAGAATATTGAATTTCGTCAGAAAGCTATGTTTATCGCCAGGAGATAATTTAAACGTTCCGTATTTAGAGGCCGCTTTCTATTGGTTGGTTACCTACTCGATGCTCGGGGATCTCAACAATCCCGACAACGAAATTAATGAAATTACTAAATGGCTTGGGGGGCAATTCGGCGTTAAGGAAGAGGAGGTATCCAAATTCCATGACTATGGTCGAGAATTTTTATTGAGAACCTTGCCTAAAAATTGACACCCATAGGGAATTTTAATCATGACCTCCATTAATATGGCAGGTCGACTAAATCGCGTTTAGTCGAGAGCGATCAGGACTGACGGGTCAGCGGGCCGCGGGCGTTCTCAGCCCGCGCCAGCGGAGTGCGAGCGCATCGTGACACCGCGACCCGAAAGCCACCTCGGTGAAGCCAACTCGTGCCGATCGCCTCCGTCAGAGAGCGAAAGCCGATGCCCTGGACCTTAAGGGCTTCGACCGTCTCGATGATCCGCCTCATGGAGCGCGCCAGGCGGTCGAGCTTCTAGACCACGAGCGCATCGCTCTTGCGCATATAGTCGGCTGCGACGGCGCGCTACGGGCGGTCGCGATACGCGCCTTTCCCAAAAACACCTATGACGCCAACGGCAATCTCGAGACGGTCCAGGGTTTTGCCGCGCTCAACCGGACGATCGTCTGGGACGGTCTCAACCGCGTCAGCCGGGTCACCAAGAACGGCCTCACCGAGATGGCCTACGGGCCGGACGACGCGCGCTTTGCGCGGACCGTGACCCCGCCCGGCGGCTCGGCGGAGACAACCTTCTTCGTGCGCGACATGGAGCTCAGCCCGGCGGGGGTGTTGACGAAGTACCCGCTGGCCGACGCCAAACGGGTCGGCAGCCTCACCTACGG
>NZ_JAKGCS010000003.1 GCF_021556395.1 Acuticoccus kalidii
TGACGTTGCCCCCTGAAGTGTCCTCGGTCTGAACTGGACTCCGTCGGAAGGAGACGGAGATGAAGAAGAGTCGCTTCAGTGAGGAGCAGATCATCGCGGTGCTGAAGGAGCATTCGGCGGGGATCGGCGTGACAGAGCTGTGCCGCAAGCACGGGATCAGCGATGCGACCTTCTACACCTGGCGCAAGCGTTACGGCGGCATGGAGGTCTCGGACGCTAGGCGACTGAAGGCGCTGGAGGATGAGAACGCTCGCCTCAAGAAGCTTCTCGCCGAACAGATGCTCGATGTCGCGACGCTGAAAGACGCTCTGGGACAAAACTTCTGACGCCCGGCGCGCGGAGAGGCTTCGTGAGCTGGGCTATTGAGACGAAGGGATATTCCCAGCGGCGCGCCTGTGCGCTGATCGGGATGCATCCCAGGACCTACCTCTACCAGTCGCAGCGGTCGGACGACGCGGCCATGCGCGAACGGCTGAAGGCGCTAGCGAACGAGCGGCGCCGGTTCGGCTATCGGCGGCTGCACATCCTGTTGCGACGCGAAGGCATCGAGGTGAACCACAAGAAGCTGTTCCGCGTGTATCGGGAGGAACGGCTGACCGTGCGGCGCCGGGGCGGCCGCAAACGTGCGATCGGAACACGCTCGCCGATGACGCTGCCGCAGGGACCGAACCAGCGCTGGAGCCTCGACTTCGTCTCCGACCAACTCAGCGACGGGCGTCGCTTCCGTGTGCTGGTCGTGGTCGATGACTTCACCCGCGAGTGTCTGGCGCTGGTCGTCGACACGTCCTTGTCGGGCGCCCGGGTGGCGCGAGAGCTCGACAGCCTCATCGCCCAGCGTGGCAAACCGCTGATGGTCGTTAGCGACAACGGCACGGAACTGACCTCCCGCGCCATCCTCGAATGGCAGGAGGATCGCCGCGTCGAGTGGCATTACATTGCCCCCGGCAAGCCGATGCAGAACGGGTTCGTCGAGAGCCTGAATGGCCGGTTCCGAGACGAGTGCCTGAACGAGCACCTCTTCCGCAGCCTGCCGGCTGCTCGCCGCCTCATCGAGGAATGGCGGGCCGACTACAATCACGACCGCCCGCACACCAGCCTCGGCGGCCTCACCCCGAACGAGTTTGCAACCCGGTCCCGACAGGACCACAACACGAACAGAGTCCAGCTATGAGCGGGGACACTTCGGGGGCAACGTCACGCGCAGCGATCCGTCGCGGGCACGTTCATCTTGGTCAGGTCGCGCCGGATGATGGACGGATCGCGGTTATAGGAAAGGTTCTCATAGACGTGTTCCTGCCGCGTGTGGTCGTCGGTGATGGCGAAGGCCATCAACTGATCCAAGGTCAGGTCGCCGTCACGATAGACCTGCAGCAGCTTCGGGCTGACAGCGCCGAGACGCATCCGCTGCTTGACGACATGGGCGGTCACGCCGAACCGGGCGGCGATTTCCTCCGTGCCCCAAACGCGATCCTCGAAAAGCTCGCGGAAGCGCTCGAACTGGTCGGAAGGGTGGAGGTCTTCACGCGTGACGTTCTCGTCAAGGCTGATCTCGGCGGCATCGTTCGCCGTGTCGATGACGCAGCGGATGGGTTCCGGTCTTCCTGATTTCCTTGCGCTTCATGCGCAGTATCTGCGCCTGCCTGCGACCTTCGCCGATGCTGACGAGATAGAAGCCGGTCGGCTCGCCCTCAGCGTTCGTTTCCGGCTCCACCACCAGATTTTGCAGGATGCCCTTGGCGGCGATACTCGCCGCCTTCGCCTCGATAGACGCCTCGCTGTGCGGGGTCTTGCGGGCATTCTTCGGATGCTTCTTGAGCTTGTTGAGCGGGATGAAAACGGTCGCGCCGTGTTCGGCGGTCGGGGCGATGTTGGCGGTCGTGGTCATGGTCTTGATCCTTTTGGCTTGGGTTGAAGCGCAGCGCTGCGCTGCAACCCTGCCGGTCGGCGAGACCGGGGTAGCAAGGCGCAAGGCGGCCGGGATGGAGGGGGATCACCCGGCCTGCACAAGCGGATTTCAGGATTTGCGAAAGTGCGGATTCCCGCGCCCGCGCGGAAGGTCGGGGAGACCGTCCCGGCCGCCTTGCGCCGCGCGAGGGCAGAGCCCTTAGCAACCGGGCTTGTATTGTGTAGCGCAACGCATTATATTTTCTTGTGTAGCGTGTCGCGCTACACTTTGTGGGGTCAGGAGAAAGCATGGAGCCCTTTAGTTGCGCACGACACCCGGGCCAGTTTGTTCGTGAGAATGTCATCCCAACCGGCATGTCAGTAAAAGAAGCCGCTAAGCGCCTCGGCATCGGTAGGCCAGCTCTGTCGAATTTCCTGAACGGCAAATCTGCCCTGTCTCCGGAAATGGCGGTCAGGCTGGAGAAGACGTTCGGCGCTGACCGACAGCGGCTGCTTGATATGCAGGCCGCCTACGACCGGCCCGAGCGGGACGCTGGTGAAAAGGGGATTGCAGTTCGCGCCTTCGTCCCGAATTTCCTTACCATCAAGGCGAGGCAGGTCGAGAACTGGGCCGATAGCCAGATCGACGCTCGCACCCACCTTCCCGTCCTTCTGCGCAAGCTGGTGCACTCGACGGGTATCGACCTTCGCCAGGTCGACTTTCCCGGCTATGACAACGCGCAGCGCAAGGGGTCTGACGGTTTCGTCGAAGCGGGTGCCGCGACACCCTGGGTTCCGGAGGGGTACTCCTATTGGGAGTTCGGTACGGATCAGAAGCCGGCGGGCAAAGCAGAGAGCGATTACGTGGCTCGACTCACCTCTGTTGATCCAACCGAGAGAGCAAACAGCACGTTCGTTTTTGTGACGCCTCGTAACTGGTCCGGCAAGGCCGCATGGGAGAGACAGAAGAACCAGGCCGGCGACTGGAAGGCCGTTAAAGCCTTCGACGCAAGCGATCTTGAGCAGTGGCTGGAGCAATCCGTGCCGGCGCAGATCTGGCTTGCCGGACAGCTCGCACTGCCTGTTAGCGGCTTTGAGACCCTTGAGCAGGCGTGGCGTCGCTGGGCGAATGTCAGCGCCCCCCCTCTGACATCGGAAATCTTTTCGCCGTCTATCGCTGCATATCGGGGCACGTTCAAAGTGTGGCTCGGCAAACCAAGTGATCGCCCCTTTGTTGTTGCAGCCGACTCGCGAGACGAGGCGCTTGCCTTCCTCGCATGCCTCTTCGATGACGCTGAGTTTCGACAGTACAGAGATCTCGCTGCAGTCTTCACCTCTCCGGCAACGCTCAGGACGCTCGTCGCATCCTCGGTGCCTTTCATTCCAATTGTTCATTCCGCAGAGGTTGAGCGTGAACTCGGCGATACCCATCGCCGGCTTCATTGCATTGTTTTCCGGCCTCGCAATGCAGTCGATACGGAAGCAGATATTGCACTCGACCTTCTCACCCACGAGGCCTTTGAGAAGGCGCTTACAACCATGGGAATCGACAGAGGCGATGTCGATCGACTTGCGCGGGAATCTGGGCGTTCGCCGACGATCCTGCGACGGCGCCTTTCGAAAAACGCCGCTATCAAGACGCCGGCATGGGCAAGCGATGACGACACGGCAAAAACGCTCGTTCCCTTGGCCCTGATCGGCGCTTGGCACGCAGAGCCACAGGCGGATCGCGAGATCGTCTCCTATGTGGCCGATCGGAAGTACGAGGCGGTCGAGGACGATGTTGTGCGTCTGCTTCGGTTCGATGATAGCCCGGTATGGTCTGCCGGACGATATCGGGGTGTCGCCTCGAAGATAGACGCCTTGTTTGCGATTGCGAAAATGGTCACGGCGGCGGAGCTCGATCGGTTCTTCCTCGCCGCCGAATACGTCCTTTCTGAAACCGATCCCGCGCTCGAACTGCCGGAGGAGAAAAGATGGGCTGCCGCCCTGTATGACAAGACGCGAGACCATTCTGGGGCATTGCGCGAGGGCATTTGCGAGGCGCTCGTAATCCTCTCGGTCCATGGCAATGACCTATTCCTGAGCCGCCTCGGGATCGATGCCCAAAGCCGGGTCGCTGTTCTGATCCGGAAACTCCTAACGCCATTGACGATTGAAAAGCTGCTCTCACACGATCAAGACCTTCCCCGCTACGCCGAAGCAGCGCCTGATGAATTTCTGAAAATCATCGAGGACGACCTTCGGTGCAATGAACCCGTCGTCTTCGGTCTTCTCAAACCAGTCGATAGCGGTTCATTCGGGGCCTCCCCGTCGCGAACAGGCCTCTTGTGGGCATTGGAGTGCCTCGCTTGGAAACCGCAAAACCTCTCGCGCGTCTCGGCGATTCTCGCCCAACTATCCCGCCCGAAAATTGATGACAATTGGGCGAACAAGCCGGATGCCAGCCTTCAGGCCATCTTCCGGTCGTGGATGCCGCAAACGGCGGCCTCAGTGGAGCACAGGGTAAAAGTCCTAGAAATGCTTACAAAACGGTTCCCGGGGGTGGGCTGGGAGGTTTGCATCGAGCAGATCAAGCCGGGTTCTCGGGTCGGCCATTACAGTTATCGGCCCCGCTGGCGCAGCGACGCTTCTGGGGCTGGGCAGGTCGCGACGGACAAGGAGATCTACGAGTTCAATCGAAGGGCTCTGGATCTACTGACTGCGTGGCCGACCCATGACGAGAAGACCCTTGGCGATCTTGTCGAGTCCCTTGAGGGTATGCCGGACGAAGACCAAACCAAGGTCTGGGACTTGATTGACGGATGGTCTGGAAAAGCCGGCAATTCGGCCAAGGCTGTGCTGCGCGAACGTATTCGACGATTTGCCTTCACACGCCGCGGTCGTCGTCTGAAGCTCGGGGAAACGATGCGCGACCGGGCTCGTGAAGCCTATGACCGGCTTCGGCCCACCGATCCAGTCATCCGTTATGGCTGGCTATTTGCCGATCAGTGGGTCCCGGAATCGTCTGACGAATTTGAAGAAGAGGATTTCGACTATCGGAAGCGCGACGAGCGGATCGACAAGCTTCGTCGCGAAGCGATGACCGAAATATGGACAGAGCGCGGTTTCGGTGGCGTCAAGGAATTGCTTGCCAGCAGCGGCGCTGCCGGCACCGTTGGCCGGTATGCGGCGTCGCGTGTCACAGGTGCAAAACTGCGGGTCGATTTCACCCGCCGCTGCCTTTCCCTTGACGGAGATCTTCAGAGCAAGGCCGAATGGTGCTTGCAGGGCTTCCTTTGGGAGATTGGGGCAGAGTCGCGCACTGAAGTGTTACAGGCTGCGGCCGAAGGGTTACCTGCAGATGAGTGCAGGCGGCTATTTGTGTGTGCGCCATTCCAGGAGTCCACTTGGCGTCTTCTGGACGGCTATGGTGAGGAAGTCCGCACAGGGTACTGGAACTACGTTTTCCCGTCCTGGAACCGGCATACGCCGGCCGAGCTTACAGAACTGATTGACCGCCTCTTGGAGGCCCGGCGGCCGCGCGCCGCTTTTCACGCAGTCCACATGGATTTTAAAGACGTTGAAACGTCTCGCCTCAAGCGGCTGCTGCGGAATATCGCCACGGTGAATGCCGAACCGGCAGGCCATTTCAGGCTCGACCGGCATTACATTTCTGAGGCTCTGGATTCTCTCGATGGTCGCGCAGGGGTCACCCGTGACGAAATGGCCCAACTTGAATTCCTCTTCATTGATGCGCTCGACTACAGCGAGCACGGAATTCCAAACCTCGAAGGCCAGATCGCGGAATCACCTGCGGTATTCGTTCAGGCCTTGGCACTCGCATACAAGCGGCGCGATGACCGCGAGGATCCGCCGGAATGGCGGATTGAAAACCCCGAGCAGCGGGCAGTAGTCGCGTCAGCAGCATACCGACTTCTCGATCAGATCAGGAAGATTCCCGGTACGGACGAAAACGGAAGGATCGACACGGCGGCGCTCTCTGGATGGCTTACCGAGGTTCGGCGCCTGTGCCGCGAGTACGGCCGTGCCGAGATTGGTGATCACTGCCTCGGCCAGTTGCTCGCCGAGGCGCCCGAGGGCGAGAACGGCATATGGCCATGTGAACCGGTCTGTGAGGCGATGGAAGAGATCGCATCCCCCGAGATCGGCAGAGGTTTCTATATCGGGGTTCACAATTCTCGCGGCGCTCACTGGCGCGGCGAAGGAGGTGAGCAGGAACGCGAACTGGCAGCGAAATACCGCCGCTGGGCCGAGCGCTTGCATTTTGACCACCCCTACGTCGGTGGGGTCCTCGAGGAGATCGCCACGTCATACGAACGTGAAGCGGGGTGGCAAGATTCCGAAGCAAGAATCACAAAGAGGCTTCGGCATTGAAAACGCAAGACAGCGACGTTGATCAGAAACCAGCCTCCACTGAGCTGACCGGCGGTGCAGGCTTCATGTACGAAGACACGGTCGTCGCTTATTACCTCGCACATCTGCTACGGCAGAGCATGTCTGGATCGGAACCCTGTGGTTATATCAACAAGTTCCGGCCGATATCTCGATTTCATTTTAGAGGGCGAGGATATTGATGCTCAGTCAATGTCTCGTCTCGTGATCAAATGCCTTTTATTGTGATGCCAAAGACCAGAGGACCGTTGTGAAGCTCGACTTTGCAGTGTTCAATACAGATCAGATCAACAAGAAGCGCATAAAGTTCTCTGCGGCTGGCTTAATGCGCTCAGATGAAGAACATCAACGCGAGGCCTTCTTGTCTGAGGCGCCGGTTGGAACGCCTGCCCACGTGCAGCACGACATGCACCGTGTGATCGGCTGGAGCCGGCAGCTAGGGCACTACATAGATGGCGAAATGGTCCGCGTCTTAGGCTGCATTGAATATCCGGAGAACGAAGAAGATCGCGTTCAGCTACAAGACCGTGTTGTACGGCATAGGAAGCGCGTTAACGAAGCTCACACCGCACCGCATTGCGATGAACTTTTGGCGAAGATTAGGCTTCCCAGCAATGAAGATTTGACGTTCCTGCGAATGGAGTCGGTATTCGCCAAGCGAGAAGGCCTAGCTGCGGAACTGTATCCAGAGTTCTTCGTGCCGAGCACCAGTTTGGTCGACAAGGACGGCCTTGTCGAATATAGGGAGCTGTTATCCCGTACCGACGAATTGTGGCCGGGCGTGTTTCATGACAAGGAGCGCGATCTGGTTCTAGTCGCTCACAGGTTTTTTCGGCGCAGGCTGTCGCATTTAAACGCCCTAAACACGGAGTTTCTCAGCGGCTTTTCGGAAGTCGCCCTGGCGAACCCCAAACTGAGAGCCCGATTGAGGCTCGATCCTGACCTGCTTGGTTATCCCGCCTCCACAAAAGGTCTCATTGAGCTCGAATATTGGCGTGGCCCCAAATACGACGAGGACATCAGCAAAATCCTGAGCGGCGTAGCGGAACACAAGGCGGACGAGCAGACCCGGCAGTTTGAAGGAGTCGATCGAACCCAAATTTGGTGGAAGGCACCTGAAGCCCGCATGGTTGGTGACGCGCAGGCCGACTACCGCACATTTGAGGTGGAGGAACTCATCGAGGACCCGTCGCCTGGGCTCGCGGACGGACGGTACGGGTGTCGGTATGCTCATGCTGAGTACTCGTCGATCGCGGATAGAATTACCCATTTTGACGGGGCTATCCGGGCGTATGATGGCAATAATTATCTCACGAGGTTTGAGGCTTCGATCGATCGTGCTGGGAAGCATTCCGATTACACGAAGCTGTTCCGTTTCGATGGTCAGCTCTCTGTGCCGGACTGGAAGCGGCTGCTTAGCGACTACTATCGAGGCAATACCCTGATACCTGAATATCTCGGTGCTGCGCTGGATGCTGAGCAATTACGCGGTGCAACTCCATCGTCGACTATAGGGGAGCGGGTCGAGCCGCCCTTGGCAGCGTTGATTTCCCTTTCTCCGGGCGAGCTAACGGACGGGACGATGCTCTATCCTGAGTTGTTTCAACAGATCGGCACAAGGTACTTGCCGTTCGTGGAAGTCGGCGTGGGCGCGGTGTCGAAGTACCTTGATAGCAAGCATGACAAGGACGTAACTCCAATTGGATTTCACGACGACATCCTTAATCTCTCTCGTCTGGGAATCGCTGAATCTGACAAGCTAGCTAACCGTTTTGCGGAGGAGATTAGAGGTCTAGCTGATGCTCTCGAAAAAGATGTCGAGAACGTCCGGACCGAGAAGGCAGCAATTCCCATCATGTGGGAGAACGACAATATCGTGGTCACGCTTACGCTGGCAGGGCGCGCCGCGCTTGTGTTGGCCATATTGAAACGACTTCCCAGTTTGATTGATTTGACCAGGCTGCCCTCGGATTGGATAGAGGCAATGGCGCACGCTATAGCTGAGGTCGCACCGGTCAAAGATGCGGCCGTCATTTGGGATGGAGTTGATCGCGGTATTCTGGAAATTAAGCGCAGCGGTGAAGTCGAGATGCAGTGGCCTATAAACGCCTCGTTGACAGAAGCAGCGGTGGCAAGCGGCTTATTGAATTTACCTGCTCAACTCCTCCGCACGGGCCCCGACGGGAGCTGATTGCGCAGTCCAGAACAATTCACCGGCAATGCGGGAAGTAGAAACACCTCAACCCTCGGCCAACATCCTTAGAGAGAATCATCGCGTATTTTCAGTTGGTTACGAATGACCTTCCGGCTCTCATTTTAGAGGGGTATGGAGTAGACGAAGTTCTCATCATCACCCGGTGCGGCGCCAGATACCGCCGTGACGTGCCCCCCGAAAGCTCATCCATTCGGGAGTAGAGTCCGGCCATCAAGGACGGACGACGAATGAAGCGAACGCGGTTCACGGAAGAGCAGATCATCGCGATCCTGCGCGAGCAGGAAGCGGGAGTGCAGGTGTCGGAGCTGTGCCGGCGGCACGGCGTCAGCTCGCCGACCTTCTACAAATGGAAGGCGAAGTACGGCGGCATGGACGTGTCCGAGGCACGCCGCCTGAAGGCGCTCGAGGACGAGAACGGTCGGCTCAAGCGGATGCTCGCGGATGCGATGCTGGGTAAGCATTCGGTGAGGGCCGCGGGTACTGTGGATCGCGGCTATGGCTCAGGTGGTTTCGGCGGAGGACGCCGGCCCCTTCCAGTTCCATGGCAGCAGCTCGTGGAGACGCCCCTGCGGCATCGCGGCGATCCGGATGAGTACATCGGCGAGCCAGGCCTGCGGATCGACGTCGTTGAGCTTCGCTGTGGCGATCAGCGTTGCCATGGCGGCAGCGCGGTCGGCGCCGCGCTCGGAGCCGGCGAAGAGCCACGCCTTGCGGCCGAGGGCAAATCCCCGGAGCGCCCGCTCGGCCGCGTTGTTCGTGATGCAGATCCTGCCGTCCTCGAGGAAGCCGGCGAAGCGGTCCCAGCGCTTCAGCATGTAATCCATCGGTTTGGCGACGGCGGCCGATCGCGACAGGCGGGCGCGTTCCTCGCGTAACCACGCCTGGAGGTCTGATACGAGCGGCGCGCTCACCTCCTGTCGCACCCGCAGTCGCTCCGCCGCGTCGAGGCCGTTGATGGTGCGCTCGATGTCGAACAGCGCGTCGATGCGCCGGACGGCCTGCAGCGCGACCGGCGAGATGACCGGCGCTCGGCCGTCGCGCCGGACCCGCGCGGCGATGTCGGCGAGTTCGAAGAACGGACGCCGCGCGTGCGCCCAGCACAGCGCCGGCGTGACCGCGCCCTCGGCGCGCGACGGATCGTAGAGCGTGTTGTACCCGCTGTAGGCGTCGGCCTGGAGAATGCCGGCGAAGCCGCGCAGATGGCGCTCGGGGTGCTCCTGCCGCCGATCGCGCGAAGCATAGTAGAGCGCGGCTGGAGGCGCCCTCCCGCCGAACGGCCGGTCGTCGCGGACGTAAGCCCAGATGT
>NZ_JAKGCS010000004.1 GCF_021556395.1 Acuticoccus kalidii
TGACGTTGCCCCCTGAAGTGTCCTCGGTCTGAACTGGACTCCGTCGGAAGGAGACGGAGATGAAGAAGAGTCGCTTCAGTGAGGAGCAGATCATCGCGGTGCTGAAGGAGCATTCGGCGGGGATCGGCGTGACAGAGCTGTGCCGCAAGCACGGGATCAGCGATGCGACCTTCTACACCTGGCGCAAGCGTTACGGCGGCATGGAGGTCTCGGACGCTAGGCGACTGAAGGCGCTGGAGGATGAGAACGCTCGCCTCAAGAAGCTTCTCGCCGAACAGATGCTCGATGTCGCGACGCTGAAAGACGCTCTGGGACAAAACTTCTGACGCCCGGCGCGCGGAGAGGCTTCGTGAGCTGGGCTATTGAGACGAAGGGATATTCCCAGCGGCGCGCCTGTGCGCTGATCGGGATGCATCCCAGGACCTACCTCTACCAGTCGCAGCGGTCGGACGACGCGGCCATGCGCGAACGGCTGAAGGCGCTAGCGAACGAGCGGCGCCGGTTCGGCTATCGGCGGCTGCACATCCTGTTGCGACGCGAAGGCATCGAGGTGAACCACAAGAAGCTGTTCCGCGTGTATCGGGAGGAACGGCTGACCGTGCGGCGCCGGGGCGGCCGCAAACGTGCGATCGGAACACGCTCGCCGATGACGCTGCCGCAGGGACCGAACCAGCGCTGGAGCCTCGACTTCGTCTCCGACCAACTCAGCGACGGGCGTCGCTTCCGTGTGCTGGTCGTGGTCGATGACTTCACCCGCGAGTGTCTGGCGCTGGTCGTCGACACGTCCTTGTCGGGCGCCCGGGTGGCGCGAGAGCTCGACAGCCTCATCGCCCAGCGTGGCAAACCGCTGATGGTCGTTAGCGACAACGGCACGGAACTGACCTCCCGCGCCATCCTCGAATGGCAGGAGGATCGCCGCGTCGAGTGGCATTACATTGCCCCCGGCAAGCCGATGCAGAACGGGTTCGTCGAGAGCCTGAATGGCCGGTTCCGAGACGAGTGCCTGAACGAGCACCTCTTCCGCAGCCTGCCGGCTGCTCGCCGCCTCATCGAGGAATGGCGGGCCGACTACAATCACGACCGCCCGCACACCAGCCTCGGCGGCCTCACCCCGAACGAGTTTGCAACCCGGTCCCGACAGGACCACAACACGAACAGAGTCCAGCTATGAGCGGGGACACTTCGGGGGCAACGTCAAGGCCCGCGAAGACGTGCAGCGCGGCGTACTGAATATCTCGGTCAGACAGTGGCTGCGGTTGCGCCTTGGGCCGGCGAGCCTCCCTAATGATATCCCATTGAGACTGCAGCGCTGCTCGTTGCGTTGTGGCTCGCGCCTTCGCCTCTCTGAGGTCTCCAGTGCGAAGTGACTTCCAGACCTGCGTCCGACCGAACTCGGCCCGCACGTCCGTCGGCACGTCCACCTTCAGATACCACGTGGTCCCGCGCAGGATCATCCCGGTGTCCGGTCGCATCGTCTTTGCCCCGCAGAGAGGCAAATCTCATAGGCCTAAAACCGATGATGGGGAAGCGGACACCGTAGCAAAATTGGTGGCACTTTCTGTGCAGATCGCCAGGAATACTGCGTCATTCAGGCGTTCTGCGGTGTTTTGCTACGTAGCAATCACCTCCTGCCGGGGACACGATTTCGATTTTCTTCGCAAAGTCAGCCCTGTAGAGCAGGCGATTGCAGCCGGTTGGCCGACGCGCGTTTGGAGAAGCGCGGCACCGAAAGAACTAAAGGAATCACACATTCTTCTAAAGACCAATCGGAGAAGCGCCGGCCCGTTAGAAACGAGCCAACCAAGCGCAACACTTCAAATTGTGAATTCTCCGCCCATAAAACCAAATAGACCACACCGATAAATAATAAATATTATCATACAAAAGAACTTAACTCATATACGCACGATCACTTCTACAATATTCGAATCTCAACCAGCGTCACCCTCTTCACTCAATAACTCCCTCTTGCCGCAATGACGTATATCGATCCCCTCCGATGATCAGATGATCGTGGACAGCGATATTCACGGGCTGCAAGGCTTCCAGGATCGAACGCGTCATTGTGATATCCGCTCGCGATGGAGTGGGGTCACCGGATGGATGATTGTGGACGAGCACGATGGCTGATGCGCCGACCTCCAGACATTTCTCTAAGACTTCTCGGGGATAGACCGGTGCATGATCAATCGTGCCGACTTGCACGCATTCGCTGCGCAGGAATTGATTGCGACGGTCGAGAAATAAGATATGGAATTCTTCTCGCTTGGCGAGCCGCAGCTGAGGCCGGTAATATTCGGCAACAGCGTCTGTAGAGCTCAGAGTCTTTCGCTCTTCGAGCGAGGCATAGGAGAACCGCTCCGCCGCCGCACGGACCAATCGGAAATCTGAGGCGACTTTCTCGCCGACACCGTTGACTTTGACGAGTTGTGACGTCGGCGCCGCGATGGCGGCCGCGAATGATCCGAATGCCTTCATGAGAGCGCGCGCGATCGGCTTCGTGTCTCGACGAGGGACCGACCGAAACAGCAGAAGCTCTAGAAGCTCATAGTCGGCAAGCCGCTCACCACGGTCGAATCGTGCGCGAAGTCGGAGGCGATGACCTGCGGCCACGTCATCGGTGGGAGAGCGCGCGCTTTGCGACTGGATTTCCGACGGCCTGGCATGTTCGCTCTTCCACCCGGGACCGGTGGCACGGGAGCTTCGAGACTCGGCCACCGGCGAGCCCTCTGCCGCGCTTTGCTGGCAATGGCTTCGGGCCGGTGTGTCCGCGAAAAGAGACGGCTGACTGGTCATCGCGGCGCGAGATGTCAACGATGACCTCCGCACTGCGGTCGGCCGTAATTTTGCAATCTCGACAGGTTCGGCATCGGTCGACGGCCCACGATCCGCGCCTTGTGCGCCCTTTCGGTCAGAGCTCCCTTCGATCTTCCGGCGCCCTGTATCAGAGCTTTGCACTGCGTTGACGCCACATGCGCCGGCGCCGATGGACCCGCGCGTCGCGTGATGCGGCGGACGTTCGAACGCCTCGATCATGCTCTCGGAGGGACGGGTGGACGCCATTTCGCCAGCCGGAAGCAGCGGGCCGCACGGCGGGTTTCCCTTCCGCGGCACCCGTCGCGCTCTCTTCTCCGGCCGTGGTTTTGCCGCCGTGACCGCAGCCTCGGGCAAGGCGGGGCCAACATCGACGCTTCCCCCGAGCGCCGTTCCGAGATCGGAGGGCCGGTAGAGATCGCCCGCTTCAAGGTCCATCGGTTGGGACAGGCCCGTCGTCTCGGACCTCGCCATGATGGATGGCTTTTCAGAACTTGGCCGTGAATCCGGCGCGCAAATCTCGGACACCCCTCGTCGCAGGAGAGCGAGGATCACCTCATCTTCATTATCCATCGCCGGATCCTTCGTCGCCCTCGTGGTCAGCCTCACGCGAGCCGGCCATTGGGATAACTAAAGCCCAAAACGAAACACGAACATATTGTAGCCCCGAGGCTTGCGCGGCGCAATCAAAAAGTGCACCCTCATACCAACCAAACTACCTAAGATAGCAATCACGCAGGAGATGCGTTCATGACCGATGTCGAACGGGCACGGCGATGCCGCTCTCACGATCCGGACCGGATCGCGCTCTCCCTACGCTCGACCTTGCCGCCAGATTGGCGGCAAGCAGGCGTTAATTGCGGGCGATCATGTGGGATGAGGCGGTGAAGATCTCGCATCCGTCCTCGGTCACGCCGACGGAATGCTCGTATTGGGCCGAAAGCGAACGATCACGCGTGACGGCGGTCCACCCGTCGGAGAGGACTTTGACGTGCGGCCGGCCGAGATTCACCATGGGCTCGATCGTGAAGATCATCCCCGGTTGGAGGCGAACACCATCGCCGGGTCGCCCGTAATGCAAAATGTTCGGCATATCGTGGAACAAAAGCCCAACGCCATGGCCGCAGAATTCACGGACGACGGAACAGCGCTCGCCCTCGACATAGGCTTGGATCGCGGCCCCGATATCGCCCGTCGTGTTGCCCGGCTTGACCTGGGCAACACCAATCGCGAGCGCCTTCAGCGTGACGTTGAGGAGCCGCTCGGCCGCGCGCCGCACGGTCCCAACACGGTACATGCGGGAAGAATCGCCATGCCAACCGTCCTTGATGAAGGTGACGTCGACATTGACGACATCCCCCTCCTTCAACGCCTTCTGCGCCGGAATGCCGTGACATACGACATGATTGACCGAGGTGCAGCTCGCCTTGCGATAACCGCGATAATAAAGCGTCGCGGGGACGACGTCGTGACGCGCGGCGAAGGCGAGGACGTGATCGTCGATCGCCTGCGTCGTCATGCCGGGGACGATCAGGCTTTCCAACTCGTCGAGGCACGCCGCGACGAGGCTTCCCGCCGCGCGCATGCCCGCAAAGCCCTCAGGCCCGTAAAGACGAACCTGCCCCGTGTTGCGGGTCGGTGCGGTATCCGCATCGATAAATTCAACCATGGGCGATCACCACGCTCTTCACACATCCTATGTCGGGGATCTTGCCGCCGGTGGCAAGTCGCCGGGCCGCGATTGGGACGTGTCCCATCCTATACCGCACTCGGTAAGCGCGTCTTGGCGGAACGCTTAGCGGGTTACGATCAGGACTGCTTCGGACAAGATGGCGGTGGCCCTCCACACGGCGGAGGGCAACCGCGTTCCCGATGGCCTACGTTATGGCGCGGAAATTTGAGAGCGCGAGCGCCAAGCCGGCGCCGCTCAATGGGCGAAGTCCGTGCCGGTTCCCCTCAAGCGGCCGCCCGAACGCTCGACATCCGGTCGCAGACTCGCGGCAATGCGCCGCCGCCCTGTCGGCGCCCTCCCCGTCGCGGCTGCCTGCGCTGATCGCGGCGCCCGCCCCCACTGCCCGGCGACGCACTCGCGCGCGCTCGCCATCGCGCCGGGCAGAGCTCCCGGCCGGGAGCGAGAGCGCCACAGGCGATCAGCGGGACTCAGACCGGCTGCGGCGGCGCAGCTTTGACGCGCCGGAGGGAAACGGAGGAATGGATCGAGGCGATGCCGGGGATTTTCGTGAAGATACCCGTCAGAAAATGCTCATATTCTTTCAGGCCCGGCGCAAGAATACGCAGAAGATAATCGTTTTCTCCGGTCATCAGCCAGCAATCGACGACTTCGGGGTATTTCTTGATTTCAGCCTCAAAGCGACCAAGCTCGGAATCGACCTGACGCTCAAGCTTGACCGACATGAATATCGCAACCGGCAGGCCGAGTTTTTCCTCGTCGACCGCGGCGTGATAGCCGGTGATCACGCCCTCGCTCTCGAGCCGCTTGAGCCGTCGCAGACATGGCGACGGGCTGAGCCCCACCGTCTCGCTGAGCTCCTGGTTGGTCAGGCGCGCGTTCTCTTGCAACGCCTGCAAGATATGGCGATCGATTCTGTCCATTCTTGGCAGATTCCTCCAACGAATTTAGATTTATCGGCAGGATCCATCACCGAGATGGCCCATTGCGCCGCAATTCGCAAGGACGTGCCATCGTGCTCGCACTAGAATCGGAGACCAACGCCCCTCCCCGCAACCTCAACGAGGCGCTCCGACATGTCCGATCGCGGCGATATCGCAACGCTCCATCATCTCGAAAAGAAGATCTTGTGGCTCGCCTGCCTGCTGATCGACCGCGCCAATCGACGCGAGAAGATCGACGGGCTGAAGGTCGGCGGGCACCAGGCGTCGAGCGCGTCGATGGTGTCGATCATGACGGCGCTCTATTTCCACGTGCTGCGGCCGGAGGATCGCGTCGCGGTGAAGCCCCACGCCTCGCCGGTTTTTCATGCCATCCAGTATATGATGGGCCATCAAAGCCGGGAGAAATTGGAGAATTTCCGCGGCTATCATGGCGCTCAGTCCTACCCGAGCCGCACGAAGGACACGGATGATGTCGATTTTTCGACCGGTTCCGTCGGCCTCGGAGTCGGGATCACGCTCTTTGCCTCGATGATCCAGGACTATCTTCGCGCAAAGTCCTGGCCGTCGGATATCGGGCGCGAAGGGCGCATGATCGCGCTGGTCGGTGATGCCGAGCTCGACGAAGGAAATGTCTACGAGGCCTTGCAGGAAGGCTGGAAACACGACCTTCGGAACACCTGGTGGATCATCGACTATAATCGTCAGAGCCTCGACGGGGTGGTCCGCGAGGGGCTCTATCGGCGCCTCGAAACCGTCTTTCGGGCGTTCGGCTGGGATGTCGTCACGCTGAAATATGGCGCATTGCAGCGCGAGGCGTTCGCCGAGCCGGGCGGCGAAGCGTTGAGAAATTGGATCGATGCTTGCCCCAATCAGCTCTATTCGGCGCTGATGTTCCAAGGCGGTGCGGTCTGGCGCAAGACGCTGCTGGACGCGATCGGTGATCAGGGGCCGGTGACGGCGCTCATCGAAAAGCGCAGTGATGCGGCCCTTGCCGAACTCATGGGCAATCTCGGCGGCCACTGCGTGGAAAGCCTCGTGAGCGCCTTCGCCGCCATCGATCACGACCGTCCGACCGTCTTCATCGCCTATACGATCAAGGGATGGGGCACCCCGCTCGCCGGGCATAAAGACAATCACGCCGGCCTGATGACGGCGGCGCAGATGGAAACCCTGCAGGCCGCGATGAACATTCGCGCCGGTCACGAATGGGATCTGTTCGAGGGGCTCGACGAGGACGAGGCCGCGCTGCGCGCCTTCCTCGCCGACGTGCCTTTCTTCGCCAAAGGAACGCGGCGCTACGAAGCGGAGAAAATTGGCGTGCCGTCCGCCGTGTTCGATGCGCCAGCACCGTCGGGAACCGCAATCTCCACGCAAGCCGCCTTCGGCAAGATCCTCGACACCATCGCCAAGTCCGACACGGCGCTCGCGAGCCGGATCGTGACCACCGCGCCGGACGTCACCGTCTCGACCAATCTCGGCCCTTGGGTGAACCGGCGGCAACTCTATGCGCGCGAGGCGCTCGCCGACACGTTCGGCCGGGAGCGGATCCCGAGCACGCAGAAATGGGAGTTTTCGCCAGAAGGGCAGCATATCGAACTCGGCATCGCCGAGATGAACCTCTTCCTCCTTCTGGGCGCGGCCGGGCTCAGCCATTCGCTCTTCGGCGAGCGGCTCTTGCCCGTCGGAACGCTCTATGATCCGTTCGTGTCGCGTGGGCTCGATGCGCTCAATTATGCCTGCTACCAGGACGCACGCTTCATGGTCGTCGGCACGCCGTCCGGCGTCTCGCTCGCGAGCGAAGGCGGCGCGCACCAATCGATCGCCCAGCCGCTGATCGGCATGAGCCAGGACGGCCTTGCGAGCTTCGAGCCCGCCTTCGCCGACGAACTCGCGATCATCATGGAATGGGCCTTCGCGTTCATGCAGCGCGACGGGTCGGCCACCCCCGATCCCCGTACCTGGCTTCCCGATGCGGCAGGCGGGTCGGTCTATCTCCGCCTTTCGACCCGGCAGATCGAACAGCCCGGCAGGCGATCCAATCCGCACTTCGCCGAGGAGGTCATCGACGGCGCGACATGGTTGAAGGAGCCGGGGCCGAACGCCGAATTGGTGATCGCCTATCAGGGCACGGTCGGCACCGAAGCGATCGCCGCGGCGGGAATGCTCGCCGATCGGTGCCGCGATATCGGCGTCCTCGCCGTGACCTCGGCGGACCGTCTCTATGCCGGCTGGCATCACGCGCAAAAGGCGCGCGCGGCGGGCGAACTCGGCGCGGCGAGCCACATCGAACGCCTCATCGCCCCCCTCCCTGGCCATTGCCGGATCGTCACGGTGATCGACGGGCATCCGGCGACGCTCGGGTGGCTCGGCGGCGTCGCCGGCCACCGAACGGTGAGCCTCGGCGTCGACCGGTTCGGCCAGACGGGGACGGTGAGTGACCTTTACCGGCATTATGGGATCGACGCGGCCTCGATCGCGGAAGCCGCGACCGGGCTGACCAACGGACGGCCGCTGATCCGGCTCGTTTCGGGGCTTTAGGGCGCGCCTCGACAATCCGATCGAGGTTGCGGATCGAAGCGCGTGGGAGGCCGCTGCGCGGACGGGATCGCGCGGACGCGGCATCGATCACGGAGGCCGCGACCGGACGGACCAACAAGCGGCCGCTGATCCGACTCGCATCTGGGTTTTAGGGGCGCGCCTCGACGGTCCGATCGAGGTTGCGGATCGAAGGGCGCGGGAGGCCGCTGCGCGGGCGGGATTGCGCGGACGCGGCCTCGATCGGGGAGGCCGCGACCGGACTGACCAACAGGCGGCTGCTAATCCGGTTCGTATCTGGGTTTTAGGGGCGCGCCTCGACGATCCGATCGAGATTGCGATCGAAGCGCGCGGGAGGCCGCTGCGCGAAAGGAGTCCGCGGGAGCGCCCATTCGCGAGGGCTGCCCGAGGAGGTGTCCGGCTCGGCCATGAGTGCCGATGATGGGGGTTGGCCGTCTATGGGCGTGGCCGCGCCGGTCCCGGTTTTCCGGTTTTGATCGCGCCACGCCCCGCGTCGCATTGCGCACGGGCGAGCACGCTAGGGCGAGCCTCGCCGAGTGGATCCGCCGGGCGGCGACTGGAGCCACCCGGATCGCACGGCGGACCGGCCGAGCACGCATTCAGACGAGCGACCAGCTCGCCTCCGTGCCAAACCCCTCTGAGGCGACCTTGCGGTCTCCTTCGAGCTTTTCGAGATGCGCGAGGACGGACAGGCCCGCGGCCCCCTTGAGACGCGCATCGAGCCCGACATAGAGCGCCTCGACGATCGCCACGATCGTCCGGTCCCCCTTCTGGAGGCGGTCGACGATCGCCCGCTCGCGCATCAGCCGGTGCGATTTCATCGCCGCCACCGCACGCTGCGGCTCGGCGATGACATCGCCATGGCCCGGCAGATAACGCGCATGCGGCCGCGCGATGAGCCGGTCGAGTGAGGTGATATAGTCCGCCATCGACCCGTCCGGCGGGGCGATCACCGTCGTCGACCAGCCCATGACGTGATCGCCGGACAGGAGATCGTCGCCGACCGTGAAGGCGAGATGGTTCGCCGTGTGACCAGGCGTCGCGATCGCCGTGACGGTGACGTCGGCGTTCGCGACGCGGCCGCCATCGCCGAGAAGCGTGTCGGGGTGAAAGCCCGTATCGGAGGCCTTCGCGAACGGGTTCGTCTCACCGGGCCGCAGCACGCGGGAATCGCGATAGGGCCCTTCCCCCACGGTCTCGCCGCCGACCGCCCGCACGAGTTTGGCGAGACCGTCGACATGGTCACGATGGGTGTGGGTCACGAGGATATGCGTGACGGGACGCCCGGCGATCGCCGCGATCAGCGCATCGCGGTGCGCAGCGTCGTCCGGCCCCGGATCGACCACCATCAGTTCGCGCTCGCCGAGGAGATAGGTGTTCGTCCCCGCGCCGGTGAACGGGCCGGTGTTCGGCGCCGTCACGCGCATGATCGCGTTGCCGAGGTCGACGGCCTCGCCGTGTCGTGGATCGAAATCGTTCACACAATGCCTCCGATCGCCCGCAGCCAATGGCGATACGCCGCGTCTTTCTCCGTGCTTGGCCGACATGGCCCGCGAGCCTGGCGGGCCGGCCCCCGCGAAACGGGTGTGGCCGCATGCCCTTATAAAGAAGTTCGCGAGGGATGCACGGCCCGTCGATGCGAACCGGCCTTTGCGGAGGGATGCGGCGGCGATGCACACCGGCGAGGTGCGGTTGGCCTTTGGGCCGGGTGGGACAAAAAGCGAAATCGTTGACATTCCCTCTGGCTGGAATGCCAAATGTTCTATATATGTTCCTAACCATCATCGCAACAGTCACCGGTTCGCGGCATGGGATCTCGATGCGCCGATCGCTGCCCGTTCTGATGGACGTCGCCATCCGGCGCGGAGCCGTTCCCCGGAGCGGATCGCGGATCGCGCATCAGCGTCGCCGAAGAGCGGATCGCCCGGGCGTTCGCACCCCGTGACTCGTCCGATGCGCCGCACCGCGAGAGGGCGGCCTTTCGTCGGACGCCGGTCGCGCGCGGAGCCCATACGAGATGCCGCCGCCGCAACCGTCCGCCCAACCGCGAGATCCGGCTGGTCGCACAAGGAGCCCCTCATGCTGACGCCCGTCAACATCATCACCCTCGGCGATTATATCGACTATGGCATGGCGCTGGTCGCCTGGTGCCGCGCCTGTCCCGGCCCCCATCGCGAGGTGGACCTTGCCCTGCTCGCCGAGCGGCTCGGCCACGATCATCGGATGGTCGAGGGCGAACTCAAGCTGCGCTGCAGCCGCTGCGGCTCGCGCGATGTCGCCGTGCTGGTGTCGCCGCCGGTCGCCAAGGGAGCGGGCGGCGCGCACCGCTGGTGACCCGCTCCGAACGGTTCGGCCGGCACGGGAGCCGAGCGGACGACGCGGCGCGAAACCCCGTCAGTCCTCGTCGTCACCATCGTCTGTCACCTCGTCGTCGCCCCGTCGTCCCGTCCGGGCGGAGGGCGCGCCCTCTTCGCCCCCGATCCGGCTCGACATCCATTGATAGGCCCCGAGGGCGACCAACGAGGACATCGCGGCGAAAAACAGCGCGGCGGGATAGATCGCGAACTGAATCCCCTCGCGCGTCGCCTGAAACACCATTACGAGCGCTTCGAGGCTCGCCGCGATCACGATGATGGTGATGAATTTCGTGATCGAGCGGCGCGACTCGCGGGTCGATCGCAGCTCGCGCTGCCGGATGATCTCTTCCTCGGCGATGAATTTCGCCGTCTCGACGACGGCAAACCCGATCACGAGAAGGCTGATGCTGCTGAGGACGGTCGCGACCGGATCGTCCCGAAACAGGCCCGTCGCCACCTCCACGAACGCGATGCCGAGCAGAATGAAAGCGAGAATGATGAGGCTGGCGGTCGCGATGACGAAATAGGCCAACGCGACCTTCGTATAAATATGCCTCATTGGCATAAATATAACGCACCCAGATTCGTATTCTTCATCGCAAAACCCTATAAAAGATCCGAATAACTTTGCTCGGCTTCATTATAGGGCGCCACTCATATCGTTCGAGGCCGACCCATTATTCCGGCACATCCCCGAGGATGCATGCCGTTGCGACGGGGACGGCCCGAACGCCCCGTGTTCATCGCATCCCGCACCGCTGAGCGGCGCCGGCAGCCATCAGCGAACGCACCGACAGCGCGGCGCGCTCGCCTGACGGATCGTGTCCCTGCCGTCTCAAATCCGCGCCGCCTTCAGCCGCAGCGCGTTGCCGATGACCGACACCGACGACAAGCTCATCGCCGCCGCGGCCACCATCGGCGACAGGAGAAGACCGAACACCGGATAGAGCAGCCCCGCCGCGATCGGCACGCCGACGGCGTTGTAGACGAGCGCGAAGAAGAGGTTTTCGCGGATATTGCGCATCGTCGCGACGGAGAGACGCCGCGCCCGCACGATCGCACGGAGATCGCCTTTGACGAGCGTGAACCCGGCGCTCTCGATCGCGACATCCGCGCCCGTTCCCATCGCGATCCCGACATCGGCCGCGGCGAGGGCCGGCGCATCGTTCACCCCGTCGCCCGCCATCGCGACGACCTTTCCCTCCGCCTTCAACGCGTTGACGATCGCCGCCTTGTCCTCCGGCGAGACGTCCGCCCGCACCTCGTCGATGCCGAGCCTGCCGGCGATCGCCCGGGCGGTGCGCGCGTTGTCGCCGGTCGCCATGACGATCCGCAAGCCCGCTTCGTGCAGTGCCGCGAGCGCCGCCTCGGTCGTCTCCTTGACCGGATCGGCGACGCTGACGAGACCCGCTAGCTTGTTCTCGACGACGACGAACATCACCGTCTCCCCGGCATCGCGCCGCCGGTCCGCCTCGGCTGCCTCGCTCGCTGTGACGCCGAGACGGTCGAGAAGTTTCGCATTGCCGAGCGCGACGGCGCGGCCTTCGACACGGCCGATCACCCCCTCCCCGGTGATCGCCTCGAAGTCCTCCGCGCCCGTGAGTGACAGGGCGCGCGCCTCGGCACCCCGGACGATCGCCTCGGCGAGCGGATGCTCCGAACCGCGCTCCAATATCGCGGCGAGACGCAGCACGTCGTCCTCCGCCCATCCCTCGACCGGCAGCACCGCGACGAGCTCCGGCTTCCCCACCGTCAACGTGCCGGTCTTGTCGACGATCAGCGTGTCGACCTTCGCAAAGCCCTCGAGCGCCTCCGCGTTGCGGATCAGCACGCCCGCATGCGCGCCGCGCCCGGTCGCCGCTATGATCGACATCGGGGTCGCAAGGCCGAGCGCGCAAGGACAGGCGATGATGAGCACCGAGATCGCCGCGATGAGCGCATGGGCGAGCGCCGGCGCCGGTCCGAACAGCGCCCACGCGGCGAACGCGACGATGGCGACCACGATCACCACCGGCACGAACACCCCGCTCACCCGATCGGCGAGCTTCTGGATCGGCGCCCGGGAGCGCTGCGCGGCGGCGACCATCTCGACGATCCGGGCAAGGACCGTGTCGGCCCCCACCGCGGTCGCCTCGATGATGAGGCTGCCGGAGCCATTGAGGGTCGCGCCCGTCACCGCGTCGCCCGCCGCCTTCTCGACGGGAACGGGTTCGCCGGTCAGCATCGATTCGTCGACCGACGACCGGCCTTCGAGGACCGTGCCGTCGACCGGGACTTTTTCGCCCGGCCGCACGCGGATCTTGTCGCCGAGGCCGACATTTTCGAGCGGCACTTCCTCCTCGCGCCCATCCTCGCGCACGATGCGCGCGGTCTTTGCCGCAAGGTCGAGCAAGGCGCGGATCGCCGAGCCCGTCCGCTCGCGCGCCCGCAACTCCAGCACCTGCCCGAGAAGAACGAGGACGACGATCACCGCCGCGGCCTCGAAATAGACCCCGACCTCGCCGGAATGATCGCGGAAGCCGGCCGGGAAGAGGCCGGGCGCGAGCACCGCGACGAGGCTGAACAGGTAGGCCGCGGCGACGCCCATCCCGATCAGGCTGAACATGTTGAGGTGGCCCGAGCGGAACGACTTCGCCCCGCGCACCAGGAACGGCCAGCCGCACCACAACACCACCGGCGTCGCGAGCACGAGTTCGATCCAGCGGGCAAGGCGCGGCCCGATCATGGCCCCGACATCGATGCCCAGCATCGGCGCCATGGCGATGACGAAGAGCGGGACCGTCAGGATGGCGCCCACCACGAAACGGCGGGTGAAGTCGACGAGCTCGGGGTTGGGCCCCTCCTCCACCGCCACGCCTTTCGGCTCCAGCGCCATCCCGCAAATCGGGCACTCGCCGGGGCCGATCTGCTCGATTTGCGGGTGCATCGGGCAGGTGTAGATCGTGCCCGCCGGCGGTTCGGCCGGCGCCGCGCCAGGCTCGAGATAGCGCGTCGGCTCCGCCGCGAACGTCTCCGCACAGCGCTCGCTGCAAAAATGAAAGGTGCGCCCGTCGTGCGCGCGTGTCGGCCCACCGCCTTCGGGGTCGACCATCATGCCGCATACCGGATCGCGCACGACCCCTTCGCCCGCCCGTCCCGGCGCGGCGCGCGCCTCGTTCTCGTCGACGTGGGCGTGGGCGTGGGCGTGGGTGTGGGCGCCGGTGGGATGCTCTCGGCTAGATGAATGCGTTCGCGTCATCGCATGGTCTCCTTGACCCGCCCAAGATGGGGCTTCCCATCATGGGAAGGTCAAGTCGGCGACCGGGACGCCTTCCGGCGGAGGCGTGAATGTCGCACCAAGATGCGAACCGCGGCGGCTAACGCCGGATCCAGCGCCAGATGTTGCGGATCGCGCCCATCTGCCAGCCGATCCACACGGCGGTCAGCAGGATGATCGCGCCGATGAACAGGCCGCGATCGGTCAACCGCAACGGCCCACTATAGGAATCGAAGAGAAAGTCGGCCGAATCCTTGAGAACGCTCGCCAGTGTCAGCCCGGCGATGAAGGCGAGCACCGCGCTGATCCAGACCTCGGACCGCTGCGTGGCGCGGGTGGCCAGACCATCGACCACGCGCACGGCATCCTCGATCGACCGATCGAGGAGCGCGATATCGCCGTCGATCTTCCAATGCACGAACACGCGCCCGTAGAGGGTCGACTCCAGATCGTCGGCGACATAGTTTTCGGGCATCGCATCGAAGCGGATCATGGCGAGAATGCCGGTGATCCGCGTCAAGTTCTCGGCCTCCTCCCGCAGTGAATGCTCGCTCCAGAGCCCGCCATTGGCCTTCACCGAGGCGCCGATCTGCGCCTGCAATCCCTCCGAGGCGACCATCACCCCGGCATAGGACATCCAGAACTGACGCGCGAGCGCGACGACGCGCTTCACGGTCCGCGATTCGTCGAGATTCCCTTCGCACGACACCACGACGCCATAGTCATGGGCGAACAGGCTCGTGATCTGGTGGCGCCGCAAAAAATCGTCGGTGCCGATCGCAATGACGCCGCTGCCGCTGGCCGCGGCGATCTTCTCCACGTCATCGCGTACGGCCGCGAGCGAAGCGCCCGGCCGGTGGGCGAGGATGATGACGTGACCATAGACATCGCACGTATCGTCGCGCTCCACCTGTCCGCCGGAGCGGAGGCGGTCGAGCGCCGGAAAGCGGATGGCCGGATCCATCGTCTCGACCAGCGCGCGGCGGAGCTTCGGCCACTCGGCCTGTACCTTGAGCTTTCGCCCGTCGATCATGTCGATGCGAGCGGCCGCCCAGTTCCGCCAGGCCTCACCGTCCTGGAGCGCGATGGTGATGGGATGGCCGTCCCGTGCGACGAGATCGGTCGAAAATTCGAGGCAGCCGATCTGCAGATCGTCATAGACGAATTGGCCGGCGCCCGGTCCGCCGCCACGCACCTCGAGCACGTCCTCGTACGCCTTGAAGTGCGTCTTGGTGATCTCGGCCGGATAGGGCTCCTCAAGATCCCCGATCATCCGCACGACGCGGCGACGGACGGTGGAGGCCGGATCGTCCCCCGACCAGGAGAGGTCATCGACGCGCCAGTTGGTGATCGGCAATCCCGGCACCTTCGCCAGCCGCCGGCTCCAGCAGTCGATGACGGCCTTGCGGTCCGTCGCCCGGATCGGCCAATGGCCAGCTCGCAGAAAAACCGGCACGAGGTGAACGATTCGCGCCCCTGTTACGTGTAACACCGCACCCAAGGCCGCACCCTTTCAGCACCGACACCACGGATCGCTCGATATCCCGGCTCTTTATAAAGCAAGACGAACAATCATCCAACTGCAATACTTTGATACACCAAGATTTCGCGACCAACGCTTCCGAGATCGCCAAACACTCTCCAGACAGAGCCGCGATCGCATACGATCCCTATACAAGACGGCGGACGGCGGTGATCAGGCGGTATCGTGGCCGTGCGACGGGACGCGTGGCCGCGCGGGGGTGGGCCCGGTCGGCGCATCAGGGAAGACTTCCACATGGGTCTTGGCGGTTCGTCCGAAGTAGAGCACCCGCCGGCCGAGAAAGGAAACGAGGTATCCGGCACAGCCGCACCCCACCACGTTGTCCGAGAAGGCGGCATAGGAATAATCCGGCGCCCCCGACTGCGCCCAGGCCACCTGCGCGCCGATGCCGGCCGCGTCGAACGTCGCGGCGACGGGTCCGGCCGGGCTCCGGCTTTCGAGGGTCACGCTGTCCCCGTCCGGCAAATAATAGGTCGCCGTCCCGCGCCGGTAGTCGACCGAATATCCCTCGAACCCCGCCTCGATCAGCGCCGTCACGATCACGGGGAAGCTCATCGACCCGGCATGCGCCGCATCAAGACAGCTTTGGGCAAGTGCCATCCGTTGCGCGTCCATCGCGCGTTCCTTTCTGTGATGATGTGGTCCGTCCGGTCCGCCGCCCGGCCGCGAGAGGGCCTCTAATCGGTCGGCGTCTTCACATCGTGCGCGGCGGCGATCTTCTCCAGAAGCCGCCGCAAGGCGCGCCGCTCCTCCGCCCTTAGCGCGCCGAAGAACGAGGCGTCATTGTCGTCCGCGAGCACCGCGAGGCGGGGAACGAGCGCCCGCCCCTGCCCCGTCAGCGCGAGGGTATGGGCCCGCTTGTCATCCGGGTTGGGCGCGCGCGCCACGAGCCCCTTGTCGATGAGCCGCTCGGCGAGCTTCGAGATCGCGCCCCTCGTCATCCCCATTCGCTCCGCGAGCATCGACGGGGCGATCCCATCGACGTCGAACAGCATCCTGAGAACGACCCACTCGGCGACGGTCACGCCCTCCGCCTCCATCGCGCGGGCGAACCGTTGCGAAACGGCGTTCGACACCATCCGCAGCCAATAGCCGAGATGGCTGTCGAGATCGGAAACCGACGGCATCGAGCGTGTCATCCGGGGAATAATTGCGCCCAAGAAGTTTCCTAGTCAACAAGATTCATCGGCCAGGAGGTGGCACCGGCCGTGCCCTCACCGCCGGTACGGCGATGGCGACCGTCATGGGCCGCAACGAAGGCGCCCGCCGCCATCGGCAGGCGCCCAGGCCGTGGCCGAACCGGGCGCTACTGCTGCCCCTTCTTCATGAAGTCCTCGACGATATTCGACATATTGAAGGAAGATCCCCCTTGGACTGGCGGATATTCGGCCAATGTCTGCAAGTGCTCCTGCATCAGCACGCCCATCGGCTGGATCAGCCAGGAGACCTTCTGCATCAGATGGCCATAGCCATCGGTGGAATCGTAGCTCTCGAACGGATCCGCCCGGATATTGAACACGAGCGGCGCCGTCCGCGGAACGAGATTCGCGTAATAGTCTTCCTTCGTCGAGAAGTGGAACTTCCATGGCCCCATCCGCACGGCGGTGAGGATGCTCTCATAATAATGGAAGATGTGCGTTCGGTTCGACTCCGGCTGCTCGCCCAGCCAATAGGGCAGATTGTTCACGCCATCGATATATTGTTGCTTGCGCTCCATGACGTCGGCGTTCACATCGTCGATCCCGGCGGCCGCCGCCAAAGTCGTGAACATATCCTGGTGCGCCTGAATGCCGTTCAGCACGGTGCGGGGTTCGAGCACGCCCGGCCAGCGCACCATGGACACGACCCGGACGCCGCCTTCATAGGTCGTCATCTTCTCGCCGCGGAACGGCGTCGTCGCTCCATGCGGCCAGGACGAGTGCTCCGGCCCGTTGTCGGTCGAGTACCAGACGATGGTGTTGTCCGCGAGGCCTTGCTCGTCGAGCCAGTCCAACACGAGACCGATATCGTGGTCGTGCTGAAGCATCCCGGAGCCGTGATAATCGGCCTCGCTGGTGTAGGCTTCCGCCGCATAGCGCCACTCGTCATTGAGGCGCGTATAAAGATGCATGCGCGTGGTGTTCAGCCAGACGAAGAAGGGCTCGTTCGCCTCCTGCGCATTCTTCATGAAGGCTTCGGCGAGCGGGATCACTTCGTCTTCGTCGAAGGTCTCCATCCGCTTCTGGGTGAGAGGCCCTGTATCCTCGATGGTCTGGTTGCCGACGACGCCGAAGCGCGGCTGATCCGTCGCGTCGAACGTGTCGGATGCGTAGCTGTGGATGACGCCGCGCGTTCCGAACCGCTCTTCGTAAGCCTCCAAACTCCCTGAAAACGCTTCGCCGAACCGCTGATAGTCCCGCTGTTCGGCCTCTTCCTGCGTATTCAGATGATAGAGATTGCCGAAGAACTCATCGAATCCGTGAACCGTCGGCAGATGCTCGTTCCGGTCCCCGAGATGGTTCTTGCCGAAATGCCCGGTGCGGTAGCCGACCACTTTCAATTCTTCCGCAAGCGTCGGCGAGCCGGCCTGGAGGCCGAGGGGCGATCCGGGCTGTCCCACCGTCGTCATGCCGGAGCGGATCGGATACTGGCCGGTGATGAAGGCCGCGCGCCCCGCCGTGCAGCTCGGCTGCCCGTAATGGTCTGTAAACCGAATGCCTTCCTCGGCGATCCGGTCGATGTTCGGCGTGGTGTAGCCCATCGTGCCCAGGCCGTAGGCCGAGACGTTCTGCCAGCCGATATCATCGCCCCAGATGACCAGAATGTTGGGGCGTTCAGGCGTTTGCGCCAGCGCCCACCCTGATCCGGCCATCAAAAATACAAGGCCGACGCAAAAAACACGAGTATAGCTCATGTGCACCTCCCCGAGTTTCCAACACTATATCGCAATTCAATACATCTGAAATACTCCAATTGGAGTGTCCGCCGGCTGATCGACTGAGGGATTGCTGTCGAGATCGGCCCGATCGTTCGCCCCTCTGGTGCCGAGGCGGCGGCACGGCGGCCTTTCATGCCCCGCCGCCCGTGAAACACGGCGTGCGGCCATGACGACGCCCGCCTGACGGGATCCGCGAGACGGAGCGGCACGGCGATCGTGAACTTAGGGCAGAATTTCGGCATCGAGCGGGGCCCGAGCGCGACCGTGGCGCGGCCCCAATCACCCGACGGTCAGCGGTTCACGGGCTGAAACGGCCCACGAAGCGGCCCACCGCCGTCGTGCTGACACGTGCTTGAATGGGCTAAGGTCTTGAATGGGAATGGTGGGCGCGACAGGGATTGAACCTGTGACCCCCTCGGTGTGAACGAGTGCAACAGCCTCAACAGGCGCACTTTCCCTGACGTTTAGTGCCGCGCCAAACCGACATGTTCCGTCAGCGTTCGCGTGAAGCCGGACTATAACGGGACTATACAAAGGCGCTCGCGCACCGCTGCTGCATCGTCCTCGCCGATGAATGCCGAGTGCTGATGATGGGCAGCATGCAAGATGCGCGACGAACGGACGCACCAATCTTGCCTTTTAAAGGTATCTATTTAAAGCGCTGTTTTTCTTATATTTTTCTAAACGCGACACTGAGGAAATTCGGGTAAATCCATATATCAATCATTAGTCGCTGGAAACGTATTTGAATCTCGACGCCAATATGCGTGGAACTATCCGCCGGGCCTCATTGGAACGCCCAAAGGATAACGAAGAAATATTACAACCGCGACCAATTGGAGGGCTCCCGTGGCAGTTTCACCTAATGTAATTTACACTGATGTGTACCCGAATGATACGCGGGAAGATGCTGAGTTTTTAGCCGTATTTTCCGCGCCGGCGAATTCACTTCACCATCTGGAGATTGGTGGCACTGTCGACTCGTATCACGATGACCCCGCCGATTGGTTTTCTGTTGAGCTGAAAGATGGCGCATTCGCGACCGCTTATTTGACAGTTTCGATCGATTATGGCGGCAACTGGGCCAATTACCTCGATGGAAACCCTTTTTATTCAATCAGCATCTCAGTCTCGACCGACGGCGCCCTTGGCACCCAAAGTATCGAAACAACTTACTCCGTCGGGCCAGACTATTCTATTTATGAAGATTTTTATGAACTCTTTGCTCCTTACCTACCCGGAGGCCTAGGCGCAGGGACGGCTGAGGAATACGAAATCTACACTGCCATTCTCAATTTTTACGAAGGAGACCCGACACAAAATGAAGCTTATGCAAAACTTAATGCCTTGGAAGAGCGGGTCGACACCGCTAACTCTCCTATCGACGATGTATTCCGCGACGCCCTTCACCTCCTCTCTATCAACATAGCTGAGGCCTACGTTCCCGAGATAACGACAAACGGTGTACCAGTTCCCGCCAGCAATGAACTCTTCCCAGAAGAGATTACCCTGAAAGGGCCGGTCACTGACGGCATCGGCTTCGTAAAGGTCACCGGCCTCTTCCAGATCGGGTCGTTCAGCGGCGGCGACACTCAATTTGTGCCTGCCCCATACCAGATTGATATCGGGCTTGTTCCAATTTCGGACGACAGCGACAGCGCGGTTATAGTAGGAGATTCCGGCGACAACGTTCTTAGGGGCACACGCTTCGATGACAAGATTGTGGGATACCGCGGCGATGACCGGCTTTTCGGGTTCGCTGGCGATGATACGCTTCTTGGCGGCCCTGGAGATGATCGACTCGTAGGTGGCCCTGGAAAGGACAACCTTTTCGGTGGTCCCGGGAACGACATAATTTTTGGAAATGATGGCAACGATCGCCTGGTTGGCGACGCTGGCGATGATCGTATCTTCGGCGGAAACGGTAACGACCGCTTGATCGGCGGCAGTGGAAGCGACCGTCTAGTCGGCGGTAATGGACGTGATATCCTCGTCGGTGGCCCCGGTGACGATATCCTGTTTGGCAATAACGGCAACGACCGCTTGAGCGGCGGTGCTGGAAACGACCGCCTCTTCGGCGGCCCGGGTGACGACCGCCTCATCGGCGGGGCTGGTCGCGACATCCTCGATGGTGGCCCCGGCAACGATGCGATGTTCGGCGGGCGCGGCCCCGATGTCTTCGTGTTCCGAGCTGGCCACGATACGATTCTGGACTTCTCGCGCGGCGATCGAATAGACCTTAGGAGTATCAATTCCATCAACTCCCTCCGCGACATAGCACTCAATTCAAGTGCAAATGACGAAGGCTTGCTGATCAGCGTAGGACGCCACAGCCTCCTTCTTACGGATATCGAGTTTCAGGAGTTACGCGCGGTTGATTTCCTTTTCTGAACGGGTTGCCGCGAATGGTGAAGTCGTCGCACATCTGTAAGCTGTGATGGGCCTTCCCGAACGATGCGATGTCTTCATCGGCGACGCGGACCGGAAGTTGGTGCGTTACCGGTCCGCTCCAAGACGGAACTGCTCGACAGGTTGCGAGAGCTTGCCGACGAGCGCCGTTGCGCGACCGTCCCGCCGGGCTGGGGCGGCGCTTACAAATATTAACTGGACGGCCCGCTGAATTTTTATCCGCCGGAACTTGTCCGCAAGCCCGGACATTGCGATATTCCAGACATCGGTAGGACAACGAGGCCCGCTGGATCTGGGAGAGACCCGATGACCAAGACCTTCGAAATCACCGCGACCACCACTGACGAAGCGATCGATGCGGCTATCCCCTTCATCGATATGCGCGAAGAGGCCCGTTTGGAGCGCGACACTATCGCCGCTTTGGACGACACCACCGACGCCAAAGTGTACGAACTCCACCTGATCGACGGTGTCACTGTCCTTTTCCATCCGGATCTTGGTTGCGCCGTGGTCAATGAGATGTCGCCGGACGCAGGCGATTCCCTCTTCATCGAGGCTCGCGAACTGTCGGTGCCCGAAGAGGCCGTCGCGCGCTGGCGGGGCCTCGCCGAATGAAGAACGCGATCCTCCGCGAGATCGGAGAGGCCCTATACGGGGCCTCCTGGCGCGCCCCGCTCGCACGCGATCTCGATGTGTCTGAGCGCACCGTCCGCCGGTGGGTGGCCGGCGAAGGCGTTCCGAACGGCGTGTCGGCCGATCTGTTGCGCCTCACACAAGAACGCGCGGACCTCTTAGATGAGCTAGCCCATCGACTGAAGCACGCCGAGGGCGAGGTGGCGGACGGAGAGGGCAAGGCCCACACGCCGGTCGCTTAATTCGCGCTAACCTCGCCCGTTGCGAATCACCTCCTGCGTGAGCTCGCGGATATCGCGCCCAAGGTCGGCGAGTTCCCCGCCGCTCCGCTTGAGGGCGTTCGTGTTTTCGGTGACATGCTTGCCGAGGGCTTCGAGCGCTTCAGTGTGCTCGATAAAGGCGGCCTCAAGGCGCTGGGCTTGCGTCTTGTCGATGATCGCGCCGGCGAGCTCCATTTGCTCGGCCGGCTGGTTGGATTTCGCTTTGGCGCCGAAGGTGCGGGCGACCCATGCAAAAATGAGCATGACGATGACCATCGCACCGTTGACGACGTCGGTGATGGGGATGGCAGACCAGTCCATAGCGCGACCGCTCATTTCGGAACGGGAGCCGTATCGAAAAACGACCGCCACACATTGATGACCTCGGCGAGGGTGAACGAACCGTAGGCGATCACGGCCGACCACGCGCCGCCATTGAATAGAGCGGCGTCGAGAAATCCGAGCGTCAATTGCCACCAGAACACAGCGCCGGCGAGCGAAGCCGCCGCGCGGACATGCGGCGAGAACCTGAACGCGGCGAAGGTGCCGTTGACGATTAACGCCAGGCATCGAAACGAGGCGCACATGATCGCGAAAGTCGACCACGCCCCCTGTGACGCCCATCGCTCCAACGTGTCGAATGAAGGCGAGGTTTCGAACATCTGGGGCTGGCCCATGAGCACAAGGCCCATGCCCGCCATAGGCAAGAGCGCCCACCATTCAGTCGCTCGGATGCCAATATGGCTTCTGACACCGTGGCCGATCCGGCGGACGGTGAGCATCGGATTAAATCCTTCCAAGGGTTGCGTCTCGATCTCGTCGCGATGGCTCATTCCGGCCCCTCCAATGTCCGCGGCGGCGCGGGAAAACCGCAGGCACGGATGCCCGCCGAGATCGTCCCGTTGACCCAGACCTGCCCGCGGCGGGTGTCCGCTTTGATGGCATATGGCGCGGGCCGCATGATCCGGCATTCGGCCTCGACGGTGGCCGGCGCGTTCGAGGTGAGATTGCAGCCGGCGAGCGCGAGCGTAACGCTAAAGGCAGCGGTCAGCCGAAGCATCCCATTCCCTCCCCTGTAGCTCGCATTCGGTGACCGCGTCCCAGCCGGAGCCGCCGGCGCCATCGGACTTGGCGTTCTGCTCGCGAATCTCGACGGCAACATTGTCCTCGCCGTGCTCATAGCCCGAGCTATAGGCGAGGATCAGGAGCGCCGCTGCGGCAATCAGGCACCCGCCGACGATCACCACCCACCGATTGCCGAGGACCGCGCCGGCGATTGCGAGGAGCGCGCTCATTCCGCCTGCCCCATGACCGGCGTGTCGGAGACGCCTTCCCTCGCGCCGCGGCGCACCGCATAGCGCCAGACGAGGATCGCGCCAGCCGCGACGAGAATGCCGAGCGCCACGTAGAGGCCGAACTTCGTGCCGTCGTTGTACTTCATGGCGCGGTCGATCGTGTTCATGACCGGCTCGGCGGCGGCGATCACTGCACCCGCGCCGACGCCAGCAGCAGCGGCCGGGGTCGCGGCCTTCTTCGCGGCCGATTCCGCCTTGGCCTTCTGCTCCTTCTCGCGCGCCGCGTTGTAGAGCGCCGGCGCCGTTGCCTCGCCGACCTTGCCGTCGACATAAAGGCCGTGATCGCGCTGGAACTCCATCACCGCGAGGCGCGTGTTCTCACCATAGTGCGCGATCTCGGGATCGTTCTTCATGTAGCCGAGGATCTTGAGGTCGACCTGGACGAGCTCGACATCGGCGCCGGACATACCGACCACCAGGAGACGCTCGCCGGGCACCACGTCGGCCGCCGCACCCATCGAGGCGGCACGTGCATCCGCGGTCATCGGTGCGCCCTCGGGCCACCGGAAGCCGAGCATGTCGGCGGTCCGATAGGTCGAGACCTTCACCATGTTGCTGACGTTGCCGTTGACCGCGGTGAACGTCTTTCCGTCGGCCGACACGGACTTCACAATCATCGCGTGGCCCTGCCACGAGCTGTTGCCGCGGGCCATATAGGCAAGCGCGCCGACGACCGGGCGACGGAGCTTCGTCCCGATCTTGCCGGTGTCGCGGGCGAGCGCGGTCCCGGTCCCCTTCAGGCCGGCGGCGAGAAGAGCCCGGTTGACGAAGACCATACACCAGGCCGTGCTGGCGGACCGAAACCAGTCGAGGCCGATGTCTTGCGCCCAGCCGACGATGATGTCGTTGTCGCGCCCCTCGTTGATGCCTTTCTCGGCCTGCTCATTGGCCCACGTGAGCCACGGGAGAGCGACCTGCGCGGATGCGGCAGCCATGAGTCACCTCAATGTGCGGATACAAAAAAACCGCCCAGCGGGCGGCGTTGGATCGATTGCGATGGAGCGGCCGGTTCAGCCGAACTCGGCGATATTCCGGCTCCAATCCTCGTCGAGGACGGCGAGCGGATCGCGGCCGGAGACGCTCGGGATCTCGACGAAGCCGCGATAGAATCGGAATTTTCGCGTTTCGAGGTCCTGCCCGGACAATGGCGAGGGCCATGTCGGCGTGAGGCCGATCTTGCCGGTGAGCCCGGAGATCGCGTTGAAATTGTCGACACCTGCAGCGGCAGACCGCGTGATCCGCCCGGTGGGCGTCGTCTTCATCGAGAAATACTCGTTCTCTCCATCCCGCCAGAAAGCGAGCTGCGCGACTTCTCCATGAGCAGCCGGCTCAAGCGGGGACATCGCGAGGAGCGCATTAAACTCGCCGAGCGCGGTCTGCCGGTGGGCGAGGATCTGCTCGACGCCGCCGCTTCCGGTGAGCCGGATCGTCAGAATATCCGGCATGGTGAGATAGTTTCCCGAGTCGCAGAAATAGAAGATTGTCCGCGCCTGCCCGGCGATCTGCGCCCACTCCGATTCGAGCGGCAACTTCAGATAAAGGCAGATCAAGAACTCCTGCCCGGCATCGGCGATCGCCGTGGAGACCGAGGGCGGGATCGTGAGATATGTCCCGGACCGGTCGACCGTCGAAAAGTCGAGCCCGCCGCCGGCGATGATCGGCTGACCGAACGGCACCGCGACGCTAGAGTTGTCGGGGCCTGCCATATTGGAGACGATGGCGCCGTCCGGAATGGGCGTCTCGCCGCCATAGCTCCCTTGCCAGCCCATATGCACGAGCCACGGGACGCCGCCGTTCGCGCCCTTGAGGAGATCGTCCTCGACGAGGATGTCGGCGCCCTCGGGGGCGGCCGTGTTGACCTGAAATACCAGCATGTGCCTCACCTGAACCGGGTGGAATGAAAGAGTTTGGCGAAGATCTCGGAGCGGCCGGGCTCGGACAGATGGTTCTCGTCGTTCCCGCCGATGTCGCCGGCATCGGTGCTGTTGTCGCCCCAGGCCTCGGCGTCGGTGAGGTAAGGGTTGACCGTCGCGAGGTTGGCGCGCGCCACGATATTGGCGGTCACGTCGATCGACGCGCCGCCGAAGCCGATCGTCGGCGTGAACTGCCCGCCGCCGCGGATGACGGGCCGATTGAGGACGACCGACCAGCGCCACATGACGTAAAGCGAGGGCCCACGCGCCGTGATGCTGAGAACACCGCCATAGCCGACATGGCCGGCAAGTTCGGTCACGGTCCGCGGGATCGACGTCCGCCCGGTGCAGGCGTTCACCGTGACGGCGATCATCCCGGTCTCGCCGTCGCGCTCCAGGATGAGGACGTTGCCCGGCACTGAAGAGAGCGTGACCGTGAGGAGGCCGTCGCCGGTCGCCCAGAAGGCGGCATCGGTGTCCGGCACGGTGATGTTGATCGCGAAGTCGCTCGTCTCTTCCGGCCAGGCGTAAGGCAGCGTGATCGCGGCGTTCGCATCGAGCACACGCTGGAAAGAGGGAAGCCGCGGATCGAACCCCCAATGCGCGGCGTCGAACTGGCGACCGAAATCGATGAGGCCGAGCCCGCGCATCGCCGCGACCGAGCGGACGATGCCGGCCATGCTGGCGCGCGCCTCTTGCGCCACCTTCGCCCCGCGCGTCGGCGACATCGAGGACGGGACCGTGCCCGGAACGAGGAGGACGTCCGGCGCCGGCGAGATCGCTTGCACCGTGTCGACGACATGCTCGATCGCGTCGAAGGTCGCGTCGTCCATCACGGCGCCGTGGTTCATGCCGAAGGCGAGGAGGACGAGGTGCGGCGTCTCGGCGGCAGTGAGGCCGAGGCCGGTGAGGTCGAGCGTGGTGACGTAGTCGAGCCAGTCCGCCTCCGGATCGAGATACCATCCGGGGACAGACGCGGCATTGCCGACCCCGGCGGCGTCGTTCCAGGTCGAGCCGCCAATCGCGCGGTTCACGATCACAATGCTGCCGTCAAGCGCCTTGGTCCCATACTGCGCCCAAAGCGCCTGGCGGAGCAGCTCCTCGAAATACGATGTCGCGCCGACGAGCTGGTTCGGCTGGCCCCAACTGTCGCTCATATAGCAGAGGATCGCCGGCGCGCTCGGCGTCGCCGCTGCGACGGCCGCGTTCCAGGCCGCGAGGTGCGTCTCCGGCACGACATCGTTGAGCGGCGCGAGCGGGGCCGCAGTCTCGGGGATCACGCGCTTGCGATAGGTGCCGATGAGGCGGCCCTTGCCGGTGCGCGTCCGGAAGTGGACATCGCCCAGGAAGATCGCGCTCGGCGCGTTGATCGGCCCCTCGATATAGAGCGAGGTGAGGCCCGCGGCGGCGGCCGCGTCGTGGGCGCCCTTCAGCGCCGCGCTCTCGTCGATCGTCCCGGTGAGATCGATCCCCGGCGCGAAAGCGCGGATATCGTCCTCGGGATAGGCCGCTTGGCTCGGCTCGCCGGCCGACACGAACCCCACGATCCGCCGATCGGTGTCGATGATCGGAACGCCCGCATAGGTCGCGCGCGTCAGAACCTTTGTCACGTCCAACTGGTTGGCGCGCGGGCGGTTCTCGAAGACCTGCCGCACGATGGCGCCGGCGGGATCGACCTCGGCGAGAACGGGCGATTGGGTTCGGGTGTCGAAGATCCGTACGCGGTCGATCGAGGCATCGACGCCGAGCGCATCGAGGAGCCCGGTCTGCGCGGGTTCGTCATCGGCGATCAGGGTGACGATCTCCGCGGCGGTCGGATCGCCGGTCGCGCCGCGCACGTCGATCGCCTCGGCGATATCGGCGACGATGCCCGAAAGGCCGAGATAGCCGAGGGTGGCCGGCTTCGTGCCGGAACCGCCCTGCCAATCGATGACCTCGAAGACGCGCCGCGGGCCGTCCGAGGCGACGGCGAGCGCCGGCGCCCAGCCCTGTTCGCCGACCCCGGTCGGGCCGCGCACGTCGATCGCGTCCGCGATATCGGTGACGATGCCGGAGAGGCCGAGATAGCCGAGGATGGCCGGCTTCGCGCCAGAGCCGCCGCGCCAGTCGATCACCTCGAAGACGCGCCGTTCACCGTCGGGGACGACGGCGAGCTCGGGCGCCCATCCCTGATGGCCGAGGCGCGTTCCGACGCCCCAGCCGGCGATCGTCTTCGGCCCGTAAAAATAGCCATTCAGCGTGTCATAGAAGAAGTCGCCGAGGCGGCCGGCGGCGAGCGCCGGGCTGCCGCGCCCGGAGACGATCGTGCGCCCGTCCTCGCCGTTCTGGTTGACCGGCGTGAGTTCGACCTTGGTGGTGATCATGATGTCTCCGAGCGCTCAGGCGGCCGCCTTGATGACGCTGCCGATGGTGGCCGCTTCGGCCCCGGCATCGACGACGGTGGGCGTCGATCCAGGCGTGAAGAGGTTGTGATAGAAACCGTCGACGATGTTGCCGACGCTGTCGGAGGCGATGCGGACGCCGATCGCGTAGGTGCCGCGCGCTTTGAAGTCGGAGAGAAGCGCGCCCTTGCCGGCGAGGATCGCAACCTCCTCAGCGGTGTTGCTGCTGATCGCAAAGCCGCCGCTGATCCGGAAATCCTGCAACAGGGTGGTCGCGCTGAAGCCCGGCCCGACCCTCAGGTCGATCGGCGCGGCGGTCTGCCCGCCGAACTCGCAACCGCTGAAGCTCACGACCTCGATCCGCTTCAGGCCCTGAAGGCCGCCCGGCGCGGTGTTGAAGCGCCAGGCGCCGGCGCCGCCGCGGATCTCGCAATCGCTGAACGAGATGCGGCTGATATCGTTCTCGTTCGCCACCGCGCCGGCGCTTTCGACGTAGACCTTCGGGCCGGCGATATCGGCCCCGTCCGCATCGAAATAGACCTGGTGGAAGCGGATCGAGTAGATCCGGCGATTGTGGAGTTCCTCCGCCCCGCCGAGCTGATTGGGGAAGAGGTGGACGTGGTACCGCGCTTTGTTGAAGTGGCAGTTGGTGACGTAGAGCCCGTCATTGCCGTGAATGAGGATCGCGTTCTCGACGCCCGCGCCGCCCCAGATCTCGCAGCCGCGCATATAGTGGCCGAAGCTGCCCTTGAAGCCCTCTTCGCGGAAGATGAAGGTCGCGTAGGCGGTGAGGACGCCGGTCCCCGTTCCCTCCCAGGGGCATTGGCTCTGGAGATTGACGAGCTGCATGTGACCGCACGACACGAGGTCGTAGGCGATATGATAGCCCTCGATCCGCATGTTCGAGATGAGACCGCCGAGGATAGACTCGAGCCGGAAGGCGCGGCCCGTCGTGGCGATGCCGGATCCGGCGAACAGGATGGCGAAGTCACCGATATCGCAGGTCATCCAGTCGGTTCGCGACGGCGTCTCGCTGTGCGCGATGTCGAAGAGGGTGATGTTGGGATCGGTGACGACGAAGCGGGTGATGTAGCTGCCGCGGCCGCGGATATAGATCGAATCGCGATCGCGGACGGTTTGCGGCGCCGAGACGTACCAGCGGCCGGGATTGAGGATGATCGGCCAGCCGCTCGCGAGCGCTTGGGCGAGCGCGATGTCGTTCGCGGCGATCTGTTCGGGCGAATCGTCCTCGGCCTTGCCCCCGAAATCCTCGAGGTAAAGACAGTTGTCGAAGACCTTGAGGTGCGAGCGCGTCGCGGCGACGTCGAGCCGGGCGGGGGCAAGCGTGCCGGAAAGCTCGGCCGCGTCGCCCGTGGTCGCGATAGCGGCGAGGTCGGCCGGCTGGACGGCGGTATCGGCCTTTGCCCCTTGCGCCTCCGTCGCCCCGCCTTCGGCGCCCCGATAGTCGGCCGCCTCGGCGATGTTCGCGGTGAAGCCGGCGGGGCCGATATAAAGGCCGGTCGCCGGCTTCGTCCCCTGCCCGCCGATCCAATCGGCGACCTTCATGACCCGGCGCGATCCATCGGCCTCGGCCGCGAGGATCGGCGACCAACTGTTGCCGGCGAGCGAGGTCGGACCGCCCCACCCCGCAAGCCCGCTCTTGGGGCCGTAGAGGTTGACGTTCGCGAGATCGATATAGAGTTCGCCGATGCGGCCTGCGGCGGGATCCGGCGCACCGTCGCCGGTGATCACGCCGAGGCCGTCGCGGCCGGTCCGCTCCATCGCGATCTTGGTGATCGGCACGTTCATGCGAGGTCTCCGAAGCGCGAGATGCCCTGGACGATCTCGAAGTCGCCGGTCGGGGTCGATGATCGGACCTCGGTCGTCTTGTTCTGAAGCTGGAGGTCGTAGACGTAGCGGCCGACGCCGATCGCCTCGATCGTCTCCATCGGAATGTTGATCTCGACGGTCCGGCCGACGGGATCGGTGATCGTGAGCCCGCCGCCGGTCGTCGAGACGGCGTGCAGGAAGCCGGCCGCGTCGGCGCTCTCGCGGATCATCATGACGATCTTCCAATCGTCGAGACGGCCGCGGGTGTATTCGTCGCCGATGCGCAGCGCCGCGAAGAAGTCGGCGTTGGTGCGCGCTGTCAGATTGGTCATCTGCCGTTACCCCACGAGCGTCGTGATGAAGGTCAAGGTCGATCCGGATCGGTTCTCGACGAGGAGGCGCTCGGGCGCGTCGAGGCTGACGGTGACGGATCCGGGATCGCCGGTCGTGCCGGAATGGGCGCCGGTCGCAAGCTCGACCCCGCCGAGGCCCCAGGCTTTGGCGAGGCCCGTTTCCGGTGTGTTGATGCGTAGATCGCCCGACAGCGCGTCGGTCGGGCCGGTGATGCCGAGGCGGCCGATCGTCAGCGCGCCGAGCGCGACCGCGACGACGGCGTTGTTCGGCACGGTGAGGCGCGCGGTGCGCGGCGCGAGGTCGATCTTCTCGGCAAGCGCCGTCGTCTCGGCGGCGAGCGCGGAAACGGAGGCATCGAGCGCTGCGACGGCGTTGGTGGCGCCGACGAGGCTCGGCGTCCAGGTGACGAGATCCCAGGTGTCGACGGTCTCGATCACCTCGACATCGAGGACGGCGTCGGCCGAGAAGCTGCGCACGAAGGGCCGGGCATAGACGGTGCCGTTCGGCGCGACCGCCTCGACCCCCTCGCCCGCATCGAGGGCCATGTGGAACGGCCCCGCCACATAGCGCGCCGGCACGTCGAGGATGCGGATCTCCTCGAAGGTCGCGGTCCCGATCGGCTTCTTGTTCCGGTCGAGCCAGACGACGCCGACGGTGACGGTGTCGCCGGCGGGATCGCTGCCGCGATGGTACATGCGGAAGGCGGCGCGCAGGCGATAGATGTGCCAGCTCTCGAAGGCCCGCGGGACGGCGGGCGCCACGACGCCCTGCCCTTTGATGCGGAGCACCGCGCCGTGCTGGCCGACCGCGACGGCGGAGGCGTCATAATGGGCGAGCGCGGTATCGGCGCCGTCGACCGACGAGAGCCAATCGGTGGGCGCCTCGCCGGGGCGGGTGCCGAGCCCGGCGCCGCGCGTTGCGAGGATCGCCTCGAGGCCGTCGATCGCGCCGACATCGTGGGTGTGGGC
>NZ_JAKGCS010000005.1:0-158627 GCF_021556395.1 Acuticoccus kalidii
TGACGTTGCCCCCTGAAGTGTCCTCGGTCTGAACTGGACTCCGTCGGAAGGAGACGGAGATGAAGAAGAGTCGCTTCAGTGAGGAGCAGATCATCGCGGTGCTGAAGGAGCATTCGGCGGGGATCGGCGTGACAGAGCTGTGCCGCAAGCACGGGATCAGCGATGCGACCTTCTACACCTGGCGCAAGCGTTACGGCGGCATGGAGGTCTCGGACGCTAGGCGACTGAAGGCGCTGGAGGATGAGAACGCTCGCCTCAAGAAGCTTCTCGCCGAACAGATGCTCGATGTCGCGACGCTGAAAGACGCTCTGGGACAAAACTTCTGACGCCCGGCGCGCGGAGAGGCTTCGTGAGCTGGGCTATTGAGACGAAGGGATATTCCCAGCGGCGCGCCTGTGCGCTGATCGGGATGCATCCCAGGACCTACCTCTACCAGTCGCAGCGGTCGGACGACGCGGCCATGCGCGAACGGCTGAAGGCGCTAGCGAACGAGCGGCGCCGGTTCGGCTATCGGCGGCTGCACATCCTGTTGCGACGCGAAGGCATCGAGGTGAACCACAAGAAGCTGTTCCGCGTGTATCGGGAGGAACGGCTGACCGTGCGGCGCCGGGGCGGCCGCAAACGTGCGATCGGAACACGCTCGCCGATGACGCTGCCGCAGGGACCGAACCAGCGCTGGAGCCTCGACTTCGTCTCCGACCAACTCAGCGACGGGCGTCGCTTCCGTGTGCTGGTCGTGGTCGATGACTTCACCCGCGAGTGTCTGGCGCTGGTCGTCGACACGTCCTTGTCGGGCGCCCGGGTGGCGCGAGAGCTCGACAGCCTCATCGCCCAGCGTGGCAAACCGCTGATGGTCGTTAGCGACAACGGCACGGAACTGACCTCCCGCGCCATCCTCGAATGGCAGGAGGATCGCCGCGTCGAGTGGCATTACATTGCCCCCGGCAAGCCGATGCAGAACGGGTTCGTCGAGAGCCTGAATGGCCGGTTCCGAGACGAGTGCCTGAACGAGCACCTCTTCCGCAGCCTGCCGGCTGCTCGCCGCCTCATCGAGGAATGGCGGGCCGACTACAATCACGACCGCCCGCACACCAGCCTCGGCGGCCTCACCCCGAACGAGTTTGCAACCCGGTCCCGACAGGACCACAACACGAACAGAGTCCAGCTATGAGCGGGGACACTTCGGGGGCAACGTCAACCCTGATCGAACTGATAGAAAGGCGGCTGCCCTACGCTCGCGTATCTGTCGCCTTTTGGTTCAAGCAACCGCACTGTTATTGAACGTTTGAATCGTCTGAACGATGCGACCTGCTCGGTTGATATCGAACACCTGATCCGGTCCGTGCGGTGCGATGTCGGTGAACGGGCTCTCGTAGAGCAGGGCCGGGTCCATCGTGCCGCGATCGGTCAGATGGTCGATTACGAGGCCGATAAACTCCAGTTGGTCTGGCGAGGCGGCTCCATCGGCCACTAGGTCGGAGAAGGCTTGCTCGACCGCATTCCGTTCGAGCCCCACGAGGCCCCGAATGAAGAGCCCGAAACCGTCAGCGACTTGCGTGGCTGCGTTGATCGTCATGGCGTCGCCGATCCCCGCGTCCACAAGCATTGTGGCGAGTGAGTCGAGGTCGGCCTGCGTCAGTGGCAGCCCTCTCTTCAGCTTCTGGAGGGCGACCGTGTCCTCCTGAGTGCGAAGGAAGTCTCGAGCCTTCCGCTTGAAGCGTTCAAAGTCGACGTCGCCGACGGCAGGGAGATCATGCTCGACTTCCGTTCCGATCTCGTCCGCGAAGTCTGTATAGACGATGTTTTTCGAGCTGCGGTCGATGTGCTCGACCACGTTTCGGAGCCTCAACCGGACGAGCTCTAGCGTCGGGACGGTAAGGCCTTCCCACCAGATCTCCGTCTGGATGGCTTCAATGAGCTCGGCATGGCGGGCCACTGCCGGGATAGCGGTCTGCATCTCCAGGGCCTCCGCGATCTCGATCAGGCGCTTGCGGAGGGCGTCGTAAGCCTTCGTGCGATCGAGAAGGGCGAGGGTGAGCTGGTACATCAGCAGGTCGAATCGTTTGGCGCCTTCGGACCCTTCACGCCGCGCGGACGGCAGTGGGGCAACCTCTTCCACAAGTTCCTCACGGTCGTGGTCATCGAGGGATAACCAAGCCTTTGGATCCACGTATTTCTCGACGAGCCGTCTCTTCTGCCGCACGACGAAGCTCTCGGGGTTCATGCCCGCAACGTCATCCTGCAACGCGGCGAGGAGAGAGCGGCCGACGGCCCGCTCTGTCTCGGGTGGGGCATGCAGGCCGGCCTCGAACGGGGGGCCATCCTCCTTCAGACCGGTGGGGTCGTCGGCTGTCTGCCGCCTCCCTAGGGCTCGCAAAAGGTCCACCCGGGCGGCGAAGACGCGGGCCTTGAGGGAGCGGCCGACGGGATCATCCCGAAGCTCCGGGTCCGAGCCGAAGAACTCCAGGTTTCCGCAATAGTCGATGACGCGGAACTCGCTCTTGCGTTGGCCGGGGCCGAAGAGGTCGGGGCACAGCCGGGTGCCGCGGCCCATCATCTGCCAGAACTTCGTCTTGGACCGCACGAGCTTGAAGAACACGAGGTTCACGACCTCCGGCACGTCGATGCCGGTGTCCAGCATGTCCACCGAGATGGCGATGTGCGGGTTGGCGTCCTTGATCGAGAACTCGTCGATGAGGCTCTGGGCGTGGTCGGTCTTGTGGGTGATGACGCGGGCGAAGTGACCGGCGAGGTGCGGGTAGGCCGCGTTGAACCGCCGTTCGATGTACTCGGCATGGTCCTGGTTCTTGGCGAAGATGATCGTCTTGCCGAGCCGGTCGCCGCCTTCGACCTTGATCCCCCGCTCCATCACGTGGGCGATCACCCGGTCGACCGTGTCCTCGTTGAAGAGGCGTTTGTTCACCTCGGCCGGGTCGACGTGGTCGGGGATCTCGTCCTCGCCCCATTCGAGCGCGTCCCATTGATCTTTCTCCTCGTCCGACAGGTCCTCGTATTTGAGGCCCCTCTGGACGATCTTCAGCGGGACCGAGATGGAGTGCGGCGGCACCAGGTGGCCGTCGCGCACGGCCTCCTTCAGCGTGTAGGCGTCGGTGGGGACGCCGTCCTCCAGGTCGAACAAGGAGTAGGTGTTGCGGTCGATCTCTTCCTTCGGGGTGGCCGTCAGACCCACCAGATAGCTGTCGAAGTAGTCGAAGATCGCCCGGTAGCGCTGGTAGACGGAGCGGTGGGCCTCGTCGATCACCACGAGGTCGAAGTGGCCGGGGCCGAAGGGCTTGGCGCGGCCACCCTTGCCGTCGATGAGGTTCATCATCGTCGGGTAGGTGGAGAGGAAGACCCGGCCCTCGGCGGTGCGTTCGGTGACGAGGTTGACCGGGGCACAGTCCGGCAGGTGGGCCTTGAAGGCGTTGGTGGCCTGCTTCACGAGGCTGGTGCGGTCGGCGAGGAAGAGGCACCGCTTCACCCATCCGGCCCGCATCAGGACGTCCACCAGCGCGATCACGGTGCGGGTCTTGCCCGAGCCCGTCGCCATCACGAGGAGGGCCTTCCGCTCGCCGTTCTGGAAGGCCTTCTTGATGTTGCCGATGGCCCGCATCTGGTAGGTGCGTCCGGCGATGTCGCGGTCGATGCGGATGTCGGGGAGGGGCTTGCGGGTGGTGCGGCGCTGGATGGCGAGCTCCAGCTCGTCCCGCTTGTAGAAGCCGCCGATCTGGTGGGGCGGGTGGCCGGTGCCCTCGCCCGTGACGTCGTTCCAGATCCAGTGCTCGTAACCGTTGGAGAGGAAGATCACCGGGCGCCGGCCGTAGCGGGCTTCGAGGCGGTCGGCGTAGAGCTTCGCCTGCTGCTGGCCCTGCCCGGCGCTGTTCTTCGTCCGCTTGGCCTCCACGAGACCGAGCGGCAGGCCGTCGGCGCCCCACAGGACATAGTCGACATAGCCCTTGCCCGTGGTGGTGGGCATGCCGTCCACCTCGAACTCCAGATCGTTCGGGCCGTCGAGGGTCCAGCCGGCTTCTTTTAGGAGGAGGTCGATGAAGCGGTCGCGGGTTTCCGCCTCGTTGTAGTCGTGGGTGTCGGGGGTGGCCTGGTTCGCGGCGCGGACGGCGGCGATCTCGGCGCGGGTTCTGGCGAGTTCGTTGTCGAGGGCCTTGAGACGGGCGGCGGCCTCTTCCTCGGCAGTGGCGGCGCGGGCCTCGGCGGCCCGGATCTTGGCGGCCGCTTCGTCCTCGGCGGCACGGGCCCGGGCTTCGGCGGCGGTCGCCTCCTCGACGGCCCGTCTGACCTCGCCGTCCCTCGCCTCCAGCTCGGCCTGCATCCGCTTCAGCTGGGAGAGGCCGAGGGCGAGCTGGCCGCGGACGGTGGGGATCTTCGCCGGGTCGAAGGCGAGGCCGTCGGCGGGGCGCGCGCGGCGGGCGTAGGTGCGGGCAAGCCAGAAGGTGACGTGGAAGAGTTCGGTGACGGCGCCGAGGGCGTCGCGGTCGGTGATCGTGCGTTCCTCGTGCACCGCCCGGTTGCGGAGGCGGTTGATGAGGCGGGCCTTCTCGAACACGGCTTGCCCGGCGACGCGGCGGAACGTCGGCTCGTGAAGGAGGGCGTTGATCTGGTCCTGGTAGGGGAGGGTGAGGCCCGGGTCGTTGCGGAAGGCCCACTTGACCGCGACCTCCACCGCCTTGCCGGCGAAGAAGGCGGCGGCGGTGGGGTTGTCCTTCGCGTACTTCTCCGCGTCGCGGGCCGCCTCATGGACGGCGGGGAACTCGGCGGCGAGGAAGGCGAAATTGGACATGGGCAAATGGCTAGAGTTGGCCGGTGAAGGCTTGGGATTGGAGGGAGGTGAAAAGGGCTTCAACGTCCGCGAGGCTAGCTCGCCCGTGGTCCCGTACCGCAAGCTGACGATCCAGTGCCTCGCCGTATTCCTCGACCAGTTCTAGAGGGGGGCAAGGCATGGGAAGGCTTCGCAGGATCTGCAGGTTGATGTTCTTCTGAGCTACCGTCGGTGCGGAGCGTTCGAGGGTGGCCTGCAGGAACGATAACCAAACCCGAACATACTGAACCATGCCGCGACTCTCGTGCGTGAAGCCCACAACACTATCCGGAAAGCACGCTGGGAGAGTTAGTATGCCAGTCTGTGCAATATTAGCCGCAATCGTAATGCATAGCGTTCCCGCTGGCCACATCCTGCTTTGACGCAATCCCGCATCAGAGTACGTCGAGCTGAAAGAGGTGATGTATCCGCGGCTATTGCTGACGTCGCCAGTTTGAATGAGGGGGTATGGTCCTCCAAGAAGGACGGGATCGTTGCGGGGGCGATGCTTTGATACTCCGCGATCAAGGCGGCCCACCTCCCCAAACTTCACTTCGGGGAAGCGATGTGGGTTCGTCACCGGATCCCCGAACATCTCCAGGAAGATGGACTGGGTGAGGGTGTCGAGGAGGGCGAGGGCGCGTTTGCGTTTGGCTCGCAGCTGGTCCGCCTTGTCCAGGATCGCCGCGATCCGCCGCTGCTCCTCAAGCGGCGGCAGCGGGATCGTCAGTCGCTTCAGGAACTTAAAATGGCGACTGTACCCGGCACTCGGCAATTCGTTCGCTTCAAGAAACCGGTACAGATATTTCGGGTCGAGTTATCCGGTTTTCGGCTTGAGGACTTTGGTGCCGTCAGCTCCCATGCAAAAGGGGAAGTCGACATACTTCACAGCGCGGGTATGATCACCAAAGACAATCCAGGGACCGTCGCCGCGAACGAGATTGGCGGCATCATCCGAGTACCCGCCGACGAAGTCGGCGCCCTGGTCGATAACCGGGTAGGCGCCCGAGTCAGCGTAGTCGCCTCTTTGCACTTTCAAGTTGCCCGCTGAGACGTCAGCGACGACTTCTTCAAATGGCACCACTGGAGGACGAGAGAGGAAGTTCATAGCATCCCCTCCAGCTCGTCCAGCCCCTCGGTGATCTCCCGCTCCAACGCCTTCAGCTCGGCAATGATCTCCTTCGGCGGGCGGTGCTCGGCGGCCTCGTGCACCATCTCCTTGTAGCGGTTGATGGAGAGGTCGTAGTCCGCCGCCGCGATCTCCTCGCGGGGGACGCAAAAACTCGCCTCCGTGCGGGCCCGGTCCCGCTCCGTCCCCGTCCGCTCGGCCCAGCGGGTCACCACGTCGGGCAGGCTGTTCTTCGCCGCCTCGTCGTCGCTCAAGGTCTCGGCGACGAAGTGGCCGCGCTCGCGCCGGCCCGGCACCGGGCCCAGCTTCTCGGCCGGCAGGAGCGGCGTGCGCTTGTCGTCGAGCGAGAAGCCGTCGGCGGTCACGTCGTAGAACCACACGTGGTCCGTCCCGCCCGAGTTCGTCTTGGTGAAAAGGAGGATCGCCGTCGACACCCCCGCATAGGGCCGGAACACCCCCGAGGGCAGCTTCACGATCCCGTCGAGCTTGTGGTCCTCCACCAGCATCCGCCGCAGCCCCTTGTGCGCCTTGGAGGAGCCGAACAGCACCCCGTCCGGCACGATCACCGCCGCCCGCCCGCCGGGCTTCAGGAGCCGCAGGAATAGGGCGAGGAACAGAAGCTCCGTCTTCTTGGTCTTGACGATCCGCTGGAGGTCCTTGGCCGTCGTGTCGTAATCCAGCGACCCCGCGAACGGCGGATTGGCGAGCACCAGGCTGTAGGCTTCCGCGTCGCCGGCATGCTCCTCGGCGAGGGTATCCTTGTAACGGATGTCCGGCTCCTCCACGCCGTGGAGGATCATGTTCATCGAGCCGATCCGCAACATCGTCCCGTCGAAGTCGAACCCGTGGAACATGCGGCGGTGGAAGTGCTCCCTGAGCGCATCGTCCCGGAAGAGGCCGGGGTGGTTGTCCCGCAGATATTCACCCGCGGCCACCAGAAACCCGCACGTGCCGGCGGCGGGATCGCAAATGGTGTCCTTCGGCGTCGGCGCCATCATCTCCACCATCATGGCGATGATGTGCCGGGGCGTGCGGAACTGCCCGTTCTGGCCGCTCGTGGCGATTTTGGCGAGCATGTACTCGTAGAGGTCGCCCTTGGTGTCGCGGTCCTCCATCGGAATGTCGGCGATGAGGTCCACCACCTTGGCGAGGAGGGCGGGGGTGGGGATCGTGAACCGGGCGTCCTTCATGTGGGCGCCGACGGCGGTGTCGGCGCCGGCCATCCGGCGGATGAAGGGGAACACGTGCTCGCCGACGATCTCGTACATCGCGGCGGGGCTGCCCTCGTTGCGGAACCGCGACCAGCGGAGGCGTTGGTAGTCGATCCCGCCTTCGCCCTCGCCGATGCCGCCGGTGCGCTCGATCCCGTCTCTGCCCTCGGGGAAGATCCGCCGCGCCTGTGGCCGGCCCAGCATGTTGGCCTTGTTCTCCTCCCGGATCTCGATGTCGTCGAGCCCGCGGATGAAGAGGAGGTTGGTGATCTGCTCGATCACCTCCAGCGGGTTGGACACCCCGCCGGACCAGAAGGCGTTCCAAACGGCGTCGATCTTGCCGCGAAGTTCCGATGTGAGCACGTCGTCGCTACTGTCCCTTGGGCACCTCCACCGCGAGGCGCCGAGGGGAACAGCGTACAAGCATCCGGTCTGCCGATAAACCGCATCGGATCGCGTATCGCCTGCCGTTCGTGACGATGCCGGCCGGTACCGATCTGCGGGCTACGCTCCGGCGGCCCAATCGAAGCGGTCGATCGCGTCCTTAAGCTGCCGCAGCGTGAACCCTTCCCTCAGGTAGACTTGCTGCGTCACGCCCTGCCGCTCGTGTCCGACGAGCGACAGGTGGACGGGTTCGGCCACACCGGCTTGGGCGAGGCGCGTCACCATCGTGTGGCGGAAGCTGTGAAAGACGTGGCTCTTGCTCTTGATGCCGACGCCCTTGGTGAACTGCTGGTTGAACCAGCGGCTCAACGAGCGGCCGTGACGTTCTGCGGGCAAAAGATATAGCCGGGAAACAGCCGGCCCCGGCGGGCCCACGGTCCACGAAGTCCGGCAGCCCGAGACGACGCAGCAGTTCGTGGTGCACCGGGACCTTGAGCTTTCCGGCTGCGGTCTTCAGGCGCTTGGTCTCGTCGCCTTCGTCGGTGATGTCGAAGAGCCAGATACCGACCCGCTGTCGCACGTCCTTCACGTCGAGCTGGCAGATCTCGTTGAGGCGAGCGCCGCTGAACATGCCGATCAAACTGGCCCACTTGTGGCTCTCTTTGCGCACGAGGCCGGACTGGTTGTGAATCAGCTCACGATAGATCGCCTGCATGGCACCCGGGGCGGTCGACGCGGCCTTTCCGGCCCTCATTCCCGCGAACAGTGGCTCGGTCGGAGCGAGTTGGCTAGCATCCTTCGAGCAGCGGGGTCGCAATGAGAGTCGAACAGTTGGTCGGGCGCTGCGGTCGGCGGCTGATGGAGTGGGACAGGTAAGCGTCCAGCTTCATCCATGTGCCTCACTCGTGTGGCACACTTGGTGGCGACGCGTCTAAGTCCTGGAAACTTCTGGGGGTGGTGGAGCCAAGGGGAGTCGAACCCCTGACCTCTTGAATGCCATTCAAGCGCTCTCCCAACTGAGCTATGGCCCCCCGGTCGTGTCGCGGAGATAGACTATCTTCGGCGAATTGCAAACCCCTTCCGCAAAATTGGTGGATCAAGTTCTCGGCGATCCACAGGACGAGGCGAAAAAGGCGCGTGGCGGCTGGTCTTATGGGGTTGCGGCCGCCCGCCATGCGGGCGCGAAACGGCAGAATTCACCCGCCGTCCGTCCGGTCGTGTCACGCCGCCTTGCCGTCCGACGGAGCCGGGCGGCGCGTGGTCTCAGCGTTCGTCTTCGTCGTCGTCCGCCGGGCGAACGACATCGCTCACCTCGTCGTCGTCGTCGTCGATCAGGGCGTCGTCGTCGGCGTCGACATCGACTTCGTCGTCGCTGTCGGCGACGACGATTCCGTCGTCCTCTTCGTCGCCATCGTCGGAGGTGGTTTCTTCCGCCTCCTCGAGGGGCACGAGATCGACACCGTCGTCTTCGTCATCGGTGTCGGTATCGTCCTCCTCGTCTTTCGCCGTCTCAGGGCGGACCGAGGAGATGGAGCCCGTTGCAAAAAGCGCGTTGCATTTCGGGCAGATGATGGGATCGCGGTTCAAGTCGTAGTACTTGGCGCCGCAATTGGGGCATAACCGCTTCAGGCCGAGTTCGGGTTTCGCCACAGAGCGCTCCGTCAGAACAAAAAAGGCGAGGTCGGATGGCACATTGCGAGTGCCACTGTAAAGCTGGTGTCAGCGCTGCAGCTCTTCTATGACAGCGCGCGCCGGTCAAGAAGGTTGTTCCATGTCAGAGACGCGTCAAGCCGCCACCGCCTCACCAAGCGGTCCGTTGACGGGAAGAGTGCGGGTTCCGGGTGACAAATCGATATCGCATCGTTCGCTGATGCTGGCCAGTCTCGCCGTCGGCCGTTCGCGCGTCTCGGGTCTGTTGACCGCCGAGGACGTGATGGCCACCGGCGCGGCGATGCGACAGCTCGGGGCGACGATCACGACCGGGCCGGAGGGCGACGTGGTGATCGACGGCGTCGGCCTCGGCGCGCTCGCCGAACCGGAGGGCGTTCTCGATTTCGGCAATGCCGGCACCGGATCGCGCCTCACGATGGGCATCGTCGGCGGCCACCCGATCGCGGCGACCTTCGTGGGGGACGCCTCTTTGTCGCGTCGGCCGATGGGGCGCGTCCTCGATCCGCTGCGCGAAATGGGCGTCACGGTGATCGCCCGCGAGGGCGACAGGCTGCCGCTGTCGATCAAGGGGCCGCGGACGCTGGCGCCGATCGTCTACCGTTTGCCGGTGGCGTCGGCGCAGGTGAAATCGGCGATCCTGTTCGCCGGCCTCAACGCGCCGGGCGAGACGACGGTGATCGAGCCGGTCGCGACGCGCGACCATACCGAGCGGATGCTCACCGCCTTCGGCGCCGAGATCCGCCGTGAGGCGAACGCAGACGGCGAGGGGATGCGCATCACCGTCGCGGGCCGCCATCCGCTCCGCCCATGTGACGTGATCGTGCCGGCGGATCCGAGCTCGGCGGCGTTCGCGATTGTCGCGGGCCTCATCGTGCCGGGCTCCGAGCTCGTCGTCGAGGACGTGATGCTGAACCCGTCGCGCACCGGTCTCATCACCACGTTGCAGGAGATGGGCGCCGATCTGACGATCGAGAATATCCGCAATGCCGGCGGAGAAGAGATCGGCGACATTCGCGTCAAGGAAAGCCGCCTCGTCGGGGTGACGGTGCCAGGCTCGCGCGCGCCCTCGATGATCGACGAATATCCCGTCCTCGCCGTCGCCGCGGCCTTCGCGGAAGGGGCGACGATGATGGAGGGGCTCGACGAGCTGCGCGTGAAGGAGAGCGACCGGCTCGCCGCCGTGGCGGCCGGGCTCGAGGCGAACGGCGTCGTGCACGAAGCCGGCCGGGACTGGCTGCGCGTCGAGGGCCGCACCGGCTCGATCGGCGGTGGAACCGTGACGACGCACCTCGATCACCGCATCGCGATGAGCTTCCTCGTCCTCGGCCTCGCCGCCGATCGGGCGGTGACCGTCGACGACCATAAGACGATCCAGACGAGTTTTCCGAACTTCATGGCGCTGATGCGCGATGCCGGGGCCGAGATCGCGCTGGAGACGGCGTGATCATCGCAGTCGACGGACCCGCGGCGTCGGGCAAGGGCACGCTCGCCAAGCGCCTCGCGGCCCATTATGGGCTCTTTCATCTCGATACCGGGCGGACTTATCGGGCGGTGGCTGCGGCGATGACCGCCGCCGGATTCTCGCTCGACGACGAAGCGGCGGCGGTGAAGACCGCGCACGGTCTCGACTTCACGCGCCTCGATTCGCCCGATCTCGGCTCGCCCGAGATCGGTGAGGGCGCCTCGCGCATCGCCGTGATCCCGGACCTCCGGGCCGCGCTCGTGGCGCGTCAGCGCGCTTTCGCCAAGGACGCCGCCGCGCAAGGCCATGGTGCCGTCCTCGACGGGCGCGATATCGGCACGGTCGTCTTCCCCGACGCGACGGTGAAGCTCTTCATCACGGCCTCGCCGGCCGAGCGGGCGCGCCGCCGTTCGCTCGAGGTCTATGGCGAGGCGGACGGCCCGCGCTACGAGGCGTTGCTCGCGAATCTGCGGCAACGGGACGAGCGGGATTCGAGCCGTGCGGCGAGCCCGCTGAAGCCGGCCGCCGATGCCTATATTTTAGACACGACCCAAATGTCCGCAGACGCCGCGTTTTTCGAGGCGACGAGGCTTGTGGACAAGGCCATGAAGCCTTAGGTTTCCGCGCCATAACGGGGATCGGCGAGCCGACCCCGCTTTTGGTGCATGTTCGCTTAAATTTTGCAGCCTTCATGCACTTGAACTTTGCGTTCCCACGCGGCGGCGGGCGGCGAGCCGTCGCAAAGGGCGCACCAAGGTCAACACCAACCTACGCCGCTGCGCTGAGAAGCGCCTCTTTCGGAGAACGAATGTCTTTATCAACCCCAACCCGTGAAGATTTCGCGGCTCTGCTCGAAGCGTCGCTGAACCAGACCGAAATGGTCGAAGGGTCCGTCGTCAAAGGGACCGTGGTCGGCTTCGAGAAGGATCTGGCGGTCATCGATGTCGGCCTGAAGGTCGAAGGCCGCATCCCGCTGAAGGAATTCGGCGGTCGCCCCGGCGAAGAGAACATCGCCATCGGCGATGAGGTGGAGGTCTACCTTGAGCGCGTCGAGAACGCGCTCGGCGAGGCCGTCCTTTCGCGCGAGAAGGCGCGTCGTGAAGAATCGTGGGTTCGCCTGGAAGCCGCGTTCGAGAAGAACGAGAAGGTCACCGGCAAGATCTTCAATCAGGTGAAGGGTGGCTTCACCGTCGATCTCGACGGTGCGGTGGCGTTCCTGCCGCGCTCGCAGGTCGACATCCGCCCGGTGCGCGACGTGTCTCCGCTGATGAACACGCCGCAGCCCTTCCAGATCCTCAAGATGGACAAGCGCCGCGGCAACATCGTCGTGTCCCGCCGCGTCGTCCTTGAAGAGACCCGCGCCGAGCAGCGTCACGAGATCGTGCAGTCCCTCGAGGAAGGCCAGATCATCGAAGGCGTGGTCAAGAACATCACCGACTATGGTGCGTTCGTCGACCTCGGCGGCATCGACGGTCTGCTTCACGTCACCGACATGGCCTGGCGCCGTGTCAATCACCCGACCGAGATCCTCTCCATCGGCCAGTCCGTGAAGGTTCAGGTCATCCGGGTGAACCAGGAGACGCACCGCATCTCCTTGGGCATGAAGCAGCTTCAGGCCGACCCGTGGGAAGGCATCGAGGCGAAGTACCCGATCGACGCCCGCTTCACCGGCCGCGTCACGAACATCACCGACTATGGTGCGTTCGTTGAGCTCGAGCCCGGCATCGAGGGTCTGATCCACGTCTCCGAGATGTCGTGGACGAAGAAGAACGTCCATCCGGGCAAGATCGTCGCGACTTCGCAGGAAGTGACCGTGATGATCCTCGAGGTCGACGCTGCGAAGCGCCGCATCTCGCTCGGCCTCAAGCAGGTCATGGACAACCCGTGGGAGGCCTTCCTGGAGGCCAATCCTCCGGGGACGGTCGTCGAAGGCGAGGTCAAGAACAAGACCGAATTCGGTCTCTTCATCGGCCTCGAGAACGATATCGACGGTATGGTCCACCTCTCCGACCTCGACTGGAATCGTCCGGGCGAGGAAGTCATGGACGACTACAACAAGGGCGAGACGGTTCGCGCCGTCGTGCTCGAAGTCGACCCGGAGAAGGAGCGTATCTCGCTCGGCATCAAGCAGCTCGGCTCCGATCCGTTCACGGAAGCGGCCGACGGCGCCGAGGTCCGTCGCGGTGCGATCATCACCGTCGAGGTGAAGGAAGTGAAGGAAGCCGGTCTCGAGGTCGCCATCGTCGGCACCGAGCTGTCGACCTTCATCCGTCGCTCCGAGCTTGCGCGCGACCGCAACGACCAGCGTCCGGACCGCTTCTCCGTGGGCGACAAGTTCGACGCCCGCGTCACGCAGTTCGACCGCAAGGCTCGCCGCGTCGCCGTCTCGATCAAGGCGCTCGAAATCGCCGAGGAGAAGGAAGCGGTCGAGCAGTATGGTTCGTCCGACTCCGGTGCGTCGCTCGGCGACATTCTGGGTGCAGCGCTCCGCGCTCGCAACAGCCAGGAGTAACACGGAGGGGCGCCCGCGCGGCGCCCTTCTTCATCCCGTCTCGGGATTGGAGGCGCCCCATGCGGGCGCCTCCACCATGTCCAGCCATCACGATCGGAGCCCTCAGCATGGACAAGACCCTCGCCACGTTCGCCCGCCCGGTGTTCCAGCGAGAAGTGTCGTCTTATGCCCCGTTCCGTTACCCTCTCCGCCCTGACTTGGACCGCGCCTGACGGCGCCGCCGTCCTCTCCGATCTCGATCTTGCCTTCGGCAACGAACGCACGGGGCTCGTCGGCCGCAACGGCACCGGCAAGACGACGCTGCTGCGCCTGATCGCCGGCGAACTGTCACCCGGCGCCGGCCATGTCGAGGTTCGCGGCACGCTCGGCATCCTCCGTCAGGACATGCCGACGAGCCGGGGCGAAACCGTCTCCGATCTCTTCGGCGCGTCGGATACCCTCGCCCTCATCGACCGCGCCGAGGCCGGGCGCGCGACCGTTGCGGAGATCGCCGCCATCGACTGGACGCTTCCGACGCGGATCGAGGAGGCACTCGCCCGCTGCGGGCTCGCGCTCGATCCGCGGGCGCCGCTCGCCGCGCTCTCGGGCGGGGAGCGCACGCGGGCCGGTCTCGCCGCGCTCGTCTTCGCCGAGCCCGATATCCTCCTCCTCGACGAGCCGACCAACAATCTCGACGCGGACGGACGCCGCGCCGTCTCCGAGATCCTCGGCGGCTGGCGGCGCGCCGCCATCGTGGTGAGCCACGATCGCGCGCTGCTCGACGAGATGGACACCATCGTCGAGCTGTCCGGCCTCAGTGCCGCGCGATATGGCGGGAATTACTCCGCCTACCGGGCGCACAAAATGCGCGAGATCGACGCCGCCCATCGCGACCTCGCCGATGCGGAGAAGTCCCGCACCGCCGTTCGGCGGAGGGCGCAACAGGCCGCCGAGCGCAAGGCGCGCCGTGACGGTCGCGGCCGCAAGGACCGCGCGAAGGGTGGGCATCCGAAGATCATCATGGATTTGGCGAAGGAGCGGGCCGAAGCCTCAGCCGGTGCGGGCGCACGTCTGCGCGACACTCGATCCGCGATGGCGGATGAGGCCGTCTCGGCAGCACGCGAAAAGGTCGAGATCATCGATCCGCTGACCATGGACATGCCGACGACGGGACTTTCCACCACAAAGACCGTGCTGCGGCTCGATGCCGTCAGCGGTGGGCACGACCCGCGCCGGCCGACGATCCGCGACCTTTCCCTCACCCTGACCGGCCCCGAGCGTGTCGCCGTCACCGGCCCGAACGGCAGCGGCAAGACGACACTGCTCGCGCTGATCACTGGCCGGCTCGCCCCATTCGCGGGGACGGTCGAACGGCGCGTTTCCACCGCCTATCTCGATCAGCACGTCAGCATTCTCGCCCCGGACCAATCGCTGCGGGACAATTTTCACCGCCTCAACCTCGATGCGACGCAGACCGAGGGCCGCGCCGCCCTCGCGCGCTTCCGCTTTCGCGCAGACGACGCGCTGCGGCTCGCCGGACGGTTGAGCGGTGGTGAGCGACTGCGCGCCGGTCTCGCCTGCACCATCGGACGGGCCGAGCCGCCCGCGCTGCTGATCCTCGACGAGCCGACCAACCATCTCGACCTCGACGCGGTCGAGGCGCTCGAAGCGGCGCTCGCGGGCTATGACGGCGCGCTGATCGTGGTCAGCCACGATCGGCATTTCCTCGCGAGCCTCGCGCCGGATCGGGAGATCGACCTTGCCGCGGCGCAAGGTGCGCCCTAATCGCACACCCCGCGCGACGCGCTCCATCGCGATGGAATCTGAAAAACCAATGCGATCCGCGGCGTTTCTCGTCCGAATTTGTTCGGCGAGCGGTCGCGGATCAGCATCGAATGCCGATCGAACTGTTTAATCTAGGCAAAAAATGCATCGCAGGCGCGCCCGCGCCGGGAACGAATTGCGCGTCAGAGCACTTGTTTTGAACGCCACACGTTTCCGGGCTCGGATGGGGTGCTTATGTCACTTGAAACTGGATCACCGCGTCACTTCGTCAAGGCGGCGATGGCCGCGCCCTATCTCGAAAGAGAGGAAGAGCACGATCTCGCGGTCAGCTGGCGCACGGACCACGACGAAAAGGCGCTCGCGCGTCTCGCCGCGTCCCATATGCGGCTCGTCATTTCGATCGCCTCACGTTTCCGTCATTTCGGGCTTCCGATGGGGGATCTGATCCAGGAGGGCCATGTCGGCCTGCTGGAGGCGGCTGCGCGCTTCGAGCCGGAGCGCAATGTCCGCTTCTCGACCTATGCGACCTGGTGGATCCGCGCCTCGATCCAGGATTATATCCTGCGGAACTGGTCGATCGTGCGCGGCGGCACGTCCTCGACGCAAAAGGCGCTGTTCTTCAATCTGCGCCGTCTGCGGGCCAAGATGGCGCGCAATGGCAGCGGCTCGCCGGATCCGGCGATGTACGAGGAGATCGCGAGCGCCATCGGCGTTTCGAAGGCGGACGTCGAGCTGATGAACTCGCGTCTGTCCGCGCCCGATACCTCACTCAACGCCCCGGTGATCGAGAGCGACGCGGCGGCGGCGGACCGGCAGGATTTCCTCCCGTGCCCGCAGCCTTTGCAGGATCAGACGGTCTCCGAGACGATCGACACCGACCGGCGCACCCGCTGGCTCCACGTGGCGCTCAACGAGTTGAACGAGCGTGAATTGCGGATCGTGCGGGAACGCCGCCTGACCGAGGACGGTGCGACGCTGGAATCGCTCGGTGAGAAGCTCGGCATCTCGAAGGAGCGCGTGCGCCAGATCGAGAACCGCGCGCTGCAGAAGCTCCGCTCCGCGCTTCTGCGCGACCATGAGCGCGCCGTCTTCGTGAACTGACGACGGCGCGGCGCTCAGCGCGCCGCGTGTCGTGGCCCCGGCTGACCGCCGCGCGGATCTAGAAGAGATCGCCTTGCGTGTCGTCGTCCGCCTTCTTGGAACGGCGGACGGGGCGGATGCGCGCCATGGCCGGCCGCGCCCCGCTCGTTCCCTCGACCACACGCACCCGCCCGTCCGCGAATTCGAGTTCCAGCGCCTCGCCCGGCGCGATATCGGCCGCGGCGTGGACGGGATCGTCGTTCTCGCGCCGCACCAGCGCGAACCCGCGCGACAGGACGGCCGTGTAAGACACCGCCGTCAACAGTTTCATCGACCCATCGAGGCGGCTTCGCTCCGCCGTGAGGAGCGCTGCGATCGCCCGGTCGCGGCGGACCACAAGCCGCCTCGTCTCGGCCTTCGCCTCCACGAGGCGGCGTTCGAGAAGGAGGGGATGCAGCCGCGCGCCGGTGCGCAGCGCATGGCCACGCCGTTCGGTGAGGACGGCATCGGCCGCGCGCGTCAGCCTATGCGCGGTGTGGGACAGGCGGTCCGCTGCGTGGACGAGCGGTCGCCGCGCGGTGTGAGGGGAAAGGCGCGAGGCGGTCCCGAGATAGCGCCGGCGCGCTTCTGCCGTCGCCTTGAAGAGGGCGCCGACGAGCTTGTCCGCGCTCATATCGAGCCGCTGGCGGGGCGTCTGGAGGAGGGCCGGGCCGACCGGCAGGCCGCGCGCCAGAAGCCGCAGATCGGCAGAGCGGCGATTGAGGAGCGTCGCCATCGCGACATCGAGCCGCCGCGCCCGGTCGGACAGCGTGGCGAGGCATTCGGAGCGGACCGGAACCACGCGCTCGGCCGCGCCCGTCGGCGTCGGAGCGCGGTGGTCGGCGGCGTGATCGATCAACGTCCAGTCGGTCTCATGGCCGACGGCGGAGACGACCGGGATCGGCGAGGCGACGACGGCGCGCACGACGGCTTCGTCGTTGTAGCCCCACAGATCTTCGACGCTGCCACCGCCGCGGGCGACGATGATGACGTCGGGCCGCGGCCCGCCATAGGCACCGGCGAACCCCTCGACCGCGGCCGCGACCTCGGCGCCTGACGTCTCGCCCTGAACGCGCACGGGCCAGACGACGACATGGGTCGGGAAACGGTCGGCCACCCGGTGGAGAATGTCGCGAATGACGGCTCCGGTCGGGGACGTGACGACGCCGATCACGCGCGGCAGCGTCGGCAGCGGACGCTTGCGCGCTTCGTCGAAGAGGCCCTCGGCGGCGAGCTTCTTGCGCCGCTCCTCGAGGAGCTTCATCAGCGCCCCGAGACCGGCATGTTCGAGCTGGTCGACGACGAGTTGATAGCTCGATTTCTTGGCGAAGGTGGTGAGGCGGCCGGAGGCGATCACCTCGAGCCCTTCCTCAGGCTTTACGCCGAGGCGGGCATAGGAGCCGCGCCAGACGACAGCGTCAATCGAGGCGTCGACGTCCTTCAGCGAAAAATAGCAGTGGCCAGAGGAATGGCGCCCGCGAAAGCCGGAAATCTCGCCCCGCACGCGGACATGGCCGAACCCGTCCTCGACGGTGCGCTTGACCGCCCGCGAGAGCTCCGAGACGGTGAATTCGGCGGCATTGGAGCGCGGCGGGTCCGCGTCATCCATGGCAAACGGTGCGCTCATTCCGCTACAATAGGCAAAACTCCCGTCCTCTGGAACACATGGTCCGTGTCCGATTTCAACGCTCCACGCCTCTTCGTCGACGATGACCTGCCCGGCCCCATCAGCTTCGATCAGCGCCAGACCAATTATCTGAAGAATGTGATGCGCCTCAAAGCGGGCGACACGATCATCGTCTTCAACGGGCGGGACGGCGAATATCGCGCGCTGATCGGCGGGCTCGGCAAGAAGGCGGGCGAGGCGGTCGGCGAGGAGAAATTGCGCCCCCAGACGAAGCGTCCGTCGCTCTGGTACGCCTTCGCCCCGCTGAAACAGGCCCGGCTCGACTATATGGTCGAGAAGGCGGCGGAGATGGGGGCGGGCCGTCTCGTCCCGGTGCTGACCCAGCACGGCCAGGTCCGGCGTATCAACCGGGACCGGCTGACCGCCAATATCGTCGAGGCGTGCGAGCAGTGCGGCATCCTGTCCGTGCCGGAAATCGTCGACCCCATGCCCCTCGCCACCTTCCTCGGCAGCCTCGATGGGCGCGCGCTCGTGGTCGCCGACGAGGCGATCGCCGGCGAAGAGGGGGACCCGATTGCGACGATCCGCGCGGCGGGGCAGCCGCTCGCGGTGCTCGTCGGTCCGGAGGGCGGCTTTTCGGAGGAGGAGAGGGCGCTCTTCCTGCCCCGCTCGCACCGCGTTTCGCTCGGCCCGCGGGTGCTGCGCGCCGACACGGCGGCGGTGGCGCTGCTCGCCCTCGTCGAGGCGGCGTTTCCCTCGGCCTGATCAGTTGTCCTTGCCGATCGAGCGGATCGTCTGTTGCGAGGGCCAATCCTCGACCGGAAGATCCTTATACTGACTGTCGGCTGTGGTGCAGCCCGACAGCAGGACGCCGAAGAAAAACAACACGCTAAGCGCCACGTCTCGTTGGAAATTCGCCGTCATCACGATACCCCTTCGGTCGAGCCTTTCGCCCGCTTCGAGAGCGGCGAGACCATGGTGCAAAGAGCGGGTGCCGCATTCAAACCACGACACGGTGATCGGCGTCGCTCGACGGCCGGAACGTGTCATGACACATGATTGCGTCCGAGGAGCAGTCCGCCTATGGTCCGCGGCTCGAAGCGAGGAGCTTATGGCGCGCGATACCCTTGACGAGACCCCGATCGTAGATCGCGCGGAGCTCATTGAACATCTCCGCAAAGGGGAGAAGCCGGTCGATCAATTTCGGATCGGGACCGAGCACGAGAAATTTCCGTTCAATCTGTCGGATCTGTCGCCCGTTCCTTATGCGGGCGAGCGCGGCATCAATGCGGTTCTTTCCGAACTTCAGGTGCTGACGGGGTGGGACGTGATCGCCGAGCGCGGCAACGTCATCGGCCTTGCCGATCCGGAAGGCGGCGGGGCGATCAGCCTCGAGCCGGGCGGGCAGTTCGAGTTGTCGGGCGCGCCGCTTGAAACGCTGCATCAGACCTGTATCGAAGCCAACGGCCACCTCGCCCAGGTGCGGGAGATCGCAAAGTCGCTCGGCCTCGGCTTCCTGGGCCTCGGCGTCGCGCCGACCTGGTCGCGCGACGAGATGCCGATCATGCCCAAGCAGCGCTATCAGATCATGACGGACTACATGCCGAAGGTCGGCACCCGCGGCCTCGACATGATGTATCGAACCACCACGATCCAGGTGAATCTCGATTTCTCGGACGAGGCGGACATGGTGCGCAAAATGCGCGTCGGCCTCGCCCTCCAGCCGATCGCGACGGCGCTTTTCGCGAACTCTCCCTTCATCGACGGCAAGCCCAACGGGCTCCGCTCCAACCGCGCGGCGGTCTGGCTCGACGTCGATCTTCAGCGGTCCGGCCCGATCCCCTTCGTGTTCGAGGACGGCTTCGGCTACGAGCGCTATGCCGACTGGGTGATCGACGTCCCGATGTACTTCGTGAAGCGCGGCGATGCCTATATCGACGCGACGGGCTTCACCTTCGCCGACTTCATGGCCGGTAAGTTCACCCCTCTGGAAGGCGAGCGGCCGACGATGGGGGACTGGGTCAACCATTTGTCGACCGTGTTCCCCGAGGTGCGGCTCAAGCGCTTCCTCGAAATGCGGGGCGCCGATGGCGGGCCGTGGAACCGGATCTGCGCGCTTCCCGCCTTCTGGGTGGGCCTCCTTTATGACAGCGGCGTGCTTGCGCAGGCCGAAGCCCTGATCAACGAGTTCGACGCCGAGCACCGGCACCATCTGTGGCGCACGGTGCCCTATGAGGGGCTTCAAACGACGGTGAAGGGGCGCACGGTGCAAGCGATCGCCAAAGACGTGCTTTCGTTGGCGTCCGAGGGGCTGAAGCGCCGCGGCAAGGCGAGCGGCGAGGCGAGCGACGAACGCGGCTTCCTCACCCCGCTGGAGGACGCCGCCCACTCCGGCCGCGCCCCGGCGGACGAGCTTCTCGCCGCCTATAACGGCCCCTGGAAGGGCGATATCCGCAAGGTTTTCGAGACCAACGCGTTCTAGGCCGGGTTTACGCGAACCGCGTCGCTTAGCCGTCGCGAACGACCTTCGCGGGGTCGGCGCTCGCCGGCGCGCCTTCCGCTGGCTGAGCGCCGGGAGAGCGTCCCGCGGCTAGGCCTCGGGCGCGTGTTCCGCTCGCTGGTCGAGGATTATGCCCCCGCGGCCGGCCCCTGCAAGAGGCGAGCGGTCCGACCGGCGCGAAGGCGCTGGCACCGCCGCCAGCGTCCTCACGTTGGCGGGCTCAGGCGCCGCCGTTCGCGGTCGTGGCGGCGCGCGCGGCCTTGAAGGCGCGGATCCGGTCGGCAAGGGTCGGCTCGGCCGGCTCCTCCTCCACGTCCGGCGCCGCCTCGTTCATGAACCGGGTGGCGAGATCGCGCAGCTTCGCCTTCAGCTCGGCGATCTCGTCCTGTCCGAACGCGTTGCCGGCGTCGACGGCGGCCTTCAGCCGCGCATTCTCCGCCTCCAGCGCCGCCATCGCCTCGCGGGCGGTCTGAAGCTCGGCGGTGAGGCCGGCGCGCATCGTATCGACGTCGCCGCCTTCGCTCGACGCGGCGTCCGCCGTCGCGGCGACGCGGAGCGCCTCGAGTTCGTCGAGAAGCGTGCCATTCTCGTTGCGCACCTGGTCAAGCTTGGTCTGGAGACGCTCGATCCGGGCGTCATTGGCGGCGCTCGTCACCTGCACGAGGGCGGCCTGGGCCTCCGGCGAGAGACCCTCGGCGCTGTCTTCCGTGGCGCCGGCCGAGGCGAGGGCAGTGACGCTCTCTTCCGCCATTTCGGCGCGACGTTGGGCCTCGCGAAGCTGCGTGTGCTGGTCGCGTAGGCGAGCTTCGAGCTCATAGATCTTCTGCAGGCGCAGTTCGAGGAGGGCCTCGCGTTTCTCGATCTCGGCCTTCGAGCCGCTTTCGGCGCGTTCGAGGCCGGCGAGGCGGTTCTGCAGGCCGTCCCGGTCATAGGCGAGGCGGGAGAGGCTGTCATTGGCGGTCTTCTCACGCGCCTCGGCGGCCTCGAGTAGGCCCTTCAGTCGGTCGATCTCGCCGGTGTCCGCGACGGGCTCCTGCCGTCCCATCGCGGCGCGGAGTTCGGCGATGGTGGCGTCGCGCTCCTTCACCGTGCGGCGCAGGATCTCGACCCGATCCTTGATCTCGTCGTGCTCCTTTGCGAGCGTGCCGTGGGCGTCACGGGCATTGTCGTTCTCTTCGAGCTTGGCGTGGGCAATCTGCAGGTCGCGGCGCAAGTCGCCGACGGTGCCGACGAGCCGGGCCGCCTCCTCGCGCGCCATGTCGCGCTCGCGGGTGAGGGTGTCGACCGCGCCGCCTTGATTGGTGCTGTCGGCGGTGGCGCGGGAGAGCTTGGCGATCGTCTCCTGCAGCTCGTTGCGCAGACCCGAGATGATCTCCGATTGGCGGGCGATCTCGCCGTTCGCCCGATCCCGCTCGGACATCAGCTGCGGAACGGAGTGGACCCGCTCGACGAGACCGTCACGCTCCTTGGAGAGGGCTTCGAGGCGGCTCGTTTCGCTGCCGCGCTCCGATTCGAGGCGGGCGATCGTGGCCTTGGCGTCGGCAAGCTGACGCTCGGCGGCCTTCAGCTTCAACTCGGCGTCGAGATTGGTCTGGACGCGCTTGTGCGCGTCCGCGAGCTTGCCTTCGAGCGTCGCGATTTCGACCGCGTGATTGGCGCGCAGGACGTCGCGCTCCGCCTGTACGGCGGCGATCATCTGCGCGGTGTCGCGCGGGCGCGCTCGGCCGCCGCCCTGCGGCCGGTTCGCGCGCTCGCGTCGACCGCCGGACAGTCCCTTGATCAGCCAGACGACGAGAATGAGGCCGAGAAGGACGAGGGCGATGACGGCCGGCATACTCAGCGTATCGGGCATTGTCATGGCGCTTACACTCACGTTGGGATCCACAGGTCCGGACTGCGAAATGGGAGCAAGTGTCCCGACGTGTCTCATAGTGCTCGTCCTACGGCCCTGTCACGGGCCTAGCTTAGAAGGGATTCCAGGTCGGCTGCGAGGTGAATTTCAAATAGCCGAGACTGACCCCCAGCCGCGCGCCGACGCCGGTGCGCACCGGGATGAGGTAGGTCGAATCGGCGGCCATCACCGTCATCGACAGCCCGCCCACGAGATAAGCCGATCCGTCGACCCCCGTGAAGCGTTGCATGAGCGCGGAGGTGGACGGCAGATCGTAGACGAGCATCATGACCCGGCTGCCGGCCCCGCCGAGATCCCATCCCATGGACGGACCCTGCCAATAAATGGTCTGGTTGCCCATCGTGCGGGTGCTGAGCGTTCCCTCGCCATAACGAAGCCCGCCGAAGATGGCGCCGGACGCCTCCTCGCCGAGAATATAGGCGTTGGGCTCGCCGAAGCGGGAGAGCAGATTCTCGATCATCTGGGCGAGACCGCCGGAGGTCTGCCCGAAAAAGGTATGACCGGCCTCAAGCAGCTCCTCCTGATTGTAGGTGGAGGAGAGCTGCGTCTCGGAGCCGCCGGGGGCTGATTCGTAGCCGCCCGCGGCGCCGCTCGGCGGGCCTTGGGGGGAGGGGTAGGCCGGGTTCGCTGCGAACGAGACCGGCGCGGCGAGCGGCACCAATGCGAGTGCCGCCGCGGCGGGTAGAGCGAGTGCGCCCGCCGTGGTGACGGCGGTGCGAAGAGCGTGTCGCAGATAACGCAACATGGGACACCTCACGGAACTGACTTCAAATTCGGGGGGGCGCGTGCGACGGTCGGGCATGACGCGCTTTGACGGACGAACGATGCCCAGCGATCTCGACCTTGCGAGTCTCCTCGCATCCCGCCTGTGCCACGACGTGGTGGGACCAGTGGGAGCCATCCAGAACGGTCTGGAATTGATGGCCGAGGATGAATCCATGGCCGAGATGGCGCTGGAGCTCATCAAGAAGAGCGCCGCCCAGGCGACGGCCAAGCTGCAATTTGCCCGCATGGCCTACGGGGCGGCAGGTGGAGCCGAAGTGATCGACCCCGGTGAGGCCGGTCGCTTGACCGCCGGCGTGTTCGCCGGAGAGCGAGCGGCGCTGGACTGGCAGTGGGGCGGCCCGGCCGTCCCACGCGTGCCGATCAAGCTCGCGATGTTGATCGCGACCTATGCGCTGGGCTGTGTGCCGCGCGGCGGAACGGTCACGGTCCGTTATGAGGACGAGACGCTGACCGTCGAGGCCACCGGCGCGCAATTGCGGGTGCCCCCCTTCCTGGAGGTGCTGACCGACGGCGGCGAGATCACCGATCCGCGCGCCATCCAGCCGCTGTGCGTCGAGAGACTCGCCGCGAGCGTCGGCTGGCGGATCGCCGTCGACAGCGAAGACGGCGCCATGACCTTCCGCACCGAGCCCCGCTAGGGCGGACGGCCGCGAGCGGCCGCATGGTCGCTCGGCGTCGGCCTGTTCAGGGGACGCGATCGTCCGGATCGGCGCGAGGCTGCGCCGCGTCCGGGCAAAACGACGTGCGCCGGAGCGAGAGGCCCCGGACGCGCATGTCATCTCGATGGAAAGACGGGAATCCATTCCGGCGCCGGGACGAACGCCCCGACGGGCCGATGCGCCGGAGCGCACCGTCTCAGGCGAGTTCCCGCCGCGCCTCGGTGTCCGGTTCACGCAACACATAGCCTCGACCCCAGACGGTCTCGATATAGTTGCGCCCTCCGGTGGCGGCGGACAGCTTCTTGCGCAATTTGCAGATGAAGACGTCGATGATCTTCAACTCCGGCTCGTCCATGCCGCCATAGAGATGGTTGAGGAACATCTCCTTGGTGAGCGTCGTGCCCTTCCGCAGCGAGAGGAGTTCCAGCATCTGGTACTCCTTGCCCGTGAGGTGGACACGCTGCCCGTCGACATCGACGGTCTTGGTGTCGAGGTTCACCGCGAGCTCGCCCGTGCGGATGATCGATTCCGCGTGCCCCTTGGAGCGGCGGACGATCGCGTTGATCCGGGCGACCAGCTCATCCTTGTGGAACGGCTTGGTCAGATAGTCGTCGGCGCCGAAGCCGAGACCCCTGACTTTGTCCTCGATATTGCCGAGACCCGACAGGATCAGGATCGGCGTTTCGATCTTCGACACGCGCAGCGCCCGAAGCACCTCGTAACCGGACATGTCCGGCAGGTTAATATCGAGGAGGATGATGTCGTAGTCGTACAGCTTGCCGAGGTCGATGCCTTCCTCGCCAAGGTTCGTCGTATAGACGTTGAACCGTTCCGAGTGCAGCATGAGCACGATACTTTGTGCGGTGGCGCTGTCGTCCTCGATCAATAGAACGCGCATGCGTTTCCTCTCATGCGATCCGCAAAGCGGCGGATTCTGTCTCGTCTGACGGTCATTTGACCCAACGGTGTCTGCGAATCAGCAAAGCTATTGTTACCAAATCGGCAGACGGCTCGGAGACGGCTCACGCGGTTGTCCTCACGTTTCGCCCGTCGCCCTCATGAGCTGGTAACCAACATGAGCGGAGGCGGTAAACGATTGTTTAAGAACGCCCGTATGTGATTCGCTGGTGAGCGAAAGAGGTGGGTAAGAGGTTGCCCGTTTTTGGTTAACGACGGAATGTCAGTTGCCGAGACCGGTCGAACCAAATTGCAACGCCTCGCCGTTAGAGTGGCCTCACAAGCGATGAGAGGCATGCGTTATGAAGCCGCGCGAGAGCACGATCCAAGCCAAGGAATTCCAAGCGAGCGCCCTGCGACGCCAGTTGGCGCAATTCGATCGGATGATCGCGGATCTCGAGGTGATCCGGGTCGAACTCGGTAAGCAGATCGAGGGCGAAGAGCGCCGCAGCGGCGTGAACGACCCGGCGAATTACGCCTATTCCACAGTCGCGCGGGCCGCCCGCGAGCGCCGTCGGAATTTGAGCGCGACAATCGCCGATATGAGCGAGCGCCGCGCCCGAGTGGTGGAATCGCTCAACGAAATCGACGGCTTCTTCGACGCGTTGACGAATGCCGGCGATCTGATGGTGGAGACCGACCAGGGCGCACGCCATCTGCGCCACGCCCACGCTTGATCCGATCTGGCGGCTCCGCCTTCGGGCGGGGCGCCGCTGTCGAAGCCCGCTTTTGGTGGGACAGTTCAACAAAAAACGCCGCAATTTGCGGCGTTTTTTGTTCAGTCGAACAGGCTCGACACCGATTTTTCGAGTGCCGTTCGGGCGATCGCCTCGCCGATGAGTGGCGCAATTGACACAACACGCAATGTATTTGCGGCGACCATCGCCTCGGTGGGCTCGATCGAGTCCGAAATGACCAGCTCGTCGAGCTTCGAGGCCTCGATTCGCGCGACCGCGCCGCCCGACAAAACCCCGTGGGTGATATAGGCCGACACGCGATTGGCGTTCGCCGCGAGCAGCGCCTCGGCCGCGTTGCAGAGCGTCCCGCCGGAATCGACGATGTCGTCGAACAGCAGGCAGTCCCGCCCGGACACGTCGCCGATGATGTTCATCACTTCCGATTCGCCCGGCCGCTCGCGCCGCTTGTCGACGATCGCGAGCGGGGCGTCGATCCGCTTGGCGAGGTCGCGGGCGCGGACCACGCCGCCGACGTCCGGCGACACGACCATCAGATTTTCGAGCGAGTAGCGCTCTTTAATATCCCGCGTCATCACCGGGGCGACGTAGAGATTGTCCGTCGGGATGTCGAAGAAGCCCTGGATCTGGCCGGCATGGAGGTCGAGCGTGAGGACGCGGTCGGCCCCGGCGCGGGTGATGAGGTTCGCGACGAGCTTGGCCGAGATCGGCGTGCGCCCGCCCATCTTCCGGTCCTGCCGGGCGTAGCCGAAATAGGGGATCACCGCCGTGATGCGCCGCGCCGAGGCGCGCACCAGCGCGTCGATGATGATGAGAAGCTCCATCAGATTGTCGTTCGCCGGATAGCTGGTCGACTGGATGACGAAGACGTCCGCGCCACGGACATTCTCTTTGATTTCGACGAAGACCTCCTGGTCGGCGAAGCGGCGCACGACGCACTGGGTGAGGGGGAGGTCGAGATAGGAGGAAATCGCCTCCGCCAGCGCGCGGTTGGAGTTTCCGGCAACGAGCTTCATGGCTTACGTCCTGGGAACGGCATTTGAGGGAGCGCCTGAGGCGTTAACGCCCTGTCCTTAGCGTGAAGACGATGCCCGATGCCACAGCCTTGTGACGCCTTTGGGCCGGATTACGCGACTTTTGTGTCACGGACGGACGCACACGACACCGATCAGGCGTCGGCGTGCAGCCAGGCGTTGATCAACGCGGTGAGCCGCACCGCGATCAGGTCGAGATCACCCGACTCGATGCTCGACCACGGATCGCCTTGCGAATCATTGGAGCGTTGCCGGCCGGAAATGCGGTGGAGCCTGCGGCCCGTCACGTCCTTGATATCGAAGACATAGATGACGAGCGAGTTGGTGTCGTTCGACACCGCGGTCAGCGTCCCCTGGACATGGAAGCGTGCCGGTCCGCCCGGCCGCTTGACGACCTGGATGCCCTCGCGCTCCGCATGGAGCCAGATCCGGCGCAACAGATCGTCGCCGACATTGCCGGGAATGCCGGGGAAAGGCTCGAACGCGAAGGTCGCCGTCGCCGGATCGGTCAACGGGCGCTGCGGCGCCGACATGTTCTTCTCGAAGCCGGCCGCGATGCCGGTGAGCTGCGGCGCGTCGCAACCCGCGAGGACGAGGGGCAGGAGAAGGAGGAGGCCGGCGCGTTTGATCATCGCGTGAGGAAGGACGGCGCGATGGTGGACAGCATTTCGGGCGCGCCCTCGGTGGTCAGATAGGTGCGGCCGAGCGACATCGCCGTGTGGGTCTCCGAATCGAGCAGCACCATGTGCGCGAAAAGCACCATGTTCGGCACGATTTCGGCCGGGTTGGCTTGGTAGAACATCGGCCATTCCATCCAGGACGGCTGAAACGACGCGCCGAGCGAATAGCCGCACGCGTTCAGCTTCCAGGTGTTCATACCACGCTCCTGCGCCACGCGGGCGTAGGCGGCGAACACATCGCCGAAGGTGTTGCCCGGGCGCATCGCTTCTTCGACCACGGCGAGCTGTTCGCCGACGGCCTCGTACATCTCCTGATGGCGCGGGCGCGGGGTGCCGATCACCACGGTTTCCATCATCGCGGCATGATAGCGGCGATAGGCGCCGGCGAACTCCAGCGTGAGCTGGTCGTCCACGCTCAGCGTGCGCCGTCCGGTGTGCGAGCGCACCAGCACCGCGTCCTTGTCGGAGCCGATGACGAACTCGTTTGCCGGATAGTCGCCCCCGCCGGCGAGGACGGCGCTCTGCATCGCGGCGAGGATCTCGCCCTCGTCCGCGCCGGCGCCGACGCGCTCCATCCCGGCGTGCCAGGCGGCGTCGCCGAGCCGTGCGGCCTCGCGCACATAGACGAGCTCGGCCGGGCTCTTCACGCTGCGCAGGCGCGGGACGAGCTGCGAGGCGTCCTCCGCGGCGGCGAAGCTCGTGAGCTGGTCGTCGAGGGCGCGGCCGTTCGCGGCCGTCAGACCCGGCGTGTCGTACTCGATGCCGATGCGGCAGCCGAGAAGGTCCATCTCGAACAGATGCTCTTTCAGCGCCTTGGTCGGATTGGCGTCGGCCCGGTCGGCCCAGACGATGATCTCATCGATGATGGAGGTGGCGCGCGCCTGGCGAAGGTCGGCCGAGCGGGTGATCAGCGCCATCCGCCGCTTGTTCGACACCACGAGGCACTGGAAGAAGACGAAGCCGAACGAATCGTAGCCCGTCAGCCAGTACATGCTCTCCTGGGAGAAGAGGAGCATCGCGTCGAGCTTGCGCTCGGCCATCGCCTCCTGCAGGCGGTCCATGCGCGCTTCATATTCGTCACGCTCGAAATGAATGGCCATGGCTCAACCCTCCAGAACGATCGCTGAAATCAACCGGCCATAGTCCGGCTCGCCGCGGTGCGTCGCCCGGCGATAAGAGAAGAAACGCGCCTCGTCGGCATAGGTGTCGAGGGCGAGGTCCACGACCGTGCCGATCCCGGCGGCGTGGGCCCGCCGGTCGATATAGGCCGGCAGATCGAAAAGATGATGGTCGGGCCGGGTCGAGGGGCGGAAGAGGTCGGCCGTGTCGGGCCGCGCGGCGACCACGCCGTCGATGAACTCGGGCCCGACTTCATAGGAGGCCTGGGCGATGGTCGGCCCGATGACCGCGATCGTGTCGCTCGCCCGCGCGCCGAGCGCGATCATCGCCTCGAGCGTCGCCTCGAGGATGCCGGACGTCGCGCCGCGCCACCCGGAATGGGCCGCACCGATCACCCCGGCCTGTGGATCGGCGAAGAGGATCGGCGCGCAATCGGCCGTCAGAACGCCGAGCGCGAGACCGGGCCGCGCCGTCACCATCGCATCGAGCTTCGGCCGCTCGGCCGGAATGTCGGTCACGGTGAGGACGTCGCGCGAATGGACCTGATGCATCGTGACGAGGCGATCGACCGCAACGCCCATCGCGCTCGCGATACGCTTGCGATTCTCGTCCACCTTATCCGGGGCATCGGCGGAGCCGCGGCCGGCATTCAGCGAATGATAGATGCCATCCGACACGCCGCCTTGCCGGGTGAAGAAGGCGTGACGCAGACCCTGACGGGTGAGTGCGTCCGCCGCGATGGCATTTGGCGATTGGTCGAGGATAGGCGACCCCGTCGAATAACGAACCCGGCTTCGCGATTATCAGCCGCAATCGCGTCCGACAATATCAAATCCCGGTAGCGTAGTCGGGTTTGCGGTGATCGCGAGCGCTTTAAAGAGCTCGCCCATCTCGTTCGGCCCGTCTCCGGCAAGGCGCGAGACCTCGCCATGAAGGCGGGCCTGCACCTCGCGCGAAGCCCCGGCGCCCAGGCTGCCGGCCCGTTCCAGAAGGCCGAGGCCGAGGAGAAAGTCGCCCTGGCCGATCGGCCCATGGACGGACGCGCCGGCCGCCTTCGCCGCTTGCGCCAGCGCGCGAAAATCGACATGGGCGGACAGATCGGCCTCGCCGGGGCGATCCAGAACGTCGCATGGGCGATGATCGCGGACGGCCTGGAGCGTCTCGCCGAAACCGTCGGTCGCATAGCCGTAATCGATCACGAGGGCGGTCCCGGCCCGGTGCCGGGCGATCGTGGAGGCGATCTCGCCGATCGCGGCGCTCGCCGCCGGGCGGATTTCGCGCACGCCGCCGTCCGGCGCCTCTGCGGCCATCGCCGCCGGGAAGGGGCTGAGGCCGAATGTCAGGCGGTCGCCGTCACGCCCGACGGTGCGCTCGAACCAGCGGCCACCTTGGTGGACGAACTGACGGATCGGCAGCGCGTCGAAAAACTCGTTGGCGACGAGATAGATCGGCCGGTCGGACGGGATCGCCTCGCGCCACTCGATGCGGGGGTGGAGCGGGGCGAGCGCCGCCTCCTGCCGCTCCCGCAATCGCGGCGAGGCCTCGACGAGGACCACCCGGCTCGCGGCGAGGAAGCCCGAATCGCGCGCGGCGACACGCAGGATGTCACCCATCAAGGTGCCGCGACCCGGCCCGAGCTCGACGAGATCGACCGCATCCGGCCGGCCGTCGGCGTGCCAGCGGTCGAGCAGGAAGGCGCCGATCAGCTCGCCGAACATCTGCGAGATTTCCGGCGCGGTGATGAAGTCGCCGGCGACGCCGAACGGCTCGTTCGTCGCATAATAGCCGTCCGGGTCGGTGAGGCAGGCGGCCATGAACTCGGCGATCGTGATCGGCCCGGTGATCGCGATCCGCCGCAAAAGGCGTTCCTCAACCGGCGTCACGCCTTCGTCTCGCCCTCAAGGGCCGGTGGCACGGCGGGCCGCATCAGTGCGATCGCCACGATGACCGCGCCGATCAGCACCATCGGCAGCGAAAGGATCATGCCCATCGTGACGTGGCCCCAGAGAAAACCGATTTGCGCATCCGGCATACGGAAAAACTCGCCGATGATCCGCACGATTCCGTAGCCCCCGCCGAACAGCCCCAGTGCGAGGCCGGGCCGACGCAGCGCCCCCATACGAATCGCGATCGCAATCACGATATAAAGGACCAACCCTTCGAGAAGCGCCTGATAAAGCTGGCTCGGATGGCGCGGTTCGGGGCCGGCGCCCGGAAACACCATCGCCCAAGGCGCGTCGGACGGGCGCCCCCACAACTCGCCGTTGATAAAATTTGCGATTCGTCCGAAAAATAAACCAACTGGTACGACGCCGGAGAGAACATCGAGGACAGCGACCGGCGAAATGTGTCGCACCCGGGAAAAAAGGAGCACCGCGACGACGACGCCGGTGAGCCCGCCATGGAAGGACATACCGCCCTGCCATAGCATCAAAGCTTCACCGGGATGTGCGAGATAGTACGCGGGGTTGTAGACGAGAACGAAGCCGAGTCGCCCGCCGATCACGACGCCAACCGTGACCCAGGTCACCAAATCGTCGATGTCGCGGACCGTGGGATGGGGGCGGGCGCCCCACAGACTCGGTCGGGAAACGATGCGCCGGGCGAGCATCCAGCCAATCAGGATGCCGGCAATATAGGCAAGCGCGTACCACCGGATGGCGACGGGACCGAGTGAGATCGCCACCGGATCGAAGGTCGGGAAGGTCAGGACGAGGGACATCGGGCGACTCGCTCGAAGGAAGAGGATCCTCTATCGCTTGCGGGCGAAGAGAGGGGAACCGGCAGCCTCACTTGTGTGGCTCGCCTGGCGGAACCATAGTGATTGCTATGCATGGCTTGTGTTGTCGCCGTGCTAGACGGAGAGGGTTATGACCCAAACGAACAATCGCCTCATCGATGAAATCGCACGCCTCGCGACGGACGCTGCCGCCGTCGCGCAAGGCGCCCGCCGTGAAGTGGAGACCGTCGTCCGCTCTCAAATCGAAAACCTCTTGTCCGAGGCGAATGTCGTCCATAGGGACGAATTCGAGGCCGTGAAAGCGATTGCGACGCGCGCGGCCGACGAGGCGGAGCGCCTCAGGGCGCGGGTCGAGGCGCTGGAGGCCGAGCGCGCGAAGGAAAACGTGTGAAGCCGGCCGTGGACCGCGCGCCGCCGCACCTTTTCTCCCTGCACCTTATTTGATCTCCTATCGGCGGCGCCGCCGGATTCGTTCCAGTCTGGCGTAACAGCGTCGTCGCAAGCGCGGGGTGCCTCTCCGGGGGCACGCACCTGCGGGCCTGAAAGGATCAGCGATGAGCTTGATCGACTACGACGAATTCACTGTCTCCGCCAATCCCATCGACCGTATCGAAGAGGTGGCCAACGGCAACGATTGGACGTACGAGCGCGCCGGCGACGATGAAATCACCATTTCCGTATCCGGCCGCTGGAGCGCCTATCATGTCGCGTTTACGCACATGGAGGAGTTCGATTCGCTTCATATCGCCGTCGCCTTCGACCTCAAGGTGACCGAGCCGCGTTATACAGAGGTCGTCCGTCTTCTCGCACTCGTGAACGAGCGGATGTGGATGGGGCATTTCGACCTGTGGAGCAAGGAGGGCGTCGTCATCTTCCGGCACACCCAGCTTCTCGCGGGGGACGACGTGCCGGCGACGGCTCACGTCCAGGCATTGCTCTCCCACGCGGTCGAGACCTGTGACAGTCACTATCAGGCGTTCCAGTTCGTCGTCTGGGCCGGAAAGTCGGCGGCCGACGCGCTGGAGAGTGCGCTGTTTGAAACCGCCGGAGAGGCTTGAACCACATGACACCTGATCGGCCGCTCGTCCTCGTGGGCGCCGGCAAGATGGGCGGCGCCATGCTCGAGGGATGGCTGGCGTCCGGGATCGACCCCCGCACGATTGTCGTGATCGAGCCCAACCCGTCCGACACGCAGCCGCTGCAGACGCCGGGCTTGCGCGTTGTCTCCGAACCGCCGGCGCTCGTCGCCGATACGCTGGTCCTCGCGATCAAGCCGCAGATGTTCGGCGACGTGCTGCCGAGCCTTTCCCGCTTGCGGGACGGCGAGACGCTCGTCGTCTCGATCGCCGCGGGGATCACGATCGCAACGCTCGGCACGCTTGGGCCCGGTCCCATCGTGCGCTCGATCCCCAACACGCCCTCATCGGTCGGCAAAGGGATGACGGCGGCGGTCGGCTCGGGGCTCTCGGAAGCCCAGCTCGGGCTCGCCGACAAGCTCCTGCGCGGCTTCGGCGCCGTCGAATGGGTCGAGGACGAGGCGCTGATCGACGCCGCAACGGCGGTCTCCGGCTCCGGCCCGGCCTATGTTTTCCTGATGGTCGAGGCCCTTACCGAAGCGGGGATCGCCGAGGGCCTGCCGGCCGACGTCGCGGCATCGCTCGCCCGCAACACGATCATCGGCGCCGGCGCGCTGCTCGATCGCAGCTCGCTCGATCCGGCGACCCTGCGGCGCAACGTGACCTCCCCCGGCGGGACGACCGCCGCCGCGCTCGACGTGCTGATGGAGGAGGGCGCGCTCGAAGCCTTGATGAAACGCGCGGTCCACGCCGCCCGCGTCCGCTCCGACGAGCTCGGCAGCTAGCAAAGCGCCGACGCGGCACCGGCCCGCCGGGCGCCTCGCGCTGGCGGCTGGCGGCTGGCGGCGTGCGGGTCGTGACGTCGCGCTCCACTCCGGCGGCGTCCGCTCCGCGGCACTGGATTTGGGCGGCTCTCGTCGCCATTTGGATCGATGTCGGCCGCGAAACGCGCGCCGGCGGGAACCGGGGCCGCCGCCCCGTGAAGGAGGACGCCGTTTTGGCCGAAGCCGCCGATCGCATCATCGATGCCACCATGCGCCTCCTCGCCGAGCATCCGTTCGATGAGGTGACGGTGGGGCGGATCGCCGATGCCTCGGGCGTCGGCCTTGCCGAGATGGCCGAGCATTTCGGCACCCGCGGCGAGATTCTCGACGGTTTTGCCCGCCGCATCGACCGCGCGGTGCTGGCCGGCGATTTCTCCGATATGGCGGACGAGCCGCCGCGCGAGCGCCTGTTCGACGTTTTGATGAGCCGTCTCGACGCGCTGCGCCCCTATCGGGCCGCGATGAAGTCGCTGATGCGCTCGGCGCTGCGCGATCCCTCGCTCGCGATGGGGCTCAACGCGATGGAGGTCCGCTCCCAGTCGTGGATGCTCGCCGCCGCCGGCATCCAGGCGACCGGGTGGCGCGGCCGCGTGGTTCTCCAGGGCCTCGCGGTGGCGTTCGCGCGCGTCCTGCGCACCTTCGTCGAGGAGGACGATGCCGGGCTGCCGCGGACGATGGCGGTGCTCGACAAGGAGCTGCGTGAGGCCGAGCGCCGGCATCGCCGGTTCGCCCGTGTGTTCGGCAGCGCCGTCGCCCAATCGCCCGCGGCTGAGGCGGAGGCCGCCCCTGACATCGCCTCGGCGTCCGCCGATCGATGGCCCGAGGACGCCGCCGCGGCGGATAGCGCGGCAGACGGGCCGGCCGATGAGGCCGATCGGATGTCGCCAGGCGGCGCGGATCATGCTACCGGCGAGGACACACCCTCCGACGATCAAGCGAACCGAAATCCCACTCCGTGACCGATACCATCAGTTTTGACGATTTCCTGGCGGTCGACATCCGTGTCGGCACCGTCGTCTCCGCCGAGCCTTTCCCGGAAGCGCGCAAACCGGCGATCAAGTTGCGCATCGATTTCGGCCCCGAAATCGGCGAGAAGCGCTCCTCGGCCCAGGTCACCGTGCATTATACGCCGGAAGCGCTCGTCGGCCGGAAGGTGATGGCCGTCGTGAATTTCCCGCCGCGCCAGATCGGCCCGTTCATGTCCGAGGTGCTGACGCTCGGCTTCGCCGACGATGACGGCGCCATCGTCCTCGCCGTGCCCGACAAGGACGTGCCGAACGGCTCCCGCCTGATGTGAGCCTCTGCCGCGCGGATTGCGCGGTCGTCCGTGTTGCGCCACCCTCGCGCTCTCGATGGGCGAAGGTGCTGTGCGATGGACGGATTTTCGGGCGGCTGCACGTGCCGCGCGGTGCGCTATGTGATGACGTCGCGGCCGCTCTTCGTGCACGCGTGTCACTGTCGGTGGTGCCAGCGCGAAAGTGGCACCGCCTTCGCCCTCAATGCGATGATCGAGGCCGACCGCGTGCGGCTCCTCTCCGGCGCGCCGCATGTCGTCGACACGCCGAGCGCCAGCGGGGAGAGGGCAGCGCATCACCCGCTGTCCGCACTGTCAGGTGGCGCTGTGGAGCAATTATGCCGGCGCCGGCGCGTTGATCCGCTTCGTGCGGGTCGGTTCGCTCGACGAGCCGGACCATTTCGGGCCGGACATCCACATTTTCACCCAATCGAAGCAGCCTTGGCTGACGCTGCCGCCCGGCGTCCCGGTCGTTCCGGAATATTATGACCGCAAGGTCTATTGGCCGGCGGAGAGCCTCGCGCGGCGTGACGCGGCCCTGGCCGCCGCGCGCGGTTGAGGCCGGTCAGAGCGGCAGGCGAATGGTGGCCCTGAGGCCGCCGAGCGGGCTCGTGGACAAGGTGACTTCGCCGCCCTGACGGCGCGCGATGTCCCGCGCGATCGTGAGGCCGAGACCGGTGCCGCCATGATCGCGATTGCGGGCGCTGTCGAGGCGGTAGAATGGCTGGAACACCGCATGGCGTTCCTCATCGGGAATACCGGGCCCGTCATCGTCGACATGGATGAGGAGCCGGCCGTCGCCGCCCGTCGCCTCGACGCCCACGGTTTCCGCGTGGGTCGTGGCGTTGGCGACGAGATTGGTCACGAGCCGGCGCGTCGCGTTCGGGCGTAGGTTCGCGGTGAGGCCGGGCTCCACCCGCACGCTCACCATCGGATAGCCGCGCACCGCCTCGGTCACGAGATCGCGCACCACCACATTGTCGGCGTGCTCGTCGGTGTCGGTTCGCGCGAAGGTGAGATAATCCTCGAGCATCGCCTGCATCTCGTCGACATCGGCGACCAAGGCGGCGGTGTCCTCGGTTTCGGGGAGGAGCGCGACCTCGAGGCGGAAGCGCGTCAGCATCGTGCGAAGGTCGTGGCTGACACCGGCGAGCATCGCGGTGCGCTGCTCGATCTGCCGCTCGATGCGCCGCCGCATCTCGAGGAACGCCCAGGCCGCTTGCCGCACCTCGATCGCCCCGTGCGGGCGGAAGTGGCCGACCGGACGGCCGCGCCCGAAGCGCTCGGCGGCGGCGGCGAGCTCTTGGATCGGCCGCACCTGGCCTTTCAGGAAGAGGAGCGCCACGGCGATCAGCACCAGCGACGTGCCGACCATCCAGACGAGCGTGATATGCGCGTTCGAGGCGTAGGTGTGGCTGCGCCGGGTGATGATCTGAAGAATGCCGACTTTAGTCTTGATGCGGATCTCGACGAAGCGGGTGCTCTCCACCGTGTCGATCCAGAAGGGCCGCCCGACGGCGATCGAGATCTGACGGCTCAAGGTCCGGTCGAGGAGCGAGAAGAACAACTTGCGATGCGGCGCGGGCAGCCGGTCCCCGTCGAGAAGGCTGATATCGCTGAAGAGATTGTTGGACGCCGCGGCGAGGATCTGGGGCCGAGCGTCGGCCGGCAGCGTCTCCAACAGGTCGACGATCGTCGCGATCTCGGATGCCGTCGCGACCGAAAGGCGCGTCGTCATGTTCTCCCAATGGCGGTCGAGGAAGACGAACGCGACGACCGATTGCAGCACGATCATCGGCACGACGATGATGAGGATCGAACGCGCGAAGAGACGGCGTGGCAGCCGCCGGCGCAGCCATCGCTCCATCGGCGGCGGCAATCCGATCCAGCGCAGAATGCGCCGCCACAGTGGGCGGCGCGGGCGCTGTTCGTCGAGGGCGACCGTCACGGCCCCTCAGGTCTCGCCGGGATCGGCAAGAAGGCGGTAGCCGAGGCCGCGCATGGTTTGCAGATATTTCGGCTCGGCCGGATCGTCCTCCAGCTTGCGGCGAAGGCGGTTGATCTGAACGTCGATCGCACGGTCGCCGAGATCCTCGTCGGCGACGAGCTCATGCCGGGGGATCGTCGCGCCGGGACGGCTCGCGAAGAGCCGCATCAGGCGCCGCTCGCGATCGGTGAGGCGGACGAGATCGCCGTCGGCCGACAATTCCTCGCGGCGGACATCGAACACGAAGCGCCCGAAGCGGACGAAACGATGCGTCTCCGGCCGCCGCCGCATCAGATTGGAGAGGCGGAGCGCGAGCTCGCGCGGCTCGAACGGCTTGCCGAGATAGTCGTCCGCGCCGAGTTCGAGCCCGTGAATGCGCTGGTCCGGCTCGGTGCGGGCGGTCAGCATCAAAATCGGCATCGTCGCATTGCCGTCGGCCCGCAACGTCTCGAGGAGAGAGAAGCCGTCTTCGCCGGGCATCATCACGTCGAGGACGAGGGCGTCGAACACGAAGCCTTCGAGCTTGCGCCGCGCCTGGTTCGCATTCTCGGCCGAGCTGATGCGGTAGCCCTCTTTGCGCAGGAAGCGCTCGAGGAGGGAGCGGATCCGCTGATCATCGTCGACGATCAGGACATGCGGCGCGTCGTCGTCGTCACGCGGCTCGCTCGCGTCGATCCGTTGGGCGAGGGCCATCAGGAACGGCCCGCCTGGATGCGCGTCAGCACGGCATTGCGCTCCTTGTCGTCGACGAGGCCGGCGAGGAAGGCGGCGACGATCGCGCGCGATCCTTCCGGGAGCGGGGCGAGCGCCGTCTCGATCCGCTTGGTTTGGAGCCGGGCGAGTTCCACGGCGAGTTCGTGCCCCGTCGTGGTCACGCTGAGGCGCTTCTCGCGCCGGTCGTGCTCGCCGGGTCGCACTTCGATCAGTCCATCATCCACCAAGGTTCGCAACACGCGCGCCACTCCTTGCTTGGTGACCTTTAGGATCGCCAACAATTCGCCCACGGTCAGGCCCGGATTGCGATCCACAAAATGCAGAACGCGGTGATGGGCCCGCCCGTATCCGGTCTTGACCAGCGCCTCGTCGGCGATGCCGACAAAGTCCCGATAGCCGAAGAAAATGCGCTCGATGAGGTCGAACGCAAGCTCCTCATCCGGGGCTGAGGAATTTTTTACGTCAACCATATTGACGTATCACGAAAGGAGGCATACGTCTTGACCCTGCAAGTCGCTTATTTGTGTCGCGATATGCTCTTCTAACGTAACAATATTTCGTTTCGGCGCATAATCATTCGAAGAAGCCGCAACGGAGTGAACCCCCGGCGAATTGTCTCGGGGGAGGAGGATGAGATGGCTGTCCCGTTCGATCAGCATGAGGGTGAGATCTGGTACGACGGCGCTTTCGTGCCTTGGAAGGATGCGAAGGCTCATGTCCTCACGCACGCGCTGCATTATGCAAGCGCGGTGTTCGAGGGCGAGCGTGCCTATGGCGGTGAGATCTTCGAATGCGAGGCGCATACCAATCGCTTGTTTGCGTCAGCGGAAACGCTGGGTTTCGAGATCCCCTATAGCAAAGAGGTTATCAACGAGGCCAAGCGCGAAACGGTTAAGCGCATGGGCCTGACCGACGCCTATGTCCGCCCGATCGCGTGGCGTGGCAGCGAGATGATGGGCGTCTCGGCGCAGCACAACACCATTCATGTGGCGATCGCCTCCTGGGCCTGGCCGAGCTATTTCGATCCGTCGGCGCGGGAGAAGGGCATCCGCCTCACGATGGCCGACTGGCGCCGTCCCGATCCGAAGACCGCGCCCTGCCATGCGAAGGCCGCCGGCCTTTACATGATCTGCACGCTGTCGAAGCACGCCGCCGAATCGAAGGGCTATGCCGACGCGCTGATGCTCGATTATCGCGGTCAGGTGGCCGAGGCGACCGGCGCCAACGTCTTCTTCCAGAAGGACGGCAAGCTGCACACGCCGACGCCCGATTGTTTCCTCGACGGGATCACCCGCCGCACCGTGATCGGCATCGCCCGCTCGCGCGGTATCGAGGTCGTCGAGCGCGCGATCATGCCGGACGAGCTCGCGACGTTCGAGGAGTGCTTCCTGACCGGTACTGCCGCTGAGGTGACGCCGGTCGGTGAGATCGGCCCGTACAACTTCACCGTCGGCCCGATCACCCGTGCGCTGATCGACGAATATGCCGTGGCGGTCCGCCCGGCCGGCGCGAGCCTGCGCCACGTCGCCTGAGTGTTGAGCGAGCGGGCCGCAATGCCCGCCGGATGAACGAAAGGCGCTGCCGCGGGCAGCGCCTTTTTTCGTGGATAACCCCGCCGAGCCCGAAGAGCGGCCGTACGCCGCCGCGATGGCGCCCGGAGGGGATCCATGGACGTGGCGGCGTTGTGTGGGGGAGGCGGGTTTACCGCGGCCGCGATGGCGGCGAATCAGATCCGAACCGGCGGCTTGCCGGAATCGATCCGCGCGATGCCTTCTTTGGCCGGAGGAAAGCCGGGGCTGAGCTGCATGGCCCGGTTATAGGCCGCACGCGCCTTGTTGGAATCGCCCTGCGTCTCCAGCGCGAGACCCCGATTGGCCCAGGCGTCCGCATAGTCGCGATCGAGGGCGAGGGCCTGGTTGAAGTCGTCCAGCGCGGACTGCACGTCGCCGGTCGCGAGATAGCTCACGCCGCGCCCATTATAGGGCTCGGGCGCTTTCGGATCGAGGCCGATGGCGACACCGAAATCCTCGACCGCGAAAGAGTGCAGATTCTGAACTTGGTAGATCAGCGCGCGGTTGTGATAGGCGCGCGCATCGCCTGAATTGACGCGAATCGCGGCGTTGAAGTCCTCCAACGCGCGTTCGTTCTGGCCCTTCAGGCGGTAGATATTGCCGCGTCCGACGAGGGCGGACTCGTAATTCGGGTTGACCCGGATCGCCTGCGAATAATCGGTCAGCGCCGCGTCGAGATTGTCCATCCGGCGATGGACGAGCGCCCGATTGCCATAGGCTTGGTAGAAATTGGGATCGATCTCGATCGCCCGGTCGAAGTCGGCGAGAGCGTCGCGCAGTTTGTTCGCGCGACCGTAGGCGGTGCCGCGCATATTGAACGCGCTGGCATCCGACGGATTGGCTTCCACAACTTCGGTCAGTGACGCGATGTTGGTGGAGGAGCCCGCTTTCGGGTCGATCAACCGGCTCGGCGTGTTGACGGCCTGATCAACCACACACCCGCTGACGAGCGTCGCCAAGAGAACGACGCCGGGAATCACCGCACGGGAGAGGTTCACAGGCATAATCACCAACACGACTTACAACTGGCGACGATGCAAGATCGGCGCGAATCAGCTGCGCTTCTTGCCCGGAAGCAGACCTTCGCGCTGAGCGCGCTTGCGCGCAAGCTTACGAGCGCGGCGAACGGCCTCGGCCTTCTCGCGCGCCTTGCGCTCGGAGGGCTTTTCGTAGTGGTTACGCATCTTCATTTCGCGGAAGATGCCTTCACGCTGCATCTTCTTCTTCAGCGCCTTGAGCGCCTGGTCGACATTGTTGTCTCGAACGAGAACCTGCACTTGGCTCACTTCCTTCTGTTGCACGGCGCATTGCGGCTGCACCGTCGTGCCGGGTTCGTGACGGCGAACCATCACGAGCCAATACGCGTATAGGCTGGTCGGCGACCAAAAGCCCACCAGCCTTCCGGATAAAACACGAGTGTTGCTCGCTATCAGGCCTTGCGTGGAGAGTCCACTGGACGGCCCACGAAATTTACGTGCCCCATCTTACGACCGGGCCGCGCCTCTCGCTTTCCGTATAAATGAAGGCGCGCGGCCGGATTGTCCAGATGCCGCGGCCAATCGAGGACATCGTCGCCGATCAGATTGTCCATCCTGATGTCGACGAGTCGCGTGGTCGCGCCGAGCGGCCAGCCCGCCACGGCGCGGATGTGGTTCTCGAACTGGCTGGTGATCGCCCCGTCCTCGGTCCAATGGCCGGTATTGTGGACGCGCGGGGCCATCTCGTTGGCGATCAGCGGGCGATCGGGGTCGCCTGTGACGAACCATTCGATGGTTAGAACGCCGACATATGAGAGCCGCGCCGCGACATCGGCGACCATCGCCTTCGCGCGGTCGGCGAGCGCCGGATCGATCGGGCCGGGAAGCGACGAATGGCGCAGGATCCCCGCCGAATGGACGTTGGCCGGCGCATCATAGGCGGCGACCGTCCCATCCGCCGCGCGGGCGAGCACCGTCGACGTCTCGGCCGAGAAGGGGATCAATTCTTCGAGAATCGCGGGGACGCTGCCGATCGCCCGGAAGGCGTCGGCCGGATCCTCTCCACCGTCGAGGCGGAGCTGGCCCTTGCCGTCGTAGCCCATGCGGCGGGTCTTCAGGATGCCGGTGGCCCCCATCGCGGCGAGCGCGGCCGCGAGATCGTCGGGCCCGTCGATCGCGGCATGGCGGGCCACGGGAAGGCCGCATTCGGCGAGGAACGACTTTTCGGTGAGCCTGTCCTGTGCGGCGGCGAGTGCGTCGGGACCGGGGCGGACCTTGGCGCCGAGCGCGCGCACCGGCTCCACCGGGACGTTCTCGAACTCGTAGGTGACGACGTCGACCGTTTCCGCGAAGGCGGTGAGGGCGGCGATATCGTCATAGGGGGCGACGGTGTGACGGCCGGCGACGGTGAAGGCGGGCGAATCGGCGTCGGGCGCGTAGATATGGACCTCGAGCCCGAGCCGGGCCGCGGCGAGTGCCATCATCCGGCCGAGCTGGCCGCCGCCCAGAATGCCGACGGTGTCGCCTGGGGACAGTCTCATGCCTCGTCCACCGGCGCGTCGGCGACGGCGTCGGTGCGGGCGGCGCGCCAGGCGGCGAGGCGGCTGGCGAGCGCTTCGTCGGAGAGAGCGAGGACCGATGCGGCGAGGAGGCCGGCATTCGTCGCCCCCGCGCGGCCGATCGCGAGCGTTCCGACCGGCACGCCGGCGGGCATCTGAACGATCGAAAGAAGGCTGTCCCACCCCGAAAGCGTCCGGCTTTCGACCGGAACACCGAAGACCGGCAAGGTCGTCAGCGAGGCGACCATGCCCGGAAGGTGCGCCGCGCCCCCAGCGCCGGCGATGATCACCTTGACGCCGCGCTCGGCGGCGGTCGACGCGAAGTCGTAGAGCCGCTGCGGCGTGCGGTGGGCGGACACGATCGCCCTGTCGTGAGTGATGTCGAGCGTTTCGAGCACCTCGACGGCGTGGCGCATGGTCTGCCAGTCGGACTGGCTGCCCATGATCACCGCGACCGGAGCGGCGGGCGAGGGGAGGGTGAAGGTCACGCGATGATGTCCGGTAGGATGGTGTCGGCCAGATGGCGGATCTCGTCCTTGAGCTGAAGCTTGCGCTTCTTCAGACGCTTGATCTGCAACATATCGGTCGACCCGGAGGATTCGAGGGCGGCGACGGCGGCATCGAGGTCGCGATGCTCTTGCCGCAACGTGTTCAGCCGCTCGAGCAGGATTTCGTTTTCGTTGTCCATCAAAATGCACCGCGGTTCGATGCGGAATACATCGAACCGCGGAACGCTGTCGAGGGCCGGCGGATCGTGATCCTCAGCCGGCTGGTGCGCCGACGACGGCGACGGTCGGCACGCCCTCGCCGAAAATGCGGGTCGCCGCGCGTTTCACGTCGTCGAGCGTCACCGCTTCGATGAGCGCGTTGCGCTTGTCGATATAGTCCATTCCGAGCTCTTCGAGCTGGATGAAGAGGAGCTGGCGGGCAATCGCGCTCGAGGAGTCGAATCGCAGCGCATAGGAGCCGGTGAGGTAGGCCTTCGCGTCGGCGAGTTCTTCTTCGGTCGGCCCCTCGTTCGCCATCCGCTCGAACTGGGCGCGGATGACGTCGAGCGCTTCGTCGGCCTGGTCGTTGCGCGTTGCCGTCCCGCCGCCGAAGATCGCGGCGTGCTCGAACGGGGCGAGGTAGGAATAGACCGAGTAGGCGAGACCGCGCTTCTCCCGAACCTCCGAAAAGAGCCAGGAGGAGAAGGAGCCGCCGCCAAGAATGTGATTCATCACGAAGGCGGGGATGAAATCGTCATCCTCGCGCGCAAGGCCCGGACCGCCGAAGCGGATCGCGGTCTGCGGCGTGTCGATGGTCTCCGACACGGTGAGGCCGGTTTCCGGCTCCACGGGCGGCACGTCGGTCAGCTCGGCCGTGTCGGGCAGGTCGCCGAAGGCACGGTCGAGGAGGGGGATCAGCGTTTCGGCGTCGATGTCGCCGACGACGGCGATCATCAGATTGTCCTTCGCGAGACCGCGCGTCGCCGCGACGAGATCATCACGGGTGAGAGTGGCGACCGTCTCCGGGATGCCGTTGCTTGGCGTGCCGTATGGATGGTCGGGGAAGGCGGTCCGGGCCCAGAGCTGGGCGACCACGGTGTCGGGATCCTTCTCCTCGCGGCGCAGGCCGGCGATGATCTGACCCTTCATCCGGTCGACGGCCTCTTGGTCGAAACGCGGCTGGGTGAGGGCGAGATGGAGAAGATCGAAGCCGCGCTCGACGCTCGAAGAAATGGTGCTGAGATCGCCATAGAGGTGATCGCGGCTCGAATCGAAGGAAAGCTGCACGGCCCCTTCCAGGAGCGCGTTCTGGAAGGCGACCGAATCGAGGTCGCCGGCGCCTTCGTCGAGCGTCGCGGCGAGGAGGTTCGCCCGGCCCGCCTTCTCCGCCGGATCCTGCGAGGAACCGGCATTCTTGAAGGCGATATCGACCGCGACCACCGGAACGGTGTCGTCGGAGACGAGCCAGGCGCTCACCCCCTTGGGGGTGGTGACTTCTTGAATATCGATGGCGGAGGCGCTCCCAATGGATGCCGCGAAAAATGCGACGGCGACGATGGCACGGTTCAGTGCGTAATACATGATCTGTTCCCTGCCCTGACGCTACTCGGTGGGGTTCGCGGCGGCGGCCGCATCGGGCGCCGTATCGGCGACGAGGAGACGCCCCGTGACGGCGCCGCCGCCGACGAGGAATTTCCGCGCCGCGTTCTGCACGTCCTCGGCCGTCACCGCGGCGATGCGGGTGGGCCATTCCTGCACGTCCTCGACCGAGGATCCGGTGGTGAGGGCGGATCCGAAGATCCGGGCGAGTGAGGACTGGCTGTCCTGCGCGAAGATCACCGAGGCGAGGAGGCTCGTGCGGGCGCGGGCCATCTCCTCGTCACCGACGCCGTTTTCGGCGATGTCGGCGATGAGGGCGCGGGCCTTCGTCTCGATCGTGTCGAGGGGGACGCCGTCCTGCGGCACCGCGTAGACGATGAAGCGCGTGTCGTCGATCGCGCTCGATTGATACCAGGCGCCGGCATTGGTCGCGAGCGGCTCCTCGCGGACGAGGGAGGTGTAGAGGCGGCTCGTGTTGTTGCCGCCGAGGATCTCCGACAGGATGTCGAGGGCTTCGGCCTCACCGGGCTCTGCGGTCGCGTAGCTCGGCACGAGCCAAGCGGTCTGCGTGGAGGGCTGGCTGACGCGCGGATCCCGCAGCTCGACGAGCCGGTCGCTTCGCAGATGCTGCGCCTTCGGACGGTCGCGATCGAAGGTGCCGAGATCGTCGGCGATCTGGCCGTACGTGTCCTGCGCGAGAGAACGGATCTCGTCCTCCGTCACGTCGCCGGCGATGACGAGAACGGCGTTTCCGGGCCGGTAGAAGGAGCGATAGAAGTTGAGCGCGTCCTCAAAGGTGAGGTTCGCAAGCTCGTCCGGCCAGCCGATGACCGGGTCGCCATAGGGGTGATTGACGTAGAGTGTCGCATCGAGCGCTTCGCCGAGTTCGGCGGAGGGGCGCGTCTCGATCCGCGCGCGGCGCTCTTCCTGGACGACGTTGAGCTCGGGCGCGCTCACCTCCGGCGTGAGCTGGAGATTCTTCATCCGGTCGGCCTCGAAGCCCATCATCTCGGCGAGGTTCTCCTTCGAGACCTGCTGGAAATAGGCCGTATAGTCGTTCGAGGTGAAGGCGTTCTCCTTGCCGCCCACGCGGGCCACCGTCGTGGAGAATTCGCTGCCGGGATGCGTCTCGGTGCCCTTGAACATCAGGTGTTCGAGATAGTGGGCGATGCCGGATTTGCCGGCCGGCTCGTCCGCCGAACCGACCTTGTACCAGATCATGTGTGTCACGATCGGTGCCCGCCGGTCCGGGATGACGACCACCTGGAGGCCGTTATCGAGCGTGAAGGACGACGCGTTCGGCGCGAGTGTGAGTTCGCCGAGATCAACGGGTTCGGCGGCGGCGGGTAGCGTCATCAGCACGGCTAATCCTAACGCGGCGAGAGAGGTTCGGAGCGGCTTCATTCGCAGTGACCCTGTCATTCCTAGAGCAGCCCGCCATCATTTGGAAATAATGACGGCGAAAAACCACCCTGAATCAATATGCTAGACCGTCGCCGCGCGAAATGACGGACGGCGAAGGCCGAGCGCGTTCCACCCGGCCGGGCGAAAGCGGCGGTCGTTTCGATCCCGGACGGGCCGGCGGCCTGGAGCGCGCCGCTGCCTTGCCCGGATGGTGGCCGAGGGGGCATGTGCCGGGTGCGGCACGCCAGCCGGACACGCCGCATCGGGGCGTTCGGCCAAGGACGCCGCGCGGCGCCCCACTTCGGCTGCTGGACGCTACGCCGAGGGCGGCCGATGCGGCCACTGAAGATTTTGTAATATCCGGGCGCGGGCGCGCCGCGCTGTGCAAAAGGTCAGCCTGGGGGCCGAAACGAAAAGGCCGCCCGCGTCGGAAGAACGCGGACGGCCTGTCGATTTCGCCGGGTTGGCGCTAGGCCAACGGCTCAGGTCACTTTTGCGCGCGTGGCGGGCGGCGATCGTTCACGCCATAGAGACGCTTCTCGGCCCACTCGGAATTTTCGATGTCGCCCTTGTCGGGCAGGGCGGCCGAATCGGCCGGTGTGCGATAATCCGCCGGGGGCTGGATCAGATAGGCGCGTGGCGCCGGCTTGCCGTCCTCGGTGAGGAGGGCGCGTTCCTGCGACCGGCCGGTGAAGGTCTGGCGCATCTGCTCCCGAGTCAGCCGGAAGTCCTGGGGTCGGCTGTCCTCGAGGAGATAATCTTTCTTGTGGTCGAGCCCGCCGCCCGCGCGCCGCGCGGCCGCGACGCCATCGGGACCGACACGCGCCACGCCGATCTCGCCGACAGCGTTGCGCTCATAAGCCGCCTCGGCGCCGCGCGCATCGAGTTCGGCCTGGCGCTGGCGGATCCGCTCGTCCTGATCGACGGGGAAGTTCACTGCGGCCTCGGCGGCAGACGTCTCTTCGGGCGTCGGAAGGTCGGTCGATCCGGGGATCGCGAGGGGGGCGCGCGGCTTGTACTGGATCGGACGCTTTTTCTCTTCGACCATGCCGGTCATCGACAGGATGGCGCCGAACGCCGTCGAGTCGCCACCCTGCTCGGATGCGTCACTCTCTTCCTCGAAATAATTGTAGGCCGTGTTGCAGCCGCCCAGGGTCAGGGCGAGCACGGTCAACACCAAGGCGAGACGGACCATCGGACAAACTCCACAGTTCGGCGGCCTGAGCCACCAACCACCAGCCTTCTCGCGCCCGAAGGCGACAGTCAACCATACGCGTCGCACAGATGAAGACTGATGCCGAAATGGCACACTTGCACGGACGTCGTTAAGGATCCGTTTGGGCTGTTCGTCCGGGAAACAGGCTGTCGATCAACAGGACGACCACGCCGACCACGATCGCTGCGTCGGCGACGTTGAAGACGTACCAGGAAAAGCCCGCATAATAGAGGTGGACGAAATCGACGACCGCGCCGTAGGCGACCCGGTCGATGAGATTGCCGATCGCCCCGCCGATGATCAGCCCGACCGCGATCTGGACGAGAGGCCGCTGCGTGCGCCACAGCCAGACCGAAAGCGCGACCACGGCCACCGCCGTGAAGGCGACGAGGAGCCACCGCCCCAGCCCCTCCGACTGAAGGAGGCCGTAACTGATGCCTCTGTTCCAGACGAGGGTGAGATCCATCACCGGCAACACGTTGATCGGCCCCTGCGACAAGTCGAGCCGGTGCAGGACGAAGAGCTTCGTCGCCTGATCGAGGAGGAGGATCGTGACGGCGAGGATGATCGCCGCCCCCCGGCCGCGCCGGTCCGTATCGTTCATGCGGCGCCGGCGTCGATCTCGGCCATCGCCGCCGCGTCGCGCGGCGACAGGTCCGGATAACGCGGGTCGGTGCCGACGTCCGGGCTCACCTTCCAGGACCGCGCACACCGCTTGCCCTCGGCCTTGCCGATGCGGACAGAGACGCCGGGCACCTCGGGAAGGGTGAAGGCGCTCTCGTCCGGCGCGCCGGCCTCGATCGTGACGGCGCTCGTGATCACCACGTCGTCGAAGTGCACGGCCTCCACCGCCGCGCGGAGGGAATCGTCGGCGATGCGGACCACGGGATGGGCTTCGAGCGAGGAGCGGATGCGCTTGTCCCGCCGCTCGACCTCCAGCGCGCCGGTGACGACGCGGCGGACCTTCTTCACCCGCTCCCACCGCTCGGCGAGCGCATCGTCGCGCCAGGCAGGATCGATCGCGGCGAACGGTTCGCGGTGGATCGAGCGCGTGTGCCCCCGGCTTTCCCACGCCTCTTCCATCGTGAAGGGCAGGAGCGGGGCGAGCCAACCGACGAGCGCGTCGAACAGCGTGCGCACCACGGCGAGCGCGGCCTTTCGCCGTTCGCTCGACGGCGCGTCGCAATAAAGGGCGTCCTTGCGGATGTCGAAATAGAAGGCGGACAGCTCGACATTGGCGAACGTCATCAGGGTGTGCGCAACGTGGCCATAATCGAACTTGCGATAGGCCTCGCGCACCTCGACGTCGAGTTCGGCGAGGCGGTGGAGCATCAGCCGTTCGAGCTCGGGCGCCGTCGCGGCGTCGAGCGGCTCGCCCTCGTCATGGGCGAGCGTGCCCAGCATCCAGCGGATCGAGTTGCGCAGCTTGCGGTAGGCGTCGGCGACACCCTTCAGGATTTCCGGGCCGATGCGCTGATCGTCGGTATAATCCTGGCTCGCGACCCACAGGCGCAGGATGTCGGCGCCGAACTGGTCGATGATGTCTTGCGGGGCGACGGTGTTGCCGAGCGATTTCGACATTTTCCGCCCGTCCTCGGCCATCGTGAAGCCGTGGGTGATGACGGTGTCATAGGGCGCCCGACCGCGCGTGCCGCACGATTCGAGGAGCGAGGAGTGGAACCAGCCGCGATGCTGGTCGGAGCCCTCGAGATAGACGTCGGCCGGCCATTTGAGGTCGGGCCGCTTGGCGAGGCAGAAAGCGTGCGTCGAGCCCGAATCGAACCAGACGTCGAGGATGTCGTCGACCTTCTCATAGTCGGCCGCGTCATGCTCCGCACCGAGAAAGCGCTCGGCCGCGCCTTCGGCGAACCAGGCGTCCGCGCCCTCCGCCTCGAATGCGGCGGCGATCCGTTCGTTGACCACCTCGTCGATCAGGACGTCGCCGGTCTCCTTGTGCACGAAGACGGTGATCGGCACGCCCCAGGCCCGCTGGCGCGAGACGACCCAGTCCGGCCGATGCTCGATCATGCCGTGCAGCCGGTTGCGGCCGGTGGCGGGGACGAACTGCGTGTCGCCGATCGCCTTGAGAGACCGCGTGCGCAGGGTCGACCCGTCGCCGAGGTCGGTGTCCATCGCGATGAACCATTGCGGCGTATTGCGGAAGATGACCGGCTTCTTGGAGCGCCAAGAGTGCGGATATTGGTGCTTCAGCCGCCCGCGCCCGATCAGCGCGCCGGCCGCGACCAGTGCGTCGATCACGGTCTTGTTGGCGTCGCCCTTCTTGCCCTCGTCGGTGATAACGGCGAGCCCCTCGAAGCCCGGCGCCTCGCGGGTGTACCGACCATCGGCGCCGACGGTGTAGGGGATCGTGGCGTCGATCTCGGCGGCCTCGAGGGCGCGCTTGTTGTCCATCCACACCTCGAAGTCCTCGACGCCGTGGCCGGGTGCGGTGTGGACGAAGCCCGTACCGGCATCGTCGGTCACATGGTCGCCGGCGAGGAGCGGGACGGCGAAGTCATAGCCCTTGCCGTGCAGCGGATGGCGCGCCGTGACACCGGCGAGGACGGCGGCCGGCACATCGTCACGCCGCCGATAGGCGTCGACGCGGGCCTCCTTGAAGACCTGTTCGGCCAAGGAATCGGCGACGACGAAGAGCTCGCCCGGCTTCGCCCAGTTCTCGGCCGGCGCCTCGGTCACTTCATAAAGGCCGTAGGAGATACCGGGGCCGTAGGCGATGGCGCGGTTGCCGGGCAGCGTCCAGGGCGTCGTCGTCCAGATGACGATCCGGGCCTCGAGGAGGTCGGTGACGATCGCGTCGTCCTCCGGCGAACCGGGCTCGGACGGATTGTCGCGGACGGCGTTGATCGCCTGGGTGTTCACATTGGCGACCGGGAAGGCGACGAGCACCGTGTCGGACTGATAGTCGTGATACTCGACCTCGGCCTCGGCGAGGGCGGTCCGCTCGACGACCGACCACATCACCGGCTTCGAGCCGCGATAGAGCTGCTCAGAAACGGCGAACTTCATCAACTCGCGGGCGATCTGCGCCTCGGCGAGGAAGCTCATCGTAAGATACGGATCCTTGAAGTCGCCGATCACGCCGAGGCGTTGGAACTCGCCGCTCTGGACGCCGAGCCAGTGCGTCGCGAACTCGCGGCACTCGCGGCGGAACTCGTTGATCGGGATCGCGTCTTTGTTGCGCCCCTGGGCGCGGAAATTCTCCTCCACCTTCCACTCGATCGGCAGGCCGTGACAGTCCCAGCCGGGGACGTAATTGGCGTCGTAGCCGAGCATCTGGTGGGAGCGGACGACGAAGTCCTTCAGGATCTTGTTGAGCGCCGTACCGATATGGATGTGGCCGTTCGCGTAGGGCGGTCCGTCGTGGAGGATGAACTTCTCGCGGCCCCGGCTGTCGGCGCGCAGCGTCTCATAGAGCTGCTCGTCGGCCCATTTGGCGATCCAGCCCGGCTCGCGTTTGGGCAGACCCGCGCGCATCGGGAATTCGGTTTTCGGCAGATATAGCGTCGCGGAATAGTCTCGCGCTTCGTCCTCTTTCGGGGTCGTCTGGACATCGCTCATCGGATCGACTTTCGCCATTGCGGCACGCACCCGGTGGCCGTGCCATGGAAACGGACATCGCGCCCGACGGCGCGCACGGGACGCCCCGTGCGGGTCAGGCACGCAAATTGCAGAAGCCGAGGGACGCGCTCAGGCGCGGAATGAACCCCGTCCCGCCGACGGCTTCACACCGGCGGACGGGCCCAAAATTCGCCCGGTCGCCATCCCGATCAGGCCGTATGAGGTCGTGCGTCTCATGATCCGAGTTCGCTTAGACGATTGGAGGCGGAACGGAAAGCACCCAGACGTGATTGCCGCCGGTCCGCGTGCGAAAAGGGGCGACCGGAGGCGCCCCTTTCCAGGATGTGACGCTGTGGCGCGCCGATCAGACGGCTTCGAGGATCGCCGTCGCGCCGGAAACCTTCGCCTCGCCGGGCGTCTCCTCGATGTTGAGGATCTTCACGACGCCGTCCTCGACGAGCATCGAATAGCGCTTGGAGCGCACGCCCATGCCGAAGCCCGAGGCGTCGAGCTCGAGGCCGATCGCGCGGGTGAAGAGGGCCGAACCGTCGGCGAGGAAGGTGATCTTGCCTTCGCCGCCCGAGGCCTTCGCCCAGGCGTTCATCACGAACATGTCGTTGACCGACACGACGCAGACCTCGTCGACGCCCTTCGCCTTGATGGCGTCGAGATTCTCGATGAAGCCGGGAAGATGATTGCGATCGCACGTCGGCGTGAATGCGCCGGGCACCCCGAACAGGATGACTTTGCGGCCCTTCGTGAGCTCTTCGATCGTCACTTCGGACGGGCCATCCGCCGTCATGACCTTGAAAGTTGCGGTGGGAAGCTTGTCGCCAACGGCAATCGTCATCGGTGGGTCTCCGGGATCGGGAGGAATAGTCGCGGCGTTTTAGTCCACGATGGAGCCGGTGACGAGCCCCGACTTTGTCTTATCTGATGGTATGCTAGGCTGATCACCAACCTTGAGGAGGGCGGACGATGGAGCGGATGGAGGGCTACCTCGAGGGACAGTGTCTGATCGCGATGCCTCAGATGGGGGACACCCGGTTCGAACGCGCCGTCGTTTTCCTGTGCGCGCATTCGGCGGAGGGGGCGATGGGCATCATCGTCAACAAGCCGGCGCGCAACATCTCGTTCGTCGATCTCCTGACCCAGCTCAACGTGATCGACGAGGAAAATGCGATTCGCCTTCCCGAATCGGCGCGGAACGTCCCCGTCCACAATGGCGGGCCGGTCGAGACCGGTCGCGGCTTCGTCCTCCACACGTCCGATTTCATGTTGAAGGAGGCGACGCTCGTGACCGGAAACGACGTCTGCCTCACCGCGACGGTCGAGATCCTGCGGGCGATCGCGAATGGCCACGGGCCGTCCCAGGCGCTCCTCGCGCTCGGCTATGCCGGATGGGCGCCGGGCCAGCTCGAGCAGGAGATTTCGAACAATGGTTGGCTCCATTGCGAGGCCGATCACGATTTGCTCTTCAATGGAGACCTCGAAGCGAAATATCAGAGGGCGATTCAGAAGCTGGGGATCGACCCTCTCCTCCTCTCATCCGCGGCCGGGCATGCCTGACAGAAGCGGGAGAGTTGTTGACAGGGCGCCACCAGAAGCGCTTGTGACGGTTCGACGGGAGGAGACACCGGGTGCAGTACATCTCCACACGCGGCGGCGCGGCGCCGCTCGGCTTTTGCGACGCGACCTTGGCGGGCTTGGCGCCCGATGGCGGTTTGTTCGTCCCCGAGACCTATCCGCGCTTCGCGCCCGGTGAGCTCGCGGCGCTGACGACCCAGCCTTTCGAGGCGATGGCACGCGCCGTCCTCAGACGCTTCGCCGGTGACGAGCTCGACGCCGACGCCCTCGGCGCGGACATCGACGCCGCCATGGCGACCTTCAATCACGCCGCACGCACGCCGCTCGTCCAGGTCGGCCCGCGCGATTATGTGATGGAGCTCTTCCACGGCCCGACCTTCGCCTTCAAGGACGTCGCGATGCAGACGCTCGCGCGGCTGATGGACCGGATCCTCACCGCACGCGGCCGCCGCGCGACGATCGTCACCGCCACGTCGGGTGACACCGGCGCCGCCGCCGCCGAGGCGTTCCGCGGCCGCGCGGCGATCGACCTCTTCATCCTCTATCCCGACGGCCGCGTCTCCGAGGTGCAGCGCCGTCAGATGACGACGATCGCCGACGATAACGTCCACACCCTCGCCGTCGAGGGCGATTTCGACGACTGTCAGCGCATCGTGAAGGCGCTCTTCGTCGATCGCGACTTCAACACGCGCGTCGCGATGAGCGGCGTCAACTCGATCAACTGGGCGCGCGTCGCGGCGCAGATCACCTATTATCTGTTCGGCGCGCTGGCGCTCGGCGGGCCGGAGCGTAAGGTTGCGTTTTCTGTTCCCACGGGAAATTTTGGCGATATTCTCGCGGGCTATGTCGCCCACCGGATGGGGCTACCGATCGAGCGCCTCGTGATCGCAACGAACCAGAACGATATCTTGGATCGAACCGCGAAAACCGGCCGCTACGCGCCGGGCCGGGTCATGCCGTCGACCTCACCGTCGATGGACATCCAGGTCTCGTCGAATTTCGAGCGGCTGGTCTTCGACATGTCCGGCCGTGACGCCGCCTCGATCGCCGCCCGCATGGCCGACCTGTCCGACGGTTTCGCCCTCACCAATAGCGAGCGCACGGCCATGGCCGAGCTGTTCTCCTCCGCCCGCGCCGACGACGAGGACACCCGCCGCACCATCGGCGAGATCTACGCCGAGACCGGCATGATCGTCGATCCGCACACCGCCGTCGGCCTCAAGGCCGCGCGGGAGACGACGCTGCCGGAGGGCGTGCCGATGATCACCTTGTCCACCGCCCATCCGGCGAAGTTCCCCGACGCGGTGGAGGCCGGTTGCGGCGTTCGCCCGGTCCGGCCCGAACGGCTCGACGAGGTGATGCACGCGCCCGAGCGCATGACCAAGATCGCCGCCGACACGGCCGCCGTCGCGCGCCACATCGTCGACCGCTCGCGGGCGGTCACGGCCTGATGCGGCTCACCAGGCTCGATAGCGGTCTCACCGTCGTCAGCGACGCGATGGCCCACGTCGATTCCGCCGCGCTCGGCGTCTGGGTGAAGACCGGGGCGCGCTCGGAAGGGGAGGGCGAGCACGGCATCGCCCACTTCCTCGAGCATATGGCCTTCAAAGGCACCGCTAAGCGCTCCGCCCGCGCGATTTCCGAGGCGATCGAGAGTGTCGGCGGCGAAATCAACGCCGCGACCAGCGTCGAGACGACCGCCTATCATGCGCGGATGCTCTCCGAGGATCTGCCGCTGGCGCTCGACATTTTGTCAGACATCCTCACCGTGCCGACCTTCAATCCGGCCGACGTCGAGCGCGAGCGCAACGTCATCCTGCAGGAGATCGGCGCCGCCGAGGACGTGCCGGAAGACCGCGCGTTCGACGCCTTTCCCGAGGCCGCCTATCACGGCCAGCCGCTCGGCCGGCGCATTCTCGGCACGCGCGACAGTGTGGGCGCGGTCGATGCGGACTCGCTCCGCCGCTTCTTCGAGGGACATTATACCGCCTCCGCAATGACGGTTTCGGCGGCCGGCAATGTCGACCATGACCGGCTCGTCGACGATGTCTCCCGCGCCTTCGAGGTGCTGCCGCGCCGCGTCGCGCCCGAGCCGCCCGGCGCGCACTATACCGGCGGCATCGCGACGGAGGCGCAAGATTCGTCGGAATGTCAGTGGATCCTCGGCTTCGAAGGGCGTCCGGCCACCGATCCGAAGGCGGTGACGGCGCACCTCGCCGCGATGGTGATGGGCGGCGGGCTCTCCTCGCGCCTCTTCCAGGCGCTGCGGGAGGATCGCGGCCTCGTCTACGACACCTCGGCATTTCATTGGGCGTTCGCCGATTCCGGTGTCTTCGCGATCCACCTCGCGACCACGGCCGACGAGGTGGAGGAGGCGGAGACCGTCGTCCTCGACGAGCTCGAGAGCGCGCTCGCCGGCGTCAGCGAGGACGAGCTCGGCCGTGCCAAGGCACAGCTCAAGGCCGGCCTCTTGATGTCGCGTGAGAGCTGCAATGCCCGGATGGGACAGGCGGCGCGTCAGGCGATCGTCTTCGGCCGCCCCGTGCCGAAGGAAGAGCGCATCGCCGAGATCGAGCGCGTCTCGCCCGAGGACGTGCGCGACATCCTCGCCGACATGGTGACGACGACGCCGACCCTCGTCGGCATCGGGTCGATGACGATGCCGACCATGGGCACCATTCGCGGCCGCTTCGGCGCCCCGCGCGATCGGAAGGCCGGTGTATGAGTGCGCTGCCGCGCTCCTCCCTCGTGCGCGGCTCCGCCGCGCTCAACGAGGGAACGATTTTGCGCGGCGAGACGTGCTTTCTGAAAATGCCGCTCGCCAACGACTATAGCGAGTGGAGTCAGTTGCGCGCCGAAAGCCGGCATTTCCTGAAGCCCTGGGAGCCGACTTGGCCGCGGGACGATTTGACCCGAATGGCCTATCGCCGCCGAATCCGGCGCTATCATCGTGAGATCCGCGCCGACGAGGGCTATGCCCTGTTTGTGTTCGAAGCGAAATATGGTCAATTGGCCGGCGGGTTGACCCTTGCGCATGTGAAGCGCGGCGTCACCCAGTCGTGTTCGCTCGGCTACTGGATGGGCGAGCGTTTTGCCGGGCAGGGTGTGATGGGCGATGCGGTGCGCCGGATCGTTCCGTTCTGTTTCGACGTGCTCGGCCTCAACCGGATCGAAGCGGCGACGTTGCCGCACAACGAGCGTTCCATGCGTCTATTGCGTCGTGTCGGCTTCAGCGAAGAGGGCTATGCCCGTCGCTTCCTGTGTATCAATGGGGCCTGGCGCGACCATGTCCTCTTCGCGCTCTGCGCGGGTGACGCGGTCGGCGAGGCCGCCGGCAAGGAAGCGGCCGCCGCCGTCAGTCGGGAAGGCGGGGAACCGGCATGATCCGCGCCCTTCTTGCTCTCATCATCCTCGCGCTTTGCGGCGCGACCGCGCATGCGGTCGAGGCCGTTCCGGTCGGCGGCACGGTCCAGGTCGTCGACCTTCGGCCGCACATGGAGATGTATCTCGACCAGGAGGGCAGCCTTCAGGTCTCCACCGCGCCGGATCTCGACGGCGTCGTCCAGCGCATCGAAGTGCGCGCAACGAACCCCGACACTCGCTATTGGGCGGTGATCGGCCTGCAAAATCCCGGCGATGAGCAGATCGACCGTCTCCTCGTCGCGCCGCATCATCGGCTCGCCGATTCGGGCGTTCTCGACCCCGATCTCGGCTCGGAGCGCATTCTCGCCATCACGCCGAGCGAGGGCTTTCCGCCGAACCGGATCCCGAGTTCGGACGCCGACGTCTTCCTCCTGACGCTCGATCCCGGCGCCTCCGTCACCTACGTCCTCGAGCTCGCCTCGCCGCAGCTTCCGACGCTGCGCCTGTGGGAGCCCGGCACCTATCGCGACAGCCAGAACGCCTACACCCTCTTCAAGGGGATCGTTGTCGGCATCTCGGGCCTTCTCGCGCTGTTCTTCCTGGTGATCTTCGTCATCAAGGGCACGATGATGTTCGCCTCGGCGGCGGTGCTCGCCTGGGTGGCGTTCGGTTATGTCCTCATCGACTTCGCCTTCCTGGGCGACGTCATAGCGGCCCGATTATCGAACGAGGCGGTGTTGCGCGCCTTCGCGGAGGCGATGCTGGTCCTCGCGCTCGCGGGCTTCATCCTGTCCTATCTGAATTTCACCCGCTGGCGGGTGCGCAACAACTATGCGCTCCTCACTCTCGTTCCGCTGGCGGCCGCGGCCGGCTGGCTCGCGGTACACGATCCGGTCCTCACCGCGACGATCGCCCGCTGCGCGCTGGTGGTGGTCGCCGGGCTCGGCCTGCTCGCCATCCTGATCTCCGCGATCCGGGGCCATGATCGGGCCATTCTGATCTTGCCGACCTGGGCGCTGTTGATCGCCTGGATCGTCGGTGCGGCGCTCACCGTCTCGGGCGAGATCGACAATGATTTCGTGCAGCCTGCGCTGAATGGCGGGCTCATCCTGCTCGTCCTCCTGATCGGCTTCACGGTGATGCAATACGCCTTCGCCGGCGCCACCATCGCCCCCTCGCTGGCAAAGGACGTCGAGCGCGATGTGCTCGCCCTCGCGGGGGCCGGCGACATCGTCTGGGACTGGGACGTCGCGCGCGACCACATCTCGTGCGGGGCGGAGGCGGAGCATCGGCTCGGCCTCGATAAAGGCGATCTCCAGGGCCCGCCGCAGGACTGGTTCGCGGTGCTCCATCCGCAGGACCGTGACCGTTTCCGCGCGACGCTCGATTCGATGGTCGACCGCCGCCGCGGCCGGATCAGCGATCTCTTCCGCTTTCGCGGCGTCGACGGGCACTATCGCTGGTTCCGCCTGCGCGCCCGGCCGGTGATCGGCTCGACGGGCGAGATCATCCGTTGTGTCGGCACGCTCAACGACATGACCGAGGCGAAGACTATCGAGGAGCGTCTCCTCCATGACAGCGTCTACGACAATCTGACCGGTCTGCCGAACCGCTATCTCTTCCTCGACCGGATCGAGATGGCGCGCGCTTGGTCGAACGAGACGACCGCGCAGCGCCTCTTCGTCGTCATCGTGAACCCGGACGATTTCTCCGAGATCAACGACGCCTACGGCCAGTCGGTCGGCGATTCGGTGCTCCTGACGCTCGCGCGGCGGCTCGGCCGTATGCTGAAGCGCCATGACAGCGTCGCCCGCCTCAACGGCGACAGTTTCGGCCTCCTCATCTACCACGACCCGACCAAGCTCGAGGAGTTCGTGAACCGCGTGCGCGAGACGGTCGGCGCACCGATCCAATTTGCCGATGGCGAGTTCTCGGTGAAGGTCTCGGTCGGGATCGCCGGGATCGACCTCAAGGCCGACAGCCCGGAAGAGATCCTCGAGAATGCCGGCCTCGCGCTGCGCCGCGCCAAGCGTCAGGGCGGCGATCGGGGCGAGGTGTTCGACCCCTTGATGCGCCGCCTCAATATGAGCGGCCGCTCGCTCGCCCGCGACCTCAAGCGCGCCATCACCGAAGACAAGGTGAAGATCCAGTACCGCCCGGTGCACGATCTCCTCAACGAGCGGATCGTCGGCTACGAGGCGATGCCGTCCTGGCACCATCCGCTGCAAGGTCCGCTCAACTGGGCCGAGCTTCTCGACGTCGCCGCGCAGGAGGGCATGGCCGTCCAGCTCGCGATCGCGACGATGGAACGCGCCGCGCAGACGCTCGCCCAATGGCGGACCGGCGGCAAGCCGCTCACCCTTCTCCTCACGCTCCCGATCGCCGACGCCTTCCGCTCCGAGCTGATCGGTGACGTGAAGACGGTGATCGCCCGCAACCGGCTCGATCATGGCGCCCTCCAGATCGGCGTTCCCGAAAGCGTCGTGACCGACAATCCGGAGTTCGCCGTCCAGCTCTTCACGCGCCTTCGCGATGTCGGCGCGGGAACGTGGATCGTCGACTTCGCCCGCCGCACCAGCGCGCTGCCGAATCTCTATCGTTTCGCGCTCGACGGCATTCGCTTCGACGAGCGCCTCACGTCCGTCTCCGGCGACATTCGCCAGCAGAAGATGCTGTCGGCGCTGTTTGCGATGACCAATGCGCTCGAAGCGCGTGTCATGGTGGGGGGCGTGATGAACGCCCGTGAGGCGACCGAGCTCCATTCGCTCGGCGCCCGCTATGCGGTCGGCCCCGCCTTCGGCCGCCCCGTGACGGCGCAGGCCGCCCCCAACCTCGCGGTCGAGCAAGCCGCCGCGGCCGAATGACATGATGCGCAAAGGCGCCCGTCCCTCGGCCCACGCCGAGCTCGAACGCCTCGCCTCCCGCTTCGAGGAGGCGGTCAAGGCCGAGGATTGGGACGAGGCGGTCGCGGCGCTCGACGGGCTTCTCGTGCACCAGCCGGGGGCGCCGGCGCTCCTCTACAACAAGGCCGTGGCGCTCCGCCACGCGCGCCGCGCCGAAGAGGCGGTGGTCGCGGCCGATGCCGTCCTGTCGCGCGAGCCGCGGCACGTCAACGCGCTCTTCGAGCGGGCCTGCGCCTTGATGGATCTCGGTCGCTTCAGCGCCGCCCGCGACGGGTTCGAGCGCTTTCTCTCCATCGAGCCCTACGATATCGACGCGCGTCTCAACCTCGCCGCGCTCCTCCTCAAGGCGCACGCGCCGGAGGCGGCGCTCGCCCGCGTCGCGGAGATGCCCGGCCGTCATGCCGCCTTGGTGCGCGCCGAGGCGCTGCGTGATCTCGGCCGGACCGACGAGATGGAAACCGTCCTCACCGATCTTCCCGAAGCGTTGGCCTCGAAGGTTCGATCGCTCGGCGCCCACGCGCATCTTTCGTTCGACATGCGCCGCGCGGCGGCATCGCCCGGCGGCGCATCGCAGCCACCGGCCGTCTGAGGCGATCCCGTTTCTGACGGGCGCCGATCGGGATGGTCCCCGAGCGGCGCCGCCGATGGGGCCGTGCCAAGCCTCTCCCGCCTCGTGTCCATTCTCCCGCGGAGCGGGGCTCGCCTCAACCCACGCTTCGCTCTTCGGGGTTGACCCGAGCCCCGCTCCGCGGGGTCCGGGCCGTGTCGGCGGCTCCGAAGGAAGGTCGGGCTTTCGGTCTCTCCAAAGGAAGGGGAAGAGGACGCGCGGTGTGGAGGCGCGGGCCGGCCGGGTGGCGCAAGTGTCGCGCGTGGTCTGCGGTGTGGGGCCCCGTTGGGGCGCCGCCATTTTCGGCACTGCCGGATGGGGCGCGCGTTCGCTGGTGGCCTGGCGTCATGAATGGGGGACCATTCGAGAGCGAAGGGGGCCGCGGCGGCGTCGCAGATGGGGCCGGCCAAGTGTGGCGGGGCGGCCCTCAGGCCTTGCGGAAGGGGCCGCCTTGGCGGCGTTCGACGGCGGCGGCGGCGCGCAGGACGGCGGCCTCGTCGAATGCCTTGCCGGCGATCTGGAGGCCGATCGGCAGGCCCTCCGCCGCGCCGCACGGCACGCTGATGGCGGGAAGGCCGGTGAGGTTCCACGGATAGGTGAGCCGCCAGGCGACCGCGAGAACGCTCTCCGGCGCGCCGCCGATCTCCACCGTCCGCTCGCCGACGCGCCAGGCCGTCAGCGGCATCGTCGGACCGATGACGACATCGCAATCGGCGAGCTTTTCCGCCCAGCGGTGTCCGATCAAGGTGCGGTAGCGCTCGGCCTGGAGATAATCCGCGCCGGTCACGAAGCGGCCCATCTCGACCAGAAGGCGCACATCCTCCGAAAAGGACGCGACGTCGCCTCGCGCGAGGCGGCGATCGTGATAGGCGGTCGACGAAGCGAGCTCGATCGCGAAGATCGCGCCGAGGCCGTATGCGAGTTCGGGAATCTCGAACTCGGTGATCGTCGCCCCGTCGGCGGCGAGCCCGTCGATCGCGGCCTCGACGGCGGCGGCGACCGGTGGGGTGATGCCCTCGAAGAAATGGTTGCGGCAGATGCCGACTTTGAGGCCTTTGGCCCCCGCGTCGAGGGCGGGGCGGAGCGCGTCGTAGGCGAGAGGGGCGTGGGTCGCCGCCGGGTCGGCCGCGTCGGGGCCGGACATGATCGCCGTCAGGAGCGCGGCGTCTGCGACGGAGGTCGCGAGCGGCCCGGCATGGTCGAGCGACCAAGAGTGCGGAACGATGCCGCTTCGACCGATGCGCCCGAAGGTGGGTTTGAGGCCCACGGTGCCGCAAAGGCTCGCCGGGATGCGGATCGAGCCGCCGGTGTCCGAGCCGAGCGCCGCCGCACAGAGCCCCGCCGCGAGCGCCGCGCCCGAGCCGCCCGAGGAGCCGCCCGGCACGCGGTCGGTGTCGAACGGGTTCACCGTCGGCGGCGTCTCCATCCCCCAGGCGAATTCATGCATCCGCGTCTTGCCGATGAACACCGCGCCGGCCGCGCGCAGCTTCGCCACCGCATGAGCGTCAGTCATCGGATCGTCGATCGCAACGGCGCTGCCGGCCGTCGTCGGCATGTCGGCGGTGGCGTAATTGTCTTTGATGGCGATCGGAATGCCGTGCAGGGGGCCGCGATAGGCGCCGTCCGCGATCTCTTCTGCCGCGGTCTCCGCGGCGGCGCGCGCGCCGTCATTGAGGTGGACGAAGGATTTCAGCGTTCCGTCACGCGCGGCGATCCTGTCCCGATAGGCGTCGAGGAGGGTGACCGGGGAGAGGCGCTCGGTGCGGATCGCCTCGGCGAGCTCGGTGATCGTCCGGTCCGTGAGGTCACTCACCGGCGGGCTCCACCGGGTGGAAGACGATCGCGGGATGTATCTCGCCGAGATCGAGGGTGCGCAGTTTTTCGATCTCGGTGCGGATCTCGGCGAAGGCGGCGGCGACCTCCGCGAGGCGGGGCTCGTCGAGGTCGAGGCTCGTGATCGTTCGCGGGGCGAGCGGGTCCGGCATCGGCGTCTCTTTCAGGGGTTGCGTGACCCACCGCCGCCGGGGCGGTCGGGCGGGGACTTCAGAAGCATTTCGACGACGGCGTCCGGGGCGGGGGCCGGCGGCGCGCCGCGACGGGGCATCCCGGCGACGAAGGGGGCGAGTTGACGGCCCGCCACCGCGTAGACGCGGCGAAGCTCGGCGATCGGGTCGGCATGTTCGTCGACGCGAAGGTCGACGCGGCGATAATCCTCCGCGCCGATGACGGCGAGGGCGGCCGATTGCCGTCCGCGCTTGTCGCCGCCGGCGGCCTGCGCGGCCTCCAAAGCGCGCATCAGGCGCTCTTCGAGGGGAAGGCCGGCGGTCGTCTCGAACGTCTCGGCGAGGGCGTCGATGACGGCGGGTCCTGTCAGCATGTTGCCTTGCGCGGCGTAGTCGGGTCCGTCGCGCTCGCCGCACCAGGGGGTGCACTCCGTCCCCGTATGGGCGGCGCCGGGGCCGGCGTGGCCGATCGCGCCGACCTGGCGGAACGCCGCGGCGGGATCCTGGGCGAGGATGGCGGCCACGGCGGCGGGGGCCGTCGTTCCGGTCGCGAGGCGGTCGAGAATCGCACCGGCGAGGTAGGGGTTCACCCAGGACTGGGTCGAGACCGCCCCGACACCGGATCGCAGGACGAGGCAGATCGCCCCGACGGCGGGAACGGCGGAGGCGACGGCCGCGCCGAGCTCCCCCGTCCGTTCGCAGCGTCCGACGATCGAGAAGGTGTTCACTTCCATGGCGCGCGCCCGTCAGACCTTGAGATGCTCGGCGACCTTCGCCGCGCCTTCGGCCGCCACCCCCTCGTCGACGATCTCGCCGAGCTTCAGGACGGCATAGCGGTCGGCGACGGAGAGGGCGAAGGACAGATGTTGCTCCACGAGAAGGACCGCCGTGCCGTGCTCCGAGCGCGTCCGGCGCAGCACTTCGGCCATGCGCTCGATCATCGTCGGTTGCAGCCCCTCGGAGATCTCGTCGACGAGCATGATGCGCGGGCGGGCGATGATGGCGCGTGACATCAGGAGCATCTTCTGCTCGCCGCCGCTCAGCGTACCCGCGCGCTGCTTGAGGCGCTCGAGCATACGGGGAAACACGTCGCCGAGCATGTCGACGCGGCCGCGATAGATGTCGTCGGCGAGGACGCCGAGGCGGAGATTCTCCTCCACCGTGAGATCCTGGAAAATCGTGTAGTCCTGCGGCGCGTAGGCGACCCCCTGGCGCACGATGGCGTGGGGCGAGCGCCCGGTGATCGGCGCGCCGTCGAGGAGAACCGAGCCGGCGGCCGCCTTCACGAAGCCCATGATGGTTTTGAGGAGGGTGGTCTTGCCCATCCCGTTCTTGCCGAGAACGGCGACGATCTCGCCCGCGCGCAGTGACAGCGACACGCCGTGCAGGACGGTCGCCGCGCCATAGCCGGAGGACACCTCGTCGAGGGAGAGGATTGGCCCGCTCATGCCACCGCCTCGACCTGCTCGCCGGAATAGACCGCGCGGACGAGTTCGGAGTTCACCACCTCCTCGACGGTGCCCTCCATGAGGACGCTGCCCTGGTGGAGGACGACGATGCGCGAGGAGATCTCCCGCACGAAGTCGAGATCGTGCTCGATGAGGACGACGGCGAGGCCGTATTCGTCGGTGAGGCGCTTCAGCGTGTGGCCGATCGCGGTGCGCTCGGCCTTGGTAAGGCCGGCCGTCGGCTCGTCGAGGAGGAGGACGGACGGTTCCGTCGCGAGCACCATTGCGAGCTCGAGGCCCCGCTTCATGCCGTGGCTGAGGCTGCCGGTCTCGGTCGCGAGCACCTTGTCGAGCCCGGTCGCGCGCATGATGTCGAGCGCCGGCTCGGGCATCCTGATCTCGGCGCGACGGGCGAACATCGGCGCGCCGTCGACGCCATAACGGGCGAGCATCAGGCACTCGGCGACGGTGAGGGTGTCGAAGAGGTTGGTGTTCTGGAAGGACCGGCCGACGCCGAGCGCGACGATCGATTGCGGCGCGCCGCGGCCGATCTCGACGCCCTGGACATAGACCCGGCCGGCGGTCCGCTCCGATCCGTCCGAGACGCAGCGCATCAGCGTCGTCTTGCCGGCGCCGTTGGGGCCGACGATCGACAGGAGCTCGCCGCCCTTCACCGTGGCGTTGACGCCGGTGAGAACGCGCAGGCTGCCATATTGGCAGATGAGCTCGTCGATCTTCAGCGGCGGCGCATCGAAGGAGGCGGCGATGGGGCGCCAGTCGGCCGGCACCAGCTCGGCCGATTGAGGCGGCTTGCGGCGGAGCGGCGGGATGACGAAGCCGATCGCCTGGCCGAGAATCGGCGCGAGGCCGCGCGGCAGCAAGACGATCACCACCACGAAGGCGATGCCGGTGAGGAGCTTCCACAGGAAGGGGAGCGTGCCGGAGAGATAGGAGGCGGTCACGTCGATACCGATCGCGCCGAGGACCGGGCCGATCAGCGTTCCGCGACCTCCGAGCGCCGTCCAGATGAGGAGTTCGGTGCCGAGCAGGAAGTCGCCGAGCTCGGGAGCGACGACGTTGGTGAAGGCGGCATAGCCGAAGCCGGCGGCCGCGCCGACCGCGCCGGAGGCCATCATCAGGCCGGTCTTGATCCGGCTGATCGGGATGCCGAGATAGGCCGCCCGCTCCTCGTTCTCGCGGATCGCGACGAGGATGCGGCCGAAATCGCTGCGCACCAGAAGGAAGCCGAGCGAGGTGACGAGGACGAGATAGGCGCCGGCGATCCAGAACCACGTCTCGGTCGACCAATAATAGGTCGGAAAGGCGGAGAGGCCGGAGGAGGAGCCCGTCCATCGCCCGCCGGCGAAGATCAGTTGGACGAGGACGATCGGCAGCGCCAGCGTGATGATCGAGGCATAGAGCGGCGATGCGCCGTGATAAAAGGCGAGCCAGCCGACGATCGCGGCGACCGCGAGGGCGGCGAGAATGCCGATCGCGAGCGCGCCGATCGCCCAGAGCGGGCCGAACCCGTAATGGGTGAAGACGAGGGCGCAGGCATAGGCGCCGATCCCGAAAAAGGCGGACTGGCCGAAGGTCAGGATGCCGGTATAGCCCCACAGGATGTCGACCGTCATCACCAATGCCGCGAGGTAGAAGGCGCGGATGAGGATGTTGGTCGTGTAGATGTCCATGAAGAAGGGCGCGATCGCGATCACCGCGAGGGCGGTGATCGCGCCGAGAGCGACGGTGCGATAGACGCGCTTTGAGGACAGGCTAGCCAAGACCGAGTCCACGCGGATTGATGCGCAGGATGAACGCTGCGAGGACGACGATGGTGAGCCCGCCGATGATCGGGCTGATATAGGTCGACACCGCGACCTGAGCGCCGCCGAGAATGAGGGAGGCGAGCGCGAGGGACGGGATCGACACGCCCGACACGAGCACCAGCATGAACGAGTTCACGAGCCAGGGAAGGCCCATATTGGGGTCGACCGAAAGGAGCGGCGTGATCAGCGCGCCGGCGGCGCAGGCAAGGCCCGCGCCGAGGCCGAAGGTCAGCGTGCGCACGCGGCCCGAATCGATGCCGAGGCCGCGGGCGAGCGTCTCGTTCATGATCACGGCGCGGGCCTGAAGGCCGAAGCGCGTGCCGTAGAACAGCGCCGTCAGCGCGATTCCGATCGCGATCGCGATCAAGGTGACGACGATGCGATAGGCCGAATAGTCGATCGCGCCGAAATCGAAGGTGCCGGACATCGGGCTCGCGGCGAACTGGACTTCGCGGCCGAAGGTCAACGTGATGACCTGGCCGATGACGATGCCGAGCCCCCAGGTCGCGAGGATCGCGTCGAGCGGGCGGGAGTAGAGCGGGCGGACGACGAGCCGCTCGATCACGATCCCGGCGAGAAAACCGAAGATCGCCGCCAGCGGCGCCGATAGCCAGGGGGTGATGCCGGCCTCGGTGGTCAGGAAGGCTGTGTAACCGCCCACGGTCAGAAAAGCGCCGTGGGCGAAGTTGATCAGCTTCATGACGCCGAGAATGATCATCAGCCCGGAGGCCACGGCGAACAGGATCGCCGCCGTGGTCACGATATCGAGGACGAGGATGCTCATCGTCGGTCGCCCGCGCCGATCAATTCGCCAATTGCGGGCACTGATCGCCCGGATCGACGTTCGCGAAGCTCTGGATCACCTCGACCGAACCGTCCTCCTGGACCTGGCCGAGATACATGGTGAGCGGGGCGTGGCGCTGCTTGTTCATCTGAACGGTGCCGCGCGGGCCGGTGAAGCTCACCTCGGAGAGCGCGTCGATGACGGCCTGCGGATCGGTCGACCCGGCCTTCTCGACGGCGGCCTTGTAGAGATAGACCGCCTCATATTGGGGGACCGAAAGGTCGTTCGGCGTGTTGAGGTCGCCGTCGAACTTCGCCTTCATCGCGTCGAGGAAGGTCTTGTTCTCCTCCGAATCGATGCCCGTCACATAGGAGGCGGCGATGAAGATGCCGTTGGCGTCGGCGCCCATCGACTTCGCCGTGCCTTCGTCGACGGCGAGGTTGCCGTAGGGGATCGACACGCCCGCGGCCCGGAGCTGCTTGGTCAGCGTCACGTTCGGCGCGCCGCCGGCCGTCGAGGTGATCAGCGCGTCGGGGTTTGCGGCCTTCAGCTTGGAGATGATCGCGGTCCAGTCCGAACCGTCCATCGGCAGATACTCCTCGCCGACGATCTCGCCGCCACTGTCCTCGACATATTGGCGCGTGAATTCGAGCATGCCGCGGCCGAAGGCGTAGTCGGAGCCGATAAGGAAGTAGGTCTTGGCGCCGAACTCCTTCATGAAATGGTCGACGATCGGAGCCACCTGCTGCTCCGGCACCCAGGCATTGACGTACATCCAGGGCGAGCAGGATTTGCCCTCGTAAAACGAGGTGTAGATGTACGGCACGCGGCCGCGATTGACGATCGGAAGGCCGGCATTGCGGGCCGCCGAGGTCTCCATCGAGATGAGAACGTCGACCCCCTCGCGGAAGACGAGGCTGTCGAACGCGCGCTGTGCGCCCTGCGCGCCCGAGCCGTCATCGGCGACGATGAGCTCGACCGGGCGGCCGAGAATGCCGCCTTCGGCGTTGATCTCTTCAGCGGCGAGCTCGGCCGATTGGACGACCGAGGGGGCGACCACGCTGTTCGCGCCGCTGAGGCCGACCGGGATGCCGATCTTGATGGGGTCCTGCGCCAGCGCGGCGGTCGCCGTCACCGACAAGAGCAGCGAAAGGAAGACGCTTCGTTTCATGAGAGGGCTCCGGGTGTCGATTTGTTGTTTTTGGTCGGGCTGTCAGTACCAAGACGGCTCGGCGTCGGAGCCGAGCATTTCTCCGTAGAGATCGGCGCGACGGTCGCGCAGAACCTGGTTGAAGGCGTTGAGGGTCCGGCTGCGGCGGGCCGCGCCGATATCGCAGGCGGCATAGAGCGTTTCGGGATCGGTCTTGCTCGCGGGGCCGGCCATCAGCCAGCCGTCGGGCCCGGCGATGATGCTCTGCCCGATGAACGGCTGCTGGCGCTCGGTGCCGACCCGGTCCGCGGCGGCGACGAAGATCGAGTTGGCGTGCGCCGCGCCCATGCACAAAATGTTCGACATCGCGAGCGGCTGATGCTCGGAATTGGGCATCGGCACCCAGTTCGTCGGAACGCAGGCGACCTCCGCACCCTGAAGAGCGAGGAGCCGCCAAGCCTCCGGGAACCAGCAATCATAACAAATCAACGCGCCGATCCGGCCCACCGCCGTGCGGAAGACCGGAAAGCCGAGATCGCCGCGCTCGAAGATCACCGCCTCTTCGTCCCACAGGTGCGTCTTGCGGTAGATGCCGAGCAGACCGTCCGGCGCGATGATCGCCGCGCTGTTATAGAGCGCGTCGCCGTCCTTCTCGCAGAAGCCGGCGACGATGTGGAGATCGCGGTCCGCGGCGAGGGCGGTCCATCGGGCGATGGTGGGGCCGTCGGTCTCTTCGGCGAGCGCGAGGGCTTCGCCGCGGCCGTCGAACACATAGCCCGTGTTGCACAGCTCCGGCAGCACGATCAGCTTGGCGTCATGGTCCGCGGCCTCCTCGATGCGCGCGGCGCTCTCCTCGACGTTCCGGGCGACGTCTCCGATCTTCGGCTCGAACTGAATGCATGCGACTGTCAGGGTTGGCTTCACGTGACCTCCAACCGATTGCTTAACCGGAACCTGCATATCTCGTGCCAATGGCCACGCCGGATGCGGCCCCGGAGCGGCGCGCAAAAGACGCTACACCCGCCACGGCGGCGACACCAGTTGCCCAGCATTGAGGCAATATCGCGTTGCCGCGCGTTCGATTGCGTGTCCCTCCGGTGGTGCGATCGAGCGCCGACGCCTCGGCGGGCGGGGCCGCTCCGGGCGCTTCCGAAGATGTTGCGCGTGGTGCAGGCTGCGCAACGCCGGTCCGCCTGTGCTAGAGGGCGGCCAACAACAAGACGAGACCACGGGGAAGCGACGTGACGGGCGAGACCTACGACTACATCATTGCCGGAGCGGGATCGGCGGGCTGCGTCCTCGCGAACCGGCTTTCGGCCGACCCCGGCAACCGTGTCCTGCTCCTCGAGGGCGGCGGCAAAGACGACTGGATCTGGTTTCACATTCCGGTCGGCTATCTGTTCGCGATCGGCAATCCGCGCGCCGATTGGATGTTCAAGACCGGCGCGCAGAAGGGCCTCGGCGGCCGCGCGCTCGCCTATCCGCGCGGCAAGGTGCTCGGCGGCTGCTCGGCGATCAACGCGATGATCTATATGCGTGGCCAGGCCGCCGATTATGACAATTGGCGCCAGCAGGGCCTGCCCGGCTGGGGCTGGGACGACGTCCTCGCGACCTATCTGAAGCACGAGGACCATGCCGACGGGGCGAACCCCTTCCATGCCGCGGGCGGCGAATGGCGTGTCGAGCATCCCCGCGTCCACTGGGAGGTGCTCGACCGGGTGCGCGACGCGGCCGAGGCGGTCGGCGTCCGCAAGGTCGACGACTTCAACACCGGCGACAATGAAGGCTCGTCCTATTTCCAGGTGAACCAGAAGAACGGCCGCCGCTGGAGCGCCGCGCGCGGCTTTCTGAGGCCGGCCCTCTCGCGCCCCAATCTCACCGTCGAGACCGGCGTTGCGGTCGACCGCGTTCTCGTCGAAGAGGGGCGCGCGGTCGGCATCGTCTATCGCCGTGGCGGGGAGGCGGTGACGGCGCGGGCCGCCGGCGAGGTGATCCTCTCGGCCGGCGCGGTCGGCTCGCCGGCGATCCTGGAGCGGTCCGGCATCGGCGACGGAGAGCGGCTCAACGCGCTCGGCGTCGAGACGGTGCGCCACACCCCCGGCGTGGGCGAGAATTTGCAGGACCATCTTCAGATCCGGCCGATCTACAAGCTCACCGGCATCAAGACGCTGAACACCGTCTACCATAATCTGGTGACGCGGGCCTTGATGGGCGTCGACTATGCGCTGCGCCGGCGCGGCCCGCTGACGATGGCGCCGAGCCAGGTGGGTGCGTTCGTGAAGTCCTCGCCCGAATATGAGACGGCCAATCTCGAATTTCACTTCCAGCCGCTCTCGCTCGACAATTGGGGCGAGGGGCTTCACACCTTCTCGGCGATCACGGCGTCGGTGTGCAATTTGCGGCCGACGAGCCGCGGCTCGGTCCACGCCGCGAGCCGGGAGCCCGAGGCGGCGCCGACGATCGATCCCAACTATCTCGATACCGAGACCGACAAGCGGGTCGCCGTCGATTCCATGAAATGGGCGCGCCGCATCATGGACGCCCCGCCGCTCGCGCCGTACCGCCCGGAAGAATACCGCCCCGGCCCGGCCGCGACGAGCGATGCCGCGCTGCTCGAAGCCGCCGAGGCCCTCGGCACGACGATCTTCCACCCGGCCGGCACCGCGAAGATGGGCGCGGCGAGCGATCCGATGGCCGTCCTCGACGAGCGTTTGCGCGTGCGCGGCGTGTCGGGCCTTCGCGTTGCCGATGCGTCGGCGATGCCGTCGATCACCTCAGGCAACACCAACGCGCCGTCGATGATGATCGCGGAGAAGGGGGCGGCGATGATCCTGGAGGACCGCCGCGCCTGAGCGTTCGACGCCGGAGCGCGAGATGGACCGGATCGACCATGAGGAGGCGGTGACCCGGCTCGCCGTCCTCGACCGCCTCGCGCGCTTCGGCCCGCGCCTGGCCGGCACCCCGCCGCTGGGCCTCGACCTTCCGGGCAGCGATATCGACATCTTATGCCACGCGCCGGACCCCGCCGCGTTCGCCGATGCGGTTTGGACCGCGTTCGCCGCGCACGAAGGGTTCGCGATGCGCCAGTGGACCGGCCCGCGCCGTCCTGTCATCGCCTCGTTCATGGCCGAGGGGTGGGTCTTCGAGCTGTTCGGCGACGATCGGCCGGTCGAGGCGCAGGAAGGCTGGCGGCACTTCGTGATCGAGCGCCGGCTCCTCGCGATCGGCGGGGCCGCGCTCCACGCCGCCGTGATGGCGTGGCGGCGGCGTGGCTACGGTACCGAGCCTGCCTTCGCCCGCGTGCTCGGCCTCGCGGGCGACCCCTATGCGGCGCTTCTCGATCTCGGCGCCTCGTCCGACGAAGGTCTTGCGCGGCGGCTCTCAGAGCGGGGTCTCGCGCCGTAAGTCGCCGGCGCGGGGTTCAGCCGTTGATCACCCGGATCGGCGCGCCGGCGAGCCAGGCTTCGATGTCGGCGAGGGCGTCCGGGTAGAAGACGTCGTAGGTCTCGTGCGTGACGTAGCCGACATGCGGGGTGAGGACGACGCCGGGCGCGGTGCGCAGCGGGTGATCGACCGGCAGCGGTTCGACATCGTAAACATCGAGCCCGGCGCGGATGTGGCCCGACGCGAGCGCGTCGAGGAGGGCCGCCTCGTCGACGATCGGCCCACGCGACGTGTTGACGAGGATCGCCCCTGGCCGCATCGCGCCGAGTTCGGCGGCGCCGATCATGCCGCGCGTCTCGGGTGTCAGCCGCAGGTGGATCGACACGATGTCGGACCCCGCCATCAGCGCCGGGAGCGTCGCGGCATGGCCGATCTCGGCGGCGGCGGTCGCTTCGGGGGTCAGGCTGCGGCTATGAGCGAGGATCTCCATGCCGAAGGCGCGGCCGACGGCGGCGACGCGCTTGCCGAGATTGCCCCAGCCGAGAATGCCGAGCGTCTTGCCGTGAAGGGCGTGGCCGATGAGAGGCTGCCACGGGCCGCCTTCACGCATCCCGGCGGCGCTGTCGGGGATATGGCGGGCGAGGGAGAGGATGAGGCCCCAGGCGAGTTCGGCCGTCGTGCCCGGATAGTTGCCGGTGCCGCAGACGACGACGCCTTGGCGCGCAGCGGCCTCTCCGTCGATCGAGGCATTATAGGCGCCGGTGGTGATGAGAAGCTTCAGCTTCGGCAGCTCGGCGAGGAGGGCGGCGTCGAAGGGGGTGCGCTCGCGCATCGCGACGATGATTTCGGCATCGCGCAGCGTGGCGACGAGCGCGGCCCGCTCGCCGATATGATGGTCGATGGCCACGCATTCGACGCTGCCGTCGAGACGGGCCCAATCCGCCTTTTCGAGCGCGACGCGCTGATAATCGTCGAGAATGACACATCGCAGCATGGGGGGCTCCTCGTTGCCGCCGGTTCGCCGGCGGTTGGTTCGTGCGGTCGCTTGCCTTGTCGCAAGGCGTGCGACGCGGCGGGAATGGATCTGCCCCCACGTCCTTGACGGGACGGAAAGCGTGCTCCTCAACTGACGCACCAAAACAACAATAATCCAACTGGGGGGACTATGATCGACCATCCGATTGTCGACGCCCACGTGCATCTCGCCGACCCCGCCCGCTTCACCTATCCGTGGATGGACGCCGCCCCGTCGCTGAAACGGCCGGTCCTGCCGGCGGATTTCAGCGTCGCGGCTGCCCCCTATGTAATCGACCGCTTCGTCTTCGTGGAGGTCGACGTCGCCTCGCCCCAGCAGCGCGCGGAAGCCGAATGGGTGGCCTCGCTCGCCAAGGCCGATCCGCGCCTTCAGGGGATCGTCGCCGCGGCTGAAATCGAAAAAGGCGCCGCGGTCGCCGACGATCTCGACGCGCTGGCGGCCATCGCCGGGGTCAAGGGCGTCCGCCGGCTGATCCAGAACCAGCCCGATCCCGACTTCTGCCTGAAGCCCGGCTTTCGCGAGGGGCTGGCGCTCCTTGCCGCGCGCGATCTCTCGTTCGATATCTGCGTCCTCCATCACCAGCTCGGCGCGGTGATCGAGATGGTGCGCCGCGCGCCCAATGTGCGCTTCGTGCTCGACCATATCGGTAAGCCGGGCATCAAAGCGGGCCTCAAAGAGCCATGGTGGAGCGAGATCGAGACGCTCGCCGGATTCGACAATGTCTGGTGCAAGATCTCCGGCGTCGTCACCGAAGCGGACCATCAGGCTTGGACGCGCGAGGAAGTGCGGCCTTTTATTGAGCGCACGATCGAGTGTTTCGGCTTCGACCGGGTGATGTATGGCGGCGACTGGCATGTCGTCGAGCTCGCGACGCCCTATCCGAATTGGGTCGAGCTCGTCGACTGGGTGGTCGAGGATGCGTCGCGGCACGAGCGCAAGCGCCTCTTCCGCGACAACGCGATCGCCTTCTATCGGCTCGATGGCTGAGCCCGCGCGATGGCCGCCGATCTGTCCCGTGTCGCGAGCGTCGACGCGATGCGTGAGCGTGCGCGCCGCGTCCTGCCGCGCGCCGTGTTCGACTTCGCTGATGGCGGGGCCGAGACGGAGACGACCCTCCGCCGCAACGAGGCGGCGTTTCGCGCGCTGAGCCTCTTGCCACGCCCCTTGCGCGGGGCGGGAACGCGAAACCTCTCCCGCACGCTGTTCGGGCACACATTGTCGATGCCGCTCGTCGTCGGGCCGACGGGGCTTGCCGGGCTCTTCTGGCCGGACGGCGAGTGCGAGGCGGCGCGGGCGGCATCGGCCGCCGGTGTCGGCATCTGCCTCAGCCACGGCTCGGCCTGCACGCTGGAGCACTTCGCCGACGCGGGCGCGGTGCCGCGCTGGATGCAGGTCTTCATCTACACCGACCGCGGTTTCACCCGCGAACTTGCCATGCGGGCGAAGGCGGCGGGCTATCACGCGCTCGTCCTCACGATCGACAATCAGCTCACCGGCAATCGCGAGCGCGATCTACGCAATGGCTTCACGATCCCGCCGCGGCCGGGTTTTGCCGGTCTCGCCGACACCGTCACCAAAGCGGGCTGGCTCTGGCGGATGCGGCGCGAGCTGCGCTCGATCACCTTTGCCAACTATCGGCGGGAGGGCGAAGCGGACGATATCGGCGCACTCGCCGGACGGATGGGCGCGCTCCTCGACCCGGGGATGACCTGGCGGGACGTCGAATGGTTGCGCACCGTCTGGGATGGTCCCTTGATCCTCAAGGGCGTGATGCATCCCGACGATGTCGAGCCGGCGTTGGGGGCCGGGGTCGACGGCATCGTCGTCTCCAATCATGGCGGGCGGCAGCTCGACGGGGCGGCGGCCTCGGTGGAGGCGCTGCCGGCGATCGCAAAGCGGGTCGGCGGGCGGATGCCGGTCCTCCTCGATGGCGGCGTCCGGCGCGGCGGGGACATCTTGAAAGCGCTCGCGCTCGGCGCCGACGCCGTGCTGATCGGCCGGCCGCAGCTCTGGGGGATCGCGGTCGCCGGAGAGGCCGGGCTCGCCCGCGTCCTCGATATCTATCGGGGCGAGCTCGACCGGGCGATGGGCCTGTGCGGCCTGTCTTCGCTCGGGGAGATCGACGCCTCAATCCTCCACACGAAACCGAAACTCTTCAGGGAAGGAAACTCCACATGATCGGTGACGCGCCGCTGCTTCGCATCAATCGCCGCTTCACGCGGCCGCCGGCGGATCTCGTCGCCGCGTTCAAGGGCACCCAGACGGGCCATGCCGTCGACGCGATGGACGGCGCGGGGGCGATGGACGCCGCGATCGCGCCGCTCGCCTTCCGCGACGACGTGATGGTCGGCGTCGCCGTCACCTCGCAATCCGGGCCGTGTGACAATCTCGGCCTCTTCGCCTCGCTCGATCTCCTCGAGCCGGGCGACGTGCTGATCGCCTCCGCCGACGCCTATGTCGGCGCCGCGATCACCGGCGATCTTCTGATGGGAATGGCCCGCAATCTCGGCGCGGTGGGGTTCGTGACGGATGGGGCGGTCCGCGACCGGGCCGGGCTCCTGAAGGTCGGTCTGCCGATCTATAGCGCGGCGCTGACGCCCAATTCGCCGGCTCGCAACGGACCGGGAACGGCGGGCTTTCCGGTGGTGGTCGGTGGCGTCGCCGTCGCGTCGGGTGATCTCGTAATCGGCGATGCGGACGGGGTGGTCATCATCCCCCAGGCGCGGATCGAGGCGACCTTGAAGGGCGTCGAGGCGGTGCGTGCGGCCGAGGCGGAGATGGAGGCGAAGGTCAATGACGGGCTCGGCGTCCCGGACTTCATCAAGGCGATCTTGGAGTCGGAGCGCACTATCGAGGCGTAGGTGAGGGGAGGGGCGCGCCCCTCCCGCCGCCGTCTCAGGCGTCGCTGTAAAGCTGCCAGCGCTCCGGCCGAAGGGTGACGGTCTCGCGCGCCGCGATGGTGGCGCTCACCGGCACCTCCACCTCGAGCCGCTCGCGCTGCGGGCCGACCTCGATTTCGAGGAGGCGCGTTCCGCTCGTCCGCCGCGTGCCGGTGACAATGCCGCGGATCGCGCCGGCGCCATCATCGGTGAGGCGGAGATCGTGCGGGCGCAGATAGAGCTTCGCGGGGCCGTCGGGCACGGCCGCGTCACCCTTCGGAAGGGCGAGGGGCTGGCCGGCATGATGGATGCGGCCGTATTCGATCGTCACCTTCAAGGCGTTGGATGCGCCGATAAAGGAGAAGACGAAGGGCGAGGCGGGGCTGTCATAGATCTCGTCGGCGGTGCCGATCTGTTCGATCCGCCCGTTGCTCATGACGACGACGCGGTCGGCGAGCTCCATCGCCTCCTCCTGGTCGTGGGTGACGAACACGGTGGTGTGGCCGGTCTCGTCGTGAAGTTCGCGCAGCCAGCGGCGGAGATCCTTGCGCACCTTGGCGTCGAGCGCGCCGAACGGCTCGTCGAGAAGGAGGACGCGGGGCTCGATCGCGAGCGCGCGGGCGAGCGCGATCCGCTGCCGCTGTCCGCCGGACAGTTGCGCCGGGAAGCGATGGCCGAGGCCGGGAAGCTGGATCAGCTCCAGGAGCGCTTCGGCCCGGCGGTGGATCTCGGCGCCGGACGGGCGCGTGCGCCACGGACGCACGGCGAGCCCGAAGCCGATATTGTCGAGCACGCTCATATGCTTGAAGAGCGCATAATGCTGGAAGACGAAGCCGACATTGCGTTCCTGCACCGACAGGTGCGAGGCGTCGGTGTCGCCGAAATGGATCCGCCCGGCGTCCAGCGCTTCGAGGCCGGCGATGAGGCGCAACAGCGTCGTCTTGCCCGACCCCGACGGGCCGAGAAGGGCGATCAACTCGCCCGAGCGGATCGACAGCGAGACGTCGTGAAGGGCCGGGAAACGGTCGAAGGCCTTGCTGACCTTTTGGATGCGAATGTCCATGGATGAGCCTCAGTGTCCCCGCGCGCCGGCCATGTCGCCGGCAAAGCGCCATTCGAGGAAGGTCTTCAGAGCGAGCGTGAGAAGCGCGAGAATCGCGAGCAGCGAGGCGACGGCGAAGGCCGCCTGGAAGGCGTACTCGTTGTACAGAATCTCGACGTGGAGCGGCATCGTGTTGGTGAGGCCGCGAATGTGGCCGGAGATCACCGACACCGCGCCGAATTCGCCCATCGCCCGCGCGTTACAGAGGAGCACGCCGTAAAGGAGCGCCCATTTGACGTTCGGCAGGGTGACGAAGAGGAACGTCTTCCACCCGCTCGCGCCGAGCGACAATGCGGCCTCTTCCTCGCCCGCGCCCTGCTCCTCCATCAGCGGAATGAGCTCGCGCGCGACGAAGGGGAGCGTCACGAAGATGGTGACGAGCACGATGCCCGGCACCGCGAACGCCACCTTGATCCCATACGCATCGAGCCAGGGGCCGAGGAGGCCGTGGCTGCCGAACACGAGAATATAGGCAAGGCCCGAAATCACCGGCGAGACGGAAAAGGGCAGGTCGATCAGGGTGACGAGAAGGCTCTTTCCCCTGAACTCGAATTTCGCGATCGCCCAGGCGGCGGCCACGCCGAACACGAGATTGGCCGGCACCGCGATCGCCGCGACGAGGAGGGTGAGGCGCATCGCGGCGACGGCATCCGGCTCGGCGAGCGCGGCGAGGTAGAGGCTCCACCCGCCGCTGAAGGCCTGGGCGAAGACCGCGCCGAGCGGCAACAGAAGGACGAGCCCGAGAAAGATCCCGGCGATGGCGATCAGCACACGGCGCGTCGCCGGCGTTTCGCTGGTCGCCGGACGCCAGGCTTTTGCCGGCCGCTCGGCGACCGATGCGGCGATGGTTTCAGACCGCATGACCGAACCTCCGACGGCTCCAGGCTCCGATCAGATTGATCGTGAGCAGCAGAACGAACGAGATCCCGAGCATCATCGCGGCGATCGCGGTCGCGGCGGGATAATCGAACTCCTCGAGCCGGATCACGATGAGGAGCGGGGCGATTTCCGACACGTAAGGAATGTTGCCGGCGATGAAGATCACCGAGCCGTATTCGCCGATCGAGCGGGCGAGGGCGAGGGTGAAGCCGGTGAGGAGCGCCGGGACGAGTGAGGGCAGCACCACGCGCCAGACCGTGAGAAGGCGAGAGGCGCCGAGCGTCGCCGCCGCCTCCTCCCGCTCGCGGTCGATCTCGGCGAGGACGGGCTCGACCGTCCGCACCACGAACGGTAGCGAAACGAAGACGAGCGCGACCACGGCGCCGAGCGGCGTGTAGGCGATCTTGATGCCGAGCGGGGCGAAAAACTGCCCCACCCAGCCGTTCGGCGCGTAAATCGCGGTGAGCGCGATGCCCGCGACGGCGGTCGGCAACGCGAAGGGAAGATCGATCATCGCGTCGATCAGCCGGCGGCCGACAAAGCGATAACGCACGAGAACCCAGGCGATCAGCAAGCCGAACACGAGGTTGATCGCCGCCGCGATCGCCGATGCGCCGAACGACAGGCGCAGCGCGGCGACGGTTCGCGGATCGAGCGCCAGCCGCCAGAACTCCGTCCAGCCGAGCCCGGCGCTCTTCAGAATGAGAACGGCGAGCGGAAAGAGGACGATCAAGCCGAGATAAGCGAGGGTAAAGCCAAAAGAGAGACCGAAACCCGGCAGGATACTCGGCTGTTTGAAGGCGAGGCGGGCGCTTGTCATGAACGGCCTCAGTTCATCGGGCGATAGATCTGGTCGAACACGCCGCCCTCACCGAAATGAGTCGGCTGCGCCTTCGCCCACCCGCCGAAAAGCGGGTCGTCGATGGTGACGAGCTCGATATCGGGGAAGCGGGCGAGGTCGGCGGGATCGGCGAGCGAGGGGTCGGCGGGCCGGTAATGATTTTCCGCCGCGAGGGACTGGCCGAACGGGGAATAGAGATAGTGAAGATAGGCCTCGGCGACCTCGCGGGTGCCCTTCTTGTCGGCGTTGGCGTCGACGAGGGCCACCGGCGGCTCGGCCAGGATCGAAATCGAGGGGACGACGATCTCGAACGAGTCCGGCCCGATCTCCTCGAGGGCGAGGAAAGCCTCGTTCTCCCAGGCGAGAAGGACGTCGCCGACACCGCGCTGGGCGAAGGTGATGGTCGAGCCGCGCGCGCCGGTGTCGAGCACGGGAACGTGTTGGAAGAGGGCGGAGACGTAGCCGCGGATCTTCTCCTCGTCGCCCGCGAAGGCCTTGTCGGCATAGGCCCAGGCGGCAAGATAGTTCCAGCGCGCACCGCCGGAAGTCTTCGGATTGGGCGTGATCACCTCGACCCCATCGGCGACGAGGTCGTCCCAATCCGCGATGCCCTTCGGATTGCCCTTCCGCACGAGGAAGACGATCGTCGACGTGTAGGGCGCGCTTTGATGCGGCAGTCGCTGGCGCCAGTCGGCCGGGATCTTGCCGGTTTGGCTGGCGATCGCGTCGATGTCGGCTTCGAGGGCGAGGGTGACGATATCGGCGTCGAGCCCGTCGATCACGGTGCGGGCCTGCTTGCCCGATCCGCCATGCGACATGCGAACGGTGACGCGCTCTCCGGTCTCTTCGTTCCAGTGCTCGGCGAAGCCGGCATTGAACGCCTTATAGAACTCACGGGTCGGGTCGTAAGAGACGTTGAGGAGGGTCGTTTCGGCGAGCGCTGAGGTGGACAGAAGCGCGATGCCGATCCCGGTCGCGAGATGTCGAAGTGGGAGAGTCATTGTATGCCTCATTTCCTATCGGATCAGTCGACATTACAAAGACTACATATCCGATAGGAATTGTCAAACAGGCATGTTATAGCCGGTCGTCGACGCGGGAGGGCCGGTCACGACCCTTCACGCGCCGCCGGAGAACCGAGGCGTCAGCGATGCGGAATGTGGGACAGGAGAGGGCGGCGGCCGGCGCGGCGAACACCGCTGCGCGCGGGCGGCCCGCGCCGCGGTCAGCCCGCGGCCGCGTCTTCCGTGAGGGCGGCGATCTCGCGCGGATCGGCAATGGCGTCGGCGATCGTCGTCTGGTCGAGGACGGCGCGCGCGGAGTTCGCGACCTCGGAAAACACCCGGCGGATGCGGCAGGTCGCCTCGTCGGAACAGTCGTCGCAACGGCGATAGGCGATGCGGCTGAGGCAGGGAAGCGGCGCGATCGGCCCGTCGATCAGACGCAGGACGCGGCCGAAGGTGATCGTATCCGCGGGCTTCAGCAGCGCGTAGCCGCCGGAGGCGCCCCGTTTGCTTTGAACGAGCCCGTCACGCTTCAGATCGAGCAAAATCTGTTCGAGGAATTTGCGTGGAATGTTCTCTTTCTCGGCGAGCTCAGCGGTCGAAACCGTATGGCCGCGCTCGAGTAAAGCGAGGGCGAGGAGAGCGCGCAGCGCGTATTTGGCCTTCTGGGAAATCATGGTTTCGATCGATCGATGATAATTCCGATGGATTTAATCAGGTACGTGGTGTCCCGACGGTGATATATGAAGCGTGGCTGATGATAGGCTCTCGCGCGCGGCGTCCTGCCCGCCGCAGAGGGCCATGATATGGATTTGCAGCTCGCCTTCATCATCGCGCTGACCTTTGTCATTCATCTGGTCGGGACGCTTGCTTACGCCTTCCGAATCGCCGGGATCCGCACGCGGCAGATCGCCACGGCGTTCGCTCTCTTCAACATACTGGTTCTCGTCTCACGGACGGCCAACTCGTTCCAGGGCCCATTTATCGCAAAACGCGTCGAGACGAACATTTTGGGGCAAACGGCGCACAATTTGGCGTTCGATTTCAGCCTCGTCCTGTTCGCGGCGACGCTTGCGACCATCGTTGGCGGGCTCATGATCCCGACATGCCAGCGCGTCGCCGGTCGGGCGATCAACGGGTTTTCACGGGATCGGTCGGTGGTGAAGCTGGTGCGGCGGGCGATCACGCCGCACGGGGTGGGGACGGTGGCGTCCGCCTTCACCGTGCCGCGGCGCCGAAGCCTGACGTCGCTGCGCTGGCGGCTCGATCTGCCGCTCGGCGTCGTCGCGCTCAATGTCTTCGCGAGCGCGCTGTGGACCGTCGGCGTGCTCGCCGCGATCTATGCGGGGGCGATCGACCCGGAGCTGCGGCTCACGGCGAGCACCTTGTCGTCGGTGGTGAACGGCGTCGCGACGATCCTGCTCTTCGTCATCATCGACCCCTATCTCGCCGGTCTCACCGACGATGTGGTGAAGGGGGCCGACACCGAGGCGCATTTTCGCCGGGTGGTGATCTGGATGGTGGGAAGCCGTCTCGCCGGGACGCTGCTTGCCCAGCTCCTTCTGGTGCCGAGTGCGCAACTCATCGTCTGGGTCGCGCACGCGGTCTGATCGGTAGGGGGCGCGGGCCCCTCAGTGCATGGGCATGGCCTGCATGCTCGGTCTGAACGGGATCGAATGCTTCGCGCCCGGCGTGAACTTTGGGACCGAGTGATCGACCCTATTGCTCAGCCGCTCGATGTCCGGAAGGATCAGCGTCTGCTTGACGCGGTCGATGAAGCCCTCCCGTCGCAATTTCATGAACACACGATTCACGTGGACGACGCTGACGCCGAGCGCGTCGCCCAGCGCCTGTTGGGTGAGCGGCATCTCGAAGTGATCCGGCCCGGCCTGCTGGGCGAGCGCGAGACGATCGTGCAGGTCCAGAAAGAGGTGGGCGAGCCGTTCGTAGGCCGACTGACGGGTCAGCCGCGCGACGGCGTTGAGCGCCATCGCATCGTCGTGGGCGAGCATCGTCCAGAACGCGTTGACGATCGGGTCGTCGTCATCCGCCGAAGCGATATGCTCGCGAAGGGTGCTGATGTCCGCGAGTACGACATCGGTCACACACTCGATGTCGCAGAAGTTCGACACGGCGGAATGCAGGGTAAAATTGAGGAGATCACCGGGCAGAAGGTAGCCGAGAATCTGTCGCCGCCCGTCCTTGAGGACGTGCGTGCGCATCAGCCACCCCGACACGACGACCCAGGGGCGAGCGCCGAGGCGCCCTTGGAGAACGACTTCGCTCCCCGCCCGATATTGTTCTTGCCGGCCGTGCATCGTCTGGATTTCACTTTGTGAAAAGTGATCCAGGGCACCCAACCCGGTCATCCGCGCCGTAAGCGGAAAGATCGTCTCATCAGTCATGCGACCTCTGAACCTCGACTGTTACACAGGGTCTTTTCATCGCTCGTCGGCATCTCAAGATCGGTAGCGATCGTCTGGAGATGTATTCTTTCGTCTTTGAAAAGGAGAAGTTGCCTAAATATGCGTTGCAGTAATATTATTATCTAATCTCTGTGAAATTATGATCCAATCGTGGGGTTCATACGGACTCTTTGTGATGAACCGTTTCATGGCGCCGAAGCGATTGGTGCCATGACCAGGCGTCCGCGATGATCGTGTCGAGATCCCGCGTGGCGCGCCAATCGAACATCGATTTCGCCAGCGCCGGATCGGCGACGAGCTCCGCCGGGTCGCCCTGTCGGGGCGGACCGGACTGGGTGGCGACGGGCCGTCCCGTCACCCGCTCGACCGCGCGGACCACCTCGTCGACCGAACTGCCGACCCCCGTCCCCACATTGACGGCGACGCTGGCGTCTCCGTCGATGAGATAGCGCAGGGCCGCGACATGGGCCTCGGCGAGATCGTCGACATGGATATAGTCACGCACCGCCGTACCGTCGGAGGTGGGATAGGCCCCGCCATTCACCTTGAGGGCCTTGCGCAATCCCATCGCGACATCGAGCACGACGGGAATCAAATGGGTCTCCGGCTCATGCCATTCGCCGATGAGGCCGGACGGGTCGGCACCCCCCGCATTGAAATAACGCAGCCGCGCCGAACGAATTCCATAGGCCGCGTCGAAATCGTCGAAGATCTGTTCGACCATCAATTTCGAGCGGCCATAGGGGCTGATCGGGTTGAGCGACGTCGTCTCCGCGATCGGCAGCCGATCGGCCGGCCCGTAGACCGCGCACGTGGAGGAGAAGACGATGTTGCGCACATTGTGATTGAGCATCGTGCGCAGCAAAGTGAGCGTGCCGTTGACGTTCACATCGTAGGTGTCGAACGGCCGCGCGGTCGATTCGCCGACGAGGGATTGCGCCGCGAAGTGCATCACCGCGACCGGCGCCATCGATTGGAAGGCGCGCTCGAGTTCGTCCGCATCGCGCACGTCGCCGGGGATCAGCGGGCCGAACCGGCAGAAGGTCCGATGACCCGTCGAAAGATTGTCGAACACCACCGGCTCGTATCCGGCCGCGGCGAGGGCCTTGCAGCAATGGCTTCCGATATAGCCGGCGCCGCCCGTGACGAGAACGCGTTGCATCAGAACCTCTCCAGCTTCGGTCGATAAGCTCCAAGGGGAAGGCGTATGAAGCTCATCAGTTGAGCTCCGCGTCCGCAGTGGAATCGTCGGCCCCGAAGCGCGGCGGCAAGGCCGAGGCGCCGAGGGTCGGAACGTTGTCGATCTCCGGTGCGCGCACCTCCACGACGTCACCGGGCTGGAGCACGGTCGAAGCGACCGCCTCGAAGACGCGATCCGAGCCCGCGCCGCCTCGGGTGACGACGAATGTCGGCGTCCGGTCCGTCGCGCCTTTGGCGAGATCGGAAACGGTCGAGCCGAACCGGGCAGCTTCAGCGAAAAGCGCGTCTGCGGTTTCCGTACGCACCTCGATGCGATTCAGTTCCGTCCGCGCATCACGAAGTTCGGTCACGATGTCGATACGTCGGTCGCCGACGAGCTCGATCTCATCCCGGTCGGCCTCGTTCAGCTGCTGCTCGGCGGTGAGGATCGAGCCTTCGAGCTCCAGTTGCCGCGCCTCGAGGTCGGTGAGTTCGCGGCGGACCGAGTTGACGCGCGAGTTGCGCGACAGGCCGCGCTCGACGAGCGAGCTGACGGCGTCCTGCTCCTCGCGCGTCCGGTCGAGGAGCTCGCTGCGCAGCGCCATCTCCTGGCGCATCTTCTCGATGCGGGCGTGGAGCAAATCCTTCAACTCACGGATCGAGGTGAGCGCCGTCTGGTGGTCGTCGAGCCGGGCCTTCAGAATCTCGCGTTCGACGTCGATCAGCGCATCGCTCATCTCGACGGTCTGCAATTCGTCCGGAACGTCGATCTCCTCGGCGTCGGTCAGCTCGGCCTCGAGCCGCGCGATGCGGGCGAGGATCCGCCACCGCTCCACCTGTTGGAGGCGATGGTCGCCGAGCGCGCGGACCGCGTCCCGGTCGGTGCGGGTGAAGAGGCTGTTGGAGCGGCGGACGCCGCCCGCGACGGCGATCGCCTGAAGCGTGTTGATGCCGGGGACGAACGGATAGGCGCCCGGCTTCTCCACCGCGCCGACCACGAAGAGCGGCGCGTGTTCCAGAATGCGGACGGAGACATAAAGCTCGTCGAGGAGGCCGAGCCGCTCACGCAGCGCCTGCGCGGTCGCCTCGGACAAGTCCGATACGGTCTTGTCCGTCGTCTCGATCCGGCCGACGACGGGCAGGTCGACCATGCCAGCCGGGCCGACCCGATGCTCCCCGCTCAACCATTCCATCGGCTTCATTTCCCGCGCGACGGCGTCCCATTCTCCGACCTTCACCTCGATCTGATCTTGCGGGTGAAGGGTGTAATCGTCCTCCGCCGCGCGGGCCTCGAGAGAGAAAGCGAGCGGCGCGAGTAGGGCGAGACCTGCCGCGAGACACGCGGCAGGTGCGAACCGGCGGGACGGAGCGGGGCCGGCCATCAGTAAGACCCCTTGGCCCGCAGGACGGCCGGAACCGTCTTCGTGACGATGAGGATGTCGCGCAGCATCGACCAGGACGAGACATAGGCCGTGTCGAGGGCGACGCGGGAATCGTAGCCGACATCGCTGCGGCCGGAGACCTGCCACGGCCCGGTGAGGCCGGGGCGGGTGGCGACATAGGCGGCGGCACCGTCTTTGTAGCGATTGAGCTCGGCGCGCACGACGGGGCGCGGGCCGACGATGCTCATCTCGCCGCGCAGGATGTTGATGAGCTGCGGCAGCTCGTCGAGGCTCGTCTTGCGCAAGAACCGCCCGAGCGGGGTGACGCGCGGGTCATCCTTCAGCTTGCGCGTCTCACGCCATTCGGCCGCGGCGGCGGGGTCGGCCGCGAGATGGGCGGCGAGGATCTCGTCCCCGTTCGTGCGCATGGTGCGCAGCTTCAGGCAACGGAAGGTGCGGCCATTGTGGCCGATGCGCTCGTGGCCGAAAACGGCGGGGCCACGATCGCCGAGGCGAACCGCGACGCAAAGGACGCCGAGGACGGGGGCGGCGACGGCGAGCGCCGACGCCGAAACCAGGATATCGAAGGCTCGCTTTTGCTTGCCGCCCACTGGGGTGGGCAGCGCGAGAGCTTTGCTGCGTGCCGCACGGCGCGCACGCTTTTTCTTTAGAGCCAGAGTTTTGATCGTTCTGTGAGAGATCGGCGCATACCAGTGCGCAGACCGGCTGCGCTGAAGAGCATTGGCGATCATCAGGAACTCTCCGAGGGTCGAAACTTGTGCAACTCGGCCCGGTCGCAAAGACCGAATTCGGTCCAAGTGCCCGAGCCTCATGCACCCTTAGAGAGAAGCGCCTGGGGAGCGGCTATAACAAAAATTAAGTCACATTGCCACAGAATTGCCTGATATTCTTTGTCATTCCGACAAAACGACGATCATCGTCCCGTCATTTTATGTGTTTATTGGGCAGGTGTCGCTTAATTTTGCGCGTTGCATTTGAATTGCGCGGCAGTCGTTCATGAATAAGGCAGCACTGGGAGCCTTGCGAAATTGTAAGGCTCCTATGCATTCACGGTTTTTAGTGGAACTGAACGTATGTTCAGGCAACCGAGGTCATGAAACCTCAGGTCAGAACCGCGCCGATGATCCGGTCACCCCATAGCGGCGACTCAACCAAAGAGAGAGCTTCGTGCGCTGACGTGCGCCCTTTGCGCGTCACCAGCACCGCCGCCTCGACATAGGGGGCCACGGCGTCGACGTCGGGCCCGGTGGTCGCGGGCGGGGCGTTGAAGATCACATAGTCGACGTCTTCGGCGAGCGCCGCGAGCGTCTCGCGCAGAGCCGACGACTGGGAAAAGATCGTTCCCGCGAAAGGCGTTTCGGAGGACGTGAAAGGTATTGCAAACAAAGTTGAGTCTTTGGCCACACGAAATGCGTCGACCGTCATCGAATTGTTGGACCGGGCCAGATCAACGAGGCTCGTGTTCTTGCCGGCGCCCATCTGCTCGATGACGGACTGGCCGCGCTCCGCGGCATCGATGAAGAGGACGTGGAGGCCGTAAGAGGCGAGCATCTGGGCGAAGGCGAAGCCCAGCGGGCCCGCCCCTTCCTTCGGCTGGGCCGAGAGGAAGGCGACCGAGCGCGCCCCCCGTCCCCGCCCGACATGATCGAGGGCGAGCTTGATCGCCCGCAAGGTGCGCAGCACGCGCGGGTCGCGCGGCGCAGCGGAGGCGACGCGGTCGCGCGCGCTCGTGTGCCGTCCGCGTGGTGCGCTGTCGATGACGGGAAGGCCGAGAATGCGGCGCACGTCCGCTTCGTTGTCGATCCGGTCGCGGGCGAATTCGCGAAGCGTGCCGACACCGCCGCCGAGAAATGCCCCGAGCAGGAAACCGAGCGCCAGATATTTCGCCTTTGACGGGCTGGACGCGCCCTTCGGCATGTCGGGCGCCGTGATCACCCGCGCCGGGGTGATCGGGATCGATTGCTGCGGCACGACCGTTTCGAGCCGGGTGAGGGCCGACTGATAGAGCTGCTTGTAGCTCTGTTCGGTCTGTTCGAGCTGATTGAGGCGGTAGAGCGTGCCGCCGTCATGGCCGGTGTTGTTCATCGCATCGTCGAGGCCGCTGCGGAGCGCTTCGACGCGGGTTTGCTGAGCGTCCGCGGTGCCGCGGGCCTGCCGGGCGCGCCGGCGCAACTCGTCTTCGATCTGGGTCTCGGCGTCGGCGACCTCGGCCGCGAGGCGCTGTGCCTCGGGGTGGTCGGCGCCGAAACGCGCCTCGACACGCCGTTGCTGATGGAGCGCGTCACGATAGCGGATCCGGAGCGTCTCGGTCGCGGTGTCATTGGCGGTGCTCATCCCCGCGAGGGCGGCGAGGGCGGCATCCGGTCCCGCCTCGATTGCCGACTCGGCCTGATCGGCGAGGGCGCGGGCGCGGGTCGCATCGGCCTGGGCGAGCACGAGCTGGCTCAACACCTCCGACACCTGCTGTTCGGAAAGGAGCCGCTCACCGACCGAGACGAGGCCGTGGTCCTGGCGGAAGGTCGCAAGGGCCTGGCTCGCGTCGAGACTCGCCTGACGGAGCGTTTCGACGCGATCGCGCATCCACTCGACCGCGCTGTCGGCGGCGCTCGCATTGGCTTCGAGCTGGAAGGCGAGATAGGCGTCGGTATAGGCCTCCGCGATCTCGGCGGCGAGTTCGGGCGCGGGGGCCGTGTAGGAGATCTGCAAGACGTAGCTGCGCCCGATCCGCTGCACGTCGAGCTTCTGACGCAGGCTCCCGGCGAGAAGGGTGCGCTCGCTCGGGCTCGCCGCCGCCGGGTTGGCCTCTGCCGCGGGATCGATCTCGGGCTGCGGCTCGACGAGGGCGACGAGGCCGGACACCACCGATTTCACCTGTCCGATCGCCGCATTGATCGGCGAGGGCTTGATCGACAGGACGTCCGGTCGCGCAGTGAGGTCGAGCCGGTCGACCACCCGCTCGGCGAGCGCCTGGCTCTTCAGAACCTCCACCTCGCTCTGCACCGTCGCGTCACGCAGGGCCGCATTGGGCAATTCGGAGATGAGGTTGACGAGCTCCGCCCGATCTTCGTCGAGTAGGATCGTCGCATAAGAGGTGTAGAGCGGCTGGAGCGACATCGCATAGCCGAGCGCGAGAACGCTGCACACGCCGATCGAGGCGATCACCAGCCACGCCTGCCGCCGCGCCGCTCGAAAGAGAACGCCGAGATCGATGAACTCGCCATGATCGTCCTCGCGCCGCGCAGGCGCGGCGCTGCGGCCATACGGCTCGGCGCGGAAATCGTCCGGTATCGTGTTCATCGTGCTCCGTCCCCGATCGCTCGCGCGCTGGCGGGATCACCTGTTCCCGAACTGCGGGGCCTCGAAAAGGGTCTGTGGGCGCGCTTCATTTCGGGCGGGGCGCAGCCGTGTGCGTGCCGCCTCGAGCTTGTCGTGGAAGACGCCGGCCGCGACGTCGCCGATCGCCGCCGGACGCCGCAACAGTCGCGATCCCGCTCCGACGAGGCCGTGATGGCGCTTCTCGTCGAGGAATTGGCGCAGGCGATGGCGCGCTTCAATACTGCGCCGGTGTTCGAGCACGGCGGCGCGATCGTCGGCGCCGAGGCGCGGGTCGGCGAGGAGGGCGTCGTCGACCACGGCGAGCCGGGCGAGATCGGCGGTCCGGTGCGAGCCGCTCAACGAGCCGTCATGCTCCACCGCGAAATAGCCGAGGCTCGTCGTGAGGCGGAAGCGGGCGCCGGCGAGGAAAGCGCGGGTGTAAAGCTCGTAATCCTCGCCGAGGCGGATATCGTCGGCATAAAGAAGACCATGCGCGTCGAGAAAGGCCCGCCGCATCAACGGGTGGAGAAAGCCGAGCTCGCGCCGACGATAGCCCCGCCGCGTGACATTGCCGCGAACGAAGGTCGCGAAATCGAGATCGTGCACCTCGCCGGGTGTCGCGAGCGGGCGGAAGGTCGCGAGGGTCGCGTCCTCCGTGTCGGGACAGACGAAGAGGATGTTGTCGGCGATGACGTCCCATTCGGGAACGGCGAGAAGGTTCGCGAAGCGACCGGGGAGGATCCGGTCATCCGCGTCGAGAACGGCGATAATCGGTGCGGCGGAGGCCGCGATCGCAGCGTTGCGGGCGGCCGATGGGCCTGAATTGCGGGCGAGCGACAGAACGGTGAGGCGGCCGGTCCCGTCATCGGCGGCGCGCGCCTGCGCAGCCGTATCGTCCGGCGAGGCATCGTCGACGACCACGACCTCCGCAACTTCCGGTTCGGCGAGCGCCGACTGGATCGCGTTGGCCACCGTGGCGGCCGCTCTGTAAGCCGGTACGATGACGGCGATCCCGTCATCGCCAGCGCCGATGCATTCTTCCACGCGCCCTCTACACAAAGTTTGACCTTGAGGTGCACGCACCTGCGGTACAACTTTCGCGCTGCAGCAAACATCCAGCCGCAACGCCTCTCAATAACATTAGTTGGAGAGACCGATCCCGCGCCTCCGATACGCATAGGCAGTCTGCATCGTTCAGGTGCATTTCACAACCAGAGCGGCTGCCGTGCGAATCTTGTATCTCGTCCACGATTTGGCTGATTCTGCGGTCGCCCGCCGCGTCACGATGTTGCAGCGCGGCGGAGCGAGCGTCGTTCTCGCTGGATTTCATCGGACCGAAAGCCCGCCCGGCAGCGTCGCCGGGGTCCTTCCGATCGCTCTCGGGCGGACCCATGACGCCCGAATGGCGAACCGTGCCGCGCAGGTGATGACCGCTTCGGCGCGCGCCGGACGGCTCGCGCGCGCGGTCGGCGCCGTCGATGCGGTGCTGGCGCGCAATCTTGAGATGCTGTCCCTCGGCGCGGCGGTCCGCGGCAAGCTGCCGCGCGCGGTGCCGCTCAGCTACGAGGTACTCGACATCCACCGCCTCCTCCTCGACCGCTCCGTGAAGGGGCGGGCGCTGCGCGAGGTGGAGCGCCGCCTCGCGGCCAATGTGAGCGCGGTGATCACGAGTTCGCCCGCCTTCGTCCGCCAGTATTTCGAGCCGCTCTCCGGGGTACGGGCGCCCGTCCATCTCGTCGAAAACAAGGTGCCCGGCTGGGCAGCGCCGCCGCCATCGCCACGCCTCGCCGACGGTCCGCCCTGGCGGATCGGCCTCTTCGGCGCGCTGCGCGACCGGCGCTCGGTGGATCTTCTGAAGCAGCTCGCCGCCACGCTCGACGGGCTCGCCGAGATCGTCGTTCGCGGTCGTCCGTCGGCGGCGATCTTCGACGACCTCGCTGCCGAGCTCGCGGCGGCGCCGAACGTGGCCTTCGAGGGGGCCTATCGCAATCCGGACGACCTGGCGGCGATCTATGCGGACGTCCATTTCGTCTGGGCGATCGACTATTATGAGGCGGACGCCAACTCCGAATGGCTCCTGCCCAACCGCCTTTATGAAGGCGGGCTCTATGGCGCGGTCCCGATCGCGCGGCAGGGCACCGAGATCGCCCGCTTCCTTGCCGATCGCGATTATGGGCTCGTCCTCGGCGCGGATCCGGCCGAGGCGCTCGCCGATCGCCTGCGAACGCTCGACGGCGAGGCCTACCGGGCCGAGGCGGCAAAGGTCGCCCGCGTTCCGACCGGCGATTTCGTGGCCGATGACGGCGACTGCGCGGCGCTCGTCGCGCTGATCACCGGCGCCATGCCGCGCGTGGAGCTTGCGGCATGAACGCGCCCTTCACCTTCGCCGAGACGCTCGTCGTCCTTCCGACCCTCAACGAGGCGAGCCATATCGGCCCGCTGATCGACCAGCTCCTCGCCGAGGCGGACGCGGTGCCGCTCGCGATCGTGGTCGCGGACGGGGGAAGCACTGACGGCACCATCGCGATCGTCGAGGCGATCGCCGCGCGCGATCCGCGTGTCGTGCTGATCGACAACCCGGACAAGATCCAAAGCGCCGGGATCAACCGCGCCGTGGCGCTGTTCGGTGGCCGCGCGAAATATCTGATCCGCATCGACGCCCATAGCCACTATCCGCCCGATTATTGCCGGGGACTCCTCATCGAGGCGGAGCGGGTGGCGGCGGAATCGGTGGTCGTCGCGATGCGGACGGAGGGGGAGGGCTGCTTCCAGCGCGCCGTCGCGGCGGCACAGAATTCGCGCCTCGGGGCCGGCAATTCCGGTCACCGTGTCGGCGCGAAGGCGAATTATGTCGACCACGGTCATCACGCGCTCATCCGCGCCGACGCCTTCCGGGCGATCGACGGTTACGACCCCGCCTTCAGCCACAACGAGGATGCCGAGTTCGACCTCCGCCTCGCGGCCAATGGCGGGCGGATCTGGCAGAGCGATCGGGTGTCGCTGGTCTACAATCCCCGCAACGCGCCGGGCTCGCTCTTCCGGCAATACCGCAATTATGGCCGAGGCCGGGCGATGACGATCGCCAAGCACCACGCCTGGCCGAAACTGCGCCAATTGATCCCCGCAACGGTCGCGCCCGCGACGGCGATCGGCCTCGTCGCGCTCGTTGTCGCGGCCTTCGGCGCGCCGCTCGCCGCGCTGCTCGCGCTGCCGATGGTGGCCTGGGCGGGGGCAAGCCTCGCTTTCGGCGCATTCTTGCGGCTCAAAGAAGCGTCGCGATGCGTTCTCTTCGCGGGTCCGGCGGCCATGATCATGCATTTCGCCTGGTCGCTCGGGTTCTGGGAAGGGCTGTTGAAGGGATACCGACGATGACGAACGTCGATGTCTGCGTGTGCACCTTTCGCCGCGCCTCGATCCGCGAGACCCTCCGCTCGCTCGCGGATCAGGCGGCCCCGGCGACGATCCGCGTGATCGTCGCCGACAATGACGAGACCGACGCCGCCCGCCCGGCGATCGAGGCGATCGGAGCCGATCTCGGCCTCGATCTCGTCTACCGTCACGCCCCGGCGCGCAATATCTCGATTGCCCGGAATGCGACGCTCGACGCCGCGACGGCGCCCTTCGTCGCCATCCTGGACGATGACGAGATCGCCGATCCCGCTTGGCTCTCCCGCCTCCTCGCCTGCCAGGAGGAGACCGGGGCCGACATCGTTCTCGGCCCGGTCGTCGCCCTTTATGACGAGGCGGCGCCGCGCTGGATGCGGGACGGGGACTTTCACTCCGCCGGTCCCGTCCATGTCGGCGGGACGATCCGCACCGGCTACACCTCGAACGTCCTGTTCCGCCGGGATGCGCCCGCCCTCGCCGGGGCGCGCTTCCGCCCCGATCTCGGCCGCACGGGTGGGGAGGACACGGAGTTTTTCGCCCGCGCCTTCCGCCTCGGCGCGCGCATCGTCGAGGCGCCGGACGCGATCGTCAGCGAGCGGGTCGACGCGCGGCGCCAGTCGCTCGGCTGGCTGATGAAGCGCAAATTCCGCTCCGGCCAGACGCACGGATTGCTCCTCGCGCAGGCGGCGCGGGGGCCTGTCGGGCAGGGGCGTTCCCTCGCGCTCGCCGGCGCGAAATGCGGCGTCTGCACCGTCGCGGCGCTTGCGATGCTTCCCTTCGCCCGCCGCCGCATTTCCTGGACGTTGCGGGCGAGCCTCCACGCCGGCGTGGTCGCCCAGCTTCTCGGGATGCGCACGCTCGTTCAGTACGGGGCGGATCGGTCCATTGCCGCCAATTGATGTCAGCGTCGTCGTCGCCGCCTACAATGCGGCCGACAGCCTTCCCGAGGCCGTTGCGAGCACGCTCGATCAGGGCGTCTCGATCGAAGTCGTGATCGTCGACGACGCCTCGACCGACGACACGCTTGCCGTCGCCCGCGCGATCGCCGATCCGCGCGTCGCCGTCCATGCGATGGAGGCGAACGGGGGACCGGGCGCGGCGCGCAATCGCGCCATCGAAGAATCGCGCGGCGCCTATGTCGCAGTGCTCGATGCCGACGACGTCTTCCTGCCGGGCCGCCTCAAACGGCTCGTCGAATGCGCCGAGGCGAGCCGCGCCGATATCGTGATCGACAATGTCCTCGTCGAACGAGAGGACGCGCCGCCCGAGCCGCTCATCGCCGAACCGCAGCTCGCCGCGATGCGCGAGATGGACCTTGCGACCTATATCGCCGGCAACCATCCCTTCGCGCGCAATCAGAGCCTCGGCTACGCCAAGCCCTTCTTCCGCCGCGAAATGCTCGACCGGCTCATGCTACGCTACGATGCGAGCCTGCGCATCGGCGAGGACTATCTCCTGATGGCCGACGCGCTCGCCGGCGGTGCACGCTGTGCGGTGGAGCCGAGCGCCGGTTATCTCTATCGCCGCCGGGAGGGGTCGATTTCCGCCCGGCTCGCGGCGCGTCATGTCGCGGCGATGAAGCGGGCGGACGAGGATTTCGCGCTCCGCCACACGCTCGATGCGAATGCCCGCCGCGCGCTCGCCGAACGCACCCGCGCGCTCGACGACGCCGCCGCCTTCATCGACGCGGTCGACGCGCTGAAGGAAAACCGGATCCGTGCGGCGCTGGCGCGCGTTGTTGCCCGGCCGGGGGCCGCCTGGCATTTCCGCTATCCGATCGCCGCGCGCCTCAAGCGCCTACGCGGCGAACTGCGGGCCAAGATGGCGGGCTGAACGGGCCGGCGCGCGGCGTGTCCGGCGCGTCGTGCGGTGCGCTCTGGCGCGCTCCTCCATCAGCCGGACCATCGCGAAATAGAGCAGGAAGGTGCCCACCGTGTAGGGCATCAGAAAGTCGATCTCGACGAAGGAGCGCATCAGGAGCAAGAGCGCAAAGGTGATGGTCAGCGCGTTGAAGACCGTGACGCGCGCGCGCAAGATCGTCCCGGCCGACTGGACGAGGAGCGTCACGAGCATCGCCACCATGAGCCCGAGACCGACGAGGCCGAGCCCCACCGCCATCTCGATATAGGTGTTGTGGAAGTGAAAGCCGGTGCGCGCGGTGATGTAGAACTCGCGCCACAAATCCTCCGCCGGCGGATAGCCGATCCGCCAGAACGCCTGATAGCCCATGCCGAAGAGCGGACTTCCCCCCGCCGCCTCGATCCCCTTGCTCCACAGATAGGTCCGCCCCGTCAGCGTCGGATCCTTGCCGAACGCGCCGAGCACGCCGCTGAAGACGCCGAACTGGATCGCGACGACGACGAGGACGCCCAGAAAGAGCCCCGCAAGCCCGATGAGGACGAGCCGCACCGTCGGCTTCGTCCGCGATGCGGCGAGGATGGCGCCCATGACGAGCGCCGCCCCCGCGACGGTGATCAGCGAGGTCGCCGAATCCGACGAAACCAGCAGGAATCCGCCGAGCGCCATCACGATGCAGCCGAGAAGGCGCATCGCCACCGAGCGCTCGAAGAGCGCCGCGATGCCGAACAGGATCGCGAGGGAAGAGAAGAAGCCGAGCTGGTTCTTGGAGGAAAAGGCGCCGGTGAAGGCGTAGGTCGCGTCGATCACGTCATAATGGTAGCCGCCGATCGCGAGGGAATAGAGGCCGACGAGGATCGAGCCGATGAGCCCGCCGAGGACGAAGCCCGTTCGCCCCGAGATCCGCGCCGCGACGACCGCGCAGACGATCGTCGTCGCGTACTGGATCCCCGTGCGCAGCGTGCCGGAGGGATGATCGGACCACAGCGTCGAGGCGATCGCGAGGCCGGCGAGGGCGAACACCGCGAGGGTGCCGCCGAAATATTTGAGCGCCAGGCGCGGCTCGACCGCGAGCGGCAAGAACCAGACGGCGTAAAGGGCGAGGATGGAGACCTGACCGAAGCGCGTCGAATAGGCGAAGACGAACATCGACACGGTCATCGCCGCGGCGATATAGGCCGTGTTCGCGGGCTCTGCGGTGACGATGCGCTTCGCAATACGGGTCACTGGGTGGCGCTTTCTCCCTCGTCGGCCCGCGTGCCCCGCACCTCCCAGTTGGGTGAACAGCTCGCGGAGCCGGCGAAGCGGCACGTCTCGCCTATCGGCGTATAAGCGACATAGTCGACCATCATCGCCGCCCACTCGATCGACGGATCGGGCTCGCCGAGCCATTCCGTTGTGCCGCGTCCGCCATTCCAGATGCTGAAGAAGATCTTCTGATCGGCCTCCGGCATCGGGCCCTCCGTCACCTCGCGCACCAGCGTTCCGTTGACGTACCAGCGCAGCGCGTCGGGGGTCCATTCGAAGGCATAATCGATGATCGAGCGATCGGCGGGGGCCGCCAGCGGGATCTTAACCGCGCCCTGGTCCTTGCCGGCGACGAAATGGTTGCTGTCGAACTCGTCCATCGACCGACCGAGGATCTCGACGTCGATCTCGTCGTGCGGATCGCCGAGATGGGGGCCGGTATAGGTGAAGAAGGCGGAGACGAGGCCGCTGCCGCGCGCCGCCTTGATCCGCGCTTCATAGAGGCCGAAGCCGTAGGTCTCGCGGCTCTGGATCTCGGCGCACGCATAGTCGCGCGTCTCGCCTTTGTCGGTCTCGGTCGGCGTCTTGGTGAGGCGCAGATAGAGCGCGCCGTTGCCGACGCTGACCTCGTCGCGCTGCCAGATACAGCCCATGTGCGCGCCGTTGGTCCATCCGTTCGAGATCGTCCAGCGCTGGCCATCGAGCCGGTCGAACCGATCGATGAAGGCATCGCCGGCGACGGCCGGTCCAGCGAGAACGAGGGAGAGGGCGAGCGCCGAAAGCGATCTCATCGGGGGAACAGGCGACATTCCATCCTCCGCGGGCAAATGGCCGCTCGACGGCAAGCGGCGTCGTCAGCTTTGGCCCATGCCATAAGAGGAGGGATCAACATATGATAGTGTGGGTCGCCCATTTATGCTGCACTGCAATGTCGGATCAGGCCGCCAACCGTCGAGGCGATGGCGAGCGGCCTCGCGCATTCCCGCGCTCGCCGGACGCCTGGCTTGCGACGACAGGCCGCGCGCCTCTTGAACGGGGCGGATCCGGACCGAGCCGGCCAATGGAGGATCTGTGGTGCGAATCCTGTTCGCCGGCGGCAACGGCTATCTTCCCGAATTCAACGGCGGTGTTCAGTCGAGCACGGACCATCTGGTCCGCCAGACGATCGCGGCCGGACACGACGCGGCCGTCCTCGCCGCCCTCTTCGGCGACAGCCTGTTCGGCTTCAAGGCACGGGTGAAGCTGAAGATGGGCCGCGCACCCGTCGCGACCGACCACACCCTCGGCTACAAGGTGATGCGGGCGTGGTTTCCTTGGGATGCGGCGGGCCACGTCGTGAACGCGTTCAAGCCGGACGCCGCGCTCGTTCAATGCCACAAGGCGGTTCGGGTCGGAAAGGCGCTCGCCGCCTATGACGTGCCGCTCGTCGTCTATCTGCGAAACGTCGAATATCACGAGCTCGAAGGGGATGTGCGCGAGCTGCCCGGTGCACGCTTCATCGCCAATTCCGCGTTTACCGCCGGCGCCTATAAAGACGCGTTCGGGATCGACAGCGTCGTCATTCCGCCGACGATCGATGCCGGGAAATACCGCTTCGAGACGAGCCGGAACTTCGTCACCTTCATCAATCTCTATCCCGAAAAAGGGTACGAGAAGGCGCTCGCGCTCGCGAAGGCGTGCCCCGAAATCCCGTTCTTGTTCGTGGAGAGTTGGCGGCTCGACGATGCGGCGCTCGCCCGCATTCGCGGCGAGCTCGACGGGCTCGCCAACGTCACCTTCATGCGCCGCACCGACGACATGAAGACCGTCTATGGCCGCACGAAAATCCTGCTCGCGCCAAGCAAATGGGAGGAGGCCTGGGGCCGCGTCGCGTCCGAGGCCCATTGCAGCGGGATCCCGGTGGTGGGCTCGACCCGCGGCGGTCTTCCCGAGGCGATCGGCCCCGGCGGCGTGACGCTCGATTATGACGCGCCGCTCGAGGATTGGGCCGCCGCGCTGCGGCATCTGTGGACCGATCCGGCCGCCTATGACGGGGCGAGCGAGGCGGCGAGGCGCTATGCCGAGCGTCCCGCGCTTCAGGCCGGCGCGCAGTTCGAGACCTTCATGGACGTCATGGAGGCCGCCGCCGCTCGCGCCGCTCGCCCGGTCGCGGCCTAGCGATGTTGCAGCGATCGCCGGCCATGGCGGCGTCCGCCCCGCGTGATCGGGCGAGGCCCCGGCTCGCGCTGAAGCCGGTGAGCGCCCCCGCCAACGCCTATTCGGGGCTCTTTTCGCGCCACATCGATCCCGCGGCGCTCGATATCGTCTCGTTCGAATGGGACGGGCTCGGGCGGGGGGCGTACGATGTCGTCGTCTTTCACTGGCCGACGGAGTTCTTCCGCCCGACGCGCCGCAAGGCGACCCTCACGCTCCTCGCCAAGATGGCGAGGGACAAGTGGCGGCACGGGACGTGCTTCGTCTGGGTGGCGCACAATCTCGAGCCGCACGATGGCGGGTCGATGCGCTCGGCGCTGACGAGCCATCTGTTCACGAGCCTTCTCGACGGGGTCGTCTACCTCTCCCGCTCCTCGCGGGAGGAGGCGCGCCGCCTCTATCCGGGCCTGCGCTTCGCGAAGGAGCTCGTGACGGTCCACGGGCGCTATGGAGCGGGCACGCCGCCCCGTCCGCTGCGCGCGGCGGAATGGGGCAATCGGGTACTCTTTTTCGGCAATATCCGAGGCTACAAGAATGTGGAGCGCCTCGTCGAGGCGGCGCGCGGGGTCGCGCGTGCGCCGTTCGCGCTGACGGTGATCGGCACGGCCGGAGAGGCGGGCCTCGGCGAGGAGATCGCCCGCCGGGCGGCCGGCGATCCGCGCATCGCGATCGACATCCGCGACGCGTTCGTCGCCGACGAGGAGCTGGAGCGCGTCATCGACGCGCACGATCTCGTCGTCCTGCCCTACCGCAATATCCTGAACAGCGGCGTCGCGCTCCATGCCCTCGGGCGCAACAAGCCGATCCTCGCCCCCGCGATCGGCAGCTTGCCGGAGTTGAGGGAGGCGGTCGGCGCCGATTGGGTCCGTCTCTTCGACGGGGACATCTCGACCGACGTGCTCGAAGACGCGCTCGCGGCGCCGCTTCCGAGCGAGACGGCGCCCGACCTCACCGCCTATGCGTGGCCGAAGGTGGGCGCCGATATTTCACGCTTTCTCACCGCGCTCGCGGATAGAGGGGCGCGGCCTGCATTGTAAGCGCCTGCCTCAGGGGTGAGGCGGCCGGGCGATGGTGGGCGCGTGACGGCGCACACCCGCGCCCGTGGCGGTGTCAGTTGAATTCGCCGGGGCAGCCGCCGGTGTCTTCGTTGGTGACGCAGCCGTCATTGTCTTCGGCTTCGATCATCTCGTCTTCCGTCCGCTCCATGCCGCCGGCCTCGGTGCCTTCCTCGCCGACCTCGGCCGCCTCCTGCGCGATCGATTCGACGCCGGGCTCGGACGCCTGCGTCTCGGTCGGCGCCTCCATGATGCTCTTCGGAAGCGTTTCCTCGGCGCCGGCCCCGGCGAGCGAGAGAACGAGGATGCTGGCGGCGAGGGTGATGCTGCGGATCATACGAACTCCTATCGTCGGCCGTCGGCGCCTTCCGGCCCGCGTGCCGTGCGCTTCGACTGCCCCCGCTTTAGCGCATCAGGGCGGGCGGGCGAAACAGACAATCGCCGCCGTGTTTCGCCTCAGGCGATGGTGAAGTCGAGATCGAGGCTCGCAAGCAGCGCCCCGTTGCCGCCGGCGCGGACATGGCTCGCGATCGCGAGCGAATAGTCGCCGTCGGGCAGATCGCGGCCGTGGAAGAGGGGATCGCGGTCGCCGAAAAGGGCGAACGGGGCGACGTTCTCGACCTGCTCGTGCGCATAGGCCCCGTCGAGCTCGAAGACGACGCTTTCGGTGCGCGGATCGCCGCTGCGGACGAGAACGGACAGATTGCGCGTGCCGATCGTGTCGGCGTCGACCGTGTCGCCGTCTTGGAGGCGGGAGATGATCGTGTCGTTGTCGGCGTCGATCAGGAACACTCTGAGGTCGTTCTCGGGTGCCTCGCCTTCGCCGTTGGTGTCGCCGCCGCGTTCGACGGTGAAGGTGAGGCTCTCGCTGTGCTCGGTCCCGCCGCGTCCATCGTTGCGCGGGTGGAGCGAGAGATCGAGCGTATAGGCACCCTCGGCGAAATCGCGGCCGTGAATGAGGCTGCCGCGATCACCGAACAGGGCCCAGGGGGCGGCATTCTCGATCTGCTCGTGCGCCACCGGCCCGTCGAGGTTGAAGGCGATGCTGTCGGCGGTCGCGGCCAACGTCTCGTCGAGGATGGTGACGAGGACTGAAAGGTCGTGATCGGAGAACAGCGCGGGATCGACCGTCGCTCCGTCCGTCAGCGTGGCGATGGGCCGGTTGGTCTCGGTGTCGAAGAGGACGATGCGGAGCGGGCTCGGCGCCGGCTCCTCGGCCGGATCGGCGGCGACGAGCGTGAAGTCGAAATCGGCGAGGCCGAGAACGTCGCCTTCGCCCTGGAGCTCCGAATAGGCGGTGAGGTTGAGCGCGTAATCGCCCTCGCTGAAATAGCGGCCCCACAGATCGCTATAGCGGTCGCCGAACAGGCCCCATGGCTTGTAGTTCTCGATCTGCTCGTGCGCCATCGCGCCGCTGAGATCGAGGGTGAGGCTCGATGTCTCCCAGCGGGTCGCGGCGTTGGTCGGCGCGGCGAGGATCGACAATTTGGTGGTGTCGAGATTCTCCACCTCGATGACCGCGCCGTCGGTGATCGGGGCGATCACCGTGTCGGTATCGGCGTCGTAGAGGGTGAGCTTGAAGGGCGCCGCGTCCGGATCCTGCGTGACGTCGAACGGCTCGAAAGAGACGCCGCGATAATGCGCCGAGGTGCTGGTCTCGAAGGTCGGGGCGCCGAACTCGCTTTCGACACCGGCCCAGATGCTCATGAACATCTTGGCCGGCGAGTCCGGCACGGGAACGAGCGGATCGATCACCTCGTGAAGGAGCGTGTCGCCGGCATACCAGCGGATCGAATCCGGCAGCCATTCGATGGCGTAGGTCACGAAGGTTTCGGAGGCGTCGTAACCGAGCGCCACGTCCTCGTGGTAGGAGGAGCCGTTATAGTAGTAGCTCAGCCGGACATGGGTCGGATCGTTTCCGATGAACTCGAAGTCGATCTCGTTCCACATGTCACCGTAATATTCGCCGGTGTAGAGAAAGAAGGTTGAGAGGACGCCGGTTTCGCCGGAGGGTTTCATCTCGATTTCGTAGCGGCCGTATCCGAACTTGTCGTTGCTCTGGATCTCCGCCCCGGTAAACTCTTTCCCGTCGGTTTCTCTGCGCTCGAGAACGAGCTCGAACTCGCTGTCGTGCTGGATCGTGTTGCCATACGCCCAACTCGTGTTGATCCACGAATTTTCGTTGGTGTGGTTCGATCGATGCCAGTATTCGCTGCTGATCGTGTCGAAGGAATCGTAAAAAGGGTACGCGTCGTCGTCCATTCCCCGATGCTCCCGCTCGCTCGTGCATGTCTGCGCTGATGACGCCGTGAATGTCGTGGTATGGTTTCGTTTCGAGGCAACGAATTGGCGGCGAATACGAATGTCTGCCTTAGGACTTGGGCAGTTTGCGCAGTCTGGCGGCCAGTTTAACTAACATATGTTGACTTGCATCGCGGCGATTGCCGGATAAAGCGCCGATGGCCGATTTGCCACAGCCCCCAGTTGCCGTTGCCGCCGCGCAAACGAAAAGAGCCGGGCGAACCCGGCTCTTGCATCGTCGTGATGGGGTGGCGGCGTCAGCGGTAGCTGTCGCCCACCGTGGAGCGGGTCTGCGGCGGGTATTTCCGCTCTTCGGCGACGTTGATGGCGCGCATCGATTCGCTGCTCGCGCCCGCCCCGTGGACGGCCCGGAAGATCTTCTGCGCGGACCGGAAGTCGCCGGCATTCTGGTAGGCGTAGCCCTGCAGAAGCATCAGATCCTTCTGCAGCGGCGCAATCCGCGAGCGCTGGTCGAGATAATAGAGTGCCTCGACATAGCGGCCATCGCGATTGGCGGCGATTGCGCGCTGGGTGAGGATGCCGATCTGCAGCTCGGTCCGCCGCGCGCGGGACATCGGGGCGCTGGTCGCCGCGACCGCCGCCTCGTTGGTGTTGTTGGTGGCGATCGCCGCGAGCGCGGAGCCATAGGCTGCGTCGGCGGCCTGGTTGCTGCCGATGCGAGACTTCACGCGGGCGAGCTGGAAGGCCTGCGCCGCCTCGACCGGCCGTTCGAGCTGGAGGAGGCAGTAGCCGCGCGCCGCAGCGTCGGCCGCCGAAAGGCGCCCGGACCGGATCGACGCATCGGTGATGGCGACGCAAGATCCGTAATTCCGGCTCGCGAGCGCCGACTGAGCCGACGAACCGCCGCCGCCGCCGCTGCTGCGCGTCCTCGTCGTGCGGGGGCGCTCCACGATGCGATAGACATCCTCGTCGACCGTCGTCGGCAGGCCCTGGCGCACGCGGCGCTGGACGGTGGCGCCGCCGGTATCGACCGCGCGATTGCCGCCGGTGACGACCGTGGTGCGCCGCTCGATCGGCCGTGCGGTGCTCGGCGCGGTCGGCGTCGTTCCGTAGCGGGCGGCATTCTCGGCCGCCCGTTCGCGCAGGACGCGATCCTCCAGCGACTCGCCGCCATAATTCGGGCTCGCCGTGTTGGGGACGGCCTGGCGGACCGGACCCGTCGGGACCGGCAGCGGCGGCGTCTGCGCCTGGATGAGGAGGCTGCTCGGCTCCTGGGGCTCCGGCCGGATCACGACGGAGCGACGCGGGATCTCCGGCCGCTCCATGCCGTCCGGCCGCGAGGCGAGGGCGCGAACCTGAACCGGAACGGCCGTCAGCGAGCCCGCCTCGGTGGTCATCAGGTCGCCCGAGGCGCGCTGCTGCTCGACGAGGAGGCGGCGCAGGCGCTCCCGCTCGGCGGGATCGCACACCACGGAGGAAACGCCCACCTGCGCCGTCGGATCGTCAGGCGCGCCGGTGACGGGATCGATCGGCGCGATGTCCTCGCCCGTCGCGAGCCCGTTCACCGACGGGTAGAGCGACCCCCACTCGGCCACCACCTCGCTGAAGCCGGCCTGGTCGCCGAGACGAAGGCGGGTGAGGGCGAGGCCGTAGATCGCGGCTTCGGTCGGCACCCAGTTCGCCGAAGTGATGAACCACTCTTCGGCGATGATGAATTGGCAGGTGTTGAAGGCGTACCAGCCGAGCGCCTGGGCGCCGTTGGCGTCACGCTGATTGATGACGACCGGCACGAAGCGGTCGACCGACGACTGCTCGACGTCGAGGATGGAGCGCTCGCCGAACTCGTCCGCCGTCAGGATCGTGGCGAGGGCATCGAGATAGGCCTCCATCAGCTCCGGCGTCTGCTCGCGCCACTGATAGGCGACCTCGCGGGCGAGCGCTTCGTCATCGCGGTTTCCGGTGGCGCGGAGGGCCACGATATAGCCCTCGGCCGCGTCCGAGCCGAGCCCGTTGTCGAGCGCGAAGCGGAACCACTGCGCCGCCTCGGAGGGATTGCCCTGCCGGTAGAGGTAAAAGCCGACGAGCATCGCATCCTGCAGATCCTGCCCGGTGCGGGCATGATCGGCGAGGAGCTGGAGCCATTCGGCGGGGACGATCACGCCCTCGATCTCGCCGCCGCGTGCGACGGCGCCGCGGATGATGTCGAGCCGCGCGTTGGTGAATTCGTTCTGCCCGTCGGGCCCGGTCTGGCCGAGCTCGAAGAGTTCGGTCACATAGGTCGGGTCGAGCTGGGCGGCGGCCTTCTGAAGGCTCGCCCCGCGCACGGCCTGATCGGTGCAGGTGTTGACGATATAGGCATAGACGTCGAACCCGCGCTGCGGACGGCCGGTCTGGGCGAACGCCTCGGCGACGCGCCAGAGCGAATCGACATCGTCGCAGGTGAGGATCCGCTCGTTGCTCTCGGCGAGCGACAGGACTTCGCGGAAATTGCGTGCATTGCTCGCCGTGAGCAGCTCTTCGCGGACGCCGGCGAGGTCGATGAGATCGGTGAGCCGCGCAGGCGGCGTCCAGGACGGATCGCGCTGACGCCGTTCGGCGATCGCGGCGCGGGCCTCCTCATAGCGCTGCTCGCCGACGAGATCGTACATGCGCTGCAGCTCGGTATCCTCCCCCTGCGGGTCGAGGAGATCCCGCGGAGGCTGCCAGCCCGGATAGAGCGCGCGCAACCGGCGCAGCTCCGCCTCGAGCCGGTCGACGTCGCCCTCGCGTGCGAAATAACGCAGCGCCGCGCGATCGGCCTCGGAGGGGACGGATGCATCCGACGACTGGCGTTGCTGCAGGGCCTCCTGCGCGTCCGCCGTGCCGAGAAGGCGGCCGGTGATCGCCGACCACGGGCCGACATCGAAGACGAAGCCGACCATCAGCGCGGCGGTGACGCCGAGGACCACCGGCTTGATGGGAGAGGTCGCGCCCGACGGGATCGTGCGGGCGTGCCGGCCGGCGGCCCGGGCGAGGCGGCGGGCGCCATCTTCCACGGAGAACGGTTCTTTTGGGCGCAAGGCGAGAGGCGGTTTGATCTCGTGGGCTTCAATCGAGTGTTTCACCATTCGCTCCTCGCGAAGCTGTCCGAGTCTTGCGCGCGACCGAATGCGAAGTCGAAATCACGAGACGTCGTTGGATGTATGCGCACGAGTCTGAATCAACACAGTTAATGAATGGTAAGTCGCACCGGTACGCGGCACGTTTGTCCACCCGCATGCTGGTGCCGTCGAAGGCCCGGTGCGTGCGGTCGTCGATCATCTGAACGCCCCGCGGACCGACGCGGCCGCGAGACGTGTTGGTGAGCGCTGAAGCGGTGAAGCCTCAGCGTTTGTTGCGCCGTCCAAGCGGGGTCACGAACACCCATGTGATGAACCCGAGGAAGATGCCGACGGCGACGAGCGCGATGGCGTAGACGCCGTTATTGATCGAAAACCAGTTTGCCGCGATGAGGCGGAGATTGCCGAAGGACAGCGGCAGCGTCGCGAGATAGGAGACCTGATCGACCGGCACGACTTCGACCGAATTGCTTTCGAGGTCGTAAGCGGTGATGCGCCCGCCGATTCGGTCCCACATATCGGGCGAGGAAATCGCCGCCATCGACGTCGACAGGAGCGCCGGGGAGGGCGCTGTGACGAGCGTCCATGCGGTCTGCGGATTGTCGGGCGCCTGGCCTTGCGCCATCACGAGCGAGGCGTTTTCCGAGATCATCGGCGCGGCCATGCCGAGCGCGTCCTCGTTGCGGCCGAACGTGATGTTGAGCTTGATCGCCTCGCGCACCTTGTTTTTGGCCTGGTTGATCCAGCGGGACACGCCGGAGCCCTGGCCGAGCTTCTCGGCCCAGCGCTCGCGGGTGCGCAGCGTCTCGTTGCGCTGGTCGAGCGCCCGTTGCTGCTCGGCCGGGTCCTGCGGCTCGGCGGCATCGCGGTCGAGGCGGATCTCTTCCTGGCGAAGCTGTTGGCGCAAGCGGCGCAGGACGTCGTCATAGCGTTCGAGGCCTTCCGGCTCCGCGCCGCTCCCGACGCTGCCGGCCGCATAGGGTTGCAGCCAGTTGGACGGAATGACGCGCGATGCGCCGGTCGCGTCGAGCGCGAGGTTCGACACGTCCGAGAGCGCGCCGACGACGATCATGCCGGCCGAACCGAACGGAGCGACCTCCTCGACGACATTGGTGCGCAGCGGCGCCCCGCGGCTCGCCGCGACGCGGGCGAGGAGGGTGCCGGTTGCGCCGATGGTGTCGTTCGACGGCCCGGCGACATGGACCCGGACCGGCTCGGCCGAGAGCGGATAGGGAAAGCCGTTGGTCGCGAAGGAGGCGAGGTTGGGAAGCTGGCCGATCCGCGCGAAGTTCGGGAAGACGAGGCGGGTCGACGAGAAGAGGGCGAAGCGATCGCGCTGCGGCACCGTCCCGCCTGGGAGGCAGGCGCGGTCGGACGGTGTGTTGAGGTCCGCGACGATCTCGATCTCGTTGATGCCGGGCCGGAAGCTCTGCATCGACAGGACGATGGGGAAGGAATCGAAGACCTCGCCCGCCGAAGAGGTGAAGCTGATCGCGGTCGACAGAACCCCGTTCACCGAGACGGTGAGGCGGCTGCCGGGCTCGACCTCGCTCGAATAGGCGGCGTCGAGGAGGAGCAGCGCCTCGCCATAGGCGGCGGCGTAGAAGTCCGGCGGCAGCGTCACCGAGAAGTGGGTGGTGAAGTGGCGGCCGGAGAAGTTGATCGTCTCGACACCCCCATCGCGGAGCGTCACCGTGTCGGCACCGTTCACCCGGACGCTGTCGGGCACCATCCAGGGCGGGATGGCGGCGATCGGGGATTGCTGCGTCTCGGCGAATTCGGGCGCGTCGAAGCGGGCGAGCGCGGCGTCGACATCGCGCTCGCCGGGGCCGGTGATCACGAGGGTCGGCCCGATCTCGGCATCGTCGACGAGCGCGGTCACGGGGCCGAGCGCGCCTTCGCGCGGCACGACGTTGGAGACGCCGCGGATGGCCTCGTAAGGGCCGATGATGATGTTGAGGATGCCGGGGGTCGCGACGGCACCGTCCATCGAGTTGACGACCTCGACGAGCGGCTGGGCGAAGCGACCGCGCAGCGAGGCCGATTGAACGGCGCGGAGCATCCGGTCGATATTGGTCGGGTTGCCGGCCTGCTCCTGGTAGATGCGCAGCCGCGTCGCGCCGTTGGTTCCGACGCCGACCGCGCCGAGATCGTTGATCCCGCTCAACGGGATGCGGCCGCCCTCGAAGGTGAAGCCGGTGAGACGGGTGTCGATCCGGGTCCACAGCTCGTAGGTCGCCTGGATCGAGCAGTCGATGCGGTGGCGCATGTCGGTCTCGATCCGCAGCGCATTCTCGCCGGGGCGCAGAAGCTGCGAGGAAACGGGCAGCGCGATCACCTTGGTCCGGTCCGGGCTGTCGATCGCGGTCTGCGCGATCTGGCGGCCGTTGAGATAGACGCGGAGGCGCGAGGCTTCGGGAAGGACGAGAACCGAATTGGTGAAGGCGATCGACAGCGTTCCCCCGCGCGCAGCCTCGGCTGCGGTGAGGAAGACGCTCCACGAGCGATAGTCGATCTCACCGTCGAGGCGGAGCGTGCGGAAGGGAACGATCGGCCGCTCGACGACCGAATCGATCCAATCCTGGTCATTCTCCACATTGACGCGCAGCTCGCGGACCTGGCTCGAATCCTCCTTGAGGACACGCTGCAACTCGCGCCGCTGCTCCTGGCTGATCGCGTCGAGGGGCAGGACATCGGGCGACGGCCGGCCGGCCGAGAGCGGCGAGGTCGTCGTCGATGGGCCGAAATATTCCTGTTCTTCGTCCACGACCTCGGTGGGCGGGGCGCGACCGTCGCCGTTGATGTCGAACGGGCGGGCGCCCGGGCGCGAGGTGCTGCTCGCCGGCGCGGTGTTGGTCGCACCGCCGCGGGGAAGCTGCGGCGGCGCCTCGCTGGCGTTCGCTCCGGCCGGGGACTGCCGGGCGGCGGGAGCCGCCGTGGCGCCGTCGAGGGAGAAGGAGAAGGGGGCGGGTTGCTGCTGGGCGACGGCCGGCAGCGCGAGGCCGAGGACCGCGGCCGAGAGCACCGTGGCGCCGAGAAGGCGGGAGGGACGCATGATCGCAATCCTCATCGGTCGGCTCGTGTATGCGTCGGGCGGGAGCTTGCACCGCCGTGCATCGCCGCAGCGGAGCCGCCGCCGGTGACGATGGCGTTGGGGTCCGCGCCGATGAAGCCGCCGCGTCGGGGTTGAGGCTGGGCCGGGCTCTGCGCCGCGGGCGTGTCGGCCTGTTTCGGGGCCGCCGCGGCGCGGCGAGGGCCCGCCGAGGTGAGGAGGTAGGACAACCCGCGCACCATCTGGAAGATCGCGAGCGAGATGAATTCGACCACCCCGCGAATGACGCCGACATCCTTACGGCGCGAGGCCTGGAAGCGGACCCATTCGTCCGAGTTCGCGAAGACGAGGTCGGCGACGAGCTCGTACTGGCGCGGATCGACCACCGCGAACTCGGAGCCGAGAGCGACGCCGCCTTCGTCACGCACCACCGAGCGGACCGTCAGCGGCAGCTCGTTGGAGGAGAGCGGCGCCATCGGCTGGAAGCGCATGATGATCTGCTCGCCCGGCTTGATCTGCCGCAGCACGTTCGCCGGCACGAGAACGCGCGCACCGGAAATCGAGACGTCGTCGATCTTCGCCGGGATCACGCGGTCGCCATAGATGATCTCGGCCGGCCGGTCGATCGCCACGCGCTGCGAGCTGCGAAGCTGCCGCCGCTCCGCGACGACGCCGAGCGCCGCGCCCATCAGAAGGATGTTGAAGAGATTCCACCCGCCGACGACGAGCGCGATATCCGCCGCGAAGGGCTGCGTGATGACACGATAGATCGTGGCGACGACGCCCGCGAGGAGCAGGAAGAAAATGAAGTAGAACGGGCCGCCAAGCTCGGAAATGCGCGATGTCCGGTTCGTCTCGCCCTTCGTCGTCACGCGGAATTTCGGCCGCCTCGGACTGAGCGTCACCGCGCCCAACGCGCGGATCAGGTAGACCGATTGGATCGTCTCATAGAGCTCGGAGACGAAGGGCCATCGCACCCGGCTCCACAGATAGTTCTGCAGCAGCAGGTTCACGAGGATGTAGGTGATCGTATAGGCGGCGAATTCGGCGCCCGACGCGTCGAAGATCGACAGGCCGAAGAAGAGATAGAAGAGCGGCGCGAAGAGGAAGATGAGCCGCGCGATCGGGAACAGCCAGTAGAACATCGACGACATGTAGCAAAGCCGCTGCGCCAAGCTGAGCCCGCCCTGGATCAACGGGTTCTTCAGGAACAGGATCTGCATCATGCCCTGACACCAGCGCGAGCGCTGGCCGATGAAGTTCGCGAACGTCTCGGGCTGAAGACCGGCGATCATCGGCCGGTCGACGAAGGCGGAGTTCCAGCCCTCGCGGTGCAGTTGGAGCGAGGTCTCGCAGTCCTCCGTCACCGAGGAACCGGCGAAGCCGCCGATTTCTTCGAGTGCGGAGCGGCGCAACACCGCGGCCGAACCGCAGAAGAAGCTCGCATTCCACTTGTCGAGACCCTTCTGGATCGCGCCGTAGAACATCTCGTTCTCCGACGGCATGCGGTTCCAGGTCTCGAGATTGTGCTCGAGCGGGTCGGGGTTGATGAAGAAGTGCGGCGTTTGCACCAGGAAGAGGCGCGGATCGTCGTAGAAATAGCCGAGTGTCTCGTTCAGAAAGTCGCGCGCGGGGGCGTGGTCGGCATCGAACACGGCGACGAACTCGCCCGTCGAATGGGCAAGGCCGTTGTTGAGGTTGCCGGCCTTCGCGTTGATGTTGGCCGAGCGCGTCAGATAGTTGACGCCGAGATCGCGGGCGAGCTGCTGGAGCTCGCGCCGGCGCTCCTGCGCCGTCGCCGCGACACGCGGATCGGCGCTCTCGGTCCGTTCGTCCGTCCCGCCATCGTCGAGGAGGAAGACGTTCAGCCGGTCGCGCGGATAGTCCATCTGTTTCGCCGCCGACAGCGTCGTCGCGAGGAGTTGCGGGCTTTCGTTGATCGTCGGCACATAGACGTCGACCGTCGGGCGAGGGGCGTCCCGCGTCAGCGTGCGCTTGGCCCGATTGAGCGGATCCGCGATCACGAACAGCGACAGGAACAGCATCATCACCGAATAGAATTCGGCGAAATAGAGCAAAATGCCGGGGATGAAGTTCTGCAGCTCGGAGACCGGCGGAATGGTCGTGAAGGTGCGCCAATAGAGATAGCGCAGCACCACGGCCGTCCCGAGGGCGAGGACGATGGCGCGGAAGGCGCCTTGCCGGTCGAACATCTTCAAAATCGCGATGATTACCACGATGATGAGAGACGTGACGAAGTGCGTGTCGAGGCTGACCGGCTGCGTCACCATAAAGAGGATCACCGCCACCGCGGCCAGCCAGAGCAGTAGAACCAAAAACCTCATGGCACCGTCCTCAATGAGACCCCGAGTCTGACAAAATTTGTCAAACTGTGGCCGCGTGGCGAATCAACGCCCGTCTGCATCCGCTGTGTATGCCACATTTCCGACAAATTCGGGCTCGTGCCTCATAGCAAGTTCTGCACCATGAGCCCATCCTGTCGCCAGAATGGTGACTACTGAATTCGCACGCGGCAATCAACGCGGCCGACTGCGCCAAAGCGCGCCCGCCTCGAATCGCACGCCAACCCTCCGACTAGGCTCGCGGGGGATGGTGAACGCGACGTTAATCGCAGCCTCTCAAGGATGGCCTTCCCGAGCCTCGCGGGCCTGCGTGGCGGTCATCCAACGGAGTTAACGTTAATCGTCGTCAAGGTTAACAAATGCTCAAGGATCGCCCGCCACTCTCGCGCGAGAGAAGCCGAATTGATTCGATTCGGCCATGCGTGCCGCCACACGTGCGGCGCGCCGAAGACCAATATGAGGCTGGATGCGATGATCCTGACTTTGCGAAAGGCGCACCAGACGATCGCGATCCTCATCTCGGCAGCCTTGGCCGGGTGCGGGTACAATGCCGGTGGCGTCAGAACGGCGACGCTCGGCAATTCCGTGCCCGTGACCGAGGCCTTCATGACACCCCCGCCGGGTGGGCCAGAGGTGATCGCCGTCGTCGAAAACCGTTATGCGAACGCGTTGGCGCAAGACATCATTCTCGATAATGGCTCGTCCGTTTCGGGCCAGAACGTCATCTATGTGCGGGCGTTCGGGCCGATGGGGCGGGATGCGGGTCAATCGACCCTCTCGACCGATCTGATGAACGTCACCGACATCCGCCAGGAGCTGAACGAGCGCTTTCCCGGCGTTCCGATGCGCGTGTCGGGACTTTATGCACAGAACCGTTATGGTCCGTTCAGCTACGCCACCGGCGGCTCGGGCAAGGCGACCTGCATCTATGCCTGGCAGCGCATCGCCGCCGATGCGCGCGTCTTCTCGTTCCAGCGTGGGGCGATCACCTGGCGCCTGCGGCTTTGCGAGAACAACACCGACGCCCGCAGCCTCCTCCTCCTCGCCTACGGTTTGACGATCAACGGCTACTTCATGTCGAAGACGTGGAACCCCTATGGCGACCCGCCGGAGCCCGATCCGCGGATCGGCCGGCCGGGGGAGACGATCCTGCCCGAACAGGTCGTCGATCCGACCGTGATTGCGCCGACATCCTATCGCGAGCCGCAGCGGACGACGATCAAGCGCCCGGCGCCGTCGCGCGCCTCGCGTCCGGCATCGGCGCCCGTGCCGGTGCGTCCGCAGGTGCTGAACGAGCCGGTCGAAGGCGCTGCCGTCGTCCCGCGGCCGGAGCAGACGGATCTGTCGGAACCCGCGGTCGGCACGTCGAACCTGCCGAGCAACTCGCCGGCTCCGCCGCCGACCTATACCGTGCCCTCGCCGTCGACCTCGCTGCGCCCGAGCGCGCCGCCCGCCTCGACGACGCCCACGGTGGCGCCGCCGCCGTCCGGCCCGCGTCTCGTGATGCCGCCGACCTCGGCGTCGGCGAGCCCCGCGGTGCGCGTCGTCAATATGCGCTGAGCCGGGATCAACCGTTCGCGGTTCTGTCCCGCGGGCCGTCGCGCCGGCGGGGCAACGACCAGCCCGCCTGTCGGGCTGCACCACTGGCGGTCGCGTCGCTCGATGAGGATGCGGCCGGCATCCACTGCCTCAAACTTGCCTCGGGGTCGCTGACTCCGGGGCCCTTTCTCGTCTCGGGCCCGGCTCGACCAGGGTGACGCCCCGTCGGCCACCCTTCACCCCATCGCCGCCGACAGGGCGTCGCGCATCCGATCGGGCCACGGCGTCGCCTGCCGCGTCGCGCGGTCGACGAGGACGTGGGTGAAGTGCGCGTCCGCCGCGGCCGAGGTCTCGGGTGCGGCCGGCGCCTCGAACAGGGCGACGTGCCACGTGGCGCTCGATAGGCCGATCCGGGCGACCTTGATCGCGATCTCGATATTTTGTGGAAAATGCAGCGGATGGTGGAAGCGACATCCCGTCTCCACCACGAGCGCGATGAACGGGCCGCTGTGAATGTCGATCCCCGCGCGGGCGATCATATAACGGTTTACCGCCGAATCGATCATCGTGTAGTAGGCCGCGTTGTTGACGTGGCCGTAGACGTCATTGTCGGCCCAACGGCTCGCGATCGTCTCGCACAGCGCATAATCGGCGCGGCGTGAGGGGACGGGATGGGACACCATCTGTCGCTCCTTGGACGATCCTCCGGCAGACTAAAGCACATCAACCGGACCGCTGGCGACGCCCGCGATAAGCCGGGCCTGGCCGCCGGCGTCAGCCGGCCGGCGTCTCGCGCGCCGATGCTGCCGCTCCGCCGAGCTGGGCGCGAATGAGACCGTCGAGCGTCGCGGTCGCGTCGGCCTCGACCGGCGCGGGGCGGGGGCGCCGCCGCGCCCGCCGCAGCGCGAAATAGCGGCCGAGAAGGCCCTTCACCGGACGGCCGCTCTGATCATCGACCACGCGTCCATCCGGTGTGACGCGGAGCGCGGGCGCGGGGTGCCAGTCCTCGGCGATCGCGTCCACCACATGCCGGGAGACGGACGATCCGCCTTGCTCGAGATCGCCGGCGACGAGGTCGAGCCGCGCGGTGTCGGCCGGACAGCCGGCGCCGAACGCGAGGGCGACGGGCGCGCCGGTCGTCCGGTAGTCCTCCATGCGCACGTTCGGTGGGGCGTCGATCGCGAGGTGGCTCGCGAAGGCCGGCCCGTCCGGTCGAAAGCGCTGCTGCAACTGGCGATAGGTCGTGAGGATGGCCGCCGTTCCGCCATCGGCGAGGCCCGCATGATGGATGCACGCCGGGTCGACGTCATCGCGGGTGGCGAGATAGACCAAGGCGGCGAAGGCGTCGGCGACGGCCATCGCCTCGGTGACGCGCACGCGGGCGAAGGCTCCCCGCGCCCGCCGCGCCGCGGCGGTGTCGACGATGAGCGCGATCGCCCCGGTCCGCGTCGCGCGCCGTGCGCATCGTTCGGCCGCTTCGGTCCGACCGCCGGCGCTGATCACGAGCGCCGGGCAACGGCCATCGACCGACTGCGGCCGATAGAGCCGCGTCTCGATCGCCTCGGCGCGAGCGGGGTCGGCGGGGCCGAACGGGCTCGCGGTGACGAGCTGGACGCGCTGAAAGGGGGTCTTGGTCATCGCTCGCCGCGTCTTCGAGGGCAGAAGTCAGACGCGTTCCTGAGCGGAATGGCGCGCCGCGAGCCTCAATAGATCATCCCGCACGCCGTTGGCGAGCGCGACGCGGGGCACTTTGTTCTGTCCGCCGAGCTTGCCGCGCTCGCGCATCCAGTCGGTGAACGCGCCATGCGGGACGAAGGCGACGCGCGGCGGTTTGAGCTGATAGTCGTTCCGCCGGTGGACTTCATAGTCCTCGTTGCCGCTCTGAAGTGTCTCGTCGAGCACCGCGGCAAATCGCGCGGCGGCGTCCGCATCGGGCACCGTGTCGAGTTCGACGACATATTGATGGCCGCCGGCATGGTCGCCCGCTTCGGGATAGATCGGAGCGACGGAGAACTCGGTGACATGACGCCCGATCGCTTGGGCGGCGGCGAGGACGGCGCGCTCGATCTCCTGGCCGGAGACGTGCTCACCGAAGGCACTGAGATAATAGGACGTGCGGCCCGTCACCTTCACCCGCGGCGGCTCGCCGGGCAGAAGCTCCACGACATCGCCGAGCCGATAGGCCCAGAGCCCGGCGCAGGTCGACAGCACGAGGCCATATTCGCCCGCCGGCGCGTTTCCGATCCAATAGCGGGTCGGGTTCTCCGCCTCCCATTCGGCGATCGGCACGAACTCGAAGAACAGCCCGATATCGAGATTGAGGCGCATCCCGTCGTCCATGCCGCGATCGGCGCTCGCCACGAAGCCCTCGCTCGCCGAATAGACTTCCCGCCAGTCGACCCCGCCGCGCGGAAACCAGGTCTCGAAAATGTCCCGATAGGGGGCGAAGCTCATGCCGCCATAGACCATCAGATCGAGCTCAGGATAGAAGGCCGACACATCGTGCCCGCGGCCGGTGATCTCGGCGAGGCGCTCGAAAAAGAGGAGCAGCCAGCTCGGCGTCCCGGCGATGCAGTGGATCGGCTCCTTGACCGAAAGGCGCGCGAGTCGGTCGATCTTGTTCTCCCAATCCGCTTCCAGCGCCTCCTCGATGGACGGGAAGACGAACGGCGTCGACCAGCGCGGATTTTCGAGCCGCGCGATGCCCGACAGATCGCCCGATTTCACCCCGTGGCCGAGATCCTCCATCGCGACAGAGCCGCCGAGCATGAAGCTCTTGCCGCCGAGCACCTTGGAATGGGGATGGAGGCGGGCATGATAGCCGAGCATGTCCGTCCCGGCGCGCGCGTTGGAGCGCAGCATCTCGCGGGAGATCGGAATGTGCTTGGTGCGCCCGCTCGACGTTCCCGACGAGGCCGCAAAATAGGGAATACGCCCCGGCCAGGTGAGATCTTCGAGCACCGGGAAGGCGGCGTCGAAATAATCGGCGCGGAAATCCTCGAAGGAGCGCAGCGGGACGCGGGTTTGATAATCGGCAACGCTCTCGATCGCGCCGAAATCGTGGTCGCGGCCGAATTGGGTCCCGCGTGCGCGATGAACGAGGGAAAGCAGCTGCGATTCCTGCAGCGAGGCGGCGCTGTGGCGCGCAAGGCGGCGTTGGCGCAGCCGGGCATAGCCGCGCAGAAAGGGCGTCGCATCGAGCATTCTAGGCCGCCTCGACCGGGGTGATCGGGGTGACGTAGGGGAAGGCGCTCGCGACGCTCTCCGGCCGCAGCGGAAGGCGGATCTGTTCGCCGCGCCGCCAATGGCCGACCTGGTCGAACATCGTGCGCGAGCCGGGCCAGCCGTCCTGACCGCCGAGGAGGACGGCATAGGTCTCGTCGATATCGGCGAGATCGGCGCAGAACCGGGCGTTCGCGCCGAAATTGGTCGAATGCACCTTCTGGGTGAAGGGATGCATCGACTTCATCAAAGTGTCGTTCGTTCCGCCCGAGGGGAAGTCGAGCGCGGGAAGGCGGGTCTTCAGCCACGGGATGCGGGTGAGCGGGTGGGCAAGGCGCAGCCGGTGGAGCGAGCCCCAGGTGCCGGTCTTCGCGAACGGGGCCTCCGCCGCGTCGAGCGCCTCGCCGAGCGCGGCTTCGAGGTCGGCCTCCGTCGCGGCGTCGACGAGGCGCGTGAGGCGGGAGAACGGCCGCCAATAGGGGCTGACGATGCGGTGGGGCGAGCGCGCTTCGAGCCCGTCGATCAGCGGCGCGGCGAAGAGCTCGAAGGCGAGGGCGCCGCGCGAGTCGGCGCGATATTGCCCGTCCCAGCTCTTGATCGCGTCGAGGACGGGGCCGGTCCGGCCGATCCCTTCGGCGATCCCCACGAGGCGCCTTGCGAGCGTGTCCGCCGCCTTGTGGTAGACGTCGAGCTGAAAGCCCTTGAGATCGTCGAGCGTGAGATCCGTCCGCGCCGACAACAATTCGACGATCCGGCGGATCCGGTGCTCGGCCGCGAAGAAGAGGCTGATCGTGACCGGCGGATCGACGGGCGCCTCGTTGGCGGAGGCGACGAAACCCTCCTCCGGGTCGACCGATTGGGGCAAATCCTTGCCGGTGAGGAGGTTCGCCCACTGGGTGTGCGCGTCCGCCTTGCTGATGACGAGATCGGCCGGCGTCGTCAGCGGCCGGCGCGGCACGTGCGCGCCGATCATCTTGCCGATCGTCCCGTCGGTTCCGGCCCAGATCATGTTGAGGCCGGGCAGGGCATAGGCGTCGACCGCATCCTCGAAGGCCGGCCAGTCGTGCGCGCGCATCATCGCATAAAAGGGCGTGAACTCGTCGCTCGGCTTGTGGCCGAGCCAGTGGAGCGCAACGGTGTCGGACTTCATGCGGAACGGCTTGGCGTCGCTGATCACCGGGCCGAGCTCGGACTGACGGGTCGTCACCGTCCTCGGCGATTTGCCGCGCACCGCGATCGTGGTCTCCCGCTCCTCGAGCGTCTCGCCGGTGAGGTCGATCAGCTCCGAGGAGGTGGCGTGCAGGTTCGTCCCGCCCCATGCGCCGTACGCGTTGCGGCCGACGCCGAAGATCGGCAACGCCGGGATCATGAAGCCCCAGACCGAGACGGCCGGCGTCCGCATCCCGGCGATGAGCCACAGATTGGGAGTGGTGATGATGTGATGGGGGTCGGACGCGAGAAGCGGCGCGCCGGATTTGGTGCGGCGTCCGGCGACGGCATAGGCGTTCGAGCCGGTGTGCGTGAAGGTGGTCGGCAGCGCCTCGTCGAGCGCTTCGGCGCCGACCGGAATATCCTCGTCCGCCACCGCCGCGACGCCGACGAGATCGGCCCACATGCGCGTCCATTCCTCGTGCTCGCGCAGCGGGTTGAGCGTGCGCCACACGCGCCAGGCATAATCGGCCGAGCAGAGCCGCGAGACGGCGAAGATGTCGCCGACGGTCCACGGGTCCGGGGTGATCCCGAGGATGTCGAACTCCGGCGGGAGGGGCTGGGCCTCGGCCGCCGCGGTGATTCCAGCGGCAAAGCCTTCGGCCCAGGCGCGCGTCTCGTCGGGGAGGAGAGCGAGGGAGGCCTCGCTCGCGCGCGGGAAATCGACGAGACGCAGCAAGGTGTCGAGTTCGACCGCCGGCTCGCCCACCACCTCGGCGAGGCGGCCATAGGCGACACGGCGCATCAGCTCCGTCTGCGCGAGCCGCAAATGTCCGTGCACGATGCCGAGTCCGACGGCGCCGTCATGCTCCGTCGTCGCCTCGACGAAGGGCACGTGATGATCGTTCCAGCGGATGCTGATCGGGGCTGAGACCGGGGCGGCCTTCGGCACCATCGCGAGCCGATCCTCGGCGGCGAGTTCGGGGAAGCGCCGCCCGATCGAGCGACGCAGCACCGAGGCGGCAAGCCCTGCGAGGCCGAACGCCTGGCGGGTTTGGTGTCCAATCGCGGACGGAGACAGAGAGACCATGACCTGCGACCAACGGAGCTGAGAGCCTGCGAGTTCCCGCACCGATCCACGCTTCGTGTGGAACGGTGCGATCCGCGAACGTGCCCGTCGGCCGCGGCGGATAGGGGACATGTGATGTCGCGGTGCCGCGTTCAAAGTGGGTGCGGCCATTGCGCCCCGCGATCGCGGTCGCCGTCCGGGTCCGCGTCAGCGTCTGATGAGGACGGTGGCGACCCGGTGTCCGCGGCCGGCAAAGTGGAGCATCGACACGAGCTCGGTGAGGCTCGCCCGTTCAGAGACCCCGGCGCGCGCCACGAGGGCCGTCACGTCCGCCTCGCCGGCGAGCGCCTGGGCCTCCGGCTGGTCGAGAAGCGGCGGCAGGTTGACGAGGACGACATCGAACCGGACGTAAAGGGCGTTCAGAAGATCGGCCATCGCGACACTGCGGAAGAGCGTCGCGTCGGTCAGCCGGCCGGGCGCGATGAACTGCAAGGGGGAGGCCGGATCGAGCTGTAGCGCCGCATCGACGTCGCCGCGCGCCTGAAGGAGGTCCGAAAGGCCGAACTCGTTGCTGCCGGACAGCTCGACATGGGCGCTCGGCCGCGTGAAGTCGGCGTCGACGAGGACGGTCGTGTCGCCCGCGATCGCGCAGGCCTGGCCGAGCGCCATCGACAGCGCGTTGTGGCCGGCCGCACCGTCGGCCGCCGTGAGCGCGATGGCCATTGGCCCGGACGTTCCGCTGCCGAGAATGAGCGCGGCGCGGAGATGCGTGATGGCCTCTGCGAACGCCGCATTCCGGCGTCGCGCGCGTCGCCCGCGGCCTCGCGGGACGGGCGGGACGACCGCGACCGGGGGAATGCCCGTCGCGCGGGAGAGGTCGGCGCGGGTGCGGATCCGGGCATCGAGAAGCGCGAGCCCGACGACGAGGGCGAAGGCCGCCGCGCCCGACAGGATCCCGCCCCCGGCGACGACGAGGAGGCGGTTGGGGCCGGACGGTTTCGTCGGCGGCACCGCGGCGGCGACGATCCGGCCGCGCGGCCGCTCGAGCCCCTCGGTGCCCTGCACCTCGTTGAAGCGGTTGAGGAAGGTCTCGTAGATCCGGCGGGACGCCTCCGCCTCGCGCTCGAGGCGGCGCAATTCGAGCTCGGCCGCCCGCTGCTCGTTGAGCTGGTCGCGCAAGGTCTCGACCTCGCTGCGCAGGGCGGCGACGCGCTCGCTCTGTACGGCCTCGCTGGTCTGGAGCGAGGCGGCGATCTTGGCGGTCTCCTGCACGATGGTATTGCGCAGGACCGCGAGCGCATCGCGCGCCTGGATCAGCCGCGGGTGGGAGGCGCGATAGATCGCGGCGAGCTCGGAAACGATTTTCTCCTGCTCGGCGGCCTGGGCCTGAAGGGTCTGGATGAGGGGCGAGTTCACCACCTCGGGCAGGGCGGCGTCGGCCTGGCCACCCTGGCGCGAGGTGGCGGCGGCGACCGCGAGGGCCGACTGGGCGCGGATCAGCTCTTCGTTGACGCGGGTGAGCTGTTCGGCGAGGAGGTCCGTCCCGGCGCCTTCGGTGACGCGGCTGCGGCTGCGGAAATCCTGGACGTCCTGCTCGCGCCGGTCGAGATCGGTGCGCAAGGCTTCGAGGCGGTCCGACAGGGCGGTGACCGCATCGCGGGCGCGCGAGCGCAGTTCGTTCACCTCGACGCCGAGATAAGACGCCATCACCGCGTTCACGACCTCGGCGGCGAAAGCCGGCTCGCCGGCTTCATAGCGCACGTCGACGATGAACGAGCGGCCCGTCGGCTGAACGCTGAGACCGTTGCGCAATTCCGAGACGATGACGTTGCGCGCGGATTCACGCGTCATCGTCGGCGCGCCGGTGGAACGGGCTTCGCCGAGGAGGGGATTGGCGCTCGAATATTCGAGATCGAGCGTGTCGACGACACGCGACAGCACGCTGTAGGAGCGAATGACCTGGACCTCGGTCTCGGTCAGCGTCTCGGGCGGGATATATTGGGTGTCCTGCGCATTGTCGTCGAGCAGGCTCGTCTGACGCGGATTGATCTCGAGGAGGCCGCCGGCGGTGTAATTGTCGGGAATGCGCAAGGCGAGGAAGGCCGCCGCGACGACCCCGACGGTCACGACGGTGACGATCAGCCATTTGTACTGCCAGAGCGCGGCGATCAGCCAGAGGATCGGGTTGAGCGGGTTGGCGAGGTCGGTGTCCGCGCCGGGTGGGGTCCGGTTCGGCGCGGTCTCGCTCGCGAGCGCCGTCATGCCGCCGCGTCGGACGGCAGTCGCACGGACGCGCCGGCCGTGCGCGACGCCCGCATCATCCCCGCCTCGTTCGTCATCTCCGCGTCGATGCCGTGACTGACAGCCAGCCTAGCCTCCCTGGCGAGAGCGAGCACGTGGCACGTCCTCGCCGCACATTTCGCCAATTTACGGCGCGGCGCCGATCCGCCGAACCAGGCCCGAAGCGCTGCTCGATCGGTCCATTTTCAATCTACAAACGCAACTCGGGCAGGGCCACCAATCTCATGTCAGGGTACACAGAAATGCTTGCCTCTCCATTGCCGGCGGGCCGCATAGGAATAACCTATGATGGCAATAATAAGGTTATGCATGCATTGGATGTCGTCATGGCCGGTGCCAAAACCCATCGCCGGTGCGGGGAGCAGGCACTCAAGATCAAACATCTGAGGCGAGGCAATTTTTCGCACCGCGAAATGCTTAACCTTTTCATCGGTGTATTTACAAGTTTCGGTAAGAGGTGGCGATAGTTGGGCATCGACTGCAAATCGGAGCCGGGCGGTGCGGAATGCAGGCCTCGAACCATGAAATGATTGCAGTCGATAGACTTTGCCTTCATACCTTGTGCGTGTGGCATCACGAATAGTCGCTGATCGCTCGCCGTCGTCAGAAGGGCCGTAAGGGTCGTTCGGACGGCCCGAATGTGATGATGACGGCGCGCGGCTCGAATCGGATTCGGCTCGGGTATGCGCTCGGGTCGGGTTGCATTGTTGCATCTCGGGCGACGCGATGTCGGGCTACATGCCGGCGTCGGTCGATCGACGTCGCTGGATGGGTTGTGCTGCCGCAGGTGTCGCCGGCGCCGAAGATGAGTGATCGAACATGACGCGGCAGGGACGGTCCCAAAGCATCGCGGCACCATCGCACGAGGCGGAATCCCACGAGGCGGATGGCAACCGCGAGGCGGCTCGCGCAGAGGCGTCCGCACAGGCGCCCGCACCGACCCCGAAAGGGCCGCCGGTGCAAGGGCTTCGGCCGCATTATCTCGACCTGCGCAATATCGACCGAGCGCTCGGCGTCGGGGATTTTCTCGTCTTCCTTCTGTCGGGCTTCGTCGTCTCGCAGCTTCTCGTCGGCGGCGGAGAGGCGACGATCTCCAATCTGGTGATCGTTTCGATCGCCGCCTTCGTCTTCTCGCGGATGGCGCAGCACAATTCCGTCTATCGCATTCCCGCCCACAAGGTGACGCCGCGCCTCGTGCGGCGGATCCTGCGCGCCTGCCTCCTCACCTTTCTCGTTGTCGCCACCGTCACGGTGGCTTTCCGGCTCGGCGCGCAATACACGCGCGAATGGCTGTTCGTCTGGGCCGCGACGGTGGTCCTCTGCATCCTGCTTTACCGGATGGTGGTGTGCGCCATCGTCCGCTTCGCGATGTCGCGCGGCCATCTCCAGCGTCGCGTCGCGATCTATGGGGGCGATGCGCAGGGCGTCGCCGTGATCGAGCATTTGAAGGCGAGCGACGACGCGAATTATCTGCTGGTCGGCTTTTATGACGAGCGCTTCAAGCGGGTGCCCGCCAGCATCGAAGGCTATGAGCGCCGCGGCGGGCTCGCCGAGCTCGAAGACGCCGTGGAGCGTGGCTATGTCGATGAGGTCATCGTCGCTTTGCCGCTCAGCGCCGTCGAGCGGCTGACCCAGATCATGAACCGCCTGTCGCGCTATTCGGTGACGGTGCTGTTCGCGCCGGATCTCGCGATGTGGCGTTTTTTCGACCGCCCGTTCGAGGTCGTCGGCGGCGCTCCGATGCTGCGCGCGATGGAGGCGCCGATCGAGGGGTGGGCGGGCGTTGCGAAGTTCATCGAGGATCGGCTCCTCGCGAGCCTCGTTCTCGTCCTCATCTCGCCGGTTCTCATCGCCGCGGCTATCGCGATCAAGCTCGATTCCAAAGGGCCGGTTTTCTTCCGGCAGCCGCGCCGCGGGTGGAATGGCGGGATCTTCACGATCTACAAATTCCGCACGATGCGGACCGATCTCGCCGATTTCGCCGGCGCGGCGCAAACCACGAAGGACGATCCGCGCGTGACGCGTGTCGGCCGCTTTCTCCGCCGCACCTCGATCGACGAGCTGCCCCAGCTCCTCAACGTCATCCAAGGCGACATGAGCCTCGTCGGTCCGCGGCCCCATGCGCTCGGCACCAAGTCGGAGGGGAAGCCCTTCGAGGAGGCGGTCGCCGACTATATGCGCCGCTACCGGGTCAAGCCGGGGATCACCGGCTGGGCGCAGGTGAACGGCTGGCGCGGCGAGACCGACACCAACCGCAAGCTCCTCGTCCGTGTCCGCTACGACATCGAATATATCGAGAACTGGAACTTCTGGTTCGACCTTTACATCCTCGCGATGACGCCGCTGTCGCTCGTTATGCGATCGGAGAATGCATACTGAAGCCGGCCCGGGGCTGTGGACAGCGTGGGGCGCGATTAGTCACCCATTAACCATATCGCGACGAACGTGTCGCGTTGGCTCATCCGAGGAGTGTGGCATCGTGCGTCTGGCCGTCGTGGCCCTCGCCCTCTTTCTTTCTGCATGCGCGTCCCAGCAATCGGGCGACGTGTGCGCGCCGCAGTCCGCCGCCGCGTGCCCTGTCTACAAGGCGCCGGAGGATGCGCGCGGCGCGTGCGCGCCCGCCTGCGCGTCGCGTGGCGCCGCACCGGTGACCGCGATGCCGGTGCCGAGCGGCTTCCAGCCGTGGGCCGAGGGATATGATAGCGGCATGCGCTTCGTCGTCGGCGACACCCTCAAAGTGACGCTCCCCTTCTACGACGACGAGGACGTGACGACGACCGTCGCCCCCGACGGGAACATCTATATCGGCCTCGTTGGCAAGGTTCACGCCGCCGGGCGCACGCCCGAGGCGCTCCAGGCCGATCTCGAGGCGCGTTACGGGAAGTATCTGCGCTTTCCCGATGTCGGTGTGATCCCGACGGATTTCGGCAACCGCCAGGTCTATGTCGGCGGTGAGGTCTCCGATCCCGGCGCCTATCCGCTCAACGGGCAGACCGGCGTCCTCGAGGCGGTGTTCCTCGCCGGTGGCTTCGAGGATACGGCCGAGCGCAAGAATGTCGTCCTCATCCGCCGCGGCCCGAACGACCTGCCGATGATGCGCTTCCTCGATCTCCAGTCCTTCTCGCGGGACGGGACGCCGACGGAGAACACCCTGCTGCAGCCCTTCGACATCGTCATCGTGCCGAAGAGCCGGATCGCGAAGATCAACCTCTTCGTCGATCAGTATATCGAGGGTGTCATCCCGTTTAATCAGAACTTCAGCTACGTCTTGATCGGCGGCCAACGCTAAACGCCACCCGTCGCCGATCGGTCGGCATGCGCCTCGGATGGCCGCGCCGCGCGAAAAGTGCGCCGGGTGCGGATCGATGGGGGTGGCCGGCGCGTTGGATGCAGATGAATCGGTCCGCCTCGGCCGGGGTCAAGCGGTCTCGCAGGGGCCGAAGCGCTGGCGCCGTCGGGTCGCGGGATTCCGACCATAGAGGGAAATCGTCTAGACACACACGCAATGGTTGATTATTCCTATTCACGCTAGAGGGAAGTCGACTGACAAAGTGTCCGATCCGGCCCATAGTGTCCGCAGCGACGCAGGGAGCCGGATGGGCGGAAGCGGAGACGATTTGACCGAGAGCACAGTGGGTGCACGCCTACGCCGCCGCCGCGCACGAGACGACGAGGCGATGGCGGTCGACCGCAACGAGCCGCAATCCGCGTCGCAGACGGATGGAATCGAATATGGTTATGGCGGTTGGACCGTCACCCTCGACAATGTGCCGATGCCCTCGAGCGAGCCGCAGGTCGTCAAGCCGAGCGGAACGCGCGACGCCGGGGAGGCGCGCATGAGGGCGCGTGGCCGCCGCGAAGGCGGCCGCCAGGGACGCGATCGCACCACCGGCCGGGCCGACATTTCCCCGACGGGCGGCGAGGCGAACGCCGCAAACACCGCACTCGTCGCCGCGGCCGCGGCCGCGTCATCGGAGCCGCCCGTCGAGGAGGACCGCCCGATCATCGCGGCCACCCCGCGCCGCGCCTACGGACCGGAAGACCGCGCCCGCACCGTGCCGCCACCGCCTGAGCCCGACCTTCGGCGCGAGCAGGAACGGGCCAACGCGCTCGGCGCGCGCAATCGCACGGCGCAGCGGATCGAGGGCGGCGGCACCGTCATCATCGAAAATCAGCTTTTCCCGCTGGTCGATTGGTCGAATGGCGGGATCGCCATCCGATCGGACGGCCATTTTTACCGCATCGGCGACGTGCGCACCCTGGAGCTCGAGATCGATCTTGGCGACTATGCCGTCAACATGGACATCGACGCCGAGGTCGCGAACCGCTCCTCCGAGCGGACGGGGTGGCGTTTCATCAATCCGAGCGAGGAGCAGCGCCAGGTGCTGCGCGCGCTCACCCAGGTGAGCCTCCAGTCAAAGCCGTTCGCCGCGCCGCGCCGCGCGCAGGTCGCGAACGCCGCGCCCGCCACCGCCGGCGCTGCGTCACGCGGCAAGGGCGCGCGCACCAGGCGACCGCGCGGTGTCGGGCCGCTGACGGCGCTGATGTCGCTGCCGTTCAATCTCGCCGTCATCGGCCTCGTCGCGGGGGTCGCGATCCTCACCCTCGCGGCCGACAAGACGCGGACCGAAAGCGGCCCGGCGGGCCCCGTGCGGGCCGAACATGCCGCCGTCGCGGTGGAGCGCGTCGCGGTGTGGGCCGGGCAGGGGGGCGTTGTCCTCGATTGGGCGGCCGCGCCGGGCGAAGCGGTCGACCGTGGCGCGACGCTGGTCACCCTCGCGAACGATCTCGCCGGCAGCGAGCAACGGACGATCATCAGCCCGTGCGAGTGTTATCTCGCCCGCATTCTCGCCGACCCCGGCGAACGTGTCGTGCGCGGCCAGACGCTCGGCCTCCTCTACCAGCAGGGCGCCGAGGGGCATGTCCAGGCGCTCTTCGCCGCCGGAAGCGACATCGCGCCGGGCCAGAACGTGTCTGTCGACCTTCCCTATTCGGGACGCACGTTCGACGGGGTGGTCGTGCGGGTCGGCCATCTGGCTGATCCGAAGGCGTTCATCGGCCTGCCGGCGGCGATTTTCGGCAGCGATCCGGGCGCGGAATTCGCCCGCATCCGCACCACGCCGTCGATCCCCGCCGCGCTCGCGGGCGACCCCGCGGTGGTGACGCTCGAGCCGGGCGGATAGACTGGCCCGGCGCCCACACGTCGCGCCGCCCACTGCGAGAAGGCGACGCCCTCGCCCGATCCCGTCTCAGCCCGGACGCGGGCCGATAACCCCGGCGTCACCGCGGCGTTTGCGCTCCTGATAGGCCGCCATGGCCGCGTCGATCTCCGCCTTGGCCGCGCTCTCGGCCTGGCGTTCGTGGGCCGAGGTGGCGAGCGTTTCGGCCTGCTCGTCGAGGGCGGCGATGCGGGACGTGTCGCTGACCTCGGCTGCGAGATCCGACAGCGTCCCGATGGCGTGCAGCGTGACGTTGCGGTCAGCGGCAATATATTGGCGCATCTGAGAAAACGCGCTCTCGATCATGCGCTCGAAGGTGACGCGGGTGTAGAGCACCCGCGCACGGGGCGAGACCTCGCCGCATCCCTTCTCCCGCGCCAGGATGCTGAGGCCCGCACGCAGCCAATCAAGGCAGAGCATCGCCGTATGCGGATCGTTGACGCCCGGCGACAGCGCGCGGGCGAGCACCTCGACGAGCTCGTCCGACAGGAAGAGGACGTCTTGAAGCTCGGTCCTGTTGGCGCCGAGCGTCAGCGCGATCGCAAGGTCGGCCGCATGGCGTTCGTCGAGCCGTTCGGCCGGGCGAACGGTCATGATCGGCTCGCCCTCGACGACGAAATCGCCCGCCGAGCGGACGAGCACGATCTGCACGTCGGCCTCGGCCGCGATCGCGTCGAGCCGCTCGAGGTCGATCCATTGGAGATAGCCCGTGCCGTGGCTTCGGATCGAGGTGGCGCGCTCGCTATAGACGGGGTTTTCGCTCCATGCCGCGACGCCGGGATCGTCGTGGGTGTTCGCGCACTTCTCGTCCCGTTCGCTCTCCGTCACGAGCATCGCGGCGATCGCGCGTTCGAGCTCGCCGCCGATCCGGGCGACGAGGTTCATGATGTTGATCGATTCGGGCACGTGGTGGATGTAGACGATCAGCGCCCCCACCGAGGCGAGCGTCAGAACGATCGCGAAGAGGATCGAGATCTGCGGCACGACGGCGGCGATGTCGGACTCGTCATGGACGCGGCTCAGCACCGCGATGCAATAGACGAAGGTCGACAGGAAGACGCCGAGAACGAGCTGGTTCGTCCGGTCCCGCATGAAATTGCCGATGAGGCGCGGGCCATAATTGCCGCTCGCGAAGGTGACGGCGACCATCGTGATCGAGAAGGAGACGCCGGCCACGCCGAGGACCGCGCTTGCGAGGGTCGTCAGCATATCGCGCGCGCCGTCGACCTGCAACGGGCGCAGGAAGGGCAGCGGCTGCATCCAGTCGGAGCCGACATAGCCGTCGAACACGGGCATCGCGAAGCCGAGCACGAGGGCGAACGCCGTGAGGATCGAAGGCCAGAACCAGTAACTCTGGCGCAGCGTGATCAGGCCTTCGATGAAGAGATTGCGCATGATGCTCCCGTTCGAGCCGCCGAAGCGGTGCTGTGCATGTCCCACCGGCCGCGGCGTGTCCGCGATGCCCGGCGAGATGCGTGCGCTGTGTGAGGATGGACGTTCGATGCTGGCCATCGGCGCCCGGGACTGGTCTAGATTGCCTCAACGCGCGATGAAACGCGAAGAGGAAACGACCATGATCACCGTATGGGGCCGCGCCACCTCCTCGAACGTCCAGAAGGTCATGTGGACGATCGGAGAGTTGGGTCTTCGATACGAGCGCCACGATGTCGGCGGCATGTATGGCGGGCTCGACACGCCGCAATTCCGCGCCCTCAACCCGCACGGCCGGATTCCGGCGGTCGAGATGGATGGCTATGCGATGTTCGAATCGAACGCCATCGTGCGCCATCTCGCCCTCGCCGATCCCGAGCGGCGCCTGTGGCCGGCCGATCCGGCGAAGGCCGGGGCCGCCGATATGTGGGCCGAATGGGCCCACAACACGGTGACGCGCCCGTTGATGCTGCTCTTCTGGTCGACGGTGCGCACCCGTCCGTCGGAGCGCAAGCCGGCGGAGATCGCCCGCAATTTCGAGGCTTCCATCGAAGCGCTGACCGCGGCCAACGGATTCCTCGCCGACCGGCCCTTCATCGCCGGCGACGCCCTCACGATCGGCGACGTCAATCTCGCCCATCTTCTCTACCGCTATTATGAGATGGAGATCGACCGGCCGAGCCTGCCGGCGCTCGATGCCTATTATGAGCGCCTCTCGGACCGCCCGGCCTATGCCGAGCACGTCATGGTCGATTTCGAGACGCTCCGGGCGAAGGAATGATCGCGCCGGAAAATCGCCGGGAACGCTACCAAGGATAACGAGGCATCCGTCGCCCGCCGCCATTTTTATCGATCGTAAGGCGCAGCTCGCCTGACGTGGGCGATTGTTTCTTAGGGCGTGCTGTGCCACCCATTCATCTCGCACGCCACCGGTCGCGGGTCCGAAGGGGGGCCCGAGCGAGGATGTGTGCCATAACGACGTGCGCGTCGCACCCGGCGTCCCATGCGGACGGGCGCGAGCGCTGCATTGGGCGCAAGACCCAGCGAAGGAGAGGAAGTATGTCGAACAAACCCGCCATCGGCTTCATCGGCCTTGGACTGATGGGCTCTGCGATGGTGGAGCGGCTCCAGTCGCTCGGCTATCCGATGACGGTGATCGCCAACCGCAGCCGCAAAGGCGTCGACGAAGCGGTGGCGCGCGGCGCGACGGAGGTCCAGCGCACGGCGGACGTCGCGGCGGCGAGCGACATCGTCATGCTCTGCATGGACACCTCCGCCTCGGTCGAGGCCCGGATGCTCGGCCCGGACGGCGTCATCGCCGGCCTGAAGCCCGGTTCGATCGTGATCGATTTCGGCACGTCGCTTCCCGGCTCCACCAAGGCCCTCGCCGAACAGGTCGAGGCCGCGGGCTCGCGCTATATGGACGCCCCGCTCGGCCGCACGCCCTCCCATGCGAAAGAGGGCAAGCTCAACATCATGGCCGCCGGCACTGCGGACGATTTCGCTCGTGTCGAGCCGGTGCTGAAGGATCTCGGCGAGAACGTCTTCCATGTCGGCCCGCTCGGCGCGGGGCATACGCTGAAGCTGATCAACAACTTCTTCGCGATGACGACGGCCTGCGCGATGTCTGAGGCGTTCGCGATGGCCGATTGCGCCGGCATTCCGCGCGACAAGCTCTATGACGTGATGTCGGCCGGGCCGCTGCGCTCCGGCATGATGGATTTCGTGAAGGGCTACGCGATCGACGGCGATCCCAACCTTCTCGCCTTCTCCGTCGCCAACGCGACGAAGGATGTCGGCTATTATTCCGCGATGGCGGACGGGCTCGGCGTGCCGAGCCTCATGTCGGTGTCGGCCAAGCAGACACTGGGCGTCGCGAAGGCCAACGGCCATGGTGACCGCATGGTCCCCCAGATGGTCGATTTCTTTGCTGAACTCTTTGGGAATCGGTGATGCGGCTTGCTGGTAAACGCGCGCTCTGCACGGCTTCGGCCCAGGGCATCGGGCGCGCAACGGTCGAAGCCTTCGCCCGCGACGGGGCGACGGTTTTCGCGACGGACATCAACGAAGAGGGGCTGAAGGGCCTGCCGGAAGGCGTCATCACCTTCGGTCTCGACGTGATGGACCAAGGCGAGGTCGAGGCGGCGATCGCCCGCACGGAGCCCGACATCCTCTTCAACTGCGCCGGTATCGTCCATAACGGTACGATCCTCGAGGCGAGCGACGACGATTTCGACGTCGCGTTCGGCCTCAATGTGAAGGCGATGTTCCGCACCATGCGCGCTGCGATCCCCGGCATGGTGGAGCGGGGCGGCGGCGCAATCGTCAACATCGCCTCGGCGGCCTCCTCGATCATTGGCGTGCCCAATCGCTGCGTCTATGGCGCGTCGAAGGCGGGCATTCTCGGCCTCACCAAGTCGGTCGCGGTCGATTTCGTGACGAAGGGCGTTCGCTGCAACGCGATCTGCCCCGGTACGGTCGATTCCCCGTCGCTGCACGAGCGCCTGCGCGCCACCGGCGACTATGAAGGCGCGATGAAGAGCTTCATCGCCCGTCAGCCGATGGGCCGCATCGCCACCGCCGAGGAGATCGCCATGATGGCGGTCTATCTCGCGTCGGACGAATCGGCCTTCGTCACCGGACAAGCCTTCGTTATTGATGGCGGCTGGACGGCCGCCTGACACCCGCGTTCTCACGGCGAAAACGCGGGGCGGATGATCCACATCGCGTTTCGGCCCACCACGAAACAAACCGAACCAAGGGAGACGGTCCTTGAAACTTCTGCGCTACGGCCCGGCGGGCCACGAAAAGCCTGGCTGCCTGCACACGGACGGCACGATCCGTGACCTGTCCGGCGTCGTCGCCGACATCTCGAGCGCGACGCTCTCCTCCGAGGTGCTCGCTCAGCTCATCGGGACCGACGTGTCGTCCTTGCCGGTCGTCGAGAATGCCGGTCGCATCGGCCCGTGCGTCGGCGCGCCGTCGAAGTGCGTCTGCATCGGCCTCAATTATTCCGACCATGCGGCGGAGACCGGCGCGACGCCGCCGAGCCAGCCGATCCTGTTCCACAAAGCCACCACCTCGATCTGCGGGCCGAACGACGATGTCGAGATGCCCCGCGGGTCCGAGGCGCTCGACTGGGAAGTCGAGCTCGCGATCGTGATCGGCAAGACGGCGAAGTACGTCTCCGAGGCGGACGCGATGGACTATGTCGCCGGCTTCGCTCTCTTCAACGACGTGTCCGAGCGTGACTATCAGGTCCGCCGCGAAGGGCAGTGGACGAAGGGCAAGTCGCACGACACGTTCGGCCCGCTCGGCCCCTGGCTCGTCACGACCGACGAGATGCCCGATCCGCACAATCTGCCGATGTGGCTCGACGTCAACGGCGAGCGCCGTCAGACCGGCTCGACCTCGACGCTGATCTTCAACGTGCCGACGATCGTGTCCTACGTCTCCCAGTTCATGACGCTTCTGCCGGGCGACATCATCCCGACCGGCACCCCGCCGGGCGTCGCCATGGGCATGAAGCCGCCGAAATATCTCAAGGTCGGCGACGTCATGACGCTCGGCATCGAGGGGCTCGGCGAGCAGCGTCAGACGGTGATCGCGGCATGACCGAAAAGGTCGACGTCCTCATCATGAATCGGCTTCTGCCGAGCTGTATCGAGGGGCTCGATGCGGCCTTCAACACGCACAAATATTTCGAGGCGTCCGACAAGGACGCCTTCCTCGCCGAGGTCGGCCCGAAGATCCGCGGCGTCGCGACGAGCGGCCATCTCGGCTGCCCGCCGGAAGTGATGTCGCGCCTGCCGAATCTCGAGATGATGGCGAGCTTCGGCGTCGGCTATGACGGCATCGACGTCGACGCGGCGCGCAAGCACGGCGTGCGCGTCTCGAACACGCCCGACGTCCTCAACGATGCGATGGCCGAGATCACCCTCGGCCTGATCATCGCGCTTTGCCGCGAGATCCCGCAGGCCGACGTCTATACCCGCGAGGGCAAGTGGGCCTCGAAGGGCAACTATCGCCTGACGCGGGAGCTGACGGGCAAGACGATCGGCATCATCGGCCTCGGCCGGATCGGCAAAGAGGTCGCGCGGCGCTGCCAGGCCTTCAAGATGCAGGTCGTCTATCACGGCCGCAACAAGCAGGAGGCCGAGCCCTATCCCTACTACGCCGATCTCACCCAGATGGCGAAGGACGTGGATTGGCTCGTCAACATTGTGCCGGGCGACGCCTCGACCAACAAGATGATCAACCGCACCGTGTTCGACGCGCTCGGACCGGACGGACTGTTCGTCAATGTCGGCCGCGGTACCACGGTCGACGAGGCCGAGCTTCTCTCGGCGCTGAAGGAGAAGCGGATCGGCGGCGCCGCCCTCGACGTGTTCGAGGACGAGCCGAACGTGCCGGAAGGCTTCTTCGGGCTCGACAATGTGGTGCTGTCGCCGCACCAGGGCTCGGCGACGCACAAGACGCGCTGGGCGATGGGCGATCTCGTGGTGCGCAATCTGAAGGCGCACTTCGCGGGCCTTCCGCTGATCAGCCCGGTCGCCTGATCTCACGATCGGCGACCCATGCGAAACGAGCCCGCCTGTCGAAGGCGGGCTTTTTTCGTTTCGAGCCCCCGTCAGCGGCCGGCGAGGGCGAGCGCCGAACCGAAGCCGACGAAGAGCGCGCCGGTCACGAGGTCCACCCGCCGCCGCATCGCGCGGTAGGCGCTCGCCACCCGGTGGTGGGTGAGCGACAGGACGAGAATGGTGTACCAGGTCGCCGAGATCGTGAGCATCACGGCGACGGCCGCGAGGCCGTGCCACCATGTCGGATCGGCGGGGAGCGCGGCGGCGAAGAGGCCGGCCACGAAGGCGGCGCTCTTCGGGTTGGCGATGTTGGTGACGAAGCCGAGGCGGAAGGCCCAGCCCGGCCCCTTGGTGGCGAGGTCGGTCTCGCCGAGACTGCCCGGTCGCCGGGCCTTCCAGATCATCCGCGCGCCGAGATAGGCGATATAGACCCCGCCGACGATCTTGAGGATCGCATAGGCGAGGGGGGCGGCGGTGAAGAGGGCCGTGATGCCGAACGCGCCGGCGAGGCCCCAGAGCGCCGTGCCGCAGAGCGTTCCGGCGACCGAGGCGAATGCCGTGCGGCGCGAGCCGTTGATGGAGCAGCGGATCGCGACGAGGACATTGGGGCCGGGCGTGACGGCGGCCACGGTCCAGATGAGTGCGACGGTGACAAGGAACATGCCCGGATCCTTCGGAACGTCGCGAAGGATTAGCACCACGCCGCGGGGCCGCCAACGGCTTCGTCGGTGCGAGAGGCGGTCGTGCTCGTGGTCGCGGTCCGGCCGGGGAGGCCCGTCGCCGACTAAGGAGCGCGGCGGGTGGTCCGCACGATCGGCGCGACCGTGCGGAGGGCGGGGGAGGGCTTGGCGGTCGCCCGAGAAGGCGTTCGGGTGACCGCCGGGCTCCTATCGTCCCGCGTCGTGGCGGCAGGGGGTCATGCCGCCGCGGGGTGCGTCAGCGGCGGATATCGTCCTCGAGGAAATAGCGCACATTCTCCTCGAAATTGTTGTCGGCCGTGAGGCCCATCGCGAGCGCCTTTTGCGGGTTGATATAGGGGCGCCAGACCGTGACGATGTCGTAGATCCGCTGGTCCTTTTCCCACTTGATGCGGTTCACCGGCTCGTCGCCGGCGACCTTGCGCATCGCCTCGACCATCTCGCCGATCGTCGCGACCTTGCCCGGCAGGGCGAAGCCGCGCTGCTCGCCGAGCTTCTCCGCGGGGATCTCGGCGCACTTGATGAGGTTCGCCACCGTGACGCGCGGCGAGGCGTACCAGAGCGCGTAATCGGCATCGACCGGGCAGACGGCTTCCTCACCCTGGAGCGGCTCGCGGAAGATCGAGGACATGAAGGACGATGCGGCGGCGTTCGCCTTGCCCGGACGGATCGTCACCGTCGGCAGGCGCGGGGCGCGGCCGTCAATGAAGCCCTTGCGCGAATAGTCGGTGACGAAGAGCTCGCCCGCCGCCTTCTGCGCGCCATAGGAGGTCTGCGGGTTGAGCGCCGTCCAGTCCTCGATCTCCTCGGGGATCTCGCCGCCATAGACGGCGCAGGAGGAGGTGAACACGACGACCGGCTTCGTGCCCAGCGCACGGGCGGCCTCGAGGATGTTCAAGGTGCCGAAGAGGTTCACCTTCATGCCGAGATCGAACTCGGCCTCGGCCTGACCGGAGACGATCGCCGCGAGGTGGAAGATCACGTCGGGCTTGGTCTCGAACAGGGTGTCGACCGACGCGCGGTCGCCGATGTCCGTCGCATGACGTGAGACGTCGAACGGGGCCTCCAACGGACCCGGCTCGGCGAGATCGGCGAGCGCGAGATGGGTGATGGTTTCGCCGCGCAGCGTGCCGCTCGCCGCCAATGAGCGGGCGATCTTCTGGCCGATGAAACCGCCGCCGCCGATAATCAGGATCCGCATTTTCTCTCCCTCTGAAATCTTGTGACGCGAACCTAGAACGGACGCAGCCAAGATGGAATTGGCCAGACCGTCAATCGCGCGTCGAGGTGCGCGATGACGCGTGTGCGCTAGCGACCGATGATGGCGTCGAAGAGCAGTTTCGTGCCGACGAGCGCCAGGAGCCAGTAGATGATCTGATAGAAGCGCTCCGCCGAAAAGCGGCGCACGAGAAGCATGCCGACATAGGTCATGAACAGCGCAAAGGGCGCGCTGATCGCGGCGATGATCAGCCCTTCGCGCGTGATCTGCCCGAGGACGATGAAGCCCGGCAGCTTGATCAGATTGACCGCGGCGAAGAACATGACACCGGTGCCGACGAAGACGTCGCGCGGCAGGCGCTGCGGGATGAGGTAGATCTGGAAGGGCGGGCCGCCCTGATGGAAGACGGTCGAGGTAAAGCCGGACATCATCCCGAGCAGGAAGCCGACCCGCTTGCTGGGCACCTTCGACGGCGCGTTCGCGTTCAGGATCCCGCGCAGCGCGAAGGCGAGCGTGACGATGCCGAGAATGCCGAGAATGGGCCGTTCCGGCAGCGCCCAGAAGAGCGTGAAGCCGAGCCCGATGCCGATCAGGGCGGCCGGCAGGAGAAGTTTCACATTGCCCCGATCCCAGTGGGCGCGATAGAGCCAGACGCTGAACGCATCTTGGATCATCAGGATCGGCAACATGAGACCTGCGGCCTGGGCCGGTGGCATCACGAACAAGAGTGTGGGCATCGCCATCATGCCGACGCCGGCGAGGCCACCTTTCGATATGCCGAGGATCGAGACGGTGACGAGAAATGTTGCGATGGTGACGGGATCGAGGCTCATGATCTCAAAGAGTGGTAGATGGCGGCCGTGACGAAATCCGACGCTGTGACGACGCCGAACCCCTGCATTCTCGACGCGAAGACCATCGATTGGTCCGCCGACATGGAAAAGCGCCTGCCCCGCATGGTGCTGCGCGGATTGAAGCCGGCGCGCAAGCTGCCGGTCTTCGTGATCGGCCTCAGCCACACCCGCTCGGTGTACGATGTCTTGAAGGACGATCCCGATCCGCGGTTCGGGGTTCTGTTGATCCCGAAAGGCAAGCGGTCGCGGCTTGACGAAATCTCGCCGCGTCTCCTCTCCCGCTTCGAGCCGGAGATCGCGGTCTCAATGATCGGCGGCAACGAACACAACCTCCTCGGGCTGATCGAGCAGCCCGAACCATTCGACTTTGAAGAGCCGTCCGTCCCGATCATGTTCGAGGACCGACGCATCGTCCCGCGGGCGCAGGTCAGGGCGATGCTCAACTTGATGCTGACAGGGATGCTCTCGAAGGTCCGCTTACTCAAGCGTTTTTATGGCAAGCCCACCGTGCACGTCGCGTCGCCGCCGCCGATTCCGGACAACGAGCATCTCGCCCAGCACCTCGGCGCTTTCGCCAAATCGGCAGGCCTCGAGCCGCGTTTCACGCCTGCGCCGATCCGTTTGAAGCTCTACCGGATGGGCAATCAGATCGTGAAGGAGATGTGCGAGGCGGAGGGCATCCATTTCATCGGTCCAATGGAAGAGGCGCTCGACGAGAATGGCTTCCTCGCCGCGCCGTACCGCAAGGCCGATCCGACCCACGCGAACGCCCGCTATGGCGCCCACGTCCTCGACGCGTTGCGCGCCTATGCGGACGCGGTGTCGGCGGGCGGCGCGCCGCATCCCGCCCGCGTTACGCCCCCGTTGGAGAGCACGTCATGACGCAGCGCCATCCCTACGAAGGCATCGCCTATTATCGCAATTGGCGGCGGGCGGCGGGCGTCGCCAACCACACCGAGCTCGACCCGATGGTGAACCCCAAGTTCGCCATCCTGCCGAGCGACAAGGTGGCGACCTCCGGGAGCTGCTTTGCCCAGCACGTCGCGCGGCATTTGAAGGCGAACGGGTTCAACATCCTGATCGCGGAAGAGGGGCCGTCTTTCCTCACCGCGCCGCTCGCGCGTGAGTTTCAATATGGCGTCTACGCCACGCGCTCGGGCAACATCTACACCTCGCGCCAACTCCGCCAGCTTCTGGAGCGCGCCTATGGGCTCTTCGATCCGGGCATCGGCGCCTGGACGCGCGAGGACGGCATGCTGTGCGATCCGTTCCGCCCCCAGGTCGCGACCTATGAGAGCGAGAGCGAGTTCCGCGCCGATCGGGCCTTCCACCTGGCGAAGGTTCGGGAGATGGTCGAGAACCTCTCGGTTTTCGTCTTCACGCTCGGCCTCACCGAGGCGTGGACCGACGAGACCGGCGCCATCTACCCGCTCGCACCGGGTGTCGCCGGCGGCACCTACGATCCGACGCGGCACAGGTTCCTCAACTTCTCGGTCGACGAGGTGGTCGACGATCTCCGGGCTGCGATCGCCTTCATCAAGGCGCGCAATCCGAGCGTGAAGTTCGTGCTGACCGTCTCCCCGGTGCCGCTGATGGCGACGGGGATCGACCGTCACGTCCTCGTGTCGACGACGCATTCCAAGGCGATCCTGCGGGTGGCGGCGCAAGCGACGGCCGATGCCGACGACGCGGTCGACTATTTCCCGTCTTACGAGATCATCACCGCACCGCACACGCGCGGGCGCTATTTCGGCCCGGACGCGCGTTCGGTGAACGAAGCGGGCGTCAATCACGTGATGCGGGTGTTCTTGAAGCATTATGCGCCCGGCGCCACTTCAGGGGCGCGACCTGGAAAGGCCGCCGCCGGACCGAAGGCCGCGCGCGGCGCGTCTGCCCGCCACACGAAGGCCGTCGAAGATATCGTCGAGGTTCTGTGCGACGAGGAAGCGCTCGACGACACGCGGCGTTGAGCCGCCGGGTGGAGCGCACGCGCGTGCCGCCCGCGTCGGACAGGGCGTGCGATGGGGGCGGGTGTTCCCCGTCCGCGCGCCGTCTCGGTGCCGTCGGCGCCGGTCCGATCGACCTCAATTGCGCTTCGCAGGACGCCCTCGTCTCATGCTAGAACGAGACAAATCTTAGGAAACGCCATGGCCCTGTTTGTTCGCCTCGACCAAGTCGACGATGTCGTCACCGCCACCCGTCCGCTGGAGGCGGGGACAGCCGTCGAATCCGTGACCACGACGATGCTCATCCCGCGTGGGCACAAGATCGCGATGCGCCCCATCAAGTCCGGTGAGCCGGTGCGCAAATATGCGCAGATCATCGGCTATGCGAGCCAGGACATCGCCCCCGGCGAGCACGTGCACGAGCACAATCTCGCCTTCCGCGCGACCGACGTCGACTATCGCTTCGGCACCAATCTGCGCCCGCCCGCCAAGCCGGAGACGCAGGACACCTTCATGGGCTACCGCCGCGAGAACGGGCGGATCGGCACGCGCAACTACATCGCCCTCCTCACCAGCGTGAACTGCTCGGCCACCGCCGCGCACAAGATCGCCGACCATTTCACCGCCGAGCGGCTGAAGGACTATCCGAACGTTGACGGCGTCGTCGCCTTCGCGCACGGCACCGGCTGCGGCATGGCCGGCTCGGGCGACGGTTTTGCCGCGCTTCAGCGCACGATGTGGGGCTATGCGCGCCATCCGAACCATGCCGGCGTGCTGATGGTCGGTCTCGGCTGCGAGATGAACCAGATCGACTGGCTTCTCGAAGCCTACGGCCTCAAGCAGGGCCCGCTGTTCGCCACGATGAACATCCAGGACGTCGCTGGCCTGAAGCGCACCGTCGACGCCGGCATCGCTAAGGTCGAGGCGATGTTGCCGCTCGCCAACGAGGCGAAGCGCGAGCCGTGCCCGGCCTCCGCGCTCACCGTGGCGCTGCAGTGCGGCGGCTCGGACGCCTGGTCCGGCATCACCGCCAATCCGGCGGTCGGCTATGCGTGCGATCTTCTCGTCGCCCAAGGCGGCACCGGCGTGCTCGCCGAGACGCCGGAGATCTACGGCGCCGAGCATCTCCTCGCCGAGCGGGCCGCGAGCCGTGAGGTCGGCGAGACGCTGATCAAGCGCATCCGCTGGTGGGAGGACTATGTCGCCCGCAACAAGGGCTCGATGGACAACAACCCGTCGCCCGGCAACAAGCGCGGCGGTCTGACGACGATCCTCGAAAAGTCGCTCGGCGCGGCGGCGAAGGGGGGCACGACGCCGCTCACCGGCGTCTACGAATATGCCGACGAGATCCGCACGCCGGGCTTCGCCTTCATGGATTCGCCCGGTTACGACCCGGCCTCCGTGACGGGTCAGATCGCCTCCGGCTCCAACCTCGTGGTGTTCACGACGGGCCGCGGCTCGGCGTTCGGCTCCAAGCCCGCCCCGACGCTGAAGGTCGCGACGACGAGCGAGCTCGCCACCAAGATGAACGAGGACATGGACGTCGATGCCGGCCCGATCCTCACCGGCGAGAAGAGCGTCGAGGATGTCGGCCGGGAGATCTACCAGCGCCTCCTTGCGGTCGCGTCCGGCGACAAGACGAAATCCGAGGCGCAGGGGCTCGGCGACTACGAGTTCGTGCCCTGGCAGATCGGCGCGGTGATGTAGACAAGGCCTGCGTCGGAGCGCTGGCCGCAGCGCTCCAGTGCTTCACGATCGTCGATCCGCCGCCCGGAGGCGGATCGAACCCTTTCCGCTCCTCCGCGTTCCCGCCAGGAAGGGAGCGAGCCGATGACGAAAGCCGAAACGGCGCGCGATCTCATCGCCGCCCATGGAACCACCTTCGCCGAAGAGCTCGGCATCAAGCTCGAGAAGAACACCCCGTCGCCGCTGTTTCGCTGGCTGACGGCCTGCATCCTCCTGTCCGCACCGATCCAGCACGCCAACGCGATGACGGCGGCTCGCGCCCTCGCCGATGCCGGTTACACCACCGTCAAGGCGATGCGCGACGCGACGTGGGAGGCGCGCGTCGAGGTTCTCAACAAAAACGGCTATGCCCGTTTCGACGAGAAGACCTCACGGATGCTGCAGGACGCCGCGGATCTGCTGATGGACCGCTATCGCGGCGACCTGCGCCGTCTGCGCGAGGCGGCGGGCGCCGATCCGGCGGCCGAACGGACGGCGCTGAAGGCGGTGAAGGGCGTCGGCGACGGGGCGGTCGACATTTTCTTCCGCGAGGCACAGGCCGTCTGGCCCGAACTCTACCCTTTCGCCGACAAGATGGCCCTCGAAGGGGCGAAGAAACACAAGCTCGGCACGGACGCGAAGGCGCTCGCGGGGCTCGTTCCGCAGGCGGAGTATCCGCGGCTCGTCGCCGCGCTGGTGCGGGAGGCGCTCGAGCGGTGAAAAGGCGCTAAACTTTTGAGCAGGTGCGGAATCTGCTAAAGATATAAAAGGAGAAACCGCACCCTCTCTTGAGCGTGCGGCGACATTCAATTCTAGCGGACGCAAACTTGCGTCCGCGCCGTCCACAGTCGCTGCTTTGCGATTGCATCGCCTCTTGCCCTCGGCGCTGGCTGCAATAGTGAAGCGTGCGAGCCGGCCTCACGGTCGGCGTGAACGGGAAGCACAAAGGACATGCGCATGCGCATCGACGCCATTCCGATCGGGAAGAATCCTCCCGACGATGTCAACGTGGTTATCGAGGTTCCGGTGGGCGGGGAGCCCATCAAATACGAGCTCGACAAGGCGTCAGGCACTTTGTGGGTGGACCGTTTCCTCTACACGCCCACGCGCTACCCGGTGAATTACGGCTTCGTGCCGCACACCCTGTCGGATGACGGCGACCCGATCGACGTCATGATCGCGAGCACGCGGCCGATCGTGCCGGGCGCGGTGATGAACGCGCGCCCCATCGGCGTGCTGCACATGGACGACGAGAGCGGCCAGGACGAGAAGATCCTGTGCGTCCCCTCGACCAAGCTCACCCGCCGCTACGAAAAGGTGACGAGCTACAAGGACATCCCGGAAATCACGATCCAGCAGATCGAGCATTTCTTCCAGCATTATAAGGATCTCGAGCCCGGCAAGTGGGTGAAGGTCACCGGCTGGGGCGACGTCGACGAGGCGAAGCAGAAGATCCTCGAGGCGGTCGAGCGCGCGAAGGCCGCGGGCGTCTCCTACGCCGCCGAATAGGCGCCGGCGCACCGTCTGCGCTGCGTGCGCCCGCGGGCGCACGATCTGCGAGGCGTGCCCGGCCGCCGCAACGGCGTGGCCGCGAATGGTCGAAAGGCCGGTCCCTCGGGGCCGGCCTTTCGTTTGTCGGCATGAGATGGGCGTGGCGGCCTTCGGCGGGTCGCCCTCGGTCAGCCGCACGGCCGGCCCGCCCACCGCTTGCGCCTTGTTTCGCGCGCTGCTCGCTGCCCGGCGGGGCGGAACGTCAAAAATGTGATTTGTATCAAATTCCGGGCGTGCGGATCGCCGTATGTCTTGAGGGCCGGAGCCGGGCCCCGACATCCCTCCCTCCGGTGCGATAACCCTCGCGACTTCGCCCCGGACCTCGGTCCGGGGCCTTTTTGTCCCGCGTCGGCCCGCGACGCGACCGGGGCCGCAATCGGCGGCCCGTGACTGCCGGTCCTATTCGCCGCTGACGGCGTCGCCCCCGGCATTGGTCCAGCCGACCATGCTTTCCGGGTAGAGCTTCACGTTCTTCTTGCCGGCGAGCTCGGACATCGCGAACCAGTTGGTCGCCGCCCAGTGGCCGGTGTTGCAGAAGCTCACCGTCTCGCCTTCGGCGGCCGGTGCATTGGCGGCGACCGTGGTCGCATCCGCGCCGGCGACCTCGGTGTCGGAGCCCTCGAACCAGGCGGCGAAGGGGAAGCTCTTCGCGCCCTGCAACGTGCCGGCCGAGCTCGCGGCGGCGTGCTTCTTCGCGCCGGCGAAGAAGTCGTCGGGGCGGGCGTCGACGAGCGTCGCCTGACGCTCGCCCGCGATCACGGCGGCGATGCCCTCACGGTCGATCATCCATTCGTCCGACATCGTGAAGCTCTCATCGGACGGCTCGACCGCATCGGCCGTCACCTGGAGGCTCTGGCCGTCGGCGATCCAGCCGCGCACGCCGCCATTCAGGATGGCGATCTGCGGGAAGCCGGCCGACTTCAGCGTCCAGTAGACGCGCGCCGCCGCGCCGAAATCGGTCTGGTCGACGCCGGCATGGGTGACGATGACGGTGTTGTCGGTGCGCAGACCCGCGCTCTGGAGGAGGGCGGTCAGCGCCTCGTCGGACAGAACGGCGCCGGGATTGTCGGCGGGGCCGCGCCAATCCTCGTACGGCGCGTTGACGGCCCCCGGAAGATGGGCCGTCGCGAACGCCTTCGGATCGCGGATATCGACGATCGTGACGGAGCCGTCGGCGAAGGAGGCGAGATCCTCCGGCGAGATCAAGGGCTTCCACTCGGTGTCGGCGGCGAAGGCGGCCGTCGATGCCGAGACGATCGCGGCGAGGGCCGCGAGGGTGATGCGACGCATGGGGGATCCTCCAAAGGCGTTACCGGCTCGGTGCGTCGGTAATCGAGTGTCATGGCAAGTTGTTGGCAGATGGACGGATGAAGCCGTCTTGGCAAGTGACGGGTGGTCGCGGCGCCGCGCGGTTCAGACGGCGCTGCGGCTCGGCACTTCGTCGCCGTCCTCGCGGCGGGCGCCGGCGGCGATCCGCTTCTCCATCCAGACGACCTTCTCGTCATAATCGGGATGCAGCGTGCCCATCAGCCGATCCCAGAAGGAGAAATGGTTGGCGTAATTATAGTTGTAGGTCGAGTGATGCATGTCGTGGAACGTCACCGACGCGAGCGGCCAGGGCGAGCGGGACGATTTGCCGGCCGCGAACTCGATGCCCGAATGGCCGATCATCCCGTTGAAATGGTCGAACGCGCGGTGAGCGATGAAGATCGCCGGCGGAAACGGCACGATCAGCGGCATGAACAGGAAGAAACTCTGCTGGGAGAAGGCGTCGAAGAAGGTGTCGGAATAGTTGCTCCACACCGTCGGCGCGACGGACTGGTGGTGCAGCGCGTGCCACTTCTTGAACGGGCCGAAATGGTTGAGGCGGTGGACCCAATAGAACCACGTGTCGAACAGGAAGACCGAGCCGAGGAACATCAACGGCGCCGACCACCAGGTCAGCGCGAACGGATCGAACAGCGTGACGCCCTGGAGCTGGAGATAGAGACCGCCGGCGAAACAGGCGCAGGTGACGATGAGCGACCGCGCGCTCGCCCGGATCTCCTTGTTGCGCCGCTTCTGTCCGTCGCGTCGCTCCTGGATCTTGCGTTCGGGATGATGGCGCGACCACAGGGTGAAGGCCCAGCCGAACACGAGGTACGAGCCGAATACCAGGACATATGTCGCGAGCCAGATCTCACCGAACCCGACGAGATGGTCGATCAGCGATCCCATCATGCGCCTACTCCAAACGTGCGATGTTCCTCTTCCATGTCATATCGCGACCCGAACTGCAAAGTAGCCATTGTTTTCTCAGTTTGATGGCCCCGTGTCCGGGGCGCATTCCAATCTGTCGTGTCTCGTTCGAATTGTTTCGACCGCTGCAAGTTTTGGTTCATGCGTAGTGTTGCCCTCATGCCGCAGCTCGCGTTCAAGGAGACTCGGCGCATGGCAATGCGTTGTGCATTCTGGTTTGCTCGCGCGTATTGATCGAGATCACTTGCGTGCGGAGTAATGGAATTGAGCGTAGCCCAACGGTGTCGGGTGGTGGCGGCGACGGCGCTAATCGCCTGCGTCAGCGTGCCGAACACCGCGGCCGCGTTTGAGATCTTTGGGATACGTCTTTTCGGCGGCGAGCCCGAGGAGCCGCCGTCTCCCGATGCCGTCAGCTACAAAGTCGATCTCAGCGTCGCGCCGGATGACGGTCTCGAAAAGACGCTGCGGGGCGCCTCGCGTCTGATCGACGAGGAAAAAGAGCCGAGCCCGGGCGCGGCGGCGCTGCTGTCCCGTGCGCGCGGCGATTATCAGCGCCTTCTCGGCACGCTCTATGGCGCGGCCCGCTACGGCCCGACGATCTCGATCCAGGTCGACGGGGAGGAGGCGGCGAACATTCCGGTCGACGCGCAGTTCGGCGACACCGCCGACGTGAACATCTCCGTCGATCCCGGCCCGCTCTTTCATTTCGACAATATCGATATCGTCAACGCCGCCGGCGAGGTGCCGGAGCACTATAACAGCAAGGTGCCGCGGACGCCGGCCGAGCTCGGTCTCGTGACCGGCGGGCAGGCGAATTCCACCATCGTCCTGGCGAGCGAGGCGGCGCTTGTCGATCGCTGGCGCTACAAGGGCTATCCGAAGGCCGCGATCGCGAATCGCAATGTCACGGCGAATCACCGCAACTCGACGGTGGACGTGGGCATTCGCGTCGATCCGGGCCGGCTCGCCACCTTCGGCGACACGTCGGTGTCGGGCACGCAGTACATGGACCCGATGTTCGTCGCCTATTATGCGGGCATCACGCCGGGCGAGACCTACGATCCCGACCAGATCGACCGGGCGCGCGATCAGCTGCGCCGGCTCGAGGTGTTCCAGGCGGTCCGCATCCTGGAGGGGGACGAGATCCTGCCCGACGGGTCGCTTCCGATGTCGATCGAGGTCGCGGAGCGCAAGCGGCGCGTCTATGGCGGCGGCGCATCCTATTCGACGGTGGACGGCATCGGCCTCGAGACCTATTGGCGCCACCGCAACCTGTTCGGCCGCGCCGAGAAGCTGAATCTCGAGGCGAGCGTCGGCGGCATCGATGCCAATGATCCGGACGAGTACAACTATCGCGTCGCTGCGACCTTCATCAAACCAGGCGTCTTCAACCCCTATACGGATTTCTCGACGACGATCTTCGGCGAGCAGGATTCGCCCGACACCTATCGCGCCCGCGTCGTCGGTGGCCGGCTCGGTCTCACACGGCGGATCGGCCAGCGGCTGACCGTGTCCGGCTTCCTGTCCGGCGAATATTCCTCGATCGACCAGACCACGGTCGGCGACGGCGACTTCGTCTTCCTCAGCACGCCGCTGACGGCGAAATATGACGGCTCGAACAGCGCGTTGAACCCCACGCGCGGCTATCGCGTCGATGCGGCGTTCGAGCCGTTCTATGAGGCGAACCATCACAATGTCGGCGCGATCTCCCAGCTTCAGGGGACGGTCTATATCCCGATCACCTCCGAGCGCTTCGTGCTTGCCGGGCGCGCGTCGGCCGGGTCGATCGTCGGCGCGCCGCTTCAGGAAGTGCCGGCCAACAAGCTCTTCTTCGCCGGTGGCGGCGGCTCGATCCGCGGCTATCCCTATCGCGGTGTCGGCCCGATCGACCGCAATGGCGACGTGATCGGCGGTCGCTCCTATTTCACCGCCTCCGTCGAGGCGCGCGTCGGCGTGACGCGCAATATCGGCATCGTGCCCTTCCTCGACATGGGCAACGCCTTCCGCGACGAGTTCCCGAACTTCTCCGAGCCGATGCGCTTCGGCGCCGGCGTCGGCCTGCGCTACAATACCGGCGTCGGCCCGATCCGCCTGGACGTCGCCGTTCCCCTCGATCCGTTGGAAGGCGACCCGAACGTCGCTTTCTATATCGGCATCGGCCAAGCCTTCTGATCGGAGGAAATGCGGTGAAAAAGCTCCTCCTGACGCTCCTGGTCCTGAGCCTCACCTCCGTCGGCTTCGCGGTCGCGCAGGACGATGCGGAAAAGTCCCGCTTCGTTCGCTTCGTGGAACGGCAGATCTCGACGCCCGACCGGCAGATCAGCCTCGGTCAGATCAACGGCGCGCTCTCCTCCGACGTGCGCATCTCCTACATCACCATCGCCGACCGCGAGGGCGTCTGGCTGCGCATCAACGACGTGCACATGGTGTGGTCGCGCCTCGCGCTGCTGCGCGGCCGTCTGTCGATCAACAGCCTCGAAGCCTCCTCGATCGACATCACCCGCACGCCGCTCCCCAACGAGAACGACCAGCCGCTCGAAGAGGGCGCGGAGTTCGCCGTGCCGGAGCTTCCGGTCTCTGTCCTCCTTGAAAAGCTCGCCGTGCCGGAGGTGAAGATCGCGGAAGGCGTCATCGGCCCGGCCGCGGATCTCAGCGTCGACGGCAGCATCCGCCTCGGCAGCGGCGATCTCGAGGCCAAGCTCGACATCGAGCGCCGCGACCGGCCGGGAACGCTCGCGATCGACACGAGCTTCAGCAACTCCTCCCGTCAGCTCGCGATCGACGTCGTCGTCTCCGAGCCGGCCGACGGCGTCCTCGCCAACGCGATGTCGATCGAAGGCAAGCCGCCGATCGTCTTCGAGGTGAAGGGCGAAGGCCCGCTCTCCGATTTCGTCGCGCAGATCCGCCTCGACGCCGATCAGCGCACGCTGGTGTCGGGCACGACGACGCTGACCCAGTCGAATGGCGGCCTGCGCGCCCTCGTCGACATCGAGGGTGATCTCTCGCCGCTCGTTGCGAACCTTTACGATCCGCTGGTGGCCGGCGGCTCGCGCGTGAAACTCGACCTCATGCGCCAGGACAGCGGCGCGATGGAGATCTCCGAGGGCTCGCTCGAAAGCGGCGTCGCCTCGCTGACCTTCGCAGCGTCGGTCGGCGCCGATGGCGTCCCCACGCGTCTGTCGGTCAAGGGCGATATGCGCGGCCAGGACGGCGGGCCGATCGCGCTGCCGGGCGGTGGCGGCGACGCGACGATCCGCGAAGCGACCATCGATATCGGCCTCGGCGGCAACCAGGGGGACGCCTTCAACGCGACGATCGCGTTCACCGATCTCGACACGCCGACGATCAGCACCCCGAGTGCGCGCATCGAGGCGACCGGCACGGCCGCGAACCTGTCTGATGCCGCGAACCGCGTCGTCACCTTCAAGGTGACGGGCGGGGCGGACGAGCTGAATTCCGACGATGGCGGCATCGCCGACGCCATCGGCACGGCGATCAACCTCAACGCATCGGGCCGTTGGCAGACCGGCCAGGCCGTCTCGATCGACGTCGCGGAGATTTCGTCCGACAATCTGAGCGCGAGCTTTCAGGGGACGGTCGGCGACGCGGTCGACGGCAATTATCGGCTGACCGCCGCCAATCTCGCCGCCTTCTCGGGGATCGCGAACCGCGAGCTCGGCGGCTCGATCGATCTCGGCGCGCAGGGCACCATCGGTTTCGACGGCACGCTGTCGCTCGCGATCGACGCCCAGACCGACAATCTCGCCGCCGGCATCGAAGCGGTCGACGGGCTTCTCGCCGGGACGACGACGCTGACGGGCCGCGCCGCGAAGACGGCTGACGGCTTCTCCTTCGAGGCCTTCCGGGTCGCGAACGATCAGCTCGACGTCACCGTCGACGGCGACGTCACCGAGGCGGTCGCCGATCTCAAGGCCGAGGCGGCGCTCGCCGACCTTTCGGCGGTGAGCGACAAGGCGTCCGGCCGGATCGAGGCCAATCTCACCATCTCCGGCCAGCCCTCCAATCCCACCATCGCCGCGCGCATCACGAGCCCCGTGCTCACCCTCGACCAGCAGGAGCTGCGCGAGCTCGACGTCGCGTTCGACGGCACGTTCGATCGCGACAGCGCGATCCAGGGCGACGTCGACGGCACCCTCGCGGTCAGCGGCACGTTCCAGAACGAGCCTCTGCGCCTCAACACGCGGCTCGATACCGGCGATGGCCTGCGCGCGCTGCGCGGCCTCATCATCGAGATTGCGGGGGCGACCGCGGAAGGGTCGATCGCGCTGCGCAATACGGGCCTCGTCGAAGGCGATCTCCTGCTCGACGTCCCGGACCTCGCGCGGCTCGCCCCGCTCGCCCTCACCGAGGCCGAGGGCAGCCTGTCGGGCACCGTGCAGCTCTCGATCAATGACGGTCGCCAGGGCGTCGATCTCGACGCGGAGGCACGGCAGATCTCCGTCGCGGGCGTCTCGCTCTCCTACGCCGATATCGATCTTGCGGTCGACGACGCGCTCGGCATTCCTTCCCTCGACGGGACGGCGAACGTGCGCACCCTCAAGGTCGCCGGGTTCGATATCCGCACCGCCGACCTCACGGCGCGGCGGGACGGGGAGGCGACCAACCTCAATCTCAGCGCCGATCTCGGCACCGGCACGCTGTCCGCCAATGGCAGCCTCGCCCGCTCCGAAGGCGGCTTTACCGCCGGACTCGAGTCCTTCCTCCTCTCACGGGACGGTTTCGCCGCGCGGCTCAGCGCGCCGACCACGGTGACCGTCGCGAGTGGCACCGTCACGATCGGCGACACGAACCTGTCCATCGGCGACGGGTCGGTCTCGGTCGCCGGCACGCTGGGCGACGATCTCGACCTGCGGGCCCAACTCGCGCAGCTCCCTCTGTCGATCGCGAACCTCGTGCGCGCCGATCTCGGCGTCGGGGGCACCGTTTCGGGCGACCTCACTTTGTCCGGCACGCGCTCCGAGCCGACGGCGAACGCCTCACTCACGGCGACCGGCGTCACCGCCGCGATGCTGCGCGATCGCGGGATCGCGCCGCTCAACCTGTCGGCCGATGCCTCTTATGCTGACGGCACCGCGACCATCCGCCAGTTCGAGACACGGATCGGCAGCGGCGAGATCATCGCCTCCGGCACCGTCGGCGAGACGCTCGACCTCACCGTCGACATGACGACCTTGCCGCTCGCCCTCGCGAACGCCTTCGTCCCGAATTACGACATTTCCGGCACCGCCTCCGGCAAGGCGACGGTGACGGGCTCGCTCGACGATCCGGCCGCCGATTTCGACCTTCGCGTCGACAACGCCAACGCGGCGCCGCTGCGCGCCTCGGGCGTCGGCGCGGTCAATGCGCGCGTCGCGGGCCGCTATGCCGACGAGTCGGCGACGCTCTCCACCGCCGAGGTGCGGATCGGCTCCGGTCTCATCACCGCGACCGGCACCGTCGGCAGCCGGCTCGACGTGACCGCGCGGCTCCAGAACCTGCCGCTCGCGGTGGCGAACGGCTTCCAGTCCGATCTCGGCCTTTCCGGCACCCTGTCGGGCGAGGTGCAGGCGAGCGGCTCGATCGAGCGGCCGCAGGTGCGGTTCCGCGTCGATGCGCCGTCGGTCTCGGCCGCGGCGCTCAACGGCTCCGGGGTGGGCATGATCTCGCTGACCGCCGCCGGCACCTTCGACCGCGGCACCGTCAGCATCTCGAATGCGCTGGTCCGCGCCGGCGGCGGCGAGGTGCGCGCGACGGGCAGCGTCGGCCGCCGTCTCGATCTCAACGTGAACCTGTCGAACCTTCCCGTGGCGCTCGCCAACGCCGTGCAGCCCGATCTCGGCCTCACCGGCCGCCTCAACGGCCAGGCCCAGGCGCGCGGCTCGGTGGAGAACCCGCAGGCGACCTTCTCCCTCGGCGTCGACGGCTTCTCCTCGACCCAACTCGCCAGCGTGAATGTCGGCCCGCTGACGATCCGCACCGAAGGCCGGTTCGCCAACAACCGGGTCGAGATCAGAAACGCCACCGCGAACGGCTCGGGCCTCAATGTGGAGGCGTCGGGAACGGTGCCGCTCGCCGGTTCCGGGCTCGATGTGCGGGTGCGCGCTGACGCCGCTCTCGTCATCGCCCAGCGCTTCCTCGCCGATCGCGGCACGCTCCTCAGCGGTCAGGTCGTCGCGGACGTTCGCGTTACCGGCTCGCTCGACGCACCGAACATCAACGGCTCGGTGCGCGGCAGCGACATCACGGTGCGCGATCCCGACACCAGCTTCGTGATGACCAACGGCGCGATCGCCGCCAATCTCGACGGCAACCGTGTCGTTCTCGAACGCGTGTCGGGCAATCTCGGCGACGGGACGGTGGTCGTGTCGGGCACCGTCGGCCTCAATGACGGCTTCCCCGCCGACCTCACGATTACGGCCCGCAATGCGCGCTATGCCGATGGCCGGCTCTTCGCCATCATCTTCAACGGCGATCTCAGGGTGAACGGGCGCCTCACCGTCGATCCGGCGATCGTCGGCCGGGTGGACATCGACCGGGCCGAGATCACCGTGCCGGAAAGCCTCAACGGGACGACGGCGCTCATCGAGGTGAGCCATGTCGATCCCTCGCGGGCGGTGCTGGAGACGCTGCGCCGCGCGAAGGCGGGCCCCTATGCGAACGTGCAGGAGGGGGGCGCATCGGGCTCCGGTGTCCAGCTCGACGTGACGATTTCCGCGCCGCGCCGCCTCTTCGTCCGCGGCCGCGGCATCGACGCCGAGTTCGGCGGCGAGCTGCGCGTCACGGGTCCGTCGAACAACATCGCGCCGGTCGGCCGGTTCGACCTCATCCGCGGCCGGCTCAACATCTTGAACCAGCGCATCGTCTTCACCGAAGGCTCGGTGACGCTGCTCGGCGATCTCGATCCGACGATCCGCCTCGTCGCGGAAACCCGCAAGGGCGATGTCGTCGTGCGGGTCACCGTGTCCGGCCAGGCGAGCGATCCGACGGTCGAGTTCAGCTCCGAGCCGGATCTGCCGCAGGACGAAGTCCTCGCGCAGCTCCTCTTCGGGACGAGTATCGAAGATCTGTCCGCCTTCCAGCTCGCACAGCTCGCCGCGGCCGTGGCCGAGCTCGCCGGCGGTGGCGGTGGTCCGAACATCCTCGAGCAGGTCCGCGTCTTCTCCGGGCTCGACAATCTCGAGATCGTCACCACGGAGGATGGCGGCACTTCGGCGCAGGCCGGCCGTTACATTGCCGACAATGTTTATCTCGGTGTGCGGGCCGGCGCGGAGTCCTCCGGCGTCACGCTGAACCTCGATGTGACGCGAAACCTCAGAATTCGCGGGGAGGCCATGACCGACGAAACGTCGATCGGTGTTTTCTACGAACGAGAGTATTAGGATTTTGAAAGATTAGATTTATTCCAGCTCAAACTGGATAAGCCGACAGATTGGTTTTAGTTGAATTCTTGATTTTTTCGGCGATGTTGACCGGTCTATTGCATAGCGATACCTCCCCGCGCAACGAAATCGAGCAGGGGAAGTTTCCATGCAACGGCACCTTCTGTCCGCCATTGCCCTGATCGCGATGGCCTCGCCGGCCTTCGCGCAGGGAGAGGTGAACATTTATTCGTCGCGTCACTACGACACCGACGACGCCCTCTATAGCGACTTCGAGGAAAGCACCGGCATCACCGTGAACCGGATCGAGGACGACGCGAACGTCCTCATGGAACGGATGCGGTCGGAAGGTGAGCTCGGCGCGGCGGACGTCTTCATCACCGTCGACGCGGCGCGCATCGCCATCGCCGACAATGGGGGCCTGCTCCAGCCGATGGGGTCTGAGGTCGTCAACGAAAAGGTGCCGGCCGAGCTTCGCAGCGCGGACGACAATTGGACCGCGATCTCGACCCGCGCCCGCCTGATCTTCTTCGACAAGGACGGCGTCGAGAACCCGCCCCAGACGTACCAGGATCTCGCCGATCCGCAGTATGAGGGGATGATCTGCACGCGCTCTTCGTCGAACACCTACATGCTCTCCCTGCTCGGCTCGATCATCGCCCATGAGGGCGAAGAGGCCGCGCGCGAATGGGCCGAGGGCGTGAAGAACAACCTCGCCCGCGATCCGCAGGGCGGCGACACCGATCAGCTTCGCGGCATCATCTCCGGCGAGTGCCCGATCGCGGTGGCGAACCACTATTATTATGCGCGCGGTCTGCGCAACGAGGTGGCCGGCCTCACCGAGGGCATCGATCAGATCGGCATCGTCTTCCCGAACCAGGAGACCACCGGCACGCACGTCAACATCTCCGCCGCCGGGATCGCGGCGAACGCCCCGAACGTCGACAATGCGCGGGCCTTCATCGAGTATCTTCTGACGCCGCGCGCGCAGGAGCTGATCGCCAACGGCAATGACGAGTATCCGGTCGTCGAGGGCGTCGAGGCGGCGCCTGAAGTTCTGGAGCTCGGCGATTTCAAGCGCGACGAGCTCAATGTCGGCGAGTTCGGCAACTTCTCCGACGAGGCGCAGCGCATCTACAACGAAGTCGGCTACAAGTAAGCCGCCTGCGACATTATCGGCCGCGGCCGATCGAGACGCGCCGTCCCTCTCGATGAGGGGCGGCGTTTTATTGCCAGTCCCCCGCAATTTGGACCCATGCCATTGACGGCGCCGCCCCAACGGCGACGATGGTCCGAACAAAATTGCCGCTCCTCGTTCGGGGAGCGGTAATTTCTTGCAACATTCGAAGCGACTTCAGCCAAGCGACACCCGGATGGGGTAGCATGTGGCGAGTGGTCCAGCGCGCCGCCCCGCGGTGTCGCGACGTCGACGGAGGTGCCGTGAAGCTTCCCCCCTTGCAAGAGGAATTCGTCCTCCATTTCGGAGAGATGGGGTCGCGCTGGGGCATCAACCGCACGGTGGGCCAGATCTATGCGCTGTTGTTCGTCACCGAGCGGCCGTTGAACGCGGAGGAGATCACCGACCTTCTCGGCTTCTCGCGGTCCAACGTGTCGATGGGGCTCAAGGAGCTGCAGGGGTGGAATCTCGTCCGCCTCAAGCACTTCGCAGGGGATCGGCGGGAGTATTTCACCACGCCGAGCGATTTGTGGGAGATCGTTCGCACCCTGGTGGAGGAGCGCAAGCGCCGGGAGATCGACCCGACCCTCTCCAAACTGCGCGAATTGCAGCTTTCGGACGAGACGAGCACCGACGAGGTCTATGCCCGCCAGCGCATCGAGGAGCTGACCGGGCTGATCGAGTTGTTGACCGGCTGGTACAACGACATGAACCGGCTGGAGACGGAGCGACTCGTCCAGCTCCTCTCGCTGGGCGCGAAGGTGCAGGATCTCGTGTCGAAGGCCGGCCATGTCTTGCCCCTGTCGCGTCGCCGGAAGGGACAGGACGGCCCTGACAGAGACCTGCCCGGCGCCGACAAAGGCTGACCGCCGCGATCGGGCCGACACGGGCGACGTCCGCGAACCGTGTTGGCCGTTCGTGCGGACGAACCCCGCCTTGCCCATACTCAGGCACGTGTGCGCGAGGCGTCGATCTCGGCCGCGAGCTGCCGGCACTTGGCGCCCGCCCATTCGTGCGCGTCGGCACCGAACAGCAGCCGCCGCGCCGGGGAGGGAGACGACGCCTCGGCGACGATCAGCGCGGAAAGCGCCTCGGGATCGTTCTGCTGGGCGCCGTTCGCCTGCGCGATGAAGGCGCGGAACGCGGACACCGGCTCGGCATAGTCCGCAATGTCGATATCGCCTTGCCGCGCGGTGGACGGATTAAGGAAGTTCGTGCGCATCATCCCCGGTTCCACGATGAGGGAGCGGATGCCGAGCGGTGCGATTTCTTCCGCAAGGCCCTCCATCCAGCCTTCGAGCGCGAATTTGGACGCCGCATAGACCGACCCACCGGGATTCGAGACGAGGCCGTTCACCGACGAGATGGTCACCACGAGGCCCGAGCGCTGCCGGCGCATCGTGGGGAGCACCGCGCGCGCGACGTTCATCGCTCCGAAGAGATTGATCTCGAACTGCCGGCGCACGTCCTCCTGCGGGATCGTCTCGAACCATCCGAGCTGCGCGCGACCGGCGTTGTTGACCAGCACGTCGATCCGGCCGAACGCCGCGATGGCCGCATCATGCGCCCTCGCCGCCGCGCGGGGGTCGGTCACGTCGAGCGGGAGGACGAGCAGGCTGTTTTCCGCAGCGGACAGGCTTTCGCCCAGCCCCTCGATGGACCGGCTGGTCGCGACGACCTTGTCGCCGGCGGCCAATGCATCGCGGGCGAGCAGATATCCCAGTCCCCCGCCGGCTCCGGTGATGAACCATACCGTGTCGGTCATTGTCCGCTCCTCGTTCGTGGTGAGCGGATATTAGTGCATCGATGGAGTGGGCGATTAGGGGTTGGGAAATTGACGGATCAAGTAGTATGGCTACTGAATGGATCCGCGGATGTTCTCCGATCTCGTCATCTTCCACCGCGTTGCCGCTGAGCGCAGCTTCACCGCCGCGGCGCGCAGTCTCGGCGTAACCCAGTCCGCCGTCAGCCAGACCGTGAAGCGCCTCGAAGGCGAGCTCGGGGTCAGGTTGCTGTCCCGCTCGACGCGCAGCCTCGCTCCGACGGCGGCGGGTGAACGCCTGCTCGACACGCTCGTGCCGGTCATCGCGGAGCTCGATGCCGAAATCGAGGACCTTGAAAAGCTGCGCGAGCAACCGGGTGGGCGGCTGCGGGTGACGTGCGGAAAACATGCCGCCGCTACGCTCGTCTGGCCGGCCTTCTCGCGCCTGATGACGGCCCATCCCGAGATCGACGGCGAATTGAGCGTCGAGAACCGGCACGTCGATATCGTGGCCGAGCGGTTCGACATCGGGGTACGCTTGCGCGAGGATTTGGAGATGGACATGGTCGCCGTGCCGGTCGGGCGACCGCTGAGGGCGGTCGTCGTGGGCGCGGCGCGGTATCTCGATACCTGCGAGCCGCCGCGCACACCGCGCGAGCTCTCGGCGCATCGCTGCATCGGGTATAGAAATGCCGGAGGCACCCTGTCGCCGTGGTCGTTCGAGAAAGACGGGCGCGCCGAGACGGTGAAGGTCGCGCCGTCCGTCATCGTCAATGACGGTGACGCGCTCGTCGGAGCGGCCTCAGCGGGAATGGGCCTTGCTTATATGCTCGAGGACCTTGCCGCGCCCGCCCTGAAGGACGGCCGTCTCGTCGATGTGCTCGCCGACTGGTGTCCGCATTTTCCAGGCTATCACGCCTTCTATTCGAGCCGGCGCCAACCGACCCGCGCCTTTACCTTGTTTCTCGACCACCTACGGCAGGCAAGCCGGGAGCGGATCGACGGGTGAACCGCCCGTGCCCGCAGGCGACCCGGCCGACCATGTCGCGAGTGGGGCGCTCACGGTCTGGAGGCCTAAGTCGAGGCACAGCGAACCGGCACGCTTTGCGGACAAAAAAAACGGCCCCGCGTGGAGCCGTTCGATCCGTCAGCCGGGTCGTCCCCTCATGATCCGCCGGATGGTCCGGCGGATCCGTCGCGGCCTCAGGCCGGAGCGGCAAGCTGCTCCGAGGGCCGCTCCAATTCGCGCGATGCCTTGACGACGGCCTTCTGCACCTTCTCGAAGGCGCGCACCTCGATCTGACGCACACGCTCGCGCGAGACGCCGAACTCGGTCGACAACGCTTCCAAGGTCATCGGCTCTTCCGCGAGGCGGCGCATCTCGAAGATCCGCTTTTCGCGGTCGTTGAGGACGCCGAGCGCGTTCTTCAGGAGCTGACGGCGATTGTCGAGCTCTTCGTTCTCGGCGAGCACTTCTTCCTGGCTCGTCGTATCGTCAACCAGCCAATCCTGCCATTCGCCGGAATCGGCTTCCTGACGGATCGGTGCGTTGAGCGACGAGTCGCCCGAAAGCCGGCGGTTCATCGAGATGACGTCGGATTCGGGCACGTTGAGCTTCTTCGCGATCTGGGCGACCTGATCGGGACGGAGGTCCCCGTCATCGAGTGCCTGGATCGAGCTCTTCACCTTGCGCAGGTTGAAGAAAAGCCGCTTCTGGTTCGCGGTGGTCCCGAGCTTGACGAGGCTCCACGAACGCAAAATATACTCTTGGATCGCCGCCTTGATCCACCACATAGCGTAGGTGGCGAGGCGGAAGCCTTTCTCCGGGTCGAAACGCTTGACGGCCTGCATCAGGCCGACATTGCCTTCCGAAATGACCTCGGAGATCGGCAGGCCATAGCCACGATAACCCATCGCGATCTTGGCGACGAGACGCAGATGGCTGGTGACGAGTTTGTGGGCCGAATCGGAATCGTCATGCTCCAAGTATGCCTTGGCGAGCATGTACTCTTCCTGCGGCTCCAGCATCGGGAACTTGCGGATTTCGTCCAGATAGCGGGACAGCCCCGCCTCACCGGACGCGATCGCCGGCAGGGATTTGGCCATACGTATCCCTCCTATAACAAAAGTGCCTCCCGACATGCGGCGAGGCACGCGCGGTCCGAAGCACCGCCGGACCATGTGATTTGGTTACCATCGGGCCAAGATTCAAGCCTCCTCCCGGACGGGGAGGTTGGCAAGTGAAGATATGTTTATGTTCTGTGCCGGCTGCGCTGGTTCAACCACGCAGCGGCACCGCGCGTCATGCGCGCTCGCGTAATGCCGACAGGACGCGAGAAAGGTCCTCGGGAGGCGGGGCCTCGAAGACCATCGTTGTAAGTAAGAGCGGGTGAGAAAACGTCAAGTGCGCCGCGTGAAGCGCCTGCCGGCCGAGCGCGTCGAGCGCGGCGCGGGCCGTCTCGCCGAGCCGGTTCGCCTTGGTCGCGAAGCCTGCCCCATAAAGCGTGTCGCCGAGGAGAGGGTGACCGATCGCCGCCATATGGACGCGGATCTGATGGGTTCGGCCGGTTTCGAGCTCGCACGCGATGCGGCTCACCGTCCCGAGCACCTCTTCCATGCGATAATGCGTGATCGCGACTTTGCCGTCGCGGCGCACCGCAAAGCGCTGCCGGTCCCCGGTATGGCGGCCGAGAGGGCGGTCGACCGTGCCGCTGCGGGGCCACAGCTCGCCCCAGACGAGCGCGTCATAGCGGCGGCGGAGCGGCCCCGTGCGGCCGTGGTCGGCGAATTGGGCGGCAAGGCCCTGGTGCGCCGCGTCGGTCTTCGCGACGACCATCACGCCTGAGGTGTCCTTGTCGAGCCGGTGGACGATACCGGGGCGCATCACGCCGCCGATGCCCGACAGGCTGTCCCCGCAATGGTGGAGAAGCGCGTTCACGAGCGTCCCGCGCGCATGGCCGGCCGCCGGATGGACCACGAGGCCGGCCGGCTTGTTGATCACGATCAGCGCCTCGTCCTCGAAGAGAACGTCGAGCGGGATCGCTTCGGGCACCGGCGTCGCCGGTTCCGGCGGAGGCGGGACGAGGGTGAGGCGGTCGCCGACTGCGACCTTGCGCGAGGGGTCGGTCATCGTCTCGCCGTTGAGTTCCACGGCGCCAGCCCGTATCAGCGCCTGCACGCGGGTTCGGCTGAGGGAGTCCACCGCGGTCGCGAGGGCGGCGTCGGCCCGTCCCGCGCGATCCACCTCGATTGCCACCTCTTCGACCGACATTGCTTGAAACCGTCCTGGAGCGCTTGTGACCGATACCGAGAATGACGAGGAACTCGATCCCGCGATGGAAGCGGTCCGGCGCAAGCTCGTGCGCCTTCTGCTCATCTCGGGGGGCGTGATGCTGATCGGTTTCGCCGCCGTCATCCTCGCGGTCATCTACCGCGTCTCGGAGAGCACCACCAGTGCGCCGGTGGTGGAAGAGGTGAGCTTGCCGCTCGCGGCGGAGGAGGTGACGAACGCGGCGGTGACGGGTGACCGAATCGTCCTCACGATCGGTGGCGCGCAGCCGCGGATCGAAGTGCGCCGCCTGTCCGACGGCGCGCTCCTTCAGACGCTTACCCTCGACGGGCCGGCCGAGTAGCCGGCCCCTGAGATTCTAAGCGGGCCGGCCGACACGCCGGCCCGGTAGGCCTCAGACGGTCGCGTTGCCGTGCTGGACGACGACGGTTGTGCCGCTCGGCACGCGCTCATAAAGGTCGATCACGTCCTTGTTGAGCATACGGATGCAACCGGACGACATCGCCTGGCCGATCGAGAAAGGCTCGTTGGTGCCGTGGATGCGATAGAGCGTGTCGCGGCCGCCTTTGTAGAGGTAGAGCGCACGCGCGCCGAGCGGGTTGCTCGGTCCGCCTTCCATGCCGCCGGCCCACTTCTTGAGGCTCGGCTCGCGCTTGATCATCTGGCTCGGGGGCGTCCAGGTCGGCCACTGCGCCTTGCGGCCGACGCGCGCCTCGCCACCCCAGGCGAAGCCGGCACGGCCGACGCCGATGCCGTAGCGGATGGCGGTCGTCTCGTCGACGATGAGGTAGAGGTGACGCGTGCCGGTGCTGACGATCAGCGTGCCGGGCTTATAGCGGCCCGAATGATCGACATATTGCCGATGGAATTCTTTCGGGATCTTGTTCATGTCGACGGTGGGCACCGGGAAGGCTTCCCGCTCGGGCGAGCCGAGCTGCGGAACCGGCCGATAACCGAGCGTTGCGGCCTGAAAGCTCGCTCCGTCGGCGACGCAACCCGCCAAGGCGGCGGTCGCCGTCGTCACCCCGAGGGCGACGAACGCCCTCCGGCTCATGTCAGTGTGGCTTTTCGACATTTCCCCTCGATCCCTCGGCCCATGGCATTCGGCAAGCGCAGGGCCGACGGGCCCGTGCATCGATTGAACTTGCGAAAAAGCACAGGCATCTCAAGCGCGGGGCTTGCCCTATCAAGGGTTCGTGAGCGCCGGAGCGTCATGGCGTCGCTGGGTGTGCCCCGAACAACACGAAAGTGACCGCAGCACCAGCAACTTAGAGGCTTCGCGGACGGCGTCCGGCGGGCCGGACGGTCCGACTCGCGCCCTTAATCGGTGAGCGTGTTCTTCTCGATGACGCCGTCCTTCATGATGATCTTGAAGCTGTTCTCGGGATCGGCGATCAGCGCGATATCCTCGAGCGGGTTCCCGTCGACGAGGAGGAGGTCGGCGAACGCGCCTTCCTCGACGACGCCGAGCTTGCCGGGATAGGGGTTGCGCGGACCGGAGAGGGCAAGAAGCTCGGCGTTCGTGCCTGTCGCCATCGCGAGGGCTTCGGCGGGCGTATACCAGCGCACAAGCGAGGCGAGGATCGCGCCCTGGCTCCGGGCGAGTTCGCGGGAGAACAGAACGTCCGTCCCGAACGCCGTCTTGATGTTGTAGGTCTTGGCGAGTTCGTAAGTCCGGTCGATCCCCGGCCACACTTCGTCCGCCTTCGCGCGCTGCACCGATCCTTCCGGGAAGCCGAGCCGCAGCGCCTCAGGCAAAGGCTGCGGACTCAGCCAGATTCCATGCTCGGCGATCGCCTGTGCCGTCGCGTCGTCCATCAGGAAGCCGTGCTCGATGCACTTCACCCCGGCTTCGATCGCCCCCTCGATCGCATCGATGGTGAAGGCGTGGACCGTGACGTAGGTCCCCCAATTGTCGGCGATCTCGACCGCGGCGCGCAGCTCGTCGGGCGTGAAGGTCGTGACGTCGATCGGGCTATGGGGGGAGGAGACGCCGCCGCCGGCCGTCAGCTTGATCTGCGTCGCGCCCAGCATGAATTGCTCGCGCACGCGAAGCCGCACCTCGTCCGGGCTGTCGGCGAGCATGCTGCCGCCCACCACCTCCATCCGCGAGTGCGCGTCACCGAGACCGCGCGGCAGCTCGGTGACCTGGCGGAAATCGCCGTGTCCGCTGGTGGTCGTGATCATCGCGCCGGACGGATAGATGCGCGGCCCCTGGACGAGGCCCTCGTCGATCGCCCGCTTGAGGCCGAATGCCGGACCGCCGACATCGCGCACCGTGGTGAAGCCGCGCATCAGCGTGGCGGTCGCCTCGTCGGCGGCGACGATGGCGTTGTAGCTGACATCGCCGAGCGCCTCCATCGGCGTCACGGAGGCGAGCATCGTGTGCCAGTGGGCGTCGATGAGGCCGGGCATCAGGACGCGTCCATCGCCGGCGATGCGCTCCGCCCCGTCGGCGTCCACGGGCTCGGCCGAGATTGTCGCGATCAGGCCGTCTTCGACGAGGACGTTCATCGGCGGGGTGAGGTCCGCACCCGTTCCGTCGAAAATCCGTACATTCTCGAAGAGGACGGCGTCCGCCTCGGCGGTCGCGCACAGGGTGAGGAGCGTCGCCGCGACCAGCGAGGTGCGCCGGAGGGCGCGCGGGATCGCGCCGGCGCGTGCGTGTGCTCGGGTGTGCGAGAGGAGCCGGGCGACGGCCGATCGCGGATGCGTCGTTCGGCCGGTCGGGCTCGCGGTGCTGGAATGGGATGAATGGCTCATGGTCTGACGTCCCCCGCCGGATCGGTTGCGATGCCGCGATATGCGTGGTTCATTTCCATCGCTCCGAAGACACTATCGCATAGCATCCATGCTGATTGTGTTCTGGATGAGACCCGTCCGGCTCAGACAGCGCCACGCCGCACCCCAGCGGGCCAGTCGCTCCCGCGCACGGTGAGCGGAGGCTACGGAGGCGCTGCAATCGCACGCCGCTGCGCTCTTGGCGCGGCCGGCCGTGTCGGCGCATGGTGGCATCGCTTACCGCCGGAAGGGACCGAATGGACGTCCTCCTCATCAATCCGAACACCAACGACGACACGACGGCGAAGATGGTGGCGATCGCCGCCGCCGCGATGCCCGACCTTCGCTTCTTGGGGCGGACGGCGCCGTTCGGGCCGAACATGATCGTCGAGCCGATCGCGCTTGCCGAAAGCGCGCGTGCTGTTGAGGTGATGGCGCAGGATGTGGGCGGCGCCGCCGGGGTGATCGTCGCCGCGTTCGGTGATCCGGGCCTCGATGCGGTGCGGGCGCGGCTCGACGTTCCGGTGATCGGGATCGGCGAGGCGAGTATCCTCGACGCCGCCCGCGACGGCCGCCGCTTCGCGATTGCGACGACGACGCCCGCTCTCGTCGATCCGATCGCTGCCCGTGTCGCGCATTATGGCTGCGCCGGCTCCTTTGCCGGCACCTTCCTCACGCCGGGGGATCCGAATGCGATCGTGGCCGATCCCGGTCTTCTCGCCGATGCGCTGACGGCGGCGGCCCGGCGGGCGATCGCCGAAGGCGGGGCCGAAGCGGTGATCATCGGCGGCGGGCCGCTCGCTGCGGCGGCGCATGTGATCTCCACCCGGCTCGGTGCAGCGATCGTCGAGCCGATCCCGGCCGCCGCGCGCCTGATCGCGGAGCGCCTCTCGGTCTAGGCCGCTTCGGGCGTTCGCGCCGGGAGCACCATCTCCGACTGGCCGCGCTCGAGGACGCAGGCGACGCGCCGTCCCGGTCCGGGCCGGAAGACCGGCGGCAGCGCCTCGAGGCATTCCTCGCGCGCGTGGGCGCACCGCGGGGCGAAGGCGCAATTGTTCGGCCGCGCGTCGAGCGGCGGCGGCGATCCGGGGATGGAGGCGAGCGACGTGCCGCGCGTCGCACCGTGAAGGTTCGCCGCGAGGAGGCCCTTGGTGTAGGGATGGCGCGGATCCTTGATGATCTCTGAGACCGTGCCCTCCTCGACGATATTGCCCGCATACATCACCGCGATGCGGTCGGAGATCTCCACCGCGACGCCGATATCGTGCGTGACGAAGACGATCCCCATGCCGAACTCCTTCTGAAGCTCGCGCAGAAGGAGCAGCACCTGGATCTGCACCGTCGCGTCGAGCGCGGTGGTGGGCTCGTCGGCGAGGAGGAGCTTCGGCCGGCAGGCGAGGGCGAGCGCGATCATCGCCCGCTGCCGCATGCCGCCCGACATCTCGTGCGGGTAGTTGCGCAACCGCCGCTCGGGGGAGGGGATGCGCACGCGCGTCAGCATGTCGAGCGCGATGTCCATCGCCTTGGTGCGCGAGACACGGTCGTGCCGGCGCACCGCCTCGGCGATCTGATCGCCGATCGTGTAGACTGGATCGAGCGCCAGCATCGGCTCCTGGAAGATCATCGACACGGCCTTGCCGCGATAGTCCGACAGGCGCCGCCCGGTGAGCGCGGTAACGTCGATCCCGTCGACGGTCATCGTGCCGCCGATCTCGGTTCGCTTTTCCGGCAGGAGCTTCAACAGCGCCTTCAGCGTGACGCTCTTGCCCGAGCCCGATTCACCCAGGATCGTGATGACTTCCCCCGGCTGGAGCGTGAGGTCGAGCCCGTTGACGGCGTGCACCGTGCGCTCGCCATGAAAGCGGACCGTGAGGTCCCTGATCTCCATCAAAGGGCTCATTCGGCGGCCTCGTTGATCAGCGTGGGCGCGGCGCCGGCCTTGGTGTGGCCGGAGGCCTCGTCGAGCATGTGACAGGCGGCGAGGTGGGAGGCGATGCCGGCGACGACGCTCGTCCGCGGCACGCTCTTGCCGCACACCGCCTCGGCATACTGGCAGCGGGTGTGGAAGCGGCAACCGGATGGCGGATCGATCGGGTTCGGCGGGTCGCCGGCGAGCGGTGGCTTTTCGGTCCGCGCGTCGGGGTCCATCGACGGCATCGCCGCGAAGAGAGCCGACGTATAAGGATGCGCCCGGCGCCGCCAAACCTCGTCGACCGGCCCGATCTCCACCACTTCGCCGAGATACATCACCATGATCCGATCGGCGACGAAGCGGACGACATTGAGATCGTGGGAGATGAAAACGTAGGTGAGGCCGAACTCGGCCTTGAGGTCGGCGAGGAGGTTCAGCACCTGCGCCTCGACCGATTTGTCGAGCGCCGACACCGCCTCGTCGAGGATCACGAGGCGCGGCTTCATCGCGAGCGCGCGGGCGATGTTGATGCGCTGGCGCTGACCGCCCGACAGCTCGTGCGGGTAGCGGCCGGCAAAGCGCGCCGGGGCGAGGCCGACGCGCTCCAACAAATCGTGCGCGAGGCGCCGGGCGTCGACCTTCGAAACGCCGCGCATCTTGGGACCGAAGGCGATGGTCTCCTCGATGGTGAGGCGTGGGTTCAGCGAGGCCCAGGAATCCTGGAACACCATCTGCACATCGTCCCACAGATCCTTGAGGCGCAGATCGCCGCCGAGCTTCTCCCCGTCGAGCACGATCTCGCCTTTGTCGAGGCCGATCAGGCCGACGAGGAGGCGTGCCGTCGTCGACTTTCCGCAGCCCGATTCCCCGACGATGCCGAGCGTTTCGCCCTTCTCGACGGTGAAGGTCACCCCGTCGACGGCACGCACGGCGCCCGCCGCCTTGCCGAACAGGCCGCCGCGCACGGGAAAGTGGCGGGTGAGATCGTTGGCGATGACGAGGGGCTGGGCCGGGCCGCCGCGATCGCGGGAGTTCTTTACCTCGCGCATGGCGTCAGTCCTTGATGTTCATGGCCGAGCGCAGGCCGTCTGAGAGGAGGTTGAGACAGAGCGAGGTCGCGAAGATCATCATGCCGGGCAGGGCGGCGATCAGCGGATCGATGTAGATCGCCGTGCGCAGCGTGTTGAGCATCAGGCCCCATTCGGGCTGTGGCGGCTTCACGCCGAGGCCGAGAAAAGACAGGCCCGCGGCGAGGATCATCGAGACGGACGTGAGGCTCGTCGCATAGACGAAGATCGGGCTCATCACGTTGCCGAGGACGTGGACGCGCACCACCGTCAGCGGATGGGCGCCGGAGATCCGCGCCGCGTCGACATATTCGAGCGAGCGCACCGAGGCGGTGACACTCTCCGCGACGCGCGTGATCGGCGGAATGAAGACGATCGTCAGCGAGACGAGGCTGTTGACGATCCCCGCGCCGAGCGCACCCGAGATCGCGATCGCGAGGAGGATCGACGGGAAGGCGAAGAATACGTCGACCGTGCGCATGATCGCCGTGTTGAGCGCGCCGCCAATATAGCCCGCGAGGATGCCGAGCGTCGTGCCGATCGCGAAGGCGAAGACGACCGGCAGGAGGCCGAGCATCAAGGTGAGGCGGCCGCCATAAATGAGCCGGGCGAGCATGTCGCGGCCGAGCTCGTCGGTGCCCAGAATGTGGCCCGGCGTGCCGACGGGCTTCAGCCGGGCGATCATCGATCCCTTGTAGGGGTCCGCCAGCGGCAGATAGGGCGCGAAGATCACGACGAGGAAGAGGAGGAGGAGGATCGCCCCGCAGACCATCGCGACCGGATCGCGCTTGAGGCGGGTGAAGACCCCGCGCCAATAGCCCTGGGAGCGGACGGGGACGGTGGTTTCGGCCTCGAGGCCGACGGTTCCGGGCGTCGCCTCGATGCGGGCGTCCATGCTGGCGCTCATGTCGGGTCAGCCTCTCTTGATGCGCGGGTCGACCAGCGGCTGGACGAGGTCGACGATGAGGTTGGCGAAGACGAAGAAGAGCGCGAGGACAAGGATCGTCCCCTGAAGAAGCGGCAGGTCGCGCTGGAAAATGGCGTTCGACAGGAGGAAGCCAGTGCCCGGCCAGTTGAACACCGTCTCGATCAGGATCGAGCCGCCGAGGAGGTAGCCGAGCTGAAGGCCGACGACCGACAGCGTCGTCGGCGTCACATTCTTCACGACGTGCTTCAGGATCTCGAAGCGGCCGAGACCCTTGGCCTTCAAGGCGTCGATGAAATCCTGCGAAAGCAGATCGCCGACGAGCGCGCGGACGGTGCGGGTGACGATCCCCATCGGCACGACCGCGAGGGTGACGGCCGGCAGGATAATATAGCGCAGGTGTTCGAAGTCCCATTTCCAGGCCGTCGAGCCACCGGGGCCGGCGCCGACGGACGGGAGCCAGCCGAGATTGACCGAGAAGATCACCACGAGGACGATCCCGAGCCAGTAATTCGGCACCGAGACGCCGGTGATCGACAGGGCCGTGACGGCGCGGTCGACGAGCGTGTCCTTGAAATAGCCGGCGATGAAGCCGAACAGGATGCCGAGCGGAAAGCCGATCATCGAGGCGAAGACGGCGAGGATCAGCGTGTTGCCGACGGCGCGGCTCACTTCGGCGGACACCTCGCGCCCGGTCGCGATCGACGTGCCGAGATCGCCCATCAGCGCCTTGCCCAGCCAGATCGCATATTGCACCGGCAACGGTCGGTCGAAGCCGTAGATGGCCATCATCTCGGCTTGCTGCTCGGCGGTCGCGTCGATCGGCATCACCGCGGTGAGCGGATCTCCGGGGGCGATGTGCACGAGGAGGAAGCAGATGACGCTGACCCCGAAGGCCACGGGGATGACGTAGGCGAGCCTTCTCAGTGTGTAGGTCAGCATCGCATGGGCGCTCCGTCGCTGTCGTAGGAAGCCACGGGCGGGGCGCCCGTGGCGGCGGCGGCATGGGCCGCTTTCGTGCGGATGGCGGTGGGAGGCCGTCGCCTCCCGCGTGGGCGGCGCGGCGCCGGAGCGCCGCGCGGGGCCCTTATTCCTCGATCGTGATCCCGGAGAAGTCCTGGAACCAGTTCTGCGCCTGGACGAAGCCCTTCACCTTCGGGCTCATGGCGCGAGGCGTCACGTCGTGGGTGACGAAGAGGAAGAGCGCGTCGTTGACGAACTTCTCGTGCGTCCGGCGCATCACCTCGTCCTGCTCGGCGGGATCGAAGGTTGAGCGGATCTCGGCGAAGAGCTCCTCCATCTCGGGGTCGCAATAGGAGCCCCAGTTCGTGCCGTTGGGCGGCGCGAGATCACAGGAAAGGTGCCGGATGAGGCCGGTGAACGGATCCTGGATGAAGTAGGAGAAGTTGATCGCGTTGGTCCCCATCGCGGACGGATCCTGCGCGCCGGCCCGCCAGATGTTGATCATCGTGTTCCACTCGACGACCTCGAACTCGACGTTGATGCCGACCTCGGCGAGGTTCTGCTGGATGAACTCGTTCATCGGCAAAGGCAGCATCTGACCCGACCCCGAGGAGGAGATCAGCGTCTTCACCGTGACCGGATTGTCGGGACCGAAGCCGGATTCGGCGAGGAGGGCGACGGCGGCTTCCGGGTCATAGGTGACGTCGAATTCGGGATTGCCGAACCATTGCGACGAGGGCGGCATGAAGCCCTTCGCCTTCACCATCAGCCCGCCGAGAAGCTGCTCGAGCCCGTCGCGGTCGACGGCGAGGTTCGCGGCTTTGCGCACGTTGATATCGTTCCAGGGGGAATCGTCATTGCGCGAAAAGTGCCAGGTCCAGTTGTGCGGAACGGTGTTGGAGACGATCTCGAACCCGTTGCCGCGGAGCGCCGGGACGATGTCGGGCGCGGGCGCCTCGATCCAGTCGACCTGGCCGGACATGAGGGCGGCCGAGCGGGCGTTGGGCTCGGGCAGCGGCAGGAGGACGAGCTTGTCGAGCTGAGGCACGCGGGCCTCGTCCCAATAGTCGGCATTGGGCACGAGTTCGGCGCGCTCGCGCGGCACGAATGTTTCGAGCTTCCAGGGCCCGGTGCCGGACGGTTTCGCCGCGACGGCCTCCCAGCTCTTGTCGAGGGCTTCCCAGTTGGCGGGCGAGGACATCATGATCCAGGCGAGCTGATAAGGCAGCGTCGCATCGGGCGTCTTGGTGACGATCTCGACCGTCAGCGGATCGACCACGCTGTAGCTCGCGATGGACGGGATGCGGCTCGCGCCCTGCGCGGCCTGGCGCGTGTCGTATTGCTCGCTCTCTTTGTCGAGGAGCTTGTCGAGATTCCAGACGACGGCCTCGGCGTCGAAGTCGCTGCCGTCGTGGAACTTGACGCCTTCGCGGAGCTTGAAGGTCCACTTGGTGCGATCCGCCTCGTCGGCGCTCCACTCGGTGGCGAGGCCCGGAATGAGGACGGACGGCTCGTCCGCGCTGGACAGATCCCAGTTGATGAGCGCGTCATAGACCGTATAGCCCATGAACCGCATGCCTTCGCCGCCCTGGTCGGTCTGGCCGGTGGTGAGCGGGATGTCGCTCGCGGTCATACCGATCCGCAGCGTTCCGTCGGCGAGTGCCGAGGTCGATAGAAGTACCGTCGCAGCGAGCGCAATGCTGGCACGTCGTAGCGTGCGTGGGAACATTATTGTGCCTCCCTCGGCCAATTCACGTAGGCGACGATCGGTTGATCGCCCGGCCCCGTTTCAAGCAACGCGCGTGCCACTTTGAGGCGAGTGCGCGGCGGCGAGCGGGCGGCCGTCGGGCGTCATGCCCGGTCGAGGGAGGGAGAACGGTTCGGCGCCGATGGCTAAGGCGCTGAATTCATGGAGGGTGTCGCGGTCGCGCC
>NZ_JAKGCS010000005.1:158635-256620 GCF_021556395.1 Acuticoccus kalidii
GGGAGCGCGGCGCGACGCCGTGCATCAGATCGTATCGACGACGCCGCCATCGACGCGCAACGCCGCACCCGTGGTCGCGGAGGCCTCGCGGGACGCGGCGTAGACGATCATGTTGGCGACCTCGTCGACCGTCGCCATGCGCTGCAGGATCGAGGACGGGCGATGCGACTTGACGAAATCGACGCCGGCCTCCTCGATCGTCTTGCCGGTCTTCTCCGCGTCGCCCCGCAGCATCTCGGCGACGCCCTCCGACAATGTGGGGCCGGGAAGGATCGAATTGACGTTGACCCCGGTGCCGGCAAGGCGCTTGGCGAGCCCGCGCGCGATCGACATCACGGCGGTCTTCGTGAACCCGTAATGGATCATGTCCGCCGGAATGTTGAGCGCCGACTCCGACGCCAGGAAGAGGATGCGCCCCCATTTGCGCTCGACCATGCCCGGCGCGTAGGCACGTGCGAGGCGGACGCCGGACATGATGTTGACGTCGAAGAAGCGTTGCCACTCCGAATCCGGCGTGTCGAAGAAATCCTGCGGGCCGAAAATGCCCACATTGTTGACGAGGATGTCGGTCTGCGGCACCGCGGCGAGGAGCGTGTCGCAGCCCTCCGGCGTGCCGAGATCGGCGGCGACGCCGGTCACTTTCGCGTCGTGGACGGCGGCGTCGAGTGTGGCGACCGCCTTGTCGACGGCCCCTTGCGTGCGACCGTTGACGACGACGGAGGCGCCCGATGCGGCGAGCCCGTGCGCGGTGGCGTATCCGATCCCCCCGGTCGATCCTGTGACGATCGCGGTGAGGCCGGTGAGGTCGATCTGCATGGCGATATCCTTGGTGCGGTTGGCGCGGCGCGGTTTCGCTGGGACGCGAAGCGTCCGCAACTCATTTAGGCCGGATCCGCCGCCGCTGAAGGCACCATCGCGGGCGACCGCGCGCTGCTTCCTCTATGCGATGAAAGAATAGATCGCCACCCAGATCGACAGGGCGACGGCGCAGATCAGCGTATAGGCGCCGTTCCAGCGCAGACCGACATGAGTCGCGCTCTTGCCGGCGAAGGAGCCGACGAGAAGCGTCGTCGCGGTGAACGGCGAGGAGGCACCGCCGAGCGCCCAGCCGGAGGTGATCGCGACGAGGATCGCCGTCGGCGAGATGCCGAGCTCGGTCGCGGAGGGGAGGAGGGGCGCCATCAGCGAGACCGCGAGGATCGGATTCATCCCGAACTGACCCGCGAGCGGGATCGCCCAGACGAGCGCGACGAGGATCACCTGCGGCGGCAGGGTCGCAAGGTCGATCCCGCTCGCCTCGACGAGGGGCGCGAGAAGGTGGGAGCCCACCGTCCCGATATAGCCGGCCATCATCAGGAGCAGGATCTCGCCGCGATAGCTCGGCAGATCGTAGGCGACATAGCGCCGGGCGCGGATCGCGAGATTGGCGATCGGCGTCGACTTGCGTGCCTGCAACGCAATCCACCCGCCGGCCACGATCGGCACCAGCATGATCACGAGGATCACCACACGGTGGCCGGTCAACAGGTGGAGCGCGGCAACGACGGTGCCGAGAATGAGGAGGAGGAGGACGAGCGGGGTGACGGACCGGATCGACCCGTCGCTCGGCTGGCGCACGGGACGGGGGCCGCTGAGCTTCGGCTTATAGATCGTGTCCATCGCCCAGCCGATCCCGCCAATGATGACGCCGCTGACGAAACACGGCACGATCCCGCCCGCCCATGTGGCGTCCGGCACCAGCGTCGTCGACACGGCGATCGCGAAGGAGAGGGGCGACCAGGGGAGCGCCGTGATGAAGCCGCGCTGGATCGCGAGCAGCATCCGGCGGATGCGGATCGCGCGGATCTCCTCGTTCTTCTCGTGATTGGCGCTCGACATGGCGAGGCTGCCGAGAAGCGCGATCGAGCCATAATTGAGGACGAGGGCGAACAGCGAGCCGCCGACCGTGAGGGCGATATAGCGCCGCCCCGGTGGCTGCTGGGCGAGATAGCGGCCGCATTCCTGAATGCCGGGCGAGGTGTCGGCCGCGTTGCGCAAGGTCGAGAGGGCGGTGAAGAAGGCGGAGATGAACGCCGCGATCATCGCCCCGCGCACCGAGGTCGCGAGCCAGTCGTGCCCTGCGAGGGCGGCGATGACGGTGAGGACCGCCGCGATCACGACGAAGAAGAGTTGCAGCCGCTTCGCGCCGAAGGAGAGGAGGATCGTGACGACGAGCGCGCCGATCGCCGTTGCGGCCTCGAGCGGTGGCGACGGGGCCCATTCTTCGATGACGACGAGAAGGGCGACAGTTGCGAGGATGATCCCGGTGAACGGCTTGGGGGCGAGGGGCATCGCCGGCATCGACAAAGTCCATTCCCGGCCGGCACCGGGCGTTGCGCCGTCCGGCTGGGCCATGTTGGGGCTCGCGGGAGCCCTGGGCCAAAAGCGGTTCGAGCGGCGTTCACTCGGTTGAAATCAATCGAGCGAGCGTTGCTCGCAATCAGACGTCACACCAACGCGCGCGTTCGCGGCGACGCGGGATGGTCCGGGATACGCAAGACGCGCGCCACCGGCCGGAACATGGCGCGAAGGTGCGTCATCGCGGAGACGCGCGGCGCAGCGGCTGCCTTCGGCGCTCGGCCCACGGTCACCGGAGCGGCAAACCTTTATCGCGCCGTGAACTTGAGTGCCCGCGTACCATGAGTGTCATGCCACCTACAACGCATCGCCGCCATGCAGGCGCTGCAACTCGTAAGGTCGAGCGCGTGCGATGAGGCTTGCGCGCGATCCGCGGGCGCGGCATCGGCGGTCGTTCCGCGTGGTCGATCGGGGCCATGATCGACGCGCCGGCCTCACCCCGTCATCCGCAGAACGTGGCGGATCGTCTTGCCGTCGGCGAGGGCGTCGAAGGCGGCGTTGATGTCGTCGAGTGGCCCCGCGCTCGTCTGAAGCTTGTCGACCGGCAGGCGGCCGCGCTCGAAAAGGTCCATGTAGCGGCGGATATCGCGCGCCGGAACGCCGCCGCCGAGATAGGAGCCGCGCAGGGTCCGCTCCTCGCCCACGAGGCGCACCGGGTGAAGCGCGAAGGTGTGCTCCGGATTGGCGAGGCTCGCCGTCACCGTTTGCCCGCCGCGTCGGGTGATGTCGAAGGCGAGGGAGAGGGCGGGCATCACGCCGGCGGTCTCGATCGCGGCGTCGACGCCGCCTCTGGTCGCCTCGCGGATCGCGCCGGCGGTGTCGGCCTCCCGCGAATCGTAGACGGCGGTCGCGCCGAGCCGTTCGGCGAAGGCGAGCTTGTCGGGATTGACGTCGACGGCGATCACCTCCGCCGCCCCGGCCGCGAGTGCGCCCAGGACAGCCGACAGCCCGACCCCGCCGAGCCCGACCACGGCGACCGTCTCGCCCGCGCGGATCGCGGCCGTGTTCACGACGGCGCCCATCCCGGTGAGGACCGCGCAGCCGAAGAGAGCCGCCATGTCGAGTGGAAAGTCGGGGGCGATCTTCACCAGCGAGCGGCGCGAGACGACCGCGTGCTCGGCGAAGGCGGAAACGCCGACATGGTGGTACACCGTCTCCCCGTCGCGGTGGATGCGGTGGCCGCCGCCGAGGAGCGTGCCGGCCGTGTTCGCCGCGGCGCCCGGCTCGCACAGCGCCGGGCGGCCTTCGGCGCAACAATCGCATGTGCCGCAGGAGGGCACGAACACCATCACCACCTGATCGCCGGGGACGAGATCGCCGACCCCCGGCCCGACGCGCTCCACGATGCCGGACGCCTCATGGCCGAGCGCCATCGGCATCGGCCGCGGCCGGTCGCCGTTGATCACGGACAGATCGGAGTGGCAAAGCCCCGCCGCGGCGATCTTCACCAGCACCTCGCCCTCGCCGGGATCGTCGAGATCGACGGTTTCGACCGTGAGCGGGCGGGAGGCGGCGTAGGGCCGCGGCGCCGGGAAGGCGGAGAGGATGGCGGCGCGGGTCTTCATGATGGTTCCTTCCCGGCGTTCGCGAGCGAATGTCGCGGCGCGTTGGGTGTCCTTTCAAGGTTAGCGCCAAGCGTCGCGCCGCCTCAAGGTCGGGCGCTGAGCGGGGCGCAAACCCTCAGCAACCGAGAAAACAGAAATTCCGGTTTTCATTCCAGGCATTGCTTGCCGCTTTCATCGCGCTGGCGGGCTCGTTAATGTCGCGCGCCAGCCGATGGCCCGATCCATCGGCGACGTTCGGCACCCATAGCGACGCCGCCGACCGGCCTCAGCGGCGGATGACGCCGTGAAGGACAGGACTACTATGATGCGCCCCCTCGACGACCTTCTCGTGGTCAGCCTGGAGCAGGCGATCGCCGCCCCGTACGCGAGCCGCCTCCTCGCCGACCAGGGCGCGCGCGTCATCAAGGTGGAGCGGCCCGATGGCGGCGATTTCGCCCGGCAGTACGATTCGCGGGCGCGCGGCGTCTCCAGCCATTTCGTGTGGACGAACCGGTCCAAGGAGAGCCTCACCCTCGATCTCAAGCGGCCGGACGGCGTCGCAGCCCTGAAGCGGCTTCTCGCGAAGGCGGACGTCTTCGTCCAGAATCTCGCGCCGGGCGCGGCGGAGCGGCTCGGCCTCGGCGCGGCGGAGCTGCGGGCCGCCAATCCGCGCCTCATCACCTGTGCGATCTCAGGCTATGGAAAGAGCGGGCCGTACGGGTCGAAAAAGGCTTACGATCTCCTCATCCAGGCCGAAGCGGGCTTCCTGTCGGTGACGGGTTGGCCGGGCGAGCCGGTCAAGGCCGGCATCTCGATCGCCGATATCGCGGCGGGTGTCAGTGCCTACAACACGATCCTCGCGGCGATCCTCAACCGCCACAAGACCGGCGAGGGCGACGAGATCGAGGTCTCGATGCTCGAGGCGATGGCCGAGTGGATGGGCTTTCCGATGTATTTCGCGAGCGATGGCGAGGCGGCGCCGACGCCCGCCGGCGCCGGCCACGCGACGATCTTCCCCTATGGCCCCTATGATACCGCCGACGGCGCCGTCCTGTTCGGCCTTCAGAATGACCGGGAATGGTCCGCCTTCGCCCGCATCGTCTTGCAGCAAGAGGCGCTCGCCGACGATCCGCGCTTCAAGGGAAATTCCGGCCGGGCCGCGCACAAGGATGAGGTGAACGGGGCGATCCACGCGGTGTTTTCGACGCTCAGCACGGCCGAGGCGATGGCCCGGCTCGAAGAGGCGAAGATCGGAACCGCGAGCGTCAACGACATGGCGGCGCTGTGGGCTCACCCTCAACTGCAAGCGCGCGGCCGCTGGCACGAGATCGGCCTGCCGGGCGGGACGATCCCGGCCCTCGCGCCGCTGACGGGAGCCGGTTGGACGCCCCGGCTCGACCCGGTTCCGGCCCTCGGCGCCCACACCGCGAGCATTCTGGCGGAGCTCGGCCTCTCGGAGGAGGAGGCCGCCGCTTTGACCGACAACGAGAAAGACGCCTGACCGATGACGAACGACGATCCCTATGCCGATCTGCGCGACGCGCTGCGGGCGCTCTGTGCCGAGTTTCCGGCCGAGTATCACCGCAAGCACGGCGCGGAACACACCTACCCGGAAGAGTTCATCGACGCGTTGACCCGGGCGGGCTGGCTCGCCGCGATGATCCCCGAGGCCTATGGCGGCTCCGGCCTCGGCCTCGTCGAAGCCTCGATCGTGATGGAGGAGATCAACCGCGCGGGCGGCAATGCCGGCCATTGTCACGGCCAGATGTACAATATGGGCACGCTGCTGCGGCACGGCTCCGACGCGCAGAAGGCGCACTATCTGCCGAAAATCGCTTCCGGTGAACTGCGCCTTCAGTCGATGGGCGTGACCGAGCCCACCACCGGCACCGACACCACCAAGTTGAAGACGATGGCGGTGAAGACGGGCGACCGCTATGTCGTCAACGGCCAGAAGGTGTGGATCTCGCGCATTCAGCATTCGGATCTGATGATCCTTCTCGCCCGCACGACGCCGCTGTCGGAGGTGAAGAAGAAGTCGCAGGGGCTGTCGATCTTCCTCGTCGACCTGCATCAGGCGATCGGCAACGGCCTCACCGTCAACCCGATCCGCAACATGGTCGGGCACGAGACGAACGAGCTGTTCTTCGACAATCTCGAAATTCCGGCGGAAAATCTGATCGGCGAGGAAGGCTCCGGCTTCAAATATATCCTCGACGGGCTCAACGCCGAGCGGACGCTGATCGCGGCCGAATGCATCGGCGACGGCTATTGGTTCGTCGACAAGGCATCCGCCTATGCCGGGGAGCGGACGGTGTTCGACCGGCCGATCGGCCAGAATCAGGGCGTCCAGTTCCCGATCGCGCGCGCCTATATCAACGTCGAGGCGGCGAACCTGATGCGCTTCAATGCGGCCGAGCGGTTCGACGCGAACCTTCCCTGCGGGGCCGAGGCGAACATGGCGAAGCTCCTCGCGGCCGATGCCTCCTGGGAGGCGGCGAACGTGTGCTTGCAGACGCATGGCGGCTTCGGCTTTGCCGAGGAATACGACGTCGAACGCAAATTCCGCGAGACGAAACTCTACCAGGTCGCGCCGATCTCGACGAACTTCATCCTCTCCTACGTCGCGGAGCACGTTCTCGGCCTGCCGCGTTCGTTCTAAGATGGTGCTCCGCCGCGCCGGCGGCGGAGACCCATAGGCCGAGCGGGAGGATGTCATGATGTCGGTTGCCGAAGCGCTCGCCGAGGCGGAGCGCGATTTCGTCGCCCGCAACCCGCAAAGCGAGGCGAGCCACCAGCGCGCGGCGCAGGTGATGCCCGGCGGGAACACGCGCACGTCTCTGTGGAGTGCGCCGTTCCCGCTCACGATCGCATCGGGCGAAGGGTGCCGCATCACCGATGTCGACGGGCACATTTATGTCGATCTCGTGGGTGAGTTCACGGCCGGGATCTTCGGGCATTCCTCGCCGGTCCTTGCAGCGGCCGTCGCCAAGGCGCACGCGAACGGGATCAACCTGTCGTCCCACAACACGCTCGAGGTTCGCCTCGCCGAGCTGATCGCCGCGCGCTTCCCCTCGATCGATCTGTTGCGGTTCACCAACTCGGGCACCGAAGCAAACCTGATGGCGCTCATGGTCGCGAAAGCGGCGACGGGGCGCTCGAAGATCGTCGTGTTCGATGGCGGCTATCATGGCGGTGTCCTCACCTTCGCGGGCGGCGGCTCGCCGGTGAATGCGCCGCTCGACTTCCTCGTTTTGCCGTACAACGACATCGAGGCCGCCGAGGCGGCGTTCGCGGAGAACGACATTGCCGCCGTTCTCGTCGAGCCGATGCTGGGGGCGGGCGGCTGTCATCCCGCGCGGCAGGATGTGCTCGAAGCGCTGCGACGGCTGACGCGCGAGCACGGCGCGGTTCTGATCTTCGACGAGGTGCAGACGGCGCGCATGGCCCATGGCGGCGTCCAGGCGCGCACCGGCGTCACGCCCGATATGACGACGCTCGGCAAGTTCTTCGGCGGCGGCCTCGCCTTCGGCTGTTTCGGCGGCCGCCGTGCCATCATGGAGACGATGGATCCACGCCGTTCCGGCGCGCTCGGCCATGCCGGCACGTTCAACAACAACACGCTGACGATGGCCGCCGGCATTGCCGCCATCGAAACCTACCTCACGGCCGACAATCTGGATGCCCTCTTTGCCCGCGGGGAGGATCTGCGCGCCCGCCTCAATGGCGTCTTCACCGATGCGCACGCGCCCTATCACGCGACCGGCATGGGCTCGATCCTGACGATCCACGGCGACGATCCGGCGGGCGATATCGCGCTGCGCCGGCTCCTCCAGTTCGATCTCGGTCGGGCGGGCTACCACATCGCCGCGCGTGGCCTCATCGCCCTGTCGCTGCCCGTCAGCGAGGCGGAGATCGCGGGCTTCCTCCAGGCGGTCGGCGATGCGGTCGCGGCGCGGCGTGCGGTGTACGGATCGCTCGCCGCAGCGTGAGGCTCAGGCGGGGAAGAGGATTAGCCGCCGATAAAGGTGCCAGGTCGCGTGGCCGAGCACCGGAAGGGCGAGCAAGAGACCGAGAAAGAGCGGCGACATCGCGATGAAGAGAAGGACCGCGATCAGCGCCGCCCAGAGGAGAAGCGTCGCCTGATTGCGCGCGACGGTGCGCATCGAGGTCAGCATCGCGGTCACGAAGTCGACCTCCCGGTCGAGGAGGAGGGGGAGGGAGACGACCGTCAGCGAAAAGACGAGATAGGTGACGCCGAGCCCGACGAGGATCTGAAACGCGATCATCGAAAGGCCGTTCGTCGTCATCAGCGTCTCCCACGATGTCGAGATGTTGGTCATCGGCATGTGGCCGAGAAACAGCGCGAACGACATGTGCGCAAAGAAGCTCCAGAACAGGAAGACGAGAACGAGGATCGCGCCGATCCACGGCGTCTGCCGACCCCGCTCGCGCCAGACGACGCCGAGAATGTCGCGCCAGCCACGCGGCTCGCCGGTCTCGAGCCGGCGGCTCACCTCGTAGAGGCCGACCGCGGCGAAGGGGGCGACGAGCGGAAAGCCGAGCGACAGGACGAGCGTCCACTCGATCGTGCCCGCGCCGGCGAGGACGAGGCCTATCCCGGCGATCACGTAGAAGGCGGAGAAGAACAGGCCGAAGAGCGGGGCGCGCACGAAATCGCGCCCGCCGGCGGCAAGGGCGCGTGCCAGATCACCGGGGCCGATCCGTGCGATGGTCGGGATGGGGGCAGCTTCTGTCTCGCGGGTCATCGGCGTCGTCTCGCGGTCGTTTTTCGCGATCTTGGCCGACTTTGCGTCGCCGATCTACGGGATCGGGCCGCGCCCGCGCCTCGTGCCCCACAGACGCGAGGCGCGAGGCGCGAGGATGGGCGCCGGGTCAGGTGCCCGGCGACGTCTCAGCGCTTATAGGGGCCGATGAGGGCGGCGAGCATCTCGGTTTCCTCGCCCGTGAGGTCGGTGAGGGGAGCGCGGACCGGGCCGGGATTGAAGCCCTGAAGGCGCACGCCCGCCTTGATCGCGCTCACCGCATAGCCCTTCTTCCGGTTCCGGATCTCCATGAAGGGATAGAAGAAGTCGTTGAGGATCGCCTCGCAACGCGCCCGGTCGCCGCCGCGCAGCGCCGTGTAGAACTCCACCGCGAGCTGCGGGACGAAGTTGAAGACGGCGGAGGAGTAGGTGCTGAAGCCCGCGCCGAGATAGGCCTCGGCGAAGAGCTCCGCCGTCGGCATTCCGCCGAGATAGGTGAGGCGGTCGCCCATCTTCGCCGTGATCTGGCGCACGAGGCCGATATTGCCCGACCCGTCTTTGAAGCCGACGAGGTTGGGGCATGCCTCGCAAAGGCGGGCGAGCGTGTCGGCCTCGATGATCGAGTTGTCGCGATTGTAGACCATCACGCCGATGCTGATCGAATCGCAGACGGCTTTGACGTGCTGGTAGAGGCCTTCCTGCGGCGCGTCGATGAGATAGTGGGGAAGCAGCAGGATGCCGTCGCCGCCCGCCTTTTCGATCGACTGGGCGAGCTCGATCGCCATCACCGTGCCATAGCCGCAGCCGCCGACAATCGGGGTTTCGCCCGCCGCATCCTTGGCGGCGGCGACGATGGGGCCGACCTCGGACGGGGCGAGCGAGAAGATCTCGCCGGTGCCGCCGGCGGCGAACAGCGTCGCAGCGTCGAAGCCGGACAGCCAGGAGACGTGCTCCTTGTAGGGCTCCGGGCTGAACTGCCCGTCCGCGCCGAATGCCGTGACCGGGAACGACAAGAGGCCGGACCCAAGTGCGTGTTTCAGTTGTTGCGGGTCCATCATCGGTCTCCCTCCGCCGTGCCTCATTTTACGCCAGCTAGCCAAGATGCATGACGACTGTCAACAATTCATATGATGACTTTGGCCCGCTCATTGGCGAGATCCCGGTAGCGCTGTTGGCTGCCCTTGAGGTGGCGGCGCATCGCTTCGCGCGCGCCTTCGGGGTCCGACCGGCTGACGGCGGCGGCGACCTCGCGGTGTTCCTCGCAGATCATGTCGAGATATTCCGCGGTGTTCGCCTGGGGCGGGGAGAGGATGACCGAGCGCGGGATCGCCGTCAGCCCCATCACTTCGAGAAACTCGCGAAAGCGGGGATTGTTGGTGGCGTCGGCGAGGGCGAGGTGAAAGCGTAGATCGACCTCGGCCGCGCTCGTGCTCTTGTCGACGAGGCGCCGCATCTCCTCACATGCCTCGATGATGGCCTCTTCCTGGGCCGGCGAGCGGCGCACCGCCGCGATGGCGGCCGCTTCCGTCTCGACCGCTGCGCGCAATTCCAGCATCTCGATGATGGCGGAGATCTTGCCGAAATCGACGATCTCGAACGGCCGCCCGTTGGCCGGCTGCGGCTCGAGGACGAAGACGCCGGCGCCTTGGCGCGGCTCCACGAGTCCGTCGGCGCGCAACCCGGCGATCGCCTCGCGGATGACGGTGCGGCTCACGCTGAACTTTTCGGTGAGCCGGGTTTCCGGGGGAAGGCGGTCCCCCGGCTTGTAGAGGCCTTCGAGAATGTCGGTCCGCAGCGAATTGATGACGCCGATCACCAAGTTTCGGCGTGACTTTTTTTGCGGGGCTGCGGGTTCTTCCCACGTCGACATTCTTTCGGACCCTCCCTGTGACATTCGACCATTGGAAGGCTTAGCCGACCAGACGGGGATGATCGAGATGTCATTGTGCAATTCATCGCAGTGAAGTGCGTCTTATCATACGAATAAACTCAAAGTTTATTTGGATGGGCGCCCGGCTCACGCAACCGCAGCATCCGCGACGGTGATCTGAAGCTGGTAGATCCCGAGATTATCCACAGATTGGGCGCCGAGGCTGGCGAAGGCATCGGCGGACAGGCGCGCGCGGCAGAGATTTGCAAATCGGTCCGCGTCCCCCCAGCCTTCGACGATCGCGATCCAGGCTGGAATCCGGTTCGCCTCGCCGCGCGCCTTACGCTCGGCGGTGTCGATGGCGCTCGCCGCGCGATCGGCGACGAGGAGGTGCGCGCCCGCGACCTCCGGCAGCGCGGCGATGTCTTCGAGATGGGCCCAGGCGCGCGCTTGGTGTCCGGGGGCATCGTCGTCCGCGACGTCATAGCGGAGCGTCGCGCAGAGCCCGCCTTCGGTGCGGCCGGTGGTGTGGGCGACGTTCACCAGCGAACGGTTCACGCCGCGAAAATGCTTCACCGAATCGACCGTCCACGGCGTCGGATTGTTGAGGCGGTCCTGGTAGGCGGGGCTCTTCAGGACGTCGAGCGACTGGGCCTCGTACAGGTTGAAGAATTCGAGGTCGGCGTCGATCGCGATATAGCGCCGGCCGCGATGGAAGCCGGGGATCTCGACGCGCTCCAGCATGTGCTCGTTGCCGTGCCAATCATAGAATTGGTCGCGCCCCTCGGGGACGATATCATGCCAGATCGCGACGGCTCCGCGTCCTAATAGTGCCACGCGCCTTCTCCCTTTCCGTGTTTTTGGAAACCTATTCCAATTTCCTGCCGCTCGCTATAGTCTCCCCTCGCGGAGGGCGAAGAATGACCGTAGCGGCTGTCGATCGTTGTCTCAGATTGATCGAGGCGCTCGCCGGCGAACCGGAGCCGGTCGAGCTGTCGTCGCTTGCCGCGCGCGTCGATCTGCCGATGAGCGCGACGCATCGGACGCTCGCGGCGATGAGCGCCCGCGGCTGGGTCATCCAGGATCCGGCGAGCCAGGGATATGCCCTGTCGCTCCGTCTCGCCGCGCTCGGCTTTCGCAATCTCGACGCCCGCTCGCTGCCCGATGTCGTGCAGGACGTGCTCGACCGTCTCGCCACCACGACGCATGAATATTGCCGCCTCGCGATCCTCGAAGGGGAAGACCTGGTCTGGGTGGCGCGGGCCCAGGGGGCGACCGTCGGCCTGCGCTACGATCCCGACATGGGCGAGGAAATCGTGTTGCATGCGACCGCCAACGGAAAGGCATGGCTGGCGACGCTCGACGAGGCGGAGGCGCGGCGCATCCTGACCGCGCGCGGCTTTGCGACATCGCGCCCGCTCGGTCCGCGATGCATCGCCGATCTCGACGGCCTCCTCGCCGAACTCGAACGGGTGCGGCGCAACCGCTATGCGACCGCGATCGAGGAGGCGGAGGAGGGGACGGCTGCGGTCGCGATCCCGTTCCGCGCGGGGGAGGGACAGACCTCGCCCGTCGCCGGCACGATCAGCGTCGCGGGTCCGCTGACGCGTTTTCCGCCGGAGCGGCACCGCGCGCTCGCCGACGCTTTGGAGAGCGCGGCGGCCGAACTCGCGACGCTCTGGCCCATCCGCGCCTATGGCCGCACCGGCCGCGCCGTCAGCCAACAGGCCCGCGTCGCATGAGCGTTTCACGCACCCGCCGCATTCTGGAGCCGCTTTTGTGGTTCGCCGGGTTGATGGTGGTCTGGGAGCTCGTCGTCCGGCTCGCGGACGTGCCGTCCTTCATGCTGCCGGCGCCGTCGGTCTTCCTAATGCGCATCGTGGAGGAGCATGACCGGCTCCTCCATCACGGCCTCATCACCACGCGGATGATCCTCTACGGGTTCGTGGCGGGAGCGGTGCCGGGGGTCGCGCTCGGCTATCTGATCGCCCGCTCGCGAACCTGCGAGAGGCTGCTCTATCCGATCATCATCTTCATCCAGGGCCTGCCGAAGATCACGCTCGCCCCGCTGCTTCTCGTGTGGTTCGGCTTCGGTCCGTTCCCGATCGTGCTTCTGACCGGCCTCGTCACCTTCTTCCCGGTGCTCGTCGACGCGGTGGCCGGCTTCAAGTCGGTCGATCCCCGGCTCTATTATCTGACGCGCTCGATGGGCGGCTCCTGGTGGCGCACGTTCGTGTCGATCGAGCTGCCGTCGGCGGCGCCGCAGATCTTCTCCGGCCTCAAGATCACCATCGTCATCGCCGTCACGGTGGTGATCGTGGTGGAGTGGCTGAACTCCAATAATGGCCTCGGTTATCTCGTCCTGCGGGCGATGGATTCGACCGACACGGCCTTCATTTTCGCGATCCTCGTCGTCGGCTCCACGGTGGGCGTCGTCCTCAGCTACGGCGTCACCCTCGCCGAGCAGGCCCTCCTGCCATGGAGGCGGCGCGATCGACGCTGAACGGCACCGACAGGCGGCATGATCCGAAGAAGGTCAGCCGAAACAACACGGAGGAAACGACCATGAAATCGCTCGTGACGACCATTCTCGCCGGCTGCGCGCTTGCGTTGCCGCACGCCGCGATGGCGGCCGATCCCGTCAAGCTGACGATGAACTGGACGGCGGACTCGGCCCATCTCGGTTTCGCGATGGCGAAGGCGAAGGGCTTTTACGCCGACGAAGATCTCGACGTGACGCTCGAAGAGGGGCGCGGCTCCTCGGTCGCGGCGCAGCTCGTCGCGACGGGGCGCACCGAGATCGGCCTCGCCGACGCCGGCGCCGCACTCAACGTCGCCGCCCAGGGCGCGCCGATCGAGGTGATCGCGACGATCTGGAAGTCCGGGCAGTTCGGCGTCCAGTATCTCGCCGATTCCGGGATCTCGACGCCCGCCGACCTCAAGGGCAAATCGGTCGCGGTGGCGCCCGGCACGGCGATGGTGCCGCTCTTCGGCGCCTTCCTGGCCGCCAACGGGATGAGCGAGAGCGACGTCGATATCGTCAACGCGACGCAGAGCGCCGCCCTCGGCCTCCTCGCGAAGGGCGATATCGATGCGATCGCCGAGACGCCGGAAAACACCGTCGTGCCGCTCGAGGCGGAGGGGCTCGATGTCGAGAATATGTACTTCTACAACAACGGCGTTCCGGTGGTGAGCCTCAGCCTCATCGCCCGCTCCGACAAGGTCGAACAGAATGCCGACCTTTATGAGCGCTTCATCCGCGCCACGCTGAAAGGGTGGCAGGCCGCGATGGAGGATCCCGAGGCCGCGGTCGACGCGCTCCTCGCCGAGTTCCCCGAGACGGAGAACACCAAGGACGCGCTGCTGCAGGGCGCGAAATACTCCTTCGCGTCGGTCTGCCCCGGCGGCGCGGGCGATGCGATCGGCGTCACCGATGACGACACCTGGAGCGAGATTTACGACGTGATGACGACGGCCATGGGCTTTTCAAGCGATCGGCCGGTGACCGATTATTACACGCTCGACCTCCTCCCGGCCGAGCCGATCACCTGCCCCTGATCCGGCCGGCCCCGTGGCAACGCAGGACCCTACGATGACGACGGGCGCGCGCGGATGGTCGATCCGCGCGCGCGCCTTCGATGGTCGCGTCCTCGCGGGGATCGTCTACCCGCTCCTCGCTATCGCGATCGTGTTCGGCCTCTGGGAAGGGGTGATCCGTCTCTTCGACGTGCCGGTCTGGCTCGTGCCGAAGCCGAGCGATTTTCTGGGCCGCTTCGCCACCGAATTGCCGACGCTCGCCGCGGCGGCCTGGGCGACCTCGGTGCGGATCTTCTTCGGCTTTCTGCTCGGCGTCGCCGTTGCGGTGCCGCTCGCGCTGGCGCTCGTCTCGATCCCGGCGCTGGAGCGCGGGCTCTATCCGGTTATCGTCTTCCTCAACATCATGCCGAAGACGGTGATCGGGCCGATCCTCATCGTCTGGTTCGGCATCGGGCCGATGGTCGCCGTGCTGATCGTCTTCCTGATGTGCTTCTTTCCCGTCCTCGTCGACGCGATGTCGGGCTTTCGGGCGGTCGACCCGCGGCTCCATTACATCACCCGCTCGATGGGCGCGACGTCGTTCCAGACCTTCCGCCATATCCGCCTGCCGGCCTCGATGCCGCACATTTATTCGGGGATGCGCATCGGCATCATCAAGGCGGTCGAGGGCGTGATCATCGCCGAGTTCATCGCCTCGAACGCGGGGCTCGGCCATCTCATCATGCGGGCGTCGAGCTACATGGACATGCCGCTGATGTTCTGCGGGCTGATCGCGACGGCGATCGTCGCCCTGATCTTCAACGCCATCATGACGCTCCTCGGACGCGTCCTGATGCCATGGGCGCGCCGCGTATGACGCGCGCCGAACGAGGGAATGAGATGGCGACCGGCGCATCGATCGAGGCGAAGGGCCTCACCAAGGTCTATGGCGAGGGACCGTCAGCCTATCACGCGCTGGGGCCGATCGATCTCGATATCGCGCCGGGCGAGTTCGTCAGCCTCATCGGCCCGTCCGGCTGCGGCAAGTCGACGACGCTGCTCCTCGTCTCCGGCCTCGAGCCGCAGACCGCCGGCACGGTCGCGGTCGACGGCAAGCCGCTCACGGCGCCGATTTCCGATGTCGGCATCGTCTTCCAGGACCATCTGCTGCTCGAATTTCGCACCGCGATGAAGAACGTGATGCTCCAGCAGGAGATCCGCCGCCTCGACCGCAAGCGGATCGAGGAGCGGGCGCACACGCTGTTCGCGCGTCTCGGCCTCGAAGGGGCGGAACAGCGCTATCCGTGGCAGCTTTCGGGCGGTATGCGCCAGCGCGTGTCGATCGCCCGCGCGCTCGTTCACGACCCCTCGATGCTCCTGATGGACGAACCGTTCGGGGCGCTCGACGCGATCACCCGCACCCAGATCCGCCACGACCTCGAAATGTTGTGGCTCGACACCCGCAAGACGGTCCTCTTCATCACCCACTCGATCGAGGAGGCCGTGGGTCTTTCGGACCGTGTTCTTGTGATGTCGAAGGGGCCGGGAACGATCGTCGACGAGATCAGGATCGACCTGCCGCGGCCGCGTCCGGCCCATCTCGGCGAGTATCCAGAATTCGCGGCCTACGCCAAGCGCATCTATGCGACGTTCGAGAAGCTCGGCGTCTATCAGTTCCACTGATGGCGCGCGCCCGGCATTATCTCATGGTGGCGGCGCCGATCACCAGCGTACGCACGCCGCCGCTCCTCGAGGCCTGGTTCGCCGCGCGGGGGATTCCGGCGCGATGCGACGTGCGTCATGTGGAGCTCGCCGACCTCGATGCGCTGATGGACGAGGTCCGGGCGGACGAGACGCTCGATGGTCTGATGGTCTCGATGCCGCTGAAGCGGGCGATGCTGCCCCTCCTCGATAGTGTCAGCGAAACCGCGCGTGCCGTGGGGAGTGTCAACGCCGTGAAGCGCGTCGGCGCCCGGGGTCTCGTGGGCGACCAGTTTGACGGGATCGCCCTCGCGCGGGCGGTCGCGGCGCGCGGCGTGGACCTTGCGGCGGCGCGCGTCACGCTCGCGGGTGTCGGCGGGGCGGGCCTTGCGATCGCGCTCGCCTTCGCCGAGGCGGGATGCACCGCCCTCACGCTCGTCGACACCGAACACGGGCGGCTCGCCGAGGCGGCGGCGCTCCTGAAGCGGCCGCCTTCGATGCTCGCCCCCGGCGATCCGCGCCCCGCCGCCGACATCCTGATCAACGCGACGCCGCTCGGCATGGCGGCGGACGATCCGAGCCCCTTCTCGGCCGAGGAGGTCGGCGCGGCCGCGCTCGTCGCCGACATCGTGGCCGTGCCGAACGAGACGCGGCTCGCGGACCTTGCCCGGACGATGGCCGTTCCGCTGGTCTCCGGCTACGACATGGTGACGTTCCAGATCGACCCGATCGGCGCCTTCCTCACGAGCTGAGGCCGCCGCCCTCAGCCCGAATATTCGAGGATATAGAGCCCGCCATTATAGTCGTTCGCGTAGACGAGCCCGTTCTTGTCGACATAGACGTCGCAGCTCTGGATCACCTTCGCCCGGTTCGGCCGGTGGTCGACGAGCCGCTCCGGCGCGCCCGGCACATAGGCCGCCGTCTCGACCGGCCGATAGGGATCGGCGATCGAGAAGACGCGGATCCCGGCATTCTGGAAGGTGGTGAAGATCAGCTCTTCGCTGACGAAGCCATCCGGCCGGTTCTCATAGAGATTGTGCGGTCCGAAATGGCCGCCTTTGGCGACATAATCGTCCTCGTCCGGTTGAGGGACGGTGGCGATCGAGATCGGGTTGTCGCGGACCGCGTTGTTGAAGATCCAGATGTGCTTCACCCCGTCCTCCTGATGGTCGAGGACCGCCTCGTCGAGGACCACGAGAAGCTCCCGCTCGGGCAGCGGCAGGCAATTGTGGGTGCCGCCGCCATAAGGCGGGCTCCAGTTCATGTGCCGGATCAGCTTCGGCTCGCTGCGGTCGGCGATGTCGAGGATCACCATCCCCGCATCGCGCCAGGCGGCATAGGCGGTGTCGCCGTGGATGATCGCGTGGTGGAGGCCGTAGCGCTTGCCGGGCGGCACGTCGGACACCTCGCCGCCAGCGGTGTGCATGCCCGGAATCCACCACCGGCCGACCTCGCGCGGCTTCGTCGGATCCGCCATGTCGATGGTGATGAACATATAATCCGCGAACCCGTCGAGCAGGGCGGAGGCGTAGGCGTAACGCCCGCCGGTGTACCAGATCCGATGGATGCCGGCCCCTTCGACGGGCATGAAGCCGATTTCACGCGGCGCGACGGGGTTCTTGATGTCGTAGACACTCATCCCCGCGGTCCAGTCGCGCGGGCGCTTGCCCACCTCGTCGATCCCGACGGTCTTGCCGACGGAGGTCGTATAATAGGCTTTCTCGTCGGCGAACTCGCTGGAGGCGAAGAGATCCTTGGCGTTGATGACGAGGAGGAGATCCTCGTGGGTCTGAAGGTGGATGTTCCAGGTGTTCGGCGGCGCGGGAATATAGGCGACGGGCTCGGGCGCGCGCGGATTGCGCACGTCGATGACGCTGAAGCCCTTGGAAAACATATGTCCGGTGATGGCGTAGCCCTTGTTCACCATGAGCTGGACGCCGTCGGGGCGGCCGCCTTGGTCGCTGTGTCCGATCAGGGTGAGGTTGCGGGCGAGGTCGGCTTTCGCAAGCGTGTCGGTCATGACGGAGATCCTCGGAAGGGGGGAGGGCGCGCCCGCTGATGGGGCCGCGTCGGCGCGGCCGGCCCGAAGGCGGTGCGGCGCGCGCGGGGGCGGTCCGGCCCGCGCGGGGCCGGACCGTGTGTCGGTGCGTCAGTCGGCGCCCCAGATCTTGGCGTAGATCTCGGTGTAGCCGTTGTTCGGGTCGTAGATGTTGTCCGGCCCGCCATCGAAGCCGATATTGTCCGGCGTGAAGAGGTGCGGCGGGGCGACATAGCCGGAGTCCTTCTCGCCGGCGAGCGCCCGGTTCGCCTCGTCGACCACCTGCCAGCCCTGGAGCCGCAGCGGCTCGGCGACCGTCGCCGCCTGATACTGCTTCTCCCGAATGCGCTGGAAGGCCGCCTCGCTGCCGTCACCGGCCGAGATGTTGGTCGGATGACCATCGCCCGCGATCCCGGCCGAGGCGAGCGAGGGGGCCATGAAGTCGAAGGTGAGGTCGTTGATCGAGAGGGCGTGCGTCCACTGATCGCCGTATTTCTGGAGGAGCGATGTCGTCATCGGCGGCATACGCATCGCGGTGTCGGACAGCGGCGTGTCGATGATCTCGAGGAGCGTGCACTCGGCGCAGGCTCGGATCACCTCCGCCATCGCATCCGACTTCGCGACGGCGATCTCATAGACGCTGTCGGTGAAAATGATCGCGCCGGCCTTCCCCTCCGAAGTGACCACCGCATAGGCGGCGGCCGCGGCGGCGACCTTCATCGGGTCGGTGGTGATGTTGGTGAAGATCGGCAGCGTTTCGTGCGGCCCGGTCGCGGCATAAGCGTGCCAGCCGAGAACCTTGATCCCGGCGTTCGCCGCCTCTTCGATGAGGGCGGCTTGCTCGTTGGCGTCGATGCCGCCGAGAACGATCGCGTCGGGCTGGAGGGCAATCGCCTGGGTGAGGCCGGAGGAGCGGCCGGACACGGTGCCCTGACCGTCGATCGTGCGCGTGTCCCAGCCGATCAGCTCGGCCGCCTCGACGACACCCTCGCCGACGCCGCGGGCGCCGCCATTGCGCTGGTCGGTCGAGACATAGACGATGAGCTTGCCGGCTTCCGCCTTCGGCCCCGTCGTCGGGCCGTCCCAGGGCGGGTTCGGCTTGGAATAGTCTTCGACGATCTGTCTCGATTCGGCGAGCTGATCTTGTGCCAGCGCCGGCGAGAGACCGCCGAGGAGGAGTGCGGCCGTCAGTCCGGCCCCGATCCATCCCCGTTGCATGAGCGTTCCTTTCCTCCGGACGATTTGTTTTTATTCACCCGCGGCTCTGATCGTCCTCCGGGGCCGGGGGTGTCGGCGCCGGCGCGTTCGCCGCTCCGGCGAGGGTCTTGTGGCGCACGCTCCCGCGTTTGCGCTGGGCGTAGCCGGCAAGGCCGATCGCGAGGACGAGCGTCACGCCGTTGAAAAGCGGCTCCACGAAAAAGGCGCCGCCGAGTTGCTGGATGCCGGAGATGCCGACCGCGAGGATCGCGACTGCGGCGACCGTGCCCCACACATTCACCCGCCCCGGCTTGATGGTGGTGGAGCCGAGAAAGGCGCCGACGAGGGCAGGCAGCAGATATTCGAGCCCGACGCTCGCTTGCCCGATCCTCAGCTTTGCGGCGAGCACCACCCCGGCGAGCGCGGTGAGGGCGCCGGAGGTGATGAAGGCGCCCATCACATAGCGCCGAGTCGGGATGCCGTTGAGGGCGGCGGCGCGCGGGTTGGCGCCGATCGCGTAGAGATAGCGCCCGATCGGCAGATATTCCGTGACGACCCACAGCACCAGCGCGACCCCGAGCACGTAGAAGGCGGCGATCGGAAGGCCGAAGACCTGCGTCATGTAGATGTTGGTGAACTCGGGCGGCAACGCGCCGATGATCTGCCGGCCCTCGGTGTACCAGAGCGCGAGCGCGTAGATCACCGTGCCGGTCCCGAGGGTCGCGATGAACGAATCGATCTGCGCGAGCTCGACGAGGAGGCCGTTGAAGAGGCCGAGCATCGCGCCGAGACAGATCACGATCAACGCGGCCTGCCACCACTCGAAACCGAGCTGCACCTGAAGGCCGATCGCGAGGATGTGCCAAAGGACGATGCCGTAGCCGACGGTGAGGTCGATCCGGCCGGCCATCATCGGCACCATCGCCGCGAGCGACAGGAGCGCGATGATCGCCTTGTCGCCGAGGATCGAGCGCAGATTGAGCATCGTCGGGAACGTGCGCGGCAGGATGATCGAGAACAGGATGATGAGGAGGACGGTGAGGATCGGGATCCCGTAGACCGGCAGGAGCCGCGCGATCTTCTGCCCGTTCGACATGTGCGCGAGGTCGAAGCGGGTCGGCTCGAGCGCGTTGGACTTCAAGGATTGCATCAGTGATATCCCGTGATCGATCCCGCCGCGCCGCGCGGATCGGGCGGTGACTGCTGAAGGGATGCCGCGTGCGTGAGACGCTCCATCGTGAGGTCGTCGGTGCCGAGCGCGACGACGATCCGTCCGTCCCGAAACACGAGGGCGCGGTGGCAGATGGCGCACACTTCCTCGAAGTCGGTGGAAACGAGAACCAGCGTCAGCCCGCCTTCGACAGCGGCGCTCAGGAGGCGGTAGATCTCCGCCTTCGCGCCGACATCGACGCCGGAGGTGGGGTCCTCGAGAATGAGGACGGACCCGCCGATCCGCATCCAGCGGGCGAGGACGACCTTCTGCTGATTGCCGCCCGAGAGGGTCTCCATCGGCGCATCCGGGTCGTTCGGCGACAGCATGATGCGCCGGCCGAGGGTCCGGGTTTCCTCCGCCTCGGCGCGGGGCGTGCGCAGGCCGAGGACGGAGCGGCCGGTCGCGGCCGGGTTGATGAACATATTCTCCCGCACCGAAAGGCGATGCGCGACGGATTCGGAGGTGCGGTCGCCGGCGACGAACCCGATCCCTTCCGCGATCGCTTGGGGCGGCGCGTGGGGGGCGACCATGCGGCCGTCGAGCGTGATGGTGCCCGCTTCGGCCGGCCGGTCACCGAAAAGGGCGCGACCGACCTCCTCCTGACCCGCGCCGCGCAGGCCGACAAGGGCGACGATCTCGCCCTTTCCGACATCGAAATCGAGCGGCCCGACATCGCCGGCGACGAGGCCGCGAACCGTGAGCGCCGGGGTGGCAGAGGGCGCGGGCGGACGGACGAAGAGATTCTCTGGTGAGCGGCCGATGATCATGCGGACGAGATCGTCGGGCGAGGTCTCGGCGGTGCGTGTGACGCCGACGAGGCGGCCATCACGCAGGACGACGAGACGCTCCGATATCGCCATCACCTCGTCGAGACGGTGCGAGACGTAGATGATCGAGACGCCACGGGCGCGCAGGTCGCGAAGCACGTCGAACAGGAGGTTCACCTCGCCCTTCGGAAGGCTCGCCGTCGGCTCGTCGAGGACGAGGACGGCCGCGTCCATCGATACGGCGCGGGCGATCGCGACAAGGGATTTTTCGGTGCGGCTCAATTCCTGGACACGTCGCTCCGGGTGGATGTCACCGGCGACGAGGGCGAGCGCGTCGACCGCCGCCTTCGAGGTTCCGGCCCAGTCGATGAGGCCGAACGGCCGGCGATAGCCGCGATAGAGCGCGATATTCTCGGCGACGGTCATCCATTCGATCAGCCCGAGATCTTGATGGATGAACGCGACTTTTCCGGCCGACGCACGCGGGTGATAGGGCTTTCCGGCAAACAGGATCTCGCCGGAATCGGGCGCATGGACGCCCGCGAGCATCTTGATGAGGGTGGACTTGCCCGCCCCGTTCTCGCCGAGCAACGCGAGGACTTCGCCCCGATAAAGGTCGAACGACACGTCGTCGACGGCGACCGTTCCGCCGAAGGCCTTCGTCATGCCTCGGAAGGCGAGGATCGGCTCTTCCGGCATGGGGGCCGCGCGGGGCGCCGTCATTGCAGGCGGGGCCGGGGGCTTGGTAATTTGCAAAAATTCGTCGTGTGGGGCGCGCAGGCAAACCCGCCCTCACGACGCGCTGGCAAGCCAAGTGCGTCCAAAATACGTTTCCTCCGGAGACTGACGTTCGGGAAAACCGGAACGATTATTATCGGCAGCTTGGGCTGCTCTCTGTTCAGTCGCCGATGACTACTAAATACAACACGCGAGGCGACTGCAAGAACCGGCTGACTTAAAAAGACCGCGGGTCATGCCCCACTGTCGTCACAATGGTGCCAAGGCGGGCGGGCGACCGGAGGGGCGGCCTCGGTCTTTTGCATCGTTTGCGCGCCTGCTATGCCGGATCACCGCTGAAACCCCCGATCGGAGGCCTGCCTGATGCTCTTTGAGCGCGCCGAATATCTCGCCCGTGTCGCCCGCGCGAAAGCGTCGATGCAGGCACGCGGGATCGATGTCCTTCTCGTTGCGAGCCCCGCGAACCAGTTCTGGCTGACGGGTTATGACGGCTGGTCGTTCTATACGCCGCAAATGGTGGTCGTCGCGCTCGACGCTGAGGAGCCGATCTGGATCGGCCGCAAGATGGACGCGGTCGGGGCGAAGTTCACCGCGTTCCTCGCGCCGGACAATGTCGTGCCTTATCCCGACAAATATGTCGGCAGCGAGACGCTGCATCCGATGTCCTTCGTGGTGGAGGAACTCCAGCGTCGCGGCCTCGACGCGGGCACCATCGGCGTCGAGATGGACGATTATTATTACACCGCCAAATGGCACCAGGTGCTGACCGACGGCCTCGCCAATGCCCGCTTCGTCGACGCCTTCCTGCTTGTCAATCGCTGCCGCATGGTGAAGTCGGAGGCCGAACTCCAGTTCATGCGCGAGGCGGGCCAGATCGCCGCCGCCGCGCAACAGGCCGCCTTCGATGCCGCGGCGCCCGGCGTGCGCCAGTGCGATGTGATGGCGGAAGTCTACCGGGTCACGACGGCGGGGTTGCCGGGCTTCGGCGGCACCTTCCCGTGCAAGCCGCCCAACGCGATGGTCGGCGAGATCGCGTCCGCGCCGCATCTGTCCTGGAGCGACGAGCCGCTCGTGCCGGGCGATCTCTTTTATATCGAGCTCGGCGGCGTGCGGCATCGCTACCACTCGCCATTGTCGCGCTGCATCCTCCTCGGCAAGCCGAGCGCCGAGCAGGACCGTGTCACGAAGGTGATCGTCGAAGGGCTCGAAGCGGTGCTCGCGACCGTCAAGGCGGGCGTCGCCTGCGAAGAGCTCGCCGAGGCGTGGACCAATGTCATCTCCCGCCACGGCGTCGAGAAGGACAGCCGTATCGGCTATCCGGTCGGCATCGGCTATCCGCCGACCTGGGGTGAGCTGACCGCGAGCCTCCGAAAAGGCGACAAGACGGTCCTCGAGGCGGGCATGACGTTCCACTGCATCCCGGCGCTGTGGGCCGACGATGGCGGCCTCGTCGTCTCCGAGACGTTCGCGGTCACGGAGACGGGGGCGGAATGCTTCGCCGATTTCCCGCGCGAACTCCTGTCGAAGGCCTGACGGGCCCGCGCTCTATTCCGCAGCCGCCTTGGGGCGCGCCATGGCGTGCCCCGCGAGGCGCCGTCCGAGATCCCAGATGGCGCCCGGCACCTTGTGGCAATCGCCGATCGTCTTGTCGAAGGCGCCGACGATCCACTCGGCGTCCCGCTCGCCGATCACCAGCGGCGGCAACAGCTTGATCACGTGTTGGCCGTGGCTCGCGACCTGGGCGAGAACGCGGTGGTCGGTGAAGAGCGGGATCAGGATCATCTGACTGAACAGCGAGACGTTCGCCTGTTCGAGAAGCCCCCAGGCCGTGCGCAGGCGGAAGCTCTTCGGCTTGCCGAACTCGATGCCGATCATCAGCCCCTTGCCGCGCACGGCGTGCACGAACTCGTGCTTGCCGATGAAGGCGGAGAGATCGGCGATCAGCCGGTCGCCCATCGCGGCCGCATGTTCGACGAGGCGGTCCTCCTTGAGAACCTTCAAGGTCGCGAGGCCGGCGGCCATCGCGAGGTTGTTCTTGGCGAAGGTCGAGCCGTGGACGACCGCCCGGTCCATCCGGTCGAACACCGCCTCGAAGACCTTGGAGCGCATCAGCACCGCCCCGACGGGGACTTGCCCGCCCGACAGCGCCTTCGCGGTGAGGAGCATGTCGGGCTCGGCGCCATAATGCTCGATCGCCCACATCTTGCCGGTGCGCCCGAGCCCGGTCTGCACCTCGTCGACGACGAAGAGCGTGCCGTATTTCTGGCACAGGCGGGCGGCGTCGGCATGATAGTTCGGATCGGGCAGGTTGACGCCCTTGCCTTGGATCGGCTCGACCACGAAAGCCGCGACATCGCGCTTGGAGAGCGCCGCCTCGAGCGCATCGAGATCGTTGAAGGGGACCGACCGACAGGCTCCGAGAAAGGGGCCGAACCCCTCCCGGAACACCTTCTCGCCATTGAGGGAGAGGGCGCCATAGGTGAGGCCGTGAAAGGCGTGGTCGCAGGAGACGATCGTCTCGCGCCGCGTCGCGGAACGGGCGAACTTGATGGCCGCCTCGACCGTCTCGGCGCCTGAGTTGGCGAAGAAGACGCGGTCGAGCCCGTCCGAGGGGGCGGTGTCGATCAGCGCTTCGCCGAGAAGGCCCGACAGGAGCGACACGTCGAGCTGGACGAGGTTCGGCAGCTCGGCGTCCAGCACCTCCTTGAGGGCGCTGTTGACGACCGGGTGATTGCGCCCGAGCGCGAACACCCCGAAACCGCTCAGAAGGTCGAGATATTCGTCTCCGGCCTCGTCGTAGAGATAAGGCCCCGTCGCGCGGACATAGTTCCGGTCATAGCCGATGGTGCGGAGGACCCTCACCATCTGGCGATTCATGTGCGATTCGTGGAGGGAGAACTGCTCGCCGGTGCGACGCGCGAGCAGATCCCGAATGAAAGTGTCCATTAGCTCACTCGGCCGATTGAGGCTCGATTCAGGGGGCGATCCGCCACTTTGGAGTGACTTAGCATGTCGCGCGATTTTGCACGAACGATGTGCACAATCCTCCAGCCGGGCCGATTGACGCTGCCCGCCCCATTCCGCCGATCGCAGATCGGGATTTCCGGCGTCGGTGTGACGATCATGTGCCGAGACGGCGACGCTGGCGCCTATGGTGACCGCGCGCCGCGCCAAGGAAGGCCGCTTGCGCGGTCCCATTCATTCCCCTAATCCGGGACGATATGGACAGAAGCGCCGCAGGCGCGCGCCGCTCGCTCCGGTGGCGGCCGCGGGGCGGGTCGCCGGCTCCAGGTGTGTCATTTTCGAGGTCGTATCGTGCGGGACAACTCCCTGGTCTCTGAGCTCGAAGCGGTGATGGTCGAGCTCGAAAAGGAGACCGGCGATCCCGCGCTCGCGCGGTCCATGGTGGATAAAGCCCGCGCGTCACCCGAGCTCGACGAACTCAGCCCCCATTTCGCCGATCTCGATCGCTACAAGATCGCGCTGGCTTATGTGATCGGTCAGGCCATGGAGGGCCGTTATGCCCATGGCTTGATGCAGGTCGGCCGGGCGGGCGTCGTGATGTCTCGGCCGGCGGTGCGCGCCCTCGTCAGGCGGATGGAAGCCTTTCTGCCCGAGCCGGATTTCGATGCGCCCTATGTCGACATCGAGGGCCGGCCGATCACGTTCGTGGTGTCGTTCCCGCGGTCGGGCAACACCCATCTCATCCAGCTTCTGATCCATGCGGTGAAGGCGCGTGTCTGCACCGCCTATTACAGCAATCGCAGCTATTTCTCGAACAAGGTGCGCACGATCGGCTTCCGCTCGCCGGTGTTCGTCAAGGATCACGTGATGCGGCCGGCCTATCGCAACAACCCGGTCATCTATCAGCACCGGGACGGGCGCGATTCCCTGCTGTCCTACAACGATTTCGTGATCCGCGGCATCAGCCGGAACCGGCCCGAGGTCGTGCCGCGAATGGCCGACGGGTTCACGCGGATCCTGAAGCGGCTCGAGAAGGTCGATTGCGGGCCGTGGCACGAGAATGTCGACTCGGCGCTCCGTCATAGCCGCACCCACGGCAATGTCGATTTCTCCCGCTATGACGAACTGATGGGCCCGACGGGCTTTGCGCACCTGAAGGCGCTTCTCGCGAAGATCGACATCGATCTCACCCGGAGCGATTACGAGACGGCGCTGGTGCGCTCGGCGGAGAACGCGCAGCGCCTCAGGACCGAAAAACCGCAATGGGGCAAGGCGCCGATCTACCCGGACGGGTCGATGATGGACCGCTGGCTGACGCTCGAAAGCGGCAGCCGCTGGCGCGCGGTTCTGTCCGCCGAGGATAAAGCCTTGCTCCATTCGATCGGGATGACCGAGACGCTGATGAACACCGGCTACGAGACCGATCCCGATTGGTGGCGCGCTTAGCGGCGCGCCTCTCTAAGGCCTCGGGGCGCCGAGCCCGTCGACGAAGATGTCGAGAAGGCGGATGATCTCGTCCTGAGCGCCGGCTTGCATCTCACGCGAATAACAAAGCGCGATCATCACCCGCAGCACCTCGTCGGCGCTGACGTCGTCGCGAACGAGGCGCGCGGCCACCGCGCGGTCGAGGAGGCCGGCGAGCGCCCCGCGAAGGCGCGCGGCGTTATCGGCGTAGATCGAGGCGTTCGCGTCGAGGACCGGGGCGAGGGCGGCGACCATGCCCTTCTTCATCGCGACCATGCGCACGCAGGCGCGCAGCCATCGGCGGATCGCGTCGATCGGCTCCATTTCTTCGCCGAGGCGGGTGGCGAGTTCGACGAGCTCGCCTACTTCGTTCTGATAGACGGCCTGAAACAACGCCTCGCGCGTCGGGAAATGGCGGTAGAGCGTGCCGATCCCGACCTCCGCCGTGCGGGCGACGGCTTCGAGGCTCGCATCCGGTCCGCCGACCGAGAACACCTCGGCGGCGGCCGCGAGGAGACGCTTGCGGTTGCGGATCGAATCCGCCCGCGGCTTGCGAGGTTGTGCGGTCTTATCGCTCATCGTCCAATTTCGACTTTCTCCATGTTGAAAACGGAGGGTGCCTCCGTATATATGCCTTCGCGGCCCCGTGACGAACGCATCCCCGAACGCACGTTGCTCCCTCGTGCGCCGAACCATGCCTGCGATGAAGTCCTAGGGCCGTCCTGCCAATACATCCACCTCAATGGAGGGACGATGACCCTTACCCTCACTCTCACAGTCAACGGAGAGCGTCGCGAGGTTCCCCTCGACGATGCGCGCCCGACCCTCCTCGATGTCTTGCGTGAGCGGATCGGGCTCACCGGGACGAAGAAAGGGTGCGACCGGGGGCAATGCGGCGCGTGTACCGTCCTCGTCGACGGCCGCCGCATGAACGCCTGCCTCACCCTTGCCATGAGCGTCGACGGCGCCGAGATCACCACGATCGAGGGCCTCGCCGAGAACGGCGCGCTTCACCCGGTCCAGGCCGCCTTCGTCGAGAACGACGCTTTCCAGTGCGGCTTTTGCACGCCGGGTCAGATCATGAGCGCCGTCGGCCTCATCGCGGAAGGCGAAGCGGGTGACGATCCCGAGCGCATCCGGGAGGGCATGAGCGGCAATCTGTGCCGCTGCGCTGCCTATCCGGGCATCGCCAAGGCCGTGGCGGACGCCCAGAAGCGCCTCGCCGACAACGAACGGAAAAGCGCATGAACCTGTTCGATTATGTTCGCCCGACCTCCGTCGCCGAAGCGGTGACGGCCGCCGCGTCGGCGGATGCGGCCTATCTCGCCGGCGGCACCAATCTTCTCGATCTGATGAAGGGCGGCGTGCGCCACCCGGGCCGCCTCGTCGACATCACGAAGTTGCCGGGGCTCGACGCGGTGGAGACGCTGGCGGACGGGTCGATCCGCATCGGCGCTCTCGTCAAGAACGCCGACCTTGCGCGCGATCCCACGCTTCTCGCCGCCGCCCCCGCGGTCGCCGAAGCGCTCCTGTCCGGCGCGTCGGCGCAGCTTCGCAATGCCGCCTCGGTCGGCGGCAATGTCATGCAGCGCACGCGCTGCGCCTATTTTTATGATCCCGAAAGCGCCTGCAATCGCCGCGAGCCGGGTTCCGGCTGTGACGCGCGCGGCGGGGACACGCGCGGCCAGGCCATTCTCGGCTGGAGCGATGCCTGCATCGCGACCCATCCGTCGGATTTTTGCGTGCCGCTCGCCGCGCTCGATGCGGTGGTGGAGGTGGCCGGCGTCGACGGAAGCCGCGACCTCGCGTTCGACGCGCTGCACAACCTGCCCGGTGACGACCCGTCCGATGAGACGGCGCTTCGCCCCGGCGAGCTGATCACGGCGATCCGGCTGCCTGCCGAGGTTCGCCGTTTTGCTCCGAATGCGCGCTATCTGAAGGTCCGCGAGCGCACATCCTACGCCTTCGCGCTCGTCTCCGCCGCCGCGGCGCTCGATATCGCGGACGGCGTCGTGTCGGAGGCGCGCCTCACGCTCGGCGCGGTCGCCGCCAAGCCGTGGCGCGCGCACGCTGCGGAGACGGCGCTCGTCGGCCGGCCCGTGACCGCCGAGACCGCCCGCGAAGCCGCCGAGGCGGCGCTCGCGGACGCCCGTCCCTCCGGCGACAACGCGGACAAGATCGTCCTCGCGACGCGCGTCCTTGCCCGCGCCATCACCCTTGCCGCGGCCGGGACGCCGGAGCGGATGCCGGCGCTTCCCGGCTCCGTCTTCGCCGCCGTTCCCGCCCAGACCGCCACAGGTGCCATCCATGGCTGAAACCCTGCAATTTCCGACGGGCCACGTCCGGCTGGGCTCGAACGCCGGACAGCCGATCACACGCCGTGACGGCGCGCTGAAGGTGACCGGCGCCGCGACCTACGCGGCGGACAATCGGCCGGACGGGCTTCTCTATGCCGTCTATGCCGCGAGCTCGATCGCCCGCGGGCGCGTCACGCATCTCGACGTCGCGGCAGCCAAGGCCCATCCCGGCGTCGTCGAGGTCATGACGACGGCGAACCGGCCGCCGCTCGCCCGCGACCCGGACGCGAAGGTGCACATGTTCTCCTGGAGGCTCGAAGCCCTTCAGGACGACAGGGTGCGCTACGCCGGTCAGCCGGTCGCGGTGGTGATCGCCTCGACGCTGGAGGCCGCCACCGAAGGCGCCCGCCTTCTCGCGCCGCGCTATGAAAGCGAGGCCCCGCGCACCGGGCTCGACGACGGCGAAGCGTTCGCGCCGGAGGCCGTCGGCGTCGGTGCGCCGCCGTCCTTCGACAAAGGCGATGTCGAGGCGGGGCTCGAAGCGGCCGCCCACCGCGTCGAGACGCAGTATGAGACACCGGCGCAGTATCATAACGCGTTGGAGCCGCACGCGATCGTCGCCGCTTGGGAGGGCGATCATCTCACCGTCGACGTGCCGAACCAGGCGATCGCGATCGCGCGCAACGATTTCGCCTCTTTCTTCGGAATACCGCCCGAAAATGTGACGCTGCGCAGCCCCTTTATCGGGGGCGGCTTCGGCTCCAAGGCGATCCTCAACGGACCGCAGATCCTGTGCATTCTCGCCGCGCGGATGACGGGGCAGCCGGTCAAGCTGGTGCTGACGCGGCAGCAGATGTTCGGCCCCGTCGGCCATCGCGGCGCGACGCGGCAGGCGCTGCGGATCGGCACCGACGCGGACGGTCGGCTCACCGCTCTCGAGCACCGCGCGAGCGCCATGACCTCGCGTTTCGACGATTTCCTCGAGCCCGCCGCCAACGCCTCGCAGAACATCTATGCGACGCCGGCGATGCGGCAAATCCACACCGGGGTCAGGGCCGATATCGGAACGCCCGGCCCGATGCGCGCGCCCGGTGAGGCCTCCGGCTCGGCCGCGCTCGAATGCGCGATGGACGAGGCGGCGGAGGCGCTCGGCATCGATCCGCTCGAGTTCCGCCTCATCAACTATGCCGAGACGGATCCGGCGAGCGGCAAGCCCTTCTCCTCCAAGGCGCTCCGCCAATGTTATGCGGAAGGGGCGAAGCGGTTCGGCTGGGCCGGCCGGCCACTCGCGCCGCGTCAGATGCGGGACGATGCGGGGCATCTCGTCGGCTGGGGCGTCGGAACGGCGATGTTCCCCGCGCCGATGTTCCAGGCGAAGGCACGCGCCGTCGTCCGCGAGGACGGGTCCGGCCTCGTGGAAATCTCCGCCGTCGAGATGGGGCAGGGCGCGTTGACGGCGCTTGCGCAGATCGCTGCCGACGGTCTCGGGATCGATCAGGACCGGCTGGAGTTCCGGGCCGGCAATTCCGAGCTTCCCGATGGCGGGGTCGCGGGTGGCTCGGGCCATACGGCGACGGCCGGCAGCGCGATCTTCGCCGCCGGCAGCGATGCGATCCGCAAGCTCGCCGACATCGCGACCGAGGACGAGGCCTCGCCCCTCTTCGGGGCCGGCAATGCGGGCGTCGTCGCGCGGGGCGGCCGCCTCTACCGGGCCGACGACGAAACGCGCAGCGCCTCCTATTCCGACATCATGGCCCGCGCCGGTCTCGCCGAAATCGAGGGGGAGGGCACCGGGGCGCGCAATCCGGCCAACGCGGAGGACTATGCAATGTTCTCCCACGGTGCGGTGTTCGCCGAGGTGAAGGTCGACCCGGAGCTTTGCCAGATCCGGGTGAGCCGGCTCGTCGGCGCGTTCGCGGCGGGGCGGATCATCAACCCGCGCCTCGCCGAGAGCCAGCTCACCGGCGGCATGATCTGGGGGATCGGCTTTGCCCTTCATGAGGAGACGGTGCTCGACCCGCGCACCGGGCGGCCGGTGAATGGCGATTTCGCCGGCTACCACATTCCGGTGAACGCCGATGCGCCCTCCGTCGAGGCGTTGCTCGTCGGCGAGGACGATCCGTATGTGAACGCGCTCGGCGTCAAGGGTGTCGGCGAAATCGGGATCACCGGGACGGTCGGAGCGATCGCCAACGCGGTCCGGCACGCGACGGGCGTGCGCGTCGGCCGCTTCCCGATCCATATCGGCGCCTTGCTCGGCTAGCGATCGATCCGCGCATTAGACTGCGATGCGAGGCCGGCGGCAGCGATGCCGCCGGCCTTTTTTTGTCCGCGAGACGTGGGCGGCGCGTCCCCGAACCGAAAGAAAATGCGGGCGGGCGTTGACTTGCGCCGTTTCACGTAACATCTATTGTTACATGAAACGCGACAGCCGCCTCTCCATGGTCCTCCACGCTCTGATGCACATGGCCGAGCACGACCATCCGATGACGTCGGATGCGCTCGCCAAGTGCCTGTCCACCAACCCCGTCGTCGTGCGGCGCACGATGGGGCTATTGCGCGAGAAGGGTCTCGTGCGCTCCGAGCGCGGCCACGCCGGCGGGTGGACCATCGCCGCCGACCTTTCGACGATCACTCTGCGCGAACTCCACGAAGCGCTCGGCGAACCCGAGATCTTCGCGATCGGGCACCGGCACGAGGCGCCCGACTGCCTCGTCGAGCAGTCGGTGAATGCCGCGCTCGACGGGGCGTTCGCCGAGGCGGAGGCGGTCATCTTGAAGCGTCTCGACGAGATCAGCCTCGCCGACCTCGCGACCGATTTTGCGCGGCGGCACAGCGCGAGGCGAGCCAAAAAGGACTAAACGATGCACGACGTCATTATCGTCGGGGGCAGCTACGCCGGAATGGCCGCCGCCCTCCAGCTTCTGCGCGCCTATAAGGCGGTGCTCATCATCGACGCCGGCGAGCGGCGGAACCGCTTTGCCGCCCACGCGCACGGCTTTCTCGGCGAAGACGGAACCGATCCCGGGGAAATCGCGCGCAAGGCCCGCCGCCAGCTCGAAGCGTACCCGAACCTCGATTGGGTCGATGGCCGGGCGACCGAGGTCGCGGGCACGAAGGACGCCTTCACGGTGACGGCCGCCGGCAAGACCTTCAGCGGCCGCCGCCTCCTCTTCGCGACCGGCGTTCACGACGCGCTGCCGCCGGTGAAGGGCCTGTCCGAGCGATGGGGCGTCAGCGTCTATCACTGTCCCTATTGCCACGGCTACGAGCTCGGCCGCGGCGCGATCGGCGTGATCGGGGCGAACCCGATGTCGGGCCATCAGGCGGAAGTGGTGTCGGAATGGGGGCCGACCACCTTGTTCACCAACGCCGTCGTGCCGATCGAGACCGAACAACGGGGTGCCCTCGAGGCCCGCGGGGTGACGATCGAAGAGACGCCGATCGCAACCCTCGTCGATCATGCGGGGGTCTTGCTGACGGACGGGAGGCGGCTCGATTTCGCCGGCCTCTTCACCGCCCCACGCAACAGTCCCGCCTCACCGCTCGCCGAGACGCTCGGCTGCGCGCTCGAGGAGACGGGGTTCGGCCTTCATGTGCGCACGGACAGCGGGAAGCGGACGACGGTGCCCGGCGTCTTCGCATGTGGCGACACCGCGCGGGTGCCGCATTCGATCAGCCTTGCAGTGGCGGACGGCGCGTGGGCGGGGGCGCAGATCCACTTCTCGCTGATCCATCCCGACACATGATCGCCGCCCCCGCCTCCGTGCGGGGGATGGGGCGGGGACCTGCGGGGGTCAGGCCGGTTTCAGGGCCGCGCCATAGTCGACGGGCGTCGCGTGCCAACCCTTGGCGCGCTTGTCCCAGAAGGCGTCCTTGAGGCGCATCGAGATGGGGCCGGGGCGGTCGTTGCCGAGAATCCGGCCGTCGATGCGGGAGACGGGCATGATCCCGCCCGCCGTCGTCGCGGTGAAGATCTCGTCCGCCTCGCGCAGCTCCGCGGCCGGAACCGCCCGCACCTCGCACCTGATGCCGAGATCGGCGCACAGCTCGATCACCGACAGGCGCGTCATGCCGTCGAGCCCGCCACGGATCGGCGTCGCGACGACACCGTCGGTGATCGAAAAGACGTTGAAGCCCGGCCCCTCGGTGACGTTGCCGTCACCGTCGAGGAGGACGGCGGTGTCGGCGCCCTTGTCCGCCGCCTCGAAGAGGCCGGCGGTGAGGTCACCCCAATGGAAATTCTTGACGCGCGGCTCGAACGATTCAGGCGGAATGCGCAACGTCTTCGCGATGATGAGATGCTTGCCGCGCTCCATCTGCTCGGGCGAAGCGATCGAGATCCAGGGGACCGCGTAGCACGAGAGATAGTTGCGCGCGTTCATCGGATGACGGGCCGTGCCGGGCTTCGGCACGCCGCGAAGGCAGTCCATCGCGACATAGGCCGAGGTGAGGCCGGCGGTCGCGACGAGGGTGTTGAGGATCGCCCGGATCTCCTCGTCGGTCTCGGGCGGCGACAGGCGCAGCGCGTCCATCGAGGCGCGGAAGCGGGCGATATGATCGTCGAGGCGGAAGAAGCTGCCCTCCCACACGCCGACGACGTCATAGGTCACATCGGAGCGCCGATAGCCGAAATCGGTGACGGGAATGCGCGCCTCGCCGACCGGCATGAACTCGCCGTCGAGATAGGCCGCACCCGCTTCATAGCCCGCGAGGGCGGCCGGGGCGGCGGCGGTGTCGAGCGTCGTCATGGCTGGGCCTCGGCGCGCAGGGCGGCGGTGGCGCGCGCGTCGATCATCGGCAGGCCGGCCGCGTCGGGTGTGATCGCGACGCGGTAGACGGCGCGTGCCCGTTCGGCCGTCACGAGGCCGGCGGCGACATCGGCGAGGACACGCGCCGTCTCGCGCGTCTCCGGCGGGCCGTAACCGCCGCCGCCGCACGAATAGGAGATCACCGTCTCGCCGGGGGAGAGCTTCACCGCATGGCAGGCGGGCAGCGTCTCGAGCGTACCGTCGGCGCGCCTCTTATATTGGTCGGCGAGCGCACCGGGGCCGCCACCGGCCGCGCCCGCCGCCGGGTTCACGGTGCCGTCCGAGGTGTAGATCAACGTCATCTCGCAGCCGTCGATCGGGCCGAACTCGGCTTCCATCGCAGGCGCGCCGCGGAAGGCGCCGGGCCCCTCGCTGTCGGCGACGAGATGGCGGCCGTTGACGAAGAGCGGGTGGTGCAGCTCGTCCACCTCGACGCTGTCCTGCCGGCAAAGGCCGGCATTGCCGGTGTGGATCAGCGTCAGGAAACCGTCGGTCGTCGGCGTGCCGGGGCCGCCGGTGATGCCGAGAAAGATCTGGTTGACGAACGCCTCGCCGGTCTCGGGATGCTTGCCGGAGATGACGCCCATGGCGGGCGGCATGATCGGCCCGCCTTCGCCCATACCGAAGCCCGGCGCGATCTCCGCGATGCCGCGCTGGACGGGGTTCGACACGCGGTCGGCAAGGTTCGTCGTCGCGACCGAACAGGAGGCCGGATGGCGCGGTATCCCGACGGCGCAATTTTCGCGCAACTTGATGTCGATGCGCCGGAAGCTGCCGGAATTGACCGGCACCGAATGGTCTTTGATCGCGTTGTAGATGCCGATCATCGCCGCCGTGCTCGCGGTGCCCTCGGTGAGGTTGAGGCCGCAGGGCTGGCAATCGACATTGTCGGTGAGGTCGACCTCGATGCGCGCCGCCTCGGCGTCGACCTTGATCGTGACGTTGACCGGGATCCCGTCCGGGACGCCCGGAAACGGATCATGGCCGGAGTGGACGGTGGTCGACCCGGTCGACAGGCGCTTGATCGCCTGGACCATCTTTTCCTCGGAATAGTCGAACCAGCTTTCCGCATAATCCTCGAGCGCGTCCCAGCCGAATTCCTCGCCGAGCGTCAGAAGCTCTCGCTCGCCGATGCGCACGGCCGCCAGCGTCGCGAGATAGTCGCCCCACCACTGCTCCGACACGCGGATGCGCGCGCGGCACATGCGGATGAGATCCTGATTGTCCCGGTAGCCGGACTGGATCTTGGCGGCGGAGAAGATCAGCGCGCCCTCTTCGTAGACGTCCGAGGCGTCGCCCATGTAGGTCGTCGGCTTGGAGTTGCCGCAGTCGGCCTGGTGGGCTTTCGCGAGGACGAAGAAGCGCGGGGTGCCGCCTTCGTCCACCACCGGCACGATGAGGCAGTGATCGGCGGCGTGCGAGTTGCCCTCATAGGGGCTGTTGTGGATGTAGCAGTCACCCGCCTTCAGCGTCTTGTGGTGCCGGCGGACGGCCTCGCACATGAGGTCCGGCCCCAGAAGGGTGTGGATCGGCAGGCTCTCGGCCGTCGCGAGGAGGCGGCAATCGGCCGTCAGCACCACGCACGAGAAGTCGTGCGCGGTGTTGAGGACGCCGGAGCGCGCGGTGCGGAAGAGCGTGTTCTGCATCTTCCGCGCGATGCCCTCCATCCGGTTCGAGAGCAGCGCCATCTTGACGCCGCTCGACCCGGTCGCGGGCTCCAGGGTCGGCTTGGCGACGGTCTGGATGTTCATCATGCGGCTCCCGTCATTTCGGCTGTGAGGCGCGCGCGGGTCTCGCGCGTCGCGGCGGCATCGATCGCGAGCGTATCGTCGGCACGGCTGCCGGTGGTGACGACGCCGTAGATGTTGCGGGCGCGCTCGGCGCTGATCCAGCCGTCTTTGACGTCCGCGAGGACGCGCTCGGGCGCGCGCGCCAGCGGCGAGCCATAGCCGCCGCCTCCGGCCGAGTAGGAGACGATCGTCTCGCCTGGACCGAGCGCGGCGCCATAGCAGGCGGGCAGGGTGGTGAGCGATCCGTCCGTTTCCGCCTTCAACGCGCGCGAGGGGGCGCCCGGCCCGCCGCCTTGCGCACCGAGGGCGACATTCTGCGAGCCGTCGGCGGTGTAGAGCACCTTCATGGTGCAATCCTCGATGGGGCCGAACTCGGCCCGGATCGAGGGCGCCCCGCGGAAGGTGCCGGCGCCTTCGGTGTCGACCTGCATTTCCCGGCCGGCGACGTAGATCGGATGGTGCAGCTCGTCCACCTCGATACTGTCGATATGGCACATGCCCGCATTGCCGGCATGGATGATGAAGAGAAAGCCGTCGGTCACGGGCGTGCCGGCGCCGCCGGTGATGCCGATATGGACCTGGTTGACGAAGGGTTCGTTGTCATGGCGCGGGTCGCGGCCGGAGATGACGCCCATGCCGGGCGGCATGATCGGCCCGGTCTCCGCCATACCGAAGCCCGGCGCGATCTCCGCGATCGCCCTCTGCACCGGATTCGACACGCGGTCGGCAAGGTTCGTCGTCGCCACCGAGCAGGACGCCGGATGGCGCGGGATGCCGACGCAGCAATTTTCGCGCAGGCGAATGTCGACGCGGCGGAAGCTGCCGGCGTTTACCGGCACCGTGTGATCGATGAGCCCGTTGAAGATCGCGACCATTGCCGCCGAGGACGAGGTGCCCTCGGTGAGGTTGAGGCCGGTCGGCGTGCAATCCGGGTTCCGGGTGAGGTCGACGCGGATCATCGCGCCTTCGGAATCGATCTCGACATCGGCCGTGATCGGGATGCCCTCCGGCACCCCGGGGAAGGGGTCGTGCGCGGTGTAGACCGTGCGCTTGCCGGACGGCAGGCGGGAGATGGCGTCGACCATCTTCTTCTCGGAATAGTCGAACCAGTCTTCCGCGTAGTCCTCGAGCGCCTCCCAGCCGACCTCGCCGCCGAGGGCGAGAAGCTCGCGCTCGCCGATGCGGACCGCGCCGAGGGTGGCGAGATAGTCGCCCCACCACTGTTCCGAGACGCGGATGCGCGCGCGGCACATGCGGATGAGATCCTCGTTGTCCGTGTAGTCGGACTGGATCTTGGCGGCGGAGAAGATCAGCGCGCCCTCTTCGTAGACGTCGGCGACGTCGGCGACATAGGTCGTCGGCTTGGCATTGCCGCAATCGGCCTGATGGGCCTTCGCGAGAACGAAGAAGCGCAGCGTCCCGCCCGCGTCGATGACCGGGACGATGAGGCAATGGTCCGCCGCGTGCGAGTTCCCCTCATAGGGGCTGTTGTGCAGGAAGCAGTCCCCGGCTTTGAGGTCCGGGTGATAGTGCTTAACGGTGCGGCACATGATGTCCGGCCCCGTCAGCGTGTGGCTCGGCAGGCTCTCCGCGGCGGCGAGGAGCCGGCAGTCCGGCGTCAGGATCACGCACGAGAAATCGTGTGCGGTGTTGAGGATGCCGGAGCGCGCGGTGCGGAAGAGCGTGTTCTGCATCTTCCGGGCGATGCTCTCGAACCGGCTCGACAGGATCGCGGTGCGGACGCCGTCGGCGCGCGGCGCGGAGATTTGTTTTTCCATGCCGGGCCTCAGAAGGTGATGCGCAGGCCGCCGCCTTCGGTGCGGCGCGCCTGGGTGTTGGGGTCGACGACAACGGTGGTGAAGGACGATTCGATGATCGCCGGGCCGGCGACCTCGCGGTCGGAGCCCATCGTCTCGAAGCGGATCACCTCCGCGTCGGTCCATCCGGTCTCGCTGAAATAGACCTTGCGGTTGGTGAGCGTGCCGCCGGGCGCTTCCGGGGGAAGCTGGCCGGTGCCGCCTTCGCGGATGACGCAGCTCACCTTCGCGCGCCAGGTGACGAACTCGATGTCGCTCTCGTCGTCGGTGATCTCGAAGATCTGGCGGTGCGTGGCGTGGAAGGCGGCGCACAGCGCGTCGAGATCGGCCTGGGTCTCGATCCGGCCCTTTTCCATCGGGGTTTCGATTTCCCAGATCTGGTGCATGTAACGCGCTTCGACCGAGAAGGTGATCGTGTTGCGCAGGGCATCGGAGCCGGGGCCGGCGGCGAAGGCCTTGCAACGCTCTTCCAGCGACGCGAGCACGGCGTTCACCGCGTCGAAGTCGAACTTGGCGTCGGTGGTGTAGAGCATTTGCGCATAGTCGGACGAGATGTCGGACATCAGCGCGCCGGCGGCCGAGAGGACGGAGCCCGCCTCCGGGATGAGGACGCCCGCGCAGCCGAGCCGGCGACCGACCGCGACGGCGTTGAGGCCGGCCGCGCCGCCGCCGCCCATCAGGATGGCGGTCGACGGGTCGATGCCCTGGTTGACGGTGATCTCGTCGATCGCGCCGACCATCTTCTCGGTGGCGAGGGTGAGAACCGAGGCCGCCGCCTCCTCGACGGTGAGGCCGAGCGGATCGGCGATCTTCTCCTTGAGGACGTCGCGCGCCGCCTCACGGTCGAGCACCATGGTGCCGCCGAGGAAGAAATCCGGGTCGATATAACCGAGAATGATCGAGCAGTCCGTGACGGTCGGCTCCGTGCCGCCTTTGCCGTAGGAGACGGGGCCGGGGGTCGAGCCGGCCGATTGCGGGCCGACGCGCAGGAGGCCGCCATCATCGACCCAGGCGATCGAGCCGCCGCCGGCGCCGATCGACTTCACGTCGACGGAGGGAAAGCCCGTCATGTGGCCGCGGAAAGGTTGGCCGATCCACGTCTCACGCGTCCACGGGATCCGCCCGTCCCGGACGAGGGAGACGTCGTAGGTCGTGCCGCCGGTGTCGGCGACGATGGCGGGACGCCCGTCGAAATCGCGATCGGAATAGAAGCGCCCGGCGACGGGGGCCATCGCGGGGCCGGAATTGATCGAGTGGATCGGGGCGCGGGCGACGATCGAGGCGTCCATGATGCCGCCGCCGGAGGTCACCATCAGCGTGCGGCCGGTGAAGCCGGCCTCGCCGAGGCGGCGGGTGAGGCTGTCGAGATAGTCGAACATCAACGGCTTCAGCGAGGCGTCGATGACGGTCGCGGAGGCGCGGCGATATTCGCGCAGCGTCGGGTTCAGCGAGTGGGAGAGGCTGACCGGAATACCCGGCAGATGCTCCGCGAGAAGCTCGCCGACACGCTTTTCATGCACGGGATTGACGATTGACCATAGGAGGCAGACCCCGACCGCCTCCACCTTCATCGCCTTCAGCTTCTCGACGATCTCGAGGACGGCCGCCTCGTCGAGCGCCTCGCGAACGGTGCCGTTCGCCATGACGCGCTCCGGCACCTCGAAGGTGAGGCGGCGCGGCACGTAGGGCTCGGGGAACGGGACGGTGAAGTTGAACGGCTCGGTCCGCCCGCCTTCGCGGATCACCAGGATATCGGGGTGCCCCTTGGTGGTGAGGAAGGCGGTTTTCGCGGTGTTGCCGGTGAGGATCGCGTTGATGGCGCGCGTCGTGCCGTGAATGAACGCATCGGCGCGGCCGAGGAAGGTCGCGAGGTCCTCGCCGGCATGGTCTGCGGCGAGACGGAGCGCGTCGAGCACGCCGCGGACCGGATCGTCCGGGGTGGTCGAGGCTTTGAAGAGGCGGATCGTGTCGCCCTCTTCAACAACGAGATCGGTGAAGGTGCCGCCGGTATCGCAAGCCAGACGCATGAACGTCCTCTCCTATGTGGTCGGGCGGGTCGGATATAGTGATCACACTTTTCCGCCTTGGCCCGCCATATGCAAGGGTGGTGCCAGGAAATAATCTTGTGAAGCTCTGTAAATAGCCAGGTATTGATCGAGATGAACGCAAGGATAATTCGCCTGGAGGCGCGCGCGCGGGCGCCGATCGCGTGCGGAATCGACCTCGTGGCGGACACCGTGGCGACCACCATCGGCCCGTGCGGGCGTGCCGTGTTGTCGGGTCGCCCGAACCGGGCGCCGGAATGGCTCTCGGGCGGATACGCGATCGCAAAGGCGCTGGAGGACGACGCGCCCGGCCGGCGCGCCGGCGTCGTCGCGATGCGCGAGCTCGCCTGGCAGACTTCGCAGTCGGTCGGAGACGGCACGGCGACCGCGATCCTGATTGCCCGTGCGCTGCTGCGCGATGGTGAAAAGGCAATCCTTGCGGGTCACGCGCCGACCGGGTTGCGCCGCGAGATGGAGCGGGAAAAGCGCACTGTCATCGCCGCGCTTCATGCTGCCGCGGAGCCCGCGAACGAGGCGGATTTGCTGGCGATCGCGACGCGCGCGGCGGGCGGCGACGGGGCCCTCGGGGCGCGGATTGCGCAGGCTGTGTCGGCGGCGGGGGCGGACGGTGCCGTGACTGTCGCGCGGGCGCTGACCGAGCGTGACGAGAGTGTGCACGAGCCCGGCATGTATTTCGAAACCGCCTGGGCGAGCCCGCACCTCGCAACCGATCCGGCCGTGAGCGAGACCGTCGTCGAGGCGCCGCTGGTGCTTCTCTATAACGGTATCGTCGAGACCTTTTCGTCGCTCTCCCGCGTCCTCGAGATGATCGCCAAGGCGGGCAAGAGCCTCCTCATCGTGGCCGATGCGTTCGGCGACGAGGCGATCGGAACGCTCGTCAAGAACCAGCAAAACGGCCTCAAAGTCGCCGCAGCCCGCGCGCCCGGCGCAGGGCTTTGGAAGGCGCGTTATCTCGATGACATCGCGGCGGCGACGGGCGCTTCGGTGATCGCGCCCCATTTCGGAACGTCGCTCGAAGGGCTGCGGCCGTCGATGCTTGGGCAAGCCGGTCGCGCGCGTGTGACGGCGCGCGGTCTCGCCATCGTCGATGGTGGCGGGGAGGCCGATACGGTGGCCCGTTATGCCGAGGGGCTGCGCGTCATGATGGAGGCGGAGACGTCGCTTTCGCTCGATCGGGAGCGGTATGCCGAGCGTCTTGCCCGCTTTACCGGCGGCATCGTCGAGGTGCGCGTCGGCGGGCGTGACAAGCGGGAGCAAGACGAACGGAAAACCCAGGCGGAGCGGGCGCTTTCGGCTGTCCGTGCGGCGCTCAAGGAGGGCGTCGCGCCGGGTGGAGCGGCGGCCTATATCCGCGCCGCGCGGGCGGGTTGCGGCGACGCGTCGGATGCCGCGATACTGGCGCGCCGCGTGTTCGCCGAGGCGCTCGCCGCACCGACGGCGGCGATTGCCGCGAACGCCGGTCTCGACGGCCGCGCCGTGGCGCGCACCCTCGCCGAGGCGCCGCGCGATTTCGCCTTCGACGTCACGCTGCGCCGCATGGCGCCCGCGCGCCCACTGGCCGAGCCAGTCGCTGTGCTGACTGCCGCTTTGAGTGGCGCCGCGTCGACGGCGACGACCTTCATGGGTGTCGCCGCGTCGATCTCGATGGTTTCCGAATGACGGCGGCATCCCGATGTTATTTTGGCGATTTTGCGGGCGTTTTTGGCGTTATGACTAGACGAAAGGCGCTTTGCTCATCCAGAGGATGACGATTGCGCACAAAATAATCTCGACAAACACCATGGAATACTTTGACAGTGGGGGACGGCCGCGGACTATTTTGTGATCACAAAATGCGGTTCGAGACCCGGGCTGTCGCGTGGCTCGGGGAGATCGCGACACGACACGGGGAACGAGATGACGACCGCACCTCCTGCCTCGCCGATCCTCGAGATCATTGATGCCGTTCACGTCTATGACGACGTCGTCGCCCTCGATGGCGTCAGCATCACGGCCGCGCCCGGCGAATTCCTCACCATCCTCGGCGAAAGCGGGTCGGGTAAGACGACGCTGTTGCGCATCATTTCCGGCCTCGAGACGCCTTATAGCGTGCGCGTCCTGCGGCTCGGCGGGGTCGACGTGCGCGACACACCGGCCTTCAAGCGCAACTGCACCACGGTCTTTCAGAACTACGCGCTGTTTCCGCACATGAGCGTCGGCGAGAATGTCGCCTACGGGCTGAAGGTGCGCGGCACGCCCGCCAGCGAACGCGAGACCCGCTCGCGCGAGGCGCTGCGCCTCGTCCAGCTCGAAGACATGTACGACCGCCGCGTCCACCAGCTTTCCGGCGGTCAGCGCCAGCGCGTGGCGCTCGCCCGCGCGCTCGTCCCCCAACCGGACATCCTGTTGCTCGACGAGCCGCTCGGCGCCCTCGACGAACGCCTCCGCGTCGACATGCAGGTCGAGCTCATGGGGCTGCAAAAGACGCTGGGCACCACCTTCGTCTACATCACGCACAGCCAGGAGGAGGCGCTCACCATGAGCGACCGCATCCTCCTGATGCGTCACGGCAAGATCGAGCAGACCGGCACGCCGACCGATATTTTCGATCGGCCCGTCTCCGCCTTCGCGGCGCGCTTCATGGGCGTCGACAACTGCTTCGAGGGTGACCTCATCTCGCTCGACGGCGAGCGGGCCGACGTGATGGTGGGCGGCGAACGCCTTGCCGGCCGCTGGTCGGGCAAGCGCAAGCCGAAAGCCGGCGAGAAGGTCGCGATCGGGATGCGCGCCGAGTGGCTGACCCTCGCCGACACCGCGCCGGACCGGGACGACATCAATGTCCTGCCCTGCCGCGGCGACGGCGCGATCTACAAGGGCAAATATCTCGACCGCACCGTCGACACCGGCGTCGCGCCGATGAAGGCGCGCATCTGGGACGTCGCGTCCGCCGTCCCCGAGCCGTCCTTCGTCTGGTGGAAGAAAGACGACTGCATCGTGATGAACGCCTGAGCCGACAGGCCGCCTATCGCTCCCAACCCATCCTGGAGAACCGCATGACCGACGATACGACCAAAGCCAACGGCCTGTCGCGCCGCGATTTTCTCGGCTCCACGCTCAGCGTCGGGGCCATGGGGCTCGCCGCCTCGATGATGCCGGGTATGGATCAGGCCGCCTGGGCCGCGTCCAACGAGGTCTCGCTCTACGGCGTCACCACCGCGCAGCTCAAAGACTGGTCGAGGATGACGGACTCGATCGGCCTCACGATGAACTACACGCCCACCAATGCGGACATCGGCATCTTCATGCGCGATGTCATGGGCAACAATCTCGGTGCGACGCAGGACATCTTCATCTTCGACGGCGGGTCCGAGGATCTTCTCGGGCCGGAAGGGTTCTATGCGGAGATCGTCGAGGATCATCCCGAGCTGACCCTGTGGGAGCGGACGCCGGACAGCTGGAAGCGCGCCAACTTCCTGCGTGCCGACGACAAGCAATTCGGCGTTCCGGTCATCGGCAACGGCGACGCGTTCGGGTACTTCCCCGAAAAGATCGGCGCCTCGCCCGACGGCATGGACGAGGTGCCGTGGACGACCTTCTTCGAGGGTGAGGACGTGCGCGGCCGCGTCGCGATCGACCGAAGCTGGCTCCAGTCGATGTCGGAGACGGCGAACTTCCTCAAGCACCACGGCCGCCTCGATGTCGAGGATCCGGCCGACCTTCCGCCGGAGGCCGCCCGCACGGTTGCCGACTATCTCGTGGAGCGGAAGCGCGCGGGCCAGTTCCGCACGATCTTCACCGCCTTCGAGGAGCAGGTGCAGCTCTTCTCGAACCGCGAAGCGGACATGATCAACTGCTGGGAGCCGGCGGTGAAGGAGGCGAACAACGCCCTCGGCCCGGACACGGTGATCTACGCCTTCACCGTCGAGGGGTACTATCTCTGGGGCCATGGCGCGCATGTCGCCTCCGCCGCGATGGAGCGGGACAACGTCGACAACATCTACAAGATGCTGAACTACTTCCTCGGTGGCGAGTACCGCGCCTACCAGGCCAAGGAGCGCGGCTATGCCGGTCCGAACATGGATCTCGGCGTGAAATATGCCGAGGAGAACGGCTGGTCCGAAGAGGACATCGCCGAGCTCAAGTGGACCGAGGAAAAGGTCGCCCGCAAATTCCAGAAGCCCTTCTCGTGCAAGGTCGTGCCGGAGAATGCCGGCGTGATGGAAGAGGAGTGGCAGCGCTTCCTCAACGCCTGATCGCGTCAGCGGACGGGCCTTCCGTCCGCCCCCGACGCCGTTGCGCGGGCGCTCGCCGCCCGCGTCTCGCCAAGGACCACAAGGGGCAACCGGATGACACTTGCTGCCGAGACGGCGAAGCCGACACGACGACCGTTCCTCCTGCGCTGGATCGACGGCCTGAGGCCCTCCTCGATCGTGGTGCCGACCTTCCTCGTGGCGTGGTCGCTCCTGGTGCTCCTGCCGCTCCTGGTGATCGTCGTCTTCAGCTTCTTCTCGGTGAAATATTACAAGGTCGTCTATTCGCCGACCTTCGAGACCTGGGAATCGCTGATCAACTCGGGCCGGTGGCTCTCGGCGGTGCGCACCTTGCGCGTCGCGGTGACGATGACCGTCATCGAACTCCTGCTCGCCTTTCCCTTCGCGCTGTGGCTCGCCAAAGGGTGCCGCTCGAAATATGTGAAGGCGGCGATCATCACGCTGCTCACGATCCCGTTCTTCCTCGACGCCTCCTCGCGCATCATCGTGTGGCGCTCGATCCTCGGGGCGAACGGCGCGGTCAACTCGCTCCTGATGTGGCTCGGCGTGACAGACGCGCCGATCGAGTGGCTGCTCTACTCGGAATTCGCCGTCCATTTCGGCCTGATCGGCACGCACTTCCCGACGATGGTGTTCCCGATCTTCCTGTCCTGCGCGCTGATCGACAACGACTATATCGCCGCGAGCCAGGATCTCGGCGCGCGCCCCTCGCAGACGCTCTTCACCGTCATCATCCCGCTCGCGCTGCCCGGCATCGTCGCCGGGATCGTGTTCACGCTGGTGCCGCTGATGGCCGCCTTCGTCGAGCCGCAGCTTCTCGGCGGCGGGTTCGTCGACCTGCTCGGCAATTCGGTGAACTCGGCGCTGCAGCAGCTCAAATATCCGACCGCCGCGGCGCTCTCGACCTTTGTCGTCGCGCTCCTCGGGATCTGCCTCGCGGTCCTCATCCTCGTCCTCAGAAAGCGGGCGGACATCTCGGCGATGTTCGTCGCTATGAAACGCTGATCGGGAGGGCGCCTCATGTCATCCGTCGCATTGGACCAAGCCGGCGAAACCAAAAGCGGGCGCGAGGCGGCCGCTCCGGCACGCGCGTCCCGCCGCCGGGCGCCGGGGCGGACCGGCCTCTGGCCGACGGTCGCCAAAGCGTGCGGGCTGTTCGCCCTCGCGATGATCTATATCCCGCTGATCTTCCTCGCGGTGATGAGCTTCACGCCCAACCCGCTCTCCGGCGTGCCCTATCCCCTCACGGTCGAGCATTATGCCGCGCTCGCCGGCGATGAGCGCTGGATGGGGCCGATGCGGACGAGCCTCTTCATGAGCGCTCTCGTCGCGCTCACCTGCATGGTGCTCGCGACGGTGGTCGGGCGGGCGCTGACGCGGATGCGCAGTCCCGGCGCGCCGCTTCTTCTCACCCTGATCCCGTTGTTCGTGCCCGGCCTCACGATGGGGGCGGCGCTGTTCATCTTCCTGCGCACGATCCTCGGGCTGACTTTGGGGCTGTGGTCGATCTATCTCGCCCAGCTCATCTGGGCGCTGCCCTTCTGCCTCCTCCTCGTTCTCGTCGTCGCGAGCCGGTTCGATCTCAACCTTCTCGAGGCCGCTGAAGACCTTGGCGCCTCGCCTTGGCGGCGCTTCTTCGACGTCGAGCTGCCGATCCTGAAGCCCGGCATCTTCGGCGCGGGGATCTTCGGCTTCCTCCTGTCTTTCAACGAGCTGCCGCGCTCGCTCTTCGTGCGCGGGATCGACACGACCATGCCGATCTACAACTGGGCGATGGCCGCCTCGCAGCAGTCGCAGGTGCCGATCATCTTCTCGCTGACGACGCTGCTCCTCGCGATCACGCTCCCCGTCATGGGCACCTTCTTCTGGGTCTTGTTCGTCAAGCTGGACAAGTCCTGACCCTTTCCCGGGCGGCGTCCCGCTCCGCCGCCCCAATTAGCGCAGAAAGCGACACGACAATGCTCGACCTCGAGAACGGTCTTCCCGGCACGAATTATTCGCTGGAGGAAATGGACCGGAACACGATCTTTCACCCGCTGACCTCGATTTCCGCCCACATGAAGGCCGGCCCCGCGATCATGCGCTCGGCCAAGGGGGCGCGGGTCGTCGGTGCGGACGGGACCGAATATGTCGACTGCTCGGGCGGCCTCTGGTGCGTCAATATCGGCTTCGGCCGGGAGGAGATCGCCGAGGCAGCCGCCAAGGCGATGACGGACCTCAATTATTGGCATCTCTTCGGCTCGTCCTCGAACGAGGCGACCATTCGCCTGTCGAGCCGGATCCTGACGCTGCTTCGCGAGGAGGCCGGCTTCACCAACGCCGCGCGCGTCTTCTACGGCACGTCCGGCTCCGACGCGAACGACACGAATTATAAGCTCGTCCGCTATTATTCGACGCTGCGCGGCAAGCCCGAAAAGAAAAAGATCATCTCCCGCACCGGCGGCTATCATGGCCTCACGGCGGCGGCGTCCTCGCTGACGGGGATCGCTGCCTATCACAAGGCGTGGAACCTGCCGGCGGCCGATGTCGTCTACACCGAATGCCCGCATTTCTACCGCTTCGCCCGCGACGGGGAGGATGAGGCGGCGTTCTGCGACCGGATGATCGCTGACCTCGAAGCGATCATCGCGCGCGAGGGCGCCGACACGATCGGCGGCTTCATCGCGGAGCCCATCATGGGCACCGGCGGCGTCCTCATCCCGCCGAAGGGCTACTTCGCCCGCGTACAGGAGGTTCTCGACCGGCACGACATCCTCTTGATCGTCGATGAGGTGATCACCGGCTTCGGGCGCACCGGCAACTGGTTCGGCACCGGCCTCTACGGGCTGAAACCGGACCTCATCACCCTCGCGAAGGGGCTGACGAGCGCCTACTTCCCGATGTCCGCGTCGGTGGTGTCGGAACGGATGTGGGACGTCTTCTCCGAGGCTTCGGACGAATATGGCCCGGTGATGCACGGCTTCACCTATTCCGGCCATCCTGTCGGGGCCGCCGTCGCGATGGCCAATCTCGACATCATGGAGAACGAGGGTCTCGTCCAGAACGCGGCCGAATCGGGCGCCTATCTCCTCGCCGCCCTCAAGGCGAAGGTGGGCGATCACCCCCATGTCGGTGACGTGCGCGGCGAGGGGCTGATGATCGGCGTCGAGTTCATCGCCGACAAGGCGACCCGGCGCCCCTTCGATCCGGCGGCCGCGGCGCACCGTCTCGTGGCGGCGAAGGCGAATGCGCAAGGCGTGATGGTCCGCGCGCTGCCCTTCATCGAGGTCGTGTCGTTCTCGCCCGCGCTCACCATCTCGAAGGAGGAATGCGACCTCGCGGTCGAGCGGTTCGCCGCCGGGCTCGAGGATGCGAGCCCCGAACTCGCGCGCCTCGCCGGCCACTGACGGGATCGGGCGCCGGCGACGGCGCCCATTGCGGGATCACGCCATCGTGCCGCGGGTCATGCTAAATTGGGCCGACTTTCGGCCGAACGCCGCGTCACTTCGGGTGTCATGCCCGAACGCGGACGCGCGATGGAGATGGATTCATTTTGGCGGACATCACGGCGGACGCGCCACTCGAAGGCGCGTCCACGCTCGGCGAGCAGATCTATGCCGAGCTCGAACAGGATATCATCACGGGTCGATGGCCGCCGGAGGCGCGCCAGAGCCTGCGCAAGATCGCGACCCGCTTGAACACCTCGGTCCAGCCCGTGCGGGAGGCCGTCGGCAAGCTCCTCGCGGCCAGTGCCCTCGAGCTGACGCCGGGGCGTGCCGTCCGCGTTCCGCGCCTCGATCGGGCGCAGGCGGACGAGCTGTGGTCGTTGCGCTTTCTCCTGGAGGGCGAGGCGGCGGCGCGCTTTGCGGCGCGCAAGGTGCCGGAGGAGGCCAAGCTCCTCTACGCGCACAATGCGGCGCTCGGGGAGCGCTATCGCCAGTCCGATGTGGGCGAGATCATGCGGCAGATGATGGCGTGGAATCTCGATCTCGCGGTCGGCGCGCAGTCGCCGATGCTGTTCAACATGATCCTGGGGCTGCGCCTGCGCTACGCGCCCTTCATCGCCGAATGCCTCGCGCTCGCGCCGCCGGACGAGCCGAGCTTCCTGGCATTCACGGTCCACATTCAGGACGAACTCGTCCACGCGATCGTCACGGGCGACGCGGATGCGGCGCGCCATCTGCGCTGCGCCGATCTGCGCTCGTTTCAACGTCACCTCTATTCTCGGCGCGGCTGGAGCATCTGAGCCCCGGCGGCGCTTTTGCGGATGCGCCACCACAAAAAGGGTCGAACGATGCGCTATCTCCTGGGGATCGACGTCGGCGGCACGTTCACCGACTTCGTCGCCTATGACGCGATGCAGCGGGACGTGAAGGTGTGGAAGGTCCCATCGACACCCACCGACCCGATCAACGGCATCCTGAACGGCATTCACAGCGCCCTCTCGCCCGACACGATCTCCCTCGTTCGGCTGGGCACCACGGTCGCTACCAACGCGGTCTTGGAGCGCAAAGGCGGCACCGTCGCCTACGTGACGACGCGCGGCTTCCGGGACGTGCCGTTCATCCAGCGCGGCAACCGCAAAGCCCATTACGACATGAGCTGGGTGAAGCCGAAGCCCCTCGTGAAGCGTCGTCACTGCTTCGAGGTGACGGAGCGGATCGACGCCTATGGCAAGGAGATCGTCCCGCTCGACGAGGCGGAGGTCGCGCGGATCGCCGACCGGATCGCGGCCGATCCGGAGATCGAGGCGGTCGCCGTGTGCTTCCTCTTCTCCTATCTCGATCCGGCGCACGAGACCCGCGCGAAGGCGATCCTCGCCGAGCGCCTCGGCGCCGATATGCCGATTTCGACCTCCTTCGAGGTGCTGCCGAAATGGAAGGAATATGAGCGCGCCTCGACGACGCTCGCCGACGCCTATCTGAAGCCTGTCGTGAGCCGCCAGCTCCGCGCCATGCGCGACCGGCTCGACGGGGAGGGGGTGGGCGCGCCCGTCGTGGTCATCAAGTCGAATGGCGGGGAGATGACATTGGGCGCGGCCGCGGAAGCGCCGGTCAATCTCGTGATGTCGGGGCCGACCGGCGGGGTGATCGCGAGCCGTTATCTCGCCGAGCTGACGGGGATCGACAATCTCGTCACGCTCGACATGGGCGGCACGTCGACGGACGTTGCGACCGTGCTCGGCCAGCAGGAGAGCTTCACCACCAATTTCGAGATCGAGTGGGGCGTTCCGATCCAGATCCCGATGCTCGACATCCGCACCATCGGCGCCGGCGGCGGCTCGATCGCCTGGATCGACAAAGGCGGTATGCTGCGCGTCGGCCCGCACAGCGCCGGCGCGCGGCCAGGGCCCGCCTGCTACGGGTTCGGCGGCACGGACGCGACGGTGACGGATGCCAACGTGGTCCTCGGCCGGATCGACCCGGACAATTTCCTCAACGGAACGATGAAGCTCGACAAGGCAGCGGCGGAGCGCGCCGTCGGCGCCGTCGCCGAGGCGATCGGCCAGTCGGTGGAGGCGACGGCGCTCGCGATCGTCCAGATCGCCAACAACAACATGGTCTCGGCGCTGCGCTCCGTCCTCATCGAGCGCGGCCTCGACCCGCGCGACTTCACCCTCGCCACCTTCGGCGGCGCCGGCCCGCCCCATGCGGCGGAGCTGATGGGCGAGATCGGCATTCCGCGTGCGATCGTCCCGCCGCATCCGGGCCAGTTCTCGGCCTATGGCTTCATCGTCACCAATGCGCGCGTCGACCGGCAGCGCACGACGCAGCTCACGAGCCGACGCTTTGACGCCGCCCGCGCCTCGCAGATCCTCGAAGATCTCGTCGCCGATGCGGTGGACGAGCTGAAGGCGCAGGATTTCACCGAGAATCTCGTGGTCCATCGGGCGCTTGCGATGCGCTATCTCGGCCAGAATTACGAGCTCGAACTCTCCATCGAGCCCGCCGACCTCTCGCCCGAGCGGGCGGCCGGGTTGTGGGCCGCGTTTCACAAGGCGCACGAGGCCCGCTTCGGTTTCGCGATTCCGGGGGAGACGATCGAGATCGTGAACTATCTCGCGACGGTGGTCTCGATCGGCGACAAGCCGGCCTTCCCGAAACTCGCCGAGGGGGACGGGCCGCCGGAGCCGGTCGGCCGCCGCTCGGTCGTCTTCGCCTCCGGCCGCGAGGAGGCGCCCGTCTACCGCCGCGAGGCGCTCCTCGCGGGACAGACGATCGGGGGGCCCGCGATCGTCGAGGAGGCCGCCTCCGTCACTATCGTCGCGCCCGGTCAACATCTCGATGTCGACCAATTCGGCTCGCTCCACATCGCTGCTCACACGAACGCCTGAGGTCGCACCATGCGCTTTTCCGATAACGGCTTTTACGTCGAGAAGTATGTGAAGTGCGCCAATTGCGGACTTCTGGTCTACGGCCCCGGCATCCAAACCGAGGGAAGCCGGGACATCTATTGCTCGGACTGGTGCGTCGAGTGGGCGGGGCTGAAGGCGAAGGGCGACCCGGAGCCCCGTCTTCCGATCGTCCCGCCGCGCCTGCCGATCGAGGAGGCGATGGCCGCCCGCGTCACCGAACGCCCGCCGGCGGACCCGGTGATGATGAACATCCTCGATTCCACCATGGTCTCGATCTGCCGCGAGATGGGCATCCTCCTCATGAAGACGTCCTATTCGACGATCTTCAATGAAGGGCTCGATTTCACCTGCGCGCTCGCGGACGCCAAGGGCGACATGATCGCCTGCGCCGAATTCTGCCCGACGATGATCGGCGGGATGCCGATCCTCATCAAGACGTGCGCGCAGGAGATCGACTTCTCGACGCTCGAGCCCGGTGACGTCATCGTCCACAACGATCCCTATCGCGGCGGCCTCCACTGCCCCGAACACACCTTCTTCAAGCCGATCTTCGCCGATGGCGCTCTCCTCGGCTTCGCCGTCTGCATCGGCCATATCGCCGAGATCGGCGGCATGGTGCCGGGCGCTTTCTGCGGCGAGGCGACGGAGATCTTCCACGAGGGGATGCGCGTCCCGCCGGTGAAGATCCGCAAGGCGGGCAAGGACGTCGAGGAGGTGTGGAAGCTCCTCCTCGCCAACTGCCGCACGCCGCGCCAGAATTACGGGGACCTGATGGCGATGATCGGCTCGGTCGATCTCGGCGTCGACCGGGTGGGCCAGATCGTCGAGAAATACGGCGCCGACGTCTTCCGCGACACCTGCGAAGACTTGATGGACTATTCGGAGCGCCGGATGCGTGCCGAGCTCGACGCCTTCCCCGACGGCGTCTACGGCTTCGAGGACGTGATCGAGAATGACGGGATCGAGAGGAAGCCCTACACGGTCGCGATCGACCTCCACATCCAGGGCGACGAGGTGGTCGCCGACTATCGGCGCAGCTCGCCGCAGGCGCGCGGCCCGGTGAACGCGACGCTCGGGGTCGCGACGGGGGCGGTCTATAACGGGATCCTCCATGTGACGGACCCGTCCATCCCGAAGAATTCCGGCTGTTTCCGCCCGATCCGCGTCGTCTCCCCGCCGGGCCTCGTCGTCAATGTCGACTATCCGGGCCCGCTCGTCGCCGGCAACACGGAGACCCACCCGCGTCTCGCCAATATCGTGATCGGCGCGATGAGCCGCTGCGTGCCGACGCGGGCGATGGCCTCGGAAAGCTGCACCGGCACCAACTTCGTTTTCGGCGGCGAGCACCCGGATTATGACGAGTATTTCGCCTGCTACGACATCATGTCGGGCGGCTGGGGCGGCCGGCACGAGCATGACGGCAATGACTGCGTCATCGCCATCAACGGCAATTGCCGCTTCAACCCGACGGAGGTGTTCGAGACGCGCTTTCCCTTGCGGGTCGAGACCTTCGAGATGATGCCGGATTCGGGCGGCGCCGGACGCTGGCGCGGCGGGCTCGGCTTTCGCCGCGAGCTCGTGGTGACGCAGGTGCCGATCACCGCGAGCCAGTGCAGCGACCGCCACGAGGTGAGGCCGTTCGCCCTGTTCGGCGGCGCGGAAGGCGGCAATGGCGGCACGATGGTGAAGAAGGCCGGCAGCGAGGCATGGAGTACCGTGTGCGAGCTCTACGGCAAGACGTCGTCGAGCAAGTACGCCAATGTGCGCTTCGATCCCGGCGACCGCGTGCTCCTATGGACCCCCGGCGGCGGTGGTTATGGCGATCCGGCCGAACGCGATCCGGGGGCGATCGCCGAGGATGTCGCCGAGGGCTATGTCAGCGCCGAGGCAGCGAGCCGCCTCTATGGCTGGAGCGGCAAAGCCTGAAGCAACAGGGGCTGACGCAACAGGAGCCGAGGCGTTACGAGGCTCGCGGATCGGGGCGCGGCCGCCGCGATCGTACCCGATCGGCTCGTCTCAGTCCCGCGTCCAGATCGTCTCGTCGATCTGGCCGGCGAGCTCGGGATAGTCCTTCGCGTGGAAGCGGGGCTCCCGGCCGGCTTTGCGCTGATTGAAATAGTCCCGCGTCAGCTTGGCGACGGTGCCGGACAGGAGACAGATGGCGATGAGGTTGATCGTCGCCATCATGCCCATCGAGGCGTCGGCCGTGTTGAAGACGGTGCTCACCGCCTGCACCGAGCCCCACACCACCATGCCGAGCACCGCGAGGCGGAGCACCGTGAGCGCGGCCGTGTTGTCGAGCCCGAGGAAGGACATCGCGGCCTCGGAGTAGCTGTAATTGCCGATGATCGAGGTGAAGGCGAAGAAGAAGATCGCGATGGCGATGAAGAACGTACCGGCCGAGCCGATATGCGCTTCGAGCGCGATCTGGGTGAGCTGCGTGCCGGTGACGCCGTTGCCGGGCTCGAGAACGCCGGACAGCAGGATGACGACCGCCGTCGCCGTGCAGATCAAGATCGTGTCGATGAACACGCCGAGCGCCTGGACGAAGCCCTGCGAGGAGGGGTGGTGCGGGCGCGGGGTGGCGGCCGCCGCGATATTGGGGGCCGAGCCCATGCCGGCCTCGTTGGAGAAGAGCCCACGCTTCACGCCGTTGAGGAGCGCCGCCATCACGCCGCCGGTGACGCCGCCGGCCGCCTCCTGAAGGCCGAACGCGGAGGCGAAGATCGCGCCGATCACCGAGGGGACGGCGGTGATGTTGATGATCAGCACGAACACGGCAAGAGCGAGATAGGCGATCGCCATGAAGGGGACGACGTATTCGGCGACGCGGGCGATCGAGCGGATGCCGCCGAAGATCACGATGCCGGCGACGATCGCAACGAGCGCGCCGACGATGATCGGCGAGATCCCGAAGGCGCCTTCCATCGCCTGGGCGATCGAGTTCGCTTGCACCGCGTTGAAGACGAGGCCGAACGAGATGATGAGGCAGATCGAGAAGACGTAGCCGAGCCAGCCCTGACCGAGGCCGCGCCGAATATAGTAGGCCGGACCGCCGCGATAGACGCCTTGCTCGCCGTGGCTCTTATAGAGCTGGGCGAGGGTCGATTCGGCATAGGCCGTCGCCATGCCGACAAAGGCGACCACCCACATCCAGAAGATCGCGCCCGGACCGCCGAGATAGAGCGCCACGGCGACGCCGGCGAGGTTGCCCGTTCCGACACGGCTCGCCAGCGAGACGGTGAGCGCCTGGAACGGCGAAATGCCCTCCCGGTCCGTCTCCGGCGCGGAGAAGAGCGTGCGGAACAGCTCGCTGAAATGGACGAGTTGGGGAAAGCCGAGCCGCACCGTGAAGTAGATCCCGACGCCGAGTAGGCCGTAGATCAGCACGTAGCTCCAGAAGACGGTGTTGAGCGCGTCGATGATGGCGGTCATGGTGATCTCCCCCTTGATCGCCCCCAGGCTGCCTGGGCCGATGCCACGCGGCAACCCATGGCGCTTTGGCGGGCGACGATCTCAAGCGTTTTTCTGGAGTGGTCCCCGGCCGGTCAGCGGTCGACGGCGTAAAGGCGTCGTTCCGGTGCGGTCGAGGTTTCGATCGGGCAGCCGAAGATCGAATATCCGATCGGGTCCTTCATCTCGTCGAGAACGACTTGGGCGATGATCGAATATCGTTCGTTCGCGTGCGACGTCACCACCCGGGAGGCGGTGGCGTTCTCGTCCACGCCGTCCATCGCGCGCAGCTCCTCGATCAGGATGGCGAAGGCCGGTGGGAGCGCGCTGATATGGTGCCCTTTGAACCGCATCGGATCGGCCTCCGAGAAGCGGTACAGGCCGGCGCCCGTGTTGACGATGTTGAGATCGTTGTCGACGAAGAGGACGAGGATTTCGCTCGATTGATAGAGCGACGAGGCCTGGTAGGTCAGGTTGTCCCGCGACATGCGCGTGCGCGAATGCGCCCCTTGCGGCGCAGGCTGGGCGGCGGCGAGCATCGGGAGCACCTCGGCCGCCGGCACCGCTCTTCCGAACAGATGGCCCTGCGCGGACGAGCACCCGATACGGGTCAACAGCTCTTGCTGTTCGGTGGTCTCGACCCCTTCCGCGATGACCGAGAAGCCGAGGCTCTGTCCGAGGCCGACCACCGCCGTCACGATCTTGCGGCTCTCTTTCTGTCCGGTCATCGCCCGCACGAAGCTGGTGTCGATCTTCACCGTCGAGAACGGCAACGTGCGCAGCCATGTCAGGCTCGAATAGCCCGTTCCGAAATCGTCCAGAGAGATGGCGCAGCCGAGGGAGCGCATCTTGTTGATCGTCGAGAGAGACGCGTCCTCCAGCATCGATGCTTCGGTGATCTCGATGTTGACGTTGGAGGGCGAGAAGCCAAGCTCGATGGCCGCGTCGTGCAAGCGGGTGGCAAGGTTGCAATCGCGCAATTGCGTCGGAGAGACGTTGAAGGCCAGCGTGATGTGCCCCGGCCATTGCTGCGCGGCCTTGAAGGCTTCGCGCATCAGGAGGTCGAGGAGATCGTCGAGCATTCCTCCGCGGTCGGCGTATTCGACGAAGACTGACGGGCTGATCGATCCCTGATCCTCGTCGAACCAGCGGGCGAGTACTTCGAACCCCGTGATCGATTGGTCCGCTAGAGAAACGATCGGCTGAAAATGCGGCCGGATCCGGCCTTCGATGAGGGCGGCAGCGAATGCCAGATTGAATCTCGATTGGGACGAGAACATGAGACCCGATGGAGGTTGGACGGCCGGAGTCCGAACGACGAGGAACGAGCAAGTTTGCCGGAATATCTCGTGTTTGAGATCCACGTCAAATGACGAGCACCATTTCGACGCATATTGGCCTGAAAGTGTCAGATGTGTTCCTTGGAATAGGGAATAACTCTGAAATTCGATCAATCGGGAATGTCTATGGCTATGGATTTCGCTCGTCCCTGAGGCGACGTTCGTCATCGAGCGCATTGCCGAAGAACGATCGGGCCAGGATCGGCCCGATCGTGGTTCGTCATGGCGCGGTCGGTCCGATCAGCTGTTGAGACCGCCGTCGACGGTGAGGCTCGTCCCCGTGATCTGTTTGGCGGCGGGGCTCGCGAGGAAGGCGACGGCCGCGGCGATGTCCTCGGCCGTGCCATAGCGTCCGAGTGCCGACATTTCGCGAAGCATATCGGCGTGGTCGCTATCGGCGGGGTTCATCTCGGTGTCCGTCGCGCCCGGGTTGACGAGATTGACGGTGATGTCGCGCGGACCGAGTTCACGGGCGAGGCCGCGGGTCAGGGCGATCTGCGCCGATTTCGTGATCGAATACATCGTCACGTTGGGGGCGACCATGCGGTCGGCGAGCGAGGAGCCGATCAGAATGATGCGGCCGCCCGCACCGAGATGCGGAATGACCGCCTGGGAGACGAGAACCGCCCCGCGCACATTGACGTCGAGCAGGGCGTCGACGTCGGCAAGGTCGAGGTCCGCGACGGGCCCGTAACGGGCAATGCCGGCATTGTTGACGAGAATGTCGATGCCGCCGAGCCCTTCGGCGGTCTCTGCGACGAGACGCTTGAGGGCCGCCGGGTCTGCGCTGTCGGCCTGAAACGCGAGACCCTTGCGGCCCGCCTTCTCGATTTGGGCAACAACCCCGGCCGCGCGTTCGGCGGAGTTCTCGTAGGAGATCGCGACGTCCGCGCCTTTCTCGGCGAGCAATGACGCGATCGCCGCGCCGATTCCGCGCGAGCCGCCTGTGACGAGCGCGCGCTTTCCAGCCAATTCAGTCATGTTGCACCTATTTCTGTGTCGATCGATACGGAAATAGAGGCGCGGGTTTCGGGGTTCAATGATTTTTATATCGATCATTCTAAAAATATTTGATGCGCACCGCGGTGAAAGCCGAAAACGCGAGGGGCGCAGCGGGTTGAAATGTAAAACGATCGTTTTACATTTCGGCGCATGGACACCAAGCACAAGCTCATCGCCGCGGCCGAACGCGTGTTCGACCGGCACGGCTTCACTGCCACGGGCATGGACCGGCTGACGGCGGAGGCCGGCATGTCGAGCCGGACACTCTATAAGCACGCCGGCAGCAAGACCGCGCTGATGCAAGCCGTCCTCGCCGAACGCGAGCGGCGGTTCATGGCGCGGCTCGACGTGTCGGGCGTCGACGCGATCTTCGTCGCGCTCGCCGAATGGGTGCACACCGAAGGGGCGAGGGGATGCCTCTTCCTGCGCACCCTCGGCGAGACCGGTGCTGACCTGCCCGTCCTCGCGGACGCGGTGATGGCGCACAAAGCCGCCTTTCGCGAGCGGGTCGCCGAGATCGTCGCCGCCGAGGTCGGGGAGGAGACGGCAGCCGGGCTGTCCGAACAGATCCTCGTGCTGATCGAGGGCGCGACCGCCGCGGCCGTCTATCGGGGGCCGGATGCGGTGGCGGCGGCGCGTGCGGCGGCAGCCACGTTGATCGACGGGGCACGGCGATGAGCGCGGCGCTGCGGCTCGGGGGCGTCGGCTTCGCCCTCATCGCGGTCTGTTACGGCCTCGCCCGCTTCGCCTTCGGGCTGTTCCTGCCGCAGATCGATGCGGATCTCTCTCTCGGTCCGACGCTCGCCGGGGTGATCTCGGGCGGCTCCTTTTTCGGTTACTGCATCGCGATCGTCGGGTCGGCGGTCCTGACCGAACGCATCGGGGCGCGGGCCGTCGCGACCGGCGCGGCGCTCGTCGCCGCCGTCGGCATGGCGGGGATCGCGTTCGCGCCCAACCCGGCATGGCTCGCCGCGGCGGTGTTGCTCGCAGGGTCGAGCACGGGCCTCGTATCGCCGCCCCTCGCGGCCGCCGTCGCCATCGCCGTCCGGCCCGACCGCCAGGGCGCGACGAACACCGCGATCAACGCCGGGACGAGCGCGGGGGTCGCGCTGTCCGGTCCCGTCGCGCTCGCGATCGCGGGGGAGTGGCGGCTTGCCTTCGCGGCCTTCGCAGCGGTCGCGGTGGTCCTCGCCGTGGTGGTGGCGATGACGGTGCCGCGCGCGCCGGGCGTGGCCGCGACGCGCGGCATGCCGCCGCTCAGCGCGGCGATCATGCGCCTCGTCCTCGCGTCTTTCCTCATGGGGGCGGCGAGCACGGCGCTGTGGTCTTTCGGCGGCCAGCTCGCCGCGATGCGGCTTGGTTGGGGGGGAGCCGGAACCGGGCTCCTGTGGACCGTGATCGGCGCGGCCGGGATCGCCGGGGCGTTTGCCGGCACGTTGGTGTCCCGCTTCGGGGTCGATCCCGTGCACCGTGTCTTTCTCGCCGCGATGGCGCTCGGCATCCTGGCGGCGGGCTCCGCTTTTGCCACCCCCGCGACGACGCTTGTCGGTGGGGCGCTCTTCGGCGCGTCCTATGTGATGCTGACCGGCGTCTATCTCGTCTGGGGCGTCGAAGCGCTGCCGGACCGGCCCGCGACCGGGCTGATGATCGGCTTCCTGACCATCGCGATCGGCCAGACCGCCGGCGCGACGATCTTCGGTATGCTGATGGATGTGTCCGGCCCCGACCTTGCCGTCCTCGCCTTCGCTGCGGTTGGCCTCGCGGCCGGGGTGGTCAGCTACCGTCCGGCGCCGGGGGCCGCGCGGGGGGCCGTCGGGGCGTGACCCTGGGGCGGCCGCCGCGCGGCGCAGGCTTATCCCGGTGGGTGGAGGCCGCCTTCGATCAGAGCGGCGAACGCGGTGGCGGCGTCCACCTCGCTGCAATCGCCTCGCAACATCGCGGCGGACAGCGCCTCGCCAGCCCCGACGAGGCCGACACAGCGCCGTTCGAGATCTGCCGCCGCAAGCGGGCTGTGGGGGGCAAGGACGGCGGCGAACAGGCGCACATACCCGTCGAGGAGTTCCCGGTGCACGGCGTCCATCTCCGGGCTTCCCGCGAGCGCCGCCCCCACCGCGTGCCATTCGCCGCCGGTATCGACCGAACAATGGATATAGGTCGCGGCGAGATGCTCGGCCGTTTCCGCGCGCGTCCGCTCGCCGGTGGTGAGCACGGCGCGGAGGGCGTCCGACTGCTCGCGGTCGAGCCTCTTATAGAGCGCGATGAGGAGGCCCGCCCGCGTGCCGAAATGATCGTAGGCGACCGGTTTGGAGACGCCGGCGCGGGCGGCGAGACGGCCGAGCGTCAGCCGGTCCGCCCCCTCGTCACGCACGATTTGGAGGGCGGTGTCGAGGAGCTGGCGGCGCCGGTCATCCTTCGAGAGTCTGCGCTGGCGGGTCTCTCCGGCGTCGTTCTGGACGGAAGTCACGGCATGATGCCCTTGCATAACCTACTAATGGTAACTAGGTGCTGATCCTACGAATGGTAAGTTATTAACCGGACGGAAGGACGCCCTGCAATGTCGACATCTCCCATCCTCCTCATTGGCGGCGCTGGCGCCGTCGGGCGCTGGGCCGCACGGCATCTGCGTGCCGCGCATCCCGATTTGCCGATCCTCATCGGCGGCCGCGACGGGGAGAAGGCCGCACGCCTCGCCGCCGAGATCGGCGAGGCCGAGGGCGTCGTGGTCGACCTTGCTGTGGACGATCTCGGCCTCGGTGAACGGCCCGTCGCCGCGGTCGCGGTCCTGTTCAACGATACGCGCACCGCCGCCCTTCGTTTCGCGCAGGATCGGAGCGTTCCCTATGTGAGCATCGCCCCGATGCTCAACGAGATCGCCCCGGAAGTGGCGGCCTATATGCACTGGCCCGCCGCCGCGCCCGTCGTCCTCGCGACCGAATGGCTCGTCGGCGCGACGACGCTGCCGACGCTCGATATCGCGAAGGGGTTCGGCCGCATCGACACGATCGCGATCGGCGCGTTGCTCGACGACGAGGACACCGGCGGCCCGGCACAGCTCGACGACCTCGAGCGGCTGACGAAGGCCGCGCCGGCCGCTCTCGCCCGTCAAAACGGGATCTGGACCTGGCGGGTCGGCGAGGAGGCGAAAGGCCGGTTGCGCGCGGTCGACGGCACCGAGATGGCGGCGGAGGCGCTGTCGCCCAACGACGTACTCGGCCTCGCGATGGAGACGGGCGCGCCGAACGTCACGTTCGACCTCGCGATGGGGGTGACCTCGAGCCGCCGCCGGGGCGAACCGATGTCGACCGAGATCACCATCGAGCTTGCCGGAGAGGATCGGGCCGGGCGCCCGCTCAGCACCCGTCACGCTGTCGTCCACCCGCAGGGGCAGTTTCCGCTCACGGGATTGGGTGTCGCGCTGTTGCTCGAGCGGCTCGTGGGGCTGGATGGCGGGCCGGCGGTCACGCACGGCCTTTATTTTCCCCACCAGCTCCTCGATCCCTCGGCCTATCTGAAGCGCTTCGAGGCCATGGGTGGGACGCTCCTGCGCCTCGACGCGGCATAACGCATGCGATCGGGCGGGCGCATGGCGCGCGAGCGCCGCGTTTTCCGCCCGCCGCGCTTGCCGCGCACTGGCGGTCGATTTATATAATGTTCGATGCAGAAAGCACGGACATCGGGCGAAGGGGCGGGCGCGACGCGCGGCCGAGGGCGCCCCCGTGCGTTCGATCGCGAGGTGGCGCTCGATGAAGCGATGCGCCTCTTCTGGCGGAAGGGTTACGAGGCGACGTCGATCTCCGACCTCACCGCCGCGATGGGGATCGGCTCGCCGAGCCTTTATGCCGCCTTCGGCTCGAAGGATGCGCTCTATGCCGAAGCGCTCCGCCATTATGGCGAGATCTATGACGCCGTGGTCTGGGGCAAATTCCAGTCGGCCCCGACAGCGCGCGAGGCGATCCGGCACTATCTCCTCGATTCGGCGGTGGCGTTCACCGGCGGGCTCGGCGACAATCCGCGCGGCTGCATGGTCACGCTCGCGTCGGTCGGCCGGGACGATCATCCCGAACTCGCCGAGCTGATGCGCACCTCCCGCGCCATGACGATCGAACGTCTGACGGCTCGGCTCAGGCCGGCGGTCGCGTCCGGCGAGCTGCCTGCCGGCACCGATATCCTCGCGCTCGCCCGCTTCCTGCAGTCCGTCCAAGGCGGGATGTCGATCCTCGCCCGTGACGGGGCGAGCCGGGCCGAGCTCGAAAGCGTCGCCGAGACGGCGCTGGCCGCCTTCGACGCGCGGACAGCGGCGGCGGCGGCCAGCGATTGAACCGGCGAGGGCGGCGCCCGCATTCGGGCTCCGTCCCCGGCAAGGCGGCGAGGTGAGGCCGCCGGATGGCGCGCCGCGCCCTATCGCGCGGCGATGACGTCGACGATCGCGGCGCCGATCTCGGCGACGGCGGCGTTTCTCGTGGCGAAATCAGCCGGCGTGTCGGACAGGTAGATCGCCACGAAGTAGGGCGAGCCGTTCGGCGGTGTCACCATGGCGACGAGGTTGCGCGTATAATCGGTGCCGCCGCCCGACTTGTCGGACACCGTCCACCCCTCGGGCGTATGGGCGCGGATAAGCTTGCCGGTGACGCCGCCATGGCTCATCCACGTCGTCAGCCTTTCGCGCGAGGCGGGGGCGAGGGCGTCGCCGCGCAGCATCGCGTCCCAGGTCGACAGCATTGCCGCCGGGCTCGTCGTGTCGCGCGGGTCGCCGGGCGCGAAGATGTTGAGATCGGGCTCCAACCTGTCGAGCCGGGTGACGTCGTCGCCGATCGCGCGGAGATAGGCCGTCACCTCCTGCGGGCCGCCGAGACGTTCGATCAGAAGGTTCGCGGCCGGATTGTCGCTCATATCCAAGGTGGCGAGGCAGAGCGCGCCGACGGTCATCGTGCCACCGACATGCTTTTCGGTGACCGGCGCGTAGGCGACCATATCCGTCTCGCGCACCGCGATCGGCTCGTCGAGCGTCAGTGCGCCGCGGTCGACGCGGTCGAGCACCGCGCCGCACAGGACGGACTTGAACGTGCTCGCCATCAGAAACCGCTCGTCCTCGCGGTGTCCCCATTCCCAGTTCGACGCGCCGTCGCGGACGAGTACGCCGATACGGGCGTCATGCTTTGCCTCCAGCGCGGCGATCGTCTCGGCGAGACGATCCTCGGCATCGGTGGCGAGGGCGGCGGTCGGAAGCAGGACGCAAAGCGCCAGCCCCGCCGCGCGAGGCAGCGTGATGAAGTCACGGATCATTCGGTCGGTCCTTGTTTCGGCCGGAATGGGCCAGAGCGAGAGCGGTCGAGTCTCGCGGGTCAGCGATTAGGTGACGTCACGCCCTCTTGATTACAGGGCCCCTCAGAGGCCAACAAACGAGTAATCATGAGGCGCGCCATTAGCTGAGATAATACCCCGATGGATCGACCGGACATTCCGCTCAACGCCCTGCGCGTTTTCGAGGTCGCGGTGCGGCAGGGAAGTTTCACCCGCGCCGCCGTGGAGCTGCGGGTGACGCAAGCTGCGGTGAGCCACCAAATCGCGCGGCTCGAAGACCTCCTCGGCAAGACGCTGTTTCTGCGCACCTCGAACGGGCTGATTCCGACCGACGAGGGTCAGGCGCTGTTCCCGGTCCTCGAGCACGGCTTCGACACGATCGCCCGGACGCTCGACAGGATCAGCGGCGACCATCACATCGAAGTCTTGAAGGTGGGTGTGGTGACGACCTTTGCGCTCGGCTTCCTGATGCCGCGACTGCCCGCTTTGCGGCAGGCTCATCCCGAGATCGATCTGCGTGTCTCGACGCACAACAACCGCGTCGAGATCGGCCGCGAAGGGCTCGACATGGCGATCCGCTTCGGGGCGGGGAGTTGGCCGGGGGTGGAGGCGATCCCCCTCGTCGACGCGCCGATGGCGCCGCTGTGCGCGCCGTCGGTCGCCGCGCAGCTCGAACACCCGGACGATCTCGCCCAGCAGACCCTCCTGCGCAGCTACCGGAGCGACGAGTGGCCCCGCTGGTTCGCCGAGGTCGGGGCGTCCGCGCCGCCGCTCACCGGGCCGGTGTTCGATTCGTCCCTCGCGCTCGCCGAGGTGGCCGCCGCCGGCTCCGGCGTCGCGCTGCTGCCGGTCGCGATGTTCACCCGCCATCTGGCGGAGGGGCGGCTGGTGCAGCCGTTCGGCCGCACGGTGACGACCGGGCGCTATTGGCTCACCCACCCGGCGGAGCGGGCGATGACCCCGGCGATGGGCCTCTTCGCCGCCTGGATCCGCGCCGAGATCGACGCGGCCGCGACGGCCCCGCCGGGATGATCGCCGCGGCGGCCACCGGCCCTCTCAATCGCGCGTCGGAGGGATGATGATGGGCCGCGCGCCGACCGGGTTCAGCCGGTCCGCCCCGGCGGCGAACGTGTCGGCGCGCGGTCCGCGTTCCTTGGGGCGATCGACCGGGCGTGGTGCCGGCGCGGTCCACGTAAGGGCGGCGTTCAGCATCACGATATAGGTCTCGCAGGATCGCCACGACCCGTCCGCCAACGCCTCGAAATGGTCGGCGCCGAGCATCGCCCGCTCGATGGCGTCGAGGATCCGCTCACCCCGTTTGAAGAATTTGTCGCCGTATTCGGTAAAGAAGTTCGTGCCCCGCCATGACAGGAGGTGGCTGTTCAGCGCGGCCGCATGAGTCTGGGAGACGGTCGACGTCGACAGATATTCGAGCGCCACGAGGGCGCCGAGCGCGTGAAACGGCGTATGCGTCGCCGCAGCGTAAGCCTCGACCATGTCGTGCGAACGCCAGACCGGGGTGACGTCAGGCGCCGAGACCTGGCGCAATGCCGTGTCGACCAAGTCGGCGTGGCGGCGGCTCTCGGCGCCGATCGTCACGAGGCGCTCACACAACAGAGGCCGATCATAGATCGCGTGATGTCCCCTGGTGTGCGATGCAATCGTTTCGGTCAGGCGGAAGGTTTCGTGCTGCGTGTGAAGGTATGACAGATATTGATCCACGCGGATGTGATACGAGGCGTAGGCGTGGTGTAAGCAACCTTCGAGTTGGGATTGCGCGCTTGCAAGAATTTCCGTCAGTCGTCGCATACCCCATGCCGTATCAAACACCGAATGCATGATCCTGTCCCACGTCGGACTGCGATTGCCACGAATGTCAGACTAAGAAGGCGGTGCGCCAGCGGCTTCCCCCAAATGAAGTATGCTGCCGAAATGAAAGCCGGGCCGGACCATTGCAACGGGCCTCGTCATCGCGCCGATCACCTTCATGGGCACGCCGCCGCTGCCGCGTCGGGGGACATGAGCGCGGGGTCATCGATCCAATCGATCGATGCTATTGTGCAATCTAAGCAGGCAATGCCGCGATGGGCCATCCATGGGGCGTGGAATGAACGCGGGGCAGCTTCGGTTCGAGGAGGTGGTGGCGACGATCCACGGCGTGGTCGACGGCTCCGTGCCGCAATTGTCCATGATGGAGACGCTGACCCGCACGATGAACTGCGAGCGGGTCACGCTTTTGTCGGTCGATGCCGACGGGGCCGTCCGCCAGGATTCCTATCCGATCTGTCAGGCGATCAACAACACAATCGCAACGCCGAGAATGGTGAGCGCCGTGTTGCCGACCGCGTAAGGCACGGTGAAGCCAAGGGCGGGCACGTCGCTCTTGGCTTGCCGCGTGAGCATTTCGAGCGCCGCTGTCGCCCCGCGCGCTCCGGCACAACAACTGATGACGACCGCGTCGTCGAAGCGGAAGACATATTTGCCGATATAGAGTGCGAGGATCAGCGGAACGGTCGTCACCGCGGCGCCCCAGAGGAGGAGGCTGAACCCGGCCTCGCGCAAGCCTTCGACGAACATCGGCCCTGCATCGAGCCCCATGACGGCGATGAAGACGTTGATGCCGATCGAATTCATGAACCAGATGGTCGCCGGCGGCACGCCGCGGAAGGCGGGGTAGTAGAAGCGAAGCCAGCCCGCGGCGAGGCCCGCGAGCAGGGTTCCGCCCGCCGTCGAGAGCGTCAGCGGGACTTCGCCCACCATCAGGATCGGCGTGCCGATGAGGGCGCCCGCCGTCAGCACGAGGGCGAGAAAGGCGATGTCGGTCTGATTGCCGGGCCGATCGACCCGGCCGATCCGCCGGGCGAGCCGCGTGACCGTCGCCGGCCGGCCCTGCACGGTGATCACATCGCCGCGGTGGAGCAGCGTGTCGGGCAGGATCGGCAGCAACACGCCGGTGGCGCCGCGGCGGACCCGCCTCAGGAAGATGCCGCGTGTCGACGGGTCGGAGGCGATGTCGGCAAGCGTGCGGTTCGCGAGGGCGCGACCGGTGAGGACGATATCGACCCCCTCGACGGGCATGTCGAGAAGGGGGGCGTCGTCGACCTCGTGGACATAGGGCGTAAGGCCCTCGGTCAGGACCGAGCGCGGTCCCGAGATTGCGACGACATCGCCGGTTTCGAGCACGGTGTCGGCGCCGGCGTCGGAGATCGTGTCGCCACGCCGCAATCGCTCGATGAAGATGCGCCCGCGATGGAGCTCGATCTCGGCCTCTGCCACCGTTTTGCCGACGAGGGCGGCGCCGGGTTCGATCCGATAGGCGCGGATGATGTACTGGTGCCACGCGCTGCCCACCGAGTCGGCATCGCTCGACCCGCCCATGCGCTGCTCATAGTCCCGGCAGGCGGCCGCGAGATCGATCCGCAGGAGTCGCGGGCCGAGAAGCGAGAGGACGACCGCCGCGCCGAACGTGCCGTAGATGTAGGTGATCGCGTAGGCGATCGGGATCGATTGGAGATTGGAGGCCTCGGCCGCCGCCGGCAGGCCGAGCGAGCGCACCGCCGTTTCGGCGAGGCCCATCGCGGGGGTGATCGTCGCCGCGCCGGCATAAAGGCCGGCGGCAAGGCCTGGATCATAGCCCGCCATGCGCGCCGCGAACCAGGCCGACCCGAGACAGAGCGCCGCCACGACGAGCGCATAGAGCGCCTGCGGCAGTCCGTTGCTCGCCAGACCGCGCACGAATTGCGGGCCGACGCTGAAGCCGATGGCGAACAGGAAGAACAGGAAGAAGATCGTCTTCACGTCGCCCGAGATCTCGATGCCGATCTGGCCGATCGCAAGGGCGGCGAGCAGCGTCGAGGTGACGACGCCGAGACCGATCCCGCGAAAGGTGAGCGAGCCCACGGTGTAGCCGATCGTCAGCGACAGGAAGAGCGCGATCTCGGTGTTGTGCTTCAACGTGGCTGTCAGCCAGTCCAGCATCGTGATCTCCACCGTGGTTGAGAGACGGCGTTGCCGCAGCCGGACGGGGGCGATGACCCGCCTGCCGGCTGCGCGATGAAAGCGGTCAGGTGGGGGCGGGCTCCACCAGCCTGCGAATATGCGACAGCTCGGCCGTCACACTCGACATGAACGCGTTGTCCGCGGCCTCGCGTTCGTCCGGCCGCCGATCGGGAAGGATCGGAGCGCCGGGCGCGGCGGCGATCTCGCGGGCGAGGGCCTCGAGCGCCTCGCGCTCTTGGTGCGACAGCACCGTTCCGCTCGTGGCGGACGCGGCGGTGATCTGGTCGCAGATGCGTTCCGCCGAGGCGACGAGCGGAAACCAGGCGACGGCGTCGCGGCCCGCCGGCGCGGGCTCGGCCATCGCCTTCTGGAGCTGGGCGCGGATGCCGGCGAGGCGGCGATAGGCCTGGCGGCGCGCCATGGCGACCGTCTTTTGCCGGCTCGCCGTCGGCGCGTCGCGCCAGGCGGTGACCGCACGCAGATAGTCGGCGACGGATTGCATGGCGCCGTGGAGCGTCGCCGCGAAGGCGGACGCATTCGGCTTCGGCCAGAGGAAGTAGCCGAAGACGAGCACGATCACCGACCCGATGACGGTGTCTTGCAGGCGCTGCACCGCATAATCGACATTGTGGATGCCGGGAATGATGATGTCGACGAAGACGAGGATGAGCGGCGTGAGGACCAGCGCCTGGAGCGCGTAGGAGCGCATCATCGCCCAGGGGATGAACGCGGCGAAGATCCCGATCGCGATCGCCATCTCGACCCCTTTCGACATCGAGGCGAGCGCGATCGCGCCGATCACCACGCCGCCGAGCGTCCCGACGCACCGCAGGACTGCGCGCGCGAAGATCGACCCGAAATCCGGTTTCATGACGAGCGAGACCGTCAGCGGCACCCAGAACCAATGGTTCGCGTCGATCACCCAGTGCGAGGCATAAGCGAGGACGAGACACAAAGAGAGGGCGAGCGCGGAGCGGACGGCGTCTTGGCCGGGCAAGAGGCGGTCGAGCTTCACCGAAAGCGGCTGTCGCGGCGGGTTTGCGCCGACCCCCATGCCGGTCGCGCCGGTGTCGGGACGGAAGCCCGGCGAACAGGACGCGACGAGCCCCTCGACCGTCCGAGAGAGCCGCGGCTCGCCGATCGGCGTGGCGGCGGCGGGCAGGGGCCGACCGTGCTTCATCGCTGCCGCGACCTGGCCGAGCCGGGTGGCGGCGGCTTCGAGTGATGCCGGCGCGTTCGACGACATCAGCTCGGCGAAGGCCGTATCGCAATGGTGGAGTTTGGCGGCCAGCAGGTCGCTCTCGGGGTCGCGCTGGTCGTGGTCATAGCGTGTGTCGAGGAGCATCGCGTAGAGCGCCGAGAGCTGCTCCGTCACGGTGCGCCGCGCGGCCTCGATGGCGGTCGATCCCGTCTCGGCGGAGACGGCGCCCTCGCGGGCGCGGGCCCTTGCGAGGTCGGCCAAGGCGGCGAGCAGGTCGCCGAACGCTTGATGGCGGGGAAGGCGCGGAAACAACAGCGCTTCGAGCCCGAGGACCGCCGCATAGAGGGCGCCGCCGACGAGGAACAGCGCTGCGGGCTGCCAGAAGGGCGCGATCGCCGGAATGCCGATGGCGATCGAGGCGACGAGGAGGGCTTGCATGGCGCCGATGGAGAGCGCCGCGCCGTAGCTGCTGATGAGACCCGCGACGAACCCCACCACGGCCATGACACCGAGCAGCGCCGGCCAGGGGAGGGCGGTCAGATAGCCGGCGAAGTAGCCGAGCGCGCCGATCGGCGCCGCGATCGCGATCGTCTGGAAGATGGAACGATAGCTGCCGGCCTTCTCGCCCGCGGCGAAGAGGAGGGTCGACAGCGCGACCCACATGCCCGTCATGATCTCGCCGGTGAGGACGCCGACGACGAACGGCAATCCGACGCAGATCCCCGCGCGGATCGAGCGGCCCCACGGCCAGCGCGCCGGCTTCAGCCGGGCGAGCTCGCGGAGCCAGGAGTTGGGACTGGGAAGGTCGGATGCAGTGTTCATGAGGCCTAACGGAGAGAGCCGGGTCAGGAAAGGTGATGCCGGCTTCGCGTAAAGACGACGAAACCCGCGACGATCAGAGCGACGACGACGACGCCGAGCGCGATGAGAAGGGCCGACTGGTCAAGCCATGCGACGGCCGGCACGAAGAGCGCCATGATGATGCCGTTGAGGCCCATCCGCCAAGAGGTCGTATGGACGCCGGCGACGAAGGTGCCGAGGGCCAGAAGCAGCATGATGATGAGGCTGGTGCCATCGGCGGTCGCGACGGATTGGACGCTCGGCAGGAACACGAGGCCCATCACCGCGAGGAACGCGCCCCAGTGCAGGATCTGCGTCACCACGAGCCGCATCTGACCCTTGCGGCCGCTCGCATAGTGCCAGCCGGCGACGATGCAGGCGCCGCAATTCACCACCGCGACGAGCGCCCAATAGGTCTCGAGCGGGGCGCGCATCATGCTCGAATAGGCGACGCCACCCAGGATGAGCAGCAAGACGGTGAGATAGGGCAGCTCACGGAGAACCAGGCGCCGGAGACTGTCGCGGCGATGCGGTGCGGGTGTGGTGTTCGCTGTGTCCATGATCGTGGCGTTCCAGTTCTGGGTGAGATCGGCATGACGCTCGGCCGACCGTAACGTTCGATAGGGCGGAGCGGGGCGAGCCGAATGTCGCTCCGGAATGCGGGCGCGCCCTCCCGCGAAGGAGGGCGCGCCCGGTCGAGATCACGGAGCGCCCGTCGGCGCGCGCCGCACCGTCGCCGCGTTAGCGGCGCACGACGCGGATGTCCGAGGTGCGTCCATCACGGACATTGTAAAGGCAGACGAAGCTGAAATTCGACGGGCCGCGCCGCGCTGTGTATTCGCCGCGACCGCGCACGCGCACTTCGGCCATGTTCACGAACTCGACATTCCATGCCTTGTCGTTGAAGCGAACGGGCGAGGTCGCGCCGAGCTCGCGCTGAACGGCCCGGTTCGCGCCGGGTTTGCACGCCTCATAGGCGGCGCGGTCACCCTGCGGGTTCTGGGGCTTTCCGGGCTTGCCGGGCTGCGGTCCGGGCTTTTTCTCGGCGACGCGGACGTCGGTCACGGAGCCGTTGCGGATATTCCAGAGGCATTGAAACGTGAACTGGCGGAACCCGTTATTGGTCTCGTACTGGCCGCCGCCGCGCATCCGCTCTTCCGCGTTGCTGACGAACTCGACGGTCCAATCGCCGTAAAAGAGTTGGACGCGCTGCTTGGCGCCGAGCTGGCGCTGGACGGCCTTCGTCACCGCCGGCTGGCAGGCCTGGAACATCGCGTCGTTCCGGTCCTTCTGAGCATGGGCCGTGCCGGACAGCGCCACCATGGCGGCGAACGCGAGGGGGACAATACGCAGTCTCTTCAAGATGGTCTCCTCGATACGTCGAGCGGATTACGAGCCCAGATAGACGATCCAGGCGACCGCCAGGACAAGGCTCAAGAGCGAGGCCGGAATGCCGGCTCTCGCGAATTCGGCGAAACGGATGGTGATGCCGTGAAGGCGGGCCTGCTCGACGACGATGATGCCCGCGAGGCTCCCGAAGACGATCGCGTTCGAGGAAAAGCCCGTTCCGAGCGCGATCGCCGCGCCGAGCGCCTCGGCGCCTTCCGCGCCGTTCAGGAACGGCGCCACCAGCATCACGGCGGGATTGTTGCCGACGACATTGCTGAGGACCGACATCACCACGAGCATCGAAATCGGCTCGTGCAGATCGAGCCCGACTCCGCGCAGGCCGTCGAGAATGTCTTGCGGAATGCCGGTCGAGGCGAGGGCGGCGTTGACGACGAAGAGGCCCATCAGGAGCAGCAGGAGATTGCCGTCGACGAGGCGCAGCATGTCGTTGGAGGAAATCTGCCGGTTGACGAGGAGGACGCTCGCCCCGGCGAGGGCGACGAGCATATGGGGCCAATCCGTCAGCACGAACGCGGCGATCACCGCGACGGTGACGAGGGCGGCCTTGCCCGTCTCGAAGCGGTCGAAGGGGATCTCGACCGGGGCCGCGGCGACGGCGCCGTCTGCGGTCGCGGCGCGCGCCGTGTCGGCGAGTTCCCACCTGCCGCGATAACAGATCGCGAGGACGAGCCAGACGAGGGGGAGGCCGAGGAGCGCCGGGATCGCCGCCACCTGCATGAAGCCGGAGAAGGTGAGGTGCAGCGTTTCGGCCGCCACCATGTTCTGCGGGCTGCCGATCAGCGTCGCCGCCGATCCGACATTCGCCGCGAAACAGAAGCCGAGCAGAAACGGCACCGGGTTGAGGCCGCGCGCGAGGGTGATGGTCGTGAGGACCGGCGTCATCGCGACGACGACCACGTCGTTCGTGAGGACCGCCGACAGGAGGCCGCCGACGACCACGAGGATCGCGAGCAGGATCGACGGCCCGACCCGCAGCCCGCCGACCTTGCGGGCCGCCCAGTCGTAAAAGCCGGAGACGACGAAGGCGGAGGAAATGATCATCAGGCCGAAGAGAAGGCCGATGGTGCGATAGTCGATCGCGGCCCATGCGCCGGCCGGCGAGATTTCGCCGAAGGCGATGAGGAGCATCGCACCGACCACGGCCGCCCCCGTCCGATCGACCCCGAAGCCCGGCAGATGGCCCACCCCCATGGCGATGTACACGAGGATGAAGAGAGCGATCGTCACGTCCATTGTGGTCTCGTCTGGTGAAAAATTCGAGGTCCGATCACCCCAGCCGTATCGGATCGCCGCCGTGGCGGAGGCGGCGGAACGGTCGAGCGACGCCGCTCCACCGCCTCCGCCACGGCGATTGTTGCTGGATTATTCGGGAAGTTTGCGCTGCATGTCCCAGAGGCTGTAAGCGCGCTCGCCGTACATGGATTCGTCGAGACCTTCTTCCTGGATATCCTCCGGGACGCGGAGCGTACCGAACCCGTCGAGGATCTTCAGGAGGATGGTGGTGATGATCCAAGCATAGACGGCGACGATCACGACCGCGAGGGCCTGAATGCCGAGCTGGTGGAGACCGGCCGACACCTCGTTGATGTGGGAGCTGGCGAGGACGCCGATCAACAGCGCGCCCGTCATGCCGCCGACGCCGTGGGCGCGCCAGACCTCGAGCGTGTCGTCGATCTTCAGCCATTCCTGCACGTGCTTGGCAAAATAGCAGGCGGTCGCGCCGACGGCCCCGATCAGCAGCGCGGCGATCGGTTCGACATAGCCCGCTGCCGGCGTGATGGTCGCCAGGCCCGCGACCGCACCGACGAGCACGCCGGAAAAGGACGGGTGACCCGTGGCGCGCCATTCCCAGAACATCCACACGAGCATGGCGATGGAGCCGGCGAGCATGGTGTTCGTGAAGGCGTAGGCGGCGAGCGCGTTGGCCGCATAGGCGCCGCCGGCATTGAAGCCGAACCAGCCGAACCACAGGAGGCCGGCGCCGAGTGCGACGAGGGGAAGGCTCGACGGCTCGGATTCGGTTTCACCCAATGCGAGCTTGCGTTTGCCGAGATAGCGCGCCGTCGCGAGCGCGGAGAAGCCGGCCGCCGTGTGGATGACGATGCCGCCCGCGAAGTCGACGACCCCGAGCTTGGCGAGGAAGCCGCCGCCCCAGATCCAGTGCGCCGCCGGCAAATAGACGAGGATCGTCCACAACGCGATGAAGAAGAGATAGGCGCCGAACTTGAAACGGCCGACGAACGCGCCGGTCATCAGCGCCGGCGTGATGATCGCGAACATCATCTGATAGGCGAACACCATGATGAACGGCACGTTGTCCGCATAGGCCGGGTTCGGCTCGATGCCGACATGGTACATGCCGAAATAGGTGCGGACGTCGCCGATGATGCCGCCGATATCGGGGCCGAACGCCAAGCTGAACCCGCCGAAGACCCAGATCAACCCGACGACGCCTATGCAGACGAAGTTCTGGATCATGATCGACAGCATGTCGCGTTGCTTGACGAGGCCGCCGTAAAACAACGCGAGGGCGGGCGTCATCATGCACACGAGCGCGGTACATACTAAGATAAAGGCGGTATCGCCGGTATTGATGCTTTCCATCGCAAGATCCTTGGGGTGCGGCGGAGGCCGCGCATTGACCGCGCGGCCCCGTCAGGAGAGGTGAGATCCGTTGCGGGTCTATTTCGAGGACGCGGCCGCGGCGGCCGCCTTGTGGGCCGGGTAGTGCACGACCGGCCGGTGGGGATGGGGTGCGAGGAACCGCTTGGGCGCGATGAACAGATACATCGTCAGGACGTAAGGCGCCGTGAAGGACGGCAGGCCGTCCGGGTCCATGATCACATCGAGGCCGCCCTGGATGAAGACGGTCACGACCGTGGCGACCACGGCGTAGAGCGCCACCTTCATCGAGGTCTTGATGAAGATCACCCCGACCGCGAGGGCGGTGAGGACGGGGCTGAAGCCGTAAAGGCCCTGGAGCACGACCGAGGGATCGGCCTCCATGCCGACGGCGACCACCCCCGCGATGAGCGACCCCAGCGCCGCGGCGATGCCGGCGGGCACCGAGGCGAGGAAGATGCCGAGAAGAATAATGGCGCCGCTGAACTCGCTCCCGAGCAGAAAGACTTGCCCGATATTGCGGAAGAAGATCTGCACCATCTCGATATAAGACGGGATCTTGACGACGCCTTGGGCGTAATCGGTGGCAAAATGCGGGGTGTCGCCGATCACCTCGAGCCCGCCGAACGAATAGGCGCCGGCGACGAGAAGCCAGCCGGTGAGGACGAAGGGCCCGGTCGATCCCGGCACGCCCCAGCTCTTGGTGAGCGTCGCGCCGAAGGCGGCGGTGACCACGGTGCTCGCCGCCGCGCCGAACACGATATAGACCCAGAGCTGCGGTGAGGCGGCGACGAAGGTCGGAAGCGCGGCGCCGACGAGAACGCCGTTGAAGCCGAAGAGGCCCGACGTAATCGACTCTTTGTCATAGTCCAGCAGTTGCGCGGTCCCGGTGGCGACGACGATGCCGACCGCGGCGCCGATGGTCGTCGCCCACACGCCGGTCGTGTAGGACGCCACCGCCATCGCGGCGAAGAACAGGAAACCGGTGACGACGTTTTCCATGAAGAAGACCTGGCTCGTGCCGCGCAGGCAAAGAGACAGAAAGTCGTTATTCTTGTCAGGCATCGGTCAAAATCCGCCGTTTATCGCCAATATTGTTCGGTCGGCAGCGGCTTGCCGCGTGCCTCTTCACGCACGATCCGCCAGAAGCGGCGGACCTCCTTGCGCACGTCGTGCGTCTCGATCCCGACCACGCGGAGCATCAGTCCGACGGCGTTCGGGAGCTTCGAGACGCCGCTGATCGCGCGCGGCGCCTCGGTCTCGAAGTGCGGCTCGAAGCGCTCTTGAATGCGGGCCGCGATCTTCGGCGGCGCGAGGCACATGATGTTCGCGAACGTGTCGAAGCCCTTCATCACGCCCGCGAAATCGATGGTGGGATCGCTCTTCTCGATCAGGACCTTCTCGGTGAAGAGCACCGGCCCGTCCGCCCGGCGGACCGACACCGCCATCGACAGGAGGTCGAAGCCAAAGCGCTCGTCGGCATGGTGATGCTTGCGACCCGACATCATCATCTCGCCGTAGAGAAGGATGCCGGTCTCATCGAGGACGATGTCGGTTTGATTGATGAAGCGCGAGCCGCGATAGGGGATCGTGAAATCGGGCAGATATTCGAGATAGGCGCCGGCCCCGACGGTGACGCTCTGATGCTGCGAGGCGTAATTCGCATCCATCTGGTGGATGCGGTTCGCGCCTTGCGAGATCACCTGCGCGCAGGCGCCTTCCTCGACGGTGATGTCGATCTTGTAGCGATCGCCCTGAAGGATGCCGCCGCCGACCGAGATGATCGTGCAGATCGGCAGCTCCGGCATCCCCTCGTCCCAATAGAGCGCCCGCTGCACGAGGAGGGGCGCCACACGATAGAGATCGTGCAGCACCGATCGGTCGCCCCGCCGGGAGAAGCCGAGCCGCAACTCGCCGATCTTGCCCGGCCCGGCCGCACGCATCTGGCCGGGTTCGGTGTGATAGGGGGACAGCTCACGGGCCTCGTCGAGGCGGCCGAGCAGCTCATGCAGCGGCATCGCGTCCGGGTCTCACTCGGCCGGCTGCGGCGCGTCGTGCGCCTTGGCGGGCTTCACGGGCGTCACGTCGAAAAGTGCCATGTCCATGATGAGATCGATGAGGCCGTCGATCCCTTCGCCGGTCTTGCAGTTGGTGAAGACGAACGGCTTCTTGCCCCGCATCAGCTTGGAGTCGCGGTCCATCACCTCGAGGCTCGCGCCGACATAGGGGGCGAGGTCCTTCTTGTTGATCACGAGGATGTCGGACTGGCACACGCCCGCCCCGTTCTTGCGGGGGATCTTGTCGCCGGCCGCGACGTCGATGACGTAAATGTAGAAATCGGCGAGCGCGGGGCTGAAGGTGAGCGTGAGGTTGTCGCCGCCCGACTCGATGAGGATCACGTCGCTGTCGGGATACTTCTCTTCGAGCTCCTCGACGGCGGCGATGTTCATCGACGGATCCTCGCGGACCGCGGTGTGCGGGCACGCGCCGGTTTCGACGCCGACGATCTTTTCTTCCACGAGGACCCCGTTCAGCGTCCGGCGGACCTGTTTGGCGTCTTCCGTCGTCACCACGTCGTTGGTGATGATCAAGGGCTTGATGCCCATGTCGATCAGGCGCGGCGTGATGGTCTCGATGATCGCGGTCTTGCCCGAGCCGACAGGACCACCGATGCCGATGCGGGTGATCTTCTTCATTGCACGTTCCTTTTCGAGGACGACGTTCAGTTCATGAACAGTCGAACGCGGGTTGTTGTGTGGTGCGCGACGAGAACGTCGAAAATCGGTGCGAAGACGGCCATTTCGTCGAGGCCGAGCGCCCGCACCGCGTGGTAATCGTCTGCGACGCGATCTTGCGCGGCGAACAGGATGCGCTGCGTGTCGAGATGGTCAATCCGCATGAGGCGCACGGCGGCGCTGAGGATCATCGAGGCGACGCCGTATTGGTGCACGACGAAGGCCTCGCTCTCCGGGGCGCCGAGCTCGGCGAGGGCGATCGCCTGGCCGACCGGAAAGCATCCCGGCGTCGCGCCCGACTTGATGTCACCGAGCCAGCGCTCGAGGCGCGGGAAGGGCCCGATCTTGAGCGCGAGCTCGGCGAGCTTCTTGCCCATCCGGGCGAGCATGAGCTGCTGCTCCTCGCCGACACGGCGGCACCAGATGGCGCGATCGGCGACGAGGATCGCATCATGGTCGCCGTTCATCGCGGCGCGATGGGCGTGAAGGAAGGCGATGCCGTCCATCCGCGCGCTCTGGCGCAGGATCAGCTCGACATATTCACGAAGGCTCGCCGGATCGGTGACCACCTCCGTCTGCAGCGCCGATTCGAGGCCGTTGGAGAAGGCGAACGCGCCGACCGGCAGCGTCGAGTCGGAAAATTGCAGGAGCCGGCCGAGCCGCACCATGTTCGGTACGGCGGCGCTTCGGATCGTGTCGTCGCCAGCGTCCATCACGCGCCCCTAATGCGCGTGGTCGTGGTCGTGGGAGTGGGCGCCGTGATGATGATGCGGCGTCGCATCCGCCCCGGCGAAGAGGAGGCGGACCTCCTTGGCGTCGAGCAGCTTGGCGATCTCTTCGCCCGGCGCGAAGCGCGTCTTCACGTGCTCGAATGCGTGGGTGCGCATCACCGAGGCCATCACCTTCTGGTCGACGGAGAGCGGCACATAGACGGTCGAGCCTTTGATCACGGCCGGCCAATGCTGGTTGCCGAGCCCGTGGCCGAGCTCGAAGCAGGTGCGCAGGATCTCCGTCGGCGACAGCGTCTCGAGCCCTTCGAGCTCGATCACGAGCACGTCCTTGAGCGCGACGCGGGCGACGACGATGACGTTCGTCTCGGCGTCATAATGGAGCACGTCGCCATCGTGCAGGTGCTCGTCGCGCGGCAGCGAGATGGCGAGCTCGACGCCGCCTTCGCTCGCCTTGCGCAGGCGGTTCTTCGGGGCTTCCCATTGTTCCAGAACGAGGGAATCCACGACGGCATGATGGGCGCGGTCATGCCATTCCGGGTCGCTCAGATGACCCAATTTCTTCTCGACGAGAATCATACGTCCTCCGGACATGAGCTCAGAAATCACGCCTCGCGATGACGCCACTTGGCCGCGGTGATGCCGAGCAGAGTAAGCAAATAGCCGACGACGGCGCTGGAGATGACGTAAAGCGCCCCGACCGCCATGTGGCCGGGGGACGTCATCTCCGAATAGGCGCCGTAGACGAAGGACGAGAAGGTCGACATGCCCCCCATGACCCCCGTCCCGACCAGCAGGAGAAACTCGTCCGACACGGCGTTGAGGCGACGATTGCCGAAGGTCAGCCCGAGAATGAAGGAGGCGATCACGTTCGCCGCGAAAATGTCGAGCGGAAAGTCGCTGCGCGTCTGCGGAATCAGCAACATGAAGAATTCCCGCACGATCGCGCCGAGCCCGCCGCCGAGGAACACGATGATGATCTTCGAGACCATGAGCCGCCGCCTCTATATCGACGCGAGCGCCACGCCAGCGGCGACGGCGAGAAGGCCGCTGCCGATGGACGAGACGATGTAGACCAGCGCCAGCCCGTGCCGCCCGTCCTCCGCCATCTGGACGGTGTCGAGCTGCATCGAGCTGAAGGTGGTGTACCCACCCAGTATACCCGTCAGCACGAAGGACGACATCATATCGCCGTAACGATGGTGCCAGTCGATCATGAAGGCCGTCGACAGGTACGCGATGACGAAGGCGCCGGTGACGTTCACCAGATACGTGCCGAGGCGGAACCGCATCCGAATGCGGGCCTCCACGGCGAGGCCGACTCCCCAGCGGAGCACCGACCCGATGCCACCGCCGAGGAAGACCCACATGATATCGATCGCTTGCATTCGACCAGTTCAACAGCAGCGAAGGATCACGACGGACCGGCGACTTCCTTTGGCTAGCTGAAGAAGTACAGCTGTCCGAGCGGAACGGTGGTCACAGGCTCGATCGTGGCGTGCTTGCCGTCGACCGTGACCGCGAACGTTTCCGGGTTCACTTCGATGTTCGGCTGGCTCGTGTTGCGAACCATCGAGCTCTTGGTGATCGTCCGCGTGCCGTAGACCGGGATGACCTGAGATTTCAGCTCGTAGCGATCGACGATCCCGTCTTCATAGCCGGCGAGCGAGGTGAAGGTCACACGCGTCTTGGTGAGGGCGGACCCCATCGTGCCGAACATCGGACGGTAGAGAACCGGCTGCGGCGTCGGCAGGGAGGCGTTCGGGTCACCCATCAGCGCCCACGAGATCATGCCGCCTTTGATCACCATCTTGGGCTTGGCGCCGAAGAAGGCCGTGTCCCACAGGACGAGGTCGGCCATCTTGCCGACTTCGACCGAACCGATGACGTTGCTGACGCCCTGGGCGATCGCCGGATTGATCGTCACCTTGGCGACGAAGCGCAGAACGCGCTCGTTGTCGTTGCCGGAGGTGTCGCCCTCATAGGCGCCCATGCGCTGCTTCATCATGTGCGCGGTCTGGATCGTCCGCGTCCAGTTCTCGCCGACGCGGCCCATCGCCTGACTGTCGCTCGACAGGATGGAGATGGCGCCCATGTCGTGCAGCACGTTCTCGGCGGCGATCGTCTCGGCGCGGACGCGGCTCTCGGCGAACGCGACGTCGGTCGGGATCTTCGGGCTGAGATTGTGACAGATCATCGTCATGTCGAAGAGCTCGGCCTGCGAGTTGATGCCGTAAGGCAACGTCGGGTTGGTCGAGCTCGGGATGACGTTGGACAGCGCCGCGACGCGGATGATGTCCGGCGCGTGGCCGCCGCCGGCGCCTTCGGTGTGGTAGGTGTGGATCGTCCGGCCTTCAAAGGCGGCGATCGTGTTCTCGACGAAACCGGCCTCGTTCAGCGTATCGGTGTGGATACAGACCTGGACGTCGAAATCGTCCGCGACCTTCAGCGAGGCGCGGATGGCGCCCGGCGTGCTGCCCCAGTCCTCGTGAATCTTCAGGCCCATCGCGCCGGCGTGGATCTGCTCTTCGATCGGCGCGGCGGAGGAGCAGTTGCCCTTGCCGAGCACGCCCGCATTGACCGGCCACGCGTCGAACGAGCGGAGCATCATCTCGATGTTCCAGGTGCCCGGCGTGATCGTCGTGCCGTTGGTGCCGTCGGTCGGGCCGACGCCGCCGCCGAACAGGGTGGTGACGCCGTTGCTGAGCGCCGCCTCGGCCTGTTGGGGGGAGATGAAGTGGACGTGGGCGTCGATGCCGCCGGCGGTCAGAATGAGGTGCTCGCCGGAGATCGCATCCGTGCCGGGTCCGATCGCGAGGCCCGGCGTGACGCCGGACATGATTGACGGGTTGCCGGCTTTGCCGATCGCGGAGATCAGGCCGTTCTTGATGCCGACATCGGCCTTGATGATGCCCTGCACGCTGTCGACGATCGTGACGTTCGTGATGACGAGGTCCGGCGCGCCGGCCGCACTCGTCAGCTCGTTGTCGAAGCCCATGCCGTCGCGCAGCGTCTTGCCGCCGCCATAGACGGCCTCTTCACCGTAGACGCGAAGGTCGTTCTCGATCTCGATATAAAGATCCGTATCGCCCAGGCGAATCTTGTCGCCGGTCGTGGGGCCATACAGCTCCGAATATTGCTTTCTCGAAATCTTCGCCATGGTCAGGACTCCGACTTGTTCTTGAAGCCGTAACGAGCGACGCGTTCGAGCGCATCGGTCATCCGGGGTCGGTATGAATCGTAGTTTTCTTCACCGACCCAGCCGTCGACCAGGCTGTTGAAGCCGAGGACGCGCTGCTTGCCTTGAAAGGGGATCAGCGAAACCTCGCGCTCGTCGCCGGGCTCGAACCGCAGCGCCGTGGAGGCCGGGATGTCGAGCCGCTTTCCGAACGATTGCGCGCGGTCGAATTCAAGGCTCGCATTCACCTCGAAGAAGTGAAAGTGGGATCCAACCTGGATAGGGCGGTCGCCGGTGTTGCGAACTTTGATCGTCGTGACGGGATAGCCGGCGTTCAGTTCAATGTCGTCCGACGCCAAAACGAAGCCGCCAACCGGAGTGCCGTTGTCACTGGAAGTCATGGCCGAGCACCTATCTCAGGGTCTACTTGATGGGATCGTGGACGGTGACGAGACGGCTCCCGTCGGTGAACACCGCTTCCACCTGGACGTACGGGATCATATCGACCACGCCTTCCATCACGTCGTCCCGAGAAACGGCGCCGCGAGCGATCTCCATGACCTCCTCGACAGTCTTCCCCGCGCGCGCCCCATCGAGAGCGGCGACGGAAATGAGGGAGACTGTTTCAGGATGATTTAACTTTATGCCTTGATCTTTACGACGCTGCGCGACCTGCGCGAGCGTGTAGATCATAAGCTTATCGATTTCCCTGGGTGTGAAGTGCATCGCCCGCCTCCTTTGCAAAACGGAAACCAATCAGAAGTTTCAGTTCCTGAGCCCATTTTGCATCAAATGTTGCCCTAAACCAGCGTTCGCCGCTAAGCAATATCCCAGATGTAATATAAATGTTTCGCTGGATCGTTTCAGCAGCGGGCCATTGCGAGCAAAAATCCAAATATTGTTGCACAAACGTGAACGGCTCCACCAAGCGCCGATTCAAACGGCATGTTCCGCCCGAGTGTGGAAACCCAAATCAACATATTGACGAGTTCCGCAGGTCGGGACACAAGATCCGGTGTCATGGTCCTCTAAGCCGACGGCTTGGAGGTGAAAAGGGAATTCGGTGCGCCCGCTTTGAGGCAAAACCGAAGCTGCCCCCGCAACTGTGAGCGGCGAACGATCCCCGATGAACCACTGGCCGAGAGGCTGGGAAGGTGGGGGGAGTGACGACCCGCGAGCCAGGAGACCTGCCGTGACGCGAACGAACGTCCACGGGCGGGGTGTCCTGGTGGGTCGCACGGTCGACGTCCCTTGCGGGCGGTGACACGCGTCCGCTCGGCCTTTGCCCCCAGCCACTGGGGATAAGCCGATGTCCATTACGAACGAAATCTCGACCGACGGTCTCGCGGCGACGCCGCGGCCGCCGATGACGCCCGGCGCGTCGAACCGCCCGCGCGGGGACGGTCTCGCCGACTATAAAGTTATCCGCCGTTCCGGCGCCGTCGCCGCCTTCGATCCGGCGAAGATCGAACTCGCGTTGACGAAAGCCTTCCTCGCCGTCGAGGGGACGAGCGCGGCCGGCTCGCGGCGCGTGCACGAGACGGTGGCCGATCTCGCCGAAGAGATCGTCGTCAACCTCACGCGCCGCGCGCCGACCGGCGCGTCGCTGCACATCGAGGATATCCAGGATCAGGTCGAGCTCGCCCTGATGCGGGGCGGCTATCACAAGATCGCCCGCGCGTTCGTCCTCTACCGCGAGGCCCGCACGCAGGAGCGCCTTGCCAAGGAGGCGGAGACCGCGCCCACCGCGCCGCGCCTTTCGATGCGCCGCGCCGACGGCTCCCACGTCCCCCTCGACGAGGCGCGGCTCGCCGGCCTGATCGGCGAAGCCGCCGACGGGCTCGATGGCGTCGATCCGAGCGTCATCCTCGCCGAGACGCGCCGCAATCTCTATGACGGGATCAGCGAGGACGAGCTCGCGCTCGCCCCCGTCCTCGCCGCCCGTACGCTGGTGGAGGCCGAGCCGAACCATTCGCGCGCGAGCGCCCGTCTTCTCCTCCACAGCCTGCGCCGCGAGGTGTTGAGCGGCCTCGCCGGTCGGCCGGACGAGGCGAGCGCAGCCGAGATGGCGGACCGCTATCCGGACACCCTTCGCGCTGCCATCCAGAAAGGGATCGAGGCTGGGCGCATCGACCCTGAACTCGCCCGCTTCGATCTCGACCGGCTCGGCCGCGCCATCCGTCCCGAGCGCGACCTCGCGTTCGACTATCTCGGCCTTCAGACTCTCGTGGACCGTTATTTCCTCCACGATCGCGGTGTCCGCTTCGAGCTCCCGCAGGTCTTCTTCATGCGCGTTGCGATGGGCCTCGCGCTGCGGGAGATCGATCGCGAGGAGACGGCGATCGCGTTCTATGAGCGCCTCTCGACCTTCCGCTTCATGTGCTCGACGCCGACGCTCTTCAACGCCGGCACCCGGCACCCGCAGCTGTCCTCCTGCTTCCTGACGACGGTGCCGGACGATCTCGACGGCATCTTCAAGTCGGTCAAAGACAACGCACTTCTCGCCAAGTTCTCCGGGGGCATCGGCAACGATTGGACGCCGGTGCGCGGGCTCGGCGCCCATATCAGCGGCACCAATGGGGAGAGCCAGGGCGTCGTCCCGTTCCTCAAGGTCGCGAACGATACGGCGATCGCGGTGAACCAAGGCGGCAAGCGCAAGGGTGCCGTCTGCGCCTATCTCGAAACCTGGCACATCGACATCGAGGAATTTCTCGACCTCAGAAAGAACACCGGCGACGACCGGCGCCGCACGCACGACATGAACACGGCGAACTGGGTGCCCGATCTCTTCATGGCGCGCGTCGCCGATGACGGGCCGTGGACCCTCTTCTCGCCCGACGAGACGCCCGACCTTCACGATCTTTACGGTCCCGACTTCAAGGTCGCCTATGAGGCCTATGAGGCGAAGGCGGCGCGGGGGGAGATCGCCGTCCACCGCACCGTGCGCGCGGTCGATCTGTGGCGGCGGATGCTCTCGATGCTGTTCGAGACCGGCCATCCGTGGATCACGTTCAAGGATCCCTGCAACATCCGCTCGCCGCAGCGCCATCGCGGCGTCGTGCACTCGTCCAATCTGTGCACGGAGATCACGCTCAACACGGCGAGCGACGAGGTCGCCGTGTGCAATCTCGGCTCGGTGAACCTTGCCGCCCATGTCGGTCCCGACGGTCTCGACCATGAGGCGCTGGCGGCCACCGTGTCGGTCGCGATGCGGATGCTCGACAATGTGGTCGACATCAATTTTTACACGATCCCCGAGGCCCGGCGGTCGAACCTGCGGCATCGGCCGGTCGGGCTGGGGTTGATGGGGTTTGCCGACGCGCTCGCGACGCTGCGCATTCCCTATGCCTCCGAGGCGGCCGTGACGTTCGCCGACGAGAGCATGGAGGCGCTGTCCTATCATGCGATCTCGGCGTCGGTGGATCTCGCCGCGGAGCGGGGGCGCTATCCGAGTTTCGAGGGATCGCTCTGGTCAAAGGGCGTGTTGCCCATCGATTCGCTGGAGCTGCTCGCCGAGGCGCGCGGCGGGCTCGACCTCGACCGTTCGGCCCGGCTCGATTGGGAGAGCCTGCGCGCCCGCGTCACGACCATCGGTATGCGAAACTCCAACACCATGGCGATCGCGCCGACGGCGACGATTTCCAACATCTGCGGCGTGTCGCAGTCGATCGAGCCGATTTTCCAGAACCTTTATGTGAAGTCCAACATGTCGGGCGACTTCACGGTCGTGAACGCGACCCTCGTTCACGACCTCAAAGCGCGCGGCCTGTGGGACGAGGTGATGGCCTCGGACCTCAAATATTATGATGGCAGCCTCGGCGCGATCGACCGCGTGCCGGACGATCTCAAGGCGCTCTATGCGACGGCGTTCGAGATCGATCCGCGGTGGCTCGTCGAGGCGGCGGCGCGGCGGCAGAAGTGGATCGACCAGTCCCAGTCGCTGAACCTTTATCTCGCAAAACCGTCCGGCAAGACGCTTGACGCGGTCTACCGTCTCGCCTTCGCCCGCGGCCTGAAGACCACCTATTATCTTCGCGCCCGCGCGGCGACGAGCGTCGAGAAATCCACCCTCAAGGGGACCGACGGGCGGCTCAACGCCGTGGCTGCCGCGCCCGTCTCCGCCTGTTCCATCGACGATCCGACCTGCGAGGCCTGCCAATGAGCGCGTCCATTTCCCTCGACTGGGGCGATCCTGCGGCGGCCCCCCAAGCGCAGCCGGTCGATGCGACCGGTCTCGGCACGATCGACCGCGAGGCGGGGCGTGTCACGGTCGGCGACAAGGCGATGATCAACGCCACCGCCGACGTGAACCAGCTCCTTCCGCTCAAATATCGCTGGGCGTGGGAGAAATATCTCGCCGCCTGCAACAATCATTGGATGCCGACCGAGGTGTCCATGCAGGCCGATATCGCTCTGTGGAAGTCGCGCGACGGGCTTACCGACGAAGAGCGTCACGCGGTGAAGCGCAATCTCGGCTTCTTCGCCGCCTCGGAAAGCCTCGTCGCGAACAACATCGTCCTCGCCGTCTACCGGCATCTGACGAACCCCGAATGCCGGCAATATCTCCTGCGCCAGGCGTTCGAGGAGGCCGTCCACACGCACACCTTTCAATATATCGTCGAAAGTCTCGGCCTCGATGAAGGCGAACTCTTCAACATGTATCGGGAGGTGCCGTCGATCACCGACAAAGCGGCCTGGGCGCTGAAGTATACGAGGCATCTCGACGACCCGACCTTCGAGACCGGCACGCGGGAGGCCGACCAAGCCTTCCTGCGCGATCTCGTCGCCTTCTATGTCGTCTTCGAGGGAATGTGGTTCTACACGGGCTTCGCGCAGATCCTTTCGCTCGGCCGGCGCAACAAGATGGTCGGGATCGCCGAACAGTATCAGTACATCCTGCGGGACGAATCGATCCACTTGAACTTCGGGATCGACGTGATCAACCAGATCCGCCACGAGAACCCGCACCTTTGGACGGACGCCTTCCAGGACGAGGTGCGCGCGATGCTGAAGGAAGCGGCCGAACTCGAGGCCGCCTATGGACGCGATACGATGCCGCGCGGCTTTCTCGGCCTCAATGCGGAGCTGTGCGAGGCGTATATGCGGTTCATCGCCAACCGCCGCTGCGGGCAGCTCGGCCTCGCGCCCGTCTTCGGCCCGACCGACAACCCGTTCCCGTGGATGAGCGAGGCGATGGACCTGCGCAAGGAGAAGAACTTCTTCGAGACGCGCGTCACCGAGTATCAGAGCGGCGGCGCGCTCGTCTGGGACTGAGGGCGGGGCGACCCGCGCCCAGAACGGCGCGATGCCGGCCGGGGGGAAGCGGCCGGCATCGCGTTTTGTTGCGCGTCCCGCTTCGATGTGTGCCGAGATCCGGCATATCCCAATTCGGACGGTGGTGCAGAAATCCAATCTGGCCCAATATGCCCGCGAGCGGCCGATGGGGAGCGGGACGACGTGGGCGTCCACCCGAAGCCGGATCCTCGTCCTCAGCGTCGAGACGTCGATCATCGCATGAAACGATGACGCCGCCATTCAGATGCGCCGGAGAGATCGCGTAGGGATATGACGTTGGTTGAACTGATCGATACGGTGGCTGGCGTGTCACCCGCGACCGAACATCTTTGGTCCGAGCTGCAAATCTATATCACGCACTCCACCTGGGGGCTCCCGGTCGGCCGAATCCTGATCGCTTTGGGGATTTTTCTCTTTTTCCTCATCCTGCGCCGCCCGCAGCGTTATCTCCTGATGGTCGTGATGGGGCGTCTCGCCAATCGGCCGATCCGCGATCTCGATCCGGCGGTGCGTCACGCCCTCAAGGGCCCGGCCGGCATCGTGCCGGTGGCGATCGGCGCGTTCTTCGCGTTCGAGGTCATGAAGTTCGACCAGAATGGCGACTATGCCGAGATCGCCTCGCGCATCGTCGCGACGATGGTCCTGACGGCGCTCTTCTGGGCGCTGTTCGAGCTGACGAGCCCGTTCGTCGCCTCGCTCAAGCTCCGCTCCTCCGCGCTCAGCCCGACGATGGCGGACATGATCCGCCACACCGTCAAAGGCGTGCTGGTCTTCGCCGCCGTGGCGTTGATCCTGCAAGAATGGGGGGTGGAGATCGGGCCGCTGCTCGCCGGCATGGGCCTCATCGGCGCCGCCGTCGCCCTCGGCGCACAGGATCTCTTCAAGAATTTGGTCGCCGGCTTTCTCATCCTCGCCGAGAAACGCTTCAAGTATGGTGATTGGATCGAGGTGAACGGCGTCGTGGAAGGAACGGTCGAATATATCGGCGTGCGATCGACGCGCATTCGCCGTTTCGACGATGCGGCCGTCGACGTTCCGAACAACGCCTTTTCGGAAAATGCGCTGATCAATTACACGAAGATGCGCCGCCGCCGGATCCTGTGGACGATCGGCGTGCCGTATTCGACCACGGTGGACCAGCTCAAGACCGTACGCGACGGGATCGAGCACTATATTCTGACGTCGCCGGACTTCGTGCGGCCGAACCAGGCGTCGACCCATGTCCGGATCGACGCGTTCGGCGGCTCGTCGATCAACATTCTCGTCTACTGCTTCACGGTGACGACATCCTGGCGGGAATGGCTCGAAGTGCAGGAGCAGCTCGCCTATGCCGTGATGAACGTCGTCCTCGGTGCGGGAACGAGCTTCGCCTTCCCGTCGCGCTCGGTGTACGTCGAATCGATCCCCAATGACCGGCCGGATCTCTTCCTCCCGCCGGTCGATGGCAAGCCCCGCATCGAGCCGGCGACGCCGACCGAGGCGCCCCAGCCCGCACCGTCCGGCGCGAGCGAGGCCTGAACGGGTGATGTCCTTGTCACGCATCGAAGAGGGCGCGTAGACAGGGACGGGTCTAGGGGACGCGCCGCGTGGGCGGCAGAAGGGTGGACGATGTTCGATCTCATGTTGAAGGGGGGTCGCGTGATCGACCCCGCATCGGGACGTGACGGTGTCGCGGACGTGGCCTTTGCCGCGGGCGAGGTGGCGGCCGTCGGCACGGATCTCGGAGAGGCGGCCGAGGTCCGCGACGTTTCCGGCAAGATCGTCACCCCCGGCCTCGTCGACCTGCACACCCACGTCTATTGGGGCGGCACCTCGCTCGGGGTGGACGCGCCAACGATCGCGCGGCGGAGTGGCACGACCACCTTCGTGGACGCGGGCAGCGCCGGCGCCGGCAACTTTCCCGGCTTCCGCACGCACGTCATCGAGCGGACCGAGCCGCGTATCCTCGCCTACGTCAACATCTCGTTCGCCGGCATCTACGGCTTCTCGAAGAACGTGATGGTCGGCGAGTGCGGCGACATGCGCCTCGTCCATCCGCACGAGTGCCTCGAGGCGGCGCGCGCCAATAAAGACATCGTCGTCGGCATCAAGGTGCGCATCGGCGCCAAGGCGGGCGGGACGTCCGGCATCGCCCCGCTCCAGCTCGCGCTCGAGGTCGCCGATCTTCTGGACCTGCCGGTGATGGCGCATATCGACAACCGGCCGCCGAGCCAGGAGGAGGTGTTGCGCCTTTTACGCCCCGGCGACGTGCTCACTCATTGCTTCCGCCCCTGGCCGAACGCGCCGATCGATGCGGCGCGCAATGTCCGCGCCGAGGTGCTCGCCGCGCGCGAGCGGGGCGTCTACTTCGATATCGGCCACGGGCAGGGCGGCTTCTCGTTCGATTCCTGCCGGGCGATGGTGGGCGAAGGCATCATGCCGGACGCGATTTCGAGCGACGTTCACGCGCTCTGCGTCGACGGGCCGGCGCACGACCTTCTCGCCGTCATGTCGAAATTCCTCGCGCTCGGAATGGATCTCACCGACGTCATCCGCTGCTCGACGGAGAACCCGGCCAAGATCATCCGACGCCCCGAGCTCGGGTCGCTGAAGGTGGGAACGCCGGGCGACGCGACCGTGCTCGAATTGCGCCACGAGCCGGTCGAGCATGTCGATGTCGTCGGCGAAAAGCTCCGTGCCGACACGCGCTTTGCGAGCGTCGGCACGGTGATCGGCGGCAAATGGTGGGGCGACGGGACGGCGCCGCAGCCGAATTGATCGGCTCCGGATCGATCCCTGCGGGCGGCTTGGCCCGCGGGGACCGGCCGGATCCTCGACGCCGTGTCAGTCGGCTGCGACGACCGCGTCGACATGGTGACAGGCGACGCGGCGCCCCGGCGTCGTTGGCAGCAGCTCCGGCATCGTGCGGCAGATGTCGGTGCGCTTCGGGCAGCGGTCCTGGAAGGGGCAGCCCTCGATCGCGCGGAAGCGGCTTGGCGGCTCGCCGCGCTCGACGGTTCCGGTGACGCGGCTCGCCGGATCGATCCGCGGGACCGAGGCGATCAGCATTTGCGTATAGGGATGCTGCGGGTCGGCGAAGAGGGCCGGGCCGTCACCGATCTCCACCACGTTTCCCATGTAAAGAACCGCAACGCGGTCGCTGATCTTCGCGACGACGCCGAGATCGTGGGAGATGAACATCATCGTGAGGCCGAGCCGGGCCTTGAGATCGGCGAGGAGGTTCAGAACCTGCGCCTGGATCGACACGTCGAGCGCCGAGACGGGCTCGTCCGCGATGATCACGTCCGGCGTCGGTAGGATCGCGCGGGCGATGCCCACACGCTGGCGCTGCCCGCCGGAGAGTTCGTGCGGATATCGGCTCGCGAAGGAGGGGTTGAGGCCCACCTGGGTGAGCGCTTCGCCGACCATTTCGCGCCGGTGCTTCGCGTTCTCGAATATGCCGTGAATGTCCCCCGTCTCGGCGACGCTGTCCTCGACGGAACGGCGCGGATTGAGGGATGCGTATGGGTCTTGGAAGACCATACGGAGCTTCAGGCGCGCGGCCTTCAGCGCCGCGCCCCGGCGTTCGAGAATATCGCTGCCGCCGAAGCGGATCTCGCCTTCGTCGGCCTGTTCGAGCCCGATGATCATGCGGCCGACGGTGGTCTTGCCGCAGCCCGATTCGCCGACGATGCCGAGCACCTCACCTTCGACGAGATCGAGCGAGATGTGGTTCACGGCGGTGATCGTGTAGGTCTTCCCCGCCCGCCTCGCGCGAAAATGCTTGGTGAGATCGCGCAGCTCCAGGATCGGCGATGCGGCGGCGGGGGACGGCGTGGCCATCGACGCCTCAGGCATGGACGAGCTCCTCGTTGAGCGGGAAATGGCAGAGCGCCGCGTGGTCCCCGGCACGCACCGTCGGGACCGGACCGCTCCGGCAGGGCGTGTCCGCCCGCGAGCAGCGCGGCGAGAAGGGGCAGCCGGGCGGCACCTCGTCCGGCCGTGGCGCCTGTCCCGGAATGGTGACGAGCGGCGCGTGCCCGGTCGACGGGTCCGGCACGCAAGCCATGAGCCCCGCAGTATAAGGGTGGAGCGGAGCGGAGAAGATGGTTCTCACGCTGCCGGTCTCCACGATCTGGCCGGCGTACATCACCGCGACGCGGTCGGCGAGCTGCGAGACGACGCCGAGATCGTGGGTGATGAACAAGATGCCCATGTCGAGCCGATCGCACAGATCGCGCAGCAGTCCGAGGATCTGAAGCTGGACCGTGACGTCGAGCGCGGTGGTGGGCTCGTCGGCGATCAACACCTTGGGCCGGCAGGCGAGGGCGATCGCGATCATCACGCGCTGGCGCATCCCGCCGGACAGCTCGTGCGGGTAGGCGCCGTGCTGGAGGGCCGAGTCCGGCAGGCGGACGAGGTCCATCAGCTCCTGCGTCCGCGCGCGCACGTCCGCCTTCGGATCATGAACCTTGATCGCTTCGGCGATCTGGTCGCCGATCCGGCGGACGGGGTTCAACGAGGTCATCGGCTCCTGAAAGATCATCGCGATGTCGCCGTTGCCCTTGCGCACCCGCTCATAGGGGGTCGCATGGGTGATGTCGGCGCCATCGATCGCGATCCGCCCGGAGGTGACGCGGGTGCGCGGCGTCTCGAGAAGGCCCATGACGGCGAGCGAGGTCATCGACTTGCCCGAGCCCGATTCCCCGACGAGACCGAGGATCTCGCCGGGCGCGATCTGGAAGGAGACCCCCCGCACGATGTCGAGCGAGCCGAGGGAGGTGACGACTGAGACGACGAGGTCATCGACGGCGAGCATCGTTACGTCCTCTTCCGGTTGCCCATGGCCTCGCGGAAGCGCGGATCCATGTGGTCGCGCAATGCGTCGCCGGTGAGATTGAGGGAGAAGGCCGTCAGCGCGATCATCATGCCCGGAAAGAACAGAAGCCACGGCGCACGGGTGATATAGAGCCGCGATTCGGCGAGCATGTTGCCCCAGCTCGGAATGTCCGGCGGCGTGCCGAGCCCGAGAAAGTCGAGCGAGGCCGCACCGAGCTGGGCGAAGGCGAACACGAAGCTCGCCTGCACCAAAAGCGGGGAGATCATGTTGGGCAGGATGTGCTTGCGCACGGTCCAGAGCGTACCCGCCCCCATCGACTGCGCCGCCTCGACATAGGTCTCCTCGCGCAGCCGCAAGGTCACGCCGTAGACGATGCGGGCGGTCGTCGTCAGATAGACGACGCCGATCGCGAGGATCGCGTTGGATACGCCCCGACCGAGAATGACGATGAGCCCCAGCGCGAGGAGGAGCGACGGAAACGCCATGAGGACGTCGACGCCGCGCATCAGGACACGCCCGAGCCGCGGATAGAGCGCGGAGACCACGCCGATCGGCACGCCCGTCATCAGCGCGAAGCCGACGACGCCGATGCCGATCAATAGCGCGAGACGCGCGCCATAGACGACGCGCGAGAAGGTGTCGCGGCCGAAATGGTCGGTGCCGAACCAGTGTTCGGCGTTCGGCGGCACGAGGCGATTGAGCGAATCGATCTCGAGCGGTGAATAGGGGGCGATCAACGGCGAGGCGAGCGCGAACACGATCACGACGACGAGGAAGAGGAGGCCGAACGCGGTGAGCGGCCGGCGGATCGCCGCACCGAAGACTCCCTGGAGCGTCGCAGTCATTCGAGTTCAACTCGCGGATCGAGGAAGCGGTAGGAGATGTCCACCAGGAGGTTGAGGACGAGATAGAGGCAGACGATCACGAGGATGACGCCTTGGATCACCGGATAGTCGCGTCGCAGGATCGATTGCACGACGGTCCGTCCGATGCCGGGCAGGGCGAACACGGTCTCGGTGACGACCGCCTCGGAAATCAGAGCCGCGAAGGTGAAGCCAAACGCCGAGACCACCACGAGAAGCGCATTGCGCAGGATGTGCCGCACCGTGACCTGGCGGGGGCTGATGCCCTTCGCGCGGGCGGTGCGGACATAGTCCTCCTTCGACACGTCGAGCATGCTCGCCCGCGTGAGACGCAGGATCAGCGCCGCATTGGGGGTGGCGAGCGCGAGGCTCGGCAGGATGAGATAGCGAAGGTTCGCCAATCCGCCTTCGTCGAAGATCGACGGATAGCCCGAGGAGGGCAGCCAGCCGAGCTGGGCGGCGAAGACGAGGATCAGATAAAGACCGACCCAGAAGGTCGGGATCGAGGCGAGCAGCATCGCCAGCCCCGAAAGGCCCTGATCGAGCCAGCTTCCGCGCCGCATCGCGGCGATCACGCCGACCGGAACGCCGATGAGGACGACCCAGATCATGGTGATCGACGCGAGCAGGATGCTCGTCTCGGCGCCGTCGGCGATGACGGTCGTCACCGGCTCGTCGAAGAAGATCGAGCGGCCGAGATCGCCCTGCAAGGCGTTACCGGCCCAATAGAAATATTGGATGATGAGGGGTTCATCGAGCCCGAGCCGCGTCCTCAGCGCGGCCACCTGTTCCGGCGTCGCGGCGTCGCCGAGCATGACGGCCGCCGGTTCGCCCGGAATGAGGTGGATGAACATGAAGATCAGAACGGAGGCGGCGACCAACGTCGCGAGCGCCGCACCCGTCCGTTTGACGATGAAACCCAGCATCGAAGGGTCAGATCCCGAATATCGTGCGGATTACTTCGTCGCTCCCCAGAAATAGGGGAAGGCCGGGGCCCGCTCCCACGTCGTCTGGAGTTGCGGCGAAGCGATGTCGAAGGAGAACACGTCGCCGACCTTCACCGCCGGAATCTGCTCGTAGACGAGTTCCTGGGTGGTGGCCCACGCCGCTTGACGCTCGCCGAGATCGGAAGTGCCGACGAGCTTGGCGAGATCGGCATTGCGCTCGTCCGTCGTCCACCAGCCGGGATAAGAGGCGTTCATGAAGGTCAGAAGCACCGGATCGGGCGAGGGGCCGTGGTGCGTCATGAACATGTCCCAGGAGCCGGGCTCGCCGCGCTCCTTGAGAAGCGTCGCCCAGTCGGTGACGTTCAATTCGACATTGATGCCGGCCTTCGCGAGCTGCTGCTTGAAGACGTTCGCCTGGTCGAAATGCTGCTGATAGTTGGTCGAGACCAGGAGCTTGATCGGCTCGCCATTATAACCGGCTTCCGCGGCGAGGCTCTTGGCCTTCTCCGGGTCGTTCTGATTGTAGTTCTCGGTGCCGGCATCGGAGTACCAGACATTGCCTTCGGGGAAGATCGAGCCCTCGGCGGCGAACAGCTCCGCGTCGCCGACGGAGATCTGCAGCGCCTCGGTCATGTTGAGGCCGGCAAGGATCGCCTGGCGCAGCTTCCAGTTTCCGGCGAGGATGCCTTCCTTGCTGTTCAAGAACATGAGCCCGAAAATCGGCGCGCTGCTGATGTGCGGGGCGATCGAGGGATCATCCTTGAGGATGCCGTAAAGGTCCCCGGAAATGTACTCGGCATAGTCGTAATCGCCGGCCTGCACGCCGCTCACCCGCGTGCTGACGTCGCCGACCGGGATGAACTGCAGCGTGTCGATGGTCGCTTCCTTGGCGCCGGCCGAACCGTCGGACGGCTCGCTGCGCGCGGCATAGTCCTCGAACTTCTCGAGCTCGACATGCCGGTTGGGGCGCCATTCGACGAACTTGTAAGGACCGGTGCCGACATAATTCTCCGGCTTGATCGGCTCGCCGCCGGCGGCCGTCACGATGTCGGCGGGGTAGATCGCCGGACCGCCGTTCGGGAAGGCGAGGAGGCTCTTCCACGCGCCGTTCACCTCGGCGAGCGTGATCGTCACCTCATTGTCGCCGGTCGCCTCGACGGAACTCGCGTTCAGCGTCTGACCGCGCGCGCCGAACTCGATCCAACGATTGAGCGACGCCGCGACGTCCTCCGCCGTCATCTCGGCGCCGTTGTGGAACGGCACACCCGTGCGCAGCGTGATGACGATCGTCTTGCCGTCCTCGGAGATGGTTTCGCCCTCGGCCAGCATCGGCTGCGGGGCGCCCGCCTCGTCGAACGCATAGAGCGTCTCGAACATGTTCTGGCCGATGGTGGTCGCGAGGGTCGCGGTGCCCATCTGGATGTCGAGGCTCGGCGGCTCGCCGATGGTGGCGTAGCGCAGCGTGGCCGCTTCGGCTTCGCCGGCCGGCAAGGCTCCGGCCGCGGCCAGTGCGATCACCGCGGCGCAGCTCAGCATCAGTGAACGTGTTTTCCGTACGGCGTTCATACTGTTCGCTCCCCTTTATAGTTTGAAAACGGCGTCATGAGGCGTGCGCGCGAGGCATGCCGCCTTCGTCAGCAGGTGGTGCCGCCATCAATCGCGAGCGACGCGCCGGTCATGAAACAGGACGCGTCGGACGCGAGATAGACCGCGAGTGGACCGATATCCTTCGGATCACCGGCGTGCCCCATCGGAATATTGCCGACGGCGGCCTCGATGATCTCGGGCTTCTCGCGCGCCCATCGCTGGTTCGGGGCGGTCATGAAGAGGCCAGGACAGATGGCGTTGACGGTGATGCCGTGCGGGGCCCAATCGACGGCCGCGGCCCGCGTGAATTGGACGATCGCCGCCTTCGCCGCCTCGTAATGACGCCCGCCGATCCCGCGACCGACGCGCGAGGCGTTGCTCGACGCGATGTTGATGACGCGCCCGCCGCGTCCCGCATCGATCATCGCCTTGCCGATCATCCGCGTGCAGGTGACGGCGGCGGTCAGGTTGAGATCCATCATGGCGCGCCAACTGTCGAGCGTCTGCGCTTCGATCGGAACGTTTTCGCGCCGTCCGCCCACATTGTTGACGAGGATGTCGATGGGGCCGGTGGCGAGCACGCGCTCGCACGTCTCGGCGGCGATGTCGGGGTCGGAAATGTCCGCGGGGAAGGTCGTCACGGTCCGGCCGAGGGCGGTGATCGCGGCGGCGGACTCGTCGAGCGCATCGGACGGACGGGCGACGAGGACGATGTCGGCGCCGACATCGGCGAGGGCGAGTGCGATTTCTCGCCCGAGCCCGCGGCTCGCTCCCGTGACGAGCGCGCGCTTTCCATCGAGCCGGAATCGGTCAAGTACGCTCACGTCGTCTCCCAGCTGAGGCTCGGCCAACGGCGTGGCAACTCAAGCGCTCGTTTAGTTATAAAAAGACAAATCACCGGGTGCTGTCCAGGGGCGCATTGACCCTTCGACACCGGCAATGCGATTCTCATAACGCTTTTATACAAGAGTTGTTGAAATGCTTTGGATTCACGCTGGAACACGGAAAACAGGAACCGGGTCCATCCAGGCAACATTGCATGCCTCTCGCTCGGCGCTCCTGAAAAACGGTGTCGACTATCCAGATTCTCATTTGCAACATAATCACACGGAGCTGGTGCGGTTGCTCAAGAAGCAGCCGGATATCTTCGATGACCGCGTGAAGATATTGGCGAAGCGCGCCGACACGACGATCGTCAGCACCGAGGTCGTCGAGCGGTTGAGCGGAGAGGAGAAGGCCGTCTTCGCCGAGCGATTGGCCGCGATCTACGGTGATCCGCGCGTCGTGATCTATATCCGCCATCCGGTGGATTTCGCGGTCTCCAGCGCGCAACAGGCGGTGAAGGCCGGATCACGGACCTATGAAGAGGTCTGCCGCAACCCACCGCTGTTCGATTATCGGGACCAGCTCGGCGCGTGGGAGGCCGCCGTCGGTCGCGAGAATATGGTGGTGCGCCCCTTCGACCGCGCGTCCTTTGCCGCGAACGACGTGATCGTCGATTTTCTCGACGCGATCGGGCGGCGCGATCTCGAGGCGGCGTTGACGCTCGTTCGGATGAACGAGGGCATGTCGCAACTGGCCGTCCACGTCATCTCCGAGCTGACGAAGCTCTGCCGCCAGCACGACGAGAGGCGGCTCAACATCCCGGACCTGCGGGATCTGCCCGGCCCGAAATTCCGCCTGCCACCTTGGACGGTCGGCTATGTGCAGGGCAAGTCGCTCGGCGATATCGAGTGGTTGGCGCAGGAATGGGGCATCGCGTTCGACACCGAGTCCCGCTTCGATGTCGACGAGGCGCCGGAGATTCAGGAGCTCGTCGGCGCGATCTTCCGCTCGGAGACCAAGCGGCGATCGCTGCGTGCGGCGGGGCGGGATGCCGAGAGCGCCGACTAACCGGTCGCTCGCCACATCGCGCATCGCGCCGGCACGCCCCCCGTCGTGCGATCGCGGTCCGCGCTGGACCTCTCCGCTGCCGGCTAGATCGGCCCGTCTATCGGCGGCGCCGTCTTGCGGAAAACGGCGACCATCGTCCGCTTGAAACGTGGCGCGAGGCGCGTCACCGCGCGATTGAGCGCGAGGAGCGTCCGCTCATGGCGCGTGAGGCCGGTCGTGGCGATCTCGATCGTGTGGAAGGCGACCGGCTCGAACCCGTAGCGGCGCGCAAGCTCCTTGAGCGTGGTCGGTGAGAAATAGGCCGTGTGCTGCGGATGCACCTTCGGATCGTTCGTCGCACGGCTGAGAACCTCCCAGGCCGTCGCGACGGAAAAGGTGTTCGGGGTCGACAGGACCAAGAGTCCATCATCGGTGAGATTGGCCCGGCAGCAGGCGAGGAAGAGGCCCGGATTGCTGAGATGCTCGATGATGTCGCCGCCATGCACGACCTCGAACGCCTCCTCGGCGACGAAGGTCTCGGCATCGCCATAAACGACATTGTGACCATGCTCCCGCGCGAGACGGACCGAGGGGCGCACATTGTCGATGCCGAGCACGAACGCGGCTTCCCGCTCGATACGGAAGAACGAGGAATGGCGGCGTCGCTTGGGGGTGGCGAAGAAATGGTGATTGATGCATCCGACATCGAGCACCCGCCGCCCCTTGAAGAGGGGGAGCACGACGCGGGCGAAATCGTCCCTGTCATCGGCGGCGGCGAGCGACTGGAGGGCCGGCGACACCTTTGTCGCATCAACGATTGTCATATATCGAGCACCGCGCCTGCCATGGTTCCGAGTGCGGCGGGCTTACGTCGGGGATGCTGACGGGACGCTGACGGTGGTCTTCGATACCGGGCGCGGATGGTGGGGCGCTCAGGGTGGGGCTCTGACGGGAGGGCGACGGTCGAGCGATGCGGATCTTGTTGGTCGAAGACCATCCGAGCCTGGGCGACAGCCTGCGGCGCGCCTTCGCGAATGACGCCTATAGCGTCGACTGGGTGACGACGCTCGCCGAGGCCGAGGCGGGGATCGCGGTGGCCGACTACCACCTCGTGCTGCTCGATCTCGGCCTGCCCGACGGCAACGGGCTCGATTTTCTGCACCGCCTTCGCCGCGATGGGCGCACGATGCCGGTTCTCGTGCTGACGGCGCGGGGCGAGTTGAACGACCGGGTCGACGGTCTCGATAGCGGCGCGGACGACTATCTCGTCAAGCCCTTCGCGATCGAAGAGCTCCGCTCGCGCTGCCGCGCGCTGTTGCGGCGCCCGTCCGATCTCGTGCAGCCGCGCGAGCAGGTCGGCAATCTCTCGTTCGATTTCAACGCGTCGGCGGTCTTCGTGAACGAGGCCCCGGTGGCGATCGCGCGGCGTGAGTTGCAGCTTTTGCGGGCGCTCATCCAGCGCGCCGGGGCCGTCTGCTCGCGCCGCTATCTCGACAATCAGCTCTACGATTTCGAAAGCGATGCGAGCCGCAATGCGCTCGAGGCTTCGATGTCGCGCCTGCGCGGCATTCTGAAGGCGAACGGGGCGACGGCAACGGTGCGCACCATTCGCGGTGTCGGCTACGTGCTGGAGAGGGGCGAGGATGCGTAAACGGCGGCGGTCGTGGTCGCTTGCGGAGAAGATCCGCCACCGCCTCACCGTCGTGACGGCGACGATCACGTGCCTCACGGTCCTCGTTGTCGCGCTCGTCGACGGGCGCGACTTGTCCGAATTGCCGCAACGGATCGTGCTCGGGATGGTTCAGGATGTCGCCGAGGCGTTCGACGGCATGACCTTCGACGAGCTCCCTTTGCCGCACGAAGACGAGATCGGCGGCCTCTATGATCGGCACCCGGAGGCCTATGGTTGGCGGGTCCTGGGTCGGGGCGGCACCACCCTCGCCGAGTCGAATTTCGACTGGGCGGCGCTCACCGGCATCCCCGTCTCCGCCGCCGACGAGTGGACCCACGATCTCGGCGACGGGCGGTGGATCGGTGGCAAGACCTTCCGCTGCGAGGCCGAACTCTGCGAGGTCCAGGTCGTCGTCCTCTCCGACCCCGAATACCGGCTCCTCCTCTCGATCGTCGAGGAGATCGGCGTTCACGTCCTGCCGATCTTTCCGCTCGCGGCGCTGATGCTGCTCGTCTCGGGGCAGGTGATCCGGGCCACGTTGAAGCCGCTCGAGCACCTTGCGGGCGAGGCCAAGACGATACGCGAGTTTCGCGATGTCGAGCCGATCGATGTCGGCGACGCGCCGGCTGAAGTGCGCGAGCTCGCCGGTGCGCTGAACGCGACTTTGCAGCGCCTGCGTGACGCGATGGAGCGGGAGCGCGCCTTCATCCTCGATGCGTCCCACTCCCTACGAACGCCGCTCGCGGCGTTAAAAGCGCGGCTCGAGGTCGACCAAGACGCTGTCGATGTCGCGTCGCTGCGGCGCGAGATCGACACGTTGGTCCGGCTCTGCGCCCAGATGTTGAGTTCGGCGCAGGCGGAGCGGCTCCTCGTCGAGGCCTCCCAGCGGATCGACGCGGAGACCGTGATCATCGACGTGATCACCCGCCTCGAGCCGCTGGCCCACAAAGCCGGCGTCGAGTTCGCTTACGAGTGCCAATCGCCGCCGACCGCGATCGCGGCCCATTCCGACGCAATCGCGGTGGCGTTGGTCAATCTGGTGGAAAACGCGGTTCAGCACGCCCCGCGCGGGTCCGAAGTGGTGATCCGCCTGGAGGCCGACCCCGTCCGCATCTCGGTCATCGATCGTGGCAAGGGGGTGCCGCCGGACCGGCTGCCGGCCATCGCCGACCGCTTCGTGCGGGCGGGCGCCCATGGCGACGGCGCCGGCCTAGGGCTTTACATTGCCGCACGGATCATGGCCGCCCACGGCGGACGCCTCGCGATCTCGAACCTCGCGCCGACCGGTCTGCGGGTGGAGCTCGTCTTTCCGGGGTAGGGGTTGGGGGACGCCGTGGAGCGGCACTGGTGAGCGCCGGGGTGTGGTCGGTAGGAGAGTTTGGAAGTCAGGGCCATTCGGCGGGGAATGGTGCTCCGGGGGAGAGCTGAGGTGTCGCGGAATGTTGAGGGTTTCTGCGGATTTCTGAGGGCTTGAGCCAGCACTGTGTGAGCCGTCTCATGAGAGGATCGGTAGAGGGCGCATGATTGACTGGAAAATTTCTCGATGGCCTTGGGAAGGTTGTGTCGGTCGCCGGGAGGCCACTGAGACGCTGCGGTAACCCAGTGCCAGAAGCGGACATGCGCCGACCAGCTTGTGCCTGCACCGAGCAGCCCATCGAGTCCGCCACCGACAATGCGGAAGCGGTCTGCGAAATCATCACACACTGACGGCATTCTCTCGCGGGATGTTTCGCTCCGGTCTCGCGCGCAAACGCCAGATCGAGGGATTTCTCAGGCCCGGACTCGGCGGCGTTGTTGGCCGGATTGACCCAGTGGCGGTTGGGCCAGACGCAGTAGGACTTGGTAGCGGGAGCTGTTATGTCGGCGTCCGAGGATTTACTCCAAGGACGCGCTATCGACACTGAAAAACTCGCCACCTCTGCGGGTGTTGGCGCTGCGCTAGGCGGGGTAGTAGGAGTGGCTGCGTCTCACCGCTCTGCTGCCCTATCTAGTCAAGCGAAGGGGCGATTGGGGGAATCCATAACATCCGTGAGGGAACGAGCTCGCGGAAACAGTGTGCAAACACAGGTTAGACTTGCTATTGGACAAGGGCGACATAGCCGAGTTGACTTTATGTCAAGGCCGAGAAGCATACCGCACATTACGGTCCGCCCAAAGGCGGAAATACGTGTGCGATATATCGAAAGTAAATTTGGGCCGAAGGCGAGATTGAGCCCGAATCAACGTAAAGCTGAGCGAGTCTATGGGCCGCAATATGAGGTGCATAGAACCGGACCTAGGACTGTTGGCAAAATTGCGGGCGCTCCGGCTGGCGCTGCGGGAGGAGTTATCGGCAATCGAATTGAAGCACAATTCGGTATATTTGACGATGTGACAGATTGAATTCGAGACAAATAGATGGATGTGTCCATATCTGACCAACTTCACGATACCCTTCTAAAGGATGCGGCGGAAATATTCAGTAAAAATGGATTTTCTGAGGTGAGGCGCAATGGATATTGCGATAAGGATCACTTATTTAAAAGAGATAGCAACGATATTTGCCTCATTGAAATTCAGTGGGATAAATATGATAGGCCGTGCTTTGCCCTAAATTTTAGAACAGTTGCGTCATCAAAGGACAAAAATCTTTACAAAAAAGAACCGAGGGTAATATGGTCATGATCCTCATACTATATGGCTTTGCCGAGGCAGAAAGCTGATAGATTTTTCTGCGTATCTCGACTGTTTATAATTTTAGGGAAAGGCCTTCTTATCAAGAAGGCAAGTGAAAGGGGTATAAATATGATTCAATCAATAATTTTGTTCTTTGCTACAGGAGATATTGATCGAAGATTTGATCGTATCAACGCGATTCCTGTAAATGAAATTTATAGTAATCAGATGCTAGATCCTGTAGATCCATTGAAATAGTATAAAATTCATAAAATATGAGTATTAAAAATAATTCTGAGATAGGCTCTCTCTTAGTCTCGATAAGCAGATATAAAAACTGAAAATTCTTATTGAATTGATCTTCAGGTGTGTAAAGGCGCCGCCTACCTTAAACCGCAAGGAAAGCTACGCAATGATACTCTGCCAGCTCTATAAGTTCTCGTCGGGGGGGGGGTAGTTAGAGCCTCACACGAGTACTGCACGCATAGCCATTGCTCTTGCGCATATAGTTGGCTGCGACGGCGCGCTACGGACGGTCGCGATACGCGCCTGACGCGTCTTTCCCAAAAACACCTATGACGCCAACGGCAATCTCGAGACGGTCCAGGGTTTTGCCGCGATCAACCGGACGATCGTCTGGGGCGGTCTCAACCGCGTCAGCCGGGTGACCAAGAACGGTCTCACCGAGATGGCCCACGGGCCGGACGATGCGCGCTTTGTGCGGACCGTGACCCCGCCCGGCGGCACGGCGGAGACGACCTTCTTCGTGCGCGACATGGAGCTCAGCCCGGCGGGGGTGTTGACGAAGTACCCGCTGGCCGACGCCAAACGGGGTCGGCAGCCTCACCTACGGGATGCACCTCGATTACGACGCCTCGGTGCGGGCGATCACCAACGAGGCGGGGCTGCTCGCGACGCGGGTGGGG
>NZ_JAKGCS010000006.1 GCF_021556395.1 Acuticoccus kalidii
ACGGCTTCGCCGTCCTCCACTTCGTTTCGGCCCTTCGGGTGACGGCGCACGCCTCACGGCCCATGGCGGTCGCATGACGGCTCCGGAGGAACGACCCGGAGGGAACATGACCCGACTCTCCAAAGGAACGGAGAGGGCGCCGGCGGTGAAGTGAGGCGGGCCACGCCTGCGCCGGGGTGGCGGCACGGTGGCGCCCGCCGCCGCTCAGCGAAGGGCGGCCTCCAAAGAGGCGGTGAGGGGGCTGTCTTCGTAGACGTCGGCGACCTGGGAGATCACCACCGCCTCGGCGCCCTTGCAGCGCAGCCACGAGGCGCACGCCGAAGCCCGGCGGCGCGGAACGTGCAGCGTCAGCGGCACCGGCTTGTCGCCGAACGGGGCGACGGCGGCGAAGCGCGCCTCCGCCTCGTCGAGTACGGCGCGCGGATCGGCCACCACGGCGCGCAGCTCGAGGATCGACTGGGCGCGCATCTCGGCGGCGATGCGCTCCACGATGGTGCTGGCGAGGGCGCGCGTGGCGTCCGTCCACGGGGCCGTGCGGGAGGCGACGAAGAAGGCCTGGGACTGGAGGATCAAGCCGTCCGAGAGGATCTTGAGCTGGTTCGCCGCGAGCGTCGATCCGGTGGTCGTGATGTCGACGATGAGTTCGGCCGCGCCGGCCGCGGGCGCGCCCTCCGTCGCGCCGAGGCTTTCGACGATGCGATAGTCGGCGACGCCGGCCGCCGCGAAGAAGCGGCGCGTCAGGTGCACGAATTTCGTCGCCACGCGCAAGGTGCGGCCGTGGCGGGCACGGTGCATCTCGGCGACGTCGGCGAGGTCGGCCATCGTGTCGACGTCGATCCAGCGCTCGGGTACGGCGACGACGACGTCCGCCGGGCCGAAGCCGAGCGGGGTGACGAGATGGAAGCGCGCCTCGCGTTCGGCGAGATCGTCGATCGTCTCGTGGATGAGGTCGAGGCCGGTGAGGCCGAGATGGGCGTTGCCCTGCGCCATCTCGCGGGCAATCTCGGAGGCTGAGAGAAAGGCGATCTCGACGCCCGGCAACCCGCTGATCCGGCCACGATAGTCGCGGCCGCCGCGGGCGCGCTCGACCTTCATGCCGGAGCGGGTCAGGAAATCGAGTGCGGCGTCTTGGAGGCGTCCCTTTGAGGGGACGGCGAGGATGAGGTCGCTCATGCCGCGCCTTTCTCGGGAAGTCGGTCGAGCCAGACGGAAAAGCCGATCGCGGGGAGCGACTTTGCCGGATCGAGGAGGGCGATCAAGCGGTCATAGCGCCCGCCGGCGATGACTTCGGGCCCGGCCGAGCCCGCATCGGAAATTTCGAAGACGAAGCCGGTATAATAGCCGATGCGGCGGCCGAAGCCGGCGTCGAAGGCGATCGCGCCGGTGTCGATGCCGTGGGCCACCATCGCGTCCGCGCGTTCGGCGAAGCGCGCGATCGCATTGTCGAGCACGAGACCCTCGGTGCGGGCGAAGGCGGCGATCGTATCGGCCGCGCGGTCGAGCGGGGCGGAGAGGGCGAAATAACGCTGCATCGCGGCGACGGCGTCGGCATGGGCGCCGTTGCTCGCGGCCTGCTCCAGAATACGCTCGGCGATGTCGCGGCTCGAACGGCCGCCGGCCGGGACGTGCTCGGGGATGCCGATGATCGCATCGACCACGGCGCGCGCCTGGTCGCGGTTCATCTTGGCGAGGGAGGGGGCGAGGCGAGCGGCGATCCCGTCGCCGCTCTTGCGGGCGAGGCGGTCGAGCGCACCCGACAGGCGCGCCTCGTCGCCGAAGGCGGTGGTGAGGCGCGTGCGCCAGGTCTTCGACAGGCCGAGCGCTTCGGTGAGCGCGGTGAAGACGTTCTGATCGCCGACGCGGACCTTCGGCGCGAGGCCGACATCGGCGGCGCATTCGAAGGCGAGCGCGAAGAGGCGCGCGTCGGTCGCCATCTCGTCGTCATGGCCGATCCACTCGGTACCGGCCTGCTCGAATTCCGGTTCGCCGCTCGCCCGCCGCTTGCGGAAGATCTTGCCGCGATAGGCGTAGGCCATCGGCGCGTCGCGGCCTTGGCGCAGGTGTTCGAGGCACACCGGGATCGTGAAATCGGGCCGCAGGCACAAGGTGGCCCCGTCCGCCCCCTCGGTGAGGAAGAGGCGCTTGCGGAACTCCTCGCCGGCGAGCTCGACGAAGATGTCGGCCGGCTGCAACAGCGCCGGAAGGATGAGGCTTTCGCTCGAGCCCTCGAGCGTCGCCATCAGTTTGTCGATGCGATCGGTCACGTCAGGATTTCACGAATGGCGGCGGCGATGGTGGCGATGTCGGCGTCCACTTCGATCTGAGCGGGGCGCGCGGCGACCCACTCCTCGCGGTTGTCGATCGCCTCGGCGGCGCGCTTGCCGGCCGCGAGGTCCTTGATCTGGACCTTACCGCTCGCACGCTCGTTTGAACCTTGGATGACGACGCAGGGTGCGTTGCGCCGGTCGGCATATTTGAGCTGGGCCTTCATGCCGCTGTCGCCGATGTACATTTCCACCGGGACGGTGGCGCCGTCGGCGTTGAGGGCGGCGCGCAGCTTGGTCGTCATCGCCTGATAGTCGGGGATCGCCTCGCGATCCATCACGGTGACGATGACGGGGCCGGACTGGCGCGCGCTCTCCCCCTCCCGCGCGGCGAGTGCGGCGGCGAGACGGGACACGCCGACCGAGAAGCCCGTCGCCGGCACGTCCTCGCCACGAAAGCGGCCGACGAGCCCGTCATAGCGGCCGCCGCCGCCGACCGAGCCGAAGCGCACCGGGCGGCCGGCCTCGTCGGTGATCTCGAAGGTGAGCTCGGCCTCGAAGACGGCGCCAGTATAATATTCGAGACCGCGCACCACGGAGGGATCGACGATCACCCGTTCGCCATAGCCGGCGCCGGCGACGATATCGCCGATCGCCGCAAGATCGTCGGAGATGCGGCGCTCGGCGGCGGGGTCGAGGAGGGAAAGGACGGTCTCGGTCTGCGCGGCGTCGAGGCCGGCGCCCTTGGTGAAATCGCCGCTTTCGTCCTCACGGCCGGGGCCGAGCAGTTTCGCGATTTCGGGCAGCGGGAACTTGTCGGCCTTGTCGATCGCGCGCAGCACCGTGAGGCGGCGCGGGTCGTCGGCGGGAAGGCCGATCTCGGACAGGATGCCGTCGAGCACCTTCCGCGAGTTGACGCGGATCGCATACTCGCCGGGCGCGAAGCCGAGCGCCTCCATGGTGTCGGCGGCCATCATGCAGATCTCGGCGTCGGCGAGCGGGGAGGCGGCGCCGACGATATCGGCGTCGAACTGCATGAACTGGCGGAAGCGGCCCGGTCCGGGCTTCTCGTTGCGGAACACCCAGCCGGCGCGATAGCTTTTATACGGCTTCGGCGTGCGATCGAAATTCTCCGCCACCATGCGCGCGAGCGGGGCGGTGAGGTCGTAACGCAGCGACAGCCACTGCTCGTCATCGTCCTGGAAGGCGAAGACGCCCTCGTTCGGCCGGTCCTCGTCGGGCAGGAATTTGCCGAGCGCGTCGGCATATTCGATGAACGGCGTTTCCACCGGCTCGAATCCCCATCGCTCATAGACTGCGCGGATCGTTTCCATCATCGCCGCGGTGCGGCGGATCTCCGCCGGCGTGCGGTCGGCAAACCCCCGCGGCAGCCGCGCCTTCGGCCGGTTCGCCTTCGTCTTAGCCATTGTCGCCTCCGTTCGGCGCGAGGATGTACCGCGCAACGTCGCACGGCTCAACTGAAAGGACTTCAGTCACCGTGACGACCGACTATGCTGGGCCTCGCCAGAATGGGAGAGCCATGTGAGCGTCCTACGTGAGGATATGATCTTCGTCGGCACCGCCGAGGCGCCGCAATATTTGCGCCTCGACATGGCGAACCGGCACGGCCTCGTCACCGGCGCGACCGGCACCGGCAAGACGGTGACGCTCCAGATCCTCGCGGAAGGGTTTTCGCGAGCGGGGGTGCCCTGTTTCTGCGCCGACATCAAGGGCGATCTGTCCGGGCTCGCCGCGGAGGGGGAGCCGAAGGACTTCCTTCTGACGCGGGCGGAGGCGATCGGGCTCGGCGCGGACTACACGTTCGGCGCCTCCCCTGCGGCGCTCTGGGATCTCTTCGGCGAGGCGGGGCATCCGATCCGCACGACGGTTTCGGAGATGGGGCCGCTTCTCCTGTCGCGCTTTCTCGACCTCAACGAGACGCAGGAGGGCGTCCTCAACATCGCCTTTCGCGTCGCCGACGACGAGGGGCTCGCGCTGCTCGATCTGCGAGATCTGCGGGCCTTGATGGTTCATGTCGCGGACCAGGCGGGCACGCTGTCGAAGACCTATGGGCGCGTCTCGCCCGCCTCGGTCGGGGCGATCCAGCGGCGGCTTCTGGTGCTCGAGGAGCAGGGCGGCAATCACTTTTTCGGCGAGCCGGCTTTTGAGATCGTCGACCTGATGCGCACGGCGGAGGACGGGCGCGGCGTCGTCAGCGTCCTCGCCGCGGATCGGTTGATGGCGAACCCGCGGCTCTATGCGACCTTCCTCCTGTGGCTCCTGTCGGAGCTGTTCGAGGAACTGCCCGAGGTGGGCGACCCGGACAAGCCGCGGCTCGTCTTCTTCTTCGATGAGGCGCACCTTTTGTTCAACGACGCGCCGAAGGTTCTCCTTCAGACGGTGGAGCAGGTGGTGCGGCTCATCCGCTCCAAAGGCGTCGGCGTGTTCTTCGTCACCCAGAGCCCGCTCGATATTCCCGACACGGTCCTCGGTCAGCTCGGCAACCGGGTGCAGCACGCTCTGCGCGCCTATACGCCGCGCGACCAGAAGGCGGTGAAGGCGGCGGCGGATACCTTCCGGCCGAACCCGGCGCTCGACACGCAGCGGGTGATCACCGAGCTCGGCGTGGGCGAGGCGCTGGTCTCGACGCTGGCCGAAAAGGGGGTGCCGTCGATGGTGGAGCGGACGCTGATTCGCCCGCCGGCCGGACGGCTCGGCCCGCTCACCGCGGCCGAGCGGGAGGCGCTCGTCGCATCGAGCGCGATGGGTGCGAAGTACGACACGCCCGTCGACCGCGAGAGCGCCTATGAGATCCTCGCCCGCCGCGCCGACGAGACGGCGGCGCCGGCCGATAAGGGCGCCGATGCGCCGCCGCCTCCGACGACGACCGTGCCAGAGGAGACCGAGAGCGAGGGCTTTCTCACCTCAGCGTGGCGGATGGTCTTCGGTGGCGAGAAGAAGCTGACCGAGGCGCAGAAGATCGCCCGCCGGACCGCGCGGACGATGGCCGCCGAGGCGGGAAGCGAACTCGGCCGCGCGATCGGTGGAACGTCCGGCGCGCGGGTCGGGCGGTCGCTCGGGCGGGGGATCTTCGGCAATCTGTTGCGCCGCTGAGGGGGACGAAGGCGCCAAAGCCGGAACATTGTCGTCCGATCGAGACGCTTGCACGGATTATGGTGAGGAACGCTTCACTCCTCGTCCCTAGTCTGTTCCGCGCGGAACGGTCGCCCGTTCGCCACGCATCGTGACGTCGCGGCGCGAAAGCCTCTGGATTGACGGCATGACGGGCCCCGTTCGCCGCCCGATCGTGTAGACTGGCGGGCGTCGTTCGAGCGCGCGGCGAAGGATCGGCGTTCCGATCCGCACGTGGATCGGACGAGGAGACGATGATGGCGGTGATCATTCTGGGCATCGATCCGGGATTGCGGACGACCGGCTGGGGCGCGATCCGCGTCGACGGTTCGGCGCTCGCATTCGTGGGGTCGGGCAGCATCAGCTCGGACCCCGCCGCCGATCTCTGCGACCGTCTCGCCAGCCTCTATCAAGGCCTCTCGTCGATCCTCGCCGAGATCCAGCCCGACGAAGCGGCCGTCGAGCAGACCTTCGTCTCGCGCGATGGCGCGGCGACGCTGAAGCTCGGCCAGGCGCGGGGCATCGCGCTTCTCGCGCCGGCGATGGCGGGTGTGTCGGTCGCCGAGTACGCGCCCAATCTCGTGAAGAAGACCGTCGTCGGCGCGGGTCATGCCGACAAGCGCCAGATCCGGCACATGGTCTCGATGCTTCTGCCCAAGGCGACCGCCCGGACGGAGCACGCCTTCGACGCCCTCGCCATTGCGATTTGCCATGCGAGCCATCGCCGCTCGCGCCAATTGAGGCAGGCGGCATGACGGATGCCGTGCGGGTGGAGCGCCCCATGACGCCGCGCGCGGGGATTGCGGCATGATCGGTCGCCTCACCGGGGTCGTCGCCGAAGCCGAGGAGGTCGCGATCATCGACGTCCACGGTGTCGGCTACGAGGTGCATATGCCGAGCCGCGATCTCGGCGCCCTCGCGATCGGCGAGACCGTTACGCTCGTGATCGAGACGATCGTGCGTGAGGATCTTATCCGCCTCTACGGGTTCCGCGATCATGGGCAGCGGGACTGGTTCCGCCTCCTCCAGAGCGTCCAGGGAGTCGGCGCAAAGGTCGCGCTCGCGGTGCTGTCGGTGTTGCCGGGCGACGAATTGGCGTTCGCGATCGCCAACGGGGACCGGGCCGCCATCGCGCGCGCTCCGGGCGTCGGCAAACGGGTCGCCGAGCGGATCGCGACCGAGTTGAAGGCCCGCATTCCGGCGACGATGGGCACCGTCATCCCGGCGAGCGGCGGCGCGCCCCGCGGTGACGAGCCGCTCGCCGACGCGATCTCCGCCCTCGTCAATCTCGGCTATGACGAGACGAAGGCGCGGGCCGCCCTCACCAAGCTGCGCGCGGACGCTCCCGATGCAGGCGCGGCGGAGCTGATCCGCGCCGGTCTCAAGGCGCTCGCCGCGTGACCGTCTTCGTCGGACCGCACGCCACAGACCTTTCGCCCGCACCGCATCATGGTGGCATGTTCGGTCCGAACGGCCGCGTCCCCGCCTCAACCGACAGGAGCGCCCCATGACCGAGCGCGCCCTTTCCCCGGACGAGCAGCCCGAGGATTTCGACACCGCCTTGCGGCCCCAGCGTCTCGCCGAGTTCGTCGGCCAGCCGGCCGCACGCGCCAATCTCGACGTGTTCGTGAAGGCGGCGCGCACGCGCGGTGAGGCGCTTGATCATGTGCTTCTGGTCGGCCCGCCGGGGCTCGGCAAGACGACGCTCGCACAGATCGTCGCCAAGGAACTCGGCGTCAATTTCCGGTCCACCTCGGGCCCGGTGATCGCGAAGGCGGGCGACCTCGCCGCGCTGTTGACGAATCTCGAGGATCGCGACGTCCTGTTCATCGACGAGATCCACCGCCTGTCGCCGCATGTCGAGGAGATCCTCTATCCCGCGATGGAGGATTTCCAGCTCGACCTCATCATCGGCGAGGGGCCGGCCGCGCGCTCGGTGAAGATCGACGTCGCGAAGTTCACCCTCGTCGGGGCGACGACGCGGCTCGGCCTTCTGACGACGCCGCTGCGCGACCGTTTCGGCATCCCGCTGCGGCTCGAATTCTATTCCGTCGAGGATCTCTCGCGCATCGTGACGCGCGGAGCGTCGCTGATGGGGATCGCGACGACCGACGACGGCGCCAACGAGATCGCGCGCCGTGCCCGCGGGACGCCGCGCATCGCGAACCGTCTGTTGCGGCGCGTGCGCGATTTCGCGCTCGTCGGCGGGGCGGACGCGATCGATCGCGAGGTGGCCGACTCGGCGCTTCTGCGGCTCGATGTCGACGCGGCGGGCCTCGATACGCTGGACCGGCGCTATCTCACCCTGATCGCGGAGAATTATTCCGGTGGGCCCGTCGGCATCGAAACCCTCGCCGCGGCGCTCTCCGAGCCGCGGGACGCCTTGGAGGATATCGTCGAGCCCTATCTCCTCCAGCAGGGCTATCTGCAACGCACCCCGCGCGGCCGCTTGCTGACGGCGCGGGCGTTCGCTCATCTCGGCCTGCCGATCCCGAAGAGCGACGGGCCGCCGACACTCTTCGAGTCCTAGACGCCGAACCGGCGGCGCGCGCCTCTCCACTTCCGACCTCCGTATCGCGGCCCCGCCGCACCGTCCGCGCAACGTCAGATTGACGCAGGCGCGGTCGGTGCTCTTGCCGTTCCTCCTCGATACCGGGCGCCCGGCGGCTCGGGCGATGAACCCGTGTGCCGCCTTTTCCGTGGAAAGGCGACGGCTCGCATTCGCAGCGCCGTCCTCGGGCGGGGACGCGGCGCCGGCCTTCGGGGCTGCCGCGATGCGCAATCTGAACGCGACAGCGCCGCCAGCGGCGCGTTCCGGGTTGCGGTTCAACGGGCTTCGTGTTCAGGCTTTGAGGATAAGAATTAGGTGTGAGGGACTTGACCCATGAAGACTGCTCTATTGGCGCTCGCCAGCGCAGCCGCCATTGCCGTGGCGGCGCCGGCCGCGGCGCAGGACGACGTGAAGCTCGGTGTGCTGCTCGCCTTCACCGGCCCGCTCGAGAGCTTGGCGCCCTCCATCGCTGACGGTGCTGAACTCGCCGCGAAGGAAATTTCCGATTCCGGCCAGTTCATGAACGGCGCGACCGTGACTCCCGTCCGCGGCGATTCCACCTGCATCGATGCCGGCGCGGCCACCGCCGCGGGCGAGCGTCTCGTCACCTCTGACGGCGTCGCCGCGATCGTCGGCGCGATGTGCTCGGGGGCGACGAGCGCCGTGCTCCAGAATGTCGGCATTCCGAACGGGATCGTGATGATTTCCCCGTCCGCAACGTCGCCGGCGCTGACGAATGTCGAGGACAATGGCCTGTTCTTCCGCACCGCGCCGTCGGATGCGCGCCAGGGCGAGATCATCGCCGACATGCTGTCCGAGCGCGACATCAGCGAAGTGGCGCTGACCTACACCAACAACGATTACGGCAAGGGCCTCGCGGACTCGATCGCCAGCGCGTTCGAGGCGAAGGGCGGCACGATCACCATCAACGCCGCCCATGAGGACGGCAAGGGTGACTATTCGGCCGAGGTCGCGGCGCTCGCGGCCGCGGGTGGCGAGCTTCTGGTCGTGGCCGGCTATCTCGATCAGGGCGGCAAGGGCATCATCCAGGCCTCGCTGGATTCCGGCGCGTTCGACACCTTCCTCCTCCCCGACGGCATGGTCGGCGACGCGCTCGTCGCGGCGATCGGCGACGATCTCGACGGCTCGTTCGGCGTCCTTCCGGGCTCGGACAGCGACGGCGCAGGCGTCTATGCCAAGCTCGCCGAAGAGGCCGGCTTCACCCCCGGCGTCTATTCGGGCGAAGCCTATGACGCGGCGGCGCTCATCCTCCTCGCGATGCAGGCCGCCCAGTCGACCGAATCGGCCGACTTCAAGGGCAAGATCATGGACATCGCCAACGCCCCCGGCGAAAAGATCCTCCCCGGCGAGCTCGGCAAGGCGCTCGAGCTGATCGCGAACGGCCAGGATGTCGACTATGTCGGCGCGACGGCGGTGGAGCTGATCGGCGGCGGCGAGAGCGCGGGCAGCTTCCGCGAGATCGAGATCAAGGATGGTGCCATTCAGACGGTGAAGTATCGTTGATCAACGCTGACACCAACGCGGCCCGGGATTCCCGGGCCGCTTCCGTTATCACCCCACATTCCGACGCGATGATTGCGGTCGACCACCTCTCGAAGTGGTTCGGCGGGATCCAGGCCGTGCGCGACGTGTCGCTTTCGATCCGAAAGGGCACCATCACCGGCCTCATCGGACCGAACGGTGCCGGAAAGACGACGCTCTTCAACATCATCGCCGGGCACTACAAGCCGACTCACGGCACCGTGTCGCTCGACGGCGAGGACGTGACGGGGCTCGATCCGCACGACCTCTTCCGGCGCGGCCTGTTGCGGACCTTCCAGCTCGCCCAGGAGTTCGCCTCGCTGCCGGTGCGCGAAAATCTGATGATGGTGCCGCCGGATCAGCCCGGCGAGAATCTCGTCAACGCCTGGTTCCGACCGCGTCGCGTGGCCGAGGAAGAGGCGAAATTGCGCAAGAAGGCCGACGAGGTGCTCGACTTTCTGACGCTCTCCCACCTCGCGGACGAGCGCGCCGGCAACCTCTCGGGCGGCCAGAAGAAGCTCCTCGAGCTCGGCCGCACGATGATGGTCGACGCCAAGATCGTCTTTCTCGACGAAGTGGGCGCCGGCGTGAACCGCACCCTCCTCAACACCATCGCCGACGTGATCCAGACCCTGCACCGCGACGAGGGCTATACGTTCTGCGTGATCGAGCACGACATGGACTTCATCGCCCGCCTCTGTGATCCGGTCATCGTGATGGCGGAGGGGGCCGTGCTCGCTGAAGGCACGTCCGAGGAGATTCTCGCCAACGAGGCCGTGATCGAGGCCTATCTCGGCACCGGCCTCAAACATGCCCGCCCGCAACGGGGGGCGACCCCATGAGCTTTCTCAAAGCCGAGGCGATGCGCGGCGGCTACGGCAACGATGATATCCTCCAAGGCTGCACCGTGGAGGCCGACAAGGGCGAGATCGCCGTGATCGTCGGCCCGAACGGCGCCGGCAAGTCGACCGCGATGAAGGCGGTGTTCGGCATGTTGTCGCTGCGCGAAGGCCGTGTCCTGCTGGGTGACACCGACGTCACCCGGATGAAGCCGACCGAGCGCGTGCGCCACGGGATGAGCTTCGTGCCGCAGGTCCGCAACGTGTTTCCGACGCTCACCGTCGAGGAAAATCTCGAGATGGGCGGCTTCATCCGTGAGGACGACATCAAAGGCACGATGGACGAGGTCTACGCGCTGTTTCCGATCCTCGCCGAAAAGCGGCGCCAACCGGCGGGCGAGCTGTCCGGCGGGCAGCGCCAGCAGGTCGCCGTCGGGCGTGCGCTGATGACGAAGCCCACCGTCCTGATGCTCGACGAGCCGACCGCCGGCGTCTCCCCCATCGTGATGGACGAATTGTTCGACCGGATCATCGAAATCGCGCGGACCGGGATCGCCATCCTCATGGTGGAGCAGAACGCCAAGCAAGCGCTGGAGATCGCGACGCACGGCTATGTGCTGCAACATGGCCAGAACGCCTACACGGACACCGGAGAGGCGTTGCTCGCCAACCCGGAAGTCCGCCGCACCTTCCTCGGAGGTTGAACGTGGAAGGTCTCCTCAACGCCATCGTCCTCATCACCAATTTCGCGGTGGTGCCGGGCCTCGCTTATGGCAGCCAGCTCGCGCTCGGCGCGCTCGGCGTCACGCTCACCTTCGCGGTGCTGCGCTTTTCCAACTTCGCCCATGGCGAGACGATGTCGTTCGGCGCGATGGTTGCGATCTTCGTGACCTGGGGCCTCCAGGCCTATGGCGTGTCGATCGATCCGCTCCCGACGGCGCTTCTCGCCCTGCCGGCGGCGATCATCGTGACGGTCCTCTTCGTCCTCGGGACGGACCGGCTCATTTATCGCTTCTATCGCGACAAGCGGTCCGACCAGGTGGTGTTCATCATCGTCTCGATCGGCGTGATGTTCGTGATGGCGGGGCTGATCCGCTTCATCATCGGGCCGAACGATCAGATCTTCACCGACGGCGCGCGCTTCTTGATCTCGGCGCGGGATTTCCGCGACATGACCGGGCTCGACGAGGGCCTCGCGATCAAGACGACGCAGGTGATCACCCTCGCGACGGCGGCGGTCTGCGTTCTCCTCCTCTTCTGGTTCCTCCAGAAGACGCGGACCGGCAAGTCGATGCGCGCCTATGCCGACAACGAGGATCTCGCGACGCTCTCCGGCATCGATGCCGGCCGCGTGGTCGTGATCGCCTGGGCGCTGTCGGCGGCGCTCGCGACCATCGCCGGCACGCTCTACGGGCTCGACAAGAGCTATAAGCCGTTCGTCTTCCAGGAGCTGCTGTTGCCGATCTTCGCCGCGGCGATCGTCGGCGGGCTCGGCAGTCCGATCGGGGCGATCGTCGGCGGCTATCTGATCGCCTTCGCCGAGGTGTTCCTCACCTACGCCTATAAGCGCTTTCTCGGCCACATCCTGCCGGACTCGTGGATGCCCGACGGGCTCGCTCAGCTTCTGGCGACAGAGTACAAATTCGCCGTCGCCTTCGTGATCCTCGTGATCACGCTGCTGATCAGACCGACCGGCCTCTTCAACAGGAGGTCGACATGACCGGCTTCAAGCGGAACGTCCTGCCTTTCCTCGTCTTCTTCGTCCTCATCGTGCTGACGGGGACGTTGCAGAGCTGGTCGCTCGCCTTCTCGATCCTCAATCTGTGCCTCGTGTCGGCGGTGATGGCGCTCGGCGTGAACATCCAGTGGGGCTATGCCGGGCTGGTGAATTTCGGCGTGATGGGCTTCACGGCGCTCGGCGGCCTCGCGGTCGTTCTGATCGCGGCCGATCCGGTCGCGGCCGCCTGGCAGGCGGGCGGACCCGGCGTCCTCCTCGCGCTCCTCGTCATCCTGGCGACGGTGGTCATCACGCTCGCCGTCCGCCGGTTGATCCGGCACGCGGCCCTGCGGATGATCGCAACCGCGGTCCTCGTGATCGCCGGCCTCGTCACTGCCTCGATGGTCTTCGGCCCGTCGACCGAGGCGATCGAGGGGGTGAATCCCTCCCTCGCCGGTTATCTCGGCGGGCTCGGGCTGCCGGTGCTTCTGTCCTGGGTGGTCGGCGGGCTCTTCGCGGCGGGCGCGGCCTTCGTGATCGGCAAGATCGCGCTCGGCCTCCGCGCCGACTATCTCGCCATCGCGACGCTCGGCGTGTCGGAGATCATCATCGCCGTTCTGATGAACGAGGACTGGTTGGCGCGCGGCGTGAAGAATGTCGTCGGCCTGCCGCGACCCGTTCCCTACGAGGTCGCTTTGCGCGAAGAGCCGTGGTTCCGCAGCCTCGTCGACGCGTTGCCGCTCGGCTCGGTGGAGCTGTCCTCGCTCGTCGTGAAGGGGGCTTATATCGGCCTCTTCGTCGTCGTGCTCGCGATCCTTCTCTGGCTCGCCGAGACGGCGCTTCGCGCGCCCTGGGGCCGCATGATGCGCGCCGTGCGCGACAACGAAGCCGCCGCCAATGCGATGGGCAAGGATGTGAAGCGCCTTCACCTCCTCGTCTTCGTGCTCGGCTCGGCGGTGATCGGCATCGCCGGCGCGATGATGACGACGCTCGACGGTCAGTTCACCCCGTCGAGCTATCAGCCGCTGCGGTTCACCTTCCTGATCTGGGTGATGGTGATCGTCGGCGGGTCGGGCAACAATTGGGGCTCGACCCTCGGCGCGTTCATCGTGTGGTTCACCTGGGTGGAGGCGGAGCCGGTCGGCCGGATGGTGATCGATCACGCGACGGCTTGGCTCGGAGACGACTCCTCGGTCCGCAATCACCTCCTCGCCAACGCCGCGCAAATGCGCCTCGTGGTGATGGGCGCGGTGCTTCTCCTGGTGCTCCGCTTCTCACCGCGCGGGCTCATCCCGGAGACCGATCGACGATGACGTGCCGTCCACCCGCCCGCCCGCGATCGTCGCGGGCGGACGGGTGGGCCGCTCAGCGGTCGTAAATATAGCCGCGGGCAACCTTCTCGCGGATCTCGGCCGCGGCGCGGGGGGAGACCTCCTTGGACCAGAGGTCCACCGCGGATGAAACGTCGACCCCCGCCGCTTCGAGGTCGGCGATCTTGCGCGGATTGCCGGTGATCAGCCGCACCGAGGCGATGTGCAGCGCTTTCAGAAGCGCGCCCGCCGCCTCGAAATCCCGCGCGTCGACATCGAACCCCATCGCAAGGTTCGCCTCGTCCGACGAATAGCGCCGCTTGCCGAGCTTGCCGTCGGAAAAGCCGTACTGCAGCGCGAGGCAGTCGAGCTTGTTGGGCAGGCCGATGCCGCGCCCTTCCTGGCGCAGATAGACGAATACGCCTTCATGGCGCGCCGCCATCTCGTCCATCGACAGACGCATCTGGTCGCCGCAATCGCACATCGACGAGCCGAACGCATCGCCGAGAATGCATTCGGAGTGGATGCGCACGAGGACGTCGCGGCGACCGGACAGCGCTTTCGTCACCGCCTTGTGAAGGTCGGGCTCCTGGAGCCACTGACGGCCGCCATAGATCATCGCGAGGTGCGGATGATCGCCCAGCGGTCGCCCCGCCTCCTCGAAACCGATGCAGATCCAGATCCGATTGTGGATTTCGACCGGCGCGACCGAGATCAAAACGAGGCCCGCGGCCTCGAACGTGTTCTTCAGATCCATGCGTCTCGTTGTCTCCGGCCGCGTCTCTCGATGATGTCGGTCGTCCGCTTCACCGCAACCCATGTATGGCGGGTGATGACCTTCGACGACGGATCGTCGAAATAAACGTCCGATATTGCGGAATCGTCTTGGTCAAAATTTCGTGGTGAGCGTGCGAGCGACAGTGACATCGCGGGACTATGGACGTTCGCTACTCTCATGAGAAGAAACGACGCGGGCGATGGTTCCAGGGAACGCAGGCCCGTCAGCGCCATTTGACATGGTCGAGACGCGGGCGCGGGGGAGACACGGATGACGGCGGGTAATCCCCTTTGCGAGGAGGTCGTGGCGGCGCGGCTGCCGAGCGTCGCGCATCTTGCCGCGGCGCGGGTGGAAAGGCGGCCGCTGGTCGTCGCCCAACTCGGCCAATCGCTCGACGGGCGCATCGCCACCCCGACGGGCCATTCCCATTATATCAACGGCCCTGCCGCGATCGCCGCGCTCCACGCCCTGCGCGCCCATGTCGACGCGGTGGTTGTCGGCGCGGGGACGGCGTCGTCGGACGATCCGCAGCTCACCGTGCGGCGCTGCCCCGGCGAGAATCCGGCCCGCGTCCTGATCGACCGGAGACGCCGGTGCGGGGCGGGGCTGCAGATGCTGGCGGCCGATGGGGTGCGACGGATCGTCTTCGGCACCGGACTTTGCGACGATCCGCCCGGCGTCGAGATCGTCGAAGCGGCGCCCTCGGGCGAGGCGCTGGCGCCCGGTGCCATCATCGCGGCGCTCGCGGAGCGGGGAATGACGCGGATCCTCGTCGAAGGTGGCGCGGCGACGGTGAGCGGCTTTCTCGCGGCCGGCGTGCTCGATCGGCTCTGCATTCTCGTCGGGCCGATCATCGTCGGCTCCGGCCCGGTGGGGCTCGACCTGCCCGCGATCGACACGCTCGACGCGGCCCACCGCCCGACGGTGGAGACCGTCGCGCTGCCGGGCGGTGATGTGGTCTTCGATTGCGGCTTTCAGCGCTGAGGCAGGGCGAGGATGTCGGTGTGGCCGATCATCAGACGCTCGGTCGTGCCGATCCGTGCGGCGCGCCATTGCGCGATCGCCTCGCTCCGGTCCGGCAAAATCTCCGCCGCCGCGCCGGCCCAGCCGTCGAGCGTCGCGTCGATCAGTGCGCCGTCGGTGGCGCGTTCGAGGCGCCAGGGCGTGTCGCGCAGCTCCACATCGAAGCCGTGCTTGCGCAGGGCAGCCTCAAGGAGTGGCACGGCGTCCGGTCCCGCCGCCTTGCCGAAGCTCTTGAGGCCGCGCTGGTGGGCGTTGAAGGCGTCGATCATCGCCGCATCGAGGGGATGGGACGGAGAGAGCGCGATGCGCCCGTCATAGGTCAGCATCGCGAGGAGTGGCACCTGCGCCGCCGCGAGGGATTCGGCGAGGCGCGCGATGAAGGCGGCGGAGCCGATATCGAACAGCGCCGAGGCGGTCACGAGGTCGGGCGGTTCGTCCCACGGCACGGGCGCGGCGACGAGATCGAGCGCGCGCGTCTCCATGGTGACGCCCTCGAGGCCGTGTGAGCGGCGTTCGGCTTCGGCGAGAAGGCCGGGATCGGCGTCGACCAGCGTCCAGGATTGGGGGCGGGGAAGGTGTTCGGTGAGGGCGCGCAGCGTCGCCCCGGTCCCCGCGCCGAGATCGACGACCCGGCACGCGCCGCCCGTGGCCTCGATGTGCCGCGCCGCTCTCGCGATGAGGTCGGCGGAGCGGGCGCGGGCGTCGGCCGCGGCGCGCAATGTGAGCCAATCGGTCGAAAAGCCGCTCATAGCGCCGCGACCGCGTCGGAGACGAGGCGGCCGGTATTCGGCCACCCGGCGAAGGTGTGTCCCATCTCGTCGGCGCCTTCGGACAGGCGCGCGGCGAGCGCGGTGTCGGTGAGCACCTGGCGCAGGGCCGTCGCCATCCCCTCGACATCGTCGACCTCGACGAGGATCCCCGCCGCTGCCGGCACGACGTCGCCCACGGCCCCGCCACGCGTCGCGACGATCGGCAGGCCGGACGCCATCGCCTCGGCGAACACCATCCCGAAGCCCTCATAGCGGGAGGCGAGGGCGAAGAGCGTCGCCTCGCGATAGAGCGCGCGGATCGTATCCTCGTCCGCCTCGCCGGGGATGCTGATGCGTTCGGCGAGCCCCGCTGTGGCGATCTGCGCCTTCAGCGTCTCGACGGTCTCCGGCGCCCGCTCGATGCTGCCAACGAAGACCGCGCGCCAGGACAGGTCCGCGATCGCGGCGAGCGCGGCGGTCAGCGTGTCGAAGCCCTTGCGCTCCGAGATGCTGGCGACGGAGACGATGAGCGGCGGGTCGGCGGGACGGCGCAGCACCGCCTGCCGCCAGGCCGCGTCGAGCCCCGGCACGGCGACGGTGATCTTTCCCTGCGGCACCGCGAAGTCGGCGACGAGCGTCTCGCGCGTGTGGGGGCTCGTCACGATGACGTGGCGGGCCGTCGCGAGGGCGGCACGCTCCGAGGCGGCGAGGCGCTCGGCGCGGTCCGGGGCGAGGCCGGTCTCGAGTGCGAGTGGGTGATGGACGAGCGCGACGATCGGCGCCTTCAGCGTCGCGAGACGGTCGGCCGGCAGCGTGCCCAAGGCGAGGCCGTCGATCACGATCGCGTGTCCGGCGGGGACGGCGGCGAGCTGTGCGATCGCGTCTTCGATGTCCCTCTCGCGCGGGTTCGGGAAGGTATCGGCGAGTTTGACGAGCGCGACCTTGTGCCCGTGCCCCTTCAGTTCGGCGATCAGGCGGCGGTCATAGGCGTAACCGCCGGTCCGCGTGTCGAGGTCTCCGGGATAGGCGAAGGCGACGGGGCGCATCTTAAAGATCGGCCTCGTACCAGGCGCGGGCGACGTGGGACTCGTTGAGGAGCACGCGCACGCGCGACACGCTCTTCGCATCCTCGCCGAGACGGCCGGCGGCGATGTCCTCCGCGAGGCGGTCGAAGATGTGCTTGCAGAGAACCTCCGTCGTCGAGCGGCGCGACCGGAAGGCGTCGAGGGTGTCGAGATTCTTGTAGTTGAGGTCGGCCAGAATGCGCTTCAGGCCGTCGGTCGCGAGGCCGATATCGAGCACGATGTCGTTCGGGCCGAGCTCGGCGGCGTAGAAGGCAGCGTCGACGACGAAGGTGGCGCCGTGCATCTGTTGCGCCGGGCCGAAGGCTTCGCCCGGCAGGCTGTGGGCGATCATGATGTGATCGCGGACTTCGAGAGCGTACACGCGGCCTCTCCTTCAGGTGGCGTCAGTCGTAGGTGATGAGGATGGCGAGCGCGTCGGGCTCGGCCGTGAGGAGTGCGGGGAGGCGCGCAGGGGCGTCGGCGAACGGCACCTCATGCGTGATCAAGGCGTCGAGCGTCCGGTCGGCGAGGAGGCGCATCACGGTGTCGAGGCGCCGGCGATGGGTCCACCGGGCGGCGCGGTCGCTCGGGATCCGGCCGACTTGCGACGACACGATCTGCAACCGCTTGGCGTGGAAGGCACCGCCGAGCGGCAGGCGCGCCTCGTTCGCGCCATGCCAGCTCGCCTCGACGACGCGGCCTTCGAGGCCCACGGCCGCGAGGGCCGTTCGGAGACCGGCATCGTTGCCGCTGGTGTTGATCGCGACGTCCATATCGGAAGGCACCTCATCGATGCCGCAAAATAGGGCGCCCATCACGGTCGTGACACCGGCCCGCGTCGGATTGACGTCGGCGACGCTCACCTCGACGCCGGCGATGCGGGCGAGGAGCCGCGCGACGAGGAGGCCGACGACCCCGGCACCCACTACCAGAACGCGATCGCCGACGGACACACCGCTATCCCAGACGATGTTGAGGGCGGTCTCCATGTTGGCGGCGAGCGCGGCGCGGCGCGGCGGCACGCCGTCCGGCACGAGGGTGATCCAATCGCGCCCCACCACCGCCTCGGTCTGATGCGGGTGGAGGGTGAAGGCGGTGCGCCCGACCCATTCTGACGGGCCGTCGGTCACGCGGCCGACGAGGGCGTAGCCATATTTAACCGGGAAGGCGAACGAGCCCTCCTGATGCGGGCAGCGCATCCGCTCCCATTCGCTTTCCGGCACCCGCCCCTCGAAGACGAGCCGCTCCGTTCCCCGGCTGACCGCCGAATAACGCGCGCTCAGCCTCACCATATCCGGCCCGGGCTGGGCCACGGCGCCCGGCATCAACGTGAACGTGTTTTGCCGTGGATTCCAAAGTGCCGTAGCGACGTTGCTCGCTGACGGGGAGGACGATTGTTCGCACATGCGGCTCTCATGGTCGACCGGGGGCGGTCCTGACCTAATTAGAGCGATCGGTATCGGGTCTCCAACGCCGACACAATAAAAGGCCGAAAGGGCGCAATGCTTCGATTTGATCCGATGCGGTCCGATGCGATCGCAATAGAACCGCCCCGACGCCTTGGTGGTCTGCGGCGGATGAACCGTGTCCTGCTGCGGCGCCGCCTTTTCGTGGCGGGTCTCAACGCAGCGACGATCGCGGTGCTGGCGAGCCTGATGGCGATCGCCCTTTTCAGCGGCGGCGTGACGCCGATCAAAGCCGGGATGTGGGTCGCCTTCGTCGTCACCCTGCCGTGGCTCTCGATCGGCTTCTGGAATGCGATCATCGGGACGGTGATCACCCTGCGCGGCCCAGCGGAGGACGATCCGCTGGCGTTGACGGTCAATCCCGCCGCGGTGATCGCAACGCGGACCGCGATCCTGATGGCGGTGCGCAACGAGGACCCGGACCGCGCCATCGCACGCGTGCGCACGCTGTTCGAGGATCTCGACGAGAGCGGCCTCGCCGATCATTTCGACATTCATGTGCTGAGCGACACCGACGATCCGGCGATCGCCGCCGCCGAGGAGGCGCGCATCGCGGCCTGGCGTGCCGAAACGGCGCGTGCCGGGCAGATCCACTATCGTCGCCGCATCGACAATCACGGCTACAAAGCCGGCAATATCGAGGAATTCTGCCGCCGCTCGGGGGCCGCTTACGAGTTCTTCCTGCCGCTCGACGCCGACAGCTTCCTTTCGGCGAACGCCGTCGCCCGGCTCGTGCGGATCATGCAGCGCCATCGGCGGATCGGGATCCTTCAGACCCTGGTCGTCGGAGTGCCGTCGGCGTCCTTCTTCACCCGCGTCTTTCAATTCGGGATGCGGCACGGCATGCGCGCCTACACGGCCGGCTCGGTCTGGTGGACCGGGGATTGCGGCGCCTATTGGGGGCACAATGCGCTGATCCGCACGCGCGCGTTCGCAGCCCATTGCACGCTGCCGACCCTGCCCGGAAACGGCCCGCTCGGCGGGGCGATCATGAGCCATGATCAGGTCGAGGCCGTGTTGATGCGCCGCGCCGGCTATCATTGCCGCGTCCTCGCCGAGGAGGGGGAGAGCTTCGAGGAGAACCCGCCGACCCTGCCGGACTTCATCCGCCGCGAGCTGCGCTGGTGTCAGGGCAACATGCAATATTTCCAGCTTCTCGGGATGGAGGGGCTCCATATCGTCAGCCGCCTCCAGCTCATGCTGGCGATCCTGATGTATCTCGCCCCGTTTGCCTGGATGGCGTTCATCATGCTCGGCGCGGCGAGCCTCTTCTCCGAGGCGGGCAGCTTCTCCGGACCGGTGGCGCTCGGCATCGGCCTCTTCGTCACGATCATCACGATGACGTTCGCGCCGAAGATCATGGGCCTCGTCGGCGTCCTCGCGCGCGGCGAGGAGAGCGCGCGTTATGGCGGCCGGTGGGCCGTCGCGGCGGGCGCGGTGGTGGAGCTTGTCTTCTCGATGATCGTGGCGCCGGTCGTCGCCTTCGCGGTGGCGGTGTTCGCCGCGGGGCTTGTCTTCGGCAAGCGGATCGATTGGCGGGCGCAGGGGCGCGTCAGCCGCGCGGTCGGTTGGCGCGAGGCGGTGATCGACTTCCTGCCGCAGACGGTGATGGGGGTGGCGCTCTTCGCCCTCTTCGCGATGACGGCGCCGGCGGTGCTGCCCTGGGCAATGCCGGTGATCGTCGGCTTCGCGGTGGCGATCCCGTTCGCGGTGGCGACGGCGATGCCGGCCCTCGGGGCGTGGAGCCGGCGGCGCGGGCTGTGCGCGATCCCTGAGGATATCGCGCCTCAGCCCATTCTCGCCCGCCTCCAGGCCGAAGTGCCGCCGGTCTGACCGCCGGCACCCGGTCCGATCAGACCTGCGAGGTTTCCGTCGACCCCATCGTGCGGCCGCGGAAGATGCCGATGAAGAATTGCAGGCCGAGCACGCCGAACCCGACCGGCAGCATCGAATACGGAATCCACATCGGCGTGCCGAACGCGCTCGACACGCGTTCGCCATAGATGAACGCGTCGTGCGCCATCAGGTAGCCGCGCCACACGAGGATGCCGCAGAACACCGTGCCGACGATCCCGATGATCGCCGACAGGAGGCTGCGGACGAATGGGCCCGCCGCCTCCGGCAACAGCGTGATGCCGATATGCTCGCCCCGCCGTTCGACGTCCGCCGCCGTCATCAGCGCGAGATAGGCGACGAAGAACGCGTTGACCTCGAGACTCCACGAGGTCGGCGCGGCGAAGAAATAGCGCATCGTCGCGTCGTAGGTGATCGAGAGCACCATGAAGGCGAGGACCGCCTGGCCGAAGATCTGAAGGATCTTGGCGACGGTATCGACGATCTGGATCGGCACGGCGAAGCGCATGGGACGGACCTCGGTCAGGCGCTTTCGCCGAGGGCGAGCGCGATCGCCTTCTTGCCGATCTCCTCGCCGACTTCGGCGGACCAGGCGTCGCGCACGTTGACGCTCACCTCGGAGAAGCGCTCGAGGGTGGCGGCATCCGGCTCGATCACCTGCATTCCGCCTTCCTTGAAGGCCGGCCAGTACTTGTCTTGGAAATAGTCGACATTGGCGACGCGGGCGCTGTTCTCGTCGAACCACTCGACGCCGTCCATGAAGACCTTCTTCACGTCCTCGTCGAGCGCGTTCCAGCGGCTCGTCTGGACGAAGATGCCGATCGCGAAGGCGGTGACCGGGACGAGGAAGGCGTGGTTCACCTGCTCCTGCAGGCTGCGGCCGTTGACGGTGGAGATGTTGGCGACTGCCGCGTCGACCGTGCCGCGCTGAAGGGCGAGATAGAGCTCGGACGAGGGGATGCGGACCGACGCGCCGTTGAAGTCCTCGATCGCCTTGGTGGCTTCGAAGGAGACGACGCGGATGCGCTTGCCGGCGATGCCGTCGAGCGAATCGATCGGGGCGCTCTCGGTGCTCCAGATATATTCCGGCTCCATGATGCCGCCGCCGAGGCTGAGAAGGGTGATGCCGCCCTTTTCGAGCTCGGCCGCGATCAGCTCGAACAGCGGCGTGCCGCGCTTCAGCCGGTCGGGGTTGTCATAGAGCGGGCCGACGACGCCGGGCAGGCCGAGCACGCCGAGGATGGGCAGCGAGCGCGTGACGTACGACGTCGTGTGAAACATGAAGTCGATGTTGCCGGAGCGCAGCGCCGGAAGCTGCTCGTCCGCAGCGAGGAGACGGCCGGAATCGTAGAAGTCGAGCGAGACGGTGTCGCCGCCATGCTCGTTCACGAAATCGACGAAGCCCTGCGAGCCATAGGCGAGATCGGCATAAGACGGCGGCAGATAGGTGACGCCGGTGAGCACCTTCGCGGCTTCGGCGCGCTGGGCGCTGAGGCCGACGGCGGAGCCGAGCGTGAGGGCGCCGGTGGCGGCCATGAAATGACGACGATTGATAGACATGACGTTCCTCCGATTCATTATTTTAAGAGTGTCGGTAGCCATAGGCTGAGGGGCGGGAACAGCACGAAGATGAGCAGCATCACGAACTGAACCAGCACGAAGGGGACGACGCAGCGGACGATCTCCTCGATCCGCAGCATCGGCGCGACGGCCTTCAAGGTGTAGAGGTTGAGCCCGACGGGCGGCGTGATCACCGCGATCTCGAGGTTCATGACGAGGATGATGCCGAACCACAGCGGATCGTAGCCGAGCGCCGTGATGAGCGGCAGCAGGATCGGCGTCGTCACCACGATGAGCGACACCGCGTCGACGAGCATCCCGAGCCCGACGAGGATGAGCATCACGAGAATGAGGATCACCTCGGGCGGCATCTCGGTGCCGATGAGGAGGCTCGTGATCGTGTCGGGCACGCGCACCAGGTTGAGATAGTCGCCGAAAATGCGGGCGCAGCCCATGATGAGGAGGATCGCGCCCGAAATGCGCACCGATGCGCCGAGCACCTTCGCGATGCCTTTGAAGTCGAGGCAGCGGAAGATGAGGACGGCGATCAGGAAGGCGCCGAGCGCGCCGAAAGCCGCCGCCTCGCTGGGGGTCGCGATGCCGGAATAGATTGTCCCGAGGACGAGGACGACGAGCAGCAGCGAGTGCCAGATGCCGCCGATCGCCTTCAGCCGCTCGCGCCAGGTGTAGACGACATGCTCGCCGGCCGGCGCTTCCTCGGGATAGAGCCGCGCGCGGAAATAGATATAGACCGACAGGGCGACGGCGAGGGCGAGGCCCGGCACGATGCCGCCGATGAAGAGGTCGGCCACCGAAACGTTGGAGACCGCGCCGTAAATGATCAGCGGCACGCTCGGCGGGATGAGCATCGCGAGCGCACCGGAGGAGACGACGGCGCCAGCGGCGAGGGAGCGGCTATAGCCGCGCGCCAGCATCTGCGGCACCGCGATCGATCCGACCGCCGCGACGCCGGCGATCGAGACGCCGCTCACCGCGCCGAACACCGCCGAGGCACCGACGGTCGCGATCGCGAGGCCGCCCCGGAGCCATTGGAGCCATACGACCGCGGCATAAAAGAGGTTCTTGCCGACCGGCGTCGCGGCCAGGAAGTTGCCCATCAGGACGAAGAGCGGGAGCGCCAGCAGCTCGAAACTGTTGAGCTGCGCGAACAGCGACGTCGGGCCAAAAAAGAAGGCCATCGACCCGCGCGCCATATAAAGGCCCGTGAGGCCCGCCGCACCGAGCGCCAGGAAGATCGGCGCGCCGATCGCGATCATGGCGAGGAGGATGACGACGACGATAATCGGTTCGATCATGCCGCTGTCCCCCCCAGCTCAGGACATCCGCGTGCGCCTCGCGCGCACGGCACTATCGCATGATCGGTGCGTTTGGCGTTCAATCAGTGTTCCTCCCTCGCCCGTCCCGTTTCGCGAGCGGTCTTGCCGCCGCCTCACGCCGTCTCGTCCGTCAGATGATGCCGCCCGTGCGGAGCGCGTCGATCTTGCTTGCGTCGTAATCCAGCCAGTCCCTGAGGACTTCGTCGGTATGCTCGCCGAGCTTCGGCCCGGTATGGCGCACTTCGCCCGGTGTTTCCGACAGGACCGGGAAGACGCTCTGCATCGCCGTCGGCCCCACCGTCTCGTCCTCGACGCGGACGATCGACCGGCGGGCCTCGAAATGCGGATCGGCGAGCATCTCGCGCGCGGTATAAGTGAGGCCGGCCGGCACGCCGGCTTCGGCGAGCGCGTCCATCAGCCAGTTCGCCGGCTTGGTGGCGGACCATTCGGCGATGATCTCGTCGATCAACGTCTGGTTCTCGCCGCGGGCGCGGTGGTTCTTGAAGCGCGGATCGTCGGCGAGCTCGGGCTGGCCCATCAGCTTGGTGAGGCGGCGAAACAGGCTGTCCTGGTTCGCGCCGATCACGATCGTCGTGTCGCCGTCGGCGGTCGGATAGGCGTTCGAGGGGGCGATGCCGGGCAGGATCGAGCCCGAACGCTCGCGCACGTGGCCACCGCGATCATATTCGGCGATGACGCCTTCCATCACCGAGAGGACCGCCTCGTAGATCGAGGCGTCGACCATCTGGCCCAGTCCGGTGCGGTCGCGATGGTGAAGGGCGAGAAGGGCGCCCTGGAAGCCGCTCTGTCCGGCGAGCGTGTCGCCGATCGACAGGCCGATGCGCACCGGCGGGCGGTCGGGATAGCCGCCGAGATAGCGCATGCCGCCCATCGCCTCGCACACGGCGGCGAAGCCGGCGCGGTCCTTGTAGGGGCCGGTCTGGCCGAAGCCGGTGACGCGGACCATGATGAGGCCGGGATTGATCGCCTTCAGCGTCTCATAGCCGAGGCCCCAGGCCTCCATCCGGCCGGCGCGGAAATTCTCGACCAGAATGTCGGTCTTCGCCGCGAGGGCGCGGACGACGTCCTGCGCCTCGGGCTTTCTGAGGTCGAGCGTCATCGATTTCTTGTTGCGGCCGATGACCGGCCACCAGAGCGGGTGGCCCTCGGCGTCGGTGCGGCCCCATTGGCGCATCGAATCGCCGGTTCCGGGCGGCTCGATCTTCACCACCTCCGCGCCGAAATCGGCGAGAAGCTGGCCGCAGAACGGACCTGCGATGAGCTGCCCCATTTCCAGGACGCGGATGCCCTCGAGCGGCCTCATGACGCCTCGTACTCCTCCCCCAACCGTTTTCGTCTTCTGTAATCGACCCGATGGCGGCTGGGAGCCCGGGTCGATCGGCCCGCGGAGGCCGGAAAATCGCTTAACGCTATTGTATCCAAATCGTCAATAGAGGATGACTCATGCCGCAATGCCGAAGGGCATTTGGATCCAATAAAGAAAAGACGGAGGATCCTGCATGGGAAACGCGCCCAAGGAACGCCGCACTGCAAAAGAACGCACCGTCGATCGGGTCTATGCCGAGGTGCGTGAGCAGATTCTGGCCGGAACATGGGGCCCGGAAAGCAGGTTGACCGAAGAAATGCTTGCCGAGCGCTACAATGTCAGCCGAACGCCCGTTCGTGCTGCGCTGCACAAGTTGGCGAGCGACGGTTTCATCGAAATGATCCCGCGGGCCGGCGCGGTGGTGCGGGCGCGAACCCTTGCGGAGGCGATCGAAATCTATGACGTGCGGTCGCTGCTGGAGAGCGAAGCGGCCGGCCTCGCGGCGCGGCGGCGGAGCGAGGAGGAGGTCGCCACCCTCTATAAAATTGCCGACGAGATGGAGGCGATCGCCGAGAAGAGCGGACAGGTGCCCGCCCTCTCACAGCTCAACCAGGAGCTCCATCATCTGATCTTGCGGGCGAGCCGGAACCGCACGCTGGAGGAATCGGCGCTGCGGCTCATCGATATCGGCTTCGTGATCAACACCTATACCAACTTCCGCCGGACCGACATGGCCCGCACGCTCGCCGACCATCGGGCGCTGATCCAGGCGATCGAGGCGCAGGACGAGATCTGGGCCTCGTCGGTGATGCGCGCCCATATCGCAACGACGCGCAACGCCTTGAAGTCGACGATGCGCCCCTGAGGCGGGGCTCCGCCGGGAGCCGATCATGCGAGCGCCAGCGCGCTTCCGTCTCCCGGCTGTCGTGAACGACTCGCCGGTGGCGGCGCCCTATGCGGTGGTCTTCGCGAAGGTGTCGGCGTAGGTCTCGCGCAGCGCGGCCTTCTGCACCTTGCCCATCGTGTTGCGCGGCAGCTCGTCGACGAAGAAGACGCGCTTGGGCTGCTTGAAGCGGGCGAGCTCGTCCTTCAACGCGTCGAGGATCGAGGCCTCGCTGACGTCCGCCTCCCCGTCCTTCACGACGACCGCGGCGACGCCTTCGCCGAAATCGGGATGCGGCAGGCCGATCACGGCGCTTTCCTTCACCCCGTCCATATCGTCGATCAGGCCCTCGATTTCCTTCGGGTAGACGTTGAAGCCGCCCGTGATGATGAGATCCTTCGACCGACCGACGAGGGTGAGATAGCCGCGCTCGTCATAGACGCCGAGATCGCCGGTGATGAAGAAGCCGTTCTCGCGCTTCTCTTCCTTGGTCTTCTCCGGCATCCGCCAATAGCCGGCGAACACGTTCGGCCCGCGCACCTCGATCGCGCCGATCTCGCCGGTGGGGACCGCCTCGCCGGTCTCCGGGTTGGTGACGATCACCTCGACGCCCGGCAGCGGGAAGCCGACCGTCCCCGCCCGGCGGTCGCCGTCATAGGGGTTCGAGGTGTTCATGTTGGTCTCGGTCATGCCGTAGCGCTCGAGGATGGCGTGGCCGGTCGTCTCGCGCCAACGATCGTGCGTCTCGGCGAGAAGCGGGGCGGAGCCGGACACGAAGAGGCGCATGTTGGCGACGGCCTCGCGGGTGAGGCCCGGATGGTCGAGCAGGCGGGTGTAGAAGGTCGGCACGCCCATCATCGCCGTCGCGCGGGGCATCGCGGCGAGGATCGCGTCCGGGTCGAATTTCGGCATGAAGATGATGGAGCCGCCGGCGACGAGGGTGGTGTTCGTCGCGACGAAGAGGCCGTGCGTGTGGAAGATCGGCAGCGCGTGGATGAGGACGTCGTCCTTCGTGAAGCGCCAATAGTCCTTGAGCACCTCGGCGTTCGAGGCGAGCGCCTCGTGGGTCAGCATCGCGCCTTTCGAGCGGCCGGTCGTGCCGGAGGTGTAGAGGATGCCGCCGAGATCCTCGGCGGTGCGCGGCACGTCCACGGGGTCGCTCGGCGCGGCGGCGACGCGATCGGCCCAGCTTCCCGTCCCGTCGGCGGAGAGGGTGGCGAGCGTCTTCACCCCGGCGCTCTTCGCGATCGGGGCGAGGGCGGCCTCGGCGGCCGGGTCGCAGATGAACACCGCGGGCTCGGCGTCACCCAGGAAATAGGCGATCTCGTTGGCCGTATAGGCGGTGTTGAGCGGCAGGATGACCCCACCCGCGAGCTGCGCGCCGAGCACGAGATGCAGCATCTGGAGCGACTTCTGCGCCTGGACGGCGACGCGGTCACCCGGCGTCACGCCGGCGGCGAGCAGCGCGGCCGCGGTGCGGTTCACGTCGGCCCAGAGCTGTCCATAGGTCACGGTCGACCCGTCGGGCATGTAGGCGAACGGCGCGTCGTGGCGGCCGTCGGAGCCGACGGAGAGGCGGCGGATGAGGTTGTTGGAAAGGGTCATGGACAGGTGCCTTTAACGCGAATGCTCCGTCATCGGGCGGGGCCCATGACGGCGTCCGGCAGGCCCGTGACGAGGCCTGGGAAGATCGACAAAATCACGATCGCGGCGATCATGCACAACACGAAAGGGGCCGATCCGAGCAGGACCGTCTTCAGCGAGATGTCGGGCGCGATCGAATTGATCACATAAAGGTTTAGCCCAACCGGCGGCGTGATCAAGCCGATCTCCATGTTGATCGTCAGGATGACCGCGAACCAGTACGGATCGAACCCGGCGGACGTGACGATCGGCAACAGGATGGGCGCCGCCATCAGGATGACCGCCACCGGCGGCAGGAAGAATCCGGCGACCAGCAGGAAGAGGTTGATCGCCGCCATCAGCACCCAGCGATTGACGTCGAGCCCGGCGATCCACTCCGCGATCGCCTGGGTGACGAAGAGGTTCGACAGCATGAACGAGAAAACGCCCGCCGCGCCGATGATGAAGAGGATCATCACGCTCTCGCGGGTGGAATCGCGCAGGACGTCCCAGAGCGCGCGGAACGAATAGAGCCGGTAGATGAGCACCGCGACCACGATGCACAGGAGCGCGCCGACCGCCGCCGTCTCCGACGGCGTCGCGACGCCACCATAAAGGGCGTAAAGGACGCCGATGATGATGGCGAGGAAGGGCAGCACCCGCGGCAGGATCTCGACCTTCTGCCGCCAGCTATATTTGACGCGGGCGAGCGCCGTCTCCGCGCCGCCTTGGCGCCAGGTGTCGAAGATCGCCCAGCCCATGAAGAGCGCGACGAGGACGATGCCCGGCACCACGCCCGCGAGGAAGAGCCGGCCGATCGAGGTCTCCGTCGCGATGCCGTAGACGATCATCGTGACCGATGGCGGGATCAGGATGCCGAGCGTGCCGCCCGCCGCGATCGAGCCGGCGGCGACGGTGTCCGGATAGCCGCGCTTGCGCATCTCCGGGATGCCCATCTTGCCGATCGCCGCGCAGGTCGCGGGCGAGGAGCCGGACATCGCGGCGAAGAGCGCGCAGGCGCCGAGATTGGAGACGACGAGCCCGCCGGGAACGCGGGTCAGCCAGCGCTCCAGCGCCTCATAGAGGTCGGCGCCGGCGCGCGTCGAGGCGATCGCCGCGCCCATGATGATGAACATCGGGATCGACAGGAGCGCGAAGTCGTCGAGGTTGCCGAAGAAGATCTCCGGCAGCAGCTCCAACGCGCCGACCCCGTCGAACACCGCGAGGAAGAAGGCGGCGACGATGAGGAGGCCCGCCGCGACGGAGACGCCGGAGAAGAGGACGAGAATGGTGGCGATGGCGACGAGAACGCCGAGCGTGAGCGGTCCCATCAATCGCCGATCGTCAGTTCGTCGGCGTGGGTCGCCGGGGGTGGAGCGTTGAGGAGGCCGAACGCGTCGGCCGCGAGCTGGACGAAATAGAGCCCGAACCCGATCGGAAGCGAGAGATACGGGATCCACAACGGCGCGCCCCACACCGTTTCCGAGCGCCAGTTGCGCGTATAGGCCATGTGGAAGAGATCGTAGCCATAATAGATCATCACGGCGACGACGACGCCGGTCGCCGTGAGCGTCACGAGCATCAGGACGCGGCGGATCGGCGGCGGCAGAAGCATCGGCACGAGGTCGACATTCACGTGGCCTTTGAGGTGCTGCACGTAGGGAAGGCCGAGCATGGTCGCGGCGATCATCAGATAGGTGACGGCCTCGGTCTGCCAGATCGTCGACTTGTTGAGGACGAAACGGACCCAGATCAGTTCGCAGGTGATGAGCACGGCGGTGAAGATCATGACGGCGGCGATCACCCCGCAGGCGATCGACACCGTCGCGATGGCCCGCACGAGGAAATTCGGCCGCGGCGCAGGCGGGGCGGCGTCAGACATGTCGGCTCTCCGATGGAGGGGGAGCCGCCGGCGGCGATCGGCCGGCGGCGTCGCGCTTCACTCGACGGCGAGCGCCGCGTCGAGGAGCTGCTGTCCGTTCGGCGTTTCCTCGACGAAGGCCTTGTAGGACGTGCCCTTGGCGAGCTCGCGCCAGGCGGCGAAGTCCTCTTCGGTCATCTTGCCGATTTCGACGCCGGCATCCTCGAAGACCTGCGCCGAATCGGCATCCGCCTTCTTCGCCCCTTCGAGATAGAACGCCTCCGCCTTCTCCGCGGCCGCGAGGAGCGCGGCTTGCTGCTCTTCGTTGAGGCCCTCGAAGGTGGATTTGTTCATCAGGACGGGCTGGTACATGAACCACAGTGCGACGTCGCCGGCGGGGGTGTAGCAGCCGAGCTGCTCATAGAGCCGGTAGGAGACGAAGCTCGACGACGAGGTGTTCACCGCGTCGAGGACGCCGGTCTGCATCGCCGAATAGACTTCCGATGACGGCATCGAGGCGATCGACGCGCCGGCGCCGGCGAGCATCTGCTCGAACGCCTTCCCGGCGGCGCGCATTTGCAGGCCCTTCACGTCGTCGGGCTTCGTGATGCAATTGTCCTTCGCGCCGAAGCCGCCGGCGAGATAGCCGTGAACGAGCACCATCACGTCGTCCTCGGCCATGATGGCTTCGAGTTCGTCCATGAAGGGCGAGTCGGAGAGGCGGGCGCCGTGATCGTGATTCTTCACGAGGCCCGGCATCAGGGTGAGATTGTAGGCCGGGCGCTGGCCGCCGGCATAGGACAGCGGCAAAACCGTCATGTCGAGCCGGCCGCGCGAGAGGGGGTTGTACTGCTCGTTCGCCGAGAACAGCGAGCCCGACGGATAGATGCGGATCGACAGGTCGACGTCCGCCGCTTCCACCTCGTCGGCGACCATCTGCGCCACCTGGTGGCGGATGTCGCTCGTCGACCATTGGTGGCTGAGCTTCAGCTCTTCAGCGGACGCGCCGCCCATGGCGAACGCCAGGGCGCAGGACGCAAAGAGCGCGCGAGTGAGCGTCGTCTTCATCGAATTCCTCCCCAGGAATGGGCCGTTTCGGCCCGCACGTCGCCTTTGCCGGCGCGCGCATTTATTTGTGCGCCTACATTGCGGGCGGTTCTCCGCATCGTCAATGTTGGGTTTCAAAGACGGCTTCGGGGCAACTCTCGCGGTGCGGCGATCCTGTCGCGGCGAGGGGGTCGGGCGGTCAGCCCGGCGCGTCCCACTCCATGGTGACGAACCAGGGGGCCCGCCGATAGCGCGCGGCCCGGTCCGCGGGGCCGTCCGCGTCGGGCGCGGGCTCGTCGTAATGGACGAGCGTCAGCCCGGCGGCGAGGCAAGCGCGCATGTAAAGGCTCAGTGGGCGGTGCCAGTTGACGATATCGATGCCGCGCCAGCTCGCCCGATAGGGCCAGGCGGACAGATAATTGTCGATCGGGAAGCGGGCCGTGCCGGCCTTGTCCTCGAGCCAGCTTTGCCCGGCATTCGCGGTGGCGAGGCCGGAGAGGTTCGCGATCAGCAGCGAACCGCCGGGCGCGAGCACGCGGGCCATCTCGGCGATCGCCCGCTCGGCGTCGGGAATGTCGATCAAGGTGAGATAGCTGACGACGAGATCGAAGCTGTCATCGGGACAGTCGAGCGCCTCGGCGGTGCCGAGACGATAGTCGCCGGCCGGGTCGCGCGCGATCGCCTCGTCGATCAGCTCCGGGGTCGGGTCGATGCCGATGGCGGGAATGCCGCGTGCGGCGAGCATACGGCAAAAGCGCCCCTCGCCGCAGCCGACATCGAGCGCGCGGGTGCGCTGCCGGCGCGTCGCGCGCGCCAGCATCGGGGCATCGAGGATGTGGCGGCGGCCATAGTCGCCGCCACCCTCGGCCGGTCCCATGTCCCGGACCCAGGCGGCGGCGGAGGCCCGCCAGCCGTCCGCGTCGGGATCGTTCATGGCGCCGGCTCTACTTGCCCCAGCGGAGGGCGAGAATGTCGGCCTCGCGGGCGAGCTCCAGGAGCCCGGCGCGAACCGCCGGATGAAGCGGCGTGAACGGGTGGCGGACATGGTCGGACTTGATGACCCCGCCTTCCATCATCACCGCCTTGGAGGAGCGCAGGCCGCACTGCCGGTTCTCGTAATTGATGAGCGGCAGGACGGTCTGGTAGAGCGCCGCCGCGGTCTTCCGGTCGCCGGCCGCGTGGGCCGTGAGGATCGGCTTGATCAATTCGGGCAGCGTCGCGCTGGTCATCGAGCCGGTGGCGCCGGCGTCGAGATCGGCCATCAGCGTGATCGCCTCCTCGCCGTCGAACGGGCCGACGATCGCATCGCCGCCGGTTTCGATCAGCGCGCGCAGCTTCTGCGCGGCCATCGGCGTCTCGATCTTGAAGTAGGAGACCATCGGCACCTCCTTCGCGAGGCGGGCGAGGAACGGCACCGACAATTCGACGCCCGCGAGCGGCGCATCCTGCACCATGATCGGCAGGCCGACATCGGAGACGCGCGCGAACTGCTCGTAGGTCTGGGTCTCGTTCCCCTTCAAAAGCGCGCCGTGATAAGGCGGCATCAGCATCGTCATCGCCGCGCCGAGTTCTTTGGCGAGCGTGACGCGCTCGACGACGACCGGCGTCGCGAAATGCGAGCAGGTGACGATGATCGGCACGCGCCCGGCGACGTGTTCGAGCGACAGGCGCATCAGCGTGTCGCGCTCGGCGTCGGACAGGAGGAATTGCTCGGAGAAGTTTGCGAGAATGCAAATACCGTCGACGCCCTGATCGATCATCAGATCGAGGACGCGGCGCATCCCGTCGAGGTCGAGCGTGTCGTCGTCGTTGAACGGTGTCGGCGCGACCGGCCAAATGCCGGAATAGGCGGTGTCAGTCATCGAGCTCCTCCCAGTCGCCCGCTGTTCGCGGGTTGTGCCTCTTCAAGCCAGAGGTCGCACGGCAAATCAATGGAGGCGCGCCGCCTCTTCCATATCGTGGAAGGGGCGGCGCGGTTTGCATTGGGCGCACGCGAGGGCCATGAGTGCGACGGCCCTTGCGCCGCCCACCACCTCGGAAAGACCGTCATGAGCATGTCGACCATCTACGGAGCGCTCGGAATCGCCATCCTGTTGGAGGTGATCGGGACGTCGATGTTGCAGCAATCTCAACAGTTTACGCGTCTCGTTCCGACGGTGATCATGGGGCTTTGCTATGCGGGCGCGTTCTATTTTCTGTCGGTGTCGCTGAAGGTGATCCCGATCGGTGTCGCCTATGCGATCTGGAGCGGGCTCGGGGTGGTGCTGATCTCGCTCGCCGGCGTCGTGCTGTTCCGCCAGACGCTGGACCTCGCGGCGGTCATCGGGCTCGGCTTCATCGTGGTCGGTGTCGTGATCGTCAATCTCTTCTCGAAATCGGTCGGCCACTGAGGGCGGTGGTCGCCCCGCGCGCGAGGCGGGTTCGGGCGCCGGCGCCGATCCGGCCATAGGCGGAGACAGGACGGCTCGCGATCCGCGTCTTCATCCTTTATGAAACATGCTTGCCGGCATATTGTCAGGCAGACGAACAAAAGACCTGACCGTGGCCTCATTTCTCTTAGACGCGCATCGTTCGGCCCTCACCATGAGCGCGCGGGCGGTGTTTCGCTGCCTGGTCGAGGCCGGTCCGGCGACGCGTCCGCAAATCGGGCAGACGCTCGGCCTCTCGCGCCCGACCATGTCCGCAGCGACCGCAGAGCTCGAACGCCTCGGCTATATCGAGGTGGTCGGCGCCGTGCAGGGGGCGCTGGGGCGCAAAGCGGCGCAATATCGTGTCGGGCCGGGGGCGGGGCACGTCATCGCCGTCGATGCCGGGTCGACGCATGTGCGGGTGCGCGTCGCGACGCTCGACCGGCAGCTATTGCACAGCCGCGTGCACCGCCTGTCGTCGAGTCATTTCCTGATGAACGAGGAAATCAGCGCCGCCGTCGCCGACGAGGTGAACGCCGCGATCCACGAATGTCGTGCCGATCGCGGGCCGCTGCGGGCGATCGGCATTGCGCTGCCCACCCGCGTCGTCGGCCCCGATCAGGATCACAGCGCGACGCGGCAGGATATCCTGTTCAGTCACTTCACCCCGCCTGACGGGGTCGACATCGTGCTCGAGAACAACGTCAATTGCGCCGCCGTCGCGGAGCGCCATCATGGGGTCGCGAAAGGGCGCGAGACGTTCGCTTACGTCCAGATCGGCCTCAAGATCGGGATGGGGCTCATCCTGTCCGGCCAGCTCCTGCGCGGCCACAATGGCGCGGCGGGCGAAATCGGGCATCTCACCTTTCCGTTTGCCCCCGGCCTCGTCCCGGAGCCGGGCGAGGTCGAGCGCTATATGGGGACCGAGGCGCTGATGGGGCGCGTCCGCGCCGACTGGCCGGCGGATGGCGGGCCGGTGCCGCAGGACGCGGCCGATCTCGTCGCCCGCGCCGAGGCGGGAGAGCCGGCGGCTTCGGCCCATATCGCGCGTCATGCGGACGATATCGGTGCGCTCGTCGCCGCGTGCGTCGCGGTGGTCGATCCGGGTCTCGTGGTGCTCGGCGGTGGGCTCGGCGCGGCGAAGCCGCTGCCCGAACGCGTCGAGGCGGTGGCGCGGCGCCTGTCCTATCCGGTCGAGGTGGTGAGCACGGGGCTCGGCGTCGACGCGACGGCCCTCGGTATCGAGAAGCTGGCCGTCGACCGGGCCCTTGTCGGCCTTCTCGGCGAAGCGGCCTGATTCCGCCCAACAACCCGAAGAGCCCGAACCGAACGGCGGAAACACCCGCCGACGGCCGTTTTCGCCTGTCCGGCTATTGTCGCTGACAATTTGTTTGTTAGAGTGCCTAACGAAAGAGGGTGATCACTCTCTTGGGGTGGGTGGAACTGATAGGAGACGAGATGAAGACGAGCACGAGACTGCAGTCCGGCGTCGCGGCGTTGGCCCTGATCGCCGCGGGCGTCGCCACGCCAGCGCTCGCCCAGGACGTCACGCTTGAATACTGGGTCTATTCCGACTTCGCTCAGGGCGACGCGCTCGCTCTCCAGCAAGAGTTCATTTCCGAGTTCATCGCCGAGCATCCCGGCGTCACGATCAACATCACCGGCAAGGGCGACGACGATCTCACCGCCGGTCAGGTCGCCGGCGCCGCGAGCGGCACGCTGCCGGACGTCTTCATGAACGCGGCCGGCGTCGGCGCGCAGCTCGTCTCGGTCGGCGCTCTGTCGAACCTTTACGATCAGTGGATGGCGATGCCGGAAGAGTATCGCGCCCAGTTCGACGAGGACGCGCTCAACATCTGCATGCCGAATCCGGGCGAACTCTACTGCCTGCCTTATACCGGCTTCGGCTCGCTCCTCTTCCGCAATCTCACCGTCCTCGAAAAGGCCGGCATCGACACCACGACGCCGCCCGCGACGTGGGACGAGTGGCTCGACCAGATGAAGACCATCAAAGAGGCCGGCTTCTACGGGATCCCGGATCAGACGCTGGTCTTCAACTCGATCGCTGCGACCTATGCGATGGCCGGCGACGAAAGCAATTGGGGCATCGACTGGGAGACCCGCACGACCAAGATCGACCCCGAGGTCATGACCAAGGTCCTGCAGATGTTCGTGGACATGGTGCCGGTCAACAGCGGCACCAGCCGGAACGATCAGGCGACCAAGGATCTCTTCATCTCCAATCAGCTCGCCTATCACGCGATCGGCCCGTGGGTGGATCCGACCTACCGCCAGGCGGCCGAGAACGGTCTCGATTACGATTATGTGCTGCTGCCGAGCGTCCGCGAGGGCGATCATGGCGGGATCAAGAGCTACGAGATCATCGGCGTCGCGCCCGGCGACAATCAGGAGATCGCGTTCGAGTTCGCGGCCTTTATCACCGAAAAGCAGCAGATGGTCCGCTGGGCGAAGCTTCTGTCGCGCTACAACGCCAATGCCGCCGCGATGGCTGACCCGGAGGTCGCCGATCTTCCGCTGATCGCCCGCTCGGTCGAATCCGTGAAGTACGCGCTGCAGACGCATCCGCCCTATTTCGTCGACACGGTGCCGAATTGTTACCTGTCGACCATCATCGACTTCGCCTCGGCCACGGCCGACGGGGAATATACCCCGGAAGAGGGCGCCAAGGAGATGATCGACGAGCTGAATTACTGCCTCGAAGGCTGATCCTCGCTCGATCGTCCCTGCAACGATGATGCGGCCGGCAGGCGCCGGCCGCTCCCAACAAGGAACCTGCATGCCAGCGCGCCGACACCTGCCGCATTATCTGATGGTGGCGCCGTTCGTCATCCTGTTCGCGGTCTTCTTTCTCTACCCGATCGGGAGCGGCCTCTTTTACAGCTTCCATGACTGGAATGCGGTGAAGCCGGCGACCTTCGTCGGATTCGACAATTACGCGAGGATCCTGTCCTCCCGTGATTTCGAGCGCGCGATGTGGAACCTCGGCACCTATATCATCATCACGGTTCCGCTCGGGATCTTGGTGGCCTTCGGTCTCGCGTTGCTCGTCGACAGCTTTACCGGCGCGTGGGGCGCGTTCTTTCGCGGCGCATACTTTCTGCCGGTGGTGCTTCCGGCCTTTCTCGCCGCCACGATCTGGCGCTGGATCTACACGCCCAATTTCGGCCTGCTCAACATGATCCTCGGTTGGTTCGGCATCGAGTCGATCAACTTCCTGAACGACACGAGCACGATGCTCTATTCGTTGATCGCCGTCGATATCTGGATCTCGGCGGGGTTCAACATGGTCATCATTCTGGCCGGCCTGAAGAATATTCCGTCCGAACTCTACGAGGCGGCGCGACTCGACGGAGCCAACAAGCTCCAGCAGGTCGTCTACGTGACGATCCCGATGCTCGGGCCGGTGCTCTTCTTCGTCATCACCTACGGGCTGATCTCGGCGATGCAGGTGTTCGACAAGCCGTGGCTGCTCACCGGCTCCTCCTTCACCTCCTATGGCGGCCGGCGCAATGCGTTGCTCTTCCCGGTGATGGACATGATGGGTCGCGCGTTCGGCGCGGTGAAATTCGGCGAAGCCGCGGCCTACGGCTTTCTCCTCACCATCGCGATCGTCTTCGTGACGGCGCTGATGTTCCTCGTTCGCAATCTGAGGGCCCCGCGATGAGCGTCGCCGAAATCGCCCCGGCGCTCCCGCGCCGCCGCAAGGTGCGTGTCTGGACCGTCCTGCGCTGGATGCTCGCGTTCTTCATCGCGTTGATCGCCATTCTGCCGGTCTGGTGGATGGTCAACGTCGTGTTTTCCAATCCGGGCGAGCCGGTTTCGATCAATCCGCGCCTCTATCCGACCTCGTTCCAGGACGGGATCGACAAGATCTACATGATCTTCACCGAGACCGACTATCTGCACGCCTATCTGATCTCGCTGCTCTACGCTCTCTTCACCATTGCGGGCGTTCTGCTGTTCGGGTCGATGGCGGCGTTCGAGTTCGCGCTGTTCGACTTTCCGGCCCGCCGGATTCTGTTCGCGATCATCATGCTGTCGCTGATGGTGCCGGCGGCGGTGACGATCATCCCGACCTATCTGCTGACCGCCCAGCTCGGCTGGCTGAACACGATGCAAGGTCTCGTCGTGCCGGGTCTCGCGTCGGCGTTCGGGTTCTTCCTGCTCGTCCAGTTCATGCGCTCGATCCCGCGCGACATGATCGAGGCCGCCCGGCTCGACGGGGCGAGTCACTTCCAGATCTACTGGCACGTCGTGCTGCCGCTCAGCCGCAACGCGCTGATCACGCTCGCGATTCTCACGTTCATGCAGACCTGGGGCAACTATATGTGGCCCCTCATCGTCGCCCCCAGCCCGCACATGTACACGGTCGGGCAAGTCGTGGGCCTCTTCAACTCGCCCTATTCCCACCAAACCGTCGATGTCGTCATGACGGCGAACCTTCTCGCCGCCGTACCGCCGCTGATCTTCTTCCTGATCTTCCAGCGCCGCATCGTCGAAGGCATCGCGATGTCGGGAACCAAGGGCTAAGGGCGACCAGGACAGACAATGGCTTTTCTCGACATCAACTCGGTCACCAAGACCTTCGGCCCCGTCCAGGTGCTGGAGGACGTGAACCTGTCCATCGAACGCGGCGAGTTCGTCGTGTTCGTCGGCCCGTCCGGCTGCGGAAAATCGACCCTCCTGCGGATGATCTCCGGCCTCGAAGAGGTGACGGCGGGCACCATCGCGATCGAGGGCGAGGTGCTCAACGACGTGGAGCCCGCGCAACGCGGCGCGGCGATGGTGTTCCAGTCCTACGCGCTCTATCCGCACATGACGACCGCGCAGAACATGTCGTTCGGCCTGCGCATGGCTCGCAAGGCGAAGTCGTTCATTCGCGCGCGGATCGACGAGGCGGCGGGGATTTTGCGTCTCGAGGCGCTGCTCGATCGCCGGCCGGGCCAGCTCTCCGGCGGACAGAAGCAGCGCGTCGCGATCGGCCGGGCGATCGTGCGCGAGCCGCGAGTCTTCCTGTTCGACGAGCCGCTCTCCAACCTCGACGCGGAGCTGCGCGTCAGGATGCGGGCCGAGCTGATGGACCTCCATCGCCGCCTCGGAACGACGATGATCTACGTGACGCACGATCAGGTCGAGGCGATGACGCTCGCCGACAAGATGGTCGTGATGCACGCCGGCAAGGTGCAGCAGGCCGGCCGCCCGCTCACCCTCTATGACGACCCGGACAACCGCTTCGTCGCCGGTTTCGTGGGCTCGCCGACCATGAATTTCATCCCCGCCAAGGTCGCCGGCGCCGACGCGTCGACCGTCCGTCTGTCCGCGATCGGCGGAACGGCCGAGGGCGCGCTCGCCTTCGCAGGCTTCGACAGTGCCGTTGCGACCGTCGAGATCGGCGTGCGGCCGGAACACATGCGGGTCTTGGCCGACGGCGAATCCACCGACGCCCCCGTGGTGCTCGACGCCGACGTCGTGCTCGTCGAGGAGCTCGGCGACGTGACGTATGTCCATCTCCATCTGCCGGACGGAACGCGTCTCATCGCCCGCGCCGAGCGGGGTCTCGATTCTCATGAGGGGCGGATGCGGGTGGTGCCCGACATGAAGCGTGCGTTGCTGTTCGGGCCGGATGGGGCCCGCCTTCGCCCGGCCGCTTGGACCGCGGCGGCCTGATCATGGAGCAGTCTGGAGCGACGCGCCCGCTGATCGTCGGCATCGACATCGGCGGGACGAAGACGCACTTGCGCGCGATCGGCCCCGACGGCGAGCGGGATCTCGTGGTGCCGAGCGTCGAATGGCGCTGCCGCGAGTGGGGCGAGGACGCTGCGCGCCTTCTCGCGATGGTCGACCGCTTCGTCGAAGCGGCGCCGGTGGCCGCGATCGGCGTCGGCGCCCATGGATGCGATGACGGGGCGGAGTGCGAGGCTTTCCTCGCCGCCTTCGTCGAGCGGACGCGCACGCCGATCTCGGTCGTCAACGACGCCGAATTGATGCCGCTCGCGCTCGGGCTTCACGGCCAGATCGGCGTCGTCGCCGGGACCGGCTCGATCGCCGTCTGCCGCAAGGCGGGCGGGGAGATGATGGTCGCCGGCGGCTGGGGCTGGATCATCGGCGATGAAGGCAGCGCCGCGAGCCTCGTGCGGGAGGCCGCCCGCGCCGCCGCGCAGCACTTCGACGCCGGCGGCTCGCGCGACGAGCCGCTCGTCGAGCTGTTGTTCGACGGTCTCGAGGTGCCGCACGTGCCGCGGCTCGGATCCGTCCTCGCCGCGCTCGGCAGTGCGACCGCCGTCGGGCGCCATGCCGAGATCGTGTTTCAGGCGGCCGATCGCGGCTCAGAGCTCGCGCACCGGGTGATCCGCGAAGGCGGCGCCGCGCTCGCGATGCTGGTGCGCCATCTCCAGACGCGCGGCGCACCGGCCGACACCGTGGTCGCCGGCGGCAGCGTGATCGTCGCTCAGCCGCTCTTGTGGCAGGCTTTCGCCGATGCGGTCACCGTGACCTGCGAGGGGGCGATCGTTCCGCGCCTCTTCAGCGGCAAGCCCGTCGAAGGCGCCTGCCATCTCGCCGCCTCCCTCATCGCCCCCTCGACCGGTACGGCCGGCACGGGCGGCGTCCGCCAAGGGCTTCGGATTTGATCGAAAGAAGGATGCTTCCGTGAGTTACCGTTCCACCGTCGCGCGCCAGAGCGAATCGCTGGCCGACACCCTCGAAGCCGCGAGCGCCGAGCTCGCCGGCATGGATCTGTCCGCGCTCGACCGGCCGGTCATCGCGATCACCGGCATCGGGGCGAGCTTCGCCGCCGCCGTCGTCGCCGCCGGGGCGTTCCAGGCGGGCGGCCGGCGCGCCTTCCCCGTCCGCTCCGATGACATGACCCACGGCTACGATCTCGCGGACGCGGTGATCGGCCTGTCCCATCGCGGACGCAGCGTCGAGACCGTCGCCGCGCTCCAGAAGCTGCCGAACGCGAAGCGGATCGCCGTCACCAACGACCCGGAAAGCCCGCTCGCCGAGGCGGCCGATTTCCACGTTCGTCTCAACAATGGCAGCGACGCGACGCCGTCGACCACCGGCTACACCGCGACGCTCCTCGTCGCCGGCCTCATCCACGACAAGCTGCGCGGTGTCTCCGGCGGCGACTGGGCGAACCTTCCGGCGGCGGTGAAGACGGTGCAGGCCGCCGCCGCCGCGAAGATGGATCGTCTCGGCCGCCTGTTCGCGACGCGCCGTGCGATCGATTGCGTGGGCGCCGGCGCAAAGCTCGGCACCGCCGACGGCGCGTCGCTCCTCATCCGCGAGGCCTCGCGGATTCCGGCCTCGGCCTACGACACGCGTCACTATCTGCATGGCCCGATGGAATCGATGGACGCCACCACGGGAGTCGTGATCTTCGGCGCCGGGCGCGAGATCGAGCTCGCCCGCCATCTCGACGAGATCGGTTGCCCGACCCTCCTCGTGACCACCGACGGCTCGGTCGAAGACGGGGACAAGCTCACCGTGGTCCATGTGCCGGCCATGGACGACATCATCGCCCAGGGCATCGTCGACATTCAGACCGCCCAGCTTCTCGCCGCGGAGCTTTCCGACGCTGCGGGCCTGACCGACGTGAAGTTCCGCTATAAGATGAAGGACACGAAAGTTCCCAAACCCGAATCGGCCTGAGCGAACATGATGGACACGGCGTTCAACACCGACCCGATCGAGGGTCTCGAAGTCGGCTACGACATTCCGGCGAAACCGGGCATGGCCGAGAGCGAGATCCAGACGCCGTGTCTCCTCGTCGATCTCGACGCGCTGGAGCGCAATATCGTCCGCATGGGCGAGCATCTCGCCCGCACCGGGATGCGCCTGCGCGCCCACGGCAAGATGCACAAGTCGGTCGACGTCGCGAAGCTCCAGATCGCCATGGGCGGCGCCGTCGGCGTCTGCTGCCAGAAGGTGGCGGAGGCCGAGGCGTTCGTGCGGGGCGGCATCTCGGACGTCTTGGTGTCCAACCAAGTTCGCGGCGCGCAGCGGCTCGACCGGCTCGCCCGGCTTCCCCAGCGCGGCGCCACGGTGTCGGTCTGCGTCGATGATGTCGCGAACGTCGCCGAGCTGTCGGAGGCGGCCGTGCGCAACGGCACGACGCTCGGCTGCCTCGTCGAGATCGATTGTGGCTCCGGCCGCTGCGGTGTCGCGACGCCCGAGGCGGCGGTGGAGATCGCCAAGGCGGTCGATGCCGCGCCGGGCCTCACCTTCGAGGGCATCCAGTCCTATCAGGGCCGGATGCAGCACTTCGCAACGCACGCCGAGCGCGTCGCCGCCTTCGCCAAATCCGAGGCGATGACGCGAGCCGTGGCCGACGCGTTGACGGCGGCGGGCCTCGCGCCCCGGCTCGTCTCCGGGGGCGGCACCGGCAGTTACATGCTGGAATCGGCGTCAGACGTCTACAATGAGCTCCAGTGCGGTTCCTACGCGTTCATGGACGTGAGCTACGGCCGGATCCTCGACGAGGCGGGCCATCGGCTCGATGCGGGGACGTGGGAGAACGCCCTTTTCGTCTTCACCTCCGTGATGTCGCATCCGGTGGCCGATCGCGCCGTGTGCGACGCGGGCCTCAAGGCGCTGGCGATGGATTCGGGGCTGCCGACGGTGTTCGGCCGAACCGATGTCGAATATGCCGTCGCCTCCGACGAGCACGGCGTCATCAAGGATCCGTCCAACGCTCTCAAGGTCGGCGACCAGCTGCGTCTCGTCCCTGGCCATTGCGACCCGACCTGCAACCTTTACGACCATTATGTCGCCGTCCGCGACGGCCGCGTCGAAGCGCTGTGGCCGGTGTCGGCCCGCGGCAAGCTGTATTGAGGCGGGCGCAGCGAAGCCCCGTCCGCCGGCCTAGTTTCGGTCCCTCAACGCCCGCGCAGAGCCGCGAGGGACGGATCGCCCGGATTGTGGCGCTCGGCCTCCGCGAGGACGGCCATGGCGGCCTGCGTGCCCTCGGTCGCGGCGGCGATGCGGACGAGCATCGACCACGCGTCGACGCGTTGCGGGTCCATCTCGACCGCCTTTTGCAGCGCGGCTTGCGCGGCCGGGATGTTGCGCATCGCAAAGGCCATCCCGGCGAGCTGCAGATGCGTCTCCGGAAAATCGAGATGCGCGGCGAGCATCGCGCGCCACTCTCCCATCGCGCGGCCGAGATTGGCGCTCGCCACTTGTGGGAGGCGTGCGATCGGGGCGCCGAGCAGCGCGCGCGCCGTCTCGACGCGGACGCTGCGCAGGGGATCGGCCAGCAGCGACAGGAGCCGCGGGACGCCGTCGGTCGGCGGCGCGCGTTCCTGGGCGGGGACCGCGGCGCGGCGGATCAGCGGATCGTCGGCATCGAGATAGCGGGCGAGGTCTTCGGCGAGCGTCGCGTCGGCCACCTGGCCCAGCATGTCGAGCGCGGTCGCGCGGACGATCGCAGGAGCCGCGTCGTCGCCAATCAGAGCGCGCAGGTCGGCCGCGGCGGCGATGGGGTCGAACCGCCCGGCGGCGAGCGTCGTGCCATAATGCGGACCGCGATTGCGCGGATCGGGATAGCGGGCGGCGATCTCTGCCGCGGCCCAGGCCGCGTCCCTGTCCTGATGGCAGGTGGTGCAGGCGTCCGGCGCGCCGGTCATTGCCGCAAGGTCCGGGCGCGGGATGCGGAAGGAATGATCGGCCCGCCAATCGTTCCCCATATAGACGTGCTCGACCATATGGCAGTTCTTGCACGCGGCGCCGGCTGTGTCGGGCGTGTGGAAGTGGTGGGCGGGGCTGTCATAGTCGGCGAGGCGGAGCGTCGGGAAGGCCGGATTGCCCGCTTCGTTGTGGCATTGGGTGCAGACCGCATTGCCGCTCGCGCGCAGCCGGGCGCTGTGCGGATCGTGACAGTCGACGCAGGTCACGCCCTTGGCCGCCATCTTCGACTGAAGTAACGAGCCGAGGACATAGACCTCGTCGAGGATCTGCCCGTCCGCGTGATAGAGGCCGGGCTCGAGCAGTGAGAGACCGTAGGCGTCGCCATAGGGCGTACCGGGGAGGGGGCTCGCATCGTCGAATGCGTGGCGGCGGGAATGGCAGCCGCCGCACATGTCGATGGTGGCGTCCAGATCCTTCGTGATCCGGCCCGCCGTGAGACCGAAGGGATTGGTCCCGGCCGGCGGCGCGGTCCCCTTGGTCCACGCGATGTGCGCTTCGCCCGGCCCGTGGCATGCCTCGCAGCCGACGCCGATCTCGGCCTGGCGCGAGGCGTAGGTCTCCGTCTGCGCGTCATAGTTCGCCTCGTAGCCCGTCGCGTGACAGACGGCGCAGCGCGCATTCCATGTCTTGTAGGGGCCGGTCCAATGAAAGGCGTTGCCCGGCGCGAGCCCCTGGTCCGGGTAGAGATGGAACCATCCGCCGCGCTCGGTGTCCCAGACGACGTCGAAGCTCTGGAGCCGCCCCGGCTCGGTCTCGAGGAGATATTGCTGGAGCGGTTCGATCCCGGCGACGGAATGGACCGGGTAATCCCGCACCGAGCCGTCGGCCTCCGTCACGGTGACGAAGAAGCGTCCGTCGGGGTCGATCCGAAAGCGGGCGCTCATCGTGGCGTCGTCGAAGCGGGTGCCGTCGAAATCGGCGACGATCGTCTCCGGCGAGGGGGGCGTCCAGGCGCGGGCATGGTGGGAGGGCGCCCACGTCGCGGCGACCTCCTCATGACACGTGGCGCAGGCTTGCGAGCCGACATAAGCGGGTGCGGTCGCATCCTGTGCCGCCGCGGGCGCCGCGAGGAGCGCGACGATCATGGAGAGACGTCGGACCAGCGGTGCGAGGGCGAATTGCAAATCGGCGTCCTTGTGAGAAGCGGTCACGTGGGCGGCGTGCGCGGTGGGCGCACGCCGGTTCTTGGCGCGGCCTATTGGGCGGCCGGCGCGGAGTTCAACTTCTCCATGACCTGATCGAGGCTGAAGCTAGCCGCCTTCTGCCGAGGCGGATACTCCTTGAAGGTGTCGAGGAATTTGGCGACGACCTGCTGCGCCGGGACGAGGAAATAGGCGTGGTCGAGCAGCCAGTCATAATAGGTGTTGGAGGTGCGATAGGAGCGCTCATAGGGATCGCGCCGGAGGTTGAAGATCAAGGGAATGCGCAATTCCGTCATCGGCTCCATCCAGGCCCGTAGCGTTGCCCACGCGGTCTGCTCGAGGAAGACCAGTTTCCAGTCCCACAGACGAAGCGCCATCATGTCGCCATCGTCCGAGAAATAGAAGATCTCGATGCGGGGGCTTTCGTCGGTTTCACCCGTCAGCATCGGCAGGATGTTGTAGCCGTCGAGGTGAACCCGATAGTCGCGACCAAGGGCGTCGATGGTCACGCCGTTGAGGAGGTCTTCCTTCACGTGGTCGTTGCCGGCCATCGCGAGGAAGGTCGGCAGCCAGTCCATGTGATGGACGATCTGGTTGTTGACCACGCCCTCTTCGATATGGTCCGGCCAGCGCACCATCGCGGGCACGCGCCAACCGCCTTCCCAGTTGGTGTTCTTTTCGCTCCAGAAGGGCGTCATTCCGGCATCGGGCCAGGTGTTCATGTGCGGCCCGTTGTCGGTCGAGTAGAACACGATCGTATCGTCGGAAATGCCGAGTTCGTCGAGTTTGTCGAGGAAGCGGCCGATGTGCAGATCGTGCTCGATCATCCCGGCGCTATATTCGTCGACGGGGTGTCCGGCGATGTCGTTCGCCCGCTGGCGCATCTCCGGCGAGACGTGCGTGCGAAAATGCATTCGTGTGCCGTTCCACCACACGAACCAGGGCGTGCCCTCCCCGGTCTTGCGCTCGATGAAGTCGATCGCGGCGTCGACCGTCTCGTCGTCGATGGCCTCCATGCGCTCGCGCGTGAGGGGGCCCGTGTCTTCGATCTCTCCGCCCGCGATGGCGTGAAGGACACCGCGCGGACCGAAGCGCTCGATGAAGGTTTGGCCGTTTGGAAGCATGAGATCGGCCGGATAATCTTCGTTCTCCGGCTCTTCCTCGGCGTTCAGGTGATAAAGGTTGCCCAGAAATTCATCGAACCCATGGTTCGTGGGCAGATGTTCGTCCCGATCGCCGAGATGGTTCTTGCCGAATTGCCCGGTCGCATAGCCTTCGCCTTTGAGAAGGCCGGCGATCGTCGGGTCTTCGATGCGCATGCCGAGCTCGGCGCCCGGAAGGCCGACCTTCGACAGCCCCGTCCGGAAGACCGATTGGCCGGTGATGAACGACGAGCGACCGGCGGTGCAGGATTGCTCACCATAATAGTCGGTGAACATCATGCCGTCTTTCGCGATTCGGTCGATGTTCGGCGTTCTGTAGCCGAGCAGCCCGAATGTGTAGGCAGAGATGTTGGATTGTCCGATATCGTCGCCCCATAGAACGAGGATATTCGGTTTTCCCGGTCCGTCGGACGCAGTCTGCGCCACGGCATCGCCGGTCCACGCGACGAGCGATAGAGCAGCCAGCCCGATCGCGATTGTGTTCCGATCAAACATCGAGGCCTCCTCCCGCTGGAAAATTGCGTCATGCACGCCTCTGTGCGGCGTGTCGTGGCGTAATTGCCGCCGGGGAGAATAACCTAAGCTTGTGTGATCGCGGCACGAATTCGAGCAATTTTTAGAAATATTTTTAGTATTGGAGAAGGCTCAAGTTTCGCTCGCGCTGTGTGCCGATGATCTGCTCAAAGCGAGCCACCGCCTGCGAAGACCGCGCGGCGCGACCGCGCGGCTGACGCCGGTCATCCGAGGCACGAGCCGGGCGCGTCCGTGCAAGACGGGGCTTTTCGTATCGCACATGCGTGTGCTTTGACCCCCTTGCTGGATGTCAGCTGATAGCTTACATTCGGCTCATGGCGATCAAAACCTTCCGCTCCAAACCGCTTAGCGACCTTTGGGAGAAGGGGAATACTGGTAAGATCGACAAACGCCTGCACGATCGGATCCTTCGTCGTCTTGACCAGCTCGACGCTGCGTTAAAGGCGGATGATATGAACCTGCCGGGTTTTGACTTCCACGCCCTGCACGGGGCCGACCCCGCGCGCTACACGGTGCACATCAACGGTCCGTGGTGCGTGACGTTCGAGTTCGAAGGCGGCGACGCCTACCGCGTTGATTTCGAGCAGTATCACTGAGGAGCGTGACGATGACTGAGTACACTGCCATTCGCAATCAAGACCGTTGCCCTTCGCATCCTGGCGAGATCCTGCGCGAGGACGTTTTGCCGGCGGCTGGAAAGACGAAAGTCGAGATCGCTCGGATGCTCGGCATCTCGCGGCAGCATCTCTATGACATTCTCGACGAGAAGAAGCCGGTCACGGCGAACGTCGCCGTACGGCTCGGGAAGCTGTTCGGGAATGGCGGTGGCGTGTGGCTCCGGATGCAGGCCGCCTATGACCAGTGGCATGCGGAGCGCGAGGTCGACATCGCTGCGATCCCAACGCTGGAACGCGCGTGAATCAGATACGGATCGACGACATCCCGAGTCGTCCGTCCAAATGGATAAGGACGCTGTAAAACGCGTCACGGCGTTGGATTGGTCAAGGGCTTAACCCCTTGAAATAATTGGTGCCGGCTGAGGGACTCGAACCCCCGACCCCCTGATTACAAATCAGATGCTCTACCAACTGAGCTAAGCCGGCCCCGGAGGCCTCCTTATCAGGCCGGGACGGGATGGCGTCAACGCTCCGGCATTGCCTTGGCCAGCCAAATGAGACAGGGTTTTTTCCACAGTGAGGAGGATGTTGCGAATGGTGCTCGGACGTTGTGTCGTGGTCGCGTGTCTCGCCCTTGCGGTGATGTGTGTGGCGACCGCCTTTGTTGCACCTTCGCCGGCGGTGGCCGCCGATCTTTATGCCGTCCAGCGCGGGCACGATTCGCGTGGCCAGCCGCGCTATTATGGCCTGTCAGAGCCGTGGGCGACCAGCTCCGAACGCCCCCCTCGGCGGGGGGAGTGGTTCGTCACCGCCCCCATTTCCCCGCGCGTCAATTTCCTCGTTCCGATGGGCAAGGCGTACCTTTACGCCAAGCCTGAACCCTGGACTCCGGCCTGGTTCAGCTATTGCACCTCCAAATGGCCGAGCTTCAATCCGAACACCGGAACCGTCCAAACGCCCGATGGCGTCAGGATGTGCTTCTGATTTTTGCTCGGCGTTGCGCCATTGCAACGCCGGCCCCGGAGCCCCGATCGGTCGATGAGATTTCGGCGCCGGCGTCCATTCGGCGCCGGCGTTTTCGTGTCGCGTCCGCGGTCCGTCAGGCGGTGCGTGGGATCGCGCCCGGTGGCGTGGTGAGAAGCCGCTCGTTCGCCGCGTACAGCATGATCGCCGCCGCGTTCGACACGTTGAGCGAGGCGAGTGCGCCCGGCACCTCGATCGCGGCGGTCACGTCGCAGGCGGCGGCGACGCCTGGCCGCACGCCCTTGCCCTCCGCCCCCAGAACGAAGGCCCAGCGCTCCGCCGGCTCGAGCCCGCCGAGCGGCACCGCGGCCTCGCTGTCGAGCGCTGCGACGCGGAAGCCGTAGCCTCTCAGTGTCTCGATCGCGCGGCTCAGATTGGTGACGACGGCGATGTCGACGAGATCGAGCGCACCGGACGCCGATTTCGCGAGAACCCCGCTCTCCGAGGCGCTGTGACGCTTTGTCGTGACCACCGCATCGGCGCGGAAGGCGGCTGCGGAGCGCAGGATCGCGCCGACATTGTGCGGATCGGTGATGTGATCGAGGAGGAGGACGCATCGCGCCTCGCGCAACGCCTCGATCTCGAGCATCGGCAAAGGCGACACATAGATCGCCGCGCCCTGGTGGACGGCATCGGCGCCGAGGAGCTTGTTGAGGGCCCTGACGTCGATTTTCTCCACCGCCGGCTTCAGCGGCAGCGGCTCGAGGCGCCGCATCGCGTTCGGCGTCGCGACGAAACGGTGAACGGTCCGTCGCTCGTTGGCGAGGGCGGCCCGTACCGCGTGCAGTCCGAACAGCCAGTAGGGCTCATTGTCATCCATGTGGTGAGATTTCCGTCCGATCGTTGACTTCGCGTCCAACCCCTTTTATCACGCCGCTTCGAAACGGCCCGGAGGGGTGCCCGAGTGGCTAAAGGGGGCGGACTGTAAATCCGCTGGCTATGCCTACGTTGGTTCGAATCCAACCCCCTCCACCAACCCTTTCCCCCAAAGTCGAACTCCACACAATCCGCAACGTCATCGCCCCCGGCGAATCAGCCTGGTCGCGGCGCTTCGTTCGCGCTCCGTCGGCGGTCTTCCGCCGTTCCTGAGGACGGTTCCGATCGCGTGGGTGACGCCGTTCGGGCCTCGCCCGGCAGATCGGTTCGATGGGGGGAATGGTACGGCGTTGGTCGGCGGCTTCGGAAGCGGCCCGAGGCGGCGATGTCGCGATCGGCAGGGGAGTGACGCCGAAGCGTCACGGCAAGCGTGCTTGAGGCGCCCCAGCGTCCGCCGCCGGCCTAGGCTGGCGCGCGGCATATCGCGCCGACCGCGCGAGTGCGGGGCGGCGTTCCCTCAGATGCGACCGAACGGGGCTTCGGATAGGACGGGCCGACGGGGCCCGTCCCGCCGATCATGTCAGGCGACGGCGATGCCGCCTTTATAGACCGCCCTCAGATGGTCCGCGAAGGCCGGGAGGACGCCCGCGTCGAGCGGGTTGGCGTCGAGCACCGCAAGGTCCGCCTGCGCGCCCTCGACGATGCGGCCGATGTCCTTGCGGAAGACGAGGTCCGCCGCGTTGCTCGTTGCCGAGCGCAGGAGATCGGCCGGCGGCACGACGTCGGCCCGCAGCGCGAACTCGTCGAGCTGGTAGCCGTGCATCGGGCCGAGAAGGTCCGTGCCGTAGGCCATCGGGACGCCGGCGCGATAGGCCATCTCCACCGCCTTGATGCCGCCGTCCAGAACCTGGCGGATCTTGTCCATCCGTCCCGGCGGGAAGCCCGACGCCTCGCCGACTTCCGACAGCGCGCGGAAGCAGGAGAGCGTCGGCACCAGATAGGCGCCGTGCTCCTTCATCAGGGCGACCGTCTCCTCGTCGAGGAGATTGCCGTGCTCGATGGAGCGGACCCCGTTCCGCACGCACCGGGCGACCGAGCGCGCCGTGTAGGTGTGCGAGGTGACGTAGAGGCCGGCCATCTCGGCCTCGTCCACCGCGGCGGCGATTTCGGCCTCGGAGAACTGGTCGGAGGTGATCCGGTCGGTCGGCGAGGAAATTCCGCCATTGGCCATGATCTTGATGTGATGCGCGCCACGGCGGATCTCGTCGCGCGCGGCCTCCCGCACGGCGTCGACGCCGTTGCAGATCCGGCCGAGGCTGACGAGCGCGTAGGATTCGTCCTGGGTGTCGACGCCCATCGGGCGGAGGTCGCCATGCCCGCCGGTCGGCGAGAGCGCTTTGCCGCAATAGAGGATGCGCGGACCGGTGAACCAGCCTTCCTCGACCGCGAGGGCGAGGCCGAACTCGGCGCCGCCTTCGTCGCGCACGGTGGTGAACCCGCGCTTCAACATCCCCCGCAGCACCTCTTGCGAGCGGGCGGCGACGTACATCGGGGACTGGCGCGGCTGCTCGGACAGGTTGGCGCTGTAGGCGGTCGCGTGCACATGGCAGTCGATGAGGCCGGGGATGACGTACCGTCCAGCGAGATCGGTCCGCTCGGCCTCGTCCAGCCGGACCGGGGAGGGGCTGATCTCGCGGATCACGCCGTTTTCGATGACGACGTGTCGATCGGGAAGGACGGTCGCCGCGTCGACGTCGACGACATTGGCGTTTTCGAGAACGGCAATCATGAAGGGGCCTTGTCGGATTCGGTGAGACCGTGGCCGAGATAGAGCTCGGCCATGCGGGTGTCGGACAGGAGCGCGGCCGCCGTATCGGCGAGCACGATGCGCCCCTGGTCGAGGATGTAGCCGCGATCGCTGATCGCGAGCGCCTCGCGCGCCCGCTGCTCCACGAGGAGGACGGCGACGCCCGCCTCGGGCAGCGTGCGGATGAGGGCGAGGATCTTCGAGACGATGGCGGGCGAGAGCGCCGCCGTCGGCTCGTCGAGCACCATGAGCTTCGGCTCCGGCATCAGCGTCCGCGCGAAGGCGACCTGTTGCCGTTCACCGCCGGAAAGGCTCCCGGCCCGCCGCCGCCGCAGCGGCTTCAGCGCGGGAAAGTGCGCGTACATCGCCTCGAGCCGCGCGCGCCGGTCGGCGACGTTCTCGATCACGAGGAGGTTCTCCTCGACGCTGAGAGACGGGAAGATGTTGGCGACCTGCGGCACGTAGGCGATGCCGAGGGCGAGGCGCTTCTCCGCCGGCTGGGCGAGGAGGTCGATGCCATCGAAGCGGATCGTTCCGGCGGTGCGCGGCAAGAAGCCCATCACCGCCTTGGCGAGGGTCGACTTGCCGGACCCGTTGGTGCCGGCGATGGTGACGATCTCGCGCGCGGCGACGGTCATCTCGATGCCCGTCAGGATGTCGATCTCGCCGTAACCGCCGGTGAGATCGCGCGTGGCGAGAAGGGGTTGCGAGCCGTTCACAGGACGCCTCCCATATAGGCCTCTTGCACCTTCGGATCGTCGAGCACCGCGGACGGCGCGCCGGAGGCGATCATCGCGCCGCGGTCCATGACGTGCATGGTCGAGCAGAGGTCGGAGAGGGCACGAAGATTGTGCTCGATCACGAGGAAGCTGTAGCCCTGCGCGTTGAGCTCGCGGATCCGGTCGACGAGGCTGTCGATCAGCACCGGATTCACGCCGGCGAACGGCTCGTCGAGCAGAATCACCTTGGGATCACCCATCAGGACTCGGCCGAGCTCCAGCAGCTTCTTCTGGCCGCCCGAGAGGCTGCCCGACGGCGTGTCCTTGACGGCCGTGAGGTTCAGGAACGCGATGAGATCGGCGACCTTCTCGCGCAGCGCGCGCTCCTCCTCGCGCACCCGCCGCGGGCTGAGAAAGAGCGGCAGGAGGTTTTCGCCGGTCTGGTTGGGGGCGGCCGCGAGGAGGTTCTCGCGGACGGTGAGATGGCGGAATTCGCGCGGCACCTGGAAGGTGCGCCCGAGGCCGGCCCGCGCGCGGGCGACGGGCCCGTCATGGGTGATGTCGCGCCCGTCGAGCATAATCGTTCCGGCGAGGGGCTTCTCGAAGCCGCTGGTGACGGCGAAGAGTGTCGACTTGCCGGCCCCGTTGGGGCCGATCAGGCCGACGATCTCCTTCGGCGGCACGTCGAGCGAGACGTCGTCGAGCACGCGGAAATCGCCGAACGCGAAGGCGACATGGGAGAGAGACAGGATCATCGCTTGCGAAAATCTCCCATCAGCCCTTGCGGACGCAGCAGCGTGAGGAGCACCAGCGCCATGCCGACCACGAAGAGGCGCACCGAGGCCATCTCGACCTCCGTCACGCCCGGCAGGATGTCCCGCACGAACCGGGATCCTTCGAGGAAGAGGACGAGGACGAGGCTGCCCGCGACCGCGCCGAGAATGCTGCCCGTGCCGCCGAGGATCATCGCCATCCAGACATAGAAGGTGATGAGCGGCAGGAATTGCTCCGGCGAGATGTACGAAAAATAGTGAGCGTAGAAGGCGCCGGCGAGCCCGGCGAGGCCGGCTCCGATCACGAACACCTTCACCTTGAAGGTCGCCGGCTCCTTGCCGAGGGCGCGCACGGCGTCCTCGTCGTCTCGGATCGCCTCGATGGTGCGGCCGAACGGGCTTTTCACCATCCGCGTGATCAGCGCCACGGCGAGGAGATTGGCCGCGATGAGCAGCGTCAGAATGAGGATGTTGGGATCGACATCGAGCCCCAGCGCCACCGACATATTCGGAATGGACGTGATCCCGTGCACGCCGTTGGTGATCCAGTCTTCCTCGATGATGGCGAGGCGCAGGGTCTCGGACGCCGCCAGCGTCGCGATGGCGAAATAGTCCGTTCTGAGCCGTTTGGAGAGGAGCGCGACGGGCCACGCGACGAGTGCCGCCCCGAGCACCGAAGCGGGGAGCGAGACGTAGGCGAAGCCGCCATTGGTGGTGATGAGCGCCGTGATATAGGCGCCGATCGCGAATGAGCCGACATGGCCGAAATTGGCGAGGCCGGTATAGCCATATTGGAGATTGAGGCCGATCGTCAGCAGCATGTAGATGAGCGCGACGATCGCCATGGCGATGAGATAAGCCGTCATCGTCAGCGCACCCGCGCCGATAGATTGAAGAGGCCGGACGGCCGCAGGACGAGCGCGAGGACCATGATCGCGAAGCCGACGCCGATCTTGTAGGTGAAGCCGACGAACGGGGTGGACAGCTCCTGTGCGATGCCGATGGTGAGCGCCCCGGCGATCGCGCCCGCGGGGTTGCCGATACCGCCGAGGATCATCGCGGCGAAGGCCGGCAGCAGCGCCTCCCATCCCATCAGCGGCGTGATCACCGTCTTGATGCCGAAGAGGATGCCGCCGAGCCCGGTCACGGCGCCGGCGATCAGCCACATCGCCGAAAGGACGCGGTGCGAGGAGATCCCGCAGGAGCGGGCGAGGTCGGGATTGTCGGCGACGGCGCGCATCCGCCGCCCGAGCGGCGTCACATAAAGGAGCAGAAAGACGAGGACGATCGCGCCGACGGAGGTGGCGAGAATATAAAGGTCCGACGGCACGATGCGCAGCGGTCCGAAGCTGAAGGCGCGGGTCAGCGGGATCGGGAAGACGCGTTGATCGTAGCCGAGGAAGAAGGTCAGCGTGGAGCGGGTGGCGAAGGCGAGTCCGATCGAGGCGACCAGCGCGTACATGCTCGGCCTCCCCTGAAAGAAGCGGAACACGCACAGATAGAACACGAGCGCCAGGAGCGCGCTGGCGACACTGCCGACGATGACGCCGGCGACGATCGAGCCCGCCATCGCGATCTGGCCGGTCTGCGCGGCATAGGCGCCGGCGGTCATGACGTCGCCCGTCGAGGCGTTGGGAAAGCCCATGACGCCGAACACGAGGGTCAGCGCCACGGCGGGCAAAGCGATCACCGCGCCTTCAATGAGACCATTGAAGGCGAGGTTTGCGAACAGGGCGAAATCCATCACTCTAGAGCGTGATCACTTCGGATCGGACGAGTTCGCCATTGCGAATGACGGCCGCCGCGAAGTCGGGCTTGGCGTCGCCGAACTCGTCGAAATCGAGGCGGCTGGACGCGCCCTGATAGTTGATGTCCCCGTTCTTGAGGGCCTCCTTGCCTTCCGCGAAGGTGAACACCTCCGTGCCGCCCGGCGAGGCGACCTCGCGGATCTTGGCGTTGATCTCGGCGATCGAGGCGCCGGGACCGGCCGCTTCGATCGCAAGGCCGAAGGTGATCATCATGTCATAGGCGATCGTGGAGTAGACGCTGCGGGTGAGGTTCGGCCCGGCATTTTCCGCGAACATCTTGGCGTAATGATCGTAGGACGCGGCGCTTTCGTTGGAGATCGAATCGACCACGATCACCCCTTCGAGGACATCCGGCCCCAGCGCCTCGACGAGCTGCGGACCGAAGGCCCAGCCCGGAATGATCCACTTGTTGGTGCCGCCGAGCTGGTACCATTCGCGCAGCAGGATCGTCGTGTCCGGCAGGTAGGAACCGGCGACGATGACGTCGGGATTGGCCGACATCACCCGCTGCAATTCGGAGCGGTAGGACGCGCGGTTCGGCTCGTAGACCACTTCGGCGACGACCTCGCCGCCATCGGCGGTCCAGGCTTCGGTGAAGCCCTCGGAGTTGCCGATGCCGGAGGCGTTGTTGAACGCCATGGTCGCCGGCCGCTCGAAGCCGAACGCGGCGGCCGCCTTGGCGAAGGCCGTGCCGAAAAGGACGTTGCTGGCATTGAAGCGCCAGATGAGGTCCTTGTCGTCGAGCTCGGAGATCTGCGGCGCGCCCGAGGTCACGGCCTGGGGAATGCCCGCCGCCAGCGCGAGCGGCATCACCGCGAGCGACACGCCGGACGACCATGTGCCGAGGATCGCGTCGACCTTGTTCACCTCGATGAGCTTCTTGGCGGCGGTCACGGCGGCGTCGGGCGCGGACTGGGTGTCTTCGCCGATCACCTCGATCATGCGCCCGGCGGCCCCGCCGGCGGCGTTGATCTCGTCTGCGGCCATCACGATCGACGCTTGCATCGCCGGACCATAGGGGCTGCCCGCACCGGAGACGGGGTTGAGTGCTCCAACGATAAACCGGTCACTTTGGGACCAGGCGATCGAGGGCAGACCGAGCGTTCCGGCGATGGCGGTGGCGCCTGCCGACAGCAGCACGGACCGGCGGGTGAAGGGAGTGCCGACCATAGATTTTCTCCGACCTGTTCAACGGCTATGCTTTCGCACTTTCGTAAGAAACGATCCATGCAAATGCCGCGCCGATTTTCCTTATTTTGCCGAAAATTGGCGAACTTTTTTCTGCATTCTGGGCGAAATATCCTCGTGATCGCGAAATCAGGGGCCGAATTCTCGACGAATTTCCTGCAATGTACTGTTGCGGGTGTGCGTCGCGTCGCCCTCTGCGCGATGCGGATCTTGCGCCTCGGTTCGCCTCGTTGCGCCACCTTACCATAATGCGGGTCATCCACTGCCCTGTTGAGCCTCGACGCCGGCGCCTCGCCATCGTCATCGAGCGGGTTTAGATGGTCGGATCAGCCGCGGCGCCCGGGCGGCGCGGATGGCCGAGCGCGATCGAGACGACAGGAATGGGGTGAAGACCGAACCGATGACGACCGACCCGCAAGACATCCTCCGCACCTTCATCGAGGACGAAAGCACCGCATGGGCGGAACGGCGCCAGGGGAAATTCTGGCCGCGAAACCATCATCGGATCACGCCGCTCCTGCGCCGTGCGGGCACCGTCCTCACGCCGGCGGAGACGGGCGAACTCTTCTTCCATCTTCTCCATGTCACGGGCGGCCTGCCGCCGATGCGGGAGGGCGAATTCCCGATGGCGGTCGCCGCCTATGAGCGGCTGTTGCCCGATATCGACCGGCTCGGGATCAGCCAGCTCGCGAAGCGCCACGAGACGTTGTTCCTCTTCGGCTTCGACGAGATGGGCGTGCTGCCGTCCGGGCGCGTGGACAGCGCCAAGACGTTCGCGGCCCGCCGCAAGCTGGTCGAGCACAGCGGCAAATACACGACACTGCCGGCGATGCGCGCGAAGCTCGATTCGTTCTCCGCATTGGGCGAGCACGCGCCGGTGATCCTCGAGACGCTGCGCCATCTGTCCTATATCCACGCGCCGATCACCATCACCGGCCATTATGACGTGACCAACCTTCAGTTCTGGGGAATGGTCCTCGTGGTGCTGCTCGACGATCGAACCCGCGTCGAGCTTCTGCGCGACATGCTGGAACTCGCCGACGCGCTTCCTTGCCGCGAAGACCATATGTCGATCCTCAACGCGACCGTCGCGGCGGTGCGCTCGCGCGTCGGCGCGGACGAGTTCGAGTTTCACGGGCTCGCCGATCGTCTCGGGGCAGAATGCACCGTGCGGCGTGACGCGTCGGAGACCGCCGTCCTCGCCCGCACGCTCGGCCTGCCCTTCGAGGCGGACGAGGACTGGTCCATACGGATCGCGCTGTACGAGGCGGGGGCGACCAAGCGCCCCGTCAACCCGGATCTGTCGATCACCATGCGGCCGCATCCGACGCGCGCCTGGGAAATCCTGCTGCGCTATCCGGGCATCGGCCGCTACAGCGAATGCGACGGCAAGGTGTACTCCAACGAGGCCGACCTCGTGCCGCTCGGGAAGGGCAATCTCGGCCGCCTTCCTGAATGGCTGAAGGAAGAAAGTGCCCGCCTCGGGCTCATTTTCCCGATCGAGGCGGCCCAGATCTCGGTCGGTCGCAAGCGCTCGGCGATCTCGATCCTGAAGCGCTGGCTCGACCGGCCAAACGCCGGCTGAGCCGCGCGGGGCCGGCTAGCGCGGCCGGGGCAGAGGCTCGGGCGGATCGGTTCGCGCCGGCTCGGGCGGCGGGGCGCCTGCACCCGGAGGCGGTGCGGCCTTTGCTGCGGCGGGCGGCGGCGAATCGTCGGCGTCTTCCGATCCGGTTGCTCCGGCGGCGACCGACGTGGACAAGGGTCGCCTGTGGCCGTCGCGATTCCAGATCCGCTCCCAGAGCGGGCGCTCGTCGCGCATCGCAGGCTCGATGATCACCGTGGTCGTCGCGCCACCGACGAGGGGAATCCCCTTCGGCCTCGTCACGAGCTTGATCTCGATCGGCACGCGCTGGGCGAGGCGCACCCATTGAAAGGACGGCTCCGGCGCCTGAAGGAGCCCGCTCGACACGTCCTCCATCACCGCGATGCCCGGCGCGATCCCTTCGACGCGGCCCTCGACCACCTCGCCGTTCGCCATGAACCGCACGCGGGCCGCGTCGCCATGGCGGATCCGGCCGAGCTGGGTTTCGAGGAAGAAGGCGTCGACGCGAAACGAGTCGGTGTCGACGAGCGCGATCACCGGCGTCCCCGTCGAGGCGAAATCCCCGGTATCGGCGGCGAGGTTGGCGACGATCCCGTTCACCGGCGAGCGAAGGTCCGTGCGCTCGAGATTGACCTCGGCGACGCGCATGGCGGCCTCGGCCGCCTTCAACGAGGCCTCGGCCGCTTTGGTCGCGAGATCGGCGTTGATCACCGCGAGGTCGGACACCGAGACGGAGCCCTCACGCTTCAGCGTGTCGTAACGGGAGGACTGCTGGCGGGCGATTTCAAGCTGCGCCTCCGCCTCGTCGCGGCTCGCGTTGGCTTGGGCGAGGGCGAGCTCATAATCGGTCTTGTCGATGGTGAGGAGGATGTCGCCCCGGTTCACGGTCTGGTTGTTTGTCACCGCGATCTCGGTGATCTCGCCCGAAACGCGCGGGGCGGTCTCCACGATGTCGGCGCGCACGTGGGCGTCTCGGGTCCACGGGTCGTAGAAGATGCCGTCCCACAGATAGAGGCCGGCATAGATCGCGCTGATCGTCAGGATCGTCGTGAGGAGAAGGCGGACGATGATCATCGGCTTCAAAAATCCGGTGTGAGCCAGGCGACGACCCCGAGCGTGACGACATAGAGCGACAGGCGCGCGAGAGCCGGGTGAAAGAAGTAGGACCAGAGGCCGAGCCGCAGCATCGCCGTATCGACGAGATACCAGATGAGCGCCGCGATGACGGCGCAGGCGAGGAGGCTCGGATAGAGCATTCCGATGAACGCGATCTCATGATGCATGGGCGCCCTCCGGCCTGCGCGACAATTGCCCCGTGGCGAGGATGGCGGCAAGCAGCTCGCTCACTGCCGCATAACGCAGCGATTCGAGACGGGCCTCCTCGTCGAGATCGGTGCGGCGATAGAGGCGGCGGAGCGTCTCGCGCAGCTCGGCGAAAACGGTCAAGTCCGCGGGGCCGCGCCGAACCTGCGCCGAGACGAGCACGGCCGTACACAGGCGCGGCCCGAACGCGGCAAGGTCCGCCGGCAGATGCCCCGCCGCCTCGATCCGGCGCTGATGATGGAGCTCGCCCGACACGATCATCGCCGCCCGGGCGCGCGTCCGCAGATGGATGCCCGGCGTATCGCTCGGCGCGATGCTGAGGCCGAGATCGACGAGAATGTCGACGAACTGGGCGATCAAGGTGCCGGCGCCGCCGTCGGTGGTGTTCCGCTTCGTGGTGGCCTCGGTCAGGAGCCGATCGGTCGCGCGGCGCAGATGCCGCCGGATCCAGGCGGCGTCCTCCGGAAAGATCACCGTCAACGCAATAATGAGGACGACCGGCAGGAGGGTGAGCGTGATGGCCGTGTTGACGAGCCCCACGGGTTCGAAGACCGGCGTATTCTGAGGCTGGAATCCCACCGAGATCGCGATGACCGACCCGATGGCATAGGGAATATTCTGCGGTCCCTGGGCGGTATAGAAAATCGCGAAGATCGCGCCGCCGAGGATCAGCGCCAGCGCGCCGAAGCCCTCGACATTCGGCAGCAGGATCATGAGCACCATGGCGATGGCGCCGCCGCACCAGATCCCGATGCCGAGCGCCTTCCCGCCGGCGATCCGCGCTTCACGCGGGGCGAGCATCGGGAAGATGAGCGTCACGGCCGTCGCGATCAGCGCGAGGACGAGCCCGTTGGGCCAGGCCGTCGCGAACCAGATCGCCGAGAGCACGAGGAGCACGATGGTCGGCCGCAAGGCGTATTCGAGCGCGCCGAGACGGTCGAAATAGCGTCCGGCGAACGGGGCGATCGGTTCGGCCGGGCGCGACGGATCGACGAGTGCGGCCTCGGCGCGCATCAGCTCCTCCACCGCGAGCGCCATGATGCGCATGCGGAAAAAGGCCGCGCCGACGCGCAACCCGCGGTCGGACAGGTCGCCGCCTTCGGGTGGCAGCACTTGGCGCGGATGGAGCGTTTCGGCGAGTGCCGCCATGTCGTTCGCGGCGGCAAGACGCTGCTCCGCCGAACTGTCGGCGGCGGGAAGGCGCTCGACGGCGGCGGCGAAACGGCGGCGGGCGGCGCTGATATCGGTGTCGCGCGCCTCGTCCGGGACGTGGGTGAGGGCGAAGCGCCCCGTCTCGGCACGGATCGCGAGCTTGTGGAGCGCGAGGGCGACGGCGGTCATGCGCGGACGCAGATGGTTGCGCCGCGTCCGTTCATAAGCGAGCCCCCGCAAGGCGATATTCGCGGCCGACAGGGAGGGGAGCACCGTCGGCTCGTAGGCGACGCCGACCGCGTCCGGGTCGTAACAGAGAATCGCGTGGACGAGCTTGAGCGTCGCCTCGCGCGTCTCGCGCAGCCGCGCGGCGGCCTGGTCGGAGATCGACCGCGGAAAGACGACGAGCATCACGATGAAGGCGATCACCACGGGGATCGCCGTCTCGGTGGTGCGCGCCAAAGCGAGCGTGAAGGCGTTGTCGACGTTCGGCCCGGTGTCGAGGATGATGATCAGCGTCACCAGCGCGCCGCTGCCATAGCCATAGGCATCGAGCCCGCGCTGCATTCGGCCGAACACCGCCGCGATGAACACGAAGACGGCAGCGGCGAGGACCGCGACCTCGCCGGTCTGGCCGAACAGCACCGCGATCAGAAAGCCGGAGAAGCAGCCGAGAAGGGTGCCGAGGAGGCGGCCGGTGGCGCGCCATACGGTCGTCCCGCCGTCGGGCTGGACGATGAAGGGGATCGTGATCAGCGCCCAATAGGTGTGATCGAGGTCAAGGAGGAAGGCGGCGTAGAGCGAGAGGACGACGACGAGGGCCACCTTCGACGCGTAGATCGCCGGCGATGCGGCGAGCCTCGCGCTCGTGGCGGCGAGCCACGCGCCGGGCGCGGTGCGGGGGGCGGCGTGACGGCGCTCGCCCATCGCGCCGCTGTTCGGCGTATCCGTCACCGTCATCGCGGCGCGGGAGTGGGGCGCGGCCGGCCCGTCATCACGGTCATCGCGAGCCTCCAGTCATGCGCCCGTCTCCTCGGGGAGCGCGCGGATATCCGATCCGCGCTCGTTCCGGGACGCCGTCGCCGGGGACCATAGGCCGGGCGGCGGGGTCGAGGATAGCGTCACCGACGCGAAGCGTGGGCCACCGCGTCTCATGCAGGTTTCGCGCCGGGTCGCCGCCGCCGCGTCGCATCTGCGAGGACATGGCCCGTCGCGGCCCTCGCCCAGCAGAACGCGACGCCACGCGCGCCCTGGACGGGTGGAAGGCGGCATCCCATAGTGGCGCGCCGGTGCGCTCGGGCCGGCGAGGCCGAGCGATGCGTGTCGTACGGAGCCGGTTGTGGGAGAGACTATGCAGAGCGAGACGGTTTTGGGTCGCGAATCCGGCGGACGGGTGGATCCGCGGGCGCATCCGAACGCGGTGAAATTCTTTCGCGGCGTGTTGGCGAGGGTGACGCAGCGCACCGTTCGGACCAACGTCGAAACGTTCGAGGGTCGCTGCCGCGCCTGGTGGACCGAAGAACTCGCGTACGGCGAACCGATCATCTCCTATGACGGCGTGATCTTTCCCTATGTCTCCCGCCGGTCCGAACATCGCGTTCGCTGCCGTGACAGCGAGGGGGATCAGGCCGCCGAACCGTTGCCGGTGTTGGAAGGACAGGTGACCTGTAATTACCGGATCGACGATGAGGGCCGCGTGGTCATCTGGTATCTCGCCGATACATTGCAGCATTTCAGCGAGGTACACGGCGCGCGCCAGCTCGTCGATCTCCTGCGCCGCGGAATCTCCATCCGCTGACGCCACCGCCACCGCCCATGCCCACGCCCGCGGCGCCAGGTCGGATGCGTGTCCCGCATGGCCGAGTCGCTTCGCGGCTGTCGCTGCTTGGCCGAGGCGCGCCGCTCTAGGTCTCCCCGGCGAGACCGCGCAGGGTCTCGAGAAGCGCCGCCTGCACCATGATCGGCCCCGCCTCGCGGCGTTTGGCGTGACGCCGCGCGCCGGGAAGGCGGACGCCCGGCATCGCGGCGAGACGGTCGATGAAGGCGTCCGCACGGGCGCGCGTGCCCGGTCCCCCGATCGCCTCGGGATCGAGAGCCAGCAGGAACACGCCGCCCGGCGGCATGCCGCTGCCCTCCGTTCCTACAGCCGCAAGATCGCTGAACAGGTCGCCGACGACCCCGCCCGAGAGCAGCTCTACCATCAACGCGATGGCCGAGCCCTTGTGCCCGCCGAACGGAAGTTGCGCTCCGCCCGAGAGAATGGCGGCCGGATCGCGCGTCGGCCGCCCTTCGGCGTCGATCCCGACGCCCGGGGGAACGCGTCGCCCGTCGCGCGCCGCGATCTGGATTTCGCCGCGGGCGATCGCGGAGCTCGCGAGATCGATGACGACCGGATCGCCGCCGTCGCGCGGATAGGCGAAGGCGAGCGGATTGGTGCCGAACACCGGCCGCGTCGCGCCGAACGGGGCGAGATAGGGAAGGTTCGCCGTGCAGGCGAGCGCCGCGAACCCGCGCGCGGCGAGCCATTCGACCTCCGGCCAGAGCGCCGCGAAATGCTGCGAGTTGCGGACCGCGAGAACCGCCGCGCCGAGCGCGGCCGTCCGCTCGGCGAGCGCCGGCAAGCCGATCCGATAGGCCGTCGGCGTCACCCCATGATCGCCGTCGACGACGACGACCGCCTTCGGCCCCTCGAGAAGGCGCGGGCGAGCGCTGCCGTTGGTGAGGCCGGTCTTCATGGCTTCCACGTAGCCCGGAATGCGAAAGACGCCGTGCGCCTCGGTGTCGTCGCGCTCAGCGGCGCAGACGGTGTCGGCCACGGCGAGGGCGTTGGTCTCGTCGGCGCGATGGCGGCGGAGGACGGCGACCACGAGGGCGTGCAGGGCGGCATGGTCGATCGGCCGCCGGGCCGGCTTTTCGGCGTCGGCATCGGCGTCGGCAGGGGCGAGGCGCAACGCGGCAATCTTGTGGACCTCGTCGAGCGCGGTGCGGAACTCGGCCTCCGGCGTCCCGTCGACGCGGGCGCGGAAGGCGCGCAGGATCGCCGCCCGGTCGAGGCCCTTGACGGCGATGATGAACGGGAAGCCGAAGCGCACCACATAGCGCGTGTTGAGGGCTTGGAAGGCGGCGAACTCCTCCTCGGTGCACTGGTCGAGGCCGGCGCCGCTCTGTTCATTCGCCGAATGGGCGGTCAGCGAGCGGGCGCCGAGCCGGTTTGCGAGGTCGGGATGGGCGCGGAGCAAAGCGAGCTGTGCTTCCGTTCCCGCGCGCTCCACGATGCGGCGGAAGACTGGGGCGAGCGCCTCGTCGAGAGCGATGCCGCCGTCCCAGGCGCGTTCGGCGACCCAGGGGCTGTGCTCGTAGATCGCCCCGTATCGGGTCACGAATTCGTCGCGTGTCACGAAGCCTCCCCTCGCCGCGCATGGCCGCGGGGCAATTTAGTCGCCCGCCGGCCGGGGCGCCGCAAGAGGCGGGTACGGGGAAATCGTCTCGTCCCGCTCCTCAAGGTTGCGCCGGCGCGTTCCCAAGCGGCCGAAGATTTGCATAGGATCGATCGGTCGAGGCGAGCCGCCGGGGAGACGATGGGCAGCGTGCACGATTTCCTTGCGCTCTTTATCCGCTGGGCGCACGTGGTGGCGGCGATCTCCTGGATCGGCTCGTCTTTCTATTTCATGTGGCTCGATGCCTCGCTCAAGCGCCGGGCCGGGATGCCGGCCGGGGTGAAGGGCGAGAACTGGACCGTCCATGGCGGCGGCTTCTACCACACGCAAAAATATATGATCGCCCCGGCCGAGATGCCGGACGAACTCCACTGGTTCAAGTGGGAGAGCTATTCGACGTGGCTGTCAGGTTTCGCGCTGCTGGCCGTCGTCTATTGGATGAACGCGCCGCTCTATCTGATCGACCCGTCGAAGGCCGATCTCACGGTGTGGCAGGCCGTGCTCTGGTCGGGCGGCGGCCTCGCCGTCGGCTGGGTCGTCTATGACGTGCTGTGCCGCTCGCCGCTCGCCGAACGCCCGGCGGTGCTGTTCGGCGTGCTCTTCGTGCTGATCACGGCGGTGTCCTATTTTTATGGGCACGTCTTCTCCGGCCGTGCCGCCTTCCTTCAGACGGGGGCGATGATCGCGACGGCGATGACCGGCAACGTGTTCTTCGTCATCATCCCCAATCAACGCATCGTGGTCGCCGACCTGAAGGCCGGCCGCACGCCCGATCCGAAATATGGGGCGATCGCGAAGCTCCGGTCGACGCACAACAATTATCTGACGCTGCCGGTCATTTTCCTGATGCTGTCGAACCATTATCCGATGACGTTCGGCCACCCGTCGGCCTGGGTCATCGTCGCCTTCGCGCTGTGCCTCGGCGCGATCGTCCGCCATTGGTTCAACACCTATGAAAGCGGTGCGAGCGGGCTGGCGATCGCCTGGCAATGGCCGGTGGCGCTGGCGCTTGCCGTGGGGATGACGATGTTCGCCAGTGCCGGCCGCAACACGGCTGATATGATCGCCAACGCCTCGGCCGGGGAGGGGGGCGGCGAAGCTCACCTCAACAGCGCCTTGGACGCGGCGGCGTTCGCCATCGTCGAGCGCCGTTGCGCGACGTGTCATGCGGCGAATCCGACATTCGCGGGCTTCGCGGCGGCGCCCGCCGGTGTCGTGCTCGATACGCCCGAGGCGATGCGCCGCCGGGCCGGTCAGATCGTCGCCCAGGCGGTCATGACGGAGGCGATGCCGCTCGGAAACATCACCGAGATGACCGAGGAGGAGCGCGCCGCGCTCGGCGCATGGGCCGGCGTCTCGCGGTAGCGGGCCCTTGGCGCGGCGGCGCTCGGCCGTCGCGCCGCGCTCGGACGGACGAGCGCTCTAGAAGCCGTCCGACAGCAAAAGCGCGATGATCACCAGCCCGACGAGCACGAGGAACCAGCGCCAGATATTGGCGGCGCCGCTGATCGGTTCTTCCACGATCGGCGCGTCTCGGCTCGCCTGGCCGAACGAGGAGGGTGGCGTGTAGGTCATTGGCGTGGCGCGCGCCGGTTCCGCCTCCTGGCGCATGGCGGGCTCGTCACCGGCGGCGGGTCGCTCGGTGGTCGCCTCATGGCCGATATAGGCGCCGGTCGCGTCGGTCATCGGGCCGCTGGTCGCCTCGGTCATCGGGCGAGGGGACGGCTCGACGGACCGCGTTTCGGCGAAGGCAGGCTCCAACTCGGCCCGTTCCGCCTCGCGCGCCATCGCCTCGGCCTCGATCTCGGCCCAGGGGCGCGACGCAACGACAGCGGCGGCCGGCGCGGCGTCCGCCAGGGCCGGCTCGGGATCGGCCTCGCGCTCGTGCGGGCCTTCGATGTGGAGCTGGAGGCGGGAGAAGAACTCGGCGACGAGGGTGCGCGCGGCCGGGTCGAGCACGGCGGTTTCGAGGGAGCCGATCTCACCGCGCAATGAGATGGTGAGGTGATAAGCGAGGTTCGTCGTCCACCCGTCGATCGCGGCGAGGGCGACGTGCGCATTGCCGCGCGCGGTGCCGTTCTCTCCGGCATTGGCCTCGCCGCGGATCGAGTATCCGGCCGGCCGATCCTCGTTATAGACCTCGATCGAGATGACGGGATCGATGCGCAGCGGGCCCACTTTGAGCCCGGCCGTCATCTCGTAACTGTCCTCGTCGAGTTTCCTAAGCGCATGACATCCGGGGATGGCTTGCCGTAGTACGACGGGATCATGCAACGCATCATAGACGGCAGTCTGCGATGCCTTGATGACCTTCTCACCCGTGAGTTCCAATTTCTTGCCTCGCCCCGCCCCGATAATGCGAACATAGGAACGTGCCTTTATGCCGTCAAAGCGAGCCGACGTCTGCCCCATCTGCTCCGGTGTGGAATTTGTCGCCGGGCCGAAGGGGCGCATGTCGCCGGCAGGGACGCCGCCGCGTTGCGCGCATTGCGGCGCGCTCGAGCGCCACCGCGCCTTTCGCTGCGTGTTCGAGGCGATCGCGCCGGCCTTTGCCGGAATGAAAGCGCTGCAATTCAGCGACGACTCGTCCGCGGTGCGGGACGGCTTCGACGTGTTCGAGGTCTCCTCCTATGGCGGATCGAATCATCTCGACATGGCGGCGATCGATCGGCCCGACGCGTCCTATGATCTCGTCATCGCCAATCACGTGCTGGAGCATGTTGCGGACGACCATGCCGCCCTTCGCGAGCTGGCGCGGGTCGCCGGACCGGACGGTGTCGTGTTCCTTTCGGTGCCGGACCTGTTGCGGATGGAGGCGACGGTCGAATACGGCGCGCCGCGGGCCGACAAGCACGGGCATTATCGCCTCTATGGTCCCGATATCGCGGAACGCTGGCGCCGGGCTGTGCCGGATTGGGCGGGTCTCGGCGTCGTCGCCGTCGATCCGGTGACGGGGGCGGAGGATCGCGCAACGCTCCTCGCGCGGAGCGGCGCACGGCTCGACGCGCTCGCCGGGCGCCTCGCAAAGGCCGGTTACGCGCCGTTCGACGCGTTCGCCTGACGGCCGCCTCACATGGCCGGGGCGAGCGCCGCGTCGAGCTTCGGGACGGGGCTCGTCGATGCGGGTTCGGGCTCGATGCCGGACCAATTGCCGTCGGCGGTCCTGACATTGCCGGCAATGTCCTCCTCCCAGAACGTCACGACGTTGGGCGTGATGTTGAGATAGAGCTTGCCGTCGACGATCCGCCACAGGTTCGGATTGCCCGGCACCTTGCCGCCTTGGGCGACGCCATAGGCGCAATGTCCGTCGAATTGCGGCGCGTAGCGGGCCGGATTGGCCTCGAACCGTGCGAGATTGTCGGCCGAGGCGAATGCGAAGGTCGCGCCGTTATAGGTCGTCGTGAATTGCTTCGAACCCGGCTGCGCGGGCGGCTGGTTCTGCCCGACCGGGGCTTGCGTCATGTCGAAATAGGCGACGACGTCATAACCGGAATTGGCGAATCCGCTCGCGTTCACGTACTGCTCGCCGGCAAGAGCCGCTCCAGCGAGCGTTGATAGGGTGACGGCGAGCGACAGAAAAAGGGCCCGTCTCATCGCGATTTCCTCCTGGCGATGCCGCACCGACGGATTCGGTGTGACATAGTGAGAGTTGCGATGCCCGCATGGTGCACGCAAATCACGAGGGTTCACCATTCGGCTCGGCGCGGTGATCGCGCCGTGTCCGGCGAAACGGCGATACGAGACCATTCGATCGGGAAGGGATTGAACGTGCTGCAGGCGCTCAACGACTGGCTTACGAAAATTTCCCACGCCGGAGAGGGGGAGGAGCATTTCTCGGTCGCCGATCCGCGGCTGTCGGTGGCTGCGATCCTCGTCCACATCGTCGCCGTCGACGGTGTCGTCACCGAGGACGAGAAGCGGCGCCTGCGCGAGGTGCTGAGCCAGCATTATGCGCTGTCCCCGAAGGAGACCGAGGAGCTCGTCGAAGAGGCGACACAGCGCGACGACGAGGCCGTCGACCTCTACAGCTTCACGTCGGTCCTCAAGCGCGAGCTCGATGAAGACGGCCGTCGCGAGGTGGTCGAACTCATGTGGGAGATGGTCTACGCCGACGGCGAAGTGTCCGAGTTCGAGGACAATATCGTCTGGCGCGTGGCGGAGCTGATCGGCGTCACCTCGCGCGATCGCGTGACCATCCGCAAGAATATCGAGGCCAAACGGGACGCGCGGTGATAGCGTAAAGGCTATTCGTCTGCTACGTTTTTAGCCCATGACCAGTTTCGCAGCACCTCCTCAACCGGCCGAGGGCGCGGTCAAACGCGAACGGCCCATCCTCATCATCCTTCATCAGGCGCATTCGACGCCGGGGCGCGTGGGGCACATGCTGGTCGAGCGCGGTTATCGGCTCGACATGCGCCGTCCCGCACTCGGCGACACCCTCCCTTCGTCGACGGCGGACTATGCCGGCGTCGTCATCTTCGGCGGCCCGATGAGCGCGAACGACACCGATGCGTTCGTCAAGCGCGAGATCGACTTCATCGACGTCCCGCTCAAGGAGGAGACGCCGTTTCTCGGCATCTGCCTCGGCGCGCAGATGCTCGCCAAGGCGATCGGCGGACGCGTCGGTCCGCATCCGAACGGGCAGGTCGAGATCGGCTATTATGACCTCACGCCGACCGAGGCCGGCCGGGACCTGATGGATTGGCCCGCCAAGGTCTATCAGTGGCACCGCGAGGGCTTCCGCACGCCCGACGGGACCGAGCGCCTCGCGAGCAGCCATCATTATGAGGAGCAGGCCTTCCGCGTCGGTCCGTGCGCCTATGGGCTGCAATTTCACCCCGAGTTGACGCTCGCGATGATGTATCGCTGGACGACGCGGGCGAGCGAGCGGATGAAGTTGCCCGGCGCCCGCCAGCGACGCGACCATTTCTCCGGCCGCGCGATCTACGATCCGCCGGTGAAGGCGTGGCTCAGCCGGTTCCTCGATGGTTGGACCGAGGCGGGCGAGGCGCGCAACGTCTCGGCGGCCGAACCGGCGCTGAAGCTCTCCGCCTGATCGGCGGATTTCCGATCCAAAGGGGCCGGCGCCGTCAGACGGCTGCCGGCACCGGATTGCGGATATAGCCGCCCTCGGTGATCGCGCCGGTCCAGTCGAGCGCGTAGGGGCCGGACATCACGATCCGCCCGTCGACCAGGCTGATCGACAGCGTTCCGCCCGGCAGCGTCACGTCGACTTTCGGATCGAGACGGCCGAGACGGTTGCCGACCGCGGCGATCGCGCAGGCGGCCGTCCCGCAGGCCCGCGTGGGGCCGACGCCACGTTCCCACACCACGGCGCGGACCGATGACGGGCCGTCGATCGTCGCGAACGAGATGTTGGCCCGCTGCGGAAACGCCGCGTGCGTCTCGAAGCGCGGCCCGACGGTGGTAAGCGGCACCACGTCGATGTCCGGGACGAAGAAGACCGCGTGCGGATTGCCGACATTGACGCAGGCCGCCGGCCCGTAGGCTGCGAGATCCGCCTCGTCGAACGTGAGGGCGAGCGGGTCTCCCGCGCCGTCTGCCAGCGGGATCGACGCGGCGTCGAAACGCGGCGGGCCCATGTCGATCGCGATATTGGCGCCCTCGGCGCGCCAGGCGCGGAGGGATCCGCCGGCGCTCGCGATCCGCACCTCGGGGCCGCCAGTCTCGTCGAGGAGGAGCGCCGCGACGCAGCGGGCGGCGTTGCCGCACGCCTCCACCTCGCCCCCGTCGGCGTTGATGATCCGCATCGTGGCGACCGACGGCGCCTCGGCGGGCTCGATCACGATGAACTGATCGAAGCCCGGACCGTTCTCACGGTCGGCGAGGGCGCGGATGCGGTCCGCCGACAGGGTGAGCGGATGGCGCCGCGCATCCACCACCACGAAGTCGTTGCCGAGGCCGTTCATCTTGCGAAATGGGATCATCGTCGTGCGCGTCTCGTGTTTTCGCCGATTACATAGGGGCCGATCGGCACCATCGCACGTCGCCATAACGCAGCGGGGAAGGCGATGCACCCTTCCGTCGGCGTGAGGCCCGGCCTCGCGACGTGGATGAAGATCGCCGAGCCGCCCCGAACGACGCGCGGGCGCTGGTTGTGATCCGTCACCATGACATAGTCATAAAGCGCGTCCTCGCGCATCAGCCGCTCGTGCGATCCGGGCTCCGGCAAACGGCAGGCGCGATTGTAGGTCGCGAAGCGGCCGAGATCGTCGCCCCATCCGTCGGCCGGTCCGACACGGCGGGTCGGGATGGGCGACATCGCCCGCGAGCGGGTCAATAATGCGAGCGGAACGATGCGCGCCCGCGGGCTCGCGCCGTCGCCCTCGCGCTTCAGCGTCTTAATTCCGCCGCGCCCGATCGCGACGATGTGATTGCGCCCGGCGCAGGTGAGGATCGCCTGTCGCGGCCGACCCGGTGCCGGACGGACCACGGCGACCGCGTAAGGCCAGGCATTTCCGGGCCTTTTGCGGCGTTTGCGGGGCGTGCGAATGGGACGCGGAGGGCCCCATGGGCCGCGCAGACGCGCCCCCTCGAGAAGATTTTTTTGCATGTACGACGCGCGGAATGCTCGTTTGCGGCGGATCGAGACCCCACACTAGGCGGGTAAGGATCAATCGACCAGGGGAGGCAGCGGTGACGAAACGGACCATCCTGATCATCGACGACGATGAGGATTTGCGAGAGGGGCTCTCGGAACAGATCGGACTTTACGAGGAATTCACCCCCCTCGCGGTCGACACCGCCGCAAAGGGCGTCGCCGCAACGAAGACCAACGACGTGGCGCTCGCGATCGTGGATGTGGGTCTGCCGGACCTTGATGGACGCGAAGCCGTCCGACTGATGCGCACGGCGGGCTTCAAGGCGCCGATCATCATGCTGACCGGCCACACGACCGACGCCGACGCGATCGTCGGCCTCGAGGCGGGCGCCAACGACTATGTGGCGAAGCCCTTCCGTTTCGCGGTGCTCCTCGCGCGCATCCGGGCGCACCTGCGCCAGTTCGATCAGAGCGAGGACGCGACCTTCGCCATCGGCCACTATATGTTCAAGCCAGCCTCGAAGATCCTGATGGAGCCCGACGGACGGCGCGTGCGGCTCACCGAGAAAGAAACCGCGATCCTCAAATATCTTTACCGCGCCGGTGAAAAACCGATCACGCGGGACGTTCTCTTGCACGAGGTGTGGGGCTACAACTCCGGCGTCACGACTCACACGCTGGAGACTCACATTTACCGTCTGCGCCAAAAAATGGAAAAGAACCCCGCGTCGGCGGAGCTGCTCGTCACCGAAGGTGGCGGCTACAAGCTCATGCCGCGGACGGCGTCACTCTAAGTGAGTCTCGCCCGTCACATGGCGGTGATGCGCAATGCGCCGTTTCTGCGCGTCCTCAGCGACGACGCGCTGAAGCTGCTTGCGTTCGCGAGCGACCCCGTCAATCTCAAGCCGCGCCAGAGCCTGTTTGAAGCGGGCGAGCCGGCCGAGGGCGCCGTTCTGGTCCTCGGCGGTCAACTCCGCCTCTACGGCATGGCGAACGGGGTGGCGCCCCGCGTCGCCGGCGTCGGCCAGCTCATCGACGAGCTCGCCCTCGTCGTGCCGACACAGCGCAGCGTGAGCGCGGTGGCACAAACCACCTGCGAGCTGCTTCTCCTCCCCCGCAGCCAGATGCTGAAGATCCTGGACGAGTACCCGGACGCCGCCGCGCAACTTCAGGGGCTCCTCGCTCAACGGACGTCCGCCTTCATGGCCGAGGTGGAAAATCTAACGACCCGCTTGCGCAAAGCCTGACACGGCCGGCGCGACGGGTCGCAGCAGATCGCGCGCCGGAATGCGGCGACACTGGGGCGGAAATAGGTCCGCGGCTTTATAAGTAGACCAGTTCAAGCAACGTGGGCGAAGCCGAGACATCGCGCTTCGCGCGCGTTGCGCTGCGTCCGGCTGCCGATTTCTATACACGGGCGGGTCGACCGCGCGCAGGATCTCGGCTATGAGCAGCCGACAAGAAAACTGTCCTCGTGTAAATTCACGGCGTTCGATTTGGAATGCACGCTCCGTGCGATACGACGCACTACAGCGGGTCGGCGAAAAGGTACTTCGCCGTCGATGCGGTGGTCGCCGGGTTACGATTGGGTAATCGTCCGAATTTATCGCCCAAAAGCCAATTGTGACAGAGTATGGTCGTATCTTCAGTGCCCGAATCAGACACAAGTTGCTTAGCTGACCGATGACGTCGAACATTCTCGCCAAAGCGATCAGCGCCACCCGGCGCACGTTCATCTCCGTCGGAATGTTCAGTTGCGTCGTCAACATCCTGATGCTGACCGGCCCGCTGTTCATGTTGCAGATCTATGACCGGGTGCTCACCAGTCGCAGCATTCCGACGCTCGTCGCACTCGTGATTCTCGTCATCGGCCTCTACCTTTTCATGGGGATCATCGACCTCGTGCGCTACCGCGTCCTGACGCGGATCGGCCATCGCTTCGATGAGCAGGTCGGCCGTGAGGCGTTCCTCGCGCAGGTTTCCGCGCCGATTCGCCTGGGTCCGCTGGCGCTGAAATCCGAGCCGGTGCGCGACGTCGACCAGCTTCGCCAATTCTTCTCTTCGCCGGGCATCACGGCCCTTTTCGACATGCCGTGGATGCCGATCTATCTCGCGATCGTCTACGCGCTCCATCCCTGGCTCGGCTATCTCGCCATCGTCGGCGCGATCATTCTCTTCATCATCGCGATCGCCACCGACCGGGCCGCGCGGCCCGAGATCCGCAAGAGCGCCGAGCTCGCCGCGCAGCGCAATGCGATCGTCAATGCCGGCCGGCGCAATGCCGAAGTTTTGCACGGCATGGGAATGATGTCGGCGATCGGCAACATCTGGGACCGGACGAACGACAGGTTCCTCACCACCAACGCCGCCGCGGCCGACACGATCGGGCTGTCGTCCGTGCTGTCGAAGGTGTTCCGCCTGTTCCTCCAGTCGGCGATCCTGGCGCTCGGCGCCTATCTCGCGATCGAGCAGATCATCACGCCGGGCGCGATGATCGCGGCGTCGATCATCATGGGGCGCGGCCTGCAGCCGGTCGAAATGGCGGTGCAGAACTGGCGCGGCATGCTGTCGGCGCAGCAATCGTATCGGCGGCTCAAGCAGCTCTTCGAACGTCCCGATCCGGTTGAGCCCATCGAGCTGCCGAACCCGCATCGCGATGTCGTCATCGACACGATCAGCGTCATCCCGCCGGGCTCGCGCACGCCGACGCTGTACGACGTTCGCTTCGGCATCAAGGCCGGTACCGCGATCGGCATCATCGGCCAGTCGGGCTCCGGCAAGTCGACCCTCGCACGCGCGATGGTCGGTGTGTGGCAACCGGTGCGCGGCACAGTCAATCTCGACGGTGCGCCGCTCACCCAGTGGAAGCCCGACCAGCTCGGCCGCCATCTCGGCTATCTGCCGCAGGATGTCGAGCTGTTCGAGGGGACGATCGCGGAGAATATCGCCCGTTTCCGCGACGACGCGACCGACGAGAAGGTCATCGCCGCGGCGAAGATCGCCGGCTGTCACGACCTCATTCTCACCTTCAAAGACGGCTACTCGACGATCGTCGGTGAGCAGGGCGCGACGCTTTCGGCCGGCCAGCGGCAGCGCATCGCGCTCGCGCGGGCGCTCTATGACGATCCGTTCCTGATCGTCCTCGACGAGCCGAACTCCAATCTCGACGGCTATGGCGACAGCGCGCTCAACCGGGCGATCACGTTGACCAAGCAGCGCGGCGCGATCGTGGTGGTCGTGGCGCATCGGCCCTCGGCGCTTTCGGCGACGGATAAACTCGCGTTGATCGAGAACGGGCGCCTCGCCGATTACGGTGAGCGCGATGAGGTGCTAAAGAAGGTGATGCGGCGCGAGAAGGTCGACAACATTCGGCCGACCCCGCAGATCCAAGGGACGACGACCCAAGCCGCCCCGCAAGAGCAGGACGGCGCGACCGACGAGGGCGACGATTCGCCGTCGTCCCAGCAGAACGCCTCGAACTGATGGTGGTTTCCGTATGAAGCTCCTCACCTCAAGCAAACCGGAAAAGCGGTTCTCCGGATCGATCCGTCGCTATGTGCTGATGGGCACGATCACCTGCGCGGTCCTGGTGTTCGGGTTCGGCGGCTGGGCGGCCACGGCGAAATTGTCGTCTGCGATCATCGCTGCCGGTCAGATCGTCGTCGCCTCGAACATCAAACAGGTGCAGCACCCGGACGGCGGGATCGTCGGCGAGATTCTCGTCAAGGACGGTGACGTCGTGAAGGCGGGCGACCTCCTCGTCCGCCTCGACGAGACGCTCGTCGCGGCGAACCGCGCCTTGGTGGACGGGCAGATCATCGCGATGGAAGCGCGTCTTGCCCGCCTCGAGGCCGAGCGGGACGATGCCGAAGAGATCACCCTTTCCGAGGAGCTGAAGCAGCGCGGCGACGATACGCTCGTCAAGCAGGCGATCGCGGCGCAGGAAAAGATGTTCCACGCCCGCAAGGCGACGGTCACCGGACAGGTGGACCGGCTGAACGAGCGGGTGAAGCAGCTCGACCAGCAGATCGACGGCCTGACGGCGCAGCGCAAGGCGAAGGAAGGCGAAATCAAGCTGATCGACGATGAGCTCGAGGTGCTCCAGGGCCTTTATGATCGCGGCCGCACCACGCGCGACAAGATCGTGAATCTGCGCCGCAACCGGCTGCGCCTCGAAGGTGAGGCGGGCGAGTTGGAATCGCAGATCGCCATGGCACGCGGGAAGATCAACGAGACCGAGCTCGAAATCATCCAGATCACGACCGACCAGCGCGAGAAGACCTTCACCGAGATCACCGAGATCGAGCCGGAGCTCGCCAATCTCAAGGAAAAGCGCGTCGCGGCGGACTTCCAGCTCAAGCGGATGGACATCTTCTCGCCGTCCGACGGCACCGTGTTCGAGTCGATCGTCCACACCGTGGGCGGCGTCGTGCAGCCGGCCCAGACGATCATGCAGATCGTCCCCGATTCCGACGTTCTGGTGATCGAGGGGCGGATCGCGCCCGCCGATGTCGACGAGGTGAATGTCGGCCAGGAGGCGCGCGTCGTCCTCTCCGCCTTCGATCACCGCACGACCCCGCAGCTCAACGGGCACGTCTCGTTCGTGTCGGCCGAGGCGAGCCGCGACGAGCAGACCGGGCTGCCCTTCTATCTCCTGCGCGTTTCGCTGGACGACAAGGAGCTCGACCGCCTCCCCGAGGAGCTGGAGATGATGCCGGGGATGCCGGCGGAACTCTATGTGTCGACCGGCGGCAAAACCGTGGTCGGCTATCTGATGCATCCGCTGACCGAGCAGATCCGCCGCGCCTGGCGCGAGAGCTGATCCGCGCACGACCGACCGTTCGAGAAAGGCGCCTTCGGGCGCCTTTTTTCTTGGTCGGCGGCCATCCCGGCATCACAATCCGATCCGTCCACGCTGATCGGGGCCGTCAGGTGTCGCGGGCGGCGGCTTCCACCGCGAGGCGTTCGCGCACCTCCTCCTCGACATCGTCGACCTCCGCCACGACATCGTCCGACATGACGACATCCGGGGCGACATCGTCCGGCGCCCTGTCCTCCGGCGCGCGGCGGACGAAGGGACGCGGCGTCACCTCGCGCCATTTCCGGTGCCCCTCGGCGAGCCCCTCGATGCGCTGCATTTCAAGGCGCTCGCGGTCCCATTTGCGGACCATGATCTCCGTTTCCTTGGCGTCCGTCGCCTCCATGCCCAGCGCGACGAGGGCGTCGCGGCCGAAGCGGATCGCCCCGTCGAAGGTCTCGCGCCGCTCATAGTCGACATTGTGGGCGGCGAGGGTGAGGGAGTGGCGGCGGTCGAACGAGCGCGCGAACAGCTTGGCGTGCGGAAACTGCTCGCGCACCAGGTCGACGATCATGTTGGTCTTCTCCGCCGGAGTCGTGAGCACGGCGATCATCCGGCAGCGGTCGGCCCGCGCGGCGCGCAGCACGTCGAGCCGGCCGCCATCGCCATAATAGACGCGGTTGCCGAACCGGCGCGCCTCCACGACGCGGTTCACGTCATTGTCGAGGATCGTGAGGTCGTGGCCGGCCGCGAGCAGCATTTGCGACACGACCTGCCCGAAGCGCCCGAAGCCGATCACCAACACCTCACCCTTGGCGTCGGAGAAATCCTCCTCGGGCTCGGCGACGGGCCGCTGACGGGCGAGGAATGGAGCGACGAAGCGCACGAGGAACGGGGTCGTCACCATCGACAGGGACACGACGGCGATGAGGAGGCTCGCCATCTCCTGGGTCATGACGCCCTGGGTGGCGGCGGTCGTGTAGAGGACGAAGCCGAATTCGCCGCCTTGCGAGAGCAGGATCGCCGATTTCGCCGACGTCACGTGATCCCCGCCGAACACGCGCACGAGGAAATAGACGACGATCCCTTTCGCCACGAGAAGGAAGGCGAGGCCGAACAGGAGGAGAAGGGCGTTGTCGGCGACGACCGAAAGGTCGATCAGCATTCCGACCGAAAGGAAGAAAAGCCCGAGAAGGACGCCGCGAAACGGCTCGATATCGGCTTCGAGTTCGCGCCGATAGTTGCTTTCGGCGAGGAGCACCCCGGCGAGGAAGGCCCCCATCGCCATCGACAGGCCGACCGCGACCATTGCCGTCCCCGCCGCGATGACGACGAGGAGCGTCCCCGCCGTCATGATCTCGGTGCCGCCATAGCGGGCGAGGGTGCGGAAGTACGGCGTCAGCAGATAGCGCCCGCCGATGACGATCCCCCCGATCGCAAGGAGGGCGACGGCGATGCTCTGCGCCGCCTCGATCCCCTCGATCTCCCCGCCCGGCGAGACGAGGCGCACGACGACGAGGAGCGGCACGATCGCGATGTCCTGCATCAGAAGGACGGCGAAGGTCTTCTGTCCGTAGGGCAGGCGCATCGCGCCCCGCTCCTCGATGATCTGCATGACGATCGCGGTCGAGGAGAGGGCGAGGCCGAGCCCGGCGACGAGCGCGACCTGCCAGTGCGTCCCCTGGACGATGAGGGGGAAGAGCATGATCACCAGCGCGCAAGCGACGACCTGAAGCGCGCCGAGGCCGAAAATATCGCGCCGCATCGACCAAAGCCGCCGGGGCTCGAGCTCGAGACCGATGAGGAACAGCAGGAAGGCGATGCCGAGCTCGGCGAACTGCATCACCTCGTCCGGCTCTTCGACGATGCCGAGAATGCCGGGGCCGAGGATCACCCCGGCGCAGAGATAGCCGAGCACCGGGCCGAGCCCCAGGCGCTTGAAGAGGGGGACGAAGATCACCGCCGCCGCGAGGACCGCGATGGCGATCAGAAAGGCGGAGGTCGGATCGTCCTGCATCTGCGTTGATCCTATGACGGCCAGAGGCCGACGGCGTTAGGCGATCTCCGAGGCGATGTCGATCGTGTCGCGCACGCCGATATCGTCGACGTGATTGTCGAGCCATTCCCGCGCCGATTCTTGCCCGATGTCACGCACATAGCGCAGAAAGCGCCACTCCCCGTTCATCTTGGAGGATGCCGAGAGCGGGTTGAGCGCGGCGCTCGCGATCCGGTGCACGCGGACGCGTCGATACTCCTCCGGGTCGAGCTTGCCCTCGTCGATCAGCCGGGTGACGAAGCGGACGGCGCGCAATTCTTTCAGGAGCGAGGCGTTGAAGGTGATTTCGTTGACGCGGTTGACGATCTCCCGCGCCGTGACCGGCGTTTCGTGCCGCTCGATCGGATTGATCTGAACGAGGACCGTGTCGGCGGTCTCCGTCTCGTAAAACAGCGGAAAGAGCGGCGGGTTGCCCATGAAGCCGCCGTCCCAATAGGGCACGTCGTCGATGAAGACGGGGCCGAAGACCTGCGGGATGCAAGCCGATGCGAGGAGCGCGTCGACTGTGACGGCGGCGCCCGAGAAGATCCGAACTTTTCCGGTCCACACATTGGTTGCGGCGACGAAGAGCTTCATGTCGCCACAGCTCGCGATGAGATCGGTGTCGACATGGCGCTCCACGATCGGGCGCAACGGGTTGATGTCGAGCGGGTTGCTGTAGGCCGGCGAGACGATGCGCGAGGCGATATCGTAGGCGAGATAAGCGGGCGAGGAATCGAGGCTCCAGTTCCCGAACGCGCGGTCGAGAAGGGTGCGCTGGAACGGGCTGAATTGCGCCGCCTTCGAAACGTCCTTCCAGAACGCGGTGAGCGCATCGGCCGCGGCCGCGGTGCCGCCCTTCATGTAGCCGGTTAGGAGGACGGCGGCGTTCATCGCGCCGGCGGATGTCCCCGTCACGGAGTCGATCGCGACATCGTCGCGCTTCAGGATCTCGGTGAGGACACCCCAGGTGAAGGCGCCATGTGCGCCGCCGCCCTGCAATGCGAGATTGATTCGCTTGCGGTTCATCGGTTCCCTCGTCGTTGGCGTCGCTCGGGCCGGAAAATCGTGGTCTCGTCGCGGGAGAGGCAATGATCACGCCAGCTGGCGGCGGAAAGGCGCCGCGTCAGCACGCGTTCGCGTTCGCGGCGCATCGACGTGCTCGTTCCGTCAACGATTGGCCGAGTGCGAAGCTGTTGTCGATGGTGAAGCGGACGACAACCGGAAGATGGTCGGATTCCGTCGGCGCCTCGGTGCCGGCCGAAACGACGTGGATGCCGCGGGAGACGAGCACGTTGTCGATCGGCAGCCCCACCCAGAAGGGAATGGTGTCCAACAGTTTCGGATGCATCCAGGTCGGGCCGATCCCGCCGACGGGCGACGTGCCCGATCGCGCAGCATAGCGGCGGACCGACGCGCTCCACGGCGCGGCGTTGAAGTCGCCGCCGATCATCACCGGCCAGTCGAGAGTGCCGAGCGTCGGCGCGAGTGCGTCGACGACCTCCCACTGGCCGTGCGGCCACGGCCACGACAGATGCTGCGCGACGAGCGTCAGTTCCGCCCCGTCAATCTCGATGCGTTGGGCGAGGAAGCCCGATTCCGGGCGGCAGATCGGCGGTGCGCCAATGAAGGGATGGCGCGACAGGATGGCCTGGCCCGGCGAATAGCCGCTCGCTTTGCACAGGCGCTGGAAGGGGTAGAGATCCCGCACCTCGGCAAACCGGGCGGCGCCGGTCTCGGTGACTTCCTCCAGCGTCACGATGTCGGGGGCGACCGTGCGGATCCGGTCGAGCGCGGCGTCGAGATTGGCGCCGTGAAAGACGTTCATCTGAAGGAGCGTGTAGGTCTGCGGCTGGGCCGAGGCCGTGGAGCCGTAGGTGGTGACATAGGGCGACACCGTCCACAGCGCGGCCATCGCGACGATCGTCGCGAGCCCGCCGACGAAGCGGGACGCCCCGCGCGCGGCGAACACCGACATCAGCCCCGCGATCAGCGTGACGGCGCCGAGCTGAGCCCGAAAATGGGCGAAACTGTCGAAGAAAGGGTGAGCCGGTCCCAGGAAGCCGAGAATGAGCGGAACGCTCGCCAACACGGCGACCAGAGCCAACAATGCTCCCAGCCATCTAGCCAATCGGATTCGCCATCAAATCAAAGCGGTGTGCACCGCGACCAACATGCTTCGCTTGCAATCCGGATACGCGATCGGCCCGTCCGTCGGATGCGCCCGATCGCCGCTGCGATGCGCTCATACGCGTCTGTACGGCGCAGGTCTTGCCTCGGAGGCGCGGGCCTGCGTTGCGGCCCGCGCCTCATCACGATTTCGCGAGCGTCGAGGCCCGCGGTGCGGCTTTATTCCGCCGTCCATCCGCCATCGACCGGCAGCATGGCGCCGGTGATCGACGCGGCCGCGTCCTGACACAGGAACACGGCGAGCGCGGCGACCTGTTCCACCGTCACGAACTGCTTCGTCGGCTGGGCGGCGAGGATCACCTTCTCCTTCACCTCTTCTTCGCTCATGCCACGGGCGCGGGCGGTGTCGGGAATCTGCTTCTCCACGAGCGGCGTCCAGACGTAACCGGGGCAGATCGAGTTGACGGTGATGTTGTCCTTCGCGACCTCGAGCGCGACGGTCTTCGTGATGCCGGCGATGCCGTGCTTGGCCGCGACATAGGCGATCTTGTCGGGCGAGGCGACGAGGGCGTGCGCCGAGGCGGTGTTGATGATGCGCCCCCAGCCGGCTTTGCGCATCAGCGGCACGGCGTGCTTGATCGTATGGAACGCCGATGACAGGTTGATCGCAATAATCGCGTTCCACTTGTCGTCCGGGAACTCCTCGACCGGCGCGACATGCTGAATGCCGGCATTGTTGATGAGAATGTCGCATCCGCCGAGATCGGCAGCGCATTGTTCGATCATGCCGGCGATTTCGTCGGCCTTCGTCATGTCGGCGTTGGAGTAGACCGCTTTGACGCCTGCCGCTTCGAGGCCCTTGCGTTCTTTCTCGATCGCGGCTTCGTCACCGAAGCCGTTGATCATGACATTGACGCCTTCGGCCGCGAGAGCCTTGGCGTAAGCGAGGCCAATGCCGGAGGTGGAGCCGGTAATGACGGCGGATTTTCCCTTGAGCATAATCGAAATCCTCTGACGCGATCAGCGCGACACTACCGCCGTTACCGCAACGCACAAGAGCAAGTGACGTTGTCCGAGCGGTGGCGGGTCGATATATCGGGCAATACGGAACATGCCACGTCGCACACGGACATTGAGGGCGCCATGAACGTCGCAGCACGCATCAGCCAAAGCGGGCCCCTTCCGCGTCGCCGGTCGATCCCGGTCGATGTCGGCGGGGTCACGGTCGGCGGCGGCGCGCCCATCGTCGTCCAGTCGATGACGAACACCGACACCGCCGACATCGCCGCCACCGTCACGCAGGTGGCCGCGCTCGCCGCGCAGGGCTCGGAACTCGTCCGCATCACCGTCGACCGGGACGAATCGGCCGCCGCCGTGCCGAAGATCCGCGATGCGCTCGCCGCGCGCGGGGTCAACGTCCCGCTCGTCGGCGACTTCCATTATATCGGCCACAAGCTGCTCGCCGATCATCCGGCCTGTGCCGAAGCGCTCGCCAAATACCGGATCAATCCGGGCAATGTCGGCTTCAAGGCCAAGCGGGACACGCAGTTCGCCTCGATTATCGAAATGGCGGCGCGGTACGACAAGCCGGTCCGAATCGGCGTCAATTGGGGCTCGCTCGATCAAGAGCTTTTGACCACGCTGATGGATGAGAATTCCCGCTCGGAGACGCCCGTCACCGCGGCCGCCGTGCTGCGCGAGGCGATGGTGGTCTCCGGCGTCTCCTCGGCCGACCGGGCGGTGCAGCTTGGTCTGCCGGCGGACCGGATCCTGATTTCGGCGAAAGTGTCCGACGTTCAGGAGCTGATCGCCGTCTATCGCGACCTTGCGGCGCGTTGTTCCTACGCGCTGCATCTCGGTCTCACCGAGGCGGGGATGGGCTCGAAGGGCATCGTCGCCTCCTCCGCCGCGCTCGGCATCCTCCTCCAGGAGGGGATCGGCGACACGATCCGCATTTCGCTGACGCCCGAGCCCGGCGGCGACCGCACGCTCGAGGTGAAGGTCGCCCAGGAGCTGTTGCAGACGATGGGCTTCCGCGCCTTCCTGCCGGTGGTCTCGGCGTGCCCCGGCTGCGGCCGGACCACTTCGACGGTGTTCCAGGAGCTCGCCCAGGATATTCAGGGCTATATCGGCGAGAAAATGCCGGTCTGGAAGGCCGACTATCCGGGCGTCGAAACGATGAAGGTCGCCGTGATGGGCTGCATCGTGAACGGCCCCGGCGAGAGCAAGCACGCCGATATCGGGATTTCGCTCCCCGGCACCGGCGAGCAGCCGTCCGCGCCGGTTTTCATCGACGGCGAAAAGCGGATGACGCTGCGCGGCGCCGGCATCGCCGACGAGTTCAAGACCATCGTCGAGGATTATGTGATGAAGCGTTACGGCGCGCGGGACGCCGCGGAGTAGACCAAGCTCCCGCACGTGTGGCGAGACCGTTCGGACCGCTCAACCCGGTTCGCGCGTGGTCGGGCGCGGGTGTCGGCGTCCGGCCTCCGCGAGCCCAGCACGCCGAGAACGCCGATGTTCCGCATCATCCTGTCCACCGTCACCACCACAATCACCATCGCCGCGATCGCCGGCGCCGCCACTCCCGTTGCGGCGCAGAACGTGCCCGACGCGTGCATGCCGATCGTCGGCACCTTCCTCTATCTGCGGCCGCGCGCGCCCGATGCGATCGAACCGCAGGTCGGCCGCATCCTCTTGTCGCTCACCGACAGCGGCCAGGCGATGATGACCGATTCGGCCCAGGGCGGCGTCTCGGAGCGCTATCAGCCTTTCAGCGAGGCGCGCGGCGGCTGGACCTGCCGGGTCGAGGGCGGCGACCTCCATCTCGATGCCGTTCTCCTCGACTTCACCTTTCCGACAGTCGAAATGCCGGTCCAAAAGCTCGCGCGGGTCGACATCACCGGCGTCTATGACCGCGACGAGGCGACGATGAAGGGCGACACGCTCGTCTCCTTCTTCCCTCTGGACGCCGATCCGTTGAACGGCGAGGCCGGCGAAAATCCGATGCGCTATCGCTTCACGGGCTTCAAGATCGTTCCGCCACACTGACGCGCCGCGGGGACGAATTGCGCTCGCCGAAGCGAACCCTACATCCGTCTCGACCGTTGTGGAGGTGTGTTGAGGAGCGACGAATGGCCGATCCGATGACGATCGAAGACGCGCGCCAGGCCTTGTCCGAGTTGCCGCAATGGACGCTCGAGGACAGCGGCACGGCGATCGTGCGGGACTTGAAGTTCGCCAATTTCAGCGCCGCGTTCGGGTTCATGACGCGGGTCGCTCTGGCGGCGGAGAAGATGAATCATCATCCGGAATGGTCGAACGTCTATAATCGCGTGTCGATCCGCCTCACGACGCACGACACGGGCGGTCTGACCGAGAAGGACATCGCGCTCGCGCGCGTGGTGGATAAGGTGGCCTCATGATAAAGCCGGCCCTCGATGGCGAGATTCTCGGCCCCGAAATGGTCGACGAGGAGGACCAGGAGCGGGTCGAAGCCAAGATCCGCCGCCGCTTCTGGCCGACCTTGCGCAAGGCGGCGCGGCACATCCCGTTCATGCACGATCTGGTGGCGGCTTATTATTGCGCGCTTGACCCGTCGGTGCCGTGGAAGGTGCGCGGCACGCTGTTCGGCGCGCTGCTCTATTTCGTGACGCCGCTCGACGCCATTCCCGATTTCCTGGTGGGCATCGGCTTCACGGACGATGCGACCGTGCTCCTCGGCGCGATCACGATCGTCGCGGCACATATTACGGCCGAGCATCGGCGGCGCGCAGAAAAGGCGCTCGCCGACTGAAGGCGAGCGCCCTGATGACGCGCCGGCAATGCGGACCTCGTGGGCGCTACCAACCTTGCATCATGCGTTTGGTGGGAGCGTCCCAAGGGGCGCGCTCGCTCTCATATCGCGCCTCGTCCGGGGTGACGCCGATATCTTTCAGGAGCCTGTCGTCGAGCATGGCCAATGCGCGACGCTCGCTCCAAAGGTTGAGCCAAAGGCGGGCCATCAGCGCCGCTTTGCGCGATCCCCACCCCACGGGCCACGTGGCCCGAGCCAAAATCTCGTCCATGAGTCGCCTCCTTGGGCTTACTGTGCGATTGATGTGCTGCGATATCGGCGATAAGTGAAACGAAACGTTCTGATCATATTGATCACGGAGATTGATCGTGGCCCGTTCGCTCGATCTGGCAGCTCTTCGCAGCTTTGTGGCGATCGTCGACGCCGGTGGCGTCACGCGCGCGGCCGCACGGCTGAACCTCACGCAGTCCGCCGTGTCCATGCAGCTCAAGCGGTTGGAGGAGTCGCTCGGCCAGTCCCTCCTGGAGCGTTCGCGCAAGGGGATGACGCCGACGTCCAACGGCGAGCTGCTGCTCTCCTATGCGCGGCGCATGCTTGATCTCAATGACGAAGTGTGGGCGCGCCTCACCGACAAATCCTTCGAGGGCGAGCTCGTCCTCGGGGCGCCGCACGATGTCGTCTATCCGCACGTTCCGGAGGTGCTTCGACATTTCGCGCGCGCCTATCCGCGCGTTCAGGTCTCGCTGCAATCGTCCTACACGCATCAATTGAAGGACGCCTTGGCGCGCGGCGAGGTCGACGTGATCCTGACGACCGAGGCCCATCCCGACCGGGGCGCCGAGGTGCTGCAGATCAGCCCGTTGATCTGGGTGGGTGCGCCGGGCGGCAACGCATGGCGCCAGCGTCCGCTGCCGCTCGCCTTCGAAGGGCGCTGCATTTTCCGCTCGGCGGTGCAGCGCGCTCTGGACGATGCGGGAATCCCCTGGGTGATGGCGGTCGATTCGGTGTCGATTCGCACCGTCGAGGCGAGCGTCGCGGCGGATTTTGCCGTTCATGCCGGGATCGAGTATACGCTTCCCCCGCAGCTCGAAGCGATCGACCATGGCGGCGCGCTGCCGACCCTTCCGGCGACGCAGATCGCGCTTTACGTCAACCGCGGTGCGAATGCGGACCTTGCCGAAAAGCTCGCCGATGTCGTTCGTGAAAAGTGGGCCGCTTCGGACGCCGGCTCTGAAATGCGCCAGTTCGCCGCCGAATGAGTTCAAGCCCCAGGCAAGTTCGTCGGTCTAACCAGAGGACAGCTTCGCGTCAGTTCCGGTCGCTTTTCGCCCGCGCCCTCTTGCGGGGACGGGCGAATTTTGGCCGCATCTGAATTACGATCGAGGCCGACAATGCGTCGCGCCTCATTCACCCCTCCTTCAAGTCGTTCGGGTTAGGGTGGCGTCTGTGCCCTCCTGGACACGGTCAAGAACCTTCTGTTCATGGCCAACCGTTAAGGGGGACAGGACTTGACCCTGGTGCGCGACACCTGAAATGGAGAACGCGTGCCTCGACGGACTTAGGACAAGAACAGACATGCGGTCATTCGCAGCCCTCATACTCATCTTCATGTTGCCCTTCTCCGCCGCCGCGCAGGGCGCTCCGACACTCATGGAGCAGTTCGGAGACTGGGAGGCCTACCGCTACGATGCGAATGGGCAGACCACCTGCTACATCCTGTCGAAGCCGAAGACGCTGTCGCCGTCCAATCGCAATCATGGCGACGTCTTCTTCTTCCTCACGACGCGGCCCGCGGAAAACGTCACGAACGAAGTCAGCATTCTGGTGGGCTACCCCTTCGAGCCCGACTCCACCGTGATCGTCGACGTCGACGGACAGGAATTCAGCCTGTTCACGAAGGATGACGGCGCGTGGGTGGAGTCCACGGCGGAAGAGCAGCAGCTCGTCGCCGCGATGCGCGCTGGCCGTGCGATGTCGGTGCGCGGCACGTCGGCCCGTGGTACGAATACGAGCTACAGCTTCTCCCTGTCCGGGGTGACGGCCGGCTCGAACCGTATCTCCAACGGCTGCGATTGATCCATGGCCAATCTCGCTCTCCTGCGTCGGCGCTCCCGCGAGGCGATCACGCCCGAGGTGCGCGTCGCGCCCGACCGGGCGGAGGGCGAGACACAGCTCCTCGGCGCCTCGCGTGAGGAGCTCGCCGCGTGCCTTGCCGCCGCCGGCGTACCGGACGCGCAGATCAAGATGCGCGTCGCCCAGCTCTGGCACTGGCTCTATATCCGCGGCGTCGACGATTATGGCGCGATGGCCAATGTCGCCGCCCCGGTGCGCGCCGCGCTCGCGGATCGCTTTCCGATCGGCTCCGCCGAAATGGTCGACGAGCAGATCTCGACCGACGGCACGCGCAAATGGCTGTTGCGCTTTCCCGCGCGCGGCCCCGGCGCCCCGGTCGAGGTCGAGACGGTCTATATTCCCGAAGAAAATCGCGGCACGCTGTGCGTGTCGAGCCAGGTGGGCTGCACGCTCAATTGCACCTTCTGCCACACCGGCACGCAGCGCCTCGTGCGCAATCTGACCGCGCACGAGATCGTCGAGCAGGTCGTTTTCGCGCGCCGCCGCCTCGGCGATTTCGCAGGCGGGCCCGGCGCGTCCGGCGGACCGGCGACGGGGCGGATGGTCTCCAACATCGTCCTGATGGGCATGGGCGAGCCGCTCTATAATTTCGACCACGTCAAAGCCGCGATGGCGGTCGCCTCGGACGGAGACGGGCTGTCTTTGTCGAAGCGGCGGATCACATTGTCGACATCGGGCGTCGTGCCGATGATCGAGCGGGTGGGGCGCGAGATGGGCGTAATGCTCGCGATTTCGCTCCATGCCGTGCGGGACGAGGTGCGCGACGTCCTCGTTCCCCTCAACAAAAAATACCCGATCGCCGAGCTGATGGACGCCTGCCGCGCCTATCCGGGCCTGTCCAATGCGCGCCGTATCACGTTCGAGTACGTGATGCTGAAGGGCGTCAATGACAGCCTCGCCGATGCGCGGGCGCTGGTGGAGCTCATCCGCGGCATACCGGCCAAGATCAACCTCATCCCGTTCAATTCCTGGCCTGGCTCTCCATATGAGTGTTCAGACTGGGAAACGATCGAGGACTTTGCAGACATCGTGAACCGTGCCGGTTACGCGTCCCCCGTCCGCACCCCCCGTGGGCAGGACATTCTCGCCGCCTGCGGCCAGCTTCGCTCGGAAAGCAAGAAGCTCTCCGCGCGGGAGCGTCGGGCCGCCGAGCCGGCCTGAGGTCCGGCATGTACGCGATTTGGGCCCTCACGGCGCAGGCGATCATGGTGATGATCGCCTACACCACGGCCGCCCTCGCCGCCGGCACCTTCGCGACCTTCGCGATCACCCGCGTGACATTCGCGCAGTTGCAGGCGAGCTGGCCGGCGTTTGTCGAGACCGTCATCCTCATCACGTCGACGAGCATCACCGCCTTCGCCGCCGCCTTCTGGCCGGCTGCGATCGCCGTTGCCATCACCGAGGGGCTGAAGCTGCGCGGCATCGCGGTCTATCTGGCGGCGGGCGGTCTCGTCGGCCTCGTTCAGGCGTTGCCATTGCGGGCGGCCTTCAATGGCGACGCGTTTCCGCCGATTACCCATGAGGCGGTGATCCTGTGCGTCGCGTGCGGCGCGGTGGGCGGGCTCACATATTGGGCGATCGCCGGGCGAACTGCGGGGCGCTGGCTCGAACTGCCTTGGTTCGCCGAGTATCCGCGCTGATCGGACCGCTCGGCCTGCCGGCCTTTCCCGCGTCCTGAACCGGAAACCCGATCGCGAGCGCGCTCCGGCGGGTCTCAGAGTCTCACATTGATGTGTCCGAGCGTGCGTCTCGCGCGCGCTGCCCGGCCGGCGGCGCTGGTTCGCCGCGCCGTGTCGCCTTACCGCCCCTGCGGGTCGTAAAGGCCTCGGCCGGCGCTCCGTGCCTCGTCGGCGAGCGAAGCGAAGGCGTCGGGCGCGTCGGCGGCGGGGCGGGCCCAGCCCTGTTCGACGAGCCAGCGGGACAGGTCGACCCCGGCCACCGTGCAATTGGCGATGCTGGGGCCGTCGGCGGCGGCCGGCGCGTCTGCTGCGGTTTCGGCGCCCGCATCGAGGTCGAGGCAATCGACCGCGCGGCGCTGCACGAGGCGGCGGAGCGCCGTGCGGGCGCGCATCCCGCACGGCCATTCGCGGCCGTCGGCGGTGGTGCATTTGTCGTCCGCGGCCGGCGCGTCGACATGCGCGAGCTCGATCATATGGGTGCGGGCGTTGATGAGGCCGGCGCTCTCGATGATGACCAGGCGATAGCGGGTCGGATCGGGCGCACGTTCCGGCTCGGCCTCGACCACGACCGGCGATTCGGTGCGGGTGAGGGGGCCTTCGGGCGGGAGGCTGATGATGCCGGACTTGTTCAGATAGCGAACGCCGTCCTGGCGCTCGGTCGTGCCGGCCGGGTCGGCGCGTGCGGCCTCGATGGCGGCCTCGCGTTCCCGCGCACGCTGGCGCGCGCGTTCGGCGACGGCAGGCGCGTCGGCCGAGGCGGTCGCGATCTCGTTGCGGGCGGGCATCTCGGTCAGCGCACGCCAGCCGATGAAGCCGAAGAGCCCGAACAGCCCGAGGGCGCCGAGAAAGAAAATGGATGCGATGAGGCTGCGGATCATTGTGCGCAACAAAGCGCCCGTGCGGCGCGGTGGCCGACGGTTGAGGTCACGCTAGAGAGGTGCCCGCATTTCCGCCGGACCGCCGCCACACCGAGGGATCGGTGGGCGTAGCGGCGGATCATCGTCAGGCTGGCAGGATCAGGCGTTCGCCGCGGCCGGGCGCTTTTCCTTGCGCTCGGTGATGCGGGCAGCCTTACCGGTACGGCCACGCAGATAATAAAGCTTCGCGCGGCGAACCTTACCGCGGCGCACCACCTCGACCGACTCCAGCATGGGGGAGAAGATCGGGAAGACGCGCTCGACGCCCTCGCCATAGGAGAGCTTGCGCACGGTGAAGTTCTCGTTGAGGCCGGCGCCCGAGCGCGCGATGCACACGCCCTCATAGGCCTGCACGCGGGTGCGGGTGCCTTCGGTCACGCGTACGTTCACGCGGACCGTGTCACCGGGCTGAAAAGCAGGCAGCTTACGCTTTTCTTCGATCGCCGCCATCTGCTCGCGGTTGAGCTCGTCGATGATGTTCATGTCGTTGGATCCCGTCACGCCGCCGCGGCGGCGCGTTGCGTCTTGATCGCATCTGAAATGCCAGGCCGCTTTGAATAGTGTGTCTCATCCCCTTTGTCGAGGGTGGCGAGACAGGATTCCGGGCTGAGCCGTTATGCGCCGATCCGCATGGCTCATCCCTCGACCGGCCGTTCGTCCACGATAACCTTTCCGTCATTGGGAAGCGAGCCGGAATCGGCGAGCGCGATCGTGCCGGAAAGCTGGGTGACGGCCTTGAGCGTCGCCTCGATCTGGGCGGGGTCGACGGCGCCTTCCACCATCAGGGTCATCGCGTCGGTGTGGCCGGCGCGGGTGACGACGAGGCGGGCGCGGCGGATCTCGGGATGGCGTTTGACGATCTCGGCGATCTGGGCGGGGTCGACGAACATGCCCTTCACTTTGGTCCGCTGGTCGGCCCGGCCCATCCAGCCGCGGATGCGCAGATTGGTTCGGCCGCACGGGCTCGGGCCGGGAAGGTGGGCCGAAAGATCGCCGGTCGCGAACCGGAAGAGCGGAGCCGTCGGCGAGAAGCGGGTGACGACGATTTCGCCGACCTCGCCTTCGGCGACCGGATCCCCGGTCCCCGGGCGGACGATCTCGAGAATGAGACCCTCATTGAGGATCAACCCCTCCCGCGCGGCGCTCTCATAGGCGACGACGCCGAGATCGGCCGTCGCAAAGCATTGCGAGACGCGGACGCCGCGCGCCTCGATCCGGGCGCGCAGGTCCGGCGGCAAGGCGGCGCCCGAGACGAGCGCTGTCGTGAGGCACGAGAGGTCGGCGCCCACCTCCTCCGCGCGATCGAGCAGGATGTTGAGGTGGTCGGGCACGCCGCAATAGGCGGCGGGACGAAGCGCGGCGAGGAGCGGGACGGCCTCGGCCGCGTTGCCCGGCCCCATCGCGAACACCGTCGCCCCGAGCGCCGCGAGCCCGCTTTCGAGGATGAACGCGCCAGGCGTCAGATGGTAGCCGAAAGCGTTGACGGCGAGCATTCCGGGCCGAAACCCCGCCGCGAAGAGCGCACGGGCGGCGTTCCACGGGTCCGCCTCGCGCCCCTGCGGCACGAACACCGGACCGGGAGAGACGAAGATGCGGGCAAGCTCCGCCGGCGGCACGGTGACATGGTCGAGATAGGCGGGCGGGCCCTCGCCCATGAATGCGCTCTTGCGGGTGACGGGCAGGCGGGCCAGCGCCTCGCGGGAGGTGATCGTGGCCGGGTCGACACCCTCGAGGCGGCGGGCCCAGCCGGGTGCCTTCGAAATCGCCTCGGCGAGCGCGCCGGGGAGCGCGGCGAACAGCGCGGCCTCGCGCTCGGCGGCCGGGCGCGTTTCCTCGGCATCGAACGTCTCGGTCATCGGTTTCCCCCCAAGCCCGAATGCCGTCCGAGCTTTGCGAAAACCGGGCAGGGCGGCAAGAGAAGAGAGGCGCACGGCGACGCTGAATTCTTTTTACTTTGTAGCCATTTTAATTTAGTTGCGCGACAAGTCGACGCATGGTTAGAGATCGTCGTCCGAATGGGCCAAAGCGCATGGTGAGGGCGATGACGCGTCTTTTGATTGTGCTGTTTGGGTTGGTTTCGAGCGCGGCGATGGCGGACGAGGCGCTGGTCGCGCGGGGCGATTATCTCGTCAATACGGTGATGGCCTGTGGCAACTGCCACACGCCGGTCGGACCCACGGGGCCGATGATGGACCGGGCGCTGTCCGGCGGCCTTCGCTTCGACATGCCGGCCTTCGACGTCTATGCCGCCAACATCACCCCGGCCGAGAAGACCGGGATCGGAAGCTGGTCCGACGAGGAGATCGCGACGGCGATCGTCGACGGGATCCGCCCCAACGGGATCAAGCTCGCGGCGGTGATGCCGACGGCCTTCTACAAGGTGCTCTCCGAGCGCGATCTCGACGCGATCGTCGCCTATCTGCGATCGGTCCCCGCGGTCGAGAACGAGGTGCCGATGCCGCACTACAAGATGGCGCTCGACGAGCCAGCCTTTCCGGGCGCGGAAACGCCGATCGACGAGGCGGCGCGGGCCGGGGATCTCGTCAAGGAAGGCTTCTATCTCGCGACGATCGCTCATTGCATGGAGTGCCACACCGGCTGGACCGACGGGCACCCCGATCCGGTCAACCGCATGGGCGCAGGCGGGCTCGAGTTGCCCGGCCCGTGGGGGCTGTCGGTGGCGCGCAACATCACGCCGCATCCGACGCGCGGTATCGGCGCGTGGAGCGACGAGGAGATCGTCACCGCGATCCGCACCGGGACGCGGCCTGACGGCACCAAGCTGAAGCCGCCGATGGCGTTCCCTTATTATGCGCATATCGAAGACGCCGATCTCGCCGCCATCGTCGCATGGCTGCGGACGATCCCGCCCCTCGAATAGAGGCGGGGCCGTCGGCGGCCGGCGTTCTCGAGCGGGCCGCCCATCGCGTCAGGTCAGCCAGCGCTTGCGGCGCTTATAATGTTTGACGTTGCGGAAGGATTTCCGCCCCTCGCCGGCGACGCCGAGATAGAACTCCTTCACGTCCTCGTTCTGGCGGAGTTGCTCGGCGACCCCGTCCATCACGACGCGGCCGGATTCCAGGATATAGCCGTAGGTCGCATAGCGCAGCGCGACGTTGGTGTTCTGCTCGGCGAGGAGGAAGGAGACGCCCTCCTGCGCGTTGATCTCGTGCACGATCTCGAAGATCTGCTCGACGAGTTGCGGGGCGAGGCCCATCGACGGCTCGTCGAGGAGGATCATCTTCGGCCGGCTCATGAGGGCGCGGCCGATGGCGCACATCTGCTGCTCGCCGCCTGAGGTGTATCCGGCCTGGCTGGAGCGCCGCTCCCGCAGGCGGGGAAAATAGGCGTACACCTTATCGAGGTCGGCCTTGATGGCGCTCCAACCGTCGCCCCTTGTATAGGCGCCGGTGAGAAGGTTCTCCTCGATCGTCAGGTGGCCGAAACAGTGCCGCCCCTCCATCACCTGAATGCAGCCTCGGGTGACGAGGGCGTTGGGGCTCATTGCCTGAATCGCCTCTCCCTCGAAGAGGATGGCTCCTTTCGTCACGTCTCCCCGCTCGGCGCGAAGGAGGTTGGAGATCGCCTTCAAGGTGGTCGTCTTCCCGGCGCCGTTGGCGCCGAGCAATGCGACGATGCCGCCGCGCGGCACGGTGAGCGACACGCCCTTGAGGACGAGGATGACGTGATCGTAGATCACCTCGATGTTCGCGACGTCGAGGATCGTGTCGCGGCCGGTGGTGGCGGCCTCCGTCATGCCGGCCGCCGGGATCGGGGAGCGCGGCGCGGAGGCCGGCAGTTGGAAACGCGGCGCGGGCGCCGGCAGGGAGAAACGGGGCGCGGACGCCCCGTTCGGATCAGCTCGCGTTCGCGCATGGCACGTCGCGTTGCGGCCAGGGCTGGTTAGCGGCGACGTATTCCTGCGCCGCCTCCTCCAGCATCGGGCGGACCTTCTCGACCATCGGGGAGAACCAATCGGAGATCTTCTCCCACGATTCACCGTTCCATTGCTGAATGTAGAGGTCGGACTGGCCGGCATGGTCCTCGCAGCTCAGCACCATCGGCTCCATGAACCCTTCGAGGCCGATCTCCTTCAGCCGGTCGGCGGAGATGTTGAGCGCCTCGAGACCGTCCCGCACCTCGGCCGGGGTGACGTTCGGGTGGCCGTGCAGCTCCTGGGCGGTACGGATGGCCTCGGCCATGATCAGCGAATTGACGAGGCCGCGATTATAGAGATTTTCGCCGATCTTCGAGCGGTCGGACACCTGGCTGAGGCCCTTGTCGAAGACATGGGTCACGATGTCCTGGATCGCCGGGAACTCGTCTCCGACAGCATGGAAGTTCAGCATCTTGAAGCCGTCGGCGCCGGCGCCGGCGGGGCGCACGTCGTCCTCGCCGGGCCACCAGACGGAGATGAACTTGTCCATCGGGTAGCGCACTTTGGCCGCTTCGCGCACGGCGGTCGCGTTCATCGCGCCCCAGCCCCACATGATCATGTAGTCCGGCCGGTCGCGGCGGACGTTCAGCCATTGGGACGACTGGTTCTGCATGGTGTCGGCCGGGACGGGATACATCGTCAGCTCGAAGCCGTATTCCTTGGCGAAGTCCTCGAGGAGGGGGATCGGCTCGCGGCCATAGCCGGCATCGAGAAAGAGATAGCCGATCTTCTTGCCCTTGAGGTTCTCGATCCCGCCTTCCTGCTCGCCGATATATTTGATGATGGCAGAGGCTGCGTCCCAATAGCTCGCCGGCGGGTTGAACACCCAGGGAAAGACCGTCCCGTCGGCCGCGGCGGAGAGGCCGTAGGCCATCGAGAGGATGGGCGTCTTGTCGACGGAGGCGCGGGGGATGAGCTGGAGCGTGATGCCCGTCGACCAAGGGTTGACGATCAGCGGATTGCCGGGCTTCACCGAGTCGTAGCACTCGACGCCCTTTTGGGTGTTGTAGCCGGTCTCGCACTCCTCGATCCGGATCTTCACGCCGCCGATGCCGCCATCGCGCTGGTTCAGCATCTCCAGATAGTCCCGCATGCCATTGGCGATCGGGATGCCGGAGCCGGCGAACGGGCCGGTGCGGTAGGTGAAGAGGGGGAGGAAGAGTTCGTCGTTCTGCGCCGAGGCGGGGGTGAGGGGCACGGCCGCGGCCAACGCGGCGACGAGACCCAAGACAAGACTATGCTTCATGCTCGCTTCGTCTCCCTATCGACTTATGTCGCGCGGGCTTATGCGCCCGTCGACCGGGAGGTTACGGCATACGAGGCGAAAGGGGAACGACTTTCGCGCAGAGCGTGCAATCGCGTTGTCGTTCGATAGGGGGTCTCAATACGGGAAAGGCCAGACGCGCAGCTTCTGCCGAAAGACCGCCCACAACCTGGCGAGCCCGTGCGGCTCCACGATCAGAATCGCGATGATGAGCGCGCCGACGATCATGAAATTGAGCTGCTCGGCCGTCGCCGCGCCGATATCGAGGTCGAGCGCCGCCGGCAGCATGCGGATGACGATCGGCAGGATGAAGATAAAGGCTGCGCCCATGAAGGAGCCCGCCATCGAGCCGAGCCCGCCCAGGATCACCATGAAGAGGATCTGGAACGACAAGCGGATATTGAAGCTCGACGGCTCCGCCGCGCCGAGCCACAGGAAGACGAACATCGCCCCCGCCACCCCGCAGACGAAGGAGGAGACGGCGAACGCCGAGAGCTTCGCCGCGAGCGGCCGCACGCCGATCAGCTCGGCGGCGATGTCCATGTCGCGGATCATCATCCAGGTCCGTCCGATGCGGCCGCGGATCAGGTTGCCGATCAGCAACGTGAGGACTGAGACGATGACGAGGACTGTGAAATAGCGCGTCAGCGGATCGGCGGTCGGCCCGGTGATGGCGATCCCCGCGAGCGTGCGCGTCGGCACCTCGATCGCGCCCGAGGCGTTGTTGTTGTAGAGCCAGGGGACGCGGATGAAGCACCATTCGAGGAAGAACTGCGCGGCGAGCGTCGCGACCGCCAGATAGAAGCCCTTGATCCGCAAGGACGGCAGCCCGAAGAGGACGCCGATCCCCGCCGAAAAGATCCCCGAGGCGAGGATCCACACGATGATGTTGATGTCCGGGAACGTCGTGGTGAGCTTGTAGCAGGCGTAGGCCCCGACCCCCATGAACGCCCCGGTGCCGAGCGAGAGCTGCCCGCAATAACCCGTCAGGATGTTGAGCCCGATCGTCGCCAAGGCGAAGATCAGGAACGGGATCATGATCGTGTTGAGGAAGAAATTCGACGCAAGGAGCGGGATGGCGATGACCGCGACGAGCAGAAGGATCGCGATCCCGATGCGGTCTTCGAGGAGGGGGAAGGCGGCTTGGTCCGCCGCATAGCTCGTCTTGAATTGCCCGGCCTCGCGATAGAACACGCGCCACGTCTCCCCGATCTGTTTTTGGGCCGGCACGGGCGTGCACCCGGCTGGCCGTTCGGCGCATTCCGCGCGGGATCGCGTCTCGCGTCAAGATGGTGGCGCGGGGAAGGCGCCACCCTTGCGATCGGTGGGGCGTCAGCCGAAGGCGCGGAGGCCGGCGAGCATCGCGGCGCAGACGAGGACGGTGATCGTCGGGCCGAAGCGGAAGCTGAGGGCGACGGCGACGGAGAGCGTCAGCGCCTCGCGCCAGTCGCCGGAAAAGACGGCGGGGGCGAAGAGCGTCGTGATCACCGCCGGCGGCACGGCCTCGAGCGCGACATTGAGGCGGGGCGGGATCTCGGAGAGGCGGCAGAGAATGAGATAGCCGCCGGCCCGCGTCAGGAAGGTGAGCGCGCCGCAGACGAGAATCACCGTCAGGAAACCGTCGGTCATGACGAGCACTTCGCGGGTTGGAGCGCGGGCGAGGCCGCATGATCGGCGGCCCGCTCGGCCGAACGGCCGGGCCCTTTGGGAGTGGCGAGGAGGACGGCGGTCACGATCCCGCCGATGGCGCCGATCGTGATGTGCCAGGGCGGGCCGAGAAAGGTGAGGCCAAATTGCGGGGCGTAGTAGACGAGGATCGAAAGGAGGCCGCTCACGAGGACGGTCGGCGCCCAGTTGGGGCGGGTGCGGAAGCTCATGACGATCGTCAGGAAGTAGATCGGCAGGAACATGTCGAGCGCGAAGGTGCGCGGATCCTCGATCAGGCTGCCGGACACCGCGCCGAGGAACGTGCCGAGCTGCCACATCGCATAAAGCGACAGCGCGAGGCCCAGATAGAGGGGGACGGAAAAGGCCTTCCCCTCCGCCGTGCGCTTCTCGGTGATTGCGAAGACCGGATCGACGAGGAGCGCGAAGAGGGGGAGCTTGGCGCTCCATTTCAACGGGCGGAACACCGGGGTCAGCGCCGCCGAATAAAGCACGTGGCGGAAATTGAGGGCGAGCACCGACAGGAGGATCGACCAGGCCGGAACGTCCTGGCCGAACAGGTCGACTGCCACGAACTGACTGGCGCCGGCGAAGAGGAGCATGCTCATCAGCACCGCGTCGAACGGGGTGAGTCCGTTGCCGATCGCGACCGCACCGAACAGCGCCGATAACGGCACGATGGCCGCGAGGAGCGGAAGGCTCAGCGCGGCGCCGCGGCGGAAGTCTGTGAGGGTGGTCGACTGCGAGTTGAGCACGTTCATCGCGGTACACAAGGCGGGCGACGCCAGCAAGGGGCATTGATGCAGGGCAGTCATCCCCGCCCGCGTCCGACGGGGGAGCGGGCGCCGGGGCGACCGGGAGCGGGGCGGCGCCCCGCCCATTATGCGGCGCGTCGCCCGCGCGGCGGACGGCGGCTCAGCCGGCGGTCTCGCCGCCGGCGGGCGGGGCCTTCTCGGCAAAGTCCGCGCGTTGTGGATTGACGACGCAGAAGCGATGGCCGGTCGGCGCTTCCATGACGATCCAAGTCTGGATCTCGGCGACGACCTTCGCGCCGAGCGCTTCGAGGCGGGCGACCTCGGCGGCCTTGTCGTCGGTCTCGATGTCGAGATGGACGCGGCTGTCATGGTCGACGGCCTGGAGGATCACGATCGGCTCGCCCTCGACCGGGGCGATTTCAGCGTACTTTCCGCCCGGATCGAGCTTGCCCGGCCGGCCGAGCGCTGCGGACCAATAAGCGAGGGCGGCGGGCAGGTCGTCCGTCTTGCAGTCGATGCAGATGGTGCCGAGGCGGCTTTTGTGGGTCATGTCGGTTCCGTTGGTTCGTCCAGCGACGGGCGGGACAGGAGGTTCAGGGCGTCACCCGGTGAGGGGGCGCGGTTCGCCGGTCCACTGGAACGGCGTGCCGAAGGGCGCGGACGAGGCGAAAGGCGGGACCATCGGCGCGATGTCAGATCCGCTCGATGATCCGTTCGCCGAAGAGGCCCTGCGGACGCACGAGCAGGAAGGCGAGCGCGATCATATAGGCGAACCAGCTTTCGATCCCGCCGCCGACGAGAGGCCCCCAATAGATCTCGCCGAGCTTCTCGCCGATCCCGATGATGAGGCCGCCGACGATCGCGCCGGGGATCGACGTGAGGCCGCCCAGAATGAGGACGGGCAGCGCCTTGAAGGCGATGATCTCCAGCGCGAACGAGACGTCCGACCGGGCGCCCCACATGATCCCGGTGAAGAGGGCGACGACGCCGGCGGCGAACCAGACGATCACCCAGATCTGATTGAGCGAAATGCCCACCGAGAGGGCGGCCTGATGGTCGTCCGCGACGGCGCGCAGGCCGCGACCGATCCGCGTCTTGGAGAAGAAGAAGCCGAGCGCGGCGACGAGGGCGAGCGCGATCGCCGCCGCCGCGACGTCGAGATGCTGGAAGAGGATGAAGCCCGGCTCGCCGTCCGGCCCGAGGCCCGCGGGCTCCCAGACCGAGGAGCCTGTGGGCAGGAACAGCGCTTCGGTGACCATCGTCTTCGGTTCGCCGCCGAAGATCAGCTCGCCGAGCCCGATCAGGAAGAAGGTGAGGCCGATCGTGGCCATGAAGAGGATGATGTCCGGCTGATTGACGAGCGGGCGCAGCACCAACCGCTCCACCCCGATCGCGAGCACCAACATGATGCCGAGGCACAGGAGAAAGGCGATCGGCGCCGGTACGCCGAGCTCGACGAGACCGACGAGGGAGAGGGCGGCGAACACCACCATGATCCCCTGCGCGAAATTGAACACGCCGGAGGCCTTGAAGATGAGCACGAAGCCGAGCGCGATCAGCGCATAGAGGACGCCGGCGACGAAGCCTTCCCAAAGAACCTGAATGAAGAAATCCGGGGTCGACGCCATTTGGACGAACGGGTCGACCAGAACTGCGTAGAGCGTCTCCACGGTGCCTCGCTCAATCCTCGACTGCGACCACCTTTGCGGGAGCGGGGCCGAGGGGCAAGCGCTTTTTCATCCTGCGGGCGACTCGGGAGGCGCGCGCGCCGTCAGGTTGCGGCGTCGAGCGCCGCCTGCCGCCGCACGATCTCGGCGTGGGAGATCCGCTCGGTGTGGGTCGAGATCCACCAGGTGTTGCCGGCCATGTCCCGCACGCCGCTCGCCCGGTCGCCATAGAACTGGTCGGACGGCTCCATGACACTCTCCGCGCCGGCCGCGAGGGCCTTGCGATAAATGGCGTCGCAATCGGGGACGTAGACCTGGAGGAAGGCCGAATGGTGATGTTCGGGGGCGCGCGGGTCGCCGAGCATGATGGTCGTATCGCCGAGCTTGATCGCGGCGTGGGCGAGAGTCCCATCCGCCCGCAGGATCGGCTCCTCGATCGGCTCGGCGCCGAACACGGCCTTGGCGAAGGCGATCACGTCGAGCGCCTTGTCGGACACGATGAACGGGCTGACCGTCGAGCAGCCCGGCCAGATATGATGTTGGATCGTTGCCATGGGGCGCGTTCTCCGCATCATGTTCGACCGCAGACGGAGGGGAAGTAGCGCGCCATCGCCCGCCAGCAACGTGTACCCGCCCGATCGCGCCGGATGTCGGCGCCAGATCAGCGCGTTTCGTCGGACAGCGCCTCCGCGAGGCGGGTGACGAGGCGATGGCCGACCTCTTCCTTGGAGAGGCGCGGCCAATCCTCGACGGCGTCGGCGGTGATCAGATGGACGCTGTTGTCCGCCTCGCCGAAAACGCCGGTTGAGACGTCGTTCGCGAGGATCCAGTCGCAGCCTTTGCGCGCGAGCTTGGCGCGGGCGTGCTCGATGACATTTTCCGTTTCCGCCGCGAAGCCGACGACGAGGCGGGGGCGCGCCGCCGATCGGCTGATGGTTGCGAGGATGTCGGGATTTTCCGACAGCGTCAGCGCGGGCGGGCCGGACGCCGTCTTCTTCAGCTTCTGCGCCGCCGCCTCGACGTGCCAATCGGCGACGGCGGCGGCCATCACGGCGATGTCGGCCGGCATCGCCGCCTCCACCGCGGCGAGCATGTCGCGCGCGCTTTCCACCGCGTGCAGCGTGACGCCGGGCGGGGTCGGGATCGTCACCGGGCCGCTCACCAGCGTGACGCGCGCGCCGGCCCGCGCCGCCGCCGCCGCGATCGCGTGGCCCTGGCGGCCGGACGAGCGGTTCGCGATATAGCGCACCGGGTCGATCGCCTCATGCGTCGGCCCGGAGGTGACGACCACATGGCGGCCGGCGAGCCGGTCGTCGCGTGACAGGTGCATTTCGATCGCGTCGAGGATCGCCTCGGGCGCGGCGAGGCGGCCGAGCCCGGCTTCGCCCCGCTCCGCCATCTCGCCGCGTTCGGGGCCGACAAAGCGGACCCCGTCGGCGCGAAGCTGGGCGACGTTCCGCGCCGTCGCCGGGTGGGCCCACATATGCGGGTTCATCGCCGGGGCGACGAGGATGGGCGCGCCGGTCGCGAGGAGGGCGGCGGTGGCGAGATCGTCCGCCCGGCCGACGGCCATGCGGGCGATGATGTCGGCGGTCGCGGGCGCGACGAGCACGAGGTCGGCGGCACGGGCGAGGCGGATATGGCCGATCTCCCGCTCGCGATCGAGGTCGAACAGATCGGTGAGCACCGGCTGGTTGGACAGCGCGCCGACGGACAGGGGGGTGACGAAGCGGGTCGCCGCCTCGGTGAGGATCGCCGGCGTCTCGTGCCCGCGCTCGCGCAGACGGCGGACGAGCTCCAGCGTCTTGTAAGCGGCGATGCCGCCCGAGATCACGAGGAGAATGCGGGCCATCGGGTCACTCGCCGTTGGCGGCGGGCGAAAAGCCGGCCGCTGCTGAGGGCGCCAGGATTAAAGCATCGCCTCGGTCCGTGGGAAGGGGAAGGCGAGGGAAGGGAGGGACGAAGCGGCGGGCGGCGTCTCGGTGCCGTCCCGCTGGAGCCCGGCCTATCCGCCGTTCCCGAAATTGGTCGGCGCCGGCGAGATCACCCTGTTGCCGCCGCCATTCGTCACTTCGTAGACCGCGAGCCCGCGCTCCGACAGGCCGTTGGCGGTGAGGCGGAAAACGCCGTCGACCCCCAGGAAGCCGTCGCGCGCTTCGAGCGAGGCCGGGTTGAACGCGCCCGGCCCGCGCGCACCGACGAGGCCGTTCGCGAGCAGCGCGGCGTCGTAGACGAGCGAAGCGGTGCGCGGCGGCGTGCTGCCGAATTTTGCCTGATAGCGCTGGGCGAACGCCTCGAAGCCGCCCGGCGCGGGGCCGGGATACCAGGCGCCGACGAGGCTCGGCGAGGCGAGGACCTCGCGGTTGCCCCATTGGCCGCTGCCGAGGAGGCGGGCATTGTTCCCGCCATTGCGCAACTCGCGCGCGGCCGCGGCCGGGTCGTTGCCGCCATTGGGCATGAAGACCGCCTCGAACGCGCCGCGTTGACCGAGCCGGGCCGCGCCCGCCGCGGCGTCGCCCTCGGCATAGCGCTCGACCGCGACGACGGAGCCGCCCGCGGTCGCCACCGCCTCGCGGAATGCAGCCTCCATCACGAGGCCATAGCCGTTGTCGGGCACCAGCGCCGCGAAGGAGCGCAGCCCCTGGCCGGAGGCGTAGGAGATGATCCGCGTCGCGTCCTGTCGCGGCAGGAAGGAGAGGAGATAGACCCCGCGTCCGGCGACGCTCGCGTCGGTGGAAAAGGCGATTACGGGGACGGACGCCGCCCGCGCCGCATCGCCCGCGCCGGCCACCGCCGGAGCGAAGACGGGGCCGAGAAGCAGCTCCGCCCCCGAGTTGACGGCGTTCTCGGCGGCGATCCGCGCCGTATCGGCGTCACCCGCGGTGTCGCTGACGACGATGCGGATATTGTCGGCATTGACCTCTTCGAGGGCGAGCGTCGCCGCGTTCTCGAAGGATTGGGCGAGGCCGCTCGCGCTGCCGCCCGCCGAGATCGGCAGGAGCATCGCGATGGTCGTCCCACCATCGCCGATCACCCGCTGCTCGACCGGAGGCGGTGCTTGCGTCACGATGTTGCTCGGCGACGGCTCGTCCGGGCCGCCCATTCCGAAACACCCGGCGAGTGTGCCGGTCAGTGCGATCGTCGCGATGCGCAGTCCGGCGAATATGTTCTTGATCTTGCCCACCCGGCGATCCTCTACCATTGATCGGCCACCTTTCAAGACGGGAGATCCTGTGCCGGAACGAAGTTATGTGGTGGAGGGAGCGCGATTCGTGGCGCCGACGCCCCAGGCCGGCCTTTATATCGTCGCAACGCCGATCGGCAATTTGGGCGATATCACCCTGCGTGCGCTGAAGACGCTCGCCGCCGCCGATGCCGTCGCGGCCGAGGACACGCGTCATACCGGTCGCCTCCTCGCCCACTTCGAAATCGACGCGACACTCGTCCGCTATGACGAGCACGGCGCGGCGCATCAGCGCCCCAAGCTCCTCGCCCGGCTCGATGCGGGCGAATCGGTCGCGCTGGTGAGCGATGCGGGAACGCCGCTCATTTCCGATCCGGGCTATCGGCTCGTGGAAGAGGCGCGGGCGGCGGGCCATGCGGTTCATGTCGTGCCGGGGCCGTCCGCGCCGGTGGCGGCGCTCTCGGTCTCGGGCCTGCCGACGGACGCCTTCCTGTTCGCCGGCTTTCTGCCGACGAAGAGCGCGGCGCGGCGCTCGCGCATCGGCGAGCTCGCGGCGGTGAAGGCGACGCTCGTCTTCTTCGAGGCGCCGCACCGTGTGGGCGCGGCACTCGCCGATCTCGCCGAGGTGCTCGGCCCGCGCGAGGGCGCCGTCGCGCGCGAGCTTACCAAGCGCTTCGAGACGGTGGAGCGCGGCACCCTCGCCGCGCTCGCCGCCCGCTTCGGCGAAGGTGAGACCAAGGGCGAGATCGTCCTCCTGATCGGTCCGCCCGGCGAGGAGGCCGGCACTCTCGACGAAGCCGATATCGACGCGCTCCTCGTCGCGGCGCTTGCAAAGATGCCCGCGAGCGCCGCCGCGGGCGACGTCGCCAAGGCGACCGGCCTCAACCGGCGCGAGCTTTATCGCCGTGCGCTCGCTCTCAAGGAGACGTGAGCGCGGCGCAATCGCGCAAAGGGCGCTTGCCTTCGTGCGTCGAGGGTCGCATGTGGAGGCGGCAACGGGAGACGTTTTATGGCCAAGGTCGTCGTCCAGATGGACCCCATCGGGGGCATCAACATCGCCGGCGATTCCACCTTCGCGCTGCTTTTGGAGGCCGCGCGGCGGGGACACGAACTGTTCCACACGACGCCCGAACGGCTGTCCATGCGCAATGGCGAGGTGTTCACCGTCGTCGAGCCGCTCACGGTGCGCGACGAGGTCGGCGATCACGCGACGCTGGGTGAGAAGACGACCGTCTCGCTGAAGGACATGGACGTCGTCCTCCTGCGCCAGGATCCGCCGTTCGATATGGCCTATGTCACGTCGACGCATCTCCTCGAGCAGGCCGGCTGCCTCGTGATGAACGACCCGGCCGGGGTGCGCAACGCGCCCGAAAAGCTCTTCGTCATCGAGTTCGCCGATCTGATGCCGGACACGCTGATCACCCGCGACCGGGACATGATCAAGGCGTTCCGCGAGGAGTTCGGGACGATCGTGGTGAAGCCGCTTTACGGCAACGGGGGCGCCGCCGTCTTCAAGCTCGCCGAGGACGACCCGAACGTGAATTCCCTCCTCGATTTCTTCGAGGCGACCTTCCGCGAACCTTATGTCGTGCAACGCTTCCTGCCGCGGGTGACCGACGGGGACAAGCGCATCATCCTGATCGACGGCGAGTTTGCCGGGGCGGTGAACCGCGTCCCGCCGAAGGGCGAGATCCGCTCGAACATGGTGCGCGGCGGCGCGGCGAACGCGACCGAGCTCACCCCGCGCGAGCGGGAGATCTGCGCCCGTGTCGGGCCGCGGCTCAAGGAGGTCGGCCTCGTCTTCGCCGGACTGGACGTGATCGACGGGCTTCTCACCGAGATCAACGTCACCTCTCCGACGGGCATTCGCGCGGTGGAGCGGCTCGGCGGCCCCAACGTCGCGGCCATGTTCTGGGACGCCGTCGAGGGGCGGCTCTGAGAGAGGCTGATCGCGCCGGTTGGCGGGACGGTCAGGCCCAGCGGGCTTTGGCGCGTTCGTCGGCATCCGTCGCGTCGACCCAGGGCCCGACGGTGCCGTCGACGAGATGCTCCCGTTTCCAGAAGGGCGCCTCGGTCTTCAGGAAGTCCATCACGTAGCGCACCGCGTCGAAGGCCGCGTCGCGGTGGCTCGAACGGGCCGCCACGAACACGATCGGCTCGCCCACCTTGACGATCCCAAACCGATGGATCGCGACGATCCCGCGCACCGGCCAGCGCGACATGGCGCTTTCGGCGATCCGCGTGATCTCGGCTTCGGCCATGCCGGGATAATGTTCGAGCTCCAACGCGGACAGCCGTCCGGTCTCGCCTCGGCAGAGGCCGAGAAAGGTGGCGATCGCGCCGGTGTCGGGATCGTCGCCGAGGCGGGCGGCGGCTTCGGCGAGGTCGAGCGCCTCGCCGGTCAGGCGAACGTCGATCATCCGCCGGTCATCGGCGGGAAGAGGGCGACCTCGCGCGCGCCGGAGAGCGGCGCGTCGTGCCGCACGTGCCGCTGGTCGAGGGCGACGCGAATGAAGCGGTCGCGTTCGAGCGCGTGGGCGTACTCTTCCCCGCGGCCCTTCAGCCAGACGATCAGCTCGCCCGCGGTGCCGACATCGGCCGGCAGCTCGATCTCCTCTTCCGCGCGGCCGATGCGCTCGCGGACCCAGGCGAAATATTTCACCTTCACGCCTCTTCCCCCCATGCCTTGCGGGTGCCCCAGATATATTGCCAGCCGCTGACGAGCGTCATCACGACGGCGGCCCACAGGATCACCAGCCCGATGACCACGAACGTCGCCGGCGCCCAGGTGAGCGGCGCGCCGATCAAGACGGCGATCGCGACGAGCTGGATCGTGGTCTTCCATTTCGCGAACAGCGAGGCCGGGACGACGATTCCCTTGGTGCCGAGATGCTCGCGCAGTCCCGAGATGGCGATTTCCCGCATCAGGATCAACGCCGCGGCGAGGGAGTTGAGACCGCCGATCGTCCCTTCGGCGCACAGCATCAAGAGCGCGACGCCGACGAGGAGCTTGTCGGCGATCGAATCGAGCATCCGCCCGAACGCCGAAATCTGGTTGAGCTTGCGGGCGAGATAACCGTCGAGCCAGTCGGTGAGGGCGGCCAGCACGAAGACGATGAGCGCCGCGAGACGCACGTCCCCGAACGGCCACACGAGGAGCACCGCGAGCGCGAAGACGCCGAGACAGCGCAGGATCGTCAGGATATTGGGAATCGTTGTCATCGGGATGCCGGTGCGTTGGCCGCGTGGAAATGATCGTAGACGCGCTTGGCGACGCTTTCGGAAATGCCTTCGACCTCGACGAGATCGTCGACGCCCGCCTTCGCGACCGCCTTCGCTGTACCGAAATGGCGCAGCAGCGCGCGTTTTCGAGCCGCACCGATGCCTGGAATGTCATCGAGCGGGTTCGCGGTGAACGCCTTTTTGCGTTTGGCGCGGTGGGCGCCGATCGCGAAACGGTGCGCTTCGTCGCGCAGACGCTGGACGAAATAGAGCACCGGGTCGCGCGGCGGCAGGCGGAAGGGCGTGCGCCCGGCCTGGTGAAATTCTTCGCGTCCGGCATCGCGGTCGATCCCCTTCGCGACGCCGACGAGCGGCACGTCGGTAATGCCGAGCGCCTCGATGACCTCCCTCGCGGCCGTGAGCTGGCCCGCGCCGCCGTCGATGAGGACGAGATCCGGCCAGGGGCCGAGCGTGCCGTCGTCGATGTCGTCGGCATCGGGTTCGGCGTCGCTGTCGCGCGGCGGCGTCTCGCGCGGCGCCTCTTTGAGGAGGCGGGCGAAGCGGCGCGTCAGCACCTCGCGCATCATGCCGAAATCGTCGCCGGGGGTCAGATCCTCCGACTTGATGTTGAACTTGCGATAATGCGCCTTCGAGAAGCCCTCCGGCCCCGCGACGATCATCCCGCCCACGGCGGACGTGCCCATGATGTGCGAGTTGTCGTAGACCTCGACACGGCGGGGCGGGGCGGGAAGGCCGAAGGTCTCGCCGAGGGCGGCGAGGAGCTTTCCCTGGCTCTGCTTGTCGGACAGGCGCCGACCGAGCGCCTCGCGCGCGTTGGTGAGCGCGTGGTCGACGAGCTCGCGCTTCACGCCGCGTTGCGGCACCGAGACGTCGACCTTGCGGCCGGCCTTTTCGGAGAAAGCGGCGATCATCAACTCGCGCTCCGGCACCTCGTGGGAGAGGAAAAGGGCGCGCGGGACGGGCTTGTCGTCATAGAATTGGGCGAGAAAGGTCTGGAGGACGTCGGGCGCGTCGAGCCCTTCGTCGCGCGGGAAGAAGGCGCGATTGCCCCAGTTCTGCCCGGTGCGGAAGAAGAACACCTGGACGCACGTCTCGCCGCCGTCCTGATGGACGGCGAACACATCCGCCTCCTCGACGCCTTGGGCGTTGATCCCCTGGTGGCTGTCGACATGGGAGAGCGAGGCGAGACGGTCGCGGATGCGGGCCGCGCGCTCGAATTCGAGCGCGTCGGCGGCCGTCTCCATTTCGGCGCCGAGCTTCTTGCGGATCGCCTGCGACTTGCCCGACAGGAACGCCTTCGCCTCACCGACGAGGTCGCCATAATCGGCGAGCGAGATTTCGCCGGTGCATGGCGCCGAGCAGCGCTTGATTTGGTAGAGCAGGCACGGCCGCGTCCGCGTCTCGTACACCGAATCGGAGCAGGAGCGGATGAGGAAGGCCTTCTGCAGCGCGTTGATCGTCCGGTCGACGGCGCCGGCGGAGGCGAAGGGGCCGAAATAGTTGCCCTTCCGCGAGTGTGCGCCGCGATGCTTCAGGATCTGCGGCGCCTCGTGATCGCCCGTGAGGAGGATATAAGGGAACGACTTGTCGTCCCGCAGGAGCACGTTGTAGCGCGGGCGGAAGCGCTTGATGAGGTTCGCCTCGAGCAGAAGCGCCTCGGTCTCCGTGTTGGTGGTGACGAACTCCATCGCGACGGTGCGGTTGACCATCGACATCAGCCGCGCTGACAGACCCACCGGGCGCGAGTAGCTGACGACGCGCTTTTTGAGATTGCGCGCCTTCCCGACATAAAGAACGTCGCCCGCTTCATCGAGCATCCGGTAGACACCGGGCGCGTTCGGCAGGCGCTTCACCGTTTCGGCGATGAGTTCGAAGCCGGTCGCCTCGCTCGTCGGCCGGCGGAAGCGGACCTCTTCGCCGCCGGCGCCACGAGCGGTGCCGTGATCCGGTGCATCGATGATTCGGGTGGGTTGATCCATGTCCTTCAATCTGGCGTCCCAATGCGGCCGCTGCAATCGCCGAGCGCTGGTTGTGGGTGGTGGGCGGTGCTGATAACAATCAAAAGAGGACGAAATATTTTCTGCAATCAAAGGTTGACATAGCGTCGTCATTTGCGTTCAGTTTCGCTAGGGCGCGATTCAAAGGGACGGCAGAGAAATGGCGACACATCATCCGGAAAAAGCCGATAAGTTCCGCGAAGCGGCCATTCGGCGCGTGCGGAACGTGGAAACGACATTGCGGCGGGTCCGCAATTTGTCGAACCCGTCTTCCTACAGCTACACGGAGGACGAGATCGAACGGATCTTCGAGCACCTTCAATCCGTCCTCGACCGGACGCGGGACAGCTTTTCCCGGCCGCAGGGACGGGAGCAATTCTCTCTTTGATCCATTCATTCAGGGACGACGGCGTCCGGGGTCCGCCAGGCGAGGTGCTGCCCCCCGTCGAGGGCGATCATCTGGCCGGTGATCGAGGGCGTGGCGTGAAGAAAGCGTATCGTCGCGCCGAACTCGTCGAGTTGCGGAGCCGTATGGAGGGGGAGCGTTGCGACGAGGTCGGCAAACTCCCTCTCCGTTTGCGCCGCTGACTTCAGCACCGGCCCCGGCCCGAGCGCGACGACGCGAATGTCGGGCGCGAGGGCTTGAGCCAATGTCTGGGTCAGCCACCACAGCGTCGCCTTGGAGGCGCTGTAGCTGAGATAAAGCGGCGTCGGCTTCCACACCCGCTGGTCGATCATGTTGACGACGAGGCCGCGGCATCCGGCAGCGGCGAATGCGCGGGTGAGATGGGCGGGCGCTTCGGCATTGATCGCCATCTGCCGCCGCCACCGCGCGGAGGCGAGGTCCGCGATCGTGTCGGCCTCGAACACCGATGCGTTGTTGACGAGGAGGGAGAGCGGGCCGACCGCCTCGATCGCCGCCGGCAACAGCGTCTCGACCGAGGCGGGATCGGTGAGGTCGGCACGCACCGTCGCCGTCTTCACGCCGTGCGTCTCGGCGAGCTCGACCGCGAGTTTGCGCGCGGCCGCGTCGGAGCGGTTCGCGTGGATCACGACATCGTAACCGTGGGCGGCAAGGTCGGTGGCGATCGCGCGCCCGATGCGGTGGGCGGCTCCCGTCACGAGGGCGCGGCGTGGTGGGGTCGTCAATTTCGTCTCGTTCTTTGTGGCGCGACGGGAGGAGAATACCGGGAGAAGCGGCGAAATTGCGCCGCCGATCTAGAGGTCATTCGCAGCTCGGACGCAACGGGTGGCGACCGTCCGCCCGGCGCCTCGGACGGCGCCTCGCCGACTTCGGCCGCCGCCGTTCGCCCCTCGCGTCCCCATGCGGGGCCCATGCGCTCGCTCTCGGTCGAGCGCCTGGCGCACCATCACGGACGCATCATCCGAGGGGGACGACTTGACGCGGGGGTGATGACAGGCTTTGCCCCAGGGACAGGCCACGAGGCTTCCGCCGGTCCATGACAGCCACGATACGATTTCCTGAGGCACACGCCTTCCGATTGCCGCAGATCGACCGCCTCGCACCGGGAACGGTCGTCGCGGCGATCCTTCTTTATGTCGCGGCGCTCTTTGTGCTTCGCCTGTCGCTCTCGCCCTTTCTCGAGATCGACGAGGCGCAGTTCATGGGCGCTGTCGATTTCCGCCTCGTCTACGACAACTCGCATCCGCCACTTTATAATTGGCTCGTTCGCGTCGCGCTCGATCTGACGGGGTGGCGCTGGGCGCTCGCCGTCGCGTTGGTGAAGGCCGCGCTCCTCGCCGCGACGCATCTTTTCATCTTCGATGCGGCGCGGCGGCTGCTCGGCACCGGCGGCGGCATCGTCGCGCTCGCCGCGGCGGCTCTGCTGCCGCAGGTGAGCTGGATGTCGGCCCATACGCTCGCCCATTCCGTCCTCGTGATGGCCGCCGCCGCGGCGGTGGTGAACGCACTGGTGCGCATCGCGGTGCGGCCGAGCGCGCCGGCGTTCGCACTGCTCGGCCTCGCGGCCGGCATCGGCGCGATCGCGAAGTTCAACATGGCGCTGCTTCTCGTCCCGCTGGCGATCGCGATCGCGACGGATCCGTTCATGCGCGAGCGCTTCCACCGGACCGCGGCGCTGCTTGCCCCGCTGATCGGCCTCGTGATCGCGACGCCGGCCTGGATCGCCGCCGCGCTCGATTTCGCCGACTCGACCGAGCGGATGGAAAAGCTCTACCGCCACAACGTCTTCGAGATCGTCGACCTTCCGGTCCTCGGCATCGACGGCGTTCTGATGCTCACCCTCGCGATCCTCGCTTGGGGTGGCGTCGTGCTCGCCCTCATCGCCGCCTTCGGCGAAACGCCCGAGCATCAAGGCGAAATCGCGACCTCGGTGCGCCGCGTCCTGTGGCGCACGATCGGGATCGGGCTCGTCCTCACCTTCGTCTTCGTGCTCGGCAGCGATATGTCGGCCGTCGCCGAGCGCTATCTGACGCCGCTCCTGATGCCACTGCCGCTGCTCGCGGCGCTGGCGCTCTCGTCCTGGCGGTGGCGCGGCGTGCTGGTGGTCGCCGGTGCGCTCGCCTTCGTGGCGGTGCTGTTCGGGATGGTCGGGATGGTGGCCTTCGACAAACACCGTTGGGCGCGGCCCTATGATGCGGTCGGCGCGGCGATCGCGGCCGACGCGCCGGACGGACGGATCACGGTCGCCTCGCCGGTGCCCGATCTCGCCGCGAACGTCACGCTGGCGCTGCGCCGGGCGGGGCGCCAGGCGGTGGTGGAGGGGGACCGGCTCGCCGAGCAAGGCCCGCTCCTCGTGCTCCTCTGGCTGGGTCACGACCCGTTGCCGGCGGGCGAGTGGGAGGCGCCGGGGCCGCTCTGTCCGGTCGCGACGCTGACGCCCGACCCGAAACTCCTCAACCTCACGGGCCGCACAATGCCCGTCACCGCCGCGATCTATCGGCGGGGGACCTGTCCGGCCGGATAAAGCGCCGCAGGCCGGGGCCGTCCGGTCCGCATCTCGATCGGGGCGGGCGCGCTTGGCACCGCGGCGCACGGCGATCGATGACGCCTGGCGGTCGCGGCTTGCGTCACGCGCGCGCTCGGCGCGCAGTGCGCGGCGGCGCCGGGGAGCGGCGCCGCCGGTTCGGCTCAGGCCGCGGCGTCGGCGGCTTCGAGCTCGTCGATCAGGCCGGCGATCACCGCGAGGCCCTTTTGCCAGAAGGCGGGGTCGCGCGCATCGAGGCCGAAGGGCGTGAGAAGCTCGGAATAATGCTTCGTGCCGCCGGCGGCGAGGAGCGCGAAATACTTGTCCGCGAAGCCGTCCTGGCTGGTCTCGTAGACGCCGTAGAGCGAGTTCACCATGCAATCGCCGAACGCGTAGGCGTAGACATAGAACGGCGCGTTGATGAAGTGCGGGACGTAGGACCAGAACACCTCGTACCCGTCGGACAGGCGCACCGCCGGACCGAGCGACTCGGTCTGCACCTTCAGCCACAATTGGCCGAGGCGCTCGGAGGTGAGCTCGCCCTCACGCCGCTCGGTGTGGACGTGGCGCTCGAAGGTGTAGAACGCGATCTGCCGCACCACGGTGTTGATCATGTCCTCCACCTTGGAGGCGAGCATCACGCGCCGCGTCCGGGCGTCGGGCGCCGCGTCGAGGAGGCGGCGGAAGGTCAGCATCTCGCCGAACACCGAGGCGGTCTCGGCGAGCGTCAACGGCGTCGGCGCCATCAAGGCCCCGTTCGGCGCGGCGAGGATCTGATGCACGCCGTGGCCGAGCTCGTGGGCGAGCGTCATCACGTCCCGCGTGCGGCCCTGATAATTGAGGAGCACATAGGGATGCGCCGACGGCACCGTCGGATGCGAAAAGGCGCCGGGCGCCTTGCCGGGCCGCACCGGCGCGTCGATCCAGGGCTTGTCGAAGAAGTTCTTCGCAAGGTCGGCGAGCTTGGGCGAGAAGTCGCCATAGGCGGAAAGGACGATGTCCTTCGCGTCGTCCCAGGGGATCGTGCGGTCGTCGGCGTCGGGGAGGGGGGCGTTGCGGTCCCACGTGTCGAGCGCGTCCTTGCCGAACCAGCGGGCCTTCATCGCATAATAGCGATGGGACAGGTTCGGGTAGGCCTCGCGCACGGCCGATACCAGCGCGTCGACGACCTCACCCTCCACGCGGTTCGCGAGATGGCGTGAATCGGCGACATCCTTGAAGCCGCGCCAGCGGTCGGAGATCTCCTTGTCCTTCGCGAGGGTGTTGGTGATCAGCGTGAAGGTGCGCTCGCTGCCCTTGAGGGCGGCGCCGATCCCCTCGGACGCCGTCTTGCGGACGGCCTCTTTCGGATCGAGCAGATTGTTGAGCGCCTCCTCGAGCGTCACCTTCTCCTCGCTGCCGACATCGACGCGCAGCGCGGCGATCGTCTCGTCGAAGAGGCGGGACCAGGCGCTGCGGGAGGGCACCGACTTGTCGAGGAAGAGCCGCTCGATATCGTCGGAGAGCTGGAAAGGCCGCTCCTTGCGCAGATCCTCGATGAAGGGGCGATAATGGCCGGCCGCCGCGTCGGCGAGCGCCGTCTCCATCGCCGCATCGTCGATCCGGTTGAGCTCGAGCAGGAAGAAGAGAAGGTGCGCGGAAAGCTGGGTCAGCTTGTCCGACACGTCGCCATAGGTCTTGGCGTAGGCCGGGTTCGTCGTGTCGGTCGCATAGAGGAGGCCGGCATAGGAGCCGATGCGGCCCATGCGGTCCTCGAGCCCCTCATAACGCTTGAGCGCCGCGGCGAGTTTGGCGCCGCCGCCCGCTCCAGCAATCATCTCGGCGAGCTTGCCTTTATATGCGCCCTCGAAGGCGCGTGAATCGTCGGCGAGGGAGGAAAGGTCGTTGGCGAGCGCCGGCGCGTCGGGCGAGGCGTAGAAATCGCTGAGATCCCACTCGGGCAGGCTTCCGAGCGGTGTGCCCCCGCTCGCCCGGTCGACTGTCTCATGTGGCAAAATTGCGCGTGTCGCGTGCAAAGTCATCGGGAAGCCTTCAACGGAATGTGAGGCGGCGGTCTTCAGCCGCCGGACCAATGCTATCTGTCAGCTCCATAGATGGCCATGGGTTTGCGATTGTAAGGCCGGAGTTGCGTGAAATGACAGAAAGGTCGACGGGCAAGGCCACCGTGAGGGTGGGTTTGTCCTTTGCGGCATTGTCCCTGCTGGCGATGTCGCTGGCGTTGCCGGCCGCCCCCGCCATGGCCGAAGTCCCAGTTCCGCGCTTGTCGCCGAAGTCGGACGTCGCGCTCGCGATGCTGACGACGGCGCCGCCGGCCGCACCGATCAGGATGGGGCCACGCCTTCCCCTTCGCTACGCGATCGAGCGCGAGGCCAAGGTCGACGTCTCGATCGCCGTCGCCGAGTTCTACGCCGCGCGCGACTATGAGCCGGTGTGGACGGAGGAGCGCGCCGAAGCCTTGCGCGCGCGCCTCGCCGCGGCGGCGGGCGACGGGCTCGACCCGGACGATTATAGCGTGCCCCGCGCGGCGCCGGGTGTCTTCAGCGCGGCCGCCGAAGACGTGACGCTGACCGAGGCGGCGTTGCGCTATGCGAACGACGCCTATTCCGGCCGCCTGGAGCCGCGCTCGGTCTCGCGGATCATGACGATCGAACCGCCCAAGCTCAACGAGGCGCGCTTCCTGCGGCGCATCGCGCGGGCCGGCAACATCGACGCCGTGCTCGAAAGCGTGCACCCGCAGCATCCGCAATTCCAGGCGCTGCGCGGCAAGCTGCGCGAGATGCTGGGCGAGAGCGAGGAGCGTCCGCCCGCCGTGGGCGCCGGTCCGAACCTCAAGCGCGGCGTCCACGAGCCGCGCGTCGCGATCCTGCGCACCCGCCTCGGCGCGACCCTCGTCGACGGGGACGATCCGAACGTCTTCGACGAAGTGGTCGAGGAGGCGGTGAAGGCCTATCAGCGCGAGCGGGGGCTCATGGCCGATGGCATCGTCGGCCCCCACACGCTGCGTTTGATCGACGAGGGCGCGGGCGAGGCGCCGATCGCTACGCTGATCTCCAACATGGAGCGCTGGCGCTGGATGCCGCGCTCGCTCGGCGAGCACAATGTCTTCGTCAACATCCCGAAATTCGAGGTGACGGTGACGCAGAACGGGGCCGTCACCTACGAGGGCCGCGTGATCGTCGGCGCGCCGGGCACGCCGACGCCGATCTTCTCCGACGAGATCCAGCACATGGTCGTCAATCCATACTGGAATGTGCCTTACTCGATCGCCTCGTCGGAGATGCTGGGCGGCATCCGCGCCAATCCGTCGGGCTATTTCGCGCGACGTGGTTACGAGGCCGTTTACAATGGTCGCGTCGTCAATCCGGCATCGATCTCCTGGAATCGGGACACCTTGCGCCGTGTGCGGATCCGGCAGAAACCGGGGCGGAACAACGCGCTCGGTTCGGTGAAATTCATGTTCCCGAACGAGCATGCCGTCTATCTCCACGACACGCCGACAAAGCACCTCTTCTCGCGGGACGGCCGGGCCCTCAGCCATGGCTGCGTGCGGGTCGATCAGCCCTTCGAATTCGCCGATGCGCTGCTTTCCGAGGAGACCGACCTCTCCGGCAAGGCGCTGGAGCGCATGGTCGGCGGCAAGGAGCGTTGGCTGAAGATGGCGGTCCATATTCCCGTCCACCTCGCCTATTTCACGCGCGAGGTCGGGCCGGACGGCGCGCTCGTCCGCTATGGCGACATTTACGGGTACGACGCCAGAACCCAGCGCGCGCTGGGTCTTTGAGGCGCGCAGACCGTGCACAGGGTCTGCCACCTGATGTTGCGCCGCCGCAACATCAGGTGGCGATTCCCAAGATGGTCTTTCCCAAGGGGGATTGATCGGTTAAGCCTCCGTCAAGTGTTGGCAGGTAATGCGAGTACCACGCCGGATGATCGGTGTGCCCTGGCTATGGGTTCGACAGGGGGCGGTTTGTCTGCATCTCGAGTGATTTCCGGTCATGATGACCAACGGAGCTGTTCCAACGCCGGCATCGCGCGGCGATTTGGGGCGTATGCCTTTGGGCGCATGGACCGATTGATCGCGGCGGCGCTTCTCGTCGCGGCGATCCTGGGTGGAGCGGTGACGCCGGCCTTCGCGGCGAACCGCACGATCGAGCTCTACTTCACCCACACCCGCGAGACGCTGAAGATCGTCTATAAGCGCAACGGCCAATATGTCCCGTCCGCGCTGCGCGATATCAACCGCTTCCTGCGGGATTGGCGGCGCAACGAAGCCACCAAGATGGACCCCGAGCTGCTCGACCTCGTCTGGGACGTGCAGCAGCATTTCGGCGGCCGCACGATCCATGTCGTGTCCGCCTATCGCTCGCCGGCGACGAATTCGATGCTGCGCGGCCGCTCGCGCGGTGTCGCGAAGAATTCGCAGCACATGCTCGGCAAGGCGATGGATTTCTATATCAAGGGCGTGAAGATCTCCGACGTGCGGGCCTACGGCATGTCCCGCCAGGTCGGTGGTGTCGGTTATTATCCGCGCAGCAACAGCCCCTTCGTCCATCTCGATACCGGCAGCGTGCGCGCTTGGCCGCGCATGAGCCGGGGTGAGCTGTCGCGCGTGTTCCCCGACGGAAAGACCTTGCATCTGCCGTCCGACGGCAAGCCGCTGTCCGGTTACGCCGAGGCGCAGCAGCTCGAAAAGTCCGGCAAGCTCGCCAAGCTCGATCGTTCGGGTGGCGGCGGCGGCGGCTCGTTGTTCGGCTTCGGCGGTGGTGGTGGCGGCGGCGGCGGTTCGCGCTCCTCCGGCGGCACCAATGTCGCCAGCCTCAACACCGGCGTCATCCGCCCCGGCAGCGTGAGCGCCCAGGCGCCGACGACGCGGTCGCGTGCGGCGAGCCGCGCCGAGGAAAAGAAAGTCGACGAGCCGGTTCGCGTGCAGACGGCATCGCTCGGAACCGCGGCTTCGTCGTCCTCCAGCAACGATGATAGCAGCCAATCGGGCGGCCTTTTCCGGCAGCTTCCGAACGTGTCGCTCGGTGGCCTGATCGGCCGCTTCCGTGACGATGACGAGGCGGAAGACGAAGCCGATGCCGAAGTCCGGTCGGTCGCGCCGCCCTCGGCGCCTCTGACAGCCGTCGCCTCGCAGGCCCCCGCGACCCCCGCGGCCCCCGAGGAAGCGCCCGCACCGGTGGCGACCGGGCCCGCGCCGATCCCCCGGATCGCGCCGCGGACGGACACCCCCCCGAGCGTTCCGGCGACGGCCGAAGGCGCGCCTGACGAGACGCCGAGCGAGAACGAGCTACCGATCGTCGTCGCCGCGCTTCCGCCGCAGCGCCCGACCTTGGTCAGCGCCACCCCGGCGAGCGACACGACGACACTCGGCTACGCCACCAACAGCGGCCCCGACTTGGACACGGCCTCGCCGCTCAGCCAGACGGCGGCCATGATCCCGCGGAGCGCGTTATCGGAGCCGGTGCCGCCGGCTTCCTCGCCGCAGCTCTCGCGCCAGCTCGCACCGCCGCCCTCCGTCACGCGTCCGATGGTTGACGCGGGTCTGTCTCCCGTGCGCGGGGCGAGCCCGGCGCTGATTGCCGACAGCTCGGGCATCTCCGAAGGCCGCTTCGCGACCCTGACGGCGCCCGATCAGGACAATGCGGCCCGGGGCGGCATCCTGATGGCGCAAGGCTTCCTCGGCACCCCGTCCGGCTTCCAGGACGGCGTCACCGACTGGCCGACCACGGATCGCTTCACCGGCGTGCGGATCACGGTCTTCGCGAAGCCCCGATCCTGACGGTCGCCCGTCTGGTCGGGGCCGCGAGTCGGCCCCGCCGCGCGTTCCTGTTCCGAACTGAAACGTGATTTGAAGGCCGCCGCTTCGGCGGCCTTTTTCGTGGTGCGGTGTCAAGGCGAGGAGCGTCGGACGGTCGTCGGTCGAAAGCGTCGAGCATCGGGCCGTCGGACGAGGGGCGTCGGGCAAGAGCAGAGGACGAGAAGGGCGCGGCATCGTTCGCCTCGCGGCCGGATGCGCGGCGGCGTGGGGCGGGGCGTCCAGTCTATCGGGAAAGGGGACCGCGGGGCGGTGGGGCTCGGCCTCTTCGTCGTGCGGCGCGGGTGGCGGCCGTCTTCGCGAAGCGGAGCGGGTCGTTCAAAGGAGGGTGGAGCGCGATCGCGGCGGTTGATCCGCCTTCAAAGCGGGCGCGCTCCCCGTGTCGTAACCGTTGCGGCGTCGAGTCCGGCTATCAAGCGCACAGGTCGCCGGAGCGGGTGTTACGCGGCTTCGGCGCGTCGCTCGGCGTCGTCTTCGCTGAAGCGCATACCGAGAGCCTGCATATAGAGATCGAGGATCGCCTCGTGCTCCTGGCGTTCGTTGGGCTCCTGCTTCCGCAGACGCACGATTTGTCGCAGGACCTTCGCGTCGAACCCGTTGGCCTTCGCTTCGGCATAGACGTCCTTGATGTCGTCCGCGATGCCTTGCTTCTCTTCCTCGAGCCGCTCGATCCGTTCGACGATCGCGCGAAGCTGATCGCCGGCTACACCACCATTCACCATGGTCGCACTCCTTGTGTTTCTAGCCCAGCGAGCTTGCCGAAGGATGCGGCGGGATCAATTGGGGGAGGCATCTTGGTCCCCGTTGTCCTCGCTTTCTCGGAGCCAGAGTGAATCGCGCGTTAAGTCGGAACGGCGCCTTGCGTCGGCGGAGTGCGCGAGGAGGAAATGCGTGAAGCCAATTGGGCGAGAATTGGTGCGCATATGGGATCACGTTCCGATCGGAATCCGGGTGCCAAACGAGGTTGCTGCGATTTTCTGTTGATAAGCGATTGGCCATCTCGGGTCGTTGCAAAAATAGAACATACTCGAATTGGGTGTGGTCGATTCGCGTGTGGGGGCATTGCTTTGTGCGTCGGCTGCCGCATGTGGGATGTTCAGCACGTTGCAACCCAAAGAAGTTCCCAAAGAACAATTGGTGGAAAATCTTTGACGTTGACGCGGTGTTAAATTTTTCTTCACGCGAGACAGCAATACTGCTGTCCGTCACGGCGTATAAAAACGGATGACTATAATAGGTCGAATTGTCGAGATTTCAGCTTCGCGTCAGCATGATGGGCTATCGATCGACAACATTGTGTTGCGGAATCGATTCGCAGCGGTTAACCAGCAAGTCGGTGTATCCGGCGTGTTAGGCGTGTCCAGTACGACGCGATTGACAAGGAGCGAGCAACCTCGCATGAACGCGTGGGTTAGCGCCGCGAACACGTGTATGATGAACGAAAAAAGGACGGCTCGCAGCACATGTTCCGCTTCTTTGGCCGAGTAGCCTTCTCCGTCTTCCCGCTTCTTCTCGCTGGAGCGGCGCTGGTTTCAGCTCCTACCGAAGCCCGTGCAGAGCTCCGCCTCTGCAACAAGACCCCGGTCCAGATCGGCATCGCCATCGGCTACAAAAGCCATGAGGAGTGGGTCAGCGAAGGCTGGTGGAATCTCGAGGCGGACAGCTGCCAGGTGGTGGTCGAAGGCCCGCTTCCCTCCCGCTATTATTATCTCTACGCGCTCGACTACGAAGAAGGCGGCGCCTGGGGTGGCACGGCATTCATGTGCACGCACGACAAAGAATTCACGATCGAAGGCACCAGCGACTGCGTGGCGCGCGGATATGAGCGTCGCGGCTTCGTCGAAGTCGATACCGGCGACAAACTCTCCTGGACGGTCCAGCTCACCGAGCGCCCGAAAGTGGGTATCGGCGGACAATGAGACGCGAGCGACGGGTTCGAATCGTCGCCACTCTCGGTCCCGCATCTTCCAAGCCTGAACAGATCGACGCCCTTCACAGGGCCGGTGCGGACGTCTTCCGCATCAACATGAGCCACACCGACCACGCTCTCCTGCGCAGCCTCGTGTCCCATATTCGAGGTGTCGAGGAGGCCGTCGGCTCGCCCATCACGATCCTGGCGGACTTGCAGGGGCCGAAGCTTCGCGTCGGCACATTCGAGGATGGCAAGGTCACGCTGGAAAGCGGGCAACGCTTCACGTTCGACCAGGTGGACCAGCCGGGCAACGCAGAACGCGTCTTCCTCCCGCACCCGGAAATCCTGCGCGCCCTGCGGCCCGGACATCGCCTCCTCCTCGACGACGGCAAGCTCTCCCTCAAGGTGATCGAAGCCGGCCCGACAAAGGCGGAGACCGAAGTCGTCCAGGGCGGCGTCCTCTCCAACCGCAAGGGCGTTAGCTGTCCCGACACGCTGCTGCCGGTCGGTGCGCTCACCGAGAAGGACCGCTCCGATCTGGAAGCGGCGATGACCGTCGGCGTCGACTGGGTGGCGCTCTCCTTCGTGCAGCGTCCGGACGATCTCGCCGAGGTGCGCAAGGTGGCGCGCGGCCGGGCCGGCCTCCTGTCGAAGATCGAGAAGCCGCAGGCGATCGACCGGCTGGACGAGATCATCGAGCTTTCCGACGCGATCATGGTGGCGCGCGGCGATCTCGGCGTCGAAATGCCTCTCGAGGTCGTGCCGACACTGCAAAAGCGGATCACTCGCGAGGCGCGCCGCGCGGGCAAGCCCGTCGTCGTCGCGACGCAGATGTTGGAGAGCATGATCACCTCGCCGGTGCCGACCCGCGCCGAGGTCTCCGACGTCGCGACCGCCGTCTATGAGGGCGCCGACGCGGTGATGCTGTCGGCCGAATCGGCGGCCGGACAGTTCCCGGTCGAGGCCGTTTCGATGATGGACAAGGTCGTCCAGGCGGTGGAGCGGGATCCGAATTACCGTTCGATCATCCGCGCCCAGCGGCTCGAACCGGAGGCGACCGGGGCCGACGCTCTCGCCGCCGCCGCGACGCAGATCGCCGAGACGCTGAACGTGTCGACCATCGCATGCTACACGACCTCCGGCTCGACGGCCCTGCGCATGTCGCGCGAGCGGCCGTTCGCCGAGATCCTCGCCCTTTGCCCCGAGCTCGCCACCGCGCGGCGCCTGGGTGTCGCCTGGGGCGTGACGACGGTGGTCTGCGAGCGGGCCAGCGACCTCGAGAATTTCATCGCCATGGCAGGCGCCCGGGCGGTCGATCTCGGTGCGGCGAAGACGGGGGATCGCCTCGTCGCCGTGGCCGGCGTGCCGCTCCATACGCCGGGTGTGACGAACGTTCTTCAACTCGCATTCGTCCGCTCCTCCGACGAGCGCTGACCCGCCCCGCAGGATGATCCTTCGAACGAACTGATTTCGCTCGCTGGCCGCGGGGTGCGGCTCGTCTCTTGCCAATGCAACTCAAGGGTGTTTATGCTACCTTAGGTGTTGCGGCGAGGGAAGGACATGGTGGACTTTTCGTTCGGAGGTCGGTTTCGCCGGCGCTCACGCCCGAAGCACCCGGTCGGGACCGGCTCGGAGGCAGCCCGGCCGCTGCTGTCACGCCCCTTGGGCAGCTTGAGGTCGAGTTGGGGCGGCGGCGTTTTCTTTCGCCGCAAGGCCGCCCGGGATCCGGGTGAGGCGCTGCGCGATCCGCGCCAGGCCGCGATTGTGTTCGGCCTGCGCAATCAACGTCCGCGGGCCACCATGCCGAAGGCCGATGCGCGCCTCGCGGCGCTCCTCGACCGCGCCGCGCCGGATGAATGTCTGAACGCCGCCTTCGTGCTGCGGTGGGGCCGCCCGTCGGAGATCGCGGCTGCCGGCACCTCGTCGGAGCCCGTCAGACCCCCGTTCCGCGACACCGATTATTATGAGGCGCTCGCCCATTGGCTCGGTTGCCGGTTCGACCATGGCCACACATTGAGCGAGCTCGTTCGCGATTCGCGGGCCGAATCGGTGTTCTGCGAGGATGGTGCGATCCTGCGCTTCCTCGTCGACGGGCGGCAGGTCGTGGCGATCGCGCCATCGCCGACGTGGCTGCCGTCGCTCGCAAGCCTCGTCAGCCGCTGTCCGAAGGCCGCCGACCGGATCATCATCGTGCCTCCGCATGCGATCGACGCCGCGGTGGGCGAGGAGAGGCCGCGGATCAGCGCCGGCCGGCTCGATCCGATCCATGAGATCCCCGCCATCGCGCTCGCCGACCGCGTGGTGACTCGGCCGCAGGTGCTGGCCTTCGGCCTCGCGCTCGCCGCCTTCGCCGTCGTCGTCGCGGTGGCGCCGTTCGTGATGCTCGGTTTGCTCTTCGTCACGACGACAGCGATCCTCCTCGCCTATGCGGCGAGCCGGGGTCTCGCGCTCATGCGGCCCGATCGGCCGCGCCAGCCCCGCCGGCGCCTGAAAGCGTCCGAGCTTCCCGAATATTCGATTCTCGTCCCGCTTTTCCGCGAAGGCGAGGGGATCGCCCATCTCGTGCGCGCCCTCCGCCGCCTCGACTACCCACCCGACAAGCTCGACATCCAGTTCCTCGTCGAAGCCGACGACGCGATCACCCGCCGCGCCGTGATGCGCCATGCGCACGATCTGTCGTGCCGGATGACCATCGTTCCCCCAGGCTCACCGCAGACAAAGCCGCGCGCGCTCAATGTCGGTCTGCGTCAGGCCCGCGGCAGCCTCGTGACGATCTATGATGCGGAGGATCGGCCCGAGCTCGATCAGCTCCGCGTCGCCGCCGAGACCTTCGCCGCCGCCGCGCCCGACATGGCCGCGCTGCAAGCCAGACTGTCGATCGATCATGCGGGCGACACCTGGCTGACGCAGATGTTCGCCATCGAATATGCGTGCCTCTTCGACCACGTGATGCCGATGGTCGCGGGCGAGGAGCGGATTCTGCTCCTCGGCGGGACGTCGAACCATTTTCGGACCGACGCCTTGATCCGCGTCGGCGGGTGGGATCCCTACAACGTCACCGAAGACGCCGACCTCGCGATCCGTCTGCGGCGCGGTGGATACCGCATCGCGATGATCGAATCGCGGACCTACGAGGAAGCGCCGATCAGTGTCGATGCCTGGCTGAAGCAGCGCTCACGCTGGTTCAAGGGCTATATGCAGACGTGGCTCGTGCACAACCGCCGGCCACTGGTCTTGCTCCGGGAGCTCGGCTGGGCCGACACGAGCCTCGTCCATCTGTTCATCATCGGCGCTTTGACGGCGGCGCTCGCCCACCTCGTCTTCGTGGGGCAGCTCGTCCTCGCGCTGACCGGCCTCGCGCCGCTTCTCGCCGGCCCGTCCGGCGCGCTCACGGCCATCCAACTCGTCAGCGTGCTCTTCGGCTATGGGGCGAGTTTTGCGCTTGGCGCCGTCAGCATCCAGTCGCGGCGGGGCGAGCGGATCAGTGTCTGGGCGGTGCTATGGTTTCCGCTCTATTGGATCCTGATGGGGGCGGCCGTTCTCCTGGCGCTGCACGACCTCATCCGCTCTCCTCATTATTGGCGCAAGACGATGCACGGTATCGCCTCGCGTCCGGCCCGCCTACGGGCCCGCCCCGTGCCCCTCGCCGGCCATCCGACGAAGCGCGCGCCAACGCCGACCGGGGAGAGGCGATCGACCTCGTCGGATCGTGCCTGATCCGGCGCGGCTCGCCGCCTGCCATCTGCGCTTCGGCGGGCCAGATCGGCCGGACAACCACGGCGCGTCGAGATTGGACGCCGGACGAGCGGTGGATGTGGCGCCAGCGGCGATTGAGCCTGCTCGCAGTCGCAGCCGCAGCCCGTGCCGAGGCCGAGACCTGGCCCGAGGAGCGACTGTTTCGACGGCTCGAAACCGGGGCGTAGCTGCGCAAAAGGCAAGTTTGGCTGCTCGACCTTGGGCAGGTCACTGGTGCTCGGGAGGTGATCGCGGCGTTCGTGTGGTTCGACCTCCTCCCCCTCGAAGCGCCATGGCGAGGCCCGAGCTTCAGGGGCTACGAGAAGGATCGGGGCGTGATTGAAAGGAGGTCGATTGTTTGGCGCCGCTTGTCCGAGCGGGATCGGATAAGCGGCGCCAGCATAAAGCAGGGTGACGCGCGCCATGGCACAAGCGTGGAAGCACAGCGTGTTTCGTTCTGATTAGCGGGTGCGCCACGCACGAAGATGCCCCCTGCCTAGGAGACGCGGCCAGGTCCGAGTGTGGCCGGGCGGCTTTTCCGCCCTCGTGGCCTCGCCGTGCTCGTGGCCTCGCCATGCTCGTGACCTCGCCGTGCTCGTGACCTCGCCGTGCTCGTGGCCTCGCCATGCTCGTGACCTCGCCGTGCTCGTGGCCTCGCCGTGCTCGTGGCCTCGCCGTGCTCGTGGCCTCGCCGTGCTCGTGGCCTCGCCGTGCTCGTGGCCTCGCCGTGCTCGTGACCTCGCCGTACTCGTGGCCTCGCCGTGCTCGTGACCTCGCCATGCTCGTGGCCTCGCCATGCTCGTGGCCTCGCCGTGCCCGCGGCCTCGCCATCCTCGCGGCCTAGCCGAACCCGCCCCCTCCCGGCCGCGACGTCAGTGGGCGAAGACGATCGGCATCTCGGCTTCCTCCATCATGTAGGAGGTGAAACCGCCCACCAGCATTTCGCGGAACACGCTGTGTCCGTAGGCGCCCATGATCATGAAATCGCAGCCGCGGGCGCGCACTTCGTTGAGGACGGCCTCGGCGGCGCTCCCTCCATCGCGCGCCACGGCGGCGATCTGGGCCTTCACCCCGTGGCGGGCGAGATAGTCCATCACGACGGTGTTCTCGTGCGCGTCGAGCGGGCGGTTGCGCTCCGTCGCGACGAGGACGTGAACCTCGTCTGCGTTCACCATCAGATCGCGCGCCGAGAGCACCGCGCGGATCGCCTCCGGACTGTCGTTCCAGGCGAGGGCGCATTTGCGGCCCATCCATGCCGGCTCCCCGTCCGGCTTCGGCCGCACCACGAGGAGCGGCCGGCCGGTCGAGAAGAGGGCGAGCCCGGTGATCGAATTGTCGGAAACGTCGGACGAGCCTTTTTGCGCGCCGATCACCAGGAGATCGCAGAGGCTCATCTCGCGCACGAGATCGCCGTTCGTGCGATTTTCGAGAACGAGGAAGGTGCCGGACGCCTCGCCGATCACCGGCGCCGCCTCGTTGTAGGGAAGGCCGTGCTTACGGCAAAGACGCTCCGACATTTCGCGCGCATGCTTGAGGCGCGCTTCGGCCTGCTTCTCGACGATGCCGTCCCAGCCGCCGCCGACCATGATCGCTTCGCCGAAAAAGCCGGAATAGGAATAAACCGGATACGACACGTGGATGAGGCGAAGCTCGGCCGCGTTCGTTTGGGCGAGCTTGATGGCGGCCTCCACCGCCGTCTCTTCGTGCTCGAATCCGATCACGAGACAAACGATCGATTTGGTGGCCATAGATCTCGCTCCAATCTTCGCGGCGGGCCGGGCGCGGGAGGGTGCGCCAACTCGCGCCATGGCGTGTTGATCCTGGTCAACACCTCATCCGAGCCTGTCACTATAGACACGCAAGATGACAGGTTGGAGTCGGATCTCGATCGCCCCTCTCCCCGATCGGGGCATGCGGCGTTCCTCCCACTTTCCGATCGTTGCGCCATCGGGGCCGACCCGTTCGCGTCGCCCCCGTTCGCCCAGATGAGGAACGCCTCATGACGACCCTGCCCGCGACATCCACCTCGGAGGCGAACCGCGGCGATAGGCGCACCGCCTGGCATTCGATCGACGCGGCGACCGTGCTCGACGATCTCGCGACTTCGCCGCGCGGCCTCACCGCGGCCGAGGTCGAGACCCGGCGCCGCCGCTATGGGCCGAACGCCTTGCCCGAGACCGCGCGGCGGAGCCGCCTCGCGCGCCTCGCGGCCCAGTTCAACAACGTCCTCATCTATGTGCTTCTCGGCGCCGCGTTCGTGACGCTGCTCCTCGGGCACGTCACCGACATGGTGGTGATCCTCGCCGTGGTGCTGCTCAATGCGGCGATCGGCTACTGGCAGGAAGGGCGCGCCGAAGACGCGCTGGCCGCCGTGCGCGGCATGCTGTCGGAGACGGCGGAGGTCATTCGCGCGGGGGAGCGGTCCACCGTCGCCGCGGCCGATCTCGTTCCCGGCGACATCGTTCATTTGGAGCCGGGCTCGCGCGTTCCCGCCGATCTGCGCATCATCGAGGCGCGCGGCCTGACGACGCAGGAAGCCGCGCTCACCGGCGAGGCGATGACCGTCGTCAAATCGGTCCCGCCGGTCGCCGAGGACGCGCCGCTCGGCGACCGCACCTCGCTCGCCTTCTCCGGGACGATGGTGACGTCGGGCCGGGGCACGGGCGTCGTCGTCGCCACCGGCCAGGCGGCGGAAATCGGCCGCATCGGTGCGATGCTCGGCGATATCGAAGAGCTGTCGACCCCGCTCCTCGACCAGATCAACCGCTTCGCGAAGTGGCTGACCATGGTGATCCTCTCGGTCAGCGCGGTGGTCTTTTTGGTCGCCGTCTTCCTGCGCGACTATCCGCTCGACGAAGGGTTCATGGCGATGGTCGGCATGGCCGTCGCGGCGATCCCGGAGGGGCTGCCCGCGGTGATCACGATCACGATGGCGCTCGGCGTGCAGCGGATGGCGAACCGGAACGCGACGGTGCGCCGCCTCACCGCGGTCGAGACGCTCGGCGCCGTTTCCGTGATCTGCACCGACAAGACCGGCACCCTCACCATGAACGAGATGGTGGCGCGCTCGCTCGTCACCCACCCGCTCGCGCCGCCGACCGAGGTGAGCGGTACCGGATACGCCCCCGAAGGCACGATCGAGGGCGACGAGACGCCGGCGCGCGCCCGGCTGATCCGCGCCGGCCTCCTCTGCAACGACGCGCATCTGCGCCAAGAGGGGGACGGCCGATGGGAGGTCGCCGGCGATCCGCTGGAGGGGGCGCTCGTCTCCCTCGCGCGGAAAGCGGGGCTCGATCCGGCGCGCGCCCGTGCGGCGATGCCCCGGCTCGACGAGGTGCCCTTCGATGCGGCGAACCGCTATATGGCGACGCTGAATCGCACCGAGGACGGCAATGTCGTTCTCCTCAAGGGCGCGCTCGACCAGCTTCTGACGATGTGCGCCGATCAGGCGGCCGCAGACGGGGCGGAGCCGCTCGACGCGAACGCCTGGCTGTCCCGCATGGAGACGCTCGCCGCGGACGGGCAGCGCGTCCTCGCCTTCGCCGAAAAGCGCGTCGGCGCCGACGAGGCGATCGCGGAGGGCGCGATGAAGGACGGGTTCACGCTCCTCGGCATCGTCGGCTTCACCGACCCGCCCCGACCCGAGGCGATCGTCGCGGCGCGTGATGCGCTGCGCGCCGGCGTCGCCGTCAAGATGATCACCGGCGACCATGCCGCGACGGCGCTCGCGATCGCCGACCAGCTCGGCATCGACATCACGGCCGGCGCGCTCACCGGCCGTGAGATCGACGAGATGGACGACCAGCATTTGCGCGGCAAAGCGGGCAAGGTCGACGTGTTCGCCCGCGCCGCGCCCGAGCACAAGCTGCGCCTCGTCGAGGCGTTGCAGGCGGAGGGCAACGTCGTCGTGATGACGGGTGACGGGGTGAACGACGCGCCGGCGCTGAAGCGCGCCGATGTCGGCGTCGCGATGGGCATCACCGGCACCGATGCGGCCAAGGACGCCTCGCGCGTCGTGCTCGCGGACGACAATTTCGCCACCATCGTCGCCGCGGTGCGCGAGGGGCGCGCGATCTACGACAATATCAAGAAGGTGATCGCCTGGACGCTGCCGACCAATGGCGGCGAATCGCTCGTGATCACCGGGGCAATTCTCGCCGGGGTGATCCTGCCGATCACCGCTTTGCAGATCCTCTGGATCAATCTCGTGACGGCCATCGCGCTCGGCCTGACGCTCGCGTTCGAGCCGCCGGAGGAGACGATCATGGAGCGCCCGCCCCGGGCGCGTAATGCCGCGCTTCTCGATGCGGAGATGATCTGGCGCGTGGTCTTCGTCTCGGTCCTGATGGCGCTCGGCACGTTCGGGGTCTTCTTCCTGGCGATCGGGCGGGGAGATGATGTCGCCTATGCGCGCACGCTCGCCGTGAACGTGATCGTGGTGATGGAGATCTTCTATCTCTTCTCGGTGCGCTATCTGCACCTCACCTCGCTCACCTTCGTCGGGGTCGTCGGCACACGGGCGGTGCTCATCGGTGTCGCGCTGACGACCGCCTTGCAATTCGCCTTCACCTACGTCCCGTTCTTGCAGCGGGTGTTCGATTCCCGGCCGGTCGTGTTCGCCGACGGGCTCCTCGTCGTCGGGATCGGCGTTGCGCTGTTGCTGGTGCTGGAGGTCGAAAAGTTCGTCCGGCGGTCCCTCGGCCGCCGGATCGGTCGGCGTGGTGCCACCCGCCCGGCCTGAGGCCGTGCGGGTGAACGCTCCGTCAGGGGGTGATCGCCACCTTGAGGACGCCATCGCGCTGGTTGGCGAACAGATCGTAGGCGTCTTCGATCTCGTCGAGCTTGAAACGGTGGGTGACGAGGGCGCGTGTGTCGAGCCGGTCGGAGGCGATCACGTCCATCAGCCGGCGCATCCGCTCCTTGCCGCCGGGACAGAGCGTCGTCACGATCTTGTTGTCGCCCAGGCCGGCATGGAACGCGCCGAGCGGGATCGTGAGATCGTCCGAATAGACGCCGAGCGAGGAGAGCGTACCGCCCGGGCGCAGGATCCTGAGGGCGGCCTCGAACGTCGCCTGCCGTCCCAGCGCCTCGATCGACACGTCGACCCCGCGCCCGCCGGTGAGGCCCATGATCGCCTCGACGGGGTCGACCTTCGAGAAGTCGACGACATGGTCCGCGCCCATCGTGCGGGCGATCTCCTGACGGGCCGGGACGGCTTCGACGGCGATGATGGTGCTCGCCCCCATCAGCCGCGCGCCGGCCGTGGCACACAGCCCGATCGGCCCCTGCGCGAACACGGCGACCGTGTCGCCGATCTTCACGGCGCCGCTCTCCGCGCCGGAAAAGCCCGTCGACATGATGTCGGGGCACATCAGGACCTGCTCGTCCTCGAGACCGTCCGGGATCGGAGCAAGGTTCGTCATCGCGTCCGGGACGAGGAGATATTCGGCCTGCGCGCCGTCGATGGTGTTGCCGAAGCGCCAGCCGCCGAGCGGTTTGAAGCCGTGCGGGGTGTCGGGGCCGTCCTGCGAGTGACAGCCGCACAGGCAGGCGTTCGAGTACCCGCTCGGGGTGATCGCCCCGGCGATGACGCGCTGACCTTCGGTGTAGCCGCGCACCGCCGAGCCGAGCTTCTCGATGATCCCGACCGGCTCATGACCGATCGTGAGCCCGCGCTCGACGGGATATTCCCCCTTCAGAATATGGATGTCGGTGCCGCAAATGGTGGTGGTCGTGATGCGGATCAGCGCGTCGAGCGGCCCCACGTCCGGGATCGGCTTTTCGTCGAGGACGATCCGGTTGGTGTCGACGAAGATGGCGGCTTTCATCGTTTTCGGCATGTGACCTCCCCCAGGCGGGCAATATGTTCGCCGGAAACTTTGCCGATCCCGGAGCGAATTTGTTTGATGGACATCAACGATGCGTCGCGTCGTTTCGTCCATCGGTCGCGCTCGCCGCGCCAGGGCGGGACCCTAAGTCCTGAAAAACCGCACAATGTCTGTGCGGGGGCTCGGTCATGAGCGTGCGATGAGCGACATTACCCTCGACAGGTCGCGTTATGATGGCGCGGTGTTCGATATGGACGGCGTGATCACGACGACGGTCGGCGTGCACGAAGCGGCATGGCGCCGCGTGTTCGAGCCGGCGCTCGCCGCGCATGGCGATCCGCTCCCCTTCACCCACGCCGATTATCGCGCCCATGTCGACGGAAAGGCGCGCGCGGTGGGCGTGCGCGATTTCTTCGCCGCGAGGAGGATCAGCCTCGACGAGGCGGAGATCGCGCGGATCGCGGCCGCGAAGAACGAGGCCTTTCTCGCCGCGCTGGAGGCGACCGGCGTCGCCCCGCTCGACGGGGTGGTGCCGCTCCTGCGCGCCCTCCGCGCTGCGGAGATGAAGGTCGGCCTGTTCTCGGCGAGCCGGAATGCGCGCCACGTCCTCACCACCGCCGGCGTTCTCGGCCTCTTCGACGCGATCGTCGACGGGGTCGTCGCCGCCGAAGAGGGGCTTCGGAGCAAGCCCGCGCCGGATCTGCCCCTCGCGCTCGCCGCCCGGCTCGCCCTCCGCCCGGACCGGACGGTTCTCTTCGAGGATGCCGTCGCGGGGATCGAAGCGGGTCGCGCGGGCGGTTTCGCCCTCGTCGTCGGCGTCGCCAATGCCGAGGATGCGCCGCGCCTTCGCGCCGCGGGCGCGCATACGATCATCGCGGCGCTGTCAGAAGCGCACCTCGACCGATCCGAGGAGATCAACATTTGACCTGGACGCTGACCTACGAGGGTTACGACCCTCAGACCGCCGGATTGCGCGAAGCGCTCTGCACGCTCGGCAATGGCCGCTTCGCGACGCGCGGCGCCTTTCTCGATGTCGATGCGGACGGAACGCATTATCCGGGGACCTATCTCGCCGGCGGCTACGATCGCCTGACGACCGAGATCGCCGGCCGCAGCGTCGAGAACGAGGATCTCGTCAATTGGCCGAACTGGCTGCCGCTCCGCTTGTCGATCGACGGCGAGGCGGAGCTTGCGCCGGGCCGCGAGACGATGATCCGGCACACCCAATCGCTCGACATGAAAGCCGGCGTGCTCCGGCGCGAAAGCGAGATCAAGGACGCCGCGGGCCGCATCACGCGCCTTGCTGAGGAGCGGATCGTCAGCATGAGCGCGCCGCATCTCGCGGCCGTGTCGCTCTCGATCACGCCGGTCAACTGGTCGGGCACGCTGCGCCTGCGCTCCTTCATCGATGGGTCGGTCACGAATTGCGGCGTCAAGCGTTATCGCGACCTCGCCGGCAAGCATCTCGCGGTGGTCGATGCCGACCACACGGAGGCTCATGTCGCGCGGCTCACCTGCCGCACGGTCCAATCGGCCATCGAGGCGACGATCGCGGCGCGCACGTCGCTCTTCAACGCCCACGAGAGCGCGCCGGCCGAGCCCTATATTGACGGCGAGATGGTGGGCACGGTCTTCTCGCTGGCGGCGCGGGAAGGCGCCACGATCCGCGCCGAGAAGACGGTCGCCTTCGTCACCGTGCGCGACTCGGCGATCGCCTCGCCGCTTCTCGCCGCGACCGAGGCCGTCACCACCGCGCCGGACTTCGGCCGCCTCCTCGCCGATCATGAACGCGCTTGGGCGACGCTGTGGGCCGACTTCGACATCTCGGTCGAGGACGGGGCGAGCCAGGCGCAGCTCCATCTGCGCCTTCACCTCTTCCATCTCCTCCAGACGCTGTCGCCCCACACCGCCGAGCGGGACGTCGGCGCGCCGGCGCGGGGGTGGCATGGCGAGGCCTATCGGGGCCACATTTTCTGGGACGAGATCTTCATCTTCCGCGTCCTCAATCTGCGCGCCCCGCGGCTGACGCGCGGTCTTCTGCGCTATCGCTATCGACGGCTCGACGAGGCGCGCAAGCTCGCCGCCGCGCACGGCCTCAAGGGGGCGATGTACCCCTGGCAGAGCGCGTCGAGCGGGCGCGAGGAGACGCAGACGCTCCACCTCAACCCCAATTCCGGCCGATGGCTCCCTGACTCCACCGATCGCCAGCGCCATGTCGGCCTCGCGATCGCTCACAATGTCTGGCGCTATTATGAGGCGACGAACGATCTCGACTTCATGATCGAGGGCGGGGCGGAGATGCTGATCGAGATCAGCCGCTTCTTCGCGAGCCTTGCGAAGCACGATCCCGAGACCGGCCGCTATCATATTCGCGGCGTGATGGGCCCGGACGAGTTCCACACCGCCTATCCCGACCGGGACGACGAGACCGACCAGGGCATCGACGACAACGCCTATACCAACGTCCTCTGCTCCTGGGTGCTGACCCGCACCGTCGACGCCGTCGCCGACCTTCCCGAGCGGCGCAAGCGCCAGCTCGGCGTCTCGCTCGGCCTCACCCGCGAGGAGGTGAATCACTGGCTCGAGATCGGCTCACACCTTTACGTGCCGTTCCTGTCGAACGGGCTGATCGCGCAATTCGAGGGCTATGAGGCGCTCGAAGAGCTCGACTGGGATGCGTACCGGGCGAAATACGGCGATATCCACCGGCTCGACCGGATCCTCGAGGCCGAAGGCAAGGCGGTGAACCGCTACAAGGTCTCCAAACAGGCCGACGTTCTGATGCTGCCCTTCCTGTTCTCCTCCTCCTCGTTGGCGGAGATCTTCGAGCAGCTCGGCTATGGGTTCGACGCCTCGGCCATCCCGCGCCTTGTCGAATATTACGACGCGCGCACTTCGCACGGCTCGACGCTTTCCCTGATCGTCCATGCCTGGGTCGTCGCGCGGACGAACCGGGCGAAATCCTGGGATCTCTTCTGCGACGCGCTCCGCTCCGACGTCGACGACGTGCAGGGCGGCACCACGGAGGAAGGCATCCACCTCGGCGCGATGTGCGGCACCATCGACATGCTGCAGAGCGCCTATGTCGGGTGCGAGGCGCGCAGCAACGGCTTCAACGTCGATCCGGTGCTGCCCGAGACGCTGCGGCGGGTGCACACGAACGTGCGCTATCTCGGCCATGACGTGGAGGTCGAGGCGACGCGCGACACGGTGCGCATCGCCGTCGGCGAAGGCAGCGGCGGGCGCGTCGAGGTCGTCTATCGTGGGCGGGTGCGGCGGGTGTCGCCGGGTTCGGAGACGACCTTCCAGCTCGTCCATCCGCCGGAGAGCCGCCGCCTCATTTCAGGCGATGCCGCCAAGACGGACGGCGCCTGAGCCGCGCCGCTCAGGCGTCGCCGAGCGCGTCGTCCGCTTCGGTCTCCTTCGGCCAGACGCCGCCGATCAGGTTGCGGCCGGCGAGGAATTCCGACGTGAAGCTGTTGCGCACGCGCGGGGTGAGGACCGTCACCCGCTCCGCGATTGCGCGGCGCCGGTCCCGCGCGGCCGCCTCGTCGATCCACTCGAAACGGATGGTGTCGCCCGGCCGATGCTGGGTGAGGCGGGGCCGGTCGGCGCTCGCGACGATCGCGATTTTCGGATAGCCGCCAGTCGGCGCGCGGTCGGCGCAGAGCACGATGGGCTGGCCGTTGCCGGGCACCTGGATCGCCCCCTCGACGATCCCGTCGGAGATGATGTCGTGCCGGATCGCCTCGATCTTCGGCCCTTCGAGGCGGTAGCCCATCCGGTCGAGCGCGTCGGTCAGCGTGAACGGTTCGGCGGCGAAGCGGTCGCGGACGGTTTCGGGGAACATGTGATGTTGCGGGCCGGGAAGAACGCCGATCGTCCCGCCGGTCGGATATGGATCGTCGAAGAGGGCGGGCTCGGCAAAGGCGGGGGCAGGGCAGGGGAAGGCGGTTCCCATGTCGCGCGCGCCGAGGCCGGTGCGGGCGTTGGTCGCGAGCGAGCCGAGAACCGGCGGGCCGAAATCGATCCCCTTGACGGCGACATAGGCCCACATGCCCGTCGAGCCCGGCGTCACCGTCAGCGTCTCGCCCTCTTCGAGCGTGAGGCGCAGCGGCGGCTCGAACGTCGCGGTGCGGCCGCCGCTGATGCGGGCGGTGAAGCCCGGTCCGGTGACGGCGAGCTGCACGCGCCCCTCGGCGAAGAAAGCGGCGCCGGCGACGCCGATCTCGAAGGCGGCGCTGGTGTCGGTCGCGAGGTGGATCGCGAGCTGGAAGCGGACCCAGTCCATCGGGCCGGATTGGGAGACGCCATAGCGCATCGCGCCCTGGCGGCCGGCGTCCTGGACGGTGAGGAGGTGGTTCGGCCGGACCACCTTGAGGCGGGAGGTCTTCGCGCTCACGAGGTCGTGCGGGTCAGCCCGCCATCGTGGGTGGCGGCGAGCCGGTCCAGCTCGTCGAGCGGGACGGCGCGGAAGGCGATGCGATCACCGACCGCGAACGGCACCATGGGCTCCGCCTCGGGCCGGAAGAGGGTGATCGCGGTGCGGCCGATCACGTACCACCCCGTCGGCATCGAGATCGACGTCAGCGCGGCCATGCCGCCGGCGAGGATCAGGCTGCCCGCCGGCATGGGCGGACGGGGCTGCGGCCGGCGCGGGATCGCCAGCGCCTCGTCGACGCCGGAGAGATAGGCAAAGCCCGGCGCGAAGCCGTACATGCCGACCTGATAGGTGCCGGCGAGAAAGATCTCGCGAAGCCGCGCCTCGCTGATGCCGAGACCCGCCGCGCACTCGGCGATATCCTCCGCCGCCTCGCCTTCGAGGCAGACGGGAAGCGTCCAATGGGTGCCGGTCTCGTGCGAAGGATCGTCGTCGGGCGCGGGCAGCGCGGCGAGGAGCGCCTCGCGCGTCGTCCGCTCCGGATCGTAGAGGACGAGGAGGGAGCGGAAGGTCGGCACCACCTCGACGAGGCCGTCCGGCGCCGCGCGGTCGAACGCGTCGGCGAGGGCGGCGACGCGGCGGCCGATCTCGGGCGCGATTTCTTCGCCATATTCGACGACGAACGCATCCTCGCCGCTGCCCCGCAGAACGGCGCCGTCGAGCCAGTCCATCAGCGGCCGGCGAATGGGGCGAGGGTCACGCCCGCGCCTTCGAGCGCGGTGCGGACGGCGCGGGCGGTGTCGACCGCGTGCGGATTGTCGCCATGGACGCAGATCGAATGGATCGCCGTCGGCACGCGCGTGCCGTCATGAGCGAGGATGATGCCGTCCTTCACCATTTCGACGATGCGGCGCGCGGCAAGGTCCGCGTCCTCGATCATTGCGCCCGGCTTGGCGCGGGACATCAGATTGCCGTCCGCTTCATAGGCGCGGTCGGCGAAGATCTCCGAGGCGACGGTGAGGCCGACGGCCGCCCCCGCCCGTTCGAGCTCCGTCGTCGCGACGGCGAGGAGGGTGAGGGTGGGATCCACCGCCTTCGTCGCGCGGGCGATCGCGTCGGCATAGTCGCCTTCGACGCAAGCGAGATTGGAGAGCGCCCCGTGCGCCTTGACGTGCGTCACCGGCACGCCCTCGAGCGCCGCCGTCGCGACGAGCGCGCCGATCTGATAGGCGACCATGCGCTCGACCGCTTGCGGCGTCATCGGGATGATGCGGCGGCCGAAGCCGGCGCGATCCTCGAACCCCGGATGGGCGCCGATCGCGACGCCGTTCGCCTTGGCGAGGCGGATGGTCTCCACCATGGTGTCGGGATCGCCGGCATGGAAGCCGCAGGCGATGTTGGCGGACGTCACGATCGAGAGGATCGCCGGATCGTCCCCCATCGACCAGGGGCCAAAGCTTTCGCCGCAATCGGCGTTGAGGTCGACGGTGGTCATTGGCACTTCGATTGTCGGACTATTCGGTCGGCGGCGATGGTGCCGGGCCGGCGGTGCCCGGTCAACCGGCAGGGCGTCATTGAAGGCGGGGCGCGATGTCTCGGCCGCTTGCGGGCGCGCATGGGCGCGGCCTCACCCGTGCGCCGGAAGGACGTCGGAGATCGCCGCCCCGATCCGCTCGACGATGACGTCGACATCGTCCGCCGTCACGATGAAGGGCGGGGCGACGAGGATATGGTCGCCGAGCGCTCCGTCGATCGTGCCACCCATCGGATAGACCATGATATCGCGGGCCATCGCGGCCTTCTTGATCGCCGCATGGGTCTTCCGTTCCGGCGCGATCGGCGCTTTCGTTTCCCGGTCGGCGACGAGCTCGATGCCGAGAAAAAGGCCTCTGCCGCGAATGTCGCCGACGTTCGGATGCTGGCCGAGGCGGGCCTCGAGGCCTTCCTTCAGCCGCGTTCCCATGGCGCGGACATTGGCGAGGAGGTCGCGATTCTCGATCTCTTCGATCACCGCGATCCCGCCGGCGCAGGCGGTCGGGTGGCCCATATAGGTGTGGCCGTGCTGGAAGAAGCCGCTGCCGGCGGCGATCGTCGCGTGGATCTCTTCGGCAACGAGGGTCGCGCCGATCGGCTGATAGCCGGCGCCGAGGCCCTTGGCGATGAGGATCATGTCCGGCCGCACGCCGTCGGCGTCCGCGGCGAAGAGGTGGCCGGTGCGGCCCATCCCGCACATCACCTCGTCGAGGATGAGGAGGACGCCGTACCGGTCGCAGATCTCGCGGATACGGGTGAAATAGCCCGGCACGGCCGGCACCGCCCCCATCGTCGCCCCGACGACAGGCTCGGCCATGAAGGCGGCGACCGTCTCGGGGCCGAGGCGGAGGATTTCGGTCTCGAGCTCGTCGGCGACGCGGCGACCATAGGCCTCCTCGCTCTCACCGGGCTCGGCGAAGCGCCAATAGTGGCACGGGGCGATGTGGCTCATCGCGTCGGTGAGGAGCGGGGCGAACTGGCGGCGGCGCCACTCGTTGCCGCCGGCGGCGAGGGCGCCCAACGTGTTGCCGTGATAGGACTGCCGCCGCGCGATGATGCGCCGGCGCTCCGGCTCGCCCTTTTCGAGGAAATATTGCCGGGACAGCTTGATCGCCGCCTCCGCCGCCTCGGATCCGCCGGAGACGAAATAGGCGCGGCCGATCCCCTCGGGCGCACGCTCCACGAGCATTGCGGCGAGGCGCTCGGCGCTGTCGGAGGTGAAGAAACCCGTGTGGGCGTAGGGCAGCGCGTCGAGCTGGGCCTTGATCGCGTCGACCACGACCTTGTCGGAATGGCCGAGACAGGAGACCGCCGCCCCGCCGCACGCGTCGAGGATGCGCCGCCCGTCCGCGGTTTCGACGAAGATACCGTCGCCACGAACCGCGACCGGCATATCGGCCGCGCTCGCGCGCTGGAACACATGAGGTGACGCCATCAGAAGGCCGGCTCCGTTTGCCGCCGCCGCTGGAAGAGGATCACCACGGCGAGCAGAAGGAAAGCCGGAATATAGAACACTTCCTTCGGCATCCGCTCGGCCGGCGTCTGGACGGATTGCAGCACCACCGGCTCGTCGGCGTAGAAGTCGAAATCTTGCGACAGGTAGGCGAAGGGCGTGCCGGGGAACGGCTCTTCCATGACCATGTTCTCGCCGTCCTCCATGAACAGGAGATCGGAGCCGAGCTTGTCCTCGCCGGTCGCGCCGTCATTGAGGCGCGTGACGATGAAGATCGTGTTGCGCTTGTTGGGATTGTTGAAGTCCGTGCCGACGAGCTCGAGGCGGAGATTGCTGCCGACCGGCTCCTGCTCGGCGATCTGGAAGACCTCGGACCCGGCGTGCGAATGATAGGGCGGCTGGACCATGTCGAGCCAGATGCCCGGCCGGAAGAGGGTGAGCGCGACGAGGACGAGCGCCGCCGTCTCCACCCAGTTGCAGCGGGTGAAGAAATATCGCTGCGTCGCGGCGGCGAAGGCCAGCATCGCGATCACCGCGATCACGAACGCCTTGAGGCCGATATACCAAGGCACGAAGACGGCCTTGGCGACGCCGTCGACGATTTCGACGTGCATCATCAACAACTCGGTGTTGAAGATGAAGAGGAAGGGCAGCAGCGCCGTCCGGATATCGTAGGCGAAGCCCTGGAAACCGGTCTTGATCGGGTCGCCGCCCGAGATGCCCGCCGCGGCATAGGCGGCGAGACCGACGGGTGGCGTGTCGTCGGCGAGGATGCCGAAATAGAACACGAAGAGGTGCGCGGCGACGAGCGGGATGATCAGCCCCTCCGACGCGCCCAGCGAGACGATGACCGGCGCCATCAGCGAGGCGACGACGATATAGTTCGCCGTCGTCGGCAGGCCCATGCCGAGAATGAGGCTCATCACCGCAACGAGAATGAGCATCACCATCAGCGAGCCGCCCGCGAGCGCCTCGATGAACTCGGCGACGACCTGATGCGCGCCGGTCAGCGAGATGGTGCCGACGATGATGCCGGCGGCGCCCGTCGCGACGGCGATCGGGATCATATTGCGCGCTCCGGCGACCATACCGCGGGCGAACTCGTCCCAGCCGCGCAGGAAGCTGCCGGACAGGCCTTCGCCGCGCCGCAGGACCGCTTTGATCGGATGCTGGGTGAGCGCGATGAAGATCATCGCGAGCGCCGCCCAGAAGGCCGACAGGCTCGGCGAGAGGCGCACGACCATCACGCAATAGAGCAGCACGATGATCGGCAGGATGAAGTGCAGCCCGGTGAGGACGACATCGCCCGCGCGCGGCAGCTCGGTGATCGGCGCGTCCGGATCGTCGACCTCGAGGTCGGGGCGGCGGGCGGCGACCACGAGCGTGCCGAGATAGAAGAGCAGGAAGATCAGGATGCCCGCTTCAAGTGAGGCACCCGGCATCTGCGCCGCCACGAAGCCGAGCACATAGTGGACGAAAAGGCCGAGGGCCGCGATCAACCCGGCGCCGAGCAGGAAGCCGCCGAGCTTGCGGGCGAGCGACTGCGCCTTCGAGGGCGGCCGCGGCAAGCCCTTCAGCCCGAGCTTCAAGGCTTCGAGGTGCACGATATAAACGAGCGCGATGTAGGAGACGACCGCCGGCAGGAAGGCATAGACGATGAGGTCCGTGTAGGGCGTGCCGGTGAACTCGGCGATCAGGAAGGCGGCCGCGCCCATCACCGGCGGGGTGAGCTGCCCGTTGGTCGACGAGGCGACCTCGACGGCGCCGGCCTTCTCGGCCGGGAAGCCGGTGCGCTTCATCAGCGGGATGGTGAACGTGCCCGTCGTCACCGTGTTGGCGATCGAGGAGCCGGAATAGATGCCGGAGAGCGCCGAGGCGACGACCGATGCCTTCGCCGGACCACCGCGCAGGTGACCGAGAAGAGCGAAGGCGATCTTGATGAAGAAGTTGCCGGCCCCCGCTTTTTCGAGAATCGCCCCGAACAGCACGAACAGGAAGATCAGCGAGGCCGACACCCCGAGCGCGACGCCGAAGACGCCCTCGGTCTGCATCCAGAAGTGCCACATCGCCTTGCCGTAGGACGCGCCCTTCCAGCGGATCGCGTCGAGAAGCCATGGCGAGGAGCCGAAGAAGACGTAGGCGAGGAAGATGCTGACGACGATCAGCAGCGGCAATCCGAGCGCGCGATAGACGGCGATGCCGAGCGTGATCAGACCGAGCGTCGAGACGACGAGATCGGTCGTGGTCGGCAGGCCGGGGCGGCTCGCGATCTGATCCTTGAAGACGACGAGATAGAGACAGCAGGCGGCGCCCAGGATCGCGAGGATCCAGTCGTAAATCGGGATCTTGTTGAGCGAGGCGCGGGCGCTCAGCGGAAAGGCCATCGAGACGAGGACCATCGCGAACGAGAGGTGGATGACCCGGACTTCGGTGTTGTTGAAGACGACGTGAAGCCCCGTCGCCTGCTGGATCATGAACGGAAGGGGCGAGGCGGTATAAAGCTGGAACAGCGACCAGACGAAGGCGATGCAGGGGATCAGATATTTCTGCCAACCGATCGGCTGCCGCGCGCCGCTGTCGACCGACGCAACGATATCGTCGCCGGAGGTCGCGGCACCTGGCGCGTGAAGATCCGTGGCCTGCGTCGTCATCGTCCCATCCTGTGCTCGCCTTCCAGTAGCGTTCCATGCTTTGGGTGAGCCGCAAAGGGTTTTTTATCCGCAGACGGCGAGAACGAAATGGATAGCGTTGAGCATCGCGAGGCGTTGGACCTCGTCCACTTCTGGTTGCGCGCGGGTCCGGTGCGTTGGTTCGACCGAAATGACGGGTTCGACGAGGCGTGCCGCGGCTGGGTGAACACTTGGGAACGCGCCTGCAAGGGCTATTGCGATGACTGGGCGCGGACCGCGACCGGCAGCCTCGCGTTGATCATTCTGTTCGATCAGATCCCGCGCAATTCCTTTCGCGGCCTCGCCGATCAGTTCGCCTCGGACGACAAGGCGCTTGCGGCGGCCGACGCGGCTGTCGCCGCGGGGCACGACCGGTCACAGGTGATGCCGGTGCAGAACTTCTTCTATCTGCCCTACCAGCACGCCGAGGACCTCGCCGCCCAGGAGCGCGGCCTCGATCTCTACCGCGTCGCCGGGGACCAGAACGCGTATTTTTACGCCCTCGTCCATGCCGATGCGATCCGCCGCTTCGGGCGCTTTCCGCATCGCAATCCGATCCTCGGCCGCGAGAGCACGGCCGAGGAGATCGCCTACATGGAAAGCGGCGGCTTCGCGAACTGACGCGGGCGCGCCGCGGCGCTCAGATCGGCCAGGCGCGCCGCTGGTGCGCGCCGTTCCAGAACATCCATTCGAGCTGCGTCGCGGTGGTGTAGGCGACATGCATCGCCTCGATCATCCGCGGCGAGGCGGTGGCGGCGGCCTCGTCGGTCGCCGCGCGCATGGCGCGGACGGCCTCGTGAAACTCTTCGCCGGCATAGGTGTCGATCCACGCCTGATAGGCGTTGCCGGCGGAGGCGCGGCCGAGAATGTCGCGTCCGACCTCGGCATAGATCCAGAAGCAGGGCAGAAGCGCGGCGAGCACCACCTCGTAAGGCTCGGCATAGGCCGTCGCCATCAAATACGAGACATAGTGATGACACGTCGGAGAGACGGGGCTCGCCTCGAAATCCTCTGGCGAGATTCCCCAATCGGCGAAGAACGAGCCGTGCAGCGCCCGCTCGACAATGACGGCTTCCTTGGCGGCGTCGCAGAATTGGACCATGCGGTCGGGGTCGGGCGCCTTCGCGGCGGCGATCGCGAGCGCGCGGCCGAAGCCGATCAGATAATGCGCGTCCTGGACGATATAATGCTCGAACTGCGCCCGCGAGAGCGTGCCGGCGGCGAGCTCCTCATTGAAGCCCATCGTGCGGATCGTCTCATAACGGGCGGCGTTGCGGGTCCATGCGTCGTCGGAAAAGGTCATTCGCGCGTTCCGGGTTTGGAAAGTCGCCGCCCGCGCCGGGACATCGGCACGCGTCACCGTTCGTCGGGGGCGGGTGGCGGTCGATCCGGCTTAACATGGCCGGGCACGGTCACGGAACCGGGCCGGCCGCCGCAAGTGTCGCAGCGAGCCAGTCGGGCGCGTCGGAGGCGATCGCGGTGTATTGCGCGCCGGCGAGTTTGGCGAGACGCTCGTAGACGTCGGACCGGCCGGCCGGCTTGATTTCGACCACACGGCTTCCCGAGCGGGACGCGAGTAGGTTGGTGAGCGCGGCGCCATGGCCGCCGACGACGATATCGGCCGCTGCGAAAAGGCCGAGTTGATGAGCCGGCGAAAGATCGGCCGTATCGACCGCGACGAACCCCTTCCGGCCGAGCGCTGCGACGAGCTCGCCTTCATCGGCCACACGGGCATCGGCGATCCCGCGGCGCTCGAGGACGATACGCCGTGTCGGCGTCTCGGGCGCGATGGCGAAACGGGTGATCGCGGCGCGGATCGCCTCCTGCGTGGCAAGGCTCCGTTCGAGGAGCGGATGGGCGATCGGCTTGCCGAACGCGTCGTCAGCATAGATGAGGCGGCGGACGCGATAGGGAACGCCTTCCTTCAGGAAGAGCGCATCCGGCATCACCTCGGCGACGAGCGCGCGGGCGAACGGCCAGGCCGCGCCGTAAAAAGCCACGGGAGCGGCGGCGAACCCACGTCGCGCCTCGACCGCGCGCACCAGATGGTCGACCAGGACGTGGCACATATTGCCGTCGCAGAAGCGGTCACCGGCGAGCACGATCTCGTCGAGCGGCACGGCGTTCGCGGCGAGCGCGCGAAAGAGCTGCGGTCGCCCGACCAGGGTGGAAAGATCAAGGAGCGTTCCGTCGGCACGGAAGACGGCGACGCCGCGCCGGCCGAGCTGCGGCTCGTCCTGGAACGCGTGTTTCGGCCCCGAATAATAGATCAGATGAACATCGTCGAGGACGTGAAACGGCACCGCGCCGTCGTGCCCGCGATAGGCTCCGTCGTGCACGCGGCGTCGGGCGTCCAAATGGGGCTCGGCGGCGTAGCGCGGCCAGTTTGCCCGCTGAGCCTCGGGGACGACGGAGATGCTCGCCTTGTTCAATCCGCGAATGCCCTTGGGCATCGGCTGTGGCGCCGTCGGCGGTTCGTTGCGGTGGGGCATGAAACGATCTGCGGGCTTTGCCGTCCTGAAACGAAACAAGGCCGGCCGATGCCCGGCCGGCCTTGTCCGATCATGCGTCGTCCGAAAGGACGCGCGAATTACATCCAGCCGCGCTCTTTATAATAGCGCTCGGCGCCCGGATGGAGCGGCGCGGACAGGCCGTCCGAGATCATCTCCTCTTCCGACAGGTTCGCGAAGGCGGGGTGGAGCTGCTTGAACTGGTCGAAATTGTCGAACACAGCCTTTACCACGGCATAGACGACATCGTCGGAAACGTCGGCCGAGGTGATCAGCGTCGCGCCGACGCCGAAGGTCGTCGTGTCCTGATCGTTGCCCTTGTACATGCCGCCGGGGATGACAGCGGTCCGGTAATAGGGGTTGTCAGCGACCAGCGTGTCGATCGGCTCGCCGGTGACGTCGATCAGCTTCACGTCGCAGGAGTTCACGGCTTCCTGGATCGCGGCGGCGGGGTGGCCGACGGTGTAGATCATCGCGTCGATCTTCCCGTCGCACAGAGCCTGCGCCATTTCCGAGCCCTTCAGCTCGGTCGCGAGGGAGAAATCGTCCATCGTGATGCCGAACGCATCCATGACGACTTCCATCGTGTAGCGCTGGCCGGAGCCGGGATTGCCGACATTGACGCGCTTGCCCTTCAGATCCTCGAAGCTGTTGATCCCGGAATCGGACTTGGCGAGCAGGGTGAACGGCTCGGGGTGGATCGAGAAGACGGCGCGTTCCTTCTCGAACGGGCCCTGTTCGGCAAAGCTCGAGCTGCCATTATAGGCGTGATACTGCCAGTCGGACTGGGCGACGCCGAAATCGAGCTCGCCGGAGCGCACGGTGTTGATGTTGTAGACCGAGCCGCCGGTGGATTCCGCCGAGCAGCGGATGCCGTGATCGCGGCGGCCGCGATTGACGAGCCGGCAGATCGCGCCACCGGTCGGATAATAGACGCCGGTCACGCCGCCGGTGCCGATCGTCACGAAGGTGTCTTGCGCGGAAGCGCCGGTGGTGGCGCCGGCCGCCGTCATCGTCGCGGCGGCTACGAGCGCCAATACACTCTTTTTCATAGATGCTCTCCCACTCGATGGCCCCGGTCTACGCCGCAGCCAGATCGCGATTGATCGGGGCCGGGCCCCGCTGGCCGACGTTACCCCAACGCTGAGGTTGAACGCCACCCGCAATCCGTCCGGGCCGACCTTGTCAACGTTCGGTCGGCCACTCGCGTCTGGAACGACTCGTCGCGACACGTCGTTACCGCTTCAGGATAGCAAACCTATTCAGAAACGAATTTCTAAACGGAAGGAGCAAGAAATGGCCCGCAACTGGTTAAGCGGAACAGCCCTTGCCGTCCTCTTGGTCGCGTCGCCGGCGATTGCTCAAGACCAGCCGGTCTGCGCCCTTTCGGGTGCAAATGCCGACGGCTCGCTGGCTGAGCGCATTGGCCAGATCGATGCGAACGGGGACGGCGAAATCACGCTGGCCGAATTCGAGGCCTGCCTCGCCGACAACAATGTCGCCGAAGCGGATCGCGCGACCTATCTCGCCGAGTTCGACAATCTAGACGCGAACGCGGACAAAATTCTTTTGATCGCCGAACTCGAGGCGCCGCAGACTGCGGACGCGAACATGGGTGGTCAGCCTGAGGGTCGCGTCGAGGTCACGCAGCAGGCCGCCGAGGTTCAGGTGTCGGAGACCGCGCCGGAGGTGACGGTCGAGGAGGCTGCCCCGCGCATCGCCGTGGACCAGAAGGCGCCGGAGGTCGAAGTCTCCCAGCCGCAGCCCGAGGTGAGCGTGCAGCAGCCCGAGCCCGAGGTGACGGTCGAGCAGGATGAGCCGCAGGTGGCCATCAATCAGCCGGAGCCGCAGATCTCGGTCGACGCGCCGCCGCCGCAGGTCGAGGTTCACCAGGCCGATCCCGAGGTGCGGGTCGAGCAGACCGAGCCGCGCGTGTCGGTGGAGCAGCCCGATCCGGTGGTCAACATCGAGAAGGCCGAGCCGACCGTCGAGGTCGAGACCGAGGAGCCGAAGGTCGTCGTCAATCAGGCCGAGCCCGAGATCATCATCCAGAAGGTGACCGAGGCGGACGCCGGTGGTGACGTCGCCGAGAATGCGGCCACCGAGGCGACCGAGGCCAACACGGACGCGATGGCGCAGGCCGACCAGGCTGCGACCGCCGAGGCCGACACGGCCGCCGCCGATGAAGCCGCGCCGGCCCAGACCGCCGCCGCCGAATCCGCCGAGCCGACCGACGCGGGCGCCGCGACCGCCGGCGTTCCCTTCGACGAGCTCGACGGCGCCGACGCCTACAACGCCAATGGCGACGAGCTCGGCCGGATCAATCAGGTCGTGATGCGGCAGGGGACGAGCGATCTCTATGTCGTGGTGGCTGCCGGTGGCTTTCTCGGCATCGGACAGAGCGAGATCGTCTTCCCCTATGAGGACGTTTCCATCGTCGACGACGAGGTGGTGATCGACACGCCGCTCACGAAGGACACGATCGAAGATCGCGAGGACTACGAAGAGGAGCTCTACGTCGAGGTTCCCGACGATCGCGTAGTGGAGTGATTCCGCCGCGGCGCGCCGGTCCAGGCGCGTCGCACCGACCCGGTGAGACACACGCCACAGATCAACCCGCACACGAAAAAATTTGAGGAGCCCGACCCATGCTCATCCGCACAGCATTCGTCGCGCTGATCGCCACGACACCCGCTCTGGCGCAGGCGCAAAACCCGCAACAGGCCGAGCAGCCGCAGGCCGTCCAGACCGAGGGCGCCGCGACGCCGAACCAGGCCGCCCAGAACGCGCCTGCGGCCCCGGCGACCGATGGGGATGCCGCCGGCGAAGTGGACCGCACCCATGTGACGGTCCGCCAGCCTGCGGCGACGGTCCGCGTGTTCGAGCCGGCGGCGACCGTCACCGTGACGCAGCCCGCGCCGCGCATCACGGTCCGTCAGTATGATCCGGTCGTCACCGTCACGCAGCACGAGCCGGAGGTCACCGTTCGTCCGCGCAAGCCCGATGTTCGCGTCGAGCTGCGTGATCCTGAGGTGAGCGTCGAGCAGGACGCTCCGACGGTCGCCGTCGAGCAGCCGGATCCGCGCGTCTCCGTCGAGCTGCCGGATCCGACCATCGACGTCGATCAGGCGCAGCCGCGCGTCACCGTCGAGCCGGTCGAGCCGCGTGTCGCGGTGACGACGCCCGAGCCGACCGTCGACGTCCAGCAGCCGACCTTCAATGTCGAGGTCCAGCAGGAAGACCCCAAGGTCGCGGTCCAGAAGGCCGATCCCGACGTTGCCGTCGAGGAGACCGGCACGCCGACGGTGACGCAGACGGAAGCGCCGGAGCCGACCGTCGAGACGCGCACCGAGCCCGCCGAGCCGCAAGAGGACGCGGCTGCGGCCCAACCGGCGCAGTCGTCCACGACGGAACAGGATGTCGCCCAGGCCTCGACGCCGGAGGATGCCGCCGAGGCGCAGGCCGGCACCACCACCGAGGCTGAGGCCGACACCAGCGCTGAGGTCGAGGCCGACACCAGCACCGAGCCGCAGACCGAAGCCACCGCGGAAACCGCTGCGACGCCGGAGCCGGTCAAAGTGCCGCGCGACCAGATCGTCGGCATGACGCTCGTCAACACCGAGGGTGACCGGGTCGGCAAGGTGGAGAATGTCCTTCTCGACCCGACGCTCAACGAGCCGGTCTATGTCGTCGGCGTCGGCGGCATTCTCGGCCTCAATCAGAAGCATCTCGTCTTCCCCTATGACGAGATCCGCATCGAGGGTGACGAAGCCATCCTCATGAGCGGCGAGGCCGACAGCGCGTTGGAGGACCGCCCGGAATATCGGGAGGAGAACTATGTCGAGCTTCCCGCCGAAATGGTCGAAACGGCGTCCCAGTAAGACCGATCACGGTTGAATATGAGCGCGCGGATATCCTCGATATCCGCGCGTTTTTCGTTTCGTTGCCGAACCGTAAACCGCCTCTTTCATACAAGGCGGAACGATCGCGGCGTCGCTCGGATTGGTTGGAGAGAACCGCCGGCGTCGCTGTCGTCGCCCCTACAAGACGTCCCCGAGGAGCCTTCTATGACCCCCAATTGGATGCTCGGCACCGCGTTTGCCGCCGTCCTCGTCGCCGCACCGGCGTTTGCACAATCGCCGAATGCGCAAGAACCCGAGAGCTGCTCTCTCGCCGACCTCGATCAGGCGGGGTTCGATCGCCTCGATACCGACGGCGATGGCGCACTGAGCCCGGCGGAGGTCCGCTCGTGCTTCGAGAACACGGAGCTGACGGGCGATCAGGAGAACGCCTTCGACGCGGCCTTCAATCGGGCCGATCTCGATGTGAACGGGAAACTCACCCTCGCCGAGTTGCAGAGCTTCATCGAGAACGAGCGGCAGCGGACGGCTTCGGCGGCCGCCGGCAATGCCACCCAAGGCACGATCACCGTGACGCAGCCCGCGCCGGAAATCACCGTGTCGCAGTCGGCTGCGAAGGTGACGGTGAAGCAGGCCGCCCCGCAGGTCGCGATCGACGACAAGACGCCGCGCGTTTCGGTCTCGCAGCCGGAGCCGGAGGTCGCGGTTACCCAGCCGGAGCCGAAGGTGTCCGTCGAGCAGCCCACGCCCGACGTGACGGTGACGCAGCCCGAGCCCGACGTGACGGTCGAGCAGCCTGAACCCGAGGTCACCGTCGCCGCGAACGAGCCGACGGTTTCGGTCGAACAGGCCGCGCCGGAGGTCGAGGTCGACGAAAGCGCCGAGACGGTCACCGCCGAGACCAACACCGAGGCGTCCCCGGCGAACGAGACCCGTTCGGGTTACACGATCCGTATCGACGACTGGATGGACGCGACGGTCCTCAACGCGGACGGCGAGGAGATCGGCACCGTGACGGATGTCGTCCTCGACCCGGCCGACGATATGCCGATGGTCGTCCTCGCGGTCGGCGGCTTTTTCGGGATCGGCGAGAAGAAAATCGCCTTTCCGTACGAAGATTTCGCCATCGCCAACGGCGCCATCGTCCTCGACAGCACGATGACGCGCCAGGATGTCGAGGGCATGGAGCCTTACGACGCGGCGGCTTACGAGGAGCTGCCGGAGCGGATGGTCGTCCGCTAGGCGCGGGCGCCATCGGAATGCGGAAGAGGCCGGGCCCAGCGCCCGGCCTTTTTCATGGCGCGCCGCGCGTCAGCGGGTGACGATTTCCGGCCCCATCAACGTCGTCGGCAGGAAGGTGGAGAGCGGCGGGAAATAGGTCACGATGATGAGGAAGATGAAGAGCACGCCGACAAAGGGCGCGGCGGCCTTCACCACCTGGACGAGACTCATCCCCGTGATGCCGGACGTCACGAAGAGGTTGAGCCCGATCGGCGGGGTGATCATCCCGATCTCCATGTTGACGACCATGATGATGCCGAGATGGATCGGGTCCACCCCGAGCTCGACCGCGATCGGGAAGACGACCGGCGCGACGATCAACAGAAGGCCCGACGGCTCCATGAACTGGCCGCCGATCAGGAGGAGGATGTTCACCGCGATCAGGAAGGTGAACCAGTTGAAGCCCGCCGAGATCATCCATTCGGTGATCGCCTGCGGGATCCGCTCCGAGGTGAGGACGTGGGCGAACAGCAGCGCGTTGACGATGATGAACATCAGCATGATCGTCGTGCGCGCGGCGTCGATCATCACCTTGCGGGTGTCGCCATGGACGATGGTCCCCGGCGCATGGAAGAGCGCGACCCCGACATTGCGCACGAGGTGGACGAACCCGATCGACAGCGCCGCCGGCACGTTGGCGCTGCCCTGCCGTGCCGAGATGTAGAGAAGCGCGCCGATCAACGCCGCGACGGCGCCGAGAACGAGGCGCCGGTCGAACGCGCCTTCGCCGATCGCGAAATAGCCGATGATGAGAACGATCACGAAGAGGGCGAGGCCGTAGACCCAGGCGAAGAAGCCGGCACGCGCGAGGCCGCTGACATTCTCCGGCAGGAACCGCCTGCCCTTCATCGGCCCCATATCGCGATAGATGAAGAGGGCGATGACGAAGGAGTAGACGGCGGCGACGGCGGCCGCCTCGGTCGGCGTGAAGACGCCGCCATAGATGCCGCCCAGGATGATGACGATGAGGAAGAGCCCCCAGGCCGCGTCTTTGCCGGCGCGCACGAGTTCGCCCCAGCCACCCCATTCGCCCTTGGGCAGCCCCTTGATGCGGGCCATCACGAAGATTGCGCCCATCAGCATCAACCCGGCGACGAGGCCCGGAATGACGCCCGCGAGGAACATGCGGCCGACCGAGACGTCGGTCGCCGCGGCGTAGACGACCATCACGATCGACGGCGGGATCAGGATGCCGAGCGTGCCGGCGTTCGCGATGATGCCGGAGGCGAATTCCTTGGTGTAGCCGACCTGCCGCATCCCGGCGATCGCGATGGTGCCGATCGCCACCACCGTCGCCGGCGAGGAGCCGGAGAGCGCCGCGAACAGCATACAGGCGAGCACCGATGCCATCGCGAGGCCGCCGCGGAACGAGCCGACCGCGGCGATCGCGAAGCGGATGATGCGCTGCGCGACCCCGCCCGTCGACATGAAGGCGGAGGCGAGGATGAAGTAGGGGATCGCGAGCAGCGTGTAATTCTGGCTTGCGGTGAAGAGCTGCAGGGCGACGGAGGAGATCGTGTCCGTCGAGAAGAAGGCGATCAGGAGCAGAGAGGACAGGCCGAGCGAGACCGCGACCGGGACGCCGACGAGAAGAAAGAAGAAGACGAGGGCGAAGAGGATTGCCGGTTCCATCAGTCCCTCAACACGTCTTTGTTTTCGGCGACGAGGTCTTCCGCCTCGTGGCTCGCAATGATCAGGTCGCGTTGACCGCGCGCGATATCGATGAGCGCCTGGAAGGCCCGCATCGTGAAGAGGCCGAGGCCGACCGGCAGGATGAGATAGGCGACCCAGCGGTGAACGCGCACCTGGCCCGCCCATTCCTGCATGAAGCCCGGATAAATGAGATCATCGAGGCCGGTGCCGACGCGGAAAAAGCGCCACCAATAATCGACGGCCCCGCCGCCGCGCGTGGTCGCGCCGAGATATTCGAGCCAGTTCCCCGAAATGAGGATGATGCCGTAGAGCATCGCCGCGAAGGCCCCGAACATTGCGAAGAAGCGGAAGAGGGGGCGCGGCAACGCGCGGATCAGCGTGTCGATACCGAGATGGGCGCCGATGCGCACGGCGTAGCTCATGCCGAACAGGATCAGCCAGGCGAACAGGATGCGGTTGAGCTCCAGCGCCCCGGTGATGCCCGAATTGAAGCCGTAGCGCAGCACCACCTGGACGAACGCGACGAGCGTCATCAAGGCGAGGATGATGGCGATGAAGATCTCTTCGAACGCCGCCATCGTCTCCGGGGCGAGCCGGTCGAGGATGAAGTAGAACACGACGAAGGCGATGAGGATCGGGAGCGGATAGGCGACGAGGAGGTCGTACATGGCCAACCTTGCGAATTCGTGCGGGATTCCCCCTCGGCCGCGAAGCCTCGGAAGCCCGTGCATTCGATCGAGCGCCGGTCCCCGAACGCACCATCACGCGGCGGCGAGCGAGCTCGGTGAGCCGGCTAGCTTAACCGCGAATTGACGGCTGGGCGATCGTCGTGGCGCAAATCGGGTCGATAGCGGCGCACGAGGGCGTGATCGCCTCCGTGCGCCAAGTCGGGCTCAGGCCTCAGGAGCCGCCATTGTTCGCCGCGACCGCGGCGTCGATGAGATCCTTGCCGATCTCGTCCTCGAACTGGGACCAGACGGGCTTCATCGCGTCGACCCAGGCTTGGCGCTGCTCGGGCGTCAGCGTGCGGACGGTGCCGCCGGCGTCGATGATGGCCTGCTTGGCTTCCTCGTTGAGCTGCGCGGACTTCTGATTGTACTCGTCCGACACCTCTTTGAAGATCGTGAGGAACTGCTCGCGGGTTTCGTCGTCGAGGCTGTCGAGGAACTCGTCGGTCGTGACGGCGAAGTAGGTCAGGAGCTGGTGGTTGGTCTCCGTGATGCCGTCCTGCACCTCGAAGAATTTCTGCGTGTAGATGTTGGTGTAGGTGTTTTCCTGCCCGTCGACGACGCCCTGCTGGAGCGCGCCATAGACCTCGTTGAAGGCGAGCTTCTGGGCGTTGGCGCCGAGCGCCTCGATCATCGCCTGGGCGATGTCGGACGTCTGCACGCGGAATTTCAGGCCTTTCGCATCGGACGGCAGGAGCAGCGGCTTATCGGCGGAGAACTGCTTCAGGCCGTTGTTGATGTAGCCGAGGCCGATATAGCCATAGTCCTGCATCGAGGTGAGGAGGCTCTTACCCTCCTCGCTCTCCGTGAACCGGTCCACCGCCTCGAGATCGGCAAACAGGAAGGGCAGATCGAAGAGGCCGAGCGTGCGCGTATAGGCGCCGAATTTCGACAGCGACGGCGCGGCGAGCTGGACGTCGCCGAGGAGAAGGGCCTCCATGACCTTGTCGTCGTCGTAGAGCTGAGAGTTCGGGAAGACTTCCATGCAAGCCTTGCCGTCCATCTCGTCGTTCACGCGTTCGGCGAGGGCGGCGGCCATTTCCCCCTTGGGGTGGCCGCGCTCGGCGACGACGTGGCTGAATTTGATGACGATTTCCCCATCGTCACATGCCGCGAGGGCGGGCGTGGAAGCGACCATCGCCAAGGCGGCGGCGCAGAGAATTGCTTTCATTGGGCGCACTCCTCAGGTTTCTGTGCTTCCCCTGTTACACAGAATATTTGCCCGCGGAAGTACCATTGTCGTTAATTGAGGCATGTGAAAGCAATTCGTGAATTGTTGACAGCGTTCATTCCAATCGAGTGAAACGATCCGCAGTCACCTCGCAAGAGGAGTGATCCCTTTTCAACGACGACAACGTCCGTTGCGCCGCCGGCGAGGGCCAAGGGGCCGCATCGATCGGTCCATGATCATGCGAACGCGACCGATCGCCTCACTGCGAAGGCCGGCGCCGGCATCGCCGAGCGGCACGCCCGCTGCCCGTGCATATCAAAACTGCGAACTTGCGCCCATTCAATGCGAGTTGGCGGTTGCGAGACGGCGCCAACCTCGATATCTGAGGGGCGGCGCAGCGGGCCGCTGTAGCTCAGATGGTAGAGCAACGCATTCGTAATGCGTGGGTCGGCGGTTCGAGTCCGTCCAGCGGCACCACCCTTTCCTCTCCCAGACCTCGATCGGGAGAGCGGCTCGCGCGCCTTCCCGATTTCCGAGCCTCGCACCTCTGCCAAATCCACCATCGCTCAAGCGGTGGCGATCTCCTCCCGCGTCACCTCCGGCAGCAGCCGCTCCATGTCCTCGATCCGGGCAAGTTCGGTGTGCGGCGTGAGGATCGCGGCGGCCCCGGCGGCGCTGCCGCGCGCGACGGCGTCCTCCAGCGATTCGCCGCGCGACAGGCCGATGATCACCCCCGCGACCATCGAATCCCCCGCGCCGACCGCGCTGACGAGATCGACCTTCGGCGCGCTGTAGCGCAGCGCCCGTTCCGGCGTGACGAGAAGCGCGCCGTCTTCGCCCAGCGAAACGAGGACGTTCTTCGAGATCCCCTTGTCGATCATCGCGCGCGCGGCCTTCGCTTGCGTGACGGCGTCGGGCAGGGCCTCGCCGGTATAGCTCTCGAGCTCGACGAGGTTCGGCTTGATGAGATAGGCGCCGAGGCAGGCCGACAGCATGTCGCCGGGCCCGTCGACGATGAGCGCCGCGCCGAGCTCGGCCGCCAGCGCGCCCACATTGGTGCAGCTCCGCGGCTCGATTCCGGGCGGGAGACTGCCGCTCAGGACGATGCAGCGCGGCGCCGGCTCGACCTCGCGCAGCATCGTGAAGAGCGCCTCCGCCTCGGCCTCGGTGATCGACGGTCCGGGCATGACGAAGCGATATTGCTCGCCGCTCTCCTTCTCGGTGACGGTGAGGCTCTCGCGCGTCTGGCCCGCGATCGGCACGGCCTTGGTCGCGATCCCTTCGGCCGCGACGGCGTCCTGAAGGCGCGCGCCGTTGCTGCCGCCGACCGTGAAGATCGCGACGACATCGACACCCGCCCGTCCCACCACGCGGGCGACGTTGATGCCGCCTCCGCCGGCCTGAACCGTCGGCGTCTCGCAGCGCAGCTTCGCGGTCGGGACGACCTTTTGGGTTCGCGTCGAAATGTCGATCGCCGGATTCATTGTAATCGTCGCAACGAGCGTCACGGCGTGTCCTTTCGTTGAGCGTCGTGAGGCGGTCCCACGGGGTCGCCAGTCTCCGAACGGCGCGTATCCTGATCTCGATCCGTCTTAGGCCACGCGATCCTGCGAGGAGAAGGGGGCATCGGAAGGAGCGGCGAGAATGCAAATTTCTTCACACGGCCGGCGGGTTTGTGGCAATCTTGTGCGGCGGTCGACTGCTTCGAGGCAATTTAATAATATGAGCAATATATACCTGGCAAATTATAGCGTTTCGCTATATTAGCGCCGATCCCAGGTTGTGGCTCGACATTCGAGCGTTTGTTCGGGTGGCGTAATGTCGGTGGGGATGGTGGAGAATAGGCCGGCCCGCATGCGCGAATCATTGCAGGACGAGCTAGAGAGCGCGATCGACGCGCTGCGCCGCGTTTCCGATGCGATCGGTTCGCTCTCCGATCGGGACGGCGGCGATGGTCTGGGTGTGGCCGGCGACGGGGTGGGGCAGTCACCCGGCCGCGTGGAGGGGCCGCGCCCGCCGGGATCGGTCGGCGCCTTCTGGCTCGACGCCCGCACCGGGAGTGTTCAACTCTCCCGCGACGCGCGCGATATTCTAGGCCGCACCTCCGACAAAGGCTTCCAGCTCGATGATTTCCTCGCCGCCTTCGATGTGGGGGAGCGCGACGCGCTGCGGGCGGACATCGGCCGGGCGATGGAGATCGGTATCGCCATCGAATGCGAACGGCGCCTTGCCGGCTCCAGCCAAATCGATGCGGCGCGCATGGTGCAGCTCGCCGCGATGCCGGTTCGCGATGGCGCGGGCGAGATGCTCGGCTTCAGCGGCCATGTGCGCGCCCTGTCGTCGCCGGCGGCGTCGTCCGACATCGAGGCGAACCCCATGGCGGCGGGGACGCTCGCCGATGTCGTCCCCGTCAAGGTCTGGATCGCCGATCTCGAGGGGCGGACCGAGCGCGTCAATCAGCGTCTCGCCGACTTTCTCGGCCTCACCAGCCGGACCGCGGAATGGTCGTGGGCGAACCACATCCATCCGGCCGATCTCGAAGGGCTGCTCGCGATGTGGGACGCGAGCAAGAAAAGCGGCGTCGAATCGGATTGCGAATGCCGTTTGAAGCGGCGGGACGGCCGCTATCGGTGGCACAAGCTGCGCATCATCCCGATGCGGGGCGCCGACGGGGCGATCGAGGGGTGGTATGGCGGCGGCGTCGACATCGACGAGCTGAAGGCCGCCGAGGCGCGCACGCGCGAGCTGACGGAGCGCCTCACCGTCACCCTCGGCAGCATCAATGACGGTCTCGCGACCTATGACCGGAACTGGCGCTGCACGTACATGAACAGGGTGGCCGGGGACATTCTCGGCATCGATGCGGTCGCCTTGATCGGCAAGAATGTGTGGGAGGAGTTCCCCCAGGCGGTCGGCGGAGAGATCTACGAGGCGATGCATGCCGCGGCGCGGAGCGGCCGGCGGCATCGGCTGGAATCGACCCGGACCTCGGACGGGCGATGGTTCGACATCACCATGTACCCCTTCCGGGACGGGGTCACCGTGATGTTCCGCGACGTCACCATCGGCCAGTTGCGCGAGGAACGCCTCCGTCTGTTGGAAGCGGCGGTCGCCAACATGCACGACATGGTGGTCATCACCACGGTGGAGACCTCCGCCGAGGGGGACGAGATCGCGGTGATCTACGTCAACGAGGCTTACGAGACGATCACGGGCTTTCGCGCCGATGCGGTCTCCGGCCTTCCGCCGAGTTATCTCGACGCATCGGACGGCCTCGTTTCGCCGGACAAGGTGGCGCAGATCCGCGCCTCGATGGCGCGTGGCGAGCCGGTGCGGACCGAGCTCTATCTTCCGACCGCGGCGGGCGAGGCGATGTGCGTCGACCTCTTCCTCACGCCGATCGAGGGCCGCAGCGGCAAGGCGGTGACCTGGGTCGCCGTGCTGCGCGATCAGACGGAGCGCAAGCGCAACGAGGCGCTCGCCGGATGGCAGGCCTGGATGCTCGACCGCGCGCACGACGCGATCGTCGTCTGTGATCTCGACGGCAGCGTCACCTATTGGAACAAGCGCGCCGAGCAGCTCTATGGCTGGACGGCCGCGGAGGCGATCGGCAAGCCGATGAAGGGCCTGCTCGGCGCCGGGGAGGACGGCGTCGACACGGCGCTCGCGGCGACGCAATCGCTCGGCCACTGGGCCGGGCGGCTCAAGCACGTCACGCGCGAGGGAAAGGTGATCCAGGTCGGCAGCAACTGGTCGCTCATTCCGCCGACGGACGAGCACGACCATTCGATCCTGACGATCAATGTCGACATCACGCAGCGCATCCTCCTCGACGAGGAGTTCATGCGGATGCAGCGGCTCGAAGCCATCGGCAAGATGACCGGCGGGATCGCGCACGACTTCAACAATCTGCTGACGATCATTCTCGGCAGCGCCGACATGATCAACCGCCGTGCCGGGAACGCGCCGGAAATCGTCTCGCTCGCCGGCATGTCGCGATCGGCCGCCGAGCGGGGGCGCGATCTCGTGCGCCGTCTTCTCGCCTTCGCCCGGCGCCAGCAGCTCGATCCGGTGCCGACCGACATCAACCAGGCGCTCGATCAACTCGCCCCGATGCTCGCGAAGGCGGTTCACACCAATGTCGAGTTCGAGCTCGACCGCGAGGGCGGGTTGTGGCTCGCCGAGATCGATCCCGGCCGGCTCGAGGATGCGTTGATCAATCTGTCGCTGAACGCCAGCGACGCGATGCAGCCGAACGGTGGCCGCATCGTCATCGAAACGCGCAATATCGTGCTCGATGGCGTCGACAGCGAACTCTATTTCGACGTCGTGCCGGGCGAATATGTGATGATCGGCGTGTCCGACAACGGCGCCGGCATGGACGCCGAGGTGCAGCGCCGCGTGTTCGAGCCGTTCTTTACGACCAAAGGGGGGCGGGGCTCAGGGCTCGGGCTCAGCATGGTCTACGGCTTCATGAAGCAGTCGGGCGGGCACATCAAAATATATTCGGAGGTCGGCCAAGGCACCGTGGTCCGCCTCTGGCTTCCCCGCTCGAAGGCGGTGAGCACGACCGCGACCGCCGAGCCCCTTTACGACGCCGCGCCCAACGGCACGGAGACGCTCCTTCTCGTGGAGGACGATCCGAGCGTGCGCTACAGCGTGAGCACGATGCTCGAAAGTCTCGGCTATACGATCGTCCAGGCGACGCGCGCCGAGGAAGCGATCACGATCCTGCGGGAGCGGGGCGACATCGACATGCTATTCACCGACGTCATCATGCCGGGGGCGATGAACGGGATGCGTCTCGCTGAGTTGATCCGCGAGCAGAACCCCAATTTGCCGATCCTGTTTACCTCAGGATACTCGAAATCCACGCTGACCCGGCAATTCGAGTTCGATGCGAACATGGATCTTCTGTCGAAACCGTACCGTGTCAGTGATCTCGCGCAGACGGTGCGCCGTCTCTTCGACCGGCCGGATTGAGGCGGTCGCGGCGGGCGACGTGATGGGGCATTCAAACGGAATGCCTCAAACATGCCATAATTGAGACACCATTCGGCCGATATATCGGGATATCAGAAACATTGGGCGTTGATGTCGAGGCGGAATCAGCTAAACGCCTCGCCCAGATGTGGCAGATGCCCGCCCAAGCGGCGCCACTTTTTTGTACGATTTTGTAAAAATTGCCACGCTTTCGTGCGTTTTTGAGGCGTGCTGACGAATTTCGGCCAACCTTCGGCCGATTGGATACAAGTCGATCTTTCTCCTTAAATAAGCGCACAGTTTACTGCTACCGCGACGCAGGCGGATCGATAGGTTTTCTCGAGACAACGCTCGAGGAAACATCATGGTGTCGATTCTGCAGCACGTCCGCGCCGCGGTCCAAGCCATCCGGACGACCGGAGCCTGGGCACTCATGGCCGGCGTGATGTTGACCGCGGTTTCCTCATCCTCGGGGGTCGAGGCGTCGCCTTTGGTGCTCTCCGCAGAACCCGCGACGATTTCCGATCAGGAATGGGCGCTTTATCGCAACCGCTTCGTCGACGGGTCGGGCCGCGTGCTCGACGTGGACAATGGTGGGCAGAGCCATTCCGAAGGCCAGGGCTACGGGATGATCTTCGCCGTCGAGGCGAACGATCCCGCGACGTTCGACCGGATCTGGCGCTTCACCAAGGATAACCTCCAGATCCGCTCCGATTCTCTCCTCGCCTGGCGTTGGCGCCCGGAGACCGCGCCGCACGTCACCGACATCAACAATGCGACCGATGGCGACATTCTCGTCGCCTATGCGCTCCTGCGCGCGGCGATGGTCTGGGACCAGCGCGAATATGCCTACGAGGCCGATCGGATCATCGGCGATATCGGGCGCAAACTGGTCGCCGAGGTCGGTGGTCGGCCGGTGCTGCGCCCCGCGGCGTTCGGCTTCGACGAGACGAGCGGCAATCGCGGTCCGGTCGTGAACCTGTCTTATTATATCTTCTCGGCCTTCCCGCTCTTCGAGATCGTGCGCCCGGAATTCCCGTGGCAGGAGATCGCCGCGGCCGGCTTCACCCTCACCGAAGAGGCGCGTCATGGCCGCCGCGGACTGGTGCCGGATTGGATTTCGGTCTCCGCGCGGGGCACCGCGATCGCCAACGGCTTCGACGCGAAGTCGTCTTATGATGCGGTGCGGATCCCGCTTTACATGGCGCTCGCCGGCGCGCCGGGCGAGCACTTCGCCTCGTTCGACATGGCCTGGAACGTCCATGGTGGCGGGCATCCGATCGATTACATGCTGCGCACGGACAGCGTTCTCGCGCCGATGAACGATCCCGGCTATCGCCTGATCTCCGCGCTCGCAGCCTGCGCCAATCGCGGCGCGCCGATCCCGGCACAGCTTCAGACCTTCCATCCGACGACCTATTTCGCCTCGAGCCTCCAGCTCCTCGGCCTGGTCGCCGTGCGCCGCAATTATGTCGAATGCATCGACACCCCGTCCGTCATCATCGCCACCTCGCGCTCGGTCCCGGCGGCGGTCGCGCCCCGCCCGTATTATGACGTGCCGCGCCCGTCGCCCCGCGATCCGCGCACGACGACGGTCGTCGCCCCGCAGCGACCGACCGCCACACGCGCCCCGGCGCCGATCCGCGCCGCGTTCCATCGCCAGTCGGCGCAATCCTTCAGCGATCGCATCATGCAAAAGAGCTGGCTTCCCGTGACGCGCTAGAGCGTCCGGGCGGTCCGGCGCGCGCCCGTCGGGGCGGGCGCCGGCCGCGATCGTTTCGGCTCGGGTTCACCATGTTGGAAGGTTGCGGGCGGAGGGGCTTGCAATCTTGTCGAGCGCATCGATAGTGAACCATTGTTCCGATTGTAGAGCGCTGGGTGATCTACCCCCTCCCATGACCCGTCTTCACGCACCCACTGCATCCGAGCGCCACGAGCAAATCTTAGTTGTCGACGACGAGGATGACCTGCGCACGCTCGTCGTGATGATGCTGCGCGACGAGGGGTTCGACGTTGCGGAGGCGGCGACGCTGAAGCATGCCGAGCACATCATCGACACCAGCGAGGTGGCGCTCGCGCTCGTCGATCTGCGGCTGACGGACGGGGACGGCCTCGCCCTCGTGCGCCGCCTGTCGACGACGCCGACCACCGGCATCATCATCGTCTCCGGCAAAGCGGATTCGTTCGACCGGATCCTCGGCCTCGAGATCGGCGCGGACGACTATATCACCAAGCCGTTCGAGCATCGCGAGCTCGTCGCGCGGGTGAAGCGGCACATGACGCGGATGCGTTCGATCCGCGAGGGGCATCAGACCCGCGCCGAGCTCGAGCCGATGCTGCTCGGGGAGTGGACCGTCGATCCGAGCCGGCGCTCGGTCTATTGTCGCGGGTCGATCGCGCCTCTGTCCGAGGCGGAATTTCGCACCGTTGCATCTTTATTGAAGCACAAGGGGCAGGTCCTCTCGCGGGACGCGCTCTATCGCGAGGTGATCGGACCGGGCGAACGGGACCCGCTCGACCGGCGTATCGACGTATACGTCTCGAGTATTCGCAAGAAGCTCGGCCTCAACAGCGAAATCCGAACCGTGCACCGGGTTGGATATATCATCGACTGAGGGGTGCGCCCCGGCCTCGCCCGGAATTGTTTTCCCGTTTGGGCGCCTTTCCTTTACAATTCTGTTACAGACTTGACGATGGTTGCGTAGAGATTGCGACCTTGGTGCGGCAGATTGGCGACGCTGGAAGGCCGCTCGACAAACGACCCGTAGGAAGCGGCGCGTTTCGTTCCAAAAAGCGCGCCCATGGCGGCCCTTCTGGAACCGTTCGGAGCACTCGAGGATGTCCTTCGCTAGGGTGGCGATCGTAGACGACGAGGTCTATATCGGCGAGCTGCTGGCGATGGCTCTCTCCAGCAGCGGATTCGAGGTGCGCACCTTCACCCGCGCCGACGACCTGATCGACATCCTGCCGCAGACACGCTTCGATCTCATCCTGTCGGACCTCAAGATGCCGGACTTCGACGGGGTGGAGCTGATCCAGCGCCTCGCGACCGTCGTGCCCGGCCAGCGTATCGCGCTGATGAGTGGCTGCGAGCCTCGGGCCCGCAAGGCCGCCGCCGATCTCGCCACCGCGAGCGGCCTCGTGGTCGCCACCACGTTCCAGAAGCCGCTCGACCTCGAGACCGTCGTCATGACGCTGACGACGGCGTGCCAGAGTCCGAGCTTCGGCGAATTCGACATCGACCGGGCGATCGCGCTGAAACAGCTCTCGATGCACTATCAACCGATCTTCAATGTCGGCGCCGGGCGACGCGGGCTCGCATCCGTCGAGGCGTTGATGCGGTGGTCGCATCCGCAGCATGGGCTCCTCAACCCGGCGGAATTCCTACCTTATGTGCGTTCCCCGGACTCGTGGCTGAAGCTGACCCTCACCGCGCTCGACATCGTCGCCGCGCAGCTCAAGGACTGGGAAAAGGTTAGCTTCTTTCCGGCCGCTTCGGTCAACCTGCCGCCGGAAGTCCTCCATTTCGCGGACCTTCCGGACCAGCTCGACTCGATCCTCAACCGCTATAATCAAAGCGCGAGCCGCCTCAAGCTCGAATTGACGGAAGGCAGCATGTCCTTCTCGGTCGAGGACGCGGTCGCGGCGCTGACGCGATTGCGCATTCGCGGCTACGGCCTCGCGATCGACGATTACGGCTCCGGCTTTTCCTCCCTGCAACGCCTCCACGCGATCCCGTTCGACCAGATCAAGATCGATTCCTCCTTCGTCACGAAGGCCGATCACGACGAGGGGGCGCGGTCGATCGTGGAATCGAGCGTGCAACTCGCTCAGCGGCTCGGCCTCACGGTGTGTGCCGAGGGGATCGAGACGGCGTCGATCATGCGTACAATGATCGATTGCGGCTGCGAGAGCCTTCAGGGCTTCGGCCTCTGCCCGCCGCGCGAGGCGGCGATGATCGAGCTTCAATACAACGTCAACGCCGCATAGGCGCGGCCTCGTCCGCCAGAGCGCGCGTCCGGCGCCGCCGCCGACGGCTCAGAGCGAGGCGAGGGCGCGCAGAGCCGCAGCATCCTCGATGCAATAATAGCCCGAAATCCGCGTGATATAACCTTCGCGCTTCCAGTCGTTCAGCACGCGGCTCACATTCTCGCGGGCCGCGCCGACCATGGCCGCGAGGTCGGCCTGGCTGATCTTGTGGTGCACCAAAATCCGATCCTCGCCGACGGTTTTGCCGAAGAGATCCGACAGATGCAAAATCGTCTGCGCGACGCGGCCGGTGAGCGGCAGGAGCGAACGGGCGGCGAGCGAGGCGTTCGAGGCTCGCAGCCGCCGTCCGACGATGCACAGCATGTGACGGTAGACGGCGGGGTTCTCGTCGGCGAAACGGTAGACGGCATGCTTGTCGAAGAAGGCGAGACGGGAGGCTTTGGTGGCGACGATCGAGGCCGAGCGGGGCTCGCCGTCGAACAGCGCCATTTCGCCGAAGATCGCGCCGGGGGAGAGAAGGGCGAGAACCTGCTCGCCTTCCTCGCCGCGCAGGATCACCCGCAACGAGCCTTCGATGAGTGCATAAAAGCCGTCCGCGGGGTCGCCGGCCTCGAACACCGCGGCGCCGGCCTTGATCGGGCGCATCCGAGCGACCTTGATCAAGGCTTCCGCGAGGTCGTCCGGTAATCCGTCGAGCGTGACGCTCTGGGCCAGAACCTGAGGGTCCATTCGCACGCCCATCCCCCGATTGGTGCCGAAAGGTGCATCGACGACCAAGCCGATGCACGGATCAGCTTCTTATCAATTAAGATACAATGAACACCAGCAGGTGTTCCGTTTCAATCGAAACAGAGGCGCTCACGAACAATTCGAAAAAGTAAGCGGTCGAAAACGGCCGGTCTGCCGCGCCACGTCGGGCGGCGGCGGGACCGGCCGCCGCGTCTCAGCGCAGGACGACGACTTGGGTGCCGACGCCGACCTGGTCGTAAAGCTTGATCACGTCTTCGTTGCGCATACGAATGCAGCCCGACGACACCTCGTGACCGATCGTCCACGGGGCGTTCGAGCCGTGGATGCGGTAGAGCGTGCTGCCGAGATAGAGGGCGCGCGCGCCGAGCGGGTTTTCCGGGCCGCCTTCCATATAAGCGGGCAGCTCCGGCTGGCGCTTGCGCATCTGCGGCGGGGGCGTCCAGCCCGGCCATTCCCGCTTCATGGAGATCCGGTGCGAGCCGGCCCATTGGAAGCCGGGACGCCCGACGCCGACGCCATAGCGCTGCGCCATGCCGTTGGAGCCGACGAGATAAAGATACTTGTCCTCAGTGTCGATCACGATCGTGCCGGCCTTGTATTTGCCGCTATACGGCACTTCGGCGGGCAGGAATTGCGGATCGATCTGGCGCGTGATGGGGCGCGTTTGCGCCGCCGTGCGGGTCGCCACGGCAGCGCCTTGCGGAGCCGGCTGGACGATCGCGTTCTGCGGGATCGCGCGAGCGGGGAGAACGCCGCGCGGCAGGACGCGCTCGGTCTGAACGCGCTCGGTCTGCACCGCGCCGCTGGCGCCGGGCCCGGTGACGGCCGGGGCGGTGCCCCGCGCGGTCATCTGCGCCTTGCGCTGTTCCTGAAGGTAATTCAACCACGCCGCGCGGTCGGTGTTGAACGCCGACGCGGCGCTGACCGACGCGGCGAGCAGTGCGACGCCTAAAGAGGCGCGCAAAGATAATTTTGCGACTTTGGACATCCGGCCCCGAATCCTGATCCCGACGGCCACAAATGTGGCCTTCCCATGGGGATTATGGTGCATTGAGAGGCTGGATCGAAGCGAATGATGGAGACTTGCCTAAGATTTGATGGCGATTGTGGCGCTATGGTTACGAAATCGCTAATGCAGCGGTTCATCTCCGCGGGCGATGCGCGGATCGTCGTGCGTGAAGAGCTGTCCGACGATCGAACGCACGTGCGTGATGACCTCGGGCAGAAGAGGTCGCGCCTCCGCTTCGGTCATTCCCGCTTCGATTCTGCGGTCATACAGCATGTTCAAAATGAACCAATCGAACAGAGCGAAGACGTTGAGATCGGAATCGTCGTTAAAGATGCTGTCCGTGAGGAGGGGGCTGTCATTCGCGGGCCCGAGGCTCTGCGCGATTTCTTCGACGAGACAGTGAGACAGGCCGAGGAAACCTTCATCGGCGACGATATAGATCTGCGCCCGTTCGATGCCCGTCGGCCGCGCCGCGATCACCGCCGAGCAGGCGTTGCCTTCGAGGAAGCCGCCATCGACCCCGCTCCACACCGTCTCGCGGATCGTCCCGATATAGCGCGACCGGTCGACGAGATAGATCACCATGTTGGCGTTCTCGAGCGTCGACGTCTCGATCATGACGAGATTCTGGACGCTCGCGCCGAGCGCCTCGACGAAGGCGCGCGTCGTGTCGCGCCGGTCGACCATCGAGGTCGAGATGATGTGGTAATAAACCGGGCCGGTGAATTTCTTCACGATGCGCGAACCGGGACGACCCCCCTGGAGATCCGCCTCGGCCCCGAAAACCGTGAGGCTGAAGCCGGCGATCAATTCATCATCGGTGAAGGGGACGCGGTGATGCGGGGTGTCGGCGGCCGCGCTCCAAGCGAGCATCGATAGGGCGATCGTGAACAAGACGGTCCGGGCGAGCCTCATACCGGCGCGGCCGGGCGGGCGCACGCATTGGGCGTGTCGATGCTGAAGTGCACCGTCATCCCGCTCCCTGTCGCCCGATCATCGCAAAGCTCCTGCCAATATGGGGCCGACGGCGAAAGAGTCTGCCTTTCGCCGAGTGATGATGAACCATACGCCGATCGATGTCTCCGATCGCGGTGATGAGCGCACGGCAAATTGTCCCGTGTCGTGTCACTTTCGGAAAGCCGGGGCGACCGGATCGGCATGGCCAGCCGAGATCCGCGGCGATCATGCCGTCAGCGTCGGGCCGAGGCCGCGCAACATAACGAGCGCCTGCGAGAGCTGGTCGCGGGTGACGAACTCGTCGATCCGGTGCGCCTGTTCGATCGAGCCCGGTCCGCACACGGCCGCCGACAGGCCGATCGCCTGGAAAAGCCCCGCCTCGGTCCCGAAGGCGACGACGTCGGTCTCGCGGCGTCCGGTGAGGGCGAGCGCGATGTCGCGCGCCGCGTTGACGCTCGCCGGTTCGAGCCCCGCAACCTCGCCGATCACCTCGGTCTCGATCCGCGCCTCGGGATGGACTTCGCGCATCCGCGGCAGGAGGACCTCGCCACAATAGCGGGCGAGGTGCTCCTTGACGAAGACCTGATCGGCATATTGGACGGGCCGCATCTCCCATCCGACACGGCAATGGGCGGCGATCACGTTGCGCGCCGTTCCGCCTTCGATCTCGCCGACCTGGACGGTGGTGTATGGCGGCTCGAAGCGGGAGGCCTCGGGGGCGCGCGTCTTCAGCTCCTCGCCGATATCGAGGAGGCGCGCGATGTAGCGCACCGCCATGTCGATCGCGTTGACGCCCGCGGCCGGGTTCGAGCCGTGCCCGGCGAGGCCGTGAAAGTGCGTCGTGTACTCGCAACACCCTTTGTGGCCCTCGATGACGCGCATTTCGGTCGGCTCGCCGATGATCGCGATCGCGGGCCTTGCGTCGCGCTGCTCGATCAGCTCGCACAGTTGGCGCGCGCCCACGCAGCCCACTTCCTCGTCATAGGTGAAGGCGAAGTGCACCGGGCGCGTCAGGGGAAGGGCGGCAAAATGCGGGGCGAGCGCCAGCGTGGCGGCGATGAAGCCCTTCATGTCGCATGTGCCGCGGCCATAGAGGCGCCCGTCTTCCTCGCGCAGGGTGAAGGGGTCGCCGGTCCATTCCGCCGCCTCCGCCGGGACGACGTCCGTGTGACCGGAGAGGACGATGCCGCCGGCCCGCATCGGGCCGAGCGTTGCGAAGAGATTGGCCTTGCGCCCATCGGCATCGTGCGTCACGTCGAGCCGGGCGCCGAGCTGTCCGAGGCGGCCGACGACATAGTCGATCAAAGCGAGATTCGATTCGGACGAGACCGTCGGAAACGCGACGAGGTCGGCGAGGATCGCGACGGTCTCTTCGAGTCGCTCGTCCATGGTCAATCCTTGACGAAGAGTTTGCGTGGCCGGTTGCACAGGCATTCGGCCGGCCCTTCGGGCCTGATGAGAATGCTTTCGGTGATTTCGAGCCCCCAATCCTTCATCCAGAGGCCGGGCATGAAATGGAAGGTCATGCCCGGTTCGAGGACGGTGGTGTCCTCGAGGCGGATCGAGATGGTGCGCTCGCCCCAGTCCGGCGGATAGGACAGGCCGATCGGATAGCCGGCCCGCGCCGCCCGGTCGATGCCCGCCTTTTCGAGCGGAATCGCCAACGCACGCGCGATATCGGCGGCCGTGTTGCCCGCCCGCGCGGCATCGAGCCCGGCCTCCAGCCCCTCGACGAGAGCCGCCTCCGCGTCGCGCATCGACTGCGGCGGCGTGCCGAGAAAGACGGTGCGGCAGAAGGGGGCGTGATAGCGGCGATAGCAGCCCGCGATTTCGAAGAAGGTCGCGGCCCCCGTCTCGAAGGTGCGCCCGTCCCAGGTGAGGTGCGGCGCCGCCGCGTCCGAACCGCTCGGCAGGAGAGGGACGATGGCGGGATAGTCCCCCCAGTCCTGATCGAGCCCCGACAGCGCCTTGCCGTAGATCCCGGCGACGATATCGCACTTCTTCACCCCCGGCTCGACATGGTCGACGATGAAGTCGACGATGCCTTCGGAGATCGCGGCCGCCTTGCGCATGAAGGCGATCTCCTCGTCGCTCTTCACCGCGCGCTGCCAGTTCACGAGGGCCGTCGCGTCGACGAGAGCGGCGTCCGGCAGCTCACGCTCGAGGACGAGATAGGCCTTGGCCGAGAAATAATAATTTTCGAGCTCGAGCCCGATGCGCTTCGCGCCATAGCCGCGATCGCGGATCATCGCGGCGAGCATCTCCATCGGATGGCAGGTGCGGGACTGGACATAATGGTCAGGATACCAGGCGACATGGTCGTCGCTCATCCAACAGGTGCGGACCGCGCCGTTGGAATCCTGCGAGCGTCCCCACCAGATGGGATCTTCGTCGAGGAAGACGAGAACGCCCTGATGGACGTAGAAGGACCAGCCGTCATAGCCGGTGAGCCAGGCCATGTTGGATGGATCCTCGATGAAGAGAAGGTCGATCCCCTCCGCCTCCATCGCCTCGCGAACCTTGTTGAGGCGGCGCTGATATTCGCCGGCGGAAAAAGGGGTTTCGAGTGCCGGCACGGGTCGCTCCTTCGGCATGACGGGACGGCGGGACGCCTCGCGAACCATCGCCTCCCTCGGGCGCCGCTTCAACCCGAGATCGATGGGCCGGTGGACGCCATTGACCTCCGGTGCCCGATTGAGGAGGGATGGACCGATCCGACACCATGCGGGGCGCTCCGATCCGTCCACCGGACGGCGCCTCCGTTTTCCATGCCGTGGAGGGCACGATGGACGCCACCCTCAAGAACGACCAGCTCGATCAGTGGGACCGGGAGAGCTTTCTCCACCCGGCAACCGCCTGGGGCCAACATGCGCGCGGGGAATCGCCCAACCGCATCGTGACCGGCGGATCCGGCGTCTACATCGAAGATCGCAACGGTACGCGCCTGCTCGACGCGTTCGCCGGCCTCTATTGCGTCAATATCGGCTATGGCCGCCAGGAGGTCGCCGAGGCGATTGCGAAGCAGGCGCGCGAGCTCGCTTATTATCATTCCTATGCCGGGCACGGCACGGAGGCTTCGATCACGCTCGCCCACATGGTGATGGAGCGCGCGCCCGATCATATGGGCAAAGTCTATTTCGGCCTTTCGGGGTCCGACGCCAACGAGACCAACATCAAGCTCGTCTGGTACTACAACAACGTGCAAGGGCGGCCGGAGAAGAGGAAGATCATCTCCCGCTGGCGCGGCTATCACGGCTCGGGGCTGATGAGCGGCTCGCTGACCGGCCTCTCGATGTATCACAAGGCGTTCAACCTGCCGCTGACGCCGGTCTTCCACACCGTCGCGCCGTATTATCTGCGCCGCGAGGACCCGGCGATGAGCGAGGCGGATTTCGTCGCGCATTGCGCGGCCGAACTCGAAGCGCTGATCGCGCGCGAGGGGGCGGACACGATCGCCGCCTTCATCGGCGAGCCGATGCTCGGCACCGGCGGGCTCGTCCCGCCGCCGGCCGGCTATTGGGCGGCGATCGAGCCGATCCTCAGGAAGAACGACATTCTCCTCATCGCCGACGAGGTCGTCACCGGCTTCGGCCGCCTCGGCACGATGTTCGGCTCCGACCATTACGGCATCAAGCCCGACATCATGACGATCGCGAAGGGGCTCACCTCGGCCTACACGCCCCTCTCGGGCTCGATCGTCTCCAAGGACGTCGCCGCCGTCCTCGAGAAGGGAACGGACGAGATGGGGCCGATCGGCCATGGCTGGACCTATTCGGCCCATCCGCTGTGCGCGGCGGCGGGTGTCGCGAACCTTCGCCTTCTCGACGATCTCGGTCTCGTCGCGAACGCGGCGGAGGTCGGCCCCTACCTCCTCAAGGGCCTGAAGGCGGCGCTCGCCGACCATCCGAATGTCGGCGAAGTCCGCGGGGATGGTATGCTCGCGGCGGTCGAATTCGTGAAATCGCGCGAGCCGCTGGCCTTCTTCGACCCGGCGCAGAAGATCGGCGCGCAAATCTCCGCCGCGCTCCTCGCCTCGGGCGTCATCGCCCGCGCGATGCCGCAGGGCGACATGCTGGGCTTCGCCCCGCCACTCTGCCTCACCAAGGAAGAGGCGGATACGATCGTCGCGAAGACGGGCGATGCCGTCCGCTCGGTTCTCGGCGGCTGAAGCAACGGCAGGCTCGCGCCGCCCGTTCGGGGGCGCCGTGGTGGGGGACGCGGCCCGCCGCGCCCCTCTGCCGTGCCCTCCTGCCGTGTGAGGGGGGCTAGAGCGCGGCCGCCTTCTGCGCTGCGAGGAGGAGCATCATCGGCCGCTCGCGCTCTTCGGCGAGCGCGGGCTGTCGCGCCACCTCGTCCGGCGTCGGCGCGAACTCCACGACCCGCCGCAGCGCGAAACCGGCATCGATCAGCGTGTTGATCGTCGTTCCCAGCGTGCGGTGGTATTTCACGACGCCGTTGGTGAACCAGTCGGTCCGGCGCTCGCCCTCGTCGGCATAATGGTCGACGGGCCATGTTTTGCCGCCGGTCGTGGTGATCCAGTCCGGCTTGGCCGCGGCCATGAAAATCGGATGCTCGATCGTGAAGACGAGGTCGCCACCCGGCGCGAGCGCCGCATGGATCATCCGCGCGAGGCGCCCGAAATCGGCGATATAATGGAAGGTCAGCGCGCTATAGACGAGGTCGAAGGCGCCATCGTCGAGCGTCAGCGTGTCGAGATCGGCGATCTGGTAGGCGATCGCCGGGTCGGCGGTGTCGGCTTCGGCGCGGGCGATCATGTTGCGCGACAGATCGAGGCCGAGAACGCGCGCCGCGCCGGCGCTGCTCATCCACCGCGCGGCCCAGCCGAACCCGCAGCCGAGATCGGCGACCCGCTTGCCCGCGAGCGGCGGCAGGAGGGCGCGGATGGCCGGCCATTCGGGCGCGCCGTCGAGCCCGTGGACCTGACGGGGCAGGCGGCTATAGCCGGCGAAGAAGTCCGGATCGTCGTAAATATTCTGCGCCACCTTCGCCTCCGATGCCGAACGCGCCACCCTATCGCATATCGCGCCGGTCCCGGCACGGGGGGCGGGAGGCGGGAGGCCTCCGCGCGTCGTGCACCAAACGGAAAAGCCCCGCCCGAGGGGCGAGGCTTTGCGGTCCGGTATCGCTGGCGGCGGGGCCGGCGGCGGGCAAGGGCGCGCCACCGGAGCCGCGACGGGGATCGGTTATTGCGGCAGCGAGCCGTCGATCCCCTCGATATAGAAGTTCATGCCGAGGAGCTCACCGTCTTCGGCCTTCTGGCCGTCGGCGAGCCACTCGGTGCCGTCCTGTTTGTTGATCGGGCCGGTGAAGGGCTCGAGCGCGCCGGAGGAAATCGCGTCGACGGTCTCCTGCGCCTTGGCCGCCACCTCGTCCGGCATGTTGGTGAAGGGCGCCATCGCGACGTTGCCTTCCGCGAAGCCGTGCCAGGTGTCGGACTGCTCCCAGGTGCCGTCGATCACCGCCTTCACGCGCTCGACATAATAGGGGCCCCAATCGTCGACGATGGCGGTGAGCTGCGTCTCCGGGCCGAACGCGATCTGGTCGGACGCCTGGCCGAATGCGTGCGCCCCGCGCTCGGCGGCGACCTGCATCGGGGCCGTGGAATCGGTGTGCTGCGTCAGGATGTCGACGCCCTGGTCGAGAAGCGCCTTCGCGGCGTCCGCCTCACGGCCGGGATCGAACCAGGAGTTCACCCAAACGATCTTCAGCTCGAACTCCGGATCGACCGAGCGCGCGCCGAGAAGGAACGCGTTGATCCCCCGCACCACCTCGGGAATGGGGAAGGAGGCGATATAGCCGGCCTGACCCGTCTCGCTGACCTCCGCCGCGATCTGCCCGATCACATAACGGCCCTGGTAGAATTTGGAATTGTAGGTCGAGACGTTCGGATGCTCGCGCTTGTATCCCGTGGCGTGCTCGAACTTCACGTCGGGGAAGCGGCCGGCGACCTTGTTGGTCGCGTCCATGTAGCCGAAGGAGGTCGTGAAGATGATGTCGCAGCCGGAGCGGGCGAACCGCTCGATCGCGCGTTCGGCGTCGGCGCCCTCGGGAACCGATTCGAGATAGGCGGTCTCGACCTGGTCGCCGAGCTCCTCTTCCACCTGAAGGCGGCCCTGCTCGTGCTGGTACGACCAGCCGAAGTCGCCGATCGGTCCGACATAGATGAAGCACGCCTTGGTCTTGTCCTGCGCCGCCGCGGTTCCGGCGGCGAGGAGGAGAACGGCCAGGGAAGTCGCCAATCGTTTCATGCAACGAGATCCTTCAAAGGGCGCGGGGCGCGGTCATTGTCTTGGAGGCAAACTAGCTTGCTTTTTGGGCGGACGAAATCATCCGATGCATTTCTCGGCAGAGACTAACGGTCCGGCACGAACGGCTGACCGAGCGCCGCCGGCGTGTTGACCCGCGTGAAGCGACGGTTGCTGGCGATGAGCACGAGGACCAGGATCGTCGCGAGATAGGGAAGCGCGGACAGAAGCTGCGAGGGCACGTTCACCCCGATCGCCTGGACGTGGAACTGGGCGATCGTCACCGCGCCGAAGAGGTAGGCGCCGGCAAGGACGCGGAACGGCCGCCAGCTCGCGAAGACGACGAGGGCGAGCGCGATCCAGCCCCGCCCGGCGGTGATGTTCTCGACCCATTGCGGCGTATAGACGAGGGTGAGCTGCGCGCCGGCGATCCCGGCGCAGACCCCGCCGAACAGCACCGCGAGCGTGCGCACGCGATTGACGTGGAGGCCGAGCGCGTGCGCCGCCTCCGGACGATCGCCGACGGCGCGCAGGCGAAGGCCGGCGCGGGAATAGAAGAGAAACCACGCGACGCCCGCCGTCAGCAGGATCGAAAAATAAAACAGCGGATCCTGATCGAACAGCACCCGTCCGACGATCGGCAGGTCGGACAGAACCGGGATCGCGACGGCTCCCAGCGAAACGCCCGGAAAGCCGACATAGGCTTCCCCGATCATCCCGGCGACGCCGAGGCCGAAGAGGGTGAGGGCGAGGCCCGTCGCGACCTGGTTGGTCACGAACCAGACCGTCAGGATCGCGAACAGCGCCGCCATCAGCGCGCCGATCAGCGCGGCGGCGAGGATCCCGGCATAGGGCGAGCCGGTCTCCTTGGCGACGGCAAAGGCGGCGACCGCGCCGACGACCATCATCCCCTCGACGCCGAGATTGAGGACGCCGGAGCGCTCGGCGACGAGTTCGCCCATCGCCGCGATCAGCAGCGGCGTCGCCGCGGTGATGACCGACAAAAGAATCGCCTCGATCATCGCGCGGTTTCCTTCGCGGCATAATGCGGCCGCGTCAGGCGGACGCGATAGCGGATCAGCGTGTCGCTCGCGAGGACCGCGAAGAGGAGGACGCCCTGGAAGACGCGGGTGATCTCGTCGGTGAGGCCGAGCGAGATCTGCGTCGCCTCGCCGCCGAGATAGGACAAAGCGAGGACGAAGCCGGCGACGACGATCGCCAGCGGATTGAGCCGGCCGAGAAAGGCGACGATGATCGCCGTGAAGCCGTAGCCCGGACTGATCGAGGGGCGAAGCTGGCCGATTGCGCCGGTGACCTCGACGGTCCCCGCCAGTCCGGCGAGCGCGCCGCAAAACAGGAAGGCGAAGAGCGTCGTCCGTTTGGAATCGAAGCCGGCAAAGCGTGCGGCCCGCGGGCTCGCCCCGGTGATCGTGATCTCGAAACCGCGCAGCGTCCGCGCGAGCATGAACCAGACGATGACGGCGACGATCAGCGCGACGACGATCCCGTAATTCGCGCGGCCGCCATAGATGCCGGTCGAGATGATCTCCGGCAGGATCGCGTCCGCCCCGAAATTGCGCGATTCGGGGAAATTGTAGCCCTCGGGATTGCGGAACGGCCCGCGCACCAGCCAATCGAGGAAGAGCCCGGCGACGTAGACGAGCATCAGCGAGACGAGGATCTCGTTGGTGCCGAACCGGTTCTTGAGGAGCGCCGGGATCGCCGCCCAGAGCGCGCCGCCGAGCATCCCGAGAAGGAGCATCGCCGGAAGCACCCAGGCGCCGGCCGCGCTCGGCCACAGGATCGGGAGGGCGGAGGCGAAGATCGCGCCGAGGACGAACTGTCCTTCCGCGCCGATATTCCAGTTGTTCGACCGGAAGCAGACCGACAGGCCGACCGCGATGATGATCAGCGGCGCCGCCTTGATGGTCAGCTCGTGGAGCGACCAGATTTCCGAAAGCGGCTCGATGAAATAGGCGTGCAGCGCCCGCAGCGGGGGATGGCCGAGGGCGGCGAACAGGATCGCCCCGATCACCACCGTCATCGCGAGGGCGATGAGGGGCGCGCCGAGTTCGGCCCACCAGGCGATGCGCGGTCGGCGCTCGAGCTCAAGTCGCAAGGGTCTCGCCTCCGGGTGCCGCGTCGGCGGGTTCGTGGACGCCGCCCATCAGGATGCCGATCGCCTCGCGCGTCATCGTCGCGGCCGGCTCCGGCGGGCTGAGGCGACCTCCGGCGATGACCGCGATCCGGTCCGCGATCTCGAACAACTCGTCGAGATCCTGGCTGATCGCGACGACGCCGGCGCCGGTGGCGGCAAGGTCGATCAGTGCCTGGCGGATGTTCGCGGCCGCGCCCGCATCGACGCCCCAGGTCGGCTGATTGATCACGAGAAGGCGCGGCGCGCGGTCGAGCTCGCGCCCGACGACGAATTTCTGGAGGTTGCCGCCGGAGAGGGCGCGCGCCGGCGGATTGTCGCCCGAGGAGCGCACGTCCATCCGTTCGACCACCCGCCGCATGATGCGTCGGGCGCGTCCCCTGCGCAGCAATCCGCCGGCCGTCACGGTGCCGTCCTCACGCCGATGGCGCGACAAGAGGACGTTCTCGGCAAGGTCGAAGCCGGGCACGGCGCCGTGCCCGAGACGCTCCTCCGGGACGAAGGCGGCGCCGAGCGCGCGGCGACCGTCGACGCCGAGCCGTTCGGCCGAGACGCCGAAGATCTGGAGCCGGCCGTCGACCGTCGCGATCTCGCCGGACAGGCAGTCGAAGAGTTCGGCCTGGCCATTGCCCGCCATGCCGGCGATGCCGACGACCTCGCCGGCTCGCACAGTCAGCGAGATGTCGGCGAGGGAGACGCCGAACTGATGCTCGGCCGGCGTGTTGAGCGCCGCGATGTCGAGCGCCGGGACCGCCTCGGCGGGCGGCGGAGCGCGGTGGCGGACGGCCGGGACTTCGCCGCCCACCATCGCGGCAGCGAGCGAGGCGGCGGTTTCGGTCTTCGGGTCGGCCTCCGCGACGAGCCTTCCGGCGCGCATCACGATCGCCCTGTCGCAGAGCGCGCGGACCTCTTCGAGCTTGTGGGAGATATAAAGGACGGTCCGCCCCTCGGCCTTCAACTTGCGCAGCGTGACGAACAGGCGGTCGACCTCCTGCGGCGTCAGCACCGAGGTCGGCTCGTCCATGATGACGAGGGTCGGATTTTGGAGGAGGCAGCGCACGATCTCGATCCGCTGCCGCTCGCCGACGGACAGATCGGCGACGAGGGCATAGGGATCGAGCGGCAGGCCATAGGCGCGGCTCGTCTCCCGGGCGCGCTCGGCGAGGCCCTTCATCGGCTCGTCGGGCAGGCCGAGGGCGATATTTTCCGCCGCGGTGAACGCCTCGAACAGCGAAAAATGCTGATGCACCATGCCGATGCCGAGATGCCGGGCGACCGCCGGCTCGGCCATCACCACCGGCGCGCCGCGCCACAGGATCTCGCCCTCGTCGGGCTGGAGCGCGCCGAAAAGTTGCTTGACGAGGGTCGACTTGCCGGCGCCATTCTCGCCGAGCAGCGCGACGATCTCACCCGTCCCGAGAGACAGTGAGACCTCGTCGCATGCGCGAAGCGAGCCGAAAACCTTCGTCAGTCCCCGCGTTTCCAAGAGCGTGTCTTCGCTCACGCGCCAGTTCTTCCGCTGCGATCCATCACGCCCAACCTAAGCGAGTTTCGTGCCACACGTCACTTCGCACGGCCGGCGTCGCGCAACTTTTGCCCGCCTTCCGACGGTCCGCCCCGTCGGCTCCACGCCCTACGGCCCCACTCCTTACGGCCAACGCACGAGCGGGCCGAGCCACGGCAGGCGGTCGAACAGACGGGCGAACACGTCCCGCTCCAGGATCGAGCGGCCCATCGCGGCGACCTCGGACGGAACGTCGCCGAGCTCGCCCGCCCGCGCCACCAAGGTGACATTGCGCGAGAAGCGGCCGCGCACCAGCGGCGCCACCGTGAGGCCCGGCAGCCGGGCCTGTTCCTGCGCGAGGCAGAGCGGTGTCGTGATCGACCAGCCCATTCCGTCGGCGACGGCGGTGAGTTGCCCGGTCGCGGTGTCGAACTCGGCATGGATCGGCACGTCGAGTCGCATCCGCGTGAGTTGCCGCTCGATTTGCCGGCCGATCGAGGAGCGGAGCGAATAGCGCACGAACGGCTTGCCGGTGAGCCGGGCGAGATCGACGGGCGACTCGGACGGCGCCGCGCCCTTGGCGAAGACGAGCACGAACGGCTCGGTGACGATCGGGTGCCGTTCGAGGCCCTCCACCGCGTCGAGTTCATCGCCGGTGGTGACGATCATGTCGACGGCGTGGGAGAGCAAGGCGGCCTGATGGTCGGGCGAAATGCCGGACCAGATCCGCCAGCGGTCCGCGATGTCGACCATCTCGTGCACGAGGCGGGGGCCGACGGTGTTCGCGAAGCTCTCGGCCATCGCGATGGTGAGCGAACCGATGCGCCGCGCGCCGGTGGCCCTCACGGAGGCGAAGGCATCGTTCGCTGCGGCGATCACGGCGCGCGCTTTGTCATGCAGGATCGCGCCGGCATTGGTGAGCGCAATCGGCCGGATGGTCCGATCGAAGAGGGCGGCGCCCGTCGCCTCCTCGAGATTGGAAATCGCCTGCGAGACGGTCGATTGCGTCATGCCGAGCCGCCGTGCCGCAGCCGTCATGCCGCCGGCATCGACGACCGCCACGAAGATGCGCAACGCGCGGACATCGAAAGCGTGGGGCAAGTCCATGACGGCGATATTGCGAGATGGCTCTGGGGGCGGCAAGCGGCCAACGCCCCGAGGTGCCGCGAGGCGCGGCCGTGGGCTCGGGCTTCAACAAGAAAGCTAAGGCGCCGCCGTGTTTTCGCGGGGAGCCGGCGCCGTGCCCGTGATGGGGCGACCATCCTCGCCTCCGGCCACGATCAGCCAGTCGAGGAGGGCGCGGGCGAAGCCGCGATAGGGGTAGAGATCATACGCGCTCTCATCGGCACGGCGGAGGATCACGCCGACATGGGCGATCTCGGTCGTCACCGCCATGCCGACCGGAAAGGCGTCGGGATGAAGGTCGATCGCGACGCCCTTCGACAGCACCCAGCGGGCGCGTGCGCCCTCGATCCGAAGCGCGATGCGCGCCGCGCCGAGGTCGGTCACGGTGGCGATCTCGGCGGGGATGACGGAATCGAGCGCGGCGAAGAGGTCCGGCCGCGCGGCCTCCACGAGCATCCTGCCGGGGCCGGCATCGATCGCGATCGCGTCGTCGCGGGTGGTGGAGGCACGTAAGGCGGGGATCGGCGGCAGCCCCTCGCGCGACAGCGCGGCGGCGAGGGCGTCGACCGTATCCGGCCAGGCGGCAATCGCGACGAGGCCGACGAGCGGTCGCTCGGCGATGCGGAGCGCCGGAAGGGCCGGGATCGCGATGCCGGCGAGCGGAGAGCGGGGCCCCGCCGATATATGGTCAGCCATGGAGGCGGCTCCCTTCGGGATCGACATGGCGATAGGGGGTGACGATGACGGGCGTTTCACCACCGCGCACCGGATCGGCCGCGACGAGGCGTTCGCCATGGCGCGCCGGCCCGTTCGCGAGGAGGGCGAGGGCGATCTGCGCGCCGAGGACGGGGCTGTAGGTCGAGGCGGTGACGTGGCCTTCCGACCGGCCGCTCGGGCCGACGAGATGGGCGCCGGTGCGGATCGGCGCGTTGCCATCGGCACGCAGGCCGACGAGGCGGAGACGCTCCGGCGCACAAAGGGCGGGCCGGTTCATCAACACTGAGCCGACGAAGGGTTTCGCCGCGGCGAGCTTTTCGAGGCCGAGATCGTGGAGCGTGGTGCGCCCGTCGAGCTCGCCGCCCGCGACGTGTCCCTTCTCGATGCGGAGTGCGCCGAGCGCCTCGGTGCCATAGGGCTGAATGCCGTGCGGCGCACCGGCGGCGAGGATCGTCTCCCAGACGCCGAGCCCGTGATGGGCGCCGCAGAACACCTCATAGGCGTTCTCGCCCGAGAAGGAGAGGCGGGCGATGCGCACGTCCGCCGCGCCGATGCGGCCGGTGCGGATCGCCATCATCGGAAACGCGTCGGCCGCGAGGTCGATGCCGTCCACCACCGCCGCCAGGGTCGCGCGGGCGAGGGGGCCGGCGACGGCCATCGTCGCATACGCCTCGCTCACCGAGGTGACGTGCACGCGCAGCTCCGGCCACGCGGTGGCGAGGAGATAGTCGAGATGGGCGAGCACCTTCGCCGCGTTCTGCGTGGTGGTTGTCATCAGATAGCGGTGCTCGGCGAGGCGCCAGGTGGTGCCGTCGTCGAAGACGAAGCCGTCTTCGCGCAGCATCACGCCATAGCGCGCCTTTCCGACCGGGAGCTTGCCCCAGGCGTTGACATAGATGCGGTCGAGAAAGGCGGCGGCGTCGGGCCCCGCGACCTCGATCTTGCCGAGCGTCGAAACGTCGACGAGGCCGACCGCCTCGCGCACCGCCGTTGCCTCACGGACATAGGCGGTGGTGACGCTCTCGCCGGGACGGAGATAGGCGCGGGGGCGCAGATAGGCGCCGGCGGCGACCATCTCGGCGCCGTTCGCGATATGCCAATCGTGCATCGGTGTGCGCCGGACGGGGCGCAGATGCGCCCCCGTCGTCTCGCCCGCGAGGGCGCCGATGGCGACCGGGGTGTAAGGCGGGCGGTAGCGCGTCGTGCCGACGTCCGGGATCGGGCGGGACAGGTGCGCGGCCATCAGGGCGAGGCCGTTGAGATTGCTGGTCTTGCCCTGGTCGGTCGCCATGCCGAGCGTCGTGTAGCGCTTCAGATGCTCGACCGCCTCGAAGCCTTCGTCACGGGCGAGTGCGATGTCCTTCGCGGTGACGTCGTGCTGCATGTCGACGAACGCCTTGCCCTTGCCCGGAACATGGAAGAGGGGGGCGGGACGGTCGGCGAGGAGGTCGTCGTCGGTCTCGGGGAGTGTGGTGTCGGGCACGGCGAGGCCGAGCGCCGTCAGCGCCGCGGCGCCGGCCCGCGCGCCGGAGGCGAGCGCCTCGCCGGTGCCGAACGTGCCGTCGACCGCGCCCGCGACATGCCAATGGGTGGGAAGCGCGCCGGGGCGGAAGGCGGACAAAGCGGCGTCCCATTCGGGCTTGCCGCCGAGCTGGGCCGTGAGGTGAAGCGTCGGCATGAAGCCCGCCGAGACGCCGAGCGCGTCGGCCGCGATCCGCCGCCCGTCGGTGGTGACGATCGTCTCGACGCGCTTGCCGCCGCCGACCGCCGCGACCGTCGCTCCGGCGAGGAGTTCGGCACCGGCCGCCTCGGCAACGGCCTTGGCGGCGTGCGGAACGTCCGGCCGCGCGTCGATGATGGCGGCGACCGTGACGCCCGCCGCGGCGAGATCGCGGACGGTGCGGTAGGCGCCGTCATGGGTGGTGAAGATCGCGACGCGGCGACCGGGGGCGACGCCATATTGGTTCACGTAGGCGCGCATCGCGTCGGCGAGCATGACGCCCGGCCGGTCGTTGCTGGCGAAGACGATCGGCCGTTCGATCGCGCCGGCGGCGAGGATCACCTCGCGTGGGCGGATCGTCCAATGGCGCTGGCGCGGGAGCGGGCCGGGATCATTAGAGCCGTCGACGACCCGCTCGACCGCGCCGAAAGCGCCGTCATACTGGCCGTAGACGGTGGTGCGCGGCAGAATTTGGACGCCGCGGGTCGCAAGCTCGGCGGCGAGGGCGGCGGCGAAGTGCGGTGCGGGGCGGCCGTCGATGGCGGCGCGCTCATGGCGCAGCGCACCGCCGAAGCCGTCGCGCTCGTCGGCGATCAGGACGCGGGCGCCGGCCTCGGCCGCGGCCTTCGCCGCCATCAGCCCGGCAGGGCCGCCGCCGATTACGAGAACGTCGCAGAAGTGGTGCGCGCTTTCATAGCGGTCGGGATCGGGCTCGGTCGGGGCCTCGCCCATCCCGGCGGCGCGGCGGATCATCGGCTCGAAGAACCGCGTCCAGGTGCCGCGCGGGCCGCCGATGAAGGTCTTATAGTAGAAGCCCGCGCCGATCAGGCCGCCGGCGAGGCCGTTCACCGCCATCAGATCGTGCCGGAGGGAGGGCCAGGCATTCTGCCCGCCCGCGACGAGGCCGTCATGGAGCGGCACCATCGTCGCGCGGGTGTTGGGCTCGCTCCGGGCACCGACGCCGAGCGAGACGAGGGCGTTGGGCTCCTCCGGCCCGGCCGAGACGACGCCGCGCGGACGGTGATATTTGAACGAGCGGGCGACGATTTCGACACCGTTCGCAAGGAGCGCGGAGGCGAGCGTGTCGCCGGCATAACCAGTCAATGATTTGCCGGCAAAGGAAAATCGGACCGGCGTCGTCCGGTCGATGCCGGAGCCGCCCGCGGCGAGACGATGGCCGCTCATCGGGCTTCTCCTTCGCCCCATGGGCCGGCGAGCGATGCGCCGTACACCGCGTGCGTGACCGTATCGCGGGTGACGCGGACGATGGCGCGGCAGCCGGCGGTGTGTTGCCAGTGTTCGGCGTGGCGGCCGCGCGGATTGCGGCGGGCGTGGACGAAGTCGGACCAGGCGTCGGCGGAGGCGTCCGGCGCGGGGCGGACCTTTGTGGCGTCGCCGATATAGGTGAACTCGCTCACCTCGCGCGGGCCGCAATGGGGGCAGGGGATCAGCATGGCAAGGCCTAGTGAAGCTGCGGGACGGGGCCGGTGCCCGCCTCGTCGATGACGCGGCCGGTGCGGAAGCGGTCCAGCGTGAAGGCGGCGTTCTGCGGGTGGGGCGTATCGCGGGCGATGGTGTGGGCGAAGCAAAAGCCCGAGGCGGGCGTCGCCTTGAACCCGCCATAACACCAGCCGGCATTGAGATAGAGCCCGTCGATCGGCCCCTTGGTGATGATCGGCGAGCCGTCCATCGACATGTCCATGATGCCGCCCCATTGGCGCAGGAGCCGAACGCGGGAGATGTTGGGGAACATCGCCGTCGCGAGCGCGGCGACGTCGCGCACGATCGGCAGATTGCCGCGCTGGGCGTAGGAGTTGTAGCCGTCAATGTCGCCGCCGAAGACGAGGCCGCCTTTGTCGGATTGCGAGATATAAAGATGCCCCGCGCCGAGCGTGACGACGGTGTCGATGATCGGCTTCAACGGCTCCGACACGAAGGCCTGGAGGACGTGGCTCTCGATCGGCAGATCGTCGAGGCCGGCGAGCGCCATCACCTGGCTCGTCGAACCGGCGACCGCGACGCCGACCTTCGGCGCGCGGATCTCCCCGCGGCTCGTGGCGACGCCGACGATCCGGTCGCCCTCCCGCAGGAAGCCCGTCACCTCGGCATTCTCGACGATGTCGACGCCGAGACGGTCGGCCCCACGCGCATAGCCCCAGGCGACGGCATCGTGCCGAGCGGTGCCGGCGCGCGGTTGGAGAAGGCCGCCGACGATGGGGAACCGCGCCGAAGGGCTCGTGTCGAGATGGGGGACCATCGCGGTGACGGCGTCGCGGTCGAGGAGTTCGGCGTCGATCCCCTCGAAGCGCATCGCGTTGCCGCGCGCGGCATAGGCGTCGAGTTGGGCCGGCGTGTGAGCGAGATTGAGGACGCCGCGCTGGGAGAACATCACATTGTAATTGAGGTCGCGCGAGAGGCCCTCCCAGAGCTTCATCGACAGCTCATAGAAGGCCGCGTTCTGCGGCAGGCGGTAGTTCGAGCGCACGATGGTCGTGTTACGGCCGACATTGCCGCCGCCGATCCAGCCCTTCTCGACGACGGCGATGTCGGTGAGGCCGTGCTCCTTGGCGAGATAATAGGCGGTCGCGAGGCCGTGGCCGCCGCCGCCGACGATGATTGCGTCATAGGTCGGCTTGGGCGCGGCGGCGCGCCATTGGCGCGGCCAGTCCCGATTGCCTGTAAGCGCGCCTCTGACCAGCGCGGCGGCCGAAAATCGCATCCTGCCCCTCCCGAAACCGGGGCCGCTTTAACCGGATGGACGGCGCCGCGTCACGCAGGATCGGAAAATTGCGTGGCCATCATCGGCGATTGCGATCGCGCAATATTCGTACGCAACGATGATGCTATGATGTCCAAAGCATACAACCATCGATAATCGCGATCGCACCGAAATCTGCGTCGCATTTCTATTCTTATACGTCGTGTTTTGGGTGATTTGCCGTCCGAGCGGCGCGCACGCCTTTATGGCCATGTCCGAGGAGTGTTGCGATGGCCTTCCCGACTTCTGCGCGTTTCGTGATCATCGGGGCCGGTATTCACGGCCTGTCGACGGCGCTTCATCTCGCCCGCGGCCTCAAGGCCCGCCAGGCCGGGACCGGCGCGGATATCCTCGTGATCGACAAAGGCGGCATCGCCGCCGGCGCATCCGGTATCGCGTGCGGCGTGGTGCGCAACAACTATTTCCAGCCGGCGATGCGCGAGCTGATGGCCCATTCCGTGGCGCTCTGGGAGGAGAACCGGGAGGCGCTGCACTATAATCCGGTCGGCTATATGCAAATCAGCCCCGAGGCGATGCACGGCGACGTCGCCGCGATCCACGCCGAGCAGCAGGCGATCGGCTATGAGAGCACCTTCGTGGAAGGGGAGGCGGACAGCGCGCGCTATATGCGCGGCCTCTTCGACGACTGGCAGGCGAAGGGCATCACCTCCGTTCTGCACGAGAAGCGCGGCGGATACGCCCACAATGCCGCCGCGATCTGCGGCCTTGCCGGCATGGCGGAGGCGGAAGGCGTCCGCATTCTCACCGGCGTGACCGTGAAGGGCTTCACCTTCGGCCACAACAGCGACGCGATCGTCGCCGTGGAGACCGACCGGGGGCGCATCGAATGCGGCGAAATCGTCGTCGCGCCGGGTCCATGGGTGCGCGATTTCTGGGCGATGCTCGACCTGCCCGGCCGGATCACGGTGCGTGACGCCACGGGCGAGGATATCGACGACGTGCCGATGTGGCGCTTCTGGCAGCTCGAAGAAGGGGTGCTCGGCGTGCCGCTCTCGGACTTTCGGACCAACGAAGGCCAAGCCCCGCCGGTCCTCCATGTGGACAGCGACGCGCCGCTGGTGAGCGATGTCGACGGTTCGCTCATCACCGAAGAAATGTGGGGAATTTATTATAAGCCCGATCCGCAATTTGGCGGGATCCAAGGCGGCGCGTCACCCTATCCGGTGGAGGGCGATGCCGACACCGTGGCGCTCGATCCATACGGACCGGCCTCGCCGGAGTTCGTCTCCTCGCCTGAATTCGCCCATATGTGGGCGTCTGCGCTCGCCCATTGCCACAAGCGTTTCGAGGGGATGTCGCATCGCTATAAGCGGGAGCCGTCGGGCGGGCTCGGGTGCTTCACGCCCGACTCGTTCCCGGTGTTCGATCGCATGCGTCCAAATGCATATATGATCGCCGATTCCAACCATGGATATAAAATGCTCGGCGTGGGACAACTTGTGGCATGTGAGTTGTTGGGCGAACCGAGCGCGCTCCTGGCGCCGTTCCGATTCGACCGATACGCGGCGGGCGCGCTGCATCCCGTCTCCCACAGCCCATTTCCTTGGAGCTGAGCAACCGGATGAACAATGGTCGACACCGATCTTCACCGCATCGCTGACGACGACGGCGGGGGCATCCGGACGAAAACGATCCTGGTCGTCCTCGTCGATGCCTTCTCGCTCCTGAGCCTTGCTTCTTTCATCGAGCCCTTCCGCTCGGCCAACCGCATTCTCGGCCAGGCCGCTTACGATGTGCAGCTCGCGACGCTGTCGGGCGCCCCGGCGATGTCCTCCGGCGGCATCGCGATCGCGCCGGGCCATGCGCTCGCCGACGCGCCGCCCGCGAATGTCGTGATGCTGTGCACCGGCCTCATCGTCGAGCCGCCGGGGCGGGACGATATCGTCGCCCAATTGCGGCGGCGCGTGCGGGCCGGAGAGTGCGTCGGGGCGATCGCGACGGGCGCCTGGCTTCTCGGCGCGGCGAAACTTCTCGACGGCTATCGTGCGACGATCCATTGGGAGAGCCGGGCCGCTTTCGCTGCGGCGCATCCCGAGGTGGACGTGACGGAGTCTCTCTACGAGATCGACCGGACGCGGCTCACCTCCGCCGGCGGCACCGCCTCGATCGATCTCGTCGCCGCCATCGTCACCGCCGATCACGGGGTCGGCGTCTCGCGTCAGATGGCGAACCTCGTGCAGCATGAGCGCATCCGCGCCAAAGGCGATCGGCAGCGGCCGGCCAACGAGCCCGATCTCGTCGGCAAGCCGGAGGCGATCGCGCGGATCATCCAGCGCATGGCGGCGAATTTGGAGGATCCACTCGCCGCAAGCGTCCTCGCCGACGAGGCGGGCCTGTCGGTGCGTCAGGTCGAGCGCCTGTTTCGGCGGCATGTCGAGATGACGCCGACCGCCTATTATATCCGCCTGCGCCTCACGCGCGCGCGAGAGCTATTGCGCCAGACGAGCGCCTCGATCCTCGATGTCGCCATCGCGACCGGATTTTCGTCGCAATCCCATTTCGCGCAGGCCTATCGGGGCGCGTTCGGCATCAGCCCCTCCGAGGAGCGGCGCGGCGGCTGACGGCCGCAACCTCTATCGCGTGGGCGGGTCGAGCCATTATCCTGTCGCAAACCGCAACGAGGCCGGGCGGCGCGGTTCGCCCGCGAAGGAGCCATGCCCGACACCAACGCTACCGACACCAACGCCGTCGACGCGAGCGAGCGGACGCAGGCGGCGGTGGTCGCCTATCTCTCGACCCTATCCGACACGGCGCCGATCACGACGCATCTGTCGCGCGTCTTCCTGCTTCCCGATCGGGTGCTGAAGCTGAAGCGGGCCCGGACGTTGCCCTTCGTCGACTATGAAGCGCTCGCGACGCGGGAGCATTTTTGCCGTCACGAGGTCGAGGTGAACCGCCGTTTCGCCCCGGCGCTCTACAGCGCGGCGCGCCCCGTCACGCGCGAGGGGGACCGGCTCTCGCTCGATGGACCGGGCGAGGTCGTCGACTGGGTGGTCGACATGAAGCGTTTCGACGGGGACAGCCAGTTCGACACGATGGTCGAGCGGGGGACACTCGACGGCGACATGGTCGACGCGCTCGCCGTCCGAATCGCGGCGCTCCACCGCGAGGCGCCGGTCGCGCGCCTCACCGACCAGGCGGAGCGGGTCGCAGAACTGTGCCGCCAGCTCCACGACGATCTCGCGCCGCAGCTCGCGAGCGAAGCCGACCGTGCCGCGCTCGGCCGGTGGCGGGCGGCGGCGGAGACGGCGCTTGCGCGCCAGAGGGACGAGCTCGGCCGCCGGGCGCGGCATGGTTTCGTCCGCCGCTGCCATGCCGATCTTCACCTGTCCAATATCTGCCTGTGGCAAGGCGAGCCGACCCCCTTCGACGCGATCGAGTTCGACGAGGATATGGCGACGATCGACGTCCTCTATGACGTCGCGTTCGTTCTCATCGACCTTGCCCATCGCGGGCGGCGCGATCTGTCGATGCGTCTCCTCTCGCGTTATCTCGAGGCGACGCGCGACTATCGCGGTCTTGCCGTGCTGCCGCTCTTCATGGCGAACCGGTTGATGGTTCGCGCGCTCGTCGGGGCCATCAAGGGCCGCGACCCGCGCCCCTATCTCGACGAGGCGCTCGCCGCGATCGCCCGGCCACCCGCACCGCACCTCGTCGCGATCGGAGGGCGGTCCGGTACCGGCAAGACGACGATCGCCCGCGCCCTCGCGCCGACGCTGAACGCGGTGGTGATCCGCACCGACGCGGTGCGCAAGGAGCTCACGGACGCGGGCGTGGGGGCTCACCTTCCGGCGAGCGCCTACGTTTTGGCGCAGCGCGCCGCGGTCTACCGGCGGATGCTTGTCGACGCGCGCCGCGCGATCCGGGCGGGCTGGCCGGTCATCCTCGACGGCACCTTCCTCGAGCCTGAGTGGCGCGAGGCGGTGGGGGAGGCCGCGGCCGCATGGGGCGTCGCCTTTTCCGGGATCTGGCTCGAGGCGGGCACGGAGACGCTCGCGGCCCGCGTCACCGCCCGCACCAACGATCTATCCGACGCCGACGCCGCCGTGGTCCGCGCCCAGGCCGACGCCGAGATCGGCCCGATGCGCTGGAGCCGCGTCGACGCCTCGGGCTCCGCCGAGCGCGTCGCGATGCGGGCCGAGGCGGCGCTCGGCGAGACGGGCTGACGCCGCGGCCGGTGCGATCCGCGCAAGCGGGGGCGTCAGTCCTTCGGCAGGAGGCGGCTCAGCGTGTCGATGGTGTCGGCCTCGCCGGGTGGTTTGTCCCACCTGAGGCGGGCGACGCGGGGAAAGCGCATCGCGACGCCGGACTTGTGGCGCGTCGAGCGCTGCAATCCCTCGAACGCGACTTCGAGGACGAGGCCGGTCTCGCGCGTGTGGACGACCTCGCGCACCGGGCCGAAGCGGTCGACCGTGTTGTTGCGCACGAACTTGTCGATTTCCTTCAGCTCGTCGTCGGTGAAGCCGAAATAGGCCTTGCCGACGGGGACGAGCCCATCCGCCCCGTTCTCGCCGGTCCAGACGCCGAAAGTGTAGTCCGAATAAAAGGACGAGCGCTTTCCCGATCCGCGCTGCGCGTACATGAGGACGGCGTCGACCGTGAAGGGATCGCGCTTCCATTTGTACCACGGGCCTTTCGGCCGGCCGGGCACATAGAGGCTGTCGAGCCGCTTCAGCATCACCCCTTCGACCGCGGCGGCGTCCGAGCCCGCCCCGGCGCTCGCCGGATCGGCGCGTGCGGCGGCGATATCGGCCCATGTCTCGAAGGCGAGTGTGGGGGAGATGTCGAACATCGGACCCGCCGTTTCGAGGAAGGCGGCGAGCCGGGCGCGCCGCTCGACATAGGGAAGGGCGCGCAGATCCTCCGTGCCGTCACTCAGGATGTCGTAGGCGCGGATCCGGGGCGGAAACTCGCGCATCAGCTTGGGGCTCACCGTCTTCCGGTTGAGCCGCTGCTGGAGGACGTTGAACGACTGGACGGCGTCGTCGCGCACGATCAGAAGCTCGCCGTCGAGCGCGCCCTCGAAATCGACGGCGTCGACGATGTCGGGGAAGGTCGCCGAGATGTCCTCCCCGGTGCGCGAATAGAGCCGGACGACGCGGCGGCCGGACGGCTCGCGCCCCGCCGCGACTTCGAGACGGATTCCGTCCCACTTCCATTCCGCGGCGAAGGCGGCCGGATCTTCGGTGCGTTCGAGCTCGTCGAGATCGGTGGCGTTCGCCAGCATCGGCGGGCGGAACGGAGCCGGGTTGGTGTTGGAGGGGGCGGGTCCGCGGCCTTCGATCCAGGCAAAGAGCGGCTCGTAAGGCGGCGACAGGCCGTGCCAGACCTCCTCGACCGCATTCACCTCGATGCCGCCATAGCGGGCGACGGCGGTCTTCGCGAGCCGTGCGCTGACGCCGACGCGCAACGCGCCCGTGATCAATTTGAGGAGCGCCCAACGGCCGATTTCGTCGAGATGGTCGAGCCATTCGGCGAGCTGACCGGGGAGGGCGGCCTTTCCCATCGTCTCCAATGTGCGGATCACCTCGGACAAAGCCGGGCTCGATGGGGGATCGTTGTGGCCGATGAGCGGCGGCGTTTCCGGCGGCGGCTTGCGCGGCCACATGAGAGCGACCGTTTCGGACAGATCGCCGACATAATCGCGCGACAGGGCGAAGAGGACCGGATCCGTCCGCTCGGCGATGAGCGCGCGGATCAGGCCGGGCTTGGCGTTCTGAAACGACAGCGAATCAGTGAGCGCGGCGAGCGCATAGCCCCGCTCGGGATCGGGGGCGGCGCGGAAATACGCCTCCATGAGGGCGAGCTTGCCGTTGCGGCGCGGCTCGTAGCTCAATCGGTCGAGGAGAAGGGCGAAGGCCTGCATCGCATCAGAAGTAGGATCCTCACCCCCGAAAGGACAGATGCGCCGCGCGAGCGGGAGAGGATGGGCCGGCCCTCGGTCCGTGTCGCGTCACGCCGGCGCCGACTGGGCGCCGATCCGAAGAGCGGCGTCCGCGGCCGGATCGCATGGTGGATTACCAGCGGCAGATCCGGCGGGTCTCGAACACATAGGTCCCGGAATGAGGCGACCAGACGCGGACGCGCTTTGCGATGCAACGGCGGCCGTAAAAGTCGGTCACGAGGAAGGGCGTGACGTGGCGGTGGTGGCGATGGCCGTGGCCGTGCCGGGCGTCATGCCGCCGCCGCTCCCTTTTCCGCCGGCGCGGCCGCCGCAAAAGAAAACGCGGCCGAAGCCGCGTTGTCAGGGTCGCGATGATGGCGCCGCGATTATTGGGCGGGCGCCGTCTCGGCCGGGGTCTCCGGCGCGCTCTGCGTGGGAGCGGAGTTCGAGGGAGCCGGGGTCGGTTCGGACTGTGCCGGTTCGGACTGTGCCGGTTCCGAGGGCGCCGGTTCCGCGGGCGCCGGCGCGGAGGGGGCCGGTTCAGCCGGGGCCGGGGCCGCCTGGGCCGGAGCGGTAGCGGCCGGCGCGGCCGGCGCCGGCGGCGCGTTTTCCGCCGCGCGACGCGAGCGCTGGAGCGCATCGATTTCGGAGATCAGATCGTTCCGCTGGCGGCGCCACAGATCGACGTCCTTGCGCAGCGAATCGACCTCGTTCTCCAGCGTCGCCTTCCGGCCGCCGAACTCGCCTTCCATGCTCGTGAGGCGGCGCTGAACGTCCGACAACTCGGCCTCGGCGCGGGCGATCTGTTGCTGAACGTCGAACTGATCGCTCTTCAACTGCTCGACCTCGCCCTTCAGCGTGTCGCGCTGCTGGGTCAGATCGTCGACCGAATCCTGCGCGCTGTCCTGCTGCCGGCTGAGCGAGGCGGTCGCGTCCTCAAGGCTCGCTTGCGCCGCCTCGAGCTCTGCGAGCGCGGCCTGCACGGTCGCGTGCCGGCTCTCGAGATCGTCGACTTCGCCGCTCGTCGCGTCACGCGACTTCGTCAGCTCCGCGATCTCGTCATTGAGCGCCGACAAGTCGGCCTCGAGCGCGCTCTTCGTCTCGGTCATGGTAGCGACGTCGCTCTTCGCCGTTTCGAGCGCGGCCGCGGCCGTGTCGCTTTCGCTCTGCAGCGTGGCGACTGCGTCGGACAGCGTGTCGCGCTCCTTCGTGAGGTCGGCGACCTCGGCTTCGAGCGCCGACTTCTCCTCGGTGAGCGCGTCGGTTTCGTTCGTGAGGTCGGCCTTGTCGTCGTTGAGGTCTTCGACCTCGTCGGAGAGCGCGGCCTTCTCGCTCTGCAGCGTTTCGATCTCCGCCGTCAGGTTGTCGTGCTCGGCGCTCGTGGTCTCGAGCTCGCTCCGCGCAGTGGCGATGCGCTCTTCCGTTTCGGACAGGGTCGCCGTGATCTCTTCGGCCTGGCTCTCCAGCGCGGCGAGCTCCTCGCGTGCCTTCGCCTCTGCGGCGGCCGCCTCGTCGCGGTTTGCGCTGGCGGTCTCGGCGCCGGCCTCGGCTTCGGCGAGGCTCGCGCGGGCCGCTTCCAGATTGGTCTGCAGCTCTTGCAGCTCGCTCTTCGCCGTTTCGGCGGAGGTGCGGGCGGTGTTCATGTCGTTGGTGAGCGAGGCGATGGTGCCTTCGAGGTCGGACCGCTCTGCCTCGCGGGACTGCAACGAGCCCTCCGCGGTGGACAGGCGCGCGTCCAACGTGGCCTCCTGGCCGGTCAGATCCTCGATCGTCGCTTCGAGCGTCGTGCGCTCTTCGGTGGCTTTCTCGATCGCCGCCTCGATCTCCTCGAGCGAGCCGGACCGGTCGGTCAGGGTCGATATCTCGTCCTGGAGGCGGGACGCTTCGGACTCGGCAGTGGCCGTGGCGTCGGCGAGACGGGCCGAAAGATCCTCACTCTCGCGATAGAAATAGACGGCGGCGCCGAGCGCCGCGAGCGCGACGACGACGAGGACGACGACCGAAGGGCTACGAGCGTACATATCGCTGCAAGTCTCCTTTTTAGCGATTGACGTCTGCCTCTATGGAGCGACGACAGGCTGTTGTCGACCAGGTGTTGGCCCTCCATCCAATTTTCTTGCGCCTGTCACAATTTTGGTGACGCTTCTCCTCACAAACATTTTAGATCGCGGCCGCCTTACTGTAGTCGACCTGTTAACATTCTGGGCTATCGGGCGATCTTGCCTGCAACGCCCTGTTCGTCAGGCGAACGAATAGTCCGCAACGGGGGCGCTGCGACCGCCAAGGCTGCGGCATGAATGGGGCGCAGGCCGAGTTCTGTTGACGGCGCGCGGGCGGTCACGCTCTTCTGGGCAACATGGTTCGCATTGCGCGAAGGGGGATCGATCCATGACGCTTCGGACTATGGTTCGGCCGGCTGTCCTGCCGTGCCTTTTGATGACGGCAATGTCGGCTCCGGCCCTCGCACAGGATGCCGAGCCCGCCGTCACCCTGCAGCTTCTCCATACCTCCGATCTCGAAGGCAACGCCGACGCGGTGGAGAATGCGCCGAACTTCGCCGCGATCGTCGAATCCCTGATGGGCGATTACGAGACGAGCCTCCTCATCTCCGCCGGTGACAACTTCATCCCGAGCCCCTTTTCCCTCGCCGCGGGCACCAGCGATCCGGACGTGCGCGCCCGCCTCAACGCCGCGCTCAACGCCGCGATGTCCGAGGTGACGGGCGAGACGCACGAGGCGCTCGAAAGCGCGCCGGGCCGGTTCGACATCGCGATCATGAACGTGATCGGCTTCGATGCCTCCGCCCTCGGCAACCACGAACTCGATTTCGGCCAGGCGTCCCTCCTCGACGTGATCGCCCCGGCCGGCGACGGCAAGACCTGGGTCGGCAGCCTCTTTCCCTTTCTGTCGGCCAATCTCACCGTCGGGCCGCAAAGCGTGCTCGACCCGATCTTCTCCCCCGGCATCGGTGCGGACGAGGACGGCGCGGGGACGATCGCGCCCTATACGGTGATCGAGAAGAATGGCGAGCGTTTCGGCGTGATCGGCATCACGACGCCTCTTCTCGCGACCATCTCGTCGACCAAAGGCGACCCCAACAATCCGCACGACGATATCGGCACGAGGCCCAACCGTGACGATATGCTGGCGCTCGCGGGCGTCATTCAACCCATCATCGACGAAGTGGAGGCGCAAGGGATCGACAAGATCATCCTCACCTCGCACCTCCAACAGATCGCGCTCGAGGTGGAGCTCGCCGAGCTTCTCGACGGGGTCGATATCATCATCGCCGGCGGCTCGGACACGCGCCTTGCCGACGACACGGACCGGCTGCGGGACGGCGACGAGGCACAGGGCCCCTATCCGATCTTCCGCGAGGACGAGATGGGCAACCCCGTCGCGATCGTCTCGACCGATGGGCAGCTCACTTATGTCGGCCGCCTGGTGATCGGCTTCGATGCGGACGGGCGCATCATACCGTCGACCGTCGATCCCGCGGTGTCGGGTGCCTACGCGAGCGACGACGAGGCCGTGCTGGAGGCGACCGGCGCTCCCGATATCAGCGCGGCGATCACCGCATCGCCGAAGGGGCGCGTGGTGCGCGATCTCGTCCGCGTCATCGAGGAATCGGCGCTCGACGTGTCGGGCCGCAACTATTTCGCCGACGTCACGGTCGATCTCAATGGCGATCGCGAGCCCGGCGTGCGGACGGAGGAGACCAATCTCGGCAACCTCACCGCGGACGCCAATCTCGCTTATGCGAACGAATTGTCCGACAGCCCGGTGCTGATCTCGCTGAAGAATGGCGGCGGCATCCGCGATTCGATCCCGAACGACGACGGAAAGATCTCCGAGCTCGAAATCCAGCAGGCCCTCGCCTTCAACAACGGGCTGACGCTCATCACCCTGTCGCCGCAGCAGCTCCTCGAGGTGTTGGATTACGCCGTGTCCGGGAGCGAGTACGACGCCCAAGGCAAGCCGCTCAACGCGCAAGGTCGCTTTCCGCAGGTGGCCGGCCTGCGCTTTTCCTTCGATCCGCTCCTGGAGCCCGGCGAACGGGTGCAGGACGTCACGCTTCTCGGCACGGGGCCCGAGGGGGTGGACGTCAAGATCATCGAGAATGGCGACCTGACGCGAGCGGCTGATCAATTCGCGGTCGGCATCCGCGCGGTCTCGCTGAATTTCCTGGTCGATGGCGGGGATGGCTATCCTTACCCGTCCTTCGTCTCGAAGGATCCGAAATTCGCCAACGTCGTGCAGCTTCTGAAGCGCGACGTGATCGCCGACGGGGCGGCGACCTTCACCAATGTCGGGACCGAGCAGGACGCGCTCGCCGAATATCTCGCCGCCCAAGAGGGCCCTGTGTCGATCGCGGACACGAAGCCGGCCGAGGATCAGCGGATCCTCAATCTCGCCGTCCCCGGCGTCGTCGACACCGACGATCTCTGACGGCGGCGGGTGCGGGCGGCGTCAGCCGTCGCCCGTCGGCAGGATCTCCGGCCCGCCGACGATCGTCGGATCGGGCGGGCCGGCGACGCGCTCGATGCGCGAATCGTAGTTGATCGCACTGAGGATAATCTGCTGCGTCGCAATCCGCGCGCGCCGCTTGTCGTCCGCCCGCACGACGCGCCAGGGCGACTCGGGCGTATGGGTCCGGGCGAACATCTCGCCGATGGCGAGGGAGTAGGAATCCCAGCGCTTCAGACCCTCGACGTCGATCGAGGACAGCTTCCATTGTTTGAGCGGATCATCCTCGCGCGCCAACATGCGCCGCATCTGTTCGGCCCGGCTCACGGTGAGCCAGATCTTGAACAGGTGGATGCCGTCGGCGACGAGCATCCGCTCGAACTCCGGCGCCTGGCGGAAAAAGAGCGAGCGCGCCTCCTCGCTCGAAAAGTCGAAGACGCGCTCCACCACGGCGCGATTGTACCAGGAGCGGTCGAAGAACACGATCTCACCGGCGGTGGGCAGGTGATCGATATAGCGCTGGAAATACCATTGGCCCGCCTCCTGCTCGCTCGGCTTGCCGAGCGCGACGACGCGCGCACCCCGTGGATTGAGATTTTCGCGCAGGCGCTTGATCGATCCGCCTTTACCCGCGGCGTCCCGTCCCTCGAACACCACCGCGACCCGGGCGCCGGTCTTCCTGACCCATGACTGGAGCTTCACCAGCTCGATCTGCAACGCCTTGCGCGCGTCGTTATAGGCCTTGTCCTCCATCGCCCCGTCATAGGGATATTTGGTCGACAGGATGTCGTCCTTGCCGGCGGCCTGGATCGCCTTTTTCAGCGGTTTGGGAAGCTCCTTGTTGAAATAGCGGGAGATTTCTCCGTCGAAGGGTAGGTCGGCCATATCGAATCCATCGGGTTGCAGGCATTCGCCCCGCCTCGTCGGCAGCTTGGGGTCAATTCGCGTCGGGCCGCAATGGATCGACCGGCGGCGCGAAAAAGGTCTGTCGCTCCGGCCACCAACGCACTACGTTCCGCCCTGTGCAGAATGTTCTTGATCCGTCCCATCCTGTGCGCACGCTGCCCGAACCGTTCGCCGGATGGTTCGCGCACCGCGGCTGGACGCCGCGCGACCACCAGCTCGACCTCGTGGAGAAGGCCGAGGCGGGGCGGTCATCGCTCCTCATCGCACCGACGGGGGCGGGCAAGACGCTCGCCGGCTTCCTGCCGAGCCTCATCGATCTCGACCGGGAGAAACGGCGCCGCAACACGCCGCTGCGCGATGGGCCGCACACGCTTTATGTCTCGCCCCTCAAGGCGCTCGCGGTCGACATCGCGCGCAATCTCGGCGCGCCGATTGCGGAGATGGATCTTCCGATCACCATCGAGACGCGCACCGGCGACACGCCGCAAAGCCGCCGGCGACGCCAGAAGGAAAAGCCGCCCGACATCATGCTGACGACGGCCGAGCAGGTCGCCCTCCTGATCAGCCAAACGGACGCGGAGCGCTATTTCTCCGAGTTGAAGGTCGTCATCGTCGACGAGCTGCATTCGCTCGTCACCTCCAAGCGCGGCGATCTTCTCGCCCTCTGCCTCGCCCGGCTGCGGCGCTATGCGCCCGGTCTTCGCACCGTCGGCCTCTCCGCGACCGTCGCCGACCCCGATGCGCTGCGGGCCTGGCTGATGCCGCAGGACGGCGACCCGCCGGCACTGTCCGATCTCATCGTGGTGGAGGGCGGCGCGAAACCGGATCTGTCGATCCTGAAGACCGATCAGCGCGTCCCCTGGTCCGGCCATATGACGCGCTGGGCGGTGGGTGACGTCTATGGCCTCATCAAGGCGCACAAGACGACGCTCGTCTTCGTCAACACGCGCTCCCAGGCCGAGCTCCTGTTCCACGAATTGTGGCGCATCAACGAGGATACGCTGCCGATCGCCCTCCATCATGGTTCGCTCCAGGTCGAGCAGCGGCGCAAGGTGGAGGCCGCGATGGGGCGCAACGCCCTGCGCGCGGTGGTCTGCACCTCGACGCTCGATCTCGGGATCGACTGGGGCGATGTCGATCTCGTCGTCCATGTCGGCGCGCCGAAGGGCGCGTCGCGTCTCGCCCAGCGGATCGGGCGGGCGAACCACCGGATGGACGAGCCGTCGAAGGCGATCCTCGTGCCGTCGAACCGCTTCGAGGTGATGGAGTGCCAGGCCGCGCTCGACGCGAGCTATCTCGGCCACCAGGACACGCCGGCGATCAATGACGGCGCGATCGACGTCCTGTGCCAGCATGTTCTCGGCAGCGCCGTCGCGGAGGCCTTCGACGCCCTCGAACTCTATGACGAGATCGTCTCCACCTACGCCTACCGCAAACTCGATTGGGAGACGTTCGAGCGCGTGGTCGATTTCGTCGCCACCGGCGGTTACGCGCTACGGGCCTATGAGCGCTATCAGAAGATCCGTCGGCGCAAAGACGGGCGCTGGCGGATCTCCCATCCGGCGATCGCCCAGCAATATCGTCTCAATATCGGGACGATCGTCGAGCTCGCGTCGCTGCCGGTGCGGCTCGTGTCGCGCAAGAACGGCGTTCTCAAGGGGCGGGGGCCGATTCTCGGCCAGCTTGAAGAATATTTTCTGAACTCGCTCGCGCCGGGCGACACCTTCCTGTTCGCCGGCCAGGTGCTGCGGCTCGAGGCGGTGCGGGAGAACGAGGTTCTCGTCACCCGCACGACGCAGACCGAGCCGAAGATTCCCTATTATGGCGGCTCGAAATTCCCGCTCACCACTTATCTCGCGAGCCGCGTCAGGGCGATGCTCGCCGACCCGGAGCGCCGCGCCGCGCTGCCCGACCAGGTGAAGGACTGGCTGGCCCTCCAAGGCGAGCGGTCGCGGCTTCCGAAGATGGACGAGCTCCTCGTCGAGACCTTTCCGCGCGCGAACCGGCACTATCTCGTCGCCTACCCGTTCGAGGGACGCCTCGCCCATCAGACGCTCGGGATGCTTCTGACGCGGCGGCTCGAGCGGCTCGGGCTCCACCCGATGGGCTTCGTCGCCTCCGACTATGCGATCGCGATCTGGTCCGTCGGCGACCTCTCCGCCTTCTTCGACGGCAAGCGCCACACGATGGCTTCGCTCTTCGCCGAGGACATGCTGGGTGACGATCTCGACGAATGGCTCGCCGATTCGATGCTCCTGAAACGGACCTTCCGGGCGTGCGCCCAGGTCGCCCAGCTCATCGAACGGCGCCATCCCGGCAAGGAGAAGACCGGGCGGCAGATCACCGTGTCGACCGATCTCGTCTATGACGTCCTGCGCTCGCACGAGCCGGACCATGTGCTCCTGCGCGCGACATGGGCCGACGCGGCGACGGGGCTTCTCGACATCCGGCGCCTCGGGCAAATGCTCGCGCGCGTCAAACACGATATCGTGCACCAGCGACTTGAGAAGATATCCCCACTCGCGGTGCCGATCATGCTCGAAATCGGGCGCGAGGTCGTTCAGGGTGAGGGCTCCGAGACCCTTCTCGCCGAAGCGGCGGATGCGTTGGTTCAGGAGGCGATGGCGTGAGTTTGGACGACCGGCGTTCCCCGTATGGCATCGGTGCGATGACGGCCTTTTCGCTGCCCGGACCGCAGGCTCCGGGGCGGACGACGCGCCGCCCGCGCCGCCCGGCCGAGCCGCTCGCGGCCCGTCTCGCCGGCATCGAGGCCGTGCTCGATCCGACCGGGGCGCTCTATTGGCCGGCGGAGGGAACGCTCGTCGTCTCCGATCTCCACCTCGAAACCGGCTCGTCCTATGCCCGCTCCGGTCAGATGCTGCCGCCTTACGACACCGGCCTGACGCTCGCCCGCCTCGCCGAGGCGATGGCGCGCCACCGGCCGGACCGCGTCATCTCGCTGGGCGATTCCTTCCACGACCGGCGCGGGGCGGAGCGGATCGCGGGCGCGGATCGGAAGCGCCTCCTCGCCCTCACGGAGGCGGCGCACTTCATCTGGGTGACGGGCAACCACGAGGCCGACAGTGCGCGCATCCTGCCGGGTGAGGTGCACGAGGCCTACGCGCTCGGCGGCGTCACCTTCCGCCATATCCCGACCGAGGGGACGCCCGCCGGCCGGGAGGTCGCCGGTCATCTCCACCCTGCGGCGTGGGTGACGGTGCGCGGGCGCACCTTGCGCCGGCGCTGCTTTTTCGGTTGTGCGGAGCGGCTCGTGATGCCGGCCTTCGGCTGTCTGACCGGCGGGCTGAGTGTCGCGGACGCGGCCTTTCGCGCACTCTGGCCCGATCCCAGCGGCACGCGGGCGCTGCTCCTCGGCCAGGATCGGGTCTACGCGTTGCCCGTGGCGCGACGCTAGCGCGGCTCGCGGGGGCGGCGTTTCGATGCGTGCCGACGCGAAAGTTGCGAACTTTTTGTGCGAAGGCGTTCCCTCGCGCGTCGATCGGTTCTAGAAGCGCCTCGACACGAGAGGCCGCCACGATGGATGCGACGCAACGAGCGGAGGGGCTCCGCACCCCTCTGCGTCATGTTCTCTCTTCCAGCCAGTTCGACCGGCAGTTCCTAGACTATCTCTATCAGCTCACGACGACGATCCGCCGTTTCGACAAGTCGCGAGAAGGGATCGTCTATCTACGGAGCCTTCTGCCGCACAAGCGGGGGATGCTCTATTTCACGCAGCCCTCGACGCGCACCTTCCTCTCCTTCCAATCCGCCTGCCACATTCTCGGAATCACCGCCTCGGAGATCCGCGACGCGGCGACCTCGTCGGAGCGGAAGGGCGAGAGCGTCGAAGATTCGCTGCGCACCTTTTCGAGCTATGTCGATCTCATCATCATGCGCTCGCCGATCGCGGGGCTGTGCGACCGCGTCGCCCAGCTTCTCGACGACACGCCGCGCCCGGTGCCGATCGTCAATGCCGGGTCGGGGCCGGACGAGCATCCGACCCAGGCCCTCCTCGACATCTACACGCTGACCCGGAGCCTGCGCCTGCGCGGGGGGATCGACGGGAAGACCATCTGCATGGTCGGCGATCTGAAGCGCGGGCGGACGGTGCGATCCCTCTCCCGCCTCCTCACCAACTATGAGGACGTGAAGATCGTCTTCGCCTCGCCCGAGGCCTACCGCATCTCGGACGACCTGCGCCGCGATCTCATCAAAGCCGGTACCGCATTCGAGGAGACGACGGATTTCCTTCCCGCCATCGCCGAGGCCGACGCGATCTATATGACGCGGATCCAGGACGAGTACGATGTCGGCGGGGAGAATGCGACCGAGTACACGCGCTATCACCTCAAGGAACAGCATCTCTCGCTGCTCAAGGACGATTGCGTGATCATGCACCCGCTGCCGCGACGCGACGAGCTCGACCCCGCGATCGACAAGGATCCGCGGGCGAAATATTGGCGTCAGGAGCGCAATGGGATGTGGGTGCGGGTCGCCGTCCTCACGATGCTCTTCGGCGTCGACGACCGCGTGCAACTCCCAGACCTTTGAAGGTCGGCACGCGGTTGATCAGACTGTGAATGACGCGGCTCACCGTCGGCGGCCGGATCGGGTCGGCGACGTCCGATTCCGCGAAGACCTCCTCCGCCTCGGACAGCGGCCGCCGCGGGATCGGGGTGAGGTGGTTGCGCCGTTCGCTGTTGAGATCGTCGATCAGCGCGATCAGTGATCCCGTTTCGGCGAGCGCCGTGGTGATCTTCTCTTCGGGCAGGCCGAGATGCTCGGCGATCAGGCTATCGCGAATGCCGGCGATCCGCTCGCGCACGTCTGGCCGCTCGCGCCCGTCGATGATGAGGTCGCACTCGCTGTCATAACCCATCGAGCGGTTGTTGAGGTTCGCCGAGCCGACCTTGAGGAGCCGGTCGTCGGCGATCATCACCTTGGCGTGCACATAGATCGGCGTTCCGGCTGCATTTTCCGGATAGTAGGCGCGAAAGCGTCCATACCGATCGGCCTTCTCGACGAGGGAGAGGAGGCGAAGGCGCGCCGTGTCCATCGCCTCGGTTTCAAGCCATCCGTCGGCCGAGTCCGGGTTGACGAGGACGATCTCCGGCCCGTTCTCCTCCCCGAGGCGGGCGGCGATTACCTCCGCGATCGGGCGGGAGGCGAAATATTGGCTCTCGATATAAAGAAGCCGTTCGGCCGCCTCGATGATCGCGACGGTGGCCTTCTCGATCTCGCTGATCTGGGGACGGTCGTCGTATTCCGGGATGGTGCGGGCGATCGCGACGTCGATATCGCGGAAATCGGTCAGGATATCGTCCGGCCAGGGGTCGTTCTCGGCGGTGACCGGATCGAGCGTCTCGCCGGTCGCCCAGCGCCAGCGATCGCGCGCCAATTCGGCAAGCGCCACAGCCGCGGGGCCGGACACGCAACTCGTCACATCGTGCCACGGCATCAGCGGTTCGCCACGCGGCGAGGCGCGACCCTTGCGGCCTTCCTCATGATCGCGCGTGTCCCAGCGCTGCACCGTCATGTCGATGCCGCCGCAAAAGGCGATCTTGTCGTCGATGACGAGGATCTTCATGTGCTGGGCCGAGAGGGGCGGGTGCGCGCTGTCGAGGCGGAAGTCGATTTCGCCGCCGAAGAACCATTGCAGCAGCACGTGCGGCGTCTCCCCGCGCGCCAGCGAGTGCACGAGGCCGATGTCCCATTTGAGGATCCGCACGTCGAGCGCGGGCCGGCTCTTGGCGAGCCATTCGAGGAACTTGCCGATCGGGTTCGGGCCGCGCACCGTCTGCTCTTCCGGTTCGAGCAGAATGCGGGCGTCGAAATCCCAGCCGATGAGGAGGATCGACCGCTCGGCCTTCAGCATCGCCTGCTTGGCGAGGCGGAAAAAGTCCGCCGCGTCGACGATCAGCGCGAAGCGATCCGCGCGATCGACGCGCCAGCACTCGCGATCGGGCACGACGACGGGCGAGGCTGCCGTCTCGGCGGAACGCGGCTCACCATGTTCTGACATTGTTGGTTGTTCCGACATTACCCGTCGACGGTCGCCTCGTCGTGGATCGAAACCAGGCGATCGAGGAAACGGCGCGACCATGCGGACGCGGTGTTGGTCATCACCTTGTCGTAGAGCGCTTCCCAGCGCTCGCGCCGTTCTTCGAGCGGCATCTGGATCGCCTGGCGCAAGCCGTCGGCGAGTTCGTCGATCGAGTAGGGGTTTACGATGACGGCCTCGGTCATCTCCTCCGCCGCGCCGGCGAAGCGGGAGAGGACGAGGACGCCCGGATCCTCGGGGTCCTGTGCCGCGATATACTCCTTCGCGACGAGGTTCATCCCGTCGCGCAACGGGGTCACCAAGCCGACCGACGAGGCGCGATAGATGCCGGCGAGCGAACGGCGCGGAAACGAGCGCGTGATGAAATGGATCGGCGTCCAGTCGAGATCGGAAAAGCGCCCGTTGATCCGGCCCGACAGCCCCTCGAGAAGCCGCTGGATTTCGAGATAGGCGCGCACCTCCGAGCGGGACGGCGGCGCGATTTGGAGGAGCGTGACCTCGCCTTTCGAATCGGGATGGAGTTCGAGGAGGCGCTCGAACGCGGTGAAGCGCTCCGGCAGGCCCTTCGAGTAGTCGATCCGGTCGACGCCGACGATCTGCTTCTGGTCGCCGAGCTCGTTCTTCATGAGGGCGTAGTGCTCGTGCCCCTCGCTCGTCTCGTGGAAGTTGGAGAAGGCGCTGGCGTCGATGCCGATCGGGAAGGCATCGGCGACGACTTGGCGCCCCATCGCGCGGATCGACCCGTCCGCCTCACGCTCGCCGTCCACCTCCTCGAAGAGATACCGCTCGAACGCGGACAGATGCTGGCCGGTCTGGAAGCCGACGAGATCGTAGGAGAGGAGCGCGCGGGTCAGCTCCTTGTGGTTCGGCAGCGCGGTCAGGATTTCCGGCACCGGAAAGGGGATGTGGAGGAAGAAGCCGATCGGGTTCTTCACCCCCGCATTGCGCAGCATCTCGCCGAGAAAGAAGAAGTGATAGTCGTGCACCCAGACGATATCGTCCGGCCGCAGGAGCGGGATCAGGCGATCGGCGAACCGCTCGTTGACGCGGCGATAGCCCTGCTCGAGACGCCGGTCGAAATCGGTGAGATCGAGCCGGTAATGGAGGGTCGGCCACAAGGCACGGTTCGCGAACCCGGCATAGGACTCGTCATAGTCGGCCTGGGCGACGTCGATCGTCGCGGTCGACACATTGCCCGACTCGTTGAACCGAAGCGGGCCATATGTGCCTTCTTCGGACACCTCACCGGACCAGCCGAACCAGAGCCCGCCCCGTTCACGCAGAACGTCGACGAGGGCGACAGCGAGGCCCCCGGCCCGCCCCGTATCGGTCAGTGGGCCGACGCGGTTCGAGACGACAACGATGCGGGACATGCTTAGGGCCTCATGGGTCTGCTGCCTGGAACGGCACTAAATCACTTTATCCCAGCGCCTGGAAAGGCGCACGGCACCGTTGATGATCCCGACCATCGAATAAGTCTGTGGGAAGTTGCCCCAAAGCTGGTTCGTCTGCGGGTCGGTGTCTTCCGACAAGAGCCCGAGATGATTGCGGCAGGAGAGCATCGTTTCGTAGATCTCACGCGCCTCTTCGCGCCGATCCATTCGACCGAGCGCGTCGATGAACCAGAACGTGCACACGTTGAACGCGGTTTCAGGGCGACCGAAATCATCAGCGGCGTGGTATCGATACAAATGATTTCCTCGGCGCAACTTTTCGCCAATCCGGTCGACGGTGGAGACGAAACGAGGATCGAGCGGGTCGATGAAACCCACTTCGGCCATCAGAAGGAGGGATGCGTCGAGATCCTCGCCACCGAAGGACTCAACAAAGGCGCCGGCTTTTTCGTTCCATGCTTCGGCGCAGATTTTGGCGTGCACCTCGTTCGCTCGCGCGCGCCAATGTTTCGGGCTGAGGCCGAGCTGATTGGCGATCTTGGCGAGACGGTCGAGCGCGGCCCAGCACATCAGCGAAGAGGAGGTGTGGACGCGGGCACGCGTGCGCAGCTCCCAGATGCCCGCGTCCGGTGCGTTGTGGAGCATGTAGGCGCGATCGCCGATCACCTCGAGATGGCGGAAATCCTCCATCGTGCCTTGGCGCATCAGGCGCTTGTCGAAAAAGGCCTGTGCGGCGGCGAGGACGATGTTGCCATAGACGTCGTGCTGGTGGTGTTCGTGCGCCTGGTTGCCGACGCGCACCGGCCCCATGCCGAGAAAGCCGGGGAGCTCGGCCGTGCGCTCCAGAAGATCCGCTTCGAGGCCGATCCCGAAGACCGGCTGAACATGGTCGCCCCGCGTCAGAGCGATCACGTCGCGGATATAGGTGAGATAGTTCTCCATCGTCTCGAGGTCGGACAGCGCGTTGAGCGCGCGGACCACGAAGAAGGCGTCACGCAGCCAACAATAACGATAATCCCAATTGCGCTCCGAATAGGGCGCCTCCGGGATCGACGTCGTGACGGCGGCGACGATCGCGCCCGTTTCCTCGAAGGTGCACAGCTTCAGCGTGATCGCGGCGCGGATCACCGCCTCCTGCCATTCGAGCGGAAGGCCGAGGCGGAGCGACCAGCGCTTCCAATAATATTCGGTCTCTTCCTGGAATTCGCGGCCGATGGTGGCGGGCCGCTCGGTCAGCGTTTCGTCCGGGCCGAGGAAAAGGTTGTACTCGCGCTCGAGTGCGAAGAACGTCTCGTCGCGGATGTAGGTGATCGGCGCATCCGTCGACAGGCGCAGCGTCGTCCCGTCGGAGACGAAGCGGACATGGTTCGAGCCGGAGGTGATCTGCGGCCGGGCCGTGCCCCAGCTGAAGCGCGGGCGCAGCACGATCCGCACGCGCGGCCGGCCGGAGACGGGCCGGATCCGGCGCACGATCTGCGCCGGACGGAACACGCGGCCGCGCGCGAAGAAGCGCGGGCAGAAATCGTCGATCTCGACCGTCGATCCGTCGGTCGCGATGAGGCGGGTCCGAAGGATCGCTGTGTTCTCGATATAATGCTGCTCGGAGTGGGAATAATCTTCCACTTCGATCGCGAACGCGCCGTCCTCCGGCTCGCCGTTGGAGCCGAGAAGGGCGTGGAAGACGGGGTCGCCATCGGGCCGCGGCAAACACCACCACAGGATCCGTGCCTTGTCGTCGACGAGCGCCGAGATCGAGCAGTTGCCGATAATGCCGAGTGCGAGGGTGCTCATGAGGCTTGCTCCGCGACGGTGTCGAGCCAGTGGTGCACCGCCGTGACTGTAGACAGTCGGTATTGCGCGGCGCTGGGGCCGTCACCGACTTTGATGCCGAAACCGCCGATGGCGGCGGCGGCGCGAATGCCGTCTTCGTCGGTCGTGTCGTCGCCGATGAAGATCGGTGTGCGACCGGCGAAGGGGGCGCGTTCCATGAAGAAATCGACCGCGGCGCCCTTGTCGAAGCCTTTGCCCTTCGCCTCGACGACCATCTTGCCGTCGATGAGCTGAAGGGCCGGGAGATCGGCGATCAACGCGTTCATGGTGGCGAGAACCTCGTCCCGCCGGTCGGGTGCGGCGCGATAATGGACGGCGAGCCCCGCGCCCTTGTCCTCGAGCTTCACGCCGTTGCCGATGAGCGGAGAGGCCTGCAATCGCTCCCGCAACGTCTCCATCTCGGCCGGCGGCGGCGCAGCTTCCACGGCCTCGCCCGGCTTCAGCCGTCGCTCCAGCCCGTGCATCCCCGCGACGGGAACCGGCACGCTGAGATATTGGTCGATCTGCGCGACCTGCCGTCCGCTGACGACGGCGACGGCGCCGCCGAGCGCATCGACCAGTCGCATGAGGATCTCGGGCAAATCGGACGCGACGACGATACCGTCAGGCCGTTCGGCGATTTCGACCAAGGTGCCGTCGAAGTCGAGGAACAGCGCCGGATGGTCCGGCACAGGTGGTGTCATTTTATCGGTCCGGGCTGTTGTCAGGAGCGGGAACGGGCGACGAGTGCGCGGCCGCCGGGGCGACAATGCCGTCTCACCCGTGGTTCGGCAACACGCGTCGTTCGGGAGATTTGCACAAATCGTAGACGACGCAGGCCTCGCAAATGGGCCGGCGCGCCTTGCACACGTGCCGGCCATGGAGGATCAGCCAGTGGTGCGCGCCATGGAGATAGCGCTCCGGTACGATCTTTTCGAGACCGCGCTCGACATCGTCCGGCGTCTTGCCCGGCGCGAGACCGAGCCTGTTGCCGATCCTGAAAATGTGCGTGTCGACCGCGATCGTCGGCTGCCCGAACGCGACGTTGAGAACGACGTTCGCCGTCTTCCGGCCGACGCCGGGAAGCGCCTGGAGCGCGTCGCGGTCGGCCGGGACCTCGCCGCCATATTCGTCGACCAGCGTTCGGGAGAGGGCGATGACGTTCTTCGCCTTGGTGTTGAAGAGGCCGATCGTCTTGATGTAGTCGCGCAGCCGCTCTTCGCCGAGATCGACCATCTTTTGCGGGGTATCGGCGACCTCGAAGAGGGCGCGAGTGGCGCGATTGACGCCGACATCGGTCGCTTGTGCCGAGAGGGCGACGGCGACGAGCAGCGTGTACGGGTTCTTGTATTCGAGCTCGGTCTTCGGCTCGGGCAGCGCGTCGGCGAGGCGCTTGAAGAACGCCTCGGCCTCCGCCTTGGTGTAGCGCGAGCGGGGCGCCGATTTGGACCGCTTGGCGGCGGGTTTCGCGGCGCTCGCACGGGCCGCCTTGGTCGGCGTCGTCTTGGTTGCCGTCGCCTCGGTCGGCGTCGGTGCGGTGGGCTTCGTGGCGCCCGCTGGCTTGGCGCGCGTCCGTGCCGGGGGCGTCTTCACGGGATCGGTGGGCTCGGTCATTTCAGATATTCTTCGGCCCATACCGTTTCGATGATCTCGGTCCAGCTCGCGTGCGGCTCCGACAGGGTGGGGGCGTCGACCGCCGCCTCGCCGGCAAAGAGAGCACGCGTTTCACCCGGAAGTCCATCGATGTCGAGCACCGTCGGATCACCCCATATCGCGGGATCGGCCTTTCGCGCCTGCGCTTCGGGCGACAGGAGAACGTTCGCGACCACCAACGCGCCGGCCTTCGCGTTGGCGTTCGCCGGGATCGCGACGAAGTGCACATTGCCGAGCGAGCCGTCGGCGAATGTCGTCACGCGGGTGGTCGGCGGCAGCGTTCCGGCGCGAATGGCGGTCTGCGCATCGGAGGGGTTGAAGGTGAGGGCGAGGAGGATCTCGCCGTCGGCGAACAGCCGGCGCAGCTCCGCGACGCCTTGCGGAAAGGCTTTGCCGGAGCGCCAGAGATGGGGATGCAGCCGCTCCAGCACCGGCAGGAGCGCGTTGCGGACGAGCGCCTCGGCGTCCGCGCCGGCGGGCTCCTGGAGGCGCGCCGGGTCCGGCACCGTGTCGAGCAGGATCTGCTTCAGGAAGGACGTGCCGAGAAAATTCGGCGGCTGCGGGTAGGTGAAGCGGCCGGGGTGGGCGGCGGCGAAGCGGATCAGCTCTTCGAGCGAGCGGGGCGGCTGAGGCGTCTTCCCCTCGTCGTAGAGATAAACGAGCTGGGCGCGGCCCCAGGGCGATTGCTGACCGTCCACCGGCACGGCGAAATCGGTGAGGATCGGGGCGCCATACCGGCTGAGATCGACGAGGGCGCGGTTCGGCAGCGCCTCCGCCCACGGCTCGGCGAGGAGGAGGCCGTTGTCTTTCATGGCGACGAAATTCTCGCCGTTGATCCAGACGAGGTCCACCGCGCCGCCGTCCGTCTTCCCGGCGACCGTCTCGGCGAGGACGCGGGCGACCGCCTCGGCGGTGTCGGCGACCTTCACCTGGACGAGATTGATCCCGTAGCGCTCGGAAACGACCTCGCCCACCCAGGCGATATAGTCGTTGATGTGGGTCTCGCCGCCCCAGGCGTACCAGTGGACGGCCTGTCCTCTGGCGGCGGCCTCGATGGCCGGCCAGTCGCCGAGCGGGGGGAGAGGCTCGGCGGCGGCCGGCGCGACCGCGACGAGGCCCGCGAGGAGGGCGCCGACGGCGCGGCGGCGCGCGGTGCGGAGGAGCCGTCTCATCGGGTGAAGGTGGTGTCGAGCTTCGTCATGGTCAGGATCTGCGGCAGGATCTCGGGCTCTCCTCCGGCCGGATAAAAGACGTAGAGGGGAACGCCCGCCCGGCCGAACTCGCCGATATAGCGGGTGATGTCCGGGTCGCGGCGGGTCCAGTCGGCCTCGAGATAGGTGATGTCGTTCTCGGCGAGGAGACGGGCAAAATCCGGATCGTCGAACACCACGCGCTCGTTCACCTTGCAGGTGATGCACCAGGCGGCGGTGACGTTCACGAACACCGCCCGTTCCGTCCCCCGCAGCTCCGCGAGGCGCATCGGCGAGAAGGGCTCGGCGCGGCCCATCGTGGCGGCGAGCGCGATGTTGGGCGGCTCGGCATTGGTCGCCGGCCAGATCACGAACCCCGCGCCGACGAGGCTGAGCGCGGCCAGGCCGGAGGCGATGCGGTGGGACGCCCGCGTCCCGCGCTGGGAGAGGCCGAAGAGCCAGGCGGAGAAGGCGAGGAGCACGAAGGCGGCGAACACCGACAGGAGCGCGTCGATGCCGACGAGTTGGGCGAGCACCCAGACGAGCCACGCCGCCGTCGCGTAAAGGGGGAAGGCCAGCACCTGCTTAAGCCGCACCATCCAGACGCCGGGTTTCGGCATGATGCGGGCGAGCCCCGGCACGAGCGACAGCAGCACGAAGGGCGTCGCGAGGCCGAGCCCGAGGGCGAGGAAAACGGCGAAGGCGAACGGCGCGGACGCCGCCACCGCGACGCCGATCGCCACCGCCATGAACGGCGCGGTGCACGGCGTCGCGACGATCGTCGCGAGCGCGCCGGTGGCGAAGGAGCCGGCAAGCCCGTCCCGCTGCGCGGCGCTGCCGCCGAGCCGGGTGAGGCTCGCCCCGACCTCGAAGACGCCGGACAGGTTGAGCCCCACGGCGAAGACGAGGAGCGCCATCACCGCGACGAAGGTCGGGCTCTGGAGCTGGAAGCCCCAGCCGATCGCGACACCGCCGGCCTTCAGCGCGAGAAGCACCCCGGCCAGCACCGCAAAGCTCGCCAGAATGCCGGCCGTATAGGCCCCGCCGATTGCCGCGCGGCGGGAAAATGGCGCATCGGCGTGGGCGATGAGCCCGAGCGCCTTCAGCGCCAGTACCGGGAAGACGCAGGGCATCAGATTGAGAATGAGCCCGCCCGCGAAGGCGAGAAGCAATGCGCGGAAGAGGCCCGTGTCGGCGAGATCAGCGGCCGGAGTGGCAGGAGACGCGGCATTCGCCGCCTGGAGCGGGGCGAGGGGGGCGAGCGTGCCGCCACCGCCGCCGCCCGCCGTGTTCTGGGCGGTCGCGGGCGCCGCCGGCGCCGGATCCGGGTCGCCCTTGGCGGTGATCCACCAGCTTCCCTCGTCCGTCCGCAACACGCCGCGGAGCGTCCCGTCGAGCCGGCCGCGGGCGCTTTCGAGCTGCAGCGTCATGCCGTCCCCGTCGGCGGCGGCGATGGCGGTCTGCTCGGCCACATGGTCGATCACATCGCGATCGAGGGGGAAGAAGGCGGCGTTCTCGGGCGTGCCGAGCGGCACCGTCAGGAAGATGCGGTGATCGTCGCGGGTGTAGGTCGCTTCGGCGTCGCTCGCCTTCGGCAGCGCCCATTCGGCCTTGACGAAATCGAACGCGACGGCCGAATCGAGCTCCGTTTCCGGCCCCGTCGGGATCGAGAAATCGACTTCGCCACCCTCCGGGATGCAGATCTCGTAACAGACGAGCCAGTCCATCTGGAGCGTGACGGGATAGGGTGTGCCGACGGGCCAGTCGGCCGGCACGGTCACCGACGCGAGGAGCGTGAAGGCGTCCTTGTAGCCGAAATTCATCAGCGGCCCGTAGGGCATCCGGTTCGGCGCGGGGAAGCGCAGCGGACCGGCCGTGCCGCCGTCCTTCAACGTCCAATCCGCGATCGGCGGCTCACCGGAATCGCCGGGATTCAGCCAATAAGTGTGCCAGTTCGGCGCGATCGTGTGCGTGATCGCGATGTCGGTCGAATCGCCGGGCCGCGTCGCGATGTTGCGGATCTCGATATCGGCGGCGATATGCTCCGTCTCGATTCGCGGCGCCGCTTCGGCGACGGCGACGGACGAGACGAGCATTGCAGCCCCGGCGAGGGTGAGAGCGAGCGAACGCAACATCGAGCGGTACAATTCCTAACTGACCTCGCGAGGGAAATTTCGCATCAGTGCGAGTTAACCGGCTGCTAAAACGACACGCCAGAATTTTCCCTCGCGGCCCGTTTCCGGGGCCAGAACGACGTGCTCGACCATTAGAGGGCGTCGTCCGTCAAAGCAAAGCAACAGGCCTCACGATCGCGCGACGTGGCGTCGCCCCGCAGGCTCCGCGACAGCGCGGGCGGCGAAACGAAAACGCCCCGCACGGGTGGCGGGGCGTTTTCGGAGTTTGCCGCCCCGCGCGAAGGCGGGGCTTGTTCGCATTTCGCCGCACCGGAGCGCCCGGCGGCGCGACGGCGAGCGGCCGATCGAGGACGACGGCTTAGAGCCGGCGCTCGACCATCAGCGCCTTGATCTCGGCGATCGCCTTGGCGGGGTTCAGACCCTTCGGGCAGGCGTTGGCGCAGTTCATGATGGTGTGGCAGCGATAGAGGCGGAACGGATCCTCGAGCGCGTCGAGACGCTCGCCGGTCCGCTCGTCGCGGCTGTCGACGATCCAGCGGTGCGCCTGGAGAAGCGCGGCCGGACCGAGATAGCGATCGCCGTTCCACCAGTAGCTCGGGCACGAGGTCGAGCAGCAGGCGCACAGGATGCACTCGTACAGGCCGTTCAGCTTCTCGCGGTCGTCATGGCTCTGGCGCCATTCCTTTTGCGGCTGGGGCGTGTCGGTCTTCAGCCAGGGCTCGACTTCGCGAAGCTGGGCATAAAATTTCGTGAGATCCGGGATGAGATCGCGCACGATCTCCATGTGCGGCAGCGGATAGAGGGTAACGGGCCCCTCGACCTCGTCCATGCCCGTGGTGCAGGCGAGGCCGTTCAGCCCGTTGATGTTCATCGAGCAGGAGCCGCAAATGCCCTCACGGCACGAGCGGCGGAAGCTCAACGTCGGATCGATCTTGTTCTTGATATAGAGCAGGCCGTCCAGAATCATCGGCCCACAGTCGTCGATGTTGACGTGGTAGGTATCGATCCGCGGGTTTTCGTCACCCTCTTCTTGCCAGCGGTAGACGCGGAACTCACGCAGATTGCTGGCGTCGGCCGGTTTGGGCCACGTCTTGCCATCTTGAACGACTGAATTCTTCGGTAGCGTCAGCTGGACCATGGTTCACTCTGTCTCGTCAGTTCGAGCGGCGGGCGATCAGCGCGTTCTCGTCCGTCTGTTCCATAAGCTCATAGCCTCTCTGGAACAGTTCTTGAAGACAGTCTCGATCCCAAACCGCCCGATGAAGCGTTTCGATCACCACCGCGCGAGGCCATCGGTCCGCCGCCGTCTCCTCGAAATAGGGCAGGAGCGCCTTGTCTTCGAAGCCTTCGACGTCGATTTTGATCGCCGCCGGAGCCTCGTCGAGAAGCTCCGACAACGGCCGGACCTCAACGCTCGGCCCAGCCTCGCCCCCCTCGAAGGGGAGGAGCGACGACCGACCGGCATTGCGGCTCTCGTGCAATGTGAGCCGGCCCGTCGGCCCGACCGCCTCGGCGCGGATGGAAACGCGCTCCAAGAGGCCGTTCAAAGCGAGATTGTCAAGTTGTCGGCGGCGCAGCCGTTCGAGCGGCTCGAACGTCACCGCCTTGAGGCCGGGAATGGCGGCGAGCAAGGTCACGGGATAAAGCCCGATATTCGCCCCGATATCGACGAAGACGTCGCCCGCCTTCAGATGCCGCGCGAGGAAGGCGCGCTCGGCCGCCTCGTCGAGCCTCTCTTTGTACCAGATGTCGAAATCGACCTTGTTGTCCGCCGGCGCGAGGCGCCAGGCGAGACCCTCGACCGTGCGCGTCACCGGCCCCCGCGGCGCGTGGCGCTTGGCAAAACGTCGCAGCCGCTCGCGCACGAGCGGGGCGCGGCGCAGCCAGCGCGGCGGGTGGGGCAGGTCGATCATGGGCGGACGGCGCGGGGGTGCGAATCGCGCCATGCCTCGAGGAGGCGGCGATCGTCGACGGCGGTATAGACCTGGGTCGTCGATAGGCTCGAATGCCCGAGAAGCTCCTGGATCGCGCGCAGATCGCCGCCATGGGCGAGGATGTGGGAGGCGAAGGCGTGGCGCAGCGCGTGCGGCGTCGCGGTGTCCGGCAGGCCGAGCGCGGCGCGCCAGTTGGCGACGACGCGTTGCACGATCCGCGCCGACAGCCGCCCGCCTTTCTCGCCGCGAAAGAACGGCCCGTCGACGAGCGCGAAGGGAGCGAGCGCGCGATACCGGTCGCACGCCTCGGCGACGGTCGGAAGGATCGGGACGATCCGCTCCTTCCCGCCTTTGCCGCGGACGCGCAAAATCTCGATCGGCGGCGCGAGGTCGATGCAGTCGAGCCCAACCGCCTCGCCGACGCGCAGGCCCGCCCCATACAGCAGCGAGAGCACCGCGACGTCGCGCATTTCGGTCCAGCTTGTGCCGTTCCCCGTCAGCATGGTCGTCGCGGCCTCGACCGGAACGGGGCGCGGCAGGCCGCGCGGCTTGGAGGGAGCGCTGACCGCACGGGCGGCTGCGGCGTTGATGCCGTGATGGCGCTCGAAATGGCCGAGCATCGTCCGCACCCCGGCGAGAATGCGCGCGAGCGAGGCGGGGCCCGCCCCCTCGCGGCGGCGCTGAGCCAGGAAGGCGCGCAGGTCCATGGGCTTCAACCCGTCGAGATCGGCGAGCTCGGCCGGGCCGCCCCAATGCTGGGCGAGGAAAATCAGGAACTGGCGCGTGTCGCGCTCATAGGCGTCGATCGTATGGTCGGACAGGCCGCGCTCGTCGGCGAGCATGTCGAGCCACGCTTTGCGCGCGGCAAGCAGCGTCGGCGCGGCCGGAAGGAGACAGGTCGGCGAGGATGCAGTGGATGCCATGCCGGTATCTTGACCGATCGGCATCAACACTGTGCCACCAACTATCCTTAACGCGGCGTGGAATGGACCGGCCGCAGTGATGCGATCGGCGCGATCGGCCGGCCGCGAAGCCCCGTCGCGGCGACGCTTCGGAGCGCCGCCGGACGTCGCGACCGGGGAACGGCGCGTCAGAGGATCGACTGACCCGTCTTCTTCCAGTCCGTGAGGAACTGGGCGAGGCCCTTGTCGGTGAGCGGATGCTCGATCAGCTTCGACAGGACCGCGGGCGGAAGCGTCGCGACATCGGCGCCGGCGATCGCGGCCTGCTGCACATGATCCACAGTGCGGACCGACGCGGCGAGGATCTGAGTCTCGAGATCCTCATAATTGTCGTAAATGGCCCGGATGTCTTCGATGAGCTTCATACCGTCGAGGCCGATATCGTCGAGCCGGCCGATGAACGGTGAGATGAATGTCGCCCCCGCCTTCGCCGCCAGCAGCGCCTGCGCCGCCGAGAAGCAGAGCGTCACGTTCACCATGTGCCCGTCGCCGGTCAGCCGGCGGCAAGCCTTCAACCCGTCCCAGGTGAGGGGGAGCTTGACCGCGATGTTGGGTGCGATCCCCGCGAGCTTCTCGCCCTCGGCGACCATTTGGTCGGCCTCGGTCGCCGTGACTTCGGCACTCACCGGACCCTCGACGAGATCGGCGATCTCGGCGATGACGTCCAGCATCGGCCGGCCGGCCTTCATGATGAGTGAGGGGTTGGTCGTCACCCCGTCGAGCATGCCGGTCTCGGTCAGTGCCTTGATCTCTCCGACATCCGCCGTGTCGACAAAGAATTGCATCCGCGCCACTCCAAAAGCATCATTCTCCCCCTCTCCTACAGGATTGCGGCCGACATGACACCCGAGCCTCGCCGCGTTTCGGTGCTCTTGCCGCATCAGCTCGGTCTCCTCACCTACGCCGCACCCGAGGCGCTCGCGCCGGGCCTCGTCGTCACCGTGCCGCTCGGCCGGCGCGACGTGATCGGCGTGGTGTGGGACGATGCGCCCGACCCCACGATCGACGCCGAGCGGCTGAAGCCGGTGCGCGGCGTCGCGAGTGCGATCACGCTCGGGGACGATCTGCGCCGGTTCGTCGATTTCGTCGCGCGCTATACGATGACGCCGCGCGGGGCGATCCTGAAGATGGTGCTGCGCTCGGGCGAGGGGCTCGTCGAGCCGAAGCCGCAGATGGCGCTGCGCCTCACCGGCGCCGAGCCCGACCGCTGGACGCCCGCGCGCCTTGCCGTGCGCGATGCGCTCGCCGCCGGCCCGCTCGCCCGCAAGGCGCTCGCCGATGCCTCGGGCGCGTCCGCGGCGGTGATCACCGGGCTCATGAAGGCGGGCGTGATCGCCGAGGAGGCGATGGCGCGCGAGGCGCTGCCGGCGCCCGATCTGTCGAAGCGCCCCGATCTCACCGCCGACCAGGCGGACGCCTCTGCGCGGCTCCGCGCGATCGTCGAGGCGAAGCGGTTCGAGACGGTGCTCCTCGAGGGCGTCACCGGGTCGGGCAAGACGGAAGTGTTCTTCGAGGCGATCGCCGCCGCCTTCGCCGCGGGGCGGCAGGCGCTGGTGCTGATGCCGGAAATCGCGCTCACCCCGATGGTGACGGCGCGCCTCGCGAGCCGCTTCGGCATCGTTCCGGGCGAATGGCATTCGGACCGGACCCCCGCCGCGCGGGTCGCCCTCTGGCGCGATGTCGCAATGGGGCGCGAGCCGATCGTCGTCGGCGCGCGCTCGGCCCTCTTCCTGCCGTTCGCCGATCTCGGCGTCATCGTCGTCGACGAGGAGCACGACCAGAGCTTCAAGCAGGAGGACGGCGTCATCTATCATGCCCGCGACATGGCGATCGTGCGGGCGCAGGCGGCGGGGATTCCGGTGGTGCTCGCCTCGGCGACGCCGTCGGTGGAAAGCCGCATCAACGCCGATCGCGGGCGCTATGAGCGTCTCGTCCTCCCCTCACGCTATGGGGCGGTCTCGATGCCGCATGTCGAGGCGGTCGACCTGCGCCGCGATGCGCCGCCCAAGGGCGAGTGGATCTCCCCGCCGGTCCGCGCCGCCGTCTCCGAGACCCTGGAGCGCGGCGAACAGGCGCTGTTCTTCCTCAACCGGCGTGGCTACGCCCCGCTCACCGTGTGCCGGCGCTGTGGGCACCGTTTCCATTGCCCCAACTGCGCGGCCTCGCTCGTCGAACACCGATTGCGCGGCCGCCTCGTCTGCCACCATTGCGGCCACGAAGAGGGGCGGCCGCGAGTCTGTCCCTCATGCCAGGGCGAGGACACGCTCGCCCCGTGCGGGCCCGGCGTCGAGCGGCTCGAGGAGGAGGCGCGGATGCTATGGCCGAAGGCGCGCACGACCGTGCTCTCGTCCGATCTCGCGGGGGGGTCCAAGGCGCTCGGCGCAGCGCTCGGGGCGGTGGCGCGCGGCGAGGTCGACATCATCGTCGGCACCCAGCTCGTCGCCAAAGGCTACACCTTTCCGAACCTTCAGCTCGTCGCGGTGGTGGATGCCGATCTCGGCCTCGAGAACGGTGACCCAAGGGCGGCGGAGCGCACCTTCCAGCTCCTCACCCAGGTGACGGGCCGTGCCGGCCGTGTCCACGAAGGCGGCCGTGCGCTCCTCCAGACCCACGCGCCGGACCATCCGGTGATCCAGGCGATGCTGCGCGGCGATCAAGAGGCGTTCTATCGCGAGGAGACCGAGGTGCGCCGCCAGGGAGCGCTGCCGCCTTATCACCGGCTGGCGGCGGTCATCGTCTCGGCGACCGACCGGGCCGAGGCGCACGGCCATGCCGCCGCGCTCGCCCGCACCGCGCCGCACGGGCCGGATGTCGAGATTCTCGGACCGGCGGAGGCGCCGCTCTCGATCCTGCGCGGCCGCTTCCGCTACCGCCTCCTGGTGCGCGCCCCGCGCGCGACGCCGTTGCAGGACATCATGGCTGCCTGGCTCGCCGAAGTTCCGGTGCGGGGGACGGTGCGCCGCGCGGTCGATATCGACCCGCAATCCTTCCTCTGAATGAGCGGGGGCTCATGCGCGCCCCCGCTCGCCAGCGCCTCAGAGCCTTAGAGCCTCAGAGCCTCAGAGATACTGCCAGGGGGCGGGCACGAAGGCATAGCCGTCCCCGTCGGTCTTCACGTGGCCGAAGCCGGGGAAGGGCAGGTGCATCCCGGCGATCATCGTCCGCTCGTCCGCCACCTTCTGCAGGATCGCCTTGCGGGTGGCGACGGCCTCCTCCGGCGCGGCGTCGAAGGCGATGAAGACGTTCGGATCGGGGAATTGCAGCGGCGCGATATGGACGATATCGCCCCAGACGAGGAGCGAATCGTCGCCGCTGGCGATGCGGTAGCCGGTGTGGCCCGGCGTGTGGCCCGGCAGCGGCACCGCCTCGATCCCGTCGACGCCGAGATCGCCGTCGAAGGTGCGCAGACGTCCGCCATAGGCCTCTTGCACGGCGATCGCCGCGTCGACCATCCCCTTCGCGCCGTCGGGAAGCATGTCGCGCGTCTCGGAGGAGGTCCAGAACGCGACCTCGTTTGCCGCGATGACGAGTTCGGCGTTCGCGAAGAAGGGATTGCCGTCGCCGTCGAGCAGTCCGCCGATATGGTCGGGATGCATGTGGGTGATGAGAACGACGTCGATCGTCTCGGGATCGAACCCGGCCGCGGCGAGATTTTGCGGCATCTTCGCGACGGTCGGCCCCATTGCCGGCGCACCGCCGGCATCGATCAGGATGGTGCGCTGCCCGTCGGTGACGACATAGGTGTTGAGCGAGGCGGTGTAGGAGCCTGCGGGCAGAAAGGCGGCCTCCATCGCCTCGTCGAAGGCCTCCTGGGACACCTCTGGCAGGACCGCGGGGCCGAGCGAGAGGCTGCCGTCATTGATGGTGGTGACGGTGAAGTCGCCAACCGTCATGCGGTGGAAGGCGGGGGCCTGAGACGTGGCCGGGGCACCGCTCGCCGGGGTGGCGGCGCTCTGGGCCCGGACGGTGAGGGGAATGGCACTCGCGGCACCGGCCATGGCGGTGGTGGCGAGGAGATGGCGGCGCGTGATCGTCATGAACTGTCTCCGAGGCCTTGCGCCTTCCGGCGCGTGCTGATGGATCGGGGCCGGCGGCCCGTTGAACGCGGGGTCGTGGCGGGCCATAACAGGGTCATGGCTCAACACGACAATTCCAAACCCGAGCGCCCGCCGTTGACGGAAGCGGCCAAGCGAGCGCTCGCCGAAGCCGAAGCGCGCCGCGAGGCGGCTGCGCAGGAGGCGCGCCCGGTCGAACGTGGCGGACGCAACGGGCCGGAGCCCGTCCGCTATGGGGACTGGGAAAACAAAGGCATCGCGGTCGATTTCTGACCGACCGCGACAGAGGACGCGCGGGCGCGAAGGGTGGCGCCCGGCGGCTCACCAGGTGCCGGAGTTCGGCATCGACGACCAAGGCTCGGCCGGCGGCTTCGCGTCGCCCGCCTGGAGCAGCTCGATCGAAATGTTGTCCGGCGATTTGACGAACGCCATGCGCCCGTCGCGCGGGGGCCGGTTGATCGTGACACCGGCATCCATCAGGCGCTGGCAAGTGGCGTAGATGTCGTCGACCCGATAGGCGAGGTGGCCGAAATTGCGGCCGCCCGAATAATCCTCCGGATCCCAATTGTAGGTCAGCTCCACGAGCGGGGCGGACGCGTCGCTCTTCGCGCGCTCCACGTCGTTCGGGGCGGCGAGGAAGATCAGCGTGTAGCGGCCTTGCTCGTTCTCCACCCGCCGCACTTCCTTGAGGCCGAGCTTGTTGCAGTAGAAGTCGAGCGACTGGTCGATGTCGGTCACGCGGACCATCGTGTGCAGATAATGCATGACGTTCTGCTCCCGATTGGAGTTTCTGTGGACTTAGAGCCGAGGGGCCGGCGCGCCAACGGTTGGTGTCAGCGCGACGCGCACGAGAAGGTCGTGCAGGTGAGACGGTCGGGCTGCGGCGCCGCCTGCCGGACGACGGGCGCGGGGCGGCGCACGGTCGGCGCGGGCGCCGGCGCGGTGCGATACCAATAGCGCTCTTTCACCGCCTGCGTTTCGCGCGTGACGACGCTGGTGCGGCAGGGGGGGCCGCATGGCTGCGTCGCCGGCGGCGCGACGAGGATCGTCGTCGGCGCGTAGACGTCCTGGCGGACGAAGACGGTCTCTCCGGCGAGGGCCGGCGTCGCGCAGACGAATGCGGCGAACGATAAAGCGAGGTGACGCCGAAAGGCGCGCGGTCGTGTCGGCATGATCGCTCCCGTGCGAACGGTTCGGGTCGACGGCGCCGGCCTCGCGTCGGCCGGCACCATCGACCCATTATGCCGAAGCGGTCGTCATCGACAACGCGTCACGGTTCCAGCTCGGTGTCCCAATAGAGGAAGTCGAGCCAGCTCTCGTGCAGATAGTTCGGCGGGAAGAGGCGGCCATTATTGTGAAGGTCTTGCACCGTCGGCCGGAACGGGTGCTGGCGGGGAAACATCTCCGCGACCTTGCAGCTCTTGTTGCCCTTTTTCAGATTGCAGGGCGAGCAGGCGGTGATGACATTGTCCCAGGTGGTGAGGCCACCTTTGGAGCGGGGGATCAGATGGTCGAAGGTGAGATCTTCGAGATCCCCGCAATATTGGCACTCGAACCGGTCGCGAAGGAACACGTTGAAGCGTGTGAAGGCGGGGTAGCGGGCCGGTCGGATATAGGTCTTCAACGAGACCACGGAGGGAAGGCGCATTCGGAAGGACGGACTTCGCACTTCCGAAGCGTATTCTGAAACGATGTTCACCCTGTCGAGGAACACCGCTTTGATCGCATCCTGCCAGGACCAGAGCGACAGCGGATAGTAGCTGAGCGGTCTGTAGTCCGCGTTGAGCACAAGCGTTGGATGCGCATCGGGATGAACCGCGATGGTCAACCTACTGTCTCCATCTTCGCCGAATCGCGAATTGCATGGCGTTCTTATGGTGCGCCAACGTGACGGAGATGTGAAGGCTTTCTCCTCGCCCGGGCGCGTCTCTATGTGGGCAAATGTCGCGCAAGATGATCTCCTGCCATTGCTAATCCCTCCTGGTCGATGCCGTGACCGAGTCCGGGACGAAAGTGAAATTCTACAGGGACGCCTGCCCCGCCGAGCGCCTCGGCCGCCTGCAAGGTGAGCCCCGCGGGAAGGAGCTCGTCCGCCGTGCCATGGATGAGGAGGGTGGGCGTCTCCGTCAGCGTTTCGGCGTCCCGATCGGCGAGAAGGCCCGAGAAGCCGACGATCGCTGCGAGCGGGCGCGCGCGGCGCAGGCCCACATGGAGCGACATCATGGTGCCCTGGCTGAAACCGACCAGAGCGAGGCGGCTCTCGTCGAGCCCGTAGCGTTCGAGCTCGGCGTCGAGAAACCGGTCGATCGACGGGGCGGCGGCGACGACGCCGCGCACATATTCGGACGGATCGCGCATCGTGAGGGGGAACCACTCGCGCCCGCCCATCGGGGTCGTGCCGGGGGCGTCGGGCGAGACGAATTGCGTGTCGGGAAGCGCGCGGGAAAACACGTCGGCGAGGCTGATGAGATCCGAGCCGTCCGCGCCATAGCCATGCAGGAAGACGACGAGAGAGGACGGCGGTCGGCCGGAGCGCGGGGCGCGGCGGGGACCGGAAAGCGGCTTCATAACGGGAATCCTGCAGGCGTTTGGGTCGTTCGGGTGGCGGCGCCGGACGCACGGTCGACGCGATAATAGGCCCACATCAGCCGCGCCGCCGTGGAGCGGTGCGGCGACCAGGCCTCGGCGATCGCCGCCAGCGCGGCGAAGCCGGGCTCGTCGTCGAGGCCGAGCGCGCGCTGTGCGGCGCGGCGGACGGCGAGGTCGCCGACGGGGAAGATGTCGGGGTGTCCGGCGCAGAACATGAGGTAGAGGTCCGCCGTCCAGCGGCCGATGCCGGAGATCGTCTCGAGGCTGTCCCGCGCCGTGTCGGGGTCCATCTCCGCGAGGGCCGAAAGGTCGAGCCCGTCCGCCACGGCGGCAGCGACGGCGCGGAAGGTCTTGGCCTTCTGGCGCGAGAGGCCGGCGGCGCGAAGCGCGTCATCGTCGGTTGCGAGGATTGCCTCAGCGGTCAGCGGATCGAACGTGGCGGTGAAGCGGGAGAACACCGCGTCGGCTGACTGGGTGGAGAGCTGTTGTCCGGCGACGATGCGCAGGAGCCCGGCGAAACCGGCCGGCATCAGGCGGAGCGGAACAACGGGAACCGAAGCCCTTATCGCGGCGAGACGGGGATCCATCGCCGCAAGGGCATAAAGAGCAGCGTCGATATCGGCATCGCATCGGATCCGGTCGGCCATAGCGAGATCCATACTCGCTATCTCGCCGCGATTCCATCGCTTTTCGCGTGGCATCTTGCCCGCCATCATGGGTATGGCGGGCCGCATCATGTGGCGGGCCCACCCACTGGAGACCTCATGCTGCGCTTCGCTCCCAGCCCGAACGGCCTGCTTCATCTCGGTCATGCGCTGAGCGCCATCGCCAACGAGCGCATGGCCGAGGCGGTCGGCCGGCCGCTGACGTTGCGGATCGAGGATATCGACCAGACCCGCGCCCGCCCGCATTTCGAGGCGGCGATCATCGCCGATCTCGCCTGGCTCGGCGTCGACTGGACGCCGCCAATGCGCCGCCAGTCGGAGCATTTCGCCGCCTATCGTGACGCGCTGGAGCGGCTGAAGGCGCGCGGGCTCGTCTATCCGACCTTCGCGAGTCGGCGCGAGTTCGCGGAGGTGGCGCGGATGACAGGGCTCGCGCGCGACCCCGACGGCGCGCCGCTCTTTCCGGGCGATGCCGCGATCCTCGGCGCGCGGGAGGCCGCGCGGCGTCTCGCCGAGGCGGAGCCGGCCGCATGGCGGCTCGACATGACGCGGGCTCTCGCGGACCTGCCTCCGCTCACCTGGACCGAGACGGATGCGGCCGGCGGCGCGGCGCGCACCATCGGGTCCGAGCCCGCGGCGTGGGGCGACGTCATCCTCGCGCGCAAGGATGTCCCGACGAGCTATCACCTCTCGGTGGTCGTCGATGATGCCGTCCAAGGGATCAGCCATGTGGTCCGCGGGATGGACCTTTATCCGTCGACCTCGGTCCACCGGGTGCTTCAGACGCTCCTCGGTCTTCCGGCGCCGCTTTATTACCATCACCCGCTGATCCTCGGCGAGGACGGGCGCAAGCTCTCGAAATCCAACGGCGCCGAGAGCCTCGCGGCGCTGCGCGAGGCGGGGGCGACGCGGGCGGCGGTGCGGGCGCGCGTCGCCGCCCGCCTCGCCGAGCCGTCATAGGGCGGACCCGCGACGTCAGCTCTCCATCACGAAATGGTCCGGCCCGACCTCGACCATGCGCCGCTCAGGCGGTGTCCAGTCCACCGGCCGCACCGCGCTCGCGATCTCGTCGGCGAGGAGCGGCCGCCGCGTTCCCTTGCGCGCCGGATCCGGGACGGGCACGGCCGAAATCAGCTTCTGCGTATAAGGATGGCGCGGATTGGCGAGCACGGCATCGCGCGGGCCGATCTCCACGATCTCGCCGAGCAGCATGACGGCGACGCGGTGGCTGATGCGCTCCACGACGGCGATGTCGTGGCTGATGAAGATGTAAGCGAGGCCGAGATCCTTCTGGAGATCAAGCATCAGGTTGACCACCTGGGCCTTCACCGACGCGTCGAGGGCGGAGACCGATTCATCGGCCACGATCAGCTTCGGATCGAGCGCCAGGCTGCGGGCGATGCACACGCGCTGACGCTGGCCGCCGGAGAACTCGTGCGGAAAGCGCAACGCGTGCTCCGGGGGAAGGCCCACCCGGTCGAGCATCGCGACGACCTTCGCCTCCACCTCCTCGCCATGGGCGACGCCATGAACGCGCAGCGGCTCGCCGATCGCCGAGCCGACGGTCTTCCGCGGATTGAGCGAGCCGTAGGGATCCTGAAAGATCATCTGCATCTGGCGGCGCACGTCGCGCATCTCGGTGGGCGTCGCGGCCATCACGTCGCGCCCGTCGAACCGGATCGCGCCGGCGCGCGGCTCGATGAGGCGCAGGATCGAGCGTCCGGTGGTGGACTTGCCGCACCCCGATTCGCCGACGAGGGCGAGCGTTTCCCCGGCGCGCACCGAGAAGGACACGTTCTCGACCGCATGGACGCGGCCGACCGGGCGCCCGAACACGCCGCCGCGAATGTCGAACCGGGTGACGAGACCGTCGACGGCGAGGATCTCGTCGGCGCGCAGGTCGGGTTCGTTCGCCGGATCGGCGCTGTCCGGGTCGCCTTTGAGGTCGGGGAAGCGGCGCGGGGTGGCGCTTCCATCGAGCGATCCGAGCTTCGGCACCGCCGAAAGGAGCATCCGCGTATAGGCGACGCGTGGCGCGGCGAAGATCTCCGCCGCCGGCCCGTCCTCGACCTTGTCGCCGCGCAGCATGACGACGACGCGGTCGGCGATCTCCGCCACCACGCCCATATCGTGGGTGATGAACATCACCGCCATGCCGGTGTCGGCCTGAAGCTCGCGGATGAGCTCCAGGATCTGCGCCTGGATCGTGACGTCGAGCGCGGTGGTCGGTTCGTCGGCGATCAGGAGCTTCGGGCGGCATGCCATCGCCATCGCGATCATCACGCGCTGGCGCATTCCGCCCGAGAAGGTGTGCGGATGCTGGTCGAGGCGGCGCTTGGCGTCGGGGATGCGCACGAGATCGAAGAGGCGGAGTGCCTCGGCGCGGGCCGCCGCCCGGTCCATCCCGCGATGGCGGCGGAGCGCCTCGACGACCTGGAAACCGGCGGTCATCACCGGGTTGAGGCTCGTCATCGGCTCCTGGAAGATCATGCCGATCTCGGCCCCGCGCACGTCGCGCATCGTCTCGTCGGGCAGGGCGAGGAGGTCGCCGCGCCCTTCGAGCATTACCTTGCCCTCGATCTTCGACACGCCCTCCTGGAGGAGGCGCATGATCGAGAGCGCGGTGACCGACTTGCCGGAGCCCGATTCGCCGACGACGGCGACGGTCTCCCCGCCGCCGATCTCGAAGGAGAGATCGCGCACGACGCTCGCCCAAGCCCCTTCGGAGCGGAACGAGACGGTGAGGCCTTCGACGGACAGGACGCTCATTCTTCGCCCTTCAGGCGCGGGTCGATCGCATCGCGCAGCCCGTCGCCGAGAAGGTTCAGCGAGAAGACGACGATGAGGATCGCGAGGGAGGGGAAGAGGGCGAGCCAGAAGGAATCGAGAATGTTCTCGAAGCCCTCACGGATCATGCCGCCCCAGGTCGCGGTCGGCGGTGAGACGCCGAGCCCGATGAAGGCGAGCGAGGCCTCGACACGGATCGCGGTGGCGAGCCAGAGCGAGCCCATCACCAGGATCTCCGGCAGGATGTTCGGCAAAATGTGGCCGAACAGGATACGCGGATTGGAGTAGCCGAGCGCCCGCCCCGCCTCGACGAACTCGCGTTCCTTGACGGCGATCGTCGGCGCGCGGGCGATCCGCGCGAAGGGCGGGATCGCCGTCAACGAGATCGCGATCACGAGATTGGCGACCGACGGGCCGAGCATCGCGACGACGATGAGGCCGAGGATCAGCGAGGGGAAGGCGAGGAGGACGTCCATGATCTGCATGATCACGATGTCGACCGACCCGCCATAATAGCCGGCGATCATGCCGATAAAGGAGCCGATGATCATCGCCGAGGTGATCGCGAAGAGGCCGATCATCAAAGAGATGCGGGCGCCATAGAGGATGCGCGAGAGGGTGTCGCGGCCATAATAGTCGGTGCCGAGCCAGTGTTCCGCCGACGGAGGCTTGAGGCGAAAGAGGATGTTCTGGTCGATCGGGTCGTAGGGCGCGATCCACGGCGCGAGGATCGCGAGAAGGCAGACGAAGAGGAAGAGGCCGAGCCCCACCCACGATGTCTTGTTGGTGTTGAAGGCGGCGAGGAGGCCGCTGCCGATCGCGGCGAGCGAGCGGCGCCAATAGGCCGGGCGCGGTGCGGGAAGGACCGTCATTGATATTTGATCCTCGGATCGATCAGCCCGTAGACGAGGTCGGTCGCAAGGTTCACGAGCACGACGATCAGCGTGTAGATCACCATCATCCCTTGCAGCATCGTATAGTCGCGCTGGTTGAGCGCGCCGATGATCAGCTTGCCGAGTCCGGGCCGGTTGAAGACGATCTCCGTCAGCACCGAATTGCCGATGAGAATGCCGAGATAGAGACCGACGACCGTCACGACCGGGATCAGCGCGTTACGCAGGCAGTGGCGCCAGACGATGACCGCGAAGGAGAGCCCCTTGGCGCGCGCGGTCCGCACATAGTCCTGGTTGAGGACTTCGAGCATCGCCGAGCGCGCGACGCGGGTGATGTAGGCCGCCATGATGAGGCCGAGATTGATCGCCGGAAGCGCGAGATCACGCAGCCGCGCGCCGATCGTGTCCCCCTGGCCGGAGGAGATGACGGGAAACCAGCGAAGCTGGATCGCGAACGCCATCAACAGCAGGATCGCCGAGACGAAGGCCGGCAGCGACAGGCCGAGCAGCGAGGCGATGCGGACGATATAATCCGGCACCTTGTTACGCTTGATCGCCGACCACACGCCGAGCGGCACGCCGACGACGACGCCGAGGATCAGCGAGACGACGGTGAGCTCGATCGTGTCCGGCAGGACGTTCATGATCTCCTGGATCACCGGCCGGCCGGAGACCATAGAGACCCCCCAATCGCCGACCACCACACCGCCCAGAAAGTCGAGATATTGGACGAAGAGCGGCTGATCGAGGCCGAGGCGGGCGCGCAACGCCTCGATGGACGCCTGGTTCGCCTGGTCGCCCAGAATGACGAGCGCGGGGTCGCCCGGCAGCACGCGTACGATGAAAAAGACGATCGTGAGCACACCGAAGAGGGTCACGATGGCGAAGGCTAATCGCTTGATGACGAAAGCTGTCATGATCGATGGCGGAGGGCGCGGCGTGCGGACCGCGCCCCGACCGCTTACTCGGTGAAGTGAGCTTCTTCGGTGACCGGCGGCGACAGGTTCAGCGACCCGTCCACCTCGACACCGAGATCCAGATTGTCCTTCCAGGCCCAGAGCTGGAGATTCTGGTAGATCGGGATGGCGCAGACCTCGTCCATGATCTTGCGCTGCGCCTCGGCCCAGAGGGCGTTCTGCTTGTCGGGATCCTGCTCGACGCGGGCGCCGAGGATCTCGTCGTCGGCGACGTCGCAGTGGGAGAAGTTCGTCACCGCCGTCGGGGTGCCGACGATCGAATCCGACAGGAAGAACTGGGTGAGGTAGACGTCCGCCACGGGAAAGCGGGCGGCCGAGTAGTGCACCACCTGGCTCGCATCGTCACGGATCTGGCTGTGGAAGGTCGCGTGCTCCACGGTCTCGATCTCGAGATTGATGTTCGCCGCGCGCAGCAACGCCTGGACGGCCTCCATGGTGGTGAGCATCCCCGGCAGCGTCGTGTGGATCGCCTTGATCGTGATGCCGTCCGGATGGCCGGCCTCGGCGAGCAGCTCTTTCGCCTTCTCGATCGAATACTCGTATTGCGGAACGTCGTCCGTGAAGCCGAGATAGCCTTCCGGCACCGGCGAGATCGCGGCGATCGTCACCTGGTCGCCCTTGAATTGGACCATCGTGTCCCGATCGATCGCGTGGGCGATCGCCCGGCGGACGTTGACGTCGTCGAGCGGCGGCATCGACATGTTGAGGTGGATGACGCTCATCTCACCCGGCTTCATGACCGCCACCTTGGTGCCCGGCACCTCGGCGATGCGCTCGACCCAGGTCTGTTCCTGCTTGCCGTAGATCATGTCGATCTCACCGGACTGGAACGCGAGATCGCGCGAGGAATCGGACGGGATATAGCGATAGAAGATTTCTTTGATCGCCGGTTCGCCGCGGAAATATTCCGGATTGGCGACGAGCTTCACATATTGCTGCGGCTGATACTCCGCGAACATGAACGGCCCGGTGCCGATCGGCTCGGACTGGAATGTGTCGCCGAGCGCCTCGACGGCGTCCTGACAGACGATATTGCCGCCATGATAGGGCACGAGCAGGCCGAGAAGGCTCGGGACGGGCTCCGACAGCGTGATCGTCACCTCGTAGGGGCCGGTCGCCTCGACGGAGGAGAAGGCGCCATAGTCCTTGGCGAAGGAGGAGGAGTCGGCATCCATCGCGCGGTTCAGCGAAAAGACGACATCCTCGGCGTCGAGATTGCCGTAATCGCCATGGCAGGCGACATCCTCGCGCATCGTGAAGGTCCAGGTGAGACCATCCTCCGAGGAGGTCCAGCTCTCGGCGATGTCGGGCTCGATGAATTCCGGGCTCGCCTGGCCGGGCTTGATCCGCACGAGGCCGTTGAACATCCAGTGCAGAAGCCCCTTGTCGGGCGTCGTCGTCGCGCGGTGGGGGTCGAGCGTGCCGGCATCGGCGCTCGCCATGCCGACGCTGAGCGTCGTTCCGTCGGCCTGGGCGCCTGAGAGGGCTGCGCTCGCGAGGAGTGCGGCGAGCGAGAGCGACAGGGCAGCATGTTTCACGGATCTCACCTCCTTCGATAGGCCCGTCTGGTGCCGTTCCGGCGTATGCGGGCTCTTTGTGGCCGGGCCGAGCGTGGCCCGCGTCTCAACTCAGAATAGATCCTCCAATTTGCAGTTGACCAGCATCTCGGCCATCACCGCATTGTTCGGCAGCGCAATTGCCGTCGCGACCAGCTCGGCGAGGTCGGCTGGATCGATCATGTCCTCGCGGCGCACCTTGGTGACGTCGGCCGTGAGATCGGTCGCGACGAAGCTCGGACAGACGGCGGTGGCGCGCACGCCGTCGTCCCAGCCGATGCGGCGGGTTGAATGGGTGAGGGCCATCAGCGCGTGCTTGGTCATCGCGTAGGCGACGTTCGCATTGGCGACGCGCTTGCCGGAGAGCGAGGAGATGTTGACGATCCGCCCGTGCCCGACCTTCCGCAGATGCGGCATGACGAGCCGCGTCATGAAGAGCGGGCCCTTGAGATTGATCGTCACCAGGCGGTCGAAATCGGCTTCGTCGCCGTCCTCGATCGAAAAGGTGTTCGACGTCCCGGCATTGTTCACGAGGCCGTCGATCCGGCCGAAGGTCGTGAGGGTCGCCTCGACCCATGCCTTGTAGGTCGCGCGCGTCTCCGCATCGTACTGGGCGCAGAGGAGGTGCGCGTTGGCGACAGGGGCGAGCACGTCCTTCAGCCCGGCGACGTCGCGCGCCCCGGCGCTGACCCGGTAGCCTTTGGACAACAACTTCTCGGTGATGGCGCGGCCGATCCCGCGGTTGGCGCCGGACACCATGATCACCCGGCCGGCGGGATCAAGCATCAAGGTTCTCTCCCATCGAATACCGCGCTCGCTCAGGCGAAGGCGGATGAGGCGCAAGACTATCCGCCTCGGGCACGATGATGTCTGCAAGGACGGGCCCGATCAAGGGAGGAGATGCGAATTGGCGACCGGAAAATCCAAAGGGATGAAGGCGTTGCAACACGGCTCTACTTTCCGAAATAGCCAGGAATTGGTCCCTGACCATCCCGTCGCGTGACGACGACATTGCCGCATTCGGGCGCGGCGAAGGCAACGCGAAAAGAGTGGCAAGCCTGCCCCGAATGTGGGCAACACGCATAGGCTGCGGGCGAATCGCCGGTTCGGGGCCGGCTTCGCCGCGCGGCGCGATCAGCCGTGGAGGGTGAGCGGCGCCTGAGTGCCGCCGTCGTTGAAGCGGGCGAAGCGGAAGGCGTCGAGGGCGTGGCGCGGCGGGCGGCCGAGCGCGAGATCGGCCGCCAGCGGTCCCGTCACCGGGCCGATGCAGAAGCCGTGACCCGAGAAGCCCGCCGCCACGACGAGATTGTCGTAGCCCGGCACGTGATCGATGACCGGCAGCGCGTCCGGCGTGAGGTCGAGAAGGCCGCCCCAGACCGCTTCGAGCTCGCATTCCGCGACCAACGGAAGGACGGCCGAAACCCGGTCCAGCGTGTCCCGCAGGCGGCCGAGATGGGGGGCGGCGACGGGGCGGGCGCCGGATTCGTCGAGCGTGCCGGTGAAGGGCTCGGCCCCGGAGGTGAAGCGCAGCCGCCCGGTCCACTCCTGCCGTGCCGCGAAAACTGCGCCGGCGGTGCCGAGCACGGGCGCGAGGACCGGATCGATCGGCCGCGTGCGGATCACCGTGACGATCGGGATCGTGAGGGGAATGCGCGCGCCGAGCGGTTCGAGCAGGCGGTTGACGTGGATGCCGCCGGCGAGCACCACCGCGCCCGGCTCGATGCGCCGCGTCGGGGTGATCGCCGCGGTGATCCGCCCACCGGACGCCTCGAAACGCTCGACCGGCTCACCCTCCGAGAGGCTGACGCCCTTGCGCTTGCCGGCCGCGATGAAGGCGCCGACCGTGGCGACCGGGTCGGCATGTCCGTCGCTCGGGCAGAAGGATGCGGCCATCACCTTGTCGGACAAAGCCGGCGTGACGGCGCGCACCGCCTCGAGGGTCGGCAGGAAATCGATGTCGAGCCCTTCGGCCCGGTGGGCCTCGACGAGCGATCGGATGTGCGCGACCTCGCTTTCGGTGCAGGCGAGGCGGAGATTGCCGTCCTGGCGATAGTGGGTCTCGCCGTCGAGGCGCTCGGCAAGGCTCGGCCAGCCGGCGACGGCCGCCTTCGCGATCGGAAGCTCGGTGGCATGGCGGCCGGATTGGCGCACGCCGGCGAGCGTCCAGCCAGAGGCCATCGCGGCCGGGCCGTAGGTGTCGACGATCTCGACCCGCGCGCCCTGCTCGGCGAGTTCCAGCGCGGCGGCGGCCCCGGTGATCCCGGCGCCGACGACGAGGACGTCGGGCGCGCTCACGCCGCGGCCTTGCGACCGGACTTGAAGCGGTCGAGCCGGAACTGGGTGGTGTCGAAGCTCGGCGTGCGGCCGGTCGCGAGCTCGGCGGCGAGCATCCCGGCGCCCGGTCCGATGCCGAAGCCGTGGCCGGACAGCCCCGTTGCGATCCACAGGCCCGGCACCGTGGGCGCCTCGTCGATGATCGGCACCTCGTCGGGCGTGACGTCGATCATGCCGCCCCACGCCTCCAGGATGTCGATCTCGCCGAGCGAGGGATAGAACGTCATCGCGGTTTTGCGGACGGTGTTCAAAAGCTCCATGTCGGGCTCAGGATCGAAGACGCGGATCGCCTCGAACGGGCTCGTGTCGTCGGCCGTCCAGCGGTGATGGCCGAGCGGGCCGAAAAACGAGCTGTTGCCGCGGATCTTCAGCATCTTCCAGCGCTTCTTGATCACCGGCATGAACGGGACGAGATGGCGGAAGGCGGCGGGAATGAGCTCGAAGGTCGCGGCGTTGGAGCGGGCGACGGTGTAGCCGCCGTCCGGCCGGCGGCGCAGCGAGGCGCCGGTCGCGCCGAAACCGCCGGTGTGGATCTCCGGCAGCGGGCTCGTCCGAAAGGCGGAGGCGCGCACCGCGAGCTGCGGGATATAGATGCCGAGATTCTCGAGGAAGGTGCGCGACCACGCTCCGCCCGACAGGATCGCCGCCTCGCACTGGATCTCGCCCCGCTCCGTCGCGACGGATTTGATGCGGCCGCCTTCCATCTCGACCGTGCGCGCCGCGCAGCCTTCGACCACGGTGACGCCCTCCGCCGCCGCGAGGCGGGCGAAGGCCGGCGCGGCGAGGCGCGGCTCCGCCGTCATGTCGGACGGGGTGTGCAGCGCGCCCTTGAAGCGGCGGCCTTCGAGACCGAGAAGCGCGTCCACCTCGGCGGGGGAGAGGAGCTTGGTGTCGAGCTGGAAGCCCTCCGCGGAGGCGAGCCAGGCCTCGCGCTCGGCGAGTTCGGCCTCGTTCAGCGCGAGATAGGTGGTGCCGTTGACGCCGAAGCCGATATCCTCGCCGCATTCCGAGGCGAGGCGCTGCCACAGCCGGGCGCTCTCGATCATCATCGGCAGCTCGCGCGGGTCGCGGCCCTGCTTCCGAATCCAGCCCCAGTTGCGTGAGGATTGCTCCCCGGCAATCCGCCCCTTCTCCAGGAGGACGACCTTCCGACCCATCCGGTTGAGGAAGATCGCAGTGCTGACACCGAGAATACCGCCGCCGATGACGACGATATCGGCGTTTCGGGGAAGGGATTCGGGAGTGTTCATGGAGACGGCCAGCCGGGTTGGAACGTTCGCATCGAAACAATATTCATGCCATGACGGCGCGCGCCGGGCGGCGCGTTCGCCCATCATAGGCCCGGCCGATCGCAGGTTGAAAGATGCTTTGCCGATCGCGCTCGGTCGGCTGCCAGGGGCGAAACGGGGATGGATGCAGGCAGGCTGTCATCCTCCTGTCATGCGGGGCGGGGAGAGGCTCTCTTGCGACATGACGAGGAGGCTCCGTTGGCGGGCGAGACGACAGCGAAAAACGGCACGGCGCGCGAGGTCTTTCTCGCCTTCCTGCCGCTCGGCTTCACCTCCTTCGGCGGGCCGGTCGCCCATCTCGGCTTTTTCCGCACCGCCTTCGTGGAGCGGCGGGGTTGGTTCACCGACGCCGCCTATGCCGATCTCGTCGCGCTCTGCCAGTTTCTGCCGGGGCCGGCGTCGAGCCAGGTCGGCATGGCGATCGGACTGACGCGCGCCGGCTTCGCGGGAATGCTGGCGGCCTGGATCGCCTTCACCCTGCCGAGCGCCGTCGCGCTGACCCTTTTCGGGCTGTTGATCGGGACGACCGGGGTCGTCGAGGGGGCGGGCTGGCTCGTCGGCCTCAAGGCTGCGGCGGTCGCGGTGGTCGCGCACGCCCTTCTCGGCATGACCCGTTCGCTCGCGGCGACGCGGGAACGGGCGGCGATCGCGGGCCTTGCGGCGATCATCGTCCTCCTCGCGCCCGATCGCGGCATGGCCCAGCTCGCCGTGATCGCCCTCGGCGCTCTCGCCGGCCTCGTCTTGCCCGATGTCGCATCGCCCGAGCCGGGCGGCGCGCGGGCGCCGGTCGGTCGGCGGGTCGGCGTCGCCGCGCTCCTCGCCTTCGCGCTCCTCCTCGCCGGCTTGCCGCTCCTCGCCCCGCTCGGTGCGCCGCTCGATCTGTTCGACCGCACCTATCGGGCCGGCGCGCTCGTGTTCGGTGGCGGCCATGTCGTCCTGCCGCTCCTCGAAGGCGAATTGGCCGGGATGGTCGATCAGGCGACGTTCCTCGCCGGTTATGGGGCGGCGCAGGCGGTGCCGGGGCCGCTCTTCACCTTCGCCGCCTTTCTCGGCACGGTCGCCGAGCCGTTTGGCGGCGTTCCGGGGGCGGTGGTGGCGCTCGTCGGGATCTTCCTACCGTCGATGCTCCTCGTTCTCGGCGTGTTGCCCTTTTGGGACGACCTGCGGCGCATGGCGGTGGCACGCCGGGCGCTCGCGGGGGTCAACGCGGCGGTGGTCGGGCTTCTCGGGGCGGCGTTCTACGATCCGGTCTTCACGCGGGGCATCCCCGACGTCGGCGCGCTGTCGCTGGCGATCGCCGCCTTCGCGGCACTCGCGGCGTGGCGGACACCGGCCTGGCTCGTGGTGATCGTCGCCGGAGCGATCGGCGGTTTCGTTCTTTGAGCCGTTTGGGCTCCACAAAAAGAACAAAACGAGTCAATCTAAGCGCCCCGCCGGTTGCACGTTCCCGCGCACCGGATCGTCAAAAAAGGTGCGCGAAGGTTGAGTATGCCGCTCCTCAGTACATTCGACGTCGATGCGATGATCGACGGGCGCCAGTCGCCGCAGGCGATGAAGGTGCGTCGCGGCGTCGGGCGGTTGCTGCGTGAAATGGGTTGGGCGGTGGTGCCGGAGTTGATTCTGTCGAGCGGCCGGCGCGCCGATCTCGTGGCGATCGACGGGCGCGGAGAGGTGACGATCGTCGAGATCAAGTCGTCGATCGCCGACTTCCGCGCCGATTCCAAGTGGCACCATTATAAGAGTGCCTGCGACCGGCTCTATTTCGCCTCGACCCCGGACGTCGGCGATATCTTCCCGCCCGAGGAAGGCCTCATCATGACCGACGGGTTCATGGCCGAGATCGTGCGCGAGGCCCAACATTCCCGCCTCGCTGCGTCGACGCGGCGGGCGATGACGCTGCGCATCGCGCAGACCGCCGCCCGCCGCCTCCACGAGCTCGAAGACCCGAACCCCTGGGTCTCGGCGCCCGTCTGACGCCCCTCAGGGCCAGCGGACGGTGGGCGGCATCGAGGACAGGATCGAGTTGGTGTTGCCGCCGGTTTTGAGCCCGAAGATCGTGCCGCGGTCGTAAAGGAGATTGAACTCCACATAGCGGCCGCGCCGGATCTCCTGCTCTTCCCGGTCCGCGGGGGTCCACGGCTCGTGCATCGTCCGGCGGACGATCGTGGCATACACGTCCATGAACGTGCGGCCGATGTCCTGGGTGAAGGCGAAATCGGCGTCCCAGGTCCCGCTCGCTTGATAATCGTAGAACACGCCGCCGACGCCGCGCATCTCTCCGCCGCGATGGGGGAGGGAGAAATAATCGTCGCACCAGGCCCTGTCGCGCGGATAGTCTGCGACCGGGTGGCGAGCGTACATTTCGCGAAACGCTTCGTGGAAGAGGACCGTGTCAGGGTGGTCCTGCCCACGCCGCCGGTCGAGCATCGGGGTGAGATCCGCCCCGCCGCCGAACCAGTGGCGCGTGGTGACGACATAGCGCGTGTTGATGTGCACCGTCGGCACGTGCGGATTGCGCGGATGGGCGATCAGCGAGAGGCCGGAGGCCCAGAAGCGCGGATCCTCGTCGGCGCCAGGGATCTGTTTGCGGAAGGCTTCGGAAAAGGTGCCGTGCACCGTGGAGGTGTGGACGCCGGCCTTTTCGAACAGGCGGCCGTGCAGCATCCCCATGACCCCGCCGCCGCCTTCGCTGCCGTCGCTGCCGGTGCGGGACCATGGCTCGCGGGTGAAGCGCCCGGCCGGGTCGACACCCGACGCCTCGTCCTCGAGCGTTTCGAAAAGCGCGTGGATTTGGTCGCGGAGCGATTCGAACCAAGCGCGCGCCGTCTCCTGTTGAGCGCCGAGCGTCGCCGGGTCGGGGAGGGGGCCGCCTTTGCGGGCGTGGTCAAGGGTCATGCAAGGCCTTTGAGCTGGATCGTCGCAGAGGAGCGGAGGCCTTCGATGAGCCCGATCCCGACCGAGACGGCAAGGTTAAGGGACCGCGTGTCGGCCGCCATCGGAATGCGCACGGTGGCGCCGGCGGCGGCGTGAACGTCATCCGGGACGCCGGCGCTCTCTTGTCCAAAGAGAAGAATATCGTCGGCCTCGAAGGCGAATTCGGTGACGAATGTCGACGCCCGTGTCGTGAAGAGGACCGTTCGTCGCGTCCCGATCGCGTCTAAAAAGCTCGTCCAATTCGAATGCCGGACGAGTGTTGCGCGGGCAGCATAGTCGAGCCCAGCCCGGCGCACCGCACGGTCGGACAAATCGAAAGCGGCCGGTCCGACGATATGGACAGCCGCGTTGAAACAGCGCGCCGTCCTCAGGATCGCCGCGGTGTTTTGAGGAATATCAGGCTGGTAGAGGGCAACATCCATGTTGCGATTTTCGCAAACTGTCCACGAAGAATGAGCGACCCCCTAGGCGGCTCGCCCCCCCTTGCGCTATCAGGTTTCAGACTTTTCAAAAACCACCGCCCGTTTAGGATAGTTTGCGACAAGGTGTCTAACTGAATGTCATCTGGACACCAGCAGCGGGGGCGTGCACACCGCTACGGCACCAGCGCTAGGGGCGGACAAGGAGACAAGCGTGGCGACGACGGAGCACACTGACAACACCCATGGGACAACGCGGCGCGACTTTCTATTCATCGCGACGGGCGCTGTCGGCGCCGTCGGTGTAGCCGGGGTCGCCTGGCCGTTCATCGACCAGATGAACCCGGACGCCTCGACCCAGGCACTCGCCTCCATCGAGGTCGATATCAGCGCCCTCGCCACCGGCGAATCGATGACGGTCATGTGGCGTGGCCGCCCGATCTTCATCCGTCGCCGCACCGAGACGGAAGTGCAGGAAGCCAAGGACACGCCGCTCTCCGAGCTGCGCGATCCGGTGGCCCGCAACCCGAATCTCGGCGGCGAAGAGCCGGCGACGGACGTGAACCGTGCGGCCGAAGGGCAGGAAGATCTCCTCGTGATGATCGGCATCTGCACCCATCTCGGCTGCGTTCCGCTCGGCCAGCAGGGCGATTATGGCGGTTGGTTCTGCCCCTGCCACGGCTCCCACTATGATACCGCGGGCCGCATCCGTAAGGGCCCCGCACCGTTGAATCTCGAAATCCCGCCCTACACGTTCGCGTCGGAATCGACGCTCGTCATCGGCTGATCGGAGGAGAGCCCATGTCCGGTCACGGAAGTTCCAACTTTCAGCCCAACTCGAAAGTCGTTCGCTGGATCGATTCGCGTTTGCCGCTGTTCTCGCTCGCGAACGAGCAGGCGATCGAATTCCCGACGCCCAAGAATCTCAACTACATGTGGACGTTCGGCGCGATCCTCATGTTCATGCTCATCACCATGATGGTGTCGGGCATCGTGCTCGCGATGCATTATGCCGCGAACACGGAGCTCGCCTTCGATCGCGTCGAGCACATCATGCGTAACGTCAACTTCGGTTGGCTGATCCGCTATATCCACGCGGTCGGCGCGTCGATGTTCTTCTTCGCCGTCTATATGCACATCGCCCGCGGCATCTATTACGGCTCCTACAAGGCGCCGCGCGAGGTGCTGTGGATGCTCGGCGTGGTGATCCTGATCCTCATGATGGCGACCGCCTTCATGGGCTACGTCCTGCCCTGGGGCCAGATGTCCTTCTGGGGCGCGACGGTGATCACGAACCTCTTCTCCGCGATTCCGCTCGTCGGGCCGACGATCGTGGAGTGGCTCTGGGGCGGCTTCGCGGTCGACAATCCGACGCTGAACCGCTTCTTCGCGCTCCATTATCTCCTGCCGTTCGTGATCCTCGGCGTGGTGATCCTCCACATCTGGGCGCTGCACATTTCGGGCAACAACAACCCGACCGGCGTGTCCGTGAAGTCCTCTAAGGACACGGTGCCGTTCCACCCCTACATCACCATCAAAGACCTGTTCGCGATGGTGCTGTTCATGCTCCTCTACGCCTACTTCGTCTTCTACATCCCGAACTATCTCGGCCACCCGGACAACTACATCCAGGCCGACCCGCTGGTGACCCCGGCGCACATCGTGCCCGAATGGTATCTCCTGCCGTTCTACGCGATGCTGCGCGCCATTCCGTCCAAGCTCGGCGGCGTGGTGGTGATGTTCGCCTCGCTCCTCATCCTCTTCGTCATTCCCTGGCTCGACACCTCGCGCGTTCGCTCGGCGAAGTACCGCCCGATGTTCAAGATCGCATTCTGGGTCTGGGTGGTGGCGTGCATCGCGCTCGGTTGGCTCGGTGCGCAACCGGCCGAAGGCATCTACGTGCTCCTCGCGCGGATCGGAACGGCCTACTACTTCCTGTTCTTCCTGATCCTGATGCCCGTGATCGGCCTGTTCGAAACGCCGAAGCCCGTGCCGAACTCCATTTCCGAAGCCGTGTTGAAGGGGAAGAGCGGACTGTCCCACGAGGATGAAGCGGCTCTCCGCGGAAGTGAGAAACCCGCTGGTTCTGGTGATGTGCGCCCCGACGGGGCCCCGGCTGCGCCCAAGAAGGATTGATCGATGCTTGAGACCACGAAGATCGGGGGGGCGGTCGTCCCCCGCATCGCGCGCGCAGCATTCGGCGGTGTCCTCGCGCTGGCCCTTCTGGGCGGCGCGGCTCAGGCGGCGGGAGAAGCGCCCCATATCGAGAAGCAGGACTGGTCGTTCTCCGGCATTTTCGGCCGGTACGACCGGGCCCAGCTCCAGCGCGGCTTCAAGATCTACCGCGAGAGCTGCGGCCTGTGCCATTCGCTCGACTATATCGCGTTCCGTAACCTGACCGATCCGTCGGGCCCGGCCTTCTCCGAGGAAGCGGCCAAGCAGATCGCCAGCGAGTATACGATCACCGATATCTCGAACGAGACCGGCCAGCCGTTCGATCGCCCGGCGACGCTGACCGACCACGTGCCGTCGCCCTATCCGAACTCGACCGCGGCTGCGGCCGCGAACGGTGGCGCCGTGCCGCCGGACTTCTCGCTGATCGCCAAGGCGCGCGCCGTCCATCGCGGCTTCCCCGGCTTCATCGTCGACGCCTTCGCGAACTATGCCGAGAACGGGCCGGATTATATCCACGCCCTTCTCCTCGGCTACGAGGATCCGCCGGCGGACGTCGAGCCCGTCCCGGCCAAATTCTACAATCCGGTCTTCCTCGCGGGGAACTGGATCGCGATGCCGCCGCCCTTGCAGGACGGACAGTTCGAGTACACTGACGGCACGCCCGAGACGGTCGAGCAATACTCCACCGACATCTCCGCGTTCCTGATGTGGGCCGCCGAGCCGCATCTCGTCGAGCGCAAGGAGTTCGGCTTCCGCGCGATGATCTTCCTCGCCGTGTTCGCCCTGCTTCTCTACCTCACGAAGCGCAAACTCTGGCGCAACATCGCCCATTGATCCGAAAGGCCCACCCTCGCGGTGGGCCTTTTTCGTTGGGGGTGACGGGCGGCCAGACCCCGCGCTCGCCCCCGGTCCGGCGTCCCGCTCGGCAAAGGCGGCCGCGGTCGACCCTCGAGCGGCTGTCAGACGATTGTCAGAGTATCGGGCTATAACGGATGCGATCGCCCACTCGGCGATCACGCCGCATTGCGCCGATGCGCGCGACGGTGCACGCAGTGTGCGTCCGGTGCGTCCGGTGCGTCCGGTGCGTCCGGTGCGTCCGGTGCGTCCGGTCCGCCCGCTCCGTCCATTGCGGCGGCGCGGGTCGGGGCCAGGCATCGGGGCGCGACGCGGCGGGGGTGCCCGCCTTCGGAGCGCTCGCCGGGGCTCGTCGGTGGCGGACCGGCGATCTGTTCGTGCGCCTTGTCAGGCCCGCTCGTGCCGGCGGACCATGCGACGATCGGGGCGCGGTTCGGGGCCGCTCCGGCCCCATGAGACGATGAAGAGCGGCACAGGTCGACGTAAGGAGTGAACGCGCGTGCGGGGTGTACTCTTCCTCGTGGTCGGTCCGAGCGGGGTCGGCAAGGATACGCTGATCGATGCCGCGCGCGATCATCTGACCGGCGACCCGGACTTCCTCTTCGCCCGCCGCGTGATCACGCGCCCGGCCGACGCCGGTGGTGAAATCCACGAGGCGGTGGACGCGGCGGCGTTCGAGACCGCCGAGGCCGCCGGCGCCTTCCTCGTGTCGTGGCAGGCGCACGGCCTCTCTTACGGCATCCGCACCGATATCCTCGACGCGCTCGACGAGGGGCGGAATGTCGTCGTCAACATCTCGCGCCGGATGATCGGCGCGTTCGCCGCGCACGTTGCCAATCTCGTCGTCTTGTCCGTCACCGCTCCGCCGGAGATCGTTCGCGCCCGCCTCGAGGCGCGCGGGCGGGAGGACGCCGCCGACGTCGCCGCCCGCCTTGCCCGCACCGTCCCGATCGACGCCGGCGGGGCACGGGTCATCGAGATCCACAATGGCGGCGCGCTCGAGGAGGGGGTCGCCCGCTTCGAGGCGGCGCTCGTCGGCGCGGCGGTCCTACCGCTTGCGGTCCGCCATGCCTCGCTTCATATGCCGGGCGAGGCGCTGTGCCTCCTGCACCGCGAGGCGCGACCCGTGCGCGTCGAACGCCTCGCCGAGACGACGCTCGTCGAAGTGACCGCCGGCGCCGCCTCGGCGCGCGCCCGTCTCGTCCTCACCGACGACGATCGCCTCGTCGGCCGTCACGATATCGGCCTCAGCCCCGACGCCTTCGCGCGGCTCGGCGTGCCGGACGGGACGAAGGCCCTCGTCCAGCGCTCGCCCTCGCCGAGGAGCCGGGACGTTCTGCGCAAGAAGGTCGCCGGTGATGCGCTGAGCGCTGGCGAGATCGGCCGGGTCGTCCGCGATATCGTCGAGGGCCGCTATGCGCCCGCCGAGATCGCCGGCTTCCTCGTCGCCGCCTCCAACGCGCTCACGATCGAGGAGGTCGTCGCCCTGACGGCGGTGCGCGCGGAGTTCTTCGACCGCTTCCGCTGGGACGGCCGTATCGTCGTCGACAAGCATTCGATGGGCGGCGTGCCAGGGAGCCGGATCACGATGATCCTGGTGCCCATCGTCGCCGCTCACGGTCTCACCATCCCGAAGACCTCCTCGCGTGCGATCACCTCCGCCGCGGGGACCGCAGACGTGATGGAGTGTCTCGCCCGCGTCGATCTCTCCCCGGCCGAATTGCGCCATGTCGTCGACGCGACCAATGGGGCGATCGCCTGGAGCGGCCGGATCAGCCACAGCGCGCTCGACGACGTGATGAACGCGATCAACCGCCCCCTCGGCATCCGCTCGGCCCATCTCGACGTGTCGTCGATCCTGTCGAAGAAGCTCGCCGTCGGCTCCACCCACGTCATCGTCGACATTCCGGTCGGCCCGCACGCCAAGACGAAGACCTTGGAGGATGGGCGCGCGCTCGCCGCTCTGTTCGAGACGGTCGGGCGTGGGGTGGGGCTCGATGTGCGCGCGCTCGTGACCGACGGGCGCAGTCCGATCGGCGTCGGCGTCGGTCCGGCGCTCGAGCTCGCGGACGTCTGCGCGGTCCTCGCCGGTGCGGCGGATGCGCCGACGGCGTTGCGCGAGAAGGCGCTCGATTTCGCGGGGATCGTGCTGGAGTGGGACCCGGCCGTGCAAGCGGGGGCCGGCCGGGCGCGTGCGGCGGAACTGCTCGATTCGGGGGCGGCGCTCGACGCGTTCGAGCGGATCGCCGCTGCCCAAGGCGTGCGCGCGCCGGTGGAGCCCGGCGTCTTCTCGCGCACGATGGTGGCGCCCCGGTCCGGCCGCGTCGATGCGATCGACGGTTATGCCCTCGCCGGGCTCGCCCGCGCGGCCGGCGCACCTGGCGACAAGGGGGCCGGCGCGCGGCTCCGCGTCGCCGTGGGTGACGGGGTGGCGAAGGGCGATCCGCTCCTCGATGTCCTCGCGAGCAGCCGGACGGGGGTCGACGAACTCGGCCGGCTTCGGGTGGAGGAGGTGTTTGCGATCGGATGAGCCGCCGCCCGGACCGTCGGGGCCTCGATGCGCGGAGGCACGACGGCGCCGGGGAGCGCGCTAGCTGAAGAGCCCGACGAACACCAGCGTCAACAAAAGGTCGACCACCACGAGCCCGATCGAGAGCCCCACCGTCGTCTCGAGCGCGAGGCGCACGACGAGATAGTGGTAGCGCAACACCAGACCCATCGAGATGAGTGACAAGAGGATCGAGGTCGTCGGCCCGATCCACCCCGCACCTTGCAGGATCACGGGGATCGCGAGGATCGCCGCCGCCACCGGCGCCATCCAGTTGCGGGCCACGATGTAGCTCGTATAGGTCCGCTTCACGCCGAGCATTCCGGCGGCGAACGCCAACACGATCGGAAAGGCCACCCAGTCGAGCGCGAGCACCGGCAGGCCTTCGAGGAACATCTCGTTGAAGGGCTTGTCGACGCCCTGCGAGCGCGCCACGGCGAGGATCGTCACCGCGTTGAGCGGCAAGAGGAGGAGGATGACGGCGAACGAGCGCCAGAAGCCCTCCGCCGAGCGGTCGAGAAGGTCGAGCCCCTCGCGGCGGCCGAGGAACAGGAGCCAAGCGCCGTTCAGCGACCGCACGATCTCGGAGACCGTCAGCACCCTCGCTCCTCCGCGCCCGTCATTCCGCCAGCACGGTGTCGATGATCGCGCGATAGGTCTCGGCGAGGCGGCGCAGCTCGGACACGGGCGTGCGCTCGTTCACCTGATGGAGAAGATCGCCGACGCCACCGAATTCGAGGACCGGGCAATAATCCTTGATGAACCGCGCATCGGAGGTGCCGCCGCCGGTGTTCGGCTCCGGCGTGACGCCGGTGACGCCTTCGACCGCCTTGGTGACGGCGGCGATCAGCGCCTCGTCCCGCGTGACGAACGCGTCGCCATGGCCCGATTCCCAGGCGATGGCGACCGTGGCGGCGGGGGCGGCGGTCTCGATCCGGCGCGTCAGCTCCGATTTCAGCGAGTCTCGTGTCCAGCGATCGTTGAAGCGCACGTTGAAGCGAAGCGTCGCGGAAGCGGGGATGACGTTCCAGGCCGGGTTGCCGACATCGATCGAGACGATCTCGAGATTGGACGGGGCGAAGGGGCCCGAGCCCGCGTCGAGCGTCGCGTTGAGGGCCTGACCGATCGCGAGGAGCGCCGGCACCGGATTGTCGGCAAGCTCCTGATAGGCGACATGGCCCTGTCGCCCGCTGACCGTGACGGTCGCCGACAAGGAGCCGCGACGGCCGACTTTGATCGTGTCGCCCAGCACCTTGCGCGAGGTCGGTTCGCCGACGATGGCCGCGTCGAAACGCGTGCGGCTGTCGCACCATTCCATCAGCGCCGCGGTGCCGTTGATCGCGACCCCCTCTTCGTCGCCGGTGATGAGGAAGGAGAGGCGGCCGGAGCCGTTCGCCTCCGCCCAGTCGGTGGCGGCGGCGATCATCGCGGCGACGGCGCCTTTCATGTCCTGCGCGCCGCGTCCGTGCAGGGTGTCGCCCTCCACGATGGCGGCGAACGGGTCGTGCGACCACGCCTCGATCGGGCCGGGGGGCACCACGTCGACATGGCCGGCGAAGGCGAGATGACGGCCTTCGCCGCGGGTCGCGAAGAGATTCTCGACCGGCGGCGACCCGTCCTTCGCGAAGGTGATGCGCTCGACCGCGAACCCGGCCGCACCGAGCGCCGCCTCGACGACGTCGAAGACGGCGGGCGCGGCGGGGGTGACGCTTTCGGCGCGGATCAGGGATTGGGCGATGGGAAGCGGATCGGTCGCCATGATGTCAGGCTGGGCCTCTGGAGTTGGTCGCAGGGCCGTAACGATTGGGGCCCTTGTTCCCCGGTATCAGCCCGATCGCGAAGAAAGCGACGAAGCCCACCACGGGGATCGCGAACGCCACGGCGAGCCATCCCGTCAGGCTGCGATCGTGCAGGCGTTTCACCGCGAGCGCGATCCCGGGCCAGAACAGCACGGCCGAGACGAACGGAGCGATGGGGCTCAGCAGCAGCGCCCCCGTGTCCGGGTCGATATGGGGCAGCATAAAAGCCACCCCGACGAGCGCGCACAGGAGATTGCCGAGCCAGAAGACCTCGCGGTTCACGCGCCCGTCGACCCCGATGAGGGCCCACAGGACACTCGGCTCGCGGCCTCGTTGGCTCACGCCGTCAATCTCTCAAAAGTTCGTTGATCGAGGTCTTGAGGCGCGTCCGCTCGTCGACGCGCTTCACGATGATCGCGGCGGACAGTGCGAGGTCGTCGCTCCCGCCGCTCTTGGTCGCGATCGTGCCGGGCACGACGACGGAGAAGGGCGGCACCTCGCCGCGGAAGGTCTCGCCGGTCGCCCGGTCGATGATCTTGGTCGACGCGCCGATAAAGACGCCCATGGACAGGACGCTGCCGCGACCGATGCGAACGCCCTCGGCGACCTCGGACCGGGCGCCGATGAAGCAATCGTCCTCGATGACGACGGGCGCGGCCTGGAGCGGCTCCAGCACGCCACCGATGCCGGCGCCGCCGGAGATGTGGCAATTCTTGCCGATCTGGGCGCAGGAGCCGACCGTCGCCCACGTGTCGATCATCGTGCCCTCGTCGACATAGGCGCCGAGATTGACGAAGGACGGCATCAGGACGACGCCGGGCGCGACGAAGGCCGAGCGACGCACGATCGCGCCCGGAACCGCGCGGAAGCCGGCGCCCTCGAAATCGACCTCACCCCAACCGTCGAATTTGGAGGGCACCTTGTCCCACCAATGCGAGCCGCCGGGCCCTCCGTCGATCGCCTCCATCGGGGTGAGGCGGAAGGAGAGGAGCACGGCCTTTTTGAGCCATTCGTTCACCTGCCAGCCGTTCGGCGTCGGCTCGGCGACGCGGACCACACCGCGATCGAGAAGGCCCAGCGCCTTCTCGACGGCGTCGCGCACACGACCCGTCGTGCGCGCGGTGATGGTGGCGCGCTCCTCGAACGCGCTGTCGATGGTGGCCGCGAGGCGGTCGCGTTCGGAGGGAGAGAGCTGCATCGAAAACCTTATGACGTGACGTTCATTTTTCCTGCCTCACATAGGCGATCGAGGCGAGGAAGGATAGACGCCGCGGCCATCGGACCGACGAGGCGGACGGGCGCCGCGCGCGGTCCGACCATAGCAAGTCTCGGGGCCGATGAAACCTCAGGCTCGCGCGCGCCGCGTCGTGTGGCCCCGATCACCGCACGCGGGCGCATGCGGTCGCCGTCTTCAGCGGTCGGCGGCTGGGGGCGTTTGGAGCAAGCCGCGCATCGTCGCGCCGATCCGCTCGAGAAAGGCGGGCAGGTCATCGGTGACATATTCGACGTGCGGGGCCGACCGGCCTTCGAGCTCCCAGTCCTCCCGGAAGACCTCGCGCGTGCCCTCCGGCACCACGAGCACGGTGCGCATCCCCCGGCTGTGCGGCACCTCGAGATTGCGCGACAGATCCTCGAACATCGCGGCGCGGGCGGGGTCGATCCCGTACCGATCCCAGAAACGGGAATAGGTGTCGGCCGCGGGCTTCGGGATGAGATCGGCGGCGACGATGTCGAAGATGTCCTCGAAATGGTTGCCGACGCCGAGCCGGTCGGCGACGGCCTTGGCGTGCGCCACGGTGCCGTTGGTCATGATGAAGCGGCGGCCGGGAAGCGCCTCGATCGCGGAGGAGAGGCGCGGATCCGCATCGACCTTCGAGTGGTCGATATCGTGCACGAACTCCAAGAACCCGTCGGGCTTGATGTCGTGCTCGATCATCAATCCCCGCAAGGTCGTGCCGTAGCGACGATAATAATCCTTTTGGAGCGCGTGCGCGGCGTCCCGCTCCATGTCGAGGAGCTTGGCCACATAGTCGCCGATCCGCTGGTCGACCTGCGCGAAAAGGTTGGTGTGGGAGGGGTAGAGCGTGTTGTCGAGATCGAAGATCCACGTGTCGACCCGACCGAAGGCCGAAAGGTCGCGCGGATTGTCTCTCGGATCCTCGGAAGGGAGGGGCGTCGCGTGGCTCATCGGGAAATGCCTAAACAATGAGCCGACCGGCACGCGCTCGAGACGCTGCCGGCAATCCCGGCCCAACAGAGAAGTCCCGCAAACGCGAACACGATCGGCATGGGCCTCCCCCACTATCCCGGCCAGCCCGCGCGCGCAAGTTGTCGCGGGGGTGGCGGCGCTGGGGATGCGGACCAGCGCCGGGTCGGTCCATCGCGCCGGGGCGCCTCAGCGCTTGATCAGCGTACCCGCGCCCGCGTCGGTGAAGAGCTCCAGCAGGACGGCGTGCGGGGTCTTGCCGTTGAGGATGACGACGCCTTCGACGCCGCGTTCCAGGGCGGCGATGCAGGTCTCGACCTTCGGCACCATGCCGCCGGAGATGACGCCGGAGGCCATCAGGCGGCGCGCTTCGGCGACGGTCAGTTCCTTGATGAGGTTGCCGTCGGCGCCGAGCACCCCGTCGACGTCGGTCAGGAAGAGGAGCCGCGTCGCGCCGAGCGCGCCGGCGATGGCGCCGGCGAAGGTATCGGCGTTGATGTTGTAGGTCTCGCCGTCCGAGCCCTGGGCGACGGGCGCGATCACCGGGATGATCTCCTGGCGGGCCAGAACGTCGAGGACGTCGCGGCGGACTTCGACCGGCTCACCGACGAAGCCGAGATCGACGACCTTCTCGATATTGGAATCGGGATCGCGCGTGGTCCGCTTCAAGGGCTCGGCGAGGACCATGCGGCCGTCTTTGCCGCAGAGGCCGACGGCACGGCCGCCGGCGGCGTTGATCTTGCGGACGATCTCTTTGTTGATCGACCCGGCGAGCACCATCTCGACGATCTCGACCGTCGCCCGGTCAGTGACGCGCAGACCATCGCGAAACTCGGAGCGGATATTGAGACGCTCGAGCATGCTGCCGATCTGCGGGCCGCCGCCATGGACGACAACGGCATTGATGCCGGACAGGGTGAGTAACGTGATGTCTTCGGCGAAATCGTCGGCGAGCTCGGGGTCGCCCATCGCGTGCCCGCCATATTTCACGACGATCGTCTTGTCGTCATAGCGCAGCATGTAGGGCAGCGCGGTCGCTATGATCTCGGCCCGCAGCGGGGCGTCGGCGGTCAGATTGTCGATGGTCGTCGCGGCGGAGTCGGTCATGGCATCCAGATGGCTGGCGTTTTGCGTCAGTGTGCTATCCCGCGGATAGATAGGGCGCAAGGTTTGCGGCGCACCGCGCGGCGCGTCAGCCCTTGAGCCGCTCCGCCTCGGGGAAGGGACCGTAGCGCAGGCGGCTGCACGGCTCCTCGTCGGCCGGGACCACGAGCGATCCGGTGACGATGTTCTTCGCGTTCACCGTCACGAGGTGCGTCTCCGTTCCGGTATAACTGCCGTCCTTGGTCTTCGAATCGTAGCGGGCGCAGACGACGCGGCGCTCGTTGACGCCCTTGTCGAGGGTGATCACCGTCGACAGCTCGGCATTGCGGATGCTGAACGGGTCGTAGAGCTCGTTCCGCGCGTTCTGGATGAAGACGTGCTTCTCGGACGCGGTCGCCTCTCGCTGGGTTCCATAGGGGCCGCTTTGGCAGCCGACGAGAGCGAGCGGGAGTGCGATGAAGAGGAGATGACGCAGCAACATTCGATCCTCGATGATGCTGCATCTCTTCGCACCGAACGCCCGGGCGCGGAAGACGGCCCGCGTCAAATCTTGGCCGTTGTTGCCCGCCCGACACGAGCGGTCACGGCCCGTCGGGTGGGAAGAGGACCGGGTTGAGGAAGGCGGCCAAGGCGGCGTTCGACTGGACGCGGACCGTTTCGTCCGAGCCGATCAGATAGCCGTCCCGGTTGGAGCAGAAGGCGAGGATCGCCGCCCGCATGGCCGGGTCGGTCATCATGAGCATGGTGCGCTCGTCGGACACGGTCCCGTCGCGGCCGACGCGGAAGCGACAATCGGCGATGTGCACCGGCGCGCGCCAGCTCCGCCCGGTCCCGTCCCAGCGATGGCGAGCGTCGAAGCGGGCGATCGTGACGGCCGAGCCGCCATTGCGCAGGTCCCCGGCGAGTGTTTCGCACGCTTCGGAATCCATGATCTCGTCCTGGTCGCCCCACAGCATCAGGATCGGCGCGCCGGTGGTGGTCGCGTCCTCGAAGCGGGCGATGCAGGGGCCGTAAAAGGCGACATGGGCGGCGAAGGCGTTGTCCGGCCGGTAGGTGTCGACGACCTGCCGGTAGGCGGCATAGATCGAGGACATCCCGCCATAGGAGAAGCCGATGAGGGCGACGCGGTCGGCGTCGATCTCGGGGCGGTCGGCGAGCCAATCGAGCGTCGCGAACGCGTCCGACAGCGCCATCGCCTCGGTCGTCTTCATGAGACGCTCGACGAACCCGCCGCCCTCGCGCGCGCCGAACACGTCGATCACGGCGGTGGCGATCCCCTGGGCGGCGAATTCGCGCGCATAGCGGCCCTCGCGCCGTTGGCTCACGCCGCCGGCGCCGTGGAGGAGGATGACGGCGGGCGCCGGGTTCTCCGCGCTCGCGCCGTCCGCCGGATAATACGTGACATTGGCGGCGATCGGCGCCGCGGCGCCGCCGACATCGGTGAGGGTGAAGGGGCTGGCGCTCGCGATATCGGGGCGCATCGGGGTGACGTCCGCCGACGGCCAGCGCCCGTCGGGGGCGAGCCCCGCGGCGCTCACGGTGGCCGTGGCGGCGAAAACGGCGAGGATGCTGAGCGCGGCGAGACGGCGTGGAGGCGTCGATCGGGTCATGCGGGGTTAAATTGGTCCCGGAGGCGCCCGATGAACGCGACCGATCGCTGCAGGCGGGCCGGGGCTCAGGGGCACTCGGAATAATCGACGAAGCGACGCTTGACCCAGGCCTCGGTCGAGCCGCCATCGAAGATGGTCACGGGACACCAGCGCGCGCCGACGGGCAGATTGGCCGGAACACAGACGCGCATCTCGGCGCGATAGACGTCGAAGAGGCTGTTCTCGACGCCCTCACCACGGGCGAGCCCCTCGGACAGGGCGATGATCGGCCCGTCATTCCAGTCGTACGTGGCGACGACTTCGGATTCGGAGGTCGGCCCGGCGCGGAATTGCAACGGATCGCTCGGCCCGACATTGACGCGATAGCAGCCGAAACCGCTCGTCGCCGCTGCGGGCGTGGCGCCGAGGAGCGTGGCGGTTAGGACAATCGTCATAGATGCGCGCATATCGGCTCGTCTCCACTTGCACCCTGCCCGGCGCGTTGCGATTGTCGCCGCCGCGGCAGAATGTGCCGCTCAGCTCGGGTCTCTGACGTTGCCAACATTTTATCTGCATATCGGTATGCCGAAAACCGGCACGACATCGATTCAGCGCTACTTTCATCTGAACCGTGATGCGACGCGTGCTGGCGGGATCGCCTATCCCAATATGCCCGGTGCAAATCAGAACGCGTTTTTGGAGGCACAATTCCGTCGTCCGCGGGGATTGTCGGACGAGCGCCTGATTCGTCGCGGTCAGGGCGGTTTCGTCGAACGGCGCGACGAAATGCGCGCCGCTTTCGTCTCCGAGATGAACGCCGCGGCGGACGAGGGGCTCGACGGGCTGCTCTCCGCCGAGACGGGCAGCGCCATGCAGCGGGCCGGGGTCGCCGAGCTTCACGAACTCATGTCGATGTTCGACAAGGTCGTCACGCTCGCATTCGTGCGGCCCCCGCGTTCCTGGAGAGGCAGCAAGTGCCAGCAGGGCCTGAAAGACGGCGGCACGATGGCGGACTTCCTGACGTCGGTGCCCGCCGCGCTCTATCGTGGCTCGATCGAGCCGCACGACAAGGTGAGCCCGAATGTTCGCCTCGCCGTCTTCCATCCCTCGCGCATGAAGGATGGCTGCGTCCTGCAGACGCTTTTGTCGATGATGGACGGTGAACGCCCCGCGTTCGCGAATGCGCGGGCCGGTCGCTCCAACGAATCGATGAGCATGACGGGGGCGAAGTTCTTCTCGATGATCAACGGCGCCCAGAAGGCGGGCGCGCTGCCGGCCGATCTGCCGGATGCGCTCCGCCGGGCACTCGGCGAGGGGCTGATGGGCGATTATCTGAAGGCGGTTTTCGCCGAGCCGCGCTTCATTCGCCCGCCGAACGCCATGATGCGCGTGCTGATTCCGATGCCGGGGCCGAAATTCCGGCTTCCGGTCGAGGTGGAGGCGGCGGCGATCAAAGCCGAAGGCGACGAGATCGCGTGGATCTGCGACCGTCTCGGAGAGGATTTGACCGCGTTTGACTCCGATACGGACACGCCGCTGCCCACGCTCGCTTCGTTCGACCGTTTCGACGACGAGGAGGTCGCCGCGATCGTCACCACCATCGAGACGATGAACGCGACGATCACCGACCCGATCGAAGCGCTTCTCGCGCGCGGGCGGAAGGGCAAGCGGCGCCGCGTCGAGCGCTATCTCAACGAAAACGGGATCGAAGCGCCTGCCGAAAACGACAGCAAGCCGAAAGCGAAAGCCCGGCCGGCCGGCCGGGATGCGGAGGCGCCGGCGCCTCAACCCGGCGACCGTGCCGCCTTCCGGGAAGCGCGCCGCGCACGAATGATGGAGCGCCGCGCCGCGGCGGTGGAAGCCAAACGGGCGGCCCGGCGCGGCGATAAGGCGGCCGAATAGGACCGGCCATCGGCCCGGCCGGATCGCGTCCGGTCCGCTTGTCGGCGGGCCGCTGTCTATCGTCGTGCGGATTGTGCCCTATATGGCGCAAGGGTGGATGAGGATCCGGGATGGACGATAGGAAGACCCTCGTGCTGACCGGAGCGAGCCGAGGCATCGGCCATGCGACGGTGAAGCGCTTTTCGGCCGACAATTGGCGGATCGTCACCTGTTCGCGCCATCCCTTCTCCGACAAGTGCCCGTGGCCTGCCGGTGAAGACGATCACATCCAGCTCGACCTCAACGATCCGGATGGGCTCGGCACCGCGATCGCCGAGATCCGCCAGCGTCTGACGCAGAATGGCGGCCGCCTCGATGCGCTCGTCAACAACGCCGCGATCAGCCCGAAAGGGGAGGGTGGGGCGCGGCTCAACTCGATCGAGACGCCGATGCAGCTCTGGCGCTCGGTGTTCCAGGTGAATTTCTTCGCCCCGATCATGCTGGGGCGCGGGCTCCTCAAGGAGCTGAAGGCGGCGAAGGGCTCGATCGTCAACGTCTCGTCGATCGCCGGGAGCCGGGTCCATCCCTTCGCGGGCACCGCCTATGCGACGTCGAAAGCGGCGCTCGCGGCGCTGACGCGGGAGATGGCGGCGGATTTCGGGCCGCTCGGCATCCGCGTCAACGCGATCGCGCCGGGGGAGATCGAAACGGCGATCCTGTCGCCGGGGACGGACGCGCTGATCGACGATATTCCGCTCGGCCGTCTCGGTTCGCCCGTGGAGGTCGCCGAGGCGATCTTTTTTCTCTGCTCGGGCGCGTCGAGCTACGTGAACGGCGCGGAAATCCACGTGAACGGCGGCCAGCACGTCTGACGTGCCGGCCGGCCGGCGATCAGGTCGCGAACTTGAAGTGGACGATGTCGCCGTCGACGATCCGGTATTCCTTGCCTTCGTCGCGGGCGCGGCCCGCATCTCTGGCACCGGTCTCGCCGCCGAGGGTGATGAAATCGTCATAGCCGATCGTCTGGGCGCGGATGAAGCCGCGCTCGAAGTCGGTGTGGATGACGCCGGCGGCCTGCGGGGCGTGCGTGCCGGCGCGGATCGTCCAGGCGCGCGTCTCTTTCGGGCCGGCGGTGAAGAACGTGATGAGATCGAGCAGCCCGTAGCCGGCGCGGATCAGCCGGTCGAGGCCCGGCTCTTCGAGGCCGAGGCTTTCGAGATAGTCCGTCTGCTCATCGGTCGGGAGCTGGGCGATTTCCGCCTCGATCGCCGCTGAGATCACCACCGACGGCGCGCCCCGCTCGGCCGCCATCTTGGCGGCCCGCTCGGAGATCGCATTGCCGGTGCCGGCCGACGCCTCGTCCACGTTGAGGACGTAGAGCATCGGCTTGCTGGTGAGGAGGTTCAGCATCTTGAAGGCCTTGCGGTCCTCCGGGGCGACCTCGAGCTCGCGCGCCGGGCGACCGTCACGCAGAAGCTCCAGCGCGCCGTCCATCAGCGCGAGTTCGGTCTTCGCGTCCTTGTCGCCCGATTGGGCGCGCTTGCGCAGGTTCGTCGACCGCCGCTCCAGGCTTTCGAGATCGGCGAGCATCAGCTCGGTCTCGACCGTCTCCGCGTCGGCGATCGGATCGACGACGTTCGCGACATGGGTCACGTCGTCATCCTCGAAGCAGCGCAGGACGTGGGCGATGGCGTCCACCTCGCGGATGTTGGCGAGGAACTGATTGCCGAGCCCTTCGCCCGCCGACGCGCCGCGCACAAGGCCGGCGATGTCGACGAAGGTGAGGCGCGTCGGGATGATCTCCGCCGATTTCGCGACCTCGGCGATCGCCGTCAGGCGCGGGTCGGGCACCGCGACGTCACCCGTGTTCGGCTCGATGGTGCAGAACGGGTAATTCGCGGCCTGCGCGGCGGCCGTCTTCGTGAGGGCGTTGAAGAGCGTGGACTTGCCCACGTTGGGCAAGCCGACGATCCCGCATTTGAATCCCATTGTTACTTCCGCAAAAGATGCGCCAAGGCGGAGAACGGACCTTGCGCCGGGCGCTGGTCGCTCTCGCGCTTGGCAAGAACCGAGACGGGGCGCTCGTCGGCCGAGGATCGTGCCGCGTCCGACGAGTCTCGGGGCGCGGACGGCTTGGCCGCCTGGTCCTTCGACAGCCGGACGTGAACGCGCGAGGAGAATGTCGAATCCTGACCGGTCGCGAGCAGCGTGGCCTCTTCGGCGATGGCGTCGAGCATCGGCTCCAGCCAGTCGAAGTCGGACTTGGCGAAGTCGTGCAGAACATAGTTCGGCACGAGCTCCTTGCGGCCGGGATGGCCGACGCCGATTCGCAGGCGCCGGAACCCGTCTCGCATGTGCGCGATGATCGATTTGAGGCCGTTATGACCGCCGGTGCCGCCGCCGGTCTTCATCCGGAACTTGGCGGGCGGCAGGTCGATCTCGTCGTGGATCACGACGATGTCCGACGGATCGACCTTGTAGAAACGAGCCGCTTCCGCGACGGCGCGGCCGGACTCGTTCATATAGGTCAACGGCTTCAGGAACATCACCCGCGTGCCGTGGATGTTGGCCTCGGAGACATCGCTCTGGAATTTGCGTCGCCAGGGACCGCCACGCCACCGTTCATGGATGCGGTCGACCGCCATGAAGCCGACATTGTGCCGGTTCATGGCGTACGTGCTTCCAGGATTTCCGAGGCCGACCATCAATTTCAACATGGCGCAGCCTCGTTCGCTATCCGGTTAGCTTTCGCTCGACTCGTCGCCGTCGCCGGACTCGCCTTCGGTCTCGGCGCCCTCACCGGCCTCGGCCTCGGCGTCTTCCTCGACCTCTTCCGGCTCTTCGGCGATCGGCGCGGTGATCGTCGCGACGGTGAACTCTTCCTCGTTCGCGAAGTGCACGTCGGAGGGGAGCTTGACCTGTGCGCTGGTGATCGTGGCACCGATCTCGAGGCCGCTGACGTCGATCTCGACCGAATCGGGGATCCGGGTCGCGGCGGCGTTCACGGACACCGTGTGCGAGACGAGATTGAGCACGCCGTCATTCTGCTTGATGCCGGGGCTGTCCTCTTCGCCGACGACATGGACCGGCACGTCGACCGTGACGCGCGAGCGCGCGGTGACGCGCAGGAAGTCCACGTGAACGAGGAAATCCTTCACCGGCTCGAGCTGATAGTCGCGGGCCAACGCCTGGATGGTTTCTCCCCCGACTTCGATGTTCCACAGGTTGGTCAGGAAGCCACCGCTATACAGCCGGAGTTCGGCTTGCTTGTGCGAAATGGCAATCGCAACGGGGGGTTGATTGTCGCCGTAGATCACGGCGGGAATAAGTCCTTCCCGCCTCAGTGCGCGCGCGGCCCCCTTGCCCGTCCGTTCGCGCACGGCGGCCTTCAGCTGAAAGGCGTCAGCCATCATGCATCTCCTAATTTGCAAACAACTGAAGCTGAGTCGCGAAATGCGCTCAGCTTCTGCGCTCAAAGGCGCGCCTCGCCTCCAGGGGTGCGAGGTGAACGGGGTATAGGCGAGCGATGGTACGAAGACAAGTGTGCGCGTTAGAGATATCGCGCGCCTTCGGTGCCGAAATCGAAGGCGATCACGTCCCCCGATCTTTCGCGCGATGCCGAACGATACATGGGAGACCCTATGTCTTGTCGCGCCGACCCCGCGGGATGCGCGCGGATGCGGTCAGGCGTTGACCACGCGGCGGGCGGCAAGGTCGATCGGCCGGTCGGGAATGGTGAGCTCGAACGAGGCACCGACCGGCGTGTCGAGGAGGGTGAGGGAACCGCCATGCGCGCGGACGAGTTCCGCCGCGATGGCGAGGCCGAGCCCGGTTCCGCCGCGCCGCCCGTTTCCCTTGAACGGCTGAAACAGCGTCATCCGCACCGCTTCGGGAACGCCGGGCCCCGTGTCGGACACGACGATGCGCACGACGGAGCCGGTGCGCTCCGCGGCGATCGCGAGGCGCCGGACGATGGCGGCATGCGGGTTGCTCTCCAGCGCCTCCATCGCATTGCGGCACAGGTTCATGAGGACGCGATAGAGCTGATCGGGGTCGGAATCGATCTCGAGCCCTTCCTCGACGAGGATGCGGAAATCGATCGTCGGATGCGTGTCGAGGCCGAGAATCTCGCCGACATCGGCCGCGAGCAGCTCGAGGTCGATCAGCCGACGTTGCGGCGGCGCTTCGCCGGCGCGGCCATATGCGAGGACGCCGCTGGTATAGCCGACTGCCCGGTCGAGCGCGCGCACGAGCTTCGGCACGAAGCGCTGCACCGTGGGATCGGGGATGACGGCGAGGCGGTCGGAAAAGAGCTGCGCCGAGGCGAGGAGATTGCGCAGATCATGGTTGATCTTCGAGACCGCCATGCCGAGTTCGGCGAGGCGGCGGCGCTGGATGATCGTATCGGTGAGCTGGTGCTGCATCGCCGCCAAGGACCGTTCGGCCTCGCCGATCTCGTCGGTCCGCCGGGATGGGGTGATGGTACGCCGCTCGTCCTCCGGGTCCTCCGCGAAGTCGACCATCGCGTGAGCGAGCCGCTTGACCGGACGGACGAAGAGCCAGCGCAGGCTCATATAGACGAGGCCCGCAGTGATCGCCGAGATCACGAGCGACAGGAACAGGATGTTGGTCGAATAGGCGATCATGTCGTGCCGCAGGAGCGTCTCGTCGAGGACGACGTCGACCTCCTCGGAGCGGCCGGCGGGCATCGCCGTGACGCGGATGATGCGCCCATTCGGCGCGAACAGGGTGTCGAACGCGGCGATGATCGACTGAAGGGGCGTCTGATGTCCGAGCTCGACATGCCGGTCGACCATGGTCGGCGGGGCAGCCATCGCGAGAAGCCGGCGGCGATTGCCCTCGCGGTGGGCGATCGCGATCGTGTCCGTCGCCTCGAGGAGGCGCATCTTGAGCTGTTCGGGCACATTCTTGGTGTTGGCGATGATCGCCGCGGCGACGGAGGCGTTACGGTGCGCGTCGGCCAGCCAGTTGTTGCGGAAATTCGCGATCGACGGAACGAAGATCAGAACTTCCGACAACATGACGAACAGAACCGTGAGCAGGAGCAGCTTGCTCCCCAGCCCTAGGCGCATACGCGGGCGCCACCGTTCGCCGTGGTGTTCCATTGCGGGCCATCATACCGCGTGTTGAAGACGGCGGTACACAGCGCGCAACACTGCCGCATTTGCCAAGTGACGCGTCCGGTTCCCATCTCGGCGCATCTTAGCGCATGCGATTTGAGGATTGAACAGACGGGATTCCGATTTTGCCCGCCCAATCAGAGACGCTTCAGCCACCGCAGCAATCGGCGGATCCAAAGCGCGTCGAGTTTGGCCGCGAAGTGGCCGACAGCGGCGCGTTTTCCGGCCTCGGCGAGCGTCGGATAAGGCGGCACATAACTCGCGAGGGTCGAGAGCTTCACCTTCGCGGCGAGCGCCAAGGCGTAGGTCGAGGCGATGTCGCCCGCGGTCGGAGCGACGATGGTGGCGCCGAGCAGCCGCCCGCGGCCGGAAATGACGAGTTTGACGAAGCCGTCGGTCGCGCCGTCGGTGCGGCCGCGGTCGGTCTCGCAGAGCGCGGCGGTCTGGGTCGTAGCGCTTGGATCGCGCGCCGCCGCCTCGGCCGCGGTGAGCCCGACCTGGGCGATCTCGGGCATGGTGTAAGTGACGCGCGGCATGGTGTCCGGTGCGTAGCGGACGGGCAGGCGAAACACGATCGAGCGCACCACGAGGCTGGCCTGATGGCCCGCGACATGGGTGAATTGAAGTCCGCCGGTCACGTCGCCGATCGCGTAGATGCGCCGGTTGGTGGTTCGCATCGCGTGATCGACGGTGATGCCGTGCGCATCATGAGCGACGCCGACGGCGTCGAGCGCCAGACCCTCGATATTGGGACGGCGGCCGGTCGCGACGAGGATCTCGTCGGCCTCGATGGTTCGCCCGTCCGAAAGCGTCAGGGTGCGCGTCCCGTCGCGGGCGCTGCAACGAAGGAGCCGCGTCTCCTCCATGATCTCGACGCCGCCCTCCTGAAGCGCCCGCCGCACGATGGCGACCGCCTCCGGGTCCTCCTTGCTGAGAAGATGACCCTCCTCGATGATCGTGACTCCGGCGCCGAGCGCGGCGAACGCCTGTCCGAGCTCCACGCCGACCGCCCCGCCACCGATGATCGCGAGCCGCGCGGGAAGCCGGGTGAGATCGAAGACGCTCTCGTTGGTGAGGGGCGCGCAGTCGGCGAGCCCCTCGATGGGCGGAATGAAGGGGCGCGAGCCGGTCGCGATGACGGTTCGGCGCGCGCGGACCGAGGCCGGGCCGGCGACGACGGTTCCGTCCGCCTCGAAATGCGCCCGTTCGCGCAGCACCGTCACGCCGAGGGATTCGAAGCGCTCCACCGAATCGTGCGGCGCGATCGAAGCCACCACGTCGACCACCCGGGTCTGGACCGCCGGAAAGTCGATCCGCGGCTCGGCGTAGACGCCGAAGCGCGCCCCGTCGCGCGCGGCGGCGGCGTGGCGAGCGGCCGCGATCAGCGATTTCGAGGGGACGCAGCCGGTGTTGAGGCAGTCGCCGCCCATCTTTCCGGCCTCGATCAGGACGACGGTCTGCTCGAGGCTCGCGCTTGCGGCGGCGACGGTCAGCCCCGCGGATCCGGCGCCGATGACGCAGATATCGGCCTTGATTTCGTTCATTGGGAAGCCTCGCCGACGCCTGCCGCCGGGTCGCGCCGCGCCCGGTATCGCCGCACGAATACCGGCACGAGGGCGAGCAGGGAAAGGGCTGCGAGGGCCGTCATGATCTGCCAGGTCCAGAGCGCGCCGATATCGATCGTGCACGTCTTGGCGGCGAGGCAGCCGGGATCGGCCTCCTCCTGGGCCTTGATCAACCCGCCGAGACCGCTGCCCAGAAAGGCGTAGACGAATGTTCCCGGCACGATCCCGAGAAGGGTCGCGAGGAGGAAGGTGCCGAGGCGCACATTGAAGAGCGCCGGCGCGACATTGATCAACCAGAAGGGAAAGACCGGAACGAGGCGCAGGAAGAGAAGATAGCTGAACGCATCCGCCTCGAAGCCTTCCGCGAGGCGTTGTGCGGCCGGTCCGGCCCGCGCCCGGAGCGCCTCGCCGATCGAGCTCTTCGCCGCGAGGAAGATGATGGCGCCCCCGAGGGTCGCCGACACGATGGTGAGGAGCGTCGCGACGAACGGTCCGAACAGGAAGCCGCCGATGATCGTGAGAAGGCTTGCCCCCGGAAAGGAAACCGCGACGGCGATCACATAGGCCGCGCAATAGATGAGGCACATCAGGACGAAGTTGGCGGCGACCGCGGCGAGCAGCCCCTCGCGCTTATAAATGACGTGCGTCAGCGAGACCTTGTCGTCGAGGCCGAGAGCGTAAAAGGCGGCCGTCGCGATCGCGAGCGCGACGAGCGGCCACAGGCGCCACCAGCGCCAGCGTTTGCGGTCCGCTCCCAACGTCGCTCGCGGCGGCAAGTCCTTGCCTGCTGACGTGTCGTCATCGATGGGGTTCAACGCCTCTGCCTTCCTGTCGCTACGGCAATCCAAGTGACGTTGGGGGAGGGTGCGACACAAGGGCGGGGGCGCTCACGTCACGTGAGCCCTTTTCAAGCCTGCGTGACGGAGCCGCGAATTGCAGATCGCCCACGCGCTTGCGTTGACAGCGCGGGGCGCCATTTCTATACCCCATGCGTCGAGGAACCCGCGGGGTCCTCTCTTTCCATTTTTTCTGTGTGTCCTGCGCTGCGGCGTGCGCTCGGCCACGGCGAGAGGCTGTCATGACGAAACGTACCTATCAACCCAGCAAGCTTGTTCGGAAGCGTCGTCACGGTTTCCGTGCGCGCATGGCCACCAAAGGCGGCCGCCGCGTCCTCAACGCGCGTCGCGCGAAGGGCCGCAAGTCGCTGTCCGCTTGATCCGATACGGATGAACCGGCTCAAGAAACGGGCCGCGTTCAAGGCCGTCGCCAAAGGCGTGCGCATCAATCGTGAGGCGTTCACGCTGCAGGCGCTACGGCGCAACGATACGAACGAGCTTCGCGGGGGCGACCCGCGAATTGGCTTCACTGTGACCAAGAAGGTCGGTAACGCCGTCGTGCGCAATCGCATCAAACGGCGTTTTCGCGCGCTCAGCGACACGATGCGCGATGAATTCTGCGATCAGACCGACTATGTGATCGTGGCGCGACGAGCGGCGCTCGACGCTCCGTTCACCGACCTCGGCGACGAGCTCGCCATGGCGATCGGCGCTGCGCGCGACAAAATCGAAAGACCCGCGGTTCAAAAGAGAGCGTAATGGGCGACAACCGTAACATGTTCATCGCGATCGGCCTGTCGCTGGCGGTGATCATCCTGTGGCAGTTCTTCTTCATTGAACCGCGGATGGAGGCCGAACGGGCCGTCCAGCGTCAGGAAACGATCGAAACGCAGCAGACCGACGCCGTGACGGGCAATGCCGGTTCGGTGGGCACCGGCTCGGGAGATATCCCGGCGGCGCCGCAAGCCGAGGGCACGGCCGGCGGCGCGCCGGCGACCGGCGCTCCCGCTGCGGGCACCCCGGCCGAGGTCGCGTCCATCCCCCGCCTTCCGATCGAGACGCCGAGCGTCGATGGTTCGATCAGTCTCGTCGGCGCACGCCTCGACGATCTGAAGCTCAAGAATTATCGCGTCACCGTCGATCCGGAGAGCGCGGAGATCACGCTGCTCTCGCCGATGGGGACCGTGAGCCCCTATTTCGTGGAAAGCGGCTGGGTTCCCGCCGACGGGTCGACCGTCGTGCCGAACTCCGAAACGCTGTGGACCGTCGAGACCGGCGAAACGCTGACCCCCGACACCCCCGTCACGCTGACCTGGGACAACGGCGCCGGCCTTCTCTTCCGCCGGACGATCGAGATCGACGAGAACTACATGTTCCGCGTCACCCAGCAGATCGTGAACCAGACGGAAGCGGCCGTCACGCTCTATCCCTACAGCCGGGTCCGCCGGCAGGGCCAGATCGAGACCTCGGGCTTCTTCATCCTGCACGAGGGCATGATCGGTATCGCCGGCGATGCGGGCCTCGAGCAGACCTCTTATGGCGACCTCGCCGACGAGGGCGTCATCAACCTGCCGCACTCCAACAGCGGCTGGGTCGGCATCACCGACAAATATTGGGCGACGTCGGTCATCCCCGAGGCGGGCACCCCGTTCCAGCCGCGCTTCCTCTATGCGGGCAGCGGCAACGTCCCCGCCTATCAGGCCGACTATCTCGCCGACGCGGTCGAGGTCGCCCCGGGGGCGACCGCCGAGGCCGTCGGCCTCGTGTTCGCCGGCGCCAAGCAGGCCAACCTCATTCGCGCCTATGAGGAGGCCGACAACATCGACCGCTTCAATCTGCTGATCGATTGGGGCTGGTTCTACTTCATCACGAAGCCGATGTTTTTCCTGATCGACTGGATCTACAGCCATGTCGGGAACTTTGGCGTCGCCATCCTGATCACGACGGTTCTGATCAAGCTGCTCTTCTTCCCGCTGGCCCAGCGCGCCTACACGTCGATGGCGAAGATGAAGGCGCTGCAGCCGAAAATCATGCAGATGCGGGAGCGTTACAAAGACGACCGCATGAAGCAGCAGCAAGAGATGATGGAGCTGTACAAGAAGGAAAAGGTGAACCCGCTCGCCGGGTGTATCCCGATCCTTATTCAGATCCCGGTCTTCTTCTCGCTCTACAAGACCATCTTTATCTCGATCGACATGCGCCATGCGCCGTTCTTCGGCTGGATCCAGGATCTTTCGGCGCCCGATCCGACGTCGATCTTCAACCTGTTCGGTCTCATCCCGTACGATCCGGCCAGCGTGCCCATGATCGGCGCCTTCCTCATGGTCGGTGTGTGGCCGCTCATCATGGGCATCACGATGTGGGTGCAGATGAAGATGAATCCGGCGCCGCCGGATCCGACGCAGGCGATGATCTTCAACTGGATGCCGTTGTTCTTCACCTTCCTGCTCGCCTCGTTCCCGGCCGGCCTCGTGATCTACTGGGCGTGGAACAACCTTCTGTCGGTGACGCAGCAATACGTCATCATGCGCCGCCAGGGTGTGAAGGTCGAATTGTGGGACAACGTCACCGGCATCTTCCGCAGGTCGAAACAGAAGGGCGCGACCTGACGAGAACACGCGCCTCCGCCCTCGCGGCGGAGGCGACATCACCGGTCGCGCCCCCGCCACCGGTCGGGTCCGGGCCGCCGGCGAAAGTCCGGCCCTAGCGAGAGTCGACCCGCCAGGCGCGGCTGAGCGCCGCCCGGCCGGCTTTGACCGAGTTGCCCAGCTCCCAGCCTCGTCGGACCAGTCCCGATTGGCCGAACGTCCGCCATCCAGCGGCGAACTGGCGCGACGGTAAGCGGGCCGACTTGCGCAGCGCGCCGCGCGCCTGACCCCCACCCGGCCGATCTGACTTCGGCAACCCGTGTCGGTCGGACCCGGCCGCGACTGACTTTGCTTCCACGGCCCGCACACGGTGCGTGAAAACGAGGGCGGAGCGAGTCGCCGACGTGGCTCGAACGGGTCCACGTTGGACGCTGAACGCGCACCGGTCGGACGCCGCGCGCCGGCCATTGCGCGCTCCCGCAAAGCGTTGAACGCGAATCGTGCGCCGGAGCGTTCGCCGCCCGTTCGAAGGCGGGATCGACCCGAGAGAAGGGAGCCGCCGGCTTTGTCTCGCTCGATCATTTCCGATACAGCGAAGGCTGTTTTAAACTGGGGCCGACACCACGTGAGGGAGCCCCGATCCCGGCAACGCTCGCCGGCATGACAGGCGAGGCCGCAATCGCGGCGATCTTGGCGCGCGCCACCCGCATGACCGCCGGTAAGGACATGACCGAAATGCCATCGACGCCCCGGCCAGACGGTGCCCCCACTCCCGCCGCGGAGAACAGCGATCGCGACAGCGCCGTCGACGAGACGAACGACGTCGGCGAGGCGACGGACACCGCCAGCGAAGGACGCCCGGCCGACGCCATAGCCGGCGCCGATTTCGCCGACGCGCCTGAGCCGACGCCCGAGAACGCCGCCCATGCGGCGTCTCTCGAGGCCGGCCGGCTGATGTTCGCGGGGCCCTGGGACTTCCAGCGCGCGTGCCATGCCATCGACCAACTCCCGGCGTCCGGGCCCATGGAGGTCGCGTTCGCTGGCCGCTCCAATGTGGGCAAGTCGACACTTCTCAACGCGCTCACCGGGCGCAAACAGCTCGCGCGGTCGTCCAACACGCCGGGCCGCACCCGCGCCCTCAACCTGTTCGGGCGGACCGACGGGATCGGCCCGGTGATCGTCGACATGCCGGGCTATGGCTACGCCAAGGCGCCAAAAACCGAAGTCGCGGCCTGGACGAAGCTCGTGTTCGACTACCTGCGCGGCCGCCCGAATCTGCGCCGGGTCTATCTGCTGATCGATGCTCGCCATGGTCCTAAGCCGGTCGACATCGAAGCAATGTCGGTGATGGACGAGGCGGCCATCAGCTACCAGGCGGTCCTCACGAAGGCGGACAAAGGCGGTTCGCAGCGTCGCGACGTGATCCGCAAGACCGAGGAGGCGCTCCGCCGCCGTGCCGCCGCGCATCCGGAAATTATCGTCACCTCGTCCAACAAGAGTGACGGGATCGCCGAATTGCGGGCCGCGATCGCCGACCTCGAGACGAATTAGCGCATCGCGGCTCTCCCGCTCTGTCCGGTCGAGGCGTTTCGATGGTGTGACCTGAAGGCAACGGGTCAGCCTTCCTTGCGCGGAGATGTTGTGCTCTCCGACCGCGTCGTCCAATAACGGAGTGTCGCGCGTAGAGTGAGGGACGCAGCAGCCATGTTGAGCCGTATCGTCTCGGCGATCGTATTCGTCTTTGTCGCCGTGAACGGAGCTTCCGCCGCGGATCTTGGGGCCGAACCGGTCTCCGCTCCGCCGGAAAAGCGCTGCAATACGTTCACCAATCTTTGGATCTTCGGCGACCCCACCAACTGCGACGGTGATCAACTCGCCCCCGCATGCGACGCCGAGTCCGTCGTCAGCGCGGCGGTGCGCTTCGCGAATCGCGCGGAGGACGTCTACCGCCTCCCGCGTGTCACCGAATTCGTGCCCCAAGGCGAAGTTCCGCAGACGGTCTACAACCCGAGCCCGCTGGTCCGTCGCTATTGCATGGCGTCCGCAACGCTCGACACCGGGGCCCGGACGACGGCCTACTACTTCCTCGAAGAGGACGCCGGCTTCGTCGGTTTCGGGTGGAAGGTCTATGTCTGCCTGGACGGCTATGATTCCTGGCGCGTCTATGACGGTCGCTGCCGTGTCGCTCGGCCCGCGACGGCGAACTGAAGCCGCGCACCGCACAACCGGTCCGCTACGAGGCGCGTGGTCGAACCATGCGCCTTTTTCGTTTGCCGCTCGGTCCATCTCGAAAGACTGAGCCGCCGATTTCGGCGTGCTGCCGGCCCTGTTGCAACGAGGCTGCTCGTCGCCGAGGGCCTCCGCGATCGCCAGCCTCCGACGCGCCTCGCCTGTCGGTGTTCTGTCCGGTTCGAGCCATCCGTGCGGGCGCCCATGGCTTGAGCGGTCGAGCCGCATCGTCCTCAATGACGTCATATGCGCGGCAGAGTTTCCCGTCGCGACAGTCGGCCGAGACGGGATCCGCCTCTCCGGATCGCCGGATGCGACGGCCATCGCCGCTGATCTCCATCGGCCTTCAGGCGGTGGCAAGGGGGCCGAGAACCGTCCTCCTTGCGGCGGTATGGCGGTGAAACGTAACGTGTCCGGGGGCTCAATTCGGAGCGCCCGGTGGTCCGCCGACGCGCTGAGAGGTGAGGCAGGATGACGTCCCGATCGACACCCACCCTTCGGGCCAGGAATTCTCAAAACATTTCTGCGGGGCGGCAGGCGACCGGCAGGATGATGCTCGCCGTGGCGCTTTGCATCATGGCTGCGGCCGGCATGGATCGCTCGGCTTGGGGGCAATCGTCTCGGCCGGATGTCGACTATTATGTGTTGGCTCTCTCCTGGTCGCCGAGCTTTTGCGAGACGCATCAAGGCGGTGGCGAACGGCTTCAATGTGGTGGCGACGCCGACTTCCACTTCGTCGTTCACGGTCTGTGGCCGTCGAACGATGCCCGCCGATTGCAATATTGCGAGTCGAACCACGCGAATCCGACGCGCCGCGAGGTCGACGCCATGCTCGACATCATGCCGAGCGCAAGCCTCGTCCGGTATCAGTGGCGCAAGCATGGCCGCTGTTCCGGTCGGTCGCCGCGGCGTTATTTTCAGTTCGTCCGCCAGGCTTTCGAGCGGATAACCATCCCGCCCGGCCTTACCTCGATGGAGCGCGGGCTGGATGCGAGGCCGTCGGTCGTGCGCGAGGCGTTTCGGCGGGCCAATCCGGGTCTCGACGAGGACGACATCTATCTGAGATGTACCGGGGGGCAGCTCACGGAGGTTCGCATTTGCCTCGATGCGGATCTCGATTTCCGATCCTGCTCGGATGTGGGGCGAAACCGCTGCCGTGCACGCCTGATCGACATCCCCGCGCCACGCTGAAGCGCGCTCGGACCGATAAAGGTGCGATCGGCGATGCGGATCCTGAAGCGTCGGATGGGCCGCCTTGGACGCAAAGATCCTTCCGATCCGGGCGAGTGGTGTTCCGAGATCCGCGCGTTTCAGTCCGCGCCGACCACATCCGTGCGCGCATCGCGCAGCACCCGCGACGGTGCGAGGCGGCCCTGCGACGAAGTGGCCGGCGGTATTCAGACCATGAGGAGAGGCGGCGGCGACGAGGCGTTGGGCGAGAGCCGGCGGCGATCGGACGGCCGCCGGCAAGATCCCGAGTGAAGCTGCCACATTCCGCGAAAACGATAGAAGATCGAGGCTTGCCGAAAGGGCGGGGGTCGGCGCGATACGGTCATCGAGCGGGCCGTATCTGGCGTGAGTTGCCGGCAAATCGCGCCGTAACGCCGACGCGTGGCGCGCGCGACGGTCACCGCCATTTGATCGAACGGAACCGGCGCCACCATTGTGCTGTTCACGACAGTCGCGCGACACGCTTCGACGGCCCGCCGCGACCTTTCGAGCGCCGTTCCGTGCCCTTCGCGTGCGGCCCGCGCCAACGCTTCGCATTGTGATGTGGGTCAAGGCGCCGGCACAATGGCGGCGAATTTGGTGCCAGTGGGCGAAACAGAGCGTGAGTAGGCTATGGATGAGCTGCCAATGATCGACGTGCGCGACGTACATGTCAGCCTCGGACGGGGGGCGGCCGCTGTTTCCGTTCTGCGTGGGGTCGATCTCGCCATCCCGGCGGGGCGCTCGATCGGGATCATCGGGCCGTCGGGCTCGGGCAAATCCACTCTTCTCATGCTGCTGGCGGGGTTGGAGCGCCCCGATCGTGGGCGGATCTCGATCGCCGGCCGCGATATCGCGGCGATGAGCGAGGACGACCTTGCCACCTTCAGGGGGCGCGAGATCGGCATCGTCTTCCAGTCCTTTCATCTGATCCCGACCATGACGGCGCTCGAGAATGCTTCGGTCCCGCTGGAGCTCGCGGGTGCCATTGATGCCCATGACCGCGCGCGCGAGGAACTCGCCGCGGTGGGGCTTGGGGAGCGCGTGCATCATTATCCTTCCGAGCTTTCGGGCGGCGAGCAGCAGCGCGTGGCGATCGCGCGCGCACTCGTGTCGCGGCCGCCGCTGCTCCTTGCGGACGAGCCGACCGGTAATCTCGACGAGGCGACCGGTCGCGAAATCATCGATCTGATGTTCGAGGCCCACAAAGCGCGCGGCCAGACGCTTGTTCTCGTGACACACGACCGGCAGCTCGCGGCGCGGTGCGATGAGGTGGTGCGCGTCCGCGATGGCCGCATTGCGACGCCCACCCTCGCGGAAGCCACTCTGTGAGTGGCGCGAATCTCGCCGATCACGCGGCGACGAGACGACCCAAGCCGGTGTCTCTCCCTCTCGCGCTGCGGTTCGCGCTGCGAGAGATGCGTGGGGGTTTGCGCGGCTTTTATATCTTCATCGCGTGTATCGCGCTCGGAACAGGGACGATCGCGGCCGTCAACTCGCTCGCGTCCGGCCTGTCTGAAGGCATTCGCGCCGAAGGGCAGTCTCTCTTGGGTGGTGACGTCGCGTTCTCGCTGATCCATCGCCAGGCGACGCCCGAGGAGCGCGACTTTCTGGAGCGACAGGGACGTGTCTCGTCGATCGCGACCTTGCGGGCCATGGCGCGGCCGGAGACGGGGCGTCAAAGCCTCGTCGAGCTGAAGGGGGTCGACGGCGCCTATCCGCTTTACGGCGATCTCGTGCTGAGGTCCGGCGGAACGCTCGACCGGGCGTTCGCGTCCACCACGGATGCGGTTCCCGCCGTCGTGGACGAGAGCTTGATGACGACATCGGCGCTTTCGGTCGGGGACAGGTTCGGGCTCGGGCGGCTGACGGTCGAGATCGTGGATGTGATCGAGCGTGAGCCCGATCGGTTGTCCGGCGGCATCGCATTCGGGCCGCGGGTGATGATCCCGGTGGGGGCGCTCGCCGATTCCGGCCTCGTCGCGACCGGAAGCCTCGTGCGGTGGCGCTATGCGATCGTCGGGGCCGACGGTCCGCTCGACGATGCGGCGATCGAATCGATCCTCGCGGCGGCGAAGAGCGATTTCCCGTCCGCCGGGTGGCGAATCGAAACGCGGACCGAAGCGGCGCCGGGCTTGCGCCGGTCGATCGATCGGTTCGCGCAGTTCCTGACACTCGTCGGATTGACCTCGCTCGCCGTGGGCGGGGTCGGCGTCGCGAACGCGGTGCAGGCCTTTCTCGCCCGTAAGCGTTCGACCATCGCGACGTTGCGTTCGCTCGGTGCGAGCGCTCGTTTCATCGTTTGGCTCTATCTCTGTCAGATTTTGCTTCTCGCGATGATCGGGATCGCGATCGGGCTCGTTCTGGGCGCCGTCGCACCGCCGATCGCGGGGTCTCTGCTCGTTGGGATCCTGCCTGTTTCCGCGCTGTTTTCCGTGTTCCCCGGCGCGTTGATGCTGGCGGCTCTCTATGGTGCGTTGACCGCGCTCGCCTTCGCGCTCTGGCCTCTTTCGCGAGCCTATGGCGTTCGGCCGATCGCCTTGTTCCGCGACGACACGGCGGAGGCGGCGACGGCGGGGCGGCGGGGCTTCGTGCTCGCGACCGCCATCGTCGGAGCGCTCCTCGCGGGATCCGCCGTCGCCGGCGCCTATGATCGTCAGCTCGCGCTCGTCTACATTGTCGGTGCAGGGATGATCTTTGCGCTCCTGCGCGGCACGGCGGTTCTCGTCACGATTCTGGCGCGTCGCGCGCCGCGGAGTCGTTCGGTGATCGTGAGAATGGCGCTTGCCAATATCCATCGCCGGGGCGCGTTGACGCCTACTGTAACGCTTGCTCTCGGCCTCAGCCTCACGCTTTTGGTGACGCTGTCGCTGCTCGACGGCAACTTGCGGGAGACATTAACGTCGCGCTTGCCCGAGAGAGCGCCGAGTTTCTTCTTTCTCGATATCCAGAACAGTGAAATCGCATCGTTCACGGCGTTGCTGGATGAGGTCGCGCCCGATGCGCGGACCGAGACGCAGCCGATGCTGCGCGGGCGGATCGTCTCCATCAACGGAGTGGCGGCGGCGGACTGGCCCGAGGGAGAGGCATCTTGGGTGCTGCGCGGCGATCGCGGCATCACTTACGCGGCCGAGCCGCCGCAGGACAGCATGATCGTTGAGGGGGCTTGGTGGCCTCGTGAGGGTGCTTCGGGCAACGAAGTGTCCTTTGCGGCCGATCTTGCCGAAGAGCTCGGCGTGACGGTGGGCGACGTCATTCGCGTCAACGTCCTGGGGCGTGAGATGGATGCGACCATCAGCAACCTGCGGACAGTCGAATGGGAGTCGCTCTCCATCAATTTCGTCATGGTCTTCTCGCCGAACATGTTCGCCGGCGCTCCGCACGCGCATCTCGCGACGCTGACATTCGGCGATGGTGGCGAGGACGCGAATGAACTCCGGGTGCTGAAGGCGGTTTCGGACGCCTTTCCGACGGTGACGAGCATCAGGGTCAAAGACGCGCTCGAGTCGGTGAACCGCATCGTATCCGATCTCGCGCTTGCCATTCGTGCGGCGGCCGCGGTGACGTTGGTGTCGTCGATCCTGGTGCTGGCGGGGACGTTGGCGGCCACGCATCGCAGCCGGATCTATGACGCCGTGATCATGAAGACGTTGGGCGCGCGGCGCTGGACGCTCCTTGCGACCTATGGGCTCGAATACGCCCTTCTCGGCGTCGGGGCGGCGATTTTCGGGATCGCCGCGGGCACGTTGGCCGCCTGGTTCATCGCGGTCGATTTGATGGAGCTGGAGTTCGTCTTCTTGCCGATGAGCGCGGTGCTCGCCGTGACCGTCGCCATCATCGTGACGGTGGGGCTCGGCCTCGTCGGCACGTGGCGGGCGCTCGGGGAGAAGCCGGCGCCGGTGCTTCGCGACCTTTGAGAGGAGGGCGCTGAGGGCGCGCCGAAGATCATCCATGTGCGACTCGCCTCCCAATCACCTCATTCAGACTCTCTTTTAGATTGTGTTTTTTGGGTTGACAAGAGGCGGGTCTTGTTATGTTCTATTTGTAAGTGGAACATTAAGCACGAGTAGAGTGGCGCCATGTCTCGCCTGGACGATCGGACCTCTTTGCGCGCTCCGTTTTCGACCGGCGTTCCGGCGGGGATGGGGCGCGCCGGCGGTGCGGGTGCGCCTCCGGAGATGCTGCGGAGAGATTTTGAGAGCGAGAGCGGCGTTCACATCGTCTCCTCCGGCGACGTCTCGGGTTTCGGTGCCGTTTCGGGTTTTTTCCTCGTTTGCATGACTAAAGCCGCTGCAAGGCGAAGGAGGACGCTTTGGATTTCCGGGCGGGCTGGGCGGGGGGAGCTCGGCGGGCTCTACCAAGAGGGGCTTTCTCAGCTCGGGGTCGATGTCGCCCGCCTGATCTCCGTTACTGCCAACGGGGCGGGGGACGGTCTATGGGCGGCCGAAAAAGCCTTGGAAATGGCGGCTGTCGGAGCGGTCGTCGCCGAAATCTATGATCCGGATATTCTGGATTTGACGGTTACCCGGCGCCTCGCATTGCGGAGTCATCGTCTGAAGGTGCCGGTATATCTCCTTTGTCCGGCGCCGATATCTTGGAGCACTGCAGCGCAACGGCATTGGTGTGTAAGGCCTGCGAGAAGCAGGCCGTATGCTGGTTATTCCGGCCTCCTCGGTGACCCTGTGTGGTCCGTGGCGTTGACGAAGAATCGAGAGGGGCGCTGTGGGCGTTGGCTGCTCGGTCTTTCGCAGAGCGGAGAACTTTTCGAAATTTCTGATGAGCGGGCCTCCGAAAGGTCGAAAAAGGCTTGCTCCCAAAAAGAACATTTAATGAACAAAAGTGAGCTAAATAACGCCGCTGTTATTCCATTTAGGGCTCGGAGGGAGTTCCGACCCCATGAATGAGCGCATGACGCATTGCGATCGACGGCGGGTTCTATATCTATGGTTGTTCTCGCTGTCGATGGACCGGCTGGCGCGGGAGCGCTCACGGATGGTCACGCCGGAGGCGGATTCGGATGAGGGGAATGCGGCGATCGATCGAGAGCCTCGGGGCACGTTTGCGAAGAGGGGCGGCGCGCTCGTTCTCGATGCGGTGGACCAGGCTGGCCAAGAGGCGGGCCTCGTTCCGGGTCTTACGCTCGCCGAAGCGCGGATGCAGGTGCCTCATTTGCGCGTTACCCCCTCGGATCCCGCCGCCGACAACCGTCTTCTGCTGTCACTCGCGCGTGCCGTCGATCGCTATACCCCTTTCGTCGGGATCGATCAGCCGAATGGACTGTTTCTCGACATTACGGGGTGCGCTCATCTCTTCGGCGGTGAGGACGGGCTCGTCGACGATCTCCGGAGCCGTTTCGCGCGGTGGCGGCTGAATGTTCGGACCGGCATCGCGGACAATCCCGGCACGGCATGGGCGATCACGCGCCATGCTGGCGGCGGGATCGTGCCGCCGGGGGACGGGGCGCGGCGTCTCGCGCCGCTTCCCGTCGAGGCGCTCCGGCTTCCGGAGGAAATGGCGGCCGCTCTCTCGCGCCTCGGCCTCAAGAGTGTGGGGCACCTCAGGCAGCAGTCCCGAGCGGCGCTGACGCGGCGATTCGGCTCCCGTCTCACCCAGCGGCTCGATCAGGCCGAGGGTCGCGAAGGGGAGCCCATCGAGCCGCTTTCGCCGTCTCCTCTGCTCGTTGTCGAGCACCGTTTCGCCGAGCCTTTGGCGGAGATGGAGGGCGTGTTCGTCGCGCTCGAGGAGCTTGCGAAAGAACTTGCCGGGCGGGTGAGGGAGCGAGGCAGAGGCGCGCGCCGTCTCGCCTTTCGCCTCCTTCAAGCGGACGGGATGGTTCACGATGTGTGGGCGGGGGCGAGCGAGTCACTGGCCGATCCTGCGAGGATGGCGGCTTTGTTGCGGCCTCGCCTGGAGAGGCTTTCGAGTCGGGTCGAACGGGACAGCGGTATCGATTCGGTGCGTCTTTGGGCGGTGGAGACGGCGCTTTTGAACCCCCGGCAGATCCGTCTCGACGGCGAGGACGAGATGAGCGCCGATCTCGCCCGGCTCATCGACACGTTGACGGCGCGGCTCGGCGCCGGGAGCGTTCGCGAGGCTGTCCGAACCGATACGCATCAGCCGGCTCAGTCGGTCGCATGGCGCCCGATCGAGGTGGCGCCCCAGCAAGAGGCGAGGAAAGCGCGGAGGCGCGCGCCGGGGGACGGGGAGGCTGTTTCTCCAACGAGGCCGGAGCTTCCATTTCTGCCCCGTGTCGCGACGCGGCCGATACGTCTCTTCGACCCGCCGGAGCGGGTGGAGACCCTTGCAAGCGTCCCGGACGGGCCGCCGATCCGGTTCGTTTGGCGGCGGATATTCTATCATGTCCGTGCTGCCGAAGGGCCGGAACGTATCGCGCCGAGCTGGTGGGAGGGGGATGGCGAGACCTGCGATTATTTCCGCGTCGAAGATCAAGCCGGCCGCCGCTTCTGGATGTTTCGCCAGGGTCTTTATGGCGCAAACGAAGAAGCCCCACGCTGGTTCGTTCATGGGCTGTTTGCGTGATGGAAGGGCAGGTCGACGCGTTCGCCGAGCTCGGGGCGGCGAGCAATTTTTCGTTTCTCCACGGCGCGTCCCATCCCGAGGAGCTCGTGGTGACGGCGGCGTCGTTCGGCTATCGCGGGATTGCGGTGTGCGATCGCAACTCCCTCGCGGGTGTCGTGCGGGCGCATCTCGCCGCGCGGCAGATCGGCTTGAAAAGCGCGGTCGGTTGCCGCCTCGTTTTCCGTGATGGAACGCCCGATTGCCTCGTCTGGCCAACCGACCGGGCCGCTTATGGGCGCCTGTGCCGCCTTCTGACGGTCGGCAATATGCGCGGAGAAAAAGGTGTGTGCCGGCTCGATCTCGGCGACCTCGTCGACTGGTGCGAGGGGCTCGTCATCGCGATCGTCGCGGAAACGGGTTGCGCGGGCGCCATCGAGAAGGTGGTCGCGGCGCTTCCTGAGGGCGGCGAGCCGCTGCGCCTTGCGGTCAATCGGCCCTACGGCCCGCAGGACGAGCGTCGGTTGCGCCATTATGCCGAACTCGCCCGCTCGTTCGGTCTGCGTCCGCTTGCGACCAATCTCCCACTTTATCACGATCCGTGTCGCCGCCCCTTGCAGGACGTCCTGACCGCGATCCGCGAGCACACCACGATCGACGCCGCAGGACGGCGCCTGATGGCGAATGCGGAGCATCATCTCAAGCGTCCCAGCGAAATGGCGCGGCTTTTCCAGGATTGGCCGGAGGCTCTCGACGAAACGATCGCGGTGCTGGAGCGTCTTTCCTTCTCGCTCGACACCTTGCGTTACGAATACCCCGAAGAGCCGAGCGATCCGGGGCGCACTCCTCACGAAACGCTCGTGCGTCTCGTCGAGGACGGCGCGCGTATACGCTATCTCGGCACTCCGCCAAAACACGTCGCCGACCAGATCAGGTATGAGCTCGATCTCGTCGAGCAGCTCGCGTACGCGCCTTATTTCCTGACCGTCTATGACATTGTCCGCTTCGCGCGAACGCGGGGGATCTTGGCGCAAGGGCGCGGCTCGGCGGCCAATTCGACGATTTGTTATTGTCTCGGCATCACCGATGTCGACCCGGAGCACTTCAGTCTTCTGTTCGAGCGTTTCATCTCGCCCGACCGGCGCGAGCCGCCCGATATCGACGTCGATTTCGAGCATGAGCGGCGTGAAGAGGTCATCCAATATATTTACAACAAATATGGACGGGATCGGGCGGGCATTGCGGCGACCGTGATCAGCTATCGCGCGCGGTCGGCGGCGCGTGAGATCGGCAAGGCGCTCGGCCTTTCGGAGGATTCGGTGTCCGCCCTGTCGAGCCGCGTATGGGGACGTTCCGACAAGGGAATCGGCGCGCAGGAGGCCGCCCGGTCGGGCTTCGATCCGGGCGAGCGGCGGATGGGACACCTCATCCGCCTGTCGCGTGAGATCGCCGGTTTCCCGCGGCATTTGTCGCAACATGTCGGCGGGTTCGTGATCACCCGCGGCCGGCTCGACGAGTTGGTCCCCATCGTTAAGGCGGCGATGGACGACCGCACCCATATCGAATGGGACAAGGACGATCTCGACGCGCTCGGGATCCTGAAGATCGACGTCCTCGCGCTCGGAATGCTGACGTGCCTGCGCAAGGCGTTGGCGCTGATTGCCGAGCATTATTCGGAAGATTTCGCCCTTCGAACGGGCGATCGGGCGGCCCTTTCCTCGCCGCACCCGAGGGCTGGGGAGGCCATCGGGGCAACGACGCTCGCCTTGAGGGGAAGAGGGGCGAGGGAAGGGAAGGAAGAGGCGGGCCATGGGCAGCCTCCTCCACCATGGCCGGCTCGCGGCGGAGCGGTCGGCGGGTTTGCGGGCGCAGCCTCCGCTTCAGCCTCTACCTCCGCGTCCGCTTTGTGCGGGAGCGCATCTGGGGCCGGGGGCCCTGCGTCCACTTGGGGCGCGCTGCGCGGAGCGGCGTCCCACGGAACGGCCCGGCCCGCATTCGGCGCGGCGGCAGGGGGCGCCGGCCTCGCGGCCTGCTCTATGGCGCGCGAGCGTGGCGCGCTCGATCCGGTGCTCGCGGCGGACGGGGAGCGTCTCGACACGGTGGCCCCGCGCCGGGCAGAAGGCGCGTTCACGGATCGTGAGCCGATTTCCTTCGAGAAGGCGGTCGGAGACGCCGGCATGGCACGGCCCGCGAGGGCCGTCCGGCAAGGGGAGGGCGGCGCTTCGGGGACGGTGATCGCGCTGCCGAGCGCGCAGCACGCGCCGCCAATCCGACGGAGAGAGGCCGAGCAGGGCGTTCCTCAATATGAGGCGTGGCCGGTGACGCTCGCGACGATCCCGAGCGAGGATCCGGCCGTTTACGCCATGATCTCAAGGGCCGATACGCTCGGCGTCTTTCAGATCGAGAGCCGCGCCCAGATGACCATGCTGCCGCGCCTGCGGCCGCACACCTTCTATGACCTCGTGATCGAGGTTGCGATCGTGCGACCCGGTCCGATCCAAGGGGATATGGTCCATCCTTATTTGAGGCGACGCCAAAAGAAGGAGATCGTGGCCTATCCCTCCAAAGAGCTCGAAGGAGTGCTCTCCAAAACGCTCGGCGTTCCGCTTTTCCAAGAGCAGGCGATGCGCATCGCGATCGTCGCCGCCGGCTTCACGCCCAGCGAGGCCGATCAGCTTCGCCGGGCGATGGCGACCTTCAAGAAGGTCGGCACTATCGGCACCTTCCGGGATAAAATGGTCGATGGCATGGTCAAGCGCGGCTATGATCCGACGTTTGCCGCCCGCTGTTTCAAGCAGATCGAAGGTTTCGGTGAGTATGGTTTTCCAGAAAGCCATGCCACGAGTTTCGCGCTTCTGGTGTATGGTTCGTGCTGGCTGAAATGTTATTATCCGGATGTGTTCTGCGCGGCGCTTCTCAACAGTCAGCCGATGGGGTTTTACGCGCCTTCGCAGATCGTCCGTGACGCGCGGCAGCATGGTGTCGAGGTTCGCCCTGTCGACGTCAATCTGTCCGATTGGGATGCGCGGTTGGAGGCGGGGGAGTGGTCGGTGGAGCGTCTCCATCCCGACCATGCCTCGATGCGTGATGTGATCCGCTCACGGCGAGCGGTGCGGCTCGGCTTCCGCCAGGTGAAGGGGCTCGAGGAGGAGGCGCTGACGCGTCTCGTCGCCCTGCGCGGGAAGGGGTACGATTCCGTGCGGGACCTGTGGCTGCGGACAGGCCTATCCCGTGCAACAATCGAGCGATTGGCCGATGCGGACGCGTTCGCCTCTATCGGTCTTTCGCGGCGCGACGCGGCGTGGGCCGCGCGTGGGCTCGACCGGGACAGCCGCCCGGAGGATCTGCCGCTGTTCGCCGCGGCCGACTACACGGATCTTCAATACGAGGCTCCGGCGAACTTGCCGCCCATGCCGCCCGGCGAAGAGGTCATCAACGATTACAGGTTCTTGTCTCTCTCCTTGAAGGGGCATCCCGTGGCGTTCGTCCGCCGGCATCTGCAGCGCGAGAGGATCATTGCGGCCGAGAATGTGGGTGCGGCGAACCAGCGCCGGATCAGCGTGGCGGGGCTCGTTCTCGTGCGTCAGCGGCCGGGCTCGGCGAAGGGCGTCATCTTCATGACCTTGGAGGACGAGACCGGCGTCGCCAACGTGATCGTGTGGCCGAAGGTGTTCGAGGCGTACCGCCAGATCGTCCTCGGTGCGCGCTTCGTGAAGGTGACGGGGCGCGTGCAGGCGCAGGACGGCGTGATCCACGTCGTCGCCGAAAGGCTCGACGACCGCACGGACCTCCTCTCGGAGCTCGCCGAGAAGTATGACGATTGGAGCGTTCTCGATCGCGCCGACGAGGTGAAGCGTCCGGGCGTCGACGCCCGCACCGAAAATGGATCGATGCAACGCCTGGCACGGCTTCTCGATGCGATGGCGCATTATCAGAACGACACCCCCCTTCAGGATCCGGCGGTCTCCGCAGCGCTCGATGCGCACCGGCGCGCCGCGGCCCGGATCGCCGGCGGCGCCGCGCCGACGGAGCGCGAGGCGGAGACCATCCGGCCAGCCCCGCGCGCGACCTGGGGCACGGCGCGCACCGCCGCCTCGGACGTCTCCAAGCTCGGCGACAAGGGCGCGGCGAAATCGCTACGCCGCGCCCTGCCCAAAGGGAGGAACTTTCATTGAGCGCCCGCTCAGCGCGCGATGCCCTCGACGGCCGCCAGCATGCGGGCAATATCCGCATCGCGAGAAAGGCGGTGGTCGCCATCCTTGACGAGCGTCAAGACGACGTCGTCATGGGCAAGATGCTCGACGAGCTCGAGCGTATGGCCATAGGGCACGTCGGGATCCTCGATGCCCTGCAGGATGTGGACCGGACAGCCGGTCTCGATCGGCGTATCCCCGTAGAGGAGATGATCGCGACCGTCCTCGAAAAGGCGCCGCGTGATCGCGAGCGGCTCGCCATACTCGGACGGAAGATAGGTCACGCCGTTGTCTTCGATCTCCCGGCGCGCCGCCTCCGGGAGCCGCGGCCACATCAACAGCTCGGTGAAGTCGGCGGCCGGCGCGATCAGGACGAGGCCGGCGAGCGGCCGCCTCGCCGCGAGCCGCTCGCGTGCGAGGAGAAGGGCGATCCACCCCCCCATCGACGAGCCGACCGCGATCGTCGGCCCCTTGCATTCCGCCTCCATCACGAGGCGGGCGTCCGCGAGCCAGTCCGAAAGGGCGAGGTCCTCGAACCGGCCGCCCGATTCGCCATGCCCACGATAGTCGAAGCGGACCACCCTGCGACCGTTCGCAGCACCCCATTCGGCGAGCGCGGCCGCCTTGCTCCCCAGCATGTCGGACCGGAAACCGCCGAGCCACAAGATCGTGGGATCCTCGCCCGCGGTAATGCGCACGGCGAGCTCGGTGTCGCCGGTCTCGATGCGAGCCGCTTCGTCGTCAACCATTGGCCTATGTCTCTTTGCTATGCTGAAAGCTTCGCGGGGCTTGGCCGGCGTCAGCCGCCCACGACGCCCCTAACAAGGTTGAAGGGCAAATGGCATGAGTGCGCGGCCGATGACGATCCTGCAAGTGGTGCCCGAGCTCGAAACGGGCGGTGCGGAGCGGACGACCATCGATATCGCGGCCGCCCTCGTCGAGCATGGGGACCGGGCGATCGTCGTCTCCGAAGGCGGGCGGATGCTCGAGGAGCTGCGTGCGACCGGCGCCGAGCACGTGACGATGCCTGTCGCCACCAAGGCGCCTTTGCGGATGCGCTCGAATGCCGTTCGCCTCGCCGACCTCATGGAGCGCGAGGGCGTCGACATCATCCATGCCCGATCGCGTGCGCCGGCCTGGTCGGCCTTGTGGGCGGCCAACTGGACGCGGCGGCGCTTCGTAACCACCTATCACGGCGCCTACAATGCGCGGACGGTCTTGAAAAACCGCTACAATTCCGTGATGGCGCGCGGCGATATCGTCATCGCCAACTCGGCTTTCACCGCCGAGCGGATCGTCAGTCAGCATCCCTTCGCGGCCTCGCGCATCGTCACCATCCACCGTGGGATCGATCTGTCGGCCTTCGACGAGGACGCGAGTGCGCGGGCCGACGGATTTCGGCGCGCCTGGAATGTCGATGCACGGATCCCGATCCTGCTGAACGTCGCGAGGCTGACGCCCTGGAAGGGGCAGGAGGATCTCCTCGACGCCCTCGCTCTCCTCAAGGCGCGCAACGCGCGGGAGTGGGTGTGCGTCCTCGCAGGGGACGATCAGGGCCGGGCGGCCTACACCCAGAAACTCCGGGACAAGATGCGGCAATTGGGCCTCGAAGACCGCGTTCGGCTCGTCGGTCATGTCGACGATATTCCGGGGGCGCTCGCGGCGGCGACGCTCGCCGTTCAGCCGGCGATCGAGCCGGAAGCCTTCGGCAGGGCGGCTGTGGAGGCGCAGGCCGCTGGCAGGCCCGTGGTGGTGACGGATCTCGGCGCGGTGCGGGAGACGGTGCTCGCGCCCCCCGATGTCGGGCGCGACAAACGCACCGGATGGCGGGTTCCGCCGCACGATCCGGTGGCCCTCGCCGAGGCGATGTTCCAGGCATTGCAGGCCTCGAACGACAGCCGCAGCGATGTCGGAATGCGCGGTCGCGCGCATGCTCTCAGCCACTTTTCGCTGGATGTGATGAAGCGAAAAACGCTAGGGGTCTACCATTCTCTTTTGGAAGACGACATTTCCGCGCTATATTGAGACTTAAGCCTGCGCGTGGTCATGTGGCGATGCCGTATCGATCCGCGTTCCATGCTCGGGTGAACGAGACCAACGATTTGTGGAGACACTGCCATTCGCCGACCCCACCGTGCTCCTGCGCCGGTCCTGAAGCAAGGCCCTCGCACCAACAGGGATATCCGTGTTCCTCGCGTCCAGCTCGTGGACGCAGACGGTTCCAATCGCGGCATCGTTTCGATCGACGAAGCGATTCAGCTGGCGGAAGATGCCGGCCTCGACCTCGTCGAGGTCGCGCCGAACTCCGACCCGCCGGTCTGTAAGATTCTCGATTATGGGCGCTTCAAGTTCCAGACGCAGAAGAAGGCCGCCGAGGCGCGCAAGAAGCAAAAGACCTTCGAGGTCAAAGAGATCAAGATGCGCCCGAACATCGACACGCACGATTACGACGTGAAGATGAAGGCCATTCGCAAATTTTTCGAAGGGGGCGACAAGGTCAAGGTCACGTTGCGTTTCCGCGGTCGCGAGATGGCGCATCAGAATCTCGGCATGGAGCTCCTCAACAAAGTGCGCGACGACACGCAGGAAATCGCCAAGGTGGAGGCCGAGCCAAAGCTCGAAGGCCGCCAGATGGTGATGGTCCTCGCACCCACCGCGCGCTGAGCGAACCACCACCGGCCGAATTTCGCGCCGGTGGTCCGAACAGGTCTCGTCCGGCCCGCAACGCGGCGGGCCGGCGCGATTTGGGTTGTGATGTCGACCGGGCTCCGCGCTGTGGCTGGGCGACACATCATCGGCAGAACTGGATAACGTCGGCCTGATACAGCCGATGTCATATGTCGACCGGCCGTATCGATATCGGCCCTTTCTCGCCCGGACCGAGAAGCTCCAACGCTCTCCGAGAGCGGCACCGGCTATCCCCCGCGAATTGACCTTCTTCAGCGGCCGAGATGTCGGACCGTTTGCCTGTGTCTCGGCGGGCGCTTCGCGTCGGACCGCGTTCTCCATGATCATGGAGCAACGGTTGCGCTTGGGGGCGCGCAACCGTTTCTCGCGCATCCGCATATCGGAGCTCGCGGCAACCGGTTATCCGATCGCGCGGCCGCGCGCCTCCCCTGTTCATGATGCACCGCGCGCCGATCATGAGAACGGTATCATGGTACCGCTAGGGGCGAGACGCGCACACGAACGCCTTCACGCCCAAGCGGCCAAAGCCCGCCCTGCAGCCCCTGGGTTCTCCTTGATCCGATAGACCGTCTGCCGCGACACTTTGGCCACCTTTGCGACCTCTGCAGGCCCTCGGCCCTCCCCAAGGAGCGCGACGACCTGGTCGAGCTGCTCTCTGCTGAAGCTCGGCTTCCGACCCCGATACGCCCCCTTCGACCTCGCGAGCGCGATACCGGCGGCCTGCGCCTCCTTCATCGTCTCGGCCTGGGCCTCCGCCATCGCGGCCATGAACCCCAGGAGCGCGTCCCGCACCGCCTTCGACATCGGGTCCTTGGCCGAGCCATCGAAGGACATGCCGTTGATAACGGTCCTGATGGTCACCCCACGATCCAGAAGCTCCCGCACGGTCGCTGTGACGTCGACATAGTTGCGCCCGAGCCTATCGAGTCAGCGCACGACGAGCGTGTCGCCCTCGCGAAGGAGATCGAAGAGGCGTCGACCCTCCGGCCTCTCCTTGATGGGCACCGACACGCCAGACACGCCATGATCGGCGATCACGTAGTCGAACGAGAACCCTGAGGCCTCCGCTTGGGCCTGTTGGTGCTCCAGGGTCTGCTCGGTGGTTGAGACGCGGGCGTAGAGGATCGTCTTGGTCATGGCGGTGTCCGTAGAGGTGATGTCCGGGGCTGAGGCGTCCGAAAGGGCGATGTCGACCCTCACGGACGCGCTGGTGCTGTCTGGCTGAACGACCGTTGGCCTATGCCCTATCGGTCGCTGAGGGGCCGTACTCGACCCGGTTAGCTTCCGATCGCGAGGCGTCACGCCAAGGAGCGAAGGGCCGCGCCTCTACGTCATTACTGGCCAACTCCCCCACGAAAGGGATGCGGAGAAAGAGCGAGTACGGTCGAGGCTCGATCGCAACTCGGTGGTGTCGGTCAATGATAGGAAGAATGATGGGTAGCTTAGTCAGTCTTGTCGTGGTGCGATCAATGTAATGGTTCGCTGACTACCAAGCAACCTGGTTGATATATCAGAAGAACTTCATCGATCCCAGCTAAAGCATGCCTGCCTATAAGATGACTAGGTACCCCTACGGGGGAAACTGGGGCGCAAAGAGGATCTAGATACCCACTCAGATCCGTGGTGCAAAACCACCGATAGGCCTACAAGGGGCCGCCAAGGTGTCGAGTGGAGTGCTGGAGCGCCCCGGCGGCCTCGGAGCGAGGTACGGAAAGAGCCTTCTTCGGGCAGTTTACGCGTGCAGTGTGTCGACGATCGGCGTGTGCTCAACGGCATCTTTTGGGTGCTCCGATCAGGAGCGCCGTGGCGCGATCTGCCCGAACGCTACGGCCCGCGTACCACCTGCTACAACCGATTTGTTCGATGGCGGAAAGCAGGTGTGTGGGACCGCCTCATGGAACGCAGTTGTCAGTCTACGCCCTAGGATGGCTGGGGTGGACAACTAAGGACAAGGAACCGAGTGGCTGACGCTCGGTGAACCGAATGAAAAAACGCCTCGAGGCTAGCGCCGAAACTCCGACTTATGCAACTTGGATTGAATTTGAGGCTGCATTAAATAAAATACTCGCCGAGTCTGCAGCTATTCCGAACGAAATTGTAGCGGGCGCGAGAACCTTGATCGAATATTCATTCGGAAGATACCGGGTTCCAACATGGGTCTCTGAGGGGTACTGGCCCACAATACGATTAGGGTGGGCGTTGGAGCGAAATACAATCGAAGTTGAGATCTTCAAAAATCACTATGAGGTATATCAATATTTCTACCGTGAAACAACTATTCGGTGTGTGCCATTCGACCGAGGGGAGTTTCCTGATTCTCTCAAGTTAATCCTCGACGACGTCATCGCTTAGCCTAAGGCGATGGATGCGGACGGGCGCGACGAATGAATCTTGGTTTGCGGAGAATCTATGAAAATAAGCTCGCGGTCATGATATCTCGGTGGCTGCGTCCTGCTTTCTCAATTCTATCAGGTCGTCCAGATTAGCTTCTTCCGTTGTTTGCTTCGTCGAGGTTGATTAGCGGCACAGCGTCGATCACCCGGGCCATTGCTGCGATGGTATGGTCGCCATAGCGGTCGTGAACGTCGCGCCCTGCATGGCCGACAACTGCCCGAACCATGGCGTCGTCACAGCCAAGCTCGCGTGCGAGCGTCGTGAAGCGATGGTGCCACGCGTGGAACGGCTGGACGTTCTCGTCCGGCACGACCTCCCGCATGATGCGTCTCAGGCGGTTCGTGAGGCCCTTGAGGGCGCCATGGGGGTCCGAGGGGTCTGGGGTTACGAACAGATGCCCGTCTGCCGATCCTGCGACGAAGCCCAAGAAGCCACGCTCGACGATCTGCCGGTGGAGGGGGACCAGCCGAGTTTGCCCGGTCTTCACATTCCCCGCCTCAGGTGTGATCCGGATTACCCAGCGACCCGACTGCTCAAACACATCCTCCTTGCGAAGTTGCACGATCTCGCCAACCCGTGCCCCGGTGAGGGCGAGAATCCAAGGGACCCACTGGCGAGCCGCAGTGGTCTTCGGCTTCTCCGTACGGGAAGGCTCATGGGTGCTGGCCTCTTTAAGGATCGCCAGAACCTCAGCGTCGGTAAAGCCCTTGAGGCGACTCTGGTCCTTCCGGTCGCCACGCCCCACCCGGATCGTCACCCCCTCGGCAGGGTTCGAGGGCAGTCGATCGTTCTCGACAGCCCAGCCGAAGACGGATTTGAAGCTGGACAGATCGCTGCCCTTGACGGTTTTCACCGACACGCCCTGGGAGAGTCGATGGTCCTTGTAGGCGAGTATGTCCGCGCGCGTGACCTGTTGTGCGTCGTCGTGTCCAAGGAAAGTCGCCAGGTGTTGGAAGCTCGTCCTCCAGGCGCTCAGCGTGCTCCGCGAGCCACCGGTCGCTTGGGCCTCAGCCCATCGAGCATTGATCAGTTCGTCAAACGTTAGGGTAGAGTGAGACGGTCTCTCCTTCTTACCGGTCGAGACAGCCTCTGCAGGCATCGATGGGAAGCGATCTGCATCGGGATCGGGCCTGAAGTCGCCCTCGGCATGCCGCTGCAGCTCCTCACCGAATTGCTCCATGGCCTTTGCCACGTCGGCGATGGGGAGCTGTCGAGACGCTTCATCCACGACTAGACTGTGGCGAGCGAGGAGAAGGTCTGCCCACTCTCCGAAGCGAGCCTCCATGGAACGGCGCCGCTTGGTATCTTCGCCGATCATGAACTCGGCAGCGCCGATCTCACCCGCCCGCGCGCTTGCGTTCACCTCGCTGAACCGCTGCCACACCTCGGCGTCTCCTGGGTCATCACCCGAGATGTCCATCCATTCACGATAGAGTTCGCCGGAGAGTGCCACGGCCTCGCGTTTCGTCAGACGCTTCGGCCCTTGGCGCATTGCCTCCCACGTCTTGTCGAGGTGGGCGAGGGCGGCCGCTTCTCGGGCCTTGGCCTCCCTGGGGTCACGGGTGTCGAAGGAAAAGCCAATCTCGGTTGCCTTGGCACCGATAACCTTCTGGACCGTCCGATCCCCCACGAGAACGGAGATCGTCTGCCCGCGCGCGCCTTCTCGACGATGTCGCGAGGGATTCGTCGGCGGAACTGGAAGACGGAGGACTGCGGTCGCCTCATGGGTGACGGCATGCGGAGGGGCATGTGTGGGTACCTGTGTGTAGCAGGTAGTCCCCAAAAACTCCGCGGAAACCTTGGCGATCAGACATCCCGGCCGGATCGGCCGGGAATGGTGCCCAGAAGAGGACTCGAACCTCCACGCCTTGCGGCACACGGACCTGAACCGTGCGCGTCTACCAATTCCGCCATCTGGGCGCGGCCATCGGAAGCCGCGAGGTAGAGGGTTCGGGAGGGAAAGTCAACGCTCAATCGTCCCAATCCGTTTGCGTCGTTGCCCTTGCGCCGCGAAGCCAATAACGCTTCTAAGGAACACAACGATGTGGAGCGGTCGCGAAACCTCGGGGCAAGTCACCCGGCGCATTGGCGGCCGGGTGGGGAACGGCGGGCGAAGGCCGTCGGCGTGGTGCGCGCCGGCAGCGCGCGGCCGGCCCCGTTCGGGATCTGAGTGAGAGGCACAATGGAGCGCAATCCATCCAAGCTCGTCACGGTCTTCGGCGGATCGGGCTTTGTCGGGCGGTATCTCATCCGCGCATTGGCGCGGAGCGGCTGGCGCATTCGCGTCGCGGTCCGCCGTCCCGATCTCGTCGGACACCTTCAGCCCATGGGCACGGTCGGTCAGATCCAGCCGATCCAGGCCAATGTCCGTGATGCGCATAGCGTGCGCGCCGCGGTCGCCAACGCCGATGCGGTCGTGAATTTCGTCGGCATCCTCGCCCAGTCGCGCAAGCAGACCTTCGAAGGCGTCCACGCCGAGGGTGCGCGGCTCGTCGCCGAGGCGACGCGGGACGCTGGGATCGAACGGCTCGTCCACATGTCGGCGCTCGGCGCGGACGCGAACGCCTCGTCCGAATATGCCCGCACCAAAGCCGCCGGTGAGGACGCCGTGCGCGCTGTGATGCCGGGCGCGACGATCCTGCGTCCGTCGATCGTGTTCGGGCCGGAGGATACGTTCTTCAACCGCTTCGCCCGGATGGCGCAGATTTCGCCGATCCTGCCGATCGTCGGGGAGGAAACCCGGTTCCAGCCGGTTTATGTCGCCGATGTCGGGGCGTTCTCCGCGGCCGCGGTGGAGGGGCGCGTCGCCGCCGGCACGTACGAGCTCGGCGGGCCCGACATCAAATCGATGCGGGCGCTGATGGAGTTGATGCTCGAGATCACGCATCATAAGCGGAAGATCGTGTCGCTGCCCTTCGGTCTCGCGCGCTTCAACGCCAAGTTCTTGGAACTGATGCCGAATGCGCCGTTGACGACCGATCAGGTCGAGATGCTGAAGTCGGACAATGTGGTGTCCGATGCCGCGATCGAAGAGGGGCGCACGTTCGCCGCTGCCGGGATCGGCCCGCACAGCCTCGCGGCGATCCTGCCGACCTATCTGTGGACCTATCGCCGGGGTGGCCAGTTCGCCGAACCCGGAAGCGCCGCCTAGAGCGCCTCTCGGCGACGTGGGCGCGCGTCTCTGCCCGAGCGGTGGGATGCGCTCCCGCCGATGCGGCGGGAACGTACGCGCATCTGACGGCGTCTCAGCGTCGCCTCGCAGCTCTCCTGTGCGAGGCTGGTTCAAGACGGCCTCCTGCCGGACCGGGCGCGCGAGCGCGAGGGACGAGCCGACACCAAAGCGAGGGGCGGATGAACCGGCTTCCTCGCAAAGTGGCGCCGATGGAGCGCGGCGCGCGACGATGCGGTGCGGCGGGGCGGTCGGACCGTGAGGCGGGCCGGTGTCGTCCGGCCCTTTGATCGCGCGGCCGCTGTCGTCCGGCCTCTGTGGCGTGCGGACGGTGTGGAGCCGTCCTTCGCGGCGAGGGTCAGCCCGAATAATGGAGGAGTGCGAGGCCGAGAACGCCGACCACGATGCGCCACCACGCGAAGGGCGTGAAGCCGTGCCGCGAGACGAAATCGAGCAGGGTGCGCACCACGAGGAGGGCGGCGAAAAAAGCGGTGACGAAGCCGATCGTGATAATCACCGCATCGTCGACGGAGAGCTGGTTGCGGTTGACATAGAGATCGTACACGAAGGCGCCGCCCATCGTCGGAAGGGCGAGGAAGAACGAGAATTCAGCGGCCGAGCGCTTGTCGGTGCCGAACAGGAGAGCGCCGCCGATCGTCGCGCCCGAGCGCGAGACGCCCGGCACCAGCGCCAGCATCTGGCAACAGCCGATCGCAAAGGCGAGCCAGACGGGATATTGCGTCGCGTTGGTATAGCGCGGCTCGGGCGACGCGCGCCGGTCGATCCACAACAGCACGATGCCGCCCAGGATGAGCGTCGTGCAAATCAGCGAGGGACTTTCATACAAGACCTCTTTGATGAAGCCGTGGAGCATGACGCCCGCGAAGGCGGCCGGTAAGAAGGCGACGACGATGCCGGCGACAAAGCGGCGCGCGGCCGGATCGTGCGGCGTCGCGAGAACGATCGTGGTGAGGCGGTTGGTGTAGACTGCCAGAATCGCGCAGATCGCGCCGAGCTGGATGAGGACTTCGAACGTTTTGCCCGATGAATCGAACCCGAGAAAATGGCCCAAGAGCAGGATGTGCCCCGTGGACGATACGGGAATAAACTCCGTCAGCCCCTCGACAATGCCGAGAATGACGGCCGACACGATGGTTTCGGGTTCCATTGACCACCCTTCATTTGTTGCGTTTCGCCCGCTATATCGCCTGGTGCGCGTCAGCGCCTGATCGCGAAATGCGTGCCAGTTGGTTAGTTCAGCGTTAGGCGCAGGTATGATCGTCCATCACCACCCCTTCCTCGCTCCGTGTCGCTTCATCCGCCTCGCTTTGGCGGAGCACTCGCTCGATGTCGACCTCGTGGCGGAGCCCTTTTGGGAAGCCCGGCCGGACTTCACGGCCGTCAATCCCGGCCTCACTCTGCCGATGGCCTATGACGGCGATCGCGGGCCGCTGATCGGCGCGAGCGTCCTCATGGAGTATCTGAGCGAGCGATATGGCGCGACCCGGCCGGGTCACAGCCTGATGCCGCCGGGCCCGCTCCAGCGGGCCGAGGTGCGCCGCCTCGTCGAGTGGTTCCTCGTGAAGTTCGAGGAGGAGGTCTCCGGCCCGTTCGTGACCGAGCGGATCCTCAAGATCGAAATTCCGGCCAAGCATGGCGGCGGCGCGCCCGATTCGGCGGCGCTGAGGGCCGCGCGGCAGAATATCGTCGGTCACATGCATTATCTCGGCGTCCTCACCGCGTCGCGAAACTGGATGGCGGGGGACACACTGTCCTTCGCCGATCTCGCGGCGGCATCGGCGCTGTCGGTCGTCGATTATCTCGGCGAGGTGCCGTGGGATGCCGATCCGGCCGTGAAGGCGTGGTATCAGAAGCTGAAATCGCGCCCCGCATTTCGTCCGCTGCTCGGGGACATGGCACGGCTCGTGAAGCCGGCCGCCCATTATGCCGATCTCGACTTCTGACGGACAGAAGGCCAGGCAATTCATCCTCGCCGAGGCGGGGCGGGCGGGCTTCGACGATGCGCGGATCCTCGCCGCGGACGCCGTCGGCGCGGCGCTGTCCGAGCGGCTCGCCGACGCGCTCGCCCACGGCCACCATGGCGACATGGACTGGCTCGCCGAAACGGCCGAGCGGCGCGGCCATCCGAAGGCGCTGTGGCCGGACGTCAGCTCCATCATCATGCTCGGTATGAATTACGGACCGCGCACCGATCCCCTCAAAGGACTCGCCGAGACCGATCGGGGCCTTATCTCCGTCTATGCACGGGGGCGGGATTATCATGACGTCATGAAGGGGCGCATGAAGACCCTCGCCCAGCGCTTCGTCTCCCGCTTCGGCGGGGACATCAAGGTGTTCGTCGACACCGCGCCGGTGATGGAGAAGCCGCTCGCCCAACTCGCCGGGATCGGTTGGCAGGGCAAGCACACCAATCTCGTCTCCCGCCGGCACGGCTCGTGGCTCTTTCTGGGGGCGGTGTTCACCACCCTCGATCTGCCGCCGGACGAGGGGGAGAGCGACCATTGCGGCTCCTGCCGGCGTTGCCTCGACGTCTGTCCGACGGACGCCTTTCCCGCCCCTTATGCGCTCGATGCGCGGCGCTGTCTCGCTTATTGGACGGTTGAGGCGAAGGGGATGATCCCGCGGGCTTTGCGGCCGGCGATGGGAAATCGCATCTTCGGCTGCGACGACTGCCTCGCCGTGTGTCCGTGGAACCGCTTCGCTCACGCGGCCTCGGATGCCAAGCTCGCGGGGGACGAGGCGGCGGAGCGGCCGCGATTGCGCGATCTCGCGCGGCTCGATGACGCGGCCTTCCGCACGCGGTATGCGGGGACACCGGTCAAGCGCATCGGGCGCGAGCGGTTCGTGCGCAATGTGATGATTGCGATAGGCAACGCCGGGGAGGCGCGGCTGATGGACGTGGTGGAGGAGCGGCTCGCCGACGCGGCGCCGCAAGTGAGAGCAGCGGCCGCCTGGGCGGCCGGACGATTGATGACCGAAGAACGATTCGCCGATGCGCGGGTGCGACGGCTCGGCGAGGAAGAGGATCCGATGGTGAGGGCGGAGTGGCTGGCGTGAGCGAGAGCCGGCATGACGACAGGCAGGACATGCGCCTCGTGGCGCTCGGGTGCGGCTATTCGGCCCGCACGTTCATCCGCGTGGTCCGACCCGACAGCGTCGTCGGCACGACGCGATCGGTGCAGCGCGCCGACGATCTGCACCGAAGGGGCATCCGTTCGGTGGTGTTCGATGGCGGCAGCAGCGAGACCCTCTCCGAGGCGCTGCGGGAGGCGACGCACATCGTCGTCTCGGCCGGGCCGGAGGCGGACGGGGACCCCTTCCTCCACCTCTTCGAGCGCGACATCGCCCACGCCGAGAGCCTTCAATGGATCGGCTATCTGTCGACGGTCGGCGTTTATGGCGACCATCGCGGCGAGGAAGTCGACGAGCGGGCGCTGTGCCATCCGACGGCCGATCGCGGCGTCTGGCGTCTCGAGGCGGAGGCCGCATGGTCCGCTCTCGGCCGCCGGCTCGACGTGCCGGTCGGTATCTTCCGGCTCGCCGGCATTTATGGGCCGGGGCGCAATGCGTTCGTCAATCTCGCGGCGGGCAAGGCGCGTCGGATCATCAAGCCCGGCCAGGTGTTCAATCGCATCCATGTCGAGGACATCGCGCAGACATTGGTGGCGGCAGTGGGGCGGCCGGCGCACCGCGTGTACAATGTCGCGGACGACGAGCCCGCGCCACCACAGGACGTGATCACCTACGCCGCCGAGCTGATGGGCACCGAGCCGCCGCCGGAGATCGCGTTCGACGAGGCCGACCTCTCCCCCATGGCGCGCTCTTTCTATGGCGAGGTGAAGCGGATCTCCAACCGTCGCATCCGCTCGGAGTTGGGCGTGCGCCTGCGCTACCCCACATATCGGGAAGGCCTCGAAGCGTTGTGGGAGAGTGGATTATGGCGCGAGCACGGCTGATCGCGATTGCGCTCACCGGAACGATGCTCGGCATCGGCCCCGTGGCGGCGCAATCCTATGATCAATATCAGAACCGGATGCAGCTCCAGCAGTCCCAGCGTCAGCTCGATAATTCGAGCCGGACGCGGGACTTCGAGGCGCGGCAGAGAGACCGCGATATCGACACGCGGATCCAAAATCTCGACACGAACCAGCGGCTGAACTCACCGCCGATCCTGCGCCAGCCGCCCATCGTCACGCCGACCCGCTAGCGGGCCCGGCGACCGGCTACCGCCCGCGACCGGCTTTTCGGGAGCGGGCGGCGTTCTTGATGTTGCCGGTCGTCAGAAGTGGGTCTTGGCGACGCGGGCGCGGGCCGCCTCGTCGGCGTTGCCGCGAAAGATGCTCGACGCCATCATCGCGATGAAGTCGCCCTTCTCGGCGCGCCACAATTCGGCGCGGCCCGGATCGAAGCGCAACATTGCGAGATCGGGATCCTCGCGCCCCTTGTCGTACCAGGCCGAGACGATGGGCGACCAGAACTTGTCGATGATCGCCGGATCGTTGTCGAGCGTCAGCGTGCCGTGCACCGAGGCGAACAGGTGGTGCCCCTTGGATGAAAAGTTGAGGATCGCGTCGTGGCTCGTGGCGAGCGCACGGACGAGCCGATTCTGGCGGTTCGTATAGAACCAGATGCGGTTCGGCAGGTCATCGTCGAACTGCGCCGTCATCGGCTGGGTGTGGGCCTCGTCGACACCGGCGAGCCCCAGCATGACGAAGGGGCTCTCGTCGAGCTCGTCCCAGAACTTTTCCTTCAGGTCCATTTCGGTGGCCATGGGAAACTCCTTTGGCATTCTGGGAGAGAACGCGCCGCCGGCAAAATATGTTTCCGGCGAGTCTCAAGGAGTGTGTCGGCCTGACCCGGAGCGCGGGCCGTGCGCTCGGCTCGTGGAGTACGGGGCCGCGCGCGGCGGCCTCGTTCTGCGTCCGAGCCGTGGCGCCCCTCGGGGGAGGGGCGGGAGCGGGGCTTACGCCGCGTTCACACCTTGGGCGTGGATCCGCTTGCGGGCCATCAGCTTGTTCACCGCTGCGACATAGGCCTTCGCCGAGGCGACCAGCGTGTCGACATCCGCGCCGCGGCCCGATTCGATGCGGCCATTCTGCTCGAGGCGGACCGAGACTTCGGCCTGTGCGTCGGTTCCCTCGGTCACGGCGTGGACCTGATAGAGGGACAGCTTCGCCTCGTGCGGCATGATCTTCTTCACCGCATTGAAGACGGCATCGACCGGACCCGATCCCGTCGCCTCCTGGGTGACGTGGCGCCCGCCCATGTCCATCACGAGGATCGCCTTTTGCGGGCCGCCGGTGCCGGCGATCACCGTGAGGCTCATCACGCGAGCGAGCTCGTTCTCCTCGGTGATGTGGTCCTCGATCAGGGCCTCGATGTCCTCGTCATAGACGTGCTTCTTGCGGTCGGCGAGCTCCTTGAAGCGGCGGAACGCGTCCTGCAGGGCGTTGTCGCCGATCTCGAAGCCCAGCTCCGCGAGCTTCTGCTTGAAGGCGTGGCGGCCGGAATGCTTGCCCATGATCAGCGAGGTCGCGCGCACGCCGACATCCTCGGGGCGCATGATCTCGTAGGTTTCGGCGTGCTTCAGCATCCCGTCCTGGTGGATGCCGCTCTCGTGCGCGAACGCGTTCTTGCCGACGATCGCCTTGTTGTACTGAACCGAGAAACCGGAGGCCATCGCGACGAGCTTGGAGGCACGCGTGAGCTGGGTGGTCTCGATCCGGGTGGAGTAGGGCAGCACGTCGCCGCGGGTGCGGATCGCCATCACGATCTCTTCGAGCGCCGCATTGCCCGCCCGTTCGCCGAGACCGTTGATCGTGCACTCTACCTGTCGGGCGCCGCCTTCGACGCCGGCGAGCGAGTTCGCGACCGCCATGCCGAGATCGTTGTGGCAGTGCACCGAGAAAATCGCCTGGTCGGCGTCGGCGACGTGATTGCGGACATGCTCGAACATCGCCCGATACTCGGACGGGACGCAGTAGCCGACGGTATCCGGCAGATTGATGGTGGTGGCGCCCGCGCGGATCGCGGCGTCGACGCATTTGACCAGATAGTCGAGCGGGGTGCGCGTCGCGTCCATCGCCGACCATTCGACATTGTCGCACAGATTGCGCGCCTGTCGGACGGTGGCGTCGATGATCTCGAGGACCTGCTCCTCGCTCTTCTTCATCTGGTGTTCCAGATGGATCGGCGAGGTCGATACGAAGGTGTGGATGCGGGGGCGCTTGGCGTGCCGCACGGCTTCGCCGGCGCGGTCGATATCGGCCGGGATCGCGCGGGCGAGGCCGGCGACGACGCTGTTCTCCACCTGACGGGCGATCTCGGAGACCGCCTCGAAGTCGCCTTCGGAGGCGATCGGGAAGCCGGCTTCGATGACGTCGACGCCCATTTCGTCGAGCAGCGTGGCGATTTGGACCTTCTCGTCCAGCGTCATCGATGCGCCGGGGCTCTGCTCACCGTCGCGCAGGGTGGTGTCGAAGATGATGATGTGGTCGCTCATGGCTTCGTCCTTGATGGCGGCGGTTGGCCGCATGATCGGTTCGTTTCGGTTCGATCATCCCCTGAACGTGCGCCCGTCTGCCGGGCCGCCGACGCTCAGGGGCTAGTAAGGAGAAGGAGAAGGCCGAGCGGCATCACGCCGGCGGAAAGGGCCGGTGCGCGTGCGCTGTTATGGGACTCGGGCGTCATCATGGCGCGTTCTTGTACAATGGTGGCGCGCATTTGGCCAGCGTCAATGCGCGCACCGAGTGCTTTTTCGCCCTGGCGCGTGAGCGATCGGTTTCCGGCCGATCAGTTTTCGGCCGGCTGCTGCCCGCCCGGCGTCAGGAGCACGCGGACGCGCGATTTCGATTCCACCCGCGCGATCCCGGTGTTGAGGTCGACGGTGATGGTGTCGCCGGTGATCACGTTGTTGTCTTGCGTGAGGGTGACGTTGCCGTTCAGCGCCAGCGTCCGCGAGTCGAAATTGACGATTCCGGTGTCGCCCGTCGCGGCCTGACCGTTCGTGGTCAGAAGCACGTTGCCGGTCGCTTCGAGCTTCGAGATGCGCTGGTTCTGGTTGGTCGCCGGCGCGTTCGAGCCGCGCGCCGCCTCGGCGGTGAGGGCGGCCTGCGCGTAATGGACGACGAGGCGCGCGGTCTGGAGCGCCGCATCGTTCTGCTTCACCGTCACGTTGCCGGTGAAGACGGCGACGTTGTTGCGGTCCTGCACCTCGAGCTCGTCGGCCTCGATTTCGATGGGCGTCGATTGGTCGGATCCGAAATCGGCGAATCCCGTCTGCAGCGTCTGGGCCGCGGCGGTGCCCGCTGCGGCGCCCAGAAGAAGGGCGGCGAGGCCGGCGCGGATGATGGGCAGGAGCATGGGCGGGTCTCCGTGGAACTCGCTAGGGCGCGGGGTTGATGGTTATGGAAACGCCGCCCGTGAACCGGATCAAGCCGCCACCGTCGGTTACGTCGATGCGGCCGGCGCGGATGCGTCCGCGCGGCGAGTCGATATCGATGCCGCCTTCGCCTTCGACGCGTCCCTCGCTGAGATGGACCGTGGCGTTGTCGAGCTTGGCGTGGTTGCCGTCGGAGGAGTTGATCGACACCCCCTCGGACAGTTCGAGGATCTCCGTCCCCGTATCGTATTTGGCGATGTCGCCGTGAATGTTGACGGTCTGCCCGTCGCCCATGTCGAGGTTGACGTTCAACGCCTCGAGGCTGAGGCGCGACGGGGTGAGGAGGCTCTGCACCGCCCGCTCGGCGACCACCTCATAGCGCCGCCCCTCGCCGAGATGGCCGGACAGGCGCGGCTCGTTCATCACGAGCCCGTCGGAGGTGAGGCTCAGCCCGGCGAGCATCGACAGCGGCACGAGCTTCGGGATGATCGCGGCGCCGGCGAGGCCGAGCACGATGATCCCGCTGACGATTGGCAACAGGACGCGGAGCCGCTTCACCCGCCGCGTATGACGGCGGGCCCGATTCTGCTCGATCCGACGGGTGTCGGCGATTCCGGGATAGGTGGCGGCGGCGTCGGTCATGAGTGGGCGAAGATGTCCTCTTCGGGCCAGCCCGCGAGGTCGAGCTCGACCCGCGTCGGCAGGAAGGCGAACAGCGCCGCGGCGAGGTCGGTCCGCTCTTCGCGGGCGAGCATCGTGTTCAGCACGTCGCGGATCCGGTGGAGAAAGAGAACGTCGGAGGCGGCGTAGGCCTTCTGCGCGTCGGTGAGGGTCGGTGCGCCCCAGTCGGAGCTTTGCTGCTGCTTGGAGATCTCCTCGCCGACGAGTTCGCGCGCGAGATCCCGCAGGCCGTGCCGGTCGGTGTAGGTGCGGACGAGCTTCGAGGCGATCTTGGTGCAATAAATCGGCGCCGGCATGACCCCGAAGGTCGCCATCAAGAGGCCCATATCGAAGCGGCCAAAATGGAAGATCTTCTGGATCGACGGGTCGGCGAGCATCGCCGTGAGGTTCGGCGCCTCGGTCTGCCCGCGATCGATCTGCACGAGGTCCACCGTCCCGTCGCCGCTCGACATCTGCACGAGACACAAGCGATCCCGCCCGTGATTGAGGCCCATCGCCTCGGTATCGACGGCCATCGCGGTCACGCCCTGCACGGGCCGCGGCAAATCCCCTTGGTGGAGCCTGATCGTCACCCTATCCTCGTCTTTCACGTTCATGGCCCCTGTCATGGCGATCGCATGAGGGCTTGACAATGCTTTGCGGGCGCCGAGGTGCATGGAGGCCCTCGGCGGCCGGACTTTAAGAACCTTATTCTTAATCTGGTTTGGCAGGGGTTGCGGGAAGGGCAACGTGGAGTGGCGTATGCTTCGAAGGCGAGGCGAGTTCGACGGTTTTGTGAGCCGACGTGTCGCTGCGATCACAGTCTTTGCCGGGCTGATGCTGGCTTTCAGCATCGGTCCTTCCTTTGCGCGCGATGGTGACTCCTGCGAACCCGATCTCACGGCGTGCGAGACGCCGTCCGGCGAGCCGGCGAAGGGGGAGGTAGCGACGGAGGAGGACGATCGCAAGGATGTCGCTGCATTGTGTGGTCTCATGACGACCGCGGCGGCGAAACATTCGGTGCCTTTGGACTTCTTTATTCGATTGATTTGGAAGGAAAGTCGCTTCAATCCCGGCGCGGTGAGCCCTGTCGGCGCCCAGGGTATTGCACAATTCATGCCGGGCACCGCGCGCATCAGGGGGCTCAAGGATCCGTTCGATCCCGAGCAGGCGCTGGAGGCTTCGGCGTCTTTCCTCGCCGATCTGCGGCATCGGTTCGGCTCGTGGGGGCTCGCCGCGGCCGGCTATAATGGCGGGCCGAACCGGGTGCCGCGCTTCGTCGCCGGTGAGGGCGGTTTACCATACGAGACGATCGACTACGTCTTTTCGATCACCGGCCGGTCCGCGGACTATTGGGCGGGCCGAGCCCGGACGGCGGCGGAGCGGGCGGCGAGCGGCCTCTCCGCGGTGGAGCAACCGTCGTCGAACGCTCCGACGATCGTCCGCGTGGCGCAGCCGACGCCGACGGAGATCGATCTCGCGATGGCGCTCGCGGAGAGGGCGCCGATCCGGCCGGCGAGCCGGGAGCGCACCTATTGGGCGCTCGCGATCTCGATCGCCGCGAACCGGCTCGCACAGCGGGAGAGCGTGAGCGGCAAGGCGGCGAAGCCGGACGAGATCGCCGCGGCGCTCGCATCGGCCCGCGCCGCGGTCGAGCGCGTCGCGGAGGGGCCGCCCATCGCGGCGCTGCGCTCCCCGATGCGGGTGCCGCAGCCGCCTCCGCCGCGGCCGGATTATGAGCCCGAGATCAACTGTCGCCAGCTCGTCGCCCGACTCGGGCGTGCGCGGTCGGTGCCGCCGCCGTCCGGCACCTCGACCGGATGGACGCCGTGGGGCGCTCAGGTCGCCGGCCACCCGCAGCGGGCGATCGCGCTTCGCCAATATGCGCGGATCAAGGCGCGCCTCCCGCGCGATCTCGCCGACAAGGGCCCGAATATCGTCGTGCGGCGCTTCGCGGCCCGCGGTCGCCGGCCGATCCACGCGGTCCAATTCGCCGCATCGAGCCGGGCGGAGGCGGCCGCGCTGTGTCGCCGGGTGGCGCAGTCGCTCGTCCCGTGCGTGGTGGTCAAGAACGGCTGAGCGCCACGGAGGCCGCCGTTTTTCGTCTTAGCGGGGTGCCATGCGGATCGCGCCATCGAGGCGGATCACCTCACCGTTGAGAAGCGGATTCTCGACGATCGCCACGACAAGATCGGCATATTCGGACGGACGGCCGAGGCGCTTGGGGAACGGCACCTGCTCGCCCAGCGAGTTGACCACCTTCTCACCGAGCCCGATCATCATCGGCGTCTCGAAAATGCCGGGGGCGATCGTCATCACCCGGATCCCGTATTGGGAGAGGTCGCGCGCCAGCGGCAGGGTGAGGGCGGCGACGCCGCCTTTCGAGGCGGCATAGGCGGCCTGGCCGATCTGCCCGTCATAGGCGGCGACCGATGCGGTCGAGACGATGACGCCGCGTTCGCCGTCCTCGGTCATCGGCTCGGTCGCCGACATGCCGAGCGCCGCGATGGCCGATGCGCGGAAGGTGCCGACGAGGTTCACGTCGATCACCTTGGCGAACATGTCGAACGGATGGGCGGCGCCGCGCGACACGGTCTTCGCGACGGGCGCGATGCCGGCGCAATTGACGAGGATGCGCTCTTGCCCGTGAGCGGCGCGGGCGGCCTCGAACCCCGCCTTCAGGCTGTCTTCGCTGGTTACGTCGACGTGGGCGTAGATGCCGCCGATCTCATCCGCGACGGCCTTGCCGGCCTCGTCAGACATGTCGAAGATCGCCACCTTGGCGCCGTCCGCGGCGAGGCGCCGGGCGGTCGCGGCGCCGAGGCCCGAAGCGCCGCCGGTGACGACGGCGGCGGGGGATTGGGTGAGTTTCATCGCTCTCGATCTCCCTCGTGCACCCGGCGCGCGGGCGGCCGGATGTTGAACGTTCGCGCCTCATCCCCTGGCACAGTGCGGGATGGCCGGTCCGTCTGCTTGGCCGAGATCGGCGTCGGTGTCGAGAGGGAGGCGCCGCGCGTCAGGCGGGGGCGGCGAAGGCGGCTTCTGGCGCGTCGATGCGCTCGCCATTGCGCAGCGTGATCGTCATCCGCTCGCGCGCGACTTCGGCGGTCGGCATCTGGCGCACGAGGTCGGCGCGCAGCGCGTCGAGCGCGTCGTCGGTCCGGTCGGGATCGTGGTGGAAGATTACCGGCATCGTGACGCCGGCCTTCGCGGCAAGCGCCAAAGCGTGTGTCGGCGTGGAATGGCCCCAGCCGACGAAGCGCGGATACTCGGTGTCGAGATACATCGCATCGTAGATCATCACGTCGACCCCGGCGACGAACGCGGCAACCGCGGCGTCCATCTTCGGATTGCCGTGCTCGTGATCGGTGATGATGGCGATGGAGGATCCACGCCAGTCGATGCGATAGCCGCAGCAATTTCCGGGATGATTGAGGCGGGTGGAGGACACGGTCAGCCCGCATCCGAGCGTGATCGGATCGCCCCCGTGAAAGCGGCGAAAATAGGTGTTGTTGAGCGCCGAGGTCGCGACCGGGAAGATCGGCGGGCTCATCATCCGCTCGACGATCTCCTCGAAGGTCGAGCCTTCGGGCAGGTGCCCGCCCCACAGGTTCACCTCGACGGTCGGATCATAGGCGAGGCAGAAGAAGGGAAGCCCGCAAATATGGTCCATGTGCGTGTGGGTAAAGAGAATATCGAGCTGGTCGATGCCGCGCCGGGCGAGCGCCCGCCCGCAGGCGCGCGCGCCCGATCCGCAGTCGATCACCAGCGTGTGCGGCCCGGCGCGTACCTCGAAGCACGTCGTCTCGCCGCCATAACGCACGGTGGCGCGTCCCGGCGCCGGGATCGACCCACGCACCCCCCAGATCGTGAGGGAGAGGGTGTCCTCTTCGGTCTCAGCCATCGGTCAGGGCGGCGCGCAGTCGCGAGAACTCGCGTGTCGTCCGCTCCAATCGGTGGGCGAGGGCTCGCATGACCTCCACCGCCATGTCGGGGAAGTTCGTCAGGAGCTTGAAGAAATGTTCCTTGCTGACCGCGAGCGCCGTGACCTCGTTGGTCGCACGGACGGTCGCGGTACGCGGAACGTCGATCAAAATGGCGATCTCGCCGACGAAGTCGTTCTCTTTGACGGTGGCGACGAGCTGCTCGCCCTGAGGGCTCGAAACCATGACGTCGGCCGAGCCCGAAAGGATGATATAGGCAGTGTCGCCGAAGTCGCCTTCGACGACGATATTCTCTCCCGCTTCGAACCGTACCCGCTCCGACAAGAAGGCCAACAGGCGCAGCTTCTGGTCGTCGACGCCGCGAAAGAGCGGAATCTTGCGCAGCGCAGCGGCGTCGCTGTCGAGGCTCATGATGCCTCCTTCTCTAAGTCGACGGACGCCCCGTCTATGGCGATTTGTTGCACGCTATCCCATCCCCCGGTCGCGACCAACCGGCCGTCCCGCATCACGGCAACGGTCTCGAGGGTCTTCGCGACCTGCGGATCGGCCGTGCCGACAATCAAAGTATGACCGTTCCCAGCTTCCACAATGCGGGACATTAACGCGCGGTCCCCGTCCGCAACGGCGTCGAAGATGAGAATAGACGGCCGCTTGACGAGCGCGCGCACGAGGCCGATGCGGCGGCGCTGGGTCGCCGACAGGCGCCCGCCGGCGACGCCGACCTCGAAATTGAGGCCGGCGCGGGCGATGGCTTCGCGCAGGCCGAGCTCGTTGACGGTGTCGCGCAGGAAGGCATCGATCCGATCCGACGCGCCCCGCCGATCGACGCGCGGCTTGCCGAAGAGGATGTTCTCCTCGATCGAGAGCGGCGCGATATAGGCGTCTTCTGCGAAGAGGGCGTAGGCCGAATTGCCTTCGAGCGTCGCGTGGACCGGCGCGCGGGCCGCGATCAGCTTCTTCTCCTGCTCCTCGGTGAGGGTGAGGATCCGGTGACGGCCGGGGATCAGGCGGAAGGCGAGGCCCACGAAGGCGGCGATGTCCTCCTCGGTGAGGCCCATCTTTTTCTTCTTCTTGGTGGTGTCGTCCTCGGCCTTCTTGCCCTTCTGGCGATAGCGGCGCAGGCGCTGCTCGAAGAGCGGCAGCTCGTCGTTGGTGACGAAGGAATGATCGCCGATCAGCGAGGCGTCGGCCCCGGTATCGGCGAAGAGTTCGATCATCGTCTCGGCGACGGTCGCGCCCATCTCGACCAGCATCTCGAGAATGCCGGCGTCCTTGAGGGCGCCGCGCACGACCGGATCGTTCGCCGCGTCCCAGACCGACCGGGTCGGATCGCTCGGCACGGCGAAGAGGATGTTCTCGCCGAGCGTCGCGGAGTTATTGAATTGGCCTGAGCTCCACAGCTCGACGAGGCCGGCCCAGTTCTTGTCCTCGGCCGCCCGGCGGGCGACTTCGGCGCGGGCCGTGAGGATCTTGTCGACGAACGCGGAATCGAGGTCGGAATCGAGGTGGGCGGCGAGGCCGAGCCGGTAGAGATCGCCCTCGAGCCCGACGAGGGAGAAGAGCTGGAGGAGCCGGTCGTCGAGCTGGGCGGGGCTTTCGACACCCGCCCGCTCATAGTCCTCCCAGGGCTCGGTCACATCGAGGAGCGAATTGCCGGTCAGGCTCGCTTCGTTGTGGCGGATCTTGGCGATGTCTTCGTCGGAGGCGTCATCCTGGTCGAGGCGCGTCTGCGGCTTGGTCTTGAGGGCGTAGATGACGTTGCCGCGGATCGAATCGTTGAAGATGAACGGGTCGTTGCCGACATAGGACAGGTAGCGCGAGACCACGGTGTGCGGCAGCTCCTCGAACCGTCGCCCGCCGAACGTCGCTCGCCCGGCAACGGGTTCGAGGAGGCCGGCGGCCGCGAGAAGAAGCTCCGTGCGGCCGGACCCGTCCCGCCCATAGACGGCGATGTGGCTGCCGTCTTTCGCTTCGAGCGACACGTCGACGACGGCGAGGCCGCTGCCGCCAGAGCTCACGCTGATATTGGAGAGCTTGATCTCGGTGTTCTCGAGCTCGATCGACGCGGTATCGCTGCCCTGCAATTTGTCGTGCGCGATCGCATCGTCCACATCAAAATTCTCAACCACCGTCTGGTATTTAACCGTGACGTTGGCAAGGTTCTGATACCAGTTCAAGAGCTCCTTCCAGGGCGAGGCGAGATCCTTGTAGGCGGCGAGCACGGCGACGAGCGCGCCGAAGGTCATCTGCCCCTGAATCACGAGGATGCCGCCCACCGAGTAGAAGAAGAACGGTGGAAGCTGGTTCAGAAAATTGTTGAGAAATTTGATCATGAACTTGCGACGGAAAATCGCGAGTCTGATCCGATAGTTGATGAACAGGCGGTCCGACAGGTCTGCGAGATGGTAACGCGAGGTGTCGTTCGCGTGAATGTCGGCAGCGGCGTTCACGGTTTCGGCGATGCGATCGGAAATGACGCGGACATTCTTGATCCGGTCGCGTGTCAGGAGGATGACACGCCGTTGCAGCTTGGGGATCACGTACGCCTGCAACGGGTAGAGCGAAATCGCCGCCGCGCCGAGGAACGGATCCTGCGCGAAAATAAACACGATGTAGACGAGAAGCGTTCCGCCCTGGAACGCCGGTGTCGCGATCGCTTCGCCGATGAACACGCCGACGTCCTCGACCTCGGCCGTGATCATCGGGATAATCTCGCCCCCGGAGACCTTGCGGAACCGAGAAAGCGGAAAGCGAAGGACGTAATTGTAGAGCATATAGCGCAGGCGCCGGAGCATACGCTCGCCGGACACGCCTTTGTATATGTTCAGGAAATACTTGACCGCGTTGTTGAGGATTACCAGCCCCAGAAAAACGCAGCACAAGGCGATCAGGTAGGGGATCTGCCCGAGTTCGTATCCCATAAACTGCTTTGGAAAGTCGCTGCCCGAAATGGCGTCATTGACGATCCACTTCGGGAGTTCCAAAGTCATGTAGAGGATGGGAAAAGATATAACCGTCATCGCAAGGATGACGATTTGCTGGCGCTTCGAGTACCGCCAAATGAAGCCGAATAAGGTGCGTTCCATCGGGTCGAGACGTTATCACCGGCATGATCTGCGGGAAAGCATTGTTGTCACCATTATGCAGTCAATTTCAAGTTGTTGCGCGGCGGAGTTGACTGTCGCATAGCTAGAGTTTGGTTGGGGTGGTCATGACGGCGCCTCGCCGGATTCCGGATGGCCAGCCTTATGCCGACCGAACACCCTCGTATCCTGATCTACTCGCACGACTCGTTCGGGCTCGGTCACTTGCGCCGATGTCGTGCCATCGCCCATGCGATGGTGGAGCGCATGCCGCGCCTGTCGGTGATCATTCTCTCCGGCTCACCGATCATCGGCAGCTTCGACTTCCGCTCGCGGGTCGATTTCGTGCGCGTTCCCGGTGTCATCAAATTGCGGGACGGCGCCTATTCGTCCCACTCGCTCCGGCTCGACATCGAGGACATGCTGAAGCTGCGCGCCTCGATCATCGAGCACACGGCCGACGTGTTCGATCCCGACATCTTCATCGTCGACAAGGAGCCGCTCGGTCTGCGCGGCGAGGTCGAGGGGACGCTGCGGATGCTGAAGGGGCGCGGCAGCCGCCTCGTTCTCGGCCTGCGCGACGTGATGGACGATCCGGCGTCGCTCGCCGGCGAGTGGGAGCGCAAGCACGCCGTGCGCGCCCTCGAATCGATCTATGACGATATCTGGGTCTATGGCCGCAAGGAGATCCACGACCCGCTCGAGGGCATCGACGTGTCCGACCGCGTTCGCGAAAAGATGCTCTTCACCGGCTATCTCCGGCGCGAGATCCCAGCGAGCGATGGGGCGGTGCAGAACCGACCCTTCGGCGAGGAGCCTTTTATCCTCGTCACGCCGGGCGGCGGCGGCGATGGGATGGAGCTGGTCGATTGGGTTCTGCGCGCCTATGAGGCGCACGAACGGCCATTGTTCCCGGCGCTCGTCGTCCTCGGTCCCTTCATGCCGGCCGAGGCGCAGGCTGCCTTCAAGGCGCGCGCCGAAGCGCTTCGCCATGTCGAGGTGCTGCGCTTCACGCCGGTGATCGAGCGGCTGATGGCCGAAGCCACCGCGATCGTCGGGATGGGCGGGTACAATATTTTCTGCGAGATCCTCTCCTTCGACAAGCCGACCCTTCTCGTCCCGCGCGTCGTGCCGCGGCGCGAGCAGGCGATCCGCGCCCACAAGGCCGAGGCGGCGGGGCTCGTCACCTGCTTGCCGATCGACGCCTATCCCGACGTCGACATCATGGTCGATGCGCTCGCCGGGTTGCCGGAGCAGACCGCGCCGTCGGCTGCCGGCCATAACGAGCTGTTGTCGGGTCTCGAGGTGATCAACGATCGGGCCGAGGAGATCCTGCGCACCGGGACGCCGGCCAAGTCCCAACTTTCACTGGTGCGATGATGCGGCCAGGTGTCGATCGCGAGCGGTGAAAGTGGGTCTATCGTGACGGGCAAGCGGCGCATCGCCATCGTCGTCAAAGGGTATCCGCGTCTGTCGGAGACCTTCATCGCACAGGAAATCCTAGGCCTTCAGCGGACCGGGCTCGATATCCTCATCGTCTCGCTCCGTCATCCGACCGACGGGGCCGTGCACGATCTCCATCGCGAGATCACCGCGCCCGTCCTTTATTTGCCCGAATATCTGCGCGACGACCCGGAGCGGGTGCGCCGCGCCCGCGCGATCGTCGCCGCAATGCCGGCCTATGAGGCGGCCGAGACGGCCTATCGCGCCGACCTTGCCCGGGACCGCTCGGCGAGCCGTCGCCGGCGCTGGGGGCAGGCGGCCGTCCTCGCGGCGGAGCTGCCTGACGATGTCGCGATGATCTACGTCCATTTCCTCCACACGCCGGCCTCCGTCGCGCGCTATGCCGCCAAGCTGCGGGGGCTGCCGTTTGCCTTCTCGGCCCACGCGAAGGACATCTATACGACTCCCGACTGGGACCTTTCCGAGAAGATCGCGGACGCCGAATGGGGGGCGACCTGCACCGCCACGAACGCGCGCCATCTGAACGCTTTGTCGGTCGCGGCCACCGGCCGGGAGAAAGTCGCCCTCGTCTATCACGGGCTCGACCTCTCGCGGTTCGAGGCTCCGCCGGTGCGGCGACAGGCCGGACCGATCCGGATCCTGTCGGTGTGCCGCGCGGTGGAGAAGAAAGGGCTCGACGATGTCGTGCGGGCGCTCGCCCGTCTGCCGGCGGGGCTCGATTGGCGCTTCGAGCATATCGGCGGCGGTTCCGACATTCCGCGTCTCAAGGCGCTGTGCGACAGGCTTGCGATCGCAAGCCGCGTTGACTTTTCCGGTCCGCGGGCGCGCTCTGACGTCATCGAGGCCTACCGGCGGGCCGATCTCTTCGTCCTCGCGAGCCGGATCGCCAGGAACGGCGACCGGGACGGCCTGCCGAACGTCGTGATGGAGGCGATGGCGATGGGGTTGCCGGTGGTATCGACACGCGTTTCGGCCCTCCCCGAAATCGTCACCGCCGAGACCGGCATCCTCGTCGAGCCACGCGATCCTGCGGCGCTCGCCGAGGCGATCGGCGGCCTCGCGGCGGACCCGGCGCGTCGCGAGGCGATGGGGCGTGCCGGCATCGCGCGCGTCGCGTCCGCGTTCTCGTCGGCGCCGGGGATCACCTATCTCGCCGGCCGCCTGGCAGAGGCCGGGCGGGAGCAAAAGGCGGCTTGAACCCATGCGGATCGGGTTTCTCACACCGATGAAATCCCCGGACCACACGGTCCCCTCGGGCGATCGCACCTTCGCGCGCCTCATCGTAACGGCGCTCGAGCGGGCGGGACACACGGTCCGCTGCCCCTCGCGCTTCGTGACGTGGCGACCGACGCCGGAGGGCCTCGATGCGCTGCTCGCCGAGGCGGGTGCCGAGATCGAGCGGATCGCCGCCGAGTGGCGCCTGGAGGGCGCGCCCGATGTGGTGCTCACATACCACAATTACCACAAGGCGCCGGATCTTCTCGGCCCGACCCTCGCCGCGCGCTTCGGGCTTCCTTATGCGATCGTCGAGGCGAGCCGCGCGCCGAAGCAGGCGGCCGGACCGTGGGGCCGGCATTTCGCTCTCGCCGATATCGCGCTCGCGAGCGCCGATGTCGTCGCCGCCGTCACGCGGCACGACCATGTCGAACTCGAACGGTACATGCCCCGCCGCCTCGAATGGGTGCCGGCGTTCATCGACACACGGCCCTTTCTCGGTGAGCGCCGCCCGCCGACCGGCAACCGTCTCGTGTCGGCCGCGATGATGCGGGAGGGGCGCAAGGCCGACAGCCTGCGCGTCCTCGCCGACGCCTTCGGCAGGCTGACGGGCGCGGCCGAGCTCGTCATCGCGGGCGACGGCGCCGCGCGACCGGCGCTCGAACCGCTTTTCCCGCCGGGCACCTTCGTCGGCCTGCTCGATCAGCCGGCGCTCGCCGCCTTGTTGCGCGACGGCGATCTCTTCGTCTGGCCGGCGCTCGACGAGCCGTTCGGCTTCGCATTTCTCGAGGCGCAGGCGGCGGGGCTTCCGGTGGTCGGCGGCGCGGCGCCCGGCGTCGCGGATGTGGTGCGCGACGGGGAGACCGGCCTTCTCGTCGAGCCGGGCGATCCGGCCGCCTTCGCCGAGGCGATCGACCGGCTCCTCGCCGACCCACCGCGACGGGTGCGGATGGGCAAGGCCGCGCGCGCCTTCGCCGGCGAGCACGATATCGACGTGGGCGCCGCCCGTCTCGACGCACTCGTGACGCGCGCGGTCGCGCATCGCCTCTCGTTCACGGCGAGTGGACTGAAAGCGGTCGCGCCACTTTGATGCGCGCCGTCATCTGGGTGCAGCATCTTCTCGGCACGGGCCACACCGTGCGCGCCGCAGCGCTCGCCCACGCGCTCCGTGACGCGGGCGCCGAGGTGACGCTCGTCCTCGGGGCGCGGGCGCCGGCCACGTTGGACCTGTCGGGCATTAGGACCGCCGCGCTCGATCCCGTTGCGGCGACGGACGCGAGCTTCCGCACGATCCTCGCCGAGGACGGCACGCCCTATGCCGAGATCCAGGAACGCCGCCGCGCGCACTTCCTCAGCATCGTGCGGGAGGCGAACCCCGATATTCTCCTCACCGAGACCTTTCCGTTCGGCCGCCGGGCCTTCGCCGGCGAAATCTTGCCGGTGCTCGAGGCGATGCCGGCGAAAACGGTGGTCGCAAGCTCGGTCCGCGATGTCCTCGTGCGCAAGAGCGCGGCGAAGGAGGCGGCGATGACCGGCCTTGCGCGGGCTTGGTACGATTTGATCCTCGTCCACGCCGACCCGGCCTTCGTCCGCCTCGACGATTCGTTCGCCGCGGCGGGAGAGGTCGCCGATCTTCTGCGTTATACCGGCTTCGTGCACCGGCCTGCGCCGTCCGCGCCCCCGACCGGGCCCGTGTCCGAAGGCGATTTGGACGGGGCGGGAGAGGTCGTCGTCTCCGCCGGGGGCGGTGGTGTCGGCGGGACCCTCGTCGAGGCGGCCATCGGCGCCGCGCGGCGCGACGAGGCGGTGAGGTGGCGTATTCTCGTCTCGCCGAAAATGGGCGCCAAGCTCGCCGCCTGGCGCGACCGTGCGCCCCGCAACGCGATCGTGGAGGCGAACCGGCCGGATTTCGGCGCACTTTTGGAGCGGTCGAGCCTCTCGGTCAGCCAAGCCGGATACAACACCGTGCTCGACGTGATGGCGGCCGGAACGCGGGCGATCTTCGTCCCCTTCGCCGCCGACGAGGAGACCGAGCAGACCGACCGCGCCAACGCCCTCGCGCGGCGGGGCCTCGCCCGCGTCCTGCCCGAGGCGACGCTGACGGCCGAGGGCCTCGCCGCCGCCGTCACCGCGGCGCTCGCCGAGCCGCGGCCCGGCCGTCACGCGGTCGACACCGAGGGCGCGCGCCGCAGCGCCGAAATGCTGATCGCGGCCCGGCGATGAAACCCGTCTTCGACCGCCTCACGCGCCTGTTCGATGCCGCGGCCGAAGCCGGAACGCCCCGGCGCGTCTGGTGGCGCGACGATGACGCGGTGCGCGAGGGGCCGCGTCTCGACGCGATCACCGCGCTCGCCGCGCGCGAAGCCGCGCCGTTGACGCTCGCCGTCATCCCGAACCATGCCGAGCCGAGCATCGTGCGCCACTGCGAGCGCCATGGGCATGTGATGGTGCAACACGGAATCGCGCACGAAAATCGGGAGCGCTCCGGCAAGTCGGCCGAGCTCGGCGGCGCGCGTGATGTCGCCGATCTCGTCGCCGCCTGCCGTGCCGCGCGGACGCGTCTCGAAGGCTCGCCTGCGTTCTGGCCGGTGATGGTCCCGCCCTGGAACCGGATGCGGGAGGATCTCGCCGCCCCGCTCGCGCAGGCGGGTTATCTCGGCCTTTCCCGTTATGGCGGCGATGTCGTTCCGGCGCCGCTCAAGCGGGTCGACACCCACATCGATCCGATCGCATGGCGCGGCGATCGGAGCCTTGCGGGCGAGGACGCCCTCCTCGCGATGGTCGAGATGGCGGCGGCGCAAAGCGGGCCGATCGGCCTTCTCACCCATCATGCGGTTCATACCGAGGCGGTGGACGGCTTTGTCGCGCGGTTCGTTTCGCTCGTCTCGGCCCACCCCGGCGCTCTATGGTCGGACGCGCGGGCGCTGTGGCCGCGGACGGATGGAGAGGCCCGATGACGGTGCGAGCGCACGCGGTGGACGCACGATGAGCGCGGCGTCTCCCTTCACTCCGATCGAGGAGATCGGCGACCTGTCCGGCGCGCTCTTCGGGCTCGATTACGGCACGCGCACCATCGGGATCGCGGTGTCGGACGAAGGCTGGCGGATCGCCTCTCCGCTGAAGACGATCCGGCGCACCAAGTTTAAGGCGGATTCGGAGGCGCTTCTCGCCCTCGCCGCCGCCTATAATGTCGCCGCCTTCATCGTCGGCCTGCCGATCAATATGGACGGGACGGCGGGGCCGCGCGTCCAGTCGACGCGCGATTTCGCCCGCAACATGACGAAATTGACCGAATGCCCCTTCGTCTCGTGGGACGAGCGCTGGTCGACCGTCGCGGCGAACCGCGCGCTCCTCGAAACCGACACCTCGCGCGCCAAGCGGCGTGAGCAGATCGACCGCGTGGCCGCGGCCGTCATCCTGCAAGGCGCGCTCGACCGGCTGCGCGCCCTCGGCTACCCGAATGCCGCGCGCTGACCAGCGTCAGGCGGTGTGCGCGACGTAGTTTGACGGGAAGAGCGACTGTTTCGCCTCGTCGTCGACCGTGGCCTTGAAGGCGAAATTGTCCGGGATCGCGACCGCGCGGGTGACGGCAGGGCGCGCATTTACCCCCTCGAACCAGCGTTCGATCTCCGGATAGGCGCTGAGCGCGCCTTCGCCGAGAACGCGCTGATGCATTCGGATCCAGGCCCAGCCGGACATGTCGGCGATGGTGTAGGTCTCGCCCACGATATGGCCTCGTCCGGCGAGGTGCTGGTCGAGCACGCGATAGTGGCGGTGCGCCTCGAAGCGATAGCGCCGCTTGGCGTATTCGCCGCCCTCCGCCGCGCCGGCGGTCTGGAAATGGACCCATTGGCCGGAGAACGGGCCGAGGCCCGAGGCGATCCAGAAGAGCCAGGACAACAGCTCGCCCCGGTCGGTCGGGTCGCCGAGAAAGGCGCCGTGCTTTTCGGCGAGATAGAGAAGGATGGCATTGGAATCGAAGACACGCACGCCGTCATCCTCGATCGCCGGCGTCTTGCCGTTCGGGTTGATCGCGAGGAAGGCGGGGGCGTGCTGCTCGCCTTTATAGGTGTCGACGGGCACGACTTCGTAAGGAATGCCGAGCTCCTCGAGGAGGAGAGCGACCTTCATCGGATTGGGCGTGCGGTGGAAATAGAAGCGGAGCATCGGCGCCTCCCATTGTGAAGGCGTAAGAGCTATCCGGTCCGCGATCACCGGCCAATAGGGGCCATAGCACATTTTCGCGAGATCGACCCGCGTACGGTGACGGGGCCGCGGGGACGGGAGCGGTGTGCGGCCGCTCCCGAAGTCGGCCCTCAGCGGGTCGGACGGCCTTCCAGCGGATAACGCGGATCGTGGAAATGCGGGACCGCGTGCGAGCCCGGGGGGACCACGGCGTCGACCGCGGCTTCGTCGTCCGCCGTCCAGGCGACGTCGACGGCTTCGAGATAGGCTTCGAGCTGTTCGAGCGTGCGCGGGCCGACGACCGCGCCGGTGATCAGTGGGTTGGCGAGGACGAAGGCGATCGCGAAGGCCGTGGGGGCGACGCCGCGCGCCTTCGCGTGGGCGACGATCTTGTCCGCCGCGGCGATCGAGGCCGGTTGGAAGTCGGTCTCGAGGAGGCGGGTGTCGGAGGCGCTGGCGCGGCTGTCGCTGGGAACGGTGTTGCCGGAATATTTGCCGGAGAGCACGCCCCGGGCGAGCGGGCTATAGGGGAAGACGGCGATATCATAGTGGCCGCAGGCGGGCAGGACCTCGACCTCGATCGCGCGGTTCATCGCGTGATAATAAGGCTGGCAGACCACCGGGCGGGTGATGTTCGCCTGATCGCAATAACGCACGATCTCGGCGATGCGCCAGGAGCGGTGGTTGGAGACGCCGAAATAGCGGATCTTGCCGCTGCGCACGAGGTCTTCGATGGTGCGCACGGTCTCTTCGAGCGGCGTCTCGTGGTCTTCCTTGTGCAAATAGAGAACGTCGATGCGGTCGGTGTCGAGCCGCTTCAGCGAGCGCTCGACCTCGGTCATCAGCCAGGCGCGGGAGAGACCAGCGTGGTTCGGATTGTCGCCGAACGGGTTTGCCGCCTTCGTCGCGAGGACGACATCGTCGCGCTCTTTGGCGATCAGCCGGCCGACGATCTCTTCCGACTTGCCGGCATTGTAGGTGTCCGCCGTGTCGATGAAGTTGATGCCGGCTTCGCGGGCGCGCGCGTAGATGATCGCGGCGTCGCGTTCTTCGGTGCGGGCGCCGAAGGTCATCGTGCCAAGGCAAAGGGACGAGACGCGAAGGCCGCTGCGGCCGAGGCGGTTCATGGGGATCATGGGGGTCTCTCTCGGGTCGGGCGTGGTGGCGCGCATTGTCGCCAATCATGTCGACCATAGCGCCCATCGCACCCGCAGACCACGCCCGTGCGCCGTGTTCAGGGGCGGATATCAAACCATGCCGATCGCCTGTAGCCGCTCCTTCGCGCTGGCGCACGCCGCCGCGTGGAGGCGGGCGAGCACGGGGTCGGCCATCAGCTCGGCGAGGATCCGGTCGCGCGCCGGCTTCGTGCGATGGATCGAAACGTCTTCTTCGTCGTTTGTATTGAATTCGTCGTATCGCTCGCGTGAATATCGCGGGTCATCAAATATATTTTCAGGGACGGGGCGAAACACATTGCCGCGAAACGCCTTTAATTTGAACGTTTCCCATGTTCTCACGAAATGATGGTTGATCTGTGCCACCGCCCAGGAGGCCGCGACGATCCGAAAGCGGCCGCGATAGGGGTGCATTTCGTTGTCTTCTTTCACGCGGACACCGTGAGGATAGTACATCTGCGAGTGGATGCGCTTTGACGGATCCGTATCCGCAACCTCACGCGGCCGATGCGGGCCGAAAATCGGCCATCGAATATGGTCGCGAATGAGGGACTTGCATTGATTCTGGTTGTTCTGCGGCGTGGCGGCGCGGGTCTGCACGTCGGTCAACGGCGCGTCGATCCAGCCGGTGAGGCCGTTGTCGCCGAACATGCGCCAGCAGATCGGGACGAGATCGGCATCGTCGGGCAGAACGGCGAGAAGATCGGGGATTCGGCCCGCGCCGACTTTGATGTTCAGAAATTCGTCGGCGTCGAGCGTGATGACCCAATCCGCGGTGGCGACCGCCGGATAGCGACGGGCCCGCGCATAGGCCGCGGTCTGAATGTTGATGCCGATATTCTTGTACGGCGGATAATTGTCGAAATGCGTGAGATGGCCGAGCTCGGCGAGCCGGTCCAGCATGTGGTCGGTGCCATCGGTGCAATCGTTCGAGGCGACGACGATGCCGTCGAAGCCGAGCGCCAGATGGTGGGCGATCCATTCGAGAAGGTAGGGCCCTTCGTCCTTCACGGTCGCGATCATCGCGACCCGTCCATCCGCCATGTCCACCCTCCTTGGTTTGGTCCGCGTCGTTGTCTGGTTCCGCGTCGTCCGCGCGAATACGCATCGTCTCGCGGGACCAGCCATCAGCCGGTACCACGAGTCGGTGTCGCTACGATAGATTGCAATTATAGGTAGATTGTGCGCGTGTGTCACGGGCACTTTGCGTGACGCCGTCAGGGTGATGGGAAGGGTCGGCCGATGCGAGGGAGTTTGCGGGTCGCGGTGCTGCCGGGCGACGGGATCGGGCGGGAGGTCACTCCCGCCGCGCTCGCCGTCATGTCGGCCGCCGTCCGCGCGGCGGGGGCGCCGCCTCTCGGCTTCGAGGTGAAGCGCGCCGGCGCGCAGGCCTTTCTCGACACCGGCACGGCCTTGTCCGACGCCGTCGTCGAAACATGCGAGAAGGCCGACGCGATCTATCTCGGCGCCATGGGGCTGCCTCGGGTGCGCAATGTCGACGGGACGGAGATCGCGCCGGATTTCGAGCTCCGGTCGGTGTTCGAGCTTTATGCCGGCCTTCGTCCGATCCGCACGATCCCGGGCGTTCCCTCCCTCCTGAACGGAATGCTGACGCCGGATGTCGACTTCGCCGTGGTGCGCGAATCGACGGGCGGTCATTTCGGCGCCCGCTGCAAGGGCGTCGTCGAGACGGACGAGATCGCGCGGGACGAAATCACGATGACCCGCCGCCTCACCGAGCGCGTCAGCCGCTTCGCCTTCGAGGAGGCGATGCGGCGCGCCGCCGATCGTGCCCGCGCGGCGACCGTCACTCTGGTCGACAAGGCCGACCTCCTCGTCACGCACGCCTTCATGCGCACCGTGTTCGACGAAGTGGCACAGCGCTATCGTGGGATCGGCACGGCGCACCTCTATCTCGACGCGGCGATGCTCGCCCTCCTCACCCGCCCGTCGACCTTCGACGTGATCCTCACCGAAAGCCTCCTCGGCGAACTCCTCTCCACGGTGACGGCGGCGATCGTCGGCGGCCCCGGCTTCACCCCGTCCGCCGATATCGGCGACGATCACGCGCTTTTCCAACCCGCGCACGGCTCCGAGCCGGAGATCGCGGGGAGCGGACGGGCCAATCCCACCGCGGCGATCCTCTCCGGCGCCATGCTGCTCGACTGGCTCGGCGATCGTCATGAGACGGCGCCGCTCAACGACGCGGCGCGTCTCATCGAGAACGCCGTCGATGAGAGCTTCGGCTCCGGCGCCCTTCAGGTCCATGCGCACGGTGGGTCCGACGGGGTGCGGGAGGTGACGAACGAGATCCTCGATCGGCTGGAGCCGCCGAAGGGCGGGCGGCGCTGAGCTCAGGCCGTCGCCGCCGGGCAGAGACGAGCCGTGCCGTCGGGCTCGATTTCGGCGCGCCCGCCAAGTTCGAGCTCGACGAGCGCGGCCAGAACCTCGCCGACCGGCAGCCCCGTCGACCGCGCGAGCGTGTCGATCGCGATGGGGGAGAGGGAGAGACTGTCGGCGATCCGTTCGATCGTGCCGGGATGCGGATCATCCTCGAACGCCACGGGGACGGCGAAGGCGGGCGGCGGGTCTTCCGCGAACTGTCCCGTGTCCTGCTGCGGCCGCAGCGCCTGCAACACGTCCTCGGCGTCGATGGCCATCGAGGCTCCGTCGCGCAGGAGCCGCAGGCAGCCGGCGGCCCGTGGATCGAGCGGGGAGCCCGGAACGGCGAAGAGGTCGCGATTCTCGTCGAGCGCGAATCGCGCGGTGTGCAGCGCGCCGGAATTCGCCGCCGCCTCCACCACGACGACCGCTTCGGAGAGGCCCGCGATCAGCCGGTTTCGCCGGGGAAAGTCTCGCGCATAAGGCGACCAGCCGAGCGGCATTTCCGAGATCAGCGCACCGGTTCGGATGATCTCTTCGGCAAGGGCGGTGTTCGTTTCGGGCGTCGGCCGGTCGACGCCCCCCGCGAGCGCGGCGACCGTCCCGCCCGCGAGCGCGGCCTTGTGGGCCGCGGTGTCGATCCCCGTCGCGAGGCCGGAGACGACGGCGTGGCCGTGATCCGCGAACGCCGCGGCGAGGGTGCCTGCGATCGTGGTTCCGACGCTGGAGGCTTTGCGCGCGCCGACCACGGCGATCGGCCGCCGGGTCAGGATCTCGAGATCGCCGCGCACCATCAGCACCGGCGGCGGCGCGTGGATCGCGGCGAGCGAGGGCGGGTAGCCCGGTCCGCCCAGGAACACGTGCCGCGCCCCGATCCGGTCCGCCGTCTCCACCTCCCGCAGGACCGCCCCCCGTTCCGCGATGCGGATGGGGCGCTTCAGCCCGCCCGCCGCGGCGAGCGCGGGAAGCGCGTCGAGCGCCGCGGCGGCGGTGCCGTAGCGGCCGAGCAAGGCGTGGAAGGTCGCCGCGCCGACATTCTCCGAACGGATGAGGCGCAGCCAGGCGACCGCGTCCTCTTCCGTCCGCGGGCTCATGATTTGCTGCCGATCCGGCTTTCCTCGCCCGCGACGAGGCGGCGGATGTTCATGCTGTGCTTGTACCAGAGGATGGCCGTCATGATGCCGAAGACCTGGGCGAGCAGATAGTCGTCGAGCCAGACGAGGACGAACGGCGTCGCCAGCGAGGCGAGCAGCGCGGCGAGCGAGGAGTACCGCGAGACGAGCGCGGTCGCGATCCAGACGGCCGCGAAGGCGAGCCCGGCCGGCCACATCGCGGCCATCAAGCAGCCGACATAGGTGGCGACCCCTTTGCCGCCGCGGAATTTCAGCCAGACCGGGAAGAGATGGCCTAGAAACGCGCCGATCGCCGCGACCGCGGCGGCCGGCTCCCCGGCAAATTTCCAAGCGACGAGGACCGGCACCGCGCCCTTGACGGCATCGAGGAGCAGTGTCAGTGCGGCAATATCTTTGCGGCCGGTGCGTAATACGTTGGTCGCGCCAATATTTCCCGAACCAATCTTGCGAACGTCGCCGAGTCCGGCGGCGCGAGTCAAAATTAATCCAAATGGAATCGATCCGCACAGGTAACTAAAAGCGAAAAAGAAGACGAAATACGGCCATGCGTCGGCCCAGGTGATCGGATCCGGCATTGAATGTCCCGATTGTGTTGCCTGTACGCCGCGATAGGTGGCTGAATATTCACCGTCTCGCAAGTCGGGCGTTGCTGCAAGCAACCATGACGGGTACACGTTAACGCGTGGGTAATGGGTGTGCGGGTCCGGGGTCCGGTCGGGGGATGGCGCGGTGCATAAGACAATGGACGAGACGCTGACCCGGCGCATCGGCGTGCGCCGCGGCGAGGCGAGTGATGCGCCGTCGTCGCGGACGCCCGATTATGCCGGGCTCAACGCCTATGGCGCCGACCCCGTCCTCGTCGCCTGTCTCGAGTCCGCACTCGACGAAGCGATGGAGGACGAGCTTCAGGCCCTCGGCGCCTATTGGGGCTCGGCCGAGGCGCAGGAAGTCGCCCGCCTCGCCGCGACGCACGGGCCCACTTTGCGGCCGCTCGATTTCGAGGGACGGCGGATCGACCAGGTGGAGATCCACCCCGCCTATCACGCGCTGATGAACCGAAGCGTCGTCTCGGGCCTCCTGTCGTGCGCCTGGGAGGAGGGGGAGGATCGCCGCCAGCACCGCCGCCGCGCCGCCGCCCTCTTTCTGACCGCGCAGTGCGAGCGGGGGCACCTCTTCCCGGTCTCGGCGACCCACACCGCGATCGCCGCGCTCGCCTACGCGACCGACCTCGAGACCGAGCTTTTCCCCCTCATCGCGAGCCGCCGTTACGACCGCCGCCCCATCCCCCTCGAGGAGAAGGACGGGGCGACCGTCACGCTCGCCCTTGCGGAGCGTGATGCCGGTCTCGACCGCACGAACATCACGATGCGCGGCGAGATGACCGCCGGCGATCGGCTCCGCGTCACCGGCGAGAAGTGGCTCGTCGCCGCTCCCAATTCCGATATGGCGCTAACCCTCTGCCGGACGAGCGAGGGCCCCACCGTCGCCATGGTCCCCCGCTTCGCGCCGGAGAACGCCGAGGCGGTGCGGATCGACCGGCTCATGTCGGTCGGCGGTCTCGGCGCGCAGGCGCTCGCCACGATGCGTTTCGACGGGGCGCACGCCCGCCTCATCGGCGAGCCCGGCCGCGGCCTTCAGGTCATGCGCGACGTCCGCACGCTCACCCAGCTCGACGCCGTGTTGATCAGCGCCGGCGCGATGCGCGCCGCCATCGCCCGCGCCGCGCACGCCGCGCGCTACCGCCAGAGCTTCGGACGCGCGTTGATCGCGCAGCCTTTGCACGCGCGCGTCCTCGCCGATCTCGCGCTCGAAAGCGCGGCCCACACCGCGCTCGCGATGCGCCTCGCCAGCGCGTTCGACCAGGCCTTCGAGCGCGATGGCGACCATGCCCTCGCCCGCATCGTGACGCCCGCGGCGCGCATCTATGCGCTCAAGGCGGCCCCCGCCGTCCTCGCCGAAACGCGGGACGCGATGGGTGTGCTCGCCGCGGTCGACGAGCATCCCGTCGCCCGGATCGAGGCGGACCTGTCGGTCCTCGGCCAGTGGGAGGGGAGCGCCAGCGAAGCCGCGCTCGAACTCGCCGCCTTGGTGGAACGGGACCCGAATGTCCTCGCCGACGCGCTCGACGAGATCAGCGCCGACCTCGGCAACCAGAACGGCGATATCGTCGACGATGTGGCCCGGCTCGGCGAGCGGGCGGCGGCGGATGTCTCGCTCGCCCGCGTCTTCGCCGAGCAGCTCGCGATGCTGGCCGCCGCGGGCACGATGCGGCGCAACCTGCCGCGCGTGGTGTCGGACGCCTATATCGCCTCGCGCCTGCGCGACCGGCACCGCGTCGCCTACGGCGCGCTCGACGGCCGGTTCGATGCCGAAGCGCTGATCGACTTCATCGTTCCCGAGGGCTGATCCCCCGGTCAGCGGAAGTGCCGACGGATCACCTTTCCGGTGGTCGTGAGGGGGATCTCGTCCACGAACTCCACGATGCGCGGATATTCGTGCGCCGACAGGCGTTCGCGCACATGGGCCTGGATCCCGGCCTTCATCGCCTCGTCGGAAGGGGCGCCGGGCCGGAGCTTCACGAAGGCGGCGACGACCTCGCCTCGGATCGAATCCGGCCGGCCGACCACCGCGGCGAGCGAGATTTCGGGATGCCCGGCGAGGCAATCCTCGATCTCGCCCGGCCCGATCCGATAGCCCGACGAGTTGATCACGTCATCGTCGCGCCCGACGAAGGTGATGCCGTCCGGTCCGGCGATCCCCTGATCGCCCGTCATCAGCCACGGGCCGCGGAATTTGTCGGCCGTCGCCTCGTCATTGCGCCAATAGCCGAGAAACGTGACGGGATCGGGCGCGGCGATGGCGATCGTTCCCTGCTCGCCCTCGGCGAGGGGCGTGCCGTCCTCGTCGACGATCGCGACGCGGTGGCCCGGAACCGGCCGGCCGATCACGCCGGGCGCGGCGATGCCCCAGCGCCGGCAGCTCGACAGGACGAGATTGCACTCGGTCTGCCCATAAAACTCGTTGATCGTGAGGCCGAGATGCTCGCGCGCCCAATGGAAGGTCACCGCGCCGAGCTGTTCGCCGCCCGAGCCGACGGACCGCAGCCGCACCGTCGGCCGTGTGTCGCGCATCATGCGCAGCGCCGTCGGGGGAATGAAGGCGTTCACCACGCCGGCGCGCTCGATCCAGTCGAGCGCCTCGTCCGGCTCGAAACGCTGGTTGCGCTGGGCGACGACCGGCACCCCCATCATCAGCCCCGGCAAGAGGACGTTGAGGAGACCGCCCGCCCAGGCCCAATCCGCCGGGGTCCAAAGTCGGTCCCCGTCCTGCGGCATCAGATCGTGGTGCATCTGGACGCCCGGAACATGGCCGATCAGCACGCGGTGGCCATGCAGCACGCCCTTCGGCTGGCCGGTAGTGCCGGAGGTGAAGATCATCATCGCCGGATCGTCCGGCTGCGTGGCGACGGACGCGAAGCGGTCGCTCGCTCTGTCGAGGAGGGGGGCGAGGGCGGTGGCGTTCGGGGCGGGTCCGTCGATCGTGAGGATGCGCGCGGCGAGCGGCGGCATCCGCTCCGCGCCGGCGACGGTCGTCGCGATCACCGAGACACCGGCATGATCGACCCGGTACGCGATTGCGTCGGGCCCGAACACGGCGGCGAGCGGTACGGCGATCGCCCCCATCCGGTAGATGGCGAGATGGGTGACCACCGTTTCGAGGCATTGGCCGAGATGCACCGCGACCCGGTCGCCGCGCGCCACGCCCAGTGCCGCGAGAACGTTCGCCATCCGGTTGGTCGCGGCCGCGAGCGCGCCATAGGAGACCGCGCGCGGCGCGCCCCGCTCATCGGGGACGATCAGGGCGGTCTTGTCCGGCGCATGGGCGGCCCAGGCGAAGCAGCAGGCCTCGGCGATGTTGAACGCGGACGGCTGCGGCCAGCGAAAGCGGGCCATAGCCGCGTCGTAGGAGGCGAACGCGGCGAGGTAGATCACGGGACGAAACCTTCGCAAGGGCTGGCCGGGACGGGCGGCCGTCCGGCGAGACGGCCTTCGCGCAACCCTATAGGGGGATCAGGGGGCGGGATCATCCTCGATGTACGCTGCGCATGCCGGCCGTCAGTGGGGCACGCCGAGATAGGCGTCGATGACGTTTTGATCGCGCCGCACCTCGTCGGGCGTGCCGTCGGCGATCTTCTCGCCATAATCGAGCACGACGACGCGGTCCGAAATGTCCATCACGACGCCCATATCGTGCTCGATGAGGGCGATGGTGGTGCCGAACTCCTCACGCACGTCGAGAATGAAGCGGCACATGTCTTCCTTCTCCTCGACGTTCATGCCCGCCATCGGCTCGTCGAGGAGGAGGAGGTCGGGCTCCATCGCGAGCGCCCGGCCGAGCTCCACCCGCTTCTGGAGGCCGTAGGGAAGCCGCCCGACGGACGTCTTGCGGATCGCTTCGATCTCCAGAAAATCGATAATGTCCTCCACCCGCCGGCGGTGCGCGACCTCCTCCTCGAGCGCCGGACCGACGCGCAAGAGCTGCCAGAAAAAGCCGCGATGCATCTTGAGCGTCCGGCCGGACATGATGTTGTCGAGCGTCGTCATCCCCTTGAAGAGGGCGACATTCTGGAAGGTCCGCGCGATCCCGCTCGCCGCGGCCTGGTAGGGCCGCATCCGCCGGCGGGGGACGCCTTTGTAGGTGATCGTCCCCTCTTGCGGATAATAGAAGCCGTTGATCACGTTGAGCATCGACGTCTTCCCGGCGCCGTTGGGGCCGATGATGGCGCGGATCTCGCCTTTCCGAATATCGAGCGAGACCCCGCGGATCGCCTTCACGCCGCCGAACGAGAGGGAAACGTCGCGCACATCGAGAAGCGGAGGCGCGCTTGCCATCTGTGGTGGTATGGCGGTCCGCGTGTCGTCGAGCGCGTCGATGGCCATCACCCGTTATTCCCCCTGAAGGCCGCGATGATCGTTGAAGTTTATCGCGTCGTATCCGGCCCGTTGGGCCAAGTTTGCCAGTGCGGCGTCCACCGTCAAGAGCGTGAGGGATCGGACGCCGCCGGCGCGGGGAGGCGCGGGGAGGCAGGGGAGGCGGGGGGATGGGGCGCCCTATGCCGGATGCTTCTGCGCGGCGTCGATCCGGCGTTTGCGGCGGGCGAAGATGTTGAGCACCTCGACGAGGCTCGAAAAGGCCATCGCGGCGTAGACATAGCCCTTCGGCACGTGGAAGCCGAAACCGTCGGCGATCAGCGTCATCCCGATCATGAGCAGGAAGCCGAGGGCGAGCATGACGACCGTCGGGTTCCGCTCCAGGAAGCGCGAGAGCGGGCCGGCGGCGGCGAGCATGGTGCCGACGGCGATCACGACGGCCACCACCATGATGCCGATCTCATCGGTCATCCCGACGGCGGTGATGATGGAGTCCAGCGAGAAGACGAGGTCGAGGAGCAGGATCTGCACGACCACCGCCCCCATCGTCGCCGTCACCGCCTTGCCCATCATGCCCTCTTTCGCGTCCTCCGGGTCGACCGAATGGTGGATCTCGGTGGTCGCCTTCCAGACGAGGAAGAGGCCGCCCGCGATGAGGACGAGATCGCGATAGGTGAAGGCGTGGTCGAACAGCTCGAACACCGGCTGGGTGAGGTGCACGATCACGAAGACCAGCGAGAGGAGCACGAGCCGTAGAATGAGCGCGAGGCCGATGCCGATCCGCCGCGCCGACGCCCGCTGCGCCTCGGGCAGCTTGTTGGTGATGAGCGAGATGAACACGAGATTGTCGATCCCGAGGATGATCTCCATCGCAATCAGGGTGACGAGCGCCGCGTAGGTGGTGGGATCGGAGAGGAAGGCGAAAAACTCGGTCATCGAAGGCCCATTCGTGTTCAACGGTTCGCGAACAGGACTGAGCTAGAGCGTCGCAGCGACGAAACAATGCACCCGCGCCGCGATCACCACGCTTTCGCGCCTCAGGCGGCGGCTTTGGCGCGGCTGGTCGTGGTCTCGGCGTCGTGGATCGCGACGGTCGCCTGGATGAGCCCCTTCCGTCCGTCCTCGAAGGTGACTTCGGTCGAGATGAAGCAGTCCGTCTTGCCGCCATAAAGCGCCTCGACCAGCGGGGCGTAGCGCTCGGCGACGAAGGCGCGGCGGACCTTCTGGGTGCGGGTGAGTTCGCCGTCGTCGGCGTCGAGCTCTTTGTGGAGGACGAGGAAGCGGCGGATCTGCATCCCGGCCATCTGCGGGTCGTCCGCAAGCGCGCGGTTGGTCGCGGCGACATGGGCGCGGATCGTCTCCGCGACGCGGGGGTGCTGCGCGAGCTCCTGATAGGAGGCGTAGGCGATGTTGTTGCGCTCGGCCCAGTTGCCGACGGCGATGAGATCGATATTCAGCATCGCCGTGACGAAGTCGCGGCCGTCCCCGTAGGTCACGGCCTCACGGATTTCGGGAAAGAATTTCAGTTTGTTTTCGAGATATTTGGGCGCGAAAAGCGAGCCGTCGGTGAGGCGGCCGACGTCTTTGGCGCGATCGATGATCTTGAGCTGGCCGTCCGGCTCGAAGATGCCGGCATCGCCGGTCTTGACGAAACCGTCCTCTGTGAGGGCCTCGACCGTCTTGTCGGCCGCCTTGAAATAGCCGGTGAACATGCCCGGCGACTTGAACAGAACCTCGCCCTTGTCGGCGAGCTTGATCGTGACGCCCGTCATCGCGGGGCCGACCGTGTCGGCGCGAACGGCGCCGTCGGCCTGGGCGGTGATGTAGAGAAACGCCTCGGTCTGGCCGTAGAGCTGTTTGAGGTTGATGCCGAGCGAGCGGAAAAACGAGAAGAGATCCGGCCCGATCGCCTCGCCCGCCGTGTACGCCGTCCGAATTCGGCTGAAGCCGAGGACGTTCTTCAGCGGGCCGTAGACGAGCCGTTCGCCGAGCCAATAAGCGATGCGGCCCGGCAGCGGCACCGGCCGCCCGTCGAGGATCGCCTCGCCATGGCGTTTGGCGACGCGCATGAAGTGGTGGAACATCGCCCGCTTCGGCCGGCTCGCATCCTCCATGCGGATGAGGACGCGGGTGAGGAGGCTCTCGAACACGCGCGGCGGCGCGAAATAGAAGGTCGGCCCGATCTCGCGGAGATCTTGCTGCACTGTGTCCGGGCTTTCCGGGCACGCCATGCAGAACCCCGCGACGAGGCCTTGCGCATAATTGAGATAATGATCGCCCACCCAGGCGAGCGGCAGATAGGCGAGCACCTCGTCGCGCTCGCTGATATGGTCGAACGCGGCGGTGTCGCGCGCGGCGGCGACGGCGCCGGCGGCCGGCAACACGACGCCCTTCGACTGGCCGGTGGTGCCGGAGGTGTAGAGGATCGTCGACGGATCGTCCCCCGAGGCGGCCATGATGCGCCGCTCCCAACTCGCGGCGAGTTTGGGGTCGGTGGCGAGCCGGTCGGCGCCGATCGCCTGGACGGCGCTGAAGGCGTGGAGGTGCTCGGGATCGTAGTCGCGCAGGCCGCGCGGCTCGTCATAGATCAGCGTCTTCAGCTTCGGCAGCCGCTCCTGCTCGCCGAGACATTTGTCGACCTGCTCCTGGTCCTGGCAGACGGCGAAGCTTGCGTCGGCATGGTCGAGAACGAAGGCCATCTCCTCGGCGACGGCGTCGGAATAGACCGGGACGGGGATCGCCTGGAGCGACTGGGCGGCGACGAAGGTCCAATAAAGGCGCGGACGGTTGCCGCCGATGATCGCGACCGTGTCACCTCGTTTGACGCCGAGCGCTTCGAGACCGAGGGCGAAGCGCATCACCTCGTCTTTCATCTGCGCCCAGGTCCAGGTCCGCCAGATGCCGAGATCCTTCTGCCGCATCGCCGGCCGGTCGGCCCGCCGGCGCGCATTGTCGAGCAGAAGCTTCGGGAAGGTGTCCCCCTCGGCCTGTTCGGGCGGATGCGGGCGGCTCTCCATGGCGGCGTCCCCGAGCGTGTTCTTGTCGTTGCAACCATAGAGCACAAAATCGCGGGCCGATCATCCGCCCTTTAGAGTTTCCTGCGAGAAAAGGGCGGGATCCTCCGTGAGGCTGCGATGATCAAACTGGCGCTCGAAAACTTCACTCTGACGCTGTTTCTGGTCGGCCTCGTCGCCGGTCTCGTCGTCTTCCTGGCGGGGAGGGCGCGCACCGGGCACGCGCTCGCCGAGGCGATGCTTGCGACGTTCCTGTTCTTCTCGGTCGGCGTCAGCTATCTCTACAACTTCGTGATGCACACCGTCTTCGGGGAGATCGCGGCCCGGTTCATCGGCTGGGAGCAGAGCCCGTTTCAGGCGGAGGTGGGCTTTGCGAGCCTCGGCTTCGCGGCGGTCGGCGTCTTCGCGACATGGTCCGGCTTTTCGGCGCGCGTGGCGGCTGTCCTCGGTCCGGCGCTTTTTATGCTCGGCGCCGCGGGCGGGCACATCCGGCAGATGATCGTCGCGGACAATTTCGCGCCGGGCAATGCCGGGGTTATTTTCTATACGGATATCGGCTTTGCCTTTGTCGGCGCGGCACTTCTCGTGTGGTGGTGGCGCACGCGGCCGACGTCAGGCGTCCGCCTTTAAGGCGCGTTTCGGCAAAGGGGCGCGCCGCCTTGCGGCGCGGCGCGCGGGGGACGGCGCCGGCGGGTTTTCACCCGCCGCGTGACGTTCGCAGGACGAAGACACGACCCGCCGGCTTTATTCCGGCTGATCGCGCCGCCAATCTTCGTAGGAATCCAGCCCGGTCTCGAGATAGCTGGGAAAGATATCGATCTCGAACAGGCGATGGCTCGCCGGGCCGCTGTGCTGCGCTTTCGCGTCGCGAATGGCGGTTTTGAGGTCGGACGGCTCATAATCGCCGCGGCCGATATAAGTGAGGGCGAGAAGCTCCGCCTGCTCGTCGACATTCAGCGAGTCGATCATCGCGGCGACCTCCTCGCGCGTGCCGTCGACGTCCTCGTCCTCCTCGGCGAGTGCGGCGTCGGAGCGCTCATAGCCCGTGCCGGCGTCGAGCTCGGTCTCGATCTCCGGCTCGTCGTCCTCCGCGTCGGGCATTTCGAACACCACGGCGCTCGCCTTCGCGACGATGAGGCGAACGAGATCGGGATCGACATTGAGGTCGAGGTCCGCATTCTCCTCGCCGCTCTCCTCTACGCTCATCGCTTGGCCTCCTTGGCCTTCTTGTCGGTGCTGTAGCGATTGCCTTTGCCGAGCTCAGCTTTTGCCCGGACGTCCTTGTCCGTCAACTTGGCGCTTTCGACGGGATCGGCGTCCGGCGTCAATTTGGCGTCGGGCATGACCTGGCGCTCGTTGCGCACGCTCTCCTGATCGTCGCCCTGAAGCGCGTTGCGCCCCATGATGTCGCCGGCGAGATCCTCTTCCGAGGGCATGCCTTTGTTGGGATCCTTGGATGGGTTGGAACGGGCCATGAGTTTCGGCTCCTCTCGTTGCTTCCCCACCAACCACGAAGGCCGGGTGATGGTTTCGCGACGGTTTCGCGCAGACGCGCTGCGCTTCGGCTTGACGGGGGCCTGCGGCGGGCGTACTTAGCCCTCGCGCGGCACAGGCTGCGCCCCCACGTCCGTCAGCGCGTAGCGCCCACGGGCGCGTTTTGCGTTGCGTCGATTTACCAACGGGTGGAGCCATGTTCGACAGTCTTTCAGATCGCCTTTCCGGCATCTTCGACAAGCTGACGCGGCGTGGCGCGCTGTCGGAGAGCGACGTCGACATGGCGTTGCGCGAGGTGCGCCGCGCGCTTCTGGAGGCCGACGTCGCGCTTCCGGTCGCCCGCGACTTCATCGAGCGCGTGCGCGAGAAGGCGGTCGGCGCCCTCGTCGTGAAGTCGGTGACGCCGGGCCAGATGGTCGTGAAGATCGTCCATGACGAGCTCGTCGCGACGCTCGGCGAGACGGCCGAGCCGATCGACCTGCACGCCGCCCCGCCGCTGCCGATCATGATGGTCGGTCTCCAGGGCTCCGGTAAGACGACGACGTCCGCCAAGATCGCCCGCCGCCTCCAGACGCGTGACAAGAAGCGCGTTTTGATGGCCTCGCTCGACGTGCAGCGCCCCGCCGCGCAAGAGCAGCTCCGCGTGCTCGGCGAAGAGAACGACATCGAGACGCTGAAGATCATCCCGAACCAGACGCCGACGCAGATCGCCGAACGGGCGATGACCGCGGCGCGTCTCGGCGGGTTCGACGTCGTCATCCTCGACACCGCCGGCCGTCTCCATGTCGACGAGCCGCTGATGCACGAGATGGCCGACATCAAGAAGGCCACCAACCCGCACGAGATCCTCCTCGTCGCCGACTCGCTGACCGGTCAGGATGCCGTCAACGTCGCCAAGTCGTTCGATGAGCGGGTTGGCATCACCGGCATCGTCCTCACCCGCGTCGATGGTGACGGGCGCGGCGGCGCGGCGCTCGCGATGCGCGCGACGACCGGCAAGCCGATCAAGCTGATCGGTGTCGGCGAGAAGGCGGACGCGCTCGAGGAATTCCACCCCAAGCGTATCGCCGACCGTATTCTCGGCATGGGCGACATCGTCTCCCTAGTGGAGAAGGCTGCCGAGCACGTCGACGCCGAGAAGGCGCAGGCGATGGCCAAGAAGATGGCCAAAGGCGGCTTCGACCTCGACGATCTGAAAGATCAGCTCGGCCAGATGGAGAAGATGGGCGGCCTCGGCGGGCTGATGGGCATGATGCCCGGCATCGGCAAGATGAAGAAGCAGATGGCCGAGAGCGGGCTCGACGACAAGGTGATCAAGCGGCAGGTCGCGATCATCAATTCGATGACCCGTGAGGAGCGCAAGAAGCCGGACGTCCTGAAGGCGAGCCGCAAGAAGCGCGTCGCCGCCGGCTCGGGCACCCGCGTCGAGGAGGTGAACAAGCTCCTCAAGATGCACCGCCAGATGGCGGACATGATGAAGATGATGGGCAAGAAGAAAGGCGGCCTGATGGGCGGCCTCGGCGCCATGATGGGTGGCGGCGGTATGCCCAAGATGCCGGCCGGCATGGAGAATATGGACCCGGCCGAGCTCGAGAAGCTCGCCAAGCAGATGCCCGCCAATGCGGGTGGCGGAATGCCCGGCCTCGGCGGCGGCTTGCCGGGTCTCGGCGGGATGCCGGGTGGCGGCCTTCCGGGCCTCGGCGGTCTTCCGGGCCTGCCGGGCGGTCACGGCAAGGGCAAGCGCGCGAAGGGCAAAAAGCGGTGACGATCGCGTTCTCCCCCCTCGAAGCCGAAGCGCGCGAGCGGTCTGAGCGCGCGGCGCTCGGCGGCTTTGCGATGCCGCGTCTCATCGAGACGGAGCGGCTCGTGCTCGAGCCGATGGGCGTCCACCAGCTCCGCGATTTCGCGACCTTCTGGGCCGATCCCGATTCCACCACGTTCGTCGGCGGAGTGAAGGACCTCCCCGGCGCGTTCGAGATGATGGCCCGGATGACCGGCCAGTGGTGGGTGTACGGCTTCGGCGTCTACGGCCTCACCACCCGCGCGGGGGATTTCGTCGGCTATGCCGGCCCGTGGTTCCCGGCCGACCGGCCCGAGATCGAGATCATGTACGGCCTTCTGCCTGGATTTCGCGGCAAGGGGTACGGCGCGGAGGCGGTGCGGGCGATCCGTTCGGTCGCCGAGGCGTGCGGCGCGCCGTCGCTCGTCAGCTATATCGCGCCGGACAATGCCGCCTCGCACAAGCTCGCTCTGTCCGCCGGCGCGACGCTCGACGGGCGGACGCGGCTCGGCGATGACGCGATCGCGGCCGACGTGCTGCGCTATGAGTGCGCCGGCCATCCGGTGCCCGACATCGCCGACGATGAGCGCGAGGTGCTCCTCGAGACGAGCGCGATGCCGCTCACGATCCGCACCCGGCGGCTGACGCTCACCCAGTGGCGGCCCGATCACCTGCCCCGCCTCGCCGCCCATGTCGCGGACGAGGAGACGATGCGCTTTCTCGGCGGCACCCGCCGTTATGGCGAGGCCTCGCGGCTCCTGTTCGCGCTCGCCGGGCAGTGGATGTTGCGCGGCTACGGCTTTTATGCCGTGGAGCATGACGGGGCGTTCGTCGGCTCGGTCGGGCTCTATCACCCGGCCGGATGGCCCGAGGTCGAGCTCGCTTACAACATCACCGCGGACGCGCGCGGTCGCGGCTTCGCGCAAGAGGCGGTCAGCGCCGTGCGCGACGTCGCCTGCGAGCAGGGCCGCATCCGTCTCGTCTCGTTCATCGACGAGGCGAACACCGCATCGCTCAGTGTGGCGCGCCGTCTCGGCGCCACGCATGAGGGGATGGCCGAACTCTCCGGCGAACGCGCCGCCGTCTGGCGGCATCGGATGCCGGATCGTCCCGCGCTCGATCGCGCGATCGGCCTTCGCGCGAACGAGACATCGACACCGGCGTATTGACGCCAACAACGAACCCGGTCGCCCGAGCGGCGCCAATTTTCCGAAGGAGAACCCGAAGTGTCCACCCGTATTCGCCTCGCCCGCGGCGGCTCCAAGAAGCGCCCCTATTATCGCATCGTCGTTGCCGACGTGCGCTCGCCGCGCGATGGCCGTTTCATCGAGAAGGTCGGCACCTACAACCCGATGCTCGCGAAGGACCATCCGGAGCGCGTGACCCTCATCGAGGAGCGCATCCGCCATTGGTTGACGCAGGGCGCCCAGCCGACCGATCGCGTGCTCCGCTTCCTCGATCAGGCCGGCATCGCGAGCCGTCCCGACCGGTCCAACCCGAACAAGGCGAAGCCCGGCAAGAAGGCCCAGGAGCGCGCCGATGCGCGTGCCGCCGCCGCGGCCGAGGCTGCCGAAGCCACCGAAGCGCCCGAGAGCGCCGAGGCGTAAGACCGACGGGACCGGGTTCATGGAACGCGTCGCGGTCTCCGCGGCGCGTTCTGGCCCGTCCGCGAGAGGCGAGCCGGACCTTGTCCGGCAATGATGGAGCGGTGAATGAGTGAGCGGCGGATCGTCATCGCCACGATCGGTGCACCCCATGGCGTGCGCGGGGCCGTGAAGCTCAACGTTTTCGCCGAGGACCCCCTCGCTTTGCGCCGCTACAACCCCTTCGAGGACGAGGCGGGGCGGCGCTACAAGCTCACCTCCGTCAAGCCGATCGGCAAGGCGATCGTCGCCGCCGTCGAAGGGATCGCGGACCGCAACGCCGCAGAGACGCTGCGCGGCACGTCGCTCATGGTCCCCCGCAGCCGGCTGCCGCGGCCGGAGGACGACGAATTCTACCATGTCGATCTCATCGGCCTCGAGGCGCGCCTCGTCGATGGGGCCGTGCTCGGCATCGTGCGCAATGTCGCCGACTATGGCGCGGGCGATATTCTCGACATCGAAGGCGAGCGGGACGCGCTGGTGCCCTTCACGCGCGCGGTGGTGCCGGAGGTGAATATCGCCGAAGGCTATCTCGTGATCGACCCGCCGCTCGGCCTTCTCGACGACGCCGAGCCCGGCGAGGGCGAGATGGAAAGCGCCGAGATGGAGGGCGACGGCTCGGACGCTGATCACGCCGCCGATTTTGCCGGGCCCGGCGACGACGCCGACAGCGAAGAGGGCGAAGGGCCCGCCCGCTGATGTTCGCGGCGACCATTCTCACGCTCTATCCCGAAATGTTTCCCGGCCCCCTCGGCGCCGCGCTCGCCGGCCGTGCGCTGCGCGACGGGCGCTGGTCACTCGACGCCGTCGACATTCGCGACTACGCGACCGACCGCCACCGCTCGGTCGACGACACGCCGGCCGGCGGCGGTCCCGGCATGGTGATGCGGCCCGACGTCCTCGCCGCCGCGATCGACGGGGCGGGCGGTGCCGGCCCGCGTCTATTGATGAGCCCGCGCGGCCGGCCATTCACGCAAACGGATGCGCAAAGCCTCGCCCAAGGCGACGGGGTCACGATCGTCTGCGGCCGCTTCGAGGGTGTCGACGAGCGCGTCATCGAGGCGCGGGGGCTCGTCGAGGTCTCGCTCGGCGATTTCATCCTGTCGGGCGGCGAGATCGCGGCGCTCGCGATGCTCGACGCGGTCGTTCGGCTGCTTCCGGGCGTCATGGGCAATGCGGCGTCCGGTGAGGAGGAGAGCTTCGCCGACGGCCTCCTCGAACATCCGCAATACACCCGCCCGGCGGAGTGGGAGGGGCGGACGATCCCCGCGGTCCTCACCAGCGGCGATCATGCCAAGGTCGCGGCCTGGCGGCGTGCCGAGCGCGAGCGCCTCACCGCAGAGCGCCGGCCGGACCTTCTCGCCCGTCCGGCGCGCTGACCTTCAACGGCGTCCTGCCGACCGGACGCCGCCCAATCCGTTCGGCACCCCGCCCGGCGCGCTGGGGACGGCTGCTTGCGTTTCGGCGACGAAGCCCCAAATATCACTGACGAGAGGGCGCCCGATGGGCCCTCTCAACGGTCGCTTGTCGCAAGGACTGCAAACGATGACTCGGATGACCCCTCTCTCGAGCCCGCTGCTTCTGGGCTTTGAAGAGATAGAGCGCGTGCTGGATCGCGTGACAAAGAGCGGGAGCGATGGCTACCCGCCCTATAATATCGAACGCATTTCCTCGGAGATCGGAGACAAGCTGCGTATCACGCTCGCCGTGGCGGGCTTTACGCGGGATCAGCTTTCCGTCACCGTGGAAGACAATCAGCTCGTGATCCGTGGCCAACAATCCCCCGAGGCGGACATGGGCCGCCAATTTCTCCACCGTGGGATCGCGGCCCGGCAGTTTCAGCGCGCCTTCGTGCTCGCGGAGGGGATTGAGATTTTGAGTGCGGCGCTCGCCGATGGGCTGTTGTCCATCGACCTCGCGCGTCCCGAGCCGGAGCGGACGGTACGTACCATCGAGATCGGTGCCAACCCGGCGCCGCAGTCGAGGAGTTCGTGAGTTATGACTGAGATCGAACGCAATTCCGCCGAACAGACCCACACCATCAGCGCCGAAACGCTGGCTGAACTCGGGTCCGGTCACGTCGCTTATGTGCGCTCCTTCCGTTCGGAGGAGGTGTCCGCACTCTTCCCCAACGCGCCCGAAATTGCGCCGGGCTTAAGGTTGTGGGCGCTCTTGTCGGCCAACGGCACGCCGATCGTGCTCGCCGATACGCCGCAGGCGGTGCTCGCCAACGCGATGGAGAACAACCTCGTCACGGTCAGCGTGCACTGAGGATTCGGACGGCCCGCGCGCGTCGCGGGCGAACGGGGCGCGGTCGGTGCCGCGCCCGTCTGTGAGTGAGGGCGTTTCCCCGCCCGAGCCGGAACAGGGTGTGTTTCCGCGGTGAAGCTGGAGCAAGGCGCGGACCCGCGTCTTTGCCAGAATAAAGCGCGTATCCGCGCGCGTGCCCGAATAAGGCGCGATCCCGCGCGTGTGCGAGAATAAGCCTCAGTCGCGCGCGTGTGCCAGAATAAGGTGCAGTCGCGCCTGTGCCAGGAGGGCCGCCCGGTGCGGCCCTTTTGTTTGTCCGCCGCTGCGCCCGGTCCTCAATAATCGTAGGGGCGGCCGGTGCTGCCGAGTGGGTTGGGCGTCGCCGTGCGATAGGTCCAATGGAAGGCGGCGAGGATCATCATCGCCGCCGCGATCGCGACCGACAGGAGCGTGTCGAACGTGCGCATCGCGCCCGCGCCGATGAAGGCGGCGTTCATCACCGTTTCGGTCAGCGTCGCCACGGCGAACACCAGCGTTCCGCCGACGCGCCACCCGACGCCGCCCCGATAGGCGAGAAAGCCGATCAGCGCGACGAGCGCGTAAAGCGCGGTCGCGATCCCCGCCGCGGCCGGCGTCGCCTCACCGCCGAGGACGGCGGCCGGCATCATCACCGTCATCACCGCGAGGAAGGCATAGCGCGCGCCCATCATCACCAGGAGCCCGACCGAGAGGGCGACATCCATCACGCGCGCCCGGGTGAACGGGCGCCGACGCCGCCACAGGACGACGAGGCCGGCCACGATGGCGAGCGGCAGGAAGGCGATGGTGTCGAAGACGGCGAGGCTCGCCAGGGTCGAGATGATCATACGGGACGCAACAACTCCTATTTGGTCGCCACCAGGGCCACGATGGGGTCGGGCTGTTCTGCGGTCGCCGTCCGATCGCATCAAGCCCGTGCGGGGCGCCATCCTCACTCTCTAGCATGGCTCCAGGCGCTGCGTATGGCCGCTTTTGTCCTAGGGGCACGCGAACTTTATATGGGGGCATGGACTTCCGTTCCGCATCGACGCATTTTCCGCCGCAGCCTTGAGGGGAGACCCGTGATTCTGAAAAATCTGACCGCGCCTCTGCCGGATTGCGTGCGTTATCGCGTTCCGCTCTACGACCCGTCCTTTCCCTATATCCTCCTGTGGAGCCAGAAATCCGGCTGCACCACGGTGGTGAAGTGGTTCTTCGCGCAGCTCGGCCTGCTCGACGAGGCGCTGGCCCATAATCTGTGGATCCACAATTACGAAACCGAGGTCTTCAAGCAGCGCAAAGGCTACAAGCGCGAGCTCACCGCGGCGCTGCGCGAGGGAACGCACAAGGTCGTGAAGGTCGTTCGCGATCCGATGGTGCGCGCGCCGAGCGCCTTTCTCGTGCTCGCCGAACGGGGCGCGATCATCACCCACCGCCGCCACTGGGTGCAGGATCATTGGCTCCTCGTCGACGAGTGGCTCGCCGCGCGCGGCCAGGATCCGAAGGACGGCATCAATTTTCTCGAGCATCTCGAGATGGTGGACGAATTCGAGACCCGCTCGCCGCAGAGCATCAACCAACATCTGTCGCCCCAGTTCATCACCGGGGAGGACGAGTTCGTCCAGCGCATCGTGCCGATCGAGCGGTTCAATGATTGGGTGGCCGAGGTCAGCGGCGAGCCCGGCGTCAAGCCGATCGACATGGACGCGATCGAAGGGTCGAGCCACCATCACGGCTCCGACGCGGATCGGACCGCCGCCCTCGGCGATACGCCGGAAACGGCGCGGATCACGCGCGGCTGCTATGCCGATGGCCGCTTCCCGTCGAGCCGCGCCTTCATCAACGAGCGGACGATGCCGAAGATCCGCGAAGCCTACCGGCTCGATTTCGACGCTTACGGCAAAGAATATTAACCCACGGCCCCGCCGGACCGGCGGGGCGCCTGCGGTTTGCGCGAAAATGTCGTGCGCCGGTGTACACCGGCTTTCTGGATGTTCTAGGTTCGTCCTCTTCGACGTTCCAATGGGAAGCCGTCCTCATGATTGCTCGTTGCGCCGCAATCGCCGCATTCTCCCTCGTCGCCGCGGCCGGCCTGTCGCCCGCCAGCGCCGATGACGCCGCCTGTGACCTCGACCGGCCAGTGATGTTCGGCGGGCTCGATTACGGCTCGGCCGCCTTCCACACCGCGCTCGCCCGCTCCATCCTCGAAAAGGGCTATGGCTGCGAGACCGACGTCATCCCCGGCACCACGCTCGTCCTCAATCAGGGCATGGGCCGCGGTGACGTGGACGTTCTGATGGAGGTGTGGACCGCGAACACCGCCCAGGCCTTCCTGGACGCGGAGGCGGAGGGCAAGGTGAAACGCCTCGGCGCGACCTTCCCCGATGCCACGGAAGGCTGGTACGTCCCGCGTTATCTGGTCGAAGGGCCGGACGCGGCGGCACCCGACCTCAAGTCGGTGACCGATCTCGCCGATTACAAGTCGCTGTTCCGCGACCCGGAAGAGCCGGACAAAGGGCGCTTTCTCAACTGCGTGATCGGTTGGCAGTGCGAGATCGTCAATTCCAAGAAGCTGATCGCATACGGGCTCGCCGATGATTATAGCAACGTGCGCCCCGGCGCCGGGGCCGCGCTCGAGGCGACCATCGAATCGGCCTATCTGCGCGAGCAGCCGGTTCTCTTCTATTTCTGGGCGCCGACCTGGCTGATCGGCAAATACGACTTCGTGAAGCTCGAAGAGCCGCCTTATGACGAGGCGATCTGGAACGAGATGATGGCGTCCGACGCGCCGACCAAGGCGACCGCCTATCCGGTGACGCGCGTCGTCATCGGGGCGAACACGGCGTTCACCGAGTCCGCGCCGAACCTTGCGGCCTTCTTCACGAACTACAGCACGACGAGCGCCCAAACGAGCGAAGCGCTCGCCTTCATGCGCGACAACGATGCCGAGGCGCCGGAGGCGGCCGAGATGTTCCTGAAGGAGCATCCCGACGTCTGGAAAGCCTGGGTTCCCGAGGCCGTCGCCGAGCGGGTGTCGGCCTCCATCGGCGAGTAGGCGCACGCGATGCGCGGACCGGGAGAACGGAAACGCCCGCCACTCCCGGCCTCGCGACACGTCACCCACGGCAGGGCCGGGCCGCGTCGCGCCGCATGGGGCCGGCGGGGCCCGTCCCGACCGGCCGAGCGCGCCGAAGGCGCTTATTCCGCGCCCACTCCTGAACGATCGAAGGCGTTCGCGCGCCTCTCCCCTCGGCGCGGTCCCGCGTCACGGAGCCGGACATGAACGACACATTGTTTCTGGGCGAGCGCGTGGGCGATTGGATCCGCGATGCGACCAACGCCTTCGTGAAGTATCTTGTCGTCCAACATGGCGACACGTTCGAGGCGTTCTCGAACTTTCTGCTGCAGGCCCTCGTGTGGCTGGAGCGGCTCCTGCGGGATTCGCCGGTGCTTGCCGTTCTCGCGGCGCTCGGCCTGATCGCCTATGCCGCCTCCCGCTCGCTCAGGCTGGCGATCGCGATGGTCGTCGCGCTCTGGTTCGTCGGCACGCTCGGCCTCTGGACCCAGGCGATGCAGACGATCGCGATCATGATCGTCGCCGTCGGCATCGCGGTCCTCATCGGGGTGCCGGTGGGCGTCCTCACCGCGAAATCCGACCGGGCGCGCTCGATCATCAACCCGATCCTCGATCTGATGCAGACGATTCCGAGCTTCGTCTACCTGATCCCGGCGGTGATGCTCTTCGGCCTCGGCAAGATCCCGGCGGTGCTCGCGACGGTGATCTACGCGACGCCGCCGCTGATCCGCCTCACCGATCTCGGCATCCGCCATGTCGACGCGGAGGTCGTCGAGGCGAGCCGCGCCTTCGGAGCGACGCGCTGGCAGATGCTGACCGGCGTTCAGATCCCGCTCGCCCTTCCTTCGATCATGCAAGGCATCAATCAGACGATGATGATGGCGCTCGCCATGGTGGTCATCGCGTCGATGATCGGCGCGCGGGGTGTCGGCGAGACCGTCCTTCTCGGCCTGCAACGCAACGATGCCGGGCAGGGGCTGATCGGCGGGATCGCCATCGTGATCCTCGCCATTATCTTCGACCGTATCTCGCAGTCGGTCGGGGCTCGCGCCCAAACCCACCGGCATGTCGCGCGTTAGGACGCTGTATGGCTCTCATCGAAGTCGAGAACGTCACGAAGATCTTCGGGCCCGCGCCGAAACGGGCGCTCGAGCGCTATCGCGCCGGCCTCTCGAAGGAGGCGCTTCTCGCCGAGACCGGCCACACGCTCGGCCTCGCCGATGTCTCCCTGTCGATCGAAAAGGGGGAGATCTTCGTCGTCATGGGGCTGTCAGGGTCGGGCAAGTCGACCCTCATCCGCCACATCAACCGGCTCATCGATCCCACCGCCGGGCGCATCATGGTCGACGGGGTGAACGTCCTCGAGATGTCCAACCGGGCGCTGGAGCGTTTCCGCCGCACCACCATGAGCATGGTGTTTCAGCGCTTCGGGCTGATGCCGCATCGCACCGTTCTGCAAAATGTCGGCTATGGGCTCGCGGTGCGCGGGGTGCGCCAGGCGGCGCGGGACGCCAAGGCGATGGAGTGGATCGAGACCGTCGGCCTGTCGGGCTATGAGAACCAGTATCCGACGCAGCTTTCCGGCGGGATGCAGCAGCGCGTCGGCCTCGCCCGCGCGCTCGCGACGGACGCCGAGATCCTCTTGATGGACGAGGCGTTCTCGGCCCTCGACCCGCTGATCCGCAGCCAGATGCAGGACCAGCTCATCGCGCTTCAGGCCAAGCTCGGCAAAACCGTCGTCTTCATCACCCACGATCTCGACGAGGCGCTGCGGCTCGGCGACCATATCGCCATCCTCAAGGACGGGCGCCTCTCCCAGGTGGGCCGGCCGCATGAGATTCTCCTCAACCCGGCCGACGATTATGTCGCCGAGTTCGTCCGCGACGTGAACCGGGCGCGCGTTCTCACCGTCGAGGTGGTGATGAAGCCGCCCCAGGCGCGGCTCACCGGCGAGAACATGCAGCGGGCGCTCGACGAGATGCGGCGCGTCGGGGCGCGCTATGGCTATATCGTCGAGGGCGAGCGCTATCGCGGCGTGACGAGCGCGGCGCGGCTCGAAGAGGCGGTGTCGGGCGCCGGCGGGAACAGCCAGACCCTCTACGACGTCGCCGAGACCGGGCCGACCCTCGCGGCCGACGATGCGCTCGAGACCGCGCTGCCCGCGGCGCTCGAAACCGAATATCCGCTGCCGGTGGTCGGCGATGCGGGCCAGCTCATGGGGGTCGTGTCGCCGAGCGAGATGTCGACCGTGCTCGCCCCGCCGAAGGCGAACGGCGCTCCGCTCGCCTCAAGGCCCGACGACGAGCGTCTCGCCTCCTGAACCGGCCGCCCGCCGCCCCGCCGGAGGTCGCCGTCAGATCCCGAGGGCGAGCTCCTTGTTGCCCTCGGTGAGACGGTGCCACACGTGCGGGACGAACGATCGCCAGGCCTCCAGACGGAAGGCGTGCGCCGCGTCTCGCCGCAGAACGACGGTGATCCCGTCATAGACGGTGCGCGTGCCGTGACCGGAGGGAAAGGCGTCGAGGTCGATCGCGATGCCTTGGGCGAGGAGGGCGGTGACGGCCTCGCCTTCGAGATCGATCGCGATCTCACGGTCGCTGATATCGACGAGGCTGTGCGGGTGGGCCGCGCCGATCCCGGCGAAGGCCGTGGCGATGGGGGCCCGGTCGGCCTCCGGGGCGGTCAGCACCCATTCGTCCGGCCCGAGACAGAGCGATTCGCGCCCCGCCTCGCGGCCTCGAGCGCCGATCGTCGCGAAGATCGGGGCGCCGAAGGCGGTTTCCGCCGCGGCGAGGTCATCGGGCGTGACGCCGATGCGAAGGCTGAAGCGGGCGCCGGTGTCCGCCATCGAGAGGGCGACCGGGCCGTCGGCGTGTGTCGTCATGCTGGGCCTCACAGATGGAACCGCGCGCCGTCGGGATCGTAGAAGACCGGCGCGACGACCTCGGCGGCGATCGTGGTGTCGGGCATCGGCAGATAGAGCGTTTCGCCGATCCGGGCGCGGCCGTCTTTGACGAGGGCGAGCGCGATCGAGCGGCCGAGCGTCTCGCTCCAATAGGATGAGGTGACGTGGCCGATCATCGGCACCGGCGGCCGCGCGTCCTCCTCCACGAGCTGCGCCCCCTCTTCGAGGACGGTCGCGGGATCCCGCGTCAGCAGGCCGACGAGCTGCTTGCGGCCGGTGGCGACGAGATCCGGCCGGGCGAGCGAGCGCATTCCGACGAAGTCGCGCTTCGTCTTGCCGATCGCCCAGGCAAGGCCCGCATCGTCGGGCGTCACTGTCCCGTCGGTCTCCTGGCCGACGATGATGAAGCCCTTCTCGGCGCGCAGGACGTGCATCGTCTCGGTGCCATAGGGCGTGATGCCGTGCGGTTGGCCGGCCGTCCAGATCGCCTCCCACACCGCGAGGGCGTGGCGGGCCGGGACATTCACCTCGAAGCCGAGCTCGCCGGTGAAGCTCATGCGGCAGAGCCGCACCGGAACGCCGGCGACCTTGCATTCGGCGACCGACATATGGGGGAACGCGTCGGCCGCGATGTCGAGCCCTTTGACGAGCGGGGCGAGCACGGCGCGGGCGAGCGGGCCATTGAGGGCGACGGTCGCCCATTCCTCGGTGGTGGAGGTCAGCCAGACCTTGAGATCGGGCCACTCGGTCTGGAGATAGTCCTCCATCATGGTGAGGACGCGGGGCGCGCCGCCCGTCGTGGTGGTGACGTGGAAGCGGTCCTCGGCGATCCGGGCGATCACGCCGTCATCGCGGATGAAGCCGTCCTCGCCGAGAAGCACGCCATAGCGGCAGCGGCCGGGAGCGAGCTTCAGGAAGGGGTTGGTGTAGAGGCGGTTGAGGAACTCCGCCGCGTCCGGGCCGACGACCTCGATCTTGCCGAGGGTCGAGGCGTCGAAGAGGCCGACCGCCTCGCGCGTCGCGCGGCATTCGCGGGCGACGGCCTCGCGCATCGTCTCGTTGCCGCGCGGGAAATAGCGGGCACGGCGCCAGAGGGCGACCGGCTCGAATACGGCGCCTTGCGCCTCGGCCCAGCCGTTGATCGGTGTCTTGCGCGTCACCTCGAAGGTCGCGCCGGCATGATGGTTCGCGAAGGTGCCGAAGGTGGTCGGTGTATAGGGCGGGCGGAAGGTGGTGAGGCCCACCTCCGGCGGCGACTTGCCGAGCGCCTCCGCGGCGATCAGGAGGGCGTTGATGTTGCTGGTCTTGCCCTGATCGGTCGCCATGCCGGTGGTGGTGTAGCGCTTCACATGCTCGATCGAGCGCATCCCTTCACGCACGGCGAGGCGGACGTCTTTGGCGGTGACGTCGTTCTGATGGTCGACGAAGGCCTTGCCCCGTGTCCCGCGCGAGGGAAGGGCGGCGATCGTCGCGCCGGTTTCGACGCGCTCGCCTTCGACGCTGAAATCGTGGACCCGTCCGAGGTGGCCGACTTTGGCGGCGGCCGTGGCGCCGGCGCGGGCCCCGTCCTCGAGCGCGGCCGCGATGCCCCAATGCCCCGCGCCCCCGCCCGCCGTCACGCAGGCTTCCGGCGATTGGCCGGGCAGGAAGGTCTTGAGGTCCTCGTCCCAGACGAGGCTCGCTTTGGTGTGTGAGAACAAGTGCAGCGACGGCGTCCACCCGCCCGACATCAGCACCGCGTCGCAATGGATCGCCCGCGCCGCGCCGATCGTCCCGCCGGTGACGGGGGCGATCTTGAGGCCGGAGACGCGCATCCGCCCCTCGGTGCCGAGCACGGTGTGTCCGGTGGCGACCGCGATGCCGCGACGCGCCGCCTCGTCGAGAAGGACGGGCTCGACCGTCGGCCGCGCGTCGATGATCACCGGGATGGTCGCGCCGGCGTCCGCAAGCTCGAAGGCGGTCGCATAGGCGCTGTCATGGCTCGTGACGACGGCCGGGTGCTCGCCGACGAGGACACCATAGCGGTTCAGCATCGTGCGCGCCGCGCTGGCGAGCATGACGGCCGGCCGGTCGTTGCCGTCGAACACGAGGGGCTTTTCGATCGCGCCCTGGGCGAGGACGACCTCGCGCGCCCTGACGCGCCACAGCCGCTCGCGCGGGGCGCCATCGGGCGGGGAGGCGAGATGGTCGGTCAGCCGCTCGGCGAGGGCGACCATGTTCTGATGGAAATAGCCGAACGCGGTGGTGCGGGGGAGAAGGCGCACGTTCGGAAGGCTCGCGAGTTCGGCGAGCGTTTCGGCGAGGAAGGACCATGCGCCGCGCGCGTCGATCCCGATTTCGGGCATAGACAGGAGGCTGCCGCCCATCTCCGAATGCTCGTCGACGAGGAGGACGCGTGCGCCGCTCCGCCCGGCCGCGAGGGCGGCGGCGAGGCCGGCCGGGCCCGCGCCGACGACGAGAATGTCGGTGTGGTGGTAGCGGGCCGTGTAGCTGTCGGGATCGGCCTCGTGCGGCGCGCGGCCGAGGCCGGCGGCGGCACGGATCACCGGCTCGTAGACATGGTGCCAGAAGGGGCGCGGCCACTTGAAGGTCTTGTAATAGAAGCCCGCGGCGAAGAGGTGCGGGATCGCGTCGTTTATCGCGCCGATATCGAAGCCGAGCGAGGGCCAGCGATTCTGGCTCTCGGCGGCGAGGCCGTCGAACACCTCCTGCATCGTCGCGCGCGTGTTCGGCTCGAACCGGCCAGGGCCGCGCGACGTGCCGATCAGCGCGTTCGCGTCCTCAGAGCCTGCCGACAGGATGCCGCGCGGCCGATGATATTTGAACGAGCGTCCCATCAGATGAACGCCGTTCGCGAGCAGCGCCGAGGCGACCGTGTCGCCCCCGAGCGCGCCATAGGGCTTGCCGTCGAAGGTGAAGCCGACGCGGCGGGTCCGCTCGACGCGGCCGCGGCGCGCCACGCGAAAGGCGCCGTCCGCCACCGGCGCGCCGGTTTCGCGGAAGGCGAGGCCGATCTCGGGTTCGGCGGCGATGTCGCTCATCGTGCGCGCTCCGTTTCGGCGAGGAGGGTGGCAAGGTCCGGCTTCGGCGCGCCGGCTTTGTAGGTCGCGAGGAAGCGGTCGCTCACCGTGTCGCGCACGGCGTTGAAGAAGCGGGCGCAGCCGTGGACGTGCCGCCATCGCTCGAAATGGGGCCCGCGGGCGTTGGTGCGGATGAAGAGAAAGTCTCGCCAAGCCTCGTCGCTCATCGCGGCCGGATCGGCCGGGCGGACGATATGGGCCTCGCCGGCATAGGCGAACTCCACCTCCGGCAGCGTCTTGTCGCAATAGGGGCAGTGAATGAGGAGCATCGTGGCCTCCTGGCGCATCGTCGGGACCATCGGGGGCCGCCTGGATGATGCGAAAGATGGAGCGGGTCTTGCAATCCCCGGATCAGAGCCGGGCGCGCTTTAATGGGCGACGGCGGCGGCCGCGGCCTCGTCGATCAGCCGGCCCGTCGTGAAGCGTTCGAGGGTGAAGGGCGCGTTGATCGGATGCGGCTCGTCCCGCGCGACGGTGTAAGCGAGGGTGTGGGCCGCGCCGGGCGTCGCCTTGAAACCGCCGGTTCCCCAGCCGCAATTGACGTAGAGGCCAGGGACGGGCGTCTTGCCGAGGATCGCCGACCGGTCGGGCGTCACGTCGACGATGCCGCCCCACATGCGCAGCATCCGCATCCGACGGAACATGGGGAACATCTCGCAGATCGCCGCGAGGGTGTGCTCGATCACCGGCAGCCCGCCGCGCTGGGAGTAGCTCGTATACTGGTCGGTGCCCGCGCCGATCACGAGTTCGCCCTTGTCGGACTGGCTGATATAAGCGTGGACCGTGTTCGACATGACGACGCACGGAAAGCACGGCTTCACCGGCTCGGAGACGAGCGCCTGCAGCGGATAGCTTTCGAGCGGGAGGCGCACCCCCGCCGTCTCCATCACGACCGAGGTGTGGCCGGCGGCGGAGACGGCCACCTTCTTCGCCTTGATGAACCCTTTGCCGGTCTCGACGCCGAGGACGGCGCCGTCCGGTCCGCGGCGGATCGCGGTGACGGGGCAATTCTGGATGATGTCGACCCCGCGCGCCGCGGCCGAGCGGGCAAAGCCCCAGGCGACCGCGTCGTGACGGGCCGTTCCGGCGCGCTTTTGGAGCGCGCCGCCGATCACCGGATAACGCGCCGTCGGCGAGACATTCACCGGCGGACAGAACGCCTTCACCTCGGCGGTCGAGAGCCACTGATTGTCGACGCCGTTGAGGCGGTTCGAGTGGATATGCCGGCGGAAGCTCTGCTCGTCGTGCACCGTGTGGGCGAGCATCAGAACGCCCCGGCGGGAGTACATGACGTTGTAGTTCAGGTCCTGCGAGAGGCCCTCCCACAGGTCGAGGGCATGGTCGTAGAGGCGGGCGCTCTCGTCATAGAGATAATTGGAGCGGATGATCGTCGTGTTGCGGCCGGTGTTGCCGCCGCCGAGCCAGCCTTTGTCGATCACCGCGACATTGGTGATGCCGTGCTCCTTGGCGAGATAGTGGGCCGCGCCGAGACCGTGTCCGCCCGCGCCGACGATGACGACGTCATATTCGTCCTTCGGGGTGGCGTCGGGCCATTGCGGGCGCCAATTTTCGTTGGCGCTGAAGGCACCGGACAGAAGTGACATGAAGGAAAAGTGCGTCACGGCGGCCCTCCACTCGAACGCGAGGCCTGAATGTCGCGCCAAGTGAGGATTCGTGCCTGAAGAATTGCGTCGCGCGGGCATGATTTTTGCGACATAGACGAGATTGCGACGATCGGGCCGCGCCCGGGATCGGCCAGCGCCAGCCGCCGGAGATTTCGCGATGGACACGACCACCAAGCCGCGCCTGTCGATCGGCTTCATCCTCGCCGATCGCTTCACCCTGTCCGCCTTTGCCAACTTCGTCGACGTCCTGCGCCTCGCCGCCGACGAGGGCGATCGCTCGCGCCAGATCTTCTGCCGTTGGCACGTCCTTTCGGCGACGATGAACCCGGTGCGGTCGAGCTGCGGGCTCACCGTCCAGCCCGACGCGCGGCTCGGCGATCCGCGTCGCTTCGATTATGTGGTCGTCGTCGGCGGGTTGATCGGGTCGGTGGAGCCGGTGGGGCGGGAGGTCGTCGACTTCCTTCAGGAGGCCGGCCGGGCCGGGGTGCCGCTCGTCGGCATCTGCACCGGGGCGTTCATTCTTCACCATGCCGGACTGATGCAGGGCTATCAGTGCTGCGTCTCCTGGTTCCATCGCGACGATTTTCTCGACGAGTTCGAGGGGCTGGAGCCGGTGTCCGATCAGATCTTCGTCGTCGACCGGGATCGGATGACGTGTTCCGGCGGCGTCAGCTCGGCCCATCTCGCGGCCCATCTCGTGGAGCGCCATATCGGCCGCGTCGCGGCGAAGAAGAGCCTCAACATCATGATCATCGAGGAGGCGCTCGCGGCGGAGCGGCCGCAGCCCGTCCCGCTCGATCTGTCGACCCGCGACGAGCTGGTGCGCCGCGCGCTCACCCTGATGCGTGAGACGATCGAGGCGCCGCTGACGGTCGCCCGCCTTGCCCAGCGCCTCCACGTCAACCGGCGGACCCTGGAACGCCATTTCGCCGAAGCGCTCGGCCTGTCGCCGCAGGAGGCGGCGCGGGCGATCCGGCTTGCGAAGGTGAAGCAGCGTCTCGACGATCCGTCCGAGAGCATCACGCGGATCGCGGCGGAGACCGGCTTTTGCGACGTCTCCCACCTCGTGCGCACCTTCCGCGCCGCGGAGGGGATGACGCCGCACGCCTGGCGGCGCGTGCGTCAGGCGACGTTGCTGCCGTCAGAGGTCTGAGGCGAAGGCGGCCTCGATCCAGGCGACGAACGCCTCCACCGCCGGCTCGTCGCGCACATGATCGGGGACGACGACATGATGCCCGTCGCCGGGGGTGACCGACACGTCGCCGAGACGGACGAGGCGGCCGTCGGCGAGCGGGCGTTCGAGGAGATTGTGCCAGCCGAGCGTGACGCCTTCGCCGTTGATCGCGGCATAGACGGCATCGCTATAATGGTTAAAGCGCAGCCCGCTGCGGCGTGAGGGGCGTTTCAGCCCCGCCATGGTGAACCACTGGCGCCAGGTGAGCCAGGAGGGCTCCTCCGGGTCGATCTCGATCAGCGGCAATTCGCACAGCCGCGCGATGTCGAAATCTTCGGGCAAGCCGTCGGCGAAATCGGGGCTGCACACCGGATAGGCGGTCTCGGGGTGAGAGACGAGGGCCGTTCCGTCGCGAAACGGGCTCTTGCCGAAGCGCAACAGCACGTCGACCCCGCCATCGCGCAGGTCCACCGGCACATCCTGCGAGATGACGCGCAGCTCGAGCTCGGGATGCTCGTTGCGGAAGGAGGGCAGGCGCGGCAGGAGCCAGAAGTGGGAAAAGGCGAGGGTGGTCGAGACGATGAGCGTGTCGGCCGGCGTCGGATTGCGCACCACTTCGATCGCATCGGAAATCCGCTCGAAGGACTGGCCGACCGCCTCGGCGAGAACGCGGCCGGCGCGGGTGAGCTGAATCTTGCGATGGGCGCGGACGAAGAGGGGCGTGTTGAGGTCGTCCTCCAGCGTGCGGATCTGGCGGCTGACGGCAGCTTGCGTGACGCCGAGTTCGTTGGCGGCCTTGGTGAAACCGCCGAGCCGCGCCGCGGCCTCGAACACCGCGAGTGTCCCGAGAGAGGGGACGCTGCGCTTGAACGTCGTCATGGCGTTCGTCCTCCGTCCTTGGCGCTGCACGCTCGATACATAATCTGGCGTAATGCTGAACCCAACTTATTTGTAGGGCAAGACGGATTTACCGTGATCGAGAGTCGCGCGCGAGACGCGCGGCGGCGGCTCCGGCCCATTCCGACCAACGACTTGGTTGAATTCTTCGCGAGGTCTTGCCGTGCCGGAATGTGTTGCGAGAGGCGGAACGCCCCGGAATGCCTAAGCCATAATCTGATTGCATCGCAATTTCACACGATCGTGCTTAATCCGCGCTCTCGTGGAGCTTGTGGCATGACCTCAAGTTATCCTTTCGACTTAGAATTTATGCCATTGAGCGCGACCTGGAATTGCATCAAATCTTGAAGGCATACGCCGACGGGGCGTTCTGTGTGATTCGTACGATGGCGGCGGCTTATGCTTCATCAATTGCACGACCTGTCCGATAGCGCTTCGCACGCGACCATCGCGTCGCTGATTGCTGCGCGCGAAGCGGGGCACATGCTGCCCGCCGGGCTCTACACCCGGCCCGACGCGTTCGAGGCCGATCTCGACATCATCTTTCACCGCCACTGGATCTGCGTCGGTCTCGAGGCCGACGTGCCCGAGGCGGGCGACGTCTATGCCGTCGATATCGGCCGCTCCTCGATCGTCATCGTCCGCGATGAAGACGAGACGGTCCGCGCCTTCCACAATGTGTGCAGCCACCGCGGCGCGCGCCTCGTGCCGGCGGGTCGGGCGATCGTCGGCAAGCTCGTCTGTCCCTATCACCAATGGGCTTACGAGCTGACCGGCGAGCTCTTCAACGCGCCCCATATGGGCCAGGAGTTCAATCGCGGCCTGCACCATCTGAAGCCGGTGGCGATCCGGTCGATCGGCGGCATCCTCTATGCCTGCCTGTCCGATGATCCGCCGGAGGACATCGAAGAGCTCGACCGTGTGGTGACGCCGCGCCTCGCCGATTACGATCTCGTCAACACCCGCATCGCCTATGAGAGCGATATCGTCGAGAGCGGCAACTGGAAGCTCGTGATCGAGAACAATCGCGAGTGCTATCACTGCGAGGCGAACCATCCGGAGCTCTGCGTCTCCTTCCACGCCAGCGATTTCGGCTTCGACCCCGAGGAGCTCTCCCCCTCCGAGCGGGACGAGGCGGCCGCCCTCGCTGACCTTTATCGGGATCAGACCGAGGCGTGGGAGGCCGCCGGGCTCGCCTCCGCCGCCGTCGAGCATACTGTCGGCGTCGCGACCAACTTCCGCACCCAGCGGCTGATCATCGCCGGTTCCGGCGAGAGCCAGACGCCGGATTCGCTCGCCGCCTGCGCCCTGCCGCTCGGCACCGCGAAAAAGGGCACCGGCGACACCCATTTGTGGGGCATCAACTCCTGGTCCCACATGATGGCCGACCATGCCGTCGTCATGACGCTGATGCCGCTTTCGGCGGATCGGACGCTCGTTCGCACCAAGTGGCTCGTCCACAAGGACGCGGTCGAGGGCGTCGATTACGACCTCGAGAATCTCACCTCGGTCTGGCTCGCGACCAACAAGCAGGACGCCGACCTCGTGCGGATCGCGCAGGAAGGCGTCCAGTCGGCCGGCTTCCGCCCCGGCCCCTATTCGCGGTTCACCGAAAAGCAGCTCGACGATTTCGCCACCTGGTATGTCGAGCGGATGAGCGCTCATGGGTACGGGCGCTGACAAGGGGATGAGCCCCTTCGCCTCTCCCGTCCGCCGCGGCCAATGGCGTCCGGATCGGTGGGGCACCATGGTGTGCCGCGCCGTATGGGACGAGACGCACGATGTGCGCTCGTTCCTTCTCGCCCCCGCCGATGGGGCCCGGATCAACCATGAGCCCGGCCAGTACATCACCGTCCGCACGGCGGGCGAAAGCGGGACCGAGCGCAGCTATACGATCACCTCATCGGCCGCCTCCGACCGGGCCGTGGCTATCACCGTTAAGAAGAAGCCGGGCGGCGTCCTGTCCGGCCATCTTCACGACACGCTGAAGCCGGGCGACACGATCGAGGCGTTCGGGCCGGCGGGCCGGTTCGGTCCGGTCGCGGCGCCGGCGGAGCGCTATCTCCTGCTGTCGGCCGGCAGCGGCGTCACGCCCATGCTGGCGACCGTGCGGACCGCGGCCGATCTCGGCATCGATCTCGATGCGGTCTTCCTCCATGCCGCCCGCACCGAAGAGGATTTGATCGGCCTTGCCGAATTGACGGCGCTCGCGCGGCGACTGCCGCGGCTGCGGATCGTCATGGTGCCGAGCCGGCCGGTCAACGGATGGGCGGGCGCCAAGGGCCGGCTCGACGCTGCCGCACTCGCCGGCCACGTGCCCGATTGCGCGAGCCGCACCGTGCTGTGCTGCGGGCCGGAGAGCTTCATGGCGACGATGCGCGAGGCGCTCGCCGAGCTCGGCCTGCCGCCGACGGCCTATTTCGAGGAATCCTTCGATTTCGGCGCGATCGGCAACGACCTCGTGGCCGATGACACCCTCCCGGCGCGGCGCATCACGTTCGCCCGCTCCGGCAAGAGCTTCGATTGTCCGCAAGGCACCACCATCCTCGCCGCGGCGAAGGCGGCGGGCATCGCGATGCCCTCGTCCTGCGCCAAGGGGGAATGCGGCACCTGTAAAAGCTTCAAGGTCTCCGGCACCGTCACGATGGGGGCCACCACGGCCTTGCGCCAGCGTGAGATCGACCGCGGCTTCATCCTTCCCTGTTCGAGCCGTCCGGAAACGGACGTCGTACTCGACCGCTAACCCCGTGAGGGCCCGCCCGTGCACAACAAGGCTCCGCTCCGCGACGTGATCGACCGTCCCGCAGGCTCGGCACGCACGATCCTCTCCGGCCGGCAGGATCCCCTGCTGCAGCCCTACACGTTCAAGCATCTGACGCTGAAGAACCGGCTGATCTCCACCGCGCACGAGCCCGCTTATACCGAAGGCGGCCTGCCGAAGGATCGCTATCGGCTCTATCACGTCGAGAAGGCGAAGGGCGGGATCGGCCTCACGATGATCGGCGGCTCCACCGTCGTCGCGCCCGACAGCCCGCAATCCTTCGGCAATATCGAGTTGTTCCGCGACGAGGCGGTCGACTGGCTCGCCCGTCTTGCCGACAGCTGCCACGAGTATGGCACGGCGGTGATGATCCAGATCACCCATCTCGGCCGGCGCACCTACTGGTCGCGCTCCGAATGGCTGCCGACGCTCGCCCCGTCCTCGATCCGCGAGGCGGCCCACCGCTGCTATCCGAAGGCCATGGAGGACTGGGACATCGACCGCGTGGTCGAGGCCTATGCCGACGGCGCGGAGAAGGTGAAGGCGGCCGGCCTCGACGGCATCGAGATCAACGCCTACGGCCACCTCCTCGATCAATTCCTCTCGCCCGTCACCAATCACCGTGACGATGAATATGGCGGCTCGCTCGACAACCGGATGCGCTTCGCCTGGCGGGTGTTCGACGCCGTTCGCGAGCGGGTGGGGCCGGAGATGATCGTCGGCATCCGTCTCGTATGCGACGAGGATCTCAAGAACGGCATCACCAAGGCGGAAGGGCTCGAGATCGCCCGCCGCTTTGCGACCTCCGGCAAGATCGACTTCGTCAACGTGATCCGCGGCCATCTCGACACCGAGGAAGGCCTCTCGCGCGTCATTCCGGGGATGGGCGCGCGCTCCGCCCCGCACCTCGATTTCGCCGGCGAGGTGCGCGCCGAGACGAAAATCACCACGATGCACGCCGCCCGCATCCAGGACGTCGCGACGGCGCGGCACGCGATCGAGGCGGGCAAGCTCGATCTCGTCGGCATGACGCGGGCGCACATCGCCGATCCGCACATCGTCGCGAAGATCATGGCGGGCACGGAGGAGACGATTCGGCCCTGTGTCGGCATGGGCTATTGCATCGACAGCATCTATAACGGCGAGGCGGCCTGCGTGCACAACGCGGCGACCGGCCGTGAGGCGACGATGCCGCACGTCACGCCGCCGACCGACGGACCGATCAAGCGAGTCGTGGTCGTCGGCGCGGGGCCGGCGGGGCTCGAGGCCGCGCGGGTCGCGGCGGAGCGCGGGCATCAGGTGGTCGTCTTCGAGGCGCAGGACGCGCCGGGCGGGCAGATCCGCCTCACCGCATCGCTGAAGCGGCGGCGCGAGATCCTCGGCATCATCGATTGGCGGATCGAGACGTGCGAGCGACTCGGCGTCGATATCCGTCTCAACACCTATGCCGAGGCCGAGGACATCCTCGCCGAAGATCCCGATATCGTGGTGATCGCCACCGGCGGAATGCCGGATCCGACCTTCCTGGAGGCGGGCGCCGACCTCGCAGTGTCCTCCTGGGATATCCTCTCGGGCGGGGTGAAGCCGGCCAAGGAGGTCATCCTCTACGATGATAACGGCGCCCATCCGGGGCTGACGACGGCCGAATATCTCGCCAAGGCCGGCGCCATGGTGGAGATCATCACGCCCGAGCGGGTACTCGCGCCGGAGGTCGGCGGCACGTCCTATCCGCCTTATTTCGCGGTCTTCTCCGAGCACGACGTCAAGACCACGCTCAACCTCAAGCTCGTCGCGCTGCACCGGACCGGCAATCGCATCGCCGCCCATTTCGACGACGAATATGGTAAGCGCACCATCGTGCGCGAGGCCGATCAGGTGGTGATCGAGAACGGCACGCAGCCGATGGACGACCTCTATTTCGAGCTGCGCGAGGGGTCGGTCAATCGCGGCGAGATCGACCATGCGGCGCTGCTCGCGGGCCGTCCGCAGGAGGTGGTGCGCAATCCCGCGGGGCGCTATCGCCTCTGGCGTGTCGGCGACGCGATCGCGAGCCGCAACATCCACGCTGCGATCTACGACGCGCTACGCCTCATGAAGGACGTCTGAGCCGGCGGCGCCCGGTCAGCGGGCCGGCCAGTTCCAGGCCGGCGGCTCGGCGCCCGGCACCGTGGTCTCGCCGAGCGGCTTTTCGAGTGCGTGGACGAGGGCGCCGGCCTCTCGGAGCGCCGCCACCAGCGGCGCGGCGTGGGTGACGACGATGATCTGACTGTCCGCCGACGCCGCCGCGATGAGGCCGGCGAGCGGGGCGACGAGGTCGGGATGGAGGCTCGTTTCCGGCTCGTTGAGGACGAGAAGCGGCGGCGGGCGCGGCGTCATCAACGCCGCGACGAGGAGGAGATAGCGCAGCGTCCCCTCCGACAGCTCCGCCACTCCGAGCGGGCGCAACAGCCCCTCCTGCCGCATCAGAAGATGAAACAATCCGTCCGATTCGCGCACGCCGACATGGCTGCCCGGAAAGGCCGCGTCGATCGCCGCATCGAGGCCGGCGACGTCGCCGATCTCGCGAATCGTCTGGATCGCGGCGGCAAGGTCCGCCCCGTCCCCGGCGAGGGCGACGGTGCGGGTGCCGATCTGCGGCTGGCGGGCGGGGGCGGCGCGGTCGGTGCGCAAATGGTCGTAGAAGCGCCAGGCGCGCATCCGCTCGCGCAGCGTGAGGAGTTCCGGCGTCGCGGTCCGGTCCGCGGCGTGGAGCATCATCGTCTCGAACGGGGGAAGGTCGTTGATGATCGTGGTGCGCTTGCCGCGATCGCCGAGAACGGACACGCCCGGCCCCTTGCGCAGCGCGAGGACGTTGGAGCGCCGCATTTCCGGCCCGGCCCAGACCGCTTCGACCTTCACCTCGGGATCGCGGTTGAACGCCGAATCACCCCGCACCGGCAGGCCGAGATCGATCGCATAGCCGAAATCGTCGGACGCGAAGCCGAGCTTGAGGGCGACGCGGTTCTGGCGAACGGTGCCCTGAACCGCGGCCTCGCGCGCCTTCATCGCCCTCGAAAACGCTTCGGGGCCGGCCCACAAAGTCGACGACAGCCCGCCCTCCGCCGCGAGCGAGGCGACGGCGCGGCCCTGCGACACGTCGGCGAGGAGACGAAGGGCGCGATAGAGGCTCGACTTCCCCGCTCCGTTCGCCCCGGTCACAACGGTGAGCCGGTCGAGCGGGAGGACGAGATCGCGCAAAGAGCGGTAGCCGGACACGGCGAGAGTGAGAAGCACCGGACGTCTCGTGGCGTGGACGAGGAGGCGTGAACGCAAGGAGCCTATTGAACCCCATGCGGCCCGCCAAGGGGGCGGCCCGTCGCGCCCGGAGCGGCGAGGCTCGGTGCACGGTGCGATCAGCGGGGAGAGGCGGCGGCAGGCGTTCGGGACCGTGAGGACCGGTGGCGTCTTGCGCGCCGGCAGCCTTGGAGCGCCGATTTGGGCGAGTCGGTCTGGGGAGACGGACGCTTGCGCACCGGCGGGCTGTGCGCTCGAGACCAGCGCTTCAGCCTTCGATGCTGGTGGCCCGAGTGTCGGAGGCTTGGGGGCAGTGGACGGGCGGAGCGCCCGTCCGATCGGATCTCACGCGGCAGGCGCCGCATTGTCTGATCTCATGCGGCAGGTGCCGCATTGTCGGATTTTATGCGGCAGGTGCCGCATAATGCGCGCTTCGCACCCCGCGTTCGCAGGGCGCCTTGCGCGGTGTCGCGATCAGCGCGGGGCGCGCTTGGCGAGGATCCGTTGCAGCGTGCGCCGGTGCATATTGAGACGGCGGGCCGTTTCGGAGACGTTGCGGTCGCACATCTCGTAGACGCGCTGGATGTGCTCCCAGCGGACGCGGTCGGCCGACATCGGGTTTTCCGGCGGATCGGGCCGCTCGGCGCCGTCACGGGTCAGGGCGGCGAACACGTCGTCCGCGTCGGCGGGCTTGGCGAGATAGTCGACCGCGCCGAGCTTCACGGCGGTGACGGCGGTCGCGATGTTGCCATAGCCCGTCAGGATCACGGCGCGCGCGTCCGGCTTGCGACGGCGCAGCCGCTCCACGATCTCGAGGCCGTTGCCGTCGCCGAGGCGCATATCGACCACGGCATAATCAGGAGGATTCCGATCTGCGAGCAGATTGGCGTCATGGGCGCTCTCGGCGACGTCTGTCACGAAGCCGCGCTTTTCCATGGCGCGTGCCAAACGCTGGCCGAACGCCGCGTCGTCATCGACGATCAAAAGCCGTCCACCATTGACGGTCTTAGTCGGTGTCGGTTGAACCAGCGCATCCATCATAGGATCTCCTACTCGAACTCCATTTTACTCAGCTAAGTTAGTCCGTCCGGGGGGTAAACGGGCACACATTGCCGAAATTTAATCTTCAGCGTCGCCTTTCCCACACAGAACGTCGCGTGACCAACTCACGATGGCCGTGGCGCCCGGCCCTTTTCGGAAGGCGATCGACGCCCCCGTTCGCTCCAGCAGCGTCTTCGCGATGAAGATGCCGAGACCCAGGCCGCCGCCCCGCGCTGCCGCCGCCCGGCGGCTGATGAACGGATCGCCCAGCCGGTCCAGAACGTCGTCCGGGAAGCCGGGGCCGTCATCGGAAATCGTCAACGTGAGACGTTGCGTGTCCCACTCCGCCCGGACCGTAACACGAGTTGCAGCGAAATCGACCGCATTTTCGATCAAATTGCCGAGCCCATAGTGAATCGCCGGGTTGCGCCAGACGATCGGCTGGTCTTCGTCGGCCCCCACCATGGTAATTTTGATGTCGACTTCGGTGTCGCGATGCGGCGCGACGACTTCTTCGAGAAGTTGGTGGACGGTAAGCCGGGTGAGCGGGCTCCCCCCGTCTTCGCCGAGCGTTTTCAATTTGCTGAGGATTTCGCGGCATCGTTCCGACTGGGAGCGAAGGAGTCGGATATCGTCGGCGATGGGCGAGTTCGGATCCATCTCCCGCTCGAGCTCGCGGGTGACGACGGAGATCGTGGCGAGCGGCGTGCCGAGTTCGTGCGCCGCCGCCGCGGCAAGGCCGTCGAGCGCCTGAAGATTTTGCTCGCGGGTGAGGATGATTTCGGTCGCGCTGAGGGCGTCGGCGAGCTGTCGCCGCTCCTCCGCGACGCGGAAGGCGTAAGTGCCCATGAAGGTGAGGCTGCACACCAGTGCGAGCCACACGCCGCCGACGAAAAGGAAGGGAGGCGTAAAGCTTTCGCCTTCATACCACGGCAAGGGCAGGTGAAAGATGGCAAGCAGCGTTGCCGACAGCAGCACCAACGCACCGAGCGTGATCGTTCGGCCCGCCGACAATGTCGTCGCCGACACCATCACCGGCGCGATAATTAATAGCGCGAACGGGTTGGTGAGGCCGCCGGTCAGCCAGAGCTGGGCGGCGAGCTGGAGCACGTCGAACCCCATCACCCACGCCGTCCACTCCTCGGTCATCCGCCGATTGCCGGCGAATCGCAGCCGCAGGAAGACGTTGGACCAGGCGGACAGCGCGACCAGGCCGAGGCAGGCACTGGTCGCCATTGTAAATTCCAGCCCAACGGAAACGAACAGAATCGCCGCCAGTTGCCCCAGAATCGCTAGCCAGCGTAGAAGGAGGAGGGTTCGTACGCGAACCACTCGCTCATCGAACGCCGGAACGGCTGCATCACTCATGCGGTTGTACGAGTCCCTTCGTTCGAGACATCACAGAAGCTTGCCATCGGCCTTAACCAGCGCGATATGCTGCACTGCAGCAGAGGCTCGAGTCCGCCTTTGGCGCCGCGTCCAACCCGTACGAGGCTTTCATGTACTACCAGTTCTACGAATGGAATCACGCGATCCTCAGCCCGGCCCGTGTGATCAACGACGCGATTCGCCTCTACTACAAGAATCCTCTTAACCCGTTCGCACATACCGAGATGGGCCGGCAAATCGCCGCTGCCGGCGACGTGTTCGAGAGGCTGACGCGCCGCTATCGCAAACCCGAGTTCGGATTGGACACCACCGAGGTCGACGGCCGCACGGTCGACGTCACCGAAGAGGTGGTCTGGGAGCGCCCATTCTGCCGGGTTCTCCACTTCAAGCGGGACCTGCCGCCCGGCACGCCGAAGCAGTCCAATGTTCTCCTCGTCGCCCCGATGTCGGGCCATTATGCGACGCTGTTGCGCGGCACGGTGCAGGCGCTTTTGCCTCACCATGAGGTCTACATCACCGATTGGGTCGACGCCCGGATGGTGCCGATCGCCTACGGCAACTTCGATCTCGACGACTATATCGACTACGTCATCGACTTCACCCAGTTCATGAAGGGCGACATTCACATCGTCGCCGTGTGCCAGCCTGCGGTGCCGGTGTTCGCGGCGACGGCGCTGATGGAGGCGGGCGGCTCCCCGGTGCAGCCGAAATCCATCACGCTGATGGGCGGCCCGATCGACACCCGCGAAAACCCGACCGAGGTGAACACCTACGCCGCCAAGCATGACCTCGACTGGTTTCGCCGCAACGTGGTGATGTCGGTGCCGATGCCCTATCCGGGCATGATGCGCCAGGTCTATCCGGGCTTCCTGCAGCTCACCGGGTTCATGACCATGAACCTCGACCGGCACGTCTCGGCCCATTACGATTATTTCGACCATCTCGTGAAAGGCGACGGCGACAGCGCCGAGAAACATCGCGACTTTTACGATGAATATCTGTCGGTGATGGATCTCACCGCCGAGTTCTATCTGCAGACCGTCGACACCGTGTTCCTGCGGCATCTGTTGCCGAAGGGCGAGATGATGCACCGCGACTGGCATGTCGATCCGAGCCGGATCCGGCAGACGCCGATCTTCACGATCGAAGGCGAGAAGGACGACATTTCCGGCCTCGGCCAGACGAAAGCGGCGCACCGGCTGACGCCGAATCTGCCGGCCGAGAAGCATGCGCATTATATGCAGGAAGGCGTCGGCCATTATGGCGTCTTCAACGGTTCGCGCTTCCGCCAGGAGATCGCGCCGCGCATTACCGATTTCATCAACCGCTGGGACGATCCGAGCGGCGTGACGGCGACCGCGCAGGATACGTTCAGCGCCGCGGGCGAAGCCGCCGCGACTGCCGCCAAGGCGATGGAGAGCGCGGCGGCGAGCGTGTCGTCGGTCACGAACATCCTTCCCGTGGAGGCTGAGGCCAAGGCGGACGGCGCGGCGCCTGACGAACGCAAGACCATCGGCATGATCGAAGAGGCGCTCGCCCCCGAGACGGAGGCCGACAGGCCCGCCGACGACAAGCCCCGCGCGGAGCGGAAGGCGATCGCCGAGGCGCCCGAGGACGACGACGTCGAAAACCCGCTTCCCAAAGCGAGCCCCGTCCGCAAGCCCCGCTCCCCGCGCCGGCGCGTCGTCAAGTCCACCCCGCCGAGCACGACGCGGCATTGACGCCGGTGCGGCTCGCCGCCGGGCGGGCCGCTGGTCGCGCCGTTCGCCGTCGGCGGGCGGCGGTTGGATCGAAAGGCGGGTTGGTCTATGGAGGCCCCCGTTTGCGGGAGGCAGGCTCCCGCCCGAAAGCGCTTGTACCCGAAGACATCCTTTCTTAGTGGGTGGCGGGTATTGTTACCTATCCTTGTAATCCCCGCCCGCTCCGCCATCGCGGGCGTTTCAAAGGGATCGTCGAATTCTTGCGACAGGCACTGAAGGGGGGACGGCGCGATGACCGACCCCGGTGACGCTATGCGTGCGAAGCGGCGCGGGTCCGTCACCTTGAAGGACGTGGCGCGCGAGGCCGGTGTCGGCATCATGACCGTCTCGCGGGCGATCAACTCACCCGACGCCGTGTCCGAAAAGCTGCGTACGCGCGTCGAAAGCGCGGTCGTCGCGCTCGGTTATGTTCCGAACCGCTGGGCCGGGACGCTCGCGTCCGCCCGCTCGCGGCTCGTGACGGTGATCGTCCCCTCGCTGTCGAGCCGCGTGTTCGGCGAGATCGTAAGCGCGGCGGACGCGGTGCTGACCCCGCACGGCTATCAGATCATGGTCTCGAACACCGCATTTTCGCTGGACGACGAGGAAACCGTCTGCCGCAAGGTGCTCGGCTGGCGGCCCGAAGGCATCATCATCTCGGGGATCGACCACAATCCGGCGACGCGCGAGATGCTCATGCAGTCGGGCATTCCGGTCGTCGAGGCGTTGGAGCTCGGATCGGATCCGATCGACATCAATATCGGCATCTCCCACGCCGATGCGGGGGCGACGGCGGCGGAGCATCTGTTGTCGCGCGGTCGCCGGCGCATCGCCTTCATCGGCGCGGAGATGGATCTCGACTTTCGCGCCCAGCGGCGGCGGGCCGGCTTTTGCGAGGCGCTCGCCCGTCATGGTGTGACGCCGGCGTTGGAAATCCACCATTCGGGGCGTGTCGGCTTCGCGACCGGGGCGCGGGCGATGGAGGAGCTGCTCGCGTCAGGGGAGGCGGTCGACGCCGTGTTCTGCGTCAATGACGAGCTCGCCGTCGGCGCGGTCGGCGCCGCCATCCGCAATGGCCGGGCGGTGCCCGACGATCTCGCGATCATCGGCTTCAGTGACCTCGATGTCAGCGCGGAGATCGTCCCATCGCTGACGACGATCCGGCTGCCGCGGGTCGAGATGGGGCGGCTCGCGGCCGAGGCGGTCCTCGCCGGGCGGCGCGAGACGGGCGAAAAGCGGATCGATGTGGGCTACGAGCTCGTGGTGCGCGAGTCGTCTTAGACGCGTCCCGGCGGCGCCAGCGAAACGCCGCTCACGCCGCTGCGCGCTAATCCGAATACTGCAAATCAGGCCGGCTCGGCCGTCCACGCCGCGGGCGGGCCATGCCGGATCCGCCTTCGCCGACAAGGATTTACGGGCGAGCCGGGGTGCGAAGGCAATCATTCGGCCTCACGCTAGGTCCATGAAAATAAAGGAAAAATGCAATCCTCGCCAAAATGGTAGCGTTCCCAAATGAAGCGTGATAGGCGTCGCCGCACTGCTTCATGCCGAGCGATATCGACTGACATTTCGGTGCGAAGCGTCGACGGAGGAAGCGTACAATGAGACTCTCAACCTATCTCGCGGCCGGCGCCTTGGCTCTCGGCATGATGCAGCAGGCGGGCGCGGCCGAACTGCGCTTCGCCCATACGAATTCGCCGCAGAGCTACGGCCACATGGCGGCCGAGAAGTTCGCCGAGATCGTTGCGGAGAAGACGAACGGCGATCTGACCATCGGCCTTTATCCGGCCGGTCAGCTCGGCGGCGGCGGTGATCTTTTGAAGGGCGCCCGGCTCGGCACGATCGACATCACGATGAACGGCAATCCCTGGTACACGGGATTCAATGCCGTCCAGAACGTGCTCGACCTGCCCTTCATCTTCGACGATCACGCCCACGTCTATCGCGCGCTCGACGGCGAGGTCGGCGAGAAGATCGGCGAGAGCCTCGAAGCGCATGGCTTGAAGCTGCTTGCCTTCTGGGAAATCGGCTTCCGCAACGTCATCAATTCCAAGCGTCCGGTGAAGGAGCCCGCCGATCTCGCCGGCCTCAAGATCCGCACGACGGGCAACAAGGCCCACATCTCCGCCTTCGAGCTTCTCGGCGCGAACCCGCAGCCGCTTCCCTTCGGCGAGGTCTATCTCGCCCTCCAGACCAACGTGATCGACGGCACCGAGCATCCGGTGAACGAGATCTACGAGATGAAATTCCAAGAGGTCACGGACAATCTCTCCCTCACCAATCACGCTTATACGGCGATGGTGGTGACGATGAACCTCAACCGCTGGAAGTCGCTGAGCGAAGACGAGCAGACCGTCGTCATGGAGGCCGCCAAGGAGGCGACCGACTATCAGCGCGCCCTTCTCGCCGAGGAGAATGTAAAGCGCCTCCAGCTCCTGAAGGACGCCGGTATGGCCGTCGTCGAAGACCCGGACCGCGAGGCGTTCCGCGCCATCGTCTACGACAAGGTGAAGGCCGACTACGAGGCGGAGTTCGGCGACGAGCTGACGACCGCGATCGAAGCGGCACGCTGATCGAAGGGCCGGCCCGGCGCACGCCCGGCCGGCTTCAGGAGCGCCCGGCCGGCCGGCATTCCGGCGCGGCTCGGCGCGCTCGACAAGGGAGAAGCCGTTGAGCGACGTGTCCGTGCGACCCACTCCAGCCCCGCGCCCCTTATGGCGACGGGGACCGGCCATGGTGATCGATCTGATCCTCGGCCTTCTCCTCCTCGCCATCGTCGCGATCACGCTGGGGGCGACGGGCAACCGCTATCTTCTCGGGGGCGCGCTGCCCTGGGCGGAAGATCTCAACATGCTTCTCTGGGTCTGGATGATCCAGATCGCGGCACTCCGCGCCGTGCACATCCGCGTCGATTTCGTCGTGAAATTGTTTCCTCCCCGACTGCGGGCGGCGTGGTCGGTCGTGCTTGCACTGATCAGCCTCGCCGTCCTCTTTTTCGTGACGCGGTCGGCGATCGGGATGGTCACGTTCACCGCGAGCGACTTTTACATTTCGCTCCCCGGCCTGTCTGAAAAGTGGGTCTATGTGCCGGTCGTCATCGTCGGCCCGCTCTGGGCGCTGCGCATCGTGATCGACACGATCGACGGGCTCAAGGAAGAAGGGCTCGCCGCGTGAACGTCGCTCTGTTGCTGGGTGGGATGCTGCTTCTCACCTTTCTCGGCCTGCCGCTCGTCTTCGCCATGCTCGCGGCCTCGATGGCGACGATCGCCGTCTATCGCGGCTTCTGGCCGGACGAAATTCTCTCCCAATATTTCGTCTCCGGCGTTCAGAATTTCCCGCTCCTCGCGCTCGCTTTCTTCTTCCTCGTCGGCGAGTGGATGAACTCCGGCGGCATCACCAAGCGCATCGTCGACTTCGCCGATGCGCTTGTCGGCCATATTCGCGGCGGCCTCGCGCAGGCGAACATCGTGTCCTCGATGATGTTCTCCGGCATTTCCGGCTCCGCTCTCGCCGACACGGCAGCGCTCGGCTCGGTGCTCATTCCGTCGATGAAGCGGTCCGGCTATGGCGCGGCCTTCTCGGCGGCGGTGACGCAGACCTCGGCGGTGATCGGGCCGATCATTCCGCCCTCGATCCCGATGATCATCTTCGCCTTCCTCGCCGAGGTGTCGGTCGGGCGGATGTTCATCGCCGGCATCGTGCCGGGTCTCGTCATCGGCATCGGGCTGATGGCGGTCGCCTATATCATCTCGCGCCGGCGCGGCTACCCGGTGAACGACCGGCCGACCGTCGGCACGATCGCGCGGGCCTTCCGCCGCGCGGCGATCGCGATGCTGGCGCCGGTCATCATCATCGGCGGCGTTCTCGGCGGGGTCTTCACGGCGACGGAAGCGGGCGCGGTCGCCGCGCTCTATGCGTTCATCGTCGGTCGTTTCGTGCTCGGCGAGCTCTCCTGGCGCGAAACCTGGCTCGGCGTCGTCCGGGCCGCGGTCGCCACGGGGCAGGTGCTCATCATCCTCGGTGCGGCCTCGCTGTTCGCCTTCCTGATCGCCGACTTTCGGGTGAGTGAGACGCTGGCCAAATTGATCTTCGCGGTCTCCGACAACCCGCTCGTCTTCCTGCTGCTCCTCAACATCGCGCTTCTCGTCGTCGGGCTCTTTCTCGACAACATCCCCGCGATGGTGATCATGGTGCCGATCTTCTTCCCGATCGCGATGGAGATGGGGATCGACCCGATCCATTTCGGCATCATCTTCGTGATGAACACGCTGATCGGGCTGTGCACCCCGCCGATCGGCATCCTCATCTACATGTCCGCCAACATTGCCGGCGTCGGCCCGGAAAAGGTGATCCGGGAAAGCCTTCCCTTCATCGCCGTCCTCGTCGGCGCCGTCCTTCTCGTCACCTACGTCCCGGCGATCGCACTGACCCTGCCGGATCTCGTTTTCTCCGGAAGAGGTTTGAACCCATGACGCGCCGCCTGATCGATCTGTCGACGCCGATCCGCACGGACCATTTTCGCTGGCCGGTCTCGCGCAAGGAGCTGAAGAGCCACGGGGCGGACTCCTATCTCCAAGCGACATGGATCGGCTGGCCGATCCATGGCTTCACCCACATGGACGCCCCCCGCCATTTCGACGCGAACGGCAAGACGACGAGCCAGTTGCCCCTCGACGTCGCCTGGGGACCGGCGGTGGTGGTCGACCTGTCGGCGATCGGGCCGGACGAGCCGGTGACGCCGGCGATGCTGGAGGCCGCCAATGCCGATATCCGGCCCGGCGACATCATCCTCCTGAAGACCGCCTGGGACACCAAGGCGTCGATCGACGAGGCGACCTTCTGGTCGACCGCGCCCTACATGACGACCGAGGCTTGCCGCTGGCTCTACGCCCGCTCGCCGAAGGGCGTCGCCTACGATTTCCCGCAGGACCATTGCATCCGCGACATGGTGAGCGGCGAGCGTGAACCGGCCTTCGAGGAAAATGTCACGCACATCGAGCTCCTCCTGAAGGGCGTCACGATGTTCGAATATCTCTGCAATCTTTCCGAAATCCGGCGCGAGCGGGTCGAGTTCTTCGGCCTGCCTTTGAAGGTGCCGGACAGCGACGGCGCGCCGATCCGCGCCGTGGCCGTCGAGGACGAGTGATGGACGTCAACTTCCTGCTCACGCAAAGTGGCGCCGAGGCGCAGCTCATCGGACGCAAGGGCGCCGACATCCCGACGCGCGCGGCGCTGATCGGCGTCGGCCAGTTCGGCCGCACGCTGCTGATGCAGTCCCGCCGGATTCCGCTCCTCGATCTGCGCGTGCTCTGCGACATCGATCTCGATCGCACGGAAGCGGTGTGCGTCTCGGCCGGCTTCGATGCCGCGGACGTGGCCCGTGTGACGTCCGTCGCCGAGGGGGAGCGCGCGCTGGACGCGGGCAAGATCGTCATCACCGACGATGCGGAAATCGCGATCAAGCTGCCGATCGACGTGCTCGTCGAGGCGACCGGCAACGGGGCGGTCGGCGCCGCGAACGTCGCGCTGGCGATCGAGGAGGGGCGGCACATCGCCCTCGTCAACAAGGAGACCGACAGCGTGGTCGGTCCGCTGCTCGCGCACCAAGCGCGCGCCGCCGGGCTCGTGCTCAGCCAGGTGGACGGCGACCAGCCGAGCCTCCTTCTCGGTCTCATCTCCCGCGCCCGCGCGCTCGGTTTCGAGATCGCCTGCGCCGGCAAAGCGAGTGAGCATGATTTCGTCTGGAACCCAGAGACCGGCATGGTCCGAGGCGAGGGCGGGCTCGACATCTCCGCCCCCGCGCCGGCCGAGATCTGGGACGGCGGCGGCCGGCCCTTTCCCGAATTGATCGCTTGGCGTTCGTCGGTGCTCGCGGCGATCCCACAGCGGACGCCGCCGGATTATTGCGAGATGTGCCTCGTCTCCAATGCGAGCGGCCTGACGCCCGACCGGCCGCAAATGCACGCCGCCGTCGCCCGCATGACCGAGCTGCCGGACATCTTCCGCGGCGGCGAGCATGGCGGCGTCTTCGCCAAAGACGGCCATCTCGACATCTTCAACTGCCTGCGCCGCGAGGACGAGATCAGCGCGGCGGGCGGGGTGTTCGCCATTCTCACCGCGCCGGACCTCGAAACGGGCGAATTGTTCCGGGCAAAGGGCATCCCGGTGAGCCGCGATGCGCGCCACGTCCTCGTCTACAATCCGACCCACCTTCTCGGGGCCGAGGCGCCGTTGTCGATCCTCGTGCCGCACCGGCTCGGCCTGTCGACGGGGGCCCAGCGGGTGGCGCCGGTCTCCGACCTCACGATGCGCGCGACGCGCGACATGAAGGCGGGCGAACGGCTCACCCAGTCCGGTTCGCACCACAAGGTCGACGGGATCGCGCCGGAATTGTCGCCCAACATGGTCCTCACCGAGGATGCGGCGGTCCCTTATTTCATGGCCGTCGACCTGACGCTCGCGCGCGACGTGAAGGCGGGCGACGCGGTGACGGTCGGCGATGTCGTGAAGCCGGAGGCCTCCTCGCTCTGGGCGATGCGGGCCGAGCAGGACGCGATGAAGGACGCGCTCAGCCTCTAGGCCCGACCGCCGGCAGGTCGGAACGGCCGCCGCGCATCTCGCCTTTTTGGGGGGCGGCCGGACCTATCGGCCCTCGAAAAGGTCGGCGAGGCGCGCGCCCGCCGTCCAATGCACGGCGTTCCAGCCGGCAGCACGCGCCGCGTCGACATTGGCCAAGGTATCGTCGACGAGGAGCGTATCCCCCGGCGCGGAGCCGCTTCGCCGGAGCGCCGCGTCGAAGAAGGCGCGATCGGGCTTCCGCGCCGCGATCTCGGCCGAATAGACGATCCCGTCGACATGGTCGCCGAGCGCGAGCCGGTCCATCAGATGGCGCGCCCGCAAATGCTCCTGATTGGTGGCGAGATAGACCGTCACACCGCGCGCCCTCAGGGCATCGCAATCGGCGAGGACCGCTGCGTCGAGGGCGGCGTCCTTGGTGAACCAATAGTCGATGAAGGTGTGGGCCGAGAGCGAGGGGGCGAGTTCGGCGAGACACGCGGCGAGCGTGTCGACGAGCGGCTTGCGGCCGGTGACGATGTCGTTCCAATGCGGGACGAAGAAGGCCCCGTGCAGCCGATCCGGTGCGATGCCGAGATCGCGCTCGATATCGGTTGCCCAGGACCGGCCGTCCTCCTCGCGTCCGTTGACGACGACCCCGTCGACATCGAGCATCAGGCACTGCGTCATGGTGCGGATCCGTCCCTCGCGGATGGCGAATGATCCCCCTCAATCCGCGCAATCGCGCCGATGTGCAATCCCGTGCGGGATGAGCCTCCGCATGGCCTTCCTTTGTCTGCGCGTCTGGTTAATCTGCGCCCGCGGAGCGTTGCACTCATCCTATCGGCGCGGCCTCCACCCATACGACCAACGCGGAGGAGCCCGATGAGAATCCTGTTGACCCACACGCGGCACATGCTCGCGAACTATTATGGCGCAGGGCCGCTCGCCGCCCTGCGCGCGCTCGCCGACGTCCGCATCAACGACAGCGACGCCGTGCTCGAAGGCGCCGCGCTCGCCGAGGCCGCGAAGGGCTGCGACATCGTTCTTTCGGACCGGCAGACGCCCGGCCCTACGCCGTTCTTCGCCGCGGCACCCGACGTCGTCGCCTTCATGCGGTGCGCCGTCGACGTGCGCAATATCGACGTCGACGAAGCGAGCCGGCACGGTGTTCTCGTCACCCAGGCGACGCCGGGCTTCACCGCCTCCGTGGTCGAGCTCGGGGTGGGCTTCATGGTCGACCTCGCCCGCGGGATGACGGATTATGCATCGGACTATCGCAGCGGGGGCGAGCCCGACGGGCAGATGGGGCGCCAGCTCGCCGGCGCGACGGTCGGCGTGATCGGCTATGGAACGCTCGGCAAGCGCTTTTCCGAGGTCGCCCGGGCGATCGGGATGCGCGTCCTGGTGAGCGACCCCCACAAGACGATCACCGACGAGGGGATCACCCAGGTCGACCTGCCGACGCTGCTGTCGGAGGCCGATTTCGTCGTCTGCCTCGCGATCGCCACCGAAGAGACGGAGAATCTGATCGACGCGGCGGCGTTCGCGCGGATGCGGCCGACGAGCTATTTCATCAACCTGTCCCGCGGCAATCTCGTCGACGAAGCGGCGCTCACGGCGGTGCTCGACGCGAAGGGGATCGCCGGCGCCGCGATCGATGTCGGCCGCGCGCCGGACCAGAAGCCGAGCCTCGATCTCGCACGGCGGTCGGACGTGATCGCCGCGCCGCATGTCGGCGGCCTCACCCCCGAGGCGATCTCCCATCAGGCCTACGACACGGTGGCCCAGGTGAAGGCGCTCACCGAGGGGCATATGCCCAAAGGCGCGGTGAACCCGGACGCCGCCGAGCGTCTCGCGCGGATCGGCGTCGCCCGCTGATCCACGGCATCGAGGGGCTCCGCGGGGCCCCTCAGCCTTTGTTCGGGCCGGGGGAGAGGCCGAGGCGCTGGAAGCCCTCCATCGCGACCGGCCGGCGCGAGGAGATGCGGCGGGAATTGACGCCGGACCAGCGGATCTCACCCGAAAGGCGGCCATATTCGATCTTCGGGCAGCGGTTCTGGATGACGGTGAGGCCCGCCTGTTCCGCGACGGCGGCCGCTTCGTCGTTGCGCACGCCGAGCTGGAGCCACAGCACCTTCGGCAGCGGTTCGAGGGCGAGCACCTCCTCGACCACCTGCGGCACCGCCTCCGACGCGCGGAAGACGTCGACCATGTCGATCGGCTCCGGCACGTCGGCGAGGCGGCCATAGCAAAGCTGGCCGCCGATCGTCTTGCCGGCCTGGCCCGGATTGATCGGGAAGACCGTGAAGCCCTTCTGGACGAGATAGAGAAGCACGAAATTCGACGGCCGGACCGGGTTCGCCGAGGCGCCGACCATCGCGATCGTCTTCACCCCGTGGAGGATGCTCTCGATGAGGGCGTCGTCATACTGGTCGTGGTTCATGCGAAAGCTTCCGGGGTCGGGAATGGGGACGGGTCGGTGATCAGCGGTCCCGCCATTCGGGCGGACGCTTCTCGGCGAAGGCGGCGAGGCCCTCGCGGCCGTCGTCCATGAGGAGATTGTCGACCATCGCCGCGCTCGCGCATCGGTAGGCCTCGTGGACGGGAAGGCCGGCCTGCGCCTTCACCGCGCGCTTGCCGAGGGCGAGCACGGCGGCGGACTTCTCGGCGATATGGGCAGCGAAGGCCATCGTCTCCGCCTCGAGGAGGGCGGTCGGAACGATACGGTTCACGAGCCCGATCCGCAGCGCGTGCTCGGCGCCGATGAGGTCGCCGGTCATCAACAGCTCGGCCGCGTGCTTGGCGGCGACGGTGCGGGTGAGGGGCACGGCCGGGGTGGAGCAGTAGAGGCCGAAGGTGACGCCGGTGGTGCCGAAGCGGGCGGCCTCGGAGGCGACGGCGAGATCGCAGGCGGCGACGAGCTGGCATCCGGCGGCGACCGCGGTGGCGTGCACCTCGGCGATCACCGGCTGGGGGACGCGCTCGATCTTCTCCATCATCGCCGAGCATTCCTCGAACAGGGCGGCGAAGAAGGCGCGCCCACCGTCGGCGTCGGCATGATGGGAGGCCATCGCCTTCATGTCGTGTCCGGCGCAGAAAGCCGGGCCGGTGGCGGCGATGACGATGACGCCGGCATCCGGCGCGTCGAGCGCGGCGGAGAGGGCGGCCATCATCTCGTGCGTCAGAAGATTGCGCTGCGGGCCGCGATTGAGCACGATCCGCCGCACGCGTCCGACATCCTCGATGAGAACGGCGTCAGTGGGTGCTTGCGAGGGGGGCGATCCATCCATAGGGCTTAGAAAACGCCCGCCACAACGTGCAGTCAATCCATGACCCTCGACGAGATCCGCGCCTATCTGACCGCCGAGTTTCCGCAAGTCTTCGCCCGGCCGGGCATCGCGATCGACCGCGCCGAAGACGGATTCGCCGCGCTCCATTTCCTGCCGGGTGAGGATCATCTGCGTCCCGGCCGCATCGTCTCCGGGCCGACTTTGATGATGCTCGCCGACGCCGCCGCCTACGCTGCGCTCCTCTCGATGCCGATCGACGCCAAGATGGCGGTGACGACGAACCTCAACGTGTCCTTCCTGCGGGCGAGCCCCGAGGGGCAGACGATCGTGCAGGAGGCGCGAGTGATGAAGCCCGGCAAGCGGCTCTCCGTCATCGTCTGCGAGGCGTTCGGGGCGGATCGGACCGCGCTCGCCCACGCCACGATGACTTACGCGATGCCGACGGTTTCTCCGGTCGCGTAAGAAGATCGGCGTGTGGTAATATCATACCCTTGATGTAAGATATTGATTTTATTGGTATAATAAAAGTCGCTTGACGTTTCCGCGGGAAGGCCTCATATGCGCGCCACGCTGCGGCTCACGCAGCACGACATCTTTTTCATGGAACACGCCATGCACACCATTTCCGCAAAGCCTGCGGAGGTCGAAAAGCGCTGGGTCGTGGTCGACGCCACGGATCTCGTTGTGGGTCGCCTCGCAGCGCAGATTGCCCTGCGCTTGCGCGGCAAGCATCTGCCGATCTTCACGCCGCACGTCGACTGCGGCGACAATGTCATTGTCATCAATGCCGACAAGGTGGCCTTCACGGGCCGCAAGTACGAGCAGCAGATGTACTATAAGCACACCGGCCATCCCGGCGGCATCAAGGAGCGCACGGCGAAGCAGATCCTCGAAGGTCGCTTCCCCGAGCGCGTCCTCGAATCGGCCGTGAAGCGGATGATGCCGCGTGGCCCGCTCGGCCGCCAGCAGATGAAGAATCTGCGCATCTATTCGGGCCCCAATCATCCCCACGAAGCCCAGCAGCCGGAGGTTCTCGACCTCGGCGGGCAGAACACGAAGAATGTGAGGGCGAAGTGAGCGATACCGTTCAGTCGCTGGAAGATCTCGGTGCCGCCATCGGCCAGGGCGAGGGTGACGCGGTCGAAACCGCGCCCGTCCACGTCCAGAAGCTCGACTCGTTCGGCCGCGCCTACGCGACCGGCAAGCGCAAGGATGCGGTCGCCCGCGTCTGGGTGAAGCCGGGTACCGGCCGCATCACCGTGAACAAGAAGCCGTACGAGGAATATTTCGCGCGGCCCGTGCTCCAGATGGTGATCCGTCAGCCGATGCTCGTCGCCTCGCGCGAGGGTCAGTTCGACGTGATCTGCACCGTCTCCGGTGGTGGCCTCTCCGGTCAGGCCGGCGCGGTCCGTCACGGCATCTCCAAGGCGCTCACCCACTATGAGCCCGAGCTGCGCAGCATCCTGAAGCGCGTCGGCTTCCTCACGCGCGACAGCCGCGTCGTGGAGCGTAAGAAATACGGTCGCCGGAAGGCCCGTCGTTCGTTCCAGTTCTCCAAGCGCTAAGCGCTCGGCTCCCATCTCGTATGGTACGAAGCCCGGCGCATTGCGCCGGGCTTTTTTTGTTTCACTGGGCTATCGGGGACAGACATGGACACCCTCAACGTCGCGATCTATGGCGCTTCCGGCTACACCGGGGCCGAGCTCATCCGCCTTCTCGCCCGCCATCCCGCGGTCCGAATCGCGGCGTTGTCGGCCGAGAGCAACGCCGGCAAGCCGATGGCCGACGTCTTCCCGCAATTCTCGACGCTCGACCTGCCGATCCTCCAGAAGCTCGACGAGGTGGATCTCGGCCCGATCGACGTCCTGTTCTGCGCGCTGCCGCACGGCACGACCCAGGTGACGCTGAAGGCGGCGCTCGAGGCGAAGCCGAGCCTCAAGATCGTCGACCTGTCGGCCGACTTCCGCCTGTCCGATCCGGCGTCCTACGCAACCTGGTACGGTCACGAGCACCAGGCGACCGCATTGCAGAAAGAGGCCGTTTACGGCCTCGTCGAGATCCATCGCGAGGCGCTGAAATCGGCGCGGCTCGTCGGCAATCCCGGTTGCTACACGACGGCGACGCTCCTGCCGCTGGTGCCGATCGTGAAGGCCGGGCTCGTCGACCTCGAAGAGATCGTCGTCGACGCCAAGTCGGGCGTCACCGGGGCGGGCCGGGCGGCGAAAGTCGCGAACCTCTTCGGCGAGGTGTCGGAGGGTTTCCACGCCTATGGCGTCGGCAAGCACCGGCACACGGCCGAGCTCGACCAGGAGCTCAGCCTTGCCGCCGGCACCAGCGTCGCGCCGACCTTCACGCCGCATCTCGTGCCGATGAACCGCGGCATCTATGCGACGATCTATGTGAAGGGCGATCCGAAGGCGATCCACGCGACGCTCGCCGAGCGTTATGGGGACGAGCCCTTCGTCGCGGTGCTGCCGTTTGGGGAGGTGCCGCAATCGCGCCATGTGCGGGGCTCCAACCACACCCGTATCGGCGTGGTGCCCGATCGGCGCAGCGGGCGGGCGATCGTGCTGTCGACGCTCGACAATCTGGTCAAGGGCGCGTCCGGCCAGGCCGTTCAGAACATGAACGTCGTGACCGGGCTCGACGAGGCGACGGGGCTGTCACAGCTCGCCCTCTTCCCCTGATCCGCGGCGACAAGCCCGCGGCAACCGAGCCGTGTTTCCTGGTCCCGCATTCGGGGACCAGGGGAGGGCGCGATGCGCCGGCTCGTCGTCATTCTCGCCGCCGCTGGTTTCGCCGCCGTGGCGTTGCCGCTTCATGCCGCCGCTGCCGCACCCTCGCGGCTCGGCTGGCACGGCGAGGGTGCCGTGCGCCCCGCGCAATTCGACGCTGAAGCGCGGCAAAAGGCCTATAAAAGCCAGGAGGAGCGACGGCGCGCCGTCGAGGAACGCTATCGCGCCACGGCGCGCGAGCATCGCGAGCGTCTTGAACGGCTCCGCCGCAATGCCGACATCGCTCGCGAGGCGCGCCGCCGTGCGATCGCCAATGAAGCGGATGGCCGCGCCTTTACCAATGAAGCGGACGGCCGCGCGTTTACGAATGGCGCGGATGGCCGCGTGATCGCCAATGGCGCCGACGGTCGCGCGATGACGGGCGACGCGGACGGCCGCGGCGGCCCCTCGGCTCCCATCCTCGGCGACGAGGGGCTCGACATCGCAGCCCCCAGCGCACGGTGGACCGCAGAGGCGATCATGCGCGTCGACAGGGCGGCGAGCGCACGGCGTTCCCGTCAGGCCGCATGGGAGCAGCGCGAGCGTGAGGCCGCGCGCCGCGCCGGTCCGTCCGGTCAGCGTGCGCCCGAGCTCGGCGCGCTCGTCCGCGCCAATGCGGACCGGCTCGTCTATATGGCCGGAGACGGTCGCTCCCTCGTCGTCTCCCGCAAGCCGCTGCGCTTTGCCTGGCATGCCGAGACGACGGAGGTGACGGCGCTCGATCGAGGGTGGCGGCAAGAGGTCATCTCCCGGCACGATGGATCGAAGCTCGAACTCACCATCGACGAACGGGATATGCGGGTGCTCCTGGAACGCGTTGCGCCGGGCGGCGCGCGCATCCGGCTTTATTCCAATCGCCCCCGCTGGCGAACCGCGGCGCAAGCACCGTCACGCGAGGCCGATCAGCCCATGGCGAGTTCCGTCTTCGTGCCGGATGCGACGCGCAATTCCGCCGGGGGCGATGCGGTGGTCGCTGCCGCGCGGTCGGAGCCCGTCGCGGATCTATCGCGGTCCTACACGCTCCATCAGGTGCTTCAGAGCCGGTCCCTGCGCGAGACGATGCCGCAGATCGAGCTCGACACGATTTCGTTCGATTTCAACTCGGCCACCGTCCGTGCGGCCGAGGCGCGATCGCTCGACACGCTCGCCCGTGCGATCCGATCCGCCCTCGCCACAAACCCCGGCGAGGTCTTCCTCGTCGAAGGGCACACCGACGCTGTCGGCGATGCGATCGACAACCTGGAGCTCAGCCACCGCCGCGCCGAGGCGGTGGCGGCGCTCCTCACGGCCGGATATGGCATCCCGCCGGAAAATCTGGTGACGCAAGGCTATGGCGAAGCCTTCCTCGCGATCCCGACCGCGGCGGCGGAGCGGGCCAATCGGCGGATCGCGGTCCGCCGGATCACGCCGCTCCTCACCCAGGGCGAGGATCCGATCGCGACCGGCGCGTGAGGCTCAATAACGCATCTTCACGAAGCGCCCGGGGGCATCTTCGATCGGCGTAAGCACGCCGCCACCCGGCGTCCGGCCGGGCACCGTTTCGCCCGAGCGATGCGCGGTCAGCCACTCGTGCCACATCGGCCACCAGGAGCCGGGCGTCTCCGTCGCGGTGGCGAGCCAGTGCTCCAGCGTTCCCGATGAGTCGCCGTCGGTCCAGACCTGATATTTCGTCTTCGCCGGCGGGTTCACGATCCCCGCGATATGCCCCGATCCGGTGAGCACGAATTTCGCCTCGCCGCCGAACATCTTGTTGCTGCGGAACACCGACAGCGCCGGGGCGATATGGTCTTCCTTGGTGGCGACGTTGAACACCGGCACCGTGATGAGGTCGGGCGACAGCGCATAACCGTCGACGAGGAGACCGCCCTTCGCAAAGTTGTTCTCAAGATAGAAGTTGCGGAGATAAAAGGCGTGGTTCGCCGCGGGCATCCGCGTGGAGTCGGAGTTCCAGTAAAGGAGATCGAAGGGGAACGGATCCTTCCCCTTTATATAGTTGTTGACCACATAGGGCCAGATCAGGTCGTTCGCCCGCAGCATGTTGAAGGCCGAAGACATGACCGACCCTTCGAGATAACCTTTCGACCGCATCTTGCGTTCGAGCGCTTCAAGCTGCTCCTTGTCGACGAAGACCTTGAGATCGCCCGAATGGGTAAAGTCGACCTGCGCCGTGAGGAAGGTCGCGCTGTTGATCCGCGTGTCGCCGGTGCGCGCCATGTAGGCGAGCGTCATCGCGAGGAGCGTGCCGCCGACGCAGTAGCCGACAATGTCGAGCTTGTCGGTCTGGGTGGACTTCAAGGCGACGTCGATCGCCTCGAAGATGCCCTCGTGCATGTAGTGGGTGAAATCCTTCAACGCGTGCGTCTCGTCGGGATTGACCCAGGAGATCACGAACACCGTGTGCCCCTGACCGACCAGCCAGGCGATCAACGATTTGTCCGCGTTGAGATCCAGAATGTAATATTTATTGATCCACGGCGGGACGATCAGCAGCGGCTCCTTCGCCACCGTCTCGGTGGTCGGCGCGTACTGGATCACCTGGCAGACCTCGTTCTCCGCGATCACCTTGCCGGGCGTCGTCGCCATGTTGACGCCGACGGCGAAGCCGTGCGGATCGGTCTGCCGAAGGCGCAGCTCGCCCTTGCCGCGGGCGACGTCCTCGGCGAGCATCTTCATGCCCTTGGCGAGATTCTCGCCCGACCGACTGGCCGTCTCGCGCAAAAGCTCTGGATTGGTCAAAACGAAGTTGGACGGTGACAGCGCGGCCGAGAGCTGGCGCACGTAAAAGCTCGCTTTGGCGCGGGTGTGCTCGTCGAGATCGTCAGTCTCGGCGACGAGCTGCTCAGCCCAGCGTGTCGTGATGAGATAGGCCTGCTTGAGGAAGTCGAAAAACTGAACCGTCGACCAATCGGGGTCGCGAAACCGTTTGTCGGCGGGGTCGGGCGAGACGACCGGATGCGATTCCTCGCCAGCGAGGCGGCGCATCGCGTGGGCGTAGAGGTTCATCCAGTCGCTGGCGAGGCGGGCCTGCGCCTCGAACGCGCGATGCGGATCGGACAGCCAATAATGGCCGACCCGCGAGAGCGTCCGCATCCACTCCGACAGCTCGGTCGAATAATCGGATTTGATCTCACCCTGCTGGGCCGGCGCGATATAGGCGGCCATCGCCTCGTTCGCGTGCTCCAGCATTTTCGCCAGGTTTTTCGCAAACTCCTCGGGGTTTTGAACGATGTAGTTCAAAACTGGATCGCGTGGTGTGTCGGCAGTGCCACGTGCGTCCATTTTCGTGCCCTCCAGGAAGCGCGATTAACGACCTGTTCTTTCCTTTGCGTCCCACTCATGGAACCTCGTCAGCCGATTGCCAACACATAAGGCGGCGAGCGCTGGTTGCCCATCATGTGAGATGCGTAGCCTATCGCATAGTCGGATGATCCGCTCATGACGCGTAAGAGTATCTTAGTTAACGCGCTCATTGCCGCATTCCTCGCCGGCTGCGGCATGGATCCGGCTGCTCCCCTGATTCCGACGCCGAAACAACAGGCGACCGTGTTGCCGACCGAAGTGGCCGCCGTCAACGAGGACGGCTTCCCGAATATTCTGGCGGACCCGGTTTCCGTGGCCGGTCTGCCCCGATCGAGTCGATCGGTCGCGGCGGAGCGCGACGCGGTGGCGGCCGAAGGGGCCCGCACCGCCACGCAAGCGCGCCGACTCGCGGCAAGTGGTGGTCCCGCGACCGATCTCGCGTCGCGCGGTCGCAACCATGTCGAAGAGACGCGCCGCAAGATCGAGGCGAGCGGCCGGCCGCAGCAGGCCGCCGCGGCGGCGCCGCAGCCGGCGACCGTCCCCGCGGCCACCGCGCCGGCGCCGGACGAGGCGGTCGATATCGGCCGCCCCCTCTCGCCGGACGAGCCGCAGCCGCGCGCCGTCGGCGCGATTCCGCCGCAAGGCGCGGCGCCCACGAACGAAACAGTTGCCCCCGCACAATAGGGACTTTATTGCGCTAGTCAGTTCGGAGTGTTGGTGATGCAGAACTTCCATAAAATTCGCCGTCTGCCCCCTTACGTGTTCGAGGAAGTCAACCGCCTCAAGGCGGCGGCGCGCGCCAACGGGGCCGACATCATCGACCTCGGAATGGGCAATCCGGACCTTCCGACGCCGCAGGCGATCGTCGACAAGCTGACCGAGACGGTCGCACGGCCCCGCACGCACCGCTATTCCGCCTCGCGCGGCATTCCGGGGCTGCGTCGCGCGCAGGCCGCCTATTATGAGCGCCGCTTCGGCGTGAAGCTCGATCCGGACACCGAAGTCATCGCGACGCTCGGCTCCAAGGAAGGCTTCGCCAACATGGCGCAGGCGATCACCGCGCCCGGCGACGTCGTTCTGACGCCGAACCCGTCTTATCCGATCCACGCGTTCGGCTTCCTGATGGCCGGCGGCTCGATCCGCTCGATGCCGGCCGAGCCCGGGCCGGACTTCTTCCGCGCGCTCGAGCGGGCCGTCGTCCACTCGGTGCCGAAGCCGATCGCGATGGTGCTGTGCTATCCGTCGAACCCCGGCGCCTACACGGCCGATCTCGATTTCTTCAAAGAGGTGATCGCCTTCGCCAAGAAGCACGAGATTTTCGTGCTCTCCGATCTCGCTTATTCGGAGATTTATTTCGAAGGCCCGCCGCCGCCGTCGGTGCTCCAGATCGAGGGCGCGAAGGATATCGCCGTCGAGTTCACCTCGATGTCGAAGACCTACTCGATGCCCGGCTGGCGCATGGGCTTCGCGGTCGGCAATCCGGAGCTGATCGCCGCGCTCGCCCGCGTCAAATCCTACCTCGATTACGGGGCGTTCACGCCGATCCAGGTCGCGGCCGCCGCGGCGCTGAACGGTGGCGACGAGCCGATCGTCGAGATCCGCGAGACGTACCGCAAGCGGCGCGATGCGCTGGTGGAATCCTTCAGCCGCGCCGGGTGGGAAATTCCCTCGCCGACCGCCTCGATGTTCGCCTGGGTGCCGATCCCGCCGTCGATGGCCCATCTCGGGAGCCTGGAATTCTCCAAGCAGCTCCTCGAGGAGGCGCAGATCGCGGTGGCGCCCGGCATCGGCTTCGGCGAACACGGCGACGGCCATGTCCGCATCGCGCTCGTCGAGAACGAGCAGCGTATCCGCCAGGCTGCCCGCAGCCTGAAACGCTTTATCGATCGGCAGCACAATGTGGTGTCGTTCAACGCCGCCACCCGCTGAGGTTCTGTGTCGACGCTGAAAATTGGAATTGCCGGTCTCGGCACCGTTGGTGCCGCGACCATCGAGTTGTTGGAAGCCGAGCCGACCCATGGCGGGTCCGGCCGCACCATCGAAGTGGTCGGAGTTTCCGCCCGTGATCGCAACCGCGATCGCGGCGTCGACCTGTCGGGCGTCGCCTGGTTCGACGATCCCGTCGCCCTCGCGACCAGCGACATCGACGTCTTCGTCGAGCTGATCGGCGGAGAGGGCGGCAAGGCGCTCGCCTCCGTCGAGGCGGCGCTGAAGGCCGGCAAGGCGGTGGTGACGGCGAACAAAGCGCTTCTCGCCGCGCATGGGATGCACCTCGTCGCGCTCGCCGAAGCGTCCGGCGCGCCGCTGATGTACGAGGCGGCGGTCGCCGGCGGCATTCCCGCGATCCGCACGGTGCGCGACGCCCTCGCCGGCATCCCGATCGACAGCGTGCTCGGCATCATGAACGGCACCTGCAACTACATCCTGACGCGGATGGAGAACGAGGGGCTCACCTTCGACGCCTGCCTCGCGGAGGCGCAGCGGCTCGGCTATGCCGAGGCCGATCCGACCTTCGACGTCGACGGCTTCGACACCGCCCACAAGCTCGCGATCCTGTCCTCCATCGCCTTCACGACCGAGCTCGATGCGAGCGCGGTCTCGGTCGAGGGCATTCGCGGCATCGAGCCGGCGGACCTCGACGCGGCGGCCGAGCTCGGCTTCCGCATCAAGCTTCTCGGCATCGCGACGATGTCCGAGGAGGGCGTCGACCAGCGCGTCCATCCGACGATGGTGCCGCGTGGCAGCGCCCTTGCCGAGACGTCCGGCGTCACCAACGCGGTGTCGATCCGCGGCAAGGCGTTCAGCGAGCTCGTCCTGTCCGGTCCCGGCGCAGGCGGCAGCGCGACGGCGAGCGCCGTCGTCTCCGACCTCACCGACCTCGCGCGCGGCCTCGCGCCGCCGCCGCTCGGCCGTCCCTCGTCGAGCCTTGCGCTGTACCGCAAGCCGCAGGCCGGCGGGCATCGCGGCGCATTCTATGTGCGCCTGCCGATCGCCGACCGGGCCGGCGCCTTCGCCGCTCTCGCCTCGCGCATGGCGGCGGAGGGGATCTCACTGGAGCAGATCGTCCAGAAGACCCCGCACCGGCCGGAACACCTGCCGCCGCTCGACGAGCAGACCGTGATCCTCGTGACTTATCCGACCACGGGCGCGGCCCTGTCCCGCGCGCTCGATGCGATCGCCAAAGACGGCATCATCGTGCGCGGGCCGCACGTCATTCCGATCGCGCAGACACTTTGACCAAAAGGCCGATGCAACTTTCGTTGGATCGGCCTTTTTCGTCCAAGACATCCGTCGGTCAGCCGGGCCGATCGGGTCTCGGCTCTCTCCCTGGCACAATCGAGCGGATGATCTGGGGCCGGCGAGATCCGGCCCGCCGGCAGCTTTCGTGACCAAATTGTGTATTAGTTTAAAAAGCGCTGCCTCGGATAAGGCGTGAATGTGAACTTATCCGCCGCGGCACTTGGTCAATTCTTTGCCGGCGCGAACATGGGTGCTATGTGCTTGCGCGTTGGCGTTTCGCGCGTCAGAAAGAAACGTGTTTGTGAGCCGGAGCGCTACCGTCATGCAAGAAGATCGTACCCCTAAGGGGGCGCTTGATCGCGTCCTCACCGTCGAAGTGATGCGTGTGACGGAGCGAGCCGCCGTCTCAGCCGCACGACTTCGCGGACGGGGCGATGAGCGCGCCGCCGATCAGGCTGCCGTCGACGCGATGCGCCGCGAATTGAATCGCCTCAACATCGAAGGCATCGTGGTCATCGGTGAAGGCGAACGCGACGAAGCGCCGATGCTCTATATCGGCGAAGCCGTCGGCACGGGCGCCGGCCAGCGCGTCGACATCGCGCTCGATCCGCTCGAAGGCACCACGTTGTGCGCCAAGGACATGCCGAACTCCCTCGCGACGCTCGCGCTCGCCAAAGGTGGTTCGCTCCTCAACGCGCCCGACGTCTACATGGAAAAGATCGCGATCGGTCCCGGCTATCCGCAGGGGATCATCGACATCGACATGCCGCCCGTCGAAGCCATTCGTAAGGTCGCCGCGGCCAAGGGTGTGCCGACGGAAGAGATCACGGCCTGCATTCTCGACCGGCCGCGCCATGCCGAGCTGATCCAGGCGGTGCGTGAGACGGGCGCCGCGATCCGCCTCATCGGCGACGGCGACGTCGCGGGCGTCATCCACACCACGAACCCGCTCGAGACCGGGATCGACATCTATATCGGCACCGGCGGCGCGCCGGAGGGCGTTCTCGCCGCGGCGGCGCTGCGCTGCATCGGCGGCCAGATGCAGGGTCGCCTCATCCTGAGGACCGACGAGCACAAGGCTCGCGCCGAGCGCATGGGTATCTCCGACTTCGAGAAGGTCTATACCCACGAGGAAATGGCCCGCGGCGACGTCTATTTCTCGGCGACCGGCGTCACCGACGGCAACCTCCTCGAAGGCGTGCGCTTCTATCCCGGTTACATCACCACCGAGACCATCGTGATGCGGTCCTCCACCGGCACGGTGCGCACCATCAAGGCCCGCCACACGGACTTTTCCAAGTTCATCCTCGATTAGGCCCAGGCGGAACGATCCGACTGAGATGGCGGATCGGCGGCGATCACGGTCGCCTGCCGGCCCACGGGGTGTGCGGCGCAAATTGCGGGGCGATTGATCCATGATCGCCCCGCTCGATCCATTCAACGCATTCGTCGATCGTGTCGACGCGCCGGGGGAGGGGCCCCGCGTCGCCGTCAAGGACATGATCGCCGTTCGCGGGCGACTACAGACGGCGGGCCTCGCGGTCTATGAAGGCCGCCGGGCCGAGGCGGACGCCGCGATCGTCGCGGCCTTCCGTCGCCATTCCTACGCAATCGTCGGCACCACGCGCAGCGATGCGGCCGGCTACGGCACTATGACCGACGAGGTCGCAAACCCGCGGGACGCCGACCGCGCTGTCGGCGGCTCGAGCGGCGGTTCGGCGGCCGCCGTCGCGGCCGGCCTCGCCGACATCGGCGTCGGCACCGACACCGGCGGCAGCGGGCGCATTCCGGCGGCCTATTGCGATCTCTTCGCCTTCAAGCCCAGCCTCGGCCGATCCGATATGGTGGGCATCATCCCCCTCGCCGAAACGTTCGACACGCCCGCGCTGATGACGGCGGATCCGGCGCGCCTGGTCTCTGCCGCGCCGATGATCGTGACCGATTGGCGCGACGCGGAGGAGGCGCCCGCGCGCCTCACTTATGACAGCATCGACCGGATCGCCGATCCGGCAATCGTCGCAGCGTTCGCGAGCGCCTTGCGTCACCTCCCGGCCTCCGCCCCGAAGGCCGTGCCGACGGCCTACGAGCCGATGGCGGTCGCCCATTCCGCGCTGGTCTGCCGGGAAGGGCTCGCCGTCCACGCTTCGGCGTGGGAGACGGCGCCGGAGCGTTTTCCGGCCGTGGTCGCGCAAGCCTTTCGCTATGCCGAAAGCCTCACGGATGATGAGATCGGCTATGCCCGCGAGGCCGTCGCGGCGGCGCGTGCGGCCTGGCGCGCGGCGATCGGGCCGAACGAGATTCGCATTCGCCCGACGCTGCCCATCGCGCCCGCCCCGCGTCATACCGAGGCGGTGACGCTGCGGGGCGTCCGCCAGCCCATCACCAACGCCAATATTCGGCTGACTTTGGCGGCAAGCGTCGCCGGGCTTCCGGTGGTCGTGGCGCCGGTCAATGGGCTGTCGCTTCAGTTTATCGGCGCCTATCGGCGGGACGAATGGCTTCTCGCCCGCGTTCTCGAACTTCTCGCCGAAGCCTAGGCCGCGTTCCGCACCGACGCGGCGGCGTCGGCGATGTCCAACACCACGATTTCGGCCCGCGGCACGCCGCGAAAGACACCGTGCGAGACGTCGACGGCGATATGCAGCGCCTCGCCGCGGGCGCGCTTCAATCGGTCGCCGATCGGGCCGGTGGTGCGGAAGGCCATCGCCTCGAGCCGCCCGCCTTGGAGGGAGGAGAAGCCGAGGCGGAGCGAATCGGCAGCGCCGACCGGCACGACACTGTCGAGGACGAGCCCGTCGAGCGCGATCACCGGCTTTGCCCGCTGCGCGCCCCATGGGCCGGCCTCGGACAGGGCGCGGGCGAGCGTCTCGTCGATCGAAAGCGGCGCGGCGATCGCGTCGACCTTCAGGCTCTCGGCCGCGACGGCTTCCGCGACGCTCTCGCCGAGCGCATCGGTGAGATAGGCGGTGAGGAGGGGGATCTTGTCCGCCTCGATGGTGAGGCCGGCCGCCATCGCGTGCCCGCCACCCTTGACGAGGAGGCCGTCAGCGGCGGCTGCGCGGATCGCGGCGCCGAGATCGACGCCCGGAATCGAGCGGGCCGACCCTGTCCCAGTGCTCACCTCTCCGTCGACGCCGATCGCGACGGCCGGGCGGCGATACCGCTCCTTGAGACGGGCCGCGACGAGGCCGACGACGCCCGGATGCCATGGCCCGGCGACGACGATCACCGGAGGGTCGCCGGTGACGTGCGCGTCGGCCTCGAGGAGGGCGCGCTGTTCGAGGGCGCGCCGCTCACGGTTGAGCTGGTCGAGGATCCCGGCGATCCGCTCGGTCTCGACCGGATCGTCGCTCGTCAGGAGCTTCGCGCCGAGGCCCGAATCGCCGATCCGTCCGCCGGCATTGATGCGCGGCCCGAGAACATAGCCAAGATGAGTGGAATCGACCGGGCCGCCGATGCGCGCCACGGTGATCAGCGCCGCAAGGCCCGGATTGGTGCGATGCCGCATCGCGATCAGCCCGCGGATGACGAAAGCGCGGTTGAGCGCCGTCAGCGGCACCACGTCGGCGATCGTGCCGAGGGCAACGCAGTCGAGAAGGCTCATGAGGTTCGGCTCGGCCCGGTCCGCGAACCGCCCGCGCCGCCGCATCTCGCGCACGAGACCGACCATCACAACGAACGCGACGCCGACCGCGGCGCAGGCGCCGAGCCGGGACAGATCGTCCGGCCGGTTGGGATTCACGATGGCATCGGCCGGGGCGAGCGTCGTCACCGGATGGTGGTCGATGACGAGCACCGTCATGCCGCGCGCCTTGGCGGCGGCGATCGGCTCGATCGCGCCCGCCCCGCAATCGAGCGCCAGGAGCACGTCGGTGCCTTCGGCCGCGAGCCGCTCCATCGCCTCCACCGACGGTCCATAGCCCTCGGTGACGCGGTCGGGGATGACGATACGCGCGTCGGCGCCGAGCCCGCGCAAGGTCCGGGTGACGACGGCGGCCGACGTCGCGCCGTCGACGTCATAATCGGCGAAGAGGGTGATCCTCTCGCCGCGGTCGATCGCATCGGCGAGGCGGGCGACGAGGGCATCGCAATCGGTGAGGCTCGACGGGTCGGGCAGCAGCGCGCGGAGCGTCGGGGCGAGCTCGTGCTCGGCATTCTCGAGCGTCACGCCACGCCCGGCGAGGACGCGCGAGACGATGTCCGGCAGGGCATGGCGCTGGGCGAGCGCCATCGCCGTTCGCTCGCCGGTCTCGTCGAGCCGGCGCAGCCAACGGCGGCCCGTCACGGAACGGGAGACACCAAGAACCGGCGGTGGGGCGTTGGGGGCGTCCACGGCAAACTCACGATCGGTACGGTACGAGTATGGCTCATCCGATCGCGACATGGTTGGCAAGCCGTTAACGTCCCCGCAATTGCGGGCCTGTGGATGGACGGCTTGTGGAGAAATCAGGCCGCGAGCATCACAGGCATGCTGTCGCGCACCTCCTGGGCGAGCGTCTTCGTCGCATTCTCGGCGCGGCGACCGATGCACAGGCGCACGTCGTAGGTGGCGAGTTCGGGAAGCCCGTCGCTCGGGCCGATCGCTTCGAGGCCGGGGCCGAGAAGGCTGACGGGAAGCGGGGCGATGGCGAGGTCGGCGCGAAGGGCGGCGATCTGCCCCTGCGAATGCTCGGAGGTGAAGGCGACGCGATGATGGCGCCCGCGGCGCTCCAGCGCGTCGAGGGCGGCATGTCGCCAGACGCAGCCCGGCCCGGACAAGGCGAGCGGCAGCGGGTCGTGCGATTTCGCGGTGCCGCCGGCGCAGCCCACCCAGATCAGCTGCTCGGTGTGGACGATCTCGCCGCCGCGCCCGCCGTCGCCCTTGCCGTCGGAGGTGGTGAGGGTGATGTCGATCTCGCCTTTATCGAGCCGGTCGAGGAGGACGATCGTCGGGGCGAGAATGACCTCGACCTCGACTTGCGGGCAGAGCTTGGCGAAGCGGGCGAGGATGCGCGGCAAAAGGCGCGTGCCGTAATCGTCCGGCGCGCCGAAGCGGACCTTTCCGTCGACCTTCGGGCCGCGAAACCGGGCGAGCGCCTCCTCGTTGAGCTGAAGGATGCGCCGGCCATAGCCGAGCAATTCCTCCCCCGCGGGGGTGAGGGCGACGGATCGGCCATTCTTCAGGAAAAGCGGGGTTCCGATCTGCTCTTCGAGCTTGCTCATCTGCATCGAGATGGCCGAGGGCGTGCGGTGGACCTCGTCGGCGGCGGCGCGAAAGCTGCCTTTGTCACAGATGGCGACGAAGGTGCGGATCAACTCGCTGTCCAACATCAACTGCATCGACGGATCCCTCCCGGCGGCCCCGTCCGAATGTTCACATTCTGTGATCAGTCGGATCAGAACAATTCGTTCGACTGACCATTAGATGTGTCCCATCTACCCGTCATCGTCAATGCGGTGATGGAGAAGAAAGATGGCCGTGAATGATGTGACGCCAACGCGGTGGGCCGGAGAGAGCGAACCGCGTCCGGTGAGTGTGGTGTTGACCTGGCTTCGCGACAAGGTGCGTGAACGCCGCCGGGTGCGTGCCCGTCGGGCCGCTTTCAACCACCTTTTGACGCTCGATCAGTCCTTGCTGGACGATATCGGCGTGACGCGCGACGAAGTGACCTGGGGGTCTTATCTCCCGATCGAGCGGAACGCTGCGCACGAAGTGCAGGAGCGCGCCCGTAAGCGTCGCGCGTCGGAAGGTTGGATCACGCGTCGCACCCGCTGACACATGACAAACCAGCAATCGGCCATCGCACGAACGTCCCTCCGGGCCAGCTCGGGACGTGGGGTTCAACGACCCTCGAAGTGCGGTGGCCGTTTCTCGATGAAGGCCGCCCGGCCTTCGATATAGTCGTCGCTCATGTCGGCGACATCGACGAGGCGCTTGGCCTCCTCGAACAGGTCCGAAACCGCCCCCTGCTCGGCCGCCCTCAGCGCTACCTTCGCCGCCGCGAGGGTCAATGGCGCATTCTCCGCGAGGCGTGCGGCGAGCCGCTCCACTGCATCGTCGAGTTCGTCCTCCGGCAGGATCTCGTGCACCGCGCCGGTCACGAAGGCGCGCTGCACCGGCAGCCGCCCCGCCGTCAAAAGGATCCACCGCGCCGTCGCCATCCCGACGCCGCGCACGAGGCGGGCGACCCCGCGCGGGTCGTAGCCGAGCCCGAGACGCGCCGCCGGAACCATGAAAAACGCATCCTCGGAGGCGAGGCGAAGGTCGCACGACAGGGCGAGCGCCGCGCCCGCGCCGACGACCGGCCCCGCGAGCCGCGCGATCGTCGGCTGGCGAATCGCCTCGATCGCGGCGCATGCGAGTTCGAGCTGGTCGTCATAAAGGCGGGCGGCGTCGCGATCGGCGCGCGCCTCTTCGAAGCCCGTGATATCGGCCCCGGCGGAGAACACGTCTCCGTCGCCCTGGAAGATGACGACGCGCACGTCCGGATCGTTGGTGATCGCGAGGGCGAAGGCTTCGAGCTCCTGCCACATGCCGACGCTGATCGCGTTGCGGCGGGCGGGATTGGACAGGGTGACGACCGCGACCTCGCCCTCCTGGGCGATGACGACGCGGGGAATCTCGTCGCGTTCTTCCATGTCAGACGCCGTCACTGGGCTTCCCCTTTTTTATCGCGCGTCGCGTGAGGTACAGGCCGCTTGCGGTCGAACGCAAGGGTCAAGCGACCACCCGGCGCATCATGGTCGGCGGAAGCCCCTTCGATCGAAGCCGCGCGATCGTATCGGCGAGCCGTTCCACCGCCGTCATCATATGGAAGCCGTTGGCGTGCAGCAGGCGCTCTTCATCGAGCATGATGCCGACATGGCCCTTCCAGAATACGAGATCGCCACGCACGAGGCCCGCCGGATCGAGCGGCAGCGGGGCGCCGAGTTCGGCCTCCTGCATGTCGGAATCGCGCGGCGCGGTCTGCCCGGCCGCCTGAAGCGCGATCTGGACGAGGCCAGAGCAGTCGATCCCGTCCCACGATTTGCCGCCGAAATAATAGGGCGCGCCGACGAAGATCTCGGCGATCGAGACCCAATCGGCGGCGAGCGGCCCGCGCGAGACATGTTGGTCGAGGATGTAACCACCATCGGCGAGGGCGTGGAAGTGCTCGCCGCCGGTGCGGTCCTCGCCGCTCGTTTCGATCCATGCGCCCATCGGCAGCCGCATCGAAGGCGGCACCTTGATGGATGGGGAGGGGAAGACGAGCGCCAGCGGGGCCGAGACGCGGTGCGTCGGTGCGCCGGGGCCGGCGAGCGCCTCCTCGCGGACATAGCCGACATAACCGTCGACGCCGCTCTGTACCCAGGCCCAGCCGTCGGCGCGATCGAACACGTCGACCGGCTCGCCGAACAAAAATTCGGTGTCGAGCGGCGCATCGCCTCTCGGACGGCGACGGCAGGCGGTGATCGGGACGGCGATGCGGGCGACGGTCGGCGTTGCGTAGCGCGGGGCCTTCACGGCGTCTTCGAGGCGGACATCGGCGAGATCGTCGCGCACCGCGTTGCGGCGGGTGTCGAGCTTCATCCTCTGTAGCGAACGCCGAGCCAGTGATAGAGCGCGCGGATCGCCTGTGCCTCGCCGCCTTTCGGTCGGCCCGGCCGTTCCTCGGCGTTCCAGGAATAGACGTCGAAATGAACGTAGGCGCGCGCCTGCTCCACGAAGCGGTGGAGGAAGAGGGCGGCGGTGATCGATCCCGCGAAGGGCTGGGACGAGATGTGATTGATGTCGGCGATCGGCGACTTCAGCCACTTTTCATAGCGCGGCCAGAGCGGCAGGCGCCAAACCGGATCGTGAACGTCCTCGCCCGCGAGGCGCACCTCTTCGGCGACGACATCGTCGCGGGTGAAGAGGGCGGGAAGGTCCGGCCCAAGGGCGACGCGCGCCGCGCCGGTGAGGGTCGCGAAATCGATGAGAAGGTCGGGGCGTTCCTGGTCGGCGAGTGCCAAGGCGTCGGCGAGGACGAGGCGGCCCTCCGCATCGGTGTTGCCGATCTCGACGGTGAGGCCCTTGCGCGAGCGCAAGACGTCGCCCGGCCGGAAGGCGGCACCGCCGATCGCGTTTTCCGCCGCGCCGATGAGGACGCGCAGCCGCACCGGAAGGTTCGCGTCCATGATCATCGTCGCGAGGCCGAGCGCCTGGGCCGCGCCGCCCATGTCCTTCTTCATGAGGGACATCGCGCGATCCGGCTTGATATTGAGGCCGCCGGTGTCGAACACCACACCCTTGCCGACGAGCGTGAGCTTCGGTGCGTCCTCGCTCCCCCAGGTCATGTCGATGAGGAGGGGCGGGCGCGGCGAGGCGGCGCCGACGGCGGCGATCATCGGAAAGCCGTTCTCGAGGGCCTCGCCGTCGGTGATGGCGATGTGGGCGCCGTATTTGCGGCCGAGCGCCTGCGCGGCGTCGGCGAGTTCGGCGGGGCCGAGATCGTTGGCCGGCGTGTTGATGAGATCGCGCGTCAGATAGATCGCGTCGGCGATGCGCCGCACGTCGACCACGTCCACCCCGTCGGGGGAGACCAGGCGCGGGGCGCGCTTCTTGCCGGTGGCGTAATTTTCGAAGCGATAGAGTGAGAGGAGGAAACCGAGCGCGCTGGCGGTGTGGTCGCTCCAGCCTTCGCCGAGCACGAAGGCGCCTTCGGGAAAGCGCGAGAGGGCGGCGCTCGCGAACGGGTCGGACCCGTCGCCGACACCGATCAGCACCATGGAGAGGCGGCCGGCTCCATCGGGGAGGGCGAGAACGTCGCCCGGGGCGCCGTCGAAGCCCATGGCACGGGCGAATGTCGCATGTTCGGAGGACAGCCGGGCGATGAAGTTCGCCGCATTGGCTTTGGTGACGGCGTGGGCCGGCGTCGACCTGTCGACCTCGTGACGACCGACGATCATGACCGGGCTCCTTCGATCAGCGCAGGAATGCAGTGTCCAACCCGGAGAGCATCTCCAGGACGGGACCGCCGGCCGCCATGACGGCGACGACGACGGCCATGACGAGAAGAGCGGCCACCATCGGCAGCTCCGTCATCGTTTCGGCTCGCGGTGCCTTGGCACCGCGATGCCGCGTTTGGATGTTGGCCCCTTTGCCCATGGCGTTCTCGCGACCCTCGTCCGGCGGTTTCATCACGAGCGAAACTCACTGGCTCACCTTTGTGCCGAGTTAACGTCGTGCGCCGTTGCGACCTCGCCAAATCGTTTGTCGTGCTAGCCTTAACGTTCGGTGACCAAAGACGGTTGGGATGTTTCAGATGGACTGATTGTAATCGCCGACTTCGCTGTTTTCGCGAAGCACGCCGTCGACCGCCTTGAACATCTCCCGCATCGCCGCCTCCGACGTCGGGCTTTCGACGACGACGACGAGCTCCGGCTTGTTGGAGGAGGCGCGGACGAGGCCCCAGGTGCCGTCTTCGGCGACGACGCGGACGCCGTTCACGGTGATCAGCTCTTTGATCTTCTGGCCGGCGACCATCTCGCCCTGCTTTTCCATGTCCTCGAAGCGCTTCACCACGCGGTCGATGACGCCATACTTCAGCTCGTCATCGCAATGCGGGCTCATGGTCGGCGTCTGCCAGGTCTTCTGGAGGTCGCCGCGAAGGTCGCTCATCGAGCGGTCCGGGTTGCGGTCGAGCATCTCGAGGATGGCGATCGCCGAGACGAGGCCGTCGTCATAGCCGCGACCGATCGGCTCGTTGAAGAAGAAATGGCCGGATTTCTCGAAGCCGGCGACGGCGTTGAGGTCGTTGACGCGGCGTTTGATGTAGGAATGGCCGGTCTTGTAATAGTCCGTCTTGGCGCCGTTCTGCTTGAGGACCGGGTCGGTCATGAAGAGGCCGGTCGACTTCACGTCGACGACGAATTGCGCGTCTTTCGTGATCTTGGACAGGTCGCGCGCGATCATCAGGCCGACGATATCGGCGAAGATCTCGCCGCCTTTCTCGTCGATCACGCCGCAGCGGTCGCCGTCACCGTCGAAGCCGAAGCCGACATCGGCGCCGTTTTCGAGCACCGCATCGCGGATGGCATGAAGCATCTTCATGTCTTCCGGGTTCGGATTGTAGCGCGGGAAGGTGTGGTCGAGCTCGGTGTCGAGCGGGATCACGTCGACGCCGAGGCGCTCGAGGACGTGCGGGGCGAAGGCGCCCGCCGTGCCGTTGCCGCAGGCGCAGACGATCTTGAGCTTGCGGTTGACGTGCCGCCCCTCGACGAGATCGTTCATGTAGCGGCGGGGGAAGTCGTCGACGAATTCGTAGCCGCCACCGCCCGACAGGTCGAACGCGGCGGCGAGGGTGATCTCCTTGAGCCGGCCCATCTCGTCCGGCCCGAAGGTGCGCGGGCGGTCGGCGCCCATCTTCACGCCGGTCCAGCCGTTCTCGTTGTGGCTCGCCGTGACCATGGCGACGGCCGGCACGTCGAGCGCGAACTGGGCGTAATAGGCCATCGGCGTCACCGCGAGGCCGATATCGTAGACCTTGCAGCCCGACGCCATCATGCCCTGGATGAGGGCGGTCTTGATGGAGGAGGAGTAGGAGCGGAAGTCGTGACCCGTCACGACTTCGCGGGGTTTGCCCATCTCGCCGAGCAGGGTGCCGATGCCCATGCCGAGCGCTTGGACCCCCATGAGATTGAGCTCTTTGCCGAACAGCCAGCGCGCATCGTACTCGCGAAATCCGGTGGGTTTGACCATCGGCTGCGACTCGTACGCGTACGTGTTTGGCGTCAGCTGGGGGTGAGGCTTAGGGAACATCAGGCTGGCTCCGACAGTACGACCACATCATGTAGCTATCGCGTTTGTGCGGTCGAGCAAAGATCACACGATGCGCGCCTGCTGCCCGAAGCGGGAGGGGCCGCGCAATATAATCCGATAAGCGAGCGATTTAGGGCGCCGCTCGCCGAAATCTAAGGTTCAACACGCGCACCGGCTCAAACGAGCTTGCGGAGGAGCCGGAGGAGCTGCTCGCGCTCGCGCGCGGTCAGCGGCTCCAGCGTCTCCTCGGTGATCGAATGGCCGCGCCGGCAAAGCTCGGGGACGAGGGCACGGCCGTGTTCGGACAGGTCGATCACGCGCCGACGGCTGTCCTTCTCGTCGACCGACAGCGTGATGAGACCCTTCGTCTTCAGACGGTCGACGACCCCCTTCACGGTGGCATTGTCGAGACCGGCGAGGCGGCCGAGCTGATTTTGCGAGGTTGGCCCACCCTCCGCGAGGCGGATGAGGACGGTGAATTGCGGCGGCGTCAGCCCCTCGGCAATCCGCTCCTGGAAGATCGCCGTGTGCCGCTGGCTCGCAAGACGCATCAGATAGCCGATCTGATCGTCGAGAATGTAGTCGCCCGACGCGGTCATATCGCGAGCGTCGTCTTCGCGATTTCGGGATCGGCATCGAGGTCGGCGAACGTGCCGGCGAAGCGGACGGCGCCTTTCTCGATGATCACCGCGCGATCGGAAACGAGGCGCGAGAAATGGAGGTTCTGTTCCGAGATCAGGACCGCGAGCCCCTCGCGCTTCATCTCGGCGATCACCCGCGCCATCTGCTCCACGATGAGCGGCGCGATGCCCTCCGACGGTTCGTCGAGGAGGACGAGGCGGGGATTGCCCATCAAGGTGCGGGCGATCGTCAGCATCTGCTGCTCGCCGCCGGACAGACGCCCGCCCGCCTGGCGACGCCGCTCGGCAAGGTTCGGAAAGAGGTGGAAGAGGCGCTCCACCGTCCATTCCGGCGCGTTCTCGCGCGCGGGCCGGCGGCCGACTTCGAGATTTTCCTCCACCGTCAGCTCGGTGAAGATGCGCCGCTCCTCCGGCACGTAACCGATGCCGAGCCGGCACACCCGGAAGGCCGGCGCGCCGAGGATCTCCTCTCCGTCATAGACGATGCTGCCCGAGCGCGGGCGGACGAGACCCATGATCGACTTGATCGTCGTCGACTTGCCGGCGCCGTTGCGGCCGAGAAGGGCGACGACCTCGTTGCCGCCGACGGTGAGGGCGATGTCGGTCAGAATATGCGCCTGACCGTAGAAGGTGTTGAGGGCGGCGACCTCAAGCATCGTTCGCCTCGCCTTTGAAGACCGTGCCGCCGCCGAGATAGACCTCCTGCACCATCGGATTGGCGCGGATTTCCGGCCCCGTCCCCTCGGCGATCAGGGTGCCGCGATTGAGGACGAGGATGCGGTGGGCGTGGGTGAAGACGACGTCCATGTCGTGCTCGGTGAAGAGGACGCTGACGCCTTCGGATTTGATGATCTCGCCCGTCAACGCCATCAGGGCGATGCGTTCGCTGGGCGCCATGCCGGCGGTCGGCTCGTCCATCAACAGCACCTTCGGCCGGTGGGCGAGGGCGATCGCGAGTTCGAGCCGCTTGAGGTCGCCATAAGCGAGTTCGGCGCAGGGCCGCGCGGCCTCCTCCGCCATGCCGACGCGGGCGAGGAGCGTGTCGGCTTCCTCGGCATAGAGACGGGTCGCGCGGCGGGTCATGTTGAGCGTGCGGCGATGGTGCGAGATCAGCGCCATCTGGACGTTCTCGCGCACCGTCATCGACGGGAAGGTCTGCGTGATCTGAAAGGTGCGACCGACGCCCATGCGCCAGACGGCGCGCGGCTTTCGGCCGACGAGCTCGACCCCTTCGAGCGTCACCGAGCCGCGATCCGGGCGGATATAGCCGTTCAGCATGTTGAAGCAGGTCGTCTTCCCCGCTCCGTTGGGGCCGATGAGGGCGAGGAACTCCGCCGCGCCGAGCGCAAAGGAGACGTCGCGCACGGCATCGACACCGCCGAAGCTCTTGGACAGGTTGGAGACGGACAGGACACTCATGCCCGCTCCCCCGTCTTGCGTCCGCCGCGGACGAGCTGCCACAGGCCCGACAGTCCGCCCGCGATACCGTTCGGCGCTGCGAGAACGATGACGAGGATGACGCCCCCGAGGATCGCCCGCCAATAATCGAGCCGGCTGATATAATCTTCGAGGAGGACGAAGGCCGAGGCGCCGAAGATCGGCCCGATGAGCGCCTGGACGCCGCCGAGCAGCACCATGATGAGCCCGTCGATCGACTGGCCGATCGACAACGCGTCGGGGAAGACCGAGCCCTTGGAAAAGGCGAAGAGGACACCCGCGAGACCGGCGAACGCGCCGGCGAGGATGAAGCCGAGCCACTGGTGCGCCCGCAGATCGATGCCGATCGCCTCGGTGCGGATCGGCGAATCGCGGCCGCCGCGCAGGACATAGCCGAACGGCGAGTGGGCGAGATGCCGGATGAGGACGAGCCCGGCGACCGAGAGGACCAGCGCGAGGTAGAAGAAGGCGGGCTTGGAGGAGGCCCATCGTGCCGGCCACACGCCGAGGATCCCGTCATCGCCGCCGGTGACGCTCTGCCACTGGAAGGTGACGCCCCACAGGATCTGTGCCGCCGCGAGCGTCAGCATCGCGAGATAGACGCCGGACAGGCGCACGCAGAACCAGCCGAAGATCATCGCCCCCAAGGCCGCGACGAGCGGGCCGAACGCCATCGCCGCGAGCATCGGCAGGCCGAGCGCCTTGACGGCGAGCGCGGCGGCATAGGCCCCGAGGCCGAAATAGGCGGCATGTCCGAAGGAGACCATGCCGCCGACACCCATCAGGAAATGAAGGCTCGCGGCGAACAGCATCGCGATCAACACGTCGATCATGAGGACGAGGATGAAGCCGTCATCGAGCCGCGGCAGGAGGGCGACGAGCGCGACCGCCGCCGCCACGACCGCGATGCCGGCGATCGACATCGGCTTCATCGGCGCTTCCGGCACGGTCGGCGGGCCGTGGGCGGAGGCGGCGGTGCCGAAGAGGCCGTAAGGCCGCACGATGAGGACGACCGCCATTACGAGGAAGGGCAGCACCAGCGAGATCTGCGGGAAGACCAGCACGCCGAACGCATTGAGGACGGAGATGATGACGGCGGCGACGAACGCGCCCGTCACCGAACCCATGCCGCCGATCACGACCACGACGAACGCCTCGCCGATGATCGAAAGGTCCATCAGGAGGGAGACGGATTCACGCGGCACCTGCAGCGCGCCACCCAGTCCGGCGAGGAAGGCGCCGACCATGAAGGCGCTCGTGAACAGCCAGCGCTGATTGACGCCGAGCGCGCCGACCATCTCGCGGTCCTGTGTCGCGGCGCGGACCAAAACGCCCCAGCGCGTGCGGCTGAAGAGGAGCCAGATGAGGCCGAGCACCACCGGGCCGATGATGATGAGGGCGATGTCGTATTCCGGGATCGGCTCGCCGAAAATGCGAACGGCGCGCGACAGGCCCGGCGCGCGCGGGCCGAGCAGGTCCTCGGCGCCCCAGATCGCGAGCGTGACGTCCTGGATGATGAGGAGGACGCCGAAGGTCGCGACGAGCTGGAAGAGCTCCGGCGCGCGATAGATCCGGCGCAGGACGAGGATCTCGATCACCGCGCCGATGACGGCGACGATGAGGGCCGCGAGGATCACGCCCGTCCAGAAGCCGAAGCCGCCGGCGTCGAGCGTGGTGATCAGCGTGTAGGCGAAATAGGCGCCCAGCATGTAGAGCGAGCCGTGGGCGAAGTTCACGATCCGGGTGACGCCGAAAATGATCGACAGGCCGGACGCGATCAGAAACAGCGAGGAGGCGTTGGCCAGCCCCGTCAGAAACTGTGCGAAATAAAATCCCATGGCGCGCTCGCGTCAGGGGCGCGGCAAGCCGCGCCCCGTCTGCGATTTATTCCGCCGGCCGCATCTTGGCGGCGTCTTCCTCCGAGGGGAGGAAGTCGGCGCCGTCGGCATAGACCCAATCGACCATGCCGGGCTTGCCGTCGACCATGCCGGTCTTGCCGACATAGGCGCCCATCGTGGCCTGGTGATCGGCCGGGCGGTAGAAGAAGGGCCCGGTCGGGCTGTCGACCTCGAGACCGCTCATCGTCGCGAGGAGGTCGTCCGTTTCGAGCGAAGGGGTCTGCTCGAGGAGCGTCTTGATGGTCATCATCGAGTTGTAGCCGACGACGGAGCCCGTCTTCGGCGCTTCGCCCCACTTGTCGACATAGGCCGTCTCGAACGCGTCGTGCTCGGGCGTGTTGACCGCGAGACCCGGATAGCCGGTGACGATCCAGCCTTCCGGCGCCTCGTCGCCGAGCGGGTCGAGATATTCCGGTTCGCCCGACAGGAGGCTCACGACGGGCCGATCGTCGAACAGGCCGCGGATCGAGCCTTCACGCACGAACTTCGCGAGGTCGCCGCCGAAGGTGACGTTGAAGATCGCATCGGGCTTGGATTGCTCCAGCGCGCGCACGGTGGAACCGGCGTCGATCTTGAAGAGGGTCGGCCATTGCTCCTCGACGAACTCGACGTCCGGCTTCAGCGCCTTGAGCTGCTCCTTGAACGCCGCGACGGCGTCGGTGCCGTAGGCGTAATTCGGCGCGATCGTCGCCCATTTGGTGGCGTCGAGCTTGGCGGCCTCGGCGGCGAGCATTCCGGTCTGCATCCAGTTCGAGGGACGCAGGCGATAGGTGTATTTGTTGCCGTTCGACCAGACGATCGCGTCCGTCAGCGGCTCGGAGGCGAGATAGAAGATCTGGTTCTGGTTGGCGAAGTCGGCGAGGGCGAGGCCGATATTCGACAGGAAGCCGCCGAACAGCATGACCACCTCGTCGCGATTGACGAGCTCTTCGGCGATGCGGATCGCGGCGGCCGGATCGCCCGTGTCGTCACGGGAGATGATTTCGAGCGGACGGCCGTTGATCCCGCCATTGGCGTTGATCTCCTCGAGCGCCAGCTCCCAGCCCTTGCGATAGGGCTCGGTGAAGGCGGCCATGCGCGTATAGGAGTTCATCTCGCCGATCTTGATGGGGTCCTGCGCGTGGGCAGCGCCCCCTGCGAACGGCGCAGCGATGATCGCAGCAGCGAGCGCCATCTGAAGTTCGCGACGGGTCAGCATAGGTTCTCCTCTTTGAGGCAGGTCAGCGAAGGCCGTCTTCGCCTTTGATTTCATTCTTGGCGAGTCCACCGACTCGCGCGAGCGGACGCCCGGATGCCGTCACCGCGACGGCGACCAGGATCTCTCCGGCACGCGGCGCATCGTTGAGGCGCACCTCCATGCCGTCGAAATGGGAGCGGACATAGGCGGCGTCCTTGTGTCCGAGCGGAATGTCGAGCACCTGGCCGGGGCCGCCCATCTTCTTGGAGGAGGGAACGAGCGCCTTGCCGCCGCCCACCTCGGCGCGCAGCGGGGCGCCGAGCTTGGGGTGGAGGATCGCGGCCGCGTGCTCGAGTTCGCCGTCCTCGCCGACCATCGCGGCCTTGCCGTAGCTTTCGGCCGCGTCGGGCGCGATGCCGAGTGCATCGATGCAGCGCTTGCCGAGCAGCCCGCCGAGTTGGGCGCCGATTTCGATCAATGCCGAGAGGTCGTCTTCGTAGCGGCCGGCGAAGGGGTTCGCGATCACCGCGACGGCCGCCGCGCGGCGGGTCGGCGGGTCGATGGCGCGGCCCATCTCGCGATAGGTCTCGTCCAGAAACAGCGCGATCTTGCGGATGTCGGCGGTCATCGGACCTCCTCGTGGGCCGCGGCGGAACCTGTCATCGACCTCATGCGGGGTTACGCATCGGAGGAACCGCTTTCGATGCGGTTAAAGTTGCCTACAGTTCTTGCGTGGCCTTGCAAGAAAAATGCAGCGCCGAAAATGAGTTTGTTGGACAGCATCTCCTCAGCGGCGCGAATGCCGGCCGAAACCGCGAGGTATTTTTCTTCGCGGGTCAGTCTGCCGCACCCGGTGGTGACGAGGCGGGAGCCGAGATCGCTGTCGGGGTCGAGCGTCTCGGCCGGGACGCGGGTGATCGACGGATGATCGGGAAGGTCGACCGCGTTGGCGAGGAGCGTGGAGGCGGCGTCCGCCTCCGCCGCGCCGGCGGCGAGCACCGTGACGCTGTCGGCGATGCCGAGCGACAGGCTGCGCCCCTCGCGGCCCGACGTCGCGATCCCGCCGATCGCGTCGCTGCCGCCGAGGGTGACGCTGCCGAGATCGGTGTTGTCGGCGCCGACGAGGCGGACGTGCGCGATCTCCGGCATGGTGAGGTGCACCGCGATGTCACCGCCATTGTTGACGAAGGCGCGCGTCAGCGGCGCCGATGCGGTCATCACGTCGAGAATTTCGTCGGCGACGGCGCCGGCGACGGCGGCCATCGGGGTGATGAAGGTGTGGTGCGAGTGCGGTGCGACCGCGCGCACCATGCGCGAGGCGATGAGCCCGCTCATCGCGCTGTCGGGATCGACCGGCCGGCGCAGCACGGCGAGCTCGTCGACGAGTTCGTTGAGGACGGACACGAACCGGCCGGCGGCGGCCCGAAAGCCGACATCGACCGCCTCCGTCGGTCCGTCGGCGCTGATCACAAGATCGATCGGGCCGTGCTGAAGGTGGAGCCGTCCATCCGGTAGGATGGCGGCCGATGGTCCACTGCTGGTCATTAGGCTGCCTCCCCGCTCTTCGGCGTCGTGTCGTCCATATCGGGCGCGCCGTCTGCGTCCGGCGCGTCGGTGGCGCCGCCGCGGGGGACATGGCGAAGGCCCGCATGGGTGCCCTTGGCGAGGACATCGCTCAACGTGCGGATCTCTTCGACATGGCCGCCGAGAGCGGCATAGTCGTCCTTCGTCATCGTAAACTCGATCGGGGCGACGAGGGCAGGGGTCGGCACGTAGCCGAACGCATTTTCCGGCATGTCGAGAATGTCGGCCATCACCGTGATGCCGCCGCCGGGCCAGACATAGGCCTTCGCCCCGCCGATGGTGACGGAGGTGAGCGCATCGCGCACCGAGCGGGTGAGGGCGACGGGATTTTCGGTGACGCCGGCGCGCAGCGATCCGCCCGCGCCGCCCATGAAGAGCACCGAGCACGTCGCCGGCTCGCAATTCTCCGCGATGCGGTCGACGACCGCGTCGAGGGCCGGCGTCATCGGCGCCGGCTGCGGGACGAGATCGTCGTCGAGAATGAAATAGGCGAATTGCTCCCCGGTGGTGGAGACCATGAGGAGGCGGAGGCCGGTCCAGGCCACTTTCGGATCGAACGGCCCGAGGATCTCGCGGGGATCCTCGATGTTCGTGCCGCCCCAGGACGTGCCGGGGTCGGCGACCTGGAAATAGCGGCCGGGCGTCGACTTGCGGCCTTTGATCTTGATGCCGGTCGGCTTCATGTCGAGGAGCTTGCCGGCCTGATGTTCCGACAGCACGCCGGTGATGTGGTCGTCCACCACGACGACCTCGTCCGCATGGTCGAGCCATTGCGTGGCGAACATGCCGATGGTCGCCGACCCGCAACCGACGCGCATCCGCGCCTCCGTGACGCCGTTGATGATCGGGGGCTTCCCCGCCTGGACGATCAAGTGTGCGCCGTCATCGATGGTCATTTCCACCGCCTCCCGGTTGCACAGTGCGAGAAGCGCCGCGCAGGTGACGCGGCCCTCTTTCTTCGAGCCGCCGGTCAGATGGTCGACGCCGCCGAGCGACAGCATCCGCGAGCCGTACTCCGACGTCATCACGTGTCCGATGGCCTCGCCGTCGACACGCACGATAGCGCGTTCTTCGCCGATATGGCGATCCGTGTCGATTTTCACCTTCACGCCGCAATAGGAGAAGATCCCCTCGGTCACGACGGTGACGACATCGGCCCCGCGGAGCGGCTGGCTGATGATGAAGGGCGCGGGCTTATAGTCCGGATAGGTCGTTCCCGCGCCGACGGCGGTGACGAACGGCCGGTCCTTGAGGAGAAGATCGCCGTCCCAGTCCTCGCCCCCGCCATCGAGGAAGGGGACGAGCTTGCCGCCGTCGCGGGCGTTCGCCTCGAGGATGGTGAGCGGATCGAGCCGGACGAGATTGCCGGCGTGGTTGGCATAGCGGTCGCAAGCGCCGGTGCGCCCGTCGGCGATGTAGCACAGGACCGGGCAGGCGTCGCAGCGGATCTTGTCGGCCGGTGCAACACTCGTCATGGCCTTGCCTCCAGGATTGCGGCGCGCACACGGTCGGGCGTCGCCGGAACTTGGGTGATGCGGGCGCCCGTCGCGTGCCGGATGGCGTTGAGGATCGCGGGGGCGGTCGGGATGAGGACGTGCTCGCCGAGACCCTTCGCGCCATAGGGGCCGTGCGCGTCGGCCTCCTCGACGATGAGGGTGGTGACGGGCGGCATGTCGCCGATCGTGGGGATCAGATAGTCGTGCAGGTTCTCGGTGCGGCCGGGCAGGTAGGCCTCCATCAGCGCCATGCCCGCCCCTTGCGCGATGCCGCCCTCGACCTGCCCCTCGACGAGAAGCGGATTGATCGCCCGCCCGACATCGTGCGCCGCGGTGAAGCGCAGAAGGCGGACGGTGCCGAGCTCGACATCGACCTCGAGCTCGCACAGATGCGCGGCATAGCCGTAGACCGCATAGGGCGCGCCCTGGCCATTCTCGTCGAGCGGGGCGGTCGGCGGATCGTAGCTCTCGGCGACGAGGAGCGCGTAGCCTTCGCCGCCGGCTTCGAGGGTGGAAAGATCGAGCGGGCGGCGCACCGCGCCATCGACGACCGCGAGCCCCTCCGGACCGGTTTCGATCGTCGCATCGTCGCCGGCATTGGCCTGGCGCAGCAGTGCACCCCGCAAGGCGGCACCCGCGAGCCGCGCGGCGTTGCCGGAAATGAATGTCTGGCGGGAGGCGGAGGTCTTCCCGGCGTCGGGCGTCACGTCCGTATCCGGCCCGACGATCGAGACCGCGGCGAGCGGCACACCGAGCGCCGCCGCGAAGATCTGCGCGATCACCGTGTTCGCGCCCTGGCCGATATCCATCGCGCCCTGGTGGAGGACGATCCGCCCGTCCGGCGTCACGCCGGCCTTGATGGTGGACGGGTTCGCCATCGAGGTGTTGCCGCAGCCATACCAGCCCGCGGCGAGGCCGGCCCCGCGCCGGCGCGTGTCGCCGGACGCCGCCGCCTCCCGGTTGAAGGCGGCCGCCGCCTCGCGGGCGATCGCGAAATGGGGACGCAGCGCGTCGAAGCAGGCGCGGATGCCGACGCCCTGCTCGAAGACCTGGCCGCACACCGTGGGCACGCCGTTGGCCAAGGCGTTCTTGTGGCGGAACTCCAACGGGTCGAGCCCGAGCCGTTCGGCGAGATCCTCGAACAGGACCTCCTGCGCGATCGCCGATTGCGGGACGCCGAAGCCGCGAAACGCGCCCGATGGCGGGTTGTTGGTGTGGATCCCGGCGCTGCGGGCGCGATAGTCGGCGATGCGGTAGGGGCCGGATGCGTGGACGGGCACCCGGTTCGCGACCGTCGGCCCCCAGCTCGCATAGGCGCCGGTGTCGAAATCGCCGTCGAAGACGAAGCCGCAGATCAGCCCGTCTTTCGTCGCGCCGACCTTGGCGCGGATGTCGGAGGGATGGCGCTTGGTGGTCGATTGCATCGATTCGGTACGGCTATAGGTCATCCGCACGGGACGGTCGCAGCGCATGGCGGCGATCGCGAGAAAGGGCTGGACCGACAAATCGAGCTTCGAGCCGAAGCCGCCGCCGACCGCCGTCGGCACCACGCGCACTCTGCCGAGCGAGACGCCGAGGATCGCGGCGACGCCTTCCTGGTCCATCACCGGGGCCTGGGTGCAGGCATGGACCTCGACCCGGTCGCCCACCCGAACCGCATAGCCGGCTTCCGGCTCGATATAAGCGTGCTCGACGAAACCGGAGCGGAACCGCCCCTCGACCACGATGTCGGCCTTGGTGAGCGCGTCGTCGGCGTCGCCCCGCTGGACGAGCCCCCGGCACATCACGTTTCCGGCGCGTCCGGGGTGGAGCATCGGCGCGCCGTCGACACGGGCGTCGGCGACGGACTGGAGCGCCGGCAAAGGCTCCCATGCGATGGGGATCGCGTCGAGATCGAGCCGCGCCATCGCCTCCGCCTCGCCGACGATCGCCGCCACCGCCTCGCCGCGATGGCGAACCTCGCTCTCGGCGAAGACCGGCTGGTCGGCGAAAGGCGGGATGACGCCGAAAATGTTCGTCCCCGGCACGTCCTTCGCCGTCAGCGCCATGACGAGGCCCGGCCGCTCGCGCACGAAGCCGTCGAGATCGCCGAGCGTGAAGCGCGCGCGGGCATGGGGGCTGCGCACGACGCGCAGGACGAGACTGTCCGCCGGCGCGACATCGTCGCCGAAGCGCTCCGTCCCGTCGACCTTCGGCCGGCCGTCGATCCGCACGACGCTGTCGCCGATCCCTCCGATCCCGCCGGTGCCGGGCCCCGTCGCCGCGGCGCCGACATCGAGAACGGCGTCGATGATCTTGCGATAGCCGGTGCAGCGGCACAGAACGCCGCCGAGCGCATCCATCACTTCCGCCTCGCTGGGGGCGGCACGGCGCGCGAGGAGCGCGTGGGCGCAGACCATCATCCCCGGCGTGCAGATGCCGCATTGGGCCGCGCCATGGGCGAGAAAGGCCTCCGCGAGGCGCTGCATTGGCGGCGTCCGCGACAGGCCGGTCAGCGTCTCGACCCGCCGGCCCTCGGCCTGATGCGTGGCGACGAGGCAGGCGCACACCACCTCGCCGTCGAGGAGCACGGAACAGGCGCCGCAATCGCCCGCATTGCAACCGATCTTCACGTCCCGCGCGTCGAGCCGCTCCCGCAGCGCCTCGGACAGCCGCAGCCCCGGACGGGCCGCGACGGCGACGGGATCGCCATTGAGGGTAAAGCGGACCGGCTGGTCGGCCGTCGCGTCCGGATGGGGGAGGGTGACGGCCGTGTCGGTCATTGCAACTCTTGTGGTTTCGAGAGTGAGAGGAGGAGGCGCTTCAGAAGCGTTCGCGCCGCGTCGCTGCGATATTCGGCGGAGCCGCGTAGATCGTCGATCGGCGCGAGCGGCCGAAGATGAGCCGGCTCCACGCGGTCCGCCATCGCCGCGACCGGCGTGCCGAGGAGGGCCGCCTCGAGCGCCGGCAGGCGCACCGCGACGGGGGAGCATGCGCCGACCGCGACACGCGCCGCTGCGACGCGCCCGCCTTCGGCGCGGACGACGGCCGACACCATCGCGATCGAGATGACGAGATAGCGCCGCGCGCCGAGCTTCAGAAAACCGCCGAGCGCCTCCCCCTGCGGCGGGACGAGCACGGCGGTGACGATCTCGCCCGGCCGCAATGCCGTACGGCGCGGGCCGGTGATGAACTCGTCGAGCGCGAGGACGCGCCGGCCGTGATCGGAGGCGATCTCCACCGACGCGCCGAGCGCCATGAAGGCCGGCACGCCGTCGGCCGCGGGCGAGGCGTTGCACAGGTTGCCGGCGACGGTCCCCGTGTTCTGGATCTGCACCGAGCCGACCTCGCGCGCGGCCGCCTTCACCCCGTCGAACGCGGCGGGAAGGGGGGCGGCGAGAAGGTCGGTCCAGGTCGTCGTCGCTCCGATCCGCCAACCGTCGGGACCAGAGGCGATCCCGCGCAAGCCTTCGGTGCGGGTGATATCGACAATGGGGCGATCGGGCGCGCGCTCGCCGAGCGCGGGAAAGACGTCGGTCCCGCCGGCGAGGATCGAGGCCGGGCCGAGGCGCTGCAAGGCGTCGAGCGCGTCTTCGAGCGTGAGGGGCGTCACATACGTCACGATCAGGTCTCCGCTAGATCGTTCGTATGCAAACGATATGCCGTGACCTTCCATCTCGTCAATCGTCTCCTCGTGCCCGAGAAAAGGGGCTTCGCGCGGAGCCGATTCGACGCCATGATGCGCCGGTCACGATCGTGGCGGGACCGTCATGAGGACGGCCTGCCGCACGCGGCCGGTCCCCGCCGGCGTGCGAAGGCCCCTTAAGGAGATCCGATGAACGGCGCCGAAAGTTTGGTCCGCACCCTCCATGGAGCGGGCGTCTCCGTCTGCTTCGCCAATCCCGGAACCTCGGAAATGCAGTTCGTCGACGCGCTCGATCGGACCGGATCGATGCGCTGCATTCTCGGCCTCTTCGAGGGCGTCGTCACCGGCGCGGCGGACGGGTATGCGCGCATGGCGAAGGTGCCGGCGGTCACGCTGCTCCATCTCGCGCCCGGTTTCGCGAACGGCGCGGCGAACGTCCACAACGCCAAGAAGGCGCGGACGCCGATGATCAATCTGGTCGGCGATCACGCGACCTATCACCTCAAATATAACGCCCCGCTGACGGCCGATCTCGAAGGCGCGGTCGCGCCGTTCAGCGACTGGGTGCGCACCGCGACGACCGCCGAGACGATCGGGCGTGACGGTGCCGAGGCGGTCGCGGCGGCGATGAGCGGTCCGGGCCGGATCGCAACGCTTCTCGCGCCCTCCGATACCGGCTGGAACGAGGGTGGCGTGGTCGCCGCTCCGGTGGAGCCCGAGCCGCTTGCGGCGTATGATCCCGCGGCGCTCGACGCGGCGATCGCGATGCTTGAAAGCGGCGAGCCGACGTTGATCTATTTCAGCGGCGCTGCGCTCGAGGATCCGGCGCTGACCGGCCTCCTGTCCGCCATCGCCGACAAGACGGGGGCGAAACTCCTCTCGCCGACCTCCAATCGCCGGATCGAGCGCGGGGCGGGACGTCCGCGGGTCGACAAGCTCTTTTATGCGGTCGATCTCGCGCTCGAACAGCTTCGGCCCTACCGCAATGTCATTCTGATCGGCGCGCCGGAGCCCGTCGCCTTCTTCGCCTATCCCGACAAGCCGAGCGTTCTCCTGCCGGAGGCGGCGCGCCGGCTCACCCTCGCGACCTCGGAAGAGGACGGCGTGGCGGCGATCCGCGCGCTCGCCGATCGTCTCGGCGTCTCGCGTCCCGTGATCGTCGACGCGCCGCGGCCGATCCCGCCCAAGGCCGGCTCCATCACCTACGAGGCGCTCGCCGCCGCCGTCGCCGCCGCGCTGCCGGAGGGGGCGATCGTTGCCGATGAGGGGATCACCGTCGGCCGTGGGATCTACGCCGCGACCACCGGGTCGGCGCCGATGAGCTGGATCGCGATCACCGGCGGCTCGATCGGCATCGGCCCGCCGCTCGCGACGGGGGCGGCGGTCGCCTGCCCGGATCGCCCGGTGGTGGCGCTCCAGGCGGACGGCTCGTCGATGTACACGATCCAGGCCCTGTGGACCCAGGCGCGGGAAAACCTGAACGTGACGACGGTCATCTTCGCCAACCGCTCCTACGAGGTCCTGAAGCAGGAGCTCTATAAAGTCGGCGCCAATCCCGGCCGCGGCGCGCTCGATATGCTGGAAATCGACCGGCCGGCGCTCGATTTCGTGGCGCTCGCACGCGGGATGGGCGTGCCGGCGAAGCGCGTCGAGGACGCGGCCGAACTCTGCCGGACCATCGCCGACGCGACCAAGGAGCCGGGCCCCTTCCTCATCGAGGCGATGGTGGACGATTGAGGCGGCGGCGCGGCGCGGCTTCGCCCGGCCCGGCCCGGACCGGAATGAGACGGCGGCCGGCGTGATGCGCGCCGCTCGTCACCCCGTCCCGTAGCGCCTCCACATCCCCATCGCCCGCGGGAGCGCGGCGAGCGGAGGCGTGACCCGAGCGGCGATCCTGTCCATGATCGCCGGCGGAAAGAACCCGAGACAAGTAGCCTGACCCATGTATATCGGTATCGACCTCGGAACGTCCGGCCTCAAGGCGGTCCTGATCGACGAGACGCAGACCCTGGTGGCGGAGGCGACGGCGCCGCTCGTCGTATCGCGCCCGCATCCCGCCTGGTCCGAACAGGATCCCCAAGATTGGATTCGCGCCGCGACCGAGGCGCTGGCCGCCCTCGCCGCGAAGGCGCCGCTCGACGCCGTGCGCGGCATCGGCCTGTCCGGCCAGATGCACGGCGCGACGCTCCTCGACGCCGCGCACGAGGTTCTGCGCCCGGCGATCCTGTGGAACGACACGCGCGCCGCCGACGAGGCGGTGACGCTCGATGCGACGACCGGCTATCGCGAGGTCTCCGGCAATATCGTGTTTCCAGGCTTCACCGCCCCGAAGCTCAACTGGGTGCGCCGTCACGAGCCGGAGCTTTTCGAGCGCGTCGCGATGGTGCTTCTGCCGAAGGATTATCTGCGCCTCTGGCTCACCGGCGAAACGGTGACCGACCCGTCCGACGCGTCCGGCACGAGCTGGCTCGATGTCGGCGGGCGGACCTGGTCGGACGATCTCTTGGAGCTGTGCGCCCTCGACACCGGCCATATGCCGCGCATCGTGGAGGGGCCGGCAGTTTCGGGCGGGCTGCGCGCCGATATCGCCGGCCGGTTCGGCTTGCGGCCCGGAACGCCGGTCGCCGGCGGGGCCGGGGACAATGCGGGCGCCGCCATCGGCATGGGCGTCGTGCGGCCCGGCGAAGCGTTCCTGTCGCTCGGCACCTCGGGCGTCCTCTTCGCCGCCGCGCCGGGCTACAACCCCGCGCCTGAAACGGCGGTGCACACCTTCTGTCACGCGCTTCCCGAGACCTGGCACCAGATGGGCGTCATCCTCGCCGCGACCGATGCGCTCAACTGGTATGCGCGGTTCGTCGGCGAGGGCGCGGCCGATCTCACGGGCCGGCTCGGTGCGTTGCAAGCGCCGGGACGGGCGTTGTTCCTGCCCTATCTCGGCGGCGAGCGGACGCCGATCAACGATGCGGCGGTACGCGGCGCCCTCATCGGCCTCGCCCACGAGAGCGACACCGATGCCGGAACCCGCGCGGTCCTCGAAGGGGTCGTCCACGCCGTGCGCGATTGCCGCGATGCGCTCGCCGCGGCCGGCACCACGGTCGACCGTCTCGTCGCGGTGGGTGGGGGAAGCCGCTCGACCTATTGGCTGGAGGCGATGGCGACCTCGCTCGGCGTTCCGATCGACATACCGGGCGCCGGCGACTATGGCGCCGCCTTCGGTGCGGCGCGGCTCGGCCTGATGGCCGCGAGCGGGGCGGGCGCCGAGATCGCGACCCCGCCGGTCATCGCGCGGACCATCGAGCCGGACCGGACGCTGACGCGCGCCTTCGACGAGGCGCACGCGCGCTATCGCGCCACCTACCGGGCGCTGAAAGATCTGTCATAAGCCCGCCGGCCGGGCCTGCCGCGCCCTTGTTCGCACGCCGCGGGTCTCGCGGAGGGGCGCCGGCCGGGGCGGATGATCAGCCGCCGAGGCGCTGCCGGACCTTGGCGACGCTCGCCTGCGCCGCCGACGCGAGAAGGCGGGCGTCGCTCCCGACCGTCACCATGTCATAGCCCCATTCGAGGGCGCGGATGGCGTATTCGGGGCTCGCGCAGTGGATCGCGGCCTTGATGCCGGCCTTGTGCGCGGCGTCAAGGATGGTCTTGATCGCGGCGACGATCTCGGCCTCCTCCCGGTCGAGGCCGGCGGGGAGGCGGCCGTTGGTGATGCCGATCGAAAGATCCGACGGGCCGACATAGACGGCGTCGAGACCGGGCGTCGTCACGATCTCCGTGAGATTGGCCATCGCCTCGGCGGTCTCGATCATCGCGAAGGCAAGGATCTCGTCGTTCGCCTCCGCGCCATAATTCGCCCCGGCGGCGAAGGCGACGCGCGTCGGGCCGTAGCTGCGCAGCCCGTGCGGCGGATACCGCATCGCCGAGACGAGCGCCTCGGCCTCCGTCCGCGAATTGACCATCGGGCAGATGATCCCGTAGGCGCCGGCGTCGAGCGCCTTCATGATGATGCCCGGCTCGTTCCACGGCACGCGCACGATGGGGACCACGCCGCTCGCGCGCATCGCCTGGATCATCGGCAGGGCGACCATATAGTCGAGCGCGCCGTGCTGAAGATCGATCGTAACGCTGTCATAGCCTTGTTCGGCCATGATCTCGGCGGTGAAGGTGTTGCCGATCGACAGCCAAGCATTCAGCGCCTGTTGCCCCTCCGACCAGTGGTGTTTGACGGCGTTCTTGATCATCGGGGTTTCCTCATCATCGGGTCTTGTTTTCCCCGTGATACCCGATCGCGACGACGTTTGCGCGGACTTCCGTCCGTCCCGGTGGATCGACGGGCGGCGGTGGTGCGGCTGTTATTTCGATTGCCTGTCGTCGCGAACGGTCGCGGCGCGCTGATACCAGCGGATCGCCTCGGTCTGGTCGCGCGGAACGCCGTCGCCGGCGAAGTACATGTCGCCGAGACGGTACATCGCGGCCCGGTCCCCGGCCTCGGCGGCGTCGCGCGTCTCGCGCACGAGGCCGGCCTCGTCGGCGGGGGCCGCGTCGGCGAGCGTGTCGAGACGGAGGGCCGCGGCGCGCGCTTCGGGGGTATCGGGATAGGTCTCGATGAATCGTTTCAAAACGGCCGTATCCCGACTTTCCGCGACGAGGGCGTAGACCTCAGCCGCCCGGCTCATGGTGGCCGGTGTCGCCGCGCGTCGGAGTGTCGGCGAAGCGGCGACGATCTCGTGGAGGCGTTTTGCGGCGTTGAGCTCGCCCGGCACGACCGCGCGATAATGAAGGCCCACCATCGCCCGGCTCTCATTGTCGAACACCGGCGCGCCGGAGGAGCCCGGCAGCGTGTCGCACAAATGGAGCATGTCGGCGCCGTCGAGCGCCGGCGAATGGGTCGCGCAGGCGAGGCTCACATGCTGCTCGCGTCCGCCCGGATGATGGACGACGAAGAGGGATTGGAGGTCGCGCACGACCCCGCCCGGATCGAGCGCCACGGTCCCCCATTTGGCGCCCGGCGCGCCGTCGACGCGGTGGATCGCATAATCGAGCGCGGCGGAATCCTCGACCGGATCTAGGGTGACGTCATAGCGCTCGACGCCCACTGAGCTGCGCGGCTTCAGATAGCCCATCCACAGAACCGCCTCGGTCGCTCGGCCGGCGGGATTTCTGGCGATGCAATGATGGTTGGTGAGGAGGAGATCCTCCGCGATCAGCGTTGCGGTGCAATAGCCGACCTGCCGGCCCGCGTCCGTCTCGACCGCGATCGAGAGGCGGCCGACGGGCCGTCCGAGGCGGCGGATCAGATCGTCCGGATGATAGGCGCGGGCCGCGCGCATCCGGCCGGCCGCGCTCGATGTGATGATCGCGCGGTCGATCCCTTCCGCGCCCGGCCGCGTTGCGGCGGGCGGGTCGAGATCGCCCACGGACCCGTCTGCATAGATCGCGACCTGGGCCGCCGCTCCGGCCGTGTGTGCGAGGAGGAGCAGCGCCGCGAGCCCCGCGCGCAAACGCCCCGCCGTCCCGCGGCAGCGGATCCTCGAAGGGAGAGCGCGTCTCGGCTGCATGGCTCGATCCTCCGGGTGGGGCGGAGCCTCGGCACGCGGCCCGCGATCCGTCAGGGATGAACGAGGTGGGCGGGGGCTTCAAGCCTCACTCGGTCCGCGTCATCGCGCGGCGGCGCAAGGGGCCCGTCTGGTAGGGCGTTTCCGTGGGATAGACGCAGGGCGCGGTGCGCACATCGGCCTTCGCCTCCGCCTCTGCCTCCGCCTCTCGTGCGATCGCGAGGCGGGCGAGCCCCGCCGCGCAAGATGGCGCGGGCCGCTCCACGCTGGGCGCGGGCGGTTCGGGCGACGCGCTCCCGTCGGCGAGGACGGCGAGCGGAATGAGGAACAACGGCGCAATCAGCGCGATCGAGACGCGGCGCGCGAGGCGGATGACGATCGGGTCGGCGAAGTCGTGGTGCACGGCGAGGCTCCTTCATGAGGCGACGAAGGAGGCGGTGGAGACGGGAGAGCGATTTTCGCGCGAGCCCTCACGGGGGCGAGGGTGGTGGGCCTGGCGTGCGGCGAAGGGAGATGTCAACGCGCGATATTCTTGAAGTTGCTTCTTGCTCTGATAATATTCGCAATATTAGCTACTGCAATATTGTTTCGATCCCAATTTTAAGGTGATGCATATGAGCGGTGGTGTTGTGAGCTCCGAAGAGCAATTTCGTCTAAAAGAATTTGAATTGATACGCGATGAAATTGCAAAGCGAACCGAGGATCAGGTCGTTCTAGAGCGTAATGTCGCGATCGCGATCGGCGCGATCTTCAGCATCATCGCAACGCTTTCTCCCGGCATCCGACCAAACGTTTCAGATGTCCTGCTGAGTAAGATCTTGTCGGATCCGCGGTTCGCGGTGAGCCCCGATCCCATCATTTTCGTCCTCTGGTTCCTGCCGCCCTTTATCCTCCTGTTCGGCCACTTTCGTTGGAAGGCGAACGAGGAGCAAATTGCCCGCCTCGGTCGCTGCATTAGGGACGAATTTCCGTACGAGACATGGGAGAAGTACAACGCCTGTGCGCGCGGCGCTCCAGATAGCTCCGTGTGGTGGCACGCCATGCGTTGGGGGTGGCGGCTGGCGATCGTCGGCTTCACCGGGCTCGCGATCTACATGACCGTCGACGGCTGAGCGCTGCGCCGCCGGCAGGCCGGTTCGCCCCACCGATCAACCGCAGGTGACAACGCGGCGGGGCCACTTGCCAATCCCATCCGCCGCCGTTACCTGCGGCTCTAGAGGACGACCTCTCCCATCATGGGCACCAATCAGGACGGCCTGACGTTTCGGAGGGCCATATGGCCTGGTTTATGCTCCTTGTCGCCGGGCTTCTCGAAGTCGTCTGGGCGTTTGCCATGAAGCAGTCGGAGGGGTTCACGCGCCTCGTGCCGACCCTCGTGATGGCGGTCGCGATGGTTGGAAGTTTCGTGCTTCTCTCGATTTCGATGCGCAGCCTCCCACTCGGCTCGGCCTATATGGTCTGGACCGGGATCGGGGCCGTCGGCGCGTTTCTGGTCGGCATCGTCGTGCTCGGGGAAGCGGCGAGCGTCGCGCGGATCGCGGCGGCCTCGCTCATCGTCGTGGGCCTCGTCCTCATGAAGGTGTCGACGCCCTCCTGACCGACCTAGTCGGTGAGGCGCAGCACGAAGCGCTCCACCGGGGAAATGGCGTCGTCCGCCCACAGCACATCGACGGGAACGACGAGCGCGCCGACGGTGAGCGCGCGGATCGGCACCGTCGTGGTCTGACCGGGGGAAAGCGCCATCCCGCGGAAAAGCCGCTGATCGGCGGTGATCGCCACCGTTGCGAGAGGCTCGCCGACGCGGATTTCGAGCGTCCGGTCGTCGGCGTCGTTGCGCAATTCGAGCAGGCAGAGGCGGTCGAGCCGGATCTCGATCGTCTCCTCGAAGGTCGCCTCGCGCCGCTCGCGCACCAGTGGGCGGCCGTCGAAGAGAGCGTCGCGGCAGGTCTCGCCGGCGAGGGGGCGGGCGGTGATGATCCGGATCGCGCTCACCGGCGCGTCGGTCACCGGATAGGCTTCGAGCATCGCCTCCGCGAGCGCGCGAGGGGCGGGCAGCGCCAGGAGGACGGCGAGGCAGATCGCGCGGATCGGCCCGGTGCGAGAGGTCATCGGCGCTCTCCTCGGCTGGTGATCGTGAGGGCGGCCGTCTCCGTCTCCGAACGGGCGAGAAGCCGGCTCGACCGTCCGTCCGGCGGCGCACGGAAAACGAGCATGTAGGACGCGCCCGGCGACAGCGCCATCGGCCGGCCGACCGGCGAATCGCCGGCGATCACGATGCCGGCGAACCCATCGTCGAGCGTCAGGGTCACGGGCGAGGCGGCGCGGTTGGTGAAGCGCAGCGCGCATGTGGCGCCGTCGCCGTCGATCGTCGCGACCTCACCATCCACCCGAAGCGTCTCGGCAGCGAGCGGGCGGCCCTCCATGTGGGCGGAAATGCAGCTCTCGCGGTCCGGCGCGCTCAGCCGTTCCAGGCGGATTAGGGAATTGAACCGGTTCAACGTGGTCTCCTTCACGAGGAGAATGGAACCACCAAAGCCGATCGCGACGAGAAGTGCGACGAGCGCCACCGCGCCCCACCGCCCGGTGCGCGGGAAGCGGGGGCGTGGCCGTGCCGGCTTTACGCCTTCTGCCACGCCGGCGGTCAGTCGCTCGATATCGTCGAACGTCGCGAGGGGGAGGCATTCCGCCCCCGCCGGGAGAGCGGCGAGCGCCTCTTGCGCCGCCGGACCGGGCGCCAACGCGACCACCAGACGCGCCTCGGGGCGGGCCTCGGCGAGGATCTGCGAATGGGCGAGCTTTTCGCCGATATGACGCGCCGCGCCGGCCGGGGCCAGGGTCCCATCGACGGCGCCGGTCGCCCAGACGACGATATCCGCCTCGGCGACCGGGGCGAAGACCGCGCCATGGGCGGCGAAGCGATGGGCGATGAGAACCGGAAGCTCCCAGCTCCGCCCATCCTCCACGCGCCCCGACAGGGTGAGATGGAACGGCCCCGTCTGGTCGCCGAGCGCGCGCAGCGGCCCGTCGGCGAGGCGGTGATAGTCGGCGGCGATCGGCAGGGGGCGGAAATCGCCCTCGCCGGTCACGGTGCTCTGGCCGAGATGCGGCTTTTCCTCGAGCCGCACGACACGCGCGAGGCCGCCCGTCGTCGGCACCAGGACGGCGACGCGGCGGGCGTTCAATGGCGGAGCACTCGTCTCGTCGATGCGGGTGGTTAGCGCGGTCACGGGCTTTCGGTATCGGCGTGAACGCCAAGCCTATCCTTCACCTCGCCGGAATGACAGAGCCTCCCGGTCCGCGACGGCGCCCGGTTCAGATCAGGAAGATGTGCGTCGTCGGGCTCTCGATGAGGCGGGCGGCGTCGGCCTCCTGCGGGGCCGTTCGCGAGAGGCCGAACTGCACGATCCCGTCGACCGGCGATGTCAGCGGGAGGCGGACGAGCGTTCCGTCCTCGCCGACGAGCTCCAGCGCCTCGGGGGCGATACCCTCGGGCAGCGTCAGGATCAGCCAGACGGCGTCGTCATCCACCGCGACGCGGATCTCGATGCCGTCGACGATGCGGCGCTGTCCCTCCGCGCTCGCCGCCGCGAAGGCCGTCGGCGAGGAGACATGCGCCGTGATCGCGCGAAGGCGCCGATAGAGGGCGAGCGCGCCGATCGGCACGACGCGGGTCTCGGCGAACGTCTCGCGGGAGGCGGCGCGGCGGGCAAGCTCGGCGACGCCGATCCGCGTGCCGGGATCGGCGCTCTCGGCGAGGGTCCGCGCGGCGATCGCATCGACCATCGCGGCCTTGAGGGGATCCTCATCCGCCATCGGCGCCTCCTCGGGCGGGCCTGTAGCGGCGCGTGAACTCCGCGGCGAACGCGGCCTTGTCGGCCTCGAACGCCTCGCACAAAGGATGGACGCGGCCGTGCGCGGCGATCTGCGTGCGGGCGGTGGCGATCATGCCCGCGAGGGCGAGGAGCGCAGCGCGGATCGCCTCGAAACGCGCACGCAGGACCTCGGGCGGGTGGGCGAAGCTCTGCGACCGGCTGCGGGTGAGAATGGCGCGGCCTTTGTCCCGCACGGCGGCGGTGCGCGCATCGTCGTTCGCGCTCGACAAAGAGAGGAGCACCGCGAGCCATCCGGCCGTCCGCTCACCCATGGCGGCGAGACGCTGGTCGATCTTGTGATAGTCCGCCGCCTCCACGCACGTCACCCGCTCCTCGAGCGGCACCTTCGACCGCCCCGTGCGAAGGGAGTTGGAGAGACCAGACTGGATCGGGTGGAAGGCGAGGAGGCGGAGCAGCGCGCGCGGCCGGCGCTCCCCCTCCGGCAAGGTCGCCGCGACAAGCTCCAGGACGTCGAGCTCGGCCTGGGCGTAAGTCTTGAGGTCGGTCTCGCGCAAGGCGGCGAGCGGCGTGTCGTCCGGTTCGAGCGCGGCGAAATCGAGCCCGCCGTCGTCCTCCTCGCGCCCGCCGAGGGTGCGGGCGAGAAGCGGATCCTCGACCGAACCCGCCGTCTCGAACGCGCCGCGTTCGGCGAGGGCGCGTCGCATCGCGAGAAAGTCGAGCGCCGTCAGGAGCGCGGTGCGGTACATCACGAAATAGCGGTTCTGCGGGTCTCGCCAGAGGGCGAAGATTTCGTCGTCGCTCGTTTCGCGGCGGGGCGAGCCGCCGAGCGTGCGTTTGATGAAATCGAAGCCCGAGGCGGCGTGCCCCTCCGCGAAATGGATCTTGCGATAGTCGTAGAGCCGGCGCGCCAGCGCGCGCACCCCCTCCCGGAAGGCGGTTTCGTCGACCCCGCCGGGTGCGGCCAAGGCGTCGAGGATCGCGGTCACGTCGGCGGTGTGGCGATAATCGTCGGCGGCGAGGAGGAACTCGGCGAGCTTGCGCAACAGCGCGATCCGGGTGCGGCCGAGCGTGATGATCGCCTCGAAGGCGCCGAGGCGGACGACGCGGCCGAGCGGCTCGATCGTCACCGTGGCGGGATCGCTGGCGGGGTGGGCGGCGAGGCGAGCGAACACCTCGTCCGGCGAGAGGGCGAGGAGGAGGAGGCCGCCGGCCCGCTCCGCACCGCCGGTCTTGCCGAGCGCGGCGACGAGGACCGCGAGCGCCCAGACCGGCTTGTCTCGATTGGGCGGCCAGCCACGAATCAACGCGTCCGCGAGCGCATCCTTGAAGCGATCGCTATAGAGGCGGTCTTCGAAAAGAGCCGCGAACTCGCTGTGCGCATGGTCGGACCAATAGCGGGGCGTCATGACACCGTCGTCTCGTTCGCGGGCGATATCGGCACGGCGCGCCCGTTCGATCAAGACCGCGGCGCAAATCAACCGGCTGGCGGCAGCGTCTCGTAACGGACCGTCCAGCCGCGGCTCGGCAGCGCGATCGATCCCATGATCTCCGGGGGAACGGTGAGCGGCTCGATCTGCCAGGCGCCGGCACTCTCCGGCGCCTCGTCGAGGCGGATGAGATGCGGGGCGGGCTCGAGACCGACGGCAAAGCCGTCGAGCGGCATCGACAGGCCGCGACCAAGCGCCTTGATCACCGCCTCCTTGGCGGTCCAGACACGGAAAAAGGCGTTCTGCCACGGGTCGGACATTCGTCCGCCGGGGCCGAGATGGGTGTCGAGAAAGCGCACCTCTTCATGCGCGAAAAAGCGCGTCGCGAGCGCGCGCTCGACCGGCCGCACGGCTTCGATATCGAGCCCGATATCGGCACCCTCGGTGACGCCGAGCGCTGCATATTCGCTGGTGTGGCTGAGGGAGAAACGAAGATCCGCCTGGCCGGCGCGTCGCACCAGATAGGGCTTGCCGTAGGTGCCGAGCGTGAAGGTCAGCGCCTTGGGCGCGACGCCGAGACATCCGCCGAGGATGCGCCGCACGGCGGCATGGGCGACGACATAGCGCCGACGGTCGCGCGGGAAGACGAAACCATCGGCTTTGCGCCGTTCGGCCGGATCGAGAAGCGCTTCATCCTCGGGCGAGACGGTGTCGTCCTTGCCGTCATAGACCGTAAGGTCGAGCCGCCAGATCCACACCCGGACGACGCGCTCATCGGCCGGCTCGCCATCGTTCGCGGGATCGACGGTCGGGCTCATGCGGTCTCCCGCCATGCTCGCAAGGCTGGCCTCCTTTGAATGGCCGGGCGTGGGCGGCGCGAGGATAACAGAGATGACCGCGCGGGCGTCCTCGCAAACAAAAATCGATCGCGGCCGGCCAGCCGCCACAATCGGACGGATACGGCGACGGGATTATCGCGCGGGATGGCGAATCTCAAGATGAGGCGCGTCGCGGTCGGAGGCTCGTCCGGCGAAACATCCGGGGCTCGATCGCGCAAAAATAAAGGCGCCGCGACAGAGTCGCGACGCCGGAAAACGTGACGCGGGGCGCCTTATTCGGCGGGGGCGTCCTGCGTGGGCGCGTCGGCCGCCGGCGCTTCGGTCGGGGCCGCACCGTTCATACCGCCCATTCCGGGCATGTCGCCCATGTTACCCATGCCGCGCATGGGGCCGCATTCTCCGCGGCCGGGGCCGCCGCGGCGGTCGGCGTGGCGCATGGCATGGTCGCGATCGCCACGGCCGTGACGCCAGCCATGCCGCTCGCGGTCTCCGCGACGCTCGGCGCGGGGCCGCTTGCGATCGGATTTGTCGATCACGCCGTCACCATTGCGGTCGAACTTCTCGACGAGGCCGCCAAAATGCTCGTCCACCTCGTCGCCGCTGATGTCGCCGCTGCCGTCCGGGTCGAAGAACTGGAAGGTGCGGACCATCATCGGACGGGTGAGATCGAGCCAGATCGCCTCGAACTCGTCGAGCGTGATGTTGCCGTCACCGTCTTCGTCGCCGAGTTCGACCTTGCTCGCGATGAAGGCGTCGATCTCCTCCTGCGAGAGCGAACCGTCGCCGTCGGTGTCGGCCTCGCGGATCATCTTCATCATCATGAACCCGCCCGGGCCGCGCATACCGCCATGACGAAAGGCGCCGGGGCCGCCGGGGCCGCCATAGAAACCGGGCCCGCGGTCCGGACCATGCGCGGAGGCGGAGGTGCCGAGCGCGCTGGCGGCGATGCTACCGACGAGGATCGTGGCGAGGGTCAGAGATTTCTTCATCGTTACTCATCCTTGTTACGGGCGTGTCGTGTTCGACGAACGTGACCTAACGCGCCGGGCCGCAGGATGTGTGTCGGGGACGAGGGGTGTTTGTCTCGTCCCGTCGCAACGTCTGACACTCGTTACATATTGCGACAAAGTTCTTCTGCAAGGCGGCCGGAAACCGCTAATCGAAGAGCATGACCGATCCGCACATCCTCGTCGTCGACGACGCGCGCGACATCCGCGAGCCGCTCGGCGCCTACCTCAAGAAGCATGGCCACCGGGTGAGCCTCGCCGCTGATGCGGCGGCCGCGCGCGAGACCATCGGCAACGGCGCGATCGATCTCGTCGTGCTCGACGTGATGATGCCGGGCGAGGACGGGCTCAGCCTCTGCCGCTGGATCACCGGGCGCGGCGGGCCGCCGGTCATCTTGCTCACCGCGATGGCCGACGACGCGGACCGGATCGTCGGTCTGGAGCTCGGCGCCGACGATTATGTCGTGAAGCCCTTCAATCCGCGCGAACTGCTCGCCCGCATCCGCGCCGTGTTGCGCCGCGTCCCGCCGACACCGGCGACCCCGCCCACCGGGCGACGCCGCTTCGCCGCCTTCGTGCACGATCCGAACGCCCGCACGCTTCGCCATAGGGAGACGGAGGCGGTCGTCGACCTCACATCGGCGGAGAGCCGTCTCCTCACCGTCTTTCTCGACCGTCCCCGGGCCGTCCTGACGCGCGATCAGCTCCTCGACCTCACGGCCGGGCGGGAGGCGAAGCCTTATGATCGCGCGATCGACAATCAGGTGAGCCGGTTGCGCCGCAAGATCGAGCTCGACCCCAAGAAGCCCGCGATCATCGTGACCGAATGGGGCGGGGGCTATCGCCTCGCCGCCGACGTCACGGCCGACGCGGAGGAGGAGGGCTGACGATGGCGCGGCGCTGGTGGATGCCGAAGAGCCTGGCCGGTCAGCTCGTCATCCTGCTCCTCGCGGCGATGGTGAGCGCGAACGTCGTCGCGATCGTCCTCTTGAACTCGGAGCAGGCGCGCGTCGTGCGCGAGGTGCGGCGCGGGGCGCAGATCGATCGCATCACGGCGGTTGCGTCCGTGGTCGCCGAGCTGCCGCGTGCGCAGCGGGGCGGCGTTGCCGTCGCCGTGTCGACGCCGTTCCTGCGCGTCGATATTGCGCCGGGTCCTAGGGTTGCCGAGACGGCGCCCGATACCGTCTCGCGCGATCTCGCCGAGCGGATCGCCGCGGCGCTCGGCCTCGCACCGGAGGAGGTGAATGCCACCGTCGCGGACCTCGAAGACCGCCGCCATCATCGCCGCCATTGGCGCCGGTGGGGCGGGCTCGACGTCATGGTCTCGATCGCGCTGCCGGGCGGAGAATGGCTGAACGTGCGGCAGATACGGCCGGATGGCCCGCCGCCTTTCGCAAGCCGCGGCGTCCTCTTCGCGCTGGGGCTTTCGGTGCTCGCGGTGACGGTCGTCGCGATCTGGTTCATTCGCCGGCTCACGCGGCCGATCCGCGCGCTGGGCGATGCCGCCGAGCGGGCCGGGCAGGGCGACACCGGGGCGCGTGTGCCGCTCGGCGGTCCCGGCGAGGTGCGCCGCGCGGCCGAAGCCTTCAACGCGATGCAGGAGCGGATCGCCGAGTTCAACGCCGACCGCGCCCGCACCATCGCCGCCGTCGGACACGATCTGCGCACGCCGATCACCTCGTTGCGCATCCGCGCGGAGATGCTCGACGACGAGACGCGCGACGCGATGGTGAAGACGCTCGACGAGATGCGCGTCATGGCCGACGGGCTGCTGTCATGGGGGCGCAGCGAGGCGGAGCGGGAGGCGGCGCAGACGGTGGATCTCGCCGCGCTCGCCCGTGGCTTTTGCGACGCCGACGGGGCGCGCGTTCGCTATCACGGTCCCGCCGAGCTGGAGGTTACCGGGCGGCCGGTGGCGCTGTCGCGGGCGCTCGGCAACATCGTCGGAAATGCGCGGCGCTATGCCGAGACGGCCGACGTTTATGTTCGTCGCGAGGCGGCGGACGCGGTGATTACGGTGGAGGATGACGGGCCGGGTATTCCGCCGGAACGGCTGGTGGAGGTGTTCGAGCCCTTCACGCGGCTCGAACAATCGCGCAGCGCCGACACGGGCGGCGCGGGTCTCGGTCTCTCGATCGCCAGGACGATCGTTCACGCCCATGGCGGCACCATCCGCCTCGACAATCGCGAGGGTCGGCCCGGCCTGCGCGTGACGATCCGACTTCCCGCCCTCGACCGGCCAGCGCCCGGAGCGGCGAAGCGCGCCTAGCGCGAACGCGTCGACGGCGCGCCGGACGGCGGGACTGGCGAGACGGGCCGTGACCCGCCGGCCGCCGGTTCAGATCGCGCCGAGCGCGGCCTCGGCTTCGAGCTTGTCGCGGCGAAGCGTGCGCAGCTCCTGAAGGCGGGTGTCGATCGTGTTGGTGCGTTCGACGATGCGCTGGCGCACCTGACCGCCTTCGGGCGTGCTGACATCGATCGCTTCGAGATTCTCACGGTCGATCTTCACCGCCTCGCGCAGGTCCGCGATATCGGCCTCGGCCGACTGGATGCGCCGATCGAGCGCCGCGATCTCCGCCGTCATCGCGATGACGCGTTCGAGGCTCGCGCGGGTGTCGTCGTCGAGCCTGCCGCCGAGGGCGAGGACCTCCTCGATCATCGGCGTCGAGAGCGTCGTGATGCGGTAGCCCTCGATCTGCGGCCGCGTCGCCACAATCTCGATACGGCTCGCGCCTGCCGGCAGCTCCGCGCGTAGCCGGGCGCGACGATCGTCGAGCGGGGCGATCTCGGTGCCGACGCCGTCGCTCGCCTCGATGCTGTAATCGGTGCCCGAGGCGTGATTCTGGTCGGCGACCAGCGTCACCGGCTGTTTGGCGTCGAGCGCGAGGGTGGTCCGCGTCACCTGATTGCGGGTGAGGCGGAGCGTTCCGGCGCGAAGCGAGGCGTTGACGAGGCTCTGGCTCGCTCTGTCCGTCATCGTGACGTCGAGATCGGCGGTGTGGGCGAAGGGGAGGATGCGGACCTCGCCGCCATCGGCGCCGGCAAAGCGCGCATCACCGGCGAACCCGTCCGCATCGTAGACGGCGATGAGGCCGCCGGGAACGGTCGCGTCGGCATCGAAGGCGAGTTCGAGCGCGTCCATCGCGTCGGTGCCCCGCGCGAGGTCGACATAGGCGATGCGGCTCGCCTCCTTCGCGGCCGAGAGGAAGGGCACGGAGAGTGTACGGCCGGCGTCGAGGTCGATCTTCTCGGGGACGATGAAGGTGGTGCTCGCGCTACCGACGAGGGCTTCGCCGCCCGTCATGAGCGGGGCGGCGTCCATCGCCTCGTCGGCGAATTTCTGCCGCGCCATGCGACCGGCGACCATCGGCGCCGGCGCCGCCATTTGCGCTTCGGCGAAGACATCGGCGGCTGAGGCGGCGACGATATCCGTTTCGGCGGTGCGGCCGACCTCGAACGGGGCGACGGGACGGCTCGTGCGGAGCGGGGAATAGACGTCCTGCTGATAGGCGACGGGCGTTCCGACGGCGAGCCGCAGATCGATCCCGTTCCAGTCGAGCCCGGTGGTGTTTTCGAGCGTCGCCCAGCCCTGGAGGTCGACCTGGCCCTCCGCATCGATCAGGGCGCGATAAGACGGTCGCCACACGGTGGTGGGCACCACGAAGGAAAAGCGTGCGAGCCCGTCATGAGCGAGCTTCACGGCGAGCTGGCGGCGCCCGTCATCGACGCTCTCGCCGAGCGCGGGCATCAGCTCGGCCATCCGCCGCGCGACGGCGTCACCCTCGATCGACAGGGTGTCGAGGGAGGGGAAGGTCGCATAGCGGACGGTGCCGTCGCTGGCCGCGAGCGAGACGCGCACGGCGGGGCGCGGCTCGCCTTCGGCCGTCGGCGGGATCATGATCGGCGTGAATCCGAGAAGCCGGCCCTCGGCGGCAACAGGTCCGCCCTTCAACTGAACCGTCTCGCCGACGAGGGCGCCGAGCACGGTGAGCGGGTCCGACAGATCGCCGGCGAGGAGACGGCCGGCGGGCGATCGCGCGCCGATCGGCTCGGCCGCCGGCATGTCGATCGACACGACGGGGGTATCGCCGGTGACGACGAGGGTGCGCAGGACGTCGGCCACCTGCGGCCGCTCGATCGCGAGGCGCATCACCGAGCCGGGCGCGTTCATCGCCCCCTCGACCTCGGCAAGACCGCCCGTCGCGAGGGTGACGCGCGTCACCGCGATATTGGGGTCAGCATTCACGTCGGTTGGATCCTGGGCGATCGCGGGGACACTCGCCGCGATGATGACGGCAAAAGCGCCGAGGGTACGAAGGACCGGCATACGCAACTCCGCTCTGTGGCGCGAGGGCGTAGCATGTCGGCCCTCGCCCGCAAAGCGGATCGATGGCGCGCGCCTTGCCGTCCCGCGCATCGGGGAAGGCCGCGCCGACGGCGCGGGACGGGGTGGGAGGATGGAAGGCGCAGGCAGAGTTTTCCCGCGGCGACCGCCTCCTTGGGCGATCGCCGCGGGGGCGTTAGCGGGGCGTGATCAGCCGGTGACGCCGATCGGCCAGGGCGCGAACTCTTCCTCGCCGACGCCCATCGCTTCGCTCTTCGACCGTTCGCCGGAGGCGACGGCGAGGATCTTGGCGAAGATCTCCTCGCCCATCTCGTCGAGCGTCTTCACGCCGTCGATCACCGGACCGCAATTGATGTCCATGTCGCCGACCATGCGCTCGTACATCGGCGTGTTGGTGGCGAGCTTGATCGTCGGGGAGGGATAGGAGCCGAAGCAGGATCCGCGCCCGGTGGTGAAGCAGACGAGATTGGCGCCGCCGGCGATCTGCCCGGTCGCCGCCACCGGATCGAAGCCCGGCGTGTCCATGATGACGAGCCCGTGCGCATCGACCGGCTCGGCATATTTGAAGACGCCCTCGATCCCCGTCGAGCCGCCTTTCTTGGAGCCGCCGAGCGCCTTCTCGATGACGTTCGCGATCCCGCCCGCCTGGTTGCCGGGGGAGACGACACCGTTGATCTGCGTGTCGCGGCCACGCGTATGGTCGAGCCACCAGTCGATCCGCTCGACGAATTTCTGGCCGATCTCGGCGGTGCGGGCGCGGGCGGTGAGGGTGTGTTCGACGCCGTAGAGCTCCGGCGTCTCCGACAGCATCGCGGTGCCGCCATGGCGCACCAGGATGTCGACCGCCTTGCCGAGCGCGGGGTTCGCCGACAGACCGGAAAAACCGTCCGAGCCACCGCATTGGAGGCCGATCGAGATGTGCTCGGCCGAGCACGGCTCGCGCGTCGCCTTGTTGGCTTCGGGCAGCATTTCGCGCACGGCCTTCTTGCCGGCCTCGATCGCCGCCGCCGTGCCGCCGACGTCCTGCATCGTCACGGTGTGGAGCATCTTGCCGGCGGCGAGGCTCTGCTCCTCGAAGAATTTGGGCAGATTGTTGCGCTCGCAGCCGAGCGACAGGACGACCGCGCCCGCCATGTTCGGATGGCGGATATAGCCCGCGAGCGTGCGGCGCAGCAGATCCATCGGCTCGCCCGTCAGCTCCATCCCGCAGCCCTGCTCGTGGATGAAGGGCACCACGCCGTCGACATTCGGGAAGTCGGCGAGCCGGTCCTCGTCGAAATAGGCGCCGATCTTGCGCGCCACGGTCGCGGAGCAGTTCACCGTGATGAAGAGGCCGATATAATTGCGCGTGCCGACGCGGCCGTCGGGGCGCTTGAAGCCCATGAAGGTGGCGCGCTCGGCCGCCGGCAGCTTCTCGGTCGGCACATAATCGAGGCCGTGGCGATAGTCCTTCTCGAAGCCGTCCATCAGCACATTGTGGGTGTGCATGTAGGTGCCGGGCGCGATGTCCTCCCCGGCGAATCCGATGATCGTCGCGTATTTCAGGACGGGATCGCCCTTCTTGATCGGGTGGGTCGCGATCTTGTGGCCGAAGGGGATGTCGGCGAGCGTCGTCACGTCTTCCGAGCCGATATGCGTGCCGGCCGGGATCGCCTCGCGGGCGACGACGACATTGTCGGCCGGATCGAGGCGGATGACGGGGTCGTTCGGCCGGGTCGGTGCGGTGGCGAGAGTGGCGCTGTCGCTCATAGTGCGGATATGTCCCACGGTGGGGCCGAGGCGCGCGGCGCTCGTCGGCCGGGATTGCGGCGAATCAGGAGGCCCGCTCGTCGGGCCCATCGGTCGGACCGGCGGCCGCGCGTGGCGGCCACCGGACGCGTTCGGCTCAGCGGCCGTTGGCCTTCTTCCACTCCTCGAAGAGGGCGAGATTCTCGTCCTTCGTCGCGGGGTAGAGGCCGACGATGGTGTGTCCGTCCCGCACGCGCGAGACGACGAAATCCTCGTAGGCCGTCATGTTGGTGGCCTCGTCTGCCACTTCGTCGGCGAGATGGGCGGGAATGACGATGACGGCGTCGTCGTCGCCCACCACGATGTCGCCGGGAAAGACGGCGACGTCGCCGCAGCCGATCGGCACATTGAGGTCGATCGCCTCGTGGAGGGTGAGGTTCGTCGGCGGCGAGGGGCGGTTGTGATAGGCGGGGATCTCGAGCTCGCTGATCCGCATCGCGTCGCGGAAGCCGCCATCGGTGACGACGCCCTCGACGCCGCGCTTCATCATCCGCGTCACCAGGATGTCGCCCGCCGAAGCGGCGCGCGGATCCTTGCGCGAATCCATCACGAAGACCGCGCCGGCCGGGCAGGTCTCGACCGCATGGCGTTGCGGGTGCTGGGGATTGCGGAACACGTCGAGCGTGTTGCGGTCCTCGCGCGCCGGCATGTAGCGCAGCGTGAAGGCCGGGCCGACCATGTTGCGGCCCTTCGGCTTCACCGGACGCACGTCCTGGATGGTCTGGTTGCGCAGGCCGCGCTTATAGAGCGCGGTCGCGAGGGTTGCGACGGAGACCTTTCGCAGTTTCGCGATGGTCTCGGGATTGGGGTCGGTCATGACTTGGCCTCGAAGGTGTCGGACGTCCAGCGGCGCGCCTGATCGCTCAGCGTCAGGCCGAGTCCCGGTCGGCCGGGCACCAACATTCGGCCGTCCTTGATCTCGAGGCGCTCGTTGAAGAGGGGCTCCAGCCACTCGAAATGCTCCACCCACGGCTCGTGCGGGTAGGCCGCGGCGAGGTGGAGGTGGATCTCCATCGCGAAATGCGGAGCGAGGCGGAGGCGTTTGTGGTCGGCGAGCGCGCAGATCTTGAGGAACGGCGTGATGCCGCCGACGCGCGGCGCGTCCGGCTGGATGAAATCGACGGAATCGTTGCGGATCAGCTCGTAATGCTCCGCCACCGAGGTCAGCATCTCGCCCGTCGCGATCGGCGTCGCGAGCTCGCGGGCGAGCGCGGCGTGGCCCTCCGCGTCATAGGCGTCGAGCGGCTCTTCGATCCATTCGAGATTGAGCGGCTCGACGATGCGGCCGAAGCGCAGCGCCGTCACCCGGTCCCATTGCTGGTTGGCGTCGATCATCAGCGGCCGTGAGCCGCCGATATGGGCGCGCACAGCCTCGAGCCGCTCGATGTCGATCATCGGGTCGGGCTGGCCGACCTTGATCTTGATGCCCTCGATGCCCTTTTCGAGCGCGATGTCGATCTTTTCGCGGACCTCTTCGATCGGTGAGGAGAGGAAGCCCGACGAGGTGTTGTAGCACCGGACCCCGTCCCTGTGCGCGCCGAGGAGCTTGGCGAGCGGCAGGCCCGCCCGCTTCGCCTTGAGATCCCAAAGGGCGACGTCGAAAGCGGCGATCGCCTGCGTCGCGAGGCCGGAACGGCCGACCGAGGCGCCGGCCCAGGTGAGCTTCGTCCAGATCCGCGCGGTGTCGGACGGATCCTCGCCGATCAGCTCGTGGGCGATTTCCTTGGCGTGGGCGTAAAGGCCCGGCCCGCCGGCGCGCTTGGAGTAGGAGAAGCCGAGCCCCTCGAGGCCGCCTTCGGTCTCGATCTCGGCGAACAGGAAGGCGACCTCGGTCAGCGGCTTTTGCCGCCCGGTGAGCACCTTGGCGTCGGAAATCGGGTTTGCCAGCGGCAGGGCCGCCGCCGAGATTTTCACCCGTGCGATCCGGTCGAGGGTCGCCGGGCCGGCTTCGAGGCCGGCCTGCATCGGATTCGCCGGGATCAGCCGCTCGCGGCCCGGCTTGATGTCTCCAAGGTCCATCGGTTCCTCCTCCTAATGGATCGCCGGCTCGGGCACTTTCGGCCCGAATTCCGTCCGCAGGAAGTCGAAATCGCAGCCTTTGTCGGCCTGCTCGATGTGCTTGGAGAACATATATCCGTAGCCGCGACCATAATTCGGCTCGGGCGCCTTCCAGGCGGCGCGGCGGGCGGCGAGCTCCTCGTCCGAGACGCGCATATTGAGCGTGCGGTTCGGCACGTCGAGCTCGACGATATCGCCATTCTGCAGGAGCGCCAGCGGCCCGCCGACGAACGCCTCGGGCGCCACGTGGAGAATGCACGCCCCGTACGAGGTGCCGGACATCCGCGCGTCCGACATGCGCACCATGTCGCGAATGCCTTGCTTGATGAGCGCCTGCGGGACCGGGAGCATCCCCCATTCCGGCATCCCCGGCCCACCCTGCGGGCCGACATTGCGCAGCACGAGGACGGTGTCGGCCGTCATCGGATAGTCGGGATCGTTCACGATCGTCTTCAGCTCGTCATAGCTGTCGGCGACGAGGGCCGGCCCGGCATGCTTGTAGAATTTCGGATCGCACGCCGCCGGCTTGATGACCGCACCGTCGGGGGCGAGATTGCCCTTGAGGACCGCGAGCGAGCCCTCGTGATAGACCGGATTGTCGAGCGGGCGGATGACGTCGTCGTTAAACACCTTGGCACCGTCGATCGCCTCGCCGACCGTCTTGCCGGAGACGGTCATCGCCGACTGGTCGAGCTTGTCGCCGAGATTGACCATCAGCGCGCGCAGGCCGCCGGCATAATAGAAGTCCTCCATCAGGTAGCCCTTGCCGGAGGGGCGCACATTGGCGATCACCGGCGTGGTGCGGCCGATCCTGTCGAGGTCGTCGAGTTCGAGCGCAATGCCCGCCCGGCGCGCCATCGCGATGAGGTGGATGATCGCATTGGTCGAGCAGCCCGTCGCCATCGCGACGGTCACCGCGTTGGTGACGGCGGCCTCGGTGATGATCTTGTCGGGGGTGAGATCGTCCCAGATCATCTCGACGATCCGCCGCCCGCACGAGGCGGACATGCGCTGATGCCCCGCGTCCGCCGCCGGGATCGAGGAGGCGCCGGGCAAGGTGATTCCGAGGCCCTCGGCGATCGCCGTCATCGTCGAGGCGGTCCCCATCGTCATGCAGTGACCGTAGGAGCGGGCGATGCCGCCTTCGATGCCGGTCCACTCGTCCTTGTCGATGTTGCCGGCCCGGCGCTCATCCCAGAATTTCCACGCGTCGGTGCCGGAGCCGAGCGCCTGGCCGGCATAATTGCCGCGCAGCATCGGACCGGCCGGCAGGTAGACGAAGGGCAGACCCATGGAGGTGGCGCCCATCACGAGACCGGGGGTCGTCTTGTCGCAACCGCCCATGAGGACCGCGCCGTCGACCGGATGGGAGCGCAACAGCTCCTCCGTCTCCATCGCGAGCATGTTGCGATAGAGCATCGTGGTCGGCTTCACGTAGCTTTCCGACAGCGACAAAGCCGGCAACTCCAGCGGGAAACCACCGGCCTGGAGAACGCCGCGCTTCACCCACTCCACACGGTCCTTGAAGTGCATGTGGCAGGGCTGGGCGTCCGACCATGTGTTGATGATGGCGACGACGGGGCGCCCCTCCCAGTCTTCCGGTCCATAGCCCATCTGCATCGTGCGCGAGCGGTGGCCGAAGGAACGCAGGTCGTCCGGCGCGAACCAGCGCGCGGACCGAAGCTCGTCATAGGTCTTCTTTGTCATCTGTTCCTCGGGGAATCGGCAGCCCATCGACCACGGTCGGATCGGGACGGACGGGGCGATGGGGCGCGGCCGCGCCCATCTCCGCCGATCGCATCCCGCATCCGTGGCGGTTGTACATTTTTCGAATTCCTAGCGTGCGTGGCAATAGGGTTCAAGTGAAGTAATATATTAGATGCACCAGTCAGCGGTGACGAACGGCGGCGGGTGTGGCAGATACGGGGGCGTGATGGGACCAACGAAGGGCGGACGCGGGTGAGCGAGCACAGCAAGGTGGACAGCGCGGTCTTGCGCGCCCTTCCCGCCGGCGGTGCGATCGGCGCGGCCGGCGGGCGCGTCTACGAGGATTTGCGCCACCGGATCGTCAACATGGAGATCGTGCCGGACACGATTTTGTCGCGCGCCGCGCTCGCTCGCGAATATGGCGTCAGTCAGACCCCGATCCGCGAGGCGATCCAGCGGCTCGATCAAGACGGCCTCGTGCGCACCTTCCCGCAGTCCCGCACGGTGGTGACGCGGATCGACGCGGCGGAACTCTTCGAGGCCCATTTCCTCCGCACCGCGGTGGAGATCGAGGTCGCCCGTCAGATCGCGGCGGGGGCGAGCGAGGAGGCGCTCCGGCAGATCGAGGCGCGGATGCGGATGCATGAATCGCTCGCCGGCCACATCGACCAGATCCTCATTTTCTACGAGCTCGATCGTGATTTTCACGGCCAGCTCTTCGCGACCGTCGGTCATCACGGCATCCACACGATGCTCGTCGGCCGCTCCGGCCACCTCGCCCGCGCGCGGCGGCTCGAGGAGCCGACGGCGGAGCGGATGCAGATCGTGGTGGAGGAGCATCGCGCGGTGATGGAGGGGCTTCGCGCGCGCGATCCGGACGCGGCGGCGGCCGCGATGCGCGCGCATCTCAACAGCACGATCGCGCGGATCGAGAAGCTGCGCGTGCGCTTTCCGGACGCCTTCTCTCCGGCCTGACGGGCGGACGGCGCCGGCGATCGTTGCGGCAGCGTGCGGCCGCAATCGCGGACCGTGCGGCGCACCGCATTTCAAAATCGCCTGAGGCCCGCGGCCCGCTGAAATGCTGAACTCATGGTCAGCGATTCCCATGGGCGCAGCCGCGTGATTCAAACTCTCGGCGTTCGGGTGTCTGGACGGGACGCGTTACGATTTGAGCGATATCGGGTTGCCGCTCGTCAAACTCCTCTTGCCATTGGCGCCGCCGTGCCAGCAGAGGGGCGACGATTGGCGCGTTCCGAACGGCACCTTCGGGCTTTTGCGCGCTGGCTCGCCATCGAGCGATCTGCCCGCTCGGTACCGGCCTTAAACGCTGCTCCACAACCGCTGCAACAGGTTGGACCAATCGCGGTATGTGGCTGGCGCTGTTCGAGGCGCTGGCTCGGGAGGAGCCGGCTGCGTTGAAGCTCACCCGCAGCTCGATTGTGAGGCCCGACCGCCTCGCCTGCGCAAACAGGGGTTTCGCATCACGCTATCGACCCTTTTGGTGAAGGATTGGCGGCCAAACTCCACGCTGTCGTCAACGCACGTCGCCTGCCGGTTCGCTTCCTGAACCCTGGCCAAGCGGCGGATAGGGCGACCGCCTTGGTCCTCTTGGACGGCTTGGCCCTTGCGCCGGATATCGGCGCAAGGGCCATAGCGCGAAGGCACTCATCGACTGGTGCGCCGCACGCCGCGACCGCGCGCATCCCGCGCCCGCGTGACCTTCGCGTCATCCGCAGCATCGCGTCGGAACACGGCCGACGGCACAACCTCGGCGAACGCGGCTTCAATACATCCAAGCGCGTTCGCCGCGTCGCGACCCGGTTCGACAAGCCGGCGCCCACCCCATGGCAGCCGTCGCCCTCGTATCCTCCCGCTTTGGATTTTGCCGCCATGAGGCCACGACCGAGACAGACCTGGCGACAAATCCCATCCGCCGCCTATGTTGCATTCTGAGCGTTGCCGAAAGGCGCGCCCGACTGCTGACCGGACGGGATCCGCCGTCCAATCATGGGAGCAAATGCATGAAACGGAGTGCTTCGGCCGTCTGGAAGGGGTCGCTCAAGGATGGAGGCGGCGCGCTTTCGAGCCCCTCCGGCGTCCTCGACGACACGCCCTATTCCTTCAAGACCCGCTTCGGCGAGGGTGTCACCGGCACCAATCCGGAAGAGTTGATCGCCGCGGCGCATGCGGGCTGCTTCACGATGGCGCTGTCCAATGCGCTTTCGCAGGCGGGGCATCCTCCGACCGAGATCGACACCACCGCCACCGTTCAGCTCGATCAGGTCGAGGGGGGCTTTTCGATTTCCAAGGTCGATCTCGTGACGAAGGCGACCGTGCCGGGCGTCACGGCCGACGAGTTCGCGAGCTTTGCGAAGGGCGCGAAGGAGAATTGCCCCGTCTCCAAGCTCCTCAAGGCGGAGATCACGCTCGACGCGAAGTTGGCGGGCTGATCTCTGACGAATACGGTCGGCGCGGATCGCCTGCGCCGACCGTTCGACATCGCACCCGGATCGCCTCAGGCGGCGACACGCATATGCCGCCCTTCGCCGATCTCCTCGATGATCTTTTCGCAGAAGGCGTCGAGGTCTCCCGGATTGCGGGACGTGATGATGCCCTGATCGGCGACGACTTTGGCGTCGTGCCACACGCCGCCGGCGTTCGCGACGTCGGTCTTGATCGAGTGATACGACGTCACGTTCCGGCCCGCGATGATCCCCGCCTCGACGAGCATCCAGGGCCCGTGGCAGATCGCGGCGATCGAAATCCCGGCATTATAGGCGTCGCGTACGAACCGGACGGCGGCCGGAACGGTCCGCAGGACGTCCGGATTGATCTGCCCGCCGGGCAGGACGAGCGCGTCATAGTCGCTGGCGCGGGCGTCGGAGAGCGCGAGGTCGACGTCGACGCTCTCGCCCCAATCGGTCTTGTCCCAGCTGCGGATCGATCCCGCCTCAGGGGCGATCACGACCACCTCCGCCCCCGCTTCGCTCAGCTGCCGTTTCGGCTCGAAGAGCTCCGACTTTTCGAAGCCGTCGGTCGCGAGGATGGCGATCTTGGCGTTCTTGATATCGGTCATGGCCAACTCCTTGCCTGACGCGCCCCATGCGGCCGCGGTCGCTCGGGGCGCCTGTGGGTCGAAGCGAGCATCACGGCAATTCGTTCCGTTCGGCGGTGGCCGTTGGGGCGAGGGCGTCACCATGTCGCTGACGCGGGCGGGCCGGGTCACGGAGGCTGAAATCGCGGTTTCGCGGGCGATTTGTCCGACGCGGCGGCTGGCGGCTCGCGGCCCGCGCCGCGTCGCGATCTGCGGGCCGCGGAATTGACCTTTGCGCCGCACGGCGCGCTCATGGAGGATGAGGCGGCGGGACACGGCGATGCGGCCGCGAGAGGAGGGACGATGAAGGTTCTGGTCACCGGCGCGGCGGGTTTCATCGGCTTTCACACCGCGCGGCGCCTTCTCGAGCGTGGCGACAGCGTCGTTGGCTACGACAATGTGAACGACTATTATGACGTGTCGCTGAAGGAGGCCCGTCTTGCCCTTCTCGCAGAGGCGGCCCAACGCCTCGGCGCCGACTTCCGCTTCGTGCGGGCCGACGTCGCCGATGCGCCGGCGGTAAGCGCCACCTTCGCCGAGCATGGGTTCGACCGGGTGATCCACCTCGCGGCGCAGGCGGGCGTCCGGCACAGCCTCGTCAATCCGGGCGCCTACACGCAGTCCAATCTCGTCGGCTTCACCAACATTTTGGAAGCCTGCCGCCACAATGCCGTCGGTCACCTCACCTACGCGTCGACGTCCTCGGTCTATGGGGCGAACACGACGCTGCCGTTCAGCGAGCATCAAGGCGTCGATCACCCGCTCCAATTCTATGCCGCGACCAAACGGGCGAACGAGTTGATGGCGCACAGCTACAGCCACCTTTTCCGCCTGCCGACGACGGGGCTGCGCTTCTTCACGGTCTATGGCCCGTGGGGGCGGCCCGACATGGCGCTGTTTCTCTTCACGCGGAAGATCCTCGCGGGCGAGCCGATCCCGGTGTTCAATCACGGCAACCACTCCCGCGACTTCACCTTCGTGGACGATATCGTCGAGGGTGTCATCCGGGCGAGCGATACGCCGGCGGCGCCCGCGGATGGCTTCGACCCGGCCGCTCCCGATCCCGCGACGTCGAACGCGCCGTTCCGCCTGTTCAATATCGGCAACAGCGATCCGGTCACGCTGTCGGCCTATATCGACGCGCTCGAGGCTTCGCTCGGCCGCAAGGCGACGCGCGAACTCCTTCCCATGCAGCCCGGCGACGTTCCGGACACCTTCTCCGACACCTCCGCCTTGGAGGCGGCCGTCGGCTACCGCCCGGAGACCTCGGTCGCGACGGGCGTTGCCGCGTTCGTCGCCTGGTACCTCGATTATTATGGCGAGACGGCGGCCGGACCGTCGGGCCCGCGCGGGTAGGCCGGAACGGGCGATGCGTCTGGGGGAGCAAGGTTCACCGAGTGGCCGGCAAGAGCCGTTCTTGGCGATGCGGCGTCGCCGTGAGGGTGATGTATTCGCGCTCGGCCGGTTTGCCGGACGGGCGGCGGGCAAAGTCGCTGCGGACGAGGCTGTTGACGAGATTGCGGCCTGCGCGATCGCGGCTTCGTAACGCGCGGCGCACGAGGGCCGCGGCGTGGTTCCCTCAGGCTGCGAGGCGCGGAGCCGGCAATGTGGCCGGATGACGGTTCGCTGCCACCTAAAGGGTCGATCGGGGCGCGCGAAGCGCCGTCTCGGCTTTGGGCGAAAAGATCTCGGCATCGGCGGTCTTCATATGGCGCGCCATCTCGGATCGGTGGGCGTTCGTCGGCCGGCTTCGGACCGTTCGATTGCGGCGTAGGGAGGCGGCGGCGTCGCGGCCATTCTCGGGCGCTCAATTGGAGGCCGTGGCGCCGCCGCCAGGCCGCGTGACGGGCGGCGGGCGGGCGAGGCGGCCGACTATTCTATCCGACATGATGGGCTCTATCCGACATGATGGGCATGGCGCCCGATGCCATGTCGATGCGCTGTCGAGGCGCGCATGGGAGGACGAGGCGGTGGCGTGACCGCGGTGCCGTGGACCGTCGCCGGGACGCCGCAAAGATAGACGTTCGGCGGAAACACGCCCTGAACCACACTGTTGGGCGCCACCACGGTTCCCGCGCCGAGGCGAGTACCCGGCCCGATGCGGGTGTTGCGGCCGACAAGCACATTGTCGCCGATCACCACGGCGGTGGATCCGCGGGGAGCGCCGGTTCCGACCGTGCGGATGCGGGCGGCATCGTCGCTCACGATGACGCCGTCGGCGAGGGCGACGTTGCTGCCGATGCTGACGAGGCGGCGTGCGACGAGCGCGCACCCAGCATCGAGCAGCGTGTCGTCCCCGACGATGATCGTTCCGGACCGGCCCGTTTCCAGCCGGACGCCGGGGCCGATGATACAGTCCGAACCGATGGTGATGTCGAGGCAGAGGCCGACGTGTCGCATGTTGCCGAACACGAGTGCTCCGGGGCCGACATGGCGCCAGAAGAGAGGGCACGTCGCGCGGAGGAGGTCCGCGCGAAAACGGGGGAGAGCCGGGCCTTTCGCCACGCCGTCCCGGCGGATTTTTCGGCCGGGAGAAGCGGGTTTGGCGACGGAATGGTCGTTGTGGCGAGACATCAGCGTCCCCAAGCCTTGGCGCGCCGAATGCGGCGCCGGGCCCCACGGGCCCCTCGGTGTCAACGATTGGTTGTCCTAAGCTGCGCAGCCACAGGCGGTGTTGTCAACATAAAAAGCAATGATAGGTTGTGATCGTGCTTTGATCATCGTATGCTTGCGTCGCGTCTCGGAGCGCATCTAGAATGGAGGACCAAAGGGAAGGCGCAATCAATGCGCCCGATTTCGGGAGCCGAAGCGTTGAGGAGCAGCGTCGATACCTTCGATGCGATCATCGCGGCGCATCGCGACCGTGACGGACCGCTCTTGCCGATCCTGCACGACATCCAGGCGACGTTCGGTGCGGTCGACGAGGCGGCCAAGCGCCATGTCGCCGAGGCGTTGAACCTCACCCGTGCCGAGGTCCACGGGGTCGTGAGCTTCTATCACGATTTCCGCGACACGCCGGCCGAGCGACCGGTCGTCAAGCTATGCCGCGCCGAGGCGTGCCAGGCGCGCGGTGCGGAAGCGCTCGCGGCGAAGGCGGAGGCACTCGCGGCCGGACGTGCGGTGGTCGAGCCGGTCTATTGTCTCGGCCTCTGCGCGATCGGACCGGCGGCGATGGTGGGGACGACGCCCTACGCACGGCTCGACGAAACGGCCTTTGCGCGCCTCGTCGAGGAGCTCTGAGATGCGTATCGCGATACCCGATGACGCGGCCGCTATCGCCTGCGGCGCCGACGCCGTGGCCACCGCTTTCGCCGGCCATGCGCCGGAAGCGGAGATCGTGCGCACGTCGAGCTACGGGATGCTTTGGCTCGAGCCGCTCGTGGACATCGACGGCATCGGCTATGGTCCGGTGACGCCGGCCGACATTCCGGCCATCCTCGCCGGCGACCGCCGCCTTTCGATCGGGCCGATCGCCGACCATCCGTTCCTCGCGCGGCAGGAGCGGCTGACATTCGCGCGGGCGGGCCTCACCATGCCGCTAAGCCTCGAGGATTATGTCGCCACGGGCGGCTGGGCCGGCCTCTCCCGTGCCCGCGCCATCGGCCCCGCGGCGATTGTCGACGACGTGACGAAGAGCGGACTGCGCGGCCGCGGCGGCGCGGGCTTTCCCGCCGGCATCAAGTGGAAGACGGTGGCCGAGGCCGCGAGCGAGCGCAAATTCATCGTCTGCAATGCCGACGAGGGCGACAGCGGCACGTTCGCCGACCGTATGCTGATGGAGGGCGATCCCTACGCCCTTCTCGAAGGCATGGCGATCGCCGGGCTCGCGGTGGGCGCAATGCACGGCTTCATCTATGTGCGCTCGGAATATCCGCAGGCGATCGCCAAGCTCACCCGCGCGATCGAGGCCGCCGCGGACATCATCGCCCCGTTCCGAGTGGAGGTGCGCGTCGGCGCCGGGGCCTATGTGTGCGGCGAGGAGACCTCGCTCCTCAATTCGATCGAGGGCCGGCGCGGCGAGGTGCGCGCGAAGCCGCCCCTTCCGGCGGTCGAGGGGCTGTTCGGCAAGCCGACGGTGGTCAACAACGTCCTGACGCTCGCCGCGGTCCCGCATATCCTCGCCGATGGCGGCGCGCGCTATGCCATGTTCGGCCACGGCCGCTCGCGCGGGACGATGCCGATCCAGCTCGCCGGCAATATCCGCCATGGCGGCCTGTTCGAGGCGCCGTTCGGCATCACGCTCGGCGAGCTCGTCCACGAGATCGGCGGCGGCACGGCGACAGGGCGGCCGGTGAAGGCGGTGCAGGTCGGCGGGCCGCTCGGCGCATATCATCCGCCCTCGATGTTCCATCTCCCGTTCGACTATGAAGCCTTCACCGAGGCCGACGGGCTGATCGGCCATGGCGGCATCGTCGTCTTCGACGACACGGCCGACATGCTGGCCCAGGCCCGCTTCTCCATGCATTTCGCGAGCGTCGAGAGCTGCGGCAAGTGTACCCCCTGCCGCATCGGCGCGATCCGCGGCCGTGAGACGCTGGACCGTATCCGCGCCGGCGGCCGGCCGGTCGATCCCGTCGAGCGGCTGCCGCAGATCCACAATGCGCGCCCCACCGCGCGCAATCTCGCCGAGGAGGTCGCCCTCCTGACCGACCTTTGCGAGACGATGAAATTCGGCTCGCTCTGCGCGCTCGGCGGCTTCACGCCCTATCCGGTGCTGAGCGCGCTCACCCATTGGCCGGAGGATTTCGGGCTCGATCCCGAACGGCGGGTGGCGGCCGAATAGATGCGTGATCGGGGCCCGCGGGCGATGATAAACCCCCGTGAGCCCTTATATGATGTGGTAGGAGCCCCTCGGCCCCGCCGTGACGGCTCCCCAGAGAGTGCGGCCCGCGAGGCCGGCGGCGATTCGGACAGCGACCCGGCGAGCCGCGACACATGACGAGGAGGGGCGGTCGGACGGCCGAAGCGCCCGACATGCCGCGCCTCGACGGAGGGAGAGGCAGCATGGTTTATGGCCCGCAGCACGATCTCGGAACGCCGCCGGGCGCCGGCCCGCACATCGCCCTCACCATCGACGGCGCGACCGTCCGCGTGCCGGCCGGCACCAGCGTGATGCGCGCCGCCGCCCTTCTCGGCAACGATATCCCGAAGCTCTGCGCCACGGACAATATGAAGGCGTTCGGCTCCTGCCGCCTTTGCCTCGTCGAGATCGAGGGGACGCGCGGGACGCCGGCCGCATGCACCACTCCGGTGCGCGAGGGCATGGTGGTCAAGACCCAGTCCGACCGGCTCGCGCGGCTGCGGCGCGGGGTGATGGAGCTCTATATCTCCGACCACCCGCTCGATTGCCTCACCTGCAGCGCCAACAATGACTGCGAGTTGCAGGACCAGGCGGCCGCGGTCGGCCTGCGCGATGTCCGCTTCGGCTATGACGGCGAGAATCATCTCGCGATGCCGCCCGACGGCTCGAACCCCTATTTCGACTTCGATCCGGCGAAGTGCATCGTCTGCTCGCGTTGCGTGCGCGCGTGCGACGAGGTGCAGGGTACCTTCGCCCTCACGATCGACGGGCGAGGGTTCGCCTCTATCGTATCCGCCGGGACGCCGGTCGACGACTTCCTCTCCTCCGAATGCGTCTCATGCGGGGCGTGCGTCCAAGCCTGCCCCACGGCGACGCTCACCGAAAAGTCCGTCAGCGAAATCGGCCTGCCGCAACGAGCGGTGGTGACGACGTGCGCCTATTGCGGCGTCGGCTGCACGTTCCGCGCCGAAATGCGGGGCGAGCAGCTCGTGCGGATGGTACCGTGGAAGGAGGGTAAGGCCAATCACGGCCATAGCTGCGTGAAGGGGCGCTTCGCCTACGGCTACGCCAAGCACGCCGACCGGATCACGACGCCGATGATCCGCGGCTCGATCGACGAGCCGTGGCGGCCGGTCTCCTGGGTCGAGGCGCTGTCTTACGCCGCCTCCGAAATCCGCCGTGTGCAGGCGACCTACGGGATGCGCGCCGTGGGCGGCATCTCCTCCTCCCGCTGCACCAACGAGGAGACTTATCTCGTCCAGAAGCTCGTGCGCGCCGGGATGGGCAACAACAACATCGACACGTGCGCCCGCGTCTGCCATTCGCCGACCGGCTACGGGTTGAAGGCGACCTTCGGCACGAGCGCCGGCACGCAGGATTTCGACAGCGTCGCCGCCGCCGACATCATCATGGTGATCGGCGCGAATCCGACCGACGGGCATCCGGTCTTCGCAAGCCGCATCAAGCAGCGTCTGCGGCAGGGGGCGAAGCTGATCGTCGTTGACCCGAGGCGGATCGATCTGGTGCGGACCCCGCACATCGAGGCGGCCTTTCATCTGCCCTTGCAGCCCGGCACCAACGTCGCGCTTCTGAGCGCGATGGCGCACACGATCGTCACCGAAGGCCTCGTCGACGAGGCGTTCGTCCGTGAGCGGTGCGATTGGGACGAGTATCGCGAGTGGGCGGCCTTTGTCGCCCGGCCGGAGCATTCGCCGGAATTTCTGGAGGCGGTGACGCGCGTGCCGGCGGCCGATGTGCGCGGCGCGGCGCGGCTCTACGCGACCGGCGGCAACGGCGCGATCTATTATGGTCTCGGGGTGACGGAGCATTCGCAAGGCTCCTCGACGGTGATGGCGATCGCGAACCTTGCGATGGCGACCGGCAATCTCGGCCGGCCCGGCGTCGGCGTGAATCCGTTGCGCGGGCAGAACAACGTCCAAGGCTCGTGCGATATGGGATCGTTCCCGCACGAATTGCCCGGCTACCGGCACATTTCCGACCCCGAGACGCGTGCCGCCTTCGCCGCCGATTGGGGCGTCGCCCTCGACCCGGAGCCGGGGCTTCGCATTCCCAACATGATCGACGCGGCGGTCGATGGGGCCTTCAAGGCGATCTACATTCAGGGCGAGGACATCCTCCAGTCCGATCCCAACACGCGCCATGTCGCGGAGGGGCTCGAGGCGATGGAGTGTGTCATCGTCCACGATCTTTTCTTGAACGAGACGGCGAATTTCGCGCACGTTTTTCTGCCGGGTTCCACCTTCCTCGAAAAGAACGGCACGTTCACCAATGCCGAGCGCCGCATCCAGCCGGTGCGCAAGGTGATGGAGCCGCCGGCGGGGCTCGAAGATTGGGAGGTGACGCAAAAGCTCGCCCAGACGCTGGGGCTCGATTGGAACTACACCCACCCCTCCGAAATCATGGACGAGATCGCCCGCCTCACCCCGACCTTTCGCGGCGTGAGCTTTGCCAAGCTCGATGCGGCCGGTTCCCTGCAATGGCCGGTGAACGAGGCCGCCCCGGAGGGCACGCCGGTGATGCATGTCGGGGCGTTCACGCGGGGCAAGGGCAAGTTCGTCGTCACGGACTATGTGCCGACCGATGAGAAAACCGGGCCGCGCTACCCGTTGCTCCTCACGACCGGGCGGATTCTCAGCCAATATAATGTCGGCGCGCAGACGCGGCGGACGGCGAACACGATCTGGCACCAGGGCGACGTGCTCGAGATCCATCCGAGCGATGCGGACAATCGCGGGGTGAAGTCCGGCGATTGGGTGCGCCTTGCGAGCCGTTCGGGGGAGACGACGCTGCGCGCCCTCGTCACCGATCGCGTCGCGCCGGGGATCGTTTACACGACCTTCCATCATCCGCAGACGCAGGCGAACGTGGTCACCACCGAGTTTTCGGACTGGGCGACGAACTGCCCCGAATATAAAGTGACGGCGGTTGAGGTGACGGCGTCCAACGGGCCGACCGATTGGCAGTCGGCCTATCGGGAATTCAGCGACCGCGCCCGCCGCGTCGAGGACGTGGAGCCTGCCGAGTGATCACGGCCGAGAAGACGGTGCACATGGCGAACCAGATCGCGCGAAGCATCGCCGCCGGCTCTGAGGACGAGGCGGCCCGCGCCACGGCGGACCATATTGCGAAATTCTGGGATCCTCGGATGCGCCAAATCATTCTCGATCATGTGGCCGAAGGGGGCGAGGACATGCTTCCCGCGGCCCGCCGCGCGGTGGAGATCCTGCGCGATCAGGGACCGCCCCGGCCCGCATGATGGCGAAGGATCATCGCGAGGATACGTTCGAGGAGATCTTCTCCGACGGCCGCGCCCCGGCCGCGCGCACCCGTGGCGTGCCGCTCGAAACCCCCGTCGCTCTGGAGTTCAACGGCATCAGCTATGCGGTGATGATGGCGAGCCCGTCGGCGCTCGAGGATTTCGTCACCGGCTTCGCGATCGCCGAGCGCCTACTGCCGCCGAAGGGCACGTTCGACGATATCGCGATCCACGAGAACGAATTCGGGATCATCGCCCGCGCGAACCTGCCGGCGGAGGCGGCCGCGCCGGTCTTCGAGCGGGCGCGCCGGCGTGTCGCCGAATCGAGTTGCGGCCTTTGCGGGATCGAGAATCTCGAGATCGTGAACCGCGCTTTGCCGCCGATCCCGTCTCCGTTGTCGCTCAGCCGCAGCGTGATCTTCGCGGCGCGCGCGGCGCTCTCCGACCACCAGACGCTCGGCCGGGCGACCGGCGCCGTCCACGCCGCCGCGCTCTGCCGGCCGGACGGAACGATCGCGCTCGTTCGCGAGGATGTCGGCCGCCACAATGCGTTCGACAAGGCGATCGGCGCGCGGGCTCGGTGCGGTCTCGAAGGGCCGCTCTTCGCGCTGTTGTCGGCGCGATGTAGCTACGAACTGGTGGAGAAGGCCGTGACGGCCGAGATCGGCGCATTGGTCACGATCTCGGCGCCGACGACGCTCGCCCTCGATAGGGCGAAAGCGGCGAAGTTGCCGCTTTATGTCCTCGCCCGAGCCGATTCGGTGCTGCGCGTCGTCTAGCGTGCCGGCAGAGCGGCGATGGCGGCCGGCCTGCCGGTGGCCGCTCTAGCGCTCCGCCGTCGCGCGGTGCGTCTCGATCCCATCGGGCGAGAGGACGCGGGCGATGAGCGTACCGTCCTCGGCCTCGAAGGCCTCGACGGTCATCGTGCCGCCGGCGATGAGGGGCGACAGGCCGCGATAGGCGAAGCGGCGCGGCGGGCGGCCGAGCCGCTCGGCGACGAGGTTCAACATCATCGTCGCCTGCAACGGCCCATGGACGACGAGGCCGCGATAGCCCTCCACCTCGCTCGCATAGGCCGCGTCGTAGTGAATCCGGTGGCCGTTGAAGGTGAGGGCGGAGTACCGGAAAAGCAGCGTCGGCGTCGTCTCGATCGACAGGCGTGACGCGCCGTCCGGGGCGGGCGCGGCCGGCGTGGGGGCGCGCGGCGGCGGGGCGCTCGGATCGGGATCGTCGCGATAGACGATGTCCTGGCGCTCGGTCAGGACCAATGCGCCGCCGGCTTCGTAGCGGTGGGCGAGCGTCACGAAGGCGAGGCGGCCGCTGCGGCCGGATTTGAACGAAATATCGTCGATCGTCGACGTCTTGATAACGGTATCGCCGAGCGCGAGCCGGCCGCCCTCGAAGATGAGTTCGCCGCCCGCCCACATCCGCCGCTGATAGCCGAGATCGGGCAGCACGATGCCGAGGCGCGGATGCCCGTCACGGCCGAGATTGGCGGCCGGCAGCGCATCGGGCGCGAGACACCAGAGGAGCCCCAGCGGCACCTCGACCCCGCCGGCGAGGTGGGGGGCGAGTGTCGCGACGAATTGGTCGACCAGGCGGTGGGTGACGATGTCCTCCCGCCGCGAGGTCCGGCCGATCCACAGAGCGGTCTTGTCCTCCATCGGGCGACTCAGGCGTTCAGGAGGTGGCCGATATCCTGCGCGGAGCGGACATCGATGCTGTCGACCGAGCTCCAGATGGCCTCCGCGGCCGCCTTGCCGAGCAGCGTTTCGGCCTTGGTGCGAAGGCCGTTTTCGAGAATGTCGACCGGGAGGCGATCGGCGAGATCGTGGGCGATCGCGATCGTCTCGCCGCCGCCGAGAACGATCTGCCCGGTGGTCGCGGTGTCGGAGATGCTCGGATCGCCGGTGACGAACACGTGGTGGGCGATCGCCGTGACCGCCGGATCGACGCAGACCGCTTCGGTATAGGCGTCGTCCGCGGCGGTGGAGATGTCGTTCACCACCATGCCGGCGAGGACGCAGTAGCTGAATTTTGCTTCGAGGCCGGTGCGCGGGGCTTTGATGTCGCACACATCGAGCCAGCGGGGATTGACGTTGATGTCGATCCGCTCGATCGCCGCCGGGTCGATCGGGCGTGCACGCCGGGCGGTCTGCAAGGCCTCGATCATCGCGTGCGTGCCATGGCAGCAGGCGTGCAGCTTGTACTTCACATCCTCGAAGATGAAGCGCTCGGGCGGCATCGCCTCCCAGGCGGACAGGTCCGGCGCCTCGTCGGAGTGGGTGGCGAAGAAGCCCTGCGGCCCGCCGAACCCGTCATCGGCCGAGACGAGGCCGCGTCGTGCGAGAAGCGCCGCCTCGACGCCGTTGGAGGCGGCGATGCCGGCATTGAACGGCTTGCCCATGGTGCCGAACTGCGACTTGAGGCCGGAGGCGCGCGTCGCAACGAGGCTCAGCGCGTTGCGCATCTCCTCCTTCGAGAGGCCGAGCAGGCGGCCGGCCGCGACGGTCGCGCCGAATGCACCGGAGGTCGCGGTCTGGTGGAAGCCGCGCAGATAGTGTTTGCGGCCGAGCACCATGCCGACCCGGCACGCCGTTTCCGCGCCGAGGAGAAACGCGTCGACGATATCGCTCGCCGGCGCGCCGACGGCCTCGCCCACCGCCAGCGCGGCGGGGTAGATCCCGACCGAGGGATGGCCGACATGGGCGAAATGCGTGTCGTCATAGTCGAGCGCGTGGGAAATCGTACCGTTCGCGAGCGCGGCGGCACGCGGCGGAACGCGCACGCTGCCCCCGAACACCGCGGCGATCGGCTTGCCGGCTTCCTCCGTCACCATGTCGCGCACGATGCGGCTCGCCGGCTCGTCCGTCCCGGTGCGACCGGCGACGATCCAATCGAACAGGGAGAACCGGGCCATCTGGCGCGCTGAATCGGAAATCGCGCCGGCGGGGAGGGCGGCGAGTGACACGATGTTGTGCATCGTCGTGTCGGTGTTCATGGACAAACTCCTCGTGCGGGCGCAGCGCGCGCGATACGCGCCGAACCTCGATCCACGTTATCGAGCTTCGCCGGCGGCTTGTGAAGATGCATGGATCCGCGCGCCGACGCGCCGTGCCGTTTGCCTCGCCCGCCCGCGTCGATTACCGATTAGGAAAAGTGCGACCAGAGTCGCCGGTGCCGAAGCGCCGCTATTCGAGCGGACCGGACGATAGGAGGATTGATGCCCAAAGTCGCCATCTTGCCGATCTTCGAGTTGCGGCCCGGCTGCCGTCCCGACTTCGTGGCGCGGGTGAAGCGCCAGCGCGACGACACGTTGCGCGAGGAACCCGGCTGCCTCCGCTTCGACGTTCTGGAACCCGATATCGCGAGCGACCGCGTGGTTCTTTACGAAGTGTACGAGACCCAGGACGACCTCGATCGGCACCGCGAGACCGCTCATTACGCCTCATTCCGCGAAGACACCGACCCCTTGGTTCAGTCGGTGGACCGCAGCGTCTTCACCGTCCTCGATTGAGGCGCGGACCGGCGGCGCCATCAAGGCGTCGCGCCCTTCCCAGCGCGGTCGGCGTCATCCGGCCCATCCGAAAGAAACTTCGATGTCCGATCTCATCAATTATCTCACCAAGATCCGTTTCGGCGTTGGCGCCATCAGCGAACTGAAAGAGGAGCTTGCCGCGTTCGGCATCGAGCGTCCGTTGATCGTCACCGATGGCGGCCTCGTGGCGATCGGGTTGATCGCCGAAGTGTTCGAGAAGGCGGGGCTTGCCGCCGACACGCCGGTCTTCTCCGAGACCCCGGAGAACCCGACCGAGGAGGCGACGGAGCTCGCGCTCGAGCTTTTGAAGGGCGTCAACGCGGACGGGATCGTCGCGATCGGCGGCGGGTCGAGCATCGACCTTGCGAAGGGCGTCGCCCTGCTCGCGACCCATCCGGGCCCGCTCGAGACCTATGCCGCGATCCGCGGCGGTGTCGCCAAGGTGACGCCCGCCGTCCTGCCGCTGATCGCCGTGCCGACGACCGCGGGCACCGGCTCGGAGGTCGGCCGCGCGACGCTGATCACGCTGCGCAACCAGCGCAAGCTCGGCTTCCTGTCGCCCTATCTCATCCCGCGCGTCGCCCTTTGCGATCCGGCGCTGACGCTGAAACTTCCGCCGCGCCTCACCGCCGCGACCGGCGTCGACGCGCTGTCCCATTGCGTCGAGACGTATCTGAGCCCGAAATTCAACCCGCCGGCCGAGGGGATCGCGCTCGACGGGCTCGCGCGGGCTTGGGAGAATATCCGCGCCGCGGTGGCCGACGGGTCGAACATCGACGCGCGCACCGAGATGATGGCCGCCGCGGTCGAGGGCGCGCTCGCCTTCCAGAAGGGCCTCGGCGCGATCCACTCCACCTCCCACGCGCTCGGCGGACTGAAGCAATACCGCCTCCATCACGGCACGCTGAACGCCGTGATGATGCCGCCCGTCCTGCGCTTCAACGCGCCGGTCTGCGAGGCGAAATACGCCAAGATGCGCAAGGTGATGGATCTCGCGCCGGAGACCGATCTCGCCGACACCTTCACCCAGTTGAACCGCGATCTCGGGCTGCCGACGAGCCTGTCGGAGCTCGGCGTCTCGCCGGACGTGATCGACCAGGTGGCGCAGTGGTCGGAGGAAGATCACTCGACGCCGACCAATCCGCGCCCCGCCAAGAAGGCGGATTTCGTCGCGATCCTCGAAGACGCGATGGGTTGATGCGGGCGGTGGGGCCGGCCGTGCCGGCCCCGCGTCACCCGGCCGGGATCAGTCGATCAGGCCGTATTGTCGGGAAAGGTTGCGCAGGAAGGGCAAGCCCTCCTCCATCACCTGCTCCGCGCTGTCGGCGACCGGCCGCCACACCGAGAGGGCGGCGCCGATCTGCGGCGGCAGATTGATGAAGCTCTCCATCGCGAGGCCGCCTTTGAAGCCGACGGCGGCGAGCGCGGCGAACACCTCGTTCCAGCCGATCGTGCCCGCGCCGGGAACGCCGCGATCGGACTCGGACAGGTGGATATATTTGAGGTGCGGCGCGCAGGCGATGATGCCGTTGCCGAGCCCCTTTTCCTCGATGTTCATGTGGTAGGTGTCGAGGTGGGCAAAGAGATTGTCCGCACCCACCGTCTCGATCATCCGCGCGAGGTCGACGCCGCGATTGAGGATGTGATTTTCGTACCGGTTCACCGCCTCGATCCCGAGTTCGATCCCGCGTGAGCGGGCGTGCGCGGCGGCGGCCTCCAAGCAGCGGGCGACATTGTCCCATTCGGCGCGGGTGGGCGGGGCGCCGGTGCGCTCGCCGATCCCGCCATAGGTGACGCCGGCGAGGGCGGCGCAGCCCATGTCGGCCGTCACGTCGATCGCGTTTGTCAGGAAGGCGATGCCGGCCTCCGGGTCACGGCTCGGCCACGCGCCTTCCGGCAGGCCGAGCGAGCAGATCGCGGTGAGGCCGGCGCGCTCGAGGAGGGCGCGGGTGTGCGGCGCGTCGGCGGCGTCCGGGTCGAGGAGGGGGATCTCGATGAAGTCGAGGCCGAAGCGGGTCGCCTCCGCGACGCTCTTCTCGGCCGCCTCACGGGTCCATTCGTGAGACCAGAGGCTCGTGTGGACGCCGAAACCCGTGACTGTCATGGCCGTTTCTCTCGTTCGTGTCGGTGTCAGGTCGTCTCGACGATATGGTGGGGGACGATGCCGGAGGCGTCGATATAGGGATCGACCTCCTGTCCCGCGAAGATGCCGTGATCGGTGATGAGGATCGTGCCGAAACCGGCGGCGCGCCCGCCGAGAATGTCGGTGTGGAGCGTGTCGCCGACCATCGCCATGCGGTGCGGCGGCGGGGCGTCCGGGCCGAGCCGCTCGATCACCGCGTCGAAGGCGTTGCCGAACGGCTTGCCGAAGAATTCCGCCGCGACCCCGGTGGCGTCCATCAGATCGTGCGCCCAATAACCGGGCTCGATCGACAAGCCGTCCTCGCGCGGGGCGACGAGATCCGGGTTGGCGACGAGGACCGGGCGCGGCTGGCGCTTCAGCGCGGCGACGAGGTGGGCGTGAAGCGCCCCGTCCCATGCGCCGCCGGACAGGAGGATGAAGGCGTCGGCCTCGTCATATTTCGCGTCGTCCTCGCCGAGGGCGAAGGCGTTGGCGGGAAGCCCGACCATCGAAGCGGGGCCGTGGGCGGTCACACCCCAGCGGGTGGCGGCAGGAAAGCGCGCCATCGCCGCCATCGTCACATCGCGGCTCGACACGATCTCGTCGGCCGTGAAGTCGAAGCCGAGGCGGTGATATTTGTCGAGCGTTCCAGCCGGCGGGTTGGTCGCGGCATTGGTGAGCACGATGACGCGGCGGCCGGCCGCCCGCATCTCGCCGATGCGCTTCACCGCGTCCGGGATCGCCGCTTCGCCCACATTGAGAACGCCGAATCCGTCGAGGACGAAGACGTCATAGGCGTCGAAGAGGGTGGACAGATCACGCGAGCGGGTGGTGGCGGGCGTTCCCTCGGGCAAGGTCGGCAGACGGTCGCGCACGGACTCGTAGCGGCGGAAGACCCATTCCGCGTCGACGACGGGGCTGAGCGCGATGGCGTTGGTCATAGTGAGGAATAGCCCCCTTCGATCATGATGAGCGCCCCGTTGACGAGGTCGGATGCGGGCGAGGCGAGGTAGAGCGCGCAATCGGCGATCTCGACCGGCTCGCCGAACCGGCGCAGCGGCGTCGCCTCGATCATCGGCCGGCTCTTGTCCTCTTCGCCCCAGACCTCTTTGCCCATCGGCGTGAGGACGACGGTGGGGCAGATCGCGTTCACCTGGATATTGTGCCGCGCCCATTCGGCCATCAGCGATTTGGTCAGCGCGTTGAGCGCGCCCTTCGAGGAGGCGTAGGCGGCGTGGTCGTCGAGCGCGATGACGCCGGTCTGGGAGGAGATGTTGACGATCTTGCCGGACCGCTGGGCGATCATCGCCGGGGCGAGCGCGCGCGACAGGAGAAACGGCGCGCGTACGTTGACGGCCATCGACAAATCCCAGTCCTCGGCGGTCAGCTCAAGGGCGGGGGCGATGCGGGCGACGCCGGCATTGTTGACGAGAATGTCGATCGTGCCCCACGCGGCTTGCGCTTCGGCGGCGATCCGGCCCGGCGTCTCCGCGTCGGCGAGATCGCCGATGAGGGTGAGGCATTCGCGGCCATGGCCGCGCACGGCGGCGGCGGTCGCGGCAAGGTCGGCCTCGTCGCGGCCGACGGCCACGATGTCGGCGCCGGCATCGGCGAAGACCGCCGCGATCTCCGCGCCGATACCCTTCGAGGCGCCTGTGATCAGCGCCTTGCGGCCTTCGAGGCTGAAGCGGAGTGTCCAGTCCGCCATCGGTCTATTCGAGGTTGGTGTGCCGGGCGCGCATATGCTCCGGCGAAACGCCGAGGCGGTCGCGCAGCATGAGCACCAGCACCTCGAAGGCGAGATATTGCGCGCCCTCATAGAGCGAGCCCATCGGCAGGGTGGACGTCGCCGCGCCGTCAGTGTCGTCGGCCATCGTCTGAGCGGGCAAAGTGAGGAGGACGTCGGCCGCTTGCGGCACCGCGCCGTCCGGCTGCGCCGTGATGCACGCGGTCGCCGCGCCGGCCGACTGCGCGACCCCCAGGAGGGCGGCCACGGTGGAGAAGGCGCCCGGCCCGGCGCTGACGATGAGGAGATCCCCGGCCCGCAAAGGCGGCACGGACATGTCGCCCACCACATGGGCGTCGAGCCCCAGATGATAGAGGCGCATCGCGAGAGCGCGCATCATGAGGCCTTCCCGACCGACGCCGTGAAGGGCGATCGTGCGGGCATGGGCGATCGCTTCGACGAGCGCCTCGAAATCGCTCCGCTTGGTCGCGAGGAGGACGCCCTTGAGCTCCTCCACCGCGCGCACGGAAAGGTCGACGGGATCCATCATGGCCCCCTCTTACGCGACGTAAGCGGGCGCGGCGAGGGCTTCGCTGATCGCGGCTTCGAAAAGTCCGCATTCTTCGATGAGGTCGAGGATCGTGTAACGCGAGCGGATGAAGCGCGCGGCGTGGACCGTCGTGCGCAGATGCTCGGGGTTGATGCCGATCTCCCGCGGCGTCGTCGGCGCGCCGGCCTCCCGCAAGAGGCGTTCCATTTCGGCCGTCCGCTTGAGGTGCGAGGCGAGCCGCTCCTTCAGCGTCGGCCACGTCTCTTTCAGCGTGTGGAGCCGGGCGCGGTGCGTCTCGGGATCGGCGTGCTTGGCCTCGGTCTCCACGATGGCGCGCTCGGCCAGCGTGCCGTCCATCAGCGAGGCGATCTCGGCCCGCTTCGTGTCGATCGACGCGGCGGCGGCGACCACGTCGTCGATCGGCAGGGCGGTGAGGTCCTTGTCGAGCAGCCAGTCGAACAGGCGGAGCGCGGCGAGCGTGCCGATCGACACGCACGCGCCGTGTGAGACCCGTTCGCCGTCGAGCGTCAGCCCCTCCATCTCCCACATGTGCGCGATCTGGTGATCGGCGCCCGAGGCGGGGCGGGAGGTTCCGTGAAACTCCATCGCGAGGCCGGACAATGTGAGGCCGACAAAAAGGTCGGCGAGCGCCTTCGGCTCGCCCGCCTTCACCGCGCCCGGAGCGGAAAGCCAGCCGGCGAGATTGTCCTGCACCAGGGGCCAGGCGACGTCGTCGATGGGCTCGATGCCGAGCGCGTCGGCGATCAGCCAGTCGCCGCCCGCCGGCACCTTGCCGGCGAGATCGCCATAGCCCCAGCCGGACATTTCGGCCGGCGCGCGGGCGATCACGTCGAGATCGGCGAGGATGGCGTGCGGGGCGCGGCAGGGGATGGTCTTCTTGAAGCCCTGGTCGGAGAGCGGCGCGCCGGCGGAGGAGTAGCCGTCCATCGACGCGGCGGTGGCGATGCACAGATAGGCCCGGTCGCGCGAATGGGCGGCATATTTGGTGACGTCGTTGAGGACGCCGGAGCCGACGGAGATCGGCGTGCGATCGCCGAGCGCGTCAGCGATCGACCGGCCGAGCTCGACGGTGGGCTTGGGCCGTGGGCGCGCCGGCAGAATGTGGGTCGCGACATCGACGCCGGCGGCCTCGAGCCGTTCGACGACCGCTTTGCCGGCCGCGGCGAAGGTGTTCTCGTCGGCGACGACCATCGCCGGACCGTCGCCGAAATGACGGCGCAGGACGGCCGGCGCGTCGGCGAGGATCGCATTGCCGACGGCGATCTCGGCGATCGCATCGGAGCGCTCGACCGCGGGGCCGAGAATGTCGTTCACATTGGCCATGGCGCCGCGCCTCAGGAGAGCGAGAGGTTGGTGCCGTCGGCACCGAAAAGGTGGATGCGTTCGGCCGGAAATTTCAGGCCGACGACATCGCCGTGCTTGGTCGGATCGTCGCCCCCGGTCTTCACGACGATGCGTTCGCCCTCAGGCGCGATCGCATAGAGATAGCTTTCGCCGCCGAGGGCTTCCTTCACCTCGATCGTCGCATCGAAGGCACCGGAGCCGGGTTGCGTCAATTCGATATGCTCCGGCCGGATGCCGAGGCTCACCACGTCGGCGGGGGCCGAGGGGAGCGGGTTCTCGACGGCGTTCCCATTATAGCGGACGGCGCCGCCCTCGCTGCGGACCTTGAGGAAGTTCATCGCGGGCGCGCCGATGAAGTCGGCGACGAACTGGGTGCGCGGGCGGTGATAGAGCTCCATCGGCGGGCCGACCTGCTCGACACGGCCCTTGTTGAGGACGACGATGGTGTCGGCCATCGTCATCGCCTCCACCTGGTCGTGGGTCACGTAGATCATCGTCGCCCCGAGCTTGGAGTGCAGCGCTTCGAGCTCGACACGCATCTGGATGCGCAGCTTGGCGTCGAGGTTCGAGAGCGGCTCGTCGAACAGGAAGACCTTCGGCTCCTTGACGATCGCGCGGCCGATCGCGACGCGCTGACGCTGACCGCCGGACAGATGGGCGGGCTTGCGGTTCAAATAGTCCTGAAGCTGGAGGATGCGGGCGGCTTCGTCGACGCGGGCGCGCCGGGTCTTCCGGTCCACCCCGTTGATCTTCATGCCGAATTCCATGTTCTCCCGCACCGTCATGTGCGGGTAGAGCGCATAGGATTGGAACACCATCGCGACGCCGCGATCGGACGGGGCGACGTGGGTGACGTCCTCGGAGCCGATGCTGATGGTGCCGGCGGAGATCCCTTCGAGGCCGGCGATCGAGCGCAGAAGCGTCGACTTTCCGCAGCCGGACGGGCCGACGAAGACGACGAAATCCCCGTCTTTGATGTCGAGCGAGATGTCGAACAGGGCCTGCGCATCGCCATAGTGTTTGTCGACATGCGACAGGCGGACATCCGACATTCTCAACCCTCCCCAGAACCGACGGCGCAAAAAATGCGTTTGACGCGCCGTCATTTTCTTACAATTGTATTGCGACCGTTACAAACGAGTCAATCAGGACGAATGCGAGCAAGGCGGCCGGACGCCGTAAAGCGAGCCGCCACACAGGGAGAGACGCTATGAAGTTGAGGACCACAGTGAGCGCGCTCGCGCTCACCGCAGCGATGGCGTTCGGCTCGAACGCGGCACAGGCTTGGTCGCTCGAAGAGGCGGCGAAGCCCTACGAAGGCACCACCATCGACGTCGTGTTCCTGCTCCGCCCCGGCTACGAAGCCGCCGAGGAGATGCTCAAGGACTTCACCGAGCGGACCGGCATCAACGTCAACCTCATCAAGCATCCGTACGAGAACGCGCTCGGCGAGCAGGTGCGCGACTTCATTTCCGGCGGCGATCTCGACGTCGCGCTGGTCGATCTCGTCTGGATCGGCAATTTCGCCGAGAATGGCTGGATGGTGCCGATCGAGGAGTTCACCTCGAACCCGGATCTCGCCGACCCGGACCTCGATCTCGAGGATTTCTTCCCCGTCACGCTCGACGCGTTCGGCACCTGGGACGGCACCGTCTACGGCCTGCCCTTCGATAACTATTCGGGCCTGATGTACTACAACAAGTGCATGCTCGAGGACGCCGGTTTCGACGGCCCGCCCGAGACCTGGGAAGCGCTCAAGGACGAATACGGCCCGGCGCTCACCAAGGATGGCAAGTACGCCTACGCCCTCCAGTCGAAGCGCAACGAGACCCAGTCGGCGGACAGCTTCGCCCGGATGCTCTGGCCCTTCGGCGGCTCCTTCCTCGACGCTGAATTCCGCTCCAACCTCAACTCCGAGGAAAGCCAGACCGGGCTGAAGTTCCGCCAGGATCTGATGCAGTACATGCCGCAGGGCATCGTCGCCTACGATCACGCCGAGACGGTGAACGCCCTCGCGCAGGGTGACGTCGCGATCATCACCGAATGGTCGGGCTTCGCGTCCTCGCTGAAGGATCCCAACACCTCCGCCGTCGCCGACTGCATCGAGGTGGCGGCCGAGCCGAGCGGGCCCGCCGGCCGCAAGCCGGCCCTCGGCGGCTTCTCCCTCGCCGTCGCCTCGCAGGCCGATGACGACGAAAAGGCCGCGGCCTGGCTGATGATCCAGTATCTGACCTCGAAGGCCAATGCCGAGAAATATCTCGATCTCGGCGGCGTCTCGGCCCGTCAGTCGGTCTATGAGGACGAGTCGGTCCGCGACAAGTTCTTCTTCGCCGACGCCCTCGTCGAGAGCTGGCAGGAAGGCGTGCCGGAGTTCCGTCCGCGGTTCGCCGAATGGCCGGAGATCACCGAGATCGTGCAGGAGTGGGGCACGAAGATGATGCTCGGCGAAGTCACCACGGAAGAGGGCGCCGAGGAGATCGGCACCCGCATGGAAGCCGTGCTCGACGATGCCGGCTACTATGACGGCGAAAAGCCGCTCGCGCAGTAACCTCTCCTGACGCCAGGCGCCCAAGCGGCGCCTGGCCGACACCAATGCGGTGCGACCCATGTCCCAGTCGGTGAAATCTCCGTCGATGCCGGGGCGCGTCTCTCGCGCCACGCTGTTCGGCTTTCTCGGTCCCGCGGTCATCACGCTGGCGTTGATCGGCATCGTGCCGCTGGCCTTCGCCGTATGGACCTCGATGCGCGACTACAATCTGACGAAGCTCGCGCGTCAGAAGTTCATCGGGTTCGAAAATTACGTCACGGTGCTGAACGACGGCGCGTTCTGGGACGCGATGGGCCGCACCTTCACCCTTCTCGCGATCGCGCTGCCGATGCAGCTCATTTTCGGCCTCGGCATCGCGCTGCTCCTCCACAAGCCGGGCCTCGGCTTCTTCAAGACGATCGCGCGCCTGTCCCTCGTCGTTCCGATGGCGACGACCTATGCCGTCGTCGGCCTGCTCGGCCAGGTGATGTTCAATCTCAAATATGGCGTGGTGAACCAGCTTCTCGGCTTTCTCGGCCTCGGCCCGTTCGATTGGCTCGGCGATCCCAATCTCGCCTTCGTCACCGTCATCTTTTGGGACGTGTGGCAGTGGACCCCGTTCTGTGCGCTGGTGCTGCTCGCCGGCCTCACCACGGTGCCGCCGGAGATCGAAGAGGCGGCGCGGCTCGAGACCAAGAGCTGGCTGACGATCCTGCGCCACGTGCAGCTTCCCTTCCTCGTGCCGGGGCTGACGGCGCTCCTCATCCTGCGCACCGCCGACACGTTGAAGCTGTTCGACATGGTGTTCACGATGACGCGCGGCGGACCGGGCGCGGCGACGGAGTTCATCGCGCTCCTCATCCAGCGCGTCGGTTTCCGGGCGTTCGATCAGGGCCTCGCTTCTGCGCAGGCGGTCATCCTTCTCATCATCACGATCGTGCTGTCGCGGCTTTATATTTCCTTCTTCTATCGTGAGGTGCACTCGTGAGCGTCGAGACCGCCACCGGGACCGCCGCGACGTCCGCCCCCGCCACGGCGCACCGCACCGCACAGCGCGAAAGGCGGCTCTGGGTGCAGATCCTGCTGATCGCGCTCGTGATCCTGTTCTGCATCTTCCCGTTTTATTGGATGGTGACGACGAGCCTGAAGACGCAGATCGTCGCCCTCCAGTCGCCGCCCGCCTGGATCTTCGACGCGACGACGGCGAACTATACCGAGGTGCTCTTCGCCGACGGCGTCGGCTACACTCTGATGAACTCGTTGATCGTCGCGGTCTGCACCACGATCCTCGCGGTCGGGCTCGGCTGCCCGGCGGCCTACGCGCTCGCCCGGTTCGAGTTCCGCGGCAAGAAGGATCTGTGGTTCTGGTTCATCACCAACCGCATGGTCTCGCCGGTGGTTCTCGCGCTGCCCTTCTTCCTGATCGTCAGGATGCTCGGGCTTCTCGACACCCACATCGTGCTGATCCTCATCTATCTGACGTTCAATCTGCCGATCGTCATCTGGATCTGCACCGACCAGTTCCGCTCGATCCCGCGCGATCTCGACGAGGCGGCGCTCCTCGAAGGCGCCTCGCAATGGCGCATCTTTCGCTCGGTCTGCCTGCCGCTCGCGATGCCGGGGGTCGCGGTCAGCTCGATTTTCTCGTTCATCTTCTCCTGGAACGAGTTGATGTTCGCGCTGGTGCTCACCCGCACCTACGCGAAGACGGCGCCGGCCATGGCCGTCTCGTTCATGGAGGGCTACAACCTGCCCTATGGAAAGATCATGGCGACCTCGACGCTCATCGTCATTCCCGTGATCATCTTCGCACTCATCGCCTCGAAGCAGCTCGTCCGAGGGCTGACGATGGGCGCCGTGAAATAGGCGCGGCGATGGCGCGCGCGCCCAGGATCGTCGGGATCGACGAAAACGAACGGTTTCTGGCGCGTGTCGCCTGGGCCTATCATGTCGAGGGGCTCACCCAGGGGGCGGTCGCCGAGCGGCTCGGCGTCACCCGGCTTCGGGTCAACAAGGCGCTGTCGGAGGCCCGCCGCATGGGCCTCGTGCGCATCACGCTCAACACCTCCTATGCGCCTTGCATCGAGGCGGAGGAGGGGCTGAAGGCGCGCTATGGCCTGCGCGACGCGGTGATCGCGCCCCAGCCGCTCCTCTCGGAGGACACGCAGACCGTGGTCGGCGTCGCGCTCGGCCACCTTCTGACCGACGTGCTCGCCGATCCCGCCGTCACCCGGTTCGGCATGAGTTGGGGCAACACGCTCAACATCGCGACGCGCCATCTCGACCGGCTCGACCGGCCGGATCTCGAAATCCTCTCGGTGATGGGCGGCACCACGCGCGGCTCCGACGTCTCCTCCTTCGAGATCACCTCGCGCCTCGCCGCGCTCTGCAACGCACGGCACTTCTTCTTTCCCGCGCCGCTCTATGCCGGCACGAAGTCCTCGCGCGACACGATCGTCGGCCAGGCGGTGTTCACGGACATTCTGGAGCGGATCCGCAGGGTGGACGCGCTGACGATGGCGGTCGGCGACATGTCCGAGCGGTCGCTTCTGATGCGCGACGCGCTGCCGGCCGACGTGAGCATCGAGGCGCTGCTCGATGCGGGCGCCGTCGGCGACCTTCTCGGCACGGTGCTCGACGCCTCGGGCCAAGCGATCGACCATCCCATCAACGAACGGCTCATCGGAATCGACTTCGCCGATCTCGCCGCGATCCCCAACGTGATCCTCGCCGCGGGCGGGGCGCACAAGGTGGCGATCATCCGCGCCGTGCTGTCGCTCGGCCTCGTCGACACCTTCGTCAGCGACGAGGCGACCGCGCGGGCGCTCCTCGAGCCCGCGCCGCAGATGGAGCGCGCGTGAGCGTCACGATCGGGATCGATCTCGGCACGTCCGGCGTGAAGGCGGTGATCGCCGAGGGCGTCGACGAGCCGCTCGCCGAGGCGGATAAGCCGATCGCCGTCTCCGCCCCGCATCCGGGGTGGAGCGAACAGGATCCCGACCTCTGGTGCGCCGCCGTCGGCGACTGTCTCGACCGGCTCGCGGCCGACCATCCGCACCTCATGGCGCGCGTCGCCGCGATCGGGCTCTCCGGCCAGATGCTCGGCGCGGTCCTGATCGACGCGGCGGATCGGCCCGTGCGCCCGGCGATCCTGTGGAACGACCAGCGCTCGATCGCCGAGTGCGCCGAACTCGCCCGCCGCGTGCCCGATATCGGGATGCGGACCAACGGGCGGCCGGATCCGGGCCTCACCGCGCCAAAACTCCTCTGGCTCGCCGCCCATGAGCCCGCGAGCCTCGACGCGGCCGCGACGATGATGTTGCCGAAGGATTATGTCCGCCTCTGGATGACCGGCGAGCACGCCACCGAGGCGAGCGACGCTTCCGGCACCATGCTGATGGACAATGCCAGCGCGACCTGGGACGCGGCGCTGTGCGAGGCGGCCGGCTGGTCTCCCGCGCGCCTTCCGACGGTGGTGCCGTCCTGGTCGGCGGCCGGGGGCTTGCGGCCGGCGCTCGCCGCGCGCTGGGGGCTCGCGCCGGGTCTGCCGATCGCCGCCGGGGCGGGGGACAACATGGCCGCCTCGCTGGGCGCCGGCGTCGCCGCGCCGGGCGATGCGCTCATCACCATCGGCACGTCGGCGGTGGTGTGCGCGGTCGACGGCGCCTTCCGGCCCGCGCCGCAGGACGCGGTCCTCACCGGGGTCCATGCCGCGCCCGAGGCGTACCTGTCGATGGCGGTCGTCATGAGCGCGACGTCGGCCTTCGCCTGGACGGCGGGGCTCACCGGCGCGAGCGTCCCGGAGCTCGCGGCCGAGGTGGACGGGTTCGCGGCGTCGGGCCGGATCGGCGAGGCGCCGCTCGCGCTTCCCAGCCTCTCCGGGCTGCGGACGCCACACAACAGGCCGGATGTCGGGGCGACCTTCACCGGGCTGACGGGGCGAACGGATCGCGCGGCGCTCGGCTATGCCGTGCTCGAAGGCGTCGCCTTCCAGCTTCGCGAATGCGTCGACGCGCAGCGGGCGGCGGGGCTGTCGCCGAGCGCTTTCTTCGTCGTCGGCGGCGGCGCGCGCAACGGGCTGTGGCTGACGCTGATCGCGACGATGCTCGGCCGGCCCTTGCAAAGCAGCCCCGCCGCGCCGATGGCGGCCCCGCTCGGCGCCGTCCGCCTCGCGCGCATCGCGGCCGGTCTCGCGGCGCCGTCCGATCTCGCCGAAAAATCCGCCCCCACGATGACGATCGAGGCCGACACGGCGCTGAACGGCGCGCTCGCCGACCGCTTCGGACGTTATCGGGAGATGCTGTGCGGCCTCGGGATCATGACGCGGACGGCATAGACCCGGCGCTCAGTCGTTCGCCTCGGGCGGCAGGAAGTCCACATCGTGCGCGGCGGAAAGGCGGACCACTTCGTCGACGTCGGTCAATCGGTCGAGGGCGATGAAGAGATCCTGCAGCTTTCCGGCCGGCGAGACCCAGAACAGCGCGCGCGTCGGCTTGTCGGACTTGTTGAAATAGCCGTGCGGGATGCCGCGCGGCATTCGGACGAGATCGCCGGCCTTCGCCTTCGACCAGATCCCGCCAAGCTTGAGGTCGAGTTCGCCCTCCTGCACGAGGATGAACTCGTCCTGTGTCGGGTGGATGTGGACGGGCACGAACTGTCCGGGCTCGGCATTGGTCTCGAACGCGAAGGTCGAGCCGCAGACCGCCTTAGGGAAATAGAGCTGGCCGAGAATGTTCCAGGAGACGCCCTCGAACCCCTCTCCGTTCGGGGTGATGCCTCCGGCCAAATCGTTCATGTTCGCCCCCTTGATCGGCGCCCGGTGTTCGCCAAGGGCCGCTCGGAGTGTCCTACCACGCCGCCGCCATGTCGAGCGGGGCGATCGACACGAAGCGGGGTCAGTGGCCGCCGCCGCTCTCGCCTTTTTCGCCCGCTACGGTGGGGATCTTGCCGGCCGGCGGGGTGTTGCGGCTGCGGCGGGAGCGGATCACGCCGTCGATGATCGTCATCCCGACACCGGGCAGATTGCCTTGCTCGATCGATTCCAGGATCGTCTTTCCCGGCGCATGTTGGGCTTGATCCATGATCACGAAGTCCGCCGCGCGGCCGACTTCGATGATGCCGCAATCGAGTTCGCGCACCCGCGCCGTGTTGCCGGTCGCAAAACAGATTGCGATCTCGGCCGGCACGTTGCCGAGGCTCGACAACAGCGCCACCATCCGCAGGATCCCGAGCGGCTGCACGCCGGAGCCCGCCGGCCCGTCGGTGCCGAGAATGAGCCGCTCCATCTCTTTCAGCTCGCGCGCGGTGTTCAGCGTCAGGAGCGCTGCCCGCTCGTTGCCGTTATGCACGATCTCGAGGCCGCGCTTGCAGCTTTCACAGAGGCAGATGATCTGATCGTCCGGCAGGGCGGAGTGCCCGCCATTGATATGGCCGATCACGTCGGTGTCGGCCTCCAGAACGACGTCCTTGTCGATGAGGCCGGAGCCGGGGATCGACGGCCCGCCGGTGTGGATCGTCGACTGCATGCCATATTTGCGCGCCCAGGCGACCATCTGGCGCGCGGTGGGGCCGTCCTTGACCGTGCCGAGGCCGACTTCGCCGAGAAGTTTGACGCCCGCGTCCGCCATTTCCTTGAAGTCGTGCTCTTCGAGGCCATGCTCGATGACCGGCGCGCCGGCGTGGACCTTCATGCCGGAGGGACGGAGATTTTCGTACCAGCGCTGCGCGGCGATCGCCATCGCCTTCAGCCCGACAGGATCCTTCGGGCGGCCCGGCATGTGGACCTCGCCGGCGGAGATGATCGTGGTGACGCCGCCATGGAGGGTCGAATCGATCCAATGGAGCTGCTGCTGGCGCGGCGTGTAGTCGCCGACGACGGGGTGGACGTGGCTGTCGATGAGGCCCGGCGCAAGCGTCACACCCTGCGCGTCGACGACGATATCGGCGCCATCCGTATCGAGATCGGCCTTGCGTCCGATGGCGGCGATGCGTCCACCTTCGGCAATGATGCAATCCGCGTCGAGGATAGGGTCTTCCATTTTGCCGGAAAGGAGCAGACCGATATTGTGTACGACGAGCTTTTGCGGTTCAGACATGGCAGCCCTCTCGGCGCTTGCGTCAATCGACGTCCGGATTCATTCGTACACTAACACCGGACATCCCTGGCACAAGCGTTGCAGGCGCACGCCTTGACGATCCGATTTCCCCTCTAGTATTTGTTCGTGCACTAACGATCTTTTATGGCGACCGACTCAAACGCTGGGAGTGTTTCCTTGGACACTTTGGCTATGGCCGACGGCGCGCGCGCCGAGTTCCCGATTCCGGCCAATTGCTTTGCCGAAACGGTGACTTCGGTGCACCATTATACCGACCGTCTGTTCAAGTTCCGGATCACCCGCCCGGCGAGCTTCCGCTTCCGCTCGGGCGAGTTCGTGATGATCGGCCTTCCGAACGCGGAGAAGCCGGTCTTTCGCGCGTACTCGATCGCGAGCCCGTCCTGGGACGAGGAGCTCGAGTTCTTCTCGATCAAGGTGCCGGGCGGACCGCTGACCGAGCATCTGCAAAAGATCAAGGAGGGCGACACGATCCTCCTGCGCAAGAAGCCGACCGGCACGCTCGTCAACGATGCGCTGCTGCCCGGCAAGCGCGTCTATATGTTCTCGACCGGCACCGGCATCGCGCCCTTCGCCTCGCTGATCCGCGACCCGGAGACCTACGAGAAGTTCGACGAGGTGGTCCTCACCCACACGTGCCGCGAGATCGCCGAGCTCGCTTACGGCAAGGAACTCGTGGAGGAGACGCTCGCCGATCCGCTGGTGGGCGAGATCGTCGCCGGCAAGCTGAAATATTATGGCAGCACGACACGCGAGGCGTATGACCGGACGGGCCGCATCACCGATCTCCTGACCTCGGGCGAACTGTTCGACCAGCTCGGTCTGCCGCCGATCGATCCGGCGATCGACCGCGCGATGATCTGCGGCTCGATGGACATGATCAACGACACGAAGTCGATCCTCGAAGGCTTCGGCCTCGAGGAAGGCGCCAACAATGCGCCGAACACCTACGTCGTGGAGCGCGCCTTCGTCGGCTGACGGCGCGAGCGGGTGAAGGCCGCGGTCTCGATGGGCCGCGGCCTCGTCGCCGCGATGTGATGGCGAATCTGTGGCCGGCAATCATCACGGCGGCCGCAACCGGCCATGTCCGTCGCCTTAAAGCGCGAAGTCCTTTGTAAAATACGATTTTTTCGTGGACTCTGAGTGGCCAAGTCGGTAGTCGAACGCGGTTCGTCCGATTGCCGGCTATCCATCGATCAGGGTCATTTTCGTGCTCATTTCCATCCTTGCGGCGTTCACGTGGGCGTACTTTCGCAGGCGGGAAACCAAGTCGCGCTGAGGCGCGCCGGTGCTTTCGCGCTTCAACTGATCGGCAGGCACCAAGGCCGCCTTTGATAGATCTGGCCGAACGCCATCAGATGGAGCGCCGACGCGAAATAGGTCGTCGGCCGATAGTCGAAAAGGGCCGGGTCCACCACGGTCCCTTGCACCTCGCAGCGGACCATGTCGGCGATGATCCGATAGCCTGGATCGCGCAATTCGGTGACCACCCCATCCGCCGTGCGGCGTATCAGATAGGGTGAGTTCATCCGGTGGAAGAGGGCGATCGCGCTCTGCTGAGACGGCCCCTCCCGCGCCATCAGATTGTAGCCGATCCGGATCGCATTATAGCCGAACTCGTGCGGCTCGACCTTCCGGGCGACGGTCGGCCGATCCACGTCCTCGAGCGCGTTCCAATCCGACAAGGTGCCCTGTTCGAGCGCCAGCGCGATGAGCGCGACGCCGGTGTCGGCGGCCCGCTCGAACGGGTAGCGCGGGGCGAGGGCGCCGACGACGCGCAGCGCGTCGAAATTATAATAAGAGAGGTTGACGACCGGGCCGTCCGGCTGGGAGCGGCGGTCGAAGCCCTCGATCGCCGGCATCAGCAGAACCTGCCCCTCATGATAGCGCAGCAGCTTGCGGCCGATGGTGCCGGCGGTGCGGATCGCCTGGCTGAGATAGTCGCCGCGATTCCAGCGCTTGGCGGCGAGGGCGAGGGTGCTTGCAATCAGGAGGTCGGCGTCAGTCGCATTGTTCCAATCAGTGACACCGCGCTCCGGCATATAACGCCACGCGAAAAGGTCGTCCGGGCGGCGCAGATTGGTCTTCGTAAAGCGCCAGATCTGCTCGAAGGTTACCGGCTCGTCGGCGATGAAGGCGATCAGCATCCCGTAGGCCTGCGCCTCGGAATGCGTGACGCCACCATTCTCCGGATCCACGATGCGCCCGTCGATGCGCATATAACGCTGCCGGAAGGCGGAGAAATGGCCGCGATACCAGTGCAGGAATTGCGGCCCCATCGGCCGGGACATCTCGTCGAGCACCGGCGCGACGTCGGCGTGAGCCGTCTGGTCGGTGCTCGCGGTCAGCGCAGCGACGCACGCGATGAACGAGACCGCGAGCCTCTTGCAAAATGATGCCATGAACCATCGCCTTCCGGATGAGGACCGGACGGTGATGGTGTCATCATTGGGGGTCGCTCGACTTGCGCTGGATCAATCCGCTTGCATTAAGGCAGATAACCCAGTTGCCGCTGGGCTATTTTGTGCCGAACATCCGGTCGCCGGCGTCGCCGAGGCCGGGAACGATATAGCCCTTCTCGTTGAGCTTTTCGTCGATCGCGGCAGTCACGATCGGCACGTCGGGATGGTGGCCGACGAAATTGTCGACACCCTCCGGCGCGGCGAGAAGGCAGACGAAGCGCATATCGGTCGCGCCGGCTTCCTTGAGGCGATCGACGGCGGCGATCGCGGAGTTCGCGGTCGCAAGCATCGGGTCGAGGACGATCACCCGGCGCTCGCCCATGTCTTCCGGCGACTTGAAATAATACTCGACCGCCGAGAGCGTGTGCGGATCGCGATAGAGGCCGATATGGGCGACGCGGGCCGACGGCACGAGGTCGAGCATCCCGTCGAGGAGGCCTTCGCCGGCGCGCAGGATCGGTGCGAATACGAGTTTCTTGCCCGACAGGCGCGGCGCCTTCATCGGCATGAGCGGGGTCTCGATGTCGACGAGCTCGACGTCGAGATCGCGCGTCGCCTCGTAGCAGAGGAGCATCGCGATCTCGCGCAGGAGCTGGCGGAAGCCCGCCGTCGACGTCTCCTTGTCGCGCATGATGGTCAGCTTATGCTGCACCAGCGGGTGGTCGATGACGGTGAGCATGGTATCGGCGGACACGGGGGCGGACATTGAGGCGGGCATGAGATCTCCGAAGGGCTCCGCGCTGGGAAACTAGAAGACGGTTCCGTCGCTTTCGATCGCGATCGGGGGGCTGGCATCGGCCCGCAGGCTCTGCGCCAATTTGCGGCCGGCGAGCCATGTGCCGCCTTCCAGGATCGAGGCGAGGGGCAACGTCTCGGCGCTCACGCCGAGGCGTTCGCGGACCATCGGGGCGAGCGCATCGAGCAGCGTGACGGTCGCCGCGCGCCATTCGACGACGAGCGGATGGCTGACCGGCAGCGGCGTCTTCCCCATCGCCGGATCGCGCAGGACGAGTGCCCCGCCGTCCACGAAGAGCCCGCCATTGCGGTACTCGGCGAGCCCCGTCAGTCCGTCGATGTCGGTGACGACGATGCCGCGGACCGTCAGCGGCTCGATCAACGAATAGGATAGCCACGAGGACAGCTTGTGAAACGGCACGAGGTCGCTGCCCGGCGTGCCGCGATCGAGCGGCTCGTAGCGCCAGGTGTCGCCGAGCGGGATGCCGGCAAGGCTTTCGCGGCTCGGCCAGATCGGGCCGAGCCCTTCGAGCACGGCCTCGAGAATCTTGGGCGCGGGCAACTCGCCGTCCTCGGCCTCGGCCGCGAGGGCGTCGATGATGCCGCCGGGGCGCGGGTCGTCCTCGACCGCGAAGATATCGGGCGACATGCGCAGGGCGAAGGCGAGCTCACGCAGGAGATCGCGCCGGCCGTCGGCGCCGGCGAGCGGATTGTCCTCGGTGATCTGGAAGCCTTGCGCGAACTCCGCCTCGGACACGTCCTCGAGGCCGGCGGCGTCGGCCCGCAGCGGGTCGGCCGGAACGGCGGAGAAAGCGCCCGAGGCGAACATCGCGAACGAGGCGAGGGCGAGCCCTTCGGACCGCCCCATCACTTCGCCGGTCACCGCCTCGTGATAGCGCCAGGTCGGCCCGGCGCCGGCATCGAGCAGGACGGAGACGATCGCGAGATCGCCCATCGCCCGCGCGGCCTCCTCCGGCGTCGACCACTCACGGGCGGCGGCGAGGCTTGCAAAGCGGTCATAGCCGGCCGCCTCGAAATGCCGCCAGCGGGAATGGAAGGGCACGGCGAGATCGGGAAAACGCTCGCGCGTCAGCTCGGCCACGCTGTCGGCGAGCGCGCCGAGACGGTCGCGGTCGAGGGTGAAGTACGCCGACGCGCCGTCGTCGATGCGCGCCGTGACCTCGCCGGCGCGCGTGCGGATGGCGTCGGCCGACAACAGCCAGCGAACGGTTTCGAGCGTCGCTTCGTCGGGCGTCTCTTCGCCCGCGCGATCGTCCTCAATCATCGAGCTTGCGACCATGCACGGAGGACAGGTCCTGTGAGGCGCCGCTCTCCGAATAGTAGCCGGCCGCCTTCTTCGCCTCGATCTCGACCATCGCGTCGGCCGGGATGAGGTCGTCAGGGATCGACACGCGTTCGCCGATCGTGATGCCGGAATTGACGATCGCGTCGTACTTCATGTTGCTCATCGACACGAAGCGATCGATCGTCTTGATGCCGAGCCAATGGAGCGTGTCGGGCATCAGCTCCTGGAACCGTGCGTCCTGGACGCCGGCGACGCATTCGGTGCGCTCGAAATATTCGGAGGCGGTGTCGCCGCCGACCTGGCGCTTGCGCGCATTGTAGACGAGGAATTTCGTCACCTCGCCGAGCGCCCGGCCTTCCTTGCGGTTGTAGACGATGAGGCCCGCGCCGCCGGCCTGCGCCTCGCGGATGCACTCCTCGATGCCGTGCACAAGATAGGGCCGGCAGGTGCAGATGTCGGAACCGAACACGTCGGAGCCGTTGCACTCGTCATGGACGCGGCAGGTGAGGCGGCGGTTCGGATCGGCGACCGCGTCGGGATCACCGAAGACATAGACGGTGATCGAACCGATCGGGGGAAGGAAAGCGAGAAGGTCGGGCCGGGTGACGAGCTCGGGGAACATGCCGCCGGTCTGCTCGAAGAGCACGCGGCGAAGGCGCGTCTCCTCGACCCCGAAGCGCTCGGCGATGCCCGGAAGGTACCAGACCGGCTCGATCGCCGCCTTCGTGACCGACACGTCGCCCGACGGGAGGACGATCTTGCCGTCGACTTCGAGACGGCCGAGACGAACGGCGTCCTTCAACTCATGCAGCGTGAGGTGCGCCCGCGTCACCGCGATCGTCGGACGGATGTCGACGCCCTCGGCGATGAGGTCGGAGAACGCCTCGCTCGCGACATGGCCCCACGGGTCGAGCGAGACGATGCGCTTCGGATCGGACCAGGCCGGGAAGGGGCCGATCTGATGGGTCGGCGCCGTGTTGGTGAGATCCGGGCGCTTGATCGGATTGAGCGCGCCCGACGTGACGGCGAGGGCGCGATAGAGCGAGTACGAACCGCCGTGCGTGCCGATCGCATTGCGGTCGGCCGTTTCCGTCACCGTGCCGACGACAGGGCCGCGGCTGCGCGCGTCCGGCGCGCCCCAATGGAGGGGAAAGCGTAGCTTGTTGCCGCTTCCCGGATGCGAGGTGAGGCGGATATGTGTCTTGCGGTTGACCGGATCGCCCATGGCGAAAACTCCCGTGACGGGCCCGTCGCGAAAAGGTCCGGGCGCGAAGGAAGAGGGCCCTTTGGCACATCTTGCTGCGCAATGCCAGCATACTCGACGCTTTCGGCGCGTTCAGCCGTATCGGACGCAACCAACTGGGCCTTCATTCGTTAACTTGGCTCGGCTATGGTGACACGATCATGACTCCGCCCCCTCGCCGCCGCGCGTCCGATATCCGCCCCATCCCGTTTCCGGTGCTGATCGCCGATATCGGTGGGACCAATGTTCGCTTCGGAGTTCTGTCCGAAGTCCACAGTCCCCGCCGCGATTTCGAAACGGTGCAAACGCACGACTATCCCGATTTCGCGACCGCTGCGCAGAGCGTTCTCGATCGCACCGCGATCCTGCCGCGCTCGCTGTTGCTGGCGGCGGCCGGGCCGATCGTCGGAGGAAGCACGAAGCTCACCAACGCCGAATGGATGATTGATCCGGCGAAGCTGCGTGACGAGCTCAATCTCGACACCGTCATCACCTTCAACGATTTCGAGGGCGTCGCCCTCTCGCTCCCCGCCTTGGCGGACGACCAGGTGCGGCAGATCGGCGGCGGCGAATCGATTCCGCGTGAACCGCGCGTCGTGATCGGCCCCGGCACCGGGCTCGGGGTCGCGGCGCTCGTCTATGGCGACCAATGCTATACCCCGCTCGCGGGTGAAGGCGGCCATGTGAGCGTCGGCCCCATCACCGAGCGTGACTTTCAGATATGGCCGCACGTCGCCCGTTTCCATGGGCGAATTACCGGCGAGACCCTGCTATCCGGCAACGGCCTCGTGCGCCTGTACGATGCGATCGCGGCGGCCGACGGGAAGGGCACAGACTGCACCGTGGGCGCCGACGTGACCGCCGCAGCGGACGCGGGCGATCCGGTGGCGGAAGAGGCGCTCGACCTCTTCTTCACCTATCTCGGCCGCCTCGCCGGCGATCTCGCGCTGATCTTCCTGCCGAAAGGGGGCGTCTATATCGCCGGGGGGATCGTGCCGCGCATGGCCGACCGGTTCCTTGCGAGCGGCTTCCGTGAGGCCTTCGAGGACAAGGCGCCGCATCGGGCGATCATCGAGACCATACCGACATTCCTGATCACAGAGCCCAAGCCCGCCGTGGCCGGAATGGCGAGCTTTGCGATGCTTCCCGAACGTTTTGCACTGGATCTTAGGGGTCGACGCTTCGATCGATGAAAAAGGGGCTTGCATGCCCGCCGCTTATCGTTCATATCGCGTCCCACAACGGAGCGCGGGTGTAGCTCAGGGGTAGAGCACAACCTTGCCAAGGTTGGGGTCGTGGGTTCGAATCCCATCGCCCGCTCCAATGTTTCCCAAACAATCCAACGGCTTACGGCAAGGCCCACGGGACAGCGCTCACCCGGCGCACGTCCTGCGGATCGCCGCCGTTGATCGGTGCGCTACCGTCGCACCGGGGCCGCGCAGCCGTCTTAATAAAGGCCGCGCCGCGTTCGTCATGCGCCTGGCCGTGTGCGCCGAAATTCCTGTTCCATGACCTCCGCCCCCCATTGCCGCCCCGGTCGCTCGTCGGCCAGCACGAAGCCGCGACGCTCATAAAGGCGCCGCGCGGCGTCGAGGCCGGCGAAGGTCCAGAGCCGGGTCTCGTGCACGCCGCGTTCGTCCACGAAGTCGAGCGCGGCGTCGATCAGCATCGCGCCGATGCCGCGGCCGCGCGCCTGGTCTGCCATGATGAACCAGCGCAGGTGTGCGAGCCCCGCGCCGAGGTCCTCTCCGTCGATTGCGATCGTGCCGACCGGGTGGCCGTCGATCTCGGCGGTCCAGAACCCGTTCGCCGGATGGTCAAGCCGGGCGAAGAAGGCGGCCATGTCGGCGGCGAGGCGCGTTTCGAACGGGGCGCCGAAGCCGGCGGCGGCGGCATAATATTCGCCGTGCATCGCGAGCATCGTGCCGAGAATGCCCGGCCGGTAGCCCGGGACGAGCCTCGCCGTCGCCGCCGTGCGGGCGCTTGCCGCTCCGGTCAGCGCCGATGCGTAGGTCTCGAGCCCGGCCGCGATCGTCTCCACTGCGTCGGCCGAAAGAGGGGCGATCGCCGTGCCGACTTGATCGACGGCGAAATCGGTGATGCCGGCAAGGCAGGCGACGCCGCGATCGGTGAGACTGAGGCGCTTCACGCGGGTGTCGCGCGCGTCGCGGGTTTCGGCGAGATAACCCTCGCGAATCAACCGCTTCAGCATCCGGCTGACGGTCGACTTGTCGAGGCGGAGACTGTCGGCGAGATCGCGGGCGCTCGTGCCGCCGGCCGCGCCGATCTCGATGATCGCATGGACGGCGGACGGGGAAAGCGATGTCCCGGCGAGCGTCGCGTCCATGAAGCCGAGCGCGCGGACGAGGTGACGCGACGCGAAACGGATGCGCTCGACCGCCTCCCTATCCACCCGGTTCATGAGGGTCCGCCATATAGTTGTATTGCGCAACTATATGGCGGGACTCAACTGCGTCAAGGGAGTGGACCGGGGCGCTCGCCGGCGCCCCGGTGGTTCGGTCAGGCGAGGCTCGCCAGTGCGACGGCGAGGCGGCAGCCTGTCAGATAGTCGGCCACCTCGACATATTCGTGGACGGTGTGCGGCTCGCATTGGCCGGCGCCGATCGTCACGCTGGGAATGCCGTGTTTTTCGAGCCAGTTGGCATCGAGCCCGCCATTCGAGAGGCGGCAATTCGGCGTCAGGCCGAGCGCCTCGACGGCGGCCTTCGCATGGATGACGACGGGGCTTTCCTCATCGAGGCGGAAGGGCGGGTAGGTGGTCGATTGGCGGAAATCGATGGTCGCGGTCTCGCCGCTCTCGCTCGTCACCTTGGCCTTCGCGGTCTCGAACGCGGCGGCAAAGCCCGCGGTGATCGTCTTCGCGAAAGCGGCGTCGGGCGAGCGCGCCTCGCCGCGCAGAAAGGCATAGTCGGTGACGACGTTCGTCGCGTCCCCGGCGGCCTTGCCGTTCTTGCCGCCGAAAATGCCAATATTGCTCGTGCCGGTGCCCTCGTCCTTGACCACCTTGCCGAACCAGCCGCCCGCCGCGGCCTCCGCGAGCGCGATCGCCCCGACGAGGGTCGACGAGACGCCTTTCTGCGGCGCGACGCCCGCATGGGCGGCCTTGCCGTGGATCTCGGCCTCCCATGTCTCCTGTCCGACGGCGCCGATCACGAGGTCGCTCGGAAGCCGCCCGTCGACATTGAAGCCCATCACCGGATCGCCGAGGCGGGCAATGTCCACCTCGCGCGCGCCATGGAGCCCGCTCTCCTCGCGAACCGTGAAGAGGAGCGTGAGCGGCGGATGGGGGATCGCGTTCGCGAGCAGCGTTTCGACCATGGTGACGAGGACGCCGCAGCCCGTCCGGTTGTCGCCGCCGAGCGCGGTGGTCCCGTCGCTCACGATCCGGTCGCCGACCCGCGAGGGCTTCGCCCCGGCGACGAGCGGCACGGTGTCGAGATGGGTGGAGAACAAGAGCCGCGGTCCGGTCTTCGTGCCCGGAAGCGTCACGATGAGGTTGCCGGTCTCGGTTGGAACGGGAATGCGCGTGTTGGCGTCGTCATAGGCGATGGCGTCGGCCGGGACGCCGAGGGCGAGAAGCTCCTCCACGATAAGGGCGCCGATCGCGGCCTCCTGGCCGGTGACGCCCTCGACGGCGAGGTAGCGCATCAGCCGGTTTTCGGCGGCATCGGCGTCGATGGAAAATGCCTCTGCACTCATCGTAGGGGTCCTTTCGGTTCGCTGCGCACGGGCACGCCGGGCGGCGCGCTCATTCGGAGGGGGAGGAATCGATGGGCGCGTCGCGCCGGCCTCCGAGCCGTGGGGATTATCGCCACAAAATGCCGGACGCCAACAGGTGCGATCCGGCCGGGCGCCGCAAGGGTTCAGCCAAATCGTTTCAGCCGTTGCCGCAACAGGGGCGCGGCGAAATCGAGGAAGCGGCGCATCTTGAGCGGCAACTGACCGCGTGCCGCGTGGAGGAGATGGATCGGCGCCGGTTCGCTCTCATAGGCGTCCAGGATGATCCGCAGCGCGCCGGCGTCGACGGCATCGGCCACCTGATAGTGGAAGAGGCGCGCGAGCCCGATATCGCCGGTCGCCGCGTCGCGCACGGCCTCCGCGGTCGAGACCCGCAGCCGCATGTCCGGCGCGATCTCGATCGCATCGCCGTTCTCGGCCCGGAAGCGCCAGGCCGCGACCGGGGTCGGTGCCTCGAAGCCGATCGCCGGAAAGGCCGCGAGATCGGCCGGCGTCTCCGGCGTGCCGTGCGCCGCGAGGAGGGACGGGCTCGCGACGATCACGGTGCGCATCGTGCCGACTTTGGTGGACTTCATCTGGCTGTCGGGCAGAGGGCCGAGGCGGACGGCCATATCGACATGGTCGTCGACGAGGTGGAGGTTCCGGTCGGACAGGGTGAGGCGGACCTGGATCTCGGGATAGAGGGCGAGAAAGTCGCCCACGATCGGGAGGACGTGAAGCCGTCCGAACAGGATCGGCGCCGTGATGACGAGCTCCCCCTTGGGCATCGTGAACTCGCCGGCGGCCTCGCGCTCCGCCTCCTCCACCGCGTCGAGAATGCGGCGGGCGGCGGTGATATAGGCCTCGCCGGTGTCGGTGAGGGAGAGCTTGCGCGTGGTGCGCGTCAGGAGCCGGGTGCCGAGCCGGATCTCGAGGTCGGTCACTTTCCGGCTCAGCGTCGCCACCGGCACGCCGAGCGTCCGGCTCGCGGCCGAGAAGCTTCCCTCGGCGACGACCGTCAGAAGCATCGACATGGCCTCCAAACGGTCCATTGATCTTTCCATATTTCGGTAAAGTGGAAGCCAAAGAATAGCAATTATACCGATATGCGGAAAGGGGCATATCGCGGCGAGACGAGCCGGCGGTCGGCTCGCCGAAGACGGAGGTGGCCCATGGCCCGCATCACCATCCCCTCGCGCGACGACGCGCCGGACGGCTCGAAATCCACGCTCGACGCGGTTCAAAAGCAGCTCGGCACCATTCCCAACCTCTTCCGCCTGCTCGCGGTGAGCCCGGCGGCGCTGCAGGCGTTCACGGGCCTCCAAAGCGCGCTCGGCAAATCGCTCGACGTGAAGACGCGGGAGCGGATCGCGCTCGCGGTCGCCGAGGTGAATGGCTGCGATTATTGCCTGTCTGCGCACACTTATCTGGCCCGCAACCTCGCCAAGCTCAGCCCGGAGGAGATCGAGCGCAATCGGGCCGGCGGATCGACCGACCCGCGCGCCGACGCGGCCGTGCGTTTCGCCGCGCGGGTCGCCGCCGAACGCGGCCGTGTCGCCGATGCCGACATCGCCGCCGCGCGCGAGGCGGGCTATAGCGATGCCGACCTCGTCGAGATCGTCGCGCTCGTGACGGAGAACGTCTTCACTAACTTCCTCAACGAGGTGGCCGGGACGGAGATCGACTTTCCCGAGGTGCACCGGGCGGCCGCCTGATCGGCGTGACGCCGCCGGGGAGGCGCGGGGGCTCTATCGTCCCCGCGCGATCAGACCACCGTGAGGTGGCGCCCGTCTCGGCTTGAAACCGAGGGCCGGCGCTTTCGGCGGGCGCGTCGAGGGTCTAGTGATGAGGTGTGCGGACGATCCGGCTGTCCGCATCACCCCATCGCCGCGCCATCCCCCTCCGGCCCGGCCAGGATCGACATGACGCCACGGCTTCCCCTCCCGGCCGACGATGCGCGCCCCCGGCATGGGGCCGGACGATGATCGGCGCGCCCTTGCGCCGGCAAGGCGCGCGATGACGCTGCCCTTCGATCTCGCGGCGCTCGTCACGCTCTGTCTCGGCGGGGCGGCGACCGGCTTTCTCGCCGGGCTGTTCGGCGTCGGCGGTGGCGCGATCACCGTGCCGATCCTGTTCGAGATTTTCGGCGTCATGGGCATCGGCGACGATGTGCGGATGCCGCTCGCGGTCGGCACGTCGCTCGCCGTCATCATTCCGACATCGCTGCGCTCGGTCCGTTCCCATTATCTGCGCGGCGCGGTCGATCTTGCGGTGCTGAAATCCTGGGCGGTGCCGATCATGGTGGGCGCGCTCGCGGGCGCCGCCGTTGCCCGCTATGCCGCGCCGGAGGTCTTCCAGGTCGCGTTCGTCGTCTTCGGCACCGTGATGTCGGCGAAACTCTTGTTCGGCAAATCCACCTGGCGCATCGCGACGGACATGCCGCGCGGATGGGTGTTGCGGGGGCTCGGCTTCTTCATCGGGTCGGTGTCGTCGCTGATGGGGATCGGCGGTGGGGCGATCTCCACCCTCGTGATGACGTTGCACAATCGGCCGATCCACCAGGCGGTGGCGACGTCGGCGGGCGTCGGCGCGTTGATCGCCGTTCCGGGAACGCTCGGTTATATCCTCGCCGGCTGGGGCAAGCCCGGCCTGCCACCGGATGCGATCGGCTTCGTCTCGCTGATCGCCTTCGCATTGACGGTGCCGGCAACATTGGTCACGACGCCGATGGGCGTCGCGGTCGCCCATCGGTTGCCACGCCGCGCGCTGGAGGTGCTTTTCGGCCTCTTCCTCGCGACCGTGGCGTTGCGTTTCGTCATCGCCGTCTTCAGCGGCTGATCGACGCGGCCTTCGCCGCCTCAGGGCATCGGAATGTCCTGCGCGGTCGGCACGCTATAGCCGCGCTTCACCGCATCGCGCGCGGCGATCGTGGTGTACCAGCGCTTGACGTTCGGGAAGGCGTTGAGGTCGATGCCGTGCCAGCCGAATCGTGCCGCCCATGGCCAGGTCGCGATGTCGGCGATCGAGTAGTCGCCGGCGATGAACTCCCGTCCGTCGAGGCGCTGGTCGAGCACGCCATAAAGGCGCTGGGTCTCCTTCAGGAAACGCTCTTCGGCATAGTCCGCCTTGCCGGGATTGAAGTGGTGGAAATGGTGCGTCTGGCCGAGCATCGGCCCGAATCCGGCCATCTGCCACATCAACCATTCGACCGTCCGCCAGTGAGCCTCGCCCTCCGCCGCAAAGAGTTTCCCGGTCTTCTGCGCGAGATACATCAGGATCGCGCCGGATTCCATGAGCTGAACGCCCGTATCGTTGTCGACGATAGCCGGGATTTTGTTGTTCGGTGCGACAGCAAGAAAGGACGGGTCGAACTGTTCATCCTTCGTGATGTTGATCGGGTGCGTGTTATACGGCAGGCCGACCTCTTCCAGCATGATGGACACTTTCTTGCCGTTCGGGGTGCCCCAAGTATAGAGTTCGATGCTCATGCGTGTCCTCACCGGGATTGGTTTCGTATTGGTGCAACACTAGAGCAGCCTGCGCGCGATCGAAATCGACCCGGCGAGAAAAAGGCGGTTCGCCGTGCCCGGACCGCCGCGTGGCGACGCGAGCGGGGGCGAACTTGATGCCATGGGTTGTGTGTCGCGCAAATTCGCATAACGTTCGGCACGACAAGAACACCATAAGGGAGGATCGAAACATGAAGACATCCGTCTGTGTGCTCACCGCCGTCGGTATCGCATTGGGCGCGGGAAGCGCGTCCGCGGAGACCATTCGTCTGATGACCGGCCCGCAGGGCGGCTCTTGGTATCCGCTCGGCGGCGCGATCCAGAATATCGTCGAAAATGGGGTCGACGGCGTGACGGTGCAGGTGCTGCCCGGCGCAGGCATCGCCAACGTGAAGGCGGTGCAGGCCGGCAAGGCGCAACTCGGCTTCGCGAATTCCGTGTCGACCGTGGACGCGATCAACGGCAACCCGCCCTTCGACGAGAAGGCCGACGACGTGTGCAACGTCGCGACGCTCTATCCGCAATATTTCCAGGTCATCGCGCTTGCCGATTCGGGCATCGAGACGCCCGCCGACCTCGGTGACAAGGCCGCCGCCGTCCAGCCCAAGGGCAACACCGGCGAGGCGATCACGCAGCATCTGTTGACCGCCGAGGGCCTCAGCTACGAGCAGCTTCCCCGCGTCAATCACGGCTCCTATTCCGACGCCGTGTCGCTGATGAAGGACGGCAATGCCGACTTCTTCACCCTCGGCACCACGGTGCCGTCCGGCGCGGTGATGGATCTTGCCAGCGCGCGCGACATCAAGGTCGTCCCGATCCCGGACGAGCTGCTCGCCAAGATGCAGGAGCTGAACGCCGGCTATAAGCGGATCATGATCAAGGCCGGCTCTTATCCGGGACAGGACGAAGACGTGCCGACCATCGGTTACGCGACGCACATCATCGCGAGCTGCTCGCTCGATCCGGATGTCGTCTACAACGTCCTGACGGCGATCAACGACAATATCGGCGACCTCACGGCGATCGCGAAGGCGATCGAGGGTTCGACGCCGACCGAGATGGGCCGCGATATCGGCGTGCCGATGCACGAGGGCGCCAAGCGCTTCTATAGCGAACACGGCGCGAGCTGACCCGTCCTCAACCCGGATTGCCGGCGCGTCCCTGACGCGCCGGCTGCCCAACGGTGATGCCTGTGAGCCTCTTCAAAAACCATTGGAGCGCGACCGCGATCGCCGGTGTGGCGCTCGCGATGTCCTGCTATCATCTGTACGTGGCCTTCTTCGGGCCGCCGGATGCGCAGATTTTCCGTGCCGTCCACCTGACATTCGTGTTGGTTCTGGCGTTCCTGATGCTGCCCGGCTACTGGGCGAAACCGGGGCCGCGCCGGCCGAATATCCTGGATATGGCGCTGCTCGCTCTGGCTTTTGCGTCCGCCGTCTATCCGATTGTCTACTACGACTATCTCGTCAATCGGATGTACTATGTCGACGAACTGACGACGCTGGACTTCATTTTTGGCTCGATGGCCGTTCTGATGATCCTGGAGGCGACGCGGCGCGCGGTCGGCTGGGCCTTGCCGGCGACCGCCGCGGCCTTCCTGTTTTACACGCTCGTCTGGCGCGGCTTCTCCCTCGAGATGACGCTCGATCAGCTCTATCTCACGACCGAAGGCATCTTCGGCATCCCGCTCAGCGTCTCGGCGACCTACATCGTCCTCTTCATCATCTTCGGCGCGCTGGTGGAACGGTCCGGCGCCGGGCGTCTCTTCATGGACTTCGCGATGAGCTTGACCGGCCATGCCGCCGGTGGCCCCGCGAAGGTCGCATGCGTGACGAGCGGCCTCTTCGGCTCCGTCTCCGGCTCGGCCGTCGCGAACGTGATGACGACGGGCGTCTTCACGATCCCGCTGATGCAGAAGATCGGCTATCGGCGCGGCTTCTCCGGCGCGGTCGAGGCCGTGGCGTCGACCGGCGGACAGATCATGCCGCCGATCATGGGCGCGGCCGCCTTCGTCATGGCCGAGTTTCTCGGCATCTCCTATCTGGAGGTCGCCGCCTTCGCACTCTTCCCGGCGATCCTTTATTATCTCGCCCTCTTCATGGCGGTGCATTTCGAGGCCAAGCGCACCGGAATGGTCGGCCTGCCGCGGAGCGAATTGCCGAAGCTCGGCGTCGTTCTCAAGGAGCGCGGCCACCTCTTCCTGCCGCTCGTCATCATCATCGGCGTTCTCCTCTACGGCTACAGCGCCCCGCTGTCGGCGCTCGCCGGCATCGTTTCGGTGATTCCGACGGCGCTGTTGCGCTCCACGACGCGCAAGGAGATCCGTCTCGACACGCTCGCCGATGCGCTGATCTCGGGCGCCAAGAACACCGTGCCGGTGGCGCTCGCCTGCGCCTGTGCGGGCATCGTGGTGGGAACGATCACGCTCACCAATCTCGGCACCGAGTTCACCCAGCTCGTCATCATGGTCTCGCAGGACTCGCTGGTTCTGGCGCTGGTGCTCACGATGATCGCCGGCATCATTCTCGGCATGGGGATGCCGACGACGCCGGCTTATATCGTGCAGGTGGCGCTGCTCGTTCCGGCGCTCGTGAAGCTCGGCGTCGTCACCGAAGCGGCGCATATGTTCGTCTTCTACTACGCGATCCTGTCGGCGATCACGCCGCCGGTCGCGATGGCGGTCTATGCGGCGAACGGGATCTCGCGCGCCGGCCTTTGGGAAACGGGCGTCGCCGCCCTGAAGCTCGGCGCGACGGGGTACATCATCCCGTTCATGTTCGTGTTTGGGCCGTCGATCCTCCTGATCGGCGAATGGCCGACGATCGTCTCGACGCTGGTGACGGCGACGGTCGGCGTCGTCTGCCTCGCGGCGGGGATGACAGGCTATCTGCTGACGAAGGCCGGCATGATCGAGCGGCTGTTGCTGGTCGCCGCGGCGCTCGTCCTCATCAAGCCGGGCCTTTGGACCGACGCCACCGGCATCGGTCTCCTCATCCTCGTGGTCGCGTGGCAGATCCTCGGCCGCCGATCGGCGGCGGTGAGCGAGGAGGCGGCCTAGGGCTCGGGCCGGCCGCCTCGATCGACAGAAAAACCGGAAACGGGCGCCTCATAAGGCGCCCGTTTTCAGTTGCGGCCGATGTGGATCGCGTCGGTGCGCCGCCGATCGCGCCGGGTGAAGGCGGCATCACGGATCGCGCCGAGGCGAGGCCGGATGAACCGTCGACCGAGGTGGTTCCGGCCCATGATGAAGCGGGCGGGCTCACCCGGACGGCCGCGGCGAGGCGGACCGGCCGCCGCCGTCAGCGGGGGCTTTCCACCGGCGGCAGCACATAGCGGGAGAAGAATTTCGCCTGCATGATCGAGAGCACGATCCGCAGGACGTGATGCGCCGTCACATAGACGACGCTGATCTCGAGCGACACGGCGACCAGCGACATCTCGGCCACCCCGCCCGGCGCGAAGGCGAGCGTCACCGCCTCCGTCTTCTGGCCGACCGCCCGATGCAAAGCGAGCGAGGCGAGGACGGCGAGAATCATCGTCATCAAGATGTTGGCGAAGGCGAGCTTGAGGGCGGTCACGAACGCCTTCGGCGCCATGCCCACGAAGCGCGTCCCGAGGCTGACGCCGACGACGAGCTGCGTCATCTCGACCGACCAGGCCGGTGGTATGACGTTCGTCCACCCCGACAGATGGGCGATCCCGCTGACGAGGATCGGCCCCGTGATGATGTAGGCCGGCAGCCGCAACAGTCGCCCGCCGAAGAAGCCGATCGCCCCGAGCGCGACGAGTTCGACGATATGGGAGAGCGTGACCGAATCGTCCCCGCGCACGAGGACCGCGCCGGCCGCGCTGCCCACCGAGCCGCCGCTCAGAATGGTGAAGGCGAGAGGGACGAGCATCACGCACAAAATCAGGCGCATGAACTGGAGCGCGCCCATCATGCGCACGTCGCCGCCGGCTTCCTCACCCATCGCGATCGCCTCGATCAGGCCGCCCGGTATCGAGGCATAATAGGCGGTGCGCGGCTCGATCCCGCCGAAGCGGCTATAGCCGATGAAGCCGAGCATGTGGACGGTCGGAATGAAAACGCAGAGCGCTAGCAGCGTCGGCCACCAGTTGATCGCCTCGCGCATGATCTCCGGCGTGAAGGCCGCGCCGATCGACAGACCGATGATTGGCATGAAGAACAGCCGGATCCACATCGGGAAGATCGGCGGGCGGCCCCGCGTGTGGAAGCCGAACACGGAGATGAAACCGACGAGGAAGACCGAGCCGGTCAACATCGGCAGCGGCGCGCCGATGAATTTCGCGGCAAAACCGCCAGCCGCCCCCACGGCGAAGGTCAAGGACCAGGCGAGGAGGTTGACGTTTTCTCCAGCGATGCGGAGAGGAGCCATGCTGAAAAGAGTTCCGGATAGACGCGGATCGGAACCGGCCCGATATGGGGCGCAAAAGCGAGCGTCTAATCTGACCGATCGGTTGATTTTATCGTGGAGCGCGAACCCCCTCAAGCAGAATATCGAGATAGTCGGCGATGACGGCGCGGATCGATTGCTTCCCGTTCGGGTCATGCCAGCGGGGAAGGGCGTTGAGTGCGCCGAAAAGAAGCCGCCCCACCGTCGCCGGATCGACCTTGCGGAAGGTTCCGTCGGCGACGCCCTCGGCGATGATCGCGCGCAGGAGGCTTTCCATCCTGTCGCGCGCGGCGATGACGGCGCGGGAGCGGTGGCTCGACTTCAGAAAGCGGAAAAGATCGGCCGAGACGATCCAGGCGCTGCGGTCGTCCTCGATGCGTTTCGCCGCCGCCATCATGAAGGCTTCGAGCTTGGCGAGTGGGGTGTGGGCGGCGTCGACCGCGGCGAGGGCGAGGGCATAGGTCTCCGCCGCGCGGGAGAGGACGACGGCCTCGTAGAGCGCTTCCTTCTCGCAGAAATGATAATGGATCGCCGCCTTCGTGACGCCGGCGGCGCTCGCAATGTCCTGCATCGAGGTTCGGTCGACGCCCTCGGCCGCGAAGAGGCGCGCGGCGATCGCGACGATCTCCTCCTTCCGACGCTCTCCTTTTCGCGATCGGCGCTGTCTGAGGGTCGCCATCGGCTGCTGGCCTCCTTGCGCAAGGCTGCCATGTTTGCTGATAAACTGATCGCTTGGAAAGTGATGCTAGTGTCGGTCGCCTGAAATAGACTGCCGATGAGTGCCGTCGCCACGCCTGACCGACGGCGCGCCCTGAAGGATTGTTGCTGATGTCTGAGCGGAAGGGCCGGATCGAGGACCTGCGCCTCGTCACCGGACGGGGACGTTTTACCGACGATGTGGCCGAGCCGGGGGCGCTGCATGTCGCCTTTCTGCGTTCGCCGCACGCCGCTGCCCGGATCGTGGCGATCGACGCGGCGGTGGCGATCGCGATGGACGGCGTTGTGGCCGTCCTCACCGGCGCGGACCTTGTCGCTGACGGGATCGGCCCGGTTCAGGCGCCGATGAAGCTCGAGGGGCCCGATGGGCGGACGTGGGAGGCGGTCGAGCGGCCGCTCCTCGCCACCGGTCATGCGCGCTTCGTCGGCGAACCCGTCGCGATGGTGGTGGCCGAGACGCGCGCCGCGGCGATGGACGCGGCGGAAATGATCGAGGTCGAGTTCGACGAGAGCGATGCCGTCGTCGACGTGGACACCGCGCTCGGCGAGGGTGCGCCGCGCGTCCACGAGACCCGTCCCGGCAATGTCGGCTACGAATGGGGGCGCGGCGACTGGGACGCGGTGGGCGATGTGATCGCAGCCTCGGCGCACCGCGTCGCGCTGCGGATCCCGGTGAGCCGCGTCAACGCCGCCGCGATGGAGCCGCGCAACGCGCTCGCCCGTCAGGAGGGCGAGACGCTGGTTCTTTATGCGAGCCATCAGGCGCCGCAGAATCTGAAATCGCTGCTCGTCGGGGCCTTCGGGATCGAAGCCGGGTCGTTGCGTGTCGTCGCCGGCGATGTCGGCGGGACGTTCGGCATGAAGGCCGGTCCGATGCGCGAGGAGATGCTGACGCTCTGGGCGGCGCGGCGGCTGGGGCGCGCGGTGCGCTGGCGTGCCGATCGGACCGACGATTTCCTCTCCGACGAAGGCGGGCGCGATGTCGTGATGGAGGTGGAGCTCGGGCTCGACGCGGGCGGCATCTTCACCGGCCAGCGCGTGCGGATGCTCCAGAATGTCGGCGCCTATGTGACCGGGCGGTCGCTGCCGCCGATCATGAATTTCGGTGGCATCGCGGGTGTCTATCGCACGCCGCACATCGCCGGCCGGGTGGTCGGCGTGATGACCCACACCGTGCCGATTGCGCCCTATCGCGGGGCGGGGCGGCCGGAGGCGACGCTCGCGATCGAGCGGGCGGTCGACGCGGCGGCGCGGCAGATCGGGATCGATCCGGTCACCTTGCGGCGCCAGAACCTCATTCCCCCCGAGGCGATGCCTTGGCGCTCGCCGTTCATCTTCGACTATGATGTCGGCGAGTTCGAGCGCGTGCTCGACGCGGGTCTCGAGCGCGGCGATGTCGCCGGGTTCGCCGCGCGGCGAGCCGACTCGGAAGCGCGGGGCAAGCTCCGCGGGATGGGCCTCGCGCTCTGCATCGAGGTTGCGGGCGGGCCTTACACCGCGCCGAGCACCGATTATGCCGACGTCACGCTCGACGCCGACGGGACCGTGACGGTCCTCGGCGGCGCCTTCAATGCCGGGCAGGGGCTCGAAACGGCGATGATCGATGTCGTGGCCGATGCGCTCGGGATCGGGCCGGATGATTTCCGCTATCGTCAGGGCGACACCGACGCCGTGCCGCGTGGCAAGGGGATGGGTGGCTCCTCGGGGATGATTGTGGCGGGTTCCGCCGCGCTCGACGCAGTCGACAAGGTGCTCGACCAGGCCAAGCGCTTTGCGGCCGACGAGCTCGAGGTCGCGCAGGACGATCTCGAATATGGCGCGGGGCGCTTCCGTATTGTTGGGACGGACCGGGCGGTCGACCTCAAGACGATCGCGGGCGTCGCGGCCGCCAAAGGGACGCCGCTCCACGGCGCGGGCGAGTTCAAGCCGAAATCGGCGACGTTCCCGAACGGCTGTCACATCTGTGAGGTCGAAGTCGACCCCGAGACGGGGTGCGTCGCGGTGCTGTCTTATCGCGCGATCGAGGACATCGGCCGTGTCCTCAACGAGCAGCTCGCCGAGGGGCAGATCCATGGCGGCGTCGCGCAGGGACTCGGCCAGGTTTTCATGGAGGCGATGCGGTTCGGCGGTGACGGCCAGGTCCTCAGCGCGAGCTATATGGACTATGCGGTGCCGCGGGCGGACGATCTGCCGGTGGTCGATTGCGGCTTCGCGGAGGTGGAGACGGAGCTCAATCCGTTGAAGGTGAAGGGCGTCGGCGAGGCGGGTTCGGTCGGCGGTCTTGCCGCCGGAATGAACGCGGTGTGCGACGCTTTGGCGAGCGCGGGCGTCACCGATTTCGCGATGCCGGCGAGCCCCGGCCGCATCTGGGAGGCGCTGCGGGCGGCGCGCTGAGGCGGCCGTGCGGCCGTTCGTGTGACGCCGTTCGTGTGACGCGGATGGAAGTGGCCTCCGGGAAAAGCCGGCGCTCGCGGCTCTGCGCAACCGGGCCTGGCGGCGTCCGATCTCGGAGCCGCGACGGGCGGCGTGCTGAGGGCGGGCGTGAGCGGCCGCTCACGCCTGCCTATCGACGCGGGGGTTTCACTTAAGGTGATGACTATCGAAACTATTCCGCTGACCGCTGACCGCTGACCGCTGACCGCTGACCGCTGACCGCTGACCGCTGACCGCTGACCGCTGACCGCTGACCGCTGACCGCTGACCCGATGTCGGGCGCGGGCAGCTCCTTGAAGGTTGCCGTGCCGACCTCACGCGTGGCGTATCGGTGCGGGTGTCCGGTTAAGCGGATCCTATCCGCGTCGTATCGCCAAAATCTCTGTGGGCGCCCGAGCGAAACTTCGCGCTGACAAGATCGGTGCGCGATCGGAAGGCTATCATCTCGCCGCTCGCCGCTCGCCGCTCGCCGCTCGCCGCTCGCCGCTCGCCGCTCGCCGCTCGCCGCTCGCCGCTCGCCGCTCGCCGCTCGCCGCTCGCCGCTCGCCGCTCGCCGCTCGCCGCTCGCCCTAACCCTTCGTCGCGATCAGGGGCGGGGTGGGCGGAGGTGGCAACCCGCGAACTCGATGGGGCCGGGCACGGAATGGCTCACGAGGATCCATTCCGTGGTCCGTGGCGTCTTCGCAAGGGCGTTGACCAACGGCGGGAAGGGCGTGAAACCCTCGGCCCGTCATGGTTCAATTCGTCGATCGGCTGACCGGGCGGGTCACCGCGAACGGAGCGTTCGAGGCGACGAGCGACAGGTTCGGCTGCGGGGCCGAGACGGGCGTCGGCGCGCTGATCTCGCAAGGCTGGCGCTCGCCGGTGAAGGCGTAGCCCGCGAAGCGTTTGGCGTCGATGACGTCATGGCCGAGGCGCTGACGCAGTTTTTTGCGCAGCTTGCTGATGTGCCCCTCGATCACCGTCTCGTCGACATTCTCGTTGAAGAGGCCGTAGATCGCGTTGAAGAGCTGGGTCTTCGTGATGCGACGGCGGCGGTTCTTGACGAGATATTCCAGGATCTGGCGTTCGCGCCGGGGAAGCTCGAGCGATCGGCCGTCGACCGTCGGATCGCGCGAGTCGAAATAGACGGTGAGACGGCCGAACTGGGCTTCCTCCCGCGCATCGCTCGATCGGCGCCAGATGGCGTGGGCGCGGGCGACGAGCTCACGGACGGGGGCGGGTTTCTTGACCACGTCGTCGACGCCGACATTGAAGAGGGCGAGCGTCTCGTCGAGGCCTTGCTCTTCCTTGAGGGCAATGATCGGCGTTTTCGCTCGGGTGCGGACGATCGTGGGAATGCCGAGCCGATCCGGCGCCTCTCCCACGATGACGGCTTGAATGGCGCGTATGTCGGTATCCGACAGGGAGTGGAGCCAGTCGGAAAAGTCTCGCCCTGAGAAGGTGCTGCAGGCGAGGCCTTCACGTTCGAATCCGGCCTTGTAGCCGTTGGCGACGACGTCGCGTGAATCAATCACGATGTACACGATCGGTTCCTTTCGATGCTACGCGCCGAGGGCGCGTGGCCGAGATGGCCGTTGCTTCGACGATGGGGCCCGTTGGCGTTGCGTTATCTCGTCGGCGCAGCGCCCCCCGATCGGTAGGACCAAACATAAACGATAGGTAAGCAATTGCAACCCATAATGCAACTTATAAGGGTTTATCGCTAAACCTTGCACCGGGATGGGCGGCACGGGGCGTGCCGCGCGCCGTAGGCCATCGCCGTCACAGGCCCGTATCGTATCGTCGGTCCGCCGACATCGGATCTCCGTGTGATCTCAGGCGGGTTGGAAGACCGATTCAATCTTCCCTTTCAGTGTTTGCGCATTGAACGGCTTCACGATGTAGTTGTTGACGCCGGCTTTCTTCGCCGCCACCACGTTTTCGGACTTCGCTTCGGCGGTCACCATAATGAACGGCAACTCCGCAAGAGCCGGATCCGCACGGACTTGCTTCAAGAGCTCGTATCCCGTCATCGGTTCCATGTTCCAATCGGAGATGACGAGGCCATACGTCTTAGCGCGTAGCTTTTCCAGGGCCTCTCCGCCGTCGGCGGCATCATCAACATCCTGAAAGCCGATTTGTCGGAGAAGGTTCTTGATGATCCGAATCATAGTCTTGTAATCGTCAACCACGAGAACAGGCATATTTAAGTCGAGAGACATTTCGTTCTCCGTATCTTTGCGGCGTCGGCAAAATCAGGTCTTGCGACGATGCAAAGTAGGAGAGGTCGCTTGCCTGAGCCTGCCTGGAAGTCTTGCGCGAGGCTCGGATGTAGGTGCCCTCCCTGATTGCGAAGACACGTTTTGCGTGTATGGTCTTGCCAAGCGTATGTGGATTGGAGCCGGCGAATGAAGGCGCGACGATTCCGAGTCGAAATCTCCGAAGCGAAACGGCTTGCTGAAAGTTCGCCGATGACGCAGCAGGTGGACTATATCCTCCAGGAACTGCACACGATGCGGGCGAAGGGCAGCGACAACGAACCCGTCACCACCGCGATCGCGATGTGGAGCGGTGTCGAGGACATTCAAAAGCGGATCGACGTCACGAAGACGGAAATTTCCGCCCTGCAAGCGCGCGGCGCCGACGATGTCTGCAAGAACAGAACCGCCGAAGAGCTTCGCGCCGTCGTCAGCGGCACCGAAATGGCGACGGATCAAATCCTCGCCGCCGCCGAAACGATCGACGGTATCGTGCAGCCGCTTTTGACCTGTAAGGACGAGACCACGCGCAAGAATGCGTCAGAGGTCGCCGATTGCGTCCTGCAGATCTTCGAGGCCTGCAATTTTCAGGACATTACTGGCCAGCGGATCACGAAGGTTCTCGATTCCCTTCAATTCATCGAGCAACGCATCGCGACGATGATCGACGTCTGGCGAACCACGCAAGAGCATCACGATACAGAGAAGAAAGAGAAGACCGATCGCGATCTTCTCAATGGTCCCGCGCTGGAAACCGATCACGGCGTGGTCAGCCAGGACGATGTCGACGCGCTTTTCAGTTAAGCGCGCGACCGGTCCTGATGTCCGGGTGGGCGACCTCTGCCCGCCGACCCGGAGCCGCCTGAACCGGCCACTGCGCCGCCGTCCTCCCACGGGTCGAGCCTTTTCTGCGCCCTAAGGTGAGCGGATCGATGCGGTCTCGTGCTCACTTTCGACCCGATGGGGGTCGCCCGGCGATCGTCGTCGCGTCTGCCGCCTTACTCTTCTGCCATTGCCTGCCGACACGCAAAACGCCCGGTCTTCCGAGAGAAGGCCGGGCGTTTTGCGTGCGGACGCTGTGTGTTTTGGTCGGGCCGCCGAAGCGTCCCTCGGGGCCCGGCGAGCGACGCCGGGCCTCGAGGGTCAGACGCGCAGGGTCCGGCCACCCGGACGCTGAACGTCGCCAACGGGATCGGGGAAGGCCCCCGCCGGGTGGCGATCGCGCCGTCCACCGGGCCGCGCATCCGAGCGGCCTTCAAAGCCGCCACTCGTCCCCGGGTCTCCCGCCGCCGACGCCGTTTCGATGCTCACGTCGACCTTGCCGTAGCCCGCGCGACGGATGAGGTCGACGAGTTCGGCCCGATCGTCCTGCAACCGTTGCGCGGTGTCGCGCATATTGGCCGACATCGTCACCTTGAGGCCGTAGGGCGTCAGGCGAAACGTCACCGACAATGTGCCGAGCGAGGCCGGCTGCAGTTGGATCTCGACCACACGGACGGGGCCGTCGGTGCGGGTCGGTTGGACCGTCGCCGGCTGCAGCATCGCCGAGGGACGCCCGTCGACCGGATTCGGCGCCTTGGGAATGGCCTCGAACGCCCGCTTGATCTGGTCGAGGACCGGCTCGTGACGGCTCGGCGGCGCGCGATCCGGCGCGTCCGGAACGGAGGTCTCGCGGCTCGACGCGGTCGATGTGGCTGGCGCGGTGACCTCCGGCTTCATGATGGGCGCGAAATGGGTTTCGCGGCGCACCACGCGGGGCGCATCCTCGCCCGTTGCGAGCGTGGTGTGGGTCGTGTGGGGGCGTCGGGTGAAGTCTCGCCCATGATCGCGTCCGTTCGGAGCCTGGATATCGCGGCGTTGCGGTTCCGGTGTGGCGACGAGGCGGGCGAGATCGGATGCCGTGAGGTTCGTCGCCACGGCGGTCTCGGTCGGCATGGGCGCGGCCGGGCGCAGCGTGGTGGGCTGATGGCGCGGGTCGGGTGCTGCGCGCGCATTGTCCGGAAGCGGGCGCTCGATTGTCTCTGCCACGGTCTTCGGCGGCGCGGCGAGGCGTGGCCCGTCGCTCATGGTAGCGGGGGTGATCGGCGCGGCCGATGCGGGGCGAAGGGCGCTCGGGCGGCGCGCCGGCCGAGGCGCGGCCTCCTCCACGGGGCGTTCGAGCGGTGAGGGTATGGGTCGCGTCGCGGCCGGCTGCGCGATCGTCGTGGCTGGGGGCTGAAGCGGCGCCTCGGTGAGCTGCGGCTTGGCGGTCACCTCGATATCGGGGCGAGGTGTGCGCGTTTCCCGCACGGGCTCATGCCGGTCGGGCTTGCCGCGCAGTGGGTCGACGATCGGCGCGCGGCTGGTCGGCGCAGGACGGCGCGGGTCGACCGTGGGGGCGTCGTCGGCCTTGCCCTCGCTCGTCGGCTTGATCCAATGCTGATGGGGTTCGGAGCGAACGCGTTCGCCAGCCACTGGCTGCGGTCGGACCTGTGGCTCCGGGATCCGCGCGCCTTCGGGTGGGCGCGCCCGCACCGGCCGATCCTGAGCCGGCGCGAGAAGGCGGGTGAGATCGCCGTTGCGGGGGTCGCTTTTGGCGCGCGGAGGCGCCTCGGCGCCCTTCACCGTCTCCGGCGGGACGCGTTGCGGAGTGGTGATCGGCTTCGCCCCGTCATCGACCGCGAACCCCATGGCGCGGTCTGCATTGCGCATGGCGGCGTCGAGCGCCGCGCGGAAGGCTCGATCACCTTTCCGCGTCGCGACGCCCGGATCGCGCGGGGGCGACGGAAGCGGGCTCTGCTCGGCTTGCACCCGGGTCATGGGCTGTTCTCCAACAAGGTGTCGACCTCGGCGAGAGCCGCGGCGACGCGCTGCTCCATGGCCGTGGCATTTGCAAATGGGCCGGTGTCAATCGGATCGGAGGGCGGCGCCGCATCGGCCGGTGCGGCGGCCGTCTCGATCGGTGTGGCGGAGGTCGTCGACGGCGCCGGAGGCGGGGCTTGGTTGTCGAGGGCTGCGAGTGCGACCGGCGGGGCCGGATCGGTTCGGTCCGGCGGAGGAAGGTCGCTCACCGTCGCGGACAGGCGCAGCGCCGCATCGAGGAGGGCACGGTCGTCGTCCGGAAGCTCCTCGTCGCGCAGCGTGTTCAAGGTGGTGAGCGCCGCGAGGAAATCAGTCGGATCCACGATCTGGGCGGCGGCCTCATAGAGGCGGCCGCGCCGGTGATCGAGGCTGTCCGGCACCGCCGTCTCCTGGACGCGCTGGGCGGCGATTTCGGCGGCGAGGCGGTTGCCGTTCTCGATCGCGGCGCGGGCGAGGAGGAGATAAAGCTCCTGCCGGCTCGCCACCGTCATCGGCTCGAGCATCGCCGCGAGCTGGTCGAAGGCCTCAGGCTCGTCGATGAAGCTCATCCGCGTCAGCGCGGCGGCGAGGCGTTGGCGGAAATTTCCGGCATAGACCGAGGTGTTGAACTTCCGCAGATAGCGGCTGACCATCCGCTCGAAGAGGTCGAGATCGTCCCGCTCGGCGGCGATGAGGACCGTGCGCCGGAGCGCCGCCTCCTCGACAAGGGTGCCGGGGCCGGTGACGCGCGCGCGGTCGAGAAGCGCTTGGGCCTCGAGGGGGTCGTCCGCGACCTCGAGTGCGGCGCGTGCGAGATACACCGCGCCGCGCACACTGTGGTCGAGGTCCTGCACGCGGAATTTCTCGAAGTGGCGCTTGGCGTCCTTGGACCGTCCTTCGACGAAGGCAAGCGCACCGGCGACCGCGGCGTCGTAAGGCGGCTCCAGCGTCTCCAGGTTGACGATGGTGCGGACGATGGTCGGGTTGCCGCCCGACAGGGCGTAGATCGCGAGGGCATTGCCGTTCGCCCGCTCCGCCCAGATCCGGGGCGGAACCGTGAGAAAGGTCTCTCCCAGGCGGCGCGAGAGGATCCGCTGCGCGGTCATCGCCTCGACCGACCCTCGCGCGATGTCGTCTTGCAGCGTCGAGAGCATTCGGACCAGGCGGTCGGGGCGCGGGCCATCATAAGCCACGATCTCCGCCGGGGGCTCGGTCTCGGCGTCGCCATGATTTGCCGCGCCGTGGGCGGCTTTGGCGGGTTCGGACGGCCCGTGCCCGTTGTCGGTGGATGCAGACGGCGCGTCCCCGTCACTGGTGGACGCAGACGGCGCGTGCCCGTCCGTGGCGGGCTCGGCGGACGCATGTCCGCCCGTTTCGGATGGGGCGGACGCGTGCCCATCTTGGGCGGCACGCTGGCTATGGTCCGCGTCGGCCGGCTGCGGCTTCGGGGCGTTATGCTCCGCCGGGGCGCCGTGTGCCTCGCCCGGCGACGTCTCCACGTGTTGCGACGCGGACGGCGCGGCCATCTCGGATGGTGGTGGTGCGACTTCGTCGGAGACGGGCGCGTCGCCGGAAGCCGGCGGGGTGGGCGTTGCCTCGGGGGGCGCGATGGAGCTTGCGTCGGCGGGCGGGCCGGACGGCATGGTTGCCGCGGTCTCGTCCGGCCGATCGGGTGCGGTCGCCACCTGTTGGCCGGCCTCGCCGTCCGCTTCGGCGACGATCGCAGGGGCGATCGTCACGGCCAACGCGGCGCGGCGCGGGTGGCGACGCGGAACGCCATCGGGGAGAGAGGCCGCCGCGACCGCCAGAGAGATGGTATCGGGCGGCGTTGCCGCTGCGGGGCGACGGTTTTCCGCGAGGCGGGGTGGTGCGTTGCCGGCCGCCGGAGCCGGCGCATCGACGGCGGCCTTGTCCGGCTTCGCCGTCGGGGGCGAGGCCGTGGCTTTGGGAGGATCCTGGCGCTCCCCGAGGGCGTCGAGCGCGCTACGGCGCGAGGCCGGCGGCAAGGGCGCGGCGCCGTCGTTCGCTTTGGTCGAATTGAAGGTCGGCTTGATCGAGAATTGCGCGTCGAACGCCGGAGCCGACTTGCGGCCTTGGCGTTTCGTGTCCTGCGAGGCGCCGAAGAGCTCGGACATGTCCGCGTTGGCGACCGCGATCGATGGGCCCGACAATGCGCGGTCGGCTGCGGTGAGGCGCGTGTCGTCCGTGCGGACGAACGGCGACCGCGCGGCCGGCCGGACCCGGCTCGGCCGAAGGGGCTCTGTCTCGATCCGGTCGGATCGGTCGGTGACGCTCGGGGGCAAAAGCCGCATTGGTCCGCTCGCCGGAGAGGGCTCCTGCGCATGGGCGCCGATGAGAGGCGCTGCCGCGAGGAGGGCGACGATCGCCGTCGCCTCGAGCAGGCGACGCGTCATGTCGAGGCCGCCGTTCATGGCGTATCTCCCGTCGGCTCATAAAGGATTTCGATACGCCGGTTCTCGTCCGCCAGCGGGTCTTCCGGGCGGGAGGGCTCGCGATCCGCGAGACCTTCGACACGGGCGATCCGGTCTTCCGGAACGCCGTTTTCGACGAGCGCGTCCTTCGTCGCGTGGGCGCGGGAGAAGGAGAGGACCCAGTTGTCCGATGTGCCGCCGCGAAACGGGCGCGCGTCGGTGTGACCGCGCACCACGATGCGACCATCGCGCGAAGCGAGGGCGCCGGCGACGCGGGCGAAAAGGTCGCTCGCTTCCGCCGTCGGGCTCGCCGAGCCGATGGGGAACATCGAGAAGGCGCTGTCGTCGGTGAGGGAGATGAGCACCTTGTCCTCGCCACCGGTTTCGTCGATGCCGACCTCGATGCCGGTCCCGGCGAGCGCATCACGGATCGCTTCAAGCGCATCGCTGGCGTCGGAGGGGATCGGCGCCGAGGGCGGGGGAGGCGGGCTCGCCACATCGCTCGCGTCGGTCTGCGCCGTGGCGCTCGGGGGCGACGTGGTGTTGGGCGTTCCGGTGCTGTCGTCGCCGAAGGCCGCGATGATCGCCTCGGCCATCGCCGAGCGCGGGCCGACAATGACGGGCTGCGCCGTCGTCGGGGCATCGGGCGGTGGGGCGGGCATCGGCGAGGATGTCGTGTTGGCGCTCGACGTGTTCGCCGTCGCATCGATCGTGTCGTTCGACTGATCGGTTTGGAACGGGCCGGGTTGCGGCGTGTCGGTCGGGCGCCTGTCGCGCACGTCGATGGTCGCATTCGGCGGGAGCTGGTCGGCGGCGTCGGCCGGGCCGGGGCGCAGCGTGCGGGCGACGCGGGGGGATGTCGTCTGCCAATAAGCGGGGTCGAACGGATCGCGCACGGATTCCGTCACCGCCGTCGTGCCGGTGGTGCCGAGCGTCGAATCCGGGACGTCGACCTGGACGGGGTCTTCGGGGTTCGCGTCCGAGGCGGCGGACGCCATCACGGCATAGGGGTCGTTGAAGCTCGCCCCGTCCGTCGCCTCCAGGATCCCGGCCGAATCCATCTTGTTGTCGTTGCCCTCTTCGGCGTTGCCGCCGGAGGCGATGCCGCCTTCGCCGGGACGATCGTTGCCGAGCGGGCGGGTGCCGGAGACCTCTCCCGATTCGTTGCCGCTCACCGGCGGCTCCGCGTCCTTCTGGATGTCCATGATGCCGCGCGCGTCGGTCGGCGAGGCCATGAGGTTCATCGGATTGAAGTAGTTCGCGATCGACTTCTTGATCTCTTCATCCGTCGCGTTGACGAGCCACATGATGAGGAAGAACGCCATCATCGCCGTCATGAAATCGGCGTGGGCGATCTTCCAGACGCCGCCTTTCTTGGCGTCGGCCACCTCCTCGACCCGTTTGAGGATGATGATCTCCTGCTTGTCAGACGACATCGCGCTCATGTCCCATGGCTTCCGCGAGGGTTTCGGCCCAGGCGCCAACCGTCGTGTCGAGCCGCGTATCGCCGACGGTGACGCTGAGTTCGATCGCGTCCGCTTCTGCGAACGCGACGCCCGATGATGCGCCCATGATCTTGCGCAGGGCCGCGATGAGATCCGGCGGTCCCTCGACGGTGAGCGACGGCGCATCCGCGCTCGCGCCGATCAGGTCGTCGAGGACGCTCGCGAAGCGGCGCACCGCGAGGTCGCGGATCGCCTGCTCGGCGATCGGCGCGAGGGCACGGCCGAACGCGTCGGAGAGCCTGGCGTGAAGGGCCTCGAACCCCGCCTCGAATTGGGTCGAGAGCGCGGCGGCCTCGTTCGTGCACCAGTCCTCCCGTGCGGTCTCGAGGGCCTTCGCCGCGGCGGCTTTCTCCTCGGCCCGCGCGGCCGCGACGGCGGCGGTGCGGGCTTTGTCGGCCTCCTTGCGCGCTTCGGCGACCGCGGAGGCGATTTGGTCCGCGACGGTGTTCGCCGTCTCGTCGAAGGAGGGGAAGGGCGATGCGCTGCGCCGGCGCGCGCCGCCGTCGATGGACGCGGCCGGTTCCGCCTCGCCGATGGCGGGTGCGGTCGCCGCCTGCGGTGTGAACGGGAGGACGCGCGCGACGGCCTGGGAGGTCGGCGCGGAAGCGGGGTCCGCCTCCGCGCGCTGGGCGAGAACCCGTGCGAGGATGCCGGGATCGAAGCGCTGGCCGTCCGTGCCGGCGGCGGGGCGGGCGGGCGCCCCTTCGCGCAGCGTCGGCAAGGTGTCAACGAAGCGGCGCATCTCAGACGCGCTCCGCTTGCAGCAGCCACTGCTTCAGGAGAGTGGCAACCCGGTTGGAATCGTAGTCCACGACCTGCTCCAAGCGTTTCTGTGGCGTTTTGTGCATGTTGGCCTTGAGCTGCTCGATGAGGTTCACCTCGTCGGTGACCGCCTCCTGCTCGTCGGTGTCCTGCGTGGCGATCAGCTCGGCCATCGTGTTCTCGGCGGGGCGCGCCGTGAGCGCGCGGATCGCCGGGCGCAATCCGAACCAGATGAGAAGGATCGCGACGATGAGGACGATCGTGGCGTTGATGATCGTCCCGAGCTGGCGGTTGAGGGTCGCGAGGAAGCCCTCCGAAGGCAGCGCCTCGAGATGGTCGCGCTCGGGCGCGAACGGAACGGTCGCGACCTTGAGCTCGTCGCCGCGCTCCTCCGAGAAGCCCGCCGCCGTGCGCACCAACGCCCCGATATCGGCGAGCTGCGCGTCAACGGCCGGCCCGTTTTCGGCATCGGCGTTCGCCTGGAGGCGGTCCTGGTTGACGAGGACCGCGATCGAGAGGTGCTCGATGGCGAACCCGTCGCGCACACGCTCCACGACGCGGGTCGAGATCTCGTAATTGGTGAGCTCTTCGCGGCGGTTCGAATCCTCGGTGGAATCGGCGCCGCCGGCGCCGGGGAGCTCTTCCTGCGGAATGTTCTGCTGCACCGTGACCGGCTGGTCGAGATTGCGGTTGCGCGCCGATTCCTCTTCCTTGACGGTCCGCACCGACCGTTCGACGCGCGAGGCCGGATCGAAGATCGTCTCGTTCTCGCGCGTCTTGTCGATGTTGAGCCGCGAGGTCACGCTGACGGTGAAATTCTGCACCCCGAGAAACGGCACGAGGGTTTTGCGGATCTGATCTTCCAACGTGTTGTTGGTGTCCGACTGGAGGCGGGCGAGTTTGCCGGTCGACTGGTTGGCCGGATCGCCGCCCGAGGCGAGAACGGTGCCGCGCGTGTCGAGGACGGTGACGGCGCCGATCTCCATCGCCGGGATCGCGCCGGCGACGAGGTGCCGGATCGCGTCGGCCGCTCCGTCGCCCTTCGGCCCGTCGGTGCGGATGACGACCGAGGCGGATGCGGGTTGGTTTTGCCGGCGAAAGGAGCCTCTGTCCGACAGGACGAGATGCACGCGCGCGGCGCTGATGCCTTGCATCTCCTGGATCGTGCGGGCGAGCTCGCCTTCGAGCGCCCGGACCCGTGTCACCTCCTGCATGAAGGAGGTGAGGCCGAACGAACTCATGTCGTCGAAGAGCTCGTAACCGGCATTGGGGCTGCTCGGCAGGCCCTGTTCGGCCAGCATCATCCGTGCCGGGGCCGTGTCCGCGTGATTGACGAGGACGGCGTCGCCGTCCGGCGAGACGTCGAAGTCGATGTTCGCGTCGGCGAGGACGTTGCCGATCCGGGTCACGTCCTCCCGGTCGAGCCCGGTATAGAGGACTTCCCGTTGGGGTTGGGCGAGGTAGCTCGCGCCGACGCCGACGACGACGAGCGTCGCGATGGCGATGGCGGCGAGTGCGCTGAGGCGCCTCGGCCCCAATTCCCGTAAGTTGGTGAGCACCCGCTCGACGTGTTCGCGGCCGGTCATCGGCCCTCCTCATGGCGATACGTTTGGTCGGTCGAAGACAGGGGCGGCGCGCGCTCATTGCGCGGACACGAGATGCCCCTCGCCCCGCCAAACTCGCTGAACTTCCTGTCCCGTGACTTGCGACTTCCGGCTTTCGCTCGCTGCGTTGCGGGCCGGTGCCGATGGATCACGGCCGCCTTGGCCCACGGCCGCGGCGCTGACGTGTGGACGAACGAGAAAGCGGCGGGCCGGAGAACCGACCCGCCGTTGAGTTGGGCCGCGCGCGGAGAAGCGGCGCGACCTGTGGGAGAGGGAGAGGCGCCGTCCGAGACGGCGCGCTGAGAGTGTGGCCGCTGGCGGCGTCTCACGCCCCCGGCGCGGCGGGGACGTGAGAACTCAGCGGGCTAGGCCCTAGCGAAAGAGCGCGAGGACGTTCTGGGCCGAAGCGTTGGCGATGGAGAGGGATTCGACCGAAAGCTGCTGCTGCGTCTGCAAGGCGCGCAGACGGGTCGATTCCTCTTCCATGTTGGCATCGACCAGTGCGCCGACCGCCCGGTCGTTGGCATCCATCAAGGCCGATACGAACGATTGCTGCGATTCCGCGCGGGCGAGGTTCACACCCACCGTGTTCTGCGCCGAGATCACCTCGACCAGCGCCGTGTCGACGAGGGTGATGAGCTGATCGAGACGGGTCAGATCGTCGGCCGAATCGGTCAGTGCGCTGATGTCGATATTGACGATCGTCGCGGTGGTCGCCGCGAGTGCGCCCGCGGCGGCGACAGTTCGCTCCTGGTCGAGAATGCCGGTCTTGGAAGCGGCCGTCGTGTGGGCGTCGGTCAGCACGATGGTGGAGATGTCGAGATCGATGGTGGAAATCGAGATCCCGGCGGACGAGCGCTCGAACGAAGCGACCACGGATTTCGTCGCGTTCCAGTCCGCCGCGGAGGTGTCGACCGCGAGGAAATTCTGTTCGTTGATGACGGATGCAGACGCCTTGTTCTGCATGTCCGTCTGGATGCCGTCGATCTGGGTCTGCACGTTCGTGCGATCGACGCCCGGCTGGCGCGCCGCGACCATGAGCTCCTTCATCTGCTGAAGGTTCTCGCGGGTGGTGTCGAGGCCGTTATAGACCACGTCCAGCGTGGAGTGGCCGAGTGCGATGGCGTCCCTCACGGCGCCGAGGGCGCCATTGTCCGAATCCGTCGTCGTCGCGATGGCCCAATAGGCGGCGCTGTCGGACGCCTGTGCGATCCGCAGGCCGGTCGAAACGCGATTGTTGGTCGTGTTGAGGCTCTGGTTGATCTGGTTGAGCGTTTGCAGCGCAACCATTGCCGCAGTGTTGGTCAGAAGGCTCGTCATCGTCTTTCCCCTGATGTTTACTGAAAGACATGCCGACGGGCGGCAGGGCAGGACGGCGTCATGCCTTTGGTTCTCGGGGTGCTTCCTGCATCCTCACGAGGCGGGCACTGGCCCGACCAACCTGCGATGAAGGGCATATAAGGACTTCGGCTGGCGCGGGGCTTGCCAGCTCCCGACCGCGATCGAGAAAGAAGCGATCGGTCGCGCGATTCGCCTTGCCGGACCGATCGGGCCAACCCTTGGACGGGCGGGGGCCGCGGCCCGCTTCGCGGCGCCGCGGGCCGGGCGACCGCGCGGCGTCGCCGACGGCACGGAAACCCGCCGCGTTCTCCACCGTTGACGGCGGGGCGAAAGAAGCCTCGTTCCGCACGGCGACGTCATCCCCCGGTGACTGGCTCGCCGCTCGCCCCCATGCCGCCCGAGGTTGGGGCCGTCGTGGTCGCCACGGTTCCGCCGCCCATTGCGGCCTCGCCCGATCCGCTCGACCCGTTTGCGATCGGCCGCTGGGCCGTGGACAGCTGCTCCTGCGCCTGGATCGCGAGGAGGACCGCGGCAGTGTTCTCCAGATTCTTCTCGATGAGAGACGGCTCGGGAAAGCGGGTAGCATCGATGAGAGCGGCGATAAACGCCCCTTGCGACTTCGCCCGCGCGACCATCGTCGTGACGAGATCCGACTGGGTGATGATGTCGACGAGGGCCGCGTCCACGATGCCGAGATATTCGGCGAGGGTGGTGAGGTCGGCGACGGAATCGGTGAGGGCCGAAATATCGATCCTGTCGACGGCGCTGGCCGTCGATCCCGCCGTGCGGATCTTCGAGACGATTTCCCTCGTCGCCTCGAGGCCCGCCGTGACGGGCGCGGCCGTATCGCGGCGTCCGCCTTCGATCGCCGGTCCCTGGATGCCCCTCCCGGTTGCGAGGATGGCGCGAAGATCGCCGAGTTTCGCAGCGATCGCGCTCTGCGCGGCGGCGCGGTCCGTCCCACGCACCTGCGCGCTCGCGAGGATGTCTCGGATCTTGCTGAGGTCCGTGCGTGCGGCGCCGAGTGTCGCAGCGGCGACCTCCATCCGGACGCTGCCGCGCACCAGCGCATCGTGCACCGAGTGCAGCGTCGTCATCTCGGCCTGGGCGCTGCCGGGGATCGTCCAATAGGACGTGTTGGTTCGGGTCTCGCCGGGCCGCTGGCCGGGCGAGACGCGGTTGATCATGAGATCGGTGTTGATGGCGCTCAGTGGCTGAGCGGCCGTGATCGAAACGTTGGTCAGGGAGTTCATCACCGTCGTTCCTTGCTCAGTGAATGGCGAAACGTGCCGAAGCCGGCGATGCATCCGGGCGTCATGCCATTTGCGATCGCCGTCCGGTCGGATCGCGTGCCGTGCATCCACCCATGATCATGCGGGCCAGGCTTGGCCGAGGCTGGAACGGGCCGAAAAAGCGGGGTGCGCTGCCGCTATAGCAGACACGCCCGCAAAAACCGGGCGGCGCGAGCCCGCCGTGGGGGCGTTCGCGCCCCCACGTCAGCGCAGACAGGCGAGGAACACGTCGAGCCGTGGGCGTTTCTCGAGCATTGCCGCCAGCGTCTCCTGATGTCGCGACAGGAGGAGGTCGAGCGAATCGGGGCGCAATGGGCGCCGCGTGGGCGAGGGGGCCTTCGCCGCCGAGGCGGGGTCGCCGACCGTCGCCGAAAGCGGGTGGAGTTTCGTCATCAGTGGATTCCTTTACGCAACACTTGAGGAGATACGCGGCCTCCCGCACGCCGAGATGCCGCCGGAAATCAAGCGAGGGCGCGGCGCGGATCGTCCCGCGCCGCGGTGGCGGTCGTCCGCGGGCCGTTCAGCCGGCGGGGGGCGCCACTGTTCGATCGGACGCGCCAGGCGCGTCGGCGACAGCATTCTCGATGATTGCCGAAAGGGATCGCACGGTGCGCTGCGGAGCGGTGAGCACCGCGCCTCGCCTCGGTGGATCGTCCGGAGCGGGGCGCGTCACGCGCCGGGCGGCGGCGGCGCTGAGAGCCTGTCCCGTGAAGCGGCGCGGGGGATGCGCTGGGATCCGGCGCGGATCGTAGGCGACGCCATGGAGGAAGATGACGTTGCCGCGTGGCCCAGGCGGTTCCTGCGAGGGCGTCCGGCGCGCCGGCGTTCGGTTCGCCGCGTCGTTCGCGGTGTCGTGACGGAGCCGGTCGACGACCGCGCCATAGTCGCAATCGAAGCCGTCGGATCGATCCGGAGCGGCCGCCATCCAGTCGCCCGAGGACGGGAAACGGACGGTGGATTGGGGGAAGGGGAGAAGAAGCTGCTCGTTCTCCGCCGGGGTGTGCGAGCCCGATGGGCGGTTCCGCAATTCGTCGAAGGTGTCGTCGAACTGATCGTGCGACATCGTCGTCATTTCAACCTCCACGCTACGCATTGTTGAAGGCGGTCCGGTCCCCGATCCGTCGGTCGCGTCCGATTGCGATCCGGCGGCGGCGAGGTGTCTCGAACCTCGATCCTACAATGCGCAAAGAGGCCGATTGGTCTCCGATAGAATGAACAATATCAGTGTGTTAGAAGGAATTTCAGGTTTGCTGAAATAGGGCCGACGAAAAAAGGGCCGCCCGAAGGCGACCCTCAGATCGGGGTAGGGCCAAGGGCCCCGTCATGGGCCGATCGCGGTGGCGACCGGCCTCACGGATTAGCGAAAGAGCGCAAGGACGTTCTGGGCCGAGGCATTGGCGATGGAGAGGGATTCGACCGAGAGCTGCTGCTGCGTCTGCAAGGCGCGCAGACGGGTCGATTCCTCTTCCATGTTGGCATCGACCAGCGCGCCGACGGCCCGATCGTTCGCATCGATCAGGGCGCCGATGAAGGTCTCCTGCGAATCCACACGGGCGAGGATCACACCGACGGTGTTCGATGCCGAGATCACGTCGACGAGCGCAGCGTCCACGATCTCGATATAGTCGTCGAGCTCCTGAAGGTCGGCCGCCGAGTCGGTGAGCGAGGAGATCACGGTGCCGTTGAGGCCGGTGATCGACTCGGTCGTGCCGTTGGTGCCCGTGCGGTCGATATCGAGAATACCGGCCGGCGTGCCGCCCGCCGGGTCGATCAGCTTGATGTTGTCGATGTCGAGCGTGATGGTGGAGATCGAGATGCCGGAGGCCGAACGCTCGAACGATGCGACGACCTGCTTGCTGGCGTTGTAACCGGCCGCGCCGGAATCGACCGAGAGGAAGTTCTGCTCGTTGATCACCGAGGCCGACGCCTTGTTCTGCATGTCGGTGATGAGGCCGGTGATCTGCGTCTGGATGTTGGCCCGGTCGACGCCCGGCTGACGCGCAGCGACGAGGAGCTCCTTCATCTGCTGAAGGCTCTCGCGGGTGGAATCGAGACCGTTATAGACGACGTCCATGGTCGACTTGCCGAGCGCGAGAGCGTCCCGCACCGTCGACAACGCGCCGTTGTCCGATTTCGTCGTCGCCGCGATGGCCCAATAGGCCGCGCTGTCGGAGGCTTGCGCGATCCGCAGGCCCGTCGACACGCGATTGTTGGTCTCGTTCAGACCGCGATTGATGTCCGTCAGGGTCTGAAGGGCGACCATCGCGGCGGTGTTGGTGAGAAGGCTCGTCATCGTAGTTCCTCTACACGAAGGCTTTCGGGGGGAAACATGCCGATGAAAGGCTCCGCAGTCGGGCATCATGCCGTTGGCGCGCCGCATGTGGCGGCGTGCGATCAACCTGCGCTGCGGCCTTATGTGGAGCGCGATGCTGGAGCGGGCCTGTCCTTCTCACGACGGCCCGCCGGCGGACGAGACGCCGTCAGGTGAATGAGCGCACGAGCGATCCGATCAAGAGGTTCCACCCGTCGATCAAGACGAAAAAGAGGATCTTGAACGGGAGGGCGATCACGGTGGGGGGCATCATCATCATGCCCATCGACATGATGAGTGTCGCGACGATGAGGTCGATCACGAGAAACGGCAACAGGATCAGAAAGCCGATCTCGAACCCGCGCCGCAATTCGGAAATCATGAAGGCGGGAATCAACGTGCGCAGTTCGACCGCCTCCGGCTCCGCCGGTGCGGTGCCGGCAAGGTCGGCGAAGAGGGCGAGATCGCGCGGCCGGACCTCGCGCAACATGAACTCGCGGAACGGCGTGGTGACGCGCGTATAGGCCTCCTCCTCGGTGATCTCGTTGCGGGTGAGGGGCAGGATGCCGTCCTTCCAGGCCGCGTCGAAGGTCGGCCCCATGACGTAGAAGGTCATGAACAGGGCGAGCGAGATCATGACGATATTGGCCGGCGTCGTCTGGAGGCCCATGCCGGCGCGCAGGAAGGACAGCGCGACGATCATTCGGGTGAAGCTCGTCACCATGATGAGAAGGCCGGGGGCGAGCGACAAGATCGTGATCAGCGCGACGAACTGGACGATCCGCGCCGAAGCCGAGCCCGACCCCTCCGGCAGGAGCGCACCGAGATCGAGGACCGGCGTCTGCCCTTGCGCGAACGCGGCGTGCGGGAGAAAGACGAGTGCCGTCATGGCGAGGAGGGCGGCGATCGGCGCCCTCCGAGGGAGGCTCATCCTCCGCTCGATCGGATCTGTCATTGGAGGACCATCGTCTCGATGATGAGCTCCTTCACCGTCCCGGAGGAGGCGATGCGAGCCCGTTCGTTGAGATCGTCACGAAGGTGATTGAAGGCGCTCGCGCCTTGCAGATCGGAGAGGGAGACGGTGCGCAGGAAGGCGAGCACGCTCTCGCCGAGCACGGCCTTCATCCGTTCGACGTCCTCGACCGCGTCCCGGTCGAACACCATCGCCGTGTCGAGACGGATCCAGATATTCTGCGGGCTCGCGAGGTTCGCAAGCACGGGGTCGATCTGCGCGACGGCGCTCGTCTCGTTCCAGGCGAGGGCGTTCTCGTCCTTGACCGGGGCCTCGTTCGCCTTCTTGGTCGCAAGGGTCGCGATCGTGTCGACCTGTTTGATGGCGAAGAAGCCACCCGCGCCGGCGCCGAGGACCGTGATCCCGAGAACGGTAAGGATGAGGCCGAGAAGGTTGCCTTTGGGCTTCGTGTCGTCGGTGATTTGCGGATCTTCGATTTCGTCATCCATCAGAAGGGCACCACTTTGTCATATATCTGCTGGCCCCAATTGGGGGACTGGATTTCGCTCTGACGCCCACGTCCGCCATAGGAAATGCGGGCTTCCGCGATCTTCTCGTAGCCCACGATGTTGTGCTGCGAGACGTCGAGCGGGTTCACGAGACCGGCGAGCTTGAGGACGCGGATCTCATCGTTGACGCGGATTTCCTGCGTGCCGGAAATCAGGAGATTGCCGTTCGCCATCACCTCCGTGACGACGACGGCGACGCGCAGATTGAGCTTTTCGGATCGGTCGATCCCACCCGTCCCGCGATAGCGCGAGGATGAGCCGATCCCGAGATTGCCGGCCAGTTCGCCCGAATTCTCCGGCCCGTCGAAGCCGCGCGCGGACCCGAACAGGCCGATATCGAAATCGGTGTCGGCCTGACGCTCGCGTTTGCTCTCATTGTCGAACTCGGCCTTGTCGTCGATCTCGATGACGACCGTCAGCGTGTCGCCGACATTGCGGGCGCGCACGTCGGTGAGGAGGTCTCGGTTGCGTCGGCCATAGAGGGAGGTCGGATTGCCGAAGCCGGGCTCGGGGATGGTCACGGGCAGTGCGGTGCGCGTCACGATGAGGCCTTCGCCGATCGGACTGAGGGCCGGCGTGCCGAGCGGCTGGCCTTCCGCGCATCCCGCGACGGTGGCGCAGGCGAGGCCGACGGCAAGAAGGGGGCGCCCTCTCATCCGGCCGACCGCTGCGGTTCGACGCGCGACAGACCCGCCATGATCGAGGCGATCCGCGCCGCCTTCTTGGGCTCCATCTCGTTGAGGATCGCCGAGGCCGTGCGCGGCGTGACCTTGGCGATCACCGCCGCGGCCGTCAGCTCGTTCATCTCGGCGAGCTGCGCGGAGGCGGCGTCGGGCCGCATCGCGGAATAGATCGACACGAGGCTGTCTTCGGCAAGACGCAGGAAGCGCTCGCGCCGGGCGAGCCAGTCCTCATATTCGGCGCGCTTGGTTTCGAGCGCGGCGAGCCGGTCGGCGACCTTCGCTTCGGCCGCTTCGAGGGCGGCGAGCTTGCGGGCGAAGCGGGCGTCCGCCGCCTCGTCGGCAAGGTTGGTGCAATAGGCGAAGGCGGTGTCGTCGGCGCTCTGGGCCGCCGCCGGCGGGACGACGCTCGTCACGCCGAGGAGGGCGAGGGCGATGAGCGCACCCTCGCGAAGGGGGCGGAGCGCCGATGTCCGCCAGGTGTCGAAGGTCTCGGATCGGTCTGTCATTGGACGATGAGCTCCGCTTGAAGGGCACCCGCGGTCTTGATGGTCTCGAGGATGGAAATGATGTCGGTCGGCTTCAGCCCGATCCGGTTCAGCCCGTGAACGAGGGTCTGCAGATCGGTCCCATCGACGACGGCGAGCTTGCCGCCGGTCTGGTCGGCTGTGATGATCGTGTTCGGCTGGATCGCGGTCTCGCCATAGGAGAACGCGTCGGGCTGGATGACGGTCGGCGCCTCGGTGACGCGCAAGGTCAGGTTCCCGTGCGCGAGCGCGACGGTCGACACCTGGACATTCTGGCCGATCACCACCGTGCCGGTGCGCTGATCGATGACGACGCGGGCCGGAATGTCGGGTGTGACCTGGAGGTTGCCGATCTCGGCCAGGAACCGGGTGGCGCCGACGCCGGAGGGCTTGTGAAGGGCGACGGTGCGCAGATTTTCCTCGGCGGCGATCCGCTTGCCCCAGCGCGTCTCGGTGTAGGCGTTGATCGCGTCGGCGATCCGGGCCGCGGTCCGATAGTCCGGATTGTTGAGCTCGAGGACGAGCCGTTCGAGGCCCTGAAGCGAGCCCGGAACAAGCCGTTCGACGAGCGCTCCGTTCGGGATGCGCCCCGCGGTGGCGACGCCTTGCGTCACCTCGGCCGCATTGCCCTGGACATTGAAGCCGGAGACCTGAACCGGCCCTTGCGCCACGGCATAGACTTGGCCGTCGCCGCCCGTGAGCGGGGTGATGACGAGCGTTCCGCCCCGCAGGCTCGTCGCATCGCCGATCGATCCGAGCGAGACGTCGATCCGCGAGCCGATCCCGACGAACGGGGGCAGCGTCGCGGTCACCGTCACCGCGGCGACGTTCTGGGCGCGCAGGGGCACGCCCCGCACGGCAACGCCCATCCGGTCGAGCATCGATTTCAGCGCCTGCTCGGTGAAGGGCGCGTTGCGCAGCGTGTCGCCGGTTCCTTGCAGCCCGATGACGAGCCCGTAGCCGATGAGCTGGTTGTCCCGCACACCCTGAACGGTCGTGATGTCCTTGATCCGCGTCGCCGCGGCGGGCGCCATCGTTGCCAGGAGTTCGAGGAGGGGGAGGAGAACGAGGAGCCAGCGCCTCATGGGGCCGACACCTCGATCAGGCCGTCCATGCCGACGACGCCGTTGATGACGCGGTTGGAATCGATGTTGCGGGCGCGCACGAGGTCGCCGGCCGCGCCATCCTCCAGCGGAAGCACGGTGGCGGTGATCGTGAGGTTGCCCATCCGGAAGCGGGCCTCGGTGGGCTTGCCGCGGACGACGAGCTTGGCGACGCGAAACGCGCTGACCGGAATGGGCTTGCCTGCCGGAAGCGTGCGCCGCGCCTCCCGGCCGATGGCGCGGGAGGGATCGGTGAGCACGGACAGCGGCCGGCTCGGATCATAATAAAAGTGCTTTTCGGTGAGCATATCGGCGGTGATGCGCTCACCGCGCGTGATCGTGTCGGATGGGACGGGGAGGAGGCCGCCGGTCTGATCGGCGCGCGCCACTGCCGGCGCGAGCGCCACGGCGAGGCCGAGACCGGCCGCGAGGACGGCGGCCGGGCGCCGCTGGCGGTGGTACGCGCCGCGCATCAGCGGATGCCTTGGGAGATGACGCCGGACATGTCGTCGGCGGTCTGAATGACCTTGGAGTTCATCTCGTAGGCGCGCTGGGCGGAAATCAGCTCGGTGATTTCCTTCACCGCGTCGACATTGGAGGCCTCGAGATAGCCCTGATAGACGACGCCGAAACCGACATCGCCGGGAAAGCCGGCGACCGGCTGACCGGACGCGGGCGTTTCGCGGAAGAGATTGTCGCCGATCGCCTCGAGGCCGGCATCGTTCGGGAAGTTCGCGAGGGTGATCTGGCCGAGGAGCTGCGGCGCGGGCTGGCGGTCGATCTCCGCGAACACCTCGCCCGACTTGTTGATGACGATCTCGGTGGTCCCGGCCGGGACGGCAAGACCGGGCTGAACCTGGTAGCCGTCGAGTGTCAGGATCTCGCCGTTGGGGCCGAGATTGAAGCCGCCGGCGCGGGTATAGAGCGTCTCGCCGTCCGGGCCGGTGATCTGGAACCAGCCGCGCCCGTTGATCGCAAGGTCGAGCGGGTTCGAGGTCTGGCCGAGCGAGCCTTGAATATGGAGATTGCGCACCGCGATCGTGCGCACGCCGAGGCCGATATGGGCGCCCTCCGGCACCGGCAGCTCGCCGCCGCGGTTCGGGACGCCTTGCGCCCGGTCGGTCTGGTACAGAAGATCGGCGAACTCGGCGCGGGAGCGTTTGAACCCGGTCGTGTTGATGTTCGCCACGTTGTTGGCGATCACCTCGAGATTGGTCTGCTGGGCGCTCATGCCGGTGGCGGCGATGGCGAGGGCCTTCATAAGACGCTCCTTCGACGGCAAAGGGGGACTGTTCGGCCGAACGGTGTCCGGCCGTTATTCGCGTGGCCCCTCGGGGCTTTTGGAGGACGAGGCGTGAGGCGCGGATGCCTAGATCTGCATCCGGCTCACCTCCTGATAGGCGGCGACGACGCGGTCGCGCACGGCGATCGCGGCGCGGAGCTGCTGCTCCGCCGTCATCAGCGATCGGACGACGTTCTGCACCGACGTGTCGCCGTTGACGCCGGCGATCGACGCGGCTTCGCCGGCGCGCAGGGAGTCGCGCGCGGAGGCGGCGACCTCGGCGAACATGCGGTGGAACGAATCGGTGGGGCGGGCGGTGGCGCCCTCGCTCGGTATGCCGTCCGGGCGTGGGGCGGCGGCGCCGGTGATGCTGGAAACGTTCATCATGAACCACTCCTCAGAAGATCGATCGTCATCGAGATCATCGAGCGCGCCCGCTTCATCATCTGCAGGTTCGCCTCGTAGCTGAGATTGGCTTCGCGCATGTCGGCCATCTCGATGAGCGGGTTGACGTTCGGGTATTTGACGTTGCCGTCCGCGTCGGCGGCCGGGTGGCTCGGCTCATGGACGAGCGTGTAGGGGCTCTCGTCGAGCGCGGTGCTCTTGACCTTGACGGAGAGCGCGCCGACCTCGCGGTCGAGCTCGGAGGCGAAGACGATCGTCTTGCGCGTATAGGGGTCGTCACCGGGCGCGCCGCCGGTCGATCGCGCATTGGCGATGTTCTCCGCGACCACGCGCAGGCGGTAGGATTGGGCCTCGAGCCCGGCGCCGGCGAGCCGCGTGACGGCCGAAAGAGGATCGACGCCGTTCATCGGAACGACACCGACGTCATCAGCATCCGATGGAAGGTGCCGAGGACGGACAGCGACAATTGGTGCGATCGCTGCGTCTCGTCGGCCTTCAGGAGCTGCTCGTCGAGCGAGACGGTGTTCGCCGAATGGGTGACGTCCCAGGTGTCGTCCGGCTTCACCTCGGTGGCGCTCATTTCGATCGGCGAGAGCGCGAGGTGCGCACGCGACGTCGCCGCCATCTGAAGGCGCGTCTCGTGCAGGTTCGCTGCGAAGGGCTCGATATCGCGGGCTTTGTAGTCCGGCGTGTTGGCGTTTGCGATGTTGCCGGCGATGGCCGCCTCACGGGTCGATGCCCAGGCGGCGCGGCGCGTGGCGAGGTTCATCACATAAAGCGGCGACGTGGCCGCGGGATCAGTGCTCGTTCCAACGATCATGTCGGTCCTGGACGCTCCAGAGTTCGTTTCCTCGAACGCGTCCAACCTACCCCCGGCGACTTGCTCGGGGCTGGCGAAGAAAAGAGCTATGCGGAATGTGAGTTTTGCCGTTTCTTGGCGTCGTTGCGCTCGTAGATGAAGTAGAGAACCTCGGCGACCGCGCGATAGAAATCCTCGGGAATCGAGCGGTCGACCTCGACGGCATAATAGAGCGCACGGGCGAGCGGCGGGTTGTCGACGACGGGAATCTCGGCGGCGGTCGCGATCTCGCGGATCTTGAGAGCGACGAGATCGACGCCTTTGGCGACCAGGCGCGGAGCACCGCCGGCGCCGCGCTCATAGGCGAGCGCGACGGCGAAGTGGGTCGGATTCGCGATGACGACGGTCGCCTGCGGTACGGCGGTCAGCATCCGCCGGCGCGACCGATCCTTTTGGGCGGAGCGAATGCGGGCCTTCAGGATCGGATCGCCTTCGCTCTGTTTCAACTCGTCCTTCACTTCGCGCCGCGTCATCTTGAGGTCGCGCCGCCATTTGAAGCGGGTCCAGACGAGATCGGTGGCGACGAGGACGATCGTCGCGGTGCACACGACGGCGAGAAGCCGGACCGCGATCGACAGGATCTGAGCGGGCAGGAGCGTCGGGTCGACGAACACGGCGCGCACCACCATCGGAATCTCGCTCATGAGGAGCGAGATCGCGATGGCGCCGACGACGGTGAACTTGAAGAGCGAGCGCAAAAACTCCGCGACACCCTGACTGCCGAAGATGCGCTTGGCCCCGGCCACGATCGAGATGCGTTCGAGCTTCGGCCGGATTCGCTCGGCGACGATGCGCGGCGGCGATTGGGCGAGCGCGGCGATCACCCCGAAGATCGCGAGGAGGATGACGATCGGCAGCACGAAGATCGCCGATGCGCGATAGACGTGCAGGAACAGCGCGGTCGCGTCGGGGCCGTTGCTGAGATCCAGCGTGGCGGCGTTGCCGAAAATACCGGAGAGCGAGCTGACGAAGATGCGCGTCTGATCGCTCGCCGTGATCGACAGGACGACGAGAAGACCGAGGAGCGAAGCAAAGGTCGGCGCCTCGCGGGAAAAGGGCGTCTGACCCTTCTGGAGCGCGTCTTCGATCTTCTTCGGCGTCGGCTCTTCCGTCCGTTCCGAGGCGTCCGGCCGATCGCTCAAAACGTGATCCGATCGGTCCGGGGGAAGCGGAGGGGGACGCCGCGCCCGAGCGCGGCGTCGCGCCGAGGACGGATCGCGACGCCGCGGATGTTACTGGACGAGTTCGCCATCCTCGTCCCCGGTCGCGAGGTCGATCTCGCCGCGTTGGCCCATGGCGAGGGCGAGGTCGGTGATCTTGCGCCGGGCATCGTTCACCTCGCGTTGGGTTGAAGGCTCGCCCGAAGCGAGCTCCTGCTCGACCATGCGCCGTGTGCGCGAGGCGAGGCAGGACAGGACCGTCGTGCGGAAGCCCGCCTCCGTCCCCTTGAGGGCCATGACGAGATCCGTGTTGTCGATCGAATCGAACAAGACGGTGAGCGACTTGGGGCTCAGCTTCACGATGTCGTCGAAGGTGAAGAGGAGCGAACGCAGGATTTCGGCCGATTTCGGGTGCGTCCGCGTCAGGCCGTCGAGGACGCCCTCCATCTGCGTGCGCTCCATTTTGTTGATGATGTCGGCCATACGGGCATGGCTGTCCCCGCCCATATTGAGCGACAGGTTGACCGTGAAGTCCTCGTGGAGCGCCTTCTCGACGAGCTTCAGAGCGTCGTCGACGACGGCCTTGCAGCTCAACATGCGCCTCGCGATCCCGTCGCGCAGGTCTTGGGGCAATTCGCTCATCACCTTGGCGGAGGTGATGGGATGCAGCTTCGACAACACGAGGGCGGTCGTCTGCGGATGCTCGTTGAGGAGATACGGCACGAGGCTCCCTTCAGAGACCGCAGAGATGCGGTCCCAGATCGACTGGTTCACCCGCCCTTCCATCTCGGCGATGATCTCGGCGATCTGGTCGGCCGGGAGTACGCCTTGGAGGAGACGCTGGACCGTGCTCGTGTCGCCCACGAGATTGGTGCCGATGCCGAACTGTTCGAGGAACTCGTTCACGAGCTCCTCGACCTGGGTGACGGACACCGGCCTCAGCTCCGCCATCGCGTGGGTGACGGACTTGAGCTCCGTCTGGTCCCAATGCCGCATCACCGCCGCCGCCGCATCGGGGCCCATCGTCATGACGATGGTGGCCACCTTTTCGACGGGCGTCATGGCACGCGAGCGGACCATGGGGGTGGTCGCCATGCTCAATTGTCGTCACCGGAGGACGGGCCGACGATCTCGGTGAGCGAGACGCCGAAGCGGGAGGAATCGTCGTCGACGACGACCACCTCGCCCCGCGCGATGACGCGGCCGTTGACGACGATGTCCACCGGTTCGCCGACCCGATGGTCGAGCGCGACGACCTGGCCGCGGCCGAGCTTCATGAGGTTGGCGACCGGCATCGTCGCCGAGCCGAGCACGACCTGCATGACGACGGGAATTCGCAGGATGGTGTCGATGGACGGTTCGGCCGAGCCGTGTTGGCGGGACCGCTTGGCTTCGGCGCTGTCGTCTTCAGACATGATGGTGCTCCGATCGATCGTGTGACATCAGGCGAAAGTCAGCCGGCGCGTTGCGCCGCTTTGGCGAGATCGTGCCAGGTGACGCCGTGGTGATTGGTGCCCTTGGCGGCCTTGGCGAGGCTCGCGACGGCGTTGGTGCCGATGCGCGCGGTCTTCGCCTGGGGCGGCGTCCATTGCGTGGTGGCGGATGCCGCGACGACGCCGGTCGCCTCGGTCTCCGCGGGCGCCTCGCGGTCGTCCCCGGCCGCCTCGGTGGTTTTGTCCCGCACCATCACCATGACCGGACCGGTCGGTGCGGGCGGAGGGCTCGCGCGGGTCGCGGAGCGTTGATAGGGCGTCTCGTGCGGCGCCGTCGCGCGGGTGCTTGCGGCCGGGGGGCGCGATGCGGAGCGGGCGCGGGCGAGGCTTGCCTCGCGCTCGGCCATCAAACGGGCCCGGGCGGCGTTGCGGATCCGCTCGGCCGCCGGAACGGGCGCCTCTTCCCCATAGGGACGGCGGCCGTCGCCCGATGCGGGCGCGTTCGTCGGCGTGGTGGGCTCGGGCCGTGCCTCCACGGGGCGTGGCGCAGGCGGCGCCGGCGGCATGTCCACGCGCTTCGAGCCGGCTTTGAACGCTTCGGTGGTCCGGCTCGTCGCCTCGTCGACATCGTTCATGACCATGCGCGCCTCGTTGAGGCGGGCGGCGAGGGTGACGGCCATGTTGCCGCCGTCGGCCTGAAGCGCTCGGATCGCGTCCCGTGCCCGGTCGAGTGCTTCCGACGAGCGCGCGAATTCCTTCGCGGCCTGCCCCTGGAGCGCGTCGAACCGGCGGAGCCTGCGGTACATCAGCAGAACGGAGCCCGAGGTCGCGGCGAGGGCGCTCAGGAGAACAAAGTCAATGATTGAGGATATCACCTAAGAACTCCTGCTCCGGATCGAACACATCATCGATCCTCAGTTTGTAGACACCATCGGATTGTCCGAGTTGACACCAGAAGAGCGGTTGCTCGTTGGCTTCCAGCTTGACCGGGGTCTTCGGGGTGGCCGTCAGCGGGATCAGAGAACCCGGCTTCAGTCGCGCGATTTCGTCGAGCGTCATGTCCTGTTCTTCGAGGATCGCGCGGAGCGAGACCTCGGCGCGGGTGACGCCGGCCTGCATCTGCCGCACCCATGTCGGGTCGCGCGTACCCGGCTCGCTGCCGGCCATCGTGGAGAGCGCGCGGCGGACCATCTGGAGGCCGGCATGAGGCAGGATGATGAACATCTCGCCGCCGCGATTGATCGCCTGAACGAGGAATTTGGCGGCTGCGGCCTGCGAGTTGCGCCGCCCGATCACCGCGAAATGCATCCGCGTCTCGAGCCGCTCGAGCCGGAAGGTCGCTTTCGTGGCGACCGAAAAGGCTTGGCTGAGGGTGCCGCAGATCATCTCGGCGAGCTTCGCGCAGATCTTCATCTCGATATTCGAGAAGGTGCGCCCGTCCTCTTCCGGCTGCTCGTTGCCGTCGCCGCCGAACATTACTTCGACGATGGTAAAGATGAAATCGCGATCGAAGCCGAGGACGACTTCCGAGTCCCACTCCGGGACTTCGAGGATCGCGGTGACGGCGTTCGCCTCGTAGGGCTCGAGCAGGTCGCCGATCCGGCCCTGCTCGATATCCATCACCGAGAAATAACAGGGCGAGGCGGCGATGGAGCGGAGCTGCTCGGCGCATTGGTTCGCCACGCGGTCGAAGATGACCGGCAGCATCGGCAACCGGTCGATCTGGATGCCGGCGGCTTCGAGTAGCCGGTCGGAGACGGAGTTTCCATCGATGCTCATGAGATCCTCAAGCCGCCTGCTTGTCGCCGCCGCCGAGGGCTTCCTGCTCGACTTCGTCGATCGTCGGGCGGTAGCCGGAGGCGATGGTCTTGCGGCCATGCTCGAGTGCGATCTGGGGCATCGCGCCGTTGATGTAGGCGAGCAGTGCCTGTTTGGTGATGAGGAACGGCTTCATCTGCTTCTCGCGGATCGTCTTGATCTTGGAGGACATCGGCGAGAAGAACGCGTACGATGACAGGATCCCGATGAAGGTGCCGACGAGCGCCGCGGCGATGAGCCCGCCGAGGATCTCCGGCGACTGGTCGATCGCCCCCATCGCCTTCACGATGCCGAGGACGGCGGCGACGATGCCGATCGCCGGGAGGGCGTCCGCGATCTCGCCGAGGGCGAGGGCGGGTTTCAGCTTCTCCTTGCGGATCGTGTTGATTTCCTGGTCCATCAACGCCTCGATCTCGAAGCCGCGGGCGTTGCCGATCAGGATGAGCCGCACATAATCGCAGATGAAATTGAGGAGCAGCTTGTCCTTCAAGATGTTGGGGAACTGCTTGAAGAGCTCGGATTCTTCCGGATTGTCGACATGAGCCTCGACTTCGTTGCGGGGCTTGGCCTTCAGATCACGCATCAGCGCGAAGAGAAGGCCGAGAAGCTCCAGGAAGTCTTTCCGCTTGGGCGACTTGCCGGTCGAGGCGTCCATGATGGCGCCGAGCGTCTGCTTGGCCATCGCGAGCGGGTTCGCCACGATGAAAATGCCGGCGGCGAGGCCGAAGATGATGAGGAATTCGAACGGCTGCCAGATGACCTCGATGTGGCCACCCATCGCCATGAAGCCACCAAACATCGAGCCGATGCCGATGACGAGACCCAATATGACTGCCAAGAGTTCATCTCCCGTATGACGCAACGGGATTAGAGCCTCCTGAACTTGTCCGAGGCTGGTCGCAAAGCAGGTTTCGCGTCTCCGGATGGAACAGCGCCGCGCGCACAGCCCCGGCCCAGCGCTGTCACCGATAGTGACCGCCTCACCGCGCGCCGCCTGCCATCCAGCGGCTGGCGGTCCTACAGGGGGACATTAGAATGAGTGTCTCAGTCAGCTATCGCCTGATCGCTCAGAACTTGGACCGCTCGCTCGCGATCACGGCGAACCAGGCGCCGGTCAAGCTCGAGAGTGAGTATTATCTCGAGAACTTTCGCAGCGTCACGAGCATCGACGAATTCGTCGCCGACACCCGGCTCTTTCGCTTCGCGATGACGGCGTTCGGTCTCTCCGATCTCGCCTTCGCGAAAGGCTATATGCGGAAGATCTTGGAGGAGGGGGTCCTCGAACCCGATTCCCTCGCCAACCGCACGTCGGACTATCGCCTGCGCGAGTTCGCGGCGGCGTTCGATTTCGACTCCTTCGGCGATCTGACGATGCAGCGCGAGGCCACCGGTCAGGCCGTCATCGATCGCTATGTCCGGCAGACGATGGAAGTCGATGCCGGCGAAGTCGACGGCGAAGGCGTTCGCCTCGCGCTCTATTTCGAGCGTATGGCGCCCGACATCACCACCGCCTACGACGTGCTCGCCGACCCGGCGCTCTTCAAGGTCGTGCGGACGGTGCTCGGCCTCCCCGCCGCGTTCGCGGCCATCGACATCGATCGGCAGGCCTCGCTCATCAGCGAGCAGCTCGATATCGCCGCCTTTTCCGATCCCGAAGAGCTCTCCCGCTTCCTCACCCGCTTCACCGCGGTGTGGGACGCGACGGAGTCCACCTATTCCGACCCGGTGCTCAGCCTTTTCGGCGTCGGCGCCGCGCCGCCGAGCGTGTCGCTCGATCTCGCTTTGTCGGTTCAGTCTTTCCGTCTCGGAGGGTTGTGAGTGGCGTCGGATATCTACGTCGCCTTGTCGGGACAATTGGCGACCGAGCTGCGGCTGTCGACGGTCGCCAACAATGTCGCGAACATGCGCACCGCCGGCTTCCGCGCCGAGGTCGTCTCGTTCGACACGGTGCTGTCAGACTATCGCCGCGACCAGGTCGCCTTCGCCAATGTCGGGGACGCGTTCATCGACCGTTCGCTCGGTCCGATCGAAGCCACCGGCAACCCGCTCGATGTCGCGATCGCCGGCGATGCCTGGTTCGGGATCGAGACACCCTCGGGCCTTGCCTATACGCGCGACGGCCGGTTCACCATCGACAATGAGGGTGAGCTTCGGACGCTGACCGGATATCGCGTCGCGGACGAAGGTGGCGCGCCGATCCAGCTCCTGCCGGGCGGTGGTCCGGTCTCGATCGGATCCGACGGGACGATCGCGCAGGACGGCCGCAATCTCGGTGTTCTCGGTCTTTTCGACCTGCCGGCCGGTGCGGTTCTGACCCGCTATGGCGATACGGCGCTCGTGTCGGATTTGCCGGGCGAGCCCGTCGTCGATCGCGCGGCCAATGGGGTGCGCCAGGGTTATCACGAGGGATCGAACGTCGATCCGATCCAGTCGATCACCGAATTGATCGAGATCCAGCGCGCTTTCGATCGTGCGGAGACGGCGGCGAAAGATCGCTTCTCGTCCCTCGAACAGGCGGTCCGCATCCTGGGCGCCGATTAGATCCTGGGCGTAGACGAGAGCCGGCGAGGCGAACCGACACGCACGCGCGCCTCCTGACCCTCCGGCGCAGTTTGCGTCGCGACATGGTCCCATGTCGGCGACGCGCATTCTGGAGACGACCGCACCACAGGTACCCGGCGGCCCCGTCCGCGGGCCGACCGTTCCGAGGGCATGCGGCCCCTCGAAGACCGACCGTATGAACCGGCGGCTCCCGCGCAGCATCTCGGGCACGCGAGCCGATCCGCAATGGGAATGAAAATGGGCGTTTTGGATCAAATGGCGTCAGTGCTCGCCGGCCATCATCGTCCCGCAGTGCGCCTGTCCGGCGTCGTCGACGAGGCGACGGCGGGAGAGCGCTTCGTGCGGGGGCTCTCGAACCACGCCGCGCTCGGCGACCAGCTCCTCATTTCGCACGCCAATGGACCGGCGCTCGCCGAGATCATCCGCATCGACCGCGAACGCGTCGTCGCTGCGCCCTATGAGCGGCGCGGCGCGGCCTTTCTGGGCGCCCGTGCCGCGCTGATGGGCGGTTTCGCCGTCCGTCCGCACGAATCCTGGCCTGGCCGGGTGATGGACGCACTCGCCCGCCCGCTCGACGGGCGCCGCCTCGATCTCGGTCCCGCCCGGCCGGTCGACGCCGATCCGCCGCCCGCCCTCTCACGCGCCCCGCTGACGACGGCGATGCGCACCGGCGTCAAGGTTCTCGATATCTTCGCCCCGCTGGTGGAAGGCCAGCGGGTCGGCATCTTCTCGGGCTCGGGGGTCGGGAAGTCGACCCTTCTCGGAATGATCGCCGCGGCCTCCTCCTTCGATGTCGTCGTCGCCTCGCTCGTCGGCGAGCGCGGGCGGGAGGTGAACGAGATGCTCGAAGGGCCCTTGAAGCCGCACAAGGACCGCACCGTCACCGTCGTCGCGACGGGGGACGAAACGGCGATGATGCGCCGCCTCGCGCCGTTGACCTCGATGGCCATCGCCGAGCACTTTCGCGACGCGGGGCAGCGCGTCCTCCTCATCGTCGACAGCCTGACCCGATATGCCCATGCCGCGCGCGACGTCGCCCTCGCCGGTGGGGAGCCTCCGGTCTCGCGCGGCTATCCGCCCAGCGTTTTCGCCGACCTCACCCGGCTCGTCGAACGCGCTGGCCGCGGTTCCGGCTTCGGCTCGATCACCGCCGTCTTCGCCGTCCTCGTCGACGGGGACGACATGGAGGAGCCCGTGGCGGACGCCGCCCGCGGCTCGCTCGACGGGCATATCGTTCTGTCCCGCGCGATCGGGGAGGCGGGGCGATATCCCGCCGTCGATCCGCTCGCCTCGCTCTCCCGCCTCGCGCAGCGCGCGTTTCGGGCGGACGAATGGGAGCTGTCCCGGCGCTTGCGCGGCCTCGTCGCGCGCTTCGAGGATACGCGGGACCTGCGTCTACTCGGTGGTCACAAAACCGGTGCCGACCCGGAGCTCGATCGCGCCGTCGCGCTCGTCCCCGAGATCTATGAGGCGCTGATCCAGACCCCGACCGACCCGGCCTCGTCCGATGCCTTCGCCGAGCTCGCCGCCGTTCTCGCGCAGCGGCACGGCAACGCCGAGAAGGCGAACGTCTCAGCCTGAGACAAGGACTTTCGGCAACACTGCATTTCGTCGAGTGGACGGGCGTGACGCCCGCGTGAGTTCGCCCCGTGCGGCCGGACGCCGTGATCGAGCGACGCCCAAGGAAGGGAAGTCCATGAGCCTCTACAATGTTCTGCGCACCGGCGTTTCCGGCATGGAAGCGCAATCCTATAAATTGGCGACCGTGGCGGATAACATCGCCAACGCCAATACCGTCGGATACAAGCGAGCCGACGCTGAGTTCTCTTCGTTGATTTTGGATGCTGGACCCGGAAGCTACTCATCCGGCGCCGTGACCGCGAACATCAACTATGAAATTTCCCGAGAAGGCCCGTTGAGCTACACGCTGTCGAAGACCGACATCGCCGTGCAGGGCGAGGGCTTTTTCGTCGTCGAGGGCGACAATGGCGGACGGTTTCTGACCCGCGCCGGCTCGTTCGTCATCGACGGGCAGTCCGGCAATCTCGTGAACACCGGCGGTTTCGCGCTTCTCGGCTTTCCGTCGGTCGCCGGTGAGGAGCCGGTGATCACGCTGAACGGCACGGCGGGACTCGAGCCGGTCAATATCGATTACATGAACATGCGCGCGACCCCGTCGACCTCCGGCACGTACCGCGCCAATCTCGAACTGGACGCGGAAGTCGCGACCGGCGACACGCCGTCGGCCAATGCGGTCACCTCCGAACACACGGTCAAGAGCTCGATCGTCGCCTATAATGATCTGGGCGGCGAGGTGACGCTCGACGTCTATTGGACTAAGGTTCAGGAATACGACCCCTCGGTTCCTCAGTCGGCGCAGTGGGAGGTTGTCGTCTTCGACAAGTCGACCGCCGATCCGAGCGTGACGACGGACTTCCCCTACACGAACCCCAATCCGCCGATCGGTGGGGCGACGCCGGCCAATCCGATCCTCGCCCAGGCGACGCTCACCTTTGACGAGTCGACCGGCCTCATCAGCAACGTCAACTCGACGGTGCCGGCGACCGCCTATTCCGGCCCGGTCAACTCGATCGATCCGGCGCAGCAGGCGATCCTGGAGGTGCAGCTTCCCGATTCCTCCGCGCCGCTGATGCTCAACATCACGGACACCACGCAGCTCGCCGCCGATTTCGAGCCTCTGGAAATTGCGATCAACGGCAATGCCCCGGCGACCGTCCAGGACGTATCGATCAGCGATGATGGTCGCATCTCCGCGATCTACGAGGACGGCACCCAGGTGGAATTCTACCGCCTCCCGCTCGCGAATGTTCCGAGCCCGGATCAACTCGATCCGCGACCAGGCAATGTCTACGGCGTCACGGTTCAATCGGGTGATCTGCGGATCGCGTTGCCGAACGATGCCGGCAACGGCTCGCTGGTGATCGGGGCGATCGAGCAATCGAACGTCGATCTCGCGAACGAACTCACCGGCATGATCATCGCGCAGCGTGCCTACACGGCGAACTCGAAGAGCTTCCAGACGGGCAACGAGCTCCTCGAAGTGCTCGTGAACCTCAAGCGCTGACGGCGAAGCAAAGAGCAGCACCATGAGTCTCAACGTTGCGGCCAACGTTGCGCGGCAATCCCTTCTTGTCTCGCAAAATCAGATCGCGCTGTCCGGCCGCAACGTCGCGGCGGCCAGCGACCCGACCCGTTCGCGTGCCATCGGTCTCGCCACGACGACGGCCGATGGCGGGGTCCATCTGTCCGGCATCCGCCGGGCGGAGGATCTCGCTCTCTTCACTCGGATGATCAAGGCGACCTCGGCCGCCGCCGAGCAGGACGCGATGCTCGCCCACCTCAAGGTGCTCGCCGACACGGTCGGCGACCCCCAGGACGGGGTGTCGCCCGCGGCCCTCGTCGGCGACCTGCAAGCCGCGCTCGCCGAATATGCGAACGCGCCGGACGACCCGCTGTTCGGTCAGACCGCGATCGAAACCGCGCGGGATCTCGCCGACGCGCTCAACAGGGCGGCGAACGAGCTCAATCTCCTGCGCGAATCCGCCGATCGGGAGATGGGCTCCGCGGTCGAGGAGTTGAACCGGCTTCTCGGCGAGTTCGACAAGGCGAACACCGCCATCGTGAAGGCGACTAGCACGGGCGATGACGCCACGATGTGGCAGGATCGCCGCGACGCCATCGTGGCTGAGATGTCGGAATATATCGGCATCACGACCATGCAGCGCGAGAATGGCGACGTCGCGCTCTTCACCGATAGCGGCATCACCTTGTTCGACAAGGTGGCGCGCGACGTGTCGTTCACCCGGACCCCGGTCTACACGGTCGACACGATCGGCGGCACCGTCTTCGTCGACGGGCTCGCGGTGACGGGCGACGACGCGACGATGCCCCTTCGGAGCGGCTCGATCGCGGGTCATGCCCAAATTCGGGACAATCTCGCCCCGACCTACCGCCTCCAGCTCGACGAGATCGCCCGCACGCTCACCGAAATTTTCGAGGACGGGACGGGCAGCCTCTTCATCAACGCCGGCGGGCCCGACTATGCCGGGACCATCGCCGTCGCGCCCGACGTCGATCCCTCGCAAGGCGGCGCCGTCGAGAATTTGCGCGACGGTACGGGCAATCCATCCGGTTACGCGGCCTTTGCCGAGCGGCTGTTGCAGCTCGGCGAGGACCTCACCGCGATCCAGACCTTCGACACGGACGCACAGATCACCGCGTCGGGGACGCTTCAGAACTTCGCGACGGCGTCGGTCGGCTGGCTCGAGGAGTTGCGCTCGAACGTCTCCGCCCAATCGACCACCGAGCGCGCCATCCTCGCCCGCACCTCCGACGCCCTCTCCCGCGCGACCGGGATCAACATGGACGACGAGTATGCGATGCAGCTCGAGATCGAGCGCAATTATGCGGCGAGTTCGCGCCTCATCATGATCATCGACGAAATGTTCGACACGCTCTTGAGGGTCGCCTGATGCAAACGAGCTATATTTCGACCGCGGCTTTGCGCAATGCGCCGCGCGCGTCCGTTCAGCGTCTGCAAAGCGAACTCGTTGATCGAACGACGGAAATCGCCACGCAGCGCCATGCCGATGTCGGCCTGACGCTCGGGAGCGGTACCGGGCGGACCGTCTCGACGCGCATGGATCTCGCCCTGCTCGAGACGCTGATGACGTCGAACGCCGGAGCGACGGCGCGCCTGTCGCAAACGCAGACGGCGCTGGCCGATCTCGAAACCGTCGCCTCCGAGATGTTGAGCGCGCTCGTCGCCCTGCCACCCGGGGTGCAGTCCGCGAACACGATGGAGGTGCAGGCCGTCTCCTCGCTCGACCGGCTCGCCGATCGCTTGAACGCCTCGGATGGCGGCTCGTATCTGTTCGGCGGTCTCAACTCCACGGCGCGGCCGTTCAATCGCTATGACAATGGTCCACGGGCGGCGGTGGAAGCGGCGTTCCTCGCCGAGTTCGGCGTCGCGGTCGGCAATCCGGCTTCGGCCGCGATCACGCCGGCGGCGATGGAGACCTTCCTCGACAACGCCTTCGCGAACCTCTTCGACGATCCGGCCTGGACCACGGATTGGTCGGCCGCATCGTCGACCAACATGATGAGCCGCATCGCCCCGTCCGAGCGCACCGAGACGTCGACGAACGCCAACGAGGCGGCGATGCGCGATCTCGCGCGGGGCTTCACGATGATCGCCGGGCTCGGATTCACCGCGCTCAGCCAGGAGACCCGCAACGCCATCGTCTCCGAAGCGCGTATCGTGCTCGGCACGGCGATCACCGAGGTGCTGGCGTTGAAGGGCGAACTCGGCTTTGCCGAGAATGCGATCGCCAAAGCCGACGGGCGGATGAGTCTCGCCCGAGACATCCTGTCCCTGAAAATCGCCGATGCCGAAGGCGCCGACCCCGCCGAGGCCAAGGTCCGGATCGATCTTCTCACGACGCAGATCGAGATGAGCTACGCGCTCACCAACCAGCTCTCGCGCCTCAGTATTCTCAACTACGCGTAAGGAGTCCGATTTTGCCGGCTGACAGCTATGTGGACGTGCGGGACGGGGCGAGCGATGTCCGGCGAGAGCAGGAGCGCATCGCCTTCGACCAAGGATTGACGCTGATGGAACAAGCAAGAGCCACTCCCCAATCGCCTGCGCTCGCTCTGGAAGCGTCCCGCTATATGCAAACGCTATGGGGCCACCTCATTCGCGATCTCAGCCACCCGGCGAACGATCTGTCGGACGAACTGAAGGGAAATCTCATCTCGATCGGCCTGTGGACCATCAAGGAGACCGACGCGATCATCGCGGGCAAGGGCGAGAATTGGGGCCCGCTCATCGAGATCAATCGGACGATCCGCGACGGGATCGCGGCATGAGCCCGGCATCCCGCCGGCCACGCCGGAACGAGGCCGACAACCGGCCGCCCGGCGTTCGGCCGATGCACCTGTCGTTGCGGGCAGGGGAACGGCTCTTCCTGAATGGCGCGGTGGTTCGAGTGGATCGCAAGGTGACGCTCGAGCTCCTCAACGACGCGACGTTCCTCCTCGAAAACCACGTCCTCCAGGTGGAGGATACGACGACGCCGCTCCGGCAGCTTTATTTCGCGGTCCAGGCGATGCTGATGGATCCGCAGAATGCCGAGGCGAGCCGCCGTCTCTTCGACGCGATGGCGACCGATGTGCGCCGCGTCCTCGACACCCCGCTTCTATCCGAGGGCGTGGCCGAGGCGGCGGGGCAGGTGGCGGCCGAGCGGCCCTTCCATGCCTTGCGGACGCTGCGAAATCTCTTCGCGGAGGAGGCTGCGCTCCTCGCGCTTCCGCCCGAGGCGGCCGACCCGCGCGGGCGGGACGATCGGCGGAGCCGCCGTGCCGCGTCGGAGACCGATGCGACACCGTGCGCAATCGAGCCGCCGCGCGACGACGAGGCGGCGACCGAGAACGTGCCGGGCGCCAAACGCGTCGTCGATCCGCCGAGACGAGGCCGGCCGAACCATCTTCTGAATTGAGATCCGAGCGAGGATGACATGACCACAGTTCCCCCCGTCGGCAACAATCCGCAAGGCCAGGTCGGCGATGTCACCATGGCCCAGAGCGCGCCGACCCTCGATTATGACGCCTTCCTGCGCCTCCTGGTGACGCAAATGCAGAACCAGGATCCGCTCGAGCCGATGTCGGACACCGAATACATCGCCCAGCTCGCGAATTTCTCGAATGTCGAGCAGAACATCATCACCAATGATCGCCTCTCCGCGATGATGACCGCGAATGCGCTCGGCGACGCGCAGGCGATGATCGGACGCACGATCGCGACCGCCAGCGGCGAAAGTGGGGTCGTGGCCGCGGTCCAGATCACCTCCGACGGCGCCTATGCGACGCTCGAGAGCGGCGAGAGCGTCCGCCTCGGCGCCGGCCTCACGATCTTCTGACAATGACCGAGGTCGACGCCATCGATCTGGTGCAGTCGGCGATCTTCACCGTGTTGATCGCCGCCGCGCCCGCGGTCATCGTCGCGATGGTCGTCGGCGTGGCGATCTCGCTCCTCCAAGCGCTGACCCAGGTGCAGGAAATGACCCTCACCTTCATCCCGAAGATCATCGCGATCCTCGTGGTCGCGGCGCTGTCGGCCTCCTTTATGGGGGCGCACATCTTCGCCTTCACCGAAGAGGTCTACAACCGTATCGCGATCGGGTTCTGACCGGCCGCGATCCGCGCCATCGCGGGCGGCGGCGGGGCGAAACGCGCCGCCACGCCAGCCCCACTCAAGCCTTTCCCGACAGACTTTGACGCGGCCGCAATGAGTCGGCCGGGCCGCGATCGGCCCAGCGTGCCTTGCCATGAGGGCGGACTACCTATGACGACGACAGCCAGTCCCGCGCGTGATCAGACGCGCAACGGCGTCCCGGATATCGTGCCGGCCGGAGTGCGCGACATCGCGTTCGCGGTGGGCGTCATCTCGATGCTCGGCGTTCTCATCCTGCCGATCCCAACCTTCCTCATCGATATCGGCCTCGCATTCTCGATCGCGCTCGCCGTGCTCATTCTGATGGTCGCGCTGTGGATCGAGAAGCCGCTCGAATTCTCCTCCTTTCCGACGATCCTTCTCATCGCGACGATGTTGCGGCTCGCCTTGTCGGTCGCGACGACGCGCCTCATTCTCGCCAACGGCTATGAGGGCGTGACGGCGGCGGGCAACGTCATCGCCGGGTTCGCCAACTTCCTGATGAGCGGCGACTTCGTCATCGGCATCGTCGTCTTCATCATCCTCGTCGTGGTCAACTTCCTCGTCATCACCAAAGGCGCGACCCGGATCGCCGAGGTCGGGGCCCGCTTCACGCTCGATGCGATCCCCGGCAAGCAGATGGCGATCGACGCCGACCTGTCGTCCGGCATCATCAACGAGGAAGAGGCGCAGCGGCGCCGTCGCGAACTCGAAGAGGAGAGTTCGTTCTTCGGCTCGATGGACGGCGCGTCGAAGTTCGTGCGCGGCGAGGCGATCGCCTCGCTGATCGTGATCGCGGTCAATATCTTTGGCGGGATCATCATCGCGACCACGCGATATGGAATGGAGCTGTCTTCCGCGGCCGACGTCTTCACGCGCCTGTCGGTCGGCGATGGCCTGGTGAGCCAGATCCCCGCGCTCATCATCTCGCTCGCGGCCGGTCTCCTCGTCTCGAAGGGGGGGACGCGCGGATCGGCGGACAAGGCGGTCCTCGGACAGCTCGGCGCCTATCCGCGGGCGCTCTTGATGGCGGCGACGCTGATGGCGCTGTTCGCGATCGTTCCGGGCCTTCCTTCGATCCCCTTCATTATCCTCGCCGCGGTGCTCGCTTTCGTCGCCTACACGATCCCCCGTCAACGGCGGGCCGAGGCGCTGGCGCGCGAGACGGCGGCGAAGGCCGCGGCCGACGAGGCGGTGCGATCGGCGCAGGATTCGGTCAAGGCCGAGCTCGACGTGCCGGAGATCGAACTCGTGGTCGGCAAGCAGCTCGCCCGCACGGTGCTCCGCTCGCCGACCGAGCTCGCGCATCGCGTGGCGAAGATCCGCCGCAAATTCGCGCGCGAATACGGATTTGTGATCCCCGAGATCAAGGTCAGCGAGAGCCTGACCGTGCCCGCCAAAGGCTACGAAATCCTGATCCACGGCACGGTGGTCGCCTCCCAAGCGCTCCGGGTCGGTGACTATCTGATCGTCACCGGCGAGGCGCCGTCCCCACAGGTGCCATGCGACGCGACACGCGATCCGGCCTTCGGCATGAAAGCCGTCTGGATCAACGAGGCCTTCACGGCGGACGTCAAGCGGGAGGGGTTCGTTCCGATCGACAATCTGTCGGTCGTCCTGACCCATGTCGTCGAGATCACGCGCAACAACCTCGCTCAGCTCCTGTCCTACAAAGACATGCGCGCCCTGCTCGATCGCCTCGATCCCGAATATAAGCGCCTCATCGACGAGATGGTCCCGTCCCAGATCTCGAATTCCGGGCTCCAGGCCGTCCTCAAGCTCCTCCTCGCCGAGCGAATCTCGATCCGCAATCTCCATCTCATCCTCGAGGCGATCGCGGAGGCGAGCCCGCACGCGCGCCGGGCCGAGGCGGTTGCCGAACACGTGCGCATCCGCATGGCCTCGCAAATCTGCGGCGACCTTGCCGAGAATGGGACGCTTCACGTGTTGCGTCTCGGCAATCGCTGGGATCTCGCCTTCCATCAGGGGCTGAAGCGCGACGCCAAGGGTGAGGTCGTGGAACTCACTCTCGATCCGCGCCTCGTCGAGGAGTTCGGCGAGGCGGCCTCGAAGTCGATCAAGGAGCTGATGGCGATCCATTCACGCTTCGCGATCGTCACCGCACCCGATGCGCGTCCCTATGTGCGGATGATCATCGAGCGCATGTTCCCCTCGATTCCGGTCCTGTCGCATCTCGAAATCGCGCGTGGCGCCACGGTCCAGCCGATCGGCTCGATCTCGTGAACGAGGCGGCGCTTTCGAGCGTCGTTCTGGGCCTCGCCGTGGTGTTCGCGCGCGTCGGGGGTGTGTTCATGATCGCACCGGGATTTTCCTCGATGCGGATCCCGGTCCAGGTGCGTCTCTTCCTGGCGCTGGGGCTCGCCCTGTCGATCGCGCCGGTTGCGATTGATCGGGCGATCCTCGCTGTCGGCAACGCCGCGCCGGCCGATATCCTCATCCTTCTCGGAACCGAGACGATCATCGGTCTCCTCATCGGGCTTTTGTCACGCCTTCTCTTCATGGCGTTGCAGACGCTGTCGGTCGGCATCGCGAACGCGATCGGGCTCGGCGGCATTCCCGGCGCGGGGATCGAGGGGGGAGAGCCGAGCCAGGCGGCGGCCAATCTCTTCATGGTGACGGCGGTGGCCATCCTCTTCCTCGCGGACCTTCATTACGAGATCCTGCGCGCGCTCGTCGGCTCCTATCAGGTGATCGGGCCGGGGGACGGGCTCGACCTTCGCGAGGCGTTGGTGTCGGTGACCGACCGCGCTTCGGAAGCGTTCTTCGTGGCGCTTCGCCTGGCGGCGCCCTTTCTCATTTATTCGGTGGTCGTCAACTTCGCCGTCGGTCTCACCAACAAGCTGACCCCGCAGATCCCGGCTTTCTTCGTGGCGCTGCCGTTCATCACGGCGGGCGGTCTCCTGATGATGGCGGTCACGATCCGCGAGATGATGTTCGCCTTCATGGACGCCTTCCGCCAGCTCGCGGAGGCGCTGTGATGGGCCGGTCCGCCGATCGTCTGCGCCGTGTCGCGGAGGCCCAGCGCGCGCTCGCCCGCCTCGCCGCGGCAGAGCACCGCGCCGCCGAAGACGCCTATCGCGAGAGCGAGGCACAGGGCGCGGCGATCGTCGAGGCGCTCAACGAGGACAGCCCCCTCCACGGCATGATCGTCACGACGATGGCCGGCGCGCTGCAACGCAACGCGCGGCGGACCGAGGAACTGCGCCGCCGCGCGGCCGCCGCCCATCACCGCCACGCGAAGGAGGACGTCGCGGCGCGCCGCCTCGACGAGAACGCGAAGACGGCCGAAGCGGGCGAGCGTCGCAGCGAGGCGGCCAAGCAACTTCTCGTCATCGCGCTCGAACATCTGCAGCGCAGGCGATGACGACCCCCTCCAGGCAAGCCTGCCGACAGGCTCCGCGCTTAGCCTCTCTCGAGCGGTGCTTCGCGCGCCATGCTCGGACGATTTCAGTTATCGCGAAGCCCGGCCTCGTCCCCCGCGCCACGCCCGGACACCGCGACGCCGATCGCGCGGAGCGTGACCGTCGGAGGCTCACCGACCGCCCCGGACCGCGGCACCGTCGATAAAACCGGCCCCGCGCCGATCGATGGATCGACCCGGCCGGGTGTTCAGAAGGAAGAACGGCATGTCACCTATTTCGATGGGGCCGAACCCGATCCTCGCGCTCGACGGGCGGTCAGTGTCCATCATTCAAGGCCGCTTGGATGGGCAAGGCGGGGTGGACGGGATGATGCGGGCCGCCCGCGCCGCTCCGTTCGCTCCGGTCGCCAACGACAATCGCGTCGATCGCGCCTCGTTCGACGACGTGGCCCGCGCCGCTGGCGGCGACGCCCTCGGCAACGCGCCGTCGGAGAGCCTCGGCCGAAAGTTCGAGGCGGCGATGCTCACCCCGTTCATGGCCAGCATGTTGCCCGACGCGGACAACCCGGTCTGGGGCGGCAGCGCCGGCGCCATGTGGCGCGGCCTCTTCGCCGAGCATGTCGCCGCGAGCGTCGCGGAGACGGGCGAGATCGGCGTCGCGCAAATCATCGACCGGATGCTCGACGATCGTGCCGGAGACATCGGATGACCCAGGCCCTCGCAACGTCCTTGGCGCGCCTCGAAGCCCTCGTCGACGACTGCATCGCGGCGCTCGAGACCGGCGGACGAGTGGACGATGCCGGCTTCGCCGAGGCGAAGGGGCGGGCGCTGTTGCAGCTCAGCCGGTTCGGTGCGGTCCCGATCGACGCGCTCGACGATGCGCTTTCCGATCAGGTCAGCCGGCTCCGCCATAAGCTGGCGCGCGAGGAATCGCTCCTCAAGGTGCGTCTGCAGGCCGCCGAGCTCGTCGCCGAGTTGGTCGCCGATGCGGTGATGGCGGACGAATGGGACGGCACCTACGCCCCGCATTCCCCGATCCGGCCGCCGGCACAGGAGCGTCTGACATGAAGCTGTTTCTCGTCGGCGTGTGGGCGGTCTGCGTGACATTGGGCGCGGGCTATGCCGTCGCCTCTTGGAAAATGCAGGAGACCGACAAGCAGGAGACGCCGCGTCTCGAAGGCCTTCGCTATACCTCGCTGCCGACGATCTCAGTGCCGGTCGTCCAGGGCGGACAGGTGACGGGCTATGTCGTCGTGCGGATGGTCTACACGGCCGATGCGGCGGTGCTGCGCGGGCTCGCCTCCGAGCCCGACCCCTTCATCACCGACGAAATCTTCCGCTCGATCTACGGCAACGCCGAAGCCTCGTTCGGCAAGCTTGCCCGGTTCGATCTCGCGTCCCTCGCCGAGGAGGCGAAGGTGCGGGTCAACGAACGGATGGGCGCGCCGGTCGTCGAGGACCTACTCGTCGACGGGCTGAATTATATCGACCTCACGGCGCCGCAGAAGGGGATGCCGGGCGCACCCGCGCCAGCGCCCAAGTCGCTGGGAGCGGCCCGCATCGCCTATCCGAGTTCGGTCCCGAAAGGTGAGGCGAAGGCCGCGCCCAAAGGGGGCGGACATTGACGGCGGGTCGGAGCGACCGGTGAACGGTCCGATCGCGCGCTCCGGTGGCGGGCGCGCCGCCGATGATGCTTCGGCATCGCTCACGCTGTCTTCGCGCAAGGTGGCCCGTTCACAATCGGCATGGTGATCACGGCTCCACCCACAGCGAGGCGGAGACGGATGACATGAAACGATGAGTTGGAGCGCGCCAGCGGGCTGGCTCCGGGGTCTCCGGTCCCCTGGTCCGGAGTTCGACAGCGTACTCGGTCAAGCCGCTGCCTGAGGAGGACGAGCATGGACGGAATGGACGATCTCCTCGCGGAGTTCATCACGGACACCTACGAATCACTGGAGCAAGTGGACATTCGCCTCGTCGAACTCGAGAACGAGGCGGACGGCACGGCGATGGTCAACGAGCTGTTCCGGATGATGCACACCATCAAAGGAACATGCGGATTCCTCGGCCTGCCGCGCATGGCGGGGCTCGCGCATGCGGCTGAAAGCCTGATGGACCGGATGCGCAATGGCGAGCCGGTCACGCACGAGGCGATCGACGCCATGCTGCGCGTCGCGGATCGGTTGAAGCAGATTCTCGCCGCGATCGAGGCGAATAGCGGGCAGGAGCCCGAAGGGTCCGACGAGGCGATCATCAGCGCGCTCAACGAGGCGGGCAGTGACGTGCCGGCTGCACCCCCCGCGGAGGCGGAGGCGGACGCTGGAGCGGCGGCGGACGAGAGCCCCATGGCGGCCGTCGCGGAGCCGACCGGCGACGGCGGCGCCAGCGAACTCGCGGCGACCGCCATGACGCCCAAATCACCCCCGAAGGCGCCGCCCGCCAACGATGCGAGCACCAAGCCGGCCGCGAAGGCGGAACAAGAGAAGGCCGAAGGCGGCGACCAAGGCGGCGACCGCTCGATTCGCGTCTCCGTCGAGACGCTCGAGCATCTGATGACGGTCGTCTCGGAATTGGTCCTCACCCGAAACGAACTCACCGAGGTGATGCGCCACGAGGAGCGAACGAACCACAAGCTCGCCCTTCAGCGTCTCTCGACAGTCACCGGCGAATTGCAGCAGGCGGTGATGTCGACCCGCATGCAGCCGATCGGGAATGCCTGGCGCAAGCTGCCACGGATCGTGCGCGACGTGTCCTCCAATCTCGGCAAGCAGATCGAACTCGAAATGTCGGGTGCGAACACCGAGCTCGATCGTCAGGTGCTCGAAAGCATCAAGGATCCGCTCGTCCACATGGTGCGCAACGCGGCCGATCACGGTCTCGAAATGCCGCTCGAGCGGATCGCGGCCGGAAAGCCGGAAAAGGGCAAGATCACCCTCAACGCCTATCATGAAGGCGGTCAGATCCTGGTCGAGATCGCCGACGACGGACGCGGGCTCGACGTCGACAAGATCAGGGCGAAGGCGGTCGAGCGCGGCATCACGACGGCCGAAGAGGCTGAGCGCATGTCGGCCGAGCACGTGTTTTCCTTCATCTTCGAGCCTGGCTTCTCGACCGCTGCAACGGTGACGAGCGTCTCGGGACGCGGCGTCGGGATGGACGTCGTCCAGTCCAACGTGGAGCGGATCGGCGGGTCGATCGACGTGCGCTCCAACAAGGGGCAGGGGTCGGTCTTCACGCTGAAGATCCCGCTGACGCTCGCGATCTTGCGCGCGCTCATCGTCGGCGTCGACGACGAGGATTTCGCGATCCCGCAAACCTCGGTCGACGAGCTTTTGAAAGTGGAGCCGGGCGGCCCGCACTCGATTCAGCTCATCAAGGAAGCGCCGGTGCTGCGTTCGCGCGATCGCCTTCTGCCGGTGGTGGACCTCAAGTCCGTGCTGCAATTGCCGTCGAGCCTCGATGAGATGGGCGTGCCGCGAAACGCCGACGAGAACACCCGCGGGTTTGTGATGGTGATGCGCGCGCGCGGCCTTCGTTTCGGGATGCTCGTCGACACCGTGGCGCGAACGGAGGAGATCGTCGTCAAGCCGATGCCGGCGGCGCTTCGCGGGCTCGAGATCTTTTCCGGCTCGACGATCCTGGGCGATGGCCGGGTCATCATGATCGTCGATCCGAATGGCGTGCGCTCGGCGGCATCAAACCCCAGCGAGGCGGCGGTTCAGGCGGTCAACAAGCAGGCCGAGGAGATCGAGGCGGCGGAGGACAAGCAGCTTCTTTTGATGTTCCGCGCCAACACCAAGAACCGCAAGGCACTGCCGATCAGCCTGATCACGCGGCTCGAGGAAATCTCGCTCGCCGACGCCGAGCAGAGCAACGGTCAATGGCACATCCAGTATAATAACGAGCTGATCCCGCTCGTCTGGTTCGGCAATCCGCCGGATCCGAGCGAAGGCGAGCGCAAGCCGCTTCTCGTGATGTCGGACGCAGGCCGCTCGATGGGCCTCCTCGTCGACGAGATCATCGACATCGTGGAGGACAGCGTGGAGGTGCAGATCCCATCGGAGGAGGTCGGGATCCTCGGCAGTGCGATCATCAACGGTGCGGCGGCCGAGATCATCGACGTCAGCTACTTCCTGGGCCTCGCCTCGGCGCACTGGTTCGAGCCGCACATGAACCGCAAGCTCGCCGCGAGCATGGATCAGATCCTTCTCGTCGACGACAGCGTCTTCTTCCGCAATCTCGTCGCGCCGGTGGTGCGCTCGGCCGGCTTCGATCCGGTGGTGTGCGAATCCGGCGTCGAGGCTCTCGATAAGCTCGAAGCGGGCATGGTCCCGTCCGTGATCGTCACCGACGTCGACATGCCGGAGATGGACGGCTTCGCCTTCGCCAAGGCCGTGCGGCGGATTGAGCGGCTCAATCACGTGCCGATCCTGGCGCTGACCGGCCTCATCGACGAGGACGCGATCCAGCGGGCGCGCGCGGCGGGCTTCTCCGACTACATCTCGAAGCTCGATCGCAATGGCCTTCTCCAATCGTTGCGCGACTTCACGCGGCCCCGAAGCGAGGAGATCGCGGCGTGAGCAGGCAGAACAAAGTCATCGTCGACGAGGCGGAAGGATACGTGACCGCAAAGCTCGCCGGTCATTGGTTCGCGTTGCCGATCAGCGCCGTGCACGAGGTCTTTCTCCTCACGCGCATCACGACGGTGCCGCAGTCGCCACCGGGGATTATCGGGGTTCTCAATCTGCGTGGGCGGTTGGTGACGGCTGTTGATACGCGCCAGATCCTCGGCTTTTCGCCAGCGGCAAATGAGTTGACGATGGCGATCGGAATCGAGCGGCAGAACGAGCTTTTCGGCCTCGCCGTCGACCAGATGGGGGATGTTCTGCGCTCCAGCTCGGCGGAGAGGGAGCCCGCGCCGATGAACCTCGATCGCCGTTGGCGCGAGATCGTGACGGGCGTTCAGCGCTCGGACGGTCATCTCGTTCTCATCGTCGCTGTCGATCGTCTGTTCGACAATGTCGTGACGTTGGCCAGCGCGTGACGCTCACCGATCTGCCGGCGGAACGGACGAGACCACGCCGCGTCCAGCTCCTGGCGCATTCGATGGCGTTGCGAACAGCGTTGCGACGCGCCTTTGCTGCGAGGGGCTCGGAATTCGTGCTCGCTCTGCAGTCGGCGTCGCCCTGCGGCGAGGGTCGGGAGGCGGACGACAATCCGGACGCGCTCATCCTCGATGTCGAGCTTCCCGGTCTGCGCGGCCTTGCGCTGTTGCGCCAGATCGTCGGTAGCAATCCGAAGATGTCGGTGGTGGTTCTCGCCCCCGACACGCTGGACGGCCGGGCGATGCGCGCGGAGGCGACGGAGCGCGGTGCGACCTTCATTTTGAAGCCGGCCGTCGACGAGCCGCTCGCCTACCGCTCCATCGCCGAAGAGATCGTGCAGGGGCTGCGCCGCGGCAACGGCCACGGATCGGGGACCGCCGCCGGTGCGCCGCCGCGCCCCGCCGGAGCGTCACTCTCACGCCCGGAGGCGCCGGGATCGAGAGCCGGGCCCGGCCCATCGCTCGCCCGTGCCGGCGATGCGTCGCTCGGCGCGGCCGTTCCGACGCGCCTGTCGTCCGGCACAATGCGGCCTCGCCCGCTGCGCGGTGCGCCGCCACAGGTTCTCCTCGTCGCGAGCTCGACCGGCGGTCCCCAGGCGCTGATCACTCTCTTCTCACGCCTTCCGGCCGCCAGCGTCGATGTGCCGGTGCTCATCGTCCAGCACATGCCGGCGGCGTTCACCCCGATCCTCGCCGAGCATCTCACGCGCGCAACATCTTGGCGCGCCGTCGAGGCGAAGGACGAGGAGACGCTTTCGCCCGGCGAGATACGGATCGCCCCCGGCGGCTTTCACATGATCGTCTCGCAAAGCGGTTCGACGCGGCGGCTCCGCCTTACGGAAACGCCCCCGGTCAACTTCTGCCGCCCGTCGGCCGACGTTCTGTTCGTCTCAGCGGCGGAGATCTATGGCCGCAATCTTCTCGCCGTCATCCTCACGGGGATGGGCAATGACGGGTGCGAGGGCGCGAAGGTCATCGCGGCGGCGGGCGGACGGGTGTTCGCCCAGGACCGCGAATCGAGTGTCGTATGGGGGATGCCGGGTGCGGCGGTCGGAGCCGGTGTCGTCGATCAGGTGATTCCGCTGGGTGAGATTTCGGCGGCGATCCAGTTGGCGATGAAGGGAGCGCTCTGATGCTGTTGGAGGAAGACTTCTCCTACCTCAGGCGCCTTCTGAAGGAGCGCTCAGGCCTCGCGCTGACGACGGACAAGGCGTATCTGATCACGACGCGACTCAAGCCGATCCTCGAACAGTTCGGGCTGAAGGACATCGGCACGCTCGTCGCGCGGATGAAGACGCCGGGCTCGCGCGAAATCGTCGAGCAGGTCGTCGAGGCGATGACGACCAACGAGTCGCTCTTCTTCCGCGACACGAAGCCGTTCGAGGCGCTGACGGCGATGATGCTTCCCAAGCTCATCGCCGCACGGGGCGGGCGGCCGATCCGCATCTGGTGCGCTGCCGCCTCGACCGGGCAGGAGCCCTATTCGATCGCCATCCTCCTCGAGGAGAATGGCGGCCGGCTGCGCAACCACCCGATCGAGATCCTCGCGAGCGACCTCTCGCAAGCAGCTCTGACGCGTGCCCGTATGGGCGAATACACCGCCTTCGAGGTCGGGCGCGGTGTGCCGCAACATTATCTCGACCGATACTTCCAGAAAACGGCGCGCAATCACTTCGTGATTCTGCCGAAAATCCGCTCTCGCATCAATTTCCAGTGCCGCAATCTGCTGGAGCCGTTCGATCGTGTCGGGCCGGTCGACATCGTCTTCTGTCGGAACGTGCTCATCTATTTCGACCGGGTCACGAAGGCCGATGTCCTGAACCGGATCGCGAGTATCGTCCCCTCGGACGGCTATCTCGTTCTCGGCGGTGCGGAGACGACGCTCGGCCTGACGGATGCCTTCGTCCGCCACACCGAATGGCGCAATGTGTACCTGCGCGCCCCTGTGACCGGAAAGCCGGCGGCCCTCGCCACGGACAAAATTTGCGCATAAGGTGCCGCCGCACGGATGGGTGGCCGAGCGGTTGAAGGCACCGGTCTTGAAAACCGGCAGGCGGGGAACCGTCTCGTGGGTTCGAATCCCACCCCATCCGCCAGCTGCCCTAGCGAAAGCGTTCTCCCGATCCGGCTGCGGCCGGAAATTCCCGTTATATTCGAGGGTTATGCGGGAGGGGCTGAGCACTGGCTTCGACGCCAAGTGGCCTGAAAGCCCTCTCTCCAGGCCGAAATTCTCCGAACCTGATGACTGCACAGATACGGTGAAGGGCTTTTAAGGCGCTGAATAGAAAGGGGAAATGCCGCAGCTAAAAATTGCTTCGACGAGGGGGTCAGAGGAAGTGCTGCCACCGTCGTCGAAATTTCGCTCTTCTGCCACTGCCGTTGGTTACATTATTTAACCATCTTGTCGATGAAGCCAAGCGTTGTTGCATTCTCAACCAGGGTCCGGACTTTCGCGCGGTCGAGACCCGTGGGCACTTCAGCGTCGATCTCCAGCGTGATCGAAACGTCGGCCCCCGGCACAGTGGTCAACTGCTCGATGATTGCTTCGACAATTTGGTGGATGTCCCGCGCTGGGCGCTCTGGCGAAATCATTACGGTCCCGTGGAAGCGTGTAGGCTTCTGCTCAGGGGACGGTGTGACCGATCCTTCCGGAGTAGGCTTGGTGTCGCCTCCTGGCCCATGAGTGACAACCGGTGCCGGTCCTTTCGAGGGTACTGCTGACGTTTTATTCTGTCGATGTTGCTCCGCAATATCAGGCCTAATGATAACGGACTGGTCGTCGATCACCGCCTGGGTGGCGGACGCGCCTGAGATCGCAAGGCCCACGTAGGTGGCGTTTTGCTCATCCCAGCGTTCGGCATACGCGAACGCACCCGGAAGCATGCCGCTGACGGCTGCATGCACCGCCTTGGACAAGACGGATCTGTTCTTTACCCGCGGGAGGTATGTGTACCGGTTAAGATATTCCCACAGGTCCTTGAGGAGCAGATGTTGCTTGCCATTCCAGATGTACTTCTCAAGCTGACGATTGAGATTATCCGGGCCAAGCTCCGGCCAAATGCCTTGATCGCTGACCAGCTTCTTGCTGGCGCGAGCAAGGAGTCCATCCTGTGCAGGGACCTTCGCGGAACTCCATTCGACATCAGACTGCGCGCTGTCCTGAACCGGATAGATCAGGTAGCACCAAGCTTCCTTCATACGCGTCTTCAGAGTCTCGCTTGCTTCCTTCAATTTGGCTTCAGCGAGTGCGCTATCGCTTTGCGTGAGGTTGAGGCGCTTAGTCTCCTTCACGATCTCGGACCATGCGAGAGCAGCGCGTTGCGCTGCTTTGAGGTTGTCGAGCTGCCGTTGCTCGGCGGCCAAAAAGACAAGCATGTTGCGGTAGACGCGAGGCGTATTTCCTCGCTGCATCATGATGTCTTTTGCTTCCGTTAAGGCCGCTGACCCCTCCCGCCCGGTATGCGGATGTGCAACGCCCAGGACGACTGCCCTGACACCGCCAGCTTCGTCCGGGATATCAGCAGAGCTGCCCGGCGCAATCTGTACCGCGTCGAAGTGGCCTCGGTCCGCTATGCCGTTGATGTAGACCGTCAGTGCCTTATCAATCTCGTGAAGGACGAGGGCCTCTTCAAATTGCGCGGCACGATCCGCAGCAAGCCGGTTAAGGCTGGCCGACATGGAGTACCAGTACCGGCCAAGATCGCTATGCATGAACTTGGCTTGGTTCGCGAGCCGGCGAAGGGCATCGCCGAAGATAGCAGGACGCTCGCCCGGCTGCGTCACGCCGAGGTAGATCTGCTTGTCCTCGAGCCCCTTGTTCTCCTGAGCATGCGTCGGCGCGGTTCCCATGAACACGGCGCGCGCGATACGGCGCGTTGCCGAGTAGCGGTTCAGGTTCGGTGCCGATTGATCGATTTTGTAGGGTGTCGAGGAAACGCCATCGACGTCAGCGGCTATGATCGATTGCCAGCTCGTATCGAGATAATGGAGCAGTTCCGGCTCGACCCGCGCAGAGCTGATCGCCACGCTGCCAGGCATGATCATTACCGACGGGTCGTTGCCCATCCAAAGCTCGTGGATGACCTGAGCCATTAGGCGGAGAACGCCACGTGTCCGCTGAAACTTCTCTAGGGAGCCCCAGCTCGTGTAGAGCTGGTCGAACAGCTCCGGGTGGATCGGGTAAGCCTTCTCCAGCTTCCGTCGGTAGTCCTCGTCGGCGCAGCCGTTCGGGAACTCGTTCGCGTTTTCCCGATAAAGCTTGGCGAACTGCTTCAGCGTGTTGTCCCGGTGGTGAAACTTGTCGCCGGGTATGTCCTTGAACAGTCTGCGCCGGACGATCTCGTAGCTTTCCTCCTGACTGGCCGGCCGCCAGGACGACTCCACACGGCTGAACGTCTGCTTGAGCCGGGCGAGCGCTTCCTGTCCGCCCTCGCCACCGACCTCGATCTGCGATGCCGGCAGCGACGCGACCAGCAGCACGCCAGGGCACGCCTTGACGGCCTCGGTCAGTGACTGGACGAACGACAAGTTGGCGTCAAAGGATCCTGATGGCAGATCGGCGACCTTGTAGATCTGGCGCAGGTACGCGACCCACTCATCGATCAGGATCAGGCCGGGCGCGTATCGCTTGAAGAGCGCTTCTAGGAGGTTGGAGCCCGGCGCGATGCCGCGTTCATCGTTCTCCCGCAGCATCTCGAACGCCTCGGTGCCGCCGAGCTGCCAAGCCAGTTCGCCCCAGATCGTGCGAATCTTCTGGCCGCTTTCGAGCACAATCACGTCCTGCGGGCCGCGCGAGGTACCGACCAGCACCGCGCGATTGACGTTGGTCGGCACCGTCAGGCCATTGCGCGACAACAACTGGTCCAAGCCCGGGAGATCCTCGGCCGAAGTACCGCCTACCATGTGGTAGAGCGCCAGCATCGAGTGCGTCTTGCCGCCACCGAAGTTGGTCTGAAGTTCGACTACGGGGTCGCCGCCTGCGCCGCTCATCCGTTTGGCCGCGCCGATGAGCAGGTTGCTCAGCCCGTCGGTGAGATACGTGCGGGCGAAGAACTCGCGCGGGTTGCGATACTCCGACGGGGCGCTGCCGTTGTGGACCTTTGCAAGATCCGCTGCGAACTCGGCCTGCTGGAATTCGCCGGTGGCGACGTCCTGGTGGGGCTCGACCACGTCGCGCCATGGGAGAAGGCCGCCCACCGTGTCGACGGAGATGTCGAGCCGCGCGGTCTTGCGGCGCTCCTCATTGCGGGCGAGTTCCGCGTACTTCGTGCGCAGGATCGTGTCGCGGGAAGCGCTGATCTTGTCCGCCGTCTCCTTGGCGCTGACGGACTCGAGGAGCCGCCGCATCGTGTCGAGGGCGCGTTCGGCGTCGTCGTAGGTGAAGGTCTCGTTGTGGGCGAGGCGGTTGCGCACCTCGAGCAGCTCCGAGACGTAGGAGCGTTCCGGGTGGCCGAGGACGGTGGAGAAGGCCTCTTTCCAGAAGGCCATCATCGCCTTCAGGAGCGCCTGCTGGTCCCAGCCGACGGCGCCGGAGCTGTTGGGGCGCAGGCCCGAGACGCGTTCCACCACCTGCACCTGCCAATGGCCGGTGAGTGAGGTTTCGAGCCGCTTCTCGACGAACGGGATCAGAGCCTCGGGCAGAAGCTCCATGCCCTCGAAGACGTGCTGTCGGGTGGACTTGGCCATCGTAAAATACCTTAGACTTCGAAACGCATTTGCCCGCCGCGCCCTTCCAGCGAGACGGTGGCGGCCATCTGGGTGAGATCCGACCAGTCGGCGATGAGAGCGTTGTAGGCGGTGGCTTCGGAGGCCTCGCGCCGCTTGTTGGCTGCGATGTCGTAGAGGCAGTAGGCGAGGTCCTTCACCGCCTCGGCCTGGGGGCCGAAGCGCTTGAGGAGGGCGGCGGTGTCGTGCGACAGGCCCTCGCTCTGGTGCAGGCGCACGAGGTGGGCGAGGCATTCCCAGACGGTCAGGTGATCGTCGTCCTCGGGCGCCCAGGTGGGGTCGAGCTCGTCGCGCTTCAGGAGGCGCACCTTGCCCGCCGCGCTTTCGACGATCCCGGCATGCTTGACGCTGTCGACCGAGATGCCGCGGGCGCGGGCGAGGTTGTCGGCCACGCCATATTCGCCCTTGCCCATGCCGTTCTGCTCGAACCAGGTGATGGCGAAACGGGTGTCGGCGTCGAACTCTCCCTGGATGCCGCCGAGATAGTCGTCGAGCTCGGCATTGATCAGCTGCAGCGCGGTCTTGACCGTCATCGGGCTGTCGTCAGCCTCGAGCACGGCGGTGTAGCGCGAGAACACGCCCATGCCGGGGCCGATGGCCGATTGCGGCATGTCGGCCGGGGCGATGTTGGCGGCCTGAAGCTCGGCGATGGCCGGGGGCAGTTCGCGTTTCAGAGCGCGGATGAACTCGGCGCGGGTGATGGTGTCGGCCGTGGCTTCCTTCTTGCGGCAGACGAGGACGACCGAGTTGGCAAGAACATTCGTACCGACTTTTAGACCGGTGTCGCGCTCGGTCCTTACTGGCCACGTACCGACTATCGAGTACCCGGCATCTATCACTGCTGCAAGAAAAGTAGCCCAGCCCGTCGAACTAATCCCTTCCGCGGCGATTTCGCTTTGCTTGAAGGCGTAATAAATTGTCGTCGGGAAGTCACCAGATACCTGTTGCGCCATTCGAGATACGGCAGCCGTCATTCCACTAAGGAAGAAACCTTCCGCTGCCTCCTTTCCGCCATGACGATATGGCGCTGCAATCAATTCGTCAGCTTTCGGCGTAACGAGGACACTAAAAGTTTCCGGATAGATGACTTTAAGAGATGGGCTCATCCACGTGTAGAAGAAATCGGAAAGATCAGCATACCCAATGTTATCATAGTACGGCGGGTCGGTGGAAATAACCGCCTTATAACAATACTCCCTTGACTGAGCATCAGACTGTATCTCTTCGCCCTCAGCGGATGGCGAGAACCTAAGCAAAACCTTCACGATGCTGTTCAATGAAGTCCGATAGTCCCCAGCCATTCCGGAGAATAGCCCCGTTTCCGCATAGCTCCACACCATCGGTATCGCTTGTCGACCAAAGAGATGTACTGCCTGGTTTGCGGAACTCGACCATACGCAGAGCGCATTTGAAATATCTGCAAGTCTGCTGATGCCGAAGGCCAAATACACGCTCACCGCCTCAGCATAAGCCTTGGGACCTTTGCCGCCATCGCGAAGCGGAGTCGGCGCGACCGAGAGACCAGCGTCGGCCGCATCGACTTCGATCTGGGCCCGAGCCTCGTGCACCAGGTCGCTGAAGGTGTTGAGCGCTACCAGTTGCCGGTCGGTGAACAGATCACCGAAGGTCTTCAGTCCATAGGGCGGCGTCCAAAAAGCTCGCATGTCTCCTGGTAAGGGTGTTTCAGGCTTCCAGCTCGGCTTCGCAGAACGGGCTATTTTAGCATGTTCGTCCGATGGCGCGAGAAAAACACGTCCCCTCTTTCCCTCAGCAACGATTGCAAGTAGCGCTGCGCCCATCGTTCCGGAGGCTCCCGACTTCTTGGTATAGTCTGGGGTGATCGCGGTATCAGACATCAAGCACCGGAAATTCGCACCTCGTCCAGCCTTTGTGCCTTCCTTAGCCTCCGCGAGCTCGGCCTTCGTGCCACGGTGTCGGATGCGATAGGTAATTGTCTTAGCTTGGCGGTCCACCGTGGGCTCGACCCAAGCCTCCTTCCCGGCCTTCGAACTCAGCAGGAAGCTCGAGGCAATCGGCACTTGCACATTCGAAAAGGCCGGGTCCGGGCTCGGCACCGTGCGTGCCCAGATCCAGGCGATCACCGTTGCCTTGCCGCCGCCATACTCCTTCGGCAGGTCAACCTGAGGGTAGAGGTGCCCGATGCGCTCCCATGCCTTCTCGCGCATCCATTCGCCGTAGTATTTCACGTCCTCGGCCAGCCCCTCGGCGTTGCGGTAGAACGACCGCTCCTTGATGCCGGGGTGGATGGGGAGCTTGTCCTTGAACTTGGGCGGGATCTCGATCATCGCCTTGCCGATCATCACCGCCACCGGGTTCAGGTCGGACCCATAGGCGGGCAGGCCCAGCCGCTGCGCCTCGAGCGGGATCGACCCACCGCCCGAGAACGGGTCATAAACTGGGGGCAGCTCGCCGCCGCAGCTCTTCCGGATCTCGGCCCGCGCGCGTTCCAGCACCTCCTCGTTGGTCGAGTTCTCCCACTTCACCAGGTCCTCGATGATGGCGAAGAGCCGCTTGCGCTCGATCTCGACCGCCACATCCTCCAGCGTCGGCTCCGGCGCATTCGCCGCCGCCCCCTGCGCCGAGGCCTTGCTCTTCTCCCACGCCGCCACCCGCTCCGGCAGCTCCGCCTCGGCCCGCCTCCGCAGCTTCGGGTCTGCCATCAGCTCATCCACCCGCGACGATGGATCATCCACCAGCTGCGAAAACAGCACCGCCCGACACGCCGCCAGCGGCCGCCGCGCCCACCACAGATGCAGCGTCGAAGGATGCCCATGCCGGATCGATTTCTCCCGCGCCGACGCGGCGTTGATTGCCTCCAGCGGAATGGCAACTTCGATGAGTTTCTTTTTGTACGGCATCTCAAATTTCAGCTCGTGTTGCCGACAGCGCTAGCAAAGCAGGTCGGGGCTCTCGGTCTGCGGCCATTGCGCGGGTCACAAAGCCTGCATCAACATTTCGGTCTCCAATGAAGCACTTAAGGTGTTGCTCAAAAAACCACTGCAGGCTTTGATGGTACAGGTGTAGAGGATCCTGCGACGCGAGGCCCCGTATTGATATCGCCGGGACGATCCGCATTCCGATCTCGTTGGAGTACAGAAGCACAAAAGATGCGGGGGATTGTGCTAGCATTTTTTCTGACTGCTCCTCCAAGCGCGCCCAGTCCTTTAACCGGCCTCCAGGCTCCGCCCGTTTGGCTTGGACTAGAAACCCCTTCGTGACTTTGTACTCTGGAAAGTCGATGCTTAGGGTCCCCACGAAGTCAGCGCCGATTGCGCTTTCCTCGCCAGACCGACCTCGTCCAGTCTTGAGGGTCTTCGCCCGCCAGCTGATGCCAGCAATCTGCCGGTCGTCGACACCCATCTTAATCGCGCCGAGAAGGCGGTCGGTGATATTCTCCTCCCAAGGGGCATCTCCTTCCGCATAGGCGGTGAGCGCCGATTGCGCGGCCTTCTCTATGACTTGGCAGACTTCCCGGACGGCAGCGTCGTATCTGAGCAAGGCTTAATCCGATTTCATGCCGGCGCCACTGCGCGCTCCAGAAGGCTCTTTATGCTAAACTGAATCGCATTGTGCCCGAAGGGCGGCTCGCGCGTGTCGAGCGCTCCTCGCACATATCGCGGCTGGTGGACAAAGCCGTCTCCGACCTGGACGACCGCCAAGATGAACTTGTCCGGCTCGTGCAGCGAGGTGATCACCTCCTGTCGCGTGATCATGACGGTGTCCGCGCCGTCGATACGGCCCTTGACCTCGATGAAGCGCAAGTGATCCACCTTCGGGTCGTATGACGCGATGTCATAGCCGACCTTCTGGGCCGAGACGTCGCTGGGCGCGTTCCCGAGCGCCCGTTCAGCCGCCATCACCGCCTCCATCGCCGCAATCTCAATCTCCCGACGGGCAATGGGATCTTCCGAGAAGCCGCTGCCGGCTGTGGCGAGTTCGCGCGCAGGCGCCCGCGCGACCAGTAGCCCGTGGGGGATGACAACCATCCCACCGCGGACGCGGGGAGGCTGGGCGGAGATGAAGCCCTCCTGTTCCAACGCATCCAGGCGACGCTTCAGCCGTTCGGCCAACTCTTCGGCCCGGCGCTGCGCATTTTGCCAGTTGAGGCGGGTCTTCTTGCCGGCGCGCTCTTCCTCCTTCAGCTCGAATGCGCGCGCGTCCCAGTAGTTGATCTCTTTCTTGAGCCGCGTCTTCACCTCCCGCTCGACCTTGTCGATCTCCGGAATGCGGCGCGCCTTGACCTCGGCGACGTGCTTCTGAGCGAGCTCTACGGTGGCGAAGCGGACAGCGGTCTTTTCGAGATCCGTGCGAAGCCAGTCCGCGTGCAGGCAGTCCTCAACACGCGCCAGCTCCTCAGGTCGAGCCGGCCGCAGGTTCAGGTGAGGCGCGATCCCGGCGTTCGTCGCCACGCCGTATTGGTCGATCGCTGCGAACTGCAGGCGCTCCGACACAATATGCGGTTTACCGGTTGCCGTTAGTCGGCCGTCCCGGACGCTGTGCTCCAACAGGAAAAGTGCCGTGATCTCCTCGCCGGGGTCGGTATCGTCGACCAGAACAGCTCCGCGCTTCATGAGATGGTCGTGTTGTTCTCGGACAAGGCTGATGACCGACTCAAGCAGTGGGTGTCCCGGGCAGACGAAGACTGCGACCGGTTGCTGATTGATTTTACTCTTTTCGAAGCAAATCCGCTCATACTTCTTCTGAATTGGCGCGCCGGTGCCGATCTGACGATCGCGCTCGCGGATGCTGAGGGGGACGTGGGTGATCTCCCAGCGCCCCTCTTCGCGGCGCTTGATCTGCCCTCCGAGGTGTTGGAACGCCTCGATGAAGAAGCTCTGGATGTGGTGAGGCTGGAGCCTCTGCGCCTCCGCGCGTTCCATCTCGAGCCGCAGCTCTTGGACGCGTGCCGACGGCATCGTGTCGTTGGTCAGCGCTCTGCGCTCAAGCAGCTGAAGAAGGTGCCGCTGATCGACGGCCCCGTCCACCGCCTGGAAGAGCTGCGCTTTGACGTCTTCTTGCTCACCATACTGGATTGCTTTCACAAGAAGGTCGCGCAATGCGGTTCCTTCGAACAGCTCGCCAAGAACATCGTAGACGCGGCCGCCTAGCGCCTCCCGAGCCGCTTCGAGCTTCTCCAGCAGCCGCGCATACACCTCGCCCTCACGCGTCTCAGCGGCGACCAGGTTCCAGAGGTGGCATACCTCGGTTTGGCCAATCCGGTGAATGCGGCCGAACCGCTGCTCGATCTTGTTCGGGTTCCAGGGTAGGTCGTAGTTGACCATCAGGTGCCCGCGCTGAAGGTTCACGCCTTCGCCCGCAGCATCGTTGGCGATCAGGACGAGCATGTCCCGATCCTGCATGAAGCGCTCGACGACCTTCCGCCGTTCTTCCCGCGTCACGCCCCCGTGGATGACTTCGACAGCATCCGGCTTTCCAAGCCGCGCCCGCACCTTTTCAACAAGGTAGTGCAGGGTGTCTTTCGGCTCGGTGAAGATGATGAGTTTGCGCCGGTTTCCGACGCCATCGACCATCAATTCATCGTCGAGGATACGATCGAGCTGCGTCCACTTGGTATCCTTTCCCGACCGCAGCACGTCGAGAGCCATGATCTCGAGGCCTTTGAGCGTCTGGACCTCGATTTCCAGCTGCTCAACCGTCTCGGCCGTCGTAGCACCAGTGGAGATCAGATCCTCAAGCTCATCGACCTCATCTTGACCGAGCTCGTCCAGGTTCCGCATCACCTCATCGGGGACGGGCGGCTGTCCGAGATCGGCGCGGCTCCCCTTCCGTGCCAGTCTGGCCTCCGCCAGCTCAGCCTCCAGACGCTCTCGTCTGCGCTTCAGTGACTGGTAGATGGCGGCGGGGGAAGAGGCGAGGCGGCGCTGCAGGATCTGGAGCGCGAAGCCCACATTGTTCCGCTTCTTGCCGTCTTGCTCCGCGAACCGCTGGACACGGTTCATTTCCGTGCGAACGTACTCCGTGACGGCGCTGTAAAGCGCCGATTCCTCGGAAGATAGTTCGTATTTCACCGTATAGGCGCGACGCTCAGGGAACAGAGGCCGGCCATCGAACTTCAGCAACTCTTCTTTCGTCAGCCGGCGCATCATGTCCGCGCTGTCGGCGTAATGGACCCCATCGCGGAAGCGACCCTCAAAGCGGTCGCCGTCCAGCAGCGCCATAAAAAGCTGGAAATCCTCCTCTTTTCCGTTGTGCGGCGTTGCCGACATGAGCAGCAGGTGGCGGCAAACTTGACCGAGCTGCTGTCCGAGCTGGTACCGCTTCGTGTATTTGACGTCGCCCCCGAAATAGCTTGCCGACATCCGGTGGGCTTCGTCACAGATGACTAGGTCCCACTCCGCGGAAGATCCTAGTTTTTGCTGAAGTTCGTCATTGCGCGCAAGAACGTCGAGACGAGCAATCAGACGATTGCGATCGTCGAACACGTTGCCAGAGCGCGACGACTCAATCATATCACGGGTGAGAATGTCGAACTCGAGGGCGAATTTTTCGCCTAGCTCGTCTTGCCACTGCTCAACGAGGCTTCCTGGCGCGACAACGAGGCACCGTTCAAGATCGCTTCGTGCAATCAGCTCCTTGATCAGAAGCCCCGCCATTATTGTCTTGCCGGCCCCCGGATCATCGGCAAGCAGGAACCGCAGTGGTTGGCGTGGTAGCATTTCGCCGTAGACAGCTGTGATCTGGTGCGGGAGCGGATCGACCAAGCTCGTGTGGATCGCCAGATACGGATCGAAGTAGTGGGCAAGTTTGATCCGGTTCGCCTCAGTAACGAGGCGCAAGAGATTGCCGTCGGCATCGAAGGACCAACCTCGGCCGCGCTGCTCGACAACTACGCGATGCTCGTCGTCGCGATAGAGCGTCGTCTCCGAAACGCTCCCGCTAGGAAGCCGGTAGACAAGGTTAATCGCCTGGTCCCCGATCCACTCGACGGAAACCGTCTCAACGGTCTGGTTTGGAACGACGCCCCCGATAGAAGCGCCATTCTTGATGTCTTCCAACCTCGTCACGCGGCAACCTCCCGGGTCTCTATGAGTACGATCTGCTGATCGTTTGGCGATCGCGCGGAAGGGTCAGTGTCCAGCCCAAGACGTTTCAGTGTGTAGTAAAAAGCGATTTTCGCACCGTGATAGCCGCTTGTCCGTCCGACATTCTGTAGTCGAATTCGATAGCGGCTCGTTGGCCTGGGGAAAGTCGCGGGTGTGGCGCAAAAATAATCGCGACTCTACTCTGCCAATCGCTGTCTAGCGTTACCTGCACGTTGAAGGGTTCGGATTTACGTATTTCTATTATGCGTGGAAGGACGAAATCCTTAAATGTGTCATCGGTGCAACAGAAGGCTCGAGTGTGCCATCGGAAACCATCGAAGGCGATGGCGTGCGGTGCAATCCAGCGCCAGCGCGGTTCGGGGTACGACATGGACTGGTATTTTACCTCGATCGACTCACTACGGCGGATGGCACTAACAACCGAGCGGAGCATCATCGGATCAACCCCGCGCACCGGCGTCGGCGCGGCCGCGTAGGGCGGGAGGGCAGCGATCCACGACTCCTCGCGGTCGAGGATCCCGTCCGCGAGCGAGCGCAGCTGGGCAAGGTAGCGACTGGCGTCGGGCTCGAGGAACCGCGGCTTGAAGGCCTTGCCACGGACATAGGTCCGCGCGCTCTTGTCGTAGACCATGTTGTCCGGCGCGAAGCCAATGTAGCGGTTCAGGTCGGTTGACGCTTGGTTCACCGAGACCCCGAACTGGTCCATCAGATCGCCGCGGTTCACATGTCCCTCCCAGAACAGGCGGAACTCTATGAACTCGAGGCGCTGCTCGACGCCCCACCGGTATCCTGACTGACCGCGTCTCACGTCCGACCCTGCCCAGGCAGTGGGCGCAGAAACTGTGTCGGCCCAGTTAGTGGTGCTTGGTGAGGCTATCTAATCCGCTTCAAACGGGCAAGCCCGAGATCATCGAGCGGGCCAACTACGGCCTTGTTCTCGCCACTCCACCGGAAACGGCTCCAGCACCCGCGCCAGCGTGACGTCCGGCGTCTGTCTGCCGTCCAGGATCGCCTCGACGATGTCCGGCGCGAGCAGGGTTAGCCGAAGCACTCGAGTCATGTAGGACGGCGCGATCCTCTCCCGCTCGGCCAATTCGGCGATCGTTGCGACTTCTCCTGACCGCAGCATGCGATCCCATCGGAAGGCGCGCGCCAGCGCTTTGACCAGCGCGTTGTCCAGCTCCGACCTCGAGGGTGCACCCTCCGGCAGCTGGATTTCCTTCCGCCCGCCGCGCTTCACGACGCGAAACGGGACGTGCACCGTCACGGTGTCGGGGATCGGCGTGTTGCGGGTCATGCAGCGCGGTCCATGTCGCCCGCCAGCATCTCGCGCGCGAGCCCGACGAGGCCATCGACCCGCAGCCGGACATTCAGGCCCTCGGTGCCGAGGTCGATCCGCTCGACCAGGAGCGCCACGATGCGCGCCTGCTCGGCGGGAAACAGCTCATCCCAAGTAGGATCCACCTGCTGCAGAGCGGCATGGACGTCCGCCTCGGTGATGTCGCGGTGCTCTTGGCGCGCCGCCTTCCACGTACCCGCCACGATTTCGGGCTGGCGGAACACGGCCCGCAATTGGTCGATTACCGCCGCTTCGATCTCGCCCGCCGGCACGCGGCCGACGGGGCAGGACCCCGCGCCATGCCGGAGCACTGTCTGGCTAACGTAGTACCGATAGAGCCGATCGCCCCTACGGGTATGAGTGGGCGAGAAGGCGGCGCCGTCCGGCCCGAAGAGAAGCCCCTTCAGCAGCGCTGGTGTTCCGGCGCGCGTGCGAGCGGCTCGCTTGCGCGGGCTCTCCTGCAGGATCGCTCGGACCTTACCCCAGAGATCCTGATCGATGATCGGCTCGTGCTCGCCCGGGTAGTTCACGCCCTTGTGGGCCGCCCCCCCGATGTAGGCCGAGTTGTTCAGCAACCGGTACAGATACTTCTTGTCGATCGGGTTCCCGCGTTTGGTCGTGACGCCCTCGGCCCGCAGCTTCTTCGCCAGCACCGTCGCCGAGCCGATCTCGACGAACCGCTCGAAGATCATCCGCACCGTCTTCGCCTCGGCGCCGTTCACAGCGAGCTTGCGATCCTTCACGTCGTACCCGAGCGGCGCCCAGCCTCCCATCCACATGCCCTTCGCCCGCGACGCCGCGAACTTGTCGCGGATGCGCTCGGCGGTGACCTCCCGCTCGAACTGGGCGAACGAGAGCAGGATATTGAAGGTCAACCGGCCCATTGACGTCGTCGTGTTGAACGACTGCGTGACCGACACGAACGTGACGTCGTTGCGGTCGAACACCTCGACCAGCTTGGCGAAGTCGGCTAGAGAGCGGGACAGTCGGTCGATCTTGTAGACGACCACGACGTCGACAAGCCCGTCCTCGATGTCGGCGATCAGCGCCTGCAGGCCAGGCCGCTCCAGCGTTCCGCCCGAGAAACCGCCGTCGTCGTACTGGCCGCGCAGCAGCACCCAGCCCTCGGAGCGCTGGCTCGCAACGTATGCCTCGCACGTCTCCCGCTGGGCGTGGAGGGAGTTGAACTCCTGCTCCAACCCTTCCTCGGAGGACTTGCGGGTGTAAACCGCGCAGCGGCGCTTCAGCTTGATCTCAGGATTCGTCTTCATGCCGACCGCCGCTGGTTCTTGAG
>NZ_JAKGCS010000007.1 GCF_021556395.1 Acuticoccus kalidii
ACGGCTTCGCCGTCCTCCACTTCGTTTCGGCCCTTCGGGTGACGGCGCACGCCTCACGGCCCATGGCGGTCGCATGACGGCTCCGGAGGAACGACGCGGAGGGAACATGACCCGACTCTCCAAAGGAACGGGGAGGGCGCCGGCGGCAAAGTGAGGCGGTCGCGAGGACGGCCGTCAGTGGCGCAACACCTTCGCGAAGAAATCGCGGGCGCGGTCGGTCTTCGGCGCGTCGAAAATGTCCGACGGGGTGCCGGTCTCGACGACCTTGCCGCCATCCATCATCACGACCTGGGTCGAGACCTCGCGCACGAAGCCCATTTCGTGGCTGACGATCAGCATCGTCATCCCGTCGGCGCGCAATTCGCGGATCGTGTCGAGCACCTCGCCGACGAGCTCGGGGTCGAGCGCCGAAGTCACCTCATCGAGGAGGAGGAGCTTGGGGCGCAATGCGAGCGCGCGGGCGATCGCGACGCGCTGCTGTTGGCCGCCGGACAATTGGTCGGGATAGGATGTCGTCTTGTCGGCGAGCCCGACTTTGGCGAGGAGACGGTGCGCCTCCGCCTCGACCTCCTTGCGCGGGCGCTTCTTGATCTTGATCGGGGCGATCGTGACGTTGCGCAGAACGTCCATGTTCTGGAAGAGATTATATTGTTGGAACACGATCGCGACGTCCTCACGCAAAGCGCGCACGTCCGCGGCCTTTTGATAGTCGATCGTCTTCCCGCCGATCGAGACGGTGCCGCCCGATGGCGGGGTCAGCCCCATGAGAACGCGCAAGATCGTGGATTTTCCCGATCCCGACGGGCCGACGAGGCCGAGAACGTCGCCGCGATCGGCCTTGAGGTCGATACCCTTCAAGACGTCGAAGGCGCCGTAGCGGGCCGTCAGATCTTGGACGAGAAGATCGTACATCTGCGAAATATCGCCTTTCCGAGGGTCAGAGGCCGGGCAGGTTCATCGTGCGGGTGGGGCCGCGTCGGCGCTGTGTACGCGTCTCGAGATGCTGGCCGAGAAGGGTCAGCGGGTAGGACATCGCGAAATAAAGGAGCGCGATCGTGCCGAAGACGAGGATACCCGAATAGCCCTGATTGTTGAGTTCCTTGCCGCGGAAGGTCAGCTCGAACACGCCGATCTGGCTGACGAGGGAGGTGTCTTTGATGAAGGCGACCGAGAAGGCGATGGCCGGCGGCAAGATGACCGGCCAGGCCTGCGGCAGCACCACCCAAAGGGTCGTCTGGAGGCGGGACATGTTCATCGCCCGCGCCGCTTCGATCTGGGTGCGCGGCACCGATTCGAGCCCGCCGCGGATGATCTCGGCCGTATAGGCGATGGCGTAGATCGTGATCGCGACGACGGCGATCGAGAAGAGCGAGGCGTTCGAGACGAAGGCCTGGATGAAGAAGAGGACGAGATAGGTCGTCACCAGGAAGGGGATCCGGCGGAAAACCTCGACATAGGCGGTGACGATCACCCGCAATGGCAGCCAGATGCGGCCCGGCGTCTGGCGCAGATAGACGAGGAAGAAGGCGAGCAGGAAACCGAGCCCGCAGCCGATCGCCGTCATCGACAGCGTCACCCCCATCGCCTCGAGGAGGAAGGCGACGTTGTTCCACGAAAAGAAGCGCGGGATCTGTTCGAGCAGGCGGTCCATCTAGAAGATCTTCGCGTTGACGCGGAAGGCCCAGCGGCCGACCAGCGCGAGCCCGATGCTCGCGATGAAGGTCAGGACGACGTACATCGCCGCGACGACGGTGAAGTTTTCGAGCCAGCGATAATTGACCGTCGAGATGTTGATCGCCTGGCCCGTCAGCTCGTCGACGCCGACGATCGCGCCGATCGAGGTGCCCATGACGAGGATGACGATGAAGAAGTTGGCGAGCGCCGGATAGATCGTCTTCGCGATGTGCGGGACGATCACGTAGCGCACCTGTTGGGTGACCGACATGCCGAGCGTCGCGGCGGCCTCGAGCTCGGTCTGCCGCACCGACAGGAAGCCGGCCCGCATGATGAGGGTGAGGTAGGCGCCCGAGCTGAGGATCAGCCCGATGAGCACGCACGCTTCGTTCGACCAGCGGATGCCGAATTCCGGCAGGCCGAAATAGAGGAAATAGATCTGGATGAGCGTCGGTGTGTTGGTGAAGAAGACCACATAGACGCCGACGACCGCCCGCAACGGCCACGGCCCGTAAGACCGGATCGCGGCGCAGACGAGCCCGATCAGCGCGCCCGCCGTGAAGGCGGCGACGCCGAGCTGGAGGGTGAGCCAGGCGCCTTGCAAAAGCTCCGGAAACTCGCGCCAGACGACGTTGAACTGGAACGTATAGTTCATGCACTCACCCGTCGACGCGCGGCGCGTTGCCGATGAACGCGCCGCGTATCAGGCTCAGAAGAAGGGGTTCGGCTCGACTTTGACGAGCATTGGCGCGCCATAATTGGCCTCCCAAGACTCGTTGATCATGCCCGAGGAGTGGAGGTCAAAGAGGATAATATTCAAGACCTCGGCAAGGTTCGCGTTGCCCTGCGACAGACCGATCGCGCAATAGCCGACGAAGATCGGCTCCTTCACCACGCGCCAGTTCACCGCCGGATAGTTCTTCGTGAAGCCCATGAAGAAATCGACATTCTCGACGATCGCATCGGCCCGGCCCTGGCCGACGAGGCGCACGGTGTCCGCGATCGTGTCGACGAGCTCGAGGCTCGCGTTCGGCATGTTCTCCTCGATCCAGCCGACCGACCAGTTGCCGCGCATATTGGCAAGGACGATGCCGTCTTTGTTGAAGTCTTCCCAGGTATCGCCTTCGGTCTTATCGGTCGTGAGGACGGCCATCACCTCGGTGTGGAGGGGAACGGTGTAGTCGATCAGCTTGGCGCGCTCGGCCGTGCGCGTCAGCGCGCCGAGGGAAATGTCGATCCGGTCGGAGACGATGAACGGGACGCGTTGCGGGGTCTCGGTCGGAACCCATTCGACTTCGACACCCAGCTTTTCGGCGATCGCGTTGCCGACATCGATGTCGAACCCTTCCCATTCGCCCGCATCGTTGCGCACGCTCATGTTCGGGAAGTTCGGGTTGATCCCGATCCGGATCGTGCCGGAGGAGAGAATATCGTCCAGCGAACGGGCTTCCGCGCCGGGCATGGACGTGATGACGAGCGCGAGCGCCGCGGCGCCGACCCACAACGATCTCAACATGCTTCTCTCCTTCGCTTCACAGCCGTTTCGGCTCATGATTGAGGGTGCCGCCGGAAGGCGTCGGACCTTCGTCCGTGGCGGCTAGACTGACTGATCAGCGAACTGTTAGTCAATGACTGTTCGCATCGCGCACACGTGTACGCTTGAGTGGTCGCGCTGCCGCAGCCGATTTCGGCCGGTGAAAGGGTTCGCCCACGCGGCCGATTCTGCACGCTCCGTGCCATCGCTCGGGGCGCCATGAGGCCGACCATTCGAGGCCGGCGACCGGAGGACGAGCGCCCCGCGGGGCGCATCGACGGAGACCTGGTGATGATGCACGAATTGTCCGGCAAGACGGTCCTGGTGACGGGGGCATCGAAGGGGATCGGCGCGGCGATCGCTGCCGCTTCGGTCGCGGCGGGGGCCCGCGTCGTCGCCCATTATGGCACCGACAAAGACGGGGCGGCCGCCGCGACGGCCGCAGCGCCGGAGGGAACGGTGAAGCTGCTCGCGGCGGATCTGTCGGAACCGCACGCCGCGCTCGATCTCGTCGAGGAGGCGATCCGGTGGGCCGGACGGCTCGACTGCGTGGTCAACAACGCGGCGGTGATGCGGATCGATGGCGGCGTCGACAGCGATCTCGATCGCTGGGACGCGGTGTGGGAGGAGGCGTTCGCGGTGAACGTCAAGGCGCCGGCCGATCTGATGCGGGCGGCGACGAACCATTTTCTGGCCGTCGGCGGCGGCACGATCGTCTCGATTTCGAGCTGGGCCGCCTATCGCGGCATGGCGAGCGCCGGGGGCCTTGCCTATGCCGCGTCCAAGGCGGCGACCGCGACGACGACGAAAGCGCTCGCCCGCGCCTATGCCGACAAGGGCCTACTCGCCTACGTCATCGTTCCGGGGGTCGTCGAGACGCGGCTTTCGATCGAGGCGGCGGAGGCGGGGGCGGGGATCGAGGCCGTCGTCGGTGCGCTGGCGATGAAGGAGATGGTTCCGCCGCACGAGATCGGCGAGCTCGTCGTCTTCCTGGCGAGCGGCCGATGCCGCCATCTCAACGGAGCGATGCTCGACGTCAACGGGGCGAGCTATATCCGCTGAGGGGCGAAATCGTCCGGCTTGACAGCGCGGGCGCCTCGGGAAACTGTGTACAAGTGTTCGCACAGCGCCCAAATCCTCCGGAACGGAATGCTGAGACGGGACCGCGCGGCCCCGCACGGATCGGATTGATCGTCAATCCGGTCGCCGGTCTCGGCGGCGCCGTGGCGCTCAAGGGGAGCGACGGGGCAGCGACGATCGCCGAGGCGCTTCGGCGCGGCGCGCGTCCGCGGGCGGCATTGCACACGACGCGGGCGCTCGACGCTCTGGCCCGGCGCAGAGGCGATGCGCAGATCCTCGCCGGGGCGGGCGCGCTCGGCGCCGATCTCGCCGCGGGGGCGGGTTTTGCGGTCCGCACCGTCGCGCCGGCGACGCCGGTCGAAACCACCGCCGACGACACACGCCGCACCGCCGCCGCGATCCTCGCGGAAGGGGCGGACGTTCTCCTCTTCGCCGGAGGGGACGGCACGGCGCGGGATATCTTCGACGTGGTCGGAGCCGCGCTTCCGATGATCGGCATTCCGGCCGGTGTGAAGATGCATTCGGCCGTTTTCGCCCGCACGCCCGATGCCGCCGGAGAGGCGGCCGCCCGCTTCGTCGACAGCGTGGAGCGATCGACGCACGAGGCGGAAGTGATGGACATCGACGAGGCGGCCCTGCGCGAAGGCCGCGTCGGTGCCGAACTCCACGGCTATGCCGCGACGCCGCGCCTTGCCGGGGTCATCCAAAGTCCGAAGTCCGCCCCCCGGCGGTTCGACGAGGCGGCGCTCGATGCGGCCGCCCGCGACATCGCCCGCGATCTCGATCCGGCGCGGCTCTATCTCATCGGGCCGGGGACGACGACGCGGCGTGTCATGCGCGCGCTCGGCCACGAGGGGTCGCTCCTCGGCATCGACGCGGTCGCCGGCGGGCGCGTTCTCGGCCTCGACCTCACGGCACATGAGATCGAGGCGCATCTCGCCGCGACGGAGCGGGCGGGGCTCATTCTCGGCGTGATCGGCGGGCAGGGCTGTCTTCTCGGCCGGGGCAACCAGCAGCTCACGGCCGCGATCGTCCGCCGCGTCGGACTGGCGAACCTCACCATCCTCGCCGCACTCGAAAAGATTGCCGCGCTCGAAGCCGGCCTCTTCGTCGACACCGGCGACCGCGAACTCGACGACGCGTTCGCCGGCTACCGAACCGTTCACACCGGCCCGCGCATGAGCTCGATCGTCCGCATCGATGCCGCCCGAACCGCGACCGCCGCCTGAGAGGAGCGAGAATTGACACGAGGCACCGCCCATCCCTGGATGGCGAATTCGACGCCCGAGACCAAGACCGCGATGCTGGAGGCGATCGGCGCACCGAGCATCGAGGCGCTGTTTCACCAGATTCCGGCCGATCATCGCCTGTCGCGCCCGCTCAATTTGCCGCCGACGCTGAGCGCCGAGGTGGCGTTGAAGCGTCATCTCGTCGATCTCCTGAAGAAGAACGCGTCGGCGGAGGACAATCTCTCCTTCCTCGGAGCGGGCACGTACCAGCACCATGTGCCGGCGGTCTGCGAGGAGGTGGCGCGCCGGGCGGAGTGGCTGATGTCGGTGTTCGGCTCGCCGATGTCGGATCATGGGCGAAACCAGGCCTGGTTCGAGTTTTGCAGCCTCCTCGGGGAGCTCATCAAAACCGATTGTGTCGGCCTTCCGGTCTATTCCTGGGGCGCGGCGATCGGTCATGCGATCCGCATGGCCTCGCGCATCAACGGGCGGCGCGAGGCTTTGGTGGTGAAGGCGATGTCGCCCGAGCGCCTCGGCGTCGTGAAGACCAATTGCGAGCCGCCTCAAATGGCGAGCCATATCGCGGTGACCGAAGTCGGTTACGATCCGGCGACTGGGCGCCTCGATATGGACGACTACCGCGCCAAGCTCTCGGATGCGGTCGCGGCGGTCTATTTCGAGGTGCCCTCGTTCCTCGGCGTGATCGAGACCGAGGGGGCGGAGATCGCGCGCCTCGCCCATGAGGCGGGGGCGGAGGTGATCGTCGGCGTCGATCCGTCGAGCCTCGGAATCTTGAAGGCGCCGCCCGATTACGGGGCCGACATCGTGGTCGGTACCCTCCAGCCGCTCGGCGTACCGATGAATGCGGGGGGCGGCGTCGGCGGCTTCATCGCAACGCGGGACGAGGAGCGCTATGCCCGTGAATATCCGACGCTGATGATCTCCATCACCGAGACGATCGCCGGCGAATACGGCTTCGGCCTCAGCCTCTTCCACCAGACCTCATACGGGATGCGGGACGAGGGGAAGGACTGGACCGGCAATTCGGTCTACATGTGGGCGGTCGTCGCGGCGGCCTATATGGGCCTTCTCGGGCCGGACGGATTTCGCGATCTCGGCCACGCGATCATCACCCGCGCGCACGCGGCGGCGCGGCGCCTCGATGCGATCGAGGGTGTGCGCGTCGTCTTTCCGAGCGGCTTCTTCAAGGAATTCGTCGTCAATTTCGACGCCACCGGCAAGACGGTCGCCGAGATCAACGGCGCGCTGCGGGCGCGGGGGATCTTCGGCGGCAAGGACCTCTCCGCCGCGTTCCCGGAGCTTGGTGAGAGTGCGCTCTATGCCGTCACCGAGATCCACACCGAAGGCGATATCGCCCGCCTCGCCGCCGTGCTCGAGGAGGTGATCCGATGACCGGCCTGCGCCGCTATCATGCCGCCGTCTGGGACGAGCCCGTGATCATGGAGATGGGCGCGCCCGGCCGCCGCGGCATCCTCTTTCCGCCGTTCGAGCCCGGCCTTGCCGGCGCCAGCGAGGCGGGGGATCTCATCCCGGCGGGGATGGCGCGTGAGGACCGGCCGGCGCTGCCGGAGCTGTCGGAGCCGGAGGTGCTGCGCCATTTCCTGCACCTGTCGCAGGAGACGCTCGGCATGGCCGGGATCAGCCTCTTCGGCACTTGCACGATGAAGTATAACGCGCCGGTGAGCGAACAGGCGGCCTGGCGCCCGCAGCTTGCCGCCATCCACCCCGAGCAGGACGAGGAGACCCTCCAGGGCCTTCTCGAAATCCTGCACGAATTCGACCTCATTCTGCGTGAGGTCTCCGGGATGGACCAGTTCGTCTTCCAGGCCGGCGGCGGCGCGCACGCGGCCTACACCCATTGCGCGGTGACGCGGGCCTATTTCGCCGCGAAGGGCGAACTCGAACGGCGCGACGAGATCATCACCACGATCCAGACCCATCCCTGCAACGCGGCGACGGCGGCCGCCGCGGGCTTCAAGGTGATCACCTTGATGTTGGAGGAGGACGGCTATCCCTCGGTCGAGGCGCTGAAGGCGGCGGTCTCGGAGCGGACCGCCGCCTTGATGATCAACAATCCCGACGACATGGGAATCTACAATCCGCACATCAAACAGTGGGTCGAGATCGTCCACGAAGCGGGCGGGCTCTGCTTTTACGACCACGCCAATTTCAATGGCGTGATGGGCAAGATCCGCGCGCGTGAGCTGGGGTTCGATGCGTGCATGTATATGCTGCACAAGACCTTCGGCGCACCCAAAGGCGGCGGTGGCCCGGCCGTCGGCGCCTATGGCTGCTCGGACGAGCTCGCACCCTTCCTGCCGCGTCCCGTGGTGGTGAAGGCCGGCGACCGGTACCGGCTCGATCAGGATCGTCCGCAATCCTGCGGCAAGATTCGCGAGTATTTCGGCAACGTTCCGCAGGTGGTGAAGGCCTACGCCTGGGCGCGGGCGATGGGCGCGGAGGGGATCGACGAGGCGTCTGATATCTCCGTGCTCGCCAACAATTATATGGAAAAGCGCCTCCTCGCGATCCGCGGCATCACCAAAAGCCACCCGGACAACGATGTCTGGCGCACCGAGATGACGCGCTATTCCTTCGAGACGCTGAAGGAGGAAACCGGCGTCGGCGTTCTCGACGTGCAGAACCGGATGATCGATTTCGGCATCGACGCGTTCTGGCTGAGCCACGAGCCGTGGATCGTGCCGGAGCCGTTCACCCCGGAGGCGGGGGAGATGTACGGCAAGGAGGATCTCGACACCTGGATCGACGTTCTCGCCGAGATCAGCCGCGAGGCCTACACCGACCCGCACACGGTGAAGACCGCGCCGCACAATCAGGCGATCCACCAGCTGAAGGGCGACGCGCTCGAAGATCCTGCGCGCTGGGCGATGACGTGGCGCGCCTATCGGCGTAAGCGTGCGGCCGCTGCCCCGGCCGCCGCGACGATCTCCGCAGGATAGACGGCCGCCACCGGAGCGCGGCGCGAGGACGGGACACCATGACACCGATCGAAACATGCGCCCTGGCGCCCGGCCTCGACATCACCCGCGTCCTCACCGGACTCTGGCAGGTGGCGGACATGGAGAAGGACGGAACGCCGCTCGATCTCGACGCCGCTGCCGACCATCTGGACGCCTACGCGAAGGCCGGTTTCACCACCTTCGACATGGCGGACCATTATGGCAGCGCCGAGCTGATCGCGGGCCGTGTTCTCGCCCGGCACGGCAAGGGCGCGCGGCCGCTCGCCTTCACCAAATGGTGCCCCGAACCGGGGCCGATGACGCCCGCGATCGTCAGAGACGGGGTGGAGGAGCGCTGTCGCCGTCTCGGCGTCGAAAGGGTCGATCTCCTGCAATTCCACTGGTGGACGTTCGAGCATCCCGCCTGGCTCGACGCGCTCCACGAAATGAAGGCTCTCGCCGAGGAAGGGCTGATCGGTGCGATCGGCGTCACCAATTTCGACGCCGCCCATCTCGCCCTCGCGATCGCCGACGGGATTCCGGTCGTCTCCAACCAGGTCTCGTTCTCGCTCCTCGATCGGCGGGCGGCCGGGCCGCTCGCGCAGGTCGCGGCGGAGCGGGGCGTGAAACTCCTCGCCTACGGCACGCTGGCGGGCGGCTTCTTGTCGGAGCGCTGGCTCGGCACGGCGGAGCCGGAGACGATCGGCGACTGGAGCGGCATGAAATATCGCCGCTTCATCGAGGCGGCCGGCGGGTGGCGGGCCTATCAGGGAATTTTGTCGGCGGCGGCGGAGATTGCGCGCAAGCACGGCGTCTCGATTTCCAATGTCGCGACCCGCTGGGTGCTGGAACATCCCTTTGTCGGCGGCGTCATCATCGGCGCGCGTCTCGGCGAACGCGACCATCGCGACGACAACCGGCGCCTCTTCGCCTTCGCCCTCGACGGCGAGGACCACGCCCGCCTTGCCGCCGCCTTCGCCGCGACCCGTCCCATTCCGGGCGATTGCGGCGACGAATATCGCCGGCCGCCTTACCTGACGGCGTCGGGCGATCTCAGCCATCATCTGTCGCAGGTGCCGTCCGTCTTCACCGCCGAGCCGATGGCGGCGCGGCCGGAACGGGCCCGCGTCGGCTCGGGGAGCGAGTGGGAGGCGATCGCGGGCTATAGCCGGGCCGTGAAGGTCGGCGAGCGCGTCCTCGTCTCCGGCACGACGGCGACGCATGGGAGCGACCGCGTCGTCGCGCCGGGCGATGCGGGGGCGCAGACCACCTACATTCTCGACAAGATCCTCGGCGCCATCCGCGCGCTCGGCGCGGCGCCGGAGGATGTCGTCCGCACCCGCTGCTATCTCGCCGATCCGGCCGATGTCGAAGCCGTCTCGCGCGCCCATGGCGCCGTGTTCGGTGCGATCCGGCCGGCGAACACGCTGTTCGCCGCCGGCGCGCTCATCGGCGACTACGCGGTCGAGATCGAGGCCGAGGCGGTCATCCGCGCGGACTGAGCGGACGAGGCCGCCCGGCGGTCAGCGGAAGAGGAGGACCGGCACGCGGCAAGCGCGCACCATCTCGCTGGTGGTCGAGCCGATGATCAGCGTGCGCATCCGGCTGTGCCCGTAGGCGCCCATCACGAGAAGGTCGCAGCCTTCGCGGTCGATATAATTGGTGATCGCCTCTTCGGGCTGGCCCTGTTCAAGCGACGTCGTGATCGAGCCGCCGCCGGCCGCCGCGAGCGCCTTCGCTCCGTCGAGCTTGCGCTGGTTCTCGACCGTCGGCTGCCCCACCATCAGGATGTGCCCCTTGAGGCCGGCAAAGAATGGGCTGCGGCCGGCCATGTCGACCGCCTTCATCGCCGAGGTGCCGCCGTCGAAGGCGATCACGTAGGAGGTGATCTCCTTGAACGCGCGGTTCGCGACGAGGACCGGCTTCATCGAGGAGCGCACCACGCGCTCGAGGTTCGAGCCGAGATGGAGCTTGGCGAAGTCCGCCGCCTCGCCGCGCTTGCCGATCACGACGAGACGGGCGTCCTCTTCGAGCTCGTTCACCGTCTCGATGAGGTCGCCATGGCGCAGGCGCTCCTGGATCTCGGTGACGCCATCGGCCTCCATGCGCTCGCGCGCCGCGGCGAGGATCGCGCGGCCGCGCTTCTGGATCAGCTTCGCCCGCTCGGTGTCGAGCGCGGCGAGTTCTTCGAGAAGGGCGGTCCGGGCGCCGAGGCCGATACTGCCCGAAAGGTCGGCCGGCGCGATCGCCTCCCGGCGGCCGAGAACATGCACGATCTCCACCGGCGTCTCGATCCGCTTGGCGGCCCACGCGGCATGGTCGCAAACGCTCTGCGAATAGATCGACCCGTCGATCAGCGCGATCACTTTCGTCATGTCGTCACTCCCTCAGTGGCCGGGGTCGAGGCGCTCCATGGCGCCCGGCTTGTCGTGGATGCCGAGCTTGTCGACGATCGTTTCGCTCGCCTCGTTGAGGCCTATCACATTCACCTCGGCGCCTTCGCGGCGGAATTTGAGGACCACCGAATCGAGCGCGTCGACGCTCGAAATGTCCCAGATGTGCGCGCGCGAAACATCGATATCGACCCGGTCGAGCGCCTCCTTAAAGTCGAAGGCGCTGACGAAATCGTCGGCCGAGGCGAAAAAGAGCTGACCCTCGACATGGTAGGTGCGCACCCGCCCGTCCGGCGACAAAGCCGAGGTGACGCGGAAGATCTGCGCGATCTTGCCGGCGAAGAAGATGCCGGACAAAAGCACCCCGGCAAGAACGCCGATCGCGAGATTGTGCGTCGCGACGACGACCACCACCGTCGTCAGCATGACCACCGAGGACGAGCGCGGATGATGGCGCAGCGCCTTGATGGAGGACCAGGAGAAGGTGCCGACCGACACCATGATCATGATCGCGACGAGCGCGGCCATCGGGATCTGCCCCACGATGTCGCCGAGCACGACCACGAGGATGAGAAGGAAGATCCCCGCGACGAAACAGGAGAGGCGCCCGCGCCCGCCGGATTTCACGTTGATCATCGACTGGCCGATCATCGCGCACCCGGCCATCCCACCGATGAAGCCCGTGCCAATATTGGCGAGACCCTGGCCGACGCACTCGCGGTTCTTGTCGGACGGGGTGTCGGTGAGATCGTCGACGATCTGCGCCGTCATCAGCGATTCGAGCAGGCCGACCGCCGCGATCGCCGCCGAATAGGGCAGGATGATCTGGATCGTCTCGAGCGTCAGCGGAATGTCGGGGATGAGGAAGACGGGGAAGGTCGACGGAAGCTCGCCCATGTCGGCGACGGTGCGCAGGTCGTCGAGGCCGAAGAGGATGGTGACGGCCGACAGGACGATGATGCACACGAGCGGAGAGGGAATGACGCGCGTTACGTAGGGAAAGAGGTAGATGATCGCGAGGCCCGCGGCGACCATCGGATAGGTGAGCCAGGGAACGCCCATGAGCTCGGGAAGCTGGGCCATGAAGATGAGGATCGCGAGCGCGTTCACGAACCCCGTCATCACCGAGCGCGAGACGAACCGCATCAACGCCCCGAGCCGCAGATAACCGGCGATCACCTGAAGGATGCCGGCGAGAACGGTCGTCGCGAGGAGATATTGCAGCCCATAATCGCGCACCAACGTCACCATGAGGACGGCGGTGGCGGCGGTCGCGGCCGAGACCATGCCCGGCCGTCCGCCCGCGATGGCCGTGATCACCGCGATCGAGAAGGAGGCGTAAAGGCCCACCTTCGGATCGACGCCGGCGATGATCGAGAAGGCGATCGCCTCGGGAATGAGGGCGAGGGCGACCACGAGGCCGGACAACAGGTCCGCCCGCACGTTACCGAACCAATTCTCACGGAAGATATGGGGGTCGAAGGACAAAGGCAGTCTCCCGAAGGCAATCATGGTGCGCAACGCGCCTTTGCCGACGGTTGGCAAGGGTCGCGCCGAAAAGCGAGTGGCGGGCGACGCGGCGTTCGCCCGGCGATGATGGGATCGGGGACGTGGATGAGCCCCTGTCACCGGGGATGCACCACAATCTCGCTAGCGCTGCAATGTGTCGCGCCCAACAAATGGGATATCGCCGGTGCGCCAGAAGCGGGGATTGCGGCGAGGCCACGCTCCGAGAGGCGGTGTCACTTGCAGTATTTGCTGCCGTTGCGACGCTGGGCGAGGTCGAAATGCAGATGGTCGTGATGGGCGGGATCGGAGAGGGGGCCGAGGACGGTCTTGAAGGCGTCGCAGCCCTTGGCGCGAATCTCGGCCTGGAAGGCGGCGACCGTCGCGGAGCGGCCGGGGCCCTTGGGGGCGACCGACATCGACTCACCGTTCGCAAAGGCGATCGACCGGACGTCGAGCGCGTTGGCGAGCGCGTGCTCGCTGAGCCGGCTCGACGGCCCGCGCCCATTGCGCCGGTTGCGGCAGCTATAGCTCGCGGCGACGAAGATGGTCTCCGGCGCGGTCTTGAAGTGGCGCTGCGCGGCGGGGGCGAGACCGTCGCGCACCCATTCGGCGGCGGCGCGCGCCGTCTCGCATCGCATCGTCGCGGCGGGCTGGAGCGTGATGCCGCGGATCTTGGTGACCTTGAGCGGACGCGGCGCGCCGCATGCGCCCTGGCTGATCGGCGCGAGGACGGTGAAGCTGACGCCGAGGCTCGCGATCGCGCTCTCGCATGAACCGTCTCCGGCGGAGGCGACGGTCTCCTTCGGATTGACCGAGGCAAGGGTCGGTTTCACCCGCTGGGGCGGCGGATCGGGCTTCTTTCTGGGGACGACCGTTTCGGTGGCGAAGAAGGCGAAGGCGGCGCTGATCGCGGCCGTCGCGCCCGGCGACGGGGCGAGACGCAACGGGTTCGCCTCCGGCCGCTCCGCCGCGTCGTCGGTTTGAGACGGGTCGATCGGCGGCGCATCCGACGGAGGAGTTGCGGCCGCGGCGAGGCTGCGCTCCGAATGGGCGGGGGGCGTGTCGGCGGTCGTCTCAGCGTCTTTGGCGGCGTCTTCGGCCGCGTCCGCCGTATCGGAGGGCGCGGCATCGGGAGCCGGCGGACGCGCCTCCGCTTCGCCATCGCGCTGCGGATCGGCGTCGCGCTGCGGATTGGCGGCGGGCGTCGGGATGGGTTGGGCAAGGGCCGGTGCGCCGAGCATCACGATGAGAGCGGCGAGCGGGCCCCATTTCATGTGCGGATCGTCTCCAACGGGCGGTAAAAACCCGGCGTCAGGCACGCCGCGGATCGGGCCTTGTCGTTGAAGGGCGGTTTCAGCGCACCACGAAAATGGGTCCGCACGAGATGATGGAAGGCCGGCTCGGCCGCGCGCCCCTCGCGGTCGCACAGATAGCGGAACCAGGACGCGCCGACATAGACGTGGCCTTTTTCGTCCTCATAGATCCGCCTCAGGACGGCGGCGGTCTCGTGGTCGCCCGCCTCCGCGAACGTCGTGATCATCGACGGCGTCACGTCGAGCCCGCGCGCTTCGAGGACGAGAGGGACGATGGCGAGCCGGGCGGAAAGGTCTTTCCCCGTCGCCTCGGCCGCCTGCCAGAGGCCGTCATGGGCCGGAAGGTCGCCATAGCGGGCGCCGAAGACGGCGAGCCGATCGCTCAGCAGCCCGTAATGGGTCGCCTCCTCGAAGCCGACGCGCACCCATTGGTCGAAGAAGGAGCGCGGCATCGCCTCCGCCGCGAAGCGGCCGACGATGTCCCAGGCGAGGTCCATGGCGTTCAGCTCAATGTGCGCGATCGCGTGGAGGAAGGCGACGCGGCCCTTCTCGCTGTTCAACGAGCGGCGGGGCATTTCGCGCGGGGCAAGCAGCGCGGGACGCTCCGGCCGACCCGGACGGTCCGGCATCGGCCGGTCGAGCGTCGGCCGGCGGCGTGACAGGGTGCGCGCCATCCACGCGTTGCGTGCAAGGCACGTGAGGCGCGCTTTTTCGGCCGGATCCGGCGTCGCGACGATCAGCGCCGCAGCGTCCGCGAGGGACGCGAAGGGCCGCTCCGAACTCATCGCCGTGTCACACCCGACCCGTCATCGTCGCCACTGTCTCCGCCTCGCTTGATAAGGCTGCGCCGTCCTCAGTCGTCGTCAGAGCGCGCGGGCCGCCTCGAGAACCGATTCGGCGTGGCCCGCGACCTTCACCTTGCGCCAGATCCGCGCAATCCTACCATCCTTGTCGATCAGGAATGTGGTGCGCTCCACACCCATATATTTCCGGCCATAATTTTGCTTCTCGACCCAGACTCCATACGCGTCGGCAACCTGGTGCTCGGTGTCGGCCGCGAGTGCGTAACCCAATCCGAGCTTCGCCTTGAACTTGTCGTGACTTGCAACCGAATCGGGGGACACACCGATGATCGCAACGTTTGATTTTTGGAATGCGTCCGAGAGCGCGTTAAAGTCGTTCGCCTCATTCGTGCACCCGGTCGTGTTGTCTTTCGGGTAAAAATAGAGGACGACCGGCTGGCCCTTGAGGGCAGAAAGCGAGATTTCACTTGCGTTGTCGCCGGGAACGGTGAAGTCCGGCGCGTGTGCCCCTTCGACGAGGTCGCTCATCAGTCTGTCTCCCGTTGATCGTTCATCGGAGCCTCATACTGGGCAATCCATGCGTAGGGTAGGGCGTCGTCATGGTGTTGGGTGTAGAAGGGAGGCGCACGATCGGCAGGGTTAAAGCCGTGATCCGGCGCGTCCTTGCGCTCGGCACCGTCCGGCTCGTCCTCTTGTCCACCGTGTTCATGGTGGCCGCGGTCGTCGTACGGGTGACGGTCGCGCCGCTCGCCTTGCCATTGAACGGACTGTTGGAGCAGGCGCTTGCCGAGCAGATCGGCGCGCCGGCGCGGGTCGACAGCGTCTCCGTCCAGATCGGTGCGGGCCGTATCCGCCTCTTCGTGCGCAACCTTCGCGCGCACACGCCGCGCGTCTCGGCCTCGATCGAGGAGGTCGCGATGTCGCAGGGCCTCTTCGGGGGGCGGCGCGAGCTGGTGATCGACGCACCCATGCTGCACCTCGACCCGTCGAGCCCGGCAAGACCGGACGACGCCGCGCCGCGTCGCGCGGTGGGACTTCCCAATCCGGCCAAGGCGATCCCGGCGCTCGACAGGCTGCTCGGCGGTGCCGTTCGCCAGGCGAAGGCGGCCGGCCTCTGGTCGGTGACGATCCGCGACGGGCGGATCGACCTGATTTCGCCCGGCCGTCCGATCACCGAAGCGCGCGTCTTCCAGAACGTGTCGGCAACGCTCGACGTGTCGAAAGACCTTCACCTCACCGCCCGGATGATCGGCGCCGAAGGGCCGATCACCTTCGACCTTCAAAAACTTCCGAAGGCCGACGGCGCCGGCCACACGCTCGAGATACGCGCCGGCGGCATCGTTCCGAAGGATCTCGCACCGATCAAGCCGGTGCAGGACGGTTTCGCCCTCTCGCCCTATCTCTCGGCCGATTTTGCGCCCGACGGCACGATGACCCGCGCCGACATCGATCTCGGAATCGGCTCCGGGACGCTGATCTTCGGCTTCGACCCGCCGCGCGTTCTCGATCGAGCCGGGATCGACCTCACTTTGTCGGCCGATCAGTCGCACCTTCTGATCCGCGAGGCGGTCGTCGAGGCGGGCAGCTCGCAGATCGAGATCACGGGGGCGCTGACGCCCGGTGCGGAGGCCGGCGATCCCTGGGGCTTCCGCCTCGCCGCGCGCGATGCGGTCTTCGACGCCCCGGACATCGAGGCCGAGCCCGCGGTGATCGACGTGTTCGACGTCGAGGGGCGCATCGACCTTGCGAACAAGATCATCCATTTCGACAAGGTGCGCGGCGCTTCGGATATGGCGGGCATCGACGCGGTCCTCGCGTTCGATTTCAGCGACGGCGCACGCCTTTCCGGCGCCGCCAATCTGAGCCCGTCGAAAATCTCGACCCTCATCGGTGCTTGGCCGCCGGTCGTCGCCTACGATCCGCGCAAGGCGGTCATCGACACGATCCTCGGCGGGATCGTGAAGGGGGGAACGATCGAGCTCGCGCTCACCCCCCTCGAACTCGATGGCGACCCGTCGACGTCCGACATGGTGGAAGGCGCGATGTCGATCGACCTCGCCTTCGCCGACGTCTCCTTCACCACGCCCGAGCTACCGATTTCGGTTCAACGCGCCCACGGCCTCTTTCGCATCCGTGACAAAAAGCTGATGGCCCGCATCGACGGCGGCATCGTGAAGGCGGGCGAAGGCGGCACGTTGCGCCTCCTCGAAGGGACGTTTACGATCCGCGAGATGGGGCAGAATCCGTCCATCGCTGACCTCACGGCGCGGGTGGAGGGGCCGGTCTCGGCCGTCGTCGCGCTGGCTGAAAAATTCGACCTGCCGCAATTGAAGGAGACGGCACTGAAGCCGGATGACGTGACCGGCACGATCACCGCCGATCTGCGGATGACGACGCCGCTCGGCAAGAACGTCGAGGACAGCGACCGGCAATGGGCGATCAATGCGCGCCTGACGGATGCCGGAGCGTCCGTTCCGATCGGCGGGCAGACCTTCGCCGACGCCAATGTCGAGGTGTCGATCAACCCGCGCAGGCTCGCCGCGCGCGGCCGCGCGTCGATCAACGGCCTCAAGGTCGACGTGAATTATAGCGAGCTCTTCGCCGGGGAGAAGTCGGGGGCCGCCCGCGTCGTCCTCACCGATGAGGACCGCCGCAAGCAGGGCTTCGACACCGGCGACGCGTTGCGCGGTCCGATCGAGATCACGATCGAACAGAATGCCGACGCGACCCGCACCTTCAGCGCCGACCTCACCGAGGCGACGATCGAGGTCCCGGGCTTCACGAAGCCGAAGGGCCAGGCGTTGTCCGCTGAGGGGGAGATTACCGGCGAAGGCAAGTCGATGACGATCGGCAATCTGCGGATCGACGGCCGAACGGTGGCGATTGCCGGGGAGGCTGCCATCGAGGATGGCGGACTGAAGCTGATCGACCTCACCCGCTTCGGCCTCTCCCAGGGCGATCAGGCACAGCTCAAGGTGACGCCGAAAGGCAAAGGCTATGCGGTCGAGCTCGACGCGCGGACATTCGATGCGCGCAAGCTCCTCGATGGGCTGAGCGGCGGCAACAAGAGCGGAGGCGAGGCGACGAAGATGCCGCCGATCGACGCCAAGATCCGCGGCACCCGCGTCCGTATCGGCGACGACACGTTGATCGCCGACCTCAAGCTCGACGCCGATCATGACGGAACGCGGATCGCACGCCTCGCCCTCACGGGGCTTCTCGACGATGTGAACGCGGGTTCCTTCGCGGTTCAGATCGCCCCGTCGACGAATGGCAATCGGCGTCTTCAGGGCGACATCACGGAGCTCGGCCGGCTTCTGTCGGCGACGGATATCTATGAGCGGATGCGCGGCGGCCGCACCACCGTCGACGCGACCATGCTGCCCGACGGCACCATCACCGGCCGCCTCGTGGTGCGGGACTTCGTGCTCACCGAGGAGCAGACTCTCGAAGAGATCATCGCCCGATCCGAGCGGGCGAAGAACAGCGCCCAGAGCGGACGGAGCCCGCTGCCGCTCTCCTTCCAGCCGACAGAGACGCAGCAGGAGGGAATGGCGTTCTCCCGCCTCTCGATCGATTTCGAGAAGAAGGGCGACATCGTCACGATCCAGGACGCGATCCTGACCGGAAACGTCATCGGCGGCACCGCGAGCGGCACCGTCGATCTCAAGGCGCAGCAGATGACGCTCAACGGGACGTTCATTCCCGCCTACGGCGTCAACAACCTCTTCGGACGGGTGCCGCTCGTCGGTCAGATCCTCGGCGGCGGGGACAAAGGCGGGCTGATCGGCGTCACCTTCCGCGTCGCCGGGCCGATGAAGAAGCCCGAACTCTGGGTCAACCCGATCTCGGCCATCGCGCCGGGGATCTTCCGCAAAATCTTCGAGTTCCGCTGACGGACGGCGCCGTCGTGGGGGCGGTCAGACCGCCCGCAACAGGGCGTGCTTCTTGCGGCCGAGCGACAGCTTGATCACGTCGCCCTTGAGGTCGCCGGCGCTAAGGGTGCGCTTGTCGTCCTCGACCCGCTCGTCGTTGACGCGGGCGCCGCCGCCTTTGATCGCCCGCCGCGCCTCGCTGTTCGAGGCGGCAAGACCGGCCGTCACGAAGGCGTTCAGAACGCCGATCCCGGCATCGAGATCGCCGCGCGCGACATCGACCGTCGGCAAGCCCTCGGCAAGGCCGCCGGCCTCGAAGGTGGTCGCCGCGGTGCTCGCCGCCTGATCGGCCGCCTCGCGTCCATGGATCAGCGCCGTCACCTCGTTGGCGAGGATCTTCTTCGCCTCGTTGATCTCCGCGCCCTCGAGCGCGGCGAGGCGGGCCACCTCGTCGAGCGGGAGCTTGGTGAAGAGCTTGAGGAAGCGCTCGACGTCCGCATCCTCGGTGTTGCGCCAGAACTGCCAGAAATCATACGGGGTGGTGAAATCGGCGTTCAGCCACACCGCGCCGTCGGCGGTCTTGCCCATCTTCGCGCCGGAGGCGGTCGTGATGAGGTTCGAGGTGAGGCCGTAGAGCTCGGCCCCCACGATCCGCCGGCCGAGATCGATGCCGGAGACGATATTTCCCCATTGGTCCGACCCGCCCATCTGGAGCGTACAGCCATAGCGGCGGTTCAGCTCCACGAAGTCGTAAGCCTGGAGGACCATGTAGTTGAATTCGAGGAAGGTGAGCGGCTGCTCGCGATCGAGCCGGAGGCGCACCGAATCCATCGTCAGCATCCGGTTGACGGAGAAGTGCCGGCCGACATCGCGCAAAAACGGGACATAGTTCAGCCCGTCGAGCCATTCCGCATTGTCGGCGGCGATCGCGCCATTGCCGGTGTCGGAGAAGGTGAGGAGGCGCTCGAACACCTTGAAGATGCCGGCTTTGTTCTCGGCGATCTTCTCGTCGGTGAGGAGCTGGCGCGTGGTGTCGCGGCCGGAGGGATCGCCGATCTTCGTCGTGCCGCCGCCCATCAGCGCTATCGGGCGGTGCCCCGTCTCCTGCAGCCAATGCAGCAGGAGGATCTGCACGAGCGAGCCGACATGAAGGCTCGCCGCGGTGCAGTCGAACCCGATATAACCCGTGACCATCCCGTCGGCACAGGCGGCGTCGAGACCGTCGGCGTCGCTCATCTGGTTGATGAAACCGCGGTCGGTGAGTGTTTTGATGAAGTCGGAGCGAGGCATGGCCATTTCGTTTGCACCAACCGCCCCGGAAGGCAACAAGGACTTTGCGGGCGCGGCGAATATCCCGAAGATCGCGCGGGCGATCGGCGTCATTTCCGGGACTTCGATGGATGCCGTCGACGTCGCTCTGCTGACGACCGACGGGGAGGGGGTGATCACCCGCGGCGCGAGCCTTCTCCATCCCTATCGCGCCGAGCAGCGCGCGGCGATCCGCTCGGCGATGTCCGATGCGATGGCCGCGCCGACGGGCCGGCATCGCACGCCGGCTCTGCGCGCCGCCGAAGCGGTCGTGACCGAGGCGCACGGCGACGCGATCGCCCGCTTCCTCGCCGAGACCGGCGCCGAGGCCGACATCATCGGCTGGCACGGGCAGACCGTCGCCCACGCACCGGAGCGCCGCTTCACGATGCAGATCGGCGATGCCGGGGCGCTCGCGGATCGGTTCGGCCTGCCGGTCGTCGCCGATTTCCGCTCAGACGACGTTGCCGAGGGCGGCGAGGGCGCGCCGCTCGTGCCGGTCTATCACCGCGCTCTGGTGCGGGAGGCGGGGCTCGCCGAGCCGGCCCTCGTCATCAATCTCGGCGGTGTCGCCAACGTCACCTTCATCGACGGCGACACGCTGATCGCGTTCGACACCGGTCCGGCGAGCGCGTTGATCGACGATGCGATGGCCGAGATCGGCGAGAGTCTCGACGAGGGTGGCGGCGTCGCCGCATCCGGGCGCGTCGACGAAGCGGCGCTCGCCGTCTTGCTCGATCATCCCTATTTTGCCGAGCCCGCGCCGAAATCGCTGGACCGCGACGCCTTTTCCGCCGTCCCCGTCGCGCACCTTCCCTTCGCCGACCGTATCGCCACCCTGACGCGCTTTTCCGCCGAGGCGCTTGGCGCAGCCGTCCGCCTTCTGCCGCGCCGTCCGAAGACGGTGATCGCGGCCGGCGGCGGGACCTACAATGCGACGATGATGCGCTTCATCGCCGACGCGATCGGCGAGGAGGTCGGCAGCGCGGACGCGGCCGGCTTCTCGTCGGATTTCATGGAGGCGGAGGCGTTCGCCTATCTCGCGATGCGTTCGCTGCGCGGCCTGCCGCTCACGTTTCCGGGAACGACGGGGATCGCGGCGCCCCTCACCGGCGGGCGGCTCTGGATGCCGACCACCGCCGTCTAGGTCGAACGAAAAGGCCCGCCCCGAGGTCGGGGCGGGCCGCCGGGCCAAATCAGGCCGCGTTTTCCTTTTCCGCGAGACGGCGGTCGAGATAGCCGGAGCAGATGCCGAGCAATTCGTCGACCTGGCCCTCGAAGAAGTGGTTCGCGCCGGGGACGATCGTGTGATCGATCACGATGCCCTTTTGCGTCTTCAACTTGTCGACCAGCGTCTGGGTGTCCTTCGGCAGCGCCACGCGGTCCCGATCGCCGTGCACGATGAGCCCCGAGGAGGGACACGGCGCGAGGAACGAGAAGTCGTGCAGGTTCGCTGGCGGCGCGACCGAGATGAAGCCTTCGACCTCCGGCCGGCGCATCAGAAGCTGCATGCCGATCCAGGCGCCGAACGAAAAGCCCGCGATCCAGCAGCCCCGCGCTTCCGGGTGGATCGCCTGGAGCCAGTCGAGCGCGGAGGCCGCGTCCGCCAGCTCGCCGGCGCCATGGTCGAACTCGCCCTGGCTGCGCCCCACGCCGCGGAAGTTGAAGCGCAGCACGGTAAAGTTGCGCTCCTTGAACATGTAGAACAGATTATAAATGATCTGATTGTTCATCGTGCCGCCGAAGTGGGGATGCGGATGGAGCACGATGGCGAGCGGCGCGCGCCGGTCAGAGGACGGTTGCAATCGTCCTTCGAGACGGCCGGCGGGGCCGGTGAAGATAACCTCAGGCATCACAGACCCGGTTGTTTGCGGTGAGGCGCGGTTATCTATCAACAGGACAACGCGAATCAAGCGATTCGAACAGGGGCAAGCATTTGTGGCGCAAATCGGCAAGCGGCTTTATCTCGATTGGAACGCCACCGCGCCGCTCGACGAAGCGGCGCGCGAGGCGGCAATCGCCGCGCTGTGCGCGGGTGGCAACGCTTCGTCGGTCCATGCTGAGGGGCGTGCGAGCCGGGCGCTGATCGAGGGCGCGCGGCGCCGGCTTGCCGCCAGACTTGGTGTCGCACCGGACGGGGTGACGTTCACCTCCGGCGGCACCGAAGCCAACACGATGGTCCTCTCGCCGGGCGTGCGGCGGGGCGAGGAGGCGCCCGTCGAGCGGCTGATCACATCGGCGGTGGAGCATCCCGCCGTCCAGTCTGGCGGCCGTTTTCCGGCCGAGGACGTGACCGTCCTTCCGGTCGACCGGCACGGGAAGATCGCCCTCGACGCGCTCGAGCGGGCGCTCGCCGCCGATCCCCGTCCGGCGCTCGTGTCGCTGATGACCGCCAACAACGAGACCGGCGTCATTGAGCCGCTTCAAGACGCCGCGGCCATCGCCTCCCGTCATGGCGCGCTGGTTCATACCGACGCGGTGCAGGGCTTTGGGCGCATGGCTGATACCCATTTCGAGGTGGCCGATCTCGTCACCATCTCCGGTCACAAGATCGGTGCGCCGATCGGCGTGGGTGCGCTGGTCCGCCGCGGGGACATCAGGGTTCCGGCGCTGGTTCGCGGGGGCGGCCAGGAGCGCGGGGCGCGCGGCGGCACCGAGAACGTCGCCGCGATCGCCGGCTTCGCGGCCGCGCTCGACGGCCCCGCCGCCGACCCCGCGGCATGGGTCGAGACCGAAAAGGCGCGGGATCTGTTCGAGGCGCGTCTTTTCAAAGCCTTCCAAAACGCCCACATCTTCGGCAAAGAAGTGTCGAGGCTCCCCAACACCAGCCTCTTCGCGATCGGGACGACGCCGGCCGAGCTTGCGTTGATCGGGCTCGACCTCGCCGGGATTTCCGTATCCTCCGGCTCGGCGTGCTCATCGGGCAAGGTCAGCGTCAGCCATGTCCTCCTCGCTATGGGTGTCGAGGCGGATATCGCGCGTCGCGCGATCCGGATGAGCGCGGGTCCATTGGGGGCAGATGCGGCTTTGGAACGATTTTTGGTAGCGCTCCAGCAGGTCATTGTGCCAATGGAGGCCTGACCTACCTTTAGAATGCGTCCAACCTACGGGCTTTGAACCCGTGCGGAGGGAGAAGGTCATGCCAGCAGTTCAGGAGACGATCGATCGCGTAGCGGCGATCGACGTCGATAAGTACAAGTACGGTTTCGTCACCGACATCGAGTCCGAGAAGGCGCCGAAGGGTCTCAACGAAGAGGTCATCGCGTTCATCTCCGCGAAGAAGGGCGAGCCGCAATGGATGCTCGACTGGCGGCTCGAAGCGTACCGCCGCTGGCTGACGCTCGAAGAGCCCGATTGGTCGACGGTCAGCTACCCGAAGATCGACTATAACGATCTCTATTATTACGCCGCCCCGAAGGTGAAGGACGCGCCGAACAGCCTCGACGAGGTGGACCCGGAGCTCCTGCGCACCTACGAGAAGCTGGGCATCCCGCTGAAGGAACAGGAAATCCTCGCGGGTGTGCGCAAGCAGGGCGAACCGAGCGAGCTCGACGAGGCGGGCGAGTCGAACCCCTATGGCCGCGTCGCGGTCGATGCGGTGTTCGATTCCGTCTCCGTCGTCACGACCTTCAAGGACGAGCTTGCCAAAGCCGGCGTGATCTTCTGCTCGATCTCCGAGGCGATCCGCGAGCATCCCGAGCTCGTGAAGCAGTATCTCGGCACGGTCGTCCCGACCTCGGACAACTTCTTCGCGACGCTGAATTCGGCGGTCTTCACCGACGGCTCGTTCGTGTACGTGCCGCCCGGCGTGCGCTGCCCGATGGAGCTGTCGACCTATTTCCGCATCAACGAGCAGAACACCGGCCAGTTCGAGCGCACGCTGATCATCGCCGACAAGGGCTCGTACGTGTCCTATCTCGAAGGGTGCACGGCGCCCCAGCGGGACGAGAACCAGCTGCACGCGGCCGTGGTCGAGCTGATCGCGCTCGACGATGCGGAGATCAAATACTCCACCGTCCAGAACTGGTATCCGGGCGATGCGGAGGGCAAAGGCGGCATCTACAACTTCGTCACCAAGCGTGGCGATTGCCGCGGCAAGCGCTCCAAAATCTCGTGGACGCAGGTCGAGACCGGCTCGGCGATCACGTGGAAATATCCGAGCTGCATTCTGCGGGGCGAGGAATCGCGCGGCGAGTTCTACTCGATCGCGATCTCCAACGGTCACCAGCAAATCGATTCCGGCACGAAGATGATCCATCTCGGCAAGAACACGTCGAGCCGCATCATCTCGAAGGGCATCGCGGCCGGTCAGTCGCTGAACACCTATCGCGGTCTCGTCCGGGCGAATCCGCGCGCCAAGAATGCGCGCAACTTCACCCAGTGCGACTCGCTCCTCATCGGCGACAAGTGCGCCGCGGTGACGATCCCGTACGTCGAATCGCGCACCGGCACCGCGCAGTTCGAGCACGAGGCGACCACGTCGAAGATCTCCGACGACCAGCTCTTTTATTGCCGCGCCCGCGGGATCGGCGAGGAAGAGGCGGTGGCGCTGATCGTCAACGGTTTCGTGCGGGACGTGATCCAGCAGCTCCCGATGGAGTTCGCGGTGGAGGCGCAGAAACTGATCGGCGTCAGCCTCGAAGGGTCCGTCGGCTAAGCGCCGGGCCCCTTTTTTCCGATTTTCAGTGAATGACCGGCGCGGTTCGCCCGCAGCCGAAGGAATGAGAAGACGAACATGCTTGCAATCGAGAACCTCCACGCGAGCGTCGAGGACGGTGAGGGGACCCGCGAGATCCTGAAGGGTCTCGACCTCGAGATCTGGCCGGGCGAGGTCCACGCGATCATGGGTCCGAACGGGGCCGGCAAGTCGACCCTCGGCAACATCATCGCCGGCAAAGACGGTTATGAGGTGACGGAAGGCTCGGTGAAGTTCCTCGAAGAGGACCTCCTCGAGATGGAGCCGGAAGAGCGTGCCGCCGCTGGCATCTTCCTCGCCTTCCAGTATCCCGTCGAGGTGCCCGGCGTCGCGACGATGACCTTCCTCAAGACCGCCCTCAACGCCCAGCGCGAGGCACGCGGCGAGAAGGCGCTGTCGACGCCGGAATTCATGAAGGCGGTGAAGGGCGCGGCCGACAAGCTCGGCGTCAAGCAGGAGATGCTGCGCCGGCCGATCAATGTCGGCTTCTCGGGTGGTGAGAAGAAGCGCAACGAAATCATGCAGATGGCGCTTTTGGAGCCGAAGCTCTGCGTCCTCGACGAGACCGATTCGGGCCTCGATATCGATGCGCTGCGCATCGTTTCGGAGGGGGTCAATTCGCTGCGTTCGCCGGAGCGCTCCTTCCTCGTGATCACGCACTATCAGCGCCTTCTCGACTATATCGAGCCCGATTTCGTGCATGTCCTCGCCGGCGGGAAGATCGTCCGGTCGGGTGGGCCGGAGCTGGCCAAGGAGCTCGAGGCGCGCGGCTATGCCGAGTTCCTCGAGGCGGCGTGATGAACAACAACCCGACTGAGGCCGAACGCGCGCTCGCCGACCTCTTCGAGGCGCGCAAGGCCGGTTTCGCCGGAACGCCGCTCGACGCGGCGCGGGAGAGCGCTTTCTCGCGCTTTGCCGCCAATGGCCTGCCGCATCGCCGGGTCGAGGCCTACAAATACACCGACCTGCGCGCGCGTCTGCGTGAGCTTCCGGGCGCCGCCGGCGCGCCGGATGCGGCCAAACTCGCCGCCGTCCTCGCCGACAACCCGCCGCTCGTCGAAGGCGCCGCGCGCATCGTGATCGCGAACGGGCGCTATGTGCCGGAGCATTCCTCGACGATGGCGAACGTCACCGTCGCCTCGCTCCTCGATCCCGCGGCCGACACAACGCGCGTCGGTAAGCTCGTCGCCGAGAGCGACGATCCGTTGACCCTCGCCAATGTCGGCCTCTTCGAGGGCGGTGTGGTGATCAACGTCACGGGTGAAGCCGGTGCGCCGCTCGAGATCGTGCACGTCTCGCTCGATGACGGGCTCGTCATGGGCCGCACGGCGGTGATCGTGGCGCCGGAGGCGCGCGTTTCCGTGGTGGAGCGGGCGATCGGCACGGCCGGAACGGTCGCCAACGACCTCACCGAGCTCACCGTCGGTGCGCGCGCGAAGGCGAGCTGGATCCGCATCGAGGCGGGCGTGGGCGACAAGACCGTCCAGCTCGGCACGCTGCACACCGAAATCGACGAAGAGGGCGCGCTCGAGCACCTCACCGTGTCGACCGGGGCGGGCCTGTCCCGCAACCAGATCTTCGCCTCGATCGTCGGCGACGAAGCGGACGCGCACTTCCGCGCCGCAACGGTTGCGATCGGCAAGCGCCATGTCGACAACACGATGGTCGTGCGGCACGACGCGCTCAACTCGCGCTCGTCCGAAGTGCTGCGCTCGGCCGTCGGCCATGGCGGCACGGCGATCGTCCAGGGCCGGATCATCGTCGATCCGGGCGCACAGAAGACCGATGCGCGGATGATGTCGAACGCGCTCTTCCTCGACGATAGCGGCGAGGTGGTGAACAAGCCCGAGCTCGAGATCTTCGCCGACGACGTCCAGTGCGGTCACGGCGCGACCTCGGGCGATATCGACGAGGAGATGGTGTTCTATCTCCGCGCGCGCGGCATTCCCCAGGCGACGGCCCGCCGGCTCCTCGTGGAGGCGTTCCTCGTCGAGGCGCTGGATCGTGTCGAAGACGAAGCGCTGCGCGAAGGGCTTGCCGACAGCCTGCGCGCCGCGCTCGATCTCGAGGGGGCGCTCTGATGGATCGCGCCCCGGTGTCGGCCTTCGATGTCGAGGCCGTGCGGCGGGATTTCCCGATCCTCTCGCAGGAGATCCACGGCAAGCCGCTCGTCTATCTCGACAATGCCGCCTCGGCCCAGAAGCCGAAGGCAGTGCTCGACCGCCTCTATCAGGCCTATGCGGTCGACTATGCCAACGTCCATCGCGGGCTCCACACGCTCGCGAACCGCTCCACCGAGGCCTATGAGGGCGCGCGCGAGATCGTGCGGGCGCATCTCAACGCGCGCTCGACGGAGGAAATCATCTTCACCCGCTCCTCGACGGAGGCGATCAACCTCGTCGCCTCCTCATTCGGCCGTGGCCGGATCGGGGAGGGGGACGAGATCGTCCTCACCGTGATGGAGCATCACTCCAACATCGTCCCGTGGCATTTCCTGCGGAGCGAAAAGGGGGCGGTGCTGAAGTGGGTGGAGATCACCGAGGACGGCTCGCTCGACATGGAAAGCTTCGCGCGGGCGCTCTCGCCGCGCACGAAGATGGTGGCGGTCGTCCACATGTCGAACGTGCTGGGCACGGTGACGCCGGTCGCCGAGATTTGCCGCATGGCGCACGAGCGCGGCATTCCCGTCCTCGTCGACGGCAGCCAGAGCGCGGCGCACGGGCCGGTCGACGTGCAGGCGATCGACTGCGATTTCTTCGCCTGCACGGGCCACAAGATCTACGGCCCGAGCGGGATCGGCGTTCTTTACGGCAAGCGCGAGCTGCTCGAGGCGATGCCGCCTTTCATGGGCGGCGGCGAGATGATCGCCTCCGTCACGCGAGACGATGTGACGTATGCCGGCCTTCCGAATCGCTTCGAGGCCGGAACGCCGCCGATTGCGCAGGCGATTGGTCTCGGCGCGGCGCTCCAGTACGTGGAACACCTCGGCTGGGACAAGATCGAGGCTCACGAAGCCGCGATTGCCAGCTATGCCCGCGAGCGTCTTCGCGGCATCAACGCGCTCACCCTGCATGGCGATGCGCCGGGCAAGGGGGCGGTGTTCGCCTTCAACCTTGCAGGCGCGCATCCCCATGATGTTGCTACGATTTTGGACCGCGAAGGCGTCGCGGTCCGTGCCGGCACGCATTGTGCCGAACCGTTGATGGATGCGCTCGGCGTGAACGCATCCTGCCGGGCGTCGTTTGGCCTCTACAACACCTTTGACGAGGTGGACCGCCTTGCGGAGGCCATCGAGAAAGCCCATAGATTCTTCGTGTGAGGAGGCACAGGATGGACGCCGTCACCGAAGCTACGAGCACCGAGAAGGCCGAGACTGCCGAAGAGGTGAAGACCGAATCGGCGATCCCCGAGGCGGAGCTCGATCGCATCACGGCCGACATCGTGGCCGCGTTGAAGACCGTCTACGACCCGGAGATTCCGGTCGATATCTACGAGCTCGGCCTGATCTATCGGGTCGATATCGAGGACGATCGTTCGATTCGGGTCGACATGACGCTGACCGCCCCGGGTTGTCCGGTCGCCGGCGAAATGCCCGGCTGGGTGGAAAATGCGGTCGGCACCGTCGAGGGTGTCGGCGAGGTCACCGTGAAAATGGTGTTCGACCCGCCCTGGGATCCCTCACGCATGTCGGACGAGGCGCGCGTCGCCCTCGACATGTACTGAACGCGAGTGAGTTGAGGAGGCGAGAATGCCCCGACCCGCAGTGATGAAACTGACCGACGACGCGGTCGAACGCGTGCGCGAGATCATGGCACGCCAGGATCCGCCCCTCGCGGGCCTCCGCGTCGGCATCAAGAAAGGCGGCTGTGCGGGCATGGAATACACCATGGACGCAGTCGCCGAACCGTCCCCGAAGGACGAGATCGTGGAGCGTGACGGCGCGCGGGTGTTCGTCGATCCCGCGGCGGTCTTGTTCCTGCTCGGCTCCGAGATGGGTTACGAGACCACCAAATTCCGCTCCGGCTTCACCTTTCAGAACCCCAACCAGGTTTCGGCCTGCGGCTGCGGCGAATCGGTGGAGCTGCGCGCCGCCGGCTGACACGCCCGCGAGCACGCCAATCAAAGCGCATCGGCGAGCACGCCAATCCAAAAAGGGGCCCGACGGCCCCTTTTTTCATGCCCGGACGGCCAAGGCTCAGGCGCGGCGGAGGGATTGCCTGCGCACGCGCGGATCGGATTCCAGAACGACGTTCGCCCCGTCCTCGATCTCGGCGAGGCGAAGGCAGTGCTCGGCGAGGCAGACCGCCGCCGCCGGGTCGTCGTCGCGGTGAAGCGTCGCCGCGCCCGCGGCGAACACGACGGGCGCATCCGGGTCGAGCCGCGCGGCGACGGCGCGCTCCACGGCCTCGGCGATGCGCGCTGTATGGCGCAGGGACTTGTCTGCGAGGCAGACGCCGATCGCGAAGGGGGCAAGGCGGTAGGTGACGCCGAGATCGTCGAGCGCCATCGTGAGGGCCTTGTGGGTGCGGCGCAGAAGCGGCAGCGCGTGGGCGGGCTCGATGTTCGGGTTCGGCACCAGGCGGACCGAGACGAGGAGAAGGGTATAGGGCGACCGCTTGAAGGCCGACCCCATCCACACCCGCCGCACGTCCCGCAACAACGCGGTCCGCTCCGAGAGGAAGCTCTGATCCTCGATATGCGGCGCCCGCGCCCGAGGTGCCGGCACGGGATAGGCGGCCGCCGCCTCGCCCGCATCGGCGCGCGTCGCATGGCGGCGCGCCTCGGCGCGGGCCATTGCGAGATCGGCGTCGCGGTCTGTGCTCTCGTCATGCCGCATCGGCGGATCGGCGGGGGGCATCCCGTTGCCGCCACCTGTTCCCGGACGTGCTGGGGCAAGGTCGGGGAAGATTTCCGGGTGAACATAGGCGATGCGCCGCGGTCCGGTCGCCGCGCGCCGCTCGCCTGCACCGAGGCGCGAGGCGGACGTGTCGCGATGGCCGAGCGACCGTTGCGGGCTGTGCGCGATGCGCCGGGTTTCGAGCGGCACGGGCTCGGCCGTGACCGCCGCCGGCTGCGCGCCGGGATGCGGCATCGCCTTGATGACCCGCGGCGGCCGCTTCACCGGCGTTTCGCTCTCGTCCTCGAGGGCGAGGGCCAGGCGCTCGGCGATTTCCGCTTGCCGCTCGGGCGGCGGAAGGTGGGCGCGCCAGCGTTCGCTGGTGTGCTCGCTCGTGTCCTTGTTGCGGGGCGCAACGGATTGAGGGCGCGTGAGAGTGGAAAGCGTGTGAGCCACGGAACTGCCTCGCATTCGCCGCGTCTGTCGCGCGATCGTTCGCGAGAAGCATTAACCGGAATGGTTAACGAGATCCTAAAATCCGCTATCCGCTCGACGGTATGAACAGGCGAAGTGCGGTCTTCCCACGCATTTGCGCGGGAAGACCGTTATCGTCAATCGGCCGAAGCGGTGGACTTCATCGGACGGCGCGGCGTGATCGGCCGGCGCAGGAAGGCGGGGACGTAAGGCGTGTCCTCGAAGGCGACGCGCGGCTCGTCATCATGATCGCGCGAGCCGCGATTGCGACGGCCACCGCCGCCACGGCCTCCTTCATTGGCCGGCTTGGCGTCCTGCTTCGGACGGTGGCGCGGGGCCGGAACATCGGCGGGCGCGGCCTCTTCGGCCTTCGCCTCCTGTACGGGGCGCTCGTCCTTCGTGGGCCGCTCGTCTTTTGCGGGCCGTTCGTCCTTGGCGGGCTTGGCGTCCTTCGCCTCGGCGGCGCGTTCACCCCGGCTGCTCGACCGGCGCGGCTTCTTCGCTTCGGCGGGGGCGGCTGCTTCGGTCTCGGCGCCGGGCTCTTCGAGCCAGGTCACGTCACGCTTCAGCATCGCCTCGATCGCGGCGGTGAGCTTCTTGTCCTCGCTGGTCGCGATCGTGAACGCCTTGCCCGAGCGGCCGGCACGGCCGGTGCGGCCGATGCGGTGCACATAGTCTTCCGCATTGTGCGGCACGTCGTAGTTGAAGACGTGACTCACCTTCGGAATGTCGAGGCCACGGGCCGCGACGTCGGAGGCGACGAGCAGGGTCAGCTTGTTGTTCTTGAAGGCGTCGAGCGTCGCCATCCGGGTGCGCTGGTCCATGTCGCCATGGAGCGCGCCGACGGAGAAGCCGTGCCGCTCGAGCGAGCGGAACAGCGTTCCGATATCGCGCTTGCGGTTGCAGAAGATGATGCCGTTGGTCAGCTCGTCCTCGCCCTTCAGGAGGTCGCGGAGCGTCGCCCGCTTGTCCTTCGGGGTGGAGCCGGAGCGGACGAAGCGTTGCAGCACCGTCTCTGCGGCGGAGGAGGGCGGGGAGACCTCGACCCGCACGGGATTGTGCAGGAAGCGGTCGACCAGCGACTGGATCTCCTTCGGCATCGTGGCGGAGAAGAACAAGGTCTGCCGGGTGATCGGCAGGAGCTTGCAGATCCGCTCGATGTCGGGAATGAAGCCCATGTCCAGCATCCGGTCCGCCTCGTCGATGACCAGGATCTCGATCTGCTGGAGGAGGAGCTTGCCGCGCTCGAGATGATCGAGAAGGCGGCCGGGCGTCGCGATCACCACGTCGGCGCCGCGATCGACCTTGCGGCTCTGCTCCTCGAAGGAGACGCCGCCGATGAGGAGGGCGACGGTCAGCTTGTGGTTGACGCCGTATTTCTCGAAGCTTTCCGCGACCTGGGCGGCGAGCTCGCGCGTCGGCTCCAGAATGAGCGTGCGCGGCATCCGCGCCCTGGCGCGTCCCCGTTCGAGGAGGGAGAGCATGGGCAGGACGAACGAGGCCGTCTTCCCCGTTCCTGTTTGTGCAAGCCCCAGCACATCGCGCTTAGCCAGCGCGTGCGGGATCGCCGCCGCCTGAATGGGCGTTGGCTGCGTGTATCCCGCAGCCTCTACGGCGGACAGCACTTTCGTGCTGAGGCCGAGTTCGTTGAACATCGGATCCGAAATGGCGAAGGTGTCTCTTGGTTGGCATAACGGTACGCCACGGCGGAACCATTATGCGAATGCCGTTTGGCTCCATCGAGCCATCACCAGTCTAGCTATAGGGGAAAATCCCGTTGTCAATGTGTGTCCCTGGTCAAATGTGCCACCGCCCGGCGCATTATCTGGCAGTGTTGCCAAAGTATAATAGTGGAGCGCACCTCGGATGAATTTCGACGAGCGCACGCGCTACCCCTCCGCCCGGTCCACGAATTTCGGTCGCAACGCCGTCGCCGCCTCCGAACCGCTGGCCGCGTCCTCCGGTCTCGAGATGCTGCGAAAGGGCGGAAACGCTGTCGATGCAGCCATCGCGACGGCCGCGTGCCTGACCGTCACCGAACCGACGAGCAACGGCATCGGCTCCGATGCATTCGCGCTGATTTGGGACGGAACGAAGGTTCAGGGGCTGAATGCGAGCGGCCGCGCGCCCGCCGCATGGACGCCGGAGCGCTTCAAGGGCATGACAGACATGCCGCCGCGCGGATGGGACACGGTGACGATCCCCGGCGCGGTGTCCGCTTGGCGTGCGCTGTCCGACCGCTATGGCAAGCTCCCCTTCGCAGACCTTCTCGCCCCGGCGATTCGCTATGCCCGCGAGGGTTATGGCGTCGGCCCGGTAACGTCCGCCTCCTGGGCGCGTCAGGCGCCGGTTCTCGCCGAGCGGCCGGGATCGGCTTCGGTGTTCCTGCCGAACGGTCGCCCGCCGAAGACCGGTGAGGTCTTCAAGTTCACCAGCGCGGCCGAGGGCCTCACGCTGATCGCCGAGACCAAGGGTGACGCGTTCTATACCGGCGCCATCGCCGAAGAGATCGTGCGGGCGTCCCAGGCCGATGGCGGCGCGCACACGATGGAAGACTTCGCCGCCCACAAAGTCGACTGGGTCACGCCGATCTCGACCTCCGCCCACGGCGTCGAAATCCACCAGATCCCGCCGAACGGGCAGGGCATCGCCGCCCTCATCGCGCTCGGCCTGATGGACCGTCTCGATCTCGGCGACGATCCGGACAGCGTGCGCTCGATCCATTTGCAGATCGAGGCGGTGAAGTTCGCGCTCGCCGACCTCTATGCCCATGTCGGCGACCTCGACCATATGCGCGTGACGCCGGCCGAGCTTCTCGATCCGGCCTATCTCGACGAGCGGGCGAAGCTGATCTCGGCCGACAAGGTGCAGGCGCCGGAAACCGGCAAGCCGCTCTCCGGCGGAACGGTGTTCCTCACGACTGCGGACGAGAGCGGGATGATGGTCTCGTTCATCCAGTCGAATTATGAGGGGTTCGGCTCCGGCTGCGTCGTTCCGAAATACGGGATCAGCCTGCAAAATCGCGGCATGGCCTTCTCGCTCGATCCGGCGAGCCCCAACGTCGTCGCGCCGGGCAAGCGGCCGTTCCACACGATCATTCCGGGCTTCGTCACCAAGGGGGGCGAGGCGCTGATGGCGTTCGGCGTGATGGGCGGGCCGATCCAGGCGCAGGCCCATGCCCAGGTCGTCACCCGCATGGCCCGCTTCGGCCAGGGCGTGCAGACGGCGATCGACGCGCCGCGCTTCCGCGTTCTGGACGGGGTGAGCATCGCGGTGGAGCCGCATTTCCCGCAAGCGACGCTCGACGGATTGCGCGCCCTTGGCCATCACCTCGAAATGGATGCGCCGGGCGTCGCTTTCGGCTTCGGCGGCGCGCAGGCGATCATGCGCTGGGGCGAGGTCTATGCCGCCGGCTCCGATCCGCGCAAAGACGGGCACGCCGTCGTCTTCTGAAACCTGGCCGGGCGGTGCGCCGCCCGGCTCCTTTCCCACTGGGCGGCACGCCGCCCGGCGCCAGATCTGAGGGCGGCACGCCGCCCGGCGCCAGGTCTCAGGGGCGGCACGCCGCCCGGCGCCAAACCTATTGAGCGGTCGCCGTGGTGATCGGCTTTGCCGGGCAGAGGCCCGCCGCATTGATGAGACCCCACCCATAGACCGGATCGCGTCCCGGATCGCCGAGATCGGTGCTCGCCGCGCGCAGGGCCTCGATGGCGGCGCCGCGCGTCTCTTCCGTCTCGAGCGCGAGCGCGAGGGCGGCGCTGACGAACGGTGCGGCGAAGGAGGTGCCGGTCTTCGGCTTCGCGCCGCGGACGGAGGCGGCCGTCCAGATGCCGACTCCGGGGGCGGAGAAGTCCACATGATCGCCACGCACCGAACGGCGATAGACGCGCCCGTTCTCGTCCACCGCCGTCACCGCGACGACGCTCTCATAGGCCGCCGGATAACGCGGCGGGGCGGAGGGGCCGTCATTGCCGACCGCCGCAACGGCAACGATCCCCGCCGCGTCGACCGCCGCGACGGCCTTTTTCAGAAGAGCGTTGTCCGGTCCGGCGAGGCTGAGATTGAGGACGTCGGGATCGGCGCCGACAATGAGGTCGATCGCGCTGATGAGACGGTAGGCGTCGGAGTGGGTGCGCCCATAAGTGTCCTCCTCGAAGGCGTCGATGGCGACGAGCTTCGCGCGCGGCAACAGCCCCTTTACCCGCTCGTCGCCCGAGCCGACGAGGATCGCCGCGACCGCCGTCCCGTGGCTGCGCTTCGACACCTGCGGCTTGGCACCCGGTAATGTGAGGAGGGTGACGTCCGCGCCGGCGAGCGTTTCGTGCTCCGGGTTGATCCCGGTGTCGACGATGCCGAGCGTCAACCCGCTGCCGCATTCGGCGGACGGATCGGCCGCGACGGGCCACGCGACGAGAGAGATCGCCGCGCAGCCGACCCCCTCGCACGGCGCCTCTTCGCTGGGCGTATAGATCGCGTTGACGTCGATCAGCGCGTCCGGCGAGACCGCGAGGATGGCGTTTCGCGCATCCTCCAGCGCGACTCCGCTCGGGACGGATAGCCTGATGATATCGCCGTTCAGAAGCGCGATCGGTGTGCGTTCGATGACGCCATAACCCGTGCCGGCGAGCGTGCCGACCGCCGCGTCGTCGAGGCCGACGGCGATGATCTCCGCCTCCCGCGCCTCGGGCAGTGGCGGGATCGCCGGGGCGGATGGCTGAGCCGATCGTTCCGGCCGGGAGCTGCGCTGCGCGCTCCGCTGACGGGTGGGGGCGGGGCGGGTCTCGCGGGTCTGACGCGCGCGGGTGGGCGGCGCCGGCTCGCGGGTTTCGGTCACCGTGGGGCGGCTCGGAAAGACGATGATGCGGTCGTTTCGCCCGCCGCCGACATAGCCGCCGCCAAAGCCCCCGCCGGAGCCGGCGCTGTTGTCGCTCCGGCCCGGGCCATCGGTGCCCTCGTTGCCGCCAGTGTTACCTCCGGTGTTGCCGCCAACGCCGCCGCCAGTGTTGCCGCCACCGCCGGTGTCGTTGTCGGATCCCGTGCCGCCGTCATTGTCGGAGCCGCCATCGCCGTCACCATGGGAGCCGCCGTCGCCGCGGCCATCATCGCCACCACCGCGATCGTCGCCCTTGCCGGCGCCGTCATCACCGTTGCCGCCGTCACCGTCATGGCCGCCGTGGCCCGTGTGATTACCATTGGTTCCATGGCCGCTATGACCGAGTTGAGCACCGACGCCGATCTGACCGCCGAGGCCGCCTTGACCGCCCACGGCGCCCTGACCGTCGGCGTTACCCTGCGCGCCGACGCCGGCTTGCCCGCTGACGCCGCCCTGCGCGCCTGCGTTTCCCTGCGCGCCTGCGTTCCCTTGCGCACCGGCATTCCCTTGTGAGCCGGAGTTCCCCTGTGAGCCGGAGTTCCCCTGTGAGCCGGAGTTCCCTTGTGAGCCGGCGCTGCCTTGACTGCCCTCGCCGCCGCGACCTCCACCGAAGGCGTTCGCGTCCGTGACGAAGGGCGGGGCGAAGGCGAGAGCCATCCATCCCACCGTAAGCAGCGCGGGCAGTGCACCGCGTCGCGTCCAACCGAATTGCCTCATGACGCGTTTCCCCCGGCTCGGGCTTCTGTGAAGAAAAATCCAGCCTTCAACGTTGGGCCCTTCCGTATATTCCAATAAGACTGCATTCAGTCGGATCCAGATCACCGCGGAGGCCCTGTGACCATCGATCGCGAGCGAATGGGTCCGATGTTGATCGCATCGCTTCCGACCTTGCGACGCTTTGCGTTGTCGCTCGCGCGACAGTCGGATATCGCCGACGATCTCGTCCAGGCCGCATGCGAACGGGCACTCCTCAACGCTTCGAGCTTCGAGCATGGAACGCGGTTCGAAGCATGGATGTTTCGCATCGTACGCAATCTGTGGATCGATCGCATCCGCCGATCGAAGACGCAGAGCGCCGTGCCGGTCGAGGACGGGCAGAACGTGGTGGGCGAGGACGGCGAGGCGCTGGCGATCGCGCGGCTCGAATTGTCCGATACCGCCGCCGCCATCTTGGAGCTTCCCGAGGAGCAGCGGGAAGTGGTGATGCTCGTGTGCGTCGAGGATCTCTCTTATGCGGAGGCCGCGTCCGTGATCGGCGCGCCGATCGGCACGGTGATGAGCCGCCTCGCGCGGGCGCGCACCCGGCTTGCAGCCCTTCTGCGGGACAGCGGAATAAACGCCACGCCGAGGCGTTCAGCGTCCAAAGGGAAACGCAAAGCATGACTGTCGCGAACGACACGCCGGACGAACTGCTGATGGCTTACGCCGACGGCGAAGCGTCGGTGGACGAGGCGGCGCGTGTCGAGGCCGCGGTCGAGCGGGACGCGGCCCTCGCCGACCGTCTCGCGATGTTCATGGAGACACGCGGCCTTGCCGATGCGTTCCCCTTGGGGCCGGTCCCGGCGGATCTGAGGACGAACGTCGAGGCGATGATCGCGGGCGGGGCGGGACAGTCGCCGGACGGCGCCGGGCCCGCAGACCGCGCGGCGCCGGCGGAAAATGTCGTGCCGCTGCGTCCGCAGGCCGGGCGGCCGAAGATGCCGCACTGGGCGATGGCCGTGGCGGCGTCGGTCCTCGGGCTCGCGATCGGTATCGGCGCGTTCTTCGCCACCGGCGAGATGGCCGGACGGGAGAGCGCCGACGCGACGACACCCGCGACATCGGGCGTTGCACGGCTCGCCGCGCTCCCCCTGGCGCAGGCGATGGCAATTCCCTCCGGCGATGAGCAAGAGATCGCCGGACAGCGCGTGCGGACGATCTCCACCTTTCGGAACGGCGCGGGGGCACTCTGCCGCGAGTTCGAGGCGGCGGCGGCCGATCTCGTGACCGGCGTCGCTTGCCACGCGAACGGGGCATGGTCGGTCGATTTCGCGCTCGCCGAACCCCTCCCGAGCGATGACTATGTTCCGGCCTCGGGGACCGAGCTTCTCGACGCCTATCTCGCGACGATCGAGGCCGGTCCGCCGCTCGATCCGTCGGAAGAGGGCGAGGCGCTCGGCAAAGCCGACTGATCCGGCGGGCCGGCGAAGCGCGCCCGGAAAGCGTTCGAGAGGATCGCCGGTCGGACGGTTCCGGTTTGGTGCCGGCGCGAAGAATTTTCTACCGATAATTGAGCTGGTTTCGGAAGATTTGAGCGGCGATTGGTTGTGATCCGGCTTGTGCCGGTTGAAACCCGGCCCCATAACGGCGTCGTGATGGGACAAGGTCCGACGCGGCGTATCCGTTTGCCTCAAACGCTGCGTCGAGGAGGGAGTGGCACCCGTCTCGGTAATGAGCCGGCGGGCGATGGCGAGAGGCGCGGATGACCGAGGTCGAGCTAGAGCGGCACAATCCTGCGAACCCGTCGACCACGTTTCCCGCCGTTTCCGGAGCCGAGACCTATTACGAAGATGCGCTCGCCGCACTCGGCGATTCCGTCGCCGCGCGTCGCCTCGTCGAGGAAGCACGGCCGCGTTATCTCGTCGAGAAGGTCGAGGAGGCGTGTGGCCGCCTCATCGTGGGCAAGCGTCTGATGCCGGGCGATATCGTCGTCCCGGAGGGGTTGCCGGAGGAGATCGCCAGCGTCAGCCGCCCGATTTGGCGTGAGGCGATGCAGCAGCTCACCGTGCGCGGCCTGGTGCGGGCGATCAAGCGCAAGGGCACGGTCGTGACCGAGGCCGAACGCTGGAACGTCCTCGATCCGAAGGTTTTGCGCTGGCACAACCAGATGGGAACCTCTCACGAGATCGCGCGGGATCTGCGCGAATTCCGTCTGATGGTCGAGCCGACAGCGGCCGCCTTCGCCGCCGAGCGGGCGAGCGCGCAAGACATTGCCGAGCTCGAAGAGGCGCTCGCCTCCCTCGATTCCTATGTCGCCGGTACGAGCGACGATCTCGTTGCCGCCCTCATGCTTCATGTCACGATCCTGCGCGCGAGCGGCAATCGGATGCTCGCCCGCCTCGCGCCGCTCATGGTGCAGGTGCTGTGCGGGATCTATCGGCCGATCACGTTGCCGATCGACCGCACGCTGATCGGCGAGATCAGCAAGGCGCACCACCCGCTCGTGCGTGCGATCGCCGAACGGGACAGCGAAGCGGCGCGGCTTGCGATGCTGATGGTGATCGAACGCGGCCAACATCTTTTGTGCTCGCCAAAAGGGTGATCGAGGCGGGATGCCGTTCCATGCACTCTCCGTCGACGCAGAGCGTCTGAGCGCCCTTCATGACGGGCTCGCCCGCTTCCGTGCGGGTCCGCCAAGCGAGGGCGGTGCCCGGACCGTTGACGGTGACGCCGCCATCGCGGCCCGCCGCTGGTTCGCCGACGAGATGCGGCGCGACGGGCTCGCGGTCCACACGGATGCGGCCGGGACCGTGTTCGGCCGGCTCGGCCCGCCCGACGGCGCCTCGGTGATGATCGGCGCGCGCCTCGATGCCGGTGACGGAGCGCTCGGCTGTGCCGTCGGCCTCGAATGCGTCCGCGCGCTGCGGGCGGCCGGACGCATGCCGCGTCATCCGATCGACGTGGTGGCGACCACCGGCGCGCGTTGCGGACAGGGAAACGCCGGCGACGGTCCGGCCGGGTTAGAGACCGACGAGACAGCGCGACGGCGTGACGAGGCGATCCGCGCGTTCGTCGAGATCCACGCCGAAGCGGGGCCGGCGCTCGGCCACAGCACTGCGTCGGTCGGTGTCGTGCAGTCGCTGGCGGGGCGTTGCGCGGTCGAGGTGATGCTGTCCGGCCGTGCCGATCCGGCCGGAACGACGCCGATGGCGATGCGGGCCGACGCCTTTGTCGGCCTCGCCGAGATCGGCGGCGCGCTCCGAACGATCGCCGAGCGGGTCGGGACCGAAGAGGCGCGGATCACGATCGGCCGGGTCGAGCTTGCGCCGAATGTGCCGGATGCGATCGTCGGCGATGCGACCTTCACCGTCCTCGTCCAAGACGTGACCCCGCGGGCGATGCTTGCGATGCGTGCCGAGATCGGCGCGGAGATCGCCCGCGCAGCGGTGCGCCATGGGCTGACATCGCGGATCGTGACGCGAGGGTGGGCCGAACCTCTGACGCTCGACAAGGCGCTGGCCGCGCGCCTCCTCGCCGAGGCGAGCACGCTCGGGATCGACGCGCGTGCGATGGTCTCCGGCGCCGCCCACGACGCGCGTTTCATGGCGGCGGTCGCGCCGACAGGCGTGATCGCGATCCCGAGCCGCGAGCGGTTCGCGCAAGGGGCGGACATCCGTCCCGGCGCGACGCTCGCCCTCAACGGGCTCGCCGCGCTCGCGGAGGCGTAGGTCGGCCTCACGCCGCCGGGCGACGGGCTGCGGTCAGGCGCCGAGGGGACTGTCCGCGCTCGCGAGTTCGAGCACGGTCGCGAGGAGGACGTTCGCGCCGGCCTCGATCTCGTCCGGCGCGGTGTACTCGTTGATATTGTGGCTGAGCCCGTTCCGCGACGGAACGAAGATCATCGCCGTCGGGCAGATCGGGGCGAACATCTGCGCGTCGTGCCCCGCGCCGGAGGGCATCCGCTTGACGCCGAGCCCGAACGCTTCGGCATGGAAGGCGACGCGGTCGACGAGGCGCGGATCGAAGGCCACCGGCTCGAAGCGGGCGAGGGAGCGGGCGGCCATCGCGCAGCCTTCGCGCTCGACCGCCGCCTGGGCGCCTTCGTGAAGTCGGCGCTCGGCGCGGCGCAGCGCGTTCTCATCGGTATGGCGAAGGTCCACCGTCAGCGTCGCCGTCTCCGGCACGACGTTGACGAGGCCGGGCTCGACCGCGAAAGCGCCGACGGTCGCGACCTGGGGCGGGCCCGCCTCGCGCGCGATCTCTCGGGCGAGGACGGCGATCTCGGCCGCGACGAAGCCGGCATCGTGCCGCATCGCCATCGGCGTCGTGCCGGCATGATTGGAGACGCCTTCGATCGTGAACTCGGTCCACGAGATCCCCTGAACGCCCGTCACCGCGCCGATCGCGATGCCTTCCTTTTCGAGAACCGGGCCCTGCTCGATATGAAGTTCCAGGAAAGCCGCCGGCTTCATCGCGCCGACGGGAAGGTCGCCGCGATAGCCGATCCGGTCGAGCTCCTCGCCGAGGCGGGCGCCGTCGATCCCTTTGACGCGCAGCATGTCCTCGAGCGGGAGGGCGCCGGTCTGTGTGCCCGAACCCATCATGTCGGGTGCGAACCGGGCGCCTTCCTCGTTGGTGAAGGCGGCGACGGCGATCGGGTGATGCGTCTCGATCCCGGCATCGTTCAAGGTGGCGACCACTTCGAGGCCGGCGAGGACGCCGAGCGCGCCGTCATAAAGGCCGCCGGTCGCAACGGTGTCGATATGGGAGCCGAGGAGGATCGGCGGCGCGGCGCTCGTGCCGGCGCGCGTGCCGATGATGTTGCCGATCACGTCGACTTCGACGGTGAGGCCAAGCTCGCGCATCCACGAGACGAGCCTGTCGCGGCCCGCTTTGTCGGCGTCGGTGAGGGCGAGACGCTTCACGCCGCCGCCATCCAAGGCCCCGATCTCGCCGAGTGCGGCAAGGCGCGACGTCAGCCGCCGCCCATCGATCCTGAGATTGGCGCTCATCATGGTCTCCTTCGTCTTCCGCCGAGGCCGTTAGCATGGTTTCGCGCCCGCTGGCATCGCCGCCGGCCGAGACGGATCAGACGCAGAGATACGAATCGGCCTTCCGGCCCGCGTTTGGCGCCGCCGACCGAGGGAATCGCCCGGCAATCCGCACCTTTTGGCTTGACGTGCGAAGCGGTCAGTTGAAACACTCGTGGTTGAAACAAGAGCGCCGGCGGCCCGCGGCCAACGCGGGGTCATGATCCGGCGCCAGGGAGGAAACGCCGTGAACATCAAGAAATCCGCCCGTCGATTCGCGCCCCTCGTCATCGGCGCGAGCCTTCTCGCCGGCCCTGCGATGGCGCAGGATCTCACCATCGCGACGTCGGTGCCGAGCCTCGGCTTTCCGTTCTTCGTCCACATGGAGAACGAGTTGAACGCCGAAGCTGAAAAGCTCGGCGACATCGAGGTCCTCAACTATGACGGCCAGAATTCCTCGCCCAAGCAGACGGGGGACATGGAAGCCGCCATCATTCGCGGCGTCGACGGGGTGGTGATCTCACCGCTCGACAGTGTCGCCATGGCACCGGCCGTGCGGCAGGTGGTGGAGGCCGGCATTCCCGTCGTCACGATCGACCGGCGGGTCGACGGGGTCGAGGGGATCCTCTCCCATGTCGGCGCCGACAACGTGAAGGGCGGCGAGGCGCAGGGCGAGTTGATCATGAAGCTGTTCCCGGACGGGGCGCGCATCATCAACCTCCAGGGCCAGCCGGGCGCGAGCCCCGCGATCGATCGCAACAAAGGCCTGCACAACGTCCTCGACAAAGTGAGTGACAAATACGAGTTCGTCGCCGAGCAGACGGCGAACTTCGCCCGCGAAGAAGGCGCGTCCGTCACCGAGGGCATTCTCGGCGGTCTCGACACCCCGCCCGACGTGATCGTCGCCGCGAACGACGATATGGCGCTCGGCGCGATGCAGGTCGCCCAGGAGCGCGGCATCGACGCCGCCATCATCGGCTTCGACGCGCTGCCCGAGGCCCTCGCCGCGATCCGCGCCGGCACGCTGACGGCGACGATCGAGCAGATGCCCGGCGGTCAGAGCCGCAAGGCGATGGACACCATCGTCGCCTATCTGCGGGACGGGACGGAGCCGGAAAAGCTCGTCCTTCTCACCCCGATCGCCATCACCAAGGACAATCTCGACAAGGCCGAGCGCCTCGGCGAGATCGACTGAACGCCGCCGCGCGGACCCTCGTGCGCCCGCAAAGGCGAGCCGCTTCCGCGGGCCGGTCCATGACACTTCGGCGCACCGCTCTCCGTCGCGGGAGCGGTGCCTTTCATGTTCGAGGACTTGATGACGACGCGTGAACTCGGCCGGCCGAGCATCGACTATGTCGGCCTGTTGGCGCGCTTTGCCGCGCCGCTTTTCCTGCTCTTCCTGGTGGTGCTGTTCGCGGTCCTGGAGCCGCGCTTTCTGCATCCCTTGAACCTCATGAACATCCTGCGTCAGGTCTCAATCATGGGCCTCGTCGCGGTCGGGATGACGTTCGTGATCCTGACCGCGGGGATCGACCTTTCGGTCGGCTCCGTGGTGGCGCTCGCCGGGCTCGTCGGGGCCTATGTCGCAAAAGGCGGGCTCGACGATCGCTTCGCGGTCGGCGCGGCGGCGGCGGCGGGCAACCCGGTGATCCTTGCGGTGCTCGCGGCGGTGGCGGTCGGCGCGGCGTGCGGTGCGATGCAGGGGGCGGCGATCACGCGGCTGAGAGTGCCGCCCTTCGTCGTCACGCTCGGCGGCCTCACCGCCTTTCGCGGGCTCGCCTTGATCTTCTCCGGCGGCGGGCCGATCAGCGGCTTCTCTCCGGCCTTCGTGTGGTGGGGGCAGGGGCGCATCTACGGCGTTCCGGTGCCGGTCATCGTGTTCGCGCTCGTCGCGGCGGTTGCGCACATCGTGCTGCGTTATACCCGCTTCGGGCTGTGGATCTACGCGACCGGCGGCAACAGCGCCGCCTCCGAGCTCAACGGGGTACCGATCCGCCGGGCGACCTTCTCGGCCTATGTGATCGTCGGGCTCCTGTCGGGACTTGCCGGCTTCATCCTCTCGGCCCGGCTCAATTCGGCCGAGGCGGTCGCCGGTCTGCAATTGGAGCTCGACGTCATCGCCGCCGTCGTCATCGGCGGCACGTCGCTGTTCGGCGGGATCGGGTCGATCTTCGGCACGGTCGTCGGCGTCGTGTTGATCGGGGTGTTGCGCAACGGGCTCGTTCTCATGAACGTGTCGTCCTTCGTGCAGCAGATCCTGATCGGCCTCATCCTCGTGCTCGCGGTGGCGGTCGACCAGCGCGCGGCGTTGCGTCGGAGCTGAGCGATGGCACCGGTTCTCGAACTCGAAGGCATCACCAAGCGGTTCGGCGCGATCGAGGCGATCCGCGGCATCGACTTCGCGGTCGAGCCCGGCGAGGTCGTCGGCCTGATGGGGGACAACGGGGCGGGCAAGTCGACCCTTTGCCGGATCATCGCCGGCACCTTCGCGCCGACGACGGGGACGCTCCGCCTCAACGGCCACGAGGTCCATTTTCGCCGCCCCTCCGACGCACGGGAGGAGGGGGTGGAGATGGTCCATCAGGATCTCGCTTTGTGCGACAATCTCACCGCCGCGCTCAACGTTTTCCTGGGGCGCGAGATCACCTTCGGGTTCGGCCCGTTCCGTTTTCTCGACCGGGGGAAGATGCAGGCGCGGGCGGGCGAACTCTTCGCGGAGCTGAAGTCCGAGACGCGGCCCGGCGAACTCGTGAAGCGCATGTCGGGCGGCCAGCGTCAGGCCGTCGCGATCGCCCGCACGCGGCTGTCGGAGCCGAAGGTGGTGCTCCTCGACGAGCCGACCGCCGCGATCAGCGTGCGCCAGGTCGCCGAGGTGCTGGAGTTGATCCGCCGCCTGCGGGATGCGGGGATCGCGGTGATCCTGATCAGCCACCGCGCCCCGGACGTCTTCGCCGTATGCGACCGCGTCGCCGTATTGCGGCGCGGCGAGAAGGTGGCCGACAAGCCGGTCGGGGCGACCTCGCCGGAGGAGGTGACGGGCCTCATCACCGGCGCGATCGAATACGCCTGAGAGGCGCGCCTCAGGCGGCGCGGTCGATGATCGCGCCGACACGGGGCATCGGCAGCGCCTCCGGTCCGACCCACTCGCGGAAGGCCTTCATGCGCCGCATCACCTTCTGGCGGTGATTTTGGGCGATGTCGGCGAGGCGGTGATCGAGGAAGGGATTTTCCATCCGCTCCAGCGTCGTCGCGAGATAGGCGCGCGCCTCCTCGCCCATCCCCTTTGCCGCGAAACCGGGCAGGATCTCCTCGGCAAACAGCGCATCGAGCGCCGCCCGGTCCGGTCCGGCGACGATCTCGCGCACGACCTCCGCCTCCGGCGCCCCGCGCTGGCGCCAGAGATCGACGAGCGCGCTGTGGCCGAGATTGAGGATATAGAGCTTCAGCCGTTCATAGGGCTTCAGATCGTCGACCAATTTGACGTCCGAGTGGAGGCAGGGCGCCACGAGGCCGGGCGTCTTCTCGATCGCCCAGAGCGCATAGGGCTCCGCCACCGCGCCCGCAGGCTCGAGCGGCTCCGAAACGATTCGATCGACGAGACTGTTGACCCAGATGCAGCCCTCCAGAAAGGCGAGAAGCCCATCATCGGCCCGGTTCGCCGCCGCGATCTCCATGATGCGCGCCTTCAGGACCGCGCCGTTGTTGGAAATGAGCTCGGTCGGCATGATGGTGACGGGGGCGCCGCCGGTGCGATGGCGCGCGGCGAGGACGTGGAAGAGCTTTGCCGGATAGCTCATCGCCTGGGCGGGTTCGGGCGCCTCGTCGTCCGGCTTCGGCTCGAAGCCGGCATCGCCGGTGTTGGAGAGGATGATTTGCGCCTCTTCGCTGGCGATGCGGACGATCTCGTCCCAATCGGTCGCGGTGGAGAGGGCGCGCGTCACGCTGTCGACGCGCCGTGTTTCGTCGACCACCGCACCATCGGAGAGGCCGCGAATGCGCACCTCATAACCACCCTCCCGCGTGAGGCCGGCGAGACGGTGCGCGCGGGCCGCGTCGCCGGACGATTGAACGACCGTCACGCGCCTCGGCTCATTCGCTTCGCAGAAGAAGAGGTCGGCGTGGGCCTGGAGAAAGCGGCTGGTGCCGAATTGCAGGATCGGCGTCGCGTTGGGATGGGTGGACAAGGCGTTCCTCTCTCGTGTTTGCGGCGGACATTATCGATAAGGCGACGAGGCGGGAAGAGCCGATCGCCGCGGCTCATGCGGCGCGGCGGGGCACGTACACGTTCTTTTCGAGCCCGGCCGCCGACGGGACTTGCGTAGGCCGTCATCTTCGGAGACTTGTCGAAAAGTTCGTGATGGAGGACGACGATGGACGTGCGCGCAGCGGTGGCCTTCGAGGCCGGCAAGCCCCTCGAAGTGACGACGGTTCAGCTCGACGGCCCGCGAGAGGGCGAGGTCCTCGTCGAGGTGATGGCGACCGGGATTTGCCACACCGACGAGTTCACCCGTTCCGGGGCCGACCCGGAGGGGATCTTCCCGGCCATTCTCGGCCACGAGGGCGCGGGGATCGTGCGCGAGGTGGGGCCGGGCGTGAAGTCGGTGAAGGTGGGCGACCACGTGATCCCGCTCTACACGCCCGAGTGCCGGGAGTGCGAATACTGCCTCAACCCGAAGACCAATCTTTGCCAGAAGATCCGCTCCACCCAGGGCGCGGGTCTGATGCCGGACGGATCGTCCCGTTTCTCGATCAACGGCGAGAAGGTGTTCCATTATATGGGCACCTCCACCTTCGCGAACTTCACCGTTCTGCCGGAGATCTCGGTCGCGAAGATCCACCCCGGGGCACCCTTCGACAAGGTTTGCTATATCGGCTGCGGGGTGACGACCGGGATCGGTGCCGTCGTCAACACGGCGAAGGTGGAGCCCGGCTCCAATGTCGTGGTGTTCGGCCTCGGCGGGATCGGCCTCAACGTGATCCAGGGCGCGCGCATGGTCGGCGCGAACATGATCGTCGGCGTCGACATCAACCCGGACCGCAAGGCCTGGGGCGAGAAGTTCGGGATGACCCATTTCGTCAACCCGAAGGAGGTCGGCAACGTCGTCGAGGCGATCGTCGAGCTCACCAAAGGCGGGGCCGATTATTCGTTCGAGTGCATCGGCAACGTCACGACGATGCGTCAGGCGCTCGAATGCGCCCACAAAGGGTGGGGCGAATCGATCATCATCGGCGTCGCGGGCGCGGGTCAGGAGATCTCGACGCGTCCTTTCCAGCTCGTCACCGGCCGCTCCTGGCGCGGCACCGCCTTCGGCGGCGCGCGTGGCCGCACGGACGTGCCGAAGATCGTCGACTGGTACATGCAGGGCAAGATCGACATCGACCCGATGATCACCCACACGATGCCCCTCGAGGATATCAACAAGGGCTTCGATCTGATGCACCATGGGGAGAGCATTCGCGGTGTCGTGATCTATTGATCACAGCGTGACGGGCGAGGCGCGGGCCTCGTCCGGACCAATGGCGGGGCGGCGCGAGGCGCTCCGCCACCGACGGCGCCCGCCGTCACGGTTTGGACACCGATCCTTTCGAAAAGCATCATTCGCTTCGCCTCTTCGGATGACTATATCGGTCGCCTACGGAGGCAAGAATGTTGAGACGCTTCGAGCGGCTGGTGGATCCCTATCCGGCCCGCGAACCCAAGACCCCGCCCGCTAACTTTTTCAACTTCGTGTGGCACTACACGCGGGACGTTTGGCCGTGGGTCGCGCTGACCGCGTTCCTCGCGGTGCTGATCGGCTTCGGCGAGGCCTTTCTCTACGGATTCCTCGGAACGCTGGTCGATTGGCTCGCCGAACGCGACCGCACGACCTTCCTCGCCGAGGAGGGATGGACGCTCGCTTTGATCGGCGCGATCGTCCTCCTTGTTCTGCCGACGCTCGTCTTCTTTCAGACGCTGATCGTCCACCAGACGCTCGCGGGCAATTATCCGATGGTGGTGCGCTGGCTCGTGCACCGGCAGCTCCTGCGGCAGCCGATGAGCTTCTTCAGCGACGAGTTCGCCGGCCGCATCGTCACGAAGGTGATGCAGACGGCGATCGCCGTGCGCGATACCGTGATGCGCGTCTGCGATATCTTCGCCTACGTCACCGCCTATTTCATCGGCATGCTCATCGTCGCAGCGCAGGCCGATTGGCGGCTGATGGTGCCGATGCTCGTCTGGGCCGCCACCTATGGGCTGGCGCTCTATTATTTCGTGCCACGGCTCGGCCGCGCCTCGGAGGCACAGGCGGACGCGCGCTCCACGATGACCGGCCGCGTCGTCGACAGCTACACCAACATCCAGACGGTCAAGCTGTTCTCCCACGCGCGGCGGGAGCGGGACTATGCGCGCGATGCGATGGATGGCTTCCTCGTCACCGTCCACCGTCAGATGCGGCTGATTTCGGGCTTCCACGTCGTCAACTATCTCCTGAACGCCGCGCTCCTCTTCGCCGTCGGCTTTCTCGGCGTGCGCTTCTGGCTTGCGGAGACGATCTCACTCGGCGCGATCGCGGTGTCGGTGACACTGGTCCTGCGTCTCCAGGGCCTGTCCCACTGGGTGATGTGGGAAATGACGATGCTCTTCGAATCGATCGGCACCATCGCCGACGGCAAGACGATGATGTCCCGCGAGCCGACCGTCACCGACCGGGACGCGGCGCCGGCGCTGGTCGTCGACCGCGGGGAGATCGTGTTCGACGGGATCCGCTTCCATTACGGCAAGGCGAAGGGGGTGATCGACCATCTCGACCTCACGGTGCGGCCTGGCGAGAAGATCGGCCTCGTCGGCCCGTCCGGCGCGGGCAAGACGACGCTGATGAACCTTCTCCTGCGCCTTCACGACCTGGAGGCGGGGCGTATCCTGATCGACGGGCAGGACATTGCGACGGTCCGTCAGGATTCGCTGCGCGCGGCGATCGGCGTCGTGACGCAGGATCCGGCGCTCCTCCACCGCTCGATCCGGGACAACATCGCCTATGGCCGGCCGGACGCCAGCGAGGCGGAGATCGTCGAGGCGGCGCGGCGGGCGAATGCGCTCGACTTCATCGCCGGCCTCAGCGACCGGGAAGGGCGCACCGGCTTCGACGCCCATGTCGGCGAGCGGGGCGTGAAGCTCTCCGGTGGCCAGCGGCAGCGGATCGCGATCGCGCGCGTCTTCTTGAAGAACGCGCCGATCCTGGTGCTCGACGAGGCGACGAGTGCGCTCGATTCGGAGGTCGAGGCGGCGATCCAGGAAAGCCTCTTCGCGCTGATGGAGGGCAAGACGGTGATCGCGATCGCGCACCGCTTGTCGACCATCGCCTCGCTCGACCGCCTCGTGGTGCTCGACCATGGCCGGATCGTCGAGGAGGGGCGGCACGACGCGCTTGCCGAGGCGGGTGGCCTTTATGCGCGTCTGTGGTCGCGTCAGTCGGGTGGGTTCATCTCCGACGAGGTGATGGAAGAGAGCGCCTGACGGCCATGAAAGTGACGACGGCGCCGGGTGATCCCGGCCCCGTCGTCGCCCGCATCATGCCCTTGAAAGGGTGTGGCCGAGATGGTGGGCGAGTTCGATCAGGCGATATTCGCTCCACATCGGGCCGAGGAGCTGCACGCTCGCCGGCAATCCGCCGTCCCCGGCCGGCACCGGGAGCGCCACCGCCGGCAGGCCCGACAGGTTCGCGAGGGCGGTGAGGTCGGCCTGATCGACCGGAACCGGGTCGTCATGGGCAAAGCTGCGCTGCGGCGTCGTCGGCAGCATCAAAATGTCGACCGAGGCCAAAGCGGTGATTGCGGCCTGGCCGGCCGTGCGCGCGTTCATATAGGCGCGGGCGAGGCGTTCGGCCTTCATCCGCTCGGTATAACGGACCATCTCGACGAACGCGGCGCCGAACCGCTCGGGCGTCGCCTCGATCGCGCCCGCCATCAGCGCCCACGCCTCCGCCTCGATGATGAGGAGCCCGTCACGCCGCGCGGCCGAGGGCGACCATCCGGCAAGGCGGACCTCGCGCACCTCGGCGAAGCGGCCGATCGCGTCACGGGCGCGTGCGAACGCCTCCCGCGTCGCCGCGTCGAGCGCGACGTCATCGCAGGCGACGATACCGACTGTGAGGCGGCCCGCGCGGCGCTCCAATGCGGGTGTGCGCGCCGCCGGCGGGAGCCAGTCGGGATCGCGCCCATCCTCGGCGTCGAGAACGCGCAGGGTCGTCGCGAGATCGTGCGCGGTCGATGCGAGCGGTCCGATCACGTCGAGCGTCGGCGACAGGTGGGCGATCCCCGTGCGGCCGATCCGCCCTCGGCCCGGCTTCAACCCGTAAAGACCGCAATACGACGCCGGAATGCGCACCGATCCCATGGTGTCCGACCCGATTGCGATCGGCACGATCCCAGCCGCGACCGCGACGGCGGAGCCACCGCTCGACCCGCCGGGCGTATGGCCGGCGGCGAGCGGATTGATTGCGCGGCCATGATGGGGATTGTCGGTCGTCGCGCCGAGCGCGCCCTCGTGGAGGTTCGTCTTGCCGACGATGACCGCCCCGGCCGCCTTGAGACGCGCGACGACGTGGGCGTCCTCGGTGTCCGGCGTGAGGCCGGCGGCACGATGGCCGCCCGTCGTCAGCGTCCCGGCCATGGCGAGATTGTCCTTGATGGCGACGGGGATGCCGTCGAGCGGGCCGAGCGTCTGCCCCTCGGCGCGGCGGCGGTCCGATGCATCGGCCGCGTCGAGGACGCCTTCGCCATGGACGATGAAGGCCCCGGGGGCGGCGCCATGGGAAATGAAGGCGCCGAGATCGGCCTTCTCCGCGATCGCGGCGAGGGCCGCCTCTGCGAGGGCGCGCGCCGTCGTCTCACCGGCGGCGAGGCGTCTGCCGATCTCGTCCGCGTTCGCCGTGCCGTTCCGCTCCATCGCGCCCTCCGTCCGCTCCGTCCCGTGGCGGGACCACCGGGTTGTGCAGAACGGTTGGCGGCGCATCAAGCGCGCGGAGGGTGCAAAATCGCGCGCCGCTCAGTGGGTGAGGGGCTCGCCGGCCGGATCCTTCAAAAGCGGGTAGGCGACCGCCGTCAAATGCGAGTTGATGCGTTGCAGCTCGCGCAGAAGGTCGAGATGGATGCGCGAGGTCGACACGCTGCTCTTCACGCCGCTCGACAGGCGGAAGGCGTGCCGCCGCTGCGATTGCAGCGTATGTTCGCGAAAGCGGCGCTTGGCGGCGACGAGCTCGCGCGCACGGTGCGGATCGCGCGACAGGAAGACCGCCTGCGCATGGCGGAAGATGTCGCTGAGCTCGAGGGTCAGCGCTTCGAGCTCGTGCGCGCCCTCGCGCGAAAACTCGATCCCGGACTTCCGCTTGCGGCGGGCGAGATTGACGATGTTGTGGGTGATGATGTCGCCCACATGCTCGAGGTGGGTGATGAACTCGAACAGCTCGAACCAGCGCTGACGGGCATCCTCGTCGAGCTCGTCGAGCTTGATCGAGGCCATGTAGAGCGTCACCTGGCGATAGAGTTGGTCGACGTCCTCCTCCAGCGATTTGATCCGCTGGTCCGCCTCCGGATCGCGGAAGAGGTCGGAGATGCCGCCGATCATCTCGTAGACCATGTGGGCGACGCGTGACGTTTCGTTGGCGATGTTGAGGAACGCCGTTTCGGGACGCGCGACATCCTCCGGCGCGAGGAAGATGTTTTCGGCCGCCCGCTCGGCGCCGTTCGCCGGCGCAGGCGGCAAGGGCAGGGCGGCCTCGACGATCCGCGCGACGGTGGCCACGAAGGGCAGCATCACGAGCCCGACCGTGAGGTTGAGGGCGAGGTGGGCGATCACGACATGGGAAGCGGCGAACTCGACGATCTGGAGGGACGCGAGCGCCGGCGTCGCCAGGACGAGCGCGCCGAGGGCGACGCCGCATAGGCGCAGGAACACCGCGCCGGCGAGGAGTTGCCGCGCCCGGCCGCCGATCGTCCATCCCGCGATCAGCGCGGGCAGCGCCGCGCCGGCATTCGCGCCGATCACCATCCACAGGCCGCCATCATGCGGCAGCCCGCCGGCCGCGACGAGGGTCGCGATCATGAGGACGATCGCGATCGAGGAGTGGACCATCCACGTGAACAGCGCCGTCATCAGGACGAGCGCCAAGGGCTCGGCGCTCAGAACCTGAATGATCTGCGCGGCGGCGGCGCTCTCGCTGAGCGAGGCGGTCGCGGCGGACAGAAGCTGAAGGGCCGTCAGGATGAAGGCGAGGCCGAGGGTGATCCGGCCGACATGCTTCTGGCCCCGGCCGCTCGCGGAGGAGAAGGTGACGAACCCCACAAAGAGGAGCAGCGGGGCGAGAAGCGCGATGTCGAGATTGAGGATCGTGACCGCGAGGGCGGAGCCGACCTCGGCGCCAAGCGCGGCCGCGATCGCCGCCGGAAGAGCGAGCACCCCGCCAGCCGAAAAGCTCGCCGCCATGAGGATCACGGCGGTGCCCGATTGAAGCGCCATCGCAGCGCCCGCCCCGAGACCGAAAGCCGAAAGCCTGCGGCCGGTCAGAACGGCGATATGCGTTTCGATCTGCGAGCCGAACAATCGCTCGACTCCCGTACGCACGGTGCGAATGCCCCATAAGAGCAGCGCGACGGCGCCGGCGAGGTTGATCAGGGTCTCCACGTCTCACCTGGGTCAGAAATGGGGGAGAACTTCGCGAAAATGCGGAAAACGTCGTGCTCCGCCAGCGACGCGTCGCCACTCCCCGGGAGGTCAATATACGCATTCAGTGCGTCTTTCGTCATCAATTTATGACAACCGGGAGCGGAGTCCAGTCTATCGCGTTGCATTTCCTGCCGCTTTCGCAGATCGGCATGTTTCTTTCGGTCTGGTTTCGTGACAGTTTCGTGACATTCGGGCCGCCAGGGTCTGGCTTTTGGTCAGACACGCTGGCAGGCTTCTGCTAATTCAGCCGCAGAGCTGGACATAGGGAGGTTCTATGAAGCGCATTCTCGCATCCGTTGCCGTTGTCGCGCTGTTCGCGACGCCGGCGCTCGCCGAGTTCAAGTTGGACAGCCGTTATCAGGACAATGACGGCGATCTCGTCGCCGACACGCCGACCGACGAATCCCAACAGATCGATCCGAGCACGCTGATCTTCGCGTATACGCCGGTCGAAGATCCGGCAGTCTACAAAGAAGCCTGGTCCGATTTCCTGACCTATCTCGAAGAACAGACCGGCAAGCGGGTTCAATTCTTCCCCGTGCAGTCGAACGCCGCGCAGATCGAGGCGATGCGGGCCGGGCGCCTCCACATCGCGGGCTTCAACACCGGGTCGAACCCGCTCGCGGTCGCCTGCGCCGGCTTCCGCCCCTTCACCATCATGGCCAGCGCAGACGGCTCGTATGGCTACGAGATGGAAATCATCACCTATCCCGATTCCGGCATCGACACGGTCGAGGATATCAAAGGCAAGGAACTCGCCTTCACGTCCGAAACGTCGAACTCCGGTTTCAAGGCGCCGTCGGCGATCCTGAAGGCCGATTACGGCCTCGAGGCCGGCACGGACTTCGAGCCCGTCTTCTCCGGCAAGCACGACAATTCCGTCCTCGGCGTCGCCAACAAGGACTATCCGGCGGCTGCGATCGCGAACTCGGTCAAGCAGCGCATGATCGAACGTGACGTCGTGAGCGAAGACCAGCTCAAGGTGCTCTACACCTCGCAGACCTTTCCGACGACCGGCTACGGCATGGTCTACAACCTGAAGCCTGAGCTGCAGCAGAAGATCCAGGACGCGTTCTTCAATTTCGACTGGGAAGGCTCGTCCCTCCAGAAGGAATTCGAGCGCAACGGCGAGGCGCAGTTCATTCCGATCACCTTCCAGAAGGAATGGGAGGTCATCCGCAAGATCGACGAGGCGAACGGCGTTTCCTACGACTGCCAGTAAGCCCTTCTTGATGGCGGGCCGGACCGCCCCGGCCCGCCATTTTCGTCTGACCGAACCCGACGACATTTCTGGAGACCGCGACCTTGCTCACCATCGAGGGCCTCACGAAGACCTATAAGACCGGCGACAAAGCGCTCAAGAACGTCTCCGTTTCGGTGCCGTCGGGCCAGGTCGTCGGCCTCATCGGCCCGTCGGGCGCCGGTAAGTCGACGTTGATCCGCTGCATCAACCGCCTCGTCGAGCCGACCTCGGGTGCGGTGAAGATGGGCGACAGCGACATCACGCGCCTGTCGCGCTCCGAACTGCGTCGGGCGCGCCGGCGGATCGGGATGATCTTCCAGGAATACGCCCTCGTCGAGCGTCTGACGGTGATGGAAAATGTCCTGTCGGGCCGCCTCGGCTACGTGCCGTTCTGGCGCTCCTTCACGCGCCGCTTTCCGCAGGAGAGCGTCGACAAGGCGTTCGCGCTCCTCGAGCGGGTCGGCCTCGGCGACCATGCCGACAAGCGGGCCGACGCGCTCTCCGGCGGCCAGCGTCAGCGCGTCGGCATCGCCCGCGCGCTCGAACAGGATCCCGAGCTCCTCCTCGTCGACGAGCCGACCGCCTCGCTCGATCCGAAGACGAGCCGGCAGATCATGCGCCTGATCCTCGAAATTTGCCGCGAGCGCGGCCTTCCGGCGATCATCAACATTCACGACGTCGTCCTCGCCCAGGATTTCACGCAGCGCATTCTGGGGCTGCGGGCCGGTGAACTCGTGTTCGACGGTGCGCCCGACGCGCTCGACGAAGCGGCGCTCACCCGGATCTACGGCGAGGAAGACTGGACCGCGATGCGCCGCCGAAGCGGCGACGAGGAGCCGGAGCACCACTCCGAACGCGAAATGGTCGAGCGTCTCGAGGGGCTTGCATGACGACGACGACGCCGCGCGTCTGGCGCCGGCCACCGATCCTCATCCAGGACAAGCGCTGGCGGATCGCGATCTATGGCGGCCTCGTCCTTTATCTCATCGCCGCGATGGCCTCGATCGAGGTCGACTGGGTGCGTGTCTATACCGGTCTCGAACGCGGTTGGCGCTTCGTCCAGGGGTTCCTTCAGCCGGATTTCACCTCCCGCTGGAGCGATATCAGCCAGGGCCTCGTCGAAAGCCTGACGATGACGGTGACGTCCACTGTCGTCGGCGTGATCATCTCCATTCCGATCGGCATCGGCGCGGCGCGCAATCTCGCCCCGCTTCCGGTCTATGCCGTGTGCCGGGCGATCATCGCCCTGTCGCGCGCACTGCAGGAGATCATCATCGCGATCCTCTTCGTCGCGATGTTCGGGTTCGGGCCCTTCGCCGGCTTCCTGACGCTCTCCTTCGCGACGATCGGCTTCCTCGCCAAACTCCTCGCCGAGGATATCGAGGACATCGATGCGCGCCAGGTCGAGGCCGTCCGCGCAACGGGGGCGTCCTGGTGGCAGCTCGTCAATTACGGGGTCCAGCCGCAGGTGATGCCGCGCCTCATCGGCCTTTCGCTCTACCGGCTCGACATCAACTTCCGTGAATCGGCGGTGATCGGCATCGTCGGCGCGGGCGGGATCGGGGCGACGCTCAACACCGCGATCGACCGGTACGAATTCGATTCGGCCGGTGCGATCCTCCTCATCATCATCGCAATCGTCATGGTCGCCGAGTATGGCTCGAGCACCGTGCGCAAGTGGGTTCAATAACGATGCCGGTCGCCACCATCGACGGTGCGCCTGTCTGGCGTCATCGCACCTCGCGTCAGTCGCTTCTGATCTGGTTCGGCTGGCTGTGCCTCGTCGCGCTGTTCGTCTTCTGCTGGCAGGTGATGACGCGCGACACGATCTGGGCCTTCGTGGAGGACGCGCCGCGCCAGGCCGCCGATATCGGCTCGCGGATGTTCCCGCCGCGCTGGTCCTATATCGAACGGCTTCTCCTGCCGCTCTGGGACACGCTCAACATCGCGACGCTCGGCACCGTTCTCGGCATCATCATCGCCGTGCCGATCGCCTTCCTCGCCGCCCGCAACACGACGCCGAGCACGCTGATCGTCCGCCCGATCGCGCTCTTCATCATCGTCGCCTCGCGGTCGATCAACTCGTTGATCTGGGCACTCCTCCTCGTGTCGATCATCGGGCCGGGCGTGCTCGCCGGCGTCATCGCGATCGGCCTGCGCTCGATCGGGTTCGTCGCGAAGCTTCTCTATGAAGCGATCGAGGAGATCGACGAGAAGCAGGTGGAGGCGGTGCGCTCCACCGGCGCCTCCGGGGCGCAGGTGATCGACTACGCGATCGTCCCCCAGGTGCTGCCCGCCTTTTTCGGCATCGCCGTCTTCCGGTGGGACATCAACATCCGCGAATCGACGATCCTCGGCCTCGTCGGTGCTGGCGGCATCGGCCTTCAGCTTCAAGCCTCGCTGAACGTCCTCGCCTGGCCGCAGGTGACGATGATCTTCGTCGTCATCCTCGCAACCGTCGTCATCTCGGAATGGGTGTCGGCGAAGGTGCGGCACGCGATCATCTGATCGGCCACGCGGTCCCCGCGCGATTGTCGCGGGGCCGCTATCCGCGCGGGGACGGGGCGCCGGTCGCGGCGCCTCATGCCATCTGCGCTGATCGGATGGGGCGCATTGGTCGGATCGGGCGCGCCGACATGGTACGGGCGGCGGGACTCGAACCCGCACGGCTTGCGCCTCCGGATTTTAAGTCCGGTATGTCTACCATTCCATCACGCCCGCATCGGTGAAATTGTTTGGAGTTTTCGCCTTTCGATCGGCGGGGGCAGTCCCGTTCGGAGGCTGTCCGTCACTCTGTCGTTCGGATGATGTTCGGTAGCAGGGCGACGGACGCCTCCGCAAGGCGTCGCCGCCCCGCATTTCGCGCGGCGTGCTCCGCCCCGCCGGGCCCGCTCGCCGCGTGTGTAGCGGTTGGCGTAAGGGGAATAAGGTCGCCCCTTCATGACATCGATCGGTCCCGACAGGCTAGCCGCATAGCCGCCCACTACTTTGTCGCTTTGCTACGCGACCAGAATCCCGAGCGACGGGATAAGCGATAATGCAATCAACGCTTTGATGATTTCTTTTATTTTCATGATCATCTTGCTCCGTCGCCTATATGCATCGTTTGAGAGGGGCAACGTGTACCGTTCGGTGCGCTCGGATACGCAATCGCTTGTCCGCGAGAGCTTTGCTATACTCCCGCCACGGGGTGTGTATCCGCGTTAGGGGGTACAAGAGGATGGACTGACACGCGAGGGGAACGGACCCGCCGCAATGCCGGGCGCAGGCCTGGAGCGGTGCGAACAAGGGAGTCTCCGATGCTCAACCATTTGACCGTATCGGCGATGGCGCTGCTCGCCTTCGGAGCGAGCCACGCCGAAGCTCAGCAATGGCCGGACCGCTCAAAATTGCCCGTACCGCTCGCCCCGTTCGAGGGGACGATCGGCGAGACCTATCAGGATTCCGAACCCGATTGGCAGGAGCCGGTGGCGGCGCCGGACGGTGCACCCAACATCATTGTCATTCTGCTCGACGATGTCGGGTTCGGTCAGACCTCCACGTTCGGCGGGCTCATCCCGACCCCCGCGCTGGACCAGCTCGCTGACGAGGGTCTGCGCTTCACGCGCTTCCACACCACGGCCATTTGCGGGCCGTCGCGCGCCGCTTTGCTCACGGGACGGAACCATCATTCGAGCAGCAATGGCTTCCTGATGGAATGGGCGACGGGTTTCCCGAGCTACTCCACCATGCTGCCGCGCGAGACGGCGACCATCGGCGAAATCCTGAGGGACAACGGCTATTCCACCTGGTGGTTCGGCAAGAACCACAACACGCCGGACTGGGAACAGACCATCACCGGCCCCTTCGACCGGTGGCCGACGGGGATGGGCTTCGACTATTTCTACGGCTTCAATTCCGGTGAGACCCACCAGTATTACCCGGTGCTGTTCGAGAACACGACGCCGGTCGAGCCCGATAAGACCCCGGCAGAGGGGTACCACTTCATGACCGACATGACCGACCGGGCCATCGCGCGGATGACGTTCGCGAAGTCGGTTGCGCCGAACAAGCCCTTCTTCATGTATTTCGCGCCGGGCGCGATGCACGCCCCGCACCACGTCACCGCCGAGTGGCGCGAAAAGTTCGACGGTGCGTTCGACATGGGCTGGGAGGCGTACCGCGAAGACGTCCTGCAGCGGCAGAAGACGATGGGAATCGTGCCGCCCGACACTGTCCTCACGCCGCGTCCCGACTGGGTTCCCGCATGGGACACGCTCACCGACGTGCAGAAGGAGGTCTATGACGATCTCATGGAGAATTTCGCAGGCTACTTCGCCTTCACCGATCATGAGATCGGCCGCCTGCTCGATGCGGTGAAAACGCTGCCGGACGCCGAGAACACGATGGTGATCTATATCGTCGGCGACAACGGCGCCTCGTCCGAAGGCGGGCCGGACGGCACGCTGAACGAGATTATGAACCTCAACGGCATTCCCTCGAACCTTGAGGACATCAGGGCCAATCTCGATAAGCTCGGCGGGCCGCAGTCGGAGCCGCATTATCCGGTGGGCTGGGCCTGGGCGGGGAACACGCCGTTTCAATGGGTCAAACAGGTCGCCTCCCATCTCGGCGGCACGCGCAACCCGATGGTCATCAGCTGGCCGGCGCGGATCCAACACGACGACGCCCCGCGCACCGCCTTCCTGCACCTCGTCGACGTGGTGCCGACGATTCTCGAAGCCGCTCACATTCCGATGCCGCAGACGGTGAACGGGGTCGTCCAGACGCCCCTTGAAGGCGAGAGTTTCTTCGCCAGCTTCGTCGACCCGGACTTCAAGGGCCGTACGCAGCAATATTTCGAGATCTTCTCCAACCGCGCCATGTATGCCGACGGTTGGAAGGCCAACGCCCAGCACACCTTCCCGTGGCGACAGGACTATGCACCCGGCAACTGGGACAAAGACAGGTGGGAGCTTTACAACCTCGATGAGGACTTCTCCGAGGCCAACGACCTCGCCGCCCAGTACCCCGAGAAACTCGCCGAGTTGAAATCGATGCTCGACGAGGCGTTCGAGAAATACGGCGTTCTGCCGCTCGACGATCGCGGCTCCGCGCGTCTTGCGATTGCCAAGCCGCCGGTGCCGGGCGCCGACGAGAATGCCACCACCTTCACCTACTACGCAGGCGCCACGCGTATCGCCGAGCCTGCCGCGCCGCCGATGAAGAACCGCTCATGGACGCTCACGGCGAACGTTACCACCAAGGGGGCGGACACCGACGGTGTCATCCTGGGCTTCGGTGGGATCGCGGCCGGCTTGGTGCTCTACGTCGAGGGCGGCGTGCCGATCTTCGACTACAACCTTTTCGAAAAGCACACCGTGGTGAAGGGCACCGAGCCGTTGGCCGAGGGGGCGGCGGAGGTCACCGTCGACTTCGATTATAAGGGCGGAGCGGGCGAGGTCGGCAAGGGCGCCGAGATCGTTCTATCCGTCAATGGTCGCGACGTCGCGCGAGGTCAGATGGACTCGACCGTCGCCGGCCGCTTCGGCGTCGACACCTTCGGCATCGGCGAGGACACCGGTCAGCCGGTCACCGAGGAGTATGACCCACCATTCCCCTTCACCGGAACGATCGAGAAGGTCGTCGTGGAGGTCCGATGAAGCGGTTCGATCCGTCCGCAACCCCTTGATCGAAAACGCTGCGCCTCTCCGAGCGGCGTTTTCGAGAGAGTGCGAGACATAACCGGAAACCGCGTCGAACACCCAGCGGCCAATCGCTCGCGCGTTGGAGGGCGATGCGATCCTCTCCTGGGCAGACCTATCGCCGCGCAATCTCGTCCTTGCGATTGTGGGCGCGCCTCACTCAAATGCACCGGCCGAGGACGAGACCGGACCCGTCTCGACGGCGGATGTCGCGTGAGGAGACCATGACAGACTTTTCCCGATTCACCGGGCTCACCGAGGCGCAGAAGGCGCTTTTGTCCCTCGAGGACGCGTGCGACAGGGCCGTGATCGAAGGCTTCGCCGGGGCGGACGAGGACACGCTCGCCCGCATCTCCGCCGTGCTCCACTTCTTCGAGGGCGTCCTCGAAGGGGTCTACGACCGACCCGCCGTGCCGAAATATGTCTACGCCTACGTCCCGGCCGATACCGGGTTCGCCTTCATCGAAAACCGAGGCGGGGCGGAGCGATAACGGCGCGCGCGATCGCCGAGGAGACGATGCGGGGGGCGCGCGAGAGGCCGAGGGGAACGAGCCCTCCCAAATAAGACGGCTGGCCGCCGCGGCCAAATTGGGCGATGTGCTGGTCTCACGCGGCGATTTCACGACAATGTGGTCGCATACACGCAATATGCTGTCGCACGAGCGCGGGGGCGCGGCCCGGTTGCGACCCTGCAAGGAGACTTGCCGAAATGAATGTGCCTCAGTTCGATGATGTCGTTCATGATATCTACGGGGTGGCGCTGAGCGCCGAACTTTGGCCGCAGACGCTCGACGCCGTCGCGGCGCTATCCGGGTCGAAAGGGGCGATCCTTTATGTGAAGACCCCCGACGGGTGGACCTTTCCGGTCCATTCGCCGAGCGTGACGCCCGCGCTCGAAGCCTATGTCGAGGAAGGTTGGGAAAGCCGCAATCCTTGGCTTCAAAACCGCTTGGAGGCGGGGTTCCGCATCGGTGACGTCTATCGCGATTTCGATGTCGTTACGCGCGAGGAAATGGACACGAACCCGTTCTATACGGAGTTCCTGCGCCGCTTCGGCCTCGGCCGGCAGATGGTTGCGATCATCTATTCCGAGCTCGGCAATCCGACCTGCTTCGTGGTGCACCGGGAGATGGCGAAAGGCCCGTTCGGAACGGACGAGATGCAGACCCATCTGCGGATCGCGCGCCACCTCGAACAGTCGCTGCGCATCAACACCCATCTCGGGCAACTCTCCTCCGAAAACGCATCGCTGTCGGAGGTGTTCAACACGATGAAGCGCCCCGCCTTCATCGTGGACGGGGACCTCAATCTCAAGAAGGCGAACAAAAAGGCCAGCGAGGTGCTGGGCCGCTTCTTCGTCAACGGGGAGGGGAAGCTGGCGCCCGCCGCCTCGCACGAGACGGAGACGTTGCACTCCGCCGTCCGGCGCGCCCACGACTTTGCCGGGCAGGAGGAGGGGGATCCGAGGCCGATCACATTGTCGAGCAAAGACGGGGACGAGCGGATCGTCGTCTGGAGTGCGCCCCTCGTGGGACATTCGGCGGACGGGCTTGGGCTCGACGCGCCGGGGCGTCACGTCCTGCTCCTCGCGCAACCGCTCAGCGATCAGCAGCGGATCGATCCGACGGTGATCCGCTCGGTCTATGCGCTCACCACCGGCGAGGCGCGCCTTGCATCGGTGCTCGCGGCAGGGCGGACGGTGAAGGAGGCTGCGATCGAACTCGGCCTGGCCGAGAGCACGGCGCGGCTGGTGCTCAATCGCATCTTCAAGAAGATGGGCGTCCACCGGCAACCCGATCTCGTCGCCCGCATCCTCGAACTCGGACGATAGGGCGACGGGACCGGCGGCGGCGAACGAAACCCCGCTTGGAGGCCGCGGGGTTTCTCATCGTCCGCGGCGACGACGCCTAGCGGTGTCGCGAGCGGGCGTTCGTGCTCAGCATCGACCCGACGACGACGCCGGCTGCAAATGCGAGGAGGCCGATCGAAGCCGACACGGTCGCGGCCGTACCGGGGTGCTCGCGCGCCGCTTCCGTTACCTCGTGCGCCTGATGGCGGACATGCCGCGCGACATCGCCGGCGCGCTTGCGCATCTCGTCATAGGTGAATTCAGCGTCCTCCATCGTGTCCGAGGCCTGCGATGCCAGGGACTTGCTAAGCCGACCCACCTCGCGCTTGAGGCTCGAGATCTGCCGTTCGAGGTCGGCTCGGACATCGTCAGTGATGTTTGCCATTTTGGACTCCGCTATCAGGAATACTGACAATTCCAGGACGTCAGTGGAGGTTCCCACCGCGCGCCCTCGCAATCTAGGTGGGGGCGCGGGGCCGAAAATCATAGGCGTTCGGTGATGACGATCCGGCAAGGTCGCACGGAATCGCGGAAAACGGGCCGCACGGCTGGAAAAAGCCAAGACCGGCCGACCCGCGTCGCGCCCTCGTTTTCGGCGAGGCGGCGGCGGAACGGATCGTTCGGTGCGGCGTTTCGCCCGTCAATCGCCGGTGCGTTTCGCCACGCGGGCGAGCATTTCCATCACCGTCGCGGCCGAATAGGGCTTCTTGATCGACGGCGTACCGGGGGCGGCCTCGTCCGGTAGGGTCAGCGTTTCGCCATAGCCCGTCGCGAAGACATAGGGCACGCCTTTCTGGTTGAGCGGCTCGATCAGCGGGAAGCTCGTCTCGTTGCCGAGATTCACGTCGAGCATCGCGACGTCGATATGCTCTTCCATGACGATCCGCATCGCGTCCGACAGGCTCATCGCGGTAAAGACGCGGGCGATACCGCCGTCGAGCAGGAACTGCTCGGCATCGAGCGCCATGATCATATTGTCTTCGACAAGGAGCGCCGTCAGCCCGGCAATGGCCTCCGTCGGCGGCACTTTCGGTGCGGGCGGCGGCGAGGGGGCGGCGTTCGAGGTGCCCAGCGAAACGACATTCGACGGCAGCACGAAGCGCGCCTCGAGGCCGGTAAGGCGCCATGACAGTGTCGCCTCGCCGCCGAGTTCGTGCGGAATCGAGCGCTCGATGATCGCCGATCCGAAGCCGCGGCGGGACGGCGCCTGGACCGGCGGACCGCCGCTCTCGCGCCAGTCGATCGTGCAGCAGGCATTGTCGTCGATCCGCCAGTCGACGTTCACGACGCCGAGCGAATCGGACAGCGCGCCATACTTGGCCGAGTTCGTCACCATCTCGTGGACGACGAGCGCGATCGTCGAGAATGCCTCCGCGTTCACCAGGATCGGCGGGCCGGTCAGCATAAAGCGGCCGGCTTTCTCACCGACATAGGCCTGCGCTTCGGTGCGCACGAGATCCTCGAGGCTGCGCGCGGCGAAGGCGGAATCGGTGATCTGATCGTGCGCGCGCGCGAGCGCCTGGATGCGCCCGCCGATGATGGTGGCGAAGTCGCCGATCGAACTCGCGCTGCCACGGCTTTGCAGGACGACGGCGCGGATCAGCGCCAAAATGTTGCGGACGCGGTGATTGAGCTCGGCGATCAGGAGCTCTTGCCGCTGCGAGGCGACGTCACGCAGGCGTTGGCTCTCCTCGTTGAAGCGCAGCAGCACTTCCATGATCGCAACGCGCAGCGCCTCGGCGGACTTGCGCTCCGAGGCTGTCCACGGCGCGGACCGGCCGCGCACGGTCTCCTGCCACGCCTCGAAGCTCTTGCGCGGGGTGAGGCGGGGCCCGTTGGGGCCGAAGGTCGTCTCCTTCTGGGACGGGTCGCCGGCCCAGGTCACGGTTTCCACCAGCTCGCGGCGGAAGAAGATGAGATAATCCCGCGGCGTGCGCGAGATCGGGATCGCGAGGAGCCCCGCCGCGCGGTGGGCGAATTCGTCCGCCTTCGGATAGACCGCGCTGATTTCATCCGTCGCGTAGACGCGGCTTGCGGCCGCCCGGTTCAAGAACCGCGCGAGCCCCGGCATATCGTCCGCGAAGGGGCACGTGCCGACGGAGCGGACGTGGCCCTCCGACCATACGGCAAACCCGTCGGAGGGGATCATCTCGCGAAAGTCGCCGGCAAAATCGACCAGCTCGTCCGGCGAGGGCGAAGTGGAGACGAGGCGGCCGACCACCTTGTCGTGAAGTTCGCGGGCGGCTTCTTCGACTTCGCGCATTTCCTTGGCGCGCCGCCCCTCGATGACGAGGGCAACGATCTGGCCGAACAGTTCGAGCGTCGAGCGCAGCTCCATCGAAAGCCGGCGCGGGGCATAATGATGGAGCGCGAACAGCCCCCACAGCTCGCCGCCGATCACAATGGAGATCGAGAAGGACGCGCCGACGCCCATATTGGAGAGATACTCGATATGGATCGGCGAGACCGCGCGCGTCACCGACAGGGACAGATCGAGCACCTCGCCGTGTGGATCGATGCCGGGGACGACCGGGATCGTGTCGCCGTTGACGTCGGCGATGATGCGGCTGCGATTCTTGACGTAGAGGCGCCGGGCCTGCGCCGGAATATCGGTCGCGGGATAGTTGAGGCCGAGAAAGGGCTCGAGCCCGCTGCGGGCCGATTCGCCGATGACGTTGCCCGATCCGTCCGGCGCGAAGCGGTAGAGCATGACCCGGTCGAACCCGGTGACGGCGCGAAGCTGGCGAACCGCCTCATTGTAGAGCGCGCCGAGCGTCGAGCAGCGTTCGATCCGCCCGATCATCGTCTTCACGAGCGTGCCGGAGTTGATGGGCGAGGGGACGAAGGGTTCCGCCTCGATCACGATCGAATGGCCGGAAATGCTGACCGCGAGGTCGAATCGCTGGCCGTGGCCGAAGAGATCGATCCCGAAAATCCGCTCCGAGCCCTCGCCGGGTGCGAGGCCCTGGAGCCGATCGCGGATGGCATGGATGCTCGAACCCGGCAGAATCTCCTGAAGCGGCAGGCCGAGACAATCCTCCGCCGCGCGGCCGACGATCTCACCGAGATTGGCCGAAACGTGTTGGACCATCCAGTCCATCGAGACGGCGACGAGATAGCCGAATGGCTGGATGCGACCAAGGAGATGGATCGGCTCGCGGTCGCAATTCGACAGGTCGACGGCGTTGATGTCAGGTTCGTCAGTCATGTGTCAGCGCCGATTGCGAATGTGCTCGCCGATTGAAATAGATTAAAAGCCGCTTGCGCCGCACATGCCACTCGCGCATAATCCGAAAGTCGGATTTGTGCGGCCAGTTCATCGAACGCGGCAAAAACCGGCCCTGGCGACGCGGCGGCGTTGAGATATGCCGTTCCGGGGCGCGCGGTCGCGTCGACGCCAAAAGTGTCATCGACAGGGGTGGCCGCAGACGGATCGCCCGTCGATCGGGACGCGCCTCGTCGTGCCCATTCCTTCAGAATCATCCGCGCTCCGAGACGTGAACCGTCGAGGACATAGACGACGCCAGCGGCTTCCGCCACTGCCTCGTGCATCGGCCACGCGCGGCCGACATCGGACACGATCGGTTCCGTCGGAAGTGGCGTCAGGCCGAGCGCTTCCATGTCCGCGCCGAGTTCATCGTCGAGCGGGCGGCGCAGCGGGAGGATCGCCGGCGGAACGGCCTTCGCGAGCCAGGGCTCCAACACAGTGTGGCAGACATGGTTCATCCGCACGAAGGCGCGATAAATCTCGGTTTCGGACGGGTCGGCCACCGCCTCGAAGCGGCGGTCGAGTTGCGCGTGTGAGGAGGCGGTGGCTTCGCGCAGATGGCGACGGAATTGCGCGGGATCGGCGACAGACACGGCGGCAGGTGGACAGACGGATTGCAGCATTCACGACCTATGGGGCCGCCGCGGGGAACAACGCAAGCGCACCCGATGGAAGACGACGACATTTAACTTCCCCCGAAGCCTACCTAGGGCGCTTTCATCAATTGTCTTCAAGCATGCGGCGCTGTTATCCAAAATAAGGGTGTGGCCGCCGATATGACGCACACAAGCGGCGTTGGCCCCGTACATCCTGGTTTCGAGCGGTCCGCCGGCCGTCAGCGGAGCAAATGGAGCCGCAACATAATTCTTAGAATATACCTGGTATATTAACGGCATCCCATTCAGCAGGGCACGCGTAGCCTGTGAATACGTGCGGCGTCCACCTTAAAGTGCGGCGACGCGGCCCGTGATCTCGTTCGCAGGCAAAGCCTCATGGCGATAGGAAGAGGCTTTTATTGCTGGATCTTTCCTTCTCGATTTGCCAAGTTCGGGCGATTGAAACGGCAGGCCAGCGGCCCCGATCCTCATGATCGGCCCGGCCGAGGCCGCGCGAGCGACGAGGTGGGCGTGTCGCCAGCTCCTTATCCGGTTCCGGCGAACGAAGAGGCGCGGCTGAAGCTCCTCGCCGAGTATCATATCGTGGATACGCCGCCGGAAGAGGAGTTCGACCTTCTGGCAAGGCTCGGCTCCCGCCTGTTCGATGTGCCGATCGTGCTCATCAGTCTGATCGAACGCGACCGACAGTTCGTGAAGGCGAATGTCGGCTTGGACGTGATCGAAACGAGCCGCGACACCTCCCTCTGCCAGTACGCGATCTTGCAGGACGAAATCCTCTTCGTCCCGGACGCCACGAAAGACAGCCGCTTTTCGGCCAATCCGCACGTCCTCGCGGCGCCGTTCGTCCGCTTCTACGCGGCCAAGCCGATCAGTGCCCCGACGGGGGAGCGGATCGGGGCCGTATGCCTGATCGATACGAGCCCGCGCGAGACGTTCTCCTCCGAGGACCGCAAGAATCTCAACGATCTCGCCAAGCTCGTCATGGATCAGATGGAAATCCACCGTCTCGATCATGCCCGGACGGTGAGTCAGGCCCGTTTCGAGAACATTGCCGCGGCTTCGGCCGATGCGATCATCTGCTTGAACGCGCGCGCGCAGATCACCTTCTGGAACCGCGCCGCGAAACGCCTGTTCGGTTACACCTTCCCTGAGATCGTCAACCAATCGTGCGACGCGATCTTCATCAATGGCGCACAGGCGATCCTGGAGCACGAGGAGAGCGCGGGAACGGACGACGCGGAGGAGGGGGCGGCACAGACCTTGGAGCTGATGGGCCTTCGCAAGGATGGCACCGAGTTTCTGGCCGAGCTCACGTTTTCCACCTGGAATGATGGCCGGTGGATGACCCTCGGCGCGATCGTCCGCGACGTGACCGAGCACCGCAAGGACGAGGAGCGCCTCTTCCGCCTCGCCGCGCGCGACCCGCTCACGGACCTGCCGAATCGCGGCGCATGGCGCGAATGCATTATGGCGACCTTGAGCGCGGAGGAGGCTGCGACGGTCTTCCTCCTCGATCTCGACGGCTTCAAGGCGGTCAACGACACGCTCGGTCATTATGCCGGCGATCTCGTGTTGAAGGACGTCGCCGCCCGGCTCCTCGCCGCGTGCAATGAGGCTCGGATCGTGGCGCGCCTCGGGGGCGACGAATTCGTGGTCCTTTATCTCGGTGAGGAGGAGCGGCGGGCGCGGGCGCTCGCGGCGAATATCGTGGCGATCCTGTCCGAGCCTTACGACATCATGGGCGAGCGAGTCGAAATCGGCGTCAGTGTGGGCATCGCCCTCGCGCCGGTCCATAGCGTGCAGGGCGAAGACCTTCTCGGCGCGGCCGATCTCGCCCTCTACCGCGCGAAGGCCGCCGGCAGGGGCCAGGCGCAGATGTTCGAGCCCACCTTTCGCGAGCTCGCGACCGCGCGGCGCAATTTCGAGCAGGCGCTTCACCGCGCTTACGATAATGGCGAGTTCGAGCTGTTCTATCAGCCGCAATACGAGCCCGGCAGCGGGCGGATGACGGGGGCGGAGGCGATCCTCCACTGGAACCATCCCGAACGGGGCTGCCTCGCGCCGGGTCATTTCATGGAGGTTCTGCGCGACATTCCGGTCGCCACCCGCACCGGGGAATGGGCGCTGTGGCAGGTCTGCGAGACGGCGGCGGCGTGGCGCAGGACCGTCCCGGATCTCAAGATGGGGATCGATCTCTTCGAGGCGCAGTTCCGGTCCGGGCGGCTCGTCCGCTCGGTCGAGGCCGCGTTAGAGGAGACCAATCTGCCGCCCGAGGCGCTGGTGCTCGAGGTCGCCGAATCGATCCTCCTGAAGGCCGATCCGATGACGGTGGGGCTGCTACAACAGCTCAGCGAAATCGGCGTCTGTCTGGCGTATGACCATTTCGGAACGGGCGTCGAATCGATCGCGCCTCTGCGCCGGCACCCGCTGTCGATCCTCAAGATCGACCAATCCCTCCTCCGCGCCCAGGAGGCGCGGGATCCGGGCGCCTCCGTCGTAACCGGCATTCTTTATCTCGGCGATCTTTTGGGGATGGACGTGATCGTCGACGGTGTCGAGACACGGGCCAACCTCGACGCCTTGGACCCGGCGAGCCGACTGATGGTGCAGGGTACTCTCTTCGGTGCGCCCACGAAGGCCGACGCGCTCGGTGAGATCTTGTCGCCGAACGGCGCCGCCGGCCGCGCCTAGCGATCCCCCCACGCACGGCCGATGACGGATGCTCGATGCCTGGGCACGCCGCCGCGCCGATGCGGGGGCGGGGCCCCGCTCTGCGGGCTTAGGTGAGGACTTCGACCGAAAGCACCGTCGGAAGATGGCGGGCGATCTCGTCCCAATGCTCGCCCTCATCGGCGCTCATGAAGATCGAACCGCTGTTGGTGCCGAAATAGAGCCCGGCCGGGGTCAAAGGGTCGCCCGCCATCGCCTGACGGAGAACGGTGAAATAGCAGGCCGTCTGCGGTAGTCCGTCGCGAAAGCCCTCCCACGTCGCGCCGCCATCGCGGGACCGCCAGACGGCGGCGGCAGCCTCCGGCGGAAAGCGGCCCGCCATGTCCCCGTTGAGCGGAATGGTCCAGATCGTATCGGGGTCGCGCGGGTGGACGCGGATCGGAAAGCCGAACATCGACGGGAGCCCGGCCGAAATATCGTCCCAGCTTCGCCCGCCATCGTTCGAGCGCCACACGCCATGATGGTTTTGTTGATAGAGCCGATCGGCATTCCCGGCCGCGCGCATCATGTTGTGCACACAATGGCCGATCTCGCCGCCTTCGGGGCCTGCGGGGTGGTGATGCTCGGCGGTGGCGCCTTGGTTGGAGAGGCGGTTGCGCCGGTCCCAGGTCGTCCCGCCGTCCTCCGTCGCGAAGACGCCGGCGGCGGAAATGCCGATCCACATCGTGCCGGGATCGCGCGGATGCGGCACGATGGTGTGGAGGACGAGGCCGGCACCGCCCGGATTCCACGTCTCGCGCGAGGGATGGTTCGCGAGGCTTTCGTTCACCGTCCACGACGCGCCGCCGTCCTCGCTCTTCAAGAGCTGGGCTGGTTTCGTCCCGGCATAGAGCGTGCCGTCGGCGAAGGAGAGGCTCCAGATCTGCGAGAAGGCGTCACCGAACGGAAGGGGCTCGTCGGTCCACCCGATCATCGCGGCGAAGGCGGCGTCGCCGGCGGCCCAGCCGTCCATCTCGCCCTTCGTGAGGCGCGTCAGCGACCAGGTCTGCCCTCCGTCGGACGTCGACCAGATGCCGGCGCCGTGAAAGTCGCTCCCGCCGCCGGCCCAGATCCGGCCGGTCGCCGGATCGCCGACGACATGGTTGATCGGCCATCCATCGCAAAAGGGCCCGCTGACCGTCCAACCGGAGCGATCCGCTCCGCCCGAGACCAGAAACGCGCCCTTGGTCGTGCCAACGAGGACCGTGATGCCATCGACCGACATGAGACCACTCCGATGCGCTGCTATGGCGTGCACCTGCTGAGCGAAACAATTATCACGGGTTCAACGAGAAGGCGAAGCGGTCCGTGCGGTCGAACTGGGGGCCTCACGCCGATGCGGCGCGATGCCTTCAATGCCTTGGCGCAACGCGGATGGAGGCACGCCCGCCGACCACGAGGCCGGCGGGCGGAATCAGCTCAGGCCGCGGTGTCGCGGATCGAGATCCCGGCGTTGGTGAAGTGCTCCTGCAACTCACCGGCCTGGAACATTTCGCGGATGATGTCGCAGCCGCCGACGAACTCGCCTTTGACGTAGAGCTGCGGGATCGTCGGCCAGTTGGAATATTCCTTGATGCCGCTGCGGACGGCGTCGTCCTCGAGGACGTTCACCGAACCATATTGGACACCGAGATAGTCCAGAATCTGCACCACCTGACCGGAAAAGCCGCACTGCGGAAAGTTCGGCGTGCCCTTCATGAAAAGGAGCACGTCGTGGGCCTTCACGGCGTTGTCGATCGTCTCGTGCACGTTACTCATGCCAATTCCTCGAGGGTTTGAGGATCAATCTATGCGTCGGGCGCGACGGTTTGTAGGGCGAGGGCGTGCAATTCGCCGCCCATGCGCCCCTTGAGGGCGTCGTACACCAGTTTGTGTTGCGCGACGCGGGTCTTGCCCCGAAAGGCTTCCGACACCACCGTCGCGGCGTAATGGTCGCCGTCACCGGCGAGGTCGCGAACTTCCACCCGCGCATCCGGCAGCGCCTCGCGAATGAGGCGTTCGATCTCGTGTTGATCCATGGCCATGGCCGGTCTCCCGTAGCGAGCGTTAGGCGGAATGGCGCGCCATGTACGACGGCATCCACCCTTCATGCGCGGACTTCAATTCCGCGCACGATACACTGAAGCGGCCCTCCACGGTCAAATTCTCGCCGCCCACCATGCCGATCGGCGCAATCGCCACGCCCGCAGTGATCGCGGCCTGCAGGAGCGCCTCGGGTTTCGCGGTGGACAGGACATATCGTCCCTGATCCTCGGCGAAAAGATAGATGTGGAGCGGGTCCGGAATCTCGAGTGTCGCGCCGAGGCCGGAGGCCATCGCCATCTCGGCGAGTGCCACGCCTAGCCCGCCCGCCGACACGTCGTGGCAGGCCGAGACGAGACCGCCGCCGATCGCCGCGCGCACGAAATCGCCGTGCCGCTTCTCGCGGTCGAGATCGACGGGGGGCGGCGGGCCGGCGCGCCGATCGCGCGTCACGTCGAGATAGAGCGACTGGCCGAGATGGTCGCCATGACCGCCGACGACGAAAATCGTCTCCCCGGCGGCGCCGAAGGCGAGACCGACGCGCTTGTCGATGTCGGCGAGGCGGCCGACGCCGCCGATCGCGGGCGTCGGCAGGATCGCCGCGCCGTCGGTCTCGTTGTAGAGCGAGACGTTGCCGGAGACGACGGGGAAGGCGAGGGCGCGCGAGGCCTCGCCGATCCCTTGGATGCAGCCGACGAACTGGCCCATGATCTCAGGCCGCATCGCGCTGCCGAAATTGAGGTTGTCGGTGATCGCGAGCGGCTCGGCGCCGACAGCGGTCAGATTGCGCCAGACCTCCGCCACAGCCTGCTTGCCGCCCTCGACGGGATCGGCCTGGCAATAGCGGGGCGAGACGTCGACCGTCATCGCGAGCGCGAGCGGGCCGTCACCGATCCGCACCACCGCCGCGTCTCCGCCGGGACCGGCGGCGACGTTGCCGGAGATCACGTTGTCATACTGCTCCCAGACCCAGCGCCGGGACGAGCCGTTGGGGCTGCCGACGAGATCGACGAGCGCGGCGGCGACGTCGTTCGGGGCTTCGAGGTCGGCGTCTTCGAGCGGGGCGGGGGCGGGCGGCGCGGTATAGGGGCGGTGATAGACGGGCGCCTCGTCGCCGAGCTCCTTGATCGGCAGATCGGCCTCGACGCGGCCTTTGTGGGTGATCTTGAAGCGCAGATCGTCGGTCGTCTCACCGACGATCGCCGAATCGAGCGTCCACTTGCGGAAAATCGCCTGCGCCTCTTCCCAATGCGCCGGGTCGAGCACCATGAGCATCCGCTCCTGGCTCTCCGACAGCATCATCTCGTAGGCCGTCATGTTCTCTTCGCGGCAGGGAACATTGTCGAGGTTGAGATGGATGCCGAGATTGCCCTTCGCGCCCATCTCGACGGCGGACGAGGTGAGGCCCGCCGCACCCATGTCCTGGATCGCGATCACCGCGCCGGTCTTCATCAGTTCGAGGCACGCCTCGAGGAGGCGCTTGCCGGCGAACGGGTCGCCGACCTGAACGGCGGAGCGCTCGGCCTGGTCCTCGGTCTCGAACGTCGCAGAGGCCATCGTCGCGCCGTGGATGCCGTCGCGCCCGGTCTTCGAACCGAGATAGACGACAGGCCGGCCGACGCCCTCCGCCTTCGACAGGAAGATCCCGTCCTGGCGCGCCAGTCCGACAGCCATCGCGTTCACGAGGCAGTTGCCGTCATAGGACGGATCGAACTCCACTTCGCCGCCGACGGTCGGAACGCCGAACGCATTGCCATAGCCGCCGATCCCCGCGACGACGCCGGCGAGGAGGTGGCGCGTTTTCGGATGGTCGGGCGAGCCGAAGCGGATCGCGTTGAGCGTCGCGATCGGCCGCGCGCCCATCGTGAAGACGTCGCGCAGGATGCCGCCGACGCCGGTGCCGGCGCCTTGATAAGGCTCGATATAAGAGGGGTGGTTGTGGCTCTCCATCTTGAAGACCACCGCGAGCCCGTCACCGATATCGACCACGCCCGCATTCTCGCCGGGCCCGTGGATCACCTGCGGCCCCGTCGTCGGCAGCGTCTTCAGATGCGGGCGGGAGGATTTGTAGGAACAGTGCTCGTTCCACATGGCCGACACGATGCCGAGTTCGGTCAAGGTCGGCGTGCGGCCGATCAGCGTCTTGAAACGCTCATACTCGTCTTCGGTCAGACCATGGGCCCGCACGAGATCCGGCGTGATATAATCTTCCATGGCCCCTCGCATACAGTTGTCACGGCGCTTATGGGCGCTAGGCCAGCGCGTCAAGGCGAAGAGGATCGCAACGCTATGAAGGTCGTCGTCCTCGCACTCATTTTCAGCATCCTGAGCGGCGGCGTGATGGCGCAGTCCATCCCCGGCGTCCCCTCCAAAAGCGGCGGTTCGGACGGTTCGAGCGGCCTCGAGCAAGCGGTGAAGACGCTGGAGGCGGCGGGCAACAACGTCTTCATCGTTCCGGCCGCGCCGACGGCCGCCACGGCGCCGACCATGGCCCCGATGGACAAGATGTTTCAAGCGAGGATGGAATTTGCGAGCCTCGTGCGCAATATTCCGCACCTTCCGGGCGATATCGCGAACGGCTTCCGAACCGTCGGCCGCGGCTCGATCACCTGGCTCGCGACCACGATCCTCTATATTGCGCTGACGCTGATGGTGGGCGCGGTCGCCTATCTCTATATGGCGCGGCTATTGAACCGGGTCGTCGGGGTGATCGGAACGGCGCCGCTCGATACGCGCGCAGGTCGGGTCGGGTATGCGCTTTCGGTGCTGCTGCGCCATCTCGGCGGCGCGGCCGCGCTTCTTGCGGCGGGCACCGTGACGCTCGCGATCGTGCAGCCGCAACCTTCGCCCCAGCGGGCGACGATCTTCACCGGGCTCCTCGCCGCGACCCTCTTCCTCGCGCTGCGCGCCGTGCTCCTCGCGGTCCTTGCGCCACGGGAGCCGCATGTGCGCCTCGCCCCGTTCGACGATGCGCTCGCGCAAGCTCTCTTCCGCCAGCTTCTGGGCGTCCTCCTGATCGCCGATTTCATCGGCTTCTTCGCGATCAGCTTTTCCCATCTGCCGCTCGCGCAGGCGAGCCGGCAGACCCTCATCCTCATCCCGGCGACGGTCTCCGTCATCCTCTTGTCGGTGATGGTGGTCATCCATCGACGGGCGATCAGCAGGGTGATCCTCGGCAGGCATCCACGGCCGAACGGCCTGCGCCGCTTCCTGTCGATCGTGTGGCCGGTGCTCGCGATCCTCTATCTCGTCCTGTCGCTGAGCAACACGGTCGCCCGCCTCACGATCGACGGGGTCTATAGCGCGGGGCCGGTCGTCGCGCCGATGGTGGGGCTCGTCGCGGCGCTGGTCGTTGCCGGCCTTCTCATCCTCCTCCACGATCAGCGGCTGAAGACGGGAATCGTCCACGCGGCGTGGACCGACCTTTATGAGCGCGTCGCGATCGGCGTCTCGGCGATCATCGGCTTCCTGGTGCTCGGCGCGGTGTGGGATGTCGAGCGGACGGCCTGGGCGGACAAGGCCGAGACGCTTCTCGGCGTCGCGACGGTCGCCCTCATCGCGTGGGCGGCGTGGCAGGCGGTCCGCCTGTGGGTGACGATCCGGCTCGAGGACGAGGCCGATGCGGGCGGCCATGACGGGGAGGGGGAAGGCTTCGGCCCCGGCGTCTCCCGGCTCGCGACGCTCCTGCCGATCTTCCGCAACGTGATGCTCTTCTTCATCGTCTCGGTGTTCGTCATGGTGGTTTTGTCGACGATGGGGGTTTCGGTCGCCCCGCTCTTCGCCGGCGCCGGGATCGTCGGCCTTGCGATCGGTTTCGGCTCGCAGACCCTCATCCGTGACGTCTTCTCCGGCGCCTTCTTCCTCCTCGACGATGCGTTCCGCCGCGGCGAATATGTGCAGGTCGCCGGGATCGCGGGCCAGGTGGAGAAGATCTCCGTCCGCTCCTTCCAGCTCCGCCACCACGAGGGGCCGCTCCACACCATCCCGTTCGGCGAGATCAAGCAGCTCACCAACTTTTCGCGCGATTGGGTGATCATGAAGCTGCCCGTCCGCCTCACCTACGACACCGACGTCGAACTCGTCCGCAAGCTCGTCAAGAAGCTCGGCCAGGAGATGATGGCTGATCCCGAACTCGGGCACCTCTTCCTCGAGCCGCCGAAGAGCCAGGGCGTCGTCCAGATGGAGGATTCGGCGATGATCATCCGCATCAAGTTCAAGACCAAGCCCGGCGACCAGTTCCTGGTGCGCCGCCACGTCTACCAGCGGGTGCGGGAAATTTTCGCCGAGAACGACATCCACTTCGCACACCGCGAGGTGACGGTGCGGGTCGCGGGGACGGACGATGAGGAGGTGCGCCGCCGTGCGGCGATGGGGGCGGTCATCGCCGCCGAGCAGGAGGACACCGCCGCCTAAGCGGCGGCGGATTTTTCGGTTCCATATTGGCGCCTGAGCGGCGGCGGCCTTCTCTGTCCTGTTCAGGCGGGCACGAACCGCATCGTGATGCCAGCGCCGCATTCGGGCGGCACCGTGAGGCTCGCCGGCTCCGGAATGTCGGCGTCCTCGAGGACGGCGCGCGTCTTGCCGAGATCGCCCGACAGGAAGACGAGCGCGGCAAGGCTCGGCTCGGTGGACGGCGGCGGTCCGTAGGCGTCGCCATAGGCGGCGGGGGTCATGAACTCGACGGCGGCGTTGCCGAAGTCCATCGTCACGCGGCTTGGCTCCACCTTCGGCGCGGTCGGGGAGAGGTGGCCCCAGCGCGCGGCGATCATGTCGAGATCCTCCGCGACGCCGATGATCGACTTCAGCCCGACGACGGCGTTCGACTGATCGAGAAAATCGGGCCGCCACACGACATCCGGGGTGAGATGCTCGCACACGAAAGCGTGCGCGCCGGGGGTCGCCTTGTGGGCGATGTTGGTCGTGCGGAAGGACGCCTCGTGCGTGCCGTCGGCGAGCTCCACCGGGCGGGAGAAGGCGTTCATCGCCTCCGCGCCGATGCCGGCTTCGGCAAATTCGTCGAACGCGGCGGCGGCGTCGGTCGTCTTCATCGCGACACCATAGAGATAGCGGTGCGCCGCGAGGGCGTCGCGCAGCGAGGTGTTCCACTCGGTCGGCGCGGTCACGCCGAGGATCTCGATATAGGTGCCGTTCTTGAACACCGCGGTCGCGTTCGCCGTCCCTTTGTGGGCCGAGTGGATGCCGCGCGGGGTGAGGTGGAAGCCGAGCCGCGTCAGCGCGATCTCCCCCTCCGACAGATCGTCGACCGCGATGATCGTGTGGTCGACGCCGTTGATCGTCTTCATGATGTCAGCTCTCGTTTCGGCATCCCGCCCGCCGCTCAGTGCGGCGCGGCATTCTCAAGGCGTTCCGCGGCGACCTGGCGGATCGCGTCGGCAAGGATCTCGGCCGGCTGCGCCCCGCTCACCGCATAGCGACCGTCGAGGATGAAGCAGGGAACGCCCTGCACTCCGATCGCCTGGGCGTGCACGATTTCCGCTTCGGTCTCGGCAAGGTCGGCGTCGGAGGCGAGAAGGCGGCGCACGACGTCGCCGTCCATCCCCGCATCGGTTGCGGCACTGACGAGTGTCTCGCGCTCGGCAAGGTTCGCCCCTTCGACGAAATAGAGCTGGAAGAGGCGCTCCACGACCGCATCCTGCACGCCCTCGATGCCGGCCCAGCGGATCACGCGGTGAGCGTCGAGGGTGTTCGGGGAGCGGGTGATCTTGTCGAGGGCGAAGGGAATGCTCTCGGCCGCGCCGGCCTCCTCGATCGGACGATAGCGTTCGGCCGCCTTGTCCGCGCCGCCGAATTTTTCGGCGAGATATTGCTGCCGGTCCTTGCCTTCGGGCGGCAAGGTCGGGTCGAGCTGGAAGGGCAGCCAGTTGACCTCGACATCGACGTCGGAGGCCGCCTCAAGGGCTTTTTCCAGCCGGCGCTTGCCGATGAAGCACCAGGGACACATCACGTCCGAGACGACGTCGATGCGCAACGGTTCGATCGCGCTCGTGTCGATTTGGCTCATGGGTTGACCCACCATGTTTCGAGTTCAACGCCGGAAAGGCTCTGTTTGTTCGGGACGCCGAGCCGGCTCGACCGGGCGACCCACTGCACCGGCGAATGGTAAAGCGGAATGACATAGACGCCGGACAGAAGCACTCTGTCGAGGGCGTGAACGGCGTCGGTGAACGCCGCGCGATCCGTCGCGGCGAGCATCTCCGCGATCATCGCGTCGATCGCGGGATCTTTGGCGCCGGCATAATTGAACGAGCCCTCGATGTCCGCCGCCGCCGCGGACCAGCGGTGCGTCTGCTCGTTGCCGGGTGAGAGCGACGTAGGCCAGAAGACGCGCGCCATGTCGAAATCGAAGGCGAGCATCCGGGCGTTATATTGGCTGGAATCGACATAGCGCACGCGCGCGTCGATCCCCACTGGCCGCAGGAGGCGCTGGAAAGCGAGGGCAAGGCGTTCGTCGTCCCGCGTCGCGACGAGGATCTCGAACGAAAATGGCGCGCCGCTCTCGTCGAGGAGCCGCCCGTCCCGGATCCGCCATCCGGCTTCGGCGAGGAGGCCGAGCGCCTCGCGGATCTTCGCCCTGTCGCGCCCCGATCCATCGAGCGTCGGGGGCGTCCAGGTCCCTTCGACGATGCTCTCGGGAATACCGTCGAGATAGGGGGCAAGCATCGTGCGCTCGGCCGCGCTCGCCGGGGTTCCGGTCGATTGCAGCTCCGAGCTCGCGAAATAGCTCGTCGTGCGGCGCAGCGCGCCATAAAAGAGCTGCTCGTTGATCCAGGGAAAATCAAAGAGGTGGTTGAGCGCCTCGCGCACGCGGATGTCGTCGAACGGCGGGCGACGCGTGTTGAACACGAAGGCGAACATGCCGCGCGGGATGCCGGTCGGAACCTCCATCCGCACCGCGCGCCCGTCGCGGATCGCCGGAAAGTCGTAGCCGGAGGCCCAGCGCCCGGCATCGGCGTCGAGATAGAGGTCGATCTCGCCGGTCTTGAACGCCTCGAACATCGCGGTCTCGTCGCGAAAGAAGTTGAAGCGCACCTCGTCCGCATTGTAGCGGCCGGCATTGAGGGGATGGTCGTTCCCCCAATAATCCGGGTTGCGGCGATAGGTGATGCTGCGGCCCGATGCCACCGCGTCGATCCGGTAGGGCCCGGTGCCGACCGGCGGGCTGAGGGTGGTGCGGCCGAACGTCTCCGGGTCGGTGCCGTGCTCGGACAGGATCGGCATCAGCCCGAGGATCAGCGGCAGTTCTCGATCGTTGGCGTTCGGAAAGCGGAAGGTGATGGTGCGCGCGTCCGGCGTCTCGACCGTCTCGACCTTGGAATAATAGTTGCGCGCATAGGGCCAGCCTTGTTCGCGCAGGAGATCGAGCGTGAAGGCGACGTCCGCCGATGTCACCGGCTCGCCGTCGGAAAAGCGGGCCTTCTCGTCGATCGTAAACGTCACCCAATCGCGTTCGGGTGACATCTCGACGTCGGAGGCGAGGAGACCGTAGAGCGAGAAGGGCTCGTCATAATTGCGGTCGAGCAGGCTCTCATAAACGAAGTTGCCGTAGAGCTGATCGCGTAGTCCCGGCGCTTTCGCCCCGCGGGGGATCATCGGATTGAGCGAATCGAACGAGCCGAGCGCGCCGAACGTCATGCGTCCGCCTTGCGGCGCATCGGGATCGGCGTACGGCAGCGGCGTCTCCGGGCCGAGCTCCGGGTCGCCGTGCATCGCGATTCCATTGGCTGCTTGCGCTTGGGGCCCCGAAAGTGCAACCAACGCCGCGACGGTCGCGATGAGGCACGGGGTCACCAATCGACGCAGTAATGAAGCGGTCATATTGCGTATGGGCGTCACATTCACCATCGTCGCCCTCTCCGGGTACCGTGAGGTACGTGAATTATCGGATTCGTCATAGTCGCTCTTCTAGCCATTTTGGCCGACCCGGTCTAAGCGTTCGTGTGGACCGGGCAGGGCGCGACCTGCCACAAGCCATGAGTACGGGGGAATAGAGCATGCGTTTGGCAAAGATGTTCGCTGCATTGGCGTTCGCGACAGCGGCGGCCTTTCCAGCGGCGCCGTCGATCGCCCAGGAAGCATCCGACGACAATGCGTGGGTGAAGATCTGCAATCGTGATCCGCAGGCCAACAAGGAATTGTGCCTGATCACGCAAGAGCTACGGACCGATTCGGGCCAGTTTCTCGCCTCGGTCGCGATCCGCGAGGCCGAAGGTGAGGCGCGCAAGAGCCTGCTCGCATCGGTGCCGGTCGGGATGCTGATCCAACCGGGCGTGCAGCTTCAGATCGACGGGAACCAGGCCCAGCAGGCCCGTTACTCGATCTGTTTCCCGAACGCCTGCTACGCCGAGCTCGCGATCGACGCGGCATACGTCAACCGCCTCAAGGGCGGCGGCAAGCTGCAGGTCACGACCATGAATCAGCAGGCCAAGCCGGTCCGCTTCGACTTGACGCTGATGGGCTTCACGTCCGCCTATGATGGCAGCGGCATCGACCCGCAGGCACTCGAGCAGAAGCAGGCCGACCTGCAGCGCCAGCTCGAAGAGCGGGCCCAGGCCGCGCGCGATCGCCTCGTCGCCGAGCAGCGCCGCGCGATCGAAGACGCGAACCAGTAAGCCGGACAAACGAAAAGGGCGCCGCGATCGGCGCCCTTTTCGATTTCATCGGACGGGTCCGGTCGGCCCCGTCACGGTGTTTTATGGCGATCCCGCTGGGCGGGACGTCCAATCAGTGGAAGTTCGACGAGCGGGCGCAATAGGCGCCGTCGCGACGCTCGAACATGTCGCTCACCTGGGGGTGGCGCACGGGCTCACCCGTATCGTCCGGCAACAGATTCTGTTCCGAGACGTAGGCGATATATTCCGTTTCGTCGTTCTCGGCGAACAGGTGATAAAAAGGCTGGTCGCGCCGGGGACGGATGTCCTCGGGGATTGCTTCCCACCATTCTTCGGTGTTCGAAAAGGTCGGGTCGACGTCGAAGATGACGCCCCGGAAACTAAACACACGATGGCGGACCACTTGGCCGAGCTGAAACTTAGCCGTCCGAATTTTCTTCATGCGTACTGCCCAACTAGAGGTCGACGAGCGACCAAGACACGGGACCACAAACTCCGATCGGCCGGACGCGGCGGGGAGAGCACCGCCCCCTCGGCGTCGCTCTTCGAACGGCATCCGCATCGAGACCGATCACATTGCGTGTTGTGAATGTCGTCCACCCGTGTCTGGTTCGAATGCGAGCACAGCCTCGCGAAAGGCGGCGCTCTTAAACCTGACTAGGCGTACCGAGCACATGCGAACGGCGCAAGCCTGTGTTGACGGTGAGATAAGGCGCCGCGCCCGAAACTGCTAATCATTATGAACGGCGGGCTGCCTTGCAGCGGTGGCGGGCGGTCTCTCGTCGGCCGCCGACGGCGCGATTTCCGCCGACGGCGGGATCGACACCGATGCGCCATCGGACGCACTCGCCGTGTTGACGGTTAACTCTCGCCGATTTGAGCGGGCCCACTTGCGATGTGTCCACATCCATTGGGACGGTGTCTCGCGGATCCAGCGCTCGTAGACGTCGTGCAGGGCCTGGGTCGCCTCGGCGATATCCCTGTCGCGATCGTCGGTGACGTTGACCGGCACCTCTTCCAACATCGCCCGGAAATGAACGCCCTTGGTGCGCACCACGGCGCCGACGATGAGGGGCTTTCCCGCCATCCGGGCGAGCATTGCGGGAAGGGGCGTCGCGAACGCGGGGTGGCCGAAGAAATTGACGCCGATCCCGCGCTTTTCCCGAAAATCGGCGACGATTCCGACGCCGGCCCCCTTGCGGGCGAGTTGGATCAGCGTATGGCCGAGCTCGGGGCCTTTGCTGTAGAGCCCTTTCGGATAGGCGCTCTCGCGCATTTGGCGCAGATAGTCCTCGACCATCGGATTGTGGAGCTTTTGGTAGACCCCCGCGATCTCGAGCCCGGCCTTGCGGGGAAGGCTTCCCGCGATCTCCCAGTTGCCGAGATGGAGCGCGGCGGCGATCGCGCCATCGGCGACGCGGGCTTTATAGTGGTCGAAATCGGCGGGAAGCTCGACGCGGCTGATATCGTCGGTGAGGCGGTCGATCTGGAAGGCTTCGCCGAAGACACGGCCGAGATGGTGCCACATCGCCTTCGTGAGCGCGCGGATCTCGGCCTCGGACTTTTCCGGCATGGCGAAGGCCATGTTCTCCATCGCGCGCGTGTTGCGGCTCGTCAGCGGCATGATCGTGCCGAGGACGGCGCCGCCGATCGCCGACGCCGCGTCGACCGGAATATGGCGCAGCACGAGGCCGAGCGCGCGCGTGATTGCGTATTCGAGATACTGGCCGGCCGTGGGGCGTTTGCCGGCGCGTTGGCGCGTCTTGCTGTGCGGCGATGGCTTGGTGGCGGACGTGTCGTCCAAGGACGGCTCCTTTTATTGTCGCGTCGGCCCTGCAAAGTCGCGTCGGCCCGGCGATCCGGCGGGCGCGGATATGGTGCCGCGCGGCGCACGATGCCATGCGGCGTGATCGCCGCGGCAGGGGCGGGCGATCAACCCCATCATCGGACATGGAAGGGGAGCGGAAAAGGCATCGCGGACGATTTCACCCGCAGCCGCGCACCTTCCCGCCCTTTACGGCGAGGGGCGAGATGCCTTAACGCCGAGACATCCGGTCACAGGCATCGAGGGCGACCGGCTTTCCGACGGGCGATGGCCGCGCTCGGCAATGCGGAGCGACGCAGCGATCGCCATGGGTGACGTTCTTTCCCTGACCATCCCGTTCTTCGGGCTCATTTTTCTCGGCTTCGTGTTCGGGCGTATCGTGCGCCGGCCGGCGTCCGGGCTCGAATGGCTGAACATCTTCATTCTCTATCTCGCGCTGCCGGCGCTGTTTTTTCAGCTCATCGGCGAGACGCCCTTTGCCGAATTGTCGAATGTCGGCTTCATCCTCGCGGTCCTCGCCTCGACGCTCACGATTTTCGCCATCGCCTTCGCGATCGCGATGATCCGCAGTCGCTTCGATGTCGAGCGGGCGACGATCCAGGCCCTCATCGGCGCCTACTCCAACAACGGCTATTTGGGCCCCGGCCTCGCGATCTCGGCGATCGGTACCTCGGCGACGGTGCCGGTCGCGCTGATCTTCGCCTTCGAGAATATCGCCTTCTTCACGATCACTCCGATCCTGATGGCGCTCGGCGGCCGGCAGACCGAATCGGCCGGCGAGATGGCGTGGCTGATCCTGAAGCGCATCTTCACCCACCCGTTCATCCTCGCGGTGATCGCCGGAGCACTCGCCGCCGCCTTCGAATGGCGCCCGCCCGAGGCGCTCGACCGGCTCCTCACGATGCTGCGGGGCGCCGCCGCGCCGTGCGCGCTGTTTGCGATGGGGGTGACGGTCGCGCTGCAGCCGCCGCCGACGCGCAAGTCGGTCGGCGACATCTCGATCTTCCTCCTGATCAAGCTGATCGCGCACCCGGTAATGGCCTATCTGTTGGTCAGCATGGTCTCGGTGGATCCGGTGTGGCTGACCACCGCGGTGCTGATGGCCGCGATCCCGCCGGCCACGAACTGCTTCGTGATCGCCACCCAATATGGCCGCTTCGTCGACGGTGCATCGAACGCGATTCTCGTCGGCACGGCGGTCTCCGCCATCACGGTGACGGGGATCCTCTACGCAATCCGCTCCGGCGTTCTCTAGCCCGGCCAAGCGCCTTAGCGCGCCCGCGGTGCCTGGCGATCCGCCGTCCGCTCAGGCTGAGCCGGGGATGGCGAAACGCACATGCCTGCTATCCGGTCCCTCACCGCAAAGAGGGTGCTGCATCGCCGGTTGACTTATGGTATCGAAATCAAGGTCTTGTTCGATGTTCATGGGTTGATCGTGACGAAGCGAACAGATATTTGCACAAAAGAAATTGCGAAAGGTGTGTCGGGTTGAGTGAGGTTGTGCGCTCGGGGAAGGTCAAAAAGCATCAACGTTTGAAGGTTTATTTAGGAAACCTATCAAAGATTGATGCGATTCGCTTCAAGCCGACCCAGCGTTGGGAAGGTGTCGTGTGTTCCGTCGGCATGACGCTGGAGGAGTTCGCCGCGGACGCGCCGTTCGAGGCGGTGACGGCGGAGCGGATTTTCCGGGGTTATGTCGAGCCGCTCATCCGCATTCACGACGCGGCGGGCCTGAAGAACGACTTTCTCGTCGTCGCCGGCGACAACGCGAAAAGCCTCTATTTCCCGGCCTTCTGCAAATCCGGCCCGATTTATGATCCCGGCCTGCCGGTGCTGATGCGCCTCAACGCCCACCGCCATTTCGGTCCGGTGCGCGACATCCCCGAGAACGACATTCCGTTCCGGGAAAAGGACCGGCGTCTCCTCTGGCGCGGCACGACCACGGGGCGTTTCCATCGCACCAATCCTCATCATTGGGAGGATCGCGGGAGCCGCTATTTCATCATGCGTTTCAATGCGCAGAATGAAAATCCGAACATCGATATCGGCTTCACGGACATTCTGGACAACATCCGGCAGCGCCTCGCTGACGAGAGCGATGTCAACCTCGACGCGCATGTCCGGCCGAAAGTGTCGCTCGCCGAGCATCTTCAATCAAAATATCTGTTGTCGCTCGAAGGCAACGACGTGGCGACGGGGCTGAAATGGATGCTGGCGTCCAACTCGGTCGTCATCATGCCGCCGCCGTTAATCCAGACCTGGGCGTGCGAGGGCCTGCTCAAGCCGTTCGTCCACTATGTGCCGGTGCGCCAGGATCTCGCCGATCTCGAGGACGTCTATCAATGGTGCGTCGCGCACGATGACGAGTGTGAGGCGATCGCCGAACACGGCAAGGCGTTCATCGCCTCGTTCATGAGGCCGAAGCTCGAAGAGGAGCTGATGGTCCACCTCGCCGAGGCGTACGCCAAGCGGGTGATGATCGAACGCCCGGCGAAGGGGCAGGTCGGCGGCCACCAGCTCGAAAGCCAATCGGACGCCGCCTGACGCCCGCGCGACGCCTCAGCCGCCGAGGCCGAGGCGCATCATCGTCCGCCGCAGCGGGGTGATGCCGTGCGCGGCGGCGAGGCTCGCCGTCCGCAGCAGCGTCACCGGCAACGCACCGGACAGGAGCGAGCGGTTCAAGAGATCGACGCCGATCGTCCGGGTCTCGACATCGAGCCGCCGCTTGCGCGCATAGCGCGTCGGAAGGCCGACGAGATCGCCGGTCATCCTGGCCGCCTTCAATAGCCCGCCCAGCGTTTCGACATCCCGCAGGCCGAGATTGAGCCCCTGCGCCCCGATCGGCGGGAAGCGGTGTGCCGCTTCGCCGACGAGGACCACACGGCCTGCTCCGAGCTCCCGCGCGACGAGACCGTCGAGCGGGATCGCAGCGCGCGGGCCGTCGACGGACATGTGGCCGAGAATGTTGTGGGCGCGCGTCTCGATCAGCCGGGCGAGGGGGCCGGGATCCATCGCGGTGAGCCGCTCCATCGCCTGCGGCCGGCCGACCCAGACGAGCGAGGACCGATTGCCGGGCAGCGGCACCAGGGTGAACGGTCCGTGTTCGGTGTGGAATTCGGTCGACGTGCCGCCATGCGGGCGCTCGTGCGAGAGCGACGTGACGAACGCCGCTTGGTCGTAGCTCCAACGCCGCACGCCGAGCCCGGCCGCCTCGCGCACCAACGAATGGGCCCCGTCCGCGGCGATCACCAGATTGGCCTCGACATCGCCTTCGGGCGTGCGGATCCGGGCCGGCGCGCCGTCCTCGAAGGCGTCCGCGGTCGTCTCGATCCGCAGGGCGCCGGTCTCTTCGAGCCGGTCGTGGAGGGCGCGGTTCAAGACCTCGTTCGGAATGTTGAAGCCGAACTGGCTGCGGCCGATCTCATGCGAATCGAACGCGATTTCGGGCGCGCGGGGGAGGCGGCCCGTGTCGTCGACGATGCGCATCGTGATCAGCGGCGCCGCATTGTCCTCCACCCGGCGCCACACATCGAGGCGTTCCAACAGTTCGACGGCCGGCATCATCAGCGCCGTGGTGCGCGGGTCGTTGCCGAGCGCCGGCGCGACCAAAGCGACCGGCCAGCCGGCCTCGACGGCGACGAGTGTCGCGATCATCCCGGTCGGTCCGCCGCCGACCACGGCGATATCGACGGTGGCACGCTGTCCGTCCGCGCGCGCTCCGTCGATCACCGTCCCGTCATCCACCGTGTCCATCTGTCCCTCCGCCGTTCCCCCTGGGCCCGTGCCTTGATAGACCTTACGTCCAAAACTAACGTCCGCGATCGAAATGCGGAGAGGGAATATGACGCACGCTATCGTCGTTGAGGAACCCGGTGGACCGGAAGTCCTCAAGTGGAAGACCGTCGACGTTCCGTCGCCGGGGCCCGGGCAGCTCCTTGTGCGGCACACCGCGATCGGGCTCAACTTCATCGACACCTATTTTCGCACCGGCCTCTATCCGCCGCCCGGCGGGTTTCCGCTGATCATCGGCAACGAGGCGGCCGGCGTCGTGGAGGCCGTCGGCGATGGCGTCGCGAACTTTGCGCCGGGGGACCGCGTCGCCTATGCGAGCCCCATCGGCGCCTATGCCGAAACGCGCGTGATGCCCGCCGACACCGCGCTGAAGCTCCCCGACAGCGTGAGCGACGAGCAGGCCGCCGCCATGATGCTCCAGGGCATGACGGTGCGATATCTCGTCAAAGAGACCTATAAAGTGACGCCCGATTCGGTCGTCCTCTTCCATGCCGCGGCGGGCGGTGTCGGCCTCATCGCGGGCCAGTGGCTGAAATCGATCGGCGCGACCGTGATCGGCACCGTGTCGAGCGAGGAGAAGGCCGAGCTCGCCCGCGCGAACGGCTACACCCATGTCATCAACTACAAGACCGAGGATTTCGTCGCCCGCGTCAAAGAGATTACCGACGGCAAGGGCGTCGACGTCGCGTATGATTCGGTCGGGCAGGACACCTATCCGGGCTCGCTCGACTGCATCAAGCCGCTCGGCCTCTGGGTGCCGTTCGGCCAATCCTCCGGGCCGATCAAAAATTTCGCGCTCGGCGATCTGTCCTCCCACGGCTCGCTCTTCACGACGCGGCCGACGCTCTTCACCTATGTCCGCACGCGGGCGATGCTGGAGGCGAACGCGGCCGATCTCTTCGATCTCGTCGGCAGCGGTAAGGTGAAGATCAATGTCGGCACGACCTTCCCCTTGAAGGACGCCGCCGAAGCGCACCGCGCGCTCGAGGGACGACGCACGACGGGCTCGACCGTGCTCGTGCCGGACCGATGAGTTCTTCCTCTATCGAGGCCGTGGCCGACGAGGTCACGGCCGATGAGACGGCGCTTCTGAAGGCGCTCGTCGTCCGCCCTACCGAGAACCCGCCGGGCGACACCAACGCGGCGATGGAGTGGCTCGGCCTGTGGCTTCAGGACCGGGGGCACACGGTCGAGTGGCACCCCTGTCCGGCGCCGTTCGGCCGGCATTATGGCCGCGGCGAGGTGATCAACCTCGTCGTGCGCCACACCTTCGGGGCGGGGCCCACGGTGGCGCTCCACGCCCCGCTCGACACGATCCCGGCCGGCAGCCATTGGCGGCACGATCCGTTCGGCGCCGAGATCAAAGACGGCCTCCTGTTCGGCCGCGGCGCGCGCGACAGCAAGGCCGACATCGTCGCTTATATCTTCGCGTTCGAGGCGCTGATCGCCGATCCGGCGGGCCTCTCGGGCACGCTCGAACTCCACATCACCGCGGACGAGGAGAGCGGCGGCTTTCTCGGCCCCGCCTTCCTCCTCAGCCACCATCTGTCCGCGCCCGATGCGGTGATCGCCGCGGGAACGGCCTATCAGGTGATCGTCGGCCAGGAAGGCGTCCTCCATATGGAGGTGATCCTGCGCGGCCGGCAGGCCCACGCCTCACGCCCCGAGGACGGCCACGATGCGATGATCGCCGCGGTGGCGATCCTGTCCGCCCTCACCGACGGCGGGGCGGAGCGGGAGCCGCTGACGATCGGCCTCATCGAGGGCGGGCGCGGGGTCAATCTCGTCGCCGACAGGGTGCGCTTCACCATCGACCGGCGTTTGAAGGCCGACGATGACGGGGAGGCCGTCGAGGCCGCTCTGATCGAACGGATCTCGGCGGTTCCGGTGAACGCCAATGTCGAGGTCGAGTGCCGCCGGCTCCTCCTCGCGGAACCCGTCGAGCCGACCGAGCGCAGCGCACGGCTCGCCGACACGCTGTCACGCCATGCGGAAGCCGCGCTCGCCCAGCCGGTGCCCGTCGTCTCCGCCCCCGTGGTGAGCGGCGCGCGCCATTATGCGCTCGCGGGGATTCCGACGGCGCTCTATGGCGTCGGCCCGCCGATCGTCGGCGAGGCGGTGGATTTCTCGGCCGACGAGAGCGTCCGCCTCGGTGATCTGTCCCGCTCGACGAAGGCGATCATCGGCGCGGTGCGGGAGCTCCTCACCGCGCCGTGACGCGCCGCGCCGCGTCGGTCAGCGCACGCTCCAATCCGGCGTGCGCACGTTCCGCACGACGAGGAGCGGCACGATCGCGAGGAGCTGGAGCACCAGGAGGATGCTGAGCGCGACCTGGTAGCCCGCTCGTGTCGCGCCGCCCGCGCCGTTGGGGAAGAAATCGAGGACGATCCCGAAGCCCCACTGCACCAGGAAGGCGAAGAAGAACACGATGAAGTTGACCGTCGTGTTCACCCGCCCGGCCATCGCGTTCGGGAAGGACTGGGTGGCGATCCCGTAGCTGAGGACGCCAGCCGAGCCGGTGATGGTGTAGAGGATCCAGAGCGGCGTCGCCGTCTGCGGGGGCAGGACGATGATGAGAAGCTCGACGAGGGCGAAGGCGAAGCTGCCCGCCACGAAGACGTGCACCGCGTGCCCGGAGCGTTCGGCGCGTCCGGTGATGAAGCCGAATCCGAGATAACCGATCAAAAGCCCGATCGAGGTGATCGACAACCACATCGCCGCGGTCGCCGAATCATGGCCCGCCGCCTCGCGGAGCCACGGCCCGGTCCAGAGGCTGACGATCGCCAGCATTCCAGCTTGCGATGTCGCCGAAAGCGGCGCGATCCGCCACATCGCCGGGCTCTTCAGGATGGCGCCGACCTCGATCGCCAGCGTCTTCATCGGGACCGTTCCGACAGGGTCGTTGCGGCGCGGGACGACGAAGAAGATCATCGCGGACACCACCACGACGAGGCCCGCGAGGAGGCCGAACATCGCCCGCCATCCGGTGATGCCGAGGAGCCACTCGGTTGGGCCGCCGCCGAGGGAGGCGCCGATCGCGCCGAACGACATGTGGATGCCGACGACGAGGGGCACGCGCTCCGGCGAGAACCACCGGCGATAGGCCGTGAAGGGCGCCATCAGGCACATCGCGGCGCCGATCCCCATCATGATTCGGCCGAAGAGAAGCTCGGCGAAATCGGTCGCGACGGCGAAGATCACGCAGCCGAGTGCGGCAAGGAGGAGGAGAATGGCCTCCACTCGCCGCGGGCCATATCGATCCATCAGAATGCCGAAGGGGAGCTGGAAGAGGGCGAAGCCGAGGAAATAAAGGCTCGTCAGAAGCCCCAGCTCGCTGGTCGACAGGCCGAGCTCCATCCGCAAGGGATCGCCGGCGACGGCGTTCACCACCCGTAGCAAATAGGCGATCAGGTAAGCGAGGGAGAAGGGGAGTAGAACCCTGAGGGCGAGGATCATAGTGCTCTTGTCTTAGCCAGTTGCCGATCAAAGAGGCAATCTGATTCCGCACGTGCGGCCTAATCCGTCGTCAATCGGCGGACGAAGGCGCGGTCGATCCGGTCCTTCAAACGCCACACGAGGCGGCCTTCGAGGGCGATGCCGTTGCGCGTGCCGATCGCGCGGCGCCCGCCGGTCGACAGGAGGACGAGCCCGTGACGCTGCAACCGGGCGGCCGGCGGCGGGCGATGCGCTGCGATCGCCTCGATGGTCGCGGCAAGATGCGGCCCGGACCGCACGGAAAAGACCCCGGATTTCGGACGCGGATCGTCCGCATTGGTGGCGACGTCGCCGGCGGCGAAGACGTTGGGGTGGGAAAGGGACCGCATGTCGGGCCCCACCGCGAGGAAGCCGTCCGCGGCCTTCGCAAATGGCGTATGGGCGACAAACGCGCCGGGGGCCGGACCGGTGAAGGCGAGGACGATGTCCGCCGGCACCCTCTCCGCGCCGAGCATCACGGCGCCGGGCGCGCACTCTGTCACGGTGCCGAGGCGCAGATCGATCGCGCAGGCGGCGAGACGGGCGAGGATGCGCGCGCGAAAGGCGGCGGGGAAGTCCGGCAGGATCGCGGCACGCTCGATGAGGGTGACGGCGGCGTCCGGCCGCCGCGCCCGCAAGGCGAAGGCGACCTCGACGCCCGCCGCACCCGCGCCGATCACCGCGAAGGATGCAGCGGTCTGAAGGTGCGGGCCGAGCCGCTCCACCACCCCCTCGAGCGGGCGTCCGGGGATCACAGAGGGTGCGGCGAGCGGGCCGGCGCGGCGCGTCTCTCCGCCGGAATTGACGATCAGCGTATCGAAGGACAGCGACCGCCCGTCGGTGAGGACGAGCCGTTCACCATCGGCCTCGCGCGCTTCGCCGACGACGAGATCGACCTCGTGACGGGCGCAAAAGGGCGCGAGCGGCACCCGGATCGCATCGGCCGGATAGATCCCCTCGATCCAACCGGGCACCATTCCGCTATAATGGGTGTGGGGCGAGCGGGTGAGGAGCGTGATGCGCGCATTCGCGGGCGTCCGGCCGAGTTCGCAAAGGGCGACGAGCGCGGCGGGACCCGCGCCCGCGATCACGATATGTGTCGGCATACGGGCATTCCCGGTGCGCATCGCCTTGCATTGCTTGACCGAACCATCCGCGGCCCACATACGTCCTCTTCTTCGCAAGTGAAGTGTAGGAGCGTCCATGAGCGACGCCACCGTTCCTTATAAGCCGCCATTCGATTCGCCCGTGCGCAGCATCGGCGTGGTGCTGATCCCGCTCGCGCTGCTCGCCTGCGCGGCGACCTTCCTGATCCTGACCGGCCTCACGCCGATCACGCCGACCTCGCGCGTCATCATCGTCGCGCTCCTGATCAACGGCGTTCTCGTGATGCTTTTGATGGCCGGCGTCGGTTACGAGATCATCAAGCTCTGGCGGGCGCGCTCGGCGCGGCGCGCGGGGGCGCGGCTTCATGTGCGGATCGTGGCGCTGTTTTCGATCATGGCGGTGCTGCCGGCCGCGCTCGTCGCCGTCGTCGCGACGCTGACGCTCTCGCGCGGTCTCGACCGTTGGTTCGAGGAGCGAACGCACGCGATCGTGGCGAACTCGGTCGCCGTGGCAGACGCCTATGTCGGCGAACATGCCGCCGTGCTGCGCTCCGATCTCGTGGCGATGGCGCGCGACATGGACCGGGCCGAACCGATCTACAGTTTCGAGCCGACCCGGTTCGACGCGTTCTTCCAGACCCAGGCGGGCCTGCGCCAACTGCCGTCCGCCTTCCTGCTCAACGGGGCGGGCGAGGTGCTGACGAAGACCGTCATCAATCCCGAGATCACCCTCAGAATGCCGCCGCCCGATGCGATGCGCGAAGCGCTGAAGGGCGAGCCGGTCCTCATTGCGCCGGGCGAGGCGGATCAGGTCGGCGGCATTATGAAGCTCGATGCCTACCAGGACACCTACCTCTACATCGCCCGCCTGATGGATCCGCAGGTCAACGGCTTCCTGCGCCTGACGCGCGCCAACGCGCAAGAATATATCCAGATGGAGAATTCCCGCCTCGGCGTCTCCGTCGCGTTCGGGCTCGTCTATGCGGGCATCACGATGGTGCTGCTCGTCTGCGCGATCTATCTCGGATTCGGTTTTGCGAACCGCCTCGTCGCACCGATCCGCGAGCTGATCGGCGCCTCGGACGCGGTCGCGAAGGGGGATCTCAATGTCGAGGTGCCCGTGCGCTTCTTCGACGGCGACATCGCCCAACTCGGCGAGACGTTCAACGGGATGACCGAGACGCTGCGCAACCAGCGCGAGGAACTCGTCGCCGCGAACGATCAGCTCGACAGCCGCCGCCGCTTCACTGAGGCGGTGCTCGGCGGGGTGACGGCCGGCGTCATCGGGATCGACGCCGACGACAAGGTGACGCTCGCCAATCCCTCGGCGCTCAACATGCTCGACCTCACCGGGCCGGAGATCGTCGGCAAGCGGGTGAGCGAGGCGGTGCCGGAGCTCGCCCCTGTGCTCGACACCAGCGAGAAGCTGGTGCGCCTGCGCGTGAAGCCCGAGCAGATCAGCCTGCGCCGCAAGGGCCGCGAGCGCACGATCTCCATCCGCGCGACGATCGACCGTGGCGACGTCTCCCGGCCGGGCTACGTCCTCACGCTCGACGACATCACCGATCTCGTCACCGCGCAGCGGACCTCGGCCTGGGCCGACGTCGCGCGACGCATCGCGCACGAGATCAAGAACCCGCTGACGCCGATCCAGCTCTCGGCCGAGCGCATCAAGCGCCGCTATGGCAAGCGCATCGAGGACGATCGCGAAGTGTTCGATCAGTGCGTCGACACGATCGTGCGCCAGGTCGACGATATCGGCCGGATGGTGAACGAGTTCTCGAATTTCGCCCGGATGCCCGCGCCTGCGATGGAGCGGCGCGACGTGCGCGACGCGGTGCGCGAGGCAGTCTTCCTGCAGGGGATCGGCCATGCCTCGGTCGTGACCGAAACGCAGATTCCGGATCGGCCGGTGATCGCCGATTTCGATCAACGCCTCGTGACCCAGGCGCTGTCCAATCTCGTGAAGAACGCCGCCGAGGCGATCGAGCAGACGAGCGAGGAGGACCGCGGCGGCGAGCCCGGCCGGATCCGCGTGCGCCTCTATCACAACGAGGCGGGCGAGGTGGTGACCGACATCATCGACAACGGGATCGGCTTGCCCAAAGTGGGCCGCGAGCGGATCCTCGAGCCCTACATGACGACGCGCGAGAAGGGCACCGGGCTCGGTCTTGCGATCGTGAAGAAGATCGCGGAGGAGCAGGGCGGACGAATCGAGCTTCTCGACGCGGCCGCAGTCAGCGACAATAGCCGCGGGGCTTGCATTCGATTCGTTCTTCCCGGTCTCGAGATCGAAGCGCAGACACAATCGGCCTCACTTGACGGCGAGGCGGTGGCGCGCGACGAACAGACCGAGTCGGCGGCTGAGGGCCACGACGGCAACGGTGCCGTCGATGGATCGTCGACCGCCTCACGTCAGGTGGAGTGCTGATGGCATCGGACATTCTTGTCGTCGACGACGAGATCGACATTCGGAACCTGATCGCCGGCATCCTTGAGGACGAGGGCTACGAAGTTCGTACCGCGGCCGATAGCGACGAGGCGTTGGCGACGATCGGCGCGCGGCGGCCGCAATTGATCTTCCTCGATATTTGGTTGCAAGGCTCCAAGATGGACGGGCTCGCGCTGCTCGACACCATCCGCGCGCAGCATACCTCAATGCCGATCGTCATGATCTCAGGCCATGGCAACATCGAGACGGCCGTCTCCGCGATCAAGCGCGGCGCGTACGACTATATCGAGAAGCCGTTGAAGGCGGACCGTCTCGTGCTTGCGGCCGAGCGGGCGCTCGAGGCTTCGCGCCTGCGCCGCGAGGTCGAGAATCTGCGCACCAAGACCGGCGAGTTCCAGGATCTCATCGGCGGCTCTGCCGTGATGAATCAGCTCCGCGGCACGATCGAGAAGATCGCGCCGACGAACTCGCGCATCATGATCATGGGACCCTCGGGATCCGGCAAAGAGCTGGTCGCCCGGACGATCCACAGAAAATCATCCCGCGCCGAGGCGCCCTTCGTCGTCATCAATTCGGCGACGATCACGCCCGACCGGATGGAAGAGGCGCTGTTCGGCGCCGAGGCGCGGCCCGGCCACGAGCCGTCCGTCGGCGCGCTCGAGGAGGCCCATGGCGGCACCCTCTATCTCGACGAGATCGCCGACATGCCGCTCGAGACGCAGGCCCGCGTGCTGCGCGTCCTCGTCGACCAATCCTTCAACCGTGTCGGTGGCACGCAGAAGGTGAAGGTCAACGTGCGCATCATCTCGTCCTCCTCGCGCGACCTTCAGGAGGAGATCGCCGAGGGGAGGGTGCGGGAAGACCTGTTCCACCGCCTCTCGGTGGTGCCCGTGCGCGTGCCGGCCCTTGCCCAGCGGCGCGAGGACGTGCCGATGCTGATCGACTATTTCTTGCGCCAGACGGCGGAGAATCAGGGGCTGCCGCGCCGTCTCATCGGCGAGGACGCGATGGCCGTTCTTCAGGCGCACGACTGGCCGGGCAATGTCCGTCAGCTCAAGAACAACGTCGAGCGTTTGCTGATCCTCACCCGCGACGGTGATCCCAACGACCCGATCTCGGCCGACTTCCTGCCGAACGAGATCGGCGCGATCGTGCCGCCTCTGTCGTCGCAATCGGGCGGCGAGCACATCATGGCGCTGCCGCTGCGCGATGCGCGCGAGATCTTCGAGCGGGATTATCTGAGGGCGCAGATCAATCGCTTTTCCGGCAACGTTTCGCGCACCGCGGAGTTCGTCGGCATGGAGCGTTCGGCGCTTCACCGCAAATTGAAAACGCTCGGTATCGCGTGAGGCTCATGCCTCGCGCGACCGGCACCCTGGGGCACTAGATGCGCGTCATCATCTGCGGGGCGGGGCAGGTGGGCTTCGGCATTGCCGAACGCCTTTCCTATGAAGGTCACGACGTTTCCGTCATCGACGTGTCGGCTCGCCTCATCACCAATATCCGCGATCAGCTCGATGTGCGGGCGGTCGTCGGCCACGGCTCCCATCCCGACGTTCTCGCCGCCGCCGGCGCGGAAGATGCCGATCTTCTGATCGCCGTCACCCAGGCCGACGAGGTCAACATGGTGGCGAGCCAGGTCGCGCACACGATCTTCCAGATCCCGACCAAGATCGCGCGTGTGCGCGCCCAGTCCTATCTCTCGCCGGTCTATTCGAGCCTGTTTGCCCGCGACCAGCTCCCGATCGACGTGGTGATCTCGCCCGAGATCGAGGTCGGCGAGATGGTGATGCGCCGCCTCGCGCTGCCGGGCGCGGTGGAAACGGTGCGATTCGCCGATGGCAAGATCACCGTCGTCGGCATCCTGTGCGCCGACGATTGCCCCGTCGTCGATACGCCGCTGCGTCAGCTCACCGAGCTCTTTCCCAATCTCGGCTCGGTCGTCGTCGGCGTCTTCCGGCAAGGCCATCTCATCGTCCCGCGCTCGGAGGATATGCTGCGCGTCGGCGATCTCGTCTATGTGGTCGCGCCGCGCGATCAGGTGCGCCGCACGCTCGTCATCTTCGGGCACGAGGAGCCGAAGGCGAGCCGCGTCGTCATCGCCGGCGGCGGCAATATCGGCTTTTATGTCGCCCAGCAGCTCGAACTGCGCGAGCCGCAGACGAAGGTGAAGATCATCGAGGCCTCGCGCCAGCGCGCGCTCGAGATCGCCGACACGCTGCACCGCGCCGTGATCCTCAACGGCTCCGCGCTCGACCAGAACATCCTGCGCGAGGCCGATATCGAGGACGCCGACACGATGGTCGCCCTCACGAACGACGATCAGGCGAACATCATCGCCTGCGTGATGGCGAAGACGCTCGGCTGCGTGCGCAATCTCTCGCTGATCAACAACGTCTCCTATCCCGCCTTCGCCAATGCGCTCGGCATCGACGCCTATGTGAACCCGCGCGCCGTCACGATCAGCCGCGTCCTGCGCCATGTGCGGCGCGGGCGCATCGAGAGCGTCCATTCGCTCCAGAACGGGCAGGCGGAGGTGATCGAGGCCGAGGCGCTCGAGACGTCGCTTCTCGTCGGCCGGCCGCTGCGCGATCTCGACCTTCCGGTCGGGGTGCGGGTGGGCGCGATCATTCGACGCGGTGCGGCCGTCGAGCTTCGCGGTGATACGCAGATTCTGTCCGGCGATCGCGTCATCATGTTCGCGCTCTCCGAAAAGGTGCATCAGGTGGAGCAGATGTTCCGCGTGAGTCTGGAATTCTTCTAAAGGGATCGGGATGAGCCGGATCGCATATGTGAATGGACGCTATGTGCCGCATGGTTCGGCACAGGTGCATGTCGAAGATCGCGGCTACCAGTTCGCCGACGCGGTCTACGAGGTGTGCGAGGTCTTCGACGGCAAGATCGTCGACATGACGCGCCACCTCGATCGGCTCGACCGTTCGCTCCGCGAGCTCTCGATCGGCTGGCCCGTGGCCCGCCCGGCGCTGGAGCGGATCCTGCGCGAGGTCGTGGACCGAAACCGGGTGACGTATGGGCTCGTCTATCTCCAGGTGAGCCGCGGTGTGGCGCGCCGTGACTTTCCGTTCCCGCCGGCCGGGACGAAGCCGGCCCTCGTCGTCACCTCGCGCGCGATTCCCCGCACGGTGGCGGCCAAAGTGGCAGACGAGGGAATTCGCGTCATCACGACACCGGACATTCGCTGGCAGCGGGTCGACATCAAGACGACCGGCCTCCTCGCTCAGGTTCTCGCGAAGGAAAATGCCAAGCGCCACGGCGGCAAAGAGGCCTGGATGTACGACGCTGACGGAAACGTGACCGAAGGCGGCTCGTCAAATGCATGGATCGTCACGGCGGATGGCGTTCTCGTCACACGTCCGGCGGAAAGTGGGATCCTCAAGGGGATCACACGTGCCGCGGTGATGGATTTTGCAGCGCGGGAAGGACTAAAAGTCGAAGAACGTCCCTTTACGATCGACGAAGCCAAACATGCACGTGAAGCGTTCGTGACGTCGGCGACGGGAATCGTTTCACCCGTCGTCCAGATTGACGATGCCATTCTCGGCAACGGGCATCCCGGCGTGTTGGCTTCCGACTTGAGACGACGATTCCACGAGGGCGTCGAGCTTCTGCCAGTACGGGCATATTGACAACACTGTCGCCCCGTATCGGCTTGCGGAGCGACGTTCTTTCTCTAGCTAGATTGAGATCCTCGCTGACTGGTGCCACTTTAACGTGTGTGTCGGCAACCGTGCGAGCTCATGACACAACGATGCGAATGCGGAAATAAAAATGGCTGAAAAAGCTCAGAACCTACAGGACACGTTCCTCAACCACGTCCGAAAGTCGAAGACGCCTCTAACGATTTTCCTGGTGAACGGCGTAAAGCTGCAGGGCGTTTTGACGTGGTTTGACAACTTTTGTGTGCTGCTGCGCCGCGATGGACACTCGCAGCTCGTCTACAAGCACGCGATTTCGACGATCATGCCCAACCAGCCCGTCCAATTGTTCGATCCGAACGAGGACGAGTCGGGCCGCTGACGCGCGATCGAGCCCGTTGACCATGGACGTCGATCGACGCGCCGAAACTTCGCCCCCGCTGAGGCGTTCGCAATCGTGCGCGCCGCGCGGTGGGTTGCGGCATGGACCGAGGGGGTAGCGATGGACGTGCGTGAAGGCGAACGCCGCGCCGAGCTCGGCACCAAGCCGACGGCCGAACCGCAGACCCGCGCAATCGTGCTCCTCCCGATCATCCGGGGTGACGGAGAGGAGCGCCGTCCGCCGGAGGGCCGGCTCGCCGAAGCCGTCGGCCTCGCCGATGCGATCGCACTCGATGTCGTCGAGGCACGCGCCGTGCCCGTGCGCAATCCGCGGCCCGCGACCCTCTTCGGCTCCGGCACCGTCGACGACATCACCGCCGTCGCCAAGGGGGCGGAGGCCGAGCTCGTCGTCGTCGATCATCCGCTGACGCCGGTGCAGCAGCGCAATCTGGAACGCGCTTGGGGCGCCAAGGTGCTCGACCGCACGGCGCTGATCCTCGAAATCTTCGGCGAGCGCGCGCAGACTGCGGAAGGCTCGCTCCAGGTCGAGCTCGCCCATCTCACCTATCAGCGCAGTCGGCTCGTCCGCTCGTGGACCCACCTCGAGCGTCAGCGCGGCGGCTACGGCTTTCTGGGCGGGCCGGGCGAAACGCAGATCGAGGCCGACAGGCGGCAGATCGCCGAGCGGATCGCACGCGTCGAAAAGGCACTCGACGAGGTGCGCCGCACGCGCTCCCTCGCGCGCGAGCAGCGCCGGCGCAACAATCAGCCCGTCGTCGCCCTCGTTGGCTACACCAATGCCGGCAAGTCGACGCTCTTCAACGCGCTCGCCGGCGCCCATGTCGAGAGCCGCGATCTCCTCTTCGCAACCCTCGATCCGACGCTTCGCAAGCTCGACCTGCCGCACGGACGCACCGCGATCTTGTCCGATACGGTCGGCTTCATCTCCCATCTTCCGACGAGCCTCGTCGCCGCCTTCCGGGCGACGCTCGAAGAGGTGACGCTCGCCGATCTCATCGTCCACGTGCGCGACATCTCCCACGAGGAGAGCGAGGCGCAGGCCGAGGACGTGCTCGCCACCTTGCGCGGCATCGGCGTCGAACCGGGCCGGCGCGAGATCCTCGAAGTGTGGAACAAGGCCGATCTTCTCGGTGAGAGTGAGCGGCAGGAGCGGGAAGCGGCGGCATCGGCGCAAGGCGCGGTGCTGATTTCTGCGGAAAAGGGGGAGGGGATCGACCGCCTTCTCGAGGCGATCGAAGGCCGCCTCGCCCGCTATGCCGAGGTGCGCGACGTCACGGTCGACGCGGCCGAAGGTGCGCTGATCGCCTGGCTCTACCGTAACACCGAGGTGTTGGAGCGGGTCGACGCGGAGGAGGCCGTCCACCTCACCATCCGCATTCCCGAGGCGCGGCGGAGCGATACGCTGCACCGTCTCGGTATCGAGGAGCCGGAAGTGCCGGCGCCCAGCGAGCCTTACCAGCCTTGAGCGACGGATTCCGGCCCGTCTCTTAGCGGAGCGGCCGTTTCCGCGTCCAAGTTCGGGACCGGCGGCGGCCGGATCCGCTGGACGGGGAAGGGTGGTCCGATCCGCTAGCGGGGAAGGGCGGTTCGACCCGGCGAAGAGAAGGGCGGTTCACCCTGCCAGAAGGGAAGGCGGCTCGCCCCGCCAGAAGGGAAGGCGGCTCACCCCGCGGCTTTCGCCCGCTCCCACCGCCGGTCCCATTCCTCGAGCGACTGACCGCCGAGTGTCGCGCCCTCCTCCCGCGCCGCCGCTTCCATGTGGCGGACGCGCTTGGCGAATTTCGCATTCGTCGCCCGCAGCGCCGCGTCGGCATCGATCCCGGCATGGCGTGCGAAATTGACGAGGGTGAAGAGGAGGTCGCCGAATTCGGCTTCCGCGCCGGCCTTGTCTCCGGCCTCGGTGGCGGCGGCGAACTCTCCGACTTCCTCGGTGATCTTGTCGAGAACGCCGGTCTGGTTCGGCCAGTCAAAGCCGACCTTCGCCATGCGCGATTGGAGTTTCTCCGCCCGCACCAGGCTCGACAGATTGACTGGCACATCCTCGATCAACCCGTCGGGTTTGCCGGCCCGCTCCTCGGCCTTGATCTCGTCCCAGACGCGCTTGATCTCCTCCGGCGTCCGGGCCCGCCCGTCGCTGAAGACGTGCGGATGACGGCGCACCAGCTTCTCGTTGATCGCCGTCGCCACGTCGTCGAAATCGAAGAGGCCGTCTTCCTCGGCCATCTGCGCGTGGAAGACGACCTGGAGGAGGAGGTCGCCGAGCTCGTCCTTGAGGTCGGCGATATTGCCGCGCTCGATCGCGTCGGCGACCTCGTAGGCTTCCTCGATGGTGTAGGGGGCGATGGTCTCGAAGGTCTGTGCGAGATCCCAGGCGCAGCCCCCGTCGGGATTGCGGAGCTGGGCCATAATCTCGCGCAGGCGGTCAATCGGAGTGGTCATCTTGTCTCCCTTGCCACGAACGTGGCGGACCGGCTTGCCGCGATCGCAGCGCACCGTGTCCCGCATCACCGGACGGAACCACTAAAGCACCTTGGCCGGCGATGACATCGTTCCGTGCGCTGGTCCCGGATTATGAACGACGATCCGAGCGGCTCGGGGCGTTTTCTCCGCGGGTCGATTCAAATGGCGGGCGAGCTGCTCTAGTGTCCGTCGCTCGACCCACGGAGCCCGCAAGATGGACGATGTTTCGACCTTCGCCTCGGTGAGCGAGACGATCCGCATCGCGTTCGCGCCGATCTTCCTGCTGGCCGGCATCGGTGCGATGCTCAACGTCATGACCGGGCGGCTCGGCCGGATCGTCAACCGCGCGCGGGTGGTGTTGGAGAATGCGCGGATGCGCAAGGCCGACCGTGCCGATTGCCGGTTGGAGCTCGCGCTGATCGACAAGCGGATCCTCGCGATCAACCTGTCGATCATCCTGTGCGTCGCCTCAGCGCTCGCGACGTGCCTTCTGGTGGCGCTTCTTTTCATCTCGGAGATGATGCACCTCGAGATCGCCTCCATCGTCGCGACCGCATTCGTGACGTCGATGGTGCTCCTGATGGCAGGGCTCATCTGCTTTCTCGTCGAGGTGAGGCTGTCCCTGAGGGCGCTCCATTTCAGCCGGGAGAAGCTGCCCGACGACGACTGACGCCTCAGGCCGGGCAGTCGCTCACGCCGATATCGGTTTCGACGAACACCTCGCCATCGACGGTGCGGAAAACGTAGCGGATGCGCCAGCCGGCGCGGAGCTTGTCCCGATAGTCCTCGGCGCAGACTGCGCGGAGCGTCTCGTCGCGAAAGGCCGCCTTGGCATCTTCGCTCGCGCCCTCGAAGGTCGCGGGAAGGACATAGCCGAAAACGAGCGTCTTTCCGTCGGCCGTCGCGGTCTCCCAACGGATTCCGCTCGACAAGGTGCGCGGCAGACGCTGAGACGTGATCGCCGCTTCGGCCGCGACCTCGTCCTCGACGCTGACGACCGGCTCCAGCGCCTTGAAGACCGCCATCGGCGCGAATGCGAGAATGAACGCGAGCGGCACGGCGTAACGGCGAAATCCGGGCCATGGGGTCGACGCGAGATAGAGCACCAACGCCAGCGCGAGCGCGCCGAGCAGAATGCGGCCGGCGAGCCAGGCGATGGCCTCGCTGTCGAGGCCCTGGACGGACGCCGCGACGACGAGGCCGGCGACGCTCGCTGCAGCGAGGAGAATGGCGAACAATCTCATGAGGGTTCAAAGTCCCAATGCGCGGGTCGGTGACGGCCGGCGGTCGGAGCGAGGGCCGATGATGAGGGGGCTCCGTTCGGCCCTCCGCCGATCATGGCGACCCCATAATGCCAGTCGCATAAGATGGATTATGGAACGCACGAATCGATCCGTGAGATCGGGTGGAAGGCCGCGAGCCGCCCGGAAACGGCAATAACGCCTCTCGGAGGCGTCAGGAGCGGTCGAGCGCTCCCGAAATCATAGGGTTGAGCTCAGGCTTTTCACGCGCCCTGCGTCCTCATAAGGCGCTTCGAGGCGCATCAGGTCGAACGCCGGCACCACGTGCTCCGGCAGATAGTCCGCCAGCGACGCGTAATCGAGATCGTGATGGAGGTTCGTGAGAACGCCTGATTTGGCGCGCATCCGGTCGATCCATCCGACGGCTTCGTCGACCGTCAGATGGCTCGCATGGGTGGTGTAGCGCAGCGCGTCGATGATCCACACGTCGAGATCTTCGAGATGCGCGAGCGAATGCGGTGGCAGATCGTGAAGGTCGCTCGAATAAGCGAGATTGCCGATCCGGTAGCCGAGCGAGCGGATATGGCCGTGGAGCTGCTCGAACGGCAGCAGCGTCAGCGGACCGCCGGGGCCGTCGATCGTCACCGGCGCGCCGGGCTCGACGATGTGCGCGTTGAGGATCGCCGGATAGCCCTTGGCGACCTCCTTGAAGCAGTACGCGAACGCCTCGCGGGCGCGCTCGAAGGTCGGCTCGTCCATATAGACGTCGACCCGGCGCTTGCGCGCGACGGCGAGCCCGCGCAGATCGTCGATCCCGTGCAGGTGGTCGGCATGGGGATGGGTGTAAAGAACGGCATCGAGATGCGATACGCCCGCCGACAGGAGCTGCTCGCGCATGTCGGGTCCGCTGTCGATCAGGACGCGCGTCGTCCCATCCCGCCCGACGCGCTCGACGAGCAGCGAGCAGCGCCGACGCCGGTTCTTCGGGTTCGCCGGATCGCACGCGCCCCATTCGCCGTCGATGCGCGGCACACCGCCGGACGAACCGCAGCCGAGGATCGTATAAACGAGACGGGTCATGCCGCGCTCGCCGGAGCCCTGACCTTGGAAAACAGACGGTAGAAATTTTCCGTCGTCGCTTCGCCGAGCTGTTCGGGGGCGATGCCGATCGCTTCGGCGAGCACCGTCGCCGTGTCCGCGACGAAGGCCGGCTCGTTGCGCTTGCCGCGGTTCGGCGGCGGGGCGAGATAGGGTGCGTCCGTCTCGACGAGCATCCTGTCGAGCGGCACCTCGCGCGCGACGTCTCGTATCGCCTCGGCATTGCGGAAGGTGACGATACCGGAGAACGAGACCATCAGCCCCAGAGCGAGCCCGCGGCGGGCAAGCTCGGCGCCGGAGGAGAAGCAGTGGAGAATCGCGTTGAACGCGCCCTTCCCCATTTCGTCCTCCAGGATCTCGGCGATGTCCGTGTCGGCCTCGCGGGCGTGGATGACGAGCGGCAGGCCGGTCTCCCGCGCGGCGGCGATGTGGCGGCGGAAGCCTTCCGCCTGCGCCTCGCGGGGCGACTTGTCATAATGATAATCGAGACCCGCCTCCCCGATCGCCACCACCTTCGGGTTCTCGGCGAGCCGCACGAGGTCGGCGACGGTGATGTCGAGTTCCTCGTCGGCATTGTGCGGATGGGTGCCGATCGAGGCGTAGACGTCATCATAGCGGTCGATGATCGCCTGGAGGCGGTCGAACTGCTTCACGCGGGTCGAGATCGTCACGAACCGCTCGACGCCGCGTGCCCGCGCACGGTCGAGGAGCGCATCGCGGTCCGCCTCGAAATCGGGGAAATCGAGATGACAGTGACTGTCGACGAGCCTCATGATGCGGCGGGCTCCTCGAGTTTCGGAACGATCGGCTTCGGCGCCGGCAAGGCCGTGCCGGCCACGAGGGGCGTTCCGAGCGCGGCGAGCGTGCGCTGATCCTGCGGCACCGCGAGAAGGTCGAGAAGGTCCGCCGCCGTCTTCGGGACGAACGGCAGGAGGAGGATCCCGAACCAACGCAGAGCCTCGGCGGTGACGCCGAGAACGGTCGCCATCCGCGCCGGATCGCTCTTGCGCAGCACCCACGGCTCTTGCGCCGCAAAATAGCGGTTCGCCTCCGACACGACCTCGAAGATCGCGCCGAGGGCGGTGTGGAGCGCCTGGGTGTCGATCGCCTTGCGGCAGGCGTCCGGCAACGTCGCGACACGCGCCAGAAGCGCCTCGTCGGCCTCGGTGCGGGTTCCATAATCGGGCACCGCGGCGTCGCAATGCTTGTTGATCATGGAGAGCGAACGCTGTGCCAGATTGCCGATATCGTTGGCGAGATCGGCGTTCACGCGGTTGATGAAGCTCTCAACCGACCAGTTCCCGTCCTGTCCGAACGGCACTTCGCGCAGGAAATAATGGCGGATCGGATCGACGCCGAACGCCTCGATCAACGCGAACGGGTCGAGCACGTTGCCGACCGACTTCGACATCTTCTCGCCGGCATTGAACAGGAAGCCGTGGCCATAGACCCGGCGCGGCACCGCGATGCCGGCGCTCATCAAAAAGGCAGGCCAGTAGATCGTGTGGAAGCGGACGATGTCCTTGCCGATGATGTGGAGGTCGGCCGGCCAATATTGCGCAAAACGGTCCGCGTCGTCGGGATAGCCGGTGCTCGTGATGTAGTTGGTGAGCGCGTCCACCCAGACGTACATCACATGGTCCGGGTCGCCCGGCACCGGGATCCCCCAGTCCAGCGTCGTGCGCGAGATCGACAGATCCTTGAGCCCGCTCTTCACGAACGCCACGACCTCGTTGCGCCGGGTCGTCGGGCCGACGAAATCGGGATTTTCCTCGTAAAGCGCGAGGAGACGGTCCTGGAAGGCGGAGAGGCGGAAGAAATAGCTCGGCTCTTCCATCCACTGGACGGGCGCGCCGGTCGGCGCACGTTTGACGCCGCCCTCCTCCGTCAACTCGCTTTCGGAGAAGAACGCCTCGTCCCGCACCGAGTACCAGCCGCCATACTGGCCGAGATAGATGTCCCCGGCGTCCTGCATCGCGGTCCAGATCGCCTGGCTCGCCTTGACGTGCCGGGCCTCGCGCGTGGTGATGAAATCGTCCTGCGAGGCGTTCAGCGCCTCGGCCATCTTGCGAAACAGCGGCGTGTTGCGGTCGGCGAGCTCTTCGGCGGTGATGCCGAGCGCGGTCGCGGTCTCGACCATCTTCTGCCCGTGCTCGTCCGTGCCGGTGCAGAAATGGACGTCATACCCGTCGAGGCGCTTGAAACGCGCGATCGCGTCGGCCGCGATCAGCTCGTAAGCGTGACCGATATGCGGGGCGCCATTCGGATACGAGATGGCTGTGGTGATGGTATAGCGAGGCTTCATGTTGCACTGCATCTGCTGCCTTGAGGCGGATTGTCAAGCAGCGTTCGCCGCCGCCCGGTCCGCCGCCGCAAGTCGGTCACAAAGGGCGAGCACGACCTCTTTGCGGTCGAGGTTGAAAACATCGACGCGCCGGCTGTCGGCGACCGCGTCGAGATAGGCTTGGGCATAGGCGTCGAGGGCGGCGAGGGGCAGGCGCGCGGCCCCTTCCCTCACCCGGTTCGCCATCGCGTCGAGCACGAGATCGACGACGGTCGCGAACTGGTCGTCCTTCCGCTGCGCGGCGAGCTCGGCGAGCTGATGGTGATGGCGGACGTCGCGGATCGCGGTGCGCGCCAGAAGTCGGCGCGTCTGATGGACGAGATCGGCGCCCGCCGCGGCGAGGATCAAGGCGCGGCGCAGGCTGCCCTCCCCGGCTTCGGCAAGGCTCGGATCCTCGTTCATCGTGGCAAGCGCGCGCCGCATCTCCGCGTCCGTCAGCGGACGCAGCCGGATCGACCGGCAGCGCGAGCGGATCGTCGGCAGGACGCGGCCCGCAATATGGGCGACCAGAATGAAGATCGTGCGCTTTGGCGGCTCTTCGAGCGCCTTCAACAGGGCGTTGGCGGCGTTGATGTTCATGTCGTCCACCGCGTCGACGATGACGACGCGCCAGCCGCCATCGGCCGAGGTGGAGCCCAGAAACGGAACGATCCGGCGCACCACGTCGACTGTGAGGTCGCCCTTGAAGCGCTTCGCCTTCTCGTCATAAGGGCGCGTCAGGTGCATGAGGCCTGGATGCGTACCGGCGGCGACTTGCCGGGCGGTGCGCCCTTCCGGGTCGCTCGCAAGGTCGGCCGGAAGCGCTTCCCCCGGCACCGTCGACAGGAGCGCACGGGCGAGGCGAAAGGCGAGCGTCGCCTTGCCGATCCCGCGCGGGCCTTCGAGGAGGATCGCCTGCGGCGGCGTCTTCTCGAAGGCGGCGGCGAGACGGGAGACCGGCTCGGCATGGCCGAACAGGCGCGTCGTCTCCCGCGGCGGCGGCGCGTTGTCGAGAAGGTCGGGTTCGGCCGGCGCGGCTTCCACCATCGCCGCCTTCGGAACGCGAGGCTGGCGCGCCATCAGCCCTCCTTCGCGAGGCCGAGACGGGCCTCCACGACCGGCCAGATCGCCTCGGCGAGACGGTCGGCCGGAAGGCTCGCATCGAACACGACGCAGCGATCGGGCTCACGGGCCGCAATGTCGAGAAAGACGGCGCGGCGGGCGGCCTGGGTCTCGAGGTCGTCCTTCTCGAACGGGTCGAGGGCCTCGCGGCCGCGGGCGCGAGCGATTCCGTCCTCCGGGGCGATATCGAGGATCAGCGTCAGGGTGGGCATCACCGGGCCGACGGCGACGAGGCGCAGCAGCGACAGCATCTGCGTCGGCACACCGGCCGAACCCTGATAGGCCTCGGTGGAATCGGCGAAGCGGTCGCAGATCACGGTCTGTCCGGCCTTCAGCGCCGGGGCGATCAAGGTGTCGACATGGTCGGCGCGGGCGGCGGCGAAGAGCATCGCCTGCTCGGTCGGATCGAGCGCGCGGCCGGCCTCCGTCAGCAGCGCCGTGCGCAGCCGTTCGGCCCAAGCCGAGCCGCCGGGCTCCCGCGTCAGCACGACATCGCACCCACGGGCGCGCAGGCGCTGGGTGAGGCGCTTGGCCTGGGTGGATTTCCCGGCCCCCTCGCCGCCTTCGAATGTGATGAATGCGCCCTTCAAGGCGTCAGGCTCCGAGCCGTCGCAGCAACATGGGGGGAGTTGAACGGGCAAGCGCCGATCGCGCAAGACTTTTCAAGTTGCGATCGCCAACCCGTACGCGCGGTGATCATGACGGGGGGACCTGAATGCGAAAGCGGGCCACTCGGGCCCGCTTCGAACTTATTGCGCGGCGGCCGTCTCGTCGTCGGCGGCGGGCGCCTCCGGCGCTGCGCTCGCGGTCTCCGGCGTTTCGGCGCTCTCGGCCATCGGCGCCATGCCGAGGGAGGCGAACATGTCGTGCGCGCCCATCACCCGGCCCTGGCTTTCTTCCTCGGCCGTTTCCGGCAGCGGCTGCACGGCAACCGGGGGCGCCTTTTCGGCTTCCATGGCGGCGAGCGCGGCCTCGGCGTTCATCGTCTCGAGGGCGTCCATCGGGCCGTCCGAGGATTCCTGATAGGCGGAGGCGGAGGCGGGCGTCATCGCGTCGGCGTTCGGACGCATCGGCGGATCCGGAAGATGGACGCCCGGCAGGGAGCCGTTGCGCGCGATGCGGCCGCTGCTTTCGCGGCTCGGCGTCATCGGCGCGTCCGTCGCGGCCGCGAGGCGAACCTCGATGTCCTTGGCGTCCTTGTCCTTGTTGCCGCCGAAGCCGAAGAAGCCACGCGAGGGCTGCTTACCGGGCTGGGTCTTGTTGAACTCGGCTTCGGCCGCGAGGGTCTCCTTATCGGAGCCACCGACGGGGGCGGGGCCGAGATATTCGACGCGGACCTTCGCCGAGCCGTTGAGGCGGAAGCCGAGCTTCACCGCGGCGGCCTTCGACACGTCGATGATGCGGTTGCCGTGGAACGGTCCGCGATCGTTGACCCGGACGACGGTCGACTTGCCGGTCTTCGCCACGGTGATGCGGACATAAGACGGAATGGGCAGCGTCGGATGGGCGGCGGTCAGCGCGTTCTGATCGAAACGTTCACCGTTCGCGGTCGACTTGCCGTGAAATTTCGGCCCGTACCACGAGGCCATGCCGACCTCGTTATAGTCCTCGTCGACCTCGGGGTGATACCAGCGGCCGCCCACTTTGTAGGGCTTGCCGATCATTTTGCGGCCTTCGACATTCTTGGTGTCGCCACCATCCGTCGCGAGGGCCGTTTCGATCGAAGAGACGCTACCACCGCATCCTGCAAGCCCCAACACGCCTACGCATAGGACAACGGGCAACAGGGATCTGCGGACCAGGGTTTGCACTGGACATGACCTTTTGTCTGCAGGAGGGCGTACGCTCCCCTCGGGCACGGAAAACACTACGCTTCGCAAAAGCGCGTGCCCACCGACTTGGCCAATCTGTCTAAACAGAAACTTTACGGGTCGACTTTTTTGCCACAGACTTTCTGCGGACCCCGCCCATGTAGGGAACCCGCGGCACCCGTGCCCGTTTCGATTAAAGGATAAAATCGCGCCGATTTCCCAACGATTTGGAGCGTGTCGCCGAGGGCACACCGAAGGAAAAGGGATTCGCGGCGGGCCCTCTTCCTCAGGCGTCGCGTCCGGTGTCAAGAAATTCGTTCCGAGGCGTGAAACCCGCTGTTTTCAACAGCCGACTCACCGATCAACTGATGAGTGCGACCGCCTCGGCCACGCCGACACGGGGCGTGTGCCCCGCCAGCACCTCCGCAAACACCGCCGTGTCGACATTCCCGCCGCTGAGGATCACGCCGACATTGCGCCCGGCCATCGCGTCCCGCTCCTTCATGAGCCCGGCGAGCGCGGCCGCGCCGGCCCCTTCGGCGACATTGTGCGTGGCGCGGAAATAGAGCCGCATCGCGGCGGCGATCTCCTCGTCGGAGACCGTCAGGATCCGTTCCGCCCCGGCTTTATAGATCGCGAACGCGTCGTCCATGATGACACGGGTCGCGATGCCGTCGGCGAAGGTGTCGGCGGTCTCCGTGTTCATCGGCCGCCCGGCGGCGACGGAGCGCTTCACCGCGTCCGCCCTCTCGGAGACGACGCCGACGATCTTGGTCTTGAGGCCGAGCGCGTTGCGCACATGGATGAGGCCGCAAATGCCGGATCCGCAGCCGATCGAGACATAGATCGTATCGAGGTCGGAGACCGCCCGCATCAGTTCGAGCGCATAGGTCGCGACGCCGGCGACGATTGCCTCGTGAAAGGGCGGGACGAACGCGTAGCCGCGTTGGTCGGCGTCCTTTTGCGCGGCGACGCGCGCCTCGTCGAAATCACGGCCGGTCTCGATCAGGATGCCGCCGAAGGCGCGCATCGCGGCGTTCTTCTCGGTCGAGTTGCCGATCGGGACATAGATCCGGGGGACGAGGCCGGCCGCTTTCGCCGCCATCGCCTGCCCCTGTCCGTGATTGCCCCGCGTCGCGGTGACGATGCCGCCGACTTCGGGATGGGTGCGCTTCAGCCAATCCATATAACTGAGGCTGCCGCGGATCTTGAAGGCGCCGATCGCGGTGTGGTTCTCGTGCTTGACCCACACATTCGCGCCGACCGCCGAGGAGATCTGCGGCCACATGAATTGCGGCGTCTGCGGCATGTGGCGATAGATGATGCGCGCGGCGCTTTCGATCGTCTCGAGCTTCATCGGACCCCCTCCCCGCAGATTTCGTTCTGCTTGTTTTCACCATGATCGCGGACCATCCATCCTGACAAGGAGAGATTGCGGGCTGCGCGATCAAAGCGCGTGGGCGGCGAGGCGCTCATAATATGGGCGCGCCTCGTCGGCGAGCGCGCGGGCGCGATCGGTGATCGGCGGGGCGGTCTCGCGCGGCGGGGCGAACCCCGTCGAGGCGATCACCGAATGATACCAATGCGGCGCCCACACCCCGTCTTCGGGGCGCGGACCGGGCTCCCAGGAGAGCATCGCCGGGTCGAAGGGAATGGCGAGCGCGGCGCACAGGGCCGCGAGCGCCTCCCGCGGGGCCGACGCGATGCGCGCGGCATCGATGACCGGCGGGGCGCGTCCGATCCGGTCGGCCTCGCGGTCGAACAGCTCACGCTGGCGCACGATGCCGAGATCGTCGAGCGTCGGCTCTTCGCGCTTGACCTCGTAGCTCGCCGCGACGAGGGCCGGATCGCGAATGAGGAAGGCGCTCGTCACCCCCTCGGTCCACGACAGATCGAAAGCGTCGATCATGTGGTGGGTCATCTGCTTCTGGTAGAAGATCGGCTTGCCGCCGGGCACCGGGCCGAGGCACGCCCGCGCGACCGCCGCCGGGTCCGTGTCGTAGGCGGCGAGGATCGCCTCACGCATCGGATGGTCGAGACCGGTGGCGGCGAGGAAGGCGGCATAAAACGGCTCATCCGAGACGGCCGTGTCGGATCGCGCACCGAAGGAGCGCATCATCGCGGTCGACAGATTGCGCGGCCCGGACCACATCGCGATCCGCACCGGGGGCTCGGCCTCATTCGTCATGGCGTCTCGTTCGTCGTCCGGCGGACCGGCACAATCCTCATGCGGCGACTTTTTCCTCGGCCTCCGCGAGCTTTGCAAGGTTCGACAGGATCACGGCGACGCCCTTCGTCCGCTTTTCGGGTGTCGGCCAGTCGCGGATGAGGACGACCTTGTGGTCCGGCCGGATCTTGGCGAGGGAGCCCTCTCCGGCGATGAACTTCACGAGGCCCTGCGGGTTGGCGAAGAGGCCATTGCGGAAGGTGATGACGGCGCCCTTCGGCCCCGCGTCGATCTTCTCGACGTTCGCCTTGCGGCACAGGCTCTTGATGTAGACGATCTTGAGCAGCCACTCGACCTCATCCGGCATCTTGCCGAACCGGTCGACCATCTCCGCGCCGAAAGCGTCGATCCCGCGCGCGTCGTCGAGGTCGGCGAGGCGGCGATAAAGGCTCATGCGAAGCTGGAGATCGGGCACATAGTCCTCCGGGATGAGGACCGGAATGCCGATCGAGATGTGCGGCGACCAGTGATCGTCCACCTCCTCCGTCTCGCCCGATTTGAGCGACGCGACGGCCTCCTCCAACATCGACTGGTAAAGCTCGAAGCCGACCTCCTTGATGTGCCCCGACTGCTCCTCGCCGAGGAGATTGCCGGCGCCGCGAATGTCGAGATCGTGGGAGGCGAGCTGGAAGCCCGCGCCGAGATTGTCGAGGCTTTGCAGCACCTTGAGGCGGCGCTGGGCGGTGGCGGTGAGCGTCTTGTCGACGGGGGTCGTCAGCAGCGCGTAGGCGCGCGTCTTCGACCGGCCCACCCGGCCGCGGATCTGGTAGAGCTGGGCGAGGCCGAACATGTCCGCCCGGTGGACGATCAGCGTGTTCGCCGTCGGAATGTCGAGGCCCGATTCCACGATCGTCGTCGCGAGGAGGACGTCGTAACGGCCTTCATAGAAGGCGTTCATCACGTCGTCGAGCTCGGTCGCCGACATGCGGCCATGCGCGACGCCGACTTTCACCTCCGGCACATGCTGCTCGAGGAACTCCTTCTGTCCCGCAAGATCCGACACGCGCGGGCAGACATAGAAAGACTGGCCGCCGCGATAGCGCTCGCGCAGCAGCGCCTCGCGGATGGTGAGCGGATCGAACGGGGCGACGAAGGTGCGCACCGCCAGCCGGTCGACCGGCGCGGTCGCGATCATCGAGAGTTCGCGCACGCCCGTCAGCGCGAGCTGCATCGTCCGCGGAATGGGCGTTGCCGACAGCGTGAGGACGTGAACGTCCGATTTCAGCGCCTTCAGCGCCTCCTTGTGCTTCACGCCGAACTTTTGTTCCTCGTCGACGATCAGGAGCGCGAGGTCGCGGAACTCGACGGTCTTCGACAGGAGCGCATGGGTGCCGACGACGAGATCGATCTCGCCCGATTTCAGCCCCTCCCGCACCGCCTTCATGTCCTTCGCCGAGACGAGGCGCGAGGCTTGCGCGACGCGCACCGGCAGGCCTTGGAAGCGCTCGGCGAACGTCTTGTAATGCTGCCGGGCGAGCAGCGTCGTCGGCACGATGAGGGCGACCTGACGGCCGGTCATCGCGGTCAGGAACGCGGCGCGGATCGCGACCTCGGTCTTGCCGAATCCGACATCGCCGCAGACGAGCCGGTCCATCGGCAGACCGGCCGACAGATCGTCGGCGACGGCCTCGATGGCGGCGAGCTGATCGTCGGTCTCGTTATAGGGGAATTTGGCGACGAACTCGTCATAGACGCCGGTCGCCGGCTCGATCACCGGGGCCTTTTTCATGAGGCGCGCGGCGGCGGTCTTGATCAGCTCGTCCGCGATCTCGCGGACGCGCTCCTTCATCTTCGCCTTGCGCGCCTGCCAGCCCGCCCCGCCGAGACGGTCGAGGGTGATCTCCTCCGAATCGGAACCGTAACGCGACAGAAGGTCGATATTTTCGACCGGCAGATAGAGCTTGTCGTCGTTGTGGTAGGCGATCTCGACACAGTCGTGCGGGGCGCCCGCCGCCGTCAGCGTCTTGAGGCCGATAAAGCGGCCGATACCGTGATCGACATGGACGACGAGATCGCCCTCGCCGAGCGAAGCCACCTCGGTGAGGACGTCGGCGTCGCGCCGCCGCTTGCGGCCGGAGGAGACGAGACGGTCGCCGAGTACGTCCTGCTCGGCGATGATCGCATAATCGGGCGTCTCGAACCCGTGCTCGATCTCGAGGATCGCGAGCGCCGCCTTGTTCTTGGCGAGCGCGCCCGCCTCGCCGAAGGTCGCGACCTCCTCGGCATTCTTCAGGTGAAGGTCCTTGAGGACCTGTGCCATCCGGTCGCGCGAGCCTTCCGACCAGGCCGCGACGATGACGCGGAGCCCCTTGTCGCGCAGCGCATCGATATGCTCGATCAAGGCCGCGAAGATGTTGACGTTCTGCGCCGAACGCTCCGCCGCAAAGGAGCGGCCGACCCGCCCGCCGGCGGACACGGTGTGGACGCCCTCTTTCTCCGGCACGGCGAAGGGGGACAGGCGGACGATCTTGTGCCCGGCGAAGATGCCCGGACTTCCCTCGGTGAGATAGAGCGTGCTCGGCGGCAGCGCGTTATAAGGCGCGCCGGAGGACTGGGCGAGGCTCGACGTGCGGGCGGAATAATGGTCCTCGATCTCGGCGAGGCGCTTTGCGATCGCGTCCTCGGTGAGGTGGTCGAGGACGACCGGCGAGGCCGGCACGTAGTCGAAGATGGTGGCGAGCTCTTCGTGAAAGAGCGGCAGCCAATGCTCGAGCCCGCTCGCCCGAACGCCCTCCGACACCCCATGATAGAGAATGTCGTCCTTCGTCGCCGCCCCGAAGGCGCGCAGATAGCCCTCGCGAAACCGGCTGATCGAGGTCGGGGTGAGGACGACCTCGCTCATCGGAATGAGCTCGATCGACGTCCACTGCCCCGTGGTGCGCTGCGTCTCGGGATCGAACGGGCGGATGGTCTCCAGCGTGTCGCCGAAAAAGTCGAGGCGCACCGGCGCGTCGGTGCCGGGGGCGTAGAGGTCGACGATGCCGCCGCGCACGGCATATTCGCCCGCCTCGCGCACCGTCGGCGTGCGCAGAAAGGCGTTGTCCTCGAGCCAGGTGACGACATCCTTCATCACGACGTCGGCGCCCGCGGCGTGGCGCAGCGTGGAGGACCGGATGACATCCGGCGTCGGAACGCGCTGGAGGATCGCGTTCGCGGTCGTCATCACGACCGTCGGCCCCTTCGCGCCGCTCGCGAGGTGTTCGAGTGCGGCGGTGCGCCGCGCCTGGACGAGGGACGACGGCGAGGCCCGGTCATAGGGCATGCAGTCCCAGCCCGGCAGGCGCACGATATCGATTTCGGGGTCGAAGAAGCGCAGCGCGTTTTCCGCGCTCGTCTGCCGCGCCCCGTCGCGGGCGACGAAGACGACCGGGCGATCGCTGCCGCGCGCGAGGCGGGCGAGCGCCTCCCCCTCCATCCCGTCCGGAAGGTTGGTGACCGTGATCTCGGCCGGAAGATCGTCGTTGGCGAGGATCTTGAGGCTTGGTTTGGCCGCGTCTCGAATCTCGGCGATCGACCTCGCCTTTTCGCGCGCTGCCATCACTGCCCCTTGTGAAACGCGATCACTCGGTCGAGAAGAGCCGAGCGATGGTTGGGAGGGACGTCGTCCTGTTCGGTGATCCAGCGATAGAGTTCGGTGTCCGGAAGGCGCATCAGCGCTTCCATCTCGGCCACATCGTCCTCGCTCCATTGGTCGATCGTCTCGTCGGCGAAACGGCCGAGAAGAAGGTCCATCTCGCGGGTGCCACGATGCCAGGCGTGAAACAGGAGCCGCTTGCGCCGCGGCTCGAGATCGGCGGAGGAACGGGTGGTGCCGGTCACTAGCGTCTCCAAATCGAAGTCGGCGCGCGCTGAGGGGGAGCGGACGCCGGGAACGGAGCGTGGGCGTTCGGCCGCGCGCACGCATTCTTGCCGCCGCCCCGAGAGGACGCCGGTGTGAGTGTGGTCTTTGATATCGGTCCGCTGACCGCCCCGGTCAATCGTCTGCAAGGTGTTGGGCCCGCCCGCGCGGAGCGGCTTGCCCATCTTCTCGATCGGCCGAGCGCGGCAGAGACGCGCGTCTTCGACATTCTATCCCATTGCCCCGTCGGCGTCATCGACCGACGACACCGCGTCGCCGTCGCCGAGGCGCCGGACCGGGCGATCGCGACGCTGACGGTGAAGGTCGTTCGCCACGAAAACGCCCGGCGGCCGGGCGCTCCGTCCCGCGTCATCGGCGAGGATGGAACGGGCGAGCTCGCCATCGTCTTCTTTCGTGGCGGCGAAGCGTGGCGTCTCGGCAACTATCCGATCGGGGAATGGGTCCGCGTCTCCGGCCTCGTCGAGTGGTGGGAGGGCCGACCGCAGATCGTCCACCCCGACCAGTTCGCCAAGGTCGAGGGGCCGGATGCGCCGTTCGACGCCCGATTTGGCCTCGAACCCATCTATCCGCTCACCCAGGGCCTCACCGCGGGCGTCCTGTCCGGTCTCGTCGCGGCAGCGCTCGAGAAGATCCCGGACCTTCCCGAGTGGCTCGACGGCCCGTTGGTGAAGCGGGAGAAATGGCCGACCTTCGCCGAAGCGGTCGCCGCCATCCATCGGCCGGAGGACGCGCACGATATCAGCCCCGACGCTGCGTGCCGGCAGCGCCTTGCCTATGATGAGCTTCTGGCGAGCCAGCTCGCCCTTGCGATCGTGCGCGACCGGGAGCGCAATCATCGCGGCCGGGCGCGGCGGTGGGACGACGCCATGATCGCGGCGATCGAAAAGAGCCTTCCGTTCTCGCTCACCGCCTCTCAACGCCTCTCCCTCGCCGAAATCGCGGGCGATCTTGCGGCCGAGCACCGGATGATCCGCCTCGTTCAAGGCGATGTCGGCTCCGGCAAGACCGTGGTCGCGCTGCTGGCGGCGGCGATGGCCGCCGGCGATGGCGGGCAGACCGCGATGATGGCGCCGACCGATCTCGTCGCCCGGCAGCATTATGAAACGCTCTCGAACATCCTCGAACCGCACGGCATCAGGGTCCGCCTCCTCACCGGACGCATCACCGAGGCGGAGCGGGCCGAGGCGATCGCGGGGCTCGCCGACGGCTCGGTGACGATCGCGGTCGGCACGCATGCGCTTTTCCAGTCGGCCGTGACCTTCCGCGATCTCGCCCTCGTCGTGGTCGACGAGCAGCACCGTTTCGGCGTCCATCAACGCATGGCGCTGTCGGAGAAGGGTCCCCACTCCGACCTCCTCGTGATGACGGCGACGCCGATCCCCCGCACCATGGTCCTCGCTCAGTTCGGCGACATGGACGTCTCCCGCCTCACCGACAAGCCGGCCGGCCGCCAGCCGGTCGAGACGCGGGCCGTCGCCCTCACCAATATCGACGCGGTGATCGAGCGCCTCGCCGCCGCCGTCGCGCGGGGGGAAAAGGCGTATTGGGTCTGCCCTCTCGTCGAGGACAATGAGGCCTCGGAGCTCGAATCGGCCGTCAACCGGCACCGGATCCTGTCGAAGCGGGTCGGTGATGTTGTCGGTCTCGTCCACGGCAAGACGCCGACGGCCGAGCGCGAGCGGATCATGAGCGCCTTCAAAGACGGGCAGATCGCCGTCCTCGTCGCGACCACGGTCGTCGAGGTGGGTGTCGACGTACCCGATGCGACGATCATGGTGATCGAACATGCCGAGCGCTTCGGCCTGTCCCAGCTCCACCAGCTTCGCGGGCGCGTCGGGCGGGGCGCGAAAGCCTCGACCTGCCTCCTCCTCTACAAGGCCCCGCTCGGCGCGATCGCCCGCCAGCGGCTCGACACGATGCGCGCCACCAATGACGGCTTCCGCATCGCCGAGGACGATCTGAAGCTGCGCGGCGAAGGCGAGATCCTCGGAACGCGCCAATCGGGCGCCCCGTCCTTCCGCTTCGCCGACCTCGAGCACCATGCCGCGCTTCTCGCGATCGCGTCGGACGACGCGCGTCTCGTGGTCGCGACGGATCGGAACCTGGAGCGCGAGCGGGGCAAGGCCTTGCGCGCCCTCCTCACCCTCTTCGAGCGACGACGGGCGATCGAGCGGCTCCGCTCCGGCTGAGCCTCAGGGGCTCGGCATCATGGTGGTGGTGAGATCGGCCGGCGGGACGACTTCGATCACGTCGGGACTTTGCGGCGGCACCGCCTCGACCGCCGTCGCGCCGTTGGTGCGCACTTCACGCAGCACCGCCGACGGCGCATTGGGGCGCTCGAAGGCGGTGGGATCGAAGGCGAAGACCTCGGGAAGCCGCTCCGTCACCGTCGCCTGGACCGCATCGAAGGGAAGACGCAGGCTCGCGGAAAAGCGGCGGCGCTCGGGCGAATTCAGCGTCGTGCGACCTTCCTCGATCGCCTTACGGATCGATTGCAACAGCGTGCGGACCGCTTGCCCGGAGGTCGTATAATCCTCCAAAATCATCGACTGGATCGAGATCGATTTCGCGAGACCGTCGAGATATTGGACGACATAGCGCCGGCGTCCGAACGGCAGTTCCGGGTTGTCCCGTTCCATGACGATGAAACGGTTGATGTGCCGGTCGAGAAGGTCGGTCCCGTTGATGAGCCCTTGCACGAGATCGCGCAGGATCAGCCGATCGCCGAGTTCGGCGTCATCGTCGCGCCAGTGCACGTCGAGCGTCGTGCGCTCGGTCCACACGCGCAAGGCGTCCTTCGCCTGGCGTTGCAGATGGGCGGCGATCGTGACGGCGAGATCGCAGCCATTGTCGAGCCCGCCATCCACCGTCTTGCCGTCGCGAAGGAGGAGCTGCTCGAGCGCCGAAAGGCCCATCAGCGCCGGCTCGTAGGTGCGAAGATCGGACAAGGTGCGGGGCGCGACGTCGGTGCCGGCGATGATCGCGCGGATCTGGTCGCGGCTGAATGCGGTGGCGGACGCATCGGTGAGGACGCGGGCCGGGAGTTGCTTCAGCGAGGGGGAGCCGAACGCCAACGGCACGAGCCCCGCCGCATCGTGGATCGAGGTCAGGAACGCCTCGTCGAGCGCCCGCTTGGCGCTTTCATTGCGCGACACGCAAAAGCGCACCACCGCGTTCTGCAGTGTCACGGTCGATTTGGAGAAGGTCTCGACCTGCGGGACGATCCATTTCTGGATGACGACAGAAGCGACCGGCGGCCGCGCGACGGTGCCGGCGGGTGGGGCCGACGGCGGATCGTCCTGCACCCATAGCGCGTCGAGCGCCGCCTCGGGTGTCAAAACTCTCGGTTCGTTCTCGGCGAGTTCGGTATCGAACGGCGCGGCGTCGCGCTGCGCTTCGAGTTCGGCCGGCCCCGGCGGCAGAACGCCCCCGAGACCGCGTTGCGGGCCCGGCGGGGTTTCGGGCTCATCGAGTCCGACCGTCTCGTCGACGGCGTTCGGCGACGGGATGACGGCCGGTTGCTCTTCGATCCGCTGACTGTGGGCCGGTGTCGCGACGGCGACCAGCGACGTCAGGAGCAAGAGGCTCCACGATCCGAGGGACGATGCCGCTCGGGACCGTCGCCTGGACCGTTTCCGCCGCGACGCCATTCTATCCCTCGCCGAGCGAAGCCATGATCTCGTCGAGGCGCGCCTCATACTTGCGGGCTTGGGCATCGAGCGAGAAATTCTCGTTCACGAAGGCGAGCGCGTTGGCGGCCCGCCGTTCGCGTTCGGCCGTATTGGAGCGAACCGCGCGGAGCTGCGCGATGGCGCTCTCGCGGCGCGGATCGGCCCACACCTGGCCACGATCGACGAAAATATACTCGTTCGATCGCGGTTCGACGAGATCATAATCCACGAGCCACGCATTGTCCGGCTTGGTGAAGTCCATATTGCCGGAATAGCCGGTGGTGAGCACCGGGGTGCCGAGCGCCATCGCCTCGATCAGCCCGAAGCCCCACCCCTCGGAGCGGTGGAGGGAGACATAACAGTCCGTCCCCTTCTTCAGCTTCATGAGGTCGTTATAGCGCATCGTCTCGTTGAGGATGACGATCCGCGGATCGGCCGCCGCGATCTCCTGGATCCGCTCCCAGCGCATCGCCTGATGCCGGTCGGCGACGAAATCCCGATTGTGGGTCTTGAGGACGAGAAGAACGTCCTCGTCCGGTCCGAACGCCTCGCAGAACGCGTCGACCAGCCCGTGCGGGTTCTTCCGCTCCAGGAAGGAGAAGGAATCGAAGGTCGCCATGAACACGAAGGTGTCCGGCCCGACCGGCAGGCGCTCGCCGATATAGGCCCGCGCCGCCGAACGGCCCGGATCCGGCACCGGCTCCACCGCCATGCCGACGCTGCGCACCGGCTTGTCGGTCGCCGAGGTGTAGATGTCGACGCCGTATTCGGTCGCGACCCAGATCTCGTCGAGAAGGCCGATCGACAGGAACTGCGTGCGCGCCGGCGTCGACAACTCCCAGAAGAAGTAACCGATATTGTACGCGCCGTTGAAGACGTCGTTCATGTAGGCGAGCGCGATCGGCACCGTCTCGCCATTGAGGTGGACGAGGTTGACCCGCGCCGGCTTGGGCGCGTCGGTGCCCTCCACCGCGTTGTTCATCCCGACCGGGGCCGGATTGTCGAGCCCGAAATTGACGTAGTTCGCGTTATAGCGCGTGCGCTTGATGGTTTCGGCCGAAAGGCGCGAGGCCTGGCCGAGACCGGACGATTTCTCGAACGGACCGATCACCTGCAGCTTGACCCGCTCGTCGGACGGCTGGGTCGCGGCGGGATAACGCGCGGCCTCGAAGCGGTTGCCCTTCGCATCGAAGAAGAGGAAGCGGCCGCGGGTGATGTCGAAGCCCTTCTGCCAAAGGAGGTCGGCGAAGCGGTCCGCGTTCAGCATCTCGCCGAGCCCGGCGCCGTGGCCCTGAAGCGATCCGAGCACGCGGTCGAACAGCGTGTCGCCCCGCTCGCCCTCGAACAGCGCCTTGACGTTCTTCGGCGGCAGGAAGCGGATCGTCCCCGGCGAGGTCACCCCTTCGAGGAGCATCCACACATGCATGAGGATGCGGTCGGCCTCCGAATGGAGGTCGAGGATGTGAAAGCGCTTATCGCGGTTGAAGCGATGGATCATGTAGGCCGACGGCGCGAACGCGTGGCCCATGAAGTTGAGCGGCATCCGCCGCAGCGCCTCGATGTAGAAGTTCGGGACGAGGCAGTCCTCCATGTGGAGGAAGGGCGCCTGCTCGGTGCACCACCACACGAGGAACGCCTCGTAGCTCTCCCGGTCGACTATCGGCAGAAGCTGCGCCCCCGCGCCGAGGGTCATCGCGTAGGAGAGCGAGGCGCGGGAGATCTTGAACTCCATTCCGACCATCGGAACGGGTTGGTTGAGATAGGCGATCTCGTCCGCCCCAAGCGGCACGCGCAGCGGGCGGCGGTTGCCGCCATAATGGTCGATATACCAGCGCAGATACGCGTTCTTGGCGGCTTCCGATCCGTCGAGCGGATGGGTCTCGTCCTTGCGCAGGCGCTTGTGGGTGAAGTCGAGATAGGGCGAGATCGCGCGCCGCTCGTCCCCGCGCGCGCCCTCGAAGGAGAACATCCGCTCGTGGAGCGGGAAGCGGCCGGGCTCGCGCTTGTCGGGCCGGAGGGCGCCACCTTCGAGCGCGGTGACGGCGCTCGCGACGACGGCGGCCTCCAGCGTCGCGCGCATCGCATCGCCGAGCGAGGTGGTGATCGTCGGATCCTTGCGCAAAGTGAGGCTCGTCAGCCATTCCCGCTCGCCGCCATGGCCCAGAACGGCGACGTCGATCACACGGTCGCTCTGCGTCGCGGCCTTCGCGACCGCCTTCGGCACGGTCCACGAGAAGCCGCACACCCGCGGCCCGCGACCCGCGCGCTCCACGTCGGCGCGCACGAGATCGGCCTTCGCAACGCCGATCGGAATGCCGTCGACGAGGAACTCGATCGTCAGGGCACGCGACAGATCGTGCGTGTCGGCAACCCAGCCAGCGATCTCCGCGGCGGTGAATCGGTCGACATGGAAGTTGAAGCGCGGCTCGGCGCGGCTCTGATCGGGCACCGCCTGGGACGCGGTCTCGGGTGTCGCCCCCTCCCCGCCCGCCGTCGGATCCTGCGGCACGATCGAATGCTGGTCAGCCATGACGGCCTTCTCCTTCGCATGTGCGAGACACGCGCACATCTCGCCCCCGTCCGGGCCGATCAATGGTCGTACAACGCCAATTTTGTAAAGTCATCGAGGCATCGACGCCTCCGTTCAACCCGGAACGACGACCTTCAGCCGCTTTCGCTGGTCGTCGAGCACTTCTTTCAACGTTTCGATGATGGGCCGGTGCGGCGGCCAGTCCATCAAGGTCGAAAGGAAGGCCGTCGATGCCGTCGCCACCGGGATCTCGTTGGGACGCAGCCGCGACGGATCGATCTCGACCGAAACCTCGACTTTAGCGAGTGAGCACAGCAAGTCGAGGATTTCGCGGATCGACATCGCCTCGCCGCGGGCGACGTTGACGATCGCCCGCTTCGGCAGCCTGTCGGCCGCCTTGAGGATCCCGATATAGGCGTTCGCCACGTCGCGAACGTCGAGGAAATCGCGCTTGGCGTCGAGATTGCCGACGCTGATCGTCGGCGGGACGAGGCCGGCCTCGATCCGGGCGAGCTGCGCGGCGAAGGAGGCGACGACGAACGTTTCCATCTGGCCGGGGCCGGTGTGGTTGAACGGGCGCGCGATGAGGAGCTGATTCGTGTCGGTGAGGATCTCCTCGAAGACGAACTCCGAGGCGAGCTTGGAATTGGCGTACGGCCCGTGCGGCATCGGCGGGGTCGTCTCGTCGGCCGGGCCGTGCTTGAGGTTCGAGCCGTAGACCTCGGCGGTCGAGGCGAGGAACACCGTCGCCTCCGGCGCGTGCCGGGCGATCGACTTCGCGAGCCAATAGGACCCGTCGCGATTGTCCCGCCAGACGCTGCTCGGCGAGCGGTTGGCCTTCGCGACCGAGGAGTGGGCCGCGAGGTGGACGACGATGCCCGGCTTGACCGTGCGAATGAGGTCGTCGGTCGCCGACGGATTGGTGAGCTCCACCGCGTACCCGCCTTCGGGCACCGGCGCGAGACGCACCAGCTTGACGAGCGCGCGGCCCGGAAAGGTCGCTTCGAGCCGCGCAGCCACGTAAGGCGCGACGAACCCGGCACTCCCAGTCAACAGTATCGGGCCATTGCTCACGCCGTCGGTCCTCGTCTCTCTCAATGGTCGGTCCGGACTAGGCGCGCATGTGGCGTTTGATGTCGGCTTCGACCATCTCGTGGATCATGTCTTCGAGCGACGTTTTCGCCTCCCAGCCGAGCGTCGAGCGGGCCTTGGTCGCGTCACCGAGAAGAATGTCGACTTCGGCGGGCCGGAAGAGCTCGGGATCGATCACCAGGTGGTCGTCCGGGTTGAGTTGGACGTACTCGAACGCGATCTTGACCATGTCGCGAACCGACGTGGTCCGGCCGGTCGCGACGACATAATCGTCGGGCCTCTCCTGCTGCAACATCAGCCACATCGCCTCGACATAGTCGCGGGCGTGGCCCCAGTCGCGCTTGGCGTCGATATTGCCGAGGCGCAATTCGTTCGCGAGGCCGAGCTTGATGCGCGCCACGCTGTCGGTGACCTTGCGGGTGACGAACTCGATGCCACGCAGGGGCGATTCGTGATTGAACAGAATACCCGAGGACGCGTGCAACTTGAAGCTCTCGCGGTAGTTCACCGTCATCCAATGGGCGAAGAGCTTGGCGACGCCATAGGGTGAGCGCGGATAGAACGGCGTCTTCTCGCTCTGATGCGCCTCTTGGATGAGGCCGAACATCTCCGAGGAGGAGGCCTGATAAAAGCGCGTCGTCGGCGAGACGATGCGAATCGCCTCGAGAACGTTCGCTGCGCCAACACCGGTGACGTTCGAGGTCAGGATCGGCTGCTGCCAGGACGATGCGACATAGCTCTGCGCGCCGAGATTATAAACCTCGTCGGGTTTCGAGGTCTCGACCGCACGGATCAGGCTCGACACGTCGGTGAGGTTCGCGTCGACATAACGCACGTCTTTTTCGATCCCGAGCCAGCGCAGGCGGTGATCGGCAATGCCGAAATGGCTCGAACGCCGCACAACGCCCCAGACATCATAGCCTTTGTCGAGCAGATTCTTCGCTAGATAAGCGCCGTCCTGCCCGGTGATGCCGGTGATGAGCGCGTGACGTGCCATGTAGATCCTCGTACAGAAATTCGCCGGAGTGCTGCGAGAGCAACGCCTTGGCGCGAACGCGCGGAACGTGCGTGCGCACGGCCCATAACAAAGCCCCGCACCAGGGACAATAGGCGCACTCGGCGCCCTCCCCACTCCACCAGAGCCAACATAATCGCGACGAAGGTCGTGCGTTTGCACAAAATAGCGTGTACGAGCGCCGCCGGGCTCGTTTAAGTTGTGCTTCCGGCGCGTGGAGCATGCGGATGCAAATCGTCATACTCGGGTATCATCGCAGCGGAACTTCGGCCGCGACGCAGCACCTCGCGCACTGCGGGCTGTTCGTCGGGCACGATCTCCTCGGCAGCAAATCGTCCAACCCACGCGGCCATTTCGAAGACCGCGTCTTTATGAATATCCACGAACGCATCTTGCGGGAGAATGGAGAGCGTTGGCTCGCCGCCGAACCGATCGTGCCGGTGATCACCCCTGCGGTCCACAATCACGTGGTCGCTGCCGTCGCCGAACGCGACGCTGCGCATGCGGTTTGGGGTTTCAAGGATCCGCGGGCCTGCCTCTTCGTCGATTTGTGGCGGACCGTCCTGTCGCGCCCACGCTTTTTGATCTGTCTCAGGCACTATTCGGCGTGCATCGATTCGATGGTGCGCCGCGCCCTCGAATCGGTCCGCACGAGTGAGCGCCACAACGCCCACATCCATATGCGCCTCGCCGCGGACGAGGAGCGGATCGCCCGCTCCTGGATGAGCCACATGCTCCCCCTTTTGCGCCTCGTGCGCAGCAATCCGGACGCCGTCCACATCGTCGATATGTCGTCGCTCGACCCCGAAACGTCGATCGGCGGCGCCCTTGCGGAGCGGTTCGGTGCCCCCCTCGCCGATCGTCCCGTTGCCGAAACCTTCGAGCCTGACCTCTTCTCCTCGCGCCTCGATCGCGAAATCCGCCTCACCGCCGAAACGCGGCGGACGGCCGACCGGATCTGGCAGCGTCTCCTCGCAGCCCGGCACAGCCTGGCGGTAGGGCCGGGCCTTGCGGGAGCCTCCTGATGGATCTGCCGGCCGAACACCGTGCGAGGCCGTATCGCTTCACCCGGCGCATTCTCGGCTTTCATCAGCAAAGCCGCCCCGTTCGCGGCCTCACCCATGCGCGCAGCGCCATCGAATGGACCGATGCGGAGTGCGATCTCTATCGCCCCGGCGTCGACGGGCTGATCGTCCAGGACCTGCGCACGTTGAGCGACCAGATCTACCCGCTGATCGCCGCGACGCCGACCCTCTTCGTCCTGTCCGATCGGGACCGGCCGCACTTCCTCGTCCTTCTCCACCATCGCACCGTCGTCCTGACGCCGGCCGACGCCGTCTTCGTGGACGGTCCGCCGCGGGGGGATCGCCTCCAATCGATGATCGGCGACAGCCACGTTGCGGGCCCGGATGACTGGATCATGGCGGATGGGGCGATGCGCGCCATACCCGCGAGCCTTGCCCCCTTCGCCGAAGTCGCCAAGGTCGAGTTCGGCGAGATCGCCCGCCGTGTGGCCGCGATCCCGCTTCCCCGCGTCCAGCATTTCTGGGCGCCGGTCGGCCCCGTCGCCGCCTTTGCCCCGATCTTCATCGGCCCGATGTCGGCGGTCCGCGTCGACGAGGGGCCGTTCGCGGGCCTCGCGCCGACCCTTCTCCTCGTCGATCCGGAGCATATGGGCGATCTTGCCGATCGCCCCCTTCCCCAGTCGACGATCGTGGTGATGCCGTTCGCCCTCGCCCGCGGGCGTCCGATCGACCATTTGCTCGCCGACCTCGCCGAGATGCGGCGCGAACCCTTCCATCTTCACGACCTCGTCACCCTCGGGGACGTCGGCGAGGCGAGCCTTGGCTGTCTTTATGGGGAGTTCGTGGTGTGAGCCTTTGTGTCATCGTCGCCAATATGACGCCCGCCCATTTCGGCTGGGGCGTGCGCGCGCCGAGCCTGCGGGCCGAGCAGCTCGCCCACCTTGCCCGCGCGGTCTATGACGAGGTGCGTTTTCTGATTTTCCTGAGCCGCTTCAATCTCCTGCGTCAGGAGCGCGGCTTTGCCGTCCTCGCATCGAGCCGGGAGGACACGACCGTCATCCCCGCCTCCGCCTTCACCACCTATGCCGAGCGCCTCGCGCCGGCGACGTTCGTCTTCACCCAGGCCGAATTCGCCGAGGAGGCGGCCTTCGCCGCGGCCCGCCACACCGTCGTCTACGATATCCTCGCCCCGCGCGCGAAAGAGCTCGCGGCCGGCGGGGCCGCCGATGCAGCGCTACAAACCCATCACGACCAGCACCGCCGGATGATCGCCTGTGCGCGCCGCGTCCTCGTGAACGGCGCCCGCTCGGAGCGCCTCTTCGCCGACGATCTTCAGGGCGCCGATACCGCTCTGTGCCCCCTCGCGCCGGAACCGCCGACGATGGCGCGCACGGCGGGCGACACACTGATCTTCGGCGGCAAGCCCCAACGCTGGACGCAAAGCGCCCCGCTTTTCGAGGCGATGGCCGCCTACCTCACCGCACGGCGCGACGTTCCGGCCATCATGATCGCCGAGCCGCCGAAGCCGAACGAGGCCCATGCGGCCGCCTATTCGGAGCTGTTCCTCGCGCCGAACGTCACGCCGCTCTGGAATATCTCCCACCACAATTATCAAGAACTCCTCAGCCGCGCCGCCGGCTATATCGATTGGGCGCCGCTCAGCGACGAGCGGACCTATGCGACCTCGACCCGGATCCTCCAGGCGATCGCCGCGCGCGTCCCGGTCCTCCATCAAGCCGGCACCGCGCTCGACGAATTCTTCGACGTCTTTCCTGGAATGTGCATCGAAGGGCCGATCGAGCCGCGCCATGTCGCCGCCTTCGCCGAACGCGCGATCGCGGGCGGCTATGACCGCGAGGTCGAGGCCGCCGCGGGGCGCCTCGCCGCCTTCCGCACCGCACCCGTCTTCGAAGGACTGGCCGCATGAGGGTGATCACCGTCCTCAGCAAGGCCGACACCTGGTCGGTCCAGACACTGCTTCTCACCTATGCCCGTCATGCCGAAGCGTGCGGGATCGAGGCGCAGCGCGTCGCCCTCGAGGACGGGGCGCTCGCCAACGCCCCGAAGGGTATGGGCCCCAAAAGCGCCGCGCGTGGCGCCGCCGGCATGGCGGGCGACCTCGCCGTTTTCAATCCCGAGCCCGGCGACGTCGCGCGGCTCGCCGATATCGAACCCGGGCGGCACGACGTCGTCATGTTCGCCGAACCGGCTGTCCACCGCGCCGCCGTCGCCCATTATGGCCGAACCCAGCCGCGCTTCGTGCAGGTGCTCTCCACCGCCCGCTTTTCCGCCCAAACAGACCACGGCTATGGCTACCGCCTTCTGGCAAAGCCGATCACGCGCATCGCGCCCTCTCGGGCGCTCTTCGACGCGGTGAGCCCGCACGTGGAGGCGATCGACCGTCTCGTCTGCATCGAAAGCGAACTGCAGGCCGCGCACCACGTCCGCGTGCCGCGCGACCCGCGCGACGGATCGAAACGCAAGATCGCGATCGCCGCCTCCGACGGCGAGGCCCCCGCGGCGATACTCGATGAGGCGATTCGGCGAGGGTTGCACGCCGATCCCGTCGTCATTTCGGCAAATGCTGACGCGGAAACGCGCGCAATGCGTTTCGCCGCGGTCGATATTTTTCTCGCGTGGCCTGGCGATGGAGAGTGGATCCATCGCCCGTCCCTCGAAGCGATGGCCGCCGGGGCTGCATTGATGATTCCCGACGGCCCGGCTGTCCGGTCCCTCCCGGACGGGGCCGAAACACAGATCATCATCGAGCGCGATCATGGGGCGGCGGTTGCCGCGCTCCTCGGGCTCGGCGCCGATGGGGGGCGGATCGAAATGACGGGGCGTGCGGCCGCCCGCACCCTGTCGCATCCCCCGACGGTGACGGAGCGTCGCGCCATCGGGGCGCTGCTCGCGGGCCTTGCCGATGAGCCGTCGCGCCAGTTCGCGGACGGCGTCAGTTGATGCGCCCCGACATACCGACCGCGGCGGACCATCGCGGAGGCGGCAAGCTTCGCCACAGGCCGATGGTGTTTCACGGTGGGTGGCGGGCTCGTCGGGGGCGTCTTTTCCATTCCATCATGGCCGCGTTCGGTTGGGCGGGCGTGATGGCATGGCACACCGTGCTCCTGCGCGCCGTCGGGCCGTTGGGCGCGGCGGGTTGGTCTTTCGTGCCATCGGGTGCGGTGGGCGAGCCCGGCAAAGCGAAGGCATCGGCCCTCGCCCGGCGCACGCTTGGGCCGAGGGCAGATGCGATCGAGCCGAGGAAAGGCCGCATGAGCAACAGATTGCACATCGTCCGCCAAGCCGCTCTCAAGATGGCGGGCCGCTTCGCGCCGACCGCCTCCACGGAGACGGTTCAACACGTCCGCACCGCCCCGACCCGTCCGAACCGTGACGCGATGCCCGCGATTGCGAACCGCTGGACCGAGGCCGAACCGGACACCGCGCGCGCTGCCGGTGCCGGGCCGGATGATGCTCACCCCGCGCCCCAATCGCGCGGGTTCACTCTCATTTCGGATAGGTCCGCCTCGCCGCCCCGTTCTCTCCGATCGATAGGCCGGCCGGAGCGACCATCGACGCAGATGAACTTGGAGGTCGTCGAGCCCTGGGCCGGCGCGACGACCGATCCGCCCGCGCCCCCGCCGCAGGACAGCGAGCCTGCCGAAGCCGCACCGGCTTCCGGCCGTGCCGGTCGATCTGGTCGCGACGAGCCCCGCACTGAAACCGCACCGAGGCGCGCCGTGCCACATGCCTCGGGGGAATGGGAGGCCGGCTCACAATCTGAAGACCGTGCCGATCCGAGCCCGCATTCCCGCCGCGACGCCGCGGACTCCGATACGGCAAAAACGTTGCCGGAGCCGGACGGCCATCCGCCGACCATCGCCGAACCGAGCGACGCACCGGATCTTCCTCCCGGCGCCGCGAACGCGTTGGCGGAATGGCGCGCCGCGATCGAGCCGCTCTTCGACGAGCGATATTATCTGGCAATGCGGTGGCGCAGCGGACCCCACCGCATCGCCGGTCGAGCACTATCTGCAGATCGGGTGGCGCCAAGGTCTCGACCCGGCCCCCTGGTTCTCGAGCAAGGGCTATCTCGCGATCAATCCCGACGTCGCCGATGCCGGTATCCCGCCCTTCGTCCATTACGTCCTTTATGGCCGAAACGAAGGCCGCACCATCCGGCCGACCGACGATGTCGCCCCCGCCGCAACACGACCCGCCCCCGCGCCACCGCCGCAGCGCGAGGAGCCGAAGGTGAGCGCCGACCTCCTCACGCTCCGCCGCCGCGAAAGCCGCAATGGCGCGCTTCACACCCCCCGCCGGATCGAGCGGTGTCTCGATCGAGGGATATGAGCCCGCGGGGGGATAGGTCGACGTAAAGCTCCGGCGACAGTGGGCACGGCTCGCCGCGATGTCGCACCGAAAGGTTTGCGGGACGGTTTACGGAAAAGCGTGGGCACTCAATGACGGATGTTCGGCATCGTTCGCACGGCGATATGGCCGGGGGCGTCGAGCTCGCCGTATTCGGTGCGCTGCCGGTCACGCGACGGCTCATTGACGGTCATCGTCTCACGATGGCCGCTCCGCATCAGCGCCGCGATCGGCGGCCCGCGTCAGAACTCCAAAGTTGGGCGTGCCTGTTCGCCTTCGCGATGACCGCATCTCGGCCGCGGACGGCGCAATCTCGGCTTCAGAGGAGCGTCAGCGTCGTGTGACCGGCGACGCGCGCTTCGAGGTCCAAAAGGTAGCGCTTCGTCGCGATGCCGCCGCCGAAGCCGGTGAGCTTTCCCGTGGAGCCGATGACACGGTGGCACGGCAGAATGATCGGCAGCGGATTGGCCCCATTCGCAGCGCCAACCGCCCGGCTCGCCCCCGAAGCGCCCAGCGTCAGCGCAAGGTCGCCATATGAGCGCGTCTCGCCGTAAGGGATCGTGGCGAGAAGGTGCCACACGTGCTGTTGAAAGGGCGTGCCGCGCGGGTCAATCGCGATGTCGAAGGCGCGCAGTTCACCGGTGAAATAGGCGGCGAGCTGGTCCCGCACGTCGCGAAACACGCGATCGTCGCGGATCCAGGTCGGAGCGGGCTCCATCGCGCGTGATCCGCTCGGAAATCCGAGAACCTGGAGCGCGTCCGTTTCGCCGGCGAGAAGGAGCGCGCCGATCGGGCTCTCGAAATAGGTGTAGGCGAGAGACGCCCCGCGCATGCCTTCCCCCTCGGGCCAATCGTGGCCGCCGTCAGAGTGCGTCCGGCCGGCCGCCGCGGCAAGATCCGAGCGACGTCATCCCCCGCCGGCTGCGCCTCGGCGCGCCGTGAGCGCGTCCGTCGGCGTCATGCGCGCTCCGATGCGGGTCGTTCAACGGAGCGGCTCCGGCTTGAGCTCGGGCGATCGCCGCCCGGGCCGTAGGCTCATTCGCGCGCAGCCGCCATTGTATGGAGGCGCGAGGACAGGCGGCGCGCCTGCCGGAGCGGGCGGCAACGCGGCGGACATGGTTCAGCATGGAAAACCGGAAGCGCCCTCTCCCGACGGGTCAATCCGTGCCGGCCATCGGAAGGGCGGATTATCGCGGCGCGCTTGCACCAACCGGGTGATGTCGCAGCGCCGCATTGTACGGGCCCGAAAATCTCTCATTCGCCGAAACGCCGCCTCTTCATTGAGGGGCACAAGGCCCGGCCGCGGCACCGATGGCATGAAAAACCCGCCGCGTTCGGGTGAACGGGCGGGTTTTCGCGAGGCATTTCGGCGGACGCGCCGCCGAGAGTTGACCGGCTCAGGCCGTGTAGGTGACGGCCTTCACCGCGTCGATCACCTCGCCGACATTCGGCAGAGCGAGCTTTTCGAGGTTCGCGGCATAGGGCATCGGAACGTCCTTGCCGGTGACGCGCAGGACCGGAGCGTCGAGGAAGTCGAACGCCTTCTCCATCAGCTGATAGCCGATTTCGGAGGAGATCGAGCAGGTCGGGAACGCCTCTTCGACCGTGACGCAACGGTTGGTCTTGCGGACCGACTTGATCACCGTCTCGATGTCGAGCGGGCGGATCGTGCGCAGGTTGATCACCTCGGCGTCGATGCCCATGCCGGCAAGCTCCTCGGCCGCCTTCATCGCGTAGGTCATGCCGATGCCGAAGGAGACGATCGTCACGTCCTTGCCCTTCTTCTCGACCTTCGCCTTGCCGATCGGCAGCACGAAATCGTCATCGACGGGCACATCGAAGGAGTGGCCGTAGAGGATTTCGTTCTCGAGGAAGATGACGGGGTTCGGATCGCGGATCGCGGCCTTGAGGAGGCCCTTCGCGTCCATCGCCGAATAAGGCTGGATCACGCGGTGGCCGGGCACGTGCGCGTACCAGGCCGCAAAGTCCTGGCTGTGCTGTGCCGCGACGCGGGCGGCCGCGCCGTTGGGACCGCGGAAGACGATCGAGCACTTGATAAAGCCGCCCGACATATAGTGCGTCTTCGCGGCGGAGTTGATGATCTGGTCGATCGCCTGCATGGCGAAGTTGAACGTCATGAACTCGACGATCGGCTTCAGCCCCGCAAAGCCCGCGCCGACGCCGACGCCGGTAAAGCCATGCTCGGTGATCGGGGTGTCGATCACCCGTTTGGCGCCGAACTCGTCGAGAAGGCCCTGGGAGACTTTGTAGGCGCCCTGATATTCGGCGACTTCCTCGCCCATCAGGAAGACGTCGCCGTCTTTGCGCATCTCCTCGGCCATCGCGTCGCGGAGCGCTTCGCGCACCGTGATCTGCTTCATCTCGGTGCCTTCCGGCACGTCCGGCTCGTCGGGCTGATCGTCCGGCATTTCGGCCGGTCCGGGGCCGGAGCGCGGCGCCGCCGGGGGACGGGCGGCATCGGCATCGAGGCTGCCGGTCGGTTTGGGGATGTCGCCACCGCCGGCGGCGGGTTTTTCGGCGGCCTCGGCCTTTTTGGCGGCCGGTTTTTCGGCCGCGGCACCGATATCGCTTTCGCTCTCGCCCTCGGCGAGCAGCACGGCGATCGGGGTGTTGACGGCGACGCCCTCGGTTCCTTCCTCGACGAGGATCTTGCCGAGCTTGCCTTCGTCGACGGCCTCGACCTCCATGGTCGCTTTATCGGTCTCGATTTCGGCGATCACGTCACCAGCGGATACGTCATCGCCCACGGCCTTCAGCCACTTGGCGAGTTTGCCCTCTTCCATGGTCGGGGACAGAGCAGGCATCAGGATTTCAGTGGGCATTGGGTCGTTCGGGCTCCCTTGGGGCAACGGCCCCGACGTTTCAGATTGCGGATCGTCCCGCCGGTCTCAAAAGGGCGCTGCAGCGCCCCGCGATCGAGGCTCAACGCGCCGTCAGCGCACCACGTCCGTCCACAGTTCTTCGGGCGCGGGCTCGGGCTCGGCCTGGGCGAATTCGGCCGACGCGTTGACCTCCTCGCGCACCCGCTTGTCGATCGTCTTGATGTCGTCTTCCGACATCTTGTGCTTCTTGAGAAGGATCTCGCGCACGTGCTCGATCGGGTCGTGCTTCTCGCGGTACTCGTTCACCTCGTCGCGCGAACGGTATTTCGCCGGGTCGGACATCGAGTGGCCGCGATAGCGATAGGTCAGCATCTCGAGGATGTAGGGGCCTTTGCCGGAGCGGGCGTGCGCGAGGGCCTTGCTCACCGCGGCGTGCACCTTCTCGACTTCCATGCCGTCGACCTGCTCGCCCGGGATCTCGAAGGAGCGGCCGCGCTGGGACAGGTTCGTGGTCGAGGAGGCCCGCTCGACGCTCGTTCCCATGCCGTATTTGTTGTTCTCGATCACATAGACGACCGGAAGCGACCAGAGCTTCGCCATATTGAAGCTCTCATAGACCTGGCCCTGGTTGGCCGCGCCGTCACCGAAATAAGTGAGCGCGACGGCACCATTCTCGCGATAGCGATTCGCGAAGGCGATGCCGGTTCCGAGCGAGACCTGGGCGCCGACGATGCCGTGGCCGCCATAAAAATTCTTCTCGACGGAGAACATGTGCATCGAGCCGCCTTTGCCCTTGGAATAACCAGAGGCGCGGCCTGTGAGCTCCGCCATGACCCCTTTGGGATCCATGCCGGTGGCGAGCATGTGGCCATGGTCGCGATAGCCGGTGATGACCTGGTCGCCATCCTTCATCGCCATCTGCGCGCCGACGACGACGGCTTCCTGGCCGATATAAAGGTGACAGAACCCCCCGATCAGGCCCATGCCGTAGAGCTGGCCGGCCTTCTCTTCAAAACGGCGAATCAGCAGCATCTCTTCGTAAGCGCTGCGATAGTCGTCGGCCGAGAAGCTCTTATCGACCGGCGTCTTCACGTCGACTTTTTCGTCTGTTTCGACAACGGCGCTTTCCTCGATCATCGCTTCTGTCCCGTGGTCTGTTTCACGCAACCTATCGCGTGACTGGGCCGTAGAAAAGGTAAGAGCACTCGCGGTCGGTGATGGCTGGCATGCACACGCCGGCCGCTCAGCGCTCCCGTGAGCCCTTGATGGTGCGTTCCCCTGCGTGGATGCAACGCCGGATGCGCGCCATGGGATGCGTTTTCGCAGCCACAATGTCGCAGACGACAACGCCCTGCGCAGGGGCCGCCAAGCTGGCCTTTCCGTGGTCAACCGTCAATCCGCTTCATGCTTCGGGAGGCGTTCGTCCCGACCCAATTCCAATTGCCAAACGCGTAAACGTCCAGCGTACGCATTGCAATTCATGTGGGTGTCGCGCGCATTCGCCTCAATGGCGGCGCGTGAAGCGGCCCGTTTCGGGCGCTGACGGGGGCGTCTCAGCGATTGTGCGCCGCAAGCGTCTGCGTGCCCTCGGCGAGCGGGGCGTGCATGATCACGAGCTCGTTGGGATGGGCCATATTGAGCTTGGCGCGCGCCCGCTCGTCGAGCAGATCGGCGTCGAGCGCGTCGGTGCGCAACCGCTTCACCTTCTCTTCGAGATGTCTGCGCTGGGCGACGAGCGTCACGAGCTCGACCTGCCGCGTGTGGCGCTCGGCCTTCAGGTTCTCGCGCGAAAGCTGGCTGAATTCGCCCCGCGTGCTCTGCCATCCGAAATAGAAGGCGATCGCACAAAAGAGGAGCGGCAACAGCAAGAAAGCGAAGCGGGAACGACGTCTGTGGCGCGTGGGCATCAACGAGATCCGTTAGGGCTCGACCTTTAAAGCACGTGCTCCTTAACGCGTCGTTGCCGTGATGCGGGGCGGCAAAATTGAAGGGAATTTTTCTTATCGCCGCCCGTTATCGTCGTGAAATCCGAAGAGGCGGGCGCCCTCGCCGTCCATCGATCTCTTCTGGGTTTTGCGCGCGGCTGCAGGTTCCGGGTGCGCGCGCCACTGAGGACGGGCATGCGGATTTCCGCAGCCCGTCCTTCTTTTTTGCGACTCAGGCCGCTTCCTCGTAGCCGCCGCCGGCGGTCTGGAGATAGGCCTCGCCGCAGGCCTTCGCGAGCGCGCGCACGCGGCCGATATAGCCCTGCCGCTCCGTCACCGAGATGACCCCGCGCGCATCGAGAAGGTTGAAGATGTGCGAGGCCTTGATCGTCTGGTCATAGGCCGGCAGCACCTGGCGGTGACGCCCCCCGTCGCTTTCGGGCGCGCCGGCGGCGAGGAGCGCGTGGCATTCGGCCTCCGCGTCGCGGAAATGGCGCAGCAGCATCTCGGTGTCGGCGTGCTCGAAATTGTGAGCCGAATATTCCTGTTCGGCCTGAAGAAATACCTCACCATAGCGCACCGACGGCCCCGCCGCCGTCTCGGGGACGTAAACGAGATCATAGACATTCTCGACGCCCTGCACGTACATCGCGAGGCGCTCGAGGCCATAGGTGAGCTCGCCCGAGACCGGCCGGCAGTCGATCCCGCAGACCTGTTGGAAATAGGTGAACTGCGAGACCTCCATCCCGTCGCACCAGCATTCCCAGCCGAGCCCCCAGGCGCCGAGCGTCGGGCTTTCCCAATCATCCTCGACGAAGCGGACATCGTGGACCGAAAGGTCGACGCCGATCGCCTCGAGGCTCGCGAGATAGAGCGACTGGAGGTCGGGCGGGTTCGGCTTCAAGATCACCTGGAACTGGTAATAATGCTGCAGGCGGTTCGGGTTTTCGCCATAGCGCCCGTCGGCCGGGCGGCGCGAGGGCTGAACATAGGCCGCCCGCCAGGGACGCGGGCCGAGCGCGCGCAGCGTGGTCGCCGGGTGGAACGTGCCGGCGCCGACCTCCATGTCGTAAGGCTGCAGGATCGCGCAGCCGCGCGCGGCCCAGAAATTCTGCAGCGCCAGGATCATCGCCTGGAACGAGCCGCGAGGATCGTTCGCACCAAGGTCGGACATCTCAGAACTTTCAATTCGGAACGGCAGTATCGGAATAACTCCTACAACGGCGCGTTCTCCAAGCAAGCCGGCGACGGCGCAAGCGGGCCAGAGATTGGCAGATCCGCGCACCGCGCAGGCCAAAACAACAGGAGAGCGAAATGTCCAAGATCATTCTGAGCGCCGTCGTCCTCGCCTTTTGCGCAGCCTCGGCCGGAACGGCCCTCGCCCGTGGCGACAATGGCGGCTCAGGCGGCGGCGAGGGCGGCAATGACAGCCCGTCGGTCCGCAAGATCGAGGGCCTTCCCGGCTTTCCCGAGCGGCGCCGGCCGCTGCCCGACGGCGATGCTTGCCAGCAGCAGGTGCGCACCGGCCACGACGCGCTGATCCTCGTGCGCCGCTGCGACGATATTCGGGGATAATCGCCGCGAGGCGCCGCTCAGCGCGGGTCGGCCGGCTCCGGCCGGTCGGTTTCCCACTCCTCCGGCGGCTCGTCGACGAGGCGGCCGCGAACCGGAACCTCGACACTCACCACCCGCCCCGCATCGTCGCCAGGCCGCCCGCTCGCCGAGCGCACGGCCTTCGCCCGCTGACGCGCCGGCCAGACCGGCGTGATGAGACCCGCCGAAATCACCAGCTTCGCCGCATCCTCGACCGACATGTCGAGGAGAAGCACCTCCTTGCGCGGCACGAAGAGGAGGAAGCCGGACGTCGGGTTGGGCGTCGTCGGCAGGAAGACGGAAATCGCGTCGTCTTCGTCCTCGTGCGAGAGGCGGTGGCTGATCTCGCCTTTGGCCTCCGTCGCGATGAACACGATCGCCCACAGGCCGCGCCGGGGGTATTCGACGAGACCGGCGGTGCGAAAGGTGCGGCTTCGCTCCGAGAGCGCCGTCTCGAAGATCTGCTTCAACGCGGCGTAGATATTCCGAATGAGCGGCATTCGGTTGAGGATCGATTCGCCGATCGCGATGATCGTGCGGCCGAAGATGTTCGCGGTGAAGAAGCCGAGCAGGACGAGGAAGATGACCGCGAGCACCACGCCGATTCCGGGCAACGGAAACGGCAGGTAGCTGTCCGGGTTCCACCGCGCCGGGATCCACGGCTTCACCCGACTGTCGACCCAATTGACCATCGAGGCGGTGAGATAGACCGTGATGGTGAGGGGCGCGGCGACGATGATGCCGGTGAGAAGATAATTGCGAAGGCGGTTCAACAATCCGCGCCTGCGGCCGATCCGTCCGTCGAATCTGTCTTCTTCCATACGCTCGCACCATCCCTGGAGGCCCTGTCCGCGGGGCCTCCGTTACGTGTTGAAGCGATTCATTCGACGGTGACGGATTTCGCGAGGTTCCGCGGCTGATCCACGTCCGTCCCGTTGGTGATCGCCGCATGATAGGCGAGGAGCTGGAGCGGGACCGTCATCACCAAGGGGTGGATGAAAGACGGCGCGTCCGGCATGACGAGGGTTTCCTCCGCCGCCTCGCCCGCCGCGTCCGCACCGCGCGCATCGGTGATCAAGATGATGCGCGCGCCGCGCGCGGCAACCTCTTCCATGTTCGAAACCGTCTTGGCGAAGAGATCGTCATAGGGCGCGACGACGACGACGGGGACGCTATCGTCCACCAGCGCGATCGGCCCGTGTTTCAGTTCGCCGGCGGCATAGCCCTCGGCGTGGATATAAGACAGTTCCTTCAGCTTCAGCGCCCCCTCGAGCGCGATCCCGTAGGCGGGGCCGCGACCGATGAAGAGCGCCGAGCGCGCCGGGGCGACGATCTTGGCGATCCGCTCGATCTGCGGCTCGACATGGAGCGCATCGGCGACGAGGCGCGGGGCTTCGATCAGCGCTTCGATCTTCTCGCGAGCGCTCGCTTCGTCGAGCGTCCCCCTGTCGAGGCCGGCCTTGATGGCGACGGCGGCAAGTGTCGCGAGCTGGCAGGTGAAGGCCTTCGTGGACGCGACACCGATCTCCGGGCCGGCGAGCGTCGGCAGCATGATGTCCGTCTCGCGCGCCATGGTGGAAGTCGGCACGTTGACGATCGTCGCGATCGTCTGCCCAGCGGCGCGGCAGGCGCGCAGGCTCGCGAGCGTGTCGGCGGTTTCGCCCGACTGGGAGACGAACATCGACAATTCGTCCCGCGGGAAATTTTGTGCGCGGTAGCGGAACTCCGAGGCGACGTCGAGGTCGACCGGAAGGCGCGCCAGGTGCTCGAACCAATGGCGGGCGACGAGACCGGAATAATAGGCCGTGCCGCACGCCGTCAGCGAGACGCGGCGATAGTCGGCGAAATCGATCGGGACCGCATCGCTCCGCATCGTCGCCGCGCCGATATCGAGATAATGGCCGATCGTGCGGGCGATCACCTCCGGCTGCTCGTGGATCTCCTTGGCCATGAAGTGGCGATAATTGCCCTTCTCGGCGAGGGAGATCTGGACCGGAACGGCGACGGCGGGACGCTCCACCGGGGTGCCGGATTGGTCGAAAATGTCGACCCTGGTCGGGGTGAGGATCGCAACGTCGCCGTCGTCGAGATAGATGATCTTGTCGCAGAACGGGGCGAGCGCGATCGCGTCGGAGCCGATCATCACCCCATCGTCGCCGAAGCCGATGGCGAGCGGGCTGCCGGAGCGCGCGGCGGCGAGAAGCTGCGGCTGGCCCTCGAAGGCGAAGGCGAGCGCATAGGCCCCTTCGAGCGCGCCGATCGTCCCGAGGAGCGCGGTTTTCACGTCCTCGCCGGCGGCGAGCCGCTGGGCCATCAGGTGGGCGATCGTCTCCGAATCGGTCTCGGAGGTGAGCGTCGCACCGGATTTCGCGAGACGGTCGCGAAGCGCCCGAAAATTCTCGATGATGCCATTGTGGACGACGGCGACCGGAGCCGCGACATGGGGGTGCGCGTTTGCCTCGTTCGGCGCGCCGTGGGTCGCCCAGCGGGTGTGGCCGATCCCCGTCCCGCCGACGAGCGGTTCGGTCTCCACGCGGCGCTCGAGATTGCGCAATTTGCCGGCGCTGCGGCGGCGGCTCATCGCGCCTTGCGCGTCCACAGTGGCAAGGCCGGCCGAATCATAGCCGCGATATTCGAGGCGCTTCAGGGCGTCGAGCAACAAGGGCGCCGCATCTCGCTGCCCGATGATTCCGACGATCCCACACATAGCCGCCCCTTGCCTTTCTCACGCCCGCAACTCTTGCCGACCCGGGTCAGCGAACGTCGTTCAACATGCGTGGGAACAAAACACAACGGCACCGTCGGCCGGTGCCGAGGCGCACGCATCCCCACGATCGCCGGCTGCCCGCCGGATCGGCCCGGACAGCTCTAGCGCATCATGGGGCGCTCTTCTTTCACATGGAGTTACATTTTCCCGGCCCCGCCGCGGCCGGCCCTCCACAGACAAGGGCGTCAGGAATCGGGGTCCGATTGGCGCTTGGGTGCGGGTTCGTTGACCCGCTGGGCGGCGATGCGCGCCTCCTCGCTGCCGTCGACAAGTTCCGAACGGGGCGGCTCGTGGTGATTCGCGAAGGCGATCTCCTCCTGGGCGAGTTCGGTATCGTCGACCGGCTCGGAGCGCTGGTGCGCGCCGTCATGGGCGTTCGCTTCGATCGCCTCGTCGGCGGCGACGAGGCTGTCGTCGACGAGTTCGGAGGTCTGCGGCTGGCGTTTCTCCATCGCGTAGACGGCTTCCTCGCGGGCGAAATCGCTGTCCTCGGCGAGCTCCGTTTCGAGATGGGTGCCGGAGGGCTGCGTCGCGTGCGCGGCCTCCCGTCGCTCGAAGGCCGTCATGCTCTCGGGCGCGCGGTCATGCGCGTGTGTCGCGAACACCCGCGTCAGAAGGCGCTCCAGGGTCTGCTTCATCGTGGGTCGCTCCCTCCATCGTGTCGGTCGCGGCCGCCGGCCTCGCTGGCGAGCGATCCGGCTTGTTCACCTGCCGGCCCCGCGCAATCGCGAGGGCATCGGCCGGCACGTCGTCGGTGATCACGCTGCCGGTGCCGATATAAGCGCGATCGCCGATCGCTACCGGGGCGACGAGCGCACTATTTGAACCAATGAACGCACCATCCCCGATCTCGGTTCGGAATTTGGTTTTGCCATCATAGTTGCAGGTGATCGTTCCGGCCCCGAGATTGGCCGATGCGCCGATATTGGCGTCGCCGACATAAGAGAGGTGATTGACCTTCGCCTCCGGCCCGAGAACGGCGTTCTTCACCTCGACGAAATTGCCGATCCGCGCCTTCGGGCCGATCGCCGTTCCGGGCCGCAGCCGCGCGAACGGGCCGACCGTGGCGCCCGGCGAGATCACCGCCCCCTCGATATGGCAGAAGGCGCGGATGATCGCCCCATCGTCCACCGCGACGCCAGGACCGAAGACGACATTCTGCTCGATCAAAACGTCCGTCCCGATCACGGTGTCGTGGCTGAAATAGACGGTGTCCGGGGCAAGCAGCGTCGCCGTTTCGAGCGCCTTCTGACGGGCCCGGCGCTGGAAGGCGGCTTCGGCGAGGGCGAGCTGGGCGCGGTCGTTGACGCCCATGACCTCCTCGAAGTCCGCCATCTCCCAGACGATATTATAGCCGCGCGCATGGCCGATCGCGACGAGATCGGTGAGGTAGAACTCGCCCTTGGCATTGTCGGAATCGATCGCCGCCAGCGCGTCGAGAGGTTCGCCCGCCCGGATCGCCATGATGCCCGAATTGCACAGCGTGACGGCGCGTTCGTCCGCGCTGGCGTCTTTTTCCTCGCGGATCGCGGCGACATGGCCATTGTCGTCGAGGAGGACGCGGCCATAGCCCGTCGGCGTTTCGGTCTCGAAGGCGAGGACGGCGATGTCGGCGCCGCCATGGACACGGGCGAGAACGCGGTCGATCGTCGCCGCGGCCACCAGCGGATTGTCACCGAAGAGGACGACGACGGCCTCGATGTCGTCCGCGAACGCATCCTTGGCCGACAGGACGGCGTGGGCCGTGCCGCGCGGATGATCCTGGACGTGAAGGCTCGCTTTGCCGGCGACGTCGCCGGGCCAGGTCGCGCCCGTGCCGATAACGAGCGCGGTGCGGCCGATCCCGGCAGCGTCGACCGCCTTCAGGACGTGCGCGATCATCGGCAGACCGCCAACCGGGTGCATCACTTTGGGCAGCGCCGAACGCATCCGCGTCCCCTGCCCCGCCGCCAGAACCACCGCGAGAGATCGTGAATTCAAGGCCGGCTCCCTTCGTCTGTCTTCATTCGCCCCCGCTCGCCGAATCGAATGGGGACAGGGCCTGTTCCCGCATTCGCACCGACGCAGCAAGGGTGCTTTTGTATGGCTGGATCGTTAAGCTCGCGCGACGTTCCCGTTCCGGCGACCGCCATCGCCGCCAGGAGTACATCTATGCGCTTGGTTTGCCTCGCTCTTCTCGCCTTCGCCGCCTCGCCCGCCGCCGCTTTCGAGCCGACCGGCTCCATCGTCGCCGATGCGCTCCTCAACACGCTCGAACGCAGCGGCTATCGCGACGTCACCGTCGCCTCGGTCAATCGCTCGGGCGACACGACCGCGATCGAGACGATCACCGGCACGGGCATCGACAGCGGCGCGGAGATGACGATATCGCGCGCCGAGATCGTGAACGGCGTCGTCAATGCCGACAACGAGCTCATCGCCGATACGATCGTCTATGAAGGAACGCGCGTCGAGGGGGAGAACGGCACCCCGCCCTCCACCGTCGGCCGCGTCATGATCGAGGGGGCGCGCTACCCGATCAGCGAGGCGACCGGCGAAGGGCTGACGAGCCTTTTCGGCACGTTCGAGCGGGTCACCGTCGACGATGTCAGCGCCCGGGCCGATCGCGGCGACCTCGTGACGATCGACAAAATGATGGTCGAAATCGAAGAGCGCGATCTCGAGACCGCCGCCGCGGGCCGTGTCGCGATCGAGGGGCTCGGCTTTGACGTCTCGCTCTGGGAAGAGCCCGCGGCGAGCCAGATGCGCGCGCTCGGCTACGACACGGTCGCGATCGACCTTGCCGCCTCCGGCCGCTGGGAAGCGGCGACCGGCAACGCCGTCGTGCGGGACGTGCGCGTCGCGATGGAGGATCTCGGCGCGCTGACGCTCACCGGCGACATCGACGGGCTGACCGCCTCGACCGTCGCCGCCCTACAGGTGAGCATGGAGGATCTGCCGCGGATGCTGCAGCTCCTCCAATCGGTGACGATCTCCAACCTCGCCCTCACCTATACCGACGCGGGCCTCACCCCGCGCCTTCTCGAACAATTGGCCGCCGCCAACGACGCGCCCGTCGAAGCGGTGACGCAAAGCCTCGTCGCGACGATCCCCGACGCGCTCGCGATCATCAACGCGCCCCGCTTCACTGAAATGGTGCAGTCGGCCGCCCGAACCTTCCTTGACGATCCCGGCACGCTGCGCGTCAGCGCCGCGCCGCCGCAGCCGATTTCGATCGCCCAGCTCATGGGCGCGGTGATGATGGGCCCGCAAACCCTGCCGACCCTCCTCAATCTCGAGATCAGCGCACAGCCGTGAGCCATATTCTGGACGTTCCCGGCCTCAAGGTCGGACATGCAAGCGATGACCGCGCGCCGTCCGGGGTGAGCGTCATCGTGATGGACGAGCCGGCCGTCGCCTCCTGCGCGATCCATGGCGGTGCGCCCGGCACGCGGGAGACCGACGCCCTCGCCCCCGAGGCGCTCGGCGCGCCAGTCGACGCGATCTGCCTGTCGGGCGGCTCGGCCTTCGGGCTCGCCGCGGCGGACGGGGTGCAACTCGCCCTCGCCGAGCGCGGACGCGGCTTTGCCGTGCGGGGCCATCGGGTGCCGATCGTTCCGGGCGCCATCATCTTCGACCTCAACGGCCCGCGGCCCGATTATCGCGCCCTCGGCATGGCGGCAACCGCCGCCGCGCTCGACGGCCCGGACGACCGGCGCCTCGGCACCGTCGGCGCCGGCACCAACGCGATGACGGCGGGGTTCAAAGGCGGCTTCGGCTCGGCCTCGGCGCGCGTCGGCGCGGCGACGGTCGGCGCGGTCGCGATCGTCAACGCCGTCGGATCGGTGACGGCGGCGAACGGGCCGTGGTTCCGTGCCGCCCCCTTCGAGGTGGGCGGCGAGTTCGGTGGCCTCGGCACCGCGCCGGAGGCGGATTTTGCGACCATCCGCACCAAGCACGGGGCGGCGCAGGGCTCGAACACCGTGATCGCGGCGATCGTCACCGACGCGCGCCTCACCCGCGCAGAGGCAAAGCGCCTCGCAATCACCGGCCATGACGGCTTCGCGCTGTCGATCTTCCCCTCCCACACGATCCTCGACGGGGACACGTTGTTCGTGGCGAGCACGGGGCGCGTTGCGGGTCCAGCCGATCCGCGCGAGCAGGTCGCCCTGGCGGCGACGGCGACCACGGTGCTCGCCCGCGCGATCGCCCGCGCGGTCTATGAGGCGAGCCCAGCCGACGGCGACCGCTTCCCGACATGGCGTAGCGTCTACGGCGCCTCACACGGCTGACGGCCGGCACGACCACGTGTCGGCGAACGGGAAAGATTGAGCCGGGTTCGATCCCCGCGCGACAGAGCGCCTCGCGCCGCAACACCGCTCGCTTTGAATAGTCCGCCTCCGGGTCCGCCTCGATCCGGCGCGTTCGGTAGCCCACGCCCTCGCACAGTCCGCCGTGACGGATTTGTGATCTTTCGTTGTCCGCATTGCGGATGACCGGCGATGCGGGCGCCCTCGCGGAGGATATTCAGCTTCATTATAGGCGAGGACTTCGGTTCATCACCCAGCCATGTGTCGATCCCGTGGCACACCGAGGCATAAAAAGGGTTTCCCCTTTTAATTCCTAAACCCGTACGATACAGGCTTCGAGATTGCCTCCAGCGTTGCCGGATAGCCTCGTCGAGTCGGAGAAATTTCCCTGTGAGAGGACATCGTTTTACGACCCTCGACAGCTTTCGTGGGCTGTTCGCTGTCGCTGTTGCCTTATTTCATTTGCCGGTTGCCTACAGCGTCCAGGGCAGTCCGCTTCTGCGCTACGCCTATCTCTACGTGGACTTCTTTTTCGTCCTGTCCGGCTTCGTGATGTCGTTCGCGTTCTCGCAGGCGATCACCACACGGACGATGCTGCCCTTCATCGTGCGCCGCTTCGGCCGGTTGTGGCCGCTGCACGCCTCGATCATCCTCGGCTTCGTCCTCATCGAGGCGCTGCTTCTTCTCGCCCCCGCCCCGCCGCCGGGAGAGGCCGGGGCCAAGATCCCCTTCACAGGCGCCTTCAGCCTCGACCTTCTCGCCCAGCAGCTCCTCTTCCTCGACGGCTTCGGGCTATCGGAGATCATCGGCTGGAATATTCCGAGCTGGTCGATCAGTGCCGAATTCTGGGTCTGCGTGCTGTTCGCGCTGGTCTTCGCCGCCTTCCGCAAACAAGGCGTCGTGGTAATGGGCGGGCTCGGCGCCGTCGCGGGGCTCGTGATCGTCGCCTTCGCCGATGGGACGATGGACACCAATATCGACCTCGGCTTCGTGCGCTGCGTCTATGGTTTCGCCGCCGGCTGCGTCACCTTCGCGATCTACAGGCGGCGCCAGGACGCCTGGTCGAACTCGGCGGTGGAGATCGCCATGGTGGTGGCGGCGCTCCTTTATGTCTGGGCGGCCGGGCCGAACGTATGGGGCTATGCCGCGCCGCTCGTCTTCAGCGTCGTGATCTATGTCTTTGCGGTGTCGACGGACGGGATCGTGTCGCGTCTCCTGCGCGCCCGCTGGCTTCAGACGATCGGCGAGCGCTCCTATTCGATCTATCTCATCCATTCGCTCGTGATCTACCTGATGCTCATCGTCTGCACCGGCATCGAGCGGCGCACAAGCATCGAGATCATCGGCGCCGTTCCCGGCCAAGTGATCCCCGTGATCGACGCCGCCGGGCCTTATGCTCTGTGGGTGAACAATGCGATCACGGCCTTCTACGTCTTCCTCGTCGTCTATCTGGCCGGCGTCACCTACCGGCGGATCGAGGTGCCGACGCGCAATTTCTTCAACCGCATCGCCGGCCGCGTGCGTCCGGTCTCCGACGGGACGGGCGGGATCGCGGCGGCCGAGGCCGCGGCCCCTGTCGTGAAGGGGGGCGCCGCCGGGCGTTGAGGCACTTTTCCCCGCCGGGGTGCGCGCCAAAGAAAAAGCCGCCCGAGGGCGGCTTTTTTGTGTGAGGTCGGGGCGCAGGTCGGCCTACTCGGCGGCCATCGGCAGCGCGTGGCTCTCTTCGAGCTGGCTGATCAGCACGTCGCGCTTTTTCATGGCGGCGCGGCGGTTCTCCTCTTTCACCGGCCCGAACCCGCGCACCGTCTGCGTGACGCGGACGAGTTCGCACAACAGACCGTAAGGCGCATGGCCGAGCTCGGCCTCCGCTCGCGCGATATCGGCGAAGACGAGATCGATCAGCGCCCGCTCGCTCTGCCGCTCGGCGCTGCGGCCGAACGGATCGAAGCGGGTGCCGCGCAAGCCCTTGAAGCGCGTCATCACCCGCAAGAGCGGAAACACCCACGGGCCGAACGCGCGTTTCTTGGGCCGGCCGGTCGCCGGATCGGTGCGCGAGATCAGCGGCGGGGCGAGCATCAGCCGGATCGATTTCGGATCGTCGAACTCGGCCTTCAGCTTGTCCCAATAAGCGGGATCTGAATAAAGCCGCGCGACCTCGTACTCGTCCTTGTAGGCCATCGCCCGGAAAAGGCTCTCGACCGCCATCGAGGTGAGGCGCAGGCTCGACTGGCCGCGCGCGGCGTCGGCCGCCTTCAGCCGCTCCACCGTCGCGGTGAAGCGCTCGGCATAGGCGGCATCCTGATAGGCGGTCAGCTCCTTCGCGAGGTGGGCGATCCGCTCCTCGAGCGGCACAGGCTCCACCGTCGCCCGCTTGCCGACCGCAGACAGGATCGCCTCCGGGTTCGCCGCGAGGATGCGGCCGGCGTGGAAGGCGGCGATATTCGGCTTCACGGCCGCGCCGTTGAGGGTGATCGCCTCGATGATGGCTTCTTGCGAGATCGGCAGCCCACCCGACTGATAGGCGACGCCGACAAGCATCATGTTCATGAAGATCTGATCGCCGAAGAGCTGCTCGGCGACGAAGGCGGCGTCGACCGGCTCAAAGGCCTTCGTCCCGTCCTTCAGCGTCTTCGTCATGCGCATCTCGTCGAAGGAGAGGACGCGCTTGGTCACGAACTCGGCCGTCGGCTGCACCTTGGTGTTGGCGACGGCGAGGGTGCGGTCGGGCGATAGCATCGACAAGGAATCGGCGTTGCAGGCGACCAGCATGTCCGATGCGATGATGGTGTCGAGCGAGGCGGCGGGAATGCGCGGCCCGGCGATCGCCATATCGGCGGGGGCGAAGCGGACATGGCTCGTCACCGGCCCGTTCTTCTGGGCAAGGCCCGTCATGTCGAGCGTCGAGACGGTAATGCCGTCGACATGGCCCGCCATCGCGAGCACCGCGCCGACGGTCGTGACGCCGAAGCCACCGATCCCGGTGATGAGGACATTGTGCATCCCGGTGAGGGTCGGCAGCGTGGGCGCAGGCAACGCGTTCGCGAGGCCTTCGACGTCGAGCGCCACGGTGTCGACCTTGCGAAGGCCGCCCCCTTCGACCCAGGCGAAGGACGGACAAAAGCCCTTCACGCAGGAATAATCCTTGTTGCAGGTGGATTGGTTGATCGTCCGCTTCTCGCCGAATGCCGTCTGAAGCGGCTCGACCGAGATACAGTTCGACTGAACCGAGCAGTCGCCGCACCCCTCGCAGACCCTGTCATTGATGAAGAGGCGGCGGGCCGGATCCTCGTAAGTCCCCTTCTTGCGGCGCCGGCGCTTTTCGGCCGCGCAGGTCTGATCGTAGATGATGGCCGAAACGCCCGAAAAGGCCGCAAGCTCCTCCTCGATCGGCAACAGCTCGTCGCGGTGGAGGACGGGCACGCCGCGGGCGATATCGCGCCGGCCTTCATAAAGTTCCGGCCGCTCGGAGAGGACGACGATCCGCTCGACCCCCTCCGCCTCGAGCTGACGGGTGAGTGCGGGCACCGTGAGCGGCCCGTCGACCGGCTGACCGCCGGTCATCGCGACTGCATCGTTGAAGAGGATCTTGTAGGTGACGGGCACCTTCGCGGAGATCGCCTGACGGATCGCGAGGATGCCGGAATGATAATAGGTGCCGTCACCGATATTGACGAACATGTGCTTGTCGCGGCTGAAGAGCGACTCGCCGACCCACGGCACACCCTCCCCGCCCATCGCGACCTGGCCGTCGGTGGTGCGGTTGTTGATCTCCGTCATCGCGTGGCAGCCGATTCCGGGCATCGCGCGGGCGCCCTCCGGCACTTTGGTCGAGGTGGAATGCGGGCAGCCGGAACAGAAGAAGGCGGTGCGCTGGCCGCCTTCGGCATGGCCCGCCGCCCATGCGGCGCGCTCGACGAGCTGCATCGCGGTGCCGCGCATCTGGAGATCGTCTTCCGCACCCGGAATGACGGCGAGCAGCGCCTGGACGATGTCCTGCGGGCGCAGCTCCAGCACGTCGGACAGGAAATGCTCCCCGTTCGGCCGGTGCTTGCCCCAGATGGCGGGGCGCAATCCGTCGGGAAGGCCATAGAGCGCATCTTTGATCTGCGGCTCCATGAAGGCCCGCTTGTGCTCCATGACGACGAGCGTCTCTTTCCCGCGCGCAAAGCGGGTGAGCGCCACGGGGTCGAGCGGCCAGGGCACGGCGACCTTGTAGACGGCGATGCCGAGGGCGCGCGCCCGCTCCTCGTCGATCCCCATGAGGTCGAAGGCCTGGAGGAGGTCGCGATAGACCTTGCCCGTCGCGACGAAGCCGATGCGGCCGCGCTCGCTGCCGAAGGTCACGCGGTCGAGATTGTTCGCCCGCACATAGGATTGGACGGCGGGAAGCCGGTGCTCGCGCATCAGCCGCTCGGTCTCCAGGCGGTTGCCGAGAAGGAGCGGCCGGTTGATCTCGTGCTCGCGGCGCGGATCGTCCGCCTCGGGACGCACGAATGTGAGCCGGTCGGGATCGACGTCGACGAGGCCCGAAGCGTCCATCGTATCGGCGACGCAGATGATGCCGGTCCAGTTGCCCGCATAGCGGGAGAGCTGGATGCCGTGGATGCCGTAATCGAGCACGTCCTGCAGGTCGCAGGGATTGAAGAAGGGCATCTCGAAATGCTGGAGCGCGAATTCCGATTGCGCCGGCAGGATCGAGGATTTCGCGAGGAGATCGTCGCCGCAAAGGGCGAGCGCGCCGCCATGGCGGGCGGTGCCGGAGGCGTTCGCCTGCTTCAGCGCGTCGCCTGCCCGGTCGACGCCGGGGGCCTTGCCGTACCAGATGCCGACGACCCCGTCATAGTCGGAGCCCTTGCCGTGAAGGGAGATCTTTTGCGTTCCCCACACGGCGTGAGCGCCGAGCTCTTCGTTGACGCCGGCGCGAAAATGGATGTCGAGCGGCAAGAGGCGCTTTTCATTGCGCACCAGCTCCTGGTCGACACCGCCGAGCGGGGAGCCGCGATACCCGGAAAAGAACGCCGCCGTCTTGAGCCCGGCCGCGTCGTCCATTCGCCGTTGATCGATCGCAATACGCAGCAGCGCTTGGATCCCGGTCAAATAAACCCGGCCACGGTCCAGCTCGTACTTGTCGTTCAAGCTCACGTCGCGAGTCATCGAATCGCCCCTCTTGGGTCGGTAATCGTCTCCCTTTAAAAGTGTTCCATCTTGAGTAGATTTTTCATGCTAAATGAGGCACTGGATCGCTCATGTGAGCAAAATGGTTCGCCTATGTCGGGTCAGGACGAAAAATTCTCCCTCGATGCGATGGATCTGCGCATTCTCGCTGTCATGCAGACCGACGCATCACAATCGGTGGGTGATATCGCCGCCTCGGTCGGCCTCAGTCAGACCCCCTGCTGGCGTCGCATCAAGCGGATGAAGGACGCCGGGATCATCACGAGTATCGTCGCGACGGTCGACCGGGAGGCCGTCGGCCTCGGTTTCACATCCTACGCTTTCGTCAAGCTTGCGCTGCCGAGCCGGGACAATATGGAGGCGTTCGACCGCCTCGTCGCCCGCTGGCCCGAAGTCGTGACGTGCGAGCGCGTGACCGGCGCGGTCGACTATCTCATCAAGGTCGTGACGACCGACATCAAGGAATATGACGCCTTCCTGCGCGACCGTCTTCTCAATGGCGATCTCGTCAGCGACGTGCAGTCTCGTATCGTGGTCGCCACCGTGAAGGAGACGACGGCGCTACCGCTCCCGCATCTGTGAGGGCCGGCGGCGGGCGACGACCCGGCGGCGAACCGGCTCGCGGCGCGCGGCCTCGGCCATGAGGCGTTGGGTCATGAGAAGCGCGAGGACCGTCACGCCGGTCACGCTTGCTGCGGTTAGGATCATGGTCATCACTCGAACCTCTTCCACCACGCTATGAGGGGAATGTAAGGCCGGGTTCGCGCCATTGCCAGGCTGCGGGAACAGCACCGAGCGAGCCCCATCGCGGCCGGAATGAAAACCATCCCGGCCGCGGGCGGATCAGCGCATCTCCTTCGTTTCCAGAAAACGGATATCCGGATTGCGCTCCTTGACGTAGTTGAGCTCCCACATGTTGCGGGCGAGATAGACCGGATCGCCGTCCACGTCGTCGGCGACGGTTGACTTGTTGCTGTCGACGAAGGTCTTGACCGCCTTCGGATCGCCGCCCAGCCAGCGGGCCGTGGCGTAGGGGGCGGGCTCGAAATCGATCGCGACTTTGTATTCCGCCGCCACGCGCGAGGCCATCACGTCGAGCTGAAGCGAACCGACGACGCCGACGATATGATCGCCGCCGAGGTGGGTGCGGAAGACCTGGGCGAGCCCCTCCTCCGACAGATCCTGAAGCGCGCGGCGCATCTGCTTGGTCTTCATCGGATCGCCGAGGCGCACGCGGCGCAGGATTTCCGGCGCGAAGCGCGGCAGGCCCGTATAGCGCAGCATCCCCTTTTCGGAGAGCGTGTCGCCGACGCGCAGCGTGCCGTGGTTCGGAATGCCGATGATGTCGCCCGCCCACGCCTCTTCGGCGAGCTCGCGCTCTTCGGCGAGGAAGAAGATCGGCGCGGTCACGGCAAGGCTCTTGCCGCCGCCGGCCTGGTTGAGCTTCATCCCGCGCGAGAAGCGCCCCGAGCAGATCCGCGCAAAGGCGATCCGGTCCCGGTGGTTGGGGTCCATGTTCGCCTGCACCTTGAAGATCAGCGCGCTGACCTCATCGGTGTTGGGATCGACGCGCGTCTCGCCCGCCGGTTGCGGACGTGGCGGCGGGGCCCATGCCGACAGCCCGTCGAGGAGATCGGCGACGCAAAAATCGCGCAGCGCCGAGCCGAAAAAGACCGGCGAGAGGTGCCCCTCGCGATAGCTTTCCATATCGACGGCCGGCAGCGCGCCGCTCGCAAGTTCGGCCTGCATCCGGAACTCTTCGAGGACGGAGGCCTCGACCTCCTCGTCGAGCCGGGGATCGTCGACGCCGGAGAGTTGCACCGTGTCGCCATAGCCGGTGCCGCCGCCTTTCTTGACGCGGTGGAAGGCGTTGGTCGTCAGATTGAAACAGCCGTGAAACTGCCCGCCCATGCCGACCGGCCACGTCACCGGCGCAAGCTCCAAAGCGAGCTTGTCGGCGATTTCGTCGAGCAGCTCGAACGGGTCGCGGCCTTCCCGGTCCACCTTGTTGACGTAGGTGATGATTGGAATGTCGCGCAGGCGGCAGACCTCGAAGAGCTTCAAGGTCTGCGCCTCGATGCCCTTCGCCGCGTCGACCACCATGACGGCCGAATCCACCGCGGTCAGCGTCCGGTAGGTGTCCTCGGAAAAGTCCTCGTGGCCCGGCGTGTCGAGGAGGTTGAAGACGTTGCCGTTGCGCTCGAACATCATCACCGAGGACGACACGGAGATGCCGCGCTTCTTCTCGATGTCCATCCAGTCCGAACGCGTGCGCCGCCGCTCGCCACGCGCTGCGACCTCGCCGGCAAGGTGGATCGCGCCGCCGAACAGGAGGAGCTTCTCCGTCAGCGTCGTCTTGCCGGCGTCCGGGTGCGAGATGATCGCAAAGGTGCGCCGGCGCGCGATTTCGGGCTTCAGCCCGGCGTCGGCGGGCATCGTGGCGAGTGTGTTCATGGGCGTGATGTAACCGTCCTCGTGCCCTTTCGCCAGCGTCGCGAATGCATGGCGCGGGCGCGGGATATGCGCCCGTGCGCCGCGCCTTCTCCGGTCGCCGTCTCACCACCTGGGGCTGTGTTGCGAAATGCCGGTCACAGGTGACATGAAAGGGCGGAACATGCGGGGGTCCGCCGCGGTGCGTTTCGCGCGGGGATCAGAGGAGAGACGATGGACGCGCTCAAGATTGCCCTGTTGGGATTTGGCGAAGCCGGCGGCGCGCTGGCCGAAGGATGGGACAAGGCGGCTTATGACACGCTCGCCGCCTACGACATCAAACTCGCCGACCCGGCGAGCGCAGCCGCGATGCGCGCGCGGATCGAAGAGCGCGGCGCCCGCGCCACCGAACTCGCCGAGGCGGTCAGCGACGCCGATCTCGTCGTCTCCGTCGTCACCGCCGACCAGGCCTTGATCGCCGCGAAGGCCGCCGTGCCGCATATGAAGAAAGGCGCCCTCTTCTTCGACTGCAATTCCTGTTCGCCCGGCACCAAGCGCCAATCGGCCGAGGTGATCGAGGCGGCCGGCTGCCGCTATGTGGACGTCGCAGTGATGGGGCCGATCTATCCCGAGCGCCATAAGGTGCCCCTCCTCATCGCCGGCCCCCATACGGCTGAGGCGATGGCGGTGATCGAGCGCCTCGCGATGAAGGCCGGCATCGTCGAAGGCCCGGTCGGCAGCGCGTCGACCGTCAAGATGGTGCGCTCCATCATGATGAAGGGCATGGAGGCGCTGTTTGCCGAGCTTTTGTTGTCGGCGACCAAGAGCGGCGTCGACGAGCGCGTCGTCGCCTCGCTCGACGTCACCTTTCCGGGCTTCGGCTTCACCGAGCGCGGCGCCTTCGCACTGGAGCGGGCGCTGGTGCACGGCAATCGCCGCGCGGCCGAGATGAAGGAGGTGGCGCGCACGGTCGAGGAGCTCGGCCTTCCCAATCCGATGGCGACGGCGACGGTCGAGTGGCAAGCCCGGCTCGGCGCGCTTCAAGGTGTGGACCGTTCAAACATCGACACCACAAAATATGGTGCGACGTGCAAGGCGATCCTCGCAGCTCTCGATGGGGAAAAAAGCGGGAAGGCCGCCTGACCCCATCGCGGGCATCGCCAAGCCCACCCTTTGTGCACACTTTTGCGGCGCCGTGCGATCCTTCGCGCGGCGCCGTTTTCGTCGGCAGCGGATCGCCTCCCGAAGCGCGCCGCTACGTTGAAAAACCGGCCGGCTGACCGCGATTCCGCGGCTGGAAATTTCTGTCTTCGCTGATGAATTTTGCCTGGAAAACGCGTGCAAGCGGAATTTGCAGAATGAGAACAAAAGAGGTACAAACACGCTTGCGGAAATGGTTCCGGTGCATGTTCCTCGGGCATTCCGCGGTAATGTCTCTTTAACGATTACCACGGCATTTAGTTGGGAATGCGGTGCGGGTACACCATATATGGTGTGTGGGAGCGGTGTGGAGTTTAGGGGATAACCCGAATCAGTCCACAGGAAGCTGGCCTTGCCCCGCTTCCAACCGAAGCCCAAGCCGAGCACCTTCCAACGCGTCCGAAGCGGACCTTGAGCGAAGGAAGAAAGATGCGGATCGAACGACGCTACACGACAGACGGTCAGTCCCCATATGACGGCATCGAATTTCGCAAGGCCGTCTCGGAAATCCGCAATCCGGATGGGTCGATCGTCTTCCGCCTCGACAATGTGATGGTGCCGGCGTCCTGGAGCCAGGTCGCGACCGACATCATCGCCCAGAAATATTTCCGCAAGGCGGGCGTTCCGGCGAAGCTGAAGCCCGTCGAGGAAGAAAGCGTGCCCGTCTGGCTGCGTCGCTCCGCGCCGGACGAGAGCGCGCTCGCCACGCTCCCCGCCGACGACCGCATCGTCGGCGAGACCGATTCACGCGCCGTGTTCGACCGCCTCGCCGGCGCCTGGACCTATTGGGGTTGGAAGGGCCGCTATTTCGACACCGAGGACGACGCGCGCGCTTTCTTCGACGAAATCCGCTTCATGCTCGCCAGCCAGAAGGTGGCGCCGAACTCCCCGCAATGGTTCAACACCGGCCTTCATTGGGCCTATGGGATCGATGGGCCGAGCCAGGGCCACTATTATGTGGACCCCGACAGCGGCGAGCTCGTGCGCTCCAACTCGGCCTATGAGCATCCGCAGCCGCACGCCTGCTTCATCCAGTCCGTCGCCGACGATCTCGTCAATGAAGGCGGCATCATGGACCTTTGGGTGCGTGAGGCGCGGCTCTTCAAATACGGCTCGGGCACCGGCTCCAACTTCTCGGCGATCCGCGGCGCGGGCGAGCGGCTGTCGGGCGGCGGCAAGTCCTCCGGCCTCATGAGCTTCCTCAAGATCGGCGACCGCGCGGCGGGCGCCATCAAGTCGGGCGGCACCACGCGCCGCGCGGCCAAGATGGTCGTCGTCGATGTCGACCACCCCGACATCGAGGAATATGTCGACTGGAAGGTCCGCGAGGAGCAGAAGGTCGCCGCGCTCGTCACCGGCTCCAAGATCGTCAGGAAGCACCTCACCGCCGTCATGAAGGCGTGCGTGAACTGCGAGGGCTCGGGCGACGATTGCTTCGACCCGGCGAAGAACCCGGCGCTGAAGCGGGAGATCCGCGCGGCGAAATCGGCGCAGGTGCCGGAGAATTACGTGCGCCGCGTCGTCCAGTTCGCGCGTCAGGGTTATACGACGATCGAGTTCCCGACCTTCGACACCGACTGGGATTCGGAAGCCTATCTCACCGTCTCCGGCCAGAACTCCAACAACTCGGTGCGGGTGACGGACGACTTCCTCAACGCCGTCGCCGAGGACAAGCCCTGGGATCTCACCTGGCGCATCACCGGCAATGTCGCCAAGACGATCCAGGCGCGCGATCTGTGGGAGCGGATCGGTCATGCCGCGTGGGCCTCGGCCGACCCCGGCATCCAGTTCCACACCACCATCAATGACTGGCACACCTGCCCCGCCGGCGGTCCGATCAATGCGTCGAACCCCTGCTCGGAGTACATGTTCCTCGACGACACGGCGTGCAATCTCGCCTCGCTGAACCTTCTTCAGTTCCGCGATGCCGACGGCGCGTTCGAGGTCGACCTCTTCGAGCATGCGGTGAAGCTGTGGACGATGGTTCTCGAAATCTCCGTCATGATGGCGCAGTTCCCGTCGGCCGAGATCGCCGAGCGCTCTTATGACTACCGCACGCTCGGCCTCGGCTTCGCCAATATTGGCGGGCTCCTGATGGTCTCCGGCATTTCCTACGATTCGGACGAGGGCCGGGCGATCTGCGGCGCGATCAGCGCGATCATGACGGGTGTCGCCTATGCGACCTCGGCGGAGATGGCCCGCGATCTGGGCGCCTTCCCCCGCTATGACGAGAATTCCGAATCGATGCTGCGGGTCATCCGCAACCATCGCCGCGCCGCCCATGGCGAGGCGGGCGGCTATGAGCGTCTGTCGACCCGCCCCGTCCCGCTCGACAAGGCGTCCTGCCCCGATCCCCGTCTCGTCGCCCATGCCGGCGCGGCCTGGGATCGCGCGCTCAATCTCGGCCAGAAATACGGCTACCGGAACGCGCAGGCGACGGTGATCGCGCCCACCGGCACGATCGGCCTTGTGATGGACTGCGACACCACCGGGATCGAGCCGGACTTCGCCCTCGTGAAGTTCAAGAAGCTCGCCGGCGGCGGCTACTTCAAGATCATCAACCGCGCGGTGCCGGCCGCCCTCACCAAGCTCGGCTATGACGCCGAGCAGCGCGAGGCGATCATCGGCTACGCCGTCGGCCACGGCACGCTGAAGGGCGCGCCGCACATCAACACCAGGAGCCTCGCCGAGCGCGGCTTGACGGCAAAGGCGATCGAGTCGGTCGAGGCGGCGCTCGCCTCCGCCTTCGACATCCGCTTCGCCTTCAACAAGTGGACCATCGGCGAGGACGTGCTGACGAGCGTTCTGAAGGTCGACGCGGCGGCGCTCAACGATCCGAAGTTTGACGTTCTCGGCGCGCTCGGCTTCTCCAAGGAGCAGATCGACGAGGCGAACATCTTCGTCGCCGGCGCGATGACGCTCGAGGGTGCGCCGCACCTCAAAGACGAGCACCTGCCCGTCTTCGACTGCGCCAATCCCTGCGGCCGTCTCGGCAAGCGCTTCCTCTCGGTCGACAGCCATATCCGCATGATGGCGGCGGCGCAGCCGTTCATCTCCGGCGCGATCTCGAAGACGATCAACATGCCGAACGACGCGACTGTCGAGGATTGCATGGCGGCTTATGAGCTGTCCTGGAAGCTCGCGATCAAGGCGAACGCGCTCTATCGCGACGGCTCGAAGCTGTCGCAGCCCCTCTCCGCGCAACTCCTGTCCGATGACGAGGACGAGATCGAGGAGCTGATCGCCGAGCCGGCCGCCAAGCGGGCGACGCAGGTGGCCGAACGGCTCGTCGAGCGGGTGGTGGAGCGCGAGGTCATCTCCCGCCAGCGTGAGCAGATGCCCGATCGCCGCAAGGGCTACACCCAGAAGGCCATCATCGGCGGCCACAAGGTGTATCTGCGCACCGGCGAGTTCGACGACGGTCGCCTCGGCGAGATCTTCATCGACATGCACAAGGAAGGCGCCGCCTTCCGTGCGATGATGAACAACTTCGCCATCGCGATCTCGCTCGGCCTTCAGTATGGCGTGCCGCTCGAAGAATATGTCGACGCGTTCACCTTCACCCGCTTCGAGCCGGCCGGCTTCGTTCAGGGCAACGAGGCGATCAAGAACGCGACCTCGATCCTCGACTATATCTTCCGCGAGCTCGCGATCTCCTATCTCGACCGTAGCGATCTCGCCCACGTCCAGCCGGACGATACCGGGGCGACGGGCGTCGGCCGGGGCGTCGCGGGCGATAAGCCGGCGCCGCAGATGGTGAGCCACGGCCTCGTGCGCGGCCAGCGCTTCCGCCTCATCCGCGCCGATGCGCCCGAGGCGAAGGCGGTCGACGTGATTGCGAACGCGATCAGCCGGGTGAATGGCGGCCAGGCGCAGGCGCTCGCCGAAGCGCCGGCCCCGAGCCGGGCGACCGCGCCGCGCGCCGAGGCCGAGATGGTGACGACGAGCCTCGAGACCGTCGGTGGCTCCGGCGGGTATGAGGCCGCCTCCCCGATCGATGAGATCCGGGCCGAGGTCGCCGCCCTTCTCGGCCTTGCCGACGAGGCAACCGCCGCGGTGGAGGAACCCGCCATGGCGCCGACTGGCCCGCGGGAAACCGCGGCCGAGCGCTCGATGCTCGCCCGCCTCAAGGGCTTCGAGGGGGATCCGTGCGGCGAGTGCGGCAACTTCACCCTGGTGCGCAACGGCACTTGCCTCAAGTGCGACACCTGCGGTTCGACGAGCGGATGTAGCTGACGAAAAACGCCGCCGCGTGGGAACGCGGCGGCGTCGTTTCGGTCATCAGAGCCCCGCCGGTCCCGCCGGCGGGGCTTTTTCGTCACTGAAGGCGGGCGAGGCGCGCCTGGAGGCGTTCGACCTGCTGCTGGAGATCGGCGATGCGGGCGTCGCGCCGATCGATCAGGGTGCGCAGCTCGTCGAGACGGTCGCCGCGGCGCTGGGCGCGGGCGCGATTATCCTCAAGGCGCGATGAGCGGTTGTCGACCTGCTCCTGGAGGCGCGTGATGTCCCGCTCCTGCGCGAAGACGACGGCTTCGAGATCGGCGAGCTGCTTGTCGCGACGGGCGAGCGTGGAGCGGAGCTGGTCGACGCTCTGGGAGAGGTCGGCGACATGCTCGTCACGGACCGCGACGGTGCGGCGGAGCTGTTTTTCGATGTTCGAGAGCTCCGAGACGCGCTGATCGCGCACCTTGATCACCCCGGCGAGCCGGTCGACCTGCGCCTCGAGGTTGGCGATGTGCTGGGTCTGGCGGTCGCGCGCCTCCTGCGAGCGGCGAAGGGATTCGGCGAGATCCTTGTTGCGGTCACGCTGCTGCAACAGCTTGTCGACGGTATCCTGCCGGCCGGCCTGGGCGAGCAGGATCTTGGACGGCGCGCCGCCATAGGCCGTGCCGCCGCGCACGAAGCCGTCGGCGTAGGCGAAGCTCGGCAATGCGGCGGCCAGCAACGCGATTGCGGCCCATGTGGTGGTCTTCACGATGACATCCTCCACTCAGAAGCGATTTTGAAGGACCATAGCGGGCGAAGGTGAACGCACCTCGAACGCGGCCGAACCGATCCGATCGTCGGCATGGCAAGCCCCGCCCCAGCGCGGCAGGCCATCAGAAACGTTGCGACCATGCAGGGGCGTCACAGTCGCCGGCGCCGCAGTTTCATTCCGTCGACCAAAGGCCGCCACATGAACGACATCAGTCTCCGCACCAAGCTCCGCGTGATCATGTTGATCCTCGCCGTCCTCACCGTGTCCCTCGGAGTCTTCTCCGTCGATCGGATGAGCGTGATCAACGCGAAGTCCACGTTAATTTCCGATGTGATCGCCCCGCGTGTCGAAAGCCTCAACGTGGCCAATACGGCGACGTCGGATTACCGGATCGCACAGGCAACGCATGTCCTTTCCACGAGCCGAAGCCAGATGGCGGCAGTCGAAAGCAGCATGGCCGAGCTCGGCAAGCGCGTCGACGATCGGCTCGGCGGCCTCGCCCGGCAGGACCTCACGGGCGAACAGCGCGCCCGCCTCGATCGCGTCATCGCCGGATGGAATGATTACGTGAAACGAAGCAGCGCCATGGTCGAAACCTCCCGGCGCAACGAGAACGATTCCGCGCTCGCCATGTTCCTCGATTCGACGGCACTGTTCGACGAATTCTCGCAGATGATGGTCGATCTCATCACCGAATTTCAGCAAGAAAGCGCCGCCGCAAACGCGGACGGGGACCAAACCTACACCCTGTCCCGCATCGTCGTGATTACATCCCTCGCCTTGGTGGTCGTCGTCTATATCACCGTGTCGATCTTCTTCGACCGCGCTGTCGGAAAGTCGATCACCTCGATGACCGACACGATGACGAAGCTTGCCGACGACGACATGACCGTCGAGGTCCATGGACGCAATCGCGGCGACGAGATCGGCGCCATGGCGCGGGCCGTGCAAATCTTCAAGGAGAACGCCGTCGCCCGCAAGTCGCTCGAGGCGGCACAGCAGGAAGAGGAAGCCAAGCGCCAAAAACGCCTTGCCCAGATGGAGGAGCTCTTGTCGAGCTTCGAGGCGACGGTGTCGGATTCGCTCCAGACGGTGGCGTCGGCCGCGACCCAGCTCAACACCACCGCCAACGAGATGATGACGATCTCGCAGACCACGAGCCAGAGGGCCGAGGTGTCGACGACCGCCGCCGAACAGACCTCCTCCAACGTACAGACGGTGGCGACCGCGACGGAGGAGATGAATTCATCCCTCCAGGAGATTTCCCATCAGGTGAACCGCGCATCGGGCATCGTTCGCAGCGCGGTGGACGAGGCGCAGCGCACCAACGGCACGATCAAGGGGCTCGCAACGGCATCCGAGCGGATCGGCGAAGTGATCAGCCTCATCGCCGATATTGCCGAGCAGACCAACCTCCTCGCCCTCAACGCGACGATCGAGGCGGCGAGAGCGGGCGATGCCGGCAAGGGGTTCGCGGTCGTCGCCTCGGAGGTGAAGAGCCTCGCCGAGCGGACAGGCAAAGCGACGGAAGAGATCGCGAGCCAGATCGAGACGATGCAGGGGGCGACCAACAACGCGGTCGGCGCGATCGAGAGCATCGGCGCGACGATCGATTCCATCAACGAGATCACGACCGCGATTTCCGCCGCCGTCGAGGAGCAGAGCGCGGCGACTTCGGAAATCGCCCGCAATGTCACCCAAGCGGCGGGCGGCACCGAAGCGGTGTGCACCAATGTGGTTCAGGTGAGCGAAGGCGCCCGGCAAACGGGCGATGCCGCGAACCAGCTCCTCGACGCCGCCGGGACGCTGTCGCGCAGCTCGGACCAGTTGACCGACGAGGTGACGATGTTCCTCGGCAAAGTGAGAGCCGCCTGATCGGGCGAATACCGGCGAGACCCTTGCCTGTCGCGCCGGTCACGGACCGGCGGGGGCGGCCCGGTCCCACGCCATATGGCCGGGATGCCGGGTTCGGACGCTACGATCGATACGCTGGCCAGCCGTCCGGCGGTCCATCCGGTCCGGCGGTTGAGCGGAATGGCGTCGCTTCGCCATTCAAGGCCCCGCAACGCATGCCGGGCGGCCCGCAAAGGCCGCCCGGTTCGCCGTCTCAGTCCGGCAGGTTGAGGCGAAGGTGCAGTTCGCGAAGCTGGGCCGCCGTCACCGTCGACGGAGCGCCCATCATGAGATCCTCGGCACGCTGGTTCATCGGGAACAGCGTCACGTCGCGCAGGTTCTCCTTGCCGCAGAGCAGCATTACGATCCGATCGACACCCGGCGCGATGCCACCATGCGGCGGCGCGCCATACTGAAGCGCGGACAGCATGCCGCCGAACTTTTCCTGCAGCACCGCCTCGTCATAGCCCGCGATCTCGAACGCGCGGCGCATGATCTCCACCTTATGGTTCCGGATCGCGCCGGAGGAGAGTTCGATACCGTTGCAGACGATATCGTACTGGAAGGCGTCGATCGTCAGCGGATCCTTCTCGTTCAGCGCCTCGAGGCCGCCTTGCGGCATCGAGAAGGGGTTGTGCGAGAAATCGATCTCGCCGGTCTCCTCGTTGCGCTCGAACATCGGGAAATCGACGATCCAGCAGAACGCGAATTGATCCTTCTGCGAAAGGCCCAGCTCGTCGCCGATCTTGTTGCGCGCCTCGCCGGCGAACCGCATGAAGTGCTCGGGGTTGCCGGCAACGAAGAAGACCGCGTCACCCGCCTCGAGGCCGAGCTGATTGCGCATCGCCTCGGTCCGCTCCGGGCCGATATTCTTGGCGACCGGGCCGGCGCCTTCCGCCTCGCCCTCGCGCCAGAAGATATACCCGAGCCCCTTCTGCCCCTCGCTTTGCGCCCAGTTGTTCATCCGGTCGCAGAACGCACGGCTGCCGCCGGTCTTGGCCGGGATCGCCCACACCCGCACGCGCGGATCGGACTCGATCATCGAGGCGAAGACCTTGAAGCCGGAGCCGGCGAAGTGCGCCGTCACATCGGCCATCTCGATCGGGTTGCGCAGATCGGGCTTGTCGGAGCCATATTTCGCGAGCGCCTCGCGATAGGGAATGCGCGGGAAGACCTCCGTGACGGGCTTGTCCTCGGCGAACTCCTTGAAGAGATCGCGCAGGACCGGCTCGACCGCGTTGAACACGTCCTCCTGCTCGACGAAGCTCATCTCGATGTCGAGCTGGTAGAATTCGCCCGGCGAACGGTCGGCGCGGGCGTCCTCGTCGCGGAAGCAGGGGGCGATCTGGAAATAGCGGTCGAAGCCCGCGATCATCACGAGCTGCTTGAACTGCTGCGGGGCCTGCGGCAACGCGTAGAACTTGCCCGGATGAAGGCGCGAGGGCACGAGGAAGTCGCGCGCCCCTTCCGGCGACGAGGCCGTCAGGATGGGCGTCTGGAACTCCATGAAGCCCGCCTCGGTCATCCGCCGGCGGATCGAGGCGATGATCTGGCTGCGCTTGACGATGTCCTTGTGGAGCGTCTCGCGGCGCAGATCGAGAAAGCGGTATTTGAGGCGCGTCTCTTCCGGATAATCGGGCTCGCCGAAGATCGGCAGCGGTAGCTCGGGCGCCTTCGACAGGACCTCGATCTCGCGGGCAAACACCTCGATCTTGCCGGTGGGCAGGCGGTCGTTGATCTGCGCGCCGTCGCGCAGCTTGACCTCGCCGTCGATCCGCACCACCCATTCCGCGCGCACCGTCTCGGCGATCTTGAAGGCGGGGGAATCGGGATCGGCGACCACCTGGGTGATGCCATAATGGTCACGCACGTCGATGAACAGGAGGCCGCCATGATCGCGCACCCGGTGCACCCAACCGGAGACGCGGACATTCGAGCCCGCATCGTCGGCGCGAAGGTCGGCACAGGTATGGGAGCGATAGCGGTGCATGGTGCATCTCTTCAGAAGCGGGGGAGGAACCGAGGGCATGGGGCATCCTGCGCGCCCCATGTCAAGCGTCCATCCACGCTTGCCAGTCCCGAGCGAACGCATGACGCCGTTTTTCGCCGGATTTGAACGCCCGCCGCGCGGCTACCCTTCCCCGCCCCGCGCATGGCAGTCCTGTCCGCGCCGCCGCCGGCCGCACCTCGATCCGCCAATTCGGGCCACGAAATGAATGCGATTCGGGAGCCGGCGCCGATCATCGTGACGTTGCAGTTGGACGCGGCGACCGCGGCTCGGTTCGAGGCCGAGCGGCGCGCTCATTTCCCGCCGGCGATCAATCGTGTCGGTGCGCATCTCACGCTCTTTCACGCTTTGCCCGGCAGCGAAGAGACGCGCGTCATGGACATGATTGGCAGGGCGGCGCAACGCGCCCCCTTCCCGCTTGCCGTCGAGGGACTGATGCGCCTCGGCCGCGGCGTCGCCTACCGGATCGCCTCACCCGATCTCGTCGGACTGCGCGGCCGGCTCGCCGAGGCCTTTCACCCCGTCCTGACGCCGCAGGACCGGGAGCGGTTTCGACCGCACGTCACAATACAGAACAAGGTGACGCCGGAGATCGCACGCGAGACCCATGCGCGCCTCTGCGCAACATTCGAGCCCTTCACGGCGCGCGCGGAGGGATTGCAGCTCTGGCATTATCGAGGCGGGCCCTGGTCGCCCCTTGGCGCCGTTCCGTTCGCCGTTTCGCCGGTCAGGCGATGAAATCGGCCTGATCGAAGGCGATCGAGGCCGCTCCCGCGATCACCACGAGGCCGGGCCCGGTGTCGAGGACCATGTTGTCGCCGGTCGGGGTCAAGCGCTGGAGCGCCTCGGCGGCGCTCATGTCGAGGGCGCGAATGTCGATCTGGTCGCCCTGGCCCGGGTGGAAATCGGAGAGGATCTCGGTGCCCTTGTCGCCGCCGACGACGAAGATGTCGGCGCCCCGATGGCCGATCAGGCGGTCGTTCCCGCCGCCGCCTTCGAGCGTGTCGTCGCCCGCGCCGCCGAAGAGGATGTCTTCGCCCGAGCCGCCATGGAGATAGTCGTCGCCCGGTTCGCCGAAGAGGCGGTCGGTGCCGTGGCCGCCAAAGGCGCGATCATCGTCGAGCCCGGCGCGGAGGCGGTCATCGCCGCCATTGCCGAAGAGCGTGTCGCGCCCATGAAACCCATAGAGGAGATCATTGTCGGCCCCGCCGGTGAGACGGTCGGCCCCCTCCCGGCCGAACAGCCTGTCGTTTCCCGCACGGCCGAGGAGGACGCTGTCATCGTTGACGCCGATCAGCGTATCGACGCCCGTCGAGCCGACGACCTTCAGCGTGTTCGATTTCGCGAGGAAGTCGACAGAGACGCCGTCGAACGCGCCAGGTGGGCCGTAGAGGGCCTTGAGGGCTTGCTTGTCGAAGCGCTGAAACGCGGACTTCGCCCCGTCCGCGTCATTGTAACTCATCAGGGTGTTGTTGGTGTTGTCGAGCCGGAGGGGAAGGTTGGGCGAATCATCGAACGGGTGCTTGAGGCCGAGCGCGTGGCCGAACTCATGCAACAAAATCTCGTAGCCGTACGTGCCTTTGGCGAAGCTCTCGAACGAATCGTTCATCGTCAGCTCGCCATAGGAATTCGGATATCGCGCCGAGCTATAGGGATAATGTGCCCATGAGACGCCGTCCGCTTCGGTGTTGTAGCTGATCGACACCATCGCGTCGGCCTTCGCTCCGACCTCGACGAGCGCGATTCCCGCGACGCTCTCAATATGCGGCACAGCGAGGCGAACGGCAGTCTTCAACATATTGTTTGCAGGGAGCTGATCGAACGGCAGGTCGCGCATCGGGGCGAACTCATAGGTGACGATGACCGGGGCTCCGATCTTCGTCATCCCGTTCAGCCGGTAGTTGCCACCGGCGATCACACTGCAGTAATGGCACATGCGAACATCAACCTCGTACGCGGCGCTAGGCGTCTATTCCTAGCAAAGAACGGTCGGTTTGGCGTCGCACCCAGTGTGTCTTTGCCGCCGCATGGCGGAAAGGCGATGCGTGGACGGTGACATCGGCGCCCGGGATCGCTAGATGTCCCGTCGTACCGACCCGAGTAGGCCCTCTGCAATGACAACAGTTATCATCGTCATCCACCTGATGATCGTGATCGCAATGATCGCGGTGATCCTCCTCCAGCGCTCCGAAGGCGGGGCGCTTGGCATTGGAGGCGGCGGTGGTGGCGGCGCGATGTTCTCCGCCCGCGGCAGTGCGAACCTGTTGACCCGGATGACGACGATCCTGGCCGCAGCATTCTTCGCAACCTCGCTTGCGCTGGGCTTGCTCGCGAAGTCGCAGCAGGGCGCGCCGTCGATTCTCGATCGCGGCGGGGTCGATGCGCCTGCGGCCTCGACCCCGCTCGGCGACGACGCGTCGCGCGGCACCGGCGAGGGCATTCTCGATTCGCTGCGCGAATCGTCGGGTGACACGGCGCCGAGCGCGCCCGCCGATGGTGCGGCAGCGCCCGCCCCGTCGACTGGCGCTCCGACCGCACCGAGCGGCGTTCCGGCCGCGCCGAGTGGCTCGCCGAGCGTTCCGGCCGGCACGCCGACCGGACCGGCCGGTTTCCCGACCGTTCCGAGCGGCGCCCCGTCGGCTCCGACCGGCGGCTCGTCCAGCCCGGCGGCGCCCAGCAGCCCGCAAGTCCCGTCGGGCGAGTGAGCACCGGGCCCGCCTCACTCTCCGCCTTCCCGCCGGGGCGTCTCGCCCCGGCCCTCGGTGTCCTCCCCCACCCTCACACGATGATGAGTCTATCGTGACGCGCTACGTCTTCATCACCGGCGGCGTGGTGTCGTCCCTTGGCAAGGGGCTCGCCTCGGCCGCTCTCGGCGCGCTTTTGCAGGCGCGTGGCTATTCGGTTCGCCTTCGCAAGCTCGATCCGTACCTCAACGTCGATCCGGGGACGATGAGCCCCTATCAGCACGGCGAGGTGTTCGTGACCGATGACGGCGCGGAGGCCGACCTCGATCTCGGCCACTATGAGCGCTTTACGGGGCGCGCTGCCAATCGGCACGACAACATCACCACCGGCCGGATCTATCAGGATATCATCGCCAAGGAGCGGCGCGGCGACTATCTGGGCGGCACCGTCCAGGTGATCCCGCACGTCACCGACGCGATCAAGGCGTTCATCGTCTCCGACAACGACGATTACGACTTCGTGCTCGTCGAGATCGGCGGCACGGTGGGCGATATCGAGGGACTGCCCTTCTTCGAGGCGATCCGGCAGCTTTCGACCGAGCTTCCGCGCAACGCAACGCTCTTCATCCACCTGACGCTGATGCCCTTTATCGCCTCGGCCGGTGAGTTGAAGACGAAGCCGACACAGCACTCGGTGAAGGAGCTGCGCTCGATCGGCATCCAGCCCGACATCCTGCTCGTCCGCTGCGACCGTCCGATCCCGCCGAACGAACGGCGCAAGCTCGCCCTCTTCTGCTCGGTGCGGGAGACGAGCGTCATCCCCGCGCTCGACGTCTCGACCATCTACGACGTGCCGATCGCCTATCACCGCGAAGGGCTCGACGACGAGGTCCTCACCTGTTTCGGCATCGAGAACGCGCCGACCCCGTCGCTGACGGGTTGGGCGGAGATCTCGAAGCGCGTGCGCACGCCGGAGGGCGAAGTCACGATCGCCGTCGTCGGCAAATATACCGAGCTCAAGGACGCCTATAAGTCGCTGATCGAGGCGCTCGCCCATGGCGGCATCGCGAACAATGTGCGCGTCAACCTCGATTGGATCGAATCGGAGGTGTTCGAGACGGAGAACCCGGCCGCGCACCTCGAAGGCGTCAACGGGATCCTCGTGCCGGGCGGCTTCGGCGAGCGCGGTTCGGAGGGCAAGATCGCGGCGGCCGGCTTCGCACGGCGGCACGGCGTTCCCTATTTCGGGATCTGTTTCGGGATGCAGATGGCCGTGATCGAGGCCGCACGGCATCTCGCGGACCTGCCCTCGGCAAGCTCCACCGAATTCGGCCCGACGACGGAGCCGGTCGTCGGCCTCCTCACCGAATGGCTGAAGGGCAACGAGCTGGAGCGTCGCCGCGAAGGTGGCGATCTCGGCGGCACGATGCGGCTCGGCGCCTATCAGGCCAACCTCAAGACCGGGACGAAGATCGCCGATATCTACGGCTCGACCGAGATCCACGAGCGGCACCGCCATCGCTATGAGGTCAACATGGCCTACCGTGAGGCGCTGGAATCCGCCGGCATGGTTTTTTCCGGCACGTCTCCCGACGGGGTGCTGCCCGAGACGGTGGAGCTCGTCGACCACCCCTGGTTCATCGGCGTCCAGTTCCACCCGGAACTCAAATCGCGGCCGTTCGAGCCGCACCCGCTCTTCGCCTCCTTCATCGAGGCGGCGATCACCCAATCGAGGCTCGTTTAGATGATCCACAAGGTTGCCGTCGGCGACGCATCCATCGCGAACGATGCGCAGATCGTCCTGATCGCCGGGCCGTGCCAGATGGAATCGCGCGCCCATGCCCTCGAAATGGCGAGCGCGCTCAAGGAGATGTCCGTCGCGCTCGGCATCTCGGTGATCTACAAGACGAGCTACGACAAGGCGAACCGGACCTCGCTCAATGCGGCGCGGGGCATGGGCCTGTCGGCCGCGCTTCCCGTCTTCGCCGAGATCCGCGAATCGATCGGCCTGCCGACGCTGACCGACGTGCACGAGGCGGCGCAGTGCGCCCCCGTCGCCGAGGCGGTCGACGTCCTCCAGATCCCGGCCTTCCTGTGCCGCCAGACGGATCTTCTCCTCGCCGCCGCCGCGACCGGGGCCGCGGTGAATGTGAAGAAGGGCCAGTTTCTCGCCCCCTGGGACATGCGGTTCGTCGCCGAGAAGCTCGCGGGCGGCGGGGCGGAGCGCATCCTCCTCACCGAGCGCGGCGCCTCCTTCGGCTACAACACCCTCGTCTCCGACATGCGGGCTCTGCCGATCATGGCGGAGACCGGCTGGCCGGTGATCTTCGACGCGACACATTCCGTTCAGGCCCCCGGCGGGCTCGGCGGCTCCTCGGGCGGCGACCGGACGATGGTGCCCTATCTCGCCCGCGCGGCGGTCGCGGCAGGGTGCGCCGGCGTCTTCATCGAAACGCACGAGGCGCCGGACCGTGCGCCCTCGGACGGCCCCAACATGGTGCCGCTCGCGCAGTTGCCCGCCCTCGTCTCCACGCTCCTCGAGATCGACCGCCTGGTGAAGGTCGAGGCGGACTGACGCTCAGGTCGTCTGACGCGAGACGCTCGCGCCGCGCCAGACGCCCTCATCGACGAGCCGTTCGGCGGTCTCGACCAAAAGGCGCTTCACCTCCTCGCATGCACGGGTCCGCCCCCTGACGGCCGATGTGGCGAGGGAGACGGTGCGCGTCACCAAAGGAGCCGTCAGCCGCCGCGCGGCCATGCGGCCCGCCTGGATCTCCTCATAGACCGGCCCGCGCGGCAGCACGGTGAAATAGCCGTCAAGCTCGGTGATCATCTTCATCGTGCCCAGCGAATCGATCTCCACCACGACGTTGGGCCTGACACCATTCTCGAGCGACACACGGTCCACGTGGCGGCGCAGCGCATGGGTGGCACCCGGCATTGCGAGGGGGACGTGCTCCAGGGTCTTCAGCGGCACTTCGTCGAGGCCATGACCATCGTCGACCGGGGCGCCGACCAGGAAGAGCTCCTCGCAGATCATCGATTCGATATCGATGGTCCGTTCCGGCCGCGGATCATAGAGGAGGCAGATATCGAGCCGGCCGGCCGCCACCCACTCCTGGAGAAAGCCGGAGAGGCTCTCGATCACGTGGAGTTCGACGGCCGGAAGACGCTCGCGCCAGGCCCGAATCAGAGGGCGCGCGAGGACGGCGTTCACCGATGTCGGCAACCCGACGACCACCCGCCCCGTAACGACGCCGCCGCCGCGGCCGACGACCTCCGGCACCATGTCAAATTGCCGCAAGATGGCGCTCGCCTGATGCAGGAGCCGCTCACCCGCTTCGGTCGGACGGGCGCCTTGCGTATCGCGCCTGACGAGGGTGACGCCGAGCGTCTCCTCCAAGGCGCGCACGTGCCGGCTGAGGGCCGGCTGGGCCACCGAAAGATGGCGCGCGGCCCCCGAGAAGCTGCCGAGCTCCACCACGGCAACGAAATAGCGAAGCTGTCTGATATCCATGGGCCATACCGTTTCGGCATGGACCATAGGCTAAAACAGTATTTTTGATCTAGCGCGATTTATTCGCAGACTGGTCGTGTCGGGTCGCGCCGTGTCCACGGTCCCGACCAAAGGGAACAAATGATCGGTGGGTCTACCGCCGATAGTGGAGAAAACGCTCATGATAAATCGCTCGCGCTCGATGACGCGCGTGGCAGCCGGCGCGTGGCTGATGCTGTCGACCGCAGGCTTCGCCTATGCGCAGGACGTCCCGTCTTATTATCCGGACGACTATCAAGAGATCATCGAAGCCTCCCGGGGTGAGGGACAGCTTCTCATCTATTCGAACATGGCGCAGTACAACTGGGCGCCGGTGATCGAAGGCTTCAACAAGCTCTACCCGTGGATCAACGTCTCGACGCTCGATCTTGAAAGCGACGAGGTCTTCACCCGGTATTATGCCGAGGCGAATTCGGGGGCGAACACCGCCGGCCTGATGGTGAGCGCGACCGTGGACGGTTGGCGCAACTTCATGGACGGCGACAACGCCCTCGACTACCGCTCGGCCGAAGCCGACCAGCTCCCCGATTGGAGCATCCCGGTCGACAATCTCTACACCGTCTCCACCGACCCGATGATCATCGTCTACAACCAGATGACGGTGCCGGAGGATCAGCGGCCGAAGGGAATCGCCGATCTGGCTCGGATCGTCGAGGAATCGGGCGACGCGCTGCGTGGCAAGTTGACGACCTACAACGCGGCGCAGACCTCGTTCGGTCAGGCCATCGATCTCGTCTATCTGCGCGCCCATGGTGACGACGGCTGGAAGTCGTTCGAGACGATCGGCTCCCTCACCCGTTCGGAGGTCTCCTCCGGGCCGATGCTCGCCAAGCTGCAGGCCGGCGAATATTCGATCGGCTACTTCATTTCCGGCATCGTGTTCTTCCCCAAGCTCGAAAACGCGGCGAGCGCGAAGATCATGGGCTGGAACTTCATCGAAGACGGCACGCCGCTCTTCATGCGTCAGATGGCGATCCCCGAGGCGAGCGGCACGCCGGCCTCGGCCAAGCTGATGCTCGACTACATCCTGTCGCAGGCCGGTCAGACGGCGTTCGGCATCGGCGGCCTCACGCCCTATCGTGAAGGCGTCTCGAAGGACGATGTCGCCTTCTACACCTACGATGCGATCAAGGAAGAGATCGGCGAGGACAACATCCTCCTCATCGACTACGACGACGAGCTGATCGCCTCCGACGACTTCATCGAGCGCTGGCGGGAAACCTTCAGCCCGAAATGAGGATCCCGGCCGGGGCCGATGCGCCCCGGCCGGCCGTCCCCGGTGTCGCGCGGCCACGGCCCGCACTCTGCCCCTTTCCAAGGATGAGACATGGCAATCGACGCGCTTTCAGCGCCGAGCCGCGTGCGCGCGAGGCGTTTTGATCGCAACACCGCGATCCAGATCCTCGTAGCTCTGACGACGCTCGCGCTCGTGGTCTTTCCGATCGTTCCGGTCCTCTACCAGGCGGTTCTCGATCGGCCGCTCTACGACGCCAACGCGTCCCTCTCGCTCGGCAATTTCGTCCGCCTCCTCGACACGCCCCGCATGGGGGAGGTTCTCCAGAACACGGCCTATTTCGCGGTCCTCACAACGGTGATCGCGCAGGTTATCGGCGTCGTCACCGCGATCCTCGTCGGCCGGACGGACATTCCGGGCCGCGCCTTTTTCGGCGAGATGCTGCTCTGGCCGCTCTTCCTGTCCCACCTCGTGATCGCCTTCGGTTGGTTCACGATGTACGGCCCGTCCGGCTATGTGACGATGTTCGTGCGCGGGATCATCGGCGTCGAGCCATGGAATCTTTATACCGTCACCGGCATGGGCATCGCCGCCGGCATCGCCCAGGCGCCGCTCGCCTATCTTTATTGCATCGTCGCGACGCGGAACGCCGATCCCAATCTCGAGGACGCCGCCCGCACCGTCGGCGCGAGCCCCTTCCGCATCCTCACCCGCATCACGCTGCCTTTGATGCGCCCGGCGATCATCTTCGGGGTGATCATGAACTTCGTGATCGCGATCGAGATGCTGTCGATCCCGCTGGTCTTCGGTGGACCGCTGCAGATCGAGCTCTTCACCACCTACCTCTATCATGAGGTCTTCGGCCAGACGACGCCGGACTATGGCCTCGTCGCGGCGGCCTCGCTGGTGCTGCTCCTTCTCGTCGTCGGGTTGATGGTGTTGCAGGGCCGGCTGATGCGCAACAACCAGCGCTTCGTCACGGTCGGCGGCAAAGCCTCCCGTCCGCGCCGCTTCACGCTCGGACGCTGGCGCTGGGTCGCGTTCGGTGTGCTCCTCGCCTACGTCGTCCTGGCGGTGATCGTGATCCTGGGCGGGCTCATCCTGCGGTCATTCACGGTGTTTTTGTCACCGCTGATGCCGCTGTGGGAGGTGCTCACCTTCGACAACTATCAGATGCTCCTCTCTTACCCGGTCTATATGCGCTCGATCTGGAACACGATCGCGATCGCGACCGTGGGCGCTGCGATCGGGACGGTGTTGATCGCGCTCGTCGCCATCGTCGCCAACCGGTCGGAGTTCCGCTGGCGCCGGCAGCTCGAATATGTGGCGATCCTGCCGCGCGCCATTCCGGGCTTCATCGCCGGTATCGGCATCTTCTATGCAATGAGCCTGTTTCCGCCGCTCGGCTGGCTGCGCAACACGATCTGGCTCCTGATGATCGCCTATATCATGCGCTATCTGCCGACCGGTTACGGCGCGGTCTCCCCGGCCCTTGCCCAGCTCGGCGCCGATCTCGACCGCAGCGCGCGCACGGTGGGGGCCGACTGGTGGCGCACCTCGCGCTCCATCGTGCTGCCCCTTCTCACCCCGGCGCTGTTCTCCTGTTACGCGCTGCTCTTCATCCATTTCCTGAAGGAATACGTCACCGCCGTGTTCCTCTTCGCCCCCGGCAGCGAGGTGATCGGGACGACGATGCTGCAATTCTGGACCAACGGCGACAATGGCCCGGTCTCTGCGCTCGCCTCCGTCCAGATCCTGATCACGGTCGTCTTCGTCACCGCCGCGCGAAAGATCCTCGGAGTGAAAATCTATGGCTGAGCTCGTGGTCAACGGCCTCACGCGGTCCTTCGGCGACGTGCGCGCCGTCGATGGGATCGACTTCACCGTCGCCGACGGCGAGTTCCTCACCCTTCTCGGCCCGTCCGGGTGCGGCAAGTCGACGACGCTCGCGGCCGTCGCCGGTCTCGATAAGCCCGATGGCGGGCGCATCACGCTCGGTTCCGACGTCTTCTTCGACGCCGCGGATGGAACCTTCGTGCCGTCCGAGCGGCGCGAGATCGGCCTCGTCTTCCAGTCCTACGCGCTCTGGCCGCATCTCACGGTGCGGCAGAATCTGGAGTTTCCGCTGAAACTTCGGAACATCAAGCGCAAGGACCGGGCGCAGCGCATCGAGGAGGCGCTCGGCCTCGTCGAGATGACGGCCTACGCGGACCGCTATCCGCACGCTCTGTCGGGCGGCCAGCAGCAGCGCGTCGCCCTCGCCCGCACCCTCGTCTACCGGCCGGGACTGCTCCTCCTCGACGAGCCGCTCTCCAACCTCGACGCCAAGCTGCGGGAGCGGGCGCGCACCTGGCTGCGCCACCTTCAGAGCCATGTGCGGGTGACGACCGTCTATGTCACCCACGACCAGGCCGAGGCGCTCGCTTTGTCGGATCGCATCGCGGTGATGAACGGGGGCAAGATCGCCCAGCTCGCCGACCCGCACACGATCTACGACCGTCCGGCCGACGCCTTCATCGCCGACTTCATCGGCTCCAGCAATTTTCTTTGCGGGACGGTGACGGAGGCCGACCACGGCACCGTCAAGGTCGATCTCGACGGCGCCGCCGCGCTGATCGCCCCTTCGGCACGGCCGCTCACGGCCGGGACCCGGGTGCGCGTGTCGGTGCGGCCGGAGCAGATCGAGATCGTGGAGCCGGGCACCGCCGGGCCCAACGTCTTCCCGGTCACGATCGAGGAGCGCACCTTCCTCGGTGCCTACAACACGCTCGAGGTGAAGGCCGGCGAGAACGCCTTCCGCGTCGAGTGCCGCCGCGTGCCCGACACCGACATGATCCACGTCCACATCCCCGAGACCGCCGGCATCGTCTTCCCCGAGACGGCCAGCCGCTGACCGCCCTTCCCGAGGACTATTCATGGGTATTCCCTCCATCGATTTCGATCCCGACGCCGATTGCCCGCTCGACGGCGTCCGCGTGCTCGACTTTTCCCGTCTCGTCGCCGGCAACATGCTGTCCCTCCAGCTCGCCGATTTCGGCGCCGAGGTCGTCAAGGTCGAGGTGCCGGGGACGGGCGACACGCTGCGCCATTGGCGCAACAACGGCCATGACCTTCACTGGAAGGTCTATGGCCGCAACAAGAAGAGCATCACGCTGAACCTCAAGGACCCCGACGCGCGCGAGATGGTCCTCAAGCTCGTTCCGCATTTCGATGTGATGACCGAAAGTTTCCGCTTCGGTTATCTGGAGCGGATGGGGATCGGGCCGGACGAGCTGATGAAGGCCAATCCCAATCTCATCCTCGTGCGCGTCTCGGGCTTCGGGCAGACGGGTCCCTACAGCACGCGGCCGGGCTTCGGCACCCTCGTCGAGGCGATGTCGGGCTTTGCCTCCAATAACGGCTTCGAGGACCGCGAGCCGGTGCTGCCGCCGCTCGCGATGGCCGACATGATCGCCGGCCTCTATGGCGCGATGGCGACCGTGATCGCGGTGCGCAATGTGGAGCAGAAAGGCGGCAAGGGGCAGGTCGTCGATCTCAGCCTCCTTGAATCGATCTTCTCGACGCTCGGGCCCGAGGCTGCCGTCCACACCGTCACCGGGCGGGTGCGCAAGCGGGTCGGCAGCGGTTCCGAATCGTCCTCCCCCCGCAACGTCTATGCGACGAATGACGGCGGATGGGTGGCGATTTCCGCCTCCACCCAACGCATGACCGAGCGCCTTTTCACCGCGATCGGGCGGCCCGAGATGATCACCGATCCGCGTTTTGCGACGAATGCCGACCGGGTGGAGCACCGCCAGGAGGTCGACACCGTGGTCGGCGCCTTCATCAAGGCGAAGTCGCTGAAGGACGCGATCGCCTTTTTCGAAGAACAGGGGATCACTGCCGCGCCGGTCTACGATATCAGCCAGTTCCTCGCCGATCCGCACGTTCAGGAACGCGGCATCGTGGTGAACATGCCCGACGCCGATCTCGGCGAAGTGGCGACGCACAACATCACGCCGCGTCTGTCCGGCACGCCCGGCCGCTTCCGCCGCCCGCCCCCCGAAATCGGCGAGCACAATGAAGAGATCTGGGGCCGCATCGGCTATTCGCCGGCCGATGTCGCCGCGCTCGCCGAACGAGGCACGATATGAACGCTGCGCTCCCCGCCTGGCGCTCCCTCCTCTACGTTCCGGTCAATGTCGAGGCGTTCGTCGCGAAGGCGCATCTGCGCGGCGCGGACGCCATCATCCTCGACCTTGAAGACAGCATCGCCGTCGCCGACAAGGCCGCCGCGCGCGGTCTCGTGCGCGCCGCGGCGGCGCGGGTCGGGGCGAACGGGGCGGATGTCCTGGTGCGCATCAACCGGCCTTTGTCGCTCGCCGTCGCCGATATCGCGGCGGCGGTCGCTCCGGAGGTCGCGGGCCTGCTGCTACCCAAGATCGACAGCGCCTCGCACGTGCGCCTCCTCGCCGAGCTCGTCGACGAATGCGAGGCGGCGGCCGGCATGAAGCCCGGCCACACACGCCTCATCCCGATGATCGAGACGGCGGAGGCCTTTCCCCGCATGGCCGAGATCGCGGCGGCGCATCCGCGCAATGTCGCCCTGTCACTCGGCGGCGAGGATTTCGCGCTCGCGACCCATTCGGAGCCGACGCCGGAGGTGCTTCTTTATCCGAAGCAGGCGCTCGTGATCGCCGCCCGTGGCGCCGGACTGCTGCCGATCGGCCTCATCGGCACCGTCGCCGACTACAAGGACGTCGACGGCGTCCGCGAGGTCGCCCGCCGCTCGCGCCGTTTCGGCTTTGCGGCGGGAACCGGGATCCATCCGGGCGTCGTCGCCGCGCTCAATGACGGGTTCGGGCCGAGCGAGGACGAGGTCGCGAGCGCCCGGCGCATCGTCGCCGCGTTCGCGGCGGCGGAGCAAGCGGGCCGCGGCTCGGTCGAGGTCGATGGCCGCATGGTCGATATTCCGGTGGTGGAGCGGGCGAAGGCGGTGATCGCCCGCGTCGAAGCGCTCGCCGCCAAAGCGAAGGACGTCATATGAAACCGAACCGGACCTATCTCTTCGTTCCGGGCACCGAGGAGCGGAAGACGGAAAAGGCGCTCGCGAGCAGCGCCGACGCCCTGATCCTCGACCTCGAGGACGCGGTGGCGATCTCCGAAAAGCCGCGTGCCCGCGACATGGTGCGCGAACGGCTGCGCTCCGTCTCACCGGAACGCCAGGTCTTCGTGCGTGTCAACGACATGGAGACCGGGATGACGGCGGAGGATCTGCGCGCCGTCTGCGTCGGCGGGATCGCCGGCATCATCCTTCCGAAGGTCGAGGGCGCGGAGACGATCCGCTCCGTCTCGAAGATGATCGACAATCTGGAGCGCGCCGAGGGTCTGCCCGCCGGGCGGATCGTGCTCAACGCGATCATCGAGACCGGGCGCGGCATCGCCCACGCCGTTTCGATCGCGGAGGCGGGCGGCCGGCTCAACGCGCTGATGTTCGGCGCCGGGGACTATACGGCCGATATCGGCATCCCGACGGCCAATGTCGGCCCCCACATCCTCCACGGCAAGATCGCGACGGTGATCGCATCGCGCGCCGGCGGACTCGCCCCGCCGATCGACACGGTGTTCTTCGACGTGACGGATGCGGAGGGCCTCGCGGCCGACTGCGCCGAGGCGAAGGCGCTCGGCTATTTCGGCAAAGCGGTCATCCATCCGAACCAGATCGAGACCACCAACGCCGCCTTCACCCCGGACGAGGCCGAACTCGCCGGTGCGCGGCGCATCGTCGACAGCTTCCGCGAGGCGGAGGCGCGCGGGCTGGGCGCGGTGACGGTGGACGGCAAGCTCGTCGACTACGCCATGGTGAAGACGGCGGAAAAGACGCTCGAACGCGCCCGCTGAGGCGAACGCGCGCCGGGCCGGGTCGGATGACCCCGCCCGGCCACGTATTCGCGAACCGGCCGGCACAGTCCGCATCGGTCGGCGGACCGCCGGTTCTCCACATGGCAGCGCTTGCCCTTTGGCGAAAAGGGCTGATATAGGACCGGCACGTCGCCGCCGCGCATTCCGCTCGGAATTGCGCGGGGGCTTGGCGGACGGTCGCCGTATCATGTGCCGCTTGGTCGGTCCGTGGTACGATCGGCGGGTCGACGGAAATGGACCGAAACGGACCGTTTCCCGTCCCGGTTTCGATCGGACCGCCTCATATTGGCGCCTGTAGCTCAGCTGGTAGAGCATCCGACTTTTAATCGGACGGTCAGGGGTTCGAGTCCCCTCGGGCGTACCACTTTCTCACCGGGCGTCCTCTCCCCCATCCCCTTTCGCGCCCCGTGCGACACCGCACAGGACGACAGCGCGGCCCGCCCCTCGTCTCGCTGAGGCGGCCGAAACCACCTTGCCATTCCGGTTGGCCGATCAACGGAAAAGCGTCCCGTCGTCCAACCAAGCGCCGACAATTTGCGCCATGCCTCGTTGCTCGCGGCGCTCGGCCGGCGCTCCCGGCGGACGATCGCGGCGTGCGGGCCTTTACCGACGTCGGATCGAGGCGCATTCTGAGCGCTCCCGGTCTCCGACCGGCGCATTCCGGCCCGCCACTCGATTGCCTTCCCGATGACCTTCATCCCGATCTGGGTGTTGACCACCCTCGCCGCTGCGGCCGCGCAAACCGCGCGCAACGCCATGCAGCGCCATCTCACCGCGACCGTCGGAACGCTCGGCGCGACGCTCGTGCGCTTCCTCTACGGCTTTCCCTTCTCGGTGCTGTTTCTCATCCTCGCCGTCGGCGTGACCGGTGAGGCGGTTCCGGGACCGAGTGGGCTCTATATCGCGCAGGTCGTCTTCGCCTCCGCCTGCCAGATCGCCGGAACGGCGTTGATGCTGGCGGCGATGCGCATCACCTCCTTTTCGATCACCGTCGCCTACACGAAGACCGAGCCGGTACTCGTCGCCCTGTTCGGCTTCATGGTGCTCGGCGAGCGGCTGGGCGCGGTGTCGATCACCGGCATCGTCGTCGCGACGCTCGGCGTGATGGTGATGTCGCAGGTGAATGGCACCACCCTCGTGCGCAGCCTCGCGGCGCGGCCGGCGCTGTTCGGCCTCGCCTCGGCGGCCTCCTATGCGGCGGCGGCTGTCGTCTTCCGCGGCGCGATCCTCTCCCTGGACGATGGCAGCGGGCTTATCCGCGCGACGACGACCCTCGTCTGGGCGCTCGCCAGCCAGTGCGTGATGCTCGGCGGCTGGCTCCTCATCGTCGACCGGCGCGCCGTCATCGCGACGCTCGTCGCCTGGCGTCAGTCCGTGTTTGCGGGCGGCATGGGCGCCCTCGCCTCGCAGATGTGGTTCATCGGCTTCTCGCTGACCTCGACGGCGAACGTGCGCACATTGGGACTGGTGGAGGTGCTGTTCGCGCAACTCGTCTCGCGCCGCCTCGCGGAGGTGACGACGCCGCGGCAGATCATCGGCATCGTGATGGTGGTCGCGGGTGTCGGGGCCCTTCTTGTCGGGCACGCGCTTTAGGCGGGCGCGCTCCGAACCGGCAGCGGCCGTTTGTGCGGCGCCGGGCGGATGGTCCTTGCGGTCAGCCAGGGCAAAGGAAAGCGGCTTAGAAGCGATGTCGCCTTACGGCCCCGCGAGCAGTCGAGGTCCGACCGGATGCCCATTTCCGCCAGTGAGCCGGCCTCGATCGGCAGCACCCACCTGCCCTATGGCCCGACCCCGGTTCCAGGCCTTGCGGACGAGTTCGCCAAGCTCGTCGCCCTCGGTGCGCTGGAGCCGCTCGCCGAGACGGAGCGCTCGGACGGGTTCTGGCTCTGGGATCTCGAACGGCCGGAGGCCTGCTTCTTCTCTGCCGACCTCCTGAAAGCGCTGGGATATGATCCGCACGAGCGCGCCCAATCCGTGCTCGATATCGGGACGATCGCCTTCGTCGAGGATGCGGAACGGGTGCGGGCGAACGTCGTGTCGCGCACCGAAAGTCACGACCCGATCAACGCACAGATGATGCGCTGCATGGAAAAGAACGGGACCATGCGGCTCGTGCGCTGCCTCGCTTACGCGATCCGCTCCGAGGGCGTGCCGATCCGCATCCTCGGCAGCATGCGGTTGGTCCCCTGTGCAACGGGCGACGAACTGACGAGCCGGCTGTCCGACATCCTCACCCTGTCCCGAGAGGCGATCATCGTCTGGTCGGCCCATTGCGGCGTCCGGCGATGGAGCAGCGGCGCGGAGAGCCTTTACGGGATCACCGAAGCCGCGGTGAAGGGAAAGGCCCATTTCCCGACGCTCAAACCGCGCTTCCCTATCGATTGGGAGCGGATCGAGGCAAGGGTGCGCAATGGCGAAACCTGGTCCGGCGAGGTCTCGTGGACGCGCCCTGACGGGACCGTCATCGTGACGGAGACACAGCTTCAACGCTTTTCGATTCGTTGCGGCGAGACGCTTTTCCTCCAGATCGACCACGACATCACCCCGCAGGTCCGCCTCGCCGAACGCCAGCACATCCTGACGCGCGAACTGCGACACCGCGTGAAGAACCTTTTTGCGGTGATCCGGTCCCTCGTCCGCCTCTCGGCGAGCGGGCAGGACGACGTCCCCGCATTGGTGCGCGATCTTGACAACCGCATCGCCGCCCTCGCGGCCGCCCATGTCGTCAGCCTCGGTTACCAGACGAACGATGGTGCCCCGCTTCAAGAGGTGCTTCAGGCCGTCCTCGGCCCCTATCCCGCATCTGGCGAGGCCTTGCGCCTCGACGGCCCGTCGGTCTGGGTGCCGCAGGAGAAGATCACGCCGCTCGGCCTCATCCTCAACGAGCTCGCGACCAATGCGCTCAAATATGGCGGATGGGCGAGCCATTCGGGCCATGTCGAGGTGGCGTGGACGCTGACCCGCGATGACGGGCCGGACGGCCCCACGCGGATCACTTTGTCCTGGCGGGAAGAAAACCCGGACTTCAAGCCGCCCGCGGAGGTGGCGGTCGGCTTCGGGACACGGCTCCTCCAGATGAGTTCCGCGCAACTCGGCGCAGAGGTCGTCCGCACGTGGCATCCGTCCGGTCTCCTCTGCACCTTCACGTTCGATATTTCAGCTCCATCGGAGACATGAGATTTTGCCATGCCCCACCCCCTCGACTGCGAAATCCGGTCCGACCAGCGGACCGATGACCCCCTCCGCCCGACCCGCATCCTGATCGCGGAGGACGAAGTCCTCGTCGGCTACACGCTGCAGCTTCTTCTGATGTCGGAATTCGACTGCGAGGTGCTCGGCCCGTTCATGCGCGTTTGCGATGCGCAACGGGCGGTCCTCGAGAACGAGATCGACTTCGCCATTCTCGACGTGCGGCTCAGAGACGGAGAGATCTACCCGGTCGCCGACATCCTCTTTCAGCGCAACATCCCCTTCGTCTTCCACAGCGGCCACGCCGAGGAGGAGGCGATCGGCGCCGCCTATGACGGTGCCCCCCTCCTCGACAAGCCGGCGAGCGACAGCGCGATCGTCCGCGCCATTCGCGAAGCCCTCGTCGAACCCTTCAAGGTTTCCACGCCCGAAATGACGAGCCGCGACCGCGCGCGATGATCGCGCCCCGCGCGGGAACGTCGCACCGCGCGGCCCGCGTCCTGCATCGCCTTGTGTTCCGGCGCGCCACAAAGCGGCCGTCTCTCCCGTGGGACGACAACGCAAACCGCTGTTGGCGTATTCCAGACGTGACATCGCCACCAAAGCACGGCAGTGCGAAGGGGCGATCGGAGACGGGACATGAAATACGCACAACGGGCGCTCGACATCGCGCCATTCTTCGCGATGGAATTTTCAAAGCGGGCCGCCGCACTCGAGGCCGCCGGCCACAATGTGGCGAAGCTCAATATCGGCGAGCCGGATTTCGGCGCTCCGCCGGCAGTGCTCACGGCGATGGCCGATATCGCGAAGAGCGGCCAGCTGCCTTATACCGACGCTCTGGGCCTGCCCGCCCTTCGCGAGGCGATTGCCGGCTTCTACCGCTCCGCCCACGGGCTCGACATCGACCCGCAGCGGATCGTCGTCACGGCGGGTGCGTCGGCCGCTCTCCTCCTCGTGACGGCGGCGCTCGTCGATCCCGGCGACGAGGTGATCGTCGGCGACCCGTCCTATCCGTGCAATCGGCATTTTCTGTCCGGCTTCGGGGCGAGGGTGAAGCTCGTGCCGACCCGCGTCGAATCACGCTTTCAGCTTGATGCGGAGACGGTGCGCGCGAATTGGACCCCGGCAACGCGCGGGCTGATGATTGCGACGCCCTCCAACCCGACCGGCACGTCGATCGTCCCCTCCGAGCTTGTCGAGACGTGCGCCTTCGCCGAAGGAAAGGGTGCCTGGCGCATCGTGGACGAGATTTATCTCAATCTCAGCGATGCCGACGCGGCGGGCAATCCGCCTCAGAGCGCGCTCGCGGTCGATCCGGGCGCGGTCGTCATCAACAGCTTCTCGAAATATTTCGGCATGACGGGCTGGCGGCTCGGTTGGTGCGTGCTGCCTGAGGACATGGTGCGGATCATGGAGCCGCTCGCGCAGAATTATTATATCTGCCCGTCCGCTCCCGCCCAGCGCGCGGCGCTTCAATGCTTCACCCCGGAATCGATCGCCGTCTGCGAGGCGCGCCGCGCCGAGTTCCAACGGCGCCGCGCCTTCGTCCTGTCCCGCCTCGCAGAGATTGGCCTTCCGGTGCCGGTTCCGCCCGACGGCGCGTTCTATGTCTATATCGACATTTCCGCGACGGGCCTCGACGCCATGCGCTTTTGCGAGCGCGCCGTCGAGGAGGCCCACGTCACGCTGACGCCGGGGCTCGATTTCGGTCACAGCGGGGCGGACAAATTCGTCCGCCTCTCCTACGCAGCCTCGATGGAGGATCTCGCCGAAGGGCTCGACCGATTGAAACGATTCATCAACCGGCTCGGCGGTGCCAACACGCCGATCATTCCCGCCGATGCAAAGTTAGCCTGACCGGGCGGTCTGACAATCAAAACCCGGCATCGTCACGATGCCGGGTTTTGACGTTCCGGAATGCGGGCCGCCGTTCCGATCAGACGGGATCGATCCCGAACAATTCGGCATAGGAGTAGATGCCGTCATCGAACTCGAAGAGCTCGACATCGGCGACCAAGAGCTCCGTCCCGTCCCCGGTGATATGCCCGGTGAAGACACTCATGCCCGCCTCGAACATGAAATCTTCCATGTTGCCCGCGAGGACCAACAGATCCGTCTCGGTGCCGCCATCGACGGTGCCGAAGCCGCTGCCGATGTCGAACTCGTCGTCACCCGAGCCGCCGAAGAGTGTGGTGTTGTAGATGCCGCCGCTCGCGCCGCGCGCGATCAGCAAATCGTCCCCGTCGCCGAGCTGCAGCGTGCTGTCGACGATACCGTACGAGCCGGATCCCGGCGCAAGGTTCGCGCCGAAGACCGTCGACGCCCCCTTCGCGATCACCGTGTCATTGTCCGCGCCCATGTCGATCGTGGCGAGGACGATGCCCGCGGCAAATCCGAGTTCGCCGTCCGGATTGTCGATGTCCGCCTTGGCGATCAGCGTGTCGCGCCCCTCGCCCATGTGGATCGATTGGCTTTCGCCGCCTCGGATCGCGGCGGACGAGGACGTGATGCTTTCCGCATCGCCATCGAGCGACAGCTTGGCGAAGATGAGGTCGTCACCGGCGCCGGTCGAGACGCTGCCGCCGAGCGCCGCGCTCTGATCGGCCGCGGCCGAAGCGCCGACATCGATATCGAGTTTCGCGACGACACGATCGTTGCCCTCGCCCGTCTCGATCATGCTGACATGATCGATCGCGGTGATGCTGGACACTTCGGAAAAATCACCGACATCGAGGGAGGTCGCCGCAATGACGCGATCGTTGCCGGTGCCGGTCGTGATGGTCGTGCTGCCGATCGCGGTGGTGCCGCTCGCGGAGCTGTTCGCCCCACCGTCGGCGTCGACCATCGCCTTGACGACGTCATTCTGGGCGCCGGTGTCGATTTCGCTCTGCTCGATCCCGCGCACGGAGGAGAGGTTGGCGTTGTCGCCATGCTCCATCGAGGCCCGCGCGGTGATCCGGTCGAACCCGTTGCCCATGTCGATCTGGTGGCTGGTGATGGCGACCGCATAGCTCAGCGACACGATTTCCCCGTCGACGGACGCTGTGGCGAGGATCGTGTCGTGGCCCGCGCCCGCCTCGATCATGGACGTCGGGCCAGGGGCGCGCGCGGAGATGTCGTAAAGCTGGCCGAGGCCGACCACGGTCGCCAACCCTGCGCTCCCCGCCTCGACCGAGCCGGAGGCCGAGGCGACGAGGAGGTCGCTGCCCTGGCCGAGATCGATCGTCGACCCGTTGGCAATGCCGACGAGGTGAAGGACCGCTTCGGGTCCACCGGCGTTGGTCCCCGTCGCGATTCCCGAGACGATATCGCTTCCACGCCCGGTTACGAGCAGCGGCTCCGTTTCGATCGGATCCGGCGCGAGCGTCACCACGTCGAGGCTGGGGCGGAGCTGCTCGTTCAATCGGAGACCAGCACCTTGGAAACCAGAGTTCTCGCCGCCGACCTCGAGCATGAGGCGTCCGCGGACGATATCCGCGTCCCAGCCGGTGTTCAGAATTTGGCTGATTTCGAAGCCCACGAAGCTCGCGTCGCCATCGGTCTCGCCGCTCGCCTGGAGCGTGCCGGAAATGAGATCGAAGCCGGGCCAAGTCCAGGTTTCTTGAACGGCGTTCGTGAGGCCGGTGTAGTAGCTGAACGCGCTCGGTTCCGTCACCACGTTTTTCGCGATCCCGACATCGCTGGAAAGCGTGAAATCGAACGAACTGAGATCCGCCCCGCCGTTCTGGACAATATTGATGGCCATTGTTGCCTCCCAAGCTCCACGCAATCAATTCAAGTATGGCGCGGTATTTCGACCATATCGCCGGTGTAACCGGCCAAACACGCAACCGCTTCAACCGGCTGACGCCTCACGATGCTTGGCGAACATCGGCAGACGCCAGCCTCGATTTGGCGTTTTCAGTGATCACATTAAGGCAAGATGAGATTTCGATGTGTCGGATCGTGGGAACATGACGGATATTTTGGAATCCAACACCGAACAATTTTATCCAACAACAAGTCGGGAAGATGAGGCGCCGCACGCTCCCAGCAACGCGCGATGACGCGCGATGCGCGTTCAGCGACTATGGGGGGATGACAAAGGTCGCTTCACCGAGGCGGGATCATCGGCCGGCCCGATGAACGGCCGTGGTTGGACAGCGGTCGCGCCGGCCGCCCTCGCGCCCGGTTCACGCCCGCGCGGTCTTTGGCAGCGATCGGGGCAATGATCTCGGGGCAATGAGCGGAAATGCCGTCGACCACGCGACGAGGGGCGGCGGCGAAGCAGAGGCCCGGCCTGCCCCGCCGGCGACGGCGGGGCGGCGGCATCAATCCTTGGAGCCGTAGAACTCTTTCTCCCAGGCGCGGTGCTGCTTCACCGGCTCGGTCACGAACGGCATATAGCGCGCGATCTTGAGGATGGTCTCGTTGAGGCGGCGCAGCCCCGGCGGCAAGGGGCGGTGGACATCGATGAGGAGCACGACGCGCACGCCGTCGGTGTCATTCCACACTTCGTGCCGATAGGTGTCGTCGAAGACGACGCATTCGCCCTCGCGCCAATAGATCATCTCGTCGCCGACGGCCATGCGCACGTTCTCGCTCGGCTCGGGTACGACGAGCGCGAGATGCGAGCGGACGAGACCCTTATAGACGCCGCGATGGGCCGAGATGTGCGAACCGGGGGCGAGGATCGAGAAGAAGGCGACCTCGCAATTGGGGATCGCATCGACGAGCCGCGCCGTTTCCGGGCAACGGTTGCAGTTCTCGTCGGCGCGCAGGCCGTAGGCGCGGAAGAAATAGGTCTTCCACCCATCGGTCTTGATGATTTTGCGCTGCGTCTTGGAGATGTACTGCATCGTCGGCAATTGGCCGGAGACGGGCAGCACCTCTTCGAGTTCGCGGCGGATCGTGGCCCAGTTCTTTTCCAACTCGGCGACCCACGGAAACTCGGTCTTGTCGAGAACAGCGGTGTCACCGACGAGCGAGCCCTTGCCCATCATGTGCTCGAGCTTGACGGTCATGGCCTTGCTCGGCCAATTGACCGCCTGCTTGATCCGCCTACCGAGCGTCATAGGAGGCTTCGGTTTTGGCGGTGCGACGGAGCCTTGCATATAAGTCGCCTCACATTGTGTGTATGCGATGAAGAATCATCAGCCTTGCCCGGTCGCGTCAACTATGGTCCGCGACTGCGTCATGGCAACGCTAAATTTGCCCGAACCTCTATATATCCCAATCACGGGCCCGGTTTGCGGGATCGGGCGGCGGACGCGTGTCACGCAATCGCGGTAAAAGTTTGAACCTCCGCCAGGCACGGCGGGCGGTCAGGAGAAGAGAACGATGAGCGCCGATGTCGCGATCGTGGGGGCCGGGATTGTCGGCCTCAGCACAGCCTTTGCCTTAATCCAACGCGGCCACCGCGTCACCATCATCGAGCGGGGCGAGATCGCGCGCGGGGCGAGTTACGGCAATGCCGGCGCCTTCGCCTTCTCCGACGTGATGCCGCTCGCTTCGCCGGGAATCATGAAGAAGGCGCCGCGCTGGCTGCTCGATCCGGTCGGGCCGCTTAGCGTGCGGCCGTCTTATCTGCCCGCCCTCGCGCCGTGGCTCTATCGGTTCTGGCGGGCGAGCCGGGCGAGCGCGGCCGCCGGTTCGCTCACCGCACAAGCTGCGATGATGCGTCTGGCCCGCACCGAAGCGCCGGCCCTCCTCGACGCCGCCGGCCTCGCCGGGCATTTGCGGCGCGAAGGCGCGCTCGAAGTCTATGAAGGCGAGGCTTCGTTCAAGGCCGCCCTCGCCTCATGGGACGCCCGCGCCGCCGAGGGTGTCGCGTTCCACCATGTCACCGGGGCCGAACTCGCCGCCGCGCAGCCCGGCCTCTCCCCGCGCTTCACCCACGGCACGCTCATTCCCGGCTGGTGCACGATCAGCGATCCCTACGATTATGCGGTCGCCCTCGCCGACGTGGTGCGCGCGCGCGGGGGAACATTCGTCACGGGTGAGGTGAAGGCGATCGGCGACGGGCCGGTCGTCACCCTCGACGGGGAGACGATCGCGGCCGACCATGTCGTCATCGCCGCCGGGGCGTGGTCGAAGCAGCTGACCGCGCCGCTCGGCGATCCGGTGCCGCTGGAGACCGAACGCGGCTACAACACCACGCTGCCGGCCGATGCCTTCGATCTCAAGCGTCATATCACCTTTCCCGAGCACGGGTTCGTCATCTCGCGGCTCAACTCGGGGGTTCGGGTCGGCGGGGCGGTCGAGCTCGGCGGGTTGAGGCTCGCGCCCAATTTCGCCCGCGCCGACGCCATGCTGGCGAAGGCGAAACGCTTCCTCCCCGACCTCGTCACCGAAGGTGGGCGGCAATGGATGGGGTTCCGCCCCTCGATGCCGGATTCACTGCCGGTGATCGGCCCGTCCCGGCGCGACCGACGGATCCTCTATGCCTTCGGTCACGGCCATCTCGGCCTCACCCAATCGGCGGCGACCGCCCGCATCGTCGCCGACATGGTGGACGATATGGCACCGCCGCTCGACGTCGCCCCCTTCCGCGTCGCCCGCTTCTGGTGACGGCGCGGCGCCCCGCCGCTTGCATTCTCTGCGAGAACGCCTCAGTAAATCCCATGAACTTTGTCGGGATTTACATCCGTTCTGATGTAAATTCAGATCGTGATCGAGGTTATAATTTCTCCAATGAACTATTACGAGGCTATTCTCGCCGGAGACCATGCGCGCCACAACGGAATGACGGACGTCGGCGCGCCGGCGATCGTCACCTATCACTTCACCAGCGGCGACGACCTGTGGGATGGGCTCGCCGCGGCGGACGAGGCGCTGCAGACCGCGATGCGCCTTGCGACGCGGGCCGTGGAGCGTGTCGCCGGCGTCCTCCTCGTCGAGGTCGGCGAGGCGGCGGACGCGATGATCACGCTCTCCTACAACACCTTCGGCACCGGCGAATCGTGGGCCGGCATTCCAGACGTCACGGCGAACCGCGCCCGCACCGTCAGCGAAATCGCGATGACGGACACCTATGAGAGCTTCGACCGCGGGTCCTACGGCTTCCAGGTCTTGCTGCACGAGGTCGGCCACGCCCTCGGTCTCAAGCACCCGTTCGACGGCGAGCCCACTCTCTCGGACCGGTTCGACAACACGAACCGCACGCTGATGAGCTACAACGATGTCGGCCACGACAAGGCGCAATATCGCTCGCTCGACCAGCAGGCGCTGAAATATCTATACGGCCCGCCAAAGGCTCTCGCCGGCGTCGAGGTCACCTTCGACGACGCGGCCCTCACGCTGCACGTGACGGGAACGAGCGGCGACGACACGCTGATCGGCGGCAATGACTTCAACCGCATTGTCGGCGGCCGCGGTCATGACGAGCTCTTCGGGCGCGATCTCGGCGACGTCTTGATCGGCGGATCCGGCAGCGACCGCCTCAGCGGCTTGCGCGGCAACGACACCATCGTCGGCGGTCCGGGCCACGACACGCTGATCGGCGGCCATGGCCGCGACGAACTCAACGGCAATGGCGGGCACGACATTCTGCACGGCGATGGCGGTCACGACGCCCTGTTCGGCGGCGGCGGCCACGATACCCTCGATGGTGGGCGCGGCAACGACACGCTCGACGGCGGCGCGGGGTCCGACCTCCTCACCGGCGGACGTGGGGCGGACACGTTCGTCGTGACCCATTTGCGCGGCAACGATACCATCACGGATTTCGTGCAGGGACAGGATGTCCTCGACATGTCGGCGCTCGGGCTGCCGCTTTCGGCGATCCTCGCCCGCTTCCACGTCGACGGCGACGACATGGTGTTCGAGACCGACAACGGCACAGTCCGTCTCCTCGAGGCCGCGGCGCTCACCTTCACGGAGGCCGACTTCGCATTTTGACGCGCTCGGGGACCGATCGTTCGCAAAGGCGTTGTGTCCTGGTAGACCTTTGGTCCCCAGAGACATGCGGACGGACGGCCCCGTGCACACTCTTCCCATCGCTCCCCTGACGGCGGAGGCTTTCGCGCCCTTCGGCACGGTCGTCCCGGCGCCCGAGACCGCCGGGCGCCACTATCACGACGACGGGCTTGCCACGCTCCGGCCGGCGGCGCGGCCGAGCCTGTCGGTCGCGCTCATCGAAGCGGCGGCGACGTTGCCGCTTGTCTGCACCAAGATGGAGCGCCATCCCTACTCCTCGCAGACCTTCATACCGATGGCGCCGGCGCGCTATCTGGTCCTCGTCGCGCCGCAGAACGTCGCCGGCGATGGACCGGCCATGGACCGCGCGGCCGCCTTCGTCGCCGAGGGGCTGACGGGCATCACCTATCGCGCCAACGTGTGGCATCATCCGATGACGGTGCTGTCCGCCCCTGCCCGCTTCGCGATCACGATGTGGCTCGATGGAACGACGGGCGACGAAGAGTTCGTCGATATCGATCCCCTCACCATAACCACCTGATTCCCGTTTCGATTGCCGAGGGAGGTTGCGATGTCGCTGACCATCGCCCCGACGGACGCGCTCTTGATCGTCGATGTCCAGAATGATTTTTGCGAAGGCGGTGCGCTCGCCGTTGAGGGCGGCGATGCCATCGTCGAGCCGATCAACGCCTTCGCGCGGAATTTTCCGGCTGTCATCCTCACCCAGGACTGGCACCCGGCGGACCACACCTCCTTTGCCTCCAACCACCCCGGCGCCGCGCCGTTCAGCCAGATTACGATGGCCTACGGCGAACAGATCCTGTGGCCCGATCACTGTATTGCGGCGACGAGTGGCGCGGCCTTTCATCCGCGCCTCGACGCGGCTCTCGCGCGGATGGTCGTGCGCAAGGGCTATGACCGGAGCGTCGATTCCTACTCCGCCTTCTTCGAAAATGATGGCACGACGCCGACGGGTCTCGGCGGCGCGCTTCGGGAATGGGGCGTCGAGCGCGTCGTGCTGTGCGGGCTCGCGACCGATTTCTGCGTCGCCTGGTCGGCGCTCGATGCTCGAAAGCTCGGGTTCGAGGCCGTCATCGTCGAGCCGCTGACGGCGGCCATCGATATCGCCGGCTCGCTCGACGCGGCGCGGCGCAACACGATTGCCGCCGGCGTCGGTTGGTCGGACCGGTGAGTCCCGCCAAATAGCGGCCGGAACGGGGACAAAAGGATGAAAATATATCTGTAATCGTCGCAATGCGTCTGCGCGAAATCAAACTCTGTATGCGAAAAATCGGCTATCATTGTTCGACGGGGTCGAGCCTACGATCGTGATCAACTTTGCGTCTGGGATCGATCCGCGCGAACGTTTTACTGGCCCGCCGGCCCGCTCGGGAAGGAAGTGTGCATGGCGAACCCCTCGCGCCTGATTGTTCGATCGGGCCTCGTTCTCAATCCGGGCGACGGCGTCGCCAAGCCGCACGACATTCTGGTGATCGACGGGCGCATCGCGGAGGTGGGCCCGCACGGCATGGAGGCTCCGCCCGACGCCGCCGTCATCGATGCGTCCGATCGGATCGTCCATCCGGGATTGGTAAACGCCCACACCCACGGGCACGGCCACTATTCGCGCGGCGTCACGGACGATGTGACGCTCGAGCTGCTGCTCGCCGCGGGTCCGTGGCTCACCGGCCAACGCAGCCGTGAGGACAAGTATCTTTCGACGGCCATCGGCGCGGCCGAAATGGTGCTGAAGGGATGCACCGCCTGTTACGACATGTTCCTCGAATTGCCGGTGCCCACGCTCGACGGGCTGACGGCCGCCGCCCAAGCCTATAGCGATGTCGGTATGCGCGCCGTGCTCGCGCCGATGGTCGCCGATCATCCCTTTTTCCACGCCATACCCGGCCTCTACGACGCACTGCCCGACAACCTGCGGCGCGAAGTCGACGCGTTGACGAGCCCCGACGGCGAGGTCGTGCTGAAACGTATCAAGGAGATCGCGCGGAGCTGGCCCTTTGCGCAGGACGATATCCCGCTCGCGATGGGCCCGACGGTCCCCCTCCTCTGCACCGACGCCTTCATGAACGGTTGTGTCGCGCTCGCCCGCGAGCATGGGATGATGATCCAGACCCACCTTTCCGAATCGAAGGTGCAGGAGGTCGCCGCCCAGCGCCGCTACGGGATGAGCCTCACCGAACACCTCGCCCGGCTCGGCGTCCTCGGGCCGGACCTGTCGGCCGCGCACGGGGTTTGGCTCAGCGACGGCGACATGATGCGCCTTGCGGACGAGGGTGTCTCCGTCGTCCTCAACGTCGCGAGCAACATGCGGCTCGGCTCCGGGCTGCCGCAGATGCGCCGCCTCCTCGACGAAGGGGTGAATGTCGCGGTCGGCACCGATTCGTCGAGTTGTTGCGACAATCAGAACATGTACGAAGCGACGCGCCTCGCCGCTTACACCTCGCACCTCTTCTCGAACGATTATCGCCAGTGGGTGACGTCCCGTGAAGCGGCCCATGCGGCGACGGAGGGCAGCGCACGCGCGCTCGGAATGCCGAATATCGGCCGCATCGATCGCGGCTATTACGCCGATCTCGTCTTCCTCGACCTCGGGGCCGTCCATTATCTGCCGCTGCGCAACGTCCTCAATCAGGTCGTTCAGGCCGAGGATTCTACCGCCGTCCGGGACGTGATGATCAACGGGCGCTGGGTGGTGCGGGACCGCAAGCTCCTCACCCTCGACATCGGGCGCCTTCGGCCGCGGGTCGGCGAGGCGATCGCGCGGCTCGATGCGCTCACCGCGACCCACCGCGCGATCTTCCGCCAGATGCAGCCCATCGTCGGCAGCTATTGCGCCGGCCTCTCGGCCACGCGTCACCATGTCCATCGCTTCGCCGGCATCGCCCCGACGACTTGACCGTCGCACATTGGAAGTCGGATCAAGTTTCGACGTTCGGGCGGACGCACCGCCTCTTCCCCGAACGAATGACGAGAAGGCGATATAGGCGATGATCGATCTGTCCTCGGTGCCCGTGTCGCGGCAGCTCACCTTGCGCACCGTGATGCACGCGGCCATGGACGGAGCGATCTCCCGTGCCGCTCTCGCGCGGGTGACGGGGCTGTCCAAGCAAACGATGTCCGAGGTCTTCCGCACCCTGGAAGACGATGGCTGGCTCGAGGTCACGGGTCACGCCCGCGGCGGCGTCGGACGCAATGCGACGCTCTATGCGGTCCGCCCGCGGCGCCTCTTGGTGTTCGGTGCCGATATCGGCGGCTCCTCGGTGAAGGCCGCCCTCGGGGACATGAACGGGACGATCGTCGCCGAGCGGGAAGAGCCGACCGATCCGCGGGGCGGCGATCACCTCCTCGCCCAGATCGCCGCCCTCGCGGACCATCTCGCCGAGATGGCGGGAACCGCGCGCGAGCGCATCGCCCTTGGCAGTGTCGGCATTCCGGGCGCCTACGATCCGCGCACCCAGCGCCTCGCCATGGTGCCGAATATCAAGGATCTCGAGGGGCTTGCGCTCGATGCGCGCCTGTCGGAACTCGCCGGCTTCGAGATCCGCGTCGACAACGACGTCAACATGGCCGCAAAGGGCGAGCAATGGCGCGGCGAGGGCCGAGCGGTGCACAGCTTCGTGTTTATCGCGATCGGCATCGGGATCGGCATGGGCATCGTGAACGATGATCGGATCGTGCGCGGCGCACGGGGGGCGGCGGGCGAAATCGCGACGCTTCCGATCGGCGCCGACCCGTTCGATGCGCGCACCTTCAAGTCCGGCGCGCTCGAGACCGCTGTCGGCAGCGCCGGCATCAGCGCCCTTTATGAGAGCCTGTCGGGCCGCGCCGATGTCAGCGTGCGGGAGATCATGGACCTCACCGGCGCGGGCGACGCGGCGGCGATCGAGACGATCGATCGCGTCGGTCGATGCCTCGCGACCGCGATCCTCGCCGTGTGCGCCGTCGCCGATCCGGAACGGGTCGTTCTCGGCGGCAATGTCGGCGCGCGGCCCGAGCTTCTCGCGCGGGTCAAACACCACCTCCCGCTCTGCATGCCCGAGCCGCCGGAATGCGCGATCAGCACGCTCGGCCCGCGCGCAGCGCTGATCGGGGCGATCGCGACCGGCCGGGAGCGGTTGCGGGAGACGCTTTTCGCCGTTCCGCTCGACGGGACCGGCCGGGCGAGCCAGCGGGGCGGCGCACGGTGATCCGTCCGGTGATTGCGGTTCACCGCACGGCGGAGGAGGCGGAAGCGGCCGTCACGTCCGTCCTCATCGAGACGATCGCCCGCAAGGCCGACGCTGTTCTCGGGCTTGCGACTGGAAAGACGATGATCGGGATCTATCACCGCCTCGTGCGCGCACACCGCCATGGCGGGCTCCCGCTTGCACGTGCGACAACGTTCAACCTCGACGAATATTGCGATATCGCCCCCGACCATCCGGGCGCGTTCCGCACGTATATGAGGCATCATTTTTTCGCGAAGACGAACATCGACCCGTCGCGGATCCACTTCCCGGCCGAAGGCGGCGAAGCGGCGTTCGAGCGGGCGATCCGCATTGCGGGCGGGATCGACCTCCAACTCCTCGGCATCGGGCGGAACGGTCATATCGGCTTCAACGAGCCTGGATCCTCCCTCACCTCCCGCACACGCAAGGTCCACCTCACGCCGATGACGCGCGAGGCCAACGCGGAAGACTTCGGCAGCTTGGAGCGGACGCCGACCCATGCGATGACGATGGGAATCGCGACGATCCTCGACGCGCGTCGCGTCATCTTGCTGGCCACCGGCGCTCACAAGCGGCACGCTCTCGCCGATGCTGTCGACGGGCCCGTTCGGGCAGGCAATCCCGCCTCCGCCCTCCAGCGTCACCCCAACGCCTTGATCGTGTGCGACAGCGCGGCTGCCGCAGGGATCGAGGTCTGAATTCGGACGGAAACGACCAGATGCGCGAACGCGATTTCATGAAGCCCGGCCGCTCGGTGGCGATTGCCACCAACGGCATGGCCGCCACCTCCCACCCGGCCGCGACGCTCGCCGCGGTGGATATTCTGCGCGCTGGCGGAAATGCGGTCGACGCGGCAATCGCGGCGGTCGCCGTCCAAAGCGTCGTCGATCCGTTGATGACGGGGATCGGCGGCGATTGTTTTGCCCTTTACGCCCCCGCGAACGGGCCGATGGTGGCGCTCAACGGCTCCGGCCGCGCCCCTGCCGCCGCCCACGCCGAGGCGCTCGTCGAACAGGGGATGACCCGTCTCGCGGACACCTCCGTCCACGCGGTGACGGTGCCCGGAGCGGTCGACGCCTGGTGCAATCTGAGCGCCCTTTATGGCCGCCTCTCCCTCTCCCACACGCTGCGGGCGGCGGTCCGAGCCGCCGAGGACGGCTTCACCATCACCCCGCGCGTCGCCTATGACTGGAGCCGCTTCGCCTGGCGTGTCGAACCCTACGAGGCGTCCGCACGCCAATTCCTGCCGAAGGGCCGCGCACCGGTGATCGGCGAGACGATCGCCAACCCCGCGCTCGGCTCGACGCTGCGCGAGATCGGACGGCACGGGGCGAGCGCCTTTTATGAGGGCCCGGTCGCGGAGGATATCGTCGCAACGCTCGGCGCGCTCGGCGGGCTTCATACGCTCGACGATCTCGCCCTCACACGGACGACCGAGACGGCGCCCATCGCCGCCGCCTATCGCGGTCACACCCTCAATGAGTGCCCGCCCAACGGTCAGGGTCTCACCGCCCTCATCATCGCCCGTATCCTCGACGGGTTCGACCTGTCGGACGCCAGCGAAGTCGACCGGATCCACCTCCTCGCGGAGGCGACCAAACTCGCTTACCGCCAGCGCGACGCGATCGTCGCGGACCCGGATTATATGGGCGGTCCGGCCGAGGACGCGCTCGACGAGGCCGTCATCGCAACGCTTCGCCAAGCGATCGACATGACGCGCGCCGGGCCGATCGAGGCCGCGCCGCTCCCCGTTCACAAGGATACGGTGACGCTCAGCGTCGTCGATCGGGACGGCAACGCGATCACCCTCATCAACTCGATCTTCTTCGCCTTCGGCAGCGGCATCTACGCGCCGAAGGCCGGCGTCCTCCTCCACAATCGCGGGGCGGGCTTCACACTGAAGGCTGGCCATCCGAACGCCCTCGGTCCGCGCAAGCGCCCGCTCCACACGATCATTCCGGCGATCCTGTCGAAGGACGGACGCCCCGCCGTCGCCTTCGGCGTGATGGGCGGGCAATATCAGGCGGCCGGGCACGTCCATTTCGTGTCCCAGCTCCTCGACCATGGGCTCGACGTGCAGATGGCGTCCGACGCGCCGCGGTCCTTCTATACGGATGGCGCGATCAGCCTGGAGCCGACGATCTCGGACGCGACCCGCGCCGCCCTCGAAGATCGTGGCCACAAGACGCGCTGGGCCGATTCGCCGCTCGGCGGTTGCCAGGCCGTCGCGATCGACGAGAAGCGCGGCGTCCTCTGGGGCGCGTCCGACCATCGCAAAGACGGAATGGCCCTTGGCTATTGAGGCCCGTCGAAGCGATCCTTGATGCGCGCGATGTCGGCCTCGCCGGCATCGGGTTCGGTCACCGCGACCCAAGCGTCGATATAATTCGACGGCGCATATTCGTGCCCATGCCCGCGCGGCACCTTGGTCGAGACGGCCATATCCGCCGCGAGCTGTAATGCGGTGACGACCGGGAACCATCGCACCAGCGGCGACACGTCCGGCCCGCGCGGCTCGTTCAGCCAATCGGGTTTCCACCAAAGGGTCGACCAGTCGAAGAAGACGATCGGGTCGGAGGCGTATTGGAGGTAGACGACGCGCATCGGACCCCACCGGGCGCCGGGCCAATCGAGTTGGTCCGTCTGGTTGGTGAAGCGCACGAAAGAGCCGCTTTCGAAGCGGGGAAGCCAGGCGGGCGACTCCGCATTCCGCTCGTTGGTGACGGAGGTGTGCATGGGGCTCGGAAAGGGCGGGCCGGCCCACAGCGCGCCGTCATAGGGATCGCCGAGGATCTCGTAGAAGCGGACCGATTCCTCAGAGCTCAGCGCGCCGAGGCTGAGGCCGTAGAGGTAGAGGCGCGGCCGGGTTTCCCGGTCCATCGCGCGCCAATGATCATAGATCGCGGCCATCAAAGCGCGCGCCGTGGCGGCGCCATAGCCGGGCTCGAAGATCAGCGAGAACGGGCTCTGAAGGTAGGAATATTGCATCGCCACCGTCGCCGTGTCGCCGCGATGGAGGTATTCGAGCGGTGCGATCGCGCCCTGGTCCATGAAGCCCGTACCGGTCGGGATCGCGACGATCAGCACCTCCCGCTCGAAACCGCCGACGCGGATCAACTCGTCGAGGGCGAGCTCGGCCCGCTCCTCAACGTCATCGGCCGAGCCGAGGCCGACATAGACGCGCCGCGGCTGGGTGACCGGCCCGCCCCAGAAGGCGGCGAGATCGGCCTCGCTCGTGGTGTTCGCCACGAATTGACGCCCGGCCGCGCCGAGTTCGCGCCAGTTGACGAGGGAGGCTTCGCTGCCGCTCGTCATCGGATCAGTCGGGGCTTCGGTGTCCGGATCGATGAGGGAATCGAGCTTGGCGTAGAAGGAATCCACCGCGCGCAAACTATAGTGGATCAACACACCGTCGATGAGGCTGAAGAACAAAAAAGCGGCGATGCCGATCGCGATCGTGATCGCGACGCGTTCGGGAATGACGCGCTCGAGGCGCCGCCCCACCTGACGCACGATCAGCTTGAACACCCAGCCGGCGAAGAACAGCACCGCCGCCATGCCCGCCGCAATCAGCGCGACGCTCAACGGATGGGTGGTGTCGACCGGGGGAAGGCCCATCAGGACGCGGATCGAATCCTGCCACTCCGCCGCCTTAGACAGCGAGAAAGCGAGGCAGGAAAGGCCGAAGGCGGCGGCGATGAAGGCCGCGATATTGCCCGCCCGACGCGACACGCGGCGAAGGCCGAGCCAGTCCCACAGCGCGATCGCCGCGATCCCGACGAGATAGCCGAAGGCGAACAGCGCCCCGCCGAGGAGCCCCTGCATCAGCGCGTCGCGCGGAATGAGCGAGGGCGTGAGGGAGGCGGCGAACAGGAGAAAGCCGATAGAAAGCCCCGTGCCGGAGACGAGACGCGTCGCTCTCGGATCGTGGCCGGTCTCGCTCTCCACGCGCATCGTCCCGTCTCTTTCTCGGCCGTCTCCCGCTCATCATTTCCCGAGCATGGCGAAAGAGGCAACCCGGGGCAGACAGATCGAGAGGCTTGCGCACGCGTCGGCGGCCGCGGGGTCGTAACAGTCGCCATAAGTCCGACTTGACGACCGTTCACATTCGGAACAATATCCCGAATATGAACGGGTCGCACGAGATCGCCATCTTCGATGCCCGGATCGCCGCACGCCTCAAGGCGCTGCGCCAGGAGCGCGGCTGGTCTCTCGACAATCTGGCCGCCCTGTCCGGCGTCAGTCGCGCGACCCTCTCCCGCCTCGAAAACGGCGATGTCAGCCCGACCGCGAGCGCGCTCGCCAAGCTCTGCCTCGCCTACGGGCTGACGATGTCGCGCCTGATGACGATGATGGAGGATGATTTCGTCCCCCTCCTCCACCGGGACGCGCAGCCGGTGTGGCACGATCCCGAAATCGGCTTCGAGCGCCGCTCCGTCTCCCCGCCGAGCCGCGCCTTGTCGGCCGAAATGGTGGAGGTGAGGCTGCACCCCGGCACCCTCATCGACTATGACGGCGCGCCGCGGCCGGGGCTCGAGCATCATCTCTATCTCATCGAGGGGCGGCTGTCCGTCACCCTCGACACGGTCTCGCACCACCTCGTCGCCGGCGACTGCCTGCGTTATCAGCTCTTCGGCAAGAGCCGGTTCGAGACGGCGCCCGAGACCGCCGCCCACTATATTCTCGTAATGGTGTGACCATGGGCCGAACTCTGACGATCGACAGGCTGGACGGCGAGGCGATCCGCGCCGAAATCGACGCCCTTTCCGCCCTCCTCGCCGACGTGGTCGCGGCGGGCGCGAGCATCAATTTCGTGCTCCCGTTCACGCCCGCCGACGCGGAGCGCTTCTGGCGGGACAAGGTTTTGCCGCGTGTCGAATCGGGCGGCATCACGATGTTGGTCGCCCGCCATGAAGGGTGGATCGTCGGCTCCGTGCAGCTCGTCCACGACACGCCGCCCAACCAGCCCCATCGCGCCGATATCGCCAAATTGATGGTCCACCCGGATGCGCGGCGCATGGGAATCGCAAAACGGTTGATGGTGGAGGCCGAGCGCCGGGCCGCCCCGCTCGGCCGCACCCTCATCACGCTCGACACGCGCACCGGCGACGCGGCCGAGCCGCTCTATACGGCGCTCGGCTATCAGACTGTCGGCGTGATCCCCGGCTATGCCCGAGACCCTTATGGAACCGACCGGCTCGATTCCACGACGATCATGTACAAAACCCTCTGAGCCACCGCCGAAGTGAAGGGGAAGATCGCCGTCCCCAATTCCCCTTTCGCCCGTCCTCGGCTACGAGCACGGGATGACCATCGAGCCCATCGACGCCGTGGTGCTCGCTGCCGGCCGAGGCGCCCGCCTCGGCGGTGCGACGCCGAAACAATATCTCCCCCTCGGGGCGGAGACCGTGCTCGCCCGCGCGGTCGACGCCTTCCTCGACCATCCGCGCGTCCGCCGCGTCATCGTGGTGATCGGGGCGGACGACGATGCCGCGCTCTGTGATGCGATCGGACCACGCGCGGCGCGCGTCGAGATCGTCACCGGCGGGGCGACGCGGCAGGCCTCGGTACGCGCCGCGCTCGACCATCTGACCGGCGACGCGCCCGCCCGCGTGCTGATCCATGACGGGGCGCGCCCGTTCGTGTCGGCCGCGCTGATCGGGCGGGTGATCGACGCGCTCGCGGTCGATGACGCCGTCATTCCCGGCCTTCCCGTCGCCGACACATTGAAGCGGGTGGAGGGGGAGCAGATCGCCGGCACCGTCTCGCGCGATGCGCTCGTCGCCGCGCAGACCCCGCAGGGCTTCGCCTTCGCCCCCCTCCTCGCCGCCCACCACAAGATGCTAGAGATGGCGACGGACGATGCCGGGGTGATGGAGGCGGCCGGCTATCCGGTCCGCGTCGTCATGGGTGAGCGGGAGAATTTCAAGATTACCACGATCGACGATCTCGAGGTCGCGCGCGCGGCGCTGCCCGCCCGCCCGGCCATCGGCCAGGGTTTCGACGTCCACCGGATCGTGCCCGGCGGCCCGATGATCCTCGGCGGCCTGACACTCGACCTTCCCTACCGTCTCAGCGGCCATTCCGACGCCGACGTCGCGCTCCACGCGCTCACCGACGCGATCTTCGGCGCGATCGCGGACGGGGATATCGGCCACCATTTCCCCCCGTCGGACGAAGCCTGGAAAGGTGCCGCGTCCGACCAGTTTCTCGCCTTCGCGGCCGACCGCGCGAAGGCGGTCGGTGAGATCGCCCATCTCGATCTCACGATCATCTGCGAAAAGCCGAAGATCGGCCCCTTACGCGAGGCGATGCGGGAGCGGATCGCGGAAATCACCGGCCTTCCGGTCGCCCGCATCGCGGTGAAGGCGACGACGACGGAGCGGCTCGGATTTGCCGGACGCGGCGAAGGGATCGCCGCGCAGGCGGTGGCGACGGTGCTTCTGCGCTGACACTTTCGTTCGCGAAATAGTCGAATGCGCGTAACATTTTCCGCCATCGCCTCGATCGACGAACGGAAAATCCCCGATTGCCGCCATTGTCCGTCATGCGGATTTCAATTGCCGTGTAGAGTCGACTAAAATTTCGTGCGCGGGTGAACGGGTGGTCCGCGGCGGGGTCGCCGGTGCGTCGCCACAGGCGCGCCGAAGCGCCGTCCCCGCCCGCTCCCGGCGACAAGAGGACGAAATGCGATGTTCGACGACGAGATCAGATCGAAGGCCGAAGCCGTGCTCGACGCAGCGCGAGCGCGGGGCGTGATGCTCGCGACGGCCGAATCATGCACCGGCGGCCTCGTCGCCGGCGCGTTGACGGCGATCGCAGGGTCGTCCGACGCCGTCGATGGCGGCTTCGTCACTTATTCCAACGCCGCAAAAGTCCAGCTCGGCGTTCCCGAGGCGCTCCTCGTGAGTGACGGCGCCGTCAGTGAGCGCACCGCCCGTGCCCTTGCTCGCGCCGCACGCGAGGCGGCGCTCGCCCGGGCGCCGAAGGGGGCCGAGCGGGTCGCCGTTTCGGTCACCGGCGTCGCGGGTCCGGGCGGCGGCAGTGCGGAAAAGCCGGTCGGCCTCGTTCATTTCGCGATCGCCGACGCGGCCGGGACACGCCACCGGGTGGCGCGTTTCGGCGACGTCGGACGCGACGAGGTGCGGCGCAGGAGCATTTTGACGGCGCTCGACCTCTTGCTCGAGAGCCTCGCCGCGCCGATCACCGTCTGAGTTTTGCCGCCCCTCCGGCGGTTCGTTTCCCTCGAACACGGCGTCGTCATCGTCGGTGGCGACGACAATTCTGCGGACAGACGAAAACCATTTCGCGCCGTCAACCGTATGTAGCCCGGACGGGTATATCTTGGCGGTGTCGACATGGTGCGTATGGACGTTCGCGACGGCTGGAAACTGAGGAATGATCGAAAGCTGGCCCGTGCTGTTGATGGTGGTCGCTGCCAACTTGACCGTGGTCGCGAGCGGTGCCGCGTTTCCGCCCGACCGCCGCTTGGGGAGCTTCGCGCGGCCCCGTTGGGCTGCGCCGGATTGGGCGCTCGGCCCGATCTGGGGTATCCTGTTCGTCCTCGTCGCCGCCTCGGGCTACATCTTCATCGTTTCGGCGACGCCGGCCGAACGGGTCTGGCCGCTGGTAATCTACGGACTTCAACTTGCGTTGATGGCCTCCTGGGGACCGATCGCCTTCGGATTGCGCCGGCTCGACCTCGCCGCGTTCGTCGCAATTCTCACGTGTTTCATGACGTTCGCAACGATTTTAGCATTTTTTTGTATATCACCCGGCGCCGCGCTGCTTCTTCTGCCCTATATTGTATGGATGATATACGCGGCGACACTGACGATCGTACTGTGGCGACGCAATATGTCCGGGCCGAACCCGGCGAACGATTGAGCGAGGGTCGATATGGATACGGACCTGATCATTCTGATGGAGCTGCTGTTGATTCTGGGTGGCCTCGTCGCATTCGCGGTCGAGGAAGTCCGCTCGTTGCACAGGGGCGAGACAACCATCTAGACCCCGACCCGCCCGGGACCCATCCGTCCCGGCGCATGCATTGCGGCAAAGCGCGCCGGTCGCGACCGGCGCGGGGACGTCGGTCCGGTCCGGCCTCAGCCGCACGGGACAGCGCCCCAGCCCGCGCCGCCTTTCGTCAAACGCGCGGCACACCGCGATGACGGCGCGGATCGAAGCCGCGCTCGAGCGTCATCTCGCCGGGCGCGACCGTCCGGCTCGCCTCGGAGAGGCTCTTCGGCACGCCGTCTTCGGCGGCGGCAGCCGTGTTCGCCCCGCCCTCGTTCTCGGCGTCGCCCATGCGTGCGGCGACGACAGGCCCATCGTGACCGACGGTTATGCCGCCGCGGTGGAGTTCCTCCATTGCGCCTCCCTCGTCCATGACGACCTCCCGGCCTTCGACGACGCGCCCTTGCGGCGTGGCAGGCCCTCGGTGCACGCCCATTCGGGCGAGGCACTCGCGATCCTCGCCGGGGACGGGCTGATCGTCCTTGCCTTTCGTGCGCTCGCCGACGTCGCGAGCGAGGCGGGGGCGCGGTTGCCGCAATTGTTGTCCCTCCTTGCCGAAAGCGCCGGCTCGCCCGACGGGCTCGTCGCCGGTCAGGCGATGGAGAGTGAGGCGCGATATGATCTCGCCCACTATCACGCAGCCAAGACCGGCGCCCTGTTTCGCGCCGCGACGGCGGGCGGAGCGGCGGCCTCGGGGGGCGATGTCGCGTTTTGGCGGGAGATCGGGGTTCGGCTCGGTGCGGCCTACCAGATCGCCGACGACCTTCACGATCGGTTCGGCCGCTCGGGAAGTTGCGGCAAGCTCACCGGACGCGACGACGCGCTCGGGCGGCCGAACGCCGTCGACACCTATGGCGTCGACGGCGCGCTCCGCCGGATCAAGCATCTGATCGAGGAGACGGTGGACGTGATCCCGGCGCACCATTCGGCCGAGCCCTTGCGATCCTTGATCCACCGCCAGGCGATGCGCCTCGTGCCCGAGCACCTTTAGACCGGAGCGCGGCCCCGCTGACGGCCGCGCTCGCGCCGGTGCTTTGCGCACGCTTCGGTGCGAGGCTCGCGGCCCTGCTTGGATGGGGCGATGCCGAAATGAAAGAGGCCGGTGCGGGGGCACCGGCCTCTTTTCGTCGTCGGCACAATTCGCGCGGCACGAAGCCGGCAAGCCTCAACTCGGTCGGAACGGAGCCGCAGAGGCCCCATTCAGCCCGCGCGGCGGCCAGCTCCCATTCGGGCGGCGCGGCCCCTACTCGGCCGGCGCGGGGGCCGGCGGGGCGGACTTGTTGTATTCCGGCGTCCGCTTGTTGCGGCTCACCGTGTCGCCCAGCCATTGGAACATCACATAAAGGCCCGGGATGAAGACGATGCCGACCACGGTCGCCGCCACCATGCCGCCAAGGACGGTGAGACCCAGCACGACCCGTGAGGCCGCGCCCGCCCCCGTCGCGATGACGAGAGGGACGACGCCGAGAATGAAGGCGAACGCCGTCATCAACACCGCGCGAAAACGCATATGGGCGGCCTGCTTGGCCGCTTCATAGCGGGTGTGCCCCTCCTCGCGCGCCTCTTTGGCAAATTCCACGATCAGGATCGCGTTCTTCGCCGCGAGGCCGACGAGGAGGACGAGGCCGATCTGCACATAGACGTTGTTGGTGATGCCGAAATAGGCACACGTCGCGATGGCGCCGAGGGCGGCGATCGTCACCGAGCCGAGCACGGCGAGCGGGTTCATCCAGCTCTCATATAGGCCGACCAGGAAGAGGTAGCCGAAGAGGATCGACAAAGAGAGAAGGATAACGAGCGCGTTCCCCTGTCCCTGCTCCTGATAGGACATGCCCGACCAGGAATAGTCGTAACCCTCCGGCAGGATCTTCTTGGAGGCCTCCACCATCGCGTTCATCGCCTGGCCGTTCGAGAAGCCGGCGGCGGCGTTGCCATTCACGCCCGCGGACATGAACTGGTTGTAGCGATAGGACAGATCCGGCCCCAGCACGAACTCGCTCGCCGTGAGGGTCGAGACCGGGACCATGTTTCCGTCGGTCGAGCGGACATAGATCCGGTTGAGATCCTGAAGGCTCTTCCGATACGGCGCGTCGGCCTGGACGTTCACCTGGAAGACGCGGCCGATATAGCTGAAATCGTTCACATATTGCGAGCCGAGCTCAGCCTGGAGCGCGCCATAAAGGTTCGAGATCGGAACGTTGAGGCTCTCCGCCTTCGCCCGGTCGAAGTTGAGATAGACCTGCGGCACGTCGGCCGAATAGCTTGAATAGGCACGGCCGACCGACGGGTCGGAATTGGCCTCAACCAAGAGCGCCTTCAGCGTCTGATCGAGGTCTTCAGGCGACTGGCCGCCGAGCGCCTGGAGACGATAGTCGAAACCGCCGGCCGAGCCGAGACCGGGGATCGCGGGCGGCGGGAAGGCGAAGATGTTCGCTTGCGGCATCGCCGCGAACTTTTGCGACAGCGCCCCGTAGATCGATTTGAGGCTGGTCTCCGGCGTCGTCCGTTCGCCCCACGGCTTCAGCACGATCACCGCAAGGCCCGAGCTCGATGCGGGCGCCCCGGTCAACAGGCTGTAACCCGACACCGTGATGACGTTCGCGACGCCCGGTACCTGGTGTGCGATGTCGTTCACCTGATCGACGACCGCCTGCGTGCGCGGCAGCGCGGCGGCGGACGGCAACGAGATGTCGACGAAGAGAACGCCCTGGTCCTCCTGCGGGATGAAGTCGGTGGGCATTTTGCCGAGGAGGATGCCGGACGCGGCGCCGGCCGCCACGATGGCGATGCCGGCGATCAGCGACCGCCGGGCGATGAAGCCCACCAGCGAGACGTAGCCGTTGCGGGTCTTGTCGAGCCCGCGATCGAAATAAGCGAGCGGCTTGATCTTCTTGGTGTTCGTCGACAGCACGAGCGAGCAGAGCGCCGGCGATAGCGTCAGCGCGTTGATCGACGACAGCAACACGGCGGCCGAGATCGTCACCGCGAACTGGCGGAAGAGTTCGCCGGTGATGCCGGGGAAGAAGGCGACCGGACCGAACAATGCGAAAAGGACGAGGGTGGTCGAGATGATCGGCCCCTGGACCTGGCGCATCGCTTCAAGCGTCGCCTCGCGTCGATCGAGCCCCTCCTCCATCAATCGCGTGACGTTCTCGACCACGACGATCGCGTCGTCGACGACGAGGCCGATGGCGAGCACGACCGCGAACAGACTGATGGTGTTCGCCGAAAAGCCGAACGCGAGCAGGAAGACGAAGACGCCGATCAGCGAGACGGGGATCGTCGCGGCCGGGATGATCGTCGCGCGCAGATTGCCGAGGAAGATGTAGGTCACGAGCATGACGATCACGGCAGTGATGGCGAGCGTCACTTTGATTTCTTCGATCGAAGCCGACACGAAGAGCGTGGAATCGTAGACGAGCTCGTATTCCATGCCCTGCGGGAAGCGGGTCGCGATCTTTTCGAGCTCGGCGCGGACGTCGTCCATCACGGCGAGCGCGTTGGCGCCCGGCGCCTGATAGATCGCGACACTCGCGGCGGGCTTGCCGTCGAGCTTGGAGTTCGAGGCGTAGCTTTGCGCGCCGAGTTCGACCCGCGCGACGTCCTTGAGGCGGACGATCGCGCCGTCGGCCCCGGTCTGGACGATGATGTTCTCGAAATCCTCCGGATTGTCGAGCTGGCCCTGACCGGTGATCGTGTATTGGGTCTGCTGGTCGTCGCCGATCGGGGGGCCGCCGATGGTGCCGAGCGAGGCCTGGATGTTCTGCGCCTGGATCGATTCGACGATGTCCTGGCTCGACAGGTTCAGCGATGCGAGGCGGATCGGGTCGAGCCACACGCGCATCGAATAATCGAGCGCGCCGAGAAGGGTCGCGTTGCCGACGCCGGTGACGCGCGCGATCGGGTCACGCACGTTGATGGTGGCGTAGTTCGAGATATAGATCGGATCGAACGTGTTGTCGGAGGAGAACACGTTGACGACGCCCAGCATGTTGGTCGACTGGGCCTGTGTCGTGACGCCGAGGGCCTGCACGGTCTGCGGCAATTGCGACATCGCCTGAGACACGCGGTTTTGCGTGTTCACCTGCGCGATATCGGGATCGGTGCCGAGATCGAAGGTCACGCTCAGCGTGTAGGTGCCGGCCGACGAGGCGGTGGAGGACATGTAGGTCATGTCCTCGACGCCGTTGACCTGCTCCTCGATCGGTCCGCCGACAGTCTGGGCGATCGTCTCCGAGTCGGCGCCGGGATAACTCGCCGTCACCTGGACGACGGGCGGCGTGATGTCGGGATATTGCGAGACCGGCAGGGCGTAGAGGGCGAGCATGCCCGCCACGGTCAGGACGAGCGATATGACGATCGCAAGCCGCGGCCTGTCGACGAAGACCTTCGAGATCATTGGCCGTTACCCGAGGCGTTGGCGCCGGACGTGCCGGCCCCTGCCGAGGCTCCGCCCGCTGGCGCGCTCGCCGTGTCCCGGGTCGGCGTCACCTCTTGGCCCGCCTGCACCTTTTGGAGCCCCTGCACGATGATCGTCTCGCCGGCGGTGAGGCCACTCGTCACCGGGAAGCCGTTTTCGGTCTGCTGCGCCGTCTCGATCCGGCGTTGCTCGGCCCGGTTCTGATCGTTCACGACGAAGACATAACGCCCGTTCCGGTCCTGCAGCACCGCCGAGGCCGGGACGACGGGAAGCCGCCTCTCGTTCGCTTCCGCAACGTTCACGTTGACGAACGAGCCCGGCAGCAGGACCGAATCGGGATTGGGGAAATCGGCGTAGACGACGAGCGTGCCGGTCGACGCGTCGATCTGGTTGCTCGCGAAGGCGATGCGGCCATCCTGGGTGTAGGTCTTGCCGTTCGGCAGGACGAGTTCCGGCTTGAAGAGGTCGTCGGCGCGCGCGTCGCTTCCTTCGGTCATCGCCGGGGGCGCCGTCGCGGCCGCGGACGCGGCGCTGTCGGCGGGTGCGGCCGCCGGGGCGTCCGCCGTGCTCGCGTCGCCCTGGTCCGCGGTCGCGTCGGTCGATGCGGCGGTCGCGGCGCTCGGCGTCGCGGCGGCATCGCCTTGGGGGGCGGTCGCATCGGTGGCGGGCGCGGCGCTGCCGTTCGTCGCGGCGTCGCTCGTGCCGTCGCCGGTGCTTTCCGTCGCGGCGGTGTCGGAAGCGGTGGTATCGGAGGCGGTGGCGTCATCCGCGGGGCTCGCGCTCGCCGCGCCGCTGCCGGCGGGCGTTGCGGCCGCGTTGTCGACATTGGCGGCATCGGCGCTCGTCGCCGTGGAACTCGTGGGGCGGCGCACGGGCCGCTCACCGGCGAGGCTCACATAGAGCGATTCCGGGATGGAGAAGGCGACGCGGATCGGGTCGAGCTGGTTGATGGTCGCGATCGTGCCCGACTGCGTGTTCACGAGGTTGCCGACGGTGATGTTCACCACGCCGATCTGTCCGGTGATCGGCGCGACGACATCCGTATAAGAAAGGTTGAGCTGGGCCGTCTGCACGGCGGCCTCGGCCTCCTGGACGGCGGCTTGGGCCTGTTGGACGTTGGCGGCCGCCACGTCGCGGGAGGCCTGGGCGTCGTCCTCGGTCGCCTGGCTCACGGTGCCGCGCGCGACGAGGGTCTTTTGCCGCTCGAGGACGACTTCGGCGTTCTTCAATTGCGCCTGTGCGCCGGAGACCTGGGCGTTCGCGGCGGCGAGCTGACCCTGGGCCTGCGCCAATGCCGCCTGATAAGGCGCCTTCTCGATCTCGATCAGCGTGTCGTTCGCCTCGACCATCGAGCCTTCGGCGAAGTGGAACTGTTCCAGAAAGCCTTCGACGCGCGCGACGAGATTGACGCTTTGAATTGCCTGGATGCGGCCCACGAACTGATCGCTCCGCCCGACATTCTGGTCTTGGACGGGGGCGACGACGACGGCGGGAGGCGGGGTGGCGGCGTTGGACTGCGCGAACGCACCGCCGCTCGCGACGAGACAGGACAAAACGATCGCCGGCCGGATGGATCCTCGAAACGGGCGGACCGTCCCGTTCAGCGTCGGCAACACTTGGCTCATTAATTTCCCCGTCGTGCAGGCGGTCGAACGACACGCCGCAAGGCGCACGTCGCAATGAATGGTCGAAGTCGAACGGGTCGCACAGTGCCTAGGCTCTGTTGCAAACACAAGAAAGCCACGGATGATTTAAAGTGAGTTTGATCGCGCTGTCCCCGCCCGTGTGCGCTTCGCGGCCCAGTCCCTCCCATGATGTCAATGTGGCGTGCCGAGGCGCGCGGACCGGCCTTTCGATGTCGCGAACGACCGACCCGCACAGGTTTTAATTCGGATCGATCACACCAAGCAACACGAAATTTGGGACTCGAATAATTCTAATCCAATTCTCTATTCTAATATTGATATAAAACGAATTACAATAACACCAAAATACTTCTTTCTTGACATCCTGATGAGCATCGAAGATCTGTCTCGCATCGCGGGATCGGGTTGCGATATCGGTTTCGATCCGCACGCGAACACTTCGCGATCCTTGGGCATTGTGGCGACGAGCCGCGGGCCCGGCGGTCGCCCTTTTGCCGTGGAGCAACGACCATGCTCACCATGAAAGACTTGCGCGCCGCCATCGCGACACCGCGATCGCTCGCATCAACCCTGCACGAAGGACCGTTCGCGTGAGCGTATTTCGACCGAGCCGGCGTGATGTGCTGACGCTCGCGGGCACCGCCGCCGCGTCCCTGTCGCTCGGCCGTGTCGCCCTCTCGGCCGAGGCGGTGACGGCGAATGCCGGCGCGCACGGCTATTCGCCGCTCGGCGCGCTGCATTATGGGCCGGATTTCGCCGCGTTCGACTATGTCGACCCCGCCGCCCCCAAAGGCGGCACGCTGCGCGAAGCCCGGCTCGGCGCATTCGATACGGTGAATACGCTGCGCTTTCCGGGCCGCCCGCCGGCGGAATTGCGCACGATCTATGACCGCCTCATCATCGCGAGCGATGACGAGGTCGCGAGCTATTACGGCCTCCTCGCAAGCACGATCGCGGTCGCGCCCGATTATAGCGAGATCGTCTTCTCGCTGCGCCCGGAGGCCCGTTGGCATGATGGCGAGGCGCTGACGGCGGACGATGTCGTCTTCACATTCGAGACGCTGAAGCGCGAGGGCGCGCCTTATTATCGCCAGGCGTTCGGCCCGTTGACGGTGGAGGCGGACGGCGCGCGCGTCGTCTTCAAGAACACGCGCCTCGGCGATCGGGACGTGCTGCGCCGGATCGCGACGATCCCAATTCATCCGCGTCATCTGTGGCAGGATGGAACACCGGATAGGCCGGTGGGGTCCGGCCCCTATCGCGTCGCAACGTTCGACGCGCCGCGTCGTCTGGTGCTCGAGCGTTTCGAAGACTATTGGGGCCGCGATCTCGCCCCCAATCGCGGGCGGTGGAATTTCGACCGTCTCGCCTACGACTATTATCGCGATGCGACCGTCGCCTTCGAGGCGTTCAAGGCCGGCAAAGCCGACGTGCGGATCGAGGACGACCCCAACCGCTGGCAAAACGGCTACGCGAGCGGCGCAGCGCAGACGGGAGGCATCCAAAAGGACGCGACGCAGACGCTCTCGGTGGGGTCGCTCCACGGGTTCGTCTACAATCTGCGCCGCCCCCTCCTCGCCGATCCGCGCGTGCGCCGCGCCCTGGCGCTGATCTACGATTTCGACACGGTGAATGCGCTCCTCTTCAAGGGCGCCTATGCCCCGTTCGACAGCGTCTTCGCCGCCACCCCGCTCGCGGCGGAAGGGAAAGCCGGTGCCGACGAGCTGGCGATTTTCGAGCGAGCCGGGGTCGAGCTTCCGGGCGCCGCGCGGCTAACGCCCGATCCCCTCGCCGACGACCCGGCGCCGGGCAGCCGCGAGGCGCTCGCCGTCGCCTCCGCCCTCCTCGACGAAGCCGGGCTCGGCGCTGAGGGCGGCGTGCGCCGCGATCCACGCACGGGCGAACCGGTGCGGCTCGAGGTGCTGACGGCCGGCCCCGGATACGACCGGCCGCTCAATTGGTTCGCCCGCAGCGCCGCCCGGCTCGGCCTCACCGTCGTCCCGGTCCAGACCGATCCGCAAAGCGCGATGCGCCGGATGCTCGACCGCGATTACGACCTTGCCGGGCTCGACTGGGAGCCGGCCCGCCTTCCTGGCACGGCCGAGCGCCTCCTCTGGCACAGCGCCCTTGCCGATCAGCCCGGCTCCTACGCCCTTGCCGGCCTCCAAAGTCCGGCCGTCGACGCGGCGATCGAGGCGCTGGAGACCGCGCACGACGACGCGTCGCTCGCCGCGGCCGGCCGCGCCTTCGACCGGGCGTTCCGCCACGCCGAGGCGATGCTGCCGCTGTGGCGGTCGAACGAGGTTTGGCTCGCCTGGTGGGACGCGTTCGACCGGCCCGCCGCGGAGCGCGCGGGCTTTCCGCCCTCGCCGGCCGATCGCTGGTGGTCAACGTCATAGATTTCGCCGCGGTGGCGCAATCTTACAGCAACAACATTACACGCAAGAGAGGATCTAGCACGTGTTCATCGCGATGAATCGCTTCCGCGTCAACAAAGGCTCGGAACAGGAATTTGAGAACGTCTGGCTAAACCGCGATTCGCAGCTCAAGAACGAAAAGGGCTTCGTGGAATTTCAACTACTGCGCGGCCCGGAGCAAGACGACGTGCGCCTTTATGTCTCGCACACCGTGTGGGCGAGCGAAGAGGACTTCATCGCGTGGACGAAAGGGCCGGCCTTCGCCGAGGCGCACCGAAATGCCCGCACGCGGAACAAGCTCTACAGTGGTGGCCCGCACTTTGAAGGATTCAACGTTCTTCAGACCGTCACGGTCTGAAATCGTGGGAGTCGCGGGCTCGGCCCGCGGCCCCCTCACCCACTTGGAATTCCTATAACTTAAAAAGACACCAAGCTTACCGCGAATCCAATTTAGAACAATTCATCATTCCATCAACGACATTGAATAGTTTTATTGTGGTGCACGCCCGCATCATCTTGTGATTCCGCAAAAACATCCTGATTTTTCATTTGCATCTGGGGAGGCCCGGCCATAACAGAGGCCGACATTCTAACCCCATGCGGTCCACTTTTCGCGGATCGGCAAATCGTTTCGGGAGTTGCGTCGACATGATCGTGATCAACGCCAAAGGTGTGCAGGGCGGCATCGACTATGTGAGCTATCTGGCAAATTATTATGCCGGGCTCGGTGTCGGTTCGTCCGTCTATCGCGGTGGCACACCGGACGCCGCCTTTGGTGGCGAGTATTATGTGAGCGGGCCGGAGGTTTCGTTCTCCTACGAGGACTCCGACAAAGTCGCGCTCCTGGAAGGCACGGAAATCGCGTACGATTTCATCCACCATGGTGCCCAGTATGGCCACGGCATCAGCGGCGAAATCGACAGCGTGACCTTCGCCGAGACCACCAGCGAGACGACCACGAATGACGGGACCGAGAACGGCCTTCTCGTGAACCTCAACACCGGGCTCGTCGTCTCCGGTCTCGACATCTCGGCCGAACCCGGCGCGGGCAACGATCCCGCCAATCCCGTCTACGCCCTCTACTCGGCCGTGCGTTATGGCGCCAATGGTGAGGACGGCGAAGACTATATCGCCCAGCTTTACGAGACCTTCGGCGCGAGCGCGCAGAAGTTCATCGGCTCGAATGGCGACGACATCTATGTCGGCACCGATTTCGACGACGTGGTCTTCGGCAATGCCGGCAATGACAGCCTCTCCGGCGGCGCCGGCAACGACACGATCCGCGGCGGCGGCGGAGCCGACACCATCGAAGGCGGCGACGGGGACGACCTCATCGGCGGCAATGGCGGCAGCGACCTCCTCATGGGCGGCAGCGGCAATGACAGCCTGTTCGGCCACGACGGTCATGACGAGCTGCATGGCGGCGCGGGCGACGACTATCTGAATGGCGGCGCCGGCAACGACCAGCTCTTCGGCGACGAAGGCGACGACATCGTGATCGGTGGTGCCGGCAACGATTCGCTGTTCGGCGGCGAGGGCAATGACAGCCTCTTCGGCAATGGCGGCGACGATCTGCTGAATGGCGGCGCGGGCGACGACATCATGCGCGGCGGCCTCGGCAACAACACCTTCATCGGTGGCGAGGGCTACGACATCATGATCGGCGGCGCGGGCAACGACACGTTCGTGTTCGAATCGGCCGACGACAGCCCCTTCGCGACCCCGGACCGCATCGTCGGCTTCAGCGAGGGCGACCTCATCGACCTCTCCGCCTTCGACATGGATTCGGACGGCTTCATCGGCGAAGACGCCTTCTCCGGCGAAGGCCCCGAAGTGCGCATCAACCACGTCCAGAACGGCACCGTGGTTCTCGCCGACACCAACGGCGACGGCACGGCGGACATGCGCGTCTTCGTGCAGGGCGCGGCCTCCCTCTCGGCCGACGACTTCCTCATCTGATCGGACCCGTTGTCCGGCTCAGCAAGACGAGGGGGAGGCGCGCCCCGCCTCCCCCTCTCCCCTGTTTCCATCTGAAAGCCGTCTGTGTCGTCGATGCGTCTGATCGTACCCCTCGCCTGCTGCCTTGCAGCACTGACCGTCACGCGCCCCGCATGGGCGCAGGATATGGGCTCGCTCGGCGATAGCATCGTGCTCGACGAGATCGTCGTCTCGGCGACGGTCGAGGCGAACGACGCCTCCGAGACCGACGCCTCCGAACTCGCTTATGGCTCGCTCGCCCCGGTGAGCGTGCGCACGCGCGAGGAATTGCAGGCGCGCGGGCAAGACGGCTCCGTCGCCGAAATCCTTCAATCCGTCCCCGGCGTCGTCGCGCCGACGATCGCGAGCGATCCCGGAACGTCCGTCAATATTCGCGGCCTTCAGGATTTCGGCCGCGTCAACGTCATGGTCGACGGCGCGCGTCAGAATTTCCAGCGCAGCGGCCACGGCGCCAACGGCTCCTTCTATTTCGACCAGGAAATGATGAAGAGCGTCGAGGTGGATCGCGGCCCCGGCACGACCGTCGGCGGCTCCGGCGCGATCGGCGGCGTCGTCAACTTCACCACCATCGACGCCGACGACATTCTGCGCGGCGAGGAGACCTTCGCCGCGCGCCTCAAGGCCGAGGGGCAGACCAACGGTCTCGGCGGGATGACCCATGGCGCGGCCGCCGCCCGCATCAACGAGGCCTTCGACATCCTCGCCGCCGGCACGTTCCGCAATTTCGACGACTATTATGACGGGGACGGCAACGAGGTGAAGAGCGCCCAGACCATGGGCTCCGGGCTCTTGAAGTTGCGCGCGCGCATCGTCCCCGATCATGAAACGACGCTGTCGGCGATGCGGATCTACAACGCCTACGATAACGGCATCTCGACCGTCCGCCGCACGCACAGCACCGACGACACCTTCACCGCGCAGCACCATTGGGACGCGGCCGACAACGCGCTGATCGACCTCAATGTGCGCGGCTACTACACGACGACGCGCCTCGAGCAGGAGGACCGCAGCGGCTCCACCATCGGCGCCAATCGCACCTTCGACGTCGACACCTACGGCACCGACGCGCTCAATGTCGCCCGCTTCGACGCGTTCGGCTTTTCCAACACGACGCGGATCGGCGGCGAGGTGTTCCACGACACGGTGAACACGCGCGACGACAACGAATTGTCGAACGATTCCACGCCGCCGGGCGAGCGGACCGTCTACGGCACCTTCATCGAGCACACGATGGAGCGGGGCTGGTTCGAGGTCGTCGGCGGCCTCCGCTTCGACGGCTATCACCTCACCGGCGAAGTTCGCGACACGAACACCGACATCGAAAAGAACGGCAGCCGCATTTCGCCGAGCATCAAGGTGGGCATCACGCCGATCGAGCCGGTGACGATCTATGCCGGCTACTCGGAAGGCTATCGCAGCCCCTCGCTCACCGAGACGCTGGTTCAGGGCTTTCACCCGCCGCCCGCGACGTTCCCCTTCCTGCCGAACCCGAACCTCAACCCGGAGACGGCGCACAATATCGAGGCCGGCATCAATGTGCGGTTCGACGACGTGTTCCGCAGCAATGACAGGCTGCGGCTGAAGGCCTCCGCCTTCCACAACCGTGTCGACGATTATATCGAGCTCGAATGCTCCCCCTTCCCGCTTCCGGGCGCGTGCACCTACGTCAATGTGGACGAGGCGACGATCGAGGGGATCGAGCTCGAGGGTCTTTATGACATGGGCCGGGTCTATGCCGGGCTCAACGCGACGCTCGTGCGCAGCAAGGACAATGCGGAAGGCGACACGCTGTCGTCCGTGCCGCCGAGCCGCGTCTCCGCCACGCTCGGCTTCCGCGCGTTCCACGATCGCCTCGATGCGGGCGGGCGCGTCACCTTCGTCGGCGAGAAGTCGGATGCGGAAGAGGCCGGCCTTACGGGCGATTCCTACGAGCTTGTCGACCTCTACGCGAATTGGCGGTTCGACGACAACACGTCGGCCAGCCTCACCCTCAACAACATCTTCGACGTCGATTACACGCAATACCTGAACCTTGAAGCGAGCCCCGGTTTCTCGGCCAAGCTCGCTTTGGTCAGGCGGTTCGGCGCAAACACTCAGTAAAGGGCCAATCGTATGGCAGTCAAAATCAGGCTTCACGCCGAAGGCAACCAGGGCGTCAACTACAACCAGTATCTCGACACCTTCCTCGATACGTTCACCTCGACGGGGTTCCCGTTCTTCGAGCAGAACGACGAGATGGTGCTCGTCAGCGAGCTCGACGGCCCGGACACCCAGGCGATCGTCCTCGAAGGTGCCAACTTCGCCTACGACATGGGCTCGCACACCGTGTCCGGCCGCCTCAGCAGCGTGACGCTCGGCCATCTCGGCGATTCTTATAACAACAATGGCAGCTTCGACCTCGACGGCCAGGGCCACATCACGAACTACACGCCCGTCGTGGAGTATCAGGGGCTGCGGGTCGCGAACGGCGCCAACACGCGTGGCGATTTCCACGAGATCGTCGCGGAGCTGATGTATCTCGGCGGCACCAACTCGCGCGGCGCCGAGACCTTTCTCGACGAGATCAACGGCTCCGGCCACATCCTGACCGGCACCTCCGGCAACGACACCTACAGGGGCACCGAGTTCCGTGACATCGTCCGTGGCGGCGGCGGTAATGATCGCCTCTTCGGCGAGGGCGGCAACGACAAGATCCTCGGCGGCGCCGGCCGCGACATCCTTTTCGGCGGCGACGGGAACGACATCCTGAATGGCGGCCCCGGCAACGACATCCTGAATGGCGGCATGGGCGCCGACCGTCTCGTCGGCGGTCCGGGCAATGACGTGTTCGTCTATCGCTCGGTCGAGGAGAGCAACAAGGCCGGCCGCGACGTGATCTTCGATTTCGCCAAGGGCGATAACCGCATCAACCTGCGCGCGATCGATGCCGACGAGACGACGAACGGCAACCAGCGCTTCGATTTCATCGGCGAGGACCGCTTCTCCGGCACGGCCGGCGAACTGCGTTCGGTCGAGCGCGGGGCGCACACGCTCGTGATGGCGGACACGAATGGCGACGGGCGTGCCGACTTCCTCCTCACGCTGAAGAATTATTCCGACCTCGACGCGGGCGACTTCTTCCTCTGAGGGATCCCATTCGGTCGAGAATGGAGGCGGCCGGATCACCGGCCGCCTTTTTTGTTGACCGCGCCGCCCCCGATACCCCCGGATTTCCCATCTTTTTCGCCGTGCCGGGCCGGCAGCGACATCGCTCCGATTGACCGCGGTCACACAGTGGGTCCAATACGCCCGGTCCCAGAAGTGAGCTCATCGTCCCATGCGTCTCTCCCGCGCCTTCATCCCCATCCTCAAAGAGACGCCCAAAGAGGCGGAAATCGTCTCGCATCGCCTGATGCTGCGGGCGGGCATGATCCGCCAGCAGGCGGCGGGCATCTATTCCTGGCTGCCGCTCGGCATGACCGTTCTGCAGAAGATCGCGCAGATCGTGCGTGAGGAGCAGAACCGCGCCGGCGCGCAGGAAATCCTGATGCCGACGATCCAGCCGTCCGATCTCTGGCGCGAGTCGGGCCGTTATGACGCCTATGGGCCGGAGATGCTGCGCATCATGGACCGGCATGAGCGCGAGATGCTGTACGGGCCGACGAACGAGGAGATGGTCACCGACATCTTCCGCTCGCACGTGCGGTCGTATCGGGCGCTGCCGATGAACCTTTACCACATCCAGTGGAAGTTCCGGGACGAGGTGCGCCCCCGCTTCGGCGTGATGCGCGGGCGTGAGTTCCTGATGAAGGACGCCTATTCGTTCGACCTCGACCAGGAGGCGGCGCGCAAGGCCTATCAGCGCATGTTCGTCGCCTATCTGCGCACGTTCGCGCGGCTCGGCCTCACGGCGATTCCGATGCGGGCCGATACGGGGCCGATCGGCGGCGATCTCAGCCACGAGTTCATCATTCTCGCCTCCACCGGGGAGAGCGAGGTGTTCTGTCATGCCGACATCCTGAACACCCCCGTCCCCGGCGCCGACACCGACTTCATGGGCGACCTGTCGCCGATTGTCGACGCGTGGACCGCACTCTATGCCGCGACCGACGAGATGCACGACGAAGCCGCCTTCAACGCGATCCCCGACGACAAGCAGATGACCGCGCGCGGCATCGAGGTCGGGCACATCTTCTATTTCGGCACCAAATATTCCGAGCCGATGGGCGCCAAGGTCGCCGGCCTCGACGGTGTGGAGCGGCCTGTTCATATGGGCTCTTACGGCATCGGCGTGTCGCGTCTCGTCGGCGCGGTGATCGAGGCGTGCCACGAC
>NZ_JAKGCS010000008.1 GCF_021556395.1 Acuticoccus kalidii
GGGTGGGGTATCAGCCCTACGGAGAGGAGGCGCGGAGCGAGGTGCGGCCGACGCCGGCGGCGGAGTCGAAGAGCTTCCTGTCGGAGCGCTACGACTCCGCCGCGGCGCTGATGGTCCTCAATGCGCGCTATTATGATCCGCGCATCGCCCGGTTCATCCAGCCCGATTTGCTCGATCCCGATGTGCCGGGTCGGGATCAATCGCTATGCCTATGCCGGCAATGAGCCGATCAATCGGGTCGATCCGGAGGGCTCAAACTGGGAGTTTCGGCTTGATGCGATTGGTGTGAGTTTTGGGGTGATCGCATACTCTGTAGACTATGTCGGTTATCAGCTTGGCCTCGTCTCCGAGGCGGCGCTAACCACAACTGGGTTAGCTCTTGCTGAGGATGTCCGAAGGGGCCCGCACTCCAGGGCTTTTGGCTACTCGATCCTTTGAAACTCGAGTGGTTTCTGTGGGGCTATCTGCGATGGAAACGCTTGACGATAGTCAAGTTATGAATATAACAAGCGGAAATCCTGATGTGGATCAAATTTTTGGAGGATTTTGCGATACAAAAGAGCCAAAAGGACAAGTATATACGAGCACTATTGGAGATTTTCAGGGTAGATTTTCAGGGTTGCCTGGGGAGAAAGTTATTAACAGAGGGGGCGGAGCTACCATTACATTGGATGGCGCGAAAATAACAACTTATCCTGGCGGGTGGCTATCAACAAGAAAGCCCGACTGGGTTATTACGAATAAAAATTCAAAGAGAGAGACCATAAAAGGCTCCCGCTGAACCTAACAAACTGGCTGAATCCGAAACGGAAGACGATCCGTCTGATGAAGGTCAGTGATTGTATAGCAATGAAGATATTGTAAACATGAGTAAGAATGAACAATTCTTCAAATCAGACGCATTTGTACCCCTAGGCGATAAGCCTGGTGCGAGTGACGTCATTCAGTGGCTGATTGAGCAAGGCGCAGAGCCACTCACGATTAACGAAGCGAACGCGAAAAACCATGATGAATTGTTTGATATCTCCATTAAGCATGATAGAATTTGGCATCAATATTATGCCCTGCCTAAAATAGATGACAACATTTCTCATAACCTAATACCACTACCTTTCGATGAGCATTTAAAGCACCTTGTCGAGGGCCGAACGCTTTCTGCATATATTGAGGAATGTTTAAATTCTTTGATGAGTGAGGGAAAGTATATAATGTCCTGTGACCCAAGGCATTTCGTGGCGATAAAAATAAAAAAATTTAGCTATGACTTGATTTTTGCCTCCACTCAGAATGGCGGAACGAACACGCATTTCATTCTATTTGATGATCTCAAAAAATTATGGGTATTATTTTGTTCAGAGATCCCATTTATTATAATATCAAATAAAAAAGATGAATATGACGATGAAGTTTTAGGGAAAAGTCGAAAATTTTGGGTAGAATATTACTACAATAGAATTGGTATATCTAATCGATTGTCGAGTGCGTCATTCATCCGGTATTTAAACGAGACTTATTTTCCGAGGCTGCATCCTTACCCTGCTATACGCATCTCTTTAGGGTCATAGAATTGCATTCTGGTACAGGATCTTATTAAAGATAATTTCATGAACGGGTTATATTGCCGTCAATGCAATTCAAACGCCTGACGCAGCTGCAAGTTGGCCGGTAATTGCGCATTCGTCAGACTACACCTCGCTTGAGGGAGCTGCCCCTGCTGCCTGAGCAAGCCGCCGCGTGCGGGGCAGTTGGGCGACGAGGCGGCTCGCGAAGGCCCCTACCGTCTTTTGGGCCAATCAAAATCCTAGATAGCCGGGTGGCACATGATCGGTGAGCCAGACGCCATTGTCAGCCCGGACGAATTGAAAGCCGTCCGCGTGCATCCGGCCCGCGTCTACCGTTAGCACCGTGGGTTTGCCATGGCGTTCGCCGACGCGGCGGGCCGTGTCAGGATCGAGCGATAAATGCACTTGCTGGCGACGTCCGGGTTTCAGACCTTCGGCGAAAATCGCATCGAGATTCCGGCTTGCCGTGCCGTGATAGAGCAGAGGAGGCGGTTCGCTCGCGGTATGACCAAGATCGACGGCAACGGAGTGACCTTGTGCAGCACGAATGCGGCGGCCGTCATCCGAGAGCGCGAACCGCTGTTTGTCGTTTTCGGCTACCACAGTGCGCAGCGTGTCGAGATCGAGCCGCTTGCCGGCCTTCTTTGCCTTTGCCAGCAATTCGGCCACGTCGGCCCAGCCGCTCGCATCGAGCTTAAGGCCAATCGTCTCCGGGGCATGGCGCAGGACGTAAGACAAGAATTTGCTTATTTCCTTGGTCATGGCTACTCCCTTGGCGCTTTCACGGTGATCGTGCAACGCTGACCCTCGCTGGCCGTGCGCGCGGCCTCGGCGCATCGGCCGATCGCCTCGGCGTTGTCGCGCACGAGCTGCCAAGAATCGGTCACGCCGGGGTCCGCCGTCCGCATCATGGCGACGCCGGCGTTCGATCGGTCCTGATGACCTGCCTGGATTCTTCGGACCACGCTTAGCTTGAGATCACTGCCCCTGTGTCTGCCTCATTGAACCCCGTGCGGGGCAGTTGCACGACGGGGCGGGCCGCGGAGGCCCCACATACCGCAGCGGTCCGCCCCGTCGTGGCCGCTGGGTGTTCGGTGCTGGTCTTCGCCGCGAAGGCGGCCGGCGTCAGATAGCCGAGGCTCGAGTGAGGTCGCACCTCGTTGGTGTGCCGGCGCCAGGCTTCGATCGTCACCTTGGCCTCGGCCCGCGATCGAAACTATTCCAAGCTCAGGCACTCGTCGCGGAACTTGCCGTTGAAGCTCTCGCCGATGCCATTCTGCCAGGGTTTGCCCGGATCGATCAACGCCGTGTCGGCGCCCTGATCGACGATCCACGCCAGCAGCGCGCGGGAGACGAACTCCGGCCCATTAGCGCGGCGCGCCGCTTTACCTGCGGTTCGACTATTCCACGCCGATCCACAATCCGCTCGATCCGGATCACCCGGGGGTGGGCATCAACCGGTATGCATCGGCTTCGAGCCGTACAAGCGCAAACGCCAATTGGTCGAAAGGGACAACCGCTTCAGACACCATCTCGTAATCAGCCAACGACGATGGCTGGTCGCGAATATACTCCTCGACAGCATGCAGAGCCGCGGTGTAATGCCAAGTGTTGTTGAGGGTTCCATACGTTCTGGCCCGCGCAGCCCAGAGCCGCTCCCTGGCAGGACATGCCACTTCGATGATAGCGTAAATATAACTGTTGTTACGGATACTTTTAGTGGTCGTGTCGTTACCGTTATTGCGTGGGCGCACATGACCTTCTCGCTCCATGATAAAAGCGCGCTATGCTTGATTAAAGTCATCGTGTCCGAGATACTATCTAACGACCTTGCATACGAGTGCGTATCAGAGATTATACGACTTCGAGGCTCCTTATCGTTCGATAGCGAGCGATGGTATCATGCACTTACAAATGAAATTGTTACGCTTGACTCAGAAATAAGCTTCATTCCTGAAACGGATTCCGACGAAAAATCGAAAGAACAAGCTGTAACGCGCGCCTTGCGCACGATTAATAGCCTGATCGAAACTCTTAAGCCAAGCAGTTAGCGGACTTAAGGAATGCATCAACCTATCGAGCTGGGGGGGNTTCACAGCCGCAAGAGCTCGCGGGCGCCTTGGCGGCCGTCCGAGCGCGCTCGACGCGGGCAAGCAAGCAGTTGCGGTGCAGCTTTACCGAGAGCGTGGCCAAGATCTGCGCGATGATGGGGATCTCAAAGCCAACTCTGTACGCCTATGTCCGCGCCGCCGGTGACGGCTGAGTTCGCGCGTGACAGAGGCTGGCCGGGCGAACCAGGTGTGAACTCCGACTTCGTGTCCGCGCGTGGTGCGCGCGCCCATCTGCAGCCTGACAACCGGCGGCGTTCGTCGCCCGCGCATCGCGACAACGAGGCACCTCAAGTCTCAGATCTCTGGTGCTGGCCGCTTTTGGGGTGAAGGCAGGATATTTCACGGCCATTATAGGGCGGGCCACCGCAGTATATGGGGCCTCCGCGAGCCGCCTCGTCGCCCAAATGCCGTGCACGCGGCGGCTTGCTGAGGTAGTAGGGGCAGCGACTTCAAGCGAGATGTAGTCCGACGAATCTGAGCAGGCTTTAAGGGCTATTCCCACTCCGCATTGATCCCCTCTTTGATTCTTGCCAAGGTTGCCGAAACGTCGCGCCCTTCTTCATGATGGTAGGCATCTGCCACATGTCTAGCCAGGTCGGCCAACATGATTCCCCACGCAGCAGGATCTTGCCAGACTCCGGCCTGAAGAACAGCATACTGCTGCTTGTTTGCGATCCAGACATTTAGAAGTTCGAAAGCGTTAGGATCCGCCGCGACAGAGTCCGGTATTTCAAGACGATTGTGTTCAGACATTTTCTATCTCGGGAAACAGTGACCGAAAGCTTCTCGTTTGTGCGAGCAGTGCCTGCGATTTCGCCTGAAATCTAGAGGCTTGGCGTCGCGCATCCCCTTCCCGCGGGGCAACTAGAAGCCTTCTCGCTCTATATTACTCGGTAACGCGGCTGCCCCTTATGTTCGTTCACCGGCCAGTTCAAGAATCGCTTTCGACATCCTTCTCGCCCGCTTCACTCAAAATACTAAACTCGACGTCAACACCCATGCGAACGAGATGGGCCAAAAACTCATTAGACATCATAAAATCTCCATAGAATTTATCTGTAACTATTTGGATGAGAACACTGCCAAAAAATCCCGGTTTTGATAGAAGATCTTGAATAGATGTAGTTTGGTTTTCTGTTTTCCCTATCAGCCATTTAAAATGATCGTCAATCGGGTGGTGCTCGGAAATCTCACGATCACTTTGGAGGATGAATGCCTTTCGGGGCGGAGCTCCATTCCGCACTGGTCGGGCGTTAGACTCAAGGCCAATAAGCTGGCCGATGGCATCGCCAGAACTTATATCGAGAGAGCCTATTGTAAGCCAGACTCGGTGAGAATCTTGCATCAGAGTTCCTCGGTTTCTTGCCGGTCGAGCCAGGTCGCCTCGACGAGGCCGTTTCAGCCGCATGATCGGAGAATTACCCGGTCAGGAAATCAACGTTAAGAATTTTGCGGTTCGAAAGGGTTGTCTTCCTTCCTGAGGAGTCACCCATGAAGATCGGGTACGCCCGGGTCTCCACCATCGAGCAGAACCTCGATCTGCAGCGCGACGCGCTCCAAAAGGCGGGGTGCGAAAAGATCCTCGTCGATAAGGCCAGCGGGCACGGTGGCGGCGAGGCCGGGGCTCGAGAAGGCGAAGGAGCTCTTGCGCGCCGGCGACACGCTGGTGGTGTGGCGGCTCGACCGGCTCGGCCGCTCGCTGCAAGACCTCATCACCTGGGCGCTCTATCTCGAAGAGCACGGTGTCGCGTTGGAGAGCCTCGCGGAGCGGATCGATACCGCGACCTCGACGGGAAAGCTCACCTTCCACCTTTTCGGCGCACTCGCCGAGTTTGAGCGCAACGTCATCCGCGAGCGCACCCAGGCGGGCCTCGCCGCCGCGGTCATGGCTCAAACAGCCCCGGAAGGTTGCGGGTGCCGTGCAGGACCCGCACGATGCGAACCTCCTCGGCCAGCTCCCGAAAGAAGATCAGGTAGCGGCCGTGCACAACGACCCTCAGCCCCGGCGCGATATCGGATCGCTCGCGGAAACTCGTCGGGCGCTCCGCGGCCAGCGCCACCGTTCGCTCCAATTCCACGACGAAACGCAGCGCACGGTCCGGATCGTCCTCGGTGATATAGAGTGCGATGTCGCGAAGATCGGCCAAAGCGGTTGGCGCATATCCGAGACGTTTCACGCATAGTCTTTACGGCGGGTCGCGACGAGCTCGCGCAGCTCGGCGTAGACCTCGTCAGCCGGCGCGCTGGGGCCGCTTTCGTCACCAGCGCGGATCATTTCGCGGAGCGCTATGAGCTCGCGGCGTTGGACGTCGCGTGCTTTGGTCCAGTCACGAAGAGCTTCGCGCACCACCTCGCTGGTCGAGGCATACTCGCCCTCGGCGACAACCGCCTTTAGGGCGGCGGCCATTTTGGCCGGCACGGTGATGGTCATCCGTTCGATCTCGGACATAGGCGGCCCCTGACTGACGCGCACACTTTATCATACTTAGTGTGACGCTGCCGATTTGACCAGATGCCGTCCTTGGGTTGGGGCTGCCCGCTTGGCCAACGCAGAGTGCAGGGTTGCCGAAATCACTTAACGAATGAGAGCCCCGACGCCAGGGCGAATTCCGGGGTCGGGGCAGCTCTGCCAAGGACGTCAGCGTTTCCTTCTCGGCCGTTCGTCGCGCCGATCCGGCCGTGCGTCAGCCCGCGAGGGCGCTGTTGAAACGGTCGAAACCTGCCCGGAGGAAGGGGTCGGCATGCAGGTAGAAGAACTGTGCTCCGGCCTCGGCGTACTCGCGCGCATTGTCCTCACGCACCAGTGTTCCGCCGATCCGGCCGCGTGCGGTGACCTTGGCGAGTGCCTCGTGGATCAACGCCTTGGTCCGCTCGTTCCAGTCCTCGCCCGGCTTGGGCGGCATCAGTCCCATGGACTGGGTGAGATCGGTCGGCCCGAAGAAGAAGACGTCGACGCCGTCCACGTCGAGCAATGCGTCGAGATCGTTCTTCACGGCCTCGGCGCTTTCGATCATGCAGACGATGAGCCGTCCGCCGTCGTTCTCGGCCTCATGCGGGTAGGCGTAGCGGACCGCATCGACGATCGCCTGCGCTTCTTCCGCGGAGTCGACCATCGGCACCATGATCCCCTGAGCGCCGCAGTTCAGGTAGCGAATGATGAGCGAGCGGTCGTGGCAGCGGGGACGCACGATCGCGTTGCCGCCGGCGAGCTGCACGGCGCCGCTCGTGACGCGCACGTCCTCGAAGCTCCAGGAGCCGTGCTCGCAGTCGAGGAAGACGGCGTCGGCGCCGTGCCCAATCAGCCTGGTGGCCAGGGAGTAGGAGGAATCGTGCGGATTGATCATCTTGATCTGGCCGCCAGCCTTCAGCGTGGCGCGCATGTCGGAACCGCTCATCGGTCGTCAGCCTCGTTGGTTGCGATGTTGGATTGGATCGGAGAGAGAGCCGGGATCGCAGCGTCCGCCGGTCGGCGTACCGCCCGCCAGAGCTGCCACGCCGCGGCAGCGAGAATGGCCGCCCCGAGCGCCGGCCGAACCGCGCCGGGCATCTGGAAGAGCGCCCACGCCACGACCATGAGCAGCGGCAGCGTCACCAAGCTGCGCACCAGTGCGGTCGCCTTCGCCTGCGTCAGGACCACCAGCGTCACGGACAGTGCCGCGAGGGCGAGGAACAGCAGCGACCACGGCCGCGTGACGAACATCATCGGATCGGGGGCGATCGAAATCGCGCGGATCAGGTTCACCTCGGCGATGTCGCCGAGCACCACGCCGAGGACGAAGGGTGCGATCGGGTAGCCCAGCCGCGACATCGCGAACCCGGCCGCCCCGAAGGCGATCATCACCCAGACGTCGTACATCACGTTGTTCACCGCGTAGACGCCGAGCGCGCAGTAGAACAGGACGACGGACGCGAGGATGTAGACCGGGATCCGCACCACCCGCACGAAGAATTTCAGCGCCACGAGCTGGAACACGACCATCAGGAGGTGCGACAGGATGAAGGCGACGAAGATGCCGTAGGCGATCTGCGGATTGTCGGAGATGAACGTCGGGCCGGGCACCACGTCGTGGATGATCAGCGCCGCGAGGAGAACCGCCGCCACCGCGTCCCCCGGGATGCCGAGCGCCATGAGGACGAGCAGGGAGCCGCCCTGCGTCGCGTTGTTGGCGGTTTCGGGCGCGATGATCCCTTCCGTGGCGCCCTTGCCGAACGCCTCCGGTGTCTTCGAGTTACGCCGCGCCTGGTCGTAGGCCAGAATGTTGCTGATCGAGGCCCCCGTCGCGGGGATGACACCGATGAAGAGGCCGATGGCCGATGAACGCAGCACCGTGCTCCAGCGCCGCCCCAGCTCGCGCAGCGCCCACAGGTGCGGGATGCGTGTGGAGACGGCGGTCTCGCCCGTCGCCAGCGAGCGGCGGGCGACGGCACGGGTTGGCATGTCGCCCAGAAGCTGACTGAAGGCGAAAACACCGATCAGGATGGGCAGGAAGTCGAAGCCGGAATCCAGCGCGTCGTTGCCGAAGGTGAGGCGGGTGACGCCGTTGACCTGCTCCTCGCCGACGCTCGCGGCGAGCACGCCGAGGCTGCCGGCGATCAGGCCCTTCACCATCGCCCCGCCCGAAAGGCTGGCGGTGATGGTGAGCGCGAACAGCACCATCGAGAAGTAACCCCAAGGCCCGATCTCGAGGCCGATGCTGCCGAGGAAGGGGGCCAGCGCCACCAGGGCGACGCCGCTGATGAGCCCACCCACGCACGACGACCAGATCCCGAGTCCGACCGCCCGTCCCTGATGCCCGGCACGCACCAGCGGCAGTCCGTCGAACGTCGTCGCGACGGAGGCCGGGGTGCCGGGAATGCCGATCAGCATCGCCGACAGCAGGCCGCCCGAGAGGCCGCCGATGGCCACGCCGATCATCACCGCGAGACCGGCGGTGGTGCCGAGCGTGTAGGTCAGAGGGAGGATGATGACGATCGCCATCGTCGCCGAGAAACCGGGGATCGCGCCCACGAACAGGCCGCCCAGCACTCCGAGCGACATCAGGAGCAGCGTCATCGGCTGCAGCATCTCGAAGAGTGCCGCCAGGATGTCGTTGAACATTTGTTGCTCTCGTCGCCGGCGCGGTCAGAGCCGCCAGCCGGGAAGGAGGATGCCCATCACCTCGGTGAAGATCAGCGTCATCGCCAGGACGCTGGCGAAGGCGATCGCACCGTGGATCGCGAAGGCGCGCCCGGTGCGCGCTCCGATCAGCGAGAGGAGCGACATCACCATCACCACCCCCGCCACCGGAAACCCGACAAAGGGCACGAGCACGGCGAACAGGCAGACCGAACCGAACACCGCGCCCGGGACGAAGGCGCGCGCGGCCAGGCCCGGCCGATCCCGATCCGGGTCCGGCGCAGGGGACGCGGTCCTGATGCCACCGACGATCTGCACGATGGCGAGAACGAAGATCACGCCGATCACGATCTGCGGCCACACCTCGGCGCCCACCTGCGCATAGGCGAAGTTGCGGACACCGAGCGTCTCGCGCCACAGAACGATGGCGACGGCCGCGGTGATCAGCCCGAGGACGACGTCGCGCTTCATGGTGCCACCCGTCGTCCGCTGCGGTGCGCGTTCACTGGCGGGGCGTGTAGATCTCGAGGTCGATCGCGAGTGCCTTCCAGCGCTCGAACGCCTCCTGCCACCAGTCGCGGTAGGCCTCGGGGCCGCGATAGTCGATGACGATACCGCGCTTGTCGAACTCGGCCGTCACCGTCTCGTCCTGCACGGCTGCTTCGAACACGCCGTCGTAATAGTCCGTCACCTCGTCAGAAGCGCCGGCCGGGAGCAAGAACCCGCGCGTGGTGGACAGCACGACGTCGTAGCCCTGCTCCTTGGCGGTCGGCACATCCGGCACTCGGTCCGAGCGTTCTTCGCCGGCAAACGCGAGTGGGGTCAGCTGGTTGCCGAAATACTGCGCCGCCGTCTGCTCCGTGACCTGCGTAATCTGGATCACGCCCGACAGCAGCGCCGTGACCCGCTCCGCGGTGCCGTCGTAGCCAACGATGTTGAAGCGCACGCCCAGCGCATCCTGCAGCTGGAGCATGAAAAAGTGCGAGTCCGAGCCGATTGACACCGCGGCGGTGATCGCACCCGGATTCTCTTCACCGTACGCAGCCAACTCCTCGAGGTTGGAGTAGTTCTCGCTGGCATTCGCGGCGAACAGGCTGGGCTCGCCTGCGATCATCGCAACCGGGGTGAAGGCCTCCCAGGTGAACGGGGCGCGGCCAGTCAGATAGCTCGAGAGGATGCCGGCGTGATGGTAGAGCAGCGTGCAGCCGTCGGGGTCGGCGTTGGCCACCTCGCGCGTACCGCGGTTGCCGCTCTGGCCGGTGATGTTGACCACCTGGAGCTGCGGTCCGTCGACGATCCGGTTCGCCGCGTCCACCAGCAGGCGAGCCTGGAAGTCGGATCCGCCGCCGGCGCCGAACGGGACCACGACGCGCACGGTGCTGCAGGGCAGGTCCGGCGCGGCCGTTGCCGCTGCCGGTACGATTGCCGTCGCGACGATGGCCACGATCGACCCTGCGAGGTGTCTGCGCTCAAGCATGGATGCTCTCCCTGGATGACTCTTTTTGAGTCTTGACCCGGGTTTAAAGCGCGTTGAATGCAATAGAACAAATACATAGTTTCTATCTGCATTATACAGGATTTTTATGGCTGGGCAGACGCTCGATATCCGCCGCCTGACCTATTTCGCCGCCATCGTCCGCGAAGGCTCGCTGACCGCGGCGGCGCAGGCGCTCGGCATCGCACAGCCGGCGCTTAGTCACCATCTGGCGCAGATTGAGAAGTCCTACGGCGTGAAGCTCGTCGAACGACACGCACGCGGGGTCGTGGCGACCGAGGCGGGGCGCACCCTCCAGGCCCACGCCGAGAAGATCATGCGTGAACTCGCCCACACCGAGGCGCTGCTGCGCGAACATTCGACGTCACCTTCGGGTGAGATCGTCGTCGGCATCATCTCCTCGCTCGCCGGAATAACCACTGGGCCGTTGCTGGCCGCGGTGACGCAGGACATGCCTCGCGTGCGCCTCCATATCGAGGAAGGCAACAGCCAGACCCTCGCGCGCGGTCTGGCCGAGAATCGCATTGATCTCGTGGTCAGCCTCTCCGCACCGCTGAACGCCACCTCCGAGGCACTGGCCGACGAGCCGCTGACCCTCGTGAGCAACCATGCGTTGGCGCCAAAGGGGCCGAATATCCTCCTCGCAGATGCGCTGCAGCTTCCGCTGGTCCTGTCGACGCACCGCCACATCATGCGCTCGATCGTGGAAGGCGCGGCCTCGCAGTTCGGCCTTTCAGCCAACGTGGTGCACGAAGTCGATGGGAACGCGACGATCCGCTCGGCCGTCCTCGGCGGCTTCGGGCACACCATCATGGGTCAGGCGTCCTTCGACAGCGACTATTCGCAGAGCTTCCGCAGCACACCAATTGTCGGGCCGAGCCTTTATCGGCGCATCATTCTTCGTCGTAACGACGTGGCGATCAACCAAGTCGTATCTGCGCGCATCAGCGACGTAATCCGCGATATCGCCGCCGGGCTGATTCACAACGGCCAGTGGCGCGCGATCAGACCGCCAGACGGACGATGACCCCCGACAGCGCCCGCAGGCGCCCATACAGGCGTGCACGATACCATGATTGCCCGGTTGACCGCGGCAAAACCTTCCCCGTCTGAGGCCAGACAAAAGCAGCTTTTCCCTTGCGCTCTGGCGACGTTCTTCCGCTATGGTCCCTCGCGCCCCCTCGGCAAAAGCGGGCCGAGAGGTTTGGGGCGATGGAAGGTCTCGGCTTTCAAGGGCTGGTCGTGAGGTTCAGGGAATGCCTTTGTCGGGATCGCACCGCTAGGCTCGCATCACACGCTCGATTTAGCGAGGGTTTGCGAAAGATTTCGCGCGCGCGTACGCGTGAGGGATCGAGTACGACCTTCATATCGAGTTTTTTCTTCTCGATGTGAATACTATAGAACCTTCAAAAACCCTCGCAAAGAGAGAGTAGGATACTGAAATGAAAGGGGAAATCGAGTTCTAGGGCTAGCCGTTGACCCTCGCAAATCCTCGCAAACTTTCGCAGATCCTCGCAGCGCTCAGGAAATCCGGGGCTTTTTGTTCCGCGGAAGGCGACCGGAAGAACGGAAACGCCGGTATTGGCGGGATATTGGGGTCGGTTGGGCGAGCGCGGCCGCTTCCCGGGCCTTGGCCTCCCTTGGGTCACGGGTGTCGAGGGAAAAGCTAATCTCGGTTGCCTTGGCACCGATGACCTTCTGGACCGTCCGATTCCCCACCAGAACGGAGATCGTCTGCCCGCGCGCCTTCTCGACGATGTCGCGAGGGATTCGTCGGCGGAACTGGAAGACGGAGGACTGCGGTCGCTTCATGGGTGACGGCATGCGGAGGGGCATGTGAATAGCAGGTAGTCCCCAAAAACTCCGCGGAAACCCTATTGATCAGGAAAAGTGGACCATTCCGGGAAGAATGGTGCCCAGGGGCGGGATCGAACCACCGACACTGCGATTTTCAGTCGCATGCTCTACCAACTGAGCTACCTGGGCGTTGGCCTCTGCGGCCGGCCGAGAAGCGCGGAGGCGCCTGCGGCGCACCGACCTCAACCGCGTGGAACACGAGAACCCGCGGCGGCGAGCATTCTCTTAGCAGCGGTTTTCGGCCTTGGGAAGAGCCAAATCCGACCGTCTTCGGCCTGTGGATTGTCGGGTGGCCGGCGGCCGGGTCAAACGCTTGGCGCCGCGCGCGGCGCGGGGCCGGGCGTTGCCTCAAAACCTGGCGTCGCCGCGCTGCGCACGCGCTCGGCGACGATCGCCTCGATCTCGCGGCGCATGACGCTGTTTTTCTGCAACAAGGTGCGGAAGGCGCGGCCCTGGAGAACCAACAGCTCGCCATAGCCGAGCATCGTGACGTGAGCGGTGCGCGGCTCGCCGGAAAAGGCGGCGAGTTCGCCGACACAGGTGCCGCGGCCGAGCGTTATGCGCATCGTGCCGGTGTCGACCTCGACGGCGCCCGAGGCGATGAAGAACACCGTATCCCCCCGCTCCCCGCGCGTGATGATCCGCTCGCCCGGCACCACGAAGCGGGTGCGCAGGACGCGCGCGATGTCGAGAAGGGCGCTGTCCGGCAGGGTGGCGAAGAGCGGCTGACTGGCGACGAGCGCGCGCTTGTCGACCCCGAGATCGAGGCGGAGGGCGCGGGGAAAGCGACGGTTCGCCGCGGCGAGTTCCTCGTTGAGCTGGCTCGAAATTTCGGCGCCGATGAGGCCCTCTTCGCGCAACATGCGATATTGGCGCTCCTCCTCCTGCAGCGCGATCCGTTCCAGAAAGCGCTGTTCGAGCGCGGCCGCATAATGCGGATATTGGAGATTGAGCGCGTCGAGCGCGCCCTTCACGCCGTCCGCGCGGCGGTCGAGCATCCGCTTGCAGACCGCCGCGACGCGCCCGCCGAGGACCGGCGCGATCCGCTCGGCGCAGAAGGGCGCGAGCTCGTTGAGGACGAGCCGGCGCACGAGGAGCCGCTCGAACCGCTCGGCGAGAGCGGCCGACAAGGGCGACCGGAGCCCGAACCAGCGCTGTGCGAGGAGGGCGAGGCGGAAGGAGAGGGGAAAGCGCAGGACGCGCCGGGCGGCGAGGTTGTAGCCGGACCGGCCGCTCGCGCGGGCCGCCTCGCGAATGCGCTGGGTCTCCCGGTTGAGAATCTCGGAAATGCGCGGGCTGATCACGGCGTTTTCGCCGTGGCGCGAGAGCGCAGCGCGCTCGGCCTGGGCGAGCACCACGAGCGCGAGCTCGAGCCGCGCGCGGGCCGAGACGGGCACCCCGCCGTCCGAATGGGCGGCCTCGTTGTAGGCCGAGAGCGCGGCCTCGGTGATCTCGCCCGAGATGCCGTAATGGGAGGCGGTCTGCTCGACCCGCATCCGGGCGGTATCGGTCGCGAGGGCGCGGGCGCCGAAGCCGAGACTGCGGTCGAACGGGCTCAGCCGATGAAGGCCGAGAACGCGCGTCAGCGGGCGCAAGGTGAGGCCGTTGACGAGGATCGTGAACAGGGTGAAGGCCGTCGCGAGGAAGGCGACGAAATCCTGCGCCGACGGCGAGATATCGGCGTGCTCCTTCACCGAGAGCGCGAGGACGAGCGTCAGCGCGCCGCGCAAGCCGCCCCACCACAACAGCGTCTTCGCCCGGTCGCCGATATGTTGCGCGAGCGCCGCCTTCTGGAGCAGCGGCAGAAAGCCCCAAAGAACGAGCGCGCGCGCCGCGAAGGCCGCCACGATGAGGACGACGACGGCGAGCCCGACCATCCAGTCGAAGCCCGACAGAAAGGTCGGCACCAGGAACGAGGCGAGCACGAAGACGAGAGAGTTCGACCAGAAGGAGAGCTGATCCCAGATCCCGCTCACCTGGCGCCAGGAGGCCGGCGCCCGTCCCGATTGCGCCCGTCCCGCGGTGACGATCCCAGCCGCGACGACCGCCATGGCGCCGGAGATTCCGAGCAGCGTCTCGCACACAACATAAGAGAGGTAGGCGAGGGCGACCGTTACGCTGGTGAGGGCGGCCGGGTGATTGCGGGTGAGCGCCATCACCATCATCGCGGCAAAGCCCATCGCCGCGCCTGCGAGAAGACCGCCGACGCCGGAGACGAAGAAGATCACCACGCCTTCCTGGAAGGAGCCCGCGCCGGTGGTCGCCGCGCCGAGGAGGATCGTGAAGAGGGCGATCGCCGCCGCGTCGTTCCAGAGGCTTTCTCCTTCGACGATTCGCACGAGTCGCGCCGGTGCGCCGACATCGCGGAAGATCGACAGGACCGCGAGCGGGTCCGTCGTCGAGACGATGGCGCCGAGGAGGAGGCAGATGACGAGCGGCGCCATTCCGAGCGGGGCGAGCGCGAAGCCGACCGCGAACGTCGACACACACACCGCGACGACGGCGAGCAGGAAGATCGGCGCCGCGTCGTCGAGCATCCGGCGGGCATCGATGCGAAATGCGGCGTCGAACAGAAGCGGCGGCAGGAGGAGGAAGGTGAGCGACTGGGCCGAGACCGGAAGGTCGCGATAAAGCAGCGCGAGCGGGGCGAGGGGGCCGCCCTCCGGGCCGATGGTCGCGAACGTTCCGGTGAGGATGCCGAGCCCGGCGAGCATGATCGATTGGGGCAGATTCAGTCGTGACGCCGTCGCTTCGACGATGGCGATGAACACGATGAGAATGGCGACGGCGATGAGCACGAGTGGCAGCGACATAGAGGCTGATTTGCCGCAAACCGTGGCCGTCCGCCAGAGGCTTTGGGGCCTTGCACGAAGATGTCGATTTCTTCGCGATGATGTCTTGCAACGGCGGCGCGGTTCGCGCATATACCGCTTGCCCAATTTCGCACGTGCCTGTGGTCGCGTGCCGGTCACGCAGAGGGCGGTGAGGCGATGCCGATCCGACCAAAGCGGGGCATGACCGGTCTTCCGGATTGAACCGGACCCTGCGTGGAGGTGGTTGGCGGCGAGGAGCCGCTAGTTAGCCCCGACGCAGCGCGACTTGAAGCAACGACGTAGAGGGCTTCCTTGGTCTCTTCCGGCCGTCCAAAGGCCGGGGTCACTGAAGAGGCGACTACATCTTTGCCAGGCGTGCGGTGAGGGAATCTCCCAATCCAAAGCGCTAGCATCACGGGATGATGTACGCGGGACCCATACCCGGGTGTCGTCATCCAAATCGCCCCGCCGACGGTTGGCGCCGTTCGTGCGGAACGTGTGACGCGATGCGTCCCCGTGGACATGCGGGGGCCTTCGGTTCGGACGACGACGGTGCTCGCCTCCAACGCGAGCCCGGCGGATGCCGCGCCGACGCCGTAACTTTGGACATTGGGGTTACCGCGATGACCGACCGCATTCTTGATTTCCTCCGACGCAACCGTCCGGAAGGCCCGTGCCTCGTCGTCGATCTCGACGTCGTGCGCGACAACTATCTTCGCTTCGAAAAGGCGATGCCGGACAGCCGGATCTTTTACGCGGTCAAGGCCAATCCCGCGCCCGAGATCCTGTCGCTGCTCGCCGGCCTCGGCTCGAACTTCGACTGCGCCTCGGTGCAGGAGATCGACATGGCGCTCGCCGCCGGCGCGAGCGCGGACCGCATCTCGTTCGGCAACACGATCAAGAAAGAGCGCGACGTTGCAGCCGCTTACCAGCGCGGCGTTCGCCTCTACGCGGTCGATTGCGAGGCCGAGGTCGACAAGGTCGCCCGTCAGGCGCCGGGCACGCGCGTCTTCTGCCGCATCCTGTGCGACGGCGAAGGGGCCGAGTGGGCGCTGTCGCGCAAGTTCGGCTGCGAGCCCGCAATGGCGATCGACGTGCTCGATCACGCCCACCGCGCCGGCCTCGTCGCCTATGGCGTGTCGTTCCATGTCGGATCGCAGCAGAAGAACACCAACGCCTGGGACCAGGCGCTGCGCTCGGCGGCCGAGATCTTCCACACGATGTCCGACCGTGGCATCGAGCTGAAGATGGTCAATCTCGGCGGTGGCTTCGCGACGCGCTATCTCGAGGACATTCCGGGCGAGGCCGAGTATGGCCACGCGATCAACGAGTGCATCCGCTCCCATTTCGGCAACCGTCTCCCGGAGACGATCATCGAGCCGGGCCGCGGCATGGTCGGCAATGCCGGCGTCATCAAGTCCGAGGTCATCCTGATCTCGCAGAAGTCGGAAGGCGATATCCGCTGGGTCTATCTCGATGTCGGCAAGTTCAACGGACTCGCCGAGACGATGGACGAGGCGATCCGCTATCCGGTGATGACCGCGCGTGATGGAGAGGCGACGCCGTGCGTCCTCGCCGGTCCGACCTGCGATTCGGTCGATGTGATGTACGAGAAGAAGCCCTATCCGCTGCCGATCAATCTCGAGATCGGTGACGAGATCCTCATCGGCGGCACCGGCGCCTATACGTCGACCTATGCCTCGGTGGCCTTCAACGGCTTCCCGCCGATCCAGTCTTACGTGATCTGAACGCGCGCCGGCGGCTCCGGCCGTCGCGCGAACGAAAGGCCGTCCGGCGCTCCGGGCGGCCTTTTTCGTTGCCGGCCGCCCCGTCGGGGGACGGAGCGGCGGGGCGGTGATCAGTTGTAGGGCTCGGTCGTCACGTCGACCATCTGATAGCCGACATCGGCGAGGATCGTCGCCACCGGCTGCGCCTTCAAGGTGCCGGTGATCCACACCGGGGCGAACATCTCCGGCGTTTGCGCCGCCTTCTCGACATAGACGATCTGATTGGGCGGCGGCGGCGGAACGTGGATGCAGGCGCCGAGCTCGGGGACGAGAAGGAACGACGTCTCCGCGTCGCTGAACCCCACCGGCGTCGTATAGCCGGCGATCCGCACCCGCTTGCCGTCGAGGTCTGCGCGGATCGCGCCCTCGAGCGGTTGTAGGGAGCGCATATCGTCCATGTCGAGGAAGAAGTTCATCACGTCTTCGGCGGAGCTGCCTTCCGGGAAGAGGCTCTGATCCGGCGAGCCGACGCGGTCGCCGTCCGGTGCGTCCATCGAGAACGCGCCGTCCTTCCACAGAGACGGCCAGGTGAGATCGGCGGCGCCGTCATCGAGCGGCGGCGTCTCCTTGGGCGGGGGCATTTCGTAGCGGACGAGCTCGTGCGGACCGGCTCCGTCCATGGCCGGCACGCGGGAATACCCCTCCGCGTCGTCGATCGGGTTGCCGTCGGCGTCAATCACCGTGATGCGGCGTTGCACATCGTCGGCGTTTTCGGCCCCTGCGATTTCGGGCGCGTTGGACTCCCAAGGCGCGACGACGAAGACGCCGATCGCGACGACGGCCACGATCACAACCGCGAGGCGGATGGCGAGCGACAGCATGGCGGACCCTTTCGCGTTGCTCCCGCCATATAAACCGATCATCGGGCCGGTAAAGCTGCGGCGCCAGGCCGCGCTCAGTCGATCGGCTCGACGCCGCACCATTCGGCGATGAAAAGCGCGATGGCCCCCGTCACCCGTTGGAGCGAGGACAGGCTCACCCGCTCGTCGAATCCGTGCACATTGTCGGAGTGGGGGCCGTAAACGAGGCAGGGGATTCCCTGGTAGATCACGAAAACGCGACCATCGAGATAGGCCGGCGTCACGTAGCTTTCGAGCGGATGACGGTGCGCTGCGAGGTGCGCCCGCGCGAGCGTCGCCTCCGCCTCCGATCCCTCTTCGAGAACATAGCCCTCGGCAAAGAAACCGTTCCATTCGATCGTCGGCGGCGCGTTGGCGAGGAAGCGGTCGGCGCGGGCGGCCTCGGCGACGGCGGTTTCGATCTCGGCCGCCGCGTCGGCGGGGGAGACGCCGGGATAGATCGCGATCCGGCAGTCGATCGTGCACCAGGCGGGGACGGAGGAGGCCCAGTCGCCGCCCTCGATCTTGCCGATATTGAGGTTGATCGGGTGGTCGAGCGCCTCGAAATGACGATGCGCGCCGCGCGCGTCGTTCCACCGGGCCTCGAGCGCGCGAAGGGCGGCAATGATGCCATAGGTCGCCTCGATCGCGTTCGCCCCGGCGTCGGCAACGCGGGCGTGGACCGGAAGGCCGGTGACGCGGATCTTGAACCACAGCACGCCGACATTGGCGCGCACGAGCTTCTCTTCCACCGGCTCGGGGATGATCGCCGCATCCGCCCGGAAGCCGCGCACCATGCAGGCGAGGGCGCCATTGCCGGTGCATTCCTCCTCGCTGACGGATTGAATGTGCACGGTGGCGGCCGGTTGCAGGCCGATCCGGCGGAGCGCGTCGAGCGCGGCGAGGTTCGCGGTGATCCCGGCTTTCATGTCCCCGGAGCCACGGCCATAGAGCCAATCGCCGTCGCGTTTGGCCGAATAAGGCGGGTCCGACCACATCTCCATTGGGCCGATCGGCACGACGTCCATATGGCCGTTGAGGATCAGGGAGCGGCCTTTCTCCTCGCGCGGGCGGTGCGTCGCGACCACGTTGACGACGTTGGAATAATCGACCGTGACCGGAGAAAAGCCCGGATGATCGCGGATGAGGTCGAGATCGATCGGGAAAATCTCGGTCGGATAGCCGCGCGCGCGGGTCGCCCGCGCGAACGCCTCCTGCGCGCTCGCCTCCTCCCCGCGCTGGGAGGGGATCGTGACGAGATCCTGAAGGAAGGCGACCTGTTCCTCGAACCCGTCGGCGACGGCTTGGAGGATCGCGTGCTCGCGCGGCTTCATGCGCTGGCCGCCGTCGTCGCCGCGCCGCTCCAGCGCGCGCCGGGGACGGCGGCGAGAAGGCGCTGCGTATAAGGATCCTGGGGTCGCAAGAACACCTCCTCCGCCGGGCCCATCTCGACGAGTTTGCCCTGCTGCATCACCGCGATCCTGTCACAGAGTTGCGCCGCGACGCGCAGATCGTGCGTGATGAAGAGGATCGAGAGCCCGAATCGCTCGCGCAGATCGCGCAGAAGGTCGAGGATCTGCGCCTGGATCGACACGTCGAGCGCCGACACAGCCTCGTCCGCGATGATGAGTTCGGGCCGCATGGCGAGCGCCCGGGCGATGCCGATCCGCTGGCGCTGGCCGCCGGAGAATTCGTGCGGATAGCGGTCTGCCGCGCTCGCATCGAGCCCCACGGTCTCGAGCAGCCGGCGTGCGTCGGCAAGCGCCTCCTTGCGCGGCGTTCCCATCGCGACCGGGCCTTGCGTGATCGCCGCCGCGACGCGGGTGCGCGGGTTGAGCGAGGCGTAAGGGTCCTGGAACACCATCTGCGCCCGTCGCCGTGCCTTGCGCAGCCCGGCGGCGTCGAGCGTGGTGATCTCCTGCCCGTCGATGGTGATCGAGCCGCCATCGGGCTCGACGAGCCGGACGATCGAGCGGCCGACGGTCGATTTGCCGGAGCCCGATTCGCCGACGAGGCCGAGGATCTCGCCCTTCGCGATCGTGAAGGAGACGTCGTCGACCGCCTTCACCACGCGCCGCTTGGCAAAGAGGCTTCGTTTTCCGCCGAACGTCTTCGTCAGCCCGTCGACCGCGAGCATCGGCGTCTCGCGCGGGGCGGCAGCGGCGGGCACGACGTCGGAGGGGACGGCCTCCAACAGGCGCTTGGTGTAGTCGTGCCGCGGCGCGTTGAGGACGGTTGCGGCGTCGCCCGCCTCGACGATCTCGCCATAACGCATGACGATGACGCGCGTCGCGATCTCCGCGACCACGCCGAAATCGTGGGTGATGAACATCACCGCCATGCCGTGCCGGCGCTGAAGATCGTTGATGAGGCTGAGGATCTGCGCCTGTGTGGTGACGTCGAGCGCGGTGGTGGGCTCGTCGGCGATCAGGAGATCGGGCTCGAGGGCAAGCGCCATCGCGATCATCGCCCGCTGGCGCTGCCCGCCGGAGAGCTGGAAGGGATAGGCGCGCACGATCGCCTCCGGGTCGGGAAGGCCGACCTCGGTCGCGAGCGCGACGGCCTTCGCCCGCCGCTGGCGCGGGGTGAGGGCGCCGTGCGCATCATAGACTTCGGCGATCTGGTCGCCGATGCGCATCAACGGGTTGAGCGCGGTCATCGGCTCCTGGAAGATCATCGCGATCCGGTCGCCCCGCAGGGCCTGGCGGGCCCGCTCGGGAAGGGCGAAGAGGTCCTTTCCGTCGAACATCGCGCGGCCGTTCTCGACCGCCACGAGGTCCGGCAACAGCCCCATCACGGCATTGGCCGCCATCGATTTGCCCGACCCCGATTCGCCGACGACGCACAGGATTTCTCCCGCCTCGATGGTGAACGAGACGTCCTTCACCGCATGGCGCCGATCGGCCCCTTTCGGCAGGCCGATGGTGAGATGTTCGACTGAAAGGACGCTCATCGGCTCACCGGCCCTTGCGCGCGAGGCGCGGGTTGAGCGCGTCGTTGAGACCCTCGCCGATCAGGTTGAGGGCGAGGACGGTGACGAGAATGCACACGCCTGGAAAGAAAGAGAGCCACCACGCATTGCGGATCACCGTGCGGGCGGCGCCGATCATATAGCCCCAACTCATGATGTTCGGATCGCCGAGGCCGAGAAAAGAGAGGGAGCTTTCGAGGAGGATCGCCGTCGCCACCATCAGCGAGGCCATCACGATGATGGGGCTCATCGCGTTCGGCAGGATCTGCCGTGTCAGGATGTGAAGGTGCGAGAGCCCGGCGAGCCGTGCCGCCTCGACGAATTCGCGGCTCTTGAGGCTCATCACCTCGGCGCGGACGAGGCGGGCCACCGGCGGCCAGGAGACGATCGCGATCGCCGCGACGATCGAGGAGAGAGAAGGCTGGAAGATCGCAACGAGCACGATCGCGAGAGCGAAGCTCGGGATCGTCTGGAAGAACTCGGTGATGCGCATCAAAATGTCGTCGACGAGACCGCCATAATAGCCAGCCGCCGCGCCGAGCGGCACGCCGATCGCCAGCGAGAACAGCGTCGAGATCAGCCCCACCACCAGCGAGACGCGCGCGCCATAGGCAAGGCCCGCGGCGACATTGCGGCCGAGCGTGTCCGTCCCGAGGGGCAATCCCTCCACTTGGAACGGCTCCAGGAAAGGTCGCTGCACCATTTTCCACGGGCTGTCGGGGAACATCACGTTCGCGAACACCGCGACCGCGATGACGACGAGAAGCACGAGGAGGCCGAACACCGCGCCGCGATTGCGCGCGAAGCGGAACCAGAAGTCCAACGCCGGATGGCGGGCGGGCGCCGTCGCGGCGAGCGTCATGCGTTCGCTCCGATGCGCGGGTCGATGAGGGTGTAGATCACGTCGGTGATGATGTTGAAGATGATCACCACCGCCGCCGAAATGAGGAGAATGCCGAGAAGCAGATTATAGTCGCGCTGGGCGAGCGCCTCGAACATCAGACGGCCGATGCCGGGCCAGGCGAACACCGTTTCGGTGAGCACCGCCCCGCCGACGAGCTGGCCCGCTTGCAGGCCGGCGAGCGTCACCACCGGCAGGAGCGCGTTGCGCAGGATATGTCGGCGCTGCACCCGGCTCGGCGACAGGCCCTTGGCGCGCGCCGTCTTCACGAAGTCCATGCGCGAGACTTCGAGCATCGAGGCGCGCGTCATGCGCATGTAGATCGCCGTGAAGAAGAGGCCGAGCGTCAGCGCCGGCAGGACGAGGTGTTTGGCGACGTCGGCGACATGGGGGAGCCCCGTATATCCGGCGCCGATCGTCTCGTACCCGTAGCCGGGCAGCCAGCCGAGTTGGACGGAGAAGAGCAGGACCGCCATCAGCGCCACCCAGTAGAGCGGCGTCGCATAGAAGAGGAGCGACAGGGAGGTGACGAAGCTGTCGGTCCAAGTGCCCTGACGGGCCGCGGCGACGACGCCGAGCACGACGCCGAGCGTCAGCGAGATGACGAAGGCGGTCATCGTGAGGATGAGCGTTGCGGGCAGGCGGGCGAGAATGAGGTCGAGCACCGGCTGCTGCTGGCGGTAGGAATAGCCGAGATCGAGCTGGATGACGCCTTTCAGATAGGTCCAGAGCTGGACCGGGAAGGGCTCGTTGAGGCCGAACCGGTCGCGAAGCTGTTCGATGAAGATCTCATCGGCGGCGCCCGCCTCGCCAGCCATCACGGCGGCAGGATCGCCGGGCGCCGCGTGAATGAGGAGAAAGTTCGCCACGACGATCAAGAGCAGCACGATGACCGCTTTCACGAGCCGCGCCGCGATTAACGTGAGGATGCGCAAAAGGCGGAACCCCCTCCGAGCCTTGTCTTCGGTATCGATCGCGGCATGCGTTGCAAACACCGTGCCGAGCGACCCTTCGTTGTGGTGAGGGTGGCCCGCGCGGCCGTTCCCGTCAATGACGAAGGGTTGCGCCGTCCCCGGCCGAACGGGGTGAGGTTGTGTCGGGCGGCTGTCGCGGCAATCTCCACGCCAGCTTCGCGTGTCACTACCGCATAGGACGATGATCCGGAGCAACCGCTCATGATCGAGTGCGTCCTAAAGCTGGGAGAGTATCCGATGGTGCCAATCGACGGCGTGCGGCCACTGTCGCAAACGTCCGAATGGAGCGGTGGAACCGAACGGGAGTTGCGCAGGCTGCACGGCCCGCCGGCCTCTCTTTCCGTTGGAAGCCAAGACGGTCTTTATGATGATGCGGCAACGCCGGATCGCGCACGCTCTCGTCCGGCCGAACGCGGTCGGCCGCCCCTGAAACTCCTCGAGCGGGACACGCGTCCGTCGATCCCGCCGCGCAGCCGGGATGCGTGGGACATGGACGACACCGCCACCGCCACACCGAAATGGATGCTCGCCGTCACGCGCGACGACGAGCCCCGTTTCGACAACGACCTCACCGCCGAAGCGCTGAAGAAGCTCGATGTCGGTGCGTTGATCGTGGGCCGTGCGGGTGAGATCGCGTTCGCCAATGACAGCGCGCGTCGGGATTTCGGATGCGCCGCGCCGGGCGGGCACGGGCAGGGCGATTTCGTCTCCCTTTGGGCCGATGGCGAGGCGACCGTGTGGGAGGCGATGGCGGAGATCGCCGCGGCCTCGTCATGGCATCCGTTCGCTTTGACGCCGATCGCCGGCAACGGCGCGGGTACCCCGATCCCGCTGCACGGCCAGGCGATCCGCATCCGCACGTCCGAGGCGAACGTCATCTATCTCCTCATCGTCCAGGACGACGAGCGGGGGGCGCGCGCCACCGAGAACCGCCAGCTCGTCGGCAGACTGACGGAGGAACTCGAAAAGGGCGCGCGGACCGAACAGACGCTGAAGGATCTGCTCGCCCAGCAAGCGAACCTCAATCGCGAGCTCGTCCACCGCTCGAAGAACAATCTCGCCCTTCTCGTCTCCCTGCTGCGCGCGACGCGGCGGGAGGCGAAGGAAGCCGTCGTCGACGAGGCGATGACCGAGTTCGAGCGCCGCCTCATCTCCGTCGCCGCGATCCATGACGTTCTCGACGGCAACCAGCAGACCGAGAGCGTTCGGGCCGATCAGCTCATCGACAGGATCTGCGATTCGGTCGCCGCCTCGCTGGCCCCGCCCAATGTGAGTCTGTCACGCGCGTTGGAGCCGACCGAGCTCCTCGTCGCCGAGGCGACCCCGCTCGGTCTCATCGTCAACGAGTTCGTGACCAACGCGTTGAAACACGCCTTTCCCGGCGGCCGGCAAGGCACGGTGCTGGTATCCTTGCGGCATCTCGAAGACGGGCGGATCGAGGCGGTCGTCTCCGACGACGGGACCGGCCGCGACGCGGAGCCCGCGCCGCGTCAGTCGGGGCCGGCGCCGATCGGCGGGTCGGGTCTCGGTATTGTCGGCGCGTTGATCAAACAGCTCGACGCCGAAACGACGCGTACCGTCGCCGATGGCACCATTTGCCGCCTCGTTTTCCGTCCCGCAGCCGGGCTCGGATAGGGGTCAGCCGAGCTCCGGTCCGGCGATCGCCACGATTTCCGGCGCATCTCGGACCCGTCCCTCGGTGTCGCCATAGGCCATGCGCTCGAACCGGCGCTGCACCGCGAAGCCGCGCCGGGTGAGGCTTTCGCCGACCGCCTCGTGCCGATCCATCACGTCGACGAAGACCGGCCCATCGATCCGGCTCAAGGCGGTGGAAAGGAGCGCCGCGGCGTCGGCCTCCCGATCGGCGACGAGCGGACCGATCTGCGTCGCCCGCGTCCCGTTCCGGCCGATCACGTAGCCGGTGATGCGGCCGTTCTCGCGGGCGACCGCCGCGAACGTCGTCGAACGAGCCAGCAAAGCGGCGAGAATCGTCCCGCGCTCGACGCCGAAATATTGCGCGTCATAGGCAATGATCGCGGCGAGATCATCGCCCGTCGCCGGAACGATGTAGGAGGGCGACACGCCGTCCTCGCGTCCGCCGATACCCTCATAGCGCGTCGCGTCGCACACCCGTGTGAACCCCATCCGCCGATAGACCTCGCGGCCCGCCGGCGTCGCATCGAGAGCGGGCACGCGGCCCGCTTCGCGATGCGCGGCGACCGCCCATTCCATCAAGGTCCGCGCATGGCCCCGGCGCCGTTCCGATTGCGCCACGAAGACCATCGAGATCCAGCCGAAGCCCTCATAGGGGACGATGGCGGCGGTGGCGATCAGCCGGTCCGTGACAATCCCGACCCCACGGCCCGCCGACAGCATCAGCGCCCAATCGGCCGCGGTCTGGTTCCATCCGGCCTCGGCCGAGAATGCGAGACATGCGGGAATATCGGCCGGGCCGAGGGGAGTGGGTGCGGACGTCGCCATGGTTCACGCCGCGTAGGTCATCGGCTTCAGCGCGGCGAAGTCGGGCTCGGCGCCGCCCGCGAGGCCCGGCTGGTCGAGCGAGGCGATCGAGATCTGTCCCTGCTCGATCCGCACGCGGACCGCGCCGTGCGTGTTGTTGTAAAGGTCTGGATGGGCGGCGAGAAAGTTCGACTGCTCGGCGGGCGAGGCGGCGCTCATCCCGTTCACATAATGGTGCCCGTTCCGCTCGACGTCGGTGCAGCCGATCAGCGTCGCGAGGGCGAGATCCTGCTCGACCGCCGTGCCCGCCTGGGTCGTCAGATCCTCCGCCGACATGAAATAACGCGGCTCGCCCGCCGCGTGGTTCCACATCGTGCACCGCGCCCGGTTGAGGAGCGAGCGGTAGACGCCTTTGCACGATTTGGACGACACGCCGCGGTAGCCGAGCGCCTTGGCGCGGACAAAGGCGTCGAGCGTCGCGTCCGATTCGTCGATTTCGACCGGCTTCTCGTTGGACAGATCCGAAATGTTCGCCTCGAACGCCTTCGCCCGCGCAATCGGCTGCTCGATGAAGACGATCGCCTCAGCAAGGCGCGCGAGCGCCGGGGTCGCCTCGATCCGGCGCCAGAGCTCGAGAACGCCGCCGACGTCGCGATATTGCTCGTTCCCGTCGAGCGTCGCGCGGTAGCTCGGCAGATGATCGAGCGCCGCGGCGATCGCCGTCAGCCGCTCGATATCGGCCTCGAGATCCCCCCCGACCTTGAGCTTGAAATGGGTGACGCCATAGGTCGCGATCACCTCCTCGAGCGTCTCGGGCAGCCCGTCATCGACGCGCTTGTCGGCGGGAAGGTCCGCCGCCGTGATCGGATCGACGAGGCCGACCGTGTGCCGCGCGTGGATCGTCCCGGCCGGCGAGAGCGTGGCGAGGAAGGCGTCGAGGTCGAAATCGCCAAGGTCCGGCGTCAGCGCTGCGGTGAGGCCGAAGCGGTTCGCGCGCGCTGCCGTGAAGATCGAGATCCGCTCGGCCTTGCACATGGCGTCGAGGATCGCCCGGTCGAGCAGCGCCTTGCCGAACGAGGCGACGAGCGGGGGAAGGCCCGCCCGCTCGTTCGCCTCCCGTATCGCCGCGTCGGATTGGACGTGGATGCCGAACGCGGTGTCGCGATCGGCCGCCTCATAGGCCTCGCGCGCGATCGCGAGGGAGCGGCGGAGCTGGTCGAAATTGCCCTCGTTGGAAAGGTCCGGCGACTTGTCGAACCATTTCGGGGCGAGAAGCTCGGACGAGATGCCGCTTGCCTCCCGCCCGTCGGCGAAGCGGATCCTCGCGCGGACATAGGTCTGCGGGGCCTTCGTCATCGTGACGACGCCGAAGCGAAAGGGCATCCGCATCGTCACGTCGCGCTCGAAGAAGTCGACCCCTTCGAGGCTGAGAAGCGGGCGGTCGGTCATGGCATCGTCTCCAGAGGCGGGGGGCGAATCAGCTTCGCCGAAATAGGCGCGCGACGGCGCGGCGCACGGGACCTATCCCCCAAAGGATGGTCACGAGCGTGAGGGCGGCAAGGACGCCCGAGATCGGACGGGTGACGAACGGCTCGAACGAGCCGTCCGACAGCACCATGCCGCGCCTGAAATTCTTGTCGAGAATGTCGCCGAGCACGATACCGAGAACAAGCGGCGCCATCGGATAGTTCATTTGCCGCAGGATGAAACCGAAGACGCCAAAGCCGAGCATCACCCAGATGTCGAACACCCGGCTCGCGATCGCGAACGAGCCGACGACACACAGGACGAACACGATCGGCATCAGATATTCGCGCGGCACCCTGAGGACGAAGAGCATCGGCTTTGTGAGCGCGAGACCGAGCAGGAGAATCGCGACGGAAGCCCAGAAGACCATCGCCGCCACTTCGAAGATGAAGCCGGGATTCTCGATCATGATGAGCGGCCCCGGCCGCACGCCATGGATGAACATCGCCGCGAGGAGCACCGCGGCGGGCGCCGAGCCGGGCACCGCGAGCGTCAGAACCGGGATGATCGCGCCCGGGACGGCGGCGTTGTTGCCGGTCTCGGCGGCGAGGAGGCCGGCGGTGTTGCCGCTGCCGAAGGTCTCCGGCTCGCGGCTCGCCCGCCGCGCGGCGGCATAGGAGACCCACGCGCCCATATCCTCGCCGACACCCGGAATGATCCCCATCACCGTGCCGAGGACGCCGGAGCGCAGCACCAGCCACCAGCGCGACAGGACGGTGCGAAGGCGCGGCAGGACGCGGCCGCCATAGTCGCGCACGGTCTGATAAGCGGGCTGCTTCATCACCGACAAAAGCTCGGCGAAGCCGAACGCGCCGACGAGCGCCGGCAGGAGCCCGAAGCCGCCCGCGAGATCCACCGAGCCGTAGGAAAAGCGCTGATAGGCGTGGATCCCCTCCTGCCCGACCTGGGCGAGGAGAAGGCCGAGAAAGCCCGCGACCCAGCCTTTGATCGGATCGTCCATCGCCGTCAGCCGGCCGGAGATCACGACGCCGAACACGGCGAGCCAGAAGAACTCATAGGATTGGAAGCGAAGCCCGAACTCGGCGAGTTGCGGGGCGATCAGAGCGAGGAGCACCAGCCCGACACAGCCGCCGAGAAAAGAGCCCACCGTCGCGAGCCCCATCGCCTCCCCGGCGCGGCCCTGGCGGGCGAGGGGAAAGCCGTCGAGGCTCGATGCGGCGTTCGCCGGGGTGCCCGGAATGTTGAGGAGGATCGCCGTGCGGCTCCCGCCATAGATCGCCCCGACATACATCGAGATGAGGATCAGGATCGCGTCTTCCGGGGCCATGCGGAAGGTGAGCGTCGTGAGGAGCGCGATGCCGAGCGTCGCCGTCAGCCCCGGCAGCATCCCGACCGTCATGCCGAGAAGCGTCGCCCAGAGGACGGAAAGGAGGCTCGACGGCGCGGCGAGGGCGACGATCGCGGCGCCGAGGTCGATGAGCTGATCGATCACGGAAGGCGCACCAGGAAGATCTTTTCAAAGAGAAACGTGACGAGGACGGCGGTGCCGACCGCGAGCGCCAGCGCCATCATCAGCATCCGCGCCGCCGAGGCTCGCCCCCAGGAGAAGGCGGCGACGAAGAGGAAGACGAAGATCCCCGTCGCCGCCATGAACGGCATCCGTCCGACGAGCCCCGCCGCATAAAGGAGGCAGAGCCCCAGCGCGAGCGCGAGGCGGCCCCAACCGCCTTCGGCCTCGCCGGCGACGGGCGCGGCCCGCACGCTGCGCGCGAAAAGGGCGATGCCGAGCCCGGTGAGGATCACGCCGAGAAGGCCCGGCGTCAGACCGGGCGCGCTCATCGGGTCGACGCCGAGCTCCTGCAATCGGGGCATCCGCACCGATTCCACGATCACCGCCACACCGAGCACGGTGAGGAGCATCGAGAAGACGAAATCCGCGCGGGGTGTCGATGACATGCTGTTCGGACGGCTGCGAAGGGACCGGGGTTAAACCGCGACGGCGCGCGCGGGAGCGAAGCCGGACCGCGCCGGAGCGCGGCCCGGCATCGATCAGGGTTTCGGAATGCCGAGCTCGTCCGGCGACATCTTCGTGCGGCCCGCCGCATCGAAGGACCAGGCGTCCGCCTGGATCTCCGGCCAGACGCGCTCGCGCGCCTCGTCGCCCGCGGCGGGGGTGAAGAGCGCCCCCTTCTCGAGCGCATATTTGCGCAAGGGTTCGGCGTTCGGGATCACCTCGGCCCAGATCTGGTCGAATGTCGCGATCACCTCCTCCGGCGTGCCCTCGACGGGAATGAAGATGCCGAAGGCGGTGGAGAGGATCGGCAGCTTTTCCTCGACGAAATCGGTGATCGGCGGCACGGTCCCATAGCCGTCGATCTCGAGCGGCTGATCGGCGAGCACGGCGAGCGGACGAAGGCGCCCGGCGCGGACCATCTCGGCCTGCTCGGAGGCGAGCTGTGTCGTTGCTTCCGCCTCGCCCGAGACGGTCGCGACCACGGCCGGATTGCCGCCATCATACGTGACGTGTTTGTAGCTTCCGCCGACGGCACCCTTCAGCGCTTCGGCCGCGGCGTGGCCGGAGGAGCCGGCGCCGGCGGTCGCGATCGTCACCGAGCCGTCTTTCATCGCGGCGACGAAGTCGTCCATCGTCTCGTAAGGGGCGTTCGGATTGACCGCGACGAGGGGGACGTTGGTCACGGTGTTGTAAAGCCGCCAATCGTCGACCCACGTGTCCCACTGGCCGAGGAGCTTGTAGGTGCCGAGCTGCTTGGGCGCGCCGGCGGCCCAGGTGTAGCCGTCATGGTCGGCCTCGAAGGCGTTCTTCTTGCCGATCGCGCCCGATGCACCGGGCTGATTGACGATGACGACGCGCTGGCCGAGCGCGTCTTCCAGAACGCCGGCGGTGACGCGCGACACCTGATCCGTCGCCCCGCCCGCGCCCCAAGGCACGATGATCGTGATCGGCTTGTCCGGCGTCCAGGGATAGTCGTCCGCGAGCGCGGGTGCCGTGAGGACGGCGAGCGCCGCGGCGGCGAGGGTCAATCTCTTCATCCGTAATCCTCCCTTCGATGGCGGCGCCTCCCATTGTGTTTGTTGTGGGGGAGGGCCGCATGTGATCCGCGCTAATCCATGCCGAGCAGGTGGTAGATTCGTTGTGCGTACGCGCCGAATTCGGGCGACTGGCGCATGTCGAGCCGGCGGGGATAGGGCAGATCGATCGCGAAATAGTCCGCCATCCGCGCCGGGCCTGAGGTGAGGACCGCACAGTGCGAGCCCATCAACACGGCCTCCTGGATCGAGTGGGTGACGAAGAGGATCGTCTTCCCGCTCTCTCCCCAGATCCTCAGAAGTTCGAGATTCATCCGCTCGCGCGTCAACGCGTCGAGCGCGCCGAACGGCTCGTCCATCAGGACGAGCTTCGGATCGTGGACGAGCGCGCGGGCGATCGCCGCGCGCTGCTGCATTCCACCCGATAATTCGTAAGGTTTCTTCGCCTCGAAGCCTTCGAGGCCGACGAGCTTGAGGAGATCGCGCGCCCGCTCCCGCGCCGGCTTCATCGGAAGCCCCAGGATTTCGGCCGGCAGGAGCACGTTGTCGATGATCGTGCGCCACTTCAAAAGAAGCGGCTGCTGAAACACCATGCCGACGTCGCGGCCCGGCGTGAACGGGTGCTCGCCATCGCCGATATCGACCCGCCCGCCATCATGGGTGTGAAGATCGGCGAGGATCTTGAGGACGGTGGTCTTGCCGCAACCCGACGGTCCGACCAGCGAGACGAGCTCGCCCTGCGCGACCTCCATCGTCACGTCGGAGACGGCGACGAATTCGTCCGCGCCGGTGCGATAGACCTTCCGCACCTTGTCGAGCCGGATGAAGGGGGGCTTGCCCGCCGCGGCGGTCGCTTCGGTGCCGCGCGGCGCGGCCATGGCGTCAACGGCCATGTCGGGCTCCCGCGTCGATCAAGAAAAATGGCATGATCGACGGGTGTTCGCCGGCGGAAAAATTTTGCCAGATCTCAGCCGGGATCATGTGATTGACAGCTAGGACCACTAATCGCACCTTGGGTAACTAAGCGGTTACATTGTCCGAACTCGCGCGCGTCGTCAATTGCGCGAGACGGGCACAGTGGGAGGGGAAATCATGAAGCGTCGAGTGTTGGCCGCCGGTTTTGCGGCTTTGTTGATGGTTCCGGCCGCCCATGCGGCGGATGAGGTCGAGATCGATTTCGTCCTCAACTGGGTCGCCGGCGGCGATCACGCGCCATATTACTACGCCAAGGCGCAAGGATGGTACGAAGAGGCGGGCATCGACCTGTCGATCGAGCAGGGCAAGGGCTCGCAAATGGCGGCCCAGCGCACCGGCATCGGCCGCTCCCAGCTCGGCCTCGCCGACCTCGGGACCGCTTTGATCGCCAAGGGCAAGGGCGCCGACTTCGTCGCGGTGATGAACATCTACGCCAATTCGCCCTACGGCATGTATTGGCTGAAGTCCTCGGGCATCAAGGACGTGAAGGATTTCCCCGGCCACTCGATTGGCAACCCGCCCTCCGACGCGGCGCGGGCGATGTGGCCGGCGCTCGCCAAGGCGGTCGGCATCGAGCCGGTTTCGGTGAAATGGGTGAACGTGCAGCCGAACGCCAAGCTCGCCGGCCTCAAGTCCGGCGCGTTCGACATCACCACGTCGTTCTACAACATCCATCATATCTTCCAGCGTGAGCTGGGCGACGACATGGGATTCTTCGCCTGGAAGGAATACGGCATCAACCCGTATGGCAATTCGATCATCGTCAATGGCGCCTTCCTCGAAGAGCACCCGGAGGCGGTCGAGAATTTCGTCCACGTCACGCAGCGCGCGTTCAAGCAATGCGTCGAGACGCCGGAGCCGTGCGTCGACGCGCTGGTCGCCGCCAATTCCGGTCTGCAAAAGGACAACGAGATGCAGAACTGGGCGCTCGTCGTCGAGCTGCTGACGGATGAGACGTCAACCACCAAGGGTCTCGGCTATTTCGACGAGGGCCGCCTTCAGGACGACTACAAGCTCACCGAGACCTATTTCGAGCTCGACGAACCGTTCGACATCATGGACGCGGTGACGAACAAGTTCATCGACACATCGATCACGGTGCCGACCAACTGAGCGGACGATCGCACGCCCCGGATCGTCGGTCCGGGGCGTCACCTCAGAATTTCCCGTCGCGGACCTGAAAGCCCGTCGGCTTGCCGAGCGAGGGCAGGTCGCGGGCGATCCAGTCGGCCTGCCAATCGATGAGCCGTTCGAGGGACACGACCGGCCGTCCGAAGAGACGCTCCGCGAGCGCCGGATTGTTGAGCCACGCCGTCTCCGCCTCGGTTCCGACGATCGTCGCGCGTGTGCCGAAGCGTTCGGCGAAGGCTTCGGCGAGAGCGCGGATCGACAAGGTGCCGGGGCCGGTGACGTTGAGCGGGCTCGTCGGACGCGTCGCGACCTTGAGGGCGCGCAGGATCTGGCTGTTCGCATCGCCCTGCCAGATGACGTTGGCGTGGCCCATCCGCACGTCGACCGGCGCGCCGTCATGCACTGCGCGCGCGATGTCGTGGAGCACGCCATAGCGCATGTCGATCGCGTAATTGAGGCGGATGAGGCGGCCGGGCGTGCCATGCGTCAGCGATCCGTGCTCGAACATCCGCTCGCGGGCGAGGCACGACCACGCATATTCCCCCGGCGGCGGGCCGACCGGCGTCTCCTCCGTCGGTCCGCCGCTGTCGACGGGGACGAAGGGATAGACGCACCCTGTCGACAAAGCGACGATGCGCGCGTTTTGATAGCGCTTGGCGACATGCGCGGGGACGAGAGCGTTCATCGCCCAGGTCATCGCCGCATTGCTGTCGGCTCCGAACTTGAAGCCTGCCATGTAGACGACGTTCGCCGCATCCGGCAGCCGCGCGAGCGCCACCTCGTCGAGGAGGTCGGCGGCGATGCAGTCGACCCCGTGGGCCGATAGGGCGTCGATCAAAGCGGGATTGGAAAAGCGTGCGACCGCGATCACCCTCTTGTCCGGCGCAGCGCGCTTGGCGAGGCGGGTGAGGGTCGGGCCCATTTTCCCGCCCGCGCCGAGGACGATGATATCGCCAGGCACCGCGGCGAGATCGTCGACAAGGGCGGGTGAGGGCCGGGTCATCAGCTCTTCGAGCGCGTCGACATCGTCGATCCGGTCCGGCAGGTCGGCGGCATCGAGCAGGCGGTCGGCAGCGTCCGTCATCGGCGTCGTCTCCCACGAAGCGTGCGGCGGACGGGCCGACGGTCTTCGCGCCGCTAAGCCTTCGCCGGTGTTTCAACCATATGGTTACATCCGATCCGCGAGGTCAAGCGGCCGGCCCCGTCGACGGGTCGGCGGCGACGGTCGCATAGAGCATCGCCTCGATGTGGGCGCGCCAGGCCTCGCGCGCGGCGTCCGCCGCGAGATCGCGGCCGAAATAGATCGACAATGTGGGCGTGTTGCCGATGTAGAGATAGACGAGCGCGATCACGGTGATGTGGAGCGTCACCGGGTCGAGGTTCGGCTTGAAGACGCCTTCGGCCGCTCCGCGCTGCAAGAGCGCTTCGAGCTTATGGACGAGAGGTCGCTTGATCCCCCGCATCCGCGTCGACTTCGCGAGATGGGTGCCGCGGTGCAAATTCTCGTTGTTGAGGATCGCGATCGCGTCAGGATGCTCGAGATAGTAGCCCCAGACGAAGCCGACGAACTGGCCGAGCGCCTCGCGCGGCGTGCCGGTCAGCTCCAGCGTCTCGCTGGCGTCCGACAGCTCGTCGTAGATCATTTCGAGGACGGCGAGGAAGAGGCCCTCTTTGTCCCCGTAATAATAGTAGATCATCCGCTTGTTGACGCCCGAGGCGGCGGCGATCGTGTCGATCCGCGCGCCGCCGAACCCTTCGCGGGCGAAAGCCTCCCGCGCGGCTTTCATGATGAAGCCGCGTGTGCGTTCCGGGTCGCGGGTCTGCGGACGGGGCCGGGGCTCAGGCGTGGCTGACACGGCTGTCGCGCGAGACGGTGACATATTCGAGGAGCTGGACGAGGCCATAAAGCACGACGCCAATCATCGTGATGAGAAGGACGGCCATGAACATCGCGGCCGTGTCGAGCGTCACCTGGACCTGCAGCATCAGATAGCCGAGCCCAGAATCGGACGCGATGAATTCGCCGACGATCGCACCCGCGACCGCCAGAACCGTCGCGACCTTCATACCGGAAAAGATATAGGGCAGTGCACCCGGAAGTTGGATCTTCGTAAAAATTTGCCAACGCGACCCCTTCAGCGCGCGCACGAGGTCGAGAAGGTCGGGCTCGACCTCACGCAGGCCCCGCGCGGTGGTGAGGAGGATCGGCAGGACCGAGATCGCGAACACGATGAGGACGTTCGGGGTGAAGCCGTAGGAAAACCAAACGATGAACAACGGGCCGAGCGCGACCTTCGGAATCATGTTGAGGCTGATCATCAGCGGCATCACCGCCTGGTCGAGAATCCGCGACCAGGAGCACAACAGCGCGACGCCCACCCCGAAGACGACCGAGATCGCGTAGCCGGTCAGGATCTCGCCCGCCGTGACCATGGTGTTGTTCACCCAGTCATAGCTCTCCCACAGCGAGGCGAAGGTCGCGACCGGGCTCGGCATGACATAGGCCGGGACCTCGCCGAGCACGACCCAAAGCTGCCAGGCGACGAGCACCGCCCCATGCGCCGCGATCGGGATCCAGTGGCGCTTCATCCAGCCGGCAATGCCGGCCCCTCCCGCCGGCGCCGGGGCGCGCGCGACGCGCGTTTCAGTCGAGGACGTTTCCGATGCCGTGGGGGCATGTTGCGACATGATCGAGGTGCCCTTATGGTTATTAACTAAATCGATAATTCCTGCCGGCCCCGTTCGGGTCAAGTGCAGCAACGAGGGAGCGAACGATGACGACGCCCGGCATTCTCACGACCGTCGTGGGATCCTATCCCATTCCGGACTGGCTTGCCGCCTCGCCCAGCGAGCAGGCGGTGATAGACGCGACCCGCGTCGTCCTTGCAACCCAGGAGCGCGCCGGCATCGACGTCGTGTGCGACGGGGAACTCTACCGCTTCGACGTCAACCATCCCGAGACCAACGGGATGATCGAGTATTTCGTGCAGCCGATGGCGGGTGTGCGCACGGCGCTCACCTTCGCGGAAATTCAATCCTTTCGCGAGCAGCAGGGCATGGCCTTCCGCACGCGGCCGGCCGGCATCGTCGACGGGCCGATCTCCGGTGGAACGCTCGACCTGCCGGCGGCGTGTTCGCGCGCCAAGGCGCTCGCATCGAAGACGTTCAAGTTCACGCTGACCGGCCCGCATATGCTCGCAAAGACGCTGTCGGACCGGCATTATGGATCGACGCCGAAGCTCGCGATGGCGATCGCCGAAGCGCTCGCCGAGCAGGTCGCTTTTTGCGACGCCGAGATCGTGCAGATCGACGAGGCGAACCTGCCCGGCCATCCCGATGAATGGGAGTGGGCGGCCGAGGCGTGCAATATCGTGCTCTCCGCGGTGAAGACGACGCCCGCGATCCATCTCTGTTTCGGCAATTATGGCGGGCAGAGCGTCCAAAAAGGGACGTGGGACAAGCTGATCGGTTTCCTCAACGCGTTGAAGGTCGATCACATCGTCATGGAGATGGCGCACCGTCCGGCCGAGGAGGTGACGGCCTTTCGCGGCCTGAGGCCCGAAATCGGCCTCGGTCTCGGGGTCGTGGACGTCAAGCGGACCGAGGTCGAGAGCGCCGACCAGATCGCCCGCGGCATCGAGCGCGCGGCCGGTCTGCTCGGCGAGGGGCGCATCCGCTATATCCATCCCGATTGCGGCTTCTGGATGCTGAAGCGCTCGATCGCCGACGCCAAGATCCGCGCCCTCGTCGAGGGCCGCGACCTCTACGAGGCCCGCACGCCGGCCGCCGCGGCCTCCTGAGCGGAGCCGAGCCGCCGCGCCGCCTCCGATGGCGGCGTGGCGCGGGACGACACTCCCGTTCGGCCGATCGCCATGGCCGTTGCCGGAAACGATGTGCCGACCACGCCGGCGTTCGCTGAGTGGACGCCGCCCGTTCGGTCATGACGGGCGGCCCGGCTTATATGCCTCGTGCCGCGACTGCGATAGAGCGACGGGGGGATTGGATTGATCCAGCGCGCCGACGGGACCTCTCGGCCTCTGACGCGTGCCGGGGGAGGTTTCGATGGAATTCGTGGCGGCGGGGGCGATCGTGTTCGTCGCCGCGTTCGTCCGAGGGGCGACGGGGTTCGGGTTCGCCCTCGTCACCGTGCCGCTTCTGACGCTCTTTTGGTCGCCTCTCTTTGCGACGAGCGTCGCGATCCTGCTCGATCTCGTCGCCTCCGGTGTCCTCCTGCGCTCCGGCCTTCTCGCTGACCTTCGCCGGCGCGACACCATTCTCGTCGCGATCGGTGCGCTGGCGGGCGCGCCGGTGGGGGTCTTCGCGATCGCCCACCTCCCGGCCGAGCCCGCGGCGATCGCGCTCAATATCGCGGTCCTCCTCTCCGCCCTCGCGGCGCTCACGCGGATCCGTTGGGAGGGCATCGACCGGCCGGCGGTGGTCGTCGCCGTCGGCGCGGCGACCGGGCTCCTCGTCGGCGCCTTCGCCATCGGCGGGACGCTTCTCGTCGCCTGGCTCGTCGCCGCACGGCGCACGCCCAACGAGATCCGCGTGCTCCTCGCGGTCATCTTCGCCGCCGTCGGCGTCCTCGCGCTCGCCATGCGGGTCTCGCTCGGCGCGTTTCCGTCCGGTGCGTTGACGCAGGCGCTTTTTCTTGCGCCGATCACCGCGCTCGGGATTCTCGCGGGGCATCACGCGGTCCGTTTCATCCACCCGGAAATGTGGAAGCGGGGCGTCGCCGTGGTCCTGATCATGCTTGCGCTGTTGGGACTGGTGGCCGCCATCACCTGATGCGGCCGTTGAGAAAGAGGGGACGGCCTCATGACGATCGGAGTGGGCGGCTCGGACGCGCAGACGGAACTCGCCAGGATGGCGGACATGACGGAGGGCATCGCCCCGATCGACAATACGGAACGCTTCGATCGGATCACCCGCGCCCAGGCGCTGATGCGCGAGCAAGGGATCAGCGCACTTTATCTCGATACGTCCGTCAATCTCGCTTACTTCACCGGCCTTTCTTTGAAGCCGACCGAACGGCTTCACGGCGCGATCCTGCCCGTCGAGGGCCCCGTCACCTATCTGAGCCCCGCCTTCGAGGAGCCGAAGACGCGCTCGATGCTGAAATTCGGCGACGATATCCGCTGTTGGGAGGAGCACGAGGATCCGACCGCGCTCGTCGCCGACACGATCGCGAGCCTCGGCTATCCCTCCGGCACGGTGGCGGTGGACCCGGCGACACCCTTCTTCACGTTCGACGGGCTGCGCCGCGCCGGCAACCGCTATGATTTCGCAAACGGCGCATCGATCACCGGGGCTTGCCGCATGGTGAAGTCGCCGGCCGAGATCGCCCTCTTGCGGGCCGCGAACGCGGTGACGCTCGAGGTGCACAAGGCGGCGGCGCGGATCATGCGCCAAGGCATCACCACGACCGAGGTGCAGGCCTTCGTGGTCGCCGCGCACAAAAAGCTCGGCGCCACCCATCCGCCGGGTATGCCGCTCGTATTGTTCGGGGAGGCCTCGGCCTATCCGCACGGCGTCGACTATCCGCAGACCCTCGAAGAGGGCGACATGGTGCTCCTCGATCTCGGCGCCTTCGTCGGCGGCTATCGCTCCGACATCACGCGCTCCTACGTCTTCGGCGAGCCGAATGCACGCCAGCGACAGGTGTGGGATCTGGAAAAGGAGGCGCAGGCCGCCGGCTTCGCCGCCGCGGTCGTCGGCGCGCCGTGCGAGGATGTCGACAATGCGGCGCGGGGGACGATCGAATCGGCCGGCTTTGCGAAGGATTACGGCCTTCCCGGCCTGCCGCATCGGACCGGCCACGGGATCGGCGTCGAGGTGCACGAAGAAAGCTACATGGTGCGAGGCAACAAGCGCCCGATGGCCGCCGGCATGTGCTTCTCGGTCGAGCCGACGGTGTGCATCTATGGCGAATTCGGCATCCGCCTCGAAGACTGCGCCTATCTGACGGAAAACGGGCCGCGCTGGTTCACCGGGCCGTGCCACAGCGTCGACGATCCGTTCGGCGTCGAAGCCTGATTGAATCGCTTCAATTCCGCGAAATGGTCCGCGTGCCTCGATCGGGCGCGCGGCCTGACGGCGGGTGTGCGGAATGACGCCGCGCAATGCCGACGGTCGATGCACCCACAGGTCGCATTTTGTGCTTAGAATGACGCTTTCTCGATGTCACCCGGCGTCTTGAGGCCATTTACTACGGATCGGTGGAACGATTGAGCGGTGGATCTACATCGTGGCCGGTCTGAATATCGCTTTGAAAGCAAAGACTCCGGTCTCGTCTCGGCGCCATCTCCCGACCTGTTGGTACGTTGCTTGCTTTTCCGTCGACGAGGATCGCGCGAACGGGAGCCGCCGCGCGCTCGGCGTACGATAGGGACCATTTCTTCGCCGCACGTCGCATCAAGGAGACGTTCTTGGGCCAGTTTCTCTTCAAAAATTTCGCGATGCTGGATCCGGCTGAGGACGAGATTCGCGGCGGTCACGAACTTCTCGTCGAGGACACGCTGATCCGCGAGGTGTCCGACCGCCCGATCACCGCGCCCGAGGCGACCGTCATCGACTGCGCGGGCGGCACGTTGATGCCCGGCCTCATCGACTGCCATGTCCACGTCGTCCTCAGCGAAGTCTATATCCGCCAGCTCGAGAATATCCCGCTCACGCTGATGACGGCGCAGACGATGGTCGCGATGCGCGAGATGCTCGATCGCGGCTTCACCACGGTGCGCGACACTGGCGGCGCCGATTGGGGCATCAAGGCGGCCGTCGAGCAGGGCTATATCACCGGCCCGCGCCTCTTCATCGCGGGCCGCGCGATCGGGCCGACCGGCGGCCATTCCGACAGCCGCCGCCGCACCGACCCCGGCGCGCTCTGCCCCTGTTGCAACGCGCTCGCCTTCACGATGGGCCTCGCCGATGGCAAGGCGGAGGTGATGAAGGCCGTGCGCGAGGAGATGCGTCAGGGCTGCGACCACGTGAAGATCATGATGTCGGGCGGCGTCGCATCGCCTTACGACCCGCTCGATTCGTTGCAATTCTCGCCCGGCGAGGTGAAAGCGGCGGTCGAGGAGGCGAATGCCTTCGGCCGCTATGTCTGCGCCCATGCCTATTCGCCCGAGGCGATCACCCGCGCGGCGCACGCCGGTGTGCGAACGATCGAGCACGGCAATCTGATCGACGAGCCGGCCGCCGCCCTGATGGCGGAAAAGGACATGTTCCTCGTCGCCAATCTCGTCGCGTATTATGCGATGAAGGAGCGGGCGTCGGACTATGGCATGTCCGGCGAGATGCTGGAAAAGAACGACGTCGTCATCGAAGGCGGGCTCCGCTCGCTCGAGATCTGCAAGCGCGCCGGCGTCCCCGTCGCCTATGGCAGCGATCTTCTCGGCCAGCTCCGCGTCGACCAGAGCCGCGAGTTTCAGCTCCGCAGCAACGTCGTCCCCGCGATCGACATTATCCGCTCGGCGACGACCATCGCCGCGAAGGTGCTGCGCCACGAGGGCAAGCTCGGCTGTCTCGCCCCCGGCGCCTTCGCCGACCTTCTCGTGATCGACGGCAACCCGCTCGACAATCTGGAACTCTTCGGCGGGCAGGGCCGGCACATGACCCTCATCATGAAGGACGGCGCCGTGCACAAGAAGACGCTTCATTGATGTCCGCCCTCATCCCCCACGTCTCGCCGGGAGCGCGGCCATGACCGACATGCTGCTGTTCCGCAATCTTCGCCTCCTCGACCCGGCGTTCGACGAACCGCACGGCGGCTATGAGGTCCTCGTCGAGGGCGAGAGGATCCGCGAGGTGTCCGAGACGCCGATCACCAGCGCGGCGACACCCATCGATTGCGGCGGGCGCGTCCTGATGCCCGGCCTCATCGACTGCCACGTCCATTCGATGCACTCCGAAGTCTATATGCGCCGGATGGAGGACGTGCCGCTCACCCTCGCGGCCGCCCGCGGTGCCCGGCGGCTCAAGGAGATGATCGATCGCGGCTTCACCACCGTCCGCGACACCGGCGGCACCGATTGGGGCATGAAGACCGCCGTCGAGACCGGCCTCATTCCCGGCCCGCGCCTCTTCATCGCCGGCCGCTCGATCGGCCCGACCGGCGGCCACAGCGATGGTCGGGCTCGCACCAATGCCGGCTTCGACTGCCCGTGCTGCAACGGCCAGGCCTATCTGCGCGTCGTCGCCGATGGCGAGGACGACGTGCGCAAGGTGGTGCGCGAGCAGATGCGCCAGGGCTGCGATCACGTGAAGATCATGGTCTCCGGCGGGGTCGCCTCGCCGAACGATCCACTCGATTCGCTGCAATTCTCGATCGAGGAGATCGAGGCGGCGGTGGAGGAGGCGGAGGCGTTCGGCCGCTATGTCCTTGCCCATGCCTATGCCGCCGAGGCGATCACCCGCGCCGTCGCCCATGGTGTCAGAACGATCGAGCACGGCAACCTGATCGACGAGCCGGCCGCGAAGCTGATGGCCGAGAAGGGCGCCTATCTCGTCGCCAATCTCGTCGCCTATGTCGCGATGAAGGAGCGCGCCGCCGCGTTCGGAATGCCGCCGGTGATGCTCGAAAAGAACGACATGGTGCTCGAAGGCGGCTACCGCTCGCTCGAGATCTGCAAGGCAGCCGGGGTGAAGGTCGCCTATGGCTCGGACCTTCTCGGCGCGCTCGCCGAGGATCAGAGCCGCGAATTCTCGATCCGCTGCGAGGTGCAGAGCCCCATCGAGGTGATCCGCGCCGCGACCACGATCGCTGCCGAAGTCGTCCGCCGCCCCGGCCGGCTCGGCACGATCGCGCCGGACGCATGGGCCGACATCATCGTCGTCGACGACGATCCTCTCGAGGACATCACGCGTCTCGAAGGGCAGGGCGTCCATCTCGCCGCCATCATGAAGGGCGGGCGCTTTCACAAGAACCGCCTCGGGGGCGCGGTTTGAGCCTCGCGCGGAGCGACGCGCCCGCGGCAGGGGGGCTCCTGCCGGATCGGTGGCGGCTCGGCCGCTGGCTGTTCAAGGGTGTCGCGCTCGTCGCGTTCCTCTACATCCTGACGCCGCTGATCTTCATCACCTGGCTGTCATTTTATGCGCAGGAGATTCCGTCTTATCCGCCGGAAGGCTATTCGCTGAACTGGTACGGCCAGGCGCTCAACAACGAGCGTTTCCTCAAGGCGTTCCTGCTCAGCGCGCAACTCGGCGTCGTCGCGACCCTCATCGGCCTCGCCGTCGCGCTGCCCGCCTCGCTCGGCATCGTGCGATTGCGCTTCCGGGGGCGGGGGACGGTGAACAATCTCCTTCTGATGCCGCTCATCGTGCCCGGCATCGTTCTCGGCTTCGCGCTCTATGTCTTCCAGGTGGAGATCGCGATCGCGACGAGCTGGCCGATCCTCGGCTCGTTCGGCGGCCTCGTGTTCGGTCACGTCCTCCTCGTCATCCCGTGGACGGTCCGGCTCATCACCGCGAGCCTCGTGGGCTTCGACAGGACGCTCGAAGAAGCGGCCCAGAATCTCGGCGCAAACCGCTTCACGACGTTTCGCCGGGTGACGATGCCGGCGATCTTGCCCGGTATCGTGGCCGGCGCGCTCTTCGGCTTCGTGTCCTCCTTCGGCAATCTCGAGATGAGCCTCTTCCTCGTCGGTCCGGGGCGCACGACCCTGCCGATCGCGATCCTCCAATATCTCCAATGGAAGATCGATCCGACGATCGCCGCGGTCTCGGTCTTGCAGATCGCGATCATCGCCGTCGCGATGCTGGTGACGGATCGTTTCGTGAAAATCTCGCGGGTGGTGTAGATGGCGCGTCTCGAACTCGACGGTGTCTCCAAGCATTATGGCGACTTCTACGCCGCGCGCGAGGTGACGCTCGATGTGGCGGAAGGCGAGTTCCTCGTCCTCCTCGGCCCGTCCGGCTGCGGCAAGACGACGACCTTGCGCGCCATCGCGGGGTTCGTGGAGCCGTCCGCCGGAACGGTGCGGATCGGCGGCAAGGACGTGACGCGCCTGCCGCCCTGGAAGCGCAATACCGGCCTCGTCTTCCAGAATTACGCGCTCTTTCCGCACCTGACGGTCGCCCAGAACGTCGCCTTCGGGCTCGAGATGCGGAAGGTCTCGAAGGCGGATGCGGCGACGAAGGTGAACGAGGCTCTCCGCCTCGTTCGGCTCGATCATCTCGGCGACCGCCTGCCGCGCCAGCTTTCGGGCGGCCAACAACAGCGCGTGGCGCTCGCCCGCGCGCTCGTCTTCCGGCCGGACGTCCTCCTTCTCGACGAGCCGCTCTCGAACCTCGACGCCAAGCTGCGCAACGAGGTGCGCGTCGAAATCCGCAGTCTCCAGCAGCGCCTCGGCATCACCACGGTGATGGTGACGCACGACCAGGAAGAGGCGCTGACGATGGCCGACCGGCTCGTCGTCATGAGCGAAGGCAAGGTGCGCCAGGTCGGCTCCCAGCGCGATCTTTATGAGCGCCCCGCCGACCGCTTCGTCGCCGGCTTTGTCGGCCGGTCGAGCTTCCTCGAAGGGCACATGAGCGGCGACACGCTGACGACGCCGGGCGGTCTCGCCATCAAGTGCGCCCGCAAGATCGCGGGCGAGGCGGTCGTCGCGCTGCGGCCCGAGCGGGTTTTCGTCGGCACCGAGCCGGTCACGACCGCGGACAACAGCTTTCCGGGTGAAGTCGAGTTCGTCTCCTATATGGGCGGCCTCATCGACATCCATGTGCGCCTCAGCGAGCACGACCAGGTGATCGCGCAGGTGCCGAACCACGACGGAAGCGTGCTTCCGGCCGTGGGCGACCGGGTCCACGTCGGATGGGCCCCGACCTCGGCGGTCTTCCCGGCCGAGCACAACGGAATGGACGGCTAATCGAGACGGTTGAAGCACGGCGGAATGGACCGCCGACCTCAAAAGAGGATGGGAGAAGCGAGATGACGAAGGATCTGAAGGCCGGCATCGGCCGGCGAAGCGTCCTCAAAGGCATGGCCGGGGCAGCGGGCGCCGCGGTTCTCGCACGGCCCTCGATCGTGCGCGCGCAATCGGCGGGAACCGTCGTCGTCGGCACGTGGGGCGGCGACTATGCGCGCCTCCTCAACAAGAATATCGAGCAGCCCTTCCTCATCCCCGAAGGGTGGGAGGTGATCCAGGACCAGGCCGGCGATCCCGAGCGCCGGGCCAAGATGCTCGCCGAACGCCGCCTGCCGCAGGGCTCGACCGATGTTCAGGGCCTCAACGGGCCGAACATGTATCAGGTCTACGAGCTCGGGATCACCCAGCCGATCGACTATGAGCGCATCCCGCTGGCGAAGAACCTTCTTCCGTCGATGAAATATGAATACGGCATCGGTCAGATCTATTCGGGCATGGTGCCGGTCTACAATCCCGACAAGGTGGACGCTCCCGCGAGCTATGCCGAGGTGTTCGACCCCAAATGGGGCAACAAGCTCGGCTATATCGACATCCAGTATCAATACACGCTGACGGCGGCCGCCCTCGCCGCCGGCGGGTCGGTCACGGCGATGGACGCGGCGAAGGAGATGCTCCTCAAAACGCGCGAGGCCGGCGCCCGCATCTATCCGACCAACGAAGCCTTCGCCCAGGGCCTCAAGTCGGAGGAGATCGATATCGGCATCATGTGGAAGGCGCGAACGGTGCAGTGGCAAAATGCCGACATCAATGTCTCCTCCTCGGTGCCGAGCGAGGGCGCGCTGTCTTATGTCTCCGGCTTCGTGATCCCGAAGAACGCGCCGCACGTCGACGGCGCCTACGCCTACCTCAACGCGATGCTGGAGCCCGCCGCTCAGCTCGCCTTCGCCGAGGACATGGGCTACAACCCGACCGTCGACAATGCCGACATTCCGCCCGAGCTCAACGAGCGGATCGGCTTCAGCCCCGAGGCGATCGACAACCTCAAGGACATGGATTTCGGCTTCTGGCTCGACAATGACGTCGAGCTGAAAGGCTGGTGGGACAAGGAGTTCAAGGCTTGATCGGCCGCACGCCCGCACGGCCGCGCGCCCTTCCGGCGCACGGCGCTTTCGGGGAGCGGCAGTAAATTGGCGGCGACCCTGTCCGACGAGGGGCCGCGCGGCGGCGCGCTGATCTTCAGCGCGTCGACCTTGATCGGGCCGGCGACGGCGATCGTCGCGCTCGGCGTGATCGGGCCGCTTCTGATCCTCTTGCGATACAGCTTAAACGACTTCGACCCGCGCCTCCTGATGGTCGAGGCGTTCACGGCGAAGAATTACGTCACCTTCTTCACCGACGCCTATTATCTCGGCGTCTTTTTCACGACGGTGCGCGTCGCGCTGATCTGTACCGCGATCTGCCTCGTGCTCGGCTTTCCGCTCGCTTATCTCCTCGCCCGCACGCAGACGCGGTTCAAGAATCTCCTCATCATCGGGGTGGTCATTCCGCTCTTCGTGGGCAATGCGGTGCGCGCAGCGGGGTGGATGACGCTGTTCGGATCGCGCGGTTTCCTGAGCGTGACGCTGATGGATCTCGGCATCACCACCGAGCCGACGGAGATCATGTTCACCGAGCTCGCCGTGATCATCGGGATCATCGCGGTGAACCTTCCTTATATGGTGCTGACGCTGCAGAGCGTTCTTGAGGGCATCAACCGCAATCTCGAGGAGGCGGCGTTCAGCCTCGGCGCTGCGCCGGTGACGATGTTCGTCCGGGTTCTGTGGCCGCTGGCGCTGCCCGGAATCGCAGCCGGAACGATCCTCACCTTCATCCTCGCGATGAACGCCTATGCGACGCCGGTTCTCCTCGGCGGTCCGGAATTCCGCATGATGGCGCCGCTCGTCTACAGCCAGTTCCAGCTCAACAATTGGCCCTTCGCCGCCGCCGTCGCTTTCCTTCTGATGGGCACGACACTGCTTCTGACGATCGCGGCGAGCCTTGCGACGCGCCAGCGCTTTCGCGGCTGAGGGGCGAGCGCCGGTCCCGCCTCAGGCGGGGTCGGCGAGGATGGTGTCGAAGAGGGCGGTGAGGGCTTCGGGATCGAAGGCACCGCGCCGTCCGATGGCGACCATCTGGTTCGCCTCCGGTGGCGGCCCGTCCTCCCGCGTGATCGCCCAGCGCTTGCCGACGAGGTGGAAGACGACGCGCCCCCCATCCGCGCCGCGCAGCACGCCTTTCGCCCGCAAGAGCGTCGGCGGGATGCCCCGCACCGCAGCGCGCAGCTTCAGCGGGTCGACCGCTCCAGAGCGCGTCCAGCTCCAGGACTGAAAGGCCTCGCCATGATCATGGTGATCGTGGTCGTGATGGTCATGGTCGTGGGGCGCCGCGGTGGTGTGGACGGGATCGCCCGCGACGTGTGCGCCGAGGAGGAGCTCGCGCGGAATGTCGCCGTGCTCGGCGTGGACGAGACGCATCCGGGGAAGGGCGCCCGTCAACGTCTCCTCGATCGCCTGGCGCTCGGCCGCGCCGGCGAGATCGACCTTGTTGAGAATGACGAGATCGGCGCCCGCCGCCTGGTCGAGCGCGAGCTCTGTGTCGGCGAAATCGAGCCCCGGGAAGCCGCCGGCATCGACGAGGCAGAAGATCCCGTCGAGCGCCGTCCGATCGGCGAGGCTGTCGGCGTCGAGCGTGTCGGCGATTGGCAGCGGGCGCGAGACGCCGCTCGCCTCGATGATCAGCCTCTCTGGCGGGCTCTCCGTGTCGAGGATCGACAGGATCGCCTCGGCGAGATCGTCCCGGATCGAGCAGCAGACGCAGCCATTGGCGAGCGAGACGGCGTTTTCGCTCGCCTCCACGACAAGCGCCGCATCGATGTTGATCGCCCCGAAATCGTTGACGAGCACGCCATACCGCACGCCCCGCGGATCGGAGAGGATGCGGTTGAGGAGGGTCGTCTTACCGGCTCCCAGAAAGCCGGTGAGGATCGTCACGGGGACCGGATGGCGCGGGGCGGAAAGCGACACGGAAGAGCCTCATCGACGCGTTGGACCTGGCGGAGACGCCGCGCCGGGAAGGATAGCCGATCGCGCCGGGTCGGCGCGACCGTTGCGTCATCGGAGCGGCCGCGATGTGGTGGGGGCGGCGGGGACGGCGCGGCCGAGAGCGGCGATCAGAAGGCTTCGTCGTCGTCCGTCTTCTGCGCCATCTCGACGGCGTCGCCGACCCAATCGCCGTCATCGCGTCGTGCGACCGGCTTTTCCTCGACCGTCGCGGCAGCGATCGAATCGGCGGTCGTGAGGGTGCGCTGAGGCGCCCGGAACATATGCACGTCGCGCTGCGGGAAGGGGATCGTGATGCCGGCCTCGTTGAAGCGGCGCCAGATCTGCGTGAGCATCTCCGACTTGATGGTGAAGCCGCTCATCGTCCCGCGCAGGTCTATATAATAGCACAGGCGCAGGTTGATCGAGGAATCGGCGAACTCCTCGGTCGTCACCATCGGCGCGGGCGATTTCAACACGCCCGGCTGGTTGTCGAGAACATCGACGATGATGCGGATCGCGTCGTCGGGATCGTCCGAATAGGAGATCCCGACCATCAGGATTACGCGCATCATCGAGTTGGTGCGCGTCCAGTTGGTGAACGTGTCGGAGATGAGCGCCGAGTTCGGCACGATCAGGTCGAACTCGTCGAACGTCTTCAGCCGCATCGACCGGATGCCGATCTGGCTGACCGTGCCCGAGTTCGCCCCCACCGTGACGATGTCGCCGAGCCGCAGCGGCCGCTCCACGAGGAGGAGGAGGCCGGAGATGAAGTTGTTGACGACGTTCTGCATACCGAAACCGATACCGACACCCAGGGAGGCGGCGAAGACGGTGAGGGTCGTGACGTCGAAGCCGACGGCCGACAGGGTGAGGAGCACGCCGAGCACGATCACCACGTACTGGGCGAACACCGAGAGGCTCTGACGGATGCCGATATCCTTCAGGCGGCCGAAGACGACGGTGTAGGCGACGCGTCGGCACCAGGCGCCGAGCCAGAACACGAAGACCAGCGCCGCGGCTGCGACCACCACGCTGCCCACCCCGTAGGACGAGGTGCCGACATCGAAGAGCCGCCAGTTCCAGAAGGTGAGGAATTGATGGATGCCCGGCGTCTCGGACGTCCATTCGAAGATACGGGCGGCGACGGCGATGGCGATGACGAGCAGCAGCACCTGACCGGCACGGGTCAGCGGCTGCAGGAAGTTCGCGCGGAAGAAATAAGCGCGCGCCGGATCCTTCGCACGGGCCCGCGCTGCGATCCCTTCCATGATGTCGTTGAGAACGCCGAGGGCGAGGGCGAGCACGGCCGCGATGGCGATGGCGATGGCGAGATTCTGCATCATCGTCGCGGCGAGGTTGGTGTAGCCCATCAGGCCGGTGACGCCGGTCGCGATCAGCGCGGCCGGCGGCAGCAGCGACAGGATGCCGGCGACCCAGCGGCGAATGCGGCCATAGGAGCTGCGGTCGGCCGTCGGCGCGGCGAAGAAGAACACGAAGAGGAGAAGCGGCAGGCCGCTGAGCACGAACACCGAGTAAGCGAGGCGGTTGATCGCCGACTGGGTCGAGGGAAGAAGGTTCACCTCGTCGAGCACGACATAGGCGAAGACGACGATGGTCGTCAGGATCATCGCCGCCTCGGTGGAGCGGGTGATGATCTTGCCGATCCGCCGCTGCCCGCCGACGGTGCGACGCGTGACGATCACTTGCGTGAGATCGCGCAGGAGCGCGGCGGCGGCGGGGATGACGAGGACCATCAGGATCGTCTGCGCGGTCTCCTGCGAGATCGCGAAAACCTTGGTGTAGATCCACCAGATCGCGGCGGGGACGAGCCAGAAGAGGTTGCGCCGAAGCACCTCGAGCGGCACCTCGGTGGCGCGGGTCGCGTCGGCGGCGATGAAGCGCTTCAGAAGCCCGCGCCGGAGCCATATGACGAAGCCGATGAAGACGAGCGAGGCGATGCCGAAGGCGATGAGCCGGCGCTGATCGGCCACGCGATAGGACGTCTCGATCTCGGTCAGCCGGCCTTCATAGATCGCCTTCAGCTTGCCCGGAAGCGAGGAAAGCTCGGTCGCGATGCGCTGACGCGCGGCCGGATCCGTCCGGGCGATCTCGCGACGGGTAAGGTTGGTGCGCTCGCGGATGGCCCGTTCGCGCACCAGCGCCTCGCGTGTGCGCACGAGGCCCTCGCGCAGTTGGCCGAGTTCCTCGCGCTGGATCTGCAACAGCTCGTCGAGACCGCGCACGCGCTGGCGGAACGCCTGCGCCACGGCATTCTGCTCGTTCGGCTCGCCGAGGATGCGCACGAGGTCTTCGAGCGCCGACCGGTTCGCGTTGATCGTCGTAAGGCGCTGGGTGATGAGATGGTCGATCTCGTCGACCTCGTCGATCGCGTCTTCGAAGAGGTGGATCGGGATCGACGGCTCGTCGGGCAGCGTCCGCAACGCGTCGAGCGTGCTGCGGGATTGGACGATGGCGATGTCGGTGAGGCGCGCGGTCGAGCGCAGCAATGTTTCATCCGACCGCAGGCGCAGGAGATTGCGGCGCTGAATCGCGGCCGAATTGGTCTCCGTGATGCCCGACGCCTCGTTCGAGAGGGCGAGGGCGGCCTGGGAGAGCTGATCGACGAGTTGGGTGAGGCGAAGGACGATCGGCTCTTCGTCCGACGGGCGCACGCCCTCGATCGCATCGAGCGTGATGAGATTTTGGATGATCGCGAGCTGCTCTTGCCGCAGGCTGAGATATTCGCTCGAAAGCGCCTGATAGACGGTGAGACGCTCGAGAATCTGGTTTTGCACGTCGCGGATGCGGCGGCGCCAGTCGAGCATTTCCTCTTCGACGATGCCCGCGAGCGTGTCGCGTGTGCCGGAGCGAAGATCGGCGCTCGCGCTGACGATCGCGGCGTTCAGCGCATCCACCCGCTCGGTCTGCTCGGCGACGGTGTGGGCGAGCGTCATGAGCCGCGTCGAGCCGATATCCACCTCGAATTGCGCCTGTTGCAGCGTCTCGAAGGTGATCGGGGTGTTGTCGTCGAACGTGTCGAGCTGGGAGACGATGCGGGCGTTTTCGTTGGTCTGCTGCTCGATCGCGAGTTCGAGATTGCGCAGATCCCGCTCCATGTTGAGGAGCTGGCCGCGCAGAGCGGTCAATCCCGTCGTCTGTGCTGTAGCCGGATGGCTGACAGCGGTCATTCCAAGTGCAACGAGGAGCGAGCAGGCGACGACGAGGAACTTGAGGCGCGACATAGGACACTCTTAACGCGGACAGCGATGAACCAGCGTGCGGCTCATCATTTACCAGACGGCGACTTGAGGCATGGTGCGCCGACGGTCTAAGACGCTTCTCATCGTCATACAACCGGCCCCGAACGGCTAGGGGGGCACTTTGCCACGCGGTGGGACGCATTGAAGAGGCCGTCAGATGGCCGTATTGCCGCGTTGTCGGGACCGATCGATTACAGGTGTTGGTGTGCGTTGGTTCTTAACATTCGTGCTGATTTTCGCCGCTCCGGCCATGAGCCGAGCCGACAATCTCACACTCTCATGTCTCAATGTCGGCAATGTGCTGGCCTCGTGCCGCGATGCCGCGGCGCGGTTCTCGGAGCAGACGGGACACACCGTTCGCGTCGTCGCGGCGGACACCGCCGGGCGCAGCGCGCTCGAGAATTACCGCACGTTGATGGATGTCGGCAGCCCACGGCTCGACGTGATCCAACTCTCCGAATCCTGGGTACCCGCCCTCGCGCCGGACCTTGCGACACTCGGAACGATCGCGGATCCCGATCAGGTGCCCGCGGCGCTCACCGAACTCGGTGAGGCAAACGGGCGCATCGTGGCCTGGCCGCAGCATATCGCGGTGACGCTGCTTTATGTGCGCGGCGGAATTGCCGGCGCGGAGCCGTTCGACGATTGGTCGGACCTTCGCGGCACGCTGCTCGACCTGCCCGACGATGGGGCCGACGGCCTCGTTTTCGGCGGCGCCGGGTCGACGATGTTTCCGCTGTTTCTCGACTGGTTCTACAGCTTCGGCGGCCAGGATCTGTCCGATCGGCGCACGCTTACGGCCGCTTTGCAGCTCCTCAACGACACGATCGGGGTGATCGCCGCGCCGGGGCTCGTCGACACCACGGCAGGCGACGCGATGGCCGAATTCACGGCGGGCCGCAGCGCCGCGCTCGTTGCCCGTTCGACGACGTTCGACAGCGTGTCGACATCGCAGATCGGTGAGGATCTCGTGACGATCCTGCGCCCGAACGCCAATGCCGACGACCCGACGACGCCGCGCCTCGTCTCCACCTGGCTGGTCGGCGTTCCCCGCTTCTCGCCCAATCAGGAGAGCGCGAAACAGCTTGCCGCCTTCCTGGTGTCCGACGCCGAGGAGCGGCGGGCGGCGGTCGAATTCGGCGTCGCTCCCGCGCGCACCGCTCTGTTCGAGGATCCCGAGGTGCACAGTGTGAACCCGATCATGGCCAACATCGCGGAGAGCCTGCCCTTCCTCACGCCGCTGCCGGTCGACAAATATGGCGAGGCCTATCTCGATCTCGCCGATGGCGTCGCTGAAACCGTGCGCGAAATGCTGCGCGGCGACACCGATGGGGCGACCGCGGCCTCCACCATCGTGCGGATGGTGCGCGCCGCAGAGCGCCGTTCGGAATAGGAGACGGACATGCGCCGATCGATCCTCGCTTTCGTCCTCGCCTGCGCTGTCGCCGCGCCCGTCGCGGCGCAGGAGGCGGGTACGCCGAATTCCGCCACCCCTCAGCGCGTCACCGTCCCCGAGGCGGCGGAGACCGCGACAGGGTCCCAGCCCGCCCCGGTCCCGAACGAGGCGACGTCCGCCCCGGCCGCCCCGGCGGCCGACAACGCGGCGACCGCGCCCGAACCCGGCGCCGCCATCACCGAACTGCCGACGGATGCCGACGAGACGGTGGTGCCCGACACGGCGGCCACCACGAACGGCACAGACAGCGCTTCACCGGCTGACACCGGGTCCGGCGCTACGGCCACCGATGCGAGCGCGACCGATGCGGCACCGCCGGAAACGAGCGCGACGGGGGTGAACGCCGCCGAAGCGGACGCCGCAGCCCAGAGCCAAGCGGGCGAGGCGTCCGCCGGAGCCGCTCCGGCCGCAGCGCAAGCCCCCGCCACGGCCGAGAGCCCGGCCGCGACCGAGGATGCACAGGCGGCCGAGACGCCCAGCGCGACCGAGGGCGCACAGGCGTCCCAGACGCTGCCTACGTCGCCGACGCCGCCCACGTCCGAGACGATGCCGGCGGCCCAAACACCCACCGCCGAGACACCCGCCGACGCCTCGACCGCCGACAATGCGCCAGCGGCAGGAACGCCCGCGGCCGACGCGGCCGCCGCGCCGAGTGAGCCGGCGGCGGCTGCCGCGCCGCGACGGCGGATCAATGTCGGCGTTCTCGCCGACGCTCCGCCGTTCAGCTCGGTGACCCGGTTCGGCAGCCGGGTCGGGTTCGACGTCGATTTCGCCCGCCTCGTTTGCGAGCACCTCAGCGTGCAGTGCAATCTCGTCCCGCTATCGTCGGAGGATTTGGCGCCGGCGCTCTATGATCGGCGTGTCGAGTTCGTGATCGCTTCGCCGGTTCTGTCGGCGGGCTCCGATCCCACCGTCGAGGCGACGAACCCCTATCTCCGCCTCGCCGTGCGCTATGTCGCGCCGCGCACCGCCATCCGCGATCTGGAGGCGGCGGACAGCGCCGTCTATGGCGCGCTCGTCGGCACGGCGCAGGCGGATTATCTGACGTCGACCTTTCCCCGCCGGGGCGCGGTTCGGCTCTATCCGAACAGCGAGGGCCTCTGGATCGACCTCGCCCTCAAGCGGCTCGATGCCGTGCTCGCCCCGGCGATCACCGCGCGCCGTGAATTCCTCTCCACCCCGATCGGCGAGACCTTCCAGTTCATGCGGCCGACAAAGGGGCAGCACGAAGGCTTGTCACGCCTCGCCGTGATCGCGACGCGCGATGGCGACGACACCTTGCGGATGGGCATCAACGCCGCCATCCGCCAGATCCTCGCCTCGCCGGAATATGGCGAGATGATCAGCGATTATCTCGACCGGAGCCTCGCCTCGGCGCCCGACGATAGGCAATAAAGAGGATTGACAATTCCACGGAACGAATCACCTCCGCATCGGTTGGTGATTCGTTCCGCGGAACGGATGCGGTCCGCCCGCGGCATGTCGAGAGGGACGACGATGCCCAAACGTGACCCAGGCCCTTCGGTCAAGGATGACGACACCTACGAAGCCCTTCGCCGCGACGGGGCGAGCAAGGAGAAGGCCGCCCGGATCGCCAATGCGAAGGCGGCCGGCGGCAAACCGTCGAAGAAGGGCGGAAGCGCTCCGCCTTACGAGGAATGGTCCCGCGACGATCTTTATAATCGCGCGAAGGAGATCGGCATCGACGGCCGGTCCAAGATGTCCAAAAACCAACTCATCAACGCGCTGAGGTCGCATTAGCGGCGATGGCAGCTCCCCGCGCCTATTGGAAGGGTCATATCCGCCTCGCGCTCGTGAGCTTCCCGGTGCGCCTCTATGCGGCCGTGTCGCAGACCGAGCGGATCGCGCTCCACCGCATCACGCGCGACACGCACGAGCGCGTGCGCATCCAGAATGTCGTGCCCGGCGAAGGACCCGTCGAGCGGGACGATGTCGTGATGGGCTACGAGTATGACAGGGACAAATATATCCCCGTCGAGGATGACGAGCTCGAGGGCCTCGACGTCGAATCGAAACACACGATCGATCTGTCCCGCTTCGTCGATCTGTCCGATATCGACCCGATTTATTTCGACAAACCCTATTTCCTGGCGCCCGACGGCGACATCGCCTCGGAGGCGTTCGTCACCATCCGCGACGCGCTGCGGCACGCCAAGAAGGTGGCGCTCGGCCAGATCGTGCTCAACAAGCGCGAGCGGGTCGTCGCGATCCAGCCTTGCGGCAAGGGGCTGATCCTCGAAACGCTCCGCTGGGCCGACGAGGTGCGCGAAGCGGACGCCTATTTCGACGACATCGAGGAGGTGAAGGTCTCGGCCGATCAGGTCGAGATGGCCGAGAGCCTCATCAAGGCGCGGGCGGGCGCGTTCGAGCCGGAGCGCTTCGTCGACCGCTATCAGCAGGAATTGCGGGCGCTGATCGACAAGAAGCTGAAAGGCAAGCGGATCGAGCCCGCCAAGCCGGCCCGCGGCGGCAAGGGCTCCAACGTCATCAACCTGATGGATGCGTTGAAGGCGAGCCTCGATGAAGGCGGAAAGCCCGCCGGATCGTCCGAAAAGCGGACGACGAAGGCGAAGTCGAGCGGAACGACCAAGACCTCGCGCGCCGCCAAACCGAAAAGCGGGGCGAAGACGACCCGCACGCGGCAGAAGAAATCGGCCTGACGCGCGATGGCGAGCGCGAGCCTCGATCGCTATCGCGAAAAGCGGAACTTCGAGACGACGCCCGAGCCTCAGGCAAAGAGCGGCCGACGGCGCAAGACGGCGTTGCGCTTCGTCGTCCAGAAGCACGACGCCTCGCGGCTCCATTATGATTTCCGCCTCGAATATGAAGGCGTCCTGAAATCCTGGGCGGTGACGCGCGGGCCGAGCCTCGACCCGGCCGACAAACGTCTCGCGGTGGAGACCGAAGACCACCCGCTCGACTATCGCAGCTTCGAGGGGACGATCCCGGAAGGCTCCTACGGCGCCGGCACCGTGATGCTGTGGGACGAGGGCACCTGGCGGATGGCGGACGGCAAGGACGCCGCCGAGGGCCTGCGCGAAGGATCACTCACCTTCGATCTCGACGGAAGCCGCCTCAAAGGGCGCTGGCATCTTCAGCGGATGGGGGCGGAGAAAGGGCGGCCGCCCCAATGGCTCCTCATCAAAGTGCGGGACGCGGCGGCGAAGGATGACGGCAAGGCGGTGATCGACCGCTTTACCAAGAGCGTCCGCTCCGGCCGCACCATGGCCGCGATCGCCAAGGCTGGCCCGCCGAAGGAGACCGCCGAGCGGGCGGCGGAACCGGACAAGAAGCCGCCCGCCGCCTCTCGCCGCAAGGCGGCGCGGAAGGCCGGCCCGCGTCAGGCGTCCCACAAAAGCGTTGCGCTGCCCGAGTTCGTAGAGCCGATGCTCTGCCGCTCGCGCACCACGCCGCCGCGAGGCGAGGGATGGCTCGCCGAGGTGAAATATGACGGCTACCGCGCGATCCTGAGAGCCGCGCCGGACGGCGTCGCGATCCTCACCCGCAACAAGCAGAATTGGACGGCGCGCTTTCCCGCCATCGCGAAAGCGGCCAAAACGCTCGCCGAACGCGGCGTGATGCTGGACGGGGAGATCGTGGTCTTCGACGAGGCGGGGCGGACGAGCTTCAACGCGCTCCACGGCGCCGTGCGGTCAGACCAGGCGCCCGACGCGACCTATGTGGCGTTCGATCTCCTCTTTCTGGACGGGGCGGACTGGCGCGGCCAGCCGATCGAGGCGCGCAAGGCGGCGCTCGCCCCGCTCGTCGCCGATCTCTCGGCGATCCGGTTCGGCGATCACATCGCCGGCGGCAAGCAGGAGGCGCTCTTCGAGCGGGCGAAATCGCACGGGCTCGAAGGCATCGTCGCCAAGCGCGCGGGGAGCCGCTATCGCTCCGGCCGGCACGATGATTGGGTGAAGGTGCGCGCCGTCCATTCGCATGACTTCGTGGTCGGCGCCTATACGCTGAGCGACGACGGAAGCCTCGGCGCGCTGGTCGTCGGCGCCTATGCGGGCGGCGACCTCGTTCCCGCCGGCCGTGTCGGCACCGGCTATTCCCGTGCCGAGGCGGCGGCCCTTCTCGCCGAACTCGAGGCGCGCGGCGTGCGGCGCTCGCCCTTCTCGGCCTCCCTCAAGGGGCGCGGCCATCATTTCGTGAAACCCGAGCTCGTGGTGGGGGTGGACTATCTGACGATCACCACGGACGGCGCGATGCGCCATCCGGTCTATCGCCGCCGCGTCGAGGCGGATCCGAAAACGGTCCATCTTCCGTCCGACCATCCCGCCGCCGCGATCGACAGGGCGCCCGCGCCGCCGCCGGATTCGCCCGGAACCGCCCGGCGCGCCGCGGGCCGGCCAGCGCGCGGGACGCCCGCCGGCAGGCGTGGCGCGCGCAAGGAGAACGCAATGGCCGACAGCGTGCTGGGCGTGAGCCTCAGCCATCCCGAGCGGGTGCTCTTTCCCGAGCAGAACGTCACCAAGGCCGATCTCGCCCGGCATTATGAGGTTCACATGGACCTCATCATGCCGCATGTCGAAGGCCGCCCGCTGACACTGTTGCGATGCCCGCAAGGGCGCGCGCGCCAATGCTTTTACCAGCGCCATCCCGAAGGTTTGCCGGAGCGGATGGCCCGCGATATCGGCGAGGAAGACGGTGCGGCGATCGTCGTCTCCGAGCCGGCCGACATCATCGAGCTGGTCCAGCGCGGGGTGCTCGAAATCCACCTGCGCGGCGCGAAGGCCGATCGGCCCGACCGCCCGGACCGGCTGATTTTCGACCTCGACCCCGGCGACGATGTCCCGTTCGAGGCGGTGAAGGACGCCGCCGTCAAATTGCGGGACCATCTCGCCGATCTCGACCTCGTCTCCTTCGTGAAGACGACCGGGGGGAAGGGGCTTCACGTGATGCTGCCGATCGAGCGGCGTACCTCCTGGGAGGAGGCGAAGGCGTGGACGCGGGCGATCGCGACGCATTTCGCGGACACCGAGCCGGACCGCTTTCTCGTCAACATGAAGAAGGCGAAGCGGCGCGGGAAAATCTTCATCGACTATTTGCGCAACGACGTGAAATCCTCGGCGGTCGCGCCATATTCCTCACGCGCGCGGGAGGGCGCACCGTTTTCCGTCCCCGTGACGTGGGAGGCGCTCGCCGGCCTCGAAGTCCCGAACGGGGTCCATGTCGGAGAGCGCATCGCGACCGACGCATGGGCGGATGTCGCGACCGTCCGCCAGCGGTTGACCGCGAAGCACCTGACGGCGATCGATTCATAAATGCTCAGGGCGGAATGAAAATGGACTCGCTGAAGCAACAATTTAGTCGCGGGCCTTTTCACTTCCATTAATCTTTAGTGAATCGCTCTCTTTCATCGCCCGAACCTGAACCAAGCCTGATCACGCAGCGTTCCATTCCAACACAGGAAATGCCTCTTTTGGGAATGGGTCGATGGCGGGCTTGAGCGCGCTTTCCAATACAATCACGAGGCCGGAACCTCCACAGGACGCGCCGGTTCTGCCGCGTGTTGAACTCGATGGGCGGCTGATCGCGGTGTCCAATCGCGTGGCCCGTCCGAGCGGGACGACGTCACCGGGCGGGCTCGCCCAGGCGCTCGGCGAAGCGCTGAAGGCGCGGGGCGGAACATGGGTCGGCTGGTCCGGCCAGCTCGTCGCGAGCCGCGAGGCGGTCGAGCTCGATCTCGAGATGGACGACGATGTCGTCTATGCTCTCCTCGATCTCTTCGATGCAGATTTCCAAGGCTATTATGAGGGCTACGCGAACGGCGTCCTCTGGCCGATCTTCCATGGCCGGCCCGACCTCAGCGTCCACGACGCGGCCGATTTCGAAGCCTATAAGGCGATCAATCGCGCCTTCGCCGAAGCGGTCGCGCGGATGGCCGGCCCCGAGGACACGATCTGGGTCCACGACTATCAGCTCCTGATGCTCGGCGAGATGCTGCGCGAAGCGGGCGTGTCGACCACGATCGGCCTCTTCCTCCACATTCCGTTTCCCTACAACGACGTCTTCCGCACCATCCCCGAGGCGGAGGAGATCGCCCGCGCGCTCGTCAAGTTCGACACCATCGGCGTGCAGACGACGCGAGACGCCCGCAATCTCGCAGAATGCCTCGCCGGGATGGGTGAGGGGACCGTTCACCGCCGCGGCAAGGCGTTCGAGGCGCACGTGTTCGGTGAGCATGTCCGCGTCGTGCCGCTCCCGATCGGGATCGACGTCGCCGGGATCCAACGCCTGTTGCGGGTGCCGCCATCGTCCGATGTCGTCGATTTCTCCCGCGGGCTCGCGGGGCGGCGCTCGCTCATCGGCGTCGACCGTCTCGATTATTCCAAGGGGCTGCCGCAGAAATTGCAGGCCTTCCATCAGTTCCTGACCGAGGATCCGAGCCGGGCGCGCGATGTCGTCCTGACCCAGATCGCGCCGATCTCCCGCGGCAGCGTGAAGGCCTACGAGAAGACGCGGCGCGAGGTGGAGGCGATCGCCGGGTGCATCGCCGGCATGTTCACATCGCTCACTTGCAGCCCGCTCAACTTCCTGACGCGTCCGGTCGAGCGGGGGACGATCGCCCATCTCATGGCCCGCAGCGACGTCGCGCTCGTGACGCCGATCGCGGACGGGATGAACCTCGTCGCCAAGGAATATGTCGCAGTGCAAAATCCGCGCAATCCGGGCGTATTGGTGCTCTCGGAGTTCGCCGGCGCGGCGGAGGCGATGACGGACGCGCTCCTCGTCAATCCCCACGATACGGATGCGCTCAGCGAGGCGATCGAGCGGGCTTTGTCGATGCCGCTCGGCGAGCGGCGGGACCGGCACGCGGCGCTGATGGACGTGGTCCGCGACACCGACATCGCCCGATGGAGCGAGGCTTGCCTTGCTGAGCTCTCCGCCGTGAAGGCCTGATCGGGCGATCGCGGCGGCCCGCCGAGGACGGAACGGGCAAGGGGGGATGGCGTTGACCCCCCAGTGCCCCATTTCGAACTTCCCGTCCTCATCGGCCTTTTTGTGGCCGTCGCCGCGATCATTATGCTCGTCGGCATCCGTCTCAGCCGTTTCGCCGACAAGCTCGCCGACCGTACGGGGCTCGGCGAGGCCGTCACCGGCGCCGTGCTTCTCGGCGCGTCCACCTCGACGCCCGGCACCGTCACGTCCGTGGTCGCGGCCTATGGCGGTAATGTCGATCTCGCGGTGTCGAACGCGCTCGGCGGGATCGGCGCGCAGACGGCGTTTCTTGCCGTTGCCGACATCACCTATCGGCGAGCCAATCTCGAGCATGCGGCCGCATCCGTCTCGAACCTCACCCAGGCGACGGTCCTCATCCTTCTTCTGACGGTGCCGATGATCGCGATCCACACGCCGGCCGTCACCGTGCTCGGCGTCCATCCGGCAACGATCGTGCTCCTCCTCATCTATGCCGCGGGGATCAAGATGTCCGGCCGCGACCGGGACCGGCCGATGTGGCATCCGCGCCGGACGGAGGACACGCGGGAGGATATCCCGGAGCCCGAATCACACGACCGGCCGTTATCGGTGATGATCCTGCAGGTGCTCGGTCTCGTCCTGGTGATCGGCCTCGCGGGCTATGCCGTCGCCTGGCTCGGGGTCGCGATCGCGAAGGAAGCCGGGATCGGGGAAACGGTGGTCGGCTCGCTGATGACATCGGTCGCAACGTCGCTGCCCGAGCTCGTCACGACCCTCGCGGCGGTGCGCGCCGGGGCACTACAGCTCGCCGTCGGCGGGATCATCGGCGGCAATATGTTCGACGTTCTCTTCCTCTCGGCAGCCGATGTCGCGTACCGCGAGGGGTCGATCTTTCACGCCATCGATCCGGCGAGCGCATTCTGGGCGCTTGTCGGCATCGCGATGACCGGCGTCCTTCTTCTCGGCCTCATCCGGCGTGAGCCGCACGGCTTCGCCAATATCGGATTTGAGAGCGCGTTGATCCTGCTGATCTATTCCGGCGCCGTTGTGCTGACCGTGATGTGAGGCCGGGAACGGCGGCACGCAGGGCTTGCAATCATCCACATTTCCCGCCGACGGTGCCGGTGCGGCTCGCGTTGTCTTAGACTTTGCGCTAACCGCAGAGACTTTGGTCGGGACGGGGATATTATGTCGATTGGGAAACGCGGCGCACCGAACGAGACCGCGGACGAGGACACGGCCGATGCGACGACGGAGATCGTCGACGCGGGCGAAACTGTCGACGCGACTGAGGGCGAGGGCGACGCGCCGCTTGGCGAGGAGGGCGCCGCGCACGCTGCGGAGCTGCCCGCGACGCCGGTCCCGGACGAGCCGAATTATGCGCCCTATACGCGCCTCGCGGCGCCGGAGGGCGCGCCGTTCGAGGTCGTCGCGACGCGCTCTGACCGGGCGCTCCTCGCGACCTCACCCGGCACGCTTCTCACGATCGAGGGGCAGCCGGCGCTCGGCTTCGGCGCATCGATGCGCGATGTCGACCTTCTGTCCGATCACGGCTTCGACGCCATCGCCGATCATTGGCACGTCTATCATGATGAAGGCGGCTTCGCCGAGCTCGGCCGAGACGTCGCCTTCGACTGGCAGATCATCGGCGGGCACACGGCGTTCGTGCGGCTCAATATCGCCCAGCGCGGCCACCTTTCGCCGATCGAGGTCGCCTATCGCGACTCCGAGATCGGCGAGGCCCTTCCGGTCGGCGCGCGATATGTGCGGTGGCAGGGCCTCTTTGCGGCCCATCGCGGCGTGCTCGAGATCAAGATCGAGTTCTATGATGCGAGCGACCGTTATCTCGACACCATCGTGACCCACGTCCCCGAGGCGAACGGCGGGCGCAGTCCGTTCGGTTACGCCAAGGTCGGGGCGGTGCATTCGGTTCCGCCGTCGACCGCGGCGGTGCGCTTTAAGATCGGCATCACCCCCTTCGCCGGCGCCGACGAGGTCTACGCCTTCTTCACTCACCTCGCGCTCGCCGCATGTGGATCGGCGGAGCCCGATCGTCCGATCGCCGAGCGTCTTTGTCCGCTCGGCCCGCTGACGCGCGCACTCGATGACGGCTCCCGCGTTCTCGTAGAGGTCGGCCTGCCGCAGGTCTCGCGCGGTGCGCCGCCGCAGCCCGTCATCGTCGAGCATAACGGCGCGGCCTATCCGATCGGCGCCCGGCCGGCGCTCGACGGCGTCGCCCGCATCGGGATGAACGGCAGCGCCATCGCGGTGGAGACGGGCAACTGGTCGGGGGCGGCTTCGGTGATGGTGGACGGCCGCTGGCTCGGCGACATCGTCGCCGCGCCGATGGTGGCCGACCGGCATCTCCTGCCCGCCGGAAAGGTCGTTGCCGACGGGCGCATGCACCGGCTCGAGGTGATCTCGCCGGCCGGCATCCTCGGCACCGGATTCGGCGCCGGCCCACGCCATGGAACGCCCTGGACGCGGATCGCCGAAGACGTTCCGGCACCGCTTCCGGGCTTCGGCGCGCCGCTCGCCGAGTATCGTTACCGGGCGCTCGAGGCCCATGCACGGGCGCTCGCCGAGGGGACCGTCGACCCGTGGCTCGTGAAGGCGATGCCGGCCCTTCATCAGGCGCTGATCCAGGGGCACACGCGGGCGAGCCCCTTTCCGCTCCGCTTTGCGCATCATGAGACGCCCGACGTCTCGATCGTGATCCCCGTCCATAACGGCTACGCCTTCACCTTCATCGCGCTCGCAGCGTTGCGGTTCGCGCGCGTCGAGGCGACCTTCGAGGTGATCGTCGTCGATGACGGGTCGAGCGACGAGACGCAGGAGCGCCTCGCCGAGCACGAGGGGATCACCGTCGTGCGGCACGAGAGCGCGCGCGGCTTCCTCCATGCGGCGAATGCCGGCGCGGCGAAGGCGCGGGGGCGCTATGTCCTCCTCCTCAACAACGACACCGAGGTGACCGCCGGTTGGCTCGATGCGTTGCTCGACGCTTTCACCCTCTTTCCGGGGGCCGGCGTCGTCGCGCCGAAGATGATCTATCCAGACGGAGCCTTGCAGGACGCCGGCGGCCGGATCGACCATCATGGCGAGCCGACCATGGTGGGCCGTGGCGGCAACGCCTACGATCCGCGCTTCTGCTATACGCGCGATGTCGACTATGTGTCGGGCGCGGCGATGATGGTCGACCGCGCTCTCTGGCGCCGCATCGGCGGGTTCTCCGACGCCTTCGCGCCCGCTTATTATGAAGACGTCGACCTCTGCTTCAAGGTGCGCGAAGAGGGACGGCGCGTCCTCTATGTGCCGGGCGGGGTCGTGGTGCACTCCGAAGGCGGGTCGCACGGGGTGGACGAGACGGCGGGGGTGAAGCGCCATCAGGTGCTGAACGCGCCGGTCTTCAAGCGCACCTGGGCTCATCGGCGTCCGCCGCGGATGGAGCCCGGCGTCGCGCACGATCGCGGCGTCACGGCACGCGTCCTCTTTCCGCTGATCGAATTGCCGCGCACCGATATCGACGCGGCGAGTGTCGCGGCGGAGGAGGAGATCCGCCTCATCAAGGCGCTCGGCGCGAAGGTCACCGTGCTGCCGCGCAGTCTCGAATATCTGCCGCGCTATGCCGAGGCGATGGAGCGGCAGGGCGTCGAGATCGTCTATGCGCCGTTCGCCACCTCTCTCGAAGGCTTTCTCGAGGAGCGGGGCGCCGAGTACGACGCCGTCTATGTGACGCGATATCAGGTCGCCGAGGCGCTGCTTCCGGCGATCCGCCGGTATGCGCCGGATGCGAAGGTGCTTCTCAACCTCGCCGACCTCCAATTCCTGCGCGAGATGCGGGCGGCCTCCGAGGCGGGCGATCCCGCCGCGCTCGATGCTGCGCGCTCCGCCCGCGCCCGCGAAATCGCCGCGATGCGGGCGAGCGACGTGGTGCTGTCTTATTCCGATGTCGAGGCGTCGGTGGTGTTTTCCCATCTCGGGCCCGAGGTCGCTGTCGCCAAGGTGCCGTGGGTGCAGCGCCTGCGGCCCGATCCCGCGCCGTTCGAGGGGCGCGCCGGGCTCGCTTTTCTCGGCAATTATCGCCATCCGCCCAACGCCGAGGCGGTGCGGTGGTTCGCGACGATGGTAATGCCGCGTTTGCAGGAGGCGCGGCCCGACATCACCTTCACCGCCTATGGCTCCTATGCCGAGGACGCGCTCGCCGACATTCCCGGCATCGTGGTCGGTGGTCATGTCGCCGATCTCGGCGAGATGTTCGATGCGCATCGTCTCTTCGTCGCGCCGCTGCGGAGCGGGGCGGGTGTCAAGGGCAAGGTCTTCCAGGCGATGGCGGCGGGCATCCCGTCGGTGCTGACGCCGATTGCGGCGGAGGGCTTGCCGATCCGGGAGGGCGAGGCGGCGTTCGTCGCCGACACCGGCACCGAATTCGTCGACGCGATCCTCGCCGTCTATGACGACGCGGAGCGGTGGGCGTCGGTTGCGGCGAAGGCGCGCGCCTTCATCGAGGCGCATTACGGCTTCGAGCAGGGCGTCGCCGCGATGCGCCGGGCGTTCGAGGCGGGCGGCCTCTTCCTGCCGCAGCCCGAATGGGAGCGGCGCTGAGGCGCACCGCGCGTGTCCGGGCGGGGCCTTGCTTTGCCCCGATGCGGTTCGAGATAGGAACAAATCGCGGAGGTCACGCCGGCGGCGTTGACCTTCGTGCGCCTTGCGGCCAGTTTCGCCGCCATCTGAGGATGGGGTCGTCCGATCCCACGACAGGCCGGAGCCCATGCGCGACCGCTTCACGATTTCGATCCAGCAGCTCAATCCCATCATGGGCGACATTGCCGGCAACCGCGCGATGGCCGAAGCCGCCATCGCGGCGGCGGGCGATGTCGACCTCGTCGCCTTCACCGAGCTTTTCATCACCGGCTATCCGCCCGAGGATCTCGTTCTGAAACGGGCCTTCACCGAGCGGGCGATGGCCGAGGTGCGGGCGCTCGCCCCGCTCTCGGTCGATGGACCGGCGATCGCGATCGGAACGCCCTGGCTGGAGGACGGCCTCCTCACCAACGCTTACGTCATCCTGATCGATGGCGCCGTCGCGGGCGTGCGGCACAAGGTGGATCTTCCGAATTACGACGTCTTCGACGAAAAGCGCGTCTTCGCGCCGGGACCGATGCCGGGGCCCGTCGATATCAAGGGCGTGCGCGTCGGCTTTCCGATCTGCGAAGACATCTGGGCCGAAGAGGTCGTCGAGTGCCTCGCCGAGACGGGCGCGGAAATCCTCGTCGTTCCGAACGGATCGCCCTTCACGCGGACGAAGGTGGAGCGGCGGATGCAGGTCGCCGTCGCCCGGGTCGTCGAAAGCGAATTGCCGCTCGTCTACGTCAACCAGGTCGGCGGGCAGGACGAGCTCGTCTTCGACGGCGCGTCCTTCGTGTTGAGCGCCGACCGCGCGCTGACGACGCAGCTTCCGGCCTTCCGCACCGCCTCGGACGTCGTCGTCTTCCAGCGCGAGGCGGACGGGTGGGTGCCCGAAGCCGGCGAACGCGCCGATCTGCCGGCGGACGGGGAAGCGGAATGGGCCGCCGCGATGCTCGGCCTGCGCGATTATGTCGACAAGAACCGCTTTCCGAGCGTCGTCATCGGCCTTTCGGGCGGGATCGATTCGGCGATCTGCGCCGCGCTCGCGGTCGATGCGCTGGGCGCGGCGCGCGTCCACTGCATCATGATGCCGTACCGTTACACCTCCAATGAGAGCCTGTCGGACGCGGCCGAGATCGCCGAATGTCTCGGCATTCGCTACGATATCGTTCCGATCGCGCCCGCCGTCGAAGGGTTCGGCACGCTCCTCGGCCCGATCTTCGACGGCCTTGAACCCGACGTCACCGAAGAGAACATTCAAAGCCGCGTTCGCGGAACGGCGCTGATGGCCGTCTCCAACAAATTCGGCGGCATGGTGGTGACGACGGGCAATAAGTCCGAGGTCTCCGTCGGCTATGCGACGCTTTATGGCGACATGAATGGTGGCTTCAATCCGATCAAGGATCTCTACAAGACGGAGGTCTTCCGCCTTTGCCATTGGCGCAACGCGCACAAGCCGTACGGCGCGCTCGGGCCGGACGGGGTGGTGATCCCGGAGCGGATCATCACCAAGCCGCCGACGGCGGAGCTGCGCGAGAACCAGAAGGACGAGGATTCGCTGCCGCCCTACGAAACCCTCGACGCGATCCTGCGCCGCCTCATCGAGGACGAGGCGAGCGTCGCCGACATCGTCGCCGAAGGATATGACGGGCCGACGGTGCGGCGGGTCGAGCACCTCCTCAACATCGCGGAGTATAAGCGCCGGCAGGCCGCCCCGGGCGTGAAGATCTCGTCGAAGAATTTCGGCCGGGACCGACGCTATCCCATCACCAACCGTTATCGAGATGCCTGAGATCGTCCGCTTCGCCCCCTCGCCGACGGGGGAAATCCACATCGGCAACGCGCGCACGGCGCTCTACAACTGGTTCCTCGCGCTCCAGACCGGCGGCCGCTTCATCCTGCGGTTCGACGACACCGACGTCGAACGCTCGCGCGAGGCCTATGCCGAGGCGATCGCGGCGGATCTCGATTGGCTCGGCATCGTCCCCGCGCGGGTCGAGCGCCAGTCGGCGCGGCTCGCCCGATATGACGCGATCGCCGAGGATCTGCGCACACGCGGCCTCCTCTACGCCTGTTATGAGACGCCCGATGAGCTGGAGCGCAAGCGTGCCCGCCAGCGTGCGCGTGGCCTGCCGCCGGTCTATGACCGCGCCGCCCTCGCGCTGACCGAGGCGGAGCGCGCCGCGTTCGAGGCGGAGGGAAGGCGTCCGCACTGGCGGTTCAAGCTGCCGGAGGGCGCGCGGAGCTGGGACGATCGTTGCCGCGGGCCGCAGATAGTCAATCTCGGCACGGTCTCCGATCCCGTGCTGGTGCGCGCGGATGGAAGTTATCTCTACACGCTCCCCTCGGTCGTCGACGATCTCGATTTCGGCGTCACGACCGTCGTGCGCGGTGAGGATCACATCACCAACACCGGCGTTCAGATCGCGCTCTTCGAGGCGCTGGGCGGTGAGGCGCCGGCGTTCGGCCACCACAATCTCCTCACCCGGCAGGACGGCGAGCCGCTCTCCAAGCGGGACAATCCGCTGTCCGTCACCCGTCTGCGGGCGGAGGGATACGAGCCGATGGCGGTCGCCTCGCTGGCGGTCCTCGTCGGCACCTCGCACCCGGTCGAGCCGGTCGCCGACATGGCGAACCTTGCCGGCAAGGCGCCGCTTTCGGCGGTTTCCAAGGGGCCGGCGATGTTCGATCCGGCCGACCTCAAACGCCTCAACGCGGCGCTGCTCCACGACATGCCCTATGAGGCGGCCGCCGATTGGCTCGACGCGCGCTTCGGCCTCGCCGACCGCATGTTCTGGGAGACGGTGCGCGGCAATCTCGCGCTGCGCGGCGACGCGGCGGAATGGTTCGACATCTGGCAGAACGCGCCGCGCCTCACCGATGCGTCGGGCGCTCCGATCCTCGCCCGCGAGGATGCGGCGGTGATCGCCGCCGCCGACGCCCTGTTGCCGCCCGATCCGTGGGGCGAGGAGACGTTCAAGGCCTGGACGGGGGCGATCCGCGCCGAGACGGGGGCGAAGGGCAAGGCGCTCTTCATGCCGCTGCGCAAGGCGCTCACCGGCCGCGAGCAGGGGCCTGAAATGGCGGCGTTCATTCTGCTTCTGGGCCGCGAGCGGATCATCCACCGTCTCGCGTCCGCGAAGGTCGCGCTGGGCGTGGGCTGAGCCGCCGAGCCTCTTCCTTCGGCGCCGGACAGGCCGGCGCCGTTCACCTCACGCGCCGGAATCCTGCGGCAGCGTCGCGTGGTCCATCGAGCGCGGCGCCTTGGGGCGTGGGATGGGCGTCGTCGTCACCGTCGGGGTGGTGGGTTCGGCCTCCGCGGTGGGCGCCGTCGCCTCGACCGGCACGATCGGGTCGATCGCCTCATTCGGCAGGATAACCGACGGCGTGATCGGCACGACCTGGACCGCGGTCGTGGTGTAGCGGGGCACGTGGCGGACCGGCTGCGCCTTCGCGCCGCCCATCGCCGCCGCGGAGTAAAATTGCGGGCCGACTTCACGCACGCGCTCGCTCTCGGACACGAGCGACTGCGACGCGCTTTGGCTCGACGACGATTCCGATGTGCTGCCGATCGCCACGGTGGCCACGGCGTTGCTCTCGTCGGCCGGCGGGGAACGGTCGGTCAGCGACGGCGGCAGGGGCTTGCCGGTCGCATCATAGACCGCGCGATAGGGGGTCCAAGACGGGCTGTCCGACGCGGCGACCTCGGCCGCCTCGAGCGCCGTCTGCGGCTTTTCGTTGTGCGCCGATCCGAGCCCGACATATGTGAGCGCCTTTTCGGAGTTCATGTCCTCGGCGATCGTCGTCTGCGGCTGGCAACCGCAATTCGGAACGGCTTCCTTGCGGTAGTCGAAGGCGGTCGGCAGGTTCACATAGCGCTCGCCGGTCATCGTGGAGCGCATGGTCTCGACCGGAGAGCTCGCATTATGGGCATAGAGCGAGACGTCGGCACCGGGGCAGCGGCCGACACACATCGCGAGCTCGTCATAGAAATTGTCGGAATGGGATTGGCTGTTGATCGGGAAATAGAACCCGTCGCACAGACGAACGCACACGGTGCGCGTGCTGCCCACCCGAAGTTCGCCCTTGGCCCGGTCTGACGATTGCGTCGCAAGGCGCACGGTCTTGCCGTCGTCTTCCTTGCCGCTCTCGCGATAGCGACGCTCGTCGAGATGCATCTTCTCGACCTTGCCATTATAGCGCTGCTCGCTCGGATCGTGGCGAACCGTGCGGATTTCCTCGCTCTCCTCACGGCGGCCACCGAAGATCGAGGAGAGGAAGCTGCCGCCGCCATTCGACTTCGCGCGCGCGTCGAGGTGGTTGTCGGGGCGGGTGCCGTGGATGATCACACCGCTCGCGGGCGCGGCGGCCTGCCGGCGGCTGCTGCGGGCGGGTTGGCGGCTCGCCGTCACGGGGGCGTTGCAGGCCCGATCGACGCGGCGCTGAAGCTCGCGGATCTGACGCGCGTCGCCGCCGCCGGCCCGGCGCAACTGCGCCTCGATGCCGGCGCAGGCCCGGTGGCGGCCCCAAGCGGACGCCGAATTACAGCCATAGGCGCGGGCTTGCTTCTGCAAGCTCGCAACCTGCGCGCCCCCGCCGGACTGCGCAGAGGCGAGACGCGCCTGCGCGCGACTGCATGACTCAGCCGCCGCCGTTCCGATCATGAGAACTGAGAAAAGAACGACAAGAATGGCTTTCATCGCGTCATTCGCCTGTATTAGTGTCTTCGACTGGCCGCCGGGGAAATCCTTACCGAATATATAACAAATTTGGGGCCGATTTGTTCGTTAGGATTAACGTGCCGAATTGTGGCGAACGGCGTGTTGGCGCGGGCTTCGCAAAGATGTGGATGGCGATAGGCAGAGCCTTAACGCTGTCAGAAACCCGCCATTTCTGCGGTCATGCGAAAACGGCGTGCCAAGATGGCACAGGCAACCCCGGATCTCGGTGCAAAAATCAACAACTTAAGGGGGCGTTCGGGGTGTTTTGGGACGGCATTTTCACGCCGACCTCTCGAATTTGTGATCACCGGATGCGGCTCCGTCCTCAGCCTCGCGGAACGGTTGGCAGCGGTGGAGAGGCGGCATTGGGTCAATGTTGTCCGATGCTTGATGTCGTGCCGGCGAGGCCGGGCGAACGCTGCAGGCACCGTCATCTGATGACTGGCGGATCGGAAAATGTTGACGAATGATTGCCGATCGGGTGAGGGGACTTTCACGGCTTTGCAATGATTCCAGCACATGCATGAATGATTGCGTCGAGTAGGAGGATGATGTTGCCATGTTGACCGTCGTACGCGCGCTGATGATCGCGGGGGCAACGGCGGTGGCCGCGCCTGCGATGGCGTCGACCATTGTCGTCGGTGTGCCAAATTGGCCGTCGGCCGAAGTGACCGCCAATATCATCGCTCAGATTCTCGGGTCCCGGTACGACGTCGACACGCGTTTGCGCCCGATCGGCTCGGTGGAGATGTTCGACGCGATCGACCGCGGCGAGGTGGACGTCCACCCCGAAGTGTGGCTCCCGAACCTTCAGACCTTCGTCGACGAGTATGTCGACAAGCGCGGCACGATCGAGCTGTCGCCGATCGGCGTCCGGGCCGAGCAAAAGCTCTGCACCACGCGCGAGACCGCCGAGGCGACGGGCCTCAAGGCGGTGTCGGATCTCGCCAAACCCGAGATGGCCGCGAACTTCGACACCGACGGTGACGGGCGTGGCGAAATGTGGATCGGAGACCGCACATGGTCCTCGACCCGTATCGAGCGGGTGCGGGCCAAGAGCTACGGTTACGACGAATCGATGCTCCTCCTGACGATGCCGGAGGACATGGCGATGGCCGGCCTCGACGCGGCGATCGCGACCGGGCAGCCGACCGTCTTTTATTGTTATTCGCCGCATTACATGTTTGCCCTCCACGATATCGTGACGCTGGAGGAGCCCGAGCACGATCCGTCCAACTGGTCGATCGTGCGCACCGAAGAGGATCCCGCTTGGCTCGCGAAGTCGGAAGCTGCGAGTGCGTGGGAGCCGTCTCATTTCCACGTCGCCCATGCGGCCGAGCTCGATTCGAGCTTTCCGGACATCGTCGCCTTTTTGAACAAGATCGCGCTGACCGCCGACGAAGCGGCGCAAATGAGCTATGCGATCCATGTCGAGCGGCGTGATCCGGCGGACGTCGCGTCAGCCTGGGTCGACGACAATCAAGCGCGTATCGAGGAGTGGACCAAATGATGGGGAAGTGGTGGCGCAGCGCAGCGCTCGCACTAGGAATTTCGTCGCTTGCGATCGGCGTCGCTCACGCAACTCAGATCTTCGATCCGTCGACGCGGACCTGGGTCAATTACAACCCGTCCCGCGCGATCGAATATTATCGTGCGCACGGCAGCGTGCCGGGTGATTTCCGCCGCCAGGTGGTGAAGTTCCGCACGGCCGAGAAGCCGGGCACCGTCATCATCGACGCGAACAAGCACTATCTCTATCTCGTGCTGCCGGATTTCCAGGCGATCCGCTACGGCATCGGCGTCGGCCGGGACGGGTTCGGCTGGGCCGGCATCGTGCGGGTCGGCCGGATGCAGGAATGGCCGACCTGGACGCCGCCGGCTGAGATGGTCGCGCGCGATCCGAAGGCCGCCAAATACGCGAGCGGCATGCCTGGCGGGCCGGACAACCCGCTCGGCGCCCGCGCGCTCTACCTCTATGAGGGCAATCAAGACACGATCTACAGAATTCATGGCACCACGGAGCCCTGGTCGATCGGTCTCGATATTTCCTCGGGGTGCATCCGCATGAACAATGAGGACGTCGTCGACCTCTACAGCCGTGTCGAGGTCGGGGCGAAAGTCATCGTGTTGATGCAGGGTGCCGCGCTCTATCGCGGCGTTTGAACGAGATGAGCGGGAGAACGGCGATGAGCCTCCGGTTGAGCGTGAATGTGGCGGTGTTGGTTTCGGCGGGGGCGCTGCTCGCCGCGTGTCAGAGCGGCGGATCGGGATCTCCCGCGGCGCCGTCCTCGACCGTGCGGCAGACCGTCGTGACGGCGCCCGCGGACTTGCAGCTCATTTGCGCGTCGGAGGCGGCCACCCGCTTCAGCGTCGCGAGCAATGCGGTGCTGCCGGTTTCGTCTCAACAGGTGGAGAACGGGCAGTATCGCGTCGACCTCACGGTCGATAGCGGCCGTGCCGTGTGCGTGGTCGACGACAACGCCAACATCGTCTCGCTCGAGCGCGCCTGACGCCAGCATAGGCCCGACGGGCCGCGAAATCCGATTGAAACGGCGCGGAGAAGTCCGCGCCGTTTGTGTTTGCCTTCATTGCGCCACAAAGTGGCTTCCATTGCGCCGCAATACATCGCGCTTTGTTCTAGATATTCCGAAGTCGAAGCACAATTAAGTCATATCCATGGAAAGGATTTGACGAACTCGGTTTGGTCGCAGCAAGATATCCGTACACGTTCCTCGACGTAGGACGATCGGATACATGAAGCACAACCCAAACCCTTCGCGTCGTATGCCTCGTCCCGGACGAGACGTGCTGCGCGTGGCGGGGATGTTGCTTTGGACTCCCGTATCGCTCCTCGCCCGCTCCGACCGGCGCGTGTGCACCGATCTCGGCCTCGTCGCCATGTTCAGCGTCGCGATCGCGACGGTGGCGGCTCATTATGGGACGGATATCAGCCTCGCCGTCTCCGGCTTCGTGCACCGTCTCCAGACCGGCGGCTGAGCAACGACCGGGCGGGATCGCCGATTTCGACCGGACGAGGTTGCCGGGCCATCGCGATTCACCACATCTCATGCCGATGGGGTCGACGGTGACGCGGGATGAGGTCATTGTGCTGCAAAAGGTGGGGCGGGCGCCGCTACGGTACGTCGGAGTCGGGAACAGGGTGAGTGCAGAAATCGACTTGACCCTTTCCGCCGCCGACGATCTCGACCGCATGGTCGAGGCGATCGAAGCGTTCGGGGACGCGGAAGGGCTTCCGCTCAAGACCGTGATGACGCTCAACCTCATCTTCGAGGAGATCGTCACCAACGTCATCAATCATGGATCGAAGGACGGCAGCGCCACCATCGAGGTGACGGCGCTGCGAAGCGGCGATCTCATCGAAGGCACGGTGCGCGATGACGGCACGCCGTTCGACCCGTTGGCCCGCCAGTCGCCCGACACCACGGCTTCGCTGGAAGAGCGCGAAATCGGGGGACTAGGGGTCCACCTCGTGCGGACCATGTCCCAGGACTTGCATTATATGCGCGAGGGCCGGCACAACGTGTTGCGATTTGCAATCGGGATCGAGGAAGGCTGACGCCGTGAGCGACTTGACGATCGTCGACGAGAAGGTGGGGGATGTTCTGGTCGTGGCCCCTGCTGGCCGCGTCGATTCTGCGACCGCCAAGACGCTGGAGACGGACATTCTCGGCAAGCTCGGCGCGGGCGAGACGAACGTGGTGATCGATCTCGAAGGGGTCGATTATATTTCGAGCGCGGGGCTGCGGGTCATCCTGCTCGCCGGCAAGAAGGCGAAGGCCGAAGGCGGCGCGATCCGGCTGTGCGGCCTCCAGCCAACCATCCTCGAAGTGTTCGAGATTTCCGGCTTCCTGCGCCTTTTCGAGGTGAAACCCGATCGGAGCGAGGCGATCGCCGCCGCGAGCGCCTGACGCCAAGGCCCGCTTGAGGCGGGCGTTTCCGAAGGATGCGACAGGGCCGAGCCGGGCCTTCCCCGTAAATCGGCCTCAGGCGCGGCGAGCGATGTCGGCGAGCGTGAAGAGCTGGCCCTCCCGATCGCGGCCGGCGGTGACGCTGAAGCCCACCGGCCCGCCATCGACGATCCCTGCCGGCATCGACAGTTGCGGCAATCCCGCGAGGCCCGACGGGCACAGCATTTGAAGCGCGCGGTTGCGGAAGGCGTTCAGCGTCGCCTCGTCGTCGTTGACGAAGGGCGCCGGGCTCGGCCCGGTCGGGTGGACGAGCACCGCCCCGTCGGCGAGCATCTGGGTGAGGCGGCGCGTGATCTTTGCCCGCGTGGCCCGCGCGTCTTCCCACATTTGCGGCGTGAGTTCGCTCGCGATGCGGAAGCGGTCGGCGACACCCGGACCGAACCGCGGTGACTGGGCGCGAACCCAGTCCCCGTGCGATTGCCACACCTCTGCCGCCTGACCGACCCGGAACGCCTCGAACCAGTTCGCGAGCCCTTCGGGCGCCAGGATGACGGGCACCGCCGGCCCGAGCGCCGCCTCGATCCGCGCGAGGAGCGGCACCATCGCCGCGACGGTGGCCTCATTCGCGCAGGCCCACAGGTCCACCGGCAGAAGGACGCGGGGCGGGGTGGGGGCCGCGGTCGGCAGGCCGAACGCGGCAGTGGTCCGCGTCAGCGTGTCGAGATCGCGGGCGAACCAGCCGACGGTGTCGAAGGAGGGGGCGACGGGCATCGTCCCTTCGATTGCGACGCGGCCATGCGTCGGGCGGAGGCCCCACACGCCACAGAAAGAGGCCGGCATGCGCACCGATCCGCCGGTGTCGCTGCCAAGGCCGATATCGGCGAGCCCGGCCGCGACGGCGGCGACCGACCCCGAGGAGGAGCCGCCCGGCATACGCCGCGGATCGGCGCTGTTCGTCGGCGTGCCATAATGGGCGTTGGCGCCCATCAGCGAATAAGCGAGTTCGTCGGTGTGCGTCTTGCCGACGAGCTTCGCGCCGGCCTCGAGGAGTGTCCTCACGGGCGCGGCATGCGCGCTCGCGGGCGCGTGCGTCTCGGCCCAGGTCGGATTGCCGCAACCGGTGACATGGCCGGCAACGTCGTAGATGTCCTTGGCCGCGAAGGTCAGTCCGGCGAGCGGCCCGTCGGCCTTGCCCTCGATCTCGAAGGTCTCGACGAAGGCGTTGACGTTGTCGTTGATCATTCCCGTGCGCTCCTCGTGCCATCCGATTGGCGGATGATCATTCTCGAGCGCCGCCCCCTCGCGGGCGCGGCGTGTTTCCTCTCCCGTTCCGGCGCGGTCGGCATCGGAAGGGGCCGGCGGAAGGGGGCCGCCGGCGAGGGTCCGCCGCGTGGGCGGACCGGGCGATTACATCTCCGCCATCACCGGATTGACGAGCGTGCCGAGCACGCCGACTTCGATCTCCACCGTATCGCCGGGGCGCATATAGACCGGCGGCTGGCGCTTGTCGCCGACGCCGCCGGGGGTGCCGGTGGCGATGACGTCGCCGGGGGTCAGCGGCGTGAAGGTCGAGATGTATTCGATCAGCGTCGGAATCGTGAAGATGAGGTCGTCGAGCGTCGCCTTCTGGAGAACCTCGCCGTTGAGGCGCGTCTCGATCGGCAGCTTCGTGTAGTCGCCCACCTCGTCCGGCGTCACCAGATAGGGGCCGAAGCCGCCGGTGCCGGGGAAGTTCTTGCCCGGCGTGAACTGGGACGTGTGCCGCTGGAAGTCGCGCACCGAGCCGTCATTGAAGATCGAGTAGCCGGCGATGTGGTCGAACGCCTTTTCGGCCGGGATGTTGCGCCCGCCGCGCCCGATGATGATCGCCATCTCGCCTTCATAGTCGAAGCGGTTCGACACGTTCGGCTTGATGAGGGCCTGGCGGTGGCCGACGAGGCTGTCGCCCCAGCGGGTGAAAATCGTCGGATGGTCGACGTCGGGGCGCTGGGTCTCGGCCTTGTGCTCCTCGTAGTTGACGCCGATGCAGAAGATCTTCGCCGGGTCGGGGATCAACGGCAGGAAGGTGATGTCGGACATCGCGAAGTCCGGCGCGCGGCCGTCGACATATTCGGCGGCGCTGGCGAGCGCGTCGCTCGCGATGGCGCTCTTCAGCGTGTCGGACCGATGGCCGAGCCGGCGGGTGAGGTTGACGACACCGCCGTCGACGACCGCGCCGAAGCCCCGGGTGCCGAGCCGGGTGAAGCTCACGAATTTCATGGATCAACGTCTCCTTGGAAGGGCGGCGCGGCGGGAGCCCGTGTCGCACCGCTCCCCTCGTAGACCACAAGGGCGTGCAGTGCGAGAGCCGGTGCGGGCGCGCGTGGCGCGCCGTTCGGCTCAGCTCATTCCAGCGGCGGAGAGGGTGCGGACGAGATAGTTGCGGATCGCGAGCCGCGCGGTGTCGGCGTCCTCGGCCTTGAGGGCGTCGACGATCTCGACATTCTCCTCGTAGGCGGCTTCGCGCACGGCGGAGAGGAGCATCGGCCGCTCGCCGGCGCGGTCCCACCCCGCCCGGCGGCGAGAGGCGAGGATCTGGCTGAAGATCGAGACGATGAACCGATTGCCGGACGCGCGGGCGATGGCGAGATGGAGGGCGTATTTCGCCTCCTTGAAGGACACCCAGTCGGGCGCGGCGCGCATCGCTTCGACACAGGCGTCCATCGCGTCGATATCGGCTTCGCTCGCCCGCTCGACGACGAGATCGGGCAGGTTCGGCTCGAAGAGGAGCCGCGCTTCGAGAAGCTCGGCGAGGGAGAATTCCTCCTCGGGCTTGGTCGCCCGCGCGATGCCTTCGGAAACGAACGTGCCCCGTCCGACATGGCGCACGATCAGCCCCTCGGCGGCGAGGCGGCTCATGGTCTTGCGGACGGTCGAGCGCGTGGCGTGAAACTGATCGGCGAGGTCGCGCTCGGTCGGCAGGCGGCTTCCGGGCGAGAAGGCGCCGTTGAGAATCGCCTCGCGCACTTCGCCATAGATCGTCCGCCCGTCCGTGGCGGCTTTCGCGCGGACCCCTTGGGCCGGTGGTGAAACAGTGAGCATGGGCGGTGTCGGTTCGAGGGAATTGAGACGCTTTTGGGTAAAGCATCTCATAGCGGCAAGCCTAGCACACCTCTAGGTGTGTCGGCCACGCCCGATGTGGAGCATCCCGTCGCGTCGCAACGCGAACACAGGAACGATTCTTTTGGATCACTTCGCGCCCGACCCGGCGATCCTTTGATGAACTCTAAATTGAACAAACGTCGAGAATATTGGTCGGATCCATCCATCGATCTCGTCCGCGACGACTTCGGTGCGCCGACGAGGCCATCAAAGGCGTGCAGTCTGCGGGCCTCGGGTCATGGTGCGCGAGAGGGTCGCCGGCCGAGATCCCACAGCCAGCATTCGGCGACGTGGGTGCGACACCTTGACAGGGCAGTATCCGCCCGCGACTGTTTTGCCTGCAAGCAAGGGTGCAAAGACGCCCGCTGCAAAACCCTGGGGAGGGAACGCCGTGCTGAAACAGCTCGTGCTTTGTGCTGCCGTCGTCGCTGGATCGGTCCAGTTGGCGGCGGCTCAGGATGTGACGCTGCGCGCCGCGCACATCGAATCGACCGACAGTGCCACGCATCGCGCCTATGAGCGGTTTGCGACGCTCGTCGACGAGAAGACCGAGGGCGCCGTCGCCGTCGAGGTCTTTCCGGCCGGACAGCTCGGCGGATTGCGGGATCTATACGAGGGGATCAAGCTCGGCTCGGTCGATCTCACCTCATCGGGACCGGATTATACGGCCAATCTCGCGCCGGTGATGGTCGTCGCCGCTCTCTATTATAGCTACGACGACGCGGACCATGCCGACCGCGCACTCGACGGCGCTTTCGGCGACCGCCTCTCCGAGGCGTTGGCGCGCGAGGCCGGTATGCGCGTCCTCGCATGGGGGGAGCTCGGCTTCCGGTCCGTCTTCAACACCGAGCGCGCGATTGAGACCGTCGACGATTTCAAGGGTCTCAAGATCCGCGTTCCCGAGGCGCAGCTTCATATCCTGCCGATGAAGGCCCTCGGCGCCTCGCCGACGCCGATCCCCTATGCCGAGGTCTATACCGCGATGCAGACCGGCATCGTGGACGGCGCGGAGGGAACGCCCGCCGTCGTCAAGCAGCAGCGCTTCGACGAGGTGTCCGATTATTACAGCCTGACGCGCCATCTTTATAACCCGATCCATCTCGTGATCAGCGCTCGCACCTTCGACGCCCTCACCGAGGACCAGCAGGCCGCGGTGACGGAGGCGGCGCGCGAGGCCTTCACCGAGCAGCGCCGCGAGGCGCGGGCGGACAACGAGGCCGCGCTCGAGGCGCTGCGCTCGCAGGACGGGATCGCGGTGAACGAGCCGGAGCGGGAGGCGATGCGGTCCGCGGTGGAAGGCACCTGGGCCGAGTTGATCGAGCCGCTCGGCGAAGAAGGGCAGGAGCTGTTGCAGCTTCTCCTCGACGCCCGCCAGCCGAAGAGCTGAGCCGGCCACGACGCCGACAGCGCGCGGCGCTCCGACAGGATCGGGCGCCGCGCTTCTCCAGCCCCACGCGAAAGCCTTTCCGATGCGTCTCGTCGCCGTCCTCGAACGGGTCGTCACCGCCGTCTTGGTGATGCTGTTCGCGTATATCGTGGGGATCAACTTCCTTCAGGTGCTGCTGCGCTATCTCTTCTCGAACGCGTTGCCCTGGGTGGACGAGACGGCGCGCTACGCGTTCATCTGGCTCGTCTTCCTCGCCGGTGCGCTCGCGACGCGAAAGGCTCAGCACATCGCAATCACCGTGATCGACGACACGTGGCCCGCGACGCGCACGCCGCTCCTTGTGCTCGGCGACCTCGCGATGATCGTGTTCGCGGCCATCATCGGCACGGGCGGGCTCGGTCTGATGGCGGTGAACACGACGACGACGGCGCCGGCGACCGGCTGGTCGATGGCGCACATTCAGGCGATCCTGCCGATCTTCGGCGTCCTGACGGCGATTTTCGCGCTCGCCCACCTCGCCGAGCTGGCCCTGTCGCGCCGATCGGATCGCGCATGACGATGAACCGGCGGCGCCCGCCATGCTGATCACGCTCGCCGTCGCTTTTTTCGGCCTTCTCCTCCTGCGCGTGCCGGTCGCGGCGGCGATGGGGCTGTCGGGCGCGCTCGCGCTCCTCACCTCGCCGATGCGGCTGCCGCTCGAGGTGGTGCCGCAGCGCCTCTTCGTGCTGATCGATTCCACCTCGCTCCTCGCCATACCCTTCTTCATCCTCGCCGGGGCGATCATGGAGCGAGGCGGCCTCTCGCGGCGCATGATCGGGCTCGCCGAGGCGATGGTCGGCCATTGGCGCGGCGGCCTCGCGCAGGTCGACGTCGCGGCGAGCGCGATCTTCTCCTCGCTGACGGGATCCTCGGCGGCGAGCGCCTCGGCGACCGGGTCGATCATGATCCCGGCGATGAAGCGGGCGGGCTATCCGGCGGGCTATGCCGCCGCGCTCGAAGCCTCGTCGGCGGCGATCGGGCCGATCATTCCGCCGTCGATCATCATGGTCGTCTATGGCTCGCTCGCCGGGGTCTCGGTGGGGGATCTCTTTCTCGCCGGCATCGTGCCCGGCATTCTCATCACCATCGGCCTCTTCGTGGTGAACTATATCGAGGCCGATCGGCACGGCTGGGGCGGCGCGGAAAAGGCGACGTGGCGGGCCCGATTCGCCGCGGCGCGCCATGCCGTGGCGGCGCTCATCACGCCGCTCATCATCATCGGCGGCATCCTCTTCGGCGTCTTCACGCCGACCGAGGCGGGGGCCGTCGCCGTCGTCTACGCGCTCGGCGTGACGCTCTTCCTCTATCGCTCGATGACGATGGCCGAGCTCGGCCGTGCCGTCGCCGATGCGGCGCTGACGACGGGGATCGTCGGCCTCATCATCGCCGCGGCGGGGGTGTTCGGCTGGGTGCTCGCCCTCGAACGCGTGCCGACCACCATCGTCGCGACCGTCCAGGCGCTGACGGACAGCCCATGGATCGCGGTCGCGATCATCGTCGCGTTCGTGTTGGTGATCGGCTGCTTCGTGGACGTGACGGCGGCGGTGATCGTGCTGGTGCCGGTCCTGCACCCGCTGGGGCTCGCCTATGGATTCGACCCCGTGCATTTCGGGATCATCCTGTGTGTCGCACTGGTTTACGGGAACGTGACGCCGCCGGTCGGATTGCTCCTCTACCTCACGGCGCGCATCGCGGACTGTTCGGTGACGGAGGTCATGCGCCACCAGATCCCGTTTTATATCGTCCTCAGTCTCGCGCTGCTTCTCACCATCCTCCTGCCGGGGCTGGTGCTCTTCCTCACGCGGATCTGAGCAGGATCAGCGCCCGGAGAGGGCGCCATGCATCGCCGCCGTCATCGGCTGCTGGCCATGGTCGGCGACGAGGCCGTTCTCGGAGTTCACATAGCCGAGGATCGCGAGAACGATCAGAAAGAACGAGGCGGATGTGGCGGCGTAGCGGAAGACGTTCTGCATGCTGTCACTCTAGCTCTGAATGTCGATCTAATTAGTCGACTTACTCGACTACGTCAATCGGCTCCCGCGCCGGCCTCCCCAAAAAAAAGGCGGCCGGCGCGGATTGGTCGTCAATCGGGATGGTCGGTTGTCGGGGTGACTTCGCGCACCTCCGGTTCGATCTCGCCGGCTCGTTCGAGCCAGTTGGCGATCAGCCAGCAGCTCAGCGCCCAGGCCGCGCCCGCGGTCCATCCGGCGAGAACATCGGTCGGCCAATGGACACCGAGATAGACCCGGCTCACGCCGACAAAGCCGCTGATCAGGCAGGCGAGGCCGATGAGATAGATCTTGATCGAGCGTCGCGGCTCGATGCGCGCGAGCAGCGCGGCGAGCGTCAGATACGTGATCGCCGCCATCATCGAGTGGCCGCTCGGAAAGCTTGCGCTCGTCACGAACGAATCGTGCGGCACGAGATCCGGCCGCGGCCGGTCGAAGAGATGCTTGGCGAGCGAGGAGAAGACGACGCCGCCACCGATCGAGGCGAGAAGGAAGAGCGTCGTGCGCACCTTGCCGTGGAGGAGCATCAACCCCGAGACGGCGAAGGTGATGAAGGTGAGGATGCCGAAGCCGCCGAGGGCGGTGAAGTCGCGTACCATTTCTTCGAGCCAGCGCGGGCCGAGCGGGTTGCTGGGATCGTTCGCATCGCGAAGTGCGAGGAGGATCGCCGTATCGAGCGCGTGGGTTTCACCCTCCATGACCTCGTCGGCGACGCCCATGAAGATCCAGCCGCACGCGGCGATGACCAACAACAGAGCCAAAGCCCGAGGCTCGATGAAAGGGCGCACCGCTTGCACCCGTCGCCAATGCGGCATCCCGTATCTCCCGTTTCGATCACGATATCCGACGACATAGGGCCGTGTCGCGGGAGGCGAGGTCAACGCGGCGAATCTCCCGCAATTGCCGAGACGCCCGCGATGCGCCAAACCGGGCGTGATCGTCCTCCGTCGAAAGTGTCTCCCATGTCAGCCGATGCCGAACTGTCCGCCCGCCTCGAAATGGTGCGCGCCGTCATCATGGAGGCCGGCGCGCTCGCCGTCTCCTATTTCGCCGATCTTCATGCGCTCGAGGTCGAGGAGAAGATCAACGGGCAGGATGTCGTCTCGGTCGCCGACAAGGCGGTGGAGGATCTCATACTGGCGGAGGTTCGCCGGCGCTTTCCCGAGGACGGCTTTCTCGGCGAGGAAACCGGCCTCACCGAGGGTGGGTCGGGCTATCTCTGGGTGGTCGATCCGATCGACGGGACGAGCTGCTTCGTCCACGGCCGGCACGATTGGTGCGTGTCGATCGCCTTGGTGAAGCACGGGGAGCCGGTCGTCGGGATCATCTTCGCCCCGGTGACGGACGAGCTCTTCCTCGGCGTGAAGGGGCAGGGGGCGAGCCTCAACGGCGTCGCGATCAATGTCGACGGGCGAAGCGGCCTCCACCAAGGGCTCCTCGGGGTCGGCGCGAATTTCCGCATTCCGAAAGGGAGCATTCCGCGCTTCATCGACAATCTGATGGAAGCGGGCGGAATGTTCATCCGCAGCGGGTCCGGGGCGCTGATGCTCGTCGAAGTCGCGTGCGGGCGGATGATCGGCTACTACGAGCCGCACATCAACGCGTGGGACTGCCTCGCCGCGCTTCTCATCATCCGTGAGGCGGGCGGCTGGACGGCGGATTTCCCGTCGAAGGCGCCCGAGATCATGGACGGGGCGGAGGTGATCGCCGCCGCGCCGCAGGTGCGGGCCGCCCTCCTCGAGGTGATCGCAAAGACGAAGGCGGACCTCGCCTCCGACGGCGTCCCGCCCTCCAATGAGCGCGGGTGAAGCCGCAGAGCCTCTGAAATCCGGTCGGGTGCGGGGGCCTTAAAGGCCGCCGCCTCAGCGGCCTTTGGTGGAGAGAATCGGCCGGTTGAGTGCAAGTCGCCGTTCGCGCGCGAAGACGTAGACCCCCGAACCGAGAATGATCGCGGTGCCGAGCCATGTCATGGCGTCGGGGAACTCGTTGAAGACGAGATAGCCGAGCGTCGTCGCCCCGACGATCTCGAGATATTGGAACGGGGCGAGGATCGAGGCCGGCACGCGGCTGAAGGCCTGCGAGACCAACAGGAAGGTGAGGCCCGACAAAAGCCCCATCCCCCCGAGCGCGATCCACACGAAAGACGGAACGTCGAGGGTCGGCCCGTCCGAGGCGCCGCTCAATGTCAGGATCGCGAGACCCAGCGCGAGGAACAGCGTCGCGTTGATCGAGATCGCCGACTGGGTGGTGAGCGGGGGATATTTTCGCGAGGCGCGGCGGACGACGACCATCGTCATCGCGAAGGCGAGGGCCGCGGCGAGGGGCAGGAGCGCGTACCAGCCGAAGGTCGACCAGCCCGGCCGGATCACGATCACCGCGCCGACGAGGCCGACCGCGACCGCGCTCAACCGTCGCCAGCCTGTCCGCTCCCCGAGGAACAGGGCCGACAGGATCGTCAGAATAAGCGGCTCGACGAAGAAGATCGCGATCGCCGTCGCGATCGGCATCACCTGGAACGCCGTGACGAGGAAGAGGAGCGAAGCGCCGCTCGTCACCCCGCCGAGCAAAAGGAGAGGGTCGGTGAGGCCGCGCACCTTGCGTCGCATGATGGCGGCGAGCGCGAGCAGGCACACGCTCTGGACGAGATAGCGCCAGAACGCGATCTCGACCGGCGGGATGTGTTCGGTGAGGAGCTTCGACAGCGTGTCCCCGATCGGGACGAGCAGCATCGCCACGACCATGAGTGCGACGCCGACCGACGGGTCGTCCCCGTGCGCGGCGACCCGTGGGGTCTCGCTGATGGCAGCCACGATTGTTCCTCCCGTCCGGGTTCTTGTCGACGCCCTACCGCCTCCGGGCCGCGCATGTCAGGGTGATGCGGAGCCGGCGGCGATGGTCCCGTTCCGGCGAGGCCGCCTCGAGATGGGGCGTGTCGGGCCGTTCGCAAAGGGAGAGGCGATGGAGCGTGTCGATGCGGATCGCTGGTATCGCGTACAGCATGTGGGCGACGGCGTCACGCTGATCGACGAGCCGTTCATCAAAGCCTTCTATCGCTGCAATATCTGGCATGTGCGCGGCCGGGACCGCGATTTGCTCATCGATTCGGGCATGGGCGTCGTGAGCCTTCGCGCGCATGTGCCGCTCGTCACTGAAAAGCGCCTCACCGCGCTCGCGAGCCACACCCATTTCGACCATATCGGCTGTCATCACGAGTTTGCCGAGCGGATCGTCCATCCGGCCGAGGCGGATATTCTCGCCCATCCGACGCGGGCCGCGACGCTCGCCAATCCCTATGCGACCGACGCGATCTTCGAAGCGTTACCGCCCGCGCCCTATGCCTCGTCCGACTATGGCGTGACGAGCGCGGCGGCGACCGGTTTCGTCGCCGACGGTGATCTCGTCGATCTCGGCGATCGGCGGTTCGAGGTGATCCACACGCCCGGCCATTCTCCCGGCGGCGTCGCGCTCTGGGAGGCGGAGACCGGCATCCTTTTCTCCGGCGACATCGTCTATGACGGCCCGCTGGTGGAAGACACCTATCACGCGAACGCGGCCGATTATGTGGCGAGCATGGCGCGCTTGTTCGATATCCCGGCGCGGGTCGTCCATGGCGGCCACTTCCCGAGTTATGACGGGCGGCGCCACAAGGCGATCATCCGCGCCTGGCTCACCGAGAAAGGGGCGCTCGGCGCCAAGCCTTGAGGCAGAGCGGCCGGGGCAGAGAGGGCGCGGCAGGCGGGATGCGTCGGGTGGGACGAGGCCGGCGCATCGGTCCGGCCTCGGTCGCCGGATCTATTGGGCGAGCTCGTCGGCGAGGGCGGCGATCGTCCGCTGATAGACTTCCGCCCGATTCCACTTGCCGATGACCGCATAGTTCGCGGTGCCGGGACCCCACGGCGCGCCGGGACGCCAGCCATTGCGGCGGAACCAGTTCGCGGTGGAGGCGAGGGCGTCGGGCACCGAGCGGATGAGGTCGGCCTTGCCGTTGCCGTCAAAATCGACGGCGTAGTTCACATAACGCTCGGCGAGGAACTGCGTCTGGCCGATTTCGCCGGCCCAGGCCCCCTTCATCTCCGCCGGCGTCATGTCGCCCTTGTCGACGATGCGCAGCGCGGCGAGAAGCTCGCCCGTGAAGAAGTCGCTCCGCCGGCAATCATAAGCGAGCGTTGCGAGGGAGCGCATGATCGACAGGTCGCCCATGTCGCGCCCGAACCCGGTTTCGAGCGCCCATACGGCGACGACGAGCGCGCCCGGCACGCCATAACGATCCTCGATCCGGCCGATCAGGCCCGCATTGTCCCGCAGATAGGAGCGGCCGCGATTGATCATCCGCTGGTCGACGCGGCGGCGATAAAAATCCTCATACGACATGCGAAAGGATTTCTGGTTCCGGTCGAAGCCGATCACCCGGCTCGAATAGGTGACGCCGTCGAGTGAGCGGTTCACCGCGCTGGAGCTGATCCCCTGCGCCACGGCGCGAGCCTTGAAATCGGAGAGCCAGGCATCGAAGCCGGCCGCGCTGTTGCCGCACGAAGCGGCGTTCGCCGGGGCGACGCTCGTCGCCACGATGGCCGCGAGGGCGAGGGCCGCCGCGGTCCGTGTCCAAATCGTCATCGATCCTCCCATCGGCGTCGCGCACCGCGGCATTGTGGTCCGTTCGCCGCCCGGCTGTGCTAGAGGCGAGCGAGCGGAGGTGGAATTATGCCCTATCCCTATCAGATCCTCGACGTCTTTACCGAGGCGCCGCTTGCCGGCAATCCTCTCGCGGTCGTCTACGACGCGGACGGGCTCGATACGGAGCACATGTTTCGGATCGCGGCGGAATTCAATCTGTCGGAGACGATCTTCATCCGCGCCCCGGCCGACCCGGCGAACGACGTGTCGGCGCGCATCTTCACGCCGAAGGCCGAGCTTCCCTTCGCCGGGCATCCGACCGTCGGCGCCGCCGTGGCGCTCGCCCGGCGGGGCGTGGGGGCGGACGGTGCGATCGCGATGGAGGTGCCGGCCGGTCTCGTCCGCGCCCGCGTCGACGGAACGGACACGACACGCGCGGCGATCGACGCGCCATTGCTGCCGAAAGCGGGCGGGGTGAAGGTCGACCCGATGGCCGCCGCCGCCGCGCTCGGCCTTCATGCCGACGCGATCGGCTTCGACGATTACGCCCCGACCGGCGCCTTCAGCGGGCCGCGCTTTACGGTGGTGCCGGTGAAGGACGCGACGATCCTCGGCCGGATCGCACTGCATCACAGCCTCTGGCACACCGCTTTCGCGCAGGATTGGCGCGCCGTCTATGTGGTCGCACGGCGCGGCGATGCGGCGTTCCAGACGCGCATGTTCGCCCCCGAGATGGGCGTCGAGGAGGATCCGGCGACGGGATCGGCCGCCGTCGCGTTCGCGGCGGTGTTCGCCGAAGCGGAGCGGCCGGCCGACGGAGCCCACGCGATCACGATCACCCAGGGCATGGAGATGGGCCGCCCCTCCGAACTCTCGCTGCTGGTGGAGATCGAAGGCGGCAAGCCCGCGCGCGTCGAGCTGTCGGGCGCTGCGGTGGTGGTGGCGGAGGGGACGCTTCTTCTGTGAGAGGCGTCGGCGGCGGCGGACGCGTCAGCCGTGCTGAATGCGCATGTTGAGTGAGAAGCGGTCGCCCGCATAGCGGTGGTAGGTCACCATGAGCCGGCGGGCGCTGCGGTTATAATAGCTCCGCTTGATCCTGAGCCCGACGCTGCCTCGCGGCACGCCGAGCGCGCGGCAGGTGTCGAGGTCGAACTTCAGCGCGCCGACATCCTGCTCGATCACTTCGATACGCTCTCCGAACATCCGCTCGATCTCGAGATAGAGCGGACCGACGAGCCGGTCGCCGACCGCCTCGCCGACCGCGGCAAGCGGCTCGACGACATAGGTGTCGTTGAGGGCGGGTGGCACCGTGTCGTCGGCGCCGGCCGGAACGCGCTTGTAGCTGATATGGAGAAAGCGCTCGCCGGGATCGCATGGCAGGTCGCGGCTCAGGGCGACATCCGCCTCGACGATCCGCTTGTCGATCCCCACGAGATGCGTGACCTGGCCGTGGCTTTCGATGTCGGAGACGGAGCCCACGGTCAGCTTGAGCTGCCGGTTCGCCTCCTTCGCGCGAACGACGGTGCCGTGCCCCTGTCGCCGGGTGACGAGGCCGAGCGATTGGAGATAACGCAGCGATTCACGCAGCGTGAAGCGGCTGACGCCGAGCTGGGTGGCGAGTTCGCTCTCCGGCGGAAGGCGACTACCGACCGGATAGGTGCCGCTGCCGATATCCTGGATGAGTTGGTTGGCCACACTTTGATGCAGCCGCAGTTCCTTGTCCGATACCTGCATCGAGAACTCCGTAGCGGAATTTAGAATTGGACGAAGCTTCGAATTGGTGCAAGCGAAGCCTCGGCCGTTCCACGCCGCCGGGATCGGCTCCCGTGATAGCGCCGCCTCGCGCGTCGCGCGATCAAATGGCGTGGTCCGGACCCGGTTTCGACGCATCGATCACGGCCCGCGTTCCTCTCGATGGTGAGGATGTCGAGAGTGAGGCCGTCAGATGACGGTCTGCCCCATCATCAACGCCCGCAAGCCGAGGCAGATGTCGCGGACGAGCCGGTCCTTCGCCGGGCCATGGTCGGGATAGCGGATCAGATTGTCGCCATTGTGCATGAGGACGAACCCGCCGGTGCACGTCTCGGTCGGATATCGCCACAGCCAATCGGCGGGCTTCGGATCGTCCGCCGGGCCGACGTCGGTGAGCTGGATCGCGCCGCCGGGCATCGCGCTCCACCCGCGCGCATACTGGCCGACGACGCCTTGCCAAGCGTCGAAATCCTCCGGCATCCCGGCGAAGAACCCGGCGCGGTCGTCACGCACGCGCACCTTGAGGTTGGCGAACGGCCGCGCCGGGACGGCCTGGAACCGGGAGAGGAAGGGCAGGAACGGCGTGTGCGGCTCGCCGCAGATGATCATCGAACCGCCGCGGGCGAGATAGGCGAGGATGAGGTCGCGCTTCGCGGCGAGGGCGTACTCGTCATAATTGGAGGGCAGATAAAGGATGTCGGTCGCCTCGAGGACCGCCGCGTCGATGTCGAGATGCGGATGGGTGCGGATGGTGAAGCCCGCCTCCGCGAGACTCTCGGTGGTCGTCACCGGATCCCAATTGTCGAGCGTGTGAACGCATTGGAGATAGGTGACGCGGTTCGCGGCTGGGCGCGCGATCCCGAGCTCGCGATTGAGCCACGGATAAAAGCCCTGGAGGAAGCGCGTCGCCGACGGCATGAAGCGCTGCCCATTGTGGAGGTGCGGGTCGAGCGTTGCGACCATGAGCCTGCCGCCGCCGGGTATCGCGATATCGAGGAAAAGCGATCCCGTGCCGTCGCAAAGGGACAGGATCGGTACCGCTCCGGGAGGCGGAACATAGGCCCCGCCCCAGTGCCAGGTCATCGCGGGCAGCGGAATGTCCTCGCAGATCGGATGACGCGGCTCGTTCTGATGGATCTCGACGCTTCCGCCTTTCGTCCACCACAGCCAGTCCCGGATGAGGCTCGGCCGCCACTCGAGATCGACGACATCGATCCAATCGGCCTCGCCCTGGAAAAAGACGATGAGGAAGCCGCCGCCGCGGGCATAGTCGTTGAGCTGGCGGGCGTGCTCGGCGATGCGCACGCTGTCCATCGCGTCGGGCACGATGACGGCGGCATACTGCCGGAGGTCGCACCGCGGCAGGTCGCCGAGATAGATCAGGTCGTCGATGGAATGCGAGAAATCCTCGAAGCTGCGAAGCTGGGCGTTGTTGCCGCCATGAAGGAAGGCGATGCGCGGGCTCATCGCGCCGCCTCCGTGCCATCGCCATAAAGGGGCGCGTAGGTGAAGCGGTCGCTTCCAACGAAATCGGCGCGCCCGATCGGGACATCGTAGAGGCTGCTGAGATTGCCCGCGTTGAGGACGTCTTCCCGCGCGCCCCCGAGCGCGGGCCCGGCGGGGTACATCAACAGCACCTCGCTCGCGATCTCCACGGCGTGCTGCGGGGCGTGGGTGGTGAAGACGACCGTCAGGCCGTGCTCGCGGCTGAGGCGGGCCAGAAGGTCGATCACGATGCGCTGGTTCTTGTAGTCCAGCGCGGCGCACGGCTCGTCGAGGATGAGGACATCGCATTCCGAGGCGAGCGCTTGCGCGATCACGACGAGCTGACGTTGACCGCCGCTGAGGGTGTTGAAGGTCCGCTCCTCGAGATCGTCGATGCCCATCAGGCGGAAATAGCGGCGCACGATGGCGTAGTCGCGCTGGCGCGGCGCGCCGAACAGGCCGACATGGCGCGCCCGGCCCATCAAGGCGATGTCCATCGCGGAATAGGAAAAGGCGACGTCGTAGAGCTGCGGCACGTAGCCGGTCCGCCCGTCGACGCGGAGGCGGCCGATCTCCGGTTTCAGAACACCGGTCAGCGTCATCAGCAATGTCGTCTTCCCGACGCCGTTGGCGCCCAGCACGGCAAGGATCCCACCCCGCGGCACGGCGATGGTGCAGCGCTCGATGATCAACCGCCCGCCGCGACGGACGCCGAGATCCTCGACCTCAATCACCGCGCCACCCGCCATGCGAATGCAGCCGCCGCAGGATCACGGCGAACACCGGCACCCCGATCAGCGCGGTGATGATGCCGAGCGGAATTTCCGCCGTCGTCGCGGTGCGGGCGACATTGTCGACGAGGAGGAGATAAATCGCACCGATGAGACCCGCGACGGGCAGAACGCGGCCGTGATCGGCGCCGACGAACGCGCGGGCGACATGGGGCATCACGAGCCCCACCCAGCCGATGATGCCGCTCGTCGCGACGACACCGGCCGAGATGAAGGCGCTCGCCAAGAGGATCGTCCATCGGACCGTTGCGATCGGCGTCCCGAGCGCCTGGGCCCGTTCCTCGCCGAGGGACATGATGTTGATCTGGTAGCGCAGGAGATAGACGACCGCCGCCGAGGGGACGATCGCGACGGCGAGGAGGGCGACGTCGCCATAGTCGTTGGAGGCGATGCTTCCCATCAGCCAATAGGTGATCGCCGGCAATTTCTGGAACGGGTCGGCGAGCAATTTGGCGATCGAGATGGCCGCCGCGAAGAAGGCGGAGACCACGACGCCCGCCAGCACCAGCATCAGAAGCGAGGTCCGCCCGCCGACGGTGGCGAGATATTTGACCACCACGACGCTCGCGATGCCGAAACCGAAGGCGATCGCGAGGAGGCCGTAGCCGGAGATGCCGAGCAAAATCGCGAGCGTGCCGCCGAAGCCCGCCCCCGCGGTGACGCCGATGATCCCCGGATCGACCAGCGGATTGCGAAAGAGCCCCTGGAGCGCCGCCCCCGATATCGCGAGTCCGAAGCCAATGAGCACCGCGGCCAGGATGCGCGGGAGGCGCACCTGTTCGACGACCGTCGCGGCAATGGCGCTCGCCTGCGATTGGGCGCCTGGGACGACATGGCTCCAAAGGATCGAGAGCACCTCGCGCACCCCGACCTCGTAACGGCCGACCGTCACCGAATAGAGCATCGTCGCAAGGAGGAGGGCGAGGAGCAGCGGCGGCAGCAGAGCCGCACCGCCGAGGCGCTTGCGCGCCGCGGCGGCCGGCAGCGCGGCCTTATCGGAATGTGGCGCCATAACCATGGGAGTCGGCGTTCTGGTCCATATAAAGGACGTCGTTCATCTGCCCGTCCGTGAGGTCGATGCCGTAGATCGCGGCATAGGCGTCGTGAACCGTCCGGCGCAGATCGGGCACCCGGTCCGGGCCGTGCGCGACCGCCGCCAGCCATGGCGAGGACAGGAAGATCTCGGGCGCGTCCGGCGAGCCGGCGAAGGCGGGGATCTTGTAGACGCGCCTGTTCTTCGCCGCGTCGAGACCGGACAGGAGGGGATGCTCGTAGAACTGGGCCGGCGTGAGATCACGCGCATATGGCGGGATCAGGATCATGTCCGGGTTCCAGGCGAAGAGCTGCTCGAGATCGATGGTCTTCCACCATTGCCCGGTCTCGTCGGCGGCCGGATTGCTGACGCCGCTCAGGGACAGGTCCTGTGACCCGTTGGCGATGATGCGGATCTGGTCGCCGAGCTGGTCGACGGTGAGGGCCGAGACCTTGGCGCTATCCGGCATCGCCGCGAACGCCTCCGCCATCGCGGCCGACGAGGCGTCCTGAAGGTCGAGAATGGCCTTCGCACGGTCCTCCTTGCCGGTGAGGAGGCCGGTCAGCGTCACATAATCCCGGCGCTGCTCGGCGGTGCAGCAATCCCAGATGACGACATTGAGCCCGACGCGTTCCAGCGGCTCGGCGCCTTCGCTCGCCCACTGGATCACGGCGTCCGGCTCGAGCTCGAGGATCGCCTCGACGTTCGGCACGAAGCCCTCGATCGCGGCCGTCGCGGGGAGGTCACCGAGTTCGGGCAAAAGCGCGTCATAGAGGCCGGCGACGTAATCGCGCTTGAAGAAGCTCTGGTTGACGGCGGCGATCCGGTCGGCGGAGCCATCGACCGCCCGATAGAGGATCGGCCCCGACCGCACGATGGTGACGACCGACTTCGCCGGTTCGTCGAGCACGATCGTCTTGCCGCGATGGTCCTTGAATTCGATCTGAGCCTGGGCGCTTCCGGAGGCGAGAACGAGGCCGGCCGCGACGATCGCAACGCAGGGTGTTGGCTTCACGCTGAGGGGTCCTGTGATGGGATGGTGGAATTGAAATAAATATACTTCTAAAGTGCCGAATTTTTAGAAGTATTCGATAGTTGTTCCGCGATTTCGTGATCGGATACACAATATTGTCGCGTCCGGCAATCGGAGTCATCCGGCGGACATCATGGGCGCCGAGGGTCGGCCGAGACGGCTGCTTTAATCCGTCCGCGCCGTCGCGTCCGTTGAGAGCGCTCGAAGGGGGACGCGACGGACATGGCCGGGACGCGGCGCGCTGCGGCCTGTCCCGATCGCGGTGTACGGGGACGGGATCGGCGCCCCTATCGGCGCGCGCACGGGAGGAGGGCGTGCGCCGCGTGGTGCCGCGAATGCTTGATCTATACCGGAATTATACTGTTCGCGGAGGAGCGGCTGCGATCTCCGGACCGCGTGTTTTCGCCGGCCGCGAGGCGGCGCGGTGCGGGGCCGGGGCGACCCGTCGCGGGTGCCCCGGCCACGTCTCGCCTCAGGCCTTGGGCGTCTCGCCGGCGGACGCGGCGGCGGGCGCCGACCGCCGGCGCACGCGCTGCGTGATGTCGAGCACGGCGACATAGAAGACCGGCACCAGGAAGAGGCCGATCACGACCGAGGCCGTCATGCCGCCGAGAATGCCGATGCCGATCGATTGCTGGGCGTTCGCGCCCGCGCCGGTCGCGATGGCGAGCGGGAGAACGCCGAGCATGAACGAAATGGCCGTCATCAGAATCGGACGGAAGCGAAGCCGCGCGGCTTCGACAGCCGCCTCCTGCAACGACTTTCCGCCCTCCCGCAGCTCCTGCGCGAACTCGACGATCAGGATGGCGTTCCGCGCCGCGAGGCCGATGATCGTCAGGAGGCCGACCTTGAAGTAGACGTCGTTCGACTGGTCGAAGAGGATCGCCGCGGCAAGGGTGCCGAGAAGCCCGATCGGCACCGTCATCATCACCGCGAGCGGCACCGTCCAGCTCTCATAGAGCGCGGCGAGGGCGAGGAAGACGACGAGGGCGGACAGGGCGAACAGGAGAGGGGCCTGGTTGCCCGAAAGGCGTTCCTGATAGGAAATGCCGGTCCACGCCGTGACGAACCCGCCATCGAGATCGGCGACCATTTCCTCCATCGCGTCCATCGCCGCCCCGGAGGAAAGGCCCTGCGCCGCCGCGCCGCTCAGCGCCAGCGCGCGCGTTCCGCCATAATGCGCGAGGGATTGCGGTTCCTGCTCCCACACGCGGGACGAGAACGCCTCGAACGACACCATCTCATCGGACTGGTTGCGCGCGTACCAGCGCGCGACGTCCTCCGGCTGCGCGCGGGCGTCGGCCGCGCCCTGCACGATCACCGGACGCAGCTCGGTCCCGAGGGTGAAGTCGTTGACGTCGCGCCCGGAGAAGATGATCGACAGCATCGCGTTGATCTCGGGGATCGAGAGCCCGAAGGCCGCCGCCTTCTGCTGGTCGATGTCGAGGCGCAGCACCGATTCCGTCGGCGAGTCGTTGCCGCGCAGATTGATGACCCGGCCGTCTTCCTGCGCACGGGCGACGAGGGTGTCGGCCGCCGCGGCGAGGGCCTCCTGTCCTTGTCCGGCCTGGTCGACGAGATACATCGTGAAGCCTTCGGAGGTTCCGAGCCCGGAGATCGCCGGCGGCAGCAGGACAAAGACCTGCCCGCCGCGATTGTTCAGGAAGAAGTGCGTGTTGGCGCGGGTCACCAGCGAGGCGGCGTCGAGCCCGTCGCGGTCGGCATAGTCCTTGAGCCGCACGAAGAGCATCGCCTGGTTCTGGCCCGAGCCGGTGAAGCTGAAGCCGAGCGCCCCGAACACGGAATCGACCGTCGCGCTCTCCTCTTCGAGAAGATAGGCCTCGACCTGCTCGACGAGGGCCAGCGTCTGGTCGGTCGTCGACCCCTCCGGCGTCTCCACCATGACGAGGAGAACGCCCTGATCTTCCTGCGGCAGGAACGATCCCGGCACCCGGTCATAGAGCATGAACGCGGCGGCGGAGATCGCGACGAGGACCAGAAGGAGCCGCAAAGGCCGCCGGACGAGGCGGGAGACGGCGCCGCCATAGCCTTTGGTCGCGCCGTCGAGGCTTCGATTGAACCACCGCACCGGGGCGATGCCGCCGCCCGGCTTGCGCGCCTTCAAGATGGTGGCGCACATCGCCGGCGTCAGGATCATCGCAAAGCCGAGTGAGATGACCATGGCGGTGATGATCGTGATGGAAAATTGCCGGTAGATGACGCCGGTCGAGCCGCCCATGAAGGCCATCGGCGCGAACACAGCGCACAACACGAGCACGATCCCGACGAGCGCCGACCCGATCTCGGACATCGATTTCTCGGTCGCCTCCTTGGCGCCGAGCCCCTCTTCCTCCATCACGCGCTCGGCGTTTTCGACGACCACGATCGCATCGTCGACGAGCAGTCCGATCGACAGGACGAGGGCGAACATGGTGAGCGTGTTGATCGTGAGGCCGAAGATCGCCAGCACCCCGATCGTGCCGAGAAGGACGACGGGGATCGCGACCGTCGGAATGATCGTCGCCCGCCAGCTCTGCAGGAAGATGAAGATCACCAGGAAGACGAGAAGCACCGCCTCGGCGAGCGTCTTGTAGACCTGTTCGATCGAGGCGGCGACGAACGGCGCCGTATCGTACGGATAGACGATCTCGACCCCCGCCGGCAGGGACGATGCGAGCCCGTTCAGCCTGTCGCGGACCGCGGCGGATGTGTCGACGGCGTTCGCGCCGCTCGCGAGGTTGACGGCGAAGCCCGCCGCCGGCTGCCCGTTATAGCGCGAGTTCGAGCCATAGCTTTCCTGCCCGATCTCGATGTCGGCGACATCGCCGAGAAAGACGGTCGAGCCATCCTCGTCGACCCGCAGAAGGATCTGCTCGAACCCTTCGACCGTCGAGAGCTGCGATTGCGCCGACAGCGGCACCGTCAGGCGTTGCCCTTGCGGATAGGGCTGAGCGCCGAGGCTGCCGACGGTGACGTTGGTGTTCTGCTCGGAAACCGCCGACGTGACGTCCGTCGGCGTCACGCCGTATTGGACCATCCGCATCGGATCGAGCCAGATTCGCATCGCGTAGCCGGAGCCGAACACGTTGATCGAGCCGACGCCCGGCGTGCGCTGCACCGGATCCTCGATGATCTGAGCGACGAGGTCGCCGAGCTGTAGCGAGGAGAACGCGCCGTCGGAGGAGGTGAGGGCGCCGACGAGGAGGATCGAGCTCGTCGAGCGGGACACCGATACGCCGGTGCGTTGCACGAGGTCCGGGAGCTGCGGGGTGACGAGTTGCAGACGGTTCTGCACCTGCACCTGGGCGATATCGGCGTCGATGCTGTCGTCGAAGACGAGCGAGATGCTGGCCGAGCCCGGCGTCGAGTCCGAGGTGATGTAGAGGAGCCCGTCGAGGCCGGTCATGCCGTCCTCGACGATCGTCGTGACGGAGCTTTCGACGACCGCCGCCGAGGCGCCGGTATAGGTCGCGCCGATGCGCACGGTGGTCGGCGCGATCTGCGGATATTGCTCGATCGGCAACGTGTTCAGCCCGATGATGCCGCCGATCATCGTGATGATCGCGATGACCCAGGCGAACACCGGGCGATGGATGAAAAAATGCGCCATGCGACGTTACTCCGCCGCGCCGGTGTCGGAGGCGGGATCCGTGTCGGCAGCATCCGCTGGCGCGTCCGGCTCGACCGGGCGCGGAACGCCGTTCGCGTCGAACGCCACAGGAACCGTCCTCACGTCGGCGCCCGGCGCAAGGCCGGTCAGGCCGTCGACGACGAGAAGGTCGCCGTCCGCGAGCCCGTCCGTGACGATCCAATTGTTCTGATAGGTGCCCTGTTCGGTCAGGTCACGCCGCACGGCTTTGCCATCCTCCACCACGAAGGCGCTGAGTTGGCCGATACGGTCGCGGGTCGCGGCGGATTGCGAGACGAGGAAGGCTTTCGCCACGCCGACATTGATCCGGGCGCGCACGAACATGCCGGGCAGGAGCCGCCGGTCGGGGTTGTCGAACCGGAAACGCGTCGCGATCGAGCCGGTCGTGGTCGACACCTCGTAGCCCGGCGCGACCAATTCGCCCGTCGCCTGATATTCTCGTCCGGTCTCGAGGGTGAGGCTCGCGTGGATCTCGTCGGCGATCGTCAGCCGGCCGGCTTCGATGTCCTCGAGGACGGACAGGACGCCGACCGACGGGCCATAGACGTCGACGTTGATCGGATCGAGCTGCGTGACCGTCGCCATCATGTCGGTCTGGCTGGCGGTGACGAGGTCGCCGACGGAGACGTGGGCGACGCTCGCCATGCCGTCGATCGGGCTGGTGATGGTGGTCCAGGCGAGCTGGGCCTCGGCGAGGCGGAGGGCCGCGCCGGCGGCGAGTTCGCTCGCCTGTGCCTGTTCGAGCTCGGTGCGCGCCGTCTCGATCTGCGCCTCGCTCACCGAGGCGCTGCTGCGCAGTTGGTTGAGGCGGTTATAATTCGATTGCGCTGCGGCGACCGCGGCGCGCGCCGAATCGAGGTTCGCCTGCGCGTCGGTGAGGTTGGCCTCGTAGGTCGTCGGGTCGATGCGGAACATCGGATCGCCTTCGGACAAGGCGGTGCCCGGCTGGTACAGGATCTCGGTGACGAGGCCGCTCACTTGCGGCCGGATCGACGCCCGCGAGTTCGCCGACGCGCGCCCCGGAACGGTGACGATCCGCGGGACCTCGGTGAGGCGCATTTCGATGACGCCGACACTTTTCGGCGGCGTCTGCGCCAGTGCGACCGATGGCCCGGCGAGGAGCGCGCCCCAGCCGACGGCCACGCCGACATTGCGGAAGAAGGTCATGATCGAACTCCGAACACGGGTTGGTCCCTGGGCGCCGGACCGGAGGGACGGTCCTTTCATGGAATTGCATAGTGTGCAAGTTTTGCGCATTATGAAGAAATGACGCAGCCGACTCCCTCATCCTCTCTCAACGCGCGCCGGCGCCGCAGGACCGCACGCGATATTCAGAACGCGACGCTCGGCCTCGCGCTCGCCCACGGCTTCGGCCACGTCACGACCGGGATGATCGCCGATGCGGCGGGCGTCAGCCTGCGCACCTTCTTCAATTATTTTCCGAACAAGGAGGCGGCTCTGGCGGGTGAACCGTTGCGGTTCAAGAACTTCGATTTCTCCTGGTTCCGCGCCTCACGGCAGCCGCTCCTGCCGGATCTCGAGCGGCTGCTCGGCGAGATCGTCGCGGATGCCGGCATCGACCGCGAGCGGCTGTGCCGGATCGAGGAGCTGTGCAGGACGGACACGAACCTGCAGGCCGTCTTCGCGAATTCGCTTCAGGGCCTCGTCGACCAGTTGGCGGACCTTCTCGTGGCGCGGATGGGCGAGGACGCGCGGCAGACCGCCGAGCTCGTGGCCGCGCTGGTCGGGCGGGCGCTGGCCAACGCCTATCGGGCGAGTGTCCACGATGACGAGCCGACGAGCGATGTTGTCGTGCGACTGACGATCCGCCAGATCCATGCCGTCGGCGCGCTCTTGCACCCGGTGGACGGGGACGAGAGAGGCTGACCACAGGCTGGCGTTGGCCGGGCGGGTGGATCGATGTGCAACGGTTCGTTGGTAGGGGAGGAGGGATTCGAACCCCCATCTGAGCCGTTATGAGCGACTGGCATTGACCATTATGCTACTCCCCCGTTCTCGTCGGAACGTGCCGAGTGCGAAATTACCCTGATAAATCAAAGGCGCCGCGCCCGTCAGAAGCGACCGGCTCCGATCGATTGAGCTGCGGGCGCTACGATCTTACCTCTTGGCCTCCAACTCGCGGGCTGGCAAGCCCCAAACGTTCCGATCAGGAACGCCATAAGGAGACTGGTATGTTCAGAGTTGCTGCTGCCGCGCTGATCGTCGTCTTCGCCCTCACCCCGGCGAATGCGGACGAGATGCGCCAACTGACGGTGACGGGCGAAGGGACGGCCTCGGCCGCGCCGGACGTCGCGACGATCACCATCGGCGTCGAGACGGTGGCGCCGACCGCCGCCGAGGCCATGGCCAACAACAACACGGAAACGCAGGCCGTCCTCGACACGATCGGCGAGACCGGCATCGAAGCGCGCGACATTCAAACGTCCGACATCTCGGTGCAGCCGCGTTACACCGACCGCGCCTCGGCCGATGGCGGTAGCGAGGTTTCGGGCTACGCAGTCGTCAACCAGGTGAACGTGAAGGTCCGCGATCTCGACGGGCTCGGCGCGCTCCTCGACAAGGTGGTCGGATCGGGTGCGAACCGCATTTTCGGCATCAGCTTCGGCTTTGCCGACGACACCGACGTGACCGACGAGGCGCGCCGCGCGGCGGTCGAGGACGCCAAGCGCAAGGGGCAGCTCTTCGCCGAGGCGACCGGCGTCACGCTCGGCGACATCGCCGTCGTCACCGAAGGCGGCTTCGGCGGCGGTCCGCGTCCGTTCGCGGCGAACCGCATGGCCTCCTCCGTGCCGGTCGCGACCGGCGAGCAGTCGGTGTCGGCGACGGTCATGATCACCTGGACGATCGCCGACTAACACGGCCCGACGCCATCGCCGATTGACGGACGGCGGAAAGGGGGGCTCAGTCGCACCTGGTGCGCGATCCCCCCTTTCATCGAGTGGCCCTCATGTTCGACGCCTCCGTCATCCTCACCTTCTTCATCGCCTCGGCCGCGATCGTCGCCGTGCCGGGCCCCACGGTCAGCATGATCGTCGCCAATTCGCTGCGCACCGGCCCCGCGGCGGGATTGGCGAATGTCGCCGGCACGCAGGCCGGCCTCGCGACCATGATCCTCGTCGTCGCGCTCGGCCTCGACATGGTGGTGGCGGTGATGGGGGAGGCCTTCTTCGTCGTGAAGCTCGCCGGCGCGGCCTATCTCGTCTATCTCGGCATCAAGCTGTGGCGCGCGGGCGGCGTCGTCGCCCGCTCCAAGGGAACGGCGCGCTCCTCGCTCGGCTATGCGCTTCAAGGGTTCATCGTGATCTGGTCGAACCCCAAGGCGCTCCTTTTCTTCGGCGCCTTCATCCCCCAGTTCGTCGACCGTGCGAACGGCACCGCGCTGCAGGTCATCGTCTATGGCGGGATCTTCATGGTGGTGGCGACGCTGATCGACAGCCTCTATGCGCTGCTCGCCGGCAAGGCCGGCAGGCTCCTCACGCAAGGGCGGGTCAAGCTCGTCGAGCGTATCAGCGGGTCGCTCCTCGTCGCCGGCGGCGTAAGCCTCGCCTTCGTGCGGCGTTAGGCGCATCGATCGGGACAAAAATTCCGCGTGTGATTGCGATGGACGCCTTTTCGCGGGGGCATGTCGCGTCTATATTGGCTTCAGGCGTTGCTGTTCGGTTCGATAGGAGACTTGAATCCCCGGGGCCTTATCGATCCTTAAGGGAGCTGTCCCTGTTCCGGCCCGTGGGCTTGAGCAAACGGCGCCCACCTACTTTGTAGGTCCCGGGATCGAATCCTCCAACGGCCGAGGCGGCTTCGCCCACCTTCCCCATCTTTCGCCTCGTATAGTGTGCGGCCGCCCCGGCCGCCGCTCCGACCCGGCCTAGGCCGCTACAGGCGATCACCGCCAGCGCCAGCGCACTATCGCTCGCGCCATCCGGCGGCCATCCCTCACCAGACAACCGGAACGTTCGGCGGCATCGCCGCCCGTAAGCGGCCGTCCGATGGAGAGCCCGGCTGCGGCGAAATGGCATCGGAACGCCTCGTCGGCGTCGCAATTATAATTTCTTGTAGCGCGGCGGTTCTCGTTCCTCTCAATGCTCCCTCCAAGCGTACGCGATCCTGAACGTTCGGGCCTCACCGGTACGACGAGGGCCCGCGCGCCTTTCGTGCTTGGTGTCACCGGGGCGGCGGGTGCGAGGCTTTGGTGTTGAAAGAGGTGCTCTTGCTCTCAAGTGATACGGGGGGCTAAAGGCCTCGCAAGATTGATGGGAGGCCGGTATGGCGGTGAAGGTTGCAATCAACGGATTTGGGCGCATCGGTCGCAACGTGTTGCGCGCGATCGTCGAGGCGGGGCGCACCGATATCGAGGTCGTCGCGATCAACGATCTCGGTCCGGTCGAAACCAACGCCCACCTCTTGCGCTATGACAGCGTGCACGGCCGTTTCCCGGCCGAGGTCGGCGTCGACGGGGATAAGATCGTCATCAACGGCAAGTCGATCCGGGTGACGTCCGAGCGCGATCCCAAGGCGCTCCCCTGGAAAGACGTCGACATCGCGCTCGAGTGCACGGGCATCTTCACCGCGCGCGACAAGGCGGCGCTGCACCTCGAAAACGGCTCGAAGCGCGTCCTCGTCTCCGCGCCGGCCTCGGGCGCCGACAAGACGATCGTCTTCGGCGTCAACGACGACGTGCTGACGGCGGACGATCTCGTCGTCTCCAACGCCTCGTGCACCACGAACTGCCTCGCCCCGGTCGCCTATGTCCTCAACAAGGCGCTCGGCATCAAACGCGGCTTCATGACGACGATCCACTCCTATACCGGCGACCAGCCGACGCTCGACACGCTGCACAAGGATCTCTATCGCGCCCGCGCTGCGGCGATGAACATGATCCCGACCTCGACGGGCGCCGCCCGTGCCGTGGGTCTCGTGCTGCCGGAGCTGAACGGCAAGCTCGACGGCGTCTCGGTTCGCGTGCCGACCCCGAACGTGTCGGTGGTCGACTTCAAGTTCGAGGCCGCGCGCGCCACGTCGGTGGACGAGATCAACGCCGCGATCAAGGAAGCCGCCAAGGGCGAGCTGAAGGGCATTCTCGGCATCACCGACGATCCGCTCGTCTCGATGGACTTCAACCACGACGCCCATTCGAGCATCTTCGCGACCGACCAGACCAAGGTCCTCGACAACGATTTCTGCCGCGTGATGTCCTGGTATGACAACGAATGGGGCTTCTCCAACCGCATGGCGGACACCGCCGTCGCGATGGCGAAGTTCATCTGACGTGAGGGCCGACCTCTTTCCGCCCTTGAGGCTCGCGACCGAGGCCGACGGCCCCGCGCTCGCGGACCTCGTGAATTTTGCCGGAGAGGGGTTGCCGCTCTATCTCTGGCGACGGCTCGCCGCGCCTGGTGAAAACCCCTGGACGATCGGGGCTCACCGCCAGGCCCAGCGCGCCGCCGCCGGACAGACGGTCGTCGTCGACGAAGGATCGGGCGTTCTCGCCGCGATGACCGGCTATCCGATCGGCGAGGACCCCGTTCCGATCGGAGACGACATGCTTCCTGTCCTGCGCCCCTTGCAGGAACTCGAAAACAAGGTGCCGGGCACGTGGTATCTCAACGTGCTCGCCACCTATCCGCGGGCGCGTGGCCGCGGGTTCGGGGCACGCCTCATCCATTTCGCCGAGAGCCATGCCGCCGCGGCGGGCCATCATGGGGTGTCGATCGTCGTCGCCGACACGAATGTCGGTGCAAGACGGCTTTATGAGCGGCTCGGCTATCGCGAAATCGAACGCGCGCCCGTGATACAGGACGACTGGGAGACCGCGTCCACCGAATGGATCCTGCTAACAAAGGCGATAGCGTCGTGAGCACAATCAAGAGCCTCGATGATCTCGGAACGGCGAAGGGCAAGCGCGTCCTCGTGCGGGTCGATCTCAACGTTCCGATGGCCGACGGACGCGTCACCGACGCCTCGCGCCTCGAAGCGGTGAAGGACACGATCCTCGATCTGTCCGATCGCGGGGCGAAGGTGATTCTCCTGGCGCATTTCGGCCGGCCGAAAGGGGAGAAGAACCCCTCGATGTCGCTGGAGCCCGTCATTCCGGCGCTCGCGCGGGTGCTCGGGCGCAATGTCGCCTTCGCGCCCGATTGCATCGGCGAGGATGCCGCCAACGCGATCAAGGCGCTCGGTGATGGTGACGTGCTCGTCCTCGAGAACACCCGCTTTTATGCCGGCGAAGAGAAGAACGCGCCGGATTTCGCCGACGCGCTCGCCGCCAATGGCGACATCTACGTCAACGACGCCTTTTCCGCCGCCCACCGCGCCCACGCCTCCACCGAAGGGCTCGCCCATCGCCTGCCGGCCTATGCGGGCCGCTCGATGCAGGCCGAGCTCGAAGCCTTGCAGAAGGCGCTCGGCCATCCGAAACGTCCGGTGATGGCGATCGTCGGCGGGGCGAAGGTCTCGACGAAGATCGCGCTCCTTGAAAATCTCGTGACCAAGGTCGACGCGCTCGTCGTCGGCGGGGGGATGGCGAACACCTTCTTGCACGCGCTCGGCGTCGATGTCGGCCATTCGCTCCACGAGGCGGACCAGGCCGGGACGGCGCGCCGCATCATGGACGCGGCCGAACGCTCCGGCTGTGCGATCATGCTGCCGCGCGACGCCGAAATCGCCGAGAAGCTCGAGGCCGGCGTCGCAACGACGCACATCGGCGTCGACGAAGGCGTCGACCACGACAAGATGATCCTCGATATCGGCTCGCGCACCGTCGAACTCGTCAACGACGAGATGAACGGTGCGGCGACGCTCGTTTGGAACGGGCCGGTCGGCGCGTTCGAGTTTCCGCCGTTCGACAAAGGCACGGTCGCCCTCGCAAAACATGCGGCAAAGCGCACCCGCGAGGGCAAACTTCTTTCGGTCGCAGGGGGCGGTGACACGGTCGCCGCGCTCGCCCATGCCGGGGTCAGTGCCGATTTCAGCTATCTTTCGACCGCAGGTGGCGCCTTCCTCGAATGGATGGAAGGCAAGCCGCTGCCCGGTGTCGAAGCTTTGAAGGCTGAACATTGAGCGCTAGAACGTTCTTCCGTAGCAAAGCCTCTAAGGAGATCCTGGATGAGTGAAACACTTGCTGGCATCGCTGATGCGATGGTGCAGGACGGTCAGGGGATCCTGGCAGCCGACGAAAGCACCGGCACCATCAAGAAGCGCTTCGATCAAATCGGCCTCGAGAATGTCGAAGAGAATCGCCGTGCCTATCGCGAGTTGCTCTTCACCTCCGACGAGGCGATGCGGGACTATGTCTCCGGCGTCATCCTGTTCGACGAGACGATCCGCCAGTCCGCGAAGGACGGCACCCGCTTCGTCGACCTGATGAAGGCGGCCGGTGCCGTCCCCGGCATCAAGGTCGACAAGGGCGCCAAGCCGCTCGCCGGCTTCCCCGGCGAATCGGTGACCGCGGGCCTCGACGGTCTGCGCGAGCGGCTCCAGGAATATTACGAGCTCGGCGCCCGCTTTGCGAAGTGGCGCGGCGTGATCGACATCGCCGAGGGGCTGCCGACGACGGGCGCCATCCGCGCCAACGCGCACGCCCTCGCGCGTTATGCCGCGCTCTGCCAGGAGAACGGCATCGTCCCGATCGTGGAGCCCGAGGTCCTGATGGACGGGCCGAACGCCAGCCACACGGTCGAGCGCTGCTATGAGGTGACGGAGGAGACGCTCAAGATCGTCTTCGACGCGCTCTATGACATGCGGGTCGATCTCACGGGCATGATCTTGAAGCCGAACATGGTCGTGCCGGGTCAGAAGGGGCCGCAGGTCTCGCCGGAGACGGTCGCCGAGATGACCATCGCCTGCCTCAAAGCGACGGTGCCGTCGGCGGTGCCGGGCATCGCGTTCCTGTCGGGCGGTCAGTCCGACGAGCTCGCGACCGAGCACCTCGCGATCATGAACAAGATCGGCGGCTTCCCCTGGAAGATGACCTTCTCCTATGGGCGGGCGCTGCAGCAGGCGGCGATCAAGACCTGGGCGGGGCGTGCGGAGAACGTGGCGGCGGCGCAAGCGGCCTTCACCCACCGCGCGAAGATGAACGGTCGCGCGGCGATGGGCCTCTGGAGCCCTGAAGACGAGCGCGAGGCGGCCTGATTACGCTCCCTTGCGATCGCGACTGATCCTCTCAGCCCCCCAAGACGCCGACAGCGCCGCCATCGAAAAGGCGCTGTCGGCCGGGGATGTCGCCGCGCTGGTCATTCCGGCCGGCGCGACGCATTTGCGCGCCATCGTGGCGGCGACCCAGAATGCGGGCGCCGCCGCGCTGCTCGGCTATGATTTCGCCGAGGGAGACCGGCCGCCATGGCCGCTCGCTTACGGTGCCGACGGGGTTCACGCCGCCGGCGACCTTGCGGCGCGGTCCACCGCCGTTGACACACGCCCGGAAGGTGCCACCATCGGGGCGATCGCCACCAATCGCCATGAGGCGATGAGTTTGGGCGAACTCGGCGCGGACTATCTGTGGTTCGGCAACACCCGCACCCTCGACGAGGAAGCGGTGGAGCTGGGCATCTGGTGGCAGGCCGTGTTCGAAATCCCGGCGGTGGTGGCAGGTCCGTGTAATGCGGCGGCGATCGATCTGATGATCGCGACAAAGGTGGAGTTCATCGCCGTGGATGTGTTTTCGAGTGCCGAAGACCCTGGCGATTGGGTCATGATGATCAACAATCGCCTCGATCAGGGCCTCGCTTCATCGTGAGACGGATCGGGGCGGTCCTGATGTCCGCCGCGATCGGGATTGCGGCGGAAGGTGCCGTCGTCGCGCCGGCGCTCGGCCAGAGCACGGGCGCGGATTCGCGGCCTGCCGCCCAAACCACCGACGTCGAGACGCAATCCCTCGCGCCGCTTCCCGCGGCCGAGGCGGCCGAGGCGGTTCGCACCACCGACGCGCCGGACGCCGCCGCGGCCGAGGACGCCGCGGCGCAATCCACCGATGGGGCGTCGCCGTCGTCCGGCCCTGCCGCTTCCACGACCGCGGCCGAAACGGAACCCGGCGCCGACCCGCGCCCGCCGCGCACGATTTCCGAGGCGATTGCCCAGACCGCCGGCGAGCCGGGGGAGAGCGGCCCGGCCGCCGAACCCGCCGAAGCGGACAACCGTGACACGGCCCCCGCCGATCCGACCGAAACGTTGAGCGCCGAGACGGCCGACGAGGGCGCTGCCGCGTCGGAGGCGGAGGCAACCGACCCCGCCGCCTCGACGCCGACCGACCCGGCCGGCGAGGGCGACACCGCCGCGCAGCCTGACGATCGCGCGGAGGATCCCACCGCGGTCACCGGGGCGCCCGAAGCCGTTCCGAGTGCGGCCGAAACACCTGTGACCGAAAACGCCGCGGCCGAAGCCATCGGGACCGATGGCGCGGACACCCCCGCGGGCCCGAGCCGCGATGCGGCAAATGCCGCGGACGGTGACGAGGCCGGCGCAGCCGCGCCCATCGAGGACGCCGACGGGGCCGACGCCGAACCCCTGACACCTGCGACCGAGACGACATCAGCGACCGGGACCGGCGAGACGCCGCAGCCCGGCACGCCCCCCGAGGCCGCCGGCGCTGCGCCCGGCGAGGCGGATGCGGCGGCGACCACGTCCGAGACCGACCCCACGCCGCCGGCGACGGCGAGTGCGCCTGGCGAGGCGACCGCAGAGCCGGACGACGAGACGGCTGCGCGAGAGCCGGTGAACCCGGCCGCATCGCCCAGCACCGAGCCGTCATCCGCCGCGTCCTCATCGACCGAACCGGCACCGACCGCACCGACAACGGGCCTGCCGGGCCTCGCGCGATCGACGCCTCCGATCGCCGCCCCGGCCGAGGAAGCCGCACTCCCCGGTGTGCTGCGCCAAGGCGGCGAGACCCCGGCAACGGGACCGTTGCCCCGTCCCAATCCCGATGATCCGCGTCCCGGTAGTAATCCGCGGTCCGCCGATGACAACCGGTTGCCGCCATCGCTGATGCAGCGGACGCCCGGAACCGCCGATCTGATGCTGGAGCAGGCCGAGAATCGGGCGCACCGCTTCTTGCCGATGCCGCTCTCGCGTCCGATGCAGATCCCGCAACAGGAAGCGCCCGGCGTCGTCGTGTCGAGCGCGCGCACCGACGAGTCCGCCACCGCGACCGATGCGCTCGACGTCCCCGGTTCGTTCATGGGTCTCGACGGCGGAACGGCGCGTGACGTGACGATCCCCGATTCGATGCTGGCCGCCGCCGGTACCGCGCCGGGACAGCTGTCCCTCGCCGACTTCGCCTTCGGCGCCTACCAGCGCGGGCTCTATCGCACCGCCTTTCAGGTCGCCCTGCGCGCCGCGGCGAACGACGATCCCGACGCGTCGGCCCTCATCGGCCGCCTCTATGAAGAGGCGCTCGGCCAGGAGCAGGACTTTGCCAAGGCGGCGGGCTGGTACGCGATCGCCTCCGATCTCGGCAACGCGCAGGCGCAGAACCGGCTCGGCGCGATGCTTCTCGCCGGCCGCGGCGTGCCGCAGAATTCGGCGCGCGCGGCCGAGGTGTTCGAGGCGGCCGCCGACGCCGGAAGCCCCGACGCGGCGCACAGCCTCGCGCTGATGCTCCTCAAGGGCGAGGGCCGGTCGACGGATGCGCAAACGGCGCTCAAGTTCATGCGGATGGCGGCGATGGGCGGCGACGTCGCCGCGCAGTTCGCGCTCGCGGTGATGTACGAAGAGGGGCAGGGGACGCTGCCGGACGAGGCGGAGGCGACCTATTGGTATGGCCGGGCCGCGGCGGCGGGCGATAAATCGGCGATGCTCGATTATGCCCTGCGCATCTTCAACGGCGTCGGGGCGGAGCCGGACGAGGCGGTCGGCGCGCGCTATTTCGGCCGGGCCGCCCGCGCGGGCAATCCGGTCGCGATGAACCGTTATGCGCGGCTGCTCGCCAATGGCCGCGGGGTGAAGCCCGATCCGGTCGAGGCCATCAAGTGGCATCTCCTCGCGCGGCAGGCCGGCCTGTCCGATCTCTTCATGGACGGCTTCATGGGCACCGCCGATCCCGATATCGTCGCCGAAGCGCGGCGGCGGGCGGCGACCTTCGTCGGCGGTTGAACCGTCGCCGTCGGCCGCTAGGCGCGGGTGGGGTTGGCAAACGTTCGCCGATCGACGACATAGCGCTCACCTCAATCGAAGCCGGTGTCCCCGCTTGCGATCGGCCGCAGCCTGTGGTTTCCACGCGGAACCGCGCCGGGCGCGCGTGCCATGCACGGATTCCGGTCACGTCATATCAATCAGATGTCTAGAGCTCGGCCATGAAAATCAACGGCAACGAAATACGCCCCGGCAACGTGCTGGAGCACCAGGGGACCCTCTGGGCCGCCGTCAAGGTGCAGCACGTGAAGCCCGGCAAGGGCGGCGCCTTCGCCCAGGTGGAACTCAAGAACCTCCTCGACGGGCGCAAGCTCAACGAGCGTTTCCGCTCCGCCGACACCGTCGAGCGCGTCCGCCTCGAGCAGAAGGACTTCCAGTTCCTGTACGAGCAAGGCGACGACCTCGTGTTCATGGACACGTCGACCTACGAGCAGCTCGAGCTCGCGAAGGACTTTGTCGGCGACCGCGCCGCCTTCCTCCAGGACGGCATGATGGTCACCGTCGAGATGTACGAGGAAAGGCCGATCGGCATTTCCCTTCCCCAGCACGTCACCCTCGAAATCTCCGAGGCCGATGCCGTGGTGAAGGGGCAGACGGCGTCCTCCTCCTACAAGCCGGCGGTGCTCGAGAACGGCGTCAAGGTCATGGTGCCGCCCTTCATCGGCGCGGGTGAGAAGATCGTGGTCGATACCGAAGAGGTCGCCTACGTCCGCCGCGCCGACTGAAGAGGGGACGACGACATGGCCCGTTCGGCCCTACTCAATGTGATGGTCGCGGCCGCCGAAAAGGCCGGGCGAAGCCTCGCCCGCGATTTCGGCGAGGTGGAAAATCTCCAGGTCTCGCGCAAGGGGCCGGCCGATTTCGTGTCGAAGGCGGACATGCGCGCCGAGGAGATCGTCTATCGCGAGCTGTCGAAGGCGCGCCCCGGTTACGGCTTTCTGATGGAGGAGTCCGGCTCCACCAAGGGCGAGGACGACCAGCATCGCTGGATCGTCGATCCGCTCGACGGGACGAGCAACTTCCTCCACGGCGTGCCGATCTTCTGCGTCTCGATCGCGCTCGAGCGGCAGGGCGAGCTGGTGGCGGGCGTCATCTACAACCCGGTGATGAACGAGCTCTTCGTCGCCGAGCGGGGTGGCGGCGCCTTCCTCAATGACCGGCGCATTCGCGTCGCGGCGCGCACGGACCTTGCCGATTCGCTGATCGCGACGGGGCTGCCCTTTCTCGGCCACGGCAATCAGGTCCAGACGCTGTCGGAGTTGCAGCCGCTGATGAGCCGGGTCGCCGGCATTCGTCGCGCGGGGGCGGCCGCGATCGATCTCGCCTGGGTCGCCGCAGGCCGCTATGACGGCTATTGGGAGCACGACCTCAAGCCGTGGGACATCGCGGCCGGGGTCGTTCTGGTGCGCGAGGCGGGCGGCTTCGTGACCGCGCCCGACGGAAGCGATAGAATGCTCGCCACGGGGTCGGTCGTCGCCGGCAACGAAACTCTGCATCGCGCGCTGACGAAGACGCTGCGCGCCGCGAGCGAAGGCCGGGCGATCCGCTGACGCGCCGCCCTTCGCGGACGGTCCGGAGCGTCCACGTGGCGCCGATCGGTCCGTTCGCTAAGGCGGCGTTCAGATTGGATCGGTCTTATAGTGTTGATGGCGGCGCACTCGGCGTCGCCGCGCCAGCCAATGGCGTTTCTCCCGTAACGAACTTCGGCTACACGTGAGAATATGGCGCGCAAGAAGGATCCTTACCGTCTGAGCACCCCGCAGGTTTACCTGTGGCGGATGGTGCTGTTCGTCATTCTCGTGGCGTTCCTGATCTTCATGCAGTTCGGGACCGTCATGACAGCGTTCATGGCGAACCCGATCCTCAACGGCCTGATCATCGCGGTCGGGGTGATCGGCATCCTCCTCGCCGTCGTGATGGTGACGCGGCTGTTCCGGGAAATCGCCTGGGTCAACCGCTTCCGCGTCGGCGCACCGCCACAGCGGCGTCAGCCGGTCCTCCTCGCGCCGATGGCGACGCTGCTGCGCGACGGGGTGGAGGAGACGGTGATGAGCGCCGTCACCATGCGCACGATCCTCGACACCGTCGGCACCCGGCTCGACGAGCAGCGGGACATCCTGCGCTATCTCATCGGTCTCCTGGTCTTTCTCGGCCTTCTCGGCACCTTCTACGGCCTGTTGCAGACGATTTCGTCCGTCGGGGCGACCATCAACTCGCTCGACGTGACGTCTGGCGATTCGGCCGTCATCTTCCAGGATCTGAAGGCCGGCCTTCAGGCCCCGCTCGTCGGCATGGGCACGGCCTTTTCCTCCTCGCTGTTCGGCCTCACCGGCTCGCTGATCGTCGGCTTTCTCGACCTTCAGGCGGGGCAGGCGCAGAACCGCTTTTATACCGAGCTCGAAGACTGGCTCTCGACGCTGACCGACATCGTGGACGACTATGACGCCGCGACCGCCGCGCAGGCGACGATCGACCTGCAACGCTCGGTCGACCATCTCGCCGAGATCGTCGCGAACCAGGCCGGCGGCGGCGACCGGCAGACGGCCAAAGCCCTCGCGACGCTGGCCGAGGGGATACAGGCGATCGTGAAGAACGCACGGCGCGAACAGAAGGTGTTGATCGACTGGGCCGAAGCGCAGGGCGCGCAGAACGAACGGATCGAGGAACTCCTCGTCCGCCTCAACAACGCGCTCGAGCAGGACGAGCGCGCTTGAGGGGCTGACAGATGCCACTCGTTTCCCGACGCCGCGACACCCGTGCCGATTATTGGCCCGGCTTCGTCGACGCGATGGCGACGCTGCTCCTCGTCATCATTTTCCTGTTGTCGCTCTTCATGCTGTCCCAGTTCTTCCTCAGCCAGGAGCTGTCGGGGCGGGAGACGGCGCTTGCTCGGCTGAACGCGCAGATCGCCGAACTGTCCGAGCTTCTCGCGCTGGAGCGCGCCGGCAGCAGCGAGCAGGCCGACGAGGTTCTCCAGATGCGGGCGAGCCTCGACGACCTCGTGGCCCAGCGCGACCAACTCCAGGGCCGCCTCGCCAGCGAGACCGCGACCGGAGTGGGGCAGGGCGACGAGATGTCGGACCTCCGCCGCGAGCTCGAGAACGAGCAGGAACTCGGCGCCGACGCCCTGTCGCGCGTCGCGCTCCTCAACCAGCAGGTCCGCGCCCTGCGCCGGCAGATCGGCGCGCTCGAAGAGGCGCTCGACGCGTCCGAGGCCCGCGGGCGGGAAAGTCAGACGCAGCTCGCCGATCTCGGCCGGCGGCTCAATGTCGCGCTCGCCGAGCGGGTGCAGATCCTGAACCGCTTCCGGTCGGACTTTTTCGGCCGCCTGCGCGAGATCCTCGCCCAGCGCTCCGGTATCGAGATCGTCGGCGACCGGTTCGTCTTCCAGTCCGAGGTGCTGTTTCCGACCGGGTCGGACGTCCTCAATCCCGAAGGGCAGGAGGAGATGGGCAAGCTCGCCGCCCAGCTCATCGAGCTCAACGCCGAGATTCCGGACGATATCGACTGGGTCTTGCGCGTCGACGGGCACACGGATGCGCGGCCGATTTCGGGTGGCCGCTTCCGCAGCAACTGGGAGCTATCGGCCGCCCGCGCGATTTCGGTCGTGCAATATCTGATTGGCCAGGGCGTGCCGCCGGAACGGCTGGTCGCGGCCGGTTTCGGTGAGTTCCGGCCACTCGATCCGGGCGAGACGCCCGAGGCTTACGAGCGCAATCGCCGCATCGAGCTGAAACTCACCGAACGCTGATCCCCGCTCGTGGGGCGCGAGGAACGCGTTGCAAGCCGCGTGAGGCGTCTTTCTGCCTTGCGCCGGCGCATGATGGCGTTCCGTCCCGCACCGCCTATATCGCCGCCTGAGGGGCAGCGTGGGCCAAGGCCCGCGTGGGAGCCTCCTCGCCGCGACGACCTCCAGGCCAGCCTTCCGCGATGACGCGGCGGGCCGCATGCCATGCCGGGACCAGCGCGCGCCATGATGCGGGCAACGGTGCGCGGGCAAGGGTACGCAAGCAAGGGTCCGGGAGGGTCGCCGGCCGCCTCGTAAGGGAATTCGACGCCTTATGCCTTTCGATGCTGGATGGCTCGTGACCGCTTTCGGATCGCTCGTCGCGATCCTCGCCGTCGTGAACATCGCGCTCCTGGTGGGCCGTCTTCGGCAGAAGACGCAGAAACGCCGGAGCGCCAGACATCTGAGCGCCTGACGCCTGTCTGACGCCTGGCCACGCCCGCCATTCGTCGGCGCGGCGGCCTATTGCATCGCGCTTGCGATCCTCTCCTGTGCCGCGTCGCCGAATTGGAGCGTCGCGAGGCGCGCATAGACGCCCTCGCGCCGTGCGAGCTCACCGTGCGTGCCCTGCTCGACGATGCGGCCCTCGTCCATCACCAGGATCCGGTCGGCCCGCACCACCGTCGCGAGACGGTGCGCGATGACGAGCGTCGTGCGGCCGACCATCAGCCGTTCCAGCGCATCCTGGATCAGAGCCTCGCTCTCGGCATCGAGGCTCGAGGTCGCCTCGTCGAGAAGGAGCACCGGTGCGTCCTTCAGGATCGCGCGCGCGATCGCGATGCGCTGACGCTGACCGCCCGACAGGGTGATACCCCGTTCGCCGACGACGGTCGCATAGCCGTCGGGAAGGGCGGCGACGAACGGATCGACGCGCGCCGCACGAGCGGCCGCGACGACCTCCTCGTCGGAGGCGGCGGGGCGGGCGATGCGGATATTCTCGGCGATCGATGTGGCGAGGATCGTCGTGTCCTGCGGGACGAGGGCGATCCGCTCGCGCAGCGCGGCGAGTTCCGTCTCGCGCACGTCGATCCCGTCGATGCGGACATGGCCCGCGCCGACATCGTAGTTGCGGCCGATGAGCTGGAAGACGGTCGTCTTGCCCGCGCCCGAGGGGCCGACGAGGGCGATCGTCTTGCCGGGCTCGGCCGCGAAGGTGAGACCGTGGAGGATCGGGCGGGACGGCTCGCCCGGATAGGCGAAGGTCACATTGTCGAATTCGACACTGCCGACGGGGGGCTCGGGCAGCGCGCGCGGGCTCGCGGGGGAGGCGATCTCCGGCGTCTCGCGGGCGAGGAGGGAGAGGCGCTCGGCGGCGCCGGCGGTCTGCGCGATCTCGCCCCAAACCTGGCTGAGCTCGCCGAGCGCGCCGGCGGCGAACACCGCATAGAGCACGAACTGGCCGAGCGCGCCGGGCGTGAGCGCGTCGCTCAGCACCTGCTGCGCGCCCATCCACAGCACAGCGACGATCGCCGAGAAGACGATGAAGATGACGATCGCCGTGAGGCACGCGCGCGCCGCGGTGGCACCGCGCGCCATCTCGAAGGCCTGGAGCGCGCCGTTGCGATAGCGCTCCGCGGCCCGGCCCTCGGCGCCGAAGGATTGGAGCGTGCGGACCGCGCCGATCGCCTCCGTCGCATAGGCGGAGATGCCGGCGAGGGTGTCCTGCGCGGCGCGGGAGCGCTTGCGCACGCGCCGACCGAGCGCGACGAGGGGCAGCACCAGAACCGGGATCACCGCAAGGGTGATCGCCGACAGGCTGGGGCTCGTCACCACCATCATCGCCATCGCCCCGACGAACATCAGGAAATTGCGCAACGCGATCGACGCGCTCGCCCCGACGGCGGCCTTGATCTGTGTGGTGTCGCCGGTGAGGCGCGAGACGATCTCGCCTGAAAGCGTCCTGTCGAAGAAGGAGGGGGAGAGGTCCATCACGCGCGCGAACACGTCGGAGCGGATATCGGCGACAATCCGTTCGCCGAGCGTGGTGACGAGATAGAAGCGCGCGGCCGAGGCGACCGCGAGCGCACCCGCCACGATGATCAGCATTCCGAAATATGCGTCGATAAACTCGGCGTTGTCCTGACCGAAGCCGAAATCGATCATGCGGCGGACGGCGAGCGGCACGGCGAGCGTCGCGGCCGTCGCCGCGAGCATCGCTATGCCGGCAAGGACGAGGCGCCCGCGATAGCGCAGCGCATAGGGCCAGAGATAAGCGAGCGGCCGCAACCGCACCCGCTCCCGCTTCTTTTGTGCGCCGTCCTCGACAGATTCATCCGCCGCCGGCGCTTTATTTCGACCAAATCGCATCTCGCCTCAGAACGCCCGTCGTTCGACAATGTCAATGTGGCAAGCACGACAGCTTGCGCAGACGGCCCGGAGAGGTTACGTGCAGCGGGTTTCTCACACGATGTGGAATCTCATGGCGGCGACAACGGGTCGCTCGTGATGGTGTTCCGCACGCCTTCGACGCCAAGGACGAGCCATGAAGAAGGACATCCATCCGGACTATCACCCGGTCACCGTCGTGATGACCGACGGGACCGAGTACATGACGCGTTCGTGCTCCGGTTCCGCCGGCGACACGATCCGCCTCGATATCGACCCGCGCACCCATCCGGCTTGGACCGGCGGTCAGACGACGCTTCTCGATCGCGGCGGTCGCATCTCGCGCTTCAAGAGCAAGTTCAAGGGCATCCCCGGCGCCTGAGCGCCGGCTGGTCCGAGGCGCGACGCCCGCAACGGGTTCCGATCGACTGAGCCACGCCGGCATCATCCCATGCCGGCGTGGCTTTCGTTTGCGCGCCGCCGTCAAATGCGGAAGAAACTGTCCGCCGTGACGCGCGTTTCCCCCTTCGATTTGATTTCCTGCGTGATGCGCTCGGCCTCGGAAAGACAGGCCGCCTTCAAAGCCTCCAGCTCGCGGATCGACATGCGGCTGAGATCATCTCCCAGCATATGGGCTTTCGGAGCTTGGGGTTCGTCGTCCATGGTCACCTCCATCCGTGACCAAGGGTAGCGTGCACGGCGAAAGAGTTCGAGGGGGAGAGATGACGATCGAGCCGATGATGAAGGCGATCACCGCGCCGACGCCTGGCGGACCGGACGTCCTGGTGATCGACGAGCACCCGACGCCCGCGCCGGGACCGACGGACATTCTGATCGAGGTCGCCGCCGCAGGCGTCAACCGACCGGACTGCATCCAACGCGCCGGACACTATCCCGCCCCGCCGGGCGTGACGCCGATTCTCGGCCTCGAATGTGCCGGCGAGGTGGTCGCGGTCGGCCACGATGTGGCGCGCTACAAAGTGGGCGATGCGGTGACCGCGCTCGTCCCCGGCGGCGCCTACGCGCAATATTGCGTCGTCGACGAGCGGAACGCGTTGCCGATCCCGGCCGGGCTGTCGATGCTGGAGGCGGCGGCCCTTCCCGAAACGTTCTTCACCGTCTGGAGCACCGTGTTCGACCGGGCGAAGCTGCGCGCGGGCGAGTGGTTCCTCGTCCATGGCGGGACGTCCGGCATCGGCACGACGGCGATCCAGCTCGCCAAGGCCTTCGGCGCCAACGTGGTGACGACCGCCGGCTCCGACGAAAAATGCGCCGCGTGCGAGCAGCTCGGTGCCGACGGGGCGATCAATTATAACGCCCGCGATTTCGTCACCGTCCTCAAGGAATCGGTGCCGAACGGGATCGACGTCATTCTCGACATGGTCGGCGGCGATTATGTGGAGCGGAACTGGAACGTCGCCGCCGTCGAGGGGCGGATCGTCCAGATCGCCACGCTGAACGGCCCGTCGGAGGCGAACTTCGCCAAGCTGATGCGCAAGCGCCTCGTCCACACCGGCGCGACGCTTCGTCCACGCGACGTCGCCTTCAAGGCCGAGATCGCCGAGCAGCTCGAGGCGAGCGTGTGGCCGCTGATCGCCGAGGGGCGGATCCGTCCGGTGATGGATCAGAGCTTCCCGTTCGAGGAGGCGGCGGAGGCCCATCGGCGGATGGAAGGCAGCGGGCACATCGGAAAGATTGTGCTCACCCTCTAAGCCGAATTGCACCGCCGGGCGGAGCGGCCTATATCTTGGTCGTTCCCCAAAATCCCGCAACTTGCCGGGTTCTCCAGCTTTAACCGCCGGAGAGCACAAGGAGGTTCCATGCAAGCTGATCCAGACACGCCCTTGATGCCCAAGGCGACCGCCGTCTGGCTGGTGGACAATACCTCGCTCACCTTTGAACAGATCGCTGCGTTCTGCAGGTTGCACCCGCTCGAAGTCGGCGCCATCGCCGACGGTGACGCCGCTCAAGGCATCAAGGGCGCCGACCCGATCCAGACGGGCCAGCTCACCCGTCAGGAAATCGAGAAGGCGGAGAACGACAAGTCCTACCGCCTCAAGCTGTCCAAGCCGAAGACGATCGTGCCGGAGCTGAAGCGCAAGGCGCCGCGCTACACGCCGGTGTCGAAACGGCAGGACCGGCCGAACGCCATCCTGTGGCTCGTACGCCATCATCCCGAGCTGAAGGAATCGGCGATCATCCGCCTCGTCGGCACGACGAAGACGACGATCCAGGCGATTCGCGACCGGACGCACTGGAATTCGGCGAACCTACAGCCGCTCGATCCGGTGACGCTCGGCCTCTGCTCGCAGATCGATCTCGATCGCGAAGTCGAAGTCGCGGCGCGTGAAGCGGGCATCACCCAGCCGCCGCAGCTCATGCCGTTCGATCAACCCGACGCGCTGCTGCCCGTCGACGACAGCCTCGACGCGCCGCGCGACGACGAGGACGACGCGCGCAACACCAAAGAGCGTTACGATCCCGACGCCGTCTTCTCCGGCCTCGCGGCCTGGAAGAAGGGCGAGCGCCCGGCCGACGACGACGACGAGGACTGACGCCGCGCCCATGGGGCCGGCCTGCCGCGAACGATCCGCGGCGGTGGACCCGATCCCCGAAGGAGAGCGTGCCCTGCCGTGACGGCATGGCGCTTTCTCTTTCGCGGCGGTTCGGTCTCCACCGATGGCGCAGAACTTGCCTGTTGAGCGTGAGGGGCGGTCGTTCGCGAGGCGAGGCCGAACCGATGCTGGGCGGGACGCGCAACGATCATGTCCATCGAGACGATTCTTCTCTTCGCGGCGACCGAGGCGTTGCTGTCACTGACGCCGGGGCCGGCGGTGATCCTCGTCATCGGTCTTGCGATGCGGTCGGCATCGGGGCCGGCGCTCGCCGCTTCGGCCGGGGTGATCGCAACCAATGCGGTCTATTTCGCGCTGTCCGCCCTCGGCGTCGGCGCGCTCATCCTCGCGAGCGCGACGCTGTTCGGCGTGCTCAAATGGCTCGGCGCGGCCTATCTCGTCTTTCTGGGCGTCGGGATGCTGAGGCCGTGGCTCGCCGCATGGCGAAAGGGGGCTGAGGCGTCGCCCGTCGAAACGCCGATCGCGACGCGGACAGATCCACGCCGCGCGTTCCGTAAGGGGGCGTTCCTGCAAGCCTCCAATCCCAAAAATCTCGCGTTCTTCGTCGCCTTGCTTCCGCAATTCGTGACGCCGGGTCCGGCGGTTGGCACGGAATTTTTGATCCTCGGCCTCGTCTCGATTGCGATCGAGCTGCCGATTCTCGGCCTATATGCGCTGCTCGCCTCGCTCTCGATGCGCTGGCTGCGGGCGAAGACCGTGATGATCTTGGAGGCGTTGGGAGGGGGCGTTCTCATCGGGCTCGGCACGGCGCTCGCGGCGGTGCGGAGCCGATAGACAAGCCTTCGCGACAGCGTGGTCGCCGACGCGTCGGCCGTCAAAGCACCCACCCGGCGTGCGCCGGATGGGTGATTGTCTCAAGCGTGTCGTTCAGAGAAGGACGTCGCCCGAGCTGAGCTCCGTGTAGTTCTCGAGCACGATGCGGGTGTCTTCGAGACGGATCACGGTGATATCCTCATTCGAGCGGGTCACCGCCTCGACATTGTCGAACGAGATGAGGTCGAAGGCGCGAAGATCGAGCGTGTCGCCGGTCTCGAAGTCGGTGACGAAGTCGTTGCCGTCGCCCGGCGCAAACACGAACCGATCGAAGCCGTCGCCGCCGGTGAGGAAATCGCTGCCGGGGCCGCCGAACAACACATCGTTGCCGAAACCGCCATCGAGATTGTCGCCGCCGGCGCCGCCGATCAGGACATCCTGGCCGTCACCACCCCAGAAGGTATCGGCATTGTTGCTGCCGCGCAGCGTATCGTTGCCTTCGCCACCGAGGACTGACGCGGCGAAGCCGTTCGAAATCCCGCGATAGCTGTCGTCGCCGTCACCGAAGAAGACGCCGCTTTCCATCCGGCCTTTGTTAATGATCTGGTCGGAATCGGAAGAATTATCTCCCATGTCCGTCTCGCCGCGGATCCGGCCGCCGTCACGAACGATGAGAACGTCGTCACCGTCGCCGGCATAAACGTTCTGAGTGATCAGGCCGGCATGGTCGATCCGGTCGTTTCCGGCGCCCGTGTTCAAGTCACCGGCGATGTTGCCGGAGCCCTTGTAAAAATCATTGCCGACGGCATCGAGATCATCGTTGCCATCGTCATCCTTTTCGAGATCCAGGGAAACGTTTCCGTGGATGACTCCATGGTTGATTACGATATCGTCTTGGCCTTGCAAATAAATCGCGGATTCGGTTGTGCCGACGATTTTGCCATTGTTTACGATCTCACCCGAGAACGTCGGCATCAGCGGATCGTCACCATTGATGACATTCGCTCGGACGCCATACTCGCCCTTAATGAGGCCGGAGTTGTGCACCTCGAAGCTGGATTCCTCCCCCGCACGAATGTTCATTGCATTCGAGCTTTGAGAAACGATGCTTCCATCGTTTACGATCGAGATGTTCCCACTGTCAACTCGGGCGAAAACTGCCGCGTTGTTGGAATCGACGACGACGCGCCCCGTGTCCGTGATGGTGAGGTCTTCATTACGGACCGAAACGGGTGTCGTCGTTCTGTTCGTTATCGTCGCCATGGGACGTTCCTTCTCGTTGACGAACGGATCACCTCCCTCGAGAGAGCATCCGTTACACAACTCCGAATGGTTGTGATTAACTTCCCGTTCCCTTTTGAATAGGAGAAATTTTTAATTCAGTTTGGAACCGTCAAATTGACGAATGTCAGTCCACTTTGAAGGTGACGCGTTCGGACGCGCCGTCGGCGGTGACGACGGTGAGGGTGTGCTCCCCCGGGGGAACGTCGAGCTGCGCGGTGCGCCGATTGGGGGGCACCGCGAGGGGCCGCCCGTCGAGCAGCCAGACATCGACCGGCGCGCCGAGCACGCGGGCGACGAGCGGATCGCGCTCGCCATCGGCGCGGGCGAGCGCGACGCTCGCATCGGCCGGCGGGAAGGCGATCGAAACCGAACGCCCGACGGGCGCACCGCCCGCCATACGCTGCCCGAAAATGCGCAAAGGCGGGGGCAGTTCGGCCGTCGCGACGGGATCGGGCGCGGCGGGGCGCCGCTCGATACCGATCCGGGCGAAGGCGTCGAAGAGGATCGGGGCGGCGTCGGTCCAGCCCGTCAGCGAGGCGATGGGCGTGCCGTCCGGCCGGCCGACCCAGACGGCGATGACGTGACGCGCGTCGTAGCCGACGGCCCAGCCATCGCGATATCCGTAGGAGGTGCCGGTCTTGTAGGCGATCGCGCCCGGCCGCGCATTGCGAGGCGGCAGCATACCGGAGAGGATCCCGGACACGGCCGCGGCCGTCCGCTCCGACAAGAGGCGGTTGCGCACCGGCGGCGCACCGCCCGTCGCATGAAGCCCGATCGGCCGGCCGTCCCGCGCGAGCGCCGTGTAGAGCTCGGCAAGATCGATGAGCCGCGTGCCGAAGCCGCCGAGACCGATCGCGAGCGACGGCTCGGCCCCGCCCGGCAGGACGACCCGCGCGCCCGCCTCCTGAAGCCGCACGGCGAGCCGCGTCGCGCCGAGCGCGTCGAGGAGTGCGATCGCCGGCACGTTGAGCGATTGCCGCAACGCCTCGGTGGCGGTGACGAGGCCGTGGAAGGTGTCGTCGAAATTGTTCGGCTCGTAGCCCGCGAAGGTACGGGGCGTGTCCTCGAGGAGGGTCATCGGGGCGATGAGGCCGGCCTCCATCGCGAGACCATAGATGAATGGCTTCAGCGTCGATCCCGGCGAGCGGACGGCGCGGACCATGTCGACATAGCCGGCGCGGCCCGCGTCGAGGAATTTCGCGGCCCCGACGCTCGCTCTGATCTCGCCATTGCGAAGGTCGGCGACGAGGATCGCGGCGGAAACCCGTGGGCCGATGAGGTCGACACGCTCCGCCGCGAGGCGCTCGAGCGCGGCCTGCCAATCGCGCTCCAAAGTCGTCTCGTGGATGCGCCGTTCAGGTGCGGCATCGACGAGCTGGCGGGCGAGGTGCGGGGCGAGGCGGGGAACGCTGCGGCGCTCTGCCGGAATGGCCTCGCGCCCCGCCTCGGCCGCATCGCGCGCGGAGATGACGCCGCGCTCGGCGAGACGGTCGAGGACGCGGGCACGGGCGGCGCGGGCAGCCTCGGGGAAGCGGTCCGGCCGGCGCGTCTCGGGGGATTGCGGCAGGGCGACGAGGAGGGCGGCCTGGGCGAGGGTGAGGCGCGCGGGCTCCCGGCCGAAATAAGCGAGGCTCGCCGCCCGCACCCCTTCGATATTGCCACCATAGGGTGCGTTGTTGAGATAGATCGTGAGAATATCGTCCTTGTCGAGGCGGCGTTCGAGCTGGATCGCGCGCGCCGCTTCCTCGAGCTTGCGCACGAAGGTGCGCTCCCGTCGCTCGGTGAGGAGGCGGACGGTCTGCATCGTCAGCGTCGACGCGCCGGAGACGAGACGGCCGCTCGTTGCTGCCTGAAAGGCCGCGCGGCCCGCCGCCAGCGGGTCGACGCCGAGATGGGTCGCGAAGCGTTTGTCCTCATAGGCGACGAGGAGATCCACGAACCGCGGATCGACCTCGGCCACCGTGACGGGCAGGCGCCAGCGTCCATTGCCGTCGGTGAAGGCCCGCAGGAGCGCGCCGTGCCGGTCGAGGACGAGGGTGGAGGGCGCTGCGCCGGTGAGCGGCGGCGGATGGCGCGCGTCGAGGACCGGGACGGCGAGCGCGACGGCCGTCCCGAGAAGGAGGGCGACCGACAGGCCGCTCCCGATCCGCCGGCCGCCGACCCCCGCCAGACGGCGGGCGGCTTTCGGGCGCGCCGGCGCGCTCAGCGCGTCGGCACCACGGCGATGGTCCCCGCCGCCGTCCGCGCCACATAACGCGGCTGGTACATATCGGAGACCTCCGCCGCCGGGAGCGTGAACGTTCCCGGCGAGACGGCGCGGACCATGTAGGTCACGGTGATCGGCTCGTCGGACGACTTGGCGAGCGTCCAGGCGGCGGCGAAACGGTCGTCCCGGAACTCGGTGAATTCCGGCGACTGGCCGAGCTGGGCCATCGGGAAGGTCGCGATGTCGGCGGTCGAGACGAGGCGCGGGTTTTCGATCTCGAAGCCGGCGGGCAGCAGATCGGTCAGCATGATGCGCATCGGAACGTCCGCCGTCTTCGTGAGGGTGAGGCGGACGAGGAGGCGCGTGTTCTGCGGCACCTGGTTCGGCGTCGTCTCCGCGCCGTCGAGCGTGAAGAAGGCGCGTTCGATCGAAAGGCCCTCCGCCGTCGGCGGCAGCGGCGTGAGCGGCGTGCCCGACACCGTGGTCGCGACCGACACCGTGTCGCGCCCATCATTGCGGATGACGACCTCGTCGCGCAGCGCAGCGGGGGTCAGTTCGCGGAAGAGGGGCGAGGTGAGGGGCGTTCCGTCGAGCGAGACGCTGCCGGCCGGCGGTGCCGCGGCATGGGTCGCGAGGAGGAGCCAGGCGGCTTCCTGGGTGGAGAAGGGGCGTTCGAGATCGTCCGCTTCGAGCCGCGAGAGGACGCCGGACAGGTCGGCGACCGTGCCTTCGCCGACATTGCTTTCCGCCGCGAGCGTCACGATCGCCGCCGCATCGCGGATCGGGGTGCCGTAGTCCATGCGGTCCGGCCGCTGCGAGAAGCGGGAGTGGACGGCGTTCTGGAACAGCGTGCGGGCGAGGGGCGCGTCGCCGGCGAGGGAGAGGCTCGCCGCGAGTTGGGCGCGGGCGAGCGGGGCGACGAAAGCGTCGAGCTTCTCTTCGGCGAAATAGCGCAGATCGCCGATCGCGGCGCGGCCATTGCGGGCGAGGACATAGGTCGCATAGGCGATCTCCGTCCCCCGCTCCCCATCGACGTCGCCGACATAAGAGAGCACCGACTGGAGCCGGTCGAGACCGGATTCGAAGGCGACGCTCGGCACCTCATAGCCGGCCTCGCGGGCCCGGGTGAAGAAGTCCATCACATAGGCCGAGAGCCATAGATCGTAACCGGGCGACCAGAGGCCGAACCCGCCCGACGCGCTCTGGAAGGCGAGCACGCGCTCGATCGCCTTCTCGATGCGCGGGCCGATCGCCTCGTCGTCGTCGAGCCCGATGCTGGCCGCGACCTCGTTGAGATAGAGGAGCGGCAGGGCGCGGCTCACGGTCTGCTCGGCGCACCCATAGGGAAAGCGGTCGAGCATCCTGAGGAGGCCGGCGGTGTTCGTCTCGCCGGAGCCGACCGAGACGCTGACCGCCGCGTCATCGTCGAACCCTTGGGTGAGGCTCGCCGTCAGCGTGGTCGCCTCGCCGGGGGAAAGGGCGACGATGCGCCGGTTCGAGACCGGACTTGCGGCCGGCCGCACGGCGAGCGTGTAGTCGGAGACGAGCTCCGATCCGTCCGGACCCGTCAGCGTCGCGACGAGCGTCGCGGTGCCGACGCCGGTCGCCGCGATCGGCATCTCGATCGAGGCGCGCTCGTCCGCGGCGAGGTCGAGCGTCTCTTCGTCATGGTCGAAGACGAGCGGGCCCTCGGCGGCGATGGTGAGGGTGTAGGTCCCTTCCGCGCCGGAGACGTTGTGGAGGTCGAAGCGCATCCGGGTCGAATCGTTGGGCGCGAGGAAGCGCGGCAGGGAGCCGGCGAGGACGACCGGATCGCGCACGATCATGTCGGCACTGGAATCGCCGACCTTCGTCTCGGTCCACGCGATCGCCATCAGCCGCAGCGTGCCGTTGAAGGCGGGAACGTCGAACGTCACCTCGGCCTTTCCGTCCCCGTCGGTGGCGACGAGGCCGGAGAAGAGCGACACCGGCTCCTCGTTCGGCGGCAGCGCGTTGGTGCCGGAGGCCATGCCGTCACCGCCGGAGCGGACGCTGCCCCGCGTGCCGCTGAAGCCGTTGATGAGGTCGCCATAAAGGTCGCGCAATTCGACCGCGAGCTGGCGCTGGCCGAGATAATATCCGTCGACATCGGGGGGCGTGTAGCCGGTGATGTTCAAAATGCCGACATCGACGGCGGCGAGCGTCAGATAGGCGGTCTCGCCGGCAGCGATCCCCTCGATCGAGACCGGCACGGTCACGCTCTGGCGCGGTTCGGTCATATCCGGGGCGTCGATCGCGACGTCGAGCCGGCGGTCCGCCGTGTCGACGTTGAGATAGGCGATGCCGACGGCGCGCTGGGGCAGGGGCCGATCGTCGCCGCTGGCGCCGGCCGGGCGCACCAGCGTCGCCGAGACATAGGCACCCGGCGACCAGTCCGCCACGACGGTGATCGGCACGCTCGCCCCGCTTTCGGGCACATCGACATATTCGAAATGCTGCACGTCCCCGGTCATCACGGTGACGAGGGCGGTGCCGGCATAGCGCGGCGCGATCGACAAGGTGGCGGTATCGCCCGCCGCATAATGGTCCTTGTCGAGATGGACTTCGAGCACGTCGGGCGTGTCGGCGCCGGCGCCGGACTCCATCCAGCCGCTATAGAACGTCATCGAGCTTGCCGTGTGCGGGTCGGCGGCGTCCGCGACTTCGAGCCTGTACTGGCCCCAGTCGACCGGGACGGCGATGCGGCCCGGCGTGTCGGCGGCGATGTCGACGGTGCCGCTCGCCACCTCCTCGAGCCGCTCGACGGCCTCGTAGAACCAGCGGTCGTTGCGGCGATACCATTGGAAGGACCGGTTGATCTTGGTGAGGGTCCACTCCGCCTCGCCGGTCGCGCGGGTGCGGTCGGCGGTGAGCGCGATCACCTCGAAGCGGGCGTCGGAGCCCTGGCCGACGCGGTTGTCGTCGAACAACGGCTTGATGCCGAGCATCGGCTGGTTGGTCGCGACGGGGAGGGTGAGCGTGTCCTCGACCGTGCGCCCGCCGGGCTCGCGCACCCGCAAGGCGATGCGCGCTTCGAGCGCGCCGGTGGCGTCGGAGACGTCGGCGATCGGAACCGCGATCGACGCCTTGCCCTCAGCGTCCGTGCGCGGCAGGTCGAAGAGGGGCGCGCGGCGCGGGGTGAAGGGCTCGGCGTCGAGCCCGAACCGATAGCCGGGGAAGGCCGCGATCCCGTCGGCCGCCCGCAAGGTGACGCCGCCCTCGATCATGAGGTCGGACGCGGGCGCGCCATAGAGGAATTTCGCCTCGAGCTCGGCCGTCAGCGTGCCGCCGGCGACGGCCTCTTCAGCGTCGCTCGTCAACGCGACCTCGATCCGCTGGGGCACGAAGTCCTCGACGAGGAAGGTCGTCGTGCCGACCGCCGGGCCTTTGGGGTCGATGTGCGCGCTCACCTGCCAGGTCCCGGTGGCAGCGTTGGTGGTGAGCGGCAGGTCGAGCGCGAAGCCGCCGGCCGTGTCCGCCCGCTGCGTGATGCGGCGGGAGAGGACGCCGTCCGGCCGCGTCAGCTTGATGGTGACGGGAAGCGGCAGGGCGGTCGAGCCGTCATCGCGCACGAGGGTCGTGAGGTGGACGGTCTCGCCGGCACGGTAGACGCCGCGCTCGGTCGCAAGGAAGGCGTCGATCGGTCCGGGCGCCGCGCGGCCGGCGACACCCCTGTCGGTCAACTCGAACGCGCCCCCGACGAGGGGGATGAAGGCATAGTCGCCATCGGCCGAGCTTGCGGTGACGACGGTCGGCGTCAGGCCGCCTTCGGGCCGCGAGGTGGAGGCGAGGCGGGCGTGCCCCTCGGCGTCGGTCCGCCCGGTGGCGAGAACCTCCTCGTTGCGGGCAAGGAGCGCGACCTCGACGCCGGCGCTCGGCTCCGCCGTCCGCAGGGAGCGGACGAAGACGTCGACCGTGCCGCCGTTCGAGTAGGTCGAGACGCCGATATCGGAGACGACGAACCATTGCGTCGCGAGCGTCTGCGAATCGTCGGCCGACTCGGCAGGGCGCGCGGTAAGGATATAGACACCGGGTTCAGTCGAGGAGAGCACGTCGTCGAGCGGGAAAAGGGTCGTCACCTCCTTGTTGAGGTCCGACCGGACGCTCATCTCGCCGGTCCAGGCGAGGCTGCCGCGCTCGTCGGCGATCGTCTCCGTCTCATAGCTCCAGAGCTGGCGCTTGAAATCCTCGGAGCGGACGACGGAGGCGAGATTGCGGTCGTTGATCCGGTAGAGCGCCATGTCGAGCGTTTCGGTGTTGATCGTCGTGACCGGGATCCCCTCGGCGGAGGCGGGAAGCACGAAGCGGTTCGACTCGAACCGGGCGAGCGGTGAGCGATCGCGCACATAGACGCGGAAATTCGCCGGGCTCTGCAATGTCTCGCCGACGGTCGAGGGCACCCCATCGCGCAGCGCGATCTGGTAGCGCGCGCCGTGTTCGAGACCTTCGACGCAGAGCTGGCGGCTGTCGACGGAGACGGTCGGGTTGGCGATCATGTCGACCACGACGAAGCGTTCGAGGTCGCTCGCATCCCCCTGCAGCGTCTCGGAGAATTGGACGCACATGCGCGGCGAGGCGGTCTCCGTGTCGACGGAATAATCGAGCACGCGGAAACCGTGCTCGGCGCGCAGCCGCTCGAGGCGCTGCTCGACGCCGGGGTCGAGATTGAGGACGAGGCTTGCCGCCGCCGCCTCGATCGCGGGACGGAAGAGGCCTTGCTTTTCCATGGCGCTGGAGACGACGGCGAGCGCGCGGGCCTGCTCGGTGAGGCTCGTCGCGTCGCGGATACCGAGATAGCCGGCGGCGGCGGCGAGGCTCTCCGCCTCGCGCTGGTCGTCATAGGCGTCGTAGTCGGCGTTGAGCATCCGCTCGGCGAAGGCGAGCCAGTCGGCCGTGCGACTCGCGGCGAGCTGGTCGGCGGTGGAGGCGTTGATGAGGCCGATCGTGCGGCCCGTGCTGCGCGCGGCGCCGATCTTGGCTTCAAGCCGTGTCGCCTCGGTGACGATGTCGCTCGGGAGGAAGGCGAGATCGGGAAGGGGAAGCGTCTCGGCCGGCGCGTCGTCGATCACCACGGCCGAGGTCGCGCCCTTGTAGGGCACGCGCTCGTCCGAGCCGCTCTTCAGGAAACACCAGCGTGCGCGCTCATTATAGGTGAAGGCGCCGCATTGGCTGTCGGCGAGGCAGGCCTGTTGGCAGTCGCGCAGCTCGACCTCGCGCAGGGTCTGATAATCGCCGCCCGGAAGGTCGAAGTCGCGCAACATTTCGAGCGATCGATCCGCGAGCGCCGGGCTCGCCGCGACGGCGAGGACGAGGACGGCCCATGCGCCCCGACGGAATGCTGCGAATTGCGGACCACGTTTCGACATGCTCGCCTCCCCGTTTTGCCAATCTGTTTACCCTGAATGGGAGAGCGTTGGAACGGGCAGGCGGGGTTTGGCAGAGCGGCGCGAAGATTGTACCGACACCGCCTGACGCCTCTCGCCGAACGCGGGATAGCGAGTGAAGGAGACGCCATGAACCGCATCCGCGATCTTCTGCCCGTCGAGGTCTCGTGACGGGGCGCGAGGAGAGCCGAAAGGGATCGTCCGTCTGGTCGGCGGCCAAGCCGCCCGCGCCCGATCGCGACCATCATTCCGGGGAGACGTCCCAGTCGCGGCGCGAACACATCGTCCAGGTACTGCGCGACCTTTATTATGGACGCTCGCCCGCCGCGCGGCGCTTTCGCTTCGCCGTCCTCGGCTTCGATATCCTGTCGATCACCTATTTTATCGCCTCGAGCGTGACGGGGACCGCCGAGAGCTATCAGATCGTGGATTTCGTGATCGGGGTGGTCCTCACTTTGGATCTCGCGATCCGGCTGATGATCTCGCGACGCCCGACGACGGAGATGCGACGGCTGTCCTTCTGGATCGACCTCGTGGTGATCGTGGCGCTGTTCGGCTCGGCGATCCTGCCGGATCTCAATTTCGTGCGCGTTCTGAGGATGCTGCGCGTCCTGCGGTCCTACCGGCTCCTCTACGAGCTGCGCCGCGACTTCATCTGGTTCCGCCAGCAGGAAGAGGTGATCGAATCGGCTGTGAACCTCATCGTTTTCGTGTTCGTCATCACCTCGCTCGTCTTCGTGGTCGAGCACGGCAACAACCCGCAATTCGCGACGTTCCTCGACGCGCTTTATTATACGATCACCACATTGACGACGACCGGCTTCGGCGACGTCACGGCGGACGGGCCGTGGGGGCGCGTCCTGTCGATCGTGATCATGCTCGTGGGGGTGGGGCTCTTCCTGCGCCTTCTCCAGGCCGTGTTCCGGCCGATGAAGGTCGCGTATGAGTGCCCCAAATGCGGCCTCGAGCGACACGATCTCGACGCGGTGCACTGCAAACATTGCGGCGAGGTGATCAACATCCCGACAGAAGGCGCGGTCTGACGCGTCGGGCGTTTTCGCGCGGCGGTGCGGGGGCAGCGCTCCGCCGCCCGCCGCCCCGCTCAGGCTTCATCCGTTCATTCAGTAGCGGACGCGGATCCGCGTGTTGCCGCGCCCGTGCTTGGCGACGAGATCGTAGAGCGTGCGCGCATTGTTCGGATGAAGACGCACGCATCCGTGCGAGGCCGGCCGGCCGAGACGCTTGGTGTAATAGGTGCCGTGGATCGCATACCCGCCGCGAAAGAAGATCGAATAGGGCATCGGCGAGTTGTCGTATTTTCGGGAAAAATATTTCTTGTACATTCGCGTCGGCCGGTAATTGCCGGTGGGGGTGCGATAGCCCTTCCGTCCGGTCGACACGGCCCAGGTATAGGCCGGGCGGCCGCCGACGGAGACGTACATCGTCTGCGTCGACAGATCGATCGTGGCGATCACGGTCGACGCGGCGACGCTTTGCGTGGCCATGCCGAGCCCGCACGCCACGAGCCAGACCATGAGGATCGCGGAATATCGAGAGCGCATGAAAAACTCCGTCGATCGACCGCAAGAGCGGCAGGTCGTCGCAGTTTCGCCGCAATCGCCGCTCGCGCGCAATTCGGAAGCGCATCGATCACGCGTTGTTTTTCTCGTGTGTTGCGCAAACGCGCCGGCGGAGCGCCGGGCGGCCCGATCCGGCCCGGCCCCGCGGAGCGGCACGCGCGGTCAGTTCGCCTCGATCGCGGCGCGGATCAACGCCTTCGCATCCTCGGAATTCCACGCTGCCGCGCCGTGGAGAACGCCGGCGGTGCACCCGTCGGGGCCGAGGAGCAGCGTCGTCGGCATCCCCTGGGCGAGGCCTTCGGCGCGGAGCGAGTTAAAGAGGCTCAGCGTCGGCTCGCGGTGATAAGCGAGGTTGGATGCGCCCGATTCTTCGAGGAAATCCTCCGGCCGGTTGCGGTCCTTGTCGTCGATCGAAACGGCGACGACGGAAAAGTCGTCCCCGCCGAGTTCGCTCTGAAGGGCCGCGAGCTCCGGCATCTCCACCCGGCAGGGGGCGCACCATGTCGCCCACAGATTGAGAAGCGTCAGCCTGCCGGTGACGTCGGCAAGGGTCGCCTCGCCGTCATAAGGGAGGGCGGTGACGTCCACGGGGTCGAGCGTCTGGAAGGCGGCCATGTAGCCCGTCGTCATCGGTTCGACGGCGTCGGCCACGCGCTGGGTCGCCTGGCATTGCGACGCGCCGCTTGCAACACTAAAGAGATCGGGCCGCGCGGTGACGACGACCGCCACCGCGAAAATGACAACGACGCCGATTGCGGCTCCGCCCAAACTCATCCAACGACGCCGCGACACGGTGTCCTCCAGGTTCTGTTGATCCGTCATGACCGAGCGCACGCTGAAAACGTCCACCCCGGCCCCGCAAGTTGGCGCGGGGAACGCCCTGTGGGGCGGCCGATTCGAGGCCGGCCCGGGCGCCATTATGGAAGAGATCAACGCTTCGATCGACGTCGACAAGCGCCTTGCGACACAAGATATCAGCGGATCGCTGGCGCATGTCGCGATGCTCGCCGCGACCGGGATCGTCACCGAGGACGACGCGGCGCGGATTTCCGAGGGGCTCCACACCATCGCCGGCGAGATCGAGGCGGGCACGTTCCCCTTCTCCCGCGCCCTCGAAGACATCCACATGAACATCGAGGCGCGGCTCAAGGATCTGATCGGCGAGCCCGCCGGCCGTCTCCACACGGCCCGCTCCCGCAACGATCAGGTCGCGACCGACTTCAAGCTCTGGGTGCGCGACGCGCTCGACGGGCTGGACGCCGAGCTCGGCGATCTGCAACGCGCCTTCGTCGAGGTCGCCGAGCGTCATGCCGCGACCATCATGCCGGGCTTCACGCACCTTCAGTCCGCCCAGCCGGTGACGTTCGGGCACCATTGCCTCGCTTATGTCGAGATGATCGCCCGCGACCGCGGCCGGATCCGCGACGCGCGGCACCGGATGAACGAAAGCCCGCTCGGCGCGGCCGCGCTCGCCGGCACCGCCTTCCCGATCGACCGGGAAATGACGGCGTCCGCCCTCGGCTTCGAGGGGCCGATGCACAATTCGCTCGATGCCGTCTCCTCGCGCGATTTCGCGCTCGAGGCGCTCGCCGCCGCTGCGATCGCCGCGACGCATCTGTCCCGTTTCGCCGAGGAGGTGGTCATCTGGTGTTCGGCCCCGTTCGGCTTCGTCAAGCTGTCGGACCAGTTCACCACCGGCTCCTCGATCATGCCGCAAAAGAAGAACCCGGACGCGGCCGAGCTGGTGCGCGCCAAGGTCGGGCGCATCGTCGGGGCGCTGAACACGCTCCTCATCGTGATGAAGGGCGTCCCGCTCGCTTATTCGAAGGACATGCAGGAGGATAAGCCCCCGCTGTTCGACGCGCTGCCCGCTCTCTCATTGTGCGTGCGGGCGAGCGCAGGCATGGTGCGGGACCTCACCGTCAACGAGGACGCGATGCGCGCACTCGCCTCAAAGGGTCACACGACGGCGACGGACCTTGCCGATTGGCTGGTCCGCACGCTGGGCTTGCCGTTCCGCGAGGCCCATCACATCACCGGCGCCGCCGTTCTCGCCGCCGACCGCAAGGGCAAGGAGATCGCCGAGCTGACCCTCGCCGAGCTTCAGGAAGTCGACGGCCGGATCACCGAGGACGCGCTGACGGTCCTCACCGTCGACCGCTCGGTCGCGAGCCGTACGAGTCTCGGCGGCACGGCGCCGGAGCGGGTGCGCGAGGAGGCGGCCCGCTGGCGCGCCGTCCTCTGGGCCGACGCATGATCCGCCTCGCTCTTCTTCTCGCGGCGATGGCCGCCGCGCTCAATGTCGGCGCGTGCGGTCGCCGCGGCTCGCCCGAGCCGCCCGCCGCCACCCAGTCGATGAAGCAAGTGCCCGTCGACCCGACCGATCCTCACGGCACCAAGGCGCCCGATCGCTCCTTCGTGCTCGACCCGATTCTTCAATAATGCACCATTTCGAAGTCCGCAGCGGCGAGCTCCATGCCGAGGACGTGCCGCTTTCGGCGATCGCCGCCGCGGTCGGCACACCGGCCTATGTCTATTCCGCCGCGACCTTCACGCGGCACTACCGGGTGTTCGCGGACGCGCTCGACGAGGCGGGCGTTCCGAACCTCGTCTGTTATGCGATGAAGGCGAATTCCAACCAGGCGATTCTGACCCTTCTCGCCAATCTCGGGGCGGGCATGGATGTCGTCTCGGGGGGCGAGCTCGCCCGCGCGCTCGCGGCGGGCGTTCCAGGTGAGCGGATCGTCTTTTCGGGGGTCGGAAAGACGGACGCCGAGCTCGTCGCCGGGCTCGATGCGGGCATTTTGTGCTTCAACGTGGAATCGGAGCGGGAGCTCTTCGCCCTGTCGCGGCTCGCGAGCGAGCGCGGCGTCACGGCGCCGGTTTCGCTCCGCGTCAATCCGGATGTCGATGCGCGCACCCACGCCAAGATCGCAACCGGCGCTTCGGAAACGAAATTCGGCATCCCAGCGAGCCGTGCGCGCGAGGTCTATCGCGAGGCGGCGGCGCTGCCCGGCCTCGCCGTTGCCGGCGTCGACATGCATATCGGCTCGCAGATCACCGCGCTCGACCCGTTCGACAACGCCTTTCGCGTGCTCGGCGACCTGCTCGACACGCTGCGCGCCGACGGGCACACGATCAAGCACATCGATCTCGGCGGCGGCCTCGGCGTGCCCTATGACGACGAGGCCGCCGAGCCGCCACGCCCCGAGGCCTATGCCGCGCTGATCGCGCGTTACGCGAACCGCTTCGGCTGCCGCATCATTTTGGAGCCGGGGCGGATGATCGCCGCCAATTCCGGGATCCTCCTCACCCGCGTCATCTACAAGAAAGCGGGCGAGGCGAAGACCTTCCTCGTCGTCGACGCCGCGATGAACGACCTCATCCGCCCGACCCTTTACGACGCGCACCACGAGGTGCGCGCCGTCCGGCCGCGCGCGGGCGCCGTCGAGCGGGTCGATATCGTCGGTCCGGTCTGCGAGACGGGCGATTATCTCGCCCTCGGTCGCGACGTGTCGCCGATCGAAGAGGGCGATCTCGTCGCGATCATGTCGGCGGGCGCCTATGGGGCGGTGCAGTCCTCCACCTACAACACGCGCACGCTGGTGCCGGAGGTGCTCGTCTCGGGCGACCGCTTCCATGTGGTGCGCGCGCCGATGCCGCCGGCCGAGCAGATCGCCCGCGACAGCGTCCCGGACTGGATCGCCGAGGCGGGGGAGACGGTGATCGGGGCGACGACGGCCGTTCGCTGAGGCGACCTCCCGTCGGCCCGGTCGAAAGGGGCTCGACGGGAGGTCGCCGTTCGCGTGTCCCGTCCGCCTTGCGCGCGCCTTCCACATACGGCCTTGTATACCGGTGGCGCGGGCCGTGCGGCGTGCGCGGCAGATTGTCGTCCCGTGTATCGCTGGACTGTGGGGGCGGCATAGTCGATTGGGCAGGCACGCTCTTTGGAGCGGGCTCGGCACGAGGCTTGCTTGGAGCTTGCCGTACGCTATTGCGCGCCCCTCGAATACACCTGATCGTGAGCGGGGAAGAGGGAGGGCGCCTTGTCGTGGCCGATACTCTGTCTAAGCTGTCACCCGTCTCGCGATGTACCGCGACAATAGGGGGTCGAGTATCATGACCTTGCCGCTGAACCGCCGACTGTCTCGTCTGATCCTCTCGGCCCGGGCCGCGCTCGCCTGGGAACGTCTGTGGCCGGCCGTGGCGCCGATGGTCGGGGTCGTGGTCGTCTTCGTGGCGAGCGCGTGGATGGGCTTGTGGGTGGGCCTTCCGTCGCTCGCGAAGGTCATCGGTCTCACGCTCTTCGCCGTCGCCTTCCTCGCCGCGGGCTGGCGCCTGCGCCGGCTCAAGATGCCGGGTCGGGACGAAGCCGTTCGCCGTCTCGAGACCGACGCCGCGCTCGACCACCGCCCGCTCGACACCTATGAGGACGCGCTGACCCCCGGCTCCGACGCGTTCGCCGCCAGCCTCTGGCGCGTCCATCGCGAGCGGGCCGAGGCGCGGCTCAAGGCGCTGCGGATTCCGATTCCGCGCGCCGATCTCGTCCCCCACGATCCCTATGCGTTGCGCTCGGCGGTCGGCATCATCGCCTTTATCGGTATCCTCGTCGGTGCCGGGGCGCTCGCCGAGCGGCTGATCACCCCGTTCGATTTCTCCGATCCGGTCGAGACCGCGAGCGGCCCCCAGTTCCGTCTCGATGCCTGGGTGACGCCGCCGGCCTATACCGGCCGCCAGCCGCTCTTCCTGTCGGCGGCGACGCGGGTCGACACCGGCAACGGGATCCGCGTTCCGGCCGGCTCCAAGCTCACCGTGCGCAGCCAGGGCGTCACCGGCATCGACCTTCTCGTCTCCGACAAGGACGGCGCGCGCGAGGAAGCGCTGGCCCCGATCGGCGAGGGGACGGCGGGCGAGGTGGCCCGCGCCCACGAAAGCGTCGTCACCATCGACGGGCCGATGGCCGTCGAGGTTCGCCGTGATGGGACGACGGTCGACGGCTGGCAGTTCGTCGCCGACGGCGACTCCCCGCCGACGGTCGCCTTCATCGAGCCCCCCGCAGCCGATCAGCGGGACGGTTTCGAGGTCCGTTATGAGCTCGGCGACGATTACGGTATCGCCTCCGCCCGCGGCATCGTCACACCGGAAAGCGCGCCCAACGACCGCCGCCCCCTCGTGGAGGATCCGGCCTTCGCGCTCACCCTTCCGGGCGGGGCCGGGATGCGCGGCGCCGCCCGCACCGTGCAGGATCTGTCGCAGCATCCCTATGCCGGACAGGAGGTCCGCCTGGTGCTCGAGGCGACCGACGGCGTCGGTCAGACCGGCTATAGCCGGCCCGAACGCTTCCGCCTTCCCGCCCGCACCTTCGTCAATCCGATGGCGCGCGCCATCGTCGAGCAGCGGACTATCCTCGCGATGGATGCGCGCGCCCAGGCGCGGGTCATCGACGCGATGGACCTCCTCCTCCTCACCCCGGAGGAGATCGGCAGCCCCGGCGCCTTCCTCGCCACCAAGGCCGCCTATCGCGATCTCGTCGCCGCCGACACCGACGACGAATTGCGCGAGATGCTCGACCAGCTCTGGGATCTCGCTTTGATGCTGGAGGATGACGGCCTCTCTGACGCCGAGCGCGCGCTGCAGGCTGCGCAGGAGCGTCTGCGTCAGGCGATCGAGGATGGCGCGCCGCCGGAGGAGATCGCCCGCCTCACCCAGGAGCTTCGCGAGGCGATGCAGCGTTATATGCAGGCGCTCGCCGAGCGGATGCAGAACATGCCGCAGCAACAGATGGACCCGAACGCGACGGAGCTCACCCAGCAAAATCTCGACGATCTCCTCAACCGGATCCAGGAACTCGCCAATCAGGGCCGCACCGAGGAGGCCGAGTCGCTCCTCGCGGAGCTGCAGCAGATGATGCAGAACCTCCAGATGGCGCAGGGCGGCCAGGGCCAGCAGCAAGGCGATCCGATGGGCCAGAACGGCCGCGCGCTCGACGAGCTCGGCAAGATGATCCAGCGCCAGCAAGAGCTGATGGACGAGACCTACGGCATGAACGAAAACGGCCGGCAGGGGGAAGGCCGCGGCCAGCCGATGGATCCGTTCGGCAACCCGCTCAGCCGCAATTTCCCGCCTCAATTGGGCCAGCCCGGCCAGCAACAGGGTCAGCGCGGCGAGGGGCAGAACGGCCAGCAGGGCGGCCAGCAGATGAGCCCGGACGAGCGCGCCGAGGCGATGCGCCGCCTTCAGCAGCAACAGTCGGAACTGCGCGAGCAGCTCGACGAGATGATGCGGCGTCTCGAGGAGCAGGGCTTCGAGCCCGGCGAGCAGTTCGGCGATGCCGGCCAGTCGATGGGCGAGGCGGGCGAAGCTCTCGGCCAGGACCAGGCGGGCCGCGCGGTCGACGATCAGTCCGACGCCCTCCAGGCCTTGCGGGACGGGGCGCGCGACATGGCCCAGCAAATGGCCGAAGCTCAGCAGCAACAGCAGGGCGGCGACAGCGGCGAAGATGTCGGCGCACCCCGCCAAGGGCCCGGTGCCGATCCGCTCGGCCGCGCCCGGCGCGAGGGAACCTATACGGACACGAGCCGCGTCGGCATTCCCGACGAGATCGAGACCCAACGCGCCCGGCGGATCCTGCAAGAACTCCGCAAACGCCTCGGCGACCGGGCGATCCCACGCCTCGAACGGGATTATCTCGAGCGGCTCCTGCCCCAATAAGGCCACGCCTCGGCGTGGCTGGGCGTCGCGAACCGCTGAGCGTCGGTGCTAGGCGGGCGGGAGGCGGCGCGGCCGCGGGGCTCTGACGTCACCAAAGAACAGGGGGAGCGCCTGTTCCTCGAAGCCCGCCGTCGCTGAAGAAGCCCTGAGGCGGATGGCGAACGAGCGCAAGGGACGCTTCGCTCTTCGCCCTTGCACTCGCCCGCCATCCGCCTCTTAACGGGCTTCAGCGACGGCGGGCTCCGAGGAACAGGCTAAGGCGAGGCCCGTGTCGCTTCGGGCGGGGCGGATGCGCTTTCCCCATGCGGCGGGGGCGATCGCCCGAGACGAGAGCGAAACGCTGTACGGCGCGGGGATGGGCGGCGCGTCGATGACGGATTTGCGGGGGGCGGCGTTGCTCGGCGGAGGCGAAGCCGGCTGGTTTCGGCCTGATCGGTGCGCCGCTTGCGTTGGGGCGCTTGTCGGTAACGGAGGTGACGCGGGTCTCGCGTCCGGGTGGTCCGAGCGGCGGCGGCTCGACATTTCAGCGCGTTCGATCTGGAGTGCGGCGGGGAGGCGGCGGCGGGCAAACGGTGTGTCTTGTTCCGGCGTCGGCACCGTGCGACACCGGCCCGGCACGGGGCAGGCGAGGGCGCAATGCGCATCGCGCCCGCCTATGCACAGTGCAGCGGGCGAGGTCGGCGCAAATTGCGGCGCGGACATCGACACCGTGATAGTCTCCGGCTCGCGATCGTGCCGTGACGCGTCGGAACGCCTTTCGTACGATGATGGCCAGCGGGGAGGCCCATGATCACGCTGGAGAATGTGGGATTGCGCTACGGCAACGGACCGGAGATCCTGCGCGACCTCTCCTTCACCATTCCGACGCGTTCGTTCCAGTTCCTGACCGGACCGTCGGGGGCCGGGAAGACCACTTTGATGCGGCTTTTGTCCCTGTCGCTGCGGCCCTCGCGCGGCTTCATGAGCCTCTTCGGCGCGGATGTCAGCTTGCTGCGCCGCCAGGAAATGCCGGGCATGCGCCGCCGGATCGGCGTGGTGTTCCAGGATTTTCGCCTCCTCGACCACCTTTCGACCTACGACAATGTCGCCCTTCCTCTGCGCATCCAGGGGCGAGACCCGGCCTCCTACCATGCCGATGTTCTCGAACTCCTGAAATGGGTGGGCCTCGCCCATCGCAAGAACGCCTTTCCGCCGGTCCTGTCAGGCGGTGAGAAGCAGCGCGTCGCGATCGCGCGCGCCCTCATCACGCAGCCCGACGTCCTCCTGGCGGACGAACCGACCGGCAATGTCGATCCGCCGATGGCAAAGCGCCTGTTACGCCTCTTTCTGGAGCTCAATCGGCTCGGCACGTCGGTGGTGATCGCGACGCACGATATCGGCCTGATGGATCAGGTCGACGTCCCGCGCCTCATCCTCTTCGACGGGCAGTTGGAGACCTCCACCTGATGGAAGGAGGGCAGGGCGAATTCGATCGGCCGCAGCAGCAGTCCGACCGGGCCGAGCGCGAGCGCAGCGCGCGCCGCCGGGAGCGCGAGGCGCAGGAGCCGCGTGCGCCGGAAACGCCGCGCCGCCGCTCGCTCGCGACCCCCACGAGCCACCGTCCGCCGGAGGAGCGACCCGCCGACCCCGCGCCAACGGGACAGGGCGAGGCTGCGCCACGCCGCGCCGCCGCGACCGTCCGGCGCCGTGCCCCGGAGCCGCCGCGCAAGGTTCCCGTCGCATCGCGCAGCGAGCCGGCGCCCGAGGCTGAGCGCGGCGAAGCCCAGCGCCCGCGCCGGATGCGGCCGGGAGAGCGGGAGCGGGCCGAGGATGCGAGACACGCCGAGCCCGCCGCCGCGCCGGCGGAGGTGTCGCGCGGGCGACGCGGTGTCTTGCCGGAACGGGGGGCGGAGCAGGGGACGGTGCCGCGGCGATCGCCCGAGCGTGCGCCTGCGCGTCAGACCGGCGAGCCCGCCCGGCGCGACGCCGTTGCGCAAGAGCCATCCGCCCCGCGCCGTCCCGTTCGGGACGCGAACTCCGCCCCGCAGGCCCGCCCCGCCGCAAGGCCCGAAACTGCGCCGCCGGCGCGCCCTCCTGCGCGCGAGGCGTATGACGCCCCCCGCTCGCGGCGCACCGAAGATGAGGGCGGACAGAACGGACGCCGTGGCCCGGCCCCCGAAGCCGCCCCGGTCCGGGACCCGCGCCGCGCCGACCGGGAGGCGCCACGAAGCGCGGCGAACACCCCCCATCCGGGGCTCGATCGGCGCCGCGATGCGCAACGCGCCGGCTCCGAAGGCCGTCCGGCGCCGGAGGCGCGCGCCGAATCCGTCTCCGCCGCGCGCGAGCGCGTTGAACCCGTCCCCGCCGCGCGCGACACGGCCGACATGGCCCGGCGGGAGGAGCCGCGTGCCGCGCGCCGATCGCGAGAGGCCTTGCCGCGTGGGGCGGCGGAGGGGAACGCCGAAGCGCCGCCCGCTGGAGAGGCGAGGGCGGCGGGGCCGTCCCGCCGGTCTCGCGAGGAGCGGGCCCGTCGGGATCGGAGCGGCGAGACGGTTGAGGATGCCGGCCGGGCCGGCGCTCGAATCTCGGATGACGATATCGGGGCCGCACCGCGCCGCGAGGCGGATGGCGCGGGCCAGCGCCGCGAGGCCGATGATGCCGCCTCGCGCCACGGGGCCGATGACGCCGAGCTGCGGCATGGGCGGGAGGACGCCGCGCCGCCGGATGGGATGGAGGAGACGGCTCCAAGCCAGGGGACAGACGGTGTCGAGCCACGCCGGGGTGCGGCCGGGGCGGCGCAACGCCGCGCCGAGGGGGGCGAGCGGCTCGCCGCGGAGAGCCGCCGCGCTGCCGCGCCACCGCCGCCGCGCGGCGTCATTTTGGAGACCGCGGGCGAGGTGGAGGCCATTCACGGCCCGATCGTCGCGCCCGATACGGTGGCGGGGCGCGGCCTCACCGTCGTCATCGCGATCATGACCTTCCTGTGCGCGCTGCTGCTCGGCGGCGCGATCCTCGTCCACCGTGCCGCCGATGCGTGGAGTGTCTCGGTTCTCGACGAGGTGAGCGTCAGCGTCCTGCCGCTCGACGGGGACGATATCGACAGCCGCCTGCAACGGGTGGCCGAGATCCTCGCCAGCACCGACGGCCTCTCGGAGGTGACGGTGCTGCCGCTCGACCAATCCGAGGCGTTGCTGGAGCCATGGCTCGGGGAGGGGATGGACCTGTCGATCCTGCCGGTCCCCCGCCTCGTGGTCGCGGCGCGGAGCGGGCCTGTGGCGGCGTCTTTGTCGGACGCGGTGGCCGAGATTCCCGGCGCCTCGCTCGACGATCACTCCGCCTGGAGCGAGCGGCTTTCCGGGATGGCCGCGACCGCGGCCTGGGGGACGATCGGCGCGCTCGGCCTGATGCTCGTCGCGACCGCGATCTCGATCGTCTTCGCCACGCGATCGGCGCTTGCGATGAACGCCGCGACGATCGCGGTCCTTCACGTGCTCGGGGCGGAGGACCGGTTCATCGCCCGCGCGTTCCGGCGGCGTTTCCTCAAGATCGGGTTTCGCGGCGCGGCGATCGGGCTCGCCGCCGCCCTCGTGCTCTTCGGCGCGCTGGAGCTCGGCGACCTGGTCGTCGGCCATGCGGGCGGTTCGCCGCAGGCGGCCGCGCTTCTTGGTGATCCCAGCATCGGCCTTTTCGGTTATATCGCACTCGCGGGCGTCGGCCTCGGCGTCGTCCTCCTCGTGACGCTCACGTCCAATTGGTCGGTGCGCCGGCACCTCAATCATCTGTCGTTCTGATATGTCGATCTCAAAATCCGCCACGGCCCCCGCCGCCCCCTCGCGCCGCGAGGACAAAGGGCCCCGCAAGGACGGGCTCGCCCACGCCGTGGCGCTCGTGCGCACGGCGATCTATTCGGTCCTTGCGACGGCCTATTTTATTTGCGTCGGCATCTTGTCGGCCTGGATCTTCGTTCTGCCGGCCGAGAAGATGCGCGCGGCGCTCAAAATATGGGTGCTCGGCGACATGTGGCTCCTGCGGGTGATCGTCGGCCAGAAGGTCGAGATCCTCGGCAAGGAGCACATCCCGACGGGGCCGGCGCTCGTCGCGGCGAAGCACCAGTCGGCCTGGGAGACGCAGGCCCTTCTGCCGGTCCTGCCGAAAGGGGTCATCATCCTGAAGCAGGAGCTTTTGAAGATCCCGCTTTATGGCTGGTACGCCCGCTATTTCGGGATGATCCCCGTCAACCGCGCCTCAGGACCCCAGGCGCTGAAGCAACTCGCCATCGACGCCAAGGCGGCGCTCGACCGCGGCGCGCAGATCGCGATCTTTCCCGAAGGAACGCGCCGCCTGCCGGGCGCGCCACCGGACTATAAGATCGGCGCGGTGTTCCTCTACGAGAAGCTGAAGGTGGAGATGGTGCCGGTGGCGCTCAATTCCGGCCTGTTCTGGCCGCGCCGCCGCTTCGTCAAATATCCGGGTACCATCACGATGTCGTTCCTGCCGCCGATTGAGCCGGGCCTGAAGCGGGAGGACGCCCGCGCCCGCCTCGAAGCCGCGATCGAGACGGAGACCGCCCGTCTCGTCGCCCGCGCTCAGGCGCCATCGAGCGCGCGCAACCGCTCCGCGAGGACGTGAAGGCGCGGATCGACGACCCCGGCTTCCACGAGATGGTCGGCGGTCGCGAGGACGTAGTCTTCGTTCGGACCCGATTGGCCCACCGCGCCGCGCACCCACTCGACGGTTTCCTCGAGCGAGAGCCGTCCGGCATATTGGCGGTGGGCGCGGTCGACGACATAGGTGAGGGCGGAGACGGTCGTCCCGTCGGCGCGAAGGGCGGGGAGCGTGCGCTCCAGATAGACGTTCGTCACCTGCTCGCGCGCCCGCAAATAGGCGATGACTTCGTCTCGGTCCGCGTCGTCCACCTCGAAGACGACACCGCGGCAGGCGCCGCCCCTGTCGAGACCCATGACGAGGCCGGGGCGCGTCTCTGTGCCGCGATGAACAAAGGAATAGACGCAAAGACTTCGGTGACGGCCCCGAATCGTGGCGTATTGTCTATCTTTGTAGGGAAAGCCGGGCCGCCACATCAACGAGCCGTAGCCGAATACGAACAGTGACATCAGTACGCACCCCTCCTTCGTTGCAGATGATCGGGCCCCACAATTGTGTCAGTGGTGCTAGGGTCCGCTGCGTCCAATGTTTGGGGCGTTTGGCGCCCGTTGAGCCACGTCGATCCGACCGATCGGCCGGCCGGGCTATTGCGGCGACCTGAACCCAGCCGATGGGGTCGAAAAGAGATATTGATCGGGGTTTGAGAATGGGGAAACGGTCCAACGCACTGCGCTTCAAGCTTCTGTTGGGAGCTATCCTCGGAGCGCTGGTGGTCTGGTCTGTCCTTTGGTTCGTCGCCGCGACGTTCGTCGATCGTCAGATCGAGCGGGCCGAGCGGGGCGCGTATAGTGGCGGAGCGCTCGCCGAGTGCACCCGGCGCAGTGTGACGGGTTTCCCCTTCCGCATCGAGGTGCGGTGCGGCGAGGACACGCGCATCGGCAACGGCACCACCACGGTGACGCTCGGCGGCCTGACGGTGGTCGCGCAGGTCTATAATCCCTCGCGCTTGCTCGCGGAGATCGCCTCTCCCGCGCAGGTCGCGACCTACGGCGCCGCGCCGGTCATCGCCGAGTGGTCGCTGGCGCACGCGAGCGCCCGGCTCAACCTCAAGCGCCATGCGCTCGACCGCCTCGACGCCGAACTCCTCGACGTCACCTTCGAGACGCTCGGCGGGGCGGCCGTCGATATCGGCAAGGTGGTCGCCAATATTCGCCGCAATCCCGACACACCGGCCGATCTCGATATCGCCCTGCGGCTCGATGACCTGCAGCCGGTCGAAGGTGGGGAGCCGGTTCATATCGCCTTCCGCGGCCGGGTCGGCGACGGCGCCTCGCTCCTGGCGGGCAGCCCCGACGCGCTGATGGTGAGCCTGTTGGCCGATGGCCTGCCCATCGTCATCGACGCCGCGACGGCCGAGAGCGGCGGCATGAAGCTCGCGGCGAGCGGCGACGTCGTGCTGGGCGCTGACGGCCGGCTCAACGGGGAGATCGATGTCGCGATCGCGGGATATGACAACGACGTTCCCTATGTCGAAAGGGTCGCGCCCGAGGCGGGAAAGACGGTCACCTCGGTGCTGAACAACGTGCTGTCGTTCGCGCCGGAGACGACGATCGACGAGCGGAAGGCGCGCAAGGTCACCTTCCGCATTCGCGACAGCCAGGTCGTGGCCGGCTTCGTCCCGCTGTTCACCGTGCCGCCGCTCAGCCTCGCTCGCCGTTGACCGAACGGGCGGCGCCGTCTTCGGGGGCGCCGTCGGTGTGGGAGCGGGGGCGGCCGAAATCGGGGGCCGCCGTGTCCTGGCCGGCATCGATGATGCCCATGCGGATCGCGCGGGTGCGCTCGAACACCTCGTAAAGGAGGTCGCCTTCGCCCCAGCGGATGGCGCGCTGGAGGCTCGCAAGATCCTCCGAGAAGCGGCCGAGCGTTTCGAGAACCGCCTCGCGATTGTTGAGGAAGACGTCGCGCCACATGGTTGGGTCGGAGGCCGCGATGCGGGTGAAGTCGCGAAAGCCGCCGGCGGAGAACTTGATCACCTCCGACTCCGCGACCGATTCCATATCGTAGGCGGTGCGGACGATATTGTACGCGATGAGATGCGGCAGGTGCGAGGTGATGGCGAGCACGAGGTCGTGCCGCTTGGGGTCCATCAGCTCGATTTCCGAGCCGAACCGGCGCCACATGTCGGCGACGATGTCGACCGCCTCGGGATCGGTCCCCTCGGTCGGCGTCAGGATCGACCAGCGCCGCTCGAAGAGGGTGCCATAGCCCGCGCGCGGGCCGGATTGCTCGGAACCGGCGATCGGGTGCCCGGCGACGACGCGGGCGTGCGCGGGGAGGACCCCGGTCAGCGCCTCGATCACGGATTCCTTCACCGAGCCGGTGTCGGTCACGATGGCGCCTTCGGCGAGGGCGGGGGCGATCGCGCGGCCGGTGGCCGACATTGCGCCGACCGGCACGCACAGCATCACGAGATCGGCCCCGGCGACGGCCTTCGCCGCGCTGGTGTGATAGCTCGTGCCGAGCTCCAATTCGGCGGCGACGCGCAGGGCATCGCCATTGCGGTCGCCGATCGCGATCGGTCCTTCAAAGCCCTTGGCCCGCAGCGCGAGCGCCACCGAAGACCCGATGAGACCGATCCCGATGATCGCGACGCGCGAGAAGCGAAAGGATCCGGGTTCGTCAGCCATTGTTCAATGTGTCTCTGTATGCGCGCAGCGCGGCGATCGTCGCCTCGTTGCTCTCGTCGTCGCCCACCGTCATGCGCAGCATTTGGGGAAGGCCGTAGGCGGAGACGCGGCGCAGGATCACGCCGCGAGCGGACAGGAACTCGTCCGCCGCGCCGGCGTCGCCGCCGGGCACCGCGGAAAAGTCGATGAGGACGAAGTTGCCGACGCTGGGCGCCACGGGAAAGCCGAGCGCGGCGATCCGTTCGCGCAGCTCCGGCAACCAGCGCGCATTGTGGGCGATCGAGCGGTCGGTGTGCGCGCGGTCCTTGAGGGCGGCGACCCCGGCCGCGAGGGCGGCGGCGTTGACGTTGAACGGGCCGCGCACGCGGTGGAGGGTGTTGATCACCGCCTCCGGCGCATAGGCCCAGCCGAGGCGGAGGGCAGCGAGGCCGTAGATCTTGGAGAAGGTGCGCGTCATGATCGTGTCATTGCGCGTCGCGACGAGCTCGATCCCGGCCTCATAGTCGTTCTTCTGGACGTACTCGGCATAGGCCGCGTCGATCACCAGGAGGACGCCGGCGGGAAGGCTGTCGCGCAGCCGCCGCACCTCGTTGATCGAGGTGTAGGATCCCGTCGGATTGTTGGGATTGGCGAGGAAGACGATGCGCGTCTTGTCCGTCACCGCCGCGAGGATCGCGTCGACATCGACGGTCAGATCCGTCTCCTTCACGACCACCGGCGTCGCGCCGGCCGCGAGGGTCACGATGCGGTAGACGAGAAATGCGTGCTCGGTGAAGACCGCCTCGTCGCCTTCGCGCAGATAGGCGTTCGCGATCATCGCGAGGATCTCGTCGGACCCATTGCCGCAGATGATCCGGTCGGCCTTGAGGCCGTAGGCGGAGGCGATCGCCTCGCGAAGGTCGGTCGCGGACCCGTCGGGGTATCGTTCGAGCGACTGGGCGGCCGACAAGAACGCCTCGCGCGCCTCGGGGCTCGGGCCGAGCGGGTTCTCGTTCGAGGAAAGCTTATGCTGCTTGCCCGCGCTGCCGCCTTTCGCGCGGCCGGGAATGTAGGCGGCGATTTCGAGGACGGAGGGACGCGGCTCGGGAGACTTTGCAGCACTCATTTGGGGCTCGATGTCAGGGGTTGGGCGACGGGAACGGGGAAAGGGAAAGGGTGGTAGAGGCCGAGGACGTCGTCCTCCGGGCCGATCTCGCCGGCGGAGACCTCGACCGGGGCCTCGTCGCGCAGGACGAGGGCGAGGGGGCCGGTGCCGCGGGAGACGCCCGCGCCGCCGAGGACGACGGCGACGCCGTCGTCACTTTGCCGGTATCGTCCGATGACGTGCGCCGCATTGCGCGCGCTCCACCATCGGTCGCCCGTCGCACCGTCGATGACCGCGATGTCGCCGGGCGCATCGGCGAGCGCGGCGACGGCCTCGGCCGGGCTCGCGAGGGTCATCTCGACGGGTCCGTAGAGGTAGCGCGCGACGTCGAGCGGGCCGGCGACATGGACGCGGAAGGGCCGCTGCGCCACGCAGGCCGCACCGATCAGCACCCGCCAGATGTGCACCAGCGTCGCATGGGGTAGGGTGCCGGTGTGGAGCGACAGACGGTTCTCGATCACCGCCGCCTCACGCGCCGGGCGGATCACGCTTTCGTCGGGCCCCTTGGCGGCGCCGATTTCGCTCACGATCTCAAAGCGCTCGCGCAACAGCCGATGAAGGCCGGTATCGACGAGGTCGAGCCGGTCGCGAAGGGCGCTCAGCGAATCGCTGCTATCTCTGGAAAGGGGCGTAACCATACCGATCTACTGAAATGTGCGAGCCGGCTGGATAGCCCTTCGGTGCAGCCGACGCAAAGAAAACATTGACCCGTCCCGCACCGGCGGCATAGCGTCCGGCCCCTCATGGGAGGTGTAGGGCTTGCTCGATGGGTGGGGTCCTGGGCCTTGCCCCGGAGACGATACTATGACCTCTGACTTCGTGGCCGATGGTGGTTCACCCCACATCGGCGCGACAGAAGACGACCGAGAAGCCCGCCGCCGAAGCGAGGTCGACCAGCCGACGAGCCAGGTCGCCCGGTTCCACGACGCACCGCTGAAACTCGACTCGGGCGTCTCTCTCGACAACTGGCAGATCGCCTATCAGACCTACGGCACCCTCAATGCCGACAGGACGAACGCCATCGTCGTCTGCCACGCGCTGACGGGCGACCAGCACGCCGCCAACCGCAACCCCGTGACCGGCCGCGGCGGGTGGTGGGATTCGCTGGTCGGTCCGGGCAAGCCGGTCGACACCGACCATTTTTTCGTGATCTGCGCCAACGTCCTCGGCGGCTGTTCGGGGACGACGGGTCCGGCCTCGCTCAATCCCGAGACGGGGCGGGCCTACGGGCTCGATATGCCGGTCGTCACCATTGCCGACATGGTGCGCGCACAGGTTCGCCTCGTGGAGCATCTCGGCATCGACACATTGTTCGCCGTCGTCGGCGGCTCGATGGGCGGGATGCAGGTGCTCGAATGGGGCGCCTCCTATGGCGACCGTGTCTTCGCCGCGGTGCCGATCGCGACCGGGACGCGTCATTCGGCGCAGAATATCGGCTTCCACGAGGTCGGGCGGCAGGCGATCATGGCCGATCCCGAATGGCGGGGCGGGCGCTATCTCGAGCATGGGGTGAGGCCCAAAAAGGGGCTGTCGGTCGCCCGCATGGCCGCGCACATCACCTACGTGTCGGAGACGGCGTTGCACCGAAAGTTCGGCCGCGCGTTGCAGGATCGTGATGTCGTCACCTACGGGTTCGACGCCGACTTCCAGATCGAATCCTATCTGCGGCACCAAGGCTCGACCTTCGTCGACCGGTTCGATGCCAACGCCTATCTCTACCTCACCCGCGCGATGGATTATTTCGATCTCGCCGCCGAGCATGGCGGGCGTGTCGCCAACGCCTTTCGCGGGTCGGAGACGCGCTGGTGCGTCGTCTCCTTCACCTCCGACTGGTTGTTCCCGACCTCCGAGAGCCGAACCATCGTGCACGCCCTCAACGCGGCCGCCGCGCAGGTCTCCTTCGTCGAGATCGAGACCGACAAGGGACACGACGCGTTCCTTCTCGAAGAGCCGAAATTCCACCGCGCCGTGCGCGGCTTCCTGACCGGCGCCGCCATCGCGCGCGGCATCGAGCCGCCGGCCTCGCCGCCCCGATGAGCACCATGACAGCCACGACGGACAGCTCCACCATCGCGCCGACGCGCGTCGACTATGATGTGATCCGCGAACTCGTCGCGCCCGGCAGCCGCATCCTCGATGTCGGCTGCGGCGACGGGGCGCTGATGGCGCTCCTCGAAGGCTCGCACGGGGTGCGGGCGTCGGGGATCGAGCTCAATCAAGCGGGGGTGAACGAGGCCGTTTCGCTCGGCTTGTCGGTGATCCAGGGCGACGCCGACACCGACCTCGCGGCCTATCCCGATCGCGCCTTCGACTATGTGATCCTCAGCCAGACGCTCCAGGCGACGCGCGACCCCCGCGCCGTCCTCGAAAATCTTCTGCGGATCGGGACGTGCTGCATCGTCTCGTTCCCGAATTTCGGCTTCTGGCGCGTGCGCCTCAAGCTGCTGTTCCAGGGGGAGATGCCGACGACGCGGCTGTTGCCGGACCCCTGGTGGGCGACGAGCAACATCCATTTCTGCACCATCCGCGACTTCATCAATCTGTGCGCGGACATGGGCGTCGAGGTGGACCGGGCGATCGCGGTCAACACCTGGGGGCAGCGGATCCCGATCAACGCGCCCTGGTGGTTTTGGAACCTCTTTGGCGAGCAGGCGGTGTTTCTCCTGCGCCGCTGACGCGTGATTCGCCCGCCTCCTCGCACATCGATGCCGGCTTCGGGACCGGGGCGAGGGCGGGGGCGAAGATCTTCAGGCCGCGATTGGATTTGTTCACCGGGATCCCGCGGATCAGCGTTTTCTGGGCTTCGACGCCCAGCATTCCGGCAAAGCGCGGCATCGTCTGGCGGCCGAGCCGTTCCCACACGCTTGCCGAGCCCAGCACGAAGCGTCGCCGCGTCGGCGGGACGAAGAGAAAGCGGCGGACGGTGGTGGGCTCGAGCCAGGCGCTCTCCATCAGCTCGGTGAGCTGGAAGCGCGAGAACGGCCGGCCGAGGCCCATCGGGGTATGGTCGGCCCGCGCCCAGGCGCCCGAGCGATAGGGCACCACCACGAAAATCCGCCCCGACGGCACCAGAACCCGCCAGGCCTCGCGCAGCACCGCGTAAGGATCCTTTGAGGTTTCGAGGACGTGCATCAGAAAGAGCTTGTCGATCGAATTGTCCGGGAGCGGCAGCGCATCCTCGTGCGCGAGGGCCGTGACGTTCGGCCCTTCGCCCGGCCAATGAAGGACGCCCTCGGCCGCCGGCATCAGCGCGACGACGCGCGTCGCCTCGCCGAGAAAGGGCCGCAAATACGGGGTTGTGTGCCCGATGCCGGCGATGTCTTCGCCCGCGACGGAAGCCCAGGCCGATCTCAGTTCGGCCGAAACGATCTGTCGCGCGATGCGCCCGAGCGGCGTCTTGTAAAACGCACGCAACTCGGAAACGTCGAGATGCATGAACGCTTCCCCGTTGTCGTTCCACTTGTCATAGCATGGTGATTGCCGCCTTGCGCGTCGAGGGATGCGGCGCTTTGACAGCGGCATGGTGGCGGAGCCGTGGCGCGTTGCTTGTGAAGATGCTAGAAGCGATCGATCTTCGGACCGGGTCGACGACCCGTTCGAGAGGCAGAGCGCGCCGCGATGAGTTCGGACGGCTTTCCGTCTTCGGAGCCACGCACCGTCGAGGGCGCTCTGGTCAGCCCGGCGACGGGCGATGGAAGAACGAGGCTCTCGTCTCTTCGGAGAGCGATTTGCGCCGCAGTGACCGTGACGTCGCTGCGGCGCAAATCGCTCTCAGTGAGACGTTCGACGAACGGAGTGCGCCATGGTCGATATCCGACTGATCCCTTGCTTGTCCGATAACTACGCTGTCCTCGTCCACACGGGTGACGAGACGATCCTGATCGACGCGCCCGAAGCGGGCCCGATCAAGGCCGCGCTCGCCGAGGAAGGGTGGACGCTGACAACGATTCTCGTCACCCACCACCACACCGATCACGTGCAGGCGATCGACGCGGTGAAGGGCTCGGCCAAGGTCATCGGCCCGAAGGCCGAGGCCGACCGGATCAAGGAGCTCGACGAGACGCTGGATGATGGCGCCGAGTTCACCCTCGGCGGCCTCGAGGTGAAGGCGATCGCGACGCCCGGCCACACCTCCGGCCCGCTTTCTTATTATTTCCCGGGTGCCGGCATCGCCTTCACCGCCGACACGCTGTTCGCCATGGGCTGCGGCCGTCTCTTCGAGGGCGATCCGGCGACGATGTGGAACTCGTTCAAGACGCTGCGCGCCGCGCTGCCGGACGACACGAAGATCTATTGCGGCCACGAATACACCCTCACCAACGCGCGTTACGGCCATCAGGCGCTGCCCGAGGATGCGGCGATCGCCGAGCGGCTCAAGGTCGTCGAGGCCGCGCGTGAGCGGGGCGAGCCGACCGTTCCGACCACGATGGCGGCGGAAAAGGCCACCAATCCGTTCATGCGCGCCGACGACCCGTCGGTTGCCGCGCAGCTCGGCATGGCCGGCGCCGATCCGGTCGAGGTGTTCGCGCATCTTCGCAAAGGGCGCGACTCGTTTTGACGCCTGCCGACATCATCGCGACCCTCGGGATGCAGCCCCACCCCGAGGGGGGCCACTTCGTCGAGACCTACCGCGACGCGCCGGACGGTGGGCGCGGCCATTCGACGGCGATCTATTATCTCCTCGAGGCTGGCCAGCGCTCGCACTGGCACCGCGTGCTCGATGCGGCCGAGGTCTGGCACTATTATGCCGGCGGTCCGCTGGCGCTGTCCCTGTCGGCCGACGGGATCGCGACGACGGTGCATCGTCTCGGTCCCGACATCGCGGCGGGCGAGCGGCCGCAGATCGTCGTGCCGACCGGGCAATGGCAGGCGGCCGAGCCGCTCGGCGCATGGACGCTCGTCGGCTGCACCGTCGCGCCGGGCTTTTCGTTCGAGGGGTTCGAGATGGCCCCGCCCGATTGGCGGCCGTCGGGCGATTGAACTCGGCGGATTGCGGCCCGGCATTGTATAGCGGCAATATTTCGTTTCGATTCGCTGCGTAAGCGGATCGTTTGCGAAGCCTTTGGGCAAACTACGCTGCCTCCGCCCTGCTAAGGGGTGTGGGCGAGGCGGGCCTCACGTATGGTTCGCACTCGCCTCACCATGTTGACGCGGGGGAATGGGATGCGCATCGAGCCGGTTTTCATCTTCGATCTCGACGGAACGCTCGTCGACAGCGTCTATCAGCACGTGCTCGCCTGGAAGGAGGCGCTCGACGCGGAGGGGATCGACCTTTCGGTCTGGCGCATCCACCGCAAGATCGGGATGAGCGGCGGGCTCTTCACCAATCAGCTCCTGCGCGAGACCGAGCTCGAGATCAGCACCGAGCGCGTCGAGCGCATCCGCGCCGCCCATGCCGGCGCCTATCGCAAATATGCGAGCCAGATCCGTCCGCTGCCCGGCGCTCGCGAGCTTCTCGCCTGGCTCACCGAGGCGGAGATTCCCTGGGCGATCGCGACCAGCGGGCGGATGGAGACGGCGAAGGTCAACATCGAGGCGCTCGGCGTCGATCCGTCGATGGCCGTCGTCGTCACCCGCGACCAGGTGAAATATGCCAAGCCCGACCCCGATCTCTTCGTGGAGGCCGCGCGGCGCCTCGACAAGCCGATCGAAACCTCCGTCATCGTCGGGGACAGCGTGTGGGACATGCTCGCCGCGACGCGCTGCCGGGCGCTCGGGGTCGGCCTCTTGAGCGGCGGCTATGGCGTCGACGAGCTGCGCCAATCCGGGGCGATCCGCGTCTACGAGGATCCGAGCGAGCTGCTCGATCATATCGACGAGGTGGGCGGGCGCCGGTAGCGGGCCGGCCGCTCACTCCGCCGACGCGGCGCCTGGAAAGTGCCGCCGCGTCGCGTTGGCGATGGCGACGAGGGAGAGCATGACGGGCACCTCGACGAGCACGCCGACGACCGTCGCGAGAGCCGCACCGGAAGAGAGGCCGAAAATGCTGATCGCCACCGCGACGGCGAGCTCGAAGAAATTCGACGTGCCGATGAGCGCGCACGGCGCGGCGACCTTGTGCGGCACGCGCCAGGCCCAGGCGGCGAGATAGGCGATCGCGAAGATCCCGTAGGACTGGATGACGAGGGGCGTCGCGATCATCGCGATCACCAGCGGCCGATCGAGGATCACCGGCCCCTGAAAACCGAACAGCAGCACGACCGTCAGAAGAAGGCCGAGGACGGAGACGGGCTTCATCGTCGCGCCGAAGCGCTCGATCGCCGCCGCACCCGTGCCGGGTGCCGCGCGCGCCAGGAGCCAACGGCGCGTCGCGATCCCGGCGGCCAGCGGCACGAGGATATAGAGCGCGACCGACAGGAGAAGCGTGCCCCACGGCACCGCAATATCGGTGACGCCCAGCAGGAAGGCGACGATCGGCGCGAAGGCGAAGATCATGATGACGTCGTTCACCGACACCTGGACGAGCGTATAGGTCGCATCGCCGCGCGTGAGCTGCGACCAGACGAACACCATCGCCGTGCACGGCGCCGCGCCCAACAGGATGAGGCCGGCGATATATTGCTCCGCGTCCTGCGGCGCGATGAAGGGGGCGAAGACCACCTCGAAGAAGAGGACGGCGAGCCCGGCCATCGTGAAGGGCTTGATCAGCCAGTTGACGACGACGGTGAGGACGAGTCCCTTCGGCCGGTCGCCGATATGGGCAAGGCTCGCGAAGTCGACCGCGACCATCATCGGGTAGACCATCGCCCAGACGAGGACCGCGACGGCGAGATTCACCTTGGCGACCTCGAGCGCCGCGAAGACGCCGAACAGGCCGGGGAGGGTGGTGCCGAGGCCGATCCCGGCGAGGATCGCGAGCGCCACCCAAAGGGAGAGCCAGCGCTCGAACACGCCGAGGCCCGTGGGAGCCTGCGGAAGGGGCGCGGCCTTGTCGGCGGCGCTCATTCGTCGCCGGCCTTCACACGGTGGCCGGCCGCATCCACCACCGGCGCGCCGTCTTCCTTGGAAAAGGCGCCGTTCTGGGGATCGGGGAGAATGTCGAGCACGGTTTCGGAGGGGCGGCAAAGGCGCGTGCCGAGCGGCGTTTCGACCATCGGCCGGTTGATGAGGATCGGGTGCGCCATCATCGCGTCGATCAATGCCGCGTCCGAAAGGCTCTCGTCGGCGAGGCCGAGCGCGTCATAAGGCGTTCCCTTCTGGCGCAGGAGCGCCCGCGGGGTGATGCCCATCGCCGCGATCAGCGCGGTCAGCCGCTCGCGCGATGGCGGCGTCTTCAGATATTCGACGATGACGGGTTCGGCCCCGCTATTGCGGATGAGCGCCAGGACGTTACGGGACGTGCCGCATTGGGGGTTGTGGTAGATGGTGATCGTCATCTCGTGTCTCGCAAAAAGGCGGTGTCGTCAGACGGCGCGATCGGTGGCCGCTTCGGCGTCGGTGAAACCGCATCGCGCGGGGTCGGCGGCGCAGCAATTGTCGGTCAGGTAGCCGATGAGGCCGGTCATCCGCGTCACGTGCGCGGCATAGATCAGCGACCGGCCGTCCCGGCGGCAGGTGACGAGGCCGGCATTCTTCAATTGGCTGAGATGGAAGGACAGCGTCGCCGGGGCGAGCGACAGCGCCTCGCCGATGCGCCCGACCGCGAGCCCGTCCGGCGCCGCCTCGACGAGGAGGCGGAAGATGTCGAGCCGGGTTTCCTGCGCGAGGGCGGCGAGGGCGGTGATGGCGTCTGATCTTTCCATGATTCTAGAATAGTCGAATTGATCGGCCGATGGAAGTCCCCGCCGCCGGCGATTCCGCGGCCGTCGTCCTCCCGTCTGCTTAGATGATTGCCGCATATGTGTGCGATTTGCGCGTATCGCGGCGGCAATCGGGTGCCAATATCCGTCTGGGATGCGGCCATGACGGGGGCAGGCTTGCCAAATGGCGCCAGTTCGCGGCACAACAGCGGCCTTCCCAGCGCCGAAAGTTTGCGCGACGTCCTGTCGCCGCTTGCGGCCATTACTAATGAAAGGGACGCACTTTACATGGAGATTCTAACAAAGCCGGAAGAAATATCCGATATTGCCTTCGGCTTCATGGGATCAAAAGCGCTCTTCGCCGCGCTTCATCACAATGTGTTCACGCATTTGTCCGGTGATGCGATGACGGCCGCGGAGCTGTCGCGCGCTTGCGGCCTTCACACGGACCGCTGCAACACGCTGCTCACCGCGCTCGCCGGCCTCGGCCTCGTCTCCGTCGACGACGGCAAGTTCGCGAACTCGCCGGCCGCCGAGGCCTTCCTCGTGAAGGGCGCGAAGTACGATTTCGGCGACTATCTGCGCCTTCAGGTCGACCGGCAGATGTACCGCCTTCTCGATCAGATCGACCTCGCTCTGTCCGACGACCTGCCGGAGGATGCGACGAGCTCCTATGCCGACTGGTTCTCCGACGCGGAGGAAGCCCGGATCTATTCTGAAAGCCAACATGCGGGCTCGCTGGGCCCGGCGCGTGGGCTTGCAAAATCGATCGATCTCTCCGGCGCGCGGCATCTCGTCGATGTCGGCGGCGGAACGGGTGCCTTCTCGATCACGCTGTGCAAGGCGTTCCCGAACCTCAAGGCGACGGTGGTGGAGTTCCCGAACGTCGCCGCGCTCGGCGAGCGTTATGTCGCCGAGGCCGGGCTGTCGGAGCGCATCTCCTATATCCACGAGAACGCCATCGAGGCGAAATGGCCGACCGGGGTCGATGTCGTCCTGATGTCGTATCTCTTTTCGGGCGTCGACGGGGAGCTGCACAAGAACCTCATCGCGCGCGCGTTCGACGGGCTCGCCCCCGGCGGCCAGATCCTGATCCACGACTTCATCGTGGAAGCCGACCGCACCGGCCCCAAGAATGCCGCCCTCTGGCAGCTTCAGCACACCGCCTTCACCCCGCGCGCTCGTTCGCTGGACGCCGGCTGGCTCGCCGACGCGCTGAGCGCCGCGGGCTTCAAGGACGTCAGCGTCGAGCCGATGATTCCCGGCATGACGATGCTCGCCCGCGGCGTGAAGCCGGCCTGACGAACGGCAGACGCCGGTCCACCGGCGGATGGACAATCGCCGGTCCCCGGCCAGCGTGCTCTCGCGGCTCCGATGCGCCTTGCGTGTCGGGGCCGTTTTCGTTCGGGGGGCGGGGCGTCGGGGCCTGCGCCGCGGCGGCGCATGTGGTAGTCTGCGGATCGTATCGTGCTATCGCATCCGGGTTGGCCGGGGCCGCGTCTTCAATGTTGGTCGCCAGCCCGTTTTTCCTCATGTGCGGCGCGATCTCGCCCGTCCGGCAAGCGCCGCCTCCCGTTGGAGAGCGCCATGGCCTATTACGATATCGACGTCTATAGCCGCGCCGTGACGACCACGTCGCCGGACGCTCAGCTCTGGTTCGATCGTGGCCTCGTCTGGACCTTCGCCTACAATCATGAGGAGGCGGTCACGTGCTTCCGCAAGGCGCTGGAGCACGACCCCGATTGCGCCATGGCCCATTGGGGCGTCGCTTACGCGATCGGGCCGAATTACAACATGGAGTGGCGCCATTTCGACCCGGTCGGCAAGGCGAACGCCCTTGCCATCGGCTATGACGAGGCGCGGGCCGCCCTCGCGCTCGCCGACCGCGTCACCGCGCCCGAGCGCGCGCTGATCGAGGCGCTGCCCGCCCGCTACCCCCAGCGCGATCCGATCGACGATCAGGCGCCCTGGAACGACGCCTTCGCCGCCGCGATGCGCCCCGCCTACGCCGCCTTTCCGAACGATCTCGACATCGCCACCATCTTCGCCGAGGCGATCCTCAACCAGACCCCCTGGAAGATGTGGGATCTTGCGACCGGCACGGTCGCGAAGGGCGCGGGGACGGAGGAGGCGCGCGCCCTCCTCGAACGGGCGATGCGGCAGGATCCGGCCGCGATGCGCCATCCGGGCGTTCTTCACCTCTATGTGCACCTGATGGAGATGTCGCCCTTCCCGGAAAAGGCGCTGATCGCGGGCGATGCGCTGCGCACGCTGGTGCCCGATGCCGGCCACCTCATCCACATGCCGACCCATCTCGACATCCAATGCGGCCACTATCGCGATGTCCTCGTCGACAATCAGCGGGCGATCGAGGCGGACCGGAAATATCTCGCTGATATCGGGCCGATGAATTTCTACACCGCCTACCGCGTGCACAATTATCATTTCGCGATCTACGGGGCGATGTTCCTCGGCCAGTACGTGCCGGCGCTCGCCGCCGCAGAGGAGCTGATCGACACGACGCCCGAGGCGCTGCTGCGCCTCCAAACCCCGCCGATGGCGGATTTCATCGAAAGCTATCTTTCGATGAAGCAGCACGTCTTCATCCGCTTCGGCAAATGGCGTGAGATCATCGCCGAGCCGCTGCCGGAGGATCGCGACCTCTATTGCGTCACCACCGCATCGATCCACTATGCGAAGGGCGTCGCGCATGCCGCGCTCGGCGCGGTGGCCGAAGCAGAGAGGGAAAAAGCGAACTTCCTCGCCGCCCGCGAGCGGGTGCCCGAAAGCCGGCTCCTTCACAACAATGTCTGCCTCGACCTCCTCGCGATCGCCGAGGAGATGCTGAACGGCGAGATCGAGTACCGCAAAGGCAACCACGAGGCGGCCTTCGCCCATCTGCGCCGCTCCGTCGTGCTCGACGACGCGCTTCCCTATGACGAGCCGTGGGGCTGGATCCAGCCGACCCGCCACGCGCTCGGCGCGTTGTTGTTGGAGCAGGACCGGGTGGAGGAGGCGGAGGCGGTCTATCGCGAGGATCTCGGCCTCGGCGGTACGCTCAGCCGGGCGACGATACACCCGGACAATGTGTGGAGCCTGCGCGGTCTCGACGATTGCCTCACCCGGCGGCGGATGGGCGACACGGCGGAAGGGCGGCTCGTCAAACAGCGCCTCGCCTTCGCGGCGGCACGGGCCGATATTCCGGTGGCGGCGTCCTGTTTCTGCGCCCGCGCCGCGGCGGCGTGAGGCGCGCCACCCCGCTCGGGAGAATACCGCCACAAAGTTGCTTTCCCATGCGGGGGGACTATTTTGAATTGCTGGGCGCCGTGTTCGGATTTCTGAACAGGGCGCCGAAATCCGTTAGAATATCCGGACGGATCGTCTCGACGTTGTCTGAGTAAATCCCAGGAAATCCGCCAAAAACACAGGTGGCACGCACGTTGCGATAGGGCCGTTCAGGCTCGAAATCGCAAGAGGTGCCGCGTTGCTGTTTGTCATCTTGTTATTGATCTGCGCCGGAGCCGCGCTTCTCGCGCGGCCGGTGCTCCTCATGGGGGGACGCTTCGGCGCGCCGCTCCTCGCCCTCGCGCCGCTCGCCGCGTTCGTCCTCCTTGCGCGCCAACAGCCGACGATCGCGGCGGGGGAGGTGATCCTCGCGAGCTACACCTGGGTCCCGTCACTCGGCGTCGACTTCTCGTTCCGCCTCGACGGCTTCTCGCTCCTCTTCTCGCTCCTCATCACCGGGATCGGGACGCTCGTCACGCTCTATGCCGGCGCCTACTTCGCCGAGAAGCCGCGCGCGACCGCGGGGCGCTTCTTGAGCCTCATCCTCCTCTTCATGACGGCGATGCTCGGCACCGTGCTCGCCGACAATCTCGTCGTGATGTTCCTCTTCTGGGAGGCGACGAGCCTTCTGTCCTTCCTGCTCGTCGGCTTCGACAGCGAGAAGGCGGAGGCGCGCAAAGCGGCGCTCCAGGCGCTGATCGTCACCGGCGGCGGCGGGCTCGCCCTCTTCGCGAGCATTCTTCTCATCGGCCTGTCGCTCGGGACCTTCTCCTACACTGAAGTGATCGCCCGCTCCGACGAGCTCGTCGCGAGCCCGTGGCTCGTGCCGATCATCGTCCTGATGCTCCTCGGCGCGTTCACGAAATCGGCGCAGGTGCCGTTCCAGTTCTGGCTGCCGAACGCGATGCAGGCGCCGACCCCGGCCTCGGCCTACCTCCATTCCGCGACCATGGTGAAGCTCGGCGTGTTCCTCCTCGCCCGCTTCGATCACGTGTTCGCGACCGTGCCCTGGTTCGGCGCGACGCTCGTCATCGTCGGTTCGCTCACGATGCTGGTCGCCTCCTTCGAGGCGCTGCGGGCGACGGGTTTCAAGGCGGTGCTCGCCCAATCGACCGTCGCCTCGCTCGGCATCCTCGTGATGCTGATCGGCCTCAATGGCGAAGTGGCCGTCGTCGCGACCGTCGGCTTCCTGATCACCCATGCCTTCTACAAGGCGGCGCTCTTCTTCTGCGCCGGCAACGCGATCCATGCGACCGGGGAGGCCCATCTCGGCCGTCTCGGCGGTCTCGCGCGGGTACTGCCCTTCACCGCGCTCGCCGCGGTCCTCGCGAGTTTCTCGATGGCCGGCCTGCCGCCTTTTATCGGCTTCATCTCGAAAGAATATCTCTTCGAGGCGCAGCTTTCGAGCGGCTGGAACGCCATTCCTGTGGTGATCGCGGTGATCGTCAACTCGGTGATGGTGGGTGTCGCCGGCATCGTCTCGATCCGGCCCTTCTTCCTCAACCGTCGCCGCACCCCCAAAGTGCGCCATGGTGAGACGCCGGGCCTTCTCATCGGCCCGCTCACTTTGGCGCTCGGCGGCATCGCGCTCGGCATCGTGCCCAATGTCGTCGCCGTGACGTTGATCGGGCCGGCGGTCCTCGCCCTCACCGGGATCCCGGTCGACGTGTCCTTCTCGCTCTGGCACGGCGTGACTCCGATGCTCGTCCTGTCGGGCGTCGTCATCACGATGGGCGTGCTCTTGGCGGTGTTCTGGACGCCGATCCACATCCGCCTTCGTCGCCGGCGCATCCTGCACGGCCTGTTCGGCGACCGCTTCTACGACAAGGTGTTCAACGGCACGCTCAACCTCGCGAGCACCTCGACGCGGATCCTCCAGAACGGCGATCAGCATCGTTATACGGCCGTCGTGATGGCCTCCGTGGTCGTCATTCTCGGCCTCGGGCTGCTCCTTGCGGGCAACGGCGCGCCGATCTCGGCGACGGGGCCGCTGCGGATCAGCGTGCTCGCCGTCCTGGTGCTCGCCGCGGTCGGCGCGATCGCGACGACGCTGACGCGTTCGCTCGTCGGCGCGCTCGTCTCGGTCGGCATCGTGGGCTTCGCCTCGGCGCTGATCTTCCTCCTCAACGGCGCGCCGGATCTCGCGCTCACCCAGTTCGCGGTCGAGACGCTTCTCGTCGTGATCCTGACGGCGGTGCTCCTGCGCCTGCCCGTCAAGCGTGAGCACACCCGCCTGCCGCGCGAGCGGCGGCGCGATGCGATCCTCGCTTCGCTCTTCGCCGTCTTCGTCTTCATCGGTGCGGCGTCGATGTCGTCGGCTCCGCCCGACATGGAGCTCAGCCTCTTCTTCGGGGCGAACAGCTACCTCGAGGCGTACGGGCGCAACGTCGTCAACGTCATCCTCGTCGACTTCCGGGCGATCGACACGCTCGGCGAAGTCGCCGTCGTCGCCTTCGCGACGCTCGCGGCCTGGGCGCTCCTGCGCCGCCGCTCCACCCCCACGAAACCGGCGAAAGGCTGATCATGCCGATCATCTTTGCGACAATGTCACGAGTGTTCTTCGCGCTGATGCTCGTCGGCTCGCTCTTCATCCTGATGCGCGGTCACAACGATCCCGGCGGCGGCTTTGTCGGCGGGTTGATGGCGGCGGCGGCGTTCTCGACGCTCGCCCTCACCAGCGGGGTGGGATCCGTGCGGCGGATGCTGCGCATCCATCCCGTGGTGCTCGTCGGAGTGGGCCTCTCGATCGCCTGCCTCTCCGGCATTCCGGGGCTCGTCAGCGACGCCTCCTATCTCACCCATTGGTGGACGAGCGGCGCGCTCCATCTCGGCACCGCGACGATCTTCGATATCGGCGTCTATCTCGTCGTGCTCGGCGGCGTCCTCTGCCTCGTTCTGCGTCTTTACGAGGAGGTCGCACCGTGAACCTCGTCTTCTCACTCGCCATCGCCGCGATCATGGGGGCGGGCATCTATCTCGTGCTGTCGCGCAACGTGATGCGGATCATTTTCGGCGTCTCGCTGATGTCGGCCGGGACCAACCTCCTGATCTTCCTCGCCGGCGGGCTCCAGGAAATCGCGCCCCCGGTCATCGAGAAGGGCGAGGAGGTGCTCGGCACCGCGAGCGCCAATCCGTTGCCGCAGGCGCTCATCCTGACGGCCATCGTGATCGGCTTCTCCCTCGTCGCCTTCGCCGCCGCGCTCGCCCTTCAGGTCTACCGCTCGGACGGCACGATCGACACGCGCGAGATGACCGCCGCCGAGGATCTCGGCACCCCCTTTACGACCGGAGGCGCCACGAATGGCTGATCAATCGGACGCGATCCTCGTCCTTCTGCCGCTCCTGATCCCGCTCGCGGCGGCGGCGTTGACGGCGGTCTTGTGGCGCAGTCCGCGCGCGCAAGGCATCGTCGCGGCGGTGGGGCTCGCCGCGCTCGTCGCGGTCTCGCTCCTCCTCCTGCGTCTCGTCCTCGAAGAGGGGGTCGTCGCCAAGCAGTTCGGCAGTTGGGCCGCCCCCTTCGGCGTTTCCTTCGTGGTCGATCGCCTCAGCGCGGGCATGGTGGTCGTCTCGAGCATTCTCGCGCTCGCCGCCGCCATCTTCGGCATGGCCGACCTCAAGACGCGGGAGGTCCGCGGCGGCTTTCATCCGCTCTTTTTCGGTCTCCTCGTCGGCGTCAACGGCGCCTTTCTGACGGGCGACATCTTCAATCTCTATGTCTGGTTCGAGGTGATGCTCATCACCGCGCTCGGACTTTTGACGCTCGGCCGCACGAAGGCCCGTCTCGACGGTGCGCTGCGCTATGCGGTGCTCAACCTCGTCTCGACGATCTTCTTCCTGATGGCGATCGCGCTCCTTTATGGCGTGACCGGCACGCTCAACATGGCCGATCTCGCGCGCGTCCTGCCGGAAACCGAGCCGTCGGCGGCGCTCACCATCTCCTCGCTGCTTTTCCTGCTGGGCTTCGGGATCAAGGCGGGCTTCTTCCCGCTCTTCTTCTGGCTGCCGGCGTCCTATCACACGGCCTCGATCGTGGTGTCGGCGGTCTTCGCGGGCCTTCTCACCAAGGTCGGGATCTACGCCGCCTTCCGCGTCTTCACCCTGATTTTCGAGGTGGAAGGGTCGGGGATCCGCACCATGGTCGGCGTGCTGGCGGCCGGGACGATGCTCTTCGGCGTCTTCGGCGCGGCGACGCAGTACGATGTGAGGCGGATCCTGTCCTTCCACATCGTCAGCCAGATCGGCTACATCATGCTCGGCCTTGCCATCTCGACCGAAGCGGCGATGGCGGCGGCGATCTTCTACATCATCCACCACATCATCGTGAAGGCGAACCTCTTCCTGCTCGCCGGCGCGATCTACCGCGCGAGCGGCACGTTCGACGTGCGCAAGTCCGGCGGACTGATGCGTGGCTCGCCGCTTCTCGCGATCCTGTTCCTCATCCCGGCGCTGTCGCTCGCGGGCATTCCGCCCTTCTCCGGCTTCTGGGCGAAGTTCCTCATCGTCGACGTCACCTTCCGGGACGAGGCGGCCTGGCTCGGCGCGATCGCGCTCTTTGTCGGCCTTCTCACGATCTTCTCGATGACGAAGATCTGGATGGAGGCCTTCTGGAAGGCCCCCGCCGGCCCGCGCACCACGCCGCGCGCCGTGCCGCGCCCGATGCTCGCCGCGATCGGCGGGCTCGCCGCCATCACCCTTGCGATCAGCTTCGCGCCCGAGCCGCTGATCGCGTTCGCCGACGGGGCCGCCCGCTCGATGGCCGATCCCGCCACCTACATCGCCGCCGTCTTCGGCGAAACGACGCTTGCGGAGGTCGAACAATGACGAGCCTTGCCCTTCTGCCGCGGCGCAGCATGAACGTCGCCATCCTGACGGTGGTGTTCCTGCGCGAGTTGGTGATGTCGTCCGTGACGGTCGCGAAAACGGTGCTCAGCCGCGATCCGAACCCGTCATCGGCCATCATCGCCGTGCCGCTCGAGATCACCACCGACGCCGGGATCACGACGCTCGCCAACTGCGTGACGCTCACCCCCGGCACCACCTCGCTCCACGTCAGCGACGACCGGCGGACGCTCTTCGTCCACGTGCTCGACGCGGATTCGGAGGAGGCGGTGATCGCGGAAATCAAAGAAAAGTTTGAACGCCGCATCAAGGAGATCGAAGCATGATCGAAGCCATCGACGCCCATCTCACCACGTTCGCGTTCGTGCTGATCGCGGTTCTCATGGTCCCGCTGGTGCTCGCCGCGGTGCGCATGATCGCCGGGCCGAGCTATGCCGACCGCTTCATCGCCCTCGACATGGTGACGGCGATCGCCGTCGCCGCCGCCGCGCTCGTGACCGCGGCCACCGGGCGGCGCGAATTTCTCGATGTCGCCTTCGGGCTCGCGCTCGTCGGCTTCCTCGCGACCTGCGCCTTCGCCGGCCTTCTCGAACGCATGAAGGGAGAGACCTCATGACCGCGATTTTGGCACTCATCCTGAAATTCGTCGGGGTCGGCTTCCTGATCGTCGCCGCGGTCGGCGTGATGCGCTTCGCCGATCCCTTCCAGCGGATGCACGCCGCCACCAAGGCGGGCACGCTGGGGGCCGGCCTCGTGGTTCTCGGAACGCTCGTCGGGCAGGGGTCGAGCGACGTTGCGCTGATGGGATCGCTGACGATCCTCTTCCTCCTCCTCACGGTCCCCGTCGCCGGCCATCTTCTCGGCCGCGCGGCTTATATCTCGGGGACGCCCCTCGTCGGCCTCACGAGCGGGGACGCCCTCGACGGCATCCTCACCCGCGAAGCCTTGCCGCCGCGCGCCCGCCTCGCCGACGGGGACGCCGTTCCGATGCCGGCGCTGGCGCCCACCGCGGAGGATGTCGCCTCGCCGGAGGAGCAGACCGCGGAGCCGCGGCCGCTCGAGCGGCTCGCCGACGTCCGTCTCGCCCTCATCCTCAGCCAGGAGGAGCGGGCCTTCGCCCGCGCCCACGCGATCGCCTGCCGCAACGAGGTTCCGCTGACGGCGCACGCGATTGTCGACAGCCGGACGATCGAGCTCGCCGAGGACAAGCCCGACGCGCGCGCCCGGATCCGCAAGGCCTGCGCCGCATCGATGGCGGCGCTCCAGGAGCACATGGAAAAGTGCGGCGCGGGTCTCACCGTCCGCTATGACGAGGGGGTGCCGGAGGCGGTTCTGCGCCATGGGGCGCCGGGGCGCACGCTCTTGGTGGTGCCGCAGGACGGCTGGTTCCATCACGGGGTGGAGCCGTTCCACTCGGACCTCAGCTGGGCCCCGGACGGATTGTTGCGGCTTCCCGCCGTGCACGAAGGCCCGATCCTCTATGCCGGCCATCCGGTGGAGGAGGACGCCGCCCGCGTCGTCCTGCAGGATGGCGGCGAAGAGCACTTGCCCGAGCTCGTCGACTGGGCCCTTCAAAGCCGACTTTGGCCCACCGAGGAAATCTGGCACGTCGGTTCGCCCGATCCGGCGCGCGCCGAGATCTTCGAGCAGATCGCCAATCGTCACGGCGCGCGCTACACCAAGGCCCCGTCCGATCCGAAGAACGCGAACACGCGTGCGGCGATGGTGCGGGTTGCGGACGCGGCGATCATCGGCACCATGCCGCGACCGCTGCGTGCGCGGTGGTATGGTATGCCCTGGACCGAGCGGATCGCGCCCGGCTTCCGGGGCGACGTGCTCGCGATGGAGACGGCGGGCTGACATCGATGGCGCGGGTTCGTCCCGCGCCGCACTTTCGAGGGGGGCGCGTGCGGGACCGATCGTCGACGGATTTCTGGCTCCGGCTCGACCGGCGCGTCTCGCTCACGACGCTTCTGCCCCTCACGATCGCGCTCGCGATGTTCGTCGTCGCGTTCGGCTCCACCCAGATCGGTGTGCGCGTGCTGCGCGCCTCGGAGGAAGGGGCGCTCCGCGACCAGGCCGTCGTCTATCTCGACGCGGTGGCGGGGGCGATCGCCTCGGCCATTCCGGGCGGTTCGGAGCGGGTCGCCGAAGCGGCCTCGCAGCTTCTCGTCTATCGCACCGCGCTCCTCGAAGAGGCGATGGCGGTGCGGTGGGTCGATGCCGACGGCGAGACGCAAACCGTGGTGATCGCCGAGACCGACGAGGCGATCCTGCGCGCCAATCTCGACGAGGCGGCGCGCGCATCCGATGGTCTCACCCGGGTGATCTTCAATCGCGGCGAATCGCAGGCCGAGGCGACGCGCACCTATCGGAGCCCCGCCGGCCCCTTCGCCATCACCGCGACGTTCGATGCCCGCGCCGTCTTCGAGGAGACGCGGCGCGCCGAGCTCGTCGCGCTCGTGATCGACATGGTCGTCGCGATCTTCGCCGCGCTCACGACCTATTTCCTGACCCGCCGCATCCTGCGCCCGCTCGACGGTTTCATCGCACGCCTCGCCGACGAGGGCGGCGGCGCCCGTGGTCCGCGCCTTCAGGGCACGGAGCTCACCCGTCTCGAAGCGGCGCTCGCATTGCGCGAACGCTCCGAGGCGGCGCGCCATCAGGCGCTGTCCGTCGCTGCCGAGCGCGAGCGCGACGCGGTGCTCGCGCGCCTCGCGGCGACCCTCGCCCACGAGGTGCGCAACCCGCTCGCCGGGCTGATGAACGCGGTGTCGACGATCCGCCGCTATGGCGACGATCCCGACGTGCGCCACCGCAATGTCGAGCTCCTCGCCCGCGGTCTCGATTCGATCGCCTCGATCGTCGACGTGACGCTCGCCGCCTATCGCCGCCGCTCCGGCCGGCGACGCCTCACCGGCCACGAGATCCGTGAGATCGACCTCCTCGTCGCCACCCAGGCGCGCCACGCCGAGGTCGAAATCAAATGGGACGTCGATGCGAACGATGCGATCGACACCGACGCCGACGGGCTGCGCCAGATTCTTCTCAACCTCATCCTCAATGCGATCCGCGCCGCGCCGCGCGGCAGTGCGGTCACGGTGTCGCTGACGGTTTCCATGGCGGCCGGGCGAAGCCATGTGACGGTGAAGGATCAGGGAGAAGGCATGTCACCGGCACAGATCGCAGCGCTCACCGGCGGTGGAGGGGAGACGATCGAGCACGAGCGCAGTATCGGCATCTGGCTCGTCGCGAACCTCGTGGAGCAGATCGGCGCCGAACTTGCGATCGAGAGCGTGCCGGGTGAGGGCACCGCGATCAGCGTCATCATTCCGGGAGCCGCCGCGACGCGGACAGCCAAGGAGGGCGGATGACCGGAGCGGTCCCCAACCTCCTTCTCGTCGAGGATGACGAGATCCTCGGCGCCTCGCTCGAGGATCGGCTGAGCCTCGAGGGGTTCGCCGTTACCTGGGTCCATAGCGCGCGGGAGGCGGCGCGCGCGATCCGAAAGCTCCGCCCCGATATCGTCGTCTGCGACATCCGCCTTCCCGACGGCGACGGGGACGATGTGATGCGCGATCAGTTCCAGTCGGTCGGGATGGTGCCGATCGTGTTCATGACCGCCTTCGGCTCGATCGATCAGGCCGTGCGCCTCGTGCGGGAGGGGGCGTGGCACTACATCACGAAGCCCTTCGCCGTCGAGGATCTGATCGAAACGCTCAATGCCGCCGTCGGGCGGACCGCCGAGGTGGTCGCGCAAGAGAGTGACCCGGCCGGCTCCGACACGACGCTCGGCGTCTCGCCCGCGATGATCAGCCTCGCGAAGACGCTGGCGCGAGTCGCCGATACCGACCTTCCCGTCCTCCTCCTCGGCGAAACCGGAACCGGCAAGGAGGTGGCCGCGCGCTATCTCCACGGGGTCGGTGCGAGGGCGGAGCGCCCGTTCGTCCCGGTCAATTGCGGCGCGCTCCAGGCCGACCTCACCGAATCCATCATTTTCGGCCATGAGAAGGGCGCCTTCACCGGCGCGAGCGGGGCGCATATGGGCGTCGCGGAAGAGACCGGAGAGGGGACGCTCTTTCTCGACGAAGTCGGCGAGTTGCCGCTGTCGGTGCAGGTCAAATTGCTGCGTCTCTTGGAGACCGGCGAATTCCGCCGCCTCGGCGGCTCCCGCAATCTCGCCTTTCGCGGCCGCGTCGTCTGCGCGACCAACCGCGATCTCGCCAAGATGGTCGCCGAGGGCACCTTTCGCGAGGATCTCTGGTTCCGAATCAACGTCGTGACCTGCACGCTCGCCCCGTTGCGCGAGCGGCCCGCCGATATCGAGCGACACCTCACCACCCAACTCGCGCGGGCCGCGAGCCGGTTCGGGCGGCCGGACCTCGCGCTCGGCGCCGATGCGCTCGCTTTGGCCCGTCAGCACGCGTGGGCCGGCAATGTGCGCGAGTTGATCAATCGGGTCGACCGGGCGGTGGCGCTCTGTGACGGCGACACGGTGGGCGCGGTGGATCTCTTTCCCGAAAAAAGCGGCGTCACCGCGACCGGCGAGGGGGCATCCGGCGAGGGCGCGGTCGGATCCGAAGCCTCGTTGTCGGAGGTGCGGCGGGCGGCCGAGCGGGAGCACATCCTGCGGGCCCTCGACCGCACCGACGGCGTCCAGAGCGAGGCCGCGAAGCGCCTCGGCATCTCGCGGACGACCTTGTGGGAGAAGATGACCCGTTACGGCCTTACCAGCCGCTCCGACGACGATCGGACGTGAGACAGGCCGCGCTCAGGTCATCTCGCTGATGGTGGAGCGGAAACGCAGGAGCGCCAGGGTGAAGAGCGCGCCACCTATGATCGCCATCGCCACGAGCTGCGGCCAGACCACATCGATGCCCGCCCCGCGATAGAGGATCGCCTGGGCGAGGATCACGAAGTGCGTCGTCGGCGCGGCGAGCATGATCGTCTGCACAAATTCCGGCATGCTCTCTCGCGCCGTCATCCCGCCCGACAGCATCTGCAGCGGCAGGAGGGTGAGGATCAGGAGAAGCCCGAATTGCGGCATCGAGCGCGCGAGGGTGGCGAGGAAGATCCCCATCGACGTCGTCGCGAAGAGGAGGAGGGCGGCGCCCGCCACGAAAAGCGGGACCGACCCGGAGATCGGCACCGCGAGGAATCCCTCGACGACGACGAGGAGAGAAAGGCTCGCCGCGACGAGAACCACGAGCCCCATCGACCAGATCTTCGACACCATGATCTCGAACGGCGTCACCGGCATGACGAGGAGATGCTCGATCGTGCCGTGCTCGCGCTCGCGGATGAGGGCGGCGCCGGTGAGGACGATCGACAGCATCGTCACGTTGTTGATGATCTCCATGATCGAGCCGAACCATGTCTTGTCGAGGGTCGGATTGAAGCGGGAGCGGAGGGTGAGATCGATCGGCAGCCCGGACGCCGATCGGTGGCGTTCGGCGTAGGCGGCGACGGTGTCGGAGATGATGGTCTGGATGTAGCCGGACCCGGTGAAGGCCTGCGAGATCCGCGTCGCGTCGACATTGAGCTGAACCGCCGGCCGCCGCCCGGCGAGAACGTCGCGCTGGAAATTCGGCGGGATGACGAGGGCGAACGTCGCCTCGCCCTCGTCCATCAGCCGGTCCATCTCGCTCTCGCTCGTCAGGATCGGCGCCGTGAAATAAGGCGGAAAGAACGAATCCGTGATCCGCACCGAAAGCTGCGACTGATCGTGGTCGACGATCGCGATCGGTGCGCGATTGAGTGTCTCCGGCACCGCCGTCGCGCCGCTATAGACGGCGAGCGAGAACGCGTAGACGACGAGGATCATCATCGTCGGATCGCGCAGGAGATTGCGCAGCTCCTTCACCCCGAGATTGATGATGTTGAGAAGCGTCCGCATCACCGATCCTGTTTCGGCAGGAGAGCGGCGGTGAGGCCGAGAAGGACCGGCGCCGCGACGAGGAGCGGCAGGAAGGCCGGATAGAGCTCGGCAAATCCGAGCCCCTTGGAAAAGGCGCCGCGCGCGATCACCAGGAAATAACTGGTCGGGTAGACCTCGCCGATGAGCCGGCCGACACCCTGAAGCGACGAGACCGGATCGATCATGCCGGAGAAGTTGACCGCCGGCAGGATCGTCAGGATCGCGGTGCCGAAGACCGCGGCGATCTGGCTCTTCATGAAGGTCGAGATGAGGAGCCCGATCGCGGTGGAGCAGCACAGATAGAGCACGGCGCCGAGGAGGAGGGTCGGCAGGCTTCCCGTGAGCGGGACGCCGAGAAGGCCGACGGCGAGCACGACCAGCGTGAGGAAGCTGACCATCGAGACGGCGACGTAGGGGATCTGCTTGCCGAGCAAAAACTCGATCCGCGTCGTCGGCGTCACGTAGAAATTGACGATCGAGCCGAGTTCCTTTTCGCGCACGACGCTGAGCGCGGCGAGCATCGCCGGGATCAGCATCATCAGAACCGGGATCACCCCCGGCACGATTGCGATGATGCTCTTGACGGAGGGATTATAGCGATAGCGCAGCTCGATCGTCGCGAGCGGGGCGATCCGATCGCCATAACCCGCCTCGGTCGCGCGGGTCTGGAGCCAGTGGGCATGCATCCCCTGGACGTAACCGGAGATGGTCTCGGCCCGCGTCGGCATCGCCCCGTCGATCCAGGCGGCGACGGAGACCGGGGCGCCGCGCTCGATATCCCGCGCGAAACCCGGCGGAATCTCGATGGCGAGGCTGATCTCGCCCGCCCGCATCCGCGCGTCGATCTCGTCATAGGAATAGGCGGGCTCGGTGGCGATGAAATAGCGCGAGCCCTGAAGCTCGCCGATATAGTCGCGGCTGCGCGCGGTCTGATCGCGGTCAAGGACGACGAATTTCAGCCCCTCGACGTCGAAGCTGATGCCGTAGCCCATCACGAACATCAGGATGACGCTGCCGAGAAGGGCGAGCGTCAGGCGGATCGGATCGCGCGTCAGCTCGAGCGCCTCGCGGTGGGAATAACTGAAAACACGCCGCGGATCGAAATGCCGGCGTGCGCGGGGTGCGCGCGGCGCGGCGGCCGGTGTGTCGTCGATGGTTGGCGGTGGGGGCGCGATGGTGCCGGCGCCGGACGCCGCCTCGAGCCGCGCGATGAACGCGTCCTCCAGCGAGCCGCCGCCTTGGGCTTCGACCAGCGCCGCCGGCGTGTCGGTGACGAGCACCTTGCCGGCGTGCATCAAGGCGATGCGGTCGCACCGCTCCGCCTCGTTCATGAAGTGGGTGGAGATGAAGATCGTCACCCCGTCCTTGCGGGAGAGGTCGGCGAGGATGCGCCAGAACGCGGCGCGGGCGACCGGATCGACGCCCGAGGTCGGCTCGTCGAGGATGAGGATTTCCGGCGCGTGGATCATCGCCACCGCGAGCGACAGGCGCTGGCGATGGCCGAGGGGAAGGTCGTCGGGATAAAGGCCCTCGACGCCGCGAAGGTCGAAGCGGTCGATCATCTCGGCGACGCGCCGTGGCCGCTCGGCCGCCGGCAGATGAAAGAGGCGGGCGTGAAGCTCCAGATTCTGGCGGACCGAGAGCTCGCTATAGAGGGAAAAAGCCTGCGACATGTAGCCGACGCGCCGACGCGTCTCGATGTCGTCCGGCTCGACGGCATGGCCGAAGAGGCGCGCCTCGCCTTCGCTCGCGGGCAGAAGGCCGGTCAACATCTTCATCGTCGTGGTCTTGCCGCAACCGTTGGAGCCGAGAAAGCCGAAGATCTCGCCCTTTTCGATCCGGAACGAGGCGTGATCGACGGCCGTGAAGTCGCCGAAGCGCTTGGTGAGGCCCTCAGCCTCGATTGCGATCGGACCGTCTCCGTCGCGCGCCGGGGCGATCGTCACCTCGCGATAGCCGGCTCGCTTGTCCTCCGGCAGGAGCGCGATGAAGGCGGCCTCCAGCGAGGCGGTTCCGGTGCGCTCGAGGAACGCATCGGGCGTGCCCTCGGCGAGGATCTTGCCATCGTCCATCGCGATCAGCCGGCGAAAGCGCGCCGCCTCCTCCATATAGGCGGTGGCGACGACGACGCTCATTTGCGGCCGTGTCGCGCGGATATGGTCGATGAGATCCCAGAACTGGCGGCGTGACAGGGGATCGACGCCGGTCGTCGGCTCGTCGAGGATGAGAAGGTCCGGGTCGTGGACGAGGGCGCAGCAAAGGCCGAGCTTCTGCTTCATGCCGCCGGAGAGCTTGCCGGCCGGCCGGTCGAGAAAAGGGGCGAGGCCCGTGCTTTCCGTGAGGTCGGCGATGCGGCGTGTCCGCTCCGCCCGGTCGTGACCGAAGAGGCGGGCGAAAAAGTCGATATTCTCGCGGACGGATAGGGTCGGATAGAGGTTCTTGCCGAGCCCTTGCGGCATATAGGCGATCTGAGGGCAGGCGCTTTGCCTGTGGCCGGCGTTCGCCATATCGCCGCCGAGCACCTCCACCGTGCCGCTCTCGATCCGCCGAGCGCCGGCGATCAGCGAGAAGAGCGTCGACTTGCCGACACCGTCGGGGCCGATGAAGCCGACGATGTCCCGCGCCGCGATGTCGAGGTTGATATCGTCGAGGGCGCGTTTCGAGCCATGGTGGAAGCCGACATTTCGGAGGCGGACGACGGGGGAGGCCGCGCCCTCGCCGTCGGCCGCCCCGCCGCTCACTGGGGCAGCCTTATCGCGAGATCGTCCGGCCATGCCGCATCGGGGTCGAGGCGGATGGTGGCGACGCCCGGAAGGCCCGTCTTCACGTATTGGATGTACGTCTTGAGGAGCGACGGATCGATGCGCGCCTTGATCCGAAATGTCAGCTTTTCGCGCTCTTCCTCCGTTTCCACCGTCTTCGGCGTGAATTGCGCGACGCTCGCCACATAGGTGACGGTCGCGGGGATGACGTATTCCGGCGCCGCGTCGAGAACGATGCGCGCCTCGGTGCCGATCGCGATGCGGCCGGCCTCGGAGGTCGGCAAAAAGAGGGTCATGTAGACGTCGGTGAGGTCGACGAGGTTGAGGATGGTCGCGCCTGAGGCGACGACCTCGCCGGGCCGTGCGACGAGATATTGGATCCGCCCCTCGCGGGGAGAGGTGAGGACGGCATCGGCGAGATCGGCCTCGATCCGCTCGATCGTCGCCTCCGCCGCGTCGACCTTCGCCTTCGCCATGACGACGCCGGATTGGGCCGAGGTGATTCCGGCCTTCGTCGCCGCGACCTGGGCTTCCGCGGCTGCGACGATGGCGGTCGCGCCTTGGTGGGTGGCGTCGGCCTCGTCCTGTTGGGCGATCGGGGCGGTGTTGCGGCGCACGAGCTGGGTGACGCGGTCGAGCGTCTTCTTGGCGATGTCGAGCTCGGCCTCGCGCTGCTTGAGGACAGCCTCGGAGGCCCGTTGCTCGGCCTCGGCCTGGGTGACTTGCTCGTTTGCGGTATCGACGCCGATCTTGGCTTGCGCGAGGAGGGCCTGCGCCTCGCGCAACTGCGCCCGTAGCGTCGCCGTGTCCATCCTGGCGAGCACCTGGCCGACGGCGACGTCCTCGCCCTCGTCGACCAGGATATCCTCGATCCGCCCGCCGGTCTTGGCGGCGACGTCGATCTCGACCGCCTCGATCCGGCCATTCGATGCCGCAAAGCCCGCGGGAACCCCGCTCGGGCGTAGCTGCAGCCAGACGAGATAGGCGACGATCCCAAGGACCGCGATCACCAAGACGGGGCGTAAGACTCTACGGGTGGTGATCATGGGCGGTCAGCCTCTCATGAAACCGGGCCGGGATGATGACACGGAATTATAAAGGCATTCGCCCCCTTTGGCTCGGTCGCAAACGCCGGTTCGATTCGCATTGACGCAAATCAGATGCCGCCCGCCCGTGTGCGGTCATCCAATGCGTTCGTGTCGCACCGTATGCCGCGCGACCGCGTCCTCGTCCACGTCGACGCCGAGGCCGGGACCGGTCGGAATGGTGAGGCATTCGTCCTCGATGACGAATTTCTGTTTCACGAGGTCGTCGCGCAGCGGATTATAGGTGCGGTCGAACTCGATCATCGTCTCGTTCTGAAGAGGGACCGGGTTCGCCGTGTAGGGCGCGCGCGGCACGATGGCGAGCGCCTGAAGCGCCGCCGCCACGGCGACGCCCGAGCCCCAGACGTGCGGCACCACCATGATGTTGTGCGCGCTCGCGAGGGCGAGGATGTTCCGCCACTCGGTGAAGCCGCCGCACGCGCAAATGTCGGGCTGGACGATGTCGACACAGCCTTCGCCGATGAGGTCGCGAAAGCCGTAGCGGGTGAACTCCGCCTCGCCCCCGGCGATCGGCACGTCGAGCGCGGCGCGCAAGCGGCGATAGCCCGCCCGATCCTCCGGCACGACGGGTTCCTCGAACCACAGGAAGCCGAGCTCTTCCATCGCCCGCCCGATGCGGATCGCCGCCGACGCCGTGTAGGCGTGGTTCGCGTCGACCATGATGTCGACATCCTCGCCGAGCGTCGTCCGCACGAGGCGCATACGCTCGATATCGTCCTTGATGGGAAGGAGGCCGATCTTCATCTTCACCGCGCCGACGCCGGTGGCGCGGATCCGCTTCACCTCCTCCTCGAGCTTGGCGAGCATCGTCGGCCGGTCCTGATAATCGGGCGGATAATAGCAGCCGGTGCCGTAGGCGCGGACGCGGGTGCGGATCGCGCCGCCGAGAAGGGCGTGAACCGGGCGGCCGACCTCTTTGCCGAAAATGTCCCACAGGGCGATGTCGATCGCGCTCAGCGCTTCGACATATGCGCCCTTCTGACCGAAATCGCGGGTGCGGCTATAGAGCTCCTCGAAGATCGCCGTCGGGGCGGTCGGATCGCGTCCGAGGAGCTTGGGGCCGAGAACGTCGCGGATGCAGGCGGCCGGTGGCTCGGGCGGGCCGTATTGCCCGCCTTCGCCCCAACCGACGGTCCCGTCGCTCGACGTGATGCGGACGAGAAGGCTCGAGCGCTCGTCGAAATATTCCTGCGATGAATAAAAGCTGCCCGCGCCGCTCTTCACTTTGAGGACGTAGGTGTCGATGCGTGTGATTTCGGCCATTTCGGTCGTCTTTTCCGCCCGTTCTGGGGTGTTTCCTCGGGATGCCGAAATCGGTCCGTGGCGGAGCCGCCATCTCGAAATCGGCGTTTGTTCATGAGGTTAGCGCATTGGATTTCGGTCTGGAAAGCGCGTTCGCTGGCATGGACTGGCGCACCGCGCGATTGCCGCGATATCGTCTCGCCACAGGGTGCGATCGATTGCACCGATCGCGACGCCCCACGAAAAACGCCTCGGAAACAACCCAAGGACCACTCGCCCCATGAAGATCGAAGCCGTCGACGTTGCGCACTATCACGTCCCGCTTCCCGTTCCGCTGTCGGACTCGACGCACGGGATCATCACCCATTTCGACCTCGTCGTGGTCCATATCCGTGACACGGATGGGGCGGACGGGTTCGGCTACACCTACACCGTCGGCGCGGGCGGGGACGCGATCCGGTCACTGTGCGAGAACGATCTGAAGCCGACCCTCATCGGCGCCGATGCCGATGCCATCGAGGCGATCTGGCAGAAGAACTGGTGGCATCTTCATTATGTCGGCCGGGGTGGGGCGGTGAGCTTCGCGATGGCCGCGATCGACGTCGCCCTGTGGGACCTCAAGGCGAAGCGGGCGAAGTTGCCGCTCTACCGGTTCCTCGGCGGCGACGATCCGGCCGTCTCGGCCTATGTCGGCGGCGTCGATCTCCAGTTTCCGACGGATAAGCTGATCGCCCAGGCGAGCGAGGCGATCGCCGGCGGCATCCGGGCGATCAAGATGAAGGTCGGCCGGGCGCGTCTGGCGGAGGATATCGAGCGCGTCGCCGCGATGCGGGCTCATATCGGCCCGGACATCACGCTGATGGCCGACGCCAATATGATCTGGCGCATGGACGAGGCGATCCGCGCCGCCCGCGCCCTCGCGACTTACGATCTCTTCTGGATCGAGGAGCCGACGATCCCGGAAGATGTCGCCGGGCACACGCGCATCGTGCGCGATGGCGGTCTGCCGGTCGCCACCGGCGAGAACTTCCACAGCATCCACGAGTTCGCCCGTTTCATCGAGGCGGAGGCGGTGAGCTTTCCGGAGCCGGACGCGGCGACGCTCGGCGGCGTAACGCCCTGGCTGAAGGTCGCCCATCTCGCCGAGGCGAACAATCTGCCGGTGACGACGCACGGGATCCATGATCTCCACGTCCACCTGCTCGCCGCCGTTCCGAACAGCTCATACCTCGAAATTCACGGCTTCAGCCTGAACCGCTTTCTGGAGGAGCCGCTGCGGATCGAGGAGGGCAAGGCTCATGCGCCGGACCGGCCGGGCCACGGCATCCTCCTCGATTTTCGTCGCCTCACCGAGCATCGCGCCGGTTGACGGCGTCGGCGGGCGGCTCGTCCGCCCGCCGAATGCCGCGGCGCGTGGGGTGGGGGGAGGCAGTCCGCTCAGGCCGCCTTCAATTTCGCGATGAAGTCGTCGACATGGGCCTGCATCTCGGCCGCTTGTTGGGCGAGGTCCTCGGATGCGCCGAGGAGCTGGGCCGCGGCGGCGCCGTTGCTTTGCGAGATGCGCGCGACGGCGGCGACGCTCGTCGTGACCTCTTCGCTGCCGTCCGCCGCATCCTGGACGTTGCGCGCGATCTCGCGCGTCGCCGCGCCCTGCTCTTCGACGGCGGCGGCGATCGCCCCGCTCACCTCCGCGATCCGACCGATGACGGCGGAGAATTCGCCGATCGTCCCGACCGTCTCGCCCGTCGCGTTCTGGATCCCCTCGATCTGGAGTGAGATCTCCTCCGTCGTCGCCTTCGCGGTCTGCTCGGCGAGGCCCTTCACCTCCGCAGCGACCACCGCAAAGCCTTTGCCGGCCTCACCGGCGCGCGCGGCTTCGATCGTCGCATTGAGGGCGAGGAGGTTGGTCCGATTGGCGATGTCGCTGATGAGGTTGACGACGGCGCCGATCCGCTCGGCGGCTTGTGACAGGGTCTGAACGAGCGCGCCCGACCGCTCCGCCTGTTTGACGGCATTTTGCGAGATGCTGCTGCTTTCGCTGACCTGCCGCGTGATCTCGGTGATCGAGGACGACAGCTCTTCCGTGGCGCTCGCGACGGTCTGCACGTTGACCGAGGTGCGCTCGGAGGAGCGCTCGACCGCTTCGGTCTGCCGTGCGGTCTCGCTCGCGGCGCCGGACATCGCGGCGGCGGTCTCGTTCATGTTGGATGCCGCCGCGGTCACCGCCCGCACGACAACCGAGGCGTTGCCGCTGAAGGATTGCGAGAGGCTCTCGATCACCGCATTGCGCTCTTGTTGGCGGCGCTGAGCCTCCTGTTCGCGGAGTGCGAGCGCTTCCGATTCGGCGAGATTGGTGCGGAAGATCGCGAACGCGCGCGCCATGTCGGCGACTTCGTCCCGCCCGACGGCTTCGACGCTCGCCGACTTGTCCCCCTGGCTGAGACGGGTCATCGCGTCGGACAGCCGTTTGATGGGCACCGCGATGCCGCGCCCGATGGCGACGGCGAGCCCGGTTATGACGAGGGCGAGCGTGATCCCGCTCGCGAAGAGGATGCGTTGTCCGCGCGCCTCGATCGCCTCCATACGGCTTTGGGCGGCTCTATATTGCGCATCGCTGGTGGAGACGACCGCCTCCAGGATGGGCTCGGCGGCCGCATAGGCGTTGCTCAACGCCTCGAGGCGTTCATCGAGCCTCAACTGAAGTGTCGCCAGCGCGTTGAAGGCGTTCGCATAGTCGTTCGACAGGCGCGTGAGGCGTTCCCGCTCCGGGGGCGAGAGGTCGGCCTCGCGAAGGCGCGCCTCGAAGGTGTCGCGCTCTTTGGTCAGGCGCTCGATATATTTCGGGTGCTTGCGGGCAAGAAAGTCCTTCTCATGGCGGCGCATCATCAGCATCGACACTTGGAGACGCGGGGCGTCGTGCGTCTCGAGCGCGGCTTCGATCGTGTGGACCGCGGCGCGAAGGGCGCCGAGCAGCCCGTCGGATTCGGTGAGGCCCATGCGGATGGTGTCGTCGGCCACCGCCTCGAAACCTTCGGTGTAGATGCTGAAATTGCGGTCGAGCGCGGCAAGGTCCGCGGTGACGCCCGCATCGTCATTCGCGAGGTCGGCGATCGACCGGGCGATGGCGGCCGCCGACTCGGCGTGACGCTGCGCGTACACCTCGTCCTTGCGCAGAAGGAAGTCTTTCTCGTTGCGCCGCGCCATCAGGAACGCTTCGCCGATGGTCCGCGCTTCGATATAGTTGGCGAGCGCCGCCTCTCGCTCCGAACTCACCCGCGATTTCAAGATATCGGTGAGCATGATGACACCGAGCATCACCGCGAACCCAAGAAGCGCGACGACGGCGATCAGCATGACCTTGGTGCCGATCCGCAAACGTGTGAGTGCTGTCTGTACCATCGAGGGCGGCTCACCCTTGTGTGACTTTCGGACGATCGAATGTCACACACGAGGCTTTCGCCTGACTGCCCGACGGTCGGTCAGGCGGCATTGCACCGCTCTTCGTGAGTTTGGGATGGGGCCGTGAGTTTGGAATGGGGATGCGGCCGGAGGCAAAGGCCGACCCGACGCCTCAACGTCCGGGGCCGGGCGTCCACGACGATGCGCGGTCGGGATCTCAGCGGCGAAAATGGTCGGAGCGGCAGGATTCGAACCTACGACCCCTTGACCCCCAGTCAAGTGCGCTACCAGGCTGCGCTACGCTCCGATGTGGGGGTGAGTATCGCCTTTGGCGCGGCAGTGCAAGCGTCTGTTCGGGCCGATTGGGGACGAGCGCGGGACGGCCCTCGCGGCGGCGCCAGTCGATCGTCCGGGGGCAGCGCGTGCGATGCTCGCGCCGTGCCGCAACGGGTGGTCGCGGGGCGGGCGGGATGCGACATGGCGCGCCATCATCGGTTCAAGATGATGCCATTGGATTGATGAATCTTGCCGGTTCGACTAAGGAATGAAGCAGCCTGGGCAGGACCGTGTCTAGCTCCGACCTACGTTGCCGCAACATGTTCACATGTTCAAACCCCATGCCGGCTGGGACCCGGTCCGTCGTCCCAGTTCCATCAGATCAGGAAGTCTTCTTCGCACGGAAGAGGCCTTCCGTGTGCGACCCGAGGCGATCGTTTCATGTGCACGTCTTTGCTCTACCAAGATAAACAAGGCAGCTCCTATTTCGGACGGACGATGGAGTTGACCATCGACCTGCCTTACCAAGTCACATACTTCCCGAAGGGCGAGGCGTTCGCCTCGGCGCGCGAAGGGCATCCGGTCTTCCACTTCGAGGCCGCATATGACTTCATCGCGATCGCGATGCCGGCCCGTTTGCCGTCGGCGGAGGCGCCGCTCGGGCTTGCGGATCTCAAGGTGCTCGAAGGGATGAACGATCAGGGGCTGACCTTCAGCCTCCTGTCCTATCCGTCCGCCAGCGGCAAGCAGAAGGCGGTGGAGATGACCCAGGCCGTCCTCTCCGCGTCCGATCTCGGGAGCTGGGCGCTCAGCCAGTTCGCCTCCGTCGCGGCGCTGAAAGATGCCATCGCGACGCAGCCGATCATGCTCGACCCGCTCGCGATCCTCGGCGGTGTCGAGTCGCCCTTCCATTATGTCGTTCACGACGCGACCGGCGCGGGCCTCATCCTCGAGTTCGACGGCGGCACGCTCAACATCTATGACAACCCCGTCGGCGTCATGACCAACGGGCCGGCCTTTTCCTGGCACCTCACCAATCTCGACAACTACACCTTCCTCGACAATGTCGATCGGCCGAGCGCCACGTTCGGCACGCTCAAGGTCCGTCAGCCGGATTCGGGGATCGCGACGGCGGGGCTGCCGTCCTCCAACACGTCGGTCGGCCGCTTCGTGCGGGCCGTCTATTATGCCCAGTTCACCGAAAAGGCGGCGACGCCCGACCTCGCCGTGCAGACGCTCGGCCACGTGATGAACAATTTCGACCGGCCGCGCGGCGCCAGCATCGACTATCCGGGCGCGGACGACGGTCATCTCGAGGTGCCGGGCCTCGCGGAGGACGCGTCGGCGCCTTATGCGACCGAGTTCACCTCATGGACGGTGCTCGCCGATCTCGGCCGCAAGGTCTTCTATGTTCGCGATTATAAGAGCCTCAACTTCGCCCGGTTCGACCTCACCGCCCTCGCGGCGGCGGACGGGCCGAGGGTCGTGCCTCTCGCGCATCTGATGGGCGACGGAAACGGAACCGATCACCTGATGGCGGCGCGCGCCGCCTGACGGCGACCGAGACGAGACGAACGGACAGAAGCGAAAGAGGCGAGGGACGAATGGCCGACGATCCGACCCGCGATGGGCGCGATGGCGTCTATGACGAAACCTATGGCGCGACGGCACTCGCCACGGCCTTGCCGAAGGCGAACTTTCCCGACGGCGAGAACGACCCCCGCCGCATCTATGCGGCCGTGCGTGACGAGTTGATGCTCGACGGCAACTCCCGGCAGAACCTGGCGACCTTCTGCCAGACCTGGGAGGAGCCGGAGGTCCATCGCCTGATGGACGACTGCATCGACAAGAACATGATCGACAAGGACGAGTATCCGCAGACTGCCGAGATCGAGGCGCGGTGTGTGCGGATGCTCGCCGATCTGTGGAACGCGCCACGTTCGGGCGAGGCGGTCGGCTGCTCGACCACGGGCTCCAGCGAGGCGGCGATGCTCGGCGGGCTCGCGATGAAGCGGCGTTGGGAGGCGCGCCAGCGCGCGGCCGGCAAGCCCACCGACAAGCCGAACATCATCACCGGCCCGGTCCAGGTCTGTTGGCACAAGTTCACCCGCTATTGGGACATCGAGCATCGCGAGATCCCGATGGAGGACGGCCGCCTCCTGATGACGCCGGAAGAGGTGATCGCCCGTTGCGACGAGAACACCATCGGCGTCGTCCTGACCCTCGGCGTCACCTTTACGGGCGAGTTCGAGCCGGTGAAGGACGTGAGCGACGCGCTCGACGCGTTCGAGGCGAAGACCGGCCTCGACATTCCGATCCATGTCGACGGGGCGAGCGGGGGCTTCCTCGCCCCGTTCTGTGCGCCCGATCTTCCCTGGGATTTCCGTCTGCCGCGCGTGCGCTCGATCAACGCGTCGGGCCACAAATTCGGCCTCGCCCCGCTCGGCGTCGGCTGGGTCCTGTGGCGCGAGGAAAAGGATCTGCCGGAAGAGATGATCTTCTGGGTCAATTATCTCGGCGGCAATATGCGCGACATTGCGCTCAATTTCTCCCGTCCGGGCGGGCAGATCGTCTGCCAATATTATAACTTCCTGCGCCTCGGTCGGGAGGGCTACCGCAAGGTGCACGGTGCCTGTTACGCCTCCGCGCGCTATCTCGCGGGCGAGATCGCCGCGATGGGGCCGTTCGAGATCGTCTATGACGGCGACATGAAGCGCGGCATTCCGGCCGTCTCCTGGAGGCTCAAGGAAGGCGCCGATCCGGGCTTTACCCTCTTCGATCTCGCCGATCGTTTGCGCGTGCGCGGCTGGCAGGTGCCGGCTTACACGCTTCCCGCGAACTGTGAGCATCAGGCGATCCAGCGCATTCTCGTGCGCAACGGCGTGAGCTTCGACCTCTGCTCGCTCCTCGTCGACGACATGAAGGCGGCGCTCGAGCACATCATGGCGCATCCGACCAAGGCGCCTCTCACCAGCGAAGAGGCGTCCGGCTTCCACCATTGAGGATGCCGGCAATGTCCATTGTGGATGGGATCGCGTGATGACGGCGGTGATCGGGACGGGGGGCGTCCATGATGAGGGCGCCTGGCCGTTCGTCACGCTGCATCATTATGTCCAGGATGGACGGCGCGTCGTGTGGCGCGAGCGGGAGAATCGCAAGGGGCTGCGGCCGGCCGAGCGTCGGCTCGAGGGCGTCGAGCGTCCGTTCTGGCAGGGCGCGGCCTACAATTATCTGATCGGCGCACTGTTCGCGGGCGGCGCTTGTCTCTTCATGCTCGGGAGCGCCTTCACCCTCGGCGCACCCACGTTCGGCGGGCCGACACGCGAGATCATCAACATCACGTTCTTTCTCGGCTCGATCCCGTTCACGATGGCGGCCTATCTCCAACATTTCCAGGCGGCCAACGCGACCGTGTTTGCGGTGGTCCCCCGTGACGGGCGACGGCGCATCGCCTTCATCGGCTGGCAGCCGCGCAATGCCGGATGGGTGTCGACCTTCACCCAGTTTCTCGGCACCGTGGCGTTCAACTTCAACACCTATGACGCGCTTACCGGTCCGTCGGGGTGGATGATGCAGGATCTCGTGGTGTTCCTGCCGGGTCTCGTCGGTTCGATCCTCTTCCTCGTCTCCGGCTATATCGCCTTCATCGAGGTGGCGCACACCTATTGGAGCTGGCGCCCGAGGGATCTCGACTGGCGGATCGTCTTCGTAAACCTTCTCGGCTGCATATTCTTCATGACGGCCGGTTTGCTGGCCTATGTACCGGCGGGACCGGAACCAGCCTGGATCCCGGTCGTCGCGACGGCGCATATCGGGCTGGGTGCGCTCGGCTTCTTCGTCGGCGCGGTCCTCCTCATGCATGAGAGCCGCCTCGCGGAGCGTCATCCGGCGGCCGAGCCTTTGAAGAGCACGTGAACCATGCGGCGATTGACCATTCCCTCAGCCCTCTCGAAGACGAGCCGCAGCGCGCCGGGCCGCCACGGACCGTCCGGCCGTCCGGTGCGGTTCGGCCGGGGTGCGGGCGGGGGATGGCGCGCCTTGGCGCTGCTGCTGCCGATCGCGTTCGCGCTGGCGGCCTGCAACGGCACGCCCGTCGCGCCTGCGGTGCCGTTCCTCGGGGCCTATTTCCCGTCCTGGCTCCTGGCGGCCTTTGCCGGGATCGGCGCGGCGATCGTCGCGCGGGTGATCTTCGTCGCCATCGGTCTCGACGACGTCTTGCCGATGCGGCTTCTCGTCTATGTGGGGATCGCGACGGCGGTCGGGTTCCTTGTCTCCAGTCTCGCCTTCGGTCGCTGAGGAGGCGCTAGAGTGGCTTCCCCCCATCATATCAGCCCGGCCCGCGTCGGCGGCGCCATCGTCGCCGCATCCGTGATCCTCGCTGCGACGATCCTCGGCTGGCAGCATCTGCGAAAGGCGGAGCGCAATCCGCTTTCCCACGAAGCGGTGTTGAGCGCGACCGTCGTCCACATCGCGCCGACGGTGGCGGGGCGGATCGTCGAGCTGCCGGTGCGAGAGAACCAGGCGGTGAAGAAGGGCGATATTCTCTTCCGCGTCGACCCGCAGACGTACCGGCTCGCCTATGAGCAGACCGCGAGCGACCTCGCGATGGCCGAGGCGGCGCTCGCCGACCGCCATCGCGAGATCCGCGCCGAAACGCAGAACGCGGCGATCGCGCAGGAACAGGTGGCGCGCGCACGGGAAAATCTCGCCCTCGCGACACAGACCCTCGATCGCCTCCTGCCGCTCCAGCCGAAAGGCTATGTCAGCGCCCAGGAGGTCGACACCGCCCGCACCGCGAGACGCGATGCCGAGATCAGCCTCGCCGAATCGCTGCGTCAGGCCGAGGCGGCGGACACCCTCGTCGGCGATCCGGCCGTCGCCGCCGCCCTCGTCGAAGCGCGTAAGGCGGCGCTCGCGATCGCCGAGCACGAGCTCGAAAGCACCATCGTGCGCGCGCCGCATGACGGACGCGTCGCCGGCCTCACCATCGGCACCGGCGAGTTCGTGGTGCCGGGGGAGGCGGTGTTCACCCTCATCGACACGTCGAGCTGGTTCGCGAGCGCGACCTTCATCGAGACCGAGCTCGGCCGCATCGGGATCGGCAATTGCGCGACCGTCTACGCGCTCGCCGATCGGCGGACACCGATCCGGGGACGCGTCGAGGGAACGGGATGGGGCGTCATCTCCCAGGATGTCGTCAACATTCCGACGGCGCTGCCGCTGGTGCCGCGCTCGCTCGACTGGGTGCGCGTCGCGCAGCGCTTTCCCGTGCGCATCCACCTTGAGGATCCGCCGGCCTCGTTGATGCGGGTCGGGGGCTCGGCGACCGTCACGGTGCACGATGACACCGATTGCTGAGGCGACCTGGCCGAGGATCTACGCCCAGACGGTCAAGGATCTCGCCTCGTTTCCCGGCCGCTTCGGCTTCGCTTGGCGCGTTGCCGCGATGTGCGCGATCGTGACCTGCCTTGCGATGCTCTACGAGATCCCGGAGGCGGCGATCAGCTGCTATCTCGTGATCTTCCTGATGCGGCCCGATTCCAGCGAAACGCTCGGCCAGGCGGTCGGCCTCATCGTCCTCGTCACGGTGATCGTCGCGGTCATGGTGCCGCTGATCAACTCCACGATCGACTCGGTCGTGGTGCGCATCCTCATCATGGCGGGGGCCTCGTTCGTCGCCCTCTTCTTCGCCTCGGCGAGCACGCTCGGCGAGACCGCGGCGATCATCGGCCTCGTCATCGCGTTTGTCTTGTCGCTGGTGAGCGCGGTGCCGGCGGGGATCGTCGCCACCATCGGCCTCAAGCTCGCCTGGGAGATGGTGGCGATGCCGATGGCCGTGATGATCGGCTTCCTTCTGATCTTCGGCCGTGGTCCGCAATCGATCGTCGCCGAGACGATCGCGCGGCGCATCGAGGCCGCCCGCCGCGCCTTCGCCGACCCGGACGACGACGACGCGGTGTTCGAGTGCCTCGACGAAGGCAACGCCGCCAGCCTGAAGCGGGTGATGGTCGCGCGCCTTCTCCATCTCGTGCCGTCTAAGCGGACGCGGTGGCTCGGCGGCGCATCGGAGGCGAGTTACCGCCTGCTCCTCGCCGCCGCGGCGCTGCCGCGCTCGGCCGCGGCGGAGCGCGACCGCCTCGCCGCCACATGCGGCGCGCATCACGAGGCGGTGGTCGCAGGGCGCGTCCCGCCGTCGCCCGAGCACGTCCTCGCCCCGACATCGCCGGCCGAAGCGGAAGCCTGGCGCGCCCTTGAGAGCCTCGCCGCACCCGATGGCGGCGGGCCGCCGAAATCGGCCAAGGAGCCGCTCCTCGCGGCCGATGCGTTCACCAACCCCGTCCATCAGCGCTATGCGTTGAAGGCGACGGCGGCGGCGATGATCTGCTACCTCATCTATACCGGCGTGAGCTGGCAGGGGATCCACACGGCGATGATCACCTGCTACGTCACCGCCCTCGGCACGACGGGCGAGACGGTGCACAAGCTCGTCCTGCGCATTCTCGGCTGTCTCTTCGGTGCCGCGCTCGGCGTCGCCTCGATCATGTTTATCATCCCGCATCTCGGCTCGGTCGGCGGGCTGATGATCCTCGTCTTCGTCGCCATCCTGATCGCGGGCTGGATCGCGGCGGGGGACGAGCGGATCGCTTATTCCGGCGTCCAGGTCGGCCTCGCCTTCCTCCTCACGATCCTCGACGGGTTCGGGCCGAGCACCGACATGTCGAATGCCGGCGACCGGATCGCCGGCATCCTCCTCGGCAACACGATCATGTACGTGATCTTCACCCGCGTGTGGCCGCGCAGCGCGATCGTCGAGGTGAGGGAGAAGGCGGGCGAGATACTGAGCGGCCTTTCGCGCCTCGCGGCGATGGACCCGGCCGCGCGCGAGGCGGCGACACCCGACATTGCCCGCATCGCGATGGCGCTCGGCCGCGCGCGCGATGCGCTGTTCACGCTCCCGTTCGAGCCGGCCCGCCTTCAGCCCGCGCGGGCGGAGGTCGAACGGCTCACGGGACTTCTCAATGCGGCAAGTGGGTTGCTGCCGTCGATCGCGCTATCGCGCGAGCGGCTCGACGGGGTCGCGGCCGAACTCGGCGAGGCGGCCACGGCGGTGCGGGCGGAGGAGGCCCGCCCGGACGGGATTGCGGAGGCAGAGCGCGCCGACGCGCCCATCGCGGCCGGGATCGAGGCCCCGATGGCGCGCATCAGGGCGCTCTTCGCGACCTAGGCGAGGCGGCGCCCCGCGCCGTTTTATTGCGTGCCGAGGAAGACGAACGGCTCGCTCGGGACGAAATCCTTGGTCGCGTCGCCGGAGAAGATGTTCGTCTGTTCCGGGCCGAGATCGAGCTTCATCGTCTCGCCGGTGTCCTGCGAGAAGTCGATCTGATTGAGGTCCACCCAGAAGGTGTTCGGCGTCAGCGCGGATTCGAAGAAATAGAGCTTGCGCGTCTGGTCGGAGACGGTGCGCCAGCGGGTCGACGAGATGTTCGGCTGATCCGGCGTCGAGATGCCATAGGGCACCGACACGTTGCGGATCACCGAGAAGACGCCCGCAACGGCAAGGTTCGGCTCGTCGAATTTCGGGATCGCGTTCACATAGAACGAGGCGCGGGCGAAGCGGTCGGCCGCGCGGTTCGTGCCCGGCAGGAACACGGTGCCGCCGATCTCCTGCCAATAATCGTCGAGGGCGAGCTGGCGCTGGAACGTCGGCGAGTTGGTCATCACCTGATAGGTCTTGCTGTGGTGGATGACCTGCTTGCCGTCGATATATTCGATGATCGCGCTGTCGCCGGTCGCGTCGGACAGCGACAAATGGAGCGTCGCGAGGCGGTCCTGCCCCGGCACATTGTCGGTGACGATGACGAACGGCTCGTCCTCCAGCGCCTCGACGGCCTCCGAGACGGTGGCGAAATTGTCGAGGACATATTGCGCCCAGGCGGCGATCGTCAGGCCCGGCTTGTCGCTGTCCTCAGGCGGATATTCCGATTCCACCAGCCACAGAACATTGGCGACGAGTCCTTCCTCGTTCATGCCGTCGGTCGTCGCGATGTCGTAGGCGGCGGAGATCACGCTGCCATATTTCGACGTCCATGTGATGGAATCGGGCCCGGCTTCTCCGTTCCGCTCCATGCCGCGGGGAAAGATCCAAAGATTGGTGCCGACATCGGTCTTCCAATCCATCGAGCGGGCGGTGATCACGGAATCGTCCGCGCCGAAATAGACGAGGCGCGTGCAAGCGAGGGCCTGTTGCGAAACCAGCGAGAACGCCAGCGTGCCCGCGAGGACGACGCGAGACATTCGAGCGGGGGAGAAGATCGGCATAAGGGTCACCAACGAGGGTTCGTGTCGCGTTCGGGCGACCCTATCGCTTGCGGTCGATGCAACGCAAATGGGCAAGGTGCGCAACGATAAGCAGGATCGATCAAAGAGACGTTGCGAAAATATCTTTGACCCAATCTAAAAAGACCCTCAGGCGTCGCGAAAGTTGCCGGTTCTGCGGATAAAGTGCGTTGAGCGGTGTGGGGGCGGGCGGCGTGTCGGCCAGCACCTCGACCAAGGTGCCATGCGACAGCTCGTCCGTGAACCGATAGCTCGGGGCCTGGAGAAGGCCGAGCCCGGCGCGGGCGAGGTCGGCCGTGGTGTCGGCGCTGTCAGCCGAGACGGGGGCGGGGAGCGTGCGCAGCTCGACCTTGCCGCCACGCACGAATTCGAGCGGCATCACCTGGCCCGTCCGCGAGGAGATGAAGCCCACCATGTGGTGCCCGTCGAGATCGTCGATCGTCTTCGGGACGCCGTGGGCCGCGAGATAGGCAGGGCTCGCGCAGGTGATCTCCGGCAGCTCGCCGAGCGGGCGTAGGATCAGGCTGCTGTCCTCGGGCGTTCCGACCCGCAACACGCAATCGATCCCGTCGCGCACGAGGTCGACGAAACGCTCGGTCTGGCCGAACTCGATGCTGAGCGCCGGATAGCGCGCGACGAAGGCCGCGAGATGGGGGACGAGGAAGGTGCGCGTCAGGAGGCCGGGCGCGTTCACCCGCAGGCGGCCGCGCGGGGTTTCCTCACGGTAGGCGCCATAGGCGTCCTCCATTTCGGTGAGGATCGCGCGGGCACGGCGGTGGAAGTCCTCGCCCTCGGCGGTCGGCGAGACGTGCCGTGTCGTCCGGGCGAGGAGGTGGGCGCCGAGCTCGCGCTCGAGCACCTTGATCGCCTCCGTCGCGGTGGAGCGCGCGATGCCCATCTCGCGGGCCGCGCCGCTGAAACTGCCACGCTCCACGATCCGCACGAAGAGCTGCATGCGTTCGATCCGGTCCATGCAGATTGTTCGCCTCAACCGAATTGCGATGTCAATTGCGCGGCGATTGTTTCGCGGCGATCGCGCTGCATCTTCATGCCTGCAAAGGAGAACACCATGCCTGACACGCACACGAAGACGGCCATCGTCACCGGGGCCTCGCGCGGGATCGGCGCCGAGATCGCAAAGGCGCTCGCCGGTGACGGGTTCGCGGTCGTCGTCAATTATGCCCACAGCGCCGACAAGGCCGAGGCGCTGGTCGGCGAGATCGAGGCGAAGGGCGGCAGAGCGGTTGCCCTCCGGGCCGATCTTGCCGCGCCGGACGGGGCAAAGGCGCTGTTCGACGGGGCGGAGGCAGCGTTCGGCTCGGTCGACATCCTCGTCAACAATGCCGGCATCATGCAGCTCGCGCCGATCGCCGAGACCGGCGACGCGATGCTCGACGCGCACCTCGCGACCAATCTCGCCGGTCCCTTCCGCACGATGCGCGAGGCGGCGAAGCGGCTGAAAGATGGCGGGCGCATCATCAACTTTTCATCGAGCGTCGTCGGCCTCTATCAGCCGACTTATGGGGCCTATGTCGCGACCAAGGCGGCGATCGAGGCGCTGACCAAGGTGCTCGCCAAGGAACTCGGCCCGCGCGGCATCACGGTGAACGCGGTCGCGCCGGGGCCGGTCGCGACCGAGCTCTTCCTTTCCGACAAGAGCGAAGAGCTCGTCGCCCGGATCGCGGGCATGAACCCGTTCGGCCGATTGGGCGAACCCGTCGACATCGCGCGCGTCGTCCGCTTCCTCGCGTCGGAGGACAGCGGCTGGATCAACGCGCAGACGATCCGGGTAAACGGCGGGATGGTCTGATGGCGCGGATCCTCGTAACGGGCGCGTCGAGCGGCTTCGGCGCGATGGCGTCGGAGGCGCTCGCCCGCGACGGACACCACGTGTTCGCGACGATGCGCGACCCGGAGGCGCATGGCGGCGAGCCGGCGGCGCGGATCGCCGCGCTCGCGGCCGAGGGGCTCGACATCGCGGCCCTGCGGCTCGACGTCACCGACGAGGCCTCCGTCGCGACGGCGGTCGAGGAGGCGGTCGCCGTTGCCGGCGGGATCGACGTTCTGATCCACAATGCGGGTCACATGGTCTTCGGCCCGGCCGAGGCCTTCACCCCGGCGCAGCTCGCTGCCCTTTACGACGTCAACGTTCTCGGCACCCAGCGCCTCAATCGCGCCGCCCTTCCGCAAATGCGCGCACGGGGCGACGGATTGGTGATCTGGGTCGGCTCGAGTTCGACGCGTGGCGGCACGCCGCCATACCTCGCGCCCTATTTTGCGGCCAAGGCGGCGATGGATGCGCTGGCGCAGAGTTACGCCTTGGAGCTGGCCCGCTTCGGGATCGAGACCAGCATCGTCGTGCCCGGCGCCTTCACCGGCGGGACGCAGCACTTCGCCCATGCCGGCCGGCCGGAAGACACCGCACGCGCCGAGGCGTGGTGGTCCGGCCCCTATCGGGGTGTCGACCAGCGCGTTCTCGACGGGCTCGCCCGGCTCGAGCCGGCCGATGCCGATCCCACCGCCGTCGGCCGCGAGATCGCCCGGATCGTGGCGCTGCCGAAAGGCCGTCGCCCGTTCCGCAGCCACATCGATCCGTCGGCGGACGGGGCCGAGATCGTCAACGGTGTCGCCGATCGGGTGCGCGCCCAACTCGCCGAACGGATCGGCCTGTCCGATCTCCTGCGCCCCGCTTGAGCGGAAGGCCGGCCGGGCGGGCCCGGATCCGTGTGGCGGCGCCTTTGCTGCGCCCGACGGCGCGCATGCGGCGGCTTCATCGTCCCGCGTTCCGGGCGGCGTCTTGCCAGAGCGGGCGCGGGCTTCTAACAGTTGTCCGAATGACTCGTGCCCGGCGTCATGATGCGGCGACACCTCGCCGGGCCCCGGCACGGTGATGGGCGGAGCGGCGATGGCGAAGGTGGCGCGGGGCCAGTGGCAGACGGTCGAGGCGGCGCTCACCGACGAGATCGCCGCCGGCGCCTTCGGCGAAACGATGCAGCTCCCGACCGAAGCGGCGATGATGGAGCGATTCGGCGTCGGCCGGCACAGCGTGCGCCGCGCGGTCGCCGCGCTCGAGCGTCGCGGTCTCGTCGACGTGCGCCAGGGGAAGGGGGTCTTCGTCCGGGCGAACCGGCTCGATTACCGCCTGTCAAACCGCACCCGCTTTTCGCAAAATCTACTCGGGCAGGGCCGCGAGCCGTCCGGCCAGTCCTTGCGCGAGGAGGAGATCGACGCGCCAGACCATGTTGCCGAGGCGCTGCGTCTGCCGCCCGGCGAACGCGTCTACCATATCGTGCGGCGCGGCCTTGCCGACGAGGAGGTCGTGAACGTCTCGAACGCCTATTATCCGGTGCGCCGTTTTCCGGGCCTCGTCGAAGCGCGCCGGATCGGGCGCAGCACCACCGCCGCGCTCGCCGAATATGGCGTCAACGACTATATCCGCCTCAGGACCGACCTTGTCGTCAGGATGCCGACGGCCGAGGAGGCGCGCCAGCTCCAACAGTCGCCCACCGAGCCGGTGATCATCACGAAGAAGGTCGACGTCGACATGAAGGGCGTGCCGATTTCCTATTCGGAATCGGTGTGGCCGAGCGAGCGGGTGCAATTCTCGATCGACAACACGTCGAAGCTCCTCGACGTGCTCGCCGAAGCGGGGGCCGCGGAGAGCGCCGAAGCGAACGACCCCCGTTAACGGGGCGCGCTCGGCTTCAGACCAGCCCTCGCTTTATGGGAGCGGAGCGGCCGGACGGAGGCCGCTCGATCGGAAACGATCGCGGAATCCGACCGGCGCGTCTCGGTGCGGGGAGGCGCTATCCCCACAGCTCCGGCAAGGGCGGGTTCACCTTCGATTCCTCGAAGATCAGCCCCGGCGAGCGGTCGTGCGCGAGGAGGAGCGGGCCGTCGAGGTCGACGAAATCGGCGCCCTGGCCGGTGTAGATCGCCGGCGCGATGCCGAGCGACGTCGTCAGCATGCAGCCCATCATCACCTTGAAGTTCTTCTCGCGGGCCGCCTTGATGAGGTCGAGCGCTTCGGTCACGCCGCCCGCCTTGTCGAGCTTCACGTTCACCGCGTCATAGCGCTTCACGAGCTTGTCGAGATCGGCGGCGACATGGACGCTCTCGTCGGCGCAGATCGGCACCGGATGCGACACGGTGGCGAGGACGCCGTCGCGCCCGGCCGGAAGCGGTTGCTCGATCAACTCGACGCCCGCATTCGCGCAGGCCCGCATATTCAGGAGGAGATTGCGCTCGTTCCATCCCTCGTTGGCGTCGACGATGAGCGCGGCGTCGGGGCGCGCCTTGCGGACGGCGGCGATGCGCGCGGCATCGTCGCCCGGAGCGCCGAGCTTGACTTTGAGGAGCGGATATTCGGCCGCGTTGCGTGCCTTCTCCGACATCACCGACGGCTCGTCGACGGAGATCGTGTAGGCGGTGAGGAGCGGCTGCGGGACGATGCCGAGAATGTCGGCGGCATGGCGGGCGGTCCGCTTCGCCTCGAGGTCGATCAAGGCGCAGTCGAGCGCGTTGCGCGCCGCGCCGGCCTTCATCCCCTCGCGGAGCGCGAAACGGTTCATGCCGTGCCCGATCGCCTCGCGCATCTCCTCGATCTCGGCGATCACCCCTTCGACGCTCTCGCCATAGCGCGGATAGGGCACGGCCTCGCCGCGGCCCTGATGATCCCCATCGATCAGCGTCACCACCACGACGCGAGCGATCGTCCTCCGTTCGCGCGAGATGTTGAACGAGGATGCGATTGGGAATTCCTCAGCGGCAACGGCGAGGTTGATCATTTTCCGTACTCTTGCGTGATGCGGTCCACAATGGACTCGACCCCGAAACGCATGGGATCCGTTGCGGGAAGGTTATAGTCTGCGGCCGCCTTGTCGAGGATGGCGCGCGCCTCGTCCCCATCTTCAAAGGCGGCGGTGTTGATCGCGATGCCCACCGGCTTGATCGCCGGGTTGGTGAGCTTGCCGAGCGCCACCGTCATGTCGATCACGTCGCCGATGGTCGGCAGCGGGGTCTTCACGCCGCGCATATTGGTGCGCGTCGGTTCGTGGCAGACGACGAAGGCGTCGGGCTGCGCCCCGTGCAGGAGGCCGAGCGAGACGCCGGCGAACGAGGGATGGAAGAGCGAGCCTTGCCCCTCGACGAGCTGCCAGGCGTTCTCGCCGGTCGCCGGCGCGATCCACTCGGCCGCACCGGAGATGAAATCGGCGACCACCGCGTCGATCGCGACCCCGCGCCCGGAGATGAACACCCCGGTCTGCCCGGTGGCGCAAAAGGTCGCGTCGAATCCGGCATTCTGCATTCCCGCCTCGATCGCGAGCGCGGTATACTTCTTGCCGACCGAGCAATCGGTCCCGACGGTGAGGAGGCGCTTGCCGGGACGCTTTACGCCCTTTCCGGTCTCGAACGTCTGAGAGGAACGGCGCACATCGAAGAGGTTGCGGCCGTTGCGTTTCGCGGCTTCGGCGATCGCCGGCACGTCGCCGAGGCGGGAGTGGAGGCCGGCGGCGACATCCATCCCGGCATCAAGTCCGTCGACGATCGATTGGACCCAGTGGTCGGGGAGTTTGCCACCGGCATTGACGACGCCGACGATCATGGTGCGGGCGCCTTTGTCGGCGGCCTCGCGCGCGTTCATCTCGGGGAGCTTGGCGTCCGCATTGCATCCGGGAAGTCGCCATTGGCCGACGCACCAGTCACGGCGCCAGTCGACGATGCCGAGGGCCGTCTTCGCGGCGAGCGCGTCGGGCACATCGCCCAGAAACAGGAGGTAGGGTCGTTCGAGTTCCATCGCGATGAATCCCGCTGTGAGGAATTTGCAGCACTGTTGCAACGCCGTTCAGCATTAGGACCGGAGACTGGTGACTGAGATCGGAGAAGCCGTTACCAGCTAACATACACAAGGATTTTTGCCAGACGATGGATGTCCGTTCACCGCCAGAGCAACCGAGTATCACCGTCACCCGTGACGGGGACATGGCGACGGCCGTCTTCTCGGGGGCGTGGACCGTCGGCAACGCGCAATATGCCGAGGCTGCGGTCACCGCGGTCGATTGCGGCAAGGCGATGCGCGTCACGCTCGACCTGTCGGGGGTGACGACGGCGGATTCGTCCGGGGCCTGGCTGATCCATCGTGAGCGCGCGAACGCGGAGTTCGAGGGGCGGCGGGTGGAACTCGCCAATGTCAGCCCGCGCCTGCAATTCCTGCTCGACGAAATCGAGAACCACATTCCCGAACCGCTGCCGCACGAGCGGCGGCCCTATGCCGCGATCCGGTTTCTGACCAATCTCGGCGAGACCACGGTCACGATCGGCAAGGATCTCGTCGAGCTTCTGGCCATTCTCGGCGTGTTCGGCCTCCGCCTCGCCACCGCCGCCACCAATCCGCGGCATCTGCGACTGACGTCGATCCTGTCGAATTTCGACCGGACGTGCCGCGGCGCGGTGCCGATCGTGATGCTGATGAGCTTTCTCGTCGGCCTCATCATCGCCCAGCAGGCCGGCTTCTATCTGCAGACCTTCGGCGCCGCGCTCTATGTGGTCGACCTGTCGGGCGTCCTCATTCTGCGCGAGATCGGGGTGCTCCTCGCCGCAATTCTCGTCGCGGGCCGCTCCGGCTCGGCCTTCACCGCCGAGATCGGCTCGATGCGGATGCAGGAGGAGGTGGATGCGCTGCACACGCTCGGCCTCGATCCGGTGGAGGTCCTGGTCGTCCCGCGGCTGATCGCGCTCATCATCGCGCTGCCCGTCCTCGCCTTCCTGTCGGCGATCGCGGCGATGTGCGGCTCGATCCTGATCACCTGGCTCTATCTCGGCATCACGCCGGACCTCTATATGCAGCGCCTCCACGAGGCGGTGACGCCGCTCGAACTCTATGTCGGCATCTCGAAGGCGCCGTTCATGGCGCTGATCATCGGCCTCGTCGCCTGCTCGGAAGGCCTAAAGGTCGGCGGCAGCTCCGAGTCGCTCGGCCGTCACACCACCAGCGCGGTCGTGAAGGCGATCTTCCTCGTCATCGTCGTCGATGGACTGTTCGCGATGTTCTTCGCGGCGGTCGGCATATGACGGCGCCGTCCGATGGTCCGCGCCGCATTCCTCCCACCGAAGGCGGCAACGCGGACGAGAACGTCATCGAGGTGCACGACGTCACCGTCTCGTTCGGCACCTTCAACGTCTTCAAGAATCTCGATCTCGAGGTGAAGCGGGGCGAGATCCTCGGCTTCGTCGGTGCGTCGGGCGCGGGCAAATCGGTGTTGATGCGCACGATCCTGGAGCTCGTGCCCAAGCAGCACGGCACCATCCGCCTGTTCGGCAAGGATATCGACGCGCTGCCCCCGGCCGAGAGCGCCGAGCTCAACAAGCGTTATGGCGTGCTCTTTCAGATGGGCGCGCTCTTCTCGTCGCTGACGGTGCTGGAGAACATCCAGGTGCCGATGCGCGAGAACCACAATATGAGCCCCCGGCTGATGGACGAGCTCGCGCTGATGAAGCTCGACATGGTGGGCCTTGCGCGGAGCGCGGCGAACAAGCTGCCGTCGGAACTGTCGGGCGGCATGATCAAGCGCGCCGGCCTTGCCCGCGCGCTCGCCCTCGATCCCGAGCTGCTCTTCGTCGACGAGCCGACCTCCGGCCTCGATCCGATCGGCGCCGCGGCGTTCGACAGCCTCATCAAGGGGCTTCGGGACACGCTCGGCCTCACCGTCTACATGGTGACGCACGATCTCGACAGCCTCTATTCGGTCTGTGACCGGGTCGCCGTCCTCGCCGACAAGCGCGTCGTCGCGGCCGAACCTGTCCAGAAACTTTTGGATTTCGATCACCCCTGGGTGCGCGAATATTTCCGCGGTGTTCGTGGTCGGCGGTTTATCGGCCATGCATGACCCGCAGTCGGCAACGTCCGAAGGGCATCGGGAGACTTCGACCCCGGATCCGTACAGCGAGCTGAGTTGAACGATGGAAACGCGTGCGAACTATGTGGCCATTGGCGCCTTCGTCATCGTCGTGCTCTGCGCGGCGATGGCGGCGCTCTACTGGTTTTACCGCTCGGCCAATTCCGGGGCGACGGAAGTCGTCCGCATCGTCTTTCCCGAACCCGTCACGGGGTTGTCGAATGGCGGGTCGGTGCTCTTCAACGGCATTCGCGTCGGCGAGGTGACACGGCTCGAATTCGCGCCGGAAGGCGGCGACAATGTGATCGCCATCACGCGGCTCAGCCAGCGCGCGCCGATCAAGACCGACACGGTCGCGACGCTGAGCTTCCAGGGGCTCACCGGCGTCGCCTACATCTCCTTGAGCGGCGGCAGTGAGGCCGCGCCCTCGCTCTTCGCCTCGACGGACGACGACGAGACCACGCCGCCGACGATCTACGCCGCGACGTCGACCTTCACCAACGTCATCGACAGCGCGCAGAATGTCCTGCGCAATCTCAACAGCACGCTCGACGAGGTGAACAGCCTCCTGTCGTCGAACCGCTCGGACGTCAACGCGGTGGTCGGCAACGTGCGGACCTTCTCCGACGCGCTCGCCGCGTCCGGCCCGCAGATCTCCGGCCTCATCGACAATATCTCGAGCGCGGCCGACGCCGTCGCGACCACGGTCCCGCACGTCACGAGCATCGTCGACAACGCCAACGAGATCCTGACGGCGATCAACCCGCAGCGCGTCGGCGAGATCGTCGACAATGTCGAGACCTTCACCGCGACGCTGCCGCAGATCAGCCAGCAGGCCGAATCGATCGTCGGGACCGTCAACGGCCTTGTCGTCCGGCTCGACGACGCGGCGGGCGTCCTCGGCGATTCGATCCGCGCGGCCGGCAACGTCATCTCCGCGATCGACGATCAGGCGATCAACGAGATCGTCCAGAATGTGCGCGCCGCGACCAGCGTCTTTTCCGGCCGCTCCGAGGAAATCGGCACCCTCGTCGACAACGTGACCGTCGTGAGCGGCAATGTGCGCGACATCACCGAGACCCTCGCCGGCAAGCGGGAGGCGATCGGCCAGGCGGTCGACGATGCCGGAACGCTGATCGCCGATGCGCGCGGCGCCGTCGCCGCCGCGACCCCGGCCATCGAGAGCTTCAGCCGTTCGCTCGAGGCGATTTCGCCCGAGCGGGTGACGGCGATCATCGATAGCGTCCAGTCGATCAGCACGGGCCTTGCCTCGCGCACCGAAGCGTTCGGCGCGTTGATCGATTCGGCGACCGACGCGGCAGAGAGCATCGACCAGATCGCGCGGTCCGTGGCCGCCCGCAACGCCGTCATCGAAAAGACGATCGACGACACGAGCCAGCTCATCGCCAACCTGCGCGAGGCCTCGAACAGCGCCCCGCAGATCCTCACCGATGCGAGCGGCCTCTTGCAGGACGCGCGCGGTGTCGTCAGCGCGGTCAACGCCGAAGCGATCAACAAAGTGGTCGCGGACGTCGGCACGTTCGCCGACGCGATGGCGGCGCAGTCGGCCAATATCGGCCCGCTCGTCGAGGCGGCGACCGGGGTTGCCCAGCGGTCCGGCGAGATCGCGACGGCGCTCTCCGAGAAGCTGCCGCAGATCAACACCTTCCTCGACAATGCCGAGGCGGTTTCGACCTCCTTGCGCACGGCTTCGGCCGATCTTCCGGGCCTCGTCGCCTCGCTGCGGCCCGGCATCGACAACGCCTCCGCCGCGCTCTCCGCGCTCGATCCCGAAGCGATCGGCGTGATCCAGCGCGACGTTGCCGCCGTCACCACGGCGCTCGCGCAGAAGCGGGACCAGATGGCGAGCCTCATCGACAACGTCTCGGGTGCGGCGGGCAGCATCGACGAAGTCGCGACCGCGCTCGCAGCCCGGACGCCCCAGATCGGCGAGGTCATCGACCGCGTCGATACGATCACCGCGTCGGTCCAGACCTTCGCCGCATCGTTGCCGGAGTTCACCGACACGCTGCGTCCCGGCATCGAGAATGTCGCGAACGTCTTCGCGTCGATCGACCCGGAGGCCGTCGGCGGCATCGTGACCAATGTGAAGTCGCTTTCCGACGCGCTCGCCGCTCAGTCGCCGCGGGTCGAGGCGATCGTGACCAATGCCGACACGACGCTCGCCGACGTCTCGGCCATCACGGCCCGCTTCCGCAGCGAGCTCGACACGATCACCGCCGGCATCGCCGACGCCCGCGAGGCGATCGGCAGCGCCCGCACCTTCGCCGAGGGCTTGCCGACGCTCCTGCAGCGCGTCGAGCCGGGCGTCACCAACTTCTCCGACGCGCTCGGGTCGATCGACCCGGCCGCGATCTCCACCATCGTCGGCAATGTCCGCAACGTGACCGAGACGCTCTCGCAATCGAGCGAGCAGATCAGCGCGATCATCACGACCGCCGACACGGTGGTGAAGCAGGTGAACGAGGTGACGCAGACGGTTTCGGCCCGCACCGCCGACATCGACCAGGCGATCGACGGCGTCGCCAAGCTCGGCGGGGCGCTGGGCGAGGCCGCGCCGCGCGTCAGCGAAATCGTCGACGGGGTGGACGAGGCCGTGAAGTCGGTGTCCTCCACGCTCTCGGAGGTGAACACCGAAGCCCTCAACGACATCCTCACCGATGTCCGTACGGTCGTCTCCGCCGTCGCCGCCCGCACCGGCGAGATCGGTCAGGCGATCGACAACATCTCCAATGCCTCCCGCGGCCTCAGCGATGCGCTGGGCACGATGGGCGGTGAAGACGGGACGATGAAGGAGATCCTCGACCGGGCTCAGCGCATCGTCGCGAACCTCGAGCGGGCGTCCGAGCAGGTCGGCGCGGTGATGAACCGCGCCAACGGTCTCCTCGACGGTCCGGTCCAGGGGATGATCGCCAATGTCAGCAACGCGGCCGGGTCGGTGAATCAAGTCGCTGCTGCATTTGCATCACGCGCCGATGAAATCGCCAGCGGAGTCGGCCGCTTCTCGAAGGGCGGCCTTGACGATCTGCGGACGCTCATCAACCAAGGAAGAAGTACTTTGGCGTCGATCGAGAGCACCGTGTCGAGTTTTGACAGAGACCCAAGCCGCGTGATCTTCGGCGGCCCGAACGGCCCGCGGTACCAGCCGCAACGTCGATGATGGGGCTGAGCCGGATCCTTGCGTTGGTGGCAGCGCTCACCCTCGCCGCGTGCGGCGGGGGAGAGCAGATCTCCGCGATCTATGAGCTGACCGCCTCGCCCACACCGCCGGTCTCGCGCGGGACGACCGCGCAGATCCTGGTGCCGGAGCCGCGCGCGCTGGAGGCGTTGGCGTCGAACAAGATCGCCGTCAAACCGACCGAGCTGACGATCTCCTACTATCCCGAGGTCGCCTATCAGGACACCGTTCCGCGGGTGCTTCAGCGGGTGCTGCTCGACACGTTCCAGAACACCGGGCGCGTCAATGCGGTCGGCCTTCCGGGGCAGAGCCTCCTCATCAACTACCAGGTCGTGACCGAGGTGCGCTCCTTCCAGGTCGAGACCTATGCCGGCGACAAGGCGCGTGTCGTCGTCGCGGTGAAGCTCCTCAACGATTCGAACGGCCGCGTCCTGTCGAGCCGCATCTTCGACACGATGGTGCCGCTCTCGTCCGACGCGCCGGAGCCGGCGATGGTCGGCATGAACCAGGCCGTTCAACAGCTCTCGGCCGATATCGTGAACTGGACGCTCGCGCAGATCTGACGCGCGGGCGGGCACGCGCCCGGATCATCCGGGCGAGGGTGGCCGAGGAGACAGGGCGCGCCGTGCGCTCGTCTTCAGCGGCGCCGGGCGGGGGCGATCACGCGCCCCAGGTCGCCTTCAGCACGCGCACCCAGTTGCGCCAGCACAATTTCTCGCAAACCGTCTCGCCATAGCGGGCGCGCATCGCCTCGCGCAGCAACGGCAACGTCTCGATGCCGGTGAGCGCCTCGGGGACGAGGGCGCCGTCATAGTCCGAGCCGAGGCCGACACCGTCTTCGCCGAGATGGGCGAGGAGGTGGTCGATATGGTCGAGAACGCGTTCGACCGGGACGTTGGGCAGCATCCGCCCGTCCTCGCGCAAGAAGGCCGTCGCGAAGTTGACACCCACCATGCCGCCGGTCTCCGCGATCGCGGCGAGCTGCCTGTCGGTGAGGTTGCGGGCGGTGGCGCAGAGCGCATGGGCGTTCGAGTGGGTCGCGACGAGCGGCTTGTCGGAGCGCTTGGCGATGTCCCAGAAGCCCTGCTCGGTGATGTGGGAGAGGTCCACCATGATGCCGAGCGCGTTGCATCGCTCGACGAGGCGGATCCCGTCCGCGGTGAGGCCGGGGCCGGTGTCGGGCGAGCTCGGAAAGCGGAAGGGGACGCCGTGGCCGAAGCGGTTCGGCCGGCTCCACACCGGCCCCAGCGAGCGGAGCCCCGCCGCATGGAAGACGTCGAGCAAAAAGAGGTCGCGGTCGATCGCCTCCGCGCCCTCGATATGGAGGATCGCGGCCAGCGGACCGTTCGCGCCGATCGTCTCTTCGAGCGCCGCGGCCGTGCGGCAGATCCGCACTTCGCCCGCCCGCTCCAGTTCGGTGAGGATCGAGATCTGCATCGCCGCGGCGGCGACCCCTTCATCGTGCGGAACCTCCGGCGGCAAGGGCACGCTGAAACGGGGGGAGGACATCGCCCCATAATCCGGTCCGCCGATATTGGAGGACGGCACCCAGACGGCGAAGAACCCGCCGGCGAACCCGCCAACCTTGGCGCGGGCGGCGTCGATCGCGGCGGACGGGTTGGACCGGAAACGGTTCACCGCCCCGGCCGGGCCGGTGGCGGCGAGCTTGGACAGGATGTCGTTGTGGCCGTCGAAGATCGGCGGGGACGTGGGATCGGCCAAGGAGCGGTCCTCAGGATGGAAGCGCGCGCGTGTGCGCGGGCGTCCATCATCGGGCCGCTTCCATGGGTCCGCAAGCGCGGATGGTGCCGCGCCCGCGCCCGTCTCGCCCCTCCGGCCCGCCTCGGCGGCGGCCTGGCCGGGGCTCACACGGCGAGGAATTCCTCGCGCAGCGCCTTGTCGGCGAGGACGTCGGCGGCGCTTCCGGTGTGCACGATCTCGCCCATGTCCATGATGATCGCCCGGTCGGCGAGGTGAAGGGCGGCGATCGCGTTCTGCTCCACCATGATCGTCGTGATGCCGAGCGCCTTGATCTCGGCGACGATGTTCTCGATCTCCTGCACGATCACCGGGGCGAGGCCTTCATAGGGCTCGTCGAGGAGGAGGAGCTTGATATCGCGGGCGAGGGCGCGGGCGACCGCCAGCATCTGCTGCTCGCCGCCCGACATCGTCACCGCCTCCTGGCGGCGCCGTTCGGCAAGGCGCGGGAAATGCTCGTAGATCCGCGCGAGCTCCCAGCCTTTCGGCTCGGCGATCTGGCTGAGCTGGAGGTTCTCCTCCACGGTGAGGCCGGCGATGATCCGCCGATCCTCCGGCACGAGCTGCACGCCGAGGCGGGCGGCCTGATAGGACGTCATCTTGGTGAGGTCGTGCGCGCCGAGATGGATCGAGCCGCGCCGCAATTGCGGGGTGTCGATCCGTGCGATGGTGCGCAAGGTCGAGGTCTTGCCCGCGCCGTTGCGGCCGAGAAGGGCGACGACTTCGCCCTCCTTCACGCCGAATGAGACGCCTTGGACGATATAGCTCTCGCCGTAATAGGCGTGAACGTCCTCGCACCGGAAGAAGGCTTCCTTCTCCGGGGCGGCCCGCGGGCCGGAGGGGGCCTCCGCGGCGGTGTCGATCGCGGCCATCAGTGGGCTCCTCCGAGATAGGCTTCCTGCACGCGGGGGTCGGCGCGCACTTCGTCTGGCGTGCCCTCGGCGATGATCCGCCCCTGGGCGAGCACCGACACCTTGTCGGCGAGGGAGAAGACGACGTGCATGTCGTGCTCGATGATCACCTTCGTCATCCCGCGCTCCTTGATGCGTTTCAGGATGTCGATCGTCCGGTTGGTGTCGAGCCGGCTCATGCCGGCGGTCGGCTCGTCGAGGAGTAGGAGGGAGGGGTGCTGAACGAGGCACATCGCAAGCTCGAGGCGTCGCTTGTCGCCGCGTGAGAGCGAGGCCGCCTCGTGGTGGCGCTTCTCGATGAGGCCGAGATCGAGAAGCACGTGCTCGGCCTCGGCGCGCACGTCCTTGTCGGCGTCGAGGGCGGAGAGGAGATTCAGCCGGATCGGACCGTCGCGCCGCGCATAAGCGGGCGCCATCACGTTCTGGAGGAGCGTGAGGTCGGGAAAGATCTCCGGCGTCTGGAAGACGCGGGCGATGCCGAGCTGGTTGATCTCGTGCGGCTTCTTGCCGGTGATCACCTGGCCCTTGAAGACGACCGCGCCTTCGTCCGGGGCGATGCGGCCGACGCACACATTGAGGAGCGTCGACTTGCCGGCCCCGTTGGGCCCGATGATCGCGTGGGTCTTGCCCTCTTCGATCATGAGATCGATGTCGGACAGCGCCCGAAGCCCTGCGAAATTCTTCTGAACGTCGGCGACGTGCAGGACGGCGTTCCCCTTCATGATGACGTCTCCGACTTGTTGCCGCCGCGGAACATGCGGCCGATCCGTCTGAAGCCTTCGGCAAGCCCGCCCGGCAGGAAGATCACGACGAGGACGAAGAGAACGCCGAGCGTGAGATGCCACCCCTCGCCGACGAAGGGCGAGACGATGCTGACGGCGAACTCGCGGACGCCGTCGGGCAGGAACGAGAAGGCGTCCGACAGGGTGGTGTGGCCGAGCGCGGAGAAGATGTTCTCGAAATATTTGATGAGAACCGCGCCGATGAACGGGCCGAGGAGGGTGCCCGCCCCGCCGAGGATCGTCATCAGCACGACTTCGCCCGAGGCCGTCCATTGCATCCGCTCCGCGCCGGCGAGTGGGTCGACGACCGCAAGGAGCGCTCCGGCAAGGCCCGCATACATGCCCGACACGATGAAGGCGACGAGCGTATAAGGCCGCGTGTTGAAGCCGACATAGGCCATGCGCGTCTGGTTCGACTTGATGCCGCGCAGCATCATGCCGAAGGGCGAGCGGGTGATCCGCAGCGCGATATAGAAGGCGATCATCAGACAGACCGCGCAGGCCCAGAACCCGGCCATCCCCGTCATCGAGATGCCGAAAAAGGAGGCGCGGGGGATGGCGACTTCGGACGAGCCGACGAGCGCGTCGAGCACGCGCGGATCGTTCCGCAGGACGCGAAGCCCGGTCTCGCCGTTGGTGATCGGGGTGAGCACCGAATAGGCGAGATTGTAGCACATCTGCGCGAAGGCGAGCGTCAGGATCGAGAAGTAGATGCCCGACCGGCGCAGCGAGACATAACCGATCGCCGCCGCGAAGACGCCCGCGATCAACACCGAGAGGATGATCGCCGGCACGACGTTGAGCGACAGGAGCTTGAACGACCAGACCGCCGCATAGGAGCCGATACCGAGAAAGGCGGCGTGGCCGAAGGAGAGGTAGCCGGTCAGCCCGAACAGGATGTTGAAGCCGATCGCGAAGATCCCGAAGATCGCGAAGCGCTGCATGAGGTCCGGGTAGGCCGCGCCGAAGGGCTGGAGCCAGATCGGCATCGAGAAGACGGCGATCCCGAAGAGGACCGTCATCAGGATGTCGACCTTGGGCGGCCACAAGGGGCGCATGTCGGGGCCGAGCGGCGGAAGCTGCGTCGGCACCTCGGACTTGGTGTGATAGTGGGCCGAGTGCGTGTCGGCGTCCATCGTCGCGGACTTCAAGTCGGCGGTGGTGTTCGTCGTATCCATCGCCTACGCCTCCATCACGCCGCGGCGGCCGAGCAGCCCGCGCGGCCTCGCGAGAAGCACCACGACAGCGACGAGATAGATGATGATCTGGTCGATGCCGGGCAGGATCGACTTCACCTCGTTGAGCGAGGCGAAGGATTGCAGGATGCCGAGCAGGAAGCCGGCGAGAACCGCCCCGCCGAGCGAGCCCATTCCACCCACCACGACGACCACGAAGGACAGGACCAGGAAGTCCATGCCGATATGATAATTCGGCGTCAGGATCGGGGTGTAGAGGGCGCCGGCGAGACCGGCGACGACCGCGGCGAGGCCGAAGACCACCGTGAAGCGCCGCTGGATGTTGATGCCGAGGAGCTGGACCGTCTCCCGGTCGGCCATCCCCGCGCGCACCACCATGCCGTAGGTGGTGAGGTTGAGGAAGGCGAAGACGCCGCCGATGATGAAGAGCGACGAGGCGAGATAGATGAGCCGCCACCAGGGATAGGTGAGGACGCCCGATAGCCCGAGCATCGCACCGATATCGGCCGAGCCGCGGGCGATCTCGGGCGCCGAAATCGGGATCGGGTTGGCGCCGAAGCCGGCCTTGATCAGCTCCTGGATGACGATCGCGAGGCCGAAGGTGACGAGGATCTGCTCGGCGTGCGGGCGCTTGTAGAAGAAGCGGATCAGACCGCGCTCGAACGCGACGCCGATGAGCAGCATCAACGGGATGGTCACGAGGACGGAGAGCGGCACCACCCAGTCGATGATCGCCGCGCCCGTGTCGCCGAACCAGAGGACGAGATAGGGCTCTTCCTTGTAGGCCTCGAAGAAGGTGATCGATTCGTCGCGCACGCGGACCGAGAGGGTCAGCACCTCCTGGAGGCCGACCGCGCAGAAGGCGCCCAGCATGAAGAGCGCGCCGTGGGCGAAATTAACGACACCGAGGGTGCCGAATGTGAGGGTCAGGCCAAGGGCGATGAGCGCATAGGCGCCGCCTTTGTCGAGACCGTTCAGAACCTGAAGAAGGATGGCGTCCATCGCACTCCCCGTCGCGTGCGGCCACAAATCCGCGTTCGCCGCGGCCGGAGGGCCGCGGGCGCATCGCGTCTCGTCGGATACGCGGACCGGCGCGCGCGCCGGCCCGTTATCGGTCGGGTGTCAGGCGGCGCAGCCGGCCACTTCGTAGGGGCCGAGCTCACCGCCGAAAATATCGGCCTTGTAGGTGACCTGGTCGCGCGGGACGACCTTGTAGACCTCGAGAAGGTCGAACTGGGAGCTCGGGTTCTCCTTGCCGCGCACCACGAGCACGTCCTTGAAGCACTGGTGATCGTCGGCCCGGTAAAGGGTCGGCCCGTTGCCCATGCCGTCGAACTCGAAGCCCTCGAGCGCCTTGATCACCTCGGGCGGGTAGAAGGTGCCGGCGGTCTCGGCCGCGTTGGCGTAGAGGAGGGTCTGCACATAACAGGTGTGGGCGGCCTGCGAGGGCGGACGGCCATATTCCTGGCCGAACGACTTGGTGAAGGCGGCGGTGCCCTCGTCGGTCAGCTTCCAGTCCCAGTTGGAGGTGCCGAAAATGCCCTTCACCGCCTCGCCGGCGCCTTCGGCCATCAGCTCCGAATAGAGCGGCACGACGATCTCGAACTGCTTGCCGTTCACCTGCTTGTCGCGCATCCCGAACTGCACGGCCTGGGTGAGCGAGTTTACCATGTCGTTGCCGTAGTGGTTGAGGATGAGGACGTCGGCGCCCGAGTTCAGGACCGGCGTCAGATATTGCGAGAAGTCGCCGGCGCCGAGCGGGGTGCGGACGGTCTGCGCCGTCTCCCAGCCGAGGGCTTCGGTGGCGTTCTTGATCGATTCTTCCTGCGTCCAGCCCCAGGTATAATCGGCCGTCAGGTGATAGGCGCGGCGGTCCTTGCCCATCACTTCGGCGAGCACCGGGCCGAGCGCCTCGCCGGACATGTAGGCGTTGAAGAAGTGGCGGAATCCGTAGCGGCGCTTGTCCTTGCCCGTCGTGTCGTTCGAGTGGGTGAGGCCGCACATGTAGACGACGCCGATTTCCTGGGCGAGCGACTGCTGGGCGATCGCGACGCCGGAGGAGGAACCGCCGCCGAACATGATGACGCCGTCCTTCTCGATCATTCGGCGGGCCGAGGCGCGGGCGGCGTCGGACTTCGTCTGCGTGTCGCCGGTCACATACTCGACTTTCTTGCCGAGGATGCCGTTCCCCTTGAGGTTCGAGGGCTTCATCGTGTTCAGCATCCCGCCGTCGCCCTCGCCGTTGAGGTGCTTCACGGCGAGCTGATAGGCGCGCAGCTCGTCAGCGCCCTCGTCGGCATAGGAGCCGGTCTGCGGGACGTTGAAGCCGAGCACGACGCTCGCGCCCTTGGGGGCGTTACAGAAATTCGCTTGAGCCCAGGCGCCGCGGGTGAAGAAGGTCGGTACGGCCAGCGTGGCACCGGCGATCGCGGTGCCCTGTAAGAAGCCTCGGCGAGACGGACGCTCGAACTTGGTCATTGAAAAGTCCTCCCTTGGCTGAAGCTCTTGGCGTGGCTCCAATGCCTTATTTACGTCTAATTCAGCCTGTCTCGGCGTCACAAGGCAGAGGTTTGCGGTTGTCAAACATTTGTAAAAATCTGCTTCTGGGTGGGCGAAGACTGTAAACTCAATCACAAGGCGGTGACGCGTCCAGAATTAAGGCGCCGATCATTTTAGATGGGGCGAAAATGCCGGGGTACGGCGGTCGATTGGCGGACCTGAGGAGCGCCGTGTCAGAAAAAAGTATCCCCGACGCCTCGATTTGTTTCGCGTTTGGGCTTGCAAAGCGCTGTAAACTCGACACGCTAAGTGCACGGCACCTGTAAACGCGACAACAAGAACGGGGCCGTTGAGGAAACGGGCGAGGACGATATGACGACGGCGCAGCGCGTTCCGATCGGTGATCGGATTCGCACGCAACGCAGAACCGCCGGTGTGACGCAGCGCGATCTCGCGTCCGCCGTCGGCGTGTCGTCGGCCTATCTGTCGTTGATCGAGAGCGACAAGCGGCAGATCGGCGGACGCCTTCTCAACCGCATCGCCGAGCGGCTCGGCGTCCCGGCCGACGCCTTCACCGCCGTCAGCGACGATCGCCTCGCCGCCGATCTCGCCGAGGTCTCGCGGACGCTGCCGGACGGCTCTCCCGGCAACGCGGCCGGCCTCGTCGCCTATTCCCCGGACTGGGCGAGCGTCGTTCTCGAACTTCATGCCCGCGCGCTCACCGCGGAGGCGCGCGCCTTCCGACTCGCCGATCGGTTCGCCCGCGACCCGCAATGGATCTCCTTCGCGCACGATATTCTGAGCCGGATCACCTCGATCCGCGCCGCGTCCGAGATCCTGTCCGACTTCGACACGATGGAGGACGCGCACCGCCGCCGCTTCACCGAGACGCTCGCCTCCGAGAGTGCACGCCTCAGCGACGTCGCGCGCGAGATGATCAAGGCGCTCCAATCCGGCACCGCGGTCGATGCCGCGGGCGCGGACGTGCGCGAGGTCGACGCCTTCCTTCAGGACCGCAACAACTATTTCCACGCGATCGAGATGGCCGTCGAGGCGCTCGACGCGCCGCCCTTCGCGCAGACCGATCCGAGCGGCCGTTTCGCCGCCGCGTACGCCCTGATGGTGGAGGAACTCGGCGCGGTCGTAGAGGCCGAGCTCGGACGGCACCAGTTCCGCACCGAAGGCGCCGAGCGGCGCGCACGGGGGGCGCTCACGCGCTATGCGGCGGGGGCCTATCTCATGCCCTACGAGGCCTTCCACGACGCCGCCGTGGCGCTGCGCTATGATGTCGACGAGCTCGCCGCCCGCTTCGGCGCGAGCTTCGAGCAGATCGCCCATCGCCTCGCGACCTTGCGCCGGCCGGAGGCGGAGGGGGTGCCGTTCGCCTTTCTCCGGGTCGATCCGGCGGGCACGGTGTCGAAGCGCCTGTCGACGCCGACGCTGCGTCTGCCGCTGTTCGGTGCCTGCCCGCTCTGGGCCATCTACGAGGCATTCGGCCAGCCGGGGCGCACCATCGCCCAGCTCGCCGACCTCGAGGGTGAGCATTTCCTCTTCATCGCCCGCGCCGTCGAAAAGGCGCCGCGCCGCCAGGCCCAGCCGCCGACGCGCTTTGCGGTGATGCTCGGCGTCGACGCCGCCCACGCCGATGCGATCGTCTATGGCGACGCGTTCGCCTCCGGGCGGGAAAGCCTCATCACCCGCGCCGGCTACGAGTGCCTTTCCTGCAAGCGTCCGGGCTGTGGTCAGCGCGCCCATGGCGGACGGGAGGATTAGGCGATGACGCGGGTTTTGATCGTCGAGGACGAGCCGCACATCGCCGAGGCGCTCGTCTACCTGCTGGAGCGGGAGGGGATCACGGCGAAGGTGATCGCGAACGGCGAGGAGGCGATGACGGCGGTCGGCGATTACGACCTCATCGTGCTCGATATCATGCTGCCCGGTCGCTCCGGTTTCGACGTCGCCGAGGCTGTCCGGGGGCTCGCGGTGCGGCCGAAGACGTGCGTTCTCACCGCGAAGGGACAGGCCGCCGACCGGGCCCGCATGGAAGCGCTCGGCGTCGACGCGTTCGTGACGAAGCCCTTCTCCAATCGTGCGCTCATGGAGACCGTGCGCACGCTGCTCGCCGAGGCGTGAAGCGCGAGGAGCCTCCGCGCGCGCCGCCGGAGCCGATCGCCCCGGAACGGACGGACCTGCGCACCATCGTCGCCGTCGGCGGGCCGCTGCTCTTCACGCCGACGGCCCTTGCGCTCGCCCAGCGCGAATGGACGGTCTTCGGCGTTCCCTCGCTCGTCATCTACGTGTTCGCCGCCTGGCTTCTCGGGATCCTCCTGACGCGCCTTCTCAATCGCGGGATGCGGGACTGATGCTCGCTTCGCCCCTCGTCCTCGCGGTCGGAGGCTCCTACCTCGCGCTCCTCTTCGTCATCGCCTTCGCGACCGACAGGCTCGCGGCGGCGGGGCGCGGCGTCGGGCTCTTCTCGCCCGTCGTCTACACCCTGTCGCTCGCCGTCTACTGCACCTCGTGGACCTTCTATGGCGCGGTCGGAACGGCAGTGCGCTCGGGGCTCGAATTCGTCACGATCTATATCGGGCCGACCCTCGTCCTGATGGCCTGGTGGGTCTTCCTGCCGAAGCTCGTGCGGATCGCGAAGGCGCAGCGCATCACCTCGATCGCCGACTTCCTCTCTGCCCGCTACGGCAAGAGCCGCCCCGTTGCGGTGCTCGTCACATTGATCGCGATTGCCTCGATCACGCCATATATCGCGCTCCAACTCCTCGCCATCTCGCGCTCTTTCTCGGCGCTGGTCGGGGAGGGGGCGGACGGGGCCGATACCGGCTTCTGGGTGGCGGTCGCGATGTGCTTCTTCGTCTGCCTGTTCGGCACGCGCCGGCTGAACGCCGACGAGAGCCAACCCGGCATCGTCGCGGCGATCGCCTTCGAATCGGTGGTGAAGCTCGCCGCCTTGCTCGCGATCAGCCTCTTCGCGGTCCTCCTCATTCGGAGCGGCCCGGCGGAGGGGGCGGCGTTCGCCGATTGGCACGAGGCGATGCGCAACGTCGCCGCGATGCCGGCCGAGCGCAGCGTGCGGTGGGTGATCCTGTCCACCCTTTCGGCGATCGCGATCGTGTGCCTGCCGCGCCAGTTCCAGGTGACGGTGGTCGAAAATCGCGACGAGCGGCATCTCGCGGCGGCGTCGTGGCTCTTTCCGCTCTACCTTTTCCTGATCACGCTCGCGGTGCTGCCGATTGCGGCGGCCGGCCTCACCCATCTGCCGGCCGGAGCCGAGCCGGACCTCTTCGTCCTCACCGTACCACTCGCCGAAGGGGTGAGCGCGCTCGCGCTCGTCGCCTTCATCGGCGGACTGTCGGCCGCGACGTCGATGGTGATCGTCGCGTCGTTGGCGCTCGCGGTGATGATCTCCAACCATCTCGTCGCGCCGGAGCTCGCCGATCGGCCATCGCGCGAGGCGACGGGGCTCACCGCCGCCGTCCTCTTCACGCGGCGCGTCGCGATCGTCGTCATCCTGACGCTCGGCTATCTCTATAGCCGCGCCTCTGGGGCGGACAACGGGCTCGCCTCGATCGGGTTGATCGCCTTTGCCGGGGTCGCCCAATTCGCGCCGGCGCTCTTCGGTGGGCTGTTCTGGCGGCGGGCGAACCGGTTCGGGGCGACGGCCGGCCTCGTCGCGGGCGCGGCGGTGTGGATCGTCACGCTGCTTTTGCCGAGTTTCGGGGCGGGGGACGGGTTCGTCCTCGTCTTGCGCGAGCTCGTCCTCACCGAGCGGATGGCGTCGGGGCCGGGCGCGGTCGATCCGCTGGTGTTCGGCGTAACCTTGTCTCTCGCGCTCAACACCGCGCTCTACGTCGCCGTCTCGCTCGCGACCGAGGGGGCGGCGATCGACCAACTTCAGGCGACCTTGTTCGTCGACGCGCTCCATCGCGGCGGCCCGGAGCCCACCTTGCGCCGTTCCGTGAGCCGGCGCGATCTCTACCGCCTCACCCAGCGCATTCTGGGCCCGGCGCGCGCCCATGCGATGTTCGCCGAGGAGGGCGGCACGACCGACCATCAGGCGCTCGACAGCGCCTTCGTCTCGCACGTCGAGCGCGAGATCGGCTATGCCGTCGGCGCCGCCTCGGCGCACACCATGGTGACCCGCGTCGCAACGGGCGAGCCGCTCAGCGTCGACGCGGCGATCACCCTCTTGCGCGAGACGCAGGACGCGATCGAGGCGGCGCGCCATCTCGGCGTGCGCTCCGTCGAGCTCGAGCGCACCGCCGCCGAATTGCGCACGGCGAACGCGACGCTCACCGAATTGTTGCAGGAAAAGGACGATTTTCTGAGCCGCGTCAGCCACGAGATGCGCACGCCGCTGACGGCCGTACGCGCCTTTGCGGAGCTCCTGCGCGACGGCCCGGCCGACGCGGACCGCTCGGCCCGCTTCATCGAGATCATTTTCACCGAATCGGAGCGGCTCACCCGCCTGCTCGACGATATTCTCGACCTGTCACGGCTCGAAGCCGGAATTGCGCCGATCACCGTCAAGCGCGTCGACGCGGCGTCGATCGTCGCCGCATCCGCCGCGGCGATGGAGGGGTTTGCCGAGCGCAACGGCGTGACGATCAAGATCGACGCGCCGGCGCCGGTCCATGTGGCGGCGGACGGCGACCGGCTGAAGCAGGTGCTCGTCAACCTCATTTCGAACGCGGTGAAATTCCACGGCGATCCGCCGGAGGTGACGGTCGCCGTGGCGGCGGAGGAGGGGGCGGCGGTGCTGCGCGTCTCCGATCACGGGGCGGGTGTGCCGGACGGCCTCCGCCCGCGCCTCTTCACGAAGTTCGGCGCCGCCTGGGGCGCGAACACGCGGAACGGGGCGGGGCTCGGCCTTGCGATCTCACGGCAGATCATGGTCCGTCTCGGCGGCGATTTGAAGCTGGAGCGCAGCGGGCCGCGCGGCTCCACCTTTACCGCCGTGCTCCCGCTCGACCGCACGGGTTGAGCGGGCGCGGCGCGTCAGGCCGCGCTCACCTCATCCACGAAGAGGGACAGGATCGCCGCGCCGACATCCTCGCCGGGGGCGAGCAGGCGCTCCGGCGCGAGCTCGGTCATCGGCACGTCCGAATAACCGTAGGTGAGGCCGACCATCGGAATGCCGGCCGCGGCGGCTGTCTCCCGATCGATGCGGCTGTCGCCGACATAGACGCAGCGATCCTTGTCGCCGCCGGCGAGCGCGATCGTCTGGAGGAGGTGGGCGGGGTCGGGTTTTTTCACCGCGAACGTATCGCCGCCGGTGACGACGACGAATCGCGGGGAGAGGCCGAGCGCGTCGAGAAGCTGGCGGGCGAGCCCTTCGGCCTTGTTGGTGCAGACCGCGAGCGCGACATTTTCGACCGTCAGACGGTCGAGCGCGGCGAGGAGCTCCGGGAAGGGGCGGCTCAATTTATCGATCCGGCTCGCATAGTGGGTGAGGAACTCCTCGTGCGCGCGGTCGAGTTCGTCGGCACCGAGCGTCACCCCGTTGATGCGGAGGGCGCCTTCGATCATCGCGCGGGCGCCCATTCCGATTTCATAGCGCAGCCGCGCGGGATCGACGGTCGCGATGCCGCGTGCGGCGAGCACGACGTTGCAGGTGTCGACGAGGTCGGGCGCCGTATCGACGAGCGTTCCGTCGAGGTCGAACACGGCCAATCTATCCACTGTCATCATGTCTCGTGCGCTGATCGGGGGAGGCGAGAGGGGGGCATAGCGCACCCTTTGGGGGGTGGCCAGCCGCCAGACCTTGCAAGTTGCGGCGCGAATTGCTTCAAGCCGACGATGCAATGCTGCCTGTTTAGGGATGCCCCGATGCGTACCACCTCTCTGATTGCCGCGCTCTTCGCCGGCCTCGTGATGGCGGGACCCGCCGCCGCACAGAACGAAGCGCCTGCTCCGCAGCCGGCGCAGACGGACGAGGACTTCACCCAATCCCACCTGCAGGCCGCGCAGGATGTGATCGATCTGACCCATTCCGACGAAGGGTTCGACGACATCCTGCCCCGCCTCGCCGAGCAGACCCGCGGGGTCTTCATCCGGTCCAATCCCGCGCTGACGCGTGAGATCGAGGACACGGTGATGGAGATCGCGATCGATTTCGCAAAGCGCCGCGTCGAGCTGTCGAACACGATGCAGCTCGTTTGGGCGCGCCGCTTTTCCGAGGAGGAGCTCAACGAGCTGAAGGCGTTCTTCGAATCGCCGGTCGGCACGAAGTTCGCCGAGGAGACCCCGGTGATCACCGCACTGTCGATCGGTGCGGCACGCCAGTGGGAAGAGCGTCTGTCGAACGAGATGGTCGAGGCGACGCGCGCCAAGCTGCGCGAAGACGGCCTGCTCTAAGGCGCACGCGTCCCGCGATCGCGGGGCGCGGGCGGTGTTTTCACCGCCCTCTTAATGTCGGGAGCGGTGCGCTCACCGCCCTTTGATCATGGCGTGAAGTGGCGCCCTTTGCCGGCCCGGTTGGACGGTTCATGTCCAGGCGGGCCGCGCTTTCTGCCGAGCGTTCGCGGCGCGCGAGCCGTGTCGCGCTCCGCCGGCATGTCCGAGCGCGGATCTGATCCGCGCCCGACACGGACGCAATCGGCGAATCCGCGCCCATATGACGAGCGGATTTGACGCGGGCGCAGTGGCGCCCCGGTGGATGCCGGCGATGTCGGCGACGATCGGTGCCGGCGACCGTCGGTGCCGACGAGGCAAGGAGCGGACTGGTGAGCCAATACGATTACGACCTTTTCGTCATCGGCGCTGGCTCCGGCGGGGTGCGCGCGGCGCGGATCGCCGCCCAACACGGCGCGAAAGTGGCGATCGCCGAGGAACATCGCGTCGGCGGCACATGCGTCATTCGCGGCTGCGTGCCGAAGAAGCTGATGGTCTACGCCTCGCAATTCTCCGAGCATTTCGAGGACGCGGCCGGCTATGGCTGGACGAGCGGCGAAGCGACCTTCGACTGGCCGACCTTCATCGGCCACAAGGACCGCGAGATCGACCGCCTCAACGCGATCTATATCCGCAATCTGACGAATTCCGGCGTCGAGCTGTTCATGAGCAGCGCCGCCATCGAGGGGCCGCACCAGGTGCGCATCGCGATGGAAGAGCGCACCGTGACGGCGCGCGTGATCCTCGTGGCGACCGGCGGCCGGCCCTGGCTCGACACCACGCTTCCCGGCATCGAGCACGTCGTCACCTCGAACGAGGTGTTTTATCTGAAGAGGCAGCCGAAGCGCCTTCTCGTCGCCGGTGGTGGCTATATCGCGGTGGAGTTTGCCGGGATCTTCAACGGCCTCGGCACGGAGACGACGCTGATTTATCGCGGCTCCGAGATCCTGCGCGGCTTCGACGACGAATTGCGCGGCAATCTGCGCGCCGAGATGGAGAAGAAGGGCGTCGATTTCCGCTTCGACACGATCTTCACCAACATCGAGAAGCGGGGCGAGGAACTCCTCGCCACCACGCGGTCGGGCGAGACGCTCGCCGCCGACGCGATCCTCTTCGCCACAGGCCGCCGGCCGGCGACCGAAGGGCTCGGCCTCGATGCGGTTGGGGTGACGCTCAACGAGCGCGGCGCGGTGTGCGTCGACCATGAAAGCCGGACCTCCGTCCCGTCGATCTACGCGATCGGCGACGTGACGGACCGCATCAATCTCACCCCCGTCGCGATCCGCGAGGGCCACGCTTTCGCCGACACCGTGTTCGGCGACACCCCGCGCAAGGTCGACCACACGCTGGTCCCGACGGCGGTGTTCTCCCAGCCCGAGCTCGGCACCGTCGGCCTCACCGAGGAGGAGGCGCTCGAGGTCTATGATGCGGTCGACGTCTACGCGACGAGCTTCCGTCCGATGCTCCACACGCTGACCGGGCGGGACGAGCGCACGTTCATGAAGGTCATCGTCGATGGCGAGACCGACCGCGTCCTCGGCGTCCATGTCATGGGGCACGGGGCGGGCGAGTTGGCCCAGGTTCTCGGCATCGCCGTCAAAATGGGTGCGACCAAGGCCGACTTCGACGCCACCGTCGCCGTTCATCCCACCGCGGCGGAGGAGCTCGTCACGATGCGCTCCCCGACCCGCCAGCTTCGTCGCGAGGCAGCTTGAGCTTTTCGGTTTTCGGATACGGATCACTGGTCAACCGGGCGACGCTGCCCGAGACGATCGACGTGCGGCCCGCGCGGGTCAAAGGTTGGCGCCGCGCCTGGCGCGCCTCGAGCCGCGAGGTGACGGGCGGCGTGTGCGCGGTGTCGGTCATGGAGGACGCGGGGAGCGAGATCGAGGGCCTACTGTGCACCTTCGATGATACCTATTGGCCGACGATCGAAGCGCGAGAATATCGCTATGACGCGATCCCGCTTTCGGGGGCCGACTACGCGGACGGCCTGTCGCTCGATGGGCCGATGCTGATCTTCAAAGCGTCTGCCGGGTCCGATCATTTCGGCGACGAAGACAATCCCATCACGCTCAGTTATATCGACTGCATCCTGCAAGGCTTCTTGCGAGAATTCGGCGCCGACGGCGTGTCTCGCTTCATGGAGACCACGGAAGGTTGGTCCGTTCCGATCGTCGACGATCGCGCCAAACCGAGGTATCCTCGTGCGCAACAATTGAGCGCCGATGAGCGAAAATTGGTCGATCGGATGCTATCAAATGTTGACGCGAGGCTCTTGCCGGCGGATGACGGCGGTCCGCCGCGAAACAGTTGGTGAGTGCCATGATCTCGAACGCGAAAACCTGGAGTCCCTCAAGCTGGCGTGCAAAGCCGGCCAAGCAATTGCCCGAGTATCCGGATGAGGATGCCGTGCGTGCCGTCGAGGCGCGTCTTGCGTCCTATCCGCCGCTGGTGTTTGCCGGTGAAGCTCGCGCCCTCAAGGCCGAGCTCGCCCGCGTCGCCGAGGGCAACGGTTTCCTGCTGCAGGGCGGCGACTGCGCGGAGGCCTTTGCCGAGCACCATCCCGACGGGATCCGGGACTTTTTTCGCGTCTTTCTACAGATGGCCGTCGTCCTCACCTACGGCGCCGCCTCTCCGGTGACGAAGGTGGGCCGCATCGCCGGCCAATTCGCCAAGCCGCGGTCCTCGGCGGTCGAGACGCAGGACGGCGTGGAGCTGCCGTCCTATCGCGGTGACATCGTCAACGACATCGCCTTCACGCCCGAAGGCCGTACGCCCAATCCGGAGCGGATGGAGATGGCGTTCCGTCAGTCGGCCGCGACGCTCAACCTTTTGCGCGCCTTCGCGCAGGGTGGTTATGCGAACCTCGACAACGTCCACACCTGGATGCTGGGATTTGTGGAGGATTCGCCGCAGGGCCATCGATACCGTAACTTGGCTGACCGGATTTCCGAGAGCCTCGATTTCATGCGCGCCTGCGGCATCGAATCGAAGAACACGCCGCAGCTTCAGTCGACCGACCTCTTCACCAGCCACGAGGCGCTGCTTCTCGGCTACGAGGAGGCGTTCACCCGCGTCGATTCCCTGACGGGCGATTATTACGACACGTCCGGCCACATGATCTGGATCGGCGATCGCACCCGTCAGCCGGACCATGCGCACGTCGAATATTGCCGCGGCGTGAAGAACCCGCTCGGTCTCAAATGCGGCCCGTCGCTGTCGCCGGACGGCCTTCTCGAGCTGCTCGACGTCCTCAACCCGCAGAACGAGTCGGGTCGGATGACGCTGATCTGCCGCTTCGGGGCGGACAAGGTGATGGATCATCTTCCGGCGCTGATCCGGGCGGTGGAGCGGGAAGGGCGCAAGGTCGTCTGGTCCTGCGATCCGATGCACGGCAACACCGTGTCGATGGCCGGCTACAAGACGCGGCCGTTCGACCGGATCGTGAAGGAGGTTCAGTCCTTCTTCGCCGTGCACCGGGACGAGGGCACCCACGCCGGCGGCATCCATATCGAGATGACCGGCACCAATGTGACCGAGTGCACCGGCGGCGCGCGGGCGGTGACGGCCGACACGTTGTCGGACCGCTACCACACCCATTGCGACCCGCGTCTCAACGCCGAGCAGGCGATCGAGCTCGCTTTCCTGATGGCCGAGAACCTTCAGGCCGAGAAGAAGGGAAAGGGCGCCCGCGTCGCGGCGTAGACCCGCGCCTCGGTCCGTCCGGAGCGATCAGAAGGAAAGGCGTGGCCCAAGGGGCCGCGCCTTTTTTCGTAGGGTGGGCGAGGGGCGCCAGGAATTGGGAAGGCCGAACACCATCCAAATACCGCGATTGCGATGATCGGGATCAAAGCATCGCCACACTGACGCGCGATGATGGGGTGTGTTGGGCGCCGATGGTGCGCTTTGGTCATAAAAAAGCCCGCACGGAGCCTGGCTGATAAAGAAGAATGCCAGATTATTGCTTTATTTGCTGGACGCGCCGCCCCGAGCCTGTCATGACGTTCCCGTGAACTCGCGGGTGGGCAGCAAGGTTTGGCTGCCCTAGCCTTAGGTTCGGACGGATAGCGTGAGCCGTTGCGCCGCATGGGAGTAGATCTCCTGTCAGCGCATTGTCGCTCGCACTGTGATTGCCTCGCGATGATGCCTCGGTTCTGCAGCGGCCGTGGCATCGGAGACGATAAAAACAAACGGCGAGGCATTATCCCTGACGGCATGGTCTTTATGGCCATGCCGTCTCTTCACGTCCGGCGATCGATTCTCTTCCGAATATACTGGCCCTCGTGTCGCAGTGCGGTATAATGCCGGGCCGGTTGGCGCGCGCCTTGGCGCCGCGTCGTCGGTGCGAACCTGCGCCTCGGTGAGGCCGCGCGGCCCGGCGGGGCGCTCGAAGCGCACAGTGCACGTGCGATTCGCAAGGCGTTCCGGCGCTTTGCGGCCGGTTCGCCGGAACATTTCGTCGTCTCCCCCTCCGCCGAAAGGGACTTCAGCGAACGTGAACATGCCGACCCCGTCGCTCCGCCGTCCGTCGCTGCACTGCAGTATCGCGCCGCCACGCGCCACGAAGGCGTCCCATGCTCGGTAACGGATCCCAGCCGTTCGAGCCGGGCCCTCTGCCGCGAACCGCGCTCGTGACCGGCGGAGCCGGTGCGCTCGGCTTTGCGATCTGCGAGCGGCTCGCCGCGGCGGGCAACCGTGTCGCAATGATCGATATCGGGGACGACGTCGCCGAGCGCGCCGCGACGCTGCCCGACGGTTTCGGCCTCACCTGCGACGTCTCGGATGACGACGCGCTCCGCCGCGCCTACGGCGAATCCGTGCAGGCGCTCGGACCGATCGGCATCGTCGTCCATGCGGCCGGCATCGTCTCGGTCGCTCCCTTCCTCGACACCGACCGGGCGACCTTCGATCGCACGATGGCGGTCAATGTCGGCGCCGCATTCGGCCTCTTTCAGCTCGCCGGACGCGACATGGTGGAGCGCGGCGCCGCGGGCCGCCTCGTCTCGATCACCTCGATCGCCGGCGTGCGCGCCGGGTATGGCCGCACCGCCTACGGCACCTCCAAGGCGGCGCTGATCCACCTCATGAGCCAGCTCTCGCTGGAACTCGGTCCCTACGGCATCACCGCCAATTCGGTGGCGCCCGGTCCCGTCGACACGCCCTTTTCCCGCGAGGTGCACACCGCCGAGACGCGGGCGGACTATATCCGCACGATTCCCCTCGGTCGCTTCGGGGAGGAGGCCGAGGTCGCGCACGCGGTCGCCTTCCTCGCCTCGCCGGAGGCCAACTATATTTCGGGCCAGACGCTCTATGTCGACGGCGGCTATATGTCGGCCGGCGTCGGCGTCTCGATGGCGCAGAGCGCGGCGGCTGTCCGCCGACCGGCCGGCGTGCGGCGCGAGCCGGAGTAAGATCCCGGCCTGGAGCGCGTGCAAGCTCCAGGCACGCTTCAGGCGCTAGCGTTCCCCGCGGTCGTCGCGAACGGGAAGCCAGCGATGCTGAAGTCATTCAATGCCGCGCTGTCTTCGCTCGCCCGCGATCAGCCGTTCGATCGGTTCGCCGACATGGCGGAGCTCATGCTCGACGCCGCGGTGGCGATCGTCGACCTCAACCCGGAGCCGGTCCTCGTCGGGCGCGGCCGGGCGGCCTCGGCGATCACGCCCTGGGTGGTCGAACTCGCCCTCAATGCCGAGACCGTCGATCTCGCCGCGCTGCGCGACGGGGAGGCAGCGCTTGCCGGCGCGCCGCTGCCCTTCGCGCCGCCCTTCGCCCGTGTCGTCAAGATCGAGTTGACGAGCGGGGCCCGGCGCAATCTGTGTCTCGTCTTCCCGCTGGCGCCCGGCCTTCTCGTCCGGCGCGCCAAGCGGTTCGGTGCGGAGGGCAACCGTTTCCTCGGTGAGTTCGCGCTGATTCAACGATATCGCGCCGAGTTGCGGCGCCACGTGAAGATGTTCGGCCATGTCGAGCGGACCGCCAAGATCGGCGTCTGGGAGGCGGACCCGCATTCGCGCGAGCAGGACTGGTCGGACGAGGTCTTCCGCATTCATGGTCTCCCCACCGGCCTCGCCCCGCTCATCGACGAGACGATCGCGAGCTATCCCGAGCCCGGTCGCCAGCGCCTCGCGCAAGCGTTTCGCGACCTCGAGCACAGCGGCACGGTGTGCGATCTCACCTTGCCCTATGTCACGCCCGACGGGATCGAACGGACCGTTCACATCATCGGCGAGATGCAACGCGGTGGCGAGCAGGGCGACCGTCTCGTCGGCATCTTTCAGGATCGGACGACCCAGCATAAAGCGAACGAGCGGCTCTGGTGGATGGCGAACCATGACAGCCTCACCGGCCTGCCGAACCGCGCGCTCTTCGCCGACCGGTTTCGCCTCGCCCTCCAGCGCCGGCGGCGCACCAACGCGCTCGTCTGCCTCGTCCTCGTCGACGTCGACGATTTCAAGCGCGTCAACGACACGCTCGGCCACGCGGCTGGGGACGAGCTTCTGAAGCTCGTGGCGAAGCATCTCAACGAGGGGACCCGCGCGAACGACACGGTGGCGCGAACGGGCGGTGACGAATTTTCGATCGTCCTCGAGGATCTGCGCAGCCACGAAGACGTCGAGATGGTGCTCGAACGTCTGCGGAGTGCCCTCCGCGTCGGACTCGTCTGGGGCGAGCGGTCGATGCATGTGACGCTGAGCGCCGGTGTCGCGATCGCGCCCGATCACGGGCTGACGGAGCACGACCTCACCACCGCGGCCGACCTCGCCCTCTACCGGATGAAGGCGACGCCGGAGCCGGCGCTCGAAATCTACCGGCCCGTGCTCGGGCAGATCGCGGACGAGCGCAACCGCGCTCTCGCCCGCGCACGCGACGCGCTGCTCGAAGGGCGCATCGTGCCGGCCTACCGGCCGAAGGTGGAGGTCGCGACGGGCCGTGTCGTCGGCCTCGCGGCGGGCGCGAGCTGGGCCGACGGGGGCGTGTCGCCCGGAGCGGACTGGGCGGTCATCGTCGAAGACGCGGACCTTGCCGTGAAGATCGGCCATCATGTCACGAAACGCGCCGTCCAGGAAATCGGCGCCCTCAGCCGCGCACTCGGGGAGCCGTTCGCCTTGTCGGTCAACGCGTCGGTGGCGGAGCTGATGCGATCGGACTTTCTCGAACGGGTCGCAAGCCTCTCGTACGAGCGACTGCCAGGCGATCCGGCGATCACGGTCGAGATTGCCGAGAGCATCCTCCTCGACGACGGGCTCGGCAGGCTGGCGGCGCGGCTTCGGCAGGCGGCGGACGCCGGCGTCCGCTTCGCTCTCGGCGATTTCGGGCAAGGCTACGGCTCGCTCGTCCACGCATCGACGCTGCCCCTATCGGAGGTGAGGCTCGCCAAACGCCTCCTTGCCGACATCGACGCCGATCCCGCCAACATGACGGTGGTCCGCGCGATCATCGCGTTCGCGCGGGCGCTCGATCTCGACCTCGTCTTCGACGGGATCGCGACGGAGGCGGACGCCAGAGCGCTCGCTGAGCTCGGCGTATCGTTCGCGCATGGGCCATATTTCGCGCCCGCTTTGCCGATCGACGCGTTGCGAGCCTATCTCTCCGGCGAAAACGGCATCGTCGATCGCCGCCACCCCGGTCCCATCGAGCCGCCACCCGGCGGGCTGGTGTGCGACGCGACGCTGTCCTAATCGTTCACGGTCGGCGCGATCGATGCGATCGGTGTCGCCACCGGGTTTCATCCGCGCCTTGGCCGTATGGCCGAAAGTGTGCTCTATCCTCCAACAATTGGAGGACCTGATGTTCGCCCCGTCGGAACCACGCCACGCTCTTTCCGATCATGGACGCAGGCGCGCGGCCGCCGCCTCGCGCGCCGTGCCGGCCCATGCGCACTTTCCGGTGAGCGGCGGGTTGCCGATCGTCGAGAATCCGCGTGTCCTCGCTTATGTGGAATGGAACGGGCCGGTGGACTGGACCCTTGTCGAAGGGTGTAGCGGACAACGTGCGTGAGTTTGAGATGACGGGGAAGATCGCAAAGGCGGCGTCGATGACCGGCTGCGGGACCGAGGCACGCCGCGGATCATGAACGAAGTGGTCCGCGCACACGAGGTGATCGACACGCGCGAAATGCGCCGCGCGCTCGGTCAGTTCGCAACCGGGGTGACGATCGTCACGTGTCTCGGCGAGGAGGGTGCGCCGGTCGGCATGACGGCGAATTCGTTCGCCTCCGTGTCGCTCGATCCGCCGCTCGTCCTGTGGTCCCTCGACCGCCGGGCGCGCAGCTTCGCGGCCCTGTCGCAGGCCGAGCGCTTCGCCTTCTCCGTCCTCTCCCAGGATCAGGTCGAGCTGTCGAACCGCTTCGCGAAACCCGGCGCCGACAAGTTCGCCGATATCGCTTGGCGCCCCGGCCTCGGCGGCGTGCCGCTGCTTCCCGACCCCGCGGCCCATTTCGAGTGCACGCGCCACGCGGCCTTCGACGGGGGGGATCATCTCATCATCGTCGGCCGCGTCGAGCGCTTCGTGCGATACGACCGGCGCGGGCTCGTCTTCGCCGAGGGGCGCTATGGGGCGATCGCGCCGCATCCGGGCGCCGGCGGCGTCGCGGTGGAGGAGGAGGGCGCCCGCCACCCTTATGACGATTTCCTCCTGCCGCTGCTCTTCCGCGCTTACAGCCACCTCTTCAGAGGGTTCGCCGATTCGCTGACGGTCGAGGAGACCGATGGCGGCCAGATGCGGATCCTCTCGATCCTCTCCGCCGCCGGGCCCACCAGCATCGGCGAGCTGCTGACCCGCACGATGCTCTCCCAAAGCCGGTTCGACGATGCCTGCAACGTCCTCGGCCGGCTCGGTTATGTGACCAGCGCGGGCGCGGGGGCGCTCGCGATTACCGCCCAGGGGGAAGCAAAGCTCGCTGAACTCCTGCGCCATGCCGCCGAGCGGGAGCGGGAAAGCACCGGCTCCCTCGATGCGACGGAGGTCGAGATGCTGCGCGCGCTGCTGCGCAAGCTCGTCTTCCATCACGAAGGCGAGCGATGATCGTACGGGCGTCCGTCATGCCAGCAAAGGCGCGATATCGAGCGTGAGCGCGGCCTATGACGGCGTGGTTCTCGCCGCCCCTTTCTCGCTGAAGCCGCACCGGAGTGAAGCGCCGACCCTTCGCCTCGTCGCCGAAGTGATCGCGGGCGTTCTCGACACAGCGGGCCTGCGCCACGGCCAACTCGACGGCCTCAGCGTGACGAGTGGGACGACGGGAGCCGAAACCGCGCTCGGCATCGCCGACCATCTCGGCCTTTCCTGCCGTTATCTCGACGGTCCGGTCCTCGACGGAGCGAGCGCAATCGCTGCCGCCCGGCGTGCCGCCCGTCTCGTCGCTGCCGGTGATGTCGACATGGTGGCGGTGATCGGCGCCGATCGGGGACCGGTGGCCGCGCCGCCGGTGTCGCCGCAAACGTTCGACCCTGTCGCGGCCGACCGCGAGACGATCGTTCTCGCGCTCATCACCCAGGCCATGATGCGTCGCGGGGCGACGCGGGAGGATTTCGCCCGCCTCTGTCTTGCGCAGCGGACCAACGCGCACCGCCTCCCTTTCGCGCTCCACAATGACGGCCCGATGGCGTTGGAGGACTATCTCGACGCCTCCGTCCTCGCCGCGCCCCTCGTCGTCCACGACCGGCCGACCCCGATCTCGGGCGGTGAGGGTTTTCTGGTGCTGCGTGAGGTGGATGCGGTCGCCGCCCGGCTTCCGTTCGCGCGCATCCTCGCCGCCACCGAGCGGCACAACGCCTACCGGTTCGACGATCTGCAGTTCCGTGGCGGCCTTGCGCGGGACGCTGAAACGTTTTGGCTCGAAGCCGGGATCGAGCCGGATGCCATCGACATCGTCGAGACGAACGATGAATGCCCCGCCTTTTCGATCATGCAGTTCGAGGACGCGGGCCTCTGCCTCAAGGGCGAGGGGCCGGCCTTCGTCCGCGCGCACACGCTGACGCGCGACGGATCGCTCGCGCATAACACGTCCGGCGGTCTCCTCGCTGCCGGGCGCCCCGGCGCGGCGGGCGGTCATCTCGCCCTCGTCGAGGCGATCCGCCAGGTGACGGGATCGGCCTTCGCCGACACCGCGGAGGGGCGGGTGTCCTGGCAGGTCGCCGGCGCGCGCGTCGGCCTCGTCTCCGCCTTGGGCGGCGTCGCCTATGATCGCGGCCTCGCATCGGCTGCGATGGTCATCGCCGGCGATGGCGCCGGAGATGTTGATGGCGCCGGTGCGCAAGGCGAGCCGGCGTGACCGTCCAAGAGGCGCGGCGCGAGGGTCTCGGCACGCTCGATCTCGTCGCCGCGCGCGGGGGCGGCCTTCAACTTCCGACTTGCGATCATTGCGGGGAGATCGCATGGCCGCCGCGGCTTGTGTGTGGGCGCTGTCATTCGCTCGATACGCCGCGCTGGTGCGAGGTCGGACCCGGCGGCCGGATCGAGGCGATGACGCTCGTCCACGCCGCCCTCGGCCGTGCGCACGTGGATCGCCCGCCGGTGCCGGTCGCGATCGTCCATCTCGATTTCGGCGCCGAGATCATCGCGCTGACCCATGCCAATGTCACTTATGGTGATCGGGTCGACGTGTTCGCCGAACTCGACCGGACGGGCCGCGCCGTCCTTGTCGCGGTGCCGCGGGGGATGGGCCATCCGAGCGTGGCCGAGGTGCGGGAAAGTCTGGGACTGTCGATGAGCGTGAGAGAGATTGCCTTGTTCGGGGGCGGATCCCGCCTCGCCGATGCGATCGAGCGCATCGGTCCGAGGGTGAGTATCAGCGGACGAGGTGGCGAAGCGCCGGACGGCGTGGTGGTGATGCTACCGACGCTCGACCCGATCGACGCGGGCGCGCGCGACATGCGCTTCGGCGACCTCCTCCTCGCGACCGAGCGGATGGCCGACCATCTGCGTACCGCGGCGACACTCCTGATGGAACGTGTGGCGCAGGAGCCGGTGACGCTCGTTGCCGTTCTGCCCGACCGCGCGCTCTGCCCCGCGCCGAACGATAGCGGAGGCGCCGCCGCCGCGGCCGCCGCCTTCAGCCTGGTGAGCGCCACACGCCAGCGATGGCGCCCCGAGGGGCTCCGCGTCGTCACCGCCCTCGTCGACGACACGGTGGACACCGTGACGCTCGCCGGTGCGCTCCTCGACGTGTTCGAGGCGACGTCGGACTATGTGGCGATCGGCCCGCGCGCCGCCGCGACGTTCGAGAGCTGGCGCAACGACCCGATGCGCCTCGAGCGGGAGAGTATGGGTTATCTCTGAACGTCGCGCGCCCGGCCGCGAGCGATGACCCGGCCCGCGCGAACCGTCCGGATCGCGCCGCCGCCGAATCATGCGCGCCGGGGCTGGCTAACGTCGGCGCCGTGGGCGGGACGTGCCCGCCGGCGCAGCGGCCCGTCCCCGCCGGGCGGCGCGGGCTTGGCGGGTGGTGGTCGCCGCGGTTCCCGCGCCGAATTCACCGAGCGCGGCGGCCATCCCCTTTTCGTAGATCTCGCTGTCGATCGCGCTGACCGAGAGCGCGAAGCCCTGCGCGGCGCGCGCCGTGCCGCCGGCTGCATCCATCGCGAAGGCGCCGCAGGGAATGCCGGCCTTGCGGCAGGCGGCGAGGATCGTCTGGCACGCGGCCTCGTGCTCGCGCGAGCCGGGTGCGGCACCCAGCGAGAGCGACAGGTCGCCGGTCCCGATGAACACGAAATCGATGCCCGACCGGGCGATCTCCTCGGCCGCTTCGACCCCGGCCGCCGTCTCGATCATCACGCCGGCGACGATCGCCCCGTTGGCGTTCGCAATGTGGCCGGCGAAGTCGGCGAGTGGCCGGATCCCGCCACCGGAGCGATTGCCATCCGGCGGATAGCGGCACGCGCGCGCCACGGCATGCGCCGCCGCGCCACTTTCGACGAGCGGCACGATGATCCCTTCCGCGCCGGCGTCCAGCGCTTCGCCGATCGAGGCGGGATGATCATCGCGCGTGCGCACCATGACGGGGGCGGAGGAGATACCGATCGCCGCTTCGAGCGAGAGGCGGTCGAAGAGGCCGTGCTGCATGTCGACGACGATCGCGTCCGGATCGTGCCGACAGGCGATCTCGATGAGCGGGATATGGCCGAGGGTGAACCAGATGACGCCGACGGGCGTCCCGGAGGTCAGAGCGGGCTTCAGCCGCGGGTTCGAGGGGTCGAGCATCGGGAGCCTCGCTTCGGTTTTCGGAGCGACTCGCTCTCGGTCGGATCGACCGGTCGTGAGACGCTTGCGATCGGAGAACGAGGGCGTCCGGCCCTCGTCGGCGAAGGGCACTCTAGCGGTCTTGACCGCGCACCGCACGGCCGCGATGTGGCGCGGGTGGGAGCTGACGCCGAAGGACCGTATTGGGTTGACCGCGCCGCTCCAAACATGGCCTCGTCACGCCGAGCAACGAAAGTCGATGTCCATGCATCAATCGCCGTCGAACGGGCCCCGCGAAGGACTGGCGGAGGCCGGTCTTCGCCCCCTGATCCGCAATCTCGAAACCGACAATATCGCCGATCTCGCGACCAAGGCGAACGCGATGGGCGATGTCGTGCGCCTCTGGTATGGCGAAGGTGATATCGTGACGCCGCCTTTCATTCGCGAGGCGGCGGCGGCGTCGATGAACGCCGGAGACACGTTCTACGTTCCCGATATGCGCGGCAGAGCGGAGCTCGTCGCGGCGCTGGCGCGGTATCAGACCACGCTCCACGGCCGGCCGATCGGCGAGGATCGATCGACGGTGACGCCCGGCGGGATGCAGGCCGTTCACCTGGCGATGATGCTCGTGTGCGATCCGGGCCAGAACGTCGTCTATGTCGAGCCGCAATGGCCCAATATCCGCCATGCGATCACCCTTGCCGGCGGCCGGCCGATCGCCGTCGGGCTCGACATGACGGTGCACCGGCCGCGGCTCGACCTCGACCGCCTGTTCGCCGCCTGCGACGAGAGCACCGCCGCGATCTGCTTTTCGAGCCCCTGCAATCCGACCGGGTGGACCGCCTCGGCCGACGAACTCGCCGCGATCCTCGACTTCGCCCGGGCACGCGGCATCTGGGTCATTTCGGACGAGGTCTACAACCGGCTCTGGTTCGGCAACGAAGCGGCCGCGCCCTCGATGATGCGCCTTGCCGAGCCGGAGGATCGCGTCCTCACCGTCAACTCCTTCTCGAAGGCGTGGGCGATGACGGGCTGGCGCGTCGGCTGGCTCGGCCATCCGCCGTCGATCCAGCCGGTGCTGTCGGCCGTCACCCAATACGTCAATTCCGGCACGGCCGCGTTCGTCCAGGCGGGTGCAGCCGCGGCGCTCAAAGAGGGCGAGCCGCTGGTCGCCGAGATCCGCGAGCGCTGCCGCAGCGGGCTCGATGCGGCCTATGAGATCCTCTCCGAGATTCCGTCCGTCCACCTGCCGGAAAAGCCGCTCGGCGGCATCTACGCCTTTTTCCGCCTCGAGGGTGAGGACGACAGCCGCGCCGCTTGCCGGCGGATCCTGGAGGAGGCGAAGGTCGGGCTCGCGCCGGGCTTCATGTTCGGGGAGGCGGCGCGGCCGTTCCTGCGCATGTGCGTCTTTCGCGATACCGGCACCGTGCGCGAGGCGGCCGGCCGCATCGCCGCCGCCCTGCGCTGAGAGGAGACTTCGTGAGCGTGATCTACCGTGAAGCCGGCCGCGACGATGTCGCGTCGATCGTCGCCATGCTCGCCGACGACGAGCTCGGCAAGACCCGCGAGACCGTGTCCGATCCGCCCGATCCCGCCTATTTCGAGGCGATCGACGCGGTGCTCGCCAACCCGAACGACCGGATCATCGTCGCCGAGCGGGATGGCGTGGTGATCGCGTGTGCGCAGCTCACGATCCTGCACGGGCTCAGCCGCCGCGGCGCGCGGCGCGCGCTGATCGAAGCGGTCCGCGTCGCCGGCGGTGAGCGCGGTACGGGCGTCGGCGCGAGCCTCATCCGCCACCTCGTCGGGATTGCTCGCGAGAACGGGGCCTCGCTCGTTCAGCTCACCTCCGACAAGAGCCGAACCCGCGCGCACGCCTTCTATGAGCGGCTCGGCTTCAAGGGCACCCATCTCGGCATGAAGCTCGAGCTCGGCGTGTCGCCTGCCGAACGGCCGCCGAAAAGGCCGGCCTGAAGACCGGCCGCCCAAACGCCGATCCCCCGCGAAGAGGTGCTTGCATTTTCATACGTCCTGGTCCGAACTCACCCTGACACTCAGATCGGGAGGACCACGATGAGAGGCCTTTTCGCAGCAATTCTGTTCGTCGCCGGCACCGGATTGGCGTCCGCCGAGACGCTCACGGTCGGTGCCTATCCGGCCAATCCGCCCTGGGAGGTGAAAGCGGCCGACGGCTCCTTCGAAGGCTTCGAGGTCGACCTCGCGGAGGCGATCGCCGGCAAGCTCGGCATGGACATCGCCTTTCAGGATCTCGGCTTTCAGGCCCTCTTCGCGGCGACGAGCTCGGGCCGTGTCGATGTCGCGATCTCCTCGATCACGATCACCGAGGACCGCCTGAAGAACCAGGATTTCACGCAAGGCTATTATGACGCCGATATCGGGCTCGGCGTGCGCGCCGACGGCGATGTCGCGACGGTGGAGGACCTCAACGGCAAGCCCGTCGGCGTCCTCTCCTCCTCGACGGGCGAGGCGTGGGCGAAGGAGAACCAGGCCGTCTACGGCTTCTCGGCGATCCGCGGCTACAACGCCTATCAGGACATGCTCCTCGACCTGCAGGCCGGCCGCATCGCGGGCGCGGTGAGCGACATCACGGGCCTCCAATATGCCTTCGAGAAGATGCCGGCCCTCAAGGTCGCGGCGCGGATCAAGACCGGCGACCGTTACGGCATGATGCTCGCGAAGAATTCGCCCCTCACCGAACGGGTCAACGACGCGATTTCGGCGCTCAAGGAAGACGGCACGCTCGCCGCGATCTACGAGACCCATCTCGGAGTCGCGCCCGATCCGGGGACGAGCACGGTGACGGTGCTCGATCTGCCGACCGCCGATTGATGAGCCTCCTCGACACGTTCTTCAATGTCGAGGTGATGGCCGAGACCCTGCCGATGCTCTGGCGGGGTCTCGTCAACACGGTCTTCCTGTCGTCGACGGCGATCGTGTGCGGGGTGCTCCTCGGTATCTTGTGGTGCCTGCTGCGCCTTTACGGGCCGACGCTGGCGCTGCGCTGGACGACAGTCTTCCTGATCGACGTCTTCCGCGCGATCCCGATCCTCGTCATCCTGGTCGTGATCTATTATGCGTTGCCGTTCGTCGGCATCAGCCTGTCGTCCTTCACATCGGCCGCCCTCGCGCTCTCATTGGTGCTCGCGGCGTTCACGGCGGAGGTCTTCCGCGCCGGGATCGAGAGCCTGCCGCCGGGTCAGTTCGAGGCCGCCCGCGCCCTCGGCCTGCCCTTTCCGGTGACGCTCTGGAAGGTCGTTCTGCCCCAGGCGGTGCGCGTCGCCGTGCCGCCACAGACCTCGAACTGCGTCGCGATCGCGAAGGACACGAGCCTTGCCTCGGTGGTTGCGATGCCGGACCTCTTGAAACAGGCGACGGATGCCCAGGCGTTGACGGCGAACCCGTCCCCGCTGATCGCCGCCGCCCTCATTTATTTCGTGATCCTGTGGCCGGCGGTTCGCCTGGTGTCCTATCTCGAAATCAGGTCGAAGCGCGCCCACACCGGCTAGATTCCACGCACGGCGGGGCCGTGATTGAACGACGCCCTCTCATTCCTTTGGAGAGTCTGGCCCTGTCATTCCTCCGGAGCCGTCATGCGAACGCCATCGCCCGGCGGCCCGGATCGGTCACCCGAAGGGCCGGAGCGAAGCGGAGGACGGCGCAGCCGTTGACGGATCCGGGCCGCCGGGCGACCCTCGCGGCATGATGGATCGGGCCGTCCCCGGCACGGCACGACGGGGGGCGGCGCTGCGGCAAGGTCCGTCGTGTCGTGGGGTGGTGCCGGCGGAACCGCTGCGGCGAGGGCGTTCCCCCCTCGCGCTCCCCCCGCCTCGCCGGCCGGCAGGTTTGCAGGACAGACGGTCGCTGCGCGCCCGGCTGACCTTCAAACCGCCATGAGGCTGGGTCGGAGTTCGGCGGCGTCAAGCGCCCGTCCTCGCCATGCTCGCTGCGCTGCGCGTGGCTCCGGGCGGACGCTTGACCCCACCGAACTCCTGGAGACATCGCGCAAAGGGGAATGGCGATCAGCCATATTTGCGGGCGAACGCTTCGTCGCTGGTGGCAAGGTAGATGATGCCTTCGATGATCGCGACGATCCCCGGGATCACGGTCCAGAAGAAGACGAGATAGAGTAGCCCCCAACCGATCTGGCCGAGATAGAAGCGGTGAGCGCCGAAGGAGCCGAACAGGAAGGCGAGGACAGCGGCGATGACTTTGTTCTTCCGCGGATAGACCGGCGCCTGCGGGGCGCCGCACGTCGGGCAGGCGGTGGCGTCGAGCGGGATCGAGGCACCGCAGCGATAGCAAAATTTCTGCTCGACCGCGTCGCGGACGCTGGTTCCGACGGGATGATCGGCGGACATCTTTGGCTCCTGACCCTGGTCCGGCGCGTTCCGGATCCTGTGAACGAGGTAGGCGGCGCCCCCGCGGGTGTCCAGCGGGTGCGTCGACTTCGGGCGGCGTGCCCTTCGCGCCGGCGGTGCGCGCGGGGGCGCTTCGATGTCGGCGCAAGAGGCATTTGCATTTGCATGGAAATTGCCCCTACGCTTCCGGCGCGCTGTTGGAGGGCTTCAGATGTCAGCACTCAAAGAGTTGGCCGAGGGACTCGTTTCGGGACGCGTCAAGGTGGTGGATTTGTCGGCGCCGCTGGGGCCGGATACGCCGCTTTTGAAGCTCCCGCCGGAGCTTGCTGTCGACACCCCGAAGATCGAGATTCACAAGATCTCCGAATATGACCAGAACGGCCCTTTCTGGGCCTGGAACTGGCTGAAGCTCGGTGAGCATTCCGGCACGCATTTCGACGCGCCGGCCCATTGGATCACCGGCAAGGACCAGCCGAACAACACCACCGACACCTTGCCGGTCGAGAAGATCGTCGCGCCGGTGTGCGTGATCGACTGCTCGAAGGAGGCGGCCGCCGACCCGGACTTTCTCCTGACCGCGGATGGGATCCGCGCCTGGGAGGCCGAGCATGGCGCGATCGAGCCCGGCTCCTGGGTGGTGATGCGCACCGACTGGTACAAGCGCAATGGTTCGGAAGACACCTTCCTCAATGCCGACGCCACCGGGCCGCATTCGCCGGGCCCGTCGGTCGATTGCGTCGAGCTCGTGGTGGAGCGCGGGGCGATCGGCTGGGGGACCGAATGTATTGGCACCGACGCCGGTCAGGCCGGCGGCATGGATCCGCCGTTCCCGGCTCACAATCTTCTTCATAAAAGCGGGCGCTACGGGCTTGCGAGCCTCTGCCGGCTCGATCAGCTTCCGCCGAAAGGGGCGGTGCTGATCGCCGCGCCGCTCAAGATCGTGCACGGCACGGGAAGCCCGATCCGCGCGCTGGCGCTCGTCGGGGGCTGATACTGGCGGGGCGTGCGGGCGCCGCGCTCCCGTTCGCCCGCGGCGCGGGTCTTCCTGTCGGGCAGGAGGAAAGCGTGGCGACCAGGGACCACATCATCGTCGGCTCGGGCATCAACGCACTCGTTTGCGCGGCGATGCTGTCGGCGAAGTCGCGTGTCACGGTCCTCGAGCGCGAGGCGGTGGCCGGCGGGACGATGCGGTCCGGCACGCTCCATCCGGGTTTCACCTACGACCCGATGGCCGCGACGTTCGTGCTCTTCCAGGCCGCGCCGGCCTTCGCGGCCCTCGAGGCCGATCTCACGCGCCATGGGCTCGCTTTCTCCAAGACGGGCCATCCGACCGGCGTCCTGATGTCGGACGGCCGAGCGCTCGCGATGTCGAACGACCGGGCGGCGAACGTCGCCGCCTTCGATGCGCTCCATCCGGGGGACGGGGCGCATTATGCCGCCGAGATGGCGGGGATCGAGGCGAATGCTGCGTTGATCTTCGGCCTGTTCAACTCCGCTTTGTGGACGCGCGACATGGCGATGCAGCTCGGCAAGGCGGCCTTCAGGATGGGGCCGCGCGGTCTCGCCGCATTTTTCGGCGAGGCGCTCGTCACGAACCGTCGCCGCCTGTCGACCGCGTTCGGCAGCGATCTCGTCGCCGCGCTCCATGCACCGTGGCCTCTCCATGCCGGGCTCACGCCTGAACAGCCCTTCTCGGGCAAGATGGGGGAGGTGATGGCGTTCGCGCTGGAGGCGATCGGCGCGTCGATCGCGACCGGGGGCGCGGCCCGCGTCGCCGAGGCGCTCGTCGCCCTCATCGAGGAGCGGGGCGGCAGCGTGCGCACCGATGCCGATGTCGACGCGGTCCTCGCCGACGGGGCTCACCGCACCCGCGGCGTGCGGCTTTCGGACGGAGAGGAGATCGCCGGCCGGTCGGTCATCTGCTCCGTCACGCCGACGCAGCTTTATGGCCGCCTCCTGCGCGAATGGAAGGTTCCCGCCGACATTCGCGCCGCCGTGAGGCGCTACCAATATGGCCGCGGCGACATGCAGATCCATTATGCCTTGGAGCGGCCCGTCGATTGGCCGGATCCGGCGCTCGCGGACGTTCAGCTTCTCCATCTCAGCGACGGGCTCAACGCCGTCTCGAAAGCTTCGAACGAGGCCGAGCGCGGGCTGCTTCCGGAGCGCCCCACCGTCTGTGTCGGACAGCCGAGCGCGGCCGATCCCTCCCGCGCGCCGGAGGGAAAGGCGGTCCTGTGGCTCCAGATTCCCGATTGTCCGACCACGATCCTCGGCGATGCGGCGGGGACGATCGACATTCCTTCCGACGGCCGTTGGAGCGAAACCGTCCGGGAGGCCTATGCCGACCGGGTCGAGGCGATGATCGCCGCCCATGTCCCGGACTTTCGCGACACGGTGATCGTCCGCAAGGTGCTGTCGCCCGCCGACCTTGAACGGATGAACATCAATCTCGTCGGCGGTGAGCCCTATGGCGGGGCGTGCGGGCTCGACCAGTCCTTCCTGTTCCGGCCCTTCACGGGTCAGGTCAATCACAAGACGTTCGCGCCCGGCGTCTATCATATCGGCGCATCGACCCATCCCGGACCGGGCCTTTCGGGCACGTCCGGCTATCTCCTCGCAAAGGCGCTGTCATGAAGGGCCCGGACATTGTGGCGGCCGAGCCCGTCGATCCCGTCGAGACGCATGATGCGCTCGATCTCGAAGCGTTCGCGCCGTACCTCATCAACCGCATTTCCGCCCGCTACAACGCGGACATGGCCGAAGCGCTCAAGGCGCGCGGGATCACCACGCCGCAGATGCGGGCGCTCGCAGTCCTCTCTGTCCATGCCGACATCACGGTGAACGAGCTCGCGGTCTATGCGGTGATGGAACAGTCGACCATGAGCCGCACGCTGGACGCGCTCGAAAGCGCCGGCCTCGTCTCCCGCAAGGCGCGGGTCGGCGACGCGCGGGTGCGCGAGGTGGCGCTGACGGCGGCGGGCGAGGCCGCCTTCGAGAGCGTTCTTCCGACGATGCGCGAGGCCGAGGAGGCGATGCTCGCCGGAATCGGGCGGGCCGAACGCGATGCGTTCCTCGCCGCGCTCCACACGATCCTGCGCAACATCCGGCGAAACCCGTTCTGAGCGGCGCCCTCGTCGCAAAAGTTGCGGCGAACCGGGCGTTCGAAGCGTATCGTTCGCTCTTGGCGGGGCGGCGATGCATTGCGCGTCGAGCCGATATATGCATTTGAATAGATCAAATGTCGCGAGGGGGGCGAGCCATGGCCGAGCGATCCTTTGCCAAGGAAGTCGAGCAGCTCAAGATCGGCGCCGGTGAGGAGTTTCGCGGGGAGGGGATCCTTGCCATCACCAAGGCGTTGCTCCAATGCGGCGTCTCCTATGTCGGCGGTTATCAGGGCGCGCCGATCAGCCATCTGATGGACGTTCTCGCCGATGCCGAGGAGATCATGTCCGATCTCGGCGTCCACCTCGAAGCCTCCGCGAGCGAGGCGGCCGCCTGCGCGACGCTCGCCGCCTCGGTGCATTATCCGGTCCGCGGCGCGGTGGCCTGGAAGTCGACCGTCGGCACCAATGTCGCATCCGACGCGCTCGCCAATCTCGCGTCCGGCGGGGTGAAGGGCGGGGCGCTCATCATCGTCGGCGAGGATTATGGCGAAGGCTCCTCGATCATGCAGGAGCGCAGCCACTCCTTCGCGATGAAAAGCCAGGTGTGGCTCATCGATCCCCGTCCCAATCTCGAAACCATCGTCAAGTCGGTGGAGGACGGCTTCGCGCTGTCCGAGGCGACCAACACGCCGGTGATGCTCGAGGTGCGCATCCGCTCCTGTCACGTGCATGGTCGCTTCATCGCCAAGGACAATCAGCGCCCCAGGATGACGATGGCGGAGGCCGTCGAGAACCCGCAGCGCGACACCGCGCGCATCGTCCTGCCGCCCGCCTCCTTCATGCACGAGCAGGAGAAGGTGAGGGCGCGCTGGCCGAAGGCGGTGGAGTTCGTCAAGGCGCGCAAGCTCAACGAGTTCTTCGGGCCGGCCGAGGGCAAGGTCGGCATCATCTGCCAAGGCGGGATGTTCAACGGGGTGGTCCGCGCGCTCCAGCGGCTCGGCCTCGCCGATCTCTATGGCCGGTCGGACGTGCCGATCTATTGCCTCAACGTCACCTATCCGCTCATCAAGGACGAGATCGTCGACTTCTGCGCCGGCAAGGATGCGGTCCTCGTGGTGGAGGAGGGCCAGCCCGAGCATATCGAGCAGGCGATCGGCGACATGCTCTACAAGTCCGGCGGGACGGTGAAGCTCGAAGGCAAAGGCATCCTGCCGATGGCCGGCGAATATACCGGCACGGTGATGCTGAACGGCTTCACCGATTTCCTGCGCACCTATGCGCCGGAGCTGTTGCCGCCGCAGGAGCGATCCCCCAATGCGCCGGACGCGCGGATCGAGTTGCCGGACCTTGCCGGCAAGGTGCCGATGCGTCCGCCTGGTTTTTGTACCGGCTGCCCCGAGCGGCCGATCTTCGCGGCGATGAAGCTCGTCGAGAAGGAGCTCGGCGAGCATCATATCGCGGCCGATATCGGCTGCCATCTCTTCTCCTCGATGCCGCCCTTCAATCTCGGCGCGACGACGATGGGATACGGCCTCGGCCCGGCGTCCGCCTCCGCCTTCAATGTGAAGGCGAAGAAGCGGCCGATCTCGGTGATGGGCGATGGCGGCTTCTGGCACAACGGTCTCTCGTCGAGCGTCGGCAACGCCGTCTTCAACCAACAGGACGGGGTGATCCTCGTCGTCGACAACTACTATTCGGCGGCGACCGGCGGCCAGGATATCCTCTCCTCCCGTGCCGACAATAAGAGCCGGTCGACCAAGCATCCGATCACCGAGGCGGTGCGTGGGGTGGGCGTCGGTTGGGTGCGTCAGATCGATCGAACCTACGATGTCGGCAAGATGCGCGACACGCTCACCGAAGCGCTGACGACCGACGAGACGGGGCCGAAGGTCATCGTGGCCTCGTCGGAATGCATGTTGAACCGGCAGCGGCGCGAGAAGCCGCTCGCCGCCAAGGCGATCAAGGACGGCAAGCGGCTCGTGAAGCCCCGTTTCGGCGTCGACGAGGACGTGTGCACCGGCGACCATGCCTGCATCCGCCTTTCGGGCTGTCCCTCCCTCTCGGTAAAACGGCTCGACGATCCGTTGCGTGACGATCCGGTCGCGGCGATCGATTCCTCCTGCGTCGGTTGCGGCAATTGCGGCGAGGTCGCGGAGGCGGCGGTGCTGTGCCCGTCTTTCTATCAGGCCGATATCGTCCACAATCCGCGCCGGTTGGAGACGCGCTTCGCGCGGTGGCGCGGCGGCGTCATCGCCTGGCTTCAACGCCGGCGCGACGCGCGGCGCCTGGTGTTCGCGCGCTGAGGAGGGGGCATGAACGTTCATGTTGAGCCCGCGAAGCGGGGCGATCAGACGGGCGGGGTGATCAAGATTGCGATCCTCGCGGTCGGCGGGCAGGGGGGCGGCGTCGTCACCGCCTGGCTGATCGATCTGGCCGAGGCGAACGGCTATTATGCGCAGTCGACGTCGGTGCCGGGTGTCGCCCAGCGCACCGGGGCGACGGTCTATTATGTCGAGATGGTGCCGGAGGGGGAGAGGGCGCCGATCCTGTCCCTGATGCCGTCGCCCGGCGACGTCGATATCGTGCTGGCCGCCGAACTGATGGAGGCGGGCCGCGCGATCCAGCGCGGCTTCGTGACACCCGGCCGCACCACGCTGATCGCCTCCAGCCACCGCACCTATGCCGTCTCCGAGAAGGCCGCGCCCGGTCTCGGCATTCTGGATCGCGAGCCGGTTCTCGAGGCGGCGGAGCAGGCCTCGCTGCGCTTCCTCGCCGCCGATCTCGACACGCTCGCGATCAAGAACGGCTCGGTGATCTCGTCGAGCCTGTTCGGCGCGCTCGCCGGCTCCGAGGCGCTGCCCTTCCCGCGCGGGGCCTTCGAGGACACCATTCGCCGCTCCGGCAAGGGGGTGGCGGCGAGCCTCGCCGCCTTCGCCGCAGGCCACGACGCCGTGCGGACTGCGGAGTCCGCGCCCGCCGAGACCGCCCCCACCGCCGCCGCGGACGAGGCCGTTTCCGGCCCGGAGGCGCTCCGCTCGGCCTATGCGGCGCTTCTCGCCCGCGCCGACGCGCTGCCGGAGGGGGCGGCGGCGATGGCGCGGCGTGGCCTTCAGAAGGTCGTCGACTTCCAAGACGTCGCCTATGGTGCGGACTATCTCGATCGGGTGGAGGCGTTCGCGGCGCACGAGATCACCGCGGGCCGCGAGGGCGCGAGCCTCACCGAGGCGGCCGCCAAGGCGATCGCCAACGCGATGGCCTATGACGACGTGATCCGCGTCGCCGATCTCAAGGTCCGCGCCTCGCGCATGGCGCGGGTGAAACGCGAGGTCGGCGCCGGCGAGGCGGAGCTCCTCAACGTTACCGAATATATGCATCCGCGCGGCGAGGAGGTGTGCGGAATGCTGCCGGCGCGCCTCGGCGCGGCGATCGAGAAGCGGCGCTGGGCGTTCGATCTCGTCGACGCCGCCGTCAATCGCGGCCGGCGGATCCGCACGGACCGGCTGCGCGGGTTCCTGCCGCTCTATCTCGTCTCCGCGATGCGTCCGGTCCGGCGCCGTCTCCTGCGCCATCGGATCGAGGTGGCGCATCTCGAGGATTGGCTCGCGACCGCTCACCGTCTCGCCCCGACGAATTACGACCTCGCGGTTGAGGTCTTGCGCTGTCGCCGTCTCGTCAAAGGCTACAGCGACACGCACGCGCGCGGCCTCTCCAAGTTCGACCGCGTCCTCTCCGCGCTGCCGCTCCTCGAAGGGCGGCCGGACGGTGCGGACTGGCTGCGCCGTCTGCGCGAGGCGGCGCTCGTCGACGAGGCGGGCACCCAGCTCGACGGCGCGTTGAAGACGGTCGCGACGCTCGACGCGCCGTCGGTCCCCGCGGGCTGAGACATGGCGGACGACGCGCCGCCACGGGCGATCGACCGCGCCTATGAGAACAGCGCCTATATTCCGGGCGCGGAGGCTTTCACCCGCCATTGGGCCGATGCGGCGGCCGCATTCCGTGCGGCGTATCGCGGTGCGATCGACGTCGCCTACGGCATCGCCCCGCGCGAGCGCTACGATCTCTTCCGCCCGGAGGGCGCTGCGAAGGGCTCGCCGTCTTCATTCATGGCGGCTACTGGATGGCGTTCGACAAGTCATTCTGGTCGCACCTTGCCGCCGGCCCCTTGGCGCGCGGTTGGGCGGTCATGTTGCCGAGCTATCCGCTGTGTCCCGAGGTGCGGATCGGCGCGATCGTCGCCTCGGTGGGGGCTGCGATCGACCATGCCGCGGCGACCATTGACGGGCCGATCGCCGTGTCCGGCCACTCGGCCGGCGGACATCTCGCGGCGCGCATGGGGTGCCGCGACGCGCCGCTTTCGCCGGACACCGCGGGCCGCATCGACCGGATCGTCACGATCTCCGGCTTGCACGATCTTCGCCCCCTTCTCGCGACACGCATGAACGAGACGCTCGGCCTCGACCGTGCCGAGGCGCGGCGGGAGAGCCCGGCGCTCGCCGATCCCGCCGAGATCGATCTCGTCGCCTGGGTGGGCGATGCGGAGCGCCCGCAACTGCGCCGCCAGTCGCGCCTTCTGCCGCTGATCTGGGAGGGGCTCGCCCGCTCGGTCCGCCATGTCGAGGCCCCCGATCGGCACCATTTCGACGTAATCGCCGATCTGACGGATCCGGCCTCGGGGCTTACCGACGCGCTGGTCGGCTAACGCCATCCCCGTCCCATTTGGCCATGGCGCGCCGCGCTCCAAATGGTTGGCCCGGTCCGTTCGCCGCCGTCGCTCGCGTGGCTCCGGTCGGGATCGTCGGGGCCCGGCGACGACCGACTAGTGCACCGGATGAAGGCTCGGTCTAAGGTTGCCGGCCGCTTGCGAATGGAGCTTTCCCGTGCCTGGACCTCACCCCTATCCGCTCGAGCCGAAGGTCTCGATGCCAGACTCCGCGACGCGGTTTCGCGCGCTGCATTCGCGCTTTCTCGTGATGCCCAATCCCTGGGACGCGGGAACGGCGAAGCTCCTCGCCAATCTTGGATTTGAAGCGATCGCGACCTCCTCGGCCGGGCTCGCCTGGTCGGACGCGCGGCCGGACGGGCACGTGACGCGCAAACGCGCGATCGCCCATGCGGTCGAGATCGCGACCGCGACCGGGCTTCCCGTCAACGGAGATTTCGAATCCGGCTATGGCGAGACGCCGGCTGAGGTCGCCGACACGATCCTCGCGGCGATCGACGCGGGGGTCGCCGGCTGCTCGGTCGAGGACCTCGCGCACGACCGTCCCGAACCGCTTTACGACGTCCATATGGCCGCACGGCGCATCGAGGCCGCCCGCGATACGATCGACCGCTCCGGCAGCGACTTCGTCCTCACCGGGCGGACCGAAGTGTTCTTCACCGACCTTCCCGACAAGCTCTCGATCGCCGTCGAGCGGCTGAAGGCCTATGCGGCGGCGGGAGCCCACGTGGTCTACGCGCCCGGCCTCACGCGGGAGGAGGAGGTCGCGGCGATCGTCGACGCGGTCGATGTGCCGGTCAACGTGATCGCCGGGCTCGGCGGCGTGAGCGATGACCTCGCCAAGCTCGAAGCGCTCGGCGTGACACGGATCTCGCTCGGCTCGAACCTCATGAAGGTGGCGATCGGCGCCTTTCTCGACGCCGCCACCGCGCTCAAAGCGGGGCGCGTCGCGCTGCCCGACATGGTGTCGTCCGCCTCGATGAACGCAGCCTTCGCACCGCGCCCCCGATCATGAACGAAGACGATCTCGCCGACCTTCTCGGCCCGCATCTCGCGTTCGCGACGCGGCGCATGTTCGGCGGGATCGGCGTCTTCCAAGACGGCGAGATGTTCGCCCTCGTCGCCGACGGCGAGCTCTATTTCAAGACCGACCCGATCAACCGCGAGGCCTTCGTCGCGGCGCAATCCGCGCCCTTTGTCTACGAGACGCGAGCCCGGCGGGTCGAGACGAGCTATTGGCGCTTGCCCGAGGCGGCCTTCGAGGACACGGCGATGCTCGCCGCCTATATCGACGGCGCGCTCGCCGCCGCGCGCCGCAAGCGGGCCTCGAAACCGGGAGTGGCTTCAACGAAGCCGAAACGGACGGCGGGGGGGACCGTAAAAATGCGGTCGACGCGGACGGGCGGACAGGGCCAAGCTCCCTCCCGACCGGCCAAGCCGCGAAAGGAGAGCTGAGCGTGTTGTCTCCCAAGTCCGTCGAAACGCGTGAGGACGCTGCGGCGCTCGACGAACGCGACCCCCTCGCGCCCTTTCGCGACGCCTTCATCCTGCCGCAGGGTGTCATCTATCTCGACGGCAATTCGCTCGGCCCGCTCACCCGCGCAGCCAAAAGGCGGCTGGTCGAGGCCGTCGAAGGCGAGTGGGGGGAGGGGCTGATCCGGTCGTGGAACACGGCCGACTGGATCAACCTTCCACACACCGTTGCGGCCAAGATCGCGCCTCTCATCGGGGTGTCGGCCGCCGATCTCATCGTGACCGATTCGACCTCGGTGAACCTCTTCAAGGTCTTGTCGGCCGCGCTCGACAAGTCGGCGGGGCGCCAGGTGATCCTGTCGGAGCGCGGCAATTTCCCGACCGATCTTTATATCGCCGAGGGCGTCGCCCCGCTCTTCGGCGCGACGCTGCGCCTGTCGGACGATGTGATGGCCGATCTCGACGAGAGCGTCGCGGTGCTGATGGTGACGGAGGTCGATTATCGCACCGGCCGCCGCCACGATATGAGCGCGGTGACGGCACGCGCCCATCAGCTCGGCGCGCTCGTGATCTGGGACCTTGCTCATTCGGCGGGGGCGTTTCCGGTCGATCTCGAGGGGGCGGGTGCCGATTTCGCGATCGGCTGCGGCTATAAATATCTGAATGGGGGTCCGGGTGCGCCGGCGTTCGTCTGGGTCGCGCCGCGCCATCAAAATGCGGTGCAGCCGCTATCGGGCTGGTTCGGTCACGCGGCGCCGTTCGCATTCGAGCCCGGTTTTCGCGCCGCGAGCGGCATCGACCGTTTTTTGACGGGGACCCCGCCCGTCCTCTCTTTGTCGGCCCTCGATGCCGCGCTCGACGTCTATGGCGACGTCGACATGAATCTGGTCCGTCAGAAATCGGTGGCGCTCGGCGACATGATGATCGCACGGGCCGATGCGCGCTGCCCCTCGCTCGCCCTCGCGAGCCCGCGCGACCAGGCCGAGCGCGGAAGCCAGGTGTCGCTGCGCTGCGCGGACGCCTATCCGGTGATGCAGGCGCTGATCGCCCGCGGCGTGATCGGCGACATGCGCGCCCCGGACATCCTGCGTTTCGGCCTGACTCCGCTCTACACGCGCTTCGTCGACGTGTTCGATGCGATGGAGATCCTGGCGGAAATCCTGGAGTCCGGCGTCTGGGACCAGGAAGAATTCCACAGGCGCGCGGCCGTCACGTGATTTTCCCGATTTCGTCGCCCGTTGGTGTTGCCATTCGAGATCCATCCCGCTAGATGATGGCTCCCGCGCACGACGCGCGGCGGTTCTCCGCAAGGCCGAACCGAGGCAGGCGCCGGTAGCTCAGCTGGATAGAGCACCAGACTACGAATCTGGGGGTCGGGGGTTCGAATCCTCCCCGGCGCGCCATCTCGCAGTTTCCACTGTGAATCCCATCTAAAGCCTTGAACGGGAAGGCTAAATCTGGTGTTCGAAGTCCCAGATTCCGGCAGTACGGCAAGGGTGCCGAAAATGCCAGTCTCAGGACCGTTTTCTTCATAGTCAGATCGCTGTTTCTCCATATACTCCAAGGGCTTGAGAGAAACCGCATCGCGAGTTCGAACGACTCCTCGAAGGTGTGCCGAGGCTTGCCTGTCTTGGCGAGAGTTTCCTCCGCCAGCAGCTTCTCGCGCTCCAGCTTCGCAATCCGTTTCTCATAGGCGGCCACGACCGAGTCGTTGCTGGCCTCGACAATGCGGTCGAGCAGCTGGTCGATCTGCTTTTCGACATTCTGCACGGTCGCTTTCATCGCGCCCGCCGCATGGGTAGCCTGGGCAAGCCTCATGTCCCACGCGTCCCTGAACATGGCCCGCACAAGAGCGAACATGGATTCTGACGGTTCCAGACGCTGGAGGACGTCCTCGAAGGCCCCTTCGATCTCCTCGCGCCGGATCGACTTGCGGTAGCTCGCGCATCCCTTCGTCGGGCAGAGATAATAAGGGTACTTCCGCGACTTGCCCTGCGACCAGCAGGCCGACAGCGGCTTGCCGCAGTCGTTGCAGAGAACGAAACCGCGCAGCGGAAAGTCCGCGTTGATATCCTTGCGGGCCGGAGCCTTGGCGGTGCTCTTTAGGCGCGCCTGGATTTTCTCGAAGGTCTCGAAGCTGATCAGCGCTTCGTGATGGCCCTTGCGCAGCCCGACGCCCCAGTTGCGCGCTTCGACATACCCGGCATAGATCGGGCGCGTCAGCAGCTCGAAAATGCGCTGGTTGCGGATTTCGCCGTTGGGCAGGTCCTTCGGGAAGGACGGTTGCCGCTCCAGAAAGCGTTTGACCTCCACCTGGGCCGCAAAGCGGCCCGAGGCGTAGCCCTCAAGGGCTTCCTGCAAGATCGAGGCGTTCGGCTCGTCCCGCACCAGGATCTTGCCGTGCCCGCTGGAGCTTCCCCAGGGGTCGACAAACCAGAAGGGAAGCCGTCCTGCGCGCACCGTTTCAAAATCGCCGCAAGACGACCGCAGCACTCTTTGGGCCGGAGCCTTGGACATGCAGTACTGCCCCCCGGCCTTAGAGCCCGGACAAGCGCATCAACCGGATCCTTGCTAAACCCGTTCACAGAAATGAAAATGCCTCTCCCATACATCTTTCCATCAATCTTATGGGCAAATGCGTATAGCGGCTCCGTGCTGGCAAAGCGGTCGTGCCATTTGGCTTCTACGATGTAGTGCTCGCCATCATATTTGATCGCGCCATCAATTTGCTCCCCCAGACATTTGAAAGGTGCCGTCACCTCGATTTCTTCGAGCTTCGCCATGTCGCTCAGTAAGGCTTCGAGCTTGTACCCTCTCTCCTGAGCCCTGGAACGTTCGGCGAACATCTCCAAAAACCGTTCACGGAGCGATGAGAGAGTTTCCTTCGTCGATTGTCCCGCCTTGCGCCTTTCCTCACGATCCCGTCGCTCTTTTTTGATTCTCGCGTCCCTGATCTCGGCAAGCTGGCGCAGGTGATCTAGATTCTTCTGGGCTTCTTTTCGATCCAGCTTCTGCAGTTTCTCAAAATAGTATGGATCAAAATGCGACCAGTTCATAAGCGCCTGTAACATGGCGCGGAATTGGCCTAAGCCGTTGTCCGCCCGAGAAGAGAGCGTCGCAAACACGGCGTCCACGATACCCGCGCGGTTAATATTGTCTGCTTCGTAGTTTTTGACCTTTTCAAGTTGCTTGGACGTGCAGCCATGGTCATTGAAAAACTTTATGATATCTTTCTTCGGCCAGAATATGGAAAGAATACAGTCTTTCATGCAGCCTTTGATATCGGTCGGAAACGCATCATACGTCATCGATAATACCCACAGAACGCAAAACGCCGCAGCCGCGCGAAGCTAGCCAGAATGCTGATCGCAACCTGATATTGCTGTGTATAGACCATAAGCAAGGGTTCCGAAAAGCAAGCATGATCCACGCCTTGTGGATAGAATCCTTTTCACCAGTGGCTCGATGCCGCAACAAACGCACTCGGGACAAGCGAGACATGGGCGCGAAAGTTAAAGCGTACGGTCGCCTCGACCTGCTAGAAGCCAGTTGGAATCTATCGGAGTTTTGCTGCAAGAAAATTGCTTCGATAATAACAATGTCCGGCAGCATTGAGTATTACGCCGAGAGATCCATATGGACACTGGAAAATATTGAGCCGAGGGGCCAGAGGCCTAACACCGACGCCAAGCAAATCACAGAACTGATAGGTAGAATAGAGGGTGTGGCAGCACAAAAATCCGGCAACGAGCGGGAACTTTTAAAGTTATGGTGCGACGGAGCGTATTCTGCGTTCATCGTCAGAAATAATATTTGTCACGGTGTTGCTGTCAAACTGGGGGGCAGCATTGCGTTCATGCGCAACCCTCAGTGGCATGGAGAAATGCGACGGCGAGAGTTCGGTGATTTTTGGGTGGACGAAAATTCTCTTGACCTTGTCGCAGATTCATTCGCCTCTCTTCTGAGAGTTATTTCAGGGATAGAATGTGCGAAATTGACATTGAATGAGGTTGCGACGCCAGCCGCATTGAGGGCTCTGAGCGAAGCCAGATCAATCTTGGGAGAATTTGGAAGCCGGGACTATAACCCAGGATTCGAAAAGTATTAGTCTAAATTACTTCCCGTTTCGGCTCAGTCATAGTGAAAAACATAGCGGGCGCATCCTGCGGACCGGGCTCTCGTGAACCGAGCCCGCGAACGGTCTCGGCCATCGGGCTTCCATCCCTTGCGCAAAAGATAATGTCAGCCCTGGCGGGCTGTATCCTTTTTTAGTCGGGGGCCTGCGGCCCCGTCCTCCGTCAAGACCGAGCCCTGTGGGCGAAAGCACCGGGCCGTGGCTCGGCTGCGCCTGCGCCCGCACCAAGACCCGGCGCTTTCGGTCTTGACGGCCTCCCCCCGCTCATTGGCGCGGGCCTAGTCCCGGTTGCATGCGCAACCGGTTTTAAAACTAGGAGGAAAACCAATGAAAGCAGATATTTATCAGAAAGTTACCGACAAAATCATTGCGGATATGGAGCGGGGTGAACTCACATGGCTCAAGCCATGGAGCGCCGGGAACACAGAAGGGCGGATCGTCAAGCCACTGCGCCATAACGGCATGGCCTATAGCGGCATCAACGTTCTGATGCTCTGGGGCGCGGCACTGGAGAGCGGCTATCTTTCGCCCTACTGGATGATATTCCGGCAGGCCAAGGAGCTCGGCGCATTCGTGCGCAAAGGCGAGCTGGGCAACCCCGTCGTCTATGCGAATACCATCACCCGCACCGAGGAGCAGGAAGACGGAACGGCGGAGGAGCGGACCATTCCGTTCATGAAGGCCTACACAGTCTTTAATGTCGAGCAGATTGAAGGACTTCCCGCGCACTACAACGCGAAGCCCGAGCCGGTTATCGACCCGGCAGCGCGCATCGACCATGCCGAGTCGTTCTTTGCGGCGACCGGCGCGAACATCCGGCACGGCGGCAGCCGGGCCTATTACAGCGGCGGCTCCGATCATGTTCAGATGCCCGTGTTCGAGTGTTTCCGCAGCCCCGAAGCCTACTATGCGACTCTCGCGCACGAGCTGACCCATTGGACGAAGCACCCGAAGCGGCTGGATCGCGACTTTGGCCGCAAGAGCTGGGGGGATGAAGGCTACGCCCGCGAAGAGCTGGTGGCCGAGCTTGGCGCAGCCTTCCTGTGTGCCGACCTTGCCTTGACGCCTGAACCCGGAGCCGACCACGCGGCCTACATCCAGAGCTGGCTCAAGGTCCTGAAAGAGGACAAGCGGGCGGTATTCAACGCCGCCGCTCACGCCCAGCGCGCCGCCGACTATCTCCACGGCTTTCAGTCCGAAGAAAAACAGCGAGTCGCCGCGTAAGCGGCGATTCCTTCGCAAAATAATTCATTGCAGAGAAAGGAATATAAAATGAAAGAGTTGCTATCCGAGACCGTCAACTTCAGCGCCGAGATTGCCGCAATCAAGCAGAAATTCGGCCCCACATATCACAGGGAGCCAAAGGCAATAGAAGAGGCCGCGCAGCTTTGGGGCTTAAAGTGCAACCCGCAAGGCGTTATCTACTCTGCCGCCGAAGATATCAAGATTGAGCATAAGGGCTACTCCGCAGCCATTCGACTGTACGGGACAGGCAAGGGCTACTGGCATGTCTCACTCAGCCTGATCACGCCCCAATCCGGCTTTGGCACCCCGGCAACTGTCTGGGGCTGCACCGCGTTTACGAACGCCTTGGCGGCCCGCAAATGGGGATTAGCCCGCCTGTTGCAACACTGCCGGGGAAGCGCGGAAAGCCGTGGCGCTGACGCCCGGCTGGCCGTTTTCCTCACAAAACTGGAAGCCGAACGCACTCCCCAGCTTGCCCTCTTCTAGTCTGGCAGAAAATTCGCGGCTAGCCTGATGGCCAGCCGCGACGGGCTAGAGACCGGGCGGGCGAACCGCCAGCTCGTTCTCGATATTGCGGATCGACGCCAGCACCTCGCGCCGCTCTTGCGAGCTGCGGGGGGCGGCGGCGAAAGCCAGCAAGGCCTCTCCGAGCAGACCGTGCAATGCGCCGGTGCTGAGAGATGCTGCTTCGAAGCGTGAGACGAGTTTCATCGTGTCCTCCTTTGGCTTCAAGGAGGCCCCGAACCATCCAGGGCCTTTCGGCCCGGCACACACATCATCGGCCTAGCAAAGGCGCTGATGGTTCGAGGGTTGGATTGAAGCTATGAAAGGAGGGCGCGCAGGAAACGCGGCGGCGGTTTGCAGCGGTGTCTCTTCAAAGCACGGCGGCATGGATTGAGAACTGATCGAAGAGGCGCTGGATTTTGCCGCTACCCGCCCCGCTGCGACGCAGACGCGGCGCGGATGATGGTCATCGATACGGATTTTGAGAACGCGCTGGGGCGTACGACGGGTCCTTGGCTCGATGTGGATGGCCTAAAAGGCAGCCAGCCGCGCAATTTTCTGCCCTGAGCCGACGATCCCCCTGATTGAGGTTGTTTTGCATGAGGCCGCAGCCCCTCCAATTTTCGTTACTGGCTGTACGCGGCCTCCGTGATCTTGCCGTGCCGCAGGCCGAGATAGGTCGCCCAACTCGCCATCAACACGCCCAACATCAGGAACAGGACGTCCCGGTCATTCTCGCGCGGAAGATCGGTGCGTTTGGCGATCTGGGTGATCGCCGCCGTGAAACTCTCCAGCCAACAGCTTGAGAGCCTCTTAAATTTCCGGCACATCTCTGGGCCGATCAGCTCTGGTGTTTCTTCGTACTCCGGCGCGTAGGCGGCATTCCAGGCACATAGGGCATTGGCGAAAACATGTTCCCAGGCCTCGCGAAGCTCCTTCTTGAAGGCATCCGGGTCAGTGACTCCGCTCATATCGAATATCTTTTCGTCGTCTACTGTGGCCTGTAGCATCACGAGAAGGTCGTTGACCTCGGTTGTCATAGTTTTTTCCTGAGTTAGCGGCGGTTTCTCGCCAGTTGGTGTTACGGATCGAAACTGCGCCTGCGGCGGTGACGGTCTTCGCGGCCCCGCCTGCGGATTTCCGCTTCTTCTTCCTGTTCACGCTTTCGGCCCCGCTCATGGTCGCGATCTTCACGCCCCAGCGTCCGGTAGCGCTCAATATCCCCCCGCAACCGCAGCAGGTCTTCCTGCGCCATCGCCCGTTGCGCCCTCACGTCGCGCTGCAAAGCCTGCCGTTCTTCGATCTGGTGGAACACGAGCGCGTCTTTTTCCGCCCGGTCGCGCTGCCAGGCTTGCAGGGTTTCGCGCTCGTTCTGCGCCTTAACCTTGCCGTAGCGCCCGGTCAGGCGGTGCCAGATGCCGGAGAACCCGCGCGGCAGGCGCTGCGCCCGCTCTTTGGTTTCGGCCTGCCAGCGCCGTTCGTGCGCGGCGCTGAGCTTCTGCCGCTCTTCCTGGTGGCGGGCGACGATTTCGCTCTTACGGAATGCGATGGTTGCAAGCCGCCGTTTGGCGTCGCGCTCCACCTCCTGGATGTAAGCCTCGATCTTCCGGGTCATGCCGCGCGCGATCCCGGCCTTCACCTCCTGGACCGATTGCAGCGCCGCCGGATCGCCGAGGCGCGCCTCCAGGTCCTTTGTCTTCGCCGCCGCCGCGCGTGACAGCGAATAAACCTCGCCCCGGTAATCGACGGCGACGAAGCCCCGCCGGTCGCCTTTGGCGAGCCAGAAACCACGCTCCTTCAGCGCCTGCTCAAAACTGGCCTTGCTGTCCGATGCCGCCCAGCATTGCCGGATGACCGCCTTGATTTCGCGCGGATCGAGCCCGGCGCGCTTGGCCTGTTCCCATTCTTCGCGCGTGAAACTGAGCGGATCGCGCAGGCTTCGGTCCTGGAGCCCGCGCGGCATATCCCACCCGTGCTCCAGGTAAAGCTGGCGCGACAGGTCGCGCAGCTTGATCTTGTAGTGGGGCAGGTTGATCGCGCGCATGCGGCCTGCGTCGATCCGCGACCAGACGACATGGGCATGCCGCCGCCCGTCCTTCTCATGAAAGACGACGGCGCGCGGCTGGTTCTCCAGGCCGAGCTTGCGCTCGATCTCCTCAATCGCCTGCTCGAACGCGTCGACGCCGACAGTCTCGCCCTGGGGTGGGTTCAGGCTCATCGAAAACAGGTACTTCTGGCAGCGCGTCCCCGTGGCGATGGCGTCCGCCTCGCTGAAAGCCCCCGGCAGGTCGTCGCAGGCAAAGCCGCGTACCTCGTGCAGCTCGACATGATCGTTGTCGCGTTGCGCCAGCAGGTAGCGGGCGAGTTGCGCGGCATCGCCGCGCTCCTTGCCCTTCAGGATCACGGCCCGTCCCCCGGCATCTTGCCGAGCGCCCGCAGCAGGTCCGCCCGCATCGCGGCCACGTCGCGACAGGCCTGCTTGAGATCGGCTTCCGTTTCCGGCGTGACGGGAAGCGAGCCGGTATGCACCGCCCTGGCAAGCTGATTGAGGTTCGCGGAAAGCCGCGACTGCCCCAAAGCGCCCAGGACCCGCCCGAGGGACTCATGATCCTTCACCGGGCTCGCGCCGCGCCGCTTGCGCGGCGAAGCCTCATCCCCGAACAGCCGGTCCCGGATATAGGCCCCAACCGGCTTGCGGCCCGCATCGGCCAGCAGCCGCGCCCGCTCCTCATGCGTCAGCCGCAGAGAGAACGGCGCAGGGTACTTGCCCTTGCCCTCGGTTTTGGAGGCTAACCTATTGAAATCATGCAGAAGGCTGGTCATGGCCGCACCGCAAGCCCTCAGGGCCTAGCTGTGCGAGATGGCGCTCCCATTCATCCAGCACCTCGAAAAGAGAGTTCGAACTTTCTCCGTCGAGGTGCGCCATCTCGCAATTGTTGATGGAAAATCCGCCTAAGGCCTTGAATGGAAATGCCAAATTCGGGGTTCGAAGTCCCTGTTTCCGGCAGTAGGCGACAGGCTCCAAAAAGGCGAGCCGAAGCACCGTTCTCTTGCCGATCAGATCGGTAGTTTTCCAAATATCCCAAGGACTTGAGAGAAACCGCAGGGCGAGTTCGAACGACTCTTCCAGGGTAAGCCTCGGCTTGCCGTTCGCGGCGAGCCGTTCCTCGGCGACCGCCTTCTCACGCTCCAGCCTGGAAATCCGCTTCTCATAGGCGGCGATTACCGACGCGTTGCCCGATTCGACAATGCGGTCGAGCAGGGTCTCGATCTGTTTTTCGAGCCCGGCGATATTCGCCTTTAGCATCTTCCCCGCCTGGTTCGCCTGGGCGATGCGCATGTCCCAGGGGTCCTTGAACATGGCGCGGACAAGCCCGAACAGCGTCTCGGATGGCTGAAGCCCCTGCAGGACGCCCTCGAATGCGCCCTCGATCTCCTCGCGCTTCACCGACTTGCGGTAGCTCGCGCAGCCCTTCGTCGGGCACAGATAGTACGGATGTCTTTTGCCAGTATGGCTCTTTGACCAGCAGGCCGAGAGCGGCTTGTCGCAGTCGGCGCAGAGGATGAAGCCCCGCAGCGGAGAATCGGCATTGATATCCTTGCGCGCCGGAGCTTTGGCCGTGCTTTTCAGCCACGCCTGGATCTTTTCGAAGGTCTCGAAGCTGATGAGCCCTTCGTGTTTCCCCTTGCGCAGGCCGATCCCCCAATTCGGTGCCTGAACATACCCGGCGTAAACAGGACGCGTCAGCATTTCGAAGATCCGTTGATTCCGGATCTCGCCGTTCGGCAGGTCCTTCGGGAACGTCGGCTGGCGCTCCAGAAAGCGCTTCACTTCCACTGGTGCGGCGAAGCGGCCCGAGGCATAGCCTTCCAGCGCCTCTTGCAAAGCCGAAGCGTTCGGCTCGTCCCGGACGAGCAGCTTCCCATTCCCGCTCGACCGTTCGTAGCGGTAGCCGACCGGGGCCTGAAACACCCAATAGCCGTTCTGGACCCGCGCGCGCATACGGTTGACGGTCTGCTCGCCATTCTTCTGGCGCTGGTGCTGTGACACCGATGCCAGCAGGTTCTCGACGAGCTGGGAGTCCGAGTCCTCTTTGAATTCGACGGATGGGCTGACGAGGACGCCGCCAGCCTCCATGATTTTCATCCGCAGCTCGAAATGCGCCATCAGCCCGCGCGCAAGGCGGCTGATATCGTCGATTATGACGGCGTGCGATCCGCCGGGCTGCCCGCTCAGATAGTCGAGCATCGCCTGCATGCCGGGCCGCGAGGTCAGGCTTCCCGACGTATCGTCGCGGAAGACCTGCGCAACCTCGTTGACGTTGCCCCCTGAAGTGTCCTCGGTCTGAACTGGACTCCGTCGGAAGGAGACGGAGATGAAGAAGAGTCGCTTCAGTGAGGAGCAGATCATCGCGGTGCTGAAGGAGCATTCGGCGGGGATCGGCGTGACAGAGCTGTGCCGCAAGCACGGGATCAGCGATGCGACCTTCTACACCTGGCGCAAGCGTTACGGCGGCATGGAGGTCTCGGACGCTAGGCGACTGAAGGCGCTGGAGGATGAGAACGCTCGCCTCAAGAAGCTTCTCGCCGAACAGATGCTCGATGTCGCGACGCTGAAAGACGCTCTGGGACAAAACTTCTGACGCCCGGCGCGCGGAGAGGCTTCGTGAGCTGGGCTATTGAGACGAAGGGATATTCCCAGCGGCGCGCCTGTGCGCTGATCGGGATGCATCCCAGGACCTACCTCTACCAGTCGCAGCGGTCGGACGACGCGGCCATGCGCGAACGGCTGAAGGCGCTAGCGAACGAGCGGCGCCGGTTCGGCTATCGGCGGCTGCACATCCTGTTGCGACGCGAAGGCATCGAGGTGAACCACAAGAAGCTGTTCCGCGTGTATCGGGAGGAACGGCTGACCGTGCGGCGCCGGGGCGGCCGCAAACGTGCGATCGGAACACGCTCGCCGATGACGCTGCCGCAGGGACCGAACCAGCGCTGGAGCCTCGACTTCGTCTCCGACCAACTCAGCGACGGGCGTCGCTTCCGTGTGCTGGTCGTGGTCGATGACTTCACCCGCGAGTGTCTGGCGCTGGTCGTCGACACGTCCTTGTCGGGCGCCCGGGTGGCGCGAGAGCTCGACAGCCTCATCGCCCAGCGTGGCAAACCGCTGATGGTCGTTAGCGACAACGGCACGGAACTGACCTCCCGCGCCATCCTCGAATGGCAGGAGGATCGCCGCGTCGAGTGGCATTACATTGCCCCCGGCAAGCCGATGCAGAACGGGTTCGTCGAGAGCCTGAATGGCCGGTTCCGAGACGAGTGCCTGAACGAGCACCTCTTCCGCAGCCTGCCGGCTGCTCGCCGCCTCATCGAGGAATGGCGGGCCGACTACAATCACGACCGCCCGCACACCAGCCTCGGCGGCCTCACCCCGAACGAGTTTGCAACCCGGTCCCGACAGGACCACAACACGAACAGAGTCCAGCTATGAGCGGGGACACTTCGGGGGCAACGTCA
>NZ_JAKGCS010000009.1 GCF_021556395.1 Acuticoccus kalidii
TAGGCTCAGGACCCATAAACACGATCCGTTAAGGCGGATCTGATTCCACGATCTCCGAAGGGAGATCGCCATGAGCAACGCGCACTTCTGGCTGAGCGAGGCGCAGTTCGAGCGTCTCGCGCCGCTTCTGCCCACCGATACCCGGGGCAAGCCGAGGGTCGATGATCGCCGCGTGATCAGCGGCATCATTCACGTCCTGAAGTCGGGCTGCCGATGGAAGGATGCGCCCGAGGCCTACGGGCCGCATAAGACACTCTACAATCGCTTCGTCCGTTGGGCCGCGAAGGGCGTGTGGGTCGACGTCTTCCATGCCCTGGCCGCCGCTGGCGGCCCGCCTGCGGCGATCCTGATCGACTCTTCGGCGGTAAAGGCGCATCGCTGCGCGGCAGGAGGCAAAGGGGGGAGCGCGGGCAGGCAATCGGCCGTTCCCGCGGCGGGCGCACGACCAAGATCCACGCCCTGACCGACGGCTTCGGCAGACCGATCGCCTTCCACCTCACCGGCGGCCAGGCGGCGGACTGCCGTGCCGCCGAAGACCTTCTGCAGGAGATGCCGGACTGCCGTGTCGTCCATGCCGACAAGGCGTACGATACCGATGCCATTCGCCGCGAGATCGAGGCCCGTGGCGCCTTGCCGAACATCCCACCGAAATCCAACCGACGCTGGAAAAGCTGCTTCTCGCCGTACCTCTACCGCGACCGAAACGCCATCGAGCGCATGTTCGGTCGGCTCAAGGACTTCCGGCGCGTCGCAACCCGCTACGACCGCCTGGCGGCCAACTTCCTCGCCGCCGTCTGCCTCGCCGCGACCGTCAGTTACTGGATATGAGTCCCGAGCCTAGATCGAGGCGGATGGTCTCGCCGGCCGCCTCGACGAACATGCTGACCACAGTCTCCGAGCACGGTGGGGCATTGCAGACCGCGGTGATTCTCGCGTCGCGATAGATCTTCACCGCACCCTCGTTCTCCGATCCGGCCATCCCGTCACCTCCATTGGACACTTCAACCCGCGTGCTGATCCGGGCGGTGTGACCGGCGCGAACCCAAGCGCCTCCGCCGCCCTCTCAAATTCCGGCCTCAGCCTCGCCCAGAACGGCATCGGTAACGTGTCCGGGATCGTGATCGCCTCGACCGGCTGAGCCGCCGGCACGACGTCCCGCTTTGCCCCAACAGTAGAGGCAGAGCCTCTACTGGTTTGCACCTCGTTCCACCTTTTGGAATCGGCAAATGAAGGCTCGCCCCGCTTGAACCTTTTCGATATCGCGGCCATCGCGACACGGCCGAGACGGAGCACCGGCGCCTTTCCGCGCCCACCCTTCGCATGGCTCACCACCTCGATGAGACCGAACTTCACGAGCAGCCCGCGCGCCTTCGAGATGAATCTCACACTCATGCCACGCTTCGACGCGAGCCGCGCATTCGACGGATAGATCTCGCCCTGGTGACGCACGAACAAATTGATGAGATCCTCCCACACGCACTGGAGGTGCACCGTCCAGCTCTGCGTGTCGATGAGCTTCAGAAGCGCCGCCCGCACCTTCTTCGTGTGGAGCGCGGCCAGCGCTTTCTCTTCGGCGGTTCGAGGCCGCCGACGCGCAGAACCTTGCGATTTCTTCGCCGATCCTGTACGGGTTTCAGTAGCTACTGCCTTCCTATGACCCCTCGGTGCCGTTGCCTCGGCGCCGGGGGTTTTTCTTTGCCCTGTGTGCATCGCGTGACCTCTCTCTTGGGCGCCCGACCAACTACTGCCTGATCAGGCGCGAGGAGCGCGAAGCTATCAGCACATCATAATATGGGCAATAGCCCCATTTTTATGTTGCATGTTGGGCTAAAGCCCACTAACTTGGCCTCCACACCCCAAGGAGGCACCCCATGCGCATCTACTACTGCCTTCCCCTGACCGACTCCGACGGCGGGATTCTCGTCCACGACTTCGAGGTCGAGATCGAGGGCCGTCTGGTGGTCGATCCCAACGAGTGCGCGTTGCTGGTCGATCATGTCTGGAAGGAGCGCGACAAGCCTCGCGCCGGCGGCGGGTTCGATACGACGTTCGTGGACCTGATGGCGTCGAGGGACGCGACGTGGCGGACGATCGGTCTCCACATCGCGATCCGGGCCCGGCAGGATCCCGACCTCCTCGCCGAGGCGATGGCCGCCGAGGGCGTCGTCTACATCGGCAAGGGCGCGAATGACCCGGACGGGCGGTTCGTCGACCTCCAGGCGGAGGCGGCGTGATGGGTACGTATACCTCGGTCCATCGGATCAGGCTGGCCACCGCGCGTCACAAGACGAACGTCGTCGGTTCCTGGGTGACGCTGTCCTGCGATGATGGCGGCGAGGTCACCCTTCATTTCGATAGTCGGGCGGCCGCGGACGCAGTCGCGACGGCCATCACCAAAGCGATCACAGAACCCCTCGAAATCGACGAGCCGGACCAGATCCAGCCCGACGCCGACCGGAGGGCTGCATGATGATGTCCCCGACAGAATATGTGCTCGTCGCGTTCGACGAGATCTTCCCGGACAAATGGCTGGTCATGGCGCTGCTGACGCCGGATCCGGATGCCGCCGGCAGGATGACGGTCGCAGAGACCGAGAACACGTCGTGCCAGTACGTCATCCTGTCGAGCGAGGTGATCGCCCGCGGATCGCTCGAGGTCTGCCACGAGGCGCGGCGGATGCACCGGCAGGGCATGAGCGAGGTGCTGACGACCTTCCTCCTCGCCGATGCGGAGGCGTCTAAGGCGGCGGCCGCTCGTGCGAAGGCGCTCGACGCCGCCGCTCAGAAATCACGCGAGCAACGATCTATCCCGAACGTTTGGGACACCACGCGAAAGGTGTTTGACGACCGCGGCCACGCGAAACGCGCGTCGGATCGGTCAGGAACCGTCGCGGCGCTCGCGAGCGTCTCATTTCTCACGGTCTACGCCGGGCTCCTCGTCCTCAAATCGGCGGGGTGGTCATGAGCGCCGGCGGCGAAAAGTGGGGTCCGTGGATCGAATGGGAAGGCGGACGGCCAGCCTCTGAGTTGATCGGCGTCTACGTCCGCATCAGAGCCCAGAATGGGCAAATCGATGAAGGTATCATCAGCCGTGAGCCTGAGAGCTATGCCAGTGGGTGCTTTCGCGCACCACGGGGCGGTTCGATCCTAGAGAACGGCGTGCGGTGCTATTGCATCGATGCCTACCGCGTCCGCCAGCCGCGCGGAATGAAGGCCCTCCGCGAAATCCTCCAGACCGCCCCGAACGAGCGCGTGCGCGATCGCGAGGACGAACCCGCGTGAACCTCCCGACGCCCACGGCCTGATCACCAACACAACCACGCCGCCCGTGCGCGGCCCATCACAGCGCCGGCGATCGGTCGGCCGCACAGGAGAGCGATCATGAGCGATACGATGACCGCCGAGGTGAAGGACAGCATCTTCGACCTCGTGCAGACGGATCCGAACGCCGTCTTCACTGGCGATCTCGATGTCGATGACCTGCTGCGACGCGTCGAGAAAGAAGCGCTCGCCATTGGGACGGACGTCGGCACCGACAAGTCGCGCAAGGCCATCATCAGCATGGCGGCGCGTGTCACGAGGGTGAAAACCGCGATCGACGGCGCCGGCAAGGATCTCACCGAAGACCACCGGAAGGCGATCGATGCGGTGAACAAGGTCCGCAAGACGGTCCGCGACCGGTGCGACGAAATCAAGGTTCGCGTCCGCAAGCCGGTCGACCGGTGGGAAGAGCAGGAGAATGCTCGCATCGAATCCCACCGCGCGGTGATCGCCGAGCTGAACCAAGCGTCGCGAATCCCCCACGATGCCACCGCCGGCGACATCGCGGCGACGATCAAGCGGCTCGAGGTCGTCGATACCTCGCGCGCGTCCATGCAGGAATATGCCGAAGGCGCGACCGCGGCGAAGAACGATGCGCTCGACGTCCTTCGCGCCGCACACGAGCGCGCCGTGACCGCCGAGCAGGAACGCGCCGAGCTGGAGCGCCTTCGCAAGGAATCCGCAGAGCGCGAAGCACGTGAGGCGACGGAGCGCGCCGAGCGGGACCGGCAGGAGCGAGAAGCCGAGGCGGCCCGGCAGCGTGAAGCGGCGGAGGCCCAGCGGCGCGAAGAGAACGAGCGCATCGCGCGGGAGGCCGCTGAGCGCGCCGCAGCACAGGCGGAACAGCGCGCCCGTGAGGAGGCCGAAGCCACCGCCCGGAAGGCACGCGAGCAAGCCGAACAGCGTGAGCGCGAGCACCAGGCCGAGATCGCACGCCTGAAGCGCGAGGCCGAGGAGAAGGCCGCGGCGGAACAGCGAGCGAAGGAAGAGGCCACCGCCGAGGAGCGTCGCCGCGCGGCCGATCGCGCGCACCGCTCGAAGATCGTCGGAGAGGCGGCCAAGTCCCTCGCATCGGCCGCCGGCATCGACCCGGCCATCGCCACCGCCGCCGTTGAGGCGATCGCGAGCGGCGCTGTCACGCACCTGTCCCTTCAGTTCTGAGGAGCGAGAAGCGATGCAAAACTCGTTCGAGCGGATGCTTTCCGACATGGGGACGCCAACCCCGGACTCGTTTCGGCGCGCGATCATCGATGCCTGCGATACGGCCTATGTCGCTCGTGAGTGGCTGGAGGCGTATACCCCCGGCAAATGGACCGGTGCTGATGTAGTCGCGTTGGCGTCGCTGATCATGCAGCGAGAGCAGCACCGAACGGCCGAGGAAGACTTCTGATGTCCGCCCTCGCCTCCCCCATCCGCGCCATCCGCTGGAACGGCGGCACGATCCAAGAGCCGGGCCTCTACGAGGCGCTCCCGATCGAGGTCTATCACGGCGACCCAGATCTGTGCCCCGGCCCCTCAATCAGCTCGAGCGGCCTCCGCACCATCTGGAGCGACGGCCCGGCCGCCTTCTGGGTCCGATCCCCGCTCAATCCGAACAGGATCGAGGAAGAGGAGAAGGACCACCTCAACCTCGGGCAAGCCGCGCATCACCTGATTCTGTCCGAGGGCGGATTCCACGAGAAGTTCGCTGTCCGGCCGGAGCAGTGGAAGGATTGGCGCAAGTCCGAGGCGAAGGACTGGCGCGAGGACATGCGCCGCGCCGGCAAAGTGGTCCTGACGCCCGAAGATCTGGAGCAGATCAAGGGCATGGCCGGCGTTCTGTCGTGGCAAGATCCGGCGAACGCGAACACGGTTCCGGAGAGCGGCCTCGCCAACTCCACGCTCGTGCGTCAGGGGCTGCTTCACGGCCTCGTCGAGCACTCGCTTATCTGGCGCGACGCGGAGACGGGGATTTGGCTTCGTGCCCGGCCGGACGTTCTGTCGCTCGCCTCCCTTGGCCTCGTCGTTGACCTCAAGACGTGCAGCACCGGGCGACCGGAGAAGGCGATCTTCGACCACGCCTATTTCCAGCAGGGCGCACTGGTCGCCGAGGGGCTCAAGGCCGTGCTCGGGATCGAGATGACCTCATTCGTCCTCGTCTTCGCACAGACCTCAGCACCGTTCCGCGTCAGCGTCCACGAGCTCGATCCCTACGAGATGTCCGGCGGCGAGATGGTCGATCCGATCGCGATCGGCATGAGGCGCAACCGCGAGGCGTTGCGGATCTTCAAACGCTGCCTCGACACGCAATCCTGGCCAGCCGGCGACGGCGACAGCCACCCCGAACGCATGCCCGCCTGGTGCGCCAACCAGACGATGAGCGTCCCCGACATGATGGAGGAAGTAGCGTGAGCACCCAGGCGTTGGAGCGGATCGAGAATCGCATCGACCGCGAGGTGACGTCGTCGATGAAGGTGAGCACCGACGGCATCTCCTTCCGATCGGCTTCGGAGGTGATGGAGTTCGCGAAGATGATGTCGGTCTCGGCGTCCGCTGTGCCGAAGCATCTGCGCGGCGAGCCGGGCGCGTGCCTCGGCATCATCGACGATGCGATCCGGTTTCAGATGAGCCCCTATGCGCTCGCCCGGAAGAGCTACTTCGTCAACGATAACCTCGCCTACGAGGCGCAAGTGATCGCCGCGATAGTCCTGGCAAGGGCGCCGCTGAGCGAACGGCCGGACATCTCCTATTCGGGTGAAGGGACCAAGCGCCGCTGCAAGGTCGTCTACACGTTCCTCGATGGGGCTGTGCGCGAGTATCAATCTCCTGAGATCGGCTCGATCACGCCCAAGAACTCCCCGCTCTGGAAGAGCGATCCGGACCAGCAGCTCGCCTATTACTCGCTGCGCGCCGGGGCGCGCCGGCACTGCCCGGACGTCATTCTTGGCATCTATGACGCGGACGAAATGGCCGCCCTCAAGGCCCGCGACGTCACGCCCGCGCGCACGCCGCTATCGCAGCGCCTCGCCGCGCCGCGCGCCGAACGCGGCACCGGCTTCTCGCCCGAGTTCGTCTCGGCCGAGCTGAAGGAATCGATCGACGCCGACACCGGCGAGATCACCGACATCCCCGATCGCGACGGGGCACCCCAGCCCGCTAACTCCGGCGCCGTGGATGGCGAAGCGGACGGATACGGCGCGCCAACACAGGAGGCAGACCATGAGGCCGCCGGCGGGAAAGCCGCCGGGGACGCGAGCGCTGGAACAAAGGCGTCACCGCGTCCTGCCGAGGACCAGCACGAACAGAATGTATCGATTGGAAGGGAGGATGGTTCTTCCGCTGACGCGCCATCCTCCCAGTCCGACCTCATGAGCCCCGACGAGGTGCTCATGAGCTTCGAGGCCGAACTCGCCGAGGCGGAGTCCGTGGCGCGGGTCGAGGAGATCAGCGCGTCGTGGGCGGACGAGATCAACCGGACGCGGGTCGGTGGACGCGCGCGGGCCGTGAAGTCGGCGCGGGTCAGCGAGATCAAGCAGGGAGCGGAGTGATGACGAACGACGCAGAGATCGCCGCCCTGGTCCATGCGGAGAAGGTCGCCCGAGAGGCGTTGGAGAACGCCACGAAGGCCCGCAAGACGGCTGAGTGGCGGGAGCGCGATCAGCGTGTCGAGGCTCTGAAGCCGCTCGCTGAGCGCGCCCACAAGCTGCTCTGCCAGTGGAATCACACTGACGGGTGCTCCTGGGGATACGAAGAATCCGCGAAGGACCCCTGGTCGTGCGACGCCCACGCTCGGTGGCTCGAACGGTTCGATCGCCTGATCCAAGGCGGGCAGGCCTCTTATACCGCGCGAGCCGATGCTCCTGTCCCGGTCGAAGACATCACCGCGATCCTGGATCTCTTGGAGCAGCTCTCCCCATCTGAGCGTCGCGTCTTTTCGCTCCTGCGCGCGGGGCGGCTCAATGCGTAGCGGCGAGACGTATACCCCTGGACCATGGCACGTTTTCGGAAGCGACATTGTCGCCGCCGAGTCCGACCGTGATGGCGACGATGTTGTTGTCGCCGCTGTAGGTGTTTCGGGTGGCTTTCGAAGCGCGCCCCACTCCGTCGTCCGTGGGAAGAAGAGCGCGCAGGCTGACAATGCCCGCCTCATCGCCGCGGCGCCGGAGCTGCTGGAGGCGCTGGAGCTTCACCGCGAGTATGCGGCAATCCCGGCCGATCGAGGTGGAGCAAACGGGCGCAAAGGGAAGGCGTGGACCGCGTTCATCTCTGCCCGTGACGCCGCAATCGCGAAAGCACGCGGAGGCGCGGCATGACCTCCCGCACCCGCCAGCTTTCCTGGCTTTTCGCCATCACGTTCAGCGTCACCGTTTGGATAGCCGCCATATGGGCCGCGATCGTCGTGGGAGGGTGAGATGGGCGATGATCCGAAGTATCCGAGCCAGCTGGCCGAACGTTTTCAAATCCGCCTTCCAGACGGATTGCGCGACCGCATTCGAGACGCCGCTGAGCGAAATCACCGTTCAATGAACGCCGAAATCCTCTGCGTGCTCTTGGATGCCTACCCCGAGCCCGAGGAGGCGGCCGAAAGGCTCGTCATCGATGCCCTCGAAGAACTCGTCGAGCTCAAAGGCATGAAAGACGCCTTCGGCGGCGGCAAGGAATACGAGGACCGGAAGGCGACCGCGTGGGAGCGGGCTCGCGCTGCGCTCGCCCAGGCGCGGGAAGGTGCGCGATGAGCGTCCCCGCTCTGCAACGCACCGTGTCCGATCTGATCGACGAATACGACGCCAAGGTGGCATCGGTGCCTGCCGCGATCGAGCATTTCAAGGATGCCTATTCGGCGCTGGAAATGGCGGCAACCGTCCAAGGGAAGTTCGTCGCCCCGATCCTGCGGCATCAGCCGCACGTCCATGAATCCGACCTGAAGCGAAACCTCCTCAAGTCGGGTTGGAAGTCGATCTATGACCGATTGCAGATCGATCGGATCGCCAGCGCACAGGACCGGCGCCTCTTCGAGCGGACCATCGAGAACCCGCCGGAGCTGACGTTTGAGAACGCCAAGGCGACCTTCGGCGATTATTTGCAGCGGCCGCGCCATCACATTCTGCGCGGCCTCGCGGAGGTCTTCGCCGACCTTGACCCCGCCTATAAGTCGCACTCGCGTATCAAGATCGGTGTGAAGGGCCTACCGAAGCGCGTCATCCTGACCAGCTTCGGCGACTACTCCGGCACGTACGGCCGGGACAAGCTTCGCGACATCGTGAATGCGCTCGCTGCATATCGCGGTCAGCCGCTCATGGGGCACGAGGAATTTCAGGCGATCAGCGCCGCCCATCGGGCCGGCGAGGATGCCGTCCTCGATGGGCGGACGATCGCGCTGAACGATCGATACTCGAAAGGCGAATATCAAACGATCGACCGCGGCATCACGATCCGCAAGTTCCAGAACGGCAACGCTCACGTCTTCTTCGACCCGCCCACGCTGCTCGACATCAACCGGGCGCTCGCCGAATTTTACGGCGAGGTGCTGCCCGACGTCGAAGAGGAAACCGAACAGCCGCGGGCCGGTACGTCCGTCTCGAAGGATCTGCAATTCTACTGGTCGCCGCGTCCCGTCGTCGAAAAGGCCTTGGATCTTGCCGGCGTCTTCGACCTCCGCGAATGGCAATACAATCGCCCCCCGGCACTGTCAGTGCTCGAGCCGTCTTGCGGCGATGGCCGGATCATGGATGCGGTGCGGGAGCGCGGTCACCGTGTCTTCGGGATCGAATACCATGCCGGCCGCGCCGCAGAGGCCCGAGCCAAAGGACACGACGTCCTGACGGCGAATTTTCTCGAATGCCCCCCGCGACCCGAATACGACCGCGTCGTGATGAACCCGCCATTCTACGGCCGCCACTACGTCAAGCACGTTCGTCACGCGCTCGGCTTCCTGAAGGATGGCGGTAAGCTCGTCTCGGTGCTGCCGGCGACGGCCTGGTACGACCATCGCGAGTTCAGCGGCGAATGGCGCGACCTGCCCGTTGGCAGCTTCTCCGCGGCTGGGACGAATGTCCCCACCGGTCTCCTCTGCATCAGCGCCGACAAGATGGAGAGGCGGCCATGATGCTCGCCGTCTTCCTCGCCATGACCGGCCGCGTCGACCGCTCGGCCCACCTCGACGCCGCGCACCAACCCAAGCCGGTCGAGCTCTCCATGGCCTTCTACACGCCCGGCGTCGGCGTGATGACCGAGGGGATGTCGGCGCGATTCCCCATCCGCCCCAACGGCTGGTCGGTGCCGGCGCCCTACAGCCAGACCTGGCTCGAGAAATTCGGCTGGGACGATCCGTGTGACGAGGGGAAGACCCCCTTGCCCCTGCCGAAATATCCGCTTGCGGCGCTGCGCGGGATTCTCTCGGCCGCCAACACGGTGATCACCTTCGACGCGCCGGAGGTCGACTGGGGCCTTCGCACCTGGCGCGCGCAAATCACCCGGCGGCCCGACGCGGCGAGCGTTTTCCGCGAGCGAACCGTGATCATCGACACGGCGAAGGACGCCGCGACGGCCATGGGTCTCGACGATCGCCTCCCCTCATTTTCGGAGGCGACCGAGGAGCTGCTCGGCGAGGTGCGCACCGGTCTCGATGCGTTGCTCGCGCTCTTCAACCACCAAGGGATTCAGGCCGTTCGGAGGGCCGCATGACACCGCGCGCCAACCGAGACCGCGCCCGCCAGGCCGGAGCCCGCAACCGTCACCTCGCCGCCCTGCTCATCAGAGCACTGAAGGAATACGCCGAGGGCCGGCCGGCGAAGGAGATCCTCGATGATCTCGCGCGGGAGGCGCAGCGATGAGCCGCCGCGAATTCTCCAAGCCGGTCCGCCGCGAGATGCTCCAGCGCTCCGGCGGCAAATGCGAGGCGAAGGGCGAACTCTTCGGCCTCGCCGAGGGCGTCCGTTGCAATGCCGATCTCGCGTATGGCGTCCGGTTCGAGCACGTGCTGCCCGACTATATCGGCGGCGCGCCGACGCCGGAGAACGGCGCGGCAGTGTGCCCGAAATGCTGGCGGTGGAAGACCGACAACCACGACCGACCGATCGCCGACAAGACCAGGCGCGTCTCGGAAAAGCGCCAGGGGCTTCGTCAGAAACGATCGTCGTTTCCGACGGCGCGCACGGGCAGCTGGAAAGGGAAAATCGGAGGGGGAGTTGAACGGCGATGACAGACGCAGCGATCGAGCAGCCGGTCGTCTTCACCCTCCACGCCTACGAGCGCTTTTGCCAGCGCGGGTGGACGGCGAATTTCGCCACGGTGATGAACTACTGCCTCACGCCAGACCGGACGCGGTACATCCGCATGGGCGCATCGCGTGTGCCGTTGCCCGCCGAAGGGCTGGTGATGGTCGTCCAGGACCGCACCGTCGTCACCGTCCAGAAGACGGAAAAGCTCACCGAGCGACTCCGACGGATGCAGCGCGGCCCAAAGCGAGGGAAGAAGCCTCGCCGACGCAGGCGGGAGAAACTCTGGCGGGAAAGGTGGGAAGGACGGGGGATGCAGCTTTGAGGGCTCGCGGAATTGGCATCGCGATGGCCGTCCTGGCGGCCGCGTCGCCGGCATCCGCCGGAGCCATCCGGCCCCCGCCAACCAAGCCCGTCCTCGTGAAGCTCGCACGTGTCATCGACGGCGACACCATCGTCGTCCGCCTCGCCGACGGCCGCGCCGAGCGTGTGAGGATTGCGGGGATCGACACGGCCGAGCTGAGCGCCCGGTGCCGGGAGGAGGAGCGCCTCGCCCTCACCGCGCGCACGGCCCTCGCCGCGGCGCTCGCGTCGAGTCCGGGGACGATCCGCCTCGTGGAGCACGGGCGCGATCGCTACGACCGGCTGATCGCCGATGTGCTGGTGGACGGGGAGGATGTCGGCCGTGCGCTGGTGGCACTCGGGATCGCACGAGAATGGACCGGGCGGCGGGAGCCGTGGTGCTGATGCCGTTCCCGAGCCGCCCCGAAATCGCCCATTGGCTGCACGTCGCGACGCGCTTCTCGCCCCTCGACCGCGCCTTTTGGGTCGGCCTCCTGCACGATTCGGTCGAGGACGGTTACCTGCCAGCGGGCGTCGCCAGGTGGTGGCCGGCCTTGGACGCCATCACGCGCCGGCCGGGCGAGCCATATCGCGACGGCTACCTGCCTCGTCTCGCGCTGAACACCACCGCGCGGCGAGTGAAGATCGAAGACATCCGGCACAACCTCATGCGCAACGGTGGGCCGCCGGGAGATCTAAAGCGCCGGTATCTGGATGCGCTCGAGATGCTCGAATGGGAGGGATGGCGCTGATGGCCGACATCACGCGCAATCCGGACACGCGAAGCGCGATGATCCGAAGGGTGACGCTCTACCAATGGGCGGACGGCCGATGGAGCGCTTGCGGCCCGGGAGGATGGTCCTCGGGCGGAACGTCGTTCGAAACAGCAAACGAAGCGCTCGCCGATGCGCTTGGGACGGAAGCGTTGGGAGGTGGGAATGGCCGAGATTGAAGCGATGATCGTGGCACCGGATGACCCAAGTCACTGGCGAATCCTGAGCCCGAAGCAGACGGCCGAGAAGATCGGTGTTTCGTCAACGACGCTGGAACGGATCGTGGCGGATCGGGACACGCAATTTCCCTCCGCCGTCAGGATCACCGAGCGCCGGATCGGCTATCTCGAGCACGAGGTGGCCGCCTGGATCCAACACCGCATCGCGACGCGCCGTGTGCGGGCGGCCTAGGTCGAACACACGAACGCCGCCCAATCCTCCATGAGAAGCCGGCGCTTCGCCAAAGCGTCGGCTCTCCTATAGGCCCGCTCCGACGCATCCCCGACAACATGCGCTAGCGCGGCTTCAGCGACCTCCCTCGGGTGGTCCGTCTCGTCGCCTGCCCAATCCCGAAATGACGATCGAAAGCCATGGACGGTGAACCGCTCGCCCTGCGGCTGCCGGCGCCGAACCAATTGGGTCAAAGCCATGTCACTGAGTGGCCCGAGGCGCGCGCCGGGAAATGGGATCGGGAGCTTCTTCTGACCTTCGAGAATGGCGATCGCTGGATCGGTCAAAGGGACTCGGTGGGGCCGGCTGGCTTTCATACGTTCCGGCGGGACCGTCCAGATAGCCGCATCGAAATCCACCTCGGCCCACGACATTTTCCTCACCTCGCCGGACCGGGCCGCGGTCAAGATCAGGAACGAAAGCGCGCGGGCCGCGCTGCCCGGAATCGTGTCGAGGTGCGCGAAGAAGCCGGGAACCTGACGCCACGCCATCGCAGCGTGATGGCCGCGCGTGAGCTTTGCCGGCTGGGGGAGAACCATGGAAAGGCGACCGCGCCACACTGCGGGATTGTCGCCGGACCGCCACCCTCTAACTGTGGCGTAATCGAGCACGCGCTCGATGCGGCCGCGTAGGCGGCTGGCCGTTTCGGGTTTACTCGTCCAGATGGGAGAGAGGCAGCCGAGCACGGCATCGCTGTCGACTTGATCGACAGGTGTGGCGGCGATTTTTGCGGCGTACTTTTCGAGGGTCATTGACCACTGCGCGCGGTGCTTCGCGTTGCGCCAGGACGACTCCATCGCCTCGATATAGGTTTCGGCCGCTTTGCCGAATGTGGGGCAGCTCAGGTTTACTTGTGGGGCTGTTCCGCGCTCATCGATGGGGTCGACGCCTTCGCGGACCTTAGAGCGCGCGGCCTCGACGGCGCGTCGCGCCTCGGCGAGTGACATGGCGGGGAACGCCCCCAGAACCATCTCACGGCGGCGCTTGGCCAAGCTGAAGAGGAAGATCCACTGCTTGGCGCCATTCGTCCGGACTCTGAGGTAGAGGCCGGCTCCGTCACTATATCGGCCCGGGGTTCGAGCAGCTCTGACCTCGGCGACCGTCAGCTTGGCCACGACGCTTGCCCCACAGATCGCATTTCTTGCCCCACAGTTTGCCCCACAGGAGAGGTGGGGCTATGCGGCACGCTATGGGGTCATATGGGCTCGGGCAATAGCAAACATCCGCGGAAATGCTGGCCTAAGGTGGCTTATGGATAGGTCTGGAAAGGCAGGTGGCGGAGAGAGAGGGATTCGAACCCTCGGAACGCTTGCGCGCTCAACGGTTTTCGAGACCGCCCCGTTCGACCACTCCGGCATCTCTCCCGCGGCCGGGAACCTAGTCATCTGTGCCCGCCGGGGCAAGCCCGTTTCGGCGCCCTCGTTGAAGAAGATCACAGCTCTCGCGCAAACGCATGGCCGGACGGTGCGGAAATGACCGCAACGCGCCCATTTCGGGGCGCCGGCCCGTCTCGGATCGCAGAGACGCCGTGCCGTCCCGTCGCGGAGAACGTGTCGGCGCCGGTCCGCCCTCTCGCCGTCCATCCGATGGACATCGGGAAGGCGCTCGTTATGGTGAGCGCAAAAATCGGAGGGAATGGCCGTGGAAAGACTTGGATTCGTCGGTGTCGGGTTCATGGGCGAAGGGATGGCGGCGAACGCGCTGAAGGCGGGCCATCCGGTCACCGTCGTCGCCCACAAGAAGCGCGATGCGGTGGAGCGGCTCGTCGCCGCAGGGGCGAACGAGGTCGACGATCTCGAAACGCTCGCCCGCAATGTGGACGTCATCGGCATCTGCGTCAGCGACGCGCCGGCGGTCGAGAATGTCATCGACCGGCTGGAGCCCGGCTTGCGGCCCGGCCAACTCGTGATCGACACGAGCACCTCCGATCCCAACACCACGCGCCGCCTTTATGACAGGCTCGCCCAAAAGGGCGTCCATCTCGTCGACGCTCCGATCACCGGAAGCCCGGCGAACGCGGCGGCGGGCGAGTTGAGCACGCTTCTCGGCGCGGCGGACGAGGACGTCGATCGGGCGAGCGCGATCGTTGGCACCTGGTCGCAGAAGGTGCGCCGGTTCGGCGGTGTCGGGGCGGGCCACACGGCAAAGCTCATGAACAATTTCGTGACGCAGGGCACCACCGCCCTCCTCGCCGAGGCCTACACGCGCGCCCGCGCGGCCGGCGTCGACTGGAACGCCCTTCATGACGTGATGTCGACCGGGGCCGGCCGCTCCGGTACGTTCGACAAGATGGTCACCCCCGCGATGGGCGGCGACTATGACGGCGCGAAATTCTCGCTGCGCAACGCCGCCAAGGACGTGCGCTATTATCGGGCGCTCACCGAGGAGATGGACGGCGAGCCGAGCCCCCTCGCCTCCGTCGTCCTCGCGATCTTCACGCAGCATGTCGAAGACGGCCACGGCGACCTCAATATCTCCCGCCTTCTCGACCCGGCGCTCGCCCCCAAGGGCTGACCAACGTCCGATCCGGCCGGTCCGTCCCCATCAAACAGGCCGGCCGGAGGCGGTGGCCGGTTTTCTCGACCGGCAAAGGTGGTCTAGAGTTGCGGCCACGACCGGATGAACGGACAGGTCGTCGACATGGAGCGTCGCGGAAACCTCGCGCGGCGCATGCTGCGCCGTGCGTCTGATCGTTTCAGGCCATCGCGACGTTTTCGGCATTCCCCAAGGTCGTCCCCCCGTTCCTCCGGCGAACGAGACAGACCCGCCCTCAAGGCGCGGGCACACGATTGATGGAGGAACGCCATGAACGCTCTGAAATACGCCCTCGCGGGCGCGATGATGCTCGCTGTCAGCGCACCGGCCGCGGCGCAGGAGGAAATCCTTTTCGGCATTTCGGCGGCGACGGGATCGCTGCAACAGCGCACCGCCGCCGAATTCGCCAAGCGCGCCAACGAGAAGCTCGGCGACAAAGCGGTCGTCAAAGTCTTCGACTCCTCGCAGATCGGCAAGGACAAGGAGCTTTTGCAGAAGCTGAAGCTCGGCTCGGTCCACCTGTCGCTGCCGACCTCGATCATGTCCTCGGTGTCGGACGAGTTCGCGCTGTTCGACATGCCCTTCCTGGTCGCCGACCGCGATCATATGGGCCGCATCGAAGAGGCGATCTTCTGGGACAAGATCGCCCCCAGCGTCGAAGATGACGGGTACAAGGTGATTGCCGTCTGGGAAAACGGCGTGCGCCACATCACCAACAACGAGCGGCCGATCAACGTGCCCGCCGACCTCGAAGGGGTGAAGATCCGCACGCCGCGCTCCACCTGGCGCGTGAAAATGTTCGAGGAATACGGCGCGAACCCGACGCCGATGGCGTTCTCCGAGGTCTTCACCGCGCTGCAGACCGGCGTGATCGACGGGCAGGAGAACCCCTATACCAACATCGACGCGGCCAAGCTCAACGAGGTGCAGACTTACCTATCGAAGACCGGCCACGTCTACACGCCCGCCTACCCCACCATGGGCAAGCGCGTTTACGACAATATGGACCCGGAAATCCGCGACATCCTCGTCGAGACGGCGCTCGAGCTCGAAAGCTGGGCGCGCGAAGAGGGCGCGGCGGACGATGCCAAGCTCGAGGAGAAGCTGACCGCCGGCGGCATGGAGTTCAACGTCGCCGATCGTGACGCCTTCGTCGAAGCGTCCAAGCCGATTTACGAGGCGTTCGCGGCCGAGGTCGAAGGCGGCCAGGAGATGATCGACACGGCGATCTCGCTCGGCACCGCCGACTGAGACGGCTCGGCCGGCCCGCCTCGCGGCGAGCCGGCCCCCTCCGAGACCTTCATGGCCGGACGACGCGCGTCGCCCGCCTCAGCCGATCATGCCTGCGGGCCGCGTTGCCGGTCCCAATCCCAGAGACCGCGATGACCGCCCTTGCAACGGTACTGAGGTACCTCCTCGAGGCCATCACGATCGCCATTCTGATTGCACTCGCCGTCGTGGTGGTCGCAGCCGTGGTGGCGCGTTACGGCTTCAACTCCTCGTTCATCTGGTACGATGAAGTCGCCTCCGTGATGCTCGCCTGGCTCACCTTCTATGGCGCGGCCCTCGCCGCCCTTCGTCGGCGCCATCTCGGCTTTCCGGGCCTCGTGGTGGCGATGCCCGAACGCTGGCGCCTCGCGACCTTCCTCGCCGGCGACCTCATCGTCATCGTCGTCTTCGGGGCGATCGGTTATGGCGGGTGGTACATCCTCGATGTGATGGGAAGCGACACGCTGATCTCGCTCGACGTGCCGCTGTCGGTCACGCAATCGGTGGTGCCGATCGGCGCCGCCCTCTTCATCATCGCAACGCTCCTGTCCGCGCCGGCCGCATGGCGCTCGCTCGCCGCCGGGATCAGCTCCGAAGACGAGGAGATCGCCGAGGAAATCGCCCGCGCCGGTGGTCACGAGGCGGACGGTCACGAGCCGGTCGGCGCCGGCGGCACGGCCGTCACCGAGGCGCCGCGCGAGACGGGAGCCGGTCGATGATCACGCTCTCCGTCCTCGTCCTCCTCGTTATCCTCATCGCGATCAACGTGCCGATCGCGGTCGCGATTCTGGCGGTCGCGCTCTTCGGCGTCGTCATCAACAAGGGGATGTTCGGCCTTTATGACGCCGCCCTCACGGTCTTCGACGGGGCGACCTCGTTCCCGCTGATCGCGATCCCGCTCTTCATTCTCGCCGGCGCGCTGATGAACACCGGCGGCATCTCCCGCCGCCTCATCGACTTCACCTCGGCGCTGATCGGCTTCGTGCGCGGCGGTCTCGCGATGGTCAATGTCGGCGTCTCGCTGTTCTTCGCCGAGATCTCGGGGTCCGCCGTCGCCGACGTCGCCGCGATCGGCTCGGTGTTGATCCCCTCGATGAAACGCAAGGGTTATCGCCCGCGCTTCGCCGCCGCGGTGACGTCCTCCTCCGCCTCGCTGGCGATCATCATCCCGCCGTCGATCCCGATGATCCTCTATGGCGCGATCGCCGACACCTCGATCACACAGCTCTTCATTGCCGGCATCGTGCCCGGTCTTCTCGGCGGCTTCTCGATGCTGGTGCTGTGTTACTGGTTCGCGGTGCGCTACGACCTGCCGCGCGAGGAGGCCTTCTCGCTGCGCCGTCTCGGCAAGGCATTCGTGGCGGCCGGGCCGGCGCTCCTCCTGCCGCTCATCATTCTGGGCGGCATCTTCGGCGGCATCGTCACGGCGACCGAAGGGGCTGGCCTTGCCGTCGTCGCCGCCCTCGTCATCGGGACGCTCGTCTATCGCGAGGTGCGGATCGTCGCGCTCTATCACGCCCTCATCGAGGGGGTGACGCAGACCGCGATCGTGATGCTCCTCGTCGCGACATCGGCCGTGCTCGGCCTCTACCTCACCGAATCGGAGGCCCCGCAGCGCTTCGCCCAGGCGATCATCGGACTGACGGACAACAAGATCTTCGTCCTGATGCTCCTCAACGTGCTTCTCCTGTTCCTCGGGATGATCCTGCACGGAGCGGCGGCGATCATTCTCGTCACCCCCATCGTGCTGCCGCTGATCCACCAGATGGGCATCGACACGGTGCAGTTCGGCGTGATGCTGACGCTCAACATCGCGATCGGTCAGCAGACACCGCCGGTCGCGAGCGTGCTCGTCACCGCCTGTTCGATCGCGCGGACCGACATCTGGGGCACGACGCGCACCAACGTGCCGTTCATCATTCTGCTGCTCGGCCTTCTCATCCTGGTGACGTATGTGCCATTCGTCTCGTTAGGGCTTGTCGATTGGCTCTATCGATAAGACGGTGGCACACCTTTGCCACGGCAAGGTCCGGTCGGGCATCCGCGCCCGACCCGGCGGTACACGGAGAATCCTGAAATGGACATGACTGGCGCCCTGCCCACGCAAGGCGATCCCCTCCTCCTCGGCCGCGTCTGGCGCCCCGGTGTCGGGCCGGCGGTCGTGACGGTGCGAGACGGCGATGTCGTCGACATCACGAACCGCGAGTTCCCGACCGTGCGTGACGTGACCGAGGCGGCGCATCCCGGCGTCGTCGTGGCCGGCGCGCAGGGCGAAGCGTTCATCGACATCGACGACCTTCTCGCCAATGCCGACGAGGCGAAGCGCGATCAGGATGCCCCCTATCCGATCTCTCCGATCGATCTTCAGGCGGTGAAGGCGTCGGGCGTCACCTTCGTCACCAGCCTTCTCGAGCGCGTCATCGAGGAACAGGCGCGCGGCGAGCCCGCCCGCGCCGCAGCCCTGCGCACCGAGATCAACGACGTGATCGGCACCGACCTGTCGAAGCTCGAGCCGGGCTCGGACGAGGCGATGGAGCTGAAACGCGTCCTGCAGGAACGCGGCGTCTGGTCGCAATATCTCGAGGTCGGCATCGGTCCGGACGCGGAGATCTTCTCGAAAGCCCAGCCGATGAGCACCGTCGGTCAAGGCGCGTTCGTCGGGATCCACCCGATCTCGAAGTGGAACAACCCGGAGCCCGAGGTCGTCCTCGTGGTCCGCTCCGACGGCACCATCGTCGGCGCGACGCTCGGCAACGACGTCAACCTGCGCGATGTCGAGGGCCGCTCCGCCCTACTCCTCGGCAAAGCCAAGGACAACAACGCCTCCGCCTCGCTCGGCCCCTTCATCCGCCTCTATGATGACGGTTTCGGCGCCGCCGATGTCGCCTCGGCCGAGGTGTCGCTGACGGTCGAGGGGACTGACGGCTTCCGTCTCGACGGAGCGTCCTCGATGTCGGAAATCAGCCGCAGCCCGGAAAAGCTCGTCGCGGCGACGGTCGGCAAGCATCACCAATATCCCGACGGTCTCGTCCTTTATTGCGGCACGATGTTCGCGCCGATCAAGGACCGGGACGGGCCGGGCGAAGGCTTCACCCACCACGAAGGCGACATCGTCTCCATCGGAACGCCGACGCTCGGGACGCTGGTCAACCGGGTCGTCCATTCGACGAAGGCCCCGCCCTGGACCTTCGGCGCGCGCGCGTTGATGAACAATCTCGCGAGCCGCGGCCTCCTCTAGCAGGCGGCGAAGGCCACCCGATCCGGCGACAGAAAGGGCGTCCCGATCCCCTCGGGACGCCCTTTTTGCGTGCCGCGCCTCCCGCCCGGCACGATCAGCGCGGCCTTGCCAAGAAGCCGGCGGCGAGGCAGCGGAACGCCTCCACCGCCTTGGCGAGCACCGCTTCGGGCGCCTCGCTCGCCGCGATCCACAGCGCCGCGTTGAGGGCCGCTCCGTTGAGAAGCCGTGCCGCCGCCTCCGCGTCGACCGGCTTCATCACCCCGTCGGCGATCAACCCCTCGACCGCCTCGATGGTGAACGCGAGGCAAGCATTCTGGCTCGGCCATTGAGACGGGTCTCCGAGAACCGCCGGCCCGTCGAGAAGAACGATCCGCTGCACCTCCGGATCGAGCGCCATCTCGATATAAGCGACGCCTTCGGCGAGAAGCCCCTCCCAAGGATCGGCCGCCTTCAATGCCGCGCGGCGGGCGCATTCGGCCATCTCCCCGTCGATCGTGTTGACGACGGCGGCGAGAAGGCCGCGCTTGTCGCCGAAATTGTGATAGAGCGCGCCGCGCGTCAGCCCGACCGCCGCCGTGAGGTCATCCATGGACGCGCCGGCATATCCCTTCTCGGCGAACGCCTTGCGCGCCGCGCCGATCAATTTTTCCCGCGTTTCCTGCATCATCTCGGCGCGCCGTTTCCCGGCCATCCCGTCCTCCTTTTACATACGTAGCGTATGCATATTGACATACGCTACGTATGCGACCACTTCACATACACGGCGTATATAAACTTCATGCGCCGAAACATGAAGCCGAGGCCGCGGGACACGAAAGCCCGATGCCGCACATGAGTGGATCGCAAGATGACACAGCGCCAAGCCATCGTCCGCGCCGGACGGAACGCCCTTTACGAAAAGTACGGCTACTCCCCCGCCATCCTGTCGGGCGATCTCCTGTTCGTCTCCGGTCAGGTCGGAAGCCATCCCGACGGCAGCCCCGAGCCCGATTTCGAGCAGCAGGTGACGCTGGCGTTCGACAATCTCGTCGCCGTGCTCGAAGCCGGCGGCGCGACGCTCGACGATATCGTCGACGTGACGACCTTCCACACCGATCCCGAAACCCAGTTCGATGCGGTGATGCGGGTCAAGTCGCGCTATTTTTCCGAAAAGCCTTATCCCAATTGGACCGCCATTGGCGTCAACTGGCTCGCCGGCTTCGACTTCGAGATCAAGGTCGTCGCCCGCGTTCCCGCGAAGGCGTAAGCGGAACGCCTATTCCGCCGCCGACGAAAGGCCCGACCAACCCTGATAGGTCGCGGCCCGCGGCGGGCTTGCGGGGCGCAGATCCCGGCTCGTCAACGCGTGGTTCGGGCTGAAATAGGGATCGGCGAGGAGCGCGTCGCCCCAGCGGGCCGCCATCAACGCCTTCTCGGCGTCGAGACGGGCGCGCTTTTCCGGGCTCTTGTCGAGCCCGCGCGATTGGGACTCGAGGTGATAGGCGGCGGCATAGGGGGTGTAGATCACCCGGTAGCCGGCCGCCGTCACCTTCAGGCAGAGATCGATATCGTTGTAGGCGACGGCGAGATCCTCGTCGAAACCGCCGACGGCATCGAACACCCCGCGCCGCATCGCCATCAAGGCGGCGGTCACCGCCGACATCGTTTGCACATGGCGAAAGCGGCCATGGTCGGCACGAGCAAGATCCGGATGCCCCTTGAGAAGGTGCGAGCCGACCCCGCCGATCCCGAGCGCCACCCCGCAATGCTGGTTGGTTCCGTCGCCATAAGCGAGCCGGGCGCCGACGATCCCGACATCCGGCCGCGTCGCCTGCCGGACGAGCTCCTCGAGGAGGCCCGGTCGCGGCTCGGCGATATCGTTGTTGACGAAGACGAGAATGTCGCCCTTCGCCTGTGCCACGGCGAGATTGTTGAGGCGGGAGAAATTGAACGGGTCCGGCACGCTCAGCACCGAAACGCGCGGATCGGCGGTCAACCGCGCGAAGGCGTCGAAGGTCTCGTGCTCGGTGCTCTGATTGTCGACGACGATCACCTCGAGCCGCTCGGCCCCGTCCTGGGCGAGGAGCTGGCGGACGAGCGGCTCGAAGAGCGCGGCCCCGTCACGGGTCGGAATGATCGCGCTGATCGCCGTCTCCGACGCGGGAAGCGGCCACAGGACGCGCCGATCCTCCCCTTCGACGACGAGGGGAGACGCACCGCCCGACCGCTCGGCCTCCGCCCGCAACAGCGCCGCGATGAAAGCGGTCCGCCCCTTTTGCGGCGCCGGTGGATCCATCGAGCGGTGCGCGAGGATGCGCGGGACGTGGCGGATCCCGGCGACGCCGACGGTGCGGGCGATCTTGAGGCACACCATCTCGCCGTCGATCGGGTTCGGAGCGCTCGCGAGAGCGGCCTCGACCGCCCCGCCCCGCGCCATGGCGAGGCCGGAAAAGACGGCGTCGGTCAAGGCGCGATCGGGGCAGTAAGCGGTCTTGAAACGCGGCCTGCGGCGGAGGCCGAGCCCGTCGAGCATGTCGTCGTCGCCGAAAAAGAGCGCGGCGGTCGGCGCCTCACTCGCCACCGACGCGAGGAGAGCCAACGCCCCGTCGGCGACCCGATCCCCCGCCCGCACGAACGCGACGAGATCGGTGGACGCGGTGGCCAGCGCCTCGCGAAGCGTCCGCCCCGCGCCCGGCCCATAGGGTAGGCTCCGCACCTCGACCGACTGGCCGGACAGCGAGGCCTCGGTCTCCCGCAGCGCCTCCGCCTCCGCCCGGCCGCCACCGGTGCGCTCGATGAGAACGGAGACCGGCCCACATGCGCCGTGCGGCGCGGGGCGCCATTCGTTCTCTCCGATCCAGCGGTCATATTCGCCTTGGTGCGGCCCGTCGAACGGAGCCGGATCGGCGTCGGCGGCGATCGGCGCGAGCGGCGGCATCGCGAATGCGGCGTAGGCGCCGGCCGTGCTCGGAGCCAGATGCACGTTCGCCGCCTTGTCGATCACCATGCCGTCGCGGCCCTTGACGATGACGGCGACCCGGTGGCTGCGCCCGTCGCGCAACCGGGCCGGCGTTCTGAAGCGGAAGCGCATTCGCGACGGCAGGATCGGCGCGCCGTTCAACCGCTCGCTTACCCGCTCGGCCCAACCCGGCGTCACGGCGACGGCGGTGTCGGCCCACACCTCGTCGACGATCAGATCGAGGATCAGCGGCCCGTGCGCATGAAGCGCGCGGCTTGCATAAAACCAGCCCGCGATCGTGGTCTCGTCAAGCCGGTCGAGCGCACCGAAAGCGCTCGCCGTCTCGGCCGGCGCGGCCTCTTCCCGCGCGAGATCGGGCCGAATCTCACCCCACGGCCGCGCCTCCCAGGCGATCGGCGGGCCGAGCCGCCCTCCCTCGAGCCGCGTCACGGCGAGTTCGAGACGCGCATCGCCCCGCTCGGCGGCTTTTTGCGCGGCGATAAAGAGCGCATCCGCATCGATCGGCAACACGAAGCCGCACGCGCCGCCACGTTTGCCATGGAGCGCGAGATCGGGACGAACGAGATCGGCCCGCGCCGCGCCGAGCAGCGTCCCCGCGACCCGCGCGGTGACGATCAACGGGCGATCGGGGTCGTCGGGCACCCACGCCCATCCCCGTATCTCGCCGGCGCCGATCGCCTCGATATGCCCCTCGAACGCGAACACGCGTATCCACACCTCACCGGATCGCCAAGCTTAGCCAGGCGTTATTTCAAAGCGATCTTAATGCCTGGGTTCGGGCTGCGGAAGCGCTGTCGCGAGGCGAACACACATGGCCCGATCGTATGGACCGCGACCGCGCCATGACAGAGGTCATGGCCAACCGGTTCTGCATGGGTTAACTGGTCCCTCGGTATCAGGAATGAGGGCTTTGTGAAGATTTTCGTTGGCTATGATGCCCGAGAAGACGACGCCTATCGGGTATGTGTCCAATCCATCCTGCGTCACGCGACGGGCCCGGTTTCCGTCCACCCGCTGAAGCAAGATGTCCTGCGCGAACTCGGCCTCTACACACGCAGCGCCGATGTCGGCGCGGCGACGGCCTTTTCGCTGACGCGATTTCTGACCCCATACCTGGCCGCGGCCGACGATTATTGCGTCTTCGTCGACTGCGACTTCCTCTTCACGCGCTCCGTGACCGACGTTCTCGACCGGCTCGAGCCGAATAAGGCCGTCCACGTCGTCCAGCACGACTACGTGCCGCGTCAGCAGATGAAGATGGACGGCCGCACGCAGAGCACCTATCCGCGCAAAAACTGGTCGTCCTTCATCCTGTTCGATGGGCGGCATCCAAAGGTCAAGGCGCTGACGCCGTCGGTCGTGAACACCGAATCGCCCGCCTACCTTCATCGCTTCTCCTGGCTGGAAGACGACGAGATCGGCAAGCTCGACCTCACCTGGAACTTCCTCGTCGGCGAATATGATGCGCCGTCGACGCCGCCGGCCTCGATCCACTACACCAATGGCGGCCCCTGGTTCGAGAATTGCCAGGACGTCGATTTCGCCGATTTGTGGACCAACGAGTACGCCATGCTGCGCCCATGAGCGAGGCGGATGGCGGCGCGGGCGCGTCCGCTCGCCTGACGATCGACGCCGTGCGTGAGGGCCGCGCCGACGGCTGGGCGCACGGCCCGGAGGGAACGCGGCTCTATTTGCGGGTGAATGGCGACCCTGTGGCGTCCTGGCCGCGCACCGTGGCGCGGCCCGATGTCGATGCCGCCGTCGGCGACACACGCTCCGAGGAGACGCGCGAGGCGAAAGGCTTCGCCTTCCCGCTCGGCGCCGTCGCCGGCCTCCTCGCGCTGACGCCGTCCGGGCGACGGCCCAACGCCGCGCTGACCTTCGGCGAAGCGCGACACGCCATCGCGCCCGGCGCGCCCGGCCGCACGCTGACGACGCTCGGCCACGCGATCACCGATCTCTGGCTCGCGGACAGCCGGCATCTGCGTCTGCGCACCGATGGCCGGCTGCGACGGGTCATCCTCGTGCAGGCCGATCAGCGGGTGTTTCGCGCCGAAGCCGTCTGTCCGGCGCGCGAGGCGATCGTGACCTTGCGGATCGCCGATCCCATGGCCCCAATCCTCCTCCTCCTCGAAACCGACGCGGGGGCGGAGGCCGATCTCGTTCCCTTTCCTTCCCTTTTGCGCGGCGGCCCCCATGCCGCCGAAACGCTCGCGACCGCGGGCGGCGACGAGGGCCTCCCCGGCCTCTCCACCACGCTCTCCGCGCGTCTCCTCGCCCGGACGCATCCCCGCCGCCTCGCCCCGGCGGACGACTGGTCGCAAACGCAGGCGCTCGGCGATCCATTATTGAAACGTTTCATTCTGGAGCATGGGTCCCTCGCGGACGACGCCTCGGCGTTGCCGGCGCTGCCGCTCGTCAAAGGCGAGATCCCGACGCTTGCGGCCCTCTGCGGTCCGGCATCCGGCACGATCGCCGTCGATCCGAGCCCCGGCGGCGAAACCTGGCTCGTCGCGTCCGCCACGAACGCGGCGCTTCTTGACGCGATGCCGCGCCCCTCTCCCGTGCCCCTCGCGCCCGAAGCGCTCGCCGCTCCGGCCACGATCGCGACTCGCATTGTCCGCGACGAGGGCCTCGATCCTCTGCTCTTCCCCCTCCCCGCGGATACGCCGTTCACCGAGGCCGCCCCCTTCCGCCTTGCGATCCTGCCCGGTGCGGAGCGTGAGGACGCGCTCCTCGAATCGCTTGCGGGCACGCCGTTCGAGCGTGTCGACGAAACCGCGATCGTCGCCCTCGCCGCCGACACGCGGCCGGTGCTCTTCGCCGACCCGGCGATCCTCTTCCACGACCGCCGCACCATCGCGGCCCTCACCCGGCTCGCCGGGGTCGAAAGGGTCGCGAGCGCCGGCGCGATGCTGATCGCCGAACCCGCCGAGGGGCAGACGAGCGCCCACGACCGTGTTCGCTCCGCCGGCCTCTTTCCGACCCATGCCGCCGTCGACGCGCCGTGGCGTCCGAGCGTCGGACCGGTGCCGGTGAGCCGCCTCCTTCCCCGCGCGACCTATCTCGTCGCCGCGAACGACCCGGCACTCGTCATCGTCTCGCAAGCCGGTCTCGCCGTCGGCGACGGGCTCGATTGGACGATGGACGAGGCCCTGCCCCAGCTCCTCGCCCGCGCCTCGGCCGGCGGCCTCGCCCACGTCGCGACGACATGGTTCAGCGCCTTCGATCGCGGCGCGTCCGTCCGACCCGGACCGGCACCCGCCTTCACGATGCCCGCGGCGGGGCCGGTCTCGCTGGTGCGCCGGCTCGTCTGATGAAGATCGCGATCGTCATCCCGTCGGCCGCCTTCGCGCAATCGGCGGGCGCCCGCATTCGCTATCAGCGGATCATCGACGCCGCGGCGCGTGGGACGATCGAGATGATCCCGCTGGAGGCCGCTGCGACGAGCGATGCCGACGCGTTCCTGTTTTCCAAGACCTATCAGAGCGCTGCGCCGGCCCTCGCATACAGCCTCGCCGCGAAGGGCAAACGCGTCGCCCTCGACATCTTCGACGACTATTTTTCCGACACCGCCGACACGCGGATGGCCCGCTTCCGCCATTGGTTCGACGAGATGGCGCGCGCGGTCCACCACGTCACCGTGTCGACCCCGGCGCTCGCCGCGCGCCTCGCGCCCCGCCTCGCGACGCCGCCGACCGTGATCGCGGACCCGGCCGCGCCGCTCGCGCCGGAGCCCCTCGCCGAACGCCTTGCCGAGACCGCGGCGCGGATCGATCCCGACGCGCTCGATCTCCTCTGGTTCGGCATCGCCTCGAACCCTTATTTCGAGGCGGGTCTCGCCGATCTCGCCGCCTTCGCCCCCAGCCTCGCCCCGCGCGGAAGCCGCCACCGGCTAACCGTCCTCACCAACGCCACCGGCGCGAGCGAGGCCGCGCTCGCCGCCCTCTCGAACGCCCCCGTTCCGATCACATGGGAGGCGTGGAGCGAGGCGCGTGAGGCGGCGTTGCTCGCGACCGCGGACGTCGCCATTCTTCCGGTCGGATATGGGCCGTTCTCGACCGCGAAATCGCTCAACCGGGCGACGACGGCGCTCGCCGCCGGGGCGCAAGTCCTCTCCCTCGGCCCCCCGCTCTATGCCCCGCTCGACCGTTTTCTCTATCGCCGGATCGACGACCTTACGGACGATGCCCGCCTCGGGCGCCTCCATCACCGCGCATCCCGCGCCGCCTGGTTCACCGCAACGCTCGGCCGTCTCGCGAGTGGAGAGGACGGGGCGCGCCGCCTCCTCGCCATCTTCGAGGCGATCCGGCCGACGCCCTTGCCGCCGCATATCGTCATCGCCGGCTCCGGCGTCGAGGCCGATCTTCTGGCGGCGAGCGGCGCTCTCATTCTCGGCTTCGAGGAACCGGCGGACATCCTTGTCGGGAACAGGATCCAGCTTCACGGCCGCGCGGCGGAACGGCTCGGCGTGACCCTCGTCGATCCGGCAACGCGCGGCCTGCCGACACCACCGCCTTTGTCGGGACATGGCGTCGTCGACCTCGTGCGGACGCGCGCGCGCTTTACGGCCGCGCGGCGGATCGCCGAGGCGCTGCTGCCGGACCACACCGTGTTTCTCGCCCATGACGGGATCGTCGCGCCATGATCACCGTCGTCCTCTCCCTCATCCAGGATATCGCGGTGATCGCGCCCGTGTTGCGCCGGGCCGCGGGGCGGGACGTCGCCGCCCTCGTCCATCGCCGGCTCGCCGCCGTGCCGGCCGCGCGCGACCGCCTCGCCGCACTCACCGCCGGTCACGATCGCGTCCTCCTCTTCGAGAGCACCGCCGGCGGCCTTCATGCCCTCGCCGACCGGCGCGGGCTCGTGATCTTCCCGTCCGAATCGCGCTCGCCGCACCATCGGCCGACCCACGCCCTCGCCGCCGCCCTCCCGTCCCGCTTCGTCTCGGTGACGTTGCAGCACGGCTATGAATGCGTCGGCTTCCTGCACAATCGCGCGCATGACCGGACGCGCGAAGACGCGGGCTTCGCCGCCGATATCGTCTGCGGCTGGCTCGCGGCGGACCGGCTCACCGCCGTTCCCTTCGCCGACCGCGCAAAGGTGATGACGACGGGCGCGACTTTGTTCCTCGACGACGAACCCGCCGATTGGCTCGATGCGGTGGTCGCCGGCGAGCCCGCGCCGTCCCGGGCACGCTCCGATGCGCTGTTGGTGTGCGAAAATCTCGCCTCGGTCCGCCTCGCCGGCGCGCCCAAGGCGGCTTTTCTCGACGCACTCCACGCCGTCGCGCGGGAACGGCCGGTGACGCTGCGGCCCCATCCCGCGGGCCCCTTCGCGAAGGGCGAACTCGCGCCGCCCCCCAACGTGACGCTCGACGCACGGCCGATCGAGGACGCCGAACTCGGCCGATATCGCGCCGCGATCTCGCCGCCCTCGACGGTGCTCTTCGACCTCATCCGCCATGACGTGCCGGTGGCGCTCTGGCGCGATCCGCACGGCATCATCGACGACCGGCTCTATGGTGACCTGCCGCGCGTCGGACCGCCAAAGACCTGGCTCGCCTTCCACGAGGCGGCCGAGGATCCGGCGATCCTCGACGCGCAGCGCGGCTTCATTCGGCGGCTCGGCTTTCCGGCCGATACGCGGGCGCGTTTCGACGCCCTCTTCGCCCTCGCCGACGACCTTTGACGGTCAGGCCACCTCGTCGAGGACGGCCTCGACGGTCGCGAAGATGGTCTCGATCTCGTCCTCGGAGATGATCAGCGGCGGCGACAGGGCGATGATGTCCCCGGTAACGCGGATCATCAGCCCCTTTTCGAAGGCCCGCACCATCGCTTCATAGCCGCGCGCGCCGGGGGCCCCGTCGCGGGGGGCGAGCTCGATCGCGCCGACGAGTCCGAGATTGCGGATGTCGACGACGTTGCGCCGCTCGGCGAGCGCGTGGATCCGGTCTTCCCAGAGCGGCGCGAGATAGGCCGCGCGCAGGAAAAGGTCCTCCTCGGCATAGGTGTCGAGCGTCGCGAGCGCGGCGGCGCACGCGAGAGGGTGGCCGGAATAGGTGTAGCCGTGGAAGAACTCGATCGGCGAATCGGCCTTCTCCACCACCGTCTCGTAGACCTTGGAGGTGACGAGCGCCGCACCCATCGGCACCACCGCGTTGGTGATCCCCTTGGCGAGGGTCATGATATCGGGGGTGACGCCGAAATAGTCGGCCGCGGAGGGCGTGCCGAGGCGGCCGAACCCGGTGATCACCTCGTCGAAGATGAGGAGGATGCCGTATTTGTCGCAAAGCTGGCGCAGGCGCGTCAGATAGTTGTCCGGCGGCAAGAGCACGCCCGTCGACCCCGCGAGCGGCTCCACGATGACGGCCGCGATCGTGCTCGCCCCGTGGAGCTGGACGAGGCGCTCCAGATCGTCGGCAAGCTCGCCGCCATGGCGCGGGCACCCCTTGGTGAAGAGATTTTCCTTCAGATGGGTGTGGCGCATATGGTCGACCGGCTGGACCATCGCGCCGAAGGCCTCGCGATTCTTCATGATGCCGCCGACGGCCATGCCGCCGAAGCCCGACCCGTGATAGCCCCGCTCGCGCCCGATCAGGCGCACGCGCTGCCCCTCGCCGTTCGCCCGGTGATAAGCGAGCGCGATCTTGAGCGCACTGTCGACCGCCTCGGAACCGGAATTGGCGAAAAAGGCATGGTTGAGGCCGGACGGGAACAGCTCGGTGAGACGCGAGGCGAGTTCGAAGGCGAGCGGATGGCCGAACTGGAAGGTCGGCGCGAAATCGAGCTCGGCGACCTGGCGCTGCACCGCCTCGACGATGCGCGGGCGCGCGTGGCCGGCATTGACGCACCACAGCCCCGCCGTCCCGTCGAGGATCTTGCGACCGTCACCCGTGACGTAATGCATGTCCTTCGCGGACACGCACATGCGGGGATCCTTCTTGAACGCCCTGTTCGCCGTATAGGGCATCCAGAAGCTCTCGAGGTCTTGGTGACGGTTGACGCGGGCGTCCATACGCTAAAGCCTTCTCGCAAGTCGGAATGGGGCGCGTTGCGGCACGGCGCGCCGATGATCCGTGATAGCAGGAGCCGAGGGGCGCTGTCAGCGCCTGCCCTTCGCGGGCAGACGAGACGCGCGCCCCATCCGCAGACGCTTTATTCGATGGTGATCGACGCCTCGCGCGTCGCCACCACCGCGCCATCGCGGATGATCTCCATCTTCGCATGATATTCGCCGGCTCGAAGCCCGTCCTCGACGCGGCGGCCGGCAAAGCGCATCGACTGCGCCATCGGGCGGTCGATCTCGGCTTCATTGTCGATGTCGAAGCCCGGCCCCTCGAGGACGATGCGCTGACGGTCGCCCTCCTCCACCCCGATCGCGAGACCATAGGCGACGAAGGTCTTCGCCCCGGCCTTGACGTCCGCGTTGGTGGTGCCGTTCTCGATCATGTCCACGCCGACGGGCGCGTCGTTGAAGCCGAGCGCGATCACATGGGTTCGCCCCGCTTCGGCAAGCGCCTCCTGCGCCGCCGCGTTCCAGAGCGGCTCCCCCATCTCACCACATTCGCCCGCGCCCATCACGAGGCCGGTGAACGGGTCGATCACCTCATCGCCGCGCATGAACTGGATGTGGACGTGGGTGAAGTCGGCGAGGCCGGAGGCGCCGATCGTCCCGAGAACATCGCCGCGCTTCACCGCATCGCCTGGGCGCACTGCGATCGTGCCGGGCTTCAGATGACAGATCTGCGCGGTAAGGCCGTCGCCGAGATCGAGGACCAGGCCGTTGCCGCACGCCATGCTCGGATCGACATCGAGCGGCTTTGCGAAATCGCGGTCCGGCACGCCGTCGCGGCCGCGCAGCATCCTGCCGTCGGCGGGGGCGATCACCTGAAGCGTCTCCCCGATCAGCGGCCGGATATCGGTCCCCTTGTGGGCCGGGCTCGACAGGTGGCCGCATTCGAAATCCGCGATCCCCTCGCCCGGATCGACGTCGACATATTTCTGGATGAAGCAATTCTCGCCGGGCTCACAATCGACCGGCATCGACAGCGGTCCGGGGTCGGCCGCCGCGATCGAGGGCAGGACGAGGCCTGCGAAGAGAAAGAGTGCGGTGCGCATCTGGCCTCCTTGGTCCCGCAAAGGCGGGATGCCGCGACGGCGGACGCCCGCCGCGCCCCGCCCGCACACCCGCAAACAGGGACGAGATGAGCCGCGACGATGCCGCCGACGCGGGGCGACAGCATCCCAGAGAGGCGGAATCCAAACAAGTCGGGGCGACGCCGCCCCGCTTGGTCAGCCCTTCGCGAGCGCCGCCTCGACCTCGTCGGCCCGCGGAATCGGGCTGATCGCCCCATAGCCCTGCACGGAGAGGGCGGCGGCGCAGTTCGCATAATGCGCCGCCTTGGCGACATCGCGCCCACGCAACCAGGAGGCGAGGAAGGCACCGTCGAAACAGTCACCCGCGCCGCTCGCGTCAACCAGCGTCGTCTTGCGCGGCGGAATTTCGTGGATCACATCCCCGTCGGCGACGAGCGCGCCGTTCTCGCCGAGCGTGAGGGCCACGATCTTGGGGCCGAGGCTGCGATAGAAGGTGATGATGTCCCGCGGGGAATCGAGGCCGGTGAGCTGGCGCGCATCGTCGATCCCCGGCAGCGCGATATCGACATGCGCGAGTGCGCCGTGGATCACCGCCCGCGCCCGTTCGACCGGCCACAGCTTGAGGCGAAGGTTGGTGTCGTAGGCGACGGTGACGCCGGCCTGCTGGGCAGCGCGCATCGCCGCGAAGCACGTGTCGGCCGCCGTGTCGGAAATCGCGTGGCTGATCCCCGACAAATGCAGCACCTTCGCGCCCTCGATCGCCGCGATCGGCAGATCCTCGGGCCGCATCAGGCTCGCCGCCGACCCGGCGCGGCGATAGGAAAAGACGTGACCGTCCGGGCGGTGATGGACGAAATAGATCCCGGTCGGCGCATAGGGATCGCGCGCCACCGTCTCCGAGGAGACGCCCTCGCGCGCCCAGAGCGCCATCAGCCCGTCGCCGAACTCGTCCATCCCGACCCGGCTGATGACGCCGGTCTCCGCCCCCTGGCGGGCGGCCGCGATCGCAACGTTCGAGGTGTCGCCGCCGAAGCCTTCGAGCCAGCGGCCGTCCTCCTGCTGATTGAACTCGACCAGCGGCTCGCCGAGCGTGACGATATCCATCAGCCGAGCGCGCCCTGCGCCGCGTCGGCGAAGCGCTTGGCGTCGGTCGCGACGGCCTCGATCGCCTTGCCGGGCTTATAAAGCGCCGAGCCGATGCCGACCCCGTTCGCACCGGCGGCCATCCAATCGGCGAGATTCTCCGCGTCGACGCCGCCGGTGACGATGAGCTTCGTCTCCTTCGGCAGCACCGCGCGCAGCGCCTTCACCACCTTCGGCGACATGCCGTCACCCGGAAAGAGCTTGAGCGCATCGGCCCCCGCGTCGAGCGCGCGGAAGGCTTCGGAGGGGGTGAACACGCCGGGCACGGAGATGAGACCGCACCGCTTCGTCGCTCGCACGACCTCTTCGTTGAGATTGGGGGAGACGATGATCGTGCCGCCCGCGTCGGCAACGCGCGCAACGTCCTCCGGCTTCAGCACGGTCCCCGCGCCGACGATCGCCTCCTCGCCGAACGCCTCCGCCTGGATCGCGATCGAGCGGAAGGGGTCGGGCGAATTGAGGGGAACTTCCATCACCGGGATATGCGCGGCGAGCAGCGCGCGGCCGACGTCGATCGCCTCGTCGGGCGAGATGCCGCGCAATACGGCGACGATGGGCATCCTGGCCAGCGCCTCATCAAGGGTCATGCCGCACCTTCCATTGGTCGTGTCGGAATCATCGTTGTTCGAGGCATCTTCCTGGCGCGTCGCGCGGGGGTCGTCAAATCCCCGCGCGCTCGCGTTGGATCAGCGTGAGGCCGATCGCGGCGCTTTCGTGCGGCGCGGCGACCGGCTCGACACCGAAGCGCTCGAACGCCCGCCGATAGCGCGCCCCGAGATCCGTCGCCCCGACGATGATCGCCGTCGCGACGCCCGCGCACGCGCTCTTCACCTCCGCCCCGATGAGGAGGCCGGAGAGGAAATCGCCCGCTTCATCCTCGCCGAGACGGCCCATCAGCCCCTCGGCGCGAATCGAAAAGAAGCGGGTGAGGAGGTCACCCGGCCGGTCGAGACCGTCGGCCGCGTCGAGCCCCTTGGCGAAGGCTGCCTCGTCGCGCCCCTTCCCCATCATCTTCGACAAGATGGTGTGGTCCTTGAGCGCGCCGAACAGCTCGCCGGTCATGTAGGTGCGGAAGTCGGTGATCGCCCCGTCCTCCACCGTCACCCATTTGGAATGAGTGCCGGGCAGAACGAACGTGCCGCCGGTGCGGCCGAGCGTGTCGAGCGCGCCGAAGATCTCGACCTCCTCGCCCCGCATCACGTCGGCCCACGCGCCGCCATCGATGCCGACGGCGACGCCGGGAACGATCGCGACATCGCCGAGCGACGGGGCCTCGACCGGCATCAGGCCGTCCGCGAGCGCCTTGAGGTTCGCGGGAGTTGCCACATAGGGCGCTTCCCGCCAGCCCTGACGGCTGCCGACCATACCCGACATGAGGATCGGCGCGGCGGTGCGGGCGCGCCAGGCGCCCACGGTCTCGGCGAGGACCCGCTCGAAGCCGCCCGCCGGCACGGACATCAGTCCGGCCGACGATTCGGTGCTTTCAAGAACGGCGCCGTCGTCTCCGACGAGGTACGCGCGAAGCCGCGTCGTCCCCCAATCAACGCCGATCAGCATCAGTGGCTGTGGCGCGGAATGAAGGTCCGGGCGATCTTCTTGTACTTAACCGCCGGTTTCAGCACCATGCCTTCGGAGAGCTGGTCGACGCAGCCGCGCTGCAGCTCCTGCCACGGGGTCTGGCTCTCGGGATACTGATAGCCGCCCGCCGCTTCGAGTTCCTTGCGCCGCTTGGCGACTTCCTCGTCGCTGATCAGGATATCGGCGCGACCCTTCTTGAGGTCGATCCGAACCCGGTCGTCGGTGCGCAGGATCGCAAGACCGCCACCCGCCGCTGCCTCTGGCGAGGCGTTGAGGATCGACGGCGTGCCCGACGTGCCGGACTGGCGTCCGTCGCCGACGCACGGCAGCTCCATGACGCCCTTTTTGATCAGATAGTCCGGCGCGCGCATGTTCACGACCTCGGCCGCGCCCGGATAGCCGATCGGGCCGGTGCCGCGGATGAACAGGACACAGTTGGCGTCGATCTTGAGCGACGGGTCGTCGATCGCGTGGTGATAGTGCTCCGGCCCGTCGAACACGATGGCGCGGCCCTCGAAGGCGTCCGGGTCATCCGGGTTGGAGAGGTAGCGCTGCCGGAAATCGGGGCTGATCACGGACAGCTTCATCACCGCGGCGTCGAACAGGTTGCCGCTCATCACCTTGAAACCGGCTTCCTTCTTGAGGGCCGTCTCGAAAGTGCGGATGACGTCGGTGTCGAGGATTTCCGCATCGCGGCAATTCTCGCCCATCGTCTTGCCGTTCGCGGTGATCGCGTCCTCGTGGATCTTGCCGTGCTTCATCAGCTCGGCCACCACCGCCGGAACGCCGCCCGCATGGTGATAATCCTCGCCGAGATAGTCGCCGGCGGGCATCAGGTTGACGAGAAGCGGGACGTCGAGCCCGTAGGTCTCCCAATCCTTCACCTCGAGGTCGACGCCGATATGGCGCGCGATCGCGTTGATGTGGATCGGAGCGTTGGAGGAGCCGCCGATCGCCGAGTTGATGACGATCGCGTTCTCGAACGCCTTGCGGGTCAGGATGTCGGAGGGCTTCAGATCCTCGTGCACCATCTCGACAATGCGCTTGCCGGTCAGATACGCCATCGCGCCCCGCTCTTTGTGGGGGGCTGGAATGGCGGCCGAACCCGGAAGGCTCATGCCGAGGGCTTCGGCGAGCGAGTTCATCGTCGTCGCGGTGCCCATGGTGTTGCAGTAGCCGGGGCTCGGCGAGCCGGAGGCGACGAGCTCGATGAAGCCTTTATAGTCGATCTCGCCGGCGGCGAGCAGGCGACGGGCCTCCCAGACGACGGTGCCGGCGCCGGTGCGCTTGCCTTTATACCAGCCGTTCAGCATCGGTCCGCCGGACAGCGCGATCGCCGGAATGTCGACCGTGGCGGCGGCCATCATGCAGGCCGGCATCGTCTTGTCGCAGCCGATCGTCAGCACCACGCCGTCGAGCGGGTAGCCGAAAAGGACTTCGACGAGGCCGAGATAGGCAAGGTTTCGGTCGAGCGACGCGGTCGGCCGCTTGCCGGTTTCCTGAATCGGATGAACCGGAAATTCGATCGCGATCCCGCCGGCTTCGCGGATGCCTTCGCGCACGCGATGGGCGAGCTCGACATGGGGCCGGTTGCACGGCGACAGATCGGACCCCGTCTGCGCGATGCCGATGATCGGCTTGCCCGATTGCAACTCGTCCTGCGTGAGGCCGTAGTTGAGATAACGTTCCAGATAAAGTGCGGTCGCAGACGGGTCAGACGGGTCGTCGAACCAAAGGCGGCTGCGGAGTTTGCGAGTTTCAGACACGGTAGATCCTCCCCGAGGATCTCACGTGTAGCTTAAACCGCTCTAAGAAGAACAGGGGAAAGCGCTACTTTTGAAACACCTGATATTGCCGCGCGCTCACCTCGGCGCGCGGCGCCGTTCGCCCCCCTCGCGCGCGGCTCGGCGGGCAAGGCCGATGCGCGCCGTTTTGCCGCTCATGCGGCGCGTGGCGTGCCGCCCCGGTCGGTGATCGCGCCGAGGAGCGCGCTCACCATGTTGGACTGTTCGAGCATCACCTCGCGGGCGAGCGAGAACGGCGTGGGGGCCGGCGTCAGGATGATGCCGTCGACTTCGCCGGGCGACGTCGCGAGGCGCCCGCCATAGCGCCGGGCGAGCTTCTGCATGGCGCGGTTCTCGCGCAGGCACGTCATCTGCAGAATATGCAGCCCGTCATTCTTGGAGACGAGCACGAGACGGTCGAGGAGAAGGCCGCCGAGACCCTGGCGGCGGAAATCGCGCTCGACGCTGAAGGCGAGCTCGGCCTTGTCGCGCGCTGCCGGGCCGAACGGGCGCAACTCGCCGACGCCCCGCAAAACTCCCTCGACGAAGGCCCCTTCGAGGACGGTTCCGGGCTCGACCTCGCGCGCGGCATGTTCGGCGATCCACGCGTCGCCGATCGCCTGCCCGAATCGCAGACGGCGCCCCTCATGGTCGAGCCGCTGCAGATGTTCGCGATAGAGCGGCGTCTCTTGCGGCCACAGACGCCGAACCACGACATCCGCCCGCTTCAACCCACTTCCGACCGACCGCAACACGGCACCCACTCCACTGACCGCACAGCCGACGCCTGTGCACATGCACAACATGATTGCGCAGCGCAAAATAGGAAGCGACCATAGCGCAAAGCGGCTTTGCCTCTGGCAGATCGCCTGCGGCATTCGGCCCGCTCGCGTGGCATAAAGGCCCCGCTGCGCCCGGCAAATCTCGCCACCTATGCTGCATCGCAACAGGCTCAAGGCACGATGTCGCAACCTGGTGTCCCCGCCACCCTCCCGTCGATGGGCGGGCCATCCTTGCGGCACAAACCGCCTGATATGCGGAAACCGACCGTCAATCCCATCATGTCATGCGTTACAGCATGGAATGGATCACCCGCGACGCGCGTTGATGGCAGGACGCGTCTTGCTGGGCGGAAGGTGCTTAACAATGCGGTCGACACTTGCAAACGCTCGCAAGGTGGCGTTGGACAGTGGGCGCGAGCCCCACGAACCGGGGTCGGAGTCTACTCAATCCTGATGTCGCCCACGCAAACGCGGCGCGTTCTCCTCCTGCAGGGGCCGCCAACTCCCTTCTTCTCGGTACTGGAGCGCGCGTTCGCAGATCGCGGGATCGGGGTGCAACGTGTCCTGCTTCATGCGGGCGACGCGCTGCGCGCGGGGCACAAGGGCATCCCCTATCGCGGCACGCTGCAGGATTTCGACGCTTTCCTCGATAAACTGATCACCGACGAGGCGATCACCGACATCCTCTATTTCGCGGATCGCCTCCCGTATCACCGCGTCGCCGAAGCGGTCGCGACGCGCCGCGGCGTCATCCCTTATGCGGTCGAAAACGGATATCTGCGCCCCGATTGGCTCACCCTGGAGCCGGGCGGCATGGGCGCCTATTCGCGCTTTCCCGACGACCGGGCGACGATCGAGCGGATCGCCGAGAATGCGCCGCCCATCGACGACACGATCCTCTACCGCCACTCCTTCGCCTCCGAGGCCTTCTTCGACGTGAGCTATACGCTCACCCGCCTCGCCGGCAGCTCCGGCTATCGCCATTTCGAGCGGGATAGGCCGAATCATCCGCTGAAGGAATATGTCTCCTGGTTGCCGCAGCTCGTGCGTCGGCAGATCGCGCGGGCCCGTGCGCCGGCGCAGATGCGCCGCGTCACGAGCGAGAGCAAGCCCTTCTTCCTCTTCCCGATGCAGCTTCAGGAAGACTATCAGATCCGCCATAACTCGCCCTACCAGCGCCTCGCGGATCTGGTGCACGAGATCTTCTCCTCCTTCGCCCGCGCCGCGCCGCGCGAGACCTCGCTCCTCGTCAAGATCCACCCGCTCGACAATGGCCTCGAGAATTGGCAGCGGACGTTGAAGCGGGCGAAGCGCGATTATGGCCTCACCGGGCGGATTCGGATGCTGTCGGCGGGCTCGCTGCCCGAGATGCTCCACCATTGCGAGGGTGTTGCCCTCGTCAACTCGACGGTCGGCATCTATTCGCTGCGGGCCGGCAAGCCGACGAAATCGCTGGGGGCGGCGGTCTACAACCTGCCCGGCCTCACCGACCCGCAGCCGCTCGACGATTTCTGGGAGCGCCCGCAAATGCCCGATATGGCCTATGTCGACGCCTTCGTGCGCGCCCTCGCCAAGGCGACGCAGCTCAAAGGCTCGTTCTACGACAAAGCAGGCATGGAGGCCGGCGCGAGCGAGATCGCCCGCCGCGTCGCCGAAGGTTATGGCGCGAGCGACATGTTCGTCTCCCCGCCGCCGCGCCTCGATGCGGCCTATGCGATGGGTGTGCCGCGCAATCCGGTCCCCGGCCAGCATCCGGCGCGCAAGCCGCTCCTCACCCCTTAAGGCGCCGCGGCGGGACACGGCATCGCCGCGCCCCCGGCCTATTCGCTCGCCGGCGCCGCCTCCAGCGGGATCTCGGTCGTCTCCTTCAAGGTCTCCATCGACAGCATCGACGTGACGGAGAAGAGGTCCACCTCGGCGACGAGGCGCTTATAGAAGGTGTCGAAGGCGCGCGTGTCGCGCACACGGACCTTGAGGAGATAGTCGATCTCGCCCGCGAGCCGGTGCGCCTCCTGCACCTCTCCCATCGCGGCGATCGCGGCGGCGAAGCGGTCGAGCCAATCCTTCGAGTGGCTCGACGTCTTGATCGTCACGAAGAACACCTCGTCGCGGTCGACCTTGCCGGCATCGAGAATCGCCACCTGGCGGTCGATGATCCCGGCCTCCCGCAATTTCCGGATTCGGGCCCAGACGGGGGACTTCGACGAGTTCACCAGCGCCGCGACCCGCTCGACGGGCAGCGTCGCGTCTTGTTGCAGGACATTGAGGATCCTGCGGTCGAGATCATCTATCACAATAATTCCGCTCCAAACGGGATAGAACAGGAAAAAATCGCAAATTTCCCGTCCGCGCAATGCCCCTCGCCTTATTCCGTCCCGCATATTGTTCCGATCGCGGGATATCGCCATCCTCTATGAACTATCGATCCCCGGGGGGTTCCGTGAAGACCTTTCCAATTTTCTGGTCCGTCGAAGGGCGCACCGCACTCCTGTTCGGGGGCGGAAGCGATGCGGCGGCCAAGTTGCGCCTTCTGCAAAAGACCACGGCGAAGATCGTCGTGGTGGCGAGGGCGTTCGAGCCCGATGTGATCGACCTTTCGGACGTCGAGGCGATCGCTGCCGACCCGCTGACGGTCGCACTGCCCGAGAATGTCGCCCTCGCCTATGCCGCGACGGGCGATGCCGCGCTCGACGCGGCGATCGCGTACCGGATGCGTGCGGCGAACATTCCCGTGTGCGCCGCCGACCAGCCGGAGGTGAGCGACTTCATCACGCCAGCGATCGTCGACCGCGATCCGGTGGTCGTCGCGATCGGGACGGAAGGCACGGCCCCGGTGCTCGCGCGGGAGATCAAGGCGCGCGTCGAGCGGCTCCTGCCGACCCATCTCGGCGCCGTCGCCAAGAAGGCGAACGCGCTGCGCGAGCATGTCGCCCGCACCCTCGCCCCCGGCGCGCCGCGCCGCCGCTTCTGGCACGGCCTTTTCGGCCCCGCCCTCGACGGCGCGTTCGAGCGGGAGAGCTTCGGCCGCGCCGCGCGCCGTCTCCTCGATGTCGGGGCGACGAAGCCGGACGGTGCGGTGAGCTTCGTCGGCGCCGGCGCGGGCGGGGCGGACCTTCTCACCGAGCGGGCGCGTTTGCGCATCGATCGGGCCGATGTCGTCCTTTATGACGCGCTCGTCGCGCCCGAGATCCTGGAGCTCGCTCGGCGCGAGGCGATCATGGTGAATGTCGGCAAGCGTGCCGGCCGCCACGCCCTCTCGCAGGACGAGATCAACGCCCTCATCGTCGCCCATGCCCGCGACGGGGCGCGTGTCGTCCGCCTCAAGGGTGGCGATCCGTCGATCTTCGGGCGCCTCGCCGAGGAGATCGATGCCGTGCAGGCGGCCGGCCTTCCGGCAGAGATCGTCCCCGGCGTCACCGCCGCGAGCGTTGCGGCGGCATCGAGCCTTTCGCCGCTCACCGAGCGTGGCCGGGCGCAGGAGCTGCGCATCATCACCGCCCACGGCGCGGACGGCGAAGAGGACATCGAATCGGTCGACTGGGCCGCCGCCGCCGGCAATGCGCCGCTCGCCGTCTATATGGGCCGGCGCACCGCGCCGCGCGTCGCCGCCCGCCTCGTCCGCGAAGGGCGTGCGGCGGATACGCCGGTCGTTCTCGTCGAAAATGCCGGACGGAGCGATGAGCGGATCGCGCACAGCGCCCTGTCCGACCTCGCCGCCACCGTCGCCCGGTTCGGCGGTTCGGGGCCCTTGATGATCCTGATCGGCGTCAACTCGCGCCAGCTGGCGCTCGCCGCCCCGGCCGAACTTCAGAAGGAGGCCGCGTAATGGCCAAGGTCCGCGGCCCCAAGGGGCCGAGCATTCTCACCGCCAACGAGATCCTCTCCGGCGAGGTCGTGTACTGGAGCGGCGACGCCTGGTCGCGCTCGGTCGACGACGCGGTGCGCGCCGGCGACGACGGCGCCCGCGAGACGCTGACGGCGACGGGCAAAGCCGAAGAGGACGCCAATCGCGTGGTCGGTGCCTATCTCGTCGTCCTCGACGCGGTGACGAGCGTGCCGGTCGAGCTGCGCGAACGGCGACGCCTTGCCGGTCCGTCCTTCCCCCTTCCCCATTCTGCGCCCCACGCGGCCTGAGGCCACGAGGCTAAAATGTACCAATATGATGGATATGATCAGGCGTTCGTCGCCGCCCGCGCCGCGGAATTCCGCGAGCAGGTCGGCCGCCGTCTGACCGGACAGCTCACCGAGGACGAATTCAAGCCGTTGCGCCTGAAGAACGGCCTCTATCTCCAGCTCCACGCCTATATGCTGCGCATCGCCATCCCCTATGGCGTGCTCTCCTCCAAGCAGATGCGCACCCTCGCGCACCTCGCCGAGAATTATGATCGCGGCTATGGGCACTTCACGACGCGGCAGAACATCCAGTTCAACTGGACCGAGCTGCGCCACGTCCCCGACATGCTCGACCTCCTCGCCGAGGCGGGGATGCACGCGATCCAGACCTCCGGCAACTGCATCCGCAACGTCACCACCGACGCCTTCGCGGGCGTTGCCGGAGACGAAGAGGTCGATCCGCGGGCGACGTGCGAGTTGTTGCGCCAATGGTCCTCGGCCCATCCCGAGTTCGCCTTCCTGCCGCGCAAGTTCAAGATCGCGGTGATCGGCGCGAACGCGGACCGCGCGGCGATGAAGTTTCACGATATCGGCCTGCGCGCCTATCCGGGCGAGAACGGCTTGCCGCGCTACGACATCTGGGTCGGCGGCGGTCAGGGTCGCACGCCGCGCGTCGCCCAGCTCTTCGAGGCGGACGTGCCGTTCGAGCGGCTTTTGCCGACGCTCGATGCGATGCTGCGCGTCTACAATCTGCACGGCCGGCGCGACAACAAATATAAGGCGCGCATCAAGATCCTCGTCGCCGAGATGGGCCTCGAGGCCTATCGCGCCGAGGTCTATGCCGACATGGAAGGGCGCGACCTCTCCCCGTTCGCGGAAGCCGCGCCGGAATATGAGCGGATCCTCGCCCATTTCGCGACGCTGCCGCTGCCGGAAGGCGAAGACGTCACCATCAGCGGCGACGGCGCGTTCGGCGAGTGGATCGACCAGAACGTCACCGCCCACAAGGTGCCGGGCTATGCGGTCGTCTCCGTCTCGCTGAAGGCCCGCGGTGCGATCCCGGGCGATGCGACGGGCGAGGAGATGCGCATGATCGCCGACCTCGCCGAGCGCTATTCGGGTGGCGAGATCCGCGTCACGCACCGGCAGAATCTCGTGCTCCCGTCGGTGCGGGCGGCCGATCTCGAAGCCGTGTTCGAGGCGCTTGTCGAGGCGGGTCTCGCGACCGGCAATATCGGCCTGTCGAGCGACATCATCGCCTGCCCCGGCCTCGATTATTGCGCCCTCGCGACGGCACGCTCGATCCCGATCGCGCAGGCTTTGTCGGAGCGGCTGCGCTCGCGTGAGATCCGCGTCCGGCAAGAGGGACGCGACGCGTCCGGCCCGACGCTCAACATTTCCGGCTGCATCAACGCCTGCGGCCATCACCACGCGGCCAATATCGGCATTCTCGGCCTCAACAAGGCCGAGAGCGAGAGCTACCAGATCACCCTCGGCGGCCGCGCCGACGAGGGGGCGGCGGTCGGCGAGATTCTCGGCCCCGGCTTCACCGCCGAGGAGATCCCCGACGTCGTGGAACGCATCATCGAGACCTGGGACGCGCACCGGGCCGAGGGCGAGAGCTTTGCCGAAAGCTATGCCCGCCTCGGCAAGGACGTCTTCAAAGCGGCAGTATATGAGGAGCCCGTCAATGTGGCTGCTTGACGATCACGGCAATTTCGACCGGCACGAGGCCATCGACACCGGCCGCGAAATCCCCGGGGAAACGCCGCCCACGGCGCTTCCGAACGATGAGGTGATCACCGTGCGCTTCGGCGGCTATGCCGACGGGCGCGGATTCTCGACCGGCAATCGCCTACGCAAGATGGGCTTTTCCGGCCGCCTCATCGCCGCCGGACCGCTCGCCCCGGATCAGGCCCGGCACGCCTTCCAGTCCGGCTTCGACGCCGTCCTCGTCGAGGACGACGCGGCCGAACGGCAGGGCGAGCGCGCCTGGCGCGAAGCGATCAAACACTCGGTCGGGGAGCTCTACGTCTCCGGCATCGGGTCGCACGGGCCGGAGCGCGGCATTTGGCGCGCCCGGCACGACCACTGAGCTTCACATTCTCTCCATATAAGGGGCGGGCTTTGAACCCGCGCATCTTATCATGACGACGATTCCTTCCGAGACGGTCATCGAGACCCGCCACTATACCGACGATCTCTTCTCCTTCCGCACCACGCGCCCCCGCTCCTTCCGCTTCCGCTCCGGCGAGTTCGCGATGCTGGGCCTGCCGAAGGAAGACGGGAAGCCGCTGCTGCGCGCCTATTCGATCGCGAGCCCCAACTGGGCGGACGATCTGGAGTTCTTCTCCATCAAGGTGCCGAACGGGCCGCTGACCTCGCGCCTTGCGCAGATCAAGCCGGGCGACGAGATCCTCCTGCGCCCCAAGCCCACCGGCACGCTGGTGCTCGACGCGCTCCTTCCGGGGCGCACGCTGTGGCTCGTCTCCACGGGCACCGGGATCGCGCCCTTCGCCTCCGTCGCGCGCGATCCGGAGACCTACGAGCAGTATGAGCGCGTGGTTCTCACCCACACCTGCCGCACGCAGGCCGAGCTGCAATACGGGATCGATGTCGTCGACGGCATCCGCCGCGACGAGATCCTCTCCGAGGTGGTCGGCAATCGCCTCACCCATGTCGCCACGGTCACCCGCGAGACGGCGGGCCCGAACACGCTGGAGGGCCGCGTCACCGACCTCATCCGGTCGGGCGAACTCTTCGAGGCGACGGAACTCCCGGCCTGGTCGCCCGACGTGGACCGCGTGATGATCTGCGGCTCGACCGCCATGATCGCCGATACCCGCGTCTTGTGCGAAGCGGCGGGCCTCGACGAAGGCTCCAACTCCGCCCCTGGCCGCTTCGTGGTCGAGAAGGCGTTCGTCGGCTGAGCCGACTGCGCCTATCGCGCTAAGGACACCCCAATGCTCGATATTCCTGGCCGCACGGTCCGGGCCACCGCCGCCGATCTCGACGGCCGGTATGGCACGCTGGAGGCCGAAGAGGTCCTGCGGGAGATGATCGATCTGTTCGGAAAACGGATCGCGCTCGTCTCCTCGTTCGGAGCGGATTCGGTCGTCCTCCTGCATCTTTTGTCGAAGGTGGCGCCGGATCATCCGGTGCTCTTCCTTCAGACCGGGATGCATTTTGAAGAAACGCTGCGCTACCGCACGGAGGTGACGGAAGCGCTCGGCCTCACCAATGTGATCGACGTCGAACCGCTCTTCATCGAGCTGTCACGCGAGGATCCGGCCGCCGATCTTCACCAGAGCGAACCCGACGCCTGCTGCGCATTGCGCAAGGTCCGGCCGCTGTCGGCCGCCTTGCAGAACTATGACGCGTGGATCACCGGCCGGCGGCGTCACCAGACCTTCGCACGTCGCGAGATGCCGGTGGTGGAGCCGGACGGCGCGCGCATCAAGGTGAACCCGCTCGCCGCCTGGGATCAGGCCGACATCGACGCCTATATCGAGGCGCACGATCTGCCCCGTCATCCGCTGGTCGCCGAGGGCTATCCCTCGATCGGCTGCGCGGTCTGCACGCGTCGTCCGGGTGCATCCGGCGATGCCCGTGACGGGCGCTGGAACGGTTTTACCAAGACCGAGTGCGGCATTCACTTCTCGAACTGACGACGACCGGCGCGGGCTTGCGAGCCCGCGCCTTTCCCTCAGCCGCGCTGCACCATGATCGCCCCGGCGAGCACCAGCCCGAGGCCCAGGATGCGCATCAGCGTGATCGGGCGAAGCTGTAGGCCGAATGCGCCGAAATGGTCGGCGACCATCGCCCCGATGAGCTGACCGGCGACAACGCAGACGAAGAACATCAACGCCCCGATGACCGGCGCGATGGTGACCCCGCCCGCGACGAAGATCGCCCCCACCGTCCCCGCGAGATAGATCCACCACGGCACGGAGGTGAGCGCGGCCCGGCTGAAATCGGCCGAGCGGCCCATCACCAGGAACAGGACCACCGCGCTCAGAAAAGCGACGAAGACGGAAATGGTCGATGCGCCGATGGGGCTTTGGAGGGCGCGCGCGAGAACGGCATTCATCGCCGGCTGGACGGAAATCAGCGCGCCGAGAATGGCGGCTGCGAGCATGTAAGCCCATGCCATGAAAACGATCCTTCGGAGAGAGACTTGGCGGGACGGCGGGGCGCGGAATGGCGGCCTCGCAACCGCCCGCACTTTGCGCGGCGCCTGCCCTGACTGCAAGGCCGGACGCGCCGAAACGGCACGGGATCCCGGACCGCGCCGGGGACACCAGGCAGACCGGCAGACGGGTCGCGTCAAGGGTTTGCGCAAGGCTCGATGCGCAGGCCGATCGAACCCGCGCCCGTCGCCACCGTAGAACTCTCGCAGAATGGACAATTCGGAATGTCCATTCTGGATATCACTCGCGTTGACTTCGACCCTCCGGCGGAAAATTCTCCAATCAAAATTCGCGAAATCTTTTGCAGACCGATGAACATCGTCCGCAATTCTCACCACCTGGCGAGACGAGAGACGCGAAACCGGAGGACGCCTGATGAACAAAGCACTCAACCCGCGGATCCTGCAGCCCGGCGACGCCGATCCGAATTGGGCCTGGGACCGTCACATCCCCGCCCTCGGCCATACCGCGACCGATTTCGAGCGCCGCGTCGACTTCGACCGGCTGCGCGCCTATCGCCTGTCGCGCGCCAAGGATGCATTGAAGAAATCCGAGTGCGGCGCCCTCCTCCTCTTCGACGTCAACAATATCCGCTATGTGACGGGCACGAAGATCGGCGAATGGGAGCGCGACAAGCTCTGCCGCTTCGCGCTCCTTGCCGGCGATGCGGAACCTTATGTCTGGGATTTCGGCTCGGCCGCCGTCCACCACCGCCTCTATGCCGATTGGCTCGACCCCGAACATTGCCGCGCCGGCGTCGTCGGGATGCGCGGCACGATCCCGCCCTCGTTCGGGCTCATGAAGCACTATGCCGAGGAGGTCGCCGATCTCCTGCGTCAGGCCGGCGTCGCCGACATGCCGGTCGGCGTCGACATCGCGGAAACGGCGATGTTCTTCGCGCTGCAAAATGCCGGAATCTCGGTCGTCGACGGGCAGCAGGTCATGCTGGACGCCCGCGAGATCAAGAATGTCGACGAGATCCACCTCTTGAACCAAGCCGCCTCGATGGTCGACGGCGTCTATCACATGATCTACGAAGAATTGAAGCCGGGCATTCGCGAGAGTGACATCGTCGCGATGTCGAACAAGATGCTATATGAAATGGGCTCGGACGATGTGGAGGCGATCAACGCCATCTCCGGCGAGCGTTGCAATCCGCATCCGCACAATTTCACCGACCGTTACTTCCGCCCCGGTGACCAAGCCTTCTTCGATATTCTGCAATCCTATCAGGGTTATCGCACCTGTTATTATCGCACGTTCAATATCGGCCGCGCGACGCCGGTGCAGAACGACGCCTATGTGAAATGTCGCGATTGGCTCGACGCGGCGATCGCGCTGATCCGCCCCGGCGTCGGCACGGACGAGGTCGCGAACGCCTGGCCGACCGCAGAGGAGTTCGGCTTTCCCGACGAGTTGTCGGCCTTCGGCCTCCAATTCGGCCACGGGCTCGGCCTCGCCCTCCACGAGCGGCCCATCATCAGCCGCGTGTGCAGCCTCGAAAATCCGATGGAAATCAAGACGGGCATGGTCTTCGCCCTCGAGACCTATTGCCCGGCGAGCGACGGCTATTCCGCCGCCCGGATCGAGGAGGAGGTCGTCGTCACCGACAAAGGCTGCCAGGTGATCAGCCTCTTCCCCGCCGAGGAACTTCCCATCGCGAACCGCTACTGAGGAGGCGCGCCATGACACTCACCGACGCGCCGGGCGCCGCGAACGCGAAGAACGCGGAGCGCTATCTCCGCCTCTACCGCCAGATGACGAAGATCCGCGCCTTCGAGGACAACGCGAACGCGCTTTATCTCTCCGGCAAGATGCCGGGCCTCACGCACATGTATTCCGGCCAGGAGGCGGTCGCCGTCGGCATCTGCGAGGCGCTCGAAACGCGCGACAAGATCACCTCCACCCACCGCGGCCACGGCCATTGCGTCGCCAAGGGCGCGGCCTTCAAGGAAATGTTCTGCGAGCTCCTCGGCAAGGCGGAGGGCTATTGCCGCGGCAAAGGCGGCTCGATGCACATCGCCGACCAGGCGAACGGCAATCTCGGCGCGAACGCCATCGTCGGCGGCTCGGCCGGGATCGCGACCGGCGCCGGGCTCACCGCAAAACGGCTCGGCACGGGGGACGTCGCGGTCTGCTTTTTCGGCGACGGCGCGCTCGGCCAGGGGCTCCTTTACGAGGTCATGAACATGGCCGCGCTCTGGTCGCTCCCGGTGATCTACGCCTGCGAGAACAATCTTTATGGCGAATATACCAAGGTCGAGGAGATGGCGGCCGGCGCGCTGACCGCCCGCGCCGCGGCCTTCGGCATCGAGACCCACACCGTCGACGGTCAGGACGTTCTCGCCGTCAATCGGCTCGCCGAAAGCCTCGTCGCGCGGGCCCGGCGGGGGGAAGGACCGTTCTTCGTGGTGCTCGAGACCTATCGCTATCACGGCCACCATGTCGGCGACATCAACCGCGAATATTACCGTTCGAAGGCCGAAGAGGCCGAATGGAAGAGCGGGCGCGATCCGATCACCAATTTCGGCAAGTGGCTCGTCGCCGAGAAGATCGCCACCGCGGAGGAGCTCGACGGGATCGGCGAGGCGATCCGCGCCGAAGCGGAAGCGGCCGTCGAGTACGCCCTCGCCGCGCCCTATCCGGGCGCCGAAGAGGTGGCGATGCACATCTATGCGGGGTCCGCCCATGCGTGAGCTCACCCTGTCGAAGGCCGTCAACGAGGCGATCGCTGAGGAGATGCGGCGCGATCCGTCGATCATCCTGATGGGCGAGGACGTTGCGGAGGCAGGAACGCCGTTCAAGGTTCTGTCCGGCCTCGTGGAGGAGTTCGGACCGGAGCGGATCCTCGACACGCCGATTTCCGAGCCGGGCTTCACCGGCATCGCGGTCGGCGCCGCGATGACCGGAATGCGCCCGATCGTCGACCTGATGTTCGGCGACTTCCTGTTCCTCGTGATGGACCAGCTCTGCAATCAGGCCGCCAAGACGCATTATATGTCCGGCGGCAAGCTCTCCGTCCCGATGGTGCTGCGCACCAACATGGGCGCGACGCGGCGCTCCGCGGCACAACACAGCCAGTCCCTTCATGCGCTCGTCGCACACATTCCGGGCCTCAAGGTCGCGATGCCCTCCTCCGCCTACGAGGCGAAGGGGCTGTTGAAGAGCGCGATCCGGGACGCCGATCCCGTCGTCATCTTCGAAGACAAGCTGATGTATCAGGACAAGGCGCCGGTGCCGGAGGAGGAGTATCTCCTGCCCCTCGGCAAGGCGGAGATCCTGCGCGAGGGACGCGATATCAGCTTCGTCGCGACGTCCTCGATGCGCCAGGTCGCGGAGGCAGCCGCCGCGCGCCTCGCCGAGGACGGCGTGTCGGCCGAGATCATCGACCCGCGCACCATCGTGCCGCTCGACGAGGAGACGATCCTCGCGTCCGTGCGCAAGACCGGCCGCGTGATCGTGATCGACGAGGGGCACCAAAGCTTCGGCGTCACCGCCGAGATCGCCGCCCGGATTGCGGAAAAGGCGTTCTATCATCTCGACGCGCCGGTGGGGCGGATGGGCGCGATGGATGTGCCGATCCCCTTCTCCCCCGCCCTCGAAGACCTCACGGTGCCGACACCGGAGCGGCTCGTGGAACGGGCGATGGCGAGCCTTCGCGGGGAGCCCGTCCATGGCGCATGACGTGTTGATGCCGCAGCTCGGCATGGCGCAGGACGCGGGCCTCATCGTCGCCTGGCACAAGGGGCCGGGTGACCCCGTCGCCGCCGACGATGTTCTGATGGAGGTCGAGACCGACAAGGCGACGATGGAGGTGCCGGCCGGCCGCGACGGGGTCCTCGCCACGATCCGCGCCGCGGCCGGCGAGGAAGTGCCGGTCGGCAACGTGATCGCCGTGATCGCCGCGGACGCCGCCGAGGCCGAGCGTGTCGCCGGCGAGGTGGCTGCCGCATCCGCCAATGATGGAGACGCGCCCGTCGAGGCAGGCGCGACGAGCGCGTCGCCCGCCCCCGCCGCGGTCGACGCAATTGCGGTGGCCCGCACGGAGGGCGCCACCGCCGAAGCGCCGCGCCCCACCGGCGCATCGCCGTCGGGGAACGGCACGGCGGACATCGCCGCCCCTGCGGCCGACAAGGGCGCCGGCCCGACCGGCCGCATTCTCGCAACGCCGAAGGCCCGGCGGCTCGCGGAGGCGCGCGGCATCGATCTCGCCGCGCTCGTCGGATCCGGCGCGCGCGAGCCGATCCTCTACCGCGCCGTCGCCGACGCACCCGATCCGGGCGAGGCGTCGATCGCCGCGCCTGTCGCCACCCCGATTGCCGCATCGAGCGCGCTCGAAGCCCTCGCCGAGCGCAGCGCCTTCGACGCCCTCCTCGCCGAGGCCGATCCGGCCCCGACCCGCGCCGCCGCGCTCGCCGCCTTCCTCGCCGGTGCATGGCGCGGATCGCGCGGCGCGGATTCCCTCCGCATCGCGGTGCAGACACTCGGCGCGCCGCCTTTGCGCCTCACCGACCCGGACCGCGTCCCCCTCTCTCGTCTCGGAGGAGACGACGCGGCGGCCGGCGACGGCGCGCCAGACATCAGCCTCTTCGATCTCACCGAAAGCCGCCTCGCCTCCTATCGGCCGGCTGCCTCGGGGACGAGCCTCACCCTCCTCGGCGACGGCACGGCCTTCCGGCTCCTCCTCGCCTTCGACGAGAGGACGCTGCCCCTCAGCGAAGCGGCGCACCTCCTCGACGAACTCGCCCGGCGGATCGAGGACCCGATCCGCCAGCTTTTGTGAGGGGCCACCCGAGGCGCGGGGCGTCGCCGACGCGCGCCGTGCCGCACCACCGGCGGCCCCGACGAGGGGGACATTTTCGAGGTGAAGGGTACTTTCGGCGCGCCCTTGAACTAACTCCTCTTGCGTCGTGATAAAGGTCTTGGCGTCGGCATGGCGCGCCGGAGATCCACTCCGGCCACCGCCCGGTGAGCGACCGGACCGACGCGACAGACGCCGAGCTGGGTGTCGCCATGGCAAACGCCGACGCGACGGCCCCAGCATGAAGAATGGACGGAGCACCTCATGAAACACACCCAACTCTATATCGGCGGTCAATGGCGCGACGCCTCCGATGGCGGCACGTTCGAGGTCTTGAACCCCGCCGACGAGCAGGTGCTCGCGACCGTCGCCTCCGGCACGGTCGAGGATGCGAAGGCCGCGCTCGAAGCCGCCGACGGTGCCTTCGCCGAATGGCGGGCGCGCACGCCCCGTGATCGGGCCGAGATCCTGCGCAAGGCGTTCGAGCTCTTCACCGCCAATCTCGACGAGTTCGCCAAGCTGATTACGCTCGAAAACGGCAAGGCGAGCGCCGATGCGATGGCCGAGGCGAAATATTCGGCGGAGTTCTTCCGCTGGTATGCCGAGGAGGCCGTCCGCGCCGAGGGGCAGATCGGCATGGCGCCGGCCTCGGGTGCGCGCATCGTCGTGCACCACAAGCCGGCGGGGATCGCCGTTCTCGTGACGCCGTGGAACTTCCCGGCGGCGATGGGCACGCGCAAGATCGCGCCGGCGCTTGCGGCGGGTTGCCCGGTCGTGATCAAGCCGGCCTCAGAGACGCCGCTCACGATGCTCGCGCTTATGCCGATCCTCGAAGAGGCGGGCGTGCCGCCGGGCGTCGTCAACGTGCTGCCGAGCCGCTCCTCGGGCGCCGTCGTCGGCGCGATGCTGGAGGATATGCGCGTGCGCGTCGTCTCCTTCACCGGGTCGACCGAAGTCGGCCGCAAGCTCCTTCATGCCGCGGCGGACAATGTGATCAAGCCGGCGATGGAGCTCGGCGGCAACGCGCCCTTCATCGTCTTCGAGGACGCCGATCTCGACGCCGCGGCCGACGGGCTGATGCTCGCCAAGATGCGCAATATCGGTGAGGCCTGCACCGCCGCGAACCGCATCTACGTGCACGAGAAGGTGGAAGAGGCGTTCGTGTCGAAATACACCGACCGGATGGCCGCGCTCAAAATGGGCAATGGTCTCGATGACGGGATCGATGTCGGCCCGCTGGTCAACGCCGAAACGCGCGACAAGGTCGCCCATTTCGTCGACGACGCGGTGGCGAAGGGCGCGAAGGTCCGCCTCGGCGGCCAGCGGCCCAACGTCAAGGGCTTCTTCTATCCGCCGACCGTGCTCACCGCCGTCCCCGATGATGCCGAGTGCCTGAAGGACGAGATCTTCGGCCCCGTCGCCGCGATCCAGACCTTCAACGACGAGGCGGAGATCATCCGCCGCTCGAACGACACGATCTATGGCCTCGTCGCCTATCTCTATACCGGCGACCTGAAGCGGGGCCTGCGTGTCTCCGAAGCGTTGGAGTTCGGCATGGTCGGGCTCAATCGCGGCCTCGTCTCCGATCCCGCCGCCCCGTTCGGCGGGGTGAAGCAATCCGGTCTCGGCCGCGAAGGCGGCAAAGAGGGGATGCTGGAGTTCATGGAAGCCCAATATATCTCGACGAACTGGTAAAAATGATGGACGTCGCCGCAAGCCCCAGTGTCCGCCGCTATGCCCGTGAGTTGGGCATCGATATCGCCCGCCTCGGTGAGGAGCTCCAATCCGACACCGTGACGCGCCGCGATGTCGAGCGGAAGGCGGCCGGCGGCGGCGTTCCCGCAACGGATGCGGCCTCCCTTTATTGGGAGGTCGACCATGCGCAATACGGCCCCGTCAGCGATGAGCCGGTGCCGCGACGCGAACAGGTGGCGGCTGCCAACCTTGCCGCGGCGCAGGCGCTGATCCCGGCCGTCACCCACCATGACCGCGCCGAGATCGCCGGCATCGAAGCCGCCCGCACCCGGCTGAAGCCGCTCGCCGAGGCGGCCGGCGTGCGCCTTACCGCCCTCGCCTTCCACGTGAAGGCGCTCGCGCGCACCCTCGCCCTCTATCCCCGTTTCAACGCCTCGCTGTCGCCGGACGGCACGCGGCTCGTCATCAAGCATTATTGCCATGTCGGCATCGCGGTCGACACGCCGCACGGGCTGATGGTCCCGGTGGTGCGCAATGCGGATCGGAAAGGGCTTCTGTCGATCGCCGCGGAGATCGGCGCTCTCGCCGCCCGCGCGCGCGATCGCAAACTTCGCTCGCAGGAGATGGGCGGCGCGTCGATGTCGATCACCAATCTCGGCGGGATCGGCGGGACGGGCTTCACCCCGATCGTGAACCCGCCCGAGGTCGCGATCCTCGGCCTCTGCCGCAGCGAGACGGTGCCGGTGTGGACGGGCGAGGCGTTCGAGCCGCGGCTCATGGTGCCGCTCGCCCTCTCCTATGATCACCGTGTCATCAATGGTGCGGACGCCGCCCGCTTCCTGGCCCATTATGCCCGCCTCTTGGCCGAGCCGGCGCGCCTTCTTCTCTGATCCGTCTACCCAAGGCGCGCGAATTCTGCTCCGATAACCGAATGCCGATGCCCTCTCCCGCCCGCTTCGTTCGAGCGCACCCTCCCCAGCGCGCGCCGCGAGGCCGGCGTTGAGCCCCATCCCCCTCGTCCAGTTCTGGGATCGCCGCACGCTGCCGCCCGACGTCGCCCCCCTGGTCGCGACGTGGACCGACGGCGAGGACGGTCTCGCCTACCGGCTGTGGAGCGATGTCGAGGCCGAGCGCTTTCTCGCCCGCCACTATGGGCGCCGGGCGCGCGACGCCTACCGCATGGCCGCGCCGGCGGCGATGCGGTCGGACCTCTTCCGTTACGCCGTCCTCCACCGCCATGGCGGGGTCTATGTCGATTGCGATGTCGGGAAGGCGGCGCCGCTCGCCCCGGTGCTCGCCGCCGTCCGGCGCGGCATCATCATCACCGGCCGCAGCAAGATCGAGAACGACTTCATGTTCGTGCGCGCGGCGGGCGACCCGTTGATGGCGCACCTTCTCGAGGCCGCGATCGCGAATGTCGAGGCGCGCGCGTCGAACAATGTGTGGGCGGCGACCGGTCCCGGCATCGCGACCTTCCTGTGGCGCGAGGTGGGTGGCGACGATCCGCTCTTCGCCGGCTACGACTTCGTCGACGAGGTGGACAGCACCGCCTATCTGATCCGCGGCCATGCGCCGGCCTACAAGGAGACGGACGCGCACTGGCTCGTCCATCAGAAGGCGCGGTCGATCTACCAGCGCGCGCTTCCGATCCGGCTGCGCCATCGCATCGCCGACGCGAAGGCCGCCGTGCGGCGCCTCAGGGGCGCGGCGAGCGGTTGAGCGGGGCGCGCCGGGCCTGAAGGGACGACGCGGCGCTCCGGGTCATTTCGGCCGCTCCATCGAAAAGAGCCCGTCGACGTGGGCGTAGTCCATATAGCCGCAGCGGGCGATCGGCTCGGCGCGCGCGAGGTCGACGAAACCATCGCGGATGATGGCATCGTCGATGTGGATGTGGACGACCTCACCGAGGATCATCGTGTAGCGCGCCGCCTCTCCCGCCGCATCCTGAAGCGGCAGGATCTTCGTCGTCACGCACTCGAGGGCGACCGGGCTCGCCGCGACGCGGGGTGGCCGGACAGCGACGGAAGGCGCCATTTCGAGCCCCGCAAGGTCGAATTCCGAGACCTCCGGCGGCGCTGACGCCGACGTCGCGTTCATAGCCTCACGCAAGGCGTATGTGGCTAGATTGCACACGAACTCGCCGGTCTCCTCCGCGTTCGCCCACGAATCCTTGCGGCCGAAGGAGGAGAACATGACGAGATAGGGCCGGTCGCTCACGGCGTTGAAGTAGCTGTAGGGCGCGAGGTTGGCACGCCCGGCTGTGTCGAGCGTGGAAATCCAGCCGATCGGCCGCGGCGCCACGAGCGCCTTGAACGGATCGCGCGGCAATCCGTGATCGTTTTGCCTCGGGTCATAATGCATGACGAGCCTCGATTTGGGGTCGGGTGAGGAAACGGGCCGTGCGGCCGAAGGGCTGGATGGGCCGGAAAGGCGGTGAAATGGCGGCGTCAGCCCGCGCGGAAGTGCGTGACGATCGCGTCGAGGTCCGGGCGATCCCGGTCCGTGGGTTTGATCTCGGGCATTCCAATGTGGATAAATCCCGCGATCCGCTCGTCCGCACCGACACCGAGCGCGGCAGCGGCCGCCTTGTCGTAGGCGATCCATTCGGTCAGCCATTGGGCGGCGAACCCGTGCGCGGCCGCGGCGTGGAGCAGGTTGAGGCAGACCGCGCCCGCCGACAGGACTTGTTCCCACTCATCGATTTTCGGGTGCGGTTTTGCCGCACTCACCACCGCGACGACCAAAGGGGCGCGCGTGAAGCGGGTCCGCTCGACAGCGAGATCGGCCCCGTTTCCGGTCTCTTCGGCGACTTTCGCGATCGCCTCTCCGGCGGCGGCGCGAGCCTCACCGTCGAACACGATGAAGCGCCAGGGGGCGAGTTTTCCATGGTCGGGCACACGGGCGGCTATGGTCAGCATCGAATGAAGTGTGGCAGTGTCCGGCCCCGGTTCGGTGAGGAAGGCAGCTTGAACCGAGCGGCGCGTTGCCAAATAGTCACGCATCGTCACCATTCTGGTGGGTCTCCTTGCAACAGTTTGCGCTTCTAGCTCAAACCGCTGCGATTGTTGAAATAGAGTGTCAACCTAGGCAGTGTGTTGGCGCGAAGCGTATGAGCGCCACGGGCCGTCGTGCGTGGCTCACGTGCGGCGGTGAAAACGCCATGAGGGTTGAGAAATGAAACGCTTGGCAATGTTGACCTTGTCGGCGGTCTTTTTGGTTCCCGGTGCGGTGGCCTATGCCGCCACCCCCGTTCCGAAGCCGAAGCCCATCAGCGCCGCAGAGGCCGACCCCCAGGCCGCGATCACCCAAATGGTCGGCCCCCGAATTAAAGATTTCGGCAACTCCGTTGCCGCCTACGCCCCGGCCAACGGGCCGGATATGATGCCCGCGGCGACCGACGAAGCCGCTCTCTACCTCGTCGGCAAGCTCTCCGCCGAAGGCGGCCCGATCAGCGACGGTCTCGTCTGGCGCGTGTTCCGCGAGATCCCCGGGCCCGATGGTGAACTTCCCCTCGTTCACAAGTCCCGCGGCGGTGATCTCGAGGTTCGTCTCAAGCCCGGCCGCTATATCGTCCACGCGAGCTATGGCCGCGCCTCGCAATCGCGCACCATCGACCTCAACCGCCCCATCCTTTCGGACACATTCGTGCTGAACGCTGGCGGTCTTCTCCTCACCGCCGTGCTCGACGAGGACGAGAAGCCCGTTTCCGACGACACCGAATTCGAAGTCTTCAAGATCGACGGCGAGAGCCGCAAGCTCGTCGGCGAGCTGACGCCCGGCGCGATCGCCCGCCTTCCGGCCGGCAATTATCACGTGGTGAGCCGCTATGGCGGCGTGAATGCGATCCGCACCGCGGATGTCTCCGTCGATGCCGGCAAGCTCACCCGCGTTTCGATGCGCCACCATGCGGGCACTGTCCGCCTGAAGCTCGCCCGCAACGAGAGCGGCGAGGCGCTCGCCAACACGTCCTGGGTCGTCTACGGCAGCGACGGCAACGCCATCTACCAGCGCGCCGGCGCCCACGCCAACGTGACCCTTGCCGCCGGTGAATACAAAATCGTGGCCCGCCACGGCGACAACGAGTTCTTCCGCTCCATCACCGTCGAGTCCGGCGAGGACGCCGACGTCGTGGTTCTCGCCCAGCGGCTCTAGCGCCAGCCTCGCGAGGCAAGCGCCCCCTGCCCCGCCGCCGCGCGCGGGCAAGCCCACACAGCCATCTCTCGGCCCCTCCGCCCACGTGCGTTACCGCCGGGCGGGGCCCTTCCCAGCGCGCAGAAAACGCTCCGGCCGGTTCAGCAAACGCCCGCGCCGCGTCCCTCGCCTCTCATGAAGGCGCGGATCCGCGCCTTTCGGCTCCCGGACGCCCCGCGCCTCTCATCTTCCGCGATCCCCGCATCTCTCAGCTTCAGCCATCCGCGTCTTTCGGCTTCCGACGCGCTTCGCGGCTTCCGCGCGTTCAGCGCTGCAATCGAATGAGCCGCGCAGATCGGCACCGGCCTTAAAGGCGGGGCCGCCCGGACGCCATCGCGGTGGAAATCCCGGCACCGAACCTGGCCGGACGCCTGCCCTCTTCGCGCAGCGCGCTGACTCCTCTCGTCAGGCGTCGTTAACTCAATATGATCACCTGTTGAGAGCGTCACCGCCTTCGAATCGCCGTCCAGTCGAGCGTGCTGTGCGCCCCTCGCCCACATCACGCGAGGCTCTCGCCAATTCGACGGGGGCGGCTAAGGCGCAGCGAACCGCGCACCATCCTCCCGGTGCGTTGCTTCCGATTGGGTCACTCGTCGCAGCGAAGGGAGCCGGTCACGCAGAAGCGATCCAGGCCAGCCGAACGGCATTCTCAAGGTGGCTGCGCATCACTTAGACGGGGGCCGCCAGCCGGCCGGGCATCTCACTCGCCACGGTCCGACGGCATGTTTGTCCGAAACGCGCTCAGCTCTTTGTCACGCGCATCGCGGCGACCATCGCTCGCACGGTCGGCGAGAGACGGACCGCCCGCCATCCCCTCACCGCCGCCTCGCTCCTCGCGGCGCTGGAAGAGGACATCGCGAGCGCGACGCCGTTCGGCCTGCCCGAGGAGCAGGTCCGGTCCAATCTTCGATGAGCAACGTTGCGTGGGCCGCGACCTCTGCGCGCGCGGAACGCGGCAGTCAGAATGGCGGCTCCTGGCGCGATCACGGCGGCACTTTGGCCGATCGGGGTGTCCGCCTCGCTCCTCGCGGCGCCGGAAGAGGACATCGCGAGCGCGACGCCGTTTGGCCTGCCCGAGGAGCAAGTCCGGTCCGATCTTCGATGAGCAATGTCGCGTGGGTCGCGATCGTCTGCGCGAAGGACGCGGCCGTCAGAATGGCGGCTCCTGGCGCGATCACCGCGTCGCTCTGGCCGATCGGGGTCGGCGGGCGCGGGATCGGAACGCCGGCCGAAGCCGGCGCTCCATCGTCGTTTTCGGCTCAGTTCGCCGCGGCGCGGGCCTCTTCGAGCCAGCCATTCCAGGTCTCCTGGTTCCCGGCGATCCACGCATCGGCATGGCGCGCGATGTCGGACTCGGAATCCTGGCCTTCCTGCATCAGGAGGTTCTCGGCGCTGATGTCGTTCGCCGACACTTCCATGATCGAGAACAGCTTGGCCGCAGCCGGGTTCGCCTCGGCGAACTCGCGGTTCGCGATGATGCGCTGATCGTTCGCCTGGAAGCCGTAATTGGAGCCGTCCGCGAGCGCGGTGTCGACGTCCGAACGCTCACCCGGCAGCGAGGAGAACGGCACCTGAAGCCACGTCACGTCCTCACCCGGCACCAGCACGCCGGAGACCCAGTACGGCGTCCACGTGTAGTAGAGCACCGGCTCGCCATTCTGGTAGCGGGTGATCGTGTCGGCGATGATCGCCGAGTAGGAACCCTGATTGTGGGTCACCGTGTCGCGAAGCTCGAACGCGTCGAGCTGATGCTCGATCACCTGCTCGCAGCCCCAGCCCGGCGTGCAGCCGGTGAGGTCGGCCTTGCCGTCGCCGTTGGTGTCGAACAGCTTGGCGATCTCGGGATCTTTGAGCTGATCGATCGTCGTGATGCCGTGCTCTTCGGCGGTCTTCTTGTCGATCAGGTAGCCCTGCAGCGCGCCCGGCGAATAGACGCCCTCGCGGTAGATCTTCTCGTCGCCACCGGCGGCGGTGAAGAAGTCCGAGTGCAGCGGATCCCAATGGTCGGCGAGGAAGGTGCCGTCACCGTTGCCGATCGCGACGTGCGCGGCGGCATACTCGATCTCGCGGATATCCTCGACGGTGTAGCCGAGTTCCTCGAGCGCCTTCATCACGAGAAGGGTCTGGAAGGTCTCCTCGGCGATCGAGGACTTCAGCGGCGTGACGGTGACACCCTCACCGGGCATATCCTGCGCCAGGGCGGCACCGCTGACGGACGCAAGAAGGCCGGCGGCGGCGATTGCGACGCTGGTGCGCCGGAATGCACTGATCATGTAGTTCTCCTTTTTCAGACGGCGCCGACGCGAGGACGCGAAGCGCCCAAGGCCGGCGAATGCCGGTCGGACCCGGACGGATCCGACGCGACAGCGTTATTCGGCGGGCTGAGCCTCGCCCGCTTTGCGCGCGTTGTGGCCAACCACCACGCGGCGCACGAGCCCAATCGGGCCACGTTCGTACCAAGCGACGTTGTTGCGTTCGCGCTTGGAGACCCCCATCGCCTGGGTCATCCGGTCGATGATGATGGCGAGGATGACGATCCCGACGCCGCCGACCGTGGCAAGGCCCATATCGAGCCGCCCGATGCCGCGCAGCACCATCTGGCCGAGGCCGCCGACGGCGATCATCGAGGCGATCACGACCATCGACAGCGCCAGCATCAGCGTCTGGTTGACGCCCGCCATGATGGTCGGCATCGCGACGGGAAGCTGCACCTTGCGCAGGAGCTGCCCCTTCGAGGCACCGAAGCTCTTCGCCGCCTCGATGAGATCGCCCGGAACCTGGCGGATGCCGAGATTGGTGAGGCGGATCAAAGGCGGCAGGGCGAAGATGATCGTCACCACGACGCCGGGCACGTTGCCGATGCCGAACAGCATGACGATCGGCACGAGATAGACGAAAGCCGGCGTCGTCTGCATCGCATCGAGGATCGGCCGGGTGATGGTCGCCGCCTTGTCGTTGCGGGCGAGCCAGATCCCGGTCGGCAAGCCGATGAGGACGCAGAAGAAGACCGAGGTGAACACGAGGGCGAGCGTGACCATCGCCTGGTCCCAGGCGCCGATCAGGCCGACGAAGATGAACGAGATCACCGCGCCGATCCCGAGCCGCGGTCCGGCCGCCTGCCAGGCGAGAAGGCCGATAAGGACCACCATGATCAGTGCCGGAACGCCGAGAAGGGTGCCCTCGATGGTCGACAGGACGCTGTCGATCGGCCAGCGGATCGCCTGGAAGACCGGGCGGAAATTCGCCACGACGAAATTCAACGCCGTTTCGACCCACGTATCGAGCGGGATCACCGCGTGGTCGAACGGATTGACGATGTCGAAGGAGGGGCCGCTATCGGGCTGGATACCGGCGAGCCAATCGGGCGTCTCGGTCGGGGGAGCGCCGGGTTGGGGTTGGGCCGGCGGGGGCGTGCCGGCCGGTCCGGCCGGAGCGTCGCTCGCGCTGGAACCGCCGCCCGACCACGGATTGGACGCGGCCGCCGGCTGCGTCGCCGCTTCGCCGGAACCGCTCGCGTCTGGACTGGCCGCGCCGCCGGCCGCTCCTGGATTGGCCGCGCTGCCGGCCTGTGAGGCATCGTCGCCGCCGCTCGACGCTGCCGCGCCGCTGGTTGAATTCTGCGTCGCCCACGGATTGTCGGCCTGGGCGAGAATCATCGTATCGTCCTGACGCTCAGGCATGTTCGGTCTCCCGGCTCAACGCTCCGAGGAGCACGGCGCGTGAGACGACGCCGAGATAGCGCCCCTCCGCATTCACCACAGGCAGCCCGCATGGCGCGGCGTTCACCTGAGCGATGACGTCGCCGATCCGAAGGTCGGCGGTCAGCGGCTCGATGCCGGGAATGAAGGCGTCGGACAGGCGCGGCTCGGCCCGCCCGATTTCTGCCTCGAGGCTCGACGCGGAGACCACGCCGAGGAATTTCTGCTTTCCGTCCACGACATAGGCGTAATCGCGATCCGCCGCGGCGATCCGCTCACGCGCCGCCCGCAGCTTGTCGTCCCGATTGATGATGGTGACTTGCGATTTCGTCGCGATGTCGCCGGCGGTGAACACGCTCGACACGTCGACGCCCCGGAAGAAGGAGCGGACATAATCATTCGCGGGATGGTTCAAAATCTCGTCGGGCGTGCCGACCTGGACGACGAGCCCGCCCTGCATGATCGCGATCCGGTCGCCGATCCGCATCGCCTCGTCGAGATCGTGCGAAATGAAGATGATGGTGCGCTTTTCCTTCTCCTGAAGCTGCAGGAGCTCGTCCTGCATTTCGGAGCGGATCAGCGGATCGAGGGCGGAGAAGGCTTCGTCCATCAGGAGGATCGACGGATCGTTGGCGAGGGCGCGCGCGAGACCGACACGCTGCTGCATCCCGCCCGAAAGCTCGTTCGGATAGCTGTTTTCATGTGCCGCGAGACCGACCTGATCGAGCGCCTTGCGCGCCCGCTCCTGCCGTTTCTCCAGCGGAACGCCTGAGAGTTCGAGGCCGAACGCGGCGTTTTGCAGGACCGTCATGTGCGGCATCAGCGCGAAGGATTGGAACACCATCGAAATGTGTTCGCGCCGGAAGGTGTTGAGCTCCTTCTCCGACATCTTGGCGATGTCTTCGCCCTTCACCACGATCTCCCCGGCAGAGGGGTCGATCAGCCGATTCAGCAGGCGAACCAGTGTGGATTTCCCCGAGCCAGAAAGGCCCATCACGACGAATATTTCGCCCTCGCGCACGTCGAACGTTGTATCACAGACGCCGATCGTCATATTGGTCTGAGCAAAGACATCGTCCTTTGAAAGACCTTCGCGGTAGAGCGCGATCGCCTTGTTCGGCTCGGCGCCGAATACCTTGAAAAGGTTCTTGACAGATAGCGCCGTGCCTGAATCCAAGACACCGCCTCCTCTCTGAATGTGGTGGAAATTCGACGCGCAACTTCACGGACTGAAGCGCAGTCGTCAAGGGTGACCATCGTCTGCGTGTGAATGTAAGGGACTTAGGCCAGCTCACCCGGAAGGCAAGGCTTGTGCGCGGCACGGACGGATCGACGCCCCGATCCGCCCCATATTCGCCCCGATCCGCTTGGAAAGAATATTTACGTGTCGCTCAATCGCGGCCGCAGAACGCGTCGCCGAATTCGAGTGTCGCGGAAAATCCGCCGCCCTCCCGCTCACCGAGAATGAGCCGCGCCCCCATGCGCCGCGCGCAGACCTCGACGATCGACAGGCCGAGCCCGCTGCCGACGCCCTTGCGGTTGGAGCCGCGATAAAAGCGCCCCCGCGCCCTCGCCCGTTCGTCCGCCGGCATACCCGGCCCGTCGTCCTCGACGATCAACGCGGCGTCGCGCCAATCGACCCAGACGGTGCCGCCGGCTCCGGCATAGGTCGCCGCGTTCTCGACGAGATTGCGCGCGGCGAGCGACAATAGCGGCTCGGACACGCGCAGCGTCACCCCCTCCAGCCGATCGGCCAGCACGAGGCGGCCGCCCTTCGCCTCGAGCCGCAGCGCCGCTTCGTCGGCCGCCATCGCGATGACGGGGCGGAGCGCGACGGATTGGTCGGCCGCCACGTTGACCGTGTCGGCTTCCCCGAAGGTGAGGAGCTGGCGCAGAAGCCGGCTGCTGCGATCGACGCTCGTGAGGATGCGCTCGAGCGCGGCGCCGCGTGTCGTCTCGTCGGGCGCTCTCATCGCGATCTCGGCCTGGGTGCGCAGGCCCGAGAGCGGCGTTCGGAGCTCGTGCGCGGCGACGGACAGGAACTCCCGCTCGCGCCCCCGCAGCTCGTCGACACGGGCAAAGAGGCCATTCAGCGCCCGCACCACCGGCAGCGTCTCCGACACCGCCCCCGCCTCGCCGAGCGGGGCGAGATCCTCCGCCGGCCGCGCCTCGAGCCGCGCGGCGAGCCGCGAGAGCGGGGCGAGACAACGCCCGGTCGCAAGCCACAGGATCGCCGCCAGAAGGGGCAGAGTGAGAAGCATCGGCACCGACAGGCCGAGAAGCATGTTCCTCACGATTGCGTCTCGGAAGGCGGTGTTGTCGCCGACGAGGACTTCGACCCCCGCCGCCTCGTTGCGCACCGAGTAGACCCGCCAGCGCGCACCGTCGACGATGCGCTCGCTATAGCCGTCCCGCTCGTCCGACAGGCGCGCCTCGGGCGCGCTCGCCGAGCGGCCGACGAGCTGGCCGGACAGCGACCAGATCTGACACGAAAGCTGCCGCTCATAGGAGCGATGCGTGTCGAAATCGGTGCGGACCACATCGGCCGCAGCGGCGAGATCGACCTCGTTCCCGTCGATCAGCGAGGAGACCATGTTGGCCGCCTCGCGCAGCCGCGCGTCGAGAACCTGTTCCACCTTGGCGTTGGTGGACATCGTGATCCACGTGGCGCCGAGCGCCCAGACGAGGCCCGTCGCGGCGACGAGCGTCACGAAGAGGCGAAGGCGGAGGGATCGCGGCCACAGGATCATAGGCCGTCCCGACGCACGCGGTAGCCGACGCCGCGCACCGTCTCGATGAAGCGCCCGCCGAACTTGGAGCGCAGATTGTGAATGTGCACCTCGATCGCGTTGCTCTGCGCGCCGTCCGAAAAGCCGTAGACCCGATCTTCGAGCTGGGCACGCGACAGGATGGCGCCGGGCGTCTCCATCAGCGCGTGAAGGAGGGTGAACTCGCGCCGTGAGACCGGAATCGGCGCCCCCTCGCGTGAGGCCGACAGCGTCGACGGCTCGAGCGTCACCCCATTCCAATCGATCGTCGGCGCGGCGTGGCCGCGATTGCGGCGAACGAGCGCGCGGAGCCGCGCGGCGAGCTCTTCGAGCTCGAAGGGCTTACCGAGATGGTCGTCCGCGCCCCCGTCGAGACCGGCGAGGCGGTCGGCGAGCCCGTCCTGGGCGGTGAGGATGATGACGGGCGTCGGATCGCCGCCGCGGCGCATACGAGCGAGAATGTCCCGCCCATTGCCGTCCGGCAGCATGACATCGAGGACGATGGCGGCAAAGGAGCCCGTCGCGAGCGCGGCATCCGCATCGGCCACGGTCGCGACGAGATCGACCGTGAAGCCTTGCAGACCGAGCCCGACGGCGAGCCCGTCGCCCAGAATGTCGTCGTCCTCGACCACCAAGATCCGCATCGTGTCCCTTCCACGTCGTTCCCTGCCCTCGGTGCGGCCCCCGCCTTAAGCGTGGCTTAAGCTGCAAGGGCGACCTCGCCATTCGGATCGAATGGAACGGACGGATGATGCGAGGCGTGAAACGAACCATCGCCGCGATCGCGCTAGCACTTGCGACGTGCGGCGCGGCGGCACAAGTCGTCACATCGGCGCTCCCGGTCGACGCGGCGTTCAAGCCGCGCCTGCATCGTGCCGACGGCGGCGGCGTTCGGATCGCCTTCCGAATCGCCGAAAGCTATTATCTCTATCGCGACCATTTCGCCGCAAAAGCCGGCGAAGTGGCGCTGAAGGTCGAGACGCCCGCCGGCGACATGAAGGACGATCCGACATTCGGTCGGACCGAGATCTTTCACGATGCGGTGGACGCGGTCATCACGGCGCCGGCCCTCGCCGGGCTGCCCGACGGTGCGCGGGTCACCCTCACCTATCAAGGCTGCCAGGACGGCGGCATCTGCTATCGCCCTGCGACACTGACCTTCGATCCGCGAACACTGGAGATCGCCGCGCCGCCCGCCGGCGGGACGGCGCCTTCGTTCGGCGCGTTCGCGCCCGCGAGCGGCGCCGGATCGGTGCCCGCCGGGGCGAGCGGCATCGTCGCCGACGCCGGCGCGGGCGGGCTCGTACCCGGCCTTCTCGCCGATGGCGGCCGGGCCATGGTGGTCGCCACCTTCTTCGTCCTCGGTCTCGGCCTCGCCTTCACGCCGTGCGTCTTTCCGATGTACCCGATCCTCGCCGGCCAACTCACCGGGCGCGGGGCCTTCAGCCTCGGCAAGAGCCTTGCCCACTCACTCGCTTATGTCGGCGCGATGGCGGCAGCGTTCGGCCTTGTCGGCCTCGTCGCCGCCTGGTCGGGCGCCAATCTGCAGGCAGCGCTGCAATCGCGCCTCGCGATCGGGGCGATCGCGGCGCTCTTCGCGGCCCTCGCTTTGTCGATGTTCGGTGCGTTCGCGCTCCGCCTCCCGGCCCGCTGGGTCAATCGGATATCCGGCCGACAGAGCGGCAGCGGGCTCGGCGGAAGCGCGGCGCTCGGTTTCTCATCGGCGCTGATCGTCGGGCCTTGCGTGACCGTTCCGCTCGCCGGAGCCCTCGTCTATATCGCGCAGACCGGAGACGCCGCCCTCGGCGCCGGCGCTCTTTTCGCCCTCGGGATCGGACAAGGCGTTCCCCTCGTCATTTTCGGGACGGTCGGCGCCCGTTTCATGCCGCGCGCCGGCGGTTGGATGGCGGCGGTGACGCGCGCCTTCGGCGTCGTCTTCCTGGCGCTCGCAATCGCGATGCTGTCGCGGATCGTGCCGGCGAGCGTCACCATGTGGCTCGCCGCCTTTCTTGCGACCGGCATCGGAGTGGCGCTCGTCGGCATCGGTCTCGATCGCACCGGCTGGCCCCGGCAGATCGCCGGAACGCTCGGTGTCGTCGCGCTCGTCGGCGGGGCGGCGATGGTGACGGGCGCCCTCGCGGGGGCGAGCGATCCCTTGCGCCCGCTGGCGCCGCTCACCGCCTCCCGCACGGCAACGGAGAGCGACGGGGTGCGCTTCGTCGCCGCGCGCTCCGCAGCCGACGTCGCGGCGGTGACGGCGGACGGGCCGACGCTCCTTTATTTCACCGCCGATTGGTGCGTCTCCTGCGACATCATCGAGGCGCGGGTGTTCGGCAATCCCGAGGTCGCCGCCGCGCTCGCCGAACATCCCATCGTCGCGGTCGACGTCACCGAAGCGAACCCCGCGACGTCGGCCCTCATGGCCGAACTCGGCGTCGCCGGCCCACCGACGATGATCTTCGTGAGGCAAGGGGTCGAGCGGCCCGGCTCGCGCCTCGTCGGTGAATTCGGACCCGACGCCTTTCTCGCCGGCCTGCGCGAGGCCGGACTATGACCGCCGTCACCATCGGCCCGCTGGTGTTCGCCGGCGACCGGCTCGCCGCCGTCGCTGGGATCGCGGCCTTCCTGACGGCCGCCTTCGTGCTGTCGCTCGCGCTCGATCGGCGAATCGCCTCCTGGGCGAGCGGGGCCCTCCTCGCCGGCCTTCTCGCCGCCCGTCTCGGCCATGTCGCCCTTCATTATGACGCGTTCGCGCGGGAGCCGCTGCGCGCCTTCATGGTCTGGCAGGGCGGCTTTTCGCTGGCGGCGGGGCTTGCGGGCCTCGCGCTCTTTACCGGCCTCACATTGCGGCGCCCGCGCGGGCTCGCCGGCGCGGCGGTCGCGGTTCTCGTGGGGCTGTCGGTCTGGGCCGTCACCGTCCGCCTGGTGGCCCCGCCGCCGATCGCGATGCCGCACGCGCCGCTCGAAACGCTCGGCGGCGAGACCTTCCGCCTCGCCGCACGGACCGGCCGACCGATGGTCGTCAATCTGTGGGCGACGTGGTGCCCGCCCTGCCAGCGCGAGATGCCGCTCCTCACCGAAACGGCCGCCGCGCGCGACGACATCGCCTTCGTCATCGCCAATCAGGGCGAAGGCGGTGCGACCGTCCGACGCTATCTCGAAAAGTCCGGCCTTTCGGCTGACCATATCGCCCTCGATCGCGCTATGTCGCTGGCGCGCCATTACGGCGTCCCGGGCTACCCGGCGACACTTTTTCTCGCCCCAGACGGGACGCTCGCCTTCTCTCACTTCGGCGAGATTTCGCCCGAATCCCTCGCAACCGCGCTCGATCGCCTCTCCAACGGAAAGACCTAATCTGATGATCCCGCTCCGAACCGTCGCCGCATTGCTCTTCGCAGCAGCGGCGGGCGCCTGCTCGACCACCGATCCCTTCGGCCCCGTCGCGACGATCCCGCCCCATGCGAGCGGGCCGCAGGATCCGCGCCTTGCGCAGATGTACGGCCCCGTCAGCGACGCCGGGTGGACGATCCCGGGCGTGGATAAGATCCAGGAGCAGAATATCCGCCAGATCGTCGACGACCCGACCGGACAGCCCGTCGGCACGCTCGTCGTCGATCCCAAAGCCCGCTTCCTCTATCTCGTCATGGAGAACGGGAAGGCGATGCGCTATGGCGTCGGCGTCGGTGTCGCCGGGTTGGAGTTCGAGGGGAACGCGGTCGTCGGCCGCAAGGCGTCGTGGCCGGGCTGGCGTCCGACCGACAACATGATCGAGCGCAATCCGGAGCGCTATGCCAAGTGGGCCGGCGGGATGGAAGGCGGGATCCAGAACCCGCTCGGCGCACGGGCGCTCTATCTCTACCAAGGTGGACGCGACACCCTCTATCGCATCCACGGCACCAACGAACCCTGGTCGATCGGTCAGGCCGTCTCCTCCGGCTGCATCCGGATGCTCAACCAAGACGTGATCGATCTGCACCAGCGCGTGCCGAACAATGCGCGCGTCGTCGTCCTGCCCGCCTGACATGAGGACATCCCGATGACCGACCTCAACCGCCGGACCATCCTCGTCGGCATCGGTGCGACAGCCGGCCTCGGCGTCGGTATCGGCGCCGCACGGGCGCAAAGCCCGTTATCGCAAGAGGCCGTCTTCCTCGATCCGGGGGTGCCGGTCCTCGGCAATCCGGCCGGCGATGTCAGCCTCGTCGAGTATTTCGACTACCAGTGCCCCTACTGCAAAGCGGCGCATCCCGACGTCGCCGAGGTGGTGGCCGATGACGGGCGCGTGCGGCACGTCATGAAGGATTGGCCGATCTTCGGCGAGCCGTCGCTCTATGCCGCGCGCATCACGCTCGGCGCGGGGGCCGATTATCGGATCGCGATGGCGGCTCTCATGGCGACGGAGGGGCGCCTCACGACGACGGAGGTGGACGCGGCGCTGCGCGGTGCGGGGCTCGATCCCGCGGCGCTCTGGGCCGCCTATCGCAAGGACGCGCAGGCGATCGACGCGACGCTCGCGCGGACGGGTCGCCAGGCGGAGGCCTTCGGCTTCATGGGAACGCCCGCCTACGTCGCGGGCACGACCATTTTCGCCGGCGTCGCCGAGCCGAGCGCCCTCCGCGCCGCCCTCCGCAAAGCGCGTGGCGGCTGACGGGATCGCGCTACGCGCCCGGCGCCGAGCGCGGCCGCGCCTTCCGGCCCGCCGTCTTCGGCTCCTGCTCGCCGCCGGTCGATGAGGCGCGCACCGCCGCCCGGCGCCACGTGACGCGCGCGGGCTCGCCCTCCGCCCAGCGCGAGGCCATCATCATGTGGACCTGATCGGCGCTGCTGTGGACATGGCGTTCGAGCACGTCGATCGCCGCCACCGCATCGCGCGCCAGAACCGTTTCGACGAGCCGCTCGTGAAGCGCCGGCAGCGAGGGATGGTGGCCGCTCGCATTCACCGCAAGGCGGCGATAGCGGTCGAACTGATCATAGAGTTGGTGCCAAAAGCCGAGAAGGCGCGCCGACCCGCAAGCCTCCACCAAAGCGAGATGAAACGCACGGTGAAGCTCCTCCCACTCCTCGTCGATGAGGCGGTCGGGTGAGCGCGGCTTGCGCAGCAAGCGGTGCTGCGCGGCGAGGATGTTCGCCTCCCACTCGGTATCGCCGGCGGCGATCGCGAGCCGCAGCGCGAGCCCCTCGATATGGCAGCGGGTTTCGGTGAGATCCTCGAGATCCGCCTTCGTCACGGGCGCGATGCGAAAACCGCGTTGCCCCTCCTGGATCACGAGGCCGCGTCCGACGAGATTCGCCATCGCCTCGCGCAGCGGGCTGAGGCCGACCCCGTAGCTCTCCTGGAGCGTCGCAAGGCGCAGCCAGGCCGCCGGCGCGAGGCGGCCGGTCAAGATGTCGTTGCTGATGGCGTCCTGAACCGACTGTGCCAGCGTCAGCGACTTCGTCATGCACTTTCACTTTCCGGGACGCGCATCCCTTTTCGCGAGCGCAACGCCGCGGAACGGGTGCGATATGCCGAAAAATCGCCAGCCATGCAAATCATCGATTTTTTTAAGGACAGCGCCTGCCCCGTCACGATCGCATTGGTGTGTCTGGCGGGAAAGCCGGCGCGCGAGCTTTCGGCGCCGAGATTTCCGCCATTGCGGGACGAAATAATATGCATATGCGACAATTATATGCATTGCCGATAAATATCGATTTTTCTGCTTGATCCCGATCCCGGCCGCGCCTTAACGATTTCGCCGTGGCGCTGGAAACGGATCCGCCGAGACCCAAAAACATCTCGGCCGACCTGCCCGGATGCTTCGCGTTATTATCGACTCCAAGCATATCTCGGCAAATCAATCGCCAAAATTGCGCAAGACACCCGAAGAAATCCGGAGAAGTTCGAACGAAATCGTGATCGAAATCTAGATTTTTTCGATCGCCCTCCGGACACGTCGTCGAGCGCCCGATGAACCGACGGCCGCCCCGCCGTGCCGAACGAGACCGTGAGAGACGGGCATCCGAACGGCTTGCCCTGGTGTGGACCATAGAGGAAGGACCATTGCGATGACGGACGCGCGCAAGCTCAAAGAACAGGCGTCGATCAACCGCCGCACGGCGCTCAAGTGGGGCGGGATGGGCCTCGCCGGGTTCGGCGCCGCCGCCATCATGCCGGGCCGCATGGCGTTCGCGCAGGATCTGACGGATCTGTCCTTCCAGCTCTCCTGGCTGAAGAGCATCCAGTATGGCGGCTATTTCGCCGCCCTCGACAACGGCTTTTTCGAGGACCAGGGCCTCGACGTCACCTTCGTCTCCGGGGGGCCGAACATCGATCCGCTCGCCAACGTGGCGGCCGGCCAATCCCAGATCGGCGACCGCCCGATCGGTCCGATCCTCGTCGCGAAGGAAAAGGGGATCCCGATCAAGGTGATCGGCACCGTCTACCAGAAATCGCCGTTCGCGATCATGAGCCCCGCCGACAAGCCGATCACGTCGGTCGAAGATTTGGAGGGCAAGGTGCTCTCGACCGGCAGCTCGTCGCGGCCGCTCATCGAATATCTCCTGCGCGAGGCCGGGATGTCGCCCGGCGACGTACAGATGGTGCCCCATTCGCCGGATCCCGCCGGCCTCGTCGCCGGTCAGATCGACGGCTATCTCGGCTACTCGACCAATCAAGGCGTCATGCTGCAAAGCCGCGGCTTCGAGATCCACTCGCTCAACGTCTCCGATCTCGGCGTGCCGGAGACGACCGGCACCATCTACGCCCGTGAGGATTATCTCGCCGAGCACGGCGACAAGGCGGTCGATTTCCTCGCCGGCGCGGTTGAGGGCTGGAAATGGGCGCTCGCCCACCCGGAGGAGACCGCGACGCTGATGGTCGAGACCTACGGCGCTCCCGGCCTCGAGTTCGAGGCGCAGGTGGCGGAGATCGTCGCCAGCAAGCCGCTGATCGAAGCGGGTGCGGCGGAGGGCGGCAAGCTCCTCAATATCGACGTCGCCCTCTTCCAGAAGATCATCGACACCTACGCCGCCGCCGGCCTCATCGAAGGCAACTTCTCCGCCGAGGAGTTGTGCGCGCCGCAATATATCCAGGACGCGCTCGCACGGGTCGCCTGATGTCGCAAAGTCTCAGCGCGCGCTATGTCGGCAAGGTCTTCGACGGGCGCGGCCGGGTGGTCGCGCTCCGGGATGTCAACATGGAGGTGCCGGGCGGCGGCTTCGCCGCCATCATCGGCCCCTCCGGGTGCGGCAAGTCCACCCTCCTGCGGATCTTCGCCGACCTCCTCCAGCCAACCACGGGCACCGTCGCAATCGGCGGCGGCGCCCCCCAGAATGCGCGCCGAACCAAGTCGATCGGCTTCGTCTTCCAATCGGCGACGCTGCTTCCATGGCGGACGATTCGGCGCAATGTCGAGCTGCCGCTCGACGTCGCCGGCGAACGCGGCCGATCGCGTGAGGGCCGGGCCGACGCGCTCCTCTCCCTCGTCGGTCTCGACGGGTTCGGCGACAGCCTCCCGCATCAGCTCTCCGGCGGTATGCAGCAGCGAGCCGCGATCGCGCGCGCGCTGATCCTGAAGCCGGAGATCCTCCTCCTCGACGAGCCGTTCGGCGCGCTCGACGAGATCACCCGCCAGCGCATGAACCTCGAGCTCCTGCGCATCTGGGGCGAAACGAAGACCACCGCCGTTCTCGTCACCCACTCGATCGCCGAGGCGGTGCTGATGGCGGACCGCGTGTTCGTGATGACGCCGCGCCCCGGCACGATCGCAAAGGCGGTCGACGTGCCGCTGGAGCGCCCGCGCACCCTCCAGATGATGCGCACGCCCGCCTTCTTCGATGTCGTCAACGAGCTGCGCGACGCTCTCTTCGGGACCGAGACAGAGCCCGCCCTCGAACCGCTGCCCCTCGAGGCCGTGTCGTGAGCGAGACCGCCTCCTGGCAGAGCCGGCTTGCGCTCAGCGCGGCCCCCCTCCTCGTCATCGCCGCGCTCCTCCTCGCGATCGAGATCGTCGCGCGCGGCGGCGGGCTGCCGATGTTCCTGCCCTCGCCGAGCGCCGTGTGGAACGCCTATGCCGGGCGGCCGAGCGTCTTCTGGGAAAATCTTTGGGCGACCACGTGGAAATCGATGCTCGGCTTCGCGATCGCGATGGGGCTCGCGCTCGTGGCGGCCGGGCTCGGCGTCGTCGCGCACCGCATTCGCGAGCCGATTTACCGCACCGGCGTCTTCGTCCAGGCGGTGCCGCTGATCGCGCTGACGCCGCTTCTCGTCGTGTGGTTCGGCAACACGGCGCGCACGCACGTCATCATCGCCGCGATGTCGAGCTATTTTCCGATGCTGGTGGCGGGGATGCAGGGATTTCGCGCGGCCGCGCCGCAGCGGCTCGAGCTGATGGCGGTGCTGTCCGCCTCGCGCTGGCAGACGCTTCTCTACGTGCAGATCCCGAACGCGCTGCCTTATCTCTTCGCCGGCCTCAAGATCGCCGCGCCCCTTGCCGTGCTCGGCACCATCACCGCCGAATGGACCGGCGCCGATCGCGGCATCGGCGCGATGATGCTCTATGCCCTCTTCTCCTACAATGTCCCGACGGTCTGGCTCACCGTGATCGGCGCCTGCGGGCTCTCCGTCGCCTTCTTCCTCTTCGCCGCCTGTCTCGAACGCCTCGCGATCGGACCGGAGACGCTCGGAGCGACGCGATGACGGCCATTCGTTGCGTTCTGAGGGTTCTCGCGGTCGTCGCCTGCCTCGTCGTCGCCTGGTGGAGCGCGCTCGCGATCTTCGCGATCCCGCCTTATTTGATGCCGACCCCGCCCGAGGTCGCCCTCGCCTTCTGGACCGACGGGGCGCTGCTCGCCTCGATGGGATGGACGACGCTGAGCGCCACTCTCGTCGGCCTCTTCATCGCGACGCTCGGCGCATCGGCGATCGCAGCGCTCTTCGTCCAGTCCCGCGCGCTCGCCCAGGCGACGATGCCGCTCCTCATCGTCGTCCGCTCGACGCCCGTCGCCGCGATCGCACCGCTGATGATGCTGATCCTCGGGCGCGGCATGGAGACGAGCGTCTTCGTCGTCGTTCTCGTCTCTTTCTTTCCGATCCTCATCAACATGATGCGCGGGCTCACGGCGGCGGACGCTCAGTCGTTCGAGCTGCTGCACGTCTATGGGGCGAGCCGCTGGCAGGTCATCCACATGCTGCGCGCGCCGACATCGCTGCCCTACCTCTTCACCGGGCTGCGCATCGCCGGGGCGACGGCGATCCTCGGCGCGCTCCTGTCGGAGTGGATCACCGGCAATCGCGGCCTCGGCCTTCTCATCCTCGAAAGCGCCGAGATGCGGGAAATCGACGTCCTGTGGGCCGGCATTTGCGTGTCGATCATGATCGCGCTCTCCCTCTTCACGCTGACGTCCGCCGCCGAGCGCGCCGTCCTGCACTGGAAGACCTGAATGGTGATGCCACTCCGACGCGCCGGCGATGCGGCGGCCTTGCAGATCCACTCGGCACGCGGTCGGGCCTGAATGCTCTTTCTCTGCGAACAGGACGTCGCGGCTCTCCTCACCGCGGACCTCGCCATCGATACGGCGCGGGAGGCTTTCGTGCTCGCCGCCCGTGGCGGGCTCCGCGCGCGCGGCGCGCTGCGCCAACCGGGGCGCTATGGTGCGCTTCTCCTCGCGAGCGCGCACGACGGGCTCGGCCTCTCCGTCAAGAGCAACATCCACGTCTACCCGGCCGATGGCGGCCCCCGGCGGACCGAAAGCCTCCTCTCTTTGTGGGATATCGAGACCGGAACCGCCGAGGCGCTGATCGCGGCGCGGACCTTCAACGACCTGCGCACGGCAGGCGGTCTCGCGGCCGGCGCTCTCGGCCTCGTCGCAAGCGCGCCGACGGAACTCGTGATCTTCGGCACCGGCAAGATGGCGGGACCGGCCGCCCGCCTTCTCGTCCACGCCTTCCCGTCGCTCGCGCGGATCACCTTCGCCGGTCGCACGGCCGAGAAAGGCGCGGCGTTCGCCGACCGCCTTCGGGAGAACCCGGACTTCGCCGGCGTCGCCCTCATCGGCATCGGCTCGGGCGAGGCGCGGGCGGCGGTCGCGACGGCCTCGATCATCGTCACCGTCACGACGGCGGCGACGCCGATCGTCTACGGCGCCGACATCGCGCCGGGCGCGCTCGTCATCCTCGCAGGCGCCAACCGGCCGGACGCGCGGGAGGCGGACGACGCGCTTCTCCGGCGCGCCACGATCTATTGCGATGCGCTGGAGGGGATCTTCGAGAAGGCCGGCGACCTCACCCTCGCCCGGCATGCTGGCGCACTTACCGGCCGCACGCTGCGCGAAGTGGGTGCCGGGCGGCGCGCGGCCGAGGCCGGGACGGACATCACCGTCTTCAAGTCGATCGGGCTCGGCGAGCAGGACCTTCTCCTCGCCCGCGTACTGGTGGAACGGGCGCGGACCGGCGCGATCGGCCTCCACCTCGATCCCGAGCACGGCGCCCCCGCCCGGACGACGGCCGGTGCGCCGGATGGGGCGAGCGGCGAGACGTTGGAGCGCTTCGGGTGAACGACGACGACACGACGACCGACCAACGGTCCCGGCGGCAAAGCGGAGGCACGATGACTTTCCCCCTCGTCATACGCGGCGCGATGGTGCTCGAAGACGCCGCAACGCCCTTTTCGGAGACGGCGAAGGATATCGTCGTCGACGCCGGACGCATCGTCTCGATCGCGCCGACGGGCGGGCCGTTGCCGGACGGCGCGCGGATCGTCGACGGCGCGAACCGCCTCGCAACGCCCGGTCTCGTCAATGCGCATACGCATTCCCAATCCTCGGCGATGGCGGGCTTTGCCGATGCGGTCAGCCATCCGGCGTTCATGTGGCTCACCCAGGCCCACACCGCCGGGCGCCCGGCCGAGGAGATCCGCATCGCGACCCTCCTCACCGCGCTCCACATGATCCGCTCCGGTTCCACCGCCGCGATCGACCACTTTCCCGGCCAGCGCTTCACCGCCGGCGACATCGACGCGGTCGCCGCGGCGTGGATCGAATCGGGCGTGCGTGCCGTCCTCGGCCTGCGCTTTTTCGACGGGGCGTTCTCCGACATCATGCCCTCGGGCGCCGCGATCCCGGACCGGCTGCGGGCGGCGGTCGAGAGCAATACGCTCCTGCGCCCGCAACCGCTCGCCGAGCTGAAGGAGCTGATCCCGGAGGCCGTGGCCCGCTGGGACGGGCGGGAGGACCGGCTGCGGATCTTCCCCGCCCCCTCCAACCCGATGCGCTGCACGGACGAGGCGCTGCTCTATTGCGCCGAAATCGCCGAAGCGCGCGACCTCGGCATTCACACCCACCTTCTGGAGACGGCGAAGCAGACGCACGGCGCGCAGGCTCAATATGGGTGCACGATGGTCGCCCATCTCGACGCGCTCGGCATCCTGTCGGACCGCTGGTCCTGCGCCCATTCGGTGTGGGTCGACGAGGCCGATATCGCGCGTCTCGCCGCGCGCGGCGCGATCGTCGTCCACAACCCGGAGAGCAACAGCCGGCTCGGGTCCGGCATCGCGCCGGTGCCGCAGATGCTGAAAGCCGGCGTCACGGTGGCGCTCGGCACCGACGGAGCCGGCGCGAACGACAACATGGACATGCATTCGGCAATGCGCGCCGCCGCCGTGCTTCACCGGCCGATGCAGCCCTCTCCGGCCGAGTGGATCACCGCGACCGACGCGATGACGATGGCGACCACAGCCGGCGCCGCCGCGCTGCGCCGGCCGGGCCTCGGCCGCCTCGCGCCGGGCGCCGATGCCGATATCGTCCTCCATCGGCTCGATTCCCCCTGGTGGGCGCAGATCAACGACCCCGTCGCCCAGCTCGTCCTCGCCGAGACGGGCGCCTCCGTCGACGGGGTCCTGGTCGCCGGCAATGTTCTCATGGAGAACGGCAAGGTGCTCGCCTTCGACGAGGCGGCCGTCCTCGCGGAGGCGCGCGCCATGGCCCGCACGCTGCGCACGCGCAATGCCGACCTCTTCAGCCTCGCCAACATCATCGCCGAGGGGGTGAACTGATGGCCCGCCCGAGCGTCGACACGGTGATGCGCGAGGCGCGCATCGTCTCCTCCACCGGCGTCCGCGAGGCCTCGATCGCCATCGCCGACGGGACGATCGTCGAAATCGGGCCGGACGAGACGATGCCGGCCGCCCGCGAGGAGATCGTCCTTGCCGGGGCGACCGTCATTCCGGGTGCGATCGACGTGCATGTCCATTTTCGCGATCCCGGCTTTCCGCACAAAGAAGACTGGACATCGGGCACGGAGGCGGCGGCCGCCGGAGGGATCACCACCGTCTTCGAGATGCCGAACACCGATCCCGCGACGGCAAGCGTCGCGGCGCTCACCGACAAGATCGCCCGCGCCTCGGCGAAGGCGGTCGTCGATTTCGGCATCTACGGCAATGTGGCGGACGGCAATCACGATGCGCTGGAGCCGATGATCGAAGCCGGCGCGGCGGCCTTCAAGATCTACATGGGGAGCGACAATCCCCTCGTCCCCGCCCCGTCGGACCACACGATCCTCGCCGCGCTCGACATCTTCGCCCGCCATGGAATGCGCACCACCGTCCATGCGGAGAACGCCGCGATCCTGGTCGGGCGCGAGGCGAGGCTGAAGGCGGCCGGCCGGACCGACGCGGCCGCGCACCTCGAACAACATGCCGATCTTGCCGAGATGGAGGCGATCCAGCGGATCGCGCTCTATTCGCGGGAGACCGGCGCGCCGATCCACATCGCGCACCTCAGCAGCGCCCGGTCGATCCCGTTCATCGAGGCCGCCAAGCGCGAAGGCACCGATCTCTCCTGCGAGACGTGCCCGCATTATCTCACCTTGTCGACCGAGGACGGAGCCCGGCTCGGGGCGAATTTTCTGAGGGTGAAACCGCCGGTGCGCGGGCCCGAGCACAAGGCACCGCTGCGCCGCGCGCTCTTCGATGGGACGATCGACGTCCTGTCGACCGATCACGCCCCACACCGTCACACCGAGAAGAACCGGCCGGTGATCTGGGACTGCGCGCCGGGCTTTCCGGGCGTCGAGACCTCGATGCGGCTGATGCTGACGGCGGTCGCGACGGGTGAGCTTTCCCTCGAGCGCTATGTCGCGATGGCGGCGGAGGCCCCCGCGCGCCTCTTCCGGCTCGCGCCGCGCAAGGGCCATATCGCCGTCGGCGCCGATGCCGATATCGTCGTCCTCGACCTCGACCGACGCGAGCGGATCAGCGCCGCGCGGCTTCACTCCAAAGGCAACGCTACCCCGTTCGAGGGGATGGAGACGATCGGCCTTCCGGTCCTCACCATGGTGCGCGGGCGAACGGTGATGCGCGCGGGCGCGATCGTCGCCCCGCCGGGCACGGGACAGCGCGTGACGATGGCCGTCTGACGGGCTCCGGCTCGCCCCTGGCGGGCGCGACGCCGTTCCCTCCCGCCGGATAGCCGCGACGCGCACACCCGCCCGCCGATCTCGGTTCCCACGCTTTTGAAGCGCCACGCGCCTCCTGGCCCGTGGCGCTTGATGCGTTCCGCGCGGCGATAGCTGCTTTCGTCTCGTTCCTGCCCTCCGCCGCAATCGACCGCCCGGCACCCCAGCGCGACACAAGGGCCCCCTCTTACAAGCGACTGAGCGCGGACGAGGGAGCTTTCATGACGGCGGACGACAACACCATTCAGCTCGTCGGCGATATCCCGATCGAGAACCTGGCAGCGATCCGTGACGAGATCGGCAAGCGGCTCGGCGCGGGCCCCCTGTCGATCGAGACGGCCGATCTCACGCACGCCCCGCTGCCGTTGGTGCAGCTCATCTATGCAGCGCACCGGACAGCGGCGGCGCAGGGCGGACGGCTGACGGTCGCCTGCCCCCCCGACACGCCGTTTTCCGATGCGCTCGAGGGGTTTGGTTTCCTGAACGCGGCGGCCGGCGCGGCGCGGGTCGAAGGCGACGTCTGGGTCGGTCTCGAAACCCATGAGGAATTAGCTCCATGACGAAGACCATCCTGGCGGTCGACGATTCCCCCTCGGTTCGACAAATGGTCCAGATGACCCTGAAGGGCGCCGGTTATACGGTCGTCGAGGCCGTCGACGGCGAAGACGCGCTCGACAAGGCGCGTCGAGGCCGGTTCGACGCGGTCATCACCGATCAGAACATGCCGAAGCTCGACGGGATCGGCTTCATCCGCCGCTTTCGCGAACTGCCGACGGCCGTCGGGGTGCCGGTCGTCTTCCTCTCCACCGAATCGCGGGACGACCTCAAGGCCGAAGCGCGGGCCGCCGGGGCCACCGGCTGGATGACGAAGCCGTTCGATCAGACGATGCTCCTCAACGTCGTCAAGAAGATCGCCGGCTGATGAGCGCGGAAGCCGATCCGTCCGCCCTCTTCCGGCAGGAGGCGAGCGAACTCGTCGCCTCGATCGAAGTCGGCCTTCTCGACCTCGAAAAGCGGGAGGGCGACAGCGAGCTGATCGCCTCGGTGTTCCGCGATCTTCACACCGTGAAGGGGTCGGGCGCGATGTTCGGCTTTACCGAGGTCGCCGCCTTCGTCCACGAGTTCGAGACCGCCTTCGATCGGCTGCGCCGTGGCGAGGCGGCCGTGAACGCCGACGTCATCGCCGTCTCGCTGAAGGCGTGCGATCATATTCGCGGCCTCCTCGCCGATCCGGCCACTGCCCCCGCCGGCAAGCCGATCCTCGACGCTCTCGCCGGCGCGATGGACAGCGCGGCGGCGAGCGGCGCCGGGCTCGTCGTTCAGGTGCGTCTGCCGGCCGACGCGATCCGCCTCGGTCACCACCCGCGCCGCCTCCTCGACGAGCTCGCCGCGCTCGGTAAAACACGGATCGCCGCGCTGCCGGAGGCCATTCCGCCGCTCGACGATCTCGATCCGACCGATTGCCTCACCGGCTGGCGCGTCGAGATCGAAGGCAATGTCGACCCGGCGGACGTCGAGGCCGTCTTCGTCTTCCTCGCCGACCTGATCGACCTCGAAATCACCCCGCTCGGCGATCCCGCCCCTTCCATGGCCGAGGCGCCGCGGGAGGCGACACCGGCCCGGACGGCCGCTCCCGCCCAGGGGTCCGGCCCGGACACGATGCGCGTTGCCACCGAACGGCTCGACGAGCTGATGGACCGGGTCGGCGAGCTCGTCATCGCCGAGGCCCGATTGCATTCGATCGCGCAGACGGCGGGCGATTCCGTCCTCCTCGTGGTGGCGGAGGACATCCAGCGCCTCGCCGAAGGGCTGCGCGACGCCACAATGTCGATGCGCATGGTTCCGATCGGCTCGATCACCGGCCGGTTCCGCCGTCTCGTGCGCGATCTCTCCACCCAGCTCGGCCGGCCGATCCGGTTCGAGACCAGCGGCGAAGACACCGAGCTCGACAAGACCGTGATCGAACTGCTCGCCGATCCTCTCGTCCACATCATCCGAAACGCGGCCGATCACGGGCTCGAAAGCCCGCAAGAGCGGCAAGCGGTGTGCAAGCCGGAGACCGGCACCATCGAACTCGACGCCGAATATTCCGGTGCGGAGGTGCTGATCCGGGTGCGCGATGACGGGCGCGGGCTCGACCCCGCCAAGATCAGGCGGCGGGCGATCGACCGCGGCCTCACCACCGAAGACGCCCAGCTCAGCGAGGCCGAACTCTTCCGCCTCGTCCTCGAGCCCGGCTTCTCGACCGCCGAGCGGGTGACGGACCTGTCCGGGCGCGGGGTCGGCATGGATGTCGTGCGGCGGACGGTGGAGGATCTGCGCGGTCAGATCGAGATCGCCTCGGAGCCGGGGCACGGCAGCACCATCACGCTGCGCCTTCCGCTGACGCTCGCCATCATCGACGGTCTCCTGATCGAGATCGGCGGCGAATATTACTCGATCCCCCTCGCCGCCGTAGAGGAATGCGTCGAGCTTCCGGCGCCGCATGCCGCTGCCTCGGGCGCATCCTCGTTCCTCAACATTCGCGGTTCGCTGGTGCCGTTCGTGCGGCTGCGCGACCTCTTCGCGGTGACGGCGCCGCCGTCCGACTTCCAGAAGGTGGTCGTCGTGACGTCCGGCGGCTCGCGTATCGGTCTGGTGGTCGACCGGATCGTCGCGAACAATCAGACGGTCATCAAACAGCTCTCGCGCCTCCACGCCGCGCTGAAAGGGTTTTCGGGTGCGACGATCCTCGGCGACGGCACCGTCGCGCTGATCCTCGACGTGCCGCAGCTCGTCGCCCTGGGCCGCACCATCGAGGACCGCTCCGCCCGCCTGGAGCGCGCGGCATGACCCCCGCCCGGTCGACGTCGACCGCCCCCTTATCGGAGGACGCGCCATGAATGTCGTGACCATGCGCCTCGGCGGCGAGATCATGGCCATCCCGACCGACTGCCTGCGAGAGATCCTGGAGCCCGTGCCGGTCACGCGCGTGCCGCGTGCGGGCGCTTTCTCGAACAGTCTCATCAATGTGCGCGGCGCGGTCGTGCCGCTCGCGGATCTACGGGTGGCGTTTGCGATGGGCATCGAGCCCGCGACCATGGACACCCGCATGGTGGTGCTCGACGTGCCGATCGGCGGCGAGTCCATCACCGTCGCGATCATCGCCGATAAGGTCCACGACGTGTCCCACTTCGACCCCGCCGGCATCGAAGACCTACCCGCCGTCGGTCATGCTTGGCCGCCGGATTTCATCCGCGGAATCGGCAAGTGGCAGAACGATTTCGTCATTCTGCCGGACCTCGAAACGGTTTTCTCGCAGGCCGTTCAAAATCATGCGCCCGCTGCGAGCCTCTCGGACAAGGAGACCTGATCCCATGCGGATGACGATCAAGCTGAAGCTCGCCGCCGCGTTCGTCGTAATCATCGCGATCGCGGGCGCGGGACAATTTCTGGCCTTGCGCGATCTCGGCCGCCTCAACCAGTCGATCAACGACCTCGTTCAGGTGGATGTCGAGCGTGTGCGCCTCTCGAACCGGATCACCATCCAACAATTGCGCGCTCAGCGCAGCATTCGCGCCTACCTCCTCGAAACATCCCCGCAGGATCGTGCCGAGATTCAGCGCGAGTTGACGTCATTGCGGGACGAAGGGGCCGAGACCTTCAACGCCTTGATGGCCGTCGCCTCGCCGGAAGGACGCGAGGCCTTGTCGAGCTTCAGCGAGCAGCTCAACCAGATGAGCACCTTCCAGGACCGCGCGATGCAACTCGCCCGGACCGGCCAGGCCGAGCAAGCCCTCAACACCCTGTCCGAGTCGCGCACGGTGTGGGGTCAGATCCAGCACGACCTCAACTCGATCGTCGAAGCCAACGAATCCGGGATGGACGCCACCGCGGCCCGGACCGACGCCCGATATCAATCGGCCCGAACCACGCTCCTCAGCATTCTCATCGCGAGCGCGCTTCTCAGCATCGTGGTGGCGCTGTGGCTCATCACGTCGATCTCGCGGGGCCTTACGAGCGCCATCGCACTCGCCAAGACCGTGGCCGCCGGCAACCTCACGGACACCGCCAAGGTTCGGGGTCGGGACGAGATCGCCGATCTCCTCAACGCCCTCAACGGGATGGTCGAAAAGCTGCGCGTGGTCGTCGGGGATGTGACGTCGGCGGCGCGCAATGTCGCCTCGGGATCGGAGGAGCTGTCGTCGTCGTCCGAGCAGCTCTCGCAGAACGCAACCGAGCAAGCCTCCTCCACCGAAGAGGCCTCCTCCTCGATGGAGGAGATGGCCGCCAATATCAAACAGGCGGCCCACAATGCCGGTGAGACGGAAAGCATCGCCAAGAAGGCGGCCCAGGACGCCCGCCAATCGGGCCAGGCTGTGACGGCCGCCGTCGAGGCGATGCAGACGATCGCCGAGAAGATCATGGTGGTGCAGGAGATCGCGCGCCAGACTGACCTTCTGGCGCTGAACGCCGCGGTGGAAGCGGCGCGCGCGGGCGAACACGGGCGGGGCTTTGCCGTGGTCGCCTCCGAGGTCCGCAAGCTCGCCGAGCGCAGCCAGTCGGCCGCCGGCGAGATCTCCTCCCTTTCGGCGAACACCGTCCGCGCCGCGCAGGAGGCCGGCGACATGCTCCAGAGCCTGGTGCCGGACATCGAGCGCACGTCTCAGCTCGTCGCCGAGATCAGCCATGCGAGTCAGGAAACGGCACAGGGCGCGAACCAGGTGAACGCCGCCATCCAGCAGCTCGACAAAGTGACCCAGGAGAACACCTCCGCCGCCGAGGAAATGTCGTCGACCGCCGAAGAGCTCGCGAGCCAGGCCGAGCAGCTCCAGGGCACGGTGTCCTTCTTCCGCACGAGCGAGAACGCGGCCGCCCACATCGCCGACACCCCGCCAGCGCGCAAGCCGAAAGCGGAATCGCGCGTTCATTCCGGCGGCGGCTTCGACTTCGAGATGGGCGCCAGCAACGACGAGCTCGACAAGAAGTTCGTCGCCGGCTCGGCCGCGACGCGCCGGGGCCGGGGCCGGGCGGCGTGAGCAGCATCGGTCAGGTTCTGACATTGGGGGTCGGCGACGCGATGTTCGCCGTCCCCGTCACCAGCGTCCAGGAGATCCTCGACATGCGGCCCGTCACCCGCCTGCCCGACGCGCCGATGCACCTTCTCGGGGTGATCGACGTGCGCAATGAGGGCGTGCCGGTCATGGATCTCGCCGGATTGCTCGGCACCCCGAGCTTTGCGGACACCGAGGGCACCCGCATCGTCGTGCTGCGCTTCCGCCCCTCCGACAGCGAGGTCGTCGTCGCGCTCAAGGCGGACCGCGTCTACGAGGTCACCTCGCTCGAAGGGAATGCCGTCGAGCCGCTGCCGGAGTCGGAGCTTCTCAAGTGGAACTCGCGCCTCGTCTCGGGCCTCGGCCGCAAAGACGGGCGGTTCGTCGCACTCCTCGATCTCCACCGCATGTTCGGTGTGGAGGCGCTGGGGCACGCGTTCGACCTCGCGGCCTGAGGCCCCCGCGCCGACCGTCTCACCTCAGAGGGAAAGCGATGCATGACGCCGAAACGACACTTCGAACGGTCGACGATCGCCGGTTCGACAAGCTGACGGCGCTCATCCGCCGCGAAATCGGCGTACGGCTTCCGACGTCGAAGCGCCAGATGGTGGAAAGCCGCCTGCGTCGCCGGATCGTCGACACGGGGTTCACCACCCTCGACGATTACATGGCCCACCTCTTCGATCATGACGGCCTCGCCGACGAGCTCGACGTGATCTTCGACGCCGTCACCACCAACAAGACCGATTTTTTCCGGGAGCCGGCGCACTTCGAGTTTCTCGCCGAGCGGATCCTTCCGGCCCGGCGGCCCGGCGGCGCGCGTTTCTTCAAGGTCTGGAGCGCCGCCGCCTCCTGTGGCGCGGAAGCATGGTCGACGGCGATGGTGCTGGCCGACCATCATCACGAGATCCGGTGGAGCGTGCTCGGCACGGACATCAACACCAGGGTCATCGCGCAGGCGCGCCGGGCGATCTATCCGAGCGAGCAGCTCGCGCCCGTGCCGCGGCATCTGCGCGAGCGCTATGTCATGATCGGCACCGGCGAGATGACGGGCTCGTGCCGCATTCATCCGGACCTGCGCCGGCGCGTCTCCTTCAACCGCCTCAACCTCATGGCGCCGAGCTATCCCGTCGACCGCGACATCGACGTGATCTTCCTGCGCAACGTCCTCATCTATTTCGCCCCCGAGGATCAGGCCCGCGTCATCGCCCGCCTGGCCGGGCATCTCGCGCCTGGAGGCTTCTTTCTGGTCGGGCACTCCGAATCGATGGTGGTCGACCAACCCGACCTCGAACAGGTCGCGCCGGCCGTTTTCCGAAAGGTGTAGCCGCCATGCATGACGCTTCCCGACCGATCCGCGTGCTCGTCGTCGACGATTCGGCCTCCATTCGCGCCGCGTTCGCCCGGATCATCAACGCCGAGGACGGGCTCGAGGTGATGGCGAGCGTCGGTGACCCCTACCAGGCCGCCGACAAGATGCGCATGGCTCTGCCCGACGCCATCCTCCTCGATCTGGAGCTGCCCCGCATGGATGGGCTGACGTTCCTGAAGAAGATCATGGCCCAGCGTCCCCTCCCCGTCGTCGTCTGCTCGAGCTACACCGACTCCGGTTCGGAGGCCGCGATGGCCGCACTCGACAGCGGCGCGGCCGAGGTCATCGCAAAGCCCCGCCTCGACACCACCGAGGCCCGCCGCGAAGCCGCGATCCGGATCGGCGACGCCTTGCGCGCCGCCGTCGCCGCCGGCCGCAAGGGCCGCGCGACCGCCCCGCCCCTTTCCCCCGGCGAAAAGCTCAACGCGGACGTGATCCTGCCGCCGCTGCCCGTGCGCCCGGTTCCGCCGACGATCCCCGTCACCGCGATCGGCGCCTCGACCGGCGGAACGGAGGCGCTTCAGACCGTCCTGTCCGCGTTGCCCCCGGATGCGCCGCCGGTGGTGATCGTCCAACACATGCCGGAGAACTTCACGGCCGCCTTCGCCCGCCGCCTCGACACGCTGTGCCGGATCGACGTTCGCGAGGCCCGCGATGGCGACAGCGTGCGTGCCGGCCTCGCACTGATCGCGCCGGGCAATCAGCACCTCGTCTTGCGTCGCTCCGGCGGCAGCTATCGGGTGGGCGTGCTTCAGGGGCCCTATGTCAGCCGCCACAGGCCCTCGGTCGACGTCCTGTTTCGCTCCGCCGCGCAACAGGCCGGCGCAAACGCCCTCGGGGTGATCCTCACCGGGATGGGCGATGACGGCGCGGCCGGCATGGCGGAAATGAAAGCCGCGGGCGCCCGGACCTTGGCGCAGGACGAGGCGACCTGTGTCGTCTACGGCATGCCGCGCGAGGCGGTCCTTCGCGGCGGCGTCGACCGAATCGTGCCGCTCGATGCGGTCGCGCCGGAAGTCGGCGGCTGGGGAATGCATGGATTGAGGAGACCGGCATGACGAGATCCGAGATCGCCCGGCGGGCCGGGGTCGACCCTCTGCTCAAAGCCGTCAAGAGCCTCACCCGCACCTCGGAGGCCGATTTCCTCCGGGCCGGGACGAGCCTTGAGAGCGCACTCAATCGGTTTGAACGGCTCGAGGCGGCGGCCTCGCAGGTCGCCGGCCTTTCCGATCGCGTCGACGAGGTGGCGCAGGCCGCCATGGAGCTCGACGGAAATATGCGCGGCGCCATCGACGAAGTGGCGAACGGGCTCGGCCCGATCACCGAACTGTCTACGATCGGTGCCCGGCTCGGCGAATGCCTCGCGGTGATGTCGCAACGCGTTCGCACGATCCGCGTCGTCTCCATCAATGCCCGCGTCGTGATCGCCACGATGACGAGCGGCGCGTCCGGCCTTGCGAGTTTCGCCGACGATATCCGGGATGTCGGCTCGGAGATCGAGGCCGTCCTCTCACGCGTCGACACCGCGCTCACCGATCTTCGCAGCAGCGCCGAGATCGTCTCGACCGGCGGCCGGCGGCTGACCTCGGTCCTCGGCGACAAAATGGCCCGCTCGCTCGCCAATCTCACCGACGAGCTCGTCCACTATGAACGCGGCCTCGGCGACCTTACCCGGTCGGGCGGTGGTCTCGCCGAGCGGAGCGTCCGCCTTCGCCAGGCGGTGACGAATGCCGTGATGGCACTCCAGGCCGGAGACGCCTTGCGCCAACGCCTCGAGCATTGCGCCGTGATCATCGAGACCGCGCAAAATCCGTTTTCGGAGCCCGGCCCCGAGCGGCTCCTCCTTCTCACGCGCTTTCAGCTCGACGATCTGGCCGTGCGTCATCGCGATGAGGTCGGCAAGGCGGCCGACGCTCTCGCCGACGCCGGCGCCGAGGCGCACCACTTCCTGGCCGAGATCGGCATGCTCGTCCCGAGCCCAGACGGCCCTGGCACTGCGCTTCAAGCGGCGGTGCGCACCATCTGCGACCATCTCGAAGAATGCCGCGAGGCGACCGATGCGCTTCACACCGGAGCGGCGGCGATGACCGAGCGGATGCACGAGATGCTGGCCTCGATGTCGGACTTCGCCGCGCTCGGCGAGCGGATCCGGTATATCGCGCTCAACGCGGTCATCGCCTGCGTCGGGCTCGGCTCGGAGGGCGCGCCGCTCACCGCAATTTCGCGGCAGCTTCGCGAGCTCGCGGAGGAATGTATCGAGCGGCAGAACCAGATGAATGCGCTGATCGACGGCATCGAATCCACGTGGACCGACATGCGCGGTCGCCTTTCCCTGGCCGCCGGCACGTTGCAAGGAGACGTCGCGCGCTCGGCGGAGGGTATCGAGGCCAGTCTCGCGGATCTGCAATCCCGTCTCGACGCACAGGGGCGCGAGATCGCGCGCGCCCGCGCCGGCCTCGACGAGGACGTCGCCTATGGTTCGGACGCGCTCCAGGCGCAATTGGCCTCGGTCGAGGAGGTTGCTGCCATGGCGCTCCGCCTGACGCCGGAGCGGGTCGCACCGTCCCCGCTCAGCCCCGCCGGAGCCGCCACGAGCGCCCGCCTTCGCGCCCTTCTGACGATCGAGCAGGAGCGCCGCGTTCACGACGAGTGGCAGCGGACGATCACCGGCGAGGCCCCGCCGGCGCCGAACGCAGCGCCCGCGCCGTCGTCGATCGACGACATTCTGTTCGCTTAGCGGGTTCTCGGCACGCGGTCCGCCCCCCCCCCCCCTTCGGCTTGCGGACCCGACCATGTCTCGCCGCGATCTGCGATCGAAGACGCTCCGACGGGAGGCGCTCGCGCGACCACCGGCCGTGCCGGACCGGCACGAGGCGCAGGCGCCGGGGCCGGGGCCGGGGCCGATACGGCGCAGGCGCCGCCGAAAACGGTAGCCGTCCCCCTCAATCGACGACATCGAGTTCGGCTGTTTTGGGTCGCCGGTCACGACCAGCCACCCGAGTCCCGCCTTCGGACGCCTGGCCGTAATCCTCGACGATCCCGCGATCAAAAACATCCGGCCAGGAACCACTCCATGCGCTGCAAATTTCGCACATTTCAATTCGAGCGAGAGGGGTGCAACGCACCGGCAAGTCCGGTATTAAGGCCGAGCGTCCTCGTAGCTCAGTCGGATAGAGCACAGGATTCCTAATCCTGGGGTCGCAGGTTCGAATCCTGCCGGGGACACCAATTCGAATTTCCGATGTAAAATCAGAGACTTAGAGGCATAAGCGGTAGCAGCTCCCGTAGCAAACTCCGTAGCAAAAACGCTGTATGCTCAGACTGTCATCGAGACGCATTGCCCACGTCCGCTGACGCCATCGACTGGCAGGTTAGCCGCACCCGCAACCACCTGATCGGACGGTTACGGTGCACAAGTTCCCATCGGTCTGATGGGAACTAACCGTCGACAACCATCCGCTAACCGTCGGCCTGAATGGCCTTCTCACGCTTTGCGATCTTGGCGACCGTGGCCCGGCTGCATCCCACCGCATCCTGGATGTCCGACCAGGACACACCCTTATTCAGCATCTTCGCGATGGCCGCATTCCGTTTGGCGTCTTCCGGACGGCCACGATATTTGCCTTCCGCCTTGGCTCTCTCCTGCCCCTGTGCCTGGCGGCGGCGCCGATCCTCGTAATCCTTCCTCGCGATTGCAGCGAGCATGTCGAGCAACATAGAGTTTAGGGCATCAGCCATGCGGGCGGTAAAACTGTCAGCGTCGGCCTCGACGAACATGTGCGAGGTCGGCAGATCCAGTGCAACGACTTTGATCCGCTTGGCTGCGATCTCGGTTTTCAGCTTGTTCCAGTCCGCAGCGTTGAGGCGAGACAAGCGGTCGACCTGCTCTATCAGGAGGATGTCGCCCTCGCGAGAGTCCCGGAGCAGTTTGAAGAGTTCCGGGCGGTCCAGCTTCGTGCCGCTCTCATTCTCCACATAACGCGTTGCGATGGAGAGCCCGCGCTTCTCCGCAAAGGCTTCGAGCTCAGCTGATGCGCGCTCGGCATCTTGGTCCTTGGTCGACGCCCTTAGATACGCTCGAATAACCATCTCAACCGCTTCGGTTCACTTTGGATGGTCTATATATAGTGAGTCTGTTTTGGTTGGTCAATTGGCACTTTATGGACCAGCGCAGGGGTGGTTCAGAAAAGGCATACCCAAAACAGCCCAATTCGAAGCCTGGACTCTGTGAGGCACTTCATGGACCCCACAACTCCACATCAATGTACGTGCGGGAGACGCGTCATCATTGACAGGTCCGGTTGTGATGCAAACCATGAGCGCGAATATGACCCTTCCAGTTCTTTGTCGATATCCTTGACCCCGCCAAGTTAGAAACAGCGTCCTTATGGTAAGCGTCGATCTCACCGGTGCCCGCCCCTCGAATGCCGGTGACGAATTTCATGAACTGTGGGCGCTCCAGCAAATTCTCAAGCTGCTCGACCAGGGGACGCCGCTTCGGGCCGTCACTGTTGAAGGGCTTCGAACCAGTGACGAAGTCGGAGCCGAGCCGGCAGCATGGGAGGGAGTGGATTGCGCGTTCTACCACGGCGGTGACTCGCTAGCGACAGCGACGCGATTTGTTCTGGACCAACTGAAGTACTCCTCCGCCAATCCGGAAACTGCTTGGACTGTCTCACGACTTTGCGCCGCTACGAACAAGCGGCAGGACAATTCCGTCGTTGCGCATCTCGCTGCAGCGTATCAGGCTGTCCGTAATGCCCGCCCTGAGTTCAGCCCCGGGCGCGAAATCGTCATCCGTCTTGTGTCCAACCAGCCGGTTGCGCCGGAGGTGGTACGCGCACTTGCGGGCGTTTCCGCTTTCGCAAGCGATCGGGAGAGGCTTCGGGCAGCAAGCCGGCTCGACCCCGAGGACTTTGGGGACTTCTCGGTCGCGCTCGATCTTACCGAGACCGGCGCGGTGTCGCGCTATGCGCTCGACGCAGCCGTCGTCGCCAACCTCGCGGCGCTGACCGAAGACGACGCGCGCGTCAGCCGCGACGAACTCATGCGCTGGCTCCGCACCCGCTACATGATGCCTGATCGGCCCCAAGAGCCAATCACCCTGGCGGACCTCTTAATTCAACTCGCAGGTAGCGCCGACCCGGCCACGTTATTCCCCTGTGAGCCCGCACTGAAGCGCATCGTCGACCCGATCCCGCGCGCGGCAACACAGACTATCGTCCGACGACTGCAGGAAGGCGCCCAACGCCTGATCCTCGTCGGCGAGGGCGGGTGCGGTAAGACCACGGCGCTGTTCGAGGTGTCGGCTGGCCTGCAGCAAGGGTCCGAGATGATCCTGTTCGATTGCTACGGAGCGGGCCGCTATCTCGATTCGGACGCGCAACGTCACCGTCCGCACGATGCCTTCCTTCAGCTCTCCAATGATCTCGCTCGCCAACTGCGTACGCCGCTCCTGATCTCCCGAACGAAGATGACCGACGCCCCACGCACCTTCAAGCGTCGATTAGTTGACACCGCCCTGCTGGTCGCCGCCCGCGGCCCAGAAGCGCTCCTCGTCGTGGCCATCGACGCAGCCGACAACGCGGTCACCGCTGCGATCAACGATCCGCTTAAGGGGCAGAGTTTCCTGCCGGGCTTCGTTGGACTTGGTGATTTGCCTGCCAATGTCCGCTTAATTCTGTCCGCCCGGCCCGGTCGCATCCAAGGCCTCCACCTACCGCATACCTTTGAGATGCACGAGATCGGACCGTTCACTCCTGAGGAGACCGCTGCTCACGCGCGCCGCAGTTGGTCGGAGGCACCAGAGGTTTGGCTCCAGGACTTCCATGCGCTCTCAAACGGCAATCCGCGCGTTCAGGAATACGCGCTGGGCCAGGCAGGCACCGACCACGCCCGCGCTACGGACGCCCTGCGGCCGACAGGCAAGAGTCTCGACGCCGTATTCTTTGAGAGTTTCAACGCTGCGCTACGCAAGGCAGGATCGATCGAGGAGCTGACGATATTCTGTGCGGCGCTGATCGCTTTGCCGCGGCCGGCGCCCCTCAGCCACATCGCCGCCGTCACCCAGCTCGATGAGGCGCAGGTCCGCAACCTCGTCGCCGATCTGCGTACGGGAGGCCTACGCCTCGCCGGCGATGGCGTGGGTTTTGCGGACGAGGACCTGGAGCAGTTTGTCCGCGCGAAGGCCAGTGATGCGCTCGACGAAGTGCGCGGACGGATCGCCGATCGCCTCCAGGCCCGGCGCGCGGACGACGCCTACGCCGCGGCTCACGTTGCAGGTGCACTGCTAGCGGCAGGTCGGCGCAACGAGATCGTCACCCTCGTCAAGGAGGAAGCTGAGGCCCACGCGATCGCCGATCCAGTGCGACGTCGGGAGGTACAACTTCATCGCCTTGCAGTGGCCATGAAGGTCTGTCGTGATACAGGCTGTGCTGTTGATGCGGCTATGACCATCATCGCCGGCGCGGAAGCCGTACGCACCGATGCCGCCATCACGGAGCTGCTCGTCGACAACCCCGATTTGGCGGTCCGCTTTGCGCCGGAGAGCGTGTCCCGCCTGCTCCGCGACTCGCAATCCATCGCGATCCATGGTCCGCTGCTGATGCATCGGATGGCGCAGGACTCGCGGAACGGTGACGACGTTGCGGTACGAGAAGGGTTGCGGCGGTTGGGCGCGTGGGCACGGCGCCGGAATGATGCGACTTGCGATGATGAGGGGGCGACGGACGCTTGGCCGATCTCTTGCGCGGACAATGCAGCCGCCGTGGCGGCGCTGATTCGGACGGAGGGGCCGGCCGCGCTGCAACGTCGCCTCCGTGGCTGGCCGCCGCGTCAGCTGCTCGATCTTGCTGTAGTCGCCAGCGGTTCGCTTGCCACGGCGGGCGAGCATCAGCGCCTCGCGGACTGGCTGGAATTGGCACCGCCCCCTCGTCTTTATCGCTTCATTCCGCTTACCTACCTCGCCCTGCTCGGTCGACCGGTCGATGCTGAGGAGCTGCTCAGCTCGCTGGAACGGGCGGCGCGGACGGGATCGATCGACATCGACACCGTCGATACGAACTACAGGGGCGATGACGCCTCCGCGGACCTCGCCGATCTTTTCATGACCGGTTGCGAGGTGGCGCTCGCAAACGGCGCCGCGGCCTGCCGGGTGTCCGAGCTTTCGGACAACCTCCGTCCGCCATCGCTGCGGCGGCGCCGCCACGTGGTGAACGCCACCCAGCTTGCGCTTGCGCTGCGCGCCCACGCACTGTGCGAGACGATCGCCGGGAACGACGACGTCGGCGGGACCTTCCTCACCGACGAGCCGGACCCGGACGCCATTAGGAGGGGCGATCAGCGGGACGATACCGCAGTGCTAGTGGCTGCTGCCGCGCCGTTATATGCGACTCGGGCTCGCCTTCTTTTGGGGAAAGCAACAGTTGCCGATCTCCGGCTGCCCGTTACTCGCGAGACTTGGCGTCTAGAATCGTTCACTCGGTCGCATACGCTCAAGCGCCTCTGCGGATGGGGAGCCGTTGCGTTGGCGCGGCTTTGTCACGTGCCGGATCTCGTTGGTCCGGAGATTGCGCTGCGCGTTGTCAACTGCGCCGAGACTGAGCCCGCCTACCCCCTCACCGCCGAGACCAAGCACCTCGAAGCGCTCTCGCTGCACTCTGAATTGCATTCCAACGTACTTGACGAAATCGCAAAACGGGCAGCGGCGATCAAGGAACTCCGGACTACCGCTAGCGAGAAGAGCAGGGCACTGATCGAGCTTGCCCGTATCTTGGCGCCGGTGAGCGAGCAAGACGCTCAGGCGATCTTCGAAGATGCCGTGGCGGTAGCCGGAGAGGTCGACAACGAGATGGCATTCGCTCTTCGAACGCTGACCGGGGTGCTTGCCCGCGGCATCGACCGAATGAGCGATACGGATCGTGGCGTCGTCGCGACTGGTCTCGTGGTGGCTGCCAGCGATATTGGACTGCGCCTCGACAACACCGACGTCATGCCGTGGGAGGCGGTGATCGAGGCTCTTGTGCGCCTCGATCTAGGTGTCGCAATGGCGGCTTTGGCGCGCTGGGATGACGAAGGCCTCGTGCACCGACGCTTTAACCTCTCGGCCTTGGTTATGTCGGGCCTCGGTGTCGGCGCGATCTCGGCGGAGCGCGCCACCGCCTTGACGGCACTAATGGAGCACACGGAGCCGCAGCTATTGGCGGCGATCGTACAAGCCGCGCGGCGACACGCGCCGGAGCGGCGCCGCGCCATCGCCGAAGAAATCGCCCGCGACGAATGCCTGTATCACAGCCGTGGCGAACGCGAGGCGGTGCTAGAGTTGGTTAGACCTCTTGCCGGATCAGCACAGACTGAAGGTTGGGCCGGTGCGCTGAATGACCTCGCGACGGCGCATACGAGGTTTCAGTCCGGCGCGCCCGCGGAACGACGCGGAGCGGTAAAACGCGACCGGCCATCCGAACGCATCGATCCGCTTTCGAATGTGGATTGGCGATCGCCGCGCTGGACGACCCCGGAAGCTATCGACGCCGTCCTCGACGACCTCCTGAGCCAGCGCCGTGAGACGGGCGCGTTTTTCTCCATCGGGGAGGCGCTGGATCGCATGGCTGCCGTTGTTCAACCTGCCGATCGCGTGGACCACCTCAACGCTGTCGTCGCGTTGCGCTCGGAGGGTGTCGCATCCTGGGAATTGGGGGACGTCCTCAAGCGCCGGCTCGCCGAGTGGCGAGATCAGCCGGCTATTGGGCGTTGGAGGCGCGAGTCACTACTCGAGGCCGTCACCCAGCATCTCCCAGGCTTCTGTCGAGGCCTCGCACACGGCTACGCGCCGCTTCCCGACCTACTGACCGCCACGGGGGCCTCGGAAGCGCGGATCCACGACGCGGTTCTCCGCGGGATCGAGCAGGGGGTCGAACAGCTCGATGCCTCAGCCCTCTACGCCCTTGTCGATCTGATCGGCGGATATGAGCCACCGGAGACAGCTAAGGCAATCGCACAGCAATTCGTCGAACGTCTTGCCGCCGCGGTCCCGGATCGACATCGCCGCCCGCCGCGAAACATCGATCTTCCGAAGAACCCTACCGAGGCGATAGCTAAGTTTCTGTATGCATTAATGAGCGACGTCGAGGTACCGTTGCGCTGGCGCGCCGCTCATGCCGTCCGACGCCTCGCGCGGCTCGGCGATACCGAAGCGATCGACGCGCTGGTGCAGCTTCTCGACCACCGAGATGAGAGGGCGTTCCGCAATCCAGACGCTCCATTCTACTGGCTCTCGGCACGGCTTTGGCTCCTCATCGCCCTCGACCGGGTCGGTGATGAAGCGCCCCAGATGCTCGTCCCCCATACGCGCCGCCTCCTCGCGGCCGCAACGGATGAGGAACTACCGCACGTGCTCATGCGCGCCTTCGCGGCATCAGCACTCACAAAGCTGGTCGACCGGAGCGTAGTCGTTCTAGCGAAAGCGGAAGCGAAAGCGCTGGCCGCGGTGAATACGCCGGCGCAACCTGCGTCGCCGACGCCGCATTCGTTTGACCGCGGTTTTGGTCACGTCCCGTACGACGAGATTAGGAGCCGACGGTATCAGTTCGACACGATGGACACCGTGCCATACTGGTATGGATCTGCCGCTCGGATCTTTGCCGACGTGACTCCAGATTTGTTTCTCGATACGGCGGAAGCATTCATCGTCGACCTCTGGAGTGACGGCGGCGTCGAGCGCTCGTGGGATTCGCAGCCAAGACGCACTCGCCTGTTGGGGCAGCATCCCCTTTCCACAATGCACCGCCACGGTTCACGGCCGTCGCTTGAGCGCTGGGACACGCACGTCGAATGGCACGCAATGTTCTGCACCGTCGGTACGCTGCTCCGAACGCAGGCACCTGCCGAGGCAGACGATTTTTATGACCGGAATATCGCTGCGAATTGGCTTCAACGCGAGGGGCTGACCGCGCCGCCGTTGTGGCTCTCAGACCGCCTCGCACCGACACCTACCCCCTTGAGCGATTGGCGCGATCCGGAGGACCAGGGGACGTGGCTGGAGGAGGCGGAGGAGGACAGACTACGCGCACTCGTCGGCCTAGACGCGGACGGCCCGATTGTATCGGGAGGCTATTGGGTCGTCAGTGGCCGTCGCACACGTTTCACAGTGAACGTTTGCAGCGCGCTGGTGCGGCCTGAAGAGGCCCCGGACCTTCTGACGAAATTGGCGCGAACAGAGCATCATGAGTATTTCCTGCCGGCGGAAGACGACGAGCACGCAAGTGATTCCTCTCATCGCTTTATCGGCTGGCTACGCCACGGTGATACGGATGCCGGGCTCGACGTCCACGACCCGCTCCGCAACGGTGTAGACGGCGGCTTCTATCGACCGGGACTTGCCGCGCATGAGGTGCTTAAGCTGACGCGGGGAATCGAGGTGGGACGTCTCACCTGGCGCCAGCCTGACGGTAGGGTCGCTTTTATCGCTGAAGCCTGGGGTGACCTCGCCGGCGATCAGGACGAGAGGCGTGTGGCATACAGCGATCGCGCCCGCTCGGACGGGTATCGCCTCAGCGTATCGCGCCCATCGCTTCGAACTTTCCTCTGCCATTCCGGTCTGGATATCTTGATCGAGGTAACCCTAACGAAGTTCCAGAACAGCGACGCCGGCCGGCCCTCTTACGACGAGAACTCCTGCCGAGCGCATACTCGCTTGTATCTCCTGCGGCGCGACGGCTCACTCCATGTAGCTGATGGCATGGTGAGTCAGTGGTCGGCGCTTGCTCCGTAGACGTGCGTAACCACGACATCGCTGCAGAAACGAAGTCCTAGAAGGTTCAGACTATACCTTTGGAGCTGTTTCACCGTGGGCAGTGACGTTGCCCCCTGAAGTGTCCTCGGTCTGAACTGGACTCCGTCGGAAGGAGACGGAGATGAAGAAGAGTCGCTTCAGTGAGGAGCAGATCATCGCGGTGCTGAAGGAGCATTCGGCGGGGATCGGCGTGACAGAGCTGTGCCGCAAGCACGGGATCAGCGATGCGACCTTCTACACCTGGCGCAAGCGTTACGGCGGCATGGAGGTCTCGGACGCTAGGCGACTGAAGGCGCTGGAGGATGAGAACGCTCGCCTCAAGAAGCTTCTCGCCGAACAGATGCTCGATGTCGCGACGCTGAAAGACGCTCTGGGACAAAACTTCTGACGCCCGGCGCGCGGAGAGGCTTCGTGAGCTGGGCTATTGAGACGAAGGGATATTCCCAGCGGCGCGCCTGTGCGCTGATCGGGATGCATCCCAGGACCTACCTCTACCAGTCGCAGCGGTCGGACGACGCGGCCATGCGCGAACGGCTGAAGGCGCTAGCGAACGAGCGGCGCCGGTTCGGCTATCGGCGGCTGCACATCCTGTTGCGACGCGAAGGCATCGAGGTGAACCACAAGAAGCTGTTCCGCGTGTATCGGGAGGAACGGCTGACCGTGCGGCGCCGGGGCGGCCGCAAACGTGCGATCGGAACACGCTCGCCGATGACGCTGCCGCAGGGACCGAACCAGCGCTGGAGCCTCGACTTCGTCTCCGACCAACTCAGCGACGGGCGTCGCTTCCGTGTGCTGGTCGTGGTCGATGACTTCACCCGCGAGTGTCTGGCGCTGGTCGTCGACACGTCCTTGTCGGGCGCCCGGGTGGCGCGAGAGCTCGACAGCCTCATCGCCCAGCGTGGCAAACCGCTGATGGTCGTTAGCGACAACGGCACGGAACTGACCTCCCGCGCCATCCTCGAATGGCAGGAGGATCGCCGCGTCGAGTGGCATTACATTGCCCCCGGCAAGCCGATGCAGAACGGGTTCGTCGAGAGCCTGAATGGCCGGTTCCGAGACGAGTGCCTGAACGAGCACCTCTTCCGCAGCCTGCCGGCTGCTCGCCGCCTCATCGAGGAATGGCGGGCCGACTACAATCACGACCGCCCGCACACCAGCCTCGGCGGCCTCACCCCGAACGAGTTTGCAACCCGGTCCCGACAGGACCACAACACGAACAGAGTCCAGCTATGAGCGGGGACACTTCGGGGGCAACGTCA
>NZ_JAKGCS010000010.1 GCF_021556395.1 Acuticoccus kalidii
CTGCTGTCGCAGGTGAAGAACGCCTATCAGCTCAACATGGATGGGCTGACGAAGCTGGCCGACGCGATCAACTACGTCGCCGACTCCGCGGGTGCATCCGAAAAGGATTTGATCGATATCCTCCTGCGCTCGGGCGCCACGGCGAAGACGTTCGGCCTCGGCGCCCAAGACGTCCTTGCCTTCGGCGCCTCGCTTCGAGAGGTCGGCATCGAATCCGCGATCGTCGGCACGTCGATGAAGGCGATCCTCACGAAGATGTCGGGGCTCGCCTCCAACAAGAAGGCCGTCAAGGCGCTCGATGCCATCGCCGGTAAGGGCTATTCGCGCAAGCTGCAACAGAAGTTTTATGAGGCGCCGGTTGAGGCGCTGACGACGTTCTTCGAGCTGACCAAGTCGCTCGGCGCGGAGCAGCGCTCCGGCCTTCTCACGGACTTCCTCGGCCTCGAATATGGCGATGATGGCGCCGCGATCGCGGAGAATGTCGACAAGATCATCGGCCGGCTGAAGGCGCTGGCGAACGAATCGAACTATGTCGGCAGCGTCGACCGCGCCTTCGCCTTGACGAGTGCCGACGCCGACGCCGCGCTCAAGCGATTGTGGAACAACATTTCCAGAATCTCGACGGGGTTTGGTTCGACCCTTCTTCCCGCGATCGCCGACTTCGCCAACGCTGCCTCGGATCGCCTGGGCGGGATCGGACGAGCGAACGACACGGTCGTGACGCGGATCGGCGCGGCCTGGCGCGGGCTCGCCGAAGGGCTCGGCCTCGGCGGCACCGACCTCTTTGCCGGTCTCCGAGCGCAGTTTGAGGCGTTCGATAGCTACCTTTTCGGGACCAAGATTCCCGAGGTCGGCAAGCGGATGGTCACCGCCTACGCGAAGATGCGAGCCGAGGCAGAGCGCGGTGGATTCGCGCTGCCGATTCCCAAGCCGAACGAAACCGACCGTTCCACCGATCTTCCGATCGACCCGACCCTGATCAAGGCGTTGCGCAATCAGGCCGGCGATCAGATCGAGGGGGTGACGGCGCGCTTCAGAGCACTCGGCGAGGCGCTGGCCGGCCTTTGGTCGGGCGACCTCTCGAAGCTCAACGACCTCGGGACGTCGCTCAAAAAGCTGACCGACGGGCTTGGCTTCTTCGGCACGGCGGGTGCGTTGACGGCGATCAGCATCTTAGAGCGCCTCGGCTGGGCCGCGAGCCTCCTCGCCCTAAAGCTCGCCTTCTCGCCGATCGGGAGCATCGCCATCCTCGCCGACGGCATCGTGCGCTTGCGCGATGCGCTGAAGGGGGCGGACAGCATCGCCGAGTTCTTCGACAACCTCGCCGATAATCCTTGGTGGGGTATCGCCACCGGCATCGGCGCCGTGGGCATCAGCCTATGGACGGTGACGAAGGCCTTGCGCGGAATGAAGGGGCTCTTCAGTGGCGGGTGGGGCTTCTTGAAGGCGCTCGGCGCCATCATCGGCCTGGGCGGTGTGGCGGCCGCGGGCGCCAAAGCGAAAGGGAAGGGCAAGGGGACGGGGAAGGGCACGGCGCCCACCGTCCCGACGCCCGAGGGCAAGCCGGCGGCGCCGCGCGGGCCACGCGTCGGGCGTGGTGCCGTTCGGGTCGGGGCCGGCGCGGTCGGTGCGCTCGGCGCCATTGGGCTATGGGACCAGATCCAGGAGGTCGCGAAGGGCGCACAGGCGAACCGTTCGGACGACGAGGGCAAGCTCGTCGGCGCGGTGCACACCCTCGGCCAGGGCCTCATCGGAGCGATCAACAGCTTGCTCGGGAAGTTCCAGGACTCGCCGCCGCGCGATTGGCAAAGCGAGTGGGCGAGCGGTGCCATCCAGCGCGACGTGGTCAACCTCGAGGCGCCGACGAGCCCGGAAGCGCTCGCCGAGGCCGAGGCGCGCGCCGAGCGCATCCTGACGCTGTCCAGAGAGATCGCCGCCATTCAGTCGGAGGCGAGCACCGCGCGGGGCATGCGGCCGACGGAAGAGCAAAAGGCATCCCTCGAGGCGGCGCGGTCCGAGCTCGACGGGCTCCTCGTCGGCGCCGAGGACAGCCTCCGGCAAAAGGTGGACTCGTTCATCGGCATTCTGCGCGAGGGCGGCGGGCAGACGTCCGCGGCGGCGCAGGCGATGGCCGAGGAGATCCGCAACGGCATCGCGCAGGGTATGGCCGGGGCCGTCTCCGAGGCGCAGAGCGGGGCGCTCCGCATCATCGGTGCGTTCGACGGTCTGAGCGGCCGGCTCTTTGCCTCAGGGGCAACGGCGGTGTCGCAGCTCGCCGCGGGGATGCGGTCGCGGGCAGGGGAGGTGAACGCGGCCTCGACGCAGCTCGCGCAGGCCGTGGCGAACAAGTTTCCGGCGAGTCCGGCGAAGGAAGGCCCGTTGCGCGAGCTTCCCTTGATGGGCCGCAAGATCGTCGAGCAGCTTGCCGGCGGCATGCGGTCTGGCCCCGCGTCCGCGGCGGCCACGGGCATTGCGGCCTCGATCGCCGCGGCGTTCCCGGCACACGCGGTGCAGGCGCCACCGGCGGCGCTCTCGGAGATCGTGGCGGGCATTCGGGGCATGTCGGGTGGCGTGGGCGCGGCCGGGTCCGGGCAGGCGTCCAAAGGCGTCGGTGACGTCTATGTCACGATCGGGGCGCCGCAGATTGTCGTCTCGGGTGGCAACGATCCGCGCGCCACGGCCGAGGAAGTCGGTCGCCGGCTGGCAGAGAGCACCGCCCTCGCGATCCGGGCGCACTTTACCGATCTGTTGTAGGGCGTCGGCGGCGGGGCGGGCTTACTGTTGAGTCCGCTCGCGCATCCGCTGTCCGATACGCGACACGGTCATTGCCGAGACACCGTAGAACTTAGCAATGTCACGAGTGCTGCGGCCTTCGCTGATAGCGCGCTCGATGCGGTCTGTCGTTTCGCTCGCCGTTTTCGGTCGGCCGCCTCGGGGTTTTCGCGCCAAGATCTGCTTTTGGAGACGCGCGATCTCGGCCGCTTGCTTGCTGATGGTGACCTCTTTCTGTGCCAGAAGGTCTAAGAGGTCCGCGGCGGCATCGACCAATTCAGTTGTATAGGCTTTCCAGGCTTCCTTTGAGCTGCCGCGCCCAGAGGCTGGAGGGTGGTTAACGACGAGCCTTTCGATCTTTTCGACCGGATCTTCCATTAGACCAGCTCCTCCGTAACATCATCCAATGATACCCCTTTGGCGAAAGGCTGCAACGACTGCACAATGTCGATTGCTGCGCCACAGAGCGCCGTGGGGAAGTTTCTCGCTGGTTACGGGGTGGGAGCTTCCGCTGTGCTCCAAGGGGATCCTCGCGCTCCTGAGGCGTTCGTCGCGAGTCGGGATTGATCGGCCTGCGAAGAAAAAGGCCGGCGCTCACACGCCGGCCGAGGTGCCCATGATTGGGTTTCGAATTGCCAGAGCATCACAGGCTCTATCGACCCGACGGGAGGTGCCGGATGTCGGGCTCGATAGCTGAGCAGGTAGAGCTGGTTTCCGTCGCGTAAAGCGAATCCTTCAAAATTCCTCAATCCGGCCAGGTTGTGGTCAACTTGATCCCGAACCCTTGAGGGAGAGCCATTAGGGGAGGTGTTGGACATGACGGACCTCGACCGGCGGACATGCCCAATCTGCAAATCGGCCTACACCATCAGCTACCATTTAGAATTTTCCGACCGTTGGGTGATCGACTGCGACCATTGCGGCCCTTTCGAAATCACCAATGCTTCGCTCGCGATCGTCGCGAGGCTTCCTGAAGCGGTTCGGCACGAATGGCTGGAACGAGCCCGTGAGGAGGTGTCCTCCGACCATCCGGTTCCGATGGTGTCGCTTTACCGGCTCGACCGGATCATGCTCGGCTGATCGATCGAGCCCAGGCGCCGGCGCCGTGAAACAGTTTTACCCGCAGAACATGGTGACGGGGCTCGGCGCCGTCGCCAGCTCTGTCGTCAAGGCATTTCGCGTTGCCGCTTCTCCATCTCCGTCAGCTTCCCCAAGATCCGCTTGCACAGCATCTTGTCGTTCGTGACCAGCGCGAGCATCAGCTCCACACCCTCGACGGTGAGCTTCGGCCGTTCGCCCCAAGCCTCATAGACGGCACGGGCTCGCGTCCTCGCCGACCATTCCCCCATAAGGCTCAGCACGTCCTCGGTCGGCACGTCCGCCGCCACCGCCAACGCCTCGGGCGTCATGCACACGCCGCCGGCCGTCATCCACACCTCGATGATTGGCTCACCCTTCGGCATCGGTATCCATTCTTTATGCGTCTCCGATTTCACTGCTTAGTTTCGTGACCAAGGCCCTCTAATCAATACAAGTTTTTTGGGGTGGGAACGTCCGTGAATCCACAGCGAGAGAACGAGTTTCCTTCCGCTTTGAAACTTAAGTCCAGATGAAAGCTTGGTTGGGCCGGCAAAATGAATAGATTTCTTGCTCTGGGGTGCTATTTCAAACGGTTTAATTTCTTCGAAGCTGGCTTCGATTCTGCTTGCTGTGCTCCCCCAGCGCGGCGTCCAAGATAGCTCCCAATTCGAGACAAATATTTTTGCTGACGACAGATTCACAATCGTTATCTCATCGTCGCCGTCCGGATCGCCGGTGAACCGGTGGGAGACACTTAACCGAACGCGTTCTTTCAAGAATTCTCGAGCCGCTAGAAGCGTGGATAGAACGGCCCCCCAACCACCGATAGCGAGTGCAATAAATTCGGGGTCCTTCCAACTCATGGGATTCTCCTAAGGCGAACCCCAGCGCCCCCGCCATTCTCGGGAATGAACTCGACGCCGGCGTCCTCAAGGGCGCCTCGAATGGTGGCGAGCGTGGTTTGCTTCACGGTCTCGCCCTTCTCGATCCGCACGATCGTGTCGTGCGAAACAAGGCAGCGTTCGGCCGCCTCACGAACCGTGAGTCCGAGCGCTGCACGCGCCATCCTAAGCTGCACTCCGTTCATTCTGAATTCCGTTCAGTTTCTGATTGACAGTCAGAAAGTGCCTCGATATCACTTTCTGATCATTATACAGAAATGGTTACCGGAGCAAGACAATGCCGAACCCATCCGTTTCGGCCGCCGGCGGAGCTATGCCCACGGCGGATCCCCTCCACCTTCTGCTCACGTCCCTCGTGCCCCTGGAACGCGATTGGCGCCGCCTGGCCGAGGCGACGAACACCGACGACGAGCAGGCACAGATCTATTACGCATCGGCCCTGAAGGACGTGCAGGACCGTTGGTGGCGCATCCTCAACGCCGCGTCCTGCTTCCCGGCGCGGACCACCGAGGGCGCGCTCTTTCAGATCAGCGCCGTCTGGCACCTGCTCGACGATCTCAACTGCCACGGCGACATGACCGTTCAGCAGGAATGCGTGGCCCAGGATGCCCGTCGCGCGGTCGACCGGCTCGTCGCCTCCGTCCGCGGGTATCTCAACGCCACGGCCCCGGAATCGCTTCAGAGCATGGGCCTGCCGGATTTCATTTCCTCGAGCACCGACCCGTGGCTCGACGTCGACGCTTGCCTCGACCTCGTCCAACGCGGCTTCAATCGGAAGGAGAACCAGAATGCAGACTGACCAGCTTCACGAGTCCGGCCTTACCGGTGCCGACGCGGTCCAACAGGCTCGCCAATTGGGGATGGACGTGGACATGAACCGGGTGGCGCACCTCGAGGAGGATCTCATTGCGCTCGTCAATCGCGCCGCGGCGCTCGACCTCGCGCTCGACGGCTACCAATGGCGTCACGATGCCGATTGCAACGACGACGACCTCATGGCGCTGCGCGACCTGTCGGAGAAGGTCCACCGCGGCGTGCAGGGACTGATTGCAACGCACGTGGCGGCGTTCAGCAAATGACCCAGAACGCACCACTCACCGACGCCCTCAGCTCCGTCATGGCGGCGAGGGACATCGTGCAGCTCATTCACATGGGCGCCGACAAGCTCCACGAGGAGCGTTGCAACGAGGCGAACGCGATCCAGCAGGCGGCCCGGATGGTGCTCGATCTCCTCGACGAGGCGACGGAGGAGATCGTCATGCGTCAGTCGCTGGATGCCTCGACCACTTAAGGTGTGGTAAAAATCACCATGGATTTCTGGGCCGGTGGATCGCCGGCCCGGTGACTTGCTTTCGTAAAACCCTGGTATCACAAGTCTGGGATTGTGGTTGCATGAACGAGTCGAGACTGCGCGCGTTTTAGACCTGCTTTAAATAAGCGGGGGGTGGCGTCGTGGACGGACTGAAGTCGATCCGGTGCATCGTCTGCGGCGCCCTTGGAACGATCTGGTCTCGTTCACCGAGCCAATCAGAATATCAAGTGGATTGCCCCGAATGCGGGATCTTTGAGATCGAATGCGAGTTCGAAACGACATTCGCCGCCCTCGATCGAGCAGAGCGGCGAATTCGTTTGCAGGCGGCACGCGGCCAACTTCTGTCCCCGATCGATGTCCCGCGCCTTCGGCGCTAGTTGGACGACGATTCAGTATCTCGCCTAAGACGATCGTCGCTCCTGGACTTACGTCTCGACGCTCGACCTAAGCGAGCAATTCCCGTATGGTGCTACCTGAATTGCGGCGCCGCCGACGATACTGTCGGGGAGGACGAGTAGACTATGGCCGACAATGAAAATTGAAAGCCTCGCGGGACACGGCGGCGTGGTGACGGTCTTCCTGTCCGATGAAAGCGAGCAAGAGCATCTCCTCCAGCTCAACAGCCAAGAGGTGGCCACGCTCGTCAGTATGCTCCAGAAGGCACTGGATGAAGCTCTGAACACGAATATGGCCGATCAGGAGTCCCTACTGGCACCCGCGATTGGAGTCACCTTCGGGCGAGGGCGCATGCCGGACGGCGAGCAGGTTCGCATTTTCCGTGTCACCCTCGATGGCAACATCCATCATGACTACTATGCGGCGGCGGGGACCGGGTTCGCGGACGCCGTGGCGACAATGGAGGAGGCGCTCGAGGATGTCTTCGACATCAGCGAGGTGCCACCGCCTTCACGCTTGTCGTGATGGCGATAGCCGAGGATCACAACGCCCTTCCGGTATCGGAATACCGCCCGTATCTGCTATATCTCGACCAGCAGAGGAGGCCGCCGCATGCCCGTCGCCGAAACAGTCACGATCGCCGGACACTCCTCTAAACCGCCCTCGGCGCCGCTCAGTGCCATCCTCGCCGACTACGGTGTCGAGATCCTTTCGTGCGAGATGACCCGCGCCAAGCCGCGCCAGACGTTCGCCAAGCGGACATTGGAGAAGATCCTCGGCCGCTATGGCGAGGCCCATCTTCGCGACACGCTCAACGTCATCCTCGAAAACGACCACCCGATGAACGGCTTCGCGCTCACCAAGCCGGTCGTCGAGGCCGTCTCGAGCCTACTCCTCGCTCATCCCGAATGGTTCCAGCGCGACGCGACCGCGTGGTTGGAGGTGATGGACCGGACCGACCTCGTCGCGCTCCACGAGCGTGCCAAGCGCAACAGGAGGGCAGCGGCGCCGCGGGCGGCAATCGCGACGTTGCTCTATGACGAGCTGCGCACCGCGTTCGAGGAGTCCGCCGAACCGTCGGCGCCGGCGACGATTGACCACGTGCACAAGCTGTCGGCCATCATGGCGGACGCTCTCCGGAGCGCCGAGTGGAGTGGGGGAGCGTGGCGGATTCCGAGCTGGGCGAACGGAGCAGTGCGGAAAGCGCTTTGTCGGCGGGGAATGGTCGAGGAGGGCGAGGGCGACGCGCTTACGGCGCTCGGCCGCGAGGTGATGGAGGAGCTGCTCGCGCCCGTGGACGACGTGGACCCGATGCGCGCGGCGGCCTGATCACCGTTCTCGTGCGGGGTTAGTATCCGACCCCGCCGATTTGGCGGGGTCATTTGTTCAGGCATTTTGTAAGAGGCGATCGCGGCCGTCGCAGGGGACCGAAACCTTTCTCGGTGCCGACGTGAAGCTCCTCGCCCTGTGGGAGAAGCATTCGCGGCGCGGGCGGGGTGGGCAGGTCGGCAACAGCAACGCCGCATCGGAAACGAATGTTGACATTGTACACGTTCGTTCAGACGGGAAACCCGCCCGCCGCACAGGCAACACCGCCTCCGCCGGCATGTGCCGCCTCCAGACGGCGGCAGAAACGCAAGATTCCGGTATCGAGCTTGGTCCCTCGGATGAGCGCCATGGCCTCGGGGCACACCTTGGCGCCGCGCTCGGCGTCTCGTCGGATCGAGCGCTCCTCGCGCCCTGTAGATCTCGCGGTTTCTTTGGCGAAAGTAGCAGCGGACAACTTGTCCGCCGCTGACGCATGTCGTGCTTTGCCCCCGGCGACATGCTCTTTCGTCTCCGGGTGCAGCTCCTCGTAGATCGCCTTCCGCCGCGCGGTCAGCTCCGCCCGTTCGGACGGAGACAGCTCCGCCCGACACAGGTTCTCGTCGATCTCCCATAAACGAGGGTCAGTCTCGTCGGGGTTGATGACGTGGAAGGTGGCGCTTTCAATCCCGAGAGGCCTCATCGCCTCCAGACGATGCGCGCCCGTGACGAGGATCAACGCGGCCTCGTCGTCATCAGCCTTTCGGCCGGACCTCGTTCTCATCCCGCTCGCCTTCGATGAGCGTGGGCGCGATTCCGTGTCGCGCCATGTCGCATCCATGTCGCGTGGAGCGGCCGGACCTTCTGGAAACTCCAGGAAATCCGGTGTCATTCGATGCAACATGACGCGACATGAAAAAGCGCCCAATCCGAAGGATGGGCGCCTCTAACGTTCTGATTTATCAGAGGAAATTGGTGGTAGCGGAGGAGGGACTCGAACCCCCGACACGCGGATTATGATTCCGCTGCTCTAACCAACTGAGCTACTCCGCCGCCGGTGAGCGCATAAATCTGGAATCGACGCCCGCTGTCAAGCGGTTCGACGGAAAACCAACAGGGTGATCAGCCCGGCTGGCGGAAGGTCCTCGCGTTTTTCCAATGTGAGGCCCGGAACGTCGAGAACGCCGTCGATCGGCATCGATGGATTCCAGCCGAGACGCTTGGAAAATGGGGTCAAAAGCCGGTCCGTGACCTGCCAGGGGCCGGACTTCGCCTCGAAGTGGCTGGCGATCATCACGATCCCGCCGGGGCGCACCACGCGGGCGAATTCGCGCATCACCTGCCGTGCGTCGGGCACGGCGGTGATCGTGAACATACACACCACGCCGTCGAAGGAGGCGTCGGCGAAGGCGAGGGACATCAGGTCCATCTCGACGATCGCCTCGACGTTCGGCAGACCCTTCGCCACCCGCTCGCGCGCGATCTTCAGCATGTCGTGCGAAAGGTCGACGCCGACGAGGGAGACGTTCGGATCGTAGAGCGAGAGCGCGGAGCCGGAGCCGACGCCCGCTTCCAGAAAGCGCCCACCCACCTCGTTGACGCGCTTTGCCGCGATCTTGCGGGCGGGGACCGTCGGGGTCGCGATCACCTCATAGACCGGCGCCCAGCGCGCATAGGCGGACTTCACGTCCTTTCCTTCCACGGAACGGGGCGTGGTCTTCGGACCGGACGGGTCGGATACGGTCATTGAGGATCCAGTTTACTCAAGCATGGATGGGGTGGGGGACGACAGGCGAGGTGGCGTCCGCCTTGTGCGCCTCGCGGATGAAGCCGCCGCCGAGAACTTCGGCCCCCGCTTCGTCGGAGGCGTAGAGGACGCACGCCTGACCCGGCGCCACACCCTCCTCGCCACCATCGATATCGACTTCGTATTCGGCGCCATTGCGGCGGATCGTGGCCGGACGGGGCGGCCGCGTCGACCGAACGCGCGCATAGACCGGCCGCGCTTCCTCCTCGCCGAGCGGCGTGCCGAGCCAGTTCGCGTCGCGCAGGACGACCCTGTGGGACTTCAGCGCCTCACGGGGGCCGACGATCAATTCGTTGGCCTCGGCGTCGATCTTGACGACGAAAAGCGGCTCGCCCACGGCGATATTGAGGCCGCGGCGTTGGCCGACCGTATAATTGATCACACCGTCATGCGTGCCGAGAACACGCCCGTCGAGATGGCGGATGGCGCCGGAGCGCGTCGCCTCGGGGCGCATCGCGGCGACGACGCGGGCATAGCGGCCATCGGGCACGAAACAGATGTCCTGGCTGTCCGCCTTGTCGGCGACGACGAGGCCCATCTCGGCCGCGAGCTCGCGCACCCGGTCTTTCGGCATCTCGCCGAGGGGGAAGCGCACATAATCGAGCTGCTCGGGCGTCGTCGCGAAGAGGAAATAGCTCTGGTCGCGCTTCTCGTCGTGCGGGCGGAAGAGGTGGCGCCGCCCGTCGATCTCGCGGCTCGTCACATAGTGACCGGTGGCGAGCGCGGAGGCGCCGAGCGTGCGGGCGGCGGCGAGAAGGTCGGTGAACTTGACGGTCTGATTGCAGGCGATGCACGGCACCGGCGTCTCGCCGCGGACATAGGCGTCGGCGAAGGCCTCGATCACGCCCTCATGAAAACGGCTCTCATAGTCGAGCACATAATGGGCGATGCCGAGCTTTTCGGCGACGAGGCGCGCATCGTGAATGTCGGAGCCGGCGCAGCAGGCGCCCTTTTTGCCTACCATCGCGCCATGATCGTAGAGCTGAAGCGTCATCCCGACGACTTCGAAGCCCTCGCGGGCGAGCAGCCCGGCGACGACGGACGAATCGACACCACCCGACATCGCGACCACGACGCGATGGTCGGCCGCCTTGCCGGGGAGGCCCAAGCTGTTTTCTGAATGAGGTGCCGTCGAATGCATAACGTCTGTTAGCTAAGCACAAACCTTCCTCACGGCAACGGATGCCGCAATTAGGTATGCGTTAAGCGACCCTGCGCTTTAACGGAGATCGAAATATCTGCTTCGTCGAGTGCGTCATGTCTGAGTATCCACAGCCACGTTATCGTTATGTCATCGGTCCGGACGGCACACCGCTTACCTTGGCCGATCTTCCCCCGGCCGACACCAAGCGCTGGGTCATCCGTCGAAAGGCCGAGGTCGTCGCGGCCGTCCGAGGCGGCTTGTTGTCCATCGACGAGGCGTGTGAGCGCTACACGCTGACCGTCGAGGAGTTCCTGAGCTGGAACGCGCTCATCGACCGGCACGGGCTTGCCGGATTGCGCGCGACCAAGGTCCAACATTATCGCGCCTGATAGCGCGTTTTGGGCCGGTCAGTCGAGGACCGGCGCAAAGTCGAGTTCGGTGATCTCGATCGAATCGATCGGACCATCGGCCCTACGGAAACCACGGCGCGTCATTCGCGCCGTGTTCCGTGCGAAATCTATGTCGATCAGCGCATAGCTGGCCATCGGATAGCGAGCCCCGTCCGACGAGGCCGAGGGAACGCCGACGATCGCCGCCCGCCCGCGCGGCGTGTCGAGCCACTTGAGCGAGGCCTCGTGCGTGTGTCCGTGCAGGACGAGATTGACGCACCCCGCCGAGAGAACGTCCCTGACATCCCCGATATCGGTGAGCCCGCGCCGCCCGGCCGCCAATCCGGCGTCGGGTGGATGATGGATCATGACCACCTTGAAGGCGTCGTCATGGCGGTCGAGAAGCCGGTCGAGCGCGGCGAGCTGCGCCGATCCGACGCGGCCGCTCGCATAAAGCGGCGGCGTCGCCACCCCGGTCGAGACGCCGAAGAGGGCGACAGGGCCGATTCGCCGGCAATAGGGAAACGATTCGCCATTGTCGCCGCGGGCATAGTCTCCCCAGAAATCCACCGCGCGCTTCACCGCGCCGGGGACATAGGCGTCATGATTGCCGGGAATCACCGAAACGTGGTCGGCCGGTCCGAGTGCGGTCAGCCACGCGGCCGACTGGGCGAACTCCTCGGGCAGCGCGATATTGACGAGATCGCCGGTCACGCACACGTGGTCCGGCGATTGCCGGGCGATATCGTCGACGATTTCGGCGAGGATGTCCTCACCGAGGGCATGTCTCCGGTTCTTCAGCCAATTCAGATAGCCGAAGACCCGTTTTGACAGGAGCGCCCTCGCAGAGGGAGAAGGAAGGGGGGCGAGATGAGGATCGGACAGGTGGGCCAAACGGATACGCGTCACGAAGCATCGTCCTTTAGCTCTTCCGGCTACGGTCGGTCCCCCGTCATCGCGGTCTGCCGGCTTCGGTTCAAGGCCCTTGGTCGATAAGTCCGAACTCCTGGGGAAAGTCGCCTGGCGGCTCGGGGCCCTCATTCGCCCGAAGGTGACGCTCGGCGTGCGCTGTGTCCTCATCGACGCGGCCGACAGGGTCCTTCTCGTGCGCCACACCTATTTGCCGGGTTGGCATTTCCCCGGCGGCGGCGTCGATCCGGGCGAGACCACGCGCGAGGCGGCGGTGCGCGAACTCTGGGAGGAAACCGGGATCGCGATGGAGGCGATGCCGGAATTTTTCGGCCTTTATTGGAATCGCGCCCTCGAACGGCGCGACCATGTCGCCGTTTATGTCGCAAGGGGCCACCCGCCGATCGACGAAGCGGTTTTCAAGCCGCACGCGAAGGAGATCGCCGAAGTGCGCCTTGCGCCGCTCTCGGCGCTTCCCGACGGGTTGACGGGCGCGACACGCCGCCGCCTCGACGAGCTCGTCGGCGGTGCCCCGCGCGCCGAGCTGTGGTGACAGGGCCGAACCGGCCGGACCTGAATAAGGCGGCCGGATCGGGAGCGCGTCGTTCTTAGACGGCCTTCATCGCGTCGAGGAACGAGGTCGATTCGCGGGACAGATTGTCGTTCGCCTCCCGCAACTCTTCAGTTGCCTGTGTGAGCGCGTTCGCGGTGGCGCGGTTGCCGGCGGAGAGCGATTCGACGCGGTTGATCGTCTGCGAGGCGGTTTCGACGCCGTTCGACGCCTGTTGCGCGTTGACGGTGATCTCGTGCGTCGCCGACTGCTGCTGCTCGGCGGCGATGGCGATCGAGGCGAAGGTTTCGTTGATATCGTCGATGACGCGGGCGACGTCGGTGATGCCCTCGACCACCCGGTTGATCTGACCCTGAATGGTCGTGACGTGGCCGGCGACCTCCTCCGTCGCGCGCCCGGTCTGCGTGGCAAGGCTCTTCACCTCCTGGGCGACGACGGCGAACCCCTTGCCCGCTTCGCCAGCACTCGCGGCCTCGATGGTGGCGTTCAGCGCGAGGAGGTTGGTCTTGTTGGCGATGCTGGAGATCGCGTCGACCACCTCGGTGATGCGTGAGCTCGCGGCCGCGAGTTCGCTCGCCCGCTTGGAGACGTCCGCGGTCGATCGCGCCGCCTCGCTCGCGCGGGCGGAGGATTGGGAGAGGCGGGCCGAAATCTCGGTGATCGACGATGTGAGCTGTTCGGCGGCGGAGGCGACCATCTGCACGTTGGCCGAGGCTTGCGTGACCGCGGCGGCGCCTGCGGTGAGCTGTATCTGGGTGCCGTTCACGGCGTCGACGATGGTGTGCACCTGTTGGCGCATCGAGCCGAACGTGCCGCTCATGCTGCTGATGGTGCCGAGCACATTGGTCTCGAAGCTGCGTGCGCTCTTCACCTGGTGGCTGTTGATCGACCAGGTGAGCAGCGCGCCGGAATAATCCCCTTGGCGATTGCGCAAAGGCGAGGTGCAGAGCGCCATGAACTCGTCCCCGAGCGCGATCTGCGCCCGCCAGGGCAGATTGGCAGGATCGGCGAGGATCGCACGCTGATGGGCCGGATTCTTGTGCAGGATGTCGATCGACTGACCGCGTAACGCCTCGACAGGGACGGGCAGATAATGCTCGATTCTGTGGAGCAGTTCGGTCGCGAACTGGTTGATGTAGGTGATGCGATAGTCATCGCGCGGATCGGCGAGGATGACCGCGATCGGCACCTGATCGATGATCTGAGCGCGCAAATAGGCATCGTCGAGTGCGGAGCGAAGGCGGCCGAGCGCCGTCCAGATCTGGCCGAATTCGTCCGTGCTGTTCGACTCGCGAACGGAAAAATCGGTGCGCCCTTCGGTGAGGTCGTTGAGGCGACGGGTGAACGCTGCGATCGGGACGGCCGTCGAGCGGACGAGCAAGGTGCCGACGAGCGCGGCGATCAGCGTCGCGCTCGCTGCAAGGATCAGCGTGTTTCGCTTCGTCGCGGCGATCACGGCGGGGGTCGTCTCGTCGACCGAACGCTGGCGGGAGAGTTCGCGCGCGTTCATCGCGGCGATCGTCTCCGCGAGATTGGCGAGGAGGGGGTCGAAGCGGGTCGAAAGGAGCGCCTCGCGGGCCTGTGTGACCTCCACCATGGCGGAGAACATCTCGTCTTGATGGGCGAGGAGGGCGAGGAGCGGGGCGGCTTCGCGCTGGTTGCGCGGGTCGGCCCCGGCGAAACGTTCGAGGCCGGCCATCGCTTTTGCGAACGCCGCGTGGGCCGCGTCCGCCGATTCCCGGTTGACGAGATAGCGCAAAACGCTCTGCTCGCCGATGAGGGTGTTGCGCTCGACCTCGCCGATTTCGCGCTGTTCGCCCAGCGAGTTGGCGGGAATGTCATGAAGGCGTGCAAGCTCGTTGGTGAGCTTTCGATCCGTCTCGCGCAATTCCCGTCTGAGGCGCACGCTCTCCTGTTGGACGCGTGCGACGTCCTCGAACAAGGCGCCGAACCCGCGAATATCGTCGGTTAGGCGCTGGGCGAGGGCGGCGGATGGTCGATCCGTCCCGCCGAGTGAGGCGGAGGCCGCGCCGAGTTCGCTCATCGATGCGATCTGCTCGCGAACCGTGTCGGCGGAGGTGTCGCCTTGAAGCGACACGAAATCGGCGAGGCTGGTGCGCAGCGCGTTCATGTTGCTTTCGAGCGATTTTAGCTGGAGGAGCCCGATGGCACTGGTGCGATAGGTCCCGAACAGGGCGTGGACCTCGCCGATGCCACGCCATCCGCCGATCGCGACGGCGACCAGCATCGACAGGATGAGCGCCACCGATGCGGCGAGCTTCCACGAAAGTCGCATGTTGTTGAGTAGGCTTCGCTTACGACCGTACGTCATCGGGCCTCGTCCAGATTGGCGATGGAGGGGAGCGGAAAGCGCATCAAGCGCGGGTGACGGTGCGTCCGCCGCATGGCGTGCCGCGCGCCGGTCTTGCTCTCGGCGGAGACATCGCGTTGCACGGGGGCACGGATCGGGGGCCTCGGACGGCCGGGGCGTGCCTGAATGGGGGCGATGACGGGTGTGGGCGAGCGCTGATCGACGCCGTTTTCGATGGCCCGCGCATGGCCGGAGCGCGGCCGGGGCCGGCTGGAAATGTCCGTCGATGCGGTGCCGCCATCGCTTACGCCCCGTTCGGTGTCCGGGTTCAAGCCGCATCGCGCGACGGCGCGCGCGGCATGAACGTTCCCGATCGAGGCTAGCGGGTGGGGCTGGATCGAAGCTGGATACTGCCCTCGCGGCGCGAGGCGGGGCGAGGATCGCGCGCGGATCGTGCCCGCGCCGTCACGTTATCGCGGCAGCGAGCCCGGCGTTGCCTGGGCCCAACGCGTCGGAATGCCCGCGGGCGCGGCCTCGGAGACCGCACGCGCCTCCATGAGGTCGAGCTTGTGGTGCACGATGCGGGCATAGGCGTAGCGGATGCGGTCCTCGAAATCGGGCGAGGCGGCGGCCTCGGCCTCGAGCGCGTCGAGGATCTCGCGGACGGCGGCGGCGCCTTTGTCGGCCGATAGCGAGAGGAGGGCGATATCGCCGCCGGCGCGCACCATCTGCTTGGTCGCTTCGATCGCATTCCAGTGGCTCGACACGGCATCCATCGACAGATCGTCCGAGACGACGAGGCCGTCATAGCAGAGCGTGTCGCGCAGAAAGCGGTCGATCGCGTTCGGGGAGAGGGACGCGGGCCATCCGTCCGGCCCGCTGAGGCCGTCGAGTTCGAGATGGCCGATCATGATCATGTCGGCCTTGCGGTCGACGATCATGTCGCGGAACGGGATCATCTCCTTGCGCGACCAGGTCGGCGTCAGGTCGGTCGCCCCGTCATGGCTGTCATCGGTGGACGAGCCGTGGCCCGGAAAATGTTTGAGCGCGGTCGCGACGCCGGCATCCCGGTGCGCGTCGACGAACGCCTCGCCATAGTCGACGACGGTTTGGGGATCGGCGCCATAGGCGCGTCCGAAGCGGGAGATCACCGGATTATCGGGATTGAGGTCGAGGTCGACGACCGGACCGAAATTCGCGGTGAAGCCGGCCGAAGCGAGGCTTTCGGCCATCGCGTCATAGGTTTCGCGCGCGGTATCGGGCGGGGTCTGGGCGACGTCGCGGGCCGACGGGGTGTCGGGCGCGCCTTCGCTCGGCTTCAGCCGCATCACCGCGCCGCCTTCCTGGTCGATCGCGATCATCGGCGGAAGGTCGGGGCTCGCGGCGAGGAGCCGTGCATTGATCGCGCGGACGTCCTCCGCGGTGCCGACATTGTGCCGGAAATAGAGGACGCCGCCGATTTCGGACGCGGCGAGCGCGTCGGCCGCGAGGGCGACGCCGGCGCTGTCGGCGGTCTTGCCCGAAAAGCTGACGACGAGAAGTTGGCCGATCATCTGCCGCAGCGGAACCTCACGCAGGTGACGCGGAAGGGCGGCCCAGGCGAGTTCTGGATGCGGCAACACGCATTGGCTCGCGAAACTCTCCACGATCGACGGTTTTGCGGACGGGACGGGCTCGAAATCGGCGCCCCGTTCGATGAGACCCCCGATCGGCGGGAAGGGAACCGTCGCTTGTGAGAGGGCAGGGCTCGTCATCATTGCGCTGGCCGTCAGCGCAACGAGCGTTCGAATCGGTCGACGCAAGTCGCTCATCGGTTCGCTCCCGTTTCCGGAGGGGCGCGACTCCCCGGTTACGACCCTATTACGAAATAGGGTTAACGCATCGTGAATGGCGGCGGTGGGCCGGGGATATCCCCGGCATCGTCTCACTCCGCGGCGATGCGCGTCCGTTCGCTCTGATACTTGTGGCGCGGACGGGCCTTCAAACGCAACTCCTTCAATTCCTCGCGGGCTCGCGGCGCATTGCGGAAGGCCTGATCGCGTCCGGCCCAATATTGCGGCGGGCAATCGACGTCGGTGACGCCGTATTCGGCGGCGGCGTGCAGCGTGAAGAACGGATTGACGAGGTGTGGCCGGGCGAGGGCGACGAGATCGGCCCGGCCCGCGGCGAGGATCGTGTTCACCTGATCGGCCGAGGTGATCGCGCCGACGGCGAGCGTCGCGATCTTTGCCTCGGCGCGGACCTGTTCGGCGAACGGGGTCTGGAACATGCGGCCGAAGATCGGCTTCGCCTCCGGCACCGTCTGCCCCGACGAAACGTCGATGAGGTCGACCCCATGCGCGATGAAGGCGCGGGCGATGTCCACCGTGTCGTCCCCGACGATGCCGCCCTCGGCCCAGTCCGTCGCCGACAGGCGGACCGACATCGGCTTATCGGCCGGCCAGACGGCGCGCATCGCGTCGAACACCTCGAGCGGGTAGCGCAGGCGATTCTCGATCGAGCCGCCATACTCGTCGCCGCGATGGTTGGTGAGCGGCGACAGGAAGCTCGCGAGAAGATAGCCGTGTGCGCAATGCAACTCGATCATGTCGACGCCGAGCCGCGCGCACCGCTCCGTCGCGGCGACGAAATCGGCTTTCACCGCATCCATGTCGGCCCGTGTCATCTCACGCGGCACCGGCGAGTGCGGATGATAGGGAAGGGGCGAGGCGGAGATCGTCTCCCAGCCGTCGGTCTCGAGCGGCTCGTCGATCCCCTCCCACATCAGCTTGGTCGCGCCCTTGCGGCCGGAATGGCCGAGCTGGATGCAGAATTTCGCCTTGGAATGCTGACGCACGAAGCCGACGACGCGCGCCCAGGCCGCCTCCTGCTCGTCGCTATAAAGGCCGGCGCAGCCGCGCGTGATCCGCGCCTCGGGCGAGACGCACACCATCTCGGTATAGACGAGCCCCGCCCCGCCCATCGCCCGCGTGCCATAATGGGCGAGGTGGAAATCCTGCGGCACCCCGTCGACCGCCGAATAGGTGTCCATCGGCGAGACGACGACGCGGTTCGCGAGCGTCATGTCGCGCAGGCGGAAGGGCTGGAACATCGGCGGCTTCGGGTGCGCCGTGTCGACGTCGAAGCCCGCCGCCTTCACGTCCGCGGCGAAATGCTGGGCGACCTTCGCGACGAACTCCGGCGCCCGAAGCTCCAGATTGTCGTAGGTGATCGCCTTCGCGCGGGTCATCAGGCCGAAGGCGAACTGGACGGGGTCCATGTCCCAATAGCGCTTCAGCCGCTCGAACCAGACGAGGGACACGTCGGCGGAGTGCTGGATCTTCTCCACCTCCTCCCGCCGGCCCTTCTCGAAGCCGGCGAGCGCCGTCGCGACGTCCGCATGGCGGGTGAGCGCGCCGTTTAGCGCGATCGCATCCTCCATCGCGAGCTTGGTGCCGGAGCCGATCGAGAAGTGGGCCGTCGCCTTGGCATCGCCGAGGAGGACGATATTGCCGATCGTCCACCGCTCGTTGCGGATCATCGGGAAGTTGCGCCACATCGAGCGATTGACGAGGAGGGGGTGACCGTCGAGCGCCTTGGCGAACACCTTTTGAAGATAGTCCGCGCTCTCCTGCTCGCTCATCGCGGCAAAGCCTGCCCGGTCATACGTCTCCGGGTCTGTCTCCATCACCCAGGTCGAGGCGCCCGGCTCGTATTGATAGGCGTGGGCGATGAAAAGGCCGTCATCATTGCGCTCGAAGAAGAAGGAAAAGGCGTCGAGCGGACGGGTCGAGCCCATCCATGAAAAGTGGTTCGGCCGCAGATCGGTCGACGGCTTGAAGTGCTCGATGAAATGCTGGCGCACCACCGAATTGATCCCGTCGGCGGCGACGACGAGGTCGTTTTCCTCGGCGAGAGCGAGCACCGCGTCGATCGACAGGTCGCGGGCGTTGTGGATCGCGACGCCGAGTTGCGCGGCGCGATAGTTGAGGAGTTCGAGCAGTGTCTTGCGCGAGCAACCGCAAAAGCCGTTTCCGCCGATGCGGAAGACTTCGCCTTTGAAGTCGACCTCGATATCGTCCCAATAGGCGAAACGGTCGGTGATCAGGCGGTAACTTTCCGCGTCGTGCGCCTCGAAATTCTGTAGCGTTTCATCGGAGAAGACGACGCCGAAGCCGAACGTGTCGTCCGGGCGGTTGCGCTCGTAGACGTTGATCTCGGCGCTGGGGTTGGCTTTCTTGTAGAGGATCGAGAAATAAAGGCCGGCCGGGCCGCCACCGATGACTGCGATGCGCATGTCCACCCCTCCTGCTGACAACATTATTTTAGACTTGAAGTAACATGACCACAAGCGCACAGTGCGAGCCATGACGGGACATGTGTTGATCACGGGTGGTGGCACGGGGCTCGGCCGCGCCGTGGCCGAGATGGTCGGAGCCTCGCAGCGCGTGTCGCTCATCGGCCGCCGCGCCGGGCCGATCGAGGAGACGGCGGGCACCTTGCAAGAGGCCGCCGCCTTCGCCGCCGACGTGACCGACGCGGACGCGCTCGCCGCTGCGGTGCGCGCCGCGGAGGAGCGTTTCGGGCCCGTCACCTCCCTCGTCGCCGCGGCCGGAATCTCCGACACCGCGCCCATCCAAAAGACCGAGCCCGACATGCTGCGCCGCCTTTTCGCGGTCAACGTGGAGGGCGTGCTCAACGCCGTCCGTGTCGTTCTGCCGGCGATGGTGGCGGCCAAGCACGGGCGCATCGTCACGATTGCCTCGACCGCGGCGCTCAAGGGTTACGCCTATGCGGGCGCCTATGCGGCCTCAAAGCATGCCGTTCTCGGCCTCGTCCGCTCCCTCGCGCTGGAGACGGCGAAGACCGGCGTCACCGTCAACGCCGTCTGCCCCGGTTTTGCCGATACCGACATGACGGCGACGAGCATCGAACGCATCATGGAGAAAACCGGCCGCAGCGCGGAGGCCGCGCGCGCCGCGCTCGCCGCAAACAGCCCGATGGGCCGCCTCGTCGATCCGCGCGAGGTCGCCGACACCGTGCGCTGGCTCCTCGGCGCGGACGCGAGCGCGATCACGGGCCAGGCGATCGTCGTCGCCGGCGGCGAGGTGATGTGATGGATCAACACACGCCGATCTCCGAGAGCGCCGACAAGCGCGACGACGCGAGCCCGCTGCGGCTCTGGCTGCGCCTGTTCGCGACGGCGAACATGGTGGAGGCGGAGCTGTCGCGCCGCTTGCGCGCCGAGTTTTCGATGACGCTGCCTCGCTTCGACCTGATGGCCCAGCTCGCCAAGTCGCCGGAGCCGCTCGCCCTCGGCGAGCTGTCGCGCCGGCTCATGGTGACGAACGGCAACGTCACCGGCCTCGTCGATCGCCTCGTCCATGACGGGCTCGTCGAGCGTCGCACCGCCCACAATGACCGGCGCTCGGCCCTCGTGGAGCTGACCGACGAGGGGCGGCTTTTGTTCGACGTCATGGCGGCGGCGCATCGGGGCTGGGTCGACGAGCTGTTTGACGGCCTCGGCACGGCCGACCGGGCCTTGCTCTCCCGCCTCCTGCGCGACGCGCGCGGCAGCGTCTCCACGGTCCTCGCCGGGGACAAGGTGCCGGGATGATCGCGCGGGGGACATGGCAGGCGCCGGCCGCGTAATCCGGCGACATGAAGGGGAGCGGTCCGCCCCGACCGAAACGGGCCGCGACAGGGGTTCAGGAGAAGACATGAGCGACCGTTTCAACATCACCTTGCCGATCGCGGATTATCGTCCGCAGCATTTCCTCCTCGAGGTGAAGGGCAAGGTCGCGACGATCACGCTCAATCGACCGGACCGGAAGAACCCGCTGACCTTCGAGAGCTATGCCGAGCTACGCGACCTCTTCCGCGCGCTCGCCTATGAGGACGCCGTGAAAGCGGTCGTGATCACCGGCGCGGGCGGCAATTTCTGCTCCGGCGGCGACGTGTTCGAGATCATCGAGCCGCTTCTTGGCAAGGACATGAAGGGTCTTTTGGAGTTCACCCAGATGACCGGCGACACGGTGAAGGCGATGCGCGCCTGTCCGCAGCCGATCGTCGCCGCGATCGACGGGGTGTGCGTCGGCGCGGGCGCCATCCTCGCGATGGCCTCCGACATGCGCTTCGGCACCGGCGAGGCGCGCGTCGCGTTCCTCTTCAACCGGGTCGGCCTTGCCGGGTGCGATATGGGTGCATGCTCGATCCTGCCGCGCATTGTCGGTCAGGGGCGGGCCTCCGAGCTCCTCTTCACCGGCCGCGCGATGGGCGGGGAAGAGGCCGAGCGCTGGGGCTTCTTCAACCGCCTCGAAGCGCCCGAGGCGCTGCTCGGCTCCGCCCAGGAGTTCGCCAAGCGCCTTGCCGACGGGCCGACCTTCGCGAACGGCGTCACCAAGAAGATGCTCCATATGGAATGGGCGATGGGCGTCGACGAGGCGATCGACCAGGAGGCGCTCGCCCAGGCGCTCTGCATGCAGACCGAAGACTTCCACCGCGCCTTCCACGCCTTCGCCAACAAGACGAAGCCGGTCTTCGAGGGCGACTGACGATGCACGCCGATCCTCTCGCCGAGACGCTGAGCTGGCCTTTCTTCGAGGAGCGCCACCGGCGCTGGGCGAAGCGGGTCGACGACTGGGCGGCGACGCATGCCGCCGCTTTATCCGACCATCACGATGTCGACGGCTCTTGCCGCCGTCTCGTCGCGGCGATGGGCCAGGCGGGTCTCCTCGCGCCGGCGGTCGGCGGCGCGGACGGGCTCGATGTGCGAACCCTCTGCCTCGCGCGGGAGACGCTGGCCCGTCACTCCGGCCTCGCCGATTTCGCTTTTGCGATGCAAGGGCTCGGCTCCGGCCCGATCACCCTTGCCGGCACGCAGGCGCAGAAGGCGGCCTATCTGCCCCGTGTCGAGGCCGGCGAGGCGATCGCCGCCTTCGCCCTCACGGAGCCGAAATCCGGTTCCGACGTCGCCGCGATCGAGACGACCGCGCGGATCGACGGCGAGAGCGTGATCCTCGACGGGGAGAAGACGTGGATCTCGAATGGCGGGATCGCCGATTTCTACATCGTCTTCGCCCGGACCGGCGAGGGTCCGGGTGCGCGGGGCCTCTCCGCCTTCATCGTAGACCATGACACGCCGGGCCTCGCGATCGCCGAACGGCTCCATGTGATCGCGCCGCACCCGCTGGCGCGCCTCACGTTCGAGGGGTGCCGCATCCCGCTCGCCAACCGGGTCGGCGAGGCGGGGTGCGGCTTCGGCCTCGCGATGGCGACGCTCGACGTCTTCCGCTCCACCGTCGGCGCGGCGGCGCTCGGCTTTGCCCGCGCGGCGCTCATGGCGACGTTGGAGCGGGTCCACACGCGCCATCTCTTCGGCGCGCCGATGGCGGAGCTGCCGCTTGCCCAGGAGGGCATTGCCGACATGGCGCTCGGGGTCGATGCCGCGGCACTTCTCGTCTACCGGGCGGCGTGGACCAAGGATTCGGGCGCCCCGCGCGTCACGCGCGAGGCCTCGATGGCCAAGCTCTTCGCGACCGAGACGGCGCAGACCGTCATCGACCGCGCCGTCCAGCTCCATGGCGGAGACGGCGTGCGCTCGGGCACGAAGGTCGAAGAACTCTACCGCGAAATCCGCGCCCTTCGGATCTACGAGGGCGCATCGGAAGTGCAGAAGATCGTCATCGCCCGACAGGCGCTCGCTGCCAGCGTACCGCCGGGGGCCAACTGAACGATGGCCATATGATCCCATCCGCTCACAAAGACACCTTCGCCCGCGACAATCTCCCGGCCGAGAAAGACCAGCCGGACTTTCTCAATCTCGACCGGCTCGGCTACCCGGATCGGCTGAATTGTGCCGTCGAGCTGATCGACCGACACCTCGAGACGGGGGGCGGGGACCGGATCGCGGTGATCGGCGAGGGGGTCGAGTGGACCTATGCGGCGCTCGCCGAGCGGGTGAACCGGATCGCCAATCATCTCGTCGCCGCGGGGCTCGAGCCCGGCAACCGGGTGCTCCTGCGCTCAGCCAACAATCCGATGATGGCGGCGATCTATTTCGCGATCATCAAGGCCGGCGGCATCGTGGTCGCGACGATGCCGCTTTTGCGGGCCAAAGAGCTCGGCGTGATGCTCGATAAGGCCGAGATCACGATGGCGATCACCGACGTGAAGATCCGCGACGAGCTCGACAAGGCGCTCGCCACGCGCAGCGGCACGGCGATCGTCTTCGGGACGCCCGAATTCGAGGCGGCGCTCGCCGCCGCAAGCCCCGAGTTCGCGGCCGTCGACACGGCGATCGACGATGTCTGCCTCATCGGCTTCACCTCCGGCACCACGGGCGTGCCGAAGGGAACGATGCACTTCCACCGCGACATGCTCGCGATCTGCGATTGCTACGCCAAGGAGGTGCTGCGCGCCTCGCCCGACGATCGCTTTATCGGCTCGCCGCCGCTCGCCTTCACGTTCGGTCTCGGCGGGCTCGTCCTCTTTCCCTGGCGGATCGGGGCGACGGCGATCCTCCTTGAAAAGGCCTCGCCCGACCATTTGATGCCGGCGATCGCGGCGCACAAAGCAAGCGTCGTCTTCACCGCGCCGACCGCCTATCGCGCAATGCTCGCCAAGCTCGGCGAGCATGATCTCGGTTCGCTGCGCAAGTGTGTGTCGGCCGGCGAGACGCTGCCGCGCGCGACCTTCGAGGCGTGGAAGGCGGCGACCGGCCTCACGATCCTCGACGGCATCGGCGCGACGGAGATGCTCCACATCTTCATCGGCGCGCCGGAAGAGGCCGTTCGCCCCGGCGCGACGGGCCTGCCGGTGCCGCATTATGAGGCGAAGGTGATCGACGAGGCCGGCGAGACGTGCCCGCCCGGCATTCCCGGGCGGCTTGCCGTGCGCGGGCCAACGGGCTGCCGCTATCTCGCCGATCCGCGCCAGGCCGACTATGTGATCGGCGGCTGGAACGTCACCGGCGACACCTACATCGTCGACGAGGACGGCTATTTCTGGTTCCAGGCCCGCTCCGACGACATGATCGTCTCCTCCGGCTACAACATCGCCGGGCCGGAGGTGGAGGCGGGCCTCCTGTCGCATCCGGCGGTTGCCGAGGCGGCGGTGGTCAGCGCGCCGGACCCGGAGCGCGGGCACATCGTGAAGGCCTATATCGTGTTGAGCGCGGGGCACACCGCCTCGCCCGAGTTGACCAAAGCGCTGCAGGATCACGTGAAAGCGGAGCTCGCCCCCTACAAGTACCCGCGTGCGGTCGAGTATGTGTCCGAGCTTCCGCGGACCGAGAGCGGGAAGGTGCAGCGCTTTGCCCTTCGTCGCCATGCTGAGGAGAAGGGAACGTGAGCCAGTCGCTCATTCGCGCCGTCCAACCGGAGGGATGGCCGAAGCCGGTGGGATACGCCAACGGGGTTTTGACGGACGGGCCGCTCGTCCATGTTGGCGGCCAGATAGGCTGGCGCACGGACCAGACCTTCCCGGAGGATTTTCTCGGCCAGGTCGAGCAGGCGCTGCGCAATGTCGTCGACGTTGTCGAGGCGGCCGGCGGCCGGGCCGACACGATCGCGCGCCTCACCTGGTACGTCACCGATATCGACGCCTATCGGGCGAGCCTGTCCTCGCTCGGCCCGGTCTATCGCGCCGTCATGGGTCGGCACTTTCCGGCGATGGCGCTCGTCCAAGTCGTCGGGCTCGTCGAGGCGGAGGCGATGGTCGAGATCGAAGCCGTCGCGCTGGTGCCGCAGGATGCGGCGGCGTGACGGCGCCGATCGAGGGATGGACGGCGCGTCCGCTGCCGGAGCGCGTCGTTCTCGAAGGGCGGCTCGTACGGCTCGAGCCGCTCGATGCGGCGCGCCATGCCGAGCCGCAATGGACCGCCCATCGCTCCGGTGACCCGGACGGGGCGTTGTGGACCTATCTCGCCTACGGCCCGTTCGCGAGCCTTGAGGCGTACCGCGAACACCTTACGAAGCAAGAGGCGAGCGTCGATCCGCTGTTCTTTACGGTGGTGCCGCGCCGGACGGGCGTCGCGGCCGGGGTGATGGGGCTGATGCGGATCACGCCGGAGCACGGTGTGATCGAGGTCGGCCACATCTGTTTCGCCCCCGGCCTTCGCCGCACGGCGGAGCCGACGGAGGCGATGCTTCTCCTCGGCGACTATGTGTTCGGCCGGCTCGGCTATCGCCGCTTCGAGTGGAAATGCGACGACGGGAACGCCCCATCGAAGCGCGCGGCGGAGCGCTATGGCTTCACCTATGAGGGGCTTTTCCGTCAGCACATGGTGGTGAAGGGCCGCAATCGGGATACGGCGTGGTTCTCGATCACGGACCGGGAATGGCCTGCGGTGCGCGCCGCGCTCGCGGCATGGGTGGCACCGGAGAATTTCGACGCGGCGGGCCAGCAGCGTCGCAAGCTGGAGGAGATCCGTCAGGCCGGAGCCTGACGGATCGGATCGTATCGGATCAACCGAACACGAGGTTCGGCAGCCACAGCGAGACGGCCGGAACGTAGGTCGTCAAAAGCAGCGCGACGAGCATCGCGAGATAGAACGGCCAGATCGTCGCGACCGCCTTCTCGATCCGCACGCCGCCGATCGTGCAGCCGACGAACAGGCACGCCCCCACCGGCGGCGTACACAGGCCGAGACCGAGATTCATCATCAGGATGATGCCGAACTGGATCGGATCGACCCCGATCTGCGTCGCGATCGGCAGGAAGATCGGCGTCGTGATCAGGATCAGCGCCGCCATGTCCATCACCATGCCGGCCATCAGCAGCATCAGGTTGATGAGGAGGAGGAGCACGATCGGATTGTCGGAGATCGAGGTCATCAGCGCCGCGAGCTGCGAGGGCACCGAGTAAAAGGCGAGCATATAGGCGAACGCCGTCGCGCACCCGACGAGGATCATCACGAGGCCGGTCGTCTTCGCCGCACGGGTGACGGAGAGGATGAAGCCTTCCCAAGTCAGTTCCCGATAGACGAAGGCGGTGACGAGAAGCGCGTAGATCGCGCCGATCGCACCGGATTCGGTGACGGTGAAGATGCCCGACAGAACGCCGCCGACGATGATGATGGCGGTGAAGAGCCCCGGCAAGGATGCGACGAAGGAAACGAACACCGTCCGAAAGCCCGGAAACGCCTCGGCTTTGTAGCCGTGCCGCAGCGCGAGGAGCCAGGCGACCACTGCAAGGCACAGGCACATCAACACGCCCGGAATGACACCGGCCATGAAGAGGCGCGAGATCGAGATGCCGCCGCCCGCCGCGACCGCATAGAGGATCATGTTGTGCGAGGGCGGAATGACGATACCGGCGATCGAGGAGGTGACGGTGACGTTCACCGCATAATCCGCGCGATAGCCTTCCTTCTTCATCATCGGGATGAGGATCGAGCCGAGCGCCGAGGTGTCGGCGACGGCCGAACCCGAGATGCCGCCGAACAGCATCGAGGACAGAACGTTCACGACGCCGAGACCGCCGCGGACATGGCCGACGAGGGCTGTCGCGAATTTCACGAGCCGTTGCGCGATCCCGCCGTGCATCATCAGTTCGCCGGCGAAGATGAAGAAGGGGATCGCGAGCAGCGAGAAGCTCGACGAGCCCTGCGCGATCCGGCGGAACATCGTCGTCGCCGGGAAGTCGGCGAAGACGAAGGAGGCGAGGGCGGCGACGCCCATCGCAAAGGCCACCGGCAAGCCGATCACGAGGCTCACCGCGAAGAGGCCCAGAAGAACGATAAGGCCTGTTTCCATTAAGACGCCGCGTCCTCGCCGTCCTTGAGGACGATCATCTTGAGCGCATGGATGAGGGAGAAGACGGCGATACCCGCCCCGCCGACGAGCAGCGGGATGTGACGCACACCTTCGGGGATGTGGATGAGGGGAATGTCACGCGACCAGTTGGACACCACGTTCGCCCAGGACGCCGTGGCCATCCAGGCGCCGAACACGGTGAGGACCACGTGGCAGGCGAAACGCATCGCGCGCTCGACCGGCTTCGGGAAACTTTCGCGGACGAAGTCGATCGACAGATGCTCGCCGGTGCGCACCGCATAGGCGGCGATGCCGAACGTCACGACGAGCATGAGAATGAGGCTCGAAGCCTCGACCCAGGTCGGCGACGCGTTCAGCACATAACGGCCGAAGACGAGCCAACCCGCCATCGGCACCAGCGCGAAGAGCGCGATCGATGCGACGACGAGATACGCGCCGGCTACATAGTAGCCGACGCGATCGATGACGAGAAGGATGCGGGACACCGTGTTGGTCCGGCTTATTCTTGCGCCGCCTGGACCTTTTCGACGAGCTCGGTGAGATCCGGGTTCGCCGCGAGGAAGGCGTCATAGACCGGCTGCATGAGCTCCTGGAACGGCGCCTTGTCTTCGATCTCGACGACCTCGACGCCGGCCGCGACGACCTTCTCTTTCGAGGCCTCTTCGCGCTTGGCCCATTCCTCACGCTGGAAGGCGGTGGCCTCCTGGCCGACCTCTTTCAGCATGGTCTGCTGCTCCTCGGAGAGGCTGTCGAAGAGCTCTTTGTTGATGCAAAGGCATTCCGGCAGGATGAGGTGCTGCGTGTTGGAATAGAATTTCGCGGCTTCGTAATGGCCCGAGGATTCGAACGAGGGGAAGTTGTTCTCGGCCCCGTCGATCACGCCCGTCTGCAGCGCCTGGAAGACGTCGGCATAGGGCATCGGGGTGGCGTTGCCGCCGAGCTGGGCGACCATCTGGACGTAGAGGTCATTGTTCATGACCCGGTACTTCTCGCCCTGCATGTCGGCCGGAGTCTGGATCAACTTTTCGCGATTATAGAAAGAACGCGCGCCGGAATCGAAGTAGCCGAGCGGCTCGAGGCCGATCTCGCGAAGACCCTCGGCCATCTCGTCGCCGATCGGGCCGTCCATCACCTTGTGCATCGAGGGCACGTCTTTGAAGATGAAGGGCAGCGAGGTGATGTTGACCGAGGGGGCGACGGCGCCGAGCGGGCCGAAGTTGAAGACCGCCCAGTCGAGCGCGCCTTCGCGGACCTGCTCGATGGCGTCGGGCTGGTCGCCCAGAACGCCGGAATGGAAGACTTTGGCGGTCAGCTCCCCGTTGGAGCGCTTTTCGATCTCTTCGGCGAAATATTCCATGCCGGTGGAGACGGGATACTCGGGCGGGTGGATGTTCCATCCGCGCCATTCGCGGGCTTCCGCGGTGCCGGCGCTGAATGCGACTGCGAGAAGAGCGGTGGCAAGTAGGGTGCGTTTTGGCGTCATAGGCGTCCTCCTGACGGCGCCACGAAGGCGCTCTGATAGTTGGCACGACTGGCAATCTTGGATCGCCATAGGCGGACCATGAACGCGATTTCGCCGGCCTTCAACCTCATTTCGTCGGACAAATGCGATTTTCATCAGACAAGCGGCTGCCCGTCTGATGCCGGTGTCGACTTTCCGGCACGAGATCGGCGGTGAAGGGCGGCGAGCCGTCGCACTCCACCGCCGAGCAATTATGCGAAACGCCGAGCGATCGGGGGCGAGAAACCGCCTGGCAGGCACTTCGTAACGGCGCCATAAAGCCGCCCCGCGAGCGCGGCCATATCGTCGCCTTTGAAGAAGGTGACATCGAGCGCCTTTTGCGCGCCGACCTCGAACACCCGCTTATAACGCTCGATCTGATCGTCCGGGCCGGTGGCTTTGCGTGGGTTATCAGACAACTTTACCGTCGGCCGCCCGTTCGCCGAAACGGCCTTGCAGACGAGGCTGAAGGGGGCGAGCGCATCGTTCTTCACGAGGCCGCGGAAATCGTTGGTGAGGAGCGTACCCCAACCGAACGAGACGCGCACGCGATCACGGAAGCGCGCCTGAAGGGACAGGATCGTGTCGACGTCGAGCGCGTCGGAGAAGATGATGCGCTTCTCGCGCGGGTCCTCGCCGCGTGCCTTCCACCAGGCGATCGCGGTCTCCGCACCCTCGACCGGATCGCCGGAATCGATGCGGATCCCCGTCCAGCCCGCGAGCCAGTCCGGCGCATGGTCGAGAAAGCCTTGCGTGCCGTAGGTGTCGGGCAGGATGATCCGCAAATTGCCGTCGTGCTCCTCATGCCAATCGGCGAGGACCTGATAGGGCGCCTCGGCGAGCGCTGCGTCACTGTCGGCGAGCGCGGCATAGACCATCGGCAACTCGTGCGCATTGGTGCCGATCGCCTCGACCTCCTGCCGCATCGCGATCAAGCAATTCGACGTGCCGGTGAAGGAGGGGCCGAGGCCCTCGATCATCGCCTGGACGCACCAGTCCTGCCAGAGGAAGGAATGACGGCGGCGCGTGCCGAAATCGGCGATCGCGATGTCGGGCACCTCGCGCAGCATCTCGATCTTCTGCCACAGCTTCGTCATTGCGCGGGCGTAGAGGACCTGGAGCTCGAATTTGCCCATTTCCTTGAGGACGGCGCGCGAGCGCAGCTCCATCAGGCAGGCGAGGGCCGGGATCTCCCACATCATCACCTCGGGCCAATCGCCCTCGAAGGTGAGTTCATATTGCCCGTCCCGCACCTCGAGTTCGTACGGCGGCAGCCGCAGCCCCTCGAACCACGACATGAATTCGGGGCTGAACATCTGGCGTTTGCCGTAGAATGTGTTGCCCCGCAAAAACGTGCTTTCGCCGCGCGACAGGGACAGCGTGCGGATATGGTCGAGCTGTTCGCGCAGCTCTCCCTCGTCGATCAGCTCGGCGAGGCGGATATGCTTAGATCGGTTGATCAGCGAGAAGACGACGGTCGTATCGGGGCGATTGCGCAGGACCGACTGGCACATCAGGAGCTTGTAGAAATCGGTGTCGATCAACGAGCGGACGATCGGATCGATCTTCCACTTGTGGTTCCACACCCGTGTTGCGATGTCGACCATTGGTCCTCCGCTCGCGCGCCCGCCGCCCTCTCGCGGAAGGGGCCATGAGCGGTGCGCGCCTCATCGTCGCTTGGTGGCCGGCTCCTGAAAGGGCCGGCGGGTTGCCTCGACCCTAGCGCGGTTTTCGGCCGGGTAAAATCTTACGCAGCGCGCGGGGAGGCCGTGCAAGCGCTGAAGCGGGCGGCCCGGCCGTGGTCAGTCGGCGGGGCGCCACTGGAGCGGGCGATATCCCGGCAAGCCGGCGAGGCGCTCGAGCCACCCGCCGACGGCCGGATAGAGCGAGAGGTCGAACCCGCCTTCCGCGGCGACATGGGTATAGGCGTAGAGGCAGATATCGGCGAGGGACGGGGCCGCGCCCGCGAGAAAAGGCGAGGCCGCGAGCCGCGTTTCCATCACGCCGAGGGCGCGATTTCCCTGCTCGAAGGTCTCGGCGAGGCGGTCGGCGGATGCCTCTCTGCGCATCGCGGCGTAGACGATGAGGGAGCGGCGGACGGCGACATAGGGCTCGTGGCTGTACTGCTCGAAGAACATCCAGGAGGCCATCAAGGCGCGCTCGAACGGATCGTCCGGCACGAAGGGGGTGCCCTCGCCGAGATAAAGGAGGATCGCGTTCGATTCGGGCAGCAGGCGCCCGTCATCGAGCTCGAGAAGCGGGACCTTGCCGTTCGGGTTCTTGGCGCGGAAGGCGGGGGTGGCGGTTCCACCGTCGAGGAAGGAGACCTCGACGTGACGGAATGGCCGGCCAGTCAGCGCCATCAGGAGGCGCGGCTTATAGCAGTTGCCCGAGTCGGTCATTCCGTAGATCGTCAGCATCGCCTCGCTCCGCAGCTGGGACGGCGACGGTGACGGATCGCAGGCAGCCGGTCCAATGCAAAGACGTGATCGGGTCGATCACCGCAACGGATGCGCGGCTGCCGGCGGCAGAGACTACATGATCTCCATCGTCACCTTGGCGAGCCCGTCATTGACCATGTCGAGGGCCGCCGCCGCGCCGCGCGACAGGTCGATCACCCGCCGGCCGACAAACGGGCCGCGATCGTTGATCCGCACCACGACGGAGCGCCCGTTCTTGGTGTTGGTCACTTTGACCTTGGTGCCGAAGGGAAGGCTTTTGTGTGCGGCGGTCATCGCGTTCATGTTGAAACGCTCGCCGTTCGCCGTCATCCGGCCATGGAAGCGCTTGCCGTAATAAGATGCGGTGCCGGAGCTCGTGGCCGCATGGGCCTCGGTCGGAATGGCGATGGTCACGGTCGGAAGGGCAATAGCGAATACAGCCGCGCACAATGCGGCCTTAGCGAAGAACGTCATGCAGTGTCCTATGATGTCGGATCCGCGGCGCCGTGGACGGCGTCGCGACCCTCATGCGGCGGGGTGCTGCCTCGGGTCTGTCCGGGTTGAACTCACCGCCCTTCGCTGCGGGCGGCGGGGGCAACTAGCCGCGTGGGGGCGGATTATGGAACCCCTTCGCCGGCGTCCGCTGCCAAATATGAACGAATTGTAACGGAACCTTTTCCCAGCCTCGGCAGCGCGATGTGGCGGGACGAAGCATAAAATTGCGTCGTTTCCGTCAATCGAGGGGCAGGAATGCGGAGCCTCCACCGATGACGCTCATAATGTTGCGATATCGCCCCAAACCCGCCGCGTGCGCGACAAACTGGCCGTGGTGGGCGGCCTGTGGAGGTAATGTGGAAAAGTCGCCCCGAATGTTACCGTAACGGGTCCCAAAAACGAAAAAGCCGGCACCAGGGTGCCGGCTCGTCATCATATGGGGCCGCGAAGGCGCCTCAGCGCACGATCGCGCCGAAGGCGGTCAGGCGGCGGCGGAGGACCGCGCGAGGGCGCATTGCGACCACAGCTCCGACAGCGCGTTGCAGAGATGGTCGATGTCGGCGTCCGTGTGGACGGGAGAGGGCGTGATGCGCAACCGCTCGGTCCCGCGCGGCACGGTCGGGTAGTTGATCGGCTGGACGTAGACCCCGTGCTGATCGAGCAGCAGGTCGCTGATCCATTTGCACTTGGCCGCGTCGTTCACCATCACTGGGACGATGTGGCTCGGATTGTCGAGCACGGGAATGCCGATCGCCTTCAACCGCGTGCGCACCTTGGCCACCATCGCCTGATGCGCCTCGCGCTCCGCAACGGAGGTCTTCAAATGCTCGATGCTGGCGCGCGCACCGGCCGCGACCGCGGGGGGCAGCGCCGTCGTGAAGATGAAGCCCGAGGCGTGCGAGCGGACGAAATCGCACAGATTGCGCGAGGCGGCGATGTAGCCGCCGACGACGCCGAAGGCCTTGCCGAGCGTTCCCTCGATCACCGTGAGGCGGTCCATCAGCCCTTCGCGTTCGGCGATTCCGCCGCCGCGCGGGCCGTAGAGGCCGACGGCGTGGACCTCGTCGAGATAGGTCATCGCGCCGTGCTTGTCGGCGACGTCGCAAAGCTCGGCGATGGGGGCGATGTCGCCGTCCATCGAATAGACGGATTCAAAGGCGACGAGCTTCGGCCGGGCCGGATCGATCGCCGAAAGGCGCCGGTCGAGATCATCGGGATCGTTGTGCGCGAAGACGTGCTTTTCGGCTCGGCTGTGGCGGATCCCCTCGATCATCGAGGCGTGGTTCTTCTCGTCGGAGAAGACGGCGCAATGAGGCAGCTTCGCCGCGAGCGTGCCGAGGGCGGCCCAGTTCGAGACATAGCCGGAGGTGAAGAGGAGGGCGGCGGGTTTGCCATGGAGGTCGGCGAGCGAGCGCTCCAGCTCCACATGATAGTGGTTGGTGCCGGAGATATTGCGCGTGCCGCCGGCACCCGCGCCGCAACGGTCGATCGCCTCGTGCATCGCGGCAAGCACCTTCGGGTGCTGACCCATGCCGAGATAGTCGTTCGAGCACCAGACCGTCACGGTGTCCGGCCCGTCGCCCCGATGATGACGCGTCGCGCGGGGAAATTGTCCGCGATGACGCTCGAGATCGGCAAAGACGCGGTAGCGGCCTTCGTTGCGCAGCGTGTCGAGGCTGTCAGAGAAGAATTTTTCGTATTCCATGATTCCCCACTCCGCCCTCTCTATAGTAACGCGATCCGGCCCTGACCACCCTTAAGCGTAGGATTGAAGGGCGGAGATTGTGCGAGCCATGCGTGCCGCGCGCGGGGGCGGAGGAGATCGGACAGCGCGCCGTGCCCCGCTGCCTGATCGCACTGGCCGGTCGCGGAAAACGTGCCGCAAATGCTGCGCTTTCCGCGCTCCGGCGGACCCGGCGGGTCGCCGCCGGGGCGGTGCGCCGGAGAGCGGCTCGATGCGTGACCGAGGTCGAAACGAGCGGCGTTCGCAGCGTCGCCGCCGCACTTTTGACGGCCTCTAGGTCAAAATGTCCAACGTGCGGGAATGGTGGGCGGGGCCACCGCCGCCGCCCGCGCCGCAATGACGGGGAGACCACCGCGATGGAGCGATTTACGGGAGGATGCCTCTGCGGCAAGGTTCGGCTCGTAGCCTCGGGCCGCCCCGACCGGGTCGGCCTCTGCCATTGTCTCGACTGCCGCAAGCATCACGGCGCGCTCTTCTATGCCGCCGCCATCTTCCCGCACGATGCGGTGTCGGTCGAGGGCGAGACGGTCGCCTATCACGGCCGCCATTTCTGCCCCCGCTGCGGCTCCTCGGTGTTCGCCCGCAGCGGTGACGAGATCGAAGTCCATCTCGGCACGCTGGACGAACCCGATCGGCTGATGCCGACCTACGAGAGTTGGACGATCCGCCGGGAAACTTGGTTGCCGGCCTTTCCCCTCGCGCATCATTATGAGCGTGACCGCGAAGGGGACGGGCGCGCGGAGGAGGCGCCTATCGCCGCGCCAGCACCCAGGCCTTGAGGTCGAAATCGCGCGCCGCCGCCTCGTCCGGGGTCGGCAATGGACCCGCCCCGCCGAGGATCCGCCGCGCGCTCATATGATCGCCGCCTTTGTTGACGGATTCGACACTGACGAGCCTGTCGCCCGCAAAGCAGAGGACGGAGCGGCCGGGGTCGCCCTCCTCACCGGTCAAGATCGCGGTGTCATAGCCGGTGGAAAGGCCCGCCATCTGAAGCTTCAGATCCCCCTGATCGCTCCAGAACCAGGGGACGGCGTGATAGGGGGCGGGCTTTCCCATCAGCCGAGCGGCCACGGTGCGAGCATGGTCGGTGGCGTTTTGAACCGATTCAAGGCGGACGATCGCACCCGTTCGCGGCTCAGGAAAGCTCGCGCAATCGCCGATCGCGGAGATTGCGGGATCGCTGGTGAGAAGCGTTTCGTCGACACGGATGCCGTTCTCGATCGCAAGGCCTGCCTCGCTCGCAAGCCCGGTGTTCGGCAGAACGCCGATCCCGACGACCACGATATCGGCCGGAATGCGCCGGCCCTCGGTCGTCTCGACGGCGACCACCCTCCCATTCTCCCCGACGAGCCCCGCGAGCCCCTGGCCAAGATCGAGCCGGACACCCCAACCCTCGTGCGCAGCGCGGAACAGCGCCGACATCTCCGGCGAGATCGCGCGCGCCATCGGCCGGTCGGCGAGTTCGAGGACATGGACCGAAAGACCCGCCGCGCGCGCAACGGCCGCGAATTCGAGCCCGATAAAGCCAGCCCCAACGACGACCGCGTTCTTCGCGTTGCCGAGATGGGCGCCGATCGCGTCGGCGTCCTCCAGCGTGCGCAGCATGAAGACGCCGTCGAGATCGGCACCCGGCACCGGCAAAGCGCGGCCATGCGCGCCGACGGCGAGGATCAGGTGATCATAGGGCACCGCGCCGTCGTCGGTGAGGACGCGGCGGTTGGTGCGGTCGATCTCGTGGGCGTGCGCCTTGCGCCGCTCGATCCGGCCGGTCTCGAAGAAGGCGTCGGGGCGGAAGGCGAGATTCTCGCGCGTGGTCTTGCCCATCATGTAGGCCTTGGACAGGGGCGGACGCTGATAGGGAAGGCCGTCCTCGGGGCTGAGAAGGACGATCTCACCCTCGAACCCCTCGCTTCGCAGTGAGGCCGCGGCCTGGAAACCGGCATGGCCCGCACCGATGATCACCACCCTTTCTGGCATAGTCCCCTCCTTGGTCCGCGCCGCGCCAGTCGACCGCAATATAGGTCGTCGCTCCGGCGGATGCGGCGTCAATCTTGGTCTTCTTCGCTGCAAATTCCGGTCATCTGGGCGCGGAAGCGCTCGATGAGCCATGCCGCGGCGGGGCCCGGCGGCGTATCGGTGCGGTAGATCGCGTCGAACTGGCAGCGCGCGCTCGTGCTTGCCGGAAGGTCGAGGCGGACGAGGCGGCCCGCCGCGAGATCGTCGCGCACCATGGGCTCCGGCATGTTGCCCCAGCCGATCCCTTCACGCAGCAGCATGTGCTTTGCGCCGAGATCGGCGAGCCGCCACACATGCGGGCTCATGACGGCGTACTCGAACCCTTCGGTAAGGTGCGATCGGTCGGTGAGGATGAGCTGGACGTGCTCGCGCACCGCGCCGGCGCTGATATCGGGCGCGGTGAGGGGGTGGCCGGGCGCCGCGACCGCGACGAGCTCGACCGCGCCGACCGTGATCCGCTCCAGCCGCCGCAGCGCCGCGGAGGTCGGCAGCGGCCCGCTGATGCCGATATTCGCCTGCCCGTCGAGAACGAGGTGGGCAATGCTGCCGAGCGCCTCGATCCTGAGGTTCAGCGTAACGGTCGGAAAGGTCGCCGCGAAGGCCTTCAGCGCGTCGACGACGCGGGCGGAGGGGACCATCACGTCGATGGCGAGATTGAGTTCGCCTTCGAGACCCTGGAGGAGGGCGGCGGCCTTCGCGCGCAATCCATCGACATGGGTGGTGATGGTGCGCGCCTCGACCGCGACCGCTCGCCCGGCCTCGGTGAGGACGGGCTTGCGCGTGGCGTTCCTGTCGAAGAGAGGAAGGCCGAGCTGGTTCTCGAGATTGGCGACCGTATAGCTGACGACCGACGTCGCCCGGCCGAGCACGCGCGCCGCACCGGCGAAGCTGCCGACATCGACCACGGTCAGAAAGACCTTGAGCTGGTCGAATGTCGGCTGGCCGGGCTGAAGCGGCATTTCAGGTTCCTCGAAAAGATCTGCGCCTGTTTTAACAGGCTCGTCGATCGGAGGAAGCGTCTGTGTCACCCCACCGGGCGCGGTCGCGCGACGGGGTCAGGGGAAGAGGCGCGCGGCGACTTCGGCGACGTGCTTGCCCTGGAAACGGGCGCCGTCGAGCTCATTCTCGCTCGGCATGCGCGATCCGTCACCGCCCGCGATCGTGGTCGCGCCATAGGGCGAGCCGCCGGTAATCTCGTCGAGCCGCATCTGGGCCTGGAAGGAATAGGGAAGGCCGACGACGACGAGGCCGAAATGGAGAAGGTTGGTGATGATCGAAAAGAGGGTCGTCTCCTGTCCGCCATGCTGGGTGGCGGTCGAGGTGAAGGCGGCGCCGACCTTGCCGTTGAGCGCGCCGGACGCCCACAATCCGCCGGCCTGATCGAGGAAAGCGGCCATCTGCGAACTCACGCGGCCGAAGCGCGTGCCGGTGCCGACGATGATCGCGTCATAGTCGGCAAGGTCGTCGATCTTGGCGACCGGTGCCGCCTGGTCGAGCTTGAAGCCGGCCTTCTTCGCCACCTCTTCGGGCGCCGTTTCCGGGACGCGCTTGATGTCGACGGTCGCGCCGGCGCTGCGCGCGCCCTCGGCGACGGCTTCGGCCATGCGCTCCACATGGCCATATGTGGAGTAATAAAGAACGAGGACTTTAGCCATGATCTTCCCCAAAACGGATGCCGCGAGACGGCGTTCGAGGGCGAAGGTGGCGGCCGACCAGTGTGCTGGAAACCCGAATAAATTAGAATAAGTTGTTCGATAAAGTTGAAAAGCGGCGCGCCTGGACTTCCGTCTTGGCTGATCCAATTGGCCTCAGCAAGACGGAACTCACGCAAAACGGCTCGGAGGTCCTGCGATGTGGCTCGACGGCTCCTGTTCATGCGGCGCGGTTCGTTTTGGCGTTGAAGCCTATGCGCCCGTGCCGTTCACGCGCTGCCATTGTTCGATATGTCGCAAGACGGCGGGCGGCGGCGGATATGCGATCAATCTCGGCGCCTATAAGGACACGATGACGGTGGAGGGCGAGGCGGACATCGGCGTTTTCCATGCTGTGATCGATGGCAAGGAAAGCGAGGCCGAGCGCCATTTCTGCCTACGTTGCGGCTCGGCTTTGTGGGTGTTCGATCCGAGTTGGCCGGATCTCGTCCATCCGTTCGCGAGCGCGATCGACACGGCGCTGCCGGAGCCGCCTCAGGTCGTGCACATGATGCTGGGGTCGCGGGCGTCCTGGGTGCGCGACGAGGCGCGCCCCGGCGACGCGTCTTTCGACGTCTATCCGGACGAGAGCCTCGAAGATTGGCATCGCCGGATGGGAATGCTCGACGCGCGGCCGACCAAGCGCGGCGGCTGACGCCCGACCATCGGGGCCGCATCACCGCGCCAAACCGCGTTGTGCGCCTCGGTTCACGGGCGTTTTGATGTGATCGGGCAGGGCGCCGAACCATCGGCCGGCCCGTCAGGTGGGTCGCGTGAGGCTGCGCAGAGGATCGGCGCAAGGCAAATTTATTCTATAAATTGAAAAAGACTGTTCGTCATAAAAGCGAATAGTCTTTAGTATTCGTACCAAGAAAACGGATCACCTACACCGATTGACATCGCGGTCAAGTCAACCGATAGTTGTTTTGATCTATCGGGTTTGGTGGCCGATGTCATTTATTTCACAATCACATATAGAAGACCAGCGATTGCTCGATCCCGTTCGCGGCGCCGTCGCAACTCGGTTGCGGATCGCACGGAGCGATGGTCACGCTGAGCGGGAATCATATCCCTTCTACCGGATATCGAAGAGATTTTTCGATATTTCGGTGGCACTGTTGCTTATTCCGTTTCTGATATTCTTCGCTTTTGTCTTGGTTATTGGAAATTCGATCTGGAATCCGGGGCCCCTCCTGTTCAGTCAGCGGCGAATGGGGTTCCGCTGCCGCCCGTTCACGATCATCAAATTCCGCACGATGACGGCATATGCGCGCCGTCCGCGTGGCCCCGAGGATCCGATCGAGGTTGAGCGCATCACCCCGCTCGGCGCCCTCTTGCGCCGCACCCATGTCGACGAGCTGCCGCAGATCCTCAACATTCTCCGCGGTGAGATGAGCCTTATCGGGCCGCGCCCCGATATGCTCGAGCACGCACGGTCCTATCTCGGCGCGGTTCCTCATTATCGGGCGCGATATGGCATCCGTCCGGGCCTCACCGGCCTTGCGCAGATCACCCTCGGCTATGGCGCCGGATCGCGCTTCACCACCGAGAAGGTGCGGCTCGATCTTGCCTATCGGCGCGCCGAGGGGTGGCGGATCGATCTCATGATCCTTCGGCGCACGGCCGGTCTCATTTTCGCCGGCAAGACCCTCGCCGCCGCGGCCGATTTCCAGCCCGATAGCGCCCCGGCCGGAACGGTGAGCCGTGACCGGCGGGGCCTCGTTCCGGCCGGCAGCCGCCGCCCGCGCCCCATCTTTTCCCATCAAAGCCTCGCGCTTTTGGGGCGATGGGGCCGCCTTCCAGCGCGATTGGCGGCCTTTCGCCGTCCCGTCGACGCTGTCGGTGAGGCGCCGGCTTTCGTCGGACGCAAGGCCGCGGGTGCCGCCGGTGCTGCGACGCCGCGAACGATGTTGCTGCATCCGGCGCGCGGCGGCCGGCGGGACGGTGGGACCGCGATGGCGGAGCGCGCCCAGGCCGCCCTCGGGTGGATCACCGCACTGTCGATCGCGCTCGCCCTCGCGGCCTTCGCGGCCGGCATCCCCGTCGAGGGGCATCTTGGTGCGGCGGTGATCCTCGCCCTCTTTCTCGTCCAGTCCGCCCTCGATCCGGTGCTGCAGCCGCCTGCGGCCACCGGCGCGCTTCGACGCCTTGCGATCCTGTGGCTGCTGCCGCTCGCCGTGATGGCCGTCCAACTTTCGCTCCGGTCGCCGACCCTTCTCGCCGGGGCGGTTGTAGCTGCCGACGATCTTGGCGCACCGATCCTGGAGGGGCCGATCGGCCGTGACGCGCTCGCGCGGCTCGCCGCCTATGCGATGATATTCTGGATGGCCCTGCGCGCCGCCGCCGACGGCGAGAGGGCGGCTGCTTTCGTCCGCGGCTTTGCGCTGTTTTCCGCGGCCGTGGCGCTCGTCGGCCTTCTCGGGTCGAACACCCTTGCCGCACGCCACGCTCTCGCTATTGGCGGGATGGCGGATGCCGAACAGGAAGCCTATCGAACCTTTGCGATCATCGGCCTTCTCGCCAATCTCGCGGCCCTCGCGCTCGCCTTCGACGAGCGGTCGCGGCATCGCCCTGACAAGGAGCCGACCGGCCCGCGGTGTCGCCATTTTTCCATCGGCGCGCCGGTCTTCACGGGCGGCGGCCTCCTCCTTCTCCTCGCATCGGTGCCGGTGGGACCGCCCGGCGGCCTCGTCATGGTGGGGCTCGGCATCGCGAGCTTCGCCGTTCTGGCATGGGGCCGGGGAACCATCGCGCGCCTCGGCCGGCATGGCCAACGCGCCGGCATCCTCGCGCTGATCCTCGCGGCGATCGCCTCGTCGATCGTGAGCGCGCATCTCGCGGGCGACGGTCTTGAGCATCAGCGTGCGACACTCGCAATCCAACTCGATGGGATCGCCGCCAGCCCATGGCTCGGCCTCGGTTCCGATCGGACCGCCACCTCCGACGTTCCGGGCATTGCCGGCGGGTTCTATGTCGAAACGGCCGCCATGCTCGGGATCCCCGCCTGCATCGTCTTCTTCGCCGGCCTCGCGCTGATCGGGCGGCACCTCGCGAAGGGGGCGATGGTTCGCCGCCGCGTCGCCGCGATCCCGGCATTCGCGTTCGCCGTCTTCGTGGTCGGCGCGGCCGAGAGCGTCGAGGGGGCGGGGCTCGGTGATCCCGTCATCGCCGCGCTCTTCGCGGCCGTTCTCGGGGTCGGATGGGCCCAATCCACCCCCGGAGCCGGCACCTCTCGGAGGAGCACATGAGGACGAACCGACCATCTGCCCGAACCGACCGGACAAACCTGCCGCGTTCCAGTCCGCGGCGAACCCTCCGGCGGGCGGACATTGCCGCATATGGCTTGCTGCCGGCGAAATTCGCGCTCGTCGTCCTCCTGCTCTGGAACGTGATCCCCGTGATGATGGCCGACGGGCCGCCCCGCGTCGGGGTGACGCCGGAACGCGCCCCGCAGGTTGAGGCGCGCACCGCCGTACCGCGCGCCTGGCGCGATCGACCGGCGAGGGAGAGCCTTACCGATCCGATGGAGCGTGCGGCGGCATCTCCACCCGGCCGCCGGCCAGATGCATCCACGACGCTCGCGAATGCGGCAGACCGAAGCGACAGCGACGGGCCGCCCACCCGGGTCGCCCCGTTGAACGTCGCCGTGAGTGACGACCCCGGCGCCGATCGTCCGAGGCGTGCGCTGGAGGCGGTGGCTTCGTCACGCAGTCCGTCCGCGGTGAGCGCCGAGCCGGCGGCCCCCGCGGATGGCGCACGCCGGCAAAACGCGCCGCTTCCGGTCGCCGTGTTGGATTGGCTCCCGAGCCGCGCCGTCATCGCGCCCGATCCGGCACCGAACTTTGCACCTTCGCAGCGCGTCGTGACAGGCGCCGAGCCCGCGCACACCGTGCCCGCCGAACGTGCCGCCGGTCCCGGCGCACACGCTGCCTCGGATCGCAAAATCCCCGACCTCGCAACCGGTCTCAGCGCCGCCGACAAGGCGATCGCCGCGGCCGATGGCAAGGGCGACGCATCGCCGGTTCGCAACCCAGCGCGCCCCGGCCCGGCTTTCGGAGACGGGGCATGACGATCGTGCCCTTCGCGCAAGGGGAGCCGCTGCGGATCGACACGCAGGGGCCGGCGGAAGGCGGGCTCGATCTGCGCGCCGTCCTCGCTTTCACATGGCGCGGGCGCTGGATCCTCCTCGTCAGCGTGTTCGTCGGGCTCACCCTTGCGGCCATCCATGTCGCGGGTGTCCAGCCGACCTACACCGCGACGGCGACGGTCCTATTCGGTCCGCAGGACCTTGCCATCGCCGCGCGCCCGGACGCTCCCCGGCCGCCGCCCCTCGATGCGGTGCGCAATCAGATCGAAGTGCTGCGCTCGACGAGCCTTCTCACCAAGGTCGTGGAGGCGCTCGATCTCGCCGGGGCGGCGCCTGCGACCGAGCGTGAGGGCGGGGGCGGATTTTTCGGCCTTTCGCGGCTCGTGCCGTGGACCTTTCTCGCCAATCTCGGCCTCGCCGGCCGGACCGATCTCGGCCAGGTGACGGATGCGGCGCGTCACCAGCGCGCCGTCGATGCCGCGCGCCGGCGCCTGGCGGACATCGTGTCCGTCGCGCCGGTGCCGCATTCGCGGGTGATCCGGATCAAGGCGAAGACCGCGAACGCCGACCGTTCGGCGCGCATCGCCAACGAGGTCGCCCGCCAATATGTGACAGCGCGGCTCGACGCCAAGCTCGACGCGACCCGCGAGGCGACGCGGTGGCTGAACGATCGTGTCGCGGAGCTGCGCGTCGAGCTCGAGGAGGCGGAGGCCGCGGTGGCCAATTTCAACGCCGATCTCGTCGGCCGTGTTGGTGAGAGCGCGGCCGCGTCCCGCCAGCGGCTCGGCGCGCTCAACCAGGACCAGGCGCGCGCCTCGGCCCGCCGCGCGAGCGCCGAGATTCGGCTCGGCCGGGCGAAGACGGCGCTCGCCAACAATGAGAGTATCGCGAGCGTTCCGGTCTTCGCCGCATCGGACACCATCGCTCGCTACCACGAACAGGAGCTCACCCTCCTTGGCGACCGCGCGACGCTCGCCAAACTCGTCCCCGACGGCCACGAACGGCTCGATGCGATCGACACCCGGATCGAAAGCGCCCGCTCCACCATCCGCAAGGAGGCGGGCCGCGTCGTCGCGACGCTGGAGAGCGAGGTGGAGATCGCCCGCGCCGAAGAGGCCGAGTTCGCGGCGAAGGTCCGTGCGATCGAGAGCCAGCTTCGCGTGCGCGACCGGTCCGAGATCCAATTGCGGCAACTCGAGCGCGAGGCCGATGCCAACCGGCTCCTCTATGAGAATTTTCTCGGCCGCCTCAAAGAGACGACGCAGCAGGAAACCCTCGAGGAAGCGGACGCGGTGATCCTGTCCCCCGCCGATGCTCCCACCTTCGCCGACAGCGAATCGACGAAACGCACCCTCGCGCTCGGCGCCACGGTCGGCGGGGCGTTCGGCTTTGTGCTGCTCATCCTTCTGGAGCGCCTCAACCGCACATTTCGCTCCTTCGACGAGGTGCAGCAGCTCACCGGATTGCCGCTCCTGGGCGCGATCCCCCAGCTTGCCGGCGAGCAGGGGCGCAACGATGTCATCGGCTACGTCTATGAAAGGCCGGCCTCCGCGCTCGCCGAGGCGGTCCGCAGCCTGCGGACGAGCCTCCTCTTTTCCAAGATCGACCACCCGCCGCAGGTGGTGATGGTGACTTCGACGGTCCCCGACGAAGGCAAATCGACGACGAGCCTCCTCCTTGCGATGACGAGCGCGCAGATGGGCAAATCGGCGATCATCGTCGATTGCGACCTGCGCCGCCCGTCGCTCCATCTCGGGATCGGGGAGGGGACGGCGGGCGCGGTGGGGCTGCGCGATGTCCTCGACGGCAGCGTCTCGCTCGACGAGGCATGTCGGCGCGAGGAGGACACCGGCCTTTTCGTGCTGACGAGCCAATCGGGCGGGCAACTCGCCGTCAACGCCGCCGATATCCTGGCGTCGGATCGTTTCGCCGCGATCATCGGCGAGCTTCGCGCCCGGTTCGACCTCGTGATCCTCGACACGCCGCCGATCCTGTCGGTGACGGACGGGCGCGTCGTCGCCCCGTTGGTCGATGCTGTTCTTTATTGTGTGCGTTGGGACCATACGGCCCGCGAGGCGGTGGCCGAGGGATTGCGGGAGCTCTCCCTCGTGAAATCGAGGGCGCCGGGCATGGTCGTGACCCGCGTCGACGTCGACAAGGTGACGAGCCTCGGCTTCAGCAATTACGGGTCGAGCTATTTTCGCGGCTACCGGAGCGACAAATATTATGAGGATTGACCGCGTGTTTGACGGCTCCGGGGAGCGGTGCGCCGTCGTGACCCGGAGGCGGCAACGGCGATCGCGTGGATGGCCGCCCGGTCCACCAACGCGTCGGACGTCGCGTTCGGCCACCGGCCCGCGCCGGTATTCTGCGTGGCTGACAGTGGGGCTGCGCCAACACCTCGCCGCCACGATCGAGGTCGAACGCGCTCACAAACCGAGCCTGACACGAAGGCGAGCGCCCGGTCGATCACCATGATCCACCATGATCCACCATGAGCCGCCACGTGCCGCCCCGCGCCGCGCGCTGCGCCGCCGAGCCTATGGCCGTGCCCGTCCTCCAAGGGCCGCACCCTTTGGCCAATCGCCGCGCCCTTCCGACGTCGGCCGGCTTTCCGGCCCGAAGGGACGCATCGCGGCTTGCCCTCGGGCACCCCCGCGCCGTGAGCGGGGCCCTTTGAACCCGCCTCCCTGAACTTCTCCTCGTGCCCCCCCTGAACCCGCCTTTGTGAACCGGCGCCCCGGATTTCATCCTCCGATGGCCGGTGCCGGTCGCGGCATTCGGCTTCGGCGGTAGCCGGAGCGGTCGGTGGCGAACCGTCCGATCGATGCCGGATGACATTCTGCGGTGAGGGGCACGGCATCAAGGCCAGATTCCGCGAGCGACATTACGGACATCGTGGGTGGATGGCGCGCGCGAACGACGGGTGGCGGTCTTCTGCAGTGTCGATTGCGGTCATGGCGGCGACCGGGGCGACCGTGACAATGGCGGCGACCGCGGCGATGGCGGTGAGCGCGGCGATGGCGGTGATCGGGGGGAAGGCGACCACCGGGGCGAAGGTGGTAACTGCGTCAAAGGCGGTGACCGATTCGATGGCGGCGACCGGCACGATCGCGACGACCGTAGCGATGGCGGGGGTCGCTGCGATGGCGATGACCCGGGGCGACGGCGGAAACCGCGCCGATGGCGATGACCGCGCCGATGGCGGCGCTGCGGGACTCGCGGTGCCGTTGAGAATGATAGCGACCGCGGGAAAATCGCGGCGGCTGCCCCCGTACGGCTCGGCGTCCGGCGCCAAGCGAGCCGGGCGGCGGGCCGGACCGAATCGGTTATGGTGCCGCCTCAATGGCCGGGTCGAGGCTCGCCGTCGTCGCACGTGCCGCACCGGACATCGATCGATGCATCGTCGACGGGGCGCGGCCGCGACGGTCGGCACCCTCTCTCAGGCCGCCATGATGAGAGGGAGCGAGGCATGGCCTACCATCCGATCGACAGCTACGCCGTGATCGGCGACATGCATTCCGCGGCTCTCGTCAACATCAACGGCTCGATCGACTGGCTCTGCCTGCCGCGCTTCGATTCGCCCAGCGTCTTCGCCGCGATCCTCGACGACGAGAAAGGCGGCTATTTCCGCATCCACCCGGTGGGGGCGGAGGACACCAAGTGGAAGCAATATTATTGGCCGAGCACCAACGTGCTCGTGACGCGCTTCCTTCTGCCGGAAGCGGCGGCCGAGCTCGTCGACTTCATGCCCGTCGGGCCGGACATGCGCTTCACGCCGACCCGGCGGCAGGTGGTCCGCCGCATCACCGCCGTGCGCGGCAAGCTCACATTGCGTCTCGTCTGCAAGCCCGCCTTCAACTATGCGCGCGATCCCCACACGGTCGAGCTTCACGATCGCGGCGCGCTCTTTCGCTCCGACGGAACGGGGCTCGAGCTCCTCTCCTCCGTGCCGCTTCGGATCGAGGGGGACGCGATCGTCTGCGAATTCACGCTGAAGGCGGGTGAGACGGCCGCGTTCGCGCTCTGCGAAGTGCGCCATGACGCCCGGGTCGAGACCCTTCCCGTGCTCGACGCGACGGAGGAGGCGTTTCGCGTCACCGTCAAATACTGGCGGGACTGGCTCTCCCAATCCACCTATCGCGGCCGCTGGCGGGAAATGGTGGAGCGCTCGGCCCTTGCCCTCAAGCTGATGACCTACGAGCCGACCGGCGCGATCGTCGCCGCGCCCACCTGCAGCCTCCCGGAGGAGGTCGGCGGAGAGCGCAACTGGGATTATCGCTATAGCTGGCTGCGCGATTCGGCCTTCACCATCTATTCGCTCGTCCGGCTCGGCTTCACCGAGGAGGCGACCCGCTTCGCCGACTTCCTGCACAATATCGCCGCCCATCCCTCAAATGACGGCTCCCTCCAGATCATGTACGGGATCGACGGGCGTCACGACCTCACCGAAGAGACGCTCGACCATCTCGACGGCTATCGCGGCTCGAAGCCCGTGCGGATCGGCAACGGGGCCTACGATCAACTCCAGCTCGACATCTATGGCGAGCTCCTCGACGCGCTCTTCCTCTATAATCGCGACGTGCGCCCGATCGGCCTCGATGCATGGCTGACGGTAACGCGCATCGTCGACTGGGTCTGCGACCATTGGGAGGAGCCCGACGAAGGCGTTTGGGAAACGCGCGGCGGTCGCCAGCATTTCGTCTATTCCAAGCTGATGTGCTGGGTCGCGATCGATCGCGGCCTCAGGATCGCGAACGATCGCTCGCTGCCGGCCGACGTCGTGCGCTGGCGCGAGACGCGCGATGCGATCTATTGGGAGATCATGAATGAGGGCTGGAACGAAGAGCTCGGCATCTTCGTCCAGCATTATGGCAGCGAGACGCTCGACGCCTCGAACCTCATGATGGTGATGACGTCGTTCCTGTCACCGGGTGAGACGCGGGCGAAACGGCTGATCGACGCGGTGATGAAGCTGCCAGAGGATGGCGGCCTCGTCGTCAACTCGCTCGTCTATCGGTACAATCTGCAGCACACCGTCGACGGCTTGAGCGGGGAGGAGGGCACGTTCAATCTGTGCACCTTCTGGCTCGTCAACGCGCTCGCGCGGATGGGGCGGACGGACCCCGCCCGGCTCGACGACGCGATCCTCATCTTCGAGCGAATGCTCGGCTTTGCGAACCATGTGGGCCTTTACGCGGAAGAGACCGGGCCGAGCGGCGAAGGCCTCGGCAACTTCCCCCAGGCCTTCACCCATCTCGGCCTCATCACCGCCGCGGTCAACCTCAACCGCGCGCTCGACGGGGACGATTGACAGCGGGGGCTCAGCCCACCTTCGCCCCGAGCCATGCTTCATAGTCGGAGACGAGGAGGTGGCGCGGCGCCTCGTCCTCCTCGATGTCGGAAAAGCGGCCGATTGGCGTTTCGAAGACATTGTCGGTCTCGTCATCGTTGACGGTCGAGACCTCGCCGATCAGGACGTCGCCCCCTTCGGCCCAGAAGGCGTGCCAGACGCCGGGCAGCAGCGTCACCGATTCGCCGGGCGCGAGGGCGAGATGCTCACCGGGTGACAGGCGCCGCATCCGCCCGTCGCACGGAACCTCGACCGGTGCGGCACGGTCGACCGAGCCGTCGGCGGCAGACATATAAGGCTCGATCACCAGGCGGGGGCCACCGCGATTGATGATGTCCTCGGCCTTCAGATTGTGCCGGTGCATCGGGGCGAGCTGGTGCGCTTTCGAGATCAGAAGCTTCTCGGCGTAGCACATGCCGCGCCCCCGCTGGAGATCGGCGAGGCGGCCATTGCGCAGCGTGAAGAGGAAGAGGCCCATCTCGTCATAGCGCCCCTCGCCATAGTCGGTGATGTCCCAGCCGAGACGGGCGTCGACGATCGCCGGGGTCGCCTCGCGCCGCATTGTCTCGGGGCTCCAATAGGCAAAGGGCGGGAGGACGAAACCGTGCTGACGGATGAAGGCGTCGGCCTCGTCCATGATGGCGTTGATGCGGCTGCGGTGCATGGGTCTCCTCCCGTATATTTTGGCTGGCGAGGCCGGCTCAGCGAAGGCCGCCGGCAAGACGGAGGCTGTCCGGGTCGCGGCGCAGGCGCAACATCGAATAGGCGCCGAAGGCCGGGCCGATGGCGAGGATCAGGAACACCCACTGCCAGGATCCGAAACGGATCGCGATTTCCGGCAACAGCCAGATCGTGAAGACGGTGAGGGCGAAGCCGAGCCCGACCTGGATCGAAAGCGCGGTGCCGACATAGCGCCGATCGGCGAGCTCGGTGACGGCGGCCGAGAATTGCGCCGAGTCGCCGACGATCGTGACACCCCAGACGAGCGCGATCGCGACGAAGAGCCAGACTGGTCCCGTGAACGCGAAGCCGATCGAGAGGGCGCAGAGGCCGGAGACGATCATCATGCCGGCCGTGGTCGCGGTGCGGCCGATCCGGTCCGACAGGACCCCGCCGAGAAGGCAGCCGACCGCCCCCGCCCCGATCATGGCGAAGGTGAGGAAGGAGGCGGCGGCGGCGTCTTCCCCCTGCGCGGCCAGTGCGACGCGGGCATAGACGAGGAGCCACGCCCACGCGCCATAAAGCTCCCACATATGGCCGAGATAGCCGAAGATCGCGAGGCGGAGCGGCCGGTCGCGGAAGACGGCGCCGATCTGGCGCGGGTCGAAGACGGCGCGGCCGAACGGGTACGGCCCCTCGCGGGCGAAGAGGAAGAAGATCAGCGCCGCAAGGAGCGCCGCGCCGGAGGTCGATGCGACCACCACGTGCCATTCGAGCGCGGTGGACAGGGCGCGCACCAGATGGGGGAGGGCGGAGCCGAGGGTGATCGCGCTGATGATCGCGCCGAGCGCAAAGCCGCGCCCGCTCACGAACCAGGTCGCGACGAGTTTCATCGCCGGCGGATAGACCGCGGCGAGCGCCGCCCCGGTGACGATACGCGCGAGGATGAGGGCGAGCGGCGAAGGGGCGATGAGCATTGCGGCGTTCGCCGCCGCGGCGACCAGCGCCGCCGCCCCCATCAGCCGGTTGAGGCGCACGATGTCGGGAAGGTTGACGAGGCTCGCCCCGATCGCGCCGGCGACGAAGCCGAGCTGCACGCCGTTGGTGAGCCAGGCGAGCATCGAGGGGGAGAGGTCGAAGGCGCGGGCGAGTTCGGGGGTGATCGCGGTCGCCGAGAACCAGGTCGTCAACGCGGCGACGACGGCGGTGCAGAGGATGAGGAGGGCGCGCCATCGGCCGCGCGCGGGAGCCTCGCCTTCGATCGGCATGGCCATGGCGTTTCCCGTGGATGCCCGTGGCGTCGGCATCGGCGCCCGCCGCGGGTCGTTGGCGACGACGGTGGCGTTGCGCGTGGACGTGGTCAACACACGGTGGTGCGATGCTGGATTGCAGTATCGCGGAGATCAACCGTCGGGGGCGGCGCAGTCGCCGGCATTGCGGGAGAGGCCGCGGAGCGGCGAGGCGATGATTGCCCAACGGCGCGTCTCGAATTCGGCGAGGACGATGGCGGCGCTCGCCTCGTCGAGGTCGACATGGTCGAGCGCGGCTTTGAGGTGGGCGATCAGCTCGTCAAAATGGATTTCGGGGATGGCGACCGCGCGGGGCGCGGCGAACTCGTCCTCGTCATCGAGCGGGGCGCCGTCGAGGAGGGATGCAATATACTTCACCTGCCGCTCGACGAGGCGGCGCATGTTGGTCTCGGCGAAGTAGGGGCTCAATCTCGGTGAGCTGAGCACGAAATCGTAGAAGCAGAAGATCAGTCTAGAAAGCGTTTCCGGCTCACCATTGCGCAGGATCATCGTCGCGCCTGTCTCCGCCCGGTGCGAAGATCCCTGTTGAAAGGGTTATTGGTTCTGTGACCGGAGCATAGCACGAGATCTCACGCGCAATTGCCGAAAAAATGTCCACATTGCGGGAAAATCGTTCAAGGAATTTAACGGCGAGCGCAATCGAAAGGGACGCCGGTGCGGCCGTCGCGACATGCGGGGCGGCACCGGCGGATTGCGCGTCGGGCGGCCGTCAGGCGGCCGATTTCGCGGCGAGGCGCGCTCTGATGCTGTCGACGTCGGCGCGCGGCGTCGCGGCGAAGAGGATCTTCGTATAGTCGTGCTGCGGATCGTTGAAGATCGTATCCCGCGTGCCGTGTTCGACCACTTCGCCATAGTACATGACCATCACCTCGTCCGCGATATAGCGAACGACCGAAAGGTCGTGACTGACGAATATGTAGGTGAGGCCGAATTCGTCCTGCAAGTCGGTGAGAAGATTGAGGATCTGTGCCTGGACGGAGAGGTCGAGTGCCGACACCGGCTCGTCGAGGACGAGGAGCGAGGGGTTCAACATCAAGGCGCGCGCGATCGCGATACGCTGGCGCTGGCCGCCGGAGAACATATGCGGGTAGCGGTTATAATGCTCCGGCATCATGCCGACCTTGGTCAGCATGTCGTGCGCCTTCTCGCGCCGTGCGGCCGCGCTCATCGCGGTGTTGAGCTTCAGCGGCTCGGTCAGGATGTCGCCGACCTTCTGGCGCGGGTTCAACGAGCCATAGGGGTTCTGGAAGACGATCTGAACCTTGCCGCGCATCTCCCGCGTGATCGACCGGTTCGCGATGTCGACCTCGGTGCCGTCGATCAGCAACGTCCCGGTGGTCGGCGGGTCGATCATCGCGATGATGCGGGCAAGGGTCGACTTTCCGCAACCGCTCTCGCCGACGATCGCGAGCGTCTTGCCGCGCTCGACCGTCATCGAGATGCCCTTCAGCGCATGGACGGTGCGGGCGCGGGAGAACATCGACCCGCCGACATGATAGTCGCGCGTCACGTCGATCGTCTGGAGCGCGATGTCGCTCATGGCCGCGTCTCCGCAGCATCGTCCCGATAGTCGGCGATGGTGGGCAGGCGCCCGCCGGTCGCGTTTTCCGGCAGCGCCGACAGGAGCGCCTTGGTGTAGGCGTTCGCTGGGTTCTCAAAAAGGGTGAGGACGTCCGCCTCCTCCATCTTGCGGCCCTTATACTGGACGATCACCCGGTCCGCCGTCTCGGCGACGACGCCCATATCGTGGGTGATGAGGATGAGGCCCATCCCGCGCTCCTCCTGAAGGCGCATCAGAAGATCGAGGATCTGCTTCTGGATCGTGACGTCGAGCGCGGTCGTCGGCTCGTCGGCGATCAGGAGCTTCGGCTCGCACGCGATCGCGATCGCGATCATCACCCGCTGGCACTGCCCGCCCGACATCTGATGCGGATAGGATCGCAGACGGTATTCGGGCTCGGGAATGCCGACCGCCTCGAACAGCTCGATCGCCCGTTGGCGCCGCGCTTTGCCCTTGAGGCCGAGATGGCGCGACAGCACCTCCTCGATCTGAAAGCCGGCGGTAAAGCACGGGTTGAGGCTCGCGATCGGCTCCTGGAAGATCATCGCGATGTCTTTGCCGATGATCTGCCGGCGCGCCTTCGCGGGCATCGCGAGGAGGTCTTTGCCTTCAAAGCGCATCGCGTCGGCGGTGACGGTTGCCGTTGGGGGCAGGAGGCCCATCACGGCGAGCATCGCGACGGACTTGCCGGAGCCCGATTCCCCGACGATCGCGAGGACTTCGCCGTTCCCGACCGAATAGGACACCCGGTCGAGCGCGGTGAAGGGGCCGGCCGCCGTGTCGAACACCACCGACAGGTTTTCGATTTCGAGGAGCGCCATCAAAATGGGCTCCCGGTCTTGGCCAATGACATCGTCACGGATCAGCTCCGTTTCAGCTTCGGATCGAGCGCGTCGCGCAGCCCGTCCCCGATCAGGTTGATGGCGAGCACCGTGATGAGGATCGCAAGCCCCGGAAAGGTGACGACCCACCAGGCCCGCAAGATGAACTCGCGCGCCTCGGCGAGCATCGTGCCCCATTCCGGCGTCGGCGGCTGGGCGCCCATGCCAAGAAAGCCGAGCGCGGCCGCGTCAAGGATCGCCGTCGAGAAGGACAGCGTCGCCTGGACGATGAGCGGGGCGAGGCAGTTGGGCAGGATCGTCACGAACATGAGCCGCAGATTGCTCGCGCCGACGACCTTGGCGGAGGTCACATATTCCCGCCTCGCTTCGGCAAGGACGGCCGCCCGCGTCAGCCGCGCGAAGTGCGGTTGGAACACCACCGCGATCGCGATCATCGCGTTGACGAGCCCCGGCCCCAGGATCGCGACGAGCACGAGGGCGAGGAGGAGCGAGGGGAAGGCGAGGATGATGTCCATGATGCGCATCGCGAAGACATCGACCCAGCCGCGAAAATAGCCGGCGGCGAGCCCGATCAAGATTCCCCCGGTGACGGCGATCATCACGACCGCGACGCCGATGAAGAGCGAGAAGCGGGCACCATAAATGAGCCGCGAGAGGATGTCGCGGCCGAGGGCGTCGGTGCCGAGCAGGAAGGCGCTCGATCCGCCATCCACCCAGAAGGGCGGCTTGAGGAGGGAGTCGCGAAATTGCTCGTTCGGTGAATAGGGCGCGAGGAGCGGCGCGAAGATCGCCGTCAGCACCAGGAGCGTGAACACCACGAGGCCGATCACCGCGCCTCGGTTCTGGCTGAAATAGTGCCAGAATTCGCCGAACACGGCCGCGCGTGTGCGCCAGGGGGACAGCTCGCGGGCGGTTTCGGCGTCGGCTTCCAGACGGTCTGTCATCGGTGGCGGATCCTCGGATTGATGAGGCCGTACATGAGATCGACCACGAGATTGACGAGCATGATGATGCCGGCGATCAAAACGAGCCCGCCTTGGACGACCGGATAGTCGCGCCGGGAGATGGAATCGACCATCCACTTGCCGATGCCCGGCCAGGAGAAGATCGTCTCCGTCAGGATCGCCCCCGCCATCAGGACGCCGATCTGCAGGCCGATCGTCGTGATCACCGGGATCATCGCATTGCGCAGCGCGTGCAGGCCGATGACGCGGCCCGGCGACAGCCCCTTTGCCCGCGCGGTGCGCACATAGTCCTCCGCGAGCACCTCGAGCATCGCCGAGCGCGTCTGACGCGCGATGACGGCGAGCGGGATCGTGCCGAGCACGATCGTCGGCAAAATGAGGTGCGCGACGGCGGAGCGGAAGGCGCCGGGCTCGCCCGACAACAGCGAGTCGATCGTCATGAAGCCGGTGACGCTCGGGAAGAAGTACATCAGCGAGATGCGGCCCGACACGGGCGTCCACCCGAGGGTGCCGGAAAAGAGGATGATGAGGAGGAGGCCCCACCAGAAGATCGGCATCGAATAGCCGGTGAGGGCGATGCCCATCGTCGCCTGGTCGAACCAGGAGCCGCGCTTGACGGCCGCGAGGATGCCCGCCGGAATCCCGATCACGACGGCGAAGATGATGGCGCAGAGGCCGAGCTCGAGGGTTGCCGGAAAGAGGGTGAAGAACTCTTGGAGCACGGGCCGCTTGGTCGAGATCGAGTTGCCGAAATCGCCCTGGAGAAGGCCCATCACATAATGGAAATATTGCTCCCAGATCGGCCGGTCATAGCCGAATTGGACGAGGAGTTTCTGGTAGCGGTCCGGGTCCATGCCGCGCTCTCCGGCGAGGAGAAGCACGGGATCGCCCGGAAGAACGCGCACGAAGGCAAAGGCCACGATCGTGATCCCGATGAAGGTCGGGATGATGAGACCGAGCCGACTGATGAAGAATCGCAGCATTGGGTGTCACGGGAGGAGGGGGTGCCGAGGCACCCCCTCGCGGCCCATTCTGGGCTTATTGGGTGAGCTCGACGCCGTCGAACCAGTGGCCCCCGAGGGGGTCCATGACATAGCCCGAGACGTTCTTGCTCATCGGCATGAAGACCACCGAGTGGGCGATCGTCGCCCAAGGGGCCTGCTCCTTGAAGACGACTTGCGCCTGCTCGTAGAGCTCGGCCCGCGCCTCTTGATCGGAGAGGATTTTCGCCTCCTGGATCAGCGCCTCGAAGTCCTCGTTGCACCATTGGGCGCGGTTCGAGCCGCCGACGGCGTCGCAGCCGAGAAGGACGGCGAGGAAGTTGTCCGGGTCGCCATTGTCGCCCGTCCAGCCGAGGAGGACGGCGCCATCGCGATCGACGGCGGAGGAGCGGGCGAGATATTCGCCCCATTCGAAAGAGACGATCTCGGCGTTGACGCCGACCTCGGCGAAATCGGCTTGAATCACCTCAGCCATGCGGCGGGCGTTCGGGTTGTAGGGACGCTGCACGGGCATCGCCCAGATTTTCATCGACAGATCCGTGACGCCCTCTTCTTCGAGCATCGCCTTGGCCGCGTCCGGGTCATAGGGATCGTCGACGATCGCGTCGTTGTAGGACCACATGGTGGGCGGGATCGGGTTCTTCGCTGCAACGCCCGAGCCTTGGAAAACGGCGTCGAGGATGGCCTGTTTGTTGATCGCCATGTTCAACGCCTTGCGGACCTTCGGATTGTCGAAGGGCTCCTGCTGGGTGTTGTAGGCGAGATAGCCGACATTGAGACCTTGCTGCTCCATCACCTCGAGATTGGCGTTCTCTTGGAGGGCGGCGATGTCGGCCGGGGCCGGGTAGGGCATCACGTGGCATTCGCCGGCTTCGAGCTTCTGACGGCGCACGCCGGCGTCGACGGTGATCGAGAAGACGAGATTCTTGATCGGCTGCTCACCCTTCCAATAGTCGGGGAAGGCCTGATAGCGGATCGCCGCGTCCTGCTGATAGGCGACGAAGGAGAACGGGCCGGTGCCGACCGGCTGCTGGTTGAGCAGCTCCATCGTGCCGGCCTCTTCGAGCTGGTCGGCATACTCTTTGGAGAGGATGGAGGCGAAATCCATCGCCATGTTGGCGATGAAGGGGGCTTCGGGCCGGTTGAGGACGAATGTGACCGTGTAATCGTCGACCTTCTCGATGCTGTCGATCAGGTCCGGCATCGACATGCCGTTGAAGTATTCCCAGGAGATGCCCGGCGAATATTCATACCAAGGGCTGTCTTCGAGGCGCTGACGGTCGAAGGAGAAGATGACGTCGTCGGCGTTGAAGTCCCGCGTCGGGGTGAAATAATCCGTCGTGTGGAAGGGCACACCTTGGCGCAGGTGGAAGGTGTATTGCGTGCCGTCCTCGGAGACTTCCCAGCTTTCGGCGAGGCCGGGCTCGGTCTCCGACGTGCCGCGCTTGAACTCGACGAGGCGGTTATAGATCGGCTTGGAGGACGCGTCGAACGTGGTGCCGGCGGTGTAGGGGGCGGGGTCGAACCCTTCGGGCGAGCCTTCCGAGCAGTAGACCAGCGTTTGGGCGAACGCTGAACCCGACGCGGCGCATACGAACGCGGCGCTGGCTAAAAGCAATGATGCTCTGCGCATTGGTTTCTCATCCTTGAATGTTGCTCCCCGCCTTTCGATCCGCGTGATGCGCGGTGTCCCCGAAGCGGTTCGCGGCGAATGCAAACAGCAAACACGGCGCAGGTCAATCGAGGCGTGCGTGGGCATCGGCACGCAATTTTGCGTGAAGTGGCGCGTGGGATTGGATTCGCCCGCCATCGGCCCATTCGGCGGACCGGCGTAAGGGGCGCGCTCGGGCGATTTGGAGCGGCGCTTGTGGCCCCGGACCGAGGGTTGGCGAGCCGTCCTCCGGTGCGCGCGACCCGCTCTAGGTTGGCGGTATCGCTGGAGGTTTGGGCAATTCAGCGTTTGGCGCTGAGCGGTCGGGGAGCATGACGCAGCCCGCATTCCAGGCCATGATTGTCCTCGGCGAGCGTGTTCGCCGTGAGGGGCGGCCGCGTCCCTGACGGACTCGGGCGCGGCGTGTGAATGGCCTTTGGATATCCGATCCTGATATCGTTCCCAACGCCGCCGGCTTTCGGAACGAGTTCGGATAGGCTTGATCCGATCCTCTCGCCTTTCCCTCCCTTGCGATGATCTCCCAACCGGAAAGGCGACGAAAGATCGAGCGCTCGTCAGCGCAGAATGGGGCGGCGCACCGCGCACGCGCGTCGCCGCCATTCATCGTCCCGCTCATCGCCGCCGGCCGCCACCGCCGGTGCACATGGCCGCCCGGCTCGGGCACGCACCCCGGCCGAGCAGCCGACCAGCGGCGCCTGACGACACCTTCAATTGAGGGTGCTTTGAAAGGTCGAGCGGAGGGCCTGCCGGATCTTGGTCGCCATCTCGGCGCGCCGATAGGGCTTGGCGAGGATGATCGCGTCGGAAGAGAGCCCCGCCCGGGCGGCTTCTTCGGCGAAACCCGATGTGAAGACGATCGGCATGTTCGGCCGGCTGCGGCGCACAGCGTTGGCGAACTGGGCGCCGTTCATCCCGCCGGGGAGAAAGAGATCGGTGAAGATGAGGTCGACGTGCTCGGCGGCCTCCAAAATGTCGAGCGCCTGCGGACCGCTCGACGCCTCGATGACGTTGTAGCCCTGACTTGCGAGCACGTAGGCGGTGTAGTGGCGAACATAATCCTCGTCCTCGACGAGAAGGATCGTCTCACGCGGCGGGGCGGTGGGCCGGGTCGGGATGTCCTCCTCGGCGAGGAATGTCGGGAGCGCGATGGGGCGGCGGTCCTCGACTTCGGTTTCGGCTTCGATGGCGTAGATGGCGCCGGAGCGGATGAGATAACAGTCGCCGAAACCGACATCGTCCGTCGCCAATCGGGTTTTCGAGATGGCGAGGCGGGGATACACGGCGCCACTTTCGTCGAGCCCGATCCGGATCACGACATAGTCGCCACCGGGCACGACCGGGGCCGCGAGATTGGGTGGCGGCTCAATCCCCACGATGGCCATGTCGACGATGAATGTCCCCGTCGACCAGTCGCAGATCTCGCTTGCGTCGACCGACAAAGTGAGGAGCGCGCTGTCGCATTTGGCGGCCTGCTTGGCCGCGTGCCACAGGGGATCATTCCGGATCCCGTGCACCGTGATGTCACCATCGCAAAGGCGAGCCAGCAGGCTCTTCACCCCGTCGATAAAGAGGCTGAGGTCGGACACGTCCGGCAGGAGGCCGCGAAGGTTGGCCGTTGTGCCGTCAGTCTCGCCGGTGAGGGGCGTGGGCTCGGCCGCCTTGGAGATCGGCGACGGCGGGACGACGGCCATGGTCATCGGCGGCACGGCCGCGCGCGCCAAGAGGGCGTTGGTCTCTTCAATGGTGCGCATGAGAAGCGTGTTGATGCGCGAAAGATCTCGGGTGAGGTCGTCCTGAGCCGCGGGCACACTCAAACTCCATTTCTGACGCCTGGTCCCACCGAGTGGGCAAGAAGTGTGACTCGATCGAACCACCTCTTGCTCTGTTCGGCAGTGTCTCAATTGTGTATCGTGTAGGGAAATTGTTGTGGCGCGAGTGGTATTGGTCAATTAACGAGAAGATGATCGTGGTGATTTGCGTGCGATATTCAAAATAAAAAGCAAAAACCATGTACGCGTGTAAATGAATATTGGCATGAGCGTTCGTTTGTGATGCGAGGGTAGGGCGAGCCCGGCCGGCATTCCCCGTCGGGGCGGTCATCCGCCGGGTGTCAGTGCGATGCGGTGGTTCGGATACAATCTGCCGGCCGTTTCGATAAAGGCCGGCTTCGATCTCGGCCCCTTCGCGACATCATTCACTTCGCGATCGCGGTCGCTTCGCGACCAGGGCTGCCGACTTGGTCCGCTGTTGTGTGGTGTTCCGCCATGGGCGCTGGCGCTATGGAGCTGCTGCCGCAACAGGCGCCGCCAAGGGGCTCACATGGGCAATGCTGACTTGGGCGCTCCCGACGTCCGTCATGGTGACATCCAAAACGCCGACATCCAAGATGCGACATCCAAGACGCCGACAGCCATTCCCCCGGCATTCATGGCCCCGACACCCGTTGCCCGACATGCGTCGTACGTTGCGCGAAAAGGCGGTCCGATGGTGCCGGGCGGAGTGCCGATGGAGTGGGTGCGCGCGAGCGGTCGACCGGCGCGGTCTTCTTACCGGACCGGCACAGCGCGAGGCTTGCCGGCGCGATGCTTCAGTCGATGATGTAGCCGACGCGGTGGACGGTCCGAATGCCTTGGCGGCTGTCGAGCTTCAGCTTCTTGCGGATGCTTGAAACGTGGACGTCGATCCGCCGGTCCATCGGATCACGGTCGCACGGGCCGACGACATGATTAAACAGCTCGTCGCGCGTCAGAACGCTGCCGCGATTGCGCAGGAGGCAGGCGAGGGTGCGAAATTCCGAGTCGGACAGGTTCGCCTGCACGCCGCTCGCGTTCACGACCGCATGGCGCGACTCGTCGAGCATCCACTGACCGATGGACATCGGGCTTCCGCTCGGCGCGCTCACAGGGCCCCGATTGTCATAGAGGGCGCGGATGCGGGTGGCGTGGCGCTTCACACGCGCAATCAGCTCGCGGCTGTTGAAAGGCTTGGTGATGTAATCATCGGCGCCGACCTCGATGCCGATGATGCGGTCCGTCGAGTGGGACTTGCCGGACATGATCACGACGGCGGTGCTCGGCGTCGAGGCGAGCGAGCGGACAAGCTTCAACCCATCCTCGCCGGACAGCAAAAGATCGACGATCGCCAACGTGATTTCGCACCGGGCGAGCACAGCCTCAGCCTCGCGCAAGGAACCGGCGACTTCGACGGCGAAGCCTTCGCGCAGCAACATCATGCGGACCGTTTCCCGCACGTCGACATCGTCCTCGACGACGAGAATGCGGTCGAGCGACGGCTCGACAGGTGCATGCTCGTTGCGGAACTCGAGATTCGTCATCTGCATGGTGACATGCCGTCCTTCACCTTGCGCGGGTGCCACACCGGCCGATCCCAACCCATTCTCCGTATGCAATCTTAGAGAGAGGCCGATCAAAATACCAGCCCAGCGAGAGCAAATTGTGTAACTTGTCGCGGGGTGGCCGATGGGGTGCGTGAGAACGCCGGCCGAATGGGGAGAGGGGATCGCACGGATGCAATCATTGTTGGAATTCTGATTCCAATCCGCCTCATGACAAATGTCAAATTATGTGTAACTTGAGGTTGGGTCGCCCGCGACCTGACGTTAGGAGTGGCTTCGACTGACTGCCGATTTGCGCAGGTGACCTCCGACGATCTCACCGCTGGCAGCGTAACAATCCCGCGTTCTAATAAATGGCGACCTAATGTCTCTGACCCTTCGACTCATGCTTTCGATGATCGGTATCGTCATCATTACGGCGTGTGCCGTTGGTTTCTTGGTCTATTACAACGTATTCCGAGCAATTGTGCCGCAAACGGCCCTACGCGTGCAAGCCAACGTCGAACAGCTCGCCTCGCTGATGGAAATACGGACCCAGAGCGCCCGCAACGACGTGACGATGTTGAGCAACACCAACGTCGTCTCGGGATTCATCGATGCACAGGTGTCGGGCGGCTCCGACCGCCGGTTCAACCTCCCGAGCGAGATCTGGCGCAGCGCGCTCGTCGATCTCTTTATGGCCGAGATTGCCGCAAAGAGTGATTATTTGCAGCTTCGCCTCATCGACGCAGACGGGATGGAGATCGCCCGCGTGCAGCGCACGGTCGACGATCCGACACCGCGGATCGTCGAGAGGGGCGATCTTCAGAGCAAAGCCGGCCGCGACTATGTCGCCCAAACCCTCGCGCTCGACGTTGGCGCGATCTACGTTTCCAATCTCGATCTCAATCGCGAGCTCGGCGAAATCGAAGAGCCGTTCAGCCCGGTACTGCGGATCGCGACCCCGATCCACAGCGGCGGCGGCGAGGTCCTCGGCCTCATCATTCTCAATATCGACATGCGTCCGGCGCTCGACCGGCTGCGCGAGGCAAGGCCCGAAGACGGGGCGATCTACGTCATCAACGACGCCGGCGACTTCGTGCTGCATCCCGATCGCGCACAGGAGTTCGCCTTCGAGTTCGGCGCACCAATGCGGCTCATCGATGCCAACCCCGCGATCGCGCGCGCGCTCGGCGAGGCGGCGAAGGGGGGAGCGATCCTCGGCGAGGGGGTGGAGGAGGAGACGACGCTCGCCTGGGCGACGGCGCGCCTTGCCGGCGGGCCGACTTATCGCGTGATCGAAACGGTGCCGAGCCGCATCTTGCAGGCCGGAAGCGCCGTCGGCCGGCCGGCCATCGTGGGCGCAGTGCTGGGCGTTGCTCTCGCCGCGCTCGTCGCCGTGCTGATCGCCCGCGGGATCGCCCGGCCGATCGTCGCCCTCACGAACGCCGTTCGCGACACCCAGGCCGGGCGCACGGCGCAATTTCCCAACGGCACCAACGGCGAGATCGGTGTGTTGAGCCACGCCCTCCAACGCTTCATCGAACGCGAGCGCTGGCATTCGGCGATCATCGAGACGTCGAATGACGCGATCATCGCAACGCGCACCAACGGCGTCGTCACGCAATGGAACGCGAGCGCGGCCCGCCTTTTCGGGATTGAAGGCGCCGAGGCGGTGGGGCGAGATTTTCAAACGCTTCTATCCACCGAAAACAGCCTAGAGATGAGTAAGATCCGCCGGGAGGCGATCGAGAACGCCGAAGAAGGCGCCTGGGACGCCACAATCTTCAGAGGTGGCAGCGAGCTGGTGGACTTATCGGTGACGGCCTCTAAGGTTTTTGCCGAGGATGGCACGTTGCTCGGCGTTTCCTTGATTTGTCGCGACGTGACCGATCAGCGACAGGCCGAAGAAATGTTTAGACTTTCGGTTGAATTTTCGCCCGCCGGTATGTTGCTCGTCGATCGAAAAGGCACCATCGTGTTGGTAAACGGGGAGGTTGAACGACAATTCGGCTATGCCAAAGACGAGCTCGTTGGAGAATCGATCAACCGTCTGGTGCCGGACGAGGTGAGACCGGACCACCCCGACCTCATGGAGCGCTGGTATCTGAAGCCCGAACGTCGCCGGATCGGTGGCGACCGGGATCTCGTCGGCCGGCGCAAGAACGGCAGTGCGATCGACGTGGAAGTCGGCCTGACGCCGCTGCCCTCGCGCTCCGGGCTGATCGCGCTCGCCTCCGTCGTCGACATCACCGACAAGAAGGCCGCCGCACGGGCGCTCGAACTGAGGACGCGCGAGCTTGAGCAATCGAATGCCGACCTCGAGCAATTCGCCTACGTCGCATCGCACGACCTTCAGGAACCGCTGCGCATGGTCGCGAGCTTCACCCAGCTCTTCGCCGACCGCTATCAGGGCCAGATCGACGAGCGGGCCGACAAATATATCCATTTCATCGTCGACGGCGCGAAGCGGATGCAGCAATTGATCAACGATCTCCTCGTCTATTCGCGCGTCGGCTCGCGCGCCCAGTCGCTCGTCGCGACCGACCTCGACGATATCTGGCACCGGACCGTGCAACGCCTCGGCGTCGCGATCCGCGAAAGCGGGGCGACGATCGAGGCGGGGCCGTTGCCGTTCGTGATGGCCGATCCGGCGCAGATGTCGCGCCTTTTCCAAAATCTCCTCAGCAATGCGCTGAAATTTCGGAGCGACGCCGCGCCCGTGATCCGATTGGAGGCCGTTCGCGAAGGCGATGTCTGGCACTTCACCCTCACCGACAATGGCATCGGCTTCGAGGTCAACGAGGCGGAGCGCATCTTCGAAATGTTCCAGCGCCTTCATGAACGGGGCCGTTATGATGGAACGGGCCTCGGTCTCGCGATCTGCAAGCGGATCGTCGACTATCATCGCGGCCGGATATGGGCCGACTCCACTCCCGGCAAGGGCAGTGTGTTCCACTTCACGCTCAACAGCGTCGAAGCGCGCGAGGTGGCGGCATGAGCGTATCCGATCTTGAGGTCCAACAGCGCCCCTTGCGCGTGCTTCTCGTCGAGGACAATCCGGCCGACGCGGAGCTGACGCGCGAGGCGTTCGAGCGGAACGGAATGGAGATCGACCTGTCCGTCGTCGCGGACGGGGTGCAGGCGCTCGATTATCTCCACAAGCGCGGGCCCTTCGTGCGCGTCCGGCGGCCCGATCTCATCGTCCTCGATCTCAACGTGCCGCGCCTTCACGGCAAGGATGTTCTCGCGATCACCAAGGGGGAGGCGAACCTGCGCGTCGTACCGATCGTGGTGCTTACCTCGTCCGCCGCCGAAAAGGACATCGTCGAGAGCTATGCGCTCGGCGCGAATTGTTATGTGACGAAGCCGCTCGACCTCTACGATTTCCGAAAGATCGTGAGTGCGCTGGAGTTCTTCTGGTTCAACATCGTGCGTCTTCCCGGATATGACGACGGTGAGGAAAAATGACGGGATCGCCGATCTCGACGCGCGTTCTCCTGCTGATCGAGGACAACGAGGCCGACGCGGAGCTGGTCTCGGCCTATCTCAGCGAGAGCATGCGCGAGCAGTATGAGGTGCACCATGTGGTGAGCCTCAAGGGCGCGCTCGAGGCGCTGCAGTCGCTCGCGGTGGACGTCATTCTCCTCGATCTTCGTCTACCGGACAGCGTCGCCAGCGAAAGCGTCGGCAAGATCCGCGGCGAGATCGGTGACGTCCCGATCCTGGTGCTGACCGGGATGAGTGACGAGGAGCTCGCGCTCGATTGCATCAATGCCGGTGCGCAGGATTATCTCTTCAAAAACGAGCTGCATCCGAACGCGCTGCGCCGTGCGATCGGCTATGCGATCACCCGCAAGCGCGAGGCCGAGCTGCGCGAGTTGCGCGAGACGATGGCGCGCTATCGCAGCCTCGCCTCCGATGCGGCCGAGACCTCGGTGACGGCGGGTGTGTTCGGCCTCGGCCCCGTCAAAGCCCGCCTGCCGGCCGAATTCGACGATTGCGTCGGCTCCTATGGCCGCCTCTTGCGCACATACGTCAATCAGCTCCTCGCCGACGCGCCCAAGCCGCGCGACTCGATGGAGCTCCTGGTGACACGCCTCGGCGATCTCGGCGCGGGTCCGCGCGATGTCATCGACGTCCACACGGCGGCGCTCGACGAGGCCGCCGAAGAAGTCAATATCAAACGACACCATTCATTGATTGTCGAAGGTCGATTGTTTGCGCTGGAGATGATGGGTCTTCTCGTCGACTACTATCGAATCGGGCATCGGCGCCGCTTTCAGGGAACTATTCCATGAGCTACCGGCTACGCCTCTATGTCACGGGACGAACAGCGCACTCCCAACGCGCCATAAGGAACTTGCAGGAAATCTGCGAAAACGAGCTGCGTGACCGATACCAGATCGAAGTCATCGACGTTCTGGAGAATCCGCGGCTCGCCGAAAATGAAAAGATCATGGCAACACCGACGCTCGTGCGGCGCCTGCCCGAGCCGGTGCGAAAGATCATCGGGGATTTGAGCGACCGAGAGAAGGTGCTTCTCGGATTGGATATCGTTCCGGCCCCCATTCATGACCCGGAACGCGGAGTAGAATGATGGTCGACACGCAGCCCCCGGAGCTTCCGCGCCTTGCGACGGGAATCCCGGGATTTGACGAGATCGCCAATGGCGGGCTGCCACGCGGACGCTCCTCGCTCATCGCGGGGACCGCGGGCAGCGGCAAAACCGTCCTCGCGATGCAATTCCTTCTCGCCGGCATGCGTTGGTATGAGCAGAACGGCGTCTTCGTGACCTTCGAGGAGACGCCGGACGATCTGATGCTGAACGTCGCCTCGTTCGGCTGGGATCTCGAACAGCTCGTCAAGGACAACCGGCTCGCCGTCGTCGATGCGACGGCCGATCCGGGGGAGGAGCTGTGGCAGACGGGCGCCTTCGACCTGTCGGCCCTCATGGCGCGGATCGAAGCGGCCGTGCGCAGTGTCGGCGCGAGGCGGGTGATCCTCGACGCTGTCGGTGCGCTCTTTCCTCAGTTCACCGACGCGAATGTCGTCCGGCGCGAGTTGCACCGGATCCTCGCGGGCCTGCGCCGCCTCGACGTGACGACCATCGTCAACATGGAGCGGACGGACGAGGAGGGGGGCGTCGGCCGCTTCGGCGTCGAGGAATTCGTCGCCGACAATGTTCTCGTCGTGCGCAATCGACTGGAAAACGAGAAGCGCAGGCGGACGATCGAGATCCTCAAATTTCGCGGCGCGACACACCAGAAGGGCGAATATCCCTTCACGATCGACGCGGCGGAGGGGGTGACGGTCATTCCGCTCTCGGCGACCGAGCTTCATCAGAAATCGTCCGCCGTGCGCGTCTCGTCCGGCGTGGCCGAGCTCGACCGTATGTGCGGCGGCGGGATGTACCGCGATTCGATCATCCTCGTGAGCGGCGCGACCGGCACCGGCAAGACGCTCATGGTGACGGAATATGTCAAAGCGGCGATCAACGCGGGCGAAAGGGTTATCCTCTTCGGCGCCGAGGAAAGCCGCGAGCAGTTGACGCGCAACGCGATCGCGTGGGGCGTCGATTTCGAGCAGGCCGAGAAAGACGGGCTCCTGCGCATCATCTGCCGCTATCCGGAGGTGATGGGCCTCGAGGACCATCTCATCCAGATGAAGCGGGACATCCAGGCGTTCAAACCGCACCGGGTCGCGATCGATTCGATGTCGGCCTATGAGCGCGTGTCGACGCCGAAATCCTTTCGCGAGTTCGTCATCGGTCTCACGAGCTATATCAAGCTCCTTGAGACGACGGGCCTTTTTACCAACACGACGTCGATGCTGGTCGGCGGCGAATCGATCACCGAGACGCATATCTCGACGATCACGGACACCATCATTCTTCTGCGTTATGTCGAACTCGCCGGCGAGATGCGGCGCGGGCTCGCGGTCCTCAAGATGCGAGGAACGTGGCACGAAAAGGAGATCCGCGAGTACATGATCGACGGGAACGGGATGCATATCAAATCGGCGTTCCGTGGTGTTTCGGGCATCCTGTCCGGGATGCCGACCTACAGTTTCTCCTCCGAAGCGGAGCGGCTCGAACGGTTGTTCGACCGGCCCCGCGGCGGGGAACCCTAAGAGCGATGCGGGCCGATGGAGACTGACGAACAGGTTTGCCGTCTCCTCCTCGTCGAGGACAATCCGGCGGATGCGGCCCTCACCGAAGCGATTCTGGAAACGGCGAATTTCGTCCCGTTCGAGACCGAAACCGCACCGAGCCTCAATTCTGCCCTCCGCACCTTGCGCGAGGATGAGTTCGACGCGGTCATTCTCGATCTCAACCTGCCGGACAGCCGCGGCGTCGACACGCTGATCGCATTGCGCGAGGACTATCCGCAGGTCCCGGTCGTGGTGGTCTCCGGCGTCAATCCCGAAGGCCTCCGGGACGAGGTGCTGCGCCATGGTGCGCAGGAATATATCTGGAAGAACGAGCCGGACGCGAATTTCCTCGCCCGCTGCATCCTCTACGCCGTCGAGCGGTTCCGCGCCCAGGAGGCCCACCGCCAGGTCCGCCAGCTCATCGACGCCAATCCCGACGCGGTCATCGTCGTCGATATGCAGGGGACGGTCCGCTATCTGAACGACGCGGCGGGCGACCTCTTCGCCGCGACACGCGAGACGCTGGTGGGCGAGTGGCTCGGCTTCTCGATCGAGCGCGGGAAGACCTCCGAGATCGAAATCCTCGGCCACGAGCGGCCGATCACCGCCGAGATTCGCGTCGCCGACATCGCCTGGCAGGGCGAGCCGGCAATGCTCGCCTCGATCCGCGACGTGACGGAAAACCGCCTCCTCTCCGAACAGCTCCGCGAGGCGCAGAAGATGGAGGCCGTCGGAATGCTCGCCGGCGGGATCGCGCACGACTTCAACAATCTCCTCGTCGTGATCATGGGCAACACCGAGTTCCTGCTCGACATTTGCGAGGAGGGGGATCCGCGGCGCGAGATGATCGAGCGGATCGATTCGGCCGCCGAGCGCGCCCGGCACCTGACGCGCCAGCTCCTCGTCTTCTCCCGCCGCCAGCCGTCCCGCCCGATCGTGATCGACCCGAACGAGGCGGTGCTGCGCCTTTACAATATGCTGCGCCGGTCCTTTCCGAAGGACATCGAGTTCGTGTTCCTGCCGGCGGAAGATCCGGTCTGGCCGATCTGGGCCGATCCCAACGAGATCGACCAGCTCCTCATGAACCTCACACTCAACGCCAAGCACGCGATGCCGAACGGCGGGCGCGTCCAGGTCGACATTACGAACACGCGCCTGTCGGTCCCGCGAGGGCGGCTCCCGGCGGGCGAATATGTCCGCATGCGTGTCATCGACAACGGGACGGGGATCGCGGCGGAGCATTTGCCGCGGATTTTCGATCCGTTCTTCACGACCAAGCCGGTCGGGTCGGGCAGCGGGCTCGGCCTGTCGATCTGCCACTCGATCGTCATGCGCGCCGGCGGGGATATCTGGGCCGAAAGCGACCCCGGTTCCCGCACCACCTTCACCGTCTTGTTGCCACGCTGCGGCGACGAGCCGACGACGTCGATCTCGGTCAACGCATTCGCCCGGCGTCCGCGCGGGGACGAGACGATCCTCGTCGTGGAGGACGACGCGGCGGTCGCTTCGGCGATCACGCAGGCGCTGACCCTCAGCGGCTATCACGTGATCTATGCATCGACCGGGGAGCAGGCCCACCGGATCCTGTCGAGCGGGACGACCCATATCGATCTCGTCCTCAGCGACATCGTAATGCCGCAGATGACGGGCCATGAGCTCGCCGCCTGGCTCACCAAGGCGCAGCCCGAGATGCGCCTCCTTCTGATGACCGGATACACCGAGAATTTCGAGGCGCTCGAGGCGGAGACGAGCGCGACGCGCGGCTATCTCCTGAAGCCGTTCTTACCGACCCAACTGGTGCGCGCGGTGCGCGATCTCCTCGATCGGCCCCCCGCCTGATCTCAGCGTGGCTCGGCGCGCGGCGTTTCCACCGCGCGCGTCCCCGCCGGGACGTCGCGCGGGCCGGGCGTCGCGTCAGCTCTTTGCGGGGGCGGCGAGGGCGATGCCCAAAAAATCGTCCGCCTTGAGGCTCGCCCCACCCACGAGGGCGCCATCCACATTGTCGACCGCGAGGATTTCGGCCGCATTCCCCGGCTTCACCGAGCCGCCATAGAGGATGCGCACCGGCGCGTTCGCGAATCGGCCCTCGAGGATCGTGCGGATATGGGCGTGCATCTGCGCGATATCGTCGATCGAGGGGGTGCGACCGGTGCCGATCGCCCACACGGGTTCATATGCGATAACGAGTCGCGCCGGGTCGAGATTGGTGGGGACGGAATTTTCGATCTGCCGCTTCACGACCGCGAGTGCCTCGCCCTGATCGCGCTGGGCTTCCGTCTCGCCGACACAGACGATCGCCATCAACCCGCCGCGCTGGGCCGCGGTCGCCTTCTCGGCGACGAGGGCATCGGTCTCATTGTGGTCGGTCCGACGCTCCGAATGGCCGACGATCACGGCCGTCGCACCGCACGCGGCCAGCATCTCGGCGGAAATGTCGCCGGTGTGGGCGCCGCTCGGTTCGGGATGGCAATCCTGCCCGCCGACCTCGACTTTTGACACCGTCGCGCGGTCGGCGCATTTGGCGATCAGCACGAAAGGCGGGCAGACGACGAGGTCGATTCCCTTGGCCGTTGCCTCCGGGGCGCGGGCGATCATGCGCCCGAACTCTTCCATCGAAGAGGGATCACCATTCATTTTCCAGTTGCCAGCGATCAGCATCCCGTGCCCTCTCCTTGCGTGCCTTGCGGGCAGAGTGCCCGCTACTTATCATCCGGCGGCGTTCCGCCAAGCCGGTCCGCTCCCATATCAACCACGGCAAACCTTAGTCCAATATGCTCAACGCACTACGCCGCGGCGCCAAAGGGATCTTCGCGAAGATCCTCATCGCACTCCTGGTGATGTCCTTCGCGGTCTGGGGAATCTCCGGCTTCGTGAATCAGATCAACCCGAGCGAGGTGGCTCGGGCGGGTGATACGCCAGTCAGCGCGCAAGAGTATGCGCGCGTCTACCAACTTCAATCGAACCGCTTGTCACAGCAATTGGGACAGAGTTTGACGCCGCAACAGGCGCAGACGTTCGGATTGCCGCAGCAGGTTCTCCAGTCCCTTGTGACCGAGGCGCTTCAAGTCGACGCGGCCCACAAGCTCGGCATCGACCTCAGCGACGATGCGCTTGCCGCCCGAATCAGGGACAACCCGGCCTTCGCCGGCCCCAATGGCAGCTTCGACCGCAGCCGTTTCGACCGGCTGATGGCCGACAACGGCTACACCGAGGCGCAATTCATCGAGCAGCAGCGCGCCGCTGCGGCGCAGGAAATGTGGGTGAACGGCCTCATTGGCGGCGTCAGCGCTCCGACGCCTTATCTGCAGGCCTTCAACCGCTACGCCAATCAGTCGCGCACCGTCGAATGGTTCGCGCTCGACGAGAGCGTGCTCGACGTGATCGAGGATCCGTCCGAGGAGACGCTCCGCGCCTTCTACGACGAGAACGCGTCCGAGTTCCGCGCCCCCGAGCGGCGCACCTTCTCGATCGTGACGCTCACCCCGGCGGCGATCGCCGAGCCCGACGCCGTCAGCGACGAGGCCGTTCAGCGTGCCTATGACGTGCCGGGCGCCTACGGCGCGCCCGAGCGGCGCCGTGTGCAGCAGGTCGTCCTGTCCGACATGGAGATCGCCCAGAAGGCGGCCGACGCGCTGAATGAGGGCACGGCCTTTTCCGCGATCCTCAGCGAGCTCGACCGCAAGTTCGAGGATGTCGATCTCGGCCTCGTGCAGCGTTCCGCGCTGGTCGACCCGGCCGTCGCCGAGGCCGCCTTCGAGCTTCCCGCCAGAGGCGCGGCGGCGATCGAAGGCCGGTTCGGTCCGGTCCTCGTGCGCGTCAGCGAGATCGAGGAGGCCGACAAGCGCCCCTTCGACGAGGTGAAGGACGAAATCCGCCAGACCCTCGCCCTCGAGGAGGCAGCCGTCGAGGTGCGCACCATCTACGACAATGTCGAGGACGCGGTCGCCGGCGGGGCGAGCATCGCCGAGCTCGCCGAGCGCTTCGACCTGCCGAGCGAGACCTACGATCTCGTCACCCGCGCCGGCATCGATCGGGACGGCAATCAGGCCGAGATCCCGCAATCCGAGCAGGTCCTCGAAACCGCCTTCGGCTCCGAACCGGGTGACGACGCGATCCCGGTCCGTGGCGACGACGCCTATGTCTGGGTCCAGACCGATGCGACGGTGGAAGCGGCCGAGCAGCCCTTCGAGGACGTCTCCGGCGACGTTCTCGTCGCCTGGACCGCCGCGGAGAAGGCAAAGCGCCTCGACGCGATCGCCGAGGAGGCGGCCGCCGCCGTCAAAGGCGGCACGCCGATCGCCGACGTCGCAGCGCAATATGGCGTGACGCTCAACACGACGGAGCCCTTCTCGCAGGGCAACCCGCCGGCCGACCTGCCGCAACCCGCACCGGCAGCCGCCTTCGAGGGACCGCTCGGTCACGCCGATTCGGTGATCGCCGAGGACGGCCGGCACGTGGTGCTGAAGGTCGCCGAGGTGTCCGAGCCCGTGTTCTTCGAGGAGGCGGCGGACCTTCAACAGATGCGCAACACGCTGAACGACGGGACGGCCAACACCATCCTGCTCGACTTCGTGAACGGGTGGCAGGCGCGCGTCGGCGCGACCGTCAACCAGCCGGTCCTGAACCAGATCATCGGCGTCGCCGAGGGCTCGTGATGGCCTTGCTGAACAAAAACAGAAATCGGGGGAACCGATGAATGGCCTCAAAGCCCTGATCGCCAAGGCGGCGTCAGGCGAGACGCTGACCCGCCGCGAGGCGTCCGAAGCCTTCGACGTCCTGATGTCGGGGGAGGCGACGCCCGCCCAGATCGGCGGCCTGCTGATGGCGATGCGCGTCCGGGGCGAGACCGTCGACGAGATCACCGGCGCCGTCGAGGTGATGCGGGCCAAGATGACCCCGGTGACGGCCCCGGCCGGGGCGATCGACATCGTCGGCACCGGGGGCGACGCCTCCGGCACCTACAATGTGTCGACCTGCGCCGCCTTCATCGTTGCGGCCGCCGGCATCCCGGTCGCCAAGCACGGCAACCGCGCGCTATCGTCCAAATCGGGTGCGGCGGACGCGTTGATGGCGCTCGGCGTGCGGATCGACCTCACGCCGATCGGCATTGCCGCGTGCATCGAGAAGGCGGGGATCGGCTTCATGTTCGCCCCCGCCCATCACGCGGCGATGAAGCATGTCGGGCCGGCGCGGGTCGAGCTCGGCACGCGGACGGTGTTCAACCTCCTCGGCCCGCTTTCCAACCCGGCGCGCGTCACCCGCCAGCTCGTCGGCGTCTTTTCCGCCGAATGGGTCGCGCCGATCGCCGAGGTGCTCGCCCAGCTCGGCACCGAAAGGGCCTGGGTCGTCCATGGCGGCGACGGGCTCGACGAGATGACCACGACGACGATCACCCACGTCGCCGCGGTGGAGGACGGCATGGTCCGCATCTTCACCGTCGATCCCGAGGAACTCGGCCTCGCGATCGCCAAGCCCGAGGATCTTCGCGGCGCGGATGCCGATCACAACGCCGCCGCCCTGCGCGCCGTGCTCGGCGGTGAGAAGAACGCCTATCGCGACATCGCCTGCCTCAACGCGGCCGGCGCCCTCCTCGTCGCAGAGAAGGTCGAGACCCTCGAAGAGGGCGTCGCGCTCGCCCAGCGCCTTCTCGATGACGGTTCGGCCGCCGCCCGCCTGCAAGCCCTCGTCTCCGTCTCCCAAGCGGTGGCCCCCTGATGAACGCCGTGCCCGATACGCCCGACATTCTCGCCCGCATCGAAGCCTATAAGCGCGAGGAAATCCGCGCTGCCCGCCTTCTCGAGGACGGAAACAAGTGGCGCCACCGCGCCGAGGCCGGCCCGCCGCCGCGCGACTTCGTCGGCGCGCTGCGCAATGCCGTGCAGCGTGGTCGCCCCGGCCTCATCGCCGAGATCAAGAAAGCAAGCCCGTCAAAGGGGCTGATCCGCGCCGATTTCGATCCGCCGCAGCTCGCGAAGGCCTATGCCGACGGCGGCGCGACGTGCCTCTCGGTGCTGACCGACGCGCCGTCTTTTCAAGGCAGTCCCGACTATCTCGCCGCCGCCCGCTCCGCCGTCTCGCTGCCGGTCCTGCGCAAGGATTTCCTCTATGTGCGCGAGCAGGTGTGGCAGTCCCGCGTGTGGGGGGCGGACTGCATCCTCGTCATCATGACGGCGGTCGACGACGAAACGGCGCGCATCCTGGTCGACGAAGCGCGCGATCTCGGCATGGGCGCGCTCCTCGAAGTCCATGACGAGCGGGATCTCGAACGCGCGTTGCGCCTCGATTCGCCGCTGATCGGCATCAACAACCGCGATCTGCGCACCTTCCACACCGATATCGGCGTGACGGAGCGCCTCGCCGCCCAAGTGCCGGCCGACGCGATCCTGATTTCCGAATCCGGGATCGGCTCCAACGCCGAGGTCCGGCGCCTTCAGGCCGCCGGCGCGCACGCCTTCCTCGTCGGCGAGAGCCTGATGCGGCAAGAGGACGTCGCCGGAGCGACGCGCGCGCTGCTCGGCACCCCGCTTACCCATCTCGACGAGGCGGGGGCGGCGCATATGGTGAATGTCGGCGAAAAGGCCGAGACCGAGCGCTACGCGATCGCCGAAGGCGTCGTCTCGATGGAGGTCGCGACGCTCGCCGCGATCGAGGCGGGGAACATCAAGAAGGGCGATGTGATCGGGGCTGCACGGATCGCGGGCATCATGGCGGCCAAGCGGACGGCGGACATCATCCCGCTCTGCCATCCGATCCCGCTCGACGGGGTCATCGTGGATCTCGTCCCGGTCCCGACGCTGCCCGGCTACAAGATCACCGCCCGCACGTCGACACGCGGCCGCACCGGGGTAGAGATGGAGGCGTTGACCGCCGTCAGCGCGGCCTGCCTCACCCTCTACGATATGGCGAAGGCCGTCGATCGCGGTATGACGATCGGTCCGATCCGGCTGCTCGAAAAGGCCGGCGGCCGGTCGGGGACATGGCGGGCGTCATGATCAGCGTCGAAGAGGCGCGCGCGCGGCTCCTCGGTGCCGCGCCGAAGCTGGGCGCGGAGCGTGTGCCGCTCGCCGAGGCGTGCGGCCGCGTCGCCGCCGAGCCGATCCGCGCGCGCCGCACGCAGCCGCCGTTCGCCTCCTCGGCGATGGACGGATATGCCGTGCGTGCCGCTGAGATCGCGGCCGGCCCGGTGCGCGTCGTCGGCCAATCGGCGGCGGGGCGGCGCTTCGAGCGGCCGCTCGCGGCGGGCGAGGCGGTGCGCATCTTCACCGGCGCGCCGGTGCCGCCCGAAGCGGATTGCGTCCTCATCCAGGAGGACGCCGTCCGCGATGGCGACATGCTGTCGACGAAGGAGGCCGTCCGTGCCGGCGATCATATCCGCCGCGAAGGCCTCGATTTCAGCGACGGCGAGACCTTGTTCGAGGCCGGTACGCGGCTCGAGCCACGCCACCTCGCGCTCGCGGGTGCCGGCGGACACGCCGAGATCGCGGTGGCGCGCCGCCCCCGCGTCGCCTTCCTCGCGACCGGCGACGAGCTCGTGCCGCCCGGTGCACCGACCGGGCCCGACCAGATCGTCGCCTCGATCACGCCGACGCTCGCCGCGATGATCGCCGGCGTGGGCGGGGAGGGGATCGATCTCGGCATCGCCCCTGATATCCAAAGCGAGATCGCCCGGCGGGCGGGCGAGGCGCTGAAGACGGCCGATATTCTCGTGACGCTGGGTGGCGCGTCGGTCGGCGACCACGATCTCGTCAAGCCGGCCCTCGGCGATCTCGGCATCGCGATCGACTTCTGGCGCGTCGCGGTGCGGCCAGGAAAACCGCTGATGTTCGCGTCGGACCCGATGGTCCTCGGTCTTCCCGGCAATCCCGTCTCGGGTGTGGTGTGCTCGGTGCTCTTCCTGTTGCCGCTGATCGAGGCGATGCAAGGCCACAAATCCCCCGGTCCGCGCATCGAGACCGGGATCCTCGGCGCATCCGTTCGCGCCAACGGCCCGCGGCGCGACCATATGCGGGCGCGGCTCGAGGACGGGCGGATCATCCCGTTCGACGTGCAGGATTCGTCCATGCTGTCGATCTTGTCGCATGCGGACGCGCTATTGGTGCGCCCACCCGAGGCGCCGGCGGCAGAGGCTGGAGAGATCTGCCAGTATATCAGGCTATAACGCTCAAAGCGGAAACATGGACGTTCTCAAATACGCCGGGTTGTAGAACACACGACGAACGTGTATAAGGTTCGTGTGGATCGATCAGAAACGATTCGCTAACTGAGGACGCGGCGCAGCCGCCCTGCGCAGACCCGGACGTCACATATGCTGACCCAAAAGCAGTACGATCTCCTGATGTTCATCCAGCAAAGGATGAACGCGACGGGTGTGCCCCCCTCGTTCGAGGAAATGAAGGATGCACTGGACCTCAAGTCCAAGTCCGGCATCCACCGCCTCATCACCGCGCTCGAGGAGCGGGGCTTCATCCGCAGGCTTCCGAACCGCGCCCGTGCGCTCGAGGTGCTCCGTCTCCCCGATTCGATCGCGTCGCAACAGCAGCCCTTGCGCCAGCCGCGCGGCTTCTCCCCCTCGGTGATCGACGGTGCGGCGCCGGCCGCTCCACCGCGCGAGCCTTTGGCATCCAACTTCAAGCGCCCGCCGCTCCGCCCCGTCTCCGCCGCGCAGGACATCGTGGACGTGCCGATGATGGGCCGTATCGCCGCCGGTGTGCCGATCGAGGCGATCCAGCAAAAGTCCCACGCGATCCATCTCCCGGCCGACATGCTCGGCCCGGGCGAGCATTTCGCGCTCGAGGTCCGCGGCGATTCGATGATCGATGTCGGCATCCATGACGGCGACACCGTGGTGATCAAGCGCACCGACCGGGCCGAGACCGGCGAGATCGTCGTCGCCCTGATCGACGACGAGGAGGCGACGCTGAAGCGCTTGCGCAAACGCGGCAACACAATCGCCCTCGAAGCCGCCAATCCGCAATATGAGACGCGCATCTTCGGCGCCGACCGAGTCCGCATTCAAGGCCGCCTGACCGCGCTGCTCCGCCACTATTGAGAGCACCGAGCCTCCACCCGGTTTCGCCGAACCGGGGGGAGGCACGGCTCGATCTGCGCCGCCCGCCACACCCACCCTCGCGCCCCTCGGCGCCGACACGGCGTTCGCCAATCCGACCGCACGAGGGTTGACCACTCACCGCCCCGCCACGGACCGTGGCTCGGTGGCTCGGTGGCTCGGTGGCTCGGTGGCTCGGTGGCTCGGTGGCTCGGTGGCTCGGTGGCTCGGTGGCTCGGTGGCTCGGTGGCTCGGTGGCTCGGTGGCTCGGTGGCTCCGACTGAGCGCTTAGCGACCATTCACGGCGAGCCTCGTCGTGCTCGGCACCGATCTCCCTACGGCGCACCCGCGCGGCCTGCGGCGTTTGGGGGCGCGGCGATCATCGACGTCCGGAAACAAACCGCAGCCGCAACCCTGTGCGGCCTGGAGCGCCAGCTGGTGATCGTCGGGCAGGAAGGCATCCTCCATGCCGGTGATCCTGCGCGGTAGGCACGCCCAGGCCTCACGCCCCGAGGACGGTCACAATGCGATGATCGCCGCGATGGCGATCCTGTCCGCCCTCACCGTCGGCGGAGTCGACCGGGAGCCGCTGACGATCGGCCCCATTTTACCGCGAGCGCGGCCCGCACCGCGCGGCGGATCGGGCCAGCGATGCCCCGCGAACACGGGCGCCCTGCGACGGGGCGTCAACGTCCCTCAGCTGCGTCGTGACCGGGGGCTGTGCCGGGGCGGGCACCATGCCGGATCATCGCGACCATCAGCGTGCCGAGAAGGACACCGTTCAGCGTGTGCCAGAGGATGTGCGTGCCGATCGGCAGGTTCGGGCAGACCGCCATGTCGATGGTGCGGAAGAAGAGCGATGCGGCGAAGATCGCGCTCGCGAGGAGGAGCGACCAGCCGGCTCCCGCATTGCCCCAGCGGACCAGTCCGACGCCGACCGCGACGAGGGCGAGAAGCGGCGGAACATAGCCTTCCGACCCGTTGAGCGCGCCGGCGAAGAGGCGCTCCATCACCGCCTCGCCCCCGAACGAGACGGCGAGGAAGGCGGCGGTCGCGACGATCGCCGCCCACCAGGGAAGCAGCACGAAACGGCGCATCGCGAGCGTGAAATAGACGACGATGAAGATCTGGATCGGGATCACGTCGGCCATGACGGCCCACACCGTCGCGAAGGTGTGAAAGAGGAAGGATCCGATCCCGACGAGGACCGTGATGGTGATCAGGAGTAAAATGCCGCCATCGAGCCGTCCCTCGCGTCGTCCGACGACGAAGGCGACGATCGCGGCGATGATGAAGGCGGCATTGGTCACCGCGTTCCACGGCTCGGACCAGAAGCTGGCGTCCAGCCGTTCGCAATAGATGTCGATCGAGCGCGTCCAATCCATGCGCCATGATCACCGCCGGAAGCCTCCCGCAAAAGGCGGCAGATCGCCCCAACCCCTCCGCCGCGCCGGCCGGTATTGCCCGCCGACGCGCGATGCACACCGGTCGGCCGCGCGGGGAGGTGTGCCGGAGGACAGGAAAATGCGTTGGGGGCCGAACGACGGCGGCGAGCCCCGCGCATGGTTCGACGGTGACGGCGGCTTCACATTCGGTGTCCGATGTCGGCCGGCAATGGCCTCAGCGGTGCACGGATGGGCGGATCCGCTCCGTGCTCCGCGGCATCCGAATTCTCGCCGAAACCGGCCGTCTTCGTCTGGTCCGTTCGGGGGCGGCTACCGGCCGAGATGGGGTGAGCGCGGCCTTCTGAGGAGCGCGTATGAAGGACCAGGATCGCGTCGCCGCAGTCACGCGCCCGCCGATGACGAAACGCCGTTCCGCGCGGAAACGTAGATCGCGATGAGGTGGCGAACGGCTCGTGGGTACAGGCGCTTAGGCCGGTCGTCCGCCACTTCGCCTATGTGAGCTCAGTGCGCGCTGCTGTGCCGGGGCGCCGCGAGCGGATGAAATGTGAGCGATGTGCCGAGTCGAGCCATGCCGGCTCGAACGAACGGAACCCCCCAACGAAAACACCCGCGCGGCCGGGGGCCGCGCGGGTGCAGAATGTTTCGCGAATGGAGGGGCTCAGCCGCGGAGCGTGTCCTCGAGGAACTCGTCGACCACGCGCTCATACTGGCCGGTCCGCTCCAGATAGCCGGCGGAGGCGTGATGGTCGTGCGGCCACGCGGTGTGGAAGACGTTCGGCAGATAGTTCGACCGCTCGGCGCTCGCGACGTCGGCGACGCTGCCCTCGCCATAGTGGTTGTGCACCACGAACTCGGGGCGCTGCTCGATGAGGGGGCCGAGATCGAGGTCCGGATTCGGGATCATCGAGCGCAGGTAGCTGAGATGGGCCCGGCCGCGATCGTCGGGGAGATCCTCGAGCCGCGGGATCCGCGTGCCGCCGGAGAAGGACAGCGCACCGAGCGCGCCGGTTTCGAGCCCGTAAAGGATCGCGGTGTAGCCGGCGAGCGATTCGCCGACCGCGAGATGGCGGCGATAACCGCGCGCCGCGATCGTCTCGTGAAGGGCCGAGTTGAACCGGTCGCGCGCCGGGAAGAACGGGTCGATGCCGGCAAGGGCGGACAGTCGCCGCGGATCGTCGACGGTGACGACCGACACGCCGCGCTGGCGCCAGATGTCGATGATCGTCCGCCGCCGCCGGTCGGAGCGCAGAAAGCCGACGAACGGCCACACGACGCACACGTCACCCGGCGCCTTGAAGAGACGCACCCAGCCGTCGAAAAACACCTCGTCGGCCGGAAGCGCCTCGGTGGCGCCGATCCGCTGGGCCCGCTCGGGCGGCACGAGGCGCGCGAGGACGGCCTTTTGCTGGGCCGTAAGCTCCGTGGTGTTCTGGCCGAGCGCCTCGATATAGGGATCGGCGCGGGCCTGCGAGCCGGTCTTCAGCGCGGCGATCGCCGCTTCGAGGCGAGCCTCGCGGCGGAACGCCTCGTCTCGGGTCGCTGCGATCACGGCGTCGAACTCGGAGAGGGCCTCTTCGAGATCGCCGACATTGGCGAGATTGGTGGCGATCCCGAAGCGCAGACGCTGATCGTCGGGATTCTTGGCGAGCGCCTCGCGCATCGCGATGATGCCGGCGCGGGGATTGCCTTCCGCGTTGTTCAGTTCGGCGCGCAGCGCGATGAGGTGCGGCTTCAGTTCGGCCCCGTCCTCGGCGAGCTTTTCGAGGTGCTTGGCGAGAAGGCCGCGATTGGCGGCGGCGAACTGCGAGTTCATCTGCACGAAGAATGCGCGCAATTGGACCGCGGACGGATCGCGGTTGATGATCGCCTCGAAGAAGCGGCCGAGCCTGACGTCTTCCGCGTTGAGGAGAAGCTCGCGCAGATCGGTTCGGATGCGCTGCTGCACGATTTCCGGGATCGGAACCGTGAGCGCCTCGGCATCCGCCGCGAGGGTGGCGTCGTCGGCGTCGACATGAACGTGCGCCAGGAGGCGCGCCACCTTGGCGCCTTCGAGATCGACCGCATCGCCGGCCTCGCCGCGCGTGATCGCCTCGTCGAGGTCGGCGATGGCCGCCTCCCATGCCTTTTCGCTCATCGCGATTTCGGCACGGCGCACCAGGGCGCGGGCGCGGAAGGAGGACGATTCGTTGGCGATCACCTCGTCGAGGATCACCTTCGCCTTCTTCGGATCGGACTCGGCGCGCGCCGCCATGAAGGCGATGGAATCGTTGTCCGGAAACGCCGTGCGGGCCGCCTCGAGCGCCTTCAGCGAGTCGGCCGGCCGATCGAGCCGACGCAGCGACAGGATATAATATCGATACGCGTTCGGATCCTGAACCGGGTCCGCTTCCATCTTCGCGACCAGGTCGGCGAAGCGCTTCTCGCGCCACATCGCTTGGATCTCGAGACGCGCCTCCCGCGCGGCGTCGTTGGTCTTTTCGGCGTCCGCCGTATCAGGCATGGACGTGCTCGAGTCGGCTTGCATACGCACCGGCCATTTCTGCATCTTGATGATCGTAAATAAAGATCCGCGCCAGGGTGTTCATGGCGTCGATCCAGTCTTTCAGGCCCTCGACCGTCTGAACGAGGTCGGCCGGCGGCGCGAGAAGCGAAGACCAGCCCGCGCCGTAAATGCGGCACTCGCTGCAATCCACGTCGGGCGTGCAGCACTTGACGTTCTGCTTCTTCAGATCGGGGCTGTAATAGCCGGAGAAGCCGGTTTCCGTGCCCTTGAGCCGGTTGCGGCAGCCTTCGGCGAGCCCGGTTTCCGGGTCGAGCTCGAACATGCGCCGTCCGCTGGTCGACAGGCGGTTATAGGCCTCGCAATAAATCACCGTGTCGGGGAAATCGTTGAGGAGCTCGGACGCCGTGTCCCGGATGTTCATGAGATCGTCGGTGCTCATGAGCATGTTGCTCTCCGAATCGCTGATCCGGAAGAATTTCTTATCGTTCGGCATGAACTGCCGAAGCTTGTCGAGATACGTCGTCGTCGGCGAGAAAATGTTGAACGTGATCGGCAGGCCCGCGTCGGCGCACATCTCGGTGATCTGCCGCGCATGCTTCACATTGTAGGGGTTGAATGTGAAGAGGGCGAGCGCGCGCGGATCCCCTGCATAATTCTTGATAGCCTTGCGGAAGACTGCACCGCCACGCAACTTTTTGTCCGTTGCCTCGTCGCCCCAGATCGAAATCTGGATACGAAAAGGAACTTCCTCGGGAATTTTCTTAGTCCCATTTGTGCCAACATTCCCGTGCGGGATGTATTTCGCCCCCGCGACGAGCCGCTTGGGCTCCATCGACGGTTCGGCGCCGAGGAAGTAACCCATGGTCACACCTCGGTCTCGTTCGGCACGGAAGAAGTCTTCCCAACGCGAGACGTCGGATTCTTCAGGCAGGTCGCGGGGTTTGTCACCCTCAAAATAATAGCAGCCTTCGCAAAATAGGTTACAGCGCTGCGTCACTTCGTAAAAAGCGCTGTTGGCGAAGGTTCGGGGCACCGCTTTCGCTTTTTCGAAGGCGGGCTTCAGCTCCGGGTTTTCTTTAAGATGGCGAATGACCGACCCCATCGCCGCGCGATAGTCGTATTCAGCCGGGAAAACGAACGGTTTAGCGTCAGGCGAATTGGCCATGGGTTACATTCAGCCTTTTGCAAATTCTCACAATGCGCGTTTAGCAAGCAGTTTCACATGTCTCAAGGTGGTCGTCAAAATCGAGCCCCGAAAGTTCCGAATTTGAGGCACGCCTGAGGCGGCGACGCTGCACCATATCGATGGCTATGTATTGATATAAGTCTAATTTCGCCTGATCTGGGCCCACGAATAGGCCGCAATTCGGGCGTGCTGAAGCGTACGGTTATTTGACTTGTCGCAAAAAAGCGTCAGGGGCGCGGTTAAATGTCCAGCGCCTCTGCGGATGCGAAAGCAGCATTCTCTTGAATGAATGCAAATCGGGCCTCGGGCTTGTTGCCCATGAGGCGGTCGACCGTCGTGCGCGTGAGGTCGGGCTCCGACACGATCGTGACGCGCAGGAGCGTACGCGTCGCCGGATCCATGGTCGTTTCCTTGAGCTGCGCCGGCATCATTTCGCCGAGGCCCTTGAAGCGGCCGATATCGAGCTTCTTCTCGCGATTGAACTCCGCCTCGATGATGGCCTCGCGGTGCTTATCGTCGCGAGCATAGAGCGTCTTGGTGCCCTGGGTGATGCGATAGAGGGGCGGCACCGCGAGATAGAGGTGTCCCGATTCGATGAGGCCCGGCATCTCGCGAAAGAAGAACGTGATGAGGAGGGAGGCGATGTGCGCCCCGTCGACATCGGCGTCCGTCATGATGATGACGCGCTCATAGCGGAGCTTCTGAAGGTCGAAATCCTTCCGCAGGCCGCAGCCGAGCGCGAGGACGAGGTCGGCGAGCTGCTGGTTCGCCATCACCTTGTCGCGGCCGGCATTGGCGACGTTGAGGATCTTGCCGCGCAAGGGCAGGACCGCCTGGGTCGCTCTGGCGCGGGCCTGCTTGGCCGAGCCGCCGGCCGAATCGCCCTCCACGATGAAGATTTCGGTCCCGTTCGCCTGCGACTGGGTGCAGTCGGCGAGTTTGCCGGGCAGACGCGTCTTGCGGGTCGCGGAGCGACGGGCGACGTCCTTTTCGGCGCGTCGGCGGAGGCGCTCGTCGGTCTTCTCGATGACGGCGTCGAGCACGAGGCTCGCGCGGGACGGATCCTTGGCGAGCCATTCCTCGAAGGCCTCGCGCACGGCGTTCTCGACCTGGCGCGTCGCCTCGGTGGAGGACAGCTTGTCTTTGGTCTGGCCGACGAACTCCGGCTCGCGCACGAAGACGGAGAGGACGGCGGCGGTCGTCGCCATCACGTCGTCGCCGGTGACCTGCGCGATCTTCTTGTTGCCGATCCGCTCGCCGTGGGTCTTGATCGATTTCAGGAGGGCGGCGCGAAGGCCCTGTTCGTGGGTGCCGCCTTCCGGGGTCGGAATGGTGTTGCAATAGGAGCGGGTGAATTCGTCGACCGGGACGAACCCGATCGCCCATTCGACCGCGCCGCGGCGGCCCGCCTCGCCGGCGCGTCCGGCAAAGAGGGCGTCGCTCACCTTGGGCCGGCCCTTCAGCTCGTCGGCGAGGAAGTCGGCGAGGCCGCCGGGAAAGCGGAAGGTGGCTTCGGCCGGCGGCGCGCTTTCGCCGGAGAGGAGTTCCGGGTCACAGCGCCAGCGCAGCTCCACATTGGCGAAGAGGTAGGCCTTGGCCCGCGTCTGGGCGAAGAGACGCTTGGGGTCGAACCGCAGCTCCTTGAAGATCTGCGGATCGGGGCGGAAGCTCACCGTCGTTCCGCGCCGGTTGGGCGCGGCCCCGACCTCTTCGAGCGGGCCGTCCGGCACGCCGCGCGAAAAGGTCTGCCGGTAGAGTTTTCGCCCGCGGGCGACCTCGACCACGAGCTCCTCGGACAAGGCGTTCACGACCGAGACGCCGACGCCGTGAAGGCCGCCGGAGGCCTCATAGGCCTTGGAATCGAATTTGCCGCCGGCGTGCAGCGTCGTCATGATGACTTCGAGGGCCGACTTATCGGGAAAGCGCGGATGCGGCTCGACCGGGATGCCGCGCCCGTTGTCGCTCACCGAGATGCGGCCGTCCTCGACGCGGATTTCGATGAAGGAGGCGTGACCGGCGACCGCTTCGTCCATCGAGTTGTCGAGAACTTCGGCGAACAAATGGTGCAGGGCGCGCTGGTCCGTCCCGCCAATATACATGCCGGGGCGGCGGCGGACGGGTTCGAGCCCTTCGAGAACCTCGATATCGGCGGCGGTGTAGCCGGCGTCGGCGCCATCACCCGCCGTCTTCGGTGCGATCGCGGCGCGCGCGTTGGCGCGCGCCTCCTTCGACGCACTGCGGGCAGGGCGCGGTTCGCTCTTGCGGCCCGGCTCATGACGTTCGCTGAAGAGGTCCTTGTCTGCCATTCTCGCTCTCGCACTGATCGACGCTAAGTAGCCCGTCGGCGCCCGAAATGCGACGGTCTCCGGGCGCTTGACCCCAGATTAAGGGCCGTTCGGCCCCTGGAAGGAGCTTCTCATGCCGGCCATCGAAACCGCGCTGGGCGCCGTTGCGCCCGACTTCACCCTTCCTGCCACCGATGGACGCACCGTGTCGCGTGACGATGTCATGGGGGAAGGCGGCCTCGTCGTCGCCTTCATCTGCAATCATTGCCCCTATGTGATCGCGGCGGCGCGGCGCATGGTGGACGATGCGGCCCTGCTGGCGCGCGAGGGCGTCGGCTTCGTCGCGATCTGTTCCAACGATGCGGAACGTTATCCTCAGGATTCCTTCGATCGGATGAAGGCGTTCGCCGAGGATCACGCCTTCGCCTTTCCCTATTTGCACGATGAGAGCCAAGCGGTCGCGCAGGCCTATCACGCGGCGGTCACCCCGGACTTTTTCGGTCTCGATCGGGAAGGGCGGATCCGCTATCGCGGCCGCCTCGATGAGGGGGAGACGCGGCCGCCGCGGGCGGATGCGCCGCGCGAACTCGTCGAGGCGATGCGGATGATCGCCGCGAGCGGGACGGGGCCCGAGAGGCAACACCCGCCGCGCGGATGCGGCATCAAGTGGAAGTGATTTAATTCCTTGGCGGGGCGCTTCAATAGAAAACCGATCGACGGGGGGCATGTCCGTCGATCGGTATGAGTGGAGCTTGCGATCCGCCGTCCAGGAGCGGGGTCGCCGTTGATCGAGTGGCAAATTCGAGCTTCACCCGACCGGATTGCGCAGATCCGGGCCTTCTCGTGCCTTCGCCTCGATCGTCGCCTCGGCGCATCGGTGCATCGTCCTTTCGGATCGATCGTCGATGCGCCGGGCGCCTCGCATTGCCGGCTCCAAGCGCGGCGGCGAGGGCGTCACCTCATCGGGCCGAATGGCCTATCGGCCGATGCGGCGCGCGGTAGCCCGTGCCTTAGGCCTTGGGCTTCTGGTTGCCCTGCGGCGCGGGTTTCTTCGGCGGATTGGTTTTCTGAGGTTTGCCAGCCATTGGCGTTGTCCTTAGGGCGGAAGTTGTTCCGCGGACTTCACGGCGGGGATCGCCGTGGATTAGGAAAATTGTACGCCCTGGCGGGTTCGGCAAGTGGAAAAAGTGGCTGTTACCGAATGTGATCGGGCGGCCCGGCGCGCCGCCCGATCGGTGTCGGCCTCAAAGTTCGACGATCGTCTCGAAGCCGCCGAACATCATGCGCATTCCATCGAAGGGCATCGGCTCGTCGTGGGACTGCATGTCCTCCATCGTGGCCTTCATCCCGGCATCGCGCGTCGCTTTATCGGGCCAGGTGATCCACGAAAAGACGACCGTCTCGTCCTCGGTTTTCTTCACGGCCATCGGGAAGGACGTCACCTTGCCGTCCGGCACGTCGTCGCCCCAGCACTCGACGAAGCTGAGTGCGCCATTTTTCTTGAAGCTCTCGCCGGCTTGGCGGGCGAGCTTGATATAGGCCTCACGGTTTGCCGTCGGCACGGCGAGGAGGAACCCGTCCACATAGGTCATGTCGATCTCCATCAGGTGTTGTCGTTCTGGTCGCGCCGATCAGGCGGTCTGCGCCTGGCCGCTCGCCTCCAGGAAGGCGGCAAGGTCCATCCATACGACCTCCCAGATATGGCCGTCCGGATCCTCGAAGCTGCGGCCGTACATGACGCCATAGTCCTGCTGCGGACCGGGATCGGCGGCACCGCCGGCCGCGGTCGCCTTCGCCACCATGTCGTCGACCCCCTCGCGGCTTTCGGCGGAGATGGCGAGGAGCACCTCGGTCGAGGCTTTCGCGTCGGCGATGGGGCGCGGCGTGAACGAGGCGAACTTCTCGTGCGTGAGCAGCATCACGTGGATCACGTCCGTGAGCACCATGCCCGAGGCCGTCTCATCGGAAAATCGCGGATCTTTCCGGAAACCGATTGATTCGTAGAACGCGGTCGCCTTTGTAAGATCCTGAACTGGCAGGTTAACAAAAATCATCTGTGGCATCGGGTTCCTCCCATCCGTTATGTGCTTCTTGGAGTGGTTGGTCACAAAAAGCAATAATGAAGTTAGATAAAGTAACCAAACAGGCGGGGCCGGAGCCCAAGCGCCATTATCGCGATGCGTGTGCGGCCGCTCACGCGCTCGATCTCGTCGGCGAGCGCTGGTCGCTTCTCGTCATGCGGGAAATGATGACCGGGCCGAAACGGTTCAGCGACATCAAGGCCGCGCTGCCGGGCGTCAGCGCCAATATTCTGAGCCAGCGGCTCCAGCACCTTGAAGGCATCGGCGTCGTCGAGCGTGGGGCTTTGCCGCCGCCGGCCGCGTCGAAGGTCTACGGGCTCACTCCGTGGGGGTATCAAGCCGAGCCGATCTTGCGGGAAATGGGGCGTTGGGCGGCCCGTTCGCCGCTCCACGATCCGACATTGCCCTTCTCCAGCGCCTCCCTTCTCCTGTCGCTGAGGACGATGTTCGACGCGGCACGGGCGGAGGCGGCGGGCATCGACGCCCGGATCGGCTTTCAAGCCGGGCACGAGCGCTTTCTCGGCCACCTCTCCCCGCGCGGGATCGAGATCGGGCCCGGCGACCTGTCTCAGGCCGAGGCGGTGATCGAGGGGGAGGCGGAGGCGATCGCCGCTGCCATCTATGCCGGAATGCCGCTCGCGACGTTGGAGACGGCAAAGCGCATCGTCGTCACCGGCGACCGGGATATTTTGGCTGCCGCTTTGCGGCTCTTCCCCTTGCCCGAAAAGGCCGTGATCGCCGATCGCTCATGAGGGGTTCATGCGATTTCTGTCTTCCCATGCGTTGTGATCCATATGGATGCTCACACGTGACGAGGGAGGTCGGACCATGAGGTCTCACGCAACGAGGATCGGAGGGGCGATGATCGCGGCGGCGCTGCTCGTGCCGATCGCAGGGCAGGCGCGTGCCGACGACGACGTCACAAAGATGACGGCGAGCGAGATCGTGGGCGCGATCACCGAAGGGAAGATGACGGCGCAGGAGGTGGCCGAGGCCTCGCTCGCGGTGGCACAGGAGAAATCCGGCCTCAACGCCTTCATCACCCTCGACCGCTCCCGCGCCCTCGCGGAGGCGCGCAATGTGGATCAGCGCATCGCCGCGAGCGGCGCATCCGGTCCGCTCGCGGGCGTGCCGATCGTCGTGAAGGACAACATTCTGGTGTCCGGTCTGCGCGCGACCGCGGGAACACCGGGCCTCGACAGTTTCGTGCCGACCCGCACGGCGCCCGTCGCCCAGAGGCTCCTCGACAATGGCGCCGTACTGATCGGCAAGACCAACATGCACGAGCTCGCCTTCGGCATCACCTCCAACAACGCCGCCTACGGCGCCGTCGGCAACGCCGTGGCGCCCGACCGCTTCGCCGGCGGCTCCTCCGGTGGGACGGCGACGGCGATCGCGGCCGGCATGGCGGCGGCGGGCCTCGGCACGGACACCGGCGGCTCGGTGCGGATCCCGGCCGCGCTCAACGGCCTCGTCGGATTGCGGCCGACCACGGGGCGCTATCCGTCGGAAGGGATCGTGCCGATCTCCTCGACGCGGGACACGGCCGGACCGATGGCGCGCACCGTCGCGGACGTCGCCCTTCTCGATGCGGTGATCACGCAAGGTGACGTCAACCTCGACGGGGTCGACCTCGCGACGGTCCGTCTCGGCGTGCCGGAGGAGTTGGTCGCGAACCTCTCGCCGGGCGTCAAAGCCTCCTTCGACGACGCCCTCGCAACGCTCGAGGAAGCGGGCGTGACGCTCGTTCCTGTGAAGATGGACGACATCATGCGGATGAGCGGGGAGGCCGGTTTTCCGATCGCGCTCTACGAGGTGAAGCGGGACCTGACCGCCTTCCTCGCCGATCGCGCCCCCGACCGGACGCTCGACGGCCTCGTCGCCGCCATTGCGAGCCCCGACGTCAAGGGTGTGTTCGACAATGCGGTGATGGGGGAAAACGGCGTTCCGGATGAGGTTTACCGGAAGGCCGTCGATACGCTGCGTCCGGCGATGCAGGAGGCCTATCGCACCCTTTTCGCCGAGAACACGCTCGATGCGATCGTCTTCCCGACGACGCCGCTCGAAGCGCAGCCGATCGAGGGATCGGACGAGACGGTGACGCTGAACGGGGAGGCGGTGCCGACCTTCGAGGCGTTCATCCGCAACACCGATCCGGGCAGCATTCTCGGCGTTCCGGGCGTCACCCTTCCGATCGCGACGACGGAGGAGGGGCTTCCGGTCGGGCTGGAGCTCGACGGCGCGGCGGATGGCGACAGGCGGCTCCTCGCGATCGCGCTCGCGGTGGAGGGTGTGGTCGGGGAATGACGGTGATTCGCACCGCATCACATTGTCGTGATCGTGATCACGATATCGTGGCTGGTGTGGAGATGTGAGCCTCTGGGGCACGAGACTTGCATTCAGCGAGAATCATGTCACCATCGGAGTGTGTCCAACACAGCGAAAGGAGGTGATCCAATGTCGAGTGGATTTTCTGAGCGGGCGTCGGCGTCTGGATCAGGGAGTGGACTGTGGAGCAACCTCTGGGGCTTCGCTGACTGATCGGGCATTTGCCGGGCGACCCACGTCCGCCAAATTTCCACGGAGGGCCGCGAAAGCGGCCCTTTTCGTTTTAGGACCGGGCCGCGAAAGCGGCCCTTTTCGTTGTTGGGGCTGGGCCGCGCAAGCGGCCCTTTCGTTTTTTGGGGTCGGCCGCGAAAGCGACTCGTTTCGTTGTTGAGCCCAGCCGCGAAAGCGGCCTCTCCCTCATCATGGATGGCGAGGATCGCCCCCGCCTTGGGCAGCGCCACGACCCGCATGTCCTGATTTGATCACGCCGCCAGCCTTCGCGATAGTGCGCCGATGCAATCCGAGCCGCCGTTCATGCTCGTCGATCCCGAGCTTGCACGACGCAAGGCGGAGCGGCTCTTTACCGTGGTCCGCGCTGCCATCGTCGCGCGATTGCCGGAGGCCGACATTCGCCATGTCGGCGCGACAGCGGTGCCCGGCTGCCTCACAAAAGGCGATCTCGATATCGTGGTGCGGGTGGAGGCGGCCGATTTCCCGGCGGCCGACCATGCGCTCGGCGCGCATTTCGCCCGCAATGACGGCTCCGTGCGGACGGACGCCTTTGCCGCCTTCGCCGACGATCGGAGCGATCCGCCGCTCGGCGTGCAGCTCGTCGCGATCGGCGGGCCGCTCGACGTGTTTCACCATTTCGTCGAGGCGCTCCGTGCCTCACCCGGCCTCGTCGCCGAGTATAACGCGCTGAAATCTCGCTTCGCCGGTGCCGATATGGAGGTCTATCGACGCGCCAAGAGCGCCTTCATCGAAGAGGTGCTCGCGCGCCGCATTCCGCCGTCGTGACGTGGACGCTCTCCCGGCGGGCGGGGCCGGCGGGAGAGGCGGTTAGACCTCGAGCGTCACCACGACGGGGACATGGTCGGACGGCTTCGACCATCCGCGCGTATGCTTGTGGACGTCGACCGTCACGAGGCGGTCGGCCGCGACGGGGGAGAGCATGACGTGGTCGATGCGGATGCCGTTATTCTTCTGCCACGCGCCGGCCTGATAATCCCAGAAGGTATAGATCCCGTCGGCGCTGCTGACGGCGCGTTGCGCGTCGACATAGCCGAGATTGACGAGGGCGCGGTGGAGGCTGCGGCTTTCCGGCTGGAACAGTGCGTCGTCGACCCAGCGGTCCGGGTGGCGCGCGTCGATCGGCTCGGGGATGACGTTGTAGTCCCCGGCGAGGATGATCGGCTCGTCGGTCGCGAGGAGCTCTTCGGCGCGGGTGAGCATCCGCTCCATCCAGCCGAGCTTGTAGGGAAATTTGGGGCTGTCGACCGGGTTGCCGTTGGGCAGATAGAGGCTCACCACCCGCACCACGCCCGAATCGGTCGACACGGTCGCCTCGATCCAGCGGGCGTGATCGTCCTCCTCGTCGCCGGGAAGGCGGCAGGTGATATCCTCGAGCGGGCGCTTCGATAGAAGCGCCACGCCGTTAAAACCCTTCTGCCCGTGCGTCGCGACATTGTAGCCGAGCCGCTCCACGCTTTCGGCGGGAAAGGTCTCGTCCTGCGATTTGATCTCTTGCAGGCAGGCGATGTCCGGCGTCGCCTCTTCGAGCCAGCGCGTCAGGCTGTCCTGACGCGCTTTGACGCCGTTGATGTTCCAAGTCGCGATCTTCAAGATGGCCCCGAGGGGTTAGAGGAGCGAGAAGGACGTGCCGCAGCCGCAGCTCGACTGCGCGTTCGGGTTGTTGATCTGGAAGGATTGGCCCATCAGATCGTCCACGAAATCGAGCTGGGCGCCGGCGAGAAAAGGCAGCGACACCGGGTCGACCACCACGGTCGCGGTTTCGCCCTCGATGATGAGGTCGTCTCCCTCCGGCCCCTCGACGAGGTCGTAGCGATATTGGAAGCCGGAGCAGCCGCCGCCTTCGACCGAGACGCGCAGCGCGCCCGCCTGCTCACCGGAAAGAATTTTGGCGACGCGGGTCAGTGCCCGGGGTGTCACCTGGAAGGATGCGTCGGTCATAGCGCCTCCTGAAAAGGATCCTGTTACGCCCTTGATATAGGGTGGCACACGACGACGCCAGAATCAGGAGAGGGACCTTCGTGCAAAACGTGCGACCATCCCCGCGCTTGCTCGCCCCTTATGCGAGCGATCCGACCAAGAGTCGTGGGCGCAGGATCGCCGAGCCGCCCTCGGCGACGCGCACGCCATTCCAGCGCGATCGCGACCGAATCGTGCATTCCTCCGCCTTCCGGCGGCTGACGCACAAGACGCAGGTCTTCATCACCACTGACGGCGACCATTATCGCACGCGCCTCACCCATTCTTTGGAGGTGGCGCAGATCGCCGGGTCGATCGCCCGCGTCCTCTCCCTCGACGAGGACCTCGCCGAAGCGCTCGCCCTCAGTCACGATTTCGGCCACACCCCGTTCGGCCACGAGGGCGAGAACGTGCTCGCCCGGCTGATGGCGCCTTATGGCGGCTTCGACCATAACGCGCAGGCCTACCGGATCGTCACCCGCCTCGAGAGCCGCTATGCCCATTTTGACGGGCTGAACCTCACCTATGAGATGCTCGAAGGCCTCGTGAAGCACAACGGGCCGCCGGCGGCGGATGCGCGCTCGCCGTTTTTGTCCGATCCCGAGCTCGCCGACCTCGATCTCGTCACCCAGGCGAGCCTCGAAGCACAGATCGCGGCGATCTCCGACGATATCGCCTATGACGCGCACGATCTCGATGACGGTTTGCGCGCCGGCATCCTCACCTTCGAGGGTGTGCGGCAGATCGACCTCGTGGCCGACATTCTCGACGAGGTGGAGCGGGAGGCGCCGGGGCTCGATCCGGCGCGGCGCACGCACGAGCTGGTGCGTCGGCAGCTCACCCGGATGATCGAGGACGTGATCGGCGAGACGATCCGCCGGATGGCGCGCGCCGGGGTTGCGACGGCGGGGGATGTTGCGGCGCACGAGGGGCCGCTCGTTGCGTTCTCCGCCGAGATGGCGACCTCCGAGAAGGCGTTGAAGACGATGCTTCACCGCGACCTCTACCGCGATCCCGACGTCCTCGCGGCGCGGGTCAAGGCGGGCCGCGTGGTCGAGGACCTTTTCGCCGCTTTCGCGAGCGATCCGTCTTTGTTGCCGGCCCAATGGTTCAGTCCCGGCGACGAGGAGGCCCGCCGCCTTCGCCGCACGTGCGACTATATCGCCGGCATGACGGACCGGTTCGCCCTCGGCGAGCATCGCCGGCTCGTCGGCGGCACGCCCGATCTCGGCTGATATGCGCGCAATACGGCCCGACCCCCTCGCGCTTGGGGGCCGGCGGCGCTAAGGAGGCGCCACTTCAGGATCCAAGGGACGTCATGCATCTCGTCGAGACACTCAAACAGGCCGTCGCCGCCATCGTGGAAGGGGAGGGGCTCACCGACGGACTGGACCGTATCGCCGTCGAGACGCCGCGCGACCCGACGCACGGGGATTTCGCCACCAATGCCGCGATGGTTCTCGCCAAGGCGGCCAAGCGCAACCCGCGCGAGCTCGGCGAGCTGATCGCGGCGCGCCTTGCCGACAGCCCGCTCGTGACGAGCGCGTCGGTCGCGGGGCCCGGCTTCGTCAACATCACGATTTCGCCCGAGGCCGCCGCCGCCGTGGTGCGCGCCGCCCAGGACGGCGCCGCCTTCACCGCGCTCGCGCAGACCGACGCGCCGCAGAAGGTGAACGTCGAATATGTATCGGCGAATCCGACCGGGCCGCTCCATGTCGGCCACGCACGCGGCGCCGTCGTCGGCGATGCGCTCGCCAACATTCTGGCGCTGCGCGGCCATGAGGTGACGCGCGAATATTATATCAACGACGCCGGCGCCCAGGTCGACGTCCTCGCCCGCTCCGCCTTCCTGCGCTATCGCGAGGCGCTCGGCGAGACGATCGAGATTCCCTCCGGCCTCTATCCCGGCGACTATCTCGTCCCCGTCGGCGAGGCGCTGGCGGCCGAGCACGGCCGCGCGCTCCTCGACCAAGAGGAGGCGGCGTGGCTGCCGCTCGTGCGCGAGACGGCGATCGCGATGATGATGGAGGCCGTGCGGGGCGATCTCGCGGTCCTCTCGATCGAGCACGGGACGTTCTTTTCCGAAAAGAGCCTGCAGAGCCCCGAGGACATTGTCGGCAAGACGATCGCCCGGCTCGAAAGCGAGGGTCTCGTTTACGAGGGCACGCTGCCCCGGCCGAAGGGGCAGGCGGAGGACTGGGAAGACCGGGAGCAGACGCTGTTCCGCTCCACCGAGTTCGGCGACGACATGGACCGCGCGCTGAAGAAGTCGGACGGCAGCTACACCTATTTCGCGTCCGACATCGCCTATCATGATCACAAGATCCAGCGCGGCTATCACCGGCTGATCGACGTGCTCGGCGCCGACCATGGCGGCTATGTGAAGCGGATGACGGCGGCGGTCGCGGCGCTGAGCCACAGAGAGGTCAAGCTCGACTGTCTCCTGTGCCAGCTCGTGAAGCTCTACCGGGCGGGCGAGCCGGTGAAAATGTCCAAGCGTGCGGGCGATTTCGTCACCCTGCGCGAGGTCGTCGACGAGGTGGGCGCCGATCCCGTCCGCTTCATGATGCTCTATCGCAAGTCCGATGCGCCGTTGGATTTCGACTTTGCCAAAGTGACCGAGCAGAGCCGCGACAATCCGGTCTTTTATGTGCAGTACGCCCATGCCCGCTGCGCCTCGGTGAAGCGTCAGGCGGTCGAGGCGTTCGATGCGACGATCCTCGATGACCTTGCGTCGGCGCCTTTGGAATCGTTGGCCGATTCCGGTGAGCGGAGCCTCGTGGTCGCCCTTGCTCTGTGGCCCCAACTCCTCGCCAGTGCGGCGGACGTCGCCGAACCCCACCGGGTCGCGTTCTATTTGCACGAGCTTGCTGCCGCCTTGCATACGCAATGGAACAGGGGCAAGGATGATGTCACGCTACGGTTCGTTAACGCCGAAGCGCGAGACTTGACGCGGGCGCGGCTCGCGCTCGTCGAGGCTGTCCAGGCGGTGTTGCGTCAGGGGCTTTCGGCGCTGGGTGTCAGCGCGCCGAATGAGATGCGGTAGCCGGTTCGTCAAAGCCGGTTGGCGCCTCGAAGCGGAGTGCAAGTTTGAGTGGCGGGCGAACCATGAACGGTCCGACGCGATCCTCCTCATTTGAGCGGCCGTCTCCGGCGCGAGCGGACGAGAGGCGTGTGCCTGATTCCGGCGACGTGTTCGACGAACTGGATCAGTTCGTCGATGCCGACCCGGTCGGATGGGCTCCGCCCCGCACCAAGGCGCGCGAGCCTGAAAAGGCCGTCGACGCAGCGGGGGATGATCTCGATTCCGAGGCGCGCGGCGCGATCGAAGCGCCGTCCGACCCGCAGCGCCGCAGGCCGGATCCTGAGCCTGAGGCGGCTTCCGACGCGCCGGCCGCAACGGGTTGGGACGATGATGCGGCGTGGTCCGCCTCGGACGATGATGATGTCGTCCACCAGGGGCCGGACGATGATGATGTCGTCCATCAGCCAATGACCGACGGCCTCGCCGCCGAGGGAATGGACGACGATACCATCCCCGAGGGCGAGGACGACGCGCACGAAGACGATGGCCGGTTCACCGATGACGCCGAGGCAGGGTTCCCGGACGAGGACGCGTTCCTCGACACCGAGCCTGTCAGGGCGGCGCCGGAGGACGACCCGATCGGCGCCGCCTTCAGTTCGAGCCATGGTTCGGCGCGGCGCGACGCCTTCGCAAAGCGGCTGAGCGACGAGTTGTCCCGGCCTGCGGGCGCGCGTGATCCCGAGCCTGTGGCCGAACCCGAGCCGGAGCCCGACGCGGCGAGCGAATCCTTCGTGATGCGCGCCGACGAGCCGGAGGACGACGAAGAAGCCGCTTTCTTCGAGCCGGACTTCGAAGTCGATTTCGAGCGCGAGTTCGCGGCCGAGCGGCCCGTCGCGCGCGCCGTTTCGGACGATGAGGCCGATCCGCTCATGGAGCCGGACGCGGCGGAGCCGTATCACGCGATGCCGGACGTCGATTTCGAGGACGAGAATCTCGAACCTGAGCGCATCGAAGCGCAGACGCCGCCGCCCGCGACGGTCGCGCCAGCCAGACCGCGCCGGCCGGTGACGACGCCGACCTTGCGCGTGCCGATCGAGGCGCAGCTTGCCCACACCCGCGTACGCCCGGCCGACGATGCCGGCGCCCCCCGGACCGCGCCCGCCGCGCCGGTCAAGGCGCGTGCCGGTCCCCCCGAGGACATCGACGACCTTCCGACCCCGTCGGCCCCAGTGACGTCGGAGCCTGCCGACGCCCTCGAATGGGAACTCGACAACGCGATCGGCGCCATCATCGCCAACGGACGCGCCAAACCCCAGGATCCGCCGCCGGCGGACGACGAAACGACCGAGCCTCTTCTGCCAGCATTGCCTTCGAACCGCGCGGCGCCATCGCGACCGCAGAGCGAGGACGTGCGCGCGACGTCGACACCCGCGCCCCCTGTCGACGACAGCGCGCAGACCGCGCCGAAGCCGCCATCTGCGCCGGCAACGCTCACGCAGCCGGCCGGTATCGGGGTCAAGCGCTCGAAGCCGATCCCGACCTTCCGTTTCGAGCGGCGCGAGGAGACGGCCGAGCCGTTCCCGGCCGCGCCGCCCGACATGGATGACCCGCTCGCCCGCGTCTTCTTCCCCGACAGCCACGACCGGCAAGGGGAGGGCGAAGCCTATGAAGACGACGAGCCCCTCGTCGATCTCGCCGGCTATGACGATGACTATGACGACGACGACGATTTTGCCGCGCGCGATTATGACGATCTGCCGCCGTCGCTGAGCCGCGCGGCCGCGGCCGGCCGGCAAAGTCGGACACGCTCGCGCACCGTCGGGATCGCGGCACTCGTCGGCGTCGTGGCGATCCTCGGTGTGGGGGGCTATCTCGCGCTCGGCCTCTTCACCGGGGGCCGTGTGACCACCGGCGAGCCGCGCGTGATCCAGGCCGACGCGCGGAATGTGAAGGTGCGCGCCGAAGAGACCGAATCGAGCGCGCTGCCCGATATCGCCGAACGGACGGCGCTCGGCGACAGCGAACAGCTCGTGATGCCGGACCGCGTGCGCATCGACAGCGTCGCCGCCGCCGAGGACGAATTCGACGATGGTGAGACCGGCGACGGTCTCGTCTCGCGCCGCGTGCGGACCGTCGTCGTCCGGCCCGACGGGACGATCGTTCCGGCCGATCAGGTGGGCAGTGGCTCGGCGCGTCCGGCCCGCACCGCGGCGCGGCAGTCGGCCGCGAGCCCCGCAACCTCCGACCCCGCGGGCCCCAACACCGCGAACACCGTCGCCGGCCTGCCGCCGGCCGCCGGGGATCAAGCGCCCGCATCATCGGCCGACGAGACGGGCGCCTTCCCGGCAGCGGACGACGGTTTCGATCCGTCCGACGACGGAAGCGGCGCCTTGGAAGCGTTCATGAACGGCGCGTCGAGCGTCAACGAGGACGAGGCGACGAGCGAAGCGGACCAGGAGCTCGGCGTCGATGACGGGGACGCCACCGGCGAAACTGGTACGGTGACCCAGGTCCCGGTGCGCCGGCCGACGCCTCCGCCGCGCCGGACCTCGGTCGCGTCCAACAATTCGAGCGTCGCTTCGGCCGAGACCGCCACCGCCAACCCGTCCGCCTACGTCGAGCCCCGCGCCGACCAAGGCGGCAGTGGCCGCACGCCGGTCGACAACAATGTCGTCCGTCCGGGCGCCTCGCCGCAGGTCGCCGCAATGTCGGCCGCGCCGGCCTCGGCGGCCCCGTGGGGGGTGCAGGTCTCCTCCCAACGGAGCCAGGCGGACGCCGAAGCCTCGTTCCGCAATCTGCAATCGCGCTTCCCGTCGGTCCTTGCCAACGTGCAGCCGCTCATCCTCCAGGCCGACGTCGGCAATCGCGGGATCTTCTATCGCGTTCGGATCCCCGCGCAGACGCGCAACGAAGCCGTCAGCGTTTGCCAGCAATTGAAATCGGCCGGTGCCGACTGTTTCGTGGGACGCAACTGAGACGATGATGGCTCCTCTCATTGTCGGCCTCGCCGGCATTCGGCTTCGTGAAGACGAGCGCGCCTTCCTTGCCGAAACGCGGCCGCTCGGCATCATCCTCTTCGCGCGCAATATCGGCTCGGCCGAGGAGATCGAACGGCTCGTCGCCGACGCCAAGGCGGCGTCGGGCGCGAGTCTCGTCTTCATCGACCAGGAGGGCGGCCGCGTTCAGCGCATCCGGCCGCCTTTGGTGCCGCGTTATCCGCCGGCCGCCGCGATCGGCCGCGTCTTCGAGGCGGACGAGGCGGCCGGCCGGCGCGCGGCCTATCTCGTCGGCTATCTGATCGCCTCCGACCTTGCCCGTTTCGGCATCAACGCGCCGTGCCTGCCGGTCGCCGACGTCCCGGTGCCAGGCAGCCACGACGTGATCGGCGACCGCGCCTATGCGACGACGCCGGGCGCCGTGGCGATCCTTGCCGGTGCGGCCGCGGCCGGGGTGAAGGCGGCGGGCGGCTTTCCGGTGCTGAAGCACATTCCGGGTCATGGCCGCGCGGCGGTGGACAGCCACGTCTCGCTGCCCGTCGTCGATGCCTCGCGGGAGGCGCTCGAGGCCGATTTCACGCCATTCCGTGAACTGTCCGCGCTGCCGATGGCGATGACGGCGCATGTGCGTTACACCGCCCTCGATCCGGCGCGCTGCGCGACGCTGTCGCCGACGGTCATCAACCTCATTCGGAACGAGATCGGCTTCGACGGCTTGCTGATGAGCGACGACATTTCCATGGGCGCCCTCGGCTCCGACCTTGCGGACAACGCGGCCGCCGCGCTCGCCGCCGGATGCGACTGTGTCCTCCATTGCAATGGCGATCTCGCCGAGATGCGTCTTCTCGCGGATCATCTGGCGCCGATGGCCCCGCTCGCCGCGCGCCGCCTCGCCCAGGTGCTGAACGGCCGGAGCGCGCCGGAGGCGGGGGATATCGAGGCGATGCGGGAGGAATTCGCGGCCCTGACGGGAGCGGCCGTGTGAGCGAGGATCCGCCGCATCTGCGTCTCGTCGACGATTTCGAGGATCCGCCCCGCACCCCATTGGAAGACGACGACATGCTTCATGTCGACGTCGCCGGCTTCGAGGGGCCGCTCGACCTTCTTCTCGCCCTCGCGCGGCGCAACCAGGTGGATCTCATGAAGATCCAGATCCTGCCGCTCGCCGAGCAATATCTCGCCTTCATCAAGCGGGCGAAGGATCTGCGGATCGAGCTTGCCGCGGACTTCCTGGTGATGGCCGCCTGGCTCGCCTTCCTGAAAAGCCGCCTTCTGGCGCCAGACGAGAATGACGGCGGCGCCGACGGGGAAGAACTCGCCGAGGATCTCGCCTTCCGCCTTCGCCGCCTCGAGGCGATGCGCGAGGCAGCGGATGCGCTGTTTGCCCGTCCGCGGCTCGGCCTTCATCTGTTCGCCCGCGGGGCGCCGGAAGTGCCGATCATCCACGAGGAAAAGAGCTACAAGGGCTCCCTCTACGAGCTTCTTTCGGCCTATGGCACGGTCCGTCAGGTCGAGCTGGCGCGCGATACCAAGATGGAAAAGCGGCCGGTCTTTTCCCTCGTCGACGCGCGGCGGGTGATGGAGCGGATCGTCGGCGGTCATGCCGAGTGGCTTCCCTTGGAGGCGCTCATCGCGGCGATGCCCTCGCACGAGAGCCGCCGGGCGGTGATTGCGTCGACCTTCGGCGCGGCGCTCGAGATGGCGCGCGAGGGTAAGATCTCGGTGCGGCAGAGCGCGCCCTTCGCGCCGCTCTATCTGCGCTCGAATGGAATGGACGGAGCGGAGACGAACAAAGATGGCTGAACCCGTCACCCTATTCGGCGGTGGACCGGGACAGAGCGAGGCGCTGCGCCGCTTGGAGGCGGTCCTTTTCGCCTCCGCCGGACCGTTGACCGAGGAGGCGCTCGCCGCGCGGCTTCCCGAAGAGGACAATCTGTCCCACCGCCTGCGTCAATTGCAGACCATCTACGCCAATCGCGGCATCAATCTCGTCGAGGTGGCGGACGGCTGGGCGTTCCGCACAGCGGGCGATCTCGCTTATCTCATGACCGCTGAGCGGGTCGCCGAGCGCCGCCTGTCGCGCGCCGCGATGGAGACGCTCGCGATCATCGCCTACCATCAGCCGGTCACGCGCGCGGAGATCGAGGAGGTGCGCGGGGTTGCGGTCGGCAAGGGGACGCTCGATATCCTCCTCGAAACCGGATGGGTGCGGCTGAGGGGCCGGCGGCGGTTGCCCGGCCGCCCGGTGACGTTCGGGACGACGGCGGCGTTCTTGGATGCCTTCTCGCTCGCCGCGATCACCGATCTTCCCGGCCTCGACGATCTGAAGGGCGCCGGGCTTCTCGAGGGAACGCCCCCTGCGGGCTTCTCCGTCCCGATACCGCGGGATGACGATGCACTGGACGCCGATGAGGACCCACTCGATGCAGATGACGGCGACGACGCCCCCGCGCTCTGACGCGATCGACGCGCAAGCGGCCGTCAGCCCGTTGGTGATGAAGGATATTTCCTTCTCGATCGGCGGGAAACGGATCCTGTCCGATGTCTCGCTCGAGGTGAAGCCGCGCGAGATCGTTTGCCTTTTGGGTCCCTCTGGTTGCGGCAAAACGACGCTTTTGCGCATTGCCGCCGGGATCGAGCGCCAAGGAGCGGGGACGGTGAGCGTCGGCGGCCAGGTGGTCGCGGACGGGCGCTCCTTCGTGCCCGCTGAGGCGCGCAAGCTCGGCCTCGTGTTCCAGGATCTCGCGCTGTTTCCGCATCTGCGCGTCACCGACAATGTGAGTTATGGGCTGAGCAAGATCGGCCGCGCCGAAAGCGGTCGGCGGGCGGCCGAGGCGCTCGCCCATGTCGGTCTCGCCGGTTACGAGCGGGCCTATCCGCACGAACTCTCGGGCGGCCAACAGCAGCGCGTCGCGCTCGTCCGCGCGCTCCTACCGGCGCCGAGTGTCGTCTTGTTCGACGAGCCGTTCTCCGGTCTCGACCGAGGGCTCCGGGACACGGTGCGCGAGGACACTCTGGCGCTCCTGCGCGAGCGCGAGGCGACCGCGGTGATGGTGACGCACGACCCGGAGGAGGCGCTCGCCGTCGCGGACCGCATCGCCTTGATGCGCGACGGGCGCATCATTCAGACCGCGACGCCGGAGGAGATCTGGCGCTGGCCGGTCGATCTCGAGGCGGCGAAGGTCTTCTCGAGCCTCAACATCTTTCGCGGGCGTGCCGCCGGCGGTCTTCTCGAAACTCCGATCGGCCGCATTCCCGTCGGCCCGGACCATGAGGGCAAGCGCGTCGTGGTCGCCTTCCGCCCCGACGCGCTGCGGGTGTTCCCCGCCGATCGCGATGCGGGTGTGGATGCGCGGGTTCTGCGCCGCCGCTTTTTCGGAACCCATATGGAGCTGACGACCGCGGTCGGCGACGTAGAATTGCAGCTTCGCGCCGAGCCGTATCTCGTCCCCCATGGCGAGCGGGTCCGGGTGCAGGCGGATTTTCGTCAGGCGATCGTGCTGGATGACGAAGAATTATCATAGTCGCCGGCCCTGAGGCGCGCTATAGGTGGCGGTCGACAGTCGCGATCCTCCCGTAATCGGGAGGGGGATTTCGAAACCCCGGCACTCGGGGTCGAAATCGGCGGAACAGAGGCGGCTGGTGCAGTTGTGCTGCGGTGCGTGCTCCGGTCAAACGAGAACGAAAAAGAGGTAGTGAGACATGGGTATCAGCGTCTGGCAGATCCTCATCATCGGTGTGATCCTCGTGCTGCTTTTCGGTCGCGGGAAGATCTCCGAGCTGATGGGAGACGTCGCCAAGGGGATCAACAGCTTCAAGAAGGGGCTCGCGGAGGACGATGACAGCGCGCGCAACGAGACCGCGCGCACGATCGACCACACCCCGGCATCCACCGTGAACACGAAGGATGCTGAGAAAAGCCGCAGCGCCTAACCCGAGACCACGCGAGTGTTTGACATTGCCTGGACGGAGTTGCTCGTCGTCGCGGTGATCGCCATCATCGTGGTCGGTCCGAAGGAGCTGCCGGGCATGTTGCGGGCCTTCGGCAAGACCTTCGGTCAGGTCCGCCGCACGGCGCGCGAGTTCCAGAACACCTTCAACGATGCGCTCCGCGAGGCGGAGCGACAGGCGAACCTCGACGAGGTGAAGAAGGATATGGCCGGGGTGTCGAAATCGATCGACGCCGTGAAGTCGATCGATCCGACGAAGAGCGTCCGCAAGGGCCTCGACGACGCGAAGGCGTCCGTCTCGTCCACCGTCGACGCGAAGCAGCCGGTGCCCGACAGCGTGCCGCTGACGCCCGAGAGCGTACCGCCGAGTTCCGACGGTGCGCCGCTGAATGGCGGCGGCGGCGATGGTGGAAGCGGCGGAGGCGACACCCACGGAGCCCGTGAGACGACGACGGGCTCGGCGGCCGAGCCGCAACGTCCGGTGCCGGCGGCCGCGCCCGCCGAAGCGCCCCCGGTCGTCACCGAACGACAGCCCGAGGCCGCTGGAGGCGAACGGCGATGACGCACGAAGATATCGAGGCGTCGAGTGCACCCCTGATCGAACATCTGATCGAGCTGCGCTCGCGGCTCATCAAATCGATCATCGCGATCGCGATCGCCTTCATCGTCTGCTTCTATTTCGCGGCCGACATCTTCAACATCCTGATCGTCCCCTATGAGCGGGCGGCAGGCAACGTGCGCGATATCCAGTTCATCTATACCGCGCCGCAAGAATATTTCTTCACGCAGCTGAAGCTGGCGCTGTTCGGGGCGCTCTTCCTCGCCTTTCCGGTCATCGCCTCGCAGATCTACATGTTCGTGGCGCCGGGGCTCTATCACAACGAGCGGGGCGCGTTCCGGCCCTTCCTGGTCGCGACGCCGATCCTCTTCGCGATGGGGGCGGCGCTCGTCTATTTCGTGGTGATGCCGCTCGCGATGGGCTTCTTCCTGTCGATGGAGCAGCAGGGCAACGGCGATCAGGCCTCGATCCAGCTCCTCGCGCGGACGAGCGAGTATCTGAACCTCATCATGATCCTGATCTTCGCGTTCGGGATCGTGTTTCAGACGCCGGTTATCCTGACGCTGCTGGGGCGTGCCGGTCTCGTCACGGCCGATCAGCTTCGCAAGAAGCGCAAATATGCGATCGTGATCGCCTTCATCATCGCCGCGATTTTGACTCCGCCCGATCCGATCAGCCAGATCGGCCTCGCCGTGCCGGGCTTGATCCTCTACGAGATCTCGATCCTCTCGGTTCGCCGTCTCGAGCTGAAGCGCGAACGCGAAGCGGCCGCCGCCGCCGCCGCGGAGGCCGCGGACGGCGAGTAGACGCGGGCGAACCCACGCTAAACGGACGAGGCCGGACGGAACGCCGTCCGGCCTCGTTGCGTTTTGCGCCTCCAGTGACCGGCCCGGATTCGCCGACGCCTATGGTGAACCGGCCATGTCGCTTGTATAGGACCAAGAGCCCGCGCCCCGGGAGAGAGCGCGGCTCCCACGCCAGACCGCCAGAGAAAGAGCTATGTTCGATATCCGCGCCGTCCGCGACGCGCCCGACGCCTTCGACGCCGCGCTGAAGAAGCGCGGAATGGAGCCGGCCGCCGCGCGTCTCATCGCCCTCGACGACAATCGCCGCAACATCATCTCCCGCCTGCAGGACGCGCAGACCAAGCGCAACACCGCCTCGAAGGCGATCGGCAAGGCGAAGGCGGCGAAGGACGAGGAGGCGGCCCAGCAGCTCATCGACGAGGTCGCCACGCTGAAGGCCGAGATCCAGGCCGGCGAGGATGCCGAGCGTACCGCGAGCGAGGCGCTTCACGAGGCGCTCGCCGCGCTCCCCAACATGGTCCTCGCGGACGTCCCGGAGGGAGAGAGCGAGAGCGACAATGTCGAGCTGCGCCGCATCGGCGAGCCGCGTGCCTTCTCGTTCCCCGCGAAGGAGCACGACGCGCTCGGCGAGGGGCTCGGGCTGATGGACGTCGAGAAGGCGGCGATGCTGGCGGGCTCGCGCTTCACGATCCTCACCGGCAAGCTCGCCCGTCTCGAGCGCGCGCTCGGTCAGTTCATGATCGATCTGCACACCAACACCCACGGCTATCTCGAGGTGAGCCCGCCGCTTTTGGTGCGCGACGCGCCGGTGTTCGGCACGGCCCAGCTTCCGAAATTCGCCGATGATCTCTTCAAGACCACGGACGGACGCTGGCTGATCCCGACCGCCGAGGTGCCGCTCACCAATCTGGTGCGCGAGCAGATCCTCGACGCGGCGGCGCTTCCCCTGCGCTTCACCGCGCTGACGCCCTGTTTCCGCTCCGAGGCGGGCTCGGCCGGCCGCGACACGCATGGGATGCTGCGCCAGCACCAGTTCCAGAAGTGCGAGCTCGTGTCGATCACGACGCCGGAGGCCTCGCTCGACGAGCAGGAGCGGATGGTCGGCTGCGCCGAGGCGGTGCTGAAGGCGCTCGGCCTGCCGTACCGCGTCGTGACGCTCTCCACCGGCGATATCGGCTTCGCCGCTCAGCGCACCTACGATATCGAGGTCTGGCTGCCGGGCCAGAACACCTATCGCGAGATTTCCTCCGTCTCGGTCTGCGGTGATTTCCAGGCCCGCCGGATGGACGCCCGCTACCGGCCCGCGCCGGATGCCGCGCCAGGCTTCGTTCACACATTGAACGGATCGGGCGTCGCGGTCGGCCGCGCGTTGATCGCCGTGATGGAGAATTATCAGGAAGAGGACGGTTCGATCCGCGTGCCCGAGATTCTCTTGCCGTACACGGGGTTTGACCGCATATCGGCTGAATGAGCGAAGACGAGGAGGCCATCGCGCGAGCCGAGCTCGCGATGCACCTTCGCCGCCAGAATGTCGCCTCGCGCGCCACTCTGGCGGCCCTCGAAGGCGTGCCCCGGTCGCTCTTTCTGGGGGCCCGCCACAAACGCCTCGCCTATCAGGACCGCGCCGCCCCGATCGATTGCGGGCAGACGATCTCCCAGCCCACCATCGTCGCGATGATGACCGACGCGTTGGAGCTGCGCCCCGACATGACGGTCCTCGAGATCGGGACGGGGTCGGGCTATCAGGCGGCGATCCTCGCCCGCATCGCCGCGCACGTCTTTACGGTCGAGCGCTATCACATGCTCTCCGAACTCGCCGCCGAGCGGCTGCGCGTGCTGCGCATCGACAACGTCTCGTTCAAGGTCGGCGACGGCCATGACGGATGGGACGAGCACGCCCCGTTCGACCGCATCATCATGACCGCCGCCGCCGTTGCCGTTCCCGAGGCGCTCGTCAGCCAGCTCGCTCCGGGGGGCATTCTGGTCGCGCCGATCGGTGATCAGGGACACACGCAAGAGTTGTTAAAGTGCCGCCTTACGGCCGACGGTCTAGAAGGCGAGCGGATCGCCGACGTTCGCTTCGTGCCGCTGGTCCCCGGCGTCGCAGGGGTTCTGTGACACCACTGCAACACTCGCGCACGATGCTGAAAAGCATAACAAAAACCAAGCATTTCCGGGCAATGTGCCGCCGCCGATTAAAGTTTCGTTAGCGTCTCCACGCGCCTTATGGGGGCCTCGTTATTTTGGGCGCAGAGGGGTGCGAGTCATGCGCGAGGGACTGCGGCGTTTCGGGCAATCGGGGGCGGCGAAGATCGTTCTGGTTGCGTCGCTGGCCGGTATTGCTGCTGGGTGTTCTTCGGGCTCAGCACGGTTGGGCGACGGTCCGCTCTTCGCCGGCTCGGCGGCACAGCAGCAAACCGGCGCAATCGAATCCACCGATCTCGCACCGATGGGCGGTCCGACCGCGCTTGCCGCCCATAATGCGACCGGCACCATCAAGACGCCGCAGGCGCTGAAGGCGCGCGGTTGGAGCGTCGAGGGTGCACCGATCGTCGAAGTCACCAGCGCCGACACGGCGACGACGTTGAGCCAGGGCTATGGCGTTCCGGTCAATGTGATCCTCGAGGCGAACGGCCTCACGAATGCCGAACAGATCCGCGCCGGCCAGCGCCTCGTCATTCCGACTTATACCTATCGCGATCAGCCGACCGTGACGCCGGAAGAGGCGACCGCGACCGTCGTCGCGTCCTCGAACCTTCTCGGCGCACCGGCGACCACCTTGAACGAGCAGGCCCAGGAGGCGCGTTACACCGTCAAACCCGGCGACACGCTCTATTCGATCTCGACCTCGCACGGGGTGTCGCAAGCCGACGTCGCGCGCCTTAACGGTCTTCCGTCGAACGGCACGGTCCAGCTCGGTCAGACGCTGCGCATTCCGAACCAGGCGAACATCGCGGCCCAGGAGCCGACGAAGGAGACGCAAGTCGCCTCCTTGCCGCCCGAGCAGAACGCCGGCCAGACGATGACCGACGCGACGCCCGACGTCGCGCAGGAACGCGAAACCATCGCCAACGCGACGCCGACGGTGTCCGAGCCCGCCGCGCCCGGCGTCGCATCGGCCGGTGCGAGCGGTTTCCGCTGGCCCGTTCGCGGCCGCATCATCGCCGGCTTCGGCGTCCAGGCCGACGGTGCGCGCAACGAGGGCATCAACCTCGCCGTTCCGGCCGGAACGCCCGTTCTCGCCGCCGAAGAGGGCACCGTGATCTATGCGGGCAGCGAGCTCGAGGGGTACGGCAATCTCGTCCTCGTCCAGCACAAGGACGACTGGGTGTCCGCCTATGCCCACAACGACCAGCTCAAGGTCCAGCGCGGCGACAAGGTGAAACGCGGCCAGCTCATCGCCAATGTCGGCAAGACCGGCTCGGTCGACCAGCCGCAGCTCCACTTCGAGCTTCGCCGCAAGTCGAAGCCGGTCGACCCGCTGCCGCACCTGTCGGGCGCCTGATCGCCCCCACTGCGACGACGACCCCATAAAAAAGGCCCCCGGATCCGATCCGGGGGCCTTTTTCGTGGCGCGAACGGCGAAGCGTCAGGCGGCCTTCATCGCGACGCCGAGGCGGCCGGCGAGATCCTGAACATATTGCCAGGCGACACGGCCGGAGCGGGAGCCGCGCGTCGTCGACCATTCGAGCGCCTCGTGGCGGAGCGTTTCGGGGGCGATCTTAATCCCGAAGGCGTCGACATAGCCGTTCACCATCGACAGATATTCGTCCTGCGAGCAGCGGTGGAAGCCGAGCCAGAGGCCGAAGCGATCGGAGAGGGAGACTTTCTCCTCCACCGCGTCGCCGGGATTGATCGCGGTGCCGCGCTCGTTCTCCACCATGTCGCGGGCCAGGATGTGGCGCCGGTTGGACGTCGCATAAAAGAGGACGTTTTCCGGCCGCCCTTCGACGCCGCCATCGAGCACGGCCTTCAGCGACTTATAGGAGGTCTCACCCGCGTCGAAGGAGAGGTCGTCGCACAGGATGAGGAAGCGGTGCGGGGTGGGACGCAAGAGACCCATGAGGCTCGGCAGGCTCGCGATGTCCTCGCGGTGGATCTCGACGAGCTTGAGGCCCGGAATCGCCGCATGGGCCGCTTTGACGAGCGAGGACTTGCCCATGCCGCGCGCGCCCCACAACAGGGCGTTGTTCGCCGGGAGGCCCTTTGCGAACCGCTCGGTGTTTTCAAGGAGGCGGTCGCGGTTGGCGTCGATGCCCTTCAAAAGGCCGATATCGACCCGGCTCACGGCCGGCACCGGCGAGAGGACGCCGGTTTCGGCGTGCCACATGAATGCGTCCGCGGCGTCGAATTGCGGGGCCGGGCGCGCGGGCGGCGCCCAGCGCTCCAGAACCGCGATCAGGTGATCGAGGCGTTGGATGAGGTCGTCATTCGTGGACATGTCCGTCGTTCTCTCAGACTGTTGGTGTTGGGCGGTTAGCCCGCCATCGGTGGATCGAGTGCGGCGAGCGCCGTCGCAAGCGCCTTGTGCCGCGCGATATCATGGACGCGCAGATAATCGACCCGCGCACGCATCATGAAGGCGGAGGCGAGGAGGGTGACGTCGTCCCGTTCCGGGGCGGGCCGGTCGGTGACGAGCGCGAAGAAGGACTTGCGCGAGTGGCCGATCAGGACCTTGTGGCCCAACGCGAATGCGGCCGCATCGGCCATGATCGCGATCGCCTGGGCAGGCGAGGGGCCGAACCCGATGCCGGGATCGAGGATCACGCGGGCGGTGTCGATCCCGTCGCGCGCCATCGCTTCGAGGCGCGCCTCGAAGAAGCGGCGGAGGTGGGGACCAGGCTCGCCGGGCGGCAACTTGACGGCCGGGTCCACGGGAACGGTGAGGGCGTGCATCAACACCAGCGGGCCCGCCGACCCCGCGACGACGCGGCGCATCTCGGCGTCCACGAACCCCGTCTGATCGTTGATCCAATCGACGCCCGCCTCGAGGCCGCGCGCAGCGGTCCTTGGGTGGCGGGTGTCGAGGCTGACGGGAATGCCGGCCTCGTGGGCGAGGGCGACGATCGCGGGGAGCGGGGCGGCGAGGCGCGCCCATTCGGCGTCCGCCGTCAGAGGCTCGGCGCGGGGGCGCGTCGATTCGGCGCCCACATCGATGACGTCCGCCCCGTCGGCGATGAGACCGGCGGCGTGCGCGATGGCGATGTCCGTCTCGAGCCGGCTCGTCGGTTCGGAGAACGAATCGGGCGTGATGTTGAGGATACCGACGAGCTTGGTCATGGCCGCTCGAGCGCGTTCTTCATCTCCGCCACGGTGAGTTTCATGACCGGATGACGCCAATCGGGGTCGATTTCGGCCCAGGGGCGCAGCACGAAAAGGCGGCTTGCGATGCCGGGATGCGGGATCACGAGATCGCCGTCCTCGATCACGGTGTCGCCGTGGCTCAGAATGTCGATATCGATGAGGCGCGGCGCCCAGCGCTCCGCCGGCCGGCGGCCGAGCGAGGCCTCGATCGCCTTGGCGCGGGACAGGAGCGCCCGCGGGGCGAGCGTCGTCCGAAGCGCGACGACTTCGTTGAGGAACGGAATGTCCCAGTCCGCCGGCGCGCCATCCGGGAGCATCGCCGCGGTCTCGTGGCGGCTCGAACGAGCCGTGACGGTGATTTGCGGCACATCGTCGAGGGCCGCGACGGCCGCGTCGAGAAGGGCGGCCCGGTCGCCGAGATTGCTGCCCAGCGCGATATGGGCGCGGACGGGCGAGGTCATTGAAGTCACGGTGTTCCTGGCTTCACATAGAGCGGACGAACGCCGCAGCATCAGCTTGTCGCAGGGCGATCGAGGAGACGGCGGCGAGGATGGGATCGTTCACCCTTTCTTGCCGGGACTGGCCACGCATTGCAATCGGGCCCCGATGCCCCCGTCCTGCCACAGGGGCGTGTCAACAAGGACCGTTGCGCGCACCATCGGCGCGTTGCAATCGGACCGAATTGACGTTACCTCCGCACGACTGGCGGCGGAACGGACGTGGACAACCCGCGTCTTGTCGGCCGCGTCCGGTTCATAAGGTTGCCCCATGCTCGTCACCGAAGCCTTCGCACAGGCTCCTGGCGCAGGTGGCGGCGGCGCAGATTTCATTATCTCGCTCGCCCCCTTCCTGCTGATCTTCGTGATCATGTACTTCCTCATCATCCGCCCGCAGCGGCAGCGGATGAAGTCGCATCAGGCGATGGTCGCGGCGTTGAAACGCAACGACACGGTCGTCACGGCCGGCGGTCTGGTGGGAAAGATCACCAAAGTCGTCGACGATTCGGAAGTTGAGGTCCGCTTTGGCGAGAATGAGCCGGTGCGCGTCGTCCGCGCGACGATCACCGAGGTTCGAACCAAGCCTGAACCCGCCGCCAACGACTAATGCTGCACTTCGCCCGCTGGCAGTCGACCGCGATCGTCCTCGTCATCATCGTCGGGATCTTTGCGGTCATACCGAATCTTGTGCCGACGAGTTGGGTCTCCGGCCTACCCTCGTGGTTGCCGAAGGAGCGTATCGTCCTCGGCCTCGATCTGCAGGGCGGGGCCTATCTCCTCTATGAGGTGGATCGGCAGGACTATATCGACAAGCGCTTGCGGTCGCTGACGAGCGATGTCCGCCAGTCGCTGCGGACCGAGCCGCGCATCGGCTATACCGGTCTCGGCGTCATCGATGGCGGCGTCCAGGTCCGTGTCCGCGACGCGACCCAGTTCGACCAGGCGCGACAACGCCTTTCGGAGCTGACCAACCCGCTCGCCGGCGGTCTGTTCGGCTCGTCCGGCGTCGAGGAATTCGCCCTCAGCGAGGGCTCCAACAACACCCTCCGCCTCACCTTCACCGAAGAGGGGCTCGCCCAGCGCATCCGCTCGATCGTCGATCAGTCGATCGAAGTCGTGCGCCGGCGTATCGACGAGCTCGGCACGACCGAGCCGAACATTCAGCGCCAGGGTGAAGACCGTATTCTCGTCGAGGCGCCGGGCGGCAATCCCGAGCAATTGAAGGCCCTCGTCGGCACCACGGCGCAGCTCACGTTCCATATCGTCGACACGTCGATCTCCGGCGAAGAGGCGATGCGCACGCGGCCGCCCGCCGGCACCATGGTGCTCACGACCTCGGAAGACGATCCGGTCGAACCCTTGCGGCCCTATGTGGTCGAGGAGCAGCCGCTCCTCACGGGTGAGGATCTCGTCGACGCGCAGCCGTCCTTCCAGCAGCAGACCAACGAGCCCGTCGTGACGTTCCGCCTGACCACGGGCGGTGCACGCAAATTCGGTCAGGTCACGTCGCAAAATGTCGGTCGGCCGTTCGCGATCGTGCTCGATGACGAGGTGATTTCCGCGCCGGTCATCCGCGAGCCGATCACGGGGGGATCGGGCCAGATTTCCGGCTCGTTCACGGTCCAGTCGGCGAACGATCTCGCGATTCTCCTGCGTGCCGGCGCGCTTCCGGCCGCGTTGACGCTGGTCGAAGAGCGGACCGTCGGCCCCGGCCTCGGCGCCGATTCGATCGCCGCGGGCGAAATCGCGGCGATCGTTGCCGCCGTGCTCGTCGCGGGTTCGATGATCGCGGTCTACGGCCTCTTCGGCGTGTTCGCGAACATCGCGCTCGTCCTCAACGTCGTTCTCATTCTGGGACTGTTGTCGCTTCTCGGGGCGACGCTGACCTTGCCGGGCATCGCCGGCATCGTGCTCACGATGGGCATGGCGGTCGACGCGAACGTTCTGATCTATGAGCGAATAAAAGACGAGGCGAGGGCCGGGCGAACGCCGATCCTTGCGATCGACGCCGGCTTCAGCCGGGCACTCGGCACCATCCTTGACGCCAACATCACGACGTTGATCGCGGCCGTCATCCTGTTCCAGCTCGGCTCGGGCCCGATTCGCGGCTTCGCCGTGACGTTGGCGATCGGCATTCTGACCACGGTCTTCACCGCATTCGTGTTCACGCGGTGGATGGTCGCGATCTGGGTGCGCAAGCGCCGTCCGACGACGATACCGGTGTAAGTCGATGAAACTGCTTTCGTTGCCCGAACAGACCCGCATCCCCTTCATGCGGTATCGCAAGCCGGTGATGATCGGGTCGCTGATCCTGTCGATCCTGTCGATCGTCCTCTTCGGGACGATCGGCATGAATTACGGCATCGACTTCCGCGGCGGCACGATGGTCGAGCTGCGCTTCGAGGAGCCGGTCGACATCGCCGAGATGCGCTCCGAGATCGGCAGCCTCAATCTCGGCGACGTCCAGATCGTCGAGTTCGGCGATCCGACGGACGTGATGATCCGCATCGAGGAACAGCCCGGCGGGGAAGAGGCGCAGCAGCGCGGCGTCATCATGCTGCGCGAGATCTACGGCGAAACCGCCGATTTCCGCCGTGTCGAAGTCGTCGGCCCGCGCGTCTCGGGCGAGCTGGCCCAGGCCGGCGCCATCGCCGTCGTCGGCGCGCTGCTCGCGATCATGGCCTATATCTGGTTGCGCTTCGAGTGGCATTTCGCAGTCGGCGCGGTCGTGACGACGGCGCACGACGTGATTTTGACGATCGGTTTGTTCTCTATCACACAGATAGAGTTCAATCTGACATCGATCGCCGCCGTGCTCACCATCGTCGGCTACTCACTCAACGATACGGTCGTCGTCTACGACCGCGTTCGCGAGAATTTACGACGATATAAACGCCTGCCGATGCCGGATCTGATCGACCTGTCGATCAATCAGATGCTGTCGCGCACGTTGATGACCTCGATCACGACGTTGCTCGCCCTCATCGCCCTCTTCGTCTTCGGCGGCGAGGTGATCCGCTCCTTTACGTTCGCGATGATCTGGGGCGTCCTCGTCGGCACGTTCTCGTCGATCTTCATCGCGGCACCGCTCCTCATCACCCTCAACATGCGCCGCGGCGCGGTTGCCGGAAATGACGAGGAGGGCGGGGACGAGGCGAGCGAGGACGCGTCAGAGCCCGCCAAAGCCTGATGGCGGGCGGGCTCGTCATCCGCGACGCGCACTTTCCGGGTCGGGCGCCGATCGATGCCTATGGCAATGGCGGCTTCCGGTTCGCCGAGATGAGCCATGTGGGCTCCATCCTGTGCGTGCCCTCCGGCATCTATGGTTGGGCCCCGACCCAGCCTGACGAGATCGACGGTGAAGCCCTGAAGCGCGTCATCGAGGAGAAGGACGAGATCGACGTCCTCCTCCTCGGCGTCGGTACCATCCCGCTGCCGGCGAACAACGCCACCGTCCGCGCGCTGCGCGCCGCCGGCATCCGCTTCGACACGATGACGACGGGCGCCGCTGTCCGCACCTTCAACGTGATGGTTTCGGAGGAGCGGCGGGTCGCCGCGGGCCTTCTCGCCGTAGAGTGATGGATTTCGAGGACGACGTTCGCACCCGCGATCGCACCGCCTACCTCTCGGTTCTCTTCGCGCCGGCGAGCGTGCGGCGCGCGCTCCTCGCCCTTGCGGCCTACCGGTTGGAGCTTGGCCGCATCGTCGAGACGATCCGGGACCCGCTTGCCGCTGAAATTCGCCTCCAATGGTGGCGCGACGCGATCCGCGATCAGGGGTTCGGCGAGGGGGCGGGTATCCCGCTGGTGCTCGCGCTGCGCGACGGGATGGCGCGCTATCACTGGCCCGCCACCACGCTCGCCGACATGAGCGAGGCCCACATCCACGACCTTTATGCCGACCCGTTTCCAGACTTCGACGCGTTCGACGGCTATGCCGGCGAGACGCGGGGCGCGGCGATCCAGCTCGGCGTGATGGCGCTCGCGATCGACGCGCTCGGCGAGGAGAGGGGCCTTGCGGCGGCCCGAACCGCCGGGACGGCGGCCGGATATGCGGGTGTCGCGCTTACCGCGGTGGCGGCCGCAAGCCGTCTCGTGCCGCGCCTCATGATGGGCCACACGCTCGCCCCGGAAACGGCGTGGCGCGCCGCGGGCATCGACGTCGCCGCGATGATCAGAGCCGGCGCAGTGGCGGAAGGGACCGACGGGGTCGTACGTGCGATGATCGCCCACGGCCATACGGCGGACGAGGCGATGCGCGAGGCGCTCGCCACCGTCGCGCCGGAGACCCGCGCGGCCTTCCTGCCGGCGATGACGGCGAAAGGGGCGCTCGACGCGATCGCGCGCCGTCCGCTCGCGCCGCGCGAGCCGGCGGCTTGGCGCACCCAGCTCACCCTCTGGCGCGCCGCACGCCGCCTCAACCGGCTTTAACGCCGCCGGCGCTCAGGCGTCCGACAAATAAGGCTCCAGCATCGTGCGAATGGCGGGTGGGATCGGGGCCTTTTCGATCGTCCCATCCGCGAGGCGGACGACGAAGACGCGCGCCTCAAATCCCTTGGCGATCGGCGTCTCGTCGCGGCTGAAGCGATAATCGAGCCGCAGGCTCGTCGTGCCGATATGGGCGATCGCGAGATCGATGCGCAATTCGTCGCCATAGCTCGCCGGCACCGCGAAGGTGCAGCCGGTGTCGATCAAGGGTGTCGCAAGAAGGCCGAAATCGGTCTGCAAGCTGCGCTGATCGAAGCCGAGGCTGACCGTCAGATGATGATAGTGCCCGTCCATCCACCGATAAAAATTCGGATAATAGACAATGCCGGCGGCGTCGCATTCGCCCCATTCGATGATGCGTGTTCGGCGGAAGATCGTCATGCCTCGTCCAGTCATTGTCCGCCTCGCGACCTCGCTTCACGATGGGCTTGTGGTTGAGTGCTGCTTGACACGCAGCTTCAGCTCGCGGCTCGATACCCCATTCGACGATTCATCCCAAGACCAGACGGAACCCATGACGGCACGAACCAACGAAATGACCGGCGCCGAGGCGATGGTGCGTCTCCTCCAGGCCTATGGCGTCAAGCACATGTTCGGCCTTTGCGGGGACACGACGCTGCCCTTTTACGACGCGCTCGCCCGTCTCGATCACGGCATCCACCACATCCTCACCCGTGACGAGCGGCACGCGGCCTATATGGCCGACGCCTATGCCCGTGTGACCGGCCGTCCCGGCATCTGCGAGGGGCCGTCCGGTGGCGGTGCGACCTACATCCTGCCGGGGGTCGTGGAGGCGAACGAAAGCTCGATCCCGATCATGGCCATCACGACCGACGTGTCGACGACGGCGCGCGGCAAATACCCGCTGACGGAGCTCGACCAGGTGGCGATGTTCCGGCCGCTGACGAAATGGAACACCTCGCTCGACGACGCCTCGCGCCTGCCGGCGATGGTGCGCGCCGCCTTCCGTGCGATGACGACCGGAACGCCGGGCGCCGTCCATCTGGCGCTCCCCTTCGATACCCAGAAGGGCGCCGTCGACGAGGCTGAGATCTGGGCCGATGCGCGCCACCAGACCTTTCCCGCCGAGCGGGCCGGCCCCGATCCCGACGCGATCGAAGCCGCGGCCGACATCCTCTCGAAGGCGCGCTCTGCGGTCATCGTCTGTGGCGGCGGCCCGGTGATCTCCGGCGCGTTCGCCGAGCTCGCCGCCGTTGCGCGGGCGCTCGAATGCCCCGTCGCGACGACCGTCTCCGGCCAGGGCGCGATCGCCGAGACCGACCCGCTCGCCCTCGGCGTCGTCGGCTCCAATGGCGGCGTTCCGACGACGCGCAGCGTGGTCGACGAGGCGGACGTGATCGTCTTCATCGGCTGCCGCGCCGGATCCGTCACGACGGAGCGCTGGCGTTCGCCGCCGCATGGTCGAACGATTATCCACATCGACAGCGATCCGATGGTGATCGGCGCGAATTATGAGACGGAGGTCGCGATCGCGGCCGACGCCAAGCTCGCCCTCGGCGCGCTCGCAAAGGCGCTCGGCACGCGCACGCTCGCGAGCCAGAACGGCACCGCGCGCGCCGCGGCGGCCTGGAAGGGCAAGCTCGCCGATTTCGCCCCGCTCGCCGCGAGCACCGAACGGCCGATCCGCCCCGAGGCGGTGATCCAGGCGCTGATGGACGTCCTCGACAAGGATGCGGTGATCGTCGCCGATCCCGGCACGCCGTGCCCCTATTTCTCGGCACATTATCGCTGGGAAAATGCCGGCCGACGCTTCATCACCAACCGGGCCCACGGCGCGCTCGGCTATTCGCTCGCCGCCGCGATGGGGGCCCATATCGGCCGGCCGGACGTCAAGACCGTCGCGGTGATGGGTGACGGGTCGTTCAACTTCTGCTGCGGCGAGTTCGAGACGATCACCCGCAACAAGATGCCGATCATGTCGGTCGTCTTCTCCAACTCGGTCTTCGGCTGGATCAAAGCGGGGCAGGATTCGGGCTTCGGCAAGCGCTATTATAACGTCGATTTCGACCGGACCGACCATGCCGCCGTCGCCGCCGCCTTCGGCGTGAAGAGCTGGCGGGTGGAGGATCCGGCGGATCTTGCGAAGGTGCTCGCCGAGGCCGCCGCCCATGACGGGCCGACCCTCGTCGACGTCATCTCCCAGCCGCTCCACGAAGCCGCGGCGCCGGTTTCCGAATGGATCGCCTGATGACGGGCGAGACCATCGTCGCGCTCGATCTGTGGCATCTGAAGCTGCCGGTCGCCTCGCGGCGCGATCATGGGATCGGCAGCGTCGCGGGGGCGGTCGAGGTCGTCATCGTGCGGCTCACCTCCGAAAGCGGGGCGGTCGGCTATGGCGAGGCCTCGCCCTGGTCGGTGTTCACCGGCACGCCGGAGGCGGCCTATGCCGCGCTCGACCGGTATATCCGGCCGCATGTGGTTGGCGCCCGGGTCGGCGACATTGCCGCGATTATGGGCAATGCAAACAAGGCGGTCGCCTTCTGCACCGATGCGAAGGCGGCGCTCGAGACCGCGCTCCTCGATCTCGCGGGCCGAATCGCGGGCGTTCCGGTCTCGGCCCTTCTCGGCGGACGCTGCCGGGAGACGATCCCGCTGTCGTGCTCGCTCGCCGATCCCGATTTTGGCGCGGACCTTGCTCTCATCGAACGTTTGAAGGCCGACGGGGTCGGGATCGTTAAGCTGAAGGCGGGCGTGCAGGATCACCAGTTCGATATGATGCGGCTCGATCGGCTCGCCGCCGACCATGACGATCTCGACGTCCGGGTCGACTACAATCAGGGCCTCAGCCCCGACGAGGCGGCCGGCCGCGTCTACGATGTCGCGATGATGGACGTCACCTTCATCGAGCAGCCGGTGCGGTTCGATCAGTTCACGCTGATGGCGCGCCTTCGCGAGACGATCGACGTGCCGTTGATCGCCGATGAAAGCGTGTTCGGGCCGGAGGACATGATGCGCGCCGTTGCGGAAGGGATCTGCGACGGGGTTTCGATCAAGATCATGAAATCGGGCGGGCCGCGCCGGGCGCAGGCCGTCGCCGCGATCGCCGCCGCGTCGGGTCTCAGCGCCTATGGCGGCGATATGTTCGAGACGGGGCTCGCCCATCTCGCGGGCGCCCACACCATCGCCGCCTCGCCGGCGATCACCCTCGGGTGCGAGTTCTATCAGGCGAAATATTATCTCGTGGACGACATCCTGACCGAACCCTTACCCTATGAAGGCGGCGCGATCCGGGTGCCTGACGGCCCCGGTCTCGGCATCCTGCCGGACGAGGGCAAACTCGCTCACTATGCGGTCGCGACGACGGTGGCGGCATGAGCAAGGTCATCGTCATCGGTGCCGGGATCGTCGGCGTCTCCACGGCGGCGTGGCTGCTCAAGGACGGGCACGAGGTCGTCCTCGTCGACAAGCAGGCGCCGGGCGAGGGGACGAGCTTCGGCAATGCCGGCGTCCTCGCGTCGGCCTCCGTCGTGCCGGTCACGGTGCCGGGGCTCGCCAAGAAGGCGCCGCGGCTGTTGTTCGATCCGAAGGAGCCGCTTTTCCTCAAGTGGTCCTATCTGCCCAAAATCGCGCCGTGGCTCGTCAAGTTCCTGCGCAACGCCAATCCGGCGGACACGAAACGGATCGCCGCCGCGCTCGCCGAGATCACGCGCGACAGTCTCGCCGAGCATCAGTCGGTCGCCGAGGGCACGCCCGCGGCGCGCTTCATCGAGCCGGCGGACTATGTGTTCGCCTATCGCGACCGCGCGATGTTCGAGGGCGACGCGTTCGGGTGGGAGATTCGCAAGTCCCACGGTTATGATTGGGAGATCCTGGAGGGGGATGAGGTCCAGGCTTACGACCCGCTTCTGTCGCCCTCGATCCGCCACCTCGTCCGCGTGCCGGGACACGGCTACATCAAGGATCCGGGCGCTTATGTGAAGGCGCTCGCCGATCATGTCGTGGCGTCCGGTGGGACGCTTTTGCGGGGCGATGTCGAGGACATTGTGCACGTCGGCGGCAAGGTGACGGGCGTGCGCGTCGATGGGGAGACGGTCGCCTGCGATGTCGCGATCCTCGCGACGGGGGCGTGGTCGGCGCCGATCGCGCGCCGGCTCGGTCTCACCGTCCCGCTCGAGAGCGAGCGCGGCTATCATCTCGAATTCTACGGCGTCAACGCGATGCCCCGTTCGCCGACGTCCGTGGTGGCGGGCAAGTTCGTGGCGACGCCGATGGAGGGCCGCTTGCGCCTTGCGGGCATCGTCGAATTCGGCGGCCTCGATGCGCCGCCCTCCCGCGCCCCGTTCGAGCTTCTCGAGGAGAAGATCCGCGCCGCGATGCCGGGCCTCACATGGACCGAGCGGCGCGAGTGGATGGGCCATCGCCCGAGCCTCACCGACTCGCTCCCGATGATCGGCGAAGTGCCGGGCATCGCGGGCGCCTTTCTCGGCTTCGGTCATCAGCATGTCGGCCTCACGTGCGGCCCGCGCACCGGCCGGCTTCTCGCGCAGCTTGTGTCCGGTCGCAAACCCAACGTTGACATGTCCTCGTTTGCGCCATCACGCTTCACGCCTGGCGCGCAAGCATCCGGTTAAACAAAAGGAGAATTGGGATGAGCAAATCCGCATTGGTCGTTGCGACCGCTATCGCAACCGTCTGGTCCGCATCCGCCTATGCCGAGAAGTGGGACATGCCGCTGGCGTATGCCGCGAGCAACTTCCACTCCGAAACCGCGGCGGCGTTCGCCGAGTGCGTGACGACCGGCACGGGCGGCGACATCGAGATCGTCACCCATGCGTCGGGCTCGCTCTTCCCCGGCGATCAGATCAAGCGCGCCGTCCAGACGGGGCAGGCGCCGATCGGCGAGCGGCTGTTGTCCGCCCACCAGAACGAGGATGCGCTGTTCGGCTTCGATTCGATCCCCTTCCTCGCCACCTCGTTCGACGATCATGACCGGCTGTGGGAAGCGGCCAAGCCCGCTTATGAGGAGCTTCTGGAAAGCCAGGGCCTCACGCTCCTTTATTCGGTGCCGTGGCCGCCCCAGGGCATCTATTTCAACAAGCCGGTGGAATCGGTCGCCGACATGGAAGGGGTGAAGTTCCGCTCCTACAACAACGCCACCGCGCGCCTCGCCGAACTCACCGGCATGCTCCCGGTGCAGATCGAGGCGGCGGAAATCTCGCAGGCGTTCGCGACCGGTGTCGCCGATTCGATGATCTCCTCGGGCGCGACCGGCTATGACCGGAAGGTGTGGGAAAGCCTGACCAACTTCTACACCGTCGACGCGTGGATCCCGCGCAACTACGTGTTCGTGAACTCCGACGTGTGGTCCGGCGTCTCCGACGAGAACAAGAACGTCATCGAGGGCTGCGCGAAGCTCGCCGAGTATGCCGGCTACTGGCGTGCGGTGCAGTACACCGACTTCACCCTCGGTGAGCTCGCCAAGAACGGCATGAGCGTCGAAGCGCCGTCCGAGCAGCTCGCGTCCGACCTGCGCGAGATCGGCGACACCATGACCGAAGAATGGCTGTCCGACGCGGGTGAGACCGGTCAGAAGATCGTCGACACCTTCCGAGGGAACTGATCGGCCGAGCGCCGCTCCCTTCATCAGTGTGACGCTGGGCGGTGTTCCGCCCAGCGCCCTCCAGCCGCCGGACGGTCATGGTCAAAACAGTTCGATCCATCCTCGACGGAATCTATTTCGGCGCCGCGATCCTCGCCGCGCTGTGCCTCATCGCGATCCTCGTTCTCATCGTCCTCCAGATGCTCGCCCGGTGGACCGGTGAAGTGTTTCCGGGGGCGCCCGATTATGCGGGCTATGCGATGGCGGCGGCGTCGTTCCTCGCCTTCGCGCACGCCCTCAATCGGGGCTCGCACATCCGGGTTTCGCTGCTCCTCAATTCGGTGCCGCCGAAGGCCCGCCGGATCGTCGAGATCTGGTGCTTCGCGATCGGCACCGCGCTCGTCTGGTACTTCGTCTATTTCGGCGTGCGCTTCATCTACTGGTCCTGGAAATTCAACGATGTGAGCCAGGGGCCGGACGCGACGCCTCTGTGGATCCCACAGAGCGTGATGCTCCTCGGCGCCTTCGTCTTCGCGCTCGCGTTGACGGACAATTTGATCGCTCTCTTCACCGACGGCCGACACCGCGTGAAGAACAACATCGTCGAACAGAGCCACGGGGAGTAGGGCGTGGAAGACATTTCGATTATCGCCCTCTTCCTCTTCATCCTGTTCCTCTTGTTGGGAACGGGTGTGTGGATCGGGCTCGCGCTGCTCGGCGTCGCCTTCGTCGGGATGGAGCTGTTCACGACGCGACCCGTCGGCGACGCGATGCTGACGACGGTCTGGTCCGCGTCCTCCTCGTGGACGCTGACGGCGCTGCCGCTCTTCATCTGGATGGGCGAGATCCTTTACCGGACCCGATTATCGGAGGACATGTTCCGCGGACTCAGCCCCTGGATGCGGTCGCTTCCGGGCGGGCTGATCCACACCAACATCGTCGGCTGCACGATCTTTGCCGCCGTCTCGGGATCCTCGGCCGCCACGCTCACCACGGTCGGCAAGATGTCGATCCCGGAGCTGCGGGCGCGCAAATATCCCGAACGTCTCGTGATCGGCACGCTCGCCGGCGCGGCGACGCTCGGCCTCATGATCCCGCCATCGCTGACGCTGATCGTCTATGGCGTCACGATCAATGAATCGATCACGCGCCTCTTCATGGCGGGCGTCCTGCCGGGCCTCGTCCTCGCGGCGATGTTCATGGCCTATGTCGGGATCTACGCGAAGCTGTCCCGCTCCTATGATCCGGACGAAGAGCCGCCGATGTCGTTCATGGAGCGGGTCAAGAACTCGCGCTTCCTGATCCCGGTGATGATCCTCATCGCGGTCGTCATCGGCTCGATGTATCTCGGCTATGCGACGGCGACCGAGGCGGCGGCGTTCGGCGTCATCGGCGCGCTGGTGCTCGCCGCGACACAGCGATCGCTCACCTGGTCCACCTTCAGCGCGTCCCTGATGGGCGCGACGCGGACTTCGGCGATGATCGCGCTGATCCTCGCGGGCGCGGCGTTCCTGTCGCTCGCGATGGGCTTTACCGGGCTGCCGCGCGGGCTCGCGAACCTCATCGCCTCGTGGGATCTGTCCCGGTTCGAGCTCCTGATGGTGCTCCTCGTCTTCTATATCGTCCTCGGCTGCTTCCTCGACGGCATCTCGTCCGTGGTGCTGACGATGGCGGTCGTCGAGCCGATGATCCGGCAGGCGGGGATCGACATCGTCTGGTTCGGCATCTTCATTGTCGTCGTCGTCGAGATGGCGCAGATCACGCCGCCGATCGGCTTCAATCTGTTCGTCCTCCAAGGGATGACGAACCACGAGATGCCATTCATCGCGCGCGCCGCGTTCCCGATGTTCCTCATCATGGTGCTGATGGTGTTCGTGCTGATCGCCTTCCCGGAGCTTGCGACCTGGCTGCCGGAGAACATGCGCGCGGCGCCGCGGCCGCCGACCTGACGGGGGCCGCGAGCCCCTCCGGCGCCCGCGGGCTGCGTCGAGCTGGCGCGCCGCGTGCGGTGAACGTTTTGACGGGCTCTCCGTTGGTGTCTCAAAGGACGAACCAACGGGGAGCTTTCATGACCTTGATGAAAACGCTGATTGTGACCACCGCGACTTTGGCCATGGCCGGTGGCGCGTGGGCGCAGTCGACCGTCACGACGACGACCGAGCAGTCGGGCCAAGTTCAATCCGGTGAGGGCGCGACCGTCGACGCGGCGACCCTTGTCGAGCTCGACGATGATTTCGTGGTGCCGGGCTTCAATCTGCCGGTCGACGTTCTGGACGACTATGACGTCGTCGATCGGAACGGCGAATATGTCGGCGATGTCGAGGAGGTCGTCGGCCCGGATCGGCAGACGGCGACGAGCATCGTGGTCGAGTTCGACGGACCGGGCTGGCTCTTCGACGACGATGTCGAGCGGGTGGTCGACATCACGCTGTTCACGATCGATGGCGAGAGGCTGGTGCTCGACATGACGGAGGACGCGGTCCGCTCGTTGCCGGTCTATAAGGACGACTGATCCGATCCGATCCGGCGATTGTACGATCCCAAAAAGAAGCCCCTCCGGCATCGCCGGAGGGGCTTTTTCGTTTCGTGTGGACGCTGCGGCCTTACTCGGCGGCGATCTGCGGCGTTGCCTCGGAGATCGGGGCGGCGTTCGGCTTATAGGTGCCGTCCGCCTTGAACTTGTCCCAGGCCTTGCGCACCCCGGCCTCATAGTCCGGATGGACCTTCTTGAACTCGGCGAGCTGGCGCTCGCAGATTACCTCCGGCACGTCGATCCAGGTGCCGGCGATGTTGGCGAAGAGACGCTCTTTCTCGTCGGGCTCGAGGACCTTCTCGAAGAGGACGCGGACCTGGGCATAATCATCGTACTTGCGATGATCATAGCGCGCCGCGTCGCCCGAGATCTTCAGCGGCGGCTCGGTCGCCGTGCGGTCCTCGAACGCGCCGCCGAACGAATTCGGCTCATAATAAGCGTTCTTGCTGCCCGAGATGAGACCGCCATAGACGTTCATCTCGCCGTCTTTATGGTAGTGGTGGATCGGGCACTTCGGCCGGTTCACCGGGATCTGCTCATAATGCGTACCGAGGCGATAGCGGTGCGCGTCGGCATAGGAGAAGATCCGCGCCTGCAACATCTTGTCGGGCGACCAGGAGATGCCGGGCACGATGTTGGAGGGCGAGAACGCCGCGTTCTCGATCTCCGCGAAATAGTTCTCCGGATTCTGATTGAGCTCGAAATAGCCGACATCGATCGGCGGGAAGTCTGCGTGCGGCCACACCTTGGTGAGGTCGAACGGGTTGAAGGGCTGCTTCTCCGCGTCGAGCTCGGGCATCACCTGGATCTGCATCTTCCAGCGCGGGAATTTGCCGTCCTCGATCGCGTTATAGAGCGCTTCTTGATAGCCCTCGCGCGTCTTGCCGACGATCTCTTCGGCCTCCGCGTTCGTGTAGTGCTTGTGGCCCTGCTCGGTCTTGAAGTGGAACTTCACCCAGAAGCGTTCGCCCGCATCGTTCCAGAGCGAGAAGGTGTGCGAGCCGTAGCCGTTCATGTGCATCGGCGAGACCGGCAGGCCGCGATCGGACATCAGGATGGTCACCTGATGGAGCGATTCGGGGGACAGGGACCAGAAGTCCCACATTGCGGTCGGCGAGCGCATGTTGGTCTTCGGGTGGCGCTTTTGCGTGTGGATGAAGTCCGGGAATTTGTAGGGATCGCGGACGAAGAAGACCGGCGTGTTGTTGCCGACGAGATCCCAGTTGCCGTCTTCGGTGTAGAATTTCAGCGCGAAGCCGCGAACGTCGCGCTCATGGTCGGCCGCGCCGAGTTCGCCGGCGACGGTGGAGAAGCGGGCGAGCATCGGCGACTCGGCGCCGGGCTGCAGGCACTTCGCCTTAGTGTATTTCGAAATGTCGCCGGTGATCTTCAAAACACCGTGCGCGCCCCAGCCTTTGGCGTGCACCGTGCGCTCGGGAATGCGCTCGCGGTTCTGATGGGCCAGCTTCTCGATGAGCTGGTAATCCTGCATCAGGAGCGGCCCACGCTCACCCGCGGAAATGGAATCTTGGTTGTTGGGGACCGGCGCGCCAGCCGTCGTTGTGAGTTTTGGGCGATCAGCCATCGGGCTCTCCCTCGGGTTTTATCTCCTCCAAGAATAAAGAGCAGGGGATGCCTTCTGTCCAATCGCAAATTGCGGACTGAATTATAGACAATGCCTATGATGGCGCGGGAGCCCCGATAGGCGCCGGCCAGAGTGAGCCGGCCGGCGCGTCGATTTTACTCGGTGGCCGGAACGGCGGCGACCACATCGACCTCGAACATCATGCCCGGGCGGGCGAGGGAGTTGATGTGGAGGAACGTATGCGGCGGGAGGGGGATCCCCTCAAACGTCTCGGTCCGGCAATCGCGCATTTCCTGGCGGTAACGGATGTCGGTCACATAGCTCGTCGCCTTGACGATATCGGCGAGCGTGGCGCCGTTCTTCTCGAGCGCGCTCTTCACCTTCGACCAGGCGAACCGGCACTGTTCGAGGAAATCGTCGGTGTGGCGGACGGAGCCGTCATCGGGATCCTCCGAGCCGATGCCGGCGAGATAGATCATCTTGGCCGGTCCGGTGATGACCACGGCCTCGGAGAACGCGTTCTTCGCGAACTCGCTGTAGTTGAAGTTCTCTTTGGTGAACTCCTGGGCGTGGGCGGCGATGGGCGCAAACGTTAAAACCGCCGCTACGACGGCGGCACCGCGTGACAAGCTGAGCATTCCGGTCTCCATAGGGGAAGCGGACCGCTCGCCATGAACGGTCCGAATTCGCCTCTATGCAGACGATATGCCACGCGTGCCGGTGCTAGCCGGAGTTTCGCAGCCCCGCGGCAATCCCGTTAATGGTCAGCTTCAGGCCGTGATTGACCCGGTCGTCGGTGTCGCCCTCACGGTGGCGGCGCAGCAACTCGACCTGGAGGTGGTTGAGGGGGTCGAGATAGGGGAAGCGGTTCTTGATCGAGCGGGAGAGGAGCGGGTTCGATTCCAACAGCTCCGACTGGCCGGTGATCTCGAACAGCATCTCGATCGTCAGCTTCAGCTCCTCCCGCACCTTCGGAAAGACGCGCTCGCGCAGCGCCGCGTCGGTCACGAGTTCGGCATAGCGGGAGGCGATCGCGAGGTCCGTCTTCGACAGCACCATGTCGAGGCTCGACAGGAGCGTTTCGAAATAGGGCCACTCGCGGGCCATCGCCTGAAGCCGCGCAAGACCCTCCTCGCCATGGGTGTCGAGATAGCCGCGAACGGCGCTGCCGAAGCCGTACCAGCCCGGCAGCATCAACCGGCATTGCGACCAGCCGAACACCCACGGGATCGCCCGCAGATCCTCGATCGCGCGGGAGTTCTTCCGCGAAGCGGGGCGCGAGCCGATATTGAGCTCGGCGATCTCGCCGATCACGGTCGATGACCAGAAATAGTGCGCGAACCCCTCGGTTTCGTAGACGAGGCCGCGATAGGTGCGGAAGGCGCGCTCCGACAGATCGTCCATCACGGCCATGAAGGCCGCATCGTCGCCGCCCGTGTGCTGGGGCAGGAGGGTGGCCTCGAGCGTCGCGGCGGCGATCGCTTCGAGATTGCGCCGGCCGAGTTCGGGGGTCGAATATTTGCCGGTGATCACCTCGCCCTGCTCGGTGATGCGGATCCGGCCGGCGACCGCGCCCGGCGGCTGGGCGATGATCGCCTCGTAGCTCGGCCCGCCGCCACGGCCGACCGAGCCGCCCCGGCCGTGGAAGAGCCGCAGCTTCACCCCATGCCGTTCGAACAGCCCGACGAGCGCGTGCTCGGCCTTGAAGACCTCCCAGCGGGACGTCAGGAAGCCGCCGTCTTTGTTGGAGTCCGAATAGCCGAGCATCACCTCCTGCATCCGCCCGCGGCTGTCGAGGAGCGGCCGATAGGCCGGCAGCGAGAAGAGCCGCTCCATGATGGCGGGGCCGGCCCGAAGGTCGGCGATCGTCTCGAAGAGGGGGATGATGTTGAGGGCGAGGGTCTGATCCGTCGGCCGCATCAGGCCGACCTCCTTGAGGAGGAGCGCGACCTCGAGGACGTCCGACGCGGCGCTCGCCTGGGAGATGATCGCATTCTCGATCACCGCCTCGCCATACTGCTCGCGCGCGGCGGCGGCGTGGCGCAGGATCTCGAGTTCCTTCTCGGTCTCCGCCTCATAGTCGAGATAGGGGCTGACGAGGAGCCGCGCGGTGGCGAGCTCGCGCGTCAAAATCGCGATCCGCTCCTCCTCGTCGCGCTCGGCATAGTCTTCGACGACGCCGGCCTTGGCGAGCAGCTCGGCGACGACGCGCTCGTGAACATCGGAGTTTTGGCGCAGGTCGAGCGTCGCGAGGTGGAAGCCGAACACGTCGGCAGCACTGCGAAGCTGGCGCAGGCGTCCGCTCGCGAGATGGGCCGAGCCGTTCGCGACGAGAGAGCGATGGAGCGCCGCGAGATCGTTACGGAAAGCGGTCGCGCTTGGATAGGGCTTCGCCGCCGAGACCGGGCCCGCGCCGTTGACGTGGCCGAGCGCCCGGCGCGTCGCGGCGAGGCGGTTTGAGACGCCGATCAAGGCGCGGCGATAAGGCTCGCCGATGCGGTGGGGGCTCGTATCGTCAGCGTCGTCGGCGAGGGCGGCGACTTCGTTGCTGATCGAGACGAGGCGTTCGTCGAGGGAGAGTTCACCGGCGAGCGCGAAGAGCTCGGCGTCATAGTGGGCGAAGATCTTGTCGCTGTTGAGCTGCGTCGCCTCGTCGAGCACGTCTGCGGTGACGAACGGGTGACCGTCGCGATCGCCGCCGATCCAGCTTCCCATGCGGAAGAAGGTCGGCAGCGGCTCGGCCGCGCCGTTGCCGTTGGTCTCCAAGGCGTCTTCCATCATGTGATAGAGGCGCGGCACCTCCGCGAGGAAGGTGTAATCGTAATAGGCGAGGGCGTTCAGCACCTCGTCGCCGACGCCGAGCCGGTTGCGGCGCAGGATCGACGTCTGCCACAGCGTCAGGATCGCGCGCTCGAGCTGCTCCTCGCCGTCATTCTCTTCGGCCGGCGTCAGTCCGCCACGGTCGCGCTCGGCGAGAAGCCGCGCGATGTCCCGCTCGCGGTCGAGGGTGGACTTGCGCCGCACCTCGGTCGGATGCGCGGTGAGGACGGGGCTCACCAGCGCGTCGGCGAGTGCTTCGCGGATCGCCGACGCATCGAGCCCGGCCGCCTTCAGCCGCTTCAGCGCGAGCGCGAGGCTGCCGTCACGCGGCTCGGACTTTGCGATCTCGTGGGCGCGGTTGCGGCGAATATGGTGCTGATCCTCGGCCAGATTGGCGAGGTGGGAGAAATAACTGAAGGCGCGGATCGTCTGGATCGTGCCATGGCGGGACAGGCCGGAGAGGATCTTTTCGAGCTCGTCGCGCGCCGTCGGATCTTCATCGCGATGGAAGCGGATCGCGGTCTGACGCACCTGTTCGATGCAGGCGAAGATCTCGCCCCCTTCCTGATCGCGCACCACCTCGCCGAGAAGGCGTCCGAGGAGGCGGATATCCTCGCGCAGCGGTGCGTCCTTGTCGTCTGCGGCCATGATGAAGATCCTTGAATGATACCGCGTCGCAATACGCCCTTCGCGCCGTGGCCAGGCGGTTGTCCATCGCGAGGCACTCGACCCGACGATGCAAATCCCTCGCCAAGCAGACGGGCATGAAGCGTTGCAGGGAGGCATCGGACGATTGCACGCGCCGCGCAAGTCCGCGCGATGGGTGGCGATCGCAAGGGCCGAGTTGTACCCATGGCCGTCCCGATCGATGCGGATCGGGTGAGGGCACGACGTGAGGGGGACGAGATGACACCTTGGGCCTTGTTCGATCTGACCGGCAAGAGGGCGCTCGTCACGGGCGGCGCGACCGGGATCGGCCGGATGGCCGCCGAGGCACTCGTCTCGGCCGGTGCCGACGTGATGATCGCGAGCCGCAAAGCGGAGGCGTGCGTCGCCGCGGCGGACGAGATCAACGCGCTCGGCGGACCGGGCCGGGCGGAGGGCTTTGCCGGCGATGTCGCGAATGAGGCGGGCGTCGAGGCGCTCGCCGGCGAGGTAAGGGCGCGCACCGACCGGCTCGATATCTTGATGAACAACGCCGGACGGAGCTGGGGCGCGCCGCTCGAACGCTTTCCCTATGACGCGTGGGACAAGGTGATGTCGCTCAACGTGGCCGGCCTCTTCGCGCTGACCCAGGCGCTCCTTCCCCTTCTCGACGCGGCGGCGAGCGATGCCGACCCGGCCCGCGTCGTCAATGTCGGCTCGGTGATGGGCGATGTGCCGATGGGCGACGGGGCCTATTCCTATTCGGCCTCCAAGGCGGCGGTGCACCATCTGACGGCGATCCTCGCCAAGGAACTCGCGGCGCGGCGCATCACCGTCAACGCGCTCGCCCCCGGACCCTTCGTCAGCCGGATGACCGCCTTTGCGACCGCCGACGAGGCGACCCGCGCCAAGGTCGGCGCGCAGGTCCCCCTCGGCCGCGTCGGTGCGCCGGAGGATATCGCGGCGGCGATGCTGTATCTGTGCGGCAAAGGTGGCGCCTATGTGACGGGGGCGATCCTGCCCCTTTCGGGCGGGATCAATGTCGAGACGGGCCCCGCGATCTTCAAAGAGGCCGACGCGTGACCCGTCCTTCCCTGCCGCCCGCACTCGCCGGGCTTCGCTTCCCCCTCATCGCTTCGCCGATGTTCATCGTCTCCGTCCCGCGCCTCGTCATCGCGCAGTGCAAGGCCGGCATCGTCGGCTCGTTTCCCGCCCTCAACGCGCGCGAGGAGGCGGGCGAGCCGGTCATGCTGGAGCGCTGGCTCACCGAGATCGAAGAGGCGCTCGACCGCCACAATCAAGACAATCCCGACCGGCCGGCCGCGCCCTTTGCGGTGAACCAGATCGTCCACCGCTCGAACCAGCGGCTCGAACGGGACATCGACATCTGCGTGCGCCACAAGGTGCCGATCTGGATCACCTCGCTCGGCGCGAGGCCGGAGGTAAACGAGGCGGCCCACGCTGCCGGCGGCATCGCGCTACACGACGTGATCAACGACACCTACGCCCACAAGGCGATCGCGAAGGGCGCGGACGGGCTGATTGCGGTGTGCGCGGGGGCGGGCGGACATGGCGGCCCGCAATCGCCGTTCGCGCTCGTCTCGGAGATCCGGGCGTGGTTCGACGGGCCGCTCGTCGTCTCCGGCGCGGTGTCGACCGGCGGCGCGCTCGCCGCGGCGCGGGCGCTCGGCGCCGATCTCGGCTATGTCGGCTCGCCCTTCATCGCGACGGAGGAGGCGAACGCCGATCCAGCCTATAAGCAGATGATCGTCGAAGGCGGCGCGGAGGACATCATGACCTCCAAGGTCTTCAGCGGCATTTCGGGCAACTATCTCATCCCGTCGATCCGCCGGGCGGGGTTCGATCCCGACGCGCTCGAAGGCACGGCCTCGCGCCTCGATTATGAGGGCTCGGACAAGGCGGCCTGGCGCGATGTGTGGGGCGCGGGGCAGGGGATCGGCGCGGTGTCGGAGATCGTGCCGGCGGCGGCGGTCGTCGACCGCATCGCGCGAGAGTATCGCGCGGCGCTCGCGAACATGGCAGTCTTGGCAAAAGAGCAAGAAAGCGCCTTTTGAGGAGACGGTCATGGATCTTGGAATGAGCGCGCGCGTCGCGCCTTTGGTGGACGCCGTGCGGACCATGGTCCGCGACGAGATCGCCCCGCTCGACGCCGAGTTTCATGCCGAGGTCGGCCGTCACCCCTCCGGCGACCGCTTCCGCCGCACGCCGCGGCAGATCGAGATCATGGAAAGCCTCAAGGCGGAGGCGAAGCGCCGCGGCCTTTGGAATTTCTGGCTCACCGATTCGGAGCGCGGCTATGGCCTGACGACGGTGGAATACGCCTATCTCGCCGAGGAGATGGGCAAGGTCTGGATCGCCGCCGAGGTTTTCAACTGCAACGCGCCCGACACCGGCAACATGGAGGTGATCGAGCGCTATGGCACCGACGCGCACAAAGCGCGCTGGCTCGCCCCGCTGCTCGACGGCGAGATTCGCTCCGCCTATCTGATGACCGAGCCGGACGTCGCCTCGTCGGACGCCACCAACCTCGTCTTCTCCGCCGTGCGCGACGGGGACGATTGGATCCTCAACGGCGAGAAATGGTGGTCCTCCGGTGCGGGGGACGAGCGCTGCGGCCTCTATATCGTGATGGCTGAGACCAACCCGGAGGCGCACAAGCACGCCCGCCACTCGATGTTCTTCGTCCCCTCCGCCGCGCCGGGCATCGAGGTGCTGCGGGCGATGAACGTCTTCAACACCGATGACGCGCCGCATGGGCACATGCACATCCGCTTCACGAATGTCCGCGTCCCGGCGGCCGACCTCGTGCTCGGCGAGGGGCGGGGGTTCGAGGTGGCACAGGGCCGGCTGGGGCCCGGCCGCATCCACCACTGTATGCGCGCGATCGGACAGGCCGAGAGGGCGCTCGACATCCTGTGCGAGCGCGCCTTGAACCGGACCGCCTTCGGCAAGCCGCTCGCCGAGCTCGGCGGCAATTATGACATCATCGCCGACGCCCGGATCGAGATCGAAATGGCGCGCCTACTGTGCCTCAAGGCCGCCTATATGATGGATACGGTCGGCGTGCGTGAGGCGCAGGTCCATATCAGCAAGATCAAGGTCGTCGCCCCGCTCGTCGCCCTCAAGGTGGTCGACGAGGCGATCCAGATGCACGGCGCCGCCGGCATCAGCCAGGACACCCCGCTTGCGCAGATGTGGACCCACCTCAGGACGCTGCGCCTCGTCGACGGGCCCGACGCCGTCCACCGGCGCCAGATCGCCCGCGCCGAGCTGCGCCGCCATGGCGGGCAGCGATCGTGAGGCGGTCCGCGGGGTAGGGCGCCGGTCATGCCCGAGATGCCGGCCGATCTCGACCTCGGCGCGATGGACGCCTGGCTTCGCCGGAACGTCGCCGGGTATCGCGGGCCGCTTTCGGCGCAAAAGTTCGCCGGCGGCCAGTCCAACCCGACCTTCCGGCTCGATACGCCGGAGCGCTCCTATGTCCTGCGGCGCAAGCCGCCGGGGATCCTCCTGAAGTCCGCCCACGCCGTCGACCGCGAATTTCGCGTCCAGCGCGCGCTTCACGAGACCGCCGTACCCGTGCCCGAGATGCTCGCCTTTTGCGAGGACGAGGGCGTGATCGGGTCGGTCTTCTACGTCATGGAGCATATCGCCGGCCGCAGCTTCGACGATCCGCGCCTGCCGGACTGCACGCCCGCGGAGCGCGCCCGGATCTACGACGATATGAACCGCACCTTGGCGGCGATCCACACCGTCGATATCGACCGCGTCGGCCTTTCCGATTTCGGCCGTGCCGGCAATTATTTCCGCCGGCAGATCGATCGCTGGACCGCGCAATATCGCGCCAGCGAGACCGAGACGATCCCCGAAATGGAAACCCTGATCGTCTGGCTCGACGCCCATGTGCCGCCGGACGATGGCCGCCGCACACTGGTTCACGGGGATTTTCGGATCGACAATCTTCTTTTCGACATGCGTGAGCCACGATGCGTCGCCGTGCTCGATTGGGAGCTGTCGACGATCGGGTACCCCTTTGCCGATCTGGCGGCCATGATCATGCAATGGCACATGCCCGTCGGCGTCGAGGAGCGTGGGCTCGCGGGCGCCGACCGCGCGGCGCTCGGCCTGCCGTCGGACGGCGACTTCCTCAGTTGCTATTGTGAACGCACAGGTTTGCCGGAAATTGCAAATTTCCCATTCTATCTTGCGTTCTGTTTCTTTAGGATGGCGGCCATTCTGCAGGGTGTGCGAAAGCGCGGGCTCGATGGAAATGCATCGAATCCAGCGCGCGCGGCAACGATGGGTGCGCTGGCACCCGTTTTTGCCCAGCACGGCGTTGCGGAAATCGGTGGCTAGTGGTTCTTCGACCTGGTCGGGGACATCGCACCCACGTTGAAACGTGACCGCATTCCCTGTCGATGCGTCGTCGGGGCCCGCCACGCTTGCGCCCATTTCGTGGTGAAGCGCGGCAAAGCGCCGTGTTGGGGCGCGTGCGAATTGCGGCATAATTGGAGACCGCGCCGATCGGTAATCGGGGTTCGACGGCGAGGAAGGAGACCTGGTGACGACGCCTCCAGATGAGCGTTCCGATCTAGCGGACGACCGAAATTTCGTATCTGCCGTGGCCCGTGGTCTGGACGTCCTGCGTGCCTTCCGGCCGCGCGAATCCTCACTCACCAACAACGAGATCGCGATGCGCACGGGGCTGCCGAAACCGACGGTTTCGCGCCTCACCTACACCCTGTGCCGCCTCGGCTATCTTGTCTTGATGGAGAGCACCGGCACCTACCGGCTCGGTCCGGGCGTGCTCGAGCTCGGCTATGGCGTCCTCGCCGGGATCGACATCAACACCCGCGCGATGGACGAGATGCGCGCCCTTTGCAGCGGGCCCTCGCAACACGTCTCGGCGGGCCTTGCCGAGCGGCACGAGTTCCGCGCCGTCTTGGTGTCGATCCAGCGCAGCGACAACACGTTGTCCTTGTCGATGAATGTCGGATCGAGCCTGCCGCTCTTCCACTCGGCGGTCGGGCGGGCGATCCTTGTCGGCATGTCGGACGCGGAACGCCAGGAAACGGTCGACCGCGCCAACATCGCCCGCCCCGGCGAGGCCGAGGCGATCGAACGCAGCGTGGATATGGCATTCGAGGATTATGAACGGTTTGGCTATTGTACGTCTTTCGGTGATTTCGTGCCGGAAATGAACGCGATCGCGGTCCCCGTCCTGTCGCTGAACGGCAATCGGGTCTACGGCCTCAACGTCAACGCACCGGCCTTCGTCCTGTCGGCGGCCGCGCTCAAGGACGCCTATGGCGAGCGGCTCGTGGAGGCCGGGCGGGCGCTCGGTCCCGCGCGGGACGCGGATCGTCGCTGATGGATTATCATCTCGACCCCGCGCTCCAGGAGCCGCATTACGCGCTGCAGACCCATCTCGGCTTCAAGATGGTCGCCTGGGAAAAGCACTTCGCCGCCTTCGAGCTCCCGCTCGCCCCGTTCCTGATGAACCGTTACGGGATCCCCCATGGCGGGATCTACGCGACGATGCTCGACACCGCGATGGGCTATGCCGGTTGCTATACCGGCTCACCCGAGGAGGTGCAGCTCGCGATGACGCTGTCGCTCACCACCAATTTCGTCGGCCGTCCGGTCGGCGAGCGTCTCGTCATCGAGGCGCGGCAGATCGGCGGCGGACGCAGCACCTTCTTCACCGAGGGAACGGTGAAGGACGAGACGGGCGTGCTCGTCGCGACCGGCAGCGGCACGTTCCGCTACCGCGCGCGCAAATAGCGCGTCAGTCCGCGTTCAGCGCGGCGAAGGTGCCGCCCTCCGCCGCGAGCCGTTCGAGGAGCGGCGGCACCGTCCAGAAATAGGCATCCTGCGCGGCATAGGTTTTGATCCGCTCCACGAGGGCGGCCGCGCCGATCGTATCGGCATAGAACATCGGCCCGCCGCGATGGCGCGGAAAGCCGTATCCGAACAGGAAGACGGCATCGATATCGACCGGCCGCAACGCGATCCCCTCGTCGAGGACGCGGGCGCCTTCCGAGATCATCGCCGTCAGATAGCGGTCGACGATCTCCTCCGCGCTGAATGTGCGGGGGACGATCCCGGCCTTCTGGCGCTCCTGCGCGATGATCGCGGCGACATCGGGGTTCGGCCGCGGAGTCGGCCCATCATAGACATAATAGCCCTTGCCGGTCTTGCGGCCGAACCAGCCGGCCTCGCAGATCCGGTCGGCGATCGGGATATAACGCTCGTCGGCCGGGCGCGTCGCGGCGAGCCGCTTGCGGGAGGCCCAGGCGATGTCGAGGCCCGCGAGATCGCCGACCTTGAACGGACCCATCGCGAGCCCGAACCCTTCGAGCGCGTCGTCGATCGCCTCCGGGCTCGCCCCGTCCATCACGAGATAGTCGCCCACCTTGCGGTAGTGGGACATGATCCGGTTGCCGATGAACCCGTCGCAGACGCCCGCCCGCACCGCGATCTTGCCGAGGCGCTTGGCAAGAGCGAACCCCGTCGCGACGACGTCCGCCGTCGTCTTCTGCGCGACCACCACCTCGAGGAGGCGCATGATGTGGGCGGGGGAGAAGAAATGGAGGCCGATCACGTCGCCCGGCCTTTCGGTCGCGGCGGCGATCGTATCGATGTCGAGATAGGACGTGTTGGTGGCGAGCACTGCGCCCGGCTTCATCACCCGGTCGAGCGCGCCGAAGATCTCCGTCTTGACGGCCATGTCCTCGAACACCGCCTCGATCACGAGATCGGCGCCCGCGAGATCGGCGAGGTCCGTGGTGGTCTTGAGCGAGGTGGTGAGGATGTCCGTCCGGCGTGCCTCGGAGAGCTTGCCGCGCTTCACCGCGCCGTCGAGATTTTTCGCGATCGCCGCACGGCCCTTCTCCAGGCTCTCCCCGTCGCGTTCGGCGAGGGTGACGGGAAAGCCGGCGAGGAGGGCGGCCGTCGTGATGCCGGAGCCCATCGTGCCGCCGCCGATGACGGCGAGCGCCTCGAGGACACGGGGCGGAGTGCCCTTTTCGGGGATCTTGTCGACCGCGCGCTCGGCGAAGAAGGCGTGAACGAGGGCGGCGCGCTGCGGGCTCGCCTGACATTCGAGGAAGATCGCGCGCTCGGCGGCAATCCCGTCCTCGATCGGCAGCGTACTCGCCGCGACCGCCTCGACGCACTTTTGCGGGGCGAAGTGGTGCGGCGAAGTCTTGCGGAGTGTGTCGGTCGCCGCGGCGATCGCGTCGGGATCGGGCGTCACGGTCAACTGGCCGATCCGGCGGGTGGCGAGATTGCCGGAAAGGACCGCGGTCGCCGACGAGATGGCGACATCGCGGGGCGTGCCCGAGGCGATCTCGTCGATGAGTCCGAGGGTGAGGGCGTCGTGCGCGCCGATACGCTTTCCGGTCGTGATGAGGTCGAGCGCGGACGTGATGCCGGTCACGCGCGGGGCGCGCTGTGTTCCGCCGCCACCCGGAATGAGGCCGAGCGTGACCTCGGGAAAGCCGACGATCGTGCCGTCGAGCGCGACGCGGGCATGGCAGGCGAGCGCGATCTCGAGGCCGCCGCCGAGCGTCGTGCCGTGAATCACGGCAACGATCGGCGTCGCGGCGTTCTCCAGCGTCCGGCACACGTCGATGGTGAAGGGCGGCACCGGCGGCTTGCCGAACTCGCGGATATCGGCGCCCGCGATGAAGGTGCGGCCCTCCGCATAGAGGGCGACGACCTCGACCTCGCGGTCGGCGTCGAGGGCTTCGATGGCCTCGGTGAGAGCGGCGCGAACCGCGTGAGAGAGCGCGTTCACCGGCGGATTGTCGACGGCCACGAGAGCGATATTGCCCAGTTTTTCGACGGTGACGACCTGTCCCTTTCGCTGTGCCATCGCGCGCATGTCTCCTTCACATTGGGTGCCTCACGGGGGCGCCATTTTCGCTTGTAGGACAGTCAGAGCCGGTCGAACCAGGGGCCACCGATCGCTGTGCCCCAACCCCGGTGCGCCGGTCGCCATAGAGATCGCCTCTGCCGATCGGCCCGTGATGCGAGGACGTATCATGATGATGTGCCGCAGCGACTTGCCGAGACGCGGCGACAGGCGGGCCAGCATCATAAAATGATGGTGCGACGTTAGGTGCTAAAAGCTCGAATATAGCAACGATGAATCGATAAAGCAGTGTGTTTATGTCGAGCGATTTGGCTCGAATGCGTGACTTCGCGCGCCGGCAAGCTATGTGCCAATAGGAAATATACTCGATCTCGCCGCCGACTTATGGTGAAATGAAGGCGAATTCGTCCTCGATCAAAGGATGCGGGTTTTGCGCCGTAAGCGCGTCGGCATCAAAGACATTGCACGCATCGCCAAGCTCTCGCCGGCGGCGGTCTCCTATGCGTTGAACGGAACCGGACGGCTCGATTCGGAGACGCGCAAGCGGGTCATCGCGATCGCGAACGAACTCGGCTACCGTGCCAATATCAACGCACGGCACCTGCGCGGCAAAACCTCCGGCCTGCTCGCCGTTGCCGCATCGGTCCGGCGTGGTCAGTCGGCGACCCATTCCGGCATGGATTATATCATGTCGATCTGGCAGTCGGCGGCCGCCGCGGCGCTGGAGCGTGGTTATATGCTGTTGCTGCTGCCGCTCGGCATCGGCGCGGACGAGCTTTCCTCCGTTCCCCTCGATGGCGGGATCGTCATTGATCCAATCGTGCGCGATCCGCTGATCGACGATTTCAACGCCCTCGAGCTGCCCGTCGTCACGATCGGGCAGGACGTGTCGCGCGCCGCCGCGGACACCTGGTGGGTCGACAACGACCATGCGGCGCTGACCCGCCTCGTTCTCGAGCATCTCACCGACAAAGGGGCGGAGCGGATAGGCGCGATCCTCACCTCGTCGACCTATGCCTATTCCGACACGGCGCGCGAGGTCTATGAGCGGTGGGGCGCGGAGCGGGGCATGTCGCTCAATTACGTGACGATCGACGAGACGCCGACCGAATCGGCCGGATACAACGCCGCATTGAAGATGCTCACCACGCGGCCCGGCGCGCCCGACGCGATCTATGCCCTGATCGACCGGTTCGCGGTTGGAACGATGTTCGCGGCGGCGGCGGTCGGTTACGTCGTCCCGCGGGATCTGATGATCGTCTCCGGCAATGACGGTGTGGCGACGCGCTCCTCGACCGTGCCGATCACCGCCGCCAATCTCGGAACCGAGGCGCTCGGCCGCAACGCCGTCAGCATGTTGATCGACCGGGTGGAGGGCACCCCGACGCGCCAGCACGTCGTCGTCCCGAGCCATCTCGAAATCCGCCGTTCGACGGAGCCGTCCGGCCGAAGCTGACGACCGGCGGGCAGGCTTGCAGTCGCCGCGGCTTTCGCCGACCCTCTCGCAAACGAAAAGACGAGACGTGTCGACACGGGCGACGCGGAGGGGGAACGATGAGCCGCGACGCCGCCATTCGGAAGGCCGCCGAGACATACCGATCCGGCGCCTTCGAGGCCCTGCTCGCCCGCCGCGTGGCGATGCGCACCGAAAGCCGCCGCGCCGACCGGGCGGACGCGATCGCCGCCTATCTCGCGGAAGAGATGGCGCCGAGCCTCGAAGCGCTCGGCTTCACCACCGAAACCGTGACCGGCGGCGGCTCCCATCCGTTCCTGATCGCCGAGCGGATCGAGGATCCGGCGGCGCTCACCGTCCTCAATTACGCCCATGGCGATGTCGTCAACGGGCTCGACGGAGACTGGACGGGCGACTTGTCGCCCTGGGCGGTGACGACGGTCGGCGATCGCTGGTATGGCCGCGGCGTCGCCGACAATAAGGGCCAGCACACGATCAATTTCGAGGCGATGCGCGCGGTGATCGAAACGCGCGGCCGCCTCGGCTTCAACGCCAAGGTCCTCGTCGACATGGGGGAGGAGATCGGCTGTCCGGGCCTTCGCGATGTCGCGCTCGCCCATCGCGACCGACTCGCGGCCGATCTTCTCGTCGCCTCCGACGGGCCGCGTTTCGCAGCCGACCGGCCGACCCTCTTCATGGGATCGCGCGCCGCGATCGACATCATCCTCGAGATCGATGCGCGCGAGGGGGCGCACCATTCGGGCAATTGGGGCGGACTGTTGTCCAATCCGGGGATCCAGATGGCCCATGCGCTCGCCGCGATCGTCGGGCCCACGGGGCAGATCAAAGTGCCGGGCTGGACGCCGGACGGGCTGAAGCCGTCGATCAAGGCGGCGCTCTCGGGCCTCTCCATCGCGACCGCGCCGAACGAGCCGTCGATCGATCCCGCATGGGGCGAGCCCGGCCTTTCGCCGGCTGAGCAGGTCTATGGCTGGTGTTCGTTCGAGGTTCTCGCCTTCCTGACGGGCGATCCCGCCGCTCCCGTCAGCGCTATTCCGCCCCGCGCGATGGCGCATTGCCAGCTCCGTTTCACGGCCGATATCGAGCCGGACAGCGTTCTTCCGGCCCTGCGCGCCCATCTCGACGCGGCCGGCTTTCCCTTCGTCTCCGCCCGTCCCGGCAAGACCTTCGGCCGGGCGACGCGGCTCGATCCGGATGATCCGTGGGTGGTGAAGGTCGCCGCCTCGGTCGAGGCGACGACGGGCGCGCCGCCGGTCATCCTGCCCAATTTCGGCGGAACGCTTCCGAACGACGTGTTCGCCGAGATCATCGGCATGCCGACGATCTGGATCCCGCATTCCTATCCCGGTTGCTCGCAACACGCGGTGGACGAGCATATTCCGGTCGCCATCGTGGAGGAGGGCCTTCGCATCATGGCGGGGGTCTATTGGGATCTCGGTGAGATGGCGCGGCCCTGACCGGAGGCGCCCGCTGCAAAGCCGGCTTGAAGCGGGAGGGCGAGTTTGATCTGTTGGAGCGATCGCGGCGGCCGCCGAGCGCCGCCGGCACGAACGATCGCGGAGGGTCGATCCCATCACCGATAGCATTCAAATGTCCGCCGACGAGGGCGTCGCCACCATCGTCCTCAACCGTCCGGACCGGATGAACGCCTGGGACACGCCGATGCGCGCCGCGTTCGTCACGGCGCTGACCGAAGCGGGTGCCGATCCCGAGATCCGCGCGATCATCATCACCGGCGCGGGGGATCGCGCTTTCTGCGCGGGGCAGGATCTCAACGAGGCGACCAACTTCGAGGCCGACGGCGCCGACGCCTGGATCGAGGACTTCCACACCCTTTATCGAACCGTCCGATCGCTCGAAAAGCCGGTGATCGCCGCGCTCAACGGCGTCGCCGCCGGCTCTGCCTTCCAGTTCGCGCTGCTGACCGACATTCGCGTCGGCCATCCGGGCGTGCGGCTCGGCCAGCCGGAGATCAATTCCGGCATCGCGAGCATTACCGGACCTTGGATCATGCGGGAGGTTCTCGGCCTGTCGCGCACCATCGAGCTGACCCTCACCGGCCGCCTGATAAACGCCGAGGAGGCGCTCGCGATCGGCGTTCTCCATCATGTCGTGCCGCAAGGGGAGGTGATGGCGAAGAGCCGGGCGCTCGCGATCGAGCTCGGCGCGAAGCCGCCCGGCGCGATGGCGCTGATCAAGCGCCGCTTCTTCGAGGTGCTGGAGCCCGGCCTCCTCGACGCGGTCGAGGCGGCCAAGCGCTATCATCACGAATCCTTTTCGAGCGGTGAGCCGCAAGCCGTGACGCGCGCGTTCCTGACGACGCGCGGCGGCGTCAAATCCTGATCCGATGACCGCCGATATCGTGCGTGAGGCGACTTCCGCGCCCTTCGCTGCGACGGTCGCCGCCGTCCTCGCCGACGCCGAGGCGCGCGAGGGGGCGCGGACCATTCTCGTCGCAGACGGGCGCAAGATCTCGGTCGCGGCCCTCGCGGCCGAGGCGCGTGCCGTCGCCGCCGACCTCGCGGCGATGGGGATCGCGCCGGGCGATCCCGTCATCACGATGCTCGGCAATGGGCCGAACCACGTCGCGCTCTTTCTCGGCATCGCGCTCGCCGGCGCACTCTGGGTGCCGCTGAACCCGGAGGCGCGCGGCCCCTCGCTCGCCCATTCGCTCGCGACCGCCCGCCCGGTCCTCGCCTTCGCGGCGGAACAAGCCGCCGCCGCGCTCACCGAGGCCGGCTATGAAGGACGCACCGAAATCGCCGACGGGTGGACCGGGCCGGCACGCGCCGCACCGCAGGTCGCGCCCCACTCGGCCGCCTCGCCGGACGATGTGCGGGCGATCCTCTTCACCTCCGGCACGACCGGGCCGCCGAAAGGCGTGATGGTGACGGAGCGGATGCTCCTCGCCTCCGCCGCCGGCACACAGATCGCGTCCGACTGCGAGGCGGGCGACGTCTTCCTCATGTGGGAGCCGCTCCACCATATTGGCGGCTCGCAGCTCGTCGTGATGGCGCTGCTTCATGGGGCGAAGCTCGTGATGGTGCCGCGCTTTTCCGCGAGCCGCTTCTGGGGCGATGTCCGCGCCCATGGCGTCACCAAGCTCCATTATCTCGGCGGGATCCTCGAGATCCTGCTCAAGGCCGCGCCGAAGGCGGACGATCGCGAGCATCCCGTTCACATCGCCTTCGGCGGGGGCTGCCGCTCGGAGGTCTGGCGCACGTTCGAGGCGCGCTTCGCCATCCCGATCCGCGAGGTCTACGGCATGACCGAGGCCTCGAGCTTCACGACGATCAACCGCAACGGCACCGTCGGCTCCGTCGGCACGCCGCTCCCCTGGTTCGAGGTGACATTGCGGGACGAGGCCGGCGCACCCGTCGCGCCAAAGGAGGCGGGGGAGTTCACCGTCACCGCGAGCCATCCGGGCCTGTTGACGCCCGGCTATCTCGGCGCGCCGGAGGCGACGGGGCGGCTCTTGCGCGATGGTCGCCTCCACACCGGCGACCTCGGACGGCGCGATGCGGCGGGGAACTATTTTTTCATCGGCCGCGTCACCGATTCGCTGCGGCGGCGGGGGGAGAATGTCTCGGCCTGGGAGGTCGAGACGGCGCTCGTCGCCCATCCCGATATCGCCGAGAGCGCCGTCGTCGGCGTCCCGGCCTCGATCGGTGAGCACGATATTCTCTGCTTCGTCATGCTCGCGGAAGGGGCGCGGTTCGATGCCGAGGCCCTGACCGCCTGGTGCCGCACGGCGATGCCGCCGCACCATGTGCCGCGTTACTGGAAATCGGTGGAGGATTTCGCCCGCACGCCGAGCCAGCGCATCCGGCGCGATCAGCTCGACCGCTCGCTCGATGGCGCTGTCGACACCGCCCCCGCGCGCGATCGATAGGGCGGAGCACCGAGGGGGCGGCCCGCGTGCCGCCTCTCATATCGGCGCGCCCCGCCAGACCGAGACGAGAAGGTTGAGGTTGAGGCCGATGATCGCCACCGCGATGACGGCGCACACCGCCGTCAGCCAGCGCGGCGCGGTGAGGTCGCCCATCTTGGAGCGGTTCGCCGTGAAGAGGACCAGCGGCACGATCGCGAAGGGGAGCTGGAAGGACAGCACCACCTGGCTGAGAATGAGGAGCTTGCCGGCTTCGCTCGCCCCGTAGACGAGAATCACCCCGATCGCCGGGAGGATGGCGAGGAGGCGGGTGATCAGCCGCCGCAAAGCCGGGCTCACCTTCAGCGCGACGAAGCCCTCCATCACGATCTGACCCGACATCGTCGCTGTGACGGCCGCGTTGAGGCCCGAGCACAGCAGCGCGATGCCGAAGAGCGTCGGCGCGAGCGCCCCGCCGAGGAGGGGCGAGAGGAGGGCGTGCGCCTGGTCGATCTCCACGATCTCGGTGTTGCCGCTCGCGTGGAAGGTTGCGGCGGCGAGGATCAGGATCGAGGCATTGATCGCGAGCGCCAGCATCAGCGCGACGGTGGAGTCCCAGGTCGCGAGACGCAGCGCCTCGCCTTTGCCGGCGGGGTCGGCCCCATAGGCGCGCGTCTGCACGATGCCGGAATGGAGGTAGAGATTGTGCGGCATCACCGTCGCGCCGAGAATGCCGAGCGCGAGATAGAGCATCCCCGGATCGGTGACGATGTCGGTCGAGGGCGCGAAGCCGCGCACGACCCCGCCCCAATCGGGACGCGCCATGACGATCTGCACGAAAAAACAGAGCGCGATGACGGCGAGAAGAGTGATGACGAACCCTTCGATCCACCGAAATCCCCGCTTCTGGAGCCACAAAATCAGGAAAACGTCCACGCCGGTGACGAAGACGCCGATTTCGAGCGGCAGGCCGAAGAGGAGCTTGAGGCCGATCGCGGTGCCGATCACCTCGGCAAGGTCGGTTGCAATGATCGCGGCTTCGGCGAGGAGCCACAGGGGAATGACGAGGAGCGGCGAGAAGGCGTCCCGGCAGGCCTGCGCGAGGTCGCGCCCCGACCCGATCGCGAGCCGCGCGCACAACGCCTGAAGAAGGATCGCCATGATGTTCGACAACAGCGCGACGAAGAGGAGCCGATAGCCGTACTTCGCGCCGCCCGCCAGCGACGTCGCCCAATTGCCGGGGTCCATATAGCCGACGGCGACGAGATAGCCGGGGCCGATAAAGGCGAGAACGCGCCGCAAGGGTGAATGGCCGCCCGGAACGGCGATGGAGCGAAACACGTCGGAAAGCGACGGTTCGCTCCGCTCTTTGCGCCAACCGGCCGAAGGCGTGCTCATCGAACGTCTCGCAGGTTCATGAGACTGCGAATGAATTGCAAAAGAGACCGAGAATTTACGCCGATCCCGGCGCGGCGCAAGGGGAGCGCCGCGCCCGTTCCTTCACAGTACCGCGACCGGGCGGCCGGCACGCCATGCGGAGCGCCGGCCGTCTCGTCGGCTTACGCGGTCAGCCTTCGATGAAGGCCTTCACATCCGCGTTGAAGCGGTCCGGCATCGTTTCGGCGAGGCCGTGCGGCGCGCCTTCATAGATCTTCAGCGTCGCGTTCTTGACGATCTCGGCGCTGAGACGGGCCGATGCGTCGATCGGGACGATCTGGTCGTCGTCGCCATGGACGACGAGCGTCGGCACGTCGATCGCCTTGAGGTCGTCGGTATAGTCGACCTCGGAGAATTCGTGGATCGAGTCGTACTGACCTTTCACGCTGCCGATCATGCCCTGCCGCCAGAAATTGTGCCGGAGGCCCTCGCTCACCTCCGCCCCGTCACGGTTGAAGCCGTAAAAGGGGATCGTGATGTCGGTGTAGAGCTGCGCCCGGTTGGTGGCGACGCCCTTGCGCAGCCCGTCGAACACGTCGATCGGGGTGCCGTTCGGGTTGTCGGCGGTCTTCAGCATCAAAGGCGGGACGGCGCCGAGGAGGACGGCTTTCGCCACGCGGTCATTGCCGTGCCGGCCGATATAGCGCGTGACTTCGCCGCCACCCGTCGAATGGCCGACGAGAACGGCGTCGCGGAGGTCGAGATGCTCGATCAGCGCGGCGAGATCGTCGGCATAGGTGTCCATGTTGTTGTTGGTCCAGGGCTGGCTGGACCGGCCATGGCCGCGCCGATCGTGGGCGATGACGCGATACCCGTTGCTCCCGAAAAAGAGCATCTGCGCATCCCATGCGTCGGACGATAACGGCCATCCGTGGGAGAAGACGATCGGCTGGCCGCTGCCCCAATCCTTGTAGAAGAGTTTCGTCCCGTCGTCGGTGGTGAAGGTCGCCATGGTGCTCTCTCCTTTGGCGCTGGCATCCGGCGCGCGTCCGGTCCGGGTGCGATCGACCCAATTAAATCGTGCACGATCAAATCGTGTAGGAGACAATTATGATCCCGCCGCCTCATGTCAATCCATTGCGATTTAATCGCGTGCGATCTAAATGGTCGGCAGAGGTGGAACGATGGCATTCGACGGCCCAAAAACCGACGCATCCGACGAGGAATCGGCGCTCGGGGATCTTCTGTGTTTCTCGATCTATTCGGCCGAGCACGCGTTCAGTCAGCTCTACCGCCCGCTGCTGGCCGAGCTCGGGCTGACCTATCCGCAATATCTCGTGCTCCTCCTCCTGTGGCAGAGGGATGGCCGCACGGTCGGCGAACTCGGTCGCGCGCTGCGGCTCCAGTCGAACACGCTGACGCCGATGTTGAAGCGTCTCGAAAGTCTGGGGCTTATCGGCCGCCGCCGTGACCCGGCCGATGAGCGGGTCGTGCGCGTCGACCTCACGGAGGCGGGCCGTGCCTTGCGCGCGCGCTCGATCGATATTCCCGAATGCGTCGCCGCGGCGACCGGCCTTTCGGCCGATGAGCTTCGCTATGCGACCGATCTCGTCAATCGCCTGCGCGATCACGTGACGGCCTATGCCGTCGACCTCGATCGGCCCGAGGGATCGCGCTGATCGGGTCTTGGCAACACTCTTCGCTTTCTGCGACACAAAAGTGTGACCGCGCGGACCGATGAATTGTGCGGCCCGCCTTGAGGAAACCTTTGTCTCCGGCAATCGGCTGTGGGCATAGGGTGACGTTCGACACCGGCGACGTGCCGATTCTGGTTTGAAAGGAAATGCGTGATGGACTTCGTGCGGAACTGCGAGGGCCTGCTTCTATCCGTGCTACGGATCATGTCCGGCCTCCTGCTCTTGCAGCATGGGACGACCAAGATCCTCGATTTTCCGGTCGGACCGATGAACGCGGTCTCTCTCACGAGTTTGCCGGGCATCGCGGGGTTCTTCGAGCTGATCGGTGGAGCGCTTCTCGTGATCGGTCTCTTCACGCGGCCGACGGCCTTCATTCTGTCGGGCCTCACCGCCGTCGCTTATTTCATGGCCCATGCGGGCAACGGGTTTTATCCGCTCCTCAATGGTGGCGAGCTCGCGGTGCTCTACTGCTTCACCTTCCTCTATCTCGTCGCGGCGGGCCCCGGTCCGATCTCGCTCGACCGGGCGCTCGGCTCCGAGCCGGCGCGCTGATCGGTCGGCGGTCGAGATCCGCGCTTGTCAGAGGGCCGCGCTTGCGGCATCTAACGGACATGACCGGCTTCAATATCCCCCTGACGTTCGTCTGGTGGCGCTCCTTCTGAAGGAGCGGTGAGCCGTCTGTTGTCCACGAGCCTGCCGCCATGATCCGGCAGGCTCTGTCTTTTTCCCGACGAGACGATTGCGATCGTGGCGGCCTTTCCGAAGGAAAATGCCATGTCACAATCGCAAATCGCGTCCGCCCGGCCAGTGATCCTCACCGGCGACCGCACCACGGGGCCGCTTCATCTCGGCCATTATGCGGGCTCGCTCGCAAGCCGCCTCGCGCTGCAACACTCGCACCGCCAGTATCTGCTTCTGGCTGACGCGCAGGCGCTGACCGACAATGCCGACGATCCCACCCGCATCCGCCGCAACGTCCTCGAGGTCGCGTTCGACTATCTCGCCGTCGGAATCGATCCGGCGCTGACGACGATCTGCGTCCAGTCCCAGCTTCCGGCGCTCGCCGAGCTGACGCTCCTTTACATGAACTTCGTCACCGTCTCCCGGCTCGAGCGCAATCCCACCATCAAGGCGGAGATCGCGCAGCGCGGCTTCGAGCGGGACGTTCCGGCGGGGTTCCTATGCTATCCGGTCGCCCAGGCCGCCGACATCACCGCCTTCAAGGCGACGGTCGTCCCCGTCGGCGAGGATCAGGTGCCGCTGATCGAGCAGACCAACGAGATCGTCCGCCGCATCAACCGTCAGATCGGCCGCGAGGTGCTGCCCGAGGCGGCGGCGCGTCTGTCCGCCGTCGCGCGTCTTCCGGGCGTCGATGGACGGGCGAAGATGTCGAAATCGACCGGGAACTCGATCCCCTTGTCGGCAAGCGCCGACGAAATCCGCGCGGCGGTCGGGCGGATGTACACCGATCCCGGCCACTTGCGCGCCGCCGATCCCGGACGGGTGGAGGGCAATGTCGTCTTCACCTATCTCGACGCCTTCGCCCCGGACCGGGAGGACGTCGAGATGCTGAAGGCGCACTATCGTCGCGGCGGGCTCGGCGACATGACCGTGAAGCGCCGCCTCACCGACATTCTCGTCGCCTTCCTGGACCCGATCCGCGAGCGCCGGGCGCGCTATGCCGCCGATCCCGGCGAGGTGATGCGGGTACTCAAGGCGGGAACGGCGGCGGCGCGGACGGTGACACAGGCGACACTCGACGAGGTCCGCGCCGGCCTCGGCCTCGTTTTGGAGGCCGAGCCGGAGCCCGCCTGAGCGCGTCAGTCGGCGAGCGGGAAGGCGCCGAGGCGTGTCAGCCTCCCGTCCGCGAGCCGCTCGATCGCGATCGCCTCGACCGTTCCGCGGATCGGCCGAGGCAGCGCCTCCGCCGCGCTGATCGCGGCGCGTTCCGCGGCGTCCGTCATGGTGGTCGCGACCGTCATGTGAGCGGTGAAGGGAAGGCGCTCGGCGGCGGGCCGCGCCTCATAGAAGGCCTCGTGAAGCGCGGCGACGGACTCGCGTCCTTCCACGGCGTCGAGCAGCACCTTTCGCGTGCGGTCGCGCGGATCGGCCTCGACGTGGAAGCCGTCGAACGTCACCGCGAAACGCGATGTCTCCGCCGCGAGCTGCTCGGCGAGGGCGAGGAGAGGGGCGGGGCTCGCCTCCGCCACGCCGAAGACCAGCGTGATGTGCGGATCGACGAGGCGGGCCCGGTGCGGGTCGTGCGCGGCCCGCATGGCGTCGACCGCCGCCCGATCGGCGGCGGTGAAGCGCGGGTAGAGGAGGGCGAAGAGCACTGCCGCCTTTGCGCGCCGCGTGGCGCTAGGCCACCGCGTCCGGCGTCTTGAGGACGCCGAGCGCTTCGAGGGCTTCGATATCGGCCTCCGAATAGCCGTGTGCGGCGAGGACCGAACGGCCATCGACGCCGAGCTCGGGGGCGGGATGGCGCACCACGCAGGGGGTCTGGGAGAATTTGATCGGAAAGCCGAGCATCTTCACCATACCGCGGCCCGGATGCTCGACCTCGATCGCCATTTCCTGTGCGATCACCTGCGGATCGGCGAACACCTCGGCGACATTCAGCGCACGCCCGCACGGAACGCCGCCTTTGTTGAGCTTGTCGATCCAGTGATCGACCGTCTCGGTGACGAGGCGCTCATTGACGAGCGCGTCGATCTCGCGGCGGGCATGATAGCGCTTGTGGTTGGTGTCGTAGCGCGGATCATCGATCACCCATTCGATATCGATGATCTTGAGGAAACGGCGCAGGATCGTATCGTTCGACGGCGCCACGGCGACGGACCCGTCCGACGCGGTGAAGAGGCCGTAGGGCGACATGATCGGATGGTCGTTCCCGGTCCGCTTCGGGATCTCGTCGGTGACGAAATATTCGGCGGCGAGGTAGGCGAGGGTGGAGATCGCCCCGTTCACCATCGCCGCCTCGACGTGCTGGCCGACGCCGTTGAGATCGCGGGCCCGGAGCGCCGCGACGATGCCGAGCGCACAATAGACGCCGGCGAGGACGTCGGTGATCGGGGTCGCGTTGCGCAAGGGCTCCTCGCCCTCGCGGCCGTTGACGCTCATGAGGCCGCTCATCGCCTGGGCGATGAAGTCGAACGAGGGGCGGTCGACATACGGCCCCGTGGAGCCGTAGCCGTTGACGCTGGCCGAGACGAGGCGCGGATTGATCTGCGCGAGCCGTTCGGCCGAAAAGCCCATCTTGTCGAGCACGCCGGGGCGGAAATTCTCCACCATCACGTCGGCGGTCTCGAGCATGCGCGTCAGCGCCGCGCGGCCTTGTTCGCTGTAGAGATCGAGCGCGATCGAGCGCTTGTTGCGGTTGAAGGCGGCATAATACCAGGAGAAGCCGTCCTTCAACGTGCCTTGCACGCGGGTGGAATCGCCCTTGTGGGTCTCGATCTTGATGACGTCTGCGCCGAGATCGGCGAGCATCAAGGTGCAGAAGGGGCCAGACAGCACCCGCGTCAGGTCGACGACGGTGATGCCGTGAAGCGGCGCTTTGGGCTCGTTCATGTGGTCTTATCCGGCCGCGGTGCGGACGCTCTCCATGTCGTAGGTCTTGAGGCGCGGGCCGGCTTTCATGAGCTGTCCCGGCAAGCCGTGCTGGACCGCCCGCTCGGTGCGCTTGGCGACCTCGATGAGGGCTTCGAGATCGACCCCGGTGTCGATGCCGGTCTCTTCCAGCATGTAGACGAGGTCTTCGGTGCAGATATTGCCCGTCGCGTTCGGTGCGAAGGGGCAACCGCCGAGGCCGCCGAGCGAGGATTCGAAGCGCGTGATGCCCTCTTCGAGCCCGGCATAGACGCACACGAGGCCGACGCCGCGCGTGTTGTGGAAGTGAAGCGCCACCTCGGCGTCCGGCACCGCCTTCGCAAGGGCGCGGCAACGCTCTTTGACGAGGGTGGGGGTCGCCATCCCGGTCGTGTCGCCGAGCGAGATCGTCTCGATCCCGAGGTCACGATATTGGCGGGCGATATCGGTGATCGTGTCGACCGGGACGATGCCCTCGAACGGGCAGCCGAAGGCGGTCGCGATCGCCCCGTGCACCGGGATGCCGGCATCGGCGGCGATGCGCGCGACATCGGCGAAGCCGCGCAGCGATTCGGCGCGCGAGCGGTTGACGTTCTTGAGGTTGTGGCTCTCCGATGCGGACATGAAGACGACCATCGCGTCGACGCCCGCTTCGGCGGCGCGCTCGGCGCCCTTCGCATTCGGCACCAGCGCGGAGAGGAGGACGCCCGGCTGGCGCACCGCGGCGATCACCTCGGCCGCGTCCGCCATCTGCGGCACGGCACGGGGGGAGACGAACGAGGTCGCCTCGAAATGCTTCAGGCCGGCCGCGATCAGCGCCTTGGCGATCGCGATCTTTTCCTCGGTCGGCACGAAGACGGGCTCGGCCTGAAGACCGTCGCGCAGGCCGACTTCCACGATCTCGACGTGGCTCGGCATTGTCGGCTCTTCCACTGAACTCTCCCGAAAGTTTCTATTGTGCTGGTAGACCAAAACGGCATACCGTCCCCGCGCCGGGCACGTCAAACGAAACGATTATAAGCACGGCGGGGGAGGACCGGGGGTGACGATGCGCGAGGAGACGAGCGCCGCAGAGGAGGCGACTCGCCGCTTGAGAGGCGACGTTCTGTGTCTCACGCTCGCGCCGGGTGAGGCCGTCACCGAACGCTCGCTCGAGACCACCTATGGGGTCTCGCGAACCGTCGTCCGTCAAGCGCTCACCCAGATGATCTATGAAGGCCTCGTCCAGCGCACCCAGCGCGGCTATGTCGTCGCCCCGTTCGATTTCGACGAGCTGCGCGAACTCTTCGCCTATCGCGACGTCGTGGAGGAGGCGGGGGTTCGCCTGGCCTGCCAGCTCGCCGAGGTGAGCGAGCTCGACGCGATCCAGGCCGAGATCGACGCCGGCCTGCGCGAATTCACGCCCGAGGGGTGGATGGAGATCGGGCTCGATTTTCACGTCCGCGTCGCCGGCCTGTCGCGCAACCGCTTCCTGCAGGCCGCGGTCCAAGAGGTGACGACGCGCACCATCCGCGCCCGTTGGCTCGCCATCAGCGCCGGCAGCGGCAGCCAAGTCACCCATGACGAACACACCGAAATTCTGCGCCGCATCCGTCTCAAGGACGAAGATGGGGCGGCGGAAGCCGTTCGCGCCCATGCCCGCGAGGTGCATGAACAGGTGCGCACGGCCATCGAAGCGTCGCGCCGCTTTCTGGGGCGGCGCAGCGTCGTGGGGTCGTGCTCATGACCCCCGCCATCGACCTGACGGCCGGACACACGGCCGCTCGAGCAACTTGAGGGAGCTTTTGCCCATGAAACACCTACTTTCCGCCGCAGCGCTCGCCGCGCTCGCCGGCTTCGCGCTGCCGGGCGGCGTGACGAAGGCCGAGGCGGCCGAATGCATCGCTCCGGCCGATCCCGGCGGTGGCTGGGACTTCACCTGCCGCACGGTCGGCCGGCTCCTCACCGAAGAGGGCATTCTCGACGCCCCCGTCCAGGTGGTGAACATGCCCGGCGGCGTCGGCGCCGTCGCCTATGCGCGCGTCATGAACAGCGAGTCGGACAATCCCGATCTCGTCGTCGCGACCTCGACCGTCGGCATCACCCAGATCGCCCAGGGCAAATATCCCGCCGGAACCGACGCGATGCGCTGGCTCGCGATGCTCGGCGCCGATGTTGGCGTCGTCCTGGTTGCCGCCGATTCGCCCTACAACACCCTCGACGACCTCTTCGCGGCGATGAAGGAAAATGTCGGCTCGGTCGTGACGTCCGGCTCCACGGCGGCCGGCGGCTGGGACCATATCCGCCTCCTGATGCTCGCCCAGGCGGCCGGCATGGGGCCGGAGGAGTTCACCAAGATCCGCTGGGTCCAGTTCGACGGCGGCACGCCGGCGGTGACGCAGATGATGGGCGGTCAGACGCAGGTCGTCGTCACCGATCTCGGCGAGATCGCGGGCTTCGTGGAATCGGGCGACGTGAAGGTCCTCGCGGCCATGTCCGACGAGCCGATCCCCGCCTTCCCCGACCTTCCGACCGCGAAGTCGCAGGGCTATGACGTCACCGGCTACAACTGGCGCGGCTTCTATACCGGCGGCAAGGTGAGCGACGAGGCCTACGACAAGTGGGTGAGCAACCTCGAGACGCTGTTCAACAGCGAGGCCTGGAAAGAGGCGGCCGAGGCGAACGGTCTCATCCCGATCTGGCGCGGTGGCAAGGAGTTCAACGACTATGTCGTCGAGCAGGCGAGCCAGATGGAAGCGATTTCGCGGGAGATCGGGGTCATCAAATGAGTGATCGGATCGCTGGCCTTCTCTTTCTGGCCTTGTCGATCTGGTACGGCATGACCGCGGGCAACTATGAGGCTGGCTTCGGCGATCCTCTGGGGCCCGCGGCCTTTCCGCGGATATTGGCGGTCCCGGCGGCGCTTCTGTCGCTGGGGCTGATCCTGCGGCCGGACCCCGATCCGACCTGGTCGCGCGGCGTCATTCTCGGGCGTCAGGTTGCGACCATTGCCGTTCTCATCGCCTATGCGCTGCTTCTCGATCCGCTCGGCTTTCCGATCGCGACCTTCGCGGCGGTGCTGCTGCTCGCCAAGCTGATCGGTACGTCCTGGTTGAAGGCCGGCGCGGCCGCGATCATCATGGCGCCGCTGCTCTTCGTGCTGTTCGACGTGCTTCTCGGCCTGCCGCTGCCCCTCTCACCTTCGATCTGACGCACTCATGGAAACTTTGACCTTCCTGGCCGCCGGATTCCAGGTGGCGCTGACGCCGACGAACCTCGCTCTTGCGCTGTTCGGCTGTTTCGCCGGCACGATCATCGGGTCGTTGCCCGGTCTCGGCCCCGTGAACGGCGTCGCGATCCTGATCCCGCTCGCCTTCTCGCTGCGCCTCGATCCGACATCGGCGCTGATCATGCTGAGCGCGGTCTATTATGGCGCGATGTATGGCGGGCGCATCTCGTCGATCATGCTGAACATTCCGGGCGACGAGCCCGCGATCATGACGACGCTCGACGGCTACCCGATGGCGCGAAAGGGAAAGGCGGCCGAAGCGCTCGCCATCTCGGGCGTCGCCTCCTTCATCGGCGCGACCTTCGCCACCGTCGGCCTCACCCTTTTCGCCCCGCTCCTTGCGAAGGCCGCGATCTATTTCGGCCCGGCCGACTATTTCGCGCTCTATGTCCTCGCCTTCGCGACCATCGGTGGCATATCCGGCGCCAATCCGATCAAGACGCTGCTCGCGGCCTGTCTCGGCCTGATGATCGGCACGGTGGGCCTCGATCCCGCGACGGGGACGGCGCGCTACACGCTCGGATCCTTCAACCTTTATGACGGCTTCGATCCGATCGTCGCCATCGTCGGCCTGTTCGCGATCTCCGAAGTTCTGATCCTCTTCGAGATGCATGTCGCCGGATCGGAGCCGATCAAGCGGCTCGGCCGGGTGATCCCGCGCTGGTCCGACTTGAAGCCGGGCTTCGGCGCGTCATTGCGCGGGTCCGTGGTGGGCTTCATCGCCGGCATTCTGCCGGGCGCGGGTGCCTCGCTCGGCGCGGTGATGTCCTATTCGGTCGAGAAGCGCATCTCGAACAAAGACGACACGTTCGGCAAGGGTGATCCGCGCGGTGTCGCGGCGCCGGAGGCCGGCAACAACGCGGCGAGCGGCGGCGCGCTGATCCCGATGCTGACGCTCGGCGTGCCGGGCTCGGGGACGACGGCGGTGATGCTCGCGATGCTCGTCTCACTGAACATCCAGCCGGGGCCGCTCCTCTTCCAGAACCAGCCGGAAATCGTCTGGGGCCTGATCGCCTCGCTCTATATCGCGAACTTCGTGCTCCTCGCCCTCAACATCCCGATGATCGGCATCTTCACGCGGATTCTCAGCCTGCCGCAGTGGTCGCTGATGCCGTTTGTGGTGATGGTGAGCTTTCTCGGCATCTACTCGATCAGCCACTCCTCGTTCGATCTTCTCGTGATGGTCGGCTTCGGTCTCCTCGGCTATCTCCTGCGCAAGCTCGACGTGTCGCTCGTGCCGGTCGTTCTGGGGCTTCTCCTCGGGGCGGACATGGAGAACAATCTGCGCCGGGCGCTGTCGATCTCCGACGGGAGTTTCGCGATCCTGGTGCAAAGCCCGATCTCGATCGGCCTTTATATCGTGACGATCCTCCTCCTCGCGACCGCCGCCGTGATGTCGCTGCGCGACCGCAAGCGGCGGCCGGCGGGCAGTGAGGTGCACACGCTGGAGGAATGAGGATGGGCCGGATCGACAGACGCATCGAGGCGCTCGGCATCGTTCTGCCGCAGCCCTGGACGCCGCGGGGCGACTTCCTGCCCTTCCGCAAAGAGGGGCGGCTCGTTCATCTCGCGGGCCAGATCTGCGAGTGGAACGGGGCGGTGACGTGCCATGGCCCGGTCGGACCGGGCGGCGTCTCGGTGGAGGAGGCCGCGAAGGCGGCGAGGGTCTGTGCGATCAATCTCCTCTTCACGCTGAAAGAGGCGTGCGGGGGCGATCTCGACCGCGTCGTGCAGGTCCAGCGCCTCGGCGGCTTCGTCGCGGCCACGATCGGCTTCAGCCAGAGCCCGCAGGTGATCAACGGCGCGTCTGCGGTGTTCATTGACGTGTTCGGCGAGGCGGGGCGCCACGCCCGCACCGCCGTCGCGGTCGCCGGCCTTCCGGTGAACGCGGCGGTCGAGGTCGACGCCATCGTGGTGGTCGATTAGCCGGCCGCCTCAGTCGGCGCGAAACGGGCGGTGAGGCTGCGAGCGATCTGATCGGCGAATTGCGCGGCCGCGACCGAGAGCGTCCGCCCCTTCAACTGCCGCAGCGTCAGGTGGCCCGGAATGAGGTCGCGCGGGTCGATCGGGATGCACACCGTCGGCCCTTCGGTCTCGGGCGCCGGCGCGCCGATCGGGATCTGCACGGTGATCGCGTCGGTGCAGGCGACATGGGCCTTCAGGAATTCAAACGAATTGCTTTCGAGTTGCGGCGCGATCGACAGCGATTTGCGCGCGAGTGAGCGCTCCAAGAGGCGGCGCCCCTCGAAGGTCTTCAGCGGAAGCGCGAGCGGGTAGGCGAGAAGATCGCGCAGGCGGATCGTGCCGCGCCCGGCGAGCGGATGCGTCGGCGCCATCACCGCGGCGACATTCTGCTCGACCGCGAGGACGACATCCGAGGCCGGAATGTCGTCGACCCCGTAAATGAGCGCGATATCGACCGCATAGTCGGCGAGCGCCTGCATCGCCGCGCCATGGTCGAGCACGCGCACATCGAACGTCACATAGGGAAAAGCGGCACGATAGCGGGCGATCTCCTCGGGCAGGAAATAGGGGGCGAGCGCCTGGCTGCAGGCGATCGGCACGTGCCCGCGGCGCACGCCCGACAGATCGCTGAGCCGCGATTTCAGCCGGTCGGTGTCGGCGAATTGTGTGCGGATATGGTGCAGCACCAATTCACCCGCCGCGTTGAGCCGCACCCCGTGCGACAGCCGCTCGAAGATCGGCATCCCCAGCTCGTCCTCGAACGCCTGGACGCGGCGTTGGATCGCCGAAGGCGTTTGCGCCAGCTCCTCCGCCGCGCGGCGGATCGATCCGGTCTTCGCGACGCGTTCGATGACGCGGAAAGTCGTCAGGTGACGCATGGGGTTAGGCCCCTGTGTAGCTTTTTCGGCAACGCCATAGCGCATAATTAGCAGAAGACAGCAACAGGCGAGGCCGCCAAGCTCCCACGACTGCAAGATCACCAGTCACGGCGTGCCCTTTGGTCCGATCCCGACCGCGCGCCACTTCGGCAAGGAGCTACGATATGCGCCTCACGCGACGCCATCTCCTCAAGAGCTCGGCCGCGGCCGGCCTCCTCGGCGCGACGGGGTTGAGCCCCGCTTTCGCCGCCGATCCGACCCGCCTCAAGATGATCCTCAACTGGCGCTATCAGGGCCCGCAGGCGTGGTTCTTCCTCGCCGCCGATCAGGGCTATTTCGAGGACGGTGGCCTCGATCTGGTCATGGATCAGGGGAACGGCTCGGGCGCTGCGGTCGGTCAGGTCGCCTCGGGCGCCTACGATGTCGGCTTCGGCGACGTGAACGCCCTCATCCAACTCGCCGCGACGAAGCCGGACGAGGCGCCGATCTGCGTCTATCAGATCTACAACACCCCGCCCTTCACCGTCGCCGTCCTGACCGACAGCGGCATCGAGACCGCGAAGGATCTCGAAGGCAAGACGCTCGGCGGGGCCGCCAATGACGGCGCGCTGAAGCTGTGGCCCGCGTTCACGAAGATCGCCGGGATCGACGCATCGGGCGTCGAGATCGTGAACTTCGCCCCCAACCTTCGCGAGCAGATGCTGAAGGGCGGACAGGTCGACGGTGTGTTCGGCTACGTCAACACGATCCGCTTCTCCGCCAAGCTCTCCGGCATGGATCCCGACAAGGACATCCGTTTCATCAACTATTCCGATTACGGGATGGATCTTTATTCCAACGGAATCATGGTCTCGAAGGCGCTCGCCGAATCGAACCCCGAGGCGGTGCGCGCCCTGGTGCGCGGCGTCAACAAAGGGATCGTCGACGTCATGAAGGACTATGACGCCGGTATTGCCGCCGTCGCGTCCCGCGAGCCGCTGATCAACAAGGCGATCGAGAAGGAGCGCCTTCTCGCCACCATCGAAGACGAGATGGCGCACGGCGAGATCGAGACGGTGAGCCTCGGCAATATCGATCCCGAGCGGATGAAGCGGGCGATCGAGATCGTCGTCGAGGCGAACGACCTGCCGCGCACGCCGACCGTCGACGAGATCTTCACCGATGCCTTTCTCCCGCCCGAGAACGAGCGGATTTACGAGCTGATCTGATCATGGATTTGAAGATGAACGGGCAGGTCGCGGTCGTCACCGGGCCTGCCAAGGGGATGGGCGCCGCGATCACCCGCGCCTTTGCCGAAGAGGGCGTCGATCTCGCCCTCTTCGGACGCGACACGGGGGCGATCGAACCGGTCGCCGAGGCGTGCCGAGCGATGGGGCGCGCGGTCGAGATCGTCGCCTGCGACGTCACCGACGCTGCCATGGTCGAGGCCGGGATCGCCCGCGTTTTCGAGCGGTTCGGCCGGATCGACATTCTCGTCAATGTCGCGGGCGGAACGGGGCCGATCGGCAAGAGCGGCATCGAAACGACGCCGGAGGAGTTCGACGAGATCGTCAGCCTCAATGTCGGCGGTCCCTTCCACATGATCCGTGCCATCGCGCCGATCATGCAGCGTCAGCGTTATGGCAAGATCGTCAATGTCGGCGGCACGTTCGGGATGCGCGGCAAGGCGGGCAGGCTGTCTTATTCGAGCTCGAAATGGGGCCTGCGCGGCCTCACCAAGAGCTTCGCGCTCGAACTCGGTCCCGACAATATCAACGTCAATTGCGTCGCGCCCGGCATGGTGGCCGGGCCACGCTTCCACACCAAGGTCGTGCCCGAAATGGCCGCGCGCCTCGGCATCACCGAAGAGGAAGCGGCGCAGCGCCACGCCGACGACTACGCCCTGAAGCGCGTGTCGACCGATGAGGACATCGCCGCGGCGACCCTCTTCCTCGCCTCCGACGTCTCCCGCCAGATCACCGGCGTCGACCTTCCGGTCGACGGAGGATGGGCCGCTTTATGATCGATCTCGTTCTCACTGGCGGCACCGTCGTCTCAGAAGGAGCCGAGGATGTCGCGGACGTCGCGATCGACGGGGGCCGCATCGTGGCCGTCGGCGCGCCCGGGACGATGCCGGCCGCACGCGAGGTGGTCGACGTCACCGGCCACCACCTTCTGCCCGGCGCGATCGATGTTCACGTCCATTTCCGCGAGCCTGGTTACACCCACAAGGAAGACTGGGCGACGGGGACGGCGGCGGCCGCGATGGGCGGCGTCACCACCGTGTTCGAGATGCCGAACACCGATCCGCCGACGCGATCGGTCGCCGAGCTGCGCGCCAAGCAGAGGGCGGCGGACAAGGCGATCGTCGATTTCGGCCTCTATGGGCTCCTCGCCGAGGACAATATTGGCGAGCTCGAAGCGCTCGCCGCGGCAGGGGCGAACGCCTTCAAATGCTTCATGGGCAACACCTTCGGCAATCTTCCCTCGCCCTCGACGGGGGCGATGCTCGAAGGTTTCGAGATCGCGGCGAAGACGGGGCTGCGCGTCTCGCTTCATGCCGAGACGGCCTCGATCATGGCCTGGCGGCAAGCCCGGCTCGAGGCGGCGGGCCACAATGATCCACTCTCCCACATCGCCGCGCGGCCCGAGATCGTCGCGATCGAGGCGGTGAGCCGGGCCGCCGTCCTCGCCGAGTGGACGGGCGCGCGGGTTCATATCCTCCACATCTCTTCGGCCGGAGAGCTGCGGCCGCTCGCGGAGGCGAAGGCGCGCGGCGTCGACATCACCGGCGAGACCTGCCCCTGTTATCTCCACTTCACCACCGCCGATTATGACCGGCTCGGCAGCGTCATCCGCGTCAACCCGCCAGTGCGTGAGGCGAAGGACGCGGCCGCGATCTGGGATGCGCTGCAATCGGGCGTCGTCGACATGATCGCCACCGACCACGCGCCCCATACGCCGGAGGAGAAGATCAATCCGGTGATCTGGAAGGCCGATTGCGGCTTTCCGGGCGTCGAGACGCAGATGCCTCTGATGCTCACCGAGGTCGCGAAGGGGCGGATGAGCCTGTCCCATTATGTGCGCATTGCCGCGGCGAACCCCGCGCGCGCCTTCGGGTTGTGGCCGCAAAAGGGCCGCATCGCGCCGGGCGCGGATGCCGACATCGCGGTCGTCGACATGACGCGGCGCGAGACGATCGCCGCCGCGCGGCTCCATTCGCGCGGCAAGATCACCCCATATGAGGGGCAGGAGACCATCGGCGCCCCGGTCCACACCCTCGTGCGCGGCGTCTTCGTCCAGAAGGACCGCACTCTGGTCGCGGGCCGGGAAGGGCACGGGCGGCAGGTCACCGATATCCAGCGGATGCCGGACGCCGCACCACGCCATGAGGATCAGAGCCTTGCGGCGATCCTCGGCACGGCGGCAGCGGCATGAGCGCGGCCGCCGCCATCGCCCCGAACACCGTCAATGACGGGGTGACGATGCCCCCGCTCGTCCAGCTCGACGGCGTCGGCGTCACCTATGGGCGCGGCGAGAAGGAGACGGAGGCGCTTCAGCCGACGAACCTCAAGGTGGCGGCGGGGGATTTCGTCGCCCTCGTCGGCCCGTCCGGTTGCGGCAAGTCGACGATCCTGAAGCTCGTCGCCGAGCTGTTGCGGCCGAGCGCCGGGCGCATTCTCTTCGCCGGGCGCGAGCTCGGGGCCAACCCGGCGCGTGTCGGGATGGCGTTTCAATCCTCGACGCTGCTGCCTTGGAAGACGATCCGGGCGAACGTGATGCTGCCGCTCAAGATCGTCCAACCCTTCCGGGCGGACTATCGGGCGAAGCGCAACGGCGAATATCGCGAGCGGGTCGACGAGCTTTTGGAGCATGTCGGGCTGATCGACTTTGCCGACAGCTATCCCTGGCAGCTCTCCGGCGGCATGCAGCAACGCGCGAATCTCTGCCGGGCGCTCGTTCACGAGCCGGACCTTCTCCTCCTCGACGAGCCGTTCGGCGCGCTCGACCAGTTCACCCGCGAGGAGCTGTGGTCGACGATGCAGGATCTTTGGATGGAGAAGCGCTCCACCGTCCTTCTCGTCACCCACGACCTTCGGGAGGCGGCTTATCTCGCGAGCCGCATCTGCGTGATGAGCCCGCGCCCGGGCCGCATTCTGGAGGATCGGACGGTGCCCTTCGCCCGGCCGCGTCATCTCGATCTCACCTTCGAGCCGGCCTTCACCGAACTCGTCCAGGATCTGCGGGCCAAGATCGTCCGCACGCCGACGGGCCGCATCACACGGGAGAAGGCCGATGTCTGAGGTCGTCCGCCGGAAGCTCTATTCCGCCATCCTGATCGTCGGCGTGTTCGTCGTCTGGGAGCTGTGTTGCCGGATCTTCGATATCTCCGATCTCGTGCTGCCGCGGCCGACCCAGATCTGGGCGACCCTCGTCGAGTATGCGCCGGCGATCGCGCCCCATGCCTATCAGACGCTCTACACGACGCTGGTCGGCTTCGCCTTCGGCGTGATGATCGGCCTGTCGCTCGGGGTTCTGATCGGCTCCTCGCGGCTCGCGTTCGACACGGCCTATCCGCTCCTCGTCGGCATCTCGTCGATCCCCAAGGTCGCGGTCGTGCCGATCTTCGTGCTCTGGTTCGGGGCGGGCACGGTCCCGGCCATCCTGACGGCGATGATCATCTGCATCTTCCCGATCGTCGTGAACGTCGCGACCGGCATCGCGACCGTCGAGCCGGAGCTCGAAGACGTGATGCGCTCGATGAAGGCCTCCAAGCTCGACATCCTCTGGAATGTCGGTCTGCCGCGGGCGATGCCTTATTTCTTCGCCTCGCTGAAGGTGGCGATCACGCTCGCTTTCGTCGGCTCGGTCATCGCCGAGACGGTCGCCTCCAACCGGGGGATCGGCAACATGATGATCATCGCATCGTCGTCCTTCAACGTGCCTTTGGTCTTCTCCGGGCTCGCGGTCTTGTCGGTGCTCGGCGTCTCGCTCTACGTGATCTTCTCGCTCGTCGAGCGGCGGGTCACCGGGTGGGCGTTGCGCAAGTCTGGCTGAAGCGCCGACCCTTTCCTATATTTCCCGGCAATGACGGCAGACCCGGCGCGCACGCTCGCGCGGGGTCTGTGGGCATTTCGCGCGGCCGGCCCATGATGCTGGAAATTCGCCGCCGATTGGGGAATTCTCGGCAAAGCCCATGAGGCTCTTGGAACGGTGGCAGGGAGGCGTTCGCGCATCGCACGTTGGTCATCGCACGATGTGAGGTCGACCACGCCCATGCCAACGAACCGAGCGCAATGCCATTTCCGCGAGCCGGCGCGCTCCGTCCGGCCGGGCTCGATGGCTGAGGGTGGATGATGAAGCGATCCCGCGTATCCTCGCGAAATCACGAGCATGTCTATCGGGTGCTGCAGTCCGCGAAGGGGCCGATGAGCGCCTATCAGGTGCTCGACCAGGTGCGGGAGCATGGGATCTCCGCGCCGCCGACGGTGTACCGCGCGCTCGATTATCTGGTCGACCAGGGGCAGGTGCACCGCCTCGAATCGATCAACGCCTATGTCGCGTGCCGCGATCCGAAGCACGTCCACACCGTGCCCGTCTTCGCGATCTGTGCCGATTGTGGCGGGATCGACGAGTTGCCCGGCGTCGGCGTCCTCACCGCGCTGGAGGCCCAGGCGCAGGGGATCGGCTTTGTGATGGAGGGGGCGACGGTCGAGATCAAAGGCCGCTGTGCGGCCTGTGCGGGCGAAAACGAGGACGCGTGAGACGATGAGCGACCACTTTATCGCCAAGGGAGATCAGCGCGACGCGTCGATCCGCGCGCCGGGCGAGACGGTCGTCACCTGGCGCGTCAACGGCAAGCCGGTGCCGATCGGCATCACGCGGGACGGCGAGGGGCCGACCGCCCTGTTGCTGCCGGCGCTCAGCTCGATTTCGACGCGCCAGGAGATGGCCGACCTCCAGGCCCGTCTTGCGCCCCATTATGCGACGGTGAGTGTCGACTGGCCGGGCTTCGGGAGGCTGCCGCGCCCGTTCATCGATTGGACGCCCGTGATGTTCGACGGGTTCGTCGAGTTCGTCCTGCGCGAAGTGGCGCCCGCGCCCCACCTCGTGGTCGCTGCGGGGCATGGGGCAGGCTATGTCGCGCGCGCCTTCCTGCGGCACCCACGGCTCGCCGAGCGGGTGATCATCGTCGCCCCGACCTGGCGCGGGCCGCTGCCCACGATGATGAAGGGCCAGCGCCCTTGGTTTGCGAAGCTGCGCCGGACGATGGACCGGCCGCGGGTCGGATCGCTGCTCTACAGAGCGAACATGAGCGCCGCCATCATCCGCAAGATGGTGCGCGAGCACGTCTATGAGGATCCGGCTTTTCTGACGCCGGAGCGCTTTGCCCAGAAACGGGCGGTCACGCTCGAAGAGGGCGCGCGCCACGGCACGGCGCGCTTCGTCACCGGAGGGCTCGACCCGTTCACCCGGCGCGAGGACATGCTGTCCGCGCTCGGCGCCTTCGAGGGCACGCTCGAGATCGTCTATGGCGCGTCGACGCCGAAAGGGTCGAAGGCCGAGATCGAGGCGATGACGGCTCTTCCCGCCGTCGAGGCTCATCCGCTCCCCCACGGCAAGCTCCTCCTGCACGAGGAGTTCGCCGCGGAGGTGGCGGACATCGTCCTTGCCGAAGCGGCCACCGGCGAGGACGGCAGAGCGCGTTAGTCCGCGGCGAGGGCCGTCGTCAGCGTCTCGGCGTTGTGGCGGAACATGCCGAGATAGGTCGGCGCCTCGCCGTCCGGCCCGGAGAGCGCGTCGGAAAAGAGCGAGCCGCCGATGCTGGCGCCGGTCTCCCGCGCGATCTGTTCCAGAACGCGGTTGTCGGCGATATTTTCGATGAAGAAGGCGCCGATATCCTCCGCGCGGATCTCCGAGATGATCGCGGCGATCTCGGCGGCCGACACCTCGCCGTCGGTGGAGAGCCCCTCCGGCGCGAGGAAGGTGATGCCGTAGGCGTCTTCGAAATAGCCGAACGCCTCGTGCGAGGTGACCACTTTGCGGCGATCCTCGGGAAGGGCCTCGATCGCGGCGCGCACCTCGGCGTCGAGCGCTTCGATCCGGGCGACATAATCTTCGGCGCGCTGGCGGTAGAGGGCCGCATTGTCGGGATCGGCGGCCTCGAGCGCCTCTGCGATATTCTGCGCGTAGATCACCCCGTTGGCGAGATTTTGCCAGGCGTGGGGGTCGAAATCGCCGTGGTGGTGGTCGCCGTGCGCGGCTTCGTCATGGCCGTCATGGTCAGGGTCGTGGTCGTGGTCGTCATCGTGCGCGTGATCGTCGTGGTCCGCGTCAGTCTCCGCATCGTGGTCGCCCTCGCCGGCGTCCCATGCGCGGGGCGTGACGCCGCGGCTTGCGACGATCTCCGTGCCGGAGAATTCAGCGGCGGCGACGAGGCGGGGCAGCCAACCCTCGAAGTCGAGCCCGTTGATGACGAGAATATCGGCGCCCATCATCGTCTTCGCATCGGAGGGGGTCGGCTCGAACACGTGCGCGTCGCCGCCGGGGCCGACGAGGGACGTCACCTCGACCGCATCGCCGCCGATCTCCTTCGCCATGTCGGCGAGGATCGAAAAGCTCGTCACCACGCGAAGCGGGTCGTCGGCCTGGCTCGGGCCGGTTGCGGCGATCGTGAGCGCGAGGCCCGAAAGGGCCGCGGTCAGCGGACGGCGAAACAGCATCGTCTGTCCTTCCTCTTCAAGTCAAAGCGGCCGCCGGGCGGCCTTCGCCGATCGCTGTATGATATACTATAACACTTTGTCGAGTCCCCCATGGACGCAAACGAGCGCCGCGCGGGTGGCGCGGCGCTCGGTCCTGCGGCGCGGAACGGATGTCAGGCCGAGGGATACTCGTCGTGAAGGCGCCACCAGACGAAAGGCGGCGTCTGTGCGACCCATTCGGGGGATTCCTCCCACGTCTCCTGCCGGCCGAGCGGGGTGAGATCGAGGAGCGTCCAGACGGTGCCGAGCGTTTCGACGCCGCGATCGGTGGTGAAATAGGTGCGGTAGATCGCGCCGCCGTCCCGGATGAAGACGTTGAGGCCGAAACTATGCTCGCCGCCCACCCCGTTGTCGGCGAAGAAGTCGTCCTGCGTCTCATACCAGGGGACGGACCAGCCCATCCGTGTGCGGAAAGCGAGGATCTCGTCGATCGGCGCGCGCGAGACGAGAACGAGGCTCGTGTCGCGCTGATGAAGGTGGGCGAGGTGGGGAAGCTGGTCGACCACCATCGAGCAGCCGGAGCAGGGGGAGGGATCCTGCGGCCGCAACATGTGATGATAGACTATGAGCTGCCGCCGCCCGTCGAAGAGGCCGTCGAGGTCGGTGCGCCCCTCCGGCCCGATGAAGCTGTAGGACTTCGTGACGCGCTGCCAGGGCATACGCCGTCGCTTGGCGGCGAGCGCGTCCTGTGCCTGCGTCATCGCCTTTTCCTCCGCGCGGAGCTTGTCGTGCGCGGCCTCCCATTCGGCCGGCGTGAGGGTCGCTTGATGCGGTTCGCTCGTCATGATGCGGCTTCCTGCGTTTCGCCCCGGAAGGCGGCCTCGATCGCCGCGATGTCGATCTTCACCATCGTCATCATCGCATCCATGGCGCGCTTGGCGGCGGCGCGATCGGGGTCGGTGAGGCGGTCGATCATGATCTTCGGGACGACCTGCCAGGAGACCCCGAAGCGGTCCTTCAGCCAGCCGCATTGGCTCTCATTTCCGCCGCCTTCGAGGAGCGCGGTCCAAAGGCGGTCGGTCTCGGCCTGGTCCTCGGTGGAGACCACGATGGAGGCCGCCTCGCTCTGCGGAAATTGCGGCCCCCCGTTCAGCGCCATGAAGGGTGTGCCGGCGAGGGTGAAGGTGACGACGAGGGCGGGGCCGCCGGGCTCCGGCCGCATGATGTCGGTGATCTCGCTGTCCGGGACGAGCGAGACGTAGAAGCGGGCGGCTTCCTCGCCGTCATTGTCGAACCAGAGGCAGGTGCTGATCTTGCGGTTCATCGTGGCCTCCCTCACTGCGCGAAGGCGGCGGCGGCCGCGTTCTGCATCTCCGACTCCGACATCGGCTTGCCGGGGGTGGAGATGCTCCATTGGTGGCCGAACGGATCTTCGACGACGCCGAAGCGATCGCCCCAGAACATGTCCTCCACCGGCATGATGAGCTTCGCACCGGCGCTCACGGCCTTCGCCGCCGCCTCGTCCGCGTTCGCGACGACGAGGTGGATCGACACGGTCGTCCCCTTGAGGGAGGTCGGGGCGTGGACGCTGCTGCACGCCTCGTCCGCGACCATCACGGACGAGCCGTTGATCGACAGGCATCCGTGCAGCAGTCCGCCGTCGGGGCGGGGCAGGACGATCATCTCCTCCGCGCCGAACGCGGCCTTGTAGAAGGCGATCGCCGCCATTCCGTCGTTGACGATGAGGTGCGGGGTGACGCTGTGAACGTTGCGCCCGCTGGTGATGTCATAATCGGTCTCGGTCATGATGGCGGTCCTTGCGGCTGCGGATCATCGCGCCGCGAATGAGAGGATGAAGAACACCGTCGCGAGGAGGCAGGCGACGGTGCGAATATGGTTGAGCGCGGTCCATCGGCGTCGGTAGGTCGCCCAGAAGGGGGCCGCGTCGGGGGCCGTTCCGTCGATACGGTCGAGCCGGTCATTGAGGGGGACGTTCCCCGCGATGGTGATGAGCGTCGCGGCGAGATAGGCGATCGCACCGGCGCCGGTGGTGCCGAGCGGCGCCGCGCCCAAGAGAGCCGCCACGAGAAGCGCCAGCGAAATCACCGCGGTGCCGAGAAAGACGCCGAGAAAGAGCGCATTCTGGATCACGCGGTTGATCGCCTGCATCGCCGCGATCCCGCCCGCTGGCGGAAGGGTGGCGAAGGCGCCCATGACGGCGACGGAGAAGACGAAGAAGGTTCCCGCCATCAAGGCGGCGCCGAGGGCGGCGATCAGTGTGACGAGGGGAACCATCGGTCTCTCCGTTCGCTCATTCCGATTGGATGGCGGCGCGCATCCGTGCGTCCCGTTCGCGGATCTCCGGCGTCACCATCTCGCCGAAATCCTCCAACGTGTAGAAGGGGCGGATCTCGATGTCGGACGGGCCTTCGTGTGGGTTCGGGCAGCGTTTCACCCAGGCGACGGCGTCCTCCATCGAGGCGACCTCCCAGATCCAGAAGCCGGCGATAAGCTCCTTCGTTTCGGCGAACGGCCCGTCGGTCACGGTCCGCTCTGCGCCGTCAAAATGGACGCGGATGCCGGTGGAGCTCGGCTTGAGTCCGTCGCCGCTCAGCATGATGCCAGCGGCGACCAGCTCTTCATTGAAGCGACCCATCGCCTCGAGCAGCTCGCTCGAGGGAAGGGTGCCCGCTTCGGAAGCCTCATTGGCTTTCACGATGACCATCACACGCATTGTCGTTTCCTCGCTGTAGCGCGTTCTGCGAACGCATCGCTTAGAAGACGTGCGGGGAACGGCGGCCCCGACAAAGATCGAAAAATTTTTTTACGGTTCGGCGATTCCGGCCATCGCGTCGAGCGAATCGAGTTCGGCACGGATGTGCGCGGCCTCCGCCGAGGTGCCGGCGAGGGCGATGGCGCGGACGAATGCTTCGCGCGCGGCCTCACGGCGACCGAGCGCCTTGAGGACTGCACCGCGCGCGCCGTGAAAATAGAAATAGGCGTCGAGCTCGCCCGCGAGCGGGTCCATCAGTTCGAGCGCCGCCTCGCCGCCCCGCGCCTTGAAGACCGCGACCGCGCGGTTGAGGCGGATGACGGGGGAGGGGCGCATCATTTCGAGCGCCTCATAAAGGTGTTCGATCTCGCTCCAGTTCGTCGCGGCGGCCTCGGGGGCTCTCGCGTGGGTCGCGGCGATCGCGGCCTGGATCTGGTAGGGGCCGAGATCTCCGGCCGCGAAAGCTCTGACGACGCGTGCGATCCCTTCCTCGATCTCTCCGCGGTCCCACAGGCTGCGATCCTGTGCGTCGAGGAGGACGATCGCGCCGTCGGCGTCGAACCGGGCGGGGGCGCGGGCGTGGGTGAGGAGCATTAAGGCGAGGAGGCCTTCGAGTTCCGGCTCGTCCGGATAGAGGCTGAGAAGGAGCCGGGCGAGGCGGATCGCTTCACGCGCCAGCGGGGCGCGCGCACCGGCCTCCGCGACGCCGGTGGTGTAGCCTTCATTGAACATCAGATAGACAACGCTCGACACCGCGCCGAGCCGCCTTGCGCGCTCGCTCGGGCCGGGCGGCGCGAACGGAATGTCGGCCTTCGCGATCGTCCGCTTGGCGCGGGTGATGCGCTGTTCCATCGCCGCCTCGCCGACCAGGAAGGCCCGCGCGATCTGGCCGACCGAGAGACCGCACACGATGCGCAGAGCAAGCGCGATCTGCCGCGTTGCCGGAAGTTCGGGATCGCAGCAGACGAAGAGGAGGCGCAGGATATCGTCCCGATAGTCGCGCGCGTCGATCCGCTCGGCCGCCCCGTCCTCGACATCGGAAAGGTCGGAGAGGTCCGCCTCGTCGGGAAGCGGGGCCTCGCGCGCGCGGCGGCGGGCGGCGTCCACCCCGGCATTACGGCCGACCATGATGAGCCAGGCGGCGGGCCGTTGGGGCGGCCCCTCGGCGGGCCAGCGGGTGAGCGCCTTGAGGCTCGCCTCCTGGAAGGCCTCCTCGGCGATATCGAGATCGCGGAAATAGCGCAGCAGAGCGGCGACGACGCGCGGCCGAACCCCCGCGAGAACCGAGGCCATCCACTCCGCGCTGACGCTCATGGCGTGAGCGCTCCGGGTTTGAAGATCTGCATGGGCCGGATCTCGTAGGCGCCACCGGGATTGGCGGCGCTGAGCGCCTTCGCGATGTCCTGCGCCGCCTCCTGCGTCTCGCAGTCGATCACATAAAAGCCGAGGAGCTGTTCTTTCGTTTCCGCGAACGGTCCGTCATGGACCATCGGATCCACCTCGCCGGACCGCACCGTGCGGGCCGTCTGTGTCGGGAGGAGGCGGACGACGGGGCCGAGCCGCCCCTCGGCGAGGAGCTCGCCGTGCACGACATCGAGCTTGGCGAGGACGGCGTCGTCCTCGGCCTTGGTCCACGTCATGACGGTCGCTTCGTCGTGGTAGCACATGATTGCAAAGAGCATTGGCGTTCCCTTCCTGTGAACGACGTTCGGGAACGGCGCGTCCCGACACGGCCCGTCTTTTTTCGCATCAATAGGGAGTGGGCGCGGCGGAGCAAGAGACTTCGCGCGGCGGGCGCCGGTCGGTGGTCACCGTCCCGCCGCCATGCTTTTTGGCCAGCGGCTCGACGAGGTCGCCAATCTGCGGCCGATGAAGATCCTGCCCGGCATCACCACGCCTCTGTGCGGCGGCGGGGGATCTCGACTGGGTCATCGTGCGGGAGAATTCGGAAGGGGAATATTTTGGCGCGGGCGGGCGCGTCCATCGCGGGATGCCGGAGGAGGGCGCGACGGAGATGTCGCTTTTCACCCGCATTGGGTCGAGCGGGTCATGCGCGAGGCCTTCCGGCTCGCCGAGGGAAAGGCCAAGGGGCCGCTGATGCAAGCGATCGAGCGGGTCTGCGCAGCGTCGATCCTCACGCCCGATCGCGGCGGAACGGCGACGGCGAAGGATGCTACCGACGCGATATGACGGGCGATTCGCGGCGACGATCGCCTCGCAGCTTAGGCGGAGGCTGCGCTGTTCGTTTTCGCGACCGGCGGCGGCCGGCCGGAATTTTGCGATCGGCGCGCGCCAGCCGGCGGATTTCGATCGGCGCCCGCCAGCCGGCGGTTTTCGATCAGCGCCCGCCAGCCGGCGGGCTGTGGTCTAGAAGGCCTTGAAGGTGATGATGGTCTTCGTGTCGAGGATGCCGGGGACGGCGTGAACCTTCTCATTCACGAAGTGGCCGATATCGCTGTCGCGATCGACATAAAACTTCACGAGGAGATCATAGTCGCCTGCGGTGGAATAGATCTCGGACGCGATCTCCGCATCGGCCAGGGCGTTCGCCACCTCGTAGGCGCGACCGAGCTGCGCTTTGATCAGCACGAAAAATGGCGTCATGACGTCCTCCTCCCGCCACTAGAAGCGCAAAGCGAGGCGCGCCACAAGCCCGCGCGGCCGCCTTGCCGCATCCGGTCGCATGTGGGCAGTCGGGATTGCCACATTTCCCTTTCGCGAACGGCACACTAGATTGGGGTTTTCCAAGGGGGTGCCTGCGGGCTGAGAGGCGCGATGCCGACCCCATGAACCTGATCCGGGTCATTCCGGCGGAGGGATTGGATGAACGATCTGAAGCACGAAGCCGCGTCCCGAACGGCCCACACCGAATCGGCCGCGCCCGACATCGCGGTCGATATCGCCGCGGTTGGCACCCGCATCGCCGCCGCCATCGACCGCCTCGCCGAGGCGCGGCCCCGCGTTCACGCGCTGGTCGCGCCCGTCGCGCAGCCGTTCGTGGCGAACGTCGCGACCGCGGCCGGCATCGACATCTCGATGACCGTCGACGCCGACGAGGTCGGCACCATGGCGGCTCACTCCGACGCGCTCCTCGTCAATCTCGGCATGATGGACAAGGCCCGGCGGGAGGGGGCTGTCGCGGCCGTCGCGTCGGGATGCCCCTTCGTGCTCGACCCGGTGAAGGTCGACCGCTCGCCCAAGCGGCTCGAATTCGCGCTGCGCCTCGCCGACGAATCGCCCCGTATCGTCAAAGGCAATCGCCGCGAGATGGAGGCGCTCGGCGCCCTGCGCCCCTCGATCGTGACGGCGACCACCGGCCCCGTCGACCGCGTCGCCGGGGAAGGGCGCTCTGTCTCGCTCGCCAACGGCACCCGCCTTCTCGACAAGGTGATCGCCACCGGCTGCGCCGCGGGCGCGCTGACGGCGGCGATGATCGCGGTGGAGGACGATCCGTTCGTCGCCTCCCTCGCAGCCCTCGCGCTGATGTCGGTCTCGGCCGAAATCGCGGCCGAGGAGGCGAAGGGGCCGGGCTCCTTCGCGGTCCACCTTCTCGACACCCTCGCCATGATCGACGGCGAGACGATCCTTTCCCGCTTGCGGCTCGAAACCTGAATGCTTGATCTTTCCGTCTATCTCATCCTCGGCCCCGACGTTCCGAACCCGGTCGATCTCGTCCGCAAGGCCACCGCCGGCGGTGTCGGCCTCATCCAGTGGCGCGACAAGGGGGCCTCGACCGCCGATCAGGTGGCTGCGGTCCGCGCCCTCGTCGCCGCGACCTCGGTCCCGATCCTCGTCAACGACCGGGCGGACGTCGCCGTCGCGGCGGGAGCGGCCGGCGTCCATGTCGGGCACGGCGATCTGACACCGCACGAGGCGCGGATGATCGTCGGCGACCGGGCGATCGTCGGGCTCACCATCCACTCCCTCGAGGAGGCGGCGGCGGCGGACGGCGCGCCGATCGACTACGGTTCGGTGGGCGGCGTCTTCGAGACGACGAGCAAGCACAATCCGAACCCGCCGATCGGCCTCGACGGCTTCACCGCGATCGCCGAGCGGCTGCGGGCGGCGCATCGGATGCCGATCTGCGCGATCGCAGGCATCACCACCGACCGGGCGCGCACGCTCGCGAAGGCGGGCGCCGACGGCGTTGCCGTGATGAGCGCCATCACCAAGGCCGACGACCCCGAGGCCGCCGCCGCGACGCTGCGCCGGGCGGTGGAGGAGGGGCGGCGATGATCGCGCTCACCATCGCGGGCTCCGATTCCGGCGGCGGCGCCGGTATCCAGGCCGACATCAAGACCTTCTCCGCGCTCGGCGTCTATGGCGCGAGCGTGATCACCGCGATCACCGCGCAGAACACGCTCGGCGTCAGCGCCATCCATTCGATCCCGGTCGACATGGTGGAAGCCCAATTCGACGCGGTGATCGGCGATCTCGACGTGAAGGCGATCAAGATCGGCATGCTCGCCGATCCGGCGGTGATCGCGCTCCTTGCAAAGAAGCTCGACGGGATCGGTATCCCGGTGGTGCTCGATCCGGTGATGGTCGCGGCCTCCGGCCACCGTCTCGTCCCGGAAGAGACGGTGAGCGCGCTCTGTGACGCGCTGATCCCGCTCGCGACCCTGATCACGCCGAATATCCCCGAAGCCGCCGTCCTCCTCGGCGAGGCGGAGGCGGACGGGCTCGACATGATGAGGGCGCAGGCCCATCGCCTCGCCGCGCTCGGCCCCGCGGTCCTCCTCAAAGGCGGGCATATGAGCGGCGAGGCGGCCGATGTTTTCGAGACCGAAGACGGGGTCGAAACGCTGACGTCGCCGCGCGTTGCAACGCGCAACACGCACGGGACGGGATGCACCCTGTCGAGTGCGATCGCGGCATCGCTGGCCAAGGGGATGACGCTTCCCGAAGCGGTTCGGGCCGGGAAGACCTATATTTCCGGTGCGATCGCGGCCGCGGACCGATTGTCGATCGGCAAGGGTCACGGCCCGGTGCATCATTTTCACGCTTTGTGGAACGACGACTGACCGGGCGCAAAGGCTGACCCCTCTCGAATGGGGTTCACATAAATTTCGCCGACCGAACGCGCTGCGCCGATGTTGCCGCGCGAGGGCGGCGTTTTATGTTACGTAGAGCAAAGAATCTTGCGCCGTCTCATGAAACGAGAAGCGGAACTCCGTCCTATCAAGGGACGTTCATAGCATAACAGACGGCGATTTCTGATCCGAGGGAGCAAGCCGATGCACAGTCTGATTTACCTGGTCGGCCTCGTTGTTGTCGTCCTTTTCGTTCTGAACCTGCTCGGATTTGCCTAAATCTGCCGGCATTTGATGCAGCACGATAACTTAGGTTCGAGTTTGGAAGGGATACAGCATGTCGGTCAAAGACAATATCGATCGCGAAACCAAAGCGGCGAAAGAAAAAATCGACGAGGCGGCCGAAACCGTGCGCGATTCCGCTGAACATGCGGGCGCGGACGTCAAGAACGCAGCGCACGCCTATGCCGAAGAAGGCAAGAAATACGCAGCGTCCCACATCTCCACCTTCGCAAGCGCCGTCCGGCGGGCGAGCGACGAGCTGTCGGAACGCGACCAAGGCATCGCCGCGCGGGTGGTGACCGAGGCCGCCGACGGGCTCGAACAGGTGGCCAATTCGATCTCGAACAAGAGCGTCGACGAAATGGTCGTCTCGGTCGAGCGCTTCGCGCGCCGCAACCCGAGCGCCTTCGTCATCGGAACCGTGCTCGCGGGCGTCGCGCTCGGCCGGTTCGCAAAGTCGAGTTCCGACCGCGCGGCGTCGGAGCGCGAGGAGCCGGAGGACACGATGCGGAACCGGCCAACCGTGGGTCCGTCCAACCCTACGAGCCTGTGAGGCGAGCCTTATGACCCACGATCCACATCGCCCCGAGCGCCCCAGTCCCCTGGCGGAATCGATGGCGCATTCCCGCTCGATCCCCGAACTCCTGACAAAGCTGTTCCGCGACATCACGGACCTCTTCCGCAAGGAAGGGGAGCTCATCCGCTCCGAGTTGAACGACAAGATCACCCAGCTTCAGATCGGCGTCGGAAAAATTGCCGCGGGAGCGATCACCATCCTCGTCGCGTTGATCGTACTGGCGGACGCCTTGGTCATCGCCGTCGCGGAAATCATCGGCTCTGTGCCCGCGTCCGAGAACAACACCGGATGGGCTGCCCTCATCGTGGGCGGCGTCTTCGCCGCGATCGGGGCCTTTTTGGTCCGCAGCGGAACGACGGATCTCAAGGTCGAGAACATCACCCCCGACCGGACCGCGCTCCAGCTACGGCGTGATGCCGAGATGGCGAAGGAGCAAATGCGATGAACCGCACGACGACGCAAATTGAACGCGAGGTCGAAGCGCAACGTTATGAGGTGGAGGAGACCTTGGAAGCTCTTCGCACGAAATTGTCCACGGGACAGATCATCGACAGTGTTTCGCGCTCCTTGATGGGCGCGGGTCGCGAAGGAAATGAATTTGTGAGCAATCTTGGCAGACAGGTGAAAGAAAACCCGCTTCCGATCGCATTGACCGGGATCGGGCTCGCGTGGCTCCTGATGCGTCAGGGGTCGAAAAGCGAATCTGCGCCGAGCATGCCGTCGCGAGCGCAGGTGTCGGGAACGGCGCGGCGTTCGGTGGAAGGAGCCCGGCGCGAGGCGGTCTATGCTTATGACCGCGCCCGCTATGCGGCCGACGAAGCGCGCCATGGCGCGAAGTATGCGGTCGATCGCTTGAAGCAGGGCGTCTACGACGTCCGCCGGACCGGCGTGGCGGCTGCGGGCACGGCCTATGACCAGGCCCGCTTCGCCGCCGACGAGGCCCGTCATGGTGCCGAATATGCCGCCGAGCAGCTGAAGTCGGGCGCCTACGCGGCGAAAGCCTCCGCCTCGGGCTATGCGCACAACGCCTACGACCATGCCGCGTTCGCGGCGGACGAGGCCAAGCACGGCCTGCGTCATGCCGCCGAGCGGCTGAAGGCGGGTGCCTATAGCGCGAGCGAGACCGGCCAGCAGGCGGCGGCGACGGCCTACGATCAGGCGAAATTCGCCGCCGACGAGGCCAAGCACGGCCTCGATTATGCCGCCGAGCAGCTGAAGTCGGGCGCCTATGCGGCGTCGGGTTATGCCTCGGGCGCGGCCCAGTCGGCTTATGACCGGGCCCGTTTCGCGGCCGACGAGGCCCGCCATGGCGCGCGTTATGCGGTCGACCGGCTGAAAGAGGGCGCTTACGCGGTCCAGGACACGGCGTCGAGCACGGCCGATGTGCTGTACGACCACGTCCTCCTCGCGGCCGACGAGGCGCGGCACGGCGCGCAATATGTGAGCGAGCAGCTCAAGGCGGGCGCCTACGCGGTGGGTGACGCGGCGAGCTACGCGTATGACCATGCACGCGATGCCGCCTATGATGCGGCCCACGCCGCGCGCCACGCTTCGCGGCGTGCCCGCCGAGGCATCGTCGATTTCGTCACCGAGGAGCCGCTGATCGCGGCCGCCATCGGTGTCGCTGTCGGTGCCGCGATCGGGGCGGCGATCCCGTCCACGCGGCGTGAGGACGAGCTGATGGGCCGCTATCGCGACAACCTTCGCGATGACGCCTACGACTATGCCGCCGATCAGGTCGATCGGGCAGGCCGGGTTGCCGAGCGCGTCCTCGCCGAGGCCGAATCCACCGCCGAAGAGGAGGGGCTTATGCCTTCCGACAACGGCAAGACCGTCGCCGACAAGGCGGAGAAGGTGGTAAAGTCGGCCAAGAACGCGGCGAAGGAAGAAGCAAAGACCTGACCGAGCCGGGTCGTCCGCGCCGCACTTGGCGTGAAGCGGAAACAGGGGCGCATCTGCGCCCCTTTTCTGTGTCCGGGCGAGGCTGTTGTCCGGCCGAGACCGTGTGCGGGCGAGCCTCGACCGGCTCGCGCGACAACCGAACCGGCGACAGGCCTAAGTGCGGTCGGCGCGCGACAGCACCGCCTCGAAGAGGACGTTTGCCGCCGCGATCGTCTCCGCGCGGGGCACGTCTTCGCCCTCATTGTGGCTGATCCCGTCGATCGTGGGGCTCAACAGCATTGCGGTCGGCGCGACGCGGCTCAAATAATAGGCGTCGTGCCCGGCCTCGCTCTTCATCTCCTTCGCCGGAACGCCTTGCCGCGCCGCCGCTGTTCGCAGGAGCGCGACAAGCGAAGGATCGAAGCGCTCGTCACCATAGGTCCAGCGGTTCACGATCTCCGGCTCGACACGGGCCCGGCGCGCCCCCTCGGCGATCGCGTGCATCACCTCCTCGAGCATCCTCGCGCTCACCGCCTTGTCGGCATGGCGCACATCGAGGGTGAGCTCGGCGAAATCGGACAGAATGCCCGGCTTGTTCGGCCAGGCGGTGAGGCGGGCGACGGTCGCTTTGCCGATCGGCGCATAGCGGTGGCCGATCTCATCGACCAAGGCGGCGACGCGCGCCGCGCCGACGAGGGCGTTGCGCCGCTGCGCCATCGGCGTCGGTCCGGTGTGCGCCGTCTCGCCGCGAAACCGGACGACGAGCCCTTCGACCGCAAATCCGCCGGTGACGAGGCCGACGGTGTTTCCCTCGTCCCAAAGCGCCGGGCCTTGCTCGATATGGAGCTCGAAATAGGCGTCGACCGGCTTTCCGACGGGCGCTGCGCCGAGATAGCCGATCGCCTCCAGCGCGTCGCGAAGCACGATCCCGTCATCGTCGACACGGCCGTGCAACCATTCGATCGGGTGGACGCCGGCGAAGACGGCCGAGGCCATCATCGGCGGGGAGAAACGGGCGCCTTCCTCGTTCGTCCAGTTCACCACCTCGATCGGCCGCGCCGGAACGTGCCCCCGATCGCGCAAGGTGCGCAGGATCTCGAGCCCGGCGAGTACGCCGAGGACGCCGTCGAACCGGCCGCCGGCGACTTGCGTGTCGAGGTGGCTGCCGACGAGGATCGGCGGCGCCTCCGTCGCGCCGTCGAGGCGCAGAAACATATTGCCGGACTGGTCGATGGTGGTCGCGAGCCCGGCCGCGTCGCCCCAGGCGCGGAGCTGATCGCGCATCGCTCCGTCTTCGGCCGTGAGCGCGAGACGCTTCAGTCCGCCCCAGAGGCCGGGGCCGATCTCGGCCGACCGCATCAGCGTCTGCCAGAGGCGATCACCGTCGATATGCGTCATGAGGCGGTCCGTAGCGCGGAGGAGACTGCGGCGAGCCTATCGCGGACGGCTTTGTGTTTGAACCGGCAGCGACCGCCGCAACCCCGCTTCGCGCTGCGGCAAGGATCGGGACGGGCGGCGTTCGCTCCGGTTCGGTTCGGGATCGTTCTCGTGCCGAAGTGCGAACCTTCGGGCGTCACACCTCCCATCGGCGTGAACCTTTATGTCGCGTGGGGCGTTTCTACCGGCGGTGCGCCGTTCTGTCGGCAACCGCAGCGCGTCGCCGTTCGATCATCCCCGCGCCGGACATGCGCTCCGGCCGCCACGCAATATGAGCTGAACCCGTGATCAAAATCGACCTCGAAGAGGCCTGGCAGCTCGATGCGTCCGCGCTCCTCGTCGCCTATGCCGCCGGCACGCTCGACCCCCTCGGCGTGTTCGATCTTTACTTGTCGCGGATCGAGCGGCTCGACCCGACTTTGAACGCCTTCGTCGCGCTCTCGCCGACGGCGCGCTCGGAGGCGGAGGCGTCGGCGGAGCGTTGGCGGCAGAGCATGCCGATCGGCCCGCTCGACGGGGTGCCGGTCGCAGTGAAGGACAATCTCGCCGTCGCGGGCATGCCGGCGACCTTCGGCAGCGGTCTTTATGCCGACTATGTGCCGGAGGCGGACGAATTGCCGATCAAGCGGCTTCGCGACGCCGGTGCGATCGTCATCGGGAAGACCAACACGCCGGAGTTCGCGGTCGAGGGATTTACGCACAATGCGCTCTTCGGAACGACGCGCAATCCGTGGAACCCGGAGCTGACGCCGGGCGGGTCGAGCGGCGGATCCGTCGCGGCCGTCGCGGCGGGGCTCGCGCCGATCGCCGTCGGGACCGACGGGGGCGGCTCGGCGCGCCGGCCGGCCGGCTATACCGGCCTCGTCGGCCTCAAGCCCGGCATCGGCCATGTGCCGCGTGCCGACGGGCTGCCGCAGGTTCTTCTCGATTTCGAGGTCGTCGGCACCTTCGCGCGCACCGTGCGCGATATCGCGCTGCTCGACCGCGTGTTCGCGGGCGCGGACCGGGCCGACCCGTCCTCGCGGCGCGGGCCGCTCACGCAGCCGGGCGATGGTCCGCTGAAAATCCTCTATGTCGAACGGCTCGACGGCAATGTGTGCGACGGCGAGATCCTCACCGCCGTGCGCAAGGCGGCGGACGTCTTCGGCCGGATGGGCCACACGGTGATGGACGGGGAGCTTCCGGTCGACACCAAGGCGCTCGCCGATGTCTGGCCGATGATCTGCGATATCGGCCTGTCGCGCATCCTCGCGACGGAGCCGACAATGCGCGAGCGGGCGGCGGAGAAATATATCGGCATGGCCGAGCGGGGGGCGTCGATCCCGGCGAGCGATCTCCTCGGCATCTGGGAGACGGTCTGGCGCATCCGCCGAGAGGTGTCGGAGCTGTTCGCGAGTGTCGATCTCGTCTTGATGCCGAGTTGCGCGGCAATGCCGTGGGCGGCGGACGTTCCGTTCCCGACCGAGATCGACGGCACGGCGGTCGGCCCACGCGGCCATGCCGTCTATACCGGGTGGGTGAATGCGGCGGGTCATCCCGCGATCGCGCTGCCGTGCGCGGTGCCGGAGGGCGCGCTTCCGGTCGGCTTCCAGATCATCGGCGATCTCGGGACCGAGCCGCTTCTGCTCTCCCTCGCCGCCGCCTATGAGGAGGCCGCGTCCTGGCACGAGGTCTGGCCGGCACTCGCCAAGAGCTGACGCGCCAGAGGTCGGGGACGGTGGCGGCGCGTCGGTGCGCCGCCAAAAAATCGGCTCAGACGTAAGTCGTCTCGACCCCGCCGAGGCCTGCGACCCAGCCTTCGATCTTTGTGCCGGGTTCGACGAACAGCATGCCGCTCAGCGATCCGGTCGTCACGATCTGTCCGACCTGGAAGCCGCCGCAATGGTTGCCGACATATTGGGCGAAGGTGACGAAGGTCGCGTAAGCGTCCCCGCCCGGCACCTTCTGGCGGCCCGAGCACACGACCTCGCCATTGAAGCTGAGGCGCACCTCGGGCGTCGAGAAATCGACCTCGGCGTCGGGCGTTTCGGGGTTGGCCCAGACGAAGCCGCCATTCAACTGATTGTCCGCCATCTTCACGGCGTCCGGCAGCTCGGTGAAATTCTCGAAGCGGCCGTCGACGAGCTCGATCGCCACCACCGGCCGGACGCACTCGCGCGCGGCGACGGCGAAGTTCGGCGCGTCGACCGGCGGCAACGGCTTTTCGAGCCGGAAGGCGATCTCGAGTTCGACGCCGCATTTGATGAGTTCGGATTGGGAGAAGGGCCCACCATTGCCACGCACGACATCGTCGAAGATCGGGGCGGCGAGGGGCGGGGTGTCCCCGCTCTTGGGGCCGGCCTTCCACGCTCCGGCCGGTCCGCACGCGTCGCAGACGAGCTGCTGCACCGCGTTGATGGTGTCGCGGTCCATGTCGGCGAAGGGCGAGGCGGACTGAAACGGCGCGGGCAATCCGGTTTCGCGCGCCGTGATCAGGATATCGGCGAGGTTTCGTGCGGTGTCATTCTGCATGCGTCTCTCCCAGCGCCGGCGCTCCGGCGTCACCTTCGGTCCGCGTGTTCGCCGGGACCGGCTTATTCCGTGTTCTAGCGATATCGCGGCCGCAAGTCGCCGCGGATCGCCGTCTCTCCCCGTCAGATGACGACGAGCGTGTTCGGCAGATGATCCGCCACCCCGCCCGGATCGGGCGGCACGTGTTCGGCGAGGATCGTCCCCGCTTCGCCGATCGCCTCCACCAGTCCCTCTGTCAACGCGCCCGCCTTCAGTTGCAGGATGAGGCGTTCGATGAGCGCCTCCCACGTCTCTTCCGAGACCGCCTCGTAGATCGCCCGGTCGGCGACGATCTCGGCATGATGCTCGAAGAGGGAGACGAAGATCAGAACTCCCGTCCGGTTCGGCGTCGCGTGGATGTTGTGGGCGAGGAAGAGGTCGACCGCCTTGAGATGGGCCCGTGCCCGCCTCACCGCGCGCGGCACGAGGTGGATCCGCAAGGACGAGAATTGCGAGAGCGGCAACAGCACGAGCGCGGTGAGGAGCTGGGTGAGGACAAGCGTCGGCGCGCTCGTCTCGCCGAGCACCAGGAGGACGGTCGGCACGGTCAACGCGGCGAGAAGCGCCCAGATCGCTGGATAGAGCCGATAATCGTCGCTCTGCCCTGCGACGACGCAGAAGATTTCGCCCGCGGTCGTCGCCTCCGCCGCCCGGATCGCATCCGCGACCGCGGCGTGGTCGGCTGCGTTGGCGCTCACCATGAGCCGGACGCGCCTCCGCCGCCGAACGAGCCGCCGCCACCGCGAAAACCGCCGCCGCCGCGGAAGCCGCCGGAGCGTCGGCCGCCGATCGGATAATGGACGATGCCGCCGCGCCGTCCACCACGCGTGAGGCCGCCGCCGGGACCGCTATTGGAACGGATGATCAAGTACATGATGAAGCCGAACACCAGAATGTTGATGGCGATGACGATGAGACCCTCGACGCTCTCGGTCTCGTCCGCCGGTTTCGGCAGGTCGATCGGATCGCCGTCGAGGACTGTCAGGATCGCCGAGGTGCCGGCCTCCACGCCCCGCGGGAGGTCGTTGTCGCGAAAGGCGGGCAGGATCGCCGAATCGATGATCGCTCGCGACTGCGCGTCGGTGAGGGTGCCTTCGAGCCCGTAACCGACCTCGATGCGCACCTTCCGATCGTTGGGGGCGACGATGAGGAGGACGCCGTTATCCTCCTCCGTGCCGATCTTCCAGGCCCGGCCGAGGCGGTAGCCATAATCGGCGATATCGTAGCCTTCGAGATCGGGGATGGTCGCGACGACGACCTGGTTGCTCGTCGCCGTCTCGTGCGCCTCGAGGCGGGCGGTGAGGGCGGCTCTGACGTCGGGGGGAAGGATGTTCGCCGCGTCGACGACACGGCCCGAAAGAGGCGGAAAGGTCTGCGCGAACGCCGCCGCCGCGAGGACCAGGAGAAGAAGAAGCGCGGGGACGAGGACCCGCGCCAACGCCGATTTAATTCGCATTTTGCGGCTGTGCGGGCGCGTTCGGCGTTCGGCCGAAATCGACCTGGGGCGGGGAGAAGTTTTCCTGCGGGATCTCGAATGTCGCCATCGGCTCGTTGCCGGAATAGAGCGTTGCGGCCCACAGGCGTCCGGGGAAGGTCTTCAGCTCGGTGTTATAGCGCCGAACGGCGTCGATATAGTCCCGCCGGGCGACAGCGATCCGGTTCTCGGTGCCTTCGAGTTGGGACTGGAGCTGGAGAAAATTCTGGTTCGACTTGAGGTCGGGATACCGCTCGACGGTGACGAGGAGGCGCCCGAGCGCGCCGGTCAGCTTGTCCTGCGCGGCATTGAATTGCTGGACGAGGGCGGGGTTGGTCAGATCGTCGGTGTTGATCTGGATTTGCGAGGCGCTCGCGCGCGCTTCGACGACCTCCCGCAGAACCTCACGCTCCTGGTCGGCATAGCCGCGGACGGTTTCGACGAGGTTGGGGATGAGGTCGGCGCGGCGCTGATATTGGTTCTGGACCTGGCTCCAGTCCGCTTTGGCCTGCTCTTCGAGCGTCGGGATCTGATTGACCCCGCATGCCGATAGCGCGAGCGGGAGGAGGAGGACGAGGGCGATGCGGGCCAGCACGGAAGCTCCTTGACGCTGTTTCGTCGCCCGGATTCGGGCGTGCCGTGTGGATGATGTAATGCGCAGAGCCGCCCCCGTCACGGGCTGGTGTGGACGGGATGCGCGATTGGCCGCAAGCGTGCCGTCAGGCGGCGCGGTTGATGGCGGCGGGACCGCCCCGTCCATATGCGTTGCGCCGCCAGAAGTCGGACATGATCAGCGGGTCGCGCAGCGCTTCGACATGCCGCCAGTTGGGCATCGACCGATCGAAGGCCTCCGGCCCCATCTGCCGCGTCTTATAGGGATTGACGGCGCCGCCGGCCGACAGCGCGATCGCGTCGAGCTCCTTGAGGAGTTCGAGCGTCGAGCGGCCGCGATCGGGAAAGTCGAGGAGGAGGCTGAGGCCGGGCCGGCTGAAGCCGATGAGACCGGGTGAGCGGCTGAGGCCGAAAATGCCGAGCGCGGCGAAGGAGGAATATTCCCGCCGTCGGTGGGTGGCCTTCAGCATCTGCGTCATCGCGTCGAGGGCGTTGGCGGCCGGGATCACCGACTGATGCTGATGAAGCCCGCGCGGGCCGTAAAGACGGTTCCAGTCGCCCACTTTGTCGAGGGCGAAGAAGAAGTTCTCATAATCGAGGACTTCCGTGGTTCCGCCGGGCGGCAGGCCTCGTTGCTGGAAGACGTTGAACGCGCGCAAAGCGAGGGGGCCGACGACGCTGAAGGGCGGCGTGAAGCGCACCCTGAAGGGGCGGCGCCGGCGGTGCGGGGGCGGCGCCCGGCCGACCGCATGGTCGCCGACGACGAGTTTGCCCCGACCGAGGAGCGCCCCGGTGGCGAGCCCATCGACCCAGGCGGACACGTATTCGTGTGCGCCCGCACCCTCCTCGACGAGGGCGAGCCCCTCGGCGAGGGAGGTGAAGGGGATCGTCGATCGGGTGATCATGTTGGACGGAACGCGCTGGCACTTGATCGTGACGCGCTCGATCAGCCCCGTCATGCCCATGCCGCCGAGCGTCGCGTCGAAGAGCGGATCGCCGGGGCGCAGATTGAGACGGCCCGGCTGGTCGGACCGGCGCAGCGTGATCGCCTCGACGCCGGATCCGAACGAGCCGCGCCGATGATGGTTGCGGCCGTAAATGTCGTTCGCGATCGCCCCGCCGAGGGTGACGTGGCGTGTTCCGGGAATGGTGCTTAACGTATAGCGCGGGCCGATGAGGCGCAGGATCGTCCCGATGCTGACGCCCGCATCGGCGACGAGGCGGCCGAGATGGGGGTCGAACTGGCGGATGAGGGCGCGCTCCCGGCTGTCGATCAGATGGCCGCCGGTGAGGGTGCAGGAGTCGCCATAGGAGCGGCCCGCGCCGAAGGGAAGGACGGGGCCGCGGACGTTGGGAAAGATCGCGGCGGGGATCGCCTTCGAGGGGTCGCCGCGACCGGGCCGGCCCCATGACATGAAGCGAGGCTTGAATTGGTCGTCCATCATCCACCTCCCCATGGGCCGGTGAGGAATGATCTGTGGCGCGCCTCGGCGTCGCCGAGGGGGCTGATGTCGTCGCCGCGGGGGCTGATGTCAGAGTAGAGAATGAAATTGTTTGCCATTGGAAAAAAGTTGGTCACGCCGAGGGTCATCGTTCGCCGCCCCCCGTGAAAAGTGGGCGCCGTTTGCGCAGACGGGGCGTGAACCGGGCGGAAATACCCCAATCCAACACCGCTATGACACAATTGCGCCACATTTTATATCGACTTGCCTCCGATCAAACATTCGGAAACGGTTTCGGCCGAATGGATGATCAACTGCATCCCGCGGCTGGTCAATATCGTTACGCAATGAGGACGAGTGAGCTATGATCAAAGTCCGAGTCATCGCCGGGCCGTACACCTTCGGCGCCGTGCTCGAGGACGAGAAGGCGCCGAAGACGTGCGAGGCGATCTTGAAGGCGATGCCGTTCGAGAGCCAGGTGGTGCACGTGCGCTGGTCGGGCGAAGGGGTGTGGGTTCCGCTCGGCGACCGCGATTTCGGCGTCGGCTATGAGAACCACACGAGTTATCCCGCGCCTGGGCAGATGATTCTTTATCCCGGCGGCATTTCGGAGACCGAGATCCTCCTCGCCTATGGCGGCGTCCATTTCGCCAGCAAAATGGGCCAGCTCGCGGGCAATCACTTCCTCACGCTGACCGACGGCCTGGAGAATTTGCACGATTTGGGTGTGAAAACCCTGTGGCAAGGTGCACAACCGCTTCGAATCGAGCGCGTTTAGGGTTGAGGTCGCCTCCGTCTTTGGCTATGTGGCGGGGGCGGTCGGCGGAGTGTAGCGCAGTCTGGTAGCGCACCTCGTTCGGGACGAGGGGGTCGCAGGTTCGAATCCTGCCACTCCGACCACACTTTCCCTTGATTTTTCGATATCGCGAATTCTCGGGGGCCCGCTTCGGGCCTCGGTTCACCGCGACCGTTTTCGCCCGATTGTTCGGTGGAGCGAGGCCTGCCGTCGAGGCGGCGTCAGGGCCTCGCAGTTGAAATCGACGTGGGGGATACCCCGGAGGACGGCGCTGTCGTCGTCCGCAAGGTGACGTGCTTCGACAGCATCACGGTGGCGGCGCGCCGATCGCCCAAAACCTCGACGCGGGGCGCCTGACGCGACCGTCCCGGAGCGCATCGGCGACGACGCCGGGCCGATCGAGGCGAACCATACCGCCGACCTCGTCGCCCCGATGATCATCAGAGAGACAGCCTGCCCGGAAATTCGGCCACCGCTGGCGGCCGCTTCGGCGCAGGCTGAGATTCGCCGGCTAAGCGCGCCACCAATCTTCGTTCGTCTCATAACCGATCTTCATCAGCGTCTCGGTCATTCCGATCGAATGAAGCAGGGACTTGTCCTCGGCGGACAAAACGGCCCGCCAACGGCTGCCGCTGCCGATCTTGAGCCAGCGATCCATCATCGATCCCTCGGGATAGATCGGAGCCTTGCCCCATTGAACATTCTGCGACCGAAGCCGGGTCGCGTTCTTCTGTGATCGCTCGGAGGCGGCGGCGTAGGCCTTTTCGGTGAGTTCGATGTTGATCGCCGCGAGCGTATCACGAAGGGACGCGAACGCGTTCGGTCCGGTCAGGTCGTCATAGCGGGAGATGACGACGTTTCCGTACTTGTCGTGATGCGCCAGAGCCGCATCGACGTTCTCGTTCCACGTCCCATAGTTCGTTTTCTTGAGGCGCTCGATCACCGGCCCGAGACTGTCGGAAAGGGCGGGGATGTCTTCCGGGCGCGAACGGTTCGTGCCTTGCGCTGTGAAATCATTGAAGGACAGCAAGGAATCGCGGCCATCGCGGTGTTGATAGATCACCGGATTGTGGCGGTAGGCGTCGCGGATACCGTGGTCTTTCACGAACACGGGCGAGCGATAGCCGATCGTGCGGACTTTCCGGGAGAAGTGAGCCCGGTTCCCGAAATGCGCCGTGGCGATGCCCGCACGCAGCGAATGGGTCAGAAGCTGAATGAGGTGCGTGTTGCCGGACCGCGGGAACGAAACGACGAACGTGACCGGGTTCCCGTCGAGGTCCACATAAGGCTGATCGAAGTCTGGCTCCGGCAATTGCGCGTTCAGGGCTTTGATGAAGTTGCGAACCGGTTCCTTTCCGGTCAGTGAGCCCACCCGGACCATATAACTGAGGGCCGCTTCATAACGCTCTTGATCGGCCTGACCGATGACAAATGCCAGTGCGGCGGCGCGTTGATCGACCGACGGAAAGGCCTGCTTCAGGCTGTCGACGTCATCGTGCTCTTTCCCCGCCGAAATCAAAGCGTCGGAAGATGGCGCATCTTCGTTGTCTTCGATGGTGTCGGTCAGGAGTCCGAGAAGCTCTGAATGGAGCTGGTCGTCCAATATTTTATTACCTCGATTGGCCGTCATATATACTCTTTTTGGGATAGGGGATCGTCGAGGGCGGGCAATCTGACGGCGATCCGTTGGCGCGCGCAGAGCCTAGTGGCTGCGCCATCATTAGCAAGTATCGCAGCAGGCTCAAGGTGATGTGACCCCCCTTCGGCCCACTCGCCAGTTTCCGGGTGAGGTGCGTCCGAATGGGCGCACTTCGGTCGGTTCACGATCGTTGCCGCCGCGGCTTACGGCCCGCGCGACAGCCGCCTCGGAGGCCGATCCATCGGGCAGGGGATTGCCTAATTGCGGACGAGGACGAAGCGGGTTCCGTCGTCGGCGAGACCCTGGATGCGATTGCGACCGGAATCGCGTGGGAGCTCCATCGTCGCGATATTCGGGGTCGCGATGCCGGACAGGATGATCGTCCGTCCCTTGCGCTCCCACTTGGTGACGCGGTTGATGCCGTTGATGCCGCCGAGCCCGTCGACGAGGTTGCAGGCGACGGTCCACACCCGTCCTTCGTCGGTCTTGAACGCCGCCGTCGAGAAATCCATCGAGCAGCTTCGGTCACTCGTGCCGACCGCGGGGTAGACGGCCCATTTGCCGATAACGGGTTCGGGTTGTTCGGCCTCCGCTTCGCTCGCCACCGCTCGCGGTTTCGGCGTGCTGGGCGGGGTCGACGTGGTGCAGGCGGCGACCATGCCCGCAGCCGCGAAGGACAGCGCGATCGAGGCGATCGCTTTCGGCGGCCGAACAGAAATATTCATAAAAACTCGCATCCTTCAGCGGAAGCGCTCCACTGATCGACTTTAACGGCCGGGCGCGGCGGTCAATGCTTCTGCGTTGGAGGTCTGACATCGCGCCCCGTGGGCGGGAGTTACACCATGTCTCTCTCGGTCAGGCAAATCAAACGGACTTCTTCGCCCGCGTTGCGGGAGACGACCGGCACGATCCTGGTAAGGTTGTCAATAAATCGGATGGGTTATGCTGATATGGCCACATCCGCCGCATGAACTGATCCAGGCGCGACTGAACGATTGCCCCTGATTGAGGCGCGTTACGATATGCCGTGCGGTTTGAACTTTCGACGAAATGGTCTTTGCATCGAGTTGCTGAAGGCTTCGCTCGGGGGCGCCGCTCTGGAGCGCAAGATCTTACGCCACCGAGATGGGGTTCGGAGGGGCGAGATCGCCGGCGGCCGGAAAACCCCTCGTGCTTGGCAAGACGAGCGGCCTCGTGCTCAACTGAGTGCGCTGGGCTGGTGATGTCCGTCGTCGGTCCTCGCGGGCGGCTGGTCCGCGAAATGGGCCGGTCGGCGGCGACACGCGCGCTCCGACGATCGGTCAGGCGGAGGTGATAGCGATGAAAGTGGTCGTCTGCGGCGCCGGAGCGATCGGCGCGGCGAGCGCCTTCTACCTGACGCGCGCCGGGGTCGAGGTCGTGCTCGTCGAGCGGACGGGGGTTGCGTGTGCGGCGTCCGGCAAGGCTGGCGGCTTCCTTGCCCGCGACTGGTGCGATGGCGGTCCGCTCCAATCCCTCGCCCGCCGAAGTTTCGATCTTCACGCCACCCTCGCCAAGGACTTCGCCAATCCCTGGGGCTATCGCCGGATGACGACGTTCGGCGGCGCGCGGACGCGCGGCCCGACATCGAGCCTCGTCGACTGGGTCGGGCCGACGATCGGCATCGCCCAGCGCCTCGGCGATGTCGAGACGACGGCGCAGGTGCATCCGGCGCTGTTCACGCGGGGCCTCGCCTCGATCGCGGTCAACGAGGGCGCCTCCCTCGTCAATGGCGAAGTGACGGGTTTCCTGCGCGAGGCCGACGGCCGCGTGCGGGGCGTTGTGATGGAAGAGGAGCACATCGACGCCGACGCGGTGCTCGTCGCGATGGGGCCGTGGTCGATCCTCGCGGCCCAATGGATCGACCTGCCGGCGGTCTACGGCCTCAAGGGCCACAGCCTCGTCTTCAACACGCACGACGAGATCCCGCCCGAGGCGCTGTTCCTCGAATATCGCACGGTCGATGGGGCCACCGTGACGCCCGAGGTGTTTCCGCGCCCCGACGGGACGACCTATATTTGCGGCCTCTCGGGGGACGGGCCGCTCCCGGTCGACCCCGCCGATGTCCGCGCCGACGAGGATGCGTTCGCGCGCCTTCTCGCGGTGTGCTCCGATATTTCCCCGGCCTTCGGTGAAAGCCGCGTCATTGCACGGCAGACCTGTTTCCGGCCGGTGACGCGGGACGGGCTTCCGCTGATGGGGGCCGTTCCGAGCGCGCCCGGCGCCTTCGTCGCGACGGGGCACAGCGTGTGGGGCATCCTCAACGCACCGGCCTCGGGCGAGGCGATGGCGGCGTTGATCACCGGCGCGGAGCCCGCCGTCGATCTCGCCCCGTTCGATCCGGCCCGGCTGCCCCCGATCCGCATCGACGCGGACAATTTCAAGCCGACTTACGCGCGCGGCCCGTCCCGATAGGCCGATGCATGGGTGTTTCAGGAACAAGGGGATAGAGCCCGAGGGGCGGGCGCGCCGCCCGACGAGCCGGCTGCCCGTCGCGGGGAGTGTTCACGGGGCGTTGCGGCGCGGTCCTGCGCCTTGCGGCCCGCGCGGCGATGAACGGTGCGCAGCGGATGCGCCGCGGCGCGTTCCGTTTGGGGCGCGCGCTCCGTGGACGGAGGCGCAAGGCGGTGGCGGACACCGCGCGCGCCGATAAGGATCGAGACAAGAACCCCGCAATGACGGGCATGGGAGGAGAGAGCGACGATGACCGAACCCGCCGATCTGAGCGCCACCGAGGCGCGGCGTCTCATTGGAGAGAAACGCCTGTCGCCGGTCGAGCTGGTGGAGAGCGCGATCGCGCGGATCGAGACCCTCGATGGCGCGATCAACGCGATCCCGGAGCGCGATTTCGACCGCGCGCGGGACGGCGCCAAGGCGAGCGAGCGGGCGGTGATGGCGGGCGAGCCGCTCGGCCCGCTCCACGGTCTCACCCTCGGCGTCAAGGATATGACGAACGTCGCGGGCCTCAAGACCACCTTCGGAAGCCCCGCTTTCCGCGACAATGTCGCCCCGGCGGACGACGGCATCATTTCCGCCTTGAAGGACGCGGGGGCAATCGTCCTCGGCAAGACCAATGTTCCGGAATGGAGTGCCGGCGCGAACTCCCGCAATCCCGTCTACGGGACGACGGGAAATCCCTTCGATCCGACGAAATCGGCGGCCGGCTCGTCCGGCGGTTCGGCGGCGGCGCTCGCGACCGGGATGGTGGCGATCGCGACCGGAACCGACACCGGCGGATCGCTCCGCAATCCCGCCGCCTTTTGCGGTGTGGTGGGCTTCCGGCCGACGCCCGGTCTCGTCCCCTCGGAGAATGCCGGGATGGGGTGGCTGCCGCTCGGAACCGGCGGACCGATGGGCCGCACCGTGGCCGATACGGCGCTGATGCTGTCGACGATCATCGCGCCCGACAAGCGTGATCCTTTGTCGATGTCGGAGCGGGTCTCACCGGATGCGCTGCGCCGTCTGCCGGAGGTCGATCTGTCGGCGCTTTCCGTCGCGATGACGCCCGATTTCGGCTTCGCGCCGGTGGAGCGGCTGATCGCCGACACGTTCGCCGACAAGGTCGGCCGTTTCCGCGCCGTCTTCCGCCGCGCCGACGACGCCCATCCCGACTGTACGGACGCCGACGAGATGTTCGAGGTGTTGCGCGCGCTCGCTTTTCTCGGGCCGCACAAGCGTCTTTTGGAGGCCTCGCCCGAACTCGTCGGGCCGAACGTTGCGGCGAACGTGCGCGAAGGGCTCGGCTACAGTGCCGCTCAAGTCGCGCGGGGCCTTGAGCAACAGACGGCGCTCTATCGGCGCTGGCAGACCTTTTTCGCCGAAACCGACTTCGTCCTGTCTCCGACCGTCGCGATCACCCCGCGCGATTGGCGAGAGCTCTATCCGAGCGAGATCGACGGCAAGCCGACGCGCACCTATTTCCATTGGCTCGCGCTCGCTTATGCGCCGACGCTGGCCGGTCATCCGGCCGTCTCCCTCCCGGTCGGCCTCGACCATGCGGGAATGCCGTTCGGGCTCCAGATCGTCGGGCCGCGCGGGGCCGATCTCGAAACCCTCGCGATGGCGGCGGCGCTCGAGCGCCTTCTCGCCGACGATCCGCAGACCGCGCGGCCCGTGCCGGACCTATCGGCTCTCGCCGCCGCGCCGATGATCGCGGACATGGCCGATGATCGCGGACATGGAGGACTTCTTCCCGTGATCGGACGGCGAGGCGCGCAACTTCCGAACACTGTCGTTTGTTTCTTGCGCAGATCGTCGGCCGCTCGCTAGGCTGACGGGAGCGGCAAGCCCGCATCGTCTCACAGCCCCTGGAAATCCGAATGTCCATGCTCACGATCAAGAATGCCCGCATCGTCGACGGTAGCGCCGACGCGCCGACCGATCCCGTCGACATCGTCATCGAGGGGGATCGCTTCGTCGCGGTCGGGAAGGGCGAGGCCGCAAAGAGCGGCGCGGGCGACACCCTCGACGCGTCGGGCAGGATCGTGATGCCCGGCCTCATCGATTGCCACGTCCACGTCATCGCGACGACGGCCAATCTCGGCCTCAACGCGGAGCTGCCGAACTCATGGGTGGCGCTGAAGTCGGCCGAGCTGATGAAGGCGATGCTGATGCGCGGCTTCACCACCGTGCGCGATCTCGGCGGCGCCGACATCGGCCTGAAGCGGGCCGTCGACGACGGGCTCATCGATGCACCGCGCCTCATCATCTGCGGCAAGGCGCTGTCCCAGACCGGCGGGCACACCGACTATCGCGGCGCGCACAGCAACCGCGACGTCTCCTGGTATGGCGACAAGCTCGGCACGCTCGGCCGCGTGTGCGACGGGGTCGACGCCGTGCGCCGCGTCGCGCGTGAGGAGCTCAAAAACGGGGCGGATTATGTGAAGGTGATGGCCGATGGCGGCGTCTCCTCGCCGTCCGACCCAATCGGCTATCTCGTCTTCTCGGTCGACGAACTGAAGGCGATCGTCGAGGTCGCGAAGGGCTTCGGCACCTACGTTTCAGGCCACCTTTACGATGATGCGGCGATCAACCGGGCGCTCGATTGCGGCTTCGAGTGCATCGAGCACGGCAACAATATGAGCGAGCGCACTGTCCGCCGCGTCGCGGAGGAGGAGGCGTTCGTCGTTCCGACGAACATCACTTACGACATCCTCGCCAAGGAAGGCGCGGCGTTCGGTCTGCCGCCGGAATCGGTCGCCAAGATCGAGGACGTGCGGACGGCGGGGCTCGAGTGCCTTACGATGCTGCACCGCGAGGGCGTCGTCATGGGGTATGGGTCCGACCTTCTCGGCGGGATGCAGCCGCATCAGTCGGGCGAGTTCACGCTGCGCGGTCAGTTCCTTCCGGCGATGGACGTCATCCGTTCGGCGACGCTCGATGCGGCGCGGGTGGTCCGGCGCAGCGATATCGGTGCGATCGCGCCCGGCTGTTACGCCGATCTCCTCTTCGTCGACGGCAACCCGCTCGACGATCTCGCGCTCCTCACCGAGCAGGGCGCACACATGCCGCTCATCATGAAGGGCGGCGCGGCGGTGAAGAAGGCTGCGTCGGTCTGAGGCGAGGGCGCGCGGTCAGCCGCCCGCGCCCGTCGTCCGGGTCGGCTCGACGGTGGCGAGAATGCGCTTCCATTCGGCAATGAGGCGCTCGGCGCTGTCGGGCTCGGTCTCGAAGCTCTTGTGAACGGCGATACCGCGCAGAACGCACAGATTGAGCTGCACGAAGGTGGCGCTCGTCGGATCGTCGGGCGACAGGCCGAGGAGTTCGGCCGTCAGCCGGTCGCGCAGGCGCGTCCACCGCACCATGATCTGGCGGATCCCGGTGCCGATCGCCTCGTCCTTGCGCGCCGCCAGCATCAGCTCGAGGGTGGCGATATAGCGTTCGGTGCGGAAAATCTTCACCCACAGAAGGTCCGCGAGCTCGGTGAAATCGAGCCGGCGATCGCTTCCACCCGTCACCCAGGTGAACGGCTCGTTCGCCTCCCATGAGCGGACCAGCCAGTCATAGGCGGCGATGATGAGGCTGTTGCGGGTCGGAAACTGGTGGGTGAGGGCGCCGCGCGAAAGGCCGGCGCGGCGCGCGATCTCCTGTGTCGAGATGCGCTCATAACCGAGATCGACGAGGGCATCGAGCGTTGCCTGACAGGCGCGCTCGCGGGTGTCGGCGGAGCGTTCGGCCTGCGTTCGGCGGACGCGTCGCGGTGCTCGTTTTGGCGACGCCTCGCCCATCGCTGAGGCATCGTCGTGTTCGGCGAGCAGCGCCGCGCTCGTTCGCGTCATGGAGGCATTCCCGTTCATGATGAGAATTTATGCGTTGGAGAGGCTTGCTCGTCGACCGTTCTTTGCTGCTACATTCAGACCCGTCGGTTTGTTTGTGTGTGTCGCCCAACGCGACGATCCACGAGCGGCCGGCTTCGGGAGAGAAAGGGCGCCACCAAGATGACCCTCGCCAACTCGGGCACCAATGCGGGCCCGGTGAACGGCTCCGTCGATGCGACAATCGGTTTGGGGACGGCCGCACGGGCTGCCGCGATCGGGTGCCGAAAGCGGTGAGTGCGTTGCTGGGCGTTCGCGGGATCACCCGCTCCTTTTATGGCGTCTCCGCGCTGTCGGGCGTCGACTTCGAGATCGAAGAGGGCACGTTGACGGGCCTCATCGGCCCCAATGGCGCCGGTAAGTCGACGCTCTTCAACATCGTCTCCGGCGCCTTCGCGCCCGATCGGGGAAACATCTCGTTCGCCGGCGAGGACATCACCGGCCGCGCCCCGCGCCGGATCGTCGAGCGGGGGCTCGTGCGCACCTTTCAGCTCGCCCGCGGCTTTCCGAAACTCTCGGTCTTCCAGCATCTGATGCTCTACGGGCCGCACCAGCCGGGAGAGCATCTGTGGAGCGCGTTGTCGCGCGGCGCGGCGGGGCGCAAACGTGAAGCCGAATTGGCCGAGCGGGCCTTCTCGATCGCCAAGCGCCTTCGGCTCGACCATGTGATCGACAATCGCGTCACCCATCTTTCGGGCGGGCAGAAGAAGCTCCTCGAGATCGGCCGGGCGCTGATGGCGGAGCCGCGCATGATCCTCCTCGACGAGCCGATGGCGGGGGTGAACCCGACGCTGACCGGCGAGATCGCGGCGCACCTGTCCGAGCTTCACCGTTCGGGGATCACGATCTGTCTCATCGAGCACGATATGGCGCTGATCCGCGAGCTGTGTGATCCGGTGATCGTGATGGCGGAGGGCAAGACCCTCACCGAAGGATCCTTCGCGGCCGTCGCCGCCGATCCGCGTGTTCAGGAAGCCTATCTCGGGAGGCGGCATTGAGCCTTCTGACCGTCGAGGGGGCCGTCGCGGGTTACGGTGCGGCGGAGGAAATCCTCAAGGGAACGGCGATCCGTGTCGAGGCGGGGGAAATCGTCACCGTCATCGGACCCAACGGGGCGGGCAAATCGACCCTTTTGAAGGCCGTTGCCGGTCTCCTACCGCTGAAAGCGGGCCGCATCGTCTTCGAAGGGGAGGACGTGACGCGCGGCGACGCGCTCGCCCGGGCGCGCAACGGGCTCGCCTTCGTGCCCCAGGAGCGCAACGTCTTCGGCACGCTCTCGGTCGACGAGAACCTCGTGACGAGCGCCTTCCTGTGGCCCGCCGACGCGCGCAAGCGGGCCGACGCGCTCTATGACAAATATCCGATGCTCGCCGAAAAGCGCCGCCAGCTCGCGCGTACCCTTTCGGGCGGTCAGCGCCAGATCCTCGCGATGGCGATGGGCCTCATGACCTCGCCGCGCATCATGCTTCTCGACGAGCCGACGGCCGGCCTCTCGCCGAGCGCCGCCGACGCGCTCTTCGACGCGATCGTGACCCTCAACCGGGAAGGGATGCCGATCCTGATGGTCGAGCAACATGCCGTTGAGGCGCTCGAAGTGTCCCATCGGGGTTACGTCGTCGTCTCGGGCCGGACCGAGGCGGAGGGGGAGGGACGCGGCCTCGCGGCCGATCCCGAGATCCGCCGTCTCTTCCTCGGGGGCTAGAAGAACCGCACCGGCGGCCCAAACAAGACGCCGGGAGGAGCGCCCGGCATGGAGAAAGGAACGTCATGACAATCAAGAACACGTCCATCTCTCGCCGCGGCGTCGCCAAAGGCGCGGCGGTCTTAGCCGTCGCAACGGCGCTCGGCGGCGGTGTCGCCTTCGCGCAGGATGGCCCCATCAAGCTCGGCGCCCTCGTGCCACTGACCGGCGCGGGCGGTCCCTATGGGCCGATCATGGCGAAGACCATGCAGGCCGTCGTCGACGAGGTGAACGAGGCGGGCGGCGTCAAAGGCCGCAAGCTGGAGCTCATCGTCGAGGACACGCAGACGAACCCCGAAGCCGCGGTGCGCGCGGCGCGCAAGCTGATCGAGGTCGACGGGGTGATCTCAATCTCCGGCACGTGGGCGTCTTCGGTGACGACCGCGGTCGCGCCGCTCGCCTGGCAGTCGGGCACGTTCCTGACCACCACCTCGGGGGCGGATTCGATCACGCAACTGCCGCACGAGGGCTACCTCATCCGCACCCAGCCGAACACGACCCTTCAGGGCCGCAAATTCGGCGAGTTCGCGATCGAGGAGGGGGCGAAATCGGTCTACATGGTCTCCCCGCAGACCCCGTTCGTCGACAGCCAGTTCGAGAACATCACCAAGGCGGTGGAAGCGGCCGGCGGCACGACGGAACTTCTCGTCTATGACGACAAGAAGCCCTCTTATCGCTCCGAGGTCGACACGGTGATGCGCGCCGACCCGGACGCGATCATTCTCGGCGGCTATACGCCCGACACGACGGTGATGCTGAAGGATCTTTACCGAGCCGGCTATGACGGGCTCAAAATCGGCTTCGGCTACTCCGTCAACGAAAAGCTCCTCGAAAGCGTGCCGGCGGATGTCGTCGAGGGGGCGATGACGATTTCGCCCTCGCCGAACGCCGATTCGAAGGCCTATGCCCGCGTCGGCGAACTCTCCGGCATGGCGAACCCCGATCCCTATACGGCCCAGGTCTACGACCAGATCAACCTCATCATCCTCTCCCTCGCCGCGAGCGACGCGGAGCCCTCCGGCACCATGCTGAAGGACACCGTGCGCACCGTGAGCCAGGGCGACGGCGAGACGGTCGACAATGCGATCGACGGGATCAAGCTCCTGTCGGAGGGGCAGGCGGTCAACTATGACGGGGCGAGCGGCCCGGTCGACTTCGACGAGAAGGGCGACATCACCGATTCGCGCTTCCGCTACGACCAGGTCCAGGACGGCAAGATCGTCCTCTTGAAGATCTTCTGACGGTGCTGTCGGCGATCCTTCAGGCGCTCCTCAACGGGTTGATGACGGGGGCGCTCATCGCGATCCCCGCCATCGGGTTCTCCGCGATCTTCGCGGTGCTGCGCTACCCGAGCTTTGCGATCGCCGGTTACATCACCATCGGCGCCTTCGCGGGCTGGACGCTCAACGTCTCGTTCGGCCTGTCGATGGAGGTGGCGCTCGTCGGCGCCGCCTTGGTCGCGGCCCTCGCCGCCGTCGCGACGGAGCAGACGATCATATCGCGTCTGCGCCCGTCCGGGGCGCTGACGGCCGCGATCGGCTCGATCGCGATGAACCTCGTGCTCGAGAATATCGTGCGCTTCTTCTACGGCAACGATCTGCGCGGCTATGACGTGCCGCTGGTTCCCGACGTCCGGTTCTGGGGGCTTCGCGTCGGCATGCAGCAGATCGAGACGCTGATCATCTCGATCATCGTCATGGCCGGCGTCTTCCTGTTTCTGACCCGCACCCGCTTCGGCCGCGCGATGCGCGCCGTCGCCGACAATGCCGACCTTGCCCGCCTCAAGGGCATCGATCCGCGTAAGGTCTCCTTCGTGGCGGTGGCGCTCGGCGGGGCCCTCGCCGGGCTCGGCGGCGTTCTCCTCGGCGCCGACACGTCGATCGATCCGCTGACGGGCTTTCGCATCCTCCTCACGGTGTTCGCCGCCGCCGTCCTCGGCGGGCTCGGCTCGATCCCCGGCGCGGTCGTCGGCGCGCTCTCGATCGGCATCGCCGAGGAATTGTCGCTCCTCGTATTGCCGGCGACCTATCGCGGGGCCGTCGGTTTCGTCGCGATCCTCGTCATCCTCACCTTCCGCCCGCGCGGGCTTCTCGGCGAGAGGGCGCTCTGATGGCCAATTATCTGACCTTCATCGCCACGATCGGCGGTATCTACGCGCTCCTCGCCCTCAGCCTCAATCTCGCCTGGGGAACGGTGGGTCTCGTCAATCTCGGTCTCGTCGGCTTCTTCGCCGTCGGCGCCTATGCGTCGGCGATCGTCACCGCGATCGGCGTTCCGGTCGTCGGCGGTATCGTCGTTGCGATGTTGGCGGGCGTCGTCGCCGGCGTCATCGTGACCTTCGCGACGCTAAGGCTGAGGGACGACTATCTCGCCATCGTCACGCTCGGCTTTGCCGAGGTCGTGCGCATCGTCGCGCTCAACGAGCGGTGGCTGACGAACGGGGCGGACGGCATTTCCGGGATCGTGACGCCGCTGCGTCAGACGCTCGGCGGGCGCGGCTTCGATCTCTTTTATCTCGGCCTCGTCACCCTGATCGTCGTGATCGTCTGGTTCGCGCTGCGCCGGCTCGACCTGTCTCCCTATGGCCGGGCGCTGAAATCGGTCCGCGAGGACCAGGAGCTCGCCGCTTTCGCCGGCAAGGACGTGATGCGGCTGAAATTCGAGGCGTTCGCGCTCTCGGCGGCGATCGCAGGCCTCGCCGGCGCGCTCTATGCGCATTTCCAATCCTACGTGTCGCCGGACCACTTCCAGCCGTTAATCACGATCTATGTCTTCCTCGCGGTGACGGCGGGCGGCGTCGGGCGGCCGATCGGTGCGGTCTTCGGGGCCTATGCGGTGGTCGCGTTCATGGAGGCGACGCGCTTTCTCGCCGACCTTCCTTTCCTCGAACCCGTTCAGGTGGCGGCGATGCGCGAAATCCTGATCGGCCTGTCGCTCGCCCTTATCCTGTTGTTGAAGCCCACCGGGCTGTTGCCCGAAAAGACCCCGAAAGCGACCGTCCAGCCATGACCGACGAGATCCTCGCGATCCTGCAATCCCAGGCGCTTCCCGGCCAGCCGGACGCCACCTTCAAAGCGATGGAGCGCTTCACCCACCGCCTCGTCGGCCACAAGCTCTTCACGCTCCTTTATGTCGACGGGGACGAGGTGGCGCGTTGCTATTCGAACCGGCCGGACGAATATCCGGTCGCCGGCCGCAAGCCGATGGGCAAGACGCCATGGGGCGATCATGTGCTGGCCGGACGCGCGCCCTATCTCGGCGCCGACAAAGCGGGGATCCGCTGGGCCTTCTTCGACCATGTCCAGATCGAGGGGATGGGGCTCGGCTCGGTGATCAACATTCCGGTCATCTATGACGAGGCGGTGATCGGGACGATGAACCTCCTCGACGCCGAGCACCATTATAAGCGCTCCGATGTCGACCTTCTGACCCCGCTCGCACCGCTCCTGATCCCGGCCTTCCTCACCGCCCGCGCCGCCGCGCGCTGAGCGGCGGGCCCGTCCGCGCAAGGCTCGGGGTGACAGAGCGCCTCGAACGCCTCTAAAACACCGCCGCCCCCTCTGTCGGCGCGCCGCGATCCATTCCGGTTCGGGCAAAGCCGGGTTAAGGGAATGATCGGGCTTGTCGGTGCAGGGTCGGGCAAGGCTCGATGGGCGTGACGCGGTCCGCCAAGAAGGAAACGGGATGAAGGTCTTCCTCGCCGGTCAAAAGGCGTTCGGCGCCGCGGCGTTCGCGATGCTGCGCTCCTCGGGATGCGAGGTGGTCGGCGTGTCGGCGCCGGCATTGCGCGAGGACGGCGAACGGCATGACCGGCTGCGCGCCGCGGCGGAGGATGCGGGCGTGCCGTGGATGCGCTCCGGCACCTTGCGCGCCGAGACGCTGCCGGCGAAGACCGACCTCATCGTCGCCGCCCACAGCCATGACTTTATCGGTCGCCGCACCCGCATGGGCACGACCTTCGGCGCGATCGGCTATCACCCCTCGCTGTTGCCGCGCCATCGCGGCCGCGACGCGGTGCGCTGGACGATCCACATGAAGGATCCGATCGCCGGCGGCTCGGTCTACTGGCTCTCCGACAAGATGGATGGCGGGGACATCGCGGCGCAGGATTTCGTTTTCATCTCGCCGGGGGAGACGGTCGATTCGCTGTGGCGGGAAAAGCTGTTCCCGCTCGGCCTCGTCCTCCTCGACGCGGCGGTGCGCGATATCGCGAACGGCATCATCCGCCGCCAGCCGCAGACGGAGACCTATGCGACGTGGGAGCCGTCCTGGGACAGGCCGCCGGCGGAACGACCGGAGCTCGACCTTCTCGGCCATCTGCCGGCCGGAACGTCGGTGAGCCGGCAGGCCGCGCGGGCCGGGCGGCGTTAGACGGTCGGGCGCGTCGATGCCCATGGACCGACGGCACTAACCCCTGAGGACCGAGACGGCGGACGGCCCGGCGGCCGAGCCGGTTTGCACCCCTTCGGCCCGTGGCGCGAGGCGGTGCGCCGGGCTCGATGCAACGCCCGATCGAGGCGCGCTCCCGGCGCCAGGCGCGCACATGCGCGAGCGCCGCCGGTTTCGGCCGCCGCACCGCCGCCACGCAATCGGTTTCCGCGCCGTCACAACCTCTCGTGGCCCGTAATTTGCAAAATCCGAGGCACATCGGAGAACAGGTCATGGCGCCACCCTCGATCCTCGGAACACCCCAACAACTGCGCGATCCCGACTATACGCCGCCGCTGTCGCACGCGATTCCGCTCGGCATCCAGCATGTCCTCGCCATGTTCATCTCGAACGTGACGCCGGCGATCATCGTCGCCGGGGCGGCGGGTTTCGGATTCGGCTCCAATTCGCCGGATTTTCCGGCGCTGATCTACATGATTCAGATGTCGATGTTCTTCGCCGGCATCGCGACGCTGTTTCAAACCATCGGCGTCGGCCCCGTCGGCGCCCGCCTGCCGATCGTCCAAGGCACGAGCTTTGCGTTCCTGCCCATCATGATCCCGATCGTCGCCGGCAAGGGGGTCGAAGCGCTGCCGATCCTCTTTGGCGGCGTCGTGATCGGCGGGCTCTTTCACGCCCTTCTCGGCACCGTCATCGGCAAGATCCGCTTCGCGCTGCCGCCTTTGGTGACGGGGCTCGTCGTCCTCCTGATCGGACTGTCGCTGATCCGGGTCGGCATCCAATATGCGGCGGGGGGCGTGCCGGCGATCGACCAGCCGGAATACGGCTCCTTCCTCAACTGGCTCGTGGCGCTCACGGTGATCATCGTCACCCTCGGGCTCAAATTCTTCGCCAAGGGGATCTGGTCGATCGCGGCGATCCTGCTCGGGCTTCTCGCGGGCTATGTCGTCGCCATGATGTTCGGCATGGTGAGCTTCGGCAATGTCGCGCGCGCCGCCGTCTTCACATTGCCGCAGCCTTTCTCGTTCGGCTTCGCCTTCTCGCTCAGCGCCGTCATCGGCTTCTGCCTCATGGCCTTCGTCTCCGCGGTCGAGACGGTGGGCGATGTATCGGGCATCACCAAAGGCGGGGCGGGGCGGGAGGCGACCGACAAGGAGATCGTCGGCGCGACCTATGCCGACGGTCTCGGCTCGGCGATCGCCGGCGTGTTCGGCGCGCTGCCCAACACCTCGTTCAGCCAGAATGTCGGGCTGATCGCGATGACGGGGGTGATGAGCCGCCATGTCGTCACCTGCGGGGCGGTCTTCCTGATCGTCGCGGGGTTGATCCCGAAGGTCGGCGCGGTGATCTCGACGATCCCGATCGAAGCGCTCGGCGGCAGCGTCATCGTGATGTTCGGGATGGTGGCGGCGGCGGGGGTGTCGATGCTGTCGGACGTGGCGTGGAACAAGCGCAACATGGTGATCTTCGCCGTGTCGCTGTCGGTCGGGCTCGGGCTTCAGCTCGAACCGAAGGCGCTGCAATATCTGCCCCAGACGGCACAGGTGCTCCTCGCCTCCGGCATCCTTCCGGGCGCCTTCCTCGCGATCGTCCTCAACCTCTTCCTGCCGCACGACATGGAGCACGAGGCGTCCGAAGCGGAGGCGGCCGAAGCGCCGGGCGAGGAGGTCGCACAGACCGTCTGAGCCGCTGCCGCCGCCCGCGGCGCAGCGCCACGGGCCGAACGACAAGGACGGCGTGCCGGCCTCGGCGCGCCGTCCTTTGCGTTCGGGACAAGGCGTTGGGGGGCGAACGGGGCGAGGGATTGTGTTTCCCCTGTTGCAGGCGGGGCGAGCGCCAGCCTATAGCGTGGCGCACGCCGCATCGCGGCCCATCATTCACACGCTGCATCGCGGCGCCGAGGCGCTGCGATCCACACCGATGCCGCAAAAGCGGCCACAAAGGACGAAAACATGGCGATCGAACGCACCTTCTCGATGATCAAGCCCGATGCCACGGCGCGCAATCTCACCGGCAAGATCACCGACCGTCTCGAGAGCGCGGGCCTTCGCGTCGTCGCGTCCAAGCGCGTCATGATGTCGAAGGCGCAGGCCGAGGCCTTCTATGCCGTCCACGCTGCGCGCCCCTTCTACGCGGAGCTGACCGAGTTCATGTCGTCCGGCCCGACCGTCGTTCAGGTTCTCGAAGGTGAGAATGCGATCGCGAAGAACCGCGAAGTGATGGGCGCGACCAACCCCGCCGAAGCCGCGCCGGGCACGATCCGCGCCGACTTCGCCCAGTCGATCGGCGAGAATGCCGTGCACGGCTCCGACGCGCCGGAGACCGCCGCCGAAGAGATCGCCTTCTGGTTCAGCCAGAGCGAGATCGCCGGCTGATGCTCCTCATCGGCCGCAACCATTCGCCCTATACGCGGCGCGTCGCGATCACGTGCGCGTTGCAGGGGCGGACCATCGAGCGCCGCGAGCTCGGCGCGCGTGAGCCGGAGAATGCGGCCGAGATTTGCCGTTATAATCCGGGTCTTCGCGTCCCGATCCTGGTGCTCGATGACGGCACGCCGTTGATCGAGACCGCGGCGATCTGCGAATGGCTCGACGAGACGGCGCCCGAGGGAAAGCGGCTCATTCCGGCCTCCGGTGTTGCGCGACGCGATGCGCTCCAGCTCATCGCACTCGCCCACCAGACGACCGAAAAGCTCGTCACCAACGTCTATGAGGGACTGCGCCGGCCGGCGGAATATCACTGGCCGGAGTTCCAGGAGCGCACGCGCGGGCAGATCGCCGGCGGTCTCGAAGCGCTCGAGGCGCTGGTGCCGGACGGCTTTTTCGGCGGCGAGCAGCCCGATGGCCGCGACGTCGCGGTGATCTGCTGCTGGCACATGGCCGAGCTCACGGCGAAGGATCTCATCGATGGGCGCTATCCGCGCCTCACCGCTTTTGCGGATCGGATGATGGCGATCCCCGCCGTCGCGGACACCTACCCGCGATAAGACGATCGTCCGCTCCGGCGAAGACCGGAGCGGACGGTGATCACGCCGATGGCGGCCGGACGGCCGCCGCACGCGCAAGGAGCTGCTCGGCGAGGACGAGGTGGGGCCGGTCGAGCATTGCCCCGTCGAGGCCGACGACCCCGGCGCCCGGCGCCGCCGCGAAGGCATCCACCACGCGCTGCGCATGGGCGATCGCCTCCGGGCTCGGCGTGAAGGCGGCGTTGATGGGGCCGACCTGCGCCGGATGGATCGCGAGCTTGCCGAGAAAACCGTCGGCCGCTGCCGCCTTCGCCGTCGCGATCAAGCCGGCCTCGTCGCGAAAATCCGTATAGACCGTGTCGATCGGCGCCGCGCCCGCCGCGACCGCTCCCGCGAGGCAGAGCGTGCGCGCCAGCCGGTAGGGGTCGGTCAATGTCCCGTCCGCCTCACGCGTGCGCGTCGCGCCGAGGGCGGAGGAGAGGTCTTCCGCGCCCCAGGCCATCGCGGCGAGCCGCGCGCTCGATCCGCGATAGGTGCCGAGGCCGAACAGCGAGGCGGCCGTCTCCGTCGCGATGGCGAGGATCTCTGTGCCGCCGTCGGCGAGCCCGTTCTCGGCTTCGAGGACCGTGAGGAGGGCGGACAGGTGCTGGACATCGGCGCCGGTGTCCGACTTCGGCAAGACGATCATCGCCGGGCCTGCCGGCATGATCGCGGCGAGGTCATCCTCGATGAGGCCGCTCGACAGGGCGTTGACGCGGACGGCGACCGGGACGGGGGCGGAGCGCACCGCATCGGCCGTGAGGGTGCGGGCCGCCGCCTTGCGCTCGGGCGCGACGGAATCCTCAAGGTCGAGGATCAGGCGATCGGCGCCCGCCTCGAAACCCTTGGCAAGCTTGCGCTCCGAATCGCCCGGAACGAACAGGAGCGAGCGCATCAGGCGGTCACCGCCGGATTGCGCTTCTTCATCATCGCCGTGCGCAACGTCACCGCGACGACCACGTCGTCCTGGTTGACGGCCGTGTGCTCGAGCTCCACGAGCCCGACATCGCCGCGCGACCGGGACACCCGCTTCGAGACCACCTTCGTCGAGGCGTAGACCGTGTCGCCGTGAAAGAGCGGGTGGGGAAAGCGCGTCTCCTTCATGCCGAGATTGGCGATCGTCGTGCCGAGCGTGAGGTCGTTCACCGTGATGCCGACGAGGAGGCCGAGGGTGAACAGCGAGTTGACGATCGGCTGGCCCCATTCGGTGTGCCGCTCGCAAAAATGGCGGTCGATGTGGAGCGGCTGCGGGTTCAGCGTCATGTTCGAGAAGAGCATGTTGTCGGCCTCCGTCACCGTGCGGGACAGGGCGTGGCGGTAGACCGCGCCGACCTCGAAATCCTCATAATAAAGTCCGGCCATCGACGCTCTCCTTTGCGGCTTCCTGGCACGTGGCGGCGCGTGTTGCCCACGCGTCCGTCATCCATCCGACATCGCGCGGTCGAGGGCCAGAGGGGAGAGGCATCGACCGAACGCCGGCGGGCGTCGACGGCGGGCCTTGTCGATTGGTCGCAGAGTCCGCATTCTCTAAAATTATTACGATTGCGGTCTCACAATAACTTGGGGTTTTTGCCATGAGTTATAGCGAATATACGCAATGGAAGGGGTGGGAGGAGGGCAATTTTGCAAAATATGATCAAAGAGAAGCTTTGTTCTATGGGCATGAAGTGGCGTCTCTGCTCGCTTCAAAGCAACCGACCACTGTCCGCGTTTTTGAAATCGGCTTCGGCAATGGGTCTTTTCTCGCCTGGGCCCGTGATCAGGGATACGCCGTCAGCGGAAGCGAGATTCAGGACAGCTTGAAGGCGCGAGCCGTCCGGCGCGGCTTCGACGTGGTCGACGATCTCGACAGCATCGAGAACCATGTGCTTGACGTCATCGTCGCATTCGATGTCTTCGAGCATATCGAATATTACCAGCTCGTCGGGCTGTGCAAGACGATCAAACGGAAACTGAAAGCCGACGGTTATCTGGTGGCACGGTTCCCGAACGGGGACAGCCCGTTCTCCCTCCCGATCCAGAACAGCGACCCCACCCACGTCCATGCCATCGGCAGCGGGAAGATCAGGGAGGTGATGCGCCAGGCGCAGTTGCGGATCATGGCGCTGCGCGCGCCGACGGCGACGCCGATCGGCCTCAAGGCGACCATGGCCGACCGGGCGAAGCGGGTCATGCGCTCCGGCTTCAACTGGTACGCCCGAACGGTCTTTCTCGGCCGGAGCGGCCCCAATAGCTTCGAGATCAACTATCTGCTCGTCGCCCAGAATCCCGCGGGCGCGCCGGACCGGGAGACGGTCAGTAGGTGAATTGCTCGGCGAGGATCCGCTCGTCCCAGGAGTGGTCCGGATCGAACATGATCACGCACGAGGCCTCGCGATCCTCGCAGATGTCGACGCGGGCGACGCGGCGGATCTCCACATGATCGGCCGCGGCGGCGATCGGGCGCTTGTCGCGCTCGAGGCTCTCGATCGTCACCGTAACGTGCGCCGGCAAGAGCGCCCCGCGCCAGCGACGGGGGCGGAAGGCGGAGATCGGCGTCAGCGCGAGGAGTTGCGCGTTGATCGGCAGGATCGGCCCGTGGGCCGACAGATTGTAGGCGGTCGAGCCGGCGGGGGTGGCGACGAGCACGCCGTCGCAAATCAGCTCCGGCAGGCGCGGCCGCCCGTCGATCACGATCGACAGCTTCGCCGCCTGATGGGTCTGGCGCAGCAGCGACACCTCGTTGATCGCCCGCGCCTCGTAGGCCTCGCCATAGACGTCGATCGCCCGCATCTTCAGCGGGCGGATGCGCGTGACATCGGCCGCCGCGAGGCGCTCCTTGAGCCCGTCGACAGAGAAGTCGTTCATCAGGAAGCCGACCGAACCGCGGTTCATGCCGAAGATCGGCTTGCCGGTCGACATATAGCGGTGAAGGACGGACAGCATCATCCCGTCACCGCCGAGCGCGATGATGACATCGGCCTCGTCGGGCGAATAGGAGCCGTAGCGATCGACGAGTTCGGTGGCTGCGGCGCGGGCCTCGACCGTTGGCGATGCGAGGAAGGAGAGCCGCTCGATCGGATGGTTCACGGGCCGGTCGATGCGGGCGTGGAGGCGGACATGGGCGAAGCTCGAAGTGTTACATGATGACGCGTGAAGGCGGGCGCATCATCGGGCTTTGTTCAGCATCGTCAACGCCTCATTGGTGGCGAGGAGGCGCTCGGCCTCGCAAAGGTCGTCGCGTGTGTTCACGTTGAAACCCTCGACGGCCGACAGGAGCGACTGACCCGGCGACAGCGGGGCGAGGGTTCCGGCGAGGCTCTTACGCGGCGAAAGGGTGACGAGCCGGGCGCGTTGGCAGAGGGCGATCGTGGGCGTCGGCCGCGTGATCGTCGCGATCGCGGCGCCCTGGCTCGACAACGCGCGCGCGAGGCGGGCCCGCACGTCCGCCGGGAGGAAGGGCGTGTCGGTGGCGCTCGTCAACAAATAGGGCGCCATGCAGCGATCGGCGGCCCCGAAGAGGGCGGCGACGGGCCCTTCGAGCCCCGGACGATCGGCCCACGGCTCGAGCCGCGCGCCGATGCGGCCGGGCAAAGCCGGCATGACCGCCGCGATGATGGATGCGGCATCCTCCGTCGTGCGGGCGACGATCCCGAGCCGGGCGACCTGGGGCGCGAGCGCCAGGATGACCCAGGCGAGAAGCGGCCTCCCGCCGAGCATGCGCAGAGCCTTATCGCCGCCGATGCGCGCGCCCTCTCCACCGACGAAGACGGCGCCGTCGGTCGGGCCTGGTGCAAATGTCGAATTGGGTGCCATAGGTTAGCTGTACGTTGGAAGCGCGCCTTGGGCCGCGCGGGACGATGGAAAGAGCGTTGAGATGGCGACGAACGAGAGTGTGATGGCAGTCCTTGCGACGGTGGCCGACCCCAATGGCGGCAACCTTGTCGAGGCGGGCCGGATCCGCTCCCTCGTCATCATGAACGGGCGGGTGGGGTTCGCGATTGCCGCGAAGGACGGCGAGCGCGAGCGGCTCGAACCGGCGCGCCGCGCCGCGGAGGCGGCCGTCAGGGCGATGGAGGGGATCGACGACGTTCTCGCCGCAATCGTCAGCGAGACGGATGCCGCCCCGGCCGAACAGGCGCCGCGCGAGGCGGAGGAGAGCGGCGGCCTCGTCGGCCGCGCGCGACGTCTCGCCGGGCGTTTGGGGGGAAAGGAAGGCCGCGGCACGGCGCCGCCCGCTGATCCCTTAGTCGTCCGCCCCGCGCAAGCCCAGTCCACGGCCCGAGGACCGCAGCCGCGTTCCGCCGCACCGGCGCCGACGGGTGCCGTTCCCGGCATCGCCCAGATTATCGCGGTCGGCTCCGGCAAAGGCGGGGTCGGCAAGTCGACCGTCACGATCAATCTCGCGGTCTCGCTCGCCGCGCGGGGCCTGCGCGTCGGTCTTCTCGATGCGGACATTTACGGGCCCTCCGTCCCGACCCTTGTCGGCGCGGGCGACCGCAAGCCGACGAGCGAAGACGGCGGTCTTCTCCCGATCGAGGCGCACGGCATCAAGGTGATGTCGATCGGCTTCCTCGTGGATCCCGACAAGGCCGTCGTCTGGCGCGGCCCGATGGCGACCGGCGCGCTCACCCAACTGATGCGGGACACGCGCTGGGGCGAGCTCGACTGTCTCCTCATCGATATGCCGCCCGGCACAGGTGACATCCAGATCTCTCTCGCTCAACAGACGCCGCTCGCCGGTGCGGTGATCGTGACCACGCCGCAGGATTTGTCGCTCATCGACGTGCGCAAGGCGGCGCAGATGTTCGCCGCCGTCAATGTGCCCATCCTCGGCGTCGTTGAGAATATGGCGACGTTCATCTGTCCGTGCTGCGGCACCGAAACCGCGATTTTCGGCGAAGGGGGCGGCGAGCGGGAAGCGGCTGCGCGCGGCGTTCCCTTTCTCGGCCGCATCCCGTTGACGATGGCGATCCGGGAGGCCTCCGACGCCGGCCGTCCGGTGGCGCTCGGGTCGGAGAAGGTGGCCGGCGCCTATGCCGACATCGCGGCGAACCTCCTTTCGGTGCTCGAGACCGGCGAGGCACGGCCCTTTCCCGCGATCGTCTTCGAGTAAACGGCCGCGGCGTCAGGCGATCATGTGCCGGCGCAAGAAGAGACTGAGGACGAGCGACAGGCTCGCCCCGACGATCATCGGCACGAGCATCGGCCAGCGCACGTCCGCCCAGATCCCCGCATCGGACAACAGGCCGACGGTGATGCTCGCGATCGCCCCGCTGCCGATCTGAAAGGCGCCGGCGAGCCCCGACGCGGTGCCGGCGAGATGCGGCCGCACACTCACCGCACCCGCGACCGCATTCGGCAGCGCGAAACCGTTGCCGATGCCGACGATCAGCATCGGCGCAAAAAGGGACAGCGGGTGAAGATTTCCCACCCCGGCGAGCGTCAACGCGGAGGCGACGCCGACGAGGGCGATCATGTTGCCGATCACGATCATGCGGACGAGGCCGATCCGCTCCCCGAAGCGTCCGGTCACGAAGGTTCCGAACACGTAGCCGGAGAGGACGAAGATGAAATAAAGCCCGTACTCGGTCGCGCTAAGATTGAAAACGGCGCTCGAGACGAAGATCCCGCCGGCCACGAATGCGAAGAACGAAACGCATAAAAAGGCGAGCGTCGTCGCAAAAAGCCAAAAGTTCGGGAGACCGAGAAGCTCGCGCAGCTCGCCCGCCCACCGGCGGAAGGCGCCTTTGCGGGAGGTCGGAAAATGCGTCTCCCCGAGGCGCAGCATCGCCATGATGAGGGCGAGGAGGCCGAAGGCGGTCATCACGCCGAAGATGTAGCGCCAGGAGGCGAACTCGGCGATGAGGCCGCCAAAAGCGGGCGTCACCATCGGGGCGATCGCCATGCCCATCGTGACATAGCCGATCAGGGAGGCGGAGGCGTTGGTGCCGTGCACGTCGCGAATAATGGCGCGCGAGAGGGCGAGCCCGGCGCAGCTTCCGACCGCCTGGATGACGCGGCCGAGGATCAGAATGTCGACAGTCGGCGCGAGGATACAGATGATGCTGCCGAGCAGAAAGACGGCCATGCCGCCGAGCAGGATGGGCCGGCGGCCGTAGATGTCGCTCACCGGGCCGACCGCGAGCTGGCCGACGGCGGTCGCAGCGAGGAAAACCGACAATGTGAGCTGGATGGCGGAGGCCGAGGTGGCGAGATCGTCGCGCATCTGCGCCATCGCGGGCAGATACATGTTCATCGCCGTCGGCTGGATCATCGAGACGAGGATCAGGAGCGGAAGCGGGGCGACCGAAGGGCTCAGCACGGGTGGAATGGGCTGGTCAGGCAGCACGAGCGGCTTGGTGAGCATTTCGCTCCGTGCGGTGTCCGCACCGCCGTCCCGTGGCGAACGCATCCGCATGGCGATGCCTTCTCAACACATCTGACAGGAGGGAATGAAACGGTTCGACACGCGCCGGCCTTCGCCCTCCATGTGCGTCACCACGCACCATTAAAAGAAGCCGCCCAAATCCATTCATTTGCATCAGGGCAATTGGATCATAAACGAAAACGACCCGCGTGCACAATCAAAAGACGCATATTTGGCGCCGTCATGTTCAACATGAGGTCGTCGAAATTGCCGCCTTATGAATTATCGGTTGCGCGCGGACCGCTCATAGTCGATGCCTAGCGGCCAAAAAACAATGCCTTTAAGCTGCGCCGGATGGAGTGGCCGATCGCGTGTCAGCCGCCCGTCGTCGACATATGGCGGGAGACGGCCGGGCTCGCCTGTCGCCGCTCGATGACGAAGTCGTGCCCTTTCGGCTTGATCACCATGCCATAATCGATCGCCCGATTGAGCGCCTCGTTGCCTTCCGATTGGCGCAGCGGCTCGCGCAGGTCGACGGCATGGTCCTGGCCGAGACAGAGATAGAGCGTTCCGGTGCAGGTGAGGCGCACACGGTTGCAGCTTTCGCAGAAATTGTGCGTCAGCGGGGTGATGAAGCCGAGCCGGCCGCCGGTCTCCTCGATGCGGACATAGCGGGCAGGGCCGCCGGTCGAATCGGGCAGATCGGTGAGGGTGAGGCTCTCTTCGAGATTGCGCCGCACAGTGGAGAGCGGAAGATACTGATCGGTGCGGTCGGCTTCGATCTCACCGAGTGGCATCGTTTCGATCAAGGTCAGCTCGTGCCCGTTGGCGTGGCAGAAGCGCAGCATCGGCAGGATCTCGTGCTGGTTCGCGTCCTTGAGGGCGACCATGTTGATCTTGACCTTGAGGCCGGCTTTCTGCGCCGCCTCGATCCCCTCCATCACACGGGCAAGGTCGCCCCAGCGTGTGATCCGCTTGAAGGTGTCGGCGTCCAGCGTGTCGAGGGAGACGTTGACCCGCTTCACGCCGCAATCGGCAAGGGCCTGGGCGTATTTGCCGAGCTGCGAGCCGTTGGTGGTCAGCGTCAGCTCGTCGAGCGTTCCGGCCTCGAGGTGCCGGGACAGGCCCTCAAAGAGGCTCATCACATTGCGGCGGACGAGCGGCTCGCCCCCGGTGATCCGCAATTTGCGCACACCACGGTCGACGAAAGCGGAGGCGACACGGTCGAGCTCTTCGAGGGTGAGGAGGTCACGCTTGGGAAGGAACGACATGTGTTCGGCCATGCAGTACACACAGCGAAAGTCGCATCGGTCGGTGACCGAGATCCTGAGATAACGGATCGTGCGGCCGAACGTGTCCTGCAGCGGTGCGGTCATATTGCTCTCGTTGCTCGCTCTGCCGTTGATATAAGGAAGGCCACCGCCAGTTTGCATCCCGTCGTTTTAAGGTTAGGCCATCACAATGCAAAGCCTTCCCCCATGGCCCACCGAGCTGCGCGTCAACGCCGCCCGCACCGAACTCACGGTGCGCTACGACGAAGGCGAGGCCCAGACGCTGACGGCCGAATTCCTGAGAGTGCAAACGCCGTCGGCCGAACGCAAGGGGCACGGCGCGCGCAATGTGATCGGCGGCAAGCAGGGCGTCACCATCGAGGATGTGCGGCCGGTCGGTCGCTATGCGGTGCGCATCGTCTTCAGCGATGGACACGATAGCGGGCTCTACACGTTCGACTATCTGCGCGAACTCGGCGAGGGGCGCGACACCCTCTGGCAAACCTATCTCGGCGAACTCGAGGCGCACGGCCTCGACCGGGAGCGGCCCGGCACGGCCTCGGTGAGCCCCAGCTCCTAAAGCCGGCGCGCCCGCCATCGGGGCGCGCCGCACGCCGGCATGGCGCCTAGAACAGGAAATCAGCGTCGCGCAGATCTTGCAGCTCGATATCGACCAGCAGGAGGCTGTTGCCGCCGGCCTTGATCAACAATCCGTCATCCTCCGCGCTCGAGGCGAGGCGGATGTCGCGGAGGGAGTTGAGAGACCCGACGCCCGTGAGATCGATCCGATCGCCGCGCGAGAAGTCCAGAATTGTGTCATGACCGACCCGGAACACGAAGACATCGGGGCCGCGTCCGCCGAACATCACATCGTTGCCGGGGCCGCCATCCAGGATATCGCGGCCAGCTCCGCCGATAAGGCGATCGTCACCGGGGCCGCCGAAAAGACGGTCGTTCCCCGCGCCGCCGCTCAAGCGGTCGTTGCCGTTGTTGCCAGAAAGAATGTCGTTGCCGGGCCCGCCGACCAGGATATCGCGCCCGTTGCCGCCGACGAGCCGATCGTCGCCGCTGCCGCCGATCAAGCGGTCGTTGCCGTTTCCGCCGAAGAGGCGATCGTCTCCAGCGTCGCCCGCGAGACGGTCGTGGCCGTTGTGTCCGAAGAGAATGTCGTCACCCGGCCCGCCAGAGAGATTGTCGTTGCCGGGCCCCCCCATGAGGCGGTCATTGCCGGGGCCACCGAGGAGGGTGTCGTCGCCGGCGAAGCCGAACAGGCGATCGTTCCCTCGATAGCCTTCGATCCGATCATCGAAACGGGTGCCGCGCAGGACGTTGTCGCTCTCGTCGCCGGCGATCACATCCTCGCCGCCCGCGCCCGAGGCCGGTACGAGGCCGACATCGATCCGGTAGGGGGCTGGCGCGAAATCGATTTCCGTTTCGCCGAAGGCGCCGATCATGAACGTGCCGGTGACCTTGATGTAGCCGGTGCCGTCGGTGACGGGGCCTTCGAGGGTCAGTTCCGCGGGAAAGAGCTCATCGCGCGGGGAAACGCGCACGCCGTTGGTGATCGCCTTTGGAATGTAGGCATCGCCGATGCTGAGCGAGACAATTCCCAAGGCCTCGAAGAACACGTCCTTGACGCTGGAGTTTACCGCTTCGATGCGCCGCTCAAGATCCGCGATCTTGGCATACGCGGCCTGCTGGGTCGGGTTGCCCTGATAGAAATTCAGAAGATCGGCGTAGATTCCGTATTCCTCGATGGTGCCGTTGCCGAGGCCGCCCACGAGGTGCGGGGCGAAGAGATCGGCAAGATTGCCGATGACCGCCGGGTCGGGGCCCACCGAATAGCTCGTCTCGATGGTATGGGAGCCGAGAGCGCCGTCCGTCGTCACCGAGACGTTGATCGAATAAAACGGATTGCCATTCAGATAGTTCGCCCATCCGCCGTGGACGATCGAGGCGGTCAGATAGACCGTGGAAAAGGCGCTGTCCTTGAGCTCGACCGAGAACCAGTCGACGGGATCGCCGCCGAGTTCGTCCTGTCCGTCGACCGTACCGACGATTTCCATATGATGAAGCGCGTTCGCCGGGGCGGAGAACACGGCCAGGAATTCGGCCTCGCTGCGCGAGTCGTTCGGATAAACGTCGGTGAATATAATGTTCGGCGAAACTGCCATGGCCATCAAACCTCTTGAAAAGCGGGATCGACGTCCATCGTCCATCGCGCATCGACGCTCATGCAGGGCATCTGATCTATGAGAAGGCTGATTGATGCCACGAGCATGACAGTTCATCAGCTCCGGGCGGTGAGCCAGCAACCCTAATTTGTCTCGACCCGTAGCAACGGCCCGCGACCGGGACGCCATGTGACGAAATGCTACGCGCGCCGTGGCGTTTTCCTGGCAAACCGCGCTTGCATCGTGGCAGCGGCCGTTGGTCGCACAGGGGAGCCGTCAGGGTGATTCCGGCGGGAGAGGGGGCGACTTCGCCGAACCAGCGCCAACTATTCACAGGGACCGGCGCAAATCGGTTCGAGATCGCCGCGCCCCCTTGACGTTCGCCTCTCGGCCTGCCAAATACGCGACCTCACACGGACCGCCGCGACAGTGTGATCCGCAAGTAATTGAGTTATTTGCAGATCGAGCCGCACGACGGCAACCAAGCGGACCGGTTCTTGGGGGATAGTTTAACGGTAGAACAGCGGACTCTGACTCCGTTAGTCGAGGTTCGAATCCTCGTCCCCCAGCCAAGCCGTCACCACAAAAGCCACCATCTCCACGCAAGCGCGCTCCGGCATTCTCGTCGCGTGTTCCTGCCGTGCGTGCAGCCTAACAGTGGCAGCGCCGGATAATCTCCGAGACCGCCTCCGCCTGGCGCGAGACGCCGAGTTTTTCCCGGATCCGCTTCATATGCGCTCGCACGGTGTGCTCCGAGAGGCCGTTCGCGTCGGCGTGTTCGCGCAGGCTCCTCCCGGCGATGAGGGCGTGGGCGAGGCGCGCCTCGGCCGGCGTGAAGTCGCCGGCGGCGCGCACGATGTCGAGCGCCGGAAGCCGCCAATCTCCCGCCACCGAAAGCGAGAGGATGCCGAACCGCGGATAGCCTTCGCGCGGGGGCGCGAGATAGGCCGTCGCGCAAAGCGGACGACCGCCGGACGGGCGCGGTAACGGGATACTCGCCGGCGTCTCGAACGCCGCGCCCGCCGCCAGCAATAAAACGTCGACGATGATGCGGGACAAAAGCGGGCGCGCCGCGGGGTGCGTTGCGACGGGCACCTTGTTGTGGAGCGTGATCCCGTCGGCGTCCTCGACGAGGCGGCGAGCGGCGGCGTTCATGTGCTGGACCTGTCCGGTCCGGTCGAAGACGATCAGTCCGTCGGGCAATCCGTCGAGCGCGGCGACGATGCCATCCGACGCGATCGCCGTCGCCGGGACCTGCCGTCCGATCTGGTCGGCCCGCGCGAGGTGGCCCGCGATCGCGGTCGCGCGCCGCCGCTCCTGCGGTGAAAACATCCCGTATCGCGCGCTCCGGTGGAAGACGGGCGCGAAGGGACCGCCGCCGATGTCCGTCCGCACCATCAGCATGTTCCAGCATTCGGGATGGTGCCTGTAGTATTCGTTGTGGACCGGACAGCGCGCGATCTCCTCGGCGCTCATGAGGTCTTGCGTCGACATCGGGCCGGACCGGGCGGAGGCGAGCGCCCGGCCGATCCGCACGTCCTTGTCGGCATAATGCTCCGCGTAGTCGATCACGCCTTGCGGGTCGAACGGATAGGAATCCTGCCGAACCGTCCCGTCGGGTCCGATCGACAGCAGCGTGATGCGCTCGCAATCCATCGCCCGCGTCAGCGCCTTCATCGCCGCCTCGCGCGAAGACGAGCCGGCGACGGAACCGTATATTGCCGCAATCAAATTCTGGGCGGCGTCGGACTCGGATTCCATGAAGCAAGACGCTCCGAACAATATATTTAAGCAAAAAACATAGATCTTAAATTGAAAGGCAAAGATTACGAGTTGTTGGAAGAAGAGGCAATCCTTTCGTCACCGAATGCCTGTCCGTTGAGCATGGTGGGTGTGTCCGGTGCGCGCCGTCTGCGGTCTCGGCGCCTGCGCGCGTGGTCTGTGCATCAGCGCTGGCGGATGGCATGCGCCTTGCTGCTCGGAGGCAACATCAGATCGCCTTTCGAGCTGGAGATACAACGTTGAACTCCCGGACTCTTTTTGCAGCCGCATCGCTCATGATGCTGAGCGGCGGGTTGGCCCACGCCCAAGATTACACGCTTAAATTCGCCCACATCCTGACGACCGATCAGCCCGCCCATATGGCGGCCGAGCGCTTTGCCGAATTGGTCGCGGAGAAGACCGACGGCCGCGTCGCCGTCAACATCTTCCCGGCCGGTGAACTCGGCAACGACACCGAGATCGTCGAGCAGATCCAGGTCGGGGCGGTTGATATCGGCATTCCGCCCACCGCCAAGCTCGGCCAGTTCGAGCCGCGGATGCAGCTGTTCGACCTGCCGTTCATCTTCCCGTCGCCCGCCGCCGCCTACGCCGTGCTCGACGGGCCGATCGGCGACGAGCTCCTCGGAACGCTCGACCAGCAGGGGATGCACGGGCTCGGCTATTGGGAAAGCGGTTTCAAGCAGCTCACCAACAATGTCCGCCCGATCCGCACGCCGGAGGATCTCGCTGGCATCAAGGTGCGCACGATGTCGAGCCCGCTGATCGTCCAGCAGTACGAGACCTGGGGCGCGAACCCGATTCCGATCGCCTTTTCCGAGGTCTATAACGCGCTGCAACAGGGTGTCGCCGAAGGCCAGGAAAACGCCTTCGTCTCCATCGACAAGATGAAGTTCTACGAGGTCCAGAAGTACCTCACCGTCTCCAACCACGCCTATCTCGGCTACGCCTTCGTCATGAACAAGGCGAAGTGGGACGCGATGCCCGAAGAGCTGCAGAGCGCCGTGCAGGCGGCGTTCGAGGAGGCGCGCGATTATGAGCGCGAGCTCAACGCCTCGCTCGACGACGAGCTGAAGGGCAAAATGGGCGAGGTGGGGCTCGAGGTTTACGAGCTGTCGCCTGAGGATCTCACCGCCTTCGTCGAGGCGTCCAAAGCGGTTCATGCCGACTATGCCGCCGATATCGGCCAGGACCTTCTCGATCGCACCTACAAGGCGACCGAAGACGCGATGAAATGATGGGGCCGGGGCCGGGCGCGCGCCTGGCCCCACCGTCCGACGATGCAGATTTTTCTCGATAATTTCGACCGCTGGATGAGCCGCGTTGAGGCCACCATCATGGTGGCGGCGATGGCGACCGTGGTGGTCGTGATCATGGTGCAGGTGGTTCTGCGCTATGTGTTCAACGATTCGCTGTCGTGGGCGGAGGAGCTCGTCCGCTACACGATCGTCTGGATGAGCTTTCTCGGCGCCGGCATGGGGATCGCGCGGGGCGCGCACATCGTCATGGGCCTCCTCGTCGGGATCCTGCCGGCGTCCATGTCGATCTGGGCGATCCGGCTCGGCCATGTCGGGGCGATGGTCTTCGCCGTTTTCCTCCTCGTCGCGGGGACCGAGCATGTCCTCACCGTGAAGGGGTTCGGCCAGGTCTCATCGGCGATGCGGATGCCGATGTGGATCGTCTATCTCTGCCTGCCGCTCGGTGCGCTCGTCTTCCTCATGCGTCTCGTGGAAGCGATGCTGCGCACGTTCCTGCCGGTCGAGGAAAGCCCCGTCCATGACGAGGTGCTGTGGACGGGTGGGACATGAGCCTCAACATTCTCGCGGTCCTCGCGCTGACGCTGCTGGTGGGGATGCCCATCTTCGCAGCCCTCGCGCTGACGACCTTTTCGATCCTCTCGGCGACCTCGTCCGTGCCCTTGTCGGTCGTGGCGCAGCGCATGTTTGCGGGGATCGACAATTTCACTCTCCTGTCGATCCCGCTTTTCATCCTCGCCGCCGAGCTGATGCGCATCGGCGGTCTCGCCGAGCGGCTCGTGGCGCTCGCCGAGGCGTTGGTCGGATGGTTTTCGGGGGGGCTCGCGTTCGCGGCGGTGCTCGCCTGCGTCTTCTTCGCCTCGATCTCCGGCTCCTCGCCGGCGACGCTCGCCGCGATCGGCACGATCCTCATTCCGGTGATGATCAATGCGGGGTACGGCAAGGCCTTCAGCGTCGGCCTCGTGACCACGGCGGGCTCCCTCGGCCTCGTCATTCCTCCGTCGATCACGCTCATCATCTATGGCGCGGTGACGGGCACCTCGATCGGCCGGCTCTTCGCCGCCGGGATCCTGCCGGGGCTGTTCCTCGCGGGACTGCTCGGGATCTATTGCTTCGTCCATGCGAAACGGTCGGGGATGACGCTGTCGCAGCGGCCGTCGGCGCGGGCGATCGCACGCGCCTTTCGCGGGGCAGCGTGGGGGCTCTTTTTGCCGGTGATCTTGCTCGGCGGCATCTATAGCGGCGTCTTTACGCCGACCGAATCGGCCGCCGTCGCGTGCGTCTATGGCGCGTTCGTGGGCATCGTCGTCTATCGCCAGATCGGCCTTCGCGAAATGCGCGACATCCTCGTCAATGCGGGGCTGATCTCCTCGACATTGCTCCTCATCACGGCCGGCGCCTCGGCGCTCTCGTGGCTCCTCGCGAGCAACGCCATCCCGCGTGAGCTCGCCCAGACGATGCTCTCGGCGAGCGATCAGCCGGTGATCATCGTCCTGATGCTGAACCTCATCCTGCTCGTCGCCGGTTGTTTCCTCGACGGCGCGTCGGCGGTCATCGTCCTCGCCCCGCTCCTCGAGCCGGTCGCGCGCGATGTCGGGATCGATCCCGTCCATTTCGGCATCATCACGCTCATCAATGTCGAGATCGGGATGCTGACGCCGCCTGTGGGGCTCAATCTCTTCGTGGCGTGTCATATCGCGGGGATGCCGCTGCTCGCCGTGGCGCGCGCGGTGTTGCCGAGCCTCGGGGTGCTGCTCCTCGGGCTCATCGTCATCACGTTCGTGCCGTGGCTGAGCCTCGCGCTGCCGAACCTTCTCTATCCGTGAGGGGCACGGCATGAACGATGTGCGGATCGACGGCGCCTGCCGGATCGACGGGGAGGGGCGCGCGGTCCCGGTGTGGATCCGGCTCGAAGCCGGCCGCCTCGCCGCGGTGAGTGCGACGCCGCTCACGCCGAAGGCCGGCGAGGCGGTGCTCGACGCGACGGGGGAGATCGTCGCCCCCGGTCTCGTCAACGCCCACACCCATTCGACGCTGGCGGCGACGCGCGGCACCACCGACCGGATGGACCACCCGGCCTTCATGTGGACCAATCAGGCCGACACGGTCGGCCGCTCGGCGGAGGAGATCGCCGCCGTCACGACCCTTGCCGCTGCGGACATGCTGCGCCACGGCATCACCGGCGTCGTCGACCATGTGCCGGAACAGAACGCCACGCTCGAGGGGGTGGCCCCCATCGTCGAGGTGTGGCGGCGCAGCGGGATGCGGGTTGCGGTGGCGCTGCGGATCTTCGATGGCGCCTATGACGATATCGGCGATGGCGGATACGGCCCCGCGGACAATCCGTTGAAGGCGGAGCCGGCGGACGTGCTTCTCGCACGCAGCGAGGAGGCGATCCAGCGCTGGCACCGGCCGGAGGTGGGGCTCAAGGTCTATCCCGCCCCGTCGAACTCGGAACGGTGCGGCGACGCGCTTCTCGCCGGCGCCCACGCGCTTGCCGAGCGTTACGATACCGGCTTCCACGCCCACCTTCTGGAAACGCGCGTTCAGCGCGAGACATGCCTTGCGACCCGCGGCATTACCCCGGTGGAGCGGCTTGCCCGCCTCGGTGCGCTGTCGGCGCGGACGAGCTTTGCCCATTGCGTCTGGTGCGACGAGGCGGACATTGCGCGGATGGCGGAGGCCGGGGCCGTCGTCGTCCACAATCCGCACAGCAACGCCAAGCTCGGCGTCGGGCTGATGCCGCTCGCCGCCATGCTGGAGGCCGGTTGCACCGTCGCTCTCGGCACCGACGGCGCGGCCACCAACGACACGCTCGACATTCATGAGACGATGGCCCTCGCGCTGCTGCTGCAACGGGCGAGCGGTGCGCTCGCCCGCCCGCGATGGCCGACGGCGCGCGACGCGCTGGCGATGGCGACGGCGGGAGGCGCCGCGGCGCTCTTGGAAACGGGAATGGCGGGGACGCTGTCGGTCGGCGCATGGGCCGACCCCGTTTTCTATAGGGCCGACGGAATGGCGCTCGCCCCGGCGAACGATCTCGCCGAGCAGCTCGTCTTTGCCGAGCGCGGGCGCTCGGTCACCCGTGTCATCGCCGCCGGTCGGACCCTGTTCGAGGCCGGCCGCTGGACGACGCTCGACGTGGAAGGGGCACTGTCGGTCGCCGAGACCATGCGCCGGCGACGGCGGGCGCATTAAGCGAGGCGGACGACCGGCCTCGCGGTGAAGGCGGGGCGAGGGGCGATCTCCTCCCCAATCCCCGCCAGCGCCGGCGAGGATTGGGATGGCCGGATGACGGGGCGACGCCCGCAAATCCGACCGACGATCGCGTCACGGGGAGAGGCAACGGCGCGCCTCTCCGGTCAGGGCGATTCGGAGAAAGACGCGCCGTCACGGCGGAGCCGCACCATTTGAGCGGCGGACCGGGGGGCCAGCGCCGCCGTTTCGATCTCCGCTGCGCGTCCCGGCTCCTTGGTGGCCGCCGTAGTGGCGCATTGGGGAATGGTGGTGTCGAAGAAATCGAGCGGCAGGTGGCGCGCTTCGGTGACGATGAGATTGCGGTTCTCGTCCCACCCCGAATCGCGCTCCCAGACGAGTTCGCCCCGCCCGTTCACCTCGAACACGCGCCCGTGCTGCGGCTCCGTGATCAGGATATTGCCCGACGGCAGAAGCTGATGCTTGCCGCGCTCGGCGGTGTAGAACGGAATCTCGTCGTTCCCCGCGAAGAGAACCTCCGTCACACGCGTCTTCGGGTCGATCCGCAGAATGCGCGACTGGTTGGTGCCGGTGTTGTTGTCGAACACCGTGATCGTTCCGTCCGGCTCGAAGTCCGGGTCGTGCTGTTTGAGCCAGGGGCCGCTCTGCCACCATTTGAATTCGCCGCTCTCTCGGTCGACGACCGCGACGAGGTTGAGCTCGCGCAACGAGATCAGAAGATCACCGACGGCGAATTGGGGGAAAGCGTCGGCCATTTCCGGGCGCAACGGCTCAACGTCGTTCGCGTGGAACGCATCGTTCTCATATTTCAGCGGCGCGGTGTCGCCTTGGATATGGGTGCGGACGCCGAGAATGCCCTGCTGACCGATCCCGGCGTTCATCATGTCGTTTTCGATGTCGACGATCTTGGTGGCCTCTCCGGTCTCGATATCGACATGGACGATTTCGAGATCGCGCCAGCCGATCAGCCCGTTCGGAACGTCGCGGCCGATGATGTGGTGGAACGGGCCGGGTGTCGCCCACACGACGTTGCCGCACGCGTCGAAGCGGACGAGCCTGTCGCCGGCATCGAAGGAGAGGACGAGCGAGCCGTCTTCCAGAACCTCCATGCCGTGCAGCATGGTGTTGAGCGGATTGAGCCCCTCAGGATCGGCCTTCGCATAGTCGATCGGCCAGCGGTGCACTTCCGCGCCGCTCGTATCATACATCGTGACGACGAAGGGCGACTGGTCCTGGTCGCGCGAAAGGCCGGCGATCAGCGTGTAGCCGGGCGTCACCTCATCGGGGCGGGGGACGACGAAGCGGTCGGCCTCGCCCGGAACGCGCGCCGGGACGAGATGGCGCGTCGGCTCGAGGCCGATATCGTTCTTCCAGTATTTTCCGAGATCGCGCACCGTATCGGTCGCCAACGACACCTGGGGGTTGGGGAACCAGTCGTTCCGTCCGGCGACGACCCCGTAGCCGGTTGCGAGCACCGCGATCGAGACGACGAATCCGATGATAGGCAGTTTTTCTGACATTTTACCTTCAGACATCTGGAAACGATGACAGGTGGGTCCGGGCGGATCCGGGGGACCGGACCCGCCGCGTGCTCACGGGGTGAGGCAGCGTGCGCTGAGGCGTGCGTGGAGTTCGCGCGTCCGCTCCACGCGGTCGGCCGCAGCCGCCTCGGGCGGGTCGGCCGGACGGGATGGACGGAAGCGGGAGGCGGATCCGACCAAGTCCTCGGGCTCCTGCAGCGCCAAAGCGTCGGCCAGGGCGAGGAGGTGGCGCGCCGGCTCTGCCGATAGCGCGTCATGGTCGACGAAGATCGCGCGATCGCCGGCCGTCGCGAGGACATTCTCGTAGGTGTCGGCCCAATAGCGGAGCCAATGGTCGAGATGGTCGGCCTCCTCGCGCGGAGGCGGGTCGCCCTCGAAAACGATGGGGCGCAGCGCGGCGCCGAACTCGAAGTGGCCAATCCCCTCCATATATCGCCGTCCGAAGGGCTCGCGGGCGTGCAGCTCGGTGAAGCGGCGATGCTGGCGCAGGAGCGAAGCGGCGTGGGCGAGGGGATCGCGCACGGGGATCACGATCGAGGCATCCGGCGCGATCTCCTCCAGGAGGCCGAGGCGCGCGATATTGGTGTTGTTCTTCGACAGATAGCGGGTCGCGCCCGGTTGCGAGGCGACGATCTTCGCCCGGTGGCGGCGGAAGAACGCCTCGAACGCCTCCTGCCGCTCCTCGGCCGACCATGCCGTGATCCGGTCGCGCCGATAGTGGCCCTTCCAGAAGGCCATCCACACCATCTCCTCGAACGCCTCCGGGCTGTCGAACCCGATCGTCAGCCCATCCCCGTGCGCCCGCTCGGCGAGGCCGTCATCCTTCTGGAACGACTTCGTGAGGTCGCTCCAGAGGAGCGGGGCGAGGGTGAAGGGCATGTGCCGATAGGTGGCGGAGGCGAATTCGCGCTGCGCCGCCAGCGTTTCGAGGAGGATCGTCGTTCCCGCCCGTGCGAGCGAAGTGACGAAGACCGGGCGTTGCGCCGTCTCGATGTCGATCCGATCGGAAAAGCGCGAGGTCTCGACGTCGGCGAGCGCCTTTTGAAGGCCCGGCGCCGCGAAGGCGATGCGGTGGAGCGCCCGGTCGAGCGTTCCATAGGGAAGCGCCTGCGCCTCGTCGGCCGCGGCCTCAGCGGGCGGAGCGCGACGGCGCACCACGAGCCAGAGCGCGACGGCCGCGACGGAGGAGACGAGAAGGAAGATCCAGTTGCTGCCGAGCGCCACCGCCTCGCTCGCGGTATAGAGCCCGACGAGCGTCCCCAGCCAGACGATGAGGATCGCCGCACCGATCGAAATGGCGCCGATCGCGCCGATGCGGAAGAAGCCGAGAAAGAGCCGGCCGGCGGCGCGGCGGATGAGTTGCTCCTTCTCGGTGTCGCCGAGCTCCGGGGAGGACATGACGGCGCCGGCCTCGCGGGCGGTAAGCACCAACCCGGAGCCGACCTCCTCGGCCTTGAGCATCCTCAGCGCGAATATGAAGGCGACGATGCCCAGCCCGAGGGCAATGACGATGACCACAGATCAGCGCGGCCCCACCTCGGGTGTCTCGGGGGGATGTTGCTCGGCCGCCCGGCGCTTCATGAGCCGCTTGACCGGGTACCAGACGAAGCCGACGACGGCGAAGAAGATCGCGGCCATCAGGGCGACGACGGTGCCGATCGCGGTGAGTCCGGCGCCCGGCCCGACATAGGCGTGAGCGGCATCGGGAACGGCGGTTACGATCGCGGCGACGGCGAGGGTCGGGACAATGAAACGGATCGTCGACCAGGTTCTGGTAGCGGTAGCACGCATGACCACACTCCTTACAAACGACGACGGAGAGCGCACGATGTCCTCTCCGGCGGCGGAATAAAGGAAGAGGAAAACGGCGAGGGTCGGGCGCCACGGGGTCGGGATCGTGATCGCGCCACAGCGCATAATGGCAGAGATGTGACTGTTTTGGCGCGCCACATGGCGGTGCGCCGATTGCGTTGCCTTCCGGCATCGCGGCAACGCAAATTCGGGGTATCGGCAGACATTCTGCGCCCCGATTGCCGCTCCGGCTTGGGGCCTGACGAATGAAGCAAACGATCTACTCGACGATGTTTTTCGCGCTGCGGGTCGCATTTGACCACGCTCCCGCCCCATTCCGCGCCGTTCGAGCGCCTGACTGTGGTTCGCGTCAAATTGCCACCATCCGATAGAATCGGCGTTTTCGACGTCCGACGGCGGCCGGGTGGCGGCTGGTTTTGACGTTGTAGAAATCCAATCTTGCGGCGCGGGCGAACCGGACGCGGCGTCCGTCGGCAGCCTTCAAGTCAGCATCATTCGAAATGTCGCGGCGGCCGGCGCGCGCCGTCAGGGGGCAGAGCACCCCGTGCACCGGCGACGATGCGCCCGATTGGGGCGACGGTCGCCGCGTCTTGGATTTCGTCCCATCCGAGCCCGCGCCGCCCCCGTTTATAATCATAATAAGAACGAGCGCAATCGAGAGAACATTTGAATAGTTGTTGTTCGATCTCTACGTATTGAATCAATATAGAGTGTAAGAATGGCACGTGTTTCTGATGAATGCGCACGAGACGAATCGTATTGACTCGATGTTATCTCTCTGCGACACGACAGGCATGGCCACATTTCGATGAAATCATCGTTTCGTTTTCTTTGACGTCTGCGATGGTTTTCCGAACGATGGTCGTCGTCAGGTTGTATTGGGACATCGCCGCCGTGATCACGCACCGTTCGAAACCGATTCAATAACCGTTCGGCTTTGCGTCGCACGTGCCGGTGTCGCGTGTGTTTTCCGAGTGCGAATTAGTATTCATGCACCTGTTTGGTGCACGGTCGACGCTTTGCTTGAATAATCCGTCTTCAAACCCAGCGACATCTCTTTGAGGATCGCATCGTTTTTCTGGCTTCACCGCAGAAGTCAAAGCCTTCAACGGAACACCCATGAGCACGATAACAATAGACGCGTCCACATCGGGCGTGGGAATGGATCTTGAAACATTCCTGCGTGGTGGATTTCTCGACACGCTCGACGCCAATGCCGGCGGCGGTATGCCGGTGTTCGACAATGGCGGCGCCTTCGAGGGGGACGAAATGTTCCTCGGCTTCGGGACCGGCGCGACGGCGCCTTACGTCTTGGCCCATGGAAATCTTGCTTATTACTTCACGACCCACACCGTTTGGGGCGAAATCAATACAATCGAGTATGGAACACGCGGCGCGGGAGATTTCGACACCGACGGCGCGTTCACGGGCGGCGATGTCGCGCTGCGGATCACCGGGCTCGACTTCACCAACGCGCAGCCGGCTGATGCCGCCGAAGAGGCCGAAATCGAAGCGAACGGGGCCGTCCATAATTTCTCGGTCGGCCACATGTATGGGCGCAATTATGAGGCGAGCCGTCTCGACCTCTACGCCGACCAGCTCGATTCCTACTCCCAGCATTTCATCGGCTCGGCCTATGACGACACCTATGCGAGCACCGGGTTCGACGACACGGTCGAGGGCGGCGACGGCAACGACACCGTCGTCTATCGCGGGAACGAAGCCGACTATACGCTGACCGAGACCGGCGATGGCTGGACCGTCACCGACAACCGGACCGGCAGCGAAAATGACGGCGTCGATACGCTGACGGGCGTCGAGTTCGTGCAATTCGCCGACACCGTCGTCACACTCGAGCCGGGTGGCGAGAACGCCGCGCCGGCCATCGCCGTCGGGTCCGGTGACGCCGGCTGGTACACGGCGCAGAATCTCACCGGCATCGACGGGCCGCGCGGCGTCGCCGTGGTCGATTTCGACGGAGACGGCGACGAGGACATCCTCGCGAGCGCCTATTCCGACGGCACCATCGTCTGGTTCGAGAACGAAGAGGGCCGATTTGCTGGGGCCGACACGCTCGCCTCCGGCTTTGCCGCGCCCATCGACCTCGAAGCCGCCGATTTCGACGGTGACGGTGATATCGACATCGTCGGTGCGAGCTATAGCGGCGACAGCATCACCGTCTTCACGAATGACGGGAACGGCAATCTGACGGAAAATCAGATCGGCACGATCGACGGGCCGCGCGACATCGCACTCGCGGATTTCGATGGCGACGGCGATCTCGACATCGTGGCCGCCGGCTACAACGATGACACTGTCGTCGTCTACGACAATAACGGCGACGGCACCTTCGCCGAGGGCGAGGTTCTCGGCACCGTCGACGGGCCGACCCGCCTCAATGTCGTCGACCTCAACCAGGATGGCCGTGCCGACATCATCGCCTCCGGCTATGTCGACGACACGCTCCATTATTTCGAGAACACCGGCGAAGGGTTCGCCGAAGGTGTCGCGATCGCCTCGGTCGACGGCCCGCGGGGCACCGCGGTCGCCGATGTCGACGGCGATGGGGATCTCGATATCGTCGCTTCGGAATATACCGGCGACCGGCTCGTTCTCTTCAAGAATAATGGCGACGAGACCTTCGACGGCGGCACGGTCATCGGCACGCCCGACGGGCCGGAAAGCCTGGTCTTCGAGGATGTCGACGGCGATGGCGACCCGGACCTTCTCGTCACCGCCTATGTCGGCGACAAGGTCACGCTGTTTACGAACGACGGCGAGGGGACGTTTGCCGAGACGGACATCGTCGGCGCGGACGCGACCGACTCGCCCTGGAATATCGTCCCCGCCGATATCGACGGGGCGCGGAGCTTCGTCCTCGCGGGCTATTCCTCGGACACGATCACGGTCCTGCGCAACGCGGCCGGCTCGGTCAATCTGACGCCGGGCAGCGCCACGGCGATCACCGGCATCACCGTCAGCGACGTCGATGGCGACGATGTCACGGTCACCTTCGACCTGCCGCGCGGCACGCTGTCGGCGACGGCCGGCGCGGGTGTCACCGTGGAGGGGGACGGCACGGCGAGCCTGAGCCTCTCCGGCTCGCTCAGCGAAATCAACGCCTTCATCGCGTCGGAGGCCCTGACGGCGACGATTGCGGACGGTGTGCGCACGCACCTCGAGGTCACCGTCGACGACGGGAGCGGCGCGCAAAACGGCGTCGCGACGGCGCATCTGCGCGTCATGGTCCGGTCGCCGCCGGTCGATCTCACTTTGTCCGGCGACCATGCGATCGCCGAGACGGATCCCGCGGGCACCGTCGTCGGCATGCTGTCGGCGACCGACCCCGATGGCGATGCTCTCACCTTCACGATCGTCGACGGCGATGCGTTCGTCATCGTCGGCAACGAGCTGCGCCTCGACACGCAGCTCGACGCTGATGTCGTCGGCGACCAGCAGGTGACGATCCGGGCGACCGACACCAACGGCAACAGTGTCGACGAGACGTTCACGATCGCCCTCGAGAACGTCAACGAGCCGCCGAAGAACCTCACTCTCAGCACCTCGACCATCGCCGAGGACGCCGATGTCGGCACCGTCGTCGCCATCATCACGGCGCAGGACGAGGAGGGCGAGGCGGTCAGCTACGAGATCACCAACGATGCGGGCGGCCGGTTCGCCATCGGCGCGGCAGACGCGAGCGGCTATCAGCTCGTGTTGGCCGCACCACTCGACTACGAAAGCGCGTCCTCCCACGAGATCACCATCAAGGCGACGGACGCCTCGGGTCATTCCTCGGAAGAAACCTTCACGATCGCCGTTACCGACGTCGATGAGAGCGTCGACAATCCGCCGACGGGGCTCGCCCTTTCCGCGAACTTCGTCTTCGAGGACGCCGACATCGGTGACACGGTCGGCACGCTCGACGCGACCGATCCGGAGGGCGGCGCGCTCACCTACCGCCTCAAGGACGATGCGGGCGGCCTCTTCGCCATCGAGAGCGATGCCGATGGCAGCCGCATCGTGGTTGCCGGTGCGCTCGATCATGAGACGACGCCGCTCCACACGGTGACGGTCGAGGTCGAGGACGAAGGGGGCAACATCGTCGAAGCGACCTTCGATATCGGCGTCGCCGACGTTCCCGAAGAGCCGGCCGCGATGATCACCATCGATGCCACCGGCTCCGAGGCGATGGACTTCGATGCGTTCCTCACCGGCGGGTTCCTGGGCGGATCCACCTCCGGCGGCTTCCCGGTGTTCGACAATTCCGCCGAGTTCAGCGGCGAAGAGATGGTCATGTCCTTCGGGGAAGGCGCCGATGCGCCCTATGTCCTCGCCCACGGCCAGATCGAATATTTCTTCGGCACGCACACCGTCTGGGGCGAGATCGAGCGCATCGAGTTCGGAACGCGCGGAGACGCGACCTACGACGCGAACGGCTATCTCCTCAACGGAAACACGCAACTCGAGATCACCGGCCTCGACTTTGCGAACGCGCAAGGGCCGGAGGCGGTCGCCGAGCTCGTCGGCCCGGTGCACAACTTCTCCGTCGGTTATATGTACGGTGCGAGCGCCGATCCGAACCGGCTCCAGCTCTTCCTCGACCAGCTCGATCTCTACGCCCAGCATTATATCGGTGCTGCCGGGGCCGACGTGTTCGCCGCGTCCGATCATGGCGACCTGATCGAAGCGGGTGGCGGCGACGATACGCTGACCGGCCTCGGCGGCGATGACACGATCGACGGCGGGGACGGCGAGGACACCGCCATCTATCGCGGCAACAAGGCCGACTACACGATCACCGCGAACGGTGACGGAAGCTGGACGGTCGCCGACAACCGCACCGAAGGGGAGAATGACGGCACCGATACGCTGACGAATGTCGAGTTCGCCGCGTTCGCCGACGAGGCGGTCGCGCTGTCCGGCGAGCCGGCCAATGGCGCGCCGACCGACATCACCCTGTCGAACACGCAGATCCTGGAATCGGCGCGAAGCGGGTCGGTCGTCGGCGTCCTCTCGGCAATCGACCCCGAGGGCGATGCGATCACATGGTCGCTCGTCGAAGGCGAGGGCGACAATGGGGCCAAGTTCGCCCTCAAGACCGGAGAGGACGGCTCGGTTAGCGTGGTGCTGAAGAACCCGCTCGACCACGAATCCTCCGGCGGCGTCTACGACCTCGTCGTGAAGGCGACGGACAGCCACGGCAACGAGAGCGTCGAGACGATCGAGATCACGGCCGGCGACGATCCGTTCAAGCTCTCCTCGGCCCCGACCGGGAAGGACTATACATCGATCATGGAGAGCGCGCCGGTCGGCACCAAGATCGGCTTCGTCTACCAGTTCGATTCGAGCTTCGTGCCGGAAACGGTCGAGCTCACCGACGATGCCGATGGGCTGTTCTCCGTCAGCCTCGGCGAGGCCAGCGGGACGCAATATTATTACCTGACCGTCAATGGCGACCTCGATCACGAGACGGCGGATCTTCACGACGTCACGATCAAGGCGACCGATGCCGGCGGCGTTTCCCACGAGAAGACCTTCAAGGTCCATGTGCTCGACGCACCGGAGGCGACGGACGAGAACCTTACGGCACGCGGTACGATCACCATCGACGCGGATACGGCGCTCGCCACCGCCAATGGCGGGATCGATTGGGGCACCTATCTCGACGAGGCGTTCGCCAACGTCGTTCCCGGGCTGCCGGGCTTCCTGCCGGTCGGTTCGGGTTGGTCGCCCGAAACGCCGTCGTCGGAGTTCCTCTATGCGAACACGCGTGACGGATCGTATGTCTCACTGAAGGGGGCGGACCTCGTCTACAATTGGGTCGATCCGATCAGCGGCGAGGATGCGCATGTCGTGTCCGGCTCGATTTCGGAGATGGCCTTCGGCAACGGGTCCACGGTCGACGGTGTTCCCGAGCTCGACGACCCGGAAATCACCATCACCGGCCTCGATCTTCAGAACGATTCGAGCCTGATGAACCGCATTGTCGGCGAGACGCAGCTCGTCGCTCAGGCGTGGATGTATGGCCTCGAGGGATCGAGCCCGGGCGACATCGCGTTCGTGAAGGCGACGCTTGCCTCCTATGCGCAGGATTTCCGCGGTTCGGCGGCGGCGGACACCTACACCGGCACGCTCTTCGACGACACGATCACGGGCAATGGCGGCGATGATGTCCTCGATGGCGGGGACGGGTCGGATGTTGCGGTCTATGCCGGCGCCCGCGCCGAGTACGAGATCACCCTCAATGACGACGGCACGACGACGGTCGCCGATCTCGTCGCCGACCGCGATGGGACCGACACCCTCGCCAATATCGAAGAGCTGCGCTTCGCCGATGGGACGATCGACACGCCGACCCCCAACGCGGCGCCGACCGACCTCGTTCTTTCGGCGAACGAGATCTCGGAGGATGCGGCGATCGGAACGGTGGTCGGCCTTCTCTCGGCCACCGACCCGGACGGCGATCCGATCACCTATACGCTCCTCGACAACCCTGGCGGCTATTTCGAGATTGTTGGCAACGAGCTGCGGCTCGCGGCGGAGATCGATTATGAGACGCTCTCGGAAGTGTCGCTCACGATCGGGGCGATGGACGATGCGGAGGCGATGACGACGCTCGACGTTACGATCGACGTCCTCGACGTCAACGAGGAGGGCGAGGACTATGAAGGCTCCTCCGGCTTCGACTTCCTGATCGGTTCGGGCGGCGACGACCGCATGAACGGCAATGGCGGGATCGACATCCTCTTCGGCGGCGCGGGCGACGACACCATCGATGGTGGCAGCGCGCGGGACTTCCTGTTCGGCGGTGCCGGCGATGACAGCATCTCCGGCGGCGAAGGCACCGACGTGATCTTCGGCGGTCTCGGCGATGACAGCCTCGATGGGGGCGTCGGAGCGGACGATCTGCGCGGCGGCTTCGGTGACGACAGCCTCGTCGGCGGGAAGGGCAGGGACCTCCTCTTCGGTGGGTTCGGCGACGACACCCTCGTGGGCGGTACGCAGGACGACACCCTGTCGGGCGGGTTCGGGTCGGACACGTTCGTGTTCGAGGCGGACTTCGGGCACGACGTGATCGAGGACTTCCTCCTCGGCGACAACACGCTCCGCTTCTCGACCGACATCTTCGCCGACTACGCGGCCTTCCAGGGTGCGGCGCAACAGGTCGGGTTCGACGTCGTCGTTCGCGTCGACGAGGCGAACACGCTGACGCTCGAGAACACCTTCCTGTTCTTCATCCAGGAAAGCGACGTCGAGTTCGTCTGATTTCGGACGGCGATGCGGTGGGCCCGGCCGGGCCTACCGCCCTGAACGCGCGAGCGATCCGCACACGCACAGAAGCCTGCGGACGCTCCTCGCTCCCGAGGCGCTTCAACGAGGATAGACCATGATCACGATCGACGCGTCCGGCGCGTCTTCGATGGCATTCGAAGAATTTTTGACCACAGGCTTCCTGTCGGGAGTCGGATCGGCGGGATTTCCCGTCTTCGACAACAGCGCCGCCTTTTCCGGCGCGGAGATGATGATCTCCTACGGATCGTCGTCGACCTCGCCCTATGTGACGGCGCACGGGCAGCTCGAATATAATTTCGGCACGCATACCGTCTGGGGCTCGATCGACACGATCGAGTTCGGCACGCGCGGCAGCGGCAGCTTCGACGGCAGCGGCTCCTTCGTGGGCGGCGATGCGGATCTGCGGATCACCGGGCTCGCCTTCCAGAACGGCCTCTCGCCCGAAGCCGAGGTCGAGGCGAGCGGGCAGGTCCATAATTTCACCGTCGCCTATATGAGCGGCCCGTCAGCCGAAGCGGGCCGGCGGGCGCTCTTCGTCCAGCAGCTCGATGGCGACGCGCAGCATTATATCGGCTCACCCGGCGCCGATATCTTCGCCGCCACGAGCATGAATGATCGGATCGAAGGCGGTGCCGGCAACGACCGTCTGACCGGCGAGGGCGGCGACGACACGATCGAGGGCGGGGCCGGCTTGGATACGGCCGTCTTCTCCGGGAACCGCGCCGCCTATACGATCGAGGCGGCGGCGGACGGTGTGACCGTCACGGGTCCCGACGGTACGGATTGGCTGACCGGGATCGAGCGCCTCGCGTTCGACGATCAGACCATCGACACGCCGTCGGCAAATGGTGCGCCGGTCGATCTCGCGCTCTCTAAACGGGCGATCGACGAGGATGCGGCGGTCGGCGCCGTGGTCGGCGTGCTCTCGGCCGACGATCCGGACGGAGATCCGCTCACCTACGCCCTCACCGACGATGCGGATGGGCTCTTTCGGATCGTCGGCAACGAGCTGCGCGTCGCCGGTGCACTCGATTATGAGAGCGCCGATCGGCACAGCATAACGGTTCGCGTCATGGACGGCGCCGGCAACCGGACGGACAAGACCTTCACCATCCGGGTCAACGATATCGAGGAAGAGGGGGAGACTGGCGCGCCGGCCGATCTCGCTCTCTCCTCGACCTCTGTGGCGGAGAATGTCGCGCGCGGTACGGTCGTCGGGACGTTGTCGGCGACGGATCCGGACGGCGATGGCCTGACTTATAGCCTCTCCGAGAATGCGGGCGGGCTCTTCCGTATCGTCGGCGACGAGCTGCGCGTCGCGGGCAAGCTCGATCATGAGAGCGCCGCGAAACACGAGATCGTCGTCGCCGTCGAGGATGGCGACGGAACCACGATCTCCCGTGCGTTCACGATCGCGGTCGGCGATGTGGACGAGGCGCCGACCGCACCCCGCCTTTCGAGCGCCAAGGTCGCCGAGAGCGCGGCGCATGGCACCGTCGTCGGCACGCTGTCGGCCACCGACCCCGAGGGCGGGGCCGTCAGCTACCGCCTCGTCGACGACGCGGGCGGTCGGTTTTCCCTCTCCGAAATGGAGGGCGCCACGAGCCTCGTGGTGAACGGCCCGCTCGATTTCGAAACCACCGCAACCCACCAAATCATCGTCGAAGCCAGCGACGCCGGCGGACACACCGTCACGCGCACCTTCGACATCGCCGTTTCGGACGCACCTGAATTGGATTCCGATATGATTACGATTGACGCCTCCAACGCCGAAGCGATGGATTTCGACGCCTTTATCCGCGGCGAATTCCTTGAGGGATACTCATCCGTCGGCTACCCGACCTTTGACGGCAGCAGCTCCTTCGCCGGCCAAGAGATGCTGCTCTATTACGGCGATAGCGGGACGATGCCCTACGTCCTCGCGTCCGGCCAGCTCGAATATGTTTTCGGCACGCACACCGTCTGGGGCGAGATCAATTCGATCGAGTTCGGAACGTTCACGGACGCCCAATTCGATTCCGACGGGCACTTCACGAGCGGCGATCCGATCATGACGATCACCGGTCTGACCCTCGAGAACGCCAAGGAGCCGGTTGAGCAGGTGGAGGCGACCGGCGCGGTGCACAATTTCGCGGTCGCGTTCATGTACGGGGCGGACGCTGATCCGGCGCGCCTCCAGCTCTTCCTCGATCAGCTCGACGAGACCGCGCAGCACTTTATCGGCTCCCCCGGTGACGACGTCTTCGAGGCGACCGACCAGAACGACCTCATCGAAGGGGGCGCGGGCGACGACAATCTCGCCGGCCTCGGCGGACGCGACACGATCGATGGCGGAGACGGCGACGACACCGCCAAATTCTCGGGCGCCGAGGCCCAATATCGGATCGTGCAGAACGCGGACGGGTCGACCACCGTCACCGACAGTCAGAACGGCCGCGACGGGGTGAATATCCTGCGCAATGTCGAGACGCTCGCATTCTCCGATGGCACGGTGGACCTGACCGGCGACACCGGCTCCGGCGAGAACGGTGCGCCCGAAGGGCTGACGCTGTCGCGTGCACGCATCGCCGAGGATGCGGCCGTCGGCACGGTGGTCGGCCGCCTTTCCGCGACCGATCCGGATGGCGATCCGCTCACCTATACGCTCACCCGTAATCCCGGCGGCGCCTTCGCCATCGTCGGCGACGAGCTCCGTGTTGCGGGTGCGCTCGATTTTGAGACGGCCGCCTCGCTCGCGATCACCATCGAGGCGTCCGATCCGGACGGCGCGACGACCACGCTCGATACGACGATCCGTGTCCTCGACGTGGAGGAAGACACCGGCGGCGGTGATGGTGGCGACGGCGACAACGGCGACGGCGATGACGGCGGTGATAGCGACGGCGGCGACGGCGATGACGGTGGAGACAGCGACGGTGGCGATGGAACGCCCGGCGAGGGTGAGGGAGAGAGTGACCGGCTTCGTCTTCCCGCCACGAGCGGCGACGACCGCATCATCGGGAGCGACGCCAACGAAAAGGTGCATGCCGGCGCGGGCGACGACTTTGTCGGCGGGCATGGCGGCTCCGACCTCCTCGTCGGTGGCGCGGGCGACGATTCGCTGATCGGCAATGACGGCGACGATGTTCTTTCGGGCGGTGTCGGCGACGATGTGCTGACCGGCGGCTCCGGCAACGACACGCTGCGCGGCGGTCCGGGCGATGATGTCATGCGTGGCGGCACGGGGAATGACGTTCTCGACGGTGGTGCCGGTGCGGATGCGGTTGCCGGACAGGGCGGCGACGATCGTATATCCGGCGGCGGCGGCAACGATACGCTCTATGGCAATGCCGGAGACGACACGATCGGCGGCGGCGATGGTGACGATCTCATCCGCGGTGGCGGCGACGACGACTATCTCTCAGGCCAGGGCGGCCACGATCTTCTGATCGGCGGCACGGGCCATGACACCTTGAAGGGCGGCGAGGGGAACGACACCCTCGTCGGCCAGAGCGGCGACGACGTGCTGTTCGGCGGCAACGGGGCGGACAGCCTGCGCGGTGGTGCCGGCGACGACAAGCTCTTCGGGGACGGCGGTGACGACGTTCTCATCGGCCGCGCCGGCGATGATACGCTCGATGGCGGCGCCGGTGACGATGTCCTGATCGGCGGCCAGGGCGCCGACGTCTTCCTGTTCGGTGAGACGTTCGGCAACGATCGAATCGTGAAATTCGAGTCGGGTCTCGATCTCATCGATCTGCGGGCGCACGGGATCGACGATTTCGACGCCCTCGACCTCGCTGCAAACGGCGACGGCGATGCGGTCGTGACGATCGATGGCGACACGATCACGCTGACGGGGGTCTCTGTCACCGCCCTCACCAGCGACGATTTCCTCTTCTGAGGTCAGCACCAGCGGACGGAGGCGGGTAACCATCCCCGCCCGCGCCGACGAGATTGGGGCCGGAAGAGGCCGGCCGCCGGACGGGGCTCTGGCGATCCCGGCGATGAGCCGGCGGCGCGTACCGCGGAGGGATCGTCTTCAACGCGGCGCCTTTGACGGCCGCGGCACTGATCGACGGCATCGTCCTGTGGCGCTGGTGCGGCTGATCTCCCCCCTCGATCGGCGTTACCTCGAACGGATGCGCTGAGGGGGACGGGATGAGCCGGCCGGGGCGCTTGCGCGATCCGGCCGGCTTGGCGCTCAAACGAAGGTGAGGTCGCCGATATCGAGGGCGATGGGGCCGTGCATGTTCGCGATGCGGACCGATCCGCCGCCCGCGACCTCGACGATCGCGACGCCGTCGAGATTCTGGATCGTCACATCGTCGGCGCTGATGCCGTCGAACACGAGGCTGTCGGCCTTTACGTCATAGTCGACGATCCGATCGTCGCCGAACGGGCCCTTGAAGCGGAACGTGTCGGCGCCGATGCCGCCGAAGAGGAGATCGTCGCCGCGCCCGCCATCGAGGGTGTCGTCGCCGAAGCTGCCTTCGAGTCGGTCATCGCCAACACCGCCCAACATGAGGTCGTGCCCGGCGCCGCCCTTCAGGAGGTCGTCGCCTTTGCCGCCATCGAGCGTATCGTCGCCTTTGAAGCCGAGAAGGAGGTCGTCGCCGGTTCCACCAAGGGCCTCATCGTTGCCGAATCCGGCCCGCACGGTGTCGTCGCCGGTTCCGCCATCCATCGTGTCGTTGCCCGCGCCGCCATTGAGGAGATCGTCGTCCGCTCCGCCGAGGAGGACGTCGTCACCTTTGAAGCCGAAGAGGGCGTCGGCTCCGTCGCCGCCGTCCAACGTATCGTTGCCGAGACTGCCGCGCAGCCTGTCGCGCCCGTCGCCGCCTTCGATGAGATCGTTGCCGCTGCCGCCATTGACGAGGTCGTCGCCATCCCCGCCGAGGAGGGTGTCGTCGCCTTTGTTGCCGAAGAGCTTGTCATCGCCGCGGCCGCCATCGACGAAATCGTCGCCGTTGCCGGCCTTCACGGTGTCGTCGCCCCGGCCGGGGCGGATCTCGTCCATGCTCCAGTCGCCGCGGATCCGGTCGTCGCCGTTGCCGCCGGCGAGCTGATCGAGGATGTCGGTGACGTCGATCTCGATGGCGGTCGTGCCGGTGTTGCCGTCGGTGTCGGTGACCTTGACCGTGAGCGTGAAGTGGTTGGGCAGCCGCTCGAAATCATTGGCGGGGGAGGCGGCACCCGTCTCGGTGAGGGTGATTGCGCCGGTTTCCGGGTCGATCGCGAAAATGCCCTCCTCGTTGCCGTCGACGATTTCGTATCCGCTGATGCCGCGATTGTCCGACGCGGAGACCGTGCCGATCACATATCCGGCCGCCTCGTTCTCGTCGAAGGCGAAGGTCTGGTCGGTGATGACGGGGGTCACCTCGGAGGGGAAGGAGGCGGCGCCGTAGACGAGATAGACTCCGCCGTCGCGCTTGCTCGTTGACCACGTCGGGGCCGCATTGCTGATCAAAATGTCGTCGAAGCCGTCGCCGTTGACGTCACCGGCGGAGGTGACCATGGCGCCTGTCGTGGCGCCTTCGCTCGGGCCTTCGAGGACGATGCCGTTGATCCCGTCGATCTCGGAAATATCGAAGACCGCGGGGAAGCCGCCATCGGTGCCGAAAATCACGTAGGCCGCGCCGCTATTGCGGCCGTTGATCGCCGTGCTCGGCGCCCCGATGATGATGTCGTCGAGGCCGTCGCCGTTGAAGTCCCCGGCGGAGGCGACGTTGAGTTCGGGCGGAGAGCTTTCGTTGAGTGGCGTATCGGGCGCGGCGAAACCATCGATCATGAAGCCGTTCGTCCCGTCGACATCCTCGACGTTGAAGCGTGCGGGGAATCCGTCCGTCGAGCCATAGATGACGAAGGCCCGTCCCGTCTCCGGGATTTCCAACAACCGGTTGCCGGGCGTGCCGACGATCATGTCGTCGATCCCGTCACCATTGACGTCGCCGAGCAACGCGCCGGTGTCGGTGGCGCCGAAGGCGGAGAAACCGTTCGTGCCGTCGAGCGTCCGAAGGTCGAAATCGGCGGGGAAGGGGGCGTCGCTGCCGAAAACAACGTGAGTGACCCCATGGTACGAACCGTCGGGCGACCGGCCGCGCGGCGTCGTCATGAGGATGTCGTCGAACCCGTCGCCGTTGACGTCTCGGCCGCCGGAGAGGATGGATCCCAGAAAGTGGCTGTCGTCGACCCCTGCGCTCGTGAAGCCGTTGCTCCCGTCGAACTCGCCGAATTTCAGACCCTGGGGGAAGCTGTCGCGCGTCCCGTAAACGAGGTCGACATAACCATGATACCCCTCGTTCATCCCACCGCTCGGGGTTCCGATGAGGACATCGTCGAGCCCGTCGCCGTCGAAGTCGCCGGCGGGGGAGAGGCCGAGTCCGGTATAGTCGTATTTGCCGCCGAGGAGCCTGAAAATGTAGGCGGGCGGATCGTCTATGAGGAGATTGATCTCCGACGGATACCCGTCGCTAGACCCCGGCACCAAATAAGCCATCCCGCTCGCATAGGCGCTTATGCTGGCGAGCGGGTGAGGCCAGGATGTCGGCGATGCCGTCACCGTTCACGTCGCCGGCGGCTGAAATGTAGAGGGTCTCCCACCCGTCGAAGACAATGGCTTCGGAGAGGGAAAGCGATCTGAGGTCGAGCGTCGAACCGAACCCGCCATCCTTGCCATAAACGACAAAGCCCAAATCGAGCCCGTTTCGGTCCGACTGATTGTATTTGTAGGTGATGGAAAAGTCGTCGATCCCGTCGCCGTTGACGTCGCCGAGGCCGGCGAGCGATTGGGCGGCGAAATCGGCATGTCCCGTCAAAAGTACGCCGTTGGTGCCGTCGAGTGCCGCGAGAGAAACCACGTGAGCCCCACAATCAGCCACACGAGACAGGCCTCGTGCAGCCTAAAATTATGAAAAGAATACGCAAAGTTTATGAGGCAGCCGGCGCGGCGTTGCAATGATCCTCATTTGAGGGGGCCGAATTCCGGGTCGTTTGCCGCCTATCCGGCGAGCCAGAAGGGCGGGGAGCCGATGCGATCGGCGATATGTTCCAGAAAGGCCTGGGTGCGCGGGGGAACGAGCTGACGGTGGGGCAGCACCGCATAGATGTTGTTCGTCTGGCACTGATAGTCCGGCAAGATCTCCACCAGCGCCCCGGACGCGAGCTCCTTATAGACGTGGAAGCGATAGAAGTTGCCGATCCCGCAGCCCGACAGGCACGACAACTTTAAAAGGTTGCCGTTGTCGGAGGCGAGCTGGCCGCTCATCGGCATTGGTTTGACGATGCCCTTCTGCCGGATCATCCACGGATCCACCTCGCCGGAAATCAGGCTGACGATGCAGCGATGGGCGGCGAGATCCTCCGGCGTCTGCGGCACGCCGTGCGCGTCGAGATAGCCGGGCGAGGCGCAAAAGACGCGCGGGTTCGCACAGAGCCGGCGCGAGGGGAACTTCGTCGGCAGCGTCTCGCGCAGGAGAATGGCAAGGTCGATCCGCTCGCGGATGAAGTCGGGCAGGGCGCTCGTCACGATGAGGTCGACGCTGAGGCCGGGATGATCGCCGAGGAGCGTGGGAAGCATCGGCGACAAGACGGCCGTCGCGAAAGACGGGGGGACGGTGATGCGCAAATGTCCGTCCATCGGCGCTGCGGGTGTGTCCCCCCGCGAGACGGCCTCGTCGAGCTCGAAGAGGATCGATTTGCACCGTTGATAGAAGCGCTCCCCCGCCTCGGTCACATTGGCGCGGCGGGTGTTGCGGTAGATGAGCGGATAGCCGAGATCGCGTTCCAACCCGACGACATGCTTGCTCACCGTCGAGGTCGCGAGACGCAACTGACGCGCGGCGACGGAGAAGCTCTTGGCCTCCACGACCGCAATATAACTGCGCAGTGAAGCAATACTCACCGAATCGAGTGGCTGGCCGCCGACACGTGCCATTGGACGCTTCCGATCGTTCACGAATAGGAAAAAGAATTTCTATCCTTTCGGTCATTGTCAATAGTTTGAGGGGGCCGTACCGTCGCGCCCATCAGGAGAGCGGCGTCGGCAGTGATGCTCCAGGTGCCCGTCATGGTCGCCGGGCGAACGTGGCGCGCTTCTGTAGAATGGCGCACTGAGACGCCGAGCCAAATGAAGCCTTCGGGAGGGGCTAAAATGACGTTCCATCGTTTCGCGAAGATTCGACGCGCCACCGCCGGCGCGCTCGGCATCGCCTTCGTCGCGTTCGCCGCGCAAGGGGCCGCCGCGCAGGATTCGGTCGAGATCGGTCTCGCCACCAAGACCTGGTATCCCTCGGTGATCGCCGAGGCGGCCCTTCGGCAGGGTCTTTTTGAAAAGCAGGGTGTCGACGCGACGCTCACGGTCTATCAGAGCGGCGCCGAGGCCTTCACCGCGATGGCCGCGGGAGCTGCCGATGTGGTGAGCACCGCGCCGAACGCCGTCGCGAGCGGTCGTCCGCGCGGCGTCAACTCCAAGATCATCGGCGAATCCGGTGACAACAATTTCGGCTGGCAGCTCATCGTGCCGACCGATTCTGACCTGAAGACGCTCGAGGATCTCGACGGCAAGACCGTCGGCATCACCTCCGCCGGCTCGCTGTCGGATGCGCTCGCCAAATGGGCGAAGAGCAAGGCGGGCGTCGAATTCAACACCATTCCGCTCGGCGGTGGCGGCCTCGTGCCGAACCTCCTCACCGGCAATGTCGACGCGGCGGTGATCTATTCTCCGCTCAGCTATCAGGTGATCAAGGACGGCGACGGCGTGTCGATCTTCGATTTCGGCGCCCAGATGCCCGCCCACCTCAATGCCGGCTGGGCTGCGACCGACGCCATGATCGCCGACAATCCGGAGCTGATCCAAAAGACGGTGAACGCCCTTTATGAAGGCCTCGCCTACCTCCAGGACAATCCGGAAGAGGGGATCGCCCTCGTCGCCGAGATCAACGGCATCCCGGAAGAGATCGCCAAGGAAGAGTACGAGAACGTCATCAAGATGGCCTCGCGTGATGGCGTGATGACCCTCGAGGGCGCGGAAACGGCGCTCGAGTTCGCCCGCGCCGCCGGTTTCTCCGATCTCGCCCCGGCCGCCGACATCTTCACCGACGCCTTCACCCCGGCGCCGAAGAACTGAACCACGCCATGCTGCGATTTCGCTCCATCTGGTTCGCGCGCCTCGCGATCATCCTCGCATTCTTCGCATTGTGGGAAATCGCACCGCGCGTCGGGCTCATGAACGAACGGCTCCTGCCGCCCTTGTCGGACGTGATCGCAGCGCTCATCGGCCTGCTCGGCTCGGCGAGCTTTTACCCGCATCTCGGAACGACGCTGTTTCAGACGCTTCTGGCGTTCCTGATCGCGGTGCCCGCGGGGGCGATTCTCGGCATTCTGATCGCCGAGAATCGCTTCGCGAGCGAGGTCTTCAAGCCGCTCGTCTTCTTCATCTTCTCGATCCCGAAATCGATCTTCCTGCCGATGTTCATCCTCGCCTTCGGGATCGGCCTCACCCAGAAGGTCGCCTTCGGCGTCTTCTCCACGATCTTCATCGTGATGATGACGGCCTTCGCGGCGATCGCCTCGGTGAAGGAAGAGCACCTGCGCGTCGCCCGCTCCTATGGCGCGTCGACGATGCAGGTCGTCCTCCGCGTCTATCTGCCGAGCATGACGCCGGTTCTCCTCGAAGCGGTGCGGCTCGCCATGATCTTCAACTTCACCGGCATTCTGCTGGCCGAGATGTATGCCTCGCGGCGTGGTCTCGGCAATCTGATCGGCACCTGGGGCATGAGCTTCCAGCTTGATCAGCTGCTTGCCGCCATCATCCTGATTTCCGGACTGTCCATCGTGTTCAACGAGACCATTCGTGCTCTCGAGCTGCGCCTAGAGCATTGGAGGGGTTGAGAATGCCGGCTGCCACCGACGGCACCGTTGCCGTCTCATCCCTCAGCCACACCTACGGCGCCGAGAGCGGTGAGGGCACGCTCGCCCTCCAAGACATCGACTTTTCCGTCGCGAAGGGACGCTTCGTCTCGATCGTCGGCCCGTCGGGCTGCGGCAAGTCCTCGCTCCTGATGATGCTCGCCGGTCTGCGCCATCCGACGAGCGGGGAAATCCTGTGCGGCGGCGCACCGGTCAAGAAGCCGGATCCCGAGCGGATCGGCGTCGTCTTCCAGGAGGCGAGCCTCTTTCCGTGGCTGTCGGCCCGCAAGAATGTGGAGTTTCCGCTCTCCTTGCGCGGCGTGCCGCAGAAGGTCCGTACCGAGAAGGCGCTGCATGCGCTCGAACTCGTCGGCCTCAAGGATTTCGCCGAACGGCTGCCGCACGAGCTGTCGGGCGGCATGAAGCAGCGCGTCTCGATCGCGCGCGGCCTCGTCCAGGATCCGCAGATCCTGATGATGGACGAGCCGTTCGCCGCGCTCGACGAGCAGACCCGCTTTTCGATGGGCGACGAGCTCCTGCGGATCTGGGACGAGACGCACAAGACGATCCTGTTCGTCACGCACAGTCTCAGCGAAGCGCTCTACCTCTCCGACGAGGTGCTTGTGATGTCTGCCCGTCCCGGCCGGATCATCGATCGGATCGAGGTGGACCTGCCGCGGCCGCGCACGTTCGAGGTTATGTCGAGCCCCCGCTTCGTCGAGCTGCGCGAGCGGATCTGGCAGCAGATCAGGCACTGATATGCGCATGACGCCCGCCCACGTACGCTGGCTGCTCCTCCTCGTCCTTCTGGTCCTGTGGGAGGCCTTGCCGCGCGCCGGTGTCGTTCCGACACTGTTCCTGCCGACATTGTCCGGCTCGCTCCTCGCCCTGTGGCAGGACAAGGCGGAGTATTTCGCGAACCTCCTCGTCACGCTCAACGAAGTCCTGATCGCGCTCATTTTCGCGTGCGGGGGCGGCGTGCTCCTCGGCCTCGTCATCGGAGCGTCGGGCGTGATGCGGCGCCTCATGCTGCCGCTCGCCTCGAGCCTCTTTGCGGTGCCGTTGGTTGTGCTCTATCCGCTGTTCACCGCCTGGTTCGGGATCGGCTCGGAATCGAAGATCGTGTTCGCGAGCGTCTACGGTCTCTTGCCGACCCTTCTCGGCACCGCCGCCGGCGTTCAGACGATCGACCACCACCTCGTGACGGTCGCCGCCAGTATGGGCGCGAACCGGCGCCAGCAGATCCTGCGCGTCTATGTCCCGGCGACCATTCCGACGGTGCTCGCCGCGCTGCGTATCGGCGGCGCGCTCGTGATCGTGGGCGTCGTCGTCGCCGAAATGCTGACCTCGTCGGCGGGGATCGGCTTCCTCATTTCGCGCTACCGCACGCTCCTCGACAGCGAGAACGTGTTCGCCGCGATCCTTCTCGTCCTCTTTCTCGCCATCGCCTTCGACGCGATCGTCCAGTTTGTGGAACGCCGCACCGCAGGTTGGCAGCGCAGCGGCCAAGGGACGGGCGACGGGGCGTCGTTCGCCTGACCGGCGGCAACGGAGGTTGACCCATGAAGATCACACTGACCTTCGACAACGGCCCAGACCCCGAGGTGACGCCCGAGGTGCTTTCCGTGCTCAAGGCGCGCGGCCTCCTCGCCACCTTCTTCGTGCTCGGCGACAAGCTGCGCGATCCGGCGCGCCGTGCGGCGTGTGAGCGGGCGCACGGGGAGGGGCACTGGATCGGCAACCACACCTTCAACCATCTCGTCCCGCTCGGACTGTCGTCCCAGCCGGACATCTCGACCCGTGAGATCGCCCGCACCGAGGCGCTGATCGGCGACCTTGCCCATCCCGACAAGTTGTTCCGCCCGTTCGGCGGCGGCGGCAATCTCGGCGACAGCCTGCTCGACGGGCCCGCCTTCGAATTTCTCCAGCGCGAGCGTTACACGCTCGTCCTGTGGAACGCGGTGCCGGGGGATTGGGCCTATCCCGATACCTGGGTCGATCGCGCGCTCGATGCGTGCCGCGAAAACGATTGGACGGCGCTCGTGCTCCACGATCTGCCGACCGGGGCGATGGCGCATCTCGACGCCTTCATCGCCCGCGCCGCCGACGAGGGTGCGACCTTCGTTCAAGACCTACCACCGGATGTCGTCCCGATGCGGCGCGGCGAAATCGTCGGCCCGGTACGGCAATACGTGAACGCCGCGGCCTAGCGGCATTTCCATCGCGAGGACGGCCGAGCCGGCGCGCCATCGCGCGCCGCAAGGTGATCCCTCGTGCGCAACACCAAGAGTCCAAGGAGCGACCAGATGTACGATAAGCTTTTCCCGACCACTCTCGTCGGAAGCTACCCGCAACCGGCTTGGCTCGTCGATCACAGCAAGCTGCGGGGTAAGACGCCGCCCCGCGTTCGCGACATGTCGCTCTGGAAGGTCGACGAGGCCGATCTCGTCGAAGCGCAGGACGCGGCGACGCTCGCCGCCGTGCAGGATCAGGAAGACGTCGGCCTCGACATCGTGACCGACGGCGAGATCCGCCGCGAGAGCTATTCCAACCACCTTGCGACCGCGCTCGATGGTGTCGACCTTCTCGTTCCTGGCACGCGCACCGACCGGACGGGCCGCACCATCGAAGTGCCGCGCGTCACCGGCCCGATCGCCCGCCGCGAGAAGGTGATGGCGCGCGACGCGGCATTTCTGCGCAAGGCCACCAAGCGCCTCACCAAGATGACGCTGCCCGGCCCGTTCACCATGACGATGCAGGCCAACAACGAATATTATGACGACGAGGAAGCGCTCGCGATGGCTTATGCGGACGTGATCCGCGAGGAGGTCGCCGACGTCTTCGCCGCCGGGATCGACATCGTCCAGCTCGACGAACCCTATATGCAGGCCAATCCCGAGAAGGCGAAGCAGTTCGCCGTGAAGGCGATCAACCGCGCGCTCGAAGGGGTGAAGGGCCGGACCGCGATCCACATGTGTTTCGGCTACGCCTATATCGTCGAGGACAAGCCGGCGGGGTACGCGTTCCTCCGCGAACTCGAGGACTGTGCGGCCGACGAAATCTCGATCGAGGTCGCCCAGCCGAAGCTCGACCTTTCCATCATCGACGGGATGAAGAAGAGCTTCCTCATCGGCACGCTGGACCTTGCCCGCAAAGATGCCGAGAGCGCCGACGAGGTCGCCGCGACGCTGCGCACCGCCGCCCAGCACATCACGCCGAAGCAGATCATCGCGGCGCCGGATTGCGGGCTGAAATATGTCCCGCGCGAGCTCGGGCTCGCCAAGCTCGCCGCTCTTGTCGATGGCGCCGCGAGGGTTCGGGCCGAGTTCGGCTGATCCCAGCGGGGGCGCGGCTCAGGCCGCGTCCCGTTTCTCGACCTCCGGCGTTTCGGCGCGGGCGCGTTCGATCGCCTCGTGCGGGTCGCCGGTGATGAGGCGGGCAAGGCGCAGATCGCGCGTGTGGATCCAGAACCAGTTGAGCGCGACGCGAAGGCGCGAGGGCAGGCCGATCAAGAAGTAGATGTGGACGATGCCCCACAGCCACCAGGCGATCGCCCCGCGCAGCTTGATGCGTCCGAAATCGGCGATCGCGCTGCGCCGCCCGATCTGCGCGAGGCTGCCGGCATGTCTGTAGCGGAACGGCGGAGGGGCCGGTTCGCCGGCAAGGCGCGCCTTGATGAGGCCCGCCACATAGTGGCCTTCCTGTTTGGCGGCCGGGGCGATGCCGGGAACGGGCGTTCCGTCGGAATCCGAGAGGGTGACGGTGTCGCCCACCGCGAAGATATCGGGATGGCCGGGCACGGTGAGATCCGCCGCCACCGCGATCCGCCCGGCCCGGTCGGCCTCGACACCGAGCCAACCGGCGGCGGGTGATGCCCGCACGCCCGCCGCCCAGATGACCGTGCGGGCCGGAAGGTGCCTGTCGGCGAGCCGCACGCCCTCGGCATCGCAATGCGTCACCGGCGAATCGAGGATCACCTCGGCGCCCAATGTTTCGAGCGAACGGGCGGCGTAGGCGGATAGGTCCGCGTCATAGCCTTGGAGGATGCGCGGGCCGGCCTCGGCGAGGATCACGCGGGCGCGCGAAGTCTCGATGAAGCGAAACTCCGCGGGCAGCGTATCGCGCGCCATCTCGGCGATCGTACCGGCGAGCTCCACCCCGGTCGGCCCACCGCCGACGACCACGAAAGTGAGCCACGCGGCGCGCTCGGCCGGATCGCTCGCGAGTTCGGCCTTCTCGAAGGCGAGAAGGATGCGGCCGCGAATTTCCGTCGCGTCCTCGATCGTCTTGAGGCCGGGCGCGAACGGCTCCCATTCGTCGTGTCCGAAATAAGCGTGCCGGGCGCCGGTCGCGAGGACGAGCGTGTCGTAGGGCAGGCGCGCGCCGCTCTCGAGGCGCACCTCGCGTGCGGGCACGTCGACCCCGATCACGGTGTCGAGGCGTGTCGTCGCGTTCTTCTGGTGCCGCAGGATGTGGCGCAGCGGCCAGGCGATCTCCGACGGCGCGAGCGAGGCCGTCGCCGCCTGGTAGAGGAGCGGCTGGAAGATGTGGTGATTGCGCTGGTCGACGAGGGTAACGTCGACCTCCGCCTTCGCGAGGCCGATGACGGCGGCGTGCCCACCAAAGCCGCCGCCGACGACGACGACGCGGTGACGCAACGGGGCGCCGGGTTGATCGATCATGTGATCTCCTCCGACCGTTCGCGCGATAACTCCCTTGATATGGGCCGAACGCGCCTTGCTGCCAGGCGCGCCGGTCCCCCTCCGGCGCGTTCAGGGGGTGGTCTGTTGCCGCCCGTCTTCGTCGGTCTCGCCATAGAGGCGGGCATAGCGCTCGGCGAGGGGGTGGAGGAGCGTGCTGATCACCCAGAAGAGGATGCTGGTCGACAATCCCAGCATCAGAACCCCGTGCGCCGCCGCGAGCGGCCCCAAAATCGCGTGCGGCCCCGTCAGGACGACGTTGCCATAGCCGACGGTCGTGAAGCTCGTCAGCGCGAAATAATAGGCGAGCTCCAGCGTGTCGAAGGCGCCGATGAGAACGAAGACGATGCCCCAGACGAGCACTTGAAGGAGATTGCCGAGGAGGAGGCAGGCGACGACCACGCTCACGAACGCGGTGTCGTGCAGGAAGGTCTTGCGGCCATGAACCCGTCCGTGCGCCCAATGGAAGAGGCGGAAGAACACGGAGAACAAGGCGCTATAGATCACGGTGCAGCCGGCGATCACGGCAAGGCCGAGAAGGATCATGTCATCCATCGATGAGGTTGGTGGCGCGTCATGCTAGCCATTTTCGTCGCGCGTCGCAGTTGAGACAGAGGTGTCAGCCCGGTTTGGGCTCGTGGCCGGCGAGCCAGCGGGCGAGCGGTGTCGCCGTCGCGCCGTGACAGAGGACGCTGAGGCCGATCGTCACCACGGCGACCTGATTGATCAGTGTCGCCGACTGCGTCACGGCGTCGATCGCCATGACGGCGAAGACGATGCTCGCCAGCCCGCGCGGACCGAACCAGCCGACGAAGAGCTTCTCCCGCGTCCCGAGGTCGGTGCCGGAGAGGCTGAGCCAGACCGGCAGCATCCGCACGACGGTGAGGCTGAGGATCGCGTAGACGACGACCTCGACGCGCAGGTCCGAGAGAACCGGCCCGATCGCCGCGGCGCCGAAGAGCACCCAGAGCGCGAGGGCGAGCGTATCTCCCAGCCCTTCGGCCGCCTCGATGAGGGGCTCCCTGTGCCGTCCCTCGAGGGCGCCGAAGGCGAGGCCGGCGACGAAGCAGGCGATGAATCCGCTGCCCCCGATCTGTTGGGCGGAACCGAAACAGGCGAGTGCGAGCGCCGGCACCAGCACCTGACGCCAGCTCACCGAAATCCAGCCGCGTGCCGAGGCTGCCCCGATCGCACGCACCGCAAGGATGCTGAAGATCAGCCCGATGCCGATGCCGAGCCCGATCTCGCGCGCCGCCACCTGAAGGGCGAAGAGGCCGACCCCGCGATCGCCGATCGAATCGGTCGCGATGGCGAGGGCGACGAGGAAGAAGGGCACGCAGATCCCATCATTGAGCCCGCTCTCGACATTGAGCGCGGTGCGGATCCGGTTGGGGACGGCCGGATTGGTGACGACCGCCTTGCCGAGGGCGGCGTCCGTCGGACTGAGCGCGATTGCCAGCACGGCGATCTCGGCAAGGCCCGCGCCTGGAAACAGAACCCACCCGGCGAGGAAGCCGAGCCCGATCGTCAGCGGCAAGCCGCCGAGGAGGAGGCGCTGCGGCAGGGAGCGGATCTTCCGCAGCTCCGTCATGTCGGTGTTCGAGGCATCGGTGAAGAGGACGAGGGCGAGCGCGAGCTCGGCGAGGATCCGCAGATCCTCCGCCTCGATCCCGACCTCGAGGAGGCCGAAACCATATTGGCCGAGCATCAATCCGATCACAGCGAAGAGGACCGCTCCGGCGAAGGGGGTGCGTTCGACCGCATTGGCGCTCGCGCCATAGACGAGCACGATCAAGGCGAGGACGGTCACCGTTTCATACATGAGGCCGTGTTCTCCCGATCGCTTTCGTCACGCAGAGCCGCGATGGAGTCGGCGTGCCGGCGTGGGGGCGAGGCCGTCCAGGCAACAAGGTTCGATGTCGCCCCGCGATAGTCGGTGATTCGCCGCGCGTCCAATTCTCACAGCGCAGGTCTGTGCAAAAGGCAACACGCAAAGGTATGGGGAAGATCAGATTGCAACGAAGACGCCGGGAACACAGCGGGAAGACAAGGGAAGGCCACGGTGAAGCGCATTGCATTAAAGTCTACTGTCGCCGTTGTGCTGCATTTCCTCTAGTCAAGCGAAAAAGGATGCGGTAGCGTCATCAGATGCTTACGAGCATTCGCATAATTGTCGGGGTCGGCCTCGTCCTCGCCGCCACAGCCGCGTGGTCGGATCAGATCGACGCCCTCTCTTTGTCGTCCGACGCCTGGTTGCGCGAGGGCCCGTCGACGGCTGACCGGCGCATCACCGGCGTCTCCCGCGGGACAGCCGTCCTCGAAATGGCCGATGCCGAAACCCTCGCCGAAGACCTCCGGGACCGTTGGGTTCAGGTCTACGTCCTCGAAGGACGAGCCGCCGGCCGCGAGGGGTGGATCTGGGGCCGTCTGATCGGCTGCTGCAAAGCCCACGAATGGCTCGACTGACGGCATGTGAGTCCCCGGTCCGGGAACGTCGTTTGCCAATCTCCACCGCCGCAAATCCAGTCTAGAAACCGCGCGCCGACCCACCGCGCGCCGATGACCTGCGTCATGGCGTCATCGGCGACGGCCTTCGCCGCGCCGCGCCGCGTGGACCGGCGAACACGCCCGCCTCAACCAGAACGCGCCCGTCCGAATCTCGCTGTGCGCCGGCCGTGTCCGTCAGGGCGGGCGGGCCATTGGCGCGACCGCCCTCGATCGGCGTCGCCGCGCTGCCGGGCGGGCTGACAGCGGGGCCCACGCGCCCTATTGTCCACGGACCGACGGGGGCGTCCGGGCGACCGGGCTGAGAAGCACCCTTGGAACCTGAACCAGATCATGCTGGCGGAGGGAGAGCGGTCGACAGGATAAGCCCGGTCGCATCCTCGCTTTCCCTCCCTTGGAGGAACGATGACGCCTGGCGAGACCCTCACCGCAATGCGAGCCGCGCGGCCGCTCGCCCACACCATCACCAATTATGTCGCGATGAACACCGCGGCGAACGCGCTCCTTGCGGCCGGCGCCTCGCCCGCGATGGTGCACGCGCCGGAAGAAGCCGGCGACTTTGCCGCAATCGCCGGCGCGCTTTCGGTCAATATCGGGACGCTCTCGCCTTTATGGGTGGCGGGGATGAAGGCCGCGATCGCGGGCGCCAAGGGGGCGGGACGGCCCTGGGTGCTCGATCCCGTCGCCCATTTCGCGACCCCCTGGCGGTCCGGCGTAACGCGCGAGCTCCTTGCGGAGCGCCCGACGATCGTGCGCGGCAACGCGTCGGAGATCATTGCCCTGTCCGGGGCATCCTCGGCAGGGCGCGGGGTCGATGCCGGCGATGCCGTCGACGCGGCGCGGGAGGCGGCCGAAGCGCTCGCGCGGGAGACCGGCGGCGTCGTCGCCGTCACGGGCGAGATCGACCTCGTGACGGATGGGGAACGCGCCGTGCGGATCCGCGGCGGGTCGGACCTCATGCCGATGGTGACGGCGCTCGGCTGCGCCCTGTCGGCCCTCACCGGCGCCTATGCCGCCGTCGCCGGTCCGTTCGATGCCGCGCATGGGGCGTGCTGCCATTTCGCGGCGGCCGGCGAGATCGCCGAACGGGGCGCCGACGGGCCGGGCACCTTCGCCGTCCGCTTCATCGACGCGCTCGCGAAGGTGACGCCGGCCGACGTCGAGGGGCGCTCGCAATGAGGCGCTTCGATCTTTCGGTCTATCTCGTCGCCGATCCGGCCATCTGTTCGCTCGGCCTTCTCGAGGCGGTGCGCGAGGCCGTGGCGGGCGGCGTCACGATGGTTCAGCTCCGCGACAAGACGGGCTCGACCGCCGAGCGCACCGCCGCGGCGCGCGCGTTGAAGGGGGTGCTCGCCGGCAGCGGCGTTCCGCTCCTCGTCAACGACGATATCGAGGCGGCGCTCGCGGCGGACGCGGACGGGGTGCATATCGGCCAGGACGACGGCGATCCGCAGACGGTGCGCGATGCGATCGGGCCTGACCGGATCCTCGGCCTTTCGGTCGAGACGGTGGGCCTCGCCCGCGCCGCCCACCCGGCGGCGGACTATCTCGGCGTCGGCCCCGTCTTTGCGACGGCGACGAAGCCCGGACATGCGCCGCCGCTCGGCTTTGAAGGACTTGCCGAGATCGTCGCCGCAACGGATCGGCCGACGGTCGCGATCGGCGGCCTTCAGGCGATCCATGCACCGCGAATCACCGCCGATGGCATAGCCGTCGTCACGGCGATCTGCGCCGCGTCCGATCCGCGCGCGGCGGCGCGGGAGATCGCCGAGGCGATGGCGCGGGCGCGGGCGCCACGGGCGTGAGCGAAAGGCGGTGCGGATCGCGATCGATTCGCGCCGTCCCGCGTCGCCCGATTCGGCCGGCGCTCGGGACCGGCAAGGCGAATCGGCGCAAAGCCACGCCTGCAGAGGGGCGATTGCTTGCGGAACGGATTTTGGAAAGACGGCTGTTATATGGGGTGGGAGCGACCCATTCTCGCCTCCGCTTCAGAGCGGGCTGCGGCGGGCAATGCCTGCAACAGCGAGAAGGTGGCTCCCCGGGCCGGATTCGAACCAGCGACCAACCGGTTAACAGCCGGTTGCTCTACCACTGAGCTACCGGGGAATGACGCCGCGGCGTTGGGGCGATATAGCAACGCTCCCTCAGAGACGCAACACCGGATCGTGACGTGTGTGAATATCCTTTCGTCCTCGTCGTCGGCGGGGCCCGTTCGGGGAAATCTCGATACGCGGAAACCCTGGCTGCCCGCTCCGGCGCGGCGGTCACCTACCTCGCCACCGCCGGTCCGCCTCGGGACGCGGAGATGGCGGAGCGAATCGCCACCCATCAAGCACGGCGGCCGCCGGAATGGTCGACCCGCGAGATCACCGTGTCGATCGCCGAGACCGTGCGGCAGGCGCGCGGTGTCCTCCTCGTCGACTGCATGACGCTGTGGCTCACGAATCTCGTCCTCTCGGAGCGGAATGTCGCAGGGGAGACGGAAACGCTACTCGACGCGATCGCCGCGCGTCAGGCGGCGATCGTCGCGATCAGCAACGAGGTCGGGGAGGGGATCGTGCCGGCGACGGCGCTCGGACGCGCCTTTCGGGATCAGCAGGGTGTGTTAAACCAACGCTTGGCGAGCGCGGCCTCGACCGTCGTGAAGATGGTCGCGGGCTGCCCCCTCATCGTGAAACCCACGAGCCAGCCGGAGCTGACTTTATGAGCCAACGCATTCCCGTCACGATCGTCACCGGTTTTCTCGGGGCGGGGAAGACGACGCTGATCAAGCGCCTGATCGAAGAGGCAAACGGCGCGCGTATCGGTCTGATCGTCAACGAGTTCGGCGATCTCGGCTTCGATGGGGCGATGCTGTCCGGCTGCCTCGATCCCGATTGCGCGGACGATGTCGTCGAGCTCACAAACGGCTGCCTGTGCTGCACCGTGGCGGATGATTTCGTGCCAGCGCTCGAGCAGCTTCTGAACCGTGCCGACCCGCCCGAGCGCATCGTGATCGAGACCTCGGGCCTCGCGCTTCCCCAGCCGCTGATCGCCGCCTTCGCCTGGCCGAGCGTCAAGCCGCGCGTCACGGTCGACGCCGTCGTCACCCTCGTCGACGTGCCGGCCGTCGCGGCGGGCCGCTTCGCGCACGATCCGCAAGCCGTCGAGGCGGAGCGCAAGGCCGACGAATCGCTCGACCATCACACCCCGCTCGAAGAGCTCTTCGAGGACCAGTTGAAGGCCGCCGATCTCGTCGTCCTGTCGAAGACCGGCGATCTCGACAAGGCGACGATCGAGACCGTCCGCAGCACCGTCGCCGGCGAGATCCGCGCCGGTGTCGCGATCGTCGAAGGGGCGAACGCGACCGTCTTCGGCATCGGCGCCGCCGCGGAGGACGATCCGAAGGCGCGCGACGGCCATCACGGCCACGACACCGACCACGAGCACGACGATTTCGAAAGCCGCGTCGTGCCCGCCCGCTTCCCCACAAAGTCGGCGGCGGAGGCGACGCTCGCGCGGCTTGCCGCCGATCCGTCGATCCTGCGCCTCAAAGGGAGCGTTGCGGTGATCGACAAGCCGGCGCCGCTGTTCGTGCAGGCCGTCGGCCCGCGCGTCGAGACATGGTTCGGCCGGCCCCGTTCCGAGCCGACGGGCCTCGTCGTCATCGGGCTCAGCCCCATCGATGACGCGCTTCTGACCGGGCTCGGAGCGCCGAAGGCCGCCTAATGCATCTCCTCGCCGCCGACGCGCAGCGTATCGACGACGGTGAGGAGGCCGTTGACCTCGATCTGACGCCCGCGCCCATCGTCTTCCTGTCGGCTGCCGACGGGGAGATCACCGCACTCGTCCAGGCCGTGCACCGTCATCCCGGCGGGCCGGCTGTTCGCCTCGCGAGCCTCGCCTCGCTCACGCATCCGATGTCCGTCGACCTCCTGGCCGACAAGACGCTGCGCCACGCGAAGGTGATCGCCGTGCGCATCCTCGGCGGCGAAGGGTACTTCGCCTATGGCGTCGAAACGCTGCGCCGGATCGCGGCCGAGACCGGGGCGAGGCTGATCATCGTTCCCGGCGAAGCGGCGTTCGACGAGGCGCTCGCCGCCCGCGGCACCGTTCCGCTGGAGGACGCCCGCCGCTTTCACGCTTATTGCCGCGAGGGCGGGCCGCACAACCGCGACCGCTCGCTCGCTTTCCTGCGCAGCTTCGTGGTGGACGCCCCGCTGCCACCGCCCGCGAGCGCGGTTCCCGCCGCCGGCCTTTACGCGCGCGGCACCGTTCTGCCCGACGCCGCGGGCCTCGACGTCTTCCCGGACGGGGCGCGTGTCGGTCTCGTCTTTTATCGTTCGCACCTGATGGACGGGCTCATCGGCGGGATCGACGCCCTTGTCGAAGGGCTCGCCGCGGCCGGATTGCGCCCGGTGCCGATCTTCGCCTCGAGCCTCAAGGACGAGGTGGCGGCCGCCGTCATCCGCTCCCTCCTCGAAGAGACCGGAGCGGACGTCGTCCTGACCACGATGGCGTTTTCCGCCGGGGGCGCCGGCTCGGCGCTCGACGATCATCGCCGGTTCGTCATCGAGGTCGTCCAGGCAAGCTCCGACATCGCGGCGTGGGAGGAGAGCGCCGCGGGCCTCGGCGTGCGCGATCTCACGATGAGCGTCGTCACGCCCGAGTTCGACGGCCGCGTCCTCTCCCGCGCCTTCGCCTTCAAGCAACGCGCGGAGCGGGATGAGGCGACCGGGGCCTTTCCTGTGGATTTCGCGGCGGTCCCCGACCGCGTCCGCTTCGTCGCCGCGCTCGCGGCCGCACACACGCGCCTCGTCGCGACCGAGGCGGGCGACAAGCGCGTCGCCTTGGTGCTCGCCAATTATCCCGGCAAAGACGGACGCATCGCGAACGGGGTGGGGTTCGACACGCCCGCCTCGACCGTCAACGTCCTCGCCGCGCTCGAAAAGGCAGGATACGACGTCGCCGGCGCGCCGCGCGATGGGGCCGGGCTGATGGAGCGTCTTCTCGCCGGCCGGGCCGATCCGCCGGCGCGGCTTTCCCTTGCAACCTACAAAGCGTGGTTCGCGCGCCTTCCCGGGGCGGCGCGTGAGGCGGTCGAAACCGCCTGGGGCGCGGTCGAAGATGATCCGATGGTGCGTCACGAGGCGATCGCGATCCCCGCGCATCGCTTCGGCAACGCGCTCGTCGCGATCCAGCCGACGCGGGCCTATGAGCGCGATCCGAAGGCGACTTATCACGATCCGGCGCTCGTCCCGACGCACGCTTATCTCGCTTTTTATCTCTATCTGCGCGAAACGTTCGGCGCCCATGCGGTGATCCACATGGGCAAGCACGGCAACATGGAGTGGCTGCCGGGCAAAGCCGTCGGCCTATCGGAAACGTGCTGGCCGGAGATCGCCTTCGGCCCGATGCCGCATCTTTATCCCTTCATCGTCAACGATCCGGGCGAGGGCACGCAGGCCAAACGCCGCGCCCAGGCCGTCATCGTCGACCATCTGACCCCCGCCATGACGCGGGCCGAAAGCCACGGGCGCGCCCTCGAGCTCGAAACGCTGATCGACGAGTATGCGCTCGCCCGCGCCCTCGATCCGAAACGCGCCGAACGACTCGCGGGCGATATTCTGGAGGTCGCCGAACGTCACGGCTTCGCGGCCGACCTCGCGCTCGACCTTGCCGACCGGGACGCCGCGATCGCCGAACTCGATGCCCATATCTGCGATCTCAAGGAGATGCAGATCCGTGACGGGCTTCATATTCTCGGCGAAAGCCCGGCCGGCACCCAGCGGCGCGATCTCCTCGCCGCGATCGCCCGCGCGCCGCGAGGCGGCGGTCCGGCCGACGGCTCGCTATTGCGCGCGATCGCGGCCGATTTCGGCCTCGGCTTCGATCCCCTCGACGCCGCGATGGCCGAGACATGGACCGGTCCGCGCCCCAAGCCGCTCGATCATGCCGAGACGCCCTGGCGGACCGTCGGCGACACGGTGGAGCGGCTCGAGGCCCACGCCGCTCTCCTCCTCGAAGGTGAGGTCGAGCCCGGCGAGACGGCCCGCCCGATCCTCGCCGCGATGGAGACGATCGGCGCGGATCTCGACCGGTCCGGCCCGGCGGAGATTGCGGCGCTTCTCGGCGGTCTTGCCGGACGCTTCACGCCACCGGGGCCCTCCGGCGCGCCGACGCGGGGGCGGCCGGACGTGCTGCCCACCGGCCGCAACTTCTTCGCGGTGGACATTCGCGGCATTCCGACCCGCGCGGCCTGGGCGATCGGCTCGGCCGCGGCCGAGCGGGTGGTGGAGCGATACGTGATGGAAGAGGGCGATTGGCCGCGCTCCATCGTCCTCACCTGTTGGGGCACGGCGAACATGCGCACCGGCGGCGACGATATCGCCCAGGCGCTCGCCCTCATCGGGGCGGAACCGGTCTGGGACGGAGCGCGCCTCACCGGCTTTACCGTGCGCAGCCTCTCCGAACTCGCGCGGCCTCGGGTCGACGTCACGCTCCGCGTGTCCGGTTTCTTCCGCGATGCCTTTCCCGAGCAGATCGCGCTGTTCGATTCGGCCGCCCGTGCCGTCGCCGAGCGCGACGAGCCGGACGACCAGAACCCCGTCCGCGCCCGCTTCCGCGAATCCGGCGGCGAAATTTCCGTCTTCGGCGCGATGCCGGGCGCGTATGGGGCGGGCCTCCAAGCCCTCATCGACACCGGGGCGTGGGAGGGGCGCGCCGATCTCGCCGAGGCCTTCGTCGCCTGGGGGCGTTACGCCTACGGCAAGGGCCGCGCGGGTGACGTTGCCGAGGACGCGCTTCGCCAACGTTTGTCGGGGATCGACGCGGTCGTCCAGGCACAGGACAATCGCGAACACGACATCCTCGACAGCGATGATTATTACCAGTTCGAGGGCGGTCTCGCTGCCGCGGTCGAGGCGGCCTCGGGCCGTGCGCCGGTCAGCCTCCATGTCGACACGAGCCGCGCCGAGCGGCCCGTCGCCCGTACGCTCGCAGAGGAAATCGCCCGCGTCGTGCGTGGCCGGGCGGCGAATCCGAAGTGGATCGCGGGCGTGATGCGGCACGGCTATAAAGGCGCGTTCGAGATCGCGGCGACGGTCGACTATCTCTTCGCCTTCGCCGCGACCACCAACGCCGTCGCCGATCACCACTTCGACCAGGTCTATGAGGCCTATCTCGAAGACGAGGCGGTGGCCGCCTTCCTCGCAGAGGCGAATCGCCCGGCGCTCGAAGAAATTCGCGCCCGGTTCGCCGAAGCGATCGAACGCGGGTTATGGTCCCCCAAGAAGAACAGCGTTCACGCGCGCCTCGACGCGCTCATGACACCCGAGACGAGCCTATGACCGATACCGAACTCGACGCGCGCCATGCCGAGAAGATGCGTAAGAAGAAGGCGGCGCGGGACAAGATCCTTGCCACGAAGACGATCGAGAAGGGTCTCGTCATCGTCCATACCGGCAAGGGTAAGGGCAAATCGACGGCCGCCTTCGGCATGGTGATGCGCGCCGTCGGGCACGGCATGAATGTCGCCGTCGTCCAGTTCATCAAGGGAAAGATCGAGACGGGCGAAAAGGTCGTCCTCGATCGATTCGCCGATCAGGTGACGGTGAAGCGGATGGGCGAGGGGTTCACCTGGGAGACGCAGGACCGTCAGCGCGATATCGCCGCGGCGCAATCGGCGTGGGAGGCGGCGAAGGCGATGATCCTTTCGGGCGACTACCGCATGGTTCTGCTCGACGAGCTCAACATCGTCCTCAGATATGATTATCTCGACGTCGCCGAGGTCGCGGCCTTCTTGCGGGACGAGAAGCCGGATGATGTCCACGTCATCATCACGGGACGCAATGCGAAAGACGAATTGATCGAGATCGCCGATCTCGTCACCGAGATGACGATGGTGAAGCATCCGTTTCGATCCGGCGTCAAACCGCAGCCGGGCATCGAATTCTAGCGCGATGGCACGCCGCTCGCTGGATGGTCGTGAGACCGTCCAGCGAGGCGGGGCCAGCGGAGCGGACCGATGGCCGCTCCGTCGGACCGTCAGGCCCTGGATCTGTCGATCAGGGGCAGACGACGGGTTCGCCGTACTGGTTGACGCAGTTGCGCGGCGCGGTCGCTGCGCCGACGAGCGCACCACCGGCGGCGCTGGCCGCGGCGACGCCGAGGGTCGTGCCGGGGTTGGCACCGGCTGCGGCGGCGATCAGCGCGCCCGTGCCGCCACCAACGGCGCCACCCACCAACGCGCGGTCGGTCTGGCTGTTGCTGTTGCAGGCGGCGAGGCCGGCCACCATCGCCATAGCGAGCAGAACTTTCTTCATCAGTTTACTCCAGGGCTTCTCTCGCCGCGAACCGCGCGGCTAGGACTCTTCAAATCACGGCCCGTCCATTAACGCCAGATGAAGGGACGGTGCGCCATCGGATGAGGTCGGACGATGACCACAGCCTCGTTGATGATCCAGGGAACGGGCTCCGATGTCGGTAAGTCTCTCCTTGTGGCGGGATTGTGTCGCGCCTTTTTCCAGCGTGGGCTTAGGGTTAATCCCTTCAAACCACAAAATATGTCAAACAATGCGGCGGCGACACCTGATTATGGGGAGATTGGCCGGGCGCAGATGCTTCAAGCCCGCGCCGCTCATCGGCCGGCCTCAGTTCACATGAACCCTGTGCTCCTAAAGCCGCAGTCGGAAACCGGCGCACAAGTGGTGGTGCAGGGCCGCGTGATGGCGACGACGGCGGCCCGCGACTATGCCGCCTTGAAGCCGCAGTTGATGGCGCCGGTGCTCGACAGCTTCGCCCGTGTCGGCGAAGGCGTCGATCTCGTCCTCGTCGAGGGGGCGGGAAGCCCGGCCGAGATCAATCTGCGCGCGGGCGATATCGCCAATATGGGCTTCGCGCTCGCCGCCTCCGTTCCGGTCGTCCTGTGCGCGGACATCTCGCGCGGCGGGGTGATCGCCAATCTCGTCGGGACGGCGGCGGTGCTCGAACCGCCGGAGCGGGCGGCGGTGAAGGGCTTCCTGGTCAACAAATTCCGCGGTGATGTGAGCCTCTTTGCGGACGGTGAGCGGGCGATCGCGGAGCGGACGGGCTGGCCCTCGCTCGGCGTCGTGCCGTGGTTCGCGGCGGCGTCCTCGCTCCCGGCGGAGGACACGCTCGGCCTCACGGGCGGCGATGATCGGCGGGACGGGCTCAAGGTGGTGATGCCGCGGCTGCCGCACATCGCGAATTTCGACGATTGCGACCCGTTGCGGCTCGAGCCGGGCGTTGCCTTCCACCTCGTTCCGATCGATGAGCCGCTGCCGGCCGATACCGATCTCGTTCTCCTGCCGGGCTCCAAATCGACCGTCGCCGACACGCGCGCGCTGATCGCGGCCGGTTGGAAGGCCGATCTGACGGCGCATGTGCGACGGGGTGGCCGCGTGATCGGATTGTGCGGCGGCTATCAGATGCTGGGGCGTCTCATCCGCGATCCGGCCGGTCATGAGGGGCCGCCGGGTGAGATCGAAGGGCTCGGTCTTCTCGACATCGTCACCGAACTCAAGGCGCCGAAGACGACGCGCGAGAGCCGCGGCGTCGCGCGCCTTCCGGGGGCGGCGGGAATCGCGGTGTCGGGCTACCGCATCCATATGGGGGTGACGGAGGGGCCGGACACCGCCCGTCCGCTGGTCGAACTCGTGGAGGGGCCGGACGGCGCGATCTCCGCCGACGGGCGCGTGATGGGGGCCTATCTACACGGCCTCTTCGGGGAGGACGATTTCCGCGGCGCCTTTCTCGCTCTATTGGGCACCGCATCCGACCTTCATTATGAGCGTCGGATCGAGGCGACGCTCGATGCGCTGGCGGCGCATCTGGAGGCGTCGATCGACCTCGACCGGCTCTTCGAGATCGCTCAGAAGAGGATCGCGATCAGCGCGTAGAACACAATCTGGAACGCGCCGGCGACGTTGCCGACCCGGATGCCGCGGCGAATGTCCGCAAAGCGCGCCGTCCGCCCGTTCGGATGGAGCCAGACCCCATCCACACGCTCGCCCTCGTAGCTGCGCGGCCCACCGAGGGCGACGTCGAGCCGGTAGGCGAGGGCCGCCTCCGGCCAACCGGCATTCGGGGAGACGTGCATCTCCGCCGTCTCGATGATCCGCTCGCGCAGGCGAAAGAGGCGCGGGGCGGTGAGGGCGATGAGGAATGCGGTGATCCGCGCCGGCACGAAGTTCATCGCGTCGTCGAGCCGGGCGGCCGCCCAGCCGAACGCGCCATGGCGCTCGGTGCGGTGGCCGATCATGGAATCGGCGGTGTTCACCACTTTATAGGCGACGAGGCCCGGCAGACCGCCGATCGCGAGCCAGAACGCGGGCGCGACGACACCGTCCGAAAGGCTCTCGGCGAGCGTTTCGAGGCTCGCGCGCGACACCCCGGCCTCGTCGAGCGTCGAGACGTCCCGGCCGACCACCATCGAGACCGCGGTGCGCGCCTCCTCGATCGTTCCGGCGTCTGCGACACGGGCGACATGCTCATTAAGGCTCTTGTGGGCGATGAGGCTGCTCGCGACCACGCCGATCGCGAGGCTTCCGAGAAGCCCCGGCAGGATGCCGAGAACGCCGGCGAGGAGCGCCACCGGAATGGCGAAGGCGAGGATCGCGGCGGCGATCGCGACAACCCCCTTCGCCTTGCGCGAGCCGCCCCAGTTGAGCGCTTGATCGAGCCAGTCGATCAGCGAGCCGAACCAGGTGACGGGATGGCCGGTGCGGCTCCAGGCGCGCGCCGGATCCCCGAAGATCGCATCGATGACGAGGGCGAAGACGACGCTCATTCGGGCCTTTCTCCGATGTGGGCAAGTGCGGCTTCGAGGCGCGGCAAGGCCTCCCCCGGAAGGCCGATACGGAGCCGCCTCGGGTGCGTGGGGAAGATCCGCGTCCAAATGCCCTCGCGGGCGAGCGCGGCGTGCCAGGCGGCGGCGTCCTCGGTCTCCACGAGGCGGAAGAGGTCCGTCCCGCCGACGACTGTGAGGCCCGCTGTGGCGAGCGCACCGTCGAGCTCGGCCCGCTCCCGCGCGAGGCGCTCCCGCATGGCGGCCGCCCATGGCGCGTCGGCAAGCGCACGGGCGCCGATTTCAAGGGCCGGGCCGGAGACCGCCCAGGGACCGAGCGCGGCCCGCAATGGCGCGATGGCCTCCGCCGGGCCGATCGCAAAGCCGAGACGAAGCCCGGCAAGGCCGTAGAATTTGCCGAAGCTCTTGAGGACCAGGGTGCGAGCTGTCCCGGCGGCGGTCCGCTCGGGGGCGAGATCGCCGAACGCCTCGTCGACGACGAGCGCGATCGCCTCGCTTTGCGTCGCGGCGGCATGGGCGGCGAGGCGGTCGGCGGCGACGAAGCGGCCATCGGGGTTGTTCGGGTTGACGATCACCGTGAGCCCGGTCGCGGGCGCGTCGTCGATCGTCGGCACGGTCGTGGTCGGCGCGTGGCGCGACCAGATCGCCGCGTGCTCCTGGTAGGTCGGGCCGATCACCGTGACGCGGGTGGCGGGTAGGCAATGCGGCAGCCATTGGAGGATCGCTTGCGTGCCGGGCGCGGCGACGATGTCGGCATCATCCGGCACGTGGTAGGCGCGGCGGGCGGCGTCGCGGAGGCGGTCATCGGCCTCGCGTTGCGGCAACGGCCGCAGGACGTCGGGCGCGAACGCGGCGGGATAGGCGTGCGGGTTGATGCCCGTCGAAAGATCGAGGATCGGCCCGTCGCCGCCATGGGCGCGCGCATCGGCCAACTCGCCGCCATGAATGATCGCCAAAACCGTCTCTCCCTTTGCCACAGGGGATGCGCGGCGCGGGCCCGGGCGTCAACGGCGCGGCATCGGGCGGGCGTGGATTTCTGGCACGCGGAGCGTGGGCCCGGCTCAAAAGAAAGGCGGCCCAAAAAGAAAGGCGGCCAAGTCGTTCGACGAGGCCGCCAGTCGAGCGCTTAAGGCGCAAGAAAGGAGGAAGGCGGAGCCTTCCTCCGAAGGGTCCGATCAGACCGAGTAATAGAGGTCGAACTCGACCGGGTGCGGCGTCATCTCGTACCGCATGTTCTCTTCCATCTTGAGCTCGATGTACGCGTCGATCTGGTCGTCGTCGAACACGCCGCCGGCCTTCAGGAAGTCGCGGTCGGCATCGACGGCGCCCAGCGCTTCGCGCAGCGAGCTGCAGACGGTCGGGATGCCGAGGAGCTCTTCCGGCGGAAGGTCATAAAGATCCTTGTCCATCGGGTCGCCCGGATGGATGCGGTTCTTGATGCCGTCGAGGCCGGCCATGCACATCGCCGCATAGGCGAGATAGGGGTTCGCCGACGGATCCGGGAAACGGACCTCGAGGCGCTTGCCCTTCGGCGAAGACGCGATCGGAATACGGCAGGAGGCGGAGCGGTTGCGCGCCGAGTAGGCGAGGAGGACCGGCGCCTCATAACCCGGGACGAGACGCTTATAGGAGTTCGTCGACGGGTTGGTGAAGGCGTTGAGGGCCTTCGCGTGCTTCAGGATACCGCCGATATAGAACAGGCAGTTTTCCGAAAGGTCGGCATAAAGGTTGCCGGCGAAGGTCGGCTGACCGTCCTTCCAGATCGACTGGTGGACGTGCATGCCCGTGCCGTTGTCGCCGAAGACCGGCTTCGGCATGAACGTCGCCGTCTTGCCGTAGGCGTTCGCGACCTGATGCACGACGTACTTGTAGATCTGCATCTTGTCGGCGATGAGGGTCAGCGTGTCGAACTTGAGGCCGAGCTCGTGCTGGGCTGCCGCCACCTCGTGGTGGTGCTTTTCGACGGTGACGCCCATTTCGGTCATGACCGAGAGCATCTCGGAGCGCATGTCCTGGGCCGAATCGATCGGCGGCACGGGGAAGTAGCCGCCCTTCGTACGGGGACGGTGGCCGAGATTGCCCGTCTCGTACTCGGTCGACATGTTGGAGGGCAGCTCGGACGAATCGAGCTGGAAGCCCGTGTTGTACGGATCCGCGGCGAAGCGGACGTCGTCGAACACGAAGAATTCGGCTTCCGGGCCCATGGTGATGGTGTCACCGAAGCCGCCGGACTTCACGTAGGCCTCGGCCTTCTTGGCCGTGGTGCGCGGGTCGCGGTTGTAGGCCTCGCCGGTCGACGGCTCCAGGATGTCGCAGAACAGCGCCATCGTGGTCTGCGCGAAGAACGGGTCGATATGGGCGGTTTCGGGATCCGGCATGAGGATCATGTCGGACTCGTTGATCGCCTTCCAGCCAGCGATCGACGAACCGTCAAACATCGTGCCATCGGCGAAGATGTCTTCGTCGATCATCGTCACGTCCATCGTGACGTGTTGCATTTTGCCGCGCGGATCCGTGAAGCGCAGATCGACGAACTTTACATCTTTATCTTTGAGGTCTCTCAGGACTTCTTGCGCTGTGCTCATTGGCAATCGCTTTCTATGGGCTTCTGACGCTTCTGGTGGTGGGGTTAGATGGCGTCCTCACCGGACTCTCCAGTCCGGATCCGGATAGCGCCCTCGACAGGGAGGACGAAGATCTTGCCGTCACCGATCCGGCCTGTCTGCGCGGCAGTGCGGATGGCCTCCACGGCCGCCGGCAGCAGACTATCAGGCACGATGAGTTCGATCTTCACTTTCGGAAGGAAATCAACAACGTACTCAGCACCGCGGTACAGTTCGGTGTGGCCCTTCTGGCGTCCGAAGCCGCGAGCTTCGAGCACTGTGATGCCCTGGAGCCCGACGTCTTGCAGCGCCTCCTTCACCTCATCGAGTTTGAACGGCTTTATGATGGCTTCGATCTTCTTCATAAGACCCCGTTGGGCGGCATACGGGAGGTCATCCGTCCGCTGGCATACGGAGGAATGCACGCTGTGTGCCAGATGCCGAAATCAGCGTTATGGGTTCAAAACGGGCATGTGCCCGAGCTGGTGGCAGCTTTTGTGATTATTATTTAGTCGGAGTGATTACAAGATGTGCACATTGTTCGGGTGTCAGGGATTTTTATGATCGAACTCCCCACCCCGTACGAGATGAGCCTCGCCGATCGGAAAACCGCTGAGGCGGGCACCTCGATCGCGACGCTGATGGAGCGGGCCGGCTATGCCGTCGCCGATCTCATCGCCGCCGAAGTCGGCCATGGCGCGCGGATCGCCGTGCTCGCGGGGCCCGGCGACAATGGCGGTGACGCCTTCGTCGCCGCGCGCATATTGCGCGAGCGGGGCTATCATGTCGCACTCGTCGATCTCGCGGGTGAGGCGGGCTCCGATGCCGCACGCGCGGCGCGCACCGCCTACCGGGGGCCGCATATCGAGCCGGACGGGCCGGAGATCGACGAGGCGGGCGTCGTCATCGACGGCCTCTTCGGCGGCGGCCTCTCGCGCGATATAGAGGGCGTCTTTGCCGCGCTCATCGAGCGGGTGAACGCGGCGGACGGCCGGGTGTTCGCGATCGATCTGCCGAGCGGGATCGACGGGGCGACCGGCGCCGTGCGCGGCGTCGCCATTCGCGCGCATCGGACGATCACCTTCGAACGGCGCAAGCCCGGCCACCTTCTGATGCCCGGCCGGGCCCATTGCGGGCGCGTGTCGGTCGCCTCGATCGGGATCGACCCCGCCACCATCGCCGAGCTCGGCTGTCGCACCTTCGCCAACGAGCCGGATCTGTGGAAAGCGGCGCGACCCACACTCGCCGCGGCCGGCCACAAATATGATCGCGGCCACGCCATCGTCCTGTCCGGCCCGATGACCCAGACCGGCGCGGCGCGGCTTTCGGCGATGGCGGCGCTGCGGGCCGGGGCAGGGCTCGTGACGCTCGCATCCCCTGGCGAGGCCCTCCTCGTCAACGCCTGCCACCTCACGACGGTGATGCTCGCCAAGGTCGACGACGCGGACGAGCTCGGCGCGCTGTTGTCCGACACGCGCAAGAATGTCGTCTGTCTCGGCCCCGGTCTCGACCCGGACGAGGCGACGCGCGCGAAGGCGACGGCGGCGCTCGCCTCCGAGGCGGCGGTCGTGTTGGACGCCGGCGCCGTCACGGCCTTCGCCGGGATGGCGGGCGCGCTCGCCGAGGCGATCGGAACGAGCCGCGCCGTCCTCACGCCGCACGAAGGCGAGTTCGGCCGCGTCTTCTCCAAGGATGGCGACAAGCTCGCGCGCGCCCGCGCGGCCGCGGAGCAATCTGGTGCCGTCATCGTCCTCAAGGGGCGTGACACGGTGATCGCCGCCCCGGACGGGCGCGCCGCGATCAACACCAACGCGCCGCCCTACCTCGCGACCGCCGGCTCGGGCGACGTGCTGTGCGGCATCGTGACGGGATTTCTCGCCCAAGGCGTGCCCCCGTTCGAGGCGGCAGCGATGGCGGTCTTCCTCCATGGCGAGACCGCGAGCCGGGTCGGGCCCGCCTTGATCGCCGATGATCTGATCGGCGGCCTCAAGGCCTCGCGGGTCGCATTCGACGGCTTCTAGCGGGGTTTGACCGGCAGCCACTCCCGGCCTTACAGGAAAGGCGCGCGGGTGTGGCGGAATTGGTAGACGCACTTGGTTTAGGTCCAAGCGCCGCAAGGTGTGGGGGTTCGAGTCCCTCCACCCGCACCATTGTTTTCGCTCACGGCGTATCGCTTCGCGGCCTCCGCGTGGGCGGCCAGGGGCCGGCGCGCGGTCGCGCGCTGCTGGGGGCGCGCGAAGAGCTGCTGGGGGCACGCGAAGGGCTGCTGGGCCGGCGCGCGGGCGTGCGCTGCTGGGGGCACGCGAAGAGGTGCGCGTTCGTTTCGCCATTTGCGCGTGTTGTGCGCTGTTGGCGCTCGGGTTGGTTCGGCCTCTGGCAGCGTGGCTTGCGCGGGACGGGCCGGGCGGCCGGGCCGGTATGGGGCGCTTTCGGCCGCTCTTTGGCTTTAAGGGGCGGCGGCTTTGTGGTGGGCTGACGAACCCCCTTGCTTTCCGCCCCGAATGGGTTCCAGTCTCTCCCCCGAAACGAGGGGTTGGCGAACGCCATGCGGCACCCGATCTGTTCATGAGCGAAGGCGCGAGCGTGACTTGCGAACGTGAACCGAGACGGGGGCCATTGACTTCGCCGGGCGGCGGGGCGACATGAGGCGCCATTCCCCGACAACCTGAAAGTACCTGCGGAAAGTGAGCCCATGGAAGTGACGGAAACCCGCGCGGACGGTCTGCAGCGGGAGCTGAAAGTGGTGGTCCCCGCAGCGGCTCTCGAAGAGCGTCTCACCACCTATCTCGACGACCTCTCGAAGAAGGTGAAACTCAAGGGCTTTCGCCCCGGCAAGGTGCCCATGGCGCACCTCAAGAAGATGTACGGCCGCTCCGCGATGGCCGAAGTCATAAACGACGTCATGTCCGAAAGCGTGCGTGACGCCGTCGAAAAGCGGGACGAAAAGCCCGCCATGCAGCCCGACATCGACCTCAACCAGGATTCGATGCAGGACGTCATGGAAGGCAAGACCGATCTCGCCTTCGACGTGAAGTATGAGATTCTGCCGGAGATCGAAGTCACCGGCCTCGACACGATCAGCATCGAGCGCCCGATCGTCGAGATCGACGCGGCCGAGGTCGACAAGGAAGTCGTCGAGCTCGCCAAGCGCTATCGCGACTATGACGTGGTCGAGCGCGCGGCCGAGGACGGCGATCGCCTCAAGATCGACTTCGTCGGCAAGATCGACGATGTCGCCTTCGAGGGCGGCACCGCCGAGGATATCGACATCGTGGTCGGCCAGGGCCGGTTCATTCCGGGCTTCGAAGAGCAGCTCACCGGCACCAAGGCGGGCGACGAGACGACCGTCACCGTGACCTTCCCGAAGGAGTATGCGGCCGCCGAGCTCGCGGGCAAGGAAGCCGTCTTCGACGTCAAGGTGAAGGAAGTCGCCGCGCCGCAGGACGACAAGATCGACGATTCGCTTGCCGAGAAGCTCGGCATGGAATCGATCGACAAGCTGAAGGAGGCCGTTCGCCTCCAGATGGAGCAGGGCTATGCCGGCGCGACCCGCGCCAAGGTGAAGCGCGCGCTCCTCGACGCGCTCGACGAGCGCTTCAAATTCGCGCTGCCGCAGAAGCTGGTCGATTCGGAATTCGAGACGATCTGGCGCCAGGTCACGAGCGACATGGAGCAGCGCGGCGAGACCTTCGATGCCGACGCCGCCGACGATGCGGACGGCAGCGAGGCGAAGGCGCGTGCGGACTATCAGAAGATCGCCGAGCGCCGCGTGCGTCTCGGGCTGCTTCTGTCCGAGGTCGGCACCAAGGCCGAGGTTCAGGTGACGGACGAGGAAGTGCAGCGCGCGCTGTCCGAGCGTCTGCGCCAGTTCCCTGGCCAGGAGCGTCAGGTCATCGAGTTCTACCGCCAGAATCCGCAGGCGATCGCGAGCCTCCGTGCTCCGATCTTCGAGGACAAGGTGGTCGACTATCTGCTCGAGCTCGTCACGGTGACCAACAAGGTCGTCCCGCGCGAAGAGCTCCTGCAGGACGACGACCATGACCATGACCATGACCATGATCACCATCACCACGATCATGATCACGACCATGATCATCATCACGATCACGACCACGATCATCACCACGGTCACTAGGCGCGATACCCATGAAAGATCCCGTTGAGTATGCCATGTCGACGCTCGTCCCCATGGTCGTCGAACAGACGAACCGCGGGGAGAGGGCTTACGACATCTTTTCGCGCCTCTTGTCGGAGCGCATCATCTTCATCACCGGTCCGATCGAGGACACGGTGGCGACGCTGGTGTGCGCCCAGCTTCTCTATCTGGAAGCTGACAATCCGAACAAAGAGATCTCGCTCTACATCAACTCACCGGGCGGCATCGTGACGTCGGGCCTCGCGATCTACGACACGATGCAGTTCGTGCGGCCGACGATCTCGACGCTGTGCATCGGTCAGTCCGCGTCGATGGGGGCGATGCTCCTCGCGGCGGGGGAGAAGGACATGCGCTTCTCCCTCCCGAACGCGCGGATCATGGTCCACCAGCCGTCCGGCGGTTTCCGCGGCACGGCGGCGGACATCCAGCTCCAGGCGCAGGAGATCCTGTCGCTGAAGCGCCGCCTCAATGAGATCTATCGCAAGCACACCGGGCAGGCGCTGGATGTCATCGAGAACGCGCTGGAACGCGACAATTATATGACACCCGATACCGCAAAGGAGTTCGGCATTATCGATCAGGTGATCGAGAGCCGGGCCGCGCTTGACAACTAGAGCGTGTTTTTTGCTTGTGTAGGTGGCGAGATCGTGACGTTTCGTGACCCCATCGGTTCGGCAAATCAGATTTTGTAGGCCGTTGGGGACTCACGAACGCGCGCTGTGAGTTTTATGTTTAGTAACGGCTGGATTGGTTTGGTAGCCAATGTGGCTGTTTGCATCGGCACAAGGGCACGTCCAATATGCCGGTGAGGTGTAACGAAACGGCCCCCTGGGCCGGAGTTTGGGTGCCGCTTGGCATGAACGTCGCCAGGCGTGCTGCGGACGAAGCAGAGGTGAGTGTATGAGCAAGGCGACCAGCGGCGATGGGAAGAACACGCTCTACTGCTCGTTCTGCGGCAAGAGCCAGCATGAAGTGCGCAAGCTCATCGCGGGTCCTACCGTGTTCATCTGCGACGAGTGCGTCGAACTGTGCATGGACATCATCCGCGAGGAGAACAAATCCTCGCTGGTGAAGGCGCGGGACGGAATCCCAACCCCGCTCGAGATCCGAAAGGTTCTTGACGATTATGTGATCGGGCAGAAGGACGCGAAGAAGGTCCTCTCCGTCGCGGTTCACAACCACTACAAGCGGTTGAGCCACGCCTCCAAGTCGAACGACGTGGAGCTCGCGAAATCGAATATTCTGCTGATCGGCCCGACTGGTTGCGGCAAGACGCTGCTCGCGCAGACGCTCGCCCGCATTCTCGACGTGCCCTTCACGATGGCCGACGCCACGACGCTGACCGAAGCCGGTTATGTCGGCGAGGACGTCGAGAACATCATCCTGAAGCTCCTTCAGGCCGCCGACTATAATGTCGAGCGCGCTCAGCGCGGCATCGTCTATATCGACGAGGTCGACAAGATCAGCCGCAAGTCGGACAACCCGTCCATCACGCGCGACGTGTCGGGCGAGGGCGTCCAGCAGGCGCTGTTGAAGATCATGGAGGGCACGGTCGCTTCCGTTCCGCCGCAGGGTGGGCGCAAGCATCCCCAGCAGGAATTCCTGCAGGTGGACACGACCAACATCCTCTTCATCTGCGGCGGCGCCTTCGCCGGCCTCGAGAAGATCATTTCCGATCGCGGCCGCGGCACGTCGATCGGCTTCAAGGCCCAGGTCTTCGCGCCGGAGGATCGCCGCACCGGCGAGCTGTTCCGCAACGTGGAGCCCGAAGATCTCCTGAAATTCGGCCTGATCCCCGAGTTCGTCGGCCGTCTCCCGGTGCTCGCGACGCTCGAGGATCTCGACGAGCTGGCCCTCGTGCAGATCCTGTCGGAGCCGAAGAACGCGCTCGTGAAGCAGTATCAACGCCTGTTCGAGATGGAGGGTGTCGAACTCACCTTCCACACCGACGCGCTGAAGGCGATCGCCCGCAAGGCGATCGAGCGCAAGACCGGCGCAAGAGGTCTGCGCTCTATTCTCGAGGCGATCCTGCTCGACACGATGTACGAACTTCCGGGGCTCGATGGCGTTCGAGAGGTGGTGATCTCTGAAGAGGTTATCGGCGGCACGGCCCGCCCGCTCTACATCTACGATGACCGCGCGAGCGAACCGTCGCGGACGTCGGCCTGACGATCCGGTGCCTGTCACGGCGAACGTGACAGGCATTTTCCCGCTTGGAAGCGCGCCGGCCCGCGTGCCTCGGTGCCCCTCCGGCGGGACCCGTTTCGATGCGCGGTTCATGTGGGGCCACGCCCATCACTCCGGCGACACGCCATTGTCGTGCACATCCCATCCGCGTGTGCACCGTTATGACGGCGCCGCATACGCAGATGTTGCGCCGCCGATGTCATCGTCGCGCCGGGCCCGTCTGGTCCGGTCGGCCGCAAACCGGTCGGCAAATCGACGCACGCGGCACGACGGCATCCGCTTTGTTGTGCCCGGTCCAAGTTCCCGGTCCACAATCGGACCGTTTCGCGACCATCGCGCCAGGCGCGGAACAGGCTCGCGCCGCATGGTGGACCACGGCCCGAAAGCGGCGGCGAGACTTGACGTTTGTACGGTCCGACGCCACTTCGCAGGAGGGCGGGGAATTCCCCTCAGCCCTTCATCACCGCCACGCCCGATCGACTATTCCGTGGGTGGTTGGGAGCCCAAGCGGCTCGTGTGCGGTGCCGGTGGCTCGACTCGTGCATTCTTTGGCGAGCCGGAGCCAAGCTGAAAGGACAGTTCCATGACAAAGTCGGACGACACTAGGGACACCGAAGCGCGGCCTGCCTCGGGGACGTTTCCCGTCCTTCCGCTGCGCGACATCGTGGTTTTCCCCCACATGGTTGTCCCGCTCTTCGTCGGCCGTGAAAAGTCGATCCGCGCGCTTGAAGAAGTCATGCGGGCGGACAACCAGATTTTGCTCGTGACGCAGCGCGAGGCGAGCGACGACGATCCGAAGCCGGAAGGCCTGTTTGAGATCGGCACGCTCGCGACGGTGCTTCAGCTTCTGAAGCTGCCGGACGGGACCGTGAAGGTGCTCGTCGAAGGGACGGCGCGCGCGTCGATCGATGCGTTCACCGAACGCTCCGACTATTTCGAGGCGACCGTCGCCCCGGTCGAAGAGCCGGATTATGACGGCACCGAAGCCCAGGCGCTTTCGCGCTCTGTGGTTTCGGAGTTCGAAAATTACGTCAAGCTGAACAAGAAGATTTCGCCGGAGGTGATCAGCGCCGTCGGTCAGATCGAGGATTATGCGAAGCTCGCCGACACGGTCGCCTCGCACCTCGTCGTCAAGATCCCGGTCAAGCAGGAGATCCTCGCGACCGCTTCCGTGATCGAGCGTTTCGAGAAGGTGCTCGGCATCATGAACGGCGAGATCTCGGTCCTTCAGGTCGAGAAGCGCATCCGCAGCCGCGTCAAGCGCCAGATGGAGAAGACGCAGCGCGAATATTATCTGAACGAGCAGATGCGCGCGATCCAGAAGGAACTCGGCGATTCTGAGGACGGCAAGGACGAGCTCGCCGAACTCGAAGAGCGCATCAAGACGACGAAGCTGTCGAAGGAGGCGCGGGAGAAGGCCGAGGCGGAGCTGAAGAAGCTGCGCCAGATGAGCCCGATGTCCGCCGAAGCGACCGTCGTGCGCAACTACCTCGATTGGGTGCTCTCGATCCCGTGGAAGAAGCCGTCGCGGATCAAGAACGACCTCGAACATGCCGAGCAGGTGCTCGAGACCGATCATTTCGGCCTGGAGAAGGTCAAGGAGCGGATCCTCGAATATCTCGCCGTGCAGGCGCGCGCGAACAAGCTGAAGGGGCCGATCCTGTGCCTCGTCGGCCCTCCGGGCGTCGGCAAGACCTCGCTCGCGAAGTCGATCGCGAAGGCGACCGGACGTGAGTATGTCCGCATGTCGCTGGGCGGCGTGCGCGACGAGGCGGAAATCCGCGGCCACCGGCGGACCTATATCGGTTCGATGCCCGGCAAGGTCATCCAGTCGATGAAGAAGGCCAAGCGGTCGAACCCGCTCTTCCTGCTCGACGAGATCGACAAGATGGGCATGGACTTCCGGGGCGATCCGTCGTCGGCGCTGCTCGAGGTGCTCGATCCGGAACAGAACTCGACGTTCATGGACCACTATCTCGAGGTCGAATACGACCTCTCGAACGTGATGTTCGTGACGACGGCCAACACGCTGAACATCCCGGCGGCCCTGATGGACCGTATGGAGGTGATCCGCATCGCCGGCTACACCGAGGACGAGAAGGTGGAGATCGCGCGTCGCCATCTGATCGACAAGTCGGTCGCCGACCACGGTCTGAAGGCCGGCGAGTTCTCGATCGGCGACGACGCGCTGCGCCTCCTGATCCGTCGCTACACGCGCGAATCGGGTGTGCGTAATCTCGAGCGGGAGATCGCGACGCTCGCCCGTAAGGCGGTGAAGGAGATCCTGTCCGCCAAGGGTGAGGTGAAGTCGATCGAGGTGACGCCGGAGAAGGTCGAAGAGTATCTCGGCGTGCCGCGCTACCGGTATGGCCAGGCCGAGCTCGAGGACCAGATCGGCGTCGCGACCGGCCTCGCCTGGACCGAAGTCGGCGGTGAGCTTCTCACCATCGAAGGTCTGATGATGCCGGGTAAGGGCAAGATGACCGTCACCGGCAACCTTCGGGACGTGATGAAGGAATCGATCTCCGCTGCGGCGTCTTATGTCCGCTCGCGGGCCGTCGATCTCGGCATCGAGCCGCCCCAGTTCGACCGGCGGGACATCCACGTCCACGTGCCGGAAGGGGCGACGCCAAAGGACGGTCCGTCTGCCGGCATTGCCATGGCGACTGCGGTCGTCTCGGTGATGACGGGGATTCCGATCCGTCGGGATATCGCGATGACGGGCGAGATCACGTTGCGCGGCCGTGTTTTGCCGATCGGCGGGCTGAAGGAGAAGCTTCTCGCAGCCCTGCGCGGCGGTATCACCACGGTGTTGATCCCGGAAGAGAACGCCAAGGATCTGGCGGACATTCCGGACAACGTGAAGAACGCGCTCGAGATCGTGCCGGTCTCGCGGATGGACGAGGTTCTGAAGCGGGCTCTCGTGCGGATGCCGGAGGCGATCGAATGGACCGAGCCGGCCTACAAGCCGAGGAGCGAAGCGGCCGCGGAGGACGACGAATCGGCCAACTTTCGCGCCCACTGAGCAAAAGGTAGGCAGTGACTGAGAAAAAGGCGGGAGTTTCCCGCCTTTTTTTCGTAGAAATTCTACAACTTAGGCGGGATTCTTGCTTTGATATTGCCCACTTTCGCGTTTGAAACGGGGCAAAGGACCGCGCCCGTGAGATTTTTGTGGTTTCGAAACGTTTGATCCTCAATTTTCCAGGGGAACCGGGGCCTCTGGGGCAAATCTCGCTTTGCGTCGGCTGCTCCCAATGAGAGTGTTACCGAGTCGTCCGCGATAAGGAGAGACGGAATGAAGAAAGCAGAACTCGCCGCCGAAGTGGCGGAGCTCACCGAACTGAGCGCCAAGGACGCGGCGAAGGCCGTGGACGCGACCTTCAGTGCCATCATCGCTGCACTGAAGAGCGGGGACGAGGTGCGCATCACCAACTTTGGCGTGTTCGCCGTGACCGACCGCCCCGAGTCCCAGGGCCGTGACCCCCGTTCGGGCGAAACGATCACGATCAAGGCAGCCAAGGTCCCGAAGTTCCGCCCGGGCAAGCCGCTGAAGGATGCGCTGAACGCGTGATCCACGCTTCCGTCTCGCGGGGGAGCTGTCTTCTGCGAGATCGGCTTCTGCGGTCGCTTGACCGTAAAAAGGGTGTGCCGACGGCAACGAGGTCAGACCTCGATACGTCGGCACACCCTACATTTTTTCGAGCGTATGAGGCGTCGCGCCTCGTATCCTCGAAAGAGGCGACCCGCGTTGCGCAAGCCGCCTCCGCGTGATGCCGTCCGCCGTCAGGTGACGGGTTCCTCCTGCATCCGTTCAGTCGCCGTGGCGCCCGACAGGAAGTCGGCGAGGCCGGAGAACTCCGGAATATTGTCGCTGATCACTTTGACGATGATCAGGATCGGCACGGCGAGGATGATGCCGGCGACCCCCCACAAGAACCCCCAAAGAGCGATCGAGAGCAGGATCGCCACCGGGTTCAGCTCGAGCCGATGGCCGAGAATGTGCGGGGTAATGAAATTGCCCTCCAGCGTCGTCAGGCCGAAATAAGCGATGCCGGGGAGAATGGCCCACTCGATCTGCTGATAGGTGAGGAGGCCGATCAAAATGCCCGTGACCGTGCCGATAAGAGAGCCGACAAAGGGCAGATAATTCAAGAAGAAGCCGGCGATGCCCCATAGGACCGGGCTCGGCATCCCGATCAGCCACATCACCGTTCCGATGGTCAGCCCGAAGCACGCGTTGATCACCGTGATGGTGAGGAGGTATTTCGAGACCACAGTCACGATGTTGTTCACGATCATGAGTGATCGCTTTTTGTCGCTCAGCTTCGGCGCAGCGTGAACGATTTTCTCGTAGATGAGCCGGTTGGTCGCGAGAAGGAAATAGGTGAGGGCGATCGCGACGACGAGGGTCGAGGCCAGGCTGCTGATGTTGGTCGCGGCGCGGTTCATGAGGCCCGGCTGGCGCAGCACCACCTCCCGCACAGCGGGATCGGACGTCGCGTTGGTGATCTCCTCGACCTCCTTGCTCGCCCGCGTGACGGCCTCGACCGGTTCACGGATATCGGCGAGGCGTTGGCGCAGCATGTTGCCGATGCGCGGCGCATCGTCGATCCATGCGCCGATCGGGCCGGAGAGCGTCATCGCCGCGGCGGTGACGACCAATGTGAGTGTCGCAACAAGGAGGAGGGCGGATGCGCCCGCCCAAATTCGCTTTTGCAGCCACATGTTGACCGGCGTCAGCGTCAGTGACAGGACAAACGCCAGGATGATCGGCAGCATGAGACTTTGAGCATAGTCGAGTGCGCCCAGAACGGCGATCGTGCTCAGGATAATGAGAGGGACTTTAACGCCCGCGCCGACATTGACGCGGGGCCTCTCGGGTTTGGGCGTCGTGGATTGGGCGGATTCTTCGGCGAGGCTCAAAGCCGGCTCCTACTGCGGTGAAGCTCTGGATGCAGAGACAACGCGAGGAGCTGGCCGAACGTTCGAGTCAATTTGCGTAGAAACGAAACAAAGGTAACGCGACGAGTGGATGCAAGGTCGCGAATGAGATCGCTTAGCGAAGAGCGCGTTGGGGCGCGGGCCAGCGTGGCGCCCGCAAAACTGCCTTATCACGAGCGCCTTCGCGGTCGAGCAGCGCGAAATCCGATGGAAATCGGTTGGCGGGGCTGGTGGGATATCGTGGTGCGGATGATCGAGAGGGTCTCGATCGACAATCTCGGTCTCATCACCGCGGGCGTGACGTTCTACGTCTTCCTCGCTCTGATTCCGGCGATGATCGCCGTGGTCACGTCCTACAGCATCTTCACCGATCCCACGACGCTCGCGAGCCACGTGTCGTTCCTGCGCGGCTACCTGCCCGATCAGGCGCTCGACTGGATGAGCAACGAGATCAGCCGCGTGCGCCATCTGCACGAGAACGGCCTCACCTTCGCATTCATCGCGAGCATCGGCATCTCGCTCTGGTCGATGAACAACGCGGTGATCGCGCTCTTCGGCGCGATGAACATCGCCTATGGCGAGATCGAGAAGCGGGGGACGATCGCGCTCTATCTGCGCTCCTTCGGCGTCACCATCACCGGCCTTCTCGCGGGGCTCGTGATGGTCGGCTTCATCGTCCTGATGCCGCTGATGATGGGCGCGGAGGGGGTCAGCATTCTCGATTATGGCGGGCGACGGGTTTCGGCGCCGATCCTGTTTCTGACGGTGACGTTCGGCTCGGCCGCGATCTACCGAATCGGTCCGAGCCGCCGGGCGGCGAAGTGGCGGTGGATCCTCGTCGGCGCCACCACGGTCGCGATCGGCTGGCTCATCGCCTCGACCCTGTTGTCCTGGTACCTGTCCAACATCGCCGATTATACGGTCGTCTACGGCTCACTCGGGACCATCATCGCGCTGATGTTCTGGTTCTATATCTCGGCCTACATCCTTCTCCTCGGAGCGCAGCTCGCCGCGGAGGTGGAGCATCAGACGATGGTCGACACCACCATCGGCCCCGAGCAGCCGATGGGTCGCCGGGGCGCCTATGTCGCCGACACGGTCGGAAAGCAAGCGGGGGGCTGATCGTTCCACCCGCCGGAATTTGTCCCGCAAAATGAGGAGCCTGCGAATATCGGTCGCGCCCGACCGATCAGCATGAAACGGATTGGCCTGTCTCCTCGTTGAGATCGTGCATCTGCAACGTAGGAGAGCTCAGATGAACTGGGATCAAATCGAAGGCCAGTGGAAACAGTGGCAGGGCCGCGCCCAATCCGAATGGGGCCAGCTGACCAATGACGACCTCACCGAAGTGGAGGGCGATCGCCTTCGTTTGGAGGGAAAAATCCAAGAGCGCTACGGCAAGTCCAAAGAAGACGCCCGCTCGGCAGTCGACGATTGGCTGTCGAGGCTCTAGGTTCGTTGCAATAGGTTAGACACAGGAGCGAAATCGCTTGTCTGGCAAGGGATTGCCTCATTCACAAAGGCGGCCTTACGGAGCGCCGAATGGTGAAGTCGCCGGCATGAACGGGACTTAGGGCGTGTTCTTTTATGTCGCGTCCTGGCCCATCGCCCTTGCTCAAATCGGCGCCGCCGCAACGCTTGTCCTATTTGCGATTGCGGCGGCCGGCTGGAAGGTGCGCACCCTTGCCCTTCTGACCGCTTTCGTCATCATCGGTTCGACGCCGGCGCTGGGTATTTTGTTCGGCATCGGCGGCGGGCAGGGGCTGCCGGGGATCCATCCCTGGGTGGTCTACGTGACCAACACGGCCGCGCTCGCGAGCCTTCTCGTCGCGTTCCTCATCCTCATCGAGCGCGTCCTGGTGCCCTCGATCAAGCGCGCTACAAAGGGCAGCGATACGGTCGCGGACCAGCAACGCCGCCTCGAGGCGCGGCAGATGCGGTTGCGCGGGCTTTTGAAGCGCGAGCATGAAAAGCTGAAGACGGTGAACGAAATGCACCGTTATTTCGAGCTCGCGACGCGCAATGCGCAGATCACCGTTTTCTATCAGGATGCCAAGCTCGCTTATCAGTGGATCGTCAATCCACGGCCGGGCCTCGCGCCGATCGAAGTTCTCGAAAAATCCGATGACGAGGTGCTGCCGGAGGCCGTGCGCCCGTTGGTGATCGGCCACAAGCGGCGCGCGCTCGCGACCAACACCACGCAAACCTTCGAGATCGAATTGCCGGGCGAGGGGGACCGCTCCTGGTTCCGCGTCGATGTGGTGCCGATCGCCGACAAGCATCGCGAGCCGGTCGGCCTCGTCTGTACCGCGATCGATATCACCCGCTCCAAGCGCCTCGATATGATGCGCACCGACCTGTCGCGCCGCCTCGCGGAGACGCTGCAACGCTTCAACCTCGCGCTCCGCAGCGAGCGGATCATGGTGTTCTCGCAAGACCATGAATTCCGCTACACGTGGGCGAACTCGGACGAGACACAAGTCGGCTCGATCATCGGCCGGACCGATGAGGAGCTTCTACCCGCTGCCGATCAGGAGACGATCCTGTCGTTGAAGCGGCAAGTGATCGAGACGAAACGGCCGGTGTCGGCCGAAGTCGGGGTCGGCGAGGGCGCCGAGCGGCGCTGGTACGACATGCATGTCGAGCCCAATCTGCGGCCCGATGGCAGCGTCTCCGGCGTGACCGGGGCCTCGATCGACATCACCAACCGCAAGCGGAACGAGGAGCAGATGCGCCTCGTAATGCGGGAGCTCACGCACCGGACGAAAAATCTTCTGACGGTCGTGATCGCGATCGCGCGGCAAACCTCCACCCAGTCGAAGACCGTTGAAACGTTCGTGCCGGCATTGATCGCGCGTCTCAGAGCGCTGAGCGCTGCGCAGGATCTCATCGTCGCGGACGAATGGGCGGGAGTGAAGCTCGGCGATCTCGTCAACGTTCTGGTCGGCCAATATGTGCCGCCTCAGTCTTCCCGTGTCGAAATCTCCGGCCCTGATGTGATCCTGTCGCCGGAGGCCTCGCAAAATCTCGGCCTCGCGATCCACGAGCTCGCGGCGAACGCCGTCCAGTTCGGCGCGTTCGCGAACACGGCCGGTTCGTTGTCGGTGACCTGGCGCGTCAGGGAAAGCACCGAGGGGGACAAGCTGGAGTTCGCTTGGCGGGAAAAGGGCGGCCCTGCCGTCACCGAGCCGACGACACGCGGCTTCGGCATGACTGTCATCGAGCGCAACCTGTCCCGTGCACTGCGGGCCGAAGTGACGTTGGCGTTCGAGGAAGAGGGGCTTTCGGCGTCCATCATGTTGCCGATGGAAGGCGTCGTTCCGTTCGCGAGCCCCGACAGAATTCGGCTCGCCGAAGCCTCCTGATCGCGCCGCCGCGTCGGTCGCATGGCAGACCCGCGCAAGGCGCTGGATTTCCACACGTTTCGTTAGCTCTTTCAGGCATTTGGGGGGAACGAGATCGTTCCGCTGAGGTTGTCCTAGTTAAAGGACGACAATCGAATCGTCCGTTTCTGCGAATTGCTTTTGAGCCGGAGCAGGAGATGACAAGAGATATACGGGACCTGGTTTGGAACACGATCACGCGGGTCGGGACGTGCGTGCTGGTAACGCACGACCGAGGCTCGATCCGCACGAGGCCGATGGTGGGTGTCGCCAATCGTGTCGAGGGAATGATCTGGTTCGTGGCGAGCCGCGACCAGCATCAGGACCTCAAGGCGATTGAGGACGCACCTGTCTGCCTCATCTACCTCGATCTCGAAGAGAGCGCGTATGTCACGGTGACGGGGACCGCGCACTTTTCGACTGATCCGGGGAGGCTAAAGGAGATCTGGAATCCGACCGTCGATGGCTGGTTCGAGAACGGCCATGAGGACCGCAAGGCGATCGCGTTCGGTGTCGAGCCGGAGGTGGCGGAATGTTGGAACAGTCCGTCGGCGGATCTTTTCGTCGCTTTGCAGATGCTGACCTCACCGTCCGGCGGCGCGCCGACGGCGATCGGCGAGAACCACAGGGTTTTGATGTAGGGGCGGCCGCGCGTGACGCGAAGGAACGGAGAGTTCCTCAGCGGTGAACGCGGGCGGTGGAGGGACCGCCCGGCGTTGTCAGTGTGGGACAGCCTCTCCGAGCGTTACGCTCACACGATCAGAACTTGCGGGAGTCGACGACGGATTGGCTCTGATGATCGGGCCCGTAATCGGCGCCGGACTGAAGGGCGAGCAGCTCCGACAGGCGTGAACGCGCGCGGTTCACGCGGCTTTTGACGGTGCCCACGGCGCACCCGCAGATCTCCGCCGCCTCGTCGTAAGAAAAGCCGGACGCCCCCACAAGGATAAGCGCCTCGCGCTGATCGGGCGCGAGCTGGTTCAGCGCATCGCGGAAGTCGGCCATATCGAGGTGGCCGGGTTGTTCGGGATGGGTCGCGAGATTGGCAGCCATCTTGCCGTCCGCATCCTCGACTTCGCGCCGCTTTTTGCGGAAATCGGAATAATAGACGTTGCGCAGGATGGTGAAGAGCCATGCGCGCATGTTGGTTCCGGCCTGGAACATGTCGATGCTGGCCCAGGCCTTCATCAACGCTTCCTGGACGAGATCATCCGCCCGCTCGGCGTTTCCGCACAGGCTGACGGCAAAGGCGCGCAGGTTGGGAATTTGACGGATCAGTTCGTCGCGAACACTCATTGGCGCTCGTTGCCTTCCCCGTCAGCGTTTTTGCCAGCGTCGGCAGGCGAAGCGCCTTCCGACGTGACGTCGTCGAGTTTGACCAGAAGCTCAACGAGCTTGTCGGGGATGGGCTCGACGAGCACGGAATCATACAAGCTTCGCAACTGTTTTCCGATCATCGTCTGCATGACATCGTCATCGGGGGCGGATTCGCGCCAACGATCCTCGTTAGACATTGACGGGCACCACGCGCACCTTTGTGTTCACGCGCCCGCATAGGGGGCGTCTTTTTTGGGCATCCAACTTCGTTTGAATCATTTCTCGCACGTGAATTGAAAACGACTCGCCTGTATGGAACGGTTCAGCCCGTTCATCCGTTCCATAGTATCAAACGTTTCCCTCTGGGGTGAGCCGGGGCGGTCAGCTTCGGGCGTGCTCCGAGGTTTTTCGTGTGGTAGATTCGAACTGTTTCCGCCAAGGACGCCCCATGTCGCTCGCCAAGACCATTGCACCGCACATCCCCTATCTCAGGCGTTTCGCCCGCTCTTTGACCGGTAGCCAGCCGAGCGGCGACGCTTATGTCGAGGCGGTGCTCCAGGCTCTCGTGGCCGACCCGACGATGTTTTCCCAGGATCTGCCGCCCCGCGTGGCGCTCTATCGGATCCTGATCGGCGTTTGGGACTCGGTCGACGTCAACAATGACGTCAGCTCCCGCACGGCCGTCTTCGAAAAGCGGCTTGATGCGATGGTGCCGCGGGCTCGTCAGGCCTTTCTGCTGACGACGGTGGAGGGCTTCTCCCTGCAAGAAGCCGCCGCCATCCTCGACATCGATATCGCCGGTATCCGCTCGCTGATCGACGAAGCGGGCCGCTCGATCGCCGAGCAGGTCGCGACGAGCGTCCTCATCATCGAGGACGAGCCGATGATCGCGATGGACCTCGAAGCCCTCGTCGAAGGCCTCGGCCACGAGGTCGCCGGCATGGCGCGCACCCATTCCGAAGCGATGGAAGCCGTCCGCCGCCGTCGCCCCGGCCTCGTCCTTGCCGACATCCAGCTCGCCGACGGCAGCTCCGGCCTCGACGCGGTGAACGAGATCCTCACCTCGATCAACGTTCCGGTGATCTTCATCACCGCCTATCCGGAGCGTCTGTTGACCGGTGAGCGCCCCGAGCCGGCCTTCCTGATCACCAAGCCGTTCGAAACCGATACGGTGAAGGCGGTCGTGAGCCAAGCGCTGTTCTTCTCCACCCCGGAGGATCGCGACGAGCCGTTGGGCGATTTCGAAGCGCGCACCCCGATCTGACAAAGCCGCCGAAACGGCGCGTCATATCGAGCGAGAAAAGCGGCCGCTGGGCCGCTTTTTTTATGGGCGCATGCCGTGCGGGTTCGTGGGGCCGCGCGGCCGTCAGAGCTGCTCGGTCCACCGCACATAGGCGTCGATGTCGAATTTTCGCTTGAGACCGCTCGGCGTCATCGTGCGCACCTTGCCGTAGACGTCCCGTTCGGGCCAGCCGCGATCATGGAGACCGTAGATCCACGCAACGTTCGCGTAGGAATTGGTGTCGCGGCCGTCGAGAAAATATTTGTTGTTGAGGTGAAGCGTCGTCTCGAAGGCGCGCTTGGGCGACGTCATCCAACCGAGGATCCGTTTGCCCCAGTACATGCGCATATGATTGTGCAGGTAGCCGGTGACGCGCATCTCCCGCATCGCGGCGTTCCAATAGGGGTCGTCCGTCTTCCCGTCCTCGAGCTCACGCGCGGAATAGGACGGCTCGCGCTTGTCTTTGGCGTGATGGGCGAGGGTGTCCTGCGCCCATTCGGGGAGCGCCTCGAAGGCGTCGTAGTTTGGCGTGTGGTAGACGAAGTTCACGCCAAGCTCGCGGCGAATGAGCATCTCCTCGATGAAAGAGTCCGAATTGGCCTTTGCGCTCACGACCTTCTGATAGATCTCGAGCGGCGAGATCTGGCCGAAATGGAGGTAGGGGCTGAGGTGCGACACGTGCCGATCGACGATATCGGCCCGGCCCTCGCCATAATGTTTGAGGTCGTTGCGCAGGAAATTCGTGAGGCGGTGCCGCGCCTCGCTGGTTCCCCCTTTAAAGCCGGGAGCGACGCCCACCGACGCATCGCAACCGAGCGAGGCGACGAAGGCTTCGACGTCGCCAAGTGACACGTCGTCCTTGTGGGGGAGGGATTTCGCGGACGTCTTGATGGTAATTGCGGGCGGAAGCTCCAGAAACCTCTTCAACGTTTTGTGAAGTTTGGGCCGGATCGTCCGTGCGGCGGTCTCCATCTTGTCCGTCGGTTCGGCGACCGGAACGATGACGTCGCCTTCGACCTCTTCGACGAGCGTGCCCGCCCCATCGGCGACTTCTTCACGCCAGGCAACGAGGTGCCTCAAATATCCGCGATCGGTGACGACGATCGCTGCGTCTTGCGCAACTTGGCACACGATGTCGGGCGGATGGCCGGTGCGGAGCGCGAAATGCGCGCCCCGTCTGCCGATCTCCGCCATCGTTTCTTTCAGGCCTTCGAGCATGAAGGTGAAATGGCGGACGCTTCCGTCTGGATAGTTCGGATCGACGACGAAGAGGACCAAGAGGGGAAGACCGCATTCGTTGGCCCAATAGGCCGCGCGTTCGAATGCTGGGTTCGCTTCAGCGCGTTGACTGTGTTGCATCCAATAAAGAACGAACGCGCCCTCTTGGCGCGGTTTCGAACTCTTCAGGATGCGGATTCGGGAGTCGAGTGCGTGCACCATCAATCACCTTGCCGGAATTCGTTACCAGAGGTATACGAAAAACGCGGGTGTTCGATGGAACGAAGATGTGAGAATATCCGTTGATAGGTCAGCGCGGAAGTTCCAAGTCGAGAAAATCACGCGTTGGTAAATTTTCATACCCGCCCTTGTTGCTGATTCGCAACATACCATCTGAAGGGGGCTGGGAGCGGCTTCAGGGGAAGCCGGCAACAGAACGGCACGCAGTTGCCGTCACCGCAGGGACAAATCTCTGCAGAAGGAGGCGCGGATGTCAGTGTTCGGACGATACGCAGTCGCAGCGCTCGTGTTCACGGGATCCGTTGCCGCTGCAGCGTATGCCGCCAATCATGAAGATTTCTATAACAAGGTGACCGGTTCCGTCGCGGGATTGACCGACAATATGGTCATGGCGAGCACGATGCTCTCCGGCGATGCCCACCTTGCGAACCCTTACGAAGACATGCCGACCAAGCGCGAGACCGATCGGATCGAGTCCGCGTCTGTCGTCACGCACGTCGAAGTGATCGGCGGTGGCAAGAAGCAGCGGATCGTTCTTCTCGATCCCGATGGCCGGGAGGTCTATTCGCACGATCCGCTGAGGAACACGACCGTGATCGCGAAGGACACGATCATCCCGTCGATCACCGTTCGCGACTCCGAGGACGATATTGCAGAGCTTCGCGTCGTCACGGCTGCCCCGGCGATCGAAGCGCCGGAGGAGCTGCGCCAGGCCCTTGCGACCGGCGCTGCCGACCAGCCGGAGCTGTTCTATCGCGAAGATCTCTGATCTTCAGTCCTGCCAATTGCGTGTATGAATTGCGCGTCCGCTGTCCAGCGGGCGCGTTTTTCGTTGCGCGGTCGCATTCCCGCCGCGCGGCTTGCGCTCTTTCGCTCCAACGCTCATCCCGATAGACCGACTGTGCGGGGCATTTCAGATTGGCCGCCGGCAGGAAGTTTCATGGTACTCTTTATTTTGATGCTCGCGCCGTTCACGTTCTCGACGAGCGCGTTCGTATTTGCGGGCGTTTTGCAGCCGATGGCGAGCGATCTCGGCATTTCGATCGGCGCCGCGGGCCAATTGCAGACGGCGTTTGCGCTGTCGTGCGCCGTCGGCGGCCCGCTTCTCGCAAGTTTGACCGGCCGGTTCGAGCGCAAGGCGCTCCTGTCCTTCGTCCTCGCGACATTGATGGTCGCCAACATCGCCTGCGCCAACGCCGAGTCCTATCCGGCGATCCTGGTCGTTCGGGTGATCGCCGGCTTCATCGGCGCCCTCACGCTGCCGCTCGCCTCGACGATCGCGATCGCCATGGTGCCGCAAGAGCGGGCGCCCGTCGCGCTTGCCACCGTGATGGCGGGGATTTCGGTCGCGTTCCTCGTCGGCATTCCGATGGGCAGCGTCGTCGGTGAGCAATTCGGATGGCACGCCTCGTTCTGGCTCGCCGCCTGTATCGCCGGCATCGCCTTGCTTGCGGTGACGATCGGAGTGCCGACGGTCGGCCGGCATCCGAGCTCGGAGCGGCAGGCGATGCGCACGATCCTGCGCTGGCCGCTCCTCGGCTATTTCGGCCTCACATTCTTCTCGTTTTCGGGCACCTTCACGACCATTGCCTATGTCGGGCCGATCGTGACCGAATTCACCGGGCTCGGTGGCAGCGGCATCGGCGCTGTGCAATTCTGTGTCGGGATCGGCGGCCTTTTGGGGCTGACCCTCGGGGCGATCGTCTCGCGTCGCCGCGGTCCGATGATCGCGATCTTGATGAGCGTGATCATCCTCATCCAGGCACTCTATACGCTCGGCCTGGTCGCAGGGCTTCATGGGACGGCGGGTCTTGCCTTCGTCATCCTCGCGGGGCTCGGCGGATCCGTCGCCCTCTTCGCGCTGTCACCAATTCTCCAGACCCAGATCGCCGTTCTCTCGGGATCGGCGGCGACGCTCGCCTTCGCCCTCAACGGTTCGATGGTGTTCATGGGGCAGGGGTCCGGCGCGGCGCTCGGCGGCCTGGTGTCGGCAACGCTCGGTCTGCACGCGCTGGGTCTCGTCGGCGCCGGCATCGCCTCCATCGGTGTCGTTCTCGCCTTCATCGTCCATCGCGACAGGGTGAATGCGGAGCGGGGCGGCGAGCGGCCCGATCTCCTCGCGAGCGCGACCGACTAAGCGACTGCGCCCGGCGAGGGCGACGGACAATCGGACAACAAATGATGGGGCAATTGTGGCATCGCCGCGATTGGCGCCTTGATGTCGGCGACGCCGGTCCTATCATTTTCCTCGCCGCGGAGCCTCTTCGTCGCGGCTGACTGGCCGGAAAGCGCGTAAATGTCAAAGGAGCGGTCGGATTTAACAGACGAGGGATGCGGCGCGGACGCCGGGGTATCCGCCTCCGAAGAGGCGCATACGTGGATCGATTCCGCCAACGCGTGCCTTGGCGACGGGAACGCGTCGCCATCGCCCGCCGCCGAAGAATCGCGCGACGAGCGGACGGATATCCCCGTCATCGGTGTCGGTGCATCGGCGGGCGGCCTTGCCGCGCTGAAGGCGTTGTTGCGCGCGATGCCCGCCGACACGGACGCCTCGATCGTCATCGTCCAGCATCTCGCCCCGTCGCGCGAGAGCATGATGGCGCACATTCTCAGCCGTGTGTCTGACTTGCCCGTCGAGGAGGCCGAAGACGGGGCGACGCTCGCGCGCGGCACCGCCTATGTGGCGCCCCCAGGCCACTTGATCGATCTCGACGGCAATCGGCTTCGCCTTACAGCGGCTCCATCGTCGCCGCTGCAGCGATCGGTGGATCACTTCTTCGTCTCGCTCGCCCGCGAGCGGGGCGCGAAAGCGGTCGGCATCGTACTGTCCGGCACAGGCTCGGACGGGGCGGAAGGGGCGCGAAAGATCCAGGAAGCCGGCGGGACGACATTCGTTCAGACCCCCGAAAGCGCCGAGCATGACGGGATGCCCTATAGCGCCATCGCCGCCGGCGCCGCCGATTTCGTTCTGCCCATCGAGACGATCTCGCGCGACCTCGTCGCCGTTCTGCGCCGGTCGGGGGCCGGCGGCGTGGCGGGCGAACCAGCGCTCGACGCGGCGGATCCGCTCTCCTTCGCCGCGGTGCTGCGTCTTCTTCAACGGCACACCGGCTACGACTTCCGCTCCTACAAGACCGGGACATTAAATCGCCGGATCAACCGGCGAATGCGTCTTCTCAAGTGCGACACGCTCGCCGATTATGTGGTCCGTCTCGATCGGGACGTGGCCGAAGTCGGTGCTCTCTTCAAGGATCTCCTCATTTCGGTGACTCGTTTCTTCCGCGACCCCGCCGCCTGGACCGCCATCCAAAACGAAATCCTTCCCGCGCTGGTCGCCTCGAAGACCGAGCCGGGGCCGTTGCGTGTCTGGTGTGCCGGCTGCGCGACGGGCGAGGAGGCTTACACGCTGGCGATGCTGTGCCTCGAGGAGGTGGAGCGCCAAGAAAAGGCGCTCGAAATCCAGATCTTCGCGACGGACATCGACGAGGCGGCGATCGCCTTTGCGCGCGACGGGCTTTATCCCGCGTCGATCGCACAGGACGTCTCGCAAGAGCGGCTCGATCGTTTCTTCGTTCCCGAAAACGGTCGCTACCGGATCGACAAGCGCCTTCGTCAGATCACGACGCTCGCGGTGCAGAACGTCGTCGGCGATCCGCCATTTTCGCACATCGACCTCATCAGTTGCCGCAATCTGATGATCTATCTGTCGGCCGAGGTGCAATCGCGTCTCATCGAGTTGATGCATTTCGCGCTCACGCCGGGCGGATATCTGTTTTTCGGAACGTCGGAGACGCTCGGCAAGCACACGAACCTCTTTCGCCCGGTGAGCACGGAGGGGCGGATCTATCAGCATGTCGAGCGGTTCGATCGTCGCCAGCCGCATTTCCCCATCCGCCCGACCGACCATCGGCCCGCCGCCGCGCGCCGGATCGCCCGGACGCGTGGAATGTCAAGCGACTGGCCGGACACGTTGCGCAAGGCGATGTTCGAGGCGTTCGTTCCGCCCGCCGTGGTGATCGACGCGCAGCAGAATGTGCAATTCTATCAAGGCTCGGTTCGCCGCTTCCTCGATCTGCCGGAGGGCGAGCCGACCACCCAATTGACCCAGCTCGTCACCTCCGCCGTCCGCCCGCAACTGCGCGGCGCGCTCAAGCGGGCGATCGACGCGGACGGCGAGGCCGAGACCCTGCTTGCCGTCTATCGCACCCCCGGCGAGCCGCAGACCGAAGTGCGTATCGAGATGCGTGCGCTTCCAACGCTCGGCGAGGAGCGGCTCTTCGTGGTCTCCTTCCTCGAACGGCCGAGCGAGGGGGAGGGGGCCGAGGTCCGGCGCACGGTCGGCGAGGGGGAACAGAACCTCGTCGATCAACTCGAATATGAGCTCAGCATCACGCGCGACGATCTTCAGAGCACGATCGAGGAGCTTGAAAGCTCCAACGAGGAGTTGAAGGCCTCCAACGAAGAGGTGCTCTCGATCAACGAGGAGCTCCAGACCTCGAATGAGGAGCTCGAAACCTCGCGCGAGGAGCTTCAGTCGCTGAACGAGGAGCTCAGCACCGTCAACAGCCAGCTCGAAGAGAAAGTGCGCGAGCTGCAGGAGACGAACGACGACCTGACCAACCTTCTCGCGAGCACCGATATCGCGACGATTTTCCTCGACACCGAGTTCCGCATTCGCCGCTTCACCCCGGCGACGGGCCAGTTCCTCAACGTGCTCGAGACCGATATCGGCCGGCCGGTCAGCGATCTCGCCCTCAAGGTCAACGACGCGCGCCTCTTCGAGGACGCCAAGGCGGTACTCAGCCGCCTCGTGCCGCGCGAGGCGGAGGTCGAGAATGCGGACGGCCGCTGGTTCATCCGCCGCGCGCTGCCTTACCGGACGGCGGACGACCGGATCGCGGGTATCGTCCTCACTTATTCCGACGCGACGACGCTGAAATTTACCGCCGAGCAGCTTGCCGTGCGCGAGCGTCAGCAGGCGGCGATCGCGAGCCTCGGGCAGACCGCGACGCGTTCCGACGTGACGATCGACCGGCTCCTCGAGGAGGTGACGGTCGCGATCAAGGAGCGGCTCGACGTGCCGCTCGTCAAAATTCTGCAGATGAAGCCGGACCGTTCGAGCCTCGTTCTGCGGGCCGGAACCGGGTGGCGGCCCGGCCTCGTCGGTGTCGCCGAGCTTCCCGCGGGCGCGCACAGCCAGGGCGGCTACACGCTGCAATCACGCTCCCCGGTGATCGTCCACGATCTCGGGAGCGAGACGCGTTTCGAGGGCCCGCAGCTCCTCATCGAGCACAATGTGGTGTCCGGCCTCAGCGTCGTGGTGGGGCCGGTGGACCGGCCGTGGGGCGTCGTCGGCGCGCACACGGTCCGGCGCAAGGAATTCTCGGCCGACGACATCAACTTCGTGCAGGCCGTCGCGAACATCATCTGGGCGACGGTGGAACGCCAGCAGATCACCAACGCCCGCCATGAGACGGCCGAGCGCCTCGAAATCGCAATCGAGGTCGGCCGCCTCGCGACGTGGGATTGGGATTGCACGAGCGGCAAGGTCGTCTGGAGCGACGGTCATTTCTCGCTGGTGGGCTATGGGGTGAACGAGATCGAGCCGGATTTCGAACTCTGGTTCTCGCACATCCATCCCGACGACAGGGACACCGTGCGCGGCTGCCTCGAAAGCGCGCTCGAGGGGGACGGCGTCTACCATTGCGAATATCGGATCATTCCGCGCGACGGTCAGCCGATGTGGCTCGAAGCGCGCGGCCAGACGACGTTCGACGAGACCGGCAAGCCGGTGCGCATGTACGGCGTTCTGATCGATATCGAGGATCGCAAGCGGGCCGAGGAGCAGCAGAGCATCCTGCTTTACGAGCTCGACCACCGGGTTAAAAATATCCTCGCCAACATCTCCGCCCTCGCGCGGCAGACGCGCCACAACGCGGAATCGGTCGAGCATTATATCAGCGACTTCACCGGTCGCCTCGACGCGATCGCGCGGGCCCATACGCTGCTGTCGAGCACACGCTGGGTCGGGGCGAGCCTCGTGACATTGCTCGAAGAGGAACTCGAGCCCTACCGCGGCAAGGGGTCGACGACCATCACGATCGCCGGCCCGTCGGTGCAGATGAAGCCGGACGATGCGCAGCTTTTCGCCATCGCCTTCCACGAGCTTGCGACCAATGCGGCGAAATACGGCGCCCTGTCGGTCGACGATGCCCGGCTCGATATCGGCTGGCGCTTCGAGTGGCGGCAGGACAAAGGCGTTCTCGTCATCGAATGGGTGGAGCGGGACGGGCCGCGCGTGCGCGGGCCGATGCGCAGCGGTTTCGGCTCCACCGTTCTCGAACGGCTGGTGCCCGCGCAGACACAGAGCGTCATCACCCTCGATTTCGCGCCCGAGGGTCTGCGCTGCCGTATCGAAATCGACCAGTCCCGTCTCGACACTCACCGAACCGAACCCGAGCCTGTCCTCCATGGTCCGCCAATGACGAGCCAGAATACCAGCATCGAAGGCCGCGCCGTCCTCATCGTCGAGGATTCGAGCCTCACCGCCATGGACCTCGAGATGGTGCTCGAGGATGCCGGTGCGACGGTCGTCGGGATCGCGCGGACCGTCGAGGCGGCCCAGGCGATCCTCGCCCAAAAGGATGTCGACGTCGCCGTCGTCGATCGCAACCTGCAGGGCGAGCACACCAACGAGCTCGCCCGCCACCTCCTCGCCGAAAAGATCCCCTTCGTCTTCGTGACCGGCTACAGCGACGGCAATGTGCCCGACGATCTCGTCGACGTGCCGTTGATGAACAAGCCCTTCGATGTCGAACAGCTCGTGTCTCTGTTGTCGGAGCTCAGCGCCCGCTAAGAGGAAGGGAACCGGGCGCGACGGCCCGGAGCTCAGCGGGAGGCGAGGATGGAACAGGCCAACGCGGCGGACGCCGAGCGGGCGGAGACGATCGCGGCGGAGCTCGACGCCGCGCTCGGTGCGCCGCGGCAGATCGATCCCATCTCGTTACGCTATCCGGGTTTCGGCCTCGCCGACGCCTACAAGGTCGCCGCGCGCCTCAACGCCCGGCGTGGCGGTCGGCGCGTCGGCCGCAAGATCGGTTTCACCAACCGCACGATCTGGGAGCGCTATGGCGTCGACGGCCCGATGTGGGGCGATGTGACCGATACCACGTTGATCCGGCTCGACGAAGCCGGCCCCGTGTCGCTCGCGCCGTTCCTGGAGCCGCGCATCGAGCCGGAGGTCGCGCTGAAGCTCGCCGCCGTTCCGCAGCCCGGCATGGACGAGGCGGCCTTGCGGGGCTGCGTCGCATGGTTCGCGCCCGCCTTCGAGATCGTCCATTCGGTCTATCCGGGCTGGTCGTTCGCCCTTGCCGATGCGGCCGCCTCGAACAGCCTTCATGGCGCCCTCCTTCTCGGCACGCCGGTGCCGAATGAGGGTGATTGGCCGGAAAGGCTCCCGGAACTCCGCCTTCATCTGTCGAAAGACGGGAGCGTCGTGGAGGTCGGGGCCGGCGAAAACGTCCTCGGTGGGCCGCTCTCGGCCCTTCGCTTCCTCGTCGAGGGATTGGACGCGTTCGGGGAGCCGCCGCTCGAAATCGGCGAGATCATCACCACCGGCACGTTGACCGACGCCTGGCCGCTGACGCCCGGCGCCGTCTTCTCGGCCGTGTATGAGGGAACGCCCTTCGCGCCGATCGAGGCCCGCTTCGCCTGAGCCCTCAGGCCCCCGCGAATTGGGCTTCGTGGAGGCGGCGATAGATCCCCTGCGCCGCGACGAGATCGCCGTGGCGTCCTTCTTCGGCGATTCCGTCGTGTGTCACGACGACGATCCGGTCCGCGTCGCGGATCGTCGCGAGGCGGTGGGCGATCATCAGCGTCGTGCGCCCCTCGGACAGCTTGGCGAGTGAGGCTTGAATCTCCCGCTCGGTTTCCGAATCGAGCGCGGACGTCGCCTCGTCGAGGATCAGGATCGCCGGATCCTTCAAGAAGATGCGGGCGATCGCGAGGCGCTGCTTCTGCCCGCCGGAGAGCTTCACGCCGCGCTCGCCGATCACCGTGTCGAGCCCCTCGGGAAGGCCGTCGATCAGCGTGTCGAGCCGCGCGGAGGTGACGGCCTTGCGGATATCGTCGTCACTCGCGCCGAGCCGGCCATAGGCGATATTGTCTCGGATCGTGCCGGCGAAGAGGAAGACGTCCTGTTGGACGATGCCGATCTGGCGGCGCAAAGACGAGAGCGTGACGTCCTGGATATCGAGCCCGTCGATCGTGATGCGGCCTTCGCTCGGCTCGTAAAAACGGGGAAGGAGCGAGCAGATCGTCGTCTTGCCCGCGCCCGACGGGCCGACAAAGGCGACCGTCTCACCCGCCCGGATCGTCAGGTCGATGCCCGAGAGGATCTTGCGCGAGCCTTGATAGCCGAAGCTCACATTCTCATAGCGGATCTCGTTGGCGATCTCCGGCAGGTCGACGGCGCCGGGACGGTCGACGATATCGGGCTCCGTCTCCAGAAGTTCGAGATAGGAGCGGAAGCCGGCGACACCCTTCGGATAGACCTCGAGGACGGCGTTGATCTTGTCGATCGGCCGGAAGAACACGTTGACGAGCAGCAGGAAGCCGATGAAGCCGCCCGCCGTCAGCTCCCCCCGGATTACGAACCAGGTGCCGGCGATCATCACGATCACCTGGATGAGGCGCATACCGAAATAGGATAGCGCGCTGTTGGCGGCCATCATCTTGTAGGCGGCGAGCTTGGTCGCGCGATAGCGCGCATTGTCGACGGCGAAGAGCTGGCGCTCGTGCTCCTCGTTGCCGAACGCCTGGACGACGCGCATTCCGCCGACATTTTCTTCGAGCCGCGCATTGAACGCGCCGACGCTGCGGAAGAGGTTGCGGAAATTGTGCGTCATCCGCGTGCCGAAATGGGTCGTCAGCCACGCGATCAGGGGGACGATCGCGCCGGTGATGAGCGCGAGCTCGACATTCACCGTCGTCATCAGGAGGAAGGCGCCGAAGAAGGTCATCACGGCGAGGAAGACGTCTTCCGGCCCGTGATGGGCGACCTCGCCGACCTCTTCGAGATCCTTGGTCACGCGGGCGACGAGGTGTCCGGTCTTCTGATTGTCGTAGTAGCTGAAGGAGAGCTTTTGCAGGTGGTCGAACGCCCGGCGGCGCATCTCGGTCTCGATGTTGATGCCGAGCATATGACCCCAATAGGTCACGACCGACATCAGCCCCGTATTCAGAATATAGACCGCGAGGAGGCCGAGCGCCGCGGCGATGATGAGGCCCCAATTCTGCGCCGGCAAAAGGTGGTCGATATAAAGCTTCACCGCCATCGGGAAGCTGAGTTCGAGAAGTCCCGACAGCACCGCACAGCCGAAATCGAGCGCGAAGAGGCCCTTATAGGGGGCGTAATAAGCGAAGAATTTGCGCAAGAGCGTCATCCGGCTCCATCCTACGGCACGAACGCGGCGATGCCCGCCGCGGACGAGAGCGGCGATCGGGGCAAACGGAGCGCGGGGTTCAGATGTCGTCGCCCGAGCGGGCGATCGGCGATGATGTACGCCGACCGCGTCCTTTCATCAATGCACGATGGCGGGCGTCAGGTGCGCGGGGAAAAGTGGTCGATCGGGATCTTGAGGTAGGACCGGCCGTTTTTCTCCGGGGCCGGCTTGCGGCCGCCGCGAATGTTGATCTGGAGCGCGGCGAGCATCAGCTTGGGAAGCGGCAATGTCGCGTCCCGCGCATCGCGCACGGCGCGATAATCGGCTTCGCTGACGCCGTCCTTCATGTGGATGTTGGTCGCCTTCTGCTCGGCGACGGTCGATTGGCACATCGCCTCGCGCCCCTTCGGCGCATAGTCGTGGCCGACGAAGACGCGCGTTTCGTCGGGGAGGGCAAGGATCGCCTGGAGGCTGCGATAAAGATCGGCCGAAGATCCGCCCGGAAAGTCGGCGCGGCTCGTCCCCGCGTCCGGCATCATCAGCGTGTCGTGGACGAACGCGGCGTCGCCCGCGACATAGGTGATCGAGGCGAGCGTGTGCCCCGGCGAGAACATCACCCGCACGGCGATCTCGCCGACATGGAACACCTCGCCATCGGCAAACAGCCGGTCCCATTGGCGGCCGTCGGTCGGAAGGTCGGGCAGATTGTAGATCTCCTGCCAGAGCGTCTGCACCTTCACGACATGCTCGCCGATCCCCGTCGGCGCACCGAGCCGCTCGGCGAGGATGGGGGCGGCGGAGAAATGGTCGGCATGGGGGTGGGTGTCGAGAATGTGGACGATCTCGATCCCCTCGGCGGCGACATGTGCGAGGATCGCGTCGACGCATTCGGTCGTCGTCGCGCCCGCGTTCGCGTCATAATTCCACACGGGGTCGACGATCGCGCCCTTCATCGTGACCGGGTCGTGGAAGACGTATTGCCAACTTCCGGTCGCCTTGTCCCAGAACGATTTTACGACGGGTCGGTTCGCCATGGTCTCCTCGCGTGTCGATGAACGGTCCCGACGAGGGACGCCATCGCGCGGTTGATAACACTGCGATGCGTCAAACGCGCCTCCACTTTGAACGGGCGTTTCACCGCACCGATGCCGGGAGGCCGCGCCGCGTTTCGCTCAGAACCAGATGAGGACCACGGTGACAGCCGCCGCGAGGAGAAGCAGCGTCTCGGTGACGATGAGGCCGATATGCCCGCCGCCGAGCTGGAACATCGCCGCGAGCGAGGTTTTCACGCCGAGCGCCGCGATCGCCACCACGAGGAAGGCGCGGGAGACGGTGTTGATGAGCGCCTCGACCTCCAGCGGCACGATACCGGTGCTGTTGATCGCGACGAAGACGGCAAACGCGATGACGAACCAGGGCAGGGAGATCCCTTTCGCCTCGCCCCCGCGGCTCATGAACGAGACCGCGAGGAGGACGACGGGCAGAAGCGCGACGCGCTCGAGCTTCACGAGCGCGGCGGTGTTGCCGGCGACCTCGCTCACCGAATAGCCGGCACCGACGACCTGGGCGACATCGTGGATCGTCGCGCCGATCAGGAAGCCGATTTCCGCATCGCCGAGCCCGAGAACCTGGAAGAGGATCGGATAGCCGATCATCGCGATGGTGGAGAGCGTGGTGACGGCGATCACCGTAAAGAGCGTATCGCGCTCCAACGTCTTGCTTTTGGGCAGGACGGCGGCGAGGGCGAGCGCCGCCGAGGCGCCGCAGATCGCGACCGCCCCGCCGGTGAGTACGCCGAAGGTCCGCGGCCGTCCGAAGACGGGGGCGAGGACGAGGCCGGCGCCGATCGTGAACGCGAGGAGGAGGCACACCGTCAACACGACGCCCGCCCCCATCGAAATGATGTCCTCGACATGCAGGCGAAAGCCGAGAAGGGCGACGCCGAGCCGAAGGACCGTCTTCGATGCGAGATCGATGCCGGGCGCGCATTGCGGCTGGTCGTGGAGGAAATGGAAGGCGATGCCGATGAGAAGCGCGAACAGCATCGCCGGCGCGCCATAATGGTCGGCGAGGAAGCCGGCGCATGCCCCGATCGTCGCCGCGAGACCGAGGCCGCGCCAGTGGGTCTCGACGTGCCGGATCAGGCTCCGCCCCGTCATCGCGCGTCCTCCACCATCATCGTCCCATGCGTGCCGCGATCGGTCGTCATGCGAGGGTCAACCCGCCATCGACATGGAGCATCTGGCCGGTGATGAAGCCGGCATCGCGCGACAGAAGGAAGTCGGCGGCGGCGGCGACATCGTCCGGCAGCGCGAGCCGTCCCATCGGCGCGCGCGCCGCCGCCTTTTCCCAGGCGGCTGCGTTCAGGATGGTGTGGCCGGTCGCATCCTTGCGGGTATAGCCGGGAACGACGCAATTGACCGTCGTCCCGCTCGGCGCGAGCTGGACCGCGAGGCTTTTCGCAAGGGCTTCGAGGGCGCCCTTCGCGGTGGCGCTGACGGGAAAGAGGGCATCGGGCGCGAACACGTGCGCGACGAACGAGCTGACGGCGATGATGCGCCCCCATTCGGACCGTTCGAGGTGGGGAAGGGCCGCTTCCGCGAGGCGGTAGAGGGCTTCCGGCATCGACCGGAACGAGGCGGCGAGCGCATCGGGATCGGCCTCGCCGACGAGGCGGCGGTCGGCATGGCCGGCATTGGAGACGATCTGATCGACCCGGCCGAAGCGGTTCGCCGCGTCCACGACGAGCGCTGCAGCGGCGCCCGCCTCCGTGAGGTCGGACAGCACCGTTGCGCAGACGGCCCCCTTCGCCTCGATCTCGGCCGCGATCGCGGCGAGCCCGTCCCGGTTCTGGCGCGTGTGGAGGAGGAGGCGCGTGCCGGGCGCGGCGAGGCGTCGTGCGGTGGCGGCGCCGATGCCGCTTGCCGCGCCGGTGATGATCACGACGCGTTCGATCGTTTCAGTCATTCTGCTGTCCGCTCGCGACGACGGGGCCGCCGGCCCGCCATCGTCGGCGCGCCGGGATCGCCTGATCATGACCCGATTCGCAAGGCGGGACGATCGCGATCGACGAGGCTCTTCGTGCGCTGCCGGTATATTGAAGCCCGACAGGTCGTCTTTTCAGTCGACTCCGAGAGGCTTTATGATGGCGATCCCCTGTCGCGGCGCGGCGCCGGCCCGTGGGGGTGATCGCCCTCGATCGGTTCGAGATCTTGCCACATTTTTCGGCGATGCGTGCCCCACCAGGACGGACCGAGGCGCGATCGGCAAGAGCGGATCCCGGTTTCGGCGGAGGTCGGGCTTGGATTGGTGCGCAAAAGTGTATATTCGCACTGCGCACAATTGTACGCAAAATGTGGAATACTGCGATCGTGCCCGTCATCGGACGGGCGCGGCGCGTAGCTGAGTGGAGACGGGATGGCGGGCACGGTGGCTGTTGAGTCTGAGAACGAGGACGCCGGTTCGACGCGCGATTTCGTCGCCTCCTTTTCGCGTGGGCTCGACGTGATCCGGGCCTTCAGCCGGGCGCGCCCGTCGATGACGCTGAGCGAGATCGCGGCCGAAACCGAGATGACCCGCGCCGCCGCGCGCCGCTTCCTCCTCACGCTCGTGCGAGAAGGCTACGCCGAGACCGACGGCAAGCATTTCCGCCTCACCGCCAAAATCTTGGAACTCGGCTTTTCCGTGCTCGCCTCCATGAACATCCTGGAGGTGCTGCAGCCGGCGATGGAAGATCTCGCCAAGGAAATGAACGAGTCCTGCTTCGCCGCCGTCCTCGACGGAATGTCGGTGATCTATATCGCCCGCGCCGCCTCGCTCCGCTTCTTCGATGTCGATCTCCATATCGGCAGCCGCGTTCCGGCGCATTGCGTATCGAGCGGGCGCGTCCTTCTCGCGGCGTTGACGCCGGAGGAACTCGACAAGCACCTCGCCGGCGCGAAGCTCGAGGCGTTGACCGAGATGACGCTGACGAGCAAGCCGAAGCTGAAAAAGGCGATCGCCGACGTTCGCCGGCAAGGCTGGTCGCTCGTCGACCAGGAGCTCGAACTCGGCCTGCGCTCCATCTCCGCGCCGATCAAATCGCCGAGCGGAAGCACGGTGTGTGCGCTCAACATGTGCTGCCCGACGCCGCGGATCTCGCTCGACGAGGTGCATTCCCGCTTCATCCCCCGCTTGGTGCAGACGGCGGAGCGCATCTCCTTCGCGCTGCTGCGCTGACGAACGCGCCTCGCCCGGCGGACGCCGGGGTCCGGGGTCAACGATCCTGCGGTTCGCGCGGGCGCGCGCCGATCGCGAGAAGGTCCGCGATGGCGACGGGCTTGACCGGGGCGCGCGGCGCGAAGAGCGAAAACTCGTGCGGCACCCCGCCGCCCGATGTTGCGATGAGGCTTGCGAGGATCGGGGCGCAATAGCGGCCCTGACAGCGGCCCATGCCGAGGCGGGTCGCCCGCTTCACTTCCCCGATGGAGGCCGCACCGTCCGACATCGCGGCGGCGATGTCGGATCGCCTCACGCCCTCGCAGCGGCAGATCGGGGTGTCGGGCTCGGCAAGCTCGGTCTCGAGGCGCGGGGCGGCGAACGCGCGCCACAAGGCGCTCTGAAAGGCGCGGTGGCGGGGCAGGCGACGGCGCGCGGCGGCGATCTCGCGGTCGGCGGGCGCGGCGAGCGGCCGGCCGAGCGAAGCGGCGATCGCCGCACCCGCGATGCGTCCCTCGTCGACCGCGGCCGGCGCACCGCCGAGGCCACAACAATCGCCGGCGGCATAGAGCCCCGCGACGGTCGTCGCTCCGTCCGAATCCCGCTCGGTGACGAGATGGTGCCGCGCCGGGTCGAAATGGTGGCGAGCGCCGAGGGCGCGCAGAATTTCGTTCTGGGGCTGGAAGCCATAGCCGACCGCCACCACGTCGACCTCGATCGTTGCGAGCGGCGCGCCGGGCGCTCCGCCATCAAGCCGACGAAGCGTCGCCGCGAGGCCGGACCCGGTCGCCTCGACCGCGCCGATGACCGCGCCATGATGGAGCGCGATACCCGCCCGCTTCAACGCCCACAGATATGAGACGCCCTTGAGGGCGAGGGCCGGGTCGGCCGCGAGCATCCGCATTCCGGCGAGCGTCGAGGGCGCGGCGGAAAGCTCGGCGACGGCGACCACCTCCGCCCCGCCGCGCTGAAGCTCGACCGCGACCTGCAGGTTCAGCGGCCCGTTGCCGGCAATGAGGATCCGTTTCCCGGCGAGCGTGCGGTAGCTGCGCCAAAGGGTCTGTGCGGCGCCCGTCGTCATCACGCCGGGAAGGGTCCAGCCGGGAAAGGGGAGGCCGCGCTCATAGGCGCCGGTCGCGACGAGGGCCCGCTTCGGGGCGAGGATCGTGTTCGTCCCGTTATGAAGGAGGCCGAACTCGAGCGGGGGAAAGGCGCCCCAGATCTCCGCGCCGGACAGGATGGTGACACCCGCGCGCCGCGCCCGTTCGATGAGGGCCGCGCCGCCGGCCGCCTGCGCATCGGCGTGATGGTCGCCCGCATGGGGGGCGGCTGGCTGTTTGTAGAACTGACCGCCCGGCATCGGCCGCTCGTCGACGAGGAGGACGTCGAGCCCCGCTTCCGCCGCGACCGATGCGGCCGACAATCCCGCCGCACCGCCGCCGAGCACGAGGAGGTCGGGCCGCGCGCCCTCGATCGCGGCGATATCTGTGGCGATCGGCGCGGCGGGCCTCGCGAGTGGGTCGATCACGCCTTGCCGGGTGATGGTGTGATCGCCGGTCACCTTCGTCATGCAGGCGCGGACATTGAGTTGGCCGTCGAGGGTGACGACGCACTCCTGACAAACGCCCATGCCGCAGAAGAGACCGCGCGGCGTGCCGGTCTCGCTGGCGCGGAGGCGGCGTTCCCCGGCGCTGGTGAGCGCGGCGGCCACGGTTTCGCCGCGCCGTGCCGGGATCGGCCGGCCGTCGAATGTCAGCCACGCATCGGCATCGTCGGATCGCGTCATGGACCTTGCCTTCGCCCGGCCACGCGATGCGGAAAGGGCGTTTGGGTCGATTTTGTCACCGTGGACGATTTCCTCCGCGATGTCGCGCCGTTAGCGTACGGATGTGCGCGTTGCGCACAAGCTCCAGCATGGACGACCGAATGCCCGACGCCAACGCTCCTCTTCTCGCCAACCGCCGCGCCCTCGTGACGGGAGGCGCTCGCGGTCTCGGCGCTGCCATCGCGGCGCGGTTCGCCGCGGCCGGTGCGGTTGGCGCGGTGCTCGATCGCGAGGCCGGGGCGGCGCCGCCCGGATGGCTCGCGCTCGATGCGGACGTCGCCGAGCCCGCGCGCCTTGCCGAGGTGATCGACGCTGCGGCCGAGCGGCTCGGCGGGCTCGACATCGTCGTCGCAAATGCCGGGATCGTGCCGCCATGGCGCCGGATCGAGGCGCTCGACTTCGCCGAATGGGATCGCGCCTTCGCAATCAATGTGCGCGGCGTCGCGGCGACGCTCAAGGCGGCGGTCCCGCACATGCGCGCCCGCGGCGGGTCGATCATCCTGATGGCCTCGCTGAATGGCCGCCGCGCCCATCCGCGTCAGGCGGCCTATAGCGCGACGAAGCACGCCGTCATCGGTCTGATGCGCGCAGCGGCCGCGGATCTCGGTGCCTATGGCATCCGCGTCAACACGCTGTCGCCGGGGCCGGTCGCGACGGATGCCTTGCGCGGCCGTGTCGAGGCGCGCGCCGAGGCGGGGGGCACCTCGGCGGCCGCGGCCTTCGCCGCGATGGGGGCGGAGGCCGCGCTCGGCCGGATCGCGACGGAGGAGGAGGTCGCGGGGGCGGCGCTCTTCCTCGCAAGCGATCTGTCCGCGGGGATCACCGGGACCGACATTCCGATCGACGCCGGGCTCGCCTGACCGGCGGGGCGGCGCCGACCGGTGGCGTCAGCTCTTCGCCGACTGCGCGCGGCGGCGCAGATAGAAGGCGTATTGCTGGGGCAGGACGGCGAACGGGTCGGGATGGCCGAGCGCTTCGGCCGCCCGGTAGGGCCAGGCGCCGTCCGACAGGAACTCGCGCGCGATCGCGATGAGATCGGCCTTGTCCGACTGGAGGATTTCCTCGGCGAGCTCCGGCTCGGTGATCATGCCGACGGCCATCGTCGCGATGCCCGCCCCCTCGCGCACCGCTTCGGCGAGGGGCACCTGAAAGCCGGGCTTCGGCAAGACCATCTGAAGGCTGACGGATCCTGCGATCCCGCCCGACGAGCAGTCGATCACGTCGACCCGCCGCGCCTTCAGCTCGCGGGCGAGGGCGACCGTGTCCTCCACCGTGAGGCCGCCTTCCGCATTGTCCGTCACCGACGCGCGGTAAAAGAGGGGCTTGTCCTGCGGCCAGACCGCGGCGATCGCCTCGACGACCTCGAGGGGAAAGCGCATCCGATTGGCGAGCGAGCCGCCATATTCGTCGGTCCGCGTGTTGGAGAGCGGCGACATGAAGGTGTGCGCGAGATAGCCGTGCGCGCCGTGGATCTCGATGACGTCGAAGCCGGCGCGGTCGGCCCGCTTCGCGGCGAGGGCGAAGGCGTCGACGATCTCGGCGATCTCCGCCTTGGTGAGCGCCTTCGGTGTGTGCCACCCCTCGACCGCCGGAAGGGCGCTCGGGGCAAGGGTCGGCCAGGGCGGCTCGCGCCCGTCGGGATCGAGCGGGCCGGCCCCGTCCCAGGGGCGGCGCGTCGAGGCCTTGCGTCCGGCATGGCCGAGCTGGATTCCGGCCGCGCTGCCATGCGCATGATAAAGATCGACGATGCGCGACAGTCCCTCGACATGGCCGTCATCATAGATGCCGAGACAGCCGGGCGTGATCCGCCCGGCCGCCGTCACGCCGGTCGCTTCGAGGATCGTGAGACCGACGCCGCCGAGCGCGAAGCGGCCATGGTGGGCAAGGTGCCATTCGGTGGCGTGACCGTCGACGGCCGAATATTGGCACATCGGCGCGACGACGATCCGGTTCTTCAACGTGACGCCGCGAAGCGCCATCGGCTCGAAAAGGCGGGGAAGGGCCGCCACGTGATCGGGTCCGCTCACGCTGCGACCGGCCGGCGCTCGAGTTCGTCCATCAGCGTGTCGAGTTCGCCCATGATGGCGGTGATCGTCGCGACGCGGCGCTCACCCTCCGCACCGAGCGCGGCGAAGGTGGTGAGCGGGGCCCGCACGTCCCCGACGGGGCAGCCGGCCGCGGCGGCGAGCGCCTTCGAATAACATTGGTGGCCGTAGGTCGGGTGGCCCTCGGCGATCACATGATCGAGCTTGGTGATGAGGCGCTGGATCGCCTTCGCATCCTCGATCCGCCCCGCGACGAGAAAATCCCAAATTCGGGCGGACGCGCGGGGGATGTAGTTGCCGTAGGGGTTCACATAGCCGACGGCGCCGAGGAGGAAGGATTCCACGATCCGCTCACCGGCGAAGACGTTCATCACGCCACCGGTCGCCTCCACGACATCGAAGACGCGGGCGACGTCCATGCTCGCCTCCTTGATGTAGCGGATGTTCTCGTGCGCGGCGGTGAGGCGGGCGACGAGGGCGGCCGACATGTCGACATTCGAGGTGACGGGGTTGTTGTAGAGCATGATGGGCAGCCGCACCGCCTCGGCGATCGCGCCATAATAGCCGGCGATCTCGTCCTCGGTGGGGGTGTAATAATAGGGTGGGACGATCATCAGCCCGTCCGCGCCGAATTCCTCCGCTTCCTTCGAATAGCGCACGGCGTTCGGCGTGTAGGCGTTCATCGTGCCGACGAGGACGTCCATCCGGCCGGCCACATGCTCGACCGTCGCCTTGACGAACTGGCGGCGCTCCTCGTCGGAGATGGTGAGGAACTCGCCGGTCGTTCCGAGGATGATGATCCCCGGCACCTTGTTCTCGAGCTGCCAGTCGAGAAAGCGGCGCTGCGCGTCGAGGTCGAGCGCGGCGCCGCCTTCGGCAAAGGGCGTGACGCTGACGGTGTAGCTGCCGCGGAAAGTCTTCATCATGATACTCTCTTGTGAGCGCGTGACCGGCGAACGCCGTCGATCGGGCCGGCGGACACGAGGCGGAACGGGCGCCATGAAGCGCGCGGAGCGGCCGTTTCAGCGACCGTCGACCAAGGCCCGGCCGCCGGTGGCGATGCGCCGAGCGGCGACCCCGTCGGGACAGACGAACGCGGCGCGCGGCGGGGAGAAGCGAACATCGGGTGGTGAATCTCGCGGCAAACGCTGTAACGGTATGCGAACAGAAGTTACCACTACGCACAGAAGGCTGTAAACCAGCCGCCGGCCCGGCCGCCGGACGATCGCGATTTCGCCGGGCGGGGTGGGGTTGTCGGGTTCTGGTCGGGAGCGATGCGTGTGAAGGTCGATATCGCGATCATCGGGGGCGGGATCACGGGGTGCGCCACGGCCCACCGCCTCGCCGAAGGCGGGGCCGAGGTGATGGTCCTCGAACGCGGCGAGATTGCCGCGCTCGCCTCCGCCGCGAACGCCGGCTCGCTCCATGCACAGATCCCGTTCGACCCCTTCCTCAACAAAGGCGAGGACTGGGCGCGCGCCTACGCCCCGGTGACGCGGATCATGAGCGCGGCGGTCGACGCTTGGAAGGAGGTCGAGACGATGCTCGGCGTCTCGTTGGAGGTCGCGGTGAAGGGGGGGCTCCTCGTCGCGTCGAATGCGGCGGCGATGCGGGCGGCGGAGCGCAAGGCGGCGATCGAGGCCGAGGCCGGTCTCGATGTCGCGATCTGGTCGGCCTCCGATCTGCGGCGCGAGGCGCCTTATCTCGCCCCCGATCATGTCGGCGCGGTCTTCTGCGCCAATGAGGGCAAGGCGAACCCGCTCCTCGCCGGACGAGCCTTCGCGACGGCCGCGAGCCGGCGCGGCGCCGTCATCCGGCGGGACACCGAAGTGCTTGCGTTGGAGCGGCGCGCGGGGCGCTGGCATCTTCGTCTCGACGGGGATTGCGTCGAGGCGGAGATCGTCGTCAACGCCGCCGGAACCGACGCTGCGCGCGTTGCGAGCCTCGCAGGAGTGCCGTTCGCGGCGGAAGGTTACCCGATCCAATCGTGCGTCACGGAGCGGGCCGGCCCGGTCGTGCCCCATCTCGTCTATGCGACACGCGAAAAGCTGACCTTGAAGCAGACGGCGACGGGCTCGCTGATCATCGGCGGCGGCTGGCCCTCGCGCCGGATCGGCGACGCGCCGCCGACGGTCGATCCGCGCAATCTCCTGCGCAATCTCGAGGTCGCCACCGCGACGATGCCGAGCCTTGCCCATCTGCGCATCGTGCGAAGCTGGGCCGCGATCGTCAACGGGACAGAGGATTGGATGCCGATCATCGGCGAGGCGGACGGCGCGCCCGGTTTCTGGAACGCCTATTTTCCGTGGATGGGGTTCACCGCCGCCCCGATCGTCGCGCGGTGGGTGGCGGACGGGATCCTCGATGGACGGGCGATGCGGCGAACCGGGACGGGAACGGTGATCGAGGCGTCGTGAGCCACCGTTGTCCCGAAGGGGGCGATGGCGACCGCGGTCGCCGGGTCCATCATGCGGCGAGGGTGGGCCGTG
>NZ_JAKGCS010000011.1 GCF_021556395.1 Acuticoccus kalidii
CCCGGCTGACGCGGTTGAGACCGTCCCAGACGATCGTCCGGTTGATCGCGGCAAAACCCTGGACCGTCTCGAGATTGCCGTTGGCGTCATAGGTGAGGCTGCCGCCGCGGATCGCCGTCGGCGCGTGCGGGCGCGGCTGGCCGGCGGCGGGGTAGGTGTAGTGCCCCATACCGGTCTTGAAGGTGAGGTTGCCGTTCGGATCGTAGCTGTAGTCGGTCAGCGTGTCCGTCGCGGTGTTGCGCGCATAATCGAGCCGGCCGGCGGTGTCGTAATAATAGGCCCACTGATCGGCCTCGGTCGGCCCGCCGGTCGAGGTGATCCGGCCCGCCCCGTCTCGCGTGAAGGTCCGCCGCCACAGGCGCGTGCCGCCGCGCATGAGGTCGATCTCGTCGAGCCAGCCCCGCTCGGCGTCATAGGTCCACTCGGCACGAACGCCGTTGGCATAGTCGCGGGCGGTGAGCTGGCCCCTTGCATCGTAGCTCGAGCCGGTGACGAGCTCGGGAACGACAGTCGGCTTGCCGGTGGCGGTGTAGACCCACGGGTCGTTCCCGGCCCCGATGCGGTCTCCGTCCGGATACTCGATCCACCGTGTGAAGCCGGCATTGAAATAGCTCTCGGTCCGCTCGTACGTTGCCCCGTTCGCCGTGAAGGTCTGCGTCGTGACGAGCCCGCGCGGGTCATAATCGTAGGTGTAGGTGACGTTGTCGTTCGACGCCGTCGTCAGCTCACCCTTGTTGAACGCGTTCGGCCGCACCTCGTCATAGGTGAGCGTATCGGTGGAGGCCGAGTTCGTCCCCGCGCGCATCGTGCGCGAGAGCGACGGCGGTCATGAAGTTTCGGGCGAGTTTATCGAAACGGGTGGCGATGTAGCAGAAGTGCTTCAGCTTGTTGAAGGAGCGCTCGACGAGATTGCGCAGCCGGTAGAGGTGGGGCGCGACGGTGCGGATGACACGAACGTTGCGCTGGCTTGGGATGGGGCCGCGCGCGCCCCGACCCGCGCTCGCGATCCGCCGCGGCGAGGCCCGCTGACCTCCGGCCGGGACGCCCGGCCTTCAGATAACTCCGCCGCTGCGCAGGGCCGCGATCCGCTCCGCGTCGTACCCCAGCGCTTCGAGGACGGGGGTGGTGTCGGCGCCGAGTTCGGGGGCGGGGCGGCGCATGTCGCACGGCGCCTCGGACAGCTTCATAGGAAAGCCCACCATGCGGATCGGCCCGCGGCCGGGATGGTCCACCTCGCACACCATCTCGCGCGCCAGGATCTGCGGATCCTCGAACACTTCGGGGTAGGTCAGCACCCGCCCGCACGGCACGCCCGCCGCGTTCAGGACGTCGATCCAGTGGTCGCGGGTGTCCTCGCCGATCTTGGCGTCGATGATCGCGTTGACCCGGGGGCGGTTCTTCATCCGCGCGGCGTTGGTGGCGAACTCAGGCCCCGACAACGCGTCGCGCAGCCCCAGCGCATCCATCAGGCGCCCGTAGATCTGATCGTTGCTGGGCGCGATCGCGACGTCGCCGTCCTTGGCGCGGAACACGCCGTAGGGCGCCACGACCGGATGGTCGTTGCCGGTGCGCTCCATCGCCTCGCCGGTGGCGAGGTAATTGGCGGCGAAATAGGACGCGAATGAGAGGATCGAATCGACGAGCGCCACGTCGATCCGCTCGCCTTGGCCCGTCACCTCCCGCCGACGCAGCGCCGCCGACACCGCGAGGGCGCCGTAGAGCCCGGCGACGAGGTCCGAGATCGGCAGGCCCGCCCGCAGCGGTTCACGGTCCGGATAGCCGGTCGAGCTCATGAACCCGCTCATCGCCTGGGCGATGAAGTCGAACGACGGGCGGTCCTTGTAGGGGCCCGTCTGGCCGTAGCCCGAGATGGAGCAAACGACGAGGTCCGGCTTCAGCCCCTTCAGCACCTCTGAGGTGAGGCCCATGGCGTCGAGCACGGTGGGGCGGAAATTCTCCACCAGGACGTCGGCGGTTCGGATGAGGTCCTCGAGGACCGCCATTCCCTCCGCCGTTCGCAGATTGAGCTTCACCGACCGTTTGTTGCGATTGAAGCCGGCGAAATACCAGGAGAAGCCGTTGCGCATCCCCCCTTGGCCGCGGATCTGGTCTCCAGCCGGGGTCTCCACCTTGATCACCTCCGCGCCGAGATCAGCGAGGAGCATGGTGGAGAAGGGGCCGGCGAGCACGCGGGTGAGATCGACGATGCGGATCCCGGCGAGCGGGCCTTGCGACATGAAGCGCTCCAATGGTCAGACCTGGCCCGGCAGCCACAGGACGACGGCCGGAAAGACGGTCGCGATGCCGAGAACGACGAGCGACCACAAGAGGAAGGGCACCACGGCCCGGATGATGGGCAATAGCGGCATCTGCCCGATGCCGGCCACCACGAACAGGAGCAGCCCCACCGGCGGCGTCAGCATCCCGATCATCAGGTTCATCACCATGACGAGGCCGAGATGCACCGGGTCCAGCCCCAGCGCCGCACCGACCGGCAGCAAGGACGGAACGAAGATCACGAGCGCGGGAAGCGGCTCCAGAAAGCAGCCGATCACGAGCAGGATCAGGTTGATGAGGAGGAGTCCCAGCAGGGGATTGGACGTGAGCGAGAGGATGCCGCCGGCGATAGCATCGTTGATCTTCGCCTCCGCGAGCAGCCAGCCGAACGGCCCCGCCGCCGCCAGCAGGAAGAGCACCGCCGCGGACGAGCGCGTGGCGAGGAAGATCACCTGCATCAGCTTTTTGAGGCCGATGGCGCGGTAGACGAACACCGAGACGAGGAGCGCGTAGAGCGCCGCGAGGGCGGACGCCTCGATGTCGGTGACGTAGCCGAACCGCATTCCGAGCAGGATTATGATCGGCATCCCGAGCGCGAACAGCGAGTACTGCGTGGTGGCGAGGATCGCACGCAGCGTCTGGCGGGGGCGTGAGGGATAGTTGCGGGCCCGCGCGATCAGCCAGCAGATGACCATGAATCCCGCCGCCAGCATCACGCCCGGCACGATCCCCGCCATGAAGAGCTTGACGACGGAGACGTTGGCCATCACCGCGTAGATGATCATCGGAACCGACGGCGGGATGATCGGCCCCAGCATCGCGCCGGAGGCGACGACGGCGCCGGCATAGCCCGCCGGATAGCCCTCCTTGCGCATCGCCGGGATGAGGAGGCCGCCGGTCGCCGCCGCGTCTGCCACGGCCGAGCCGGACACGCCCGCCATGATGAGGTTTGAGGTGATCGACACCTGGCTGAGACCGCCTTTGACATGGCCGACGACGGACAGCGACCAGTCGACCAGCCGTCGCGTCAGCCCACCATGGTTCATGATCTCGGCGGCGAGCACGAACAGCGGGATCGTCACGAGCGTGGAGTTGTTGACCGCGTTCGACATGGTGAGCGGCACCATGATGAGATCGACGGGATAGACCGGGTGCAGGACCATCCCGACGATGGCGGCGGCGACCATCGACAGGCCGACGTCGAAGCCAACGAGGACGGCGCCGAGGAAGACAAGGAAGATGAGGGTCAGCACGTCCGATCCTCTGCAGCGGTGTCGCGATCGGCTGGCGGCGCGCCCCACCGGGCGAGCCGCCGCACGAGACGCATGCCGACGACGACCATCGCCGCCGCGGAACTGACGGCGAGGGCGAGGAAGGTGGCGTCGGAGGAGAAGGGCGTGCCCATGATGACCTGGCCGGCCCCGACCTCCACCAGGCGCCAGACCTTCCATTGGATGACGCCAAAGATGCCGATGGCGGCGACGTCGCTCAGGATGTCCCGTAGGGCGAGGAGGCGTACCGGCAGCATCCCATCGACGAGGTCGACACGGATGTTCGTGCCCGCCCGGAAGGCGAGCACGATGCCGAGGAAGGTTAGCCAGACGAGCGCGAGCTGCGCGATCTGGTCGTAGGCGTTGAAGTGGGTGTCGTAGATATAGCGGTCGGACGCCGAGCCGAGCGTGAAGACCGCGACGACGATCATAACGAGCGTCGCCGCGACCTTGACAGCGAAGGCGAGGCCCGCCTCGATCCGCGCGAGAAAGTCGAGCATGTCGGGGGCCTCCGCCGGGTCAGTTCTGGTCTTGCATCGCGCGGATCTGAGCGACCAGACCCTCGGGCCAGGTCGTCCCCTCGAACTGTTTGTAGACGTCCTTCAGCGCCTCTTCGAAAGCCGCGCGGTCGGGCTCGGTGTAGGTCACGCCCGCTGCCTCGAGGATCTCGCGGGCTTGGGCGTCGAGCGCGTTCGTGGCGTCGGTCGAGACCTTGCCGGCGGCCTTCCCGGCCTCGCGGAAGATCGCCTTGTCTTCGTCCGACAGGCGGTTCCACACTTGCTCGGAGATGAACCAGCCGGTGACGCCGTAGACGTGGTCGGTGGCGGACCAGTGCTTGGCGACCTCGTGGTATTTCGGTGGGATGGCGAGCTCGAAACCGTTGTCCTGGCCGTCGACGATGCCGCGTGACAGGGCGTTGTAGATCTCGGTCATGCCGAGCGAGGTGATCTTGGTGCCGAGCGTCTCGAACGTCGCCTCATAGATGTCCATGCCGGCGACGCGCATCCTGAGGCCTTCGAGGTCCTCGGGCGTTTCGATGGGACCCTTCGTCGTCTGGATCGCGCGGGGGGAGCGATCACCGTAGGCGGCGAAGATCCGAACGCCCGTGCGATCTGCGATGTCCGCGTAGATCTTCTGGAAGAGGTCCGAGTTCAGCACCATGGCGGCGTCAGCCTTGGTGGCGAACAGGTAGGGAACGATCGCGACCTTGATCTCCTCAGCCCCCTTCAGGAAGGCGGCGACGGTGACGTCGAAGTAGGCCATGTCGATGGTCCCGAGCTGCATGCCGGTCAGGAGCTGCTGCATATCGCCGAGCTGGCCGTCGGTGTAGACCTCGACCGCGATGCGGCCTTCGGTCCGGTCCTCGACGATGTCCGAGAAGGCGTTCATGGCCTGCGCCCACGGGCTCGTCGACGTGGCGAAGGTGCCCATGCGCAGGGTCATCTCCTGCGCGAAGGCCGGCAGCGCCGTCAGCGCCGCGAGGCCGGCCGCGGCGATGGCGGTGGCGAATGTGTTCATGGTCCGTGTTCCTCCCGTTTTATGGGCCCCGGCGACCGCCGGTGGCGGATGGGGGAGCGCACCTCGCGGCGCGCGCCCGCGGCTCCCGACGATACCGGGAGGCGAAGCGCCGAAGGCCCTGGCGTGTGGGGCCTCAGAACGCGTGGCAAGAAGCGCATTCAGGAAAATTGGAGCCGGTTTTCCGTTCGGAATGCGCGTCGCTTTAGAAGCGCCAGTGGACAGGCTCGGCCCCCTTCACCGGCGCCGGCATGTGGAGGATCCGGCTGCCGAACAGGGTGCCGAGATAGATCGTGGAGAGGTCGGCGCCGCCGAAAGCGAGGCTGGCGAGGTTGCCGAGCGCGCGCTTGCCGCCGGTGTCGATCAGCGGGCGCGCGCACTCGCCGGCGTCGAACCGCGCGATGCAGTCGGCGAGGACATCCGGGTCGGCGTCCTCCAGCACGATCTCCTGGCGTCCGTCCGCGTGCGTGCGCACCACGCGGTTGGAGCAGACCGAGACGATCCAGACCCCGCCCTCAGCATCGAAGGTGAGCCCGTCGGGGAAGGTGCCGGGGCCATACTGGGCGACCAACTCCTTGGCGCCGAGGTCGCCGTTCGGTGCGATGGCGTAGCGCGAGGTGCGCTGGCCCATGGTCTCATTGACGTAGAGCCACGCACCGGTCGGATCGACGACGCCCTCGTTGGTGAAGTCGATGTCCTCGGCGACGATGCGCGCGTCGGCGCCGTCCCCCTCCATCACGAGGATGAAGCCGTCGCCGCGACCCTTGAACATCATCGTCTCGCGGGGGACCTGCCGGGTGGAGACCGTCACCCAGGTGCGCCCCTCGCGGTCGATGCCGACGAAGTTCGTCGGCGGTAGCGGCGCGCCCTCGATCTCGAGGAGACGCGGCGTCAGCGTGCCGTCGTCCGCCATGTGGTAGACGCCGCCGCTTGGACCGAGATTGGCGATGAGGAAGGTCCGGTCCGCCAGCAGCGCGATGCCGTTGGGGAGGAATCCCTCTGGGGCTTCCTTGGCGAGGATGTGGCGCGTTCGTCCGACCGGGTCGACGTGGCTGACGCCGCCGACGCCGTGTCCAGCGCAATAGGACACGTAGAGATCACCGGTGCGCGTGGTGAGCACGCATTCGGGTCGCGCGAGCGCGTCGCCGACCCCGCCGAGCGCTCCCGGCGTGAAGCCGTCCATAGTCGTCCTCCCAAGCATCGGCCCGCTCGTTCCGCGGCACCTCGGCGGCCGGGCGGCAGACATCTGACGGAGCCGGCGCGCTGATGCCACGACGGCTTGATGAGAGGTTATGGCGGCGAACGGGCGCGGGAGAAGCCGTGGTTCGGAACACCCTCGTTCTGAATCGGCGAACTCCCGACGGGTGCGGCCGATTTCGGAAGGGACGCGTCGCCCGGACCGCCTTGCCCATCGCCGTTTGCCGATTCCAGCGGCTTCGAAAATGGTCTAGCATCACGAAACGATGAAAAACCGTGCTGCCGGCCCCTGCGGAGCGCGCCTGTGCGATCGCCCGACTTCGTCGAGACGACCAGCCTGGTCGAAAGCGCGCCCATGATTCGCTTCGATCTCACCACGCTGCGCATCTTCGTGGCGGTGTACAATCTCAAAAGCCTCACCAAGGCAGCGGAGCAGGAGCACATCGCCTCCTCCGCCGTCAGCAAGCGCATCAACGACCTCGAGACCGAGCTCGATGTGCAGCTCTTCTACCGCCACCCGCGCGGGGTCAGCGCCACGCCCGCGGGGGAGGCGCTCGCCCACCACGCTCGCGCGCTGTTCGAATCCGTCAACGAGATGGCGGCGGACCTCTCCACCTATGCCGGCGGCACGCGTGGTCAGGTCCGCATCCATGCCCACTCCTCGGCGATGCACCAGTTCCTACCGCGCGAGATCGCGAGCTTCACGCGCCTCCACCCAGACATCCGCATCGTCGTGCGGGAAGAGACGACCCCCAATGTCATCCAGTCGATGCAGGACGGGATCGCCGACATCGGCGTCCTCGCCGGGCACATCCCGCTGCCCGCTGGGCTGACGGCGATCGCGTGGCGGGAGGATCATCTGATCGCGCTCCTGCCGGCATCCGATCCTCTCGCTGCGAGCCGATCGCTGCGCTTCAGCGCTCTCGCCGAGCGCTCCTTCATCAGTCTGGAGACCGGCAGCTCGTTGCAAATCCTGCTGTCGGAGGCGGCAGAGGCGCAAGGCTTCACCATCGACCCGATCCTCGAGGTCACCACCTTCGGCTCGGCGATCGAGATGGCGGCCGCGGGCCTCGGCTTCGCGGTAATGCCGAAAGGCGTAGTGCCGGAAAACCCACGCGTCGTCAGCGTTCGGTTGGAGGACGAGTGGGCGCACCGCACTCTGTCGATCTGCATGCGCTCCTCGGGCCGCCTCAACGCCTCCGTGCGCCTCATGCTGCGCCATCTTCGCGGCGAGGCGGAGGTTTATCGACCGGAGAGGCCGCCCCTTCCCAACCGATAATGGTCGCGACCCGCCTCGTCCTCTAGGGAATCGCCCGAGAGATAGGGAGATGCGCCATGACCGCGACCGAAGTCGAAATCGTCGAAGTGGGACCGCGCGACGGGCTCCAGAACATCGCCAAGTTCATTCCGACCGAGGTGAAGATCGACCTCATCCGCCGCATTGCGGACGCCGGCTTTACGCGGATGGAGCTCGGCTCCTTCGTCAGCCCCAAGGCGATCCCGCAGATGCAGGACATGGAGGCCGTCATGGCGGGCTTGCCGCCGATGCCGACCGTCGCCGGCATGACGCTCGTCCCCAACGCCAAGGGCGCGCGGCGGGCAGTGGCGGCGGGCGTGAAGAACCTCATCTTCGTCCTCTCGGTCTCCGAGGCGCACAACCAGTCCAACGTGCGTCGCTCGACCGAGGCCTCGATCGCCGACTTTAAGGCGATGCTGGAGGAGATCGACCCGCTGAACGAGCTGACGATCCGCGTCGGTCTCGCCACCTGCTTCCACTGCCCGTTCGACGGGGTGACGGACGAGGGCCAGGTGATGGCCATGCTCGAGAAGATCATCCCGCTGCGGGAGGGGATGGACTACGCCATCAGCGACACGACCGGGATGGCGACGCCCGCGCACGTGAAAAGCCTCACCAAGCGCTGCATCGATACCTTCGGCGGCAGCGCGCGCTTCGGCTTCCACGGTCACGACACGGCCGGTTTCGGCATCGCCAACGTCCTCGCCGCGATGGACAGTGGCATCCGCTCCTTTGACACCTCGGTGGCGGGGCTCGGGGGCTGCCCCTTCGCGCCGGGCGCGACCGGCAACATTCCGAGCGAGGACGTCGTCTACCTGTTCCAGCGCCTCGGCGTGACGACGGGCATCGACCTCGAAAAGTTGCTCGACGCTGGTACGATGATCCTCGCCGAAAGTGGCTCGCCTATGGCGAGCCACGCCCGCGCCATCCCGCGAGCACGCCTGTTTGCCGATCTCCTCGGCATCCCGCCGAGCCAGGCCGTTGCAGCCTAGGCAGGACCCATAAGCACGATCCGTTAAGGCGGATCTGATCCACGATCTCCGAAGGGAGATCGCCATGATCCGAGAGTATTCTCGGCTGAGCGATGCGCAGTTCGGGAGCCTCGTACCGCTGCTGCCCACAGACCCGCGAGGCAAACCGCGGGTCGATGAGGCCAGAGAACGGCAGCATTCACTTGCGCACTGGCGACGTTCTTCCGCTATGGTCCCCCGCGCCCCCTCGGCAAAAGCGGGCCGAGAGGCTTGGGGCGATGGGTGGTCTCGGCTTTCAAGCGCTGGTCAGGGATTGCCTTTGTCGGGATCGCATCGCTAGGCTCACATTACACGCTCGATTTCGCGAGGGTTTGCGAGGGTTTGCGAGGGTTTGCGAGGGTTTGCGAGGGTTTGCGAGGGTCGCAAACAACCCTCTCCGCAAAATTCCAGTTTAAAATCAACGACGTACGTCTCTCTGCGAGGGTTTGCGAGGGTTCTCGCGCGCGCACGCGTGAGGGATCGAATTCTGGCTTTAAATCGAGTTTTTCTTCATATGCGTAAATACTAGAAAACCCTCGCAAACCCTCGCAGAGAGAGATTAAGATATTGAAATAAAAGGGGGAATCGAGTTCGCGGGGCCGCCGTCGACCCTCGCAAACCCTCGCAAACCTTCGCAGACCCTCGCAGCGCTCAGGAAATCCGGGGTTTTTGTTCCCTGGCATGAGACGATCGGCTGGAAACGGCCCCGTATGGAGCCAGAGCGCGCCTGTGCGTCGACGTGCATCGGGAAGGCGGTTTCGTCGAAAGCGTCCTCTCGCTTTGAGATCAAGATTCTGGGTGTGCCCCATATGGCCCTCAGGGCGACGGAGAGGCGCATCTTTTTCCAAGGGACCCAAGGGGCCCAAATTGACGCTCATGGCTCTCACGAGCCTCCCAGGGCCGTTTAACGGCGCCCTAGGGAGGCCGGCGGGCATCGGTGGGCGCGTTGCACCAATCTGATCCCAAAACTGAGATCAATCGATGCAACGCCCTCGCGCTGCGAGATGGCTGTCCGCATCCTATCCGAGCAAGCGGGACCGCTCGACATGCGTCGCGGCTGCGACGAGCACCTCGCAACCCTTGCGGCTGAGCGATCCGACACCGGCCGAGGCGTGCTGAGCTTCGAAAAGCACGCGATCATGGGTCAGCGATAATACCGCCGAGGACCCATCCGACTGGGATTGCCTTTGCGGGACTCTCACCGGTACGCTCACGGCTTCCGCAGCGCAGCCTACTCTCGACATTGCGAGGGTTGCGAGGGTTGGGCGAGGGTCAAAAGCGAACCCTCGCAGGTAAAAATCGCTTTTCAATCAATGACATAGTGGCGACTTGCGAGGGTGCGAGGGTTCTCGCGCGCGCGTACGTTTGGGGGCTGGGCAGTGACCCCCTTGTCGCCCTCTTTCGAATTTTTTCTCATACGTACACACGAGATAACCCTCGCAACCCTCGCAGAGATTCATTATGCCTTTGAAATAAAAGGGAAAATTGCCTGCGAGGGTTCGCTTTTGACCCTCGCCCAACCCTCGCAACCCTCGCAACATTCAGGAAATCCGGGGCTTTTGTTCCGCGGAAGGCGACCGGAAGAACGGAAACGCCGGTATTGGCGGGATGTTGGGGTCGGTTGACTGTGTGCCGGCGTCGGTTCGCTCAGCTTTGCCAGAAGCCGACCAACCGCTCCGGGCCCTTGATCCTGGATATGGCTCAGGAGGCTCTCAGGCGGCCGGAGATAAGCATCTTTGCTTTGGATGGGTAGGGCCCCATCAATGGAGTAGGCGCGCCACGGCGCCCCCAGGCGCGTCTAAACGCCATGCGCGGGAGGCGATGACACACTGCAAGTCGCTCTATCGGGATGAGCCGCGTTCGCTAATCCGCCGGGGGAGGGGCAAAGTTCAGCGCCCCACGGCGTGGACCGGCGGGGGACCCTAATTTTTCAATGCGCCGGAATTGGAGGCAAAAAGCCACCTGCCCAACCGGGTTGACCGCCTGTCTTCCGTTGGGTGCCCCCACAACGCGGATAGAGACCTCGGGGGGAGAGGGGGCTGTTTCCTACTCGTGACCTTCCGGTTCGGGTGCCGGACGCTGAATTCCGATTCTTTGGGGCACATAGCGGACGACCTATGAGCCTAGTACTGGCCTGCTGCCGGCTTCGTGGACACCGAGATAGGGTGTTCGAAGTACCGGAGGATTGGAATGCGGAGAAGGAAGTTCAGCCGCGAGTTCAAGCTTGAGGCGGTGACGCGCGTCGGCTGCGTCCGAGATCGATCTCGCCCCAATCCTCGCCCATGACGGCGTCGAGGCTGAGACGTAGGCCGGCGCGGATCGGCCTCTTGCCAAGCTGAAGCGGCTGCTTGCCGATGCGATGCTCGACAACACCGCGTTGAAAGACCTTATCGTCCGAAAATGTTGACGTCCGCCGCCAAGCGGATCGCTGTCGCCCATCTCGTGGAAATGCGCGATGAGCTCTTGAACGAGACGCTGTTCGCCAGCCTCGCCCATGCCCGAAGCGTCATGGCCCGCTGGGTCGCCGACTACAACCACGACAGGCCGCACTCGGCGCTCGGTTATTCCACGTCGGTGGCCTACGCCGCCCAACTTACCGCAATGGGCGATCGGCTCCTCGTAATGGGGGCGCTCCGCCGATCGCCCATTGCTCCGCCAGCGCAACAGCGTCGCAAACGCCGACCCCGTGTTCAATTGGATGAACCGCGGGGGTCACAGCAAGGTGGTTCTACTAAAAGCTCAATCTGCTAGGCTATCAGATGCACTCGACCCTGGCGGAGAACCGACCAAGCCGGGGTCGAATGGTGCGGCAGACGACAATCTTCCGTTCTGAGGGGCAAGCCGCTCCGCTTCAGGCCTTGCCAGCCTGTTCGTCATAGAGGTCCATGAGGATCTCCAGCATGTCGGCGTATTTTCGCCGGTCCGCTTTGCAGAGCGCTTTGAACCGGTCGAGAACGGCATTCGGTCCGCGCATGTTCAGCTGTCCCTCGTCAGGCGCTTCCCGGCTCGGAAAGCTGGAGGCTCGGTCGACGGCCTGGCGCGCACGGCCGCTCGTGGCGGTTGGGGCACGCTTTGGCGAGGGCTTATCCGGTGCGGCTGGCGCAGGTTTCGCCGTTCGGCTCTTCGGGAGGTCAAAATCATCGAGGCTGTCGAATGCCGGGATGTCCAGTGCTTCTCTATTGCCCGCCATCACGCCACCTGCCTCTCGTCACCACTCTGGCGAAGCGCCCGCAGCTTCGCGATCGCTTCATTGCGGAACGCCTCGACGTTCGCGATCGCCTTCTCGAGGTTGTTGACGTTCTTCGGGTCGAGGGAGCGCACGCTGCCACCAGTGGAGAACACCGACGAATAGGCGTCGCGCTCGTCGATTTCCGTCTCAAACGTGTCGATGCGGTCGTTGTCACGAAATTGGGACGCAATGTGCCGAGCAGTCCGAGACTTCACGTACCTCGTCTGCGTGAACAGGACAGCGTACGGGATCTTGCGTCGTACGGCCTTCATGTTGCGATGGATTTCCATGATGATGTCGAGCGCCGCATTCGCGTCCTGCTCCTGCTCCTTCATCGGCACGATCACAAAATCGGCCTGGCTCATCGCATAGCTGACGAGCTTGGAAGCGACGCCTTCCAGATCGATGATCACGAAGACGGAGTTCTCGGCCGCCTCCTCGATCTCTTCGAGGATGGAATTTTCACCATTGGAGGTGATGACGCGCATGTTCGGCGGCACCTGGTCCGCCCTGCGCTTTCGTTTGGCCTCGGCGTTCTCGTCACTCTTGCCAGCCTGGATCTGGCTCGGGTGCTGACCGGCCCAGGTCGAGATTGGTCGCCGCGGATCGGCATCGATGACGGTGACGGGTTTGGATTCGGCGAGCTCGCAGGCAAGCAGCAAAGCGCTTGTGGTTTTTCCTGAGCCTCCTTTCGAGTTTGCAAAAGCGATGATGGGCATGGGTGGTTCCTATGGAGTGGTTTGCGACCAGGAGCGATTCTAGTGCGAAATACCTTACAATACCATATGATATAAAATGATAAGAAATCATATGATAGCATATCGTATCTCAAGATATAAAATGATATCATGAGCTATGACGGCGCGCCTCGCTTCTCACGCCAGGTTTGGCAGAATTTCACGAAGTGCCGGGGCGGGTGTTTCGGCTCGATCTCATTCTCCCCGAGCCACTGCCGCCACTCCCGCTCGAGATAGTGCACATCCCATCCCGGCGCCGCTTCGCGCGCATCATGATAGGCTTCCGGGTCGAGCTGGCCTTCCCAGGCAGAAGAGGGGAGGGTGGCCGCCATCGAGCCCCGGTTGTGGAACATCACCATGTCGGCCACAGGGTCGAAGGAAACGCTATAGTCCGGCAAGTGGTCGTGCTCGGCCAGGTGCCGAACCGAACGCCTGAACTCTTTCAAGTCGGCCTTGGACCCCGATTTCTTGAGCAGGGTCTGCAAGCCAATCCGCCAGCTGTCCTGCTGCCCGCAATGCTTGCGCGCAATCTCATAGATTCGGCGCTCGATCGGCTTGCGCAGCCTGAAATAGTCCCGGTGAAGCGTTAGAACCTCCTGCGCCCGGATGGCGTTGAAGACCCACTCCGAGAGCGTGACATCCACCCAAAGAAGCCGGCCGTCGAGGCCGTGCTTGCGACGGACAGAGGAGGCTTCGATCAATCCGAACGTATCGATCTGCTCTTCGTCGCCCGTGCGGATGTTCGTCGAGATGGTTGTGCCGCGCAGTCGCTCCAAGGCATCGACCAAGGCCACGTAGTCCTTGCCCGCTGTGCCCCTATTGGCAAAGCGAAGCAGATCATGGGAATTGATCCGAATTCGAGGGCTGATCTTCTCGTTAATTTTTATCTTCGCAAAGATTTTCGAGATACAATAGATCAGAATATCCTTGTCATAGATCGTGGCGAGGCCTTTAACGGAGGGAGTTATTTCCAGCCAGTTTCCGTTATGCTCATACCGCCGGACCGTTGTTTCTGGTTTTTTGGATAGGGAATAGAAGGGATGCTCCATATGCGCCATCACATCCTTCAGAACCGCATCGGCCACATCGCAGATGAACAGATCATGCTGCGGATGCCGGTCGGGAATGAGTTGGCTCACATTATTCGGGGTTTCATCCACCATACCTCATCTTTCGGGGTTTCGCCCACTGAGTCAACGATTTTCGGGGTTTCACCCACCGGCACCGAGATTCGGGGTATCACCCACCGAGATTCGGGGTTTCACCCACCGAGATTCGGGGTTTTACCCACCAACCATTCCGAATTTCACTCTTAAATCAGTCCCTTATGAGTGCTCATCCACAGCGTAACACAAATTCTAACTCATAATTTAACACCAGCACCAATCCCGAACCGCTCCTCCGTGCAAGACGCAAATGCTGCATTTCCTACCCTCCGCTCGCACTCCCTCGCTTCGCCCCGGGCCTACGGCCTAGCCTAAAGCGGTATTTGGCCCGGGCCTCATCCTCTTTCATTTTTTGAAAGCGACATCACCGCCAAGCCTCAATCTACTCCGATAGAGCAAGCAAAAACGCCGCAGTGCCGCTCTCGAAGAAAGCGTGTGGTCGTCTCAGAGACCAAGATGGCGACCTCAATGCCGGCGGAACGGCTTTGCGGCGGCTATTTCCAGCCCTCACATAAGCGAAACGACGTTTGGACAGGTCCGGGAGGGGTCAAGTACCAAGAGCACTCAGCAGCGCCCAAAAAAGCCGTTCCCTCTGCCGGCGGAACGAGGGTCACCGGCCACGGCTCCGGCAACCTGACTCGCACCAGGTCCTCCACGTCCGTTCCGGCCCCTGCGAGATGCCTTCCGCCACTAATGGGACGAGCCATCTCTTGTTTCAAAAGCTGGACCCATCTGCGCCGCAAGTTCTACCAACTCCACGTCGTCGGCTCATCACGGCCGGCGGCATTTTCGAGGGGCGCGGAAAAAGCAGGAAAACCGATCATCAAGGGTCGTCGGCGAGGCGGCCTGCCTCATAAGCAGGCAGCGCATTTTTCCAATGCAACTTGCCAATTCGGAATATTGCTCCTGTGGACAGCTCCGAACAAGGCGAGAGCGCCGAGACTGGGTCCGTCGATCAGGCCAACACCGGGGATTCGACCGCCGGCTCGACTGCGACGACGACCGACCAGAATCAGGCTTCGAGTTCGGAAATGGAAGACGCGCCGTCGGCCGAACAATCCGCGCCGACGGTGCGCGCCGACGATACACTCCCCGCTCAGCTTCAGGCGCCGACCTCGATTTTGCCCGAGCCCGAGACCTATTCGAACGGCGCGTTCGGACATCGCATCGCGATCGACGTGCCGGACTATTACGACATCACGCCCGCGCTCAGCCTCGTCTACAGCTCCAACCAGCGCCTGCGATATAGCGGCCTCGTGAAGGGGTTGACGGGCGTCGGCATGCGTCTCGACGGCATTCCGGTCATCGATCGTGCCCGGCCCGGTCGCGGCACGCCGCAATTCAACAGCGACGATATCTATCTGTTGAATGGTCGGGAGATGGTGGCGTGCGCGGACATCGACGTCGCGAGCCCCAGTTGCGACAATGGCGGCAATTACGTCATGCGGGTCGAGGATTTCCGGAAGATCCGCAACAATACCGGGCCGAACACGTGGACGATTACGCGGCGGGACGGCGTAAAACTCTTTTTCAAGCCGGTCAGTGCGTTCAGCTCGGCGACAGGGTCGACCGGTGACGAGAACCGGCTGCTCAACAACTATCGATGGCTTCTCGCCTCGATCACCGACACCAACGGCCGGGTGGTCACGTACGACTATGCGTGCTTCCAGATCGCCTACTGCATCCCGAGCTCGATCAGCTACAACGCCTACGAGATCCGCTTCTATCACGAAGCCCGTCCTGATCCCTTTTCCTATGCCACCGGGGCCGGGCTCCTCACGGTCAACCGCCGTCTGACCACGATCGAGGTGCGGGCGAACGGGGCGACCCAGGGTGCCTATCGGCTGGATTACAACAACAACGCCCTCGACGGCGTCTCGCAGCTGGCGAACGTCTGGCGCTATGGAAGCAATGTCAGCATCTCGGGCGGGGTGGTGACGGGCGGCACGCGCCTTCCTGCCACGAGTTTTACCGCAAACCGCGTCAACCCGGCTTGGGCCCAGACCAACACCAATGACAAGGCACGCGAGTGGCCCTATCTCGCGGGTGACGTCACCGGGGACAACAAGGACGACCTGATCCTCCCCCAGATCAAGGGGCCGCCGAGCGGTTCGGTGTCCGCGGGCGACTGTCTCGTCTATGTCCGACGGCAAGGCGTCGAGGCCCAAGCGACTTACACCGTTCCGAACGTCACTTCACCCTATTGTCGCACGAAACCCGGCGAGGTCGTGAGCTTCCGATCGGGCGACATGAACGGAGACGGGCGATCCGACCTCATCCGCTTCTCCTATTGTCGGCAGGAGGACGAGAACGGTCAGCTCGCCCATGAGCGGATCGCCGTCGACGTCTACTATTTCGGGCCGTCGAGCATTAGCAGCGCCTCGCGCATCTTCACGCAAGGGAACGTGACCGCGAATGATTGCGTCGAGCCAGTCCGCTTTTCTCTCAAGTACAATGTGGTCGCCGATTTCGACGGGGACGGCATCGACGACATCCTGATCCCGACCTATGGCGACGTTTTCTTCGGGCGGACCGGCGGAACCCCGACCCGGAAGAACTTTGGACGCACCTTGTGTGTGAACGTCCTCGACCCGAGGACCTGCGAGGTTGTCGCCCTCGATGCGTTCGGTCTCGGTAAGGCCGACGTCATGCACCTCACCGCCGGGGGCAATTCTCGGGTCTTCACCTGGTCGCCGGACGATCAGCAGTTCAATCGGGTGCTCTCCGAACAGAACACCACGATGCCGAAGCTCATAGTGCAGCCCGGCACCGCACCGAACTCTCCGATGATCGCCGACATCAACGGCGACGGCCTCGACGATTTTGTCTCGAACCTCGCCAATACCAACACCAACACACCCTCGATGCGCGTGTTCCTCAACACGGGCAAGGGCTTTGAGCAACGCAGCTTCCCGATCGCCGGCGCCGACCGGACGACCTTCCCGGCAGGGCTCGGCCGGTGGGTTCTCGGCGACTTCAACGGCGACGGTCGCGCCGATATCAATATGGTGGAGACGACCTGGTACGCGGGCTCGATCCCCCCTGCCGTCCTGTTGTCGACCGGGAACGGCTTCGCCTACCAGAATGCCGGGTTCACACAGGCCGGCGGGACCGCCGATTTCAACGGCGACGGCCTCGCCGATTTCCTCGGCGAGATCGGGGTCAACTTCAACACCGACGGCGACATCGCCGTCCGAACCTCGGCCCGCCCGCCGCAAAATCTCGTCCACGAGCTCACGATCCCGTTCGGCGCCACCACGACGATCGATTATCGACCGTCCTCGGATTGGAACAACGGTCCGTTGCCCTTCGTCATGCAGACGGTCAGGGAGCTGCAGGTCGACGATGGGCGGGGCACGACCTCCCGCACGACATTCTCCTATAGTGGCGGGTCGTGGAGCACATCGGAGCGGGAGTTTCTGGGCTTTCGCAACGTCACGGCCCGTCTGCCGCAGGTTCCGGGCGAGGCGGGGCGCCCGCGTCTGCAGATCACCTATTACCAGCTCTTCGCCGCGATCGGCCTGCCCTCATCGGTCGAGCGCTATGACGGGGCCGATACGCTCGTCTCGCGCGATACGAAGGATGTGACCTCCCGCAACGGCGTTCTGCCTTATCGCGCGCTCGTCACGGAAGAGAAGTCCGTTCTCGTCCAGGCTGGCCGGGATGATAAAGGGCGTCGCTCGACCTATACCCATGATGCGTTCGGGCTCGTCCGCAGGCAGCACGACTTTGCCGTGCCGACGAGTGCGGGAGGCGCGCGAACCACCAACACGACGTTCATCCGCAACGAATCCATCTACCTCGTCAATCTGCCCCGCACGATCGTCGTCTACACGGGCAATGGGACCGACGGCGCGATCCTGCGGCGAACCAGTCATTTCTATTCCGGCGCCACCGACTACGACACGCTGCCGACGAACACGAACCTCACCCGGGTCTCGCGCTATCTCGAGAGCGAGGATCGCTGGACCGAGACCGATTTCACGTATGATGCGACCTGGGGCAACCTGACGTCCGAGACGACGCCGCTCGGACACACGACGTCGTATGAATACGATGCGGTCTTCCATCAGTTCGTCACGAAGACGACGCATCCGGAAGGCCTCGTCGAGCGGGCGAGGTGGAACAATCTCTGCCTGGCGCCGGCGACGTCCACGGACGTCAACGGCAGCGTCACCACCTATCAGTACGATGCCCTCTGCCGAGAGATCGACGTCACCCTTCCGGGGAACGACTTCCGGCGGACCGATTATATCAACCTTGGGGATCCGACGAACCAGCGCATTCTCGTTCAGCGGCATGGTGTTTCGGGGCTTCAGCGGTTCGTCTCTTACAATTTCGACGGTCTCGGCCGGGTCTATCTCACCCGCCAACCGCAGGCCGCCGGCGAGATCATTCGCGTCAATACGGGCTTCGATGCCCGTGGCAATGTCCGCAGCACGAGCGCTCCCTATTTCGAAGGCGCCTCCAACATCTACACCACGAGCATCGAGTATGATGCCCTGAACCGGGAGGTTCGCCGCCTCTTTCCCGACGGGAACGCGATCGACACGCGCTACGATGTCCCGCTGAGCGTCAACTACGCGCTCAACACGATCGTGACGAACGAGGTCGGCGTCGAGACGCAATCCTTCACCGACGGCTTCGGACGAACGACCCTCATCATCGTCGATCGGGCGAACATCAGCGCCCAGACGCGCTTCAACTATGACGGCCTCGATCAATTGCGGTCGGCGAGCGACAGCGCCGGGAACACGGCGAACTACGCCTATGACACGCTGGGGCGCCGCACGGTCGCAAACGACCCGAACTCCGGGCGTTGGATCTTCCAATATGACGACGACGACCGCCTGACGCGGCGGGTCGACGCCAAAACGCAGCGCACCGACTTCACCTATGACGGTCTGAACCGGATGACCTCGCGCACGATGCGCGCGGGGACGAACTCGGCCTCCACCGATACGCTCACCTATGACGAGGTGCGGCCGAACGCGTTCAACAAGGGTGAGCTGACGACGGCGTCGAACGACAACGTCACCTACACCTACGATTATGACCCGCGCGGGCTCGTCACGACGCAGACCTTCACGGCGAACGGGGCAACGTACGAGCGGACCGAGAGCTATTTCAATGCCGGCTTCACACGGTGGATCGAGTATCCGGACGGAGACCGCATCGGGGCCGGGAACGACCCGTGGGTCTACACCGCCACCGGCAAGCCGACTGTCGTTCCCGAGCTCGTCACCGGCTCGAGCTACGATGCAAGGGGCCAGCTCACCGCCCGCGACTATGCCAACGGCGTTCGTGCCGAGTGGACCTATGACGCCGAGCGGGGCTGGCTCGACGAGATCGACCTCATGCGCGGCGGCACGCGCCTGTGGCGGCGGACCTTCACGCGAGACGGGGCGGGCCGGATCACCTCGACCGGCGGGCCGACCGAGGCCGATCAGTGGGCCTATTATTACGACACCGCCGGCCGGCTCGATTATGCGCGCAACACCGCGACGGACACGCTGACCGACTACAGCTACGATCCGAACGGCAACCTCACCTTCAAGACCGGTATGGGGCACTACACCTACCCCGCCGCCGGCCAGCCGCGCCCGCACGCGCCGACGGCGATCCGCGGCGGCAGCCTCACCTATGACGCCAACGGCAATCTCGAGACGGTCCAGGGTTTTGCCGCGATCAACCGGACGATCGTCTGGGACGGTCTCAACCGCGTCAGCCGGG
>NZ_JAKGCS010000012.1 GCF_021556395.1 Acuticoccus kalidii
GTGCTCCTGCCGCCGATCGCGCGAAGCATAGTAGAGCGCGGCTGGAGGCGCCCTCCCGCCGAACGGCCGGTCGTCGCGGACGTAAGCCCAGATGTGGCCGGTGATCGTCTTGCCTCTGGCGAGGATCGGCACCGTGGTGTCGTCGCCGTGAAGGCGCTCGGCGGCCAGAACATGCGCCTCGATCAGGGCATGGAGCGGTGCGAGGGCGACCGTCGCGGCACCGACCTGGTCGGCGAGGGTCGAGACCGACAGGTCGATCCCCTCGCGGCCATAGCGCTCGCTCTGCCGGTTCAGCGGCAAATGCTGCCCGAACTTTTCGAACAGGATCGTCGCCAGAAGGTGCGGTCCGGCAAAGCCGCGCGGCGTCACGTGGAACGGTGCGGGCGGCTGCGTGATCCGCTCGCACTGACGGCAGGCGAACCGCTCGCGCACCGTCTGGATCACCTTCCAGCGACGGGGGATCACCTCCAGCGTCTCGGTGATGTCCTCGCCGAGCTTCGACAGCCGGGTCGAGCCGCAGCACGGGCAGCTCTCCGGCGCGGCGATCACGACACGCTCGCGCGGCAGATGGGCCGGGAAGGGTTTGCGCGCGGGCCGCTTGCGCGTGAACGCCGGGGCCGATCCTGTCTGCGTTGCCGCGGTCTCGGCCACCAGCTCATCTTCGCTGGCCGTCGTCTCGAGATCCTCCAGCTGCAGCTCCATCTGCTCCAGAAGCCGAGCCTTGCGCTCGGAGCGGCTGCCGTAGAGCTCGCGCCTCAGCTTCTCGATCTGGAGCTTGAGATGGGCGACCAGGGCGGTCACGTCCGACTGCGCCGCTTCCGCGGCAAGGCGGCGTGCCCGCTCCGCGCGGATCATCGCGTGGGCGCTGGCAAGGTCGTCGGGGAGCGAATCGGCGGCGCTGTTCACACCTTGAGCGAATCACGATCGCCGGGGCGCGCCAAGGCAAAACATCACCCGACCGACGTCGGACGCCAGGTCTCTTGCGGGTGACGCCAGTCGATCCCTTCGAGCAGATAGCCGAGCTGCGCAGGCGTGATCGTCACCGCGCCATCGGCCGGCGAGGGCCACAGGAAGCGGCCCCGCTCCAGCCGCTTCGTGAAGAGACACGCCCCCTGGCCGTCGTGCCAGATCACCTTCAGAAGGTCGCCCCGGCGCCCGCGGAAGCAGAACAGATGGCCGCTCAGCGGGTCGCGCCGCAGCACCTCCTGGACCATCAGCGACAGGCCGGGGAATCCCTTGCGCATGTCCGTGTGGCCGGTCGCGAGCCACACCCTCACGCCACTCGGAACCGGGATCATCGCCGTTCCAGAACGGCGACCACGCGGGCCAGCGCCTCGCCGTCCACGTCGGCGCCGACGACGATCCGCCGGCCGCAGGCGAGAACGATCTCCATCCGCGAGGCCGTCACCGGGGTTTCAGGCCGCGGCTCTATCTCTCGCGCCTCGGGCGGATGCGGTTCCGGCTCGATGATGGCAGGCACGAACGTCGGCGTCTTCTCAGATCGGGGCGGCTCCACCCGGAACGCACGCCTCCACGTCACCAGCTGCGAGCGCGAGATCCCGTGCCGCCGGGCCGTCGCCGAGACCAGACGCGGACCCTCCATGCTCTCCAGCACGATCTTCAGCTTCTCATCATCGCTCCAGCGACGCCGGCGGCCCCTCTCGACCACCTCCAACCGCTCGAACGCCCTGTGCGTATGCCTGTCCATACGCACAGTTCTCCGCCGCGACGCTCACCACCCGCAAGGCGGCCTCCGCCGGAGGCTTACGATGCTGGACAACTCCGCGCTGAAGGATCTCCTGGGAAAAAAGTGGTGAGGCCCGCGGCGCGTCGGGAGGCCGTGGCGCACCTGCGCGACGCCTTCGACATGAGCGAGCGGCGGGCCTGCCGGGTCATCGGAGCGGATCGGTCGAGCGTGCGCGACCGCGCCACCATGCCGGATGACGCCGAGCTGCGGGCGAGGCTGAAGGCTCTGGCGGCCGAGCGCCGGCGCTTCGGCTATCGCCGTCTCCACGTTCTCTTGCGTCGCGAGGGCCACGCGGTGAACCGCAAGAAGGTTCAGCGGATCTATCGCGAGGAGAAGTTGACGGTCCGCCGACGTGGCGGACGCAAGCGGGCGATCGGCACACGCGCGCCCCTGGTGTTGCCGCAGGCGCCGAACCAGCGATGGAGCCTCGACTTCGTCTCCGATCAGCTGACCGACGGGCGCCGCTTCCGCATCCTGGCGCTCGTAGACGACTGCACGCGCGAATGCCTGGCTCTGATCGCGGACACGTCGTTGTCGGGCCGGCGCGTTGCTCGCGAGCTCGACAACTTGGTGCGCCTCAGGGGCCGTCCCAAGGCGATCGTCAGCGACAACGGCACCGAGCTGACGTCGAACGCGATCCTCGGCTGGGCGAGCGACACCAGGACCGACTGGCATTACATCGCACCGGGCAAGCCGCAGCAGAATGGCTTCATCGAGAGCTTTAACGGACGGCTGCGCGACGAGCTTCTCAACGAGACGCTGTTCCACTCGCTCCCGCATGCCCGTGCCGTGCTCGAGGCCTGGCGCCGAGACTACAACGAAGAGCGCCCGCATTCGCGCCTCGGTTGGATGACGCCGCGGGCCTATTGCGATGCCCTCACCACAACGACCGGCCGGGACGCTGCGCTCCGCAAGGGCTCCGCGCCCCGGCCTCTTCCACACCACCCATCAACCCAGTTAGATCATCGCCCGACTCTCCGTCCGGCTGGATGATAAACGGGGGTCACGTCAGCGCCATTCACCTGACGGATCGAGCAAGGTGGAAAGCGTTGCGCTCGATTGCGTCAGATCGGATTTTAGACGCGTCGTGTCTACGTCCGCTGCGTTCAACACGTAGCGCAGGGAGTTTTCGAGCTGCGGCACAAGAAGGTGTGCCGCCTCGATAAAATCACCGTTGAAGAAGTGGGCGAAGCCGCGCCCGAAGATTGCTTCGTGGTGCGGCGGCACGAACGGGCTCATTGCCGCGAGCGTCGTCAGCACCCGCTCATCTGGGGCATGATCGAACACGATTTGGTAGCGGCCTGGCTCGATCTGCCCTGCCACAACCAAACCACGCCTCATCTGCTCGTGCTGGATGATCTGGACCCGAATGTTCGCCTCATTGGGAGGACTCGCGAAACCGCCGGCGGGTGGCGTTCGCGAGGCCGGCTTGAAGGTCTCATCATAGATCACCGAGGCGAACAGGCTGCCAAAGGGAGATCGTCTGATGGATTCCTCTGCCTCCCGGCGAAGAGCGGCGACGGCGGGTGAGCGGCTTTGGACCGAGTAGATGAGGAGAGCATCCGCCAATTCCTTGCCGCCCAATTGCGCCTTGGTCCCTCGACAATCTCGGAGATGTCAGTCGAGGACGAAATCGGCGCCATGAAATCGGCGATATCACCCTGCTTGCGCACCAAACGCGCTTGCAGATCAGCGCGTCTGGCATTCGTGCCTCGAACTCGTCGCAACGTTGCAATCGCCTGTTCAAGCCAATGGGTCTCGTGCATGGGACTTTTCGCCATACGATCGGCAGTTTCGACGAGGCGCTCTGCAACCTGAACCAGCGCCCGGTCGGCATCGACCTTTCGATCAGCGCGTGAATAAGCGCGAGCGGTCAGACGCCAAAGCTGCTCCGGTCCGTCTTTGTCGCCAGCAGCCGCCCTGGTGGCGGCAAACGCTTCTGCCGTTTTTGCAAGACTTGCGGCCCTTGTCGTTTTGAAGTCCAGTTCCAGATCGCTCGCCCGCACGAAACCGAACACGTCTTCGCGCCTCAGCGCCGGCTGCCGGACCTTCTTGGCGAGTGAAACGAGATCATCGGTTTGCCCGCCGCCCCAGCCGATCTGCCGTTGCAGGACGCAAGCGCGGCGCAGCAGGTCAAGCGCACGAGGGCCGCTTGCCTCATTGCGGCGGCTTCGCATCTCGGCCTTGCCCGCCAAAAGCCGGCGGACGCATTCGATATAGCTCTCGATCGCCAGTCGAGCGGCTTCGTGCTGCTTGGTGTTCACCCATGCGAGATCAGCCAGCCGCGCTTTGAGGGCGGGGTGGGCAACTTCAGCCGCCAGCTCGCCGAATACCAGTGACTGTTTGCCTCGATATGTAAGGGGCGTTGGACTTGATCCGGTCGCCCACGCCATCAGCGGAGTGAAAGGTTTCAATGGCTCCCCTGCCTGTAGACTCATCGTACAAACACCTCCCAGAAGATTGTAGACGGCTGCCTTTTCTACATTGCCAGCCAACTCGGCCGCGTCGCGCGCCGTCGAATAGTGTCGCCACAGCACCGAGCAGTCGACTGAACGCTCGCCAGAGATTGGCATCTCTGGGTCTGCCGATAGAATAGCCGCGAGCACGATCAGGGAGGGTTCGGATTTCTGTTCAGTCTGCGGTGCGTCGGACATGAATGTAAGACTCGGTGTAGGTTTCGCTGATCCTCGCACAGTAAAGGCTCGTGCCGCGATGGTCACAGTGAAAGGAATGAGACATATTGCGGCATTAGAGTGCTATAGCGTAGACATAGTTCTCATCATCACCCGGCGTGGCGCGCCACAAAACCCAACCCCCACTCACCACAACCCCCACGCTGTCCGCCAGCGACCCGACCCCGTCGGCGCTTCGGTCGTGGTCATCCCGCTCATTGCGGCGAGCCCGTTGCGAACGCGCTGGCGGCCGGGTAGCTCTCTCCAATGTCGTGCTTTGATCGAACGGGCTGGGTTCCCGTGCGGACGGGAGAGTCGGGCGATGCGGTCTATCGCAGCGGCGACGGGGCGGCGGCTTATGCCAAGATCGCAGCGCCCGGGCGTGAGCGGGACCTTCAATGCGAGCGTGACCGATTGTTGTGGCTCGAAGGTCGCGGCATTCCGTGCCCCCACGTGCTCGAATGGCATGAGGACGAGGCTTGCCTCGTCACCGCCGCCGTACCCGGCATTCCGGCGAGCGACCTGCCGGCCGAGGGCTTGTTCGCGGCGTGGCCCTCGATGGTGGAGATGCTCGCCGCGCTGCACCGGCTCGATCCCCGCGCCTGCCGCTTCGAAAGGCGTCTCGAGGCGATGTTGACGCGTGCGCGCGATGTCGTCGCGCGCGATGCCGTGAACCCCGACTTTTTGTCCGACGCGGATCGATTGCTGCCTCCGGCATCGCTGCTGGCACGGCTGGAGGGCGCGGTGCCGTCTCTTCAGGCGCTCGAGGTGCGAGACAGGGTGGTCTGTCATGGGGACGCCACCATGGCGAACCTGATGGTGGATCCCGAGACGCTGCGCTGCACCGGATTTATCGATCTCGGCCGGTTGGGGGTCGTCGACCCCTATGTCGATATCGCGCTGATGCTGGCGAGCGCGGGGGAGACGTGGACCTCGGACGCGCAGGCCGATGCCGCGTTCGGCGCGTTGTTTCGCGGCCTCGGCATCGACCATCCCGACAGCGACCGCGCGGCGTTTTACCTTCAGCTCGATCCATTGACCTGGGGCTGATCGCGCCTGTCCTCGGATGCGGCGGGAGCGGGACCCGTCGGCCGCACCCGCCCGCGGTCGTCCGGCGGCGTCGTGGGCCTTGCGATTTCGCCGCGACGTTTCGGCAATTCCGCAGTCCACGCGAGCGGGGCGGGGGAGGGGTCTGGGACCGCTTGGGTGCTGACGAAATCGTCAAGCGGTGTGGGCGTGAATGGCGACGTCGCGCGTTGGAGGGGCGTCCATCGGCGCGCCCGGGCGGCGGGGCCGGCGAGGCGGATGTCGCCGATTGGCGTCGGGCCAAGGGTTCCATCTCGCCCGAAATCTCCTCTAAAACAGGCAGGGGTCGGCCTTGCCGGCTTCGTCGTGCGCATCTCGGCGGTCGATCGCGACCCGCCGAGCGAGACTGAGAGTGGGCTTGTGATACGTGAAATTCGTCGCCGTTTGGCTGGACTGGCGCTTGCTGCATCGTTCGTCGTCATGCTGGCGAACCCGAACGCGCTGGCCCAGGAGGCGATCGTCGAAACGCAGCCGAGCGTTGCGGCGGCCGATGACGGGACAAGCGGGGCCCGGCCGGTCCGCACCGGCAGCCCGCGCCTCACCATCGATACATTGCGCTATCTCACCGATGAGATCGAAGCCGCCGTGCTCGCTTATCGCAACGACAAGTCGGCCGAACAGCTCGACGATATCAATGTTCTGTTCGACCAGCTGATCGCGCTCATCGATCTTTCGGAGATCGCGCCGGCGACGCGGCGCGAGACGGGCGTGTCGACGGTTCTCGCAATTCTCGACATCGCGGGCCGGATCGATCTACCCGCGAGCGACGACATTCCGGACGTCGACGCCTTCAGTGACGACGAGAATGCGAGCTGGCGTCTGCCGCTGACGCCGCTGCGCCTCATCCGGCACGACGAGGGGCCGCGTCAGGGCGAATTCCTGTTCTCGGGCGCGACCGTGCGGGCCGCGCCGCGCTTTGCGACCGCGCTCATGGACGTGCCGATGGAGTCCGATCTCGCGTTCAGCTCCTGGACGCGGGGCTGGCCTCAGATCACCGGGCCGATGATCCCGGCCGATGTCGTGCGCGCCATGCCGGACGATGGCCGTTATCTTTGGCACGGTACGCCGCGCTGGAAGGTCGCCTCCGTCATCGTCACGGTGGCGCTCGCGGGCGCCTTGCTCGCCGGGTTCACGCTTTTGGTCTGGCCGAAGCCGGAGGACGGGCGCACGCTGCGCGTCGTGCGCCGCCTGGTGCCGCCGTTCGTCACGTTGATCACGATCGGCGTCGTCGACTGGTTCTTCGACGATCAGATCAACCTCTCCGGCGAATTCGCCGGTTGGATGACGCATTTTTCGGTCGTCTGCACCTATCTCACCTTGGCGTGGCTCTTCTGGGTGGTCGTGACGGGCGCCTTCAACTGGATGATGAGCACGCCGGAGGGGCCGAAGCAGAGCCTCAATGCGAGCCTCGTGAAGCTGGGGGCGCGCATCGTCGGCGTGATCGGCATTCTCGTCATTCTCGGGATCGGGGGCACCGAGCTCGGGTTGCCGGTCATGAGTGTGGTCGCCGGCCTCGGTGTCGGTTCGCTGGCGGTGGCGCTCGCGGTGCGGCCCTCGCTCGAAAACCTCATCGGCGGCTTCGTCCTCTTTGCCGATCAGCCGGTGCGCGTGGGTGACTTCTGTTCCTTCGGCAGCTACATGGGCACCGTCGAGGCGATCGGCATCCGCTCCACCCAGATCCGTGGTCTCGACCGCACATTGATCTCGGTTCCGAACGCGAAATTCGCGGACATGGAGATCATCAACTGGGCCCAGTGCGACCGGATGCTGATCAACGAGACGATCGGATTGCGCTACGAGACGAGCCCCGATCAGCTTCGCTATGTCCTCGGCAATCTGCGGGCGATGGCCCACGCCCATCCGCGCATCGAGAGCGACACGATCCGCATCCGGTTCTCCGGTTACGGCGAATCGGCGCTCAAGATCGGCATTCGGATCTACGCCCTGACGCGCGAGTGGAACGACTTCTACGCGATCCGTGAGGACATTTTCCTGCGCATCTACGAAATCGTCGAGGAGGCGGGCACCGGCTTCGCGGTTCCGGCCTCGCGGCTCTATTTCAACCGCGATGCGGGGCTCGATGTGGACCGGACGCGTCACGCCGTGGGCGCCGTCGACGCCTGGCGCGAGAAGGGGGCGCTCCCGTTCCCCTTCATGTCGGATGCGCAGGTGAAGGAGGTGAGCGGAACGGTCGCCTACCCGCCGCGCGGCTCTGTAGAGCTCGGATCGGCCGGTGCCGCGCGTCGCAGCCGTGCGGAAAACCTCTCCGATGCCCAAGAGGAAGACGGCGATGACGTCGCCCTCGCGCAGGAGACGACGGACCGCCCCGGCGACCGGCAAAGCTAAGAGACCTCGGGCGGCCGATCCCGTCGACCAGCGGCCCGCCGGCCGCTCGCGGCGAGGCGGGGACGTTGGCCGGCGAGAGGATCGGCGGCTGCTTCCCGCCTTCCCCTGCGATGGATGGCTGGCGGGGAGCGGTGCGGCCCACGAAGGCCCGATGTCTCTCGCTCGGGCCGCATTCGCACCGAAAGGCTCGCGTTGAATCGAAACGGCCCGACGGCTTGGCTGTCGGGCCGTTTTGCGTTCGCCGCCGGCCTGACGGTGTTGCCGCCTATTCGGTAAGAGCGCCGGCCGCGGTACTCGATGGGCGGCGCGGATGGCGGGGAGACTCCGCGCCGCGAGGGGGGCGGCGCGGGTGAGGGGTCAGCGCATCAGCGAGGGCAGCAGAAGCGAGATCTGCGGCACGTAGGTCACGATGAGGAGCGCGAGGATCAGCGGCAGATAGAACGGCGCCAGCGCCGCGACCGCCCGATTGATCGACACGTCGCCCACCTTCGCGACGGCGAACAGCACCATCCCGACCGGCGGCGTCAGCAGCCCGATCATCAGGTTCAGCACCATCACGACGCCGAAATGGACCGGATCGATGCCGACCGAGACGGCGAGCGGCAGCAGCATCGGCGTGAAGATGGTGATCGCCGCGTTGGTCTCCATGAAGAGGCCGATGACCAACAGGAAGATGTTGATCAGGAGGAGCAGAAGGTAGGGATCGAGGCTCCACCCGTCGACGAGCGCGACCAGCTCCTGCGGGATCTGGCTGAAGACGAGAAGCCACGCATAGAGTGCCGCCGCGGCGATGATGATGAGGATGATCGCCGTCTCGCGCATCGTCTCCTTGAGGACGATCCAAAACCGCTCCAGCGTCATCTCGCGATAGACGAGGAGGGAGATGATCAGCGCATAGACCGCCGCGATCGCCGCCGCCTCCGTGGGGGTGAAGGCGCCCGTCCACATCCCGCCGATGATGATCACCGGGGTGATGATGGCGGGAAGGGCGGCGAAGAAGCTCGCAATGAGCGCGCCGAAGCCTTGCCAAACCTCGGTCGGCACGCCGAGCTTGCGCGAGCGGATGGCGACCACGATCATCAACATGCCCGCGAGGACGAGGCCCGGCAGGAGGCCCGCGATCAACAGCGAGGTCGCTGACGCGTTGGCGATCACCGCATAGACGATGAGCGGGATCGAGGGCGGGATGATCGGCCCGATGGTGGCCGAGGCGGCGGTCACGGCGACGGAGAAGTCGTCCGGGTAGCCGGCCTGTCGCATCGCCCGAATTTCCACCTGCCCGATGCCGACGGCATCCGCCACCGCGGAGCCCGACATACCGGAAAAGATGATCGACGCCGCGATGTTCACCTGTCCGAGGCCGCCGCGCCAATGGCCGACGAGGCGGCGGGCGAAGACGAAGATCCGGTCCGTCACGCCGCCCGAATTCATGATCTTGCCGGCGAGAATGAAGAACGGGATCGCGAGGAGGGGGAAGGAGTTCACCCCGTAGACCATGCGCTGGGCGATGATCGTGAAGGGGATCGCGTCGATCCCGCGATCGACGACCGTCACGATGAGCGAGGTGAGGCCGAGCGCGAAAGCCGCCGGAACGCCGATGATGAAGAGGACGAGGAGCGCCCCGATGAAAATCGTGAGGATCATGCGGGCTCCTCCGCGCTCTCGCCGGTCGTGAGCTGTGCGAGGCGGGACACGATGTCGAGCAGGACGATGAAGAGCATCATCGCGACGGCGAAGGCGACGGCGCCGTAGACATAGCCCATACGGAACCAGTCCATCGTCGCGGTGTAGGTGGTCCATGTCGCGCTCACCATGAGGACGCAGCCCCATGCGAGTGCGGCGAGGAAGAGGGCGATGAGGACATCGGCGAAGATCGCGATCACGGCCATCGTGCGCGGTCCGACGAGCGTCTCGATCACGTCGACGCGGATATGCTCGCGCGCGATGAGGACGACGACACCGCCGAAATAGGTCGTACCGACGGCCATCAGCCGGGCGAGCTCCTCGGTCCACATCAGCGGCTCGTTGAGAACGTAGCGGCAGAAGACCTGGACGAGCGAGGACATCAGCATGATGAGGAAGAAGGTGATCGCCACCGCCTCGAACAGGCGGTAGATGGTTCGGCGCACCGCCACGATCTGGCGCATGAAGGCTCCGATTCAATCAGCCGAATGGGGAGGCGAAGACGGCGCCCGCGCCCCGTCCACCGCTGGCGGGGGGGCAAGGCGCCGTCTGGCCGACGATGGGCGACACCCCGCGAGCGCGTTGCCGCGGGGGGCCTTGTCGCGTCAGTCGAGATACTGGGAGACGGCGTCCATCACGCCCGGCGCCCAGTTCTTGGCGAGCTCGTCGATCGCCGGACGGGCGGCGGCGACATAGGCGTCGCGGTCGACCTCGACCATTTCCATGCCGTGCTCGTCGACGAGGGCCGTACAGGTCGCTTCGATCTGCTCCTGGGCCACCTGGTCGCCATAGGCGGCGGCTTCCTTGGCCGAGTTCACGACGATTTCGCGCAGTTCAGGCGAAAGAGAATCGAGGAATTTCGACGAGATCGACCAATGGAAGACGGCCGGGACGTGCGCCGTCATCATGATGTGCGACTGGACCTCGTACATCTTCGCCTGGTTGATGTTGAAACAGGGATTCTCCTGCCCCTCGACGACGCCCATCTGCAGCGCGGAGAAGAGCTCCGGATAGGCGACCGGGGTCGGGCTCGCGCCGACGGCCGTCCAGGCCTGCACCCAGGACGGAATTTCCGGGACGCGCAGCTTGAGACCGGAGATATCGTCCGGCGTCGGGATCGCCTTGTTGGCGGTGAGCTGCCGGTCGCCGCGGCGATGGAAGGCGACGACGTCGATGCCGGCCTTCTCCTTGATGGCCGCCTTCGCCTTGTCACCGATCTCGCTATCCCAGAAGGCATAGACCTCTTCGGGGCCAGGGAACACGAAGGGGGTGACGACGGCGGCATATTCCGGCGCGATGACGCTGACGAGCAGGTCGCCGTTCAACGTCATCTGCACTTCGTTGACGGTGAGCTGCTCGACATTGTCCCGCTCGCCGCCGAGAACGGCGGAGGGATAGGTGCGCACGCGGATTTCGCCGTTCGAGCGCTCTTCGACCAGCTCCTTGAACTTGTCGACCGCCTCGAATTCCGGCCCCGGCGGCGAGGTGTGGAGCGCAAAGCCGATATCGATGGCGTTTGCGGACGTCGCGGCGAGCAGCGAGCCCGCGAAGATCGTGGAGAGTGCGATGGCCTTCATGGTCATGGGGTTTCCTCCGGTTTTTTGTTATTCGGTGGTGTCACCCGCGGCGAAGGCGGCGAACCGCTCCACCGCGTCGCGGACTGTGTCGCCGGGCGCGATGCCCGCCCGTGCGGCGCGTTCGTTGCGGGCGCTGACGCGGCCCGAGTCGTAATGATCGCGCGCGTCGCCGATGCGCGCGCTCCGATGGTCGACCGATGCGCAGGCGATGCCGGCCTCTTCGAGAAGCGCGACCGCGGCCCGTCCCGCATCGCCCTTTCCGCCACCCGCATCGTTGAAGAAGACGAGGAGCGGCCGGCCCTTCGCGGCAAAACCGGCCGAGATGCGGCCGCCGTGCGAGGCGGAGACGATGATCGTCCCGCCGTCTTCCGCGGTGATCAACGAGATGGAATCCATCAGGATGACGCGCGTGCCGTGCGCGTTGCCGATCGTCTCGTTCAGCATGACGCGCCTTTCTCGAGGCGTGCGATCGCAGCCTTCAGCGGCTCGCCGATCCGGTAGCCGGCGGCCTCGGCGCGGGCATTCAGCGCGCTGATCACGCCATGATGGTAGGTCTCGCCGCCAACGCCGATCACGGCGCTCTCGTGCGCGACGGCGCCGGCGGGAATGCCGGCCTCGTCGAGCAAGGCGAGCCCGGCGATCCCGGCATCGTCCTTGCCGCGGCCGGCGTCGTTGAAGAAGACGGCGGCGAGCGCGACGCGGGCGGCATATTCCCCGGAGCTCAGCCCGCCGTGCGAGCCGGTCGCAATGATCTGCCCTTCGTCCTGCGGGGCGACATGGGCGATCGTGTCGAGCGCGACCACATTGCGTTCGCCGAGGTGGGCGACGACCTCGCGCACCATCGTGAGGTCGGCGAGATCGCTCATGACGCGGGCGCCGGATCGAGGCCGGACATCTCGTGGAGGAGGAGGGCGAGGGAGGAGTTGTCGAGATCGGCGCGGCCCGTCGCGGCGAGCATCGCGTAGAGCTCGCGGATGAGGGCGGTCGCCGGAAGGGGGGTGTTGGACGCTCCCGCGGTCTCGAGCGCGATCCGCAGATCCTTGATCTGGAGGGCGACGCGGAAGCCCGCCGCATAGTTGCCGTCGAGGACGCGCTGGCCGTGGAGGTCGAGCGCGCGGCTCTGGGCGAAGCCGCCGAGAAGGGCGTCACGCACGCGGGCGGGGTCGACGCCGTTCTTGCGGGCGAGGGTGAGGGATTCGGCGACCGCCTGGATCGAGATCGCGACGGCGACCTGATTGCACGCCTTGCAGACCTGCCCGGCGCCGGCCTCGCCGATGTGGTTTATCGTTTTGCCCATCACAGAGAGGACCGGCCGCACCCGCTCGAGCGTCGCCGCATCGCCGCCGACCATGATCGAAAGCGTGCCCTGTTCGGCGCCCTGAAAGCCGCCCGAAACGGGCGCGTCGAGCATCGAGACGCCGGCCGCGGCGAGGCGCGCCGCGAAGTCGCGCGTCGCGACGGGCGAGATCGAGCTCATATCGACGAGGGCGGTGCCGGGGCGAAGCGCCGGGGCGAGGCCGTTTTCGCCGAAGAGGACGGTGTCGACATCGCCGGTGTCGGGAAGCATCAGGACGACGATGTCCGCCGCCGCGATCCCTTCGAGCGATCCGGCATCGCGCGCGCCTGCACCGACGAGATCGTCGACCGCGGCGCGGTTGAGGTCGTGGACGAGGAGCGGAACGCCGGCCTTCACGAGATTACGGGCCATGTGCCGGCCCATCACACCGAGGCCGACAAAGCCGACGGTTTCGTATTCGCTGCTCATGTCGCTCGACGTCCTAGTTGGTCTTGCAGTGGAGGCCGCCATCGACGGGAAGATCGATGCCGGTGATGTATTTCGCCTCGTCGGAGGCGAGGAAGAGGGCGGCGTGCGCGATGTCCCACCCGTCGCCCATGCGCTTCATGGGGCTCGCGGCGGCGCGCTTTTCGCGCATCTCTGTGAAGTCGGAATAGTGGGCCTTCATCGCCTCATAGATGTGCGGCGTGTCCATCAGGCCGGGAAGAACGGTATTGGCGCGTATTCCCTTGTCGGCATACTGCAACGCGACGGCGCGGGTGAAATGGTTCACCGCGGCTTTCGAGGCGTAATAGGAGATATAGTTGAAGCCGAGATAGCGGATCGAGGCGAGCGACGAGATGTTGACGATCGAGCCGCGCCGCTGCTCCTCCATGACGGGCAGAACTGCCTTGCAGGTGAGGAACATGCTCTTGAGGTTGATGTCCATCACCCGATCCCACTCCGCCTCGGAGGTGTCGATCGGGCCGCCTTGGGAGTTGGTGCCGACATTGTTGTGAAGGACGTCGATCTGCCCCCACGCGTCGAGCGTGCCGTCGACGACGGCGCGGATCGTGTCGAACTGGGTGACGTTGGCCTCGAACGCGATGGCGGTGCCGCCTTCGGCTTCGATGATGGCGCGCGTCGCCTCGGCGGCGGCTGGGTTGAGATCGACGCAGGCGACCTTGGCCCCTTCGCGGGCATACAAGACGGCCGCGGCTTTGCCATTGCCCCAGCCTTCGCCGACGGATCCCGCGCCGAAGACCACGGCGACCCTGTTATCGAGACGTCCGGTCACGATTCCTCCCAAAATTTATTCCGGATCCGACGATTCGCCGCCCCGGTGGCCGGCTGGTTTGTCCCGCTCGGCCTGTTCTTGTATGCCAACTGTGTTCCGATGCTGGGCGGCTGTCAACGCATTGCTGCGTAACTGTTGGCAGGATTCTTGACGGCTCAATCGCAATAAGCCTGAAACTTTCAGGCATTTGGCGCTTGCTTGCGAAGTTTTACACTTCTCTTGAATTTCCTCTGCGTGTCGGTCAGGGTTCATGGTATGCCATATGGCCCGCCCGGGGCTTCAGCCGCGGACGTCACGGTGCGAGCGAGATGACTGCGACGGACGACATCCAAGACGCCGAGCCCGACATCGACGATCCGGGCGATCCACCGATGCCCGAACGGGTCGCGGCGTTGATCCGGGAACAGATTTTGGAGGACCGCCTCAAGCCCGGTATGCCGGTTCGCGAGCGGATCCTCGCCAAGGCGCTCGGCGTGTCACGGACGCCGTTGCGCGAGGCGCTGAAGATCCTGTCGGTCGAGGGCCTCGTCGACCTCACCCCGCGGCGCGGGGCGGTGGTCGCCGCGCCGTCACCCAAGGAGCAGCGCGAGCTTCTCCAGCTTCTCGGCGCGATCGAAGGTTTCGCCGGCACGCTTGCTTGCGACGCGATCACCGAAGACGCGATGAAGGAGCTGCGCGCCACGCATTACGAGATGCTGGCGGCGATCATGCGGGGCGATCGGCTCACGTATTTCCGCCACAACCAGGCGATCCATCGCGGCATTGTCGAGGCGACGGGCAACGGCGTGTTGATCGCCTATCACCGGCAGATCAATCTTCGCCTCTACCGCGTGCGCTATGTCGTCAACCTGCGGACCGAGCGTTGGGAGAGCGCGATCGCCGAGCACGAGGCCATCCTCGACGCGCTGCAGGCCGGCGACAAGCCGCGAATCCGCACCATCCTCGAAATGCACGTCCTCGCCGCGTTCGATCAGATGGAGCGCGACGGCAAGGGCGACGCGCCGCCGACCGCACGCCCTTGATGTCGGTCCGGCTCCGAACGGTATGCCGCGGGGCGGTCGGGTGATTTTGGTGAGGCATACTGCAGAGGCCAGCGCGGGCTCTGGTATGCAAGCGACTGCTATGTCGCGATCGGCATGTCGAGATCGCCGACATCGTGGACGAGCGTGTCCACGGTGCGCGATTGGAGGAGCTGCACGAGGCGGTGTTTGGTGTAGCGCGAATGATCGGGCAGGAGCACGATCAGCCGCTCCCGATCGCCCGCGGCGAGCACGTCGATGATCTCGTCATGTTGTTCGAGATTGCTCGCGAACTGCGCCGATTGAAGCGTCGGCTCCCGCGTCTCGGCCTTGTAGATATAAAGGAGGAGGCGCTGCACGTGATGGTGCACGTTCTGGGCGTGCTCGTAGAGGAGCCAGTTGCCGATCGTCTGGTGGATCCTGAGATGAAAGGCGTGGTTCAACTGGGTGATCGCCAAGAAGGCGCGCTCGGCGACGCATTGGCGATAGTCGGCCTGGATCGCGCGCAAGTCTTCGATGAGATCGGGGTCGTCCAACCGGCACATCTGGGCCGCAATCGATTCGGCGAGCTGCTGGGCGATCAGAACCTCACCCATCTCGTCGATATCGAGCTTGCGGACATAAGTCCCGCCGCGCTGGGGAAGGATGCGCACGAAGCCCTCTGCGGCGAGCCGGTTGAGCGCCTCGCGGGCAGGCGTGCGACCGAGGCCGAAGCGTTCGACGAGAAGACGCTCGTCGATCCGGCTGCCCGGCTCCAGGGTGAGGTCGATGATGCGGGCGCGCAAAAGATCGAGCGCGGCGTCGGCCTGGGAGGGGGAGGGCGCCTCCGACAGCCCGCGGCCACGCCGGACGGCGGCGCGATCGCTCGCCCGCTCGCGCGGCGCCTTCGCCGTTTCGCCGGTGGCCGAGCCACGCAACTTGCCGCCCATCACGTCCCCGCTTTCGGCCGGTCGGTCGCGGCGTGCGCTCCTACCGCCCGGCGTCTTGCCCCAAGGAAACGGCCCGCGCGAGCGGGCCGATATCGTCACACATAGCCGAGGCGGACATCGTCCGCCGTCGCGTCGGCGCTGCGTTCCGACGGGGTTCCATACCCGCCGCCGCCCGACGTTTCGAGGCGAATAATGTCGCCCCGCTTCAACGGGATATTGTTCACCTTCGAGCCGAGGCTCGTCCGCTCCCCGTCGCGCAGGAGGAAGAGGTGCCCCTCGCGCCCCGCCTCTCCGCCGGCAAGGCCATAGGGGCGGTGGCGAAAGCGCTCGCCGTTCGCGGAGAACACCGCCTCAGGGCTGTCGACCCGCCACTCGCGATAAAGGCCGAGCCCGCCGCGATACCGCCCCGCGCCGCCGGAGCCCGGCAGCAGCCCGTAAGAGACGATCGTGAGCGGCATCTCGGTCTCGATCATCTCGGCCGGAATGTTGGAGTTGTTGTGCATCCCGTAGGTGTAGGCGCTGAGCCCGTCCTGGTCGGCATGGGCGCCGCTGCCGCCCACCTCGATCTCGACGAGGACGGCGCGCTCGTCGTGCTCGCCGATGGTCTGGAAGGTGCACACATAACTGACGCCATAATAGGCGGCCGGCACGCGGTCCGGGATCGCCTGATGGAGCGCGCCGAGGATCGTCGTCGCGAGCCGGTGGGTGGTCGCGACGCGGTTCGCGACCGGCGCCGGATGGCGGGCCGAGACGACGAGCCCTTCCGGCGCGATGACGCGGAGCGGACGTCGGCATCCCGCGTTGGCGGGAATGTCGACATCGGAGACCGCGAGCATCGCGAAGGTGATCGCCGAGAGCGAGGAGGCGAGGGTCGCGTTGATCGGCCCCTTCGCTTGCGGCCCGCAGCCCGACAGGTCGATCGTCGCGGTGTCGCCGTCGATGGTGACGGCGGCGTGGATGCGGATCGGATCGGCGCTGATGCCGTCATCGTCGAGGAAATCCTCGAACGTGTAGCGCCCGTCGGGAATGCGCCCGAGCATCGCCCGCATCGCCCGCTCCGAGCCGTCGAGGATCTTGGCGCAGCCGCCGATAAAGGCCGATGGGCCGACGCGCGCCGCGAGGGCGCGAAGGTTCGCCTCGCCGACGCCGAGGGAGGCGAGCTGCGCCTTGAGATCGCCGGTCAGCATCTCCGGCCGGCGCACATTCTGCTTGATGATGGCGAACACATCCTCGTCGAGCCGGCCGGCCTTCACGAGCTTCAGCGGTGGGATGCGGATGCCTTCCTGGAAAATCTCCGTCGCGGTCGCCGAATAGGAGCCGGCCGCCATGCCGCCCATGTCGAGATGGTGGCAGAGCGTGCCGACGATCGCGACGCGCTCGCCGTCGACGAAGACCGGGCGGAAGGCGAGGATGTCGGGGATGTGCTGCCCGCCACAATAAGGGTCGTTGGTGATGACGACGTCGCCGTCTTCCCAGGTCTCGACCGGCAGGAAGTCCCGCAACACGGTGAGGAGGCCGCTGCCCATCGAGTTGAGGTGCTGCGGGATGCGGGCGGCCTGCGCGACATTCTCGCCGTCCTTGTCGAAGACGGCGGTCGAATAATCGAGGAGTTCGCGCACCACGGTCGAACGGCTCGTCCGCCAGACGGTGACGTCCATCTCCGCCGCCGTCGCGGTCAGCGCGTTGCGGAAGATTTCGAGGTCGACCGGATTGTCGATGTCGAGATTCATGCCTCAATCCTCCGGGCGATCAGTGTTCCTTGTGGTCCCGGCGCGCATTCCCAGTGCCGGGCGATGAAGGATGTCGTGTATTCCTCCTCGATGAGGGCGGGACCGTGGATTGCCGCCGTCACCGCGCCGCGGCGATAGACGGGAACGCTCTGCCACGCGCCCTCATGCCAGACATCACGCGCACCATCGGCGCCCGCTTCGGGGGCGATGTCATGGTGCGTCTCGATGTCGGGCAGGACGCCGATCGCGCTCAACCGGACCGCCACGATCTCCACCGCCGCATCGAGGTCGTTGTACGAAAAGCGCTGCGCGTGGAGGGCGTGGAAATCGGCGACGAGGCGTTCGAGGCTCGCCTCTTCCGCCGCCGCATCCGGCCACGGCACGACGAGCTCGAAGGCCTGGCCGCGATAGCGCACGTCCGCGGAGACGGCGAAGCGGCGCGCCTCGGGGGCGATGCCGTCGGCGTCCAAAGCGGTCGCGCCCTGTGCGATCAGCGCGTCGAGCATGTCGCCGAGAAGGGGGAGGGCGCCGACATCCGCCGCCATCACCTGCGAGCGGGCGAAGTCATGCACGATGTCGGAATGGAGAATACCGAACGCAGAAAAGGTGCTGGCGTCCGCCGGAAAGACGACCTCGCGGATGCCGAGCTCCTCGGCGACGCGCACGGCGTGCAAGCCCCCGGCGCCGCCAAAGGAGAGGAGGGAGAAGTCGCGCGGGTCGAGCCCCTTCTCGAAGAGGCTGAGGCGCGCGGCGGCGGACAGGTTCGATTCGGTGACGGCGACGATCCCCTCCGCCGCGGCCTCGCGGGAGAGGCCGAGCTTGTCGCCGACCTCGGTGCCGATCGCGGCGGCCGCGCCCTCTTTGTCGAGCGCCATCGCGCCGCCGAGGAAGAAAGCGGGGTCGAGCCGGCCCATCACGACATTGGCGTCGGTGACGGTCGGCAGCGTTCCGCCGCGCCGATAGCAGACGGGGCCGGGCTTGGAGCCGGCCGAACGCGGACCGACGCGCAGGCGGCCCGCATCATCGACCATGGCGATCGAGCCGCCGCCCGAGCCGACGGTGCGGATTTCGACCATCGGGAGGCGCACGGGATGATGGTCGATCTCGCCCTGTGTCACCGTGGTGAGGCGATCGCCGCTGACGACGCAGACGTCATAGCTCGTCCCGCCCATGTCGACGCCGATCAGGTTTTCGCGGCCGAGGGCGCGGGCGGTGCCCAGCGTTGCCATCGCCCCGCCGCTGGGGCCGGACAGGAGAAGCCGGGCCGGCTGCGATTTCGCGAGCTCGGCCGTGCACACGCCGCCATTCGACTGCACCAGGAGGAGGCGCGCGCCGAGGCCGGCCTCCGCCATCCGCGTCGCGAGTCGGTCGAGATAGCGGCCGACGATCGGCATCAAGAGCGTGTTGAGGACGGTGGTCGACAGGCGCTCATATTCGCGGATCTCGGGGCTCACCTCGCTGGAGAGCGAGATAAGAAGATCGGGCCGAAGGCGCCGCAGGATCTCCGCGACGCGCTCCTCATGAGCGGCATTGGCGTAGGCGTTGATGAAGGTGACGGCGACCGCCTCGGCCCCGAGCGCGTCGAGGCGGGGGAGCAGCGCCTCGACCTCCGCCGCGTCGAGCGCGGTCTCGGTCGTGCCGTCGGCCCGCATGCGCTCGGCGATGCCGATCACGCGATCGCGCGAGATGAGGGGCGGCTCCTGATGCGGGCGAAGGCTGTAGATCTCGCGGCGCTGGTGGCGGCCGATCTCGAGCGCGTCCTCGAAGCCCTTGGTGGTGAGGAGCACGCCCTTCGCGAGGCGCCGTTCGAGGACGGCATTCGTCGCGATCGTCGTGCCGTGGACGAGAAGGCGCACGTCGGACAGGGCGAAGCCGTAGCGTTCGGCGGCTTCGGTGATGCCGGTGACGAGGCCGATCGACGGGTCGTCCGGCGTCGTCGGCGTCTTCAGGCTGCGCAGGATTCCGCTGGTCTCGTCGAGCACCTGAAGATCGGTGAACGTGCCACCGATATCGATGCCGATGCGGATATGGGGGTCGTCTGGCACAGTGCCTCCAAAAGCGCCGGTAAGGCCGGCATCGGTTGTCCGGCGCCGTCGGGGGCGCCGTATGCTGTCATGGCGCAACGCGCGGAGCGGCGGAGGCGAGGGGAGCCCCTCGCCCTCGCACCGCTAGCGCGCCTGCGAGGGAAGCCAAAGGGCGACCTGCGGCCAGATCGTGAGGATCGCGATGGTGATCACGATCGCCGCGATGAACGGCGCCGCGCCGATGATCACGTCGTCGATCCGGCCGCGTTTGCGAAGGCCCTGGACCACGTAGAGATTGATGCCCACCGGCGGGGTGATCATCGCCAGCTCGAGGAGGAGCATGATGATGACGCCGAACCAGACCGGGTCGAAACCCGCCGCGATGACGACGGGCGTGATGATCGGCACGGTGGCCACCATCATCGACAGCGTCTCCATGAACATGCCGAGCACCAGATAGAAGAGCACGACCACCGCGAGGAGCTGGAGGTCGGTGAGCCCGAGCGAGGTGATCATCGAGTTGATGTGACCCGTGAGCCCGATCGCCGTGATCACGAAGTTCAGGAAGTAGGCCGCGAGGATGATCGCCATGATCATCGCCGTCGTTCGGATCGTCCCCTCGAAGGCGGTGAGGAGGACGCGGCCCGTGAGCTGGCGCTTCACCGCGGCGATCGCGAGGGCGGCGATCACGCCGAGGGCGGCCGATTCGGTCGCCGTCGCGAAGCCGGCATAGATCGAGCCGATGACGGCGAGAAAGATGATGATCGGCGGCAGGAGGTCCGGCAGGCAGCGGAAGCGCTGGCCCCAGGTGGCGAAGGTGCGGGTGCCACCCAGGCCGGGACGGATCAGGCAGAGCACGAGCACGGTGAGGCTGAAGAGGGCCGCGAGGAGGATGCCCGGAAGGAAGCCGGCGAGATAGAGGCGCGGGATCGAGGTCTCGGTGAGAACGCCATAGACGATCATGTTGATCGATGGCGGGATCAGGATGCCGAGTGTGCCGCCCGCGACGATGGTGCCGAGAAAGAGCCGCTCGGAATAGCCGCGTTTTTCCACCTCGTCGATGGCGACGGTGCCGATCGTCGCCGCCGTCGCGACGCTCGAGCCGGAGGTCGCCGCGAAGAGGGCGCAGGACGCGATATTGGCGTGCATCAGCCCGCCCGGCAGCCACGGCATCCACAGGACGAGTGCGGCGTACATCCGCTCGGCCATGCCCGTGCGCAACATGATTTCGCCGAGGAGCACGAAGAACGGCATCGCGACGAGGAGGAAGTTGTTGGAGGTGCTCCACACGACCTCACCCATCGCGAGGCTGAGGGGGAGAGGCGAATAGAGCGAGGACAGTGTGTAGCCGAGGACGCCGAGGACGGCGGCGACGGGAACGGCAAGCGCGAGGAGGCCGAGAAGGACGAGGATCGTGACGAGGAGCATCAGCGGCGCGCCTTTATGCGAATGTCGGCCACGCGCAATTCATCCTCGATCTCCTCCTGCGCGGAGCGCGTGGAGATGATGCGGGAGGCGGCGCCCGCCTCGCCCTTGAGGATGAGGCGCACCGCGACGGTGAGCAGCGTGATTCCGATGATGAGGAAGACGACGAGGCCGGCGAACCAGATGAGCTGCGGTATCGCGGTGGGCACTTGCAGCGCCGACTGGCCGCGCGAGCCCGATTGTATCGATTGCTCGAACACGCCGTAGCCATGCCAGGTGACGAGGGCGAAGAAGGCGAGGAAGAGCGCGATGCCGACAATGTCGAGTGTGAGGCGCAGGGCCTGCGGGAAGGTGCCGTAGAGGGAATCGATCCGGATGTGCGCCCGCTCGATGAGCGCCGCCCCGAGCCCCCAGGCCGAGGCGATCGCGAGGGCGTAGCCGGCCAGCTCGTCCGCGCCGCCGATCGACATCAGGAAGAATTTGCGCAGGACGACATCGACCCCGATGAGGAGCGCGGCAATGAGGATCAGCGCGCCTCCGAACCAACTGCTCCACCGCGCGAAGGCGCGTAGCGCGTTCATCGTTCCGTCCATGGGCGATCTCCCGTCGTCCGAATGAGGGGCGGCGTTCGCCGCGAGGCGCACGAACGTTGTTGCAAGAGGCCGTTTGCCGGGGGGGTCGGGCGGCGCCGCGCCGGTCGTGGCGTGGCGCCGCTCGGTGGCGTCAGGGGAGCGGGGCTTCGAGGTCGAGCTTGGCGCCGACCGTCTCGTTCCATTCCTTCACGCAATCGGCGCCGCAACGGGACGCCCAGCCGGCGAGGACGGCGCCTTCGACGAGCTCCTTGTGCATCTCGCTCTCCTCGTCCTTCACGGGGACGATGGTCGAGGTGGCGAGCTTGCCCATCGTGCACGGCTCTTGGCCGGTGTTGCAGTTGTCCGCCTCGCTGGTCGACGTCTTGATCGTCTCCCACATCTTGTCTTCGTAGGCGGCCGTCTGCTCGAGGAAGAATTCCTTCGTCGCGTCGTCGAACTTGTTCCAGGTGTTCAAGTTGACGGCGAGAACGTTGATGCTCCACCCGAGCGACATCGGGTAGATCGAGTCCGTGACTTCGTTCCACCCGGCGGTGTTGCCGGACAGGCTGCCCGTCACCGCGCAGTCGACGACGCCGTTATTGAGGGCGGGGACGACTTCGGCGAAGGCCATCGACACGGCGGTCGCGTCGAGACCGGCGAGGAAGTCGCGCATCGTGTTGTTGAAGACGCGCACCTTCTTGGCCTTCAGCCCGTTCAGCCCGTCGACGACCTCGCGGCACCAGAAGACCTGCGGGGTGTTGCCACCGATCGCGAGGAGCTTGGCGTTCCAGTCTTCCTGGAGGATGCGGTCGATCACGTCGCGATAGGCATCGCACGCGGCGCGCGCCTCGTCGGGCGTCAGGGTGAGGCCGGCGAGGTCGCAACCCTCGAAGCGGGGGTCGTCACCGGCCATCTTGGAGATGTCCATCCCGGCAAAGTCCATCACGCCGAGCTTCAACAGGCGCAGCATGGTCTTGTCGTCGATGCCCATCTGGTCGAGCGGGGTCACCTGGGCCGTGATCTTGCCGCCGGAGGCCTCCGGGATCGTCTCACTCCAGAACGGGACCTCGTCCACGATCGAAACCGGCGTGGCGCTGTTGAGGCCGATTGCCTTGAGTTGCAAGGTCGGCAGATCCTGCGCCGAAGCGCTGGAGATTAGTCCGAGGCTGGCGGCCGCCAGTGCAATGGTCATCTTGTTCATCCGACACCTCCGTGGTCCTGAGCCGCACCAAATATCCAATAGATATATTTCGTGCAGTCAAGCGTGGTTGTGGTCGAAAATGGCGGATTGCCTGGATGTTGGGCCGACTGCGCGCCGAACGGGCGGCCTCTGCCCGCAACTTGCGCGCGGTTGTGCGGCGCAACAGTCGCGCCGCATTCCGTCGGCCTCGGACCGCCGCCGACGAGGCGGGTCGGTGCAACCGCTTCAGAAACTTGAGGTTTTGGTCAAGATGGCCGGGGGCGGCATGTGTTCGCGCGTGCGGCATCGCCGGGCGGTCGGCCGGGTCCTTGATCGACTTCGCCGGGGTGGGACGAGCATTGCGGAGCGGCGCTCGGATTTTATCGAAGGCCGGTGGCCGGCCCTCCGGGGAATTGCCCCAGACGGCCCGCCGGGTCAGCCGCGCCGGGCGCCGAGAAGGGCCCAGGCGAAGGCCGCGAGCTGGGCGAGGAAGAGCGCGCCGAGGCCGAGCGGAAAGGCCGAGGTGTCGATCCGGCCGGTGGCTTCGCTCTGATAGAGACCGAAAAACACCCCGAGCCCATACTGGACCGCGAAGGTCGACAGGATCACGACCGTGTTCATGCAGCTATTGGAGCGCCCGACAAAGGCGACCGGCACCCCCCGCGCGACGAGCGCGTAGGAGAGCGTGACCGCGTTGTAGGTGAGCGCGAAGAGGATCCAGAAGGCGATCGAGAGGTCGCCCGACGACAGGAGGAGCCCCGCCTGGGCGAGGAGGAACAGGCCGGCGCTGCCGAGCACGACATGGCGAAGGTGCAGGCCGACCCGTTCGGCGACGAGGCTCGCCCAGCCGCCCGCGGCGGAGCCGGCGGTCAGCGCCACCGCCATCGCGGTCAGCGTCAGCGCCACGGCCTCGCGATCCTGAAGGCCGACATCGCGCAGCCAGGCCGACGCCCAAAGGCCCTGCATCGAGCTCCCGGTCGCGAAGGTGAGGGCGGTCAGGGGAAGATAACGGCCGAACGCCGGATTGCGGACCACGGTGGCGATGCCCGCGATCCGCTCGCCCCAGTTCACCGTGCTGCGCACGGGCGGATCGGGGACGACGCGGGCGATGGAACCGGCGAGGACGAGTGTCGCGGCGGCGATGATCGCAAAGAGGGTGCGCCAGTCCATCACCATGAGGGCAAGGTCGACGGGCGCGGTCGCCGCGAGGGTCCCGAGCCCACCGGCGGCGAGATAGAGGCCGTTCGCAAACGGCGCACGCTCCGGCGCGAGCCACAGAGCGGCGGCGTGGAAGGCAGCCATCAGGCAACCGCCGAGCCCGATGCCGATCAAGGCACGGGCGATCGACAGGATCGCGACGTCCTCGCCGATCGCGAAGAGGCCGATGCCGGCCGCCGCGATCACGAGGAGGCTCGCCTGCACGCGGCGGGGGCCGTAGGCGTCGAGGCAGAGGCCGATCGGCACCTGCATCAGGCCAAGGCCCAGAAAGTAGGTCGCGGTGAGGAGGCCCAGCGCAGAGGGGCCGAGGCCGAGATCGCGCTCGAGCACGGGCGCCAGGATCGCGTTCACCGACCGGAAGAACAGCGACAGGAAATAGGCGATGCCGAAGAGGGCGAGGACGGCGGCGAGCCGCCGTCCGACGAGGGCCCCGGTGACGGGAGGCGTCATCTCAATAGAGGCTGTTCGGCAAGAGGAGGGCGATGCCGGGCAAGAGGGTGAGGATCGCGACGCCGGACAGAAGGATCAGCCAGAAGGGCAGCGAGGCGCCCGCCGCCTGCAACAGCGTCACCCGGTTCCCGGTGATGCCGGACAGGACGTAAAGGTTCATGCCGACCGGCGGGGTGAGCATCCCGATCTCGATCAGGATGGTGATGACGACGCCGAGCCAGACCGGATCGTAGCCGACGCCGGTGAGGACGGGGAAGACGATCGGCAGCGTCATCAGCATCAAGGAGATGCCGTCGAAGAAGCAGCCGAGGATCAGATAGAAGATACTGACGGCGACGAGGACGGCGAGCGGGGAGAGGTTCATCGATTCGATCCAGCTGAGCACCTGGAGCGGCAGGCCGAGGATCGACATCGCCTGCGCGAGGATGAGTGCCCCCATCATCACGACGCCGATCGAGACGAAGACCTGCACCGAATCGATAAAGGCCGCCCAGAGCTTGCGCAGGGTGAGATCGCCCCACAGGAAGCCGAGAACGATCGACGCGCCGACGCCGAGACCCGCCGCCTCGGTCGGCGTCGCGAGGCCGAGATAGATCGTGCCGAGGACCGCGAACACCAGGAACCCGATCGGCCAGATCGGCAAGAGGATGCGCAGCGCCTTGCCGAGGCTCCAGTTCGGATCGTCATTGTCGGGCACGGTGCCTTTGCGGCGGGACAGGACGAGGCCGATATAGGCCATCATCATCGCCGCCAACATGATCCCCGGCAGGATGCCGGCGAGGAAAAGCTGACCGATCGAGACCTGCTGCGTCGCCCCGTAGATGAGGAGCGAGAGCGAGGGCGGGATGAGGAGGCCGAGGGTGCCGCCCGCCGCCAGCGTGCCGACGACGGCGCGCGGATCGTAGCCGCGTTTCTCAAGCTCGGGATAGGCGACCGAGCCGACCGCAGCGGCGGTCGAGGTCGAGGCGCCGGAGACCGCGCCGAAGAGGGTCGACACCGCGATATTGGTGTGCAGGAGCTGACCCGGAACGCGCGAGAAGAGCGGCGAGATTGCCGTATAGAGCCGGCCGGACACGCCGCTCACGAGCATGATCTCGCCCATGAAGATGAAGAGCGGCACGGCGCTCAGCGTGAAGTCGGTGAAGACGTTCCAGACCGCGGTGACGCCGAGATCGGCCGCCCCGCCGACGACGAAGTGCAGGATCGCAAGGCCCGTCATGGCGAGGCCGAGCCCGATCGGAATGCCCGTCAGCGCCGTGACGATGAAACCGGCGAGGATGATCAACCAAACCATGATCCTACTCCGCCCCGCGGTGCGCGTGTTCGGCGATCGTGTGCGCGCCGCCCGGCTCGATGATCCGCAACGCGGCGGCAAGGCCCGACAGGAGGCACGAGACCGGCAAAACGGCCGTCCACGGCCACAGGATGAGGCGGCTTCCGGCGCTGCGGGCGTCGAGGGCCAAGGTGGTCTCCAGATATTCGAGTGTGAGGGTGCCGAACCAGATGCAGAAGACGAGGATCAGCGCGTAGGCGATGCGGTCGAGATTGCGCCGCGCCGCGCCCTTCAACAGGTCCGGGACGATCGTCACCGAGATGTGTGCGCGACGCATCGTGCAGACCGGCAGGCCGACGAAGATCATCGCGGTAAAGAGAAGGCCGACCAACTCCTCGGTGAAGGCGAAGGGAGAGCCGACGAGATAGCGCATGATGGCGGAGAGCATCACGAAGCCCGCCATCAGAATGGCAAGAATAGCCGCAAGACCTGCAAAGATCGCGGCCAATCGATCGGCCCAGCGTAAAACACCCGTCATCACCGACTCACTTCTCCTCGATGCACTTGGTCAAAAAGAAAAGGCCGGCGGCAGGATCAACCGCCGCCGGCGCAGGAATTATTTATTGATGGCGTTCGAGATGGTCTCGTAATTCGCCTGCGCAGCCTCGCCGCCACCGTCGGCGAGTTCCTTCCAGGTCTCGCGGGCGGCGTCGACGAAGGCCTGCTGATCGGCCTCGGGGAAGGGGTCGAGCAGCGTTCCGCCGTCGGCCTCGAAGACCTCGAGGGCCTTCTTGTCGTTGACGCCGCTGAGATAGGCCTCGAACGATTCCGCCTCCGCCTTCTTGGCCGCGTCCCGCACGATCTCCTGCGTCTCGGGCGGCAGCGCGTCGAACGCCGTCTTCGAGGCGAGGATGTTCAGCGGGTGGAGGACATAGGGGAAGAGGTAGCTCGCATAAGGCGCCACTTCCTGGAGCGACACCGTCACGGCGAGGCCGATCGGGTAGACCGCGCAGTCGACGACACCCGTCTGCATCGCGACATAGAGGTCGTTCTGACCGACGATCTGCGCCGAGACGCCGAGCTTCTTGAACACGTCGACGTGGAATTGCTCCCACACGCGGACCTTCTTGCCGCGCAGCTCGTCGAGCGTGTTCACCGGCTCCTTGCACATGATGTGCGTGTCGCGCACCGCATGACCGACGAAGCCGAGAAGCTCGATGCCCGCCTCGTCATAGGTCTCGCCGTAGATCTCGGAGAGCTCCGGCAGGATCTCCTGCAGCATCTCCGGCTGGGAGACGACGCCGGGCGGCAAGGTGAAGGCGTATTGCGGCTTGTCGCGGGTGAGGTAGCCCGGATAGAGGCCGGCGGCCTGGATGATGTTGCCGCGCGGCAGGAAGCGGAGCATGTCCGCGTCCTTCACGCCGAGGCTACCGCTCGGAAAGAGCTGGATCTGAAGCGCGTCGCCGGCGTTCTCGTTCACCGTGTCGACGAAGGTCTGATAGGCCTGCGCCTCGGGACGCGCGGGAACCCAGACGATGTGCATCTTCCAATTGGCGTCCGCCGCGGATGCAGGGGCCGTGTCGGCCATCAGGCCGAACGCCGCTGTGCCGGCGACGATCGCCGTTGCGGCGGCACGGGTCAGTGCCTTGTGGTGCCGTCTCATTTCAGCTCCTTCCTTATGGTGTCAGTTCGCTCGCAACCCCCGGCCGATTGTTATCGGTCCGTGAGGCCGTACACCTTGCGCGCCTCCTCGGGGGAGACCTTGCCGTTGGCCCGGTCCGCCTCGATCGCCTCGCGCCGACGCTCCGCCGGAGCGCCGAACCCGCCGCCGCCCGCCGTCTCGATCACCACGCGGTCTCCCGGAAAGAGCCGCGTCACCAGCTTGGACGGGATCACCTCGTCTTCCCCGCTGGCGCGGTGGATGACGCTGCGGGCCATCATGCCGGATTCGCCCCCTTCCGCGCCCGCCGGGGCACAGAAGTGCCGCTCGCCGCGGTGGGTGAAGACGACCTCGCCCTCGAGCACTTCGTATTCACGATAGATGCCGAGACCGCCGCGCTGACGCCCGGCGCCGCCCGAATCGCGGCGCAGGCGCGTCGCGTTGATGCGGATCGGGGCATCCCGCTCGAAGGATTCGACGGGGAGATTCATGCAGTTGGTGGCGTCGGTCTCGATCACGTCGACGCCGTCGCTGTTCGGACCCGCGCCGCTGCCGCCGGCGATCAGCTCGCCGACCACATAACGCCGTCCGTTGGGGCGCATCCCGCCGAACATCAGAGCGAGCATCTCGCCCGCAGCGTCGGCGCCGACCACCTCGGGTCGCACTTCCCGCAGCGCGCCGAGGATGGCGCCCGTCGCCCGCTTGATCGTCGCGGTGCGCGAGTTGACCGGGGCGGGCTCGACCGGGTTGAGGATGCTGCCCTTCGGAAGGTTGAGCTCCACCGCGCGGAAACAGCCGCCATTCGTCGGAATGTGCGCGCCGGTGATGGTGCGCAGCGCATAATAGGCCGCGGCCTGCGAGCCGGACGGCACGACGTTGAAGGGGCCGCGCACCTGCGCGTTGGTGCCGGTGAAATCGCACGAGAAGGTGCCGTCTTTGATGGTCACGGCGACTTCGATGCGGATCCGCTTGTCGAGCTCGATGCCGTCATTGTCGTTGAAATCGACATAACGGTAGGTGCCCTCGGGGATCTGGGTGAGGGCCTCGCGGGTCATCTGCTCGGAGCGGTCGAGAAGGTCGGCGAAGATCGCCGTCATCATGTTGCGGCCATAGGTCTTGGCGACCTCGGCGACGCGCTGCGCGCCGACCGTGCAGGCGGACACCTGGGCGTGGATGTCGCCCATGAAGGTGTCCGGGATGCGGCTGTTGAGGCGCAGGATCTTGATGACGGTTTCGTCGAACTTGTCCGGCCCGTCGCGGAATTTCAGCGGCGGGAGGCGCAGCCCCTCCTGATAGATCTCGGTCGCGTTGGTCGGGATCGAGCCCGGCGCCATGCCGCCGACATCCTGGTGGTGGGTCATCGTCGCGGCGAAGGCGATGGGCCGACCGTCGGCGAAGATCGGCATCACGAGGGCGATGTCGGGAAGGTGGGTGCCCCCGAGATAGGGGTCGTTCATCAGATAGATGTCGCCCTCCTTCATGGTGGAGGGCGGGAACTCGGTCGAGATCCGCTTCACGACGGGGATCATCGTCGCGAGGTGGATCGGGATCGCGACCGCCTGGGCGAGCGATTCACCTTCGAGGGTGAAGAGGCTCGCGGACGCGTCGAGGCCCTCGCGCACGATCGGCGAGAAGGACGAGCGCAGCAGCGTCGATTCCATCTCGTTGGCGATGCCGTCGAGCTTGTTGCGCACCACCTCGACGGTGATCGGGTCGAGCTTCGTCTCCTGGGTCATTACGCCTTCGCTCCTTCGCGAACGAGAAGGATCGTGCCGCCGTCCAGAACGTCGATATTCCAGCCGGGCGGGACGAGGGTTGTGGTGTCGGCCTGCTCGATGATCGCGGGGCCGGGCAGCGTCTGGCCGGGCGCGAGCTTTTCGCGGTCGTAGATCGTGGCGTTCACACGGCCTTCGTGGCCGGCGACGATGATGTCACGCGTGCCCTTCGCAGCGTCCGACACCGCGACGGCCTCTTCCTTGTCGATGATGATCTCGCCGCCGGCGCGATGGATGGCGCGCACGTTGACGATCGCCGTCGGGGCCTCGGTCGCGTGACCGAACACGCGGCGATGGGCGGCCTGGAAGCCGGCGTGCAGCGTCTCGCCGACACCCTTTTCGGGGGTGAAGGGCACTTCGAGATAATGCGACTGGCCGACATAGCAGACGTCGGCGAAATACTGGATCTCGACGTCCTCGGGGGCGACGCCTTCCTTGTCCATCAGGACGGCGCAGCGGGCGTCGAGGCCCTTCAGCGCCTCGCCGAGCTCGGCAAGATCGAGGGCGGAGACCTCGCGGTTGAAGGCGACGGACATCTCGTGCTCCGTCACGGCTGACAGGAGGCCGGTCGCCGAAAGGACGCCCGGATGGCGCGCCACGATGATGCGGTTGATGCCGAGCTCGTTGGCGAGCGCCGCGGCGTGGATGCCGCCGGCCCCGCCGAGCGGGAGGAGGGCGAACTCGCGCGGATCGTACCCCTGACGGATCGAAACGAGGCGGATCCCCTCGGTCATCTGCGTGTTGACCACACGGTGAATGCCGAGCGCGGCCTCTTCGACCGACATGCCGAGCGGCTTGGCGACCTTCTCCTCGACCGCCTTGAAGGCGAGCTCGGGCTGAAGCTTCAGCGTGCCGCCTGCGAAATAATCGGGATCGAGATAGCCGAGCACGATCGAGGCGTCCGTCACGGTCGCCTCCTCGCCGCCACGGGCATAACAGGCGGGACCGGGCTCGGAGCCGGCCGAATGCGGTCCGACGCGCAGACCGCCCGAGGGGTCGATCCAGGCGATGCTGCCGCCGCCGGAGCCGATGGCGTTCACGTCGACCATCGGGACGCGGATATTGTAGCCCGCGACATAACCTTCGGGGCGGATGAGCGGCTTGCCTTCGCGGATCAACGCGATGTCCGAGCTCGTCCCACCGATATCGACGCTGATGAGGTCGCCGATGCCGGCGGCGCTGCCCACCATCTGCGCCCCGACCACGCCGGCCGCGGGACCGGAAAGGAAGAGCCGCACCGGCCGCTGGCGCACGATCTCGCTGGAGGCGATGCCGCCGCGCGACTGCATGATCTGAAGCGGGCAGGGAACGCCGGCCTGTTCGAGCCCCGCTTCGAGATTGGCGAGATACTTGTCGATGACGGGCTTGATATAGGCGTCGAATGTCGTGACGACGGTGCGCTCATATTCGCGGAAGGCCGGATCGACCTCGCAGGAGAGCGACAGGGCGATGCCCGGATGCGCCTCGCGGATGATCTCCGCGGCGCGCCGCTCGTGATCGGGGTTCACGAAGGAGAACAGGAAGCAGATCGCGATCCCCTCGACGCCCTCGGCGGCGAGCGCGTCGGCGGCGCGGCGCACGGAGGCCTCGTCGAGCGGGCGCACGACCGACCCGTCATGCGCGACTCGCTCGCCGATCTCGTGGCGGTAGGCGCCTTCGGCGAGATAGCCGGGCACTTCCGGTTCGAGGACCGCCGCATACATCGTCTGCCGCATCTGGCGGCCGATCTCGAGGATGTCCTTGAAGCCCTCGGTGGTCAGGAGGCCGGTCTTCGGCCCCTTGCGCTCAAGGACGGCGTTCGTCGCGACCGTGGTGCCGTGCACGAAGCGGGCGATGTCCGCGGGCGAGAGGCCGGCCGTCTCCTTGAGGTCGTTGACGGCGGTCAGCACCGCCCGGCTCGGATCGGCCCGCGTGGTCGCCACCTTCATGACGCGCAGCGGCTGATCGGGTGTGCGGCAGACGACGTCGGTGAACGTGCCACCGATATCAACGCCAATTTCGATCTTACTCGGCATGGTTCCCTATCGTTCAATTCGGTCGCGAAACTGGTAGTATTTCGCCATGATCCGCATCCCGGTGCGGCGGAAGGCGTGGAAGGGGACGGGCGTGAAACCCTGATCCCCCATCGGATCGGACGGAATGGGTTCGCCGAGCGCCATCTTGGCGAGGCGGCTGCCCATCAGGCTCGTGAGGGCGACACCGCGCCCGCCATATCCGATCGCGTAGAAGAGGTTGTCGTCGAGCGCGCCGGCGTGCGGAAAGCCGTCGAGCGTGACGGCGACGAAACCGGACCAGCGCTCCTGGATGTCGATCCCGGCAAGATGCGGGAAGGTCGTCGCGAGGTGGCCCTCGATCATCTTGTAGGCGTCCGGGTCGTCACGGCGGCCCGTGATATCGCCGCGGCCGCCGAAAACGAGCTGCCCGTTCGGCAGCATCCGGAAATAATTGACGAGCCGGCGCGTGTCCGTGACGGGCAGGAGGCTCGGCAGCGTTTTTCTACTCTCGTTCAAATCGAGAGGACGTGTCGCGACAACCGAAGAGGATACCGGAACGATGCGCCGGTGGAGCGTCCCCGCGCCGCGTAAAGGGAGCGAATAACCGTTGGTTGCGATAACGATGCACCGCGCGCGGATACGGCCTTTATTCGTTTCAGCAATCCAACGATCGCCATCGCGCTGGAGCCGGGTGACGGACGTTCCGACACTGATCGGCACGCCCCGATCGGCCAGGCCCGAGGCGAGCCCGCGGGTATAGTCGTAAGGGTGCAGACAGCCGCCCCGGCCGTCGACATAGGCGCCGAAATAGACCTCGGTTCCGAGCGCCTCGGCGGTCGCCTTGCGGTCGAGGATGTGGGCGCCATCGTCCTCGGCATGGGCCTTCAGAAAGGCGACGTCGGCCTCGATTCCTTCCAGCGCACCTGGGCTGTGGGCCGGCGTGACGTGGCCGTTTCGCTGATAGGAGCAGTCGATTTTGAACGTCTCGACCGTCTGTGCGATCGCGTCCGTCGCGCCGACGACCTCGCGGAAGAGATGGACGGCCATCGCATTGCCGAAGGTCTTTGCGAGCGTGCTGTAATTCGCCTTGTAGCGTGGCACCGCGAAGCCGCCGCTGCGCCCGCTCGCTCCGAACGCGACGTCCTTGCCGTCCACCACCAGGCACTCCGCGCCCTTGGCGAGGAGGTCGCGGGCGGTCGACAATCCGGTGAACCCCGCGCCGATGATCAGCGTGTCGGTGTCACGGTCGCCGTCGAGGTTCGGAAAGGTCCGTTGCGCTACGGATGTAGCACGCCAGGCCGACCGGGGATGGGGAGGCATTGGCACCAAATGACCGTCTCGATTTGAATGACAGTCGAACCCTATGCGTCGTTTTTTTGACTTTCAATCAAAAAAATCCTTGTCATCGAGGGCAACCATTGCCAAACGAAGCTAGGGAGATTCCCGGATATGAGACGTATTGATGGCGGCCAACGGAGCTAGACCCGACGAGGCGGTCGGACGAAGCGTTCGCTTCTACCGAAAACGTCGAGGTCTGAATTTGGAACAGGCCGCTGAGTTGACCGGCCTTTCGGTCAGCATGATCAGCAAGATCGAGCGGGGGCTGACATCACCTTCGGTTCGCTCGCTCTATGCGTTGAGCAGCGCCTTCAATATTCCGGTCGGAACGTTGTTCTCCGAGCAAGACGAGGACGCATCGGCGGAAGACGGGCTCGTCGTGCGCAAGGATGCCAGACGCAAGCTCGATTTCGGCGAGAAGCGGCTCGTCAAGGAGCTCCTGACGCCGCAACCGATCGGCACGCTCGAGCTCCTGATGATCGTGCTCGCCCCCGGCGGTTCGACCGGCGAGGACGTCTTTTCCCATGACGGGGAGGAGGGCGGCCTCGTCCTCTCCGGCCGGTTGGAGCTGTGGGTCGACGAAACCCGCTTGCTCCTCAATCCGGGCGACAGCTTCACCTTCCAGAGCCAGCGTCAGCACCGCTTCCGCAATGCCGCCGAGGAAGAAACCCGCGTCCTCTGGATCAACACCCCGCCGATCTACTGAGAGCCCGGCGGCTCAGGCCGCTGCGCGCGCGTCCGTTATCGCGCGCCACACGCGCTCGGGCGTCGCCGGCATCTCGATCGTCGCGACGCCGAGCGGGGACAGCGCGTCGAGGAGCGCGGCGATGATCGTCGGCGGGGCCGAGATACACCCGGCCTGACCTGCGCCCTTGACGCCAAGCGCGTTCGCCGCCGTGGGCGTTCCATGGAATGTGATCTCGAAGGCCGGCAGATCGTCGGCGCGCGGCAGGGTGTAGTCCATCAGCGAGCCCGACAGGAGCTGCCCGCCGTCCTCGTAGACGATCGCTTCGGCGAGCGCCTGCCCGATCCCTTGCGCGAGGCCGCCGGCGACCTGCCCCTCGGTCAGTGTCCGATTGAGGACCGTCCCATAATCGTCGACCGCGATATAGCGGCGGATGAGGACCGCGCCGGTCTCCGGGTCGACCTCCACCTCGGCGATATGGCAGCCGCCGGGAAAGGTGAAGGGCGCATCGGTGCGGTGGATCAACGTATCGAGCGGGGTCTCGCCGCCGAAAGCCCCGTCCGCCGCCGCCCGCGCCACCTCGTCGAGCCCGACGGAGCGGCCGTCCTCCGGCACGGTGAAGCGGCCGGCTTCATAACCGAGCCGCCCCGGTTCGGTCTGGAGGAGGCGGGCGGCGATCGGCCGCGCCCGGTCCAGCATCTGATCGAGCGCGGTCGCGAGCGTGCCGGCGCCCATGTGCATCGAGCGCGCGCCGCCATGGCCGAAGCCGATCCGGGTCTTGCGGGTGTCCGCCTGGACATAGCGGAAGCGGTCGCGGGGGAGGCCGAGCCGCTGCGCGGCAATGTCGGTGAAGGTCGTTTCGTGCCCTTGGCCGTTGGATTCAGTGCCGGTCACGAGCTCGATCTGGCCATCCTCGGCAAAGCGCACGCCGGCTTCCTCTTGCGGCGTGCCGCGGGCGCTCTCCAGAAAACAGGCGACGCCGAGGCCGAGGCGCCGGCCACGCGACTGCGCCTCGGTCCGGCGGCCGGCGAAGCCGTCGCGGTCGGCAAGGCGCGCGGCGAGTTCGATCGCCTCGCGATAGCGCCCGCTATCGAGCTCGGCGCCGAGCGCCTTCCGATGCGGAAACCGGTCGACCACATTGGCGAGGCGAAGGGCGACCGGGTCGAACCCACATCGACGCGCGGCGGCGTCGATCAGGCGTTCGAGGACATAATTCGCCTCGGGCTTGCCCGCACCGCGATAGGCATCGACCGGGCAGGTGTTCGTGAAGACCCCGCGCGAGCGCATCGCCATCGCCGGGATGTCGTAAATTCCGCCGAGCGCGGTGGACATCGCCGCCGTCGACGCACCGGGACCGACGGTCGAGGCGTAGGCGCCGAGTTCGGCGATCGTGTCGACTTCAAGAGCGAGAAACGTGCCGTCCGCATCGAGCGCGAGGCGGCCATGATAGCGCATCGCGCGGCCATGGACCGCGCCCATCAAGTCCTCCGAGGGCGAGGAGACCCAGCGCACGGTGCGCCCCGTCCGCCGCGCCGCCCATAGGACGAGAACGTGCTCGGGATAGGGGAAATTCTTCAGCCCGAAGCCGCCCCCGACATCGCGCGCCGCCACCGTGATGGCATCCTTGTCGAGATGGAACACGTCGCCGGCGAGGGCGTCGCGGATCCCGTGCACGCCCTGTCCGCTGACCTCGAGGACGAGCGTTCCCGTCGCCGGGTCGAGGTCGCCGATCGCGGCGCGCGGCTCCATCGGCATCGCGCTGACACGGTTGTTGACGAGATCGAGCTCGACGATGTGGGCGGCGTTCGCGAAGGCAGCATCGGTCGCCGCCCGGTCGCCCTTCTCGAAGGTGACGGCGAGGTTGGCGGGAGCCTCGTCCCAGATTGGCGGCGCGGCGAGCGCCTCGGCGGCGCCCACGATCGCGGGGCGCTCGTCATAGTCGACGGCGACCAGCTCCGCGGCGTCCTCGGCGGCGGCGCGCGTCTCGGCGACGACGAAGGCGACGGGTTCGCCGACATATCGCACGCGCCCACGGGCGAGGGCATAGCGCGGCGGAACGGTGAGCGCGGAAGCCGGCTCGAAGGCGACACTGCAGGGCAGCGTGCCGAGCCCGTCCCGGGCGAGATCGGTCTCGGTGAAGACGCCGGCGACGCCCGGCATCGCCGCCGCCGCGGCGGTGTCGATCGCCACGATGTCGGCATGCGCGTGGGGCGAGCGGACGACGACGAGATGAAGCGCGCCGAACGGGTCGCGATCGGCCGTATAACGGCCCGCTCCGGTGACGAAGCGCAGATCCTCGATCCGCCCTCCGGCTGCGCTGTCGGTCTCGCTCATCGGGTCACTCTGCCGGGATCAATCGTCGATCGGTGAAGGCGGCCGGAGAGGGCTCCGCCGCTGCTCCAGACGGTGGCATGTTCTCTGAAGAGAAGCCACCGATCGGAACACTTGGTCGAGGGCGGCGATCGGGTGGGGAACTTGTTAGCGGATTGAAACGGTTCAATCGTTCAACGATCGGGTTCCGAACAGACGGGCGAGGTCGTCCCCGCCCGCCGATCGGCCGACCTGGAACGGTCTCGTGCCGAGCGTGGGCCTCACGGTGGCGCGAGGCCGCGCCCGCTTACGAATCGGCCTTCGTGTGGTCGTGGTCGTGGTCGTCGCCGTGCTCGCTCTCTTCGACCTCGACTTCGATCGTCACGGTGCCGGCCCTCTCGAAGGTCAGCGCCATGTCGAAATGCTGGCCGTGCTTGAAGGTGGACTGCACGCTGTCGAGCTCGATCCAGACGGATCCGGGCTGCATCGTCAGCGATTGGCCGGGCTGCACGGTGATCGAGGTCAGCGTGTTGGTCACGAGCGAGCCGGACGCGTCGATCACCTGGGCTTCAAAAGCCACCTCGTCCGCGAACGACACGGACGCGCCGATCAGCTTGTCAGCGGTGTCGCCCGTGTTGTGGACCGTGACGTAGACGCGCATCGCGTGCGCCATCTCGGCATTTTCGAAGGTGTAGGCGTGGCTGACGGCGATATCGCCGGCGCGGAACTGTTCGCCGGCATGGTGTGCGATGGCCGCCGTCGACAGTGCGGCGGTCGCGAACATCGCCAAAAGCATGTTCTTCATGAAAGTCTCCTTTGGGGCCCTCCGCCCCGTTGCATGGTCGTCATCGTCGTCGGCCGGTCTCCTGGCTTGCCCATCGACATGCTCGTCGGACCTTCCCAGGACGGATGTCCCAGTGGTGAATTTCGACGAACGCTCCAGGCGTACAGTTGCGGGGGCAGCTCCGGATTCGAGCGCGAGGCTCTCGACCGGATTCCCATGGCGTCACCGAAGCGACGCCGAGCCGACGGATGGAGGATTGCAAATCGCACGCGGCCTGCCAAGCCGTGTGACGGCGCGCAGCGGAGAGACGGGCGCGGAGCCGTGCCGCGCCCGCGATGTGATCAACCGAGCTGATAACCCGGCGTGGAACGGGAGATCGCGGTCTCCTCCTCGTTCATGTCGGCGCCGAAGGGCTCGAAAAGCGGCGTCGACAGGTAACGCTCGCCGGTGTCGGGCAGCATGGCGAGGATGACCGATCCGGGCTTGGCCGACTTTGCAACCTCCATCGCGACGGCGAAGGTCGAGCCGCCCGAGACGCCCGTCATGATGCCTTCCTTGGCCGCGAGCTCGCGGGCCCATTTCATGCCCTCGGGCCCGGCGATCGGGATGAGGTCGTCATAATAGGCCTTGTCGATCGCCTCTTGCAGGACGGCGGGGATGAAGTCGGGCGTCCAGCCTTGGATCGGATGCGGCTCGAAGGCGGGATGGCTGACGCTCGGCCCGCCGTCCTCGCTCCGCTCCTGCTTGATCCCGGAGCCGACGAGCTGCGCGTTCGCGGGCTCCGACAGGATGATCTTCACCTCGGGACGCGCCGCACGCAGGACCCGGCCGACACCCGCCACCGTTCCGCCGGTGCCGTAACCGGTGACGAAATAATCGAGCCGTGCGCCGTCGAAATCGGCGAGGATCTCGCGCGCGGTGGTGTTGGCGTGGATCTCGGCGTTGGCCTCGGTCTCGAACTGGTGGGCGAGGAACCAGCCGTTCTGCTCGGCGAGCTCCTTCGCCTTCATGTACATGCCGAAACCCTTTTCGGCGCGCGGTGTCAGGACGACCTTGGCGCCGAGATAGCGCATGAGCTGCCGCCGCTCGACGGAGAAGCTGTCGGCCATGGTGACGACGAGCGGATAACCCTTCGCCGCGCACACCATCGCAAGGCCGATCCCGGTGTTGCCGCTCGTCGCCTCGACGACGGTTTGGCCGGGCGACAGCAGGCCGCGCCGCTCCGCGTCCTCGATGATGCCGACCGCGAGGCGATCCTTCACCGACGCCGCCGGGTTGAAGAACTCGGCCTTCACATAGATGTCGACCCCCTCCGGCGCGAGGCGGTTCACCTTGACGACCGGCGTATCACCCACGGTCTCGACGATGCTGTCATACACGCGGCCGCGACCGTCCGTGTGTCGGACACCGGTGCCGGCGTTTTGCTGGTCTTGCATCGCAGCATTCCTTTCGGCGTTTCTGGTTTGCGCCCCCGGCGGATCGGCTTTCCTCCTCCACCTGGCGGACAACCTTACCATTCAAGTGAACCGCCGTCCGGTCACGTCAAGTCGTGCAAAAAAAAGGCCGCCCCGAGGCGGCCCATATCGCGTTCGAGGAGGAATGGCCGGGCGACACCCGTCAGGCGCGCGCCTCCGCGCTCGGCGTGATGCGCACGGGGATCGCTTTGTAGGACGGGGTGAAGCTCATCGGATCGTGCGCATAGAGCGGCACCAGCGGGTTCACCTCCGGATAATAGGCCGCGCACGCCCCGTTCGGGAATGCGTAGGAGACGAGGCGGAACCGCGCGACCTTGCGCTCCATCCCGTCCACCGAGACGGCGGTGATGTCGACCCGGTCCCCGTCATTCAGCCCGCGCTTCGCGATCTCCTCGGGGTTCATGAACAGGATGTCCCGCTGGCCTTTGATTCCGCGATAGCGGTCCGACAGCGAATAGAGCGTCGTGTTATATTGGTCGTGGCTGCGCACGCTCGTCAGCCACAGGACGTCCGCGTCGTGAAGGGCCGGATCCTCGCCGAGCCCTTCATGGACGATGAGGTTTGCTTTGCCGCTGTCCGTCACCCAGATCCGTTCCCGCGCCGTCGAGGTGAGGTGGAAGCCACCCGGCACGCGGATGCGGTCATTGTAGGCCTCGAAGATCGGGAACACCGCCTCGATCGCGTCGCGAATGCGGTCATAGTCGGCGATGAAATGCTCCCAATCGACGACGCTGCGCGCGCCGAGCGTGGCGCGCGCGATCCCCGCGACGATCGCCGGCTCGCTGAGGAGATGCTCCGAGGCCGGCGCGTTGCGTCCGGCCGAGGCGTGGACCATCGACATCGAGTCCTCCACCGTCACCGACTGCGGGCCGTTCGCCTGAATGTCGATCTCGGTGCGCCCGAGGCAGGGCAGGATCAGCGCCGTCTTGCCGTGGACCAGATGGCTGCGATTGAGCTTCGTCGAGATGTGAACGGTGAGGTCGAGTTTGCGGAATGCGGCGTGCGTCTGCTCCCAGTCCGGGATCGCGGACACGATATTGCCGCCCATCCCGATAAAGGCGCGCACGTCCCCCCGCGTCATGGCTTCCAGCGCCGTGACCACATTGTGCCCATGCGCCGATGGCGGGGTGAAGCCGAAGCGCTTTTCGAGCCGTTCGAGAAACTCCGCGCTTGGCACCTCGGTGATGCCGACGGTGCGGTCCCCTTGCACGTTCGAGTGACCCCGCACCGGGCAGAGGCCGGCGCCGTCCTTTCCCATATTGCCCCGCAGGAGGCACAGGTTCGCAGCCTGCTGGACGTTCTGCGCCCCGAAACGGTGCTGGGTGAGGCCCATGCCATAGACGACGATCGCCCGTTCGGCCTGCGCATAGGTTCGCGCCGTATCCTCGATCTCGGCACGGGTGAGGCCGGAGCACCGCTCGATATCGTCCCACGCCGTCGCCCGCAGGTCGGCCGCGAGGGGCTCGAATCCGGCGGTGTGGCCGGCGATGAACTCATGATCGAGAACGGCAGGATGTTCGTCGCGCCGGGCCGCGTCGTCCCACTCGACGAGGCATTTCATGATTCCCTTCAAAACCGCGACGTCCCCGCCGACGCGCACCTGGTAGAGGCAGGAGGAGATCTTCGTGGAGGTGAGCGTCGTCATCTCCACCGGATCTTGCGGCGCCTGGAAGCGCTCGAGCGCGCGCTCGCGGAACGGGTTGAAGGAATGGATCGGGACGCCGCGCCGCGCGGCGTTGCGCAGGCTCGTCATCATTCGCGGGCTGTTGGTGCCGGGATTCTGGCCGAAAATGAAGATGCAGTCGGTCTTGTCGAAATCCTCGAGCAGGACCGTTCCCTTGCCGACGCCGATCGACTTGGGCAGCCCGACGCTCGTCGCCTCGTGGCACATGTTGGAGCAATCGGGGAAATTGTTCGTCCCGAACTCGCGCACGAAGAGCTGGTAGAGGAAGGCCGCCTCGTTCGAGGTCCGGCCGGAGGTGTAGAACTCGGCCATGTTGGGATCGGGAAGGGCGGCGAGGGCGGCGCCGATCGTCGCGAACGCCTCGTCCCAGGAGACCGGGAGATAGCGGTCGCTCGCCGCGTCATAGGCCATCGGGTGGGTGAGGCGGCCCGTCATTTCGAGGTCGTGGTCGTTCCAGCTTTCGAGCTCGGTGACGGTGTGCGCGGCGAAAAATTCCGGCGTGCACCGCATCGCCGTCGCCTCCCAGGCGACCGCCTTGCCGCCGTTCTCGCAATATTCGAACGAAGACGTGTGCTTGGGATCGGGCCAGGCGCAGCCGGGGCAGTCGAAGCCGTCGGGTTGGTTGACGTGACGCAGGGTGTTCGCCGCCTTGAGCGGGCTCTTCTGCTCCAGCAGCTGTCCGCCGAGAGCCTTCAACGCGTCCCAGCCGCCCGCCGGATGTTCGTAGACTCGGATGCTCTTCTTGGCCACGGATGGACCTCCGGTTCGAGAACGACAGGCTCGCCGTGCAACTATAGGATAAAGCCAATGCGGCTATGATGGCGAGCCTCGTTTCCGCCGCACAGTCACACATTTCGCGTCGGATCGCAGGTTGGATCAATGTCCCAGATCTAACGTACCATATGGGATATTCGATCGTTGGCGAGGTCAAATTTCGGGCCGAACGCGCTCGATTCGAGGCACAAAAAAAGCCCGGGCTCGCGATCGGCGAACCGGGGCTTTCGACGTGGCCGTGATCGGGCCTCAACCCATGATCGCGTTCGGCAGGGTGAGGACCAGCGCCGGAACCAGCGTGATGAGGAGGAGGACGACGAGCATCGCGAGGAAGAACGGCAGCGTCGGCACGATCGCCTTGCCGATCGGTATCTTCGCGATGCTACAGGCGACGAAGAGGCAGAGCCCCACCGGTGGCGTGAACAGGCCGATGCCGAGATTGACGACCGCGATGAGGCCGAAATGCACCGGATCGATGCCGAGGGCGGTCGCGATCGGCAGGAAGATCGGCGTGAAGATGATGAGCGCCGGCGTCAGGTCGAGCCAGGTGCCCACGAACAGGAACACGAGGTTCATGAGGAGGAGCACGACGATCGGGTTCGACGAGATCTGCGTGATCCAGCCGCCGATCTCGCGCGGGACCTGTTCGGCCGCGAGGAGCCAGCCGAGCCCCGAGGCGGTCGCGATCATGAGCGAGACCGCCGCGGTGACGAGCGAGACCTCCAGCATGATGCGCGGCATCATCGAGAGCTTCAGTTCGCGATAATAGATCGTGCCGAGGAGAAACGAGTAGGCCGCCGCGACGCCGGCCGCCTCGGTCGGCGTGAAGACGCCGAAGGTGATCCCGCCGACGATGATGACGATGGTGGTGAGCGGCGGGATCCCGCGGATCGTCGCCTTCACCGCGCGCTTCAGCGAGAACGTGCCTTCCACCGGATAGCCGCGCCGCCGCGCGAGGATGCCGCAAACGAGGAGGAGGGCGAAGCCGATCATGAAGCCCGGAATGACGCCGGCGAGGAAGAGCCGCCCCACAGACGTGCCGGAGACGACGGCATAGATGACGAGCGGAATGCTCGGCGGGATGATGATGCCGATGGTCGAGGAGGCGGCGGTGACGGCGACGGAGAAGCCGGTATCGTATCCGCGCTTCTGCATCGCCGGAATGAGGACGGCGCCCACCGACGAGGTGTCGGCCGTCGCCGAGCCGGTGATGCCGGCAAAGAACATGCTGGAGACGACGTTCACATAGGCGAGGCCGCCGCGCATGAAGCCGACGAGACTGCGCGACAGTTCCAGAAGCTCGTTGGTGATCCCGCCGAGCGCCATCATGCGTCCGGTCAGGATGAACAGCGGAATCGCGATCAGCGTGAAGCTGTCGATGCCGGTATACATCCGCTGCACCACGACCGCGACGGGGAGCTCGGTGGTGAACACCAACCCGGCGGAGGTCGAGATGAGAAGCGTGATCGCGATCGGTGCGCCGAGCAGGATGAGCCCGATCAGGGCGGAAAAGGTGACGGCGACGGTCATGCCGCGCTCTCCTTGAGTTCCTCGACACCGTGCGCCGTCACGTGGACGAAGCGATCGGACAGGGCGGCGAAGATCTGGCTGAGGCCGCAAAGGGCGAAGCCGACGCCCATGATCGGGAACACGATATAGATATACCACATCGGCAGTCTGAGGACGGTGCTGACCTGCCGGCCGGCCGCCTCCATCACGGTCGAAGACCCGTAACAGACGACGATGCCGAACAGGATCGTGCTCACCCCGATGAGAATGGTGAGGACCCGCGCGAGCGGCCGCGGCGCGTTGTCGAGGATCAACGTCATGCCGAGATGCTGGCCCTTCGCGAGCGCATAGACCGCGCCGATGAAGGAGAACCAGACGAAGATCATCCGCGAGACCTCGTCGGTCCAGCGATAGGGCGCGTCGAGGATCTCACGCCCGCCGATCTGCAGCAGTATGACGAGGCATAGGGCGATGCCCGCGATTTTGAGGAACGGCTCGATGCCGTAGCGCAGGATCGCCGCAATGAGCGCGTCCGTACGCCGTGATAACTCGGTCATAGATCACCTGGCGCGAAGGCGCGCGGACGCACGCTTTGTGCGCCCGGCGCCGCCTTCTGAGCGGACGTTATTTGGAGAAGCGGTCGATGAGATCGCCGAGCTTTTCGCGATAGGCGTCGTGGATCGGCTTCGCCGCCTCGACGAAGGCGCTGACGTCCTCGACTTCGACGACATCCATGCCTTGCGCCTTGAGCTGGTCGAGCGTCTCAGCGTTCGCCTTGGATTCGGCCTCGAAGGCGTAATCCTGCGCGTCCTTGCCGGCCTGGAGGACGATCTCCTGCAGATCCTCGGGCAGGGAGGTGAACCAGTTGTTGTCCACGACGAGGAGGTTGGGCGACAGGAAATGCTGCGTCAGAGACAGCACGTCGGTGACCTCATACTCCTTCTCGGAGACGACGACCGTCGGGCTGTTCTCGGCCGCGTCGACGACGCCCGTCTGCAGCGCCATGTAGCGCTCCGAGGCGGAGATCGGCACGGGCTTGGCGCCGAAGGCTTCCATCGCGTCGAGCATCGCCGGGCTTTCCATGACGCGGATTTTCAGCCCGTTGAAGTCGGCCGGCGTGCGGATCGGCCGGTTGCCGTAGACGCTGCGCGGGGCACGGATCATCCACGCGAGGATCCGCAGGTTCGCCTCATCGAGGAGGATCTCGTTCATGTCCTCGTTGAGCCCGCCTTCGACCACCTCACGCAGATGGTCCATGCTGCGGCTGAGATAGGGAAGGTTGAACACCTCGAACTGTTCGGCGACCGAGGACATCACCGAGGTCGTGATCTCGCCGCCCTGGATCGATCCAAAACGCATCGATTCGATGTAATCGCGCTGGTCGCCGAGCTGGGCGCTGTCGAAGACCTGAACGTCGATCCGCCCCTCGCTGCGCTCGTTCACGAGGTCGGCGAAATGGCGGAAGGCTTGAACCGTGATGTCGGCGGGCTGGCTCGGGCTGGCGAGCTTCATCGTAAAGTCGGCGGCGGACGCGGGCGCTGCCGCTCCCACCAGAGCCGCGAGTGCGGCCGCACTCAGCAATCGTTTGAGCATGGGGTTTCCTCCGATGTAATTTTGATTGGGATCGGCCCGAAAAGTCAGGCTGTCCGAGGTCGAAGCGACCATATATCGAGACATTATGCAAGGTATACGGCTTCGTGCCTTTCGGCTCCGGCCGGCGAGGCCGCCGAACGTTCATCCGCATTCGCGCGCGAACGAGGATAGACGACGATAGACTTTGGCGCGGGGTGACGAAGTCTCACGACCGGGCGAAGGCGAGGGGAAGGCGCGCCGCTGGCGTCGGAGGCCCGTCGCTCGTCGCCCGAGAGGCGCGGTGAGCGTGCCGCGCGTCTCTAACGACGCCGTCCCGTCGCCCGTTTCAGGAACCAGATCGCCGACCCGGCAACGAGGCCCCAAAAGGCGCCGCTGACGCCGATCAGCGTCATTCCACTCGCCGCGAGCAGGAAGGTGAGCGCCGGCGCCTCGATCTGTCCGGGTTCTGAGAATGCGCCGGACAGGGAGGCGACGAGCGCTGGAATGAGCGCGAGGCCTGCGACCGCGGTGATCATCTCGCTCGGGGCAAGGCTCGTAAGGGCTGCGATCGGACCGGCGAAGAGGGCAAGGGTGACGAGGCTGAGCCCGGAGACGATCGCGGCCCAATAGCGGCGCGAGGCGTCGGGTCCGGCATCCTCGCCGCACATCATCGCTGCGGTGATCGCCGACATGTTGAGGGGGATCGCGCCGAACGGGGCGATCAACAGGCTGACGAGCCCGGTCTTGCGCATCAGCGGACGCCGTTCGACGGGATAACCGTGCAGTTCGAGCACCGCGAAGCCCGGAATATTCTGACCCGCCATCGTGACGAGATAGAGCGGCAACGCGAGCGAGATCAGCCCGCGCAAGGTGAACTCCGGCATCAGCGGCGCCATCGGCGGAAGCCAGCTCTGCCCGGCGATCGCAGCGCCCGCCGGTGCGTCGACGGTGACGGCGAGCGTGACCACGAAGGCGAGGACCGCAAGCGGTGTCGCCGCGAGCTTGTGCCATGTCAGCCCGACGACCCAGGCGAGGAGGAGCGACAGGACGAGCCAGGGAATGACGCCGAGCGCGATTGCCGGCGCGAAGCACAGCTTGAGCAGCACCCCCGCCAGAAGCGCGTTCGCGATCGGCTTCGGAATCGCCGCGACGGCGCGTCCCAAAGGCGGCCAGAGCCCGGTGATCACGATGAGGACGGCGCAGCAGATCAACGCGCCGACCGCCTCCGCGAACCCGCCGGGCAGCGCGGCCGTCGAGGCGAGGAAGGCCGCGCCCGGTGTCGACCAGGTGATGGCGGTCGGAATGCGCGAGATCGCCGGCAGCCAGATGCTGCAAATTCCCATGCCGAGCGTCGTGAAAAAGAGCCCGGTCGCGGCCTGCGCCTCGGTCGCGCCGACGCTCGTGAGGCCGGCGAGGAGGATGGCGAACGATGCGGCATAGCCGACGAATGCCGCGAGCAGCCCCATGCAAACGGCTGAAGCGCTGACGTCTCGGATCACGGTCTCACGTCCTTGGAATACGTGCGGGTGGGGTCGACGGAACGCCGCGTCAGGGCCGGATCGCACGCCTCATGATGGTGAGACGGTGGGATCGGGACTGAATGCGGCCATGGGAGGAAGTCCGTCGCGGAAGTCGCTGCCTGCGCCATCCCTCGCATGGATCGACCGCGCGGGGAAGCAGAACGGCTTTATTCTATAACTACATTCGCACTAGGAAAGCCTCGTCCCTTTGCTCAAATCCTCGTCCGATTTCTACATGCAAGCGATCAAGCGTCTCACCAAGCGCCTGCGGGGCTTTCACAACCGATTGAGCTTGCGCGTTCAGACGGCGCTCTTCACCGCGGCGCTGTGTTTCGCGGCCGTGATGCTCGCGGCGGCCTGGTCGGCCAATGTCGCGCGGCAGGTGGCGATCGAGGGGAGCGAGCGCGAACTCGTCCAACTCGCCCAGTCGCTGGCCGGGCGCCTCGATCAGCATATGTTCGAGCGCTATCGCGAGGTCCGCAACATCGTTGGCCTGCAGCCCTTGCGGCGGATCTGGGCGAGCCGGCCGGAGGAGGCGCGCTCGGTCCTCCAGGAGTTGCAGAAGACGGTGCCGGACTATGCCTGGATCGGCCTCGCCGCGCCGGATGGGCTCGTCAAGGTGGCGACCGGCGGGCTCCTCGAAGGTGTCTCCGTCGCCGAGCGGCCGTGGTTCATCGACGGTCTGGCGGGCATCACCGTCAAGGACGTCCATGACGCGAAGCTGCTCGATGCCTATCTGCGGACCTCGCCCGACGAGGCCCCGTTCCGGTTCGTCGACGTCGCAATGCCCGTGCAGGCGCCCAACGGGCAGCGCGCGGGTGTCGTCGGGGCGCATCTCAGCTGGCGTTGGGCGCAGGATCTGCAAGCCTCCTTCCTCAACCGGGCCGGCGTGGCGGATGGGACCGAGCTTCTGGTCCTGTCGCGGGACGGCAGTGTCCTGATCGGGCCGGACGACGAAGAGCGCGACCAGGGCGTTCTCGTCGACCTCGCGAGCGGACAGGGCGCCACGGTGGTCGAGGACGCCACCGGCTCGATGATCGTCGCGCTCGCCCCGACGGTGGGGGAGGGGGAGTATCCGGGGCTCGGCTGGGTCGTCGCCGCGCAGCGCCCGCGGGCGGTGGTGGAAGCGCCGGCCGATGCGCTCGGGCGGCGGATCATCCTGGTGGGGAGCGCCATCGCCATGGCGGCCGCGCTCCTTGCCTTCATCCTCGCCGGTCGTGTCACCGGCCCGTTGACGAAACTCTCGCACAATCTCGATCTCGTCGGCCGGACGCCGGAGCTCACGATGATCGAACGACAGGACGGCTCGAGCGAGATCGTGCAGCTCTCGTCGACCATTCGCTCGCTCCTGCGCCGCATCGGCACGGCCGAGGCGCAGCGGGAGGCGGCGCATGTGGAGGTCGAGGATCTGCGGCGGGAGGTTCTCGCGCGCGAGCAGGCGGTTGACGAGGTCGCGCGCCGGCTGGGCGGCGATCTCGAGACGATGCGTGTGCTCGCCGAGACCGATCCGCTCACCGGGCTGCTCAACCGCCGGGCCTTTCTCGCCGCGGCGGACAAGGCGGTCGCCGAACAGCGCGCCGATGACGGCATGGTCGCCATCCTGTTGTTCGACATCGACCACTTCAAGCGCGTCAACGACACGCTCGGCCATCCGGCCGGGGATGAGGTCATCCGGCGGGTGGGGACGGCGCTTCAGTCGAACATGCGCAGCCGCGATAAGGTCGCAAGGTTCGGCGGCGAGGAGTTCGTCGTGATGCTGGTGGAGATCGGACCGCATGAGACCGAGGCCCTCGCCAACCGCATCCGCGGCGACGTCGCCGAGATCGGTTTCGATGCGATCGCGCCGCAGCTCGCGGTCACGGTCAGCGTCGGCGTCGCCCTCACGATCGCGGCCGATCGCGATATCGAGGATACGATCCAGCGCGCCGATCAGGCGCTTTACGAGGCGAAAGCCGGCGGCCGCAACCAGGTCGCGATGGCGGCCTGACCGCCCTCAACGGCGCGGGGCGGCGACGGGCCTGCCGCACCGGGCCTCTTGCTCCCCCAGCCATGGCCGGCAACAATCCCACCGGTCGAACGACCCCACGCGAGGCCTATCGAACGATGAGTGATGCCGATTCTCCCTCCGTCCGGATCGACGCGAAACTCGCCTCTCTCGGCGACTGGCGGGGCGACACGCTCGCCGAGATGCGCAGGCTGATCCTCGAAGCCGATCCCGAGATCGTCGAGGCGGTGAAATGGGTGAAGCCCACGAACCCCACGGGCGTGCCGACATGGGAGCAGAGCGGGATCGTCTGCACGGGCGAGGTCTACAAGGCCTACGTCAAGCTGACGTTCGCGCACGGCGCCGCACTCGACGATCCGCACGGTCTCTTCAATGCCGGGTTCGGCGGCGGAACGCGGCGCGCGATCGACTTGCGGGAAGGCGAAATGATCGACCCCGCCGCGTTCAAGGCGCTGATCAAATCCGCCGTCGCCCACAACGTGGCGAAACTGAAGGCGAAGGCGAAGAAATAGCCGCCCATCGTGTCCCGGCGCCGGCTGTGGCGCCGGTCGCCTGATCGGAAACGGTCAACGATCCGCGTGTCGCACGCTCAACCGGTGGCGAGCGCGCGCAGACGATTATAGGCGGCGGCGAAGCCGGCGAGGCCGACCTCCACGTCGAACGGTGCGTTCCCGTCGGCGACGACGAAGCGGATCACCAGCCGCTCGCCCCGGCGCAGGACATCGAGAAGCGCGTCGTCCGGACCGGCGTTGAAGAGGCATCCATCCGGCAGGCAAGTTCTGACGGCGAGCGTCCGCAATGGGGCGCCGTCGACCGAAAGGGCCGCGCCCTCGCTGAGAAGGAGGCCGAACGGGGCGAGGAGGACGAGCTGGGTCGCCGCCCCGTCGATGGCGAGCTCGAGCTGCACGACGAGGGTGCCGTTATCGTCGAGAACGGGCTGCGCCATCCAGCATTGGTCCACCGTCTCGCGCGTCTCGCATTGCACCGTCCACAGGCCGTAGCTCTCCGAGCGGGCGTCCGGCGCCTCGGCATGGCCGGGGCCGGACGCCGCGAGCGCCGCGGTGAGGAACATCGCCGAGAGCATGGCGGTCGGCACTGAGTGGGTCACGGTGGCGTCCTTGGCGGGGGCGGCACCGTTCGACCTCGCGCGCTTTTTACGATCAATGCGAACGGTGCGCCGTGCAAGGCCATCGCATCGCGCCGCGTCACGGTCATTCGGAGCGCCGCGAGAAAGAATGTGGCGATTTGATCACGATCAAGGGGGAATTTTGCGGCAGTCCTCGACGAGCGCTTGCGAGTTCGTCCGGTGTTCCCCAACGCTTAAACGAAATACTAATCGATTGTGGCGGGTGGGGCGGTGGGGATGGGCGCTTTGATGGGGGTGGCAGCGCCGCTCCGGTCGCAAGACGTGTCTGCGGGGACTTTGGATCGGCGCTTTCGTTCGGCCCTCCTTGCATCGGTGGCTCTGGTGGGCGGCTTCGCCGCGACGCCGCTTTACGCGCAAGACTGCCGCACGAGCACCGATCAGGGTCTTCGTGTCGAGCTTTGCTCGGGCGATTTGTCCGGCGGCGTCACCCGTCTCAGGAACACAGTCGATCGGCTGAACATTGTCGGCCTCGATGGGACCGTCACGCCGCGCGCCCCCGCCGATCCGACATTCGGCGTGCGGGGCGCCGGACCGAAGCAGGTCTTCGTCGACGGCAGCGCGCGCGGTGTCATCGTGTCGAGGGGCGGTGCCGGGCTCGAGGTCTCCAGCATCGGCTTCAACGGCGCCGCAGGCACCGATACCGCCGGCGAGGGTCGGCGCGGCTTTACGGGCGGCGGCGCCGGCATCGCGCGGGTCGACCTTTCCGGCGGCGTTTCGGTTCAGCCGGCGGGCACCGGCTTCCTCGCCCGCAGCATCGGCGGGGCGGGCGGCCGGGGCGGCACGTCGCAGACCATCTTGGACGAGATCCGGCCCGGCGCGGGCGGGGATGGCGGCAGTGGCGGCACCGCCGTGATCGACGTTGCGCGCGGCACCCACGGCACGGGCGCGGCGGTGGGCCCGATCGTCCAGGCGACCAGCGAGGGCGGGGCCGGCGGCGTCGGTGGCGCGGCGCGCGGTGAAGTGGCCGTGCTCGGCGCGGCGGGTGGACGGGGTGGCGCGGCCGGCACGGTCAGCGTCACGATCTCGAACGCCGAGATCGTCGCCGGGGAGGCCGCCCGCCTGATCCTGTCCGAGAGCCGTGGCGGGGCGGGTGGAGCCGGCACCAGCGTGATCACCGGGAGGCTCCCATCGCGCCGTCTCGGCGGCAATGGCGGCGCGGGCGGTGCGGCCGGCCCGGCGCGCCTCAGCATGATGTCGGGCCGCCTCAGCGCGCCGAGCGTCACCGGGGGATCCCTCGTCGAGGTGGTCTCCTGGGGTGGCGCGGGCGGCGCCGGCGGCTACTCGCTCGGCGATGCGGGCAGCCGGACCGGCGCCGGCGGGGCCGGCGGCACCGGCGGTGCGGCCGACATCAGCCTCGACGGGGTGGCGATCGGCGGTCCCGGCCAGTCCGTGATGCGGCTCAATCGCGGGTCGGTCCTCCTCGCCCAGTCGCGCGGGGGCGATGGCGGGGTCTCCGGCCTTGCCGACACTCTCACCGGGATCGCGCGCGGCAATGAGGGCGGCCATGGCGGCGCGGCCGGCACCGCGCGGATCACCCTCGACGGGGTGACGATCCGGGCCGCCGGCGTCGCGGTGAACAACGAGACGTTCGGCGTGCTCGCGGGGGCCGTCGGCGGGAATGCCGGACGGGCGGCAAGTTCCAATGACGGGCGGGGCGACCGAGGCGGCGCCGGTGGCGCCGGGGCGCTCGCGCGTGTCGAGATGGTGAACACGACGGTTGCGTTGGAGCGGGCGTTGACCGCCGTGGAGGCCGCGAGCGCCGGGCAGAATGGTGGCGCGGGCGGCAACGCGCGGGCGTTCTCCGATCTTGCGACCGGCGGCGCGGGCGGCGGCGGCGGGGCCGGCGGGCGGGCGGAGGTCGCCCTGACGGGCGGCGCCGTCACCCTCTCCGACAGGGGGCGGGCGGCCGTGCGCGCGTCCAGCAATGGCGGCAGCGGCGGGCGCGGCGGCAACGCCAATAACGGCGTCGTCCTGGGCGCGCCGACGACCGGCGGCGACGGTGGCGTGGGCGGCCAAGGGGGCGCGGTCTCGGCCGAGCTTCTCGGCGGGATCCGGGTCGTCGCCGAGGCGGCGATCGGCATCGACGCGATGAGCACCGGCGGCCGCGGCGGCGATGGCGGTACGGCTTCGACGGCGCTCGTGGGTGGCGCGACGGCCGGGCGCGGCGGCGCAGGTGGCGCGGGCGGCGCGGTCGCCGTGACGCTCGAGGGCAGCGTCGCGACCTCGGGCGGCGACGGCGGGCGGCCCGCCTTCGGCATATCGGCGCGCAGTCTCGGTGGCGCCGGCGGGCCGGCGGCGCCGGCGCGAACCCTCTTCGGCGGCGCGACCGGTGGAGCCGGCGGCGGCAGCGGTGCGGGCGGTGCGGTGAGCGTGCGCGCGAGCGGCACGGTCGCGACGGGCGGGGCCGGTGCGCACGCGATCTTCGCTCAGTCGGTCGGTGGCTTTGCCGGCAACGCCAGCGGCGGAAGCGGCTATCTCGGCTTCGGTGCGAGCGCAGAGAGCGCGGGCGATGGCGGCGCGGTGACGGTGGTGCTCGGCGGGACCGATACCCGCATCAGCACGGGCGCGCGCGACGCATCGGGCCTCTATGCCCAGTCGGTGGGCGGCGGCGGCGGCGTCGCCGGGGCGGGGAGTGGCGCGGTCGCGATCGGCGGGACGGGGTCCTCCGGCGGCAATGGCGGCGCCGTCAGCGCGATCTTCGGCGGCGGCGCAGTGGAGACGGCGGGCGCCGATGCGACGGCCGTCTTCCTTCAATCGATCGGTGGCGGCGGCGGCGACGGCTCGCGCGCCATCGGCTATGGCACGCTCATCGGCATCTCTCTCGGCGGCGCGGGCGGCCGTGGCGGCGCCGGCGGGACGATCAGCGTCGCGGATTCCGGCGGGGCTCCGGCGGCGCTCGTCACGCGCGGCGACATCGCGCGCGGGCTCGCGCTGCAATCGGTCGGCGGCGGCGGCGGGGAGGGCGGCAACGCCATCACCGGGGCCGGCGTCAACGTGGTGAACGCGGCGATCGCGCTCGGTGGTCGGGGCGGCCAGGGCGGCGCGGGCGGCAGTCTCGCCGTCAACACCGCCGCCACCGTGTCGACCGCGGGGCGGCTTGCGACCGGCGTCGAGCTTCTCTCCGTCGGCGGCGGTGGCGGAACCTCGGGCACGACGGTGGCGGCCTCCGGGCTGACCCTCCTCAATGTCGGCGTCGCGCTCGGCGGCGCGGGCGGGGACGGCGGCGCGGGCGGCCGGGTGGACGCGACCTTGCGCGGCCGCGTCGGCACACGCGGCGACGGCGCGACGGGGATCAGCGCGCAATCGATTGGCGGCGGCGGCGGGCGCTCCGGCGACGTCTTCAACGCGACGGCCCTCAACACGCTCTCCGTCGCCGTCACGGTCGGCGGTGGCGGTGGACGAGGCGGCTCCGGCGGGCATGTGACGCTGCGAAGCGACGGCGGGGTGGCGACCACCGGCAGCGATGCGACGGGCCTCGAAGCGCTCAGCATCGGCGGCGGCGGCGGGTCGACCGGCCTCACGGTGACCGCCGACGCGGCGTCCCTCCAATCCGCGGCGGTCACCGTCGGCGGGTCGGGCGGGGTCGCGGGCCGGGGCGGAGCGGTCGAGGTCATCGCGACCGGCGTGGTCACGACGGAAGGCTCCGGCGCGCGCGGCATCCTCGCCTCCTCCATCGGTGGGGGCGGCGGCGTCAGCAACGCGACGGTGGCGGGCACGGGCATCGCGCTCCTCGGCAATGTCGGCGTCGCAGTCGGCGGATCGGGCGGCGCGGGCGGTGAGGCCGGCGCGGTCAATGTCTCGGCGCGGCGCGACGTGACGACGCGCGGAAGCAACGCGGGCGCCATCGTCGCGAGCAGCATCGGCGGCGGCGGCGGCTCGGCCGGCATGACGATCGCCGGGACGGCCCAGAGCCCGGTCGCCGCGAACGTCACCGTCGGCGGTGCGGGCGGCGGCGGCGCGACGGCGGGTGCGGTCACGGTCGTCACCTCCGGCACGGTCTCGACGGCCGGGCACAACAGCGCCGGCATCAGCGCCATGTCGGTCGGCGGCGGTGGCGGCGACACCGGCATGACGATGAGCGGCAGCGGCATCACCGGCGCGTCGATCCCCGTCACCGTCGGCCAGGATGCAGGGCGTGGCGGAACGGCGGGCAACGTTTCGGTGACGACGCGCTCGGTCTCCACCCTCGGGCGCAACAGCCCCGGCATCCTCGCATCGAGCACCGGGGGCGGCGGCGGTTCGGCCGGCTCGGTCGTCAGCGTCCCGCTCCTCCAGCTCGCGACCGTTCCGGTCGCGGTCGGCGGCGCGGGCGGCGCCGGCGGCACGGCCGGCAACGTTGCAGCGCGACTTGAAAGCGGACGCGTCTCGACGGCCAACTCCTTCAGCGCCGGCATCGTCGCCCAGTCGATCGGCGGCAACGGCGGGACGGGTGGCTCCGCGCTCCAAGGGAGCATCAGCGCGAGCCCGGCCGCGAACATTCCCTCCGGCTCCATCGCCGTCGTCGTCGGCGGCGCGGGCGGTGCAGGCGGCGAGGGCGGACGCGTCAATCTCATCTCGCTCGGCGCGGTGCGCACGGCGGGTCTCGTCTCACCGGGCCTCGTTGCCCAGTCGATCGGCGGCAATGGTGGGATCGGCGGGTCGGTGACCACCGGCAATATCAGCTTCACCGGCGGCACGTCCGGCCAGCTCGGCGTCACGGTGGGCGGCAGCGGCGGGGCCGGCGCGAAGGCCAGCGGCGTCATCGTCAACAGCCGGCAGACGATCGTGACCGAGGGCGACCTGTCGGACGGCATCGTCGCCCAGTCGATCGGCGGCAATGGCGGCATCGGCGGCGCGGTGTCGAGCCTCAATGGCGGCTTCCGCAACGGCTCGTCGATCGGCATTCAGGTGAATGTCGGCGGCGCCGGCGGCCGCGGCGCGCTCGGCGATCGGGTCGACGTGTCGAACACCGCCCGCATCTCCACCGCCGGCAAGGAATCGCGCGGCATTCATGCCCAGTCGATCGGGGGCGGCGGCGGCATCGGCGGCGCGGCGTCGAGCTTCGCGCTCGACCTCAATCAGCTCCTCGGCATCTGGGAGGAGCTGCGGCCGGCGACCGGCGGATCGAGCGCGACCGAAAGCGCCGACATCTCGCTCGACGCGCGGGTCAATGTCGGCGGTACGGGCGGAGCCGGCGGCCATGCCGGCGCGGTGTTCGTGCAGAACGAGGGCGCCGGCATCGTCACCGCGGGCGTCGGCGCCCAGGCGATCGCCGCGACCAGCATCGGCGGTGGTGGCGGTGCGGGCGGAACGGCCTCGCACGACAGCTTCGAGGTGCCGGAGCTCTGCGAGCTCGGCGGCATGGTGCTCGGCGGTGGCAAGGGCCTCCTGTGCAACGTCCGGACCGTCAGCAAGATCATCGACGGCTCGTTCGAGTTCGAGCCGGAATTCGATGTCACCGTGAATGTCGGCGGCGCGGGCGGGGTCGCCGGCAACGGCAACACGGCGCGGGTCCGCAACAGCGCGCCGCTCACCACGAGCGGCGACGTCGCACACGGCATCTTCGTCCAGTCGATCGGTGGCGGCGGTGGTCATGGCGGCAACGGCGCGGCGGAGCAGAGCGTTCTCGAGAGCATCGACGAGGATGCCGCGGCGTTCTGGGAGGGCGTGCAGGACGGCTTCATCGCGACGGCGACGAAGGAAGGCATTCTCGGGCTCAGCGTCGACGGGCCGACCTTCGATCTCCTCAAGGTGTTCAACGAATTCGAAGTGGGCATCGGCGGGCGGGCCGGCGCCTCCGGCGATGGCGGTGCCGTCACCGTGTGGAACAGCGGCGCGATCACGACGACCGGCGATCAGGCTCACGCCATCTACGCCCAGTCGATCGGCGGGGGCGGCGGCACCGGCGGCATGGGCGTCAACGGGACGATCGGCGTCTTCAATGTGGGCGGCATGGGCTCGGGCGGCGGCACGGGCGGTGCGGTCACGATCGAGACGAGCGGCGCGATCCGCACCAGCGGCCTCGGCAGCGCTGGCATTTTCGCTCAATCGGTCGGCGGGGGCGGCGGTGTCGCCGGCGATGTCGGCGGGGTCTGGGCCATCACCTACGAGAACAGGGACGCGCTCTACCGCACGGAGGCGCTGATCGGAGCCTACCGGCCCGGTGGTGGCGGCGATGGCGGGGCGATCGACATCGTCTCGACCGGGCGCATCCTCACCGAGGGAGATCTCGCGCACGGGATCATCGCCCAGTCGATCGGCGGCAGCGGCGGCATCGCCGCCGACGACGACGATCCGGGCGAGCGGACGACGGCCATCCTCACCGCTCCGACCGTCTTTGCCGCGAGCCGGGGCGACAGGGGCCGCGGTGGCAACATCGCGATCGAGGCGACCGGTGGTATCATCACCTACGGCGCGGACGCGAGCGGCATCATCGCCCAGTCCCAGGCGGGGGCGAACAGCCGGTCGGGCATAGTCTCGATCACCACCGGCGACATCTCCATTCGCGGGACGGGCGGGCGTGCGATCTTCGCCATGTCGGGGGTCGAGGCGGCGGGCCGAGGCGCCTTCGCGTCGCCGGAGACCAAGCCGGATGGCGGCGTCGCGATCCACGTCCGCAAGGGCGCGACGGTCGAGACGGTGGATTCGGCCGAGACCATCCTCATCCTCGGCGGCGACGAGAGCGCGGCGGTCGCGAACCGGATCACCAATCTCGGCACGATCGCCAATCACTCCGACAAAGCGGGCCGGTACGTGATCCGCACCGACGGTGCGGCGAACCTCGTGATCGAGAACAAGGGGACGATCACCGGCTCCATTCTGATCGGCGACGAGGCGAAAGATACCGCGGCGCCGTTGGCCCGGCACGCCGCGGGCGGCATTCCGGCCCGGCAGCGCTCGGCCCCGCAGCGATCGGCCCGGCTCATCAACAGCGGCACGCTCGCCCTCGGCAGCGTTGCCGATCTCGGAGACAAAGGCGTCCTGCGCAATAGCGGTCACGTCACGGTCGGTGGCGGCGAGGCCATCGCCCGGACCCGCATCATCGGCGATTTCGTGCAGAGCGCCGGCGGCCTCCTCGAGATCGACGCCTCATTGCCGGCCGGCGAGGCCGACATCCTCACCGTCGACGGCGAGATCCGGCTCGACGGGACACTCGCCATCGTCTCCGACGGCCTGCTGCCCTACGAGGGGGAGACGCGGAAGATCGTCATCCTGCGCGGCGACGTGGTCTCCAACGAGGCGGAGATCGTCGACACGGCCGCCATCGACTACGAGACGCGGACCGTCGAGGGCGGGCCAAGGCGGGACCGGGTGATCCTCTCGTACAAGGTGGATTTCACCCCGTTCGACGACGACGAGCCGGCCGACGACGCGATCGGAAATTATGGCGAGTACATCAACAGCCTGGTCGAGGCGCGACGGATGGCGACCGCGCAGGGGAGCGATGCGTTCGCCTTCGTCGACGATCTCGTCCTCGGGATCTTGAGTGAACCTGACGCCGCCGCGCTCGCCGCCAACTACGATCGGGCGGTGCCCGACGAGGTGTTCGCGGTCAGCGAGGCGGTCGTCCTCGGGGGCGTCGCCTTCGCGAACCAGTTGATGACCTGCCCGGCCATCACCGACGGGCTCGCCGTCTCGGCCGAAGACGGCTCTTGCGCCTGGGCCAGTCTCGGCGGGCAGGCAGCCGCGCGCGACGGTTCGGCGAACCAAGGCGGCTATGACGAGAAGACGTTCGGCTTCAATGCCGGCTTTCAGACGGAAGTCGCCGACGACTGGTTCTTGGGCGCATCGGCCTCGATCACCGGGAGCTGGCTCGACGGCGACCGCGACATGGACGCGAACGGGACGCGCGCGGCCTTCGGCGTCGTCGCCCGGCGGGAGATCGGGGCGACCACCCTCTCGGCGGCGCTGTCCGGCGGCCACGCCTGGTATGAGACGCGCCGGCCGGCGCCCGTTCCCGGCGGGACGGCCCTCGGCAAGGCGGACCTCACCGGCTGGTGGATCGCGGCCAACGCACGGGCGGCGCACCGCTTCGAGATGGGCGGCGGCGTGTTCCTGTCGCCGACCGTCGATGTCGGCGTCCAGCATTGGCGCCAGAACGCCTATGACGAGACCGGCGCGGGGGCCTACGGGCTGTCGTTCGGCGCGATCGAAGAGACGGCCGTCACCTTGAACCCGTTCCTCGAGGCCGGCGTCGGCTTCGCGCTGCCCTCGGGCGCGGGCGAGTTGAAGGTGCGCGCGGGTGTCCTCGCCTTCCTCGGCAACGACTCCTATGGCACGACGGTGCGCTATGTCGGCCAGGGCGGCGCTGGTCCGGCGTTCGACCTCGACCAGAAGCTCGACCCCGTTTTCGCCGACCTTGGCGTCGCGCTTTCGGCGAAGATCGCGGACAGCGTAAGCGTCTCCCTCGGCGCGAATGCTCTCCTTTCGAGCGACTATCGCAGCCTTTCGGCCCGCGCGGGCATCGACATCGCCTTCTGACAGGCGTCCGGCACCGGCGAACCCTTCGCCGGTCGCTGCCCACCACGGCACCGAAGCCGTCGGCGTCGCGCATCCGCCGAGCGGGATCATCACGCCCGCGCGGTCGATCGCGCGTCGCATCGAGCCTCCGATGATACGCATCGACCGTCACCCTGGCGCGCAAACGCCTCGGCCGGCGTGGGTTCGCGACGAAGGCGATGCGCAGGGCATTGCCGGATGATGGTTGCGTTTCAGCGTCCCGGCAGCCGATGGAACCGCCAAGCATCCGCGCCGGAATGGTCGGACGCAAACCGCGAGCACGGACGGAGGGTCCAGGATAAGGAACGCAGCGGATTTCGGAGGTGTCCGAATGGCCTCGAACGGGTGGGTGGCGGAGCCGGAGGGATTCGAACCCTCGAGACGGGTTTACCCCGCCTAACGGTTTAGCAAACCGCCGCCTTCAGCCTCTCGGCCACGGCTCCCCATTGATTTACAAGGGTTTTTTGGGATTTCCCTTGGCGCGGGTTGGCACTTTTCGTCCCGGTTTGGCACTGGCCGTCCGCGAAATGTTCGGTAGCATGGCCACAGACGCCTCTGCAAGCCGTCTCTGCTCGACCCCACGGGTATAGTGCTGGACCATTTTGAGCGTCCGATGCCCCGTCATTGCGGCAATCTGGTGGGTGGTCGCGCCGGCCTCGGCGAGCACGTCCGCATGCGTCGCGCGCAGTCCATAGAGCGTGCAGCCCTTGGGCATGCCGATGCGCTCGAGCGCGGCGGCGAACATCGTGCTCAACTGCGTGTCGGAGTAGGGCTCGCCGTTCGGGCGTGTCAGGATCGTCCCGTTGCCGCGCGGCATTTCGTCGAGCGTTTCCTTCAGCACCGGATGCGCGCGGATCACCATCGGCTGGCGCGTCTTCGATTGGCGCAGCGTCAGCGCCTCGCCGTCCCATGCGAACCATGTGAGGCGCCGCAGATCGCCGGGCCGCTGGCCGGTATAGAGGGCGAGAATGAACACGACATATTCCCGGTCGCCGCACTCCTTTAGGAACGTCGCGACCTCGGCCGCCGTCCACGCGCGATAACCCTCGCCGGGCACGTAGAGCTTGCCGACGCCTTTGCACGGATTGAGGTTCGTCAGGTCGCGGCTCATCGCCCACCCGAACACGCTGGACAGCACCGAGACCCGCATATCGGCGCGGCGCGGTGTCTCGGCCCACGGATCGCGGATCTTTCGGATGACGAGCGCGCGCGTGAGGCTCGGCCAGTGCTTCGTGCCGTGCTCGATCCCGATATCGGACAGGATCTGTCCGTAGTCCCGCCGGGTCCGCTCGGCGAGCTTCTTGAACTCGGGGCTGGCCTGATACTGCTTGATCAGCCAGCCGAGCGAGGCCTCGCCCTTGCTCTTGATCGGCGACTGGTCGGCCACCGTCTCGCACAGGTGCTGATAGGCGCGATGGAACTCGGCCTTTTCGGGGTCGGGCAGCTTCCAGCGCTTGCCCCTAAATCGGAAATAGGTCCGCGTGCGCCCATGTCGGTCGGTGAACTGCTCGACATAGCGCAGCTTCAATCGTCCCATCCGTCCGCCCCAGCCAATGCCGGGTCCGAGCTTTCTGAGCCGTAGAGGAGGGCGTCAATATTCTCGTCTAGGGCCTTCATGTCCCAAACGAGACAGCCGCCGATCCAGTGCCCCCTCGGCATCGATCGATCCTGCACCAACTGGTCGAACTTCCCGACAGAGACGCCGCAATAGGCGGCTGCCTGCGGCCGGCGCAAAAGCCGGTAGGCCGACGGGATGATCCGTTCCGATCGTGCCGCCATCATCATTCTCCTTCTCGTTCTTCAGAGGTCGAACTCGGATCCCCTTGTGTCGGAATTTTCGGACCCATCCCGGCGGCGGCCGGCATCGCCCGGAGCGCCGCGAGCTTCGCCTCACATGCGTGGCGCGCCCGGATGCGGCGCTCCAAAACCTGTTCATGCTCGCCTCTGACGCGCGCGACGGCCGTCTCGGCGAGCGCCTCCTCGTCGAGCTCGGGCAGCATCGCGAGGCGGTAACGGTTCCTCGTGAGGAAGCACGTCGACGGCGCGCCGCGCTCGACGATCTGGTCGCTTGTGACGACGTATCGGCGCGACGAGCGTGTGAGCTCGGCGACGACGAGCATCGAACCGCGATAGGTGCCGACGATCCGAACGACGCGCCAGGCCGTCGGGCGGTCCGCCCGGCTGAAGGCGACGAGCGCGCAATCCGCGTCGCCGCGCGTCATGCCGGGCCTCGATAGGGGGCGGGCGCGGGGTGAAGCTCGACGCGTGGGTCTCGAGCGGCATCGTTCTCGGCCGCAGCGGGCACGCACCAAATGGCGTCCATCTTCTCGCGATATCGCGAGAGGGCGCATTCCCGGTCCTCTTCGGCTGCGGCGATCGCCTCGGCCTCGCCGCGCACGCAGTCGGCACTCGTTCGCTGGTAGGCGGCGAGCACGGCGCGCTCGCCAAACGTGACGACGAGCTGCCGCCCGACGATCCGCGGGAGACGCGACGGTCCGGCGCCGACCACGAGAACACGCGCCTCGTCGGCCCATTCGACGCGCAGGATTTGCCAGGTGGCCGGATGGGCGTCGCGGCTATCGGCGATCAGCGCCCACGGCCCCGGCGGGGCGACCGACTTCATCACCGGCCTCCGCCGGGCTGCGTCATCGCAAAGCGCGCGCCGGAGGCGAACGAGATTGCGTCGGCATAGGCCAAAAATCGCTGCTGCTCGGTCGTGAACGACCACGCCACCGCCTCGACACCGCGCACCATGACGGCGATCCGTTGGGTGTCGCGATCGAGCACGACCTCGACAGGCGCTTCATCGGCCGGCGCGGGGCCGATGGGATAGAGAACGCGAAGGTCGGTCACGGCGACACTCCGAACATCGGCACGATGTCGAACCAGTGGTCGACGATGAAGATCAGGATGATCCCCGTCAGTGAGCGCCAGTCGCGCTCCGGGCGGGGATGTCCGGCGAAAGCGAGCATCGGTTGCTCCCGTGTGAGGGCGTGGGCGGTCATTCGGTCTCGGCGATCTGCATCAGGCGGACGACGCGGCCGGTCCGGCGCGCGCGCATGTGCGCCTGGCGAAAGAGCGCCTCGAACTCGGCGCCGTCGCGGGCGAGCGTCGCGATGCAGACGCCGAGCAGGTCGGCGAGGCCGTCCTTGCAGATCGCCAGCGTCTCGGCGTCGCTCATGCCGCGACGCTCTCCCTCGAGCGTCGACACGTTGAGCGCTTTGCCGAGGATGTTTTTGAGATCGGAGGGTCTCATGCCGCGCCTCCTTCGGTCCGGCTGGACCGCCGGCAGTCCGCCTCGGCGCGGCGGCGCTTCCAGAGGCGGCGCGCCGTGCTGTCCGCGCGGAGCGAGGCGGAGAGAAGGCGATCCTCGAGATCGGAAGGGCTGCGGGCACGTGCGCCGATCTCACGGCCGAGCTCGCCGGCGAGACGGCCGGCGATCAGTTCGTCGATGCAGCGATCGGGAACGCCGCGGCGCTCGAGGTCGGCGCGCTCGTCCGCGATCGCGGTGCGGATGCGGTCGTCAGGTTGGTGAGGCGGAAGGGCCGGCGCGCTGGGGCGGGCGAAGAGGCGTCCGAAACCCGTGCGAAGGACGTCGGTCTTTCGGGTGAGGGGTGCCGGTGCGCAGTTCGTGAGCGGTTGGTGCGGTCGCTTCCCGGAAGCCGACATGCGGTGTCTCCCTGTTGTTCACAGGGAGATTTATGAGTTTAGTCCCTAGGTACGTCAAGCCTAAAATGTACCAAGAACCTACTCGGTAGGGTGCAGGCGCCTAAGCATCGATTCGGCGACATCGGCAAGGGTCGCCTTTTCCGCCTTCGGGAGCGGGGCGGATTTAGCGTTTAGATCGATGTCGTCCGGGTCGACAAATAGCTCGAGCCAGCTCGTGCACTGAAGGGCCTGCGCGATATTCCACATCGTTTCGGCTTCGGGCCACGTTAGGCGGTTCTCGAAGGATGAGATGGTGGTTTGGTCCACGCCCACCGCGTCGGCTAGGGCGGCTTGTGACATGCCTAGTAGGCGCCGCCGTTTCGCGACGTAGTTCACCTGCCTTGTAGGCTTTCGGTCAGATTTTTTTCGGCGTGGCATACGCCGCATAGTACTGTGCAGGGTCCCTACGTCAGTCAGTGCAGAACCCCTATATTGGCTTGACCGGTTATAGGGATTTGGTACATGTTGCTTGTCATGCAAGCGGCAGACAAACTTCGGATGTGGCGAAAGCGGGAGGGCGTGAGCCAAGCGTCGCTCGCCTCACGCCTTGGGTGCGACCAGTCTATGGTTTCACTCTATGAGAGGGGCGGACGGCCATCATTCCGACGCATGTTGGCCATCCGCGAATTAACTCGGGGTTGTGTCGACCTTAATGACTGGGTTGATCATGGTGATCCAAAAGTTGTTTTAGAAGAATTGACAGAGTTTCCGCCAGTTGGGGCTCGGTCATGATCATGGAAACAACTTCAAGGCTCGCCTCTCCCTGCTGGCGTGTCCAGATGACGCGAGCAATGCCGGGTGCGGGGCGTTCAATCTGCGCGCCAGTGGCAAACACCTCGCCAAGGCTACGCATTTCGAGCGGTCTGACCATCTCGAATCCTCCGTATTTATGCAATGCGGATGCGATCCAAAAAAAGAATATAGGTCAAACGCTTGAAGCGCACATCGTTAAGCGTCGTGGCCAAGTTCTAGCAAAAATATCGCGCTCGTTTTGCCCTGGGAGATGCCGGTGATCGTCGCCGCTATCCTCATAACGGCCGCATTGCTTGTCGCTTCCGTTCTGGTCTCCCACGCCCGCGGTCCGTCCCGCTGGGCAACTGCGAGGGGCGATTTGTCGCCTCTCGCTCTTTTCTTCCTCGGATCAGCGGGCCGGGCCCGGTCGAAGGCCTCGGACGATGGTGAGTGAGCGCCTCGATGTCGGCCGGCGCCCCGCTCGGGATCCTTCGACTGAAAATGGCTACGGGCCCGGTCTCGTCGATCAAGGCCGGAGCTCAGCCGCTCACCACGGCGCAGGTCGCCACGCTTCGGCCCGTCCCGGCTGGCGACGGACTTTCCCCGAATTCAGCCAGATCTGGCCGACGCAAAATAAGGGAGAAATATATGAAGGGCGAACAGTGCCTTTCGGCTTGCCCTGTTAATTTAGGCGCTTGTCGAGCGATCGATATCATCAGTTCGCGCGGCGAATTCCGCAGCGAATTTTATGATCATTTCACGAACCGGGAGGAGATCGTCCGGCATGGCTCCGATCTGGGAGTTTATGTCTTGGAGCGTCGCGCGAAGGATGCCGTCAACAAGACCCTCATCGCATCGCTCGCGGCCAATTGCGACGACCGTATGTTGCAGTGCCGTGGAGAGCACTTTGAGTTGGACTTCAATTCTCAGTATTCCTTTGCAAACTTCGTCTATTTCAATTTGGCTGGCCACAGCATTCCTCCAGAGTTTATATTAATGGGGGACTGGATAAATTCGTCATGCCGTAGCGGTCGTGATATCGCGCCAGTGATGGGCGGAATATCGTGATTGCTTATTTCTCGAAGGCATGGCGTTACGCATGGCGGCAATGCCGCAGGCATCGGACATGGTCCGTCAGCGTCAAGATGGCGACGCCGTTGCGCCCTCAGCAATACTTAGATCGGAAAGTTGCCCCATGTCCTTCCGCGAGGGCGTCCATCCGTGGGTGTCCAGTGGACAGGCCGTTACACTACACGAGCCATCCGTCCGGGGTCGAGTGCATCACTATCACGGAACACATGCCGTTCTGTGAGGGCAGCGCGATGAAATATCTCTTCCGTGCGGGGCTCAAAGGGGACCGCCTCGAGGATCTGCGCAAGGCCGAATGGTATGTGAAACGGGCGATTGCGCTCGAGGAGCGCCGTCGCACGAACGGAACGGGCCTCTGACATGGTCGCGGTTCTCGATGCAGCGCTCGCCCTCGCGGCGCGCGGCTGGCCGGTGTTCCCCTGCAATCCGGCGAACAAGCGGCCTTTGACGCGAAACGGCCTGAAGGACGCGACGACGGACGAGGGCCAGATTCGCGCGTGGTGGCAGAAATGGCCCGACGCACTGATCGGCTTGCCGACGGGCGGCGCGCTCGGCGCCTTCGTCGTCGACCTCGATCCGCGGGATGTCGATTGCGAGACGCTCTGGCGCGAACTCGAGGCGCATCTCGGCGAAAGCCTCGGTGATCCGATCATCGCGATCACGCAATCCGGCGGCTGGCATGCGTATTTTGCGATGCCGGATGGTGAGAGCGTTCCCAACCGTCAGGGCGGGACGCGGGGCATGCTGCCTCATGTCGATGTGCGCGGCGATGGCGGATATGTCATCGCCCCGCCGTCGGTAATGCTGGGCGGGAACGTCTATCGCTGGAAGGGGCGTAATGACGGTGAGCGCGGGCTCACCGCGCCACCCGCGGCGCTGATCGATTACATTCTTCGGCGCGGGGCGTTCGAGCCGGAAAAAGGCGATCGCGCCGCGCCGGCCGTGTCGTCGGCCAAAGTCTCCGATCACGTTCGCCGCTATGCGCTCGCCGCGATGGATGCCGAGACGCGCGCCTGTGAGGCGGCGGTTGCGGGCACGCGAAGCGACCAGCTCAACCGCTCGGCATTTGCGCTCGGCCAGCTCGTCGGCGCCGGCGCGCTCTCCGAATCGATGGTGCAGGCGGCGCTCGAAGACGTGGCGCGCGCCTGGCCGAGCTTCCGAAAGAGCTGCGGCACGATCCGCGGCGGGATCAAGGCCGGTCTCGCCCAGCCGCGCGATCTGAAAGAGGTCGAGGCGTCGGCCGAGCGGCGCGGCGGGCGTTCGTGGGATGCTTCGCGCGGCGACCGGGACAGCCGGGACATGACGGGACAGTCCCGTTCTGTCCCGCCAGATCATTCCCCCGCGCCCCCTCCGCAGGCAGGCGAGCCGAGGGGCGCACCCTCGCGCGGTGGCGACGGTAAGGGTGGTGGCGAGCTCGATCCCGAGACGCTGGCGACGTGCGCAGACTATGAACTGAGCGACACCGGGAACGCATATCGCCTCAAGGCGTGGTTCGGCGACGATCTCCTGCACGTCCACGGCCTCGGCTGGCATCGCTGGGACGGTAAGCGCTGGGAGTTCGAGGGCGGCGAATATGGCGCCGTCTCGCAGGCCCAAGAGGTCGCGAAGCGCGTTCACGAGGAAGCGGCGCTCTTGGCGCTCTCCGAGCGCGAGAAGGCGCAGGTCGAACACCTCGAGGCGGTGCTGCGCGGGGATGAAGTCGCGGCCCACGAGGACAACGTCGTCCCCCTGCGATCCGACCTCGAAATCGACCGGAAGCTCGCGGAAACGCGCCTCAGGGCGCTGAAAGAGGCGATCCCCAAGCGCCAGCGTGAGCGGTCCCGCCATGCGGTCCACAGCGGCAACGCATCGAGGATCCGGGGCACGTTGGAGATGGCCGAGCCGCTCTTCAACGTGCCGGTCGCCGCCGTCGATCGCGACAAGCTGGCGATCAACGTCCTCAACGGCACAATTCGGCTCATCGAGGCGCCCGATCCGGACTGCCCGGATCCCGACGTGGTGCGCATGATCCCCGCGGTGCGGCTCGACCCGCACCGGCCGGAGGATCGGATCACGAAGCTCATGGCGTGCGGCTATGATCCGGGGGCGACCGCGCCGCGCTGGCAGGCGTTCCTGGAGCGCTTCCTGCCCGATCCAGAGGTGCGGGAGTTCATCCAGACCTTCTATGGCTATGGGTTGATCGGGCTCACGTCCGCGCAGGTGTTCCTCTTCCATTACGGCTCCGGCGCGAACGGCAAGTCGACCTTTATGGAGGCGCTGCGGCGGCTCATGGGCGACTATGCGCGGGTGCTCCAGGCAGAGGCCGTGACGGGCGAGCACATGGCGCGATCCGGCGCAGCCTCGCCGGAGTTCGCGCGGCTCGGCGGGGCGCGGTTCGTCCAGGTGAGCGAGCTTCCGAAAGGGGCGCCTCTCAAAGAGGAGACCATCAAGCTCCTGACGGGCGGCGAGCCGATGACGGTGCGCTACCTCATGAAAGATCCGTTCGAGCTCGTGCCCGAGTTCACGGCCTCTCTGACGGGCAACAGCAAGCCGACCGCCACCGGCTCCGACTATGCGGTGTTCCGGCGCCTGCGGCTGATCCATTGGGGTGTGCGCATCGAGGAGCACGAACGCCGACCCATGGCGGAGGTTCTGGCCGAGTTCGAGGCAGAGGCGGCGGGCATCCTCAACTGGCTGATCGAGGGGCTCCTGCGCTACCGAGCGATCGGGCTGCGCGCCCCCTCGGCCGTTGTCGATGCGACGGAGGATTATCGGTCTGACATGGACCCGGTGGGCGAGTTCATCCGCGAATGTGTGGAGCGGAGAGAGGGCGAGACCGTCGAGGCTCGGCCACTATATCTTGCGTATGTATCGTGGTGCGAGGCCAACGCGATCCGGCCTTACTCGGAAAAGCGTTTCGCATCCGAAGCGTCTGCATCCGGTTTAATCCGGGATAGATCGCGTATTCGCAAGTATATCAACATACGTTTGAAGGACGTCCCGCTTCGTCAGGAAGAAGACAATTTCGCCTCGGCATGGGGAGGCTCGCGTCGTGGGTGACACAAGATATAGTGGTCGTGTCGGCGTGGGGCACCATGCGAGGGTTGCGAGGGTTGCGCGAGCATCGAAACGAACCCTCGCAGGACAATTTCCGTTTAAAATCAATGCCCTGCGGTTGGCTTGCGAGGGTGCGAGGGTCTTCGCGCGCGCGTACGTGTGGGGGGAGGGGGGCGCTGCCCCTTTGGCACCTTCAGCCAAAACTCTTCTCACACGTACACACGAGATAACCCTCGCAACCCTCGCAGAGGCTTTGCAAGCTATTGAAAACACTGACGAAATTCACTGCGAGGGTTTGATTGCAACCCTCGCAAACCCTCGCAACCCTCGCAAACGCCAGGAAATCCGCGGCGTTTCGATTTGCGGCCTGTCAGGCAGGGTTGCGGGGCGTGTCGAGACCGGTGGCGTGTTGGGAGTACGGTGATCATGGGCAAGGCGACGGGGCGGACGAAGGCGGCGAAGCGACCGGCACGGCCGGCGACGGCTGCGGAGGCGCGGGAGCGGACGGCGGCGATCGTCGAAAGCCCGTACGGCAACGGCGTCGACCGGGTGAGCGTGGTCGATCCGATCGTGTGCATGGTCCGGCAGGGCCGGCTCGACGTACGCCAGCAGTCGGCGGCGCATCGCTACCGCAAGGCGTTCGATCGGGTTTACGGGGCGCAGGCCTGCATCCTCGGCAAGGATGGGACCACGAGCCGGGGCATCGCCGGCGGTGCGTCGCAGGGGCTGCTCGAGGCGGCGGGGGAGCTTCGCGAGGCCGACCGCATCCTCGGCTGGACGGCGAGCACGGTCCGGGCCGTCGTCGGCTATGGCCGGTCGCTGGACGAGCTGGCCGCCGAGCTCGAAGGCGAGGCGAGCCGCACGGCCAAAGCGAGCATCTCGGCGGTGCTGCGTCAGTCGCTGACAGCGTTGGCCGAGGTCTGGTTTCCGGAGACGGCACGGATGGGCGTCACGTCCACGGAGATGCGCGCCGCGTCGATGGGCGAGGCAGGGGTGCGCGAGGTCGGCAAGGCCGTCCACTGCACCGCCAGGCGCGTCTACGGGTGATCACGCAAATGGGGGCGTTGACAGGGTGCACCCTCAAGGGCATGGTTCAGGCAATCTCACAGAGCTGTGTGAGGCGAACCGCGCCGGCATCCGCCGCAGCGCGGTTTTTTATTTCGGTGCCCCGATGACGGACCGCACCGCCAAACACCGCCGCGACCGAACCCACGACGCGCACCGCCGCGAGGCAAAGCCCTGGCGGCGCTGGTACAAGCGCGCCGCCTGGCTCCGCCTTCGCGCGCTGCAGCTTTCCGAAGTTCCGCTGTGCGAGCGTCATGCGGCGGCGGGCGACGTCGTCCTCGCCACCGTCGTGAACCATCGCGTCCCGCACCGCGGGGACTGGGCGCTGTTCACGGACCGGGCAAACCACGAATCGCTCTGCGAGAGTTGCCACAACGCCGTCGCCCAGGCCGAAGAGGCGCGCGGCTACTCGGTCGCCGTCGACGCGACGGGATGGCCGATCGACCCCCGACACCCGGCGAACTGACCGGCCGGGGGGAGGGTCAAAGTTCAGCGCCCCCGCGGCCCGGACCGGCGGGGGTACCTTTTTTCTGAGAGAACCGGAATTGGAGGCAAAAAGCCCACGGGCTTGGACACCTATGCGCGGACGCAAACCATCGGCTCAGAACGTGGTCCCGCTGACCACGGATGCGGAAGGCGCTGCGGATCGCGAGGCGCGGTTTGCCGAACGCGCGAGGGCGCGGGCGGACGAGCTCCGGCCCGACGATCTCGACGCCGAGGCCCAAATGGTGTGGGACCGGATGGCGCCGCGGGTGACGCATCCGACGATCGACCGGCTCCACCCCCAGCACGCCGAGGCGTTCGCGATGATGTGCCAGGCGCGCGCCCGGCATCTCCGCTTCCAGGCCGATCTCGCGGAGAACGGCTGGTTCTATGAGAGCCGCACGCGCAACGGCGTCCAGTACAAGGCCCGCCCCGAGGTCGCGCAGATGAACGAGGCGTTTCGCCAGTTCCTCACCCTCGCGCGCGATTTCGGGCTGACGCCGATGAGCGAGCGGGCGGTGCGCGAGGCCTATGGCCAGGGCAACCTCTTCGACGACGACGTGGTCGAGTTCGCCTGATGCGGACGGATCCGGCGGTCGACCCGGCGACGGCGTGGGCGGAGGACGTCGAGGCGGGCCGGGTGTTGGCAGGCCCGCACATTCGGGCAGCGGCGCGCCGACACCTCGTCGACCTCGCGGACGGGGGGAAGCGGGGGCTTCATTGGGACCGGGCGGCGGCGCAGCGCGCGCTCGACTTCTTCCCGAAGGTGCTGCGGCTCAATGGCGGGCAGTTCGACGGGCGCGCGTTCACCCTCGATCCGAGCCAAGTCTTTCGCGTCGGCTCGCTCTTCGGCTGGCGCAATGCGGACGGGCTGCGTCGCTTTCGCCGGTTCTATGACGAGGAGGGGAAGGGGAACGGCAAGTCGCCGCTTCTCGCCGGCATCGGGCTTTATGGGCTGTGCGTCGATCCGGAGCCGGCGGCGGAGGTCTATGCGGGCGCCTCGAGCCGCGACCAGGCGATGGTCCTCTTTCGCGACGCGGTCGCGATGGTGAACCAGTCGCCGGCGCTCGCCCGCAAGGTGAAGACGCTCGGCGTCGACCCGGTCTGGGAGCTGATCTATCGCGGCAAGCGCGGCGATCGTCGCTTCTTCAAGCCGATCTCGGCGGACCGCCGCAAGTCCGGCCCGCGGCCGCACTTCGCGCTCCTCGACGAGGTGCACGAGCATCGCGATCGCTCGATGGTCGACATGATGGAGGCGGGCTTCAAGTTCCGCCGCGAGCCGCTCCTCGCGATGGCGACGAACGCCGGCAACGATGTGGGCTCGATCTGCCACGAGGAGCACACCCACGCGATCAACGTCGCGACGGAGGGCGCGGCCGGCAACGTCGTCGACGATCGGACGTTCGCCTTCGTCTGCTCGCTCGACGAAGACGACGAATGGGAGAGCGATCCCGTTTGCTGGGGGAAGGCGAACCCGCTCCTCGGCGTGACGATCACGCGCGAATGGCTCGCCGGCCAGGTGAACCTCGCGCGGATGATGCCGGGCAAGCGCAACGACGTCGCCCGGCTGCACTTTTGCGAGTGGACGTACGCCATGAAGGCGGCGATCTCGCGCGAGGCGTGGATGCGGTGCGTTGGGGACGTCGATCCCGACGCGCTGACGGAAGCGGGCTATCCGTGCTTCGGCGGGCTCGACCTCTCGCGGGTGCGGGATTTCACGGCGTTCACGCTGGTGTGGGTGCTCGACCAGACGCCGGACCATTATCGGTTCGCGAGCGCAACGTGGTTCTGGACGCCGCGCGACACGCTCGCGGAACGCTCCAAGACCGATGGCCCGCCCTATGAGGCGTGGGTGCGGGAAGGGGCGATCGAGGCCGTCGCCGGCAACCGCATCTCGTACCGCTGGGCGGCCGAGGCGCTCGCCGAGCTCAACGCCCGCTATCACCCGCAAGAGATCGGGTGCGACCAGTACGGGCTCGACAATCTGCGCGACCATCTCGCCGACATCGGCGCGGACCTGCCGATGACGATCCACCCGCAGGGCTTTCAAAAGCACGTCCTGCACAAGAGCGATCCGCAATCGAGCGACGACGCGGGCGAGATCTATCTCTGGATGCCGGACAGCATCAACAAGTTCGAAGCGGCGATCTACGACCAGCGGATCACGGTCCAGAAGAACCCGATGATGAACCATTGCGCGGCCTCGACGGTCTACGCGGAAAACCGCACGGGCCACCGCATGTTCGACAAGGCGAAGGCGGTCGGGCGCATCGACGGGATGGTCTCGGCGGCGATGGCGATCGGCATCGCGAGCTGCCGGGACGAGGTGCAACAGCCGTCGGTCTATGAAGAACGCGGGGTCCTGGTTTTATGAAGGGGATTGTCGAGGCCGTCCGACGGTTCGCGAGCGCCGCGGGTCCGCATCAGTCCGGCACCGTGCGGGCATCCGGCGATGTCGCCACCTTCGACGGGCTCAACGATCCTTATCTTGCGCAGTTCATGCGCGAGGGCAGCCGGACGCAGAGCGGCGCATCCGTGACGGTCGAGACGGCGATGAAGAACACGGCCGTCTGGCGGTGCGTGAACCTCATCAGCGCGACGATCGGCATGCTGCCGCTCCACCTTTTCAGGAAGGATGCCTCGAAGGCGCCGGCCGTCGACCATCCGCTCTTTGCGGTGCTGTATCGGCAAGCGAATGGATGGCAGTCGGCCTTCGACTTTCGCTCGTTGATGCAGACGAGGGCACTCGTCCATGGCAACGCCTATGCCCTTGTCGTGCGGCGCGGGCAGGAGGTGAGGCGCCTCGTTCCGCTCGATCCGCTGCGGGTGCGCATCGAGCAAGATGCGAGCTGGAACGTGACCTATCGCTGGTCGCGTGAGAACGGCGGCGAGACCGTCCTGCCGGCGACGGACGTCCTTCACCTGCGCGGTCCCTCGCTCGATGGTCTTTGCGGTTTGTCGACGGTGAAGCAGGCGGCCGAGGCGATCGGCCTGTCGCTCCAGGCGGAGAATGCCGCGGCGCGGATGTTCTCCAAGGGCATGATGGTGGGCGGCGCGCTCACCTTGCCCGAAGGCCGGACGTTGAGCCCCGAAGCGCTCGCCCGGCTGAAGGCCAGCATCGAAGAGCGCTATTCGAGCGCGGAGAACGCCGGCAAATGGCTCCTCCTCGAGGAGGGGATGGACGCCAAGACGCTGACGCCGAGCGCGAAGGACAATCAGCATCTCGAAACGCGGCGCTACCAGATCGAGGAGATTGCCCGCGCCTTCGGCGTGCCGCGGCCGTATCTGATGGTCGATGACACGTCGTGGGGGACGGGCATCGAGGTGCTCGGCCAGGCGTTCGTGCGCAACTGCCTGAACCCGTGGTTTGCGGCATGGGAACAGGCGATCTCGCTCCGGCTCCTCACCCCGGCCGAGCAAGATCTTTATTACGCGAAGTTCAACGCCGACGCGCTGGAGCGCGGCAATCTCAAGGATCAAGGCGAGTTCTTCGCCAAGGCGCTCGGCTCCGGCGGGCATGCCCCCTGGATGCACCAGGACGAGGTGCGCGAGCTGATGGAGCTCGGCCCGCGCGACGACCTGCCGGCGGCGCCCGGCGCCACTCCGCCCCCAACCAGCGAGGACGATGATGACGGTACGTCAGACGCCGGCAATTGAGGTCGCGCGGCCTGCGAGCGTGCAGGCGTTCGATCCGCTCTCGCGCCCCCAGGTCGCGGAACGCTGGCAATCGAACGTGCGCGCCGCCGACGCCGACAACAACGTCATCAGCATCCTCGACATGATCGGCGAGGATTATTGGAGCGGCGGCGGCGTGACGGCGAAGCGGGTGGGCGCGGCGCTGCGGCAGATCAAGGCCGAGACGCTGACCGTCGACATCAACTCGCCCGGCGGCGACTTCTTCGAGGGCGTCGCGATCTACAACATGCTGCGCCAGGATAGCCGGCCGGTGCAGGTGCGCGTCCTGGGGCTCGCGGCGTCGGCGGCATCGGTGATCGCGATGGCGGGCGACGCGCTCGAGATCGGCCGCGCCGGGTTCCTGATGGTCCACAATGCCTGGGTGGCGGCGATCGGCAACCGGCACGATCTGCGCTCGGCGGCCGAGACGATCGAGCCGTTCGACGACGCGATGGCGGCGGTGTACGCCGCGAAGGCGGGCGTCGATCGGTCCGAGGCGTCCGGCTGGATGGACGCCGAGACCTGGTTCAACGGCGAGAAGGCGGTCGAGATCGGTCTCGCCGACGCGCTGCTCGAGGCTGATCTCGAAACGAAGGACGAGGGCGGCTCGGCGAGCGCGATGAAGCGCGTCAGCCAGGCTCTCGCGAGACAAGGCTTTCCTCGTGCGGAACGCGAAAGGCTTCTGCGCGAGATCCATGGCGGTGAGCGCAAGGCCGCCGCCGACGTCGTGCGCAACGCCGACGCATCGTGGATCGCCGACGCGCGATCTCTACTCGACACACTCAAAGGGTAATCCATCATGACGATGCAACAGGCGCCGCGAAACATGCGCGGCATCGTGGCCGTGCGCGCGGATGCGGGCGGCGATCCTCGGGCGATCTTCGCCGAGCTGCAGACCGCGTTCGCCGCCTTCAAGGACGAGCACAACGCGCAGATCACCGACCTGCGCAGCGGGCTCGATGACGTCGTGCGTGCGGAAAAGGTCGACCGGATCAACGCCGATGTCGGGAAGCTGCAGGCCGCTCTCGACACCGCGGTCAGCGACATCGCCGCCCTCAAGCTCGGCGGCGGCGGCGCGGACGGCAAGGTGAAGGACGCCGAATATACCGACGCGTTCCGGGCGCATTTCCGCAAGGGCGACGTGAAGGCGGCGCTCAACAAGGGCGCCGACGACGAGGGCGGCTATCTCGCGCCGGTGGAGTGGGACCGCACGATCATCGACAAGCTGATCGAACTGTCGCCGATGCGTTCGATCGCGACCGTGCAGAACATTTCGACGGGCGGTTTCCGGAAACTCTTCAACCTGCGCGGCACGTCCTCGGGCTGGGTCGACGAGGATGACGGGCGGACGGAGACGAACACGCCCGAATTCGGCACCATGACGTTCACGCCGGGCGAGCTCTACGCCAACCCGTCGGCGACGCAACAGATGCTGGACGATGCCGAGATCAACCTCGAGCAATGGCTCGCGGGCGAGGTGCAGACCGAGTTCGCCTATCAGGAAGGGCTCGCCTTCATCTCCGGCAACGGCACCAACAAGCCCTTCGGCTTCCTGACGTTCGCGGCCGGCGCGACGCAGGCGGCGACCAACCCGCTCGGCCCGATCGAGGTGAAGGCCGCCGCGGCCGGGGCCGCGGTGACGTCCGACGAGCTGATCGACATGATCTATCTCCTGCCGTCGGCGTTCACGCAAAACGCGCGCTGGGTGATGAACCGCACCACGCAGGGCATCATCCGCAAGCTGAAGGACGGGCAGGACAATTATCTCTGGCAGCCGAGCTATGTCGCCGGCCAGCCTGCGACGCTCGCCGGTTATCCGGTGACGGAAATGGCCGGCATGCCGGACGTCGAGGCCGATGCGCTTCCGATCGCCTTCGGCGACTTCCGCCGCGGCTATCTGATCGTCGACCGTGTGGGCGTGCGCGTCCTCCGCGATCCGTACACGAACAAGCCCTACGTGATGTTCTACACCACGAAGCGCGTCGGGGGCGGCGTCGTGAACCCGCAGGCGCTCAAAGTCCTGCGGATGGGCAGCGGCGCGTAAGCCGCGCTTGATGGTCCGGGCGGCGTTCCGGCCGCCCGATCTTCCTCCGGCGAAAGGATCCTCCGATGGATGACGAGCACGAGACGCCGCCGGCCGAGCCGAAAGCGCCCACGTCCGCAAAACCCGCTCGGAAGGCGAAACCGACGCGCGCGGTTCCGGAGCGCCAACCGCGGTTCACGCGCGAGGCGCTGGAGCGCATGGGCCTCGATCCGGCGCCCTACGGTTACAAGAAGGGGCGCTAGATGGGGACGTGTCCCGTTCGTGTCCTGGCACCGGCGGACACGCCCGTCACGCTGTCCGAGGCGAAAGAGCATCTGCGCGTCGATCATGACGACGAGGATGGCCGGATCGACCATTTCATCCGGGCGGCGACCGAGCATCTGGACGGCTATCACGGGATCCTCGGCAAGGCGTTGATCACGCAGACCTGGGAAGAGGACGTCACCGCCTGGCGTGGCGGGGCGCTCGATCTGGTGGTGGGGCCGCTCCAGAGCGTCGTGTCGCTCGAGGTGGTGGCCGCGAACGGGAGCGAGGCGTCGCCGGTCGATCTGTCCGGCTATTGGGTCGACAGACGCCGCGGCCGCGTGGTTCCTCTACGGGGAACGAGCGTTCCTCGGGCGGGGGTCGATCAACGGATCCTCGTTCGCTATGCCGCCGGGTATGGCGATGCGCCGAGCGATGTTCCCGTGCCGATCCGCCAGGCGATCCTCCTGCTGGTCGGGGCCTGCTACGAGCAGCGAGAGGCGATCGCCGTCGGGAGTTCGATCGCGTCCCTCCCGCCGAGCTTCGGCGTGCACGCGTTGCTCTGGCCGATCCGCGGCATCTTCATCTGATGCCCGGCGCGGGACAGCTTCGCGAGCGCGTGCGCTTCGAGCGGCGCACCGTCGTCGACGATGGCGCCGGCAACCGGCGGGGCGATTGGGTGGCCGTTGTCGTGGTGTCGGCGAAGGTCGTACCGGTCAAAGGCCGCGAAGAGGTGATCGCCGGCAAGCTCGCCGGGACTGCGCCGCGGGAGATCGTGATCCGCTGGCGCGCCGATCTCGCGATCGGGCCCGGCCGGCTCACGACCGAGGACTGCGCCGTGAACGCGGCGACGGGCGAGACCTACAACATCCGATCGATCGAGAACCCCGACATGAAGCGCATTTGGCTAAAACTCACCTGTGAGATCGGGGTGCCGAGCTGATGGTCGCGCGGGCCAAGCTCAAGGGCGTCACACGGATGCGCACGAAGTTGCGATCGCTTCCGGCCGAGCTGCAGGGCGGCATCGGGAAGGCGCTCGATCGAACCGCGAACGACGTCGCCGAGACGGCCCAGCACTATGCCCCGAGGAACACCGGCGACCTCAAAACCTCGATCGGCTGGCGCGAGGGCGCCCATCCCTTGCAGCGGGTCGTCTACGCCGCCGACACCGATAGCTTTTATGGCCGGTTCATCGAGTTCGGGACGGAGAACACGCCGGCCAAACCCTTCTTCTTCCCCGCCTATCGGCTGAACCGGAAACGGGGAGCGCGGCGCATCAAGTCGGCCGTGAACAAGGCGCTTCGGAAGGAGCGCGGTCTATGAGCCTCGAACTCGCATTTCAACGGGCCGTCGTGAACGTGCTTCGGTCCGATCCGGCGGTGAGCGATCTCGTCGGCGACCGCGTCCTCGACGACGTGCCGCTCAGCTTTCCGACGCCGTATGTCCATGTCGGCGAGTTCCAGACGATCGACGAGGATGTCGGCTGCGGGGAGCTGCTCGAAGCCTTCGTCGACATTCACGTATGGACCGACGCCGTCGGCCTCGTCGCGTGCCACGCCATCGTCGCGGCGGTGCGGGCGGCGCTGCGCGAGGCGGATCTCGCGCTCGCGCCGGACATCGCGCCGGGCGGCAAGGTGCACGTCTTCCAACATCGAACGTCGAGAGTGATGCGGGACAGCAATCCGCGCCTCTCTCACGGGATCATCAACTTCCGGGCAATCCTTGGGGGAGAATACTAATGGCGGCCCAAGAATCGATCGAATTTTCCAAATACCTCGTCCATCTCGGCGACGGCGGCTCTCCCGAGACCTTTTCCAAGCCGTGCGGGCTCAAGGCGCGCACCTTCTCGCTGGAGAACACGCCGACCGAGACGCAGCTCCTCGATTGCGAGGACGAATCGAAGCCGATGTCGGTGCGCCGCACCGTGTCGAGCCAGAGCGGGACGATCTCGGGCGAGGGGATCCTCGAGCCCGGCGAGCTGCAGACCTGGCGCACCTGGTCGCTCGACGGCACGTCCCGGAACTGCCGCGTCGTCCTCGATCTGCCCGCGGCCTCGGGCGGCGGCCATTATGAAGGCCGCTTCGTCCTCACCCGGTTCGAGAACGTCTCGTCCAAAGAGGAAGGCGTCGTCACCTTCACGGCCGAATTGATGTCGGACGGGCCGATCGCCTGGGCGGATGCCTCCTCGTGAGCCTCGCCGATTGGGACGGCGCCACCGACGGCGTGATGTGGGGCGGTGCGGTGCGTCGCTTCCGGCTCGGCATCGGCGAGCTGCGGCGGATCGAGGCGCAGGCCGGGCGCGGGATCTTCGAGGTGATGGACCGCCTCGCGCACCGCTCGGCGACGATCGACGAGACGCGCGCGGTCCTGAAGTTCGGGCTCGAAGGGGCTGGGATCGATCCCAACGAGGCGGAACGGGACGTCGCGCGCTATTTCGACGAGGCGCCGAAAACGCCGTCGCTGCCGATCGCCTCCCTCGTCCTGATGGCCGCGCTCTATCCGCCGGAGGATGCCGCCCCCTCGGGAAAAGCCGAGGGCGACGGGACGAGTTCGGCCACCGCCTTCCCGTCGCCCTGATGTACCGCGCCGGCGCCCGCCTCGGCCTCAAGCCCTTCGATGTCGACGCAATGAGCCTTGCCCAATGGCTCGCCTTCATCGCCGGGCACAGCGACGAGACGGCCGAGACGGGGGCGAGCTGGTCGGCGGGCGAGTTCAAGGAGCTGTTGAAGCGTCATGGCCACTGACACCGAACGCCTGCAGGTTCTCGTCGAGAGCCGCGTCGCCGACTTCGAGAAGGGCATGCGCAGCGTCGAGCGGCGCATGGCGAAGATGGAGCGCTCGATGTCGGGCGATCTCAGGAACGTCGAGCGCACGAGCCAGCGCGCGGCGCGCACGATGCGGCAGGAGTTCGACCGGGCGACCTCGCAGATCGAAGCGAAGTTCGGGCGGTTCCGATCGGTGGCGCGCACGGCGATCGGCGGTCTCGCGGGGCTCGGCGTGGGTGTCGGCGTCGGGGCGGGGATCTCGGGATTGACGCGGGGGCTCGCGGATGCGGCGAGCACGGTCGCGGCGCTCGGCGATCATGCCGACAAGGTGGGGCTCACGGTCGAGCAATTGCAGGCGCTGCGCAGCGAGTTCGGCAAGTCAGGCGTCGCGCAAAAGTCGCTCGATATGGGGATGCAGCGCTTCGCGCGGCGCATCGCCGAGGCGTCGCAGGGAACGGGCGAACTGTCGAAAACCATTCAACAGCTCGGCATTCCCCTTCGCGACGCGGACGGGCAGATGCGGCCGCTGATCGACATCTTCGGCGATTATGCCCAGAAGATCCGCGAGGCAGAGAACCAGCAAGAAGCGTTACGCCTCGCGTTCAAGGCGTTCGACAGCGAGGGCGCGGGGATGGTCAATCTTCTGCGCCAGGTGGGCTCCGGCGCGAAGGACATCGCCAACTCGTTCAACGGGATGCCGAACGTCTTCAACGCCGACGACGTGAAGCGCGCCCGCGAGCTCGACGCCGCCTTCGCAGACCTGTCGCGGGAGGTCGACACGTTCGTGAAGCGGACGCTTCTCGAACTCGGCCCCGGCCTCCTGCAGGCGGCCGAAGCGGGCTGGGCCTTCGTCGACGCCATGCAGGGCATGATCGACAAGATGCAGGAGAGCGAGAACCCGGCGGAGCGGTTCATCGCCAAGCTGATGAAGTTCGGCGGAGCTTACAATCTGCCGGAGGCTGCCGCAGGCTTGGCCGGTGAGGCGTTCGGCCGAACATTGCCGACACTCACAGAGCAGCGCGAAAAAGTGGAAGAGCTGCGCGACCGGGCGGAAGAGGCGGCCGACCGGCTCAAGTCGCTCGAGGACGGCGATGCCGGCGCGCGGGCGATTGAGAATGCCAAGTGGCATGCCGTATTCTTGAAGCGGGAGTTGCGTGAGGCCGAGGCGGCGCTCGGGCGCCTGCAGCAGGACAGCGGGGCGATTGAGCTTCCTGAGGTCGTTTACGATCAGAGCCCGTCGTCCGGAGGCGGTGGCATCAAGGGCACGATGGGGGCACACGGCCAGCGGCTCGTGCCGATCAGTACGGCGGGCGGTCTCAGCGCGATGGTCAACGCTGAGCACGCGGCGCGCTTCCAAGGTTTGATCAATGACCTGGAAGCGCAGGGCTACGCGATCCGGTCCCTCGGCGGGTACAACAACCGCAAGATCGCCGGCACGAACGTGCTGTCGAACCATGCTTTCGGCAACGCGATCGATATCAATCCGGGCGAGAACCCGATGGGCTCGAAGCTCATCACCGACATGCCGGCGAACATCTCCGAGCTCGCGAAAAAGCACGGGCTCGGCTGGGGCGGCAACTGGACCTCGAAGAAGGATGCGATGCACTTCGAGGCGTCCGGCGGTGTATCGACCGAGCGGGAGATGGGCCGCGCGGCGAGCGAAGCGGAGAAGGGCCGGGCGGAACGGGCGGCGGCGGCCGAACGCCAGGCGACGGCACTCCGCCAGGTGAACGAGCAGATCGCGCAAGAGGTCGAGATCGAGAGCCAGCGCGCCGCGATGCTCCAGAACGGCTTTACGCCCGAGCAGGTGAACGCGGCGCTCGATAAAGAGGCGCTCGTCCGTGAAAAGCTCAACCAGTTGAAGGCGGCGGGGCTCGAGATCGACGGGCAGCTCGAGGACCGGATCCGCGGCCTCGTCGATCAGCTTTGGCAGCACCGTGAGGCGGCGGACGCGGCGGCAGCCTCGCAACAGAACCTTCGCCAGGCGCAGCTCGACGCGGCTGCGGCGGCGCAGGCGATCGGCCAACCGATCTTCGACACGTTCATGTCGATCGTCGATGGCAGCCAACGGGCCGAGGACGCGATCCGCAGCCTCATCAAGCAGCTCGCGAACATGGTGTTGCAAGCCGCGATCTTCGGCGGCGGCCCGCTCGGCAATCTCTTCGGCGGCGGGCTTCTCAGCGGCCTCGTCCCGGCGCGTGCGACCGGAGGTCCGGCCGCCAAGGGTCAGCCGTACATGGTCGGCGAGCGTGGGCGGGAGCTGTTCGTGCCCGATCAGAGCGGGCGGATCGTCGATGCGGCGCGCACGCGCTCGCTGATCGGGGACTCGGTGAGCGGCCGCACTGGCGCCGGTGCGGGCGGGATGCGCGCCCGGGAATTGCACGTGATCGAGCGGCCTTACATCGCGGAAACGCGCGTGCGCAGAGATGGCGGCTTGGAGGCCTTCGTTCAGGAGCAATCCTCCCGCGCGGCGCGCGCCGAAGGCGATCAGGTGCGCCGCGAGATCGCCCCACGCAGCGAGGCGGCGCGGCGGCAGACCGAACGCCGACGCATCCAACCGGCGCGGGGCGTCTGATGGTTCGCTTGCTGCCGTGGCCGGAGGCGGGCGTTGCCTATCTCGAGGCGGTGTCCGGTCCCGCCTCGCGAGGATCGGGCCAAAACACCTATCTCACCGGCGACGAACAGACATTCGCGACGGCCGGCGATCGCGTCTCGTTCCGCGTCGAGTTCGCGCCGACGCAGGGCCAGCCGGCGCGGCGTTTGCGCGCCTGGAAGCTCGCGCTCGCGAACGGGGCCAACTGGACGCGCTTTCCGGTGCCCGACGCCGATCGGCCGCAATGGGCCGAGATCGGCATTTCCGGGGAACGGGCGGCGTGGAATTTGAACCGCGCCTGGTCGGATGGCCGCCTCTGGCGCCCGCACGTCGGCGTCGTGGGTGTGGCAGGCGCGCGTGCGGCCGGCTCCGACACGGTGCGGCTCCAAAATTTCAATTGGGCGAACGCGATCGATGTCGGCTGGATGCTCGGCTTCGTGCCGTTTCATTTCGGGTGCTATTGGGTGACGGAAGTCCTCGACCGGCGCGAGTTCCGCATCTGGCCGCGCCTTCGCTCGACGCTTCCGGTGAGCGCCGCGGCGACGCTGACGCCGCAGCTCGTCATGGCGGCCGTGCCGAACTCGGCGCGCGGTGGCCGCTCGGCGCGCTCGACTGAAGGCGAGGCGATCGTCCTGCGTGAAGTGTTGAACAGCTACGTGCAGCCGGCGGCGCTCTTCTGATGACCACTCTCTTCGGGGCGGCGGACGAGGCGGCGCTCGACGCCATGCACGTCTGCCGCGCCTGGTTCGCCGACATCGTCCTGCCGACGGGGCGGCGGCGGCTTTGGACCGGCGACGGGCCGATCACGATCGGCGGCGCGACCTGGGAGGGCGTCACCGATCCGTTCGGCGGCCAGCTCGTCAGCCTCACAGACGTCGAGGAAGTCCGCTTCGGCCAGGCCCCGGCGGCCGCCGCGGTGATCAGCGGCGCAAACCGCGAATGGCTCCGAACCGTGTGGGACGGGGCGGGCATCGTCGGCGTGCCGTGCGATCTTCTCTTTGCCGTGTTCGATCAGGAGACCGGCGCCGCGCTGACGGATCTCAAACTCATGGTCCAGGGCAAGATCACGGGCGTGCATTTCGAGATGGGCGACGGCCTCTCGACGCGCGCCATCGTCGTGCGCATCGGATCCTGGGAGGAGGCGCTCAACTTCGCCGCCATGGCGACCGATTGGTCGCCGGACGGTCAGCGTTCGCGCGTCGCCGGCGATCGTGGGCTCGATTATGTCGGCGCGAAAGCGCAGGTCGACTTCCGGCCATGAGGATCGAGGAACGGGGCGAGGCGCTCCGCTCGGCGTGCCGCGCGCTCGACGACGTGCCCGTCACATGGGGCGTCGACGATTGTTCCGCCTGGCCCGCCTCGTGGGTTGCGGCGATCACCGGGCGGGACGTGTTGTGGCCGGCCTATGCGAACGAGGACGAGGCGCGTGACCTCATCGCGGCCGCCGGCGGGCTCGATGCGCTTTGGCAGGACGTCGCGGCCGATTGCGGCCTGCGCCGGCGGGTGAAGGGCGAGGAGCCTCGTCTCGGCGATGTCGGTCTGATCCGCACGACGCACCATGACGTCATGGTCGGCGTCGTCTTCGCCCATGCGCGCATCGCGTGCTGGCGTCACGAGGCGGGCGTCCGGCGGCTCGCCGTTCGTCATTCGGCCATCGTCGGGATCTGGGAGGTGTGAGGATGCGCAAGGCTCTGACGATCATCCTTTTCGCCACGACGTCGCTCGTGACGCTCGGGATCGCGGATGCCGAGGCGGCCCCGGCGATCGGCGGCGTGATCCTCGGCGTTCTCGCACCCTCGCTCGCCGCCTCGTCCTTCGCGACCGGCCTCGTCGGCTCGCTCGTTCTCGGCGGTCTCGCCCTCGGCGCGCAGCTTCTGTTCGGCCCCAAGGTGCCGAAGACGCCGGCGCCGGAAACGCTGAAGGACAGCGTCGACCTCGAGGAGGGGCCGGGCGTCTTCGCCTTCGGCCGCGTTCGCGCCGGTTGGAAAATCGCGTTCGGGAGGACGGACGGTTATCTGATCTATCAGCTCGGCTTGCATTATTTCGGGCCGACGGGGCCGAGCGCGATCGAGACCTGGATCTATGATGATCGCGAGATCGTCGTCGAGCCGAACGGCACCGTCTCCTCGCCGCCCTGGGCCAAATATGGCGGCTCCTGGATGACGCTGAAGACGAAGATCGGCGACGGCAGCGAGACCGCATGGCCGGAACTCGTCGCCGCCTTCGACGGCTGGACGAACAGCCACCGGGTGCGGGGCATCGTCCAGACGCTCGCGATCTTCGAGAACCCCGGCCTCGCGGCGAACCCGACGAAGTTCCAGCGGCTCTATTCGCAGGGGATCAAGCCGGTCGAGCGGATCGAGCGCGCGGGCGTCTTTTATGATCCGCGCGATCCCGCGCAGCACATGAACAACCCGGCGACGTGGATCTGGACGATGAACGCCGTCCTCATCGCACTCCATTATCGCCGCATGCGGCCGGGCGTCGTGAATGCCGACTTCGACTTCGCCCTGATCGGCGCGGCGGCGGACGCGGCCGACGCGCTCGTTGAGACGCGCGCCGGCGAAAGCGTCTGGGCGGGCGGCACCGCGCCCGACGGGATCGTCGACGACGCCGGGGGCGGAACCGGCGCCTATAATCCAACGACGCGGACCTTTTCGAGCACCGGGACCGGCGGCGCGTCCTCCGCGCGCCCGTTATTCCGCTGGATCGACGCCGTCGAGCCTGGAACGCGCTATCTTGTCGGTTTCACCTTCACGGGCGACGCCGATCGCCTCAACTCGATCGTGCTCGGCGACGAGACTGTCCCGCTCACGGCGACCCCTGTCACGGTCGGTGGCGAGCCGGCGATCCAGTACACGGGCGAGGTGGTCGCGACGGACAACGACTTCATCCGGTTCACTTGGGACGGCCGCACGCCGTTCGCGGCGACCGCCGTCGCGAGCTACGTGCGGGAAAAACGCTTCGAGCCGCGCGCGCGGCTGTCGGGCGGCGGGCAAGGGCAGATCACGACCGACTTCATCGAGACGCTCTATAAAAGCGGCGGCCTCGAGGAGTATCGCACCGCCGAGAACAAGATCGCGCTCCGCCTCGTCGAGGACTATCCAGCCGCCGAGGGGACGATCCGGGCAAGCCGTATCAAGCGGATGCGCGTGACCAAAGGGCCGGAGAGCGTCGACCGGCCGAACGTTTTTCAGGTCGAGTTCTATTCGGCCGAGCGGCAATATGTGGTCTCGCGCGTGCCGCTCCATGGCATCAACCAGGCGGGCGCCTATACCGGGCCGGATTGGGCGCGCTTCGAGAGCGAGATCGCGCTCACCGAAGAGCGCGAGGAGACGCTTTCCTACGAGTTCTGCCCCTCCGCCTTCCAGGCCCAGCGGCTCGCGCGGCGCGAAGCCTATATGATGCGCGCCGAGACGGGGACGCTGGTGACGGGCCTCTCCGGTCTCGCGCTCTGGGGCAAGCGCGTCGTCGATATCGAGTTTCCGGACGTCGGTGCAAACCCCGGCGACATCGTCACCAAGCGCTGCCGGATCGACGCGCCGCGGGTCGACGACGAGACCGGCGAGGTCGAGGTCTCCTTCGCCGTCATCCCCGAGGCGCTCGCCGGGCCGTATCTGCCGAACACCTTTGAGCGCGCCGCCCCGCCGGTCCTCCCGCTCGAAAGCTATGAGGCGCTCCTCGATACACCGGCCCCGCCGAACTTCGCGGTCGGGGTCAAATATCTCCCCGGCGGGGATCGTGCGGGCCGGAACGAGATCCGCTTCCGCATGACGCCGGTCGACGACGCCTTCCGCGCCGAGCTCAGTTTTCGGGACTATGCCGGGGCGCTGCCGAACCTGTGGCAAGGCGCCAACGAGCGCGGGCTCGCGATGGCCTGGAAGGCCGGCGATTATGAAGGCCGGCCGATCGACGCACGCGTGCGCTATTTCGACGAGGATCTCGAAGGCTCGTATTTCTCCGAGCATCTCGTCATCGGGTCGCTGAGCCGGACCAACAACGCGCCGGGCGTTCCCTTCGTCGTGGTGACGCCGGAGGGGGAGAACACCGGGGGCGGCGGCGAGCCGCTCGATGGGTGGACGGTGTCCGCGACCGCCCCGACGGGCCTATCCGTCGTCGCGATCCGGGTCACCGCCTCATCATCTGGGGGGCTCGGCACGGGCGAGTTCTTCCGCGAGACCGTTGACGTCTTCCCGGATCAGACCGTGACGATCACCGTGCCGTGGGCGGATACGGGCCTCAACCCTGTCGTCATCGAAGTCTCGGCCCTCTCGAGCGACGAAACGGCGAGCTCGGCCCCGGCCTACACCTGGACGCCGCCGGGGCCGTAACCCCAATCAGACAATTGGACGTGATGAATGGCTTACACCTATTCGGGTCGTGAGGCTGCGAACTCGCGCGATACGACCATTCTCGGGACGCATCTCGAAGAGGTCGGGTTTCAGGCCGCGATCGCCGCGCTCGGGATCCGTCTCGGCCGTCCGACGGTCGCCTCGCTTCCGGCATCCGGGAACAGCAACGACGATCTCGCCGCCGTCTTCAATGATGGCGGCGCGAGCGGCGTCTATCGCTGGACGGGATCGGGCTGGAACAGGCTCGGCCCGTTGCCCGGCATTCCGGGGCCGCAAGGTGCACCTGGCGAATATGACTTCGCCACGCTTGCCGAGGCACAGGCGGGGACGGCCACCGACAAGGTGATGTCGCCCTTGCGGGTGAGCAACGCCATCGTCGCCGTCCGCGCGTCGACCGCCGAGACGACGGCCGGGGTGCTCGGCGACAAATTCGCGACACCGGCGGGTGTGAAGAGCCATGTCGACGCCCGCCGGGCCGACGAGGCGACCGCCACCGCCGGCAGCGATCACACCACGCTGATGACCCCTGTTCGCGTGAACCAGTACATCAACGGCCGCCGGTCGGATCTCCCGATGGCAGAGACTGGCACCGATCACACCACGATCATGACGCCGCTGCGGGTCTTCCAGGCGATCACCGCGCGCCTTGCGGATGAAGCGACGGCCGTCGCGGGCACCGACAACCTCTTGCTGATTACGGCCGTCCGGCTCCAGCAGTACATCAACAACCGCCGCGCATCTCTGGTCCAGGCGGCCGGCGGCACCGATCCGTTCGTTCTGATGACGCCGAGCCTCGTCGCTCACTATGTCGAACAGCGGCTCGCGACGCTAACCGAAGCGCGGGATCGGTCGAACCTCGTCAAGCTGATGACGCCGGGGCGCGTCGCGCAACAGATCGACGATCGCCGCGCCGATCAGGCAACCGCGGAAGGGGGCGCGAATAGCCTCGCGCTCCTCACGCCTCTCGGCGCTCGCTGGTTCGTCGAAAAATTCGTCACGGATCGATGGGCGAGCATCGCGGTGGCTGCGGCAGGCGCGAGCGAAACGCAATTCATCAACCCCCGCGGCGTGAAGGCCTATGTCGACGGCCGCATGGCGACGCTCGCCGAGGCGCAGGACGGTTCGAGCAGCGTCAAGATCATGTCGCCGAACATGACCTTTCAGTTCCTGATCACACAGCGCGCGGGCGCCGCCGATATGGACGCGCTTGTCGGGAACAAGCTCGTCACGCCTCAGTCGATGAAGTACGGGATCGACATCCGCCGCGCTGATTTGGACGAAGCACGGGCGGGGACGGATCACACCAAGATCATGACGCCGCTGCGGGTGAAGCAGCACGTCGACCAGCGCCTCGCGAACGACCCGATCAACACGGCGACGCAGGCCGCCCTCAACGAGAAGGCCTCGCTCACGGCCCTCAACGCGGTGACGGCGAGCCTTGCGGGCAAGGCGCCGGCCGCCCACACCCACGATGTCGGCGCGATCGACGGCCTCGAGGCGATCCTCGCAACGCGCGGCGCCGGGCTCGGCACCCGCCCCGGCGAGGCGCCCACCGATTGGCTCTCGTCGGTCGACGGCGCCGATACCGCGCTCGCCCATTATGACGCCTCCGCCGTCGCGGTCGGCCAGCACGGCGCGGTGCTCCGCATCAAAGGGCAGGGCGTCGTGGCGCCCGCCGTCCCGCGGGCCTTCGAGAGCTGGCACATCTATCGCCTGCGCGCCGCCTTCCGCATGTACCATCGCGGCAGCGATCCCGCCGGCGACACCGTCACCGTCGGCGTCGTCTGGCTCGACCGGAACAAGAAGCCGATCGGGACCGCGACCTTCGAGGAGATCCGCATCCTCGACGTGCCGGCGCGCTATGTGGCGGGGCCGTTCCACATGGCCCTCGATGCGGGCGAGGGGGTCGAGGCGGTCGCGCCGAACGGCACCGTCTATGCCCGGCCCTTCGTGCGCAGCTTCTCGGCCGACGCCGTCCTCGATGTCGAGGTGATCGAGACCGTCGACACCTGGGATCTCGTCACCTGGACGCCGAGCCTCGTCGGCGCCACCAACGCCGTCGCAGCGCTCGATGCCTCCGTTTCCGCGCTCGCCGCCGAGACGACGGCGCTTGCCGAGAAGATCGACCTCGCGCCGCGCACCGCGCGCCTCACCGTGCCGAACAACGCCGTCGTCGCGGTCGCGCTCGGCGCGCTGACGATCGGCCGCCTCGGCATCACCGGCCCGACCGACGCGCTGTCGGGCGATCTACGCATCAACACACCGGAAACGGGCCTCGCCAAAGCCTGGGGCCTCGGCGGGGTCGAGCTTGCGACCGGCGCCCATTCCGGCACGACCGGCGATCCCGGATCCGTCACCGTCAGCCTCGACGCGCCCGAGCGCCTCCTCGTCGAGAACCGATCCGGATCGACCTTGACCTTCATCACGACGCTCGTGGGGTAACGGCAGATGACCAATCTGACAGCGCGCACCAACGCCGACTTCTTCGCGGCGCTGCGCATCGGCGACGAATACACCCGCGGCCGTCTCGACGATTGGAAGATCGTCATGATGATCCGCGAGAGCGCCGACGCGGCCGGCTTCCTGCACGCCGTCTCGACGACCGGCGGCGGGCTCACGATCACCGATCCCGTCGGCCGGACCGTCGAGATCAACATTCCGATGGAGACGATCGAGGCGATCGGCGTCGGCCGCTACGTCTACGACCTCCAGCTTCAGAACAAGACGACCGAGGTCCGATCATCGACCCCGACCGGCGACTTCGAGATCGTCCAGGGCATCTCGCGCTTCGGAGACCTCGCATGAACGTGCCGATCACCAAGATCGCGATGGAGCGGACCGGCCGCGACGGCCTCGGCGTGATCACCGGCGACGGTGCGCC
>NZ_JAKGCS010000013.1 GCF_021556395.1 Acuticoccus kalidii
GTGCTCCTGCCGCCGATCGCGCGAAGCATAGTAGAGCGCGGCTGGAGGCGCCCTCCCGCCGAACGGCCGGTCGTCGCGGACGTAAGCCCAGATGTGGCCGGTGATCGTCTTGCCTCTGGCGAGGATCGGCACCGTGGTGTCGTCGCCGTGAAGGCGCTCGGCGGCCAGAACATGCGCCTCGATCAGGGCATGGAGCGGTGCGAGGGCGACCGTCGCGGCACCGACCTGGTCGGCGAGGGTCGAGACCGACAGGTCGATCCCCTCGCGGCCATAGCGCTCGCTCTGCCGGTTCAGCGGCAAATGCTGCCCGAACTTTTCGAACAGGATCGTCGCCAGAAGGTGCGGTCCGGCAAAGCCGCGCGGCGTCACGTGGAACGGTGCGGGCGGCTGCGTGATCCGCTCGCACTGACGGCAGGCGAACCGCTCGCGCACCGTCTGGATCACCTTCCAGCGACGGGGGATCACCTCCAGCGTCTCGGTGATGTCCTCGCCGAGCTTCGACAGCCGGGTCGAGCCGCAGCACGGGCAGCTCTCCGGCGCGGCGATCACGACACGCTCGCGCGGCAGATGGGCCGGGAAGGGTTTGCGCGCGGGCCGCTTGCGCGTGAACGCCGGGGCCGATCCTGTCTGCGTTGCCGCGGTCTCGGCCACCAGCTCATCTTCGCTGGCCGTCGTCTCGAGATCCTCCAGCTGCAGCTCCATCTGCTCCAGAAGCCGAGCCTTGCGCTCGGAGCGGCTGCCGTAGAGCTCGCGCCTCAGCTTCTCGATCTGGAGCTTGAGATGGGCGACCAGGGCGGTCACGTCCGACTGCGCCGCTTCCGCGGCAAGGCGGCGTGCCCGCTCCGCGCGGATCATCGCGTGGGCGCTGGCAAGGTCGTCGGGGAGCGAATCGGCGGCGCTGTTCACACCTTGAGCGAATCACGATCGCCGGGGCGCGCCAAGGCAAAACATCACCCGACCGACGTCGGACGCCAGGTCTCTTGCGGGTGACGCCAGTCGATCCCTTCGAGCAGATAGCCGAGCTGCGCAGGCGTGATCGTCACCGCGCCATCGGCCGGCGAGGGCCACAGGAAGCGGCCCCGCTCCAGCCGCTTCGTGAAGAGACACGCCCCCTGGCCGTCGTGCCAGATCACCTTCAGAAGGTCGCCCCGGCGCCCGCGGAAGCAGAACAGATGGCCGCTCAGCGGGTCGCGCCGCAGCACCTCCTGGACCATCAGCGACAGGCCGGGGAATCCCTTGCGCATGTCCGTGTGGCCGGTCGCGAGCCACACCCTCACGCCACTCGGAACCGGGATCATCGCCGTTCCAGAACGGCGACCACGCGGGCCAGCGCCTCGCCGTCCACGTCGGCGCCGACGACGATCCGCCGGCCGCAGGCGAGAACGATCTCCATCCGCGAGGCCGTCACCGGGGTTTCAGGCCGCGGCTCTATCTCTCGCGCCTCGGGCGGATGCGGTTCCGGCTCGATGATGGCAGGCACGAACGTCGGCGTCTTCTCAGATCGGGGCGGCTCCACCCGGAACGCACGCCTCCACGTCACCAGCTGCGAGCGCGAGATCCCGTGCCGCCGGGCCGTCGCCGAGACCAGACGCGGACCCTCCATGCTCTCCAGCACGATCTTCAGCTTCTCATCATCGCTCCAGCGACGCCGGCGGCCCCTCTCGACCACCTCCAACCGCTCGAACGCCCTGTGCGTATGCCTGTCCATACGCACAGTTCTCCGCCGCGACGCTCACCACCCGCAAGGCGGCCTCCGCCGGAGGCTTACGTTGTCGAGGCAGTTGCCCGTGCGGCTCATGGATGGAGTTATGCCCGCTGCGCCAAGGACTTGCCGGTAGGCCTCGGTTGCGTATTGGACGCCGCGGTCGCTATGATGGATGAGCCCTTTCGGCGGGCGTTGCCGTTCGATCGCCATCCTGAGCGCGTCGATGGCGATGTCTGCGTGCAATGTTTGACGCATGGCCCAGCCGACCACCTTGCAGGTCGCCATGTCGATGATGGCGGCGAGAAAGAGCCAGCCTTCGCCGGTCGGGATATAGGTCAGATCCGCGAGCCAAACCTCGTTCGGCCGAGCCGCCACGAAGCGCTGCCCGAGCCGGTTCGGTGCGATGGAGAAAGCATGCCGGCTGTCCGTCGTGCGCACCCGGCGGGGCAAGGCGGCCCTTCCTCGGAGCCCGGCACGGCGCATGAGCTGAGCCACGCGATGGCGCCCGATCCCTCGTCCACGAGAGCGTAGCACGGCATGAATCCGAGGCGCGCCATCGGTGCCGGCGCTGTCCTCGTGGATCGCCCGGATGTGCTGGAGCAAGGCGCTGTTCTCACCGGCTCGGCGGCTCTCCGGCCGTCCCTTCCCGGCGTAGTACCCGCTCGGTGAATCTCCAGAACCCGGCACATCACCCGAACCGGCCACACGCCGCGATGCTCATCGACGAACCCGAACGTCACCGGGAGGCCGCTCCGAAGATGAGCGCGGCTTTTTTTAGAATATCGCGCTCCATCTGCGCCTTCTGAAGCTCTCGCTTCAGCCTGGCTATTCTCCGATGCGAGATCGGCCAGGGACGGCGCCGCCGCCTGCGTTGTGGGGAGCCGCTGCGGCACCGTTCCTTCCGCGCCGTACTTGGCCATCCAACGCCTGAGCACCGTCTCGTGCAGCCCGAGCTCCTCAGCGACGCGCACAATCGGCTGGCCGCTCGTCGCGACACGCCGGGCCGCCTCTCGCTTGAACGCCTCCGGGAACACCCGCCGTCGTCTCTCGCTCATCGGACACTCCGTCTTTGGCTCGAAAGCCTATCATCGGTGTCCACTCAAACGGGACAGGATCACCCACCGGGTCCGAGTACGTGCTGACCACGACGCCATCCCGGTCCGTCGTCTCATCACCTCTCGCGTGAGCCAACCACTGTAGGTGATCTCAGTGTTCTCGAGCTGATCGCGAAAGGCATCGAGCACGCGTGTGGGGCCGGAGACTAGAGCGCGTTGAAGGATTGCCGAGTCGGTAAGGATCCGCGAACGCGGTCGTGATTCGCTTTGCGAGGATGATTCGCGAGGTGGGTCGTGGGGCGAGCGCTGGGATTGGATCTGCGGGTGCGGGTCGTGGAGTCGATCGAGGCGGGGCTGACGCATCGCGAGGCGTCGCGTCGTTTCTCGGTGGGCATCGCGACGGCGGGGGCGTGGCACCGTCTGTGGCGGCGTACCGGAAGCGTTCGGCCGGCGCGGCAGGGTCACCCGGTCCGTTCCAGGCTCGACCCGCACGAAGGTTTCATCCTGGCGCTGGTGGATCGGGACAAGGACATCACGCTCGCCGAGATCGCGGCGCAGCTGGCGGCCGAGAAGGGGGTGACGGTTTGCCCTTCGACGGTCTGGCACTTCTTCGCCAAACGCGACATCACGGTCAAAGACCGCCCACGCGGCCGAACAGGACCGCCCGGACGTCGCGAGGCGCCGGCACGCCTGGCTCGAGGGCCAGCTGGAGCTCGATCCCGATCGGCTGATTTTCATCGACGAGACGGGCCTCTCCACCAAGATGGCGCGGCTCAGGGGCCGGGCACCCCGCGGCGAGCGCTGCCGGGCGCCGGTCCCGCATGGCCACTGGAAGACCACCACCTTCACCGCGGGGCTGCGCCGCGACGGCCTCGTCGCCCCCTGGCTGCTCGACGGAGCGATGGACGGCGACGCCTTCGGGACCTACGTGGCGCGCGTCCTGGCGCCGGAACTCGCCCCCGGCGACGTCGTGGTAATGGACAACCTGCCGGCCCACAAGATGAGCGGAGTGCGCGAGACGATCGAGGCGGCCGGCGCGCTCCTGCTCTACCTTCCCCCGTACTCGCCGGATTTCAACCCGATCGAGAACGCCTTCGCGAAGCTGAAGGCACTGCTGCGCAAGGCCGCCCGCCGCACCATCCCAGACCTATGGGACGAGGTGGCAGACGCCATCACGGCCTTCACGCCAACCGAATGCCGCAACCTGTTCGCCGCCTGCGGGTACGCCTGCGATTAGATTCAAAACGCTCTAGAACTTGGCTCTTCGGCTTACCCTTGCTTCGTCTTGGCTTACGCCCCCAATTCGTCTCGCTCACCGTACCTTTGCGCGGCACGAAGCTGAACGCGCCAGTTCTCGGTAACCTTTCACCCGGCGAGTCGCGCTGCGCGGCCGGCCGCGCGTTCCTGATCGCGGTAGTAGCGGACGGCGGCCTGGACGGAGCGGTGGAGCGAATGGCGCATGGCGGCCTCGAGGGGCACGCCCTGTAGGGAGGCTTCGGTGAGGTAGCCCGCGCGCAGGCCGTGCGCCGAGATCCGGACCGGGTCGATCCCCGCGCGGGCGGCCCGCGCCTTGACGATGGCGTTGACGGCATGGCCGGAGAGGGCGCCCTCCCCCATCCGGCCCCAGCGATCGATGGCGCGGAAGATCGGCCCCTCGCGCGTGCCGGGCCGGACGGCCTGCAGCGCGGCAATCCAGGCCTCGAGGTGGATCTGCGCCCGCCCAGTCACCACGAGGAAGGCGTCGTCCTCGGCGGTCGTCGTCTTGGTGCGGCCGATGACGATGGCGAGCCCGTGCGCCGCGCTGACGTGCGCGGGCGCATCGACGAGCGGCGTGCCGCGTGCGCCGTCCGCCTCCAGGCGGACCACTCGTTCGAGCCGCAGGTGGCCGAGCTCGGAGCGGCGCCGGCCGCCGGTCGCGAAGGCGACGAGAAGCAGCGTGCGGTCGCGCAGCTCGCGCAGGGCGAGCGTTTCGTGGGGCGGCGGGTCGGTCCCGACCATCCGGTCGAGCAACGCGCGCGTGACCGCCGTCTGGCTGTGGCGTTGCCGCGGGCGGTCGGCGGCTTTTCGGGCGGCGGCCAGCGTGCGGCGTACCGTGTTGGAGGAGAGCGCCTCGTCGGACCCGCGTAGCTGGGCGATGCGTCGCCAGGAGGCCAGACGCCGCGCGACGGTCGCGGGCGCATGGGGCAGGGGCGTGCGCAGCATGCCCTCGGCCATCAGCGCCGCTTCGACCGCGGCCGGCATGCCGTAGCCGTCGCCGCGGACGGCGCGCTCCTCGGCCCGAAAAAGGTGATGGGCGATGAAGGCGAGTCCATCGCTGTCCGCTGGAGGCCAGGTCAAGGGAGCGCCTCGCGCGGCCCGGTGCCAGGCCTCCAGGTAGGCAAGGTCGGAGACGACGGCCCGGACGGTGTTGTCCGGCACGGCGGCGCGCACGAGGTCGCGCAGCGTCTCGACATCGCCGGGCGTCAGGTGGCCGGCGAGCCGGTCCGCGGTGGCGACCGGCAGAAGGTCGACGAGGGCGTCGGCGACGCTCATGGCCGGTCCGGCACGGGCGCGCGGCGGGTCTGCGGTGGGAGCGCCGGATACCGGGCGAGCGCGCGGTCGGGGGAGAACCGCTTTGCATCATCCTGTGCCGTCGGCATGGCGCTCCTCGTAGCTGCGGCCTTCCCGGGCCTGATCATCGACCCGGAAGGGGCGATTGGGGATGCTACCGTCGCCTTCGATAATGGAACGTTATCGTATGTCAGTTCCAAATCTGGATAGAAAACAGGTGTTGGACAATAAGGGCATGTTACTGTCCATAAGGTGGCATCACCCACTCCGGGAAACCGCATCATGGACCGCCATGCACCATCCCGCTCCGGCATCGATCCGGAGCGCATCGCCACGGCAGCCCTGGGCCTCGGCCGCCTCGCCGAAGCGGTGCGTTTCTCCCCCATGGCTCCTGCCTTCCGCCTCCGCGAAACCGCCGTCGTCGCGGCCGAGATGGCCGCCCAGCGCCTCGGACCCACGCGTGCGCAAGACCTCTTTGCCATCGTCGCCGGTGCGCCGGGCGCTTACATTGAAGCAGGAGATGAGCTCCACGCCGCCTTATGGTTCTGGCGGCAGGGCTTGCGCGCCTGGTACATGCAGCCGCTCCCCGCCCCCTGGGGTGGCACCGAGCCCGACGATTATGGCGACACCGAGCGGGCGCGCGACTGGCAGGCCGACGATGGGGCCGCCTTCCATCCCGAGATCACCGCTGCCCTCGCCCGCATCGGCCCGCTGCCGCCGTGCGCCGGTCTCGTGGCGCGCCTGCAGGCGATTCACCGTGCCGCCACGCGCGAACGCGCGGTCGGCGCCTCCGACATCGCGCGCGTGCTCGCATTGCGACCGGTCACGGGGGCCGTGCTGCCCTGCCTTGCCACCATCGTGCCGCCCGCCAAGACCGGGATGGCGTTCGAGCCTTGGCTCGCCCGCACGGCCACCCGCATGAGCCGTGCGGCTGAGACAAGCTATGAGCGTCTCCGTGCCCTCGAAGCGGCTTGGCGACGCTGGCAAGAGAAGATCAATCCGCACCGCGCGAGCTCAGAGCTGCCGGCCGTCCTTGCCCTGCTCGCCCATTCTCCCCTCCTAACGCCGTCTGCTGTCGCCGCCTCCTGTGGCGTATCCTCGAGGACCGGATTGCGGCATCTGCAGGCGCTGGAAGCGGTCGGCGTTGTACGCGAGGTGACGGGGCGCGCCCGCTGGCGCCTCTACGCCGCCGCCGATCTGGGACTTGCCCCTTGGAACCCGCGGCGCCGACGGCAGACCGAATCGCCACCCGCCGAAACCGGGGCTGGCGTGTCGATACCGCCCACCGATCCGCTCCCGCCCGTGGACTTCGACAGCATCGACCGCATGTTGCACGACGCCTACCACGCCGTCGATCGCGCCATGCAGCACGTGGAAGCCCGGCTTGCCGATCCGGAAGGACACTCGCCGGTCGGTCGCGGTGAGCCTGAAGCCAACCGCACTCCCGACACGAGGAATCCGAGCTCAATGACCGCCCGCAATCCGCTGCAGCGATCGACGCCATAAGGAAGGGCAACGCCCCCGTCTTCTGGAAACTCGACCGCCTGGTGCCGCCGCTCATCGAGACCGTCCGAGGTCTCGAGGTCTAGCATCGATCTCGCTCTCGCTGCGATGACGCATTGCCGATGCCGTTGTTCTGGTCAACGATCAAGCGAAGGCGAACGAACGCATGCCACGAGTCAATCGCGACCAACGGTTCAGCCGCCTTCGCGACAGATTATCCTTGGCGTCGTGCTTCAAGTGGCAGCGTTGGCAAAGCGCGGCGAGGTTTGACGGTGCGTTGTTGAACGGATCGTGGTCGAGATGGCAGCACGCAAGGGACACCATCGAACGACGCAAACCGATCATCGCCGCATCCCTCTCCGGCGAGACCATCTCGGGCCAAAGCCACCCTTGTTGCAGCGCCTGCTCCTGGAGCGCCCATGGCGGCGCCAATGCGACCTTCCTTCCTCTCTCATCGCGCCAAGCATCGCCGTCCCACCAGAGGCCGACGCGTCCTGCAACGCGCATCTCGCCAAGATGCCAGACACGTGCACCGTGCGGTCTCGCGCACCGTTCACAACACCCCCCGGCGCGCTCGAAGCGGATGACGTGACTCAGCTCCGTCCAGTCGATGGGATAGAACCCGCGCTGTTCGCGTCGTATCGGCATTGCCGGCTAAGTCCTTAAGTTTGATCGATCGCCTCGGGTGATCTGAGTATACTATGTTCTATCTTTGTTTCGAGGCCTTGGTGACCCGCCACTTGTGGAGATTCGCCGTGTTCAAGGAATTTTCCTCAACCGACAGACGCCGTCTGCCGTAGCAGGCGCCGACGCGCCAGCCTGGCAGGGCCAAGCCGCCGCCACTCCACTTTATCCCCTCCGCCGAGCACCGCGCGCTGAAGCCGGGCTTGTGACGAGAGCGTCGCGTCGTCCTCGATGAGATGAGCGATGGCGCGATCGAGTTCCGCTGAGAGTAGAGAAGGCGAATGGTTTTCCCTGAGCCATTCGAGCAAAAGCCGGTAGATGCGTAGCAAAGAGCGTCAGTTAGCGTCCCAGCAGCTTTGAAGGTCCATCATGCCCAGTTCCAACGATCCCACGCGGTTCATCGATCTCACAGCAGAAATCGTGGCAGCCTACGTGGCGAACAACTCCGTGCAACCGCATGATATTCAGCTGCTCATCACCGACGTGCATGGCGCGCTCGAAAATGCGGTGAAGGGCATGCCAGAGCCCGAGCCATTGAAGCCAGCCGTGCTGGTTCGAAAGTCGGTCACGCCCGATCATCTCGTGTGCCTGGAGGACGGCAGGACCTACAAGTCGCTCAAGCGGCACCTTCAGCATCAGCACAACATGACGCCGGCCGAATATCGAGAACGCTGGGGCCTGCCAACCAACTACCCGATGGTAGCGCCGAATTATGCAAGCGCGCGGTCCGATCTCGCCAAGCGCGCGGGATTTGGGCGAAAGGCCGTCGAGCCGCAGACGAAGACAACACGCCGGGGCCGGCCAAAAACTGCTAAGGCAAGCGCAGCATCCCCCAAATAGGCTGGCCATTGGTTGACCTCGAATGACCTACCACGACGGTGCGGGGCTCGCCGCCGCGGCCCTTCTCAAACCGGCACCTTCAGACGCTTGGCGATTTTGGCGATGGTGGCGCGGCTGCAGCCCGTGGCGTGCTGGATCTGCGACCAGGAGGTGCCCCGTGCCAGCATGCCGGCGATCGCCGTGTTGCGTTTGACGTTCTCGGGCCGGCCCTTGTAGCGGCCTTCCGCCTTGGCCCTCGTCTGTCCTTGCGCCTGGCGGCGGCGACGATCCTCGTAGTCCTTTCGCGCCACTGCGGCGAGGACGTCGAGCATCATCTGGTTGATGGCGGCGAACATGCGGGACGTGAAATCGTCTGGCCTCTGCTCAAGCTGGCTCCAGCTCGTCGGCAAGTCGAGCGCGACGACGCGGATCTGTCGCGCATCAATCGCGGCCCGAAGCTTCTGCCAGTCGGCAGATGTCAGGCGAGAGAGACGGTCGACCTGCTCGATCAGGAGGATGTCGCCGGCGCGGGCGTCCTTGAGAAGGCGAAAGAGTTCGGGCCGCGCGAGCTTGGCACCGCTCTCATGTTCGACGTAGGTGCTGACGATGTGAAGGCCGCGTTCCGCCGCGAAGGCATCGAGGTCGGCCCGGGCTCGCTCTGCATCCTGGTCGTCGGTCGAAGCACGAAGATAGGCACGAACGACCATAGCATTCCCCGCTCGGTCGATTTTGGGCAGTTCACCATAGTACGGTTCGTTTTGAATGGCCAGACGGTAGTTAGTGAACTGTCTGCGGCATGGTTTACTAAAGGCATACCCTAAACGCATCGCGCCGTGGATTGCCTCGCAAAGGCTAGTACCATTGACCACCTTATGATTATGCATCAAATGATGCGTAAATTGATGCCGGTGGAACCCATGCGAACGACCATCACTCTCGATGACCAGCTTCTCGAACGCGCCGTCGCTCTTTCGGGCCTTCATGAGCGGGGCACACTGCTTCGCGAAGCGCTCACCGCCCTGATCGAACGGGAGAGCGCCAAGCGCCTCGCCCGGCTCGGGGGGGCAGAGACCCATCTCGAAGCAGCCCCGCGGCGGCGCTCCGAGCAACCGGGGTGATCCTTGCCGACACATCCGTCTGGATCGATCATCTGCGTTCGGGCGATGCGGAACTCGAGCGCCGCCTTCTGGCGAACGAGATCGTCTGCCATCCACTCGTCGTGGCCGAGATCGCGTTGGGGTCACTGAAAGATCGGAGCACCGTCCTCAGCCTCCTCGACGGCCTGGCGCGCAGTCCGGTCGGCGAGACAAGCGAAATCCGGCAGATGATCGAGGCCCGTAGGTTCTATTCGCGTGGCATTGGCTTCGTTGATGCCGCGCTTCTCGCCTCATGTCTCCTCGACCCCGGCACGCGCTTATGGACCCGGGACCGACGGCTCAAGGCCGTCGCAGAAGAGTTCGACCTCGCCTTTCTGTCATCGCCATTCTGACGACGAGTGGTGTTTCGGAGAAGGCATCGCCAGCGCCGATCCTGCTCCCGTGGCGGCTGGGTCCGACCGCCAGCCGGGCTCAGACTCGCAAAACCTCAAGACCGTTCGCTCGACGGTCAAGGCGATCCGGACGAAAACCGACCGAGCCCCGCCTGGCGGGCGATTGCTCCCCCTCGCCCCGGACGTCTCACGCGGCGACGGCCGGTCGGGGCCCCGGCGTGCGGGTCTTCACGAGGATGAGGAGCATGACCGTCATGTTGAGGACGTTGAAGGCGATGCCGTTGAGGAACGCCATCTCGTAGGAGCCGGTGATGTCGCGTATCATGCCGGAGATCCAACCGCCGAAGCCCATGCCGAGGATCGTCGCCATCAACACGAGGCCGATCAGTGTTCCCGCTTGGCGGGCGGGGAAGTATTCGCGGACGATCATCGCGTAGGACGGCACGATGCCGCCCTGCGACAGCCCGAAGACGAGGCTGACGACGAAGAGCCCCGAGACGCTGCCGTCGTACGGCAGGTAAAGCGACAGCGCGAAGCACTGCAGCGTCGAACCGATGAGGAGCGTCTTCACCCCGCCGAGGCGGTCGGCGACGGCGCCGAAGACGATGCGCGAGACGACGCCGCCGACGAGCATCACCGAAAGGATTTGAGCGCCGACGATGGGGGCGCAGCCGAGGTCGACCGCGAGCGCGACCATGTGGACCTGCGGCATCGCCATCGCCACGCAGCAGCCGATCCCGGCGAGCGCGAGCAGCCATTTGAGAGTGCCGAGCGGCAGCTCGATCGAGCGCCGCTGCGCCTCGGACTGGATCATGGCGTCGTGGGGGACGCGGCGCCGAAGCGTCAGGGCGAGCGGCACGAGCGCGGCGACCACGATGATCGAGAGCGTCCAGTAGACGCTGCGCCAGCCGCCGGAGGCGAGGATGCCGCTCAACACCATGGGCCAGAAGGCGCCGGCGATGTAGTTGCCGCTCGCCACCAGCGCGACGGCGATGCCCCGCCGCCGCGAGAACCAGTGCGAGATGTCGGCCATCAGGGGGCCGAAGCACGCTCCGGTGCCGAGGCCGATCAGGCCGTGCAGGGCGACGACCAGGACGATGCTACCGGCGATCGCCGTGGCGGCGTAGCCGACCCCCAGGATTGCGGCGGCGAGGAGGACCACCGCGGCGACCCCGAAACGGTCGACGACCCGGCCGATCGTCACGTTGCCGAGCGCGAAGCCCAGCATCGTCGCCGTATAGGGCAGCGACGCGTGCGCGCGGTCGATCGCGAACTCCGACTGCAGCGCGGGGATGACGATGACCACCGCCCACATGCCGACGTTGCCGACGGCTGCCACGGCGAGGGTGAGGACGAGCCGGCCCCAGGAATAGCGGCTGTCGAGGATGCCGTCGGCGGCCAGATGCGCTCTCCTTCTCGGCATCGGCCGCGCCGGTTGCCCTCGGCCGCCCGGTCCTGCACCGTGTTGTCGTGCGGCCTATAGCATGTCGGCGATTCAAGAGGGCAGGTTCGCCGAACCCGAGCGTTGCGGCGCCGACCAAGGAACGCCGGAGCGCCCGGCCAATCCCCCCACCGCAGAAGCGCAGACGACCGAGCCCCAGACAGCGAGACGCCTCGGCGACCCGACGCCAACGTCCTCTACCCAGCACCGATCCGGGATATTCTGCTGCAGCTGGCGGTGATGGACGTCTACCGCGCCAAATGGACGGCGGAGATCCACGAAGAATGGATGACGGCGCTTCTCAGGAATGAGCCACACCGAAGCCGCGCAAGGCTCGAGCGCACGCGCGAACTGATGGACAGCAACACCCGCGACTGCCTCGTCACCGCGTACGCGCATCTGATCCCATCGCTGACGCTGCCCGACGCGAATGACCGGCATGTTCTGGCGGCGGAGCGGGGCGGCAACCACCGCAGCCATCGGATCGATGGCCATCGCGATTGGATCCTGGCGCTTATCGAGGCGGAGCCGGACCTGACGCTGGCGCAGATTGCGGAGCGCCTTTACGAGAGGGCCGGCTACTGCCCGCGGCCGTCGGTGGTCCACCAGTTCTTCGTGCGCCACGCCATCACGCGGAAAAAAAGACCGGCCACGCGGCCGAGCAGGACCGCGACGACGTAAAGGCCGAGCGGCAAGCCTGGTTCGACGGCCAGGATCTCTTCGATCCGTCGCGCCTCCTCTTCGTGGACGAGACCGGCACCAGCACAAAGATGGCGCGGCTCTACGGCCGGTCGCCGCGGGGTGAGCGCTGCCGGGCGGCGATCCCCCATGGCCACTGGCAAACGACGACCTTTATCGGCGCACTGACCCTCGAGGGCATCGTGGCCCCCATGACGTTGCCTTCGGCCATGAACGGGGGCGCCTTCACGGCCAATGTCTGGTGCCCGTCCTTCGCAAAGGCGATGTCGTGATCATGGACAACCTGCCGGCCCACAAATGCGCGCACGCGCGCAAGGCGATCGAGGCGGCCGGGGTCCGGCTCTTGTTCCTGCCGCCCTATTCGCCGGACTTCAACGCCATCGAGCTCGCCTTCTCGAAGATCAAGGCGCTCCTGAAACAGGCGGCCGCCCGCACGGTCCCGGATCTGTGGCAAGCCATCCGCCTGGCCATCGATGCCATCACCCCAGCCGACGCCAGATCCTTCTTCAGAGCTTGCGGCTACGAACCAGAATGAACAGAATCCGCCCTAGATCTGACAACGCTGCACCGTTCGGATCAGCTTGTCCGGATAGGACACCGGATCATTGGCCTGCAGTCTGTCAAGCAGCTCACGGCCAGTGATAGCGGGCTCTTCAAACCACGCCTTCATCTCGGCGGTTACCGCCTCAGCGGGTCGGGCACCGTCAGCCCGCGCGGCCTGCGGGCGGCGGAAGGACAGGTCGCGTTCGCGCCGGGTGACTCTCGAACAGCCACCCCCGCACCGATTGACTTCCTTCGCCCTTGCACCACATGCTTCCGATCATGTTGAGCATCGTGACGTTCCCCAGGGGCCTGCGTCGGGCGGGCAATCTCATCGCGGGCACTTAGCCCCGAGGTGACGGCGCTATTGCGTCCAGCCTCGGGGGCGCACGCACAGTCAATCTATCACATTACAGACGTAACGTGCCTGACCAGCCGGCTCATCGGATGCGCTGTTCGGTCGGACCGATCGACCTGCTACCGATCCGCCCCCTGGCGCAGATTGGTTTCACACACGGCAGCGCAGTATCTTCACCCATCGCGGTACAAACGCTCACTGCTCTGCGCGCGGGCGGTCGTGCATGCTTTACCGGTCTCGCTCCATCGGCCGCGACAGCGATGAAGAGAGGCCCTTTGCCGGTGGAAGAGTAGCGCAGGCGCTCCGCAAGAGGCGCCAGATTCACTGGATCAATTCCGAACGAAGACAGCAGTCAGCCAACCAACAGGTGGGAGAAACGATCATGGCGATGCATCAGGACCGCGTGTTGCTTGCACACAAGTGCAGCCCGCACATCACGTTGATGGCCCGTGATTACGAGCAGCTGGCCGCCTTGACCCGCTCCGTTGAGAGCGAGAATCCCGATGTCGCGGCCGTCCTCCTCGAGGAACTGGAGCGCGCGCACATTCTGGCCGAGGGCTATCCTGAACATAATGTGTACATGGGCTGCACCGTCGTTTTCCAGGACGAAACAACGCGCAAGATCCAGTCCGTATTGCTCGTCTATCCGGGCGAGGCGGATATTTCGCAAGGGAAGATCTCGATCCTGACCCCCATCGGAGCCGCGCTGATCGGGGTTCGCGAGGGCGATTCAATCACCTGGGAAACGCGGCTCGGCGAAACCCGACGGCTGAGGGTGCTCGAGGTGCGCGCTCCCCACGCCCCTTGAGGGCCGCGACCGGCGCCTTCGCGCAGCCTCGATCCGCTGTGCCGTCCGGCCAGGCGGTCACGACCGAAGCGGGAGCGGACCCCGCCATCGTGCTGCCCCCGGGCGCGCCAGATTGACCGAGGCCAATCTGGTGACCTTGCGGAACAACATGCTTCGACGGCGCGTCGAGGACAAGAAGAGATTACAGCGTCCGCTGGTCGCCCTGCAGTCCAGAGAGCGGCGGCGCGCCGAGGTTATCACGGTCCGCCAGAGCGGTCCGGCAGCGGCGCGCACCCGTAGAGGTCGACCCCCGCTTCGGCCTCCAAGAGCCGTGCGTTGGTTCGCAAAATGGCGGCCCCGACCTCCGCGTCGCCGGCCTCGAGCGATAGGTCGACGATGATCGCCGTGAGCGCCCAGACGACGCGACGGTCGCCGTAGGCACGGCTGAGTTGCGCGATCAACGGCAGCAATTCGCCGATGCATTGGGCGATGCGTTGCATCCGCAGGTTCGTTTCGAGCGGCTCCTCGCCGAGCCAGAAGGCGTGCCGCATGATTTCGAACGGAGAAACATCGGGGCGCATGTCACCACCTTGCACAAGCGGTGCCTGACGAAGCCGACAATGGAGGTCGCGTGCGGATCGGGAAGGCGGAACGGGTGAGCACCACACCGTTTTCATTGACGATGAAGCGGCAGGCCCGAGAGCCGCAATAGAAGGTCAGGCGCCAACGACCATGATCTGCACCCGTTCCGACCTCGCACCGGGACGTCATGCTCCCGGTCCGCATGGCGTCCTGCACCTGAGCGACCGGCAGATCGAACGCCTGTGCGAGCAGCTCGGCGGGGACGATGAAGCCATCGCCGTCGCGCTCGATGGTCATCATCGGCGAGCCTGCGGAAGTTATGTTTTGCGGCAAGAGTCGCGTCGCCATCTCTATCTTCCTCGTGTCTGTTCAGGCCGGAAGCGGCCTGGCAAGCGCGATATCGGCCAGCGTCGAACGGTCGAGGTCGGCGATGAACGCCGCTTCGGCCCAGCGCAGGCGCAGCTTCAGCCGGCAGTGGCCACCGATCGTGCAGTCGCTGCCGCCCGCGGCAAAGCACTCCACCAGCGGCTGCCCCTCCTCCAGAAAACGGACGATCGTGCCGAGGCGGATCTCCTCGGCCGCAATCGCGAGCGAGGCGCCGTCACGCCGCGTCTCGATCAACCCGCCGCGCGAGGCGCTGCATGATCTTCCCCGAATGGTTGCGGGAGATGCGGAATTCCTCAGCCAGCTCGGTCGTCGAGAAGGCCCGATCGGGGTCGCTCGCCAAGCGATCAGCATGCGCAGCCCGTAATCGGTGAAGGATGTGAGACGCATCTGCCGTCGGCCCCGTCAATCGGTATTTACAATACCTATTCGCAGATCTAATTTCATTGCAAGCAACATTTGGGAGCGGACATGATCGGGGACGAGGCGAAGGCGCAGATCAGCTCGGCGCGACCACGGATGACCGCGACGGTAATGGAGCAGACGGCCCTCGACGAGGACGTGCTGCACCGGCTCGTCGATCGGTTCTACGGGAAGGTTCGTGCCGATCCGATGCTCGGCCCGATCTTCGAGGCGCGCGTCGCCGATTGGGATCGGCACCTGGAGCGCATGGTCGATTTTTGGTCGTCGGTGGCCTTGATGACGGGCCGGTATCATGGCCAGCCCGTGCCGGCGCATGTGCCCCTTCCCGTGGACGCATCGCACTTCAACCACTGGCTCGACCTGTTCCGCGAGACGGCGCGCGAGGTCTCCACCCCGGCCGGTGCCGAGCACCTGATCGAGCGGGCCGAACGAATCGCGCGGTCGCTGCACATTGCGGTCGAGCTGGGCAAAGCGCCGCCGGGCGCGGTGCCGACGTTCCCACCGCCCCTGAGAGGAAGCGGCGATGCATGAGGGAGGCGCGCCACCGGGCGTCAGCTGCGACGGATGCAACGAGACGACGGTACGATCCGTGCCGGGAGGGCGCACCCGTGACGCATCTCAGTTTTCCAAAACCGACGCGCGAGATGGCCGAGCGGCGCCACGCGCTCGCCCCCGAGCCCGACGACACGTTCAAGGCCTTTTCCAAAGCGGTGTTTGCCGAGGGCGCGTTGGACGGGCGCACCAAGCAACTGATCGCAGTGGCGGCGGCGCACGTCACGCAGTGTCCCTGGTGCATAGAAGGACGCGTGAAGGCCGCGCGCCGAGCCGGGGCAACCAAGGAGCAGATCATGGAGACGATCTGGATTGCTGCCGAGATGCGGGCGGGCGTCGCGTATGCGCATTCGCTCAAAGCGCTCGAGTTAATGGAGGACGACTGACACCATGGCGTCCGCAAAATCCATTCACATCGCGCGGGTATACGACGACCCGAAGGAGACGACCGGGGCCCGTCTCCTGGTTGATCGCACCTGGCCGCGGGGGGTGAAGAAAACCAACCTCGACCACGATGCGTGGATCCGTGACGTGGCACCATCGACCGGACTGCGCAAATGGTTCGGTCATGACCCAAAGAAGTGGGCAGAGTTTCGCAAGCGATATCTCGCCGAACTCAAAGACAATCAGGACGCCGTGTCGCAGTGTATGGAGTGGTGTCGCAAGGGGGCGGTGACCTTGCTGTTCGCTGCCACGGACCGCGAGCATAATCAGGCCGTAGTGCTGCGAGAATACTTGGCTAGTCACAAGAAATCGGCGTCACCGTGACACCGGATCGCGCGTTGCTGCGCACTGCCTTGTGCGATCAGCTCGGATGTGACGTGCCGATCCTGCTGGCCGGCATGGGCGGCGTGTCGCGCGCCGAGCTGGCGGCGGCCGTGGCGCACGCGGGCGGCTATCCGACGCTCGGTATGGTGCGGGAGCCGCCCGATCTGATCGAAACGGAGGTCAAGGCGCTGCGGGCCGTGACGGATCGCGAGTTCGCAGTGAACCTGATTCCGGCGGCAACGGATCCTGGCTTGCTGGACGCGCAGATCGAACGTTGTCTCGACCTCGGCGTGCGAGCCTTCTCGTTCTTCTGGGACGTGGTTCCGGGGGCGGTTCGGAGGGTCAAAACGACCGGCTGCCGGGTTCTGCATCAGGTCGGAACGCTCGACGCAGCGCGCGCGGCCGAGTCGGCGGGTGCCGATGTCATCATTGCGCAAGGGCTCGAGGCCGGCGGCCATGTGCATGGCCGCACGTCTGCTTTCACGCTCGCGGCGGAGGTTTTGGCGCAAACCCGCCTGCCTGTCGTCGTGTCGGGCGGGATCGCCGACGGGACCGGGTTAGCCGACGCGCTTGCGATGGGGGCGAGCGGCGTGCAGTGCGGCACCGCGTTCATCGCCACCGACGAGGCCTTCGCCAACGATTATCACAAGCGACGGATCGTCGAAGCCGACGGCGCGGACACGGTCCTGACCGATGTGTTCGTGCTGTACTGGCCGCGCGAGGCTGCGGTGCGCGTGCTCGGCAACAGCGTGACGGCCGCGCTCGGCGGCCGCTTCCTGGGCCACGATCCCGATACGCTGCCGCGTGACGTGATCGCTTGGGATGACGGCGTCCCGCGGTTACGGTTCAGCACCGACTCGCCTTTGCGCACGACGACGGGCGATCTCGAGGCGATGGCGCTCTACGCCGGCCAGGGGGTCGGACGCATCCATGACATCGTGCCCGCGGCGGTTCGATTGAACCGGATCGCCGATAGGGCCGCGACGCTGCTGTCGGCACGTGGCGCGCCACGAAGCGCCGAGAGAGGAAACCCATGAACGCCGATGATGAGCTTCCAGGCCGCTACGCCTCGCCGCCATGTCTGGCCTCGGAGCTGGCACCGGACTATTTCGACCCGCTCGCCGTCGACCCGCAGCAGGCCCGCGACGTGGCGCGTTGGCGCCGATCCGAGCGCACGCGACTGCGCGGCGAGCGCGACGCGATCAGCATCGACGCGCGGCAACGGGCCGATGAGACGATCGCGAACGAAGTGCGCGACGTCCTCGCCGACCGCTTCGCCGGCGCGCGGTGGCAGGTCCTGTCCGCCTATTGGCCGATGCGCGGCGAGCCGGATCTGCGGGCGCTCATGACCGAACTCGAGGTGTCGGGTGTGACTGTGGCACTGCCCGTGGTCGAAACCATGGCCCGGCCGCTGATCTTTCGACGCTGGACGCCAACTACCCAGATGGTGCGCGGCGTGTGGAAGATTCCCATCCCGTCGGACGAGGCCGAAACGGTGACACCCACCATCGTGCTGGCGCCGCTGGTGGGCTGGGATAGTGAAGGCTATCGCCTCGGCTACGGCGGCGGCTATTTCGACCGGACCCTCGCCAGTCTGGCCCCGCGCCCGTTCGCGATCGGGGTCGGTTATCGGGCCTCGCGCCTCAAGACGATCTATCCGCAACCTCACGATATTCCTTTCGACATCGTGCTGACGGAGGCGGGCCGCGAAGTCGTCCGCGAGGTTCCGTCAGCCAGCCGGCCGATCGCATAGTTCCCCGTATGAAGGAGGAGGACAGATGTACCGTCGCCTCGGATGCGTGCTCGCTAGCGCGGTATCGAGGCGGTCACGGTGCGGCGCCGTCTACGTTTCGACCGGCCTGTCCGACGCGCTCGTTGCTGCGTCCCGGTATGCTGACCTCGTGGTGACGACCGACGGCGTCTCGGTCGGCGACGAGGATCACATGGTCTCCGCCATCAAGGCGGTGGGAGGCGAAATCCAGCCGCTGCGCATTGCGATGAAGCCCCGGCAAGCCGCTGGTGCAATTGGCCTCGCCGTCTTATTCGGTGCGCGTGGCGCTGCTGGCTCAGGCGAGACGGGCTTCTCGTCTTGCCTGCCGAGGCGGCGTCGGTCGCGTGGGGCACTCCCCTTCGGTTCCTGCCATTGGACTGATCATGACCACGATGAGTGCGAGCCGCGTCTGGAACGGGCCGGCGCTTTTCTCCTACGGCTTCCGGCCGTTTTTCCTCGGCGGAGCCGTGTGGGGCGCGCTGATGGTCGCGCTCTGGATCTCCTGGTTCACGGGCGCGATCATGTTGCCGTCCGCTCTGCCACCGGTCGTGTGGCACATCCACGAGCTGCTGTTTGGCATGATCGTGGCGGTGATCGCCGGTTTCCTTCTGACTGCGATTCCAAACTGGACGGGGCGGCTGCCGGTCGCTGGCTGGCCGCTCGTCGGACTTTTCACGCTGTGGGCTGTGGGCCGGGTCGCCGTCGCGGTGTCCGAGCTGATCGGGCTCGTGCCGGCGTTGTGCGTCGCCCTTCTTTTTCCGTTGGCGATGATTGCATTTGCATCGCGCGAGATCATCGCTGCGGGCAATGCCCGCAACCTCGTCGTCGTTGTGTTCTTGGCGATCTTCGCGGGAGGAGAAGCCGTCTTCGCCCTTGAGGTCATCGTCGAGGGTTATCCGGTGTTCGGCCACCGGATCGCCATCGGCGCGGCATTGATGCTGGTGATGTTGATCGGCGGGCGCATCACGCCGAGCTTCACGACCAATTGGCTGAAGAAGCAGGGCGCGCTTTCGCTACCCGTCCCGTTTGGGCGGTTCGATAAGCTGGCGCTGCTGGCTGGCGCTGTCGCCGTGCTCGCATGGATCGCCGAGCCGGCCATCGGGGCGGCTTGGATCGGCGGCCTGTTCCTCCTCGCGGCAGCGGCGCATGTCGTGCGCATGGCCCGCTGGCGGCCCTTCGCGACGGTGCGTGAGCCGCTCCTAACGGTGTTGCACATCGGCTATCTGTTCATTCCGGCTGGATTTATTGTGGCCGGCGGCGGTCGTCTGACCGGCCAGCCGCATATCGCCCAGGCCGCTGTTCATACGTGGACGATCGGGGCGATCGGCCTGATGATTCTCGCGGTGATGACCCGCGCCAGTCGCGGCCACACCGGCCGGGCACTGACGGCACCGCCCTCGACGATTATCTTGTATCTGGCGGTGGCGCTGTCCGCGATCTTTCGTGTTCTCGCCAGCTTGCAACCGGGGGCGATGCAGCCACTCCTGTCGCTTTCGGCCGGGCTTTGGGTGATTGCGTTCGCCGGGTTCGCGGTTCTTTACGGCCCGATGCTGCTTTCGGGCCGCAAGGGCGACTGATCGGCGGCTGTCGCATGGGCCCGTCCACCGCGGCGGGCGGGCAACCGCGTCAACGGTGGGCGAGGGCGGAGCCGGCGCTTTTCGACGTCCGGTCCCGGTTCACCGGAGGCGGGCCGGTCTTGCGGCGACGCCTCCGCGAGGACGACACGCCAGGCGTTGCCTTCGAGATCCTCGAACTGACCACGGCGCAAGGACCAAAAGAACGCGACGAGGCCGATCAGGCCCAGTCCGAGCGACACCGGCACCAGGATCAACAACGCCGTCATAGCGCTTCGCTTCGGATCGCGCACCAGGCATGCCAAGTGCCGTGTCCGAGGAGAGGGAAGACGACCGCGAGGGCAAGCAGGCCCGTCGCCGCCGACAACGCCATGCCGATAGCGACGATGCAGCCCCAGACCAGACAGGGGGCGAGGTTTTGCGTGGTCATCGCGAAGCTGAGGCCCATCGCGGTCAGCGCGTCCCGACGCTCGACCATCAGCATCGGAACCGAGAACAGGCTGAGCGCGAAGGCGAACGCCGCGAACAGACCGCCCACCCCGGTGCCCACGAAAAGGAGCCCCCAGCCCGGCGTCGTGGTCAAGACGTTGGCCATTGCATCCTCCGCGCCGGGATAGGGCGCGATTCCGAAGAAGAGCGCATAAAGCAGATCGGCCGCGCGCAGCCAGAAGAGCACCAGCAAGCCTAACATCAAGCCGGCATACGCGAGTTGGACGCGCGAGGCGGGTCGGACCAGCATCATCCCCGCGAGAGTTACTGGCTTGCCTTCACTCAGCCGCCGGCTCTTCTCGTAAAGGCCGATCGCCAGGAACGGCCCGACGATGAGGAACCCGGAGATCGCCGGCAGCGCGAGATGGAGAAGCCCGGTCGCATAGAGCGCGCCGAGGGTCGAATAGGAGATCAGGACCAGCAATGCGCCGTATGCCAAGCTTGGTCCCGGCGAGACGCACAGATCGCGAAAGCCCGCGGCGAGCCAGCGCAACGCCGCATGCGCCGGCAAACCTTTCGCCAAGGTGATCGCGGGGCGCCGGGGCGGACGGACGGTCGGAAGCGGTTCGAGCATCGGGCTACCTCTCAGCAGGCGCGTCTCGCGGGCGTTGCGACCGCGCTCTTCGCGGCGACGCATTCCGGCTGTGAGCGGAACGCGACCGATATCAGATGGGCGTTGCTCGCGATCACGATCGCCAGCACGATCAGAGCTCCCAACCAAGCTAGACGTTTTTGTGTCGTCAGGGTCATGATTGGCCACCGCCACCGCGGTCTTGCAGGCGCATCACGTAGAGCGCAAGCAAGTTGATCTCGGCTTCACTTAATCGACCAATCCAGGAGGGCATGACGCCCTGACGCCCGCTCCGCAGCGTGTTCATCACGGTGTGGACGTCCTGTCCGTATATCACCGCGCCGTCGGCCAGGGACGGGGCGCCGTTCAGCATGCCGCCGACGCCGCCTTCGCCGTGGCAGGCGGCGCAATTTTGCGCGAACAGGTCGGCACCGGGATCGTCTGTGGCGGCGTCGCCTTCGGGAAGCTTCGCGACGTAACGCGCCAACGCGACGCGGTCGGTGCGGTCCATCCAATCGAACGAGGGCATTTGCGCCAAGCGCGAATCGGGGTGGCTGGAATTGATGCCGACGCGCAGCGTTTCGGCGATCATGTCCGGCTCGCCACCCCATAACCAATGATTGTCGTTCAGAACTGGGAATTCGATTCCGCCCGATCCGGTTTCACCATGGCACACGGCGCAATTGTCGCGAAAAAGCCGTGCCGCTGCGGGCATGGCCGTTGCCATCAGAGCCGCATCCTCGCTCAGCGTTGCGAAGTCGGGTGTCTCGAAGCGGGACAGCCATTCTTCGCGGGTGCTAGCGAGGTCGCGGTAGCGCTCGATGGCGACCTGACCTTGATCGAGGCCGAGGAGGCCGCGCGTGTAATCGCGACCGATCGGCCATGCGGGCAAAAGTACCCAGGACACGAGTGAATAGGCAACCGTGAGGACGAGCGCGATCAGCGCGATCCGCGGGAAGGGCGTATTGAGTTCCTTGATCCCGCCCCACTCGTGACCGGTCGTGTCGTATCCCGTGACCGGGTCGATCTCGCGTTGGCCGGTGTGGGAATCGGCGGCGGGAAATTCCTTGGGGTCCGTACTCATGAACGGTCCTCGGGGCGCTCGGTGGGCAGGACGGATCGCGCGATCCGCTCCTGTTCCTGGCGACGGCGTGGATTGTAGGTGCGGATCAGCACGATCAGCAGAAAACCTCCCATCCAGATCGGCCCGAAGACTTTCGCGACAAGTACCATCGTGTCGTGACTCATGATCCGTCCTCCTGAGACAGGATCGTTTTCGCCGCATCCGTGAGGGTGCCGATGGACTGCAGGTAGGCGACCACCGCATCCATCTCCGTCAGTTGCCGCGGATTGCCGTCGAACGCGCGCACGGCGATGTCGTCACCGTAGCGGGCGATCAGATCGGACGTCGCGTCCGAGTCGGGCTGGCTCTGAGCGCGCGCGTCGACCAGCGCGTTGTCGATCATGTCCTGATCGTAGGGCACGCCGAGGCCTGCGAGCGTTGCAAGGTTGCGCTCAACGAGTTCGGTCCCGAGGGGACGCATGAGCCAGGGATAGGCCGGCATGATGGACACCGGGATGACCTGCCGCGGATCGACCAGATGGGCCACGTGCCAAGCATCGGAATACTTGCCCCCCACACGGGCGAGGTCGGGTCCCGTTCGCTTGGATCCCCAGAGCATCGGCCGATCCCAGGCGCTTTCGCCGGCCAATGAGTAAGGACCGTACCTGTCGATCTCATCGGCGAGACTGCGCACCATTTGCGAATGGCAGGCATAGCAGCCTTCGCGGATGTAGATCTCGCGTCCGGCCAACTCCAACGGCGTGTGCGGGCGAAGGTCGTCGGGTATTTCGACCGTCTCGTCGATCGTGAAGAGCGGGGCGATTTCCACGAGGCCGCCGATGGACGCGACGACGATGATCGCGCCGACGAGCCCCATGGAAATCTTTTCCAGATTGTAGTGCAGCTTCAGCATACGATCACTCCGCCGGCTGCAGCGCGAGCGGGCGATCGGTCGCGTCGACCCGCTCAGCTGCTGTACGCATGGTGACGCGGCAGTTGAGGGCGCACAGGATCGCGCCGGCGAGGAAGAGGGCCCCGCCCAACGTGCGTGCCGCGTAGTAAGGCAACATCGCCTCCACAGTCTCGATGAAGCTGTAGGACAAGGCACCGTTTTCGTCGTAGGCACGCCACATAAGCCCCTGGGTAATGCCCGCGTTCCAGAGCGAGACGACGTAGATCAGCGTTCCGGCGATCGCGAGCCAGAAGTGCCATTCCACCGCCTGCGGCCAGGCCATGTGCTCGCGCCCGGAGAGCTTCGGAACGAGGGTGTAGATTGCCCCGAAGACGATCATCGCGACCCACCCGAGCGTGCCGGAGTGGACATGACCGACGGTCCAGTCGGTGTAGTGGGACAACGAGTTGACCGGGCGGATCGCGAGGAACGACCCCTCGAACGTGGACAGGCCGTAGAACACGGCGGCGACGAACATGAAGCGAAGCGTCGCGTCGTCGCGCACCTTGTGCCAAGCGCCGTTCAGCGTGGCGATCGCGTTGCCGGCCGAGGCCCACGAGGGCACCAGCAACATGACGGAGAAGGTCATGCCGAGGGTCTGCACCCAGTACGGGAGGGCCGTATAATGCAGGTGATGCGAACCGGCCCACATGTAAAAGAACACGATGCCCCAGAAGCTGAGAATCGAGAGCCGATAGGACCAGATCGGCCGCTGTGCCCTCACGGGCAGGAAATAATACAGCATCCCCAGGAAGCCGGCGGTCAGGAAGAAGGCCACAGCGTTGTGACCGTACCACCATTGGATCATCGCATCCTGCACGCCAGCCCAGACAGGGAAACTCTCCGCATGCGTCCAGCTCACCGGGATCGCGATGTTGTTGACGATGTGCAGGATCGCCACCACCAAGATGAACGCCAGATAGTACCAGTTGGCGACATAGATGTGCGGTTCGACCCGCCGCATCAACGTACGAATGTAGAGCGTGAAGTAGGTCAGCCAGACGACGACGAGCCAGATATCGGCGTACCATTCCGGTTCGGCGTATTCCTTGGACTGCGTGCTTCCCATCAGGTAGCCGGTCGCCGCCCAGAGGCAGAACAGGTTGTACCCGATCAGCACAAACCAAGGGCTGATGGCGCCGGCGAGACGCGCGCGCGTCGTGCGTTGTAGGACGTAGAAGGAGGTTGCGATGAGGGCATTACCGCCGAAGCCGAAGATCACGCCGGAGGTATGCACCGGCCGCAGCCGTCCATAGCTCGTGGCGGGCCACAGAGGCGTGGCTTCCGGCCAGAACATGAGCGCGGCGAGCCAGACGCCCACCCCCATGCCGACCACTGCCCACACCAGCGTCATGATGATCCCGAACTTGATCGGGGCATCGTAGTAGTGCGTCAGACGATCCCGACCGGGCTCGATGTTGCTGTACATCGAACCGCCGACGATGAACGCCAGGGCCAATCCGACGGCGATCGCCATCCCGCCATGCAGCGCCATGACGCCACGCTGGGCGGCGGCGGCCATGATAAGGCCGAGAAACGCGAGTGCTACCGACAGGCAGAGTGCGATGCGTCTCTCTTCTAGCGTCAGTGTGTCGGTCATATCACTCCTGTCCTAACTACTGCTTCAAGCCGGAACTGACAGCGGAAGCGCAATATCGGCGAGCGTCGATCGGTCCAAGTCTGCAAGGAACGCCTCCTCGGCACGCCGCAGGCGGATTTTTAACCGGCAGATCCCGTCGACCGGACAGCTGCCACCTTCAGCGGCAAAACATTCGACCAGAGGCTGGCCTTCCTCCAGAAGTCTGATGACCGTGCCGAGCCGGATTTTTTCGGCCTTCGTGGCGAGCACCGCACCACCACCTCCTCCTCGCCGAGTCTCGATCATCCCTTCTCGGGCAAGGCGCTGCATGATCTTCGCGAGATGGTTGCGTGAAACGCGAAATTCCTCCGCAAGCTCTGCGGTCGAGAACGCCCGTTCCGGGTGACTCGCCATACGCATCAACATGCGAAGTCCGTAGTCTGTGAAGGATGTGAGACGCATAGCCCGCTCCAAATGAATAGGCATTTCCGATACCTATTCAGAGATCCGGGGTGAGCGCAAGAACGCATTGTGGAGACGGTGGGGTTGTAGGGATGGTAAATCCAATTAAGAGGAGGGACAACGACGACGCCGTCCTCAAAGCCGTACCGGCGCCTTCTTCAACAGCCTGCTAGTGATTGTGAAAGGGGGAGTTAATGGTCCCTATATTGGGAAACGGCGAGGAAGGCTCGGCTAGACCGGCCGAGCGCCTGCCGAGGCCGCGGGCTTGAGGATCAGGATCGATCGACAGCGCGATTCACGTCACGACCATCATCGGCGTTGCGTCTCCCATTGGCCGCGACCGTTCGGTAAACGCCATCCTAGTCAGGGGCAGACCGCGCGCTTGATGCGGCGAAGAACGCCGGCAGAAACACGGTCCCGCTTGCGGATCGAACGAGCTGACAAGGACGCGGGCTAAACTCTAATCTCGCCGGCAACGGACATCGTGCCGCGACCTTATGCTGCCCACCTCCTGATAGACGGCCTTTTCAAGGTCCTCCGGCATGTGCAGGACATATCCCTGTCCAAAGTGGACCCCGAGCGGGCCCAGGGCCGCCAGAAGCTCAGGAGTCTCGACCGCCTCGGCGATCACCTGCATCCCCATACAGTTCGCAAGCCTCACCACCGATTCCACTATGATGCAGCTCGCCTCACTATCGAGTATAGCTCTGACGAAATCGCCGTCGATCTTCACGAACTGCACCGGCAGCTGCTGGAGATAGGCGAAGGTCGCCATCCCGCTGCCGAAATCGTCGAGCGCAAAGCGGAAGCCCCGTGCAGACAATTCCTGCATCGCTGCCGCACTGCGCCGCATGTCTGAGATGGTCGCCGTCTCGGTTACCTCAAAGCAAATTCGCTTGGCATCAACGTTCGGCAGCTCCTCAAGCAGCTTGCCGACGAACGCGAGAAAGCCGGCTGATCCCAGCGTGATCCCCGAGAGATTGATGAAATACCCGACCCTGGCACGGACCTCCGCCGGCAGGGCCGAAAAGTGGGCGAAGCTCTTAGCTACGATATGGCGGTCGAGAGCCTCGATCATGCCAAAGCGTTCGGCCGCCGGAATGAAGCCTGATGGAGGGATATTCTTGCCTTCGATGTCGCGCAGGCGGCATAGAACCTCGAAATAGGTGACGTCTGTCCCGTCATTGGTTCCGATCGGCTCGATCTTCTGTCCGTAGAGCACGACCCTGTCGTCGCGAAGGGCCTCTTTAAGTCGGGTGACGTTGTCCATCTCGGCAAGCTGCCGCCAGACGTCCTCATCCGACGGTAGACCAAGTTTTACGCGATCGCGGCCCGCCTCCTTCGCAAGGAAGCAGGCGGCATCCGCCAGGCCCAGTGCATTTTCGAGGGTATCCCATACTGCATCGGTGAACGTCGCGGCCCCTACACTGAGCGTCACGCCGTAGCGCTTGCCGTTCCAGACAAAATTGACGTCCTTGACGGCACGGCGCAAGCGGTGGGCAAGCTGGACACCCGCATCGCTCGTGTGGTTGGGCAGCAAAAGGGCGAATTCATCCCCGCCCACGCGCGCAAGGTCACCGCTCTCACCCGCAATGGCAGACAAAACGGTCGCCACCTCCTTGAGCAGACTGTCGCCGGCGGCATGACCGCAGCGGTCATTGACGATCTTGAAATGGTCGATGTCCATGTAGAGCAGCGCGTGCGGTCCGGGCCCGGCCACCCGCTCAATGCGCTTGGCGAACTCTCGCCGGTTGAAGAGGCCTGTGAGGGCATCATGAGCGGCCTGATAGGCGACTTCCTGCGCTAGGGTATAGGCTTCGGTGACGTCGTTGCCCTGGACGAAGATCCCAGTCACCTGCCGCGAGGCGTTTAGGACCGGCTGGTAGATGAGATCGATATACCGCATCTCCAGTGGTGCCCCCACCACCCGCTGGAGCTGGATGGGCATGGCGCGGCCGATGAACGGCTCACCTGTCCGGTAGACTCGGTCGAGCTTGTCGAGAAAGCCTTGCGATATGACCTCTGGCAGGACATCCGCCAGTTCATGCCCGATGATCGCCCGGTGTCCCACCAGCTGGTAGTAGGCGTCGTTGGCCAGCTCATAGACGTGGCGGGGACCTTCCAGCACACAGATGAACCCCGGCGCCTGATGAAAAAGCTCTTGAAGCCGCGCGCCCTCCGAGTTCAACACCGACTGCGCAGCGCGGACGACGAGGGCCTCGTCATCGTCGATCGGGTGCTCAGCCTGAGACTGATCTCCTTGTGTAAGTCGTGTGATGTCGAGTGGGCAATGAAGTATTCCGATCATTCTCTCGCCGGAAGAGAACAGAGGGATATTCGAAACCGTCCAGCTCCGCTCGACATTTTTGCCTTCGCTCACGGTAAAACCGTAGCGGGCACTGGAGATGTGTTGTGGCTTTCCTGTGCTAAGAACCCGCCGAAACGATTGTTTGAGCGCGTCCTGCTGCGCGCCATCACTTCCCGGAAAGACGTCGAACAGGAACCTGCCGACCAACGACTGGCGGGAGCGATGCGATATCGCCTCATACGCGGCATTGCAGGTCATATATTTCAGATCGACGTCGAGGATCGCTGCCGGGACAGGCCAAGCATCGAATGCCGCCGCAAAGTCAGGCTTCAATACAGGCATAGGCTACAATCTTGGTTACTTCAACTTCGCTGGAGCGGCAGTCCAATGTGACCATATTTATCACCAAGAGAGCCTGCAGACTGGGGCCCGTAAGAACCGACATGATTAATGTTATCAGAACCCGAGTGCGCCGCTTCAAAAAAGGGGAGAGTGATGATGGCTCGCCAGTTTCGGGGTCTGCCAAGGGAGGCGCGAATTTATGAGGCCCGGGTCCGCTCTTCCTCGGCGGACACGATGCGCTGGCTCGGATCATTCTTCCGCTTCTTACCCTTCGCACCGAGGCCTTGCGGCAGGCGGCGTCCTTGACGAAGGAATGGGTCCGCCAAACAAGAGGGAGTGACGAATGTGTGCGGCTGGTGACGATCCCGGCGTCGGCGTCGGCGCCGTGACGGCAGCGGCGTTCGTTGCCACCATCGATACGCTGGAACGCTTCTCGAGGTCGCGTTTTCAGGATGCACGCAATTTCGGTGAGCGGTGGCATCTTCAAGCCCCGAGAGGCATGACGAAAGGTAAACGTCCGGTCAGCCCGCCTTGTGGTTGTTGTCAATGGACGGAGTCTGCTGAAGGGCGGCGGGCGATAGGTGTCCGCGTACTGGTAAGCGGACACGTGACGTATGACCGGCCACTCGACAGCTGTGCGGCGGCGCCGACGCTATCCCCGCACCCACCTCGCCGGGTTCAGCGGCTTCATGCACTCCGACGGCTATGCCGGCTTCGACGAGCTGACCCGCTCAGGCGCCGTGCGCGAGGTCGCTTGCCTCGCCCATGTTAGGCGTAAGTTCGTCGTAAGCCTCCGGCGGAGGCCGCCTTGCGGGTGGTGAGCGTCGCGGCGGAGAACTGTGCGTATGGACAGGCATACGCACAGGGCGTTCGAGCGGTTGGAGGTGGTCGAGAGGGGCCGCCGGCGTCGCTGGAGCGATGATGAGAAGCTGAAGATCGTGCTGGAGAGCATGGAGGGTCCGCGTCTGGTCTCGGCGACGGCCCGGCGGCACGGGATCTCGCGCTCGCAGCTGGTGACGTGGAGGCGTGCGTTCCGGGTGGAGCCGCCCCGATCTGAGAAGACGCCGACGTTCGTGCCTGCCATCATCGAGCCGGAACCGCATCCGCCCGAGGCGCGAGAGATAGAGCCGCGGCCTGAAACCCCGGTGACGGCCTCGCGGATGGAGATCGTTCTCGCCTGCGGCCGGCGGATCGTCGTCGGCGCCGACGTGGACGGCGAGGCGCTGGCCCGCGTGGTCGCCGTTCTGGAACGGCGATGATCCCGGTTCCGAGTGGCGTGAGGGTGTGGCTCGCGACCGGCCACACGGACATGCGCAAGGGATTCCCCGGCCTGTCGCTGATGGTCCAGGAGGTGCTGCGGCGCGACCCGCTGAGCGGCCATCTGTTCTGCTTCCGCGGGCGCCGGGGCGACCTTCTGAAGGTGATCTGGCACGACGGCCAGGGGGCGTGTCTCTTCACGAAGCGGCTGGAGCGGGGCCGCTTCCTGTGGCCCTCGCCGGCCGATGGCGCGGTGACGATCACGCCTGCGCAGCTCGGCTATCTGCTCGAAGGGATCGACTGGCGTCACCCGCAAGAGACCTGGCGTCCGACGTCGGTCGGGTGATGTTTTGCCTTGGCGCGCCCCGGCGATCGTGATTCGCTCAAGGTGTGAACAGCGCCGCCGATTCGCTCCCCGACGACCTTGCCAGCGCCCACGCGATGATCCGCGCGGAGCGGGCACGCCGCCTTGCCGCGGAAGCGGCGCAGTCGGACGTGACCGCCCTGGTCGCCCATCTCAAGCTCCAGATCGAGAAGCTGAGGCGCGAGCTCTACGGCAGCCGCTCCGAGCGCAAGGCTCGGCTTCTGGAGCAGATGGAGCTGCAGCTGGAGGATCTCGAGACGACGGCCAGCGAAGATGAGCTGGTGGCCGAGACCGCGGCAACGCAGACAGGATCGGCCCCGGCGTTCACGCGCAAGCGGCCCGCGCGCAAACCCTTCCCGGCCCATCTGCCGCGCGAGCGTGTCGTGATCGCCGCGCCGGAGAGCTGCCCGTGCTGCGGCTCGACCCGGCTGTCGAAGCTCGGCGAGGACATCACCGAGACGCTGGAGGTGATCCCCCGTCGCTGGAAGGTGATCCAGACGGTGCGCGAGCGGTTCGCCTGCCGTCAGTGCGAGCGGATCACGCAGCCGCCCGCACCGTTCCACGTGACGCCGCGCGGCTTTGCCGGACCGCACCTTCTGGCGACGATCCTGTTCGAAAAGTTCGGGCAGCATTTGCCGCTGAACCGGCAGAGCGAGCGCTATGGCCGCGAGGGGATCGACCTGTCGGTCTCGACCCTCGCCGACCAGGTCGGTGCCGCGACGGTCGCCCTCGCACCGCTCCATGCCCTGATCGAGGCGCATGTTCTGGCCGCCGAGCGCCTTCACGGCGACGACACCACGGTGCCGATCCTCGCCAGAGGCAAGACGATCACCGGCCACATCTGGGCTTACGTCCGCGACGACCGGCCGTTCGGCGGGAGGGCGCCTCCAGCCGCGCTCTACTATGCTTCGCGCGATCGGCGGCAGGAGCAC
>NZ_JAKGCS010000014.1 GCF_021556395.1 Acuticoccus kalidii
CGGCGGAGAACTGTGCGTATGGACAGGCATACGCACAGGGCGTTCGAGCGGTTGGAGGTGGTCGAGAGGGGCCGCCGGCGTCGCTGGAGCGATGATGAGAAGCTGAAGATCGTGCTGGAGAGCATGGAGGGTCCGCGTCTGGTCTCGGCGACGGCCCGGCGGCACGGGATCTCGCGCTCGCAGCTGGTGACGTGGAGGCGTGCGTTCCGGGTGGAGCCGCCCCGATCTGAGAAGACGCCGACGTTCGTGCCTGCCATCATCGAGCCGGAACCGCATCCGCCCGAGGCGCGAGAGATAGAGCCGCGGCCTGAAACCCCGGTGACGGCCTCGCGGATGGAGATCGTTCTCGCCTGCGGCCGGCGGATCGTCGTCGGCGCCGACGTGGACGGCGAGGCGCTGGCCCGCGTGGTCGCCGTTCTGGAACGGCGATGATCCCGGTTCCGAGTGGCGTGAGGGTGTGGCTCGCGACCGGCCACACGGACATGCGCAAGGGATTCCCCGGCCTGTCGCTGATGGTCCAGGAGGTGCTGCGGCGCGACCCGCTGAGCGGCCATCTGTTCTGCTTCCGCGGGCGCCGGGGCGACCTTCTGAAGGTGATCTGGCACGACGGCCAGGGGGCGTGTCTCTTCACGAAGCGGCTGGAGCGGGGCCGCTTCCTGTGGCCCTCGCCGGCCGATGGCGCGGTGACGATCACGCCTGCGCAGCTCGGCTATCTGCTCGAAGGGATCGACTGGCGTCACCCGCAAGAGACCTGGCGTCCGACGTCGGTCGGGTGATGTTTTGCCTTGGCGCGCCCCGGCGATCGTGATTCGCTCAAGGTGTGAACAGCGCCGCCGATTCGCTCCCCGACGACCTTGCCAGCGCCCACGCGATGATCCGCGCGGAGCGGGCACGCCGCCTTGCCGCGGAAGCGGCGCAGTCGGACGTGACCGCCCTGGTCGCCCATCTCAAGCTCCAGATCGAGAAGCTGAGGCGCGAGCTCTACGGCAGCCGCTCCGAGCGCAAGGCTCGGCTTCTGGAGCAGATGGAGCTGCAGCTGGAGGATCTCGAGACGACGGCCAGCGAAGATGAGCTGGTGGCCGAGACCGCGGCAACGCAGACAGGATCGGCCCCGGCGTTCACGCGCAAGCGGCCCGCGCGCAAACCCTTCCCGGCCCATCTGCCGCGCGAGCGTGTCGTGATCGCCGCGCCGGAGAGCTGCCCGTGCTGCGGCTCGACCCGGCTGTCGAAGCTCGGCGAGGACATCACCGAGACGCTGGAGGTGATCCCCCGTCGCTGGAAGGTGATCCAGACGGTGCGCGAGCGGTTCGCCTGCCGTCAGTGCGAGCGGATCACGCAGCCGCCCGCACCGTTCCACGTGACGCCGCGCGGCTTTGCCGGACCGCACCTTCTGGCGACGATCCTGTTCGAAAAGTTCGGGCAGCATTTGCCGCTGAACCGGCAGAGCGAGCGCTATGGCCGCGAGGGGATCGACCTGTCGGTCTCGACCCTCGCCGACCAGGTCGGTGCCGCGACGGTCGCCCTCGCACCGCTCCATGCCCTGATCGAGGCGCATGTTCTGGCCGCCGAGCGCCTTCACGGCGACGACACCACGGTGCCGATCCTCGCCAGAGGCAAGACGATCACCGGCCACATCTGGGCTTACGTCCGCGACGACCGGCCGTTCGGCGGGAGGGCGCCTCCAGCCGCGCTCTACTATGCTTCGCGCGATCGGCGGCAGGAGCACGGTCACCAAGATCTGCACGATGATGGGGATCTCGAAGCCGACACTCTACGCCTATGTTCGGTCAGCCGGCGGTGGGTAACGGCCGGTCATTCGCCCGGCGCTCTATGCCACGGTCAGGGTTGGGATCTGTGAGGTGTCGACTTCGCGCATCGCATGCCAGGCGTCGTAGGTGGCCTGCATTCGCAGCCAGGGTCCGGGGCCATCTCCGAACAGCTTGCCGAGGCGGGCCGCCGTGTTGGCCGTGACCGGCTTGCGCTCGGCGATAAGGTCATAGAGATGCTGCCGCGAGATGCCGAGGAGCTGCGCGATCTCCACCTTGCTCCTGCCGACCGCAGGCATCAGGTCTTCTCGCAACAGCGCACCGGGATGGGTCGGGCAGCGATCCGGATTACGAACGGCGGCGAACTCGGTCATCAGGCCCCTCCTCAATGGTATTGCTCAAAATCGACGCGGCAGGCATCGCCGTCCTCGAACTCGAAGGTGATGCACCACGGGCCGTTGACGTGGATCGTGAAGCGGACCGGATCGAACCCTCGAAGGGCGTGGAAGTCAAAACCGGGGAGGTTCATCTCCTCGGCGCTGGCCGCGACATCGAGCCGGTCCAGGCGCCGGAGGATCCTCGCGTGCATCCGCTTGTCGATCCTGCCTGTGCTGCCCTTGCTCCAGAGATCGGCCAGCGGCTTGGATTTGAACGATCTGATCGGCACCGGACTATGTAAGCAATCCACTGACATGTGTCAACGAATTGCTGACACGCTAACCGGCACGCCGGCTTTGGCGAGCCGGTGTCGGCGGAAGGGCGTCAACCTCATTAAGAAAGGGAAGCCGTCCCCGTGATCGGACAGTACGGACGTCATCGCCCCGCCCGACGACAGGCCCGTCACGAAGACGCGGCGGGGATCGCAGTGGCAATGCGCCCCGACGGCCCTGATCATGGCGACGATCGACACCGGCTCGCCGAGGTTCCGGCGGCTGTCGCCGCGCCGGACCCAGTTGAAGCCGAGAAACGCGTTGTTCTGCCGCCGCTGCTGCGGGAAGAGAAGGGCGAAGCCATGCCGGTCGGCAAGGGTCCGACCAGCCGGTCCCATCGTCGTACTCGGCCGCGGACTAAAGGCTGCCGTGGAGGACGACGATGAGAGGGCGCGCGCGGGAAGCTCCTCCGGGACATAAACCCTCGCCCGCAGCCGGCCGGGATTGGGCGCGACGCGGGCAAAATCCCAAAGGCAATCCTCGGCTTCCGTCCTCGTCGCGCCTGCTCCTTCGCAGAGTCGTGCAGCACTCGCAGGCTCTCCTAGCGGCTCATCGGCATGGCACCCACTCTCGGGCGGGTGCGCCTAGCTGTCCTAAACACGGCGGTCCCCGCCGAATCAGGCGGGGCCGGCAACCCCTCGGGCGGTGGCGACCTGTGCGGTGGCGTGTCGGCGGGGTCAGCCGCCGCCGAAGACGCGGTCCGACAGCGAGCCGCGCACACCGCCCGATGGCGGTAGAAGTTCGAGCCTGTCCTCCGTCGCGACCCGCTCATACGGCTCGGCCTCACTGCGGATGGAGTACTGAAAGAGGCCACCGACGGGCGGCAGCGTGCGGGTGATCCTGAAATCCTCCGGCGAATGCGGCGGCCGATCCATCCTGTTGCGGAAGCGGACAGACTGACCGACCGCGTAGATGTGGCTCGGTGCCTCGGCGTGATGGGTCTTCAAGTGGCAGATCCTTTCGGATTGAGTGGCGTTGGTCGCCCGGACAGCCAGGGCCGCGGGGGGAGACGGATCGAGCCGCCCCGGCGTCCCGCCCCGAGGGCTTACGACAGTCGTGCGGTGGAGAACGGGACGAGGCGTCGGCGGTCCTCGTCCCAGAGCGACAGGCGGACACTTCTGAGGCTGTCCGCGATCGTCAGTCGGTTCATCGCGTCGAGTTCGGGATGATCGCGAAGCACCTCAGGGAGCCGGTAATGGGGAATGCGGCTCGAGAGATGGTGGACATGGTGGATACCGATGTTCGCCGTCAGCCAGCGCAGGACCCCCGGCAGATGGTAGTGGGAGCTCCCCTCGAGCGCCGCCACCGGTCGGCGCCAGCTCGGCGGGGCATCCCAGTACGTGTGCTCGAACTGGTGCTGGACGTAGAAGAGCCAGACCCCGGCCGCAGCGCCGAGGAAGGCGATCGGGCCGTGGATCGCAAGAAACGGACCGACCCCGACGATCCAGATCAGGACGGCCGTCACGCCGGCGATGGCGGCGTTGGTCCCCATCGTGCTCGTCCAGTGCATTGCCCCGCTCTGCATGAAGCCGATCGGGAGGCGATGATGGAGAACGAACACGAACAGCGGGCCGATGCCGAACAGGATCGCCGGATGGCGGTAGAGCCGGTAGCGCAGCCTTCCGAACCGGCCGAGCGCGCGATACTCGCGCACCGTGAGCGTCGCGACGTCGCCGATGCCGCGGCGCTCGAGATTGCCGGATCCGGCATGGTGCAACGCGTGTGTGCGGCGCCAGTGATCGTAGGGCGTCAGCGTGATGACCCCGAGAACACGCCCGAGCCAATCGTTCGCCCACTGGCGACGAAATACCGAGCTGTGCCCGCAGTCGTGCTGGATGAGGAACAGGCGGACGAGGAACCCGGCGGCCGGAACCGCCAGCAACAGGACGAGCCAGTAGCCGACGTGGACGAGCGCGGCCCACATCGCGATCCAGATCGCGACGAAGGGGAGGACCGAGGCGCCCACCTCGAACAGGCTTCGGCCCGTCCTCGGCTGCCCGTAGACCTTCAACGCGCGGCCGATCTCATCGGGATGGATCGCGCCACGCGGGAGTGCGTCCACCGGCGCAGGGCAGCTGCTCCGAGTGCTCGGAGGGCATTCGGTACTCAACGGGAACTCACTCTGTTCAAGGCTTGGAAAGGCAAGGGCGAGATGCGCACGCCGGAAGGTAATTTCTTCCGGCGAAAGGACCGTCAGACCGCGAACAGAGACCGCCCGAAAGCGCCTCGTCGGTGGCCTTCCGCCGAACGGGAGGCATCCTGCCGATTGACGCGTCCGAGCGCGCGCAGCGACGTAAGATTGAAGCGCTTCTCGTTGACCGCCATAACGACCTCATCGGCACGAAGATGCGAGAAGTTTTCGATGGCGAAATAGATCGCCTGCTCGGCGGTCGCGAAGCGGTGATAGCCGAGGCTTCCACGTTTGGAACCGGCGTGGCGGGACACGAAGATCTCCGCCGGGGCAGCGAAATCGGCATCGTACATCATCTGGATGGGATCGCTGATGCTGCCGTTGCTCATGATTTGTTCTTTCGGCCATCGAGCTTCGCAACGCTGGGACTCGCCGCCATGGTGTCGCGCAGATACTTGGGTCCGGCGGTCTTTTTCGCCTTCTTCGCGCTCGGGTCCGCCGACTTGAGTTTCTTGTCCGGTCTTCTCTCGCCGTTGCTCAAGGGAATCCTTTCTGGGGACGCGTCACATGCGCTGACGGTCCGCCTGCTCGGGGCGGCCACCGGTCTGAACAACCCGGGAGCGTCGCAAGCCTGGGAAGACTATTATTATATGGGATACGACCAAGACTTGGACAAGACGACCGTTATGGCAAAAGATTCAACTGGGCACCCGGCATTAACATTGAGAAAATGTTCGAAGAACATACAAATATCTCTTGTGCCATCAGAAATGGAGCGCGCACATTAAGGTCCTTAGAGCACTTTCGGCTCAGTCGTACTCATAGCCGCAGTGGCGGATGTAGCGGCGACATTCGTCGGGATCGAAGCGGGCGAGGAGTGCGCCAATCGTATCCCACAGTTCGTCGCGGGTTCGTGCGGCCGCCTTTCGCAGGAGCGCCTTCAGCTTGGCGAAGGCCATCTCGATCGGGTTGAGGTCGGGGCTGTAGGGCGGCAGGTAGAGGATGCTGGCGCCGGCCGCGGCGATCGCCTCGCGCACCCCGGCGACCTTGTGCGCCGCGAGGTTGTCCATCACCACGACGTCGCCCGGCGAGAGTGCTGGCGCGAGGAACTGCTCGGCATAGGCGAGGAAGGTCCGCCCGTTCATCGGCCCGGTCAGCACGAGCGGCGCGACGATCCCAGACGCCCGGAGGCCAGCGACGAACGTCGTCGTGTGCCAGTGTCCGTGCGGGGTGTGGTCGACGAGCCGCTCGGACTTCGGGGCCCAGCCCGTGCGGCGGACCATGTTGGTTGAGGCTCCGGTCTCGTCGAGAAAGACGAAGCGGTCCGGATCCATGAAACCCTGGAAACCGCGCCAGCGCCGGCGCGCCTTCGCGACGTCGGGGCGGTTCTGCTCTGCCGCCTTCAGCGACTTTTTTTGTGCCTGAGCCCGAGCCGTTGCAGCATCGACCAGACCGCCCACAGCGACACCGCCGGGCCGCCGCGCGCGATGATGGCCGCCCTCAGCTCGACGAGCGTGATGCTCCCGTTTGCCGCCACCAGCTCCCGGATCGTTGCCTCGTGAGCGGCCAGCAGCGGCTTGCGATACCCGCCGATCCGGGCCGGCTCGACGCTGCCGGTCGCCCGCACTCGCTGCATCAGCTTGACGACGGTCGACGGGCTCACATCGAAGCGGGCCGCCACCTGGCGAGCCGAGCCGCCGGCATCGACGGCTCTTGCGAGACGAACCCTCAAATCATGGGACAGCGGCGCCATCGTGCGAACTCCCGAACGCGATCACGACCATCTCAGAATCTGATTTGCCCGATTCTCCGCAAGCCGAAAGTGCTCTAG
>NZ_JAKGCS010000015.1 GCF_021556395.1 Acuticoccus kalidii
CGCCGCGCGACTCACGATTTATTCCAGTTCCGACGAAGCCACCAGACCCGCGAGGGTAAGTCGTGGGCAACGACGACGCTTCCGACCCGTCACCCGCGATGGGTCAGCCCATCATGAGGTTCGGCCAGAGCCCGGTGACGCCGATGAAGATCAGGTATGCTGCAATCGCATAGTTCAGGATCTTCGGGAAAATCAGAATAACGACCCCGATGACGAGGGCGGCGACCGGCTGTGCGCTCAAGGCTTCCATAGTTCGACACTTCGATGATGAACGGATGGTTCAAACAAAAACACGGGGCGGCCGAAGGGGCCACCCCGTTTGCGCATTCCGCTAAATTTTGATCGAGGCTGACGTCGTCGCCTTTGATCAGGCGGCTTTTTCCTGCAGCTCCGCATCGTCCTCGTCGGCGTCGGCGTCGGCCTCTTCGGCCTTCGTGGCGCGCTTCGGGCTCTTGGAGAGCTGCGTTTCGATCAACTTGATCGCCGCGGCCTCGTCCGTCTTGTTGATGGCGGCGATTTCGCGCGACATCCGGTCGAGCGCAGCCTCATAGAGCTGACGCTCGGAATAAGACTGCTCGGGCTGGCTTTCCGCACGATAAAGATCGCGAACGACCTCGGAAATCGAGACGAGATCGCCGGAATTGATCTTCGCCTCGTACTCCTGGGCGCGGCGGCTCCACATCGTCCGCTTCACGCGGGCACGGCCTGCAACGGTGTCGAGCGCCTTTTTCATGGTGTCGGCGTCGGCGAGCTTGCGCATGCCGACGGACTTGGCCTTGGCAACAGGGACGCGGAGCGTCATTTTGTCTTTGGCAAAGGTGACGACGATCAATTCAAGTTCGTGCCCGGCAAACTCGGTTTTCTCGATCGCTTGCACTTGACCGACACCGTGGGCCGGGTAGACGACGTGTTCTTGCGGTCTGAACGCCGATTTCGTGGCGACCTTTTTCACCGTTGCCATAGGGTCTGACTACTCCTCGCGGGAACACGCGCCCTCGACGGACGGGTGTGCCATTGTTTTTATGGAAAGCGCCAATGCAGCCACCGCGTAGGCGCGCCGTGAAATCACACAGCAAGCCTGCCGCCTGTTGAATCGCTGCTCGTCGAAGGGAACTCCACAATAGCTCCTGATTGCCTCATGGAACCGCCACACGCGCGGTCGGCGCGCGTACGAACTCCGGAGCGGCATTCGACTAATATAGCACACCGCGGCGCACAATTGAAGTGACCCGGCTAGACTTCGAGCAATCAAAGAGTTTGACGCAATCCGTGATGGGGGAACTCAGTCCCCCTCACCCGGCTCCGGCGAGAAGTGCTCCTCGAATTTATTGGCGACGCCGTCGAATTTTTCGGCTTCGGGAAGCGGTTCTTTCTTTACGGTTATGTTCGGCCATTCGGCGGCATATTTGGCATTCAGCTCAAGCCACTTTTCAAGGCCCGGCTCGGTGTCCGGCCTGATCGCGTCCGCAGGGCATTCGGGTTCACACACGCCGCAATCGATGCATTCGTCGGGGTGAATGACGAGCATGTTCTCCCCTTCGTAAAAGCAATCGACCGGGCAGACTTCGACGCAGTCCGTGTACTTGCACTTAATGCACGCGTCGCCGACGATATAGGTCACTGGCACAGCCTCCTGTTGCCCGCGATTTACGACCTTGCTCGAGATCGTACAAGGCGGGCTCAGCCCTCGGAGACGCTTTCATAGAGAGAAGCTGTTTGCGCCGGTGATACGCGGCGATCGGAGAAGCCGATCACCCGCACGACGCGGACGTCGCGCGAGAGCCGGATCGTGAGCACATCGGCCGGCCGCACGAGGCGGCTCGACGATGTCACCTTCTCGCGATTGACGCGCACCTTGCCGCCCTCCACGAGGGCTTGGGCGACCGTGCGCGTCTTCGCAAAACGGGCGTAGCAGAGCCACTTGTCGAGGCGCTGCCCACCGAGATCGGACGCCGCCTCAGCGATCGCCCGCTCCCTTTTCCATCTGCTGCTTCAGCGCAGCGAGCGCCGCGAAGGGCGAATCGGGATCGGCCTCCCGCTCACGCCGCGGCTTCTGTTGCGGCTCGGCATGTTGCGGGCGCTTGCCCTTCTTGCCCCGCTTGCCACCGTCGCGACGATCGCGATGATCCTCGCGCGGTCCGCCCGAGCGCGGCGCGTCGGCGCGCTGCGGCTGCGCCTCCCCACCCTCTTGCGCGGCGGGCGCGTCGCCTTCCCGGCGTTGCGGGCCGTCACGGCGCGGGCGGCGGTTCTCGCCCCCCTGATTGCGCCGGCCCTCGGCCCCTGCCCCAGCGCCCGGACGAGCGCCACGACGGCGGCGCGCCTGATCGCCGCGCTGATGCCGCGGCACGCGCCACACCTCGATCATGAGCGGCGCGTCCGCGTCCTCCGCACCGGCAACAGCCTCACCGTCCGAATCGGCGGCGACCGCGGCGTCATCCTCAACGGACGACGGCGCCGGCGATGCCTCGTAGGCCTCGGCCGCATCCTCGGCGGGCGCCTCGTCGGACGGCGTCTCGTCGGCGGGCATCTCGGCCGCGTCCGGCTCGGCAGCGTCCGTCTCGGCAGCGTCCGACGTTTCCGGCGCGGCGTGCGCCGTCTCCGGCGATTCGGTTTCGGCGGGTTCGGCCGTCGGCTCGGCGGACGCTTCGGCGCCCTCAGTTGCCATCGATTCGGCGATTTCGACCGATTCGGCCGGTGCGCTCGCCTCTTCCACCGTCGCGGCTGCCTCGTCGGGCGCTGCGGCGGTCGGCTCTGCCGGGCTCGCGAGGTCCGCATCCGGCTCGATCGTCGCCGACGCCTCGGCCTCGACCTCGGTCTCGGCGGGCGAAGACGGCTCGGCTTCGAGCATCGCTTCCGGCTCGGCCTCGGCCAGCGCCTCGCCCGGATCGACGCTCGCCGCCGCGTGCGGCGCCGTGGCGGCTGCGCTCAACACCGGATTGGCGCCCGGGCGCACGGGCTTCGCATCACGCTTGGCCGAGCGACTGCGCACTTCGCTCGCGGCCTTCACGGCCTCGCGCTCGGCCGCATTCGCCTCATGCCGGTCGACGCGATAGCCGAGCGAGGTCAGGATCGACGAAAAGTCCTCGCCGGAGCAGCCGAGCAGCGACGTCATCGTCACGGTGACGAGGAAGCCGCCGCCCTGCGGCACCGCGCCTGCCGGAGGCTCGCCCGAATCGGGCCCCGGCCGCCAGGCGACCAGCGGCCGGATCTGATCGGCGAGACGCTCCAAAATGTCGATCCGCACCGCGCGCGGCCCGCACACGCGGAAGCCGACGACGCGATAGAGCTCGCCCGGAACGGTCGGATCGACCGCGATCGACGTCCGCCCCGAGGCTGAAAGCTGCGGCACCTCGGTCAGGCCCGGCACCTCGAGATCAGCATTCTTCAACGCCCACAACAGCGCGATGAGCTGGCTCGGCGCGGGCTTCAACAGCGCGGGCACGAAAATATGATAGGCCCCGAAACGCACTCCGAGCGAACGCAGCCCGGCCCGTGCGCCCTGATCGAGCGCCTTGGCGTCCTCGGTGACCAGCGCACGTTCCACGCTGCCGAGCCCCTCGCTGATGCGATAGGCGAGACCGCGCGCCCCTCCGTCGAGCCCTTCGGCGACGCGAAGGTCGAACAGCGGCTTCAGCATGCCTTCGATATGCGCCGCGAGCCACTGCGTGAGGCGCCCCTGCACGCGGTCGCGCGCGGCGGCGGGGAGGATCTCGTCGGCGAGCAGGACGGCGTTGGGCTTCAACACGTCATCGCTCGCGGTGGCGCGGGCGATGACGGCGCCCTGCCAGCGGATCGCCGCGTCGGAGCCCAGGGTGAACGCGGCATCGGGAGCCTGGGCCACCTTCTCGGCCCGTCGTTCGAGCTCCTTCGTCAACGCTTTCGACGCGGCGGCCCGCAGAGCCTTCTGGTCGCGCGGGTCCCCGGTCGAGGCGTCGGCCTGGAAACGAAATCCATGGAGCGCGCCGACATGCTGGCCCTCCACGATGACGTCCCCGGCCTCGTTCACTTCTGATTCCAGCATCGCATTCTCTCTCAGCCGCTTCATCAGCACGCTGGTGCGCCGGTCCACGAAACGCTGCATCAAACGCTCATGCAACGCATCAGACAAGCGGTCCTCTACTTGGCGAGTCATTTCTCGCCATTCCTGCGGATCGGCAAGCCAATCATTGCGATTGGCGACGAATGTCCAGGTCCGCACGTGCGCGATACGATTCGACAGGGTGTCGATGTCCCCGTCGACCTTATCGGCATACCTGATCTGGCGCGCGATCCACTCGTCCGAGATCACGCCGTCCCGCGCCAGGAACTCGAACAAGGTCAGGATGAGATCGGCGTGATTGGCCGGCGCGATCTTGCGATAGTCCGGCACCTGACAGACTTCCCACAGCCGCTCGATCGCTTTGGCGTCGCGCGCCATGTCCATCACGTGCGGTGTCTTCGTGGCGTGCTCCAGCGCCTTCTGATCGTCGTCGATCGGGGCGCGGATCAGCCCGTCCTCGCGCGCCGGCTGGTCGAGCGAGGCCCGAAGCGCAGCGATCGAGGAGAAATCGAGGTTGGGGTTGCGCCATTGGAAGACCTTCACCGGCGCGAACGCGTGGGTCTCCAGCGCCTCGACGAGCTCGTCCTCGAAGGGGGCGACGCGGCCGGTGACGCCGAACGTGCCGTCGCGCGTATGGCGTCCGGCACGGCCCGCGATCTGGCCGAGCTCGGCGGCGCTGAGCTGGCGGAACTGATACCCGTCGAACTTGCGCGACGAGGCGAAGGCGACATGATCCACGTCGAGATTGAGGCCCATGCCGATGGCGTCGGTCGCGATCAGGAAGTCGACGTCGCCGGCCTGGAAGAGCTCCACCTGCGCATTGCGCGTGCGCGGGGACAGCGCGCCCATCACGATCGCCGCACCGCCCCGCTGGCGGCGGATCAGCTCGGCGATCGCGTAGACCTCGTTCGCTGAAAAGGCGACGACGGCCGAGCGCGGCGGCAGGCGGGTGAGCTTCTTCTCGCCCGCATAACTGAGCACCGACATGCGCGGCCGGGTGATGACGTTGATGCCCGGAATGATGCGCTCGAGGAGCGTGCGGGCAGTGGACGCGCCGAGGAGCAGCGTCTCATACGCACCGCGCAGGCGCATGATGCGGTCGGTGAAGACGCGGCCGCGCTCGAGATCGGCGGCGAGCTGCACCTCGTCGATCGCCACGAACTCGACATCGAGATCGAGCGGCATCGCTTCCACGGTCGCCACATAATAACGCGCGCCGGGCGGGATGATCTTTTCCTCGCCGGTGACGAGGGCGACGACCTCCGGCCCCAAGCGAGCGACGATGCGGCCGTAGACTTCGCGTGCGAGGAGGCGCAGCGGCAAGCCGATGAGGCCCGAGCGGCGCGCGAGCATCCGATCGATCGCGAGATGCGTCTTGCCCGTGTTCGTCGGACCGAGAATGGCGGTCACGTTGCGTGCCCGCTCGTGGCGATGAAGGAGGGGACTGGAGGTCACAATCCGTTCCTCGGATGCGCCGGCAGAGACCGTCGGCGCGGTTTCGGGGCGCGGGCCGCACCAGCGGACCCGCAGAGGATCTTAAAGCGCCTTCGAGCACGCCCGCAGCGGCGAGCGCGCCGAAAACTCGACCGGAGTAAAGCCGTGGACGATCCGGGCGATCAACGCCGCATCCGCATCGCCATCGGCCTATCCGGCCCGCCTTGGGTCAGCACATTGTGGGATCCTCACCACTGTCCCGCCGCCCCTTGCGGCGGGTCCACGATCGCCAATCAGACACCGGCCGATGAAATCCGCATCTGACTCGGCGTGATCAGAATTTCCCCGTTCGGCGTGCCGATGCTGACCCGGTACGGGATCGCGACACCCGCCTCCGGCAGCGGCACCACCGACATTTCGAGGGCCCGGTTCGCCTCCAAATACTGGACTTCCTTCTTCGCCGGCCGATGCCCGGACACCGGAACCCAACGCGCGCCGCAGACGGCCACATTGCCGGTATAGCCCTGCGTCGCGACATTCTCGTTGCGCTTATAATAGAGCTTTACATCATAGCGCGTCCAACCGTCGAAGATTTCGAGCGTGTGGTTGCACGCATCGCGTCCGTCTTCGGTCTTGATCGGCAGCAAGCCGGAGGACAGCGGGTCGACGATGTTGCGCTTGTGCGCGTTCGTCACCGCAATCCGGCCGGGACGTTCCTTCAGCGGCGGCACAGCGCGCAGCGACGTGACGTTGCCGCGGCTCAGGCTCATGTCGACCGCGACCGGCTGGCGGACCTCCTCGGCGCGGACGCGATACTTCACCGGCAGCACCCGGCCCCCGGCCGTCTGCCCCTCGGATGAGACATAGGTGCGCACCGCGGTCACGATCTTCGCGACCCCCTGCGGCTCCATGAAGATATCGGCGTCGTACCGGCCGCTCGCCGCATCGCCAGTCATGCTCATGTCGAGCGTGGCGCGGGCGATGTTCCAGCCGGCGATCGAAATTTCGTAAACCGCGTCCACGGTCGTCTTCGTGGTGCTCCGCGCGTTGATGGCGGAGGTGGGAACCGCCACGAGAGAGGCGGTCAAGAGCACAGAAATCCAGGCTTTCAAGGCACTCTCCCCAAACGTGTGCAGCGGCCCGGCCCGCCATGCGCACCCTTCGCTTTATGGGATGGCCGTGTCGAGATCAAATCGCTTCCTGGGCTGAATTCAAGCTGAATGACGCATGTCACGGCCCGTGCGGACTATTTTCCGTGGACGGAAGCGCTTGACGTTTCCGTCTTCGACCCCTATTCACCGCCTCTCACCGAAATGACTTTGATAGGGCGTCGGCTAGGTCCGGCGAAGTATGATGGCGCGACGCTGCGAACTCACGGGCAAGGGCGTGCTGGTTGGCAATAACGTCAGCCATGCCAATAACAAGACGAAGCGGCGGTTCCTGCCGAACCTGGTCGACGTGACCTTGATTTCCGACGCGCTCGAGCGCCGGGTCAAGATGCGGATCAGCGCGCACGCGCTGCGCACCGTCGAGCACCAGGGCGGTCTCGACAACTTCCTCCGCGGCGCTGACGATGCCGGTCTTTCCGAGCGGATGCAGCGGCTGAAGCGCGAAGTCGTCGCCTCCGGCGAGAGCGCGCCCGCCGCGTAAAGTCGTCGCCTCCGGCGAGAGCGCGCCCGCCGCGTAAACCGCGAACGACCGGGAACCGAAAGAATGGCCATGTCGAATCCTCGCATGGCGTTGGCTGCGGCCGTCGCTGCTATGGCGGCGGTCGTCGTCGCGTCGAACATTCTCGTCCAGTATCCGGTCGTCGCCGAGGTCCATGGCCTCAACCTCGCCGATATCCTGACGTGGGGCGCGTTTACCTACCCCTTCGCCTTCCTGGTGACGGATGTGGTGAACCGCACCTTCGGTCCGGGGCGCGCCCGCCAGGTCGCGCTCGTCGGCTTCGCCTTCGCGATCGTCCTATCGGCCATCCTGTCGTCACCACGCATCGCCTTCGCGTCGGGCACCGCCTTCCTGGTCGCCCAGCTCTATGACGTGTCGATGTTCAACCGCCTGCGCCATCTCGCCTGGTGGCGCGCGCCGCTGCTGTCCTCGCTGTCGGCCTCGGTCATCGACACGGCGCTGTTCTTCACCATCGCCTTCTCGGCCATGATCCCCTTCGGGATCGACGGTTTCGCCGTCCAGACCGATCACCTTTTCGGCATCGCCGGCCTTCCCGAAGCGCCGCGCTGGGTGTCCTGGGCGATCGCCGACTGCACAGTGAAGCTGCTCGTCGCCGGCTTCGCGCTCGGCCCCTACCGCTTCCTCGTCTCCCGCTCCGTCGGCCTTCGCGGCTGATCTCGCCCGCGTCGAGGCGCGGGGGCTCCACATACGATTGAGGCTTGGGACCGGCGTCCGCGCGCGGCTCAGGCGCGGGACGGCGCTCGCAACGGATTGGCCCGCGGCAGCGGATCGCGCACCGCAAAGCGCAGCAACAATGTGCGCTGCAGAAACGACATGTTGTCGTCTGACATCAGCGTCAGGATGATCCGCCCGTCCCGAACTTCGGCGGCGATCGCCTCCATATTGTCGATCTCGTCGGAGAAATCGGCCTCGATCAGCACGGGGCCGTCGATCACGTCGTCCGGCCCGGCCCCCAGGATGGCGTCGCGGCCGAGCCGGCGCACGCGCATCCTGACATCGATCCCGCCACCATAATATCGCTCGATCAGAAGGACGTCGCCGCCCGGCAGGACGTCGGCCCCGGTGATCGCCCACTTGTCGCTCCGGGCGATCGCGAAGGACGTCTCGTCCCGTAGCGCCGGGATCGCGCCCCGCGTCCCCTCCCCTTCCATGACGATGAGACGCTCGCCTGTCGGCAGCTCGGTGAGGCTCTCGACGCCATGACGCTTGGCGAGGCGGGTGAATTGCTCCGGCCGGCCGAGCCGCTCCGGGCGCGCCGTGCGGTCGATCGTGAGGCCGTCCGCCGGATAGCGCCACAGCTCGCGCGCCTGTTCGATCACGACGAGGATCCCGCCATCGACGCGGGCGAGATCCTCGGCGTCCCCGGTCGCCTTGGTGCGGATGTCCCGGCCGAGAAGGTCGAGCCGGGGCCAGAGCGCGGCGTCCTCGATCCCGGTGAGCCGCTCGCCGTCGAGGATGAGCCGGGCGGACAGCCACATGCCGGTATCGCTCACCGCGAGCATCCGGTCACCGTCGACGAGAAGTCCCGAGAACCCGCCGAATTTGCGCGGGCCGATAAGGCTCATTCCACCCAGAAAAGCGAGGCGGTCGGCGGGATCGTGGCCGAAGCGGAAATCGTCGAACTGGCGCACGCGCAGGTCGATCGGCTCGGCCCGCGCATCAGGCGAGAGCGCGAGAAAGCCGGCGACGAGAGCGGTGAGGAGGCGGGAGCCGGCGGCGGTCGAGATAGGCACCTCCTTGCGGCGGACGGCTTACCGCTCCGGGACCGTGAGCCGGCCGCCGAGCGCGCGGCGCGGACAGGCGCGGCCGCGAGAGACGGCCGCGCGAAAGACGAGCTCAGGCCGCCTTGCGCATCCCACGACGGCGATTGCCGCCACCGCGACGTTTCGCCTCGCGGCCCTCGCGCTCGTCGTCGAAGAGGTCGGCGAGCTGGTTCACCATCGCGCCGGCGAGCTCTTCAGCGTCCACGATGGTGACGGCGCGGCGATAATAGCGCGTCACGTCGTGGCCGATGCCGATCGCGATCAGCTCGACCGGCGAGCGCTCCTCGATCTCGGAGATCACCGCGCGGAGGTGCTTTTCGAGATAATTGCCGGCGTTCACCGACAGCGTCGAATCGTCGACCGGGGCGCCATCGGAGATCATCATCAGGATGCGACGCTGCTCCGGCCGCCCAAGCAGCCGCTCGTGCGCCCAGGCGAGCGCCTCGCCGTCGATATTCTCCTTGAGGAGCCCCTCGCGCATCATCAGACCGAGATTGCGCCGTGCGCGGCGCCACGGCGCGTCCGCGGCCTTGTAGACGATGTGGCGCAGATCGTTGAGCCGGCCCGGCGACGGCTTCTTGCCGTGCTGAAGCCAATGATCGCGGGACGAGCCGCCCTTCCATGCGCGCGTCGTGAAGCCGAGGATCTCGACCTTCACATGGCACCGCTCGAGCGTGCGGGCGAGGATGTCGGCGCAGGTCGCGGCGACGGTGATCGGACGGCCGCGCATCGAGCCGGAATTGTCGATCAGCAGCGTGACCACCGTGTCGCGGAAGTCGGAATCGCGCTCCATCTTGAAGGCGAGCGGCTGCATCGGATCCGTCACCACGCGCGACAGGCGCGCGGTGTCGAGGACACCTTCCTCCTGATCGAAGTCCCAGGCGCGGTTCTGCTGCGCCATCAGCCGCCGCTGCAGGCGGTTCGCGAGCCGCGAGACGGCACCCTGCAAATGGGTGAGCTGGCGATCGAGAAAGCCGCGCAGACGGTCGAGCTCGGCCGTATCGCAAAGCTCCTCGGCGGAAACCATCTCGTCGAACTGGCGGGTATAGACGTGATAATCGGTCCCGAAGGCGTAACGGTCGTCCGGGTCCTCGACGCGGACGCCGTCGGTCGATTCCTCCGCGTCGCCCATCTCGTCTTCGCGCACGTCCTCGGCCGTGAACTCCGAATCCTCGACGTCCTCGGCGGTCTCTTCCTCGCCGCTGCGCTCCGATTCCTGCGGTGAGGCATTGTCCTCGGTGTCGTCATCGCCGGCCTCGCCCGCGGCCTCGTCCGGCGTTTCGACCTCGCTCTCGCCCTCTTGATTGTCGTCGCTCTCACCCGACTCTTCGCCGAGCTCCTCGGCCATGTCGAGTTGGGCGAGGATGTCGCGCATCGCCGTCGCGAAACCCTTCTGGTCGGCGATCTGCGTGGCGAGATCGTCGAGCGTCGTGCCGCATTTATCCTCGAGCGCCGAACGCCACAGATCGACGATCTTGCGGGCGCTCTCCGGCGGCGGCGCGCCGGTCAACTTCTCGCGCACGAGGAGCGAGAGCGCGTCCGGAAGCGGCGCGTCGGCCTGGTCGGTGATCTCGTGATAATTGCCGCGATAATATCGGTCTTCGAGCATCGCGGAGATGTTGTCCGCCACGCCCTCCATCGCCTGCGCGCCGAGCGCATCGCAGCGTGCGGTCTCGACCGCATCGAACACGGCGCGCGCATCGGAGCCCTCGGGGGCGTATTTCTGGTGAAGCGCCGCGTCATGGGCGGCGAGCTTCAGCGCCATCGAGTCGCCGAGGCCGCGCGTCACGGCGATGTCCTTCGCCGAAAGGCGCCGCGGCGGCTCCGGCAGGCGCGCCGTGTCCCCCGTCAAGGCCGGCTTGTCGGTGGAGAAGACGACCTCGAGATCGGGCTTTCCGGCAATCGCACGCATGGTCCCGGACACGGCGGTGCGGAACAATTCGTGCCGCGTGTCGGGAAGTTTGGTCTTCCGATTGTTGTCGCCGAGTCCTGCCATCAGGATCGACCCTCCTTCGTCATTGCCCGTGGCGACCGCCCCGTTCGAGGGCCGGTCGCCCAGTCGCCGTCATCGTATCGCGATGAGGGAGCGCTGCCGTGGACGATAGCGACGCGACAACCCGATCGTCGCCCCTCGCAAGCCTCGTGCCGCGAGGGGCGTAACCTCAATTCATCATGAGGTTCGGGGCAGCCGAGGCGAGGTCCCTGCCGAAGCACCGCTGAAAGAACTCGGCGACGATCGACCGCTCGGTCTCATCGCATTTGTTCAGGAACGACACCTCGAAGGCGAACCCGATATCGCCGAAGATCTCGGCATTCTCCGCCCAGGTGAGGACCGTGCGGGGGCTCATCACCGTGGAGAGGTCGCCATTGATGAAGGCGTTGCGAGTCATGTCGGCGACGCGAACCATCTTTGCAACCGTCTGCTGGCCTTCGTCGCTGCGATAATGCGGCGACTTGGCGAGCACGATGTCGGTCTCCACCTCGTGCGGGAGGTAGTTCAGCGTCGTCACGATCGACCAACGGTCCATCTGGCCTTGGTTGATCTGCTGCGTGCCGTGATAAAGGCCCGACGTGTCCCCGAGGCCGATCGTGTTCGCCGTCGCGAACAGGCGGAAGGCCGGGTGCGGGCGGATCACGCGATTCTGGTCGAGCAGCGTGAGGCGGCCGGCAACCTCGAGCACGCGCTGGATCACGAACATCACGTCCGGACGGCCGGCATCATACTCGTCGAACACCAAGGCGGTGTTGGTCTGCAGCGCCCAGGGCAGGATCCCGTCGCGGAATTCCGTCACCTGCGCCCCGTCGCGCACCACGATCGCGTCCTTGCCGACGAGATCGATGCGGCTGATATGACTGTCGAGGTTCACGCGCACGCATGGCCAGTTGAGCCGTGCGGCCACCTGCTCGATGTGGGTCGATTTGCCGGTGCCGTGATAGCCGGCGATCAGAACGCGCCGATTGTACTTGAAGCCGGCCAGGATGGCCCTCGTCGTCGGCGGATCGAACACGTAGGACGGATCGAGGTCGGGAACGTGCTCGGTGCGTTCAGCGAAGGCCGGAACCTCCATTTCGGAATCGATGCCGAACGTCTGGTGCGCGGACACCGTGATGTCAGGCATTCGCGTTGACGCGGTTTGCGTCTCTGCCATCTCGTCTTCCTCGGACAAGCCAGCGCCCTCGACAGGGCGCACGACTGGACTGGTAAGGGATCGCCCAGACGCTCAACAATACCCGGCGCGCCTCAGCACGTTGTAGGCATTGATCACGCTGCGCAATCGCTCCTCGGAGCTGCGGTCCCCCTGGTTTGCGTCAGGATGGTGACGCTTTACAAGGGTTTTGTATCGCGACTTGATCGCTTCTTTGGATGCATCGTGCTCCAACCCCATGACTTCGAAGGCGTCGCGCTCCGGCCCTTTGGGGCGGCGCCGCTCCGGTTCGGGCGGGGGTTCGGACGTTCCGCCGCCACCGAACACCATGAACGGATCGTCGACCATGCCGGACCATGCGGCCCGCGTCGCTCGTTCGCTCTTCTTGCCGCGAACGCCGATCGGCGATGTCGGACGGTGGCCGGTGATCGAATCGCGCTGATAGGCGATCACGTCGTCGTCGGTCATCCCGTCGAAGTAGTTGTAGCTCTTGTTGTATTCGCGAACATGGTCGAGGCAGAACCAGTGAAACTGGCCTTCCTTGCCGCGGCCCTTCGGGGCGCGATAGTCCGCCTGCTCGTGGCAACCGCGCCACGCGCATGTCCGCCCCATGACGGACGCCGTCGCACTGCTGCCGGCGCCACCGCGGTTCGCCCCGCGGCGCCGTGAGGCGCGTATGCGATCATAGTCTTTCGACGAGAAGTCCATGGCCGAATTATGGGTGGCTCCAGGGATCCGGGCAAGGACTTGACTTTGCCCTCCGCACAGGCTCCTGCCCAGCGATCCGCCGCCATTTGTGCGGCAATTTGGCAAAGCCATGCGGCCGGCGCAGGGCTCCCATCGCGCGCGTCAGCCTCACCACATCGTCCCCGCCGCCCGGCCGGGCCATGTGGCGTCATAGGCCGCCCCGTCGATCGCCCCGTCGACGGCCTTGGAGGAGAGCGCCTCGAGCATCGTTCCGATCGACGGCAGGCTCGCCGGATCGGCGTGGCCGCCGTCCCACAATTTGGCGCGGAGCACCGCGCGGGCGCATTGGAAATAGACCGCGCCGACCGTCACCAAAACGACCGTCCGCGGCGCCTTGCCGTCCACCGCGAAGTCGGCGCGCATCGCCTCGTCGGCGGTGATCCTCGCCTCGCCATTGACCCGCAACACCGTCCCGGATCCCGGAATGAGGAACATCAGCGCGACGCGCGGATCGCGCACGATATTGCGCAGCGTGTCGATCCGGTCGTTGCCGCGCCGGTCGGGGATGGCGATCGTCCGCTCGTCGAGGATGCGCACGGCCGGCCCGGCATCGCCGCGCGGGCTGCAATCGGCCCCCTCCGGCCCGACGCTCGCCAGCGCAAAAAATGGTGAAGCCTCGATCCAAGCGCGATAATGCGGGGTGATGACGGGCGAGACCTTCACCGTCGCGGGCGCCTTCGGCGTCCCATAATGAGCGAGGAGTTCGTCTTCCGTGGCGATAAAATCGACCATGGTTGCCTTCTTTTTGAATAGCGCTGCGGCTTGAGATGCTGGCGGACTTTCCTGTACCCCGCCAATGATAGTCTCGCCATCCCATTCGGCCGCCCGCGCCGTCTTGGGAGGCTCACGCACACGACATGTCGAGGCCCGCATTTTCGGGCGACGGAGCAGACCATGACGCAGGATCAATCATTCGCTCCAGCGGATCTCCAAGCTGCTCAGCAGATGAGCGCTTCGGAAGCGATCGAATACCACTACGACAACGACACCGCGTTCTTTTCCCTGTGGCTCGATCCGACTCTGTCCTACTCCTCCGGCCGCTGGCACGATCCGATGACGCGCGCGCCGATCGCCGCCGATCTCGATGAGGCGCAACGGCGAAAGCTCGCCTTCCATCTCGATGCCGCGCGTGTCGGCCCCGGCCACAGCCTCCTCGATATCGGCTGCGGCTGGGGCGCGATCTTGAAGGCCGCGATCAGCGAACGGGGCGCCGCCAGCGCCCTCGGCCTCACTTTGTCTCGCGATCAGCACACTTATATCGAGGAGACGGCGCCCGAGGGCGCGAGCGCGATCCTACAGGACGTCTTCAGCTATGACAGCGAGGCGCGCTTTGACGGGGCGATCTCGATCGGCGCGTTCGAGCACTTCGCGCGGCCGGAGATGGACCGGAGCCAGAAGATCGCCGTCTATCGCGACTTCTTCGAGCGGCTGCACACGCTGCTCAATCCAGGCGCCGCCTTCTCGCTTCAGACGATCGTCTGGGACGCGGTGAACTTCGAGGAATCGAAGAAGTGGCTGCCGCAGACGGTGTTCCCCCAGTCCGACATCCCCTTCATCGACGAGGTGGTCGAGGGCGCCAATCCGACCTTCCGCCTCGCCTATCTCGAAAACGACCCGCAAGATTACGCGCTAACCCTCGAAGCCTGGGTCGCCAATCTGCGCACCCATCATGATGAGATCGTCGAGCGCTGGGGCGAGGAAAAATTCGTCTGGTTCGAGCGCTATCTGCGCAACTCGCGCCTCGCCTTCACGCGGCGCAAGAACGCACTCGCCCGTTTCGTTCTGTTGCGGCGCTGAGGCGGGCGCCGCTCGCCGCGCCGCGACCGGCCGGCCCTCACGCCTGCCCGATGAGGATGCCGGCCCCCAACACCAGCGCGCCGCCCGCCACGATCTGCAGCGACGCGCGCCAGAAGGGCGTCTGCATATAGCGGTTCTGAATCCAGGTGATCGCCCACAGCTCCATCAGCACGAAGAACAGCGCGATGATCGTCGCCGTCCAGAAATGCGGGATGAGATAAGGCAGCGCGTGACCGAGCCCGCCGAGCGTCGTCATCACCCCGGTGACGACGCCGCGCGTGATCGGTGAACCACGACCGGAGATGACGCCATCGTCGGCCGCCGCTTCGGTGAAGCCCATCGAGATGCCCGCACCGACGGACGCCGCGAGGCCGACGAGGAAGGTCTGCCAGGTGTCTTGCGTCGCAAAGGCGGCGGCGAAGATCGGCGCGAGGGTCGACACCGAGCCGTCCATCAGCCCCGCGAGGCCGGGCTGGACGTAGGTGAGGACGAAGCGGCGATGATCGGCCTCGTCCTCGGCAGAGCGCACATCGCCCGGCAGGTTCTTCGCCTCGATCTCGTCCCAGCGCTGGCGGTGCCCGGTCTCTGCGGCCGCCAGATCGCCGAGGAGCTTGCGCGTCTCGGTGTCGGTGCTCGCCTTGGCGGCGCGCAGATAGAAATCGTGCGCGTCCTCCTCCATCCGGGCCGCTTCGGCACGGATCCGCTCGAGGCCCAGATGCTCGATCATCCAGACCGGCCGGCGCGCATAGTAGCCGGCGACATGCTCGCGCCGGATGAGGGGGAGGACCGGGCCGAACCGGCGCGTGTGCTCGTCGATCAGCCGGCGACGGTGCTCGTCCTCCTCGTCGGCCATCTCGTCGAAGGCGGCGGCGCTCGCGGGAAACTCGGCGCGGAGCTTTTGGGCGTACCAGCGATAGATGCGCGCATCGTCCTCCTCGGACGAGACGGCGAGCGCCAGGATTTCCTGCTCGGACAGATCGCCGAAGCGCCGTCGGCCGGCCATGCTCGAAAACATGCCCTTCTACTCCATAATTAGAGTAACTCCAATCTATGCAATGAAAGGCCAGCGTCAACCCGTATCGGCATATGGTGAGAGCATGCCCGTTCGGCGCTCGTCCACACCGGAACCGCCGCGCCGGTCCCGCGCCGATGCGGCCCGTCCGGTCTCGGCCGTCCGGGCGGGACCATGACGGGAATGCTTGCGCGGATCCTCGCCGCGTGGCACACCGCCGCCATTCCCGCCCCTTCAAGAGCACGCCATGACCGCGCCCGCGCCTAAGAAAGTCGTCCTCGCCTATTCCGGCGGTCTCGACACCTCCATCATCCTCAAGTGGCTCCAGACCACCTACAACGCCGAAGTGGTGACCTTCACCGCCGATCTCGGCCAGGGTGAGGAGCTCGAGCCCGCACGCAAAAAGGCGGAGATGATGGGCTGCCGCGAGATCTACGTCGAAGATCTGCGCGAGACCTTCGTGAAGGACTATGTCTTCCCGATGATGCGCGCCAACGCGCTCTATGAAGGCGTCTACCTTCTCGGCACCTCCATCGCCCGGCCGTTGATCGCCAAGCGTCAGATCGAGATCGCGCACGAGACCGGCGCCGACGCCGTCGCCCATGGCGCGACCGGCAAGGGCAACGATCAGGTTCGTTTCGAGCTCGGCTATGCGGCGCTCGATCCTTCGATCCGCGTGATCGCACCCTGGCGCGATTGGGAGTTCAAGTCGCGGACCGACCTCATCGAGTTCGCGAAGCTGAACCAGATCCCCGTCACCAAGGACAAGGAAGGCGAGGCGCCCTTCTCCGTCGACGCGAACCTCCTGCACTCCTCCTCCGAGGGCAAGGTTCTCGAAGATCCCGCGCAGGCGCCGCCCTCGATCGTCTTCCAACGTACGATCTCGCCGGAAGAGGCGCCCGACAAGGCGACCATCATCGAGATCGGCTTCAAAGGCGGCGACGCCGTCTCGATCGACGGCCAGGCCATGTCGCCCGCGACGCTCCTCGCGGCGCTCAACGATCTCGGCCGCGACAACGGCATCGGCCGCCTCGACCTCGTCGAGAACCGCTTCGTCGGCATGAAGAGCCGCGGCATCTACGAGACGCCGGGCGGCACGATCCTCCACGTGGCGCACCGCGCGATGGAATCGATCACGCTCGACCGTGGCGCCGCCCACCTCAAGGACGAGCTGATGCCGCGTTATGCGGAGCTCCTCTATAACGGCTTCTGGTTCTCACCCGAGCGCGAGATGCTCCAGGTCGCGATCGACTATTCCCAGAAGGACGTCGAGGGCACGGTGCGGCTGAAGCTCTATAAAGGCAACGTCATCGTGATGGGCCGCGAGAGCAAGAAGTCGCTCTATTCGGAAGCGATCGTCACCTTCGAGGACGATGCCGGCGCCTACGATCAGAAGGACGCTGTCGGCTTCATCCGCCTCAACGCGCTGCGCCTCAAGATCCTCGCCCAGCGCGACCGCTGACACGCGACAAGGCCGGGTGGCGACACCCGGCCCAATCCAGTGGACACCGACGAAAGGGGCCGAGGCCCCTTTTTTCATGCCTATTCGGTGGTGATCTTCACGAGATCGCCCGGCGCGAGCGGGCGGTCCTCGCCGAGGCCGTTCAGCGTTTCGAACAGCGGGCGCTTCATCTCCTCGTCGACGCCCTGCATCCGCTTGGCCAGCGTCTCGACGGATTCGTTCGGCCGCACCGGGATCACCCGGATGCGCAGCGGCCGCATCGCCGCACGCTGCGAGGGAGAGAGGAGCCGGAAGGAGTTCATCGTCGAGCGGAACGCCTCTTCATAGGCCGCCGCCGGCTTCGACGAAGCGAAGATGAAGCGGTAGACCCGGCGCGGACCGCGCACGACACCGATCCGGAACGACCAGCCCTCGACCAGCGCGGAGGCGACGGCCGCCTCGAGCCCGTCCACCGTCTCCGAGCGGATCGAATCGTCGATCAGCCCCTTCACCCACCCCGAGCGCAGATATTGGGCGAGCGATTCCGATTCCGGCACCGCCACCGCATCGAACCGGATCGCGGTGTGGGCGCCGTCGGTCGCGAGGACGGCGGCCGACGTATTCTTCAGGACGTAATTGTCCGGCACGGTGAAGGCGATGCCGAGTTCGACATGGGCGAACTCGCGCCCGCGCACGAACCCTTCGCGCGGGTCGTCGCCATAGAGCGTCCCGTCGAGCGTGCGCAGATAGTTGTTGTGCGCGGTGCGGCCGAGACCCGGCGCGCCGAAGCTGCGGGCGACGCGCTTGGCGTGGTCGACGCGCGCCGGCGTCGACGGGTGGGAGGACAGGAAGCCCGGCCCGTCCTCGCTCGCCGCGTTCAGCGACGGAAGCTGTGCAAAGCGGGCCATCGAATTCAAGAAGCGCGCGGCGGCGAACGGATCGAACCCGGCCGCGGCGAGGGTTTTCACGCCGATCTCGTCCGCCTCCAGCTCTTGCTGCTGGCTGAAGGTCGCGAGGCTGAGCTCTGCGGTCTCACGCGAGTCCGCCTTGATCGATGGGTCGGTCACCACGTCGCTCACCCGCTTGGCGAGCGCGGCGGCCTGGGCCTGCCGCTGGCGCAGGCGCGCATGGTCGGCGGTGACGTGCGAGATCTCGTGCGCGATCACGGCGGCAAGCTCGCTCTCGTCGTTCGCGAGGGCGATGAGGCCGCGCGTGACGAAAAGGTCCCCCGAGGGTAGCGCGAAGGCATTGACCGCCGGCGAATTGAGGATGGTGACCCGCATCTCGCGATCGGGCTGGCTCGACACCGCGACGAGACGCTCGACGAGGCCGTTCACCATCGCCTCGATCTGCGGGTTGGCGTAGACGCCGCCATAGGCGCCGATGAGCTTCAGATGCTCTTGCGTCCGGGCCGGGCGCGCGACGGATGGCTCGCTCGCCGTCGTCTGCGGCGGCTGGCTCGTGGTCAGGAGCGGTTTTTCTCCAACCGAGCCGCCGCACGCAGCGAGCGCCAAAGTGATCGAGAGAGCTAGAGCCCGGAGCTGTCCCGCCACTCGATCTGGGCGGGATGCTCGACTCGGATCAAGCCGCCGTTCCACGCTTCCAACACACCCCTAATCCGGACCCCGACCCCCGCGCGCGCCGTAAAGCCGCCCTCCCATCGCTCGGCGTCCTGACGCCGCACGATGACGGTAAAATCGGTCCGGAAGTTTTCACCAAAGTTTAGATATAAGTTCCGCTTCGTCTCGCCGACGCTCTTGACCACTCCGTCGACGAGGGCGTACTGCCCAGCGTATCGGGAAAGATCAGGCTGTGCCGCGTCGAACACAGCCTCAGGCTGCGCCCAGAGGCCGACACCGTCATTTTCCGCACCGCGTTCCGCCTCGAAGAGCGCCGTTAAGCACCCCTCCGACATATCAGTCGGGTCCACGAACGCAAGGCCGTCCGAGACCATGCGCTCGCGAAGACTTTCGGCTGTGTCTTTGAAGACAATGTCGCCGAGATGGCGCCCATAACGGTCGCGATCACCGCCTTCCAATGGTCGGAAGGCAACGGGCTCCACCTCCGCGCGTGCGCGGAGCAGCGCGGCGCGTTCCGTAGGGATTTGGGCGATATCAAGGCGAATATCGGCAAGCCGGACCGTCCGCCCATCGGTGAGGGCGAGGCTCGATCCGCCTTCGATCCCGGCGATCTCGACGGGCTCTTCGGGCCCGAAACACGCCGCATTCGCGACGTTCGCGGCCAGGAGTGCGACAAGGGTTGCGACGATCCGCGCCAGCCTGGGGCGAGCGCGGCGCAGCGGATCAGCGGGTCGGGACGGGGTGCTCGCCGCGATAATCATAAAAGCCGCGCCCGGCTTTGCGCCCGAGCCACCCGGCTTCGACATATTTCACGAGAAGCGGGCACGGGCGATACTTCGAGTCGGCGAGCCCGTCGTGCAGCACCTGCATGATCGACAGACAGGTGTCGAGGCCGATGAAGTCGGCAAGCTGAAGCGGCCCCATCTTGTGGTTCGCGCCGAGCCGCATCGCGGTGTCGATCGCCGTGACCGATCCGACGCCCTCATAAAGGGTGTAGATCGCCTCGTTGATCATCGGCAGCAGGATGCGGTTGACGATGAAGGCCGGGAAATCCTCCGCCACCGCGTAGACCTTGCCGATCTTCTCGACGAAAGCGGCGGCGACTTCGAACGTCTCGTCGGCGGTGGCGATGCCGCGCACGAGCTCGACGAACTCCATCACCGGGACGGGATTCATGAAGTGGATGCCGATGAAGCGCTCCGGCCGATCGGTCGCCGCGGCGAGGCGGGTGATCGAGATCGACGACGTGTTCGTCGCCAACATCGCCTCGGGCTTCAGGAGGGGGCACACCTGCGCGTAGATCTTGCGCTTGGCCTGCTCGTTCTCGGTGACGGCCTCGATGACGAGATCCATCTCCGACAATTCGTCGAGGTTGGGCGCCGCGGTGATCCGCTCCACGGCGGACTTGCGGGTCTCGTCGTCGATCCGGCCGGCGGAGACCTGGCGGGCCATGTTGCCGGTGATCGTGGCGAGGCCGGATTGGATGCGGTTGCGGTCCACGTCATTGAGGAAGACGTGATAGCCCGCGAGTGCGGCCACATGGGCAATCCCGTTGCCCATTTGCCCCGCGCCGATCACACCAACGCTTTTGATATCGCTCATGAAGGCCGCCGTCTTGGACGAATATTTATCGTCGATGAAGCCTGCCTTGCCAGGCACGTCAAGCCTTTGCGGACCGATTGGCCGCCGCGGCGCTTGATCGCGGCGGCTGTCGGTCAAGAGGCGCGCTTTTTGATTTCGCCCTCGAGCTCCGGAACCAACGTGAAGAGGTCTCCGACGAGACCATAGTCCGCGACCTGGAAGATCGGCGCCTCTTCGTCCTTGTTGATCGCGACGATCACCTTGGAATCCTTCATGCCCGCGAGGTGCTGGATCGCCCCGGAAATGCCGCACGCGATGTAAAGCTCGGGCGCGACGACCTTGCCGGTCTGACCGACCTGCCAGTCGTTCGGCGCATAGCCCGCGTCGACCGCGGCACGCGAGGCGCCGATCGCCGCGCCGAGCGCGTCGGCGAGCGGCTCGATCACCTCGTGGAACTTCTCGGAGGACCCGAGGGCGCGACCGCCGGACACGATCACGCGGGCCGAGCCGAGTTCCGGCCGGTCGGTCTTCGCCATATCCTCGCCGACGAAGGTCGAAAGGCCCGGATCGGCCGCCGCGTCGACGGACTTGATCTCGGCCGATCCCCCCTCGCCCGCCGCCTGGAAGGACGCGGTGCGGACGGTGAGGACCTTTTTCTCGTCGGTCGAGCGGACGGTCTGGATCGCGTTGCCGGCGTAGATCGGACGCTTGAACGTGTCCGCCCCGTCGACGGCCATCACATCGGAGATCTGCATCACGTCGAGGAGCGCGGCAACGCGCGGCATCACGTTCTTGCCCGTGGTGCTCGAGGGCGCGACGAGCGCGTCATAGGACGGCGCGAGCGACACGATGAGGTCGGCGAGCGGCTCGGCGAGATTGTGCGCGTACGCGTCGCCCGAGGCGGTCAAAACCGTCTCGACGCCGGCGAGCTTGGCGACGGACGCCGCCACGCCGTCGATATCGGAGCCCGCAACGAGAACGTGCACGGGTGCGCCGAGCGCGGTCGCTGCCGACAGGGCCTTCGCGGTCGCATCGGCCAAGACACCGGCTGCGTGATCGGCGATCAAAAGGGTCGTCATCCTAACCTCCGCCGCGTCAGATGACGCCGGCCTCGTTCTTCAGCTTATCGACAAGTTCGGCGACCGATCCCACCTTGACGCCGGCCTGGCGCTGGCCCGGCTCCGCCGTCGACAGGACTTCGAGCCGGCGGCGCGGGGAAACGCCATAGTCACCGGCTTCCTTCTGGTCGAGCGGCTTCTTCTTCGCCTTCATGATGTTCGGCAGCGAGGCATAGCGCGGCTCGTTGAGGCGCAGATCCGTCGTCACGATCGCGGGCAGCTTGAGCTTCACCGTCTGCAGACCGCCATCGACCTCACGCGTCACGTCGACGGTTTCGCCCTCGACGGACACCTTGAAGGCGAACGTGCCCTGCGCCCAGCCGAGCAAAGCGGCGAGCATCTGGCCGGTCTGATTGCAATCGTCGTCGATCGCCTGCTTGCCGAGAATGACGAGGCCGGGGCCCTCCTCCTCGACGACGCCTTTCAGGATCTTCGCGACGTCGAGCGGCTCGGGCGCGTCCTCGACGAGGACGTGGATCGCACGATCGGCGCCCATGGCGAGCGCGGTGCGCAGCGTCTCCGACGCCTGTTTCGGCCCGATCGAGACGGCGACGACCTCGGTCGCGGTGCCGGCTTCGCGCAAACGGAGCGCCTCTTCGACGGCGATTTCGTCGAACGGGTTCATGCTCATCTTGACGTTTGCGAGGTCCACGCCGGAGCCGTCGGGTTTCACGCGGATCTTGACGTTGTAGTCGACCACCCGCTTGACCGGCACCAAGATCTTCATCGTCGTCTCAACCTCTTGATTTTGCCGCCCCGAACGCCTCGTTCCGGGACGGCGGAGGGACGCTATCGGCGCCCCGGACCCCTGTCAAACGCCGCGGCTCTGCCCCGGCACCCACAACACGTCGTCGGCGCCGTTGCGATTCGCGATGCGTGCCGCGACGAATAGGAAATCCGACAGCCGATTCATATAGCGCAGCGCCGCCTCTCCGACGCTTTCGTGCGCCGCGAGCTCGACCATCAGCCGCTCGGCGCGGCGCGAGACCGTGCGCGCGAGATGAAGCTGCGCCGACAACGGCGAGCCGCCCGGCAGCACGAACGACTTCAACGGCGCGAGTGAGCCGTTGAGATCGTCGATCTCCCGCTCCAGGCGGTCGACCTGCGAGGACACGATGCGCAGCGGCTCATAAGGCAGCTCCGCGCCGTGCGGCGTCGCGAGATCGGCGCCGAGATCGAAGAGGTCGTTCTGGATGCGGGCGAGCATCTTGTCGAGCCGCTCCTCGGGCCCGAGTACGCGGGCGCAGCCGAGCACGGCATTCGTCTCGTCGACCGTGCCATAGGCCGCGACACGGGTGTCGTATTTCTTGCGGCGCTGACCATTGCCGAGCGCGGTCGAACCGTCGTCACCCGTGCGGGTGTAGATCTTGTTGAGTGTGACCATCGTCGCCGTCGTCTAACCGGAGGTGAAGTAAAGAGCCGTCATCGCAACGACGATGACGATGAATTGCAGCAAGACCCGCATCCGCATGAGCGCTTGGGACCGGTTCGGCGATCCGCCCCGCATCAGGTTCCACAACCCTGCGAGCAGCACCACAGTCACGGCACCTAGCCCGACCACGGTGACGAACAACACGATCGGAGACATTTCAGCTTTTCCTCTCCACCCGTCCGTCTGCCGCTCGCCCGGAGGCGACACCGTCATCACACCGCGTGTGACGGGCGTCTCCGGAAAGCGATCGACGATCCGGTGTGCGGGGCCTGCCCAAGATCAACGTGGGCAAGCTCCAATTATTCCTTCCGCCGATCCGGCTTCGCGATCTTTTTTCAGCGAAGCCGTCCGGCCTTCGATTGTCGTGACCCGCGTACGCCGCTCGGGGCGGGCGGATCCCTCAGATGGCCTCTCCCCGCAACAGACGGGGGATGTCGCCCTCCACTCCAGCCGCTTCGCGGATGAACAGACCCTTAAGCCGGGTCCGCTTGTCGACGAGGCCGAGGCCTACGGAGCGGACCGCGCGGGCAAGGCTCGAGCGCGTGGAAAATATGGTGTTGAGCCCGTCCATGACGAGGGCCATCTGCGTCGTGTCGCCCCGACGCTGGCTTTCATATCGCGGAAGAGCGAGCGCGAGATCCTCGCCGTTGCGGGCGCTCTCGACGAGCCCTTCGGCGAGCGCTGCGACATCCCGCAGGCCGAGATTGAGGCCCTGACCCGCGAGCGGATGGATGACGTGCGCAGCGTCCCCCGCGAGCGCGACGCGCCCGGCGAACCAGCCGCGGGCGAGCATCGCCGTCAGCGGGTAGCACTGGAGTTCGCCCTCCACCATCAACCGGCCGAGGGAAAGGCCGAATGCCCGCTCAATCTCGAGCCCGGCGAGGAGCGGGTCCATGTCCACCAGCTCGCGGGCGAAGGCCGGCCGCTCGGTCCACACGATCGAGGAGCGGTTGCCGGTGAGGGGCAGCATGGCGAACGGGCCGTTGGGCAGGAAATGCTGCGTCGCGACCCCGTGATGCGGCTCCTCGTGCACCACGGTGCCGACGATGCCGGATTGCTCATAGGTCCGCTCCACGACGCCGATGCCGGAGATCTGGCGGATCTTCGAGCGCCGCCCATCTGCCGCGACCAGGATCTCGGCCCCATAGCTGCCGCCGTCGGACGCCTCGATCGAAACGCCCCGCTCGTCCTCCGTGTAGAAGGTGACGCTCGCGGGGATCGTCTCGATGTCGAGCGCCTCGCAGCGCGCCACCAGCGCCTCGTAGAGCGCCTCGTTCGGCACCATGTGGGCGAAGGGGTTGCCCTCGACGTCTCCGGCGAAATGCAGGAGGTCGGGGCGGATCACGTCGTCGGCCGCGCTGTCGGTAATCCGCATTTCGCGGATCGGCTCGGCAAGGTTCGCCACCATCGGCCACACGCCGAGCCGGCCATAGAGCCGCCGTCCCGCCGCGGCGAGCGCGCTCGCGCGCGAATCGGCGCCCGGCTGAGGCCCCGTAAAGAGACGCACCTTGAGATGGGATTGCGAAGCGAGCGCCACGGCGAGGGTGCGCCCGACCACCGCGCCGCCCGCGATGGCGATCGTCCGTTTCATCGAAGCTCCTTTCGGCGAGAGCCGAAGGGATGCGTTGCACCCGTGTGCGGTTTCATGACAAGTCCTCGCGATCCGTCACAACATTGCCGAAGCCATGCGCCCCGCTGTTGCCGAACTCCTCGCTACACTCGACCTCGAACCCCTCGAACGCAACCTCTTCCGAGGCCGCAGCCCCCAGGTCGGATGGCAGCGCGTGTTCGGCGGCCAGGTGATCGGCCAGGCTCTCGTCGCGGCGAACCGCACCGTGGACGACCGGCCGGCCCATTCGCTGCACGGCTATTTCGTGCGGCCGGGCGATCCGGCCGTGCCGATCATCTATCTCGTGGAGCGCGTCCGCGACGGGCGCTCCTTCTCCACCCGGAGCGTGAAGGCCGTTCAGCACGGCGAGGCGATCTTCACGATGATGGTCTCTTATCATCGGTCCGAGGCCGAGGGTCTGTCCCACATCCACGCCCCGTTCCCGGACGTTCCGAAGCCCGACGACCTGCCCGACGAGGATACCCTCAAGGCGATCATGATCGAGAAGGCGCCGGAGGCGGTGCGACGTTATTTCGAGCGCGACCGGCCGATCGAGCTGCGCCCGGTGGAGCTCGACCACTATCTCTCCACGGACGCGCTGGCGCCCCTTCAATATGTCTGGGTCCGCGCGACCGACATTTTGCCCGACGACCCGTCGGTCCATCAGGCCGTGCTCGGCTATCTGTCCGACATGACGCTCCTCGACACTGCGCTCTTCCCGCACGGAAAGTCGGTCTTCGACCGTCAGATGCAGATGGCGAGCCTCGACCATGCGATGTGGTTCCATCGCCCGTTCCGCGCCGACGAATGGCTCCTTTACGCGACCGACAGTCCGACGAGCGAGGGCGCCCGCGGGTTCACGCGCGGGCAGATCTTCGCTCTCGACGGGACGATCGTCGCGTCGACGGCGCAGGAAGGGCTGATGCGGGTCCGGCGGGGGTGACCTTTGCCGCGAAACGTGACGTCCGCTGTTCCTACGCCGCCCGCCACCGGCGTGCAGTTCTCGTCGAGGAATCCATTCGCACCGGCCAGCGTTATGGCTGCGAAAATCCTCGTCACCGCTGAAGGAGACCGTGCCGATCGCGGTCGGGCACGTGCCGAAGGGCAACACGACCCCGTCCCCCGACGGCATTCCGAGTTCTGCACGACCGAAAAGCGCGGCAATGTCTGCCAATGATGACGGAGACGACCGCTCATGCAAGATTCACATCGGGTCTGGCTCACCATCGGCTCCACCGAGCTAAGTTCAGGTGCAGCGATCGGCCAGCTCATTGGCCTTGAGCCCAATAACCAACCGAGGCGGCCCAATGCCCCCCCTCGGAAGGTGTTCAACCTTGAAAGTGACCTTGAGATTTCGGAGCACGCTCCGATGGAGGATCATCTCAGATGGCTGGTTGACCGAACTCGCGAACGATCAGAAGTGATTCGCCGAACCTGTTCGCGACCAGAGTTTTGGGCAAATATTTTAATACAAATTGTTACTGATCAATTCCGTGGAGACTTCAATGTTCCCCACTCTCTTCTGTTAAAAATCGCCGAATTGGGTGTTGATATTCATTTCAGCGTTATCAGCGAAGCTGGCGATGTCGACGACGAGGAAATTATTCTATAACTTGACCGACAGTCGGACAAAAACGCCATTTGCCCGGTCGGGTTCTCCGGTGAAACGCCTTCCGCGGGTATCCAGTATTCTCTCAGCGCGCGACCACCCGCCCCGCACAACGTAGCGTTCCAAAAAAATCATACCGCACATCGAAACGTGTGACGAAAATTCTCTCGGGTGTCGGGCGCTCATCGCTAGGTGACGGCCCCGCGTTCGCGATCGCTTCCGCCCGACCCGAAAAAGTCGGCGCTCGGGTCGAAGACGCGATCATGAAAACGCAGCGCCGCAGCAACATCCTCGACATAAAGCGTCGCATAACGGAATTTTATCATAAAGCCGGCGATGCATACTGGCCATCGCGCCAAAATCAAGCCACGATAGGGGCGCATATGGGGCATCCCCTTCAAACCGCGCACATGGCTCATTTTTTCACGAATCTGTACAATTCCGAGCTAGAAAAACTGAGTCAAATCGGCTTTCACATGCCGCATTCGCGCGTGCCAAATCCAATTGGTATTCGTCACAATTCGCCCGTCTTTGAGCGACGGCGATGGACAAGCCGTTTCGGGACGGGCGCCGCGCCGTCCGCTCACGCGACCGGCTTCGAGGGGAGGTAAGCATAGGCACCGTTTCGGCCCGAGGCGCGGCACGATAATGCTGAATGTCATCGTGCTTGCTCTTGTCCAAATCGCGATTTACTTCGGGGTGATGCTCGCGCTCTTCCGATATCGGAGGATGCTGGGCATCGGGATGTTCTTCTCGGCGCTCTGCGGCGTGACGTTCGCGGAGACTTATCTCGCAACGTCTGTCTTTCTCGACGTCGGCCCCGTCTCGCTCAGCCCGGGGTCCGTCCTTCTCTTTCCGGGGAAGCTGTTCCTCCTGGTGCTCGTCTATATTCGCGAGGACGCGGAAACCGTCCGGCAGCCGATTTATGGGCTCCTACTCGGCAACCTGATCATCACGGCGCTCATCGTGCTCGTGGGCTTGCAGGCGCCCGACACGAACGCCGTCGCGGTCACAATCATCTCCGAATCCGCCTGGCTGTCGGTCTGGGGCACGTTTCTGTTGTTCGTCGACTGTATCGCGATGATCATCCTCTATGAGAAGCTGTCCCAATTGCGGCTGCCGCTCTGGGTCGCATTGTGGCTGACGGGCGCGATCATCCTCACCGCAGATCATCTCGCATTCTTCTCGGCGCTTCATCTCTTCTTCGACGTGCCGCTCAGCGCCTTCCGCGACGGGTTCGTCGGCAAGATGGCGGTCTGCCTGATCTACACCACGATCCTGTGGGCCTATCTGCGGTTCATGGAGCACCACGAGATGGGGCTGGGGCCCGATCTTCGGGATGTGTTCGTGGCTCTCACCTACCGCCAGCGCTTCGAGGCGCTCGACGTCGTCGCGAAGATCGACATCCTCACCGGCGCGCGCAACCGCCGGGCGCTCGCCGAGGAGGGCCCGCGCCTCGTGCGGGAGGCGACCGCGACGGGCCGGCCGCTCAGCGTCCTCCTCGTCGATATCGATGCCTTCAAGCAGGTGAACGACGAATATGGCCATGCCGCGGGCGACCGCGCGCTCAAATTCCTCGTGGAACTCATCAAGTCGACCTTGCGGGACACGGACCCGGTCTACCGGCTCGGCGGGGATGAATTCCTGATCGTCCTCCCGAACGCGACGGCGAACGACGCCAACAGCATCGTGGAGGATCTGCGTGAGGCCGCACGGGACACGGCGATGCCGGAGAGCCCCTGGTCGCTGCATATCAGCATCGGCAAAGCGAGCACGATCGAGGACGGCCGCTCTCTCGACGAGCTCTTGGAGGCGGCCGACAAGAGGCTGTATCGCAGCAAGGCGCACCGGCCGGGCCGCTTCGCCGAATCCCCCGCCCCGGCTTAGGGCCGAAGGGCTCGGGCGCCGATCATCCGAGCCCACCCGTCGCCGGCACGGTGCGGGCCGGGCCTCAGCCCTTCGCTCCCCGCTTGCCGGCCCCCAGCAGCGGCGCCGCCGACGCGTCGAGCGGCCAGCGTGAACGGACGCGTCCGTCCCCCTCGATCGATTGCGCGCTGACACGCTCGAGCGCGGCATAGGCGATCATCGCGCCATTGTCCGTACACAAAGCGAGCGGGGGCGCGACGAACGCCACACCCCGCGCCTCGGCCGCGCGCGTCAACGCGCCGCGCAGCACGAGATTGGCCGCGACGCCGCCGACGGCGACCAAGGTCGGCGCCGCCTCCCCCTCGCTGTCGCGAAAGGCGTCGAGCGCCGCGCCGGCCTTCCGCTCCAACAGCCGCGCCACCGCGTCCTGAAACGAGGCGCAGATGTCGGCGACGTCCTGGTCGGTGAGCGGCGCGGTCTTTTGTGCGGCGAGGCGGACGGCGGTCTTGAGGCCGGCGAAGGACAGGTCGCACCCGGCGCGCTTGGCGAGCGGGGCCGGAAAGTCGAACCGTTTCGGGTCGCCCTCGCGCGCCGCGCGTTCGACCGAAGGGCCGCCCGGATAGGCGAGCCCCAGGAGCTTCGCCGTCTTGTCAAACGCCTCGCCGGCCGCATCGTCGATCGTGCCGCCGAGGCGGCGATAATCCCCGACATCGCGCACGGCGATGAACTGCGCGTGCCCGCCCGACAGGAGCGCGACACAATAGGGAAAGCCGATCCCGTCGGTGAGGCGCGGCGTCAGAACGTGCGCCTCGAGATGGTTGACCGGTACGAACGGCACCCCGGCCGAGGCGGCCAACGCCTTCGCGAAGGTCGCGCCGACGAGGAGGCCGCCGAGAAGGCCGGGGCCCGTCGTGGCCGCGACATGGCCGATCCGGTCGAGCCCGACGCCGGCCTCGGCGAGCGCCTCGCCGACGACGCGGTTGATCGTCTCGAGATGCGCGCGGGCCGCGATCTCGGGCACGACGCCGCCGAATTCTTCATGAAGGTCGATCTGGCTCCAGACCACATTCGACACGATACGCGCCCGCCCCGGCCCGCCTTCGACCACCGAGGCGGCGCACTCGTCGCAGCTCGTCTCGATCCCGAGGACGAAGGGTTCCTCCGATGCGGTCGCTCCCCTATGCTCCACCTGACTGATTACCCTTTGCCCTGGTCTTCAATTGAACACGATACGCATCGGAACTCGCGGCAGCCGGCTCGCCCTCGCCCAAGCGCAGATGGTGGCGGACGCGATCGTCGCCAACGCTGGCATCCCGAAGGACATGGTCGAGATCGTCCCGATCCAGACGACGGGCGACAAGGTGCTCGACCGTCCGCTCGCCGAACTTGGCGGCAAAGGTCTCTTCACCAAGGAGATCGAGACCGGCCTCCTCGACGAGACGCTCGATTGCGCCGTCCATTCGGCCAAAGACCTCGAAACCATCCTGCCGTCTCCTCTGACGCTCGGCGCCTTCATGAAGCGCGCCGACGTGCGGGACGTGTTCATCGGCCGCGGCGGCCTCACCCTCTCCGAACTGCCGGAGGGGGCGACCGTCGGCACCGCGTCGCTGCGCCGCCAGGCGCTTGTGCGCCGAGAGCGCCCCGATCTCAAGGTCGAGGTGTTGCGCGGCAACGTGCAGACCCGCCTGTCCAAGCTGGACGCGGGGGTCTGCGACGGAACGCTTCTCGCCCTCGCCGGCCTCATCCGGCTCGACATGGTGGACGTCGCGAGTGAGATTCTCTCCCTCGATCGCTTCCCGCCGGCCTGTGCGCAAGGGGCGATCGTCGTCGAGATCCGCCGGGACGACGACCGGATGATCGACATCCTCGCCAAGATCAACGACCCGGAGACCGAGCACGCGGTCGGCGCCGAGCGAGGCTTCCTCGCCGCGCTCGACGGATCGTGTCGCACGCCGATCGCCGGCCACGCGACGATCACGGGCGATCGGCTCGATTTCGCCGGCCTCGTCGCGACGCCGGACGGGCTGCGCATCGAGGAGATCGAGGGCAATGGCGCCGTCGCGGACGCGGCCGAGATCGGCTATGATCTCGGCCATCGCCTTCGCGCACGTATCGGACCCTATTTCTTCGAAGGTTAGGCCGTGCCCTTTCGCGTCGCCATCACGAGGCCGGAGCCGCACGGGAGCGAGACCGCGGCCCGCCTTGGCGCGATGGGCTACGAGACGGTCCTCGCCCCCCTCCTCGTTCCTTCGTCCGAAGACGGGCCGGGTCCGGCCGACGGGATCGGGTCGATCGCGCTGACGAGCCGCTTCGCCGCGAAGGTTCTCGCCGCGCACCCGGCGTTTCATCACATCCCCGTCCATGCCGTCGGCGACGCGACGGCGGATGAAGCCCGGCGCGCGGGCTTCGACAGGGTGAGCAGCGCGGCCGGCGCGGTCGACGACCTCTTCGCCATGCTGCGCACCGCGCCGGAGCCGATCGTCCACATGGCGGGCGCCGACCAGCGGGGCGACCTCGTGGAGCGGCTCCGCGCGCGCGGGCAGGACGCGGAGCGGCGCGCCATCTACCGGATGATCCCGAACGCCGCCTTTCCCGCCCCATCCGAGCCGGTCGACGCGGCGCTTCTCTATTCGCCACGCTCGGCCGAAGTCTTCGCCCGCCTGGCGACGGGCCCGGCCTGGCGCGGCGTCACCCTGATCTGCATGTCGCCGTCCGTCGCGGCGCCGGTCTCGGCCACCTTCCCGACGGTCGTCGCGCAAGCGCCGAACCAGGACGCGATGATTGCCGCCCTGCGGCTGGCGCGTGAGGCACGGACACCTATGGTCGACCTTCAAGGCCCGGCGGCGCGAGGCGGGACGGCGTGATCAAGATCCTTCTCAGCCTCGCGATCCTCTTCGTGCTGACGGCGGGCGCGGCCTTCCTCGCCGACCATCCGGGCGCGCTCCAATATGAGTGGTTCGGCGCGACCGGGACGCTCTCCACCTCCGAGGCGCTCGTCTATCTCGTCGTCGGCTTCGCCGCGCTCATCTTCGTGTTGGAGCTCTTGCGCTCCGCCTACCGCGCCCCGACGCGGATCGCCGAGCGGGCGAAGCAACGGCGCCGCGAGAAGGCGTGGAGCGCGCTGTCGGACGGCCTCGTCGCCGTCGCCGCCGGGGACGTGAAGCGCGCCGAAAAGGCCGCCGCGGACGCGCGCCGCCTCGCGCCCGACGAGAAACTGACCGCGCTGCTCGATGCGCAGGTCGCCCAACTCCTCGGCAATCCGGCCGCCGCGACGGAACGCTTCCTCGCGATGACCCACGCTGCCGAAACGCAGACGCTCGGCCTGCGCGGGCTCTCCGTCGAAGCGGCCCGCAGCGGCGATCTCGCGACCGCGCGCGGCCATGCCCGCGCCGCCAACGCGGTCGATCCGTCGCTGCCCTGGGCCGCCGCGGCCGCCTTCGACGCGAGCACCGCCGAACGGGACTGGGCCGCCGCCCTCAAGCTCAACGACGATGCGCAGCGCCACCGTCTCGTCGACCGCGCGGTCTATCGCCGCCGCAAGGCCGTGCTCCTGATGGGCCGCGCCGAGGATGCGCTTCACGCCGGCGACACCGAGCGCGCCCGGATCGACGCGCTCGAGGCCCACCAGCTCGCCCCGAGCCTCGTTCCCGCCGCAACGCTCGCCGCACGGCTCACGGCGGCGCGCGGCAAACGCCAGGCCACCGCGATCATCGACGAGACCACCCGCCTCGCGCCGCACCCCGAGCTGTTCGCCGTCGCGCTCGATATCGCCGATCCGCACAGCGCCGGCCAGCGGCTGAAGCGGGCCGAAGCGCTCGCCGGCCTCGCCCCCGGCAATGTCGAAAGCGCGCTCGCCCTCGCCCGCGCGGCCCGCATCGCCCATGCCTTCGACCGCGCCCGCGCGGCGCTCTTTCCCTTCCTCGACGGCAAGCCGACACAGCGTGTGTGCATCGCCATGGCGGAGATCGAAGCCGCCGACACCGGTGACGAGATCCGGGTGCGCGATTGGCTCGCCCGCGCGGTGCGCGCGCCGCGCGACCCGGCCTGGGTCGCCGACGGCGTCGTCGCCGATCATTGGCAACCGATCTCGCCGGTCACCGGCGCGCTCGACCGCTTTGCCTGGACGGTTCCCGACGGCGACGCCGACAGGCCAGGGCCGACGATCGACCTCACCGGCCTGACGGAACGCCTTCCCGCGCCCGAAGCGCGCCATCTGCCGCCGGCGCCGCGCGCCTCCGTACCCGGCGCCGGAAGCGACGACGAACCCGATCGGCGAGACCGTTCCGAACCGTCCGACCCTCTTTCCTGATCGACCGGCCCGCCCCGCGGGGCCCATCCGCGACGGCCTTCGCCCGCTACCCGACCGGGCGGGCGAAGAGTGCCGCGATGCGATCAGCCGGCCCTTCACTCCCTCCCGAAATCCATCGGATCACGCGCATCGATGCTATTGCGCAAGCTCAAACGTGTGCGCTATCGTTCAAAACTTGGCGTACTGATCAAAAATTTTCCGATATGGAAAAGAAAGGGCCCCAAGTGCTGACAAGACGGAGTTTCGTGAAGGCGGCGTCGTCGACGGGTGTGGCGCTTTCTCTTCCCATGACGAACCTGCGATCCGCCTACGCGCAAGGTGCGGGCCGGGCCGGTGTCCTGCGCGTCATGCCGCAGGCCGACCTCAAGGTTCTCGACCCGATCTGGACGACGGCGGCGATCACGCTCGAGCACGGCTATCTCATCTACGACAAGCTGTTCGAGCGGAACGCCGCGGGCATCCCGCAGCCGCAAATGGCCGAGAGCCACACCGTCTCCGATGATCGCCTGACCCACGAGATCACGCTGCGCGACGGCCTCCAATTCCACGACGAAGCGCCGGTCACGGCCGCCGACGTCGTCCAGTCGCTGAAGCGCTGGGGCCAGCGCGACTCGTTCGGCACGCAGCTCTTCGCCGTCGTGAGCGGGATCGAGGCGGTCGACGACAAGACCGTCCGCATCACGCTGAGCGAGCCCTTTCCCGGTATGGAGATGGCGCTCTCCTCGATCCGCGGGAACCCGCCTTTCATCATGCCGGCGCGCGTCGCCGAAACCCCGATCGACGAGCAGATCACCGAATATGTCGGCTCCGGCCCCTTCATGTTCCGTGAGGATCTGTGGCGTCGCGGCTCGCTCGTCGTCTACGACAAGGCGCCGATGTACGTGCCCCGCGACGAGCCGCAGGACGGTTATGCCGGCGGCAAGGTCGCCCATTTCGACCGCATCGAGTTCGTCTATATCCCGGACTACAACACCGCCCTCAACGCCATCGCGGCCGGCGAGACGGACATCTGGGAGCTTTTGCCCAACGACTATGTGCCGGTGATCGGCGCGATGCCCGGCGTCACCGCCGTGCGCGGCATGCCCGCTTACGGCATGTTCCGGCCCAACAGCCTCTTTCCGCCCTTCGACAATCCGAAGGCGCGGCAAGCGCTCCTTCACCTCATCGATCAGCGCGAGCTGTTGACCGCCATCACCGGCGACCCGGAATTCTTCGAGGTCTGCCCGTCTTATTTCGCCTGCATGGGCCCCTACGCCTTCGCCGACGAAGTGCCGCAATCGACGGTCGACATCGACCGCGCCAAGGCGCTCCTCGAGGAGGCCGGTTATGACGGGAGCCCCGTCGTCGTCCTCGACACGACGAACATCGCCGCGCTTCACACCGCCTCGCTCTATCTCGCCCAGCAGCTCCGCGAGGCGGGCATGAACGTCGACCTTCAGGCGATGGACTGGGGGACGACCATCTCCCGCTATCCGCAGAAGAAGGGCGCGGCCGATGGCGGCTGGTCGATCTTCGCGACCTACACCTCGGCCGTGGACACCGTGTCGCCCCTCGTCCACCGCTATATCAACAGCGGCGAGAAGGCCGAACCCGGCTGGCCGCAGGACGATACGGTCGAGGAGCTGCGCACCGCCTGGCTCGCGACCACCGACGAGGCGGAGCGGGTGTCGCTCGCGAAGGCGCTTCAGGAGCGCACCTTCGAGACGGTGCCCTATATCCCCTGGGGCCAGTTCTACACCGCCCGCGCCCGCCGCGAGAATATCGAGAACTTCTATGGCGAGGCCCCGGTGCCGATCTATTGGGGAATCACGCGGGCTGGCTGAACGGTATGCTCGCGATCATCGCCAAACGCCTCCTCCTCATCATTCCGGTGATGGGGGTGGTCTCCTTCGTGGTGTTCGGGCTCCTCTATCTGAGCCCGACCGACCCCGCGGCGGTGATCGCCGGTGACTACGCGACACAGGAGGCGATCGAGGAGATCCGCACCCGGCTGGGCCTCGATCAGCCGCTTCTCTTCCAGTACGTCCACTGGCTCGGCAATGTCCTGACCGGCGATCTCGGCACGTCGATCTACGAAAACCGGCCGGTGACGACGGTGATCGCCGAGCGCTTCGAGCCGACGATCAGCCTCGCCATCAGTATCGTCATCTTCGCGACGCTGTTCTCGGTCCCGCTCGGGCTCTTCAGCGCCTGGTTCGCGGGCCGGCTGGTCGACCGTCTTACGATGATCTTCGCGGCGATCGGCACCGCGACGCCGCTGTTCATCTTCGCCTACGCGCTCGTCGCGGTCCTCGCGGTGAAGCTCGGCCTGCTGCCGGCTTACGGCTTCGTCTCGATCCGCGAGGGGGTCGGGCCGTTCCTCTATCACATCATTCTGCCGACCCTGTCGGCCGGGCTCGCATATAGCGCCATCATCGCCCGCGTGACGCGCGCCTCCTCGATCGAGGCGCTGAACCAGGACTATATGCGCACCGCGCGCGCCAAGGGGCTCGGCGTGCGCAAGATGATCTTCGGCCACGCTTTGCCGAACGCCTCGATCCCCGTCGTCACCGTCATCGGAACGCGCTTTGCGACGCTGCTCGGCGGCGTCGTCGTCGCCGAGACGGTGTTCGCCATTCCGGGCATCGGCCGGCTCAGCGTCGACGCGATCCTTCACAGCGACTTTCCGGTCGTCCAGGGCGTCATCCTGGTGATGTCGCTCGTCTATGTGATGACCAATCTCGTCGTCGACATCCTTTATACGATCCTCGACCCACGGGTGCGCCAATGACCGCTCTCAGCGTCACCCTCAGCCGCGTCGCCGGCCGGCCGACCCTGTGGATCGCGGGCACGGTCCTCGGCGCGATCGTCCTCGTCTCGCTGTGCGCGCCGCTGATCGTCTCGGCCGACCCGCTGCGCCTCAATCCGATGCAGCGGATGCTGCCGCCGTCCTTCGAGCATCCGTTCGGCACCGACATGCTCGGCCGCGACGTCTTCGCCCGCACCCTCTATGGCGGCCGCCTGTCGCTGATGATCGGCATCTCGGTCGCGACGATGGTGACGGTGATCGGCCTGTTTTTCGGCCTCCTCGCCGGGTTCGTGCGCTGGACGGACATCATCATCATGCGCATCGTCGACGGGCTCCAGGCGATCCCGGCGATCCTCCTCGCCATCGCCATCGCGGCGATCGCCGGCGGCGGCGTGTTCTCGGTGATCTTCGCGATCACCGTCGCCGAGGTACCGCTCGTCGTGCGCCTGGTGCGGAGTGTCGTCCTCACGCTGCGCGGCCAGCTCTTCATCGAGGCGGCACGCGCCGTGGGCACGCCGACACACCGGATCATGACGCGGCACATCATCCCGAACACCGTCGGCGCCCTCGTGGTGCAGGCGACCTATATTTGCGGGATCTCGATCCTCTTCGAGGCGTACCTTTCCTTCCTCGGGGCCGGCATCCCGCCTGAGATACCGAGCTGGGGCAACATCATGGCCGAAGGGCGCAACATCGTGATGCTCGCGCCGTGGACGATCCTCTGCCCCGGCATCTTCGTTGCGCTCGTCGTCCTCTCCTTCAACGAACTCGGCGACGGTCTGCAGGACTTCCTCGACCCCCGCACCGCGAGGCATCTGTGAGCGCGCCCGCCCTTTCGATCCGCAATCTCTCCTCGGGGTTCGCGCTGAAAAACGGCCGCGTGCTGGCGGTCGACGACGTCTCGCTCGACCTTGCGAAGGGGGAGACGCTGGCGGTCGTCGGCGAATCCGGCTCGGGCAAGAGCGTCCTTTCGCTCTCCATCATGCGCCTTCTTGCGCGGCCGGCGGGGCGGATCTTCGGCGGCTCGATCGAATATGGCGGCGAGGATCTCGTCACGGTTCCCGAGCGGCGGATGCGGGCGCTGCGCGGCGACCGGATCTCGATGATCTTCCAGGAGCCGATGACCTCGCTCAACCCGGTGCGCACCGTCGGCCACCAGATCGCCGAGGTCCTCATCGAGCATCGCCGCATTTCCCGCCGCGCCGCCCTCGCCCGCGCCGTCGAGCTTCTCGACAAAGTGCGCGTGCCGGACCCGAAGCGCCGCGTCACCCAGTATCCGCACGAGCTGTCGGGCGGGATGCGCCAGCGCGTGATGATCGCCATTGCGCTCGCCTGCGAGCCGGACCTCCTCATCGCCGACGAGCCGACCACCGCGCTCGACGTCACCGTGCAGGCCGAGATCCTCGCGCTGATGCTCGACCTTCAGGAGAGCACCGGCTGCACCCTCCTCCTCATCACCCACGATATGGGCGTCGTGGCGGAGACGGCCGAACGCGTCGCGGTGATGTATGCGGGACGGACCGTCGAGATCGCCTCGACCGAGACGCTGTTCGCGAACCCGCGCCATCCCTATACGCGCGGCCTGATGACCGCGATGCCCTCGCGCATCCTCACCGATGGCGGAGGCCGGAAGGCGCGGCTCACCGAGATTCCGGGCGTCGTTCCGGGGCCGGATTATAGCCGCGACGGTTGCCTCTTCGCGCCGCGCTGCCCGTTCGCGATCGATCGTTGCCGCACCGCGCGACCACCGCTCGAAGCCTATCCCGACAACCACCTCGCCGCCTGTTTCCGCAGCGAGGAACTGCCCGAGTTCAGGCCCGATGCCTAACCCCGTCCTCACGGTCGAAAATGCCGCCAAGCACTTTCCGATCCGCAAGAATTGGCTCGACCGCTCGCCGTCCGTCGTGCGCGCCGTCGACGGGGTGAGCTTTTCGGTGGAGGCGGGCGAAACGCTCGCCCTCGTCGGCGAATCGGGGTGCGGGAAGACGACCACCGGGCGCATGGCGGTCAAGCTCGAAGACCCGACCGAGGGCGCCGTGGTGTTCGAGGGGCACGACATCACCCGCCTTTCCGAGGGGCGCATTCGTCCGCTGCGGCGGCGGATGCAGTTCGTCTTCCAGGATCCGTTCGGCTCGCTGAGCCCGCGCTTTCGCGCGCTCGATGTCGTCGCCGAGCCGCTCGAGAATTTCGGCCTCGCCCGCACGCCGGCGGAACGGCGCGAGAAGGTCGCGGATCTCTTCGGCCAGGTCGGCCTCAGGCCCGACCAGATGGAGCGCTACCCGCACGAGTTCTCCGGCGGGCAACGCCAACGCCTCGGGATCGCGCGGGCGCTCGCCTCCGATCCCGCCCTCATCGTGCTCGACGAGCCGGTGTCCGCGCTCGACGTGTCGATCCAGGCGCAGATCCTCAACCTCCTGCAGGATCTCCAGGAAGAGCGTCACCTCGCCTTCCTCTTCATCTCGCACGATCTCGGCGTCGTCGCTCACATGGCCCGCCGGGTCGCGGTGATGTATCTCGGCAAGATCGTCGAGGAGGGCACGACGGGCGAAATCTTCGCCCGGCCGCAGCATCCCTATACGCAAGCCCTCCTCAAGGCGGTGCCGGTGCCCAAGCCCGACCGGCAGGCGCTGAAGCGCCGCGTGCGCCTCGCGGGCGATCTGCCGAGCCCGTCGGCGATTCCGAGCGGCTGCCGCTTCCGCACGCGCTGCCCGCTCGCCGCGCCGATCTGCACCGAGGAGGAGCCGCCCTTGCGCCAAGTGTCCGAGACGACGCGCGCCGCGTGCCATTTCGCCGGGGTCGCGGCATGAGCGGCGCGGTCCGCAAGCGCTACGGCGTCGCGATCACGATGCGGGACGGGGTGACCCTGTCGGCCGATATCCTCCTGCCGACGGGAGACGGTCCATTTCCGGCCGTCTTCACCATGACCCCCTACGGCACCGAAAAGGGCGACCCGGCTCTCGAAACGCCCGCACGGCGGTTCAACGCGGCGGGCCTTGCCTATGTCGCGGTCGACGTGCGGGGGCGGTACGATTCCGGCGGAGAATGGTACGCCCACCCCGCGGCCGAGGCCGCCGATGGCAGCGACGTGATCTCCTTCATCGCCGCCGAGCCGTGGAGCGACGGGCGCGTCGCCACCACCGGCCACTCTTATTCGGGGTGGAACCAGTGGCTGATCGCGATGGAGCGCAACCCGCACCATGTGGCGATGGCCTCGTCCGGCGCACCGACGAGCCTCTTCGTCGATTGGCCCAATCTCGACGGCGTTCTCTCCCTCCAGCCGATCGCGACCTGGGCGCTCGGAATGATGTACGCCCGCGGCGGCGATACCGACGATGCCGCGCCCGCCCTCACCTGGAAAGAGGCGCTCTGGCACCTCCCCCTTAGCGAGCTCGACACGCTGATGGCGGGGCGCCGCGTCGCCTTCTGGCAGGATTGGCTGGCGCACGATCACCTCGACGACTATTGGCGCCCCCTCCATATGGCGGGCCGGCACCAGTCGATCACGCTGCCGACCTTCCACGCGACGGGCTGGTTCGATGCGCGGCTCAAGAACCAGGTCGCGGCCTATCGCGGCGTGATGGCGGGAACGACGCGCGACGACCACCTTCTCGTGATCGGGCCGTGGCTGCACTCCCCGGTCGGCAGCGCGCCGCGCTTCGAGATGCGCGATTTCGGCCCCGAGGGCGATGTCGACATGCTTGGCCTGCGCGCCGCCTGGCTCGCGGATATCATGGCCGGCGAGGTCCCGCCCGAGCGGAGCGGCGTCTATTATTTTCTCCAGGTCGCGAACGAGTGGCGCCATGCCGCGCGCTGGCCGATCCCCGGCACGATGTTCGTCACCTACTGCCTCGATAGCGGCGGGGCGGCAAACACGCGACATGGCGACGGCCGGCTCCAGGACGCACCGGGCCGCGGGCCGGCGGATCATTTCATCTACGACCCCGCCGATCCCGTGCCGACCAATTGGAGCCCGACGCGCGCCGAAGGAATCATCCCGTCCGAGCCGCAGGACAACCACGCCGTCGAGGAGCGGCAGGACGTCCTCGTCTACTCCTCGACACCGCTCGCCGATCCGGTCGAAATCACCGGCCCGGTCGAGGCGGAAATCTACTTCTCGACGGATGCGCCGGACACCGACATCACCGTCAAACTTCTCGATGTCGACGAGGAGGGAACGGCCTTCCAGCTCAGCTACGGCATCGCGCGCGGGCGCTTTCACGCGTCATATGAGGCGCCGGAGACGCTGGAACCCGGCCGCATCTACCGGGTGCGCGTCGAGCTTCAGCCGGTCGGCAATCTCTTCCGTCCGGGTCACACGATCCGGATCGAGGTGTCGGCGAGCAACTTCCCGTTCTACGCCCGCAACCTCAACACCGGCGACAATAATGGGACGACGAGCGCGATGCGCCGCGCCCATATCAAGATCGAGCATTCCCACACGCACCCCTCCCGCATCATCCTGCCGGTCGTGCCGAACGGGGCCTCGCGCCGCGTGACGCTGTCGGCCGAGGGCGGGGCTGATCCTTCATGAGGCGCGGGGCCTTCGCCCCTCGCGCCACAGCGACGACGGACCCTGACGAATGACCAATGCCGCGGACTTTCACGACGACCTCATCATCGTCGACACCCATGTCGACACGATCCAGCGCCAGGTCGATCTCGGCCAGGACCTGACGGCGCCCGACTCGGGCGGCTATATGGACCTGCCGTCCATGAAGAAGGGCAATCTCACCGCGACGTTCTTCGCGGCCTGCGTCGACTATAACAACATCAAGCGCGGCACCGCTCGGCAGCGGCAGAACCAGCTCCTCAGCGCCATCATCGACTTTTGCGACACGAACGCCGACACGATCGCCGTCGCCCGCACCTCCGAGGACATTCGCCGGCTGAAGGCGGAGGGCAAGCTCGCCGCCGTCATCACCGTGGAGGGGGCGCAGGCGATCGAGGAGGATCTCGCTCATCTCGAAGAGCTCCACCGGCTCGGCGTCGTCTCGATCGCGCTCGCCCACTTTACGAGCAACACTTGGGCCGATTCCTCGGCCGACGTCGCCCGTCATGGCGGGATCAGCGATCTCGGCCGCAAGGCGATCGCCGAGATGAACCGGCTCGGTATGATCATCGACGTCTCGCACGCATCGGACGAGGCCGTCATCGGTGCGCTCGAGGCGAGCCGCGCGCCGATCTTCGCCTCGCACTCCTGCGCCCGCGCGCTGCACGACCATCCGCGCAATCTCACCGACGATCTCATTCGCGCGATCGCCGACAAAGGCGGCGTCGTCGGCCCGACGATCTTCCCCGAATATATCTACGCCCCGTTCCAGGCGGCGACCGAGGTGCTCGCCGAAGAGATCCGCGCCGAAGCCGGCGATGACGGCCCCGTCGAGAAGGGAACCCCCGCGATCACGACGATCATGCGCTCCTTCCGCGGCGACATGAACGGCAAGTACAACTCGCTCGTCACCAAGGCGCTGCCGATGCCGGGGATCGACGTGTTCGTCGATCACATCGCCCACATCGCCGCGCTGACGAGCCCGGCGCACGTGTGCGTCGGGACCGATCATGGCGCGGTTCGGTTCGATATTCCGGGCTGGGAGGACTGCACCAAGCTCCCCGCTTTGACCGACGCCCTCCTCGCGCGCGGCTTTTCCCGGCGCGAGGTCGCGATGATCATGGGCGAGAATGTCCTGCGGCTGATGGACGACGTTCAGGCGGTCGCCGGCTGAGGGCGCCCCGCCTTAGAGATCGATGTGGGATGAAATCCACAGCACCACTGCGTCCTCTTCGCTCACCGAGCAGAGGGCGTGGCCCATGGTGCTGTCAAAATAGGCGCTGTCGCCGGGATTGAGCAGCGTCGGCTCGTAATGCTCGGTGTGCAACTCAACGCTGCCGGACAGGACATAGAAGAACTCCTCGCCCCGGTGCGCGATGAGCTGCTTGAACTCTTTCGGGCTGCGGGCATGGATCGTCGCCCGCAGCGGTGTGAAGCGCTTCTTCGACAACTCCGTCGCGAGCATTTCATAGTCGTATTGCGGCGTCGGGTGATGGACCCCTTCGCCGCTGCGCGTCACGGCGCGCCGTCCGGTTCGAGCGATTTCCGGCTGGGGCGCGAACAGCTCGGCAACGTCGATGCCGAGCCCAGCCGCGAGCCGGAGGATATTGTCGTAGGTCGGCGAAATATGGCCGTTCTCGATCTTCGAAATGGTCGACGGCGCGAGGCCGGAGCGTTCGCCGGCTTGCTGCAAGGTCAAATTGTAACTGCGCCGAAGATGGCGAACCATCGCACCAAGACGCGCCGCCCTGTCGGGAATTTGCAGCTCTCGGACAGAAGATTGGTGTCTCATGATGCTCGATAGTGTTTCCAAATTAGGCAGATTTTTCTTATTGGAAATTTTCGTTCCTCGTCGCACACTGCCTGCACGGGCGCGATTTGCCCAGCACGAAATTTGCAGAGACCACCGCTGGCCGGTCGAGCGCTCGCTCTCGCGTGCTGTCCACGTGGCGATTGAAGAAAGACAGATCCATGAATTTGCGCAGATCCATCCTGTCCGGGCTCGCGGCCACCGCCGTCGCCCTCACACTGTCGAGCCCGTCCCCCGTCCTTGCGCAGGACGACTATCCCACCAAGGCCGTCGACTGGGTCGTGATGTGGCGCGCCGGCGGCGGGGCGGATTCGGCCTCCCGCACCTTCATCGAGCGGTTGGAGCCGATCCTCGGTGAGGACATCGTCGTGAAGAACATCACCGGTGGCGGCGGCGGCATCGGCTACATGGCGGCCAAGACCGCGAAGGCCGACGGCTACACCCTCGTGACCATCCAGGGCGATCTGCCGAAATTCGAGCCGATGGGTCTCGCCCCGATCGCGCTCGCCGATTTCGACATCATCGCCGGCTACGCCTTCCAGTCGCCGATGATCGTGGTGTCGGCGGATTCGCCTTACGAGACGCTCGACGCGTTCGTCGCCGCCGCGAAAGACGCGCCCGGCTCCATCTCGGTCGGCACGACCGATATCGGCGGCGTGTTCCATCAGCCCCTCGTCCTCTTCGAGGATGCGGCGGGGATCGAAACGCGCGCCGTCGCGCTCGAAGGCTCTTCGCAGCAGACCGTCAACCTCCTCGGCGGCAATACGGACGCGGCCGTAACCTGGGTGAAAGCGACCGCACCTTACGTGGAAGAGGGCAAGCTCCGCTACCTTGCCTATATGGCCTCCGAGCGTCATCCAGACTTTCCCGACATCCCGACCGTGAGCGAGCTCGGTTATGACGTCGTCTGGGAGCATCCTTATGGCGTCGGCGCGCCCGCTGGCATCCCGGATGCGGCGAAGGCGAAGATCGAGGCCGCCGCGAAGGAGATCTGGGAAGACCCGAGCTTCCAGGAAAAGCTCGACCAACAGGGCCTCACCGTGCTCCGCATGGGCTCCGCGGACTATACCGAACACATGAAGAAGATGCAGGCGGACATGGAAAAGGCGATTGGCCTTATCCAGCAATAGACCGGTGGACCGAGACCTGATGCGCCTCAACGTCGCCGAACTCCTCGTCGCGGTGCTCGTCATCGCGATGAGCGTCGTCTTCTTCGTCGTCAGTCTCGGCTTTCCCCATATGCGCGCCGACCCCGGGGGCGGCGCGCTGTGGCCGCAACTGATGGCGGCCGGCGCGGGCGGCGGCTCGCTGATCCTGATCGCGTGGCGCCTCTGGGAGGCGAAGGCGGGCAACGGCCTCGTCGAGGCGGCGGTCAACCGGCTCGACCGGCGCACCGGCGCCATCATTCTCGCCTCGATCGCGTATCCGTTCCTGATCCTCGCGATCGGATTTCCGATCGGCACCATCGCGTTCATCGCGCTGCTCATGCGGATCCTGAAGGCGCGGCTCGTCGAGATCGCCGTCTTCGCGCCGATCTTCACCGCGGTGCTCTATCTTTTCTTCGTCTATCTCCTCGAAGCGGTGGTGCCCCACGGGGCGCTGTTCGACGCGATCGGGGGCTAGAAAGCGGGCATGGCCGACCTTCTCCTCCACGCCGTCGCGGTTCTGTTCCAGCCGCTGAACCTTCTCATCCTGGTCGCCGCCGTCGTCGGCGGCACCCTCGCGGGCGCGGCCCCTGGCCTCACCTCGACGATGGCGATCGGTCTTCTCGTCCCGATCACCTTCACGATGCCGACCGAAAGCGCGTTGATTCTGCTCTTCGGCGTCTATTGTGGCGGGCTCTATGGCGGGGCGATCACCGCCATCCTCCTCAACATTCCAGGTTCGCCGACCTCCGTGGTGACGGCGCTCGACGGCTATCCGATGACCCGCCAGGGCGAAGGCGGCAAGGCGATCGCCATCGCGACGCTCTCCTCGACGCTCGGCGGCATCATCAGCTGCGTCGTCCTCATCTTCCTGTCGCTGCAACTCTCGCGGCTCGTCATCTATTTCGGCTCGCCGGAATATATGGCGCTCGGCATCTTCGCCTCGGCGGTCGTCTTCTCGCTCTCCGGCGATTCGGTGCTGAAGGGCTTCATCGCCGTCTGCATCGGCTTTTTGATCGCGACGATCGGCATCGACCCGACGGCGATGCATCCGCGCTTCACCTTCGGCATCACCGAGATTCAGATCGGCATCCCGGAAATCCCCGCGATCATCGGCCTGTTCTGCGTCTCCGAAGCCTTCCGTATGGTCGACCAGGCGACGGGCAAGCCGATCGCGCAGAAGGCGGTGAGCGGCCTGCGCTCCGCCATCGGGCTCCTGCCCCGGCTGTGGCCGACGATCACCAAATCCGGCCTCATCGGCTGCTTTGTCGGGATCCTGCCGGGGATCGGGGCGCTCGCGGCGTCCTATCTCGCTTATGCCGAGGCCCGGCGGAGCTCGCGCCACCCGGAGCGGTTCGGCAAGGGTGCGCCGGAAGGCGTCGCGGCGAGCGAGGCGGCGAACAACGGCGTCACCGGCGGGGCGATGGTGCCCGTCCTCTCCTTCGGCATTCCGGGCGACACCAACACGCTCCTCATTCTCGGCGCGATGGCGATCCAGGGCATCGCCCCCGGCCCCGCCCTCTTCCGCGAAAATCAGGACATCGTCTTTCTGATCTTCGGCAGCTTGATCCTCGCCAACCTCCTTCTCCTGCCGGTCGGGCTGATGCTCGCGCGCTATATCGCGAAGGCGGCGGTGATCCCGGTGCGCTATCTCCTGCCGACGGTCGCGGTCCTCGCCATCACCGGCGCCTCGATCGGCTACGGCCATATCTATTATTTCTGGATCTCGATCATCTTCGGCCTTCTCGGCTACGTCCTCCAGCGCGGCGGGTTCCCGCTTTTGCCGGTGGCGATGGCGTTGATCCTCGGGCCGATGGTCGAGCGCAATCTGCGCTCCTCGCTGATGCTGCCCGACGCCAGCGTCGAGATGTTCCTGACCCGTCCGGTCTGCGCGGCGCTCCTCGTGATGTCGGTCGTCGTCGTCGTCGTCCGTCTCGTCGGAGCCCGCAGGCTCCGCGCGGCCGAAGCCAGAACCGAGCCCGGCCCGGGCGCATAAAAAGCGGCCGGGCGGGAAGCGTCGCGGCGCCGGAAAACGGGACATTCCGGCGCCGCGAACCACATAAAGTCCATGCCGGACGCCGCGCCGGTCCCCCGACACGACCCAGAGATGGCGATGGAAATCGGCCGCCCGCCCCGCTTCGATCCCGATCACGACTTCTATCGCGGCGATCTCGGCGCGAAGGTGGAGCTGATCGAGTATGGCGACTACGCCTCGCCCTACAGCTTTCGCGTCCACAAGATCCTGCGGCGCATCTCCGATCGGTTCGGCAGCCAGACCGTCTTCGTCTTCCGCCAGGCGCTGTCCAACGCGGACCCGAACGCCTGCGAGGAGACGATCACCCGCGCAGCGATCGCCGCCGGCCGGCAGGGCCTTTTCTGGGAGATGCATACCGCCATCTTCGACAAGCGGGACGCCCGGCCGACCGACGAGGAGATCGGCGAGATAGCGGCCTCGATCGGCCTCGACGTCGATCGCTTCTGGCGGGACGTCGGGTCGGAGGAGACGACGCGCCACCTCGAGATCGACCGGCGCTCGGGCGAGGCCGCCGGCGTCGTCGTGACGCCGACCCTCTTCGTCAGCGGCGAGCGCTATCTCGGCGCGTGGGACGAGCTCGCCATTCTGGAGGCGATCGAGCGCCCCTTCGGCGAACGCATTCGCTCCGCCCGCGACCGCTTTTTCGGCTGGGCCGCCTCGGCCGGCTTCGTCCTCGTCCTCGCGACGCTCGCCGCGCTCGTCGCCGTCAATATCGGCCTCGCCGAGCCCTATGAGCGGCTGCGCGAAACGGCCTTCGCCCTCAGCTTCGGGGACAGGACATTCTCACTGCCGCTGGAAGTGTGGATCAATGACGGCCTGATGACCGTCTTCTTCCTGCTCGTCGGGATCGAGATCAAACGCGAGATCGTCAACGGCGAGCTCGCCGACCTGTCGACCGCCCTCCTCCCGATCGTCGGAGCGCTCGGCGGCATGGTGGCGCCGGCCCTCGTCTATACGGCGTTCAATTTCGGCGGCGACGCGGCGCATGGCTGGGGCATCCCGATGGCGACCGATATCGCCTTCACGCTCGGGCTGATGGCGCTTCTCGGATCGCGCGTGCCGAATGCGCTGAAGGTGTTCGTCTCCGCCCTCGCGATCGCCGACGATCTCGGCGCGATCGTGGTCATCGCGATCTTCTATGGCGGAACGATCCATGTCGTTCCCCTCCTCGTTTCGGCCGCCATCTTGATCGTCATGGCGCTCCTCAATCGCGGACGGGTCTACGCGCTCGCGCCCTATCTCATTCTTGGCGTGATCCTGTGGGCGGCGATCTTCGCCTCGGGGCTGCACGCGACGCTCGCCGGCGTACTGACCGCCGCCCTCATCCCGTCGCGACGGACCGCCAACATCGCCGGCGTCGCGGCGCAGGCCTCGGCGATCTTCGAGCTCGAAAACCGCCTCCAGAACGATGAACGGGGCGAGGTCAGCCATCGCGCCATCGGGGTGCTCGAAAACGCGTTGGCACGGCTTCGCGAGCCGGGGCACCACCTCCAGCGGGCGCTCGAAAGCTGGACGAACTACACGATCCTGCCCTTGTTCGCCTTCTTCAACACCGGCGTCGTGATGGCCGGCGCGCATTTCTCCCCGCTCGCGCCGGAAAGCCTCGGCGTGATGCTCGGCCTCTTCCTCGGCAAGCCGGTCGGGATCGTCCTCGCGTGCCTGATCGCGGTGAAATTCGGATGGGCCCGTCTCTCGCCGGACGTCACCTGGCCGCACATGGTCGGAGCGGGTTGCCTCGCCGGCGTCGGCTTCACGATGTCGATTTTCATCGCGACCGCCGCCTTCGCGGACGGCCAGCTCGCGGCGGTGAAGCTCGCGATCCTCCTCGGCTCGCTCGCCTCGGCGGTGCTCGGCATGGTCATCCTGTCCCGCGTCGGCGGGAGCCGAACCGGATCGACGACGCCGGAGGCCGAACGGTCGCGGGGTGATGTCCCGGCCGACGCCTAAGTCTTGCGGAACGGGGCGAAGTCCGCTTCACAACCTCTCGTCAGAATAACTATGCAAACCGGCATCGACGGGAGGAAACGATGAGCGAGCACACCAAAGGCATCCTGATCACCATGCTCGGTGTCCTCGCGATCGTGCCGGATTCGCTGTTCATCCGGCTGATCGATGCACCGCACGCGACCGTCGTGTTCTGGCGCGGGCTGATCGCGGCGGTGGTCATTCTCGGCGGGGTCGCTATCGTCTATCGCGGGCGCACGCCGGCGATCATGCGCGGGCTCGGGCGCAAGGGCCTCGCCTATGCCGCCCTCACGAGCCTCGGGACGACGCTCTTCGTCCTCGCCGTGCAGAAGACATCGGTCGCCAATGCGGTCTTTCTCGTCTCGCTCGCCCCGGTCTTCGCCGCGCTCGTGAGCTGGCTGTTTCTCGGCGAGCGCCTCACGCGCCGCGTTGCGGCGACCATCGCGCTGACGATGGTGGGAGCCGCGGTCATCGCGCAGGGCTCTCTCTCCGTCGGTGGGCCGGCGCTTCTCGGCGACATCCTCGCGATCGGCGCCGCCGCCGCGATGGCGAGCGCCTTCACCGTCGCGCGGGCCGCTCGGTCGATCTCGATGGTGCCCGCGGCGGGCCTCGCCTACGTGATCACCGCCATCACGACGCTGCCCTTCCTCACGCCGGGCGCCCTTTCCGGCATGGATTGGACCTATGCGTTGATCCTCGGCGGCATCTTCGTGCCTCTCGGCGCGAGCCTGATGGCGCTCGGGCCGCGCTATATTCCCTCCGCAGAGGTCTCGCTTCTGCTTCTCCTCGAGGCGATCCTCTCACCGCTCCTCGTCTGGGCGGTGCTCGAAGAATATCCCGGCGAGGCGACGATCCTCGGCGGCACGATCGTCATCGCCGTGCTCGCCGCGTCCAACCTCTTCGCCCTTCACCAGAGCGGCAGGCGGGCGCGCGCGAGCGCCTGACCCGCCGCCTTTAGGGAACCGCCGCGATCAACAGGAAGGCGAGGAAGATCGTCAGGTGAACGCCGCCTTGCAGGACGGTCGTCCGACCGGTGCCGAGGGTGACGATGCTCGCGAACAGCGTCAGCGCGAGGAGAACCTCGTGCTCCCCTTCGAGACCGAGCACGAGGTCGATGTCGAGAAGGATCGACACGAGGCCGACCGCTGGGATCGTGAGGCCGATGCTCGCGAGGGCCGACCCGAGCGCGAGATTGAGCGACCCCTGCAACTTGTCCGCCTTCGCGGCGCGGAAGGCCGAAAGCCCCTCCGGCATGAGCACCACCGCGGCGATGATCACGCCGACGAACGCTTCGGGCAGGCCCGCCGCGCTTACCCCGTGCTCGACGGCCGGCGACAGCGTCTTCGCGAGGAGGACGACGGAAACGAGCGAGACGAGAAGCAGGCCCGCGCTCACGAAGAACGCGTTCCACGACGGGACCGCGTGTTCGCCGTGCGGCTGGTCCGGATCGAGGAAATATTCCCGGTGCCGAACCGTCTGCACGAACAGAAACAGCGCATAAAGCACCAGCGACGCACCGCCGACGACGATGAGCTGAGCGTGGGAATAGACCGGCCCCGGCACCGCCTCGGTATAATTCGGCAGGATGAGCGCCAGCGTCGCGAGCGTACCGATCACGACGAGTGCGCCGCTCGCCCCGCCGATATGGAAATTCTGCTCGTGATAGCGCAGCCCGCCGACGAGCAGGCAGATGCCGACGATGCCGTTGAGGACGATCATCACCGCCGCGAACACCGTGTCGCGCGCGATTTCCTCGCCGCCTCCCGGTGCCGACAGCATGATCGAGATGATCAGCGCCACCTCGATCACCGTGACCGATGCCGCGAGCACGATGGAGCCGAACGGCTCCCCGACCCGCAGCGCCACCACTTCGGCATGATAGACGGCCGAAAAGACGGCGCCCAACAGCAACACCGCAGCGGCGATTGCGACGAGAGCGTGGGCCGGGTCGACGATATGGAGGAATTTCGCCCCGACCATGAGGATCGCGAGAAGCGGAAAGACCCAAGTCGAAATCGGCAATTTGCCGGGTACGTACGCTGAAATCGGCCTTCCTCCCCCAAGAAAAAGCGCCCCGACGCGACTGGAGGAGCGCATGCGCGTTGATGACAGGACCGCCACACGCTTGCCTGTCGGCTAACACACTTGCATGAGACGGTCGATGTAATCAGCACCAATCCGTGCAGCATCGACAATGCGGAGGCGACTACGAAGCCCGTGATGACCGAGCCTCTCTATCGCGGCATGGACCGCGCCGAACTCGACCGCCAATATACGGCCCGCGCCACGGTCCCGAACGTCGACCTCTACATCGAGGCCTACGCGACCCGAACCGCCGAGGCGAAAGCCGCAACGCCGCGCGTCGTCTCGCTGCCCTACGGGCCGAGCGCGGACGAGACGCTCGACATCTATCCGGTCGAGCGGAAGGCCGCGACGCCGGTCTTCGTGTTCATCCATGGCGGTTACTGGCGGGCGCTCTCCAAGGATCATGGCGGCTTCATGGCGCCGACGCTTGCGCGGGACGGGATCGCGACCGTCTCACTCAATTACGCGCTGGCGCCCTCGGTGAGGCTCGAAGAGATCGTCGCCCAATGCCGCCGCGCGCTCGCCTTCCTCCACCGCGAGGGCGCGCATTATGGGCTCGACCCCGACCGCATCATCGTCGGCGGGTCGTCGGCAGGCGGGCATCTCACCGGGATGATGCTGACCGGGAACTGGTTCGCCGACTATGGCGTCCCGGCCGATCTCGTGAAGGCGGCGATGCCGGTCTCCGGCCTGATGGACATCGAACCGATGCGGCTTTGCCATGTGAACGACTGGCTCGACCTCGACGCGGCGCGCGCCGCCGCCCTTTCGCCGCAACATCTCGTGGCGTCCAGCGTATCGACGGCGCCGGTCGTCGCCGCGGTCGGCGGCACCGAGACCGAGGAGTTCCGCCGCCAGACCCACGATTTCGCCGCCGCATGGCGCCATGCCGGCCGTGTGGCGATGGCGCGCGAGGTGCCGGAGCGCAACCATTTCGACGTGATCTTCGATCTCGCCGACCCGGCGACCCCGCTTTATGGCGACCTCATCGGCCTGTTTCGGGCGATTGACGGCGAGATTGTGGCATCGAGGTGATTTCGTCTCAGCCGATTGATGGTTAGAAGCGCCCCAAGTCGGAAAGGGGAGCGGAATGAGCGCTGAGATCAATTGGACCGTGGCCGCGGACGAATCCGAAGTCATGTCGCTCGACGACGGGATTGCCCTTCCCGTCACGGTCGGCGGCCTGCCGATCGCGCTCTGCCCGTTCGAGGGGCAAATCTATGCCGTCTATGATGTGTGCAGTCATGGTCAGGCGGCCCTGTCAGACGGGTTCCTGAACGGCTGCATCCTCGAATGTCCGCTGCATCAAGGCCTGTTCGACATCCGGGACGGCTCGCCCCAGGGCGAACCTGCCGAAACCCCGGTCCCGACCTATCCGGTGAAGGTCGAGGACGGCAAAGTCCTCGTCGGCATCGCAGCCTGACACGGCGCCCGCGCGGCGCGCGCGGCGGCAGCGCTTTACTCGGCGGCGTCCTTCACGCGGTTCGCGCGCAGATGGGCGGCCTTGGTCCGCGCCTGAAGATCGCGCAGGACGGCGAGCTCTTCCGCGCTCGCCTCCGGCGTCTCCTCCACCTTGCGGCCGACCTCCTCGGCAAAACGCACCGGCCAGCCGACGGTCTCGACCAGCGCGTCGCGCGTCACGCCCGGATGGAGGCTGACGACGGTGAACGCCGCGCTGCGCGCATCGAAACCCGCGTCGGCGGCGGCGCGCCCCTCGGTGTCGAGCATCGTCCACAAAGCGAGGTCGGTGATGAGGCGGGTCGGCCCCGCCGTGTCGACATTATAGGTCGCCCGCGTTTCACCGGGCGCGCCGTGGCCGAGGCTCGTCACGAAGTCGATCTGTTCGACGAACGCGCGCCGTGCCTGGCGGGCCGTGATGAAAATCTCCCGCGCCTGGGTCGCGATCTCCGGTGCGCCCCCACCGCCGGGAAGGCGGACCTTCGGCTTGTGATAGTCGCCGATGACGGTCGTGTTGATGTTGCCGCGCGCGTCGAGCTGGGCGGCGCCGAGAAAGCCGATCGAGACGCGCCCTCCCTGGAGCCAGTAGCGGAACATTTCCGGCACCGAGACGGTGGTGAGCGCCGTGTCGGACAACTCGCCGTCACCGATCGACAAAGGCAGCACGTCGGGCCGCGTGGCGATCGTCCCGGATTCATAAATGAGCGTGATGTCCGGCGCGTGGGTGAGGCGCGCGAGATTGCACGCCGCGGACGGCGCTCCGATGCCGACAAAGCAGACATCGTCGTTCGCCAGAAGCCGCGAGGCGGCGACCGCCATCATTTCGGTGGGCGTGGCACTCATGCGGCGCTCCTCAAGGCGCTGACGCGATCGGCGAAGACGTCGGCCGTCGCGGCGAGGACGTTTTCCTCCATCCATTCGTGGAAGCGATCCCGATCGGCGGAGATGTCGTCCCACGCGATATATTCGGCGTTGTCCCGCACATAATACCCCGACGTATAAGAAGGGTGCGCACCGCCCGGCACCGTGACGATCGCGGCGATCGTCCAATGCGGCAGGACGCAGGCATTGGGGCTGAGGCCGAGCGCACGCAGATCGTCGACGACCTCCTCGACGGTGACGATCGCCGTCTTCGCCGCGAGGACGGCCTCCTTCTGGATCCCGATGATCCCCTCGACGAGGACGTTGCCCTGCCGGTCGGCCTTTTGCGCGTGGATGATGGTGACGTCCGGCCGGACCGACGGGATCGCGGCGAGCTCTTCGTGGGTGAAGGGGCAGGTGATCGTGCGGATATTGGGATTGACGCGGGCGAGCTCCGCCCCGCGATAGCCGCGAAAGATCGCGCAGGGCAGCCCCGCCGCGCCCGCCTCGTAGGCGTTCGCCATCGCCGCGTGCGAGTGCTCCTCGTAGGCGATCGGCTGCGGCCAACCATTCTCGATCGCATCACGCGTACGGCGCAGGAGGCCCGCGCCCGGATTGCCCACATAGGAAAAGATCATTTTGGACACGAGGCCCATGCCGACCATCTGGTCGTAGAGAAGATCCGGCGTCATGCGCACGAGCGTCAGGTCGCGCCGTCCCTGCCGGATGATCTCGTGCCCCGCGGCGAAGGGAATGAGGTGGGTGAAGCCCTCGATCGCCAAAGTCTGGCCGTCGCGCACATGGGCGGCGATCGCGGCCTCGAGGGTCAGATGCTGAGCCAAAGTCCGTCCTCGAACGTTGCGGTCCGGCGAGCCGCCGCCGGACGGCCGCCGCCCGCGATGGGACCGGACGGGCCGTGCGCCGCGGCGGGCTCGACCATATGATCTGTTCGCATGGCGAACATTGATGAGCATAATCGACGCCGGACGCCGCGCCAACGCGGGAGTGGCGCGTGCGCCGCCCGGTCGGTCGCGTCCGATCCGCGCATCAGCCTTGCGTTGTAGGGGGATGGCAGGACGGGTCGAATCTTGCATCTAGGCGATACGCTGACCGTCCGTGCGAAGCGATCGAAGGAGTTTTCGCGTCATGGCCGACCCCCATGCCAAGGGCCGTATCGTGCAGGCGGGCGTGCCGCTCGTCTCCGCGCGCAAGGCGATCGTCATGGCCCATGGGCGCGGCGGCACGCCGCAGGACATGGTGCGCCTCGCGATCCTCCTCGGCCAGCCCGATCTTTCGGTGCTCGCCATCGAAGCGGCGGGCGGCTCATGGTGGCCGGACAGCTTTCTCGCCCCGCTCACGGTGAATGAGCCCTACATCACGAGCGCCATCGCGGCGATGGAGCGCGCCGTCGCCAAGCTGAACGAGGCCGGCCTCGCCGACGAGCAGATCGGCGTCCTCGGCTTCAGCCAAGGGGCGTGCCTCGCGCTCGAGTACACCGCGCGGGCCGGCCGGCCGCTCGCCTTCGCGGCAGCGCTCTCTGGCGCACTCGTGGGCACCGGCGAAGCTGGTGGCGAGTATCGTGCCGATCTTTATGGCAACACGGAGAAGTCATTCGACTATAGTGCTCAATTGAGCGGCACGCGTGTTTATCTCGCGTGCCATGAAGAGGATCCGCATATACCTCTCGCACGCGTGCAGACCTCGGCACGCATCTTCAAGCGCATGAACGCGAAGGTCACGATCGAGATCATCCCCGGCGCCGGTCATGGGATCGTTCCCGAAGAGGTGGACGTCGTTCGCGGGCTCGTGAGCGGCAAGGGCTGAGTAAATCGCACGACTGCACTTCGACTCCTTCACTCTAAAGCCTTGCGATTTGACGCGCGATATGCACATAAGGGTTCGTGACAGAGGCGGGCGGACCGCTAAGCGGTTCTGACTCGCGACGGTGTTGGTGCAGAAGGGCACCCGCCGCGAGGGCAGGCTAGCGCCCCATCTGTTCGATCTCATGTGAACAAAGACGCGTCCGGTGCTGTCCGCGACGCACGAAAGACGACGTTTGAGACAATTCTCGGAACTCGGCCTTGCCGAGCCCATTCTTCGCGCACTGAGCGACGAAGGCTATACAAACCCAACACCCATTCAGGCCGAGGTCATTCCCGCAATGTGCGCGGGACAGGATATCCTCGGTACTGCCCAGACAGGAACCGGCAAGACTGCCGCGTTCGTCCTGCCGATCCTCGACACGCTGGCGCGTGAACGCGGACGGCCGCAACCGAAGACCTGCCGCGCGCTGATCCTTGCGCCGACGCGCGAACTCGCGAGCCAGATCGCCGACAATGTGAAGGCTTACGGCCGCCACATGCGCCTCAGCTTCGGCGTGGTCGTGGGCGGCGTGAAGCCCGGTCCGCAGATCCGTACGCTCTCGCGCGGGGTCGATATCCTGATCGCGACGCCAGGCCGCCTCGAAGACCATATGGGCTCCGGTGCGCTCTCGCTCGCGGCAACGAAGACGGTCGTCCTCGACGAGGCCGATCAGATGCTGGATCTCGGATTCTTCCCGGCGATCCGCCGCATCTTCCGCTCTCTGCCGCGCGAGCACCAGACGGCCCTCCTCTCGGCGACCATGCCGAAGGAGATCCGCGGCCTCGCGAACGATCTCCTGACAAACCCCGCCGAAATCGCCGTCGCACCCGTGTCGCGGCCGATCGAGGCGATCGACCAGTCCGTCCGCCATGTCGACCAGTCGGCCAAGCGCGACGCACTGCTCGAAATCTTGAAGGCGCCCGATCTTTCGAGCGCCATCGTGTTCACCCGCACCAAGCGCGGGGCGGACAAGGTCGCCAAGCAGATCGAGGCCGCCGGCCACGAAGCGGCGGCCATTCACGGCAACAAAAGCCAAGGCCAGCGTCAGCGGGCACTCGATTCCTTCCGCGCAGGCCGCGTCATGGTCCTCGTCGCGACGGATATCGCCGCCCGTGGCATCGATATCGATGGCGTGAGCCATGTCGTGAACTACGAGCTGCCCAACGTCCCCGAGGCGTATGTGCACCGGATCGGCCGCACGGCGCGTGCCGGCCGCAGCGGCGTTGCGATTTCGCTTTGCGATCCTTCGGAGCGTGGGCTCCTGAAGGATATCGAAAAGCTGATCGGCCGCCGCTTCACCGCCGACGGCACGGTTCCGATGGAACCGGCCAGAGCCGCCGACGGCCCTCGCAATCCACGCCGGCGTCCGCGCCGTCGTGATACGGACGCACCGACCGCGAACGCCAAGCCGGCGAACGCTGCCGGTCCGCGCAACCGCCGCGCCGGGGGTCCTCCCCAGCGCTCCAAGACCGGACCGTCCGGCGCCCATCGTGGTCGCCCGGGCGAGCCTCAAAACCGCGCGGCCCAGCAGCAGGCCTGAGCCTTCGCTGCCCCTCGCATTACCACAACGACGCATACGCGATTATTTTGAAGACTGGAGACTCCACCATGGCAACCGGATCGGTGAAGTGGTTCAACGGCACCAAAGGCTACGGTTTCATCGCCCCTGAGGACGGTGGCAACGACGTTTTCGTGCACATCAGCGCCGTCGAGCGCGCCGGCCTCAGCCACCTCAATGAGGGGCAGAAGGTCAGCTACGAAATCGAAGTCGACCGCAAGCGCGGCAAGTCCTCCGCAGTGAACCTGCGCGCGCTCTGAGAAGACGCACCGCGATAATACGCGCCGGCAGCCGCCCAGCGGCGTAACGGGGCTCGGGGGGCCATGCGTCCCCCTCATCGCGATCATCTCGAACCGCTTCGATCCGGATCTGATCCGGACCGAGGCGGTTTTTTTGTTTAAAGCATGGCCCCATCGGCCGCCCACGAGGCCCGGCGACGCCCGCGCTGCAGGCCGAAACAGACCCGTCGGCGCGCGGCTTGTTCAGGCCCGCCGGCCCGCGACCCCAGAGCACGCGCGCCTCGCGCACCTCGCCCGCACCGGGCCGCGCACGCTGCCGCTTAATTCACGCTATCGTTCGTTTAGACTTGGTGATCTGACGGCATTAGCGGATAAATGCTGGCGCTCGCTCTTCGGATCGCCGCTCGCACCGCAGCCAGAACGAAACACTCCAGAATGGCATTCTTGTTTTATCAAGAAGACATATCGCAAAAGCTGGAGACCTTTTGCCGTATCGTCGACCATGCGGACGCGCCTCTCCTCCTCCTCAAAGCCGATCCGTGGACGATCGTCTGGGCGAACGCCAACTGCCGCACGCTCCTCGGAGAGCATCGACTAACCACCCTGCCCGTCGAACTCGAAGCCGTGCTCGGGGCCTATGTCGTCCGTTCGATCACGGCCGCGCTCGAGGGCGTAATCGGGCGCCCGCGCGCCGCCAGCCCGTCGCTCGATTGCCTCACCGCCGTGGGTCGCCAGACGCTTCGAGTCGCGCTGCGTGAGGTCGACGATCTCCCCGACCATTGGCTGGTGACGCTCTCCCCCACGGCGCCTCCGCCGAGCGGCCATTGGCGGCAAGATCTCGTGCAGATCATCGACCTCCTGCCCGTCGGGGTGGAGATCTACGATGAGGCGCTCAACGCGGTTTTTTACAACAAGTTCTCCGACGCGCTGTTCAGCTATCAAGAGCAGCCCGTGCTTCACTATGAAGACTGGTGGGAGGTCGGCTTTTTCGACGACCGGGAGCGGGAGGCGGCGCGGCGAACCTGGGCCGAGCACGTCGCCGCCGTGCGCGCCAATCCCGACTCGACGCGGCAATCGGAGCATTGGGTTCGCTGCGCGGACGATCAGCGCCGGCGGCTCGAATTCCGGTTCCGCGTGATCGAGGGCAAGCTGGTGCTCATCATCCTCGATGTCACCGAGCAGCGGCTTCTGGAGGAAGAGCTTCGCAATCTCGGCAGCATCGACCCGCTGACGGGCGCGCTCAACCGCCGCGGATTCTTCGAGATGGCGGAAACGCTCCTCGCCCACGCCGGGACCGCGGCGGAGACGCTGTGCGTCCTCATGCTCGATATCGATCATTTCAAGTCCATCAACGATCGCTTCGGCCACGCGGTCGGCGATGAGATCCTGTCCGCCGTCGCGGCGCGCATCGATGCGGCGCGGCGCCCGGCGGACCTCTTCGTCCGCCTCGGCGGGGAAGAGTTCGCGCTTGCCCTCCCCGGTCGCTCCGGCGCGCTCGCCCGGCGCGAGGCGGAGCGGGTGCGCCGCCTCATCGCCCAGGACCCCGTCGACACGACGGCCGGCGCGATCGCCGTCCATATCAGCATCGGCGCCACGGAATATGCGCCGACGGACACCACCCTCGATGACATGCTCCTGCGGGCCGACCGCGCGCTCTATGCGGCGAAGCGCGCCGGCCGCAACCGCTTCGTCTGGGACGGCCCGAACGACGAGGCGCAACCGCCTCTCGACGACAGAGCGATGTGACGACGCCGCGAGCGGTCGCGGCCCCGGGCGCGCTGTGGTAGCCGCTCGCCCCACCCCCTCGCCTCTTACCCGCCCCCATCGCCACGACGGGTGCGGGCCTGATCGGCGGTCGGAGCGCTAAGCGGCAACCTTCATGATCTCGTCGAGCATCAAGCGCCCATAGAGGCTGTTGCCATGCACCCAATCGCGCTTGCCCTTCGCTGAGACGTCTTGCGAATACGCCTTCTTCAGGAAGCCACCCTCGGTGAGCGAGGCCTGTGGCCGCCCGACCGTGTCGATCGCGTGCGGGGCCAGCGCCTCTTGCATGCACTCGATGAACGTGTCGTCGAGATATTTGATCACCTCCCGCCGCGTGCCTTGGACGAACATCGGGTGATGATCCTTGATCGCCGGATAGGTGACCCAGACCGGCCGGACGCCGGCCTCTTTCAGATCGATCAGGAAACGCGCAACCGGTGTCGTGTCCCGCTCCATGATCGCCTTCAGCGTCGTCTTGGGGAGCGGCACCTTCCCCGGCTGCCACACCGCAAACGGCTCGTGCCGTTTCCAGTAGGCGGAGCCCTTCAGAATGATGCTGTTCACATCGCCGACTACAGCTACGATCCGAACGGCAACCTCACCGTCAAGACCGGGATGGGGCACTACACCTATCCCGCCGCCGGCCAGCCGCGCCCGCACCTTGCGACGCGGGTGGGGGTATCAGCCTTATGGGGAGGAGGCGCGGAGCGAGGTGCGGCCGACGCCGGCGGCGGAGTCGAAGTGCTTCCTGTCGGAGCGCTACGACGAGGCCGGGGCGCTGATGGACCTCAATGCGCGCTATGATGATCCGCGCATTGCACGGTTCATACAGCCCGATTTGCTCGATCCGGATGTGCCGGGGGTGGGGATCAATCGCTATGCCTATGCGTTGAATGATCCGATCAACAAAATTGACCCTGGCGGAAAGCAAGTTGTCACTGACGACGAACGCGAAATGGCGGCTAACGAAGACCTGGTGGGATTTTGGAAATCGCGCGCAAAAAGGGGAGATCCTATTGGGCCTCTCGGCATGGAGTTTGGGGTGGAGGAAAAGACAATCTCTGTCCGTCTGTCAGACGCGATCCTGGAGAGCGCTATTCGGAATGAGCATGAGCGCATTTATGCCGACGCGCTTTTCGCTCATTACAGCAGCAATAGGCTCATGTAGCGGCAGTAGATAAATGTAATAGGGGAAACCAAATTTTCTGTCACCAAGGCAAATAACAGAATATTATCACAGTATTTTTAGTGAAAATGACCTCCCATTAAGTGAATTTTGCAGAACACCCTTCACACGCCTTGGAATTACGCCTGATATGACGAGAGCGTTTTAATTTAATCTATGAGATCAAGAGTAAAAATATACCTATATACCAGATTTTTCTTGAGTTTAATTGTATGGATTATCCCCTTAATTGGGGTGGCAATATCAATTGCTATGTTTCCACTCGTATTAAATACAACGAATATCAGATTTATATTAATATGCCTATTATTTCTAAGTCCTATAATCGGGATATTCATCCCATATAAATTGAAAGGCATAAATTTTACGGATTAATGCTATTCACGCAAATTATTTTATATTTATATCTTAATAGATTACTGTAGCATCAGACCTGCTCAGATTCGTCAGACTACACCTCGCTTGAGGGCGCTGCCCCTGCTGCCTCAGCAAGCCGCCGCGTGCGGGGCAGTTGGGCGACGAGGCGGCTCGCGAAGGCCCCTGCCGTGGCGGCCCGCCCCATAAGGGCCATAGAGTATTCTGTCTTCACCGCAAAAGCGGCCCAGCACCAGAGATCTGAGACTTGAGGGAGGCTTGCCTCGTTGTCGCGATGTGCGGGCGGCGTACGCCGCCGGTTGTCAGCTTGCAGATGGAGGCGCGCTCCACGCGCGGACACGAAGTCGGAGCTAACCCCTTGTCACGCACGAACTCAGCCGTCACCAGCGGCGCGGACGTAGGCGTACAGAGTTGGCTTCGAGATCCCCATCGAAGCCGATCGAGCTACCGGCGAGACGATCCGCCATCTGCCAACGAAAGAGGCCTTCGCCGCCCAACAGGAGCAACCTCAGGCGGAGTGATGGAGTTGAGCTGGTCGTGAGAGGACGCCTGAACGTGGAGCGATTGGAATCCCCGTTTTCGAGCGGCGATGGTATCGGGATCGGTGCGCTAGACAAATGGTGGGTGGCCCACCTGCCTCGGCCGCGACTTCACTCAGCTTCAGCAGACTAGTGGATAGTTTGAATCAAAAGAGTCCCGGTGCGGGATTCCCTCTGAGGCGGGTTCGATGCGAGATGTGCACCGGGATCATGTTCACGCTGTCATCCAGCGAGCGTGAGCGACTGGACCCGCGCTGGACCTTCCACTTCACCCCGACATCATCGTCATGGATGAACGCGGTTGAGGGCTTTTTCGCCAAGCTCACCAGGCGCCGCCTGAAGCACGGTGTCTTCCATTCCGTCTGCGATCTGCAAGCGGCGATCAACCGCCTCTTGGCCGAACACAACGACGCCGAGGCAAAACCCTTTGTCGGGCGTGCCGATCCCGATGCCATCGTCGCCACACGAAGTCGAGGGTTCCAAACATTGGAATCAATCCACTAGGTCCAGTGGGGCAGGGGGTGTCCGGAAACGGGGGAGCGGAGTACGGCAATGGAGTTGCCGTTGAGGCACCCGAGGTAGATCGTCTTCAGATCCGGGCCGCCGAACGCGAGGCTCGACAGGTTGCCGATATGCCGGCCCCGGCTCCGAGCAAGATGACCCTTCTCGCCGAGGCGGCCGGCGAGATAATCGGCTTCAATCGTATCGATCTCCGGGTCGGGGTCGGTGAGGACGGTCGTGCAGGTTCCGTCGGCGCTCACGCGGACCAGGCTGTTCGAGATCACGCTCGTGACCCACAGGCCGCATTCGCTGTCGAAGGCCATGCCGTCGGGGAAGATGCCGGGCCCGTACGTGGCGAACACTTCCGGCTGGCCGACGCTCCCGTCCGCGCCGATGCGCATGCGTGAGGTGCGGCGGCCGAACGTTTCGTTGACGTAGAGCCAGTCGCCGGACGGGTCGAGGCAGACCTCGTTGGTGAAGCAGAAGCCATTCGCGACGATCCGGGCTCCGCGCTCGTCCGCAAGGATGATGAAACCGTCGTCGGCGCCGGCGTGATTGGCGCGAGTCCGGTCTGCAAGGCGGGTGCTTACCGTGATCCAGATCCGGCCGAGAGCGTCGCGGGTGACGAAATTGGCGGGCGGGATCGGCGCGCCGTCCACCTCGGTGATGAACGGCGCAACCTCGCCGTCAGCGGAAATGCGCCAGACCCCGCCGGCGTCGGCAAGGTTGGCGGCCAGAAAGCTGCCGTCCGGCATCGGCGTGATCCCGTTCGGCCGTAGCGGTCCTGCGCCGGGGGCGTGCATGGTTCCGACGAAGTGCTGGCTGCCGTCGGGGACGATGCGCATCAGGCCGCCGCGCCAGTCGCAGGTGACCACGTCGCCGTCCGGCATCGCGACCACGCATTCGGGGCGGCAGAGGTCGGTGCCGATGATGCTGAGACCAGCGGGATCGATCTGGTAGAGCATGATCTCCATCCCTCAGCGGTAGATCAGGGTCGGCAGCCACATCGACAGCGCCGGGATGAACGTGACCATCATCAGGACGACGAGGAGCGGGACGATGAAGGGCATCGTAGCGCGGGCGGTGTACTCGAAGCTGACATTCGACACCTTGGCGAGGATGTAGAGCACCATCCCCACCGGCGGCGTCAGCAGTCCCAGCATCAGGTTGAGCACCATGATGACGCCGAACTGCACCGGGTCGACGCCGACCGAGATCGCGAGCGGCAGCAAGACTGGCACGAGAATGGTGATCGCCGCCACCGTCTCCATGAAGCAGCCGACGACGAACAGGATCAGGTTGATCACGACGAGGATCACGAACGTGTTGTCGGTCGAGCCCGAGACGAGCGCCGCGAACATCTCCGGCACGCGGTTCTGCGTCAGGATCCACGAGAAGATCGACGCACTGGCGACGACGAACATGATGACGACGGTCGTCTCGAGCGACTCCAGGCTGATGCGCAGGAAGCTCTTCAGCGTGAGATTCCGGTAGATGACGGCGCCGAGGATCAGCGCCCACGCGACGGCTCCGATGGCCGCCTCGGTGGGCGTCATGATCCCGAGGAGGATGCCGCCGATGATGATCGCCGGCGTGATCAGCGACAGGAACGCCCGCCGGAACGTGATCCACAGGACCCGCATCGAGAATGCCGCCGCGCGCCGGTAGCCGCGGCGCCTAGCGTAGAAGTGGACCAGGATCATCAGCGCCACGGCCATCAGGAGCCCCGGGATGACGCCGGCTGCGAAGAGCTGCCCGATGGAGGCCGACGCGAGGACGCCGTAGATCACCATGGGAAGGCTCGGCGGGATTAGCGGGCCGATCGTCGAGGACGCCGCGGTGATGCCGATCGAGAAGTCCGGGTCATAGCCCGCGTCGCGCATCGCCTTGATCTCGATGGCGCCGAGGCCGCCGGCGTCGGCAACCGCCGCGCCCGACATGCCTGCGAACAGCACCGATGCGCCGACGTTCACGTGGCCGAGCCCGCCGCGCATCCAGCCGACCAGCGCCTGCGCGAACGCGAAAATCCGGGCGGTGATGCCGGTCGAGTTCATCAGGTTGCCGGCGAAGATGAAGAACGGGATGGCGAGAAGGGGAAAGCTGTCCACGCCGGCGACCATGCGGTGCACGACGACGAGCGGCGGCACCGTGCCCGAGGCGAGGACGTAGACAAGCGATGCCCCGGCCAGCGCCAGCGCGATCGGAAGCCCGATCACGATGAAGACGGCGAGCGCAGCGAAGAGGAGCAGGATCATCGGGTTTGTCCGGCGCGGATCGGTCCGGTCACGCCGGTTTCGACCGAAGGAGGGTCACGAGGTTCTGGAGGCTGCGGAGCGTCATCGCGGCGAACCCGGCAGTCACGACCCAGTAGACAACCCCCATCGGCAGGTCGATCGACGCCATCGGCTGGTTGCCCATGAGTTCGGAGACCCGGGCGGCGTAGTAGGTCAGCGCCGCGAAGATCGCGGTGGCGACCACGTCGGCAAGGATCGCCACGACGCGTCGGAGCGGGGCGGGCAGGCGGTCGGCGAAGTAGGTCATGTTGATATGGGAGCGACGGCTCAGCACTGCCGACGCGCCGATGAACGTCACGCCGATGAGGAGGTAGCGCGCCACCTCCTCGGTCCAGCCGAACGAGTTGTTGAGCACGTAGCGGGTGAAGAACTGAAGGAAGATCACCACGGCGGTCGCCCAGAACAGGACCACCGCGGGTCCGTCCTCGAAGCGCATGGGGAAGGGCGCCTCGGCCTCTCCCGCCGCGCCCTCGATCGCATCGCCGAACCCGGCGGACCGTTCGCCCTCGTCGTCTCTCATGATCGTCCTTCCATGGCCAATGCGGGCGCGGGTCCGGCCGGCGAACGCGCTGCGGTCAGCCGAGCGCCTGCACCTCGTCATACTGAGCTTTCGTCCACGGCACGTCATCGCCGACGAGGTACGGCTTGATCGCCTCGCGGAAGGCTTCGGTGTCGACCTCGTTCACGGTCACCCCGTCGTCCTTCATCTTCTGGACCAGCGAGGCTTCCTCGGCGATGACGTCGGTGGTGCACTGCTCCATCGCGCTGGCGAAGACTTCCGAGAAGATCGCCTTGTCCTCGTCCGACAGGCGAGACCAGAGGGTGCCGCTCGACAGGGCCACCAGCGAGTCGATCATGTGAGCCGTCAGCGCCACGTGGCTTTGCACCTCGTAGAACTTCTGGGCGTAGATCGTTGGGAGCGGGTTTTCCTGGCCGTCGACCGCGCCCTGCTGGAGGGCGAGGTAGACCTCCGAGAAGCTGATCGGCGTCGGATTGGCGCCGACGGCGCGCGGGTAAATGAGGTAAAGCGGCACGTTCGGCACGCGCAGCTTCATGCCGTTCATGTCCTCGGGCTTCTCGATCAGCCGGTTCGAGGTGGTGTGGCGGGTGCCGTAGTAGACAGTCGCCATCGCGTGGAGGCCCGATGCCTCGTTGAACCCGTCGACGGCCGCCTGACGGAGGTCGCTGTCGCGGTAGGCCGCCCAGTGGTCGAAGTCGCGGAACATCGTCGGCGCGCCGATGATCGACATTGCCTCGTAGGAGCGGCTGGCTGCAGCGCTGCCAGTGAAGCCCATGTCGATGGTGCCGAGGGTGAGGCCCTGGTAGATGTCGACCTCGCCGCCGAGCGCCGAGTTCGGGAAGACCTCGATCACGTGCCGTCCATCGGTCCGCTCGGAGATCTGTTCGGCTGCCCAGAGCACCCATTTGTGGAACGGCTGGGTCTCGTTGAAGATGTGCGCGAACTTCAGCGTGCGCCCCTGAGCATGCACCGCAGGCGCGGACAGCCCCATAGCGCCAATTCCCGCCAGCGCGGCAACGCTCGTCAACAGGAATCTCCGGCGATCAAGGCCGCGTCCGTGCGTGTTGGCATCGGTACTCATGTCGATCCTCCCGTTTTTGTGTGGAGCCGGTCGTGCGCCGAACGCACTCTTGCAGCTTCGCTTGTTGCCTTGAGGCTGGCATGAATGGGCAATGCATGCAATGCTCATTTTCGTAGATAGAGGCGCGGACGCCCGGTGCAGGAGGCAACGCTGGTAAATCAGGAGACGACGGGCTCGGTTCACGCGACGCGCGTCTACGTCAGCATCGCGGAGACGCTGCGCGAGGCGATTGCGGCAGGCCGCCTCGTGGAAGGCACCGTTCTCCTCGAACGGCCGCTCGCGGAGATCTTTGGGGCGAGCCGCTCCCCGGTCCGCCAGGCGTTGCGGGTGCTGGCCGAGGAAGGGCTCGTTCACCCCTTCGCGGGTCGAGGCCTGCTGGTCGGTCGCGACAACGCACCGGTGCGGGTGCCGGTGACGAGGGAAATCCTGCAACTGCGCGCGCAGGGGCCGGTCGTGACCAAGGTGCCGACTTGGCGGTCGCTCTGGTACGACTTCGAGCGGGAGGTGATCCTGCGCTCCGTCTACGGCAGCGGGACCATCAACGAGCTGGCGCTGGCCCGGCGCTTTGATGTCGGGCGCACCGTTGCCCACGATCTCCTCCTCCACGCGCAGCAGGTGGGGATCGTGTTCCGCGACCGGCGCGCCCGCTGGTCGATCGTCCAGTTCGACGACAACCGCCTCGACAACCTCTACAGTCTCCGTCTGATTCTGGAGCCGGTCGCGCTGCGGCTTGCCGCCGATCGCGTGCCGCGAGCCCGGCTCACCCCGATGATCGAGAACTGCCGGGTGCTGCTGGAGGAGCCGGTCGGCGACGCGAGGTCCGCCCTCGACCGGCTCGAATACGACCTCCATATCGAATGTCTCGAGCACTCGGCGAATGCTGAGCTGCCGCGCGCGCTGCGAGTGTCGAATTCGATGCTGATCGCCGGCAAGCACATCCAGGCTGAGGTCGGGCAGGTTGGGACCGCTCCGCCGCCGATGATCGCGGAGCATTGCGCGGTGCTGGAAGCCCTCGCCTCTGGAAGGGTCGAGCACGCAGTGGAGCAGCTTGCGGCGCACTTGGAGTCTTCCCGGCGTCGTTCCGAAATGCGTGTCGCGGCGTTCCTAGCGCGCAACCCAAGCTACGAGATCGCCTACGTCTCGACCTGAAGGCTTTCGGGTCGCACGAAATCGCGTTTGACGAGCCAGACTCCGACGAAGGCATGGCCCTTCGTGAACAAGACGACCGGGTTAAGGCCGGTTGCCTCGAATGCAGCGGCGAGGAACAAGGTGCTGTCGAGACAGGTGGCGAGCCCTTCTGAGCGGATGCGGCTCGGCCCCCTCACCTTCTGCCCTTCGACCTCGAATGAGGCCGGCGGCTCGGCATAGGTCGGCCCGAGTGCCGTCGCCGCGGACCAGAGCGCGCCGACCAGGAGCCAGACACGCTGGGGATCGTCCGCCTGATAGCCTTCCAGGGAGCCGTCGTGACCGGCGCGCTCCAGAACGCGAGAGGCCTCCTTGAGGAGGCCTGCAACAGCCGGGCACTTGCGAACTGTCATTCCTCAGCTTCAAGCGACGGACGATCGCGACATCGTTCTGCGCTGACGCAAAATTGGCTTTTCCGATTGCATCGACTTCAATTGAAACCGGTTGAGCAATTGTCGGCTGAATCTCGTTTTCTTCGTTTAATGTCATCAACTTAATAAAAATACTTGGGTGCCCTTCACTCCACCGGAGTGGATTGAGAAACCTCACGATAAGTCAATACAGGTTCGCGGTCAGACGCTGCGGCCCTTTAGATCGAGCGCTGATGGCGCGGACGAGGACTTCATCGCGCCATCCAGCGGTGCCAAATTCGTCCAGGTTCCATAACCTCCCGCTCCGCGGCTGGCCTCTTGTTGCAGCAAAACAGATCTGGCCGTCCCCCCAGGCCCGCGGTTCTAGAACCGGTAGCCGAGCCGGAGCGAGCCGCCGTGGGATTGGACCTTGTCCGAGAAGGCGCCGTCATATTGCAGCTTCACCTCGAGACCCTCGGCGGGGGCGAGGTCGATGCCGACGCCCACACGGGCGAGCGCGTCGCCGATCGACGTCGTCGTCTCGAAGGTGTCCATCGTCGGGAGGCCGGCGAAGCGGGCGTTCACGGTGAACGTATCCTCGGAGAAGACGCTGACCCCGGCATTGGCGAAAACGCGGGCCGGCAGCGACGGGGTGAGGTTCACGCGCCCGCCGAGCTCCAGCGAGGGGGTGAAGACCACGAACGTGTCGCTCCCTCCCTCCACCGCGAGGTTGAGCGCGCCGGCGCCGCGCTCTTCATACGCCTCCTGGTTGACATTGATGACGTCGAGATCGATCGCCGGGCGCAGATAGCCCCAGTCGGAGAAGGCGTAGGTGTAATCGCCGTGGGCGCGGGCGAAGACGTAGCTGGAATTGGGCGACGCTTCGGCGCGGCCGACGAAGGCGCCGTTCGCCACCACGCGTGAGCCGTCGCCCCAGGTGTAGCCGCCGCCCGCCGCGAGCCCCAGCGTGAAGCCGCCGAGCTCCCGCTTGATCGACAGGGCGCCGAAGGCGGTGTCGGTGTTGAGGCTCTGACCGTTGCCATTGCCGCGGTAGCGTCCGTTCTCGTACCCGAGCACGCCGCCCGCGAACCAGCTCTCGGCGAACTCGATCTGCACGCCGCCTGAGAGCCCGTAGGAGTCGATCGCGAAGCCGGGATCCCCGTCGTACCCGTCATAGCGGGCGTTGGCGCCGTTCACGGTCGCCCACATGCACGACCCTTCCTCGACGATGGCGCCGGACGCGAAGCCCTCGCACGAGATCGCCGCGTTCGCCGTCGCGACCGCCATTGACGGTGCCCGCGCGAGGGGGCCGAGCCCGGTATGGGAGGTCAGCGAGGCGACCATGTCGTCGAAGGTCTCCTCGGTCGCGGTGTGGAAGGCGCCGAACACCTCGCCGAAGTTCGGCCCGTCGCCGCCGGGCGGCGCGGTGCCGTTGGCCTCGGCGATCGTGTCCCAGGCTTCCTGGAGGCCGCGCACGATTTCCTGCTCGTTGCGCGACAGGGCGACGCCGCTTTCGTGGAAGCGGGCGTCGACGGTGAAGCCCGTCGCCCCGTTCGGCGCGGTGTTGACCTCGGAGAAGTCGAAGACCAGCGAATCGGCCACCGTGATCCGGCTGGTGTTGGTTCCGCCGACCTTGAGGAAGTCGGCGCGCACGTTCGGCAGCAGCGTGGCGACGTGCGGCTCGACGGTCCACGTCCCGGCAAGGTCGCCCTCCACGACGAGCCGGTCGGTGGTGCCGGCCGCCATGTCGACGTCGAGACGGGTGAGGCGCGCCCCCGTGCCGGACGTTGTCGCGGCGCCGCCCGAGCGGGCCGACCTCGCTTTGCCGAGGCCCGCGGTCGCGCGCGACAAGACGCCCCCCGGATCGTCGGACAGGCCGACGAGGTCGCCGTGGATCGTCGTCGTCCCGAAGTCGCCCGCCTCCCCGATCGTGAGGGTGCCCGCGTTGAGGACGGTGTCCACCGAGACGACTCTGCCCATGCGGAACGTGCCCGTGTTGACGAGCCGTGCCGTGCCGGGGGCGCTTCGGAGGGTGATCACCCCGTCCGCGGGGCTTTCGACACTGCCGGCGCTGTCGTTCCGGTTCCAGTTCTGGACGCCCCCGACCGAGGTGATGATGTTGCCGGCGATCGTGCCGTCGTTCGCGATGTTGATGTGGCCGCTGCCGTCGACAGCCGCGAGCACAGCGCCGCCGGTGCCCTCGGACGTCGATGACCCGTTGACCGTGCCGCCTTTTGCGACGTTGAGGTCGACGGTGCCGTCCTGCGCCTGCGCCCACACACCCCACGCGCTGTCCGCCTGGGTGGTGATCGTCCCGTCGACGTTCACCGTAACGGACGCGTCGTTGCTTTTCGCGGTGTTGCGCCCCAGCGAGCCGGCATAGGTGGTGCCGTTCCTGGTGAAGATGCCGCCGCTGCCGGCGAGCGACTGGGCGAAGACGCCGTGCGCATATTCGCCGCTCGTGGTGATGGACGAGGCCTTGTCGAGCGTGACCGAGACCGTGCCGGAGGTGTAGGCGGGGTAGAAGCTCTTTTCGTCTGTGACGGTTTCTCGGTATTTGAACGTGGAGCCGGCGTAGATTTGCGCCTTGCTGCCGAAGTCAGCCACCGCACCGCCGCCGCCGCTGATCGATTGGGCGAGGATGCCGAACGCGCCGTCGCCCGAGGTCACGATCGACCCGCCTTCGAGCGACACCGTCACGTTACCGCCTGGTGCGGCCGACTGCGACCCGACCCAGTTGATCCCGGCGATGTTCTCCTTGGAGGCCGACAGGAAGCCGCCGCCCGCGCCGATGGACTGCGCGACGATGCCGATCGAGCGCGTCCCGGACGTCTCGATGGTTCCCTTGTGATCGACCTTGACGTCGTTCCCGAAGGCATGGGGCCCAGCGTAGGATTCCGTGATCGCGCTCCCCACGTTGAGCGTGATGACGTCCGAGAGGCTATCGTCGTGCGCGAGCTCTTCCGTGCCGAGCGCGATGATGCTGAGGCCGCCGCCGCCGCCCACCGACTGGGCGACGACACCGTGGGCGCTGTCGCCTTCGGTCTTCAGCGTCTCGCCGGAGAGGACGTAGACGTCGACCGTGGCACCGGTGCCGCCGAGGGGCTGGGGACCGTTCGAGCCGATCGTCAGGCCCAGCTTGGGGACCGCGAAGCCGGTCGACGTTGCTGTGCCGCCGCCGCCGCCGATGGACTGGGCGACGATGGCGCTGGAGCCGAAGCCGGATGTCGTCACGCTGGAGGCAAAGACCTTGACGTCCAAGGCGTTGCCGCCGGTTGCGCTCTCGGAGCCCAGCGTCACCGACACGTCGGGTTTGTCGTCGCTGCCGGTCGAGGACGCGCTCTTTTGCGAGGAATTGGAGACCGCGCCCGCGCCGCCGCCGCCACCGATGGACTGGGCGAGGACGCCGTGGGAGATGTCGCCGGTGGTGATGATGGTGCCCTTCTTGAGCGCACCACCACTCTTGGCTCTTCCGACGGTGACGACGCCGCCGACGCCGCCAGCGGCAGTGAGGCCATTGCCGACCGTGAGGTAGGTCGTGGTCTTGGTGTCGCTGGAATCGGCGAGGAGGGCGGGCCCGGTGCCGCTGTCCTTGCCGCCGTCCGCTTTCTTCTTTTTCTCGGTGTGGGTGATGGAGCTGGTGCCGAGACCCGCCGCGCCGCCGCCGCCGGCGATCGACTGGGCGAGGATGCCGTGCGCGTCGTCGCCCGACGTCGTGATGGTCCCGGCGTTCCAGGCGTAGACCGTGCCGCCGTTGCCGCCCTGCCCGCCGCGGTTGCCGAGGGCGACATTGACCGACCAGGTCGCGCCGTCGTTGCCGGTGCCGCCGCCACCCACGCCGCCACCGCCGCCGACCGACTGCGCGACGAGGCCGCGCGAGCCGACACCCTTCGTCGTGATCGACCCGGTGTCGGACAGCCCGCCCTGCACCTTGCCGCCGTCGCCGCCGCCGCTCCCGTCGCCGCCGACGACGATGTTGAGCGTTCCCGAGACCGCCTTGTCGACCGGGGTCGCGGTGCCGGAGCCGGCGCCGCCCGCGCCGCCGCCGCCGCCGACGGACTGAATGAGAAGGCCGTCCGCCAGGTCGCCGCTGGTGGTCACCTGGCCGAGCACATGGCCATAGGCCCGCGCCGCCGTACCGCTCGAGCCGCCGGCGCCACCGATCGTCAAGGTGACGTCGACATTGTATTGCTTGGAGTCGTCGTCATCGTCGTCGTCGCCGCCCTTCAGCTTGTCGATCACGTCCGACAACGACTTGCTGACCGAGGTGGCGGTGGCATCGCCGCCCGCACCGCCGCCGCCGGCGATCGACTGGATGTGAACAGCGGTCGCGCCCGCCCCGCTGGTGGTGATGGTGGAGCCTTTTTCGACGATGGCGATGGCCTCGCCGCTGTCGCCGCCATCGCCGCCGTCGCCGGAGCTGCCGATCGCTAAAGACACGGAGACGGTGTTGAGGTCCTCGTCGACGGGCACGCCCTCGGCGATGGCCTTAGCTGTCGCCGTGCCACCCTGGCCGCCACCGCCGCCGATCGACTGCGAGAGAATCGCGCCCGCATCGTCACCCTTGGTGACGATCGTGCCATAGTGGTGGACGAAGGCCTCGCCCGCGGCGCCACCGTTGCCGCCACCGCCACCGACCGCGACGGAAACCGCGAGGCCGCCCGATCCGTCCCAGGACTTGGCCGCACCGCCGTTGCCGCCGCCGCCGCCGACCGATTGCGCGTGTGCGGCGAGGGCGTGGTCACCCGTGGTCATGATCTCGGCGCTCTTCTCGATGCGGACTTCGGCCTTGGCGCCGTTGCCGCCGCCCCCCGCCTGGCCGCCGATTGAGACCGCCGGGATCCCCAGCGCCCAGGCGCTGTCCTTGCCGCCCTGGCCGCCGCCGCCACCGATGGACTGGGCGATGCTGCCCGCCGCGAACCGGCCCGAGGTCCGGATGTTTCCCGCAACCCTGATGTAGCTCTCGCCGGCATCGCCCCCGTTGCCGCCGTTCCCGCCGACCGAGACGAGGAATCCCTTGTGGTTGCGCCCAGCGCCGCCGCCGCCGCCGATGGACTGGGCGAGGATGCCGTGCCCCTCGTCGCCGAACGTGCGGATCGCCGCGTAGGAACGGACGTCGACCGTGTCGCCGTTCGAGCCCTGACTGCCCTCGTCGATCGTCCCGTCGGTGCCGCCGAAGGCCGACACCGCGCCCGTTCCGAAGTTGGTGCCGCCGCCGCCGCCGATCGACTGGGCGAGGATACCGATGCCGCCGTGGTTGAACGTGCCGCCCCCGGTTTGGATCGCGCCGTGGTTGGTGACGTACACCGCCGCGCCGTGGGCGGCGGACGTGAAGGTGCCGACATTTTGCTGCGCGCCGGGCGTGACGGCGCCATTCTTGGTGGAGAGTTTGGCCGTTGAGGTGAGGACGCCGCCGACGCCGCCGAGCGACTGGGCATGGATGCCGTGCGCATCGCGCCCGCTGACGTTGAGCGTGCTGGTGTTGTTCACGGTCACCTCGCCGGAGGGGACCGAATGGCCCGCTTGCGAGCCCCACTTCCAGTTTAAGATGCCCTCCGACCGGTTGGTGAACATCGCCCCGCCAGCGATCGGCGCCGACTGGGCGAGAATCGCGCTGTTATACGCGCCGCCCACGGCGATGTTCATTCCGTTATCGACTTGAACAGAGCCGGCCTTGCCGGGCGTGCCGTAGACCTTGTTGTTGTAGACGCCGTTCCCGCCGGCGAGGGACTGGGCGAGGATGCCGAACGAATTCAGGGAGGAACCGTTCTGGATCGTGCCGCCACCAGTTGTCTTCACGGAAACAGAGCCGCCATTGCCACCGTTCGCGTCGGGGTCGGAGCGCTTCATGTACAAGAAGGCGTAGCCGCCGCCGCTATAGGCGTGGATGACGGACGAATTCTCGCCTGCCGTCAGTAGATTTGTGTAGGTCGTGCCGGTGACTTCAACGTTGACGTCGCCGCCACTGCCGCCCGAGATGTGCTTGGTCACCCCAGCCTGCGCGCCGCTGCCGCCGACGCTGAAGGCGGCGATGGCAGAGCCGGTCTCTCGGGTGATGTGCTCACTCTGCTTGAGGAGGGATTTCTCCCGCAAGTGGCCCGGCAGATGGGTCTCGATCGTACCGCTGAACGGATTGTTGGACGAGCCGACCGACACGTTTACATCGCCGCTGCCGCCGCCCTGGCCGCCATTGGTTCTCTGGCGACCGGTTTCCAGGATCCTGCCGAAGCGGATGCTGTACTGGGTGTCGGGCGAATAGGAGACGCCGAGGATCGCCGGACCGCTGGAGGTCGCCTCGACCCGGCCGGGGCCCCGCACGGTCCTGTCGCCGGTGACGTAGATCGTCACGTCGCCGCTCTGCCCCATCGACTGGAAGGAGTCCTCGTCCCGCACAGCCGCATAGCCGCCGATGCTGAGCGCTGCGATGCCGAAGCGCTTGCCCGAGACGGTGGGGCTGGTGGCAACCCTGATGTCGTTGCCATGGCCGCCGTCTTCGGTCGCGTAGGAGCTGCCGCCCTGGGAGAGGGCGTAGATGCCCCCTCCCGTCTCGCTCGACACGGTGGCTCCGTAGCTGGAGATGGCGATTCGGCCGCCGTCGCCGGACCGCCCGCTTTCGAAGGAGCCGGTGCCGGCCGAAAGGACCGACAGCCCATCCGCATAGGACGACCAGCGGAAGATGGACGAATCGGTGCCGTCGCGGGGCGCAAGCATCGAGCTGCTGCCCGGTTGATTACCCGAAACGACGATGTCGGCGGAGTTGAAGAGCGTGATGCCGCGGCCCACCTCGCCCTGATTCGTCATCCTGATGTCGTATCGGTCTCCGCCCACCTTCCTGATCTCGTGGGTCGGAACATTTTGGTAGAACGCGTAGCCGCCGCCATAGACGTACTGCGTGGTCGTCAAGGTGGTGTCGGATTGGATCGAGCACGTGTACTCGTTGATCCCAGAGTTCTTGCAGGTCGCCTGTGCATAGGCGCGCGAGTAGACTGCAAGCGGGATGCCCGCCATGGTCCCGGCAAGGGCTGTCGACTGCAACAGGAGCGTGGAGGCGATACGGCGGATCGCTCGCTTCTGCGGCTTGAACAGTGATGCCGTGTTTGCCTTGTCGAAAGTCTTGCTCGCCATCGTCCGTCCGCTCCGCATACGTGATTTCATTTTTGCAAAGGAACGCGCCGGACGATCAATGCTTCGACGGCTCCGCCCGTCGCGGAGTCGCTCGAAAACGAGCGCGTGGGGACTTTGGGGCACACATCGATTATGCGGCACGGGGCGAGCGACGGCTCACGGCCGGACCCGGTATCCGGGCACGCCGCAATGGGCGTTTAATCGCGACGCGAGGTGATGGTCGCGCCGTAGGGTGATGGTATGGGTGGCGTGGGCGACCCGTCGATGCCGCACGGCGCCGAGAATGAAGGACCCGGGCAAGGCATGGACGACAGCGAACCTGGCGAAGCGCGGCGCAAGACGGTGGAAGGCCGCGCCGGGACCGCCGCCGAGGCTCCGCCCGACGCGGCGCCGCACCGCACCGCGGACGCGCCCGGCGACGCGGTGCCGCCGGAGCCGCTCCTCACCAACGTCACCGCCTCGCGCGGCCTTGCCCAGTGGCTGGCACTCCACGAGGTCTCACTCGCCTTCACCTCCTACCAGACCGGCCAGTTCTTCCTCGTCGGCGTCCGGCCCGACGGAGCGCTCTCCCTCCACCAGCGCAACTTCGTTCGCGCCATGGGCCTCACCGGCGACAGCCAGAGCCTGCTTCTGGCGGGCCTCGCGCAGATCTGGCGCTTCGAGAACGTCCTCGCCCCCGACCAGCGCGCCAACGGGCACTTCGACCGGCTCTACGTTCCCCGCCGCGGCCAGACCGTGGCCGACCTCGACGCCCACGAGCTCGGCATCGACCGCGCCGGCCGGCTGCTCTTCATCACCACGAAATATTCCTGCCTCGCCACCGACAGCGCCGTGCATTCCTTCAAGCCCGTGTGGCGCCCGCCGTTCATCTCGCGCCTCGCGCCGGAGGACCGCTGCCACCTCAACGGCCTCGCCATGCACGAGGGCGTGCCGCGTTACGTGACGTCCGTCTCCACGAGCGACGTCGTCGACGGCTGGCGCGACAAGCGGCGCGACGGCGGCGTTGTCGTCGAGATCGAGACCGACCGCATTCTCGCCGAGGGGCTGTCGATGCCGCACTCGCCGCGACTCCATCAGGGCGCGGTCTGGGTGCTGGATTCGGGCAACGGCTACCTCACCCGCATCGACCCCTCGTCGGGCGAAGCCGAGCGCGTCGCCTTCTGCCCCGGCTTCCTGCGCGGGCTTTCGTTTCACGACGGGCACGCCGTCGTCGGCCTCTCGCTGGCGCGGCACGACGGGGTGTTCGCGGGCCTGCCTCTCCAGGAGGCGCTCGAGGCGCAGCGCACCGAAGCGTGGTGCGGCGTCCAGATTGTCGACACCAGCAACGGCGACATCGTCGAGTGGCTGCGCCTTGACGGGGCGGTGCGCGAGCTCTTCGACGTGCGTGTCCTGCCGGGCGTCCGCTGCCCGATGGCGCTGCCGACCTTCGGCCCGGAGCTCGCGAGCTTCATCACCATCGAGGCGCCCGATCGCCCGCTCGCCGAGCGCGGCTGGCACGACCCAACCTGAGCGCCCGCTCCCCTCGCACGTCGCGAACGCCGCCCGCGAACGGCAATGGCCTCGGCCCTCTCCCGAGCCCGGCACGAATGAAGACCTCGTTGACGAGGCTTTCGATCCTCACCCTTCTCGCGGCTTCGATGCTGTGTGTGGGCGCGGCAGCCGCCCAGTACAACGCCGACACGATCTATACCGGCGGCCCCATCGTCACGATCGACGACGCGGCACCGACCGGGGAAGCGGTGGCAGTCAAGGACTGCCGGATCCTCGCCATGGGGGCGCTCGCCGAGGTGGAGACCAATCGCGGGACGGCGACCGAGACGTTCGATCTTGGCGGCCGCGCCACTATCGCGATCATGTGCGCGTAGGCGGCTGCAAGCTCACCATCGACCGCTCGCCCCAAGGCTTCGACCGGCCCGACTATGCGCCGGTTGGCGACTATCCGCCGGCTATGCGGGCTATGCCGCCGTCACCATGGATGAGGTCGAGGACGCGGTAAACTGGTGCAATGCGCACGACATCCAGATCATCACTCACGCCAACGGCGAAGGCGCATCCGACATGCTGATCGCCGCCATCGGCGCGGCGCAGGCCAAATACGGCGCCCGGCCGATCCGCCCGACGCTGGTCCACGGCCAGTTCCTGCGCGAGGACCAGATCGACAGCTACCAGTGCCATGGCGTGTTTCTTCCGGCTTGAATGCCACGGTCGCTCAGCAGCAAGCCAGCGCCCTCAAGCGAGGCGTAGTCTGACGAATTTGAGCAGGTTATATGGGCTATTCCCATTCCGCATCGATCCCTTCTTTGATTCTTGCCAAAGTTACCGAAACGTCACGCCCTTCTTCATGATGGTAGGCATCTGCCACATGTCTAGCCAGGTCGGCCAACATGATTCCCCACGCAGCAGGATCTTGCCAGACTCCGGTCTGAAGAACAGCATACTGCTGCTTGTTTGCGATCCAGACACTCAGAAGTTCGAAGGCGTTAGGATCCGCCGCGACAGAGTCCGGTATTTCAAGGCGATTGTGTTCAGACATTTTCTATCTCGGGAAATGGTGACCGAAAGCTTCTCGCTTGTGCGAGTAGTGCCTGCGATTCTGGAATGATACCTTAGACAGGGCTCGGTTCTCAAAAATGCCCCGTAGATCGCCGTCGACAATGTTTGTCGAGCCAAAGAACAGAACGGTTCGCAGATTCGGAAGCCCACACAAAGGAGAAAGGCTGTCTAGCCGCCCATTATCGCTTACATTCAAGTCGATCAAACTAGTCAAATCTGATAGCGGTGAAAGTGAGCGGACGGCTCGACAACCTTCCATTTCAAAGTGCTTCAATTGAGTGAGATTTTCGATCCCATCAAGCGCCTTTAGTGATGTTAGATTACCAAGCCGTAGTGATAGAAGATGCCGTAGATTGGAAAGACCATGAAGCTCTGTAATTGAGGAATTCAGAATCGCCAATGACTCTAGGCTTTCTAAATTGGTGAAGGGCGAACTGCTTTTGCCTTTATAACGGTTCAGAAAAAGATTAGTGAGGCCAACGCAGTCAAAAAGAGATTGTGATCCAGCGCGCCACTCTAGAGAACAGCGTTTCAAGTGAGGAAATTTTGTGAAATCTAATTTTGTTTTACAATAGGTTATTATCTTTAAATCGATCAAATTTTTGAGGTGGATAATAGGGCGTATGTCTTCAATTCTTAGATCTATTATTGCAAATGACTGGATCCAATCGTATTTTTCCAGAAAATTGATGTCGCACCCGCGCCATCCCTTAGCTGTATTTAATTCCAGCTCGGCCGGTCTGACGCGCATAATCTCCTGATGCGCTTCTAACGACCACGCCGCAGCCAAAATAGCTCTGGCGCCGAGTTCACCATCCTCGAACCGGACATATTCCTGCGTCAGGGGCTTCACCTTGGACCTTTGCCGGTTCGCCAGAAATCTGGAGGCTTAGCGTCGCATCCCCCATCCCGCGGGGCAACTTGAAGCCTTTTCGCCATATGACTCCGCAGCATGGCCACCCCTATGCTCGGTCAACCGACCAGTTCAAGGCTTGCTATCGGCCCCTCCTCGGTAAGCTCGCTTTGAAGCTCGACCGCCTGGCACGCTCCATGAAGCGCCTTATAGGCGGCTGGAGCCGGTCGAGGGCCCAGAGCATTGGTCTTCGCACTCTGACGGTGAGCGGTCCACGCGACCATCTTCGCGCCCTTCCGGGGTTCGAGCGATCCAGCATCATCGGGCGGGCCCGCGCCGGGCTCGACGCCGCGAAAGCGCGTGGACGTAAGGGTGGTCGACCGAAGGGGTTGAATGATGCGGACCTTAAGGCGGCGCACGCTATGCTCGCCGAGAATACATTCACCCTAAGCGACGTCGCCAAGCGTTTTAACGTTTCGCCGGCAACGCTCAATCGCGCCCCCTCGATCGAGAGATGGTTGCTCGCGATGAACGCCTATATCGATCGATCCGTATATTGATCTAAAAACATAGGAGCTGGCATAGATTGCTCACCCCCTATTATCATCATGCTTACTGGGATCAGCTAGGGCAATAACTATTCCGCAGAACACCGATCCTGGAACCACTAATATAAGAATATTGATTATCTTTTTCCAATACCTTTCAAAATCACCTTCATAAACTTTAAAATATGCAGCGATCATTAAAAGGATAAACGTAAAAAGGGTAGCCGATAGAAATATCGTAGCTTTTTTATACTTCAGCATAAGCCGCACTTGAACCTGTCGATAGCATCGATGATATCTTGAGGTGAAACAGATTCTTCCGCAGGAGGTTGAATTCGGCCTCGTTCCAATATCCAGCGCGAGGGTTCACTGCGATCTGTAGGACTCGATTTCTTTCCCCAATAGCAAGGTCACAACTTGTGGAGTTTTCCTCAAGCAAACCAGATCTACCAAAGTATTTGATAATAGCAGAGAGAAATCCTTCAAGGACGTCAGATCTTGATAAGGCCACTCCTACTCTGGCGGCCCCTGCAACGCCTGTCACAACTCCATTTCCGTGTATATTACTTACAGTCATCCCAACTACACCTACGGAAGACGAAGCCGGGAGGGCGGCTGCACCCTTGTTTATAGCATCGAGCCTCCTTAGTTCGTCGCGATTTTTCCACGGCAACCGAGGCGACCGCTTCTCCCACTGATAGGACAATACTAGGCCCATATTCAATGGCTCCCTTCACTGCGCCCCTGGCGCCAAACGTTCTTGCAGCCGCCGCCCCGCGATCATCCCAACAGCGACTGAGAATTTGAATCACGCCATTGGACTTTGGGGAATCCCCGACCATGAGTTCATGACTTAAGCGGCGACCTTCATGATCTCGTCGAGCATCAAACGCCCATAGAGGCTGTTGCCATGCACCCAATCGCGCTTGCCCTTCGCTGAGACGTCTTGTGAATACGCCTTCTTCAGGAAGCCACCCTCGGTGAGCGAGGCCTGGGGCCGCCCGACCGTGTCGATCGCGTGCGGGGCCAGCGCCTCTTGCATGCATTCGATGAACGTGTCGTCGAGATATTTGATCACCTCCCGCCGCGTGCCTTGGACGAACATCGGGTGATGATCCTTGATCGCCGGATAGGTGACCCAGACCGGCCGGACGCCGGCCTCTTTCAGATCGATCAGAAAACGCGCAACCGGTGTCGTATCCCGCTCCATGATCGCCTTCAGCGTCGTCTTGGGGAGCGGCACCTTTCCCGCCTGCCACACCGCGAACGGCTCGTGCCGTTTCCAATAGGCGGAGCCCTTCAGAATGATGCTGTTCACATCGCCGAGCAGCACGAAGACATTTTCGACTTTGCCAGACTTCAAATGCTTCAAGAACCCGGCGGCTCGATCCTGGTAGTTCTCGTTCGTGAACGCGATGCCGTCCTCGCCGAGACGGTGAAACGGCGCCTTGCTGTGGCGCGACGCCCCCAGAAGCGTGATCGCCGGCGTTGCTTTGCCGAAATCCCCCTGCTTCTGCGCGCGGTTGATGGCGCTGATGTGGGACGAGCCGATCAGCCAGCTTCGCTTCATTGCGCGTCCGCCTCCAGCGCCTCTTCCTCGCAGACGAGATCGATATCGTCCAAAATCGGGGCCGGTGCGGCGCGGCTCTGGTCCTCGGCCTCGTCGCCCGCGCCATGCGCGTCGAAGAAGATATTCATGACGTGCCGCACCCCGACGGGGGAGACACTGCGCAGGTTCGGTTGAAAGAACATGGCCCGCATCGGATGCGAGGCGATCAATTCGTATGACGGGAAATAATCGACGGCCGGATCGTTCTGCTCGACCTCACCGCAGACCGCACGAAGAACCGACTTCGAATAGACGGTCGACGGCAGAACATGCCGGCCCGACGCGGTGGCCATAAGCGGCACCGGGGAGACCGTGAACAGGAATGTCATGTTCGGGTTGTGCTCGCGGCAGATCGAAATGAACGCCAACGTATCCGCCATCACCTCGGAGAAGGTGAAGTTGTGGAAATGGTATTTGCTGTCGTCGAAGACGCCGGCCACGGTGCCGGGGCATGTCGGCAGCGCCGTGCCATCCGCGCTCAGCATCCAGGCCTCGGTGAGGCCGAACGTGAAGACGAAGAGGTCCGCCTCGTCGAGGAGCAGCCGCACACGGGACAGGTGGTATTCGATATCGGCCGCCAATTCCGCCGCCGAGGTGAATCCCCCCGGCTGGATCGCCGGACGGAGAGGGTCGAACCAGAGATCCCCGTCCCGCCATGCTGGTTCGGCCGGGGTGAACTCGCCCCGGGCGCGGCGGAGGAGCTGCACCATCTGCCGCATCGAATAGATGTTGCCGAACCGGGCCGAATAAATGTCGAAACCGAAGCGCGACCGATCGCCAGCGCTGAGCATCGGAGGGGCCTGCTCTTTGTCGAGGAAGGCGTAACCGCGCCCTTTGAACTGTTTCCCGATATGCTGAGCGAAACAACTCCCGGCCGCAGCAATCTTGGTTGACTTATCAATATTGAATTTCGGCTGGTATATGCCGGACAGTTCGAGAGGAGAGAGGTCGGAAATTCCCGTTCGCCAGTAGGCGCTCGGGTCCAGAGAGGTGTAAGGGTGCAATGTCTTTGCCTCTGTTCTGTCCACTGCGCGCCACTCAGCGGACGTATACATGGTGCCCGGTGACCCGGTCATCCACGCGAGGGGCCGGAACGCCCCGGTCGGACCGCCTCGCAGCGCAGCACCGCGCACGCCGAAAGCCGCACGATGCGCTCCGAAGGCCCCCGGCCCGCGTGTCGGCCGACCACCTTCGGTCATGTCTCCCGTCTTAGTGCATGACGGAACTGCGCGCCATGCTCGGCGCATCGCGGCGCCATAACGCACTCCGCGACCGCCCCGATCGAGCGCCCCGCGACGAGCGCGGGGCGGGCTGCGCCGCCGCCCCGGCTTTGCTTTAAAGGTTGAAGGTCGCGTTTCCAGCGGCGTCGATCTCGACCCCGGGGGTCCAGGCGATCTCCCACGCATGTTCGTCGGGATCTGCGACATAGCCGCGAAAACCGCCATGCGGCGGCTCGTCGGCCGGACGCAACACCGTGCCACCCGCCGCGACCAGACGGTCCATTAACGGGACGACGAGAGCGCGCTCCATGACATTGTGCGCCAAGGAGAAGGCGCCGCGCTGTTGCAGATCGCGGCGCTGCATGTCCTCTTCGAGCGCCTCCTTGAGGAACGTGCCGAGGATCGACCCGTTCATCTGATAGAAGATGATCTCGCTGTTCTCGAACACCGGCCGCCAGCCGAATCCGGCCGTATAGAAATGGCGCGACCGATCGAGGTCCACCGAGCCGAGCGTCACAAATGAAATCGATTGCATCGTCCAAGACCTTCCGTTCACCGATGCGACGTGCATCGGCGTTCAAGGCCAAGGGGCTCGTCGACAGCGACGGCCAGGACCCGCACGCGCGGGGGTCGGGCCAACCGCACCGACCTCTCCTTTTCTGACGCGACGGTCTTATCGTGCGTCTCGTTGCGGTTCAAGATTGTCCGAGGTCGGCGTCGAAGGTCTGGCGGGCGCGCTCCACCGCCGCGCGGTTGGCGATGGCCCAATCGCCCAGCGCGCTGACCGGCTCCAACAACGAGCGACCGAGATCGGTGAGCGCATAATCGACGCGGGGCGGGATCGTCGGCGTCACGGTCCGCACGATCAAGCCGTCCCGCTCCAAACCGCGCACGGTCAGCGTCAGCATGCGCTGGGAGATCCCCTCGATCTCGCGCTTCAGCTCGTTGAAACGATGCGGCCGCCGGCCGAGCGTCGCGACCACCATGATGCTCCATTTGCTGCCCACGCGCGCCAGGACGTCGCTGACCACGAGGCACGCATCGGCGCATGCTTGGGATTGATCGGTCACACCAACCTGCCTCCGGTTACAAAAATGTGCCGTCTTGCGGCGGTTCTCGTCTTAACGCATCTCGAGGGTAGGCACAAAATGTAATCGAGGCACAGAATGAAACTCCTGCACATCGACAGCGCGATCACGGGCGAGCAGTCCGTGAGCCGCAAGCTCACGTCGGATGTCGTCGCCCGTCTGGTCGGGGCCAATCCCGGCATCGATGTGATGTATCGCGATCTCGTCGCCGAACCGTTCGACCATCTGACGCTGCGCGACATGCCCGCCCAGGGCGAAAGCACCCCCGTCCTCGACGAGTTCCTCGCGTCCGATATCGTGGTGATCGGCGCGCCGATGTACAATTTCACGGTGCCGAGCCAGCTCAAGGCGTGGATCGACCGCATCCTCGTCGCCGGGAAGACCTTCCGTTACACCGAGACCGGCCCCGTCGGGCTTGCCGGGGACAAGCGCGTCATCGTCGCCCTGTCGCGAGGCGGGGTCTATGGCGACGGCGCGGCCGCGGCGGCCGAGCATCTCGAGACGTATCTGAGGACCATTTTGGGCTTCATCGGCGTCAGCCCGGAATTCGTGATCGCCGAGGGGATGCTCATCGGCCCCGATCAGCGCGAGGCGGCGATGACGCGGGCCGAACAGACGATCGACGCGCTCGCCGCCTGACATTGTGCGCCGAGCCGCTCCGGGAGGCCGCGATGCGGCGATCTCGGAGCGCTGTGCCGGCCGTCGGGGATCGACGATCCCGGCGCGGCGGTGCGGCGGGTTACGCCTCGCGCCGCGACGGCGGCGGCGAAGCGGGGCTCGGCGCCCCGACGACCACCATTTTGTCGGCCACCATCTCCGCCGTCGCCTTGTCGAAGGACAGGAAATGCGGCGTCTTCTGGTGGACGGCGAACGCCGCGTCATCGTCGTAGATCTCGTAGAGCCACACCGTGTCCGGCGCGGCCGGCGAAAGCACGACGTCGAAGTGGCTGCAGCCGGCTTCGTCCTCCACCGAACGGGTGGCGTTTTCCTCCATCAACGGCAGGAAGTCGGCCATCCGCCCAGGCTTCACGACGAAGCGCACGATGACGACGCAGCTCATTTGGCGCCCCCGAGCGGGCGGATATGGGCAAAACGCGGGTTCGCCTTGAAGACGTCCGGCCGCTCGCCCCCTGCCCGCATCGCCTCGCCGATCGCGCCTTCGATCCGCGCCAGCTCCTCGCTGTCGGCGACGAGCTGCTCGGCGTCGGCCGCGGGGACCACGATCACCCCGTCACCATCGCCGAGGATCAGGTCGCCGGGGGCGATCGGAACGCGCCCGTCGGTGCCCGGCATCGCGACCGGCACGTTAGCCTCGGTGAGCCCGAAGCGACGGCTGCCGTTCACCGGCACCACCGCACGCGAAATGAGCGGGAGGCCGTAGCCTCGAATCTCGTCCGCATCGCGGATCGCCCCGTCGGTGACGATCGCCTGGCAGCCGAGACGCTGGAGGCTATAGGCGACGAACCCGCCGAGCAGCGCGCCGGCCACGAAGTCCCCCGATTCGATGAAGAGCACCGTGTTCGGTCCGACGACGCGTTCCAGCGTGTCGCCGGGGAGCGCCCGCCGCGGATGGCGTGCCTCCGCCGTGGCGGAGCCGCGAACACAGACCGCGCGGCCGGCGAACTTGCCGGGCGCGAGCGGCCGAAGCGACGGCGAGATGGCATGGTGGAAAAGACCCACCTCGTCGAGGACATCGCTGACCTGGCCGGTTTCGAGGGCGGCGAGGCGGGACAGAAGTGCGTCGGTCATCAGTGGGCTCCCTCGGTCTCAACGGTGATGCCGAGATCGCGGGCGGCGGCGAGAACCTCGTCGAGCACGTTCTTGGCGAGGACGATGCCGTTCGCCCGCTGCTCCTCTTCCTTACGGAACTCGATCTCGCCGGGCATCAGGATCTCTTGCGCGCCGGCGACGAGCTCGGAGGCCTTCATCATGTCGATGAACTGGTCCATCCGCCCCTTGAAGTGATCGAGGTCGGTGAATTTCGCGATGTTGAGCGCGATGACGAAATGGCCGTTTTTCTGCGGCGTGTTCACATCGTCATAGAGGTTGGTCAGCTCCTTGCCGAAATTGCCGCCGGTGAGAAGACCCGACAGGATCTCGCAGGCGAGGATCAGCCCGAAGCCTTTGTGACCGCCGATCGGCAGGATCCAGCCGCCATTCTTCACCCAGTTGGGGTCGCGGGTCGGCTTGCCGTCGGCGTCGACGAGCCAGCCCTCGGGCAGCTCCATCCCCTTTTCGGCATAATAGAGGATCTTGCCGCGCGAGCTCATGCCGAGCGCGGCGTCGAGCACGATCGGGCGATGCGTGCCCGCCGGAACGCCGATGGCGATCGGCAGCGGCCCGGTGAGCGGCGTCTTACCGCCCCAGACCGGCATGATCGGCGAACCGTTGGTGGTCGCAATGCCGATCATATCCTGGGCGACGGCCTGCTGGACGTAATAGGCGTTCTCGCCATTATGGTTGGAGTTGCGAATGCCGACGGCGGCGATGCCGGTCTCCCGCGCCCGCTCGATCGCCATGTCCATCGCGCGCTTGGTGAGGACGGAGCCGAGCCCGTCGCCCCCATCGATGACGAGCGTGGCCGGGCTTTCGGCGACGATCTTCGCCTCGCTCACCGGATTGAACCCGCCCTCTTTGAGACGCCGGATATAGACCGGCAAGCGCAGCATCCCGTGAGAGTTCATGCCGCGCGCATCGGCGCCGACGAGGGAGCCCGCGACGATGGCGCCATCCTCCTCGGGCACGCCGACACGGGCGAGCATCGCCTTCACCAGGCCTTCGAGCGCATCCGCATCGATGCGGTAGCTGTCCCCGCCGTCTGCGCCGAGACGCAGCGGGATCGTGTTGGGGGTTTCGGTCATGTGTTCGCCTTGATCAGTCGAGAAGCAGGTTGGGGAGCCAGAGCGACAGCCCCGGCACGAGCGTGAGAATGAGGACGACCGCCGCGCTCGCGAGGATGAAGGGCATCGCGGCGCGCACGCCCTCGTCGAGCCGGATGTCGCCGATGCGGCAAGCAAGCGCGAGGACGATGCCGACCGGCGGCGTGATCAGGCCGAGGCAGAGATTGGCCGTGATGATCACCCCGAAATGGATCGGATCGACGCCGAGCGAGACGGCGATCGGGAAGAGGATCGGGACGACCATCACCTTCGCCGCATTGGTCTCCATGAAGGTGCCGAGAACGAGCAGCATCAGGTTGACGAGAAGCAGGAAGCCGATCGGATGGTCGGTGATCGTTGTGATCCAGGTCGCGACGTGCTCGGGCGCCTTCGCGTAGGCGAGAACCCAGGCGAAGAGGTTGGCGCTGCCGATGATGATCATCACCACCGCCGTCGTCGCGATGGATTGGCGCACGGCCCGCAGGATCGAGCGGGGCGTCAACTCGCGATGGACAACGGTGCCGACAAAGAGCGCGTAGATGACCGCCACCGCCGACGCTTCCGTCACGGTGAAGATCCCGAGCAGGATGCCGGCGAGGATGATCAGCGGCATCATGAGAGCCGTCAGCGCATGGCGGAACGCGGCCCAGATCTCGCACGGCGTCGTCGCCTTGTAGGTCGGCAGATCGAGGCGCCGCGCCTGGATGATGATCACCGCGATGATCGCACCGGCCCAGAAGAGGCCGGGAATGATGCCGGCGAGGAAGAGCCGCAGCACCGACTGGTCGGTCAGGAAGCCGTAGATGATCCACGCGATCGACGGCGGGATCATCGGCGACATCGGCGCCGAGCAGGCGGTGACCGCCACCGAATAAGCCGGCTTGTAGCCGAGCCGCGACATCGCCGGGATGAAGGTGCCGCCGATGGCGCTCGTGTCGGCCACCGCCGAGCCGGAAATGCCGCCGAAGAACACCGATGCGGTGACGTTGGAGATCGCGAGGCCGCCGCGAAAGCGCCCGACGAGGGCGTTCGCGAAGCCGATGATGCGATCGGACAGCCCGCCGGCCGTCATCAGCGCCCCGGCGAGGAGGAAGAAGGGGATCGCGAGCAGCGAGAACGAATCCATCCCGGCGAAAAGACGCTGCGGGATCATCAGCGGATTGATGTCGCTGCCGAGGAAGATCGCCGCCATCGAGGAGATGATGATCGCGAAGCCGAGCGGCATCCCGATAATGATGAGGACGACGAGGCTGAGGGCGAGGATCATGAGCATCAGCGCGGATCCTCGTCACGAAAGCGCCGCAGGATGACGAAGAGCGCGATCAGCCCGCCCCCGACACCGATGGACAGATACGGATAGAGCATCGGGACATGGAGGCCGCTCGACATGCGTCGCGCGCCGACCTCGGCGAAGCCCGCCCCGTACCAGGCGAGGATGCCGCCCATGGCGATGATCAGCAGGTCGCGCACCACGGCGAGGATCTTCTGCACCGTGCGGGGCATCAGATCGACGAATAGCGTGACGTCGACATGGCCCTTATGGGCGACGACATAGGCGCTGCCGAGCATGGTGATCGCGACCATGTGGAAGCGCGCGAGCTCTTCGGACCAGGCCGTCGGCCGCTCCAGAACGTACCGGGCGAAGACCTGATAGACGATCGAGAAGACCATCACGGCGAAGAGGACGAGGAGAATCTTGTCGAGCACCCATTCGAGGGTGTTGAGGACGCGGGACATGAGCACATTCCGGTTCGCGCGCAAGGAAGCGGCCGGCGACGCGTGCGGCGCCGCCGACCGTATGTCGTTGAGGGCTTACTGACCGACGGCCTGGAAGCGCTCGATCCATTCCTGCATGTCGGCCGGATACTCGTCCTTCAGCGGCTCCAGCTTGGCACGGAAGGCGTCCCGGTCAGGCTCGACGATGGTGACGCCGTTTTCCTTCAGGGTCTCTTCGTAACCGGGCAGCGCGGCCAGGATCTGTTCCGTGCCCCACTCCATGGCGGCCTTGCCTTCTTCGATCAGGATCTCTTGCACGTCTTCCGGCAGAGCGCGGAAGTTCGCGGAGTCGAAGATGAACGTATAATAAGGATTCACGTGATCGGTCATGATCACGTACGAAACCGCCTCATGATACTTGGAGCGCAGGTGCGCCTCGAGCGGGTTTTCCGCCGCGTCGATGATGCCCTGCTGCATCGCGGTGTAGACCTCGAGGCTCGGCATCGGCGTCGGGCTCGCGCCGAGCATGTCCCACGTCGCGCGGTAGGTCTGCTGGTTCGGCACGCGCATCTTGAGGCCGGCGAGGTCGTCGGGCGTTTTGATCTCGCGGCGGCTCGCCATTTCGCGCGGACCGCGATAGCCGGCGCCGATCAGCTTGAAGCCCGACCGCTCCTCGATCGCGTCATAGAATTCTTCGCCGACGCCGCCATCGGCGAAGAGCTGCCGGAAATGGTCGATGTCGCGCACGAGATAGGGATAGACGCCGAGGCCGGCGAGCGGATCGTAGCTGTCGAGCTGGCCGACCTCCTGGATCACGATGTCGACGGTGCCGAACTGCAGGGCCTCGATCGTCTCGCCCGCATTTCCGAGCGAACCGGAATAGGACATGTCGATCTCGACCTCGCCATTCGTGCGCTCCGCGACACGCTCGGCATACCGATCGCCGACCTTCGACCAGAGATTATCCGGCGGGGCGATCGTGGCGGCCTGAAGGCGGATGTCCTGGGCGAGCGCCGGCGCTGCGACGACGGCCGGGAGCATCGCGCCGAGAGCGGCGACGACGGGTAGGGATACACGCATGGAGGTTCCTCCTTGTGGGCAATTCGGTCTTGCATTGCCCGGTTTGTTATACGCTAACATAGGCGGACGCGGGGCGCCCCTGTCAAGCGCCGGCCGATCAAAGCCGGCCTCCCGGTGCCGTCCCGGACTGAGGAAATCCCAATGAAAGTAGGTTTGACGTGTTGAACGCATTGCGCATCGCGACGCTGAAAGGCGACGGAATCGGGGTCGACGTGACCGACGCCACGATCGCCGTGCTCGGCGCCGTCGAGCAGCGGATCGGCGGCTATCGGCTCGAGTTCGAGGCGTTCGCGGCGGGGGCGAATTATTATCGCGAAACCGGGCGTGACATTTCGCCTGAGGCCGACAAAGCGGTCGACGAGCTGGACGCGATCTTTCTCGGCGCGATCGGTCTTCCCGATGTGCGTCACCCGGACGGAACGGAGATCACCCCGCATCTGCGGCTGCGGGAGCGCTTCGGCCTTTATGCCGGCGTCCGTCCGGTCAAGGCCTATCCGAACACGCCCTGCCGCCTCGCCGATCCGCGGGCCGCGGCGATCGATCTCGTCGTTCTGAGGGAATCGACCGAGGGCCTCTTCTACTCGGCCGCGACCCATGGCCGGCCGGGCGTCGCCGACGATAACGCCGTCGAGGACGTCCTGCGGATCACACGTGCGACGACCGAGCGGCTCGCCGACTTTGCCTTCGCCCTCGCGGCACGCCGCAAGGAGCGCGGCGGCAAAGGGCGCGTCACCTGCGTCGACAAAGCGAACGTGTTCCGCTCCATGGCCTTCTTCCGCAAGGTTTGCGACGAACGGGCGGCGAAGCGTCCCGATATCGAATACGGCCACAGTTATATCGACGCCCTCGCGCTCGACATGGTCCGCAAGCCCTGGGAGTTCGACGTCCTCGTGATGGAGAACATGTTCGGCGACATCATCTCCGATCTCGGCGGCGGCCTCGTCGGCGGCATGGGGATGGCCGCCTGCGCCGAGATCGGCGACGCGCACGGCCTCTTCCAGCCCGCCCACGGCTCCGCGCCCGACATCATCGGGACGGACCGCGCCAATCCGATGGCGGCCATCCTCTCCGGCGGGCTGATGCTCGATTATCTCGCCGAGAAGACCGGATCCACCGCCCTCACCGACGCCGCCACCCTGCTCGACAAGGCGATCGATACCGGCTTCGCGCAAAACCGCCTGCGGCCGATGGAGTTCGGCGGCGACATGGGAACGAAGGCGATGACGGCCGAGCTCGTCGGCCTCGTCGGCGAGGTCGCCGCCTGACGGGTCAGGCGCTGTCGCGCGCCACGAGCTCGTAACCGAGATCGACGATCCGGGCGGTCGGCTCACCGGCGAGACGGGCGAGGATCTGCTCGCCCGCCCGCCGGCCGATCTCGTAGCGCGGCACGCGGATCGTCGTGATCCCGGGCACACTCTCGGCCGCCATGCTCTGATCGTTGAAACCGGCGACGGCGAGGTCGCGCGGCACCTCGATCCCGCGGCGCGTCGCCTCGGCGATCATCCCATAGGCCCACAGGTCCGAGGTGCAGAAGACAGCGTCGGGCGGCTCGGCGAGGGCGAGGAAGACGCCGAGCGCCTCGCGCCCCTCCTCGATCGAGAACGGCGCGTGGCGCACCAGCGCCGGGTCGAAGGCGACGCCCGCCTCTGCGAGCGCCTCGCGATAGCCGGCGAGACGCTCGGCGGCACGGTCATTGCGCTCCGGCGGCACACAGACGAAGCCGATCCGGCGATGGCCGCTCGCAAGGAGGCGTCGCGTCATCTCCCGCGAGGCCGCGCGGTTGGAATAGCCGACCGCCATGTCGATCGGCTCGGCCGGCAACGTTCCCATCTCCACCACCGGCACGCGCGCCTTCGACAGGAGCCGCCGGGTCGCCGCGGTGTGGTTCGCGCCCTGGAGGATCACCCCGGCCGGCCGGTGACCGAGAAGGGTGCGAACGATGCTCTCCTCCCGCTCCGCCGCGCCCTGACTGTTGCCGAGAAGGACGCAGAAATGCGCCTCTTCCAGGATGTCCGCCGCGCCCTGGAGCGCATCGGCGAAGACGCCATGGGTGATGTAGGGGACGATCACCGAGATGATTCGCGTCCGCGTCGAGGCGAGCGATCCGGCGACGAGGTTGGGCACATAGCCGAGCTCGTTGATCGCCCGGTCGACGGCCTCGCGCGTCTTCGCGGTGACCTTGTCCGGGTGATGAAGCGCCCGTGAGACGGTGATCGAGGAGACGCCGGCATGGCGCGCGACCTCGGCCATGCTGACCTGAGCCGCGGCCGTGCGCTGCCGCGACTTTCCCTCTTGTGTCGTCTTCGCCATCGTTTCGATCGGCCCGGTCAACCTGTCCGCCTCTATTTCACCGTATTCGGCCGCGGGGCAAAATCCCCTGGCGCCGCGTGCGTGGACAACATCCGATCGGCCTCGCCGCGCGCCGATGCCGTCGCGCGGGCCTCAGCGCCGCGCGGCGATCGCGAGGCCCGCGGCGACGCCGGACGACCACGCCCACTGAAAATTGTATCCGCCGAGCCATCCCGTCACGTCCACCGCCTCGCCGATGGCATAGAGGCCCGGCACGGCCTTCGCCTCCATCGTCTTCGAGGAAAGCGCCGCCGTGTCGATGCCGCCGGCCGTCACCTCGGCCTTGGCGAAGCCCTCGGTGCCGGTCGGCCGGAAGGTGAGACGCTCGAGCGTTTCGGCCGCCGCGTCGAGCGCGGCGTCGGCGATGGTCCCGATCGGCGCAGTGAGGCCGATCCGCGTGGCGAGGGCCTCGGCGAGCCGCTTGGGCAGATGCTCGGCCAAGACCGCCTTGAGATGGGCGCGCGGCGTTTGGCGCTTTGCGTCCCGAAGCCGGTCCGCGGCCTCCGGCAGGACGGTGAGCGCCACGGTTTCGCCCGGCGACCAGTAGGAAGAGATCTGCAAGATCGCGGGACCGGAGAGCCCCTTGTGGGTGAAGAGCGCCGCCTCGTCGAAGGCGATCCGCCCGACACGCGCGGTCACGGGACAGGCGACGCCGGACAGTTCGCGAAACATCGCCTCGTCGCGCCCGAGCGTCAGCGGCACCAGCGCCGGCCGCGGCGGGACGACCGGAAGGCCGAACTGGTCGGCGATCTCATAGGCGCGCCCCGTCGCGCCCATCTTGGGGATCGAGGGCCCGCCGGTCGCGATCACGAGCTGCGGCGCGCTGGCCCCTGCGACCCGGAAGCGCCCGTGCGCGTGGCCGATCTCGCCGATCGTCGTCGCGAGGCGGAGCGTGACGCCGCCCGCCCGACATTCGTCGAGAAGCATCGTAACGATCTCGCGCGCCGACCTGTCGCAAAACAGTTGCCCAAGCGTCTTCTCGTGCCAGGCGATCCCGTGGCGCTCGACGAGATCGAGGAAATCCCACTGAGTGTACCGGCTGAGCGCCGACTTCGCGAAGTGCGGGTTTTGGGACAGGAAGCAGCCGGGTGCGATGCCCATATTGGTGAAATTGCACCGACCGCCGCCGGAGATGAGGATCTTCTTTCCCGGCGTCTCGGCGTGATCGAGAACGAGGATCCGCGCGCCCGCCCGCCCCGCCGTCGCCGCCGCCATGAGGCCTGCGCCGCCCGCGCCGAGAATGATCGCGTCGTATTCCATGCGGGCCTTTCGGATGAGGCGAGCGGCCGGGCCTCGTGCCCGCCGATCCACCGTGCATGACGTTGCTGCGGACGCCGCCGCGCGGCGCATTCGCGGGGCTTCTCATATCAGGCGACGGGCCGAGAACCAGAGGATGCGAACCGATCGACGGTCGAAAATTTCCCATCAACGTATAAAGATACGCTTATATCCCTTGACGAAACACGGTTTCCGCCGGATGATGCGGGCCATCGTGGTTTCCGCTCCTCCGGGGCGGGACGAAGAGGGAATCCGGTGCGCTCCGTCGGAGCCAGGCCGGAGCTGCCCCCGCAACTGTAGGCGGCGAGCCGACGTCCATTCGGTGTCACTGGGGCGATGTCCCGGGAAGGCCGGACGTTCGGCAACGACCCGCGAGCCAGGAGACCTGCCGCGATGGAAAACGTAGCTGGGCGGGGTGTCCCGGTGGTGCGCTTGCATGCTCCGCGCCGGTCGGCCGGCGCCTGCTCGCGACCGCTCGACCTTTGCCCCCGATCATGGGGTTCAAATGCCGATGTCTTCTCCGACCTTTCCCGTCGCGACACTCGGGATGCCGAGGATCGGCCCGCGGCGTGAATTGAAGTCGCTGCTCGAAGGCCATTGGGCCGGCACGCTGGACGCGGCCGCCCTCACCGCCGGCGCGCGGGAGCTTCGGGCCGCCAACTGGGCCCGCCAGAGCGCGCGCGGCGTCAGCCGAATCCCATCGAACGACTTCTCCCTTTATGATCACGTCCTCGACACCACCGTGATGGTGGGTGCCGTTCCCGCGCGCTATGGCTGGGACGGCGGCGAGGTCGACGCGGAGACCTATTTCGCGATGGCACGCGGGCGGCCGGCCAACGGCTCCGACAAGGGCGCGCCCGCGATGGACATGACGAAGTGGTTCGACACCAACTATCACGTCATCGTCCCCGAGCTCGCGCGGGGCATGTTCTTCACGCCGTCCTCGTCGAAGGCGGTCGCGGAATATCGGGAGGCGAAGGCGCGCGGGCATGAGACGCGGCCGGTCCTTCTCGGCCCGGTCACCTATCTCCTCCTCGCCAAGGCGAACGGGTTCGACCCGCTGTCGCTGTTGCCGGGCCTACTGCCGGTCTATCAAGAGGTGTTGCACGAGCTCACCGCCGCCGGCGCAAGCTGGGTCCAGATCGACGAGCCTTGCCTCGGCCTCGATCTCGACGAGCGGACGCAAGCGGCGCTGAAGACGTCGGTCACCGCCCTCGCCCAAGCAGCACCCTCGCTGAAGTTGATGCTGACCAGCTATTTCGGCGGTCTCGGCCACAACGAGGCGCTGGTGCTCGGCCTGCCGGTCGCCGGCCTGCACCTCGATCTCGTCCGCGCGCCTGGCCAGTTGCAGCTTCTGTCCGACGCACCGTCCGACCTCACCCTGTCGCTCGGCGTCGTCGACGGACGGAATGTCTGGCGGGCCGATCTCGTCGCGATTCTCGGACAGCTCGAGCCGCTGATCGGGCGGCGGTCGATCGAGCTCGCGCCGTCCTGCCCGCTCCTCCACGTGCCGCTCGACCTCGACCTCGAGACCGATCTCGACCCGGAAATCGCCCAATGGCTCGCCTTCGGGGCGCAGAAGATGGACGAGTTGACGACGCTCGCGACCGGCCTCGAAAAGGGGCGGACGGCGATCGCCGACGCGCTCGAGGCCTCCGAAGCGGCGATCCGCAGCCGGCGCCTCTCCTCGCGGGTCAACAACCCCGTCGTCCGCGCGCGCAGCAAGGACGTCGACGCCACGATGACGCGCCGCACGAGCCCCTTCGCCGAACGCCGCATGGCGCAGCGCGACGCCCTTTCCCTCCCCCAATATCCGACCACGACGATCGGCTCGTTTCCGCAGACCCGCAGCGTCCGCAAGGCCCGCGCCGCGCACGCCCACGGTATGCTCTCGGCCGAGGACTATGCTCGGTTCATCGCCGCCGAGACCGAGGTTGCCGTCCGCCGGCAGGAGGAAATCGGCCTCGACATGCTCGTCCATGGCGAGTTCGAGCGGAACGATATGGTGCAATATTTCGGCGAGCGCCTCGACGGCTATGCGTTCACCCGGTCCGGCTGGGTGCAGAGCTATGGCTCGCGCTGCGTGCGGCCGCCGATCCTCTTCGGCGACGTGGCGCGGCCGGCGCCAATGACCGTCAAGTGGTCGTCCTATGCGCAGAGCCTCACCGACCGGCCGATGAAGGGGATCCTCACCGGCCCGGTGACGATGCTGCAATGGTCGTTCGTGCGGGACGACCTTCCCCGGCCGGAGGTCTGCCGCCAGATCGCGCTCGCCATTCGCGACGAGGTGCAAGACCTCGAAGCGGCCGGCCTCGCCGCGATCCAGGTCGACGAGCCGGCTTTGCGGGAGGGGGTGCCGCTGCGCGAGGCGGACCGGGCAGCCTATCTCGCCTGGGCGGTCGAATGCTTCCGGCTCGCCACCGCCGGAGTGTCGGATGCCACGCAGATCCACACCCACATGTGCTACGCGGCCTTCAACGACATCATCGACACGATCGGCGCGATGGACGCCGACGTGATCGCGATCGAATCGTCCCGCTCACGAATGGAGCTTCTCGACGCCTTCCCCGCCACGCGCTACCCGAACGAGATCGGCCCCGGCGTCTACGACACCCATTCGCCGCGCGTGCCGAGCGTTCCCGAGATGGTGGCGCTGCTTCAACAGGCGAGCGAGCGGCTCGACCCGTCGCAAATCTGGGTCAACCCGGATTGCGGTCTCAAAACACGGGAATGGGACGAGGTGCGGCGGGCGCTATTGAATATGGTCGCCGCGGCGCGGCGGATGCGTGACGAAGGGCGTGTCATCGTCGCCGCCGAATAAATCGCACGCCGCCCACGCTCGGCAGCGGGGTCCGGGCACAAAAAAATCCGAGGCCGTCACAGCCTCGGATTTGTCGCGGCCGGGAAGGGACCGATTTGGCCCCACCCCGGCGATACGCAACGGAAAAGCGCTTATTGGACGCGCAGACCCGCGGCGCCGCGCGTGTCCTCGACCTTCTGCAGGCACTCTTCGTAGTTGCCCTGCTCACCGGCCTCACCCGCCTCGGCGAGCATCGTCGTCATCTCGTTGGCGCGATCGTCATTCGCCTGGAGCGCCGCATCGCTTTCCATGTCGGCCTGCGTCTGGGCGATTGCGGCTTCGCACTCTTCCTCGGTGGCCGCCATCGCAGGCACCGCGGCAAACATGGCGAGGATCGCAATGCTTGCGGACACACGTTTCATCATCAATTCGCTCCAAGTTATCGCCTCGTTCCCCCCTCGAGGCAGTAGGGTCGCATCCTGGCAACGCCGTGCACACAGAATCGATCCCGGTCCGCTTAAATTTAATCACCTTTTTTTCGCAAAATCGTACCAATGCCGGATCGATAGTCTGCGGTCTATTCAGAATTGCAGAGTATCGGCGACACGCGTCTCGACCAACCCGCTGGCGATATCGCGACGATCGCGGCCCGTCCGCACGGTGAATCGCGCTAGAGTTCGGTCAGTCCGATTTTGGTGATCGCGTCGGCAAGCTCCTGGCCGGACCGTTCACGCTGCGCGCAGTGGACCACCACCGCCTCCTCGGACCGACCGGCGAGGATCAGCGCCGTCACCTTCGAATGCGCCTCGGTCGACTTTCGCGGCTTGTCGCGCAGCCGCAAGGCGACGCGATGGGCGCGGCTCACGCGCTGCCAATGGTGAACGCCCTGCTCGCGCAGGATCGGATTTCCGGGGGCAGCGAGCAGCGCCTGGTGGAAGGCCTCGTCGGCCGACGACCAGGCGTCCATGTCATTCTCGACACTGGCGCGCATCCGGCGGCACGCTTCGTCCATCGCGGCGAGCTCTTCGGCTAGGGCGGGGCGCAGGCCCGTGAGGCGGATGGCATAGAGCTCGAGCGCCGTGATCACCTCGTAGATCGCGTGAAGGTCCGACAGTTTGATCGGCAGGACATGCACGCCGCGCCGGGGGGAGATCGCGACATAGCCCTCGTGCTGCAGGAGTTGCAGCGCCTCGCGCACCGGCGTGCGGCTGACGCCGAGCTCCGCCGCGATCTTCTGGTCGCTGATTGGCCGCCCCGCCTGGAGGTCGTTCGCGAGAATCGCCGACTTCAGCATCCGGTACGCGCGTTCAACTGCTGATGGCGGGCTATCCTCGGGGGCGGCCATTTCGTCTCCCTATGACGCGAGTTCAGGCGTTGACGTGCGCCAGTGGCTGCGGAACTTCAACCCCGAATAGTCGTCCCGTGTCGCCGAGTTCGGCGTGGACGGCGGCGGTGATCGCGACGCCCTCGCGGCGCTGCCGGATCTTCGCGAAATATTCGCGCTCACCGGGAAGGAAGATCTCGCTCGCGTCCGCCGCGAGCTTCACGCCCTTGATGTCCCGCGCGGCCTTCGCGATGTGGGCGTCATAGTCGCCGCGGTCCTGGAAGGCGGAAACCGGGAGAACGCCGAACAGGTGGCCGATATCCTGCGGCCGCTCGAAATCCTCGTACATGTGCGTGACTTCGGTGCCGAACGCGGCGCCGGAGAGCATCGAGGAGAGGAGACCGACGGTCATCGTCAGCGCGTAGCCCTTGGGACCGGCGATCGGCTGGACGAAGCCCTGGAGCGCGCGCACCGGATCGGTGGTCGGCACGCCGTCGGGACCGACGGCCCAGTCCTCGGGGATCGGCGTTCCGTCCTTCGCGGCGACGATGATCTTGCCGCGCGCCGCGACACTGCACGCCATGTCGAGGACGATCGGGAACTCGAACGGCGTCGGGAAGGCGACGGCGAACGGATTGTTGCCGAGCATCGCCTCCGCCCCGCCCCAGGGCGTCATGTGGTTGATGCCGCCGATCGTGTAGCTGAAGCCGATCGCCCCTTGCGCCGCCGCCATCTCCGCGAAATAGGCCGCCGCGCCATAATGGTTCGAGTTGTTCACCGCGACGAAGGCGCATTCCTCGCCGCCCGACATCTCGAGGGCGAGCTCCATCGCCCGCACGCCGACGACGTGGCCGATGCCATTGTCACCGTCGAGCACCGCCGTGGTGCGCGTCTTGCGCTGCACCTTCGGGGCGGCGACGGGGTTCATCGCGTTCTTTGTCAGCCGCTCGATATAGATCGGAAGCCGCACCACGCCGTGCGAGTAGACGCCGCGCAAGTCCGCTTCGACGAGGCTCGTGGCCGCAAGGCGGGCATCCGCCTCCGGGACGCCGGCCGCCCGATAGAGCGTCGTACAGAAATCCTCCAGAGCGGCGGTTTCCAAGACAACATGTCTTTCGTCGCTGGCCATCGCTTGCCTCCCATGCATATTGATTGACAATCAGATATTTCAGATCGCATACAAGACGCAACAACAGAAATACGCGTCCATGAATTCGGGTGCGCGACGTCGGGAGGAGTGGAATGTCGGCAGCGGCAAATGCCCATCCGTGGCCTATTCGTTGGCTGATCACAGCAACGGCGGCATTGGCGGCGCTGAGTCTCGCGATCGCGATCGGATGTCTCGCCACGCAGGTCGTCGCCCGTTACGGCCTCGGCGCGGCGCTCACCTGGCCCGAGGAGCTCGCCAAGCTCTGCTTCGTCTGGGCGACCTTTCTCGGCGCTGCAGCCGGCGCCGGTCAGCGGGCCCACATCGCCGTCGACATCTTCGTCAACAAGTTCCCCGAACGGCTCCAGGTCGCCTCGCGGGCGATTGTATCGGTCGCCATCGTGGCGCTGCTCGTCATCCTGACGCGGCACGGCATTTCGCTCGTCCTCCTCGGGATGAACTCGCGCCTTCCCGCGATCGACGTGCCGCTCGGCATTCTGTTTCTCGGCGGTACGGTCTCGGTCGGCCTGATGGCGATCATCTATGCGAGCGAGGCGGTCAGCGCCGTCCGCCACCTCATTTCCGGCACGCCCGAAGAGGTGTCGGACGACCCTCTCGATCCGGCCAAAGCGATCGGCTGACCCGATATGACCGCATTCCTCGCCCTCGGCGGCATCTTCGGCTTCGCCATTATCGGCGTTCCCGTCGCTTTCATCCTTCTCGGCGTCGCGAGCGGGATGATCTGGTCCCTCAATCTGCCCCTCAAATCGGCCATGCAGCACATGGTGGCCGGCGTCGACAGCTTCATCCTGATCGCCGTGCCCTGCTTCGTGCTCGCCGCGAAGCTGATGAATGCCGGCCGCATCACCGACCGCATCTTCGACCTCGCCGGCGCGTTCGTGCGCCACATCAAAGGCGGGCTCGCCCACGTCAACATCCTCGCGAGCCTGATCTTTTCGGGCATGTCGGGCTCCGCGGTCGCCGACGCGGCCGGTCTCGGCGAGATCGAGGTGCGGGCGATGCGCAAAGCCGGGTTCGACGCGCCCTTCGCGGCCGCCGTCACCGCGGCATCCTCGGTCATCGGGCCGATCTTTCCGCCGAGCGTGCCGTTCGTGATCTATGCGGGCCTCGCCTCGGTGTCGGTCGCGAAGCTCTTCCTCGCCGGGGCGATCCCCGCCATCCTGATGGCGCTGATGCTCGGCATCGCGGCGTGGGTGATCTCCGTCCGGCGCGACTATCCGACCGAGCGTCGGGCCCGGCTCGGCGAGCTCGGGCGGGCCTTCGTGCGCGCCCTCTTCCCGCTGCTCTCGCCGATCTTCGTCGTCGGCGCGATCGTCTTCGGCATCACGACGCCGACCGAGGCCGCGGTGATCGCGGTGATCTACAGCCTCATTCTGGGCTTCGCCTACCGCACGATCCGTCTCAAGGATCTGCCGCGCATCCTCACCGAGACGGCGGTGGAATCGGGCGTCCTCCTCTTCATCGTCGCGACCGTCGCGGTGTTCTCCTGGACGATCACGTTCGAGCGCATTCCGCAGCAGGTGATCGAGTTCGTCTTCTCCTTCTCGTCGTCGAAGGAGATCGTGATGCTCCTCGTTGTCGCGGTGATGCTGCTCCTCGGCATGTTCATGAATCCGACGCCGGGCCTTCTCATCGCGACGCCCTTCCTGCTGCCGCTCGCCAGCGTCATCGGGGTCGACCCGATCCAGCTCGGCGTCGTCATGGTGTTGACGCTCGCGATCGGCCTCGTGACGCCGCCAATCGGGATCTGCCTCTTCATCGTGTGCCGGGTCGCCCGGGTCGATGTCGGGGCGGTGGTGCGCGAGACGATCCCCTTCGTGATCGCGCTGGCGCTGGTCGCCGTCCTCGTCGCGATGGTGCCCGCGCTCACTTTGTGGCTGCCCAACCTGATGTTCAGCCGCTGAGGCCTAGAGCGCCGCGTCCGCTCTGGCCGACCGAACGCGTCCGCCTCGGATCCCGGATCCGGGGCGGCCCCCACAAAAACGAACTTGGAGGAGACCTATGAAGCTTCCCATCGCGCTCACCGCGTTGCTCGCGACGACCGCCGTCGCCGCGGCGCAGGACTACACGGTGCGCCTCGGCCATGCGCAATCGACGACCGACGTGTTCCATATCGGCGCCCAGACCTTCAAGGAGGAGCTGGAGGCGGCGACCGACGGCCAGGTCGAGGTGATCATCTATCCCTCGAGCCAGCTCGGGAATATCCGCGACATGATCGAGGGCCTGCGGATCGGCACGGTCCAGGTCGTTCTCGACGCGCCGAGCCGCCTTGCCACTTACACGCCGCTCGGCGACCTCTTCAAAGTGCCCTACCTCTTCGACGCGCGCGAGGACGGCGAGGCGATGTGGAACTCCCCCGGCGGCGCCGAGGTGATCGACACCATCGCCGGAGCCTCCGGCATCCGCGTGATCGGCGTCGCCTGGCGCGGAGCCCGGCACATCACGTCGAACCGCGAGATCAACACGCCCGAGGACCTGCAGGGCCTCAAGATCCGCGTCCCGCCGACCGATCTGCCGGTCGCGATGTTCGAGCATCTCGGCGCGAGCCCGACCCCGATGGACTTCAACGAGGTCTATCTCGCGCTCCAGCAGGGCATCATCGACGCGCAGGAAAACCCGCTCACGACCAACTGGACGAACAATTTCCAGGAGGTGACGGAGTATCTCGTCCTCACCGGGCACGTGAAGGATTTCGCCGGCTTCATGACCGGCGAGGACTGGTTCCAGAGCCTGCCCGAGGATATCCAGCAGGCGACGCTCGACGCCGCGCTCGCCGCCTCGAAGGTGATCGGCGACTATGTGATCGCCGAAGAGGACAATTTCGTCGAGAAATTCCGCGAGGCCGGCCTCACCGTGATCGAGCCCGACCAGGAGGCCTTCAAGGCGAAGTTCGACGGCTTCATGGAAGAGTTCAACCCGGAGCTCGCCAAGCAGGTCGAGACGCTGAAATCCAGCGTCACTCAGGACTGATCTTCGGCCGAACGGCCCCCGGATCGGGCGACGTCGCCCGATCCGACTTGCGCAGCCGCCACCCGTCACATACCGGGTGAGTGCACGTTTTCCTCGGCGCAAGGACCATTTTCATGGCACGTCAGCTCATCTCGACCGGATCCGCGATGGAGAAGCAAGCCGGCTACTCCCGCGCCGTCGTATGCGGCGACTTCGCCCATGTCGCCGGCACCACGGGCTACGACTATGCGACGATGCACATGCCCGAAGACGTCGCCGAGCAGACGCGCAACTGCTTGAAGACCATCAAAGCCGCGCTCGAAGAAGGCGGCTACTCCATGGCGATGGTCGTCCGCGCGACTTATTACGTCACCGACCGGGACGACATTCCGGTGATTTTCCCGATCCTCGGCGAGGCCTTCGGCGAAATTAGGCCTGCCGCGACGATGATCGTGTGCGAGCTCATCGATCCCGCGATGAAGATCGAGATCGAGGTGACGGCACAACGCTGAACGCCACATAGCCTCCCGATCTCGCCGCTGTGCGCGCGAGGGAGAGATGGCATAAAGGCGGCACGGGGCGCTGAACCCTCCGGCGGGGCCGCCCGCCCGAAGGCGAGCGGCTTCGGCTTATCTCAGAGGGCGAGATAATCCGCGAACAGCGCCTCCGGCGTGAGGCGGCGTGAGGAGAGGCCCGCGCGGAACGCCTCCTCGCAGAAGATGTCGATCGCGGCGCGATTTGCCTCGAAGCCCTGCGGGTGAAAGTCCTCGCCCATCAACGCGACCGTTTCGTCGAGTTCGGCCTCCATCCAGGGCGAGGCGTAGGGAAATCCGCGCTGGGACGCCATGAAGGCGGCGTTGGCCGCGGTGAACGCCTCGGTGAGGCTCTTCGCCACCCAGGGGTTCGCGTCGAACACCGCCCGGCGGATCGCCACCAGGTGAAGCGGCGGATAGACGCCGCGGTCGCGATAATAGGCCTTGTCGATCGCCCGCATGTCCGGGAAGAGGCGCACGATCGGGCCGTTTTCCGGGTCGTAGGCGACCGGCCGCGGCGGGGAGAACATGCCGTCGATCTCGCCGTCGATCAGCATCTGCGCGAGGAACCGGCCTTCCGGGGCGCGCGTGACGCCGTCAGGGAGCGCGCCGGCATGCGAGGTCTCGCCGGGGCGCTCGATATCGCCGACCCACCATGTGAGCGAATCGAGCGGCACCCCCGCATATCGCAGAAATTCGCGATACCAGACCGAGCCGCTCGCGAACCAGCTATAGAGACCGAACGGCCGGCCGATGAGATCGGCCGCCGTCTTCACCGGCCCGTCTTTGCGAACATAGATGTCCCGCCCGGCAAAGCCTCGCAGCGGGAAGATCGGCAGGGCGACGAAGCTCTCGTCACCCTGATCGACGCGCCGCAGATGGGCGCCGATCGAGGCTTCGCCGCCGGCGAGCGAGGGATCGGACAGGCCCGCCGCAATCAATTCGGCGCGGCGCGGCCAGGACCCGCCGGCCCCGAGGCGCAGCGTCAGATCGATACCGTCGGGGACGACTTCGCCCGTAGCGAGCGGCATCACGCGGCCATAGTCCGCGCAGGCGAGGGTGAGCGCGACGTTGCTCATCGTGACGTCTCCCTGAGGCCGTTCATGCCGAAACCTTGCGCGACGCGGCGAAGGCGGCCGCCTCGGCGAGGATCCGTGCGTGCGCCCGCGCGCCATGGCGGAAGCAGGCGAGCTCGAATTTCTCGTCCGGCCCGTGCGGGCGATCGTCGTCGAGCCCGAAGGAGAAGAGGAGCACGTCGAGGCCGAGAACGGTTCCGATCGTCTCCACCACCGGCAGCGAGCCACCGCATCCGCCGAGGACGGCGGGCCGGCCATATTCGGCCGACAGCGCGGCTTCGGCCGCCCCCATCCAAGGCGTGTCCGTCGGAATCTCGATCGCCGCGGAGGCCGCGAAGGTCTGCATCGAGAACTGGACGTCCGGAGGAAGGCGGTCGGCAAAAAAGGCCTCGATGCTCGCCCGCACTGCCTCCGGATCCTGGCCGGGCACCAGGCGGAAGGAGAGCTTGGCGTGCGCCTCGTTGGGGATCACCGTCTTGCTCCCCTCGGCGATATAGCCGCCCCAGATGCCGTTGATGTCGAAGGTCGGGCGCGACCAGAGGCGCTCGAGCGGGGTGCGGCCCGCCTCGCCCGCCGGCTCGGAGAGGCCGACGGAGGCGAGCAGCGCCGTCTCGTCGAGCGCGAGCGCCTCCCATTGAGCGAGCATATCGGCGGGCGGATCGACGATATCGTCATAGAAGCCGGCGAGCTGGACGCGGCCATCCTCATCGGCGAGTTCGGCGAGAACGCCGGTAAGGAGGTTCAAGGCGTTCGGCACGACGCCGCCGAAGAGGCCGGAATGAAGGTCGCTCGTCGCGGTCTTCACCGCCACCTCGACATTGACCCGGCCGCGGAGGCGGGTCGTGATCAACGGGGTGTCGATGTCCCACATATTGCCGTCGCTGATGACGGCGACGTCGGCCTTCACCTCGTCCTTCACCGCATGGAGGCAGGCCTCGAAGTTCGCGCTGCCGACCTCTTCCTCGCCTTCGAGCACCACGAAAATGCCCACCGGCAGCGTGCCGTGCGTCTCGATCCACGCCTCGAAGGCGGCGAGCCAGATCATCACCTGGCCTTTGTCGTCCGTCGCTCCGCGCGCGACGATGCGCCGGCCTTTGTCACCGTCGGCGAAGATCGGCTCGAACGGCTCGCTGGTCCAACCGTCTCCGACGGCGGCGGGCTGAACGTCATAGTGGCCGTAATAAAGGAGCGTCGGCGCGTCGGGGTCCGGCGCGGGATAGGACGCGATGACGGCCGGCCGCCCGTCGGTCGGATGGACGCGGGCGGTGAAGCCGAGCGCGGTCAGGCGATCGCGGAACCAGGTGGCGGCTTTGGTGCAATCGTCCGCATGGTCGGACTGCGCGCTCACGCTCGGGATCCGCAGCCACTCAAAGAGGCGTTCGAGCGAAGCCTCCTCCGTCCGCTCGAGATAGTCGAGAACGCTCTCGATGGTGGGTGCCATGATGGGCTCCATTCTTGTCTCGATGAAAAGTCGGCGCTCAGGCGGGATCGGCGACCTTCGGCCAGAACGGCCGGTCGACATTCTCGTAGGGCAGCATGGTCGTATCGGGGTTCGAGGCGCCGGGGGTCGCGGCGTAGAGGATCGCTTTCGCGATCGAGGCGAAACCGGCGTAAAAATGCTGGGTCGACTTCACCACCACGATCTTGCGGCGCGCGGGGTCGAGGCCGAGCTGGGTCATCATGTCGGGATTGGCCGTCTGAAAACGCTTGGTGTTGAGGACGATATCGATCCCCTCGCCCGACACCCAGACCGCGTCCCCCATCGGCGCGCGGAAGCCGTTGAAGTTCTGGCTCGCCCCTTCGACGATCCGCTCGACCTTGACGACGAGATCGACCGGATCACCGGAAATCACGCCGCATTTGCCGCCAAGCCGCAGCGGGATCGTCGCCCCCTCCCCGGCCTCGATGCAAAAGCGCACCGCACCCGGATCCCAGATGTTCGAGACGGCCGCGTCGCGGATGCCGCGCTCCAGCATCCGCGCCAGGATGAAGGTGGAATCGTTGGGCGCCCCGCAGCCGGCATTGTCGGCGGTGTCGGCGATCACCACCGGCCCCTCGGAGGCGGCGAGCGCCTCGTCGAGCGCCTCGTCGAGGGGCAGACAGGCGAGGCTCACCGCCGCGCGGATCGCCCACAGGTCGGCCGCGACGCGATCGGCGGCGGCCTTCGCCAAGGCAGGATCGGCGTCGGCGACGACGAGCGCCTTCGCGGTGAGATCGGCGACGTCGCCGTGCGGGAAGCCGTGGGCGAGGGAGACCGAGAGGAGGCCGGGCTCGCTCTCCATCGCGATCATCCGGTCGACGAAGCCGCGCATCTCGGGCGTCGTCGTCGGCATGTAGGTGTTGATGCGCGTGTCCGTCAGCGCCATCACCGGGGCGACCTCGCCTTGGACGGCGCGATAACAGATCGTGAACGCCTCCTCGGCGCGCTCGGCGACATCGGTGTGCGGATACTCCTTGAACGGGACGAGGAAGGTCGCCGCCTCCACCATCGTCTCGGTCAGATGAACATGAAGGTCGAGCTCGGCGCCGACGACAATGTCGGGCCCGACGATCGCGCGGATCCGGGTGAGGAGATCGCCTTCGGTGTCGGGATAGCCTTGCGCGATCATCGCGCCGTGGAGGGAAAGCAGCACCGCGTCGACCGGCAGGGCCGCCTTCAGATCGTCGAGGATTTCGTCGCGCAACGCTTCGTAGGTTTCGCGCAAGGTGGGCCCTGCGGGCTCGGCGAAGGCGGAGACGCTCTCGGCGATCTCGATGCCGTGCGCCTCGGCCCGGCGCCGCCAGACCCGCAGCGGCTCGGACAGGATGTGCTTGCCGTTCGCCGCCCCGTCGCCATGGCACAGCATCGTATCGGCGAAGGTGGTGAGACTGGTGGGCAGCGGCGAGAACGAATTCGTCTCTGTGCCGAGGCAGGCGATGAAGTAACGCATTGTTTTCTCAATCTCCTCGAAGCGGGGCCGCAATTCGGTCCAATTTTCTGTTGCGCGCGACCCAACCTATTCGTATCGTCGTCAATGTACAAACGTTTGCGCATCACCATACGATCATGCGCAAACGTTTGTACAAACGCAACTGTCATCAACTACGCCCGGTGTTCCACCGCCGGGCGGGCGCGGAGGCAAGTCCCGGCATCTCGCCGGGCCGTCAGCAGAAGGATGCAGCACGATGCGCAAGAGCCTAGTCACGGCAATCGCCGCACTCGCCATAATGGGCCTCACCGCCCAGGCCGAGGCCCAGACCTACACGGCCAAAGTCGTCAAGGTCGGCGGTGACGAAGAAACCCCGGAGAACCTCGCCCTTCTCCGCTTCAAGCAAATCGTCGAGCAGCGCACCAAAGGTGACGTCGCGCTCGAGGTGTTCATCGGCACGCAGCTCGGCGACGAGGTGGCGATCGCCGAGGGGATGCGTCTCGGCTCGGTCCAGGGCGGCCTCCTCACCTCCCAGGCGATGAGCCAGTGGGTGCCGCAGGGCGACGTCTGGAGTCTTCCCTTCATCTTCGAGACCTCGCAGGACGCGCTGAAAGCCGTCACCGGCGAGCCGGGCGAGATGGTCAAACAATATTACGAGGACCAGGGCTATCACGTCGTCGGCCTCTGGACCGCCGGTGCCCGCAATCCGGTCGGCCATTACGAGATCAAGACGGTCGAAGACGCCAAAGGCAAGAAGGTCCGCGTCAAGCAGAGCCAGCTTGCGATCGATATCTGGAACGCCGTCGGCGCCAATCCGACCCCGCTGCCCTGGCCCGATGTCGCCAATGCGATCGAGACCAAGACCATCGACATTTACACGACGCTCGGCTCGGCCTGGCTCGGCATGAAGCTTTACGAGAGCGCGCCGGTGTTCTCGCAGATCGACCACACCTGGGTGGTCTATGTGCTCTCCTTCTCCAAGTCGTGGTGGGACAAGCTGCCCCCCGAATATCAGGAGATCATGGAAGAGGCCGCTTATGAGATGGCGATCTTCCAACATCACTACCTCAATTACTTCAACATTCGCGGCCCCGAAATCGCCGCGCAGCTCGGCGGCACGGTCGTCAAGGTCGAAGACAAGAGCCCCTGGATCGAAGCGATGTCGAGCATCTGGAATGACTGGGCGGCCGAGGTCGACGGCGGCCAGGCGCTGATCGACGCCATCCAAGCGCAGAACTGACACCGGCACACCGCGTATCGCCGGTGCGCCGGGGATACGCGGATCGTCGACCTCTCACGAAAACGGGACCGTCATGACCGCAATTCACTCCGATTCCGGTACCGCCCAAAGCCGTCTCGCACGGGCCCTCGTTCTTCTCGTCAAGCTGCTCGACCACCTCGTCGGCGCGCTGGTGGTGCTCCTCCTCGCCGCGATCGTCTTCGACGTGCTCGCCGGGGTGGTCTCCCGCTACGTGTTCAACGATTCCTTCTCCTGGACCGAAGTCGGCGGGCGTTGGCTCTTCATCTATTTGCTGTTCCTCGGCACCGCTCTCGGCCATCGGGCCAAGAGCCATGTCGCGGTCGACATCCTCGCCCGCGCGCTGCCGGAGCGGCACCGGCCGGCGCATCAGTTCGTGATCGACCTCATCGTCGCCTACACGACCTTCAGCCTGCTCTTTTACGGTCTCGACCTCATCCGCCTCGTCGGCGGGACGGACATTCTCCTGCGCGTTCCGAGCTGGATGAAATACGCCGCGATCCCGGTCGCCGCGGTCGTCGGCCTCGTCTTCATCGCGCTGCGCGACCTTGAGGAAGGCGGTCCGGTCAAAGGCAGCGTCGCCGCCGTCGCGCTCGCCGGGCTACTCTTCTACGTCACGACGCTCGTCCAGCCGATGATCCACGTCTCGGGCGTCAGCCCCAGCCTCGTGATGGGGATCGCCTTTCTCGTAACGCTCGCGATCGGCGTGCCCGTCGCCTTTGCGATGCTCTTCAGCGCGTTTCTCGCGATCTTCGGCGCCGACCTCCAGCCCGCGCCCGCTGTCGTGCAGAATGTCGTCAACGGCGCGGGAAGCTTCTTGCTCCTCGCGATCCCGCTCTTCATCCTCGCGAGCCAATTGATGAATGTCGGCGGGTTGTCGACCCGCCTCATCGACTTCGCCCAATCCCTCGTCGGCAACGCGCGCGGCGGGCTTGCCCAGGTGAACGTCGTCACGAGCTTCCTCTTCGGCGGCATCTCGGGCTCGTCGGGATCGGACGCGGCGCTCAACGCCAAGATCGTCGTGCCGCAGATGACCCGGCACGGCTACTCTGCGCCGTTCAGTTGCGCCGTCACCTCCGCGTCCTCGATTCTGCCGAACGTCGTGCCGCCGTCGGTCGCGATGCTCATTCTCGCGGCGATCTCCGGCGCCTCGGTGTGGAAGCTCTTCATCGGCGGCATCTTCCCCGCGATGCTCCTCACCGCGATCCTGATGGGCGTCGTCTACGTGATCGCGATGCGGCGCGGCTATGGACGGACCGGACAGAAGGCGACGCTGTCGCGCGCCGGCCACGCTTTCCTGCGCGCCGCCCCCGTCCTCAGCCTCGCGATTTTCATCATTCTCGCCATTCGCGGCGGCGTGATGACGCCGACCGAGGCCGGCGGGCTCGCCGTCGCCTACGCCTTCGTGCTCGGCAAATTCGTCTATCGCGGCTTTGCCTGGCGCGACCTCTTCGGCGAATTGCGCACCGTCGGTATCGAAGCCTCGATGATCGGCTTCCTCGTCGGCGTCGCGGGGCCCTTCGCCTTCGTCCTCGTCTCCGAGCAGATCCCGCAGAACCTCATCGCCGCCGTGATGACGTTCGCCCACACCCCGACCGCCGTGCTCCTCGTCGTCGTCATCACCGGCCTCATCATCGGCACGGTGCTCGACATGGCGGTCGCGCTTTTGATCCTCGTTCCGCTCGTCATGCCCTTGGTCCGCCATGCCGGGATCGACGAGACCCATTTCGGCGTCGTCACCGTCATCACGCTGCTCCTCGGAGGCCTCACGCCGCCGGTCGGAATCATCGTGTTCATTCCCGCACAAATTACGAACACGCCCGTGATGCAGGTCTTCAAAGAGGTTTTCCCGTTTTTTCTCGCTCTGATTGTCGGTTTGTTGATCCTCACGTTCGTTCCAGCGGTTACGTTGTCCCTCGTAAATTGGGTTTCATAGCCGACTGAGAACAACCACGAGGCGAGGATTAGCCAGAATGCAGAGAGGCCGTAAACCGACCAAGTCGCCGAAGGAGCCGGACCACGCGTCCGCCGCGCCTTCGCTCCGCACGATCTCTCAGCACGCCGGGGTCTCGATCACCACCGTCTCCCGCGTGCTCAATGGCCGCCCTGGCCGTATCGCTCCGGCGACCGTTGAACGGGTCCAGCGTTTGATCGAGGAGGTCGGCTATCGTCCGCACCAATCCGGCCGATCGCTGCGCACGCGCGAATCGTCGATCATCGCGGCCCTCACCTCCGATCCGTCGAATGCCTATTTCTCAGCCATCGCCGGATCCATCGAATCGGCCGGTCGCAACGACAATCACGTCATGATCCTCGCCAACACGATGGGCGATCCACAACGTCAGGACGAGCGCCTTCTCGAGATGCGGTCCTATCTGACGCGCGGGATCGTCCATTTCGGCGCGGTGCCGAGCCCTGGGCTCCAACGTTTTCTGGAACAGGGGGTGCCGATGGTCTTCATCATCCGCCCCTGCCCGCTTCCGATCGAGGCGCCGCTCGTCGGCGTCGACGATTATCGCGCCGGAACGGACGTCGCTGAGCACTTCATCAGCCAGGATTATCGCACCTATGGCGTGATCCTCGGCATCGAGGCCTCGCGGGCGAGCGAGCGGCGCTATCTCGGTTTCCGCGACCGGATGAAGGACGCCGGGCACGAGGTCGCCGTCGGCGGCCGCCATATCGGCGGCTCGATGATGGAGAGCGGCTATCTCCAGGCGACGACGCTGCTCGAGCGCAAACCGCCGCCGCGCGCGATCTTCTGCACCACCGACATGCTCGCCTATGGCGCCTTTCGGCGCTGCACGGAGCTCGGCCTGCGCGTGCCGGAGGACGTCGTCCTCTTCGGCTTCGACGACAATCCGCTCAACGAGTGGGTCGCGCCATGGCTCAGCACCGTGCGCACGCCATACGAGAGCTTCGGCCCCAGCGTCTGGGAGGTCTTCAACACGCTCTGGACCGACCGAGGCTCCGACCCGCCGCAAATCATTCTGCCGCATCACCTGGTGATCCGGCCGGAAGACCGTGCCCCCATCACGAGGCACGACGCATGATCAACACACCCTGAGGAGACCGTTTCGTGCCGAGCCTTGAAGAACGCATCGAACGACTGGAAGCCATTGAGGAAATCAAGCGTCTCAAGGCGTATTACGCGAAGTGCGCGGACGAGAAATACACCGAGGACCACGAGCGCCGGCCGCAGGACGAGGTGAACGCCGTCGCCCGCGACCAGTGCTCGGTGTTCACCGAAGACGCGATCTGGGATGGCGGCGTCTTCGGCCGCCATGAGGGCCGCGAGGCGATTTACAACAATCTGCGCCTGGGGCCGTGGAAATTCACCGTCCACATGTTCATGACGCCGCTCATCGAGGTCGACGGCGATCGCGGCACCGGACGTTGGCTCATCTGGGAGACCGGCACGCTGACTGAAGGCGACACGCCGATCTTCCTCGCCGCATCAATCGAAGAGGAATACGTCAAGCAAGACGGAAAGTGGCTCATCTCGAAGGTCGAGCAGACAAACCGTTTCATGACGCGGTTCGACACGCCATGGACCGTCAACAAGAACCAGCCTTACCGCCCCTGAGGGCCTGCGCCGCGCGTCAGAAGAAGGCGCGCGGCCTCAGCCCGTGATGGAACCAATTGATCATCGAATAGATGTCGTAGACCGGCAGGCCCAACGCCGACCGTAGCGCGGCGGCGTAAGGCGGCATGTTGGTGCATTCGAGCACGATCGCGCCCACGTCGGGATGCTTTGCGACCAGCGCCCGGCCCGCATCGACGATATCGGCCTCGGCGAGATCGAGGTCGAGATCGTCCTTCTCGGCCTTGATGAGGACGCGGAAGAACTCCCGACCCGCTTCCGTCCCCTCGATCGGGGTATCGGTCGGCGCGCCGACGGCGGCGAAATGTTGCGGCGTCAGCGTGCTCGCCGAAACGGTCACCACGCCGACCCGCTTGCCGGGCGGCAAGGTCGCCTGCACCCACGGCACCTGCATCAAAGCCGACGTCGCGACCGGCACGCCGACAGCCGCCGCAAGCTCCGGCTGAAGGAGGGCGAGGAAGCCGCAATTGGTGGTGATCGCCTCCGCTCCGAGATCGACGAGATCGCGCGCCGCCGCGACGAACTCCGGCAGCATCTGGTGCGGATCCTGCAGCACGATCTTCTCCGGGCTCGCCCCGCGCACCACGCGAAAGAGGACCGGAAAGGGCCAGGTCGCCCCGTTCCCCATGTCACCGAGGACGCGGGGAAAGCGTGCCTCCAGCATCAGGATGCCGAGCGGCGCGCCGTAGATCGCCTTGCCGCCCTGCACGATGCGCCCTTTGGGAATGCTCGAAAGATCGTCCACCCGGTGTCTCCTGCGCCACATCCGGCCCGTTCGTCCGCAACAGAAGACCCAATGTCGCCTCCGTTCAAGACGCGATCGCGCCCCGAAGATCGGAAAGGGCGGGAAGGATGCGCGAGAGGTCCACCGGCCGCCCCTCGCCGAAGCCGAAATAGAGCGCGGAAAAATGCGCGAAGAGCGCATCATAGACCGCCACCGCCGCGGGATCGGCGCGGAAGAGGCGCATCGGCGGGCAAAGCGCATCCTGCGCGGCATCGACCGCCTGGAAGGCGCCCGCCGCGACCGCCGCGAAGAGGCACGCCCCGACGCCCACCGGCGAGCGCTCCGGCACCAGGATGTCGCGCCCCAAGACGTTGGCGTAGACGGTGTTCAGGATGTCGTTGCGCTGAGGGATGCCGCCGGCATTGATCATCCGCTCTGTCGGAACTCCGCCGCCCGCCATCCGCTCCACGATGATGCGGACATGCATCGCCATCCCCTCGATGGCGGCGAAGAGCTCATCGGCGGCCGTCGTGTCGAGGCTCGTTCCGAGCGTCACGCCGGAGAGGTCCGGCCGCGCGAGAACCGTGCGATCGCCCTTGTCCCACGGCAGGCGCAACAGGCCGGTCTGCCCGGCCCGGTGGTGCGCGATCTCGGCCGCGAGGCTCGCAACGTCCCGCTTTGCGCGGCGCGCGATCGCCTCGAAGAGATCCCCGGTCGCCGACTGTCCGGCCTCGATGCCAATATGGGCCGGATGGACGCTGCCCGGCACCATGCCGCTCACGCCCGCGATCGTCCCGATCCCTGCCGGGGCGATCGCCACGACGCAGGTGGACGTCCCGATGACGTTGACCATGTCCCCCATGCGGCAGCCCGCGCCCATCGAGTCCCAATGCGCGTCGACGCCGCCGACCGGGATCGGAATGCCCGGCGCGAGGCCGAGCCGGTCGGCCCATTCCGGGCAGAGGGTACCGGCAATATGGTCGGAGGTGAGAACCTCGCTTTCGAGGCGGCGATTGATCCCGTCGAAGAGCGGATCGATCCGGGCGAGGATCTCGTCCGGCGGCAGGCCGCCCCACCGCCGGTTCCACATCCATTTGTGACCCATCGCGCAGGCCGAGCGCTTGAGATCGGCCGGCCGCGTGACGCCCGTCAGCGTCGCCGTCACCATGTCGCAATGCTCGACCGCGCTCGCCATGTCGCGGGCCGCCGGATCATGGCGCAGGAAATGAAGAAGCTTCGCGTAACCCCATTCGAGCGAATAGACACCGCCCGACCAGTCGAGCGCCTCGTGTCCGCTCGCTCTGAACGCGGCGGTGATCGCCTCCGCCTCGCGCACCGGCCGGTGGTCGCACCAGAGATAATAATCCGAGACCGGCCGCATCCGCTCGTCGACGAAGACCACGCTCGATCCCGTCGTGTCGCAGGCGAGCGCGGCGATGGCGCGCCCGTCGATCCGGGCGCTCGCGATCGCGCCACGCATCGCCTCGACGAGGGCGGCCATATGATCGGCGTGCGACTGGGTCGCGGCGCGCGGCGCGTCCGGCAGACGCTTGAGCGGGTAGCCCGCACTCGCCGAGCCGAGCGGCGTCCCGTCCGTCTCCATCACGGTGACGCGGACGCTTTGGGTGCCGAAATCGATGCCCGCGACGATCGTCATCCGGTGCGCCCTTCGATGCGGGACGGCGGAACGGACGGCATGGGCATCAGGCGCTCTTCCTCAAAGACGGAGCGCGACCTTGCCGCCACCTCGGCTATAAGTGCAACGGGGGTGATCATCGCCCCGACGATCGGCCGGTCCTCGCCCGGCCCCCACGGAGATTGAACTGATGCCGATAATCCGGGTCGAGCTTCTCGAAGGCCGCACCACCGAGCAGAAACGCGCCCTCGTCAAAGAGGTGACGGAGGCGTTCGTGCGCACCTGCGGCGGCAACGCCGCCTCGCTCCAGGTCGTGATCCACGATGTTCAGACCGAGAATTGGGGCTCGGGTGGCGAGCTCATCGCCGACAAAAAGAAGGCCTGACGGGACCCGCCACCGCCCTCGCGTCGCGCGCCCGTCCTAGACGGCGTGGCGCGCGCGCCATTCCGGCTCCGTCCGCGCCTCGATCTCCGCGACCGCCCGTCGCCGGCCGACGAGCAGCGCCCGCCGCTGATAGCGGCGGATGAAGGCGCGCAATTGCGGGTCTGGCAGCTGCTTTTCCCCGGTGCGCCACGCGTTCACATAGCCGATGAACATGTTGAGCCCACCGAGCAGATAAGGCGGCTCCAACGAGCGGAAGGCGCACGTCGCCGTAAAATAGAGAAGATCGCTCCCCATCACATACTGGCCGAGCCCGTGGCGGCGGCGGCCGGTATAGATGCTCTTCTGGCTCGACCCCATCGGGCGCAAATGGATGAAATTGAGATCCGGCGCATCCCAGCTCACCGCGATCCAGCCGAGCTTGCGGGCTTTGTGGCAATCGATTGCGTCCCACATCACCATCGGAACGAATCCGTCGATCTCCTTGAAACAGGCGGTCCGGTAGAATTTCGTCATCCCGACGGACATTTCATCGCCGCGCCGCTCGGAGACGAGGCCGCCATCGCGCCGGTTATAGGGCTTGCCGCTCGCCGTGCCGATGCGGGGATTGTCCGCCATCCGGCGCATCAGCTCCTCGAAATAGCGGGCGGGCAGTTCGAGGTCCAAGTCGATCTTGCAAACATAATCGAAGTCGTCGAGATCGATGGTCGCGAGGCCATAATTGAACGCCTCGACGACGCCGCCCCCCACCGCGCGGAACCCGCGATCGGGCTTCTTCACCACTCGGATGAAGGGATGGGCCGCCGCATATTCGGCGAGGATCTCCGGAGTCGCATCGTTCGACCCGTCATCGACGACGACGAGGAGAGCAGGCTGGATCGTCTGCGCGATGATGCTGTCGAGTGTCACCCGCAGATAGTCGGCCTCGTTCCGGCACGGCGCGATGAGCGCATATTTCGTGGTCATTCCGTCCCCGTCTGTCGCGCTGTCCCGAATCGTCACCCATGACTGAAGAGGGTTTTGCCCCCGATGGGAAGAGACGCCGCTCGCGTGGGGTGGGGAAGAGGCGGTACACTCAGCCGATGAGCGAGCCCGCCACCTGGATCGAATATCTCCCCCGACGCGAGAAGGCGGCCGCCGCGCGCCGCGCCATCGCGTGGGAGGTCTATACCGAGCGCGCGGCCGCATTCCTCCTCGTGCTGACGGTCCTGTTCCTGCTGATCGGCCTCAACCCGCTCGCCAAGGATGACGGACAGTCCGCGGGCGGATCGACGATGCGTCAGATCGTCCTTCTCGGCCTCGCCGGGCTCGCGGCGCCGCTCCTCCTGCTGCGCCTGCGCATGGCGCTCGCGATCCTCGCCCGGTCCTGGTCGCTCCTCCTCGTCTTCGCGGCGCTCGCGATGACGACGTTCTGGTCGGCCTATCCGAGTGTCACGATCCGCCGCTTCATCGTCTTCGTGATCTTGTTCGTCATCGCCCTCGCGATCGCGAGCGTCCTCAACACGCCGCGCAAATATCTGACACCGCTGATGATCGCCTTCGCGATCACCCTCCTCGCCGACTATGCGGTGACCCTCGCCCTGCCGGGGCGCGCCTTCACCCCGCTCGGCCTTGCCGCGCTGCACGCCTCGAAGAACACTGCCGGCATGGTCGCCCAGATGATGACGATCGTCTTCGCCGCCGCCCTGCTGGCCGAGCGACGGGCGTTTCAGTTCTGGGCCATTGCCGGATTCGCCGTGCTCTCGCTGGGCTTTCTCGCGCTCACACTGTCGAAGACGAGCCTCGGCATCACCGTCCTCATCGTGTTCGGCCTCGTGCCGATCTTCGTGCTCGCCCGCCGCAACAAGGCGATCGCGCTCTTCATCCCGATTGGTCTCGTCGCCATCGCCGGTCTCGTCGTCTTCGCGACGGGGGCCTTCCAGTTGAGCGGCGCGGATTGGGCGCGGATCCTCACCGGCGACCCGACGCTCACCGAGCGGGATCAGATCTGGCGCGCGAGCCTGCTCCACATCGAGAACCGGCCTTATTTCGGCTACGGCTTCGGTGCGCAATGGTCGATGCTGCCGATCTACCACCCGCTCTGGAATTATGCCGGCTTCTGGACCGGCAACGAGGACAACCTCAACATCCTGCGCCAGTCCCACAACGGCTATCTCGACATCATGATCCATGGCGGCGTCGTGCTCGCCACGGCGGTCGCGATTTTCATCGTCCACGCCTTTTGGGACATCGGCCGCGCGATCGGCAAACGCTCGGCCGATCGATGGGACATCGCCGGCTCGGCGATGTTCGCCGCCTTCTTCGTCTCGCTCCTCATCAGTAACATGCTGGAATCGACGCTCTTCTTCCCCGAAGGTTTGTTGGGCCAATTTCTGATTCTCCTTCTTCTCGCCCACACCGCCTGGCAAACCACCCCGACCCCGAATCACCGCTGACGATTCCGGCGCCCCGAACGATCGACGAGGAGACCGACGTGCCCCCCGACACGCCATCGCCGCGCCAAGACACGAGCCGCCCGCGCGTCACCTACATCACGATGGTGGCGCCGCTGCCCGCCCGAAACGGCTACTGCGTCCGGATTCAGACCATCGGCAACGTCCTCGCGCGCCATGCCGATCTCAGCTTTCTCGTGCTCCAACAACGGCAGGATCCGAAGGCGGAGGAGGCAACGCGGACCCGGTTTGCCGCCGACTTCGTCAACGCGCCGCCGCATCCGAAATGGCGCAAGGGCCTCACCCACCTCTCAGCCGCGCTCGCCAATCGCAATCGGTGGATGGCGAAATACGCCTCGGGGCCGCTGCTCGAGGCGACCCGTACGGCGCTGGCGCGCCAGAAGCCGGATCTCGTCGTCCTCGGCTCCCTCTCCCTCTACAGCCTGAAGGACGCGCTGGGCCTCAGCGACGCGCGCATCATCATCGACCATCACAATGTCGAATCGATCAATTATGGCCGGATGGCCGCCACCTCGACCGGCCTTTCGCGCCTCCTCGCGAAGGTCGACGAGCGCGGCTTCCACGCGCTCGAACGGCGCTCGGCCGGCGCGCGCGAGCACTGGGCCGTCTCCGACACCGACCGCGAAACCTTGGAACGCATTCTCGGCACGTCGGTCCTCACCGTGCCCAATGTCGCCCAGCCGACCGCCTTCGACATCGATCCGAACGGAACGCGGGCCGACGCGCCGCCGGTGATCGGCTTCATGGCGAACTACGAATATTATCCGAACGTCGAGGCGGCCTTCGAGCTGTTCCGGATCGTCAAGGCGATCCGCGCCCGCGGGCTCGCGGTGGAGGCCTTCGCCATGGGCGCCCACCCGACCGATGCGATGCGCGCGGCGGCCGCCGATGCCGGCGTCACCGTCACCGGCTTCGTCGACGATCCCAAGACGATGTACGAGCGTTTCTCCCTCCTCCTCGCGCCGATCCGTTCGGGCGCCGGCACCAAGCTCAAGATCCTCGAGGCGCTCGCGATGGGACTTCCCGTGGTCACCACGCCGATGGGCAGCGAGGGTATTCCGATCGCACGCGAGCGGATCGGTATCGTCGCCGAGACCAACGAGGACCTCGCCCAAGCCTGCCTCACCCTCTTCGAGGATCGCGCCCATCTCGCCGAGATCGGCGCGCGGGCCCGCGCGTTCGCCAAGGCAAACGCATCACTCGCGGCGCTCGAACCCGCGATCGCCGCCTCGATGGACCATGCCGGCGCGGATATCGCCGCCGGCCGTCTCCCCCGCTAGCCTCCTCCTCGCGCCATGCCGCCATCCGCATCCTCCGGCACCGCACAGCGCGTCGCGCGCTGGGTCGGCTCGCTCGTGACCGGAGCCCTGTTGCGCACGGGGCTCCTTCTCGGGGCGACGATCGTTCTCGCCCGGCTTCTCGACCCGGAGGATTTCGGGCTGGCGAGCCTTGCGACCAGCATCGCCATCTTTCTGGCGGTCTTCGCCGGTGGCGTCCCGTTCGAGGAGGCGCTCGCACAACGGCGCATCCTGCGGCGCAAGCATCTCGACAGCGCGTTCGGCGTCTCGATCGCGGCCGGTATCGTGGCGGTTTGCGCGATCCTCCTCGCCGGCTGGCTGATCGGCCCCCTCTTCGGCTCGGCCGCGTTCTGGCCGCTCCTCGCCTTCGCGACGCTCTCGGTCTTTGGCCAGGCCCTCATCACGGTCCACACCGCAATCGCCCGGCGTCGGCGCCGGTTCGGCCTGATCGCGCGCTCCAACACCGTCGGCGCCGTCGCCGGTGCGGCGGGGGGGATCGCGGCGGCCTATCTCGGCGCCGGGCCGTGGTCGGTCGTTCTGATGCGGGTTCTCATGCTGGGCGCGCAGGGTGGCGTCCTCGCCGCCGGGTCGGGTGTTCGCGTCCTGCCGCGCGTCTCGCGCCCGCATCTGCGCGACATCGCGCATTATTCCTCGTTCAGCCTCGGCCAACGGATCGCGACCGACAGCGCCTATATTCTGATCAACTACACGGTCGCCGCCTTTTTCAGCGTCGCCGCCGTCGGCGCCTTCAACATGGCGCTCCGCCTCACCGAGCCGCTGCGCGGCCTCTTCCGCGGCATCACGCACAACACCGCGTTCGAGTTCATGCGCGAAAAGACCCAGGCGCAAGGCGGTTTCGCCGACCGCTTCGCCCTGATCCTCAGCGTCGCGACGGTGGTGATCGCGCCGGTCTTTCTCGGCATCGCCGCGATCGCCGAGCAATTTCTCGGCGTCCTCATCGGCCCCGGCTGGGGGGACGCTGCTCGGATCGTCCAAGCGCTCGCCATCGGAACGGCGCTGATCCTGCCGCTCGACCTCGCCTCGACCGCACTCAACGCGCGCGGCCAGCCCGGCTATCTCGTCGGGCAACGGATGCTAGGGTTCGCTGCGCTCGTCGCCGGGCTCGTCGGCGCGGTGGCGCTCAATCTCGCGGGTTTCGGCGCCGGCCTTGCCCGCATGTTCGCCGACATGGCCGAAGGCGCATGGGCGGCGCGGGCGATCGTCAGACGGCTCGGCGTCAGGGGATCGGCGCTCGCGCGCGCCTTCGCCCTGCCTTGGGCGACGGCCGCCGGGATGGCCATCGCGGTCCATGTCGTCATCGGCACGACGATCGGCCATATCGGCGATGTCTACGCCCTCGCGCTGGGCGTCGTGGCCGGCGTCGCGATCTACGCGATCGCGATCGCCATCGTGATGCCGGACGTGCGCGGCTGGGCGCTCGGCGCGCTGTCGCGGCGGTCCAAGGGTTAGCGCCGGCCTCAGCCGTCGCGCTTGGCGCTCCGGGACAATTCGCGGTCGTGCGTGAACTTGTGTCGGAGAGCGACGAGATCGCCCCGCGCGATCAAGCCGACGGCATTCTTCGCCCGGCGCAAGGTCCGCGGAAATTTCGACTTCGCGACCACCGACCGCTGATGCCGCCACTCACGCAAGACGAATGGCTTCACCAGCCGAAAGATCGCGGTGCGATTGCGGATGATGGCGACCCGCTCCCACTCGTCTTCTTCATCCATGAACTGAACGAGCATCTGGCCGGTCCAAATGTCGATATCGTCGACGAGGCAGTAACCGCCCACCGTCAACCGCGCGGCCGCATAGGTCCAATCCACCGCCGGTATCGGAAAGCCATGGCCGCCATCGATCAACACGATGTCGAGGGGGCCCGTCAGGCTCGGCAACACATTCTGCGAAAATCCTTCCACGAAGGTGACGCCTGACATCTCGATGCCACGCTCCGCCGCCTCGGCCCTGATCCGGGCGATCTCGTCGGCCGAAGGCGTCACCGCGGTGTGTCGCGCACCCGCGGCAGCGAAGGCGAGCGTCGAAACGCCCGCACCGGTCTCGAGCGAGGATGTGCCGGCATCGCAATGGGCGGCGATGAACTCGGTCACGCCTCCAGAGATTTCCCAATTCGCCATTCCGTCGGCGTGCAATTTCACCATCGGCAAATTTCTCCAGGGCCTCGGCGAGCGTGTCGCGAGGCCGTGCGCCATCACCGGAACGCGAACCGGACGAGGCCCCCTTTTCCAAATGGACTGAACGAATCAGCCAGCGAACATGATGTGAAATAACGGGGAATCATTCCCCGAGCGCATCAACCGAGATCCGCCGCCGGGCCATTCTCCCGCTCCCAAGGCGGCACCGATCCGAACGCCTCGACCAGGAAGTCGATGAACACGCGAACCTTCGGCGCGAGATTGCGCCGGTCGAGATAGACCGCCACGATGTCGGAACTCTCGTCGATATAGTCCGGCACCAGACGCACCAGCCGGCCCGCCGCGATATCGTCGCCGACGAGATAGGTCGACAGCCGCGCGATCCCGACGCCGGCCAATGCCGCGTGATAGAGTAAATCCGCGCTGCTTGCCTCGAAGTTGCCGGACAGGCGTGGGGCCCGCGCGCCGTTGGCGCCGACCGCCCAGTCGTTGAAGCTCGCGACCGTGGACAGCGCCAGGGAATTGTGGCCCGACAAATCGCCGAGCGAGCGGGGCGCCCCGTTGCGCGCCACGTAAGCGGGCGAGGCGCACAGCACGCGCCGGTTCGGTGCGAGGCGGCGGACGATCACGTTCGGATTGGCGATCTGCTCGGAAAAGCGCAGCGAGACGTCGAACTCCTCGGAGGCGAGCTCGTCCTCACGGTCCGACACTTCGAGCGACAGTTTGATCTCCGGGTAGCGGTCGAGAAACTCCGGCAGAAGCGGCATCAACTGCGATTTCGCGAACGCCACCGTGGACCCGACGCGCAGGATCCCGTTCGGATGCGCGCTCATCGAGCGGACGAGCGCCTCCGCCTCCGACACGTTCTCGGCGAGTGCCACGCACTTTTCGAAGAAGACCTGCCCCTCCCGCGTCAGCGAAATCCCGTGATGGGAGCGGTTGAGGAGCCTGACGCCGAGCCGGTTCTCCAAGAGCCCGATCTGTCGGCTGACCGCGGACGTCGAATGGTCGCGCGAGCGGGCGGCGGCGGAGAAACTTCCCCCTTCCACCACCTCGGCAAACAGCACCATCTGGCTCGACAGGTCCATGACCGATCCGACCTTACCCTACAGTCAAAGGCGCATTGACTGGATATCGACTTCCGAACGCCCCTTGGCCCACATAGGTTGTGCGTCGCAGCAAGTCTATTGCAGCGCAGCATAGCTGAACGTCGGCCGTCCTGGATAGCCAATACGGGTGAACCGGACCTGACCGCCATGCGCGCCAATGGACGAACCGGAATTTCCCGCCGCGGGACTAGCCATTCGGGCCGGGGCGCGTCGGGTGACAGTCAGGAGTAACACGATGTCTCTCGTCAATTCGCAGGATCGCGGCTGGGCCTTCGCCACCGCAGAGCGCGTGACGGACGGCTTTTCCCGCATGAAGCAGGCCGTCGTTGCGGCCGAAGGTCGCCGCCGCGCGATCAACCGCACCTACCGCGAGCTCAACGAGCTCAGCGATCGTCACCTCGCCGATCTCGGCTTCGCGCGTTGCGATCTGCGCAAGGTCGCGCGTCAGAGCGTCGAGCAGGGCTGATCCGTCCCGAGCCGTACGCGGCTCGGCTCACGTTTCGTTACACAGGGGCATCGGCCCTCGGATGTCGGTCGCAGGGCGGTTCCCTCCCCCCGGCCTGTGACCAGTTCCGGCGCGCGTTTCGTCTCTTGTCCGCGCCGGTTCGAGCAACATGCGATGGATCTCTCGGGCTGCAGCCGAGCGATGCCCCTCGCCCCTCGCCCGCTCCTTTCCTCCCAGAGGACGGGCGGGGGGCGCAAATCGCGCACCGCCTCAGCCGCGCGCGATCCCCCGCAGCACCTCCCCCAGCGCCGGATCCAACACCGCGCTGACATCGACGACCAGACAGTCCGCGGCGAGACGCTGCGCCGCGTCGCTTCCCGTCGCGAGGCGGACATGGTCCTTCCGCGTCGTCACCAGCTTCAATCCAGCCTTGGCCGCCGCGTCGCGCAAGCCGGTGATCTCCCGCGCCTCGAACGCGTGATGGTCCGCAAATGGCCGTGCCTCGACGAGCGTCGCGCCCAACGCGCGGACGCTCGCGAAGAACTTTTCCGGCCGTCCGATGCCCGCGAACGCCAGGACGGGCACCCCGTCGAGCGGCTCCGACACCGTCGGCTCGAGGTGGGCCGTGAAGATCGGCACGCCGAGATCGGGAAGCGGCGCAGCGATCCCCTCGCCTGCATCGACCACGATGAGCCCATCGGCGAGCGGAGCATGGGCCGCCAGCGGAGCCCGCAACGGCCCCGCCGGCGTGACACGGGCGTTCCCGACGCCGACCGCGCGGTCGATCACCAGCGCCGACCAGTCCTTCGCGAGACCCGGATTCTGAAATCCGTCATCCATCACGATGACATCGCCGAGACAGGCCGCGAGCCTTCCGCCGGCGGCCCTGTCGCGCGAGACGACGGTCGGCGCGATCGCGGCGAGGAGGAGCGCCTCGTCGCCCACGTCCGCCGCGCCTTCGTCGCCGATGATCAGCGGCCCTTTGAGCCGGCCGCCATAGCCCCGCGTCAGGAAGACCGGCCGATGCCCCGCCTCGAGAAGCAGCCGCGCCACGGCGATCGCCACCGGCGTCTTGCCGGCTCCGCCGACGGTCGGGTTACCGATGCAGATGACCTTCGCCTCGACCGTCGCCGCCGCCGGGCGGTGCATCCGCCGCGCCGCCACCATTCCGACGACGCCGCCGATCGGCGCCAACAGCCGCGCCGCGCTCCCCGCCGGACGCCACCAGAAGGCCGGGGCCTTCACAAGGCCCGCCCCGCTTCGACGGCGTTCGCCGCGAACCATTGCGACAAGGCGTCCATCGTGCGGCCGAGCGCCCCACGCTCGGCGTCGAGCACCAGCGCCGCGCGCTCCGCGAGCGCTGCCCGCCGCGCTTCGTCGTCGAAAAGGGCGCTCACCGTCTCGGCCAACGCGTCCGCGCCATCGACGACGAGCGCCGCGTCGCCAGCGAGGAACGGCTCGAACATCTCGCCATGCGAAGGCCCCGTCAGAAGGGCGGTCCCATGCGCCGCCGGCTCGGCCGGATTGTGGCCGCCGAGCGGGACGAGCGAGGCCCCGAGAAACACCACCGGCGCGACCGCGAAGAGCGTCCCCATTTCCCCGAACGTGTCGGCGAGATAGAGGCCGGCTTCGGGCCGCTCCCCTTTGCTGCGCCGCGTCATGTCGAGCGGATCGAGCGCCTCGATCGCGTCCGCCCGCTCGACATGGCGCGGCGCGATGATGGTGAGAATGTCAGGCCAACGTTCGCGCAGCCGCCGATGGGCGACGATGACCGCCTCCTCCTCGCCCGGATGGGTGCTCGCCGCGAGCCACACCGGCCGCGACCCGATGACCTCGCGCAGCGCTTCGACGGCGGCGGGATCGGCGATCGGCGGTGCGGCGTCGAATTTGATCTGCCCCGTCACGTGGACCTCACGAACGCCGAGCGCTTCGAACCGCTCGCCTTGCCGCGCCGTCTGACAGAGCGCGAGATCGATCATGCCGAACAAGGGCGCCGAAAGCCACGGCCGCGCCTTCCACCGCGCGAAGGACCGTGCGGACAGCCGCGCATTGACGTGCGCCCGCGGAATACCGCGCCGTGCGAGCGCCTGAAGCGTCGCGGGCCAGACCTCCGATTCGGTGAAGATCGCCGCTTGCGGCCGCCACGTATCGAGGAACCGCGCAACGAACGGCGCGGCGTCGAGCGGGGCGAACTGATGACAGAGCGAGGCCCCCTCGTGCGCGGCGACCCGCCGCGCCGCCGTCGGCGTCGAGGTCGTGACGAGGACGGGATAGCCCCAGCCGACGAGGCTGTCGGCCACGGAGAGCGCGGCGACGCTCTCCCCGACGCTCACCGCGTGGAGCCAGATCGGCGCCTCGGGGAAGGGCACGTGCGAGGCGACGCCGCGCTTCTCGGAAATTCGTCCGGCGTCTTCCTTACCCCGCGCGGCGCGGTGCGCGAGATAGGGGGCCGCGAGCGGAGCCGCCAATCGTCCCGCCGCTTCGTAGACCGACCAGACGGCACCGCCGGTTCGCGTCACGCGACGTGGGTTGTGTCGGTCTCGGGGTCGAGCAGACGATGGAGATGGACGATGAAATAGCGCATGTGCGCATTGTCGACCGTCTGCTGCGCCTTCGACTGCCAAGCTTTGTGCGCCTCGGCATAATTCGGGTAAACGCCCACCACCTCGACCTTGTCGAGGTCGCGGAAGGTCACGCCCTTGAGATCCGCGAGCTCGCCGCCGAGGACGAGGTGAAGAAGCTGCTTCTGTTCCGCCATCACGATCGCCTTGTCCGCCCTTCAGTCAAACCATAAGCAAGGATCCGCGCGCCATCTCACGGAACCGACGCTCACGCAGTGTGCGCCGCATAGTCGGCGGCCAGACGCCGCAGCGCCTCGGCCAGATCCCGCGGACCCGCGACGATCGGCGCGTGCGCGGTCGACGCACTGTCATAAAGCGGCCGTGTCCCATCCAATGACGTCAGAGTTCCACCCGCCTCGTGCACGATCAGGTCGGCCGCCGCAAGGTCCCAATGGTGCGGGCCTTGCTTGGTGATGACCCCGTCGAGCCGCCCCTCCGCCACCCGCGCGAGGCGCAAGGCGAGAGAGGGAATGGAGGCGGCCCGCTTGACGCCACGCTCCGGAAAGCCTCCCTCGCGAAAGAGTGGCCCGGGCGCGGCGATCTCGGCCCCGTCGAGCCGGGTCCGCCCGGTGACGTGGACCGGCGCGCCATCACGAAACGCACCACCGCCGAGCGAAGCGCAATAGAGCACTCCGGTCACCGGCCGCAGGATCGCGGCGGCAATCGGCCGCCCGTCCTCTACCACGGCGGCGACCACCGTCCACGCCGTCTCCCCCCGCAAAAAGGCGCGCGTTCCGTCGATCGGATCGACGACGAAGGCCCGGCCGCACACGCCCGGCGCAGCCGAGGTTTCCTCCGAGACCCAGCCATAATGCGGCCGCGCCCCGCGCAGATGCTCCGCAAGGCAGCGATCGACCTCGAGATCGGCGACCGACACGGGCGTTCCGTCCGCCTTGTCCCACCGTTCGGCCGCAGCACCGAAATAGCGACGGGCCACCTCACCACCCGCGCGCACGGCCGCAACGAGGACGTCGGTGTCCTCGCGTGCGGACGTCAGGCGCGCGGGGTCAACGGCCACCGATGGTCAACCCCTCGATGGCGATGGACGGCGCGTTGGTGGAGTAGAGCCCCGGCGCGTCGTCACCGAAGCGCGCGCGGGCGAACATGTCCCTCAGGTTGCCGGCGATGGTGATCTCGGCCACCGGCGCGACGATCTCGCCATTCTCGAACCAGAACCCCGCCGCGCCACGGCTATAGGCGCCGGACACGATATTGGCCCCGCTGCCGATCAGCTCGGTAACGAGGAGCCCGCTGCCGGCCTCCTTCATCAGGCTCGCCATGTCCCCGGCCCCGCCGAGGACCGAGACATTGGTCGCCATCGGCGACGGCGCGCCGGTTCCCCGGAAGCCGCGCCCGTTGCCCGTCATGCCGAGCCGCCGTGCGGTCGAAAGGTCGAGCACATAATGGTCGAGGATACCGTCGGCCACGATGTCGATCGCTTCGGAGGCGAGCCCCTCCCCATCGAAGGGGCGCGAGGCGAGGCCCCGCACGACGCGCGGATCGTCACGAATGGTTATCCCGTCGGCGAGCACCTTCTCGCCGAGTTTGCCGGCGAGGAGGCTCGCCTCGCGCGCGACGGCCGACCCGTTAACGGCGCCCAGCAGGTGGCCGACAAAGCCGGTCGCGATCGTCGGCTCGAAGATCACCGTCGCAACGCGGGTCGAGATCGGCTCGGCCTCCATTCGCCGCACCGCACGACGGCCCGCGGTCTCGCCCACGGTCTTCTCGTCGACGAGATCGGCGAGATGGCGCTTGGCCGAATGCCAATGGTCGCGCTCCATGCGCGTCCCGTCGCCTGCGATCGCACGGGCGACATGGCTGTGGGTCGTGGTGAAATAGCCGGCGGAAAAGCCGTTCGTCGCCGCGTACCAGCGCGCCGCGCGCGCCGCCGAGGCGGATGTGCCGGCCGAGTTCGTCACCCCCGGCACATGCTTCATCGCGTGTTCGAGCCGGTGGGCGCGTTCCGTTAACGCCTCGCTCGTGAGGACGATGCCGTCGTCGATTTCGAGCGAGGCGGCATCGATATCGCGCGCGAGGGCGGCCGGATCGGCGAGCGCCACCGTATCGTCCGCGGGTGCGGCTTTCGCCATCGCGACGGCCCGTTCGGCGACGGACTTGATGTCCCCGCTCGGGTTAACGCCCACCATCGCGGCACGGTCGCCGACGAAGACGCGAAGGCCGAGATCGGCCTCCTCGGCGCTCTCCACCTCCTCCGTCACGCCATTGCGGACGGTGGAGGATACCGAGAAGCGCGCCAGCGCCACGGCGTCCGCATTGTCGGCTCCGGCGGCCTTCGCCGCGTCGAGCGCGGCCTCGGTCAGCGCGCTGAGCCGGTCGAGACTGAGATATTCGATCGTGTCGTGGGACATAGCGGGATGGTTTAGAAATCCTTACTGGCCGAAGCAAGGCAAAGAGCGGATCGTCAGGAATTCCGCGGCCTTGGCCGGACATTGGTTACGCATTGGTAAATTCGCCGCTCTTGATTCGGTCGCTTCACTTAGCGTGGCCGAAAATGGGTGCCTGTAGGGTGCACTCATCAGATCGAGATGTCTTTCACGGAGCGCAACCCATGTACGCCGCAGCCTTGAACAGCGCCGCCATTGTGTCTTCCGCCCCCGTGACCGCTGCCGCCCCGTCCTCCCTCGCCGCGAACGCCGCCAATGACGCGATGCCGACGAAGAGCGAGAGGGCGACCGTGACCCTACCGACGCATCTGTCCCTCCGGGGCCGGCGCGATCGACCGGTCTCGGTGGATATTTCCCGCGACGCGGTCACCATTCGCCCGCATAGCGGCGAGGCGGCCGCGGCCACCCGTCCGCTCTCTTCTTATCGCGGCGTCGCCGTCACCGTCGAGCGCGGCGAGGGCGAACCCGTCTTTCATTTGTCGCTGATGCACGAGGAGCACGAGCACTCCGTCCTCCTGTCCTCCGGCACCGAAGTCGCGACGGTCGCACGGGAATGGCAGGCCTGGGCGAAGGCGCTGTCGCTTCCCCTCCTCGCCGTCGAGGCGGACGGCCGTGTGCACGCCGAGCTCACCGCGCTCGGTGTCGTCCTCGCCGAGCGCCCGTCCGAGCGGCGCAAGGGGTCGGCCCTCGTCGGCCGCCGCTCGCTCTATGGCCGCCGTCGCCGCGCCGCCCCGCTGGCGCGCAGCTTCAAGGAGATGAACGTGATTGCCGGCGAGCGTGAGATCATCGCGCGGACCTGAGCCTCAGAGCATCGAGTCCGCGACGAGACCCACGAAAAGGAGCCACCCGGCCCACCGGTTCGACCGGAACGCGTCGAGGCAGGACGCCGGATCGTCCGTCGACACGCGCGTCACCTGCTGCCCGAGATGGATCGCGAACGCGGCAAGGCCGAGATAGCCGAAGAGCCCGGCCCCCGCGAACCACAGCGCCCCCGCGAAGAGGAGGACGGTCGCCCCGTAAAAGAGGCCGACCGCGCGCTTGGTGTTCGCGCCGAAATGCCGCGCCGTCGAACGCACGCCGATGATCGCATCGTCCCGCCGGTCCTGGTGGGCGTAAATCGTATCATAGCCGATCGTCCAGCAGATCGACCCGACATAGAGGAAGGCGGGCGCCCAGCCGACTGTGCCGAGCGTCGCCGACCAGCCGAGCCACGCGCCCCAGGAAAAGGCGAGGCCGAGAATGAATTGCGGCCAGTCCGTCACCCGCTTGGCGAGCGGGTAGAAGGCGACGATCACGAGCGACCCGAACGCCATCATGATCGTAAAGGCGTTGAAGGACAGCAGCACCGCAAGGCCGATAAAAGCGAGGAGCAGCATGAACAGCATCGCCGCCTCGGCCGAGACGCGCCCGGACGGGATCGGCCGGGACTTCGTGCGCTCGACATGGGCGTCGATATTGCGGTCCAGAATGTCGTTGTAGGTGCAGCCGGCCCCGCGCATCACGATCGCGCCGATCATGAAGAGGGCGAGGTGCGCAAGGTTCGGCGCCGCGCCGACCGCGACGCCCGCGAGCGCCACCGACCACCAGCACGGCCACATGAGGAGCCACCAGCCGATCGGCCGGTCGAGGCGGGCGAGCTGGGCATAGGGCCGCAGCCGGCCCGGCACGAAACGGTCGACGAAATTGCCGGACGGCGCGTCCTGCACACGGCCGGTCGATGCGTTGACGGCACGAACGTCGCTCATCCGAAATGTCCTCATTCTTCCGCCCCCGGATCCTCGCTCCGGGGTCGCCGCGGCCTCTCGCCCGCTTCATTTCCCGCAAGTGATTCCACGCGGGACGAAAGCGCGCTAGAGACTGCGCCGATTGATCATGTGCGTTTGACATGAGGGACAAACCCTCCCGCGTCAAACGCCGGCCCATCGAAAACGCGGAAGACGGCGCCCCTCGATCGAGGCGTCGCCGACAGGAAGGACGAAGGCGACATGGCGGCAGCGACCTTGACGGAGGAACCCACGAACGCGCGGGTTCTGGTGGTCGGCTCGGGCGGACGTGAGCACGCGCTCGCCGCGGCGATCGCCGCCTCCCCCAAGGTGGCGCACGTCGCCTTCGCCGGCGGACCGAACGCCGGGCTCGAAACCATCGCCGAGGCGATCGATCCCGCGACCGTCGAGGACGCGGCGACCGGCTTCGACCTCATCGTGATCGGCCCCGAAGCCCCGCTCGCGGACGGCCTCGCCGACCGCCTGTGCGCCAAGGGGCTCGCCGTGTTCGGCCCGTCGAAGGCCGCCGCGGAGCTCGAAGCCTCGAAGTCGTTCACCAAGGAATTGTGCACCCGCATCGGCGTTCCGACGGCGAAGGCCCGGATCTGCGACGAGCTGGCCGACGCGCTCGCCGCGGTCGACCGCATGGGCGCCCCTTTGGTGGTGAAGGCCGACGGGCTCGCCGCAGGCAAGGGCGTCGTCGTCGCCGAGACGATCGAGGAGGCCCGCCGCGCCGTCAAGGAATGCTTCGACGGCACCTTCGGCGCGGCCGGCGCCCGCGTCGTCCTCGAGGAGCGGCTCGAAGGCCCGGAGGTCAGCCTGTTCGCCCTCTCCGACGGCAAGACCGTCCGTGCCCTCGCCACCGCGCGGGACTATAAGCGCGCCTTCGACGGCAATCGCGGCCCCAACACCGGTGGCATGGGCGCAATCTCCCCCGCTCCCGACTTCGACGACGCGGCCTGCGAGGCGGCGATGGAGACGATCGTGCGCCCGACGCTCCGCGCCCTCGCGGACGACGGGATCGCCTATGTCGGCGTCCTCTATGCCGGGCTGATGCTGACCAAAGACGGGCCGAAGCTGATCGAATATAATGTCCGCTTCGGCGACCCGGAGTGCCAGGTGATCCTCCCCCGCCTCGCCGGCGACGCCTACAGCCTCCTCTACGCCACCGCGACCGGCAATCTCGCCGACGCGGCGATCGACAATCGCGGCACCGCGGTCGGCGTAGTCGTCGCCGCCGAGGGCTATCCCGGCCCCGTCCGCCGCGACGAGGAGATTGGCGGCCTCGACGCCGTCGCCGCCGCCGGCGCCACGGTCTACCATGCCGGCACCCGCCCCGACGGCGATCGCGTCCTCTCGAACGGCGGCCGCGTCCTCACCGTCGTCGCGACCGGCGCCGACGCCGACGCCGCCCGCGGCGCCGCCTATGGCGCGCTCACCCACCTCGCCTGGCCGGGCGGCCGCCACCGCAGCGATATCGGAAGCTGAACCGGCGCGCCCCGCCACCCGCCACGGTGAGGGGCGCCCGGCGATGCCGCGCGCTCCCCTTCCCTTCCTTTGGTGAGACGAAAGCCCGACCTTCCTTCGGAGCCGACTGACTCCGCGCTCGCCCGAGCCGGTTCGAGGGTCAACCCCGAAGAGCGAAGCGTGGGTTGAGGCTCGAACCGGCTCGGGCGATCCTGGACGATCGGCGGGAGCGGCTTGGCACGGCGCCCCACGGCCGCGCCGCAAAGACGGCTGCGCCATCAAAAGAGCCGCGCCGCAAAGATGAGCGCGCCACGAGGACCGCCACCCGGGCGGACGAACGCCCGTCAGCGCTCGCTTTCCACCATCCGCCGTTCGACCGCCGTGCGCAGCTCACGGATCTCCGCCCGCATTTCCCGAATCGAGCGGGCGATCTCGACGCTCTCGTCGTGGATCGCCTCGCGCCCTTCCGCCCCCTCGGCCTCGACGGTCTCCTGCATCGCGGAGACCACGACGCCGATAAACAGGTTGAGCACCACGAACGCCGTCAGGAGGACGAACGGCACGAAGAAGATCCAAGCGTTCGGGATCGCCTCCATCACCGGCCGCGCGATCCCCATCGACCAGGATTCCAAGGTCATGATCTGGAAGAGCGTGTAGGCCGACAGGCCGATGGTGCCGAACCATTCGGGAAATTCCGAGCCGAAGAGCTCCGTCGCCATCACCGAGGCGACGTAGAACACGATGACCAAGAGGACGATGATCGAGCCCATGCCGGGCAGCGCGGTGACGAGTCCCGTCACCACGCGGCGCAATGAGGGGACCATCGACAGGAGCCGAAGCACACGCAGGATCCTGAGCGCGCGCAGCACCTGGAACGGACCCGTCGCCGGCATCAGCGCGATCCCGACGATCGTGAAGTCGAAGAGGCTCCACGGATCGCGGAAGAAGGACAGGCGATGGACATAGAGCCGGAGCGCGATCTCGACGACGAAGATCACGAGCACCGCGCGGTCGAGCGCGTACAGGAACGAGCCGGCCCGCTCCATCATCGTGTCGCTGGTTTCGAGCCCGAGCGTGATCGCATTGATGACGATGAGCGCGGTGATCGCGTGCTCCCATCGCCGGGAGGATATGATCTGTCTAACGGTGTCGCGCATCGAGGTCTCCGGCCGGACCGGGATATGGGGACACTGGGTGACGCCTCAATGGCATTTGATGTCGTTGCCGCCCGGTGCGACGATCCGCCGACCGCCACACCGGATGGGCCCGATCAGAGCGATAAATCGACCACCGCGCGGCCGCGCACCTTCCCCGCCAGAATGTCGCGGCCGAGCTGCGGGACGGCCTCCAGCGGCACCTCGTCGATCATCGTCTCGAGGAGATCGAGCGGCAGATCCGTCGCGACGCGCTCCCAGGCGACGAGCCGGTTTTCGCGCGGCTGCATCACCGAATCGATACCGAGAAGGTTCACCCCGCGCAGCAGGAACGGAATGACGCTCGCCCCCTCGAGCGCCGCGCCGCCGGCAAGGCCGACCGCGGCGAGGCTGCCGCGATATTCGAGGAGCGTCAGGATGTGGGCGCACATCGCGCCTCCCACCGCGTCGACCGCGCCGGCATAGGTCTCCTTCCCGAGCGGCCGCGCGGGGGCGGAGGCGAGCGCCTCGCGCTCGACGATGCTCGCGGCGCCGAGGCGCTTCAGATAGTCGGCGGTCTCCGGCCGGCCCGTCACGGCGGCGACCTCATAGCCGAGCTTGGCGAGGATCGCGGTCGCGACCGAGCCGACCCCGCCAGCCGCGCCCGTCACCAGGACCGGCCGTCCGCCCGGCAGCACCTTGTGCGCTTCGAGCGCCATCACCGCGAGCATCGCGGTAAAGCCGGCGGTGCCCACCGCCATCGCCTGCCGGTCGGTGAGGCCATCCGGCAGCGGCACCAGCCAATCGCCCTTCACCCGCGCCTTTTCGGCATAGCCGCCCCACCACGCTTCGCCGACACGCCAGCCGGTGAGCACGACCTTGTCGCCGGGCGCATAGCGCGGATCGTCGGAGGCTTCGACGATCCCGGCGAAATCGATCCCCGGAACGTGCGGATAGGTGCGCACCAGGCCGCCGCCGCCGGTGAGGCACAGCCCGTCTTTGTAATTGACGGTGGAGTAGGTGACGCGGACGGTGACCATGCGCTCGCCGTCGCCTTCCGGCAGGCGCGCCTCGTCGATCTTCTCGATCGTGGCCGTCACCCCATCGTCCGCCTTGTCGACGATCAATGCCTTCATCGGTCCCCTCCTCTCGGCGCCATTCGTCGCGGGCGCCCTCGTCACGCGGTGCGACGCACCGCCCGTCATCAGCGCGCATCGGACGGCGGCGCCGCAATGTCAAATCCGGCGCGCCGCGCGGCTTGCGCCCGCTCGCCCGACGGGCGACATCGTGAGCTCGACGCTCAGCGGCCGGCCGGGCTCCCTTTCCTCACTCGAAACGCGCTAGATAGGGAATAAGGAGCCTCGTCCCAGGCCGCGATTCCCCTTCGTGCGGACGGTGCCCCAACGATGCGAACGAACAGACCTTCCTTTCGTCGCGACCGACAGAGCGAGCGACCCGGAGCCCCAATGCCCGATCCCTTCATGACCCGCGCCCAGCGACGGACCCTGTCATTCGGGCTTCAGACCGTCCTTGGTCTGCGCAAGCGCGGCTATTTCATCCCGATGCGCAACGCGGCAGCCTCCGCCGCCTGGGATCAACGCCCGTTCGACGCGCTGGTCCCGATCTTCCGCCGCGCCGAGGACGACATGATCGCGCATCTGTTCCGGATCGATGCGCTCGCCCACGAGATCGGCGCGATCGTCGGCCCGCCGCCGGAGCCGCGCTTCGATCAGTCGTGGTTCCCCCGGCTCGATGCGGCGGCGCTTTATGCGATGGTCCGTCATCTGGAGCCTGCCCGCATCGTCGAGGTGGGGTCGGGCCATTCCACCCGCTTCATCGCCCGCGCGATCCGCGATGCCGGGCTCGGCACCACCCTCACCGCCATCGACCCGCAACCGCGCGCCGACCTCGAAGGGCTGCCCATCACGCTCATTCGCAAGACCGTGCAGGAGGCGGGCCTCGCCCCCTTCGATCTTGCCGCCGGGGATATGCTGATCGTCGATTCCAGTCACGTCCTGATGCCGGGAACGGACGTCGACCTCATGCTCAATCACGTGATCCCGGCCCTTCCGGCCGGCGCCGTCGTGATGTTCCACGACATCTTCCTGCCCGCGCCCTACCCGTCCGCCTGGCCGTTCACGGCCTATAATGAGCAAAATGCCGTCGCGCCGCTGATCGGCGGGCGGGCCGATCTCCTGTTCGCGAGCGCCTATGTCGTCGCCCAGATGCCGGGCGCGCTCGGCAACAGCTTCGCGGGATCCTTGCCCCTCGTCGACGGCGCACGGGAAAGCGCGCTCTTCCTCCGGCTCAAATAAGCCACCACAACGAAATCGGCCCGGCCGAAGCCGGGCCATCGACGATCATTTCGGCTGCGGAACGATCCGCAGATAGGGCTTCAGAGCCTTCCAACCGCCGGGAAATTTCGTCTTCGCCTCCTCGTCGGAGACGGCCGGGACGATGATCACGTCCTCGCCGTGCTTCCAGTTCACTGGCGTTGCGACCTTGTGGGCGGCGGTGAGCTGGAGCGAGTCGATCACCCGAAGGATCTCGTCGAAATTGCGGCCGGTCGACGCCGGATAATTGAGGCTCATTTTGAGCGTCTTGTCCGGCCCGATCACGAACACGGACCGCACCGTCATCGTGTCGCTCGCGTTCGGGTGGATCATCCCGTAGAGCGTCGCAACCTTGCGGTCATGGTCGGCGATGAGCGGGAAGTTGAGCGCGGTGCCTTGCGTCTCTTCGATGTCCTTCGCCCACGTCTCGTGATCGGTGAGCTGGTCGACCGAAAGCCCCATCACGACGACGCCGCGCTTGGCGAATTCGTCCTTCAGCTTGGCGGTGTAGCCGAGCTCGGTCGTGCAGACCGGGGTGAAGTTCTTCGGGTGCGAGAACAGGATGGCCCACTTGCCATCGATATAGTCGTAGAAACGGATATGGCCTTCCGAGGTATCCGCCTCGAAGTCGGGAACCTTGTCGCCGATCTGAAGTGCCATGATGATCCTCCTCGTTTGGCCGGCGACGTGCCGGCCGGTCGCTCTGAGATCGCTTGCTTAGCACAAGCGTTCAAGAGCTGTGATGCCCGCGATCCCCGTCCGACGGGTGTCATTTCAACGCGACTCGACGAGGATCATATGAAGGCCGGGACACGCATTCGTCCCCGTCACCGTTCGCAAGGAAGAGACGCGTCGGATGTCCAATGAAGTCACTCGAGAGCGTGCGCGCCGCTGGTTCGGCCGCTCACTCGAAAAGCTCCACCCGGCGGAGCGCCGCGTCCTGGAACGCGCCGGCCGGCCTCTCGTCGAGGATTATGCGGCGCGCGCGCAAGCAAAGATTACCTTCGGCGAACGCCTCTCCGACAGGATCGCCGAGGTCGGCGGCTCCTGGCACTTCATCCTCAGCTTTCTCGGATTTCTCGTCCTGTGGGCGGTCGTCAACGTCGTCCTCCTGCGGTCGGACGCGTTCGACCCCTACCCGTTCGTGTTCCTCAATCTCATCCTCTCGATGCTCGCCGCGATCCAGGCGCCGATCATCATGATGTCGCAGAACCGCGCGGCGGACCGCGACCGGATCGAGGCGGGGCACGATTATGAGGTGAACCTCAAGGCCGAGATCGAGATCATCGCGCTCCACGAAAAGATCGATTCGCTCCGCCGCGCGGAGATCGCCGCCCTCACCGAAACGCTCGATCGAATCACGACGCGCCTCGAGCGGATCGAGGCGCGCCTTCCGGCCGAGAGGCCATGAACCCTATTCGCGCGCGTAGGTGTCGAGCGGCGGCAGCTCGGCGACGAGACCGGCGTCCGTCATGAACTGCGCGAACGCCTCGTAGCCCGCGACATCGAGCGGACGGCTCTGCGGGGCGAACTTGTCGAGCGTGTCCTCGAAGGCGGCGCGGTTCAATTCGTCATCGAGGTCGGGCTGGGCCTCGAAGAAGAGGCGCTCGGCCTCCTCGGGATGGGCTTGCATCCACGCCGTCGTCTCGTCGAGCGCGTCGAGGAGATGGCCGATGGCGGGATCGGCGGCGCGGTCGCGGTGGGTGATGAAGATCAGCTCCTCATAAGACGGAACGCCGTGCTCCTCGGGCAGGAAGGCCTTGCCCTCGGCCCCTTCGAGGCGGATCTGGGTCAGCTCGAAATTGCGGAAGGCACCGATCACGGCATCGACCTGGCCGGACAGGAGCGCCGGCGTCAGCGCAAAGTTCACGTTGACGAGGCGCACGTCGTCGAGCGTGAGATCGACGCTTGCGAGCATCCGGCCGAGGAGCGCGTCCTCGAAGCCGCCGACCGAATAGCCGACGGTCTTGCCGGCGAGATCGGAGAGCGTCTCGATCCCGCCGCCGTCCAGGGCGACGAGGCTGTTGAGCGGCGTCGCGACCAGCGTTCCGACGCGCATCACCGGCAGCTCCTCGCTCACCTGTTGATAAAGGCTCGGCTGGTAGGTGATCGCGATATCGCCCTCACCGGCGGCGACGAGGCGCGGCGGCGCGGCCGGGTCGGCCGGGGCGACGATCTCGACGGTGATGCCGCGATCGGCGAATGCGCCGCGCGCCTCGGCGACGATCAGCGGCGCGTGATCGGGATTGACGAACCAGTCGAGGAGAACGGTGAGCCGCTCCTGCGCGAAGGCGCTCGATGAGGCGGCGATGAGGAAGAGCGTGGCGAAGGCGGTGCGTAGCATGAAAACGTCCTGACGATTTGCGGGGATGCTAACGCGGCGCGGCCGGACCGCAAGTCGGGCTCGTCATCACGAGGCGGGTTGCCAACGGGCGAGCCGGTCGGCGACGAGGTCCACCGCCGCGCGCAACAGGAGCGCGAGCGCCGCGAGGGTGAAGAGGGCCGCGAACAGCGTCGGCGTCTGAAGCCGGGCGTTGGCGTGGAGCATGATATAGCCGAGACCCGCCGATGCCCCGACCCACTCGCCAACGACGGCGCCGATCGGCGCCACGGTCGCCGCCACCTTGAGACCGGCGACGAGGCCCGGCACCCCGCCCGGCGCGCGGATCAGCCACAGGATCTGACCACGGCTCGCCCCCTGAAGGCGGGCGAGATCGACGAGGCGGGCGTCGACGCGCGCCATCGCCTCGGCATAGGCGGTGGCGATCGGGAAATAGATGATGAGCGCCGCCATGGTGATCTTGGACAACAGCCCGAACCCGAGCCAGACGACGAGAAGCGGCGCGATCGCGAAGACCGGCAGCGTTTGCGTCACGATCACCGCCGGCAGGACGAGGCGGCGCATCAAGGGCGTCGCCGCGACCGCAAGCGCGGTCGCGACTCCCGCGATGAGACCGACGACGAGGCCGAGCACGATCTCGCTCGCCGTGATCGCGGCATGGTGGAGAAGATAGGCCCACCGCGTCGCGAACACGGTCGCGACGTCGAGCGGGCTCGGGAAGACGTAACGCGGCGGCGCGAAAATGGCGGTCGCGCCCCACCACAAGAGGAGCACGAGGAGAACGCCCGCGCCGGCGCGGCCAAGCCGTCGAAGATGCTCCGTCATCGGGATGAGCCGCAGCGAATCACGGGATCAATCACACGAAAGCCTGCCCCGTCCCGCAGGACACGGCAGGCTTTCGCCAGGATTGCGGCCGACGGCGACACGTCGGCGAAGATCGGCGCGCCGCCCGTGCCTAGCCCGGGCTCCAGGCCTGGATCGCGGCGTTCACCGACTTGAAGCCGTCATTGCCCTTGCGCAGCGTCAGGATCGCGCGGCGGCCGGATTCGTAGAGGATCGGAATATCGATCCAATCACGATCCCGCAGCAGGCGAAGATTGGCCTCGCGATCGGCCGATTCCTCGGACAAGGCGATCCAGAAGAGGCCGGAGGAGACGCGCGCCGCCGCACCGCGAAGCGCATCGCCACGCGATTGCTCGGTCTCCTTCATGATGAGGCCGGGCACGTTCTTCACGCCGCCGCCCTCAAAGTCGCTCGGGACGTTGAACGAGATCTCGATGAGGTGGCTCGCGGGAAGCTGACCGTCGCGATTTTCGCGAATCGTGATGGTCGCGCTCATGTCGCGATCGGGCACCTCGGCGTTGGCGCGGACGACCGGCTCGGGCTCACCGCCTCCGACCGACTGGCGCACCATCGACCATTCGACACCGCCCGGAACCGCCGAGCCCTGCTCGCCGGCTTGCGCGGCTTCCTCGTAAAGGACGGCCTGCTGGCTGCCCGCGGGGGAGATGTCTCCGATCGGCGCTTCGGACATCACGGCTTCGTCGTCGGCCTCGGCCTCCGCCTCGTCCGCGGCCTCCTGCGTCGCGTCGACCGCGGCGACCTGCTCCTCGGCCGGCGTCTGGGTGTCCGCGTCGGTCGCGAAGGGGCTCACGTCACTGCCGACGGTGCGCGCCGGTCCGCTGCTCGCCTCGTCGGTCGGCTCGGCCGTGTCCGTCGTGCCGGTCGTTTCGCCGAGATTGGTCTCTTCGCCCTCGTCGGCGCTGGTTTCCTCGCGCGGGGGCCAGGTGGTGGTCGTCACCGAGCGCGTGTCCTCGCCCTCGAGCGTCGAGGGGAGACGGTCGCTGTTCTTCGTCACCGACGGGCCGGACGATGCGATCGGCGCGCGGGTCGGAGCGCCGGCGCTCCCGGAACCATCGAACGAATCGATCACCGCCATCAGCTTTTCGCGCTGGGTGAAGGCGGCATAGGACGCGCCGACGAGCAGCGCGAGCACGATCACCGGAAGGACCATGCGCGAGACGAGAGACCGGCGGCGCTTTCCGCCGTCCTCGCGGGCGACGGCCACGTCGCGACGGGCCTTCTTCTTGTCCTGCTTGCGGCGGCCGGAGCGTTCGGCCCGCTGCTCGGCGCGGAGCGCACGCTCCTCTTCGCGACGACGACGACGTTCGGCACGATGGTCGACGACGGGCTCGTCGGCCTCCACCTCGTCCTCGTAGACCTCGTCTTCCTCGTAATGGTCCTGCTCTTCGGGCTGCTCGGCGCGCTCACTCTCGTATTCGAGTTCGAGCGGCTCCTGGTCGAAGGCGGGCTCGGAGCGGCGGCTGCGCGGCACATCGAGGACGGTCTCGGGCGTGTCGTCGAGGTCGGCCTCGAACATCACCTCGTCCGGCGCGGGCTCTTCCTCGATCGGGGCCGGCGTGATCTGCGGCTGCGGGACGGGAAGATTGGCCGGCGTATCGTCGCCGACGAGCGTCGCTTCGGAGACGGCATTTTGCAGGAGCGCGGCCTGCTGCTCGCGGTTGCGCTGCTGCTCCGCGCGGCGGCGCGCCTCGCGTTCGGCCTCGCTCTCGCGGTCGGCCTCGGCGCTGGGCGCCCCCTGGCCGGCGCGCGCCGGCAGCGCCGCGCCCTGAACGGCGCGGCGTGTGCGGATCTGCCGCGCGATCTCGTTCTCGATCTTGCGGATGGCATCTTCCAGCGCGAGCCTCTGCGCCGTCACATCCGCGGACGGAAGCGGCGGGTCGAAGCTCTGGAGCTGCTTCAAGAGTGCCTTACGTGCCTTGTCGTAGACGGCCCGCCGCTGCGGACCGCTTCCGTCGGGCAGCGAGGCGACCGCTCGCTGCAGCACGGAATAAAAGTCGGTCATTTCGACCACACGCCCTTTCTGCCTATGGGCACCGAATTAAATGCGAAAAGGGTCGTCAACAAGTATTGTATCGATTCGCTCCGGACTCGTCGACAACATCGCGACTGGCGCTCCGACCAATTCTTCCACATGACGGACATATTTCACCGCCTCGGCGGGCAACTCCCCCCACGACCGCGCACCCCGCGTGGAGCGCTTCCAACCCGACACTGTTTCATAGACCGGCTCGACATTCATCTGGCTGGCCCCGTCGGCCGGCAGACGATCCAATGTCTCGCCATTTAGCCTATAGGCGACACAGATCTTCAATTCGTCAAACCCGTCGAGCACATCGAGTTTGGTGAGTGCGAGACCGTCGATGCCGCCGGTCTCGACCGCCTGACGGACCATCACCGCATCGAACCAACCGCAGCGGCGCTTGCGCCCTGTGACGGTGCCGAATTCGGCGCCCCGCTCACCCATCCGCTCGCCAATCGCGTTGGCCTGCTCGGTCGGAAACGGTCCGTTGCCCACACGGGTCGTGTAAGCCTTTGTTATCCCGAGTATCCGCCCGAGGGAAGAGGGTCCGACGCCGCTTCCTGCCGCAGCCTGGCCACCCACGGTGTTGGACGACGTGACGAACGGATATGTCCCGTGGTCGATGTCGAGCATCGAGCCCTGGGCGCCCTCGAACAGGATGTTCCGCCCCTCGCGCCGGGCCTCGCGCAAAATCCGATAGGTCGCATCGGCATAGGCGAGGATCGGCCGTGCGGCCTCGAGCTCCTCGGCAATCGTCGCCGCGGCGATGGGCTCGGCGCCGAAGCCGACGCGCAACGCATTGTGATGGGCGAGAAGCCGCTCGATCCGCAGTGCGAGCGAGGCCTCGTCGAGAAGGTCCGACAGGCGGATCGCGCGGCGGCCCACCTTGTCCTCATAGGCGGGGCCGATGCCGCGGCCGGTCGTCCCGATCGCGCCGGCGCCGCTCGCCGCCTCGCGGAGCTGATCGAGCTCCCGGTGGACCGACAGGATCAACGGCACGTTCTCGGCGACCTTCAGCGTCTTCGGCGAGATCTCGACGCCCTTGGCGCGGACCGTCTCGATCTCCGAGAGAAGCGCCTGCGGGTCGAGCACGACACCGTTGCCGATCACCGACACCTTGTTCGGCCGCACCACCCCTGAGGGAAGGAGGCTCAATTTGTAGGTCACACCGTCGATCACCAGAGTGTGTCCGGCATTGTGGCCGCCCTGGAAGCGCACGATGACCTCCGCACGCTCCGACAACCAATCGACGATCTTGCCCTTGCCTTCGTCTCCCCACTGGGAGCCGACCACCACAACGCTGCCCATCAGCCTCGACTTTGCTTCCTGAACCGTCCGGAACACGTGAAATCACCGCCCCGGATCGCGGCTCGTTTTTCAAAACGCCAGGGCACCGTCACCTGCGTCCCGCAAGGCGCAGGATGCCCCAAACCGATCACGCCCCTCTGGCCGTGCGCCTCTTGCCGTGTCACAGACCGGCAAGCGGCGGTTCTGGCCCAAAACCGACCGTGCGGGCAAGCGAATCCACGCATGCCCAAGCCGATCTGACGTGTGTTGACCGAATCATCATGACCGACAGCCCCGATGCGCCCGCCGAACGTGGCGCGTTCGCCTTCGTTTCCCACCAGCCTTATGTGCTGCTCACGATCACGATGCTCCTGTGGTCGAGCAACATCATCCTGGCAAGAGCGGTGGTCGAAACCGTTCCGCCGATCGCCTTCGCCGTGCTGCGCTGGTCGTTCGCGATCCTGATCCTTCTGCCTTTCGCCTACCGCCATGTGAAGCGTGACCTTCCGGCGCTGCGCGCCTCCTGGCCGATCGTCGCACTCCTCGGCTTTCTCGGCATCGGCGCCTACAACACCCTCGTCTATATCGGTGTTCATACGACGAGCGCGGTGAACGCCGCCGTGCTGTCCTCGATATTCCCGATTTTGATCGCCGCTGTCGGTTTCGTGATCTTCCGCGACCGGCTGACGCTGGCGCAGACGATCGGCATTCTCGGCTCCTGCGTCGGCGCGCTCGTCATCCTGTCGAAGGGCGATCTGTCGATCCTCACCTCGTTCCATTTCGCGACGGGTGACCTGTGGATCCTCGCCGCCCAGACGATCTATGCGTCTTATACGGTGCTGTTGCGGCTGAGGCCGAAGGCGCACCCGCTGTCCTTCCTGTTGGCGACGATGGTGTTCGGCGAACTGATGCTGATTCCCTTCGCCATCGGGGAAGGGCTGAGCGGCCAGATCGTCACCCTCGACCTTTCGACGATCGGCGCGGCGCTTTATGTCGCGGTCTTCCCCGCCCTCATCGCGTTCATCTGCTTCAATCGCGGGGTCGCGCTGATCGGATCGAACCGCGCGAGTCCCTTCTTTCATCTGATCCCGGTGTTCGGCTCGCTGATGGCGCTCGGCTTTCTCGGCGAGTATGTCGGCCTCTACCATGTCGTCGGCTGGGTCATGATCCTCGCCGGGATCGGCGCCGGTCAGCTCGGCAGGCGGACCGGCGCGACACTCAAGCGGTGAAGGCGTCGCGCCAGGAAAGGCCCTCTTCCACCGTCATCGTCGGCACGTACTCGCAGCCGAAGACGCCGCGATAGCCCGCCTTCACGAAGCCCGGCAGCAGGAAGCCGTAATCGAGCTCGCCCCGATCGGGCTCGGCGCGGGTCAGGCCGCCCGCGATCTGGATGTGGCCGATCTTGTCCTTGTGCGTCTCATAGCGGGCGAGGACGTCGCCGCCCGAGCGCTGCATGTGGAAGCAGTCGTACATGATCTTCACGTTGGGCTTGGCGATCTTGTCGATCAGCGCGAGCCCGTGCTCCAGCGTCGAGACGAAATAGCCGGGCACCGCCGGGGCGCACAGCGGCTCGATGAGGATGGTGAGATCCGGCGCCGCCTCGCACGCCGCGGCGAGCCGGGAGACATAACGCGCCTCCGCGTCCGCCCCGGTGATCTTGCCGGCGACGATGTGGACCGCGCCCGCCTTCAACGCGCGGGCCGTGGCGATGGCGGTTTCGATGTCCGCCTCCGCCTCGGGGCCGGGCAACGCGGCCGAGCCGTTGGTCTCGCCCATGCGCGAGTTGATGCCGACGACCGGCATGTCGCCGAGCGCGGCCTTCACCGCCTCGATGTCCTCGCCCTGCGCCTGATCGTGAAACTCGACATGGGTGAAGCCGGCCGCGCGCGCCGCGCGGATCCGTTCCAGAAACGGGCGCTCCTTCCACAGGAAGCCGAGATTGGCGGAAAATTGCATCGTCAACGCCCCATCACCTTCATCGCCTTGTCGAAGAAATCCGGCGCGCCGAAATTGCCCGATTTCAGCGCGAGGACGAGATTGCCCGCCCGCACCGCCGGAACGCCCGGATCGATCTTCGGACCGATTTCCAGCGCGTCGAGGTCGAGCGCCGTCACCACCGCGCCGGAGGTCTCGCCGCCGGCCACGATGAGCCGCTCGACGCCCTTGGCGACGAGCCCGCGCGCGATCTCGCCGAACAGGTTTTCGAGCGCATGGGCGACCTTCGCGCCGCCATACTTCTTCTGCGCCGCCGCGACCGCTTCCGGGTCGTCGGACGAATAGACGAGCGGCAGGCCGTCGGCCGCGAGCGCCCAGTCGACGAACGTGTCGGCCGAGACGCTGCCGGCCATCACCTCGTCGGTGTCGATCTTCCGTTGCGGCCCGATCGCGGCGTGTTCCTTCACCTGTGCCCGCGTCGCCTTGGAACAGGAGCCGGACAGCGCGACGGCGCGCCCCTCCGCCCCGTCCCAGGTTGCGACATTGGCGCCGATCAGCCCGCTCCGGCGGAAGAGATCGGGCAGGCCGAGCGCGATCCCGGAGCCGCCGACGAGAAGGGGGAAGCCCTCCGCCGCCTCAGCGATCACCTCGAGATCGTGATCGTCGATCGCGTCCACGATGGCGATCTGCCGCCCTTCGTCCCGCTCATTGAGGAGCGCCGCGCGGCACGCCCCCGCCCCGAACCGCACCCGCGGCAACGGCACATGGCCGATCGGCGTCGTCGTCTGCCGTGCGAGCCAACGGCGGATATCGGGATCCGTCATCGGATTGATCGGGTGATTTTCGAGGCCCGATTCGGACAGGAGCGCGTCGTTGACGAAGAGGTGGCCCATATAGAGCGTGCGCCCGGTCGCCGGGAACACGGGGCAGACCACCACCGGCATCTGCGTCCCGAGCCGCTTGACGAGCGCTTCCGTCACCGGCCCGATATTGCCCTCGGGCGTCGAATCGAAGGTCGAGCAGATCTTGAAGAGGAATTGCTTGCAGCCCGCCGCGATCAGCCATTCCAGCGCTTCGAGCGACTGGCGCACCGCGTCCTCGACCGGGATCGAGCGCGATTTCAGCGCGATGACGCCCGCCTCCACCGCCGGATCGGCCGGACCGTCGGGCACGCCGACATATTGAACGGTCTTCATCCCGCCATCGGCGAGCATCAGCCCGAGATCGGACGAGCCCGTGAAGTCGTCCCCGATCGCGCCCAGAATCATGCGTCGTCTCCCGGCAGAGTGAGGCCGGCATTGCGCGCATAGACCTTGGCGACCGCCGCATCGTCCTCACGGCCGAGGCCGGAGCCGGACGCGGCGAGGAACTGCTGCAAGGCGGCGCCGGCGATCGGCGCGGCAAAGCGTGCGTCGCGCGCGATATCCTCGACCAGGCCGAGATCCTTGACGAAAATGTCCACCGCCGAGTGCGGCGTATAGTCCCCATCGCGAATGTGGGGCCCTCGGTTTTGCAGCATCCAACTGTTCCCTGCGCAGTCGTTGATCACCGAGACGATCTGTCCCGGCTCCAGTCCCTGCGACATTCCGAATGTGATCGCCTCCGCCGCGGCCGCGATATGGACCCCGGCGAGAAGCTGGTTGACGACTTTCATCGCCGATCCGATCCCGGCCGCATCGCCGAGGCGGAAGAGGTTCGCCGACATCGCCTCGATCGCCGGATCGGCGCGGCGGAAGGCCTCCGGCGTGCCCGAGGCGAGGACCGACAATTCCCCGCTCGCGGCCCGCACGCTGCCGCCCGAGATCGGCGCGTCGAGATAACGGTCGGCGCCGACACGCTCGGCCATCGCACGGGCGAAGTCCGGCGACACGGTGGCGCAGCTCACCACCACGGCGTCCGCCTTGAGGGCGCCGACGATGCCGGTCTCGCCGAAGCGACCTCCGCCGAAAAGCACATCCTCGGTCTGAGCGGCGTTCACGACCACCACGACGACGATATCGGCCTCGCCGATAGCGGCGGGATCGGCAGGCTCGCCGCTTTCCTTGGCGAATTCGGCCTCACGCGCCGGGTCGACGTCGAACCCGTTGACGGCGAAGCCGGCCTTGACCAGCACCCTCGCCATGCCGCCGCCCATCGAGCCGAGCCCTATGAGGGCCACGCGCTTTTTTGTCATTGAACGTCCTCCTCGGCCGGCAACTTAGGCCGGCGCGCGCGATCACGCGACCCTGACCGGGTCGTTGTCAAACGTTTGACCCTCGATCCACCTTTGTGAATATGAGAACTGTTGCCTCGGTGCGGCGCCGGCGGATCGGCCGGACACCGAGTGACGCTCACCCCGGGATCCCGTCCCAAAACCGACATCCGCTCGACCCGCGGCCCCTCGTGCCACCGGGCCGGACGAAAGGGAGATCATGGGCAAGATCGCCATTGTCGGCGCCGGCTACGTGGCCGATTCCTACATGCGTTCGACGGGCCTTTTCCCCGATCACCGCTTTGTCGGCGTGTGGGACGAGAATCCCGAACGGCTCGCCCGCTTCGCGACGCACTGGAACATCCAGCCCGCGCGCGGTCTCGGCGACCTGTTCGCCGGCCAGAAGCGGCCCGACCTCCTCCTCAACCTCACCCCGCTCGGCGCGCACGCCGCGGTGAACCGGGCCGCGATCGAGGCCGGTGTGCCGGTCTATTGCGAGAAGCCGCTCGCGACCAATCTCGCCGAGGCGGAAGAGATCGCCGCGATGTCCCGCGCGGCGGGCGTCGCGGTCGCCTCCGCGCCGTGCAACATTCTCGGCGAGGCCGGTCAGGCGATGTGGTCGGCGCTCCGCCGGCGGCTCATCGGCCGGCCCCATCTCGTCCTCGCCGATCTTCATGGCGGCTATCTGCCGAGCGCGCCCTATCCGTCCTGGCGCTCCGAGAGCGGGGCCGACTGGAACGCCGCATCGATCTTCGCCGCCGGCGCCGCGCTCGATTATGCGGGCTATGCCCTCACCTGGCTGATGGCGATGTTCGGCCCGGTGCGCCGCCTCGCCGCGACGAGCGCCCATCTCGGCCCGGCGCCCGGCGATGCGCCCGATTTCGCGAACGCCGTCCTCACCTTCGATGGTGGCGTCACCGCTCGCCTCACCTGCTCCCATCTCGCCAAGGGCGACCGACGCTTCCGCATCGTCGGCGAGACCGGCACCCTTGCCGTCGACGATGTCTGGAATGACGGCGCGCACGTTCGGATCGAGCGCCGCCATTCGGTGCGCGGCGATCTCGTCGAAGGGTTCGTGCGCGAGCCGGTGCGCATTGCGCGGCCGCCTTATCATCGCCCCTTCGCGCGGCGCCGACTGCCAATGAACCGGATGCTCGGCCCGGACGACATGCTCACGAGCCTCGCCAAAGGCGAAAGCCCGCGCCTCGCCGGCGACTTCGCGCTCCACCTCACCGAGGTGATGCTCGCGATCCACGACGCGGGAGACGGCGCGACGGTGCCGATCCGATCGACCTTCGAGCCCATGAAGCCGATGGCCTGGGCCAAACCCTCACGGCGGGAGAACACGGTGGATCCCATCAAGATCGGCATCATCGGGACCGGCGCGGCCGCGTCCGCCTTCGCCGAGGCCGCCGCCAATCAAGGCCGCTTCGAAATCACCGCCGTCGCCGGGAGCGATCTCGCCGCCGCCGAGAGCTTCGCCGCCGCGCACGAGATCGAGAACGCCGTCGCCGACACCGCCGCCCTCTTCGACAGTGATGTCGTCGCGGTCTATGTCGCGAACGACCCGGCCGACCATGCGACGGCCTCGATCGCCGCGCTCCGAGCCGGGCGGGCCGTGCTCTGCGAGGCGCCGATGGGGCTCGATGCCGAAGAGGTCGGCCGCGTCATCCAGACGGCGCACGAGACCGGCCATCTCCTCATGGAGGCGTTGCCGATCAGCCTCCTGCCGACCACCCGACGGGCGATCGCGCTCGCCCGTTCCGGGACGCTCGGCGCGCCGACCCAGCTCGCGCTCGATCTCGGCGAGCCGCAATCGCGAGACGGCCGGCCCGATCTCTTCGCCGCGCCGGGTTGCGGCGTCGTCCTCAACCGGATGTCCGATCCGCTCGCAATCGCGATCGCCCTTTTCGGCGACGTCGGAAGCCTCGATATCGCGGTCAGGACCGCCGACGATGTCGACGTTCAGGCGAACCTTCAGCTCCACCATATTCGCGGCGGCATCAGCCAGCTTTCCGCCTCGTTTATCGGGATGATGTCGAATTCGGCGCGGATCGCCTGCACCGAAGGCGCGTTGACGGTCGAGGATCCGCTCGCCGAATCGGAGACCCTCACCGTCCGCCATTTCGCCCGGCTCGAACCCTTGGCCGACGACAGCCTCACCGCGCCGGCCCCCGGCGCGAAGGCGCGGCGGCAACTCAGCGCGCGCCTCAAGCGGAGCGCCATGGCGCGGCGGGTGAACCGGGTCGTCAGTCATCCGCGCAGCGAAACCCACAGCTACGGCGCCGACCCGCTCGCCCCGCTGCTCGGCCATTTCGCCCACCTTCTCGACGAACGGGCGAGCGAGAGCGACATTCTGCCGCTCGCTTTGTCCGCCACGCTCGCGCGGCTGCGCGAGCAGATCGTCAAGTCGGGCCGCTCGGCTCCGCTCGCCCACATCGACACCCGCGACGAGGCGCCGGCACGGCAGGACCGAGACGAGAATACGGCCGACGCGGACCGTCCCCCCGCCGGATTACATCATTCAGGTGATTTCACCTGAGGACAAAGCGCGGTAAGTCTCGGAAAGGTCCGCTTTTCCGGATGAATTGGAGCTTTCTATGACGACCCTCCTGCGCCAACCGCTCTTTCTTGCGGTTGCGGTGATCGCCATCATCGCGATCGCGGCCGCGGCGACCTTCTATTTCCAAGGCGCCCGCTATTCTGCCGAACTTCGTGCACAGCTGGAGGAGGTCACGGGCAACCGAACGACGTTGCAGAGCGACTACGACTCGCTCTTCGAGGCGTCGGGCGAGCTCGAACGCGTCCAATCGACGATCACGGAAGCGGAAAACCGCCTCGCCGAGCTGCAGGCGGCTGCCGAAGACGCCGTCGCCACCGAGGAGGAGGCGCGCGTCGACCTCGAGGCGCTGCAGGCGGAGCGCGCCGAACTCGGTCAACGCATCGAGGGTCTCAATCAGGAGGCCGCGACGGCGCAGGAGGCCCGCGAGACCGCCGCGAGCGAGCTCGCCAGCGTCGAGGCGCAGCTCGCCGAGACGACGAAACGGGCGGAAGCTGCGACGGGAGAGCTCGATCAGATCAACAGCCAGCTCGAGGCCCGGACGGGGGAGCATTCGCAAATCGGCGCCGCGGTCGAGGATCTCTCGCAGCAAAAGAGCACCGCCGAGCAGGAAGTCGCCCAGCTCAACGAGACGCGTGACCAGCTCGCGGCGGAAATCGCGGCGGCGCGAGATCGCGTCGGCGAGCTGAACCGGAACGAGCTTCTCGCCCAGGAGGCCGTCGCCACGCTGTCCCAGTCGCGCGACGAGCTCGCCGACCAGGTGTCGACGCTGCAGCTTCAGGCCGGAGCCCTCAAGGAGGAGCTGGCGGGCAACCAGAGCGAGAGCGAAACCGCGCGTGGCGCCCTCTCCGCGCTTCAGGAAGAGGTCTCGGTCCTGCGCAAGACGCGCTCGACCCTGTCGAACGCCGTCAACACGCTGGAGCAGCGCAACACGATCCTCTCCGGCGCCGTCGACGAGATCGAAGCCACCAAAGACGCGCTGACCCGATCGATCGAGACGCTGCGCTCCCACCTCGCCGAACAGAATGCCGCTTTGGCGCCGGTCGACGAGACGCAGGGCGCGGCCGAAGCCGCCACCGGCGAAACCGACGCCTCCCAGCCGCAGGCGAGCGAAGCCCAGACGGACGGTTCGCAAGCGGCCGAGCCCCAAACGGGCGAGACTGAAGCGGGTGCGGACGACGCGGCCACCGAAACGGCCCCCACCGCAACGCCGGCGGCGGGCTCGGGCGCGAGCCTCCTTCCCTTCGAGCAGGGCGGTGACGGCGCCGTCACCTACGCCAACGAGCAGGTGAGCCTCACGCTCGACGCCTCCAACGCCTTTTCCCTCGCCGTCGCCGGTGGCGAGACGATCGAGGGCGACTATGCGTACGAGGACGGCAATCTGCGCCTCAGCGGCGTCGAAGGGCCGGCGGCCGCCACCTTCCCGATGACCTGCGGCACGAGCATGGAGGGGGACATCCTTATCTTTTCGTCCCGCAACGGCTCTTGCCTCGAGCTGAGCGGTATCGCCCTCGGCCGCCAATAGGCGGCCGCCCCGTCAGCGGCGGCTCATCGCGACCGCCGCTGCCCCGAGCGCGACGATGGCGCCGGCGCACGTCGCCACCGCCGCAAAGCCGTAATTGGTGAACACCGGGCCCAGAAACAGCGGCCCGGTAAAGACCGCGGTGTAGGTGACGGCGCTGTTCAGTCCCATCACCGCGCCGTGGCCGCGCGTCACCTGCCGATTCAACGTCACGATCAGAGAATTCAGCCCGAACTGGTTGAGGAAGCCCCAGGCGAGCGTCGCGAGCACCGCCGCCGGGATGCTGTCGAGCGCCAGCCGCCAGGCGAAATAGATCGCCGCGATCGCCCCCATCACCACGAGGATGTAGGCCGGGGTGATCCGCGGTGCCAAACGGCCGAGCACGAGCCCCGCCACCCCGAAGCCGATCCCGTAGACGAACACGAAGAGCCCCGCCCCTTCCGCCGACAGGTCGAGCGCGTTGCGGATGCCTTCGCCGAAATAGGCGAAGGTGCCGTAAAAGGCCGTCATGAAGCCGAATAGGATCACGAGGAGCGAAGCGACGCCCGGCAGGCGCAGGACGCGCAGCGACGAGGTTCGCTCCGGCGCCGCGATCGCGCCCGGCATCACCGCGAAGAGGCCGATCGCGACGAGCGCCGAGGCCGCCCCCGTCAACCCGTAGACCGAACGCCATCCGAGCGAGGCGGTGATGAACGCCGCCACCGGCACCGCGAGGACGAGCGACAGCGCCCACCCGGTCAACACGATCCCGAGGCGCGCCGCCTGCCGGCCCGGCTCCGCCGTCGCCGCCGTCGTCGCATAGGTGCCCGGCAGCAGGATGCCCACCGCGACGCCCGCGACCGCCTGCGCCCCGGCGAGCCAGAATTCCGACAGGCTGAACACGCTCAGCATCTGCGCGAACGCGAGGAGCGCCGCGGCGGACCCCAGCGTGATGCGCGGGCCGATCAGGTCGATATACGGCGCGAGCAGCAGCGACGACACCGCCGTCGCCGCGCCGAAGGCCGAAATCGCCCAGGCGACGCGATACGGCGCGGTGCCGAGCCCCTCGGCGACCTCCGACAGTATGGGCGTCAGAACGAACGCGTTCGCCCCGACGAGCACCACCGCGCCGAAGAGTGCGACGGTCTGCAGCGATTTAACGTTGTTCAGATTTTGGCTAGATTGGCCGAAGTTCATACGGAAACCATGTCGGATCACCGAAGTCCGCACAAGACGGAACAGGTCAAGGCCCATGAATACGAAGCCCGTTCGACACACGCCCCCTCGCCCGCCCGACCTCGACCGGGTGGACCGAACCCTATTAAGGCTCCTCGCCGAGCAGGCCGATCGCTCCTATGCCGAGCTCGGCGCCGCCGTCCACCTTTCGCCGCCCGCCGTCCACGAGCGCGTCAAGCGGTTGAAGCGCGACGGGGTCATTCTCGGCACCGTCGCCAGGCTGTCGGGGGAGAAGATCGGCTGTCCCCTCCTCGCCTTCGTCCATGTCAGCACCGAGGGCCGGGGCATGAACGCGCCGATCCTCGCCCTTTCCGAGATGGCCGATGTCGAGGAGATCCACACCGCGACGGGAGAGGCCTGCCTGATCCTCAAGGTGCGGTGCGCGAGCCCCGCCAACCTCGAAGCGCTGCTGTCGCATATTCAGGGCATCGAGGGGGTGCGCTCCACCCACTCTTATATTGCGCTCGGCACCTATCTGGAGCGCGGCCCGATGCCGGACGCGCCGGACGCCTGAACGAAAAAGCCCGCCATGAGGCGGGCTTTCGTCGTCATATTGGTGAGGGCGGCCTCAGAAATTCAGCGCCTTCGCCTGCGTCACCAGCGGCAACGCCTCGATCTTGGCGAGGACGGCCTTGTCGGCCTCGCCGTCGATCTCGATCAGGCAGATCGCCTCGCCACCGGCCTCTTTCCGGCCGAGATTGAAGTTCGCGATGTTGACGCCCGCCTCGCCGAGCGCGGTGCCGATCGTGCCGATGAAACCGGGCTTGTCCTCGTTCGTCACATAGAGCATGTGCGCGCCGAAATCGGCGTCGAGGTTGATGCCCTTCACCTGGATGATGCGCGGTTTGCCGTCCGAGAACACCGTACCGGCGACCGAACGCTCCTGCCGTTCGGTGATCACCGTGAGGCGGATATAATTCTCGTACGCCCCCTGCTGCTCGCGGCGGACCTCCTCGACGGCGATGCCGCGATCGCGCGCGATGGTCGGCGCGGAGACCATGTTGACGTCCTGGAGGAGCGGACGCATCAGCCCCGTCACCGCCGCCGCGGTCAGCGCCTTGAGGTTCAGGGAGGCGACGTCGCCTTCATATTCGATCCGCAGCCCCTTGATGCCCGACTCGGTGAGCTGGCCGGCGAACGAGCCGAGCCGCTCGGCGAGCGTCACGAACGGGGTGAGGATCGGGGCCTCCTCCGCGGTGATCGACGGCATGTTGAGCGCGTTGGCCACCGCGCCGCGCAGGAGATAATCGGACATCTGCTCGGCCACCTGGAGCGCGACATTCTCCTGCGCCTCGGAGGTCGCCGCGCCGAGATGCGGCGTGCAGACGAGATTCGGCGCGCCGAAGAGGACATTGTCCGTCGCGGGCTCGCTCGAGAAGACGTCGATGCCCGCGCCGCCGAGCTTGCCGGAATCGAGCGCCTCGCGCAGCGCCGCCTCGTCGACGAGACCGCCACGCGCGCAGTTGATGAGGATCGCCCCGTCCCTCATCGACGCGATCGCCTCCTTGGAGACGACGTTCTTGGTCCGCTCGGTGAGCGGCGTGTGCAGCGTCACGATGTCGGCGCGGCGGAACAGCTCTTCGAGCTCGACCTTCTCGACGCCGATCTCCTGCGCCCGTTCGGCGGTGAGGAACGGGTCGAACGCGATGACGCGCAGGCGCAGCCCGATGGCGCGCGAGGCGACGATCGAGCCGATATTGCCGCAGCCGATGACGCCGAGCGTCTTGCCGGTCAGCTCGCGGCCCATGAAGCGGTTCTTCTCCCACTTGCCGGCCTGGGTCGAGGCGTCGGCCGCGGCGATCTGGCGGGAGACGGCGAACATCATCGCGATCGCGTGTTCGGCGGTCGTGATCGAGTTGCCGAACGGGGTGTTCATGACGATGACGCCGGCGCGGGAGGCGGCCGGCACGTCGACATTGTCGACGCCGATGCCGGCGCGGCCGATGACCTTGAGGTTCGGCGCGGCTTCGAGGAGCTTTTCCGTCACCTTGGTGGCGGAGCGGATCGCGAGCCCGTCGACCTCGGCGATCGCTTTCAGGAGTGCGTCTTTGTCCTTGCCGAGATCGGGCTCGTAGATCGTGGTGATGCCGCGATCCTTGAAGATATCGACCGCGGTCGGGGAGAGTTTGTCGGAAATGAGAACTGTGGGCATGGGCGTGCTCTGATAGGCGAGACGGTCAGAGACCGTCCGCCGGAGAGAAATTCGGGATGAAGAAGCGGCGCGTGGTTACGCGGCGGCGGCCTGCGGCTTCGCCGTCGACGCGAAGGCCCAGTCGAGCCATTCGGTCAGCGCGGCGAGATCATCCGCTTCGATGGTGCCACCGGCCCAGATGCGCAGGCCCGGAGGGGCGTCGCGATAGGCGCCGATATCGTAGGCGACGCCTTCGGCATCGAGCTTGGCGACGAGCGCCTTCGCGAACGCGGCCTGCTCGTCCTCGGACGCATTGGCGACCGCGGGATCGACGATCTTGAGGCAGACCGACGTGTTGGAGCGCGTCGCCGGTTCGACGGCGAGGAAGTCGACCCAATCGGTCTTTTTCACCCAATCGGTGAGGACCGCGAGGTTCCGGTCGGATCGCTGGGCGAGCGTCTCGGGCAGGCTCTCGGCCCACTTCAGCGCGTCCAGGCAATCCTCGACGGCGAGCATCGACGGCGTGTTGATGGTCTCGCCCTTGAAGATGCCCTCGTTGAGCTTGCCGCCCTTCGTCATGCGGAAGATCTTCGGCAGCGGCCAGGGCGGCGTATAGGTCTCGAGCCGCTCGACGGCGCGCGGGCTGAGGATCAGCATGCCGTGCGCGGCCTCGCCGCCGAGCGCCTTCTGCCAGGAGAAGGTCACGACATCGAGCTTGTCGAAGGGCAGCTCCTGCGCGAATGCCGCGGACGTCGCGTCACAGATCGTGAGGCCTTCGCGGTTCGCGGGGATGAAATCGCCGTTCGGCACGCGTACGCCGGAGGTCGTGCCGTTCCAGGTGAAGATGACGTCGTTCGAGAAGTCGACCGTCGTGAGGTCCGGCAGGTGGCCATAATCGGCCTTGATCACCGTCGGGTCGATCTTGAGCTGCTTGACGGCGTCCGTGACCCAGCCTTCGCCGAACGATTCCCATGCGAGGAGCGTGACCGGTCGCGCACCGAGCAGCGACCACATGGCCATTTCGACGGCGCCGGTATCGGAGGCGGGCACGATGCCGATGCGGTAATCGTCCGGCACACCGAGAAGGGTGCGCGTGCGGTCGATGACCTCTTTCAGCTTGGCTTTGCCGATCTTGGCGCGGTGGGAGCGGCCGAGCGAGGCATCCTCGAGCCCGGCGAAGGTCCAACCCGGGCGCTTGGCGCAGGGTCCGGACGAGAAGCGGGGATTGCCCGGCCGGCGACCGGGCATCGTGGTATTCGCCATGTGGCTATCCTTTCAGATAGGCGCCCCTCGTTGGGGAGGGGTGTCCCACGGCGGGACATACGCCCTTCCCCGAAATTCGGCAAGGCCTTTCTGCGGACGTCTTTGGGCGGCGACCCCGTCTTCATTGCCCAAACGGCGCGCGTGCCGTGGCGTTCCACTCAATCCGAATTGACCAAAACAGGCTTCGCCGGGATGACCTCACTCTCGAGAATCACCGTGTCGACCGCCGCCTTGAATGCCTTCAGATGCGGTGTCTCCATATGCGCATGCCATGCGTCGACGGATCGCCACAGCTCGTCGAACAGAAAAATATCCTTCCGGTTGCCGTCCCGCCAGAGCTCGTAAGCGACGTTGCCGGCCTCCTGCCGGGTCTCGGAGACGAGTTCGTGCGCGGCCAGCATGAATGCGTCGGTTCGAGTTTCGTCGACGCGCATCATCGATATGAGTTTGAGCATCGTTTCAATCTCGCCAATACCTCGTACGGTGCCGGAAGGTGGAGGATCGCGCGGGCGTGACAAGGGGCCAGGCAGTCGCGCCCCCGTCACGCGGGCGAACCGGATGACGAAGCGATCGAGGTTGGACATGACGAAGACGCCGGACGACGCAAGCGGCGGACAGGCCGCCCCCCGCAAGGGCCGTGGCAGCAGGAAGGCCGCACCGGCAAAGGCCCCCGGCGAGGTCGTGCTCCTCTCGGGCGGCAACCCGCAAATTCCGAAGGGTGAGGGTGACGGCCCCGTTCAGGCCTATATCGCCGCGATGCCGGGATGGAAAAGCGATCTCGGCCGGCGCATGGACGCGCTGATCGAGGAGACGGTTCCGGGCGTCCGCAAGGCGGTCAAGTGGAACTCGCCTTTCTACGGGGCCGTGGACGGGGACGGGGACGGGGACGGGGACGGGGACGGCTGGTTCCTCAGCTATCACTGCTTCACACGTTACGTGAAGGTCGCTTTCTTTCGGGGAACGTCCCTCACCCCGCCGCCGCCCGGCACCTCGAAACAGGACGAGGTCCGCTATCTCGACATCCACGAAGACGCGTTCGATGCGGCCCAGTTCGTCGATTGGGTGAAACAGGCGAGCGCGCTTCCGGGTGAGCGCGTCTGACGCCGAGACGCGCCGTCAGGCCGCCGTCAGCCGTCAGCCGTCAGCCGTTGGCGGAGACCACGGTCGCGAGCTCATCGACCAGCGTGTGAATCAACCGCTCGTCGTCGCCCTCGGCCATGATGCGGATCAACGGCTCGGTCCCGGACGGCCGGACGACGATCCGCCCCGACTTGCCGAGCCGCTCCTTCGCCGCGTCGATCGCGCCGGTGACGGCATCGGCCTCGAGCGGCTTGCCGCCATTGAAGCGCACATTCTTCAAGATCTGCGGCACCGGCTCGAAACGGTGGCAGATCTCCGAGACGCGCTTGCCCGAATCGACCACCACGGCGAGCACCTCGAGCGCGGCGAGAAGGCCGTCGCCCGTCGTCGTATAATCCGACAGGATGATGTGGCCGGACTGCTCGCCGCCGATATTATAGTCGTTGAGGCGCATCGCCTCCGACACATAACGGTCGCCGACCTTCGTGCGCTCGAGCCCGATGCCGATCGATTCCAGATACCGCTGCAGGCCGAGGTTGGACATGATCGTCGCGACGACCATCGCGTGCCGCAGCCGCCCCGTCTCGAGCCACGATGAGGCGATCACCGCGAGGAGCTGGTCGCCGTCGACCGCCTTGCCCTTCTCGTCGATGATGATCACGCGATCGGCGTCCCCGTCGAGCGCGATGCCGATATCGGCGCGCACTTCGAGAACCTTCGCCCGCACCGCGTCGAGCGAGGTCGAGCCGCAATCGAGGTTGATGTTCGTGCCGTTCGGGGCGACGCCGAGGGTGACGACCTCCGCGCCGAGCTCCCACAAGGCTTCCGGCGCGACGCGGTAGGCCGCCCCGTTGGCGCAGTCGATCACGATCCGCAGCCCGTCGAGGCTGAGCTGACGCGGGAAGGTGCGCTTCACGAACTCGATATACCGATCGCGCACGCCGTCGATCCGGGTGGCGCGGCCGATATCGCCGTTGCGCGCAAGGCGCTTCGACATGTCCCCGTCGATCAGCGCCTCGATCTCCAACTCGACGGCGTCCGACAGCTTGTAGCCGTCGGGGCCGAAAATCTTGATGCCGTTGTCGTGGTAGGGATTGTGAGAGGCGGAGATCATGACGCCGATATCGGCGCGCAGCGAGCGCGTCAGCATCGCGATCGCCGGGGTCGGCATCGGGCCGAGAAGCATGACGTCCGCGCCGACCGACGTGAAACCGGCCACGAGAGCGTTCTCCAGCATATAGCCCGACAGGCGCGTGTCCTTGCCGATGACGATTCGCTGCGCCGCGTCGTGCTCGGCCAGCACCAGCCCCGTCGCCATCCCGACACGCATCGCGATCTCAGGCGTCATCACGCCGTCATTGGCGTGGCCGCGAATGCCGTCGGTTCCGAAATAGCTGCGTGACATGTACCCGTAACCCTGCACGTTTGCGCGAACTAAGCGAGTGGGCAAAACCGAAGTCAACCGCCCGCGCGGCCGCCGGCGCCCTCCGTGCGCGCCGTTCGGCGCGGCCGTGCGCCCGATGTCACCGTCACGCGCCCATCCGCGCGCGTGAGGTGACATCGACTGATACGGTTTATGATCGGGCTTCGGTTAAAAAAGGAAGTCGCTCGCGTCGATCTCGCTCGGATGCACCTTGAAGAGGGTGATGGTGGTATCGGCGAACTCGATCACCGTATTCTTGCCGGAGCGGCTGATCTCGAGATCGTCGAAGCTGTCCACCGAGGTGCGCTTCAGATCCATGATGTCGTTGTCCCTGAAGCCGCGGATCACGTCGTTGCCGGATCGGTTGGTGAAGAGGAAGCGATCCGCGCCGGCGCCGCCGATCATCACGTCGTCGCCGGCATTGCCGACGAGAAGATCGTCGCCACCACCGCCGTTCAATTTGTCGTCCCCGGCCATGCCGCGCAACGTGTCGTCCCCGCCGAGGCCTTTGACGACGTCGTCGCCGCGCATCGCCTTGATGTTGTCGTCGAACCGGGTGGCGACGATCTTGTCCCGGTCGCGCGTGCCGATGATCTGCGGGACGGAGCGGTCTTCCTCGCGGCCGAACCAGACATGGGCGACGCCGTTCTTCATGCCGACGCCGATCGCGAGCCAGGGCTCGTCCCAGACGCCTTCATTGAGGATCACGGCATTGTGGCCGGGCGATCCCTGCCAGTTCGCGAGCGAGCCCTCGGGCGTCGCGTCGTAATTGAAGATGGCGTTGCCGAGATAGCCGGTCGAAATCTCGAAGCCGTAGCCCGGATAGTTGGTGCCGAGCCGCTGCGGCGCCTCCCACATGTTCGGATAAGTGTCGGGGTCCGCGCTGTCATAGGGCGCGTCACTCCAATTGTGGCCGACATAGCCGCGCTCATTCTCGACCGTGTCGAGCGCGTGACGGCCGGCCACCGTGGTCAATCCCTTCGAGAGGGGGATCGCGGGAAGGCCGTTCTCCGCGCGATAGTCCATCATCAGCCGGTAGAGCGAGAGCTCATCGAGCGACAGGTGATCATCAGACGAGGGTTTATAAATATCGACCATTCATTTCATCCAAATCGATGCCCGGAAAGCAGTCCTTCCCATCGATAAAAAGTGACGGTCACGCAACAATACAACCCATGATACGCCGCAAAATGGCGAAAACGACCACCATTCCGCATTGATGCATGCTTCATCGCAAGATTGCGAATGCACCAGCAATCAGACTGAACAGATGAGCGAACAAATAGAAAAGCCGCCTGGGTTGCCCCAGGCGGCTTTCTGTTCAAATCGTCGGCGGCCTGGTGACGGCCGCCGGTGGATCAGGACGGCTGCGGCTCCAACCCGCCACTGTCGCCGGCCGGCGGACGGGGCTTCGAGACACCCGTCGTCGGCACGGTGGAGGAGCGCGGCGTCGGATCGTCGTCCGTGGTCTCCCGCACCGGGGTCTTGCCCTTCAGGAGATCGCGGATTTCCTCACCCGACAGCGTCTCGTATTCGAGAAGACCCTTCGCGATCGTGTGCAGATCGTCGAGGTTGGTCTTCACGATGGCCATCGCGGTCTCGTAACCGTCATTGACGAAGCGCTTCACCTCGCGATCGACGAGCTCCATCGTCGATTCCGAGACGTTCTGGCTGCGCGCCACCGAATGGCCGAGGAAGACTTCCTCCTCGTTCTCGCCGTAGAGGAGCGGGCCGAGCTCGTCGGACATGCCGAACTGGGTCGCCATGGCGCGGGAGAGCTTGGTCGCCATCTTGATGTCGGCCGAGGCGCCCGAGGTCACCTTCTCGTGGCCGAAGATCAGCTCCTCGGCGACGCGGCCGCCCATGGCCACCGCGAGGTCGGCCTTACACTTCGCGCGCGTCAGCGAGATCTGATCCCGCTCCGGCAGACGCATGACCATGCCGAGCGCGCGGCCGCGCGGGATGATGGTCGCCTTGTGGATCGGGTCGGACGCCGGCATGTGCAGCGCGACGAGGGCGTGACCGGCTTCGTGATAGGCGGTCAGCTTCTTCTCGTCCTCGCTCATGACGAGGGTGCGCCGCTCGGCGCCCATCATCACCTTGTCCTTCGCGTCCTCGAACTCCTGGTGGGTGACGAGGCGCTTGTTGCGCCGCGCCGCCAGAAGCGCCGCCTCGTTGACGAGGTTGGCAAGGTCCGCACCGGCAAAGCCCGGCGTGCCGCGAGCGAGGACCTTGAGGTTCACGTCCGGCGCCAGCGGCACCTTGCGCACGTGGACCTTGAGGATCTTCTCGCGACCGATGAGGTCGGGGTTCGGCACGACGATCTGACGGTCGAAACGGCCCGGACGCAGGAGCGCGGGGTCGAGAACGTCCGGCCGGTTCGTCGCGGCGATGAGGATGATGCCCTCGTTCGCCTCGAAACCGTCCATCTCGACGAGGAGCTGGTTCAGCGTCTGCTCACGCTCGTCATTGCCGCCGCCGAGGCCCGCGCCACGGTGACGACCGACGGCGTCGATCTCGTCGATGAAGATGATGCACGGGGCGTTCTTCTTCGCCTGCTCGAACATGTCCCGCACGCGGGAGGCACCCACGCCGACGAACATTTCGACGAAATCGGAGCCCGAGATGGTGAAGAAGGGCACGTTCGCCTCGCCGGCGATGGCGCGGGCGAGCAGCGTCTTACCCGTGCCCGGCGGGCCGATGAGGAGCACGCCGCGCGGGATCTTGCCGCCGAGCTTCTGGAAGCGGGAGGGATCCTTCAGGAAGTCGACGATCTCCTGCAGGTCTTCCTTCGCCTCGTCGACGCCGGCGACATCCTCGAACATGACGCGGCCGTGCGCCTCGTTGAGGAGCTTCGCCTTCGACTTGCCGAAGCCCATCGCCTTGCCGGCGCCGCCGCCCTGCATCTGCCGCATCAGGAAGAGCCAGATGCCGAGGATCAGGAGCATCGGGAACCACGTCGCGAGGATGCCCCAGAGCGAGATGCCGTCATTCGGCGGCTCGGCCCGGATCGTCACGTTCTGGGTCTCGAGCGCGTCGAGATAGTTCGCGTCCCGCGGAGCGTAGGTCTGGAAGCGGCCGCCGGAATTGTACTGGCCGGTGAGGTCACGGTCCTGGATCGTGACGGCGCGCACATTTCCGTTCCGCACTTCCGTCAGGAATTGAGAATACGTAATTTCGGATGTATTCGCGCGCTGACCGGGGTTCTGAAAAAGCTGGAACAGGGCGATCAGCAACAGAGCGATCACCACCCAGAGCGCGAAATTGCGGAAATGGTTGTTCATTCGCGAACCTTGTCTTGCACCCGATCGCGCCAAATGGCCGGCCGTGATGCGTTTGGCGGAGGTCGCCCCGCCGTTCCTCTCCCAACATAGGGAGTCCCGCGCCTTGTGCCAACACGTCGTCCCCAGGCCGAGGACTGCCACGAATCAGCGCACGCGAGTCACCCGAAGTCGATCGGCGGGCCAAGAATTGAGGCGGACGCCCAGCGTCGGTGCGGCGACCAGGACATCATCATGATAGGCTCCCAGCCCCGTTGCAACCGCTGGTCTGAACGCATCGGTCGGAATGCGACGTGCCGCCGCGTCTGTGATCGCCGCGAGGCGAACCGGCGGAGCCTCCGCCGCAAGCGTGACGTCATAGCGGCCATCGAAGCGCACCGTCGTGCCCGGCTCCAGGCGGAGCGGCGCGATTCCCCTCGCCTCCCGCCACAAGACGATCCGGTCCGCCTCGGACCGAAGGCACGCGCGCCCGAGCGTCATCGCATCGCCCGGCGGCGTGGCGGCGGCTCTGAGAAGCGCGTCGAAACGCGGCGGATAGTCGAGCCCGCCGGCCGTCTGCACCGCTTCCGCGAGGACGCGCAGCCGCACCTCCTCGTGCGCGGCCTCGAACGGACCGCGTGCCAGCGTGACGGCCCCCGCGCGATCAACCCGCATCGCCTCGCGGCCGAGCGCCGCGGCGAGCCCGTCGATCGCCTCGCTCGCGCGGGCGAGATGCCCCGCCGCGCCGGCGAGCCGCTCCGCCGTGAGGCCGACCGCCGCAAGACGCGGGGCGAGCGTGCGCACCGCGATCCGGTCGAAGCGCATATCCTCGTTGGACGGATCGTCGCGCCAATCGAGCCCGTGGGCGACGAGATAGTCCCGCAATTCGGCACGGGAGACCGCGAGGAGCGGCCGAAGGATCGTGAGGCCGTCCCGCCTCGCGAGCGGGCGCATCGCCGCGAGCCCCCGCAGGCCACTGCCGCGGGCAAGACGCAATAGGAAAGTTTCGGCCTGATCGTCCCGCGTGTGGCCGGTCACGATCGCGGCGAGGTCGAGCCGGCGCGCCGCATCGGCGAGCAGCCGATAACGCGCGTCACGCGCCCATGTCTGGAGGGAGCCGGTCGGCCGATCCGTCACCGCGAGCGTCTCGACAGGTCGCCCGAGACGGGCGCCGAGCCGAACGACGAAGGCGGCATCTTCGGCCGAACCCGCGCGCAGCCGGTGGTCGACGGTGAGGAGGACGAGCCGCCGATCGGGCAGATGCGCGGACAGGAGATGAGCGAGCGCGGTGGAATCGCCGCCACCCGAGACGGCGAGACCGAGCGCGCCGTCGACCCGGTCGAGCAGCGCACCGTCGAGCGCGATGGACGGCGGCGCCGAGAACGCCGCCGGCGCCGTCATGCGCAGTCGGCCGCTTGGCGCTCCCGTTCGGCCTCGGCCCGCAATTGCCCGTCGACATTCGGATAGGCGCCGAAGAATTCCGCGAGCGAGGAGCACGCGGCTTCCTTCTCGCCGAGCCCGTTGAGCGCGGCGCCGAGCTTCAACAGGCTCTGCGGCGCGCGCGCGCCGTTGGGATCGGAGGTGTAGTTCTCGAGGAAGAGGTTCGCGGCGTTGCGATAATCGCCCTGCGCCATCATCGCCTCCCCGAGGAGATAGCGCGCCTCGCCCGCGACGGGGCCGGTCGGATTGTCGGTCAGCACCTTGCGCGCTTCGGCGGCGGCCATCTGGTAGCGGCCGGTCCGCTGGAGATTGCGCACTTGCTGCAACGAATCGGTGTTCGCCGCGGGGGGCGGCGTGTTGCGAACATTCTGCTGCACCGACGGCGAGCCTCCGGCGCCCTGGTTGATCGCCGAAAGATCGATCGGCCCATTGCCGAGATCGACGATCGCACGGCCATTGGCGTTGGGATCGGTCGGCTCGACGCGCCCAGCCTGGCCAGCTTGGCCGGGATCGACCGGCAGGGAGCCGAGCGAACGCGGCGGCGTGCCGGGTCCGGGCGCACCGACGGCGCTGCGATCACCACTCGGCGCGCCGGCGCCGGCGCCGATCGCCTGCTCCAGGCGGCGGACCGTGAAGGTGAGCTGCTCGACCTGGCCGGTCAGCATTCGGACTTGGGCTTCGAGCTCTTGAAGGCGCAGTTCGGCGTTGTTCTGGCCGCCATCACGCTCCTGATCATCGCCGAAAAGGCGGGGCAGAAAGCGATTCTGGACGGTGACGACGCCGCTTTCGGCCGCGAGATCGAGACGGGGCATCGACGTTGCCGGAGCGACGGCCAGCGCGGTGGCGAGCAGAACGACGACAGGGGCGGCGAAGTGCGTGCGCATCGCGGGTCTCCTGCAGCGAGGGGTTGATGGATCCGCTATATAGCGCGCCGCGGCGCCGATTTGAACGCCAGGATGCTCGGCTTCCCGACACGCCGTGTTACGGCGTTGCGCATCGAGCACGGGGCGGGACTAAAAACGCCTGACATTACAGCGCCGTGGCGGTCATCGAGCGCCAGCGCCCGCATCGGGCACCGGCCTCGTGATTCGGGCCGCGTCCATCTCTGGAGCGGCCCGATCTTCGATGCCCCGGCGGGGCGATCGCTCAAAATGCGGCCAATGCCGAGCCGGCACCGGCGGCAAGGGGCTCGACCTATTGGTTGAGCACCGTCACGGCGCGGCGGTTCTGAGACCAACACGATTCGTTGTCGCAGACGGCGACCGGGCGCTCTTTACCGAATGCGATCGTCTTCATTCGGCTCGCCGACACGCCGCGGCTCTGCAAATATCGCTCGACCGCGTTGGCGCGGCGGGCGGACAGCGCGATGTTGTATTCACGCGTCCCACGCTCGTCGGCATGGCCTTCGATCGTGATCGTGTAATTCGGATAGCGGTTCAGCCATTCGGCCTGGCGGTTCAAGATACCGGCAGCCGTGCCGTCGACGGACGACGAATCCACGGTGAAATAAACGCGATCGCCGACGTTAACGGCGAAATCCTGCGGCGAACCCGGCGTGGCGGCACCGGCACCGCCCGTGTCTTTTGGCTTTTGGGCACAACCTGCAGCGAACGCGATCAGGACAATCGCCGCCAGGGTCGGCAGCCAACGTTTCGCTCGGAACTCTGTCATCACATGACTCCGGAGGGCGGAAGGAACTGTAAGGTAAGTGAACTCGGTAAACGGGTTCTTCGCAGACAGCGTTAACAACTAACGCAATGGCGACCAGGCCGGATCGGACGCCAGCGTCCCAATGTCAAGCCTTCGTTCGTTTCGGCCGGTGATATCGACCGTATAAATGCTCGCGCCGCCCTGCGGCCCCCCGGATTCGCGAAAGAAGGCGAGAACGCGACCATTCGGCGCCCAGGTCGGACCTTCATTGTGATAACCCGAAGTCAGAATTCGCTCGCCGGTCCCGTCGGGACGCATCACGCCAATCGCGAATCGGCCTTGCGACTGCTTGGTGAATGCAATCAGGTCGCCGCGCGGAGACCAGACGGGCGTCGAATAGCGCCCGTCCCCGAACGAGATCCGGGTCGGATTCGAGCCGTCGGCACCCATGACGTAGAGCTGCTGTGCGCCCCCGCGATCGCTCTCGAACACGATCTGCGAGCCGTCGGGCGAATAAGACGGCGCCGTGTCGATCGCGGCCGCGCTCGTCAGACGTTGCATCTGACGGCTCCGCAGGTCCATCGCGTAGATGTTGGCGTTGCCGCCGTCCTCGAGGCTGAGCACCACGCGTGAGCCGTCCGGCGAGAAGCGCGGCGCGAAGGTCATGTTGTCGAAATTGCCGAGGAGCTCGCGCCGGCCGGTCTCGATGTCGAGGAGATAGACCTGCGGCTGCGCCCCTTCATAGCTCATATAGGTGACGAGCTGACCGACCGGGCTGAAGCGCGGCGTCAGCACGAGATTGCTCCCGTCGGTCAGGTAGGTGAGGTTCGCCCCGTCCTGATCCATGATCGCGAGACGCTTCACCCGCGCATTCTTCGGCCCCGATTCTCCGACGAACACGATGCGCGTGTCGAAATAGCCGGTCTCACCCGTCAGCCGCTGATAGATCGCGTCGGCGACGATGTGGGCGACGCGCCGCCAGTTCTCCGGCGTCGTGAAGAATTGCTGGCCGACGACCTGCTGCTCCTGCAGCGGGTCCCAGAGGCGGAACTCGACCTTCAGCCGATCGCCCTGCTCACGCGTGACAGAGCCCGTGACCAGCGCCTCGGCGCCGATCGCTCGCCAATCCTGGAAGCGGGGCATCGTCGACACCCCGAGGGTCTGCTCGATATAGCCGGCCCGGTCGAGCGGGGCGAACAGCCCCGAGCTCTGCAAATCGGCGAGCACGACGTCCGAGATCTGCGCGGCGATCTGATCATCTCTGACCTGGCCGGAGAAATATGGAATCGCGATCGGCAACGGCCGGGACTCGCCCTCGGTCACGTCGATCGAGACGAGTGCGGCCGCCGGCCTCACCGCGAGGGCAAGGAACAGAACGGCGAACGTCAGAAATTTGGTGCGGGTGAACATCAGACTCTCAACCTTGGGCCACCAATTGACATTAGAACAACTCCCTCGGGTCAAACGAGACCTGAACGTCTTTCCAGACCTCGTATTTTTCCGGAGGGAGACGATAGGGCTGGCATTGCAACACCGCGCGGCGGGCCGCGTCGGCGGCGACATCATAGAGCGAACCGACGCCCTGCGCGCCAATCTGATCGATCGATTCGACCGAACCGTCGGGCATTAGACCGATCTGCACCTGAATAATAATGTCCTGCCCACCGGCGAGCCCGATCGGCGGATTCCAGCAGCGCTGCATCTGTGCGCGCAAGGCATCCTTTTCGGACAATGTGAGCGAGGCCTCCTGGCGACCGCTCTCCGTGCCGACGGACGCCTGCGACGCGCCGCTCCCGCCGCCGCTCGGCGCCGTGCGGTTGATGAGCTGCGACAAACGGTCGGCGTCGAACGTCTCCTGCGTCTCCCGCTGCACGCGCGCCTGCTGGGTGCGCCGTGGCGGCGGCGTCGGCTTGCGCGAGGGCACGACCGTCTCCGGCGTCGGCGCCGGCTCCTCGGCCGGCTCCGGCGTGGGTTCGGGCTCCGGCTCCGGCAGCGCGGCGACCGTCTGCTCGGGCTGCGGCTCCGGCTCGGGCTCGGCCTCGACCGTCTCCTGCACGGGCTCGGGCTCACCGGCCGGCTCCGGCGCGGCCGAAACGGCAGTCGTGTCGATCGCATTCTCGTCGGTCGCGATCCGCTCGGCGGGCGTGTCCGTCGCGCCCGGCTGCTCTTCAGGCGCCGGCGGCTCCTCCGCCTCCACGGTCTCCGGCCCGGCGTCTTCGACCACTTCGGTCTCCTCCGGGTTGCCGACCGTGAGGTCGGTCTCGTCGGCGATCGTAACGATCTCCACGGGGAGCGCGTTGACCGAGGGCGTCGCATAGGTCTCGGCCGCGGGCAGAGAGAAGATCGCCGCGGCGAGAATCGCGAGATGCAACACCGCCGAGACGATGAGCGCCGCACGCATGGCTCAGGTCGCCTCCTCGGTGGTGACGAGCGCGATGCGGTTGAAGCCGGCCCGGTTGAGGCGGCCCATCACACGCATGATCGTCCCATAGCTCGACGCGGCGTCACCGCGCACGAGGACCCGCTCTTCGTAGCCATTCTGGGCGATCGCCTCGAGGCGGCCGATGAGCTGGTCGATCTCGATCTCCGTCTCCTGCAGGTAGATGACCCCGTCCGGGTCGATCGAAATGGTGAGCGGGTCGACGTCGCCCTCGAGCGGCTTCGCGGCCGACTGCGGCAGGTCGATCGGCACGCCCACGGTGAGAAGCGGTGCGGAAACCATGAAGATGATGAGCAGCACCAGCATCACGTCCACGAACGGCGTGACGTTGATTTCGCTCATCGGCTGGAACCGGCGACCGCGACGTCCGCGGCCGCGTCCCATGCCTCCGGGTGTTGGCGCTGACATGCCCATCAGAGCCTCTCGTCGATCTCCCGCGACAGAATGGCGAGGAATTCGTCCGCGAACCCTTCCATCTGCTGCGTGATGCGTCCCACATCGCTGGCGAGCTTATTGTAGAAGATCGTCGCTGGAATAGCGGCGAGGAGGCCGAGCGCGGTCGCGAGCAACGCCTCGGCAATACCGGGCGCGACGACCGCGAGGTTGGTGGACTCGGACGCCGCGATGGCCTGGAACGAGCTCATGATGCCCCAGACCGTGCCGAAGAGGCCGATAAAGGGTGCCGCGGAGCCGGTCGAGGCGAGCACGGTGAGGCCGCGTTCCATCTCCTCGCCCTCGCGGGCGAGCGTCATCGTCATCACCCTATCGATGCGTTGGGCGAGCGAGGCGAGCGCGGGCTTTTCACCCTCGTGGCTGCGCTTCCATTCGCGCATCGCGGCGACGAAGACCGCGGCGAGCCCGTCCGACTGCTCTTCCGACTGCTTGCGGTAGAGCTCCTCGAGCGACTGGCCGGACCAGAAGTCGTCCTCGAAGGCGAGGATGCGCGCACGCAACCGCCGGAACGCGACGGTCTTGTAGAAGATGATCGCCCAACACCAAAACGACGCGAGAAGCAGGCCGATCATGACCAGCTTCACAACGATGTGCGCTTCGAGGAAGAGGGCGAGAAGCGAAAAATCACCGGGAGACGCGAGTGCCGCGCCGGTCGTTACAGCATCACCCACGGGTGAGTCCTGACGCAGATCTTGTCATAGTCGTGCTGGGGGTCACTCCCACACTCCAACGCTGACGTACCATTCTTGAATCGATCGCGTCCGCTATGCGGGCGGCGATATCGGTCCCTCTACCGCGTCGGCCCAGCCGTGGCTAGAGCCCGCTTCGCGCACGGCCGATCACAGATCACTACGGCCGCCCCTTCCGGCGACCGAGACCGTGGCCGATCGGGGCGATTGGGCGGATATTCCATAAATCGTGAGATCGAACGCAAGACATTGAAAGATCTGCGCCCCGAAGAGCGCCAAATCCGGGCCAATGTTGCGAAAGCGGCCGCGGGGAGGCTGCCGTCCGGAGCTCCCATCGGCCTCGGATCGTCCCCGATTCGGGCGGTCTCGACGGTGAGTGAGTGGGGCGGCGTGTCGACTTGCCACAGCCCTCCCCAGCCTCAGGACAGGGCGTCGCGAACGCCTTGCGGCGGCCGCATCGGTCGCCCGGCCGGATCGATCAGACAGAGTTCGGCCATGCCGGTCACGAGCTTCGTTTCGCCGCGCCAGACCGTCTGCTCGACGAGAAAGGCGACGCGCCGCTCGCCCGCCGACGTCGACACCACGGTGATGAGATCGTCGATCATCGCCGGGGCGTGGAAGGTGAGCGACAGCGAGCGGAGCGTGAAGAAGAGCGGCGGCGTCCGATTCGCGAGCTCGGCATGGTCGATCCCGGCGACGCGCAACCATTCGGTGCGCCCACGCTCCAGAAAGCGCACATAGGCGCCGTGATAGACGCGGCCGGTAAAGTCGGTGTCCTCGAAATAGAGGCGGATATCGAAGCGAAAGCTCATCGCCGTTCAAACAACCTTTCGATTTCGGCGAGCGAGAGCGCCACGAAGGTCGGCCGGCCGTGATTGCACTGCCCCGCCGACGGCGTCGCCTCGATCTGCCGCAGCAGCGCGTTCATCTCCTCGGGACGCAAGGCGCGGCCCGAGCGCACCGAGCCGTGACAGGCCATCGTGGCGGCGACATGGTCGAGCCGCGCTTCAAGCGCCCCGGCCGCGCCCCATTCGGTGATCTCGTCGGCCAACTCGCGGACGAGGCCCGCGACGTCGAACGTCCCGAGCGCGGCCGGCGTTTCGCGCACCACGACGGCGCCCGGCCCGAACGGCTCCAACACCAGCCCGAAGCGGGCGAGCGCCTCGGCATGATCGCCGAGGGCGGCGACGTCGTCGGGGTCGAGCTCCACGACGTCGGGGATCAACAGCCCTTGCGAGGGCGGCGCCTTGCTGGCGGCGGCCTTTTTCAGCGCCTCGTAGACGATCCGCTCGTGCGCGGCGTGCTGATCGATGATGGCGACGCCGTCGGCGGTCTGCGCGACGATATAGTTGCCGTGCACCTGCGCGACCGCGGCGCCGAGCGGGTGGTCGGACGGCACGCCCGCCGCCTCGGTCGGCCCGGATGGCGTCGGCGTTTCGCTTGCCGGCGATGGCGGGCGGACGAATGTCCGGGCGATCGGCGGGAAGCTCGCCCGCCGAGCCGGAGCGCGCCAGGCCTCGCGGCGGACGCCCTCGTTGAGGCCGGCACGCGTGTCGGCGCCCTCCCCGGCCGCATCGGCGGCGCCTTCTCTCAGCGTCCAGGATGCGCCGTCCTCGGCGAGCCCCTCCGGGGTATCCCCCGACGCGTCGATCGCCGCATCGATCGCGAAGGCGGGCTGCCACTCGCGCGGGCGGTTCGACAGCGCGGCGATCGCGGCATTGGCGACCGAGCGCGACGAGCGCGGTGCAGCCTCCGCGAGCTGACGGCGGATCGCGGAGACGATCAGCCCCCGCACCGCCTGCGCATCGCGAAAGCGGACATCGGCCTTCGCCGGATGCACGTTGACGTCGACATTGGCGGGGTCGATCTCGATGAAGACGACCGCCATCGGTTGCCGGTCACGGGCCATCACGTCCTGATAGCCGGCGCGCAGTGCCTGGGTGATCAGCTTGTCGCGGACGACGCGGCCATTCACGAAGGCGTACTGATGCTGAGAGGTCGAGCGCCCGTTGGTCGGCAACCCGAGCTGCCCGGTGAGCCGCACCCCGCTCCGCTCCGCCGCCAGCGCGACCGCCTCCTCGGCGAATTCCGCGCCGAGCACCTCGCGCGCCCGCGACTGCGGCGTACCCGGCTGATAGCGCGTCGCGCGTCCGCCCATCGACAGCGTGAAGGCGACATGCGGCGCCGACAGCGCGAGACGGCGCACGGTGTCGCCGATCGCCGTCGCCTCGGTCCGGTCGCTCTTCAGGAATTTCAGCCGCGCCGGGGTGGCGTAGAAGAGATCGCGCACCTCCACGGTGGTTCCGACGGCGCGGCCCGCAGGCTCCACCGGCCCGGCCCGCCCGCCTTCGACGACGATCCGCGCCGCGGCGTCCGCGCTCCGATGGCGCGAGGTCAGCGTCAACCGCGCCACCGCGCCGATCGACGGCAACGCCTCGCCGCGAAAGCCCATGGTGGTGATCGCCGCGAGGCCGGCGGCGTCGAACAGCTTCGAGGTGCAGTGTCGGGCGATCGCGAGGGGCAGTTCGTCCGGGGCGATGCCGTGGCCATCGTCGGCGATGCGGATGAGGCCGGTGCCGCCGCCTTCGATCGTCACCTCGATGGCGCGCGCGCCGGCGTCGAGCGCATTCTCGACGAGCTCCTTGACCACGCTCGCCGGACGCTCCACGACCTCGCCGGCGGCGATCTTGTCGATCAGCCGATCGTCGAGCCGCCTGACGGCGGACGGGGTGGAGAGGGTCTCAGCGGTGTCGCCCATCGTCCTCCTCGCGGGAAAGTGGCCGAGCGCGCCACGGCGCCGCGGCCAATTCTGCCTTGCGGTCTATGCTGATCGGGCCGATTGCGCTAGGCCACCCCTGTCGGAGCGCCTCGATCGGGCGCCTTCATCCGCCAAACGTCCACAGCTCAATTACGCGCCCCGGTGACGAGCCCCGGCGCGCCGGTCCCTCAACCATGTCCAACGCGCCCCTTTCCGGTCTGTCTTCCATCGCCGACGATTATGACGCGATCCTGTGCGATGTCTGGGGCGTCCTCCACAACGGGATCGCCGCGCACGACGGTGCGGCCGACGCGCTCGCCCGCTTCCGCGCGCACGGGCCGGTCGTGCTGATCACCAACGCACCGCGCCCCTCGGGCCCGGTCGTCACACAGCTCGAGAGCTTCGGCATCCCTCAGACCGCCTTCGACACGATCGTGTCCTCCGGCGACGTGGTGCGGACCTTCCTCGCCGAGCGGGGCGTGCGCTCCGTGCACCATATCGGCCCGACGCGCGACCTGCCGCTTTATGAGGGCACGCCGATCACCCTCGCCGCATCGGCGGACGAGGCGGACGCCGTCATCATCGCCGGCCTGCGCGACGACACGACCGAGACCCCGGACGACTATCGCGACGAGCTCGCCCACATCCTGACGCTCGGCATCCCGGTAATCTGCGCCAATCCGGACGTGATCGTGGTGCGCGGCACCCAGCTCATTTATTGCGCCGGCGCGCTCGCCAACCTCTATGACGAGATGGGCGGCGCGACACTCCATTTCGGCAAGCCGCACGCGCCGATCTACAAAGCGGCGCTCGAAGAGGTCCGCCGCCGCGCCCCGGACGCCGCCCGCGTCCTCGTGATCGGTGACGGTCTGCCGACCGACATTCTGGGCGCCAAGAATCAGGGCTTCGACGCCCTCTTCATCACCGACGGCATCCACGCCGACGAGCTCGGACCGCGGGGCGCGCCGGATCCGGCGAAAGTTACCGAGCGGCTCGCCGCCGATCGGCTGACCACCACCCATTTCGCCCCCCGCCTCGCCTGGTGAGTGGACCGGCCGCCATGCAACGGACGACCGACAGCCCCTTCACCATGACGCTCGACAAGGTGCCCGATCGCCTCAGAGGCGGCGTCGTCGCGATCGGCAATTTCGACGGCGTCCATCGCGGCCATCAGGCGGTGCTCGGCGCGGCGCTCGCGGCCGGGCGGCCCACCGCGGCGCTCACCTTCGAGCCGCACCCGCGCGCCTTCTTCTCCGGCCGTCCCCTCTTCCGCCTCACGCCGCCCGCGGTGAAGGCACACGTCATGGCGGCGCTCGGCCTCGATGCGATGGTCGTCGGCACGTTCGACGCCGCCTTCGCCGCGCTCTCGGCCGATGCCTTCATCGAGGAGATCATCGTCCGCCGCTTCGGCGCGAAGGCCGTCGTCGTCGGGCATGATTTCAACTATGGCGCCAAGCGAAGCGGCGGCGTCGCGACATTGCAGGACGCGGGGCGGCGGAACGGCTTTTCGGTCGAGGTCGTCGACGAGTTCACCGACGCGCGGGGGGCGATCTCTTCCTCGCGCATCCGCAAGAATCTCGCGGCGGCCGATCTCGACGGGGCGGCCGCGCTCCTCGGCTACCGCTATCGGGTGGAAGCGCCGATCATCCACGGCGAGAAGCGCGGGCGAACGATGAACTATCCGACCGCCAACCAGTCGCTCGGGCCGGACAACGAGCTTGCCCACGGTATCTACGCCGTCCGCATCGAGATCGACGGCGTCTGGCGCGACGGGGCTGCGAGTTATGGGCGCCGTCCCACCTTCGACAATGGCGCGCCCTTGCTCGAGACGTTCGTCTTCGACTTCGAAGGCGACCTCTACGGCAAGACCCTGCCGGTGACGTTCGTGAAATATCTCCGGCCCGAGATCGCCTTCACCGGGATGGAGGCGCTCATCGAGCAGATGGACGCCGACAGCCGCGCCGCGCGGGCCGCCCTCGCCGAGGTGCAGCCGATCTCCGCGCTCGACCGCACCCTCAATTTCTGAGCCGCCCCGGCGCGCTCACGCCCCCTTGCGGCGCCGCCAGAGAACCACACCGACCACGCCGACGAGCGCCGCCGCGATGCCGTACCAGGTCAGCGCATATTGAAGATGCGGATTGCGGAAGGTGACGACGCTCTCGCCGGCCTGGGGTAGGCCGCCGGCCGGCGTCTCCTCGGCGACGAGATCGATCGAATAGGGCGCGGTGTTCTCGAGCGACAGGCCGAGATAGGGCGCCATCGTCGCGATGTGGCGGCCGAAAAAGCGATTCTTTTCGAGGTCGGGATCGGGGGTGAAGGTGTTCGGCGTGTCGTCGCGCCGGATAATCCCCTCGATCGTCACGACGCCCTCGGGCGGCTCGGAGCCGGGACGCGTCGCCGGATCCTTCTTCGCCTCCGGGACGAAGCCGCGATTGACGAGGACGGACCAGCCTTCTTCGGTGGTGAAGGGTGCGACCACGAAGTCGCCGGGGCCGCCGATCGGGCCGTGCGGCTCGGAAAGCGCGATCCAGGAGTGCGCCTCGTTCGGGCCGAACGTCCCCGTCAGGCGGACGCGTTGATAGTTCCATTGGTCGAGGTCGAAGGTCCGCCAGGCGTCCGGGCCCGGAGGCGCCTTGGCGGGGCTCTGCGGCCGGTCGGTCGCCGCCGCGATCAGCGCCTCTTTCCAGGCGAGGCGCTGCATCTGCCATGTTCCGAGGCCGATGAGAATCGCGAACGCGCTAACGACGAGGAGCGCGAGAAGAACCCGCGCTCCGAGACTGGCAGGTCGCGTCACGTCAGTGGGCGGCTGCGCCGGCGCCCCAGACGTAGATGCAGATGAAGAGGAACAGCCAGACGACATCGACGAAGTGCCAATACCAGGCCGCCGCCTCGAAGCCGAAATGACGCTGCGGGGTGAAATGCCCCTTCATCGCACGCACGAGGCAGACGAGCAGGAACACCGTGCCGACGAACACATGGAAGCCGTGGAAGCCGGTCGCCATGAAGAAGGTCGCGCCGTAGATGTTGCCGCTGAAGCCGAACGCCGCGTGCGAGTACTCGTAGATCTGCACCACGGAGAAGAGCGCGCCGAGCAGCACCGTGAGGAGAAGCCCCCAACGCAGGCCTTCTTTGTCGTCCTCGAGCAGCGCATGGTGCGCCCACGTGACCGTGGTGCCCGAGAGCAGGAGGATCATCGTGTTGAAGAGCGGCAGATGCCAGGGATCGAAGGTCTCGATCGAGGTCGGCGGCCAGATCCCGCCGGTCTCTTCGAGACGCAGGGGCTGATTGATCGCCGAGGGGAAGAGCGCGACGTCGAAATAGGCCCAGAACCAGGCGACGAAGAACATCACCTCGGAGGCGATGAACAGCAGCATCCCGTAGCGCAGGTGCAGCTTCACCACCGGGGTATGATCGCCGTGCAGCGATTCCTTGGTGGTGGCGGCCCACCAGCCGGCCATGGTTCCGAGCACGATGGCGAGCCCGACCGCAAACAGGCCCCAACCGGCGATATCGACGCCGGCAAGGACGAGCTGTTCGCCCTTGTTCCAGCGCATCATCCCCACGGCGCCGACCGCCATGACGAAGGCGCCGAGTGACCCCGTAACCGGCCACGGGCTGGGATCGAGAATGTGATAGTCGTGGTTGGGCTTCGTTGCGCCTGCCATCATTCTTCCTTTGCCGGCCAGACGACAGCGGCCGGTCGTGCTGTCTATCCGGGGCAGGGCCCCGTCCCTGGATACCGGGGCTAAGCCCCGCCTCGCAATCGGGGCTTAGCCCCGACAAAATCGAACGGGAGCGAAGTCCCGAAAAGCCAATCGGGGTGTCCCCCGAAACCAATCCGGGCGTCCCCCGGAAAGCCACCCGAAGCGTGCCCCGGACATTCGACCGGACGCGCCCCGAACCTCGAACGGGGCGTGCCCCGTAACTCGAACGGCGCCGTCCCCGCATTCGTCCGGGACGCCGCGGCGCTCGGGCCGTTTCGCCCCGTCATCCGGCGAGGGCGATCACCCTGCGGATGATGGGACGATCACCCCGGCTCCGTCCAGGCCTTTCGGCCCTGTTCGGAGTGTTGCCCCGTCTCGTCAGGCCCACCGGCCGCCAACCGTTGTGGCACGCGATCGGTGAACAGTCGATCAAAAGTACCCGTCCGCCGAACGGCTTCCGGCTCAGCCTTCGCCGCCGACTCCCGAACCGCCGCCGACATGCGGAAAATAGGTGTAGGACAGTGTAATCACCCCGAGCCCGCGCGTATCGCGGTCGTCGACGAAGGCCGGATCGACATAGAAGACGACCGGAACTTCCAGACGCTCACCCGGCGCCAGCGGCTGGGCGTCGAAGCAGAAACACTGAATTTTCGTAAAGTAGCCACCGGTTTGCGGCGGCGTGACGTTGTACACCGAGTTTCCCACCGTCGGCTTGTCCGAGAGGTTCTCGATGATGAACGTCGCCTCCGCGATCTCGCCGACGCGGACGAGCATCGTCGGCTCCTTGGCCCGGAAGGTCCAGGGCAGGCCGTTGGCGATGTTGGTGTCGAAGCGGATGGTGAGCTGGCGGTCGAGCACCTTGATCGCCGGCAGCTTTTCAGCCTGCGCAACGAGGGGCGTGCCGCCGAATCCCGTCACCCGGCAGAAGAGATTGTAAAGCGGGACCGACGCATAGGCCGCACCGACCATGATCGCGACCAGACCGGCGCAAGTCAGAGCCACCATGCCATGGCGGCCGAAGCGCGACGTGCGGGGCGGCGTCTCGCTCATGTGTGCGTCCCCCCGGAGCCGCCGAGCTGGATGATCGTGATGACGTAAAACAGCACCACCATCCCGATGAGGACGAGCGCGATCGCGATCGACCGGCTGCGGCGACGGCGCCCCACCTGCGCACTGGCTTCGGCGGAGAGGAAGTCCGGTTGCGGCGCGATGGGCTCGCCGGTCTCGGTCTCGTTGGTCGTCGGCCCGGCCATCAGAGCATCACCATGAGGGCGCGGTCGGCGAGCAGCGCACCGAACAGGGCGAAGAGATAGACGATCGACACACCGAAGAGGCGGCCGGCGTCCCCCCGCTCGCTCGCATCGTCGGACTTGCGCAGGATGAGCGCGCGCTGGACGAGCCAGGCGCCGAGGCCCACCGCGACGACCGCATAGAAGAGGCCCGCATAGCCGAGAACCGTCGGCAGGATGCCGGAGATCGCGGTGAGCACGGCATAAAGCAGGATCTGCGCCCGGGTCGCCGCCTTGCTGGCCACGACCGGCAGCATCGGCACGCCCGCGCGGGCATAGTCATCGCGCTTCAGGATCGCGAGGGCCCAGAAATGCGCCGGCGTCCACAGGAAGATGATGACGAACAGAATGATCGGCTCCAGCGCGACCGACCCCGTCACCGCCGCCCAGGCGACGACCGGGGGGAGCGCGCCCGCGGCGCCGCCGATCACGATATTCTGCGGCGTCCGGCGCTTCAGCCAGAGCGTATAGATGCCGATATAAAAACCGATGGTCACGGTGAGGAGCGCCGCGGCGGTCCAGTTGGAGGCCATGCCGAGGACGACGACCGAGCCGAGCGCCAGCATCCCGCCGAAGGACAGCGCCGCATCGCGCGACACGCGGCCGGACGGCACGGGCCGCAGGGCGGTGCGCGACATCACCGAATCGATGTCCGAATCAAAGCCCATATTGAGCGCGCCGGAGGCACCCGCGCCGACCGCGATCGCGAACAGGGAGATCGCCGCGAGAACGGGGTGAACCGAACCCGGGGCGAGGACCATGCCGACGAACGCGGTGAACACCACGAGCGACATCACACGCGGCTTCAGGAGCTCGACGAAATCGTTCGGGCTCGCCTCGGAGAGGACGATGGCGGCTGCCTCGCTGTCCCGGATCGTCATTTCGTCGCCCGCTCCTTTACGCACTGGGCGGCGGGCCCCGCCGCCGCTCTGTCTCTATAGTAATTCAGAACTCGGCTTGGAACCCGTCCGGCTCCAAGCAGCGGAACGAGGCGAGCAAACCCGCCTCGTCGAACGCTGATCGGCAGCAAGACCGGGACGAACCCGGCCTGCGCAATGTCGTCGCGGGATTAGCGGATCCGCGGCAACGTCTCGAACTGGTGGTAGGGCGGCGGGGAGGACAGCGTCCACTCGAGCGTGGTCGCGCCGGGGCCCCACGGGTTCGCCGCCGCCTTGCGGTGCTTCAGAACCGCATCGACGATCACCCAGATGAACACGAGCATCGAAACGGCGGTGATGTAGGCGCCGATCGAGGACACGAGGTTCCACCCGGCGAACGCGTCCGGATAGTCGACATAGCGGCGCGGCATGCCCTGCTGGCCGAGGAAGTGGTGCGGGAAGAAGATCACGTTCACGCCCACGAACATCAGCCAGAAATGGATGTTGCCCAGACGCTCGGAGTACATGAGGCCGAACATCTTCGGGAACCAGTAGTACCAGCCGGCGAAGATCGCGAACACGGCCCCCATCGACAGCACATAGTGGAAGTGCGCGACGACGTAATAGGTGTCGTGGAAGGCCTGATCGAGGCCGGAATTGGCGAGCTGCACGCCCGTCACGCCACCGAGCGTGAACAGGAAGATGAACCCGATCGCCCACAGCATCGGCGTGCGGAACTCGATCGCCCCGCCCCACATGGTCGCGATCCACGAGAAGATCTTGATGCCCGTTGGCACGGCGATCACCAACGTCGCGAAGACGAAATAGGCCTGCGTGTTGGACGACAACCCGACCGTATACATGTGGTGCGCCCACACGACGAAGCCGACGACACCGATCGCGACCATGGCGTAGGCCATGCCGAGATAGCCGAAAATGGGCTTCTTCGAGAAGGTCGACACGATGTGGCTGATGATGCCGAAGCCCGGCAGAATCAGGATGTACACCTCGGGATGGCCGAAGAACCAGAACAGGTGCTGATAGAGGATCGGATCACCACCGCCGGCGGGCGAGAAGAAGGTCGTTCCGAAATTGCGGTCCGTGAGCAGCATCGTGATCGCGCCGGCGAGGACCGGGAGCGACAGAAGGAGCAGGAACGCCGTCACGAGCACCGACCAGGCGAACAGCGGCATCTTGTGCAGCGTCATGCCGGGGGCGCGCATGTTGAGGATGGTGGTGATGAAGTTGATCGCGCCGAGGATCGACGAGGCACCGGCGATGTGGAGCGACAGAATCAAGAAGTCGAGCGCGGGGCCGGGATTGCCGGTGGTCGACAGAGGCGGATAGATCGTCCACCCGCCGCCGAAACCGTAGGCGCCCGGCGAACCCGGAACGAAGAGCGAGATGATCAGGAGCAACACCGACGCCGGCAGAAGCCAGAACGAGATGTTGTTCATCCGCGGGAACGCCATGTCCGGCGCGCCGATCATGATCGGCACGAACCAGTTGCCGAAGCCGCCGATCATCGCCGGCATCACCATGAAGAAGATCATGATCAGGCCGTGCGAGGACGTGATGACGTTGTAGACCTCGGGGTTGGCGAAAATCTGCATCCCCGGCTCTTGCAGCTCAAGACGCATCACGAACGATAGCGCGCCGCCAAAGAAGCCCATCAGGATCGCAAAGATCAGGTACATCGTACCGATGTCTTTGTGGTTGGTCGAAAACAACCAGCGCCGCCAGCCTGTGGGATGATCGTGCGCGTGGTCCGCTGCCGCGTGCGCCATCGGTTTCTCCGCTCTCATGGCTCCGATCGGTGCGGAGCCGTTCACATTCTTATCGTCGATGTTCGCGCCGTGCCGCCGACCGGCTTGGCGCGAACGAATGGGCTCAGTTGGTCGTCGCGAGGCTCGCCACGGCGGGCTCGCTCGATTCGGCCTGCCAGGTCAGCAGCATGTCGTTCGCCGCGTCGAGATCTTCCTTCGCGGCGGTCGACCACTCCTCGAAGCGCTCGGGGGTCACGATGTGGACCTCGATCGGCATGAAGGCGTGCTGACGGCCGCACAGCTCGGAGCACTGACCATAATAGACGCCGGGCTCGCCCGCCTTGAACCAGGTTTCATTGAGGCGCCCCGGAATCGCGTCGCGCTTGATGCCGAAGGACGGCACGGTCCACGCGTGGTTCACGTCGAGCGAGGTCACGAGCACCTGCACCGTGGCACCGGCCGGGGCCACGATCGGATAGTCGACCGCGAGGAGACGCGGGACGTCGTGCACGTTCATCCCGTACTGCTCCATCCGCTCCGACCGCTGGTCGTCGTCGAGCATGTACGAGGTGATCTTGATGTCCTCCATGCCCGGATCGACATATTCGTAATTCCAGTACCACTGGCCGCCGATCGCCTTGATCGTCAGGTCGGGGGTCGGAATCGTCGTCTGCGCGAAGAGGAGACGGAAGGACGGGAAGGCGATCATCACGAGGATGAGGACCGGGACGATCGTCCACACCACCTCGATCACCGTGTTGTGCGCGGTCGAGCTCGCCTTCGGGTTGGAGCGGTGATTGTAGCGCACGATCACCCACAGAAGCAGGCCGAGCACGAAGATCACGATGGCCGTGATAATCCACAGCGTATAGCGCTCGAACCAGAAGACCTGCTCAGCGAGGCCGGTCGCCGCCGCTTGCATGCCGATTCCCCACGGCTCGGGCTGCGCAGCCTCGGCCACCGTCAGCAATCCCAGGAGAGCCGACAGCATCACCGTGCCCAGAAGCCCGCCTTTTGCAAGCGCTCGTCTCATTCCTCGCCCCATCTCAACGTGTCGCATATGCATTGCGCACGGACCGTTGTCTCTCACGAATTTCGGTACGTCCTGAACTTAGCGGCAGAACGAACCCACGTCCACAGACCGATCCGACGACGGCGAACCGCAATTCGCCGCAACGAACTCCATATCCCTCTCGCTTCGACGATGCTACCGCCAACGCATCATCAGGGGCTGGGCAAACCAGCCTCGGGACGGGGCCGAAGCGTTGCGCGTGGAGAATTGGTCACACTACGCTCTTTCATTCCGGTGCCGGACGGTATTGTCTCAGCAGGCCAGGCACGGACGCCTCGCATCGCCGTCACCGCCGCGGATCCCTGACCCCCGCGGCGAGCTGTGCTAGGTGAAGCGCCTCCGCCGAAGGATTGCCACGATGTCGCGTACCCTCTTGAGTGTTTTGACCGGCCTTCTCGCCTTTCTCGGCGCCCTCGCGGCACCGAGCGATGCTGAGGCGCAAGGCCGCATCGTCGCCCGCCATGGCGACTGGCAGATCCGTTGCGAGCGCCCGGTCGGCGCGCCCAGCGAGCAATGCGCCCTCGTCCAGAATGTCGAGGCGCAGGACCGCGCGAATGTCGGCCTGACCGTCATTTTTCTCCACACCGCGGACCGGCAGGCGCGCATCCTGCGCGTGCTCGCCCCGCTCGGCGTGCTCCTCCCCTCCGGTCTCGGCCTCTCGATCGACAACAACGAAGTCGGCCTCGCGGGCTTCGTGCGCTGCCTGCCGGAGGGCTGCATCGCCGAGGTCGAACTCGATGACGGCCTGATGGAGCGATTCGCCGCCGGCAACACGGCGACCTTCGTCATCTTCCAGACCCCCGAAGAGGGGATCGGCGTCCCGATTTCCCTCAACGGCTTTTCCGATGGTTTCGCGGCGCTCGACAATCCGCCCCCCGCCCCGGAGGACGGCGCGATCGAGGATGCGAACGAGCCGATCGAAACCAACACCGAAGTCGTCGCCGCTCCCGCCTCCGGCGCCAACGCGGCCGCCCCGACGAGCTTTTCGATCCCGCCCGACGATCGGACCGAGCTCGACCGCCTCCTCGAGGACGACCTTCTTCCCTATGTCGCAGGCGCCATCGCCGCGGCGATCGTCCTCCTCGCCGTCATTATTCTCCTGATCATCCGCGCCGGACGCCGGCGCCGCCGTCGCCGTGCCGAAGCGCGGGCGGAGGCCGAAGCCGAGGCGCAGGCCGCGGCGGAGGCCGAACTCTATGCCGAGGAGGATGACGACGCCGACGATGACGACGAGCCCGCGAGCCGCCGCATGATCTCAGGCCGTCGCGAGCCGCCACGTCTTGCTGGACCGGGCCCGCAACGCCAACTCCCCAAAGCGCCGCCGCAACAGCGCGGCGAACGGCAGGGCCCGAAACCGGGCCGGCCGTCCAACGGACCGCGGTCGCCGGGCGCTCCCCGTCCGCCGCGCTCGTCGTGAGGAGATGCAGCTATGAGTGAGGATCTGTTCGAGCGGCACGGGCTCGATGCCGCGCGCGCCGGCGGGATCGTCGACGACGCGCTGAACGGTTCGGACGATGGCGAGCTCTTCGTCGAGCACCGCACCAGCGAAAGCCTCGTCTTCGACGATGGACGGCTGAAATCCGCCGCCTTCGACGTCTCGGACGGCTTCGGGTTGCGCGCCGTCGCGGGTGAAGCGGTCGCCGTCGCGCACGCCTCGGACGTCTCGGAAGGGGCACTGCGCCGCGCCGCCGACGCCGTTTCGATCGTCGGACGCGGGCGCGAAGGCAATGTCGACGTCGCGCCGCAGGGGACGAACCGCCGGCTTTATGGCGATATCGACCCGATCGCGGCGCCCGCCTTCGCCGACAAGGCCGCCCTCCTCGCCACGATGGATGCCTATGCCCGCGCCAAGGATCCGCGGGTGCGCCAGGTGTCGATCTCGCTCAACGCCGAGCGGCAGATCGTCAACATCCTGCGCGCCGGCGGCCAGCGCCTCGACGATATCCGCCCGCTGGTGCGCTTCACCGTGAGCGTCATGGTCGCCGACGGCGATCGGCGCGAAACCGGCAGCTACGGGGCCGGTGGGCGCGAGCCCTATGCCCGCTTCATCGCGGACGGCACATGGCAGGCGGCGGTGGACGAGGCGCTTCGTCGCGCTCTCGTCAATCTCGACGCCGCGCCCGCCCCGGCCGGCACGTTCGACGTCGTGCTCGGTCCGGGCTGGCCCGGCATTCTCCTTCACGAGGCCGTCGGTCATGGCCTCGAAGGTGACTTCAACCGCCGCAAGACGAGCGCTTTTGCCGGGCTGATGGGCGAACGCGTCGCCTCCCCCGGCGTCACCGTCGTCGACGACGGCACCCACCCGGACCGGCGCGGCTCCCTCTCGATCGACGACGAGGGAACGCCGAGCCACGAGACCGTCCTCATCGAAGACGGCCGCCTCGTCGGCTACATGCAGGACCGGCAGAACGCCCGCCTCATGGGCATGGTCCCGACCGGCAACGGCCGGCGCCAGTCCTACGCCCACACCATCATGCCGCGCATGACCAACACGATCATGCGCGGAGGCAATGCCGACCCCGAGGAGATCCGCGCCGGCGTCAAAGACGGGCTCTATATGGTGTCGTTCGGCGGCGGGCAGGTCGACATCACGAGCGGCAAGTTCGTGTTCTCCTCGACCGAGGCCTATCGCCTGCGCGACGGCAAGATCTGCGAGCCTGTGCGCGGCGCGATGCTCATCGGCAACGGCCCCGACGCCTTGACGCGGATCACGGCCGTCGGCAACGACATGGCGCTCGACCACGGGATCGGCACCTGCGGCAAGCAGGGCCAATGGGTTCCGGTCGGTGTCGGGCAGCCGACGATCCGCATCAACGCAATGACCGTCGGCGGAACAGAAACGTAAACGAACAGCCGAGAGGACCGACCCGTGACGACCGATACCCCGACCATCGCCACCCTTCGCGACGATCTCGCCACCGCGTTCCGCGTGGCCGCGCACATGGACCTCAATGAGGGCATCTGCAACCACTTCTCGGTTGTCGTTCCGGGCGATGAAGAGCGCTATCTGATCAACCCCTACGGCATCCACTGGTCCGAGATGCGGCCCGAGGATCTTCTGCTGATCGATGGCGACGGCCAGGTGATCGAGGGTGACGGCGAGGTCGAGGCGACGGCGCGGTTCATCCACGTCGCGGCGCACCGGGCCAATCCGCGCCACGCCGCCGTCCTCCACACCCATATGCCGCACTGCACCGCCCTCACCATGGTCGAGGGTGGCCGGCTCGAGATGGCCCACCAGACCGCGTGCCGCTATCACGACCGCCTCGTCTATATCGAGGAATTCGGCGGCCTCGCGCTCGACGAGGACGAAGGTGAAGCGCTCGCGACCAGCGCCAAGCAGGAAACGCACGCCGACGTTTTCTTCCTCGCCCATCATGGCGTCACCGTGTGCGGCGGGTCGGTGGCGGAAGCCTTCGACGATCTCTATTATCTGGAGCGTGCGGCGCGTCAGCAGATCCTGGCGCAATCCACCGGGCTCAAACTGCGGATCATGTCGGCCGACCAGGTGGAGCACACCGCGCGGCAGATGCGCCAGGTCATGAAGGTCCAGGCGGAAGAGCATTTCGAGGTCCTGAAGCGCCTCCACCCCGTACCGGCGAAACCCCAATGATGAATCGACACGAAATGGCAGGACGACCCGGAGGGGAAGCCAAAGTGCGCTTCCTCGATGCCGACTTCCAAGTCACCTCGCCCGGCACCTTCGTGCGCTGCGCGGTGACGGGCAAACCCATCCCCCTCGCCGAGCTTCGCTATTGGGATGTCGACACCCAGGAGGCTTACATCGATGCGAACGCCGCCTACGAAGCGTTCAAGGCGCATCAGGCGAAGGGCTGAGGCCGTGCGATACGGGCCTCCGCCTTCGACGGGCGCCCGTACGCGATTCCACCAAAGCCCGGCCCGACGCGGCCGCCACGGAGGCGCCGGCCAACTGGCGCGCCCTTCCCCGGGGCGCGGCTCCTCCACCTAATCGCGGAGGCAAAGGCGACGCGCCGCCGGCGTCTCCCCCTCCGCCCCACGCGGCCGATCGGCCCCGCCGGCGGCGACCACCGCAGCCATCACCATTGTGCATCATCGTGGATCGACGCCGCGAGCGGCGGCCGATTGCATTTTTGCCCCCTGCCCGGCGCGGCACGCGTGCATCACGATCGATTTCACGCTATGGGTTGTCCACCGGCCTTGCGGTGCCGTGCCCTGCCCGCCCTGACCTCTTTCACCGACGTCAGACGCCAAGTCGAGCGAGCCATCCGTGCGACCGGACCTCCGTTGAACCGATAATGCCGGCGATCCGGAGCCACCTCGCACCGGACTCGCCCCACCGCATGCTCGCGATCGATCAACGCTCGGCCCTCATCCTTCTCCTCGTCGCATCCACACTCGGCGTCATGGCCGGGCCGATGGTGATGCCCGTCATCGAGATCCTGCGCGCCGATCTCGGCCTGACCGGAACGGAGGCGGGCCTCATCGTGACGGTGCACGGCCTCGCGATCGCCGTCGTGGGGCCGATCACCGGCGCGGCCGTCGACCGCTTCGGGATCCGCCTTCCCCTCGTGGTCGGCCTCGTGATCTACGGCATTTTCGGCACGGCCGGCGCGATTCTCACCGACTATACCGCGCTGATCGCGAGCCGGATCGTGTTCGGCGTCGGCGCGGCGCTGGTGTTCACCTGCACGACCACCGCGATTCTGACGATGTGGAAAAGCCCGTTGCGCGGCCGTGTCATGGGGTGGCGCACCACGGCGACCAGCGCCGGCGGGGTCGTGTTCCCGCTGTTCGCCGGCACCATCGCGAGCCTCGTGAGCTGGCACGCCGCGTTCGCCGTCTATCTCGTCGGCCTGCCGCTCGCCGTCATCGCGATGCGCGTTTTGCCGAAGCGGCCCGTCCTCGCGCCGAGCCTCGGTGGCAACGGCATCCTGTCGATGCTGCGCAAGCCGTCGCTCCTCGGGGTCTATGGGCTCTTCTTGATGATGGCGGTCCTCGTCTACTCGATCGCCGTCTTCATTCCGCAGCGGCTCGGCGAACTCGGCATCACCTCCCCCATCGCCGCCTCGATCTTCATGGCGGTGATGGCGGGCGCGATGAGCCTCGCCGGCCTCTTCTATGGCCGCCTGCGCCGCATCCTGTCGAAATTCACCATCCTGCGGATCGCCGCGGCCTGCTGGACCGCCGCCTACCTGACGCTCGGCCTGTCGGACTCGATCCCCGTCATGATCCTCGCCACGATGGCGCTCGGCGCCGGCAACGGGCTCGGCTTCTCGACGCTGTCGCTCTTCGTCGGCGATCTCGTCCCCGAGCGGCTTCTGGGGCGCGGCACGGCGCTGTCGGCGACGGTGTTCTTTCTCGGCCAGTTTTTGACACCGCTGCTCCTCGGCCCGGTCATGCACGCGACCTCGATCAACGCCGGTTTCCTCGGCGTCGGCGCGGCGGCTCTCGCGATCTTCGCGGCGCTTTGCCTGATCCGCCCCGCCCCGGAAGTGCGCGGCTGAGGCTCAATCCTGCTCCGCACCGCCCTCCAGGAGCCCCTGATAGCGCGCCGCCGATCGGGCGACGACGCCGTTGCCGTCCGCGAGACATTCGCGCTTCGCGAAGGCGCCATAGATCCGTTCGAAGCGCCATTCGGCGAGGCGATCGGCGATGCGGGCGACCGTCGCCCCGGCGAGCGGCATCATGTTCGGATAGCTGTAGAGAAAGGAGACGCGGTCGCCGCCCGGCGCAACCTGGACGATGTCGCCGCTGAAAAGCGCGCCACCATCGCCATCGTCCGCCAAATGCAGCACCGCACCGCCCGGAAAATGCCCGCCGAGGCGGATCAACGTCGCGCCCTCCGCGATGGGCAGCGCCTCCTCCTCGAAATAGACGATGCGGCCCGACGGGCGCACCACCCACGGCTCGTTCGACCGATGGAGATAGATCGGCGCGCCGAACCGCTCGGCCCAATCCGCCATCGCGGTATAATAATGCGGGTGAGAGACCGCGATCGCGCTCACGCCGCCGAGCGCCGTGACGAGATCGTCCGTCGCCGCGTCGAGCAGGGTGAGGCAGTCCCACAGGACGTTGCCGGATGGGGTGCGAATGAGGAACGCGCGCTGCCCGATCGCGAACGCTGGGCTCGTCCGTATTTCGTAAAGGCCCGGGGCGTGCCGGCGCCAGACATTGCCGTGAGAGGCCGCGAGCGCCTCCGGCGTCGTCCAACTCTGCCCCTCGCGGGGGACGAACTGACGATCGTCCTCGCAGATGAGACAGGCTGTCGGTGGGGCCGGCGCATTCGGAAAGGCCGTGCCACAGGCCCGGCAAATCGACACCGTCATCCCTCACCTCCCGGATCGTGCGCGCGTCGCAGCCTGCGTCCGGCGCGGGTCCCCGTCAATCCAAGCATACGCCGCCGAGGGCGCGCCGTTCGATTGGAAGTGTTCCAGTCCTAAACTGCAACCTATCTTGAATTACTCAAATATTAAAAAGATTACATCCAGTATTCGAAGCATCTTATCAGGAAATCACGGTTGATGCGTTCGATCGCTGCCGATAGGGTGCGCCAAATTGTCAATCACCGTGGATCGGAGAGACCGATGAGAGTTGCGACACTCGCCATCGTCGCATGCTGCGCCGTGGCCGGAAGCGCCGAAGCGCAGTCCGTCGCGCCGGAAAGCATCCTGAAGACCTATGCCGACATCGCCCATGCCGGCTATAGCGATTCCTTGGAGACTGCGAAGGCGCTCGACGCCGCGATCGACTCGCTCCTCGCCAATCCGACCGACGCGACGCTGCTCGCCGCCCGCGCCGCATGGATCCAGGCCCGCGTGCCCTACCAGCAGACCGAGGCCTACCGCTTCGGCAACGCCTATGTCGACGATTGGGAAGGCAAGGTGAACGCCTGGCCGCTCGACGAAGGTCTGATCGACTATGTCGACGCGACCTATGGCACCGAATCGGATTCCAACGCCCTCTACACCGTCAACGTGATCGCCAATCCCGAGATCAGCGTGAACGGCGAGACCGTCGACGCGTCGACCATCACGCCCGAGCTCCTCGGCGAGACGCTGCACGAGGCCGAAGAGGTCGAGGCCAACGTCGCGACCGGCTATCACGCGATCGAGTTCCTCCTCTGGGGCCAGGATCTCAACGGCACCGACGCCGGCGCCGGCAACCGCCCCGCCACCGACTACGACACCGCCAACTGCACCAACGACAATTGCGACCGCCGCGGCGCCTACCTGAAGGCCGCATCGACGCTGCTGATCGCCGATCTCGAGGACATCGTCGCCGCATGGGACGAAGGCGGTGAAGCGCGCGAGACGGTGACGGCCGATCCGCAGGCCGGCCTCTCGGCGATCCTGACCGGGATGGGCTCGCTCTCTTATGGCGAGCAGGCCGGCGAGCGCATGAAGCTCGGCCTCCTCCTCCATGACCCGGAAGAGGAGCACGACTGCTTCTCCGACAACACGCACAACTCGCACTTCTACGACGCGGTCGGCATCCGCAACGTCTATACCGGCCACTATCGCCGGACCGACGGAACGGTCGTCTCCGGCCCGTCGCTCGCCGACCTCGTCGCCGAGAAGGACGCAGCCCTCAACGAGGAGCTGCTCGCCCATCTCGATGCCACGGTCGACGCGATGGCCGTGATGAAGGCGCGCGCCGAAAGCATCGAGGCGTATGACCAGATGATCGGCGAGGGCAATGAAGAGGGCAACGCCGTCGTCCAGGCCGCGATCGACGCGCTGATCGACCAGACGCCGTTCATCGAGCGCGTCGTCGCCACGCTCGACCTCGGCAGCATCGAGATCGAAGGCTCCGACAGCCTCGATTCCCCGGACGCGGTCTTCCAGTAAGCCCGATGGGCGGGGCCGAAGGTCCCGCCCTTTTTGCGCCGGCGCGGCTTTCGCCGGCTCAGGCGTGCGGCGTTGGGCAATTTGCCCAAGCCGAAACCCGCATCGCCGCCAAATGCGAGGTGCCCGCGACAAAACTGTCTGCTATCGCACGGGCGATCGGGCGCCCCGGCTGACGCCGCAGGTCCGCTCCGGCCTCCCACCGGGCGGCGCCGCACCGCCCGACGCCCGAAGGCGATGGCGCGCGGCCGTGGAGTTCGGCAGAGACCGCCCGACCGGACGCGCCCCGAGCGCCGATTTCGCGCCCGAGCGCGGCCATTCTCGCGGTCATCACCGCAATTCGAGTTGGGACTGAGGATCGTGACCAAAGGGAGTTCTTCCCGCAACGCTTCGACGCCGGCGGCGCTCGCCGCGAACGCCCGCCGCCGCCCGCCGCACCGTCTCGCCGTCTGGCCCGCCGCCACCGTGACGCTCGCCGCCTTCGCCTTCGCGGCCATCGCCGGCGCCGCCTTCGCGGGGAAGACGGGCGTGCCGGAGACCACGCTGTCCGCCCCTGCGACGCGGGACGACCTCTCCGCCGAAGACAAAGCGCGCGTCGAGGCGGTGACGCGTCCGGCGACCGACTTCACGAAAGCCGAGCGATTCGAGGCGAAATCCGGCGGCGCCGCGACCTCGACCAAGACACCCGACGGCAACGCCTACTCGCACCCGTCGGAAAATCTCTCCTTCGCCGATCGCGAGCAATTCTTCGTCGGCAACGGCATCTTCAAGAAGCTCTGGGTCTCCTCGCCCTCCTCGACGGCCGCCTCCGACGGGCTCGGCCCGCTCTACAACGCCCGCGCCTGTCAACGTTGCCACCTGAAGGACGGGCGCGGCCATCCGCCCGGACCGAACGAAGACGGCATCACCACGATGCTGCTGCGCCTCTCCGTCCCCCCTTCGACGGCGGAGGAGGAGGCCGCGCTCGCCGCCTTCACCACGACGCGCATTCCCGAGCCCACTTATGGCGGCCAGCTTCAGGATCACGCGGTCGCGGGGCTCGACATCGAGGGTACCGTCGCCATCGACTACGAGGAGATCGAGGTCGCGCTCGCCGGCGGGGAGACCGCGACCTTGCGCAAACCGACGGCCCGCGTCGAGAATCTCGGCTACGGGCCGATGGCGAACAACGTGATGACATCGCTGCGGGTCGCAAACCCGATGATCGGCCTCGGCCTTCTCGAAGCGATCCACCCGGCCGACATCATCGCCCACGCCGACCCGGACGACGCCGACGGCGACGGCATCTCCGGCCGCCTCTCCCTCGCCCGCGACCCGGAAAGCGGCGTCCTCACCCTCGGCCGCTTCGGCTGGAAGGCGACCACGCCGTCGGTGCGCGTCCAATCAGCGGAGGCCTTTTCCGGCGATATCGGTATCTCGACCCCGCTGGTGACGGACGCCTTCGGCGAATGCTCGATCGCCCAACAGGTCTGCCGCGACATGCCTTCCGGGGTGCAGGAACGGCTCGGCGAGGTCGAAGCGCCGGACCCGATCCTCGACCTCGTGACCTTCTACTCCAAGAATCTCGCGGTTCCCGAGCGGCGCGATGTCGACGATCCCGACGTTCTGCGCGGCAAGGCGCTGTTCTACGAGGCGGGCTGCGCGAGCTGCCATGTGCCGAAATATGTGACGAGCCGCGAGGCGGAGAACGAAGAGCACCGCTTTCAGCTCATCTGGCCCTACACCGACCTTCTTCTCCACGACATGGGCGACCGGCTCGCGGACGGCCGCCCCGTCGGCAGCGCCACGGGGCGGGAGTGGCGCACCGCGCCGCTCTGGGGCATCGGCCTCACCGAGACGGTCAACGGGCACACTTTCTTTTTGCACGATGGGCGCGCCCGCAATCTCCTCGAAGCGATCCTGTGGCATGGCGGCGAGGCGGAGGCGGCGCGAAACCGCGTCGTGACGATGTCCCCCACGGAGCGCAAAGCGCTTCTCCGATTCCTGGAGTCGCTATGATCCGCCCTCTCCTCGCAGGCGCTGCCATCCTCGCCGCCTCCCTCGCCCCCGCTACCGCGCAAACCGAAACGGCGCGGACGCCCGTCGCCTTCGCTCCCGCCGTCGAAGCGCTGATCGACGAGGTGATCGTTCCGGCTCACGCCGCCTTCACCGTTACGGCGGACGAGGCGGAGACGGCGACGGCGGCGCTCTGTGCCGCGCCGAGCGCCGAAACGCTCGCCATGGCGCGCACGGCCTTCGGCGAGCTCGTCCTCGCCTTCTCGCGCGTCGAGCTCTATCGCTTCGGTCCCGCGCGGGACGAGAACCGCTATGAGCGGCTGTTCTTCTGGCCGGACCGGCGCAGCCGCGGCCTCCATCAGATCCAGGGCCTGATCGCGAGCGAGGACGAAAGCGCCACCTCGCTCGACACCCTCACCCAAAAGAGCGTCGCGGTGCAGGGCCTTCCGGCGCTCGAGTTCGCCCTCTTCGGTACCGACAGCGACGCGCTCACCCACGAAGCCGGCTTCCGCTGCCGCTATGCCGAGACGGTCGCCACCGCGATCGCCGGTGTCGCCGCATCGATCGAGGACGGTTGGCGCACCTCCTTCCGCGAGACGATGATGACGGCGGGGCCGGACAATCCCGTCTACCGTTCGCACGGCGAGGCCTTTCAAGACATCGTGCAGGCGGGCGCGGAGGAGCTTCAGCTTCTCGGCGACATCAAGATCGGCGCGGTGATCGGCGATGAGCCGGGCGACGGCAACGCCAAGAGCGCGCCCTTCTGGCGATCGGGCCTCACACTTCCGTCCTATGCGGCGAATGTCGAGGGGGTCCGCGCGCTCGTGATCGAGCCGCTGCGCACGCTTCTCGGCGACGACTATAATCTCGCCGATTCGATCCTCTTCGAGTTCGCCCAGGTCGACCGCGCGTTCGGCCCTCTCCTCATCGATCCGCGCCCCTGGACGGAACTCGCCGAGGACCCGGACGCCCATCGCCGCCTCACATATGCCCGCAGCCCGATGCGCTCGGCGCAGACATTCCTCGGCCAGCGGATTCCGGGGGCGCTGGGCCTCATCGTCGGCTTCAATTCGATGGATGGTGACTGATGCAACTCTCCCGTCGCTCCCTCCTCATCGGCGCCGGTGCCGGCGCATCCGGGATCCTGTCGATCCCGCTCCTTCCGGGCCGCGCCATGGCGGAGGCCGCACCCGCCTTCGTCGCCGCCTGCCAGCGTGCGGGCGGCGATTTCGCCGCCGCCGTCCTCGACGCGTCCGGCCGCATTCTCTTCACCGAAGAGCTCGACGGGCGCGGCCATGACGCGACGGTCGCCCCGGACGGCTCGACCGCCGTCTTCTTCGCCCGCCGTCCCGGCCGCTTCGCGCTGGTGCTCGACATCCTGAACCGGCGCAAGGCGACCTCCTTCGCCCCGCCCGAGAACCGCCGTTTCGCCGGGCACGGCTTCTACTCCAGCGACGGCAAGCTCCTCATCGCGACGGAAAACGACTTCGACGGCGAGCGCGGCATTCTCGGCATCTACGACGCGACCGACGGCTATCGGCGGATCGGCGAGTTCGCCTCGCGCGGGATCGGCCCGCACGAGGCGATGCTCCTGTCCGACGGGCGCACCATCGCCGTCGCCAATGGCGGGATCCTCACCCACCCGGACTTTCCGCGCCACAAGCTCAACCTTGCGACGATGGCGCCGAGCCTCGCCCTCGTCGACATCGAGACCGGCGACCTCATCGAGGAGGCGACGCTGCCGCAAAACCAGCACCGCCTCTCGATCCGCCACCTCGCCCAATCCGACGCGCACACGATCTGGTTCGGTTGCCAATATGAAGGGCCGAAGACCGATCAGATTCCGGTCGTCGGCCGCTATAGGCGCGGCGAAGGCATCGCGCTCGTCGCGGCGCCCGATCTCGTCTATGCGCGGATGAACCACTATGTCGGCTCGATCGCCGCGAGCCGCGATGGGGACATCGTAGCGGCGACGAGCCCGCGTGGCGGGCAGATCATGGTTTGGGACGCGAAGAGCCTTTCCTTCCTGCGCGCCGCCGATGTCGCCGATGTCGCAGGCGCCACCGCCGATCATGACGCCTTCGCCTTCTCCGCCGGCACCGGCGATATCCTGACGGCGGAGGCGGAGCCCGCGCACGCAAACGTACATTGGGACAATCACCTGCGCCGCATTCGCCCGGCCTGAGCGGCGCCGCTCATCGCGGCCGGCGTTTCGCGCGCCGGCCCTCCCCCACGTGACGAAAACCCCATCCGCCCGCCTCGTCTTTCGCTAGATTGGCATAGCGATTGCACCTTCTGCGCGAAGATTGCGGGGGAGTGTCGTGCGCGGAGCCAATCTCGAACTCGTCGACGTATCGAAGCGTTATGGCGACACGGTCGCCGTCACCGGAATCGATCTCAAAATTCCAGCGGGCTCCTATTGTTGCCTTCTCGGCCCCTCCGGCTGCGGGAAGACGACGACGCTGCGCATGATCGCCGGCCACGAAACGGCGAGCGGCGGCGACATCATCCTCGGTGACCGCAACGTCACGCTGTTGCCGCCCGCCCAGCGCGGCACCGCGATGATGTTCCAGTCCTACGCGCTGTTTCCGCACATGAGCGTCGTCGACAATGTCGCCTTCGCCCTTCGCGTGCGCAACGTGCCGAAGGCCAAGCGGCGGGAGGAGGCGATGGAGCGCCTCGCCCTCGTCGAGATGACGCAATACGCGAACCGCAAGCCGGCCGAGCTGTCCGGCGGCCAGCAACAGCGCGTCGCCCTCGCCCGCGCGCTCGTCACCGATCCGCAGATCCTGCTCCTCGACGAGCCCTTGTCCGCCCTCGATCCGACGCTGCGTCTCAGGATGCGCACGGAGTTGAAGCGGCTTCAGAAGGATCTCAACATCACCTTCATCCATGTGACGCACAGCCAGGACGAAGCGCTCGCGCTGTCCGACATGGTCGTCCTCATGAATGCGGGGCGGATCGAGCAGATCGGCACCCCGCGCGAAGTCTTCGACGAGCCGGCGACCCCGTTCGTCGCCCGCTTCATCGGCGCGCACAATATTTTGGCAGTGGGTGGCCGAGAATACAGCCTCCGCTCCGACCGGATCAGCCTCACGGCGCCGGAGGACGGGCGCATCAAGGCGACCGTCGCCTCCGTCGAATACCAGGGACATTTCGTTCTCGTGCGCCTCGATGGCGGCGAGACGGACCTTTCGGCGATCGTGCCGGAAGCCGCGATCGTCGCGCGTCCCGTCGCCCCCGGCGATGTCGTCGGCGCCCAATGGCGCGACGAGGACGCGACCCCTTTCAGCCGCACCGCGGCCTGAGCCGAACCCCATAAAGAGGAGCCCACGATGCCCGATAAGACCAAGAAGACCGCCGCGCTCACTCGTCGCCGCTTCCTGGAAGGCACGGCCGGCGTCGCGGCGACGGCCGCCTCGACGCAACTCTTCGCGCCGGCGGTCCACGCGCAAGAGCCCGTGACGCTGCGCTATCTCGGAACCGCGGTGAACCAATCCGCCGAGATCGCCGCCAAGGTGAAGGAAGACCTCGGCATCACGATCGAATACATCCCCGTCACCACCGACGATGTCGTCAAGCGCGCAGTGACGCAGCCGAACACGTTCGACCTCATCGACATCGAATATATGTCGCTGAAGAATGTCGTGCCGACGGGCAACCTTCTCGGCATGGACACGAGCCGCATTACGCTGTCGGACAAGATCACCCCCTTGTTCACGAAGGGCGAGATCGACGGCAAGGTGGTCGGCGATCAGGGCACCGCGCCGAAGAAGGTGATCTGGATGCCGTCGGAGAACGCGAAGACCTTCGCGGACGAGCCGACCCAGTACATGACGCTGATCCCGACGGTCTACAACGCCGATACGCTCGGCATCCGGCCCGATCTCATCGGCCGTCCGATCGAGAGCTGGGCCGAGCTCCTCAACCCCGAATTCAAGGGCAAGACCTCGATCCTCAACATTCCGTCGATCGGGATCATGGACGCCGCTCTCGTCGTCGAGGCGATGGGCAAGCACCAATACGCCGACAAGGGCAACATGACCCGCGAGGAGATCGACCTCACGATCGACACCTTGATCGAGGCGAAGCGGAACGGCCAGTTCCGCGCCCTGTGGCAGGATTTCAACGAGAGCGTCAACCTGATGGCCTCGGGCGAGGTCGTCATCCAGTCGATGTGGTCGCCCGCGGTGACGGCGGTTAAGACTCAAGGGATCGACTGCGTCTATCAGCCGTTGAAGGAAGGCTATCGCGCCTGGGCCGCCGGGTTCGGCCTTCCCCGCACCGTCGACGGGCGCAAGCTCGATGCGGCCTACGACTTCATCAACTGGTTCCTCTCCGGCTGGGCCGGCGCGTTCCTCAACCGCCAAGGCTACTACTCCGCCGTGCTCGAAACGGCGCAGGAGAACATGGAGCCCTACGAGTGGGCCTATTGGATGGAGGGCCAACCGGCCGCGCAGGACATCATGTCCCCGTCCGGCCAGCTCCTCGCAAAGGCCGGCGAAGTGCGTGACGGCGGCTCCTATGCCGACCGGATGGGCGCGATCTCGTGCTGGAACGCGGTGATGGACGAGAACGTCTACATGATCCGCAAGTGGAACGAGTTCGTCGCGGCATGACGAGCATCGAGCGGGCGCCCGGCCCGCTCACCCCTCCCTCCGAAGAGGTCGTCGCCCCCGGCCACGAGGCCGCGGCGACGCACGGGATCGCGCCCCGCTCGATCCTCAACTCGCCCTATGCGCTAATCGCGCCGCTCGCGATCGTGATGCTGATCTTCTTCGTGGGGCCGTTGATCCTCACGCTGATCGTCTCGTTCTGGAACTACACCCAATATTCGATCGAGCCCGCCTTCACGACGGTCAATTATTACGACGTCTTTTATGGCTGCGTCGCGCGTCTGCCGGATCTGTGCGTCACCTTCGCAACCTACCTCTCGACGCTGAAATTCTGCCTGATCGTGTGGGCGATCACGCTGATCCTCGGCTTCGTGCTCGCCTGGTTCATCGTCTTCGAGATCAAGACCGTCTCGACCCAGATCGTCCTGTTCCTGATCTGCACCATCCCGTTCTGGACCTCCAACGTGATCCGCATGATCGCGTGGATTCCGCTGCTCGGCCGCAACGGGCTCATCAACGACACGCTGATGGGTCTCGGCCTCACCTCGGAGCCGATCGAGTGGCTCCTTTATTCCGATTTTTCGGTGATCCTCGCCTTCGTGCACCTCTACACGATGTTCATGATGGTCCCGATCGTGAACTCCATGCTGCGGATCGACAAAGAGATCATCGAGGCCGCGCGCGACGCCGGTGCCGGCACGCTCACCATCGCCCTCCTCGTCATCGCGCCGCTCTGCCGCCCCGGCATCGTGATCGGCTCGATCTTCGTCGTCACCATCGTGATGGGCGATTTCCTGACCATCGGCGTGATGGGCGGGCAGCAAATCGCCTCGGTCGGCAAGGTGATCCAGACGCAGCTCAACTTCCTGCAGATCCCGATCGCCGCGGCGAACGCCGTGGTGCTGCTCGGCGCCGTCCTCGTCATCATCTGGGGCATGACACGGCTCGTCGACGTGAGGCGTGAACTATGAACGAACGCGGCCGCCGCTTCTGGATCCTCGCGACGGTGTTCGCGCTGTTCACGCTGTTTCTCTACGGGCCGATGATCGCCATCGTGACGCTCTCCTTTCAAGGACCGGAGGGCGGCCTCACCTTCCCGATGCGCGGGTTCTCGACGCATTGGTTCGCCGAGCTCTGGAAGGGGGTCGGCGTCGTCGACATCTGGGCTGCGTTCGGGCGGTCGCTACGGCTCGGCGTCATCGTGTCGGCGTTGACGCTCGCGATCTGCGTGCCGGCGGCGCTCGCTTATCGGATCGGCTTCCGCGGCGCGACGCTCCTCTTTTACACGGTGATCGCGAGCCTCATCATGCCCTCGATCGTGGTCTCGCTCGGCATCGGCCTCGAATTCCGCCTGATGGACGACGAGATCCGAACCGTCATCACGAGCCACGAGACGTCATCGGGCCTCTTCACCTCGGCGCTCGGCGCGCATCTCACCTGGACGCTGCCGTTCGGGCTCCTCATCCTCCTCGCCGCCTTCAATCGGTTCGACCGGCGCTATGAGGAGGCGGCGCGCGATCTCGGCGCGTCGCCGGGGCAGACCTTGTGGCTCGTGATCCTGCCGATCATCGCGCCGTCCCTCATCGGCATCGCCCTCTTCGGCTTCACTTTGTCATGGGACGAGATCGCCCGGACGAGCCAGGCGATCGGCGGGCGCAACACGCTGCCGCTCGAACTGCGCGGCCTCACGCAGACCGTGACCACCCCGGCGATCTACGCGCTCGGAACGGTGACGACCGCGGTCTCGGTGCTCGCGATCGGCACCTGCCTCGGGCTGATCACGCTCCTCCGCCGCCGGCGTGTCCGTCACTGAACCGCCGTCGTCGGTCCGATCGCCGCGCGTGCCGTGGACGTTGAGGATCAAATCAATCCGATCGCCTTGCAGATATATTTCAACATATGCTTATCTTCCCCGAGTATTCAGTCACGATGGAACACGCGTCCGTTGGCGGCAATCGACTTGATCCATCGTTCCGTTGCCTGTCCGACCGACAAAACTGACGGACCACTGTTGAAACGCGAGCGTGAGGGTCGCCGGATCGACAAGGGTGACCATCGAGGAAGCCGATTGCCCGTGACGTGGAGAAACGAGTGACGACCAGCCTTCGCGGGCGAGACGCTATCCGGCCGGCCCGCCTTTTCCGATCGGTCGCGCCCACGTGATCATCACCCTGATCAACCCGACGACCAATCAACGTCAAACCGGCTCGATGGTCGCCCACGCGCACGAATGTGCCCCGCCCGGCGTCATGGTCCGGGGCGTCAACGCCCCGTTCGGTGCACAGTATATCTCGACCCCGCCCATCCTGCGCCTCGCCCACGAGGCCGTGAACGCGATGGCCGACGATCTCGAGGCGACGGACGCCGTGGTGATCGGCTCGATCGCGGACCCCGGCCGCGACGCGCTCACCGCCCGGTTTTCGAGCGGCGTCGTCGGCCTCGGAGAGGCGGCGATGGACGAGGCGGCCTCCACCGGCCGGTTTTCGATCATCACCGCCTGTCCGCACCTCATCCAGGACATCACGTCGTTGGCCCACGCCTATGGGCACGCGGAGGCGCTCGTGTCGGTCCGCGCCATCGTCGGCGACACCGCCAGGCATCTCGACAATGTGGCGGCGTTGCTGCCGGCGATCCGGCGCGTGATGGACAGCATTCTCAAAGAGAATGTCGGCGCCGTGATCATCGGCGGGCCGATGATCGGCACCTTGGCCTCGACACTCGCCCGCGAAGTCCCGATGCACGTCGTCGACCCGATCGCCGCCGCCATTGCGAAGGTGTCCGGCGGGATCGATATCGCGGCGAAGGGTCGGCTCTCGCACCGCCCCGCCGGCGCCTGGCCGGCCCGTCCCACGAGCGATGAAGGCACATGATGCGACGCACGCGAATCGGAATGCTGACGCCGTCTTCGAACACCGTGCTGGAGCCGATGACGGCGGCGATGCTGTCCGCGCTCCCGGACGTCACCGCCCATTTCGGCCGGTTTCGCGTGGTGGAGATTTCACTGCGCGAAGCCGCGCTCGGCCAGTTCGAGATGGAGCCGATGCTCGCCGCCGCCGAGCTTCTCGCCGACGCGCATGTCGGCTCGATCGCCTGGAACGGAACCTCGGCCGGTTGGCTCGGCTTCGAGCGGGACCGGGCGCTGTGCGCCGCGATCGAGGCGCGGACCGGCATCGAGGCGACCTCGGCGATCCTCGCCCTCAACGAGATCCTCGCCCTGACCGGCGCGAAGACGATCGGCCTCGTCTCCCCTTATATCGACGAGGTGCAGGACAGGATCATCGCGAACTACGCCAAGATCGGCATCGCATGCGTCGCGGATCGTCGCCTCGGGATCAGCGAGAATTACGCCTTCGCGAACAGCACCGAGGCGGAGGTCGCCGACCTCTGCCGCGATGTCGCGACCGCGGGGCCGGATGCGATCGTGATCTACTGCACCAACATGCGCGGCGCGCCGATCGCCGAGACGATCGAGGCCGAAACGGGTATCCCGGTCTATGACACCGTGGCGACGTCGATCTGGGGGACGATGCGCCAATGCGGCGCCGACCCAGCCCGCATCGAAGGCTGGGGCCGGCTGTTCCGCACGGTGAGCTGAGAGAGGGTGCGCCGAGGCACGGCGCGCCGAAGCGACATGCGCCGCGCCGACGGGCCCGTCAGCGCAGGTGGATCGCCTCCCAGACCCGCAGCGGCGTCGCGGGCAAGGCGTCGAGGCTCGCCCCCAGCGGTGCGATCGCATCGAGGACGGCGTTGAAGACGGCCGCCGGCGCGCCCGAATTCCCGGCCTCCCCGACGCCCCGCGGCGCGAAGCCTTCGCCCGGTAGGGTCGGAATGTGGACCACCTCCACCGCCGGCACATCATCGGCGCGCGGCATCGCATAATCCATCCACGATCCGGTTTGCGGCTGGCCGGCATCGTCGAGGCGGATCGCCTCCAGGAGCGCCTGCCCAAGGCCTTGCGCCGTGCCGCCCTGGATCTGCGCATCGACGAGGCTCGGATTGACGATCAGCCCGCCATCGTGCGCCGCCACGATCCGGTCGGGGTGGACTTCGCCGGTCTCCGTGTCGACCCGGACCACCGCCGCGAACGCCGCGCACGAGACCTGCGCGTCCTGTGTCGGCGTGAAACGGCCCACCGTGTTGAGGCCGGTATCGTGGTCCTCGGGGAAGAGGTAGGGCTTGAAATGGCACGTCGCCGCGAGGTCGGCGACGGCCATCAGCCTCGCCCCGTCCGGCCCGACGACCGCGCCGCCTTTGAGATCGAGCGTCTCCGGTGCGCGTTGCAGGAGGAGGCCGGCGGACGCCAGAAGCCGCGCCTTGAGCCGGCGTGCCCCGTCATGCGCCGCCGCACCGCCATGCGCCGTGCCGCGCGAGCCGAACGCACCGCCGCCATAGGGACAATTCTCCGAATCGCCGGAGACGACGAACACCGCGCCGGCATCGATGCCGAGCTCGTCCGCCACGATCTGCGCGATCGACTGGTCCGCCCCCTGCCCCTGATCGGTGTTGCCGGTCGCAACGCGCACGACGCCCGAGGGCTCCATCCGCACGACGGCGCTCTCATTGACGGAGATCCGCACCTGACCGTCGCCATAATAACGCGGCCCGGGCGCGACCAGCTCCAGGAGGCAGGCGATCCCGACGCCGGTGCGCATCCGCCCCTCGTCGCGCCGCGCCGCGAAGGGCGCGTCGCCGAGCGCCGTCTCCAGCGCATCGAGGCATTCGGCCATGCGGTAACGGTCGATCGCGATCCCGCCGGGCGTCGTCACCGGGCCGGCGGACAGGTCATGGAGATGGCGGCGGCGGAAGGCGATCGGATGCTCGCCGATCTCGCGGGCGACCCGGTCCATCATAACCTCGGTCGCGAGGCAGGCGACCGGATGGCCGACGCCGCGATAGTGGCCGAGGTGCGGGCGGTTCTGAAAGACGAGGGTGGATTCGGCGTCGAGCCGGTCGACCGCATAGGGCGCGCCCACCAACCGCACCGCCTGCCCCGATTCGCCGAAGCTCGTGCGCGGATAATGCGGGAAGGCGCCGAGCCCGCACAGATCGCGCAGCCGAAAGCCCGTCACGCGCCGCGCCGCCTCGTCCCACTCCGCTTCGATGGTGAAGCGGTGGTCGCGCGACTGGCAGTCCGACAAAAGGCTGTCATTGCGGCCGACGGTGAAGCGCACCGGGCGCCCGAGAAGACGGGCGGCACAGACGGCGGCCATCTCGTCAGGATGGAGCTGCTGCTTCATGCCGAACGCGCCGCCGACATCGCCGCAGACGACGCGCACCTTGTGCTCGGGCAGGCCGAGCAGGCGGGCATAGATGTCCTGCATCTGGTGCGGATGCTGGTGCGACTGGTGAACGGTCAGCTTGCCGTCGGCGACATCATAGTCGGCGAGGACGCCGCGCGTTTCGAGCGGCTGGGCCGCGAGGCGCGAGAGGCGGAGGGACACCGCCTTGGTCGGCCCGGTGATCGGCTGGGCCGACCGCCGCGCGATGACGGCGTGCACATTGCCCGCTCCGCCGGCGAGGTCGGGGTGGATGGGTGCGGCGCCCGCCGCCGTCGCCGCCTCGGGATCGAGCAGCGGGTCGAGCTCGTCGACCTCGATCAGCACGGCCTCGGCCGCCTCCATCGCCGCGAACGGCGTTTCGGCGATCACGATCGCGACCGGCTCGCCGACATAGCGCACCCGGTCCGCCGCGAGCGGCCGCTCCGCCGGCACGCGCGCATCGGGAAAGAGTTCGTGCCGCGCCTCCCACGGGGCGCACACCGCATCGAGATCGGCCGCGCCATAGACGGCGACGACGCCGGCCACCTCGCGCGCCGCTTCGAGATCGAGCGTCGTGATGATGCCGTGCGCGACGGGCGAGCGCACGATCGCCGCCGACAGCGCGTCGCGCTCACGAAGATTAGCGATGAAATGGCCGCCGCCCTGCACCAGACGTCCGGACCGGACGTTCGGAATGGATTGGCCGAGTGCACCCTGCGGCGCGTTGTCGTTCATGGTCGTTGCTTCCGGGTAGAGATCATCAGAGCGCGGGTGCAGGGGACGTGCCGACCAGCGTCGCGAGATGCTTGTCGACATTCTTCGGATGCGCCGGCGGCATCGTCTGCCGCACCTCGCGGCCCCATCCGGGTTCAGCCGTGATCGCCCCGTCGCGCATCACCGCCTTGCCGCGCACGAAGGTGGCGACAGGCCAGGCCGTTACCCGCATCCCCTCATAGGGAGAGACCTTGCCCTTCGACGACAGGCGCTCGGCCGACAGCTCCTCCTCACGCCCCATGTCGACGAGGACGAGATCGGCATCCGCCCCCGGCGCGATGACGCCCTTGCGGCCATAGAGCCCCCAGGCGCGCGCCGGATTGGCGGACGAGACTTCGACGAAGCGCTCCAGCGAAAGGACGCCCTCCTTGGCGAGCGTCAGCAGGATCGGCAGCGAGGTTTCGACGCCGGGGAAGCCGCAAGCGATGTCCCAGATCCGATTGCCGACTTTCTCCTCCGGCGCGTGCGGGGCGTGGTCGGTGGCGATGATGTCGATCCGCCCGTCGGCGAGCGCTCGGCGAAGCGGCTCCTGATGCGCGCGCTCGCGGATCGGCGGGTTCATGCGCAGGACCTCACCGCCCGGGCGGTCCATATCCTCCGCCGCGAGGACGAGATATTGCGGCAGCGTCTCGACCGTGAGGTCGACGCCGCGGCTCTTGAAGAACTCGATATATGGCAGGCTCGCGGCGCACGATTCGTGCACGATGTGAATGCGCGCGCCCGTCCACTCGGCAAAGATACAGCTCTTCGACAGCGCCTCGAGGGCGACGACGTCGGTGCGCGCGAGGAGATGGTCGATCGGACTGTTGCGGCCTGCGGCCTTCAGCCGATCCTCGCGCCAGAAGAGGATCGGGGAGTTTTCCGCGTGGATCGCGCAGCGCTTGCCGAGCCGGGCGAGGATCTCGAACCCTTCGAGCACCGCCCCGTCGGACGGGCACGGCAGATTGCCGGTCGTGTTGCCGAGGAACAGCTTGAACCCGATCACCCCCGCCGCGGCGAGCGGTTCGAGGTCGGCGAGATTGTTCTCGTCGAGCACGCCATAGAGCCCGAAATCGACGATCGAGGACGCCGCGGCGATCGCCTTCTTCGTCTCGTAGGTCGCGACCGAATGGACCGGCGGCGACGTGTTCGGCATGTCGAAGACGGTGGTGACGCCGCCCATCGCCGCCGCCCGCGCGCCGGTGAGCCAGGTCTCCTTGTGATCCATGCCCGGCTCGCGGAAATGGACATGATCGTCGATCACGCCGGGGAAGACGTGCAAACCTTTGGCGTCCACGGTCTCGGCCGCTGGCGGCATCTCGTCGGCGGAGCCGATCGCGACGATCCGGCCGTCGCGCACGGCGATGCTGCCCTCAAAGCGCAGTCGTTCGGTCACGACCGTGCCGTTCGTGATCACCAAATCGGCGGCTTGCGCCATCGGCTCCCCCTCTCATCGCAGGGGACTTGCGTGGCACAGGTCTCGTTGCGGATCCAGCGCCGAAGGGTTGCGCCTTGTCGCGCGAGGACGGGCGGTGTTTTCTCGGCAGCATCGGACACGGACGTGCGATACATGATGGTTAAGCGCTGGTCTCGAAATTGCATCGTCACCGCACACGCGGTGAAGGCAATGGCCGGTCCGTCGCCGGATTGTCCCATCACCATAAGGAAAGGGAAGCTATGACGATTGCACGCTTTTTCGGCGTCGCACTGGCCGGCGCGGCGCTCGCGCTGCCCGGCGCGCGTGCCGAGGCCCAGGACACCACCGACGTCCGCTTCGCGCTCGACTGGGCCTGGCAGGCGATGCACGGCCCGTTCCTCATCGCGCTCGAGAAGGGCTATTATGCCGACGAGGGTCTGAACGTGACCATCGATCGCGGCTTCGGCTCCGGCGACACGATCAATAAAGTGGCATCCGGCGCCTACGATGTGGGCTTCGCCGAGGGCACCGGCCTCTTCAAGTTCAATCAGGAGAACCCGGACGACGCGGTGATCTCCGTCCTCATCATCAACGACCAGTCGCCGACCGGCGCGATCTCGCTGAAAGAGAGCGGCATCAACACGCCGCAGGATCTCGTCGGCAAGAAGGTCTCCGCGACGCAGAACGAGGCGACGGTGCTCGCTTGGCCCGTCCTCGCCGAGCTCAACGACATCGACCCCGATTCGGTCGAGTTCATGTATGTCGAGCCGAATCTGCGCGACGCGCTCGTGATCCAGGGCGCCGCCGACGCCACGTTCGGCTTCGCGACCACGACGGCGCTCAATTTCGTCCTCGCGGGCGTCGACAAGGACGATGTGAACTATTTCACCCTCGCCCAGTTCGGCCTCAACCCCTACTCCTCCGGCATCATCGTCCGGAAGGACTATGCGGAGGAAAACCCCGAGGTGGTGAAGGGCTTCGTCGCCGCGACGGTGAAGGGCATTCAGGACATGCTCACCGATCCGGCGGAGGGTCTCGCCCTTCTCAAGCAGCGCGAACCTCTCGTCGACGAAGAGGTCGAGGCGGCGCGCTGGGATCTCGCGGTCGAGCTCTCGATCCTGACGCCGAGCGTCGCCGAGAAGGGCATCAGCGAGGTCGACCCGGAGCGCTTCGAGGCCGCGGCCAAGCAGATCGCCACCGCCTATGGCATCGAGGTGGATCCGAAGGTCGGCGACTATTATGACGGCAGCTTCCTGCCCCCGCTCGAAGATCGCCAGGTCAGCGACGAGGCGAAGGCGCGCCTCGCGAACTGATCGCGCGGTCGATCGCGGACCCGTTCGAGCCGGCCTTTGGGCCGGCTCTTTTCGTTTTGCGGGGGGCGCGGCCCGCCACAGCATCGCCGATCCCGCGCGAGCGCGCCCTCAAGCGCTCGAACCGGCCATTCGCATGACACGACGGATTTGACCGCAAGCATCGGGTCGCGCCGTATGGAGCGCTGCGCGAGGTGTGGGCGCAAGAGACGTCGCGCATGAGGGGCCGTCAATGGCGAACAGGACCGAGACCGGAGCGAACGCCGTCGACGGGAGGCCGATGACGCGGACCGAGTGGGCGATGCTGATCGGCCTCGCAGCGATCTGGGGTGGCTCGTTCTTCTTCAACGCCGTGGGGCTGACGGCGCTGCCGGTGCTCAGCCTCGTCGCCGCGCGGGTGGCGATCGCGGCGGTGGTTCTCCTCGCTTTGATGCGCCTCACCGGGCGCCGGCTGCCGCGGCGGCCGGCGATCCTCGGCGCGTTCCTGGCGATGGCGTTGCTCAACAATGTCGTGCCGTTCAGCCTGATCGTCGCCGGACAGCGCGAGATCGCCTCGGGGGTCGCGGCCATTCTCAACGCCTCGACGCCGCTTTTCACGGTCCTCTTCGCCCATCTTCTGACGGCGGACGAGAAAATGAGCCCGAACCGCATCGCCGGGGTGCTTCTCGGCCTGTCGGGCGTTGCGGTGATGATGGGGATCGGCGCGTTTGGGGGCGCGGTGACGGCGCAGCTTCTGTGCCTGTCGGCCGCCATCTCCTATGCGCTCGCCGGCATCTATGGCCGTCGCTTCGCGCGGATGGGCGTCGCGCCCCTCGCAACCGCGGCGGGGCAGCTTTCCGCGTCGAGCCTCGTCCTCGTTCCGCTCGCCCTCTTGGTCGACCGGCCGTGGACGCTGCCGACGCCGAGCCTCGCCGCGGTGGCCGCGATCCTCGGCCTCGCCACGGTCTCGACGGCGCTCGCTTATGTCCTTTATTTCCGCATTCTGTCGACGGCGGGGGCGACGAACCTTCTCCTCGTCACAATCCTGTCGCCGGTGAGCGCCATCCTTCTCGGCGTCCTCGTCCTCGGCGAGACGCTGCTCGCGCAGCACCTCGCCGGGATGGCGCTCGTCGCGGCGGGCCTCGCCGCGATCGACGGGCGGCCGTTGAAGGCGCTCAGCCGCCGCCTTCGAAGCGGATCGCCTGGGCGCGAGTCGCCCAGCCGGTGAAGCGCGTCTCGAACATCGCGAACACGGCATAGATGAGAACGCCGAGGACGGCGACGACGAAGAGGCCGGCGAAGACCAGCGGCACGTCGAAGCGCGCGCTGGCGTTCAGCATCAGATAACCGATACCGGAATTGGAGGCGATCGTCTCGGAGATCACCGAGCCGACTAGGGCGAGCGTGATCGCGATCTTCAGCGAGGCGAAGAAATAGGGCATCGAGCGCGGCAGCCCGACCTTGAAGAAGATGTCCCGCCGCGACGCGCCGAGCGAGCGCAGCACGTCCTCCATCTCGGGCTCCACCGTGGCGAGACCGGCGGCGACGTTCACGACGATCGGGAAGAAGGAGAGGAGGAAGGCGGTGATCACCGCCGGGATCGTGCCGATGCCGAACCAGATCACGAGGATCGGGACGATCGCCACCTTCGGCACGGAGTTGAAGCCGATGAGGATCGGATAAAGCGCCTTGTAGAGAAAGCGCGAGTAGCCGACCGCGACGCCGAGGGCGAGACCGCCGACGACGGCGAGCAGGAAGCCGAGCAGCGTCGTATAGAGCGTTTGCGCCGCGTGGACCGCGATCACCTCGTGCCATTTCCACAGGCTCGCGGCGATCGCCGTCGGCGCCGGGAGAACGAAGGGCTTGATCGCGAAGATGCGGCAGGCGAGCTCCCAGATCACGAGCGCGCCGATGCCGACCATCCACGGCGCCCAATTGTCGTTGATCTGAAAGCGGCGTTTCGGTGCGGCGGCCGGCGAAGAGACGGTGTCGGTCATGATACGGCCTGGCGCTCACGGCTGATGTGATGGCGCAGCTCGTGCACGATGTCGACGAATTCGGGCTTGAAGGTGTCCTCCAAGGTGCGCGGATAGGCGAGCGGCACCTTGCGGCTCGCGACGATCCGGCCCGGCCGGGCGGACATCACGTGGATCGTGTCGGCGAGATAGACCGCCTCGCGCAGATCGTGCGTCACGAGGATCACCGTGAAGCGCCGCTCCATCCAGAGCTTCTGCAGGACCGACCACAGCTCTTCGCGGGTGAACGCGTCGAGCGCGCCGAACGGCTCGTCGAGCATCAGAAGTTCGGGCTGGTGGATGAGCGCACGGCAGAGCGACGCGCGCTGCTGCATGCCGCCCGAGAGCTGCCAGGGCGCGCGGTCGGCAAAGCCGGTGAGCCCGACCGCGGCGAGGAGATCGTGCGCCTGCGCCTCGTAGTCCTTGCGGTTGCGGCGGAGCTTGCGGCGATGCGGCTCGACGACCTCGAGCGGCAGCATGATGTTCTGGAGCGTCGAGCGCCATGGCAGGAGCGTCGGGTTCTGGAAGGCCATGCCCGCGACATTGACCGGCCCGTCGACGATCTTGCCGGCGACGCTGATCGTGCCCTTGGTTGGGGGCAAAAGCCCGGTGACGAGCTTCATCAGCGAGGATTTTCCGCAGCCCGACGGACCGACGACCGCGGCGAACCCGCCTTTCTGCACCTCGATCGAGGCACCGCCGAGGGCCTGCATCCCGGTCTCACCGCGGCCATAGACGAGATCGACGTCGCGAATGCTGACGAAATGATCCTGCGGAGGGCCGGCAGTCGACGGCGCAGCGGGTTCGGCCAAGGCCATTCGGTTTCCTTTATCGGTCGTCGGCGTGTTGCTCCTTTTGTAGGCAAACTACGCGCCACACGGAACGGCGAAGTGCCGCGTCAAGTCAGCATTGCGATACGGCATGGACCTGTCTCGGAGGAAACCACGCGGCGCACCATGGCCTTGAGGCCCGGATAATACCGTTCCGCATTGGCGAGCGCGGCCTGATTGTCGCGGGCAAGACGGGCCGCCCGCTCGCGACCTTCGGCGAGGATTGCAGCGCCGTCGAAGCCCGTCGGCTTGCCGTCCGCAAGGACATGGCGCCCGTCGACGAGGACGTCGCGCACGCTGGAGCCCGACTCGTAGAAGACGATCTGCTGCGCGATCTCGCCGCGCGGTGACAGTGCGACCGTCGCCCCGTCGAGGATTACGATATCGGCGAGCTGGCCCGCGGCGAGGACGCCCGCCTGCCCGGCCCGGCCGAGCGCCGACGCACCGTTGACGGTCGCCATGCGCAGCGCCGAGGGCGCCTTCAGCCAGCGATCGGGGTCGGGATCGGTGACGCGGGTGAGAAGCGCGGCGAGGCGCGTCTTCTCGAACATCGACATATGGCCGGTGTTGAGCCCGTCAGACCCGAAGGCGACCGGCACGCCCGCCTCGATCAGCCGCAAGAGGGGCTGAATGCCGGAGCCGAGAATGAGATTGCTCGCCGGATTGTGCACCACGTGAACGCCCGTCTCGGCCGTCTTCTCGAGGTCGGCGTCGGTGAACCAGACGAAATGGGCGAACGACGAGCGCGGCCCGGCGAGCCCGCAATCGGCGAGATAGGCGACGAAGCCGTCCGGGGCGCGGCCTTCGGCCATCGCCCATTGCGTCTTCGCCTCCATCAGATGGGTGTGGTTGCCGATCCCGTGCTCGGCGCAGAAGGCCCCCGCGCGGCGCAAGAGGGCGTCGGTGCAACGCTGCGGACTGTCGACGCCGAGCATCAGGTCGACGCGCGGATCGTCGGCCCAGCGGGCGGCGACCTCGGCCATCATCTCGAAATAGGGATCGTGCGGCTGCGGGCCGGAGGGAAGCTCGGCTCGCAGCGCTGCCGGCATTTCCTCCTCCGTCAAAGGCAGTGTCTCGACGAAGGGGATGTCGGAGAACATCGGCGCGACGGCAGCGCGCACGCCGGCATCGCGATAGCCCGACATCACCGCATCGAGGATCTCGGCGCTATGGCGCGGGCGATGGGAGAAATGATCGAGACAGGCGGTCGAGCCGGTGAGGAGCATCTCGAGCGCCTGAACCTGGGCCGAGACATAGACGTCCCGCGCATCGCGCGCGCCCGCGCTCAGAATCGCGCCGAGCATGAAGACGTCGAGCGGATCGGTGTCGACGGAGCCCTTCAGGAAGGCGGCGTAAGAGTGGGTGTGGCAGTTGACGAGACCCGGCATCACCACGCGGTCGCGCCCCTCGATCTCCCGGACCTCGGCGCCCTCCGGCGGCGTGAAGCCCCCGGCCGGCCCGGCATAGGCGATGCGGTCGCCTTCGATGAAGAGGTCGCCCGGTTCGACGACGGTGTCGTCTTCGTCCAGTGTGACGAGGGTTGCACCACGAATAGCCGTGAAAGCCGCCATAGGGTCTCCGCAATGGGTCTGTGCCGCGAACGGCGGCGAGGTCACGTGCCGCGCGGGGCGTCGCCGCCCCGCCGTTCGGCGATCAACTCGGGAAGTGGTGGTCGAGCTCGGCGAGCTGGTCGTGCGTCAGCGCGTTGACCGGCCGCCCCTCGGTGAGAAGGCGCAGCTTCGCCGTCTCCTCGAGCTCCTCGGCGATCGCGACCGCGTCCTCCAGCGACTTGCCGGCGACGACCGGGCCGTGATTGGCGAGGAGCATCGCGTGATAGGTCGCGGCACGCTGGCGCACCTCGTCGGCGAGGCGCATGTCGCCGGGCCGCACATAGGGGACGAGCGGGAGGCGGCCGACCTTCATGTGATGATAGGCGGTGAGCGGCGGCAGCGCGTTCTCCGGATCGGTGTCCGCGAGGATCGAGACGGCCACCGAATGGGTGGAGTGCAGATGCACCACCGCATTGGAGCTCGCCCGCTCCTCGTACATCGCGAGATGCAGGAAGGTCTCCTTGGACGGCTTGTCGCCGGAGATGGGCCGGCCGTCATGGCCGACGAGGGAGAGCCGCGCCGGGTCGAGCATCCCCATCGAGGAGTTGGTCGGGGTGACGATGATCCCCTCGTCGGTCCGCACCGAGATGTTGCCGGTCGTCCCGTGGACATAGCCGCGCAGATAGAGGAGCTCGGCGAGGCGGACGATGCGCTCGCGCAGCTTGGTCGTTTCGGAGAGGATCGCAGTCACGGCGTCACCAGTCGGTCGAATTTCGCGGTATCCAGGCCGAACCCCATGGTGAAGACGGCGGCGGATGCGGTGGGAAAGCCGCCTTTCAGCGGCGCGGCGGCCGGGTCGGCCCCGGCGAACTCGAGCGCCAATCCGTGAACCGACGGATTGTGCCCGACGAGGAGGACGCATTCGCCGCGCGTGTCGCGCACCGCCTCGCGCAGCTCCGCAATCTCGGCTTCGTAGAGATTGCGACGAACATGAACGAGGCAATCGCCGCCGAAATGGCCGAGCATCGCGGCGAAGGTGTCCCGCGTGCGGCGGGCGGCGGAACACAGGACGACATCCGGCACCAGCCCCGCCTCGGCGAGCTGACGGCCGACGAGCTCCGCGTCGTTCACGCCGCGCGTTTCGAGCATCCGCTCGAAATCGGGCTTGCCCTCGCCCCGTTCCGCCTTCGCATGGCGCATGATGACGATGTGGCGCATCAGCGGCGAGCCCTATCCAGAAAAGCCAGTCGTTCGAAGAGGTGGACGTCCTGCTCGTTCTTGAGGAGCGCGCCGTGGAGCGGCGGCAGCACCTTGCCGGACGCGCGTTCGGCGATCACCTCCGGGTCGAGGTCCTCGACGACGAGAAGCTTGATCCAGTCGAGAAGCTCGGACGTCGACGGCCGCTTCTTGAGGCCCGGCGCCTCGCGCAGCTCGAAGAACGTCTCGAGCGCCACCTTGAGGAGGCGCGGCTTCAGCTTCGGGAAGTGGACCTCGACGATCTCGGCGAGCGTCTCGGCGTCGGGGAACTTGATGTAATGGAAGAAGCAGCGGCGCAGGAAGGCGTCCGGCAGCTCCTTCTCGTTGTTGGAGGTGATGAGGACGATGGGCCGGGTCTGCGCGGCGACCCGCTCGCCGGTCTCGACGACGGAGAACTCCATGCGATCGAGTTCGAGCAATAGGTCGTTCGGAAACTCGATATCCGCTTTGTCGATTTCGTCGATCAGGAGCACCGGGCGGTTCGGCGCGACGAACGCCTCCCACAGCTTGCCCCGGCGGATATAATTAGAAATATCGGTGACGCGAGGATCGCCGAGCTGGCTATCCCGAAGGCGGGCCACGGCGTCGTATTCGTAAAGGCCCTCACGCGCCTTGGTCGTCGATTTGATGTGCCATTCGATGAGCGGGGCGCCGAGCTGATCGGCCACTTCGCGGGCCAGCACCGACTTTCCGGTTCCGGGCTCCCCCTTCACCAGCAGCGGGCGTTCGAGGGCGATCGCGGCGTTCACGGCGATTTGCAGATCTTTCGGCGCGACATAGGTGTCGGAGCCTTCGAAGCGCATGAAGAACGAACCTTGGTGTGAGGGACCCGAGTTCGGCCGTGGCCGGATGGCGAACCGCCCCGCAGGCGGTCGAGCCATGAGTTTATGCCCTCGATTTCAAAGTCAAGTCTTCGGCGCATCGTTCGCGCTGCCGGGCGCCTCTCGGCCAGCGGCCGGGCTATTCATCCACCGTGCTTCACAACTTTGTATAATTTGTGGCCAACGTCTGGACCTCGGGGCGGAAGGGTGGCAAACGGTCGAGTTTGGCGTGTCATCAGTCGCCCCTCCGTGCCGTAACTTTTTTGGCAAAACTCCTTTAATGTTCGGTAATTGCAGCACTCTTCCTGTTGCAATCGATGCGGGAGGGTGTATAGCGGCAACGCTGACGGGGGAGCGTGCCGCCGATGAGTACCGTGATGGAAGAAGGGATCGACGAGGTCTATCGTCCGTCAGAGGACGAGCCGTTCATGAACGATCGGCAGCAAGAGTATTTTCGTAAGAAATTGCTAGACTGGCGTTCTGAGATCCTACGCGAAGCGAAGTTTACTCTAGAACAGTTGGCCGAGCGGGAACGAAATCATCCTGACTTGACCGACCGAGCGACGTCCGAAGCGGACCATGCAATCGAATTGCGGGCCCGCGATCGCCAACGCAAGCTGATCGCGAAGATCGACGCTGCGCTGGCGCGCCTCGACGATGGCACCTACGGCTATTGCGAGGAGACGGGCGAACCGATCGGACTGCGGCGTCTCGACGCTCGGCCGATCGCGACACTGTCGATCGAGGCGCAGGAGCGTCACGAGCGACGCGAGCGTATTCACCGCGACGACTGACAATTCCAAGCCGCGGCGCCACGGCGCCGCGAATCGGGCATAATCGACCGATGGTCGATCAGATGGCATCAGGGGCGCCACGCAACAGCGTGTCGCCGACACGCTTGGAAACCGGGTGGCCGACGGGTCTCGCTTTTGGCGGCCTCGCGGTCGCTGCGGGCAATGTCGCGTTCGCCGGTCCCGATATGGTGACGATGGGCGCGTCGGCCCTCGCCCTCGTGGCGGCCGGCGTGAGCGCCTGGCGCGTCGTGCGTCCTGCGACGCCGTTTTATCGCATCGACGATCTCGACAAGCCGGTCGCCGTCACCACGCTGTCCGGCACCCTCGTCGCGACCAACACCGCCTTTCAGACGATGATGGCGGCCCGCGCGCGGCCGGCCCATCCCGATTCCCTCGCCGACGGTGACGCCGCGGCCCTCGCCCTCTTCAGCCTGCGCCGCCGGGCGATTGCGGAGGGCGCGGCCGACGGGTTCATCCCGCCATCCCTCCTCGCCCGCCTTACGCGCCAGGAAGGCCACCTCATCCACGTCTTCGAGGACGGCGCCGCCCCGGAGGCGACCGCCCCGCCGATCGACGCCGCGGTGGTCGACATCTTCCCGGCCGCCGCCGTCATCGCCGACAAGGCGGGCAAGATCGTTGCCGCCAACGCCGCCTATCGCGCGCTCGCGGGCGGGGGGGAGACGCTGGACGACGGCCTCCAGGTCGACGAGGCGAGTGTCGCCCGCCTCGTGACGCAGGCCGAGGAGCGCCTGTCGAGCCGGCTCGACGCCCCGTTGCGCAACGCGCCCGAGCGCCGTGTGCGCCTCTCGGCGAAGCCGTTTCCGGGCGCCAAGGGCCGCGTGATCATCTCCGTCTCCGACGTCACCGAGCAGTCCGAGCTCGAGGCGCAGATCGCCCAGAGCCAGAAGATGCAGGCGATCGGCCAGCTCGCCGGCGGCATCGCGCACGATTTCAACAACGTGCTGACCGCCATCATCGGCTTCTCCGACCTCCTCCTCCAGAGCCACCGCCCGTCCGACCCCGCCTTCCGCGACATCATGAACATCAAGCAGAGCGCGCAGCGGGCCGCGGGCTTGGTGAAGCAGCTCCTCGCCTTCTCGCGCCGGCAGACCTTGCGGCCGACCGTTCTCAATCTGAACGACGTCGTCGCCGACCTCTCGATGATGCTCGACCGCCTGCTCGGCGAAACGATCCACCTCGAGATCAGCTACGGCCGCGACCTGTGGCCGGTCCTCGCCGATCTCAGCCAGATCGAGCAGGTGGTCATCAACCTCGCGGTGAACGCGCGCGATGCGATGAAGGGCGGCGGCCACCTCACGATCCGCACGCGCAATGTCGTGCACGGCACGGCGACCACCGGCGACGACGAGGCGATCGAGAGCGACGCCGTCCTCATCGAGATCGAGGATGTCGGGACCGGAATGCCGCAGGAGATCCTCGACAAGATCTTCGAGCCCTTCTTCACCACGAAGGCCACCGGCGAAGGCACCGGCCTCGGCCTGTCCACCGTCTACGGCATCGTGAAGCAGACCGGCGGCACGCTCTCCGTCACCAGCGAAGAGGGCAAGGGGACGACGTTCCACGTCTACCTTCCCCGCAGCGAGGGCGAGACGCGGATCGCCAATGCCGGCGACGAGGCGCGCCCCGCCGGTCCCCGCAGCGCGAATCAGAATGCCGATCTCACCGGCAGCGCGACTTTGCTGCTCGTCGAGGACGAGGAGGCGATTCGCGCCTTCGCCGCGCGGGCCCTCTCGGCGAAGGGCTACAACGTGCTGTCCGCCGCATCCGGCGTCGAGGCGGCCGAGATCTTCGAGGAGGAAGGCGCCAACATCGATTTGTTGTTGACCGACGTGATCATGCCCGAGCTCGACGGGCCGAGTCTGGTAAGACAAATCCATGCGGTTCGGCCCGACCTGAAGGTGATCTTCATGTCGGGCTATGCCGATGGCGCGTCTGTGGATGAATTGGGCGACGCTCAATTCCTACCAAAGCCCTTTACGCTCAAGGCGTTGGCGGAGGCTGTGAAGCGGGAATTGGGACGCGGATAGCGTTAACGCAATTTTAAGTTATCGAACAGATTGCGAACGTCGGGACTTTGTGCGAGACTTGGCTTCAACCGGAATGGGTATAACGCGATGAAGCGTAAGGGAAATAGCATGGCGCAGTCAGACCTACGTCTGGTTGAGGGGAGCTCGGTGGACAAGAGCAAAGCGCTCACCGCCGCGATCTCGCAGATCGAGCGTTCCTTCGGCAAAGGCTCCATCATGAAGCTCGGCGCAGGCTCCACCATCGAGGTGGAGACGGTGTCGACGGGTTCCCTCGGCCTCGATATCGCGCTGGGCATCGGCGGCCTGCCGAGAGGCCGCATCGTCGAAATCTATGGACCGGAGTCCTCCGGTAAGACGACGCTCGCGCTTCACACCGTCGCCGAGGCTCAAAAGAAGGGCGGCATCTGCGCCTTCGTCGATGCCGAGCACGCGCTCGACCCGATCTATGCTCGCAAGCTCGGCGTCCAGGTCGACGACCTTTTGATCTCACAGCCCGACGCCGGCGAGCAGGCGCTCGAAATCGCCGATACGCTGGTCCGCTCCGGCGCTGTCGACGTTCTCGTCATCGATTCGGTCGCCGCGCTGACGCCGCGCGCCGAGCTCGAGGGTGAGATGGGCGACCAGCTCCCCGGCTTGCAGGCCCGGTTGATGAGCCAGGCGCTCCGCAAGCTGACGGGCTCGATCGCGCGCAGCCAAACGATGGTGATCTTCATCAACCAGATCCGCATGAAGATCGGTGTGATGTTCGGCTCCCCGGAGACGACGACGGGCGGCAACGCGCTGAAATTCTACTCCTCGGTTCGCCTCGACATCCGCCGCATCGGCTCGATCAAGGATCGGGACGAAGTCGTCGGCAACCAGACCCGCGTCAAGGTCGTCAAGAACAAGCTCGCTCCGCCATTCCGCGAGGTCGAGTTCGATATCATGTACGGCGAAGGTGTCTCCAAGCTGGGTGAGCTTCTCGATCTCGGCGTGAAGGCCGGCATCGTGGAGAAATCCGGGTCGTGGTTCTCCTACGATTCGCAGCGCCTCGGTCAGGGGCGTGAGAACTCCAAGCAGTTCCTGCGCGACAATCCGGAGATCGCGAACACGATCGAATCGGCGATCCGGCAGAATGCCGGCCTCATCGCCGATAAGATCGCCGGCATCGCCGACCCCGATCCCGAGCAGGACATCCCGCCCGACGAAGACGGCGTCTTCCCCGACGAGGCTTGATCGCCGGCGCCGTTCCCCGGAACATCCGGCCCCGGAACGGCGCGATCCATCCTGAACCGACCGAACGCCGTGCGGGGCTCCCTCGCGCGGCGTTTTCGCATTGCGCGGCGGCCTCCGGCCGTCACGCCGCCGGCACGCTCAGAGCAGCTTGGCGCCGAAATTCGTCTCCGGCGTCAACTCCGGCGGGAGCGCAGCGGAATAGCCGGTCCAATCGAACGCATCGCGCTTCAGGAAGGCCCCGTCGCCCCGCGCGGCGTGGAGCGTCCCGTTCGACATCGCGACGCGGCCGCGTGTGATCACCGTGACCGGCCAGCCGGTGATCGTCATCCCCTCGAAGGGGGTATAGTCCATCGCATCGTGCATCCCGGCCTGGGTCACGGTCCGCGTCTCCTGCGGATCCCAGATCGCGATATCGGCGTCCGATCCCACCGCGATCGTCCCCTTCCGCGGATGAAGACCGAAGATCTTCGCCGCGTTCGTCGCCGTCAGCGCCACGAAGCGGTTCAACGACAGGCGGCCCTTCAGAACCCCTTCGGAGAACAGGAGCGGGGCGCGCATCTCGATCCCCGGCATCCCGTTCGCGACCTGGTTGAACGCCGGATTCGGCCCGGCCGCGAGCTTGGAATCGCCATAACGATAGGGCGCGTGATCGGACGACCAGAGCTGCAGGTTGCCGGCATGGAGATGGCGCCAGAGATCGGCCTGGGTCTTCGCGTCCCTGAGCGGCGGCGAACAGATGAACTTCGCCCCCTCGGGATCGGGCCGGTCGAGATCCTCCTTGGTGAGGAAGAGATATTGCGGGCACGTCTCGCCGAAGATCGGATGGCCGTCGGTGCGCGCGCTCGAGACGAGCCGCGCCCCCTCGTCGGTCGACACGTGCACGATGAGGAGCGGCGCGCCGACGAAATTCGCGAGCCGGATGCCGCGATGGATCGCCTCCACCTCCGCCGTCGCCGGATGGCTCACCGCGTGATATTTCGCCTGCTTGTAGCCCTTCGCGACGAGGTTTTTCACCATCCACTTGATCATCGCGTTGTTTTCGGCGTGCGTCATCGTCAGCGCGCCGTGCTCGCGTGCGGTCACGAGGATGTCGAGCATCATCTCGTCGGAGACGACCATCTTGTCGTAGGTCATGAAGACCTTGAAGCTCGTGATCCCCTCCGCGAACGCGTGCGGCAGCTCCTCCTTCAACACCGTGTCCGTCGGGTCGGTGATGATGAGGTGGAAGGAATAATCGAGCACCGATTTCGCCGCGCGCTCACGATAAAGGGCGAGAACGTCGTGGACGGATTGGCCGCGCTGCTGGGCGGCGAAGGGGATGATCGTCGTATTGCCGCCGAAGAGGGCGGAGACGCTGCCGGAGAGATAATCGTCCGACGTCATCGCGCCGGACGAGGATTCCTGCTCGATATGGCAATGCGACTCGATCGCGCCGGGCAGCACCAGCTTGCCGGACGCGTCGATCGTCTCCGCGCCGTCCGGCAGGTCCTTCGCGATCGCCGTCACGATGCCGTTCTGCACGCCGACATCGGCAGCAAAGGTGTCGGACGCGGTGGCGACGGTGCCGCCTTTGATGACGAGGTCGAAGGTCATGGCGATTCTCTCGGTGCAGGCGGAAGGCCGGGACTGCGTTCACGCGCCCGTCTCGGCGACGCGGGTCACGCATTTATCGAGCGCGCGCGCCGGTGCGGACAAGGCGCGACGCGCGCAAAGGTGCGGCCGGAACGCGCTCTAGCCGTCGGCCTTGGTCGTTTCGGCGAGGGTCGTCCAATCGGGGATCGGCAGATCGTAGGGTTCGCCGAGCCTTGCATAAGACGTCGCGTGGAGGCGGGCGACCGGATCCCAATGGGGCACGGTGAGGCGCTTGGTGTCGGGATCGAACAGCCCGTCACGGGCGGCGATCGCCTTCACCTCCCCCATCAGCAGCGAGCGGGCGGGCCCGACCTCGACGATCTGATAGACCGCGCACTCGAGCGCGATCGGCGCCTCCGCGATGCGCGGCACGGCGATCGTCACGCCGGGGGCCGTCGTGAGCCCGACGGCCTCCGTCTCACTAATGCCGGGCGGGAAGGCGGCGGCGGTCTCCACCATCTTCGGCGCCAGCGCGTGGTCGGCCAGGTTCACCGTGAAGGCTCCCGCCGCGCGTGCGTTGACGAGGGTGTCCTTCTGGGCGCCGCCTTCGCGCAGATCGAGGCCGACGATCACGAGCGGCGGCGTCTGGGAGAAGACGTTGAAGAAGCTATAGGGCGCGGCATTCACCGCCCCCGTCTCGTCGACCGTGGTGATCCAGGCGACCGGCCGCGGAACCACCGCGGCGCACAGCATCTTATAGCGCTCCTGCGCCGTCAGCGCGTCGCACGTGAAGACGGCCATCAGGCGCGCTCGACGCCGGTCTGGGACGTGATGCGGCCATAATGCTCGACCCGGCGGTGCCGCTTGAAGTCGAAGATCGTCTCCTTGCCGAACACCGTCTCGTCGAGATCGCAGACATAGTCGATCAACTCGTCCCCCTCGGTCTTCGATTCGGCGACCACCTTCCCGTTCGGGTCGACGATGACGCTGCCGGCGAGGAGTGGATGCCCGTCTTCGTCGCCCGCCTTCGCCACCGCGACGACGAACGTCGCGTTCTGATAGGCGCCGGCCTGGAGGACGAGGCGGTGATGGAAGAGGCGCTCTTCCGGCCCCTCCTGCCCCTTCTGGCTGTTCACCGAAGGCGTGTTGTAGCCGAGAATGACCATCTCGACGCCCTGAAGGCCCATCACGCGGTAGGTCTCCGGCCAGCGGCGGTCATTGCAGATGCACATGCCGATCACGCCGCCGAGCGCGTCCCACACGGGAAAGCCGAGATCGCCAGGCTCGAAATAGCGCTTTTCGAGGTGCTGGAAGGCGCGGTCGGGGTCGAACTCGTCGTGCCCCGGAAGGTGCACCTTGCGGTACTTGCCGACGATATTGCCCTCGCGATCGGTCAGGATCGACGTGTTGAAGTGATGCCCGTCGGGCGTCAGCTCGGCGTAGCCGAAGGAGATCGCGATACCGAGCGCCTTGGCGCGGTCGAACAACGGCTGCACGGCCGCGTTCGGCATCTCGGCCTCGAACCAGGTGTCCACCTCGGCCTGGTCGGTCATGTACCAGCGGGGGAAGAAGGTCGTGAGGGCGAGCTCGGGAAAGACGACGAGATCGCACGATTTGCCGGCCGCCTCTTCGAGCAGCGCGATCATCCGGGCGACGACGGCCTCGCGGGATTCGGCTTTCTGGATCGGGCCGAGCTGAGCGGCGCCTACATGAACGGGTCTCATAGTGGGTCCTTACGCGGCGATGCGGCGTTCGAGGCGGCTGACGAGCCGCACCAGAGGCCACAAGATCACGAGATATATGCCAGCCGCCGCCACGATGGGCGAGGCATTGTAGGTGACGGAGCGCGCCATATCCGCCTGATAGAGCAATTCGGCGAGCGAGACGACACTCGCGATCGAGGTGAGCTTCACCACCTCGACCGTGTTCGAGACGAGATCCGGCAGCACGTTGCGCACGGCCTGCGGCAGGACGACGTAGAGCATCGTCTGCCCCGCCCCGAGCCCGGTCGAGCGTGCCGCTTCGGACTGGCCACGCCCGATCGACAGGATTCCGGCGCGATAGATCTCGCCATAATATGCGGCGTTGTTGAGGAGGAAGGCGATCGCCACCGCCTCGAACGGGGACGGCCGGATCCCGGCAAAGGGCAGCCCCGCATAGACGAAGATCAGAAGGACGATCGGCGGCAGCGCCCGGAAAAGGTCGACGAAGGCGATCGACGGCCAGCGCACGATCCGCCGCTCCGACAGCGACAGGAGTGCCGCCCCGATCCCCGCGAGAAGGCCGATCGGGATGACGACGAGGCAGATCAGCCCGGTCATCACGAGCCCTTCGAGAAGCATCGGCCAGGCTTGGCGCATGATGTCGAAATCGAAGAATTGTTGGCGAATCGCATCCATCGTTGGGCCTCAGGCGTGCCGCCATTTGAAGCGGCTCTCGAGCCACCGCGCGACGACGACGAACGGCAGGAACAGGATCACATAGGCGATCGCCGCCATCATCAGCGGCGTCGCGCTGCCGGAGAAGGATTGCGCCGTCGTCGCCGCGCCGAGCACGTCGGACAGGCCGATCACCATGCCGAGCGCGGTGGATTTCGTCACCGCGATCGCCCGATTGGTGAGCGGCGGCACGGTGAGTCGCACCGCCTGCGGGAGGATCACCGACAGGAGCGTCTGCGTGAAGCTGAGCCCCGTGGAGCGCGCCGCCTGCCATTGGCCGGGCGCCACCGAGAGGATGCCCGCCCAGAAGATCTCTTCGGCGAACGCGGCGAGGGCGAGGGTCAGAACGATCCAGATCACCGCGAAGGCCGAGAGCGACACACCGACATTCGGCAGGCCGAAATAGGCGATCAGGATGAGAACGAGCGGCGGCAGCGCCCGCAGGATGTCAGCGAAGCAGACGATGAGGACGTTGAGCGGCCGGACGCGATAGGCGCGCAGGCAAGCGAGCGCGAGGCCGAGAAGAATGCCGCTGACGACGACGAGAACGGCGAGCTGGAGCGTCACCACGAACCCGTCGAGGATTGCGGGCAGATAGCGCTCCATCACCGCTGCGTTGAAGTAGGTCTCGATGAAGCGCTCGCCGGGCGTCATCGTCGTCGCCGCCTCGTCCATCAGTGTTTCACCCGCGACAGGAAGGCTTGCGTGCGCGCCTCGCGCGGAGCGCCGAACACGGCCGATGGCGGCCCCTCCTCCACGATGACGCCGCCGTCCATGAAGACCACGCGGTCCGCGGCCTCCGCGGCGAAGCGCATCTCGTGACTGACGACGAGCATCGTCATCCCCGCCGCCCGCACCTTGCGCATCACGTCGAGAACATCGCCGACGAGCTCGGGATCGAGCGCCGAGGTCGGCTCGTCGAAGAGCATCACCTTCGGCTCGAGCGCCAAGGCGCGGGCGATCGCGACGCGCTGTTGCTGGCCGCCCGACAGCTCGGCGGGATAGGCGGCGGCCTTGTCGGCGAGGCCGACGTCCGCGAGCGCCGCCATCGCTTTCTCCCTCGCCGCGGCGCGCGACAGCCGCGAGACCTTCACGAGCGCCAGCGTCACGTTTCCGAGCGCCGTCTTGTGCGGGTAGAGATTGAAGGACTGGAACACCATGCCGATCCGCCGGCGCGCCTTGTTGAGGTCGACGCTGGGGGCCGTGATATCCTCCCCCTCGACGATCACCGCCCCCGAGGTCGGCTCTTCGAGGCGGTTGCAGCAGCGCAACAGCGTGCTCTTGCCCGATCCCGAGGGCCCGATGAGAAACACCATCTCACCGGGCTTCACCTTGAGGTCGATGCCCTTCAGAACGTCGAGCGGGCCGTAGCTCTTATGGAGCGCGATCAATTCGAGGATCGAGCCGCGCTCCGCTCTCGCGTCGCTCACGAGCCGGTCAGCCGCAATCGAGCTCGTGCTCGGTCTCGTCATAGCCGGCAAAACCCGGCTGCCCGAAGCCCTTGAGGGGCGTGACCGGCGTCGAGCCCTCCGGAGGGGTCACGCCGAACCACTTTTCCGAAAGCGCGGCGATGGTGCCGTCGGCCTTCATGCACTCGATCACGCGCTCGACCTTGTCGCGCGTTTCCGCGTCGTCCTTGCGGAAGGGCATCCCCCAGACGAGGCCGGTCGAGTGGAGATAGGACAAAGCGAGCTGCGGGTTCTTCTTCACCGCCCAGGCCGAGACCGTGTTGCCCGCCACATTGGCATCGGCGCGGCCGGCGAGCACCGCCTGGATCGCGTCGGTGTTGGTGCCGTAGCTCTCGACGGTCCAACCGATCTCATCGGCGAGACTACGCACCCAGGCATCGTAGGCCGAGCCCTTGTTGACGGCGATCGTCTTGCCTTCGAACTGCGCGAGGTCGGTGAACTCCTCCGTGCCGGCCTTCACCACGAACTGAAAGTCGGTGTCGAGATAGCCCTCGGAGAAAAGCACGTTGTCGGCGCGCTCCTCGGTGATCGTCGTCGGGGCGACGATGAAATCGTAGGTGCCTGCCTGCAGGCCCGGCAGGAGGCCCGAAAATTGCGCGGCGGTGATGTCCATCTCGACGCCGAGACGTTCGCCGATCTCGTTCGCGAGGTCGACATTGAAGCCTTCAATACCGCCGCCGAGCTTGGGCATCGCGTGCGGTGCGAAGGTGCCGTCGAGGGCAACTTTGTAGGTGTCCTGCGCGCTCGCAGTGCCGACGCTCGCCATCAAGGCGAGGCCGCAGACCGAAAGCAGGACGCGCCGAGCCATCGTCATGGAGTTTCTCCCTGTGACGTTTATCCGTCATGGGGGGACTAGCGAAAGCCGTGCCAATCCATACATTTTCATAGATCTGGCGAAAACAACGGCGAAACGCGACGCATCGCGGGCCGATCGGTCCGGCGACAGGCGGCGTTCGACCGTGCGGCGCTGTGCAATCCGCGGCCAGGCCGGTCACGCGCCCTGGGAACCTATTCCCCGCGTGCCGTATTTCCACATGGCAAGGAGAGGTTGACCATGGCGCGAACGATCACGTTGGACCGTTTGAACGGCGACCGGGCCTTTGGTGACCGGAATCGCCGCACCCCGTCGAGCGAAGAGCTCGACAATATCGCTCATTGGCTGGACTCGAAGTTCAGCATTTTCGGCATCCGCTTCGGTATCGAGCCCATTTTGGGCATCGTGCCGGGCGTCGGCGATCTCGTCGGCCTCGGGATGTCGAGTTATCTGCTGCTTCAGGCGTATCGCATGGGCGTGCGCAAGCGCACGATGGCGCGAATGATCGCCAACGTCGCAGGGGATACCGTATTCGGCTCGATCCCCGTTCTCGGCACGGTCGTCGACGTGTTCTGGAAGGCGAACCGGGCCAATATGCAACTTCTGAAGCGCGACCTCGAGCGCGGGAATCTCCGCTCCCGCACCTGACGCCGCTCATTCTTCGCCTCTGCGCCTGACGGCGCTTAGTGCACGGCGAACGAAAAAACGGCCCCGGAGACGGGGCCGTTTTGCTGTCTGGCCTGCGGCGTAGCGGCGGACGACGGGGGCGCGTCAGCCCTCCATCGCGGCGGCGATGGCGGCGATCGCCTCGTCCGCCTTCGCGCCGTCGGGGCCGCCTGCCTGGGCCATATCGCGGCGCCCGCCGCCGCCTTTGCCGCCGAGCGCTTCCGACCCGGCCCGCACCAGGGCGACGGCGTCGAAGCGTTCGGCAAGGTCGGGGCTCACCGTCACGACGACGCTGGCGCGGCCTTCGGCCCGGCCGACGATCGCCACGACGGCGGAGCCCGCCGCCTCGCGCGCCTCGTCCGCGAGACCCTTGAGCGCCTTGCCCGGAAGATCGTCGACCACGCGACCGACGAAATTGACGCCCGCCACCGTCTTCGCAGCCTCGGCCTTCGAGGGACCGGCGAGGGCGAGCCGCTTCTTCGCCTCTTCGAGATCGCGCTCCAGCCGGCGGCGTTCCTCCACGAGGGCCTCGACGCGGGCGGCCGCATCGTCGGGCGACACGCGCATCGCCGATGCCACGGCGCGCAGCCGGTCCCGCTGGTTCGCCATATACTGGCGCGCCGCCTCGCCGGTTAGCGCTTCGATCCGGCGCACGCCTGAGGACACGGCGCTCTCGTCCGTCAGCACCACGAGGCCGATATCGCCGGTGCGGCGCACGTGCGTGCCGCCGCACAGCTCGACCGAGAAGCGGCGGTTGCCGTCGCGCCCCATCGAGACGACGCGGACCTCGTCGCCATATTTCTCGCCGAACAGCGCGCGGGCGCCCGATTCCATCGCCTCATCGATCGCCATCACGCGGGTGTCGACTTCGTCATTCTCGCGCACGCGGGCGTTGGCACCGATTTCGACGGCGGCGATCTCCTCCGTCGACATCGGCTTGGCGTGGGAGAAGTCGAAGCGCAGGCGCTCCGGCGCGACGAGCGAGCCCTTCTGGGCGACATGATCGCCGAGCACGCGGCGCAGGCACTCGTGCAGGATGTGCGTCGCGGAGTGGTTGCCGCGGATCGCGTCGCGGCGCTTGACGTCGACCGTCAGCGTCACCGCGTCGCCGACGGCGAGCTCGCCCGCCTCGAGCGCCCCGCGATGGACGAAGAGCCCGTCCGCCACTTTATGCGTATCGGTGATCACGAACCGCGTGTCGCCGACGCTCGCGACGCCCTGGTCGCCGACCTGGCCACCCGATTCGCCGTAAAACGGCGTCTGGTTGAAGACGAGGCGCGCCTCGGTGCCGGGCGTCAGCGTCTCGACCTCCTTGCCGTCGACCACGATCGCGGCGAGCTGGCCGTCGGCCACCGTCGTGTCGTAGCCGAGGAACTCGGTCGCGCCGGTGCGCTCGCGGATCGCGAACCACACCTTGTCGTCGGCCGCCTCGCCGGAGCCGGCCCACGAGCGGCGTGCCTCTGCCCGCTGCTGCTCCATCGCCGCGTCGAAGCCGGCGCGGTCGACCGTCAGCCCGCGCGGACGCAGCGCGTCCTCGGTGAGGTCATAGGGGAAGCCGAACGTGTCGTAGAGCTTGAACGCCGTCTCGCCGGGCAGCGCGGCGCCCTTGTCGAGCCCCTCAGTCGCCTCCTCGAGCAGCGACAGGCCGCGCGCGAGCGTGCGGCCGAAACGGACTTCCTCCGCCTCGGTCGTCTCCATGATGAGCCCTTCGGCGCGCCGCAGCTCTGGATAGGCCTGGCCCATCTCGCGCGTCAGCGTCGGCACCAGCTTGTAGAAGACCGGCTTGGTCGCGCCCAACAGGTTCGCGTGGCGCATCGCGCGGCGCATGATGCGCCGCAGGACATAGCCCCGCCCCTCATTGGACGGAAGCACGCCGTCGGCCATCAGGAAGCAGGTGGCGCGCAGATGATCGGCGATCACCTTGAAGCTCGGGATCAGCCGCCCGTCCGCGTCGCGCGCATCGGTCCCGATCGCGTCCTCGGCGGCGGCGATCAGCGCGCCGAACAGGTCGATCTCGTAATTGTCGTGCACACCCTGGAGGATCGTCGCGATGCGCTCGAGCCCCATGCCGGTGTCGATCGAGGGCTTCGGCAGGTCGTGGCGAATGCCGCCGGCCTCCTGCTCGAACTGCATGAAGACGAGATTCCAGATCTCGATGAAGCGGTCACCGTCCTCGTCCGGCGAGCCGGGCGGGCCGCCGGGAATGTGCTCGCCATGATCATAGAAGATCTCCGAGCACGGCCCGCACGGGCCCGTGTCGCCCATCTGCCAGAAATTGTCGGACGTTGCGATGCGGATGATCTTGTGGTCGGGCAGGCCCGCGATCTTCTTCCAGAGCACCGCCGCCTCGTCGTCCTCGGCATAGACGGTCGCAAGGAGGCGGTCGGCCGGAATGCCGAATTCCTTGGTGACGAGACGCCAGGCGAGCTCGATCGCGCGTTCCTTGAAATAGTCGCCGAACGAGAAGTTGCCGAGCATCTCGAAGAACGTGTGATGCCGCGCCGTGTAGCCGACATTTTCAAGGTCGTTGTGCTTGCCGCCGGCGCGAACGCACTTCTGGCTGGTCACCGCCCGATCATAGGGACGGGACTCTGCGCCGGTAAAAACGTTCTTGAACTGCACCATACCGGCGTTGGTGAACAGCAATGTCGGGTCGTTGCGCGGGACAAGCGGGCTCGACGCGACGATCTCGTGACCTTCGCTCGCGAAATAATCCAAGAACTTGCCGCGGATCTCGTTGACGCCACTCACCTGTCGGGGCTCCTCGCTCGTGTTCACTGGCCACGTAGCGACTCGAAGCGAAAATGTCGACGGTTACGTGCGTTGACGCTCCATCCCGCCTCTCTCATCATGCCGTGAGCGGGGCAAATATGGCGATCGGCATGGGCGGCACCATCCTACTCATCAATCCGAACTCCAACCCGGACGTGACGGCCGGCATGGCCGAGGCGGTCGCGCCCCTCGCGCTCCCCGGCGGTCCGCGGTTCGAGACGATGACCCTCGCCTCCGGCCCCTTCGGCGTCGAGACGCAGCGTGACGTCGAGGCCGTGACGCTGCCTCTGCGCGATGTCGTGATCGACCGCGGCGACGTCGACGCCTTCGTCATCGCCTGCTTTTCCGATCCCGGTCTCGCCGTCTGCCGCGAGGCGACGACGCGGCCCGTTCTCGGCATCCGCGAATGCGCCGTGATGTCGGCTCTGATGCAGGGCGACCGCTTCGGCGTGGTGGCGCTCGGGCCGGCCTCGATCAAGCGCCAGTCCCGCGCCTTTCGCGAGATGGGCGTGATGGACCGCTGGGCGGGCTCGGGTCCGCTGCATCTATCGGTCGCGGCGGCGGAGGAAGCCTCGGCCTTCCCGCGCGTCCTCGAGGTCTCGCGCGCTCTCGTGGATGATGGCGCCGACACGATCCTTCTCGGCTGCGCCGGGATGGCACGCCATCGCGCCCCGCTCGCCGACGCCCTCGGGGTGCCGGTGATCGAGCCGACACAGGCGGCCGCTGCCCACGCGCTGGGCCTCGTCCTCCTCACCGCGGGCGCCGCGGCGGAACGCGCCGCCGACGCAGGATCGCGGGCCGCCTGAGGCGGAGACGCGGACGGCACGCCGCTTCCCCCCATCGGCGGATCGGGCTATCGAATCCCGAGCCGCCCAAGACCGACACGAAGAGCGGCGCGCGCCGGCGACGACGCGGTCGACAACGCTCCAAGGATCCCCATGACCACGACGATCATGGTCCTCAACGGACCGAACCTCAATCTCCTCGGCAAGCGTCAGCCGGAGATCTACGGCCACACCACCCTCGCCGATGTCGAGGCGATGTGCGCCAAGCGCGCCGGCAAGCACGGCATGGAGGTGCGCTTCCACCAGTCGAACGCCGAGTATCAGATCATCGACTGGATCCACGAGGCGCGGGAGATCGCGAAGGGGATCATCATCAACCCGGCGGGCTTCACCCACACCTCGGTCGCGATCCTCGACGCGCTGCACACCTTCGAGGGGCCGGTGATCGAGGTGCACATCTCGAACATTCACAAGCGCGAGGCGTTCCGCCACCACTCCTACGTGTCGAGCCGCGCGGAAGCCGTCATCGCCGGATGCGGCACCGAGGGTTACGACCTCGCGGTGCGCCACATGGCCTCGCTCCTCGACACGTAAGCCGGGGCCGGCGGCTCAGATTTCCATCATCTCGGGCTCGGCACCGTGATCGCACAGGTGCCGGGCGTCGTCCGCATCGTCGGATTTCAGGATGTCCTCGAGCCGCTCGGCGCACTCTTCGAGCGTCGGGAAGGTGACGACCCCATTCTCCCGCGTGACGAGCCCATCCTCGACGAGGCGGGAGAGCGAATCCTCGAAGTCGAAGTCGACCTCGACGTCATAGCGCGCCGCGATCATCTCGCAGATCGCGCGCTTGCGGGTCGCGATCTCGCCTTCAGGAACGGTCTTGCCCGCGTTGAAGAAGAGGGCGATCAGATCCTCCTTCACATCCTCCTCCTCGGCGCGGTCGAGCAGGAGAGCGAGCGCGGCGCGATTGTTCGCGAGATTGTGGAAGAAGAGCTTTTGCGACAGCTCCATCATGTAGCGCGTGCGCTGGTTGAAGAAGGTCGAGATCTGACGGCCGAGTAAGCCGATAAATCCGATCAGCGCGCCGACCGCGGCAAGCGGGTTCGTCGCGGCGAGCACCTTGCCGGTGGTCGAGACGATGCCGAAGACGGTGCCGCCGCCGGCGGTCGCATAGAACTTGATCTTGTCGAACGGGCGGAACTGCACCCGGCGCAGCGGGAACAGGATCTGCAGATCATGCCGGGGCATGTCCTTGAACACCTTGACGTAAATGTGCTCCGACTTGGTGTCGGGGGGGAGCTGACGGCGCCGCTTCTCGACCGTCTTCAGCGCCTTGTCCTCGCTGATCCCCTCGGCCTCGGCGATCTCGGCCGCGCGGACCTCATTCGACTTCAGCTTCAGAAAGACGAAGAGGCGGCGATAGATCCGGACGTCATACGTCTCCTTGAGGAGATAGGCCCATTCCGGCCGCCGCGCGGTGCGCGTCTCGTCATAATGGTCGCGCACGAAGACGTGCATCACGTCATATTCGGACAGATCCACCTCGATCCGCAGCGAATAGGGCGAGCGCGCGGACAGCATCTCGGTCAGATCGTCGTTGGAGAGGCGCACATAATTCGCGCGCTGGAGGAGATGACGCACGAGACCGGCGAGCCGGTCGCCCATCGCCTTCCGATCCTCGTCGGCGAATTCGCGGATCTGCATCGTATCCCGGTCCGGGCTGAACGGCAGATAGCAGCGGCGGATCTCCTCGGCGAGGAGGCGATAGCCGTGCCCGCGATGGCGCTGGAGGCGGAGCGCGATCTCGGCGAAGCACGCCTTTTCCGCCTCGCTGCCGAGCGTCTGGCAGAGGGTCGCGATCACCGCCCGGCGGGTCAGCGGAATATAGCGGCTCACCGGCCGTGCGCTCGATCGACGGGTGGTCGCATCCATTCCTCGCCCTCCTTGCGAAGGAGGGATAGCAGCTCGGCGCGCCTCAGTCAGCGCCGCAGGCTGTCGATCGCCCCGTCGAGACCGTCGAGCGTCAGCTCGAACATGCGCCCGCCCATCAGCTTGGCGAGAATTTCGGTCGAGGCCGTGTAGCCCCAAAGATCCTGGCGGACCGGGTTGATCCACGCCGCTTTCGGGAAGTGGTTCAGCAGGCGCTGCATCCACACGGCGCCCGGCTCGGCGTTCCAATGCTCCACCGCGCCGCCCGGCGTCACGATCTCGTAGGGGCTCATCGCCGCATCGCCCACGAACACGAGGCGCGTGTCGGGCGGGAAGGTGCGGATGACATCGAGCGTCGCCGTCTGCTCGGCCCGCCGGCGGCGGTTCGAGGTCCACAATCCCTCATAGACGCAATTGTGGAAGTAAAAATGCGTGAGCGAGCGAAACTCCGACTTCGCCGCCGAGAACAGCTCCTCGCAGACCGCGACATGGTCGTCCATCGAGCCGCCGACATCGAGGAGAAGGAGGATCTTCACCGCGTTCTGCCGCTCGCGCCGGGTGCGCACATCGAGATAACCTTCGCGCGCCGTCGCCTCGATCGTGGCCGGAAGGTCGAGCTCCTCCTCCGCCCCGGTGCGGGCGAACCGGCGCAGTTTCCGCAGCGCGATGCGGATGGCGCGGGTGCCGATCTCGACGTCGCTGTCGAGGTCGCGGAACTCGCGCCGATCCCACACCTTGACGGCGCGGCGGTTGCGGCTCTCGGCCTGGCCGATGCGGACGCCCTCGGGATTGTAGCCATAGGCGCCGAACGGGGACGTGCCGCCGGTGCCGATCCACTTGGAGCCGCCTTCGTGGCGGCCCTCTTGCTCGGCGAGGCGCTGGCGCAGGGTCTCCATCAGCGCCTCGAAGCCGCCGATCGCCTCGATCTTCGCCTTTTCCTCGTCGGTCAGAAAACGCTCTGCGAGCGCCTTCAGCCACTCTTCCGGAAGGTGGGCGATGTCCACCTCCTCGCCCGGCGGCGCGACCGTGGTGAGGCCCTTGAACACGCGGGCGAACACCCGGTCGAAGGCGTCGATCTTCGTCTCGTCCTTCACGAGGATGGCGCGGGCGAGGTGATAGAAGGTCTCGATATCGCCCTCGCCGAGGCCGTTCTCCATCGCCTCCAGCAGCGCGAGATATTCCCGCAGCGAGACTGGCACCCCTTCGGCGCGGAGGCCCTCGAAGAGCGGGGTGAACATCGCCCTACTCCTTGGCGTCCTTGCCGCGCGGCATCACCCGCGCGATCTCGGGCAGGATGTCGTTGATGCGCGGGCGGCGCGTGCCGGTGAACGGCAGCGGGCGCAACACGTCGAGCGTCGCGAGGCCGAGACGGGCGGTCATCAGCGCGTTGACGATCCCCTCGCCGAGCTTGGCCGAAAGGCGCGCGGCGATCCCCTGCCCCACCACCTCACCGACGAGCGTGTCGCCCGCCGCCATCCCGCCGGTGACGACGAGATGGGCGACGGCATGACGCAGGACCCGCAGGAAGCCGAGCGTTCCGGGCCGGCCGCCATAGATGTTGGCGATCCGCCGCACGAGGGTGAGGGCCGCGAAGATCACGAAGGCGAGGTCGACGAGGGCACGCGGCGACAGCGCCGTCACCGCGGCGACGCGCCGCGAGGTGGCGACGATCTCGTTGATCGCCTTGCGGTCGAGCGGGCCGAGGACTTCCCGCTCGGCGAGGGCGATGAGGTCGCGCCCGTCGATGATCTCGCGCATGTGGCCGCGCATCGCCTTGCGGCCGCGCGCCGTTTCCGGCCGGTCGCCATAAAGGTCGATCAGCTCCTTGAGGGCGGCGAGCGCCTCGTGCCGATCGTCGCTGAGGACGGCGTCGTCGGCCTTGCGGCGCAGCGATTCCACCTCCTTGAGGCGGCGCAGCGCGATCCATTCCCGCGCGACCATGCCGAAGAGGCCGAGCACCATCGCCGCGGCGAGCACCGCGGCGACATAGCCGAGCGCGGGAATGCGCGAGAGGAGATCCTCGATGAACGCATAGAGGGAGATCGAGAGGGCAAGACCCGCAAGGCCCGACAGGCCGATGGTGAAGAGCTTCAGCCACGTCCGGCCGGGCCGCTTGCGGAGCGGCTCGGGCTCGATCGCGACGGGCGGCGGCGGGGCCTCTTCCTGCTCCAGCGTCTCCGGGCCGAGCGTCGGTCCGGGGCGGGCGCGGCGGGCCTCGCGGCGCGGCTCGGCGCGCGGGGCCTCCTCCGCCTCCTCGTCGAAGGCCACCTCGTCGATTTCGAAGATCGTGGGGCGACGGCGCGTCACGACAGGCGGTCTCCGATCAGATATTGCAGCACGCGGTCCAGCCTGATGTGCGGCAAGGACAGCGTCAGGCCCGAGTTGGAGCGCTCCACCCGGCCCGGACGGAATCGCATCGTGGTGACACCATACTCGTCCCGCACCTCCTCGAACACTGCCGATGGATCATCGGGGAGATCGCCCGGAAAGAGGCCGATTTCCGCCTCCCCGTCGAAGACGCGCCCGTTGATCCGCTCGCCCGCCATCGGCGTGCCGACGATGGTCGGCCAGACCTCACCATCGCGGGTGACACTCGCCTCACGCGTCGCCCGCACCGCGGCCATCGCCGCGACGTCGACGGCGGCGCCGGTGAACTGCGCCCGTTCCTTCGCCTCCGCGACGAGATGTTCGAGGATGCGCTCCAGCCGGTCGTGATCGGTGTGATGGATGTGGTCCGCCTTCGTCGCGACGAAGAGGATCCGGTCGATCCGGCGATCGACGAGCGAGCCGAGAAAGGACAGCCGTCCGGTGCGGAAACAGGCGAGCACGGAGGAGAGCGCGCGCCGCAGCTCGTCGAGCGCCTCCGGCCCGCCATTCAGCGCCGCGAGCACGTCGACGAGGACGATCTGCCGGTCGAGCCTTGCGAAATGGTCGCGGAAAAACGGGCGGACGACGTGGGTTTTGTAGGCCTCATAGCGCCGCTCCATCATCGCCCAGAGCGAGCCCGAGGGCATGTCGTCGGTATCCGGCAGGCGCAGCGGCGCGAAGGTCAGCGCCGGCGAGCCTTCCATGTCGCCCGGCATCAGGAAGCGGCCGGGCGGAAGGGCGGCGAGCGCATGAGGATCGGCGCGGGCGGCCTTCAGATAGCGCGTGAACGTCTCGGCGAGCGACTGGGCGTCGCCTTCCTTCGCGGGGGCGAGCGGATCGAGCGCGCCGATCTGAGCCCGGAAATCGCGGGATTCGACCGGCCGCCGCGCCGCCTCGTCGAGCGAGGTGGCGCACCAGTCTTTGAAGGAAAGATGCATCAAGGGAAGGTCGAGCAGCCATTCGCCGGGATAATCGACGAGGTCGAGATGCAACCGGCCGGGGCCGAAACGGCGGCCGAGAAAGCGCGCCGTCTCGTACTCGATCGTCACCCTGAGCTGCGCGATCTTGCGCGTCGAGGCCGGCCAGACGCGTTCATCCACAAGCGCGCGGACATGATCCTCGTATGGAAAACGCGGCACTTCGTCATCGGGCTGGGGAGCGAGATTGGCGCTCGACAGGCGGCCTTCGGCATAGGCGGCGAACAGCGGCAGCCGTCCGCCGTGGACGAGATTGTGCACCAGGGCGGCGAGAAAGACGGTCTTTCCCGAGCGGGAGAGGCCTGTCACGCCGAGCCTCAGGCTCGGCGCCATCAGCCCTCCGACACGCTCTTGCATCGTCGCGGCGGCCAGGCGCGCCTGGTCCTCGATCCGCCTCAACCTCTGCCGCAATGCATCTCTCCCTTGTCCGCCACCCCACTTAAGGGCAGGGTACGGCGCTGAACAGCCGGCGGACATTTCCGAAGCGCCCATTCGTTGAGCACACGCAACGGAAGGTCAGGCAGCGCGTTCGTTGTAGACCCTTCACGAAAGTCTGCGATGCCATCGGCAGTCCTTATCTTCAACACGTCATCCGGCACTTACCTCAATCAGGACCGGGCGCGCGACGATACGATCGCCCGTCTCGAAGCGGAGGGAATCCGCGTCCACGCCCTCGATGGGCCGATCAAACGGCAGATCCAGGAAAGCCGGGACAGTTCGGAGGATATCGTCATCGTCGCCGGTGGGGATGGGACGATTCGCGCCGCCATCGAAGCCCATCGCGGCGGCGGCCGACCGATCGGCATCATCCCCGGCGGGACGATGAACCTCCTCGCCCACGATTACGGCATCCCGATCGACCCGCTCGAAGCGGCCAAGGTGATCAGCGCAGGCCATGTGCGTCCGGTCGATTATGCCGCGATCGACAAGCACATCTTCCTGCACACCGCCTTCACGGGCCTGCCCGTGCGGATCGGCGTTCACCGCGAGAATCGGCGCGGCCGGATGCGGATGCTCGACCGGATCTGGCTCGGCCTCCATGCGCTCGCCACGCTGCCGCGTGATCCGAATCTCGTCTGCCTCGCCACCACGGTCGATGGCGAGGAACGCAAGCTCGAAGGCCGGTCCTTCGCCATCATCGTCGGCACGCTCGACCGGATGCTCCTGCCCGTGCCGCATCGCGCGACCGTGACCGGCGGCAAGATCACGGTGTTCGCGCTGCACCCCGAATCGGGCGTCGACGTCGCGCGTCTCCTGGTGCGCGGCGCCGTCGGCGCGCTCGCCGATGATCCGGACGTTGAACAGATTATCGCGACCCATGCGCGGATCAGCGGGCCGCGACGGCGGATTCATGCGATGCTGGACGGGGAACGCACGCTCGTGCCATCCCCTTGTTCCATAGAGGTGCGCACGGGCGAGGTGTCCGTTTTCACCCGCCCTGTCGCGCAAGAGGTAAGCGCATGACTCGACTTGCCCATATCTCCGACCTCCACTTCGGGTCCGAGGATCCGGAGACGACGGCCGCCCTGATCGACGAGCTGAATCGCGAGGAATTCGACCTCGTCATCCTCTCCGGCGATCTGACCATGGCCGCCCGTCACAGCGAGTTCGAGCGCGCCCGCGCCTTCATCGAAGCCCTGGAGTCCCCGGTGATCGCCGTCCCCGGCAATCACGACATCACGCCCTATGCGCTCGGCGAGCGCTTCTTCGCGCCCTATCGCCGCTGGCACTCTTATGTGAACAAGGAGCTCGAACCGAGCTGGTTCGGCCGCCACGTCGCGGTGATCGGTCTCAACACCGCCCGGCGCATGGCGCTTCGCCTCGACTGGTCGCACGGCAGCCTCTCCCGCAGTCAGATCGAAGAGCTGTCCGGTCGCTTCAAGCGCGCACGAGACAGCGCCTTCCGCATCGTCGTCGCGCATCACCCCTTCATCGCCGAGGACACCGAGGAGCTGTCCGACCGCCCGCGGGTGATGGTGCGCCGCGCTCAACAGGCCCTCGCCGCCTTCGCTGGACAGAAGGTCGACCTCGTGACCGCCGGCCATCTCCACCGCACCTATTCGGCCGCGTTCGACCAAGAGCCGCATGGCGGATCCGTCGTCGCCTCCCGCACCCAGCCCGGCCAGCGGGTGACGGTCATTCAGGCCGGGACGGCGCTGTCCTCCCGGACGCGGGGCGAGCCGAACAGCTTCAACCGGATCGAGATCGACGGCAGCGCACTCACCGTGCATCCGGTGACGTTCGGCCCCAATGGGTGGGAGCGTGATGCGATCCCGCTCGTCTCGATCGAGCGGCACACCCACTCCGAGCCCGCGATCGAGCTGACGCCGCCGAAGCCGGTCTCCTCGGTCTACGCGCCCGGCTCGAAGAGCGGGGACGCTAAAGCTGGATCCCCTCCAAGAGCGTCAAAATCCGCTCCTGGCGGCCAATGAACTGAAGCGCGTCATCGAACGGCAGGGCGTGGGAGAACACGAAGCCCTGCCCCATGGTGCAGCCGAGCATCCTGAGGTTTTTCAGCGTCTCCTCGTCCTCGATCCCTTCGGCGACGACGCCAAGGCCCAACTTGCGCGCCATCTGGACGATGGCGGCGACGATCTGCTGGTCGAGCGGGTTGATCGTGGAGTTGGTGACGAAGCTGCGGTCGATCTTCACTTCGCGGATGAACGGCTCGCGAATGTTCGTGAGCGAGGCGAAACCGGTGCCGAAATCGTCGAGCGCGACGCGAAAGCCGCGGTGGAACAGTTCGGTCAGATTGTCGTAGACGGTGCGCTTGTCGTGGATGAGGACGTTCTCCACGACCTCGAAGAGGATCTCGGTCGGCGCGACCTCGAATTCCGCCTGCAACCGCTCGATCTGATCGACGAGCTCCGGCCGCTCGAGCTGGATCTGGTTGAGATTGACGGCGATATGACCCGGCGACAGCCCCATATCGTGAAACTTGCGCACCGCGGCGAACGATCCCCGGAGCGCCACGTCGGACAGGACGCCGCCGATATCGCGGTCGTCGAACGCCTTGAAGAATGCGACGGGGCCGAGCGTTCCGCGCTCCGGATGCCGCCATCGGCACAACGCCTCGAAGCCGACGACGCAGCCGGTCCTCAGATCGAGCTTCGGCTGGAAGAAAGGCTCGAACTCGCCCCGCGCGAGGCCGGCGCGGACGTTCCAAATGAACGCCCGGTGCTGCTCGCGCCGTTCGCGCATCGCGGGGTCGAAACGTTTCAGCCCGTCGCCGCCGTCCGCCTTCGCCTCGAACAGCGCCTGCGAGGCGGCCCGATAGAGATCGACATCCGCCGACACATCGTCCGGGAAGAGCGCGAGGCCGAGGGAGACCTGGATATCGACCGGGCCGGACGGCGCAGTGACGCGCGTGCGCAGCAAGCCGCCGATCCGCTCGCCGAGATCGGCCATCGCGGCGCCGTCCTCGACCTCGGCGATCACCACGGCAAACTCGTCCCCCGCAAGGCGGATCAGGACATCCTGCGGGCCGATGACGGTCTTCAAGGTGCGCGCGACGTGGCGCAGAACTTCATCGCCCGCATCACGGCCGTTGGTGTCGTTGACGTCCTTGAAGTTGTCGACATCGACCATGAAGAGCGCGGCGCGGCGAGCGCCGTTCGCGGCGTCCTGGGTGGCTTTGGTGATGATGTCGTCGAGAACGGAGCGGTTATAGGCGCCGGTCAGGCTGTCCCGATCGGCGCCCTCGGTCGACAGATCCTGATGGGTGCGTGCGGCTCCCTTGTCGTGCAGGCTGAGGAACAGGCGGAGCGGCTCGCCGCCGGACCGTACGATCTCGCCGGTGAGGCGCAGCCGCGTCGGCGGCGTGCCGGCGCGCTCGCACTCCACGTCGAACGTGGTCATCTGCGGATCGGCGCCGGTGAGGAGGCGTGTCACGAAGGCGCGGTCGAGCGGCTGAAACGCCTCGGCGACCTCCGCAAGCCGCAGGAAAGGGCCGCCACCCAGCAGCGTCCCTGCGGTGGGCGACATCTCCAAGGTGTCCGACTTGAAGTCATGGCAGAGCGTTCCGACACCGAGCCGTCGCGCAGCGGGACCGGCCTCCTCCTCGTGAGAGAGGCGCTCCGCCCGCGCCGCTTTGCCGCCGGCGTCAGGATGGTTGAAACGGCCTTCGAGAAGGACCTGGTGGATGAGACCGACCGTGTCAGGCAGCGCGACGACGCCCTCGCCGATGCCGGCGATCCACGCGGTGCGGCCCGCGAAGGCGATCGGCATCGCGACGATGGTCGCCGGACCCGCAACGCTCCGAACCGTGATCGTCGCCGGACGGGCATCCGACTTGGGCACCTGCCAAGCGGCCGCGAGTTGAGACTGGAATGCCGGATCGCCGACCACGACGGGGCGGGAGTCGCCACTGTCGAGTATGGCGGCCTTCATCCCGAAGGACCGCATATACAAGGTCACGAGTCGGATCGCTCGCATGTGCGGATTCGACGTCTCGGTCACGCTGGCGCGCGACGATATTGCTTCAACGTCCATCGTTTCGTCAGACGTTGAGCAGTCTTCCTTCGCCGCCTGTCGCATTCAATGCCCGCACTAAAACGCCCTTGCCCTCTTCGGTCGGTCAGGAGAGCACACACGAGCCCCCCGGAGTTGACTATAATAGAGTAGCGCTTGTAGCGCGCTTGCATAGATGGCACGTGTCGTTTTGATTACCACACCCGGTTAATGACCCGGCGAAACGCCTACACCACGCGGGCACCTTCGCGCCAAACGGCACGGACCACGGGGATGTCCCCGTCCCCCGTCCGGCGCACGCGAACGAGATCGGCCCGCAACGACGTGGCGATTTGACCGCGGTCCGTCAGCCCGATCGCGGCCGCAGGCTCACGGGTGACCGTCGCGATCGCACGCGGCACGGTCCACCCTTCGCGTTCGCCGAGAACGAACGCCGCCTGCAGCATCGAAAACGGCACATAGTCAGAAGAGAGGATATCGAGCGCGCCGATATCGGCGAGTTCGCCCGCTGAGATATTGCCTGAATGTGAACCACCGCGGACGAGATTCGGCCCGCCCATCAGAATGCGCATCCCCGCCTCGCGCGAGGCGCGGGCGGCATCGATCGTCGTCGGAAATTCCGCGAGCGTGACGCCGTCGCGAACCGCTTCGGCCACGTGCTCGGCGGTCGCGTCGTCGTGGCTCGCGATCACCACGCCGCGCGCCTTGGCGAGCTCGGCGACCTCGCGCCGGTTGCGATCGGACCAGACCGCCGCGCGCTCGCGTCGCTCGGCCTGGAACCGCTCGAACTCGGGATCGGACATCCCGCTCTTCGTCTGGAAATAGGCGCGATAGGCGTCGAGCGAGCGGAATTGGCGCTGCCCGGGCGTGTGGTCCATCAGCGAGACGAGAGCGACCCCGTCGAGATCATCGAACAGATGGAAGCCCGGAACCGCATACTCGTCGGAGACCTCGCAGCGCAGATGGAAGCGGTGATCGACGCGCAGCCGCCCGTCGTCCTGCGCCGACTTGATATCGTTCGCGATCTGCCGCGAATCCTCCGAGGTGAGGGAGGAATCCGCGTCGAGCCCGACGCGCAGCGCGTCGAGCACCGTGGTGATCCCCGAGGCCGCGATCTGCGCGTCGTGGGCCTGTATCGCGGCGGTGCTGTTCCAGCGCACGCGCGGCCGCGGCGCGATATGGCCTTCCAGATGGTCGGTGTGAAGCTCGACGAGACCGGGGATCAGATAATCGCCCCCGCAGTCTTCCCCGCCCGGATGCGCCCCCTCCCCGATCGCCGTGATGCGGCCTTCGTCCATCACGAGATGGCCGAGGACCACCGCGTCCTCGAGAACGATGCGTGCGTTGGAGAGGATGGTCACGGGTTCACTCGCCGAGGTCATCTTGGGTTGCAATGATGGAGAACGGGCCCTTCGGCTCGTCCTCCCGGAAAATCGCATAGACGAGCCGATGCGGCACGCCGAGCAGGCCGTCAAAATGCGCCGCCGCGGCTTCGGTCACCGCCGGCACCGCGACGGCTTCGATCGAGCCGCTCAACGTCATATGGAAGACGAAGCGCTCCATGACGAACGGATAGCCCCACGCATCCAGCAATTCGCGCCCGCGGGCATCGAGAAGGCCGGGACTGCGGCGCGCGCGATCCGCCTCGTCGAGCGGCGCGCGGGCGCTCTCGAACGCCCGCACCACCGCCTCGGCGGCGGCCGCCACAGGGGCATGGTCGATCGCTTCGAGCGCGACGAAATGGCCGAGCTCGGCGATCTCCAGCGTCACCTCCAGCGGCGGCTGCTCGGCCGCGAAGGCCCGGAACCGGGCGATGAGATCGGCTTCCGACACGCCGGGGGCGAGGCTGAACGGCGCCCGCATCGTCGCGTGGAAGCCATAGCGCGCCGGCGCCGCGACGCGGGCCTGATGCGGTGCGGCCGGCTCACCGACGGCGCCGCTCAAGGCCGAACGGCCGAGCCACGCCTCGGCGCGCTCCAGAAGCGGCGACCCGTGTGGCGGTGTCAGATAGACGGCGTACCTCAAGCAGCGCTCACTTTTCATGTCCAGTCGAGGCCGTTCCTTAGACGAGCCGAGCCCGACATGGAATGACGTTTCGGTCTCGCACCCATGACAGAGACGGCGAGCGCGCCAGGCTCTTGCCCGGCGCGCGCTCCGAAAAGAGGCTTTGCGTTCGGCCGAACTGGTCGCAAACTCGCATGGCGGCTCGGCAGCGGCCCGGAGCGCAGAAAGGTCCACCGCGATGCGGCGCAGAGCGGATCCGTTCCCATGACTGGCGGCATGGCGCCGCGGCACGGCGCGATGCCCTCCGGCGCCCCATCGCCCGGCGCGACGCGGCACCCGTCGCCGCTCGTCCGCGCAGTCTCGATCGCCGGGATGCTCGCCGCCCCGTTCATGCCGATCGCCAAGCCGATGGCGGTTCACCCGCCTCCCGTCGCGCGGCGGCGTAAGGCGCGCCCCTTTTTCGGACGATCCCCGGCGGAAAATCTCATGGTGGCGGCGCTTCTCGCGGCCGCCCTCGGCGTCGTCATCCGCAATGCGCGCCGACGCTGAAGGCCGGACCGCTCACGCCTCGCCGGCCGGGGCGGGCGCCGAGCGAAGCCGCGCCATGACGAGACTGTCGACGAGGACGCCGTCGCGCAGGACATCGGCGCGGAGCCGCCCCTCGGTCTCGAATCCGAACCGCTCATAAAGCGCGATCGCCCGGTGATTGTCGGCGAGAACGTCGAGATGGACGCGGACGAGGCCGAGCCAACCGTCGGCCATGTCGAGCGCGGCGCCGAGAAGGGCCGCGCCGATCCCCTCGCCCCAATGATCGTCATGGACCGCGAGACCGAAGCCCGCGCTGTGGGCCTTGCGCCCGCGGCCCCGCTCCAGGAATGCCCAACCGACGACCGCCTCCCGCGTCGCCGCGACGATCGCGAACTGGTCGGCAGGCCGTTCGAGGAAGCGGCGCGCGACCTCCGCCTCGCTCGCGAAGGGAAGGCGGTGCGTTCCGGCGCGGACGCCGGGGAGGTTGGTCATCGCCGTGAGCGAGGAAACGTCGCGCGGCTCCGGCGCGCGGAGCACGAGATCCGCCATCGTCCGATCGGCGGCCATCACCACACTCGCTTAAGTTGCATTCGACGTCCGTCCGGGTTAGTCTCGAAATCCTCTCCACAGCCGGAGGGGCCGATGGAGCAGCCAACAGAAGGGCCGATCATGACAGCATTCGTCGCGACCGCCACTCGCCGCCGCAGCGCGTTCGGCGTTTTCTGCAAGTGGAGCTTCATCGGCTTCAATTTTCTGATGCTCGTGTGGCTCCTCTCCACCTTCGGCGCCCTGGCGGAGGGGAACGATGGTGCGATCCACCGCGCCACCACCGGCAGCGCGATGATCGGAACGATCTGGATCTTCGGCGCCGTGCTCCTCGGCATCGTCATGGTGTCGACGCGGGGGCCACTCATCCGTGCCGGCCCGCCCGGCGGCGTCCGCTTCGTCATCGACGTGTCCGAGGCCCGTCCACCGGCCGGGACAAGGCCGCCGCCATCATAGCGGTCCGCATCATGGTGTCGTGGCGGGACGGCTTCGCCGCACGGGCGTCATGGCGCCGCTGGACGACCGAGTCGGCCCCGCCGCAAAGGCGGGGCGACGCCGCCGCATGGGCAACACGGCTCCGCCGCAAGGCCGAGACGGCTGCGCTGCATGACCAAAACGGCACCGCCGCACTGGCGAGACGCCTCCGCCGTATTGGAGAGATCGCCGCATCGCCGAGCCCGGCCACGCGTCGTCCGCCCTCCCCGCCCGCGACCGTCGGGCGAGCCAGTCGGCTCATCATCCACCCGGATGGTTCGCGAGTCGGCGAGGCACCGCGGCGGCCGATCCTCGGCGCCCCCTCCGATCGGATCAGGCGAGGCTCAATTGCCAGGAGACGCCGAAGCGGTCCTTCACCCAGCCGAATTTTGAGCTGAAGGGATAGGCGTCGAGCGGCATCATCACCTCGCCCCCCTCGGAGAGGCCACCGAAGAGGCGCTCGATCTCCGCGTCGCTCGAACATTCGACGACGATCGACATCGAGGGCGTAAACCCGAACCCGTGCTCGATCGGCGAATCGATGGCCGCGAAATTCTGCCCTGCGAGCGTCCAAGCGGCGTGCTTCACCGTTCCGACGGGGCCCGGCTCGCCGTCCTCATAAAGATCGACATGGTCCATCCGCATGTCCTCGAAGAGGGAACGATAAAGATCGATCGCCTCGCTCGCCCGGCCGGTGAACATCAGGAACGTGCTGAAGCGCTGCGCCATTTTATCGTCTCCTCTCGGGCCCGCTCATCGGCCGAAGCACGGCTGCCCCCGGCGGTTTGCCATCGGGCAGCAAATTGTTTCGGCACGAACACGCGGCCATTCATCATGCGGACAAGCACGGTGCATTTACCGCGCTCCACCAACAATGGCGCGAAACCCGCGCCAAACAACAACGGCGCGACGCCCGCGCCAAACAATAATGGCGCGATCCCCGCGCCCGGCTGACACCTCTGCGCGTTACATGCGCAAATTGGACACAACGAGGCGGCTCCGCGTTCCACGGTCGAAACCGGGCCGCTCCGCGCCCAGATCAAAAATCCGGGCGGATCGGCACCGGCCGCGCACAATCGGCCGGCACGCACGCCGATCCGGCGATTCCAGCCGCCCCACGCGCCCGGCCGACACAATCCAAGTGGCCCGCGTCGCACGAAGCGCGCTGACCAGCCCCGCCAGCCCATCTAGCAGATCCGGCCGGACGATGGCGATCCCGGAGCGGGATGATTGCCTGCCAGCAACCCGGCCGGCCGCTTTAACGCACGGGCATCCGGACCGAATAACCGTCGCGTGAGGCCGTCGGCGCATCGGGCGCAGCTTTCGGCAAGCCAAACCCGTCGTTGTGGATCGCCGCATTCTGTGCCGTGATGGGGTGCCGACAGATCGAGCGCACGAGGAGGCGGTATGGCGGGCTATCTCACCACCCACGTACTCGACACCGCACATGGAATACCCGCATCCGGCGTCGCCATCACCTTGTGCGACGCGGACGGCAACGAAATCACCCGCGCCACCACCAACGCCGACGGACGGGTCGAGACGCCACTCCTCGCCGGCGATCAATTCCGCGCCGACGCCTATACGCTCGAGTTCGAGGTCGGCGACTATTTCCGCCGCCTCGGCGTCGATCTCGCCGATCCCGCCTTTCTCGACACCGTGGTGATCGCGTTTGGCATCTCCGACGAGGAGGCGCACTATCACGTGCCGCTACTCGTCTCGCCCTACGGATATTCGACCTATCGAGGGAGTTGAGCCCGCCGATGCGTGAGAGCCCGTCCACCGAGACGATCACGTTCTTTCTCAACGGCGAACGCGTCGACATCGCCGACATGCCGCCGACGACGACGCTTCTCGAATGGCTGCGCGCCCGCGGCCTCACCGGCGCCAAAGAAGGGTGCGCCGAGGGCGATTGCGGCGCCTGCACCGTCGCCGTGCGCCGCCCCGACGGCGCGGGCCTCGCGACCCGGGCCGTGAACGCCTGCATCATGGCCCTGCCGATGGCCCATGGCGCCGATATCGTCACCATCGAGGGCATCGCGGCCGACGGCGCGCCGCACCCGATCCAGCGCGAGATGGCCGACCGGCACGCCTCCCAATGCGGCTTCTGCACCCCCGGCATCGTGATGGCGCTGTGGAGCCGCGAGGCCGGAGCGCCGGCCGATCGACAGGCCGTCGAAGACCGGCTCGCCGGCAATCTGTGCCGCTGCACCGGCTATGGTCCGATCCTCGAGGCAGCGGAGGCGAGCGCCGCGGCGGCGGACGCCCTCGGCGATCCGGTCGCCGACGCCGCCCGCGCCGACGCCCTCGCCGCCATCCCGCCCCTCGATTATCGCGCCGACGACCGCCGCTTCCTCGCCCCCGACACGGAGGCCGCTTTCGCCGACGCCCTCGCCGATGCCCCCGACGCGACGATCCTGTCGGGCGCCACCGATTTCGGCCTATGGATCACCAAGCGCCTCTTCGATCCGCCGATGATCCTGTCGACGGCGCGCCTCGACGCGTTGAAGACGATCGAGCGCGAGGGTGACCAGCTCGTCGTCGGCGCCGCGCTCCCCCTCGCCGCCTTCGCCGCCGCGGTGCTCGCGCCGTGGCCGCAGCTCGGCGAGATGATGCGCCGCTTCGGCGGGATGCAGGTGCGAAATGCCGGCACCGTCGGCGGCAATATCGCGAACGGCTCGCCGATCGGTGACCTGCCGCCGGCCCTGATCGCGGCCGGGGCGACGCTGGAGCTCGGCCACCGGGACGGCCCGCGGCGGCTGCCGCTCGAGGAGTATTTCATCGCCTATGGCCAGCAGGACCGGCAGCCGGGCGAATATGTCCGCCGCGTGCTGATCCCACTCGCCGGGTTGGACAGGCTGTCCTGCCACAAAGTGTCGAAGCGCTTCGATTCCGATATCACCGCCATTCTCGGCTGTTTCGCGCTCACCCTCGAGGTCGGCGTCGTCGCCGAGGCCCGGCTCGCCTTCGGCGGCATGGCCGGCACGCCGAAACGCGCGCTCGCCACCGAAGCCGCGCTCGTCGGCAAGATCTACGACCGCGAGAGCGTCGCCTCGGCGGCCTCAGCGCTCGCCGAGGACTTTCAACCGATGAGCGACCAGCGCGCCTCCGCCGCCTACCGCCTCGCGGTGGCGAAGAATCTTTTGATGCGCGATGTCGTGGAGCGGACGGCGCCCGAAACGGTAACCCGCCTCGCCGGGCGCGCCGCCGAGCGGATCGGCGCATGATGGAGGACTATCTGCCCCCCGCCGAGGCCGGCCGTCTCCGCCCGGACCCCGCCCCCGCGACGCCGCATCCGGCGCACGGCGAGACGCATCGCCCGCACAAGCACGATTCGGGCGACAAGCACGTCTCCGGCCGCGCGATCTATGCCGATGACATTGCCGAACCCGCAGCGCTCGTCCACGTCTACATCGCCTATGCGCGCTTTGCGAAGGGCCGGCTTGCCGCCGATCTCGACAAGGTGGCCGCCGCGCCCGGCGTCATCAAAGTCCTCACGGGGGACGATGTGCGCGGCGAGAACGATGTCGGCCCGGTCAAGCACGACGAAATCATGCTCGCGCTCGAAGGCGGGATTGCCGCGGTCGCCTATCACGGCCAGCCGCTCTTCGCCGTGGTGGCCGAGACGCGGCGGTCGGCCCGGCTCGCGGCCGAATGCGCCGTCATCGAGGCGGTGGAGGAGACCCCCGTCATCACCATCGAGGACGCGATCGCCGCCGGCGATGCCGTCGACGCGCCCTATCGCATGGCCCGTGGCGACGCCGCCGCCGCGATCGCGGCCGCGCCCCACCGCCTCGCCGGCCGGATCGAGATCGGCGGCCAGGAGCATTTCTCCCTCGAAGGCCAAATCGCGATCGCCACCCCCGGCGAGGACGACGACATGCACGTCGTGTCCTCCACGCAGCATCCGTCCGAAACGCAGGAGGTGGTCGCCCGCGTTCTCGGCGTGCCCGCCCATGCGGTGACGGTGGAGGCGCGCCGTCTCGGCGGCGGCTTCGGCGGCAAGGAGACGCAAGGCAATCTGATGGCCGCGATCGCCGCCCTTGCCGCACGCGCCACCGGCCGCCCCGCCAAGGTCCGGCCCGATCGGGACGACGATTTCATCATCACCGGCAAGCGCCACGATTTCCGCATCGATTACGAGGTGGGCTTCGACGCGGCCGGCCACCTTCTCGGCGTTTCGTTCATCCAGCACGCACGCTGTGGCTGGTCGCTCGATCTCAGCCGCGCGATCTGCGACCGTGCGATGTTCCACGCCGACAACGCCTATGCGATCCCCGCGCTCGACGTGGTGTCGCATCGCTGGCGCACCAACACGTGCTCCAACACCGCCTTTCGCGGCTTCGGCGGACCGCAGGGCATGGTGGGGATCGAACGGGTGATCGAGCACGTCGCCCACACGCTCGGCCTCGACCCGCTGGCGGTGCGGCGGGCGAACCTCTATCGCGCGTCGATGCCCGCCTCGGTGCGCACCACGCACTATCACATGGAGGTCGAGGACGCGGTGATCGACGAGATCGTCGATGATCTCGTCCGCACGTCCGACTACGAGGCCCGGCGCGCCGCGATCGCCGAATGGAACACCGCCTCGCCCATCATCAAGCGCGGCATCGCGCTGACGCCGGTGAAGTTCGGCATCTCCTTCACGACGACATTTCTCAACCAGGCGGGGGCGCTCGTCCACGTCTACAAAGACGGCTCGGTCATGATCAATCATGGCGGGATCGAGATGGGGCAAGGCGTCTATATCAAGGTCGCGCAGGTGGCGGCCGACGCGTTCGGCCTGCCGCTCGAGCGGGTGAAGATCACCGCCACGCGCACCGACAAGGTGCCGAACACCTCCGCCACCGCCGCCTCCTCCGGCGCGGACATGAACGCGATGGCGACGCTCGACGCCTGCGCCACGATCCGGGCGCGCCTCGCCGCCTTCGCCGCCGAGCGGGCCGGCGTCGCCGCCGAGGATGTCGTCTTCGCCGGCGGATGGGTCGATGCCGGGGCGACGCGGACCGACTTCGACGCCCTGGTGCACGAGGCCTATCTCGCCCGTATCGGCCTCTCCGCCACCGGCTTTTATGCGACGCCGCGCATCCACTGGGATCGGGAGAGCGCGTCCGGCCGCCCGTTTTATTATTTCGCTTATGGCGCCGCCGTCAGCGAGGCGGCGATCGACACGCTGACCGGAGAGAGCCGCATTCTGCGGGCCGACATTCTCCACGATGTCGGCCGGTCGCTGAATCCGGCGGTCGATCTCGGCCAGATCGAAGGCGGCTTCGTCCAGGGAATGGGCTGGCTCACCACCGAAGAATTGTGGTGGGACCGGACCGGCCGCCTCGCGACGCACGCCCCCTCGACCTACAAGATCCCCACCGCTGCCGACCGGCCGCGCGACATGCGGATCGCGATCTGGCCCAAGGGGGTGAACCGGGAGCTCACGGTGCGCCGCTCCAAGGCGGTCGGTGAGCCGCCGTTGATGCTCGCGATCTCGGCCCATCAGGCGATCGGCGCGGCGATCGCGGCGGCGAGCGGCGGCTTTGCGCATCTCGATGCCCCCGCGACGCCCGAACGGATTCTCGATGCCCTCTCCGGCGCCCGCTGAGGCCGGCGCGATGACCACCACCGCGATGGCCGCGCCGCCCCTCTCGCATTCGGCCGACCCGCGTGAGACCGCCCCGCGCCTTGCCGACATCGCCGCCTCGGTCCGCGCCGAGCCGACGGCGATCGCGCTGCTCGCCGCCGTCGCGGGCTCCACCCCGCGCGAGAAGGGCGCCTGGATGATCGTGACCGGCGGGGCGACGCGCGGCACCATCGGCGGCGGCGAGGCGGAGCGGCGGACCGTGGAGGCGGCGCGGCGGCTCCTGTCCGAAGGCGGGCGGCGCGAGACGCTCGACCTGCCGCTCAACCCGACGCTCGACCAATGCTGCGGCGGGCGGATGACGATCGAAATCGCCCGCATCGACGAACCGCCCGACGCCGCCTTCCCCCTCTATGACGGCGGCCCCCTGGTGGCCGATCCGCCGCGCCGGCCCGTCATCGTCTACGGCGCCGGCCATGTCGGCACCGCGCTCGTCGCCGCTCTCGCCCCGCTCCCCTTCGCACTCGACTGGGTCGATGCGCGCGAGGCGACGCTGTGGCCCGCGCACGGCCCCGTCGCCTGCCGCCGCATCGCGCTGCCCGAGACCGTCGCCATGGCCGCCCCGCCCGAGACCGTCCACCTCGTGATGACGCACAGCCATGCCGTCGATCTCGAGATCGTGGCCGCGGCCCTTTCCCGCCCGTTCGCCTTTCTCGGCCTGATCGGCACGGCGACGAAGCGGGCGATCTTCACCCGACGGCTGGCCGAGCGCGGGCTTGACGCCGCCCGCCTCACATGTCCCATCGGCTTGCCCTTCATTGACGGGAAGGAACCCTCCGTGATCGCAGCCTCCGTCGCGGCCCAGCTTCTCGCGCTCGATCGCGGAGAGCGCCGATGAGCCGCCTCATCGAGCGCGGCCCGCTTCGCCCCTTTCGCGGCACGATCACGGGCGCCGATCCGTTCGAGGTCGTCGAGGACGGGGCGATCCTGATCGACGATCATGTCGTCGTGGATTTCGGACCGGCGCGGCGGCTGATCGCGGCCCATCCCGACGTGATGGTGGTGCCGACGGACGCGCTCCTGTCGCCCGGCCTCGTCGATGTCCATTGCCATTTCCCGCAGACCCGGATCACCGGGACTTATGGCGGCGGCCTCCTCGAATGGCTCGAGAACGTCACCTTCCCGGAGGAAGAGCGGTTCGAGGATCCGGCCTATAGCAAGGCCGTCGCCCGTGAGTTCTTCGACCAATGCGAGGCGGTCGGCACCAACGAGGTGACGGTGTTCTGCACCTCGCATCCGAATTCCGTCGACGCGCTGTTCACCGAGGCGCTCGACCGCACCATCAAGGTGACGGCCGGGCTCGTGATGATGGATCGCAACGCGCCCTCCCCGCTGCTCACCCCGGCGCAGGACGCCTATGACGACAGCCTCGCCCTCATCGAGCGCTGGCATGGCGCGGCGGGCGGCCGCTTCACCTACGCGATCACCCCGCGTTTCGCGCCGACATCGACGCCGGCGCTATTGGAGGCGGCGGGCGCCCTGTGGGCGGCGCACCCGACCTGCGCCATGCAGACGCATCTGTCGGAAAGCGAGGAGGAGGTCGCCTGGGTGCGCCGCCTCTTCCCCCACGCGAAGGATTATCTGGCGGTCTACGAGAAATTCGGCCTCGTCGGGCCGGGCGCGATCTTCGCCCATGCGATCCACCTGACCGACCGGGAGGTCGCCTCGCTCGCCGAGCACAAGGCGGTGGTGGCGCATTGCCCGACCGCCAATCGGTTCCTGCAATCGGGCACGTGCGACGTCTCGCGCCTCCTCGCGGCCGGCGTCACCGTCAAGCTCGGCACCGATATCGGCGCCGGCACGACGTTCGACGTGATGGAGGTCGCGGCCGTCGCCGAGGGCGTTCCCCGCCGCCCGCTCGATTAGGACGCGGCGGCGCGGCCCGCCTTTTTCTTACCGGCCGATGCCCGGCAGGGCGAGACGGTCGCGCAAGGAGAACCACGCCATCGCGAGGGCGGCGAGCGGCCCCTGGAAGCGCCGCCCGCCCGGAAAGGGCGGAACCGGCATGTGAGAGAAGACGTCGAGCGCGTCCGTCTCCCCGGCCACAGCGTCGGCGATCACCTTGCCGGCGAAGGTCGCGAGGCCGACCCCCTGCCCCGAGTAGCCGCCGGCGGCGTAGAGCCCCGGCTCGAGCCGCCGGATATAGGGACAGCGGGTGCGGGTGATGCCGAGCGTGCCGGACCAGGCGGCCGCGATCGGCGCATCCGCGAGGTTCGGATAGACCTCGAGGAGATAGGGCCGCACGAAGGCTTCGATATCGGCCGGCGGCGTGCCGAAGCTCTCCCCGCCGCCGAAGATCAACCGCCCCTCGGCATCCTGCCGGAAATAGCGGACGACGCGGCGCGTGTCGGACACCGCCTCGCCGCCCGGAATGACCGCGAGGTCGAGCGGCTCGGTCGCCGCGATGTGGTTGACGAGGGGCATGATGCGGTCCTCGACGCGCGGCTCCAGCCCGTTCAGATAGCCGTTGCCGGCGAGGAGGATCGTGTCGGCGAGGATCTCGTGGTCGTCACCGCCTCTGTGGGAGAGCGTGGCGCTGAGCTTGCCCGCGCGCCGGCCATGATGCGTCGCCTGCACGAAGGGGTGGAGCGCGGCCCCCGCCTCACGTGCGGCGCCCGCCAGCGCCGCCACCAGCGCGAGAGGATTGAGATGGCCGCCCTTCGCGTCGCGCACGCCGCCATAATAGCGCTTCGTCCCGATCGCCGCCGCGAGCTCGCCCCGCGACAGGACTTCCGTTTCGACGCCATAGCGCTCGGCCAGATGGTCGGCATATTCGCGCGAGTCGTCGAAGTCGCGGACGGTGTGGGCCGCCTCGATGAGGCCGGGCCGGAAGCCGCAATCGGCGCCGAGCTCCTCGCGAAGCTGGTGGACGAGGGCGACGGCCGCCTCGCCGAGCTCCCAGAGCGTGTCCGCGATCGGCTCGCCGAGATGGTGGGTGAGCCAGATCTGGTCGCGCCGCTGGCCGGGGTGGATTTGCCCGCCATTGCGGCCGGACGCGCCGTCGCCGAGAGCGCCCTTGTCGATCACCGTCACGGCGCGGCCCGCCCGCGCGAGGAAGAGCGCCGCCGACAGCCCCGTCAGCCCCCCACCGACGACGAGCACGTCGGTCCGCTCCGGGAGTGCCCAGTCGGCGCTCTTGGGGCGCGGGATCGCGGCGTCTTCGGTGTAGATGGTGTCCGACATCGGCGCGGGGCCCTCCTCCATGTCCCGGCGCGAGGTGCTGCGCCGGGCTATGGCAAAGGCTTACCGCAACATGGTGTGCCGGGTCTCACACATTGAGGAGCAGATATTCGCGCTCCCACGGGCTGATCACCCGCATGAACGTCTCGTATTCGGCCTGCTTGATCGCGCGGAAGGTGGAGACGAACGACTTGCCGAAGATGTCGACCAGCGGCTCGCACTCCTCGAACAGAGTGACGGCCTCGGTGAGGCCGCGCGGCAGGCCGAAGGGAAGATCGCGCGCCGACCCTTCGATCGGATCGTCCGGGTGCCCGGCCTCTTCGAGGCCGAGAAGCCCGCAGGCGAGCGAGGCGGCGATCGCGAGATAGGGGTTCGCGTCCGACGAGGGGATGCGGTTTTCGAGCCGGCGCGCATCGGGTTTGCCGTGCGGCACTCTGAGGCCGACGGTCCGGTTGTCGTAGCCCCAATGGACGTTGGTCGGACTCGCCGAGAACCGCTCCAGCCGCCGATAGGAGTTCACGTAAGGCGCCATGATGCACATGACGTTCGGCAGATAGCGCTGGTGCCCGTAGATAAAGGAGAAAAAGTCCTTCGTCGGATCGCCCTCGGGTGTCGAGAAGATCGAATCGCCCGTCTCGATGTCCACCACCGAGGCGTGGATATGCATCGCAGAGCCGGGCTCGTTGCTCATGGGCTTGGCCATGAACGTCGCGTACATCTTGTGGCGGAGCGCGGCCTCGCGGATCGTGCGCTTGAAGAGGAAGACCTGGTCGGCGAGGTCGACCGGATCGCCGTGGAGGAGGTTGATCTCCATCTGCGCGGCGCCCTCTTCGTGGATGAGGGTGTCGATCTCGAGGCCCTGGGCCTCCGAATAGTCGTAAATGTCGTCAAACAGGTCGTCGAACTCGTTCACCGCGGCGATCGAGAAGGACTGGCGGCCGATCTCCGGCCGGCCGGAGCGGCCGATCGGCGGCTCCAACGGATAGTCGGGATCGGTGTTCGGCTTGACGAGATAGAACTCGATCTCCGGCGCGACCACCGGACGCAACCCCTTCCGCGCGTAGAGCTCGACGACGCGCTTCAGGACCTGACGCGGCGCATGGTCGACCGGGCGCCCGTCTTTATAGCGTGCATCATGAATGAGCTGCGCCGCCGGGTCCGACGCCCAGGGCACGACCGCAAGCGTCGCGTAATCCGGGTCGAAGATGAGGTCGCCGTCGGTCGGATCGTGGGAGAACTGCTCGTCTTCCTCCGGATAGTCACCCGCGATCGTCTGACTGAAGATCGAGGTGGGCATCGTGATCGACGGCGATCGGTTGAATTTCTCCGTCGGCATCAGTTTGCCGCGCGCGACGCCCGCCTGGTCGGGAACGATACACTCGACGTCCTGAATGCCGCGGGATTTCAGCCATTCGACCGCTGCCTCATGGTCCGGCACACCGCGGGCTCGGAGCGCGGTCTGCTGATCGGTCGGTTGATTTGGCGGCGTCTGGTCCACGGGAATCCGTTGGTTTTTGGCGCGTTGGCGCAGGGCAGGACAAGAAAGCCGTCTGAGGGGTGATGCTGTCAACCGTGTCCGGCGCACCGGCCATGTGCGACCGAATGTCAGAGTCGAAACTAAATCCGAACTGATCGCCCCGTTGTGCGTTCTAAGATGTTCGACAATTTTCTACGCATTCGAATCGACTCCTTATAGATAAAAACGGGCAATGCGTGGATCGCGACTTAATCGCAAAAATATTGCGGCCCCGTGGAACGACTTTGATAGCCAGCGCATTCATTTGCAGTCGACGAAATGAAATCGTCACGGAAGATCAAAAGGCACAATCATGTTTGCACAGAAGAAAATCTGGCTTGCTACCGCGTCCGCTCTGGTTCTCCTCTCGGCGCCGGTCATGGCCCAGAATTCGGCGAACGTCACGGTCGTGAAGCCGGACGGCCCCGCTGAACAGGCTGGCGAACAGGTGGACAACGCGGCTGCGGCGACCGCGAACGCGGCCGAGAATGCGGCGGATGCGACCGCCGATGCCGCCGGCGACGCGGCCGATGCGACGGCCGATGCCGCCCAGGACGCAGCGAACGCCGCTGACAACGCCGCGGACTCCGCCATGGAAGCGGCTGACAGCGCCGCAGAGTCCGCCGATCAGGCGGTCGACAATGCCGAGGCCACCGTGGAGAGCGCGGACGAGGCGGAAGTCGCCGAGGGCACCCCGGTCGAAGGTCAGATCTTCGAGCAGAGCCCGGACACGTTCCTCGCCTCGACCCTCCTCGACGCCGACGTCGTGAATTCGGCTGACGAGAAGATCGGCGATGTCCGTGACATGGTCCTCACGGCCGACGGTACGGTCGAAGGCGTGGTGATCGGCGTCGGTGGTTTCCTCGGCATCGGCGAGAAGGAAGTGGCGATCGAGCTTTCCGCTCTCTCGATCTCCGAGGACGAGAATGGCGACCTGAACTTCATGCTCAACGCCACTGAGGAAGAGCTGAAGGCGGCGCCGGAATTCCGCGACGCCGACGAGATGGAGAACGACCGCGAGGCGACGGCTGCGGCCCCGGCGACCGGTACGGGTGGCATGGGCACGGGTGCCGGCACCACCACGACGGCTCCGTCCAACTAAGTTCGGTATCGCACTCCGCGACCACCACATCGCACAACGCGATCACCAGGGCCGCCTTCGGGCGGCCCTTTTCGTCGTGCGCGACGCGGATCTAAGCCGCGTTTTCGGTCTCGTCTCCCGGCCGGCGATCGGTCGGCTGATCCTTGCCGACGGGCGGCGCGTCGCCTTTCACGGCGACGATCTGGCGATGCGGGAACGGGATCGACAGGCCGCTCGCCTCGATCTCCTCCTTCGCCCGTTTGGTGAGCGCCCGCTTCATTTCCCAATAGTCGCTCGCGGCGAGCCAGATCCGCAGCGTGAGATCGACCGAGGAATCGCCGAGACCGCTGACGAAGGCATTGGGCGCCGGCTCGGCGTGCACCTTTTCCTCACGGTCTGCGATGTTGCGCAGCGTCTCGAGCGCGGCGTCGATCGAATCGCCGTAATCGATGCTGACTTCGATATCGAGCATCCGCGTCGGATAGACGGAATAGTTCGTCACCGTCGCACCCCAGACCTGGGAATTCGGCAGGAGCTTCTGCACATTGTCGTAGGTCGCGAGCTCGGTGAGGAAGAGGGTGATCGACTTCACCGTTCCAGCCTCGCCCGACACCTCGATATAGTCGCCGGTCTTGAACGGCCGCATCATGATGATCATCACCCCCGCTGCGAGCGAGGTGAGCGAGCCTTGCAGAGCAAGGCCGATGGCGAGCGAGGCCGCGCCGAGCACCGCGATGAGGCTCGTCGTCTGCACGCCCATCAGATTGAGCGAGATGATCACGAGGAGCGCGAGGAGCCCGTAATAAATGAGGCTCGCCAGAAACGACTCCACGATCGGATCGAGCCGGTTGCTCTTGGCGATCCAGACGCGGATCCAGGCATAGACGCGACCCGCGGCCCACCAGCCGACACAAAGGATCACGATCCCGACGAGAATGTTGATGCCTTGCACGGCAATCCACGTCATCAGCGTCTGGAGGACGCTTTCGGAGGCAGGGGCGTCGTTCATGGGCTTCTCCTCATTGGGTCGGCTGTCGCTCGCATCAGGAGACTGGGAAAGCGCGGTCTCCGACGAGCGGGTGGGTCGGCGGCGCGCCGAGCCAGAAGGCCTGGATCTCGCCGAGCCCTTTCACCGGGACCCGGCCGCGCGGGGTCATCGGGAAACGCTCGGCGAGCAATGCGGCGGTCGAGCCCGACATCTGAATAAAAGCCGGTGCGCCGTGACTTTCCATGCGTGAGGCCGTGTTCACCGCATCGCCCCACAAATCATAGGCGAAGCGCGTCCCCCCGATCACACCCGCGACCACCGGACCGGTGTGGAGGCCGATCCGCACCTTGAGCGGCGTGTCGTCGAACGCGCCATATCGATCGGTGAAATCGCGAAAGGCGAGCGCGAACCGGGCGATGCGCTCCGCCCCCACGTCGAGCGTCACCCGAAGGCCGGAAACGGCCATGTAGGCGTCGCCGATCGTCTTGATCTTTTCGACCTTGTGCTCGGCGGCGAGGGCGTCGAGCCCCCGGAACAGCGTGTCGAGCCACGCGACGAGATGCTCGGGCGTGGCGGTGCGCGCGCGGGCGGTGAAGCCGACGAGATCGGCGAAGAAGATCGTCACCGCCTCGTGCCGGTCGGCGACGATGCGGTCGGGCTCCGCCTTGAGGCGCGCGGCGATCGGACGGGGCATGATCGCGAGAAGCAGCCGTTCGGACCGATCGACCTCGGCGGCGAGCTGCGTCTCGGCCTGATGCGTCTTCACCAGCGCGTAGGTGAAGAGCCACACGTTGATCACCATCACATTGATGACGATCGAACCGGAAAGCCGCTCGACATATTGCGGTGCGGCGAGCGCCACCGGCCCCATATGCGGAGCGAAGGCGAGCGCCGCGACGACCGTCGCGAAGGCCATCATGACGACGAGCGCGAAGAGCCGCCAATGCGCGACGCCGAAGAACAGGAAGGCCGCGGCGGTGAACGCGAAATAGACGTGCGCCCCGCCTTCGAGCCCGGTCAGCCAGATCACCCGTGCCGTGCCGACGCAGACCGCGGTGCAGAGGAAGAGCGCCGCCGCATTCCGCGAGACGCGGTGGAAGAGCGGGGTCGACAGGTACAATCCCGCGAACACCAGATTGTGGACGATGAGCGGCTGAAGCGCCGCCGCCCCCACGACGAGCTGCTCGATCGCGTGCTGGACGGAGGCGAGAGCGCCGACAAGGGCGGCGGTGTTGACGAAGCGCTGGCGGCGCCGCACCGCCGGATCGGGACTGACGATGCCGATCGAAACCAACCAGCCGAGCGAGGCGCGCAAGGCAGCCAGCCGGCCGAGACCGTCGGGCTCGATGCGAAAGGTGCGAACGAAGGTCGCAAACCGATCGATGGAGCGATCGGGCACACCGCCCTCCTCGTCTGCGCGACGAAACGATTCGTCCGCGCCCTTAACCTATCGCAATTGCGCTCCATTTGGGATGTGGCCGGGCTCGCCCCGACCGACGTCACGATCGTCGGCGCCTCGCGGGCCCGGCGACACCCCACTCACCCGAAGATTCCGCTTGGCGCAACGAACAATCTAAGGGCATCCTCGCCATGACCCGGCGCACCTCCCGAACGACGTCGGGACATCAGAGCTCGAAATGGGCAACAAGGAGGAACGCTATGCTCCGCTTGACCGCACTCGCTGCGTCGACAGCGCTCGTCGCGACGGCCGCATCGGCCCAGGCTCCCGCACCGACACCGGCGCCGGACAACCTGGAACGCCTCTCCGCCTTCAGGACCACGGGGACCAAGGATTTCACGACCATCGAGCAGACCGGCTCGAAAGCCGAGGCGCTCCGCGCGACGCTCGAAAAGATCAAGCTGCCCGACGGTTTCAAGATCGACCTCTACGCCATCGTTCCCGACGCGCGGCACATGGCGGTCGGCCCGCAGGGCATCGTCACCATCGTCGGCACCCGCAAGAGCAAGGTCTGGGCCGTCACCGACCGGGACAAGGACCGCGTCGCCGACGAGGTGAAGGACTTCGCCCCCTCGCTCACCTTCGTGATCCCCAACGGCCCCTGCTTCTCGCCCGACGGTATGCTCTACATCGCCGAGCAGAATCGCGTTCTCAACTTTCCCGCCGCCGAGTTTTTCTATGAAAGCCCGGACGTCGCCGCCGCCAACGTCGTGCCGCAGGGGAAGCTGATCCCGGTCGACGAGGAAAGTTACAACCACACCGCCCGCGTCTGCCGCGTCGGGCCGGACGGCAAGCTCTATATCAGCCTCGGCCAGCCTTATAACGTGCCCCCGCCGGAGAAGCTGGACCTTTATCGCAAGGTCGGCATCGGCGGCATCATCCGCCTCAATGTCGACGGCACGGGCCGCGAGGTCTACACCACCGGGATTCGCAATTCGGTCGGGCACGACTTCAACCCGGAGACCGGCGAGCTCTGGTTCACCGACAACCAGGTCGACGGCATGGGGGACGACATCCCGCCCGGTGAAATCAACCTCCAGACCGAGGCGCAGCAGAATTTCGGCTTCCCCTGGTATGGCGGCGGATCGGTCCGAACCAACGAGTACAAGGACCAGGAGATCCCCGAGGACGTCGTGATGCCGGTCGTCGAGACCATCGCCCACGCCGCCGATCTCGGCATGACCTTCTATTCCGGCTCGATGTTCCCGCCGGAATACAAGAACGCCATCTTCTCCGCCCAGCACGGCTCATGGAACCGGACGACCCCGGTCGGCGCTCGTGTGATGGTGACGACGATCGCAGAGGACGGCACGGCGACCTCGGAGCCGTTCGCCGAAGGGTGGCTCAGTGACAGCGGCGAATATCTCGGGCGCCCCGTCGACGTGGCGCAGCTCAAAGACGGCTCGATCCTCGTGTCGGACGATCTGGCCGGCGCGCTCTACCGCATCTCCTATGGCGAGTGACCGCGCGCGCTCCGGCTTCGGCCGGGGCGCTCTCGTCCTGTCAGTTCTCGCGGGCGTCGCGGCGCTCGCGGGGAATGCGGCGGCGGATCCCGCGGCGGGCCGGCAGAAGGCGGCGATGTGCCAGGTCTGCCACGGCTATGACGGGATCGGCACCAATCCCGAGGTGCCCAATATCGGCGGCGAGAGCGACATTTACCTGATGCGCCAGCTCAAGGCGTTTCGCAGCGGCGAACGTCAGCACCAGCAGATGTCGATCATCGCCTCCGGTCTCAGCGACGACGATATCCGCAACCTCGCCGATTATTATTCCTCGATCGAAATTACGGCGACCGTTCCAAATTATTGAAGCCTGGGCGCCGTCCCGCCTCATCATAGGCGCCTCACCGCGATGCGAGCTGAGGCAGAGATGGTGAGGCGGATCCGCGCGGACGGCGCGTCCCTCCTCGGAACCGGCGGCGCGTCAGCGCGCCACGTCATCCTCGCCGGGTTCGGCCTCTTGCGCATTCGGCTCTGATGCTTCCACGGATGCATCGTGACGCTCGGGCGTCGGGCCGTCCTCCGGAGCGCGGCGATTGCGCGACTGATCCTTGCGCCGCTTGAGGTTCTCACGGAGGGCCGCGGCGAGGCGGTCATTGCGATCGGCTGGCATCTTGGCGGATATCCTGGGCTCTGCGCACATCGAACGCCATCGGTGTTCCGATGGACATTTGTGCCGGGGCGTTGGACCGGGCGACGTCATGGCGCGCCCGGTCACCCGGCCGGCCGCGATGATGCGTCAGTCGCGCAGGCTTTTAAAGGCCCGCCTCGCGCCTATGTCTGCAAGGCGGAAACGCTGCCGAAGAGGGAAACGATCATGAAGAGATTATTGGCCATCACCGCCGTCCTCGCCACCACGCTCACAGCGGCGCAGGCGACGGAGATCGTCATCTACACGGGCGGCGCGCCGACCGGCGCGGGCTCGACCTACCACAACGGAATGGGACAGGCGGTCGAGGAGCAGATTCGCAAGCTCGCCGAGCCCTTCGGCTACGATGTGCGCCGCGTTCCCTCGGGCGGCGCGGTCGCCAACGCCGCCGCCTGCGCCAAGGAGACGGAGAATATCTGCTTCGGCATCGGCCAGGGCGGGCTCGAATATGCGCCCGTCACCGACGGCGCCGTCCAGATCGTGCGCAACGATCTTCCGGGCGAATGCGCGATGGCCTTCACCAACGAGCCGCGCCTTCCCAACTGGAAATCCGTGCTCGCGAACGCCGAGCGCGTGACGTTCGTCGTGCCGGAAGGCTCCGGCTCCGAAGCGTTCATCCGAAAGGTGTTCGAGGCCGAGCCCGCTTTGCAGGGCAAGTCGCCGAACTTCGAGTATGCGAGCGGGCAGGACGCGATTTTCGAAGCGATCCGCAGCAAGCGCGGCGCGCTCGGCGTCTTCTACGCCTATCCGAACCCGACCGCCGGCATGGTGAACGCCGCCGCCAAGGACGGGATGACGGTGATGGGCATCCTCGCCCCGGCCGTCGCCAAGGAATCGAACGACTATTATCTCAACCGCAAAGCGCCCTACGAGCTGTCCTGGATGGGCCTCGGCGAGACGAAGACCGTCCCGGCGATGTGCTCCAAGGCGCTGCTCTTCGCGGGCGAGCCGTCAAAGCTCAACGACACTTGGGCCCAGGGCGACTATGAGGAGTTCATCGCCAAGCTGAAGGCGCTCCCGGCCGACGCCTTCGTTCCGCAGGACGGCCCCCTCGCCAAGCTGATGCGCGAGGTGGAATCGCTGTCCGACGAATATGGCGTCTCCGAGATGGTGACGGACCTCGACCGGCAGGTCCAAGAAAAGTTCTGACACGGTCGGACGGCGCGCGCTGGGGCGCGCGCCGCCGCCATCTTGTCGCAATCCTCGGGTACGGCGGTGTCAGGCTGCCGTACCCGTTCGTTCGTCGGCCGGACCCGTTCGACAAGCGCGCCCGCCGCACGAGACGGCGCTCGAATCCCGGCCCCGCGATGGAGCGTTCATCGCGCCGGTCGGCCTCGCCCCCGCGCCTGGGGCGCTTGCTCGAATGCCGATTCGCCTGCACTAATGGTCCCGGCTTCGACCACTTGATTCTGCGCCGCACGCGTTCTCGCCGGTCCATTCATCTTGTTTCGCTGCCATCCGAGGCCAGCACGGCCTTGCGCGTCAACATTTCGCGCATGCCGTTCACGACGAACGATTGTTTTACACCATGGTCACGACCCCAGCATCGACCACCTCCAATGATGCGATTACTGGCATCTTCTGGAAAGTCAGCTCGGCATTCATCTTCACGTTGATGTTGACGATGGTAAAGCTTGCGGGCGAGCGTTATCCGGTCGGCGAGCTCCTCTTCGCGCGCAACATTTTCGGCCTGATCCCGGTGCTCATCTTCATCGTCTGGGCGGGGAATCTCCGCGATGCGCTGAAGACCAACAATTTGCCCGGCCATATCCGGCGGGCGATGGCGGGGATGTTCGCTATGGGGCTGTGGTTCGCGGCCCTTCAGCGCCTGTCCTTTCCCGAGGCGACGGCGATCGTCTACGCCGCGCCGCTGATGATGGTCGTCCTCGCGGCGACCGTGCTCGGCGAGACGGTGCGCATCTATCGCTGGTCGGCGGTGGGGGTCGGTTTCGTCGGGGTCTTCATCATCCTCGTGCCGCAGTTCGAGGAGGGCTTCGACCTCGCGGACGCGGCCGCCGTCGGAGCGATCCTCGCCCTTGCCTCGGCCGCCTTCATGTCGATGACGTCGATCTTCGTCCGCCAGCTCGCGCGCTCCGAATCGACGAGCACGATCGTGCTCTATTTTCTCATCGCGGGCACCGCCGTCACCGCGTTGACCGCGCCGACCTGGGTGATGCCCGACAACTGGTTCGACGTGATGCTCCTCGTCGGCATCGGCGTGACCGGCGGGGTCGGGCAGCTCTTCCTCACCCAAGCCTTCCAGCACGCCGAGGCGTCGCTGATCGCGCCGTTCGAATACACGTCGATGATCTGGGTCGTGACGATCGGCTATTTCGTGTTCGGCGAGGTGCCGACGATCTATGTCGTCATCGGCGGGACGATCGTCATCGCGTCGGGGATCTTCGTGATCTTGCGCGAGCGGCGGCTCGGCCTTCAGCGCGCCGAGCGGAAGGTCGGCTCGCCCCTGCGGCCCTGAGCCGCGTCCGTCCGTCTGGATTTACCGACTTCATGCGAGCAAACTGGAGAGATCTTTCAGCTTTCTCGGATTTGCATTAGCATTCACATCGCGAAAGCATTTCGTTTTCTTGCCGCTTCTGACGACCCGGAGGGGTCTTCCTGTGGAACGCGGTCGCCGAGTGGAGAATGCGAATGGCGAATTGGCTTGCGGCGCCGTTGTGGCCGCTTGAAATCTTTACTGCGACAAAGGCGTTCTCAAACCCTCTTCTCGCGAGCGAAAAGCTCAACCGGCGCGGGCTCTATGCCTGGCGCGTGACGGCGACGCATCGCCTTGCCGACCGTCGGCGCCGCAAGCTCCGCCATCTCGTGAGCGATGCGGAGCGCGAGGCCTTCGACACCACCGGCGCCATCGTGAAGACGCCGCTTGCCCCCGACGCGTTCGCCGCGCTGCGCGAGGAGGTGATGAACCTCTCGGCTCCCGCCTATGAGATGCGCGAGGGCGACGCCGTCACGCGGCGCATCGCCGTGACGCCGTCGCTTCTGACGTCGACGCCGACGCTCGCCCGCCTCGTCGCCTCGCAGGAATATCAGGGGCCGATCCGCTATGCCGGCTCCTTCGACGTCGCGCCGCAGCTTTATATTCAGACGATCTTCACCCATGTCGTCGAGCCCGACGGATCGCCCGATCCGCAGAACCAGCTCCACATGGACACCTTCCACCCCACGGTGAAGTCGTGGCTGTGGCTCGATGATGTCGACGAAGACATGGGGCCGTTCGCCTACGTGTTCGGCTCGCACAAGCTCGATCCGCGCCGCCTCGCCTGGCATAAGCGCCGCTCGGTGATCGCCGCGCAAGGCGGGCCGCATGGGGGCTCTTTCCGGGTGAGCGATGCCGAATTGCGCCGGCTGCATCTGCCGGATCCGCACGTCTTCGTGGCGCCGGCCGGCACGATGGTCGCGGGCGACACGTTCGGCCTTCACCGCCGCACGCGCGCGACACGGCCGTCGCGGCGCGTCGAGCTTTGGGCGACGAGCCGTCCCAATCCGTTCAACCCGTTCATCAAGAACTGGCTGTGGCCGTTGCCGGGGATGGAGGGGCGGGAGGCGATCCTGTGGCAGGAATACGCCACCTTTGCCCACAAGATGGGGCTCAGGAAGCGCAAGGACTGGCACTATGTCGGGAAGGTTCGCCCGAAAGACGATCCGCGCCACCCCTCGTTGACGTGAGGGTGGGGCGGAAGGCGTCTCGCGTCTTCCGCCGGTCGCTGTGCCATGCACGAGATCATGGCTCGCATGGCCCTGTCCGTCCGATCATCCGCCAGTCGTGCCAGAGATGATGAGACGGGCTCTCAAGATTTCAGACTCGAGTATCGGGGATCGTCCGCGTTGGCGGCCGATCCGGGGTGCGATTAGTGCTGATGCCCGCGGCGTTGAATCGTATGCCGTTCTTGGGGCGGCGCGAAGACCGCCATAACGGCATAGAAGAAACGCGATGCGAGCCGGGTCGCAGAGGGGCTGGTCATGTCCTAACCGATCAGTTTGTGAGAAGTTCGGGCGCTGTGTTCGCCCGTTGACGAGGACATGGCCCCATTCCGGCGAAAGGGGAACGCCCGATAATCGCTAACTGCCATTCAATTGTGCATAGCGCGCTCGGGTTGAGGTGCAGTGCAGCATCTGCCACAAGGCCGGAATCGAAACGCGCCGGCGGAGCCCCGCCGGCGCGTTTCGTTTTGTCCGACCCGAGCGCCGGGTCCGCTACATACGGAAGACGCCGAATTTGGTGTCCCCGATCGGCGCCTGGAGCGTTGCCGCGAAGGCAAGGCTGAGGACACGCCGGGTGTCCCGCGGGCGGATCACACCGTCGTCCCAAAGCCGGGCCGTGGCGTAATAAGGATGGCCCTCGCGCTCATAGGTGTCGCGGATCGGCGCCTTGAAGGCCTCCTCCTCCTCGGACGACCAATAGCCGCCGTCCGCCTCGATATTGTCGCGCCGCACGGTGGCGAGAACCGAGGCCGCCTGCTCCCCGCCCATCACCGAAATGCGCGCCGTCGGCCAGGTGAAGAGGAAACGCGGCGAGTAGGCCCGCCCACACATGCCGTAATTCCCGGCCCCGTAGGAGCCGCCCACGATGAGTGTGATCTTCGGCACGCTCGCGCACGCGACGGCGGTCACGAGCTTCGCGCCGGCGCGGGCGATCCCCTTCGCCTCATACTCGCGGCCGACCATGAAGCCGGTGATGTTCTGGAGGAACAGGATCGGGATCTTGCGCTGACAGCAGAGCTCGACGAAATGCGCGCCCTTGTTCGCGCTCTCCGAGAACAGGATGCCGTTATTGGCGATGATGCCGATCGGCATACCTGCCAAGCGCGCGAAGCCGGTCACGAGCGTCGTGCCGTAGAGCGCTTTGAACTCGTCGAAGCGGGAGCCGTCGACGATGTGGGCGATGATCTCGCGGATATCGGTCTGCTGGCGCAGGTCCGGCGACAGGACGCCCTCGATCCCGTCCGGGTCGAGCGCCGGCGGCTCGGCCGGGCGAAGGTCCACCGCCGCGCGCGAGGGCGCGCCGAGATTGGCGACCGAGCGGCGCGCCATCGCGAGCGCCTGCCGGTCGTCGAGCGCATAATGGTCGGCGACACCCGACAGGCGCGCATGAACGTCCGCCCCGCCGAGATCCTCGGCCGTCACCACCTCGCCGGTCGCCGCCTTCACGAGAGGCGGGCCGCCGAGAAAGATCGTCCCCTGCCGACGCACGATAATGGCCTCGTCCGCCATCGCCGGCACATAGGCCCCGCCCGCGGTGCAGGAGCCCATCACCACCGCGATCTGCGCGATCCCCTCCGCCGACATCGTCGCCTGATTGTAGAAGATGCGGCCGAAATGGTCCCGATCGGGGAACACCTCGGTCTGATTTGGCAGGTTCGCGCCGCCCGAATCGACGAGATAGATGCACGGCAAGCGATTTTCTCGCGCGATTTCCTGCGCGCGCACGTGCTTTTTCACCGTCATCGGGTAATAGGTGCCGCCCTTGATGGTGGCGTCGTTGGCCACGATCATGCAAGTGCGGCCGGATACGCGGCCGATCCCGGTGATGAGGCCCGCTCCGTGGATCGCGTCGTCATAGAGCCCGTTCGCGGCGAGTGGCGACAGCTCCAGGAACGGGGAGCCGGGATCGAGGAGCGTGTTCACGCGGTCGCGCGGCAGGAGCTTGCCGCGTTTCAGATGGCGGTCCCTCGCCCGTGGCGGACCGCCATCTGCGGCTTTCGCGAGGTGATGGTCGAGGTCGTCGACGAGAGCCTCGATTGCGGCGCGGTTCGCCCGGGTGGTGTCCGCGTCGAGGGTGGAGTGTAAGACAGTCACGCGAATCCCCTTCTCCGATGGTTGGAGGGAAGCGCAGGTCGGGCCGGAAAGGAAGAGGATGTTCAGCGATCGGATCGAAGGCAAGTGGATCGATGCCTTCGCGGAGCTCTTCGAGGCGGCCCGGATCGGCCCCGAGGAGAGCGTCGTGATCCTCTCCGAGAGCGGCTCGCGAGAGGTGAATGTCCATGTCGCCGAGCTCGCACTCGTAAGGCGTGGCGTTCGTCCCGCGCGCATCGTGGTCCCGACGCCGCGCCTCGGGCGTATGATCCCACGCTCCACCGGCGCGAGCCGCGCCCTCACCGGCCAGCCTCACGTGGTCGCACATCTGAAATCGGTGGATGTCGTCGTCGACCTCACCCTCGAGGGGCTGATGCATGCGCCGGAGACTGCCGAGATCCTCCGGGCAGGAACGCGGATCCAGGTGATCTCCAATGAACATCCCGAAACGCTGGAGCGGATGGGCCCCGATCCCGACCTCAAGGAGCGGGTGCGCGAGGCCGTGCGCCGCTGCCGGGCCGCGACCACGATGCGGGTGACCTCGACCGCCGGCTCGGACCTTGCGGTCGACATGCGCGGCGCCAACACCGCGGGCGTCTGGGGCTGGACGGACCGACCCGGAACGCTCGCCCATTGGCCGGGCGGGATCGTCGTCTCGTTTCCGGCCGCCGGCACCGTCGCCGGACGCCTCGTCCTTCAACCGGGCGATATGAACCTCACTTACAAGCGATATGTCGAAGGGACCGTCGCCTTGACCCTCGGAAACGACCGCGTCGTCGCCGTCGACGGCGATGGTGTCGACGCGCGCCTGATGCGCGACACGTGGAGCGCGTGGCGCGACGCGAACGCCTATGCCGTCTCCCATGTCGGTTGGGGCCTCAACGAGGCGGCCCGCTGGGACGCGCTGATGATGATGGACAAGGTCCATACCAACGCGACCGAGCTGCGCGCCGTCGCCGGCAACTTCCTGTTCTCGACCGGCGCGAACGAGTTCGCCGACCGCTTCACGGAAGGCCATTTCGACCTTCCGATGATGGGCTGCACGATCGCGCTCGACGGAGTTGCCGTGGTCGAGGAAGGGCGGCTCGTTTGACCGTATCGAACGCATCCATCGAAAAATCGGCGCTGCGCAAGGCAGCGCTCGCCCGCCGCGCCGAAGCCGCGCGGGAAGCCGGCCCCGGCGCTGCCGAGGCGATCCTGCGCCATATCGATCTCGTACGCGGCGCGTCGATCGTCTCGGCCTATGTCGCGATGCGCGACGAGATCGATCCGATGCCGCTCGCCGGTGCGCTCCGCGCTGCCGGCGCCCGCCTCGCGCTTCCCGCGGTCGAGAACAAGACGATGACCTTCCGGGCCTACACCCCCGGCGATCCGCTGGTGGACGGCCCGTTCGGCACCCGCCATCCGACGGGCGCGATCGTCGAGCCGGACCTCCTCCTCGTGCCGCTTCTCGCCTTCACCCGCGCCGGCGCGCGCCTCGGCTATGGCGCCGGCCACTATGACCGCTGGCTCGCCGCCCATCCCGGCGCCGTCGCCATCGGCATCGCCTATGCCGCACAGGAACTCGCGCACTTGCCCGTCGAACCACATGACCAGCCGCTCAAGGCGATCATCACAGAAAAGGATGCCATCATGACCGGGGAGAGCGCGTGCGCCTCATCGTACTAGGAGACGTCGTCGGCCGGATCGGCCGGCAGGCGGTCTTGACCCATCTGCCGCGACTGATCGAACGCTATTCCATCGATTTCGCCGTGGTGAACGGCGAGAATTCCGCGGGAGGGTTCGGGATCTCCGAATCGATCCTGCAATCGCTGCTCGACGCCGGCGCCGATGCCGTCACCACCGGCAATCACGTCTGGGACCAGCGCGAGGCGCTCGTCTTCATCGAGCGTCAGCCGCGGATGCTGCGGCCGATCAACTATCCGCGCGGGACACCCGGCGCCGGCGCGGCGATGTACACCGCCCGCAATGGGGCCCGCGTTCTCGTCGCGAACGTCATGGGCCGGACCTTCATGGAGGCGCTCGACGATCCGGTCCGCACGCTCGACGCCGCGCTCGACGTCCACCGGCTCGGCAGCGAGGTCGACGCGGCGATCGTCGACGTTCATGCCGAGGCGACCAGCGAAAAGCAGGTCTTCGGCCACCTCCTCGATGGGCGCGTCTCGCTCGTCGTCGGCACGCACACCCATTGCCCGACGGCCGACCACCGCGTGTTGCCGAACGGCACCGCCTTCATCACCGATCTCGGCATGTGCGGGGCCTACGATTCGGTGATCGGCATGGACAAGGAAGAGCCGATGCGCCGCATGGTGGAGCGCGTGCCCGGTCAGCGGATCGGCCCGGCCACGGGTCCGGGCACGGTCTGCGGTGTCGCGGTCGAGACCGACGACCGGACCGGCCTCGCGCACTGGATCGCCCCCATTCGCATCGGCGGCGACCTCGACGAGGCGCTGCCCACGCTGTGGGACGAGGATTAGCCGGCGCGGCCGTCGGACGGTCGGGGGGCTTGCGTCTTCGCAAGGCGTGAAAAGATGACGCGTTTATAAGTCGGCCGTTGGCGCCCACATGGAGGGTGCCGGGTGGCGCGCTTACCGATCGACCGGGCGCGCCGCGCGTGGCATAGGATGCGTGATGACGATACAAGACCCCATAATCGACCGCAGCACGCTGCCCAACCCTCTCGTGGCCGGAATGAAGTGCCGGTGCCCGCGATGCGGCAAGGGCAAGCTCTTTCAAGGGTTTCTCGCCCTCAGAAAGGAATGCAATGTCTGCGGGCTGAAATATGACTTCGCCGACCCGGCGGACGGGCCGGCCTTCTTCGTCCTGTGCTTTGCCTGCGTCCCCGTCGTCGGGCTCGCGATCTGGTTCGAGATGGCGATGAGCCCGCCGGTCTGGGTCCACCTCATCACGACGGTGCCGCTCATCATCGTCGCGTGCTCAGCGCCGCTGCGGCCGCTGAAGGCCTGGCTGATCGCCAGCCAATATTATCACAGCGCCGCCGAGGGCCGCCTCCACACCCCGTCCCCGCCCAGCGCATAGGCGCTGCGCGCCGCGTTGACGGCATCCGCCCGACGGGAGACACTTCGCAGGTCGCGCCGGATCGCATCCGGCGCCAGGACACGCGCACACGGGGTGCTCGCCTGACGAAAATCGGAGGGCCGACGCTTCCGTCCGGACCCGACAGGCTCTAGATAGGCCAAGCGATCAGAGGACGACCATGGCCGGCCATTCCAAATTCAAGAACATCATGCACCGCAAGGGCGCGCAGGACGCCAAGCGGTCGAAACTCTTCTCGAAGCTCTCGCGCGAAATCACCGTCGCGGCCAAGATGGGCACGCCCGATCCTGACATGAACCCGCGCCTGCGCCTCGCCATCCAGGCGGCGAAGGCCCAGTCCGTGCCGAAGGACAATATCGAGCGCGCCATCAAGAAGGCCGCCGGCGACGAAGACGCGAACTACGACGAAGTCCGTTATGAGGGTTACGGCCCCGGCGGCGTCGCGGTCCTCGTCGAGGCTTTGACGGACAATCGCAACCGCACCGCCGGCGTCATCCGCGCCGCCTTCTCCAAGCACGGCGGCGCGCTCGGCGAGACGGGCTCCGTCGCGTTCATGTTCGACCGGGTCGGCGAGATCGAGTACGCCCCCGCCGCCGGCGATGCCGACACCGTGATGGAAGCCGCCATCGAGGCCGGCGCCGACGATGTCGTGTCGGACGAGGACGGCCACATCATCACCTGCGCCTTCGAGGACGTGGCGGACGTCTCCACCGCGCTCGGCGAGCAGCTCGGCGAGGCGACGGCCGTGCGCATCGTCTGGCGGCCGCAGAACACCACCCCCGTCGACGAGGACAAGGCCGGCACCTTGATGAAGCTGATCGACGTCCTGGAAGACGATGACGACGTGCAGAACGTCTTCGCCAATTACGAGATCTCCGACGAGGTGATGGAGAAGCTGGCCGCGGCCTGACCGCGCAGCCTCCCGGCCGGAACGCCAGCGCAGCGGGGCCGCGCCTCACGGGCGGGGCCCTTCATCACGCCACCGTGAGCGGACGATCGGGAGCCTCGAGCCATCCGGCGCGTTGCCCTGATCGACGGCATTCCGCCCGGAGGCACAGCCATGGCCGACCGACGCCCGATCCTTTCCGCCCTCTTCGCCGCAGCGATGGTCGCGGCCGCCTCCCTACCGGCCGCGGCCGACGAGGAGGCGGCGTGGACCGCACTGAAGCGGCCCGGCACCGCGATCATCATGCGCCATGCCGTCGCCCCCGGCACCGGCGATCCGCCGGATATGGTGCTCGGCGATTGCGAAACCCAGCGCACGCTCGACGATGAAGGCCGCGCCCAAGCGCGCCGGATCGGCGATATCCTGAAGGCGAACGGCCTCGAATTCGACCGCGTCCTCACCAGCGAATGGTGCCGCGCCCGCGAGACCGCGGAGCTCCTCGATGTCGGGCCCGTCGAGCCGATGCCGGCGCTCAACTCCTTCTTCCGCAACCCGGAGGTCAAGGACGCGGTGACGGACGAGGTCCGCGCCCTTCTCGCCGATGCGGGCGAGGAGCGCCTCCTCCTCGTGACCCATCAGGTCAACATCACCGCCCTCACCGACCACTATCCGAAGTCGGGCGAAATCGTCGTGGTCGAGGTTGGTGGCGACGGCGCATTGTCCGTCGTGGCCACGGCGGACATTTCTCCGCCACCCCGCGACTAATCCTGCGTAATTTTAAAGTTCTCTTCACCGAGAACACAGAACTCGCGCCACCGCCCGAAGAGAAAGTCTCTTCTTATTCTGCCGATCTCCCGATAAGCTCGAACGGCATCGGGCGGGTGTGCCCGGGTGACACAGGAGATACGCGCATGGACAGCAAGATTTCGCGCCGGACGGCGATGGTCGGGACCGCGGCGGCGATCGGAACGATCGCGGTCGCCGGCGAGGCTGTGGCGAAGCAGTCTCACATGGAGGCGGCGATCGTGAACCTGCAGAAGGCGAAGGAGCAGCTTCAGGCCGCGGCCGCCAACAAAGGCGGCCATCGCACGAAGGCGATCGGCCTCATCGACCAGGCCATCAGCGAAGTGCGCCAGGGCATCCGGTTCGCCAATTCGTAAGCCGTGGCCCCGTCGGCGCCTTCACGCGAAGGCCGCCGAGGGAGGCCGAATGAATGCCGGCGCCGCGCGCGCCGGCATCTTGCGTCTGGCCTCTCGCGTCAGTCGCGCCCGCCCCAGCGCTCGGGATAGCCGGGCATCTCCTCGCAGCCGCACATCGCATAATGCAGCGGCGGCATGGATTCGTTGATGTAATCGGCGAGGTTGTCACCGTCGATCGCGGGCTGCGGCAGGACCCATTCCGGCCCCGGCACCTCTTCCCCCTTCATGACCGACAAAGCGGCGATGATCGGCGTCCGCCACTGGAAGGTCGGGTAGGTCGGCGCGATCGCCGTCATCCCGAGATCACGCCATTTCTGCAGGAAATCCTGCTGATCCTCACCGTTGAAGGGCGGCACTTCGAGCCCATTGTCCTCGAACGCCTCGATCGCGGCGACGGCCGTCGCGCCGGCGTCCATCCACACCGCGTCGATCTGGCCGCGCTGAAGATAGTCCTCCACGATCGATTTCGTCTTCGCGTTGTCGCCATCGGTGAACTCGGCGCCGACGACGTTGAGGCCCGCCTCGTCGAAGATCCGCTTGCCGGCGGAATAGCGCGTCTCCAACACATCGACCCCCGGCAGGATCCGCAGCATCAGGACATTGGCGCCCGGATCCACATTGTCGGCGATGAACTCCGCCGCCTCGATGCCGAAGGCATAGCCGCCGATCGGGTGAATGAACGTCACCGGACAGTCGGTGTTGACGCCGCGATCGAACACGATGACCGGGAGCTGCTCGCACGCCCTCTCGACCGCCGGCGTCAGCGCCGCCGTGGTGTTCGGCGAGACGATCAAGACATCGCATTCGCCGCCGGCGAGGAGGTCCTCGATATCGGCGATCTGCTTGTCGTCGGAGCCCTCGGCGTCGACATGGACGAAATTCTCGATCTCGTCGTGCATCTCGACCTCGGCTTGCATGTTGGTGAAGCCGACGACGCGCCACGGGTTGTTCACCCCGGCATTGGAGAAACAGAAGGTGTAAGGGCCGTCTTTCGCATGGCTCGACGTGTCGGCCATGTCCTCGCCGAGATACTGAAGCCACGGCTGCCCCTCGGGTCCGTTCGGCGTCATCTCGAGCTGTTCGCGCTGCTTTGCGAACTCGTCCGGATCGTCGAAATTCTGTGCCGAGACGGCGGTGGTCGCCAAGGCGAGCGACAGCGCGCCGACCAGCGTCATGAAGCCTCTTAACACGCGGTATCCTCCCATTTTTTTATGGCAACACGATACCACCAGGCCGCGAACATCTCCACCCCAGGTGGCAACCGATTTGTCCCGAACCGCTGCCTTTTCCGCCGCGATTCAGCGGCCTGCGCGCCGACGCCGCAGTGTCGCGAGGGCGACCGCTGCGATGAGGATCAAACCCTGCACGACGTCGCGGACCGGCTTCGGCAGACCGAGGAAATTGAGGAGCGTGAAGATCGCGTTGAGCGTCAGCGCTCCGGCCATCGCCGCCGGCACCGTGCCTCGGCCGCCGAGAAGCTGCGCCCCGCCGATCACCGCCGCGGTGATCGCCTGGAGCTCGTAGCCCGCCCCCACGTCGGTCGACACGCCGGCAAAGCCGCCGAGCAGGATCCCCGCGACGACGGCGGAGAGCGAGGAGATGACGAACGCCGTCACCCGCACCCGCGCGACCGGAACGCCGGCGAGAAATGCCGCGCGCGGGTTGTCGCCGACCGCGTGGAGCAGCTTGCCATAGGCGGTCCGGTGCATCAGCAGCGTCAAGAGGGTGCCAACCCCGATCATCACGAGCAGCGCCACCGGAAGGATGTTCACCAACGGCACGTCGAGAAGGTTGACGCGCCCGAAAAAGCGAAAGGTTTCCGGCAGGTAGCCGCGTGGCGCACCGCCCGACCACAGAAAGGCGAGCCCGTTGAGGGTGATCATCATGCCGAGTGTCGCGATCAGCGATGGAACACGCAGCACCGAGACGACGAGGCCGTTGACGAGCCCCACCACCGCCCCCATCGCCAGCATCAGCGGGATGACCCAATAGGTCGCGGCGGGGTCGTTGTTGGTGAGCATCGACGAGCCGACCACGGTCAGCGTGATCAGCGACCCGACCGACAAATCGAACCCGCCCGAGACGATCACATAGACCTGTCCCGCCGCCAGGATCGCGAGCGGCGCCGCCCGCTTGAGGAAATTCATGTAGCCGATCGGCGCCAGAAAATTGGCATTCTCGATGGCGATGGCGGCAATCAGCGCGGCGAGGATGAACCACACCGGATTGATGGCCGGAAGGCGAAAGCGCCGCGCCTCGCGGGCCGTCCCGTCGGCCGCGCTCATGCCGCGAACCGTTTCGAACGCGCCGCATAGAGCGCGACGGCGGCGACGATGATGACACCGCGTAGCACCTGCTTGGCGAAGGCGTCGACCCCGGCGACGTTGAACACCGAATCGATCAGCGAGAAGATCATCACCCCCGCCATCGTGCCGAGCACGCCGCCGCGCCCACCCGCGAGCACGGTCCCCCCGATCACGACGACGGCGATCGATTCGAGATCATAGACCCCATCCCGCCCGATCCACGGCGCACCCGAGCCGAGCCGTGCGGCGAGATAAAGCCCCGCCGTCGCCGCCGCGAGGCTACACAGGACGTGACTCGCGATGATCACATTGTCGGTCTTGATCCCGGCGAAGCGCGCCGCGTCGCGGTTGCCGCCGACGGCGTACATGTCCGAGCCGAGCCGCGTGCGGCGGAGCAGAAACCAGGCGAGGAGCGCGAGGACGGCGAGGAACACGAGCCCGACCGGCAGGCCCATGATCTCGCCATAGGCGAAGAGCTTCCACGCATCCGGCACGGATCCGGCGAAATTGTTGAAATTCGCCGACAACGCACCTTGCAGGAGCAGCGCCATACCGAGCGTCGCGATCAGCGGATTGACGGACAATTTGGTAATGACGAGCCCGTTGACGAGGCCGACCAGCGCGCCGACCCCGAGAACGGCGATCACCGCCGGCACGATCATCGACGCCTCCCCCTTCATGATGAAGGAGGCGAGAACGGCCGCGACGGAGATGAGGTTCGCGACCGAAAGGTCGATCGAGCCGACCAGAATGACGAAAGTCTGGCCGACCGCGGTGATGCCGAGCGCGATCGAGCGATTGAGGATCGCGATCAGATTGTCGGCCGTCAGATACTGGGTCTGCCCGGTGCCGAAGACGACGCCGAGATAGGACGCCGCCGCCAGCAACAGGATCAGCGCGGGGGCATAGCGCTCGAACCGTCGCGCGAGGCGGCGTGGCGGGCGGGCGGGCGCAGCGGCGTCGGCGACCGTCACGCCGCGACCCGGTGCGCTTCGCCGGTGGCGTCGTGCATGATGTCGGCCTCGCTCGTCCCGCGCGGTCGTTCCGAGACGATCCGACCGGCCTGCATCACGAGCACCCGGTCCGCGACGCCGAGCACCTCGGGAAGGTCGGACGAGACCATGAGGATCGCCGAGCCGCCGCGCGCCAGCTCACGCATCGCGCGATAGATCCCCGCTTTGGCGTTCACGTCGACGCCGCGTGTCGGCTCCACGAAGAGGAGAACGCGCGGCTTCAGCGCCAGCCAGCGCGCGAGGATCGCCTTTTGCTGATTCCCGCCCGACAAGGTGGCGATCTCCTGATCGAACGAGCCGGCCCGCACGTCGACCGCCTTGAGCAGCGCGTCGATCTCCCGCTGCGTGCCGAACGGGGTGCGCGCGATGCCGGACAGCATCCGCCCCGCCGCGCGCGCGGCGAGCATCGCATTGTCCCGCACCGACTGCATCAGGACGAGCCCCTCGGCCTTGCGGTCGCCCGGCAGCATGACGATGCCGGCCGCGATCGCCGCGCGTGGGCTCGCGATGTCGACCCGCGCGCCGGCGAGGCTCACGCGTCCCTGCGTGAACGGCTCGGCGCCGAAGAGCGCCGCCGCGAGCGCCGTCCGCCCCGCCCCCTGAACACCCGCGAGACCGACGATCTCGCCCGCGCGCAAGGTCAGCGCAATATTCTTCAGCCTGGCATTGCCGCCGTCCTCGACGACGAGGAGCGGCCCGCCGATCTCTTCCGGCTCGGCGGGCGGAGGATAGAACTCGCCGATATCGCGCCCGACCATGGCGGCGACGATCGCCTGCGGCTCCGGCACGTCGTCGAACCGGGCGGCGATCTCGCCGTCCTTCAACACGGTGACGCGGTCGGCAAGGCGCGTCACCTCGCGCATACGGTGGGTGATGTAGACGATCGCGATCCCCTTGCGGGCGAGATCTTCCACGATCGCGAACAGGATCTCGCACTCCGCCTCGTCGAGCGCGGCGGTCGGCTCGTCGAACACGAGCACCTTGGCGTCGACCGACACGGCCTTGGCGATCTCCACCATCTGCTGCGCCGCGATCGACAGGTCGCCGACCAGGCTTTGCGGCGAAATTCCGTGCTCGCCCGTGAAACTCTTCAGGATACGCGCGGTGTCGCGCTCCATCGCCCGCTCGTCGACGATGCCACGCCGGGAGGGCTCGCGGCCGAGAAAGATATTCTGCGCGACGGTCCGGTCCGGCAGCAGCGAAAATTCCTGATGGATCACCGAGACGCCCGCCGCGATCGCGTCGACGGGATGGCGAAAGCGCACCGTCTCGCCGCCGAGAACCACCCGGCCCGCGTCCGGCTGATAGACCCCCGACAGGATCTTCATCAGCGTCGATTTGCCGGCCCCGTTCTCGCCGACGAGCGCGTGCACCTCGCCGGCCGCGCAGGCGAACGAGACGTCCGACAGCGCCTTCACGCCCGGAAAGGCCTTGGTGATGCCCTCCATCGCAAAGACGCTCATGCCCGCTCCCACGTCTCGCGTACGAAGTCGTGCGCCTCGGCGAACAGGGTGCCGAGATCGGGAAATAGCGGGCGCCAGACGCGCGTCGCGGCGGCGAGCTCCGGCAGCGCCGCGCCGAACGCCTCGACGACGATGATCCCGTCCCAGCCGGCCGCTTTCAACGCTTTGAAATGCGGCACGAAATCGATGTGCCCGCGCCCCGGTATCCCGCGATCATTCTCCGCCACATGGACGACGCCGGCATAAGGCGCGACGTGCGCCATCGCGGCCGCCGGGTCGCGCTCCTCGATGTTCATGTGGAAGGTGTCGGGCATCAGGCGAAAGGCGGGATGGCCGACCGCCTCGGCATATCCGACGGCCTCTTCGGCGGTGTTGAGGAAGGCGCTCTCGAAGCGATTGAGCGGCTCGAGGCTGAGGATCATCCCTTCCGGCAGACGCTCGGCCATCGCCCTGTGCGCCGTGACGCCGCGCGCCCTGTCGGCGCTGGGGATCGGGGCGCGGCTGAAGTCGCCGATCGGCGCGGAGAACGGCCCGCCAATGCTCTCCGATCCGAGCGCGACCGCGCAATCGACCGCCCAGTCGAGATGGGCGAGACCGCGCGTGCGCACCGCCTGGTCCGGATGGGTCGGGTCGGCCGCCGGGTCGGGGATAACGGAAACGCTCGTGCGGGCGATGCCGATCTCGTCGAGCATTCGTCCTATCGCGCGATAGTGCTCCGGCTCTCCCTCGAAGACCGGAACCTCGACGAGATCGTAGCCGACGGCCTTCGCATGGGCCGCAAGCTCACGATGCGCCTCCGTGACATGACCCGTGGCGCACAACAGGTTGATACCGAGACGCATGCTTCACCGAGTGACCAATTGGGCAGAGAATGAGCCAGGTCCGCCCAACGATCAAGCACGACTTCACGCTCTGCGCGAGTGATCGCGCGACTTCCCTCTCCGCGCGCCGCCCGCCTCGGTTGCCAAGCGGTATCCAAATCAACCTCGGCGACGCATAATCCGCGCCGGAGGACGCGTCGCAAGGAGGCAAAAATGCTCGTGATCAAAGGCGCAAAGGTGTTCGACGGCCGCAAGGCGGCGCCGGACGGGACGGACGTCGCCATCGTCGGCAACACGATCGAGGCCGTCGGCATCGGGGTCGGCTCGGGCGATGCCACGACGATCGACGGGACCGGCCTCACCCTGATGCCCGGCATGGTCGAGGGGCACTGCCACCCCTCTTTTGTCGGGATCGACGAGAATGCCGATCTCGGCCGGATCGGCCCGGAGGAGCACATGCTGCGCACCGCGCAAAACCTGAAGCTTCTCCTCGAATGCGGCTTCACCTCGATCTTCGAGGCGGCGTCGGCGAAGCCAATGCTCGGCGTCACCGCGCGCGACGCGATAAAATCGGGCCTCATCGTCGGCCCCCGGATGCTCGCCGGCAGCCCCGAGATCACCACCACCGCCGGCCTCGGCGACGAGCGCAAGCGCCACATCTACGAAGAGAGCTTCGGCCTCGTCGCCGACGGGCCGGACGAAATGCGCCGCGTCGCGCGCGAATGCGTCCGCGACGGGGTCGACATCATGAAGATCAACATCTCGGGCGACGAGTTCGTCTCCCACGCCCGCGCGGAGATCACCCCGCTCGAGGATGACGAGCTCGCCGCCTTCGTCCGCGTCGCGCGGGCGTTCCACAAGACGACCGCGTGTCATGCCCGCTCCTCCGAGAGCGTGAAGATGGCGGTCCGCCACGGGCTCGACTGCATCTATCATTGCGATTTCGCCGACGAGGAGGCGCTCGACATGCTGGAGAGCGTCAAAGATCGGATCTTCGTAGGGCCTGCCTTCGGGCTCGTGCACAATGTCGTCTTCGAGGGCGAGCGCGTCGGTATGACCGAGGATATCGTCGACTCGATGGGATTCCTGCGCAAATTCGAGAAGACCTGCGAGACGTTGACCGCGATCCGCAAGCGCGGCCTGCGCGTCGTCGTTGGCGGCGATTATGGCTTCAACATCACCCCGATGGGCACCAATGCGCGCGATATCGCCCACTTCGTGAAGTATTTCGGCTACTCCCCGCTCGAAGCGCTCGAATGCGCGACGCGGATCGGCGGCGCGCTGATGAGCCTTCCCGTCGGCGAGATCCGCACCGGATGCTATGCCGATCTTCTCCTGGTGCGCGGCGACGTCCTGAACGATGTTTCTGTGCTTCAGCATCGCGACAATCTTGTCATGATCATGAAAGATGGGGTGATCTACAAGAACCAACTCGCCAACGTGACACTGGACGCGGGGTTGATTGCCGCAGAATGACGTATCCCGAGACCGAGGCCTTCTGGAACTCCCAGCTCCAAAATTCGATCACCGTGCCGGATTTCGCATCCTGGGAGGGTCGGTATCGCGACCTCTCGGCCAAGGCGATGGCGACCCTCGACCCGCCGATCCGCATCGCGACCGGCCCTGACCCGATGCAAGCGGTCTCGAAGAGCGAGACGGGACGCGCCTCCGACGCGCTGATCTTCATCCATGGCGGCTATTGGCGGCGCTTCGAGGCGGCCGATTTCGGCTTCGTCGCCGAGACGGCCATCGGCGCTCACGCGACATTCTACAATGTCGATTATCGGCTGATGCCCGCCGTGCGGATGGCCGACATCGTCGCCGACACGATGGCGGCGTGCGAGGCGATCCTCGCGGAGGTCGACCGCGCGGTGATCGTCGGCCATTCGGCGGGCGCCCACCTCGCCGTCGAGATGGCGCTTCGGCTCCCGAAGCCACCCGCCGCCGTCGTCGCGATCAGCGGGATCTATGACCTCGCCCCGTTGCGGCACGCCTTCATCCAAGACGAGTTGCACCTGACGACCGACGAGGTCCGCGAATTCTCGCCCCTTTCCCGCGCCGCCGACATCCCCTGCCCGGTCTATATCGCCGCCGGCGGCGACGAGACGGTGGAGTTTCGCCGCCAGTCCGCCATGCTGTTCGACACGATGTCCGACGCCGGGCGCACCGCCTCTCTGCGTTTTGTGGCGTTCCGTCATCATTCGAGCATCGTCTCCGACCTCGCGATCAAGGAAAGCGGCTGGTCGATCGTCGTCAACGATGCGATGCACCGCTTCCGGGCGTGACCGGCCGCCGTCCCCTCCCCGTCCCGGACGCGAGGTGACGCGCCCCCTTCGGGACACGTCGCCGCGCGTCCATTATCGTGAAAGCCGCGTCTGAGGGCGCCGATAGGCATCGAGCAGCTCGAACTGCGCCGTGACCGCGCGGTCGATCGATTGCAACCGATCGAGCATGCTCCCGACCGCAAGCACCAAAATGCCGGCCACGAAAAGGCTCGACGCCGCCGACAAATACGAGAACGCGATCAGCGACGGCGCGGTATAGGCGATGACGACGAAGAACACGCTCAACAGCAGCATAAAGGCCGCGACGAGCTTCAACATAATCGACATGAGCGATCCCCCAGCACCGCCATGACGATACGTGTGCCTCGCGACGACCGCAACTTATAATTTCATCGAACCAGACTTCGCGCTCTATCCGTGCGGCCCTCACCCGCACCAAAGCCGCGAGCCGCAGCGAGCGCCCGTCCCCTCACCGGCATCGCCCCGTCGTCAGCCCACGGCCCGACGCGCCGCGAAATGGGCCCGGATCAACGCCGTCGCCGCGGCCCAGAGCTCCGGCGAGGCCCCCTCGATCGGCGGCCCGCAGCGCGCCATCACCTGCTCTTCGGTGACGGCGAAATCGTCCCAGGTGCCGCCATCCGTCATCAGATTGAGAAGCACCGGCTGCAAGCGGTCGAGACCCTTGGCGAACCGCGCCTCGGGCGTCGCCTCCGCCTCGAATTCGTCCCAGAGCGCCCTCAACCGCGCCCCCTCATCCTCCGGCAAAAGCCCGAACAGCCGCTCCGCCGCGGCCACCTCGGTGGCGGCGATCTTCGCGAGATCCTTTCCGGCGAGATGATAAGGCACGTCGCCGGCGTCGATCTCCACGATATCGTGGATGAGGAGGAGCTCGATCACCCGCTCCGTGTCGATCCCCGGCGCGTGCGGCGCGAGAACCATCGCAAACATCGCAAGGTGCCAGGAATGCTCGGCCGAGTTCTCGTTTCGACTCCCATCGACGAGGCGGGATTGACGCGTCACCGACTTCAACTTCTCGAGCTCGGCGAGGAAGGCGAGACGGCGCGTGAGCGGGTCGGCAGCGGTCATGGTCGGATCCGGTTCGGGACGCTGTGTGGCGGTCGGCGGGCGACCGATGGCGACCGGGTTTAACGCGATCGCTGCAAGGGCGCGAGGGGTGCCGGTCATCGCGCCCCGCCCCGACACGTCGCGCGGCATGACGCCGGCGAGCCACGTCGCCAGCACACCGAAAAAAGATCAGGCCGGAGCTTTCGCCCCGGCCATCACCTTCGCGGTCATCGCCGTCCCCGGCTGTACCGCACGATCAGCCTACCAGATCGGAATTACAACTCAAGCGGGAAATTCTCGTATTTCCCCCCGGCTGATCCCATCACCTTCCGCAAATATCCTCGGGGGAGCGCGCATCGCGCGCCGGGGGCAGACGGCCCCCGCAGCCGTGGCCCGGCTCTGCCGGGACGCGGCGTCCCGGGCACGGCGGCGCGGCTCGAGGACGGGCGGCCCCGCTAGAACCGCCGGAAATATTCCCGCAGCGTCTCGACATCCCGCGTCACCATGAGCCCCAGCATCAACAGGATACGCGCCTTCTGCGGGGTGAGATCGTCGGCGCCGATAAAGCCGGTCTCGGCGAGATAATGGTGACGCGTCACCCGGCCGGTGCCGACGCGCGTCGACTGGACCACCGCGACGCCCGACGCCGCCGCTTCGAGAAGCGCGTCCCGCTCCGCCGGGCTGCTCATGCCGGGCGCGAAACCGGCCGACACGATGCCCCCCGCCCCCGCCGCCATCGCGGCGCGCACGACGGTTCCGTCGACACCGGCATAGGCATAGGCGATGTCGACGCGTGGGAGCGCCGTTCCCTCACCGACGGTGAACGGGGTCGCGAGCGTGTGCTCGCGCTCGGGCCGACGGGCATAGGCGATGCGGTCGGGATCCGCGGTCCCGAGCGGGCCGAAGACGCCCGACTTGAAGGCGTGCAGGCGATGCGTCGACGTCTTGGTGACGTCGCGCGCCGAATGGATCTCGTCATTGAGCACAAGGAGGACGCCGCGCCCCCGGCTCTCGGGCGACGCGGCGACACGGACGCCCGCGGCGGTGTTCGCGATCGCATCGGTGCCGACCGAGTTGAACGGGCGCTGCGCCCCGACGAGCACCACCGGCATCTCGGTCTTGATGGTGAGATGGAGGAAATATGCCGTCTCCTCCAGCGTCGCCGTGCCATGGAGGATGACGACGCCGGCGATGTCCGGGTCCTCCGCGAGGCCGGCGATGAGGGTGGCGAGGCGCAGCCAGTCGGCCGGACCGATGGCGTTCGAGCCGACCTCGACGAACGGCACCGGAACGAGCTCGGCATAGCGCGAGAGGACCGCCATCTCCTCGATCATCGCCGCCGCGGAGAGCTTGCGGCCGGTCTCAGGATAGTCGGTATAATCGAAGATGTCGGTGGCGATGGACGAGATCGTTCCGCCCGTCCCGATCACGGCGACACGCGTCATCGTATGCCCGCCCCGCTGTCCGGACGCCCCTTCGCCTGCCTTCGCCACGTCCTCACCACGTCCGCCCCTTTCTCGATCCGGGCGCCGTCTCGGCGCCGCGCTGCATCCGGGACATAGTCTTAAATGCAATCCGCCCGGATGCCGAATCGGGGCCGCCTCACGGCAGCTCCGGCTCGAGGACCTTTCGCGTCGCCCGCCAGCCGCTCCAATGATGGGCGCGCAGAAGCTCGCGCAGAATGGCGCCCTCGCGGCGCTGCAACGCGTCGAGGATCATCTCGTGCTCGGCGACGGCGCGCGCCCAGCGGCTCGGCTCCCGGTTGCTCGCGAACCGGTAGCGGCGGATGCGGGCGCTCTCGGATTTGTAGACCCGCGTCAGCGCGTCATTATGGGCGCAGACGAAGAGCTGCAGATGGATGAGCTGATTGACGTTGAAATATTCGAGCAGGTCGCGCCGCTCGAACGCCGCCACCATCTCGTGATGGAGCCGCTCCGCCTCGGCGATTTCGGCGTCCGTGCCGCGCTGACAGGCGAGCTCGGCGACATGAAGCTCCATGCCGATCAGCATCTCGATGATCTGCTCGACGTCGGCGAGGGAGAGCTGCACCACCATCGCGCCGCGATTGGGCTCGATGTGGACAAGGCCCTCCGCCTCCAAAATCTTGAACGCCTCGCGCAGCGGCGTGCGGGAGATCCCGAGCCGCTCGGTGATCATCCGCTCCGGGATCCGGTCACCGGCCGGCAGCTCGCCGGCGACGATCATGTCCCGGATACGCTGCGCCGCATAGGTTGAACGCTGGCCACGCCGGTCCTTCCGGGTGGAGTCCACGTCGTCCGCGTCCGTTTCGACAACCGCCAAGTCTTGCATGCAACTTCTATATTATCCTCGATCGAGGTCGGCAAGCGCGTTGACAACACGCCGATTTTGCATGCAACTTTTGCCGAGGCTGGCCACATCCCTTTAAGGGCGCAATGCAGCCGGAGCACATTTTTCGGTTGATTGCATGGAGTTGCAACGGTCATGAACTACCATGCGTTCTACGCCAACGCGGACCCGGTGACGACGTTGATCATCGGCGCGGGAGACTTCGGGCGCAGCTTCCTCGCGCAGAGCGAGCGCATGGCGCTGCTCGACACCCGCGTCGCCGTCGATCTCGACGCGGAGACCGCCGCCGCGGCGTTCACCGCCATCGGCGTCGACCGCGCCCGCGTGAGGATCTGCACCACCGCCGCCGAGGCCCGCGCGGCCTGGGACGCGGGTCATTATATCGCCGCCTCCGACCTTGCCGTGACGCTCGAGCTTCCGATCGACGCGGTCGTCGAGGCGACCGGCCATCCCGAGGCCGGCGCCCGCCATGCGCGCCTCGCGATCGAGGCGGGCTGCCATGTCGCGATGGTCTCCAAGGAGGTCGATAGCGTGGTCGGCCCCGGCCTCGCGCTGATGGCGAAGCGCAATGGCGTCGTCTCGACCCCGGTCGACGGCGACCAGCCGAGCCTCGCGATCGGCCTCATCACCTGGGCCGAGACGCTGGGCTTCGAGATCCTCGCCGCCGGCAAGTCCTCCGAATATGACTTCGTGTTCGACGCCGCCCGCGAGACGATCACCAGCAACGGGCGCGAGATTGCCGTCGCCGGGTTCGGCGCGGTCGAGCGCCTCGGCGATCGCGACGTGCGCGAGATCGTGGCGACGCGCTCGGCGATCGCCGCCGCCCTCCCCCAGCGCCTGGTGCCAGACCTGTGCGAAATGTCGATCGTCGCCAACGCGACGGGCTTCCTGCCGGACAATCCCGCATTCCACGCCCCGATCGGCCGGATCGACGAGCTTCCGAGCCTCTTCGCCCTCGCCGGCGATGGCGGCCTCCTCTCCGGCCCGCGTAGCCTCGACGTCTTCCACTGCCTGCGGGCGCCGACCGAAGTCAGCTTCGCCGGCGGTGTCTTCGTCGTCGTGCGGTGCGACGATGCGGCGACGTGGAAGCTCCTGCGCGACAAGGGCCATGTGGTGAGCCGCGACGGGTCGACCGCGGCGCTCTATCTGCCGCGTCATCTGCTCGGTCTCGAAGCGGCAACCAGCATCCTCGACGCCAAGATCCACGGCATGTCCGGCGGGGCGGAAGATCCGCAGCACACAGTCGACCTCGTGATGGTCGCCGAGACCGATCTCGCGGCCGGCACCACGCTCCATATGGGCGGGCATCACCACCTCGTCGACGGAACGTCGGCGCACATGGTCCCGGCGGCCCCGCTCGCGGCGGAGAACCCCGTTCCATTCTATCTGGCGTCCAACCGCCGCCTCATTCGCTCCGTCGCCAAGGGCGAACCGGTGCGCTTCGGCGATATCGAGATCGACCCGGCGTCCGAGCTGTTGGCGCTCCGCAAGCTGCAGGACCGCCACTTCTTCGGCGAGACCGCCTGAGACCGGCCGGCCGCGGCGCGCCGCGGCCGGCACACCCGCTCAGAGAACGGGGCGTCCGCCGTCGGCCATGATGGTGGTCGCGGTGATATAAGAGGCCTCGTCGGAGGCGAGCCAGAGGATGGGATAGGCCATCTCGCGCGGCTCCGCCCAGCGCCGGATCAACGCCATGTCGATGTCCTCGGCGAGAAGCTCTTCCGGCGTGCGGCCGAGGCGCTCGACATGGAACGGCGTCATGATCAGCCCCGGACACATCGAGTTGACGCGCACGCCGTGCTCGATCTCCTCGAAGGCGAGCGTGCGCGTCAGCGCGAGGATACCTGCTTTCGTCGCATCATATTGGCCCATCCCCTTGCGCCCATAGACGCCATAGGTCGACGAGATGTTGACGATCGACGATTTGCCCGACCGGCGCAGCTCCGGCAGCGCCGCCTTGGCCATGAAGGCATAGCTGAGAAGATTGACGTCAAGGATCCAGCGCCAGGTCTCCTCCTTGGCCTCGGCCAGAGGCTCATAGGAGCGCACCCCCGCGCAGTTGACGAGAACGTCGACGCCGCCGAAGGCCGCCTTCGCCGCCTCGACCACGCGCACGCATTCGCTCTCCTTGGAGACGTCGGCGTTGATCGCCTCGATCGGTGCGTCCGGCATCGCGGCCTTCACCTCGCCGAGAACCCGCTCGATCCCGCGATCGGACGGGTCGACGATCACGACGCGCGCCCCTTCTTCGCAGAAAAGCCGCGCGGTCGCGCCGCCGATGCCGCCGCCTCCACCGGTGATGATTGCGGTCTTGTTGGCGAGTCTCGTGCCCATGAACGTGTCCCAGATCGTTGGAGGAATGGGGTCGGGTCCGGCTCAGCCGAGGAGCCCGCCGGATGGTTCCGACTGATCGAAATGTCCCCGCATCGCAAGAACGAGACCAGCGATGGAATAGGCGACCATCAGCGCGCCGGCGACCGGGATTGAAGCGTACCAATAGACCTTGTCGAAGCGCAGAAACGGCGTCGTCTCGCCCGAGCCCGCCGCGAACTCGTACCCCTTCACGAGGAGGATGAGGGCGAAGGCGAGCATCAGGAGGCGGATGAGGATCTCCAGCGCGAGCCGCAACGGCCGCGACACCGCGACGAGGAGCAGCGTGACGTTGTAGAGGGCCCCCTCGCGCCACAGGGCGACGGCGCCGATGAACGTCATCCACGCGATGAGGAGCTCGACGATCTCGTCATATCCCGTGATCGACACGAACGGGACCGCGCGCGTCACCACCCCGGCGAGCAGCAGGAAGAAGAGGACGCTGAGCGCGGCGATGACGCCCCATTTGCACACACGGGCGACGGCGATGTCCGCCGCTTTCAGGAGGGCGATCATCGGCCGGCTCCGTATCCGAAGAGTTCGGGAAGGAAGAGCACCGTCTGCGGCACGAAGGTGACGAGCATCAGAACCGCGAGGAGCGCGAGCACATAGGGCCACATCTCCCGCACGATTTCGCCGACCCGCACGCGGCTCACCTCCGAGACGGCGAACAGGCACATGCCGACCGGCGGCGTCACGAGCCCGATCATCAGGTTCAGCACCATGATGATGCCGAAGTGCACCGGGTCGACGCCGATCTCCATCATCACCGGCAGCAGGATCGGGAAGGCGATGATGATGATCGCCACGCCCTCGATGAACATGCCGAGCACCAGGAGGACGATATTGATGAGGAGGAGGATCGCCCAAGGCTCGCTGGTGAGGTTGAAGAGCTGCTCGATCACGGCGTTCGGAATCTGCTGCTGGATCAGCACCCAGCCGAACGGCGCGGCGGCGGCGATGATGAACATCACCTGCACCGTCTGGCGCGCGGAGAGCCAGAGAATGTCCGGCAGATCCTTCAGCCGCAATTCGCGATAGACGAAGAGGCCGAGGATCAGCGCGTAGGCCGTGGCGAGAACGGCGGCCTCGGTCGGCGTCGCGAGACCCCCGAGAATGCCGCCGATGATGAGGATCGGCGTCAGCATCGCGGGGGCCGCGTTGAGGAAGATCCGCCGCGCCTCGGCCCCGTGCGGCCGCTCGGCCATCACCGGCAGATTCCGCCGATGGGCGACGATCGCGATCACGATCATCAGGGCGATCGCCATCATCGCGCCCGGCAGAATGCCCGCGAGGAACAGCGCGCCGATCGAGACGTTGGCGAGGCTGCCATAGATGACGAGCGGAATACTCGGCGGCATGATCGGCCCGATCGTGGACGACACCACCGTCACCGTCGCGGCGAGACGGCCGGTATAGCCCGCCTTCCGCATCGCCTTCACCTCGATGATGCCGAGCCCCGCCGCATCCGCCACCGCCGAGCCCGACATGCCGGCAAAGAGCACGCTCGCGAGAACGTTCACGTGCGCCAGTCCGCCCCGGATACGACCGACAAAGAGCTGTGCGGCATCGAAGATGCGCACCGTGATGCCGCCGGTGTTCATCAGGTTGCCGGCGACGATGAAGAACGGGATCGCGAGCAGCGGGAACGAGGTCGTCCCGGCATAGAGGCGCTGGATGAAGATGAAGAGAAGGTCCGGCCCGGTCGTGTACCACATGGTCCCGACGGCGATCATGCCGAGCGCGACGGCGATCGGCGTGCCGATGAGGATCAGACCGCACAGCGCGGCGAGAAGAATGACCATGAACATGGCGCGAGGAGCACTCCGGCGAGAGGACGAGCGGGGCGGTCGATCCGCCGCCCCGACGCGTCAGCCGGGGCGGCGGGCTTGATCGCGGATCAGCTGCTCGTGCGGGCCGCGTCCACGTAGCCTTGCCAGGTGTTCCAGGCGTCCTCGCCGATGGTGGCCTTCAGCTCGTCATAGGCCGGGGTCATCAATTCGCGGAAGGGCGCGATCTCGGGCCGGGTGACGGCGACGCCCGACTCTTCCATCTTGGACAGATAGAAGCTCTCCTGGTCGATCACCTGCTGGCGCGCCGCATTGCCCGCGGCGGTCGCCTCCTCGGAGATCACCGCGCGCTGATCGTCGGTGAGGCGCTCCCAGGCGCGCGGGTTCGAGGCGAGCATCACCGTCGCATAGATGTGCTTGGTGAGGGCGATATGGTCCTGCACCTCGAAGAACTTGGCGGCGTAGGTGGTGCCGACCGGGTTGTCCTGCCCGTCCACCGTCTTGTTGGCGAGGGCGAGATAGACCTCCTGGAAGGCGATCGTCTGGGTCAGCGCGCCGAGCGCCTCGAAGGCGAGCTTGATCGCGAGCTCGGGCGGCACGCGCAGCTTCAGCCCTTCGATATCGGCCGGGGTGTTCACCGGACGGCGGCTGTTGGACAGGCTGCGGAAGCCCCATTCGCAGTTCGCGACCCAGGTGAAGCCGGCATTGGCGAGCTGCTCGGCCATCCACGCGCGGCCCGTGTCGTCGAGCGTCTTGTGGGCGTGCTCGTAGCTGTCGAACTGGTAGGGAATGTTCACGACGCCGATCGTGCGCGACAGCGCCTCGATATTCGCCGGGTTGAGAATGATCATGTCGACCGCGCCGGCGCGCGTCTGCTGCGCGGTCTCGGTCGGCGATCCGAGGGCGTTGTTCGGGAAAATCGTGATCGCGACTTCGCCGTCGGTCCGGTCGGCGATGCGCTCGACCATCTTCACCGTCTCGGTGTGGACCGGGTGGCTGGTGTCGGCGGGGTGGGTGAGCTTGAGGTTCACCGCGGCGCGACCGACGCGCGGACGCACGACCATGGCGGCCGACGTCGCGCCCGCGAGCACGACGAACCGACGACGGGATAGACCTGTACCGAGCTTGTACACGTTCGTTTCCTCCAACTGTTTTGTTCGCGTCGCTGCCGTTGAGTCGCGCGCGTTATTTGATTGCGGTCGTATCGAGACGTCCGTCACCTGTCGGCGCCAATTCTCCGTTGACTGCGACGGGCTTTGATTTGAATTTTTGCATGCAAATCCGCTGAAGCGTCAAGAGCCGGAGGACGGTCTTCGCCTCTGTTTCGCGATATTGCATGCAAGTCTTGCCGCAATTCGGGACAGCTTCTAGGCTCGCGCCAATCCAAAAAAGAGAGGACGCGCCATGGCCCGTATCGTCGACCTATCGGTTTCCATCGAACCGCATTTTCGCTGGCCGATGGAGCGTTCGCTGAAGAGCAGCTTCGCCGACGGCGCCCAGTTCCAGGTCACGTGGCTCGGCCTCGTGGTGCACGGCTTCACCCATATCGACTCGCCGCGCCACATGCTGGCCGACGGCAAGACCTCGAGCGACGTGCCGCTGGAGGCGACGATCGGCGAGGCCGCCATTGTCGACATCACGTCGGACATTGCGCCGCAGGCGGAGATCACCGCCGCGATGCTCGACGCGCGCGGCGGCCACGTTCGCGAGGGCGATATCGTGCTGTTGAAGACGTGTTGGGATGAGGCGCGCTCGCTCGCGACGCCCGAGTTCTGGACCGACGCGCCCTATCTCGGCCGCGACGCCTGCGAGTGGCTTCTCGCCCGCAAGATCAAGGCGCTCGCCCCGGACTTTCCGCAGGACTATCCGATCCGCCAGCTTCTCGGCGGCGTCACCGCGCCGATGGCGGATTTCGTCAGCCACGACGTGCTGTTGAGGAACGGCGTGATCCTCATCGAATACGTCGCCAATTTCGGCGCTCTGACGAACCCGCGGACCACGGTCTACGCGCTGCCCCTCAAATTGCCGGACGCGGACGGTTGCCCCGCCCGCGTCATCGCCGTCGAGCCGGATTGAGGCTCAGGCCGCGCCGATCTTGGCGGGCGGCAGCCAGGTGTCGACGTCGCTGAGCTGACCGCCCGATTCGACGATCTTCCAGAAGCTGTGGTCGGCCCAGCGGATGATCGTGTTCTCGAGGCTGCGGGTGACGAGCTCACCCTCGGCCGAATGCCCACCGGCGACGTGCGCCACCTCTTCCGGCAACTCGCACACGAGGCAGATATAGACGCCGTAGCCGGGGTGCCGGATCGAGGGCATCCCGGTCGCCGACGGATCGGCCCGCCAGCGCTCGACATTCTCCGGGTCGAACTCCCACACCTTGCCGATATCGTGGCACAGACCGCCGGCGATCAGGATATCGCGATCGTACTCGAAGCCGGGAAAGAGGCCGTCGAGCTCCTCGGCCATCTTCACCGCGAGGCGGGTGACGGAGCGGATATGATCGGCCTGCGTGCCGGTCTTCAGCGGCGGGGAGTCGTAGTTGCCGGAGGGCTTCAGCTCGCCGAGCTTGCGGAAGCCGCTCGCCGCGAGCGCCGCCGCCCAGGCGTTCAGCACCTTGGTGCGCAGCCCCTCGTCCTCGATCCAGCCGATTTCCGGCATCTCGTCGAGCACGGCGGCCCGCATCGCCTCGGTCACGACCACGGATTGGCCGCGCAACCGAACCGAAAAGTCTTCTGACATTGATGTTCTCCTGCGGAAGGATCAGCCGCGCAACAAAGTCGGCATCCAGAGAGCGAGTTGAGGAAAGAGGATGATCGCGGCGATCATCACGATGAGCGCGAGGAGGAACGGCAGGACGCCCACCATCAGATCGACGATGGAGCCGCGCCGCCGCACCCCCTGCACCACGAAGAGGTTCATGCCGATCGGCGGTGTGATCAGCGCCGCCTCGCAGAGGAGGACGATGAGGATGCCGAACCAGATCGGATCATAGCCGGCCGAGACCATCAGCGGCGTCAGCACGGGGACCGTGACGATCATCATCGGCAGCGGATCCATGAAGCAGCCGAGCACGAGATAGACCGCGATCACCGCGACGAGCAGCGTCAGCGGGTCGAGGTTCATCGCGACGATGCCCTGATTGATCGCCGTCACGAGGCCCATCGCGGAGATCGTGAAATTGAGGAACCAGGCCGCCATCACGATCAGCATGATCATGCCGGTGGTCCGCATCGTCCCGTCGATCGCCTCGAGGAGAACGCCGACGGTGAGGCGCCCGTGGACGGCGGCGAGCACAAGGGCGGAGAGAACGCCGAGCGCAGCCGATTCCGTCGGCGTCGCGATGCCGAGATAGATCGAACCGAGGATCACCGCGAAGATGAAGAGCGGCGGGACGAGAGCCGGCAGGCTCTCGATCCGCTTGCGCCAGCTCGTCTCGATGCGGGTGCCGCCGAAGCCCGGCTTCACGAGGCAGATGAGCACGATCGCCGCGGAGAAGAGGCCGGCGAGCACGAGGCCCGGAATGACACCCGCCATATAAAGGCCCGGCACCGAGGTGCTCGTCAGCCAGCCATAGAGGATGAGGTTGATCGACGGCGGAATGAGGATGCCGAGCGTCCCGCCGCCGGCGACGGAGCCGTAGAAAAGGCGCTCATTATAGCCGTAGCGCTCGACCATCGGCTTGGCGACGACGCTGATCGTCGCCGCCGTCGCGACGCTGGAGCCGGAGGTCGCCGCGAAGACGCCGCTCGCGCCGATATTGGCGTGCATCAGCCCGCCCGGCAGCCAGCCGATCCATTGGACGATCGCCCCATAGAGTCGCTCGGCGATCCCCGCCCGCAGCAGGATCTCGCCGAGAAAGACGAAGAGCGGCACCGAGACGAGGAGATAATTCGAGGAGGAGACCCAGGAGAGTTCCCCTGCCGCGAGATAGAGCGGCATCGGCGAGAAAATCGCGCCGATCGCGAGGGCGAGGACGAGCATCACCGCGCCGATCGGCAAGCCGATCAGGAGGAGCGTGAAGAGAAGGCCGAGTGTCGTGGGTACCATCACTCTCAATCCCGTACGAGCGCGTGTCGCTCGGAGGCTTCGAGCGCCTCCTCCACCTCGTCGTCGGTCGACGGCGTACCGGCGACCGCATCGACGGTGGCGTAATCGCCGCGCCACAGCGCTTCGATCGCGGCGGCGGCACGGAAGAGGGCGACGAAGGTGAACCAGACGAGCCCGGCCGCCCAAAGGCCCTGCGGCCAGGCGAGCGGCATGCCGAGCGTCGTGTTGGACCGCGCCGCGAGCCGCAACGACGTCTCGACCATCCCATAGGCGCCGACGGCGAGGAGACCGCCGACGATCGCGAGCGCGCTTACCGCCAGAATGTCCGCCGCTGCGCGCATGTTCGGTGACAGGCGGCGGATCAGGACGTCGACCCGCACATGTGCCCGCTCATAGACGACGAAGGCGAGCGCCCAGGACGCGCTGACCGCGAGCGCGTAGGAGGACAGCTCCGTCCCGAGGCTCCAGGACGCGATGTTGGTCGCCCGCGTCAGCACCTCGGCGGAGATGAGGAGCGCCGCCGCCAGCAGCGCGACGCCCCCCAGCCGGGCCATCCAGAGGGAGACCGCGCCGACGGCGCGGTCGAGACCGCTGCCGGCAATCAATTTGCCGACACCTCGATGTCGAGAACGGCGCCCGCGGTGCCGTTCCACGCCGAGACGCAGTCCTCACCGCAACGCTCGGCCCAGCCGGTGAGCACGGCCTCGTTGAGGATCTGGTTGGCGTGGGCGATGTCCTCGTCGGACAATTCCACCAGCGTCATCGCCGGATCGGCGACGATGCCGTCTTTGCACTCGCCCTCGGCGGTGTTGCAGTTGATGCCGTCCTGAATGTCGGCCTCGGCCTGCGCCCACTGGCGATCTTCCATCCCGGCGAACTGCTCGGTGAGGAAGGCTTGCGTCTCCTCGGACAGACGGCCCCAATTGTTGGCGTTGGCGGCGAAGAAGGTCATCGACCAGCCCATCGGCAGGACCACGAGATGATCAGTCACCTCCCACCAGCGGGCCGTGTTGCCGGCCGAGGTGCCGGTGATCGCGCAATCGGCGACGCCGCGCTCGAGCGCCGGAACGACTTCGGCGAACGGGATGTTGACCGATTTCGCGCCGAGCCCTTCGACGAGCTCAGCCATCGCGCGGTTGAAGGTCCGCACGGTGAGGCCGTTGAGATCGGACAGATCCGACACGGGCTTGGAGCAGTAGAGCACCTGGAGCGCGATCGGCGCCATCGACAGGAGCTTCACGTTGAAGCGCTCCATCATCTCCTTCTCGAGCGTCGGGCGGAACGCGTCCGCCATCTGACGCTGGGCCTTGATGTCGGAGGTGAGGCCGGGAAGGTCGAGCGCCTCGAAGGCCGGCGCCTCGCCCGCCATATAGGACAGCGTGCCCTCGGAAATGTCGAACATGCCGAGACCGAGAAGGCGCAGCACCTCGGGGCCCTGCATTCCGAGATCATCGAGCGAGCCGAAGGTCGTCGTCACCTTGCCGCCGGAGGCCTCGGAAAGCTCCGTGTTGAAGAACGGCTCTTGGATATACCGGAACTGGTTCTGCGTGCGGTTGCCGCCGGAAACCTTGAGGTTCACCGCATCGAGATCCTGCGCCATCGACGCGCTCGGTGCGGCGAGCGCGAGCCCCAGGACGGCCGCGCTAATCCCATTTCGCCAATTCGTCATCGCCATTCCCCCATTCGCATTCGGGTCCGAGCCCGGCCCGCTCTCGGCGGGCGCCGGGCCCCGTATCGGCGAGGACGTTAACAGACATTGATAGAATCACTCCAATGAGTATTTTGGAACGCGATTCATTGGTATTTTCAATTTATGCGGATCACGTTGGCGCAACTTGAGGCACTGGTGTGGGTTGCCCGTTTGGGCAGCGTCAGCGCCGCCGCGCAGCATCTCAGCCTCACCCAATCGACCGTCTCGCTCCGCCTGCGCGATCTCAACGAGGCCGTCGGCCGGCCGATGTTCGCCCGCCAAGGCCGCGGCCTGCGCCTCACCGGCGACGGGATCACCACGCTCGACCACGCGACGCTCGTCTTGTCCGAGGTCGAGAAGCTGCAACACCGCTCGATGCAGGGGACGATCAGCGGCGTCGTCCGCATGGGCGTCAGCGAAGCCGTCGCGATGGCGGGCCTGCCCCGCGTCCTCGAGATCCTGCGGGAGCGGCATCCGCTGCTACGCCTCGACCTCGCGATCGGCACCAGCGTCGACCTCGAGCGCGACCTCCTCGCCGGCCGGCTCGATCTCGCGCTCGGGATCAATCTGCACGACGATCCGCGCCTTCGCGTGCTGGCGCTCGGCATCCAGGAAGCGGCGTGGGTCGCGCATCCGAGCTTCGGCCTGCCCGAACGGATCCGCCCGCGCGATCTCGGCCACATCCCGGTGCTCACCAACCCGAGCCCCTCGCCGATGTATCAGCAGACGGTGAACTGGTTCCGCACCGACGGCCTGACCCCGCAACAGATCTCCGTCAGCAACAGCATCACGGTGGTGGCGCACATGGTCTCGGCCGGGGTCGGCGTCGCGATCCTGCCGCGCCGACTCGTCGACGCGGACGTCGTGTCGGGCCGCGTGGTCGCGCTGACGAGCGAGCCGGAAATCGAACAGTCGCGCATGAGCGCCGCCTATCGCCGCGAGGACTGGCGCCCCGCCCTCTCGACGGCGCTGCGAACCTTCCGCGAGGTCATCGACGAACTCGCCTGGCTCGCCCCCGACGGCCCGGGTCCGCGCCCCGCCTTGCCGGATGATCCGTTCGCCGACGGAGACGAGGCGCCCACGCCGACCTTCCCCGCCGCCGCCACCCCGGCCGGCGACGCTCCTCCCGAGCGCTGACGACACGGCCCGGCCACTCCGCCGCAGGCGGCCGCCGGAGCGGAACGCCGAGGTCGCGCGAGGCGGGCGACGCGCCGCTCAGCTCGCCGCCGCGTTGGCCTTTTCGGCGGCGGGCGGGGGAAGCTGTTTCGGACCGGCGGCGGCATCGCGTTCGGCGACCTTCACCCCGCGTGTGAGACGGGACACGGCGTTGATGCACGCGACCTTGCCCTCGTTCACGAACGCCTCGTGGTTCCGCTCCACATCCGAGAGGATATAGCGATAATTGACCATGTAGCCGTGCGCCGTGGCGAGGGCGCCGGGCGCGCGATCGGCGGCGAAGTTGATCTGCTCGAGCCGCGCGCCGTTGCCGAGATGAAAACGGGCGACGGGATCGGCGGGCCGGCCGCGCGCATCCTTCGCCTCGGTCAGATAATAGGCGATCAGCGGCGTGAGCGCCGTCTCCGCGGCCTTCGCGAGCGCCGGGTCGTCGAGCCAGTCGGGTCCGTCGAGACTGTCGAGAAGCAAGCGCGTCGGCTCGTCCACGGCGCTCGTCGGGCGGGCGGCCTCCTCGCGCAGCCATTGCGCGAAGCCCGGCACCGGCGACAGCGTGACGAAGGTCTTGAGGTTCGGCAGCTCCCGCGCGAGGTCGTCCGCGACCTGCTTGATGAGGAACGAACCGAACGAAATCCCGCGCAGCCCGTCCTGGCAGTTGGAGATCGAATAAAACACCGCCGTCGTCGCCGCTTGCGGGTCGATCGGCTCACGCTTGTCCGTCAGGATCGGCTCGATCGCCGTCGGCACGTCCTCGGTGAGCGCGACCTCGACGAAGATCAGCGGCTCGTCGCCGAGGCGGGGATGGAAAAAGCCGAACAGGCGCCGGTCCGGCACGTCGATCCGGCGGCGCAGATCCTCCCAGTCTTGGATCTCGTGGACCGCCTCATAGCGGATGATCTTTTCGAGGATCGCCGCCGAGGTCTGCCAATCGATCTCGCGCAGAAGAAGGAAACCGCGATTGAACCAGGCCTGGAAGAGGCGGCGCAAATCGTCGTCCACGGTCCACAATTCGGGATGGTTGGCAAGGCGCGCGAAGAGTTCGAGCCGCATCGCGACGAGCGCCTGCGTGCCGCCCTGGACGAGATTGAGCCGGCGGAAGATCTCCACCCGGCGCGGCTCGGCGGCGACCTGGAGCGCCTTGGCGTTCGTCTCGCTCGGCTTGTCGAGATAGGCCTTCGCCGCCGCCGCGAGCGCGTCCGGCTCCGGCCCGTAATCGGTCGCGAGCGTGCGATAGACGAAGGTGCGCCCCGCGGAATCGAGATCGCGATAGGCCCGCAGGAACTCCTCGGCCCGCTCGGTGGACGACGCCTCGCCCTGCCCCGAATAGAGCGCGGCCAGCATCGCCGCGAGATCGGCGCGCGAAATCCGCTTCGGACGGCGGCGCTCGCGGAACAGGCGGTTGTCGGTGATTGCGCTGAGCAGATCGTCGAGGACGCTTGTCTGGCGCATGTGAGCCTCCCACAATGGGCGTGGCATTTCGGCGATTGGAACGCTATAGCACGCCAACGCCGGACGGGAACTCAGCCTTGACCGATCAGACCTACAGCGTGCGTCACAAACGATCAGTTTATGACGGCTTCATGAAACTCGACCTCTATGAAGCGAGCCTTCAGCAGGGCGACCGCAAAATCGAGGTCGTGCGCGAGGTGCATGATCACGGACACGGTGCGGCTGTCCTTCCCTATGACGAAACGCGCAAGACCTGCCTTTTGGTCCGTCAGGTTCGCCTGCCCGTCCATGTCGCGGAGGGCAACGGGCTGTTCCTCGAAGCGGCGGCCGGGCTGATCGACCCGGACGATGCCGACCCCGCCGCGGCGGCCGTCCGCGAAGCCGGCGAAGAGCTTGGCTATCGCGTGCATGATCCCGAAAAAGTGAGCACATTTTACCCGATCCCCGGCATGGTGACGGAGCAGATGAGCTGCTTCCTCGCCCGCTACACCCCGGCCGACAAGCTCGACGGCGGCGGCCCCGACGCCGACGAAGACGAGATGATCGACGTCGAGGAATGGGGCTTCGCCGACCTGTGGCGTGCCTTCCAGAGCGGCGACCTGCGCGACGGCAAGGCGATCGTCTGCCTGATGGCGCTGCGCATCGCCCGGCCCGAGCTGTTCGACTGACCGCCCCGCCGGCCTAACGGTCGGTCTGGAGCCGCTTCACCATCCTGAGGACGACGCCCTTCGGCAGGACGCGCCCGCCCGCCGCCGTCATCTTGTTGAGCGCCCCGGTCACGACGACGCGCCGTCCCGCGCGGAATCCGGCCCATCCCTGCCGCGCGACCGCCTCCGACGTCTTCAGGAAAGACGGCCGGAAGACGCGGTGCGTCGCCATGCCGGAGATCGCGCCGAACTCCGAATGGGTCGGGCCCGGACAGAGCGCCGAGATGGTGACGCCGCTGCCGCGCACCTCTTCGCTGAGCGCCTCCGAAAAAGAGAGAACGAACGCCTTTGAGGCATAATAGACCGCAACGTTCGGCCCCGGCTGAAACGCCGCCGTCGACGCGACGTTCAGAACGCCGCCGGTGCGCCTCTCGACCATCCCCGGCAAATAGCGATGGGTGAGATCGACTAGGGCGCGCACGTTGAGATCGACCATGCCGAGCTGATCCGCCCGGTCGGATCCGGCGAACGGGCCGGCTTTCCCGAACCCGGCATTGTTGACCAGAATATCGACCGGCCGGCCGAGACGCGCCAGTTCGGCGTCCAGCTCGTCGCCCGCGCCGGGGGCGGTGATGTCGAGCGGCAGAGTGTGGGTCTCGCCGCCGATCTCGGCCTTCAGCGCGTCGAGCCGCTCGGTGCGGCGGGCGACGAGGAGAAGATCGCATCCATCGGCGGCAATGATCTTGGCGAAGGCCTCGCCGATGCCGGACGAGGCGCCGGTGACGAGGACGAGAGGGCGCTGTGTGCTCATGGCGCGACCATGCCTTCAAACACGGCGCGCGGATAGAGGGGCCGGCGTCACGGGGCGGCCATACCCGGCCGGATGATGGAGGCGTTAAAGTTTGGCGAGAACCTTCTCAGTCGCCCCGGTGTCGATGCCGAGATAGGCGCCCGCCTTCAGCGCGAGATGCGAGGCCGGCTCCATCCGCTGCTTGCCGAGCGCCCAGTCGACGTCCGCCTCGGCCTCGGCGGCCGGCATCACCAGCGCGCCGGAGAAATCGCACACCACGAGATCGCCGGGATGCACCACCGCCCCGCCACACTGGATGTCGACATTGAAGGCGCCGCCGACGTCATAAAGGCGCGTCGTGATCGGCGAGGGCCCGCGGCACCAGACCGGTAGGTCGTATTGCACGATCTCCGGAATGTCGGTGCACGGCCCGTCGATCAGGACACCGGCCACACCACGCGTCTTGATCGCACAGGCGACCGCCCCGCCCAAACAGGCGTGCCGGGTGTCCCCGAGCCGGTCGATCACCAGGACATCATCCTTGCGCAGATATTGGATGACATGGTGAAGCAGCGTCGAATCCTGCCCCGGCAGCGCGAGCGTGACCGCCGTTCCCACCATTCGATAGCCGTGCACCGCCTGGATCGCCGGATCGACGAAGCCCATGAACCGCCGGTGTCCGATCGTCGCCGTCTCCACCTCGCGGGCCTTTTCGACCAGCGCGGACGGGAGCTGTTCGGGCATGTCGCGGACGGTGTAGGCCATAGTGCGAAGTCCTCGGTTCTCACTTGGATCCAAGGGTTAAACTTGCGCACGATCGTCTCGTTCCGGCACGAGGCGGGACGACGCACGCGAAGGGGTGAAGACGGGTGGATATGAATCGGTCGGTCGAACAATGGGCGGTGTCGAAGCGCGCCGTCGCGAGCGAAGCCGGCGTCGTCGCGGCCCAGCACCATGAGGCGGCGCGGGCCGGCGCGGCGATGCTTCATGCCGGCGGCAACGCGATCGACGCGGCCGTTGCCACCGCCTTCGCCCTTTGCGCGGTCGAGCCGTGGATGTGCGGCCTCGGCGGCAGCGGCTACATGGTCGTCTGGTCCGCCGCCGAGCGCACCGCCCGCGTGATCGACTTTCAGGGCATGCTTCCCGCCGCCATCACCTTCGACGACTACCCGCTCGACCCCGACGGGCCGGATTCGCTGATGGGCTTTCCCGCCGTCGTCGACCGGCAACACGTCGTCGGCTACCGCTCGATTACGGTGCCCGGGGCGGTGAAGGGCCTCTCCCACGCGCTCGGCCGGTTCGGCACGCTCGGCCTCGACACGATTCTTTCCCCCGCGATCACCCTCGCCGATCGCGGCCTCGCCGCGGACTGGTTCACGACCCTCCAGGTGAGCCTCGCGATGGCGGACCTCGCCCGCGATCCCGCCGCCCGCGCCGTCTATCTCCCGGACGGCGGCCCGCCGCGCCCGGAGAGCTTTCTCGCCCTCGGCGCCCTGCCCGACACGCTGCGCGCGCTCGCGGACGGCGGTGCGGAGAGCTTTTATCGCGGCGCCCTCGCCGAACGGCTCGCGGCCGACCTTCAGGCCGGCGGCAGCCGCATCGACGAAGGCGATCTCGCCGCCTACGAGGCCCTCGAGCACGGCGCGCTGACCGGCGAGCATCGCAGCGTCGCGCTGCACACCGCCGGGCCGACGAGCGGCGGCCCGCGCCTCGTCGAGGCGTTCGGCCATATCGCGGCGCATCTCGACACCGCCAAGGGGATCGGCCCGGAGAGCTGGGCCGTCTACGCCGATGCGCTCGACGCCGCCTGGCGGAGCCACAATATCGCGATCGGCCGGGCCAAGGAGGTCGGCGGCTGCACGAGCCACATGTCGGCGGTGGATGCGGAGGGGAACATGGTCGCCCTCACCTACACGCTCCTCAACCGTTTCGGCTCATGCGTCGTGCTGCCCTCGACCGGGATCCTGATGAACAATTCGGTGTCCTATTTCGACCCGCGCCCCGGCTATCCAACGTCGATGGCCGGCCACAAGCGCATCAACGCATCGAACATGTGCCCGACCATCGCCGAGCGGGACGGCAAGGCGCTGTTCGCGGTCGGTGCGTCGGGCGCCAACCAGATCATGCCCGCCGTCCTTCAGGTCGCGGCCCTGATGCTCGATTTCGGCCTCACCCTCGAAGAGGCCTTCAATCACCCACGGATCGACGCGACGGATCGCGGCTCGGTCCGCGTCGATCCGGCGCTCGGCGAGGCGGTTCTCGCCCATCTCGCCACGCGCTCGCCGCTGGAGGTCGCCCAGCGTCTCGTCTTTCCGAAGCTCTATGCCTGCCCGTCGGGCGTCTCACGCGATCCGGCGAGCGGGCTGTGCCACGGCATCAACGATCCGTCCCAGCCGATCGGTGGCGCTGCGGCGCCGGCCCCCTTCGCCCCGCGCGTCGAGCGCGATCCGGCGGCGGGCGCTCTCGTCCGCCCGTGATTCAATAGCCCTTCGATAGATCGACGAGATCGGGGATCGGCTCGCCGGCGATGAAGCGGCGAATATTGGCGGCGATGATCTCGCCGCCCGCCACCGGGTCGATCAGCGAGGCGACGTGCGGCGTCACATAAACGCGCGGATGGCGCCAGAAGGGATGGCCCGGCGGCAGCGGCTCCTCGTGGAAGACGTCGAGCGTCGCATACCGGATGTGTCCGGCATCGAGCGCGGCGATGAGGTCGGCCTCGACGAGATGCTCGCCCCGCGCCGCATTGATGATCGAGGCTCCCTCCGGGAGCTTGGCGAACAGCCTTGCATCGAGGATCCCGCGCGTCGCGTCCGTCAGCGGCAGGAGACAGACGAGAATGTCCGTCCCGGCGAGGAAGGCGTCGAGGCCGGCCTCCCCGGCGAAAGTCTCCACCCCGGCGACGGATTTTGGCGACCGCGACCAGCCACGAACCGCAAAGCCGACGGCGGCGAGCGCACGGGCCGCGTCGGCGCCGAGATTGCCGAGCCCCATCACGCCGACGGTGCGGCCGGGCGCCGGGGGCGTCACCACCTGGCGCCACTCCGCGCTTTTCTGCGCGGCCTCGATCGCGGGCAGATCGCGGTGGAGCCGCAGGACATGGAGGAGGACATATTCCCGCATCCGCTGCGTCAGCTCGCCACTCGTCGTCCGCACGATGGGAACATCAGCGGGGCGCTCGGGATCAGCGAGGATATGGTCGATCCCCGCGCCGATCGACACGATCAGCTCCAGATTGGGAAACCGCTTCAGCCCGCCCGCCGGCGGCTTCCAGACGACGGCATAGCGCACGGCGTCGAGGTCGCCCGGATCGTCCCAGGGGCGGCATTCGATCTCGGGCAGAAGCGCGCGCATATGCGCGAGCCACCAATCGGCGCGCGCCGGGCCGACGCGGATCACAAGGCTCATGGGGTTTCCAACCGACGCAAGAGGGCGGCCAGCAGCCTAGCCGAGGGCGCGGGGCGGGCGAAAGGGGCGCCGTCACCGCGCCACGCGCCCCTGGTCACGCCGTGTGATCTCTCTGATGAGAGCCCCGCGTGATCGTGCCGCGAGGGCGATTAATCGCGGCCGGCGGTGTTGACTTGGCCTTCGCGGCATTATCAAATGAGAAGCGACTTGCCGTGGCACGATTCTTGCAGATAGGCTTACGGCAGAATTCGCGTCTTTCCGGCCTCTGAACGGCCGAAACGCCCCTATCCACACAAATTTAATGTCCGGATGAAGCAAGACGCGCAATGCGCGTCATCTGCTCCATATTGGCTTTGGGCTCGGCCTTTCGCAGGATCGTGCCGTTCAAGCCCGCTCAATCAGGAGGTCGTCACCAATGAGCCAACCCTTCACTTTGACTCCCGGCAATGGCCCCATCCTGATCTCCGTCCCACACGCCTCGACCTATATTCCTTCGAACATCGCCCGGCGGCTCAACGAGACCGGTCAGGCGATGACCGACACCGATTGGCATCTCGACCATCTCGCCGCCCGTTTCGCCGGCAAGGCGAGCGTCATCAGCGCCGGCTTCCATCGCTATGTGATCGACGCCAACCGCGATCCGTCCGGCGCGAGCCTTTATCCGGGCGAGGCGACCACGGATCTCATCCCGACCACCGATTTCGACGGAAACCCGCTCTGGATCCATGGTGAGGAGCCGACCGACGGCGATATCGGCGAACGCCGCGCCGCCTATCACACGCCCTATCACGAGGCGATCGCGGCCGAACTCTTGCGCATCAAAGAGGATCACGGCGTCGCGGTGCTGTTCGATCTTCACTCGATCCGCTCCGTGATCCCCCGCCTCTTCGAGGGCACGCTGCCGGTCTATAATGTCGGCACCAATGACGGCGCGACCTGCGACAAGGCCTTCGAGGACGCCGCCGCCGAAGAATGCCGCGCGACGGCCGAGACCGTGGTCAACGGACGCTTTCGCGGCGGGTGGACCGTGCGCTTTCATGGCCGCCCGGCCGAGGGGGTCCATGCGATCCAGCTCGAGACGGCGCAGGTCCACTACATGCTGGAGCGCTCGCCCTGGTCGCTCACCGACGGCGCCGCCGACTATGTCGCGACGCTCACCCGCCTCGTCGACCGGTTTACGACCATCGCCAACGAGATGGCCTAGCCGTCCGCCTCAGGCGGGCACGGGCGCGTCCTCGCGCAAAAGGCCCTCCCGCTTGAGATCCTGCCACAAGGCGGCCGGGATCTCGGCGGAGAGAGACGCGGCCGAGCCGGCGATTTCCTCCGGCTTCACGCCGCCCGGAATGACGCACATCACCGCCGGATGGCACAGCGGAAAGCGCAACGCCGCGTCGCGCAGCGCAACGCCGTGCCTCGCGCACACCGCCTCGATCCGCCGCACGCGATCGAGGATGGCGGGCGGGGCGGGCTTATAATCGAAGTGCGCGCCCTCGACCGCGCCGGTCGCGAGGATGCCGGAATTGTATGGCCCGCCGATCACCACGCCGATGCCCTGCTCCTCGCACATCGGCAGCATCGTCGTGAGCGCCTCCTGCTCCAGAAGGGTGTAGCGGCCGGCGAGCAGGAAGAGATCGATCTCCGCACGCTCGCCGACATATTGGCAGACTTCCCACTCGTTGACGCCGAGCCCGAAGGCGTCGATCGCGCCCGAATCGCGCAGCTCGACGAACGCACGGTGGCCGCTGTCGAGATAGGCCTCGACACAGGCCATCATCGCCTCGCGGCTGCCATGGGTCCAAATGTCCATATCGTGGCAATAGAGGATGTCGATCCGGTCGACGCCGAGGCGCTCCAGCGAGAACTCGAAGGAGCGCATGATCCCATCATAGGTGTAATCATACTCAATCTCCCGCGCGGGAACGTCGAACCACTGGGCCGGTTGGAGCGAGGGGTCGCGCTCGCCCCGCTTCAGGAGCCGGCCGGCCTTGGTGGATAGGAGCGCGCCCTCCGGCCGCCGCATGCGCCAGAACGTGCCGACGCGCCGTTCGGAGAGGCCGAACCCATAGAGCGGCGCGGTGTCGAAATAGCGCGAGCCGGCGGCGAAGGCCGCGTCGAGCGTCGCCTGCGCGGTCGCTTCGTCGATCGGGTTGTAGAGGTTGCCGAGCGGGGCGGTTCCTGTGCCGAGCTCGGTGAAGGTGAGGCTGCGCCCGGCGCGGGTCGTCAGCGTCTTGGTGTTGAGGGGCGTTTCCACGGGGTTTCTCCAATCCCTCTCGTTCGTCAATTCTCGGCGAGCAAGGCGTCGATCTCGGCGCGGGTCGGCATCGCGGCGGCCGCACCGGGGCGGGTGACGGACAGGCTTCCCGCCGCGCAGGCGAAGCGCACGGCCTCGAGCGGGGCGCGCCCCTCGCCGAGCGCGGTCGCGAACGCGCCGGTGAAGGCGTCGCCCGCGCCGGTGGTGTCGCGCACCGGGCCCACGGCGAAGGCGGGCACGAGGTCGCTGATGCGCCCGTCATGATAGAGGGCGCCCCGTTCGCCGAGGGTGAGGACGGCGGCCCGCGCGCCGCGCGCGAGCAGGCGATCGGCCGCGACGCGCGCCTCCTCGACGCTGCCGACCGGCAGGCCGGTGAGCGCCGCAGCCTCCGATTCGTTCGGCGTCACATAATCGCAAAGGGTGAGCAAAGCATCGTCGAGCTCGGCCGCCGGGGCGGGATTGAGCACGGTCGCGACACCGGCTTCGCGCGCGAGGGCGAGGCCGCGCCTCGCCGCGTCGATCGGCTGTTCGAGCTGCGTGACGAAGACGGCGGCCTTGGTGATCGCTTCGCGCGCAGCGTCGAGATCGGCGGCGGTGAGGTCACCCGCCGCGCCGGCCTCGACGATGATCGCGTTGTTGCCGTCACGCGTCGAGACGAAGATGAAGGCCGCGCCGGTCGGCCGTGCCGAATCGCGCACGACATGGGCGGTGTCGACACCCGCCTCGCCCCAGATGCCGAGCGCGATCTCGCCGAACGCATCCGCGCCGAGGCGGGTGATCAACGCGGCGTTGGCGCCGGCCTTCGCCGCGGCAACCGCCTGGTTCGAGCCTTTGCCGCCCGGCCCCATGCGGAAGCCTTGGCCGAGAAGCGTCTCGCCCAATTGCGGCAGGCGCGGCGCCTCGAAGGCGAGATCGGCGACGAAAATGCCGAGGATCGCGACGCGCGCTCTCACCGAACGGGTGTTCCCTGCCCCTCACGCATCCGGCGGCACGACGCCCTTGGTGAGGATGAAGCAGCCGTAAAACTGCCGCTCGCCGGTGGTGAGGACCGCATAGGCCGTCTTCGCCGCGTCGTAGAAGGCGAAGCGCTCGATCGAGGTCATCTCACCGGCCTCCGGCGCGGCGCGATTCAAAAGCTGCTGGACGTCGGCCTGCACCTGCGGGATCTCGTCGGGTGCGCCCATCACCTCCATCCGCGCCACCGCCTCGACGGGCAGGACCGACAGAACCGCGGTCAGAACGCGCTCGGTGTCGGCGTTCGCGATGCGCAGCAGCTTGCCGGACGCGGTCTCGCGCGCCACCGTATCGGCGGGAAAATTGGTGTCCGCGACCACCAGACGGTCGCCATGCCCCATCGCGCGCAGTGCAAAGAGCACGTCCGCGTCGAGCAAGGGGTCGATCCCCTTCAACATTCGCCGTGTCCTCCCCGCCGCGGCCTCGGCCGGGCGCCGTTTCTCGCGCCGGTTGTCCGACGTCGCTTTTTCACCGAAACGATGTTGTGCCCATCAGGCCGCCATACGCAAGGTGGTTTTGGACGAATGCGCCGCTCCATTCCCGGTTGAGAAACGCGATCTTCGGATGCGAGCGCCGCCATCGGCGATCGCTTTCACGCGCACGAGACGCTATTTAGGACGAATGACCCTTCGCTATCCTCTCAGTGATCATTCAGCCGCCACGGGATTCGGCGGCAACATCCTCGACAGGATGTCCGAACGGCGCGACGAAAGCGCCTTCGCCGACAGTGTCCGGGCCGATCGCCACGGACGCGCTCTGCTCTATTCGGGCGATCTTCTCGTCGCCGATCAAGAGGGCGCACGCATTCTGTTCACCCGCTCCGAGGCCGAAGCGCTCGGCGCGGATTGGGTGAACGCCGTCTTTCTCGGGTTCGACGCCGACGGGCCGATCTTCGCCGCGCCGGTGCCCGAGCCGGGAGACTCCTTCACCGTCCACAATCTGCGGCAACTCGCGATCGACGCGCGCATCTCGCCCGAGCTTCTCGGCGCGGTCGCGCAGGGGCGCAGCGTCACCGGCTGGCACGCCACGCACGGTTTCTGCGCCAATTGCGGCCAGCCGACGATCATGGGCGCGATCGGGATGCGGCGGGACTGCCCGTCCTGCGGCGCGAGCCACTTCCCCCGCACCGACCCCGTCGTGATCATGCTCGCGGTCGACGGCGAGCGCTGCCTTCTCGGCCGTCAGCGCCGCTTCGTCGAGGGCACCTATTCGTGCCTCGCCGGCTTCATGGAGCATGGCGAGACGATCGAGGCGGCCGTACGGCGCGAGATCTGGGAAGAGGCCGGGGTGCGGACGAACCGCGTCTCTTATTATGCGAGCCAGCCCTGGCCGTTCCCGTCGAGCCTGATGATCGGCTGCTTCGCCGAGGCGATCTCGACCGAAATCGAGCCGCGCGACCGCGAACTCGAGGACGTGCGCTGGTTCGACCGGGCCGATATCGGGCCGATGCTCGACCGCACGCATTCGGTCTATGCGGCACCGCCGGCGGTGGCGATCGCCCATCACCTGCTGCGCGCCTATTACGAGCGCGGTGCGCCCGTGGCGAACGACGCCGTCATCGACGGCGCCGCCATCATCACTGGGGCGATGGCCTGAGGGCCGCATTCTCGGCCGGCTCGCGAATCGTCTCACGGAAGGACGAGGCGCGATAGGTGCCGAGAATCCGCACCCGGGCGGAGAAGAAGCTGAGTTCCTCGAGCGCGAGGCTCACGTTCGGATCGTCCGGGTGGCCCTCGATATCGGCATAGAACAGCGTGGCGAAAAACTGCCCGCCGAGCTGATAGCTCTCGAGCTTCACCATGTTGACGCCGTTGGTGGCGAAACCGCCAAGCGCCTTGTAGAGCGCCGCCGGCACGTTGCGCACGCGAAAGAGGAACGAGGTCATCGTCGGCACGTCGCGGCCGATGGGCTCGGGCTTGTCGGCCATCACGACGAAGCGGGTCGTGTTGTGCGCTTCGTCCTCGACGTCGCTCTTCAGAATGTCGAGGCCGTAAATTTCGGCCGCGAGGCGGGAGGCGATCGCCGCCACGGTCTTGTCGCCGGTCGCCGCGACCTGACGCGCCGCGCCGGCGGTATCGGCGTGGGTGACCGGCTTCAGCCCGAGCTTACGCAGGGTATGACGGCATTGGCCGAGCGCCTGCACGTGGCTGTAGACCTCTTTGACGTCATCGAGCGTGGTGCCCGGCAGGGCCATGAGCTGATGCCGAATCGGCAGAAAGTGCTCGCCGACGAAATGGACGCCGGAGCTCGGCAGCAGCGTGTGGATATCGGCGACGCGGCCCGCGACCGAATTCTCGATCGGGATCATCGCATAGTTCGCCTTGCCGGATTCCACGGCGGCGAAACAATCCTCGAAGGTCGCGAGGGGGACGGCCTCGGCCTCGGGAAAGGCCTCGGTGATCGCGATGTGGGAGTTCGCCCCCGGCTCGCCCTGGAAGACGACGCGCACCCGCCCGCTCACGACGCCACCCCGGCGGCGAGACGGCGTGCCGCATGATCGAGATCGGCGGGCGTATCGACGCCGAGCGGCACCTCGGAGACGAGAGCTGCGTCGATTCGCATGCCGGCCTCGAGGGCGCGGAGCTGCTCGAGCTTTTCCCGCTTTTCGAGCGGGGATGGCGACAGGCTGACGAAGCGTTCCAGCGCCGCGCGGCGGTAGGCGTAAAGTCCAATATGGTGATAGAGCGGCCCATCGCCCCACGGGGCGGTGGCTCGCGTGAAATATAGAGCGCGCATAGTGTTGTCTTCGCGCATCGCCCCCACGCATTTGACGACGTTGGGGTTCGTGCGCTCGCTGTCCTCTGTGATCTCGGCGACGATCGTGGTGATATCCACGACTTTATCACGAAAGGGAACGAGGCTCGCCCGGATCGATTCGGGCGCGATCGTCGGCAGATCGCCTTGGATGTTAATGATCGTATCGTGCCGCCCGTCGGGGTCGATCATGCCGAGCGCTTCGGCGATCCTGTCCGATCCGGACGGATGATCGGCGCGGGTCTCCACCGCTTCGCCGCCCGCCTCGCGCACCACCGCGGCGATTTCCGCGCCATCGCAGGCGACCACCACGCGGCCCGCGTCGGCCTCGAACGCCCGGCGCAGGACGTGGACGATCAGCGGCGTGCCGAGAATTTCGATCAGCGGCTTTCCTGGAAGCCGCGTCGCGGCCATACGTGCGGGAATGAGGACGATGGGGTTCACGGTCGGTCTTTCGTCAGCGTCGGGCGGGTTTCGGCGTTTACAATGATCTCAATCGGTTCGTGCGGTGCAGCGTCCCATTTGATGTGATTCGAGTCGCAATCTATAGCTTGCCTAGTCATAAGGTGGATCACTTGGTAGGGACGGGTGGACCGGCAGCGATGGGGTGTGCCGGACCGACGCCTGCCGGCGAAATAGCGAACAAGGGTCTCAGCGGCAATGAACGCGTTTGAACTCAACAAGATCATGAGCGCAGTGCTCGGCGCCCTCGTCTTCGTGATGGGGCTCAGTGTGCTGTCAGAAATCATCTTCGACGAGCACGCGCTGTTCACGCCCGGATATGAGATCGAGATCGCCGAGGCTCAGGAAAGCGGCGACGCGCCCGAGGAAGTGCCCCTCGCGGTCCTGCTGAACGAGGCCGACGCCGGATCCGGCCAGGGCCTCGCTCGCGTGTGCGGCGCATGTCACACCTTCGAAGAAGGCGGCGCGAACGGGATCGGCCCGAACCTTTATGGCGTCGTCGGCAATCCGATCGCCTCCCATGCGGGCTTCAACTACTCCGGCGCGATGCGGAGCTACGCCGAAGATGGCGACCGCCATTGGACGTATGACGAGCTGAACGAGTTCCTGACGAGCCCGCAGAGCGATATTCCGGGCACGGCGATGGGCTATGCCGGCATCAAGAACGATGAGGACCGCGCGGACGTCATCGCCTACCTGAAGAGCATCTCCCCCAACGCGCCGGAGTACCCCGAGGTGCCGGCACCGACCGAAGAGATGGTGCCCGACCCCGCGGCCGCCGAGGAAGAAGCCGTCCAGGCCGAAGAAGTCGCCGAGACCGCCGCCGAACAGGGCGAGGCTCCGGCCGAGGGTGCCGCGCCGGCTGAAGGAACCGCTCCCGCCGAGGGTGCCGCTCCCGCCGAGGAGGCCGCGCCGGCTGAGGGTGCCGCCCCTGCCGAAGAGGCCGCTCCCGCTGAGGGTGCCGCTCCCGCTGAGGGTGCCGCTCCCGCCGAGGAGGCCGCGCCGGCCGAGGACACCGCTCCCGCCGAGGAGGCCGCGCCGGCTGAGGGCGCCGCCCCCGCCGAGGAGGCCGCGCCGGCTGAGGGTGCTGCTCCCGCCGAGGAGGTCGCTCCTGCCACCGCGCAGGATGCTGCCGAAGCGGCGCAGGACGAGGCCGAATCGCAAGGCGCTGCGCAGGACGAGGCCGTCGAAGCTCTCCAGGAGCAGCCGGAAGGCTCGAGCTCGAGCTCGAACGTCACGGTCGAGAACCCGTCCGAAGGCAATGTCGAGGTTGTGAACCCCTCCTCCAGCCAGTAACGGATCGTCGCACCGAGGATCCGCGCGGGTGCCCGTTCTGCGGGCACCCCGTCTTTCCGGGGGCCCGCCGCGCCACGCAACGCGGCCGAATGAGGCCCCTCGCCGCACCCGATATGGGTCGCACACGGCCCCTCTTCCCCACGCCCCCGCCAATTACATCTCAGTTAGGCTGACGTTTCGCGGGTTGCGCCGATGGGGATCGCCGATAATCTCCGAACGTTACAATGCGTCCTCGGCTCGCTTCGGGCGCCCGACCGGCCGACGACGCGACCAACACGGATCTCGCACGCGACCTTCGGCAGCGGCCGGGCGGCGCGCGCGAATCAGACAGTGGAGATGTCCCATGCGCGCCACGCTGCTCGCCATCGTCTTCGGGTGCGCGTTCGCCTCGGCCGCGTCACTCGCCTTCGCCGAGGACGCCGCGACGAACGGGAGCGCGACCGGAGGCGCCAGCGCCGACGGGCCACAATGGCGCCATGCCTCCGCCCTCACCGGCGATCCGGGCTATCCGGAAGACTTCACGCATTTCGATTATGTGAACTCCGACGCGCCGAAGGCGGGCACCGTCCGCCTCTCCGACCCCTCGGGCTATGACAGCTTCAACCCGGTCCTCCAGCGGGGCAATCCGGCGCCGGGCCTCACCCTCATCTATGACGAGCTGATGGCGCCGGCCTATGACGAGATCAACATCTCCGGATCCTACGGCCTGATCGCCGACAAGCTGCGCTATCCGGACGATTTCAGCTGGGTCGAGTACCACATCAACCCCGATGCCCGCTGGCATGACGGCACCCCGATCACCCCGGACGACGTGATCTGGTCGCTCGAGGTCACCAAAGAGGCCGACCCGACGCGCGCCTTCTACTATTCGGAGGTCACCGGGGCGGAGAAGGTCGACGACCAGACCGTCCGCTTCAATTTCGCCCATACCGGCAATCGCGAGCTGCCGCACATCGTCGGTCAGCTCGAGATCATGCCCAAGCACTGGTGGACCGGCACCGGCCCCGGCGGCAAGCCTCGCGACATCATGTCGGGTACTCTGGAGCCGCCGCTCGGCTCGGGTCCCTACAAGATCGCCTCGTTCGAGCCGAACCGCTTCGTCGAATATGAACGCGTCGACGATTATTGGGCCAAGGACCTGCCGTCCATGAAGGGCACCAACAATTTCGACAAGGTCCGGTACGACACCTATCGCGACCAGACCGTCGCCCTCGAAGCCTTCAAGGCCGACCAGTACGATTTCCGCTCCGAGAACAGCGCCTCCAACTGGGCGCTCCGCTACGACTTTCCGGCCCGCAAGCGCGGCGACGTCATCCTCGAGACCTTCCCGGACGAGGGTCGTGGCGTGATGCAGGCGTTCGTGATGAACATGCGCCTGCCGAAATTCCAGGACGAGCGTGTCCGCCGCGCCTTGAATCTCCTCTACGATTTCGAATCGCAGAAGGAGACGATCTATTACGGCCAGTATGAGCGGATCGATTCCTATTTCTCCGGCACCGAGCTCGCTTCGTCGGGCCTGCCCGAAGGCCGCGAGCTCGAGATCCTGGAGGAGGTGCGCGACCTCGTCCCCGAGACCGTGTTTTCCGAGCCTTATGAGAATCCCGTCGGCGGCTCGCCGCAGAAGGTGCGCGAGAATATGCGCGAGGCGGTCGCCCTCTTCCGCGAGGCCGGTTACGAGATCCGCAACGGCAAGATGGTGAACGCCGAGACCGGCGCCCCCTTCACGATCGAGATGATCGAGAACAACCCGGCGTCCGAACGCTCGGTCCTTCCCTACAAGCAGAGCCTCGGCCGCATCGGCGTCGACCTCACGCTGCGCATCGTCGACACGTCGCAGTACATCAACCGCATCCGCAATCGCGATTTCGAGATGTCGACGCTCGCCTGGGGCCAGTCTCTGTCGCCCGGCAACGAGCAGCTCGATTTCTGGGGCTCGAAGGCCGCCGATCAGCCGCAATCGCAGAACTATGCCGGGATCAAGGATCCCGGTATCGACGCGCTGATCGAGAAGGTGATTCGCGCCAAGGATCGCGACGATCTCGTCGCGGCGACGCGGGCGCTCGACCGCGTTCTCCTCGCGCACAATTACGTGGTGCCGCAGTTCACGAGCACCGAGTTCCGCACCGCGCGCTGGAACCGGTTCGGGCATCCCGACAATATTCCGCCCTATACGCACGGCTTCCCGACGATATGGTGGTGGGATCAGGATAAGGCCGCCAAGATCGGAGAGCCTTCGTGACGGGCATCGACCGCCGCCGTATTCTCGCCCTTTCGGGTGCCGCCGCCCTGAACTTCGCCGCCTTTCCACTCCGCGCCCAGGAGGCGGCCGCCACCGCGCCGACCGCCGTCGCCGGTGCGGAAACCGGGCCGACGGGCCCGCTCCACGCGCTCACGGTGTTCGGTGAACCGCACCACGGGCCGGACTTCACCCATTTCGACTATGTGGATCCCGACGCGCCGAAGGGGGGCGAAATTCGCCTCCTCCCCGCCTCGTGGACGACTAACCAGAACCCGCTCACTTACAACACCTTCAACATGCACGTCCTCAAAGGCGATTCGCCGCCGCTGATGGGCCTGTGCTTCACCTCGCTGATGGTGCGAGGGCTCGACGAGCCGGACACCGTCTACTGCCATCTCGCCGAAAGCGTCGAGGTCGACGGGCGGCGTTTCACCTTCCGTCTCCGCGACGACGCGACCTTCTCCGACAACAGCCCGATCACCGCCGAAGACGTCGTCTTCACGCTGCAGACGCTGAAGGAGCGCGGCCATCCTTCGCTCGCCCAGCCGCTGAACGGCGTCGAAAGCGTCGAGGCACCCGAGCGGCTGACGGTGACGATCACCTTCGCCGAGGGCACCTCGAACCGCCTGCCGCTCCTCGTCGCGGGCTATCCGGTCCTCTCGAAGGCCTATTACACAGAGAACGATTTTTCCGAGGCGACGCTGGCGGTCCCGGTGTCCTCCGGTCCCTACGTGGTCGGCCCCTATGATGCGGGCCGCTATGTCACCTTTCAGCGCCGCCCGAATTATTGGGGCGAGGATCTCCCGACCGGGCGCGGCCACAACAATTTCGACACCATCCGGGTCGACTTCTACCGCGAGCGGACGGCCGCCTTCGAAGCGTTCAAGGCCGGTCAGATCACGTTCCGCGAAGAGTTCACCGCCAAGACCTGGGCGACCGAATACGACTTTCCGGCGATCAATGACGGCCGCGTCGTCCGCCGCGATTTCCCGGACGGGCGGCCCGCCGGGGCGCAAGGCTGGTTCATCAACACGAGGCGCGACAAGTTCAAGGATCCGCGCACGCGCGAGGCGCTCACCTGGGCCTTCGATTTCGAGTGGACCAACGCCAACGTCTTCTATGGGCTCTACGAGCGCACCTCGTCCTTCTTCATGAACTCCGACATGATGGCGACCGGCACGCCGGACGAGGCCGAGCGCGCTCTGCTGGAGCCGTTCCGCGATCAGCTCGATCCCGCGGTATTCGGTCCGGCCTGGCTTCCGCCGGTCACCGACGGAACGGGGCGCGACCGCGAGCCCTTGAAGCAGGCGGACGCCCTGCTGCGCGCCGCCGGTTGGCGCCGGCGCGAGGGCAAGATGGTGAACGAGGCGGGCGAGCAGCTCACAATCGAGTTTCTCTATTCGCAGCCGACCTCCGAGCGCATCCTGCAGCCTTACGCGAACCGGCTGCGCCTCCTCGGCATCGAGCCGATCTTGCGCCTCGTCGAGGCCGCGCAATACCAGCTCCGGCTCCAGAATTTCGACTACGACCTCACGACCCAGCGCTTCGCCTTCGCGCCGACCCCGTCGGAATCGATCCGCGAATTCTGGACCTCCCCGTTCGCCGACATCACCGGCTCCTACAATCTCGCCGGCATCAAGGATCCCGTCGTCGACGGGCTCACCGAGGCGATGCTGAGCGCCTCGTCGCGCGAGGAGATGGTGACGGCCGCGCGGGCGGTCGACCGCATCCTGCGGCTCGGCCACTACTGGGTCCCGCAATATTACAAGGCCGTTCACAACGTCGCCTATTGGGATCGTTTCGGCATCCCCGACCAGCAACCGCGCTACGACCTGCCCGTGGAGACCACCTGGTGGACAAAGGCAACCTGATCTGATGGCCGCCTACATATTCCGCCGACTTCTGTTGATGGTGCCGACGCTGTTCGGCGTCATGCTGATCTCGTTCGTGATCGTCCAGTTCGCGCCGGGCGGCCCGGTCGAGAAGGTGATCGCGGAGCTTCGCGGCACCAACGTGTCGGCGACCGCCCGCGTCTCGGGCGGCAGCCAGTCCGGCGACTTCACCGGCGCGACGAGCGGCTCGGGCGACGGCTCGCCCTATCGCGGGGCGCAGGGGCTCGACCCGGAATTCATCGCCGATCTCGAGCGCCAGTTCGGCTTCGACAAGCCGCCGATCGAGCGCTTCGTCACGATGCTCGGCAACTATCTCACCTTCGATTTCGGCGAGAGCTATTTCCGCGACCGCAGCGTCCTCGAGCTGATCGCCGAGAAAATGCCGGTCTCGATCTCGCTCGGCCTCTGGATGACGCTGATCTCCTACGCGATCTCGATCCCGCTCGGCATCCGCAAGGCGGTGAAAGACGGATCGGCGTTCGACGTGTGGACGTCCGGCATCATCATCGTCGCCTACGCCATTCCGGGCTTTCTGTTCGCCGTCCTCCTGATCGTGCTCTTCGCCGGCGGCTCCTTCTGGAACATCTTCCCGCTCGGCGGTCTCGTCTCGGAGAATTGGGAGCAGCTTTCCTGGCCGGCCCGGATCCTGGACTATTTCTGGCACATGGCGCTGCCGCTGACGGCGCTCTCCCTCTCCGCCTTCGCGACGACGACGCTGCTGACGAAGAACTCCTTCTTGGAGGAGATCCGCAAACAATATGTCCTCACCGCGCGGATGAAGGGCCTGTCGGACCGGGAGGTGCTCTATGGCCATGTCTTCCGCAACGCGATGCTCATCATCATCGCCGGCTTTCCCGGCGCCTTCATCAGCGCCTTCTTCACCGGCTCGCTGCTGATCGAAACGATCTTCAACCTCGACGGGCTCGGCCTTCTCGGCTTCGAAAGCGTGATCGATCGTGATTATCCGATCGTGTTCGGGACGCTCTACATCTTCTCGCTGCTCGCGCTCGTCGTGAACCTCGTGTCCGACCTCACCTACACATGGGTCGATCCCCGCATCGATTTCGAAAGCCGGGAGGTCTGATCATGGTGACGACCCAGAACGAGACCACCCGCCCGGCGACACCATCCGACGAAGACGGGCCCGACAAGCCGTTCGGCGCAAACCGACAGCGTGAGCCCGAGCCCGGCGAGGCGCTCGAGACGACGTTCGAGGAGCGCGAGGCGACGGTGCTGCCGACCGGCGCCGGCTTCGGGACGGCGACGACGCTCAACCAGCGCCGCTGGCGTCTCTTCAAGGCGCACCGTCGCGGCTTCTGGTCCCTCTGGATCTTCCTCGTCCTCTTCGTGCTGACGCTGTTCGCCGAGTTCATCGCCAACGATCGCCCGCTGATCGTCTCCTATCAGGGCGAAATCCTCTTCCCGGTCCTCGTCGACTACCCGGAGGAGAAATTCGGCGGCTTCCTCGCGCGGACCGACTATCGCGATCCCTTCATCCAGGAGGAGATCGAGGCGAACGGCTGGATGGTCTGGCCGCCGATCCGTTACGATTATCGCGCGGTCAACAACACGCCGCCGACCCCGCTGCCCTCCGCGCCGTCCTGGATGTTCACGAAGGCCGAGCGTTGCGCCAACATGGCGGGCGGCGTCGACGACCCGTCCTGCACGATCTGGAACTGGAACTGGCTCGGCACCGACGATCAGGGCCGCGACGTTCTCGCCCGCGTCATTTACGGGTTCCGCATATCGATCCTGTTCGGCCTCGTCCTCACCGCCGCCTCCTCCGTCATCGGCGTTGCGGCCGGCGCCGTGCAGGGCTATTTCGGCGGCTGGACCGACCTTCTCTTCCAGCGCGTGATCGAGATCTGGACGTCGGTGCCGGCGCTCTACATCATTTTGATCCTGTCGGCCGTCTTCACGCCGAGCTTCTTCCTCCTGCTCGGGATCCTCCTCGTCTTCTCGTGGGTGGCGCTCGTCGGCGTGGTGCGGGCGGAATTCCTGCGCGCCCGCAATTTCGAGTATGTGGCGGCGGCGCGGGCGCTCGGGGTGCGCAGTCTCACCATCATGTGGCGGCATCTGTTGCCCAACGCGATGGTGGCGACGCTGACCTTCCTGCCCTTCATCATGAACGGCTCGATCACGACCCTCACCTCGCTCGACTTTCTGGGCTTCGGCCTGCCGCCGGGCTCACCGTCGCTCGGCGAGCTCCTCGCCCAGGGCAAGAACAACATCCAGGCCCCCTGGCTCGGCATCTCCGGCTTCATCGTGATCTCGCTGATGCTGTCGCTCCTGATCTTCATCGGCGAGGCCGTCCGCGACGCCTTCGATCCGCGAAAGACGTTCACATGAAGCGGGGCGAGATGACGCTTTTCCGGACCGCGGAGGGCCGGACCCCGTCGCGGCGCGGCGGCGATGAGGCGCCCCGCACGCGCCCCGGCGCAAAGGATCACCGATGAGCAGCAGCGCCCCCCTCCTCGCGATCGAGGATCTTTCCGTCGCCTTCCATCAGGAGGGGCGGACCAACATCGCGGTCGACCATGTGTCGCTCTCGGTGAACAAAGGCGAGACACTCGCCGTCGTCGGCGAATCGGGGTCGGGCAAGTCGGTCACCGCGCTATCCTGCGTGCGGCTGCTCAATTATCCGGCGGCCTCCCACCCCTCGGGGCGGATCCTCTTCAAGGGGCGGGACATGCTGACCCTTCCGCCCAAGGAGCTGCAGACGGTCCGCGGCAACGACATCACCATGATCTTTCAGGAGCCGATGACCTCGCTCAATCCGCTCCACAAGGTCGAGAAACAAGTCGGCGAGATCCTGCGCCGCCATCGCGGCCTGTCGGACCGGGCGGCTCGCGAGCGCACGCTGGAGCTTCTCCACGCCGTCGGTATCCGCGAGCCGGAAAAGCGGCTCGGGAGCTATCCGCATCAGCTCTCCGGCGGGCAACGCCAGCGCGTGATGATCGCGATGGCGCTCGCCAACGAGCCCGACCTTCTGATCGCCGACGAGCCCACCACCGCCCTCGACGTCACGGTGCAGGCGCAGATCCTCGCCCTCCTGAAGGAAATTCAGGCCCGCGAGGGTATGGCGATGCTGTTCATCACCCATGATCTCGGCATCGTCCGCAAGATCGCCGATCGCGTCGCCGTGATGACCGACGGCAAGGTGGTGGAGACCGGGCCGACGGAACAGGTGTTCACCAATCCCACGCACGCTTATACGCGCCACCTCCTCGCCGCGGAGCCGAAGGGCCGCGCGCCCGAGCCCAACCCGAACGCACCGATCGTGGTCGAGACCAAGGACCTCAAGGTCTGGTTCCCGGTCAAGCGCGGGCTGATGCGGCGCACGGTCGACCATATCAAGGCGGTCGACGGCATCGACCTCACGGTGCGCAAGGGCGAAACGCTCGGCGTCGTGGGCGAATCGGGGTCCGGCAAGACGACGCTCGGCTTCGCGATCCTGCGCCTCATCGCCTCGGAAGGCCGCATCGTCTTCATGGGCGACGCGATCGACAGCCGCTCCTGGGGCACCATGCGGCCGCTCCGCTCGAAGATGCAGATCGTCTTCCAGGATCCTTACGGCTCCCTCTCCCCGCGCATGTCGATCGGCGAGATCATCGCCGAGGGGCTCAAGGTCCACACCGACATGAACGCCAAGGAGCGGGACGATGCCGTCGTGAAGGCCCTCGTCGAAGTGGGTCTCGATCCGGCGACGCGGTCGCGCTATCCGCACGAATTCTCCGGCGGCCAGCGCCAGCGCATCGCGATCGCCCGCGCGCTCGTCCTCGAACCGGACTTCATCATGCTGGACGAGCCGACGAGCGCGCTCGACCGCTCCGTCCAGGCCCAGGTCGTCGACCTTCTGCGCGACGTGCAGAAGCGGCACGACCTCACCTTCCTGTTCATCTCTCACGATCTCCAGGTCGTGCGGGCTCTCGCCAACGAGGTGATCGTCATGCGCGGCGGCAAGGTCGTCGAGCGGGGCGCCACCCGTGATATTTTCGACGCACCGAAGACCGATTATACCCGCGCGCTGATGGCGGCGGCCCTCAATCACGAGCAAGCGCCCACCGGAGTCGTGGCCGACTGACGGTTCGTTCATTCCTCGTCGTTACATGGCACCATGACGACGAGCGAATCGCTGGCTTTCCGTCCCTCGCAGGTCGAGGATGCGGGATGCCCTATCGGTCGCCGCCGGCGTTTCGCCGGCCGTGACCCATTCTGGAGCGGCCTTATGGTCCGAGGTGAGGATGCACCGACCGCGAAAGACGGCCCGCCGGCCGTCGCTGGCGTGCGTCCTCGCGCGGGGGGCCGGCCATGATGCGGCGCCTCTTCCAGGAGCGACAACCGTCCGTCGCGGGCGAACGGCTCAACGCCGCCCGGCGCGAGCAGCTCGTCGCCCGCCTCACCGACGAACCCGTCACCATCGACGTGCGCCGTTCGCGCGGGGCCAAGCGCATGACCTTGCGCATTCCGCCCGGCCACGCGAACCCCGTCGTCACCATCCCGCAACGCGCCTCGATGTCCTCGGCCGAGCGGTTCGTGAAGAGCCAGGCGGCGTGGCTGACCGCGCGCCTGTCGGAACGCGCGCCGGCTCAGCCCTTCATCCATGGCGGAACCATCCCGCTGCGCGGCGAGCCGCATTTGATCGAGGCGACCGGCGCCGTGCGCGGCGTCGTCACCATCGTCGATGACGCAGATGGGCCGACGCTCCTCATTCCCGGCACGCCGCAGCACCTGCCGCGCCGCCTCGCCGACTATCTGCGCCGCGCCGCGCGCGACGACCTCCATGTCGCGGTCGAGGAGTTCGCCGCCCGTGTCAATCGCCGGCCGACGGCGCTCCGCATCAAGGACACGCGCGCCCAATGGGGTTCGTGCAGCCCGTCCGGCGTCCTCTCCTTCTCGTGGCGTCTCGTCCTCGCGCCGCCCTTCGTCCTGCGCTATGTCGCGGCGCACGAGGTCGCGCACCTCATCGAGCTCAACCATTCGGCCGCCTTCTGGAAGCTGAATGCCGAGCTCGACCCGGACCATGAGCGGGCGCGCGCCTGGCTGAAGCGCCACGGACGAATGCTCCATTCCGTCGGCGCGGAAGGACCATCGGCACAGATCTGATGTCTCTCGGCGCGCTCTTATCGGTGGTCCTGCCGGTTTTCGGCTTTATCGGTCTCGGCTATGCGGTCGTCGCCGTCCGATTGATCAAGCAGGAGACCGGCGACGCGCTCGCGACGTTCGTCTTCACCATCGCGGTGCCGATCCTCCTCTTCCGCGCCCTCGGCACCCTCGCGATGCCCGAGATCGACCCGTGGCCGTTCTGGTTCACTTACTTCACGGGCGCGTTCATCAACATCGCGATCGGCATCTTCGTCATCACGCGCTTTTTCGGGCGCGACATGCGGGCGGGGGTGATCGGCGGGATGTCCGCCGCGTTCGCCAACAGCGTGATGGTCGGCGTGCCGGTGCTCAATCAGGCGTTCGGCGAGCCGGGCCTCGTGATCGGCTTCATCCTCGTCGCCGTCCACATGCCGATCATGATGACGGTCTCCACCTTCCTGATCGAGTTCGCCGAGCATCGGGACGGCCTCTCCCGCAGCAAGATCGACTTCGCCGGCGCCGGAAAGCGCATCGTCCGCTCGCTCAGTAAGAACCCGATGGTGATCGCCATCCTGTGCGGCGTCGCCTTCCGCGCGACGGGGCTGCCGATGGAGGGCGTCCCGCGTACCTTGATCGACCGCCTGTCGGACACGGCGATTCCCCTCGCCTTGATGTCGCTCGGCATGAGCCTCAACAAATACGGGATCCGCGGCAACGTGAAGCCCGCGATCGCGCTCAGCGTGGTGAAGCTTCTGATCATGCCGGCGATCGTCTACGTCATCGCCGTGCCGATCATGGGGCTTCCGCCGATCGCGGCCGCCGCCGCCGTGATCACCGCGGCGTGTCCGACGGGCGTCAACGCCTACCTCATCGCGACTTATTTCAACACCGGCCTCGCGCTGTCGGCGAACACCATCACGATCACCACTGCGATCTCCGTGGTGACGTTCACGATGTGGCTAGCGGTGTTCGGACACTGAGCCGGCCGGCGGGGGATGTTCGTCCGCCGGCCCGCCCGCGTCACCCGGCGGGGCCGTGCCTCAGGCGAATGCGTCGATCCGGCCCTCTTCGGTGCGAGAGACGGCGCGTTCCGGCGGTGCATCGACCCGGCGCAGAAAGGTGCGATCCTCGCGCATGACGAAGCATTCCCGCTCGGCGAAAGCGAAGTTCTGCCGCCCCAACGGATCCTCGGCGAGCCGTGCGCGATAGGCTTCGTAGGCGGCGAGGCTGTCGATATTGTAGATCCCGTAGGCCAGCGTCGCCGACCCCTCGTGCGGCGCATAATAGCCGACGAGATCGGCGCCGCAGCGCGGGATCGCGACGCCCCAGTTGCGCGCATAATGCGCGAACGCCAGGCGCTTCGTCGGATCGATATGATAGCGGATGATGCAAGTGAGCATGGCGGACCTCCTTCGTGTCGCTCCGCTATAGGCGGTTGTCGGCCTCCCATAGTTCGGTTACGATCGAAGTATGAAAGAAGGGCCTGACATCGCGCGCATCGGCGCCCTTATCGGCGATCCGGCCCGCGCCAACATGCTGACCGCCTTGATGAGCGGGAAGGCACTCACCGTCACCGAGCTGTCCGCCGAGGCGGGCGTCACGCTGCAGACCGCGAGCGCGCATCTCGCCAAGCTCGAGGCCGGCGGTTTCGTCGCCCCACGCAAGCAGGGCCGCCACAAATATTATGCCCTCGCCGGGGACGCGGTCGTCGGCACGCTCGAGGCGCTGATGGGGCTCGCCGCCGACAAGGGGCACCTGCGGACGCGGACCGGCCCGCGCGATCCGGCGCTGCGCGAGGCGCGCGTGTGTTACAATCACCTCGCCGGCGACATGGGCGTGCGGCTCTATCGGAGCCTCCTCGCACGCGGCCATCTCCGAACCGCCGATGACGGGCTGACCGCCAGCGAAGACGGCATCGCCTTCGCCGCCTCGTTCGGGATCGACATCGCGCAGCTCACCGCCGCCCGCGCGCCTTTGTGCCGGGAGTGCCTCGATTGGAGCGAGCGGCGCTCGCACCTCGCCGGCGCGCTCGGCCGCGCCTTCCTCGCCGAGATCTACGCCAAGGGATGGGCGGCGCGGGTGCCCGACTCGCGGATCGTCCGCTTCACCCCATCCGGCCGCGCCGCATTCCAGAACGCCTTTCCGGTTCCCTCCGAAACGCCGACATCGCCGCTATAGCCGTTTTGCGGTGAACCGAATAGCGCGCAACCCATGCGCGTCCTGGCCGTCGGCCGCGCCGCGCGTTCAGCGTACGCGATCCCATCCGCCAGCACGGCACACGCATGACGAGAACGCACCGAAACGACGTCATTTGCGTCGTGGCGCGCGCCGTCGCACCTTAGGGGCGACAGGCCGCCATGTCCGACCGGGCCGGGCCGCCGTCACAGGATGGGACGTCGATCATGTATCCGCGCACGAGCGCCGAGAATCATTGGATCGACGGGGGCCGAGCACCGCGGCACCCGGTTCAGCCGCCACGATGAGCGTCGGGGGCCGTCGCCGCGTCAGGCGCCCGCCCCTTCACCGACGACGATGATCCGCATGGGGCGAGCCCGCCATGCGAAGCCGCTCGGGGCGCTTCGGCCCCATTGGCGGCGCGACGGATGCCGAACCATGCGCACCCCACCCGACGACCCCGAAACCCCTCAAAAGCGCCCACCGCCTGAGGCGCCGGCCGGCCTGACACCACGCGACACCGTCGCCGCCCTCATGGCGCTGCTGGACGCTGATACGCGAACGCCCGCGGCCGACGCGGCGATCCCGCACGCCCCGGTCGCGACGCCGACCGCGCCGCCGACCACGATCGAGGCGGACGAGAGCCGCGGCGCGCCGAAGGGATTCACGCTCTGCCGCACGCCGGACGGCCTCGTGCTCGGCGTGGTCCTCGCCCCCGCGGGGGCGGCCTACGAGACTTACGAGCCGCAGCGCCGTCCCGCGGTGGTGCGGGAGCTCCTCGATGACGGCATCATCGCCTGACGGAAACGCCCCGCGAGCGGGGCGGCCCGTCAGGTCCCGCCATACATCAGTTCGGGCAACCACGTCGCGAGCTGCGGCACGTGCCAAAGGGCGACGAGCATCAGGATCTGGATCAGCACGAAGGGGATGATCCCGAGATAGATCGACGTCGTCTTCACCTCGGGTGGTGCGACGCCACGCAGGTAGAACAGCGCGAAACCGAAAGGCGGCGTCAGGAACGAGGTCTGGAGGTTCACCGCCATCATGACGCCGAGCCAGACCGGGCTCATGGTCGATCCGTCCGGCATCTCGAGCATCAGGAGAACCGGCGCCACCAGCGGCACCACGACGAAGACGATCTCGAGGAAGTCGAGGAAGAAGCCGAGCACGAACATGATCAGCATCACCGCGATCATCGCGCCGAGCGCGCCGCCGGGCATGCCTTCCAGCGCCTCGCGCACCAATTCGTCGCCGCCGAGCCCGCGAAAGACGAGGCTGAAGAGCGCCGCGCCGATCAGGATGACGAACACCATCGAGGTGATCTGCGCGGTCGAGCGGATGACTGAAGTCAGCACCCGCGCCTGCGCGATCCGGTAGAGCGCCATCACGAGGCCGAGGACGACGATCACGAGGAGCACCAGCGCGGCATAGATGCCGATCATGTCGCCCTCGGGGATGACCGAGCGGGAAACGCGCAGGTCCATCATTCCGGTCAGCACGAGGAGGCCGATCAGCGCGAACACGGCCGCGTAGATGAGATAGGGCCGCCCTTCGTCGAGCCGGTAGCCGGCGAGGAGCATCGCGCCCACCCCACCGACCGCCGCCGCCTCGGTCGGCGTCGCGATGCCGGCGAGGATCGAGCCGAGCACGGCGACGATCAGGCCGATCGGCGGCACGAGGGCGTGGATGATGCGCTGGAACGTGATCGGGTCGGAATCGTCGCGCGGGATCGGCGGCGCAGCGGACGGCCGGACGAACGCGACGAAGACCATGTACAACATGTAGCAGAGGACGAGCACGATCCCCGGCACGAGTGCGCCCGCGAAGAGATCGCCGACCGAGACCGGAGGTCCCGGCGCGAACGAATAATCACCGGTCGCCCACGCCTGTTCCTGCAGGACCCGCTGGGATTCCTGATAGGCGTTGGAGATCTGGTCACCGAGAATGACGAGGACGATCGACGGCGGAATGATCTGCCCGAGCGTCCCCGATGCGGCGATCGTCCCGGATGCCAGCGCCGGCGAATAGCCGTAGCGCAGCATCGTCGGCAGCGACAGGAGCCCCATGGTGACGACGGTGGCGCCGACGATGCCGGTCGACGCCGCGAGCAGCGCGCCGACGATGCAGACCGCGATGCCGAGACCGCCATGGAGCGGGCCGAAGAGCTGGCCCATCGTCTGCAGCAGCTCCTCGGCGACCCGGCTTCGCTCCAGCATCACCCCCATGAAGACGAAGAGCGGCACGGCGACGAGCACCTCGTTCGTCATCGTGCCGTAGATGCGCTGCGGGAGCGCGTTCACGAAGGCGAAATCGAAGACGCCGAAGGACATGCCGAGAAAGGCGAAGATCAGCCCCGTGCCGGCCAGCGTGAAGGCGACGGGAAAGCCGGAAAGGAGCAGCACGACGGCTGCCCCGAACATGATGAGATCGAGCGTGCCTGCGATATCCACTAGACGGCGGCTCCCCCGGCCTCACCATGATGGTGGCGCGACGGCTCGGCCGCGCGTCCCGTGAGGGCGATCAGCGAGCGCAGGATGATGACCACCGCCTGCGCAGCCAGCATGATGCCGAACACGGGAATCGCCGTCTTCAGAACGAAGACGGCGGGAATGCCGGAACTCTCCATCGATTTCTCAAAGATGCGCCACGAGTTCGCGACATAGGGCCAGCTCGACACCACGATGACGATCGACACCGGCAGGAGGAGGACGATCGAGCCGAGCAGGTTCACCACCGCGCGCGTGCGCAGGGAGGCGCCACGATAGAAGATGTCGACCCGCACGTGCCCGTCATCCGACAAGGTGTAGGCGGCGGCGAGCAGGAACAGGAAGCCGTGCATGTAGAGGATCGATTCCTGCGCCCAGAGATTGCCGACGCCGAACACGTAGCGGGCGACGACGACTCCGAACTGAACCAGCACCATCAACAGCACGAACCAGGCGACGACCTTACCGACGAAGCGGTTCGTGTTGTCGATCGTGGTGGCCAGCGTTTCCATGGGGACTGCGCAATTACCGAAGGTTGGACGATGACATGACAAAACGGGGCGACGCGGCGGCGTCCCCCCGAATCGGTCAGACGTGGTGCCCTTTCAGGATCACCACGAACGAGGCGAAATTAAGCGTCACCCAACGTACGGGTGCGCTCGTTGGTAAAAGCCTGCTCGGCGATCTGCGTCCACGCGCGCAGATCCTTGCGGGCCTTCAAGTAGCTGTCGCGGATCCGCTTGGCGAGATCGTCGTGCTCGCCGATCGCCGCGACCACCTCTTCGGACGCCTTCGCAAAGCCGTCGAACACGTCGTCCGGGTACTTCTTCAGCTGGACGCCGTGCTGGTTGACGAGCGTGCTGAGCGCCTGACCGTTCTTCGCCGTGAACTCGGCATAGACGTTGTCGTTATCGGCGGTGCAGCACTGCTGGACGATGATCTGATCGGTCTTCGACAGCTCGTCGAAAGCGGCCTGGTTGATGCCGGCCGTGATCGCGGCGCTCGGCTCCTGGAAGCCCGGATAGTAGTAGTATTTCGCGACGCGATAGAAGCCGAAGGCGAGGTCGTTCAGCGGGCCGACGAATTCCGTCGCGTCGATCGCGCCGGACTGGAGCGCCTGGAAGATTTCGCCCGCCGGCAGCGCGACGACATTGACGCCGAGCTTGCGCAGAACCTCGCCGCCCATGCCGGGCGCGCGGAATTTGAGGCCCTGGAGATCGTCGACCGAGGTGATCTCGTTGCGGAACCAGCCGCCCATCTGCGTGCCGGTGTTGCCGGCGGCGAACGGCTTGATGCCGAACCGGCCGGACAGCTCGTTCCACAGCGCCTGTCCGCCGCCGTGCATGATCCAGGCGTTGAACTCGGACGTGATGAGGCCCATCGGGACCGCGGTGAAGAAGGCGAAGGCCGGATGCTTGCCTTGGAAATAATAGTCGGGCGAGTGATAGATCTCGGCCGTCCGGTTCGCCACCGCGTCGAACACCTCGAAGGCGGGGACGAGTTCGCCCGCGGCGTACAGCTTCACCGTGACGCGGCCGTCGGTCGCGGCGGTGATATTGTCAGCCAGACGCTGCGCGCCGACGCCGAGGCCGGGGAAATTCTTTGGCCAGGCCGTCACCATCTTCCACTCATGGCGACCTTGTGCCACAGCGGGGGCAGCAAGCGCCGTGGTGCCAGCGGCCGCGGCAGCAACGCCGGTCGTCCGCAAAAATGAACGACGATCCATCTCGGTCTTCCTCCCTATTAAATGCCCTTCTGGGCCGTGACCACGGCCGGAAATGAGCGCGTGGTGTAATCCGTCCTCACGTGTATGGACAAGTCCCGGCACACGTCGAGCTGCGAATTGCATATTAAGCGATTTTAATAGTCATTCTGCCTCAATGCTAAGCAATCGGCGTGGCGTGCAAGAGCGCGTGATTGCATTTGCAGAGTGCCTGCGCCGGATCCATCTTCTGAGCGGTCATTCTGGAGCTTGAAACATGCTGATCCGCATTACGACAACGGCACTCGTCCTCGCCTCCCTCGCCGCGACCGGTCCCGCCTTCGCCCGCACCGACTGGACGGTTCCCGCTCCGCTCGGCGCCGAGGAACTCGCCCGCACCTGCCCGATGATCAATATCGGCACGCCGAGCAAGCCGCGCCTCGTGAAGGATCCGGCCTGCTCCAGCGGCCGCTGAGGTCGTCGCAGCAACCGAGGCCGCCGCGGCCGCGCGCGCCCGGCAACGCGCCTCTTCGCGTTGCCGGGATCGGCATGTTAGATTGCGGCAGGGTCCGGGACGGAGTTTGGTTTTTTGTCGCAGCCGATTGTGATCGTGTCGTGCGACACGATCGAGCACAACATGTTGATCTGGTCGGGCGGGCCGGCCTCCTATCTCAACGCCGTCGCGATGGTCGGCTGTCTGCCGCTCCAACTTCCGACGATTCATGAGCGGATCGACCCCGCCCCCCTTCTCGACGTCGTGTCGGGGATCGTCCTGTCGGGCGCCCGCTCCAATGTCCATCCGTCCGAATATGGCAGCGACAATGTCGAGGGCGCCTCGCCGTTCGATCGCCAGCGCGACCGGATCACGCTGCCGCTGATCCGTGAGGCGATCGCCCGCGGGGTCCCGCTTTTGTGTATCTGCCGCGGCAACCAGGAGCTGAACGTCGCCCTTGGCGGCACGCTTCACACCGAGGTGCACGAGCTCCCCGGCCGGGAGGATCATCGCGGCGTCCCGCAGCCGGACCTCGACGTCTGGTTCGGCCTCAAGCACGACGTCGCGCCCGAGCCCGGCAGCCTACTCGCCCGCGTCCTCGGTGACATTCCGGTTCGCGTGAATTCGGCGCACCGGCAGGGGATCGACCGGCTGGGCGAAGGGCTCGCCGTCGATGCCCGCGCGCCGGACGGCACGATCGAGGCGGTGAGCCTGCCGTCGGCCCGCGCCTTCACGCTCGGCGTCCAGTGGCATCCCGAGCATTTCGTCCGCACCGACGGCCCGTCCCGTGCGATCTTCGACGCCTTCGCCGACGCCTGCCGCGCCCACGCCGCCCAGCGCTCGCGCGTCGCCGCCTGACGAGAGAACCAGCGATGAGCACAGATCACGCCGATCACAGCCACCTTTCCGATATGGACGTCAGGGTCCGTGCGCTGCAATCGGTCCTCGAGGAGAAGGGGTTCGTCGACCCCGCTGCGCTCGACGAGCTCGTGACGCTCTACGAACACGAAGTCGGCCCGCAGAACGGCGCGAGGGTCGTCGCGCGAGCCTGGACCGATTCCGACTATGCGGCCCGCCTCTTCGCGAGCGCCGGGCCCGCGATCGCCGAGCTCGGCTATAGCGGCCGGCAGGGCGAGCACATGGTGGCGCTCCAGAACACGCCGGAGACGCACAACATGGTCGTCTGTACCTTGTGCTCCTGTTACCCGTGGGCGGTGCTCGGCCTGCCGCCGACCTGGTACAAGGCGCCCGCCTACCGGGCGAAGGCGGTGGCCGATCCGCGCGGTGTGCTCGCCGATTTCGGCGTCAGCCTGCCGGAGGCGACCAAGATCCGCGTGTGGGATTCCACGGCGGAGATGCGCTATCTCGTCGTCCCCATGCGGCCCGAGGGCACCGACGGATGGTCGGAAGAGGCGCTCGCCGCGATCGTTACGCGCGATTCGATGATCGGCACGGGCTTGCCCCACGCCGACGAAGCGGCCGCCCGATGAACGGTCCGGCCGATCTCGGCGGCAAGCACGGCTTCGGCCCCGTCACCCCAGAGGTGGACGAGCCGGTCTTCCATGCCGATTGGGAGCGCACCGCCTTCGCGCTGACCCTCGCCATGGGTGCGGGCGGCTACTGGTCGCTCGACCGCTCCCGCTACATGCGCGAGACGCTGCCGCACACGACCTATTATTCCTCGACCTATTACGAGATCTGGTTCAAGGCGCTCGAGCGCCTTCTCGACGATGCCGGCATCAGCTCGGGCGAGACCGCGCCCAAACGCGTCCTCGCCGCCGACGAGGTCCGGCCGACAATGGGACGCGGCGGCCCGGTCTCGCGGCCCGGCCCGGCGCCGCGTTTTGCGGTCGGCGACCGGGTGAAGGTGAAGCCGATGCGGCCCGCGACCCACACCCGCGCGCCGGCCTATCTGCGTGGCCACACCGGCACGATCGTGATGATCCACGGCTGCCACGTCTTTCCCGACACCAACGCGCACGGCAAGGGCGAGAACCCGGCGCCACTCTATAATGTCGCCTTCCCGGCGGCCGACCTGTGGGGACCGGACACCACCGCCGCCGACATTCACGCCGATCTCTTCGAACCCTATCTCGACCCCGCATGACCGTCCCCGACGACCTCGCTTCCATCCGCTCCGACGATGACGAGCCGGCCTTCGCCGCCCCCTGGGAAGCGACCGCCTTCGCGCTGAAGGCGCATCTCGTGGCGACCGGCGTGCTCGACGCGGCCGCCTTCGCCACCCTCCTCGGCGAGGAAATGCGCAAGGACCACGCGGCGCAGGACGAGGGGACGGCCTATTTCGTGGCCTATGTCACCGCGCTCGAACGGGCGATCGCCACGATCGCGCCGCCCGAGCGCCTCGCCGCAGAGCAAGCCGCCTGGCGCGCCGCCGCCGAGGCGACCCCGCACGGCGCGCCCATCGTCCTCGACCGCTGCCGCGACAAGGCTTGAGGCGGGCGCAATCGGCGGCGCGCGGCCTGGCGACCGGGATCGGACTGACTCCACTCCTGGGAGCTGGGAGCTGGGAGCTGGGAGCTGGGAGCTGGGAGCTGGGAGCTGGGAGCTGGGAGCTGGGAGCGTGTCGCTCGGCCATGTCACGCGGATCGACCGCCCTTCAACAGACCGCCGGCGGATAACGCACCGCTGACGCAAGTCGCACGCGCGTCGGCGGACGACCGTTCGCGCCCCTCGCGACGTGACGCGACCCGGTCGCCGCCGGCCCGGCGCGAACGGCGGAACACAAGGCCGCCGACTCGGTGGCTTGAGATCGCGATGACGACGGCGCGCACTGGGGACGAGCGGAGAAACGCTCCTCCCAAGGTGGCCTCATGCAGCGCGCCGGCACGCGCGGATGACACGGCCGCCACGCGATCGGCGCGGCCCGCGTCAGACCGCCTGAAAAAAGCCGATGGCGCTTTCGCCGACGCGCCGCACATCGAGCCGCTCCCATCCGGGGATGGCCTCGGGCATCGCGTCGGCCCGCTCCTCCAGAACGGCGATCGCGCCGGGCGCGAGCCAGCCCTCCGCCGCCAGCGCCGCGAGCGCGGCCTCGCCGAGCTGATGGCCATAGGGCGGATCGGCGAAGACCAGCGTGAAGGGGGTGATGGCGCACGGCCCCGGCTTGGTCGCATCGCGCCGCCAGACGCGGGTGCGACCCGTCGCGCCGAGCGCCTCGACATTCTTGCGGATCACCGCGCGCGCCTCGGTCGCCGTCTCGACGAACAGCGCGAAGGCCGCGCCGCGTGACAACGCCTCGAGCCCGAGCGCGCCACTGCCGGCGAAGAGGTCGAGCACGCGGCCCGCGTCAAGCGCCTCCGGAAAGCGATGGACGAGGATGTTGAAGATCGTTTCGCGCAGACGATCCGTCGTCGGCCGTGTCGCATCCCCGCGCGGCGCGACGATCTGAGTGCCGCGCCGATTGCCGCCGACGATCCGCATAAGGCCTCCCCGCAATATCCGGCTTTTCTATCGACCTTGGCGCGCACGCTGTCGAGCGCTCCGACGAGCGCGCCCCCAGCGCGGCGCGGCCGGACCATTCCAGCCGCTCGGCGCGGTGATCGTGCGAGTCCGGCGAAACCCTTGCCCCATCGATGACCGCCTCCGAGCAGGCCCTTCGGGGAACACTGCCCCCTTTGCCTGCGACACCATGGCGGGAGGCTCGAGGCGCGGTCATGGGGCCCGTCGCCACCTCGCCCCGTCACCCCGCGGGTTCAGCATGTCGGCCGGTCGGGGCGATCGTTCGAGCGACGCGGGCCGCCGGGTTGCCGCCACCGCCCAGGCGGCCGCCTCGTCCGACAGGCCGGCCCCGCCAGGCTTGCCTTCCAGACGCCCACCGGCGCGATCTGGAAAAATCCGCCGGGCGCACGGCGACCAACGACACCGCCGACATCATCGGCGATGATCGCCGTCCTTGGTCGACTTCGGAGCAATCCGATGGACGGTGGCTGCCCCTCAGCCGGCACTCCCTCGCGCCTCGGCCTGAGGAGCGGGCTCGATCATGGCGGTCAGGCGCCGCGTGGCGCCATCCGCTACGGGTTCAGCGCTTTGGCCGGATCGGGCGATCATTCGAGCGATGGGCCGCCGGGTTTGCCGCCACCGCTCGGGCGGCCGCCGCGTCCGACGGGTCGGGCACCGCCAGGCTTGCCTCCCGGCCGGCCGCCGGGGCGATCCGCAATAAATTCGTCCGACAAACGACCGCTGAACGGCATCACTTTTTTTGCCGAGGGATGTGCCATCCCGTGCGCAGCGTCGGAACGGCCCGGTTGACGGTCGCCGCCCTTCAGCCGGCGCGCCCTCGGGCGTCGGCCCCGCAGGTTCGGGGCCGAACATAGCGGTCAGGCGCCGCGTGGCGCCATCCGATAAGGGTTCAGTGCTTCGGCCGATCCGGGCGATCGTTCGAGCGACGCGGGCCGCCGGGTTTGCCGCCACCGCTCGGGCGGCCGCCACGTCCGACGGGTCGGGCGCCGCCAGGCTTGCCACCCGGCCGGCCACCCGCGCGATCTCCGCCAAACTTGCCGGAGGAACGCGCGCCGCCAACGGCACCGCCGGCTTTGCCCGACGGCCGATCACTGCCCCGACCGGCACCACCGGACTTGCCCGAAGGACGGTCGCCGCGGTCGGAGCCACCGAACTTGCCCGACGGCCGGTCGCCGCGATCTGAGCCGCCGAACTTACCCGAGGGACGATCGCCACGATCGGAGCCGCCGAACTTACCCGAGGGACGGTCACCGCGGTCGGAGCCACCGAACTTGCCCGACGGCCGGTCGCCACGATCTGAGCCGCCGAACTTACCCGAAGGGCGATCGCCACGATCAGAGCCGCCGAACTTACCCGAGGGACGGTCGCCACGGTCGGAACCGCCGAATTTGCCCGAGGGGCGGTCGCCGCGGTCTGAGCCGCCGAACTTGCCCGAGGGACGGTCGCCACGGTCTGAGCCGCCGAACTTGCCCGAGGGGCGGTCGCCGCGGTCGGAACCGCCGAACTTGCCCGACGGACGGTCGCCACGGTCGGAACCGCCGAACTTGCCCGAGGGGCGGTCGCCGCGGTCTGAGCCGCCGAACTTGCCCGAGGGACGGTCGCCACGGTCTGAGCCGCCGAACTTGCCCGAGGGGCGGTCGCCGCGGTCGGAACCGCCGAACTTGCCCGAGGGGCGGTCGCCACGGTCGGAACCGCCGAACTTGCCCGAGGGACGATCGCCGCGATCGGAGCCGCCGAATTTGCCCGAGGGGCGATCGCCGCGGTCGGAGCCGCCGAACCGGCCGGATGGGCGATCGGGCCGGTCACCGCGGGGACGGTCGCGGCGCTCGTCGCGATTCTCGTCGCGGGCGCCTGCGTTGTAATCGCGGCGCGGGCCGCGGTCGTCGCGGTCGGAGCGGCGCGGTCCGCCGTCGAAACCACCGGCTCGGGCGCGGGCCGGACGATCGCCGCCGCGCTGCTCGCCACGGTCGCGGTCGCCGCGCTCCCGATCGCGGCGGTCACGGGTATCGCCCCGGTCGTCGCGCTCTCGTTGCGGCTGATCGTCGTGCGCGCGCCATGGCGCCCTGTCGCCGATCGAGCGGCCTTCGTCATGGCGCCCGCCGCGGTCGTCCTCGCGCTGACGGAAGCGATCGGGACGCGGGCCGCGGGCGTCGTCGCGCGGACGCGCCTCGCCACGGGGCGGCCGGCGGTCGCCGCGCACCGGACGGTCGGACGATCCACCCTCGCGGCGGCGATCCGGCGCGCCGCGCCCTCCACGGGGGCCACCGGCGGCGCGGCCCTCGCCACGCTCATCGCGCGAACGATCGGCGCCATAACGCGGCCGCTCGCTCTGGCCGGAACGGCGCTCGCCGCGCCTTTCGTCGGTCACGAGCCCCCGCTCGCCCCGCTTGTGGGCGACGGCGACGCCGCGTGCCGGCGTGCTCTTGCGGCGCGGCGCGTCGGTGACGGGACCGTCGAAGTCGGCGGCGGCCTCCTCGGACAGACGCGGGCCGAGCTGCTCCTTGAGCTGGCGCGTCGGGATCTCCTTTACCTCGCCGCGCGGCAGTTCGCCGAGCTGGAAGGGGCCGAAGGAAATGCGGATGAGCCGGGTCACCTGGAGCCCCAGAGTGCCCAGCACGATCTTGACCTCGCGGTTCTTGCCTTCCGACAAGGCGACCGTCACCCACGCATTGTCGCCGGTCACGCGATCGAGCGTCACCTCGATGGGGCCGTAGAGGATCCCGTCGACGACGGTTCCCTCGCGCAGCTCCTTGAGCTTCTCCTCGTCGATATCGCCGTGCACCCGGGCGCGATACTTGCGCGTCCAGCCAGTCGCCGGCAATTCGAGGACACGGGCGAGGCCACCGTCATTGGTGAGGATCAGGAGACCTTCGGTGTTGATGTCGAGACGGCCGACGGTGACGACCCGCGGCAAGGTGGAGGGCAGCGCCTCGAACACCGTCGCGCGGCCTTCCGGGTCGCGGTTGGTGGTGACGAGCCCCTTCGGCTTGTTGAACAGCCACGCCCGCGTGCGCAGACGCTGCGGCAAGGGCGCACCGTCGACCTCGATGGCATCCGCCGAGGTCACGACGACGGCGGGCGTCGTCAGCGTTTCGCCATTGACGGCGACGCGGCCTTCGGCGATCAGCACCTCCGCCTCACGGCGCGAAGCGAGGCCGGCTCGCGCAATCACCTTGGCGACCCGCTCGCCTTGCGCTTTCATCTCGTCCGTGTCGGTCACGCGCTCGTCGTCGGAAGTGGGCATTCTCGTGGATCAATCCTGATGTCGTTCATGGAGAAAGCGCTCGCCGAGGCCCGACTGGCCGGCGCGCGCGGTGAGGTCCCCGTGGGGGCCGTGATCGTGAAGGATGGCGAAATCATCGCCGCGGCCGGCAACCGCACCGTCGCCGATGCCGACCCCACCGCTCACGCCGAAATCCTCGCCCTCAGACAAGCCGCCGGACGGCTACGGTCCGAGCGGCTCACCGATTGCGATCTATACGTGACCTTGGAGCCGTGCGCCATGTGTGCCGGCGCGATTGCGTTGGCAAGGATCCGCCGAATTTATTTCGGTGCGTCGGACCCGAAAGGCGGCGCGGTCGACCATGGGCCGTGCCTCTTCTCCCAGCCGACCATCCACCATCGGCCGGAAATCTATGGCGGCTTCGCCGAGCGGGAGGCTGCCGCGCTGCTGCTCGATTTTTTCAAGACGCGTCGATGACGCCATCGTGATGCCGCGCCCGGCGCCGGCGGCGACCGGGTCCACCATGCGGCAAGGGCGGAAGCCGGCGGCCAAGCGAGGCGGTCAGCTATCCTCGCCGAGAAGGGCCCAGACGAGGACGATGCGCGCCGCGGCCGAGACGAAGCAGACGATCGCGAAGGCGAGCGCGATCGGGGAAAAGAACGCCGGGAAGATCGTCATCGCGACGAAGACGCCGATCGTCTCCGCCCCCTCGGCAATGCCGGCGAAATAATAGATCCCCTTCCGGCCCTGAACGGCCGTCGTGATCCCGCGCTTGGCCGCGATCGCGGAGAAGCCCAGGAAGGTCGCGCCGTTGGCGTAGAAGCTCGCGAGGAGGATCGCGGCGGGAAGCGCGTATGCGATCGGGTCGTGGAACGCGAAGGCGAGCGGGACAGCGCCGTAAAACAGAAAGTCGAAGACGATATCGAAATAGGCGCCGCGATCGGTCGCCTCTGTGCGCCGCGCGATCGCGCCGTCGAGCCCATCGGCGAGGCGATTGAGGAGGATGAGGAGGAGGGCGAGCCAAAAGATGCCGGCGCCGATCGCGAAGGCGGCGGCCAGGCCGACCAAAAGGCCGGCGAAGGTCACCTGATCGGCCGAGAGGCCGAACCTGATCGCGCGGCGCGCCAAGCGGTCGAGCGGTGGGTCGATCAGTGGTCTGAGCTGTGAGTCGAACATCGATCCTCGTCCATCCGGCCGCAAGGCCCCGACACGGCCCGGCCGGGTAACCGAATTTTCTCAACGTCCGAACGGTGGCGGTGCAACAAAGACACCGCTGTTCGGTTATCCTATTTCAAATCGAGGGCCACGAGACGTGGCGAATTTGGACGGACCCGATGTACCGGAAGGTAACGCACGACATCGAAGTGACGGTCGAACCGAGCTTCATGCCGGAACATTCATCGCCCGAGAAGCGCCGCTTCGTCTGGGCCTATGAGATCGAGATCCGCAATCTTGGTCCGGATACGGTGCGCCTGCGCAACCGGCATTGGATGATCACCGACGCGAACGGCGAAATCGAGGAGGTGCGCGGCGCCGGCGTCGTCGGCGAGCAGCCCACGTTGGAGCCGGGGTCGAGCTTTCGCTACACCTCCGGCTGCCCGCTCGCCACCTCCTCCGGCATCATGGTCGGCGATTACGAGATGGAGCGCGAGACGGGCGAGCGATTCTTCGTCGACATCCCGGCCTTTTCGCTCGATCTGCCGAACCACCGGCCGACGGTGAATTGACGCCGGCCGCCCGGTCCGCGCGTCAGATGCGGCGATGACGGGCGCGGGCGCCCCGTTCGATCGCCGCGACAATCAGCTTTTCGAGCTCGAGCTTGTCGCGCAGCATCTGGAGAAAACGCAGCTCTTCCTGCTGGATGCGAAGATCGGCCGCGGCCACCTCGACCGCGAGGGCATAGGCGGTTTCGTAAAGCGTCTTCGGCGTGCAGGTCGCGATGAGGTCGAGAACGGTGTCAAGCCCGTCATCCTCCTGGAGGATCTCGCCGCAGGTTTCCGCGAGGGTGACCAGGCGGTCGGAATCGAAGTCCCGAAAGACCGGCAGCGACTCGACGATTTCACCGATGCGGCGGAGCTCGGCATCGGTCATCGTCCGGTCGACGGCCGAAATCGTGACCATGGCGAACACGAGGGCTTCGTGATGCGAGATAGGCTGTTCCATCGAGACTTCCGCGTCCTTCGCTGATCTTGCGCCTTTAGCACTCATGTGCGGCCACGGCCAATGCTTTGACGCAATCCCCTTTCGACCAGCCCCATTCCGATTTCATCGTGCGCGGCAAAATAAATGGGCCGAGGGCTTGTCATCGGCCGCGCCAGGCGCGAGGTCGTTGCGCGACGATACATCCTTCCCAAACGGAAAGCGGACGATCATGACGGCGAAGACGGTGGCGGCGGACGAGCGCGAGCGAGGTGCGCGACTGGGCGCATTCCAGGAGTTCGCACAGTCGGCCAAAGCCTGGCCATTCGAGGAGGCGCGCAAGGTGATCGCCCGCCTCGGTGATGCTCCGCGCGGGGTCGTCTTCGAGACGGGTTATGGTCCGTCCGGCCTTCCCCATATCGGCACGTTCGGCGAGGTCGCGCGCACGACGATGGTGCGCAACGCCTTCATCGCGCTGACCGGCGGGACGATCCCCACCCGGCTCATCGCGTTTTCGGACGACATGGACGGGCTCCGCAAGGTGCCGGGGAACCTGCCCAATCAGGCGATGCTCGGCGAATATCTCGGCCGTTCGCTGACCGAGGTGCCCGACCCGTTCGGCACGCACGAAAGCTTCGCCCACCACAACAACGCCCGCCTGCGCGGCTTTCTCGATTCGTTCGGCTTCGAATACGAGTTCATGAGCGCGACGGAGGCCTACCGCTCCGGCCGCTTCGACGAGGCGCTGCTCGCGACCTTGCGCGCCTATGACGATGTCATGGCGATCATGCTGCCGACGCTCGGCGCCGAGCGGCAGGCGACCTATTCGCCCTTCCTGCCTATCCACCCGAAGACGCGCATCGTCTGCCAGGTGCCGATCATCGCGCGCGACGTCGAGGCCGGAACGATCACCTGGACCGACGAGGCCGGCGAAACGTTCGAGACCCCGGTCACTGGCGGCGCGGCGAAGCTGCAATGGAAGCCCGACTGGGCGATGCGCTGGACCGCGCTCGGCGTCGATTACGAGATGGCGGGCAAGGATCTCATCGATTCCGTTCGCCAGTCGAGCCGGATCTGCAAGGCGATCGGCGGGCGGCCGCCGGAAGGCTTCAATTACGAGCTTTTCCTCGACGAGAACGGCGAGAAGATCTCGAAGAGCCGCGGCAACGGCCTTTCGGTGGAGGAGTGGCTCGACTACGCCTCGCCCGAGAGCCTCGCCCTCTTCATGTATCAGAAGCCGAAGACGGCGAAGCGCCTGTTCTTCGACGTGATCCCGAAGGCGGTCGACGAATATTACAGCTTCGCCGGCAAGTACGCGGACGAGGCGCCCGAAAAGAAGATCGAGAACCCGGTCTGGCACATTTCCGGTGCGGCCGAGACGGCGGCGACCGTGCCGATCGCGTTCGCCATGCTGCTCAATCTCGTCTCCGCCTCGAACGCGCAGGAGCGGTCGGTGCTGTGGGGCTTCATCTCCCGCTATGCGCCGGACGCGACGCCGGAGACCGAGCCCGAGCTCGACAAGCTCGTCACCCACGCCCTCACATATTATCGCGATTTCGTGCTGCCCTCGAAGGTCTACCGCCCCGCGACCGACGTGGAGCGGACGGCGCTGCTGGAGCTGTCGGAGCGGCTGAAGGGCATGGACGGGGCGAGCGCCGAGGCCATCCAGGACGAGGTCTATGCCGTCGGAAAGGCGCACTTCCCGGTGCTTCGGGAGTGGTTCGGCGCGCTCTATCAGGTGCTTCTCGGCCAGGAGCAGGGGCCGCGCTTCGGCTCGTTCGTGGCGCTCTATGGTGTCGAGGAGACGCGCACCATGATCGCCGAGGCGCTGGCGCGCGACGCCGCGGCCTGATGACAAGCCGGGCGCCCGCGCCCGGCCACGTCGGCCTCAGGACAACAGGTCGCTCAAGGTCCAGTTCTGGGCGATGATGTTGGTGACCATCAGCTCGCCGGACGGATTGTCGGCCCGCAGCGTGTACAAAAGCCGCTGCGGCGCACCGAAATTCGAGAAGGTCACGACGACGAAATACGTCTCGTCGACCTGCGGAATGTCGGGGTCGGCCGCGATCTCGAGCTCGGTGATCTCGAAATCCTGCGCGTCATAGAGGAAGTCGAACTCGATCGTCGCGGAGGCGAGGCGGCTCGTCACCGACGGGTCGAAGAAGCGCGCGGCGATCCGCGGGGCGAGGTAGATCGGCGTGCCGTCCGCCTCGAGAAGGGCCGCATGGGCGGCGTAAAGCGCGGAGACGACGGCCACCGCATCGTTCGTCGACTGGGCCTCGGCCCGGTTCGACCAGGCGGGCACGGCCGCCAACAGAGCCAGCGCGAACGCCGCGCTCTTCAACAATCCACACACGTCTTCCGCTCCTACGTGGCGACCGAGGGGATCGGCCGCCCAGGCCCGACGGGCCCGCCACTACGCCGAAACGGCCCGGAGTCTGGCTCCCGGCCGCACGCTATGTTCGGCGCGGCGGCCGAGCCGCCGTTCCGGCCACCTCAAGTGGGGACGGTCAAGGCCGGATGGAAGGTTGGTCGTGCATCGCAATTTCGTTACGGGCCGCCCGTGCGGCAGAGGCGCGCGCGGCGCGGATCAGATCGTGGATGAAGCCGAGCTTCTCTTCGACGGGCGTCGATAGGACGAACGGGTAGAGATCCGGCTGTCCCATCGAGCGGTTGATCGCGTTCATCGCCACCGTCAGCGGCACCCAGGAGGCGATCAGATCGGCCTCCGTCCCCTCCACATAGGGATCGTATCTGACTTCGCCGCCTTCACCGAGATGGGCGACGTGAAGGCCGAACGCCGCCGCCGTCTCCAGCGAATCGACGATGTGGCAATAGTGGGCGAAGGTCTCGGCGAAATCCTCCCACGGGTGGGCGGTGGCGTAGGTCGAGATGAAGCTGTTCTGCCAGTCGGGCGGCGCGCCTTCGCTATAATGGCGCTGGAGCGCGGCGGCATAATCCTCCCGCTCGTCGCCGAACAGGGCGCGGAAGTCCGCCTCGCGGCCCTGATCGGCGACGAGGCGATCCCAATAATAGTGGCCGATCTCGTGGCGGAAGTGGCCGACGAGGGTGCGATAGGGCTCGTTCATCTCGGTGCGCCGGCGCTCGCGCTCGGCATCGTCGCCCTCGGCGATGTTGATGGTGATGAGGCCGTCGGCGTGGCCGGTCATGTGCTGCTTGACCGAGCCGTCGGGCAGCACTTCGTCGGCGAGGAAGGAGAAGGCGAGGCCGCGGGCCGGATCCTCCTCCATGGTCGGCATCGGAAGCCGCCAGCGAATGAGCGAATAGAACATCACCCGCTTGGCCGCCTCGAGCGCGCGCCACAGCTCCGCGGCGTGCGGGTCGGCGAGGTTGGGGATCATCTTGTTGTGGCGGCAGGACAGGCAGAGCGTCTCCGGCTCGCTCGCCGGGACGAGCCAGTTGCAGGCCGAATGCGAGATGTTGGCACACACACGAAAGACGATGCCGGGATCGTCGGGTGCGCGCCAATCCTCGCCGTCGGGGGCGGACAGCATGATGGCGCGCGCCGGCTCGAAGCCGAGATGTGCGTTGCAGTGCACGCAGCGCGTGTTGGCGAAATAGACCTCGTTGCCGCAGGTCTGACAGGTGAAGCGCTTCATATCGTGTTGTCGCCCCGATCAAAGGCTGATGGCCATCCAACGCCGTAGAACACGGGAGCGTTCAACGGCGCCTTGCTTTGTTCGCACGAGCCTGCGAAATCGCACCCAGTCGATCGGCGGCGCCGATCGGATAAGGGACAACAGGGAGGGATCCATGCGTCTGTCGATCATCGCTGCGGCGGTTGCCGCGCTCGCACTGTCCGCGCACGGTGCCGACGCGCAAACGCGCGTCACCTACAAGTCCGCAAAGTCCGGTTCGTCCTATTATCAGATGGGCGTGCAGCTCGCCGAGGCCATGAAGGCCGCCGGCGACGTCTCCGTCACGATCGAGGAGAGCCAGGGCTCGGTCCAGAACGTGATGGAAGCGGGCGTGCGCGGCGGCGACTATGTGTTCACCGCTCCGCCCGCGCTCGCCTCCGCCGCGCGTGCCGGCACGGGCCCCTTCGAGGCGCGCCCCAACCCGAAATTCGCCGAGATCCGCGCGCTCTTCCCGATCCCGTCCCTCACGATGCACTTCGTCGCCCGCTCCGACGCGGGGATCGGCTCGCTCGCCGACCTCGAAGGCAAGACGCTGCTCCTCGGCAAGGGCTCGTTCGGCGCCAGCGAAGGTGAAAAATATGTCGAGCTCTTCGGCCTCGACGGCAAGGTGAACATCGCCGACGCCGAGCTGTCCAACGCCGTCGCGGCGCTCAAGAACGGCCAGATCGACGCGTTCGTGACCGCCGGCTCCTTCCCCGCCCCCAACGTGATCGAAGCGGCCGCCGGCACCGGCGTCACGGTCATCTCGATGAGCGACGACCAAGTCGCCGAGACCGGCCGCACCCGCCTCGTGATCCCCGCCGGGACCTATGCCGGCCAGGAGGAGGACGTCGTCACCACATCGCTTCCCGTCGTCGCCTTCACCACCACCGCGATGGACGACGAAACGGCCTACGCGCTGACGAAGACCTTCTGGGAGCAGAAAGAGAAGCTCGGCGAGACCGCGCGCTGGTGGAACGGCGTCGACCCGGCGATGCTCGACAGCATCGAAGGCCCGATCCACGCCGGCGCCCTGAAATATTATGACGAGGCCGGCATCGCGGTTCCCGACACCGCGCGCTGATCGGAGCCACACGTGACACGCCACCCCACCGTCCCCGCCGGCGCACACCGCGCCGGCGCCCTCCTCTATCGTGCACCGCATCGCAAGGCGGCACGATGACCTCACTCGACGGTGTGGTGACCCCGCTCGATCGCGCGGGGCCCGGGCGCGCGATCTGGATCGCGCTCGGTGCGCTCACGATCGGCTTCCATCTCTGGCTCGTGATCTCGGGCCTCACGCCGGCGCTCATCGCACGGCCGATCCATATGGCGCTCGCGCTGCCGTGGATCTTCCTCTTCGTGCGCGGCTTCAGCCGGACCGGGCTCGTGCTCACGATCGTCGGCGTCGCCGCCTGTCTCTATATCGCGATCAACAACCAGGCCCTCGGCGACCAGTACGGGATGCTTTACGGGCGGGAGCAATATGTCGTCGCCTTCGTGCTCCTCGGCATCGTCCTCGAAATGGCGCGACGGGCGATCGGCTGGCCGCTGCCGCTGGTGGCGCTGATCGCGCTGCTCTACGCCTTCTTCGGCCAGTATATCCCGGGTGAGTTCGGCCACGCCGGTTTGCCGCCGATGAGCCTTCTCGGCACCCTCGTCATCGCCGAGGGCGGGCTCTGGGGCGAATTGACCGGCATCTCGGTGGGTGTCGTCGCCGTGTTCGTGATCTTCGGCGCGGTGCTCAATGCCGGCGAGGCGGGCCAGGGGTTCATGAACCTCGCCTCCTCCGCCGCGGGCCGCCTGCGCGGCGGCGCGGCCAAGGTCTCCGTCCTCTCCTCCGCGCTGTTCGGCTCGATCTCGGGGTCGGCCTCGGCGAATGTCGCTTCGACCGGCGCGGTCACGCTGCCGGCCATGCGGCGGCTCGGCTATCCGCGTCCGCTCGCCGGCGCGGTGGAGGCGGTCGCCTCCTCGGGCGGGCAGATCATGCCGCCGCTGATGGGCGCCGGCGCCTTCGTCATGGTGGAGCTGACGGGCATCCCCTATTCGACGATCATGGTCGCCGCGCTGCCGCCGGCGCTCCTCTATTTCTTCACCGTCTGGATCGGCATCGACGCGTTCGCGACGCGCTATCGCCTCGCCGGTCTCCCGGCCGAGGAGCGCCCCGGCCCGCGCGATGTCATCGTCACGTCCTGCTTCTTCCTGGTGCCGTTCACGATCCTCCTCGTCGGCATGTTCGGCTATGGGCTCACGCCGCAATATGCGGCGACCTTCGCGATCTTCGCCGGCTTCCTCCTCCTCTTCACCGACGGACGGCTGACGCTCGATCTCGGCCGCACGGCGCGTCGCCTCGCGAACGCGGCGCTGACGGCGGGCGAGCAGGTCGCGGTGATCGCCTCGGTGATCCTGTGCGCGTCGATCGTGGTCGGCGTGCTCGGCATGACGGGGCTCGGCGTGAAGGTGACGTCGCTGATCCTGTCGGGCTCCTCGGGCCTCGTCTGGCCCGCGCTCCTCCTGACCGCCCTCGCCTGCCTCATTCTCGGCATGGAGGTTCCGACGACGGCGGCCTACGTGATCTGCGTGTCCGTCGCCGGCCCGGCGCTCATCGAGCTCGGCCTGGAGCCGCTCCAGGCGCATCTTTTCGTCTTCTGGTACGCGCTCTTATCGACCATCACGCCGCCGGTCTGCGGGGCGGTGTTCATCGCCGCCGGCATGGTCGAGGCGCCGTGGCTTCGCGTCGCGGGAGCGGCGATGGCGCTGGGGGTGGGGCTTTACCTCGTGCCGCTCGCAATGGTCGCGAATCCGGCGCTGATTTCCCTCGGCGAGACGCCCGTCTTCACGATCCTCGCGGTGGTGAAGGTCGCCCTCGGCCTCGCCGCGATTTCGTGGGGCACGATCGCAAAAGGGCGCGCGCTCCTTCGCGCCGCCCTTGTGGTTGGCGGGCTCGCCATCATCTTGTGGAGCATCTAACGGCGTTCGGGATCCCTCGCGCCGTCGCCCTCCCGAGAGTTTCTTATGCCCTTCCTCGAACTCGCGATCGGTCTCGTCCTCCTTCTTGCGGGTGGTGAAGCCCTCGTTCGCGGTTCGGTCGTGGTTGCCACCCGGCTCGGCGTGTCACCGCTCGTCATCGGCCTCACCCTCGTCGGCTTCGGCACCTCGATGCCGGAACTCGTCGCGAGCGTGCAGGCCGCCCTCGTCGGCGCGCCGGGTATCGCGATCGGCAACATCATCGGCTCCAACATCGCCAATATCCTGCTGATCCTCGGCATCTCGGCGCTGATCCTGCCGGTCGCCGCGTCGAGCGCCGTCCTCAAGCGGGACGGGGTGATGCTGTTCGCCGTCTCGATGCTGATGTTCGGCATCGTGGTCTCGGGGACGCTGGAGCGCTGGTTCGGCGTCGTCCTCATCACCGCGCTCGCGATCTACACGATCGCCTCGTTCATCCTCGACTCGCGACGGCAGAAGAACGCGGCGGATGCGGCCGTGGAGGCGGAGATCGGGGAGAGCATCGCCGAGTTCGGCTGGCCGCGCAGCATGGCGACCGCGGGCGTCCTCACCGTCGCGGGCATCGCCGGCGTGATCTTGGGCGCGGATTTCCTGGTCGATTCGGCGGTGAAGCTCGCGGAGCTCGCCGGAATCTCGCAGGCGGTGATCGGGCTCACCATCGTCGCGATCGGCACCTCGCTGCCGGAGCTCGCGACGAGCGTCATCGCGGCGATCCGCCGCCAGGGCGACGTCGCGCTCGGCAACGTCATCGGCTCCAACATCTTCAACATTCTCGGCATCGCCGGCGCGACGGCGATCGTCACGCCGATCCCGATCCCGGCCCAGATCATCGATCTCGACGTCTGGGTCATGCTGTTGTCGGCGGTGCTTCTCGTCGCCTTCGCGGCGACGGGTCGCGGCATCAGCCGGCGCGAGGGGGCGATCCTCGTCGTGTGCTATGGGCTTTATCTCGGACTTCAGTTCTCGCCGACGGCACGGGCCTTTATCGGAATTTGATCCTCCGGGACCGGATTCGGCAAAAAATCCCGCTTCGGATTGGACAAGCCCCCCTCTCCGCGCCTATGTGACCGCCACACTCACATGCGCATAAAGGGTATTGGGATGGGCTTCCACGTGGCGGTCGTCGGTGCGACGGGCAACGTCGGCCGCGAGATCCTCGACATTTTGGCCGAGCGCGGCTTTCCCGCGGACAAGGTGACGGCGCTCGCGTCGCGCCGGAGCCAGGGGACCGAAGTCTCCTTCGGCGACACGACGCTCAAATGCGAAGCCCTCGAGACCGCCGATTTCTCCACCGTGGACATTTGCCTGATGTCCGCCGGCGGTGACGTGTCGCGCGAGTGGGCACCCAAGATCGGCAGGGCCGGCGCCGTGGTGATCGACAACTCGTCCGCCTTCCGCATGGATCCGGACGTGCCGCTCATCGTGCCGGAGGTGAATGCCGACGCGGTGACCGGCTTCACGAAGAAGAACATCATCGCCAACCCGAACTGCTCGACCGCGCAGCTCGTCGTGGCGCTGAAGCCGATCCACGACCGGGCGCGGATCAAGCGCGTCGTCGTCGACACCTACCAGTCCGTTTCGGGCGCCGGTAAGGAGGCGATGGACGATCTCTTCGCCCAGACGCGGGCCGTCTTCGTGTCCGACACGGTGGAATCGAAGAAGTTCCCGAAGCGGATGGCCTTCAACCTCATTCCCCATATCGACACCTTCATGGAAGACGGGTCGACCAAGGAGGAATGGAAGATGGTCGTGGAAACGAAGAAAATCCTCGACCCGAAGATCAAGCTCTTCGCCACCTGCGTGCGCGTCCCCGTGTTCATCTCTCATTCAGAGGCGGTGAACCTCGAGCTCGAAGAGCCGCTGTCGGCCGAGGAGGCCCGTGACATCCTGCGCGAGGCCCCCGGTTGCCTGGTGATCGATAAGCACGAGCCCGGCGGCTACATCACGCCCTACGAGGCGGCCGGCGAGGATGCGACCTATATCAGCCGGATTCGTGAAGATCCGACGATCGAGAACGGCCTGTCGATGTGGGTGGTCGCGGACAATCTGCGCAAGGGCGCGGCCCTCAATGCGGTGCAGATCGCCGAGCTTCTCGTGAACCGGAAGCTCCTCAAGTCGGCGGCGGCGGCGGCCTGAACGGCCAAACTGCGCCAAAATGTCGCGATCGTGGCCGCACCGGACGTTTCGATGCCGGTGCGGCCCGTCGCATGCGTTTTGCAGAAAAGTTTAGATCTCGTCTCGTTCCGAGATAACAATTATTCCATATCCGGCCACGTCGGCGGCGCCCAATTCTCGCGCTGGTCGGGAACAGGCAAGATCATCGACACGTCGTCTCGGGTGAGTGCACGGTAAAGGTGTGGGAACAATTGACCACCCCGCGAAATCTCCCAGGTGAGCGCCTCACCCAATCGCGATATCGGGCACTGGGCGACAAAAATGCTAGCCTCGCCGGCGAAATGCTTGGTCAGCGTGCCCGAAAGCTGGTCCTTCGTGGACAGATGCACAAATCCATCCCGCAGATCGTCGTTTGACCCGTCAAACCGGCCAGTGGTCGCGAAAATGGCCAGTTCTCCTGCCCGTAAGATTTTATATGTCTGGCGCTCGTCCGCCATAGGATCTCCCCTCGCAGATCCGCATCCCGCCATAGGCGGCAAGGATGCAGTTAGGCATTCCATCACATCACAACCTGTGTTAAAGCACGCAATACGGGTGGATCGAAGCGATCGCCCCGATATTCCGGTCTGAGAGACAAAATCCGATCTTCTTTGCCTGCCGCGCTGTACGTGATTTTTAGCGCTCTGGCGTGATCGTCGGAGTCGAGGAATTGGGAGGAAGCGAATGCTTTCCCACGACGAAGTCTGGACCGCGATCGACGCACTTGCCGACAAGAACGGACTCTCCCCCTCCGGCCTTGCCAGACGATCCGGTCTCGACCCAACCACGTTCAATAAATCCAAGCGGTTCGCTCCGGACGGCCGGCCGCGCTGGCCGTCGACGGAGTCGATTTCCAAGATTCTGAAGGCGACCGAGACGTCGATCAGCGAGCTGTTCGGCGTCGAGCGCAGCGGCGGCCCCGGCGCACCCGATCTCGCGATTCCGCTCCTCGGGCATGCCCATGCCGGGTTCGAGCCCCATGCGGACACCGCCACCGGCCCGTCCACCTTGCCGCTGCCGGCGCGCATCATCAGCTTTCCCGACCGTCGACACGAGCCGCTTTATGCGCTGTCGGTCGTGGGCGATTCCATGCAGCCGCTCTACCGCGATGGCGACATCCTCTTCATCTCGACCAATGCCGTCACGCGGCCGGGCGACCGGGTGGTCGTCAAGCTGCGCAACAGCGACGTCATGGTGAAGCTGTTGAAGGATGATTCGGGCGACCAGCTCAGCTTCCACGCGGTCAACCCCGATCACCCGGACGTCTCGTTCTCGACCGAGAACGTCGAATGGATGGCGAAGATCGTCTACGCGACGCAGTAAGCGCGCGGCGCGGTCTCACTCGGCCGACAAGTCGGCCTCTCCGTCGTCTCCGTCCCCATAGCCGAGAAGCCGCAGCGGGCGCGCGTCGATCCCTTCGTTCGCCGCCCAGTGGCACAGCGCGTCCTCTTGGCCGTGCGTCACCCACACGGCCTCCGCCCCGGTCTCGACGATGGTGGTGCACAGGTCTTCCCAATCGCCGTGGTCCGAGATCACGAGGGGGAGCTCGACGCCCCGCTGGCGCGCCCGTGCGCGCACCCGCATCCAGCCGGAGGCGAACGCCGTCACCTGATCGCCGAAGCTCTGCGCCCAGCGATCCGCCAATGCGGAGGGCGGGGCGAGGATGATCTCGCCGGCGAGGGATTTCCGGTCGACGCCCTTCACCGGATGAAGCGTCCCGAAATCGCAGCCACCCGCGATATAATGATCGGTCAGCCGCTGCAGCGCGCCATGGAGATAGATCGGCCGATCGTACCCGGCCTGCCGGATCAGCGCGAGAACCCGCTGCGCCTTGCCGAGCGCGTATGCGCCGACGAGATGTGGCCGCTCGGGGAAAAGCCGCGTCGACTGCACCAGCTTTTCGATCTCGCTTTCGGCGTCGGGATGCCGGAAGACCGGCAACGCGAAGGTCGCCTCGGTCACGAAGAGATCGCACCGCACGAGCTCGAACGGCGCCGCCGTCGGGTCGGTCTGCCGCTTATAGTCGCCGGAGACGACGGCGCGCCGCCCACGATGCTCGATCAGGATCTGGGCCGATCCGCGCACGTGGCCCGCCGGATGCAGGCTCACGCGCACATCGTTCACCGGGATGGCCTCGCCATAGGGCGCGCCCTGGCGCCGATCGGTGAAGTCCTCGCCATAGCGCACCGCCATGATGGCGAGCGTCTCCTCCGTCGCGAGCACGCTGCCATGGCCGCGCCGTGCGTGATCGGCGTGGCCATGCGTGATCACGGCGCGCGGCACTGGCCGGACGGGATCGATGTGGAAATCGCCCGGCGGACAATAAAGGCCCTCCGGGGTCAAGATCAGTGTGGGGTCCAAGGCCATGTTCGGAATGTAGGACGCAACATCAGAAAAAGTACCGCTTTCCGCGGGTTTCAGACCGTTTCTGAGAACATCATTGAAATGTCGTCGTCGGTGGTTAGGATGCGCCCAACTCACGACGCGCGTGGTTCGCTCTCGCCGCCTGTCTTTTTGACGTGAGGTTGGCGGCTCCGGCTCCGGCTGGCGAGCGATTTTCCGAGGGCCCCATCCACGGCCCTCTCCTGCCGGTGCACCCTGCGCCGCTTAGCCATGCGCCCATGAAATTTGCCTGCGGGGCCGAGAGGACGTTCCAGCGTCCGCTCGTATCCTCATTGGCCAACCGCGCGGGAGAACCGCGCAAAGGAGGACCCATTCATGACTGAGGCCCGGACCGAAAGCCGCAACGCCGACCTTCAGATGCAGAGCCAAGTCTATGGCGACGACCCGCTCGGCGATCGGGATACCGACCACTATCGCAACGAATATATCATGTCCTTCGTCGATAAGTGGGACGAGCTGATCGACTGGAAGGCCCGCGCCCAGAGCGAGGGTCAGTTCTTCATCGACATTCTCCGCGCCCGCGGAAAAGAATCGGTGCTCGACGTCGCGACCGGCACCGGATTTCACTCCGTCAGCCTCACCGAGGCCGGCTTTCAGGTGACCTCCGCCGACGGCTCGGCCGCGATGCTCGCCAAGGCCTTCACCAACGCCACGGCGCGCGGCCTCATCATGAAGACCGTGCAGGCCGACTGGCGCTGGCTCAATCGGGACATCAATGGCAAGTATGACGCCATCATCTGTCTCGGCAACTCGTTCACCCACCTGCACGACGAGTCCGACCGCCGCCGCGTCCTTGCCGAGTTCTATGCCGCGCTCAAGCACGACGGCATCCTGATCCTCGACCAGCGCAACTACGATCAGATGCTCGACCACGGGTTCTCGTCGAAGCACAAGTTCTACTATTGCGGCGATCAGGTCACCGCGGAGCCGGCCCACATCGACGAGGGCCTCCTGCGGATGCAGTACAACTTCCCGGACGGGTCCGAGTACACGCTCAACATGTGCCCGATCCGTAAGAATTATACGCGCCGCCTGCTGCACGAGGCCGGCTTCCAGCGCGTCCGCACCTACGGCGACTTCCAGGAAACGTACCAGGAAGCCGAACCGGACTTCTTCGTCCATGTCGCCGAGAAGTCGGCGATGAAGATCGCGAAGTGGGGCGGCGTCCTCGCCGAGGGCGAGACCGATATCCGCGACGTCACCGAGACCTATTACGACAGTGACGACGCCGATACGTTCTATTTCACGATCTGGGGCGGTGAAGACCTTCACGTCGGTCTCTACGACAACACGAAGAACATCCGCGAGGCGAGCGACACCACCGTCGACACGATGGCGGACCGGCTCCCCAATCTCGGCCCCGACGCCCGCGTCATCGACTTCGGCGCCGGCTATGGCGGCGCGATGCGGCGCCTCGTGAAGCGCACCGGCTGCTCGGCCGTCTGCCTCAACATCTCCGACACGCAGAACGACCGCAATCGCCACCACATCCGCCGTGCGGGTCTCGCCGACAAGATCTCGGTGAAGCACGGCGTGTTCGAGAACGTGCCGGAAGAGGACGAGAGCTTCGACGTCGTCTGGAGCCAGGACGCGATCCTGCACTCGGCGGACCGCGCGAAGGTCCTCGAAGAGGCCTACCGGGTGCTGAAGCCGGGCGGCTACATGATCTTCACCGACCCGTGCCAGGCGGACGATGTGTCCCCGAGCGATCTCAAGCCGGTCTACAACCGTCTGCAGCTCAACGATCTCGGCTCCAAGCGCTTCTATCGCGAGGCGGCCGAAGCGGCGGGCTTCACGACGATCGCGCAGGAGGAGCAGACTCACAATCTGCGCGCCCACTATGCCCGCGTCCTCGAAGAGCTGACGGCGAACGCCGACAAGCTGCGCGACAATGGCGTGTCCGCCGGCTACATCGAGAACATGGCGGTCGGCCTCGACCATTGGGTGAAGGCCGCCGATGCCGGGAATCTCTGGTTCGGCATCAACATCTTCCAGAAGCCGGCCTGATCGACGATTCGGCCGCTCCCGTCGCCATGACGGGCGCAATTCAAAAGGCGGCGGGGCAACCCGCCGCCTTTTTTCATACCGCGCCGCCGGACGCCGATATGGCCCGCCGCGCCACGGAAAGGTTGCCGTCTTCGCCCCCCGCGATATAAGACGCGCACATTCCCCCGAGCGATGAGCGTCCCGTGGCCTTCACCCCCCGCGTCTTCTCCGGCGTGCAGCCGACCGGCAGCCTCCATCTCGGCAACTATCTCGGCGCCATCCGGCGCTTCGTTGCCATGCAGGAGTCCTATCCGTGCCTCTATTGCGTGGTCGATCTCCACGCGATCACCGTGTGGCAGGACCCCGAGGAGCTCGCGAAGGCGACGCGGCACGTCACCGCCGCCTTCCTCGCCGCGGGGATCGACCCCGAGCGCAACATCGTCTTCAACCAGAGCCGCGTCTCGGCCCATGCCGAACTCGCCTGGATCTTCAATTGCGTCGCGCGGATGGGGTGGCTGAACCGCATGACGCAGTTCAAGGAAAAGGCCGGGAAGGACCGCGAAAACGCCTCGGTCGGCCTCTTCGCCTATCCGAGCCTCATGGCGGCCGACATCCTCGCCTACCAGGCGACGCACGTTCCGGTCGGCGAAGACCAGAAGCAGCACCTCGAGCTGACCCGCGACATCGCCCAGAAATTCAACTTCGATTATGGCGAGCGGCTCGCCGCGCTCGGCTATGAAGACGGACTCTTTCCGATGACCGAGCCCATCATCCAGGGCCCGGCGACGCGCGTGATGAGCCTGCGCGACGGCTCGAAGAAAATGTCGAAGTCCGACGTCTCCGACAATTCGCGCATCAACCTCACCGACGATGCCGACACGATCGCGCAGAAGGTCCGCAAGGCGAAGACGGACCCCGACGCCCTCCCCTCCGAGACCAAAGGCCTCGAAGGCCGCCCCGAGGCGGACAATCTGGTCGGCATCTACGCCGCCCTCGCCGAGACGACGAAGGCCGACGTCCTCGCCGAGTATGGCGGCGCGATGTTCTCCTCCTTCAAGCCCGCGCTCGCCGACCTCGCGGTGACCGTGCTCGCCCCGATCAACGACGAAATGCGCCGCCTCGTCGCCGACGAGGCGCATCTCGACGCGATCCTGCGCTCCGGCGCGGAGCGGGCGGCGACGATCGCCGACCCGATCCTCGCGGACGTCAAGCGCGTCGTCGGCTTCGTCGGGTAATCATGGCGCCGGGCGAGACGGATCCGTTCGACCTCTTCAAGCGGCGATCGCTGCCGGACGAGATCGCCGTGATGCGGGCCGCCCATCCACGCCCGACCTGGGCCACGCACGACAATCTCGGCGCGATGGCCGCCTTCTGGCTCGAGCGGCACGCCATGTTCCGTGAGCTCGGCGCCGCCGTCGCCAAAGGCACGCTCGACTTTCGCGAAGGGCGGATCGCGGCGGACCCGTATTTCCGCTGGTTCGCCCCGCGCATCAACATGTTCCTCAACGAGCTGCACGGGCATCACGCGATCGAGGATCAGCATTATTTCCCGGTCTTTCAGGCCGCGGATGCCCGCCTCGCCAAGGGCTTCGAGATTCTCGACGCCGACCACCACGTGATCGACGGGCTGATCCACGAGATCGCCGCCAACGGTCAGGGGCTTCAAAAGGCGCTTTATGGCGGAGGCGACGCGGCCCGCGCGGGGGACACGCTGGCGGGCGTTCTCGACCGCGCCCTCGTCGGCCTCGTGCGTCATCTCGACGATGAAGAGGATATCGTCATCCCGCTGATCCTGGAGCGCACGGAGGCGAAGCTCGGCGTCCGCTGACCGTTTCGGGGCGCGTCGCGCGTCCGCCCGGCTCGCCCCGCCTCAGCGACCGCCGCCGACCCTCAGCCGAACATAGAGCGCACCGTCGCCGCCGTGGGTCGGCCCGGCGGGACTGAAGCTCACCACGTGACGGGTAAGCGACTGGCGCGTCAGCCAGACCGGGACGCTGCGCCGCAGGATGCCGCGCCCCTCCCCGCCCTGCCCCTTGCCGGTGATGACGAGCACCACCCGGAGGCCGCGCCCGGAACACGAATCGATGAACCGGATCAGCGCCCGTTCGGCCTCCTCCTGCGTCATGCCGTGGAGATCGATCCGGGCGTCGATCGCAAGCGTGCCACGGGAGATCTTGCGCCGCGTCTTGCGGTCGATCTCGCCGGCGCTCGGCGGTTTGCGCTTGGTCTTGGCGCTCTTCGCCGGAAGGCTCGCCGGTGACGGGGGGGACGGCGCCGGCGCATGCGCCGCTTCGGATGGCGGCGCGGCGGCGGTGTCGGCCGCCGCCGCCTTTGCCTTCGGCTTTTCGGCATGCGGGCGAAGGGGCGAGACCGTTTGCGCGACCTTCTCCCAAAGGCTCTTCTCGCTCTCCCGGAGGGTGCGCTTCTTCATACCAGCGCCCGTCGCGGCACGATGAGGGTGAGGCGCGCCGCCGACTTCAACTCCCCGGCGATGGCGCCCGCCGCGTCCCCGCTCCCGATGAAGAGATCGCCGCGCGCCGGCCCCACGATCGCCGAGCCGGTGTCCTCGGCGATCGTGATGCCGTTGTGGGGGCCGCTGCGGGGCAATGTCGTCTCCACGAAGACGGGCGTGCCGAGGCCGATATGGGCGCGATCCACGGCAAGGCTGCGCATCGGGATGAGCGGCACACCGCCCCCCGCGATCGGCCCGGCCTCCGGCCCCATCGACGGCCGCTCGCGGAAGAAGACATAAGAGTGGTTGGCACCGAGGATTTCGGCGATGCGCTCGGGCGCGGCGGCGAGGGCGGCGCGGATCGTCTGCATCGTCGCGCCACCGTCCGGCAACAGGCCCCGGTCGATCATGACGCGGCCGATCGCCGTATAAGGATGGCCCGTCTTGCCGTGATAGCCGATCCGCGTCTCGCTTCCGTCGGGGAAGACCAGGCGGGCCGAGCCTTGGATCTGCGCGAAAAAGGCGTCGACCGGATCCGCGAAGAAGGCGAGCTCGAGGCCCATTCCGTCGAGTGCGCCGGCGGCGATCGCGCCGCGATCGGGGTACGGGACGAGGCGACCGTCGGCGAGACGGCGCGCGAAGGTGCCGTCTCCCGGAAGATCCGCGCGCGGCGGGGTGACCCGGACGAGGTCCGGCGGGCGGCGGTAAAGCGGTGTCTGGAAGGCGCCCTCGCGCACGCGCGAGGCACGGATCATCGGCTCATAATAACCGGTGAGGAAGCCGGGGGCTTCGATGCGGAGGGGAACGAACGTCTCCTCCACGAAGGCACGCGGCGCGCGGATGGGGCGCGCCAGCCGATCGGCGAGGAGGCCGAGCCACCGCGCCTGATGCGGCCGCTCGCGCACTGCGGGCGGCAGATGTCGGGCGAGGCCGTTGAGGAGAGCTTCAGCCTCGGCCGCGTCCCAGCCGGGAAGGTCGGCGAAGGCGACGGCGGTTCGCGCCGTGGCCGAGTCGTTCAAATGGAGCCCCGATCGCCGCACTCACGCCGATTCGGTCGCGACGAGCGCCCAATTCGGGTCGGGCGACGTCACGCGACGCTCGAAGGTCCACACATCCACCACGTCCACGACCTTGTTGGGGTCGCCGTCGACGAGTTCGCCGGCCTTGTCGTAGGTGGCGGTGATCATCTCGCTCTCGATGCGCACGGTGACGCGGACGGCGTCGCCCTTCAGCGAGGCGTCGCTGATCGCGATCTTCTCGATGCCGATCAGCGTCGTCGACATCGACTGTCCGCTCCGTTCGCGCTCCGTGATGGCGGCGTCGAAGCCGTCGAACACTTCGGGCGAGAGGAGGGGGCGCAGCGTGTCGCGGTCGCCGGTCGCGAAGGCCGTGACGACCATCTCGTAGGCCATCGAGGCGCCTTCGAGGAAGCGCTTCGGCTCGAAGCTCGGATCGGCGCTGATGATGTCGTGCAGCGCATCGTAGAGCGGCGTGCCCTTGGCGGCGACCGGCGTGATCCGCGCCTCGACGTCGGGCGGCGCGCCGCCGCCCGCGCTCTCGGCCGAGGGCTGGCGGGGGAGCGTCACGACATTGTCGCGGCTCGTCTCGCGTGATCGCTGCTCGCCGCTCTTCGCCGCATAGGGGTCGTAGGGCGGGCGCTCGTTCCCGGTGCGGCGACCCAACACGCTGCGCAAGCGCAGGAAGATCGCCACAGCGAGCGCCAGGATCATCAGATTGTAGATGTCGAAGAAGTCACTCATCCACGGGTACCTGTCAGCTCATTTCGGAGCGACTGCGTTTGGCGCGCCGGCCGTCGGACGCTTACACATCTCACATAAGACATAATGTGTACGCGTACAGGCCTATCGAGAGCCTGACCAGAGCGACCGTAACGAATCGATGTCACAGGGTCTATGGTCGACCGCTGAAATCGCCAGCCAATGTCCCATATTCAGCGTCACGAAACAAAGAGGTGAACCTGGTGCTGCGGCTCATATTGTTTGCGTTCCTGCTGATCATTCCGATCTCGGAGATCGCCGTTTTTCTTGTGGTCGGCGAGGCGATCGGCGTGCTTCCCACCATTGCATTGGTCGTGATCACGGCGGTGATCGGTGCGGCGCTGTTGAAGCAGCAAGGCTTACAGGCGTTCCAGCGGCTGCAGGACGATATTCGCGAGCGTCGCGTGCCGGCAGCGTCGATCGGTCACGCATTGACCGTGGCAATCGCGGGCGTGCTCCTGCTGACGCCCGGCTTCATTACCGACACGGTCGGCTTCCTCCTGTTCATCCCGGCGGTACGCACCTGGCTGTGGCGCTCGATCTCCTCGTCGGTGAAGGTCTATCGCGTGGATCCCGTGTCCGGCACCGCCGGTCCGACGGGGGGATACCGCGAAGGTCAGCGGACGATCGATCTCGACACGACGGACTACGGCCCCCGCGATTCCGACCCGGAAACGCCGTGGCGGCGGGACAGCTGAACCGCTCGAGGGCGATCCGAGTCTCTGGCGATGGGCGGAACCGGACGCGCGGCGGCGGCACGGCCTGCGCGTTCGGGCTCCCATCGATGCGGGTTCCGCCGCGTCGGTGAGCCGCGCGAGGCGCGAGGCGCCTCCGACCACGCTGTGCCCCCTGCGCTTTGTCCGACGCGGCGGGCGGCCTTGCGGAAGGTCGCCGAAGGTCGCCGAAGGTCGCCGAAGGTCGCCGAAGGTCGCCGAAGGTCGCCGAAGGTCGCCGAAGGTCGCCGAAGGTCGCCGAAGGTCGCCGAAAAGGCATCCCTTATCGGGTGATCGGCCGCAAGCGGGTCGCGGTGAATGGTCGGACGCCGTCGGGGTTTTCCGCACCGCCTCACCAGACAAGTTTCACATGCTCAGCCTTGGGCGCGGCCGTTGGGTCCGCATGGTGTCGTGACGTTGCGGCCACCAAACGACTTGGTTTGCTTGTTTGCGCGTATGGTGCGTGCTAGCGACCGGCACAACGTGCCCCACAACTTACCAACGAACGGATTTCGACTATGAGCGACAGCACGACGACGGAAAACACCGCAGCGGGCGAAGCCACGCAGCCGACCGTGCGCGTCCTTGCTCAGTACGTGAAAGATCTCTCCTTCGAGAACCCGCGTGCCCCGCTCTCCCTCCAGAACAAGGAAACGCCGGCCATCAATATCGGCGTGAACGTGTCTGCGAAGGCGCTGTCTCAGCAGGATTACGAGGTCACGCTGACGCTCGAGGCGAAGGCCGGCGAGGGCGACAATATCGGCTTTCAGATCGAGCTTCATTATGCCGGCATCATTCGCGTCGGCGGCATGAAGCCGGAGCATGTTCAGCCGTTCCTGTTGATCGAGGGGCCGCGCCTGCTGTTCCCGTTCGCGCGCCAGATCGTGGCGGATGCGGTGCGCAATGGCGGCTTCCCGCCGCTGATGATCGACCCGATCGATTTCGTCCAGCTCTATCGCCGCAACATGCAGCAGCAGGCCGAGCAGCAAAAACCCGCCGAGGCGAACCAGAACGACGCGCTCTTCGGGAATTGACCAGACGACGCTTCGGGTCCCGCCGCCGACCCGAAGCGCACGTCGCCCTCGAGGTCCGATCTCCCTCCGCTTTGACCGCAAGGCAGCGGGGGCACCTCATCCCACTCCACCCATGATGTGGATTGCGAACCACCGATCGACGGCGCGCCGACCATCATGCCCGCGACGCTCGCTCTCGCGCGCCGTCGGCCGCTTCGGCGGTTCCCGCCGTCTTCGCGTCTAGGCCGCGGCTCCTGTGGCAACAAATTGATATTCTGGAGTGCCCCCCTCGGAGAGGGGCGGCACCGCCTGATGGCCGGCCGTTCGGGGCATGTCGCTTCAGGCGCGGGGGGCGGTGCGGGTTGTAGCCCGGCGCGGCGGTGAGCCGCCACGTGATATGCGCCGGCTGAGGGGCTGTCGCGCCCCATGGGTAAGTACAGCAGCCTCACCTTTTTCGCGTCGTCCGTCGCCCGTCTCGGGACGCCCGTCGAGCGCGAACCTCGATCGTTTCGTCGCCCTCACCTCACCGTGCCGTGCCGTGCCGTGCCGTGCCGTGCCGTGCCGTGCCGTGCCGTGCCGTGCCGTGCCGTGCCGTGAAGAGGGTGGCGCACGACCTCGCACCGTGAGCCCACGATCGACTGGAGCGGGGACTTTTACCCGGTCGCGGGGTTTCCGGCCCCGCGGCGTCGCCTCGCGGGGCGTTGGGATCAGGCGTGAAGCGCCATTGGGCGCGCGTCCATCGCGCGCTTGGTGAAGGGCACCGTCTGCTCACCCAACCATTCGCTGACGACGTCCAGCGCTTCGGGGCGGACGCGGATCATCCGACGTTGGCGGTCGATCCGGCGTTCGACCAGGCCGGCGCTTTCGAGAACGCGGAGATGGCGGGAGATCGCGGGCGGGGTCACGCTGAAGGGGGCGGCAATCGCGCCGACCGGAAGCTCACCATCGCGAAGGAGGCGATTGACGATCGCGAATCGCGTCTCATCCGAGAGCGCCGCAAAGACGACCAATAGGTCGGCATGATGACCGGCGGTGCTAGACATGCAACTCATACCTCCCGTGGCGGTTGAATGACACACGTATTACGGGATTTACGGGTCATTTGCAACCAAAGAAAGCGCGTTTGGCGTTGGTTTCTCCTAGGTTGATTTTAAATTGTGTTCAGGTTATGGCGCTCGCAACTAGGCAAACAAAAAAGCCGGCCACGAGGCCGGCTTTTTCGCAGTATCCTGCTCAATCAGAGCATTAAGGCAGCCGGCACTGATGCCGCACGCCGTCATATCCGAGGTACGTCCCGTCGCTGGCGCGGAACGAGCGATACTTCATGCTACACTGGCGATACCAGTCGGAGCTGAACGGCGCGGGGTAATAGCCCCCCGGCTGCTCGACCACGACGGTGTTGTTCTGGTTCGCAATCGCCGCGCCGGCAATCGCACCCGCGGCGAGACCGATCGCGCCGGCGGCGAGCCAAGCACCATTGTCGTCGTAATAGTAGCCGTTATTGTAACGCCACCAGCGACCGTTGTGATAGACGCGATCCCGATACGCCTGGTTGCGATAGGCTTGGTTGCGGTTCACCTGACGCTGACGTTGAGCCTGGTTGCGGTTCACCTGCCCCTGGCGCCGTGCCTGGTTGCGGTTCGCCTCACGCTGGCGTTGCGCCTGGTTCCGGTTCGCCTGACGCTGGCGTTGCGCCTGGTTCCGATTCGCCTGCCGCTGCTGCGGGCGAATGACGTTGTTGTTCTGCGCAACCTGGACGAGGCCTTCGCTGGCTTCGGCGGAGGCGACGCGCTTCGCCTCATACCGAGCGGCGAGTTGCGGCGTGATGGTCAACGCCGTGGGTTGACCGGGTGTTGCGGCAGACGCGGGCAAGACCGGCATCGCAAACGCCATGGCTGCGGCAAGTCCCGCCCATGCGCCCACGCGTTGCATACGATGAATTGACATGGACATACCTCCTAGACTGACCGAGCCCTAAAAAACCCGAGTCGGCATTCGTAACGACTATATGAACGTACTAGACTGAACCTTGGTTGAATGCTTTCGTGGACTTGGAGGTAAATTTTTCGAGATCAAGGTCTCTTAGACGTCCAAATTTGCGACTTGGAGCGCATTTTCCTGAATGAACTCGCGCCGCGGATCCACCGCATCGCCCATGAGGCGGGTGAAGACGCCGTCGGCATCGTCCGCCTCTGAGATCCGCACCTGCAACAGGGTGCGGGCATTCGGATCGAGCGTCGTTTCCCAGAGCTGATCGGCGTTCATCTCGCCGAGCCCCTTATAGCGCTGGATCGTGAGACCGCGCCGGCCGGCGGCGAAGACATTCTCCGCGAGGGCGCGGGGCCCGTGCACCGTCACCGCCTTCTCCTTGCGCTTCAGCGTCGCCTCGCCGCTATAGGTCTCCGCGAGGTGCTTGGCGTAGGCTGCCAGGCGCTTGGCATCGGCCGACGATAGGAGCGCCGCGTCGACCGGGCTGAACTCCTTCACGCCGCGCACGGTGCGCTCAAAGGCGAGGCCACCGTCCTCGGTGACGGTTCCGGTCCACCCCTTCTCATACTCTTCGGCGATGGCATCGAGCCGCTCGGCGACGACCTGCGCCACCTTCGCCGCCGATTCCGGTCCCGCCAACACCTCGGGATCGAACGCGCCGGCGATCGCCGCCTGCTCGATCACGCTGCGGTCATAGCGGGAGTGGAGCCCGTCCAGGAGATCGGCGACAGCGCGCGCCTTCACCGTGACGTCCGCGAGATCCTGACCGATCAGGACCTCGCCGTTCGACAAAGTGAGCGACGTGTCTTCGAGGCCGGAACTGGTCAGATAGTCCTCGAGCGCCTCGTCATCGTGCAGATACTGCTCGGATTGGCCGCGGCGAACCTTGTAGAGCGGCGGCTGGGCGATGAAGAGATGGCCGCGCTCGATGAGATCCGGCATCTGGCGATAGAAGAAGGTGAGCAACAACGTGCGAATGTGGGCGCCGTCGACGTCCGCGTCCGTCATGATGATGATCTTGTGATAGCGCAGCTTCTCGGGATTGAACTCATCCTTGCCGATCCCGGTGCCGAGCGCGGTGATCAACGTCCCGATTTCGTTCGAGGAGAGCATCCGGTCGAACCGGGCGCGCTCGACATTGAGGATCTTACCGCGCAGCGGCAGAACCGCCTGATTGCCGCGATGGCGCCCCTGTTTGGCCGAGCCACCGGCCGAGTCGCCCTCGACGAGGAAGAGTTCGGCCTTCGACGGGTCGCGCTCCTGGCAATCGGCGAGCTTGCCGGGCAGCGAGGCGATGTCGAGCGCACCTTTGCGGCGCGTCAACTCGCGCGCGCGACGGGCCGCCTCGCGCGCCGAAGCCGCCTCGACGACCTTGGCGACGATGATGCGCGCTTCCTGGGGGTGTTCCTCGAGCCAGATCGACAGGCCCTGGTTGACGAGCCCCTCCACCACCGGGCGGACCTCGGAGGAGACGAGCTTGTCCTTCGTCTGGGAGGAAAATTTCGGATCCGGCACCTTCACCGAGAGAACGCAGGTGAGCCCCTCGCGGCAATCGTCGCCGGTGGGCGTCACCTTTTCCCTCTTGGTGGTGCCGTTCTGGTCGGCATAGGAGGTGATCTGACGCGTCAGAGCCGCGCGGAAGCCGGCGAGATGGGTGCCGCCATCGCGCTGCGGGATGTTGTTGGTGAAGCAGAGCACGTTCTCATGATACGTGTCGTTCCACCACATCGCGACTTCGACGGTGACACCCTCCCGCTCGTCCGAGAAGGTGATCGGCTTCGGAAAGAGCGACGATTTCGAGCGATCCATCCATTCGACGAAGGCCTGGAGGCCGCCGTCATAGATCATCGTCTCCTCGCGCGCCTCGACGCCGCGATTGTCGCGCAACGTGATGCGCACGCCGGAATTGAGGAAGGCGAGCTCGCGCAGGCGTTTTTCGAGGATGGCGAAATCGAAGGTGATGTCGGAGAAGGTCTGCGTCGACGGCATGAAGCGCACTTCGGTCCCCGTCTCGCCGTCGGCGGTGCCGATATCGGCGAGGGGTTCCTGGGCCACACCGTCCGCGAAACGGACGCGGTGCTTGCGGCCGGCGCGCCAGATCGTGAGATCGAGCTCGGACGAGAGCGCGTTCACCACCGAGACGCCGACGCCGTGCAGACCGCCGGAGACCTTGTATGAATTCTGGTCGAATTTACCGCCGGCATGAAGCTGCGTCATGATCACCTCGGCGGCGGAGATTCCCTCCTCCGGGTGAAGATCCGTCGGGATCCCGCGGCCATTGTCCTTCACCGTCACCGAGCCGTCGGCGTTCAGGATGACGGAGACGGTGTCGGCGTGACCGGCGAGGGCCTCGTCGATCGCATTGTCGACGACCTCGTACACCATGTGGTGGAGACCCGATCCGTCATCGGTGTCGCCAATGTACATACCGGGTCGCTTGCGGACCGCATCGAGGCCCTTGAGGACCTTAATGGAGCCTGCACCGTACTCTTCCACGAGGGGCTGGGGTTCGCCTTGCATCAGTGTCCGAATCGTTGCTGCGCCAGCATTTTAACGGGGTGGTCGGCGCTCTGCGAGAAGTTACACTCTATATATAGGGCTTTGCACGGTTTGGAAGGCGGGTCGATCGTCGCTCCACCAGTCTCGTCCGAGCGTTAGCCCGCGTCGCGCGCCCGCACGGCGGCGAGGGCGGTGGGCGTATCGGCGTCGAGCGAGGCGATATCCCCGATCTCGACGTCCACCACGCTGTCGGAATAGCGCGACAGAAGGGCCCGGCCGCCGGCGTCCCCTTCGGTCGCCCGAAGCTCGGGAAAAAGCCGGTTCGACCAGGCGACCGGATTGCCGCGCGACCCGTTCGCCGTCGCCATCGCGATCAGCGCCCCATTGCGGCCGAGGCCGGCGAGAACGCGGTCGATATCGCCGGCGCGGATCAACGGCATGTCGCCGAGAAGGATGATGGCGGAATCGCTCTCGGGCGGAAGCGCGCCGAGACCGGCCCTCAGCGAGGTGGAGAGGCCGTCCGGATAGTCCGCATTGTGGACGAACACCACATCGAGGCCGTCGAGCGCGGCGGCGACGCGCTCGGCCTCGTGGCCCGTGACGACCACCACCGGACCGGCACGGCTCGCGAGCGCCGCCTCGGCGACGCGACGAACCATCGCACGCCCGCCCACCTCTTCGAGGAGCTTGTTCACCGCCCCCATGCGGCTCGACCGGCCCGCGGCCAAGATGATCGCCGCCGGATGCTCCGCCTTGCCGTCTTCCATCGTCCCTCGCCTCGGTCGCGGCCGGACGGCGGTCTCCACCAGGAGGCCGCCGACGCCCATGCGCATGATGTCCTCCGGCGTCACGGTGAGGCCCGCGAGAAGCCGGTCGAGCACGAAATCGAAGCCGTTCACCTTCGGCGAGCGGGCGCAACCGGGTGCGCCGATCACGGGATGGCCGCCGATCTCACCCAGCACCAGGAGATTGCCGGGATCGACAGGCATCCCGACCTGGATGACCCGCCCACCCGCCGCCTCGATCGCTGCGGGAATGACATCGTGCGCGTCGACCACGGCGGAGGCCCCGAAGACCACCGAGAGCTCGGCCTTGGCGACCGCATCGCGCAAGGCCTCCGCAAGCGGCTCGACGGCATGCGGAACGCGCCGCTCGCTCGCGATCACGGCGCCCGGATCGGCGAGACGGCGGTCGAAGATCGACAGCGTCTTGTCGATGACGCTCTCCTTGAGGGAGGGCAGCGTCGTGGAGATCGCCGCGACGCGCCGGATCCGCCATGGCGCCACGTCTAGGATGCCGCCATTCAGCGAGCCGATGGCGGCCGCGACGCTCGTCTCGGGCGCGGCGAACGGAATGATCTTCACCGTTCCGACCATCTGCCCCTTGGTGACGCGCTGGAAGGCCGGCAGCGTCGCGAGGGTCAATGCCGGGTCGACCGCGTTGAAGGCGTCGACATCGGCGGCGCGCACCGCGACGAGGCCGTTATGGGCGGCGAAGAGATTGGCGCGGCCGGTGTCCGCCCGGTCGCGCGTGACGCCCGCGCCGGCGACCGCCTCGGCGAGGCGCCGCGCGGCGTCGTCCTCGTGGACGTCGTCGGGGTCGAGCCGGGCGACGACCGGATGGGCGATGCCGGCCGCGCGCAGGCTCTCGACGTCCGCCTGCGAGAGGCGGGTGCCCTTGCGGATCACACCGCTCTCGGTGCGCTGGGAATGCGCGAGGATCGCGCCCGCCGCCTCGGCGACGGGAACCGGGCCGAATTTCACGCCGCGGTCGCTTTTTCCGCGCGGACCGCGGGGGGCGGCGTCATACCCTTGCGCAGCGCCTCGATGATCTCGGCGAGCACGGCGACGGCGATCTCCGCCGGTGCGGCCGCGCCGATCGGAAGGCCGATCGGTGCGTGAATCCGCCCGATCGCCTCATCGTCGAAGCCCGCCTCCTTGAGGCGATCGACGCGCTTGGCGTGCGTTTTCCGACTGCCGAGCGCACCGACATAGAAGCAGCCCGCCTCGAGCGCGGCGATGATCGCCGGATCGTCGATCTTCGGATCGTGCGTCAGCGTCGCGACGGCGGTCTGATCGTCGAGCGCGAGGAGATCGGCGTCCGGCCACTCGGCCAGAAGGTTGAAGTCGCCGAAACGCTCGGGCGTCGCGAAGGCGGTGCGGGGATCGACGATCGTCACGTCGAAGCCGGCCGCGGTCGCCATCGGCGCGAGCGCCTGCGTCACGTGGACCGCGCCGATCACCGTGAGGCGCGGCGCGGGGCGGTGAATGCGAATGAAAACGTCGCCCGTGTCGGTCGTGACGCGGCCGGACTTGCCGGAGGCGAAGCGCGGACCGAGCTCCGCGGCGAGCGGATCGGACGCGGCGTCGGCAGCGGCGACGAGACGGCCGGGCGAGCCGTCGAGCGGCGTTACCACCGCGACCGTCCGCCGTTTGGCGCGGGCCTCGTTGAGGGCGGCGAGATCGGCGAGCTTCACGCGTCCGCCTCCCCGTCGAGCGGCTCGACATAGATGCGGATCGTCCCGCCGCAGGAAAGGCCGACCTCCCACGCCGTTTCGTCGGCGATGCCGAATTCGAGGAGCCTCGCCGGCGCACCGGCCGCGATATCCACAGCCTCCGCCACCACCGCACCCTCGACGCAGCCGCCCGAGACCGACCCCTCGAACGCCCCCTCGCCATCGATCACGAGATGGCTGCCGACCGGCCGCGGGGCCGAGCCCCAGGTGTCGACCACGGTCGCGAGCGCAACCTTGCGCCCTTCGGCGCGCCAACGCTCGGCCACGTCCAGCGGGTCTTCGCCCGCCATCGCCAAACCTGTCATCACCATCCTCCAACGGTCGCGTCCGCGCCGGCCGCACCGGCTCGGACGAGGGCAGCGGCGCATCCGAACCGGCGCGCCGCATGCCTTGATCTCGCGATTCAGTCGCGCCGGATCAAGACGCGGCTTCCTGCGCACCGTCGCGCTGAAGCGCACGCCCGCGATCGGCGAGCCGCTTCAGCGCCGAGCGAAGCCCCGGCCCGTCGGCGACCACTTCGTCATACTCCACCCGGACGGTCCGAGTCCCGTCCGTCATGTCGATCCCTTGCGGATCGATGCCCACGGCCGTCCAATGCCCGGCGGGCTGGCCGGCGAGCGCCTCGGCCATCACGGCGAGCGCGTCGAGATGGTCCTCGTTCATGTGGGCGCAGCCGCCGGAGTCCATTTTGGACAGCGCCTCGGCCGCCTCCTGCGGCGCCCGCAAGGCCGCGACGGGAAGATCGCGAATCCGGCCGAAGCCGGCGACGAGATGGGCCGCCTCAGGCACGAATCGCATAAGGTGGAAGTCGGAGAAGTCGATATAATTCGCGGCATCCGGATGGCGCCGGAGGAACCGGTCTCGCGCGACAGCGGCATCGTCCACCGGCGCGACACGGCCGCGCAGCGTCAGACGGGCGCGCGTGTTCGTGTCCGCAGTTTCGCCCATTTCGGCGACGAAAAGCAGCGAAGCGCGCGAATCACGCTTTATATTCGCCGTATGAACGGCCAAGTCGGAGACGAGAATGATCGGATCCCCCTCGACGAGCGTCGCAACAGCGACATGTGACACGTTGGGCGCCCCACTCGCGTCCAATGTGCCAAATGCGCTATCGTGTGCGGTACGCATGAGGGAGCGGGCCAAAAGGGCCGCATTTCCCTCGCCGAATTCGTTTTGTTTCACGGCTTAGTTACCTGTCTTTGAGTGTCGGGTCCGCAGTCCGACTTCGGTTTATCGACCCATCTGCCACATTTCCCCCACACTGCTAGCCATTTCCTAGACCAGACGTGAGGCCGAAAGCGGCAAGAAACGGAACAGACGAGCCATGACAACAATCGCGCTGGTCGACGACGACCGCAACATCCTGACCAGTGTGTCGATTGCCTTGGAATCGGAGGGCTTCGAAGTCGACACGTACACCGACGGCGCGTCCGGGCTGGAGGCGCTGACGAACAATCCCCCCGATCTCGCGGTGCTCGACATCAAGATGCCGCGCATGGACGGACTCGAGCTTCTACGCCGCCTTCGGCAAACGTCTGACCTGCCGGTGATTTTCCTCACCTCGAAGGACGACGAGATCGACGAGCTGTTCGGCCTGAAAATGGGCGCGGACGATTTCATCCGGAAACCGTTTTCCCAGCGGCTTCTGGTGGAGCGCATCAAAGCCGTTCTGCGGCGCGCTCAGGCCCGCTCGGCCGGACCCGAGAAGGAAACGAACTCGGCCCGGATCCTCGAGCGCGGCAATCTGTTGATGGACGGGGAACGCCATGCCTGCACCTGGAACGGGTCGCCGGTGGTCCTCACCGTGACCGAGTTCCTGATCCTCCACGCGCTCGCCCAGCGCCCCGGCGTCGTGAAGAGCCGCAACGCGCTGATGGATGCCGCCTACGACGACCACGTCTATGTCGACGATCGCACCATCGACAGCCACATCAAGCGCTTGCGAAAGAAGTTCAAGCAGGTCGACGATGATTTCGATATGATCGAGACACTCTATGGCGTAGGCTATCGCTTCAAGGATGAGTAGATCGAGCCGATGTCCCTTCAAGAGCGGTTCAACGCACCGCTGAAGGAGCTATTTCGACCTCAACGCCGGCGGTACTTCACTTGGTCGTCCGTCGGAGTGTCGAAGCTTGCCTTGAAAATCATGGCGGTGAGCCTGTTCGGGCTCATCGTGCTGCTGTTTTTCACGCTCTACAGCCTCCAGCTTCGGACCACCGTGGCGGACGCGCAGCTCGAGACGCTGCTCGTCCAGGCGGATGCGGTCGGTATGGCCATCAGCGGATCGCGCAACGAAGACGGGCAACCCGTCATCCGCCTCGTCGTGCCGCAAGCGGCCGAGCAGGCCACCGCGCCCGCCCCCGATGGAACCGAGGCCCCGCCGGCGGCGGAGACGGCCATCGACCTCAACAGCGTCGAACGCCTCTTCTCGAAGCTGCTCGAGGGGACGACGACGCGCGCCCAGGTCTTCGGCGTCGGTGGCCGCCTGATCGCCGACAGCCGCTTCGCCCTCCGCACGCGCGAGGACGTCGCCGCGGCGCAGCTTCCCCCGCTGATCACCACCGAGCCGACGCTGATCGAGATCGTATGGCGCTATCTCTCGGGCTTCTTCGTCCGCACGACGGAAATGCCCATCGCCGCGAACAGCGCCCCCGCCTCCTCGATCCCGGCGACCACGCAGCCGGCCGCCGGATCGGTGACGCCGCCCGAGGTCTCCGCTGCGCTCGGCGGGGTCAAGTCGGCGGAGCAACGCGCCGACGATGCCGGCGACATCACCGTTTCCGTCGCCGCCCCGCTGACCGACAGCGCCGGCGATGTGGTCGGCGCCATCCGCGTCGTGAGCGCGCCCGGCCTCATCACCGAGATCGCGCGCGATCGCGAGCTCGCAATTCTCAAGGTCTTTCTCGCCGCCGCCGTGGTCGCCGTCATCGCGTCTTTGGTGATCGCCGCGAGCATCCTGCGCCCCATCGGGCGGCTCGCGCGGACGGCCGAACAGATCAAGAGCGGCGGCGGTTACGTGCCGATGCCGCAGATCCGCGTTTCCAGCGAGATCGGCAACCTCTCCCGCGCGCTGCATGAGATGACCGTCGCGCTCTATTCGCGCATCGACGCGATCGAGGCCTTCGCCGGCGAGGTCGCGCACGAATTGAAGAACCCGCTCACCTCGCTCCGCAGCGCCGTCGAGACCCTGCCGCTCGCCCGCAACGAAGCCTCGCGCGAGAAGCTCCTCGCGATCATCGAACACGACGTGCGGCGGATCGATCGGCTGATCTCCGACATCTCGGACGCCTCCAAGCTCGATGCGGAGCTCAACCGCTACCGTCATGAGCGTTTCGACCTCATCCGACTGCTCGACGCCGTGGTGGCGACGCAGGCCGAGCTCGCCAACGACCGGGAGCAGAAAATCCGGCTCGTCAAACGCCCCTCGCCGCAGGGTTTCCAGGTGGTTGGCAACGACAGCCGGCTCGGCCAGGTTTTCACCAACCTCATCGACAACGCGCGCTCCTTCACCCCGCGCGGGGGGAGCGTGACGGTGACGGCGCAGCGCTTCACCAATTTCATCGAGGTCGTGGTCGACGACGAAGGCCCCGGCATCGACGAATCGGTGCTCGAACGGATCTTCGAGCGCTTTTACACAGACCGTTCCGAGCAGCAGTCCTTCGGCGACAATTCCGGCCTCGGCCTCGCGATCTCGCGCCAGATCATCGAAGCCCATGACGGTGAGATCTTCGCCGAAAACCGCCACCGAACGACGCTCGGCCCGGAACGGGACGTCGCGGGCGCGCGCTTCACCGTCCGCCTCCCCATCGGGCCGACCGGCGTGCGATGACCGCGCCGACGATCCACGCGACGACCGTCGCGCTCGGCGAATCGGGCGTCCTGATCCGCGGTGCGTCGGGGGCGGGCAAGAGCGCCCTCGCCCTCGCCCTTCTCGCCGACTGGCACGCGAAGGGCCGCTTTTCCCGCCTCGTCGCGGACGACCGGACGGCGCTCTCGGCCGCCCATGGCCGCCTCATCGCCCGTGCCCCGTCGGCGATCGCCGGCGCGATGGAGGTGCGGGGGCTCGGGATCTGCGCCGCCGACGCGCTCGCGGCCGTCCGGGTCGATCTCGTCGTCGACCTTCTCCCCGCCGGCGAGGCCCCGCGCTACCCGGACGAGGATGCCCGAAATGTCACCCTCGAGGGCATCGACGTTCCCTTGGTGACGCTTCCGGCGCGCACGACCAAGATTTCGGCGCAAAGTGTCACGTACCTTCTCGCGGGTGATGGGTTGACGGCTCGGTACATCCGCCGTCAACGTCCGCCCGACAACGATCCGCACGAGGGTCGGACAAGAGGGGGCGACAGGTGATTGGGCTCGTACTCGTCACCCACGGACGATTGGCGCAGGAGCTTCGCGCTGCGCTTGAGCACGTGGTCGGGCCGCAGGAGGCCGTAGAACCCATTTCGATCGAACCGGATGACGATATCGAGCAAAGACGCGCCGATATCGTCGCCGCCGTCGCTCGGGTCGACAAAGGACAGGGCGTCGTCATCCTGACGGACATGTTCGGCGGCACGCCATCGAACCTCGCAATCTCGGTGATGCCGCAGGGCAAGGTCGAGGTGATCGCCGGGGTAAACCTGCCGATGCTCGTCAAACTGTCGAGCGCACGGGCCACGATGGACCTTCCGACCGCGGTCGCCGCCGCCAAGGAAGCCGGGATCAAATATATCAGCGTCGCGAGCCACGTGCTCGCCGGCAACTGACATCCGTGACAAGTCGCAAGCTTTCGTTGGAGCTCGTCAACCGACGGGGCCTCCACGCCCGCGCCGCCGCCCGCTTCGTCCGGGAGCTGGAGCGCTTCAACGCCGACGCCACCGTCTCGAAGGACGGGCACGATGTCGATGGCCGGTCGATCATGGGCCTTCTGATGCTCGGCGCGCCGTTCGGCAGCACCATCACCGTCGAATTGAGCGGAGCCGACGCCGAGGAGGCCGCCGAATCGCTGACGGCGCTCGTTGCGTCCGGCTTCGGCGAAAATGATTAGATTATGTCCAAATCGGGCGCATATACTGGCTGACAATCATCGAGTTCCGCCACCCACAAGGCGGGCACAGGCCGGAAGGTTTCGCGTTGGAGGCATGCAGCGACCCGTTCGACGACCTCGCGACGGCGGCATGTAATCTGCTCGCCGACAATATCGGCGTGCGTCATTGCGGGGTCATCGCCCTCGACGGGGAAGAGTTGCGCGCCGCCTCGTCGGAGTTTTCGCGGCTTCCGCCGGAGGAACGGCGCACGATCGTCGCCGCCGTCCTCGCCGGCGTCGCGGAGGCGAATTTCGACGTCGACGAAGCCCATTCGAGCCGGGTGATCGACGTCCCGGTCACGGCGCCGGAGGTGGCGACCGCGGCCGCGATCGTGTTTCCCGAGACCGAAGCCGTGGTGTTCCAGATCCCGCAGAACGGCAAGAGCGTCGCCGCCCGTGCGTTCCGCCGCGCCGCGACCTCGGCGCTGCCGATCTTCGACCGGATCGACGGGCTGAGGACCGAGCGCAGCAAGCTCCTCACCTCACATGAGCTTCTCGCCCATGTCGAAGAGCTCGCCAAAGTCGGCGGCTGGGAGCACGTCCTGTCGACCGGGCGGCTGATCTGGTCGCGCGAGATCTACGCGATCCACGGCCTCGAGCCCGGCAGCGAGCTGTCGCTCGATCGCGTTCTTCAGCTCTACCCCTCGCCGGCGCGCGAGAAGCTGAGCCTCGAGCTCGAACGGGCCGCCGCCGACGGCAGCGGCTTCGACCTCACCACCCCGATCCGCACGCCGGCGGGCGAGCGGCGCATCGTGCGCACCGTCGGCCGCGCCGTGAACGGGACGAAGCTCTACGGCATCACCCAGGACGTGACGGCCCAGCTTTCCGCCGAGCGCCGGCTTTGGTGGGCGGCCAACCACGACCCGGTGACGAGCCTGCCCAACCGCCTCCTCTTCGAGGACCGCATGGCGACCGCCGTCCAACGTGCGCGGCGCGAGAACAAATCCTTCGCCCTCGTCATCCTCGACATTTCCGACTTCGCCCGCCTCACCGAACGCGCCGGCTACACCGTGCCCGACAAGCACATGATGGACGTCGCCGCGCGGATCGCCGCCGTCATGCGTGAGAGCGACACCATCGCCCGCGTCTCGCTCAACGAATTCGCGATCCTCCTCAACGACGTGAAGGACCGGGACGCGCTGGGGCCGCCGATCCGCCGTCTCCGCGAACAGATCGACGAGATGCAGAAAGAGGGCGCGGGCGACGGCATCCACATGTCGGTCGGGATCGCCTTCTATCCTGAGCACGCGAGCGGGCCCGAGGAGCTGACCCGCGCCGCCGAGATGGCGCTGTCCCAAGCCAGACGCCGCCTCGACAATCCGATCGCCGTGTTCGATCGGCAGATCGCCAACGACGCGGTGAAGCGGCGCGAGACGATCCTGCGGCGGGCGCGCGACAGCCTCGCCCGGCGCGAGTTCGTGCCCTATTATCAACCGCAGATCGACATCGAGACGAACGAGATCGTCGGCGTCGAGGCGCTGGTGCGCTGGCAGACGCCGGACATGCTGCTCGACGCGAAGGATTTCGCCTACGCGCTCGACGATCACGAGATCGGCAGCCGCGTCGGTCGGGCCGTGCTCGACGCGGTGATCACCGACATCGCCAAGCTGCGCCAGATCACCGACCGGCCCTTCCGCGTCTCGATCAACGCCTCGCGGACCGAGGTGCTGCGCAACGATTTCCTCGACACGTTCCTGGAGAAGACGCGCAACGGGAACCTGAAGCCGAACGACTTCATCATCGAGATCACCGAGGACGTGATCATCGGCGTCGACGACCAGGCGCTGCACGACAAGATCTCGTTCCTCGTGTCGTCCGGCGTCGAGTTCTCGCTCGACGATTTCGGCACGGGTTACGCCTCGCTGATCCACATCACGAGCTTCCCCGTCAAAGAGATCAAGATCGACAAGCAGTTCATATTCGGGATCGAGACCGACCGACGGAAGCGCGCGATCGTCAAGGGCATCATCCAGATCGCTCGCTCGATGGGCCTGCACGTCATCGCCGAGGGTGTCGAGACGATCGAGCAGCAGGAGGTGCTGCGCGATATCGGCTGCCGCTATGCACAGGGCTATCTCTACTCCTTCCCCGTGCCCTTCTCCCAATTCGCAGACATGCTGGATCATTCTTAGCGCCATGGACGAACGCGGACTTCATCGGCAGGACGCCAACATCGCGGCGATCACGCCCCTGCATTTCCTCGGTCGAACCGCCGAGGTCTTCCCCGACCGGATCGCCGTCATCCATGGCGAGCAGCGCATGAGTTGGGCCGAGCTCGATCGGCGCGCCCGGCGCCTCGCCGCCGGCCTCAAGGCGCACGGCATCGAAAAGGGCGATGTCGTCGCGATCCTCTGCCCCAATACGCCGGCCTTCGTGGAGGCGAATTTCGGCGTGCCGATGGCCGACGCGATCCTTCTGCCACTCAATATCCGCCTCGACGCCGACACCCTCGCCTATTCGCTCACCCACTCCGAGGCGAAGATGGTCCTCGTCGATTGCGAGTTCGCCGGCCTTCTCGGCGAGGCGCTGACGCGCGTCGAGACGCCGCCGACGGTGGTGCGGATCGACGATCCGCTTGCGAAGGCGCCGACCGAAGGGCCGAGCGATCTGTCCTATGAGGCGCTCTTCGCCGACGAACCGCTCGTCTATGAGGGCCCGGCCGACGAGTGGGATTCGTTTTCCCTGTCCTACACCTCCGGCACCACGGGGCGGCCGAAGGGCGTCGTCTACTCGCATCGCGGCGTTGCGACGACGGCGGTCTCCAACATGGTGGATTGGACCGTCCCACGCTTTCCCGTCTATCTCTGGACGGTGCCGATGTTTCATTGCAACGGCTGGTGCTTCCCCTACACCATCGCCCTGATGGCCGGCACCAATGTCTGCCTTCGCCATGTCGATCCCGACTCGATGATCGAGGCGTTCACCCGCCATGGCGTCACCCATCTGGGCGGCGCGCCGATCGTGATGCAGATGGTGATCGAGGGCGCGCGCAAGCACGGCTTCGTCGCCGACCGGCCGATCCGCATGATGACCGCCGCCGCGCCGCCGCCCGCCTCGGTGATCGGCAAGATGGAAGAGATCGGCATCGAGGTGACCCAGGTCTACGGCCTCACCGAGACCTACGGGCCGACCCTCGTCTCCTCCTGGAACCCGGATTGGGACGGGCACGACCTTCCCGAGCGCGCCCGCCTCAAGGCGCGCCAGGGCGTGCGCTACTCGTTGCAGGCCGGCGTGTCGGTGCGCGATCCGGAAACGCTCGAAGAGACACCCGCCGACGGGGAGACGATCGGCGAGATCATGATGCGCGGCAACATGATCATGAAGGGCTATCTGAAGGACGAGGCGGCGACGCAAAAGGCCTTCGCCGGCGGCTATTTCCATTCCGGCGACCTCGCCGTCCTCCATCCCGACCGCTATATCGAGATCAAGGATCGCGCGAAGGACATCATCATTTCGGGCGGGGAGAACATCTCCTCGATCGAGGTCGAGAACGCGCTCTACGCGCATCCGGCCGTCGCGAGCGTCGCCGTGGTGGCAATGCCGCACGAGCGCTGGGGCGAGACGCCGTGCGCCTTCGTCGAGCTCGTCGCCGGCGGCGAGGCGGACGAAGCCGGGCTGATCGCCTTCGTCCGCGAGCGGATCGCGCATTATAAGGCGCCGCGAAAGGTCGTGTTCGAGGTGCTGCCGAAGACCTCGACGGGCAAGATCCAGAAATTCAGTCTGCGCGAGAAGGCCCGCGCCCTCGCCGCGGAATAGCGCGCGCGACCGGGCCCGGATGCATTTCGCCCGAACCCGAACGCCTCATTATTATTGGCCGAGGGGCGGGTCGACCGTGAACATGCGCGCGACATTGATCGTGCGCGTTCCCTGCGTGCAGGCATTCTGCTCGGCAAGGTCGCCCTCGACGCGAACATAGTCGCCGTTGCGGAAACCCTGCGTGTTGCCGATGAGGCCGACCACCTCGCCCGCCGCCGTCGTCACGATCGGGCATTGCGAGCCCGCCGCGAGGCGCCCTTCGACCGAGCTCGGCCCAGTCGCCACCGGGTTGCCATCACCGTCGGTCGCCGCGGCGGGGATGATGAGCGAGGCGCCGGGCCGCAGATCGGCTTCCTGAATGCCGGGATTGGCGGTTTCGAGCACCGTCACCGTCGTCCCGTAAAGGGTGGCGATCGAGGCGAAGCTCTCGCCCGGCTCGACCACATGGCGCGTGCCGGCGAGCGGCGCAGCCTCGCGCGAGCCCTCGAGCGGCTCATCGCCGAAGCCGGCGACCGGGTTCGGAATCACGACCTCCGTACCGGGCGCGACCGAATCGATATTGCTGATTTGCGGGTTCGACATCATCAGCGCGCTCAGCGTAACGTTGCAGCGCGTGCTGACATCGTAGAAAGTTTCACCGCGTTCCAGGATGTGGCTCGCGCCGCACGGCCCCTCCGCCGCGTATGCGCTCGCGCCCGGCACGCTCATGGCGAGCACCAGAACGGCACCGGCAAGGCTCGACGACTTCCACATGGGCTTCCTCCCACTCTTCGTTCGGGGTCCGCGATTGTACAATGGACACCGGCGCTCATCGCGGGTGTTCAAGTAGGGCGGCATGACGAACGAGCGAGGCCGTCTCAAGGCCGGCCCGACAGACCGATCGTCGCAGCAATCGACACGCCCCGCCACCGGCCCGAAAACCGGCTCGGCATTGACAGGATGGCTCGCGCACTCCATAACGTCATAAAGATTTCTTTATATGGAAATGCGCATGTTGGGTGTTGTGGAGCAGCCGGCGACGGTGGGCGGACACGACAAGCTCGTAGCGATCCTGCGTGCGGCAGGGGAATCGACGCGTTTACGCATCCTTGCCCTGTTGTCCGACGCCGACCTCACAGTGAAGGACTTGACCTCGATCCTCGGACAGAGCCAGCCACGGATCTCACGCCATCTGAAGCTTCTCGCCGACGCGGGTCTCGTGACGCGGTCAGCGGAAGGGGCGTGGGCGTTCTATCGCCTCGCGGAGGACGATCACGGCTATCGGCTCGCCGATATCGTGCTCGACCATCTCGATTCGGCCGACCCGACGCACACCCGCGACCGCGAACGCCGCGCCGCGACGCATCGGGCGAACGCCGAGGCTGCCGCCGGCTACTTCGCCGCGAACGCCGAGGTGTGGGACCATATTCGTTCGCTTCACGCACCGGAGGCCGAGGTCGAGGCGCGGATGCGCGCCATGCTGACCGACCGTCCGGTGCGCACGCTCCTCGATGTCGGCACCGGCACGGGCCGCATTCTGGAGCTTCTCGCCGACCAGACCGAGCGGGCGACCGGCATCGACGCGTCGGCCGCCATGCTGTCGGTCGCCCGGGCGAACCTTGCCCGCGCCGGCATCACCAATGCACGCCTGATGCAGGACGACGTCTACGCTTTGTCGCTCCCGCGCGACTCGTTCGACGTCGTGATCTTCCATCAGGTGCTTCACTATCTCGACGATCCGGGTCGGGCGGTCGCCGAAGTGGCGCGGACCTTGCGCCCCGGCGGTCGGCTTCTGGTCGTCGATTTCGCGCCTCATACGTTGGAGGCACTTCGCAGCGAGGCGCAGCATCGCCGTCTCGGCATCGGCCGTGAGGAAATGGCCGAATGGTTGCGCACCGCAAATTTGGAGACCGACGAGGTCTGCGACCTCACAGGCACCGATTCAGAACTGACGGTGACCCTGTGGCTCGCGCACGACCCGCGGATCAACTCAGATGAGACCCGCCACAAGGAGGGCGCATTCGCATGACGACCCCGCTCGTTTCGTTCGAATTCTTTCCGCCGAAGACGGAGGCGATGGAAGAGACGCTGTGGGCGTCGATCGAAAAGCTCGCCCCACTGAACCCGCAATTCGTGTCGGTCACCTATGGTGCCGGCGGCTCGACGCGCGAGCGCACGCACTCCATCGTGCGCCGCATCGTCAACGAGACCAACCTCAAGGCCGCAGCGCACCTCACCTGCGTCGCCGCCTCGAAGGCTGAGGTCGACGAGGTCGTGCGCGAATATTGGGACGCCGGCGTGCGCCACATCGTGGCCCTTCGCGGCGACATGCCGGAAGGTCCGGGGACGCCCTACAAGTCCCACCCGGACGGCTATGCCAACGGCGCCGAGCTGACGGCGGGCATCAAGGCGATCGCGCCCTTCGAGGTGTCGGTCTCCGCCTATCCCGAGTGCCACCCCGACAGCAGCAACTGGGACGCCGATATCGACCAGCTCGCCGCCAAGGTGGACGCCGGCGCCGATCGGGCGATCACCCAGTTCTTCTTCGATAACGAGCTGTTCGACGCCTATCGCGAGCGGGTGGCCAAGCGCGGGATCGACATCCCGCTGGTGCCGGGGATCATCCCCGTCCACTCCTTCAAGCAGGTGAAGCGCTTCGCCGACATGTGCGGCGCGTCCGTTCCCGACAAGCTCGCCGCCCGTTTCGAGGGCCTCGAGACCGACGAGGAGCAGCGCCGTCTCGTCGCCGCCGCCGTCGCGGCCGAGCAGGTCGCCGACCTCGAGAAGCGCGGCGTCGATCGCTTCCATTTCTACACCATGAACCGGGCGGAGCTCGTTTACGCGCTCTGCCGCCTGATCGGCCTCAAGCCGACCACAGAGGTCGCCGCGGCGGCCTGAACCCAGAGACGTTCGGAGTAATTTGATGCCCAAGAGACTCGCCGACGAAGCGCGCCGCCGCATCCTCATCCTGGACGGCGCGATGGGCACCATGATCCAGGCGGAGAAGTTCGACGAGGACGCATTCCTCGGCGCGGGCGGCGGCGCGAATGCGACGACGATCCAGTCCGACCTCCCGCAGGCCGGAAACAACGACGTCCTCGTCCTCACTCAGCCGGACACGATCCAGCGGATTCATCGCGAATATCTGCTGGCCGGTGCCGACATCGTCGCGACCAACACCTTTTCGTCGACCCGCATCGCGCAGGCCGATTACGGCCTCGAAGATCGCGTCTACGACCTCAACGTCGCCGGCGCGCGAGTCGCGAAGGCGGCGGCCGAAGAGGTGTCGAAGGAACAGCCCGACCGCCCGCGCTTCGTCGCCGGCGCGCTCGGCCCGACGAACCGGACCCTGTCGCTCTCGCCCGACGTGAACGACCCGGGCTTCCGCGCGATCAGTTTCGAGGAGCTTGCGAGCGCCTACGCCGAGGCCGCGCGCGGCCTCATCGATGGCGGCGCCGACCTTCTCCTCATCGAGACGATCTTCGACACGCTGAACGCCAAGGCGGCGATCTTCGCGATCGAGGGCCTGTTCGCCGAAGGCGTGCGGCGCGTGCCGATCATGATTTCCGGCACGATCACCGACCGCTCCGGCCGCACGCTCTCCGGCCAGACGCCGACGGCGTTCTGGAACTCGGTGCGCCACGCGAAGCCGTTCTCGATCGGTCTCAACTGCGCCCTCGGCGCGGAGGAGATGCGCGCCCACGTCGCGGAGATCTCCCGCGTCGCGAACACGTTCCTGTGCGCCTATCCGAACGCCGGCCTGCCGAACGAGATGGGCGAATACGACGAATCGCCCGCTTATATGGGCCGCCAGCTCGAGGAGTTCGCCAAGAGCGGCCTCCTCAACATCGTCGGCGGTTGCTGCGGGACGACGCCCGACCACATCGCGGCGATCCGCGAGGCCGTCGACAAATACGAGCCGCGTAAGGTGCCCGAATCGAGCGGCGTCATGCAGCTCTCCGGCCTCGAGCCGTTCGCCCTCACCTCCGACATTCCCTTCGTGAATGTCGGCGAGCGGACGAACGTCACCGGCTCGGCGCGCTTCCGCAAGCTCATCAAGGAGAGCGACTACGCCACCGCGCTCGATGTCGCGCGGGATCAGGTGGAGAACGGCGCGCAGATCATCGACGTCAACATGGACGAGGGGCTGCTCGATTCGAAGGCGGCGATGTCCACCTTCCTGAAGCTCGTCGCCTCCGAGCCCGACATCGCCCGCGTGCCGGTCATGGTCGATTCCTCCAAATGGGAGGTGATCGAAGAGGGGCTGCGCCAGGTCCAGGGCAAGGCGATCGTCAATTCGATCTCGCTGAAGGAAGGCGAGGAGAAGTTCCTCGCCGAGGCCGATCTCGTGCGCCGCTACGGCGCCGCGACCGTCGTCATGGCGTTCGACGAGACGGGCCAGGCGGACACCTACGAGCGCAAGATCGAGATCTGCGAGCGCGCCTATAAGCTCCTGACCGAGAACGGCTTTCCGGCCGAGGACATCATCTTCGACCCCAACGTGTTCGCCGTGGCGACCGGGATCGAGGAGCACAACAATTACGGCAACGACTTCATCAACGCGACGCGTTGGATCCGGGAGAACCTGCCGGGCGCCCACATCTCGGGCGGTGTCTCGAACCTCTCATTCTCGTTCCGCGGGAACGAGCAGGTGCGCGAGGCGATGCACTCCGTGTTCCTCTATCACGCCATCAAGGCGGGGATGGACATGGGCATCGTCAATGCCGGCCAGCTCGCCGTGTACGACGATCTCAATGCCGAACTGCGCGAACTGTGCGAGGACGTCGTCCTCAACCGCCGCGACGACGCGACCGAGCGCCTGCTCGAAGCGGCCGAGCGGTGGAAGGGCGGCCCCGGCGCCAAGCGCCAGCAGGACCTCACCTGGCGCGAAGGCGACGTCAACGAGCGGCTGAAGCACGCTTTGGTGCACGGCATCACCGAATATATCGAAGAGGACACCGAGGAGGCCCGCCAGGCCGCCGAACGTCCGCTCCACGTCATCGAGGGGCCGTTGATGGCCGGCATGAACGTGGTCGGCGACCTCTTCGGCGACGGCAAGATGTTCCTGCCGCAGGTCGTGAAATCGGCCCGCGTGATGAAGCAGGCCGTCGCCTATCTGATGCCGTACATGGAGGCCGAGAAGGAGGACAGCCCGCGTTCCAACGCCGGGAAGATCCTGCTCGCCACAGTGAAGGGCGACGTCCACGATATCGGCAAGAACATCGTCGGCGTCGTGCTCCAGTGTAACAATTTCGAGGTGATCGACCTCGGCGTGATGGTGCCGGCGGCGAGGATCCTCGAGGTGGCGAAGGAGGAGAATGTCGACATCATCGGCCTCTCCGGCCTCATCACCCCCTCGCTCGACGAGATGTGCTCGGTCGCGGCCGAAATGGAGCGCACGGGCTTCAATGTCCCGCTGCTAATCGGCGGCGCCACCACCTCGAAGATCCACACGGCGGTGAAGATCCACCCGAACTACGTGGCGGGTCAGGCGGTCTACGTCACCGACGCCTCGCGTGCGGTGGGCGTGTGCTCGCGCCTTCTCAAAGACCGTGCGGCCTATGTCGAGGAGATCCGGGACGACTATAAGTCGGTCGCCGAGCGCTATCTGCGCGGCCAGGGCGACAAGAAGCGGATCAGCATCGAGCAGGCGCGGGCGAACAAGGTGGCCCTCGACTGGGAGAGCTACACGCCGCCCGTTCCGCCCAAGCTCGGCCTGCAGACGATCGAAGCGCCGCTCCAAACGCTGGTGTCCTTCATCGACTGGACGCCGTTCTTCTCGGCCTGGGAGATCAAGGGCGCCTTCCCGCGCGTCCTCGACGATCCGCGCTATGGCGAGGCCGCCCGTCCGCTCTACAAGGACGCGACGGCGATGTTGGAGCGCGTCGTGCGCGAGAAGTGGTTGACGGCGAAGGGTGTGATCGGCCTCTGGCGCGCCCAGTCGGACGTCGACGACATCGTGCTCTATGACGCGGACGGGGCGGAGATCACGCGCCTCCACACGTTGCGCCAGCAGATGCCCCGCTCCGGCGATCGCAAGAACGCCGCCCTCGCGGACTTCATCGCCCCGATCGGCGGCCCGCAGGACTATATCGGCAGCTTCTGCGTGACCGCCGGCCTCGGCGAAGAAGCGATCTCCTCGCGGTTCGCCAAGGACGGGGACGACTACAACAAGATCCTCTTCCAATCCCTCGCCGACCGGCTCGCCGAGGCGTTCGCGGAATACGCGCACATGCGCATCCGCCGCTCGATCTGGGGCTTCGCCGCGGACGAGACGCTGACGCCGCAAGAGCTGATCGAGGAGACCTATCAGGGCATCCGCCCCGCACCGGGCTACCCGGCGCAGCCCGATCACACGGAAAAGCGGACCCTGTTCGAGATCCTCGAGGCGGAAGAGCGGACGGGCGTGAGCCTCACCGAAAGTTGCGCGATGTGGCCCGCTTCGTCGGTTTCCGGTCTTTACTTCTCGCATCCCGACAGCTTCTATTTCGGGATCGGAAAGATCGAACGGGATCAGGTCGAAGACTACGCACGGCGCAAGGGCTGGGACGTCGCGGAGGCCGAACGTTGGCTCGCGCCGATCCTGAACTATCAGGCCGCGCCGCAGCTCAAGGCCGCCTGACCCCGACACAAAATTGGGGGGCGGCATGGCGAAGTGGGTGATTGCAACGGTTCTGGCCCTGGCGGTCACCCCCGCCGCAGCGCAGTCTTCGTGCGGCGTGTTCGACTTTGCCGGCCCCTATGCGGACGCCTATTTCAAGGCCGCGCCCTATCCCGAGGGCGCCAAGGCGGCCGAAATGATCCGCACCATCCCGGACGGCGCCTGTCATCAGGACAGGCTCCTTCCCCTCCTCTCCGAAACACTCGGCCCGGTGATCGGCTACAAGGCCGCCGCCACCTCGCCCGGCGCGCAAAAGCAGCTCGGACTCGACGGGCCGGTCCTCGGCGTCCTCTTCCAGGATCAAATGCGCCGGAGCGGCGCCACGGTGAAGATCGCCGAAGGCGCGCGGATGATCTTCGAGCTCGATCTCCTCGTCCGCGTGAAGAGCGATGCGATCAACCAGGCGAAAACGCCCGAGGAGGCGCTCGCCGCACTCGATGCGGTGATCCCCTTCATCGAGCTCGGCGACCTCATGACGCCGAAAGGCGTCGAGGTGAAGGGCCCGCTCCTCCTCGCCATGAATGCGGGTTCGCGGGCCGGCGTCATGGGCGAGCCCGTCCCGATCGACGGGATGACAGCCGACGACCTCCTCGCCATCAAGGGCCGGCTCTCACGCGGCGGAACGCTGCTCGCGGAGGCCGACGCCTCCAACCTTCTCGGCCATCCGCTGGAGGCGGTCCTGTGGATCGTGAAGGCCGCCAATGCACGCGGGATGCCGCTCAAAGCGGGCGACCTTCTGAGCCTCGGCTCGATGGGCCGGTTCCAGATGGCGGCGCCCGGCCTTATCGAGGCCGTCTATGACGGCCTCGGCGAAGGCCCTGTCGGCGTGAGCCTCACCCTCCAATAAAGCGGAGGCCGCTACCAGCGAAGCGCGGCGGTATGGACCGGCGCGTCCCAGAGCGTCTTCATCTCCGCGTCGAGTTTCGTGAGTGTCACCGAGCAGCCCTGCATCTCGAGCGAGGTGCAATAGTTGCCGACGAGCGAACGGGCGATCGTGAGGCCCTCTTTCGCGCACAGCTTCGCCACCGCCTCATAGACCAGATAAAGCTCGAGAAGCGGCGTCCCGCCCATCCCGTTGACGAGCAGAAGAACCTCCCCCTCGGGGGCAATCTCCTTCTGGATGGCGCGGAACATATCCTCGACCAGCGCATCGACTGGGCGGATCGTCTCGCGCCGCCGTCCCGGCTCGCCGTGAATGCCGACGCCCATCTCGATCTCGTCCGGGCCGAGATCGAACGTCGGTCGGCCGGCCGCCGGCACCGTGCAGCTCGACAGCGCGACCCCCATCGTGCCCGAGGCGGCGTTCACCCGGTCCCCCAGCGCCTTCAGCGCAGCGAGATCGTCGCCCCGCTCGGCGGCAGCGCCGACGATCTTTTCGACGATCACCGTCGCCGCGACGCCGCGCCGGCCCTGGCTGTGGGTCGAGCTTTCCACCGCCACGTCATCATTGGTGAGGATGGTGGCGCTTTCGCCGTCGAGCATCTCCGCCGCCATCTCGAAATTCATGACGTCGCCGGCATAGTTCTTCACGATGAAGAGCGTGCCGGCCCCGCCATCGACGGCCTCGGCGGCGACGATCATCTGATCGGGCGTCGGGGAGGTGAAGACCTCGCCGGGGCAGGCCGCGTCGAGCATTCCGGTCCCGACGAACCCCGCGTGCATCGGCTCATGGCCCGAGCCACCGCCGGAGACGAGCGCCACCTTGCCCGGCCGGCCGCCGCCCCGGCGGATCACGTAACGCGGCTCCTGCGAGACCTCGACGAGATCGGCGTGCGCCTTGCCGAAGCCGGCAAGGCTCTCCGCGAGCACGGCGTCGGCCGCGTTGATCAGCTTCTTCATGGATCCTCCCCTTTTTCGGCGTTTCTACCGCGCTTCGACGATCGCGCGAATGATGACGTAGGAGGACATCGCGCCCGGATCGACCGTGCCGATCGCCCGCTCCCCGAGAAAGGCGGCGCGGCCATAATGGGCCGTGAGATCGCGTGTCGAATCTTTGCCCGCCGCCGCCGTCTCGACGACGCGCGCGCCGAGCGCGGCGGCATCCTCGCCCGCCGCCGCCCCCGCTTTGAGGGCCTCGGCGACCGGAATCAGGACGTCGAGCATCGTCTTGTGGCCGAGGCCGGCCTTGCCGCGCTTCTGGATCGCGGCGACGCCGTCTTCGGTGAGACGCGCGACAGTCTCCGCCGTCCACGGCGCATCGATGCCCTCGGTCTTCGAGGCGGCGAGGAAGAAGCTCGAGATCAGCGGACCGCTCGCGCCGCCGATCGTCGACATCAGCTTCATCGCGATCGCTTTCAGCGCCTCGCTCGGCGTCTTGCCGTCCAGCTCGGGGGCGAGGGCGATGATCGTGTCGGCCCCACGCCTGATATTGATGAAATGGTCGCCGTCCCCGATCGCCCTGTCGAGATGCTCGATCTCGCTCTCGTTGGCGACGATCGCCGCCCGCGCCGCCTCGGCCGCCTTGATAATGGTCTCGGTCGACATTCGCTCCGCCCGCCTCACTCGTTCCGTCCGCCGAGCCTTCGTCGCTCGGCGCCGGATGGTCAACCGCACGGCCGCATTCCGGCTCTGAACCGACCGTGAATTGTTCCATCGCATGGCGCATATGATGCGCTAAAGTGGCAGGACGAGAGGGCCGCAACGCCCCGCTCGCGCCGGGAGGATAAGCTTGAACGAAACGTTGATCGCCAGCCTGAGGGAGCGTCTCGGGCCGAAAAGTGTGCTCACCGGGGACGACATTCCGCGCCGCAACTGGGCCGACGAGACGAAGCTGGAGCCGGTGCGGCCCGCCGCCCTCATCCTGCCTCGCGACACGATGGAGGTGTCGATCGCGCTGCGCCTGTGCAACGAGGCGGGCCAGGCGGTCGTCACGCAAGGCGGCCTCACCGGCCTCGCCGCCGGCGCCCACCCGATGGCGGGCGAATTCGCGCTGTCGCTCGAGAAGATGAAGGGCATCGAGGAAATCGATCCGGTCGCCGGCACCCTCACCGCGCTCGCCGGCACCACACTCGCCGACGTCCAGGCGGCGGCCGAGCAGGCCGGCTTCCATTGCGGGATCGACCTCGGCGCGCGCGGTTCCTGCTCGATCGGCGGCAATGTCGCGACCAATGCCGGCGGCAACCAGGTGCTGCGCTACGGGATGACGCGCAAGAACATTCTCGGCCTCGAGGCGGTGCAGGCGGACGGGACGATCCTCACCTCCCTCAACAAGATGATGAAGAACAATACGGGCTATGACTGGACGCAGCTCCTCGTCGGCTCGGAGGGAACGCTCGCCGTCATCACCCGCGTGGTGGTCGCGCTGCATCCGAGGCCCAAGGCCGTCGAGACCGTCCTCGTCGCCCTCCCCTCCGCCGCGTCCGCGATGACGCTTCTGAAATGCCTCGAAGAGACGTTCGGCGCCGGCCTCATGGTGTTCGAGGGGATGTGGAGCGAGTTCGTCTCCGTCGCGACCGAACAGCTCGGCATCGTGCGCCCGTTCGCCGAGGAGCACGACCTCATCGTCCTCGCCGAGATCGCGCCGGGTGGCGACAATCCGGCCGAGGCGGTGGAGGAGGCGCTCGGCGCCCTTCTCGAAGAGGGAATCATCGTCGATGCGATCATCGCCCGCTCGGGTGGCGACGCGCAGCGGCTCTGGAGCTATCGGGAAAGCGTCTACGAGTATCAGCGCCTGCACGCGACGCAGATCGGCTTCGACATCTCGATCCCGCGCCCCGCGATCGGCGATGCGGTGGCCGATCTGCGCGCTTTACGCGCGGCGCACTGGCCGGGCGCCCTGCAGGTGGTCTTCGGGCATATCGCCGACAGCAATCTTCACATCGTGATCGGGCCGCGCACCCCCGGCGGCGGGATCGACGCGGCGGAGACCAAAGCGGTCGAGACCGGAATTTACGATATCGTGCGGCGGCATCACGGCTCGATTTCGGCCGAGCACGGGATCGGCCGCGCGAAACGGCCCTATCTCGCCCATAGCCGCACCGAGGCGGAGCTGAAATTGATGCAGGCGATCAAGGTGACGCTCGATCCGAAGGGGATCCTCAACCAGGGCCGCGTGATCTGACGCGGCGCGTCGGCTCGGCGCTCAGTTCGGGGCGGGCATTTCCGTCCCCTCGCCCTTTCGGACGAAGCGATCGACCATGGCGAGCAGTTCTTGCGGATCCCATGGCTTGGACAGGCGCTGCGCGTTCGGGTAGTTGCGCAGAACCTCGCTGCCGGCCGGCGTATAGCCGGACACGAAGACGATCGGCGTGCCGGTGCGCGTCAGGTACTCGGCGACCTTCTCGCTCGTCCGGCCTTCGCCGAGATTGACGTCGAGGATCGCGAGCGTGAGCTCGGCGCTCTTCAACGCGTTCAAGGCCTCATCGGCATCGGCATACGGGCCATGAATCGTATAGCCCGCATCCTCCAATAGATCGGCGAGATCGAACGCGATGAGCGCTTCGTCTTCGACGATGAGGATTTGGTTCAGTTTACGATCCATCGTCATTTCCCTATTGCCGCAGTGCCCTGGCGCGGTGTTGTCGTAACGGATCGATCGTCCTCCAGCAGACCGGCCTGAGGATTGCCGGACTGCAATTGTCTCGAATATATAGGAGTAAAAACCAATCCCTGACCACAACACTCCGCAGGCAAAGCGCGCGGACTGACCTCTTATTCTAAGTTTATGCGCAAACGCGCAATCCTTAACTATTCTTGCGATGATAATCTTCTCAAAGGAATTGCACAAGGGATAGCTTGACGCGGGCGGTGGTCGCAGCACACGTCAGAAGGCCAGCGAAGCCGTCAGGTCAGCCATCCGACGACTTCCGGCACGACGAAGCCAATGAATCCAATCCCAGCCGCGAGCGATGCGACCAGCCCCGCGAGGGCGAGAAGGCCGTCGCGAGCAAGCATCGCGAGGGCGAACAGCGCGATGATGGCGGCCGTCAACGTGCTCGTGAGCGGTAGGATTTCCATCGGGGGCATCGTGAGGGCGAGCGCCGTCGAAATCAGCGCCATCGCGATGACCATCCCGCGGTTCACGAGAAAGGTGAGCCGCGGGCGCACCAGCCTGTCGAACCGGCTGATCATCGGCTCGGCCCGGCCGACCACTCTCGTGAAGCGATCGCGCGAGATGCACACGCGCAAAACCCGCCGCGGCAGCCAGATCCGCTGTCGGCCGGCCAGGAACTGGATGCACACGAGCACGATCACGATGGCCGCAATCGTCGGCGCACCGGGAATGCCGCTGATCGGGGTGACAATGATGGCACTCGGAAGCAGCAACAACGCCGCGAAGGAGCTTTGGCCGACAGCATCCAGCGCGTCTTCCACGCTGATCGTGTCGCCCTGACCCGCCTCCGCGACCTGCCGAAACAGCGTCACAAGACGACCCTCGACGAACTCCACGCAAAACCTCCGTCACTCTACACGTGCGTGGCGGGGCTTCCCGTCGCGCCAAGCTCCGCCGTCTCTTAAACGGTCCGGCTGCCCGTGGCGTTCACATAGTGGCACCCGCTGCGACTTCACAGGGGGGTGTGTGCGGCGCGCCACGCACCGGCCCTCTACTCGGCCGGCGCGGCGGGTGGCCGGTGCTTCGTCTTGACGCCGTCGAGCTCGGCCTCGATCGCGCGGGCGATCGCCGAGCGCGGTCGGGTGAGGCGGGCGAAGATGTCGTAGAGGACGGGAATGACGAAGAGGGTGAGCACGGCGGACACCAGAAGCCCGCCGACGATCACCGTGCCGATCGCAATGCGGCTTTCCGCCCCGGCCCCGGTCGCGATCACCAGCGGAACGGCGCCGAGTACGGTGGAGATCACCGTCATCACGATGGGACGCAGGCGCAGAACGGTCGCCTCGATCACCGCGTCGCGGACGCCGTGCCCCTCGTCGCGAAGCTGATTGGCGAACTCGACGATCAGAATGCCGTTTTTCGCCATCAAGCCGATCAGGAGAATGATCCCGATCTGACTGTAGATGTTGAGCGACAGCCCGGCGAAGGACAGCGAGAACACCGCCCCCGCCACCCCGAGCGGCACCGTCAGCATGATGACGATCGGGTGGATGAAGCTTTCGAACTGCGCCGCGAGCACGAGGAAGACGATGAGGAGCGCGAGCGCGAAGGTGGTCGCGACGCCGCTCGACGTTTCCTTGAATTGCTGGGACTGGCCAGCGAGACCGAGCCGCGCCTCCGGCGGAAGCGTGGCGGCCGCCGCATCCTCCATATAGGCGATCGCTTCCCCGAGGCTGTAGCCGTCGGCGAGGGAGCCTTCGATGGTGATCGAGGGCAGGCGGTTATAGCGGCGCAGCTCCGCCGCCGCGGCGGTGTTCGACACCTCGACGAGGGAACTCAGCGGAACCAGCGTTTCCCCGTCGCCCGCGCGCACGAAGATAAAGTCGATATCGGAGGGCGAGGCGCGGTCACTGTCCTCGGCCTGCATCAGGACCGGATATTCCCGCCCGCGATCGACATATTTCGTCACCTCACGGGAGGCGAGGAGCGTCTGCAACGTGCCGGCGATGGTCTCGACCGAGACGCCGAGATCGTCGGCCCGCGCCCGGTCAAGGGAGATGTCGAGCTGAGGCTGATTCTCCTCATAGTCCATCTCCATGTTGGTGAGGTTCGGATTCTCCTGCGCCTTGCGCAGCAGTTCGTCCGCCCAGACCTTCACGCTCTCGAAATCCGGCCCGGAGACGACGACGCGCAGCGGCGTCCGACTGCCGCGCAGGCCGAGGCCGGCCGGCGTCACCGGGAAGCCGCGCGCGGCGGTGACGTCGCGCATGCCGGGCGCCATCGCGGCGACGATTTCGCGGTGATCGCGGTCCCGCTTATCCCAATCGGCAAGGCGCAGGACGACGAACGAGCGGTTCGGCCGCCCCCAACTGCCCGAGAAGGTGAAGATCGTGGCGACGTCGCCCGCCTCACGCATCGGCTCGGCGATCTGCTCGACCTGACGGGCGGCGATGTCGGTATATTCGAGTGTGCTGCCTTGCGGCGACGTGAGCGGCACGAAGACGACGCCGCGATCCTCGCTCGGCGTCAGCTCCTGCGGCAGCGTCTGATAGACGAAGCCACCGGCGACGGCGACGGCAATCGCGATCGCGAGGACGACGAGGGGCAGCTCCACCGCACGCTGCACGGCGCGGCGGAAATTGCGCGTCACCCAGCCCTCCGATCCGCCCTCGCCGATCGAAACGGTTCCGCCACGCAGAACCTTGGAGGCGAGCGCCGGACACGCCGTCAACGCGACGAAGGTGGAGATCGCGACGGCGCTCGCCATCACGAAACCGAATTCGGTGAACAGCCGGCCGACCTGCCCGTCGAGCATCGACAGCGGCACGAACACGGCGATCAACGTCAGCGACGTCGCGATGACGGCGAACGTCACCTGACGCGAGCCGAGCACGCTCGCGACGAGCGCACTTTCGCCCGAATCGATCCGCCGCTGGATGTTTTCGAGCACGACGATCGCATCGTCGACCACGAGACCGATGGCGAGCAGGAGCGCGAGCAGCGTCAGGACGTTGATCGAAAAGCCCATCGCCGCGATCAGCGTGAAGGTGCCGATCAGCGCGATCGGGATTGTGATCGCCGGAATCAGCGTCGCGCGCCAGGAGCGCAGGAACGCCATGATGACGAGCACCACGAGAACCAGCGAGATCACGAGCGCGCTCACCACCTCCTTGATCGAGGCGGCGACGAAGATCGCATCGTCGGAGCCGACCTCGATCGCCATTCCGTTGGGAAGGCCGGCGGACAGCGCCTCGATTTCGGCGCGGACGCCGTTCGAGATGGCGATGGTGTTCGACTGGCTCTGCCGGATGACGGACAGCCCGACCGCGACCGTCCCGTTATTGCGCACGATCGTCGAATCTTCGGCGACGCCGGACACGACGCGGGCCACGTCCGTCAGGCGGATCGGATAGCCCGCCACCCGATCGATCACGACGTTCGAGAAGGCCTCGACCGTCGGAAGGCGGCTGTTGAGGCGGACGGTGAGCTGACGCGCGCGCGATTCGATCTCGCCCGCCGGAAGCTCGACATTGGCGCGGCGCAAGGCTTCGGCGATATCGGCGACGGTGAGATTGCGCGCCGCCATCGCCCGCCGGTCGAGCCAGATCCGCACCGCGAACGGACGATCACCATAAAGATCGATGCTCGCAACGCCCGGAACGGTCGCCAGCCGGTCGACCACGTATCGGTCCACATAGTCGGTGATCTCGGCCGGCGTCATGCGCGAGGAGGTGACCGCGAGGCGCATCACCGGGTCGCCGTCGGCATCACTCTTCACGACCTGCGGCTCTTCGGCGTCGTCCGGCAGATCAGCCCGGACACGGGCGACGGCGTCGCGCACATCGTTCGCCGCCTCGTCGATATTGCGGCCGACCTCGAACTCGACGGTGATCGAGCTACGACCGCGGCGGCTCTGCGAGGACAGGGTCTTCACGCCGGAGATGCCGGCGATCGAACTCTCCAACACCTCGGTGATGTCGGTGTCGACGATTTCGGGCGCGGCGCCGGTATAATTGGTGCGCACCGTGACGATGGCGGTGTCGATGTCCGGAAGCTCGCGGATCGGCAGTTGGGCGAGCGCGCCGATGCCGAACACGATGATCAGAAGGCTCGCCACGGCGGCGAGCACGGGCCGGCGGATGGCGAGATCTGAGAGCATCAGGAACGGCGCTCCTCTCGCTCGTCGGTGGCGTTGGCGGCGGCGGGGGCGCTCGTCTCCTCGGGTTCGTTGAGGATGCGCACCGGCGCCCCGTCGCGCAACGATTGAACGCCCCGCGAAATCACGACGTCGCCGGGCGCGACGCCCTCCATGACCTCGACCATGCCATGCCGGCGCACACCCATCGCGATGGGCCGCTGCTCGGCCTTGTCGTCGACCACGACATAAACGAACGTGCCGCCGCCCTCGACCGTCACCGCCTCTTCCGGGACGGTGACATTCTGCCGGTCCCTCAAGGCGAGATCGATGCGCATGAACATACCGGCCGGCAGCGCCCGGTCGGCGTTGGGGATCCGGGCGCGGACGCGGAAGGCGCGAGATGCCGGCTCGATGCGGCTGTCGACGCCGATCACAGTGCCGGTGAAAACGCGGTCGGGAAAGGCCGCGCTCGTCGCGGCGACGCGCTGGCCGTGCACGATCTGGCCGTACACCGTCTCCGGCAGGCGGAATTCGATCTCCACCTCGGACAGGTCGTCGAGCGTCGTCAGCACGGTGGAGGTGTCGACGCGGGCGCCGAGATCGACCGAGCCGATACCGAGCACGCCGCCGAACGGGGCGCGCACGGTCCGGTCATCGGCCCGGCGGCGAGCCCGCTGTACCGTCGCCTCGGCGACGAGTTGCTCGGACCGGAGCTGATCGAGCGTCGCGCGGCTGACGGTCGAGGAGTTGTTGCGCAGGAGCGATTCGGACCGTTCGAGCGCGCTCCGCTTTTCGTCGAGCAGCGCCTCGGCTTCGCGCAGGGTCGCCTCTTCGATCTCGATATCGAGCCGGGCGAGCACGTCACCGGCCGCGACTTCCTTGCCGGGCGCGATATCGAGCTCGACGATCCGCCCCTCGGCCAGCGGCACGATGTCGACCGACTGGAGGGCGCGGGTCGTGCCGACCGCCTCGACCGAGATGTCGATCGTATCGAGCGCGGCGATCTCGACCTCGACCGCGACGGAGCGGGCCTCGGCGGAGGGAGCCGCGCCGGCCGAACCGCTCGCCGTGGCTTGGGGCTCGGACGCGCCGGGGTTCGAGTGGTCCCGATAAAGGACGTAGCCTCCGCCAACGAGCACCACGAGCGTGGCGAGGATGACGATCTGACGTACCAACCCCATGGGTCCTCCGTGCACCAACCCGGATGCGGATAGAGACAGTGAACATGCCGATGATCCGCACGCTCGCCATGGCGGACAGAGGCAACTATCGAGCCAACGACTGCGCAAGGCAATCGGACAAATCACGCACATGACGTCCGAATGGACGCCTCGCCGATCGAAGGCCGAATGTGTCGTATGCACCTGTCTCAGGGATGAACGTCACGGTGTAAAAGCGACGCGGTATCGGAAACGTGAAGTGCGCACGCAATCATCGCCCCGCTGACGTGGACGGATCGCGGCGCGCGCCCCGTCCGCGCGTTTCACGTGAAAAAATCGTGAAGACGATGTTACCGTCGACGAAACGATCCGACGTCGGGAGGCACAACGGTCGCATGAGCAAAGTGATGATTGTGACGGGGGGCAGCCGCGGGATCGGCGCCGCCACCGTGTTGCGTGCGGTGCGGGCCGGCTACCGCGTCGCCTTCAGCTACGCGAGCGACGAGGCGGCGGCGGCCCGCATGGTCGCCGACGCCGAGGAGGCCGGCGGCCAGGCGATCGCGGTGCGCGGCGATATGGGCACCGAGGAGGGCGTGCTCGCCCTCTTCGCCGCCTCGGACGAGGCGTTCGGCCCGCCCGACGTCCTCGTCAACAATGCCGGCATCACCGGGCGGATCGTCCGCGTCGCCGACATGACCTTCGACGAGGTCCGGCGCCTCATGGACGTCAACGTCACCGGCGTCCTGATCGCCTCGCGCGAAGCGATCCGCCGCATGTCGACCGCGATGGGCGGGGAAGGCGGATCGATCATCCATCTCTCCTCCCGCGCGTCGCTGCTCGGCGGCGGTGGCGAATGGGCCCACTATGGCGCGAGCAAGGGCGCGATCGACACGCTGACGATCGGCCTCGCCCGCGAAGTCGGCGGCGAGGGCATCCGCGTCAACGCGATCCGGCCGGGCCTCATCGACACCGAGATCCACGCGCGCGCCGGAGCGCCGGACCGGTTGGAGCGCCTGCGCTCGGGCGTCCCCCTCGGGCGGGCGGGCACGGCGGCGGAAGTCGCCGAGGCGGTGATCTGGCTCGCCTCGGATGCCGCCTCCTATGTGAGCGGCAGCTTCATCGACGTCAGCGGCGGACGTTGACGAGGCGTCAGTTCGGCGGCGGCGTTCCCGGGAGCGCCTCCTCGACATAGCGCACGATATCGGCGAGCGCGGTCTCTTCGGCCATCGCCTCGCCGAGGCGCTTGGCGCGCGCCGCGGTCTCGGCCGACAAAAGCGGGCCGAGATGCGCGACAAGGCTCTCCCGCGTCAACGCCTTGAAGCGAACATGATCGCCGACGCCGATCCGCTTCAGCCGCTCGCCCCAGAAGGGTTGGTCGACCGTGAAGGACGTGACGAGCGTCGGAAGCCCCGCCCCGGTGCTCGCATGGGTCGTTCCCGCCCCGCCATGGTGGACGGTCGCGACGCAATGCGGAAAGAGCCGCTGATGGTCGACATGGCGGACCGAGAAGAGATCGTCGTGCTCCCCTTCACTGAAGGACGACCAGCCCGTCGACAGGATCCCCCGCATTCCGAGATCCTTGAGCGCCCTCTGGAGAAGCGCGACCGTCGCCGCCTCGTCGGGCACGGCCATGCTGCCGAAGCTGAAGAAGATCGGCGCATCGCCGCGCGCAATCCAGTCGAGCAGCGCCGGGCTCGGCGCGACGCTGCCCGTCCGGTCGCGCAGCGCCGGCGGGGCGACGATCGCCCCCGGCTGGAAGGCGCCGCCGCCATAGTCGCCCGGCATCGGCACGATGTGGCGGCTCCAGGCGATCGCGGCGGGCCTGTTCTCGGCGACGACATCCATGGCGAACGGCGCCTTGGTGGCGGCGAGACCGTGCCCCATGCGATAGGGGTCGATCACGGATTTGACGCCGCGCGCGAGCTGGCGAAGCACGAGATCGTAGCTCGCGCGATTGAGCGGACCGAGCGACCGGGTGGTCGCCATCGGACAGGGGAAGGCGCGCGTCGGTAGCCAGGGAAACAGCGTGATCGGCAGGATCGGAATGCGCCGCACCGCCGCGACGGCGGCCGGCAGGTTCATTCCGACCTGCATCGTGATCATCGCGTCCGCGCCTTCGGCGGCATCGGCGATCGCCTCGAGGGTCGCCGCCGAGTCGCCTTTGATCTTCGCGATCAGCGTCTTCACCTGCCCGATGATGCGGCCGGAGCTGATCGCTTTCTGGATTTCGGGCGAATTGAGAAGCGACTTCGCCTGATACGGCAGAGCGATGGTCGGCACGCCCGACGCCTCCACCCAATCGACCTGATCCGACGGCACCGCGAGACGCACATCGTGGCCGCGCGCCATCAAGGCGTCTGCGATCGCCAGTTGCGGCTCGACATCGCCGCGTGTTCCGACCGCGAACGCTACGATTTTCATACGTCTCACTCTCTTGACCGGCCGGGAACGGCGTTATGCGATGGGGGCGAAGAGACGGAACTCTCGCGGCGATTCCCGCGAACGGCGCCTCGCGGAACCCGCCCCGCATAACGCACCTTGCTCGCCAATGGCGATGCCTTCTTTGCCGCCTGCCGCAGATCGGGCCGACGTGGCGGCAACGCCCCCTGCCGCGCACCGAGGATAAGTGCGTCTTTTTCCAATATTCCCGCACTCAAAACTTGCGCAGATCTGCATTCTTAACCAATATTGCACTGCACACTCTCAGTATTCTAATTTTATCCGACGATGCAGCAATAGTTTTATCCTCTTTCCTTCTAAATTCGAAGAATAATCGATTTACTGTTTCTAGAAAAATGCGCCAGCCCATCTGAAATATTCCGACATCACACCCATTTTCATCATTTATTTCAAAGCTTGCCTCATGAAAATTTTGACCTTTGCCATCGGCTCGCGTGGCGACGTCGAGCCGGGCCTCATCGTCTCCGCCGCGCTGCGGGATCGCGGACATGATGTCCGGCTCGTCGCGCCGTCTGATCAGATCCATTGGATCGAGCGCTCAGGCGTCTCGGCGGTCGCGCTGCCGCAGGGGGCGAAGTCGGTTCTGAATTCCGCCGATGTGCAGGATTCCGTCAGACGCAGCGGCTTCGTCACCCAGGCGATGACGATGATCTCCAAGATCAAGCACGAGACCGCGGCGGCGATCCACCGCGTCGACGACGCCGCGGAGGGCGCGGACGCGATCCTTTCGATCCATCCGGGCGTCGCAATCCCGGCCGCCGTGGCGGCAGCCCGGCGCATTCCGCTGCTGACGATTTCATTGTCGCCGTGTATGCCGACGCGCCGGTTCGCGTTTCCGGCCGTCACGCGGCATCAACTCGGGCCGGCGACGCCGCTCACCTACAAAGTGCCGTTCAACCAGCTCTTTCGCAGCGTGCGCCCGATCGTCAACGCCTATCGCGCCCGCAATGGCCTCGCCCCGGTCAACCGCTCCCATCTCGTCGATATCGTGGAGCGCGACCGCCCCGCCGCCATCGCCTGGAGCCGGCACCTCCTCCCGATGCCGGACGATTACGGGGCCGGCGCGTTTCAGGCCGGCGCCATCAACGCGCCCACCGACCTCCGCGACGCCACCGGATGCGGCGGCCCCGACGCCGCGCTCCTCGAATGGATCCGCGCCGGCGATGCGCCGGTCTTTCTCAGCTTCGGCAGCATGTTCGTCGCCGATATTCCGAGAACGATCGATGCCGTCCAGACGGCACTCGCGACGCTCGGGCTTCGCGGCGTGTTCGTCGCCGGGTGGTCGGACCTACCGGAGGGGCCGGTGGGCAACCTTTATTGCGTGCGGCAGATCGATCATCAGCGCCTGTTCCCGCTCTGCCGGGTGGCCGTCCATCATGGCGGCGCCGGAACCACCCATGCCGCGCTGCGCACCGGGATTCCGAGCCTCGTCACCGCGTTCATGTTCGATCAGTCTTTTTGGGGCCGCCATCTCGCCCGTCTCGGGGTCGGTGATCACATGGTTTTCAAGGCGCTCACGGCCGAGACGCTCGCCGCAAAGCTCGCGCCGCTGCTCGAACCGGCGGTCACGCTCCGCGCCCGGCGGATCGGCGAGGCCCTGCGCCGCGAAGACGGGCTGGCCGCGATCGTCCGCTATACCGAGGAGACGCTGCCGTCGACGCCGCCTCCCGATTGAGGCCGGCCGGCTCTACACCGCCTGAACGACGACATGGGCGAGGCCCACCAGGAGGGCGCCATAGGCGATGACCGAGATCACCCCCACGGCGATGCCGAGGAGAAGGACGAGCCCGTCCCGCTCCAACAGGCCGAAGCCGACGAGGGTGATCGAGATGGCGGGCGGCCAATTGCCGAACGGGATCGGCAGCACCAGCACGAAGGCCATGAGGAGCACATAGACGCCGATCAGCCGCTCGATGCCTCGATAATTCAGCCACAGGCGCGGCCTGACCAGGCGCTCCAATCGGTTCAGCCACGGCGTCATGCGGGTGACGAGGCCGGCGAAGGTCTTCCGGTCGAACCCGCGATTGGCGAGGATCGCCGGCAGGTAGGGCCGGCGAAAGCCGAGGATCATCTGGCCGGCGAGATACATCAGCGGAAAGCCGAACACGGCCGCCGCGCCGGGCGGCATCGGAAAGAGATTCGGCAGCGCGAACATCAGGATGAGAGCGGCGAAGGAGCGCCGCGACAGCACCTCCGCGATCGCCCCGATGGTCACGCGAGGGCCCGCCGTCCGTGCCATCTCCGCGAGCATGTGCGACAGGCTCGGCTCGCTGTGAGCGACGACCGCCGCGCTCATGGCAACGGACGATGACCCGCGGCGTTCATCGACGCACGGGGTCGGCATCGCCGGAGCTGACCGCCGTCCCATCCTCGTCTTCGACGTCCGGCGTCCCCTTCACGAGCGAGAGGATGATGCCGCCGGCGAGGATGCCCAACGTGATCGACAGCGACCATGCAGGCGGAATTTTCGTCAGCCCCAGCGCGTCGGCGACGAAAATCTTCGACCCGATGAACACGAGGACGATCGCGAGCGCGTGGGAGAGATACGTGAAACGATGCAGCAGGGCCGCCAGCGAGAAATAGAGCGCGCGCAGGCCCAGAATGGCGAAAATGTTGGAGGTGTAGATGATGTAGGGGTCGGTCGTGATCGCGAAGATCGCGGGAATCGAATCGACCGCGAACACCATGTCTGCGAACTCGATCACGACGAGGGCGAGGAAGAGCGGCGTCACGTAGGTGAGCACCTTGCCGGTCGCCGTGTCCGGTTTTCGCACGAAGAAGCGCTCGCCGTGGAGCTCCGGCGTCACCCGGCAGCGGCGCCGCATGAAGCGCAGCACCGGATTTTGCGAGACGTCATACTCGTCATCGCCCGTCCAAAGCATCTTCACGCCGCTGAAGATCAGGAACGCGGCGAAGATGTAGAGCACCCACTCGAATTCGGTGACGATCGCGACACCCGCGCCGATCATCAACGCACGCAGGACGATCACGCCGATAATGCCCCAGAGGAGCACCCGTCTCTGCAACGATCGTGGAATGCCGAAATAGGCGAATATCAGCGCGATGACGAAAATATTGTCCATCGCGAGACTTTTCTCGACGACGAACCCCGTCAGGTAGAGGACGGCGGCTTCGTCCCCCATGTGATGCCAGACCCAGCCGCCGAAGGCGATGGCGACTGTGATGTAGAAGGCGGAGAGCAGAAGGCTCTCTTTGACGCCAATTTCGTGGGAGTGCCGGTGGAAGACGCCGAGATCGAAGACGAGAAGGACAACAACCAGAAGAAGAAACGCAAGCCACATCCAAACCGGCTTGCCCATCACGTCGACGAGTAGGGTGTCCAAAGCGAAACTCCATTCCGCCAAATCAGAGTGGTCCCACCATTGACTGTGGCGCGACCCATCCTGCCGACGAGCGGCCTCCGGCGGTCCAACGGACCTTCACATGGCGACGCTCAGGCAAGCCCACAAGGTCCAGAAGAGGCTATCGCGCCGCGCGCCCCGATCGTTGCGGATATGCCACGCCGGGTTCGAGCCAATCCTCGAAACCCACCGCGTGGCGGTGCGATTTCCAATCGGTCGGGGCTGCTCAGTCGTGTCGTCCTCGCCCTAACGTCGCATTGGACCGCAACGTTCCCGCGAAAACGCACCTCACCGCTTTCGCCGAAGCCGCCGAGGCACTACAGCCGGGCCGAGGCCGCCCGAACGCGGCGGCACGAACGACGGACGGAGCGGATACGTGGGACGATTCTGGCGCACGAAACAGGGACGGCGCGTCCGAATCGGGCTGATCGTGTCGGCGGCGATCATCGGCTTCGCGCTCGCCGCCACCATCGGCAACACGGTCGCGCATTATTTCGGGTGGACGGTGGAGCGGCTCACGCCGTCGGCGCTCTCCAATCTCATCAGCCCCGCTTACCGGATCACCAAGCCGGCAGGCGACGGCCCCTTCCCGACCGCCCTCCTCTATTCGGGGTGCGACGGCCCGCGTGACAACATGGACCTTTGGGCGAGCCGTCTCGCCCAAGAGGGATGGGCGTCCGTCATCGTCGACAGTCACGGCCCCCGCGGCTACGACGATTATGAGATCTGGCGGCTCATCTGTGTCGGTCAGATGTTCATGGGCTCCGAGCGCGCCGGCGACGTCCTCGTTTCGATCGACGATGCGCGGCGGATGCCGTTCGTCGATCCCGAGCGGATCGCGCTCATCGGGGCCTCGCACGGCGGCTGGTCCATCATGGACTTCTTCGCCCTCGATCCTCCGAACCGGCTGCCCTTCAATCTCTCGCGGTCTCCGGCCGGCTTCGGCGAGCGCGGCATGGACGGGATCGTCGCCAGCATTCTCGTCTACCCGTGGTGCGGTCCCGCGAACCGCGCGACGAAAACCGGTTGGCGCCACGCCGCGCCCGTTCTCTTCCTCCTCAGCCGGGACGACATCATCGCCCCCTCGGACGACTGCCTCGCCATCGCGAACATCCTCGAGGACGAGGGCGTGCCGGTGGAAACGCACGTCTTCGAGGACGTTACGCACGGCTTCGATCAACAGGGGCGGTCGGCGCTCAGCACGCTCGTCTATGACCCGGAGGCGACCGAGGAAGCGCTCGACCTCGCCGTCGCATTCCTCCACGCCGCGATCGCGACGCCGGGCGCGTCCGCCCGCTGAAAGACACGGGCTTTTCGCATGTCAGGCATGGCCGTGGCGCGCCGGGTCCTATAGTGGACGTCATACTTCACCGATAGGATGAAGGCGGATCGACACGTCCCACCCGCGACACGCCGGGTCGGAGGCGCACGGAGCGAAGGAGCCCCTCGGTGGACATGATCACGAACCTCTTGGGCTCGCTCACGGTGGAGATGCGCGCCATCATCGGCGTGGCCGCGCTTCTCCTCGTCCTCGTGATCCTGATCGGGCTGACGTCGCTGGTGATCCGGTTCCGCAACTCGGTCATCCTGTGGCTCTTCGTCCTCGCCGCCTTTCTCGCCTACACGATGCTGATGCCGGTCGAGACCGAGAGCCTCGCCTCGCAAGCCCACCCGGAGAGCGAGTATGCGGCGGCGGTCGATCGGTTCGAGCGGGAGAAAGCGCGCAACGCGGAGCCGCTCAACCCGCTCTGCCCCTCGCAGCTCCTGACCCATGGCCAGAAGACCGACCGCGTGGTCGTCCTCTTCCACGGCGTGTCGAGCTGCCCGCAGGCCTTCGTCGATTTCGCGCCGATCCTCTTCGAGGAGGGTGCCAATGTCCTCATCGTGCGGATGCCGCAGAACGGCTTCGCCGACCGGGCGACAGATGCCCTCAAGAACCTCACCGCCGAACAGCTTCGCGAGATGGGCGACGTTTCGGTCGATATCGCGGCCGGTCTCGGTGAAGAGGTCGTCGTGGTCGGCATCTCGGCGGGCGGCACCGTCGCCGCCTGGGCCGGACAGAACCGGCCGGAGGTCGACCGGGTCGTCCTCCTCGCCCCGTTCTTCGGGCTCGCGAATTTCGGGCCGCAGATCAACCTCGCCCTGATGCGGGCGATGCTCGTCCTTCCGCATTTCTCGATCTGGAAGGATCCCGTTCTGCGCGAACAGTTCGAGGGGATGCCGCACGCCTATCAGCGCCAGTCGACGCGGGCGACCGGGGAGATCATGCGCCTCGGCCTCGCCGTCTACCGCCAGGCCGAGGAGACGGCGCCGGCCGCCAAGCAGGCCGCCATCGTCACCAACGCGGCCGATACGGCGGTCGACAATTCGATCACCCAGCTCCTCGCCGACGCCTGGGCGGCGCACGGCATGGACGTCGTTCGTTACGAGTTTCCGGCGAGCGACGAGCTCGGCCACGAGCTCATCGATCCGCTCGAGCCGGGCGCCAACCCGGAGCTCACCTACCCCCTCATCCTCCAGATGATCGACGACCCGAGCACCGCCCAGCGAGTGCAATAAAGCCGCGCCTCGGCGAGAACCCGCACCGGGTCGCCCGGCTCCGGCCATTTCGCGCTTTCCCACCCGCGCGATCCCGCTCATCAATGAGGCGATCCCGTGTCGGCCGAGCGGCGGACGGAACCGGCGAGAGCCAGTTGGAAAGGCCGGAGGTCGCGCTCCGGAAGGTGGGTGTTTGTGCGCGTAATCGTATGTCTGTTGCTTCTCGGCCTCGCGGCGTGCGGCGGCCCCCCGGCCGCGATCATCGGCGTCGACGGTATCGCGTTGCAGGCAGCCAACGTGCCGGGCGCGCATATGGTGCCGGTCTATGTCGCGACCAGCCGGGCCCAGTCCGACAACCCCCGCCTCCTGTTCTCGGGCGAACGCAGCGACTCGGTGTCCTATGCGCGCCTCGTCGTCTCCGTCCCGCCGAACCGGCCGATCGGCGAGGTGACGCGCGCCTCCACCCTTCCGCCCGACCCGCGTCAGCATTTCGTGGTCGTCAGCGCCGAGGTTTTCGGCACGCAGGCCGAATTCGTCGCTTCGATCAACAAGGACCTCGCGAACCGACCGGCGAGCAAGCGCAACGTTCTCCTCTTCGTACACGGGTTCAACACGGACTTCCCGTCCGCCGTCACGCGCACCGCGCAATTCGCCTATGACAGCCACTATCCGGGGATCCCGGTGCTCTTCAGCTGGCCCTCGCGCGGCCGCACCATCGACTATGTTTACGACATGAACAGTGCCCTCCAGTCGCGCGACTCGCTGATTTCGACGATGCAGGCGCTGCGCGAGACGAACGCGACCTCGTTCGACCTCCTCGCGCACTCGATGGGCAATCTTCTCGTCGTGGAATCGCTGCGTCAGATGGCGCTTCTCGGCCATTTCAAGACCACCAAGCGCGTCGGCAGCGTCATGCTCGCCGCGCCCGATATCGACATCGACCTCTTCCGCCGGCAGCTCGCCCCGCTGCCGATGCGCGATCCGCCGATATATGTGATGACGTCCGCCAACGACCGCGCCCTTGCGCTATCGCGCAGCATCGCCGGCGGGGTCAGCCGCGCCGGCAACACCGATCCCGAGAAGCTGGCCGAGCTCGGCGTCAACGCGGTCGACGTGACGCGGGTGCACGACGGCGATTCGCTGCAACATTCGACCTTCGCCCAGGCGCCGGAGGTGGTGCAGCTCATCGGCCGCTATCTCGGCAGCACCGGCGACCTCGACGAGGATCCAGACAACCCGGTCGACGGGGTTCGCAACGTCCTTCTGGAGATCACCCTCGTGCCGGCCCGCATCGTCGGCGGAAACCGCATCCTCCTCGTCAACGAATAGGGAGCGCGTCGCCGGTGTCCCCGCCGGCGCTCTGATCGGCGAGCGCGTCGAGTTCGGCGTCGGTGAGGCGCGGCGGCAGGCTCCCGTCGGACGACAGGGCGATCGCGACCGGTCGCCATTCCTCCCGCTCGGCACAGACGATGGCGATGATGGTGAGCACCGGCACGGCGATCAGCGCGCCGGTGATGCCCCACACCGCGCCGCCCGCGAAGACGGCGAACAGCACCACCAGCGGGCTCAGATTGAGCGATTTGCTCATCATCTGGGTGAGGATGACATTGCTGCAGGTGATCTGCACGATCCCGAGCACCACACCGACGATCAGCACGGGCTCCAGCGTTCCGAATTGCAGCAGCGTCATCGCGGTGGGCAGCGCGATGCCGAACAGGGTGCCGATCGTCGGAATGAAGGAAAAAAGCAGGACGAGGACCGACCAGAACAGCGGCGCATCGACCCCGAGGAGCGCCAGCAGCACATAGGTCGGCACCGCCTGGAGCATCCCGACGAAGACCTGAACGCCGAGAAAATCGTCGACACCGTGCTTCACGGTGCTCATGAAGCGCCGGATATGGCGCTCACGGACCGGCTCGCCGGCGAAGGCGGCGATTTTCTTGTCCATCGCCTCCACCTCCACGAAGATAAAGACGACGTAGACGAGCACCCCCATCAGCGCGCCGAGATAGGCGGCGGTCGATCCGGCGATCGACAGTGCGAAACTCGTCAGCTCGATCCGGCCGAGCAGTTCGGACACGCTCATATGCTCGGTGAGACCGATCATGTCGCCGCCCATTTCGAGCCAGTGGTCGAGGTTCTGCTCATAGATCGCCCGGTTGGCGTGAAGCTGGGCAATGTTCTCCGCGACGAAGACGCCGAGCGTCAGAAGGATGATCACCACGCTCGAGGCACCGATGATGCGCACCATCGTCTTGCCGCGACGGAAACGGGCGGGCAGAAGGCTCGTGATCTTGCGGGTCGAAGCACTGAGAACCAGCCAGAACAACAGCCCGACGGCCAGCGGTTGAAGGACGTCCCGTGCCGTGATCAAGATCCAGATCACGGCCGCGACCGTCACGGCGATGCGCATCCATGTCTCCTCGGGTTCGCCAAGACGGGCGATCGTCCGATCCGTCTCTGCGATGCTCGCAAATCCCGTTTGATGCAACCCTCGGACCATTCAAGGTCCAGCGCTCGGGCGGCTTCGCACGCACATTTCGAGGATTCGGACAAACGCGTCGCTGTCCGCAATCGGCCTCGTCCTTGGAAGACGCGCAGGACCGGCGAGGCGGCCGCCACCCCCACCGACGGGGCGGACGCCGAACACCCGGACGCATGATATAGAAGCAGCGCCGTGGACGGCCCTGCCCCTCGCGCTGCGAGCGGGCGGCGATCCCACGAGCCCATACGAGGATAGGATCGATGAGCGAACCCCTCTATCCCGCCTCCGACACGCGCCTTGCGCAGCGCTATCCCAAACTCTCCAGCGACGAGATCGACCGCCTCCGCCGCTTCGGCACGGCGGTCCATTTCGATGCCGGCGACACCATTGTCTCGATGGGGGAGACCGGGCACGGCCTCGCCGTCGTCGTGTCGGGGATCGTCGCGATCTCGCGCCGCAACGGGGATGTGTGCGAGACGCTGGTCAACCATTCCAACGGCGACTTTGTCGGCGAGCTTGCCCAGCTCCGCGGACGCCCCTCTTTGTTCGACGCAACCGCCACCACCGATGTGGAGCTGATCCGCATCGAGCCCGACCGGCTGCGCGCGGTCCTCATCGCCGAGGCCGAACTCGGCGAGACGATCATGCGCGCGCTGATCCTGCGCCGGGTCAATCTGATCGAGATGGGAGCCGGCGGGCCGATCATCATCGGGCGCGCCGATGGGGGCGACGTCGTCCGCCTCACGGGGTTTCTGCGCCGCAACGGGCACCCGCATCGGACGCTCGATCCCGACACCGACGCCGAGGCGGGCGCCGTCCTGCGCCAGTTCGCCGTCGATCCGGGGGACATGCCGATCGTGCTGTGCCCGAGCGGCGATATTCTGCGCAATCCGAGCGAGTACGACCTCGCGCGGTGTATCGGCCTCCTCACCCGCAGCGCCGAGCCCCACCTCTATGACGTCGCGATCGTCGGCGCCGGACCGGCCGGACTCGCCGCCGCGGTCTATGCTGCCTCGGAAGGGCTCTCGACGATCGTCCTCGATTGCCGCGCCTTTGGCGGACAGGCCGGCGCGTCGGCGCGGATCGAGAATTATTTCGGCTTTCCGACCGGGATCAGCGGCCTCGCCCTCACCGCGCGCGCCTACAATCAGGCCCAGAAATTCGGCGTCGAGTTCGCCATTCCGGAAGAGGTCGTCGGGCTCGACGAGCGGGCCGGCGGCACGAAGACGCTCCGCCTCGCGAGCGGCGGCACGGTCGAGGCCCGCGCGGTCGTCGTCGCCAACGGGGTGGATTATCGCCACCTCGCCGTGCAGCGTCTCGACGAGTTCGAAGGCGGCTGCGTGCATTATTGGGCCTCTCCGATCGAGGGGCGGCTCTGTTATGGGCACGACGTCGTCCTCGTCGGCGCGGGCAATTCGGCCGGGCAGGCGATCGTCTATCTCGCGAGCAAGGCGACGCGGGTGCACGTCCTCGTCCGCGGGCCGGACCTTGCCTCCTCGATGTCGCAATATCTCGTGGACCGGATCGAGAGCCAGCCGAACGTCAATGTGCTCACGCGAACCGAGCTCAGCGCGGTCGAAGGGGTGGACGGCACCCTGTCGGCGGTGCGCTGGCGGGCGAAGGATGGCCGCGAGGGGGCGATCGACGCGCGGCATCTCTTTCTCTTCATCGGTGCCGAGCCGCGCACCGGCTGGCTCGCCGGAACCGGCGTCGCGTTCGACGATCGGGGCTTCATCCTCACCGGCGTTCGGTCCGGCGCCCCCTCGCCGCTCGCAACATGCCGCGATGGCGTCTACGCGATCGGCGACGTCCGGGCCGGATCGACGAAGCGGGTGGCGGCGGCGGTCGGCGACGGGGCGCAGGTGGTCGCCGACCTTCACGTCTATTTCCGGGACACGGCGCAGCTCGGCGAGCCGGCACGCGCCTGACCGCCGCGTTGCGTGCGGGCCATGACGCCCCCGGCCGCACCCCCACGCGGGCGGCGCGGCTGGCGGCGCTCCGAGCCCGCCTTCATCAGGACGGGACGGGATCGGCCGCGCCGCCCTGCTTGGCCTTGTGGGCGCGCACCGCGAGGCGCCGCGCCCTTCGGCTCTGGAGCTGCTGATCGGTGAGGACACCGAGCAGGATCACCGTGCCCATCACCGCGAAATTCAACGATGTCGGAATGCCGAGAAGGTTCACGAGATTCTGCAGCACCTGAAGGAGCACCGTCCCGAGCACGATGCCCATGATCGACCCTTCGCCGCCCCGCAACGAGCATCCGCCGAGGACCGCCGCGGCGATGCCGTAAAGCTCATAGAAGCTGCCATGTGCGGAGGGTTGGACCGAGTAGGTGTAAAAGGCGAGGAAGATCGCCGCGAGCCCCGCGAGCGCGCCCGAGATGATGTAGGCCGAGGCGATGACGATGCCGCTCGAGATGCCGGAATAACGCGCCGCCTCCTCGTTCTTGCCGACGGCGAAGAGATAGCGGCCGAACACCGATCGGTGGACGACCACCCCCATCACGAGCGCGATGATCACGAAGGCGATGAAGGTGTGCGGCACGCCGAAACTGCGGCCAGAGGCGAGCCATTCCAGCGTGTCGAAGCCGCCGCCATAGCCGAAGCCGATCGTGGCATCGTTCATGTAATAGCGCGCGATCCCGCGATAGATGAGGAGACCGCACAAGGTCACAACGAAGGGTTGCACGTTGAAGCGGGTGACGAGGATGCCGTGGATCGTGCCGAACGCCACGCCGCAAAGGATCGCGACGAGGACGCAGAGCGGCCAGGGCAAGCCGACATTGGCGAGAAGGTCGATGAAGATCACACCGATCAGCGCGAACATCGAGCCGACCGAAAGATCGATGCCGCCCGTCATGATGACGACGCCGATGCCGATCGAGAAGATGCCGAAGAGCCCCACGAGGTTGGCCATGTTGCCGAGATTGACGGGCGACAAGAACACCGGATTGAGGATCGCGGTGATGCCGCCGACGATCAGGATCAGCACGAAGAGGCCGAGGTCTTTCTTCTGCATGGTGCCTTTACTCGTTAAGCGGCCGCGTGGGCCGGCGCATTGACCGCGAGTTCGAGGACGTTCTCCTCGGTGAATGTCGCGCGATCGGTGAGGATTCCGCTGATCTGCCCCTCGTGCATCACGGCGATGCGGTCGGAGACGCCGATCACCTCCTCCATGTCGCTGGAGATCATCAGGACGGCGACCCCGGCATCGGCGAGCTCGCGCAGGACGGTGTAGATCTCCGCCTTCGCGCCGACATCGATCCCGCGCGTCGGCTCGTCGAAGATCATCAGCGAGGGCTGCATCGAGAGCCACTTCGCGAGGACGACCTTCTGCTGATTGCCGCCCGACAGGGTGACGACCTTGGTCTCGACCGACGGGGCGCGGATGTTGAGCCGCTTCTTCTGCCGCTCCGCGGTCTCCGTCTCGCCGCGCCGGCGGATCAGCCCACGCTCGGCATAATGCTCGACGTCGGCGAGAGTGACGTTGACGCGGATCGGAAACTCGATGATGAGGCCGGATTGCTTGCGATCCTCGGGGACGAGATAGATCCCCTGCGCGATCGCCTCACGCGGATGGGAGACCGTGACGGGGTCGCCGTCGAGCGTGACGGTGCCGCCGAGCGGCGGATCGATGCCGAAGATCGTCCGCGCGAGCTCGGTGCGGCCGGAGCCGACGAGGCCGGCGAGGCCCAAAATTTCGCCGCGCTGGATATCGAGATCGACGGCGCGGTCGGGAAACGGGCTCGACACGAGGCCGCGGATTTCGGCGCCCCGGCTCGGCGGGCGGGCCGGCGGGGTGTAGAGGGCCTTGAGGTCACGCCCGATCATCAGGCGGATCATCGCATCGTGCTCGATCTCGTCGCGCTGCAGGACGCCGGCGAGACGCCCATCGCGCAGGCAGACGACGCGGTCGGCGCACGCCTCGACCTCGTTGAGGCGGTGGGTGATGTAGATGACGGCGACGCCGTGGCTCTTCAGCTCCTCGATCACGCCGAGAAGGCGCTCGGTCTCGGAGACGGTGAGGCTCGAGGTCGGCTCGTCCATGATGATGAGGCGGGCGTCGAGCGACAGGGCCTTCGCGATTTCCACCATCTGCCGCTGGGCGATCGACAGATCCGCCACCGGGGTGCGCGGGCCGAAATCCACCTTCAGCCGTTCGAGAAGCGGGTGCACCATGATGCGCAGCTTCTGCCGGTCGATGAGGCGGAGCGGGCCGCCGGTCTTCGGCTCACGGCCGATATAGATGTTCGCCGCGACGTCGAGATTGTCGAAGAGGTTGAGCTCCTGGTGGACGAAGGCGATGCGGGCTGCCATCGACTGCGGCACGGTGAGTGCGGTGTGCTGCGTGCCGTCGATCTCGATCGTGCCGCTATCGGGCGTTGCGACGCCGCCGAGGATCTTCATCATCGTCGACTTGCCGGCGCCGTTCTCGCCGATGAGGCCGACGACCTCGCCCGGCGCGATCTCGAACGAGACGCCGGCAAGGGCCGTCACGCCGGGATAGGTCTTGCCGATATTGGTGAGCGTCAGGAAGGGTGTCGTCACGGTTTCCCCCACGCGTCGCCGAGACGGCCCGCAAGCCGCCTCGGACGCTTCGGTTCTCGCGTGGTTATTGGGACAGGAGCGCCTGCATCTCCTTGCGGAACTCCTCGACATTCGAGGCGTCGATCACCTTCGTCGGGATGATCATCAGGCCGTCATCGGGGATCATCGAGGTGTCGCCCTCGATCACCTTCGCCATGTTGATCATCGACTGATAGCCGAACTCGAACGGCTGCTGGACCACCGTCGCCTCGACGATGCCGTCGGCGATGCCGCGCAGCGTCACGGGATCTTCGTCGAAGCCGATGACCTTGACCTGTCCGGTCTTGCCGGCCGCGCGGACCGCTTCCACGATCTGCGGCGTGTTGTAGGACCACAGGCCGACGAGGCCGTCGATGTCGGGATAGGTCGTCAGCGTGTCTTCGACGTTCCGCTTGGCGCGGGCGAAATCCACCTCGTCGGTGCGGATGTCGATGATGTTGATGTTGCCGCCTTCGAGCACGTTGCGGATGCCCTGCACGCGCTCTTGCGCGTTCGCCGCGCCCATCGTGCCGACGAAGAGCATGATGTCGCCGCCGTCGGGCAGCGCTTTCTTGATCAACTCGCCCGCCTGCTCGCCGGCGGCGACATTGTCCGTGCCGACATAGAGCATGCGCTTGGTGTCGGGCGCGTCACTGTCGGACGTGAAGAGGACGGCTTGCTCGGCGACGCGGTTGAGGAGATCGCGGCTGTTCGCCGGGTCGATGACGCTCACCGTGATGCCGGCGACGCCGCGGGTCAGGAGGTCGTCGATGATGCGGCGCTGTTCGGCGGCGGTCGCCTCCGAGACGACGTGCATTTCGGTGGTGTAACCGTCGAGCTCCTGACCGGCCTTTTCGACACCACGGCGGCCGATCGTCCAGAAATCGGCGGCAGCGTTGGTGACGAAGGCGAGGACTTTATCGTTCTGCGCCTGGGCGTGGGCCGGGGCGTAGCTCAGCGTCGCGGTGAAGGCGGCCGCAACGGCCGCCATGAAAAGGCGCTTCTGCATAGATATCCTCCCATCCATGAAAACCGACATCGGAACGTCGGCGATTTTTTCTTTTGATGACCGGATGGTGCTGGTTTCCACACGTGGCGTCAATGGGCGTTGCATGACCGCCCTCTTGCTATCTGTAGACGAATATATCCGAGAAACAGCAGGTCATTTAACGGTTCGATCAAATCTCTAATGCGAATGGCCGTGTCGCAATTTTCCTGTTTTTTTGGCCGGAATCAGTGACGGGAGTTGGCGGCGCACGTTCGCATTCACGCGATCCCCGGCGCCGGCGAACCGGCCATCGCCGCCCTCACCCCCCTGGAGCTCGCGAAGCGGATCGCTTTAGGATCCAACGTCCCTTCCAGGCCCGGCAACGCGAGGTGACATGCCCGAGCCCACTCCCAGCACGCTCAGCGAATTGCGCGCCACCGAGGCGATCGCCCTCTTCACCGCCCGCGCGCTGTCGCCGGTCGAACTCGCGCGCGACATTCTCTCCCGCATCGAACGGTCTCGATCCGGTGTTCAACGCCTTCTCCCATGTCGACGCCGAGGGGGCGCTTGCCGCGGCGAGCGCATCGGAGGCGCGTTGGCAGGCGGGACGGCCGATCGGGCCGCTCGACGGCGTTCCGGTGACGATCAAGGATCTGACGCTGACGCGCGGATTGCCGACTTATAAAGGCTCCGCCACCACCCCCGTCGGCCCGCCCTGGGACGACGACGCGCCGATCGCGGCGCATCTTCGCGAGGCCGGGGCGATCACCATCGGCAAGACGACCTCGCCCGAGTTCGGCTGGAAGGGCGTGACCGACAGCCCGCGCTACGGGATCGCCCGCAATCCCTGGAACAAGGATCTGACGCCCGGCGGCTCGTCCGGCGGGGCCGGCATCGCCGCCGCGCTCGGCCTCGGCCTCCTCCATCAGGGGAGCGACGCCGGCGGTTCGATCCGCATTCCAGGCGCCTTCACCGGCACGTTCGGGCTGAAACCCACCTTCGGCTATATCCCCCAATGGCCGGCGAGCGCGATGACGACGCTCTCCCATCTCGGCCCGATGACGCGCTCGGCCACCGACGCCGCGTTGATGATGACGATCCTCGCGAGGCCCGACCCGCGCGACGGCTATGCCGGCCTCCCCTGCACCATCGACTGGACGGCACCGCCGCCGGCCGACCTCGCCGGCCTGCGCATCGGCTATAGCCGCGATCTCGGCTATGTCTCCGTCGCGCCGGACATCGTCGCGGCGGTCGACGCGGCGGTCGAGGCGCTGCAGGGGCTCGGGGCCGAGATCGTCATGGTCGATCCCGGCTTCGCCGACCCGCAGGACGTCTTCAACACCTTCTGGTCCGCCGGCGCGGCGCGGCTCCTCGGCCGTATCGATCCGGCCGAGCGCGACAGGGTCGATCCCGGCTTTCGCGCCATCGCGGAAGACGGCGCGCGGCTCACCCTGTCCGACTATATGGCCGCGGAGGAGGACCGCATGGCCCTTCGCGCCCACATGGCCGCCTTCCACGAGACGTTCGATCTCCTCGTCACGCCGACGATGCCGATCGCCCCCTTCGCCGCGGGCCGTGACGTGCCGGACGGCGGTCCTTACCGGCGTTGGATGGATTGGACACCCTTCACCTACCCGTTCAACATCACGCAGCAGCCCGCCGCCACCGTCCCCTGCGGCCTCGACGGGTCGGGCCTGCCGGTCGGCGTCCAGCTCGTCGCCGCGCGCTTCCGGGACGATATCGTGATGAACGCCGCCCGCCTTCTCGAACAGCGCCTGCCGGTGCTGTCGCCGCCCCTCGATTGACGGTCCGACCGGACCAGCCGCCCGAAAGGACGCCATGAAGCTCTACGTCTACGACCATTGCCCCTTCTGCATCCGCGCCCGCATGCCCTTCGGCCTGAAGGCGATCCCGTTCGACCTCGCTTTTCTCGCCAATGACGATGAGGCGGGACCGATCTCGATGATCGGCGTGAAGATGCTGCCGATCCTCGAGGACGCGGACGGCTTCATGGGGGAAAGCCTCGACATCGTCGCCAAGGTCGACGGGGTGGCGGGTCCGCGCCTCTTCGACGGTGCGCCGCGCGAGGCGATCAAGGCCTGGCTCGGGACCTGGATCGACACGGCGAACACGCTCGTCATCCCGCGCACGCCGGATCCGATCTTCCCCGAATTCCGCACCGAATCGGCGCGCGCCTATTTCACCGCGGCGAAGGAGAAGACATTCGGCGATTTCACCGCGCTGCTCGCCGCCACCGATACGGCACGCGGGAAGATCGAGGCGGGTCTTGCGGATCTCGTGCCGATCCTGCCCGACCACGAGAGCGCCACGATCGACGATATTCTCCTCTTCCCGATCCTGCGCGGCCTCACCATCGTCCCCGATCTCAAAATGCCCGACCCTGTCGCGACCTATGTCCGGCGCATGTCGGAGCGGTGCGGCGTGCCGCTCGTCACCGAGCTACAGGCCGCGGCGGCTCAATGAGGCCGCGACGCGCGTCGGTTGGTTGGCGGCTTGTCCGCCTTCCTCGCGCGTGCAAGGCTCGCCGTCCCGTCCACATAACAAGAAGACATGGGAGATTCCCCTGCAGTTCATCGCCATTCTGACGCGCCGTGAGGGCTTTCAGCCCGAGGATTTCGCCCGCCACAGCGCCGCCGAAACCCGCCGCGCCACCGAACTTTATGCGGAAGGCGTCTTCCGCCAGATCAACTCCCGCGCCGACGGCCGCGGCGCGATCCTGACGATCGAAGCGCCGGACGAAGACGGCGCCCGCGCCGCCATCGCGTCTCTGCCGCTCGTCGAGCTGAACATGCTTTCGGTCGAGCTCTACGGCCTCAACGCCTATCGCGGCTTCACCGCGACGCTCTCCCAGTAGACCGCCGCCGCGCCGACCGGGAGACCGCCGACCCGACGGCCTCCCGGTCCCGCACGCTCAGCCGAAAACCATGTTCGGCAGGAACAGCACCACGGCCGGCACGAAGACGAGGAGCAGCGTGACCACGGCCACCGAGACGAACAGGAAGACCGATTCGCGCGTATACTCCTCCACGGTGCACTTCAGGATCGAGCACACCGTGTACATCGCCGCCCCGACCGGGGGCGTGAAGTTGCCGATCGTCGCCGCGATGATGAAGACGATGCCGAAATGCACCGGATCGCCGCCGAGCTGACGGATGATCGGCACGAAGATCGGCGTCAACATGATGATCAGCACCGTCGCGTCGATGAAGAGACCGGCGACGAGCAGGAACACCACCATCAGGATCATCGTGCCGTACAGATCATCGGTGACGCTGAGCATCGCCCCGGAGATCACCTCCGGCACCCGTTCGAGAACGATCCCGTAGGTGAAGATGGCCGAGAAGGCGATGAGGAGCATGACAGCGCCGACATCGGCCACCGCCGTCGACAGCGCATCGACGAACGCCGACCTGGTGAGCCGTCGATAGATGACGACCCCGATCACGACGGCATAGACCACCGCGAACGCCCCGATCTCGGACGGCGTGAACAGTCCGGTGCGCAGCCCCGCGAGGAGCATCACCGGAAACAGCAGCGCCCAGAAGCCGCCACCGAAGGCGCGGCCCACCTCGCGCGCACTCGGCGCGGTCTGACGCTCCGCCTTGTAGCCGCGCCGATGCGCCGTGAAATACACCGCAAAAGCGAGCCCGGCCCACAGGCAGAGCGCCGGGATCACGCCCGCCGCGAACAGCCGCCCGATCGAGACATTGCCGATGGTGCCGAACAGGATCATCCCGATCCCCGGCGGGACGATCGGCGTGAGGAGCGCGCCGAACGACAGGATGCCCGCGGTGAAGCCGCGCGAGAAACCGCGCTCGATCATCGGCCCGCCGAGCATACGCGACTGCATCGCCGCGTCGGCGATCGCCGAGCCCGACACGCCGCCCATCAGCGCGGACAGCGTTACGGAGACCTGGGCGAGGCCGCCTTTGAGCCGCCCGGTCAGCACCGACGCGAGGTCGAGCAGCTTCTCGGTGATGCCCGCCCTGTTCATCAGGTTGCCGGCGAGGATGAACAGCGGGATCGCGAGCAGGGCGAAATTCTGCGTCTGGCTCACCGTCCGCTGGATGGGGATCGTGAACGGCAATTCCGGATGTTGGATGAAGAAGAGCGCCCCGGAAATCCCGATCGCGAACGCGACCGGCATCCCGATGACGAGGAGAACGCAAAAGGCGATCGCGACGAGCAGCATCAGGACGCCTCGCTTGGTGCCGCGATCATGCGGCGCGCCTTCCCGATCGTCGTGACGAGGAGGAGCAGCGCCCCCACCGGCAGGCTCGCGGTCACGAAGGAGAAGCTGATTTCGGGGATGCCCTGGAAGGAACGGCCGCGACTGACCCAGGTGAGCCACGCCCCGGCGATGACCAGAAACACCAAAAAGGCGATGATCAGCGCGACGTTCACCACCTGAAGCCCGCTCCGCCACCGCGCGGGCAAGAGCTTCGGCACGAGATCGACCGACATCAGCGCGTCCCGCCGCCAGGCGACGTCCGCCGCGAGAAAGGTCGCCCATGCGAAGAAGCAGGTCGCGAAGTCGATGGTCCAATTGAGCGGCGTCGCCATCATCCGGGCGACGCCACCGGCGAAGATCAGCACGACCATCGCCAAGAGGAGGACCGCGGCGAGAAACGCCTCGGCCCGATGCAAGATCTCACCCGTCCTCCTCATGGATCGCTCAGTTCCCGAGTTCGGACTGAACGGTGGCCTTCGCCTCGGCGATGCCGAGCGCCTCATAAGCGGCGTCACCAGCGGCGCGGAACGCTTCCATGTCGACATCCTCGACGATCGTCATGCCGGCCTCTTGGAGCTGCGCCTTCGCCTCGGCCTGCTTTTCGGCGATCTCGCCGGACGTCGCCTGGCCGGCCGTGCGGCATTCCTCGACGAGCGCGGTCTGATAATCCTCCGGCAGACCGTCGAACCAGTCGGACGAGACGACCTGGAAGTTCACGAGGAGGATGTGCTTGGTCTCGTTCGCCGTGCTCAACACCTCGTTGAGGTTGCCGGCGACGATGTTCTGATAAGTGAGCTCAGCCCCGTCGATCGCCCGCTGCTGAAGGCCGGGATAGACGTCGCCGAAATTCATCGCGGTCGGCGCGGCGCCGAGAGCGCGGATCGATTCCTGCCAGATCGGGGCCGGCGGCGTGCGGACGCGCTGGCCCGACAGGTCGTCCGGGGTGCGCGCCTCCTTGTTGAGGAAGAAGTTGCGGAACCCCTGCACCCAGTCGAAGCAGACCACCTTGAGGCCATGCTGGGCGGCGAGTTCGTCCTGCCATTCCTGCATGGTCGGGCTGTCGTTGAGCGCGAAGACGTCCTCGTTGGAGCTGACGAAATAGGGGCCGTTCACGACCGCGATGCCCGGCACGTAGTTGCCGAGACGCGCCGCGTCGGTGTTCTGGCCGACATTCGCGCCCTGGCGGATTTGCTCGATGATGTCCTCTTCGACGCCGAGCTGGGCGGAATGATAGACGTCGATCTTGAGGCCGCCATCGGTGCGCTCTTCGACCGCCTCGGCCCATGCGAGGAAGCCTTGGTGATAGGGCTCGGACGGGCCGAGAACGTGGTTGAAGCGAAGCGTAAAGTCCTGCGCGAACGCGGCGCCGGACATCAGGCACGTCGCGAGCGCGCCCGCGATCAGTGAACGTGTCATCGGTATCCTCCCATTCTTGTTGCAAGTCTTCTCGCCCGGCGCCGGCGGCCTTGGCCGGCTCGGACGGGCGAGCGAACGAATGCGGCCTCCGCCGCGCGCCGCGTCGGGCGCATGTCGGTACGGCGTCACAGTGTCTGTCCGCCGTCGATCACGAGAAGCTGTCCGGTCATGAAGCGTGAGGCATCGGAGGCGAGGAAGAGCGCGCCATTTGCGAGCTCCTCCGGCGCGCCGAGCCGGCCCATCGGCTGACGCTCGACGAAGGTGCGCCGCATTTCGGCCGGATCGGGCGCGGCAGCGATGCGCGCCTCCAGCGAGGGGGAAAGCGTCGTTCCGGGACAGAGCGCGTTGCAGCGGATGCCGTCGCGAATGAAATCCCGCGCGACCGACTTGGTGAGGCCGATCATCGCCGCCTTGCTCGCGCCATAGGCAAAGCGGTTCGCCACTCCCGTGACCGAAGAGGCCACCGAGGCGACATTGACGATGCGGCCGTCGCCTCGCTCCACCATTCCCGGAAGCGCGGCGCGGATCGTGCGAAAGGCGGCGGTGACGTTGGTGTCGAAGCTTTCGGCCCAAGTTGCTTCGTCGCAGTCGAGGACGGTGCCGTTGGCCACCATCCCGGCGCAGTTGATGAGGATGTCGATCCGCCCCGCGGCGGCGACCACGGCCGTGATCGCATCCGGATCGGCAAGGTCGAGGGGGACGGGTTCGATATCGCCGTGTTCGGGCAGGTCCGCCATTTTTGCGGCGGTGCGGCTCGCCGCCACGACGCGCGCGCCCTCCGCGGCGAACGCGAGGCAGATCGCCCGACCGATCCCCTGACCGGCACCCGTCACGAACGCGGACATCGAGGCCAATTGCCCGGCCATCACGCCTCTCCCACCACGGCGCCTCTGCCTGAACGCCTTTTGTGCACACTATACATTCCAGCGGACGCCACGCAAGGCGAGACGTCGGACGGTCAACGGGGGCGATCGAATGTCGAAGGCGAAACGAGCGCGGCCGCGATGACCGCCGGCCTTGGTGTGTCAGGTGGCGGCCCTCGGTCGGCCCGCCTGGCCGGTCCTTCAACACCGGCGACCGCCCGCAAATATCGGCGGCCGAGCGGCGGACCGTGCGCCGCCGCGCGGGGCTGAGCTTTTCTTTCTGGCGTCTTGGAGAACGGCGTCGCGCACGGCTCGTGCGGCGCCGCCGACATTCAGGCGAAAATCGGGAGATTATTTCTCAAAATTGTGTTTTCTTAAATTTTGAGAGCAAGAAGCCGCATCGCCGCCCTCTGCTCTTGGAGGATTCCATGCGTCTCAGGTCAGCGTTGCTTGCTCTACTTCTGCTGCTCTCCCTTTCACCGCGATCTTACGCTCTCGACCAATCCTACATGCCCTATCTCGGCCAGCTCCCTCCGGCCGAGCAGCAGTGGTTCGCCGCCGCGTTCCAGATCTACAGAAAGGCGTTCATCCAGCCGGATGGCCGCGTGTTCGATCCGCAGAATGGCGGCATCACCCACTCCGAGAGCCAGGGCTATGGGATGCTGCTCGCCTTGCTCGGCTCCGATCCGGAGACGTTCGACCTCATCTGGCGCTTCGCCAAGGCGAAGATGCAGCGCGCCGACAAGCTGTTCGCCTGGAAGTGGGTGCCGGGCCGGGGCCTGACGGATCGCAACAACGCCTCCGACGGCGAGATCCTCATCGCAACCGCGCTCGGCCTCGCCGGAATGCGTTGGGACAACGCCGAATATATCGCCGAGGCGACGGCGATCGCGGAGGCGACCGGCACCAAGCTCATCCGGGAGTTTGGCGGGTTCACCGTCCTCCTCCCCGGCGAGTGGGCGGCCCCGACCCCGCGCGAGCCGGATCCGACGCTTAATCTCAGCTACTATATTCCCCTGACGCTCCCCGTCCTCGAGGCCCTCGCGCCGGATCACCCATGGGAAAAGGTGATGCGCGACGGAGACGCCATTCTCGATTCGCTGATCCATCCGCCGTCCGACTGGTCGACGGTGAATGCCTACGGCGAGGTGGTGCCGGCGCGAGGCTTTCCGCCGCGCTTCAGCTACGACGCGGTCCGCATTCCGCTCTATCTCATGCAACTCGGCCGCACGAGCCCGAAGGTCACCCGCTACCTCATGGAAATCTGGCCCGACGACACGCGCGACATCTATCCGTTCGATGTGTTCACGTTCGCCAGAACCGACAAATTCTGGGGTAAATCGTATGTTTTCATCTACGAGATGCTGCACTGCCTCGACGATGGCACCCCAATCTCGGCCGATGCCACCGAAATGAAGATGACGAACTATTTCGACACCAGCCTGCATTTGATGGCGATCGCCGCGATGTACGCCCACTATCCCGAGTGCTTCCCGCGCTATTGAGCGGCCGGCCGGCCCGCCACGCCGGGCCTATAAAATCCGCATAAGGATTTTGCAGCGTCTTTGCGCCCGCCCGGCGCGTTCCGAATAGAGACCAGACGCGCGCCGCACGATCTTCCGCCTCGTCAATAACGGCGGAGACCACCCCATGCCGATCGCCAAACGCCGGCCCATCGCCCGATGGGACCGGCCGCCTGGACGCGCTCTCACCCCGGCGGCCGCTCGTCCGCGCCACCGCGCCGGTCGGCCCGCGCCTTTGAGAGAACCATCATGATGACGCTCGTCTATCTCGCGACGCTCGTCGCGGCCTTTGCGCTGTCCTTCGGCCTCATTCGCCTTTGCGCCCGGATCTAGAGGCACACCATGAGCATAGAATTCCTACTCGGCGGAGCCGTTGCCATCGGCATCCTCGTCTATCTCGGCTTCGCGTTCGCCGACCCGGAGAATTATTGAGCATCCGATGGTCATCGATCTCGCACAATTTGCGCTTTACGCGCTTCTCGTCACGACCACGGCCATCGCCCTCGGCGCCTGGATGGACATCGTCCTTGCCCGGCCGCGGACGGATCATCCCGTTTTCGCGCGGGTCGACGGCGTGCTGTGCCGATCCGCCGGCATCGACCCCGCCGCCGAGCAGAATTGGCTGCAATACGCGGCCGCCGTGCTCGCCTTCAATCTCGCCGGGGCGCTGGTCCTCTACGCCATCCTTCTCACCCAGGCCGCGCACCCCTTCAACCCGCAGCACCTGCCGGGACTGTCGCCCTGGCTCGCCTTCAACACGGCGATCAGCTTCATGACCAACACCAACTGGCAGGCCTATGGGGGCGAGACGACGCTCTCTTATTTCAGCCAGATGGCGGGGCTGACGGTGCAGAATTTCGTCTCCGCCGCCACCGGCATCGCCGTCGGCGTCGCGGTGATCCGCGGCTTCGCGCGGCGGGAGACCAAGACGATCGGCAACTTCTGGGTCGATCTCGTCCGGGCGACGGTGTGGATCCTTCTGCCGCTCGCCATCGTCGTCGGCCTTGCCCTCGTGGCGCTCGGCGTGCCGCAAAATCTGATGCCCTATACCTCCGCCGAGACGCTGTCGGGCGGGGTGCAGACGATCGCCCAGGGGCCGGCGGCGGCGCAGATCGCGATCAAACAGCTCGGCACCAATGGCGGCGGCTTCTGGAACGCCAATTCCGCCCATCCTTTTGAGAATCCGAGCGCCCTCACCAACCTCATCGAGATGTGGGCGATCCTCGCGCTGCCCGCGGCGTTCTGCTTCCTCTATGGCCGCATGGTGCGCGATCGGCGGCAGGGGCGCGCGATCTTCGCCGCGATGGCGATCGTCTGGGCCGTCGGGCTCGGCGTGACCTACGCGGCCGAAACGGTCGGCAACCCGTTGATCGCGGACGTTGTCGCCGGGGCGCCGGCCAACATGGAGGGCAAGGACGCCCGGTTCGGCATCGCGAGCTCGGCGCTCTGGGCCGTGTCCACCACCGCCGCCTCGAACGGCTCCGTCAACGCGATGCACGACAGCTTCACGCCGATCGGCAGCCTCATGCCCCTCGTCAACATCCTCACCGGCGAGGTGATCTTCGGCGGTGTCGGCGCGGGCTTTTACGGGATGCTCTCTTATGTCGTCCTCGCCGTCTTCATTGCGGGGCTGATGGTCGGCCGGACGCCGGAATATCTCGGCAAGAAGATCGAGACGAAGGAGGTGAAGCTCGCGCTTCTCGCCTTCTTCGCAATGCCGGTCGGCATTCTCGGCGGCGGCGCGCTCGCGGCCATCGTTCCGCAGGCGGTCGCCGCGGTGCAGGATCCCGGCCCGCACGGGCTGACGGAAATCCTCTACGCCTACGCCTCGGCGACCGGCAACAACGGCTCCGCCTTCGCCGGCTTCGGCGCGGGCTCCCCATGGCACACGACGGCGCAGGGTCTGTGCATGATGCTCGGCCGGTTCGCCTACATCATCCCCATGCTCGCGATCGCCGGTGCCCTCGCCGAAAAGCGCACCTTCGCGCCCTCCGCCGGCACGTTTCCGACCCATGGACCGATCTTCGTCGGCCTCCTCGTCGCGGTCATCCTCGTGCTCGGCGGTCTCACCTTCTTCCCGGCGCTCGCGCTCGGCCCGCTCGCGGAACAGTTCGCGATGGCGGCCGGCACGACGTTCGCCGTCCACTGAGGTCGTCTCATGACGAAACATCCCCCGCTCGCCGGGCCGGGCCTCTTCGACCCCGCCCTCCTCTCCCACGCCGCGCGCGATGCGGTCCTGAAGCTCGACCCACGCCGCCTCGCGAAGAGCCCGGTGATCTTCGTAACGGCGATCATCGCCCTCCTCGCGAGCGTCTATGCCGCGTTCGGGATCGGCGATGCGCCGGCGCCGCTGATCGTCCAGATCGCGGCCTGGCTGTGGGCGACGGTGCTCTTTGCGAACTTCGCCGAGGCGATGGCCGAAGGGCGCGGCAAGGCCCGCGCCGACAGTCTGCGCGCGACCCAGGCCGAGACCATGGCGAAGCGCCTCGCCCATCCTGGCGCGCCCCCGGAGCCCGTCTCCTCCCGGTCCTTGCACAAAGGCGACCTCGTGCGCATCGATGCCGGCGATACGATCCCGGCCGACGGTGAGGTCGTCGAAGGCGTCGCCTCGGTCGACGAGAGCGCGATCACCGGCGAATCCGCCCCCGTCATCCGCGAGGAAGGCGGCGACCGCTCGGCGGTGACCGGCGGCACCCGCGTCGTCTCCGACCACCTGGTCGTGAGGGTGACGCAGGCGCCCGGCGAGGGTTTTCTCGACCGCATGATCGCCCTCGTGGAAGGGGCCGACCGGCGCAAGACGCCGAACGAGGTCGCGCTGTCGCTGCTCCTCACCGGCCTCACGATCATCTTCGTGCTCGTCGTCGTGACGCTCGAACCGTTCGCGATCTTCTCGGGCGAGACGATCCCGACCGCCTACCTCCTCGCGCTCTTCGTCACGCTGATCCCGACCACCATCGGCGGGCTTTTGTCGGCGATCGGCATCGCCGGCATGGACCGGCTCGTGAAGGAGAACGTCATCGCGAAATCCGGTCGCGCGGTGGAGGCGGCCGGCGACGTCGACACGCTCCTCATCGACAAGACCGGCACGATCACCTACGGCGCGCGCCAGGCGGAGACGTTCTATCCGGCCGAAGGGGTGGAGATCGAGACGCTGATCCGCGCCGCGCGGCTTGCCTCGCTCGGCGACGAGACGGCGGAGGGCAAGTCCATCGTCGCCCTCGCCGAGCGGATGGGGATGCGCGGGGACGCCGACCGTATCGGCACGCTCGTCCCCTTCACCGCCGAGACGCGCCTGTCCGGCATCGATCTCGCCGACGGAAGGCTCCGCAAGGGCGCGACCGACGCGATCGCGCGATGGCTCGCCGCGGACGGTGGCGCGCTGCCGGACGACGTTCGCGACGACGTGGAGCGGATCGCCCGTGCCGGCGGCACGCCGCTCGTCGTGGCCCAGGACCGCCGCGCCCTCGGCACGATCTACCTCAAGGACGTGGTGAAGCCGGGCATCAAGGCACGCTTCGCCGAATTGCGAGCCGCCGGGGTGCGCACGGTGATGATCACCGGCGACAACCCGCTGACCGCCGCCGCGATCGCCGCAGAGGCCGGCGTCGACGACTATGTCGCCGAGGCGACGCCGGAAAAGAAGCTCGATTATATCCGCGCCACCCAGGCCGACGGCCACCTGATCGCCATGTGCGGCGACGGCTCGAACGACGCGCCCGCGCTCGCTCAGGCCGACGTCGGCGTCGCCATGAATGACGGGACGCCCGCGGCGAAGGAGGCGGCGAATCTCATCGATCTCGATTCCGATCCCACCAAGCTCATGCGCGTCGTCGAGGTCGGCAAGGGTCTCCTCATCAGCCGCGGCGCGCTGACGACCTTTTCGCTCGCCAACGACGTCGCGAAATATTTCGCGATCATCCCGGCCCTCTTCCTCGCCGCTTACCCGCAGCTTCAGGCCCTCAACATCATGCGCCTCGGCTCGCCGGGGTCGGCGATCCTCTCGGCGGTCATCTTCAACGCCGTCGTGATCGTGGTCCTCATCCCGCTGGCGCTGAAGGGCGTCGCCTATCGCCCGATGTCGGCGGCGGCGCTCCTGCGTCGCAATCTCCTCATCTACGGCCTCGGCGGCCTCCTCGTCCCGTTCGTGGGCATCAAGCTCATCGACATGGCGGTCACCGCCCTCGGCCTTGCCTAAGGATGCCGACAATGACCCTCTTCAGACCCGCAGCGACCGTGATCGTCGTCATGACGGTGCTGTTCGGCTTCGCCTATCCGCTCGGAATGACCGCGCTGTCCGGGGCCCTCTTTCCGCGCGAGGCGAAGGGCTCGCTCATCGTGCGCGACGGGCGTATCGTCGGCTCGGCCCTCATCGGCCAAATGTTCGAGGCGCCGCATTATCTCATGGGCCGTCCGTCTGCCGTGGCGTATGACGCCGCGAACTCTTCGGGGAGCAATCTCGGCCCCACCAATGCCCGCCTCATCGGCGCGGTGCGGGACCGGGCGTCCGCCTTCGTCGCCGCGCACGGCGTCAAGCCGCCGGTCGACCTCGTGACCGCGTCGGCCTCCGGCCTCGATCCGCACATCTCGCCGGATGCAGCGTTCGCGCAGGCCGCCCGTATCGCGGAAGCCCGCGGCGTGTCGCCGGCGCAGATCCGCGCGTTCCTGCGCGAGCGCGTGGAAGGCCGAGCGCTCGGCCTATTCGGCGAGCCGGTGGTCAACGTCCTTCTCGCCAATCTCGCCCTCGACGCGGCGTTTCCGCTCCCGGACGAGCCGGCCATCGGAGCACAGGCCTCCGATGGCTGACGACGAGCGCCGCCCCGACCCGGACGCCCTCCTCGCCGAGGTCGGCCGCGCGGGCAGAGGTCGCCTCAAGCTCTTCCTCGGCGCCGCTCCCGGCGTCGGCAAGACCTACGAAATGCTCCGCGCCGCCCAGGACGCGAAGACCGACGGGGTCGACGTGGTCGTCGGCCTCGTCGAGACGCACGGCCGGCGGGAGACCGAGGCGCTTCTCGTCGGCCTCGAGGCGATCCCGCGCCGCCTCGTTTCCTATCGCGGCCGCATGTTGCCGGAAATGGATCTCGACGCGATCCTCGAACGCCGACCCGCGCTCGTCCTCGTCGACGAGCTCGCCCACACCAACGTGCCGGGCGAGCGGCACGCGAAGCGCTGGCAGGATGTCGAGGAGCTGCTCGCCGCCGGCATCGACGTGCACACGACGCTCAACGTCCAACATCTCGACAGCCTGAACGACGTGGTCGAGCGCATCGCCGGCATCAAGGTGCGCGAGACGCTGCCGGACAAGGTCGTCGAGACGGCGGACGAGATCGAGGTGATCGACGTGACGCCGGAGGTGCTGCAAAAGCGCCTGCGCGAAGGCAAGGTCTACGTCCCGGAGCAGGCGGCGCGGGCGATCACGCGCTTTTTCTCGCGCGGCAACCTCACGGCGCTACGCGAGATGGCGTTGCGCGTCGCGGCCGAACGGGTCGACCGGGACATGATCGACTATATGCGCAGCCACGCCGTCGCCTCGGCCTGGCCCGCGCGCGACCGGCTTCTCGTCTGCCTCACCGCCGGGGCCGCCGAACGGCTGGTGCGGACCGGAAAGCGGATGGCCGACCGCAGCCGCGCGCCGTGGATCGTCCTCGCCATCGGCGACGGCGAAACCACCGATCCCTCCATCGAAAGGGCGCTCCTCCTCGCCGAGCAGCTCGGCGCGGAGACCGAACAGCTCGCCGTCGCGCGGTCGGCCCCGCAGGCGATCCTCGATTATGCGCGCCGGCGCAACGTCTCGCGGATCGTCGTCGCGGCGGAGAAAGGCGTCCGCCTTTTTCGCCCACGGCTGCACGAGGGGCTGATCGCCGGCGGGGATTCTTTCGAGATCACGGTGCTCGGCAGCGGAGCCGACAGCGCGGCCCCCGTCCAACCCGTCGCGGTGGAGGCGTTCTCACCGCGCGCCTATCTCCTCGGGGCGTTCTATGTCGGCCTCGCCATGCCTTTCGGCCTCCTCGTCGACCATACTCTGCCGCTCGCCAACCTCTCCCTCGTCTTCCTCGCGCCGGTGCTCGCGATCGGCGCGGCGGGCCGCGTGCCGGCGGCCGTGTTCACCTCGATCCTCGCCTTCATCGCCTACAACTATTTCTTCACCGAACCCCGGCTGACGCTGTCGGTGATCCACCCTTGGCAGGTGCTCACCCTCGCGTTCTTCCTCGTGTTCAGCCTCGTCGTCGGCATTCTCGGTGCACGGCTGAACGCGCAGGTCGCCGCGATGCGCGTCGCCGAGCGGCACACCCGCGCGCTCTACGAGTTCACCCGAAAGGCGCTGTCGGCCACCAGCGACTATGACATGGCCTGGACCGTGGTGAGCCAGGTCCGCTCTTCGGTGCCGGTCGAGACCGTGCTCCTGACGCCGGACGCCTCCGGCCGCCTCGTCGTGTTCGCCGGATCGCCGCCGATCGACGAGATCGACCCCGGATCCGCGGCCGCCGCGGATTGGGCCTGGCGGCAAGGCCAGCGCGCCGGCTGGTCGACCGACACGCTGCCGTCGAGCGGCTGGCTCTTCATTCCCCTCGTCGCGCGCGAGCGCACGCTCGGCGTTCTCGGGCTGCGCGGCGAGGACGGCCGCGAACCGCTCCGCGCCGCGGACCGGCGCCTCCTCGACACGCTCGTCGATCAGGCCGCCCTCATCCTGGAGCGGGCTCGGATGATCGCGGAGGCCGCCGAGGCGCAGCGTTATAGCCAGACGGAGAAGCTGCGGACCGCGCTCTTATCCTCGGTGAGCCACGATCTGCGCACGCCTTTGGTTTCGATCATCGGCGCGGTGTCGACGCTCGAGGCGCTCGGCGGCGACATGTCGGAGCGCGATCGCGCGGAACTCTTGAAGACCGTCGCCGCCGAGGCCGGGCGGCTCAACCGCTTCATCCAGAACCTTCTCGACATGACGCGGCTCGGCTATGGTGCGCTCGCGGTGCGGCGCGAATGGCTCGACCTCGGCGATATCGTCGCCGCCGCGCGCGAACGCTTGAAGGGACGGCTCGATGGGATCACCGTCGCGGTGCAGATCGCACCCGAGGTCGCGATGGTGGAGGCAGACCCGACCCTGCTGGAGCAAGCCCTCGTCAACCTGCTCGACAATGCGGCCCGCTTCTCGCCGCCCGGCGAGGCGGTGTCCGTCAGCGCCGAACGGCGGGGCAACCGGCTCGTGCTCGCCGTCAGCGATCATGGGCCGGGCGTGCCTCCCGACCGGCGCGACCGTGTGTTCGACCTCTTCTGGCGCGCCGAAAATGCCGACCGGCAAAGCGCCGGAACGGGCTTAGGGCTCGCGATCGTGCGCGGCTTCGTGGAGGCGATGGGGGGACGCGTGACCGTCGGCGAACGCGATGGCGGCGGCGCGCGCTTCGAGATCAACCTGCCGCAGCCGGCGATGCCCGTCCTGTCGCCGGAGCCGTTCGATGGCTGAGGGCGCGAAAATCCTCGTCGTCGACGATGACGACGCGATCCGAAAATTCCTGCGGATCAGCCTGACCGCGTCCGGCCACACCGTCATCGAGGCGCGCACCGGAGAACAGGCGCTCGGCAAGGCGGCGACCGAGCGGCCGGCGATCGTCATCCTCGATCTCGGCCTGCCCGACCTCGACGGCCGCGAGGTCGTGCGGCGGCTGCGGGACTGGTTCGCCGGGCCGATCCTCATCCTGTCGGTCCGGGCGGACGAGGCGGAGAAGGTCGCCGCGCTCGATGCCGGCGCCGACGATTATGTCGTCAAGCCGTTCGGCATCCAGGAGCTGCTCGCCCGGTTGCGCGTTCTGCTGCGCGCCCGCGCGGGCACCGCAGAGGCCGCGCCCGTCCTCCATATCGGCGACCTCACGATCGACATCGCGGCCCGGACCGTTACCCTCGCGGGGCGGCCGGTGGCGCTGACACGCAAGGAGTTCGACCTTCTCGTCATGCTCGCCCGGCATGCGGGGAAGGTGCTGACCCAGCGCCAGCTCCTGACGGCGATCTGGGGCGAGGCCCATGTCAACGACACGCAATATCTGCGCGTCTATGTCGGCCAGCTCCGCGCCAAGCTCGCCGACGACCCGGCGCAGCCGCGTTTCATCCGCACCGAGCCGGGTATCGGCTACCGCCTCCTCTGGCCCGAGAGCGGGCTCTAGCGCACCGCGCGGCGCGCCTCAGAAGCCGTCCGGCATTTCGGCATAGGGGCCGGAAATGTCCGGCTGGGTGTTGTTGATGAGCTGTAGGTCGTTCTGGCTGAGATTGTCCGGCCCGTCCCACACGGCGCCGACGAGGCTCGCGGTGTTGTTGGCGAACCAGACGCCGTCGATCGACAAAGCGCTCGTCGCGTCGTCGTTGACGAAGATCGCGCCGCCTTCGCCCGCGCTGGAATTGCCGACGAAATTCCAATCGGTGATGTTCGCCTGGGCCGATTGCATGTAGAGCGCGCCGCCGACGACTCCGGCGGAATTGGCGGTCATGAAGCCGTACTCGCTGTTGAGCGTCGCCGCGCCGGCGGTGTCGATCAGCGCCACGCCGCCACCATTGGCGCCCGCCTGATTGGCGACGATCCCGACGCTGCCGGTCAGCGTCAGCGTTCCGTCGCCGAGGAAGAGACCACCGCCATCGTTCGAGGCATAGTTGCCGCCGATGAACACATTGGCGAGCGAGAGGGTCGCGCCGAGGCCCGTGATGCCGCCGCCATAGCCCTCGAGCGAGGCCGGCGATCCGACGACGGCCGATCCGCCGGTGATGACGAAATTGTCGATCCGCGCCGTGCTCTGATTCGCCAGGAGGAAGACGGGGATGTTGTCGTCGAGAAGGCCGGCCGGCTGGCTCGTCGCGACGTCGGTGATGGTCTCCGTCCAGTCGGACGCCGGATAGGGCGTGTCGCCGTCGATGGTGGCGCCCTGGGTCAGGGTGGCCTCCATCGTGGTGTCGTCGCCGGCGGTGTCGCCGGTGAGGGTCACCAACGGACGGCCGTCGGAGCCGGTCGGCCCTTCGATATAGACATTGCCTTCGATCTCGAGCGTCCCGAGGCTCGGGTCGAGACGGATGGTCGTGGGCTCGGAAAAGACGCCGCTGTCGAAGGTGATGTAGTAGGTGATGCCGGCGTTGGCGCTGGCGTTGCTGTTGGCGATGTCGATCGCCTCGCGGAGGGACAGATCGTCGTTCGACGGATTTTCGTCGAACTTGTCCTCCGCCGTCGTCACCGTGGGGGAATAAGGGCCCTGATATTGGGGCGGCGTATATTGGATATCGTCCTGGTTGATCGACGTCGCGCCGACGATGGTGATCGACCCGCCGGCGGGGCCGACCGGACCGAGATCCAACACGCCGTCGAGCGGATCGGACGCGGCAGTGTCGTTCGTCTGTGCCGCGCCGCTGTCGAGCATGGCGAATTGCAGTGTGTCCGGGGCACCGCGCGGGGCGGGGTCAGAGACGGCTGCGGGGTCGACGTCGATGCGGACCCCGAAGATCGTCCGCGTGAAGGTGAGATTGTCGGCGCTGGAGCCGTTGATGACGATCTTGTCCTTGCCCGGCTCGAAACCGACGATCCTGTCGTTGCCGAAATCGCCTTGGAAGATGTGCGTATCGGCCCCGCGACCGCCCACGAGCACGTCCGCGCCGGGGCCGCCATCGAGCGTGTCGTCGCCGTTGCCGCCCTTCAGCGTGTCGTGGGCAGCGCCGCCCTCGATCCAGTCGTGCCCGCTGCCGCCGGAAAGAAAATCGCGCCCCGCCTCGCCGCCGAGACGGTCGTCGCCGGAGCCGCCGAAGATCCGGTCGCGCCCGTCGCCGCCGGTGACGGTGTCGTGGCCGGCGCCGCCGAACAGGCCGTCATGGCCGTCACCGCCCATGAGGCGGTCGTCGTCGTTCCCGCCGCGCAGAAGATCGTGGCCCGCCCCGCCACTGATCTTGTCGCGGCCGTCACCGCCGATGACGTGCTCGTTTCGGCCCGAGCCCTCGATGACGTCATGGTCCGACGTGCCCCGCCGGGTTTCGAGCGACGCGCCCCAATGAAGAAACTGCAACGATTTCAGGAGTAAGACTTGGAGTGACAAAATCGGCTCCTCGGGCAAAAAAGTCGAGCCGATGTTAGCATTCGGGCAAAGATCGGGCTATTTGCTTTTCATCGTCTTCGTTCGCGACGCCGCGATCGCCTTCGCGCCCCGCGCCGGCCCCGTCGCCATCACGATTTGCGGATGCAACCTGAGGGAAGAAGCGCGGACAAGCGCGAGAGGCCACACTGCGACGGCGCGCTCGGTCCCGTCGATCCGGCAATGCTCCGCGATCGGACCGACCTTCGCGCCATGAACCACGAGACCGCCCGGTCATCCCCGTTTGCGGGGCGTTCTCTCGAAGGAAAACCGATGAGCAAGCCTTGCGGCGGCGTCCCTCATGCGATCCGACGCGCCGATCACCACCGCCGACCCGCCTCCCCGACGGGAATCCCCTTCCGATGACGGACAGCGTGCCCGCCGGCCGCCGTCTCGGCCGCCTCCTGCTCCTCGCCGTCATCTCGGTCGCGCTGGTCGCCCTCTTCGAGTGGGTGGGGCTTCCGGCGGCGTTTCTGCTCGGACCGATGCTCGCGGGGGTGTTCGTCGCGCTCACCGGCGACGCGCCGAAGGTCAAGCGCTCCTTCTATCTCACCGCCCAGAGCTTCATCGGCTGCCTCATCGCCACGACGATGCCGGTCGAAACCTTCGTCGGCGTGGCGCGGGATTGGCCCATCTTCCTCACCGGGGTCGGCGGGGTCGTCGGACTGGCGGCGGTGGTCGGAGCGTTGCAGATGCGTTTCGGCACGCTTCCGGGCACGACGGCGCTCTGGGGCCTCGCACCCGGCGGGGCGTCGGCCGCCCTCCTCCTCGCCGAGGCCAACGGCGCCGATGTTCGGATCGTCGCGCTGATGCAATATTTGAGGGTTGCCGGCGTCGTGCTGACCGCCTCGGTCGTCGCGCATTTCGCGCTGCCGCCGAATGTTGAGGCGGCCGCCGCGTCGGTCGATTGGTTCGCGCCCGTGCCGCTCGGCAGCTTCGCCGCGACGGCGGCGATCGCCTTCGCCGGCGGGTTGATCGCGAGGGCCGTCCGCTTTCCAGCCGGCCAGCTCCTGTTTCCGATGGGCATCGCGATCATTCTCGCCGACACCGGCCTCGTGACGCTGACGCTGCCGCCATGGCTCCTCGCCCTCGCCTATGCGACGATCGGGTGGAGCATCGGCTTGCGCTTCTCGCGCGCCATCGTCGCCCGCGCACTCCAAGCCTTGCCGGCGATCCTCCTCGCCACGGCGACGCTGATCCTCACGTGCGCGCTCTTCGCGGTCGTCCTGTCGAACGTGACGGGGATCGACCTTCTCACCGCCTATCTGGCGACGAGCCCCGGCGGCGCGGATTCCATCGCGATCATCGCGACGGCGTCCGATGTCGACGTGACCTTCGTCATGGCGATGCAGACGGCGCGGCTTCTCGTCGTGATGCTGCTCGCCCCGCCGCTGCTCGGTTATCTGGCGCGCCATCTGGAGCGCGGCGCCTCATGCGATGGGACCCGCTCGGCGGGCTCCTGATGGAAAGAGCCCGGCCGTCGCCACCTTGGTGGGCGCGATGGCCGGGCCGCTCGGATCAGGTCACGACGCGCCCGTCGGCGAGCGGCTCCAGCCGGCCGGCACGCTCCAGGATGGCCCAGAACGCATGGTCGGCGTAGTTGACCACCGTGTTCTCGAGGCTGCGCATGATGAAATCGCCCTCGCGGGAGTGCGCCCCGGCGGTGTGCGCGACCGCCTCGGGAAGCCCGACGGTCAGGCAGATGTGGACGCCATAGACCGAGTGGCGGATCGCCGGATAGCCGCTCGCGCCGGGATTGTCGCGCCAGCGCTTCTGGTTGGCGTGGCTGAACTCGAACGGCTTGCCGACATCGTGGCAAAGCGCGCACGCAATCAACAGATCCCGATCGATCCCGCTATCGCCCACCACCTCGGCGAGTTGATCGACGAGTCCGAGGGCCATGCGCGTCACGCCGCGAATGTGGTCGGTCTGTGTGCCGCCGCGCAAAGGCGAGGTGTCCGGCCCGCCGGCGCCGATGATCTCGTCGATCGAGGTGAATTCGCTTTGCGACAGGCACAGCGCCCACGCCTCGACCACCTTGTCGCCAAGGTCGGTGTCGGTGATCAGCTCCACTTCGGGAAGGCTCCGGCGCACGCCGGCGCGCAGCTCGTCCATCGAGGCCATCATGCGTTCTCCTTCACCGCCGCGACCAGCTCGATCTCGACCTTGAAGGGGCCGGCGAGCTTCACGACGAAGGTCGAACGGGCCGGCAGCCGGTCCGGGAAATAGGTCTCGTAAACGCTGTTGAAGGCGGCGAAATCGTCGACGTCGGTGAGGAAGACGGTCGCCTTCAGCACGCGATCGATCGAGCTGCCCGCCGCGTCGAGAACGGCGGTCAGATTGTCGAGCACCCGCCGCGTCTCGATTTCGATGCCCGAGCCCACGAATTCGCCGGTCACCGGATCGTTGGCCACCTGGCCCGAGGTGAACACGATGTCCCCGTAGCGGGTCGCCTGCGCCAGCGGCACGTTCGGAATCGGCGCACCGCTCGTCTCGATGGCCTCGATACGCTTCGCAGTCATGGGAAGATCCTTCTTGTCGTTGAGATGAAGTCTTCGGGCGTGACCGACCAGCGGCCGCAAAGGGCCGCTGCGTCCGCCGTCGGTTGGTCCGGCCGTTCGGCGGTATCGAACGCCGCGGCACGAACCGGGTGGGAGAACGGGAGGCGGAGGCGGCGCGCATGTGCGCTCGCGCGGCCTCCTCTAGTGTGTCAGCCCCAATTGCCGTGGCAGGAAGAGGGAGATGTCCGGCACGTAGGTGATCACCGCGAGGATCATCAAAAGCGCAGCGAGGAACGGCAGCACGGATTTCGCCGCCTCATTGAACGTGATCCCGCACAGGTCCTTCAGCATGAAGAGAGCGATGCCCATCGGCGGCGTGAACATGCCGATCCCCATCGCGATGACGGTGATGATGCCGAAGTGGATCTCGTCGATCCCCGCGGCGGTGACCGTCGGCAGCAGCATCGGCGCGACGACGATGAACACGATCGAGGCTTCGACGAAGAGGCCGATCACCAGGAAGGCCGGCACGATGATCGTCAGAAGCAGCCACGAGCTGCCGGTGAAGCCGGTCATGAACTCCACGATCGTCAGCGGCACCTGCTCGATGACGAGCACCCAGGCGAACAGCATCCCCGACGCGATGATGAAGGAGAGGTTCGCGACCATCGGCACGACGTCGAGGAACAGCCGCGGCAGATCCCTGATGCCGATGTCCCGGTAGAAGACGAGCGCGAGGATCAGCGCGTAGAGCACGGTGACGGCGGCGGCCTCGGTGGGGCTGAAGATGCCGCTCAGCATACCGCCGATGAGGAGCACCGGCGCGAAGAGGGCCGGCAGCGCGGCGAAGAAGCTCGTCGCGAGTTCCTTCGGGGCGACCGGCGTCTCGACCGGCAGATCCTTTACGCGGGCATAGACGTAGACGCTGATCATCAGGACCACGGCGATGAGGATGCCCGGGATAATGCCCGCCGCGAAGAGCGCCAGCATCGAGGTCTCGCCCGCCACCGAATAGAGGATCAACGGAATGCTCGGCGGAATCACCGGGCCGATGATGGCCGACGCGGCGGTGATGCCCGCCGTGAAGCGCCGCGGATAGCCGGCGCGGTTCATCGCCCGGACCTCGACCTGCCCGAGCCCGCCAATATCGGCCACCGCGACGCCCGACATGCCGGCGAAGATCATGCTCGCGAGCACGTTGACGTGGCCGAGACCGCCGCGCAGCGAACCGACGAGATTGTTGGCGAAGCGGAAGATCCGCTCGGTGATGCCGGCCTCGTTCAGGATGCGGCCGGCAAGGAGGAAGAGCGGGATCGCCAGCAGCGGAAACGAGTTGAGCGACTGGGTGAGGCGCTGGGTGAGGATCGCGAGCGGAACGCCCTCGATCAGGATATAGGCCACCGATGCCGTCAGCATGCCCACCGCGATCGGGGCGCCGAGCAGGATGACGACGAGAAAGGTTCCGAGAACGAGGGTCATGTGGGCTCTTTCCCGGTCTCGGGCGCGCCCGTCGTCACCAGCGAGACGATCAGCGAGAGCACCACCAGGACCGCGGCGACGGGCAGCGAGGCGTAGAGAATGTTGACCGGCATCCCGATCGCCGTGGTGATGTTGGCGTTCGCCTTCAACACCGGAGACGAGGCGTAGAGGATCAGCGCGAAGATCCCGAGGGTGAGCAGATCGACGGCGATGGCGAGGAGATGCCGCAACGGCGCCGGGAGCATCACGACGAAGACGTCGATCGCATAGAAGCCGCGCTCCCGCACCAGCTTCGCGACGCCGACATAAGCGACCCAGACGAAACAGGTCCGGGCGATCTCCTCCGGCCAGGACAACGGATTGTCGAGGACGTAGCGAAACAGAATCTGCACGTTCAAAAGAATGAAGATGGCCGCCAGGAGGAGGCCACAGACCACATCACGGATGGTGTCCATCCGCCGCGCCCATCGTTCCAATCGTTCGAGAGTCACACCCTGTCACCTTTCGAGATCTGATCGCCCGCGAGCCGCGCCGCCCAGGGCCGACGGCCGGAACGCCGAACCGACGCCCCGGCCGCGCGGCGGCCGATTATTGTGCGGTGTCGGGTTCGATGGTGGCCAGGGCGTCGGCGCCGATCTCGCTTTCGAGCTTCGGCCAAACGTTCGCGCGGACCTTTTCGACGAAGGCGTCGACGTCGAGGCCGTCATCCTCACCGATGACGGTCATGCCATTGGCTTCCAGCTCGGCGAGAAGATCGGTCTCCTGCTGGATGAGATATTCGTCGCCCCACAAGATCGCCTTGCGGGCCTCCTCCTGCAGCGTCTCCTGCTGCTCGGGCGTGAGGGACTGGAAGCGCGCGTCGTTCATCATCCAGAAGTCACCGCCGAGCAGGTGCCCGGTCAGCATGATGTGATCCTGAGCGTCGAAGAAGCGGAGCTGGTAGATCGTCGGAATCGGGTTTTCCTGCCCGTCGATGACGCCGGTCTTGAGGCCGCCGAGAACCTCCTGCAATGCCACCGGCGTCGCGAGCGCGCCGAGACCGCGGATGGTTTCGAGGAAGATCGGCAGCTCGACCGCCCGGATCTTCATCCCGTCGAGATCGTCGGGCGACAGGACGGCTTTGTTGGCCGTGAAGTGCCGCGCGCCGAGATACTGGACGCCGAGAATCCGAATGCCGGTCTTCTCGCGAAACTCCTCCATCCAGGCGGCCATCTCCGGCCCGTCCATGAAGGCCCGCCAGTCTTCATAATTGCGGAAGGCGTAGGGGAAGGCGGCCAATTGCAGCTCGGGAACGTCGTCCTTGACGGCGATCGAAATCGTGGCGTCGACCGTGCCGAGCTTCACCTGGCTGTAGGAATCCTGCTGGTTCGACACGATCGAGCCGGAGGGATGCACGCTGATGGTGATCTCGCCATCCGTCGCCGCCGCGACGTTCTCCGACCAACGCTCGAGCGCCAGTGTATAAGGTTGTGTCGCGCCGTGAATATTGGCCGCGCGAAGCTTCGTCTGCGCATCCGCCGAAGAAAGACCGAGGAGAAGTACGCTCCCCGCGGCGGTTAGGGACATGAGAATTCGATTCAAATCGACCTCCTATTGGGTCTTGCACCCGCGAGCGGGGCGCCCTTGGGAAACAACGATGTCCTTTGCCTGAATGGGAATTGTGCTGGCGCTTCACCGATCTGTCTAATTTAATTAAGGCGGATAATTGATAGAGCTGATTGATCAATGGCCATCGATACCGACCATTTGCGCACCCTCTATTGGATCGCCCGTCTCGGCAGCTTTCGGGCCGCGGCGGAGCGGTTGAACGTCAGCCAGCCGACGATCTCGTTCCGGATCAAGACCTGGGAATCGGAGCTCGGATGCACCCTGTTCGAGCGGCGTGGCCGGACCATGCGGCTCACCGAGGACGGCGCGGCCGCGCTCGATTATGCCGAGCGGATCCTGAGCCTGATGGAGGATCTCGACCGCCGGCTCAGCGGCGACAGTGATCTCAAGGGGCAAATCCGCCTCGGTGTGCCCGACAGCTTCGCGATCGTCGGCCTGCCGACGCTCGTGAAGGCGCTCGAGGACGAGCATCCGTCGCTCAAGGTCGCATTGACGATCGCTGACAGCGCCGTGCTCGGCGCGCGTCTCGACGAAGGGGCGCTCGATGTCGCGGTGCTCTCCCAGCCGAGGCCGCGGGCCAACGTCCATCTGAAGACGCTGGGCCGGCATCGGCTCCTTTGGGTGTCGGCGCCGGGCCTCCTGCCCGCGCACGCGCGCTATCAGCCGACCGACCTCGCCGAGACGCGGATCTTCACCAACCCCTCGCCGTCACCGTCCTTCCAGCTCCTGATGAATTGGTTCGACGAGTATCAGACCGTCCCGCGGCGTCTTTGCACCTGTGACAGCCTGTCGGTCGTGCGCTCGCTGGTTCTCGCCGGCCTCGGGATCAGCGCGCTGCCGCATTCGTTCGTGCAGCACGAACTCGCGGGTGGCACGCTCGTCGCCCTCGACGTCGCGCCCGATCTCGCGGCGCCGGAGATCTTTCTCGGCACGCCGCGACGGACGCGAAACGCCGCGATTTTCGTGATGGAGCGGCTCTTGCGGGAGGTGATCGAGGAGACCGCCTTCCTCGACGTCACCTGAGGCGCGGCGCACGGAGCGCCGCCCGCGCGCCGGTGGCGATCCGGCCCGGCGCTCCGAGCGCCGGCGCGGACCGCCTCACGCGTCAGCCGCGTTCGAGCGCGGCGATGACGGCATCCCCGAACGCATCCGTCGAGACGGCGGGGCCCGAGCCGGCGAGATCCGCGGTGAACGTCCCCGCGAGGAGCACGTCGTCGACGGCGGCAACGATCCGATCGGCGAGGTCTTTGCGATCGAACGAGTGTTCCAGCATCATCGCCGCGCTGAGGATCATGCCGCACGGGTTGGCGATCCCCTGTCCGGCGATGTCGGGCGCGGTGCCGTGGATCGGCTCGTAGAGGCCGCGCGTCCCCTCCCCGAGTGACGCCGACGGGAGCATTCCGAGCGAGCCCGTGAGCGCCCCCGCCCCGTCGGACAGGATATCGCCGAACATGTTGCTCATGACGAGGACGTCGAACTGCGAGGGATCGCGGATGAGCTGGAGACAGCAATTGTCGACGAGGATGTGGTGGAGCGGCGTGTCGGCGTGGGTGTCGGCATGGAGCGCGGTGACGGCCCGGCGCCAGACCCCGCTCACCTCGAGGACGTTCGACTTGTCGACCGAATGGAGCCACCCGCCGCGCTTGCGGGCGAGCGCGAAGGCGCTGTTGGCGACACGGCGCACCTCGGCGGAGGTGTAGGTCATCGTGTTGAAGCCACGCTCGCCGCCCTCCGCGGGCTCGACGCCGCGCGGCTCGCCGAAATAGATGCCGCCGGTCAGCTCGCGCACGATGACGAAATCGACGCCGCGCACCGTCTCCGGCTTCAGGCTCGTGTGGTGTTCGAGCGCCGGGGAGACCCGGATGGGCCGCAGATTGGCGAAGAGGCCAAGCTCGCGGCGCAGGCGGAACAGCCCGTCGCCGGCGCGGGTGCCCGGCGGACCTTCGTCCCATCCCGGCCCGCCGACACTGCCGAAGAGCACGGCGTCCGACGCCTTGGCGCGCGCCACCGTCTCGTCGGCGATGGGACGGCCGATCGTCTCGATCGCGGCGCCGCCGACGGCCGCCTCCTCGAAGGTCAACCCCACGAGATCCTTGGCGACGCACCAGTCGAGCACACGCCGCGCGACGGCGACGACCTCCGGCCCGATGCCGTCCCCCGGGACGACGAGGACGTGCCCGCCGCTCACGACGCACCTCCGAGCGACAGCCACGGCATCGCCGCCGCCGAGCGCTGCTCATGCGCGGCGATCGCGCTCTCGTGCTCGAGGGTGCCGTCGATCGAGTCGCGCGCTTCGAGGATACGCTGGCGGTCGGCCGGGGCGAGATCGAACGCGATCGATCCGAGATCGTCGTGGACGAGCGCCGCATTGGCGACGTCGACGACAAAGACACAGCGTGTCGGATCATGCGCCGCCGCGAGGCAAGCGTTGAGGTCCGTCTCCGTTATGGTCACGGGCGCGACTCCATTGTTGAGGCAGTTGGCTTTGAAGATGTCGGCGAAGAGCGAGGAGACGACGCAGCGGATGCCGAACGCCTTCAACGCCCACACCGCATGCTCGCGTGACGATCCGCAGCCGACATTGCGGCCGGCGATCAGGATGCTCGCGCCGGTCCAGGGATCGCGGTTGAGGACGAAATCCGGTTCCGCCGACCCGTCGGCGCGGAAGCGCAGACTGTGGAAGAGGTGGCGGTCCATCGACGCGATGTCGGTCCGCCGGAGAAAGGACTGCGGATAGATGACGTCGGTGTTGAGATCGCTGCGGGGGAAGGCCGCGGCGATCCCTTTGAAGGGCCATGTCATGGGTTGCCTCACAGATAGTCGCGCACGTCGGTGATGCGGCCGGCGATCGCGGCCGCGGCGGCCATGGCGGGCGCCATCAGGTGGGTGCGGCCGCCCTCGCCCTGGCGTCCCTCGAAATTGCGGTTCGAGGTGGAGGCGCAGCGCTCTCCGGGCTTCAGCGCCTCGCCGTTCATCGCAAGGCACATCGAGCAGCCGGCCTCCCGCCACGCAAAGCCCGCCTCGCGGAAGACCGTATCGAGCCCCTCGGCCTCGGCCGCCGCCTTCACGAGGCCCGACCCCGGCACCACCCAAGCCTCGACGCCCTGCGCGACCCGGCGGCCCCGCACCACGCTCGCGGCGAGACGCAGGTCCTCGAGCCGGCCGTTGGTGCACGATCCGATGAACACGCGGTCGACCGGAACGGTGGCGATCCGCTCGCCGGGGGAAAGGCCCATATAAGAGAGCGCGGCGGCGATGCCGGCCGCCGCCTCAGGGGCCGCCGCGGCGGGGTCGGGCAGCACACCGTCGACCGGCAGCGACTGCCCCGGATCGGTGCCCCAGGTGACCGTCGGCACGACGTCCGCCGCATCGATCGCGATGTCGGTGTCGAACGTCGCGTCGGGGTCGCTTCGGAGGGTCGTCCAGAAGGCCAGCGCCGCATCCCATGCCGCGCCGGAGGGGGCGAGCCTGCGGCCTTTCAGATAGGCGAATGTTGTCTCGTCCGGGGCGATCATACCGGCCCCAGCCCCGGCCTCGATGGACATGTTGCAGAGCGTCATGCGCCCTTCCATCGACAGCGCCTCGATCGCCTCGCCGGCATATTCGATAACGTGGCCCGTCCCACCGGCGACGCCGATGCGGGAGAGCACCGTGAGAACGAGATCCTTCGCCGTCGTCCCGGCGGGCAGGCGGCCATCGACGCGCACGCGCATCGATTTCAGGCGGCGCTGGACGATGGTCTGGGTGGCGAGGACGTGCTCGACATCGCTGATCCCGATGCCGAACGCATACGCGCCGAACGCGCCATGCGTGGAGGTGTGGCTGTCCCCGCAGACGACGAGGGCGCCCGGCAGCACGAAGCCTTGCTCCGGCCCGACGACATGGACGATCCCCTGCCGGCGATCGCGCACCGAGAAGACCTCGAAGCCCGCCTCCGCGCCGAACGCCTCGATATCCTCGACCATGGCGCGGGCATCGTCGTCGGCATAATCGATCGCGCCGCTGCGGTCGGCGGTCGGCACCGTATGATCGGCGACGCCGAGGGTGAGATCGGGCCGACGCACCGGCCGCTTCTTCTCCGCGAGGCGCGTGCGGGCATACGTTGCGACACCCTCGTGCACCAGGTGGCGGTCCACGAAGAGCAGAGCGCGATCGTCACCGAGTTCGGTCACGACATGGGCGTCGAATATCTTCTCGTAGAGCGTTCGCGATCTCATCCTGATTCCTTCAGTCGTCGAAGACCTCGTGCCAGCCTTTCGTGATGTGCTGCTGCATCGCTTCGAGAGCCGCCTCGCGGTCGCCGCTTTCGACGCACGTGAGAAAATTCTCGTGCTCCTGCTGCATCCGGCTTTGGCGCTGCTCGATCGCGTCGAGGTCGTGGAAGGGATATTTGGCCCAGAGGACGCGGACGAATTCGAGCGTCTGCGGCCGCTTGGCGATCTGGTAGAAGTTGAAGTGAAAGCGGTAATTCAGCCGGCGGACACCGATCCGGTCGCCGCTGGCGATGGCCTCAGCGCATCGCTCGTGGACGTCGCGCGCGGCCGCCAGCGTCGCGTCATCGAGATGGGCGAGCGCGTGGCGGGTCAACTCACGCTCGAGGAGGAGGCGGAGGTCGCGGATCTCGACGACCTGCGTCTTGTCGAGCTTCGGCACCATCGCCCCTTTGTGGGACGATCCGAGGAGATAGCCCTCGGCCTCGAGGATGCCGAAGGCCTCGCGCACCGGAGTCGCCGAGACGCCGAACTCCTTGGCGACCTCCATCTGCTTCAAGCGCTGCCCGCGATCATATTCCCCGACGATGATCCGCTCCCGGATCATATCCGCGATCTGATCCTGGATTCGCTGGACCTTGAGGCCGACGCTCCTCTCCTCAACCGACTTGATCATCTACCCGCTCCGCGTGTGAAAGCGCTGCCGATAGCGGACGGATCACCCCCCGGCAATGGCGCGGTGCGGGCCGCCGCTTCGCTCATCGGACCAACGCGAAGCGCGGCAGGATCTCCGCGCCGATCGGCACGGGCACCATCTCGACACGGCGATCGATCCACGAGCCCTCCGGCTCGGCGCCGGTGAGGTTCGAGATGATGATCGGCCCCTCGTCGAGCCGGACGGCGACGACGTTGTAGGGGGCCGGATAAAGGTCGAGATACTGCCGGTGGAAGATCACCCAGGACATGATCGACCCGCCGCCCGAGACGGCCGTCCACGCATAGTCCGGCGACAGGCACTCGTGGCACACCGGGCCCGGCGGATAGCGGAACGCGCCGCATGACCCGCAGCGCTGAAGGTGCAACGCACGGGTCTCCGCGAGGAGCTGCCAGAACGGCTTGTCGTAGAGCCCGAGGACGCGGTTCGGAATGGTTTGGCTCGTCTCGCTCGTCATCGCCATTCAATTTCCGTAGATGATCGACATCGCCTTGCCCGCGACGTCGGAGGAATAGTGGACGTAGCGGGCCCCCTCGACCTGCCGGCTCCCGCATCCGCCGCGAAGCTGGCGCACGGCTTCGACCTGATGGTTCCAGCCCTGCATGTACGTCTCGGACAGGTGCCCGCCGGACGTGTTGGTCGGCAATTTGCCGTCGAGGCCGATGCCGGATTCGCGCAGGAATTTCCCGGCGCCGCCGACCGGGCAATAGCCGTACCCTTCGAGCGCCAGCGGCACGTGGACCGAGAAGCTGTCATAGACCTGGAACACGTCGACATCGTCCGGGCCGATCCCGGCCCGGTTGAAGACCTGTTCGGCCACCTTCTGCTGCGCCGGCCGATAGAATTCGGTCAGCCGGGGCTCCAATGTCGTGGCATTCTCGTTGAGGTCGTAGCGGCCGACGGCATCGATATAGACGGGGCGGTCGGTGATCGCGCGCGCCCGCTCCGCCTCGGCGATGATCAGCGCGACGCCGCCATCGTTGATCAGGCAATAGTCGAAGAGATGCAGCGGCTCGCAGATATAGCGCGAGCCGAGATAGTCCTCGAGCGAGATCGGCCGACCCTGCATGATCGCGTTGGGATTGTGCTGCGCCGACGCGCGCTGCGCCACGGCGACATGGCCGAGATCGCTCTCCTCGAAGCCGTAAAGGGCGCGGAAACGCTGGAACATCAGCGCGTAGAGCGCGCCTTGCGAGGTGAGCCCCCACGGCGCGTGATAGACGTAAGAGAGGAAGGCGTCGCCGCCCATCGCCTGCGGACCGCCATATTGGGTGCCGACGGAACGCTGATCGTTGCCGTAGACGAGGGCGACGACCTCCGCCATCCCGGTCTCGATCGCCTGCACGGCGGAAAGGACCGCGAGCACGGCGTCCGCGTTGTCGCCCCAGCGGACATTGAGCTTCAGAAGCTCGCCCATCCGCTCATAAGGGTTCCAGGGTCCGCAGATCAGACCGTCGATATCGTCGCGCTTGAGGCCGGCGTCCTTCAGCGCATCGATGAAGGCGAAGGCCGCATAACCGTTGATGTCGGTCGGGTTTTCGCCGGCGCGGACGCGCGCCCAGTCGCCGACCCAGTCGGTGTGGCCGACGCCGACGACCGCCGCTTTCCGATTCGTCCGGCTCATTCCGACGCTCTCCAGGTGGGATTCGCTCCGCGCAACTCGGCGAGGATCGCGTCATTGTGCTCGCCGAGCAGCGGCGGGCGCTTCAGCGCGACTCGCTCGCCGTCCACCGTGTAGGGGGGCGAGTTGTAGATCGTGGACCCGAGTTCGGGATGCTCGATGCTCTGCCAATAGTGGCGGGCGGCAAGCTGTGGATCCTCTTCGATCAGTCTGCGGGCATGGGCGACCGCGGCGGCCGGCACGCCGGCGGCGCGCAGGGTCTCGGCCGCGTCCTCGGCGCCGCGCGCGGCGGTCCATGCCGCGACCATGCGCTCGACCTCGTCGATCCGGGCAAGGCGCGCGGACGACGTGGCGAGGCTCTCGTCAGTGGCGGCGCCACCCAGAATGCCGGCGAGCGTCCGCCACGCCGCGTCGCTCTCGACGGCGATCGCGATCCACGCATCCTCGCCGTCGCTCGGGAACACATTGTGCGGACAGGCGGAGGGCGAACGGTTGCCGATCTGCGCCGGCTCCTCGCCGCTCCAGGCCCATTCGACGAAGGTCGGGCCGTGGAAGTTGATCGTCGATTCCACCTGTGCGAGCTCGATCCGCGTGCCCTCGCCCGTCTGCCGCCGCTGCCGCAGCGCGGCGAGCACGGCGAAGGCGGCGTGATAGCAGTTCGCCGCGTGGTCGGGATAATGGGTGCCCGGCCCGATGGGGTCGCCCGGCTTATAAGCGGTGTGCCAGATGAAGCCGGACACGGCGCTGATCGTCATGCCGACGCCGAGAAGGTTCGCCCGCGGCCCCTCGGCCCCGTACATCGGCATCTGCAGATAGATGATGTTCGGCGCGACCGCCCGGCAGGCGTCATAACCGAGGCCGAGGCGCTCCATCGCGCCGGGACCGAAATTGCTGGTCACGACATCCGAACGGGCGATCAGCTCGAGCGCGGTGGCGTGCCCCTCCTCCGACTTCAGGTCGAGCGACAGGCTGCGCTTGCCGGTGTTGCGGGAGGCGAAATAGCCGCTCCGGTTGACGCCCGGCTTGCCGTCCTTGAACGGCCCGCCGGCGCGGACGGGATCGAGCCGCGTCGCGCTCTCGACCTTGATGATCTCGGCACCGAAATCGGAGAACAGCTTGGTCGAGAACGGGCCGGCGCCGGCCCAGGTGAAGTCTGCGAAGCGAATGCCTTTCAGATAGTCCATCGTGTCCATCATGCGTTGCCGTGGGCCGCGTTCGCCTCGCCGAGCGCCGGCGCGGGCGAGACGTGCCAATGGTCCCCCGAGAAGCGATAGGGCGGGCCCGGAAAGCGGGCCGCCTCACCGTCCGGGCGGGCGAGGGTCTGGAAGAAGTCGCGGAAAGCGAGCTGCTCGTCGTCGACGAGCTCACCGATGCGGCTCACCGGCCCGAGAACGATCCGCCGGGCGATCGCCTGCTCGGTGAGGTGCTGCTTGGTGTGCCCGGCGGTGAACGCCTCGAACGCCTCGCGAAAGGCCTGCCGCGCCTCGCTAGTGGTGCGCCAGGCGCGATCCTGCCAACGCTCTTCGGAGAGGGTGACGGCCGAGGGGTGGCCCTCTTCGGCCAGCATGGCGACGAGGGATTTCCACGAGGTGCCCAGCGAGAGCGGCGAAGCGAGGAACACCATGCCGTCTTGGCAGCGGAAGATGTCCTCCGTGGCGTCGCGCGTGCCTTCGCCGCCGCGCATCGAGATCCGCCGTTCGAGATCCCAGACCTGGATCGCGTTCTGAAGCGAATGGGCGATGCATTCGTTGACCGCGACGTCGATCACATGGCCGCGGCCGGTGGCCTCCGCGTCGACGAGGGCGATCGCCGTCACGGTGGCGGTGTAGACGGAGGCCATCATCGTCGCCTGTCCGCCGGGCAGGCGAAGCGGCGGCTCACCCGGTCGTCCGGACATCCACGTCATGCCGCCCGCCGCCTGGAGGGTGAGGTCGGTGGCGGGTGCGTCCGCCAGCGGCCCGCCGAGACCGAAGGGCGACACCGCGGTGATGACCGCCTGCGGCGCGAGGGTCACGAGCTCGTGGAGCGCGTCGAACATCGGCCCGTCGCGCTCCACCAGGATGACGGACGCATCGCGGGCCAGCGCCTCGAAGGCCCGCCGTCCGGCCGCATCGTCGAAGTCGATCTCGACGCTGCGCTTGCTGGCGTTGAAGAAGGCGAAGCGCTCGGCCGCGCCCGGCCCGCTCTCGTGCCGATCCGCGAGGCCGCCGGGCGGCTCGACGCGGATCACCTCCGCGCCGAGGTCCGCAAACAACCGCGTGGCGTAGCGTGCGTAATCATGCGCCATGTCGAGGATGCGGACGCCGGTATAGGGGCGTGTCTGTGCCATGTTCACTCCGGTTTAGGTCTCGGCCGCGCGCTGCACGCCGAAGTGGACCGTGGATTTGCGGTGGTCGGCGAGATTGAGGGCGTAGGCGACCACGAGGATCACCGCGCCGCCGACGCTGAGGATGAGGTGGGGGTAGAGCAAGGCGGCCCCGCCGACGGCGAAGAGCACGCGCTGTAAGGGGCTCGTCCGGGTGACCGCCCATCCTTCGAGTGCCGCGGAGAAGGCGACGACGCCGACGAGCGCGGTGCTCACATAGAGGAGGAACGTCCCGTTGATGCCGTTGAGGCCGATCAGGTTCGGGTAGTAGGCGAACATGAACGGCACCAGCCAGGCGACGAAGCCGAGCCGCATCGCGATCCAGGCGACGCGCAGCGCCGGCGCCTTCGCGACCCCCGCGGCGGCGAAGATCACGACCGCCACGGGTGGCGAGAGGCCGGACAGCACCGCGTAGTAGAAGATGAACAGGTGCGCGACGACGACGGGAATGCCGAAGTCGATTAGCACCGGCGCCACCAGCGACGCGACGATGACATAGGCCCCGACCGTCACGACGCCCATACCGACGATGATCGCGATGACGGCACACATGACGAGCGTCAGGAACATCGAGCCGCCGGCGACGGCGGTGATCAGCGTCGCGAGCCGCGCACCGAGCCCGGTGAGGAGGAGCATCCCGACGACGATGCCGGCGAGGGCAAGCGCCACCGCGATCGCGCCGAGGGTCGACGCCGATTCGCGGGCGAACGCCTCGACCCGCGGCATCGTCGCCAACCGGGTCCGGGGATAGAGCTGCGTCCCGATCAACATGATGATGAAGGCGACGGAGATCGCGTAATCGATCGAGAATTTGAGGACGAGGAGCGTCACCAGCACCACGATCGGCACGAAGAGCAGAAGGCTGCGCAGCGCGTTACCGGCGACCGTCAGCCGCTCCTCGCCCTCGTCCGGCGGAACCTCCGACTTGATCGGCACGCGGCAGGAGCGGAAATGCACCTGCGCGAAGAGGCTGCCATAATAAAGGAGCGCCGGAACGAGGCAGTAGGCCGCGATCAGGATGAACGGCGTGTTGGTGTACTCCGCCATCAGGAACGCCGACGCGCCGAGAAGCGGCGGCACGAACTGACTGCCGGTCGAGGCGACGGCCTCGACGCCGGCCGCAAAAGACGGCGAGTAGCCCGCGCGCCGCATCAGGGGAATGGTGATCGTCCCGGTCGTGAGGACGTTGGTGATCCCGCTGCCCGTCACCATGCCCATGAGGGCGCTGCCGACGACGGAGACCTTGCCCGGCCCGCCCCTCGCATTGCCGCACAGCGCGAAGGTGAGGTTGAGGAGATAGTTGCCGACCCCGGAGACGGTGAGCAGCGCCGTAAAGAACACGAAGACGGTGACGAACCCCGCCGCGAAGCCGAGCGGCGTGCCGAATATCCCGTCAAAGCCCAGCACCGTGACCTTGAGCGCGTTTTCCCAGCTCACCCCCGCATGGTTCAGGATACCGGGGATGTAGTTGCCGTAGACCGCATAAAGGACGAAGACGGTGACGACGAAGATGAGCGGCAGTGCCGTCGTCCGGCGGGCCGCCTCGAAGACGCAGAGCACCAGGAGAACGGCGAGGAATCGCTCTTTCGGCGACAGATAGGAGAAGAACAGCATGTCCTCCCACTGCGTCGCCAGATAGATCGTCGGGACCGCCATCAGCGCGATGACCGCGACGTTGAATATCGTCTCGGCCCGCGAGCGCTCGCGAAAGATGCCGGACGGATAGACGAGAATGACGCACGCCACCGCCGCGAACAGGAAAAGCGGCCGGTGGACGTAGGCGTTGAAGGCACCGAAAAAGGCGGAATAAAGCGCTGTACCGAGCACCACCGCGCCGATGACCACGACGGCGATGCGTTGAACGAACAGGTGTAACGGCTGCGCTGTCGCTGGCGCGTGCATGGGCGACACTCCTCAGCAGAACGGGCGGAAAGGAGGCGCCACGGAATGGCGCCTCGGCTCGATGGTCAGTCGCCGATGCGTTCGGCCCACTCTTTCGCGCCAGGCACGTCGTGCTCGAGGTAGTAGCGAAGCGCACCCGGATGCGGCGGCACCGTTGCGCCCTTCAAGGCATCCTCCAACTTGGCGACCCGGAACGCCGGGTGCGCGTTGCGCAGGATGTCGATATTCTCCCAGACGGTCTTCGTCAGGTCGTAGGCGAGGTCGTCGGGAAGATCTTCGTGCAGCGTCGCGTAGACGCCGTGGAAGAAGGCGACTCCCGGCTCCGGCACGGTGATGTTCGGATACGCGTCCTTGGGAAATTCCTGCGCATAGACGGGAAAGACCGCTTCGACCGCCTCGATCTTCTCGGGATCGGGCTGAAGGAGGACGATGTTCTGCCGGGTGGAGAGTTCGGTGACGGCGCCGCTGCCGAGCGCGCGGCTGGCGGACAGCCCGTCGATCGTCCCGTTGCCGAGCTGCTCGATCGACTGGGACGTGTTGTAGGGTTTCACGTCGATATCCTCGAAGGCGTCGACACCGTGGGCGTCGAGGAGCGCGTGGAGGAAGGCGAACGCCTGGTCCCAACGCTCCGGCCGGTCCGGCGACACGGTCACGACCGGCCCGCCGATCGCGAGGCCGGAATCCTTCAGACCCTCGACCGAGGTGATGCCGTGCCGTTCGAGAACGAAGACGTTGTAGGCGGCTTCCTGCGCGAAGAACCATGTCCGCACAGGGATCTTTCGGCCGGTGAACGAGCCGGTCCCCTCATAGCCGGTCTGCAGGTCGTAGCTGACGTGCATGCCGCCGGCCCGTTCGCCGCGCATCATCTGCGGGAACACTTCCATTGCCGAGCCGGGGCTGACCGTCGCGGTGGCGCGGACGTTCGGCATTTCCTGGCTGATCATCGCCGCCAGCGCCGACATGCCGGCGAAATAGGTGCCGGTCGCACTGGCCGAGCCGAACACGAGCTCCCAGTTGTCGCCGGATTTCATCTGCTCGACGGATTGCGCGTTGGCCCCCGCGATCGAGGTGCCCATCAACAGCGCGAACGCGAGTCCTCGGATCCTACGCATCGTTTCCTCCCTCGCCGCAATTCAATCTGCGGTCGTCTTTGTGGAGATTCGATATTAGGTATAATATATAATGTTAGCAAGAGGGGTTTCGTGATGGATCGAACGAACGGCGTTCTCGTGGTGACGGGTGCATCGCGGGGGATCGGCGCGGCCACCGCACGGCGGGCGGCCGCACGCGGCTGGCGCGTATGCGTCAACTATCGCACCGACGCGGCGGCGGCCGAGCGCGTGGTCGCCGCGATCCGCGACGATGGCGGCGACGCGTTCGAGGTGCGCGCCGACACCGCCGACGAGGCCGCCGTCATCGCCATGTTCGACACCGTGGCCGAGCGCTATGGCCGGATCGACGCCCTCGTCGCGAATGCCGGCACATACGGCACCGCCCGCCGCGTTGCCGACCTTCCGGTCGCCGAAATGCGCCAGATGCTGGAGACCAACGTGCTCGGGCTCATGATCTGCGCCCGCGAAGCGGTCCGCCGCATGTCGACGCGCTCGGGCGGCGCCGGCGGGCGGATCGTCACCGTCTCATCGGTCGCCGGGATGAACGGGGGATCGGGCCAGCGCACTCATTATGCGGCCTCGAAGGGCGCGGTGAACGCCTTCACCCTCGGCCTCGCCAAGGAGGTCGCCGGTGAGGGCATCAACGTGAACACCGTCTCGCCGGGGCTGACATGGACCGACATGAACCCGCCCGGCCGCCTCGAGGCGATTGAGCACACGGTTCCGATCGGCCGGGCCGCGCAGCCGGAGGAGATCGCCGCCGGCATCGTCTGGCTGTTGTCGGACGAGGCGAGCTATTGCGTGGGCGCGAACCTCACGATGTCCGGCGGGCGCTAAGGCGCGCCGGAGATCGCCAGCGCGGGCTCAAACGGCCTTGTCCGCCGTGAGGCCGAGGAAGAAATAGGCCCATCCCGACGTGATCATGTTGATCCCGACGAGGAGGCCGATCGCCCACGCCGCCGAGCTCGGCAGATGGGCCGCGATCAGGATCCCGGCCGCGACCGAGACGATGCCGGACGCCAACAGCCACCCCCACCCGTCGACCGGCCGCAGGCGGATCGCCATGGCGCCTTCCAACACGCCCTGGACGATGAACGTCGCACAGATGAAGAGCGTCAGCGTGATGAGGCCGGCCAGCGGAAAGAAGGCGAGCCAGACACCCGCGAGGACGTAGAGCACGCCGACGAGGAGATCGAGAAAGAACGCGCTCCATTTCTGCGTCGAGAAGGCGTGGACGACCTGGACGATGCCGCCGACGAGGAAGAGCCAGCCGATGAAGATCTTCGTCGCGATGGTGGTCACGAACGGAAAGATCAACGCGACCACGCCCAACACGATGAGGACGAGCCCCAGCGTGACGAACCATGTGCGGTGCGCCGCAACGGCGCTCTCCACCATGGGGACTGCGGAACGGGATACCGTTTGCTGTGACATTGCCGTGCGCTCCGATTAAGGTCCACCTGTCCGTCAGGATGCGATGTCGGCACCGGGCCGCCTCAACGTCGCCCGGAGCTTGCGATCGAGCGCGATGCCGCGCCGACCGCACGTCGCCCTCGGAACGATCGGGAAAAACCGAAACGCCGATTTGACATCCATCAACGGCGCGATGGTCGTGGCGCGGAGACCGCGCGGCGGCGCTCAGCGGCGCGGCCACACCGGATGATGATCGTCGATGACGAAGGCGTGCGCATGGCGGGTCGGAGCGTGGCGATGAAACGACCCGGCGGCGGCCGGGTCCGCCCGGTGATGGCCGTCGCGCGCCACCGCGTGACTGTGGGCGATCGGCAAATGCTCGTGCTCGACGATCTCCGGGTCGTGCCGCGGCCAGAGCACGAGGGCGGCCGCCGCGCCGACCCCCGCCCCGACGGCCAACACGAAGAATGTCGGTCCGAGGCCGATCGCGGCGCCGAGCCACCCGGCCGCCGGATAGGCGGCGAGCCAACAGGCATGGCTCAGCGCGAACTGCGCCGCGTAGAGGGCCGGCCGGTCTTCCGCGTGGGAGGAGCGGCGCAGGAGCAGCCCCGCCGGCGTCTGGACCAGCGACGCCCCGGCGCCGAGCAGCGCCCAGACCGCCAGCATCATCCCGAAACTCGGTGACAGACCGGCGAGGACGAGGCCCGCCGGCAAAATCATCGCGCCGAACAGCATCGCCGTCCGCGCCGGGATCCGCGCCGCCCCCGCCTCGTCCGGCGCGACGAGCCGCGGCAGCGCCAGCGCGACGATCATCGAGCCGAGACCGTAGGCGGCGAAGGCGAGCGCCACCTCCCGGTCGCTCCCGCCGAACGCCTCCTTCACGAGGACGACCGTGTTGACGATGACCATGGCCCCGGCCGAGGCCACGGCGAAGGACAGCGCGAGAAGCCCCCGCAGGCGCGGCGTCGCCAGGTAGATCCAGACGCCGCGGGTCACGCGCTCCCGGAACGGCCGCACCACCGACTGGCGCACCATCGGCAGCGTGACACTCACCACCAGCGCCGCCGAGGCGAGAAAGCCGAGCGCGTTGCCGACGAAGAGCCAGTGAAAGCTGATCACCGTGAGGAGCGCCCCGGCGAGCATCGGCGAGACAAGCGATTCGAGGTCGTAAGCGAGGCGGGAGAGGGACAGAGCGCGCGTATAATCGGCCTCCGATTCCAGGATGTCGGGGATCGTCGCCTGGAAAGTCGGTGTGAACGCGGCCGAGCACGCCTGAAAGGCGAAGACGAGGACATAGACCTGCCACGTCGCCGTGACGAACGGCAGGAGCAGCACCATCGACGCGCGCGCCAGATCGAGCGCCACGAGGAAGATCCGCCGCGGAACGCGCTCGGCGAGTGCCCCGGCGATCGGCGCGATCCCGACATAGGCGACCATCTTGAGCGCGAGCGCCGTGCCGAGCACCTGCCCCGCGTCACCCTCGGCGAGATCGTAGGCGAGGAGACCGAGCGCGACGGTGGTCAACCCCGTGCCGATGAGGGACAGAACCTGCGCCGCGAACAGATGGCGATAGGTCGTGTTGCCGAGGATCGAGAGCATGCCTCACCCCTTGGAGCACGATCCGTCCGCAGTCGGTCGGACGCCGGCGTGCTCGTTTCTCGCTTCCGACGCGGTGTCGCGCCGTCCGAATGGCCGTGACCGGGTCGCGGTCGCGCTAGAGATAGCGCGCGATCGCCTTCAACTCGGCGCGGTCCGCCTCCGCCCCATCGTCGTCGAGGCAATGGTCCATATGGTCGTGAATCAAGGTTCGCTTGGCGTTCGCGATGGCCTTTTCGACGGCGAGGAGCTGCTGGGCGACCTCCAGGCACGGCCGCGCCGTCTCGATCATCTCGATCACCGCGCGGAGGTGGCCGTCGGCCCGCTTGAGGCGCGCGATCACCGCCGGATGACTCGCATGGATGTGGGGCGTCGACATGCGCGGATCGTATCCCCCCGGGGGGGATATGACAAGCCGCCGGACCGCCGCCCGTTCAAATGAGCGCTTGACCCGATCGGCAATCGGAGGCTGAACCGAGGCGGGCCCGCACGAAGCCCGTTTCGCGCGCCAGAAGGAGCATCCGATGTACACGCCGCCCGCTTTTCGCGATGACGATCGAGACAGTCTGCGCGAGACGATCCGCGCGGCGCGCCTTGCGAATTTCGTGACGGCCACCGCCGACGGCCCGCTGGTGACGCCGCTGCCGCTCTTCCTCGACGCGAGCGAGGGCGAGCACGGCGTGATCTACGGCCACCTCGCGAAGGCCAATCCGCAGGCCCACACCCCGCCGATCGGCGAGGCCGTCGCCGTCTTCATGGGGCCGGACGCCTACATCACGCCATCCTGGTACGCGACGAAGGCCGAAAGCGGGAAGGTCGTGCCGACGTGGAATTATGTCGCCGTCCACGCCCACGGTCCGGTCGAGTTCTTCGACGATCCCGAGCGGCTCCGCACGGTCGTCACCCGCCTCACGGAGCTGCAAGAAGGCGAGCGGGCCGAGCCTTGGGCGGTCGGCGACGCGCCGGATCCGTTCATCGCCGGGCAGCTTCGCGGCATCATCGGCCTGCGCATGACGGTGACGCGCATCGAGGGCAAGCGGAAGATGAGCCAGAACCGGGTGCCGGCAGATCGCGCCGGCGTGGCGGCGGGGCTCGCGCAGAGCGAGCACCCGTCCGACCGGGCAGTCGCCCCGCTCATCCCGATCGAGCCCGTCTGATCGACGCGGCGGCAGAGCGCCGCCGCGTCACATCGCGTCGCCGCGCCCTCTCAGGTGCCGACCCGCATCGGCGCGCCGAGCTTGCGCAGGCAGGCGATCACCGAAAGGGCGGTGATGCGCCCGGTCTTGGGGTTTTCGGACGGGATGTTCTCGATCCGCATCGAGAAGCGGGCCGAGTCGGCCTCGACCTCGATCTCATGGCAATTGCGCTCGACGCTCGGATCGGCCCAGATCTCGAGCGTCGTGCGGTCCGGTCCGATGCCGGCGAGCGACAGCGCGACCGCCACGTTGAGATTGGCGGGGAAGCCCTTCGCCGCCTCGCGCGGCGTGCCGCGAAAGACCCGGATCGGCTCGCGCGCCCCCTCGATCGCGATGCCGTTCTCCACGAGATAGGGCGCGCCGACGAGGCCGGCGGGCGGCTTGCGCGTGACCATCCGCACCGCGTGGATTTCGCCTTCGGCGGCCGCCGTCACCGCATCGAGCCCGAGGAGCGCCCCGGTCGGAACGATGATCTGGCCGCCATTCTCGCGCGCGATCGCGACGAGGTGCTCATTGCTGAGGATCGCCCCGGCGCTGAGCGCCACGACCGTTTTCCCGGCGCGCAAAACGGGCTCGGCGATGGCCGCGAAAATCGCGGCGGGGGCGCATTCCACCACGATATCAGCGAGCGGCTCCAGCGCCGCTACCTCCACCACGGGCACCGGCGCCGACAGATGCGCGAGGCGCTCGGCGGCGCTGGCGGTGTCGCGCATCGAGACGGCGGCGAGCTCGCATCCGGGTATCCCGGCATCGAGCGCCTCGATCACCGCCATGCCGACCGCCCCGACACCGGCGACGGCCACCCGCACCGTTTCCGGCCTTCCGATTCCATGCGTCGTCACACGCCTCTCCGTCCCAATTTGTTCGACGTCGGCGACCCTAGCAGATCGCGCGGGCGGATCCTGCGGCCCGACGAGGCGGGCGCGGCGGGTGGAGCCCATCGAGGATGCGCATTGCCACTCCCGCCATGCCGGGGAAAGATGGCGGTGAACGCGCCGCCATGGCGCACCGGACACCCGGCGAGCGACCGCGCGAGGAGGCGGGCGACGATATGGAGACGCATACGCCCGCGCCTTACACGCCCCCGGCGCGACGCGCGCCGCCATCGCACCGCGACCGGCTGCGGCGCGCGCTTTGGGAAACGGTGGCGCTCGTCCTCGTGCGCCCCACGCCGCCCCCGTTGCACGGATGGCGGCGTTTCTGGCTTCGCCGCTTCGGCGCGCGCATCGGGCCGCGCGCCGCGGTCTATCCGTCGGCGAAGGTGTGGGCGCCGTGGAATCTCGTCCTCGGCCCCGGCGCCACGGTGGGACCGGGCGCGAGACTCTACAACGTCGCGCCGATCGAGATCGGGGCGAACGCGATCGTCAGCCAAGGCGCCCACCTGTGCACCGCCTCGCATGATCACACCGTGCCGACATTCGACCTCGTCGCGGCCCCGATCGCGGTGGAGGCCGACGTCTGGATCGCGGCGGACGCCTTCATCGGCCCCGGCGTCCGCCTGGCCGAGGGGGCCGTGGTCGGCGCGCGTGCCGTGGTGATGCGGTCGCTCGCGCCGCGCGAGGTGGCGGCCGGCAACCCCGCTTGCGTGATCGGCCACCGCCCCGCATCGGCCCGCAACGCGCTGCCCGGCCGGCAAAGCTGACGCGGCGCACGCCGCTTTTTGCGCGCGTAACGATTACATCATCTTTGCTTCATAAGCGGGACCTAAAATCGAAATAAGCTTCCAAAACTTACGAATTACATTAGAAATATTCTTCGCAATAAAGGTGAAGCATTCACGATCCGCCACGCGAGCGGTGTCGAATCTTCGCTGGACGGAGGCGCCGTGATGGGGAGACCGTCCGGGCCGCGATCCTGCCCCGAGCCGGGCGGACCCGACCGGAAACGGCCGCGAGACGGCCGTTCGTCGCCTGCGACGCAAGTCAGAGTTGGACCTTAGGGCGCGCCGACAAGGCGCAGGCGATCGCGGGGCCGAGAGCGCGTTCCGCCGTCGCGCCGCTCCTTTCAATGGAAAGAAAAGCACCAGATAGATCGAAAATCCGACGATGACATTCAAGTATATTGTCCAAATAAATAAACTATATCTTTCGTAATGAAGCGAAGACGGTTGACATCCGTCAATCAAGCGGCGCGAACGCGATGATTTCGTCCTGCCGGTGCTCGCGGCACGTCTGACCGCCAGACGGCCCGATCACCTCTTCCGTGTCACGACCTTCGTGCCACGTTCAAAGCAAGGACACATGTCAATGCGTAAGATCGTACTGTCTGCTCTGATCGCGACCGCCATGGCCGCCGCTCCCGCCCTCGCGGCCGAGTCGGCGATGGGCACCATCAAGTCGATGGATACGACGGCGAGAACGATCACTCTCGACAACGGCATGACCTACCACCTTCCGAGCGGCCAAATGACGACGCTCAAGGCCGGTGAGAAGGTCAAGGTGGATTACGTCATGGAAGGCAAGGTGCGCCAGGCCGAGCACGTGACCGTCGCGAAATAACGGCAGTCGCAGGTGCGGACGGGCGGACAGCTGCCACCCGCCCGCATTCTCGCGCGTCGTCGGGTCGATCGCGCGCGATTTCCGTTCGCACGTCTTCGGAGGAGGAATAGCCATGAAGAGCGTCCTGATCGCTGCGATCCTCATCACGTCCGTCGCGTCGGGCCCGGTGCTCGCGAAGGACACGCCGCCTGCGGCCAAGCCCACCCCCACCGCCGCAGCCGCGACCGCAGCCCCCCCCACAACCGCACAGACTCCCGGCGCACAGACCCCCGGCGCGCCCACCCCCATGCAGTTCATCACGCAAGCCGAAGAGATGCGCTTCGACGGCAAGACGCTGCGCCTCACCGACCCGGCCGGAGAGACGATCATCGCCGCCGAGGGTCGGGAAACCACCCTCGGCGTAATGAACAATCCCGCCTTCGTCGCGATGTTCGCCGAACTCGCCCCGGCCGGCGGCAAGGACGCGCCCAACGCGATGGTCGTCCTGTCGGGTTCGGACGAGGAGCCCGCCGTGGTGGAGCTGTCGGCCCCGCGCATGGACAAAGGCGACATCGTCTTCGACGTGAAGATCCTGGAGGGCAAACTTCCGGACAGCCACGAGGGCGTGACGGTGATGATCGACCCGTGGGTCTGGGTCGGACCGCGCCGCGTGTGGCGCGACCCCGTCGTCGCGGTGCCGCCCGCCACGCTTTATCCGCGGTGCCATTGGACCCCGTATTATCACGGCGCCGTATGCCGCTATTGAGACCTGTCGTGCGTCGCGAACCGTGAGCCGCGCCCATGCGAGCGCATCGTGGCATCGTCTTGCTCGCCCTCGCGATGCTCGGCGCCCTTGCGGGAGTCGCCTACCACGAGCGTGACGCTCTTCGGCGCTATCTCGGCCGCCCGGACGGTATGGCGACGATCGTCCTGTCGGGCAATATCGAGGCGCATCAGAGCGTGATCGGCTTCAAGACCGTGCAGTCGCGGATCACCGAACTCCCGTTCGACGAGGGGCAGGCGGTCACGGCCGGCACGCTGGTCGCGCGGGTCGACGACGCCGATTATCGCCAACAGGTCGCGATCGCCGCCGCGACCCTCGAGGGTCAACGGCGCCAGCTCGCCGCCACCCAGCAAGACCTCGCCGCCGCCGCCAAGCTCGTCGAGAGCGATACCGCGAACCTCGCCTTCGCCCAGTCCGAATATGACCGCGCGAAGACGCTGATGGAAAAGGGCGTCGGCACCATCGAGGCACGCGACCGAACCCAGGCCGCCCTCCTCGTCGCCACCGCCGCCCGCGACCGGGACGACGCGCTGCGGGAGGTCGCCTCCCGGCAGGTGGACCTTGCCGAGGCGAACATCGCCACCGCCGAAGAGCAATTGAAGCTCGCGCAGATCACGCTCGGCTACACCACGCTGACCGCTCCGATCGACGGGGTGATCACCGTCCGCGAGGCCGAGCTCGGCGAGATCGTGGTGCCGGGTACGCCGGTTCTCACCATCGCCGATCTCGATCATGTCTGGCTGCGGGCCTACATCAACGAGCCCGATATCGGGAAGGTGCGCCTCGGCCAATCCGCCACAGTGACCACCGACACCTACCCGAACACGACCTATGCGGGACGCGTCGCCTTCATCTCGCCCGTCGCCGAGTTCACGCCGAAGACGGTCGAAACGCATGCCGAGCGCGTCACGCTCGTCTACCGCGTGCGGATCGACATCGCCAACGCGAGCCACGCGCTGCTGCCCGGCATGCCCGCCGACGCGCGGCTCGACGCGCTGCCCCCGGCCGCCCCATGAGCCCGGACGCGCCTCCGGTCGTCGCCCTCGACGGCGTCGTCAAGCGTTTCGGCGAGCGTGTCGCCGTGGACGGGCTCGCCTTCGCGGTCGCGCCGGGGGAGATTTTCGGCCTCGTCGGCCCGGACGGCGCCGGCAAGACCACGACCTTGCGGATGCTCGCGGGTCTCCTGCCGCCCGACGCGGGAACGATCCGCGTCGCCGACACCGACGTCGTCGCCGCGCCAGAGGCCGTCAAGGCGCGCATCAGTTATATGCCGCAACGTTTCGGCCTCTACGAGGAGCTGACCGTCGCGGAGAATATCCGCTTCTATGCCGACCTCTTCGAGGTGCCGCGCCGCGTGCGGGAGGAGCGGACCGACCGTCTGCTCGCCGCCTCGGGAATGACGGCGTTTCGCGCCTTCCGCGCCGGCAAACTGTCGGGCGGCATGAAGCAGAAACTCGGCCTCACCTGCGCCCTCGTCCACACCCCGGACATCGTCCTCCTCGACGAGCCGACCACCGGCGTCGATCCCGTCTCGCGGCGCGAATTCTGGGCGATCCTCTATCGCCTGCGCGCTGAGGGCGTGACCATCCTCCTCTCCACCGCCTATCTCGACGAGGCGGAACGCTGCGACCGGCTCGCGCTTCTGTCGGCCGGCCGCGTCCTCCATTGCGACACGCCGGCGGCGCTCAAGGCCCGCATGCCGGGCGCCGTCCTCGCGATCATGACGGGGAGCGGCCGCGCGGCCCGCGCCGCCCTCGATGGGCAAGAGGGCGTCGGCCGGGCGCTTCTCGTCGGCGGCGGGCTCCATGTGGTGGTGGACGATCCGGCGCGCCGCATTCCGCAAATCCGGGCGTCGCTCGCCGAGCGGAGCGTGCCGGTCGGCGACATCGCCGCGATCGCGCCCGGCGTCGAGGACGTGTTCATGGCGCTGGTCGCCGACGCGAGCCCACGATGAGCACGGGGGAGCCGGACGCGATCGTCGTCGACGGGCTCGTGAAGCGATTCGGTGCCTTCGTCGCGGTTGATCATGTGAGCTTCGCCGTGGCGCCAGGCGAGATCATGGGCTTTCTCGGGCCCAACGGAGCCGGCAAATCGACGATCATCCGCATCCTGTGCGGGCTCTTTGCGCCCACGGAAGGGCACGTGCGCGTCTCCGGCATCGACGTCGCGACGGACCCGGAGGGCGTCCGGGCGCGGATCGGCTACATGTCGCAGAAATTTTCGCTCTATCGCGACCTGACGGTTCTCGAAAACCTGACCTTTTTTGCCGGCATCTATGGCGTGCGGCGACGGGCGCGGGCCGAGCGGATCGGTTACGCCGTGGAGATGGCCGGGCTCGGCGGGCGCGAGGGGCAACGCGTCGCGACGCTGTCGGGCGGCTGGCAGCAGCGTCTCGCCCTCGGCTGCGCCATCCTCCACCGCCCGCGCATCCTCTTCCTCGACGAGCCGACTTCGGGGGTCGAGCCGATGGCGCGGCGGCGCTTCTGGGATCTCATCCATGCGCTCGCCGAGGATGGCGTCAGCGTCCTCGTTTCGACCCACTATATGGACGAGGCGGAATATTGCGACCGCGTGGCGCTGATCAATCACGGCCGGCTCGTCGCGGTCGACACGCCCGGCGCATTGAAGCGCGCCGGCGGCGGCCGCCCCCTCTTCGTGATCGAGCCGGCCGACCTCGGCGCGGCCCTCGCCGCACTCGCCGGCGCGGCGGGGATCGCGAGCGCCTCCGTCTATGGCGGCACGCTGCACGTTGCGGCGGCCGATCCGCACTATGACGCGGCCGATCTCGCAGCCCTCTTCGCGGAGCGGGGCGTCGAGCCGGGCCGGATCGAGCCGACCGCTCCGTCGCTCGAAGACGTCTTCGTCGACCTCGTCGCCAGCGACACCCGGACGGGAGGCCGCGCGGCATGAGGGCGAAGCGCCTCCTCGCGATCGCGCGCAAGGAGGTGCTGCAGATCGTGCGCGATCCGCGCAGCCTGATGATCGCGCTGCTGATGCCGTTCCTCCAGATGTTCCTCCTCGGTTACGGCATCTCCCTCGATCTGAAACACGTTCCGGTCTGCGTCTTCGACCGGGAGCGAAGCCAGACGAGCGAGGATCTCGTCGCCCGCTTCGAGGCCTCCGCCTATTTCGCCGTCACCCGCAGGCTTTCCCAATATGCCGAGCTCACCGACGCGATCGACCGGCGCGCTTGCGTCCTCGCGCTGGTGATCCCGCCCGATTTCAGCGAGCGTCTCGCGGCCGACGGAACGGCGCCCGTCCAGGCGATCCTCGACGCGACCGACACGAACACGGCGACGATCGCCTACGGCTATGCCGCCAACGTCCTCGCGCGTTATTCGGCCGAGATCGGCGAGACCGAGCGCGCGCGACAGGGTGAGACGGCCTCCCTCTTCGTCCCGGTCGAGGTCGATTCGCGCGTCTGGTTCAATGAAGACCTCGAAAGCCGCAATTTCATCATTCCCGGCCTCGTCGCGGTGATCCTCGCACTCGTCGGCGCGCAGCTCACCGCGCTCACCATCGCGCGGGAGTGGGAGCGCGGCACGATGGAGCTCTTGATCTCGACGCCGGTCACCGCGACCGAGCTGATGGTGGGCAAACTCGCCCCTTATCTCGTTCTCGGCTGGGCGGTTTCGGTGCTTTGCCTGCTCCTTGCCGTCTTTTGGTTCGCCGTGCCGTTCCGTGGCACCATCGGCACGATCTTCGTCACGACGACGCTGTTCCTCCTCGTGGTGATCGGGATCGGTTATCTCGTCTCGGCGCTGATCCGCGACCAGCTCGGCGCGAGCCAGGTCGCGCTGATCGCCACGATCCTCCCGGCCAATCTCCTGTCGGGTTATATCTTCCCGATCGACCAGATGCCGGCCGCGGTGCAGGCGATCACCTACCTCGTCTACACCCGCTATTACGTCGAGATCGTCAAAGCGGTGTTCCTCAAAGGCTCCGGCCTCGCGGCGCTCGCTTTGCCGGTCGTCTTCCTCGCGGTCTATGCCGCCGCGGTGCTCGCGCTCGCCGCCCTCGCCTTCCGCAAGCGCCTCAGGTGACGGACATGCTGGGCCGCATCACCGCGATCATGGTCAAGGAGTTCATCGAGCTCTGGCGCGACAAAAGCGGCCGGATCCGCCTCGTCCTGATCCCGGTCCTTCAGATGCTGGCGTTCGGCTATGCGGCGACCTTCGACGTCGCCCATGTCTCCACGATCGTGCTCGACACCGACGCCAGCCAGGAAAGCCGCGACCTCGTCGCCCGCTTCACCGCGAGCCAACGCCTCGACGTCGTCGCCATCGCCACGCAGGAGGCGGACATCGTGGCGGCCGCGAACGCCGGCCTGGCGACCGTCGGCCTCGTGATCCGCGCGGGGTTCGCGCGCGATCTGCGCTCGGGGCACGGCGCGCGGATCCAGGTGATCGTCGACGGGACCAACTCCAACTCGGCGCTGATCGCGCTCGGCTATATCGGCACGATCGTCGCCCGCTATTCGCAGGACGAGGCGGACGATTTCGCCGGCCGCCTCGGCGGCGCCGCGGCCGCGCGCCCGGTGACCGTCACGCTCGAACAGCGGCCCTGGTTCAATCCTGGCCTCAACGATCGCTGGTTCTTCATTCCCGGCGTCATCGGCACCGTGACGCTCGTCCTGATCGTCAACCTCACCGCCTTCGCGGTGGTGCGCGAGCGCGAGGTGGGCACGCTGGAGCAGCTCATGGTGACGCCGATCCGGCCGGCCGAACTCATCGCCGGCAAGACGCTGCCCTTCCTCGTCGTGGGGTTCGTCCAGGTGGCGCTCGTCGTCGCGGTGGGGACGCTCTGGTTCGGCGTGCCGTTCGTCGGCAATCCGCTCGTCCTCGCCGGGGGGACGCTGCTTTTCCTCCTCAGCACCCTCGCGCTCGGGCTGTTGATCTCGACGACGTGCACGACCCAGCAACAGGCCTTCGCCACCAACTTCATCGTGCTCAACCCGATCTTCGTGCTGTCCGGCTTCGCCTTCCCGATCGCGAGTATGCCGAAGGTGCTGCAATGGCTCACTTATCTGAACCCGCTGCGCCATTTCCTGGTGGTGATCCGCGGCACGTTCCTCAAGGGCGTCGGTCTCGATGTCCTCTGGCCGCAATTCCTCGCGATGGGCGCCATCGCGGCGGTGCTCCTCACGGCGAGCATCCTGCGCTTCCGAAAGGCGCTCGAATGACGCCGGCGCCACACGACGCGGCCGGGACGGACGCCGCATGGTGGGCCCTCACCGCCGAGGACGCGATGTCGCGTCTCGGCAGCGGGCCGGACGGACTGACCGCGACCGAGGCCGCCGCGCGGCTCGCGCGGACCGGGGCGAACGCGCTGCGGCCGGGGAGCGGCACCGGCCTCCTCGGCCTCGCGCTGCGCCAGGTGGCGAACCCGGTGATGCTCGTCCTCGTCGGCGCCGCTCTGGTGTCGAGCGCCCTGCGCCAATGGATCGACGCCGCAATCATCCTCACCATCGTGATCGGCAGCGCGCTTCTCGGCCTCGTTCAGGAGCACCGCGCCTCGCGCGCCGTCGCGCGGCTGAAGGCCCGTCTCGCCCTCAAGGCGAGCGTCATGCGCGACGGCCGCGTCGCGGAGATCGCAAGCAGCGCGATCGTGCCCGGCGACGTCGTCCTCCTCTCGGCCGGAAGCCTCGTGCCGGCCGACGGGCTGATCCTCGAGGCGGCGGATCTCTTCGTGATCCAGTCGGCCCTCACCGGCGAGCCGGAGGCGGCGCGTAAATATCCCGGTCCCGTGGCGGCGACCGCCGGGCTCGCGGAACGGACCGACGCCGTGTTCACCGGCACCTCGGTCCGCTCCGGCACGGGGCGCTTTCTCGCCGTCGCCACCGGCGAAGCGACCGAATATGCCGCCATCGCGGGCCGTCTCCGGCTCGCCGCGCCGGAAACCGAGTTCGCCCGCGGGCTGCGGCGCTATGGCGACCTCCTCACCCGCGTGATGCTGGTGATGGTCCTCGTCGTGTTCGCGGCCAACGTCTTCCTGGAGCGGCCGCCGATCGATTCGCTCCTCTTCGCCATCGCCCTCGCGGTCGGCATGTCGCCGGAGCTGCTGCCGGCGGTCGTCAGCGTGACGCTCGCGAGCGGCGCGCGGCGGATGGCGGCGCGCGGGGTCATCGTGCGCCGGCTCGACGCGATCGAGAATCTCGGCTCCATGGAGATCCTGTGCACCGACAAGACGGGAACGCTGACGCGTGGGGTCATGGCGGTCGAGGCGGCGCTCGACCCGGACGGCGCGCCTTCGGACCGGGTTCTGCGGCTCGCCATCCTCAATGCGAGCCTTCAGGCCGGCCTCGCGAACCCCCTCGACGACGCGCTGGTCGAGCGCGGACGGACGGCCGGTATCGACATCTCCGGTTATGAGAAGGTCGACGAAGTGCCCTACGACTTCACCCGGCGGCGGCTCAGCGTGGTGGTGACCGACGGCACCCATGAGACGGTGATGCTGACGAAGGGCGCGCTGCGCGAAGTCCTCGATGTCTGCGCGACGCTGCGCACGGCGGACGGATGCGTCCCGATCGACGCCGCGCGCCGTGGCGCGATCGAGGCGCTGTTCGCGGACCGTAGCGCGGCGGGTCTGCGCGTCCTCGGGGTCGCGAGCCGTCCGCTGCCCGCCGCGGCACGCGTCCATCGCACCGACGAGACCATGATGACCTTCGAAGGCTTTCTCACCTTCCTCGATCCGCCGAAAACGGGCGCACGCGAGACGCTCGCGGCCCTCGCCGCGCGGGGCGTCGCCACCAAGGTGATCACGGGCGACAATCGCCTCGTCGCCCGCCACATCGCCGAGGCGGTCGGCCTGTCGGTCCACCGTGTCGTGACCGGGCGGGACCTCGCCGCGCTGCGCGAGGAGGCGCTCTGGCGCGTCGCCGAGGACGTCGACGTCTTCGCCGAGATCGACCCGGCGCAGAAGGAGCGCATCATCCTCGCTTTGCGCCGAGGCGGCCACGTGGTCGGCTATCTCGGGGACGGCATCAACGACGCCCCCGCGCTTCACGCGGCGGACGTCGGCATCTCGGTCGATAGCGCGGTGGACGTCGCGCGCGAGGCGGCCGATTTCGTCCTCCTCCAGCCCGACCTCGCCGTCCTCGCGGAGGGCATCGCGGAAGGCCGCCGCACGTTCGGCAACACGTTGAAATATATCTCGATCACCACCAGCGCCAATCTCGGCAACATGGTGTCGATGGCCCTCGCCTCGCTGGTGCTGCCCTTCCTGCCGCTGCTCGTCAAGCAGATCCTCCTCAACAACTTCCTGTCGGACTTTCCCGGCATGGCGATCGCCAGCGACCGGGTGGACCCCGAAGTGCTCGCCGCGCCGCATCGGTGGGACATGGGGAAGGTGACACGGGTGATGCTCGTCTTCGGCCTCGTCAGCTCGGCGTTCGACGTCCTGACCTTCTGGCTGTTGCTCGGCCCGTTCGAGGCGGATGCGGCGCTCTTCCGCACCGGCTGGTTCGTGGAATCGACGCTGACGGCGCTGCTCATCGTCTACGTCATTCGCACGTGGCGACCGGCATGGGCGAGCCAACCTGGGCGCCTCCTGTCGGCCTCGACCGCTGCGGTCGCCGCCTTCGCCCTTGCGATCCCCTATCTGCCGGGGGCCGATCTCATGGGCTTCGTGCCGCTTCCGTGGCCGCTGGTCATGTCACTTCTCGCCGTCACGGCGCTCTATGTCGCCGCTTCGGAAATGGCGAAATGGTGGTTTGCCGATATGATGCGTTGAGCGCGGGACGCGCCTCCCATCGCGCGCGTCACCGCGCGGGCCGGCGCACGCGGCGAGGGGCTTCGCATGTTCGAGTTCTTCCGGCATCCGCTCGAAATCGCGACCTCGCGGCTGTCCGAGGTCGCCCTCCTCTTTGCCATGCCCTTCGTTCGCGAGGAGGTGGCGATCGTCACCGGGAGCCTCCTCGTCGTCGAGCATCGGATGCCGTCCTGGCTCGCGCTCGTCAGCCTTTATGCCGGCATCGTCGCGAGCGACTGCCTCCTCTTCGGCCTCGGTCGTCTCGCGCGGCGGAGCGGCCGGGTCCGGCACCTCGTCGCGCGTCCCGGCATCGAACGGCTCGGCGCCTTCCTGCGCGCCCATACCGTTCCGGCGATGATCGTGTCGCGGCTCCTGCCGGGGCTGATGTCGCCGGTCTATATCGGTTGCGGGCTCTCGGGCGTGCGCTTCGCGTTCTTCGCCGCCATCTCGTTCACCACAGCGGCGATCTATCTCCTCGTGTTCTTCTGGCTCGCGACGCGGTTCGGCGACGGGGTTCTGTCGCGGATCGGCTACTGGTCGTGGATCGTGGCGATCCTCCTCCTCGTGGTGTCGCTCGGATGGCTTCGGACGCCGCCATGGGGCGTTCTCCTGCGGGTCGGCCGGTCGGGGATCGGCGGACTGGTCGCCCGCGGCCGGGCAACGTTCGGCGACACCGTCAGCCACGGCGGGATGCCGCCTCTTCGTGCCCGCGTCGCCTCCATCGCGACGGCCGAGCGCATCCCGACCCTGATGTTCTACGCCCCCCTCGCGGTGCAATGGATCTGGCTCTCGCTCCGCTTCCGCAGCGCCTCATTGCCGACCATCGCAAACCCGCGCATCGAGGTCGGCGGTCTCTGGGGCGAATCGAAGACCGCCTATCTCGACATGGTGTCCGGTGACGCGCGGCACTGGCTCGCCCCCTATGCCTCGCTCACGCGTCGCTTGGAGGGGGACGCGGCGGAGGACGGGCAGCGGGCCGTCGACCTCGCGCACGCGGCGGGGCTCGCATTCCCGCTCGTCGCCAAGCCGGACATCGGCTGGCAGGGTTATGGGGTGCGCCGTATCGACGACGCGGAGGCGCTCCGCGCCTATGTCGCCGCCTTCCCGGAGGAGGCGACACTGATGGTGCAGGCGCTCGTCGACTGGGACGGCGAAGCCGGCGTCTTCTACGCCCGCCGCCCCGGCGCACCGACCAGCATCGTCCTGTCCCTCACGCTGCGTTATTTCCCCCACGTCGTCGGCGACGGGACGCGCCCGGTTCGCGATCTCATCCTCGAGGATCGGCGCGCGTCGTGGAAGGCTGGCGCGCATTTCGGCCTGCAGGGCGCCCATGGCGGCCTTCCCCGCGAGACGCTCGACCGCGTGCCGGCACGCGGCGAGGTCGTTCGCCTCGCCTTTATCGGATCGATCCGCGTCGGCGGCCACTATCGCGATGCGAGCGACCACATCACGCCGGCCCTCACGGCCCGCTTCGACGCCATCTCGCGCGCGATGCCGGATTTCTATTATGGCCGCTACGATATCCGCTTCGCCTCGCTCGAACGGCTGGAGGCGGCGGAAGACTTCCGCATCATCGAGATCAACGGCGCCGGGGCCGAGGCGATCAATGTCTGGGATCCGGGAACCCCGCTGCGCCGGGTCTATGCCCGCCTCTTCGCCCATCAACGGCTCCTCTTCGAGATCGGTGCGGCGAACCGCGCGCGGGGCTGGCGGCCGGCCGGGCCGCTGGCGATCGCGCGCGCGGCGCGGCATCAGAACCGCCTCGTCGGCCGTTATCCGCCTTCGTCCTGAATGACGCAGGCGCTTCCGCCGATCCGGCGGACGGCCTATCTAAGGATGCGTGGATGCGGGACGGCGTCCACCCTGTTCACGGCACATGGAGACACGACCCGATGCCTTCCGCGACGGGCGGACTTGCGGGCTCATCCGGCCGGACCACGGCAGCCGCCGGCGGCGTTACCGATACGCTGCCGCCGACCGCGGCCCGCCATGATGGCGGTCCCGTCGTGCGGTTCGGCCGCGCGGTCCGCGAGCAATTCCAGGCGACCACCGGGTTCGGCCTGTCACCCGGCGCGAGGGGACGGACCTCCCCGCGCCGCACCCGGCGTCCCGGTGACGATCGGGTGCCGCCGCTCAGCCTGTTGTCGACCGGCGATCCGGGCGGCCGGCGGGTCGTCTTCATCCACGGCACGCCCGGCGAGGCCTCGGACTGGACGCCGCTGCTTGCGAACGCGCCGGAGGGACAGGAGCGGATCGCGCTCGATCGGCCCGGATTCGGCGAAAGCGGCCCCGGCGGGCCGGTCGTCCGCCTCTCCGACCAGGCGCAGGCCGTCGCGGCCCTTCTCGGCCGAAGCGCGCCGGCGGTGGTCGTCGGCTCCTCCTATGGCGGCCCCGTCGCGCTGCGGCTGGCCGCCGATCACCCGGACAGGGTCGCCGGCGTCCTCCTCGTGGGTGCGGCGGCGGACCCGGAGCGCGAACGCCTCCACCCCCTCCAGAGGCTCGGTGCGACGCGGCTCGTCGCGAATCTTCTCCCCCGCGCGCTCAACCATGCGAATGCCGAGCTGATCGCGCTGCGCGACGAGTTGAAATCGCTGGAACACCGCCTCGCCCGGATCCGCGCTCCGGTGACGATCCTGCAAGGCGCGCGCGACACGCTGGTGCCACCGGAGAACGCGGCCTATCTCCTCGAACGGCTGACCGGCTCGATCGCCAAGCGCCTCGTGCTGGTGGAGCGGGCCGGCCATTTCCTCCATATCCTGCGGCCGGAGATCGTCGAGAGCGCGCTCGCCGAATTGCTGGCCGAGGCGCACGCCGCCTGACGCGCCGGCGGCGACTCCCGCCTCAAAGCTGCTTGATCACCCCGACCTCGAGCGTGCGCTTCGGCGGCAGGCGGAATCGATCCGTCGCCCGCTCGGCGAGACGGAACAGCACGACGAAGAGCACGATCGAAACGTCGCCGACACTGCGGATGCGGGGCGGCGGCACGAGCCGGTCATGACTGACGAGATAGACCGCCTCGTCCGGCTCGATGCCGAGCCGCGCCAACTCCGGCGCGAGGAGCGAGGGCAGGTCGATCTGTTGCAGATAGCCGACCGTGAGGTCGATGCGGCAGACCTGCTCGTCGAGACAGACCACTGTGACCCGGTCCGCCTGCCGCACACGCGGTTTCGACCCGACCCAGAGCGAGACGATCACGACGCGCCCCGGATTGATCTCGAGGACGCGCAGCAATTGATCGATCGACGAGACGGACCCTTCGCCCGGCCGCATCAAGGCGACGATCGGGATCGCGATCTTGGTCTCGCGCCGGCCCATCTCCCGGGCGAGCCGGGCGATCGGGGTGCCGGTCGTCCCACCCACTTCGACGAGCCGCACCCGGCCGAGATGCCAGCTCAGCATGATGGCGAGCGCCAACGCCGTCAGCGACAAGGGCAACCAGCCGCCGTTCGCGACCTTCCCGAGGCTCGATCCGAAGAACACGATGTCGATCGCGAGCAGCGGCAGGAAGAGCGCGACGACGAGCGCCGCCCGCCGGCGATGTCGCTGTCGCATCTCCGCGATCGCGAGGATCGTCGTCGCGATCATCGCGCCGGCGACCGAGAGGCCATAGGCGCCCGCGAGCGCCGCTGACGAGCCGAACCCCACCGCGATGAGCAACGTCCCCGTGCCGATCATGGCGTTCAGGACCGGCAGATAGACATGGTGCTCGTTGATCCGGCTCGTGTGCCGCACGCGCATCGGCACGAGCAGATGAAGCTCCATCGCCTGACGCGCCAGGCTGAAAATCCCGGAGATGACCGCTTGCGAGGCGATGATCGTCGCCAGCGTCGCGAGCGCGACCATCGGCAATCGCAGCGCGTCCGGGACGAGGCGATAAAACGGGTTGTCGAGCGCATGGGGCTCCGCGAGGACGAGCGCGCCCTGCCCGAAATAGCAGAGGAGAAGGCCCGGCAGCACGACTGCGTACCAGGCCCGCGTGATCGCCCGCCGGCCGAACTGGCCGAGGTCCGCATAAAGCGCCTCCCCGCCGGTGACGGCGAGGAAGACCGCGGTGACGATGGTCGCCCCGCGCAGTGGATCGGCGGCAAGGAGCCTGACCGCGTGGCGCGGATCGAGCGCGGCGAGAACCTCGGGCCGCGCCACGATCGCCGCCGCGCCGAGGAGGCCGATCGCGGCGAACCAGACCAGCATGACCGGGCCGAACCAGCGCCCGATCACCTCGGTCCCGGCCCCCTGGATGGCGAAAAGGGTGATCAGGATGGCGCACGCGATCGGAAGGACGAGCGGATCGAGCCGCGGCAGCGCGATCTCGAGCCCCTCGACCGCGGCGAGCACCGAGATCGCCGGCGTGATCAGCGCGTCGCCGAATAGCATCGCGGCGCCGGCGAGGGCGACGCTGAGCATCGCCGCACGACGACCGCCGCGCGAACGGTGAAGATCGAGCAGGGCGGCGAGCGCGATGATGCCGCCCTCCCCGCCATTGTCGAGGCGCAGCAGGATCGAGACGTATTTGACCGACACCGAGAGCACGAGCGCCCAGGCGATCAGCGACAGCGATCCCATCACCTCGACCACCGTCGCCCCGCCGGCCGCCGTGACCGTTTCGCGGAAAGCGTAAAGCGGACTCGTCCCGATATCGCCGAAGACGATACCGAGCGCCGCGAGCGCGATGCCTCGGCGCATCGGTCCGGCAGCGGCCATCATGTGCACGCCCTGGGATCTCTCGATGTTCACGGGCCCCCTCCCCGCCCCGGCTGCCTGCGGGCCGCGTCGCGACCCGCTCGGCAATCTACACGAGAGGTTGCACGGCCGCCTCTGTCGTTGCGGTCGGATCGACGGTGCGAGGGTCCGCGATCGGGTGATCGGCGGCCGACGGCGCGCACAACGACGCCGCGTTGGGGTGAGCGTTGGCTTGAGGTTGGCCGTGAGCGTGGGCGTGAGCGCCGACCGCCTCCGAATGGCGCCAACGCCAGCGCTTGATCTGATGCTCGAGTGCGTCGAACGCCTCGCCGAGCACGACCTCGATGCTCCGGTGGGCGAGGTCGTCGCGCGGCGCGTGGCCGACCATGAAGGTCAGCGCCGGATGGTGCGCCTCCAGTCGAACCATGTAGCGGCGCGAGGTCGATCGGCGTCGGTGCGTCGCGTCGAGGGAGGCGCGTAGGCTGAGAAGGCGCCCGCAAAGTTGCTCGATCCGCCGCACGCGCCGCTCGATTTCCTCTTCGAGCGGCCGGGAGCGTTCGATCTGACCGAAGCTGACGACGACAGTGGCTCGCATCATTCTCTCCAGCGTGGATTTCGACCGCCGGAGTGAACATGCCGGATTCACCGCGCCATTGACGAAGATCAACGCACGGTGGTTCCCGCGGCGGGCGCACCGCCGCGGGGTTGTCGAGCCGGGCTCAGGTCTCGTTCGAGGTGACGACCTTGCCGCGGAACACGAGATAGACCGTGATCGTGTAGATCAAGATGATCGGGAAGATCACCAGGCCAGCGCCCCAGAACATGAACGACAGCGATTCGTGCGGTGCGGCCGCCTCCTCGACCGTGAGCGTGAACGGGATCATGTACGGCCAATAGCTCGCCACCAGCATCACATAGCTCGCCACGACGAAGACGATCGTCGACAGGAACGGAACCCAGTCGGCCGTGCGGCGACGGCCCGCCCGAAGGAGGATCCACGCCGCCACGAGGCCGACGAACGGAATGACGAACAGCTCCAGATTGCCGAGCCACCGCGCCGAAACGCGCGCGTCCCGGTTGAAGGAGAAGAGGAACGCGACCACCACGAAATAGACCACCAGCGGCACCAGCCAGCTCAGCCGGTCATAGGCCCGCTCGCGGAGCCGCCCCTCACACTTCAGGATGACCCACGTCGTCCCGAACAGCGTGTAGGTGAGGACGAGTCCGATCCCGCACAGCACCGGGAAGATGTTGAGCCACTCGAACGCCCCGCCGGCATATTGCCCGTCGACCACCGTCAATTGCTGCGCCATCGTGCCGATGGCCGCGCCCTGGACGAATCCGACCAGGATCGACCCCGCACAGAAGCCGAAATCCCAGATCGGGCGCAGCGTCTTGGCGCGATAGCGAAACTCGAAAGCGACCCCGCGAAACACCAGCGCGATGAGGAGCAGGACCACCGGCAGATAGAAGGCCGGCAGGAAGATCGCATAGACGATCGGGAACGCTCCGAAGAGGCTGGCGCCCACGAGGACGAGCCACGTCTCGTTGCCGTCCCAGACCGGGGCGATCGCGTGCATGAGGGTCCGCCGGTCCGTCTCGTCGCGGGTGAAGCCGAACAGGGTGCCGACGCCGAGATCGAAGCCGTCGAGCACGACATAGGCGATGATCGAAAACGCGATCAGCAGCGCCCAGAAATCAGGAAGGGATGTCGCGTCCACGGGATCACTCCTTGGCGGGGCCGGCGGCGCCGACGAAAGATTGGGCTGCGGCACCGGCCGGGCCGGCGCGCGCGATGTCCTCCCCGCTGCCGGTGGCCGACTCGGCATCGCCCGCGCCCGCGAGCGGCCTGTTGCCGGTCGCGTTCGGGATGTCCTCCACCGTCACGTCCTCGGGGCCTTCCCGCAAAAGGTGGTAAATATAGTAGATGCCGAAGGAGAAGACGCAGACATAGACCACCGCGTAGATGAGCAGCGAGGTCAGCACCTCAGAGCCGGTGATCGATGGGGTGTGCGCGTCGGCGGTGCGTAACAAGCCGTAGACCACCCAGGGCTGCCGCCCCACCTCCGCCGTGTACCAACCCGCGACGACCGCCACGAACCCCGTCGGAAAGGACAGGAACGTGCCGACGAGGAACCAGGTCGACCGATAGAGCCGCCCCGTCGCCCACAGCAGGACGCCGCCCCAGCCGATCAGCAGCATCACGACGCCCATGCCGACCATGATGCGGAAGCCGAAGAACGGGATCGCGAGCGGCGGCCGATCCTCCGGCGCGATGGTCACGATGCCCGGCTCCTCGGCGGTGAGCGTGCCGTCATCGAAGAAGCTGCCGAGCTTCGGTATGCCGATCTCGAAGAGATTGCGCTCGTTCTGCGGATCGGGCCAGGCGAAGAGGATCAGCCGCGCGGGCTGCTCGGTCTGCCAGCGTCCCTCGATCGCCGTGAACTTCGCCGGTTGGTACTTCTCGGTATATTCGCCGTTGAGGTGCCCGAACAGGAGCTGCACCGGGATGACGGCGGCCATCAGCGCAAGGCCCCAGCGCAATTGCAGCCGGCCTTCCGCCTCGTAGACGCCGCGCAGCAGATACCACGCGCCCGTCGCCGCGACGACGGTCGCCGTTGTGAGGTAGGCGGCGAGGATCATGTGGACCCAGCGAATGTGGAACACGTAGCTGCCCATGATCGCGACCCAGTCGACCGGGATGATCTTGTCGTCGATGATCTCGTAGCCGACGGGCACCTGCATCCAACTGTTGTTGGCCATGATCCAGAACGACGACAGCGTCGTGCCGAACGCGACCATCACGCAGGACAGGAGGTAGAATGCGGGCGGCACGCGCGTCCGGCCGAACATCAGGACGCCGAAGAAGGTCGCCTCGAGGATGAAGGCCGTGAACGCCTCATAGCCGAGCAGCGGCCCTTGAATCGCGCCGGTCCGCTCCGAGAGCACGCTCCAGTTCGTGCCGAACTGGAAGGCCATCACGATCCCGCTGACGACGCCCATGCCGAACGAGACCGCGAAGATCTTGCGCCAGAAGTCGAAGATGCGTCGATAAATGGGCTTCTTCGTCGCCATCGACATGGCTTCGATGACGGCGAGCCAGGCAGCGAGACCGATCGTGAACGCCGGAAAGATGATGTGAAAGGTGATGACGAAGGCGAACTGGATTCGCGAGAGCAGTAGGGGATCGAGATCCATCGATCAGTCTCCGTAGCCGGCGCGGTCCGGCGTGTCGTTCGGGAGCATCGCGCTCGGGGGCGGGGCGCCTCGATGATGCGGCATCGGTGACGCGAGACGGTGGAGGGCCGGTGGCCGGCCCTCCATCCGGCAGATCAGTCGACCGGCCGGGGGAGTTTGTTGACCTCGGCGACGGCCACGGGCTCGGAATGCCCGCCCCATTGGGTCCGCATCCAGGTGGCGAGCTCGGCGATCTGTTCGTCCGACAGCGAGTGCGCGAAGGGCGGCATCGCATACATGCGCTGATTGCCGGCGAACGTCTGATCCGGCACGCCGTTGACGATGACCGAGAGCAGATTCAACGGATTGGCCAGGGTGATCGTCGCATTGCCGCGCATCGGCGGGGCGACGTTCGGGATCCCCTCGCCCGTCATGCCGTGACAGCCCGCGCAGGCCTCCACGAAGACGACCCGGCCCGGATCGCTGCCATCGGCGGCCGGCTGGAAGCTCTCCGGCTGCGGGTCGGGCGGGTTGGCCGGCGCCGGAATCGTGCCGTCCGCCGACGTCATGAGATAGGTCGCGATCGCCTCGACGTCGGACCGCTCCATGGCGCTCGTCGAGAAATGCGTCACCGTGTGCATCTGTCCGAAGGATGTGCCCTGAGGCGAAATGCCGGTGGCGAGGAAGTTGGTCAGGCTCGCAACGTCGAACCCTTGGGCGGCGAGCACGTCCGCCTTCAGCGAGGGCGCCTCCTGACCGTCGATGATCGCGCCGTCCAAGGACCGCGCGAAGTCCGGCCCCATCATCACGTTCATCGGCGTGTGGCAGCTTCCGCAGTGGCCGAGCCCCTCGACGAGATAGGCGCCGCGATTCCAGGCGGGCGGACGGCTCGGCTCGTTGGGCGCCTGCCGTGCGGGGACGTTGAGAAGGGTCCAGAAGTTCATGAACGAGCGCAGCGGGAACTGGAACACGCCGGTGTTGGCGGGCACCTCTTTGGCGACCGGCGGAATGGACATGATGTACGAGTAGATCGCGTCCACGTCCTCCGGGGTCGTGATCTGGGTGTAGACGTAGGGCATCGCCGGATAGAGATTCCGGTCGCTGGCGTTGATGCCTTCACGCACCGCGCGGTGGAAGTCGGCGCGCGAATAGCGGCCGATCCCGTAGGTCGGATCGGGCGTGATGTTCGACGAATAGATCGTGCCCATCGGCGTGTCGATCGGCAGGCCGCCCGCGCCCATCGGCCCCTTGGCGAGGGAGTGGCAGCCGAAACAGTCGCCGGCGAGGGTGAGCTCGCGCCCGCGGGGCTTCAGCGCCTCCATCCGCTCCGCGGACAAAGGCTGATAGATGTCCGGCGACAGCTGCGTCGTCCGAAATGCGCCGGACAGGATCGCCAGCGACGGAAGGATGATGATGGCGAGGACGATGAGGATGATCTTGCGCACACCAATATCCTCAGTCGATCACGTAGCCGGGCGTGGCAAGCGCGAGGTCTCGAATGGCTTCGTAGTAGCGGACATAACCCGTGCAACGGCACAGGTGGACGTTGAGCGCGTCCTCGATCGCCTGCTCGAGATCGGCGCGGCGGACGGGCTTGCGCTTCAGGCTGTCCATGAAGACGGTCGCGCCGGTGACGAAACCCGGCGTGCAGTAGCCGCATTGGAAGGCGAAATTGTCGATGAACGCCTTCTGCACCGGCGTCAGCTCGATGACGTTGCCGTCGGCGTCGCGGGGCGCCTGCCCCTCGATCGTGACGATCGACTTTCCATTGAAATAATGGGCGTCGAAAATGCAGGTCCGGCTCTCGCTGGTCGTGCCGTCGGCCGCCTCGATGACGACCGTGCAGGCGTGGCAGATCCCCTGCCCGCAGCCGAACCGCGTGCCGGTCAGGTTGAGATGCTCGTGCAGGAAATCGATCATCGGCATCCCGAGCGGGACGTCCACCGGGCCGACCGCGCGACCGTTGATCGTGAGCGACAGAGGGAGCGACTCGCTCATGGCAGGGCCTTCGCAATCTTATCGGACGTGAATGGCAGTTCGTAGAAACGCTGGCCCGTGGCGTGGGCGATCGCGTTGCCGGTTGCGGCGATCACGGGGACCATCACCGCCTCGGCGATGCCTTTCGGGGGATCGGTGTCCGCGAGCGGCGGGAGGTATTCGGACGTCTGCGCCCAGACCGCCACGTCCGCCGCACGCGGCAGCTTGTAGCGGTTGAAGTTCCATGTCCCGTCTCCGGGGCCGTCTTCGTAAAGGGGCAGCTCTTCCATCAGCGCGTGGCCGAGGCCCATGGCGAGCCCGCCCTGCTGTTGGCCGGACACGAGTTCGGGAACGATCGGCCGGCCGGCATCGAGAAGGCTGTGGAGGCCCACGACCTCGACGGCGCCCGTGCCCTCCGTCACGCTGACGGCGACGAGACAGCCGGAGGCGGCGTTGGTCATCGGATCACCATTGCCGCGCCCGTTCGGCGGGTAGGTGACGCTCGAGCGCTTGATGAAGTCATAGCCGCCGGTCGTCATCCGCGCCTTCAGCGCGTCGGATGCGCCGTTGCCATAGCGCACCGAAAGTGCGTCGGCGGGGATCGTGACAGGGCCCACGGTCGGAACGTCGAACTCGGCCGTCGCCCATTGCCACAGGCTATAAGTGTGCATTGCGACGCCGGTGATGAGGCCGAGGCGGTGCGCCTCCGCAGCCAGCTCGTCGAACGGGATCGGCCGCATTCCGCCACCGGCAACGCCGTCCTCGGTGATCCGCAGATCCGCCAGCGTGACCCACAATGGCGAGATACCGCCGCCGCCGACACCGCGGCTCCAGATCGACCGCGCCGCCGGCCACAAAGTGTGCTCGAACAGGAACCGGCCGACCTGCCGCGTCGCGAAGCCGAGATAATAGACGCTCGCCGAGGAGCTCATGTCCGGCAGATAAGACGGCGTCCAGAAGGGGTTCTTCACCCCGTCGGCAGCCGAACCGTCGGTCGTCAAGGGAAGTTCGGGGAAGTCGGTGATGCCGAAGGTGACGGCGTCGGGCGCCTTGCCGATCGCCTGCCAGATCATGACCTGCTGGGCCGTGGTCGCGCCGGTGCCGATCTCCTGGCAGCAATGGCGCAGCACCAGACGGCCGTCCGGCTCGAACTCCAATGCGAGCGCGCTGACGTCACCGCCGGCGCCGTAGACCTTGTTGACCTGCGCGTAGCCGACGCCGTAGCGCTGGCCGGGATTGGCGGCCTCGTAAGCCGCCTTCCGCGCCGCCCGATCGCGCCAGAGCGGATGCGCCGCCGCACGGTCCAGCATGTCCACATTGCGCATCGCACCGCCCTGAGGGCCGCCTTGCGTGTTGGCATAGCCTTCCGCGAGCGCGTTCCTGCGGCGCAATTCGATCGCGTCGATGTCGAGCGCCTCGGCGGCCTCGTCGACCATCAGCTCCAGGATCGTCTGCGCCTGGAGGGCACCGAAGCCGCGCATCGACCCCGCCTCGACTGCCGGGCTCGCGAGGGCCACCGCCGTCAGGTCGGATTTCGGGAAATAGTACATCGACTGAGCGCCGCGAATGGCCTCGTGCGACACGGCGACCGACAGATTCGCACGGCCGCCGCCATTGCAGGCATAGCTGCCCTTGAGGATCTCGAAATGGCCGCTCTCGCGGTCGGCGACCAAGGTGATGTCGATGTCGAAGGAGTGGCGCTTCATCCCCATCTGGAACTGCTCGTAACGGTTGTTCGCGAGCCGCACCGGCAGACCGTCGCCATAGAAGGCGGCCATCACGGTGTAGAGGGGGAAGATCGAATAGTCCTTCGAGCCGTAGCCGACCGTCGTTCCCGTCAAGAGATCGATCGTATCGACCGGGAAGGCGCAATCCTTGACCATCTCGGCCGCCGCCTGCGCGACGCCGTAGGGCGACTGGGTGGCCGCGAGGATGTGCAGGGTCCGCGTCTCAGCGTCGTACCAGGCATTGCCGTTGTCCGGCTCCATCGCCGACGGGTCGATCGACTGCGAGAAGCCCGACCGTTCCAGCACCAGCTTGCCGGCCGCGCTCTTCGCCGCGTCGATCTCAGCGGCGATGTCGGCGGCATAGCCCATGCCGGCCTCCTCGTGACGCTGCTGCTCGTCCGCGCTGCGGGGCGGACGCTCCAGCGGCACGGATCGGTCGCGCAATCGTTGGGTGGGCGGCTCGAGCGGCTCGGTCAGCGTCGGTGGCCAGACGGGCGTGTTGCCGTCGAACCCGCCGCGGATCGGGCCGTCTTTGAGGCCGGAGAAGAGCGGCTCGGCGAACGGATCGTCACTGCCGACGCGGACCCAGCGATCGACGCCGTAATTCGCCGGCGGCTTCGGCCCGGTGTCCTCGCCATAGCGCACGGTGTCGGTCCTGAAGGCGAGCGTCCGCTTCGCCGCGACGAACCGATCGAAGTCGCTATAGACGAGGAGCGCGACCGGGTGGCCGAGCATCCGCGGGGTCTGCCCTTTCGGGGTGAGGAAGTCGTAGCCGTAAAAGCCGTGCCCCATCACCTTTTGCGGAACGGTGATGCGGTCGTTCGCGAGATCCTCGTGCAGGACGACGCGGTCCGGCTGGAGATCCGGGCCCAATGCGGAGAGGTCGATGTCTTCGAACACGCGATCCGCGCGCGTTGCCTTCACGAAGAAGGCGTGCGCCTGGGTCTGCGGCCAACCGGCGAGGTCGCGCGCACGGAAATCACGGGCGAAGACCTTGTCGCCGGTGACCTTGCTGATCGCGTCCCACCGATAGCGAGGACGGCCGTCCGGCCCCATCCAGTCGCCGGCGGGCTTCGTCGAATCGACTTCGATCGCCTGGGCCGGGACGACGCGCGACAGCGTCACGGCGATCCCCGAAAAGACGCCGAGGCGGATGAAGGAACGGCGCGAGAGGCCGGTGCGCCTGGGCAGGTCGTCGTCGGGCCGGACAATCGGCATTTCGGTGCGCCGGTCGGTCATTGCAGAGCCTTTAGAATTTTCGCCGACGTGTTCGGCGACTCGTAGAAATGCGGGCCGCACCCGTCGGCGTGTCGCGTCGCGGCGGATGCGTGGCGAACGGCGGTCGACGTCGCCCCGCACGGCGAGGCACCCGCGACACGTCCCGCGTCGGTTCCGCGGCGAGGTTTTACTGGGATGGGCGCGTCAGATGGGGCGTCGACCGGCGCGCGAACGACCGCATCACCTGTCGTCGCAAACATTGGCGTGGGGGTGGACGGGTGAACTTTACGTAGAAAAACAGAAGAATTGGCCAAGTCTCATCATCCCACGCCGAGAAATCCCTTCGCCGGCGTCTCACCCTGCCCCGCGACCGGCGATCGGGCCGCGAACCCGCGCGGCACGAGCCGTAGAGGCCCGACCGTGGCCGGATCGCGTCCAACGAGACAGGTCTGGCTGGGTCGATGCACGACGGAACGAGCCCGCGCCCCATGCCCAAAAGCCGAAACAACGTTACTTTGGAAATATGTCAGCTCGAACAGGCCCGTCAAGCAAGAATTGAACCTTTCTTGGGAAGACGCACCCAAACTCAGGAATTCCGAGCGAAATTTCAGTACTACTGTGAGTTCTTCTTAATAAGACATATCCCAAATGGGATATGCGCCCCTCGCGCCCGAAGCGCCCCGCGCACGGGTCGCCGCGCATACGCCGCGACATCGATATTTGGCCAATCGCTTAGGCCACGGCGGCGGGCGGGCTTCGGCGCCGCCGATCGAGGTTCGTCGGCGACGCCGACGGACGTCGTTCAGCTTCAGTCGGCACGCGGCTCCCGCACCTCGAGCACGGTCAGACGGCGCTCCGCTCCGGCGCGCGTCTCCCACGTGATCGAGTCGCCGACGCGGACGCCGATCAACGCCGCCCCGATCGGGGTGAGGATCGAGATCTTGCCCTGCGCGATATCGGCTTCGGCCGGATAGACCAGCGAAACGGTCTGCACCTTCCCCACCGTATCGTCCTGGAAGACGACCGTCGCGCCCATGTACACATTTTGTTCAGGACGGCCGTCGGCAACGATGTCGGCGCGCTCCAGCTCCTCGGTGAGGATCGCAGAGACGTCCGGGATCCGGTTCGCCGCGGCACGCGCCAGCACCGCGAGCTGCTCATAGTCACGGGCCGTCAGCGTGATGTGCGGGCTGTTCGTCTGGGCGGTCGAGCCGCCCGTATTCTGGTTCATCGCCATTGTGAATTCCTCTTCATACCAACAGGCCCAACGGCCATGTTGCTTGGCGTTTTGACGATTTCGTCAAAGATTTTCGTGATGATTTCGGACGGTCCGTCGACGGGTTGGCGGCAATGCCGCCCGTCGCGACCGTTTCGCGTCGATGGAGCTCGGTTCAAACCAAAGCCTTCGCCGCGCGCGGCGACGCCCATGCCCCTTCGACAAAATCTGATGGATGATCGGCCAGCGCTTCAGGCGTCGACGTCGATGGCGCCGCGATCCCGTGGCCCGTTGCGATATCGAGGAGAATTGCGAGGCGCGCCGCCCATGTCCGCCCCGCCGCACCCGAAGACACACCTTCGGTCGGCCATGTCGTCAGCCCGAAAATCGGGCGGAACGGCACGGGCCGGCGGGGCTAAATGCCCGCGATGAAATCGCCTGCACAGCGCAGGCCCCTATGCAACGATGCGAGGCTGATCATGATGAGCGAGATGTGTGATCTCGCCCCGCAAAAGTCAATCGCCCCCACCGCCTTCAGAAGACGGACGGAACGAGATGGCGCGGCGTCGCGGCGACCGCCCCCTCGGGACGCTTGCGCCGCTTGCCGAGCTCCGGCACGTCGAACGGGACGCGTTCATAGGGAATCGCGCTCAGAAGGTGCGTGATGCAGTTGATGCGCGCGGCTTTCTTGTCGTCGGAATCGACGATCCACCAGGGCGCGACCGGCGTGTCGGTCGCCGCGATCATCGCGTCATAGGCGAACGTGTAGTCCCACCAGCGCCGGTAGCTTTCGAGGTCCATGGGGCTCAGCTTCCACTGGCGCAGCGGATCCGCGATCCGCTGCTGAAAGCGCCGCTCCTGCTCGTCCATGCTGACATCGAGAAAGTATTTGAGAAGAATGATCCCGCTTTCGACCAGCAAGCCTTCGAGAGGCGGCAGGATTTCCAAGAAACGCTTCACCGTATCTTCCGGCGTGAAGCCCATCACCCGCTCGACGCTCGGCCGCGTGTACCAGGAGCGATCGAAGATCACGACCTCGCCCGCAGCCGGAAAGTGGTCGATATATCGCTGGAAATAAAGCTGGCTCTTCTCCCGGTCGCTCGGGGCCGGAAGCGCCACGACCCGGAAGACGCGCGGACTGACGCGCTCGACCAGTCGCTTGATGATCCCGCCTTTGCCCGCCGCGTCGCGCCCCTCGAACAGGATGACGACCCGCGCCCCTGTCGCCGTCACCCAGGCCTGCAGGTAGGCGATCTCCACCTGGAGGCGTTCGAGCTCCCGCGCATAGGCCTTGTTGCGCTCCTTCTTCGACAAGGGCGCCGGCGTATAGACCTCGGCGGCCTGCGCTTTATGCCGTTTGCGCTTCTGTTTCTGCCCCACCATCTCCTCCCCTTGCCTCGCCGCCAAACGGTCCGCGCATGACGGGATGTGCGCCCGCCCGGCCCGCGCTCGGGACGCGGCGGCATGGCGGCGGACGTCGTCGCATCGTCATTCGGGCCCCTCCCGCGGCCCCGCGTCGGCCTCCTCCTTCTCCCGCTCGGCCCGCAAGATGGCTTCGAGCTCGGCCTCGAGCTCGCGGATGATGTCGCCGTATTCGCCGATCTCGGGCCGCTGGTCGGCATCGGCTCGCGCCCTGATGCGCGCGAGCGTCGCCTCCGCGGCGGCATGGTCCTCGCAGATGCTGCGAAACTCTCGATGGCTGAGGAGCAGGCGGCCGATACGCTCCGCATCCTGCGGAAACCGCTTCATGATGGTCGCAGGATCGCACGACGGAGATCGCGGCATCGAAGCACCGAACGAACGGAACCGACGCCTCACTCGCCCGCACGCGGCGCCCGACGCCAGTACGTTACGGTCAAGATCGCATCGCGACGGCCATGAATTGAAACGCCGAATCTACCCATGGGCGGGCGACCGTAGTAAGATTAGACCGATGCACGGGGCCCACCATGGAAGACATCGGCACCCCTGACCCCACGGCCGTTCGAGAGCAACTCGCTCGGATTGTTGCATCGCCCGACTTCGGAGCGTCCAATCGCAACCGCCGCTTTCTGGAATACATCGTTACCGAAACTCTCGGCGGTCATCAGAACCACATCAAGGCGTACACGATCGCCACCTGCGTTTTCGGGCGCGGCGCGGACTTCGACCCGCAGATCGATTCGATCGTGCGGATCGAGGCCGGCCGCCTGCGCCGGATGCTGGAGCGCTATTATCTGACCGCCGGGCGCGCCGATCCCGTCATCATCTCGATTCCCAAAGGATGCTACGTTCCCGAATTCGCGCTCAACGCACCCGCGCCCGACCCGCCTCGAAGCGACAACCGCCCTCCGCGCGAGTGCCGTGGACCGTCGATCCTCGTTCCGGGTTTCGAGGAGGAGGGTGATCAATCGCTCTATCCCAACCTCACCCGCGGCTTCACGCGCCACGTCATCGCCGGGCTGACGCGATTCACCGAGCTCGCGGTCTTCGGCCCCGACACGTCCGTCCTCCAAAGCGAGCCGGGCGAGGCGCGGGTCGACTATCTGCTGACCGGCGGGACGACCATCTCGGCGACGCATTTCGGCGCGGAAGTCCTGTTGATCGAGGTGCGGACGGGCCGCTGCCTCTGGGGTGAAGTGTTCGAGTGCCCGCTCGATCCGGGCGGATGGGCGGGCGCTCTCGGCGAGCTGGCGAGCGCGGTGGTCCGCGCACTCGCGCAGCCTTATGGCGCGATCTTCGTCGCCCAAACGCAGGACGTCGACGCGGCGACGGTGAGCGCAGGCTCATCGGCGGCGAGCGTCATGCTGTTCCGCCGCTATGCCCGCACCTTCGACCGGAGCCTCAGGGAGACGGTGCGCCGCGCCCTCGAGGCGGCGCGCGAGCGAGACCCGGACAACGCGGAACTCTATGGCTGCCTGTCGCAGATCCACACCGACATGCTCCGCTTCGGCAGCGATCAGAATGCGGCGCGGGCCGAGCTCGCCCGGCGGGCCCTCGATCTCGCCCGCCGCGCCATCGACCTCGCGCCGAACGCCAGCCGCAGCCACCACGCCCTGTCCCGCGCCTACTGGTTCGCCGGCGACGTCGCGGGCAGCTTTGAAGAGCTCGCGGTGGCGCGGGCGCTCAATCCCAACGACACCGCCATTCTCGCCGACCTCGGACAACAACATGCCGTCATGGCGCATTGGGACGAGGCGATCGCGCTGCTGGAGACGGCCTATGCCCGCAATCCGGGCCTTCCGTCGAGCTACCGCATCGGCTTCGCCCTTTATCATTTCGCGCATGGGCGCTTCGCCGAGGCCCTCGCCGAAGCGCACAAGGTCGACGTGAGCGGCGTCGTCTATGGCGCTCTCATGGTCGCCGCCTCCGCCGTCCGGCTGGGTCGCGAGCCCGAGGCGCATTCGGCGCTCCGCACGGTGGCGGCCATCGACCCGGACTATGGCGCACACGCTGCCGCCGACCTCGCGAGGCGCAATGTCGACCCGGACCTTGCGGCCGCCATCTTGAGCGCGCTCGCCGACGCGGGCCTACCAATCGGCCCGGGGGCGACCCACCGGACCGCCACGTTGCGGCCGATCCGCGGCTGATCGCTCTCCCGAACGTCACCCGTAACTCACCCGCACGTGCTGGCGACCCCGCGCGCGCCGGCTACCCTTCTCCCCCGCGGCGCCTCGCGCCCATCGCGGGGTCGGACATCCTCACCCCAGAAGAGAGACGGAAGATGGCCAGTCTTCATCCGTTGGCGCCGCACGATCTACCGCCCTTCATCACACCGCCGGGTCAGACGGACATGATGTTCGTCGCGGTCGGCGTGTTCTTCGTCGTCCTGATCCTCCTCGTGGGCAATCTTTATCTGCGGCTGCATGCGCTGCCGGAGCGGATGGCGCATCGGTCGAACATGGTCCAATTCCACGTCGTCGCCGTTCTGGCGCTGATCGCGCTGCTGACGCATCAGACCGGCTTCTGGATCGCGGCGCTCCTCCTCGCACTCGTGCCGATCCCCGACCTCGCCACACCCGTCGCCCGGATCGCCGACTCATTGGAGCGAATGGCGGCCATCGCGGCCGGTCACGCGGGCGCGGCGCCGGCGATCCCACGCCCGACTTCCGAGACCGCGCCCCCGGCGATGGTGACGTCCGAACCGGCGGGCGCGCGGGCGACCCCCGCTTGAGACACGCGACGGCGCGCAGGAAACGCTTCGATGTTTGAAATCTTGCTCTGCTCGATGCTGACGATCTTTCCCGACTACCTTTACCGCCGCTACGCTCAAGGCAAGCGGATCGGCCAAGAGATCACGCTCTATTCGGTCTGGTTCGAGCTGAGATGGGGCATCACCGCCTGCGTGGTGCTGACGCTGACGCTCGTCACGATGATTTTCTATTATCACCCGTCGACGCAGAACGCCGTCTCTCTCTTCCGCACCGTCCCGCTGGTGCCCGAGACCATCGGCCGGGTCTCCGACGTCTATGTCGACGTGCGCGACACGGTGCGCGCGGGCGATCCGATCTTCAAGCTCGACAGCAGCAAGGAGGAAGCGGCCGTCGAAACCGCCCGGCGGAAGGTCGCCGAGGTCGATGCGGCGACAGCGCTCGCGCGCCAGAACCTCGCCGGCGCGGATGGGCGGATCGCCGAAGCGCAAAGCGCCTACGATCAGGTGCGCGACGAGCTCGAGACCAAGCGGGAGCTTTTCAGACGCAATTCCCAGACCGTCGCCGAGCGCGAGATCCAGCGTCTCGAACAGGCGCTCGCCGGTCGCCAGGGAACGCTGTCCGCCGCGATCGCGGACAAGAGCGCGATCGAGACCGAGCTGTCGACGAGCCTGCCCGCCCAGCGGGCGAGCGCAGAGGCCGAGCACGCAGAAGCCGAGGTCGCGCTCGACAAGACGGTGGTGCGCGCCGGCGTCGACGGCACCGTCGAGCAGTTCACACTCCGCGTCGGCGATCTCGTCAATCCGATGATGCGCTCGGCCGGCATCCTCGTTCCCTCCGATGCCGGGCGCCGCGCGATCATCGCCGGCTTCGGCCAGATCGAGGCACAGGTGATGCGCGTCGGTATGATCGCCGAGGCGGCGTGTACGGCGGTGCCGTTCACGGTCATCCCCCTCGTCGTCACCAAGGTTCAGGACGTCGTGGCGGCCGGCGCACTCCGTCCGTCGGAGCAGCTCGTCGAGACCGGGGCGATCGGCGCGCCGGGCACGCTCACGGTCTATCTGGAGCCGCTTTATGCCGGGGGGCTCGATCACCTGCCGCCGGGCAGCAGTTGCATCGCCAACGCCTACACCAGCAACCACGACGCGCTTCAGTCCGACGACCTCGGACCGCTGCGGCGCTTCTACCTCCACATGGTCGACACGGTGGGCATCGTTCACGCCCTGATCCTGCGCCTGCAGGCCCTCCTCATGCCGGTGCAGACCCTCGTTCTGCGCGGCCATTGACGGACGGCGCCGGCCCCGATCGACGCGCCGACATCAACGCAAGGAGACGACGACAGATGACGAGCGAAGACAGCGCAACCAAACCCGCGATCCCGACGGCGGACGATCTCCGCATGGCGATCCTCGACCGGCAGATGAAGGAGATCGACCGGCGGCTGAAGGAGAAGGAAGCCGAGAAGGCGCGGCTCGACGCGATCGCCAACGAGTTCCTGTCCGACCATGTGAGCGATCGCGAGCGCGACATGATCCGCACGATCGTCACGAACACCGTCAACGAGGGCAAGTATGAAGCGCTCGTCTACACCTTCCCCTCCTCCCTCTGCACCGACGCCGGGCGCGCGATCAACAATCTCGACCCGGCCTGGCCGGACACCCTGCAGGGCAAAGCCCGCGAGCTCTATGACGGCTTCAAGGCCAACCTTCAGCCGAAGGGCTATCGCCTCAAGGCGATGATCGTCGACTTTCCGGGCGGCATGCCCGGCAATGTCGGCTTCCTCCTCAACTGGGAGCCGAAAACGTTCTGAGCGATCACCTCACCGGCCACCCGCCACGCGGGCCCGGCAGGATATGGGAGGCTCGACCTTGCAAGGCGTGACGGACGTGACGCAAACGAGGCCCGCGAGGCCGAGGGAGGGGACGGCGATCCCCGGTCTGTCCTCGTGGCATGCGTACCAGCAGGATGCTTTGCAACGCGCGGTCCTGTTCCTCGACGTGATGCGCCGCCGCAGCGACGCCTATCGCCGGCACGCCGCGCTGCCGGTGCCCCATGTGCTCGACTATGCGGCGGAACTCGTTCTCGATGGGCGCAGCCTGCCGCGCCCGGTCAACTATCTACTGGCGCGCATCCGACCGCCCGAGGGCACGACGCTCGACCCGTCCCGACGGCCGTTCGTGGTGGTCGATCCGCGTGCGGGCCACGGACCCGGCATCGGCGGCTTCAAGGCCGACAGCGAGATCGGCGTCGCGATGAAGGCCGGACACCCCTGCTATTTCATCGGCTTCCTGCCTGATCCGGTGCCGGGACAGACGATCGAGGACGTCGCCCTCGCCGAGGCCGCCTTCCTCGAGGAGGTCGGCCGACGCCATGCCGAGGCCGATGGCCGGCCGTGCGTCATCGGCAATTGCCAGGCCGGATGGGCGGTGATGATGCTGGCGGCGGTCCGTCCCGAACTCTTCGGCCCGATCATCGTCGCCGGCGCGCCGCTGTCTTATTGGGCCGGCGTCAAGGGGCGGTATCCGATGCGCTATCTCGGCGGCCTGCTCGGCGGAAGCTGGCTCACCGCCCTCGCGAGCGATCTCGGCGCGGGTGTCTTCGACGGCGCATGGCTCGTCCAGAATTTCGAGAACCAGAACCCGGCCAACACCCTTTGGACCAAGCCGTACAATCTTTACGCCAAGGTCGACACCGAGGCCGAGCGCTATCTCGGCTTCGAGCGGTGGTGGGGCGGCCATGTCAGCCTCAATGCCGAGGAAATCCAGTTCATCGTCGACGCGCTGTTCATCGGCAACAGGCTCACCGCGGGCGGGATCACCCTGGACGACACGGTGGTGGACCTGCGCAATATCCGCTCGCCCATCGTCGTGTTCTGCTCGCGCGGGGACAACATCACCCCGCCGCAACAGGCGCTCGACTGGCTCCTCGACCTTTATAACAGCGTCGACGAGATCCGCGCCTTCGGGCAGACCATCGTCTACACGATCCACGACACGATCGGTCATCTCGGCATCTTCGTCTCGGCCGGGATCGCGCGCAAAGAGCACGACGAGTTCGCCTCCAATATCGACCTCATCGATCTGCTCCCGCCCGGCCTCTACGAGGCCGTGTTCGAGCCGCGGGCGGCGGTCGCCGACCATCCCGAGCTCGTGACGGGCGACTGGGCGATGCGCTGCGAGGCGCGCACACTCGACGATATCCGTGCGCTCGGCGGCAACGATCTCGCCGACGAGCGGCGCTTCGCGGCGGCTGCGCGCATGTCGGACATCAATCTCGCTTTCTATCGGGCGTTCGTGCAGCCATTCGTCCGGGCGAGCATCGGCCCGGCCGTCGCCGAGACGATGCGCCGTCTGCACCCTTTGCGCCTCGGTTATGAGAGCTTCGGCGCGTCCAATCCGTGGCTCGGCTGGGTCGCGGAGGCGGCGGCCGCGACCCGCAAGGGCCGCCGGCGCGTCGCGGCGGACAATCCGTGGCTTTCCCTCCAGGATCAGGCCTCTCGCCAGATCGCGGCGACGCTCGATTCGGTCCGGGTGATGGCGGAGACCGCCGCGGAGGATACGTTTCGCGCCCTTTATGGATCGCCCGCGCTCCAGGCCGCTTTGGGAATCGACGCGAACTCCGACCGGCGCCCGCGCAAGCCGGCGCGGAGCCTTCTCCATACGCGCCTCATCGAGCACCGGATCGCCGCACTGCGGGCCGGCATGGGCGATGGCGGCCTGCCCGAGGCGCTGGTGCGCGCGCTCGTTTATGTGGGCATGGCCCGCGGCCGCGTCGACGAACGCGGCTTCGCGGCGATCCGGCGTCTGCGCGAAGGGCGGGAGGATGCCCGCGCGCTGTCCCTCGCCGCGTTCAAGGCCATGGTGCGAGACCAATCCTACATGCTGTGGATCGACGAGGAGGCCGCGCTCGCCGCTATTCCGCAGCTCCTGCCGGCCGACACCGCCGCGCGGAACAGCGCGCTCGACAGGCTCGCCTCCGTCCTCGGCGCATCCGGCGCGCTGACCGGAGAGGCCGCCGCCCGCTTCGACAGGATCGCCGCCCTCTTCACCACACCGCACGTGTCCGACATGCCCGTCCCGGGGCCCCATGACGGGCCGATAGCACCGCCCGCCCCCGACCTCGCCGAGGCCGTGGCAACCCGGCCTGACGGAGAGGCCTGAGCGCGCCGCATCGCCGGATCATCGGCGTCGCAGCGCTCCGAAATCGGCGTCGCAACGAAACTGGGAGCTTCCGCCATGACGGCGAGCGTGAACGACGGCGCGACCATCTCCAAATATGATCGCCTGATCGCACGGGCGAAGCAGGAGAGCCCGGCTCCAACGATCGTCGCAGACCCCGGCGACGAGACCGCGTTGCGCGGCGTGCTCGAAGCGGCGCGCGCCCGGCTGATCGCCCCGACTCTCGTCGGGCCGCGTGATCGAATGCGATCGATCGCCGACGCGCATGGCCTCGACCTGTCCGGCATCGAGATCGTCGACGCAGAGCACAGTGACGCCGCCGCCCTCGCCGTCCGCCTGATCCGCGAGGGACGCGGCGAGCTTCTCATGAAATGAAGCCTCCACACCGACACGTTGATGCGCGAGGTGACGGCCTCCGCCACCGGGCTGCGCACCCATCGGCGGATCAGCCACGTCTTCGTGATGGACGTGCCCGGTCATGCCGACACGCTCTTCATCACCGATGCGGCGATCAACATCTTCCCCGACCTCGAAGCGAAGCGCGACATCGTTCAGAACGCCATCGATCTCTGGACCGCGGTCGGGCTCGGTGCGCCCCGCGTCGCGATCCTGTCCGCCGTCGAGACGGTGACGCCGAAGATCCCGTCCACGTTGGATGCGGCCGCGCTCTGCAAGATGGCCGATCGGGGCCAGATCACCGGCGGCACGCTCGACGGGCCCCTCGCCTTCGACAACGCGATCGATCCCGACGCCGCGCGTATCAAAGGCATTGTCTCGCCGGTCGCCGGACACGCACAGATTCTGGTGGTCCCGGATCTCGAGGCCGGCAACATGCTGGCGAAGAATCTCACCTTTCTCAGTCATGCCGACGCCGCCGGCATCGTGCTCGGCGCGCGGGTGCCGATCGTGCTGACCTCGCGGGCCGACACGGTGCGCACCCGCCTCGCTTCGTGCGCGGTGGCGTCCCTCTACGCGGCGGCGCGGCGCGCGTCGGCGAGCCCGATCGCGGCCTGAACGGGGCGGAGGAGAGCCCGTATGACGTTACCCGACACCAAGGCGAAACTCCTCGACGGATATCGCGGCCTCGTCGTCGGCATCGCCAACGATCAATCGATCGCATGGGGCTGCGCCCGAGCCTTTCGCGCGCTCGGCGCCGAGCTCGCCGTGACCTATCTGAACGACAAGGCCCGCCCGCATGTCGCCCCTCTCGCCGAGGACGTCGCCGCCCCGATTCTGATGCCCCTCGACGTTGCCGTGCCGGGGCAGATGGAGGCCGTGTTCGCGCGCATCGGCGAGGAATGGGGCGCGCTCGACTTCGTGATCCACTCGATCGCCTTCTCGCCCCGCGACACGCTCGCCGGACGGGTGACGGATGCCCCGCTCGACGGTTTCCTGAAGACGATGGAGGTGTCCGTGTGGTCCTTCATGCGCATGGGCCACCTCGCCGAGCCCCTGATGAAGAACGGCGGCACGCTGTTCACGATGACCTATTATGGCTCGCAGATGGTGGTCGAGAATTATAACATCATGGGCATCGCCAAGGCGGCTCTCGAGAGCGCGGTCCGCTATATGGCGGCCGAGCTGGGGCCGAGCGGCATCCGCGTCCACGCGATCTCGCCCGGTCCGCTCGCGACCCGCGCGGCCTCGGGCATCCCCGAATTCGACGCGCTGCTCGCAAAGGCTGCCGCCAAGGCGCCCCGGCGCGCGCTGGTGTCGATCGACGATGTCGGCGCGGCGACGGCCTTCCTCGCCCATCGCGCCGCGAAGCTCATCACCGGCCAAGTGCTCTATGTCGATGGCGGCTATCACATTATCGACTGATGCCGGCAGGTCCACTTGAAGTATCGCAGATCACGCCGCAAGCTCACTGACCCTTCGATCAAGATTTCGCAGTGCTCATATTGACGTGCATCGGATCTTGGGCGTGCGACGCAAGCGGAGACGACATCGTGCGCGTCTCCGATAAGGGCAACGATTAACGTGGGCGCTGCACCCTGCAACACACTCGGGTGCGAAAGGCGACGTCATGCGGATATGCCGGATCACGACGGTCTTGTTCGCGCTAGCCTGGCTCTTCGCCTTGGCCGTGCTGGCGATCGGCACGTTCGGCCTCTTCGGCGAGCCGCGCGACCCGCTCGCGGCGGTCTATCTCGTGCCGCTCGGTCTGCCATGGAACCGGATGCTCGACCGGCTCGACGATCCCGTCCGAGTGATCGCGACGGCGCTCGCCCCCGGCGTCAATCTCGCGATCATCCGGCTGATCTGCCGGACCGCCCGCATGTCGGGGCCGGGCCGATGAACGGCCGGGGCGAAACGATCGGCATCCTGCCGGGAACTTACCGCCGTGGTCGTGCGTCCTTCGTGGGCCCCATCTGTCGCGGTGTGAACCGTGACGGATGCGGCTTCGGACATTTGCAAAAGTTGCCAAGACGCGTGAACGTCTCCCGTCGGACGACATCCGTTGGCATCAGGAGGAACGAGTGATGGACGACGCTGGAATCGGCTGGATTGCCGCGATCATCATCGGTGGGTTCGCAGGCTGGATCGCCTCGGCCCTGATGAAGAGCGACACCGGAATCTTCATGAATATCATTCTCGGCATCATCGGTGCCGCGGTGGCGAGCTTTCTGTTCGGGTTGCTCGGCGTCAGCTTCGGCGGATGGGTCGGTTATCTCGTCGCCGGTGTCATCGGCGCCTGTATCCTCGTCGGCGGCGCCCGGATGATCCGCGGGCACTGACGTTCCGCACACGGGGCGGGCAAGCCAATGCCCGCCCTCGACCGGCTGTCCGCGCATCAGCCGCGCTGCGACGCGGCCCCCGCATGAACCGGCGGCCGATACTCCTCCATCCGCGCCGCGATCTCCGAGCACGCGTCCACCAGCTTTCCCCGCGCCGCTTCGTAATCGGGGACGGTCTGTTTCCGGTTCAAATGGGCGACGATGATGCAGGCGATCGCCTGTCCGTTGCCGAGCACGATCGGCGCGGCGATGTCGGTGATGCCGACAATGTCCCGACTCTCGCGGACGATCGATCCGTCGCGCCGTAGCGTCTCCAATTCGGCATCGAGCGCCGCTCTGTCGACCTTCTCCTGCATCAGCACGACGCTTTCCTCGATCATGCGTCGGCCGGCTTCGGGCGGCTGAAACGCGATCAGCAGCAGGCCGGAGTGCGCGTCGACCAGCGGGCGGCGATAGCCGAGCTTCAAGCTGAACGTCATTTCCGAACCGCCGGACGCTGCCCCGATCACGACCGTCTCGCCGCGGTTGGCGACGACGAGGTGGACCGACTGACGGATCTCGTCCGCGAGACGCTCCACGATGGGGCCGGCGACGGCGATCAAGTCGCGCATCCGCGCCGTCTGCATTCCGAGCGCGAAGAGCTTGTTGGTGAGCGTCAGCCCTTCGCCGTCCGGCGCGCGCGCGATGTAGCCGCGCCGGATGAGGACATGGACCATTCGGAAGATTTCGTTCTTGGAGCGGCCGAGCCGCTCGCCGATGTGCCGCGTGGTGAGCGCCGTGCCCTCGGCGGCAAGGAGCTCCAAAATATCGAGCCCCTTTTCCAAAGCCGGGGCGGAGTAGCTGGTCTGGTCATTCACCATCACACACATCTCGTTTTATATACGAGCCTTGACGTCACATTTGAAACGACGATAGCATTTCTCGTGTTCCTATAAAGCGCCTTGGCGGTTCGGTCAGGGTGACGACAACCGGAGCCGCCGCGTTCATGAACTATAGTTTCAGGTTTAGTTCGCTCCTGGCGTATCGGGATGAGATCATCGAAGGTCTCCTCCTGACGCTGCAGCTCTCCGCTGCCACGATCCTCATCGGCCTCGTCATCGGCGTCGTGATCGCGGCGTTGCGCACGGGTGGACCCGGTCCACTCCGGTCGATCGCGACGGTCTATGTCGAGACGATCCGCAACACCCCGCTGCTGGTGCAACTCTTTATCATCTTCTTCGGATTGCCGAGCCTCGGCCTCCGCTTCACCGCCAACGAGGCCGCTTTGATCGGGCTTTCGATCAATCTCGGCGCCTATAGCGCGGAAATCATCCGCGCCGGCATCGAATCGGTCCGCAAGAGTCAGATCGAGGCCGGCCACGCGCTGGGGCTCAACGGCTATCAGGTGTTCCGACACGTCGTGCTGTTCCAGGCGCTGAAGGCGATCTATCCGGCACTGACGAGCCAATTCATCCTTCTCATGTTGATGACGAGTATCGTTTCCACGATCGGCGCCAACGAGCTCTTCCATCAGGCGTCCTTCATCGACTCCCGCACCTTCCGTTCGTTCGAGGTCTATACGGCGATCACGCTGATCTATCTCGGCCTGACGCTGCTGTTCCGCGGCGTCTTCGCGGCGATCTACTGGTGCGTCTTCGTCAGGAGGCCCGCACGATGATCCGCGAATTCGGTTTCGACGACGTCCTCTTCCTGCTGCTCGCGGCCCGCTGGACGATCCTACTGACGCTCGCCGCGATGGCGATCGGCGGTGCGGTGGCGCTGGTCGTCGCGATCTTGCGGATCGTGCCGTTCCGACCGGCGAATTGGCTGGCGATCGGCTACATCAACCTGGTCCAGGGTACGCCGATCCTGGGCCAGCTCTTCATCTTCTTTTTCGGGTTCAGCGTGTTCGGCTGGAATGTCGGCGCGTGGACCGCGGCCGTCACCACCTTCTCGATCTATGCGAGCGCCTATCTCGCCGAGATCTGGCGCGGCGGCTTGCAGTCTGTCCCGAAAACACAATGGGAATCGTCGGCGGCGCTGGGCCTCAACTACCTGCAACGGCTGCGGTACGTCATCATTCCGCAAGCGGTGCGGATCAACATCCCGCCGACCGTCGGTTTCCTCGTCCAGCTCGTCAAAAACACCTCGCTCGCCTCGGTCATCGGCTTCGTGGAGCTGAGCCGGGCCGGGCAGATGCTGAACAATGCGACCTTCGCCCCGATGGCGGTCTACCTCACCGTCGCGGCGATCTACTTCGTCATCTGCTTCAGCCTGTCACGCGCCAGTCAGAGACTTGAAGGGAGAATCCATGTCGCTCGTTGAGCTCGACGGGGTGCACAAGCGCTTCGGCAATCTCGAGGTTCTGTCGGACGTCAATCTCTCGGTCGAAGAGGGGGAGATCGTCGCGATCATCGGGCGGTCCGGCTCGGGCAAGTCGACGATGCTGCGCTGTATCAACGGCCTCGAGCCGGTCCAGCAGGGGCGCATCACCGTCGACGGGACCGAAGTCACCACGGCGAAGGCGGACCTCAACGATCTGCGCCAGCGCGTCGGCATGGTGTTCCAGAGCTACAACCTCTTCCCGCACCTGTCGGTGGAGCGGAACGTCACGCTCGCCCTCAAGGTGGTCCGCAAGACACCGCTCGCGGAGGCCCGCGACATCGCGCGGGAGACGATCGCCAAGGTCGGCCTCGCGGACAAGCTCAACGCCTATCCCGACGAACTGTCCGGCGGCCAGCAACAGCGCGTCGCCATCGCCCGGTCCCTCGCCATGGGGCCGAAGGTGATGCTGTTCGACGAGATCACCTCGGCGCTCGATCCCGAGCTCGTCGGCGAAGTGCTTCGCGTGCTGGAAGCGCTGGCCGCCGACGGCATGACGATGCTGCTCGTCACCCACGAAATGAAATTCGCCAAAACGGTCGGCAACCGGGTCGTCTTCATGCACCACGGCCGGGTCCATGAGGCGGGAGATGCGCGCGAGACGCTGGAACAGCCGCGCACACCGGAGCTGACCAGCTTTTTGAATGCCGTCCTTCACTGACGGCCAACAAAGGAGGGGAACGAAATGATGAAGCACCTGTCGACGATCGCCTGCGCGGCGCTCGTCTCTCTCGCGGTCACCGCACCGGCGAAGGCCGATCTTCAGGATATCCTCGACGCCGGAACGGTCCGCATCGGGGTGCCGGCCGACGTGCCGCCCTTCGGCTTCCTCGACGGGAGCAACCAGCAGGTCGGGCTCGACATCGAAGTCGCCAAGCTGATCGCCGAAGCGCTCGGCGTCGACCTTGAGCTCACCACCGTCACAAGCGCCAACCGCATCTCCTATCTCGCCACCAACCGCATCGACCTCACCGTCGCGGCGATGGGCGCGACGCCGGAGCGGGCGCTGCAGATCGACTTCTCCTCGCCCTATTCGGCGCTTTCCATCGGCCTGTTCGGGCCGGAGGACTCCGAGCTGTCGAGCCTTGCCGATCTCGGCGACCAGACGATCGGCGTCGCCCGCGGAACGACGCAGGACATCGAGCTGACCGAACGCGCGCCCGACGCCAACATTCAGCGCTATGACGACGACGCGACGGCCGCCTCGGCCTATCTTTCCGGCCAGGTGGAGCTGTTGGCGACGGCCAATATCATCGCCAACGATCTGTCGAAGCGCGATCCGGACAACGCGCTCGCCCCGATCGAGATCTTCCGCTACTCGCCGACCCATGTCGGCGTGCCGAAGGGCAATCCCGACCTTCTGCGGTGGGTCGACACGTTCGTCTTCTACAATCTCAACAATGGCCGCCTGTCGGAGATGACCGAGGAATGGCTCGGCCAGCCGCTGCCGGAGCGTTTCCCGAGCATGTAACCGGCTCCCGAGCGGCGCCCCGGCGCAGCTCCGTCCGAGAAGCGGCGCCCCGGCGCCGCTTCCCACGAGAGGCGCCGGCCGGCGCCTCTCCCATCCTCAAATCGCCCTCACGGCAAGAAGCTCAATCATGGCCCGCAAGTCCACCGCGTTCGTCACCGTCGACTTTGACAAGCCCGGCAAGCAATCCGGCTTCATCCACATCCCCCATTCGCCGCACGACGATGCCTGGGGGACGACACGGATCCCCGTGGCGGTGATCAAGAATGGCGAGGGGCCGACCGCGATCCTGCAGGGCGGCAATCACGGCGACGAGTACGAAGGACCAATCGTCCTCGGCGAGATGGTGCGCGAGCTCGATCCCGGCGCGGTCCAGGGGCGGGTCATTCTCCTGCCGGCGATCAACGTCGCGGCTGTCGAGGCCGGCCGCAGAACATCGCCGGTCGACGGGCTCAACATGAACCGGACCTATCCCGGCGATCCCGGCGGCACGATCACGCAGCAGACGTCGGCATTCGTCAACGACGTGATCTATCCGATCGGCGACGCCTTCCTCGACCTCCATTCGGGCGGCTCCTCGCTCGACATCCTGCCGAGCGCGATCATCGAGCCGGCGGCCGACCCGGACCATCACAAGCGCAACGCCGCCGCCGTCCTCGCCTTCGGTGCACCGCTCACCGTCGTCGTCGACAATCTCGGCGAGCGGCGCACCTCGACAGCGGCCTCCGTCGCGGCGGGCCTCACGACCGTCGGCACCGAAATGGGCGGCGGCGGAACGGTGTCGCTCGAAGCGCTCAAGATTTGCCGGCGCGGCGCGCGCAACGTACTCGCCCATCTCGGCATCCTGGAGGCGAGCCCAAATCAGCCCGCCGCCGCCGATCGCCCGGTGCTGACGATCCCGGGCCCGCCCGGCTACGTCTTCGCGAGCGCCAACGGCGTGTTCGAGGGCTTCCACCCGCTCGGCACCGAGGTCCGCGCCGGACAGGAAGCGGGCCGGGTGCATCATCTCGGCGACCCCTCCCGGCCTCCCGAGATCCTCCATTATGCCGCGGACGGCATCCTCTATGGCCGGCGCCAACCGGGCCGCGTCGTGAGCGGCAATTGCTGCCTCGTCATCGCCGCCCCCTATGAGGGCCAACTGCCATGATCGGCATCGACGACATCCGCGCCGCGCAAGATCGGATCGGCGGGCGCGTGCGCCGCACCCCGGTCATCGAGGCGAGCGAGCTCAAGACGCCGGTCGCCGACGGGGCCGCGCTGACATTGAAGCTCGAACTCCTCCAGGTGACGGGCTCCTTCAAGGCCCGCGGCGCGACCAACAGGCTCCTCGCGACGCCGCCGGACATTCTCGCCAACGGCATCGTCGCCGCGTCGGGCGGCAATCACGGCCTCGCGACCGCGCGCGCCGGCCACATGGCCGGGGTCCAGGCGACCATCTTCCTGCCGGGGAACGTGTCCCCGGCGAAGGTCGAGAAGCTGCATCGCTGGGGGGCGGAGACGGTCATAGTCGGCTCCGTCTGGGACGAGGCGAACGCCGCGGCGCTCGACTTTGTCGAAAAGACCGGCGCCGCTTATTTCCACCCGTTCGCCGATCCCCTCGTGGTCGCGGGGCAAGGCACCGTGGGGCTCGAGCTTCTCGACCAGTTACCGGAGATCGAAACCGTGATCATCGCGATCGGCGGCGGCGGGCTGATCTCCGGCGCGTCGACCGCGATCAAGGCGCTCGCCCCGCATGTGCGGATCATCGGGGTCGAGGCGGAAGGCTCGCCGACGCTGAAGCGCTCGTTGGAGGCCGGCCACACGGTCACGCTCGATCGGGTGACGACCGCCGTTCCGACCCTTGCCTGCAGCCGCACAGACGACCGCATCTATGATCTCGTCGCGCAGAATGTCGACGAGATCGTCCTCGTGTCGGACGCCGAGATGCAGGACGCGGCGGAGTGGCTGTGGTTCGAAATGGGCCTCGCCGCCGACCTCAGCGGCGCCGCCGCGCTCGCCGCCTTGCAATGCGGCCGGATCGAGGTCGCGGCCGGGGCCAAGATCTGCGCCATCGTCTGCGGCGCGGGCCCCGACGGGGTCATGCCGCCGCGCTAGCGACCACGCTCGGCGCAGAGGCGGCACCCGGCGCGAAAACGCCGGGCGCGCGGCCTCACCGCTGCCGCCGACACCTACGCCTCCTTGTCGCGCCCCACGCTCTCCGCGTCGGTCACGGCCAGAAATGCCGCCAGCGCCGGATTGGTGTCGCTCGTGCGCCAGCCGAGCGCGACCTCGACCGCCGCCGGGTTCTCCTCGATCGCGCAGAAGGCGACGCCGGGCAGGTGGAGATTGCGCGCCACCTCGGGAAGGATCGCGATGCCGATCCCGGCGGCAACGAGACCGACCATCGTGTGAATCTGCGTCGCATGCTGCTGCACGTCGGGCGTGAAACCCGCGGCCTGACACATCGACTGGATGCGCTCGTAAAAGAGCGGGCTGCGCTCCTGCGTAAAGAGGATAAACCGCTCCCCGGCCAGCGCACGCAACGTGACGCGCTCGCGCTCGGCGAGCGGATGCCCCCGCGGCAGGGCGATGACGAAGCGCTCCTCGGCGAGCACCCGCGTCGCGAGCCGCGGATCGGCGAGCGGCGGCCGCAAGATCCCGACGTCGATGGTCCCGTCGAGCAGCGCCGCGAGCTGCTGATCGATCGGCATTTCGTGCAGATCGAGCACCACCAGCGGATAGTGCTCGCGAAAGTGCCGGATGATCTGCGGCGCAATGCCATAGGTCGAGGAGTGGATGAACCCGACCCGGATCGCGCCCTCCTGCCCCTCCGCGACGCGCCGGGCCTCGGCGGCCGCCTCGTCGAGGTCGGCGAGAACGCGGCGCGCGCGGGCAAGAAAGGCGCGCCCCGCCGCCGTCAGGCTGACGCGTCGCGCCGTGCGGTCGAGAAGCGTGACGCCGAGCCGTGCTTCGAGCTGCTGGATCTGCCGGCTCAAGGCGGGCTGAGCGATGTTGAGCCGCCGCGCGGCTGCGCCGAAATGCAGCTCGTCGGCGACGGTGGCGAAGGACCGCAAGAGGCGTGTCTCGATCATCCTTCGATGCTTTCTCGTTATCGTTCCGACACCGAACTCGTATTGGACAGCATCGTTAAGCTCCACCAACATGCCCGTAAAGATGAAACGGGAGGATATGGTGGCATTAGGATTTCGCGTGGTGACGGGCTTCACCCGCAGCGACAAGGCGCTCGTTGATGCGCTGGGCGCCATTCCGACCGCGATCATCAGCGACAATCTGGGCCGCATGGTCGCCGCCGGCCCCACGGTGCGGCCGATGCACAGCTTCCAAGGCGGCACGGGCCGCCTCGCGGGCACCGCGCTGACGGTGAAGACGCGGCCTGGCGACAATCTCATGATTCACAAGGCCGCCGACATGGCCGAGCCCGGCGACGTGATCGTCGTGGAGGCCGGCGGCGATCTCACCAATGCGTTGATCGGTGAGCTCATCGTCTCCCACGCGCGCAGCCGCGGTGTGGTCGGCTTCGTGGTGGACGGCGCCGTGCGCGACATGGACGTCATCGCCGCCGACACGTTCCCCATTTTCGGCGCGGGCGTCAGCCATCGCGGGCCGTACAAAGACGGCCCGGGTGAGATCGGCGTCCCGATCGCGCTCGACGGAATGGTGATCGAGCCGGGCGACATCATCGTCGGCGATCAGGACGGCGTCGTCTCGATCCCCCGGACTGCGGCAAAGGAGACACTCGCCCTGTCCGAGGCACAGGTGGAGAAAGAAGCGAAGATCCAGGCCGCCATCGCCGGCGACGGCTGGGACCGGGCCTGGGTCGACGAGCTCTTGCGCACGCGCGGTTGCGAGGGCGTCTGAGCGACGCCGCACCCGTGCGGCGACCCGTCCACCGGACGGACGGACTTCGATAACACCCCGTCAAACGGGCCGAGACGCTGAAACACTTGGGAGGACCAATCGATGACAATTGCGATGACGAAGCGCGCCGTCTTGGGCGCTCTGGCTTGTAGCCTCGCCGCCACCGCAGGGCCCGCCACCGCGCAAGACGCGGGATGGGAGCCCTCGAAGCCGATTCAGATCATCGTCGGCTTCGCGCCGGGCGGCGGCACGGACCAGACCGCCCGCCTGATCGCCTCGTCCGCGCAGGAATTCTTCCCCGTGCCGCTGGTGGTGGTGAACCGCCCCGGCGCGTCGGGCACCCTCGCGGCCGAGCTCGTCGCCAAAGCCGAGCCCGACGGGCATACGCTTCTCGTCGCCGGCGGCTCGGAATCGACCTCGGTGCCGAACCACCGCGAGACGAATTACTCGCTCGACCAGCTCAAGGGCGTGCTGCGCGTCAACCGCGAGCACATGGTGATCGTCACCAAGAAAGGCTCCGGGCTCGATTCGATCGAGGCGATCGTGGAACGCGCCAAAGAGAATCCGGGTGAGCTCGCTTATGGATCCTCCGGTCCGGCCGGCGTCCTTCATTCGGCGTTTCTCGTGTTCGCCAACGAGGCCGGCATCGATCTGAAGCACATCCCCTATCAGGGCGGATCGCCGGCCTTGGCGGCTCTTCTCGGCGGCCATGTCGACATGACGATCATCACCCCCGGTGACGCCGCCGCGCAGGTCGCCGCCGGAACGGTCAACGCAGTCGCGACCACGTCCGACCGGGCCGAGCAGATCCCCGACGTGCCGTCGCTCAGCGAGCTCGGCTATGACGTCAATGTCGAGAACATGAAGGGGCTCGTCGCACCGGCCGGCACGCCGGACGAGGCGACCGAATATCTCCGGTCTCGCTTCAAGCAGGCGATCGACTCGGAGACCTTCGCGACCCTCGCCTCGCGCGCCAACATCACGCCGAGCTACCTGTCCGGCCCCGAGTTCGACAAGGCGATGAGCGACATGTCCAACTCGATCGCCGCCGCCCTCGAAGGCGGCGCGGACGAGAGCGAGAGCTCCGCCCAGTGACCGCGGACCGCGTTCTCGCCGCGGTCCTCCTCCTCGGGGCCGCCGTCTATCTCGGCGTCCTCGTTCCGGAGGTCGGGCGGGCGCAGAGCGCGCTCGGGAGCGGTGATTTCTACACGGTGGGGCCGACGGCCCTGCCCACATTCGCCGGGACGATGATGGCGATCTTCGCCGTTGCCGTGCTCCTGATGGGACGGCGCACGGCGCCGGAGGTTCCCTTCACCCAAGGGCTCGGCGGCGGTCTCATTTTCGCCGCCGCCGTCGCCGCCGCCGCCGTCTTGCTGCCGCGGATCGGCTTCCTGCCCGCCTCGGTCCTCTTTCTGGCCGTGGTGTTCGCGCTGTTCCGCGCGAAATGGTGGGTCGCACTCATCCTGACCATCGTCTTGCCGGTCGTGATCGACCAGATCCTGCGCAAGGTCTTCCCCGTGCCGCTCCCCGGCGCGGCGCTGTTCTGACGCGGCCCCTCCGGTCCATCTTCGAGAGACACTGAATGGATCCTCTTTTCCAGGCACTCGTGGACCTCGGACAGCCGGCGACGATGCTGACCCTGGTGCTGTCCGTCGCCATCGGTCTCGTCATCGGCGCGATCCCGGGGCTGTCGGTCAACATCGCGGTCGCGCTCGCGGTCCCGCTCACGATCTTCATGCCGACCACGCAAGCGCTCGTCCTGCTGATCGGCCTTTACGGGTCGGGCATCTTCGGCGGCTCAGTCTCGGCGATCCTACTCAACGCCCCCGGCACGCCGGCCTCCGCCGCGACCATTTTCGACGGCTTTCCGATGGCCCAGCAGGGCCTCGCCACCAAAGCGTTGCGGATTTCGCTGATCGCCTCGCTCTATGGCGCCGTGTTCTCGGTCGTGCTCCTCATCCTGGTCGCGCCGGAGCTCGCCAATTTCGCGCTCGGCTTCGGGCCGGTCGAGATCGCATCGCTGCTGCTCTTCACCTTCTTCGTCATCGGCATCCTATCCGGCGCATCGCTCGCAAAGGGGCTCCTCTCGGCCGCCGTCGGCATGGTGCTCGCCACTGTCGGGTCCGATCCGATGCTCGGCACCCCGCGCTTCACCTTCGGCCAGACGGCGCTGATGGACGGCCTCACCTACGTGCCGCTGCTCGTCGGCCTCTTCGCCCTCGCCGAGATCCTGGAGGAGGCGTCGCGGGGCTTTTCCCAGCGCATCGGCAAGGTGAGCCTCTCGGGCGAGGATCGCGAGGCCAACCGCATCACCGGCAAGGACATGAAGTTCATCGCCTTCCCGATGGTGCGTGCCTCGGCGGTCGGCTCGGCCATCGGCATCCTGCCCGGCATCGGCGCGACGATCGCCTCGTTCCTCGCCTACGGCGACGCCAAGCGCTCCGCCCGCGACTCGAGCCGCTTCGGCAAGGGCGACCTGCGCGGCGTCGCGGCGTCCGAGAGCGCCAACAACGCCGTCGTCGGCGCGACCTTCATCCCGACGCTCGCCCTCGGCATTCCCGGCGACGCGGTGACGGCGATTCTCCTCGGGGCGCTCGTCCTCCAGGGCGTGACGCCCGGTCCGCTGATCTTCGTGATGAATCCCGGCATCGTCTACACGATCTATCTGACGCTGCTGTTCTCGACGCTGCTGATGGCGATCATCGGCTTCATCGCCGTGCGTCCGTTGGCGATGACGCTGCGCATCCCGAAAATCTACCTGATGCCGTGCGTCGCGCTCGTCTGCATCGCCGGGGCCTATGTCGCACGCAACAACATCGTCGACGTGTGGGTGATGTTCGGCGCCGGCCTTCTCGGCTTCGTCTTCAACCGGACGGGCGTGCCGGTGGCGCCGCTCCTCATCACCTTCATCATCACCCGACCGTTCGAGGAGGCGCTGCGCCAGGCGCTGACGCGCTCGGAAGGCTCGTTCATGCCGTTCCTCACCAATCCGGTGACGCTGACCCTCGCGGCGCTCGTCGCGGTCTTCTTCGTGCTGGCGCTGCGCCGCGACCTGTCGCGCCGCAAGACGCCAGCGTCCTCTCTGTCCTCTGAAGGCACCAACCATGGCTGACTCTATCGGCTTCATCGGCCTCGGCGTGATGGGCGCCGGGATGGCGAAAAACATCGCCGCCGCCGGCCTCCCCCTCGTCGTCACCACCTCCTCGCCGGAGAAGGCCGAGGCCTTTCGCGCCGCGGGGGCGACCGTGGTCGCCACGCCGCGCGAGGTCGCCGCGGCGGCGAATATCATCGTCACCTGCGTTCCTGATGCGGACGCGCTGACGGCCGTCGTCGCGGGCGAGAACGGGCTCGCCGCCGCGCCCTGGGACGGGCTCGTGATCGACTGCTCCACCATCGCCCCGTTCGAGGCGCGCGAGATCGCCGCCGTGATCGAGGCCGGCGGCGGCGCGATGATCGACGCCCCCGTTTCCGGCGGCGCGAAGGGCGCCAATGACGGCACACTCACGATCATGGTCGGCGGCGCCGACGGCGACGTCGCCCGCGCGCGGCCCGCACTCGAGGCGATGGGCAAGGCGATCCACCATGTCGGCCCGCTCGGCGCGGGTCAGGCGCTGAAGGCGTGCAATCAGCTCATGGTCGCCGTGAACCTGATGGGCGCGTGCGAGGCGGTGGCGCTTGCCCGCAGCGCAGGCGTCGACCCGCACGTGATGCGCGAGGTTCTGTCCACCGGCGCCGCCCGTTCCGGCGTGCTCGAGATGCACGCCAAGCGCTATGTCGACAAGGCGCTCGAGGGCGGCTTCCGCGCCGAGCTGATGCGCAAGGATCTCGGCATCGCCGCCGCCGTCGGCTCGCACGAGCACCGGACCCAACCGGCCACCAACCTCGCCCACCAGATGATGACCGCCGCCTGCAATGCCGGCTTCGCCAAGCTCGACAGCGCCGCCCTCGGCCTCCTCTACGACCTGATGAACGGCGAGCCCCAGGAGGATGCCGCGTGAGCGAGACCTTCCCCGTCGAAACGCTCCGCGCCTTCTCCAATGGCGTCTTCACCGCCGCCGGCCTTTCGACCGAAGATGCGGCGACCGTCACCGATTGCCTGATCCACGCGGATCTGCGCGGCCACGCTTCGCATGGCCTCACCCGCATTCCGATCTATGCCGAGCGGCTTCATCGCGGCGTCGTCAACGCGCGACCTGAGGTGAAGATCACCCGCACCGCGCCCTCTTTCCTGGCGGTCGACGGCGACAATGGTCCCGGCCCGGTCGTCTCCCTCAAGGCGATGGATGCGGCCATCGCCACGGCCAAGACGCAAGGCGTCGCCGCCGCCTCGATCCGCGCCTCGAACCATAACGGTCCCGGCTCGTATTATGTGGAGCGCGCCGTCGCGGCGGACTGCATCGCCATCGCGATGACCAACGCGCCGCCCTCGATGGCGGTCTTCGGTGGACGCGATCCGGTGATCGGGACCAATCCCATCACCTTCGGCACCCCGGTCATGGGCGATTCGCCGGTCCTCCTCGACATGGCGACGTCCGTGGTGGCGCGCGGCAAGATCGTCGAGGCGGCAAAGCGCGGCGAGACCATCCCCGAGGGCTGGGCGCTCGACCGGGACGGACGGCCCACCACCGACGGCGTCGCCGCGGAAAAGGGCGTCGTCCTGCCGATGTCCGGCCCCAAGGGCTCGGCGCTCGCGATTATGGTGGAGGTGCTTGCGGGCGTTCTCGCCGGCGGCCGCTTCGCCGGATCGATGGGCAATCTCTACAAGGACTTCGAGTTGACTCAGGACAATGGTCACTTCTTCCTTGTCATCGACGCCGCACGCGGCGCGGCGGGCGCCGCCCATGCCGAGCGCGTGGCGGCGCTCGTCGGCGAGCTCAAGGCGAGCGCGCTCGCGAGCGGACACGAGGCGGTGCTGATGCCCGGAGAAATCGAAACGATGCGCGCAGCGCGCGGTGGGGAAGCCGGCATCGGCTTGCCTGCGAACGTGGTCGCCGATCTCGACGCCATCGCGAAGACGGTGGGCGCCCCCGCGCTCGATGCCGTGCGAGATGTCGCATGACCACCCCGCTCTCCATCGTCTTTCTCGACCGCGATACGCTCTCCGTCGAGACGGAGCTCCGTCCGCCCGATGTCCCCCACACGCTGACGGTCTACGACCGAACCGAGCCGGGAGAGGTGGCGGACCGTATCGCCGAGGCCGATATCGTCATCCTCAACAAGGTCGCGATCGGCCCGGACGAGCTCGCCGCCGCGCCCAACCTCAAGCTCATCGCGGTCGCCGCGACGGGATACGACAAGATCGACCTCGCCGCCTGTCGCGCCGCGGGCGTGACCGTCGCCAACGTGCGCGAGTACGCGGTCAATACGGTGCCGGAGCACACCTTCGCGCTGATTCTCGCGCTGCGGCGCAGCCTCGTTCCCTACCGCGCATCCGTGATCGCGGGGCGCTGGGAGGAGGCGGACCAGTTCTGCTATTTCGATTATCCGATCGCCGACCTGTCCGGATCGACCCTCGGCATCGTCGGCGACGGATCGCTCGGCCGCTCGGTCGCCAAGCTCGGCGAAGCGTTCGGCATGAAGATCCTCTTCAGCGCCTATAAAGGCGTCGAGGGCATGGGCCCGCTCTACACCCCGTTCGAGGAGGTGATGCGGGTGTCGGACGTGATCACGCTCCACTGTCCGCTGATCCCGGCGACGCGGCACATGATCTCGGATGCCGAATTTGCGCTGATGGAGCGGCGCCCGCTCCTCGTCAACACGGCCCGCGGTGGGCTGGTCGACGAGGCGGCCCTCGAACGGGCGCTGGAGAACGGGCGGATCTCCGGCGCGGGCTTCGACGTCGTCACCACCGAGCCGCCGGGCGCCGATCATGTGATGCGGCGCCTCGCGACACGCGACGACGTGATCCTCACCCCGCACGTCGCCTGGGCGAGCCGCGAAGCGGTCCAGTCCGTCGCCGATCAGGTGACGGAGATCATCGAGCGCTTCGGCCGCGGTGAGAGGATGAACGCCGTCACCTGAGCCGGGACGGTCGGCCCCGGCCCTCCACCGCACGATCGTCGCGAACGGCCGGCCGGGGATACGCGCCAGGTCGACGAGGACGGCCCCGAACGGCGGCGTGATCACGCCGCCGCGCATGGCCCTCCTCGTCTTCGGTTGAAGCTCCTGGAGACGGCGGTGCGGACGCTGCGCGGACGCGGCATTCGCATCCGCTGATCGACGAACTTCGCCGCGAGACCCGCCCGCTATGAAGGCTGAAGGCGCGGGCTCTCGCCGCCATCGGCGGTGAGCTGGAGCGCCGCGGCCAGCGTTCCGACGAAGATGAGGCTCATCCATCCGATCGAATAGGTCCCGCTCCACTCGTAGCTGAGGCCGCCGAGCCACGCGCCGAGAAAGGCGCCGATCTGGTGGCTGAAGAACATGATGCCGAACAGCGTTCCGAAATTGGTCGGACCGAACAGGCTGTTGATGAGTCCGCTCACCGGCGGAACGACGCTCAGCCACAAGAATCCCATGGCGGCGGCGAACACCAGCGTCGTCCCGACGCTCACCGGCAACACGAAGAAGATCGCGATCGCCGCGGTTCGCAGCAGGTAAATCAGCGCGAGCACGTTCCGATTGCCCCAACGCTGGCACAGATACCCGGCGACCATCGTGCCGACGGCGTTGCAGATCCCGATCAGGGCGATCGCCTGGGCGCCGACCGATGGCGGCAATCCGCAAATGCCGATGAAGTTCGGCAGATGGGTCGCGATGAAGATGAGCTGGAAGCCGCAGGCGAAGAACGCGATCGTGGTGATGACGAAGGTCCGGTTCGCGAGCGCCTCGGCGATCGCGCCGCGGGCGTCGACCCGTTGCGCAGACGCGGCCTGATGCGCCGGGGACGAGCCGCGCCGGAACAACAGCGTCACCACCGCCATCGAGGCGGCGAGAAAAGCGAGCACCGTCAGCGCCGTCTGCCAGGACCAGCCACCGATCATCGCCTGCGCCACCGGCGCGATGACGAACGTGCCGAGCGAGCCGACGGAGGCGAGAATGGCGATCGCCGTCGCCCGGACCGTGGGCGAGGCAAGACGGGACACGATGCCGACGAGCACCCCGTGCGACGTCCCCGCGACCGCGAGGCCGATCAGGAGGCCGCCGCCGAAATAGAGCGCGAACGTGCCGCCCGTCGCGGTGAGACAGAGCCCGGCGGCATAGAGCGCGGCGGCGCTCACCACGACGAGGCGGCCGCCGAACCGATCGCAGACGGCGCCCATGAACGGCTGGCCGACACCCCAGGCGAGATTTTGCACCGCCATCGCAAGCCCGAAGGTCGCGACCGTGACGCCGGTGTCACGCACCATCGGCTCGACGAACAGGCCGAGGCTCTGCCGCAGCCCCATGGAAAGGGAAAGGATGATCCCCGCCGCGACAAGCGACAGGATCAAAGCCGATGTCCACGGCTTGGCACTGGGGTCCGACAAGGGCGTCCTCCGCATCCGAAACGCCGTCACGATAAAGACGGGCCGAACGGGGGAAACTCACTAGTCGGTATACATGGCGCGAGGCCCGCCGGCCCGCTTTATGACACGGCCTCCACGGCGCGGGTCGAGGTTTCGGGCAAGGCGGACGATACCAGCGCCGCGGCCGCCTCCCCCGCCGCCACGGCATACGAAGTGTCGCGATGGACGAGCATGAGCGCGATTGCCCCTTCGAGCAGGATCATCACCTGACGCCCGACCGCCGCCGCGTCGGCGACGCCGCCGTTCGCCAGTTCGCCGGCGAGCCAGTTCTCGAACCGGGCCTTGTGATCTGCCGCCATCACGACCGCGGGGTGGCCGGGCTGACCGGCGAGCTCGACCGCGGCACGGGTGAAACCGCAACCGCGCCATTTGGGCCGCTCGGCGAACGAGGCCAAGGCCGCGAACATCGCCACGATGCGATCAGGCAGCGGCCGGCCGTCGTCCCCCAGCCAATCACGATAACGCTCTACCGTGGGCCGATCGCGCGCCGCGAGATAGGCGGCGATCAACGCGTCCTTGCTTTCGAAATGATAATAGAGCGTCCGCTTCGTGACGCCGGCGCGCTCGGCGATCGCATCGACGCTCACACTGCGCAGCCCATGCTCGTAAAACAGAGCGTCCGCCGCGCCGATGATCTTGGACCGGGTCGTCTGTTCCATGCGCACACCGTCTCGTTGACCAGCCGCCCGAAGCTATCCCAGCCACGCCGCCCGGCGCACGCCCTTTCGTAAGGTCGCGCCGAACCCGGCACGGATCCCCTCGCGGAGGGCGGGCGCCTCGGCCCTCGACGCCGCCGAGGCGGGATTGCCCGCCTCGCGTCTTGCGCGAATAAATTGACGACACGCGCGATCCCGACCTGATAATATGGGCCCATGCGTCACGCATGGGTTCATAACAGTTCCGTCGGAAACCGGCCTTGCGCCGGCGGCCACGCGTATGTCCGCGCGGTCACGACGGTGCTCGGGATGGCTCTCGTCTATCTCGGTGTGGCCCTCGGCTCGCCGGCTCCGCTGCTGCCATTGGCGCATGGCCAGCCCGCCCTTCAGGCCGAGGCCGAGACGCAGCGTCTCTTCACCAACCGGAGCGAGGCGCGCCTCGCCCTCGCGGCCGAAAAGGCCGACCCGCGCACACCGCTCCTCTCCGGCCCCCACGCCCTCAAGCCCGATATCGGCGACATTCCTCGCCCGACCTCCCGCGCGTTGAGGGCCAATGCCCCGCGCGCCCCGCCAGTGCGCACCGCCGAGCACCGTCAGGCGCATCGGCCCCGAGCTCCCCCGTCCGCAGCAACCTGATCGTTCCACCCGGATCATGGCGCGCCCGCACGAGCCCCTCTTTCGAGCGGCGATGCCGGCGCATGCACGGACATTTATATGCGAACCTCCCCCTGGCTCGTGGCCACCTACGTGGTCATCGTGGCGCTTGGCGTGCTGATTGCACTGCCGAACATCATCCCCCAAACCACACTCGACCGCCTGCCGTCCTGGTTGCCTCATGCGCGTGTCGCGCTCGGGCTCGATCTGCGCGGCGGCTCTCATCTGGTCCTCGAAGTGGACCGCGCGGCGCTCGTCAAGGAACGCCTCGAAACCCTCGCCGGTGATGCCCGATCCGCACTGCGCGGCGCCGGGCTCCGCGGCGTTTCCATCCAACGCACGGCCGATGACGTCACCGTCCGCCTCGCCGGTGCAGACCAGCGCGAGGCGGCCCTCGCGGCGCTCGACGGGCTCGTCGGCACGGTCGGCATCTCGGGCGCGTCCGACCTTGCCTTCGGCGGCAGCGGCACGACCGTCACGCTGACCCCCACCGACGCTGGCCTCGCCGAGCGCATGAACGCGGCGGCGGAGCAGAGCCTCGAGATCATCCGCCAACGGATCGACCAGGTCGGCGTCGCCGAGCCGACGATCCAGCGCGTCGGCCTCGATCGGATCCTCGTGCAGCTCCCCGGCGTGCAGGATCCGGCGCGGATCCGCGAGCTGCTCGGCTCGACGGCCAAGCTCTCGTTCCACATGCTCGACGGCACCTGGACCGGCGGCGTTCCGTCCCCCGGCGTCAGCCTTCTCCACGACGAGGCCGGCCAAACCTACCCGGTGATGGACCAGGTGGAGCTCTCCGGCGACCGGCTGCGCGACGCGCGCGCCGGCTTCGACCAGCGCACCAACGAGCCGGTCGTCAACTTCCGCTTCGACAGGGCCGGCGCAAGCCGTTTCGCCGAGATCACCAACCGGAATGTCGGCCATCCCTTCGCCATCGTCCTCGACGGCAAGGTGCTCTCCGCGCCGGTCATCCGCGAGCCGATCACGGGCGGATCGGGCCAGATCTCGGGCAGTTTCACGGTCGAGAGTGCGGCCGACCTTGCCGCGCTCCTGCGCGCCGGCGCATTGCCCGCGAAACTCACCGTGATCGAAGAGCGCACCGTGGGCGCCGATCTCGGCTCCGACGCCATCCGCATGGGCGTCGTGACCGGGCTGATCGGGTTCGCGCTCGTCGTCGGCTTCATGCTGCTCCTCTACGGGCCGTGGGGGCTGCTCGCCAATCTCGCGCTCGGCCTCAATATCGCGCTGACCTTCGCCGGCCTCACCCTCCTCGGTGCGACGCTCACCCTGCCCGGCATCGCCGGCATCGTCCTCGGCATCGGACTGGCGGTCGACGCCAACGTCCTCATCAACGAGCGAATACGGGAAGAGACGCGCAAGGGCCGCAGCGCCCTCGCCGCGCTCGACGCAGGGTTCAGCCGCGCCTATGCGACGATCGTCGACAGCAACGTCACGACCCTCATCGCAACGGTCCTGCTCTTCTGGTTCGGCAGCGGTCCGGTGCGCGGCTTTGCGATCACCATGGGGCTCGGCATCGCCATATCGATGTTCACGGCGGTCGCGATCGTGCGGATCTCGATGGTCGCGATCGTCCGGCGGCTGAAGCTGAAGCGGCTCGAGATCAAGCCGCTTCTGCCGATGCGGCTCGTGCCGGACGGAACGCACATCCGCTTCATGCGGGCGCGCTTTTTCGGCATCGGCCTGTCCGCCTTGCTGTCGCTGGCCTCGATCGGCCTCTTTATCTCGCCCGGCCTCAATTATGGCGTCGATTTCCGTGGCGGCATTCAGATGGAAGTGGCGACGGACGGGCCGGCGGATCTGTCCACCTTCCGCGGCACGCTCGAAGGGCTCGGCCTCGGCGACGTGGCGCTCCAGGAATTCGGCGACCGGTCCCACATGCTCGTCCGCGTCGAGCGCCAGCCGGGCGGCGAAGAGGCGCAGACCGCCGCCACCACCCGCATCCGGGCGGCGGTCGCCGAAGTCGACCCGTCGGCGACGGTCGTTCGGACGGAAGTCGTGGGGCCGAAGGTCTCCGGTGAGCTTGCGACGGCCGGCGTCCTCGCCGTCGTCCTCGCGAGCCTTGCGATGCTCGTCTATATCTGGATCCGCTTCGAGTGGCCGTTCGCCGTCGGCGCCATCGTGACGCTGATGCTCGACGTGACGAAGACGGTGGGCTTCTTCGCCCTCACCGGCCTCGACTTCAACCTCACCGCCATCGCCGCACTGCTGACGCTGATCGGCTACTCGGTGAACGACAAGGTGGTCGTCTACGACCGGATGCGCGAGAATATGCGGCGCTACAAGACGATGCCGCTGCGCGACCTGATCGACCTGTCGATCAACGAGACGCTGTCCCGGAGCCTCTACACCTCGATCACCACCTTCCTCGCGATCTTGCCGATGGCGATCTGGGGCGGCAGCGCGGTGGAGAGCTTCGCCGTGCCGATGGCCTTCGGGATCATCATCGCGGCGTCGTCCTCGGTGTTCATCGCCGCGCCGATTCTGCTCTTCCTGGGCGACTGGCGCAGCAGGCGCGCCGCCGTGCGCGAGCCGGCTGCCATCGACGCGCCCGCGGCAACCTGACCACGATAGCACCGGGCCGGCCGACCCGTTCGGCCGGCCCACCCGCCCGCAACGCGCCATCCGAAAGGCCGGAGCGGCGGGGCCGGGCTAGACGAGGCTCTGCCCGATCGGCAGGACGACGACGCGCGTTCCGACCGGAACGCGCCGATAGAGATCGATAATGTCCTGATTGAAGAGGCGGACGCAGCCGGACGAGACGGTCGTTCCGATGGTCTGCGGCTCCACCGTACCGTGAAGCCGATAGTAGGTGTCGCGGCCGTTTCGATAGAAATAGAGCGCCCGGGGGCCGAGCGGGTTCCCCAAGCCGCCGGGCAACCCGTCGGCGAGCGGGCCATAGCGCTCCGGCTCACGTGCGATCATCGCCGGAGTGGGCCGCCAGCTCGGCCATTTCGCCTTGCGCGCGATCGTCGCCTCGCCGACGAAATTGAACGCTGACTCGCGCCCGACCCCGACGCCATAGCGAAGGGCGCGCCGGTCTTCCATGACGAGGAAGGCGAACCGCGATGTCGGATCGACGACGATCGTGCCCGGCCTCTCCCCGGTCGGATCGGGCACCTCGCGGCGGAGGACATGCGGTTCCACGGTCGCGAGATCGACGGCCGGAATCGGAAACGGCTCATCGTCGATGGGGCCGTAATGGGCGACGAGACTGGGATCGAATCGCCGCGTCTGGAGGGCGGGTCCGCCCATTGGCTCGCCGACACACCCCGCGAGGGTCGCCGATACGCCGAGCACCATCGTCCGCCTGTTCAACAAAGCCACCGTCTCCCGTTCCGCATCACGGCAAGAATCGGCATCGCCTTGCCAAAGGTCGATACGGTGGACGGTGATGATCGCTATAACCGATCGGAATGAGCGCCGGATACCACGGGCGGAGTCAAGGACACGCGCGGTTTTCCACGGATGGATCCGATAAATCCACCGCGAGAGGCCGTTTCGGCTCACAGCGCATCAAGACATTCTTAGAATGATTATTGCTTAAGCATCCACGCTCTTTGGCCGTTTCCGCGCTTAAATTCGACGATCTCCTAACAAAACCGCATCACGATTACGTATAAATCTTCAAAATAATCGAATGATCCGGCCGAGGTCTTTCGCCGATGGCCACACCGATCCGGGTCGACGTCGTAGAGCGGTGTGGCCGCCAGCGTCCACGTGGTGGGACGGAGCGTTCCAAATGCGCCGACTGGTTGGAACGGCCCGGGCAAGCCACCTTTCCGGCGACGACACGAGAGCAGTGTGCCGGAGAGCGTTGCTGCAGCAAATTGGGCAGAGCGGCAATGACGATCTCCAAACGGGGCATCCTCCCCGCGATCATGGCGGAGGATACGGGCACACTTCGCCTCGGTGCGGCGCCGCGCCTTCCCGATTTCGAGCCGATCGCGGGCGTTTCGGCAAACGCCCGACGTGAGGCCCCACGGAGCGTGGCTGCCGCCCAGCTGACCTTCGCCGACAATCCCTCGACATCCCCCACCCGACGATGCTGCCGATCGCCGAATCGAAGGCTGCCGGCGCGTCGATCGACGGAACTTCATTTCGCCGCGTTTGCTGAAACGCCGGTTCAGTGGAAGGACCTCCCATGACCGATACCCACGACACGAACGCGCCACCGTCCGAGAGCCGACGACGCTTCCTGATCGGATCGGTCGTCACCGGCGCCGCGCCTTTGATGGTTCGAGGGGGTGAGGCCGAGGCGGCGGACCAGCCCGCGGCACAGGCCGTCCGGGAGCCGGTCACCGTCCAGCTCGACGTGAACGGGCGCACCCACCGGCTCGATCTCGATGTCCGGGTTACGCTCCTCGACGCGCTGCGCGAGGAGATCGGCCTCACCGGCGCGAAGAAGGGCTGCGACCATGGGCAGTGCGGCGCATGCACCGTGCTGGTCGACGGGCGGCGGGAACTGTCGTGCCTGACGCTCGCCGTCGCCGCGCAAGGGCGCGACATCGTCACGATCGAGGGGCTGGAGGGCGCCGGCGACGAACTCCACCCGATGAAGCAGGCCTTCATCGATCATGACGCCTTCCAATGCGGCTATTGCACGCCGGGGCAAATTCTGTCCGCCGTCGGCTGCGTGCGCGAAGGACATGCCGGCAGCGCCGACGAGATCCGCGAATATATGAGCGGCAACATCTGCCGATGCGCCGCCTATCCGAACATCGTGGCCGCCATTTCGGACGCAAGCCGCCGGATGGGTGGGTAACATGCAGCCTTTCCAATATATCCGCCCCGCATCACTCGCCGAGATGGTGATGGCCGAGCGGGAAGCGCGCTCCCGCGACGCCGCCGCGCGGACGGCCTATATCGCCGGCGGCACGACGCTCGTCGACCTGATGAAGCTGAACGTCGAGCAGCCGGATCGCGTCGTCGACCTCAACGCGATCGCGCCGGCCTTTTCCGCCATCACGCTCGACGGATCGACCCTGAGGCTCGGCGCCTTCGCGAAGATGGCGGCCGTCGCCGATCATCCCGCCGTCATCGGCGGCTTTCCCGTGATCGCAGAGAGCCTGTCGCTGGCCGCCAGCGCGCAGCTTCGCAATATGGCCAGTCTCGGCGGGAACGTCCTGCAACGGACGCGCTGCGCCTACTACGGGGATCCGGCGTGGACGGCCTGCAACAAGCGCGCGCCCGGCAGCGGATGCGCTGCCCGCGACGGCGTCAATCGTCAACATGCGGTCCTCGGCGTGAGCGATCATTGCATCGCGTCCTATCCCGGCGACTTCGCGCAGGCGTTGATGGCCCTCGACGCGACGGTCATCCTCGTCGGCGCCGAGGGCACGCGGTCGGTCCCGTTCGCCTCCCTGCACCGGGAGCCCGGCGACACGCCCGACGCCGAGACCACGTTGCGGCCGGGTGAGGTCATCACCGAGTTCGTCGTGGACGGCGGCCCGTGGGCCCGGCGCTCGCGCTATCTGAAGATCCGCGACCGGCAGTCCTACGAATTTGCCGTCGCCTCCGTCGCGGTGGCGCTCGATCTCGTAGGTGACACCGTGCGGGATGTCCGCATCGCCTTGGGCGGCGTGGCGACCGTCCCCTGGCGCGCCTATGACGCCGAGACCATGCTGCGCGGCCGATCCCTCGACGAGGCGGCCGCGGCCGACGCGGCGGAGCTCGCCTTCGCCTCCGCCGTCTCCCACACCCACAACGCGTTCAAGATCCCGCTCGGCCGCTCCGCCATCGTGCGGGCGCTGCTCGAGACCGCGGCGATGGAGGTCCGTCGTGACTGAACCGCTCTTTCCCCAACCGACCGGCACCATGGGCCGCCCCTATCGGCGCTATGAGGCGCACGAGAAGGTCAACGGCACGGCGACCTATGCGAGCGACGTGAGATTGGCGGGGACCGCCCACGCCTACCTCCTCGCCAGCAAGATCGGACGGGGCCGCATCGAGGCGTTCGATCTGACCGCGGCGCTCGCCGTGCCCGGTGTCGTCGACATTCTGACCCATGAGACCGTCGGCGGGCAGATCCGCCAGACCCCGTCCCTCTATACCGGCGGATATGCGGCGGACTCCGTGCGTCCGCTGGGCTCCGCCGACGTCGCCTATTGGGGCCAGCCGGTCGCCCTCGTCGTGGCCGACAGCTATGAGGCGGCGCGCGAGGCGGCCCAGAAGATCGATGTCGCCTATGCCGTGGCCGAAGCCGCATCGAGTTTCGATTCCGGCGGCGCCGAACATTCGGAACTGGAGCAGCACGCTCTGCGCGTCGGCGATTTCGACGGCGCTTTCGCGGCGGCACCGTTCAAGATCGACGCCCATTATTCGACGCCGGTCCAGCATCACAACGCAATGGAGCTGTTCGCGACGCAATGCGTCTGGGATGGCGACCGGCTGACGGTCTACGAGCCGGGCCAATATCTCAACAACATCAAGTATGGCCTCGCCGAGCAGCTCGGCATCGATCCGGAGCGGATCCGGGTGGTGAATGCCTATGTCGGCGGCGCCTTCGGAGCGAAGGGATTCCTCACCCAGCGTACGGCCCTCGTCGCTCTCGCCGCCCGCCGGGTCGGCCGACCGGTGAAGCTGGTCGCGACGCGCGAGCAGGGCTTCTTTCTGTCCGCCTACCGCGCCGAAACGCGCCATCACGTTCAGCTCGCGGCCGACCAGGAGGGCCGGCTTCTCGCCCACCGGCACGAGGGGTGGGAGCTTACCTCCCGCGCCGATCTCCTCGCGTTCGGCGGCAATGGGATGACTGTCAGGCTCTACGCCTGTCCCAATATCGAAAGCCGCGTGAACGTCGCGCGGGTCGATCGCTCCACCCCCGGATTCATGCGGGGGCCGGCCGAGGTGCCCTATGCCTTCGCGTTGGAGACGGCGCTCGACGAGTTGGCCTATGCGGCCGGTCTCGATCCCGTCGAGCTGCGACGCATCAACGACACCGATGTCGAGCCCGTGGGTGGCCTGCCCTATACGAGCCGCTCTCTGATGCAATGCTTCGACGCCGCGGGCGCCGCGTTCGGCTGGCCCGACCGCACCGCGGAGCCCGGTTCGATGCGGGACGGCGACTGGCGCGTCGGATGGGGCTGTGCCGCGGCCTTCTACCCGGCCTATGCGGCCAGCTCCTCCGCCCGCGTCCGCCTTCATGCCGATGGGCGCGTCCATGTCGCCAGCGGGGGGCATGAGCTCGGCCAGGGCATGTACACGATGATGGCGCAGGTCGCGGCCGAGCGCCTCGGCGTGCCGATGGACCGCGTCTCGGTCTCGCTCGGCGACACCGACCTGCCGCCGGCCATCGTCGCGGGCGGCTCCTCATCCACGACGAGCGTCGCGCCGGCGATCATGGCCGCCTGTGACGCCATCCGCCGGCGGCTCGGTCTCGACGAGGGATCGCAGGGCGACGTCGTCGCGGCGATGGTCGCGTCCGGTACGGGGATGGTGGAGGAATATGCCGAGACGCGCGCCCATGGCGAGGCGCCCGACACGATGCGACGGCTCCATCGCGGGCAGGCGGCTCCGTCCGGCGGCATCCACCTCGAAGACCGGGTGCAGTTCGCGCTGGGCGCCCAGTTCGTCGAGGTCCGCATCCATGCCCGCACGCGCGAAATCCGGGTGCCGCGCGCGGTCGGAGCCTTCGCCGCGGGCCGCATCATCAACCCGCGGACCGCCCATGGCCAACTCGTCGGCGGCATGATCTGGGGCATCAGCTCCGCGCTCATGGAGCACACCGATATCGATCCGCGGAACGCCGGCTATATCAACGCGAACCTCGCCGATTATCTCCTGCCGGTGAACGCCGATATCGGGACCGTGCAAGCCATCATGGTCCCGGAGGTGGACGACCTCGTCAGCCCGGCGGGCGTGAAAGGCGTCGGCGAAATTGGAACGGTGGGAACGGCGGCGGCCATCTCGAACGCGGTCCATCACGCGATCGGCAAGCGCTTGCGGGATCTGCCGCTGCGCATCGAGCACATTCTGGAAGACATCTGACCCCAATGTTGCAAAGGTCTCACATGGAAATCGGCGTCGACAGTTTCGCGGCCATCCTCCCGGATCCGGCGACCGGCAAGCTGCCGTCGCCGACCGACCGCATGGCCGAACTCATCGAGGAGGTCGAGGTCGCGGACCGTGTCGGGCTCGACGTTTTCGGCATCGGCGAACACCATCGCGCGGAGTTCCTCGATTCCGCCCCCGCGATCATTCTCGCCGCCGCCGCGGCCCGTACGAGCCGGATCCGTCTGACGAGCGCCGTGACGGTGCTGAGCGCCGCCGACCCCGTGCGCGTCTTCCAGGAGTTCGCCACCCTCGACCTGATCGCCAAGGGCCGTGCCGAGCTCGTCGTCGGCCGGGGCTCGTTCGGCGAGGCCTTTCCGCTGTTCGGCCTCGACACGCGAGCCTATGACGAGCTTTTCGCCGAAAAGCTCGAGCTCTTCCTGAAGCTCGGCGAGACGACGAACATCACCTGGACCGGCCGCTTCCGTCCGCCCCTCACCGGCCAAGGCGTCTATCCCCGCCCCCATCAGCCGAAATTGCCGGTCTGGCTCGGCGTCGGCGGCACGCCGCAATCCTTCGCGCGCGCCGGGATGCTCGGCCTTCCGCTGATGGTCGCGATCATCGGGGGCAGTTTCGAGCGCTTCCGCCCCCTCGTCGATCTCTATCGCGAGGCCGGAATGAGCGCCGGACATCCGCCCGAGCAACTCAAGGTCGGCGTCCATGCGATGGGCTTCGTCGGCGAGACCGACAAGGCCGCGAAGGATGCGTTTTATCCGGGCTGGGCGCACCTCACGGCGACGGTCGGCCGCGAACGCGGCTGGGCGCCGCCGAACCGCCCACAATTCGAGGTCATGGCAAGCCCCGACGGCGCGTTCCTGATCGGCGCGCCGGAGACGGTCGCGGCCAAGATGCGCCGTGCCGACGAGGCGCTCGGCGGCCTCTCGCGCATCACCTTCCAGATGAGCACCGCTTCTCTCGAAACGGCGGCGATGAAGCGATCGATCGAACTCCTCGGCACCGAAGTCGCCCCGATCATCTGCGCGGGCGAGACCGAAAGATCCAATCCCGAACGAGCACGAAAGGCGAATTGATGGCTGGAGCGAGCCTGGGGCAGACCATCGGACCCGCAGTCGTCCTCATGGGGGCGGCCGTTGTCGCCGTGCCGTTGTTCCGACGACTCGGGCTCGGCTCGGTCCTCGGCTATTTCGCCGCCGGCGTCCTCGTCGGGCCATCGGTGTTCGGGCTGTTCACGGATGCCGAAGCGATCCTGCATTTCTCCGAGCTCGGGGTGGTGATGTTCCTGTTCGTGATCGGACTGGAATTGCGACCACCCAAGCTGTGGGCGATGCGCGGTCAGATTTTCGGGCTGGGCCTCGTCCAGGTCGCCGGCGCGATCGCCGCCCTCACGGTGACGGGCGCAATGATCTTCGGTTTTTCCTGGCCCGTTGCCTTCGTCGCCGGCGCGGGCTTCGTCCTCTCCTCCACCGCGGTCATCATGTCGGTGCTGCAGGACAGGGGTGAGATTTCGAGTGCCGAGGGGCAGCGGTCGGTGGCGATCCTCCTGTTCGAGGACTTGATGATCGTGCCGCTTCTCGCGATCGTCGCCTTCATGTCGCCGCTCTCCAGCGGACAGTCGGGTTGGTCCGAGGCGCTGATGGCCCTCGGCGCCCTGCTCGCGCTGCTGGCGGTGTCGCGCTGGGGCCTCAATCCGTTCTTCGCGCTGCTGGCGCGGGCGCGAACGCGCGAAGTCCTGACGGCGGGCGCGCTGCTCGTCGTCCTCGGCGCCGCCCTCTTGATGGACGCCGCCGGCCTCTCGATGGCGATGGGTGCGTTCCTCGCGGGGGTGATGCTGTCGAGCTCGAGCTATCGCCATCAGATCGAAAGCGACGTCGAGCCGTTTCGCGGCCTCCTGATGGGGCTGTTCTTCCTCGCCGTCGGCATGTCGCTCGATCTGTCCATCGTCGCCGCCGAATGGCCGCTGCTGCTCGCGATGCTGGCCGCGTTCACCGTCGCGAAGGGCATCGTGGTCTACGTCGTCGCACGCCTGTTCGGCAGCGCGAACGGGCAGGCGCTGCACCGCACGTCCATGTTCCTGCAGGGCGGTGAGTTCGCCTTCGTCCTATATGCGGCGGCGACCTCGGGCGGCGTGATCGACGGGCGGGAGAACGCCCTTTTCGCGACCGTCGTCATCCTGTCCATGGCCGTGACCCCGCTCCTCATGATCGCCGCGGATCGGCTTCTGCGGAGCGAGGCGTCGATGGACGGCGTCGACATCGCCGAGGGTCTCAAGGGGCGCATTCTGGTCATCGGCTTCGGCCGGTTCGGCCAGATCGCCTCGCAGCTGCTGCTGTCGAAGGGCGTCGAGCTGTCCGTCATCGACAACGACCCGGATCGGATCCGCGATGCGGCACGCTGGGGGTTCAAGGTGTTCTTCGGCGACGGCACCCGTCTCGATGCGCTGCGCCAGTCCGGCGCCGGCGAAGCCGATGCGATGATGGTCTGCATCGACGATCCGAAGGCCGCGGTGCAGATCGTGGAGCTGGCGAAGCACGAGTTTCCGCAATTGAAGCTCCTGGTGCGCAGTTATGATCGGGGCCACGCCCTCGAACTGATCCATGCCGGCGTCGACTATCAGATCCGCGAGACGGTGGAATCGGCCTATCTGATGGGGGCGCAGGGCCTGCGGGCCATCGGCTATGCCGAGGTCGATGTCGAGGAAGCCAGCGAGGATATCCGGCAGCGGGACGCGGAGCGGTTGTCGGAACAGGTGCAGGGAAGCGTCATGTCCGGACGGGATCGGCTGCACCTTCAACCCGTCCCGGAACCGCTCAGCGGCGCGGCGGCGTCGCATTAGAGCCGCGCGCGGGCAGGCCGACGAAAGGAAGAGGCGAATGAGCTGGAATCCAGGGATCGAGCCCGGTTGCCCGGATGCGGTGGGTGCGGATGCGATCGAGACGCTGATCGTGCCGCGGGCGCGCGATCTCGG
>NZ_JAKGCS010000016.1 GCF_021556395.1 Acuticoccus kalidii
GTGCGCGACATGGAGCTCAGCCCGGCGGGGGTGTTGACGAAGTACCCGCTGGCCGACGCCAAACGGGTCGGCAGCCTCACCTACGGGATGCACCTTGATTACGACACCTCGGTGCGGGCGATCACCAACGAGGCGGGGCTGCTTGCGACGCGGGTGGGGTATCAGCCCTACGGAGAGGAGGCGCGGAGCGAGGTGCGGCCGACGCCGGCGGCGGCGTCGAAGAGCTTCCTGTCGGAGCGCTACGACGAGGCCGCGGCGCTGATGTACCTCAATGCGCGCTATTATGATCCGCGTATCGCCCGGTTCATCCAACCCGATTTGCTCGATCCCGATGTCCCGGGGGTCGGGATCAATCGCTATGCCTATGCCGGCAATGAGCCCATCAATCGGGTCGATCCGGAGGGGTACTTTTGGAATGTTGTTGGTTCCGCTATAATCGGCGCAGTGACTACGGCGGCTGTTGACTACAGTCAGCAGGTTACATCAGGTCAGCCAGTAGACTACTCGCGTGTCGGACGAGCTGGTTTAGTTGGCGCGGTCTCGGGAGCCATTGGTCCGGTTGGGGCCATTTTCGGTAGAGGGGTTGCAAATCGAAAGGCTCTCGAGATGACGACAGGCGTCGTTGGAGCTGCCCTTGTCGGGTCAGTCTCTCAAGAGTTTATCGAGAACAATAGAATATCCCCTGCGCCAGATGCGGTCGTAGGCGCTGCTGCCGGGTTCGCTGGCGGAACAGTCGCTGCGGGTATAGAGAGTTCAAGCTCTCCCACATCAGCTTATGTAGGAGCCGCAATCCGCGCACTAGCCTCAATCTTTGGAGGACTCGTGGAGGCTGGTTATGATCAGGTCGTGCCCGAGGAGAATTATCGCTCCAGAAGCCGAAAGGGGGGAATCACCGTAAACTTTGTTTCTCCTGACGGAACAATTTTAGATTCAAGCAATCCATCACTGGTTGGAACAAAATCTAACAATACCACCCCCGTTAATGAGGCAAATCCCGACAGGGATATCGAAAACTCTACGCTTAATGCCGATACAGATGAAAATAATTAACGAGATATGAAGAAGAAAATAAAATTCGCATTTATTCAATCGATCAAAATCATTTTTTGGTTTTCAATATTCTTTATACTTTATGCATGGTATGCGTACGGACTATTTACAGAGCAATTTATAACATTTCTATCTTTAGTTATACCTCTGATGTGGGCCGGATTCTTCATTTGCTTTGTATTATTTATATAAATATAGTATTGCATTGAAGTCAGATTCTTATTTATAGAATATAGTCGCGCCGCCCGTTCAGTTCCGCTTCTATCAGATTTGACTAGGCTCAGGACCCATAAACACGATCCGTTAAGGCGGATCTGATTCCACGATCTCCGAAGGGAGATCGCCATGAGCAACGCGCACTTCTGGCTGA
>NZ_JAKGCS010000017.1 GCF_021556395.1 Acuticoccus kalidii
CACGCCTCACGGCCCACCCTCGCCGCATGATGGACCCGGCGGCGCCGCGCTCCGCCTCAGGTCGGGCGGACGAACGCCGCCCGCTCCGCATCGATCCGCTCGCGGCAGATGCAGCCGACGAAATGATCGTTCACCAGCCCGGCGGCCTGGAACAGCGACGTGACCGTGGTCGGCCCGACAAAGCGCCAGCCATCCTTGCGCAGCGCCTTCGAGACCGCTGCCGCCTCGGGCAGGATCGTGCGCGCCCTCAGCGTTTCATGGTCGAGCGGCTCGGCCGGTTCGGCCGGCTCGTGGCGCCAGAGATAGGCAGCGAGCGACCCCTCGCGCGCGATCAGTGCCTCGGCGCGGCCGGCATTGTTGATCGCCGCCTCGATCTTTCCCCGGTGCCGCACGATGCCGGCATCGCCGAGGAGGCGCGCGATATCGGCCTCGTCGAACCGGGCGACGGTCGCGATATCGAAGCCCGCGAAGGCGGCGCGGAAATTCTCCCGCTTGCGCAGGATGGTCAGCCACGAGAGGCCCGACTGGAAGCCCTCAAGGCACAGCTTCTCGAAGAGGCGGGTGTCGTCGGCGATCGGCCGGCCCCATTCCTCGTCATGATAGGCGACATAGTCTGGAAGGCCGCCATGCCAGAAGCAGCGCGGCGCGCCGTCGGGGCCGGCGCGAAGCCCGTTTTCGATCTCGCCTGTCATTGCATCCACCATCCTTCGCGCGATCCGTGTGGTTAACCAAGTGTTACTTTCTTGTCCGCCAGGTCCTTGCCACGGAACGGTCCGCTGCCACAAAGTCCCCCTCGACGGTACGGATTGGAAGGTGGGGGAGAGCCCGATGCACAAGGTGGTCGCCACCCTTTGCGCTGCGATAACGGCGATCGGAGCCGCGTTCGTCGCCGTGCCGGCGATCGCGAACACCCCTGTCGACGGCGAGCAGCTCTCGCGCGCCTTCTTCAAGACGGTTTTCGGGCTCGAATATGACGGCGGTCATGCCGACGCCTATCGGGTCAAGCGCTATGTGGGTCAGGTGCGCTTTCATGTGGAGGACCTGTCCGGCCTGCAGCGCGCCGCGCTCGCCGAATCGTTCCTGACCGCGCTCCCCCAACGCATCCAGCACCTTCGCGCGACCGTGGTTCGCGAGCGCGAGCGGGCGAATTTCCGCGTCATCATCGTGCGGGATCAGGATTTCGCCGCCGTCGTCTCGCGCGAGCTGAAGGCCGACACGATCGCGATGAACGCGCGCTGTCTCGTCGGCGTCACCACCCGCAACGGGCGCATCGAGCGCTCGACCGCGGTGATCATCGCCGATGACGACTTTCTCTTCCCCCGCTGCCTGGTCGAAGAGGTTCTCCAGGGGCTCGGCCCGATGAACGACGATGACAGCCTCACCGAGAGCGTCTTCAACGACAGCTCGCATCATGCGAGCTTCACCCCGTTCGACGAAGCGTTGATGAACGTCCTCTATCACCCGATGATCCGGCCCGGCATGTCGAGCAGCCAGGCCCAGAAGGCCCTCCCCGCGGTCCTCCAGTCGCTCGGCTATCGCCGCTGAGGAGCGAGCGGCGCCGGCTACGCCCCGTCAGCCGGCGCGCTTGATGCGGGCGATCAGCGGCACGTGGTCGGAGGCTTTCTCCCAGCCCCGCGCCTCGGTGAGGATCTCGGTCGTCACCCGATCGGCGATCGTCGGCGAGCCCCAGATATGGTCGAGCCGCCGGCCGCGATTGTTCCCCGGCCAGGTTTTGTTGCGATAGCTCCACCAGGTGTAGACTTTTTCGTCCATCGGCCGGTCGCGGCGCACGATGTCGACCCAGCCCTGGCTGGTGCGCACCGCTTCGAGCCGCTCGGTCTCGGCCGGCGTGTGGCTCACGACCCCGAGGAGTTGCCGGTGCGACCAGACATCGTGCTCATAGGGCGCGATGTTGAAGTCCCCGGTCAGCAAGGACGTTTCGCCCACCGCCTCGGCCCCCCAGGAGACCATCCCATCGACGAAGGCGAGCTTGTCCTTGAATTTCGGATTGATCTCCGGGTCCGGCTCATCCCCGCCCGCGGGGATATAGAGCGAATGCAGCCGGATCGGCTCGCCGAAGTCCACCACCGCCGACACGTGGCGGGGCTGGTCGACGCCGCCGATCATGTCGGCCCGGATATCGCGGATCGGCACCTTAGAGAGGACCGCGACGCCGTGATGTCCGTTCCGCCCGTTGAGCGCGATATGCTTGAAGCCCCGGCTCACCATCGTCTTCGACGGAAAATTCCCGTCCGCGCATCGCGTCTCCTGAAGGAGGACGATATCGGGCTTCACCTTCCGCACCATCTTGGCGAAAAGGTCCACCCGCGCGCGGATCGAGTTGATATTCCAGGTGACGACGACGAGCTCGTCCTTCTCCAGGGGCGGCGTCGGCTCGTCGACGATGATGTCGAGCTCGCTCATCGGCTACGCGCTTCGATCGCTTCGGCGAACGCGATCACGCGCTTCGCGGCATCGACGTGCAGCCGTTCGATGAGACGGCCGTCGAGCGTCGCGACCGAGCGGCCCTCGGCCTCGGCCGCCTCCAGCGCGGCGACGATGGCGCGCGCCTCGGCGAGCATCGCCTCCTTCGGGGAGAAGACGCGATTGACCGGCTCGATCTGCGCCGGATGGATGACGCTCTTGCCCGTCATCCCGAGCGCGCGGCCGGCCTCGGCCTCCACGATCAGCGCGTCGATATCCTTGACGTCGTTCATCACGCCATCGATCACGTCGAGCCGCGCAGCCTTGCCGGCGAGCACCGTCTGTTGCAGCGCGAGCGAGAGCTGGGCGCGCGCCGGACCGACGATCGCGCCGAGTTCGGCCGCGAGATCGTTTGTCCCGACGATCAGCGCCGCCGCCCCCGTCTTCGCCGCGGCGACGGCGATCGAGCCGGCATTGAGGATCCCCTCCGCCGCCTCCATCATCGGCCAGACCGTCGCCCCGGACGCCTCGGCGAGCCGGGCGACGTCCTCGGCGACGCGCACCTTGGGCAGCACCAGATTGGCGACCTTCGCCTCGCGCGCGAAAGCGATATCGTCGAGATGCCAAGGCGTCCCTTCGGCGTTGACCCTGAGGGCAACCTCCTTGCCGAGATCGAGGACAGTGGCGGCCGCTTTGCGCGCCGCGTCCTTGCGTTCAGGAGACACGGCGTCTTCGAGATCGACGACGACGACGTCGGCGGGAAGGTCGCGGGCCTTGGCGAGCGCCCTCTCATTGTCCGCGGGGACATAGAGGACCGTGCGTCTCAGAAGGGTCATGGCGCTCCGAAGCAACAGTGAAGGACAAGGCGTCCTGCTATCGTCCGCGCGTGGAAGTCAACCGGGAGAGGGAGAATGACGGTGAAGACTGTGGTGGCGATTTCCTCGCTCGTGATGCGGGGCGCGGTGGGCTTGCGCGCCATCGTGTTCGCGTTGGAGCGACGCGGCCACCGCGTCTGGCCCCTGCCGACGGTGACGATGCCGTGGCATCCGGGGCTCGGCCGATCGACGCGCTCGGTCCCGGCCGAGTTTGCGACGCAGCTCAACGAGCTCTCCCGTTTCGCCGGCGAGGTCGACGCCGTGCTCACCGGCTATTTCGCCAACGCCGAAGAGGTCGAGGCGGCCGCCCGCTTCATCGACGCGGTGCGCGCCGCACGCGGCGATGCGCTCGTCGTGGTCGATCCGGTGACGGGCGACGAGAACGGCCGTTACGTGCCCGACGCCGTCGCCGAGGCGATCGTCACACAGCTCCTGCCCCGCGCCGATATCGCGACGCCCAACGTCAACGAGCTCGCCGATCTCGGCACCGGCGACACGCCCGAGGCGCGCGCCCGCTCGATCGGCACCCGCCGTATCGTCGTCACCTCCGCGATCGCGCGGGATGGGCGGATCGGCTCGATGCTCCTCGGCGAAGAAACCGCGACGGTGGAGCACGCCGCGATAACGCCCGCCCCCCGTGGGACGGGCGATTTCTTCTCGGCGATCCTCACCTCCGCCGTCCTCGGCGGCGCCAGCGGTCGGGACGCGCTCGCCGAAGCCGCCGCCGCGACGCTCGCGGTGATCGAGGCCTCGGACGGGGAGACGATGGCCCTCGCCGACGCACAGGACGCGATCGCCGCGCCGCCGGTGTCGCGCGTCGTCGTCAGCGGATGACGCGCGTCCTCGGCGTCGACGGCTGCCGCGGCGGCTGGGCGGTGGTCGAGGTCGAGGCGGCGGGGCCACTCTGCCCCGTCGCGCGCTTCGAGCCCGACATGCGCGCCGCGATCGCCTCCGGCGCGACGATCGCGATCGACATGCCGCTCGGCCTCCCGGAGCGGATCGAAGGCCCCGGCCGCGTCGCTGAGCAGGCGGTGAAGCGGATGCTCGGCCCGCGCCAGTCCTCGGTGTTCTCGATGCCGTCGCGCGCGGCCATCATGGAAGACACGTGGGAGGGCGCGTGCCGCGTCGCGCTCGCGACGTCCGACCCGCCGCGCAAGACGAGCCGCCAAGCCTTCCACCTTTTCCCGATGATCCGCGCGCTCGACGCGCTGCTGACGCCGGACAACCAGCACACCGTCTTCGAATGCCATGCCGAGGTCGCCTTCTGGCGTCTCAATGGCGAGGCGCCGATGCCGACGGCGAAGCGCGTGAAGGGCGTCCCGGCGGCCGAAGGGCTCGCCGAGCGCATCGCGCTCCTCGTCCGCCACGGTTACGACGCTGCCTTTTTCGAGTGCCGTCCCCGCGGCGTTCCGCTCATCGATCTCGTCGACGCCGCGGCGATCGCGCTGATCGCGCGCCGCTGCGCTGCGGGTGAGGCGCGGCCTTTCCCCGATCCACCGGGGCGTGACGCGCGGGGCCTGCGGGTCGCGATCTGGGCATGAGATCGCCGCCGCCGGCCGTCGCGGCACGCCCGCCGGCGGGCGTTACCATCGTGCGAGCGCGAATGGCGTCACAAGGGTCGCGCGCCAGGTGGCGTCACAGGGGATTGAGCGCCGCCATCAGTCCGCTGCGGTCGCTGCCCGGCCCCAGCACCACCACCTCGGTGCCGACCTTCACGCGCGAATAAAGGTCGACGACATCCTCGTTCAGCATCCTGATACAGCCGGACGACACCGCATAGCCGATCGTCTCATCCTCGTGCGTGCCGTGGATGCGGTAGAGGGTCGAGCCGAGATAGAGCGCGCGGGCGCCGAGCGGGTTTTCGGGTCCGCCGGGCATCCACTCGGGAAGGCCGGGCTGGCGGGCGCGCATCTCGGCGGGCGGGCGCCAGTCGGGCCATTCGGCCTTGCGGGTGATGCGCTCCACGCCGGACCAAGTGAACCCCTCGCGGCCGACGCCGATGCCATAGCGCACCGCCGTCCCGTCGCGGTTCACGTGGTAGAGATAGCGGCCCGCGGTATCGACGATGATGGTGCCGGCCGGTTCGCTCGTGTTGAAGCCGACATAGGCCCGCGCGAACTTCATCCGGTGCCGCTCGCGCATCTCCTCGCGCGAAGCCTGGTACGTCACCCACTCCTTTTTCGAGGTGTCGAAGAAGCGATATTGCGGGCGCTCCGGCCCCTGCCGCTCGCGCGGCGCGAAGGAGGGGCGGTAGGTGAACGCCTCGCCCGTGCGCGGGTCGGTCAATTGCAAGCCGGCCGCCATCGTCGGCGCAGCGAGCGCCACCATGGCGATGAAGCCGAGGACCGGGGAAAGGATGGACTTGGCGCGCATCGATGCCTCCAATAGTTGACGAATCGTAACCGGAATCGGTTATCGGTTCGTTAACCAGGAGATCGATATGGCCGCCCCGCTCGTCCCCCTGCCGCACACGTCGCGTGGGCACGCCTCGCCGCCGATCGTCCTCCTCCACGGCTTCGGCGGCGACCAGCTCGCCTGGATGGGCCTCGCCGGGCCGCTCTCCAAGCTGCGCCGCACCATCGCGTTCGACCTACCCGGTCATGGCGCCGCGGTGAACTGGCCGGAGGTCGCGAGCGTCTCGGTCTCGGCCAATGCGGTGATCGAGAGCCTCGACCGGATGGCGGTGGAGCGGGCGACAATCGTCGGCCATTCGATGGGCGGCGCGGTCGCGAGCCTCGTCGGCCTCAAGCGGCCCGATCTCGTGGAGCGGCTCGTTCTCCTCGCACCGGGCGGTTTCGGGCCGGAGATGAACGTGCGCCTCCTCACCCGCTATGCTGCGATGACGGAGGCCGACGAAATCGCCGTCGTCATGGAGCAATTCTTCGCGCCCACGTCGACGATCCCGCCGGTTCTCACCCAACTCGTCGTGGAGCAACGCGCCGATCCGGCGATCCAGGCCTCGTTCAAGGCGATCGTATCGGTGATCTCCGACGGAGCGGGCCAGGGTACCCTACCGCTCGACGACCTCGCCGCCGCGCCCTTCCCGACCTCGCTGGTGTGGGGGCTCGAGGATGCCGTCCTGCCGGTCCGTCAGGCGATCGAGGCGCCGGCGGCGATCGCGCGCCATCTCGTCCCCGATTGCGGACACATGGTGCACATGGAAGCGTCGGAGCTCGTGATGGGGATCCTCACGAAGGCGTTGACCGGCCGCGCGCCGGCATAGTCGCTATTCGGAGGCGGCCACCGTGTCGCCCTTCCCGTTCACCTTTCCGTCGAACGATTTCCCGTCGTCCGACACGTCCTCGCTATTGGGCGCCGGCACGTCGACGGTGATCAAGGAGCCGTGCCCACCGCGCGAAATGTCGAGATCGGCGTTGAGGCCGGTGAGGAGCGAGCGCACGATCCGCCCGCCGAGATTGCCGCCATCGGGCCAGCTCGTGTCCTTCGGGATGCCGACGCCGTCGTCGGAGACCTGGAGGCGCAGCGTGCCGTCGGTCAGCTCCATGAGGCGGACCTCGATGAGGCCCTCGGCGCGCGTCTGGAAGGCGTGTTGGTAGGCGTTGGTCAACAACTCGGACACGATGAGGCCGAGCTGGGCCGCCGTGTCGATCGGCGTCTTGATGTTGGCGACGTCGAGATTGAGCCGCACCCTCTCGCGCCCGTCGAGATAGGCGATCGCGGAGGCGATGCGGGACACATAGGCGCCAAGCGAGACGTGTTGCGGGGCCGACGCGTTCGCCGTGCCCGTCGTCATCTCGTGATAGAGGAATTGCAGCGTCTCGATCCGGCGCGCGAGCGTCGCGTAATTTTGGACCGAATCGGCGTTCTCGACGCGCGCCTGCATGCGGATCATGCCGACGACCATCGACAGGTGGTTCTTCACCCGGTGGTGAATTTCCCGCAGCGCCTCGTCGACCCCGTCGGAGACGAAGCCGGAGCCCACCTTCGCGCCTGACGCGCGCTGAAGGCCGACGAAATATTGCAGATTTCCATCTTCGTCATTGAGCGGCGAAACATGGACCCTGTTGAGGAAGGGTGTCCCGTCGGCCCGGTAATTCAGGATCTCGACGGAGAATTCGCCGCGGGACTTGATGCCGTCCCGCATGGCCTGAATCGCCTTCGGATCGGTGTCTTTGCCTTGCAGAAACCGGCAGTTGCGCCCTACCGTCACTTCGGCCGAATAGCCCGTCAGTCGCGTAAACGCCTGATTTACGAAGACGATCGGGTTATCTTCGATATTGGGATTCGAGATGACCAGGGAAAACGGCACGCGCTCCAGTGCCAATTCGTGCATGGTCCCGTTGTTCACGTCGCTCTCCCTCATCCCCGCACCATGACTGCGAGGAGCCCATTCTGGCCGAGACGATCTTCGGAGCAAGACATCATCAGAAAATAATCCTAGCCCAAATGAAGGGTTTAGGTGGCTCGGAAGTTAGAGTCAACGCATTCTCGAAGCGTAATGAACGCTAAAGTTCAGGCACCGATCACAGACGACAACTCCATCATTTCGAACCCACAGGACTAGACCATGATGGCGACACTGAGTGCGAAAACGCACAAGGGCAAACTTGGTTCAAATTCGTGTCAACGGGCCGATCGCGCCAAGAAACGTGCCGTCGTTGCACTTTTGAGCATCGGCCTCGCCGTCACGCCCGCCTCGGCGCAGATCATTACGCAGGGCGAGCGTTTCGCCCCGGTCGTCGCCGAGCGCCATATGGTGGTCACCCAGGAGGCGCAGGCGAGTGCGGTCGGCCGGGACATTCTCCGCCAAGGCGGGAACGCCGTCGACGCCGCGGTGGCCGTCGGGTTCGCGCTCGCCGTGACGCTGCCGCGCGCCGGCAATATCGGCGGTGGCGGCTTCATGATGGTGCATCGCGCCGCGCCCGGCGAAACGGTCGCGATCGACTATCGCGAGATGGCCCCCGCCGCGGCCGAGCGCGACATATTCCTCGACGAGACCGGCGAGGCGTCGGCCGAGAAGTCGCGCTGGAGCGGGCTCGCGGTGGGTGTGCCGGGAACGGTCGCCGGTCTTTTCCTCGCCTATGAGAATTACGGCTCCGGTGCGCTCGAATGGGCCGATCTCGTCGCCCCGGCGGTCGGCCTCGCGCGGGACGGGTTCATCGTCTCGCCGGAGCTCGCGGGGGCGCTCCGCTCGGACGGCGTGCGCGAGCGGCTTGCGGCGGACGCGGAAGGGGCGAGCCTCTTCTACGCCAACGGCGAGCCACCCGCGGCCGGCGACACGCTCGCCCTGCCCGCCCTCGCGGCGACGCTCGAGGCGATCGCCGAAAACGGCCCCGCCGCGTTCTACGAAGGCCCCGTCGCCGAGGCGATCGTCGCCACCGTGACGGAGCGCGGCGGACGCATGACGCTCGACGATCTCGCCGGCTACGAGCCACTCGTGCGCGAGCCGGTGCGCGGCACCTTCAAGGGGTACGAGGTCCTGTCGATGCCGCCGCCGAGCTCGGGCGGGGTGCATCTCGTCCAGCTCCTCAACATCCTGGAGCCGACCCATTTCGGCACATTCGGTCTCAACAGCGCCGACATGATCCACGCAATGGTGGAGGCGTCGAAGTACGCCTATGCCGATCGCGCCGTCTATCTCGGCGATCCGGACTTCGTGCTCGTCCCTATCGAAGCGCTGGTGTCGAAGGATTATGCGCTTTCGATCGCCGACAAGATCGACCCCGACGCGGCGACGCCGTCCTCAGAGATCGCCGCCGATCCGGCGACATTGCCGGTCGAGAGCAACGAGACCACCCATTTTTCGATCGTCGACGGTGACGGCAATGCCGTCTCGAACACCTACACGCTGAACTTTTCCTTCGGCGTCGGCTTCGGCGCGAAGGGCGCGGGCTTTCTCCTCAACAACGAGCTCGACGACTTTTCGGCCAAGCCCGGCGTGCCGAACGCCTACGGGCTGATCGGCGGCGAGGCGAACGCGGTGGAGCCGCGCAAGCGGCCGCTCTCGTCGATGACGCCGACGATTCTCCTGAAGGATGGCGCCGTTTCGCTCGTCACCGGCTCGCCGGGCGGCAGCCGGATCATCACCACCGTCCTCCAGGTGATCTTGAACGCGACGGTGCATGAACGAAACATCGCGACCGCGACGGCCGCACCGAGGGTTCACCATCAGTGGCTCCCCGACTACATCCGCATCGAAGAAGGCATCTCGCACGACACGATCCGCCTCCTCGAGGAGATGGGCCACGATGTCCGTGTGGAGAGCGCCATGGGGGCGGCGCAGTCGATCCAGGTCGGATCCGACGGCATACTCTACGGCGCGAGTGATCCGCGGCGCCCCGGCGGCCTCGCGGTGGGTGATTGAGGAGACCGCAGCGTGCGGCAATCGAAGGACCGGCCGAAACGCGCCGGCAGGACCGGCTGATGCCGAGCCTTTCGCAGATCATGCGCGGGCGCACGCCCGCCGCCCGCGCGCGGCGCAAGGCGCGGCAGGAGCGTTGGCGCCGGCCGATCGAGACGGCGCGCGACCGGCGCGAGGCGTGGGCGAGTCTGATGTTTGCCGATCACGGCTTCCTCCGCCTCGCTTATCGCAACCGGCACCGGGTGAACGCGGCCATCTGGCGCTCGGCGCAGCCCGCCCCCGGCGACATCGCCTGGGCGAAGCGGGCGGGGGTGCGCACCATCCTGTCGCTGCGGGGTGACGGTTTCGGCGGCGATCTCCTCGAGCAGGAAGCGGCGCGGCGCGAGGGGCTCGACTTCGTGCGCCTCGTCCTCCTGTCGCGCAGCGCCCCGCCGAAGGCGACCTTGCGCGAGGCCATCCGGCTCCTCCCGACGCTGAAGACGCCGCTTCTGATGCATTGCAAATCCGGCGCGGATCGGGCCGGGCTCGGCGCGGCGCTCTATCTCATCATCGTCGAGGGACGGCCGGCGGCGGAGGCCAAGCGCCAGCTCTCGCTGCGCTATGGCCATATCGCCCAGGCGAAGACCGGTGTTCTCGACGCCTTTCTCGAGGCCTACGAGATCACCGGCGAACGCGCCGGGATCCCCTTCGCCGAATGGGTGGAGACCGTCTACGACCCGGACGCCCTCACCGCCTCGTTCAAGTCGAACCGCGCGGCCGACGTGTTGATCGACGCGATGGACCGCGAATAGGCCTCAGTCCTCGGCGAGCTGGAGGTGGTGGAAGCGGGCATAGAGCCCGCCCGCCTCGACGAGCTCGCGATGCGTCCCCGTCTCGGCGACGCGCCCCGCGTCGAGGACGATGATCTTCTCCGCCGCCCGCACCGTCGACAGCCGGTGCGCGATGACGAGCGTCGTGCGCCCCTTCGACAACCGGGCGAGCGCGTCGCGCACCAGCGCCTCGGATTCGGCATCGAGCGCGCTCGTCGCCTCGTCGAGCAGGAGGACCGGCGCGTCCTTCAAAAAGGCGCGGGCGAGGGCGATGCGCTGACGCTCGCCGCCAGAAAAATTGCCGCCCCGCTCGCCGACCATCGCCTCATAACCGTCCTGATGGCGCATGATGAAATCGTGCGCGCCGGCATGACGGGCGGCGGCGACGATCTCCTCGTCCGTCGCGTTCGACCGGCCGAGGCGGATATTCTGGGCCACCGTATCGTTGAAGAGGACGATATCCTGCGAGACGACGGCGATCCGCTCGCGCAGACTCTCGATCGTCATCGACTGGATGTCGTGGCCGCCGATCAGGATGCGCCCGCCGGTCGGATCGTAGAGCCGGGGAATGAGGTTGAAGATGGTGGACTTGCCAGCGCCCGACCGGCCGACAAAGGCGGTCGTCTCGCCGGCCTTCGCCTCGAAGCGCACCTCGTGGAGCGCGGGCGCGCTGGCGCGATAGCCGAAGGTGACGCCGTCGAAGGCGATCGCGTCGGCACCGAACGTCGCGGGAACCGCACCCGGCCTGTCCTCCACCATCGGCGGCGTATCGAGCACGGCATAATAGCGGTTGAGCGCGGCGAGGCCCTCCTGGACGAGGGCGTTGAGGTTGCCGAGCGCGCGGATCGGCTGCGAGGCGAGCAGGAGCGCGCCGAGAAAGCCGGAGAACTCGCCGATCGTGCGCGTGCCGCCCATGATGCGCCAGCCGATCACGAGGAGGATCACGGTGACGGCGAGGCCGCCGAGCGCCTCCAGGACCGGCTCCATCCGCCCCTTTTGCAGCGCCGCCTTGAGGCGGAGCCGGCGCAGCTTCTCGAACGCCGCGTCGGCCCGCGATTCGAGATAGGGCTCGAGCCGGTAGGTCTTCACGACGCGCGCCGCGCCGAACGTCTCGGAAGTGAGGCTCGCCATCCCGCCGGTGTGCTCCTGCGTGGAGGACGACACCCGGCGCAACCGCCGGCCGATCCGCGTCACCGGGATCAGCGCGAGCGGCAGGATCACCGCGGCGATGAGACAGAGTTGCCAGTCGAGATAGATCATCGTCCCGAAGAGGGCGACGATGGTGAGCCCATCGCGCAGCAGGACGGTGACGATCCGCACCAAAGCGAGGCGGATATAAAGGAGGTCGGTGGTGAAGCGCTGCGTCCAGGCGGCGGGCGTTTCCTGGCTGATCTGGGCGAGGTCGGCGGCGACGAGGTGCTTATAGAGCGCACGCTGCATGTCGGTCTCGGCCTGGGTCACGACGCGCTGGGTGAGCGAGACCTGGGCATAGAGCGAGATCGACTTGCCGCCCGCCGCGAGAAGGACGAGCCACGGCAGCGTGTTGATCGCCCACGGGCTCTTGGCCGCGAACGAATCGAACGCCCAGTTGATGATCAGCGGATAAAGGCTTGTCGAGGCGGCGACGAACACGATGGCGACGATCGCCAGCGCCAGCGTCGAGCGATGCTGAACGAGATAATCATCCCAAAGACGCCGCATCAGCGGCACGGCTTCGGCGCGCACGACGGGCGCCGCGCCGCTCGCGATGGGTTTGGCCGGTTTCACGGTCGGTGTGTGTTTGATGCGCTGGTGCGTGTTCACGCGGCCTCGAGGCTCATCGCGATGCCTTGCCCGACACCGATGCACATGGTGGCGAGTGCCCGCGCCGCCCGGCCGGCCGCAATGTCCATCGCCGCGGTGCCGACGAGACGGGCGCCCGACATGCCGAGCGGGTGGCCGAGCGCGATCGCCCCGCCTTTCGGATTGACGGGCGCCGCATCGTCGGGAAGGCCGAGCATCCGCATGACGGCGAGCGCCTGGCTCGCGAACGCTTCGTTGAGCTCGACGACATCGAAATCGCCGATCGACCGGCCCGTGCGCGCCATCAGCTTTTGCGAGGCCGGTGCCGGCCCGATGCCCATGATGCGCGGCGGCACGCCGGCGGTGGCGCACGAGACGACCTTGGCGAGCGGCGTGAGGCCGAGCGCCTCGACCATCGCCTCGGAGGCGACGAGGAGCGCGGCCGCCCCGTCATTGACGCCGGATGCGTTGCCCGCCGTGACCGTACCGTTCTCGCGAAAGGGCGTCGGGAGCTTGGCAAGCTTTTCGACGGTCGTATCGGCGCGCGGATGCTCGTCGGCCTCGACGAGGATGGGATCGCCCTTGCGGCGGGGGATCGAGACCGGAACGATCTCCTCGGCGAGCGTTGGCGCCGCGGCGACGGCGCGGGCCTGCGAGCGGGCGGCGAACGCGTCCTGATCGGCGCGGGACACCTGGAATTCCTCGGCGACATTCTCGCCGGTTTCCGGCATCGAATCGATGCCATAGAGCGCTTTCATCCGCGGGTGGACGAAGCGCCAGCCGATCGTCGTGTCGTAGATCTCGGCATTGCGGGAAAAGGCGGTGTCGGCCTTCGGCATCACGAACGGCGCGCGCGACATCGATTCGACGCCGCCGGCGATGACGAGATCGGCTTCGCCGGTCTTGATCATCCGCGCCCCCATCGCCACCGCATCCATCCCCGAACCGCAGAGGCGGTTGATGGTGGTGCCCGACACCTCGACCGGGAGCCCCGCCAAAAGCGTCGCCATGCGAGCGATATTGCGGTTGTCCTCGCCGGCCTGATTGGCGCAGCCGAAAATCACGTCGTCGACGCGGGAGAAGTCGATGCCGGGATGGCGCTCCTTCAGCGCCTTCAACGGCGCCGCGGCGAGATCGTCGGTCCGGACGGAGGCGAGCGCCCCGGCGAATCGGCCGATCGGCGTGCGGATATAGTCGACGATGTAAGCGTTGGTCATTGCAGCCCGCCTTGTGATCCGCGCTTCCTAAAACACGCCCCGCGCGATGGAAATCGATCGTGCGGGAAAACCGTGCTCGCCATCAACGGCATTGCGCCGCTTCGCCACGCTCCGACGGCCTCGAAAGGTCGGGGCGCCGCTCCACTCTATCGCCCGCAATTTCGCGGGGACATATCCACCAAAACATCCCCTGGTTGTGCACAGTTCGCCGCACACCATCGAAAAGCTTGATGCGGGGTTCATCGGACTGTAATCTCGCCTTTGCGTCTAAGCGAATGACGGAAAAAAGTCTGAGTGAGGGGGACGCCATGAACAGGTTACGTGTGCTTCAAGCGCGTGGAGCCAGTATTGTGACCATCACGGCGGCGATGGCTTTCGTGCTCGCCATTTGCCTAGGGATGATCTGAGGGATCGGCCGCGAAATTGTCGGCCTTGATCCCCATGACGAAAAGGGCGGTGGTGAGGTCCGAGTGGCGGATCAGACCATCGGCCACAGCGGCGACTTTCGGCTTCGCGCGGTAAGCGAGCCCTAGGCCGGCCGTTTCCAGCATCGGCAAATCATTGGCGCCGTCGCCGAGGGCGATGGCATCGTCCGGCGTGATCCCCATCGCTTCGCACTCCGCGAAGAGACGCTCCCGCTTGGCGTCGCCACCGAGAATCGGCTCGGCCACACGGCCGGTCAGAACCCCGTCCGCCGCGATCAGCTCGTTCGCGAACGCCGCGTCGATCCCGAGACGCTGGGCGACCGGCACCGCGAACTGCATGAATCCGCCGGAGACGAGGACTGTGCGCACACCGTGCGCCCGGCACGTCGCGATCAGCGTGCCCGCGCCCGGCGAGGCGGTGATCACGCGCGCCAGCAGGCCCTCGATCGAAGCCACCGGAATGCCTTCGAGCAGCGCGACCCGCTCACGCAGCGCGTCGGCGAAATCGAGTTCGCCCTGCATCGCCCGCTCGGTGATGGCGGCAACCTTCGGCTTCAGGCCGTGCACCGCGGCGAGCTCGTCGATGCATTCCTGCCCGATCATGGTGGAATCCATGTCGCTGATCAGGAGCTTCTTCGCCCGGCTTGCCACCGGTTGAACCACCGCGTCGAACGCCTCGTCCGCGACGAGCGTCTTGACCTTCTCGCGGGTCGCGGCGAGGTCTGCCTCGACGAAGATGTCCGTGGCGCGATCGCCGAGCCGTTCGGCATGATCGGCACCGAAGACCTTGACGAAGGAGGCGACACGCGTTGGATCGAGCGAAACGGGGGCGACGAGTGTGATGACGAGTTCCATGGCCGTCGTCATCGCCGGTCCGACGGCTTCGGGCAAGTCACGATTGGCGGTCGCGCTCGCCGAAGCGTGCGGCGGCACCGTGATCAACGCCGACGCGATGCAGGTCTACCGCGACCTCGCCGTCGTCACCGCGCGCCCGAGCCCCGCCGACGAGGCGGCCGTGCCGCATACCCTGTTCGGCCATGTCGACGGCGCCGAAGCGCACTCCGTCGCCGCTTGGCTATCGGGCGCCGAGGCGGCGATCGCCGCGGCCCGCGCCGCCGGGCGGCCGCCCGTCGTGGTCGGCGGGACGGGACTCTATCTCGCCGCCCTCACCGAGGGCCTGTCGCCGATCCCCCCGGTGCCCGACGCCGTGCGCGATCACTGGCGCGCCCGCCAGGGCGCCGAGGATCCCGCAGCGCTCCACGCCGAGCTCGCGCGCCGCGATGCGGCGATGGCGGCGCGCCTGCGGCCCTCCGATCCGCAACGGATCGTCCGCGCCCTCGAGGTGATCGACGCGACGGGCCGCTCCCTCGCCGACTGGCAGGCCGAGCGCTCCACCCCGATCCTGCCTGCCGCCGGGACGACGGCGATCGTAATCGCCCCGGAACGGGCGGCACTGCGCGCGCAGATCGCCGAGCGCTTCGACGCGATGATGACGGAGGGCGCGCGCGAGGAGGTCGCCGCCCTCGCCCGCCGCGGCCTCGATCCGGCGCTTCCCGTGATGAAGGCGATCGGCGTGCCGCCGCTGATGGCGCTCGAGCGCGGCGAGATCGCGGAGGCGGAGGCGGTCGCGCGGGCGATCACCGAGAGCCGCCAATATGCCAAGCGTCAGGAGACGTGGTTTCGCCACCGTTTCCCAGACTGGCGGCGCTTTCCGACCGCCGACGAGGCGATCGCCGCGCTTGTTCGGGCCTGATGGGCCAAGAGCCGGGCGCGCGAATTTGTCGCCATCGGGCGCAAAAGTGCATTGCACAGAGAGGGTGGAAGTGTTAGCTGCTCTTCACGAGCAATTGGGGCCGACATGACTGCCAACCTCATTATCGTAGTAGCGGAGCGCGCCACCCGGGTCCATTAGCAGGCCCAGGAACGGTGGTGCGCGGTACGAAGGCCCTTTAGGGGCCTTTTTTGTTGCCCGCTCGTCAGACCCGAGCGGGTCCGATGGGAAAAGCCGCTTTCAAAGCGGATCGGGAGACAAAAATGGACAAGCGCAACAACGGCCGCATGAGCGGTGCGCAAATGGTCATCGAAGCGCTGAAGGACCACGGCGTCGACACCATCTTCGGCTATCCCGGCGGCGCCGTACTTCCCATCTACGACGAGCTTTTCCAGCAGACCGACGTCACCCACATTCTGGTGCGGCACGAGCAGGGCGCCGGCCACATGGCCGAAGGCTATGCCCGCTCCACCGGCCGTCCGGGCGTCATGCTCGTCACCTCGGGGCCCGGCGCGACCAATGCCGTCACGGCGCTTACCGATGCGATGATGGATTCGATCCCGCTCGTCTGCATTTCGGGCCAGGTGCCGACGCATCTGATCGGCTCCGACGCCTTCCAGGAGTGCGACACGGTCGGGATCACCCGCCCCTGCACGAAGCACAATTATCTCGTCCGCAATGTCGACGATCTGCCCCGCATCCTGTTCGAGGCGTTCTATGTCGCGACCAGCGGCCGGCCGGGCCCGGTCGTCATCGACATCCCGAAGGACGTGCAGATCGCGACCGGCGTCTACAATCCGACGCGCGACGCCCGCCACAAGACCTATCAGCCGCAGACCCGGCCCGAGATGGAAGGCATCCGTCAGGCCGTCGCGCTGATGAAGGCGGCCTCGCGCCCGGTGATCTATACCGGCGGCGGCCTCATCAACTCCGGCCCCGCCGCGAGCCAGTATCTGCGCGAGCTCGCCGATCTCACCGGCTTCCCCGTCACCTCGACGCTGATGGGCCTCGGCGCGATGCCGGCCTCCCATCCGTCCTGGCTCGGCATGCTCGGGATGCACGGGACCTACGAGGCGAACCTCGCGATGCACGATTGCGACCTGATGGTCTGCATCGGCGCCCGGTTCGACGACCGGATCACCGGCCGGCTCGACGCCTTCTCGCCCGGCTCGCGCAAGATCCACGTCGACATCGACCCGTCCTCGATCAACAAGAACGTGAAGGTGGACCTGCCGATCATCGGCGACGCCGCGCACGCGCTCGAGGACATGGTGCGCGTGTGGTCCGAAAACGGCCCGCACGACAAGTCGCGCCTCAAGAATTGGTGGCAGGATATCGCCGGCTGGCGGGCTCGCAAGTCGCTCGCCTACAAGACGCGGCCGGACACGATCATGCCGCAGGAATCGATCGAGCGCCTGTTCGAGCTGACCAAGCATCGCGACACCTACGTCACCACCGATGTCGGCCAGCATCAGATGTGGGCGGCGCAATTCTACGGCTTCGATAAGCCGAACCGCTGGATGACCTCCGGCGGGCTCGGAACCATGGGGTATGGCCTCCCGGCCGCGATCGGCGCGCAGGTCGCCCACCCCGACGCGCTCGTCGTCTGCATCGCGGGCGACGCCTCGATCCAGATGAACATCCAGGAGCTCGGCACGGCGGTGCAGTTCGAGCTGCCGGTCAAGGTGTTCATTCTGAACAATCAGCACATGGGCATGGTGCGCCAGTGGCAGCAGCTCAATCACGGCAACCGGATCTCGCACTCTTATTCGGAAGCGTTGCCGGACTTCGTGAAGCTCGCCGACGCCTTCGGCGCGACGGGCATCGCGGTGAACAAGCCGTCCGAGCTCGATGACGCCATCATCAGAATGCTCGACACGCCGGGCCCGGTGATCGTCGATTGCCGCGTCGCGGACCTCGCGAACTGCTTCCCGATGATCCCGTCGGGTCGCGCCCACAACGAGATCATCCTCTCGACCGAAGACGACATCCACGCCGAGGTCGTCGAGGAAGCGCTCGAAGGCACGGGCAGCGCCCTCGTCTGAGGGTGCCGGCCTGGCTCAATGCGGGCGAGGCGGAGGTCTTCCTCTCGCTCCGCGTCACCCCGAAAGCGAGCGTCGACCGGATCGACGGCGTCTATCTGAGTGACGACGGGGCGGCGCGTCTCGCCGTGAAGGTCCGGGCCGTGCCCGACAAAGGGGCGGCCAACAAGGCAGTCGAGATGCTGATCGCGAAGGCGCTCGGCGTCAGAAAGAGCGACGTGGCGGTGACTTCCGGCGCCACCTCGCGTCTCAAAATAGTGCGCGTGGAGGGCGATCCGGCAGCGATCGTCGCTCGCGCGAAAGATCTGGTGGAACACCCATGAACCAACCCATCGGCATCGCGCCCGCGCTTCCTCAGGAAGCCGCGCAAGAGGCGCATACCCTGACGGTCCTCGTCGACAACGAGCCGGGCGTCCTCGCTCGGGTGATCGGCCTGTTTTCCGGGCGCGGCTACAATATCGACTCGCTGACCGTCTCGGAGACGGAGCACGAGCGCAGCCTCTCGCGCATCACCATCGTGACGACCGGGACGCCGATGGTCATCGACCAGATCAAGCACCAGCTCGCCCGCCTCGTGCCGGTGCACCGGGTGTCCGACCTCACCGCCGACAAGCGCGACGCGCTGGAGCGCGAGCTCGCCCTCGTGAAGGTCTCCGGCCGCGGCGAGCAGCGGGTCGAGGCGCTGCGCCTCGCCCAGGCGTTCGACGCCCGCACGATCGACGCGACGCTGACCTCGTTCATTTTCGAGATCACCGGCAGCAAGCCCGATATCGAGCGCTTCATCGCACTGATGGCGACCGTCGGTCTCGTCGAGGTCTCGCGCACCGGGATCGCCGGGATCACCCGCGGCCCCGACGCCACGTAAGACGGCGCCGCCCCGGCTCCCGGCCGGGGCGTTGCCTCAGGTCGCGAGCTCGGGAAGGTCGCGATAGAGGGCGAGCGCCTCGGGATTGGCGAGCGCCTCCTGGTTCTTCACCTCCCGCCCGTGCACTACGTCGCGCACGGCAAGCTCGGTGATCTTGCCGGATTTGGTGCGCGGAATGTCGGCGACGGCGATGATCTTCGCCGGCACATGGCGCGGCGAGGCGCCGGTGCGCACCTGCATCTTGATCCGCTTGATCAGATCCTCGTCGAGGCTCGCACCCTCGGCGAGCCGCACGAAGAGGACGACGCGCACATCGTCCTCGAAGGTCTGCCCGATCGCGAGAGCCTCCACGACCTCTTTGATCTGCTCGACCTGCGCGTAGATCTCGGCCGTTCCAATGCGGACACCGCCGGGATTGAGCGTCGCATCCGAGCGACCGTGGATGATGATGCCGCCATGCTCGGTCCACTCGGCGAAATCGCCATGGCACCAGACATTGTCGAAGCGCTCGAAATAGGCGGCGTGATATTTCGCCGCCTCAGGGTCGTTCCAGAACATCACCGGCATCGACGGGAACGGCCGCCGGCAGACGAGCTCGCCCTTGCCGGAGGCGAGGTGCGCGCCGCTATCGTCCGCGACGTCGACCGCCATGCCGAGGCCCGGCCCTTGGATCTCGCCCGCATAGACGGGCTTGGTCGGAATCCCGAGAACGAAACAGCTCACGATATCGGTCCCGCCGGAGATCGAGGCGAGGTGCACATCGCCCTTGATGGCCTCGTACACCCAGCGGAAGCTCTCGGCGGCGAGCGGCGAGCCGGTCGAGGCGATGGTCCGCAAGGCCGAGAGGTCGTGCGTCTCACGCGGCACCGCGCCCTCTTTGCGCAACGCGTCGATATATTTCGCGCTGGTGCCGAAGAAGGTGGCCTTCTCCTGCTCGGCATAGTCCCACAGGACGCGGTGGCTCGGGGCGAAGGGCGAGCCGTCATAAAGGAGCAGCGTCGCCCCGCTGGCGAGCGCCGTGACGAGCCAGTTCCACATCATCCACCCGCAGGTGGTGAAGTAGAACACCCGGTCGCCCGGCCGGATACCCGAATGGTAGACGTGTTCCTTGACGTGCTGGAGGAGGACGCCGCCGGCCGAATGGACGATGCATTTCGGCACACCCGTCGTCCCCGACGAGAAGAGGATGAAGGCCGGCTCGTTGAACGGGACGGGCACGAAGGTCGGCTCGGTCTCCTCGCGCTGCATCACCTTGTCGTAGAGGGCGGCGTTCGGAATCTCGTCGGCGAGGTCACGGGCCCGCAAATCGTCGAGATAGGAGACGAGGAGCGTCTTCACCGGGGCGAGTGCCGCGGCGACGTGCTCCACCTTCTCGGACACGTCGATCGGCTTGCCGCCATACCAGTAGCCGTCACACGCGACGAAGACGGTCGGCTTGATCTGCCCGAACCGGTCGAGAACGCCGCGCTCGCCGAAATCGGGCGAGCAGGAGGAGAAGATCGCCCCGAGCGAGGCCGTCGCCATGCACACCACGATCGTCTGCGGCATATTCGGCAGCATCGCGGCCACGCGGTCGCCCTTGCCGACGCCGCTTTCGGTGAGGAAGGCCTGGACCTTGGCCACCGCGGCGCGCAGCTCGCCCCGCGTCATATGGAGCTCGACCTTGTCCTCCCCACGAAAGACGATCGCCTCCGCCGCATCGTCGCCGCGCAGGCAATTTTCGGCGTAATTGATCGTCCCGTCGGGGAAGAAGCGCGCGCCGGGCATCTTGTCGCCATCGGCAAGGCGCTCGCCGCCTTTGTCGCCGATCAGCGCCGCTTCGTCCCACACGGTGTCCCAGAAGGCGCCGGGATCGGTGATCGACCATTCGTGGAGGGCGTCGAAGCCCTCGATCGGTCGTCCGGTGCGTTTCGAGGCCTCGGCCGCGAGGGCGGTGATCGCCGTCCCGCTCACGTCGCTCGGCTTCCAAAGAAGGTCGTTCGCCATCGTGGATCTCCTCCCGCACCGTCATCCCATGCCGGGGCCGCCCGCTCAATGGGCATGGATCGTCTCGCGATCGTTCCTATATCGGGTCCAACGGAGGAATGAATGAGCCAATTGGAACGTCGCAGCACCGTGATGGAACGCGTCCTCGGAGGATCGCCACTCGGCGTGTTCGTGCGCCTTGTCGTGACATCGTTCGTGGTCGGCGTGATCTTGACCGCCCTCGACGTCAATCCGCAGGACATCGTCCTCTGGATCGAAGAGCGCTTCCGCTACTTCTCGACACTCGGCTTCGACACGCTCGAGAACTTCGCCCGGATCCTCATCCTGGGCGCCGTGGTGGTGCTGCCGATCTGGCTGATCATGCGCGTCATCAAGCTGATGTCGCGCTGATCGGCCGCCTCAAAGCCCCTCTTCGACGAGGCGGCGCACCGTGGCGCGCGTGCTGTCGCGCCACTCGGGAAGCGTGATCCCGTAGGCGGTGCGCAACTTTGTGCAATCGAGCCGTGAGTTCGCCGGCCGCGCCGCCGGCGTCGGATAATCCGCGGTGGTGATCGCCTCGACGGTGGGATGAAACGGCGCATCGGCGAAGATCGCTTCGGCGAAACCGTGCCACGTCGTCTCGCCGCTTCCGGCGAGATGGACGATATCGGTTCCCTCCGGCCAGCGCTCCGGGTGCGCGGCGAGCGCCAGGATCGCATCGGCGATGTCGAGCGCCGAGGTCGGGCAGCCGTGCTGATCGGCGACGACGCGCAGATGATCGCGCTCGGCCCCGACCCGCAACATGGTGCGCACGAAATTCTTGCCGAACGGGGCATAGACCCAGGACGTGCGCAGGACCAGCGCTTTGCCGCCCGCCACCGCGACCGCCGCCTCGCCGTCCGCCTTCGTCCGCCCATAGACGCTCTGCGGCGCGATCGGATCGGTTTCGCGATAGGGCCGGTCGAGCGTGCCGTCGAACACATAATCGGTCGAGATGTGGATGAACGGGATCCCCTCGCGCGCGGCGAGCGCGGCGAGCGTGCCCGGCCCGTCGGCGTTCATCGCGCGGGCGGCCGCTTCGTCGGTCTCCGCGGCGTCGACGGCCGTATAGGCGGCAGCGTTCACGATGACCGAGGGCCGGGTGCGAGCGATGGCATCGGCGAGCGCGGCAGGCGCGGTGATATCGGCTTCGGGCCGGCCGACCGCGACGAGGTCGACCCCCGTCTCGGCCGCACGCTCCAGAAGCGCAGTGCCCACTTGGCCACTCCGGCCGATGACCAAAATCGTCATGAAGTTCGTCCAATGCTTCTAACGGCGTCGGTGAGTTCCCGGCGCCCGATTTCGCGTTGCTCACCGATCACCGCATGGGCCGCATCGCGCGGATACCCCAATGTGACCAGCGTTTCCTCACCAATTTGCAGAGACGCTTCGAACGCTTCCAAAACGACCTCGTTGGCACCTAACGCATAAAGCTCCGAGGCGTTCGCCCGATCCCGCGCGCGGGCGACCACAGGCGTCGCGATCTCGTGATGGCGGAGGGAGCGGACGACGGCCGCGTTCGCCGCCGGATTGTCCATCGTGAGGATGATGGCACGGGCGCGGTGCGCGCCGGCATTGTGCAGAACGTCGAGCCGCCGCGTGTCGCCGAAGAACACCGGCTGGCCGGCCGACCGGGCGCGCGCCACGGCGTGGGCGTTGAGGTCGAGCGCGATATAGCGGATGTGCCGCTGGTCGAGCAACTCGCCGATGGCGCGGCCGATCCGGCCGAAACCGGCGATGATCACGTGCCCTTCGAGCTCGTTCGCCGACAGCGACGTCACCACCGTCGGCTGGGTCGAGCGCAGCGCCAGCCAGCGCGACAGGCGCTGGACCGGGCCGGCGATGATCCCGGTGAGCGCCATCGTCACGCCCGCCGCGACGACGAGAATGCGCGCCACGTCCGCCGGCACCACGCCCGTCGACGAGGCCAGTGCGAGGCCCACGAGGGAAAACTCGCCGATCTGCGACAGCATCAAGCCGCTTTCGAGCGCGACCGAAAGCGGCTGCCGCGTGAGGAGGCAGAGCAGGATGATCGAGAACGCCTTGATCGCGATCACCCCGGCGATCACCGCAAAGAGCGTCAGCGGATCCTGGACGACGACGCGCGGGTCGATCGTCATCCCGACGCCGAGGAAGAACAGGCCGAGCAGCAGGCCCTTGAACGGCGCGATCTCCGCCTCGAGCTGATGGCTGAACTCGGTGTCGGCGAACACCAGCCCGGCGAGGAACGCGCCGAGCGCCATCGACAGCCCGACCATCGACGTGATCGCCGCCGTTCCGATGATGACGAGGAGCGCGGCGGCGGTGAACATATCCCGATCCTGCCGCGCGCCGACGAAGCGGAAGAGCGGGCCGATCACCCGGCCGCCGGCGAAGAGGATCGTCGCGATGATGCCGGCCGCGAGGACCGTGCTCATCACGAGGCTCTGCCATAGCCCCTCGGTCGCATGCGGCTCCATCGATTCGATCACGAGGATCACCGGGACCACCGCGATGTCCTGCATGAGGAGGATCGAGAACATCACCTGGCCGGACGGCGAGGCGAGGCGGCCGGCGCCGACGAGGAGCTGCACGACGATCGCGGTCGAGGACAGCGCGAGCGAGGCGCCGATCGCGATCGCGGCCTCCGTCGACAGGCCGGCGAGCACGCCCGCCCCCGCGAGGAGCGCCGCCGTGAGGAGAACCTGGGCGAGCCCCAGCCCGAAGACGAGCCGGCGCATCGCCCAAAGGCGCGGCCCCGACAGCTCGATCCCGATGACGAACAGCAGGAAGACGACGCCGAGCTCGGCGATCTTCGTCACCCCTTCGGGATCGGAGATCGTGAACATGTCGAACGGTACGCCGCCGATCGCCTCGCCGAGCGAACCGATCCCGTACGGGCCGACGACGACGCCCGCAACGAGATAGCCGAGGATCGAATTCAGCCCGAAGCGCTGGAGGATCGGAACGACGACACCCGCGGAGACGAGAAAGATCAGCGCTTCCTTGAGATAGGGCAGCGAATGGGTGACCTCGTGCTCCATCAACACCTCGATTTCTGATATCTGCATACGTTCTAACGCGCTTTGAGAAGCGGTAAAATCTCGGAGAGCGGTCGCGGATCGGCGAATGTCGACGCTTTCCACGCCGCCTGACGCCTGTGGCTTCATCGCCACGGCGCGGTTCGATCGAGGCCAGCGGAGCGTACAACGCTTTCACCTCGGTCAGACTTCGTCTAATCCCGCGTCCACTGTCGCAACGCGTCAAAGGCGGAGATGTGGTTGATCTAACCCGATCGTCCGAGCGTCGGCGCCAGGCCCCGCGCGCCGTTTCCCAATTGCGCCCGGCCTTCTACATCGCCAGCTATTTCGGATTGATTCTGTCGATCGCTATGGTGGTGCCGGCGCTTCTCGATGCTGCGGATGGCGAGCCCACCTGGTCGGTTTTTGCCGTCTCGTCGGCGTCCGTGTTCTGTGTCTCGTTGTTGGGCGTGGTGTCGCTGCGCGAACCCGTGCCGGGCTTCACCCCGCGCTTCGGCTTCCTGCTGACGACCACATTGTGGCTCTTCGCCTCGGTCGTCTGCGCGATTCCGTTCTGGCTCTCGCCGCTCGATATGTCGCCGGCCGCCGCCTATTTCGAATCGATGAGCGGCATCACCACCACCGGCGCCACCGTGCTGTCGGAACTCGACGCGATGCCCCGCTCCTTCCTCCTGTGGCGGGCGATGCTGCAATGGCTCGGCGGCATCGGCATCATCGCGATCGGCCTTTTCCTGTTCCCGTTCCTGCGGATCGGTGGGATGCAGGTCTTCCGCAACGAAAACTCGGACCGGTCGGACAAGGCCCTGCCGCGCCTCGTCTCGGTGACGCGGGCGCTCTGCTTCATCTATCTTTTCATCTCGGTGAGCTGCGTGATGGTCTTCGCCGCGCTCGGGATGAGCATCTTCGACGCGATCTGCCATGCCATGGCGACGGTCTCGACCGGCGGCTTCTCCACGCACGATCGCTCCTTCGGTTTCTTCGAGGACGCCCGGATCCTGTGGGCGGCGGTCGTCTTCATGGTCCTCGGCGCGCTGCCGTTCGTCGCCTATGTCGACCTTTCGGTGCGCGGCCGCTTCACGATCTGGAAGGACTGGCAGGCGCGCACCTTCCTCCTCGGCATCATCCTCGTGTCGGTGACGCTCGCGATCTGGCTTCAACACACGCGCAACATTCCGTTCCAGGAGGCGCTCACCCAGTCGGCCTTCAACGTCGTCTCGGTGGTCACGACGACGGGCTTCGCCTCGGACGACTATGCCGTGTGGGGGCCGTTCGCCTTCGGCGCCTTCTTCATCCTGACCTTTATCGGGGGCTGCTCCGGCTCCACCACCGGCGGCATCAAGGTCTACCGCTTCATCATCGTGTTCCAGGCGTTGCGGCGCGCCTTCACCCGGCTCGTCTATCCGAACGCGGTGCAGCCGCTCCGCTTCGGCGATCGAATCATCGAGCAGGACGTCTACGATTCCGTCATCATCTATTTCATCGCCTTCTTTCTGGTGTATGGCCTCACCATTCTGATGCTCTCCCTTGCGGGCCAGGACTTCATCACCGCGTTGACCGGGGCGCAGACTGCGTTCACAAACGTCGGGCCTGGCCTCGGTGAGACGATCGGGCCAGCCGGGAATTTCGCCCCCTTGGGCGAATTCGAGCTCTGGCTCCTGTCTTTCATCATGCTACTGGGGCGGCTCGAGATCATGACGGTGTTGATCCTGTTCACGCCGGTGTTTTGGAGGGATTGATGGACAAGCCCGATTGGGGCCTCGCGACGCGCCTCGTGCACGGCGGAACCATGCGCTCTTCCTTCGGCGAGACCTCTGAGGCGATGTTCCTCACGCAAGGGTTCGTCTACGCCTCCGCGGAGGAGGCGGCCGCCCGGTTCGCGGGCGAGCAGGAAGGCTTCGTGTACTCGCGCTACGGCAACCCGACGGTCGCGATGTTCGAGGCGCGCATGGCCGAGCTCGAAGGCGCCGAGGCCGCGCGGGCGACCGCGAGCGGTATGGCGGCGGTGACGGCGGCGCTCGTCGCCGCGCTGAAGGCGGGCGATCATGTCGTCGCTTCGGGCGCTTTGTTCGGCGGCTGCCGCTATGTGGTGGAGACGTATCTGCCCCGCTTCGGCGTCGAGGCGACGCTCGTCGACGGCACCGACCTCGCGGCCTGGGAGGCCGCGGTAAAGCCCAACACGCGCGCCTTTTTCATGGAGACGCCGACCAACCCGACGCTCGCCCTCGTCGACATCGAGGGCGTCGCCAAGATCCGCGACGCGAAGGCGCCGGATGCGCTGGTGATGGTCGACAACGTGTTCGCCACCGCTCTGTGGCAACACCCCCTCAAGCTCGGCGCCGACCTCGTGATCTACTCGGCGACGAAGCATGTCGACGGGCAGGGCCGCTGTCTCGGCGGCGTGATCCTCGGCAAAGAAGCCTGGATCAAGGACAATCTCGACGTCATCCTGCGCCAGACCGGGCCGGCTCTCTCGCCCTTCAACGCATGGGTCATGCTGAAGTCGCTGGAGACGATGCCGCTCCGCGTGCGCACGCAAACCGAGAGCGCGGCGATCGTCGCCGACGCCCTCGCGACGCACAACGCGGTCGAGCGGGTCTATTATCCCGGACGGGACGACCATCCCCAGGCGGAGATCGCCAAGCGGCAGATGGCGAAGGGCAGCACGCTCGTCGCGTTCGACGTCGCGGGCGGGCGCGAGGGGGCGTTCCGGGTCTGCAACGCGCTGCGGCTCGTGAAGATCTCGAACAATCTCGGCGACGCGAAGAGCCTGATCACCCATCCGGCCACGACCACGCACAAGAATCTGGAGCCGGCGGCCCGCGTCGCAGTCGGCATCGGTGACGGGCTGCTGCGTCTGTCGATCGGTCTCGAGGACGCCGGCGATCTCGTCGCCGACCTCACCCAGGCGCTCGACTCGGTCGCCGGAGTGGCCGCGCCCTCGCGCAAGACCGCGTAAGGCGGGACGTACCGGCCGCGCACGTCCGTGCGGCCGGCCTCTCCCCGGCAAACGGGCGCCGATCGGCGCCGTCCCACCCGGCGTGACGCAGAAGGCCAGAGGGCCGAGGGTGGGACACCGCCCCGCCCGACCTGACCGGGGCTCCATCACCCATTCCACGGTGCACCCCGGATGCTCTCCGGCGCGACGCCTCGGTCGGTCCGCGGCGGGTCGCACCATGGCGCGGCGCCGAACCGCCCCATGAACCAGCCGCGCGGGGTTATTCTTCCCGGATCGCGTCCAGGAATGCCGGGCCGAAATCCTTCAACTTGCGCTCGCCGACGCCATGGATGGCGCGCATCGCCGCCTCCGATTGCGGCTTGGCCGCGGCCATCTCGATCAATGTGCGATCGGAGAAGATGACATAGGCCGGCACGTCCCGCTCGTCGGCAAGCTGACGGCGGAGCGCCTTCAGCGATTCAAGGAGCTTGGGGTCATAGTCGGTCGGCAGATCGGCGGCGGCGGCTTTCTTCGTCTTGTCCTTGAGGGACAAGGCGTCCTTGCGCAGCATCACCGTCTCGCGCCCTTTGAGGACGTTCCAGCCGGTCTCCGACAATCGCCAGGCGTTGAAGCGGTCGGAATCGGGTTGGGCGTAGCCCATCACGCCGAGCTGGCGGAAGATCGAGCGCCACGCATTGCGCGACTGATCCTTGCCGACGCCGAATGTCGGCAGTTGCTCATGGCCGTGCGTCTCCACCTTGTCGGACCGCTCGCCGCGCAGGATCGAGATGAGATGCTCCATCCCGAACCGCTCACGGGTGCGGGCGACGGCGGAGAGCGCCTTCTGGGCGAGCACCGTCGCGTCGAACGTCTCGACCGAACCGTTGCACAGGTCGCAATTGCCGCACGGCTCGGACGTCTCACCGAAATAGTCGAGAAGGACGACGCGGCGGCAGCGGGGCGCCTCGCACAAGGCGACCAGCGCATTCACCTTCTGCCGCTCGATCTCCTTCTGCTCCTCCGAGGTGTCCGCCTCCTCGATCCATTGGCGGAATTGGCGGATCTCGCCGAAACCGTAGAGGGTGTGGGCGGTCGCCGGCAGCCCGTCGCGACCGGCGCGGCCGATCTCCTGATAATAGCCTTCGATATTCTTCGGCAGATCCATGTGGAAGACGAAGCGCACGTCCGGCTTGTCGACACCCATGCCGAAGGCGACCGTCGCGACCACGATCACGCCGTCCTGGCGCAGGAACACATCCTGATTGTGGTCGCGCTCCTGCCGGTCGAGCCCGGCATGATAGGGGACGGCGTTGAGGCCGCGGGAGGCGAGGAACGCCGCCGTCTCGTCGACCCGGCGGCGGGATTGGCAATAGACGACGCCCGATTCCCCCTCATGCGCCTTCAGAAACGACATGAGTTGCGTCCGCCCGTCCTGCCGTGAGGTCATCGCGAGGGAAATGTTCGGCCGGTCGAAGGAGCGCACGAACACCTTGGGCGTCTCGGCAAAGAGCCGCTCGGCGATGTCGTCTCGCGTGATCTTGTCGGCCGTGGCGGTGAAGGCGACGGTCTGCTTGATGCCGAGATCGCGCCGAACATCGCCGATCAGGCGATATTCCGGGCGGAAATCGTGGCCCCATTGGGAAACGCAGTGCGCCTCGTCGACCGCGATCATCGCGAGCGGGGCCTCGCGCAGGCGCTCGATCGTCTCCACCGAGCTGAGCCGCTCGGGCGAGACATAAAGGAGCTTCAGCTCTCCCGAGACGGCGCGCTGGAGGGTGCGGCGGTTGTCCTCATAGTCGTTGCCGGAGTTCAGCGCCTCGGCGGCGACGCCGATCGCCTTCAGCGCCGAGACCTGATCGCGCATCAGCGCGATGAGCGGGGAGACCACGATCGTCACCCCCGGCCGCATCAAAGCAGGGAGCTGGTAGCAGAGCGACTTGCCGCCGCCCGTCGGCATGACGGCGAGCACCTCGTCGCCGGCATTGATCGCGCCGACGATCTCCTCCTGGCCCGGCCGGAAGGAGGAGAAGCCGAAGACGTCGGAGAGGATCTCGTCGGTTCCGCGCGTGTCGCCGCCAGGCGGCGCGGACGGCCAGCCCAACAGATCTGTCACGATAAGGGCTCGAAATGCTTGGACAATTTCAAGGTCTGCGCCTGATAATTCGACTTCAGATCCATACCATAAAGCATATCCGGCAGCTCAGCCATACGTTCATAAGCAAGGCGAGCGACAACCTGTGCGTGCTCTAGGATAAACGGCACCTCCCGCGAGCGCACCTCGAGGACGGCGCGCGAGGCGGCCCCCGGCCCATGCCCAAAGCCCGGATCGAAGAAGCCCGCATAATGGACACGGAACTCGCCGACCAGCGGGTCGAACGGCACCATTTCGGCCGCGTAGGCCGGCGGGATCGTCACCGCCTCGCGGCTCATCAAGATATAGAACTCGTCGGGATCGAGAATGAGGCGACCGTCGGTCGAGGTGATCGGATCCCAGAAATCCGCCATCTTGAGCGCGTCGCGCTTGTCGATATCGATGAGCGCGGTGTGCCGCTTGGCGCGATAGCCGACGGGCCCCTCGGCGGGCTGGAGATCGATCGTGAGGTTGAGCCCGTCCTGGATGCGGGCATTGGGCACGGCGACCGGCGTCTCGCGATGGAGCGCGACGAGGGCCGCATCGTCGAGCCGCGCATCGCCCTCGCGGAAGCGGATCTGGCTGAGGCGCGAGCCGGCGCGAGCGAGGATCGGGAAGGTGCGCGGGCTGATTTCCACCGCGAGCGCCCCGCGATAGCCGGCCGGCACCGAATCGAAGCCCCCCACCCCGTCGGCAATGACGCGGGTGAAGACGTCGAGCCGGCCCGTGGAGCTTTTCGGATTGGTCGACGCGGCGATCGCCGGCGGCAGGTCGAGGCTCTCCATCAGCGGGACGAGGTAGACGCAGCCCGTCTCGAGAACCGCCCCGTCGGTGAGGTCGATCGTGTGGAGCGTGACGTGGGCGACCTTGCTGGCGAGCGTTTCGCCCTCGGCGGGCAGGAAGCTCGCCCGGATGCGATGGGCCTTCGTGCCGAGGCGCAGATCGAGGCTCGCCGGCTGAAGCTGATCGGGCACGAAGGCGGTGTCCGCCCGGATCGCGCCCTTTTGGATCAGCGCCTCGATCGCCTGCCGCGGCAGGATGCCATCCGCCATCATCGTTCTCCTTCACAAGCCCTATCAGCCGCCGGCCGATGGCGCACGCCGCCGTGGCGCGTCGTCCCCGCATTCCGTACCCAATTCGGCGCGTTGCCGCACGGGGGAAGCGAGCACCGACAGAATGCCCTATATCGGACCCGGCGGCCGATGTGAGGCAAAACGGGATGGACCACGAACGAAACTCTTTTTCGGGGCGAGCGAGCCGATATGCGCGCGTCGGCGGCAACATGTCCGGCATCGCGGCGAAAATGATCGGCTCGCGCCTGTTCGGCACCGAGCTCGATCACGACAAGAACGCCTTGGAGCTCGCCCGCGCCCTCGGCAATCTCAAAGGCCCGTTGATGAAGGTCGCGCAGCTACTGTCGACCATTCCCGACGCGCTGCCGCCCGAATACGCCGCCGAACTCGCCACACTGCAATCGAACGCGCCACCGATGGGCTACCCCTTCGTGAAGCGTCGGATGGCTGCCGAACTCGGGCCGGACTGGCTGAAGCGGTTCCGCTCCTTCGACAAGACGCCCGCGGCCGCCGCATCGCTCGGGCAGGTGCACCGCGCGGTGACGCTGTCGGGCGAGGACGTCGCCTGCAAGCTGCAATATCCGAACATGGATTCGGCGATCGAGGCGGATCTGTCGCAGCTCGGCATCGTCTTCAATCTGCACAAGCGGATGCGGCCCGGCATCGACACCACCGATATCCGGACCGAGATCGCCGATCGCCTGCGCGAAGAACTCGATTATGAACGCGAGGCGCGCGCGGCGCGGCTCTACGCCATCACCTTCGAGGGCGATCCGGCGATCCGCATTCCGTCGGTCGACGCGACGCTGTCGACCCGCCGCCTCCTCACCCTCGGCTGGCTCGACGGCACGCGGCTCCTCGAATACAAGGACGCCCCGCTCGAGACCCGCAACCGCATCGCCAAGGCCCTCTTCCGCGCCTATTGGCATCCCTTCGCCGATATCGGCGTGATCCACGGCGACCCGCATCTCGGCAATTATACCGTCTTCGAGAGCGACGGCGCGCCGGCCGGCATCAACCTCCTCGATTATGGTTGCATCCGGATCTTTCCCGCCTCGTTCGTGACCGGCGTGGTCGATCTCTATGAGGGGCTTCTGCGCGGCGACGAGGCGCGCGTCGTCAGCGCCTACGAGACCTGGGGCTTCCGCGGTCTCTCACGCGATCTGATCGAGATCCTGAACATCTGGGCGCGCTTCATCTACGGCCCGATCCTCGATGACCGCGTCCGCACCCTCGCCGACGGCACCAAGCCCGGCGAATATGGGCGCAAGGAGGCCTTCAAGGTGCACCAGGCCCTGCGGGAGAAGGGGCCGGTGCGCGTACCGCGCGAGTTCGTCTTCATGGACCGCGCCGCTGTCGGGCTCGGGGCGGTGCTTCTCCATTTGCAGGCGGAGCTGAACTTCTTCGAGATCTTCCAGGCCGAGCTCGCCGCCTATCCGCCCGCCGAGGTCGGCACGCGGCAGGCAGCGGCGCTCGACGCCGTGGGCCTGCCGCACCCCTGAGGCCCGGTGCCGGGACCGGACGCTGCCGCGTCGCGGGCCTCGCAAACCCCTCATGCCGCGACCGGCGCCACCCGCTCCGCGATGCAGCGGACATGGCGCGCGTCGGTCCCGCAGCAGCCGCCGAAGACCTGCAGCGATGGAAGCATCCGCGCCAGCGCCTCATAGTCCTCGGCGAGGGCGTGCGGATCGCCGGTATCGAGCCTCTCGGCACGGTCGAGCTCGGCATGCGAGAGCATCGAGGCGTTCGCCCGCACCCCGCCGATGCGGGCGACGGAGGCGCCGCCGAGCGCATTCACGAAGTGCCGGGGATGGGCGCAATTCACCATGAAATAGGCGGCGGCGGCGTCCGTCCGGCGGTCGGTCTCCTCGATCGCCTCGGCGAGACTCTCGCCGCCGGGAAGCCGCCCGTCGGTCTCGGTGGTGAAGGAGATCACCACCGCGAGCCCCTCCATCGTCGCCGCCTCCACGATGCCGACGGCTTCGTCCACCGTGTTGATGGTGAGCGCCGTCACCATGTCCGCCTCCCTGAAGGCGGCGATCTGCGGCGCATGATAGGCGGCCGCCTCGTCCGCGGACATGCGCCTGCCGGGGACATAACCGTCGCCGCGCGGCCCGATCTGGCCGGAGATCGCGGTCGGCATCGCCCGATAATCGTCCCGGATTTCCTTGAGGAAGATCACCGACTCCCGGTTCACCCGGTCGAGCGCGGCCTGACTGTAGCCGATCGTGGCGCCCCATTCGGTGTTGGCCCGCCAGGTCGGCGTCTCGAACACGAAGCCGGTGCCGTGCGCCATCGCGAGATCGGCGTGTTCGCGATAATAGGCCCTCAGCCGCGCCCGTCCGCCGGGTGACAGGATGAGCGGAAAGGCGGCGAAGGCCGGCAGATCCCGGCCGTCGTGAAAGACGAGAGTGGTCTCGAGCCCGCTATCGGTCAGGTAGCGCACGCCTTGTTGTAGGGGCTTTGTCATTGCTCGCTCTCCATCCACACCGGCGCCCATGCCGTGTGGCGGGATATGGCGAGTTATGCATCTCGCTCAATGCGGACCCGCATCCGGGCGGCGCGGAATGCGACACATTGTGATCCCCGTCACAAAACGCCAGCATTTCCGCGCGATCCACGCCAGAGGTGAGTCGCGAGGCCAAAACAATCAACAGGCTGGGGACAAATGTGACAGGGAAATGTCGGCTCCCCCCTTTATCTCGGCCGGTCTGATTGCTAAATGACCGCCATCGCACGGCGATTGGCGCGGGGTGGAGCAGCCCGGTAGCTCGTCAGGCTCATAACCTGAAGGTCGCAGGTTCAAATCCTGCCCCCGCAACCAAAAATTTGTCCGTGAACGAATGATTTGACCCACCTTTGGTGGGTTTTTTCATGTCCAGACGCGGCTGGTGCATGAACCTCGCGAAACCCTGCTTCGCGGGCGCTTTCGCGCCACTCCGCCGCTTTTTCCCAACGACCCAGCATGGCCCGCGGACACGCCGGCATACAAACGTCTCCGTTCCACTTCATTCCGGCTCGGGACGTCTCTCGGAGGCCTGATTGCCCCCGCCGGTTGCGGCTTCTGGGCGTGAATCGCCCAATTCAAACCGTTTGCCGCGGATCTGGCACGCAATGGCCCAGAGCCGCCCTTTCCTCCGCGGTGAAACATCCCGGAAGGCAGACGCCGGGCGAGGCTAGGCTGACTGCCGCTCTCACGAACCGGATGCGTCCGGCGGTCGGGATCCACTCGACGCGAGTCCATTGGGAAGCGGCCCCGTCCTTCAAGCGTCGACGAGGCGGCCGCGGCAGTGCCGTCTTTGACCGCGCCGCACCGGAAATCCGGCAGCCTTGGCCAGGAAATGCTCGATCCGGCGCATTGACGCGCGCCTCCGCGATCGTCAGGAAACCGGCAGCAATCGCCGGGTGGGCGAAGTGTCAGGCACCTCGTCGCGCCAATCTGCGTCGGGGTCGGCGGCGGGGATGAGCGGTGAGGCTCGGGCCCTCGGTCGCGACGGACGTCACCCTTCCGGGTTTACCACCCATCGCGGGCGAGGCCGCCGGGCCCCGTCGCCGGCGGTCGAAATCACCACGGCGAGCGGATAGGAGCGCTTCACCATGGCGTCCGTCATGCCTCGAAGAGCTTGGGCCCGCCGGTGCGCATCGGCACCGCGGCCGTGCGTATGCTGGAAAACGCGTCGTCGGGAGGATAAGCCGGCCCCTGTGTCAGGCCGGCGCGGCCGGGCGCAGATTGCCGGCCTTCGGGAACCCACCGCGTCGGTATGCGGCGAAGAGGCGGTCGAGCTCCTCCTTCGAGCCGGCGATGAACGGGCCCCGCGCGGCGACCTCGATCCGTTGCGGCTCGCCGGAATAGAGGAGCACGCGCGCGCCCTCGCGCCCCGCCGCGAGCATGAGCGCGCTCGCACCGTCGCCGGGGTGCGGGCTCGTCCATCCGACGGCGCCGACGGTGAGCGACGTGGCGGCTTCGCCGGCCGCCAGCGTCCCGTCGACCACCACGAGGACGCCATTATGGGATGCCGGAAGCGCCAGCTCGTACCGCGCGCCGGGGGCGAGCCGTATGTCGGCGAGCGTCACCGGGACGGCGTTCAAGGTGGGTGCGGCCGCATCCTCGAGGCGTCCGCTATAGACGGTTGCCGTCACGCCCTCCCGCCGCAGGACCGGCATCGCCTCGCGCCGCAGGATCTGCACCCGGGGCTCCATGGTGCGCTGCCGCTCCGGGAGGACGAGCCAAAGCTGGAGAAGGCGCAGCCCGGCCGATACCGTCGCATCCTCGGAATGAACGATGCCGCTGCCGGCCGTCATCCATTCGACGTCGCCTTCCGCGAGACGCCCGCCTTTGTCCGCCATCGTGCCACTCAGCATGAACGTGACGGTCTCGAGCCCCGCATGGGGATGCGCCTCGCCGAAGGCGCCCGGGGCCGTGATCTGATCGTCCGCCATCAGGAAGAACGGATCGGTGGCTGCGAAATCACCCGGCGCAACGACGAGCGCGGCCTTTTGTGCTCGCCGCCGAAACCCGGCCCGAGCGGCGGCGTGATCGTGACGCGGTCGATGGATCTGGCGTGCATGGCGATCTTCTCTGCGATGGTGTCGGAGACGGTCGACAGCGCCGGCTCGGGACGAGAGCGGAGCGGAAACCGTTCCCTTATGCTGAGAGAATCTGCGCCGATCCGAGGGCCGGACAAGATGCGCATCGGAAACCGAGCGTTCCCGCAATGGAACGCTGCGAGCGGCGCGAGGGGCACCGGCCTCCCACGGTGACCGCGCCACCGCCCTCACGCCCCACGATCGCCATCGGAGCGACCGTCCTTCCCCGCCGGACGAGAGGCCTAGCCGCGCCACGCGTCCGCGAATTCGCCGAGAAGGCGCTCATAATCTTCGAGCGGCGGGAAACCGGGATAGCTGTAGCGCGCCGGGGTCGTCGCCCAGGCGAGCTTTTCGGCGGTCATCGTCTCGATGAAAGGGCGCGTCCAGGCGTCGTTGTCGAACATCGTCGGCCGGACATTGACGATGCCCGGCATCATCCCGAGCTCGGTGTACATCCAACTTTTGCAATCGTCGCAGAAATAGTGGCTGATTTCCGGGCTTCGGGCCCCGCCGCGCACCGGCTCGCCGGTCATCACGGCGAAGCCTTCGGACGGGATCATCGCCGTCAACGAATAGGCGCTGGCGCTCATGCGCTGGCACCCGCGGCAATGGCATGCCGATACCATGATCGGCGGCAAGCGCACCTCGATGGCGGTCCGGCCGCAACGGCATGTGCCGACCAATGGTGATTGGGCGTGCTCCATCGGTTCGGTTCTCCCAAAATAGATCCGGTCCGGCCTCACCGGACGCTCCATTCTAGGCAGAGATGAGGCCTGCGATACAGGGCCGGCCAAACATCGGAGGCGCCCTCGCGACCCACGGGCTCATGCGAGGCCGGCGCATTCGAGGAACACCGGAAGCGCGGGCTCCAAGGTCGCCCAGGATCCCCGCCGCTCGAGGCGCGGGGCGGCCCGGACGCTCCACGGATGGATCCGGCGTCGCGCCGGTGGCGGATCCGCGCCCAGGACGGTTGGCGCATCGTCGGCGGGGTGGATGTAGTTGAGGCTGACTACGGGCCTACGGATTTCAGCAGCGCCGCGGGCACGGTGGTAGAGGAGAAGGCACTCTCCCGTCTCGCCGATGGAGCGGCCCACGAGCCAGCCCGCGTCCTCGAGCGGGGCACGGAAGATCGCCTCCACATCGTCGAGCGTCGCGAACTCGGCCGGCGGGGCATCCGCATCGGGCCGCCAAAGTCCCGGACTGCCGGGCTCGATCGGGATGGACAGAAGCTCGATCCGATCGAGGGCGAGTGTTCGATCCTTGCCGGAGGTGTAGCAACGGCACCGGAGCTGGCGGCCGCCGATACGGATCGGCAGGATTTCGCGTGCCGCGCCGGGCTGGCCGCCGCCATGATAACGGATCGAGATCAACTCACCCGTCCCGATCGCCTCTTGCAACCTCGTTTCAGGCGTCATCGACCGCTCCCCTTCCACGGAGGCGAGAATTGCCAATTCACGCGAGAATTACAACCTTAAATATATTTTCATGATGATGGATCCGAATCGAAACAGCTTTCGGATTCATGAGACATCGTGTGCGTACTATGACGTCTTTACGTTCCTGAAGCCGGCCGCGGGAGACGGCGCAACCGCGACAACATTCTTAGATTGCAGCGGCATGTCCCGGCGCGACCGCCGGGACACTCGACTTCAGACGGTCGCGATCGAGCGGCGGCTCGGGCGCCATTCTTCGGCGAGCACCGCCTCGGTCAGCTCGTCGAGTGAGCCGAGACCCAGCATCGCCATGTCCCGGTCGATCTCCTCGGCGAGGAGCTTCGCGGCATATTCGACGCCCGGCACGCCAGCGACGGCCGCCGCGAACAGGAACGGCCGGCCGACGAACACGAAGTCGGCCCCCAGCGCCAACGCCTTCAGGACGTCGGAACCGCGGCGCACGCCGCTGTCGATCATCACGGCCATGTCTCCGGCGACGGCCTTCACTGCCGGAAGCGCACGGATCGAGGAGATCGACGAATCGAGCTGCCGCCCGCCATGATTGGAGACGACCACGCCATCGGCGCCGAGATCGCGGGCCCGCGCGGCGTCCTCGGGTGCGATCAGGCCCTTGATCACGAGCTTGCCGCCGAAGCGCTGCCGCACCAGCTCGGCATGGCGCCAGGAGAGCGTCGCGCGTCCGGCGAAGGAGCGGACGACGTCGCGCGCGATGATCGGCGGGCCTCGCTTCACGTCCGAATTCTCGAAATGCGGCATCCCGTGGGTGCGGAGCGTGCGGAGCATCGTCTCCCACAGCCAGGCCGGCCGGGTGATGCCCTGGAGCGCCACATCGAGGCTCGGCTTCAGGGGCGCGCCGAACTTGTCGCGCTTGCTGTCCTCGCGGTTGCCCGCGACCGGCACGTCGGCCGTCATCACCAGCGTCTCGTATCCGGCCGCGGTGATCCGCTCGACCATCGCGATGATGCGCTCGTCGTCGCCGGGCAGGTAGGCCTGATACCAGCGGCTCGGCCCCTCGCGCGCAACACGCTCGAGGCTGGTGAGCGACGTCGCGCTCATCACGGCCGGAATGCCGCACGCGGCGGCGCCCCGCGCGAGGGCGACGTCACCGTCATAGGCGGCGAGCGCGCTGAGGCCCATCGGCGAGATGCCGAACGGATGGTTGTAGCGCGTGCCGAACAGCGTCCTGCGCTGATCGCGTATCGCGTGGCCCGCGAGGGCGCGGGGAATCATACGGATCTCGCCGAAATCCGTCCTGTTGAGCCCGAAGGCCGTCCACCCGTCGGACGCGCCGGCGACGTAGCCGAACACCCCGCGGGGGAGGTGGCGGCGAGCCGCCCCCTCCATCTCCTCGAGATTGAAGACGTTCCGCAAACGTCGCGGAACCTTTGCGGTCGGCCGTGTCTCGACCCCAGGATCGACGCGATCTGAGGCCGCCTGACTCATTCCTCGATCTCGCAGTTCTTCGCCTTGAGCGTCGCGTCGACCCAGGCCCGGTCCATGGTGCCGGCCTCGATATGACCGAACTCGCGCTTCTCGGCCTCCTGTTTGGCCTCGGCCGCGGCAAGGATCGTCTCCGCCTCGTCGAACGGGACGCACAGGACACCGTCGCCGTCGCCGATGATGAGATCGCCAGGCTCGATCACCATGCCGTCGATCGCGACCGGCACGTTGATTTCGCCGGGGCCGTCTTTGTAGGGGCCACGGTGGCTGACGCCGGCGGCGAACATCGCGAGACCGCTCTCGCGGATCTCGTCCGCGTCGCGGATCGCGCCGTTGATGACGAAGCCGGCGATCCCCTTCTTGAGGCTCATCGTCGTCATGATGTCGCCGAGGATCGAGTTGGTGAGGTCGCCGCCGGCGTCCACCACGATCACGTCACCGGGCGCGGCGATGTCGATCGCCTTGTGCACCATGAGATTGTCGCCGGGGCGCGTCTTCACGGTGAGCGCCGGGCCGACGAGGCGCACGCCCGCGCGGTGATAGGGCGTGAGGCGCGCACCGCCAGCGGTCATGCGCGACATGGAATCGCTCACATTCGCGACCGGCAGAGCGGCGAAACGCTTCGCGATCGCTTCCGAAACAGCGCGCTTGCGCTTCAAGACGCGGAATCCGATTGTCATTCAGTCCTCCCTCGGGAAATCGAAGATTTAGGCGACGACGCCGGCGGGCGCCGGCTCGGCGAGACACGCAAGCACCTTGTCGGCGATCGCGGTGCCGACGCGGCGCAGGCTCGCCTCGGTCTGCGCGCCCATATGCGGCGTGGCGATGAAGCCGTCGATCGACAAGAGCGGGCTTTCATATTTCGGCTCGCTGACGAACACGTCCGACGCCGCGCCGCGCAGATGGCCGGAGACGAGCGCCTCGGCGAGCGCCGCCTCGTCGACCGTGCCGCCACGGGCGAGATTGACGAGGAACGAGCCCTCGTTCATCCGCGCGATCGCCTCGCGATCGAACATGTTGCGCGTCTCGTCGGTGAGCGGCATGTGCAGGAAAATGATGCCCGATTCGGCGATCAGCTCGTCGATCGTCGCCACCGGGCGGACACGCTGCGGCCAGGCGTCGGGCGCGAGATAGGGGTCATAGCCGACGACGGTGGAGCCGAAACCGCCGACGAGCCGCTGCGCCGTCGCGCGGCCGACATTGCCGAGGCCGACGATTCCGGCGGTGAGCTCGGCGAGCTCGAATCCGGTCCGCTCGGCCGGCGGCAGGAGGATCCCGTTCCGCAGCGCGGTCGTCTGCCGCTCGAGCCCGCGCAGCAGGGCGAGCGCCATGCCGATCGCGAGATCGGCGACGGACGGTGCGTTGACGCCCGGCGTGTGGCGCACCTCGATCCCGAGCGCAGCGGCGGCGTCCGCGTCGATATTGTCGACGCCGGCGCCGTGTTTGCCGACCACCTTGAGCCGCTTGGCCGCCTTCAGATCGTCAGCGCTGATGCGGGTGCCGCGCACGATGAGACCGTCGGCCTCTTCCCGCCAGTTCGCCGCGTCCTTGGGGCGCCGAAGGTCGGCCCGTTCGGCGAGGTAGTCGTAGACGGCGGGGTGGATCTCGTCGAGCACACACACGACGGGGCGGCGGGTTTGGGTCATCGAATTCGTCCGGCCTAGGCGGTTGCGACACTCCCGAAGACGGGGATGCCGAGATTGCGACGGCGATGCCGAGGGAGCGTTTGCCGACCGTCGCCGACCGGATCCGCCGCACCTCGAGCGTCGCCTGGGCAGTACATAAAAAATACAAAAAAGGCGAGAGCTGCAATTGCCCTCACCTCACAGGGTCGTGCCGGATGAGCGGCATATATCCAAATTCGCCAATTAATTCATACTTTTAGACCGACCCATCAGGAAGCGGGCATTACCCCCTTTACCCGAACGGCTCGGTTCCTATAGATCAACCGTGTCCAAAATCGGCGGGTGTGCCGGTGCGGATACGCTTTCGAATGGGAGGATCTATGAAGAAGACTCTGGCGATCGCCGGCGCCCTCTTGGCGACATCGATCGGAACGACGCCCGCATTCGCGGACTATCCCGAGCGCCCGATCACGATGATCGTCGCCTACACCGCAGGTGGCGGCACGGACATCGCGGCCCGCACCCTCGTCCCCTACATCGAGGAAGAGCTCGGCGGCGCGACCATCACCGTCCTCAACCGGCCCGGCGCCGGTGGTGAAATCGGCTTCACCGCGCTCAGCCAAGCCAAGCCGGACGGCTACACGATCGGCTTCATCAACACCCCGAACCTTCTGTCGATCCCGATCGCCCGCAACGCGCGCTATTCGCTCGACAGCTTCGCCCCGGTCGCCGACATCATCTACGATCCGGGCGCGTTCAGCGTTCGCCCCGATTCCGGCATCACCAACCTCGAGGAGCTCGTCGCCTTCGCGAAGGAGAACCCCGGCGCGGTGACGTACGGGACCACCGGCATCGGCTCGGATGACCATCTCGCCGCGCTCCGCTTCGAGCGTCTCACCGGCGTGAAGTTCGAGCACATCCCCTTCTCCGGTAACGTCGACGTGCGCGCGGCGGTCCTCGGCGGTCACATCATGATGGCCTCGATGAACGTCTCCGAGACGGTTCCCGACGCCGAAGAGGGCACGCTCGTGCTGCTCGGCCAGATGGCCGAAAAGCGTTGGGACGGCGCGCCGGACGTGCCGACCTTCCAGGAGCAGGGTTTCGACGTGATCATGGGTTCCGACCGTGGCATCGCCGCGCCGGCCGGCACGCCGGAAGAAATCCTCACGACGCTGTCCGAAGCGATCGGCCGCGCCGTGCAGAACCCTGAGTTCCAGGAAGCCGCCAAGAAGCAGGACCTCGCTCTGTCCTATCTCGACAGCGAGGCGTTCCGCGCTCACCTCGAGCAGCTCGACGCGACGCTCCACACGCTCTGGGACGAAGAGCCCTGGGTCCAGGAATAAGACCCGCGAAGGGGGCCGGATCGGATCCGGCCCCTTTTCGTCTCAACGCGAAAAAGTTCATTGCTTAGGGAGATTTCGATGCCGAGAAGCGTCATCGAACTCGTTGCGGCGCTCGTCGCCACGGCGGTCGCCGTCGCCGGCATCGTCGAGGCCTCGGGATATCGCGGAGCGTCGTCTTATATGCCGCTCGCGGTGACGGGGATCGCCGCCGTCCTCGGCCTCGTCTGGGCCGGTCAATCCGCATTCGCCCTCGCGCGCGGCGCCGGCGGCACGATGCAGTTTCCGGCCGCGCTCGTCGGTCGCTTCATCATCATCGTCGCCGCGGCCGTCGCCTACGTCTATGGCATCGCCCATATCGGCTACTTCACCTCGACCATCATCATGGTTCCGGTGCTGTCGACCGCGATCGGCTATCGCAATTTCGTCGTCACCGTCCTCGCGACGATCGGCTTCTGCGCCGTTCTTTACGCCGTCTTCCGGCTCCTCCTGTCCGTTCCGTTGCCGCCTGAGGCGATCCTCAACCTGTTGGGAGCCTGATGATGGACCTTTTCGGCCCGATTCTCTCCGCTGCCCCGCAGCTTCTCGACCCGAGCGTCATCATTGCGATGATCGTCGGCACCGCCGTCGGCATCGCGGTCGGCGCCCTGCCCGGCCTCTCCGCCACGATGGGCATCGCCGTCCTCATCCCGCTGACCTTCTCGATGTCGCCGCTGGTCGCGCTCGGCATGATCGCCGGCATCTATAATGGCGCGATGTATGGCGGCTCGATCCCCGCGATCCTGCTGCGCATTCCAGGCACGCCGGCCGGTATCGCCACCGTCTTCGACGGCCACGAGATGGCCAAGCAAGGCCGCGCCCGGCTCGCCCTCGACATCTCGCTGGTGTCGTCCTCGCTCGGCTCGGCGGTCAGCGCCATCGCACTCCTCTTCCTCGCCCCGCCGCTCGCGGCGATCGCGCTGAAGTTCAGCCCGGCTGACTATTTCTGGCTCGCCCTTTTCGGCCTGACGACGATCTCCGTCCTCCTCGCCGACAATCCAGCGAAAGGCTTCCTCTCCGCCTGTCTCGGCCTCGCCATCGGTATGGCCGGGATCGACACGCTGACGGGGACGGAGCGCTTCACCTTCGGCACGCTCGACCTCCTTTCAGGTGTCGACATCATCGTCCTCCTCACCGGACTTTACGCGATCCCGCCGGCGCTCGACCTGATGCTCGGCGGCAACGCGGTCGCGAAGGACGAGCTGTCGATCGGCGGCAAGCGGGAATCCTTCCGCTGGCGTTCGCTGATCCCGGTCTGGATCCGCTCGTCCTTTATCGGCCTCGTCGTCGGCCTCATTCCGGCACTGGGCGGCAACATCGCCGCGATCCTCGCCTGGAACGAGCAGCGCCGCGCGACCCCCGAGAAGGACAAGCCGAATTACGGCAAGGGGATGCCGGAGGGACTCGCCGCGCCGGAATGCGCCAACAACGCCGATACGGGCGCGACGCTGATCCCCGCCCTCACGCTCGGTGTGCCGGGCAACGCAGTGGCCGCAGTCATTCTCGGCGCGCTCCTGGTGCACGGGCTGCGCCCCGGACCGGAGCTCTTCCGCGACAACGCGCAGACCGTCTACGGCTTCATGCTGACGATGCTCGTCACCGCGGGCCTGATGTACGTTGTCGGCAAGATCGGCGCGCGCGCCTTCATCAACGTGCTGCGCCTGCCGCCGCGCCTGCTCGGCCCGATGATCCTCGCGCTCACGACCGTCGGCGTCTACGCGGTCCACAACTCGATGTTCGAGGTGTGGATGATGCTGGGCTTCGGCCTTCTGGGCTTCGTCATGGAGCGCCTTTCGGTGCCGACCGCGCCGGCCGTGCTCGCGGTGATCCTCGGACCGATGGCGGAGGAGTCGCTTCGCCGCGCCTTCCTCATCTCGCGCGGCGATCCGACCTATCTCGTCGCGAGCCCGATCTCCTGGGTGCTGATCACGTTGATCGTGGTGACGCTCCTCACCCCGGTCTGGCGCAGCATCCGTGCTCGCCGCAAACCGACGGGCGAAGACGCCGCAGCCGAAGCCTGAGGGCAACGCGCCCGAAGCGGTTGCGCGACGGGCACGTCGGCTCATCATCGGGGCACGAGCGGGACACCGTTCGTGCCCTTTTTTGAGCGCCGCCGCGTGCTCACCAAGGCCACGCCAGATGGCACGGACCGCGAGCCGACGAGGCTCACGCCGACAACACCCTAGGGACTGAGAGACGAGGCATCATGAACGTCAGTGAAAAGGTTCATATCGTCCTGCGGCGGCGTCTCATGTCGGGCTTCTACAATCCCGGCGCCCAACTGAAGGAAGAGGCGGTCGCCGCCGATCTCGGCGTCAGCCGGACGCCGGTGCGCTCCGCCATCCAGCGGCTGATCAGCGAAGGTCTACTCGAACCCGCAGCCAAGCGCGGCGCGATCGTGACGCCCTGGCGCATCGATGACGCCGAGGACATCTTCAATCTGCGGATCCTCCTCGAGGGCTACGGCGCCGCCCTCGCGGCCCGCAACGCCTCGGACGAGACGTTCGACCACATGGAGATGCTCAATCAGCGCATGGCCGACGCCGTCCGGCTGCAGGACGAGAGCCGCCTCGCGATCATCCACAAGGCGAATTACGAATTTCATCTGACGATGTTTCAGACCTGCGGCAGCGCGCATCTGCGCACCTTCGGGTCGAGCCTGCTCGACTATCCGCTCGTGATCGGCGGCTTCTACATCTACACCGACGAGGACATGGAAGAGAGCATCCGCCAGCACGGCGAGATCATCTCGGCGCTCCGCGCGCGCAACGGCGAGTGGGCGACGGCGGCGATCAAATGCCACCTCACCGCCGCGATCGTGCGCTTTCGTCGTGCCGGAACGTTGAAGGACGGCTCATTGCGCCCACCGCCCGTGGGCCTCATCCCCGACGAGATGCCGGACGAGACGGCCGAGTAGGCCGCCTCGTCGATCGGTCTTACGCGCCGGGAACGCGCGCCGGCTTCTCGGGAATCAAGAAGTCGAAATCGCAGCCGGTGTCGGCCTGCGTCACGGTATCCATGTAGAGCTTCTTGTAGCCGCGGTCCGATCCCTCGTGGACGGGCGGGGTGAACGCCTTCTTGCGCTCGGCGAGCTCCGCGTCGGACACCTCGAGGGTCAGAGAGCGGTTCGGCACGTCGAGGCTGATCATGTCGCCGGTGCGCACCAGCGCGAGTGGCCCGCCCTCCGCCGATTCCGGCGTCACGTGCAGGACGATCGTGCCCGATGCCGTGCCGCTCATGCGCGCGTCGGAGATGCGGACCATGTCCTTGATGCCCTTGGCGGCGATCTTCTTCGGGATCGGCATATAGCCGGCTTCCGGCATCCCCGGCGCCCCCTTCGGACCGGCATTCTGGAGGACGAGGATATCGTCTTCCGTCACGTCGAGATCCGGATCGTCGACCCGCGCGCCCATGTCGGCGATCGAGGAGAACACGATGGCGCGCCCCCGATGCGTCATGAGGTGCGGGCTCGCGGCCGATTGCTTCACGATCGCGCCGCCGGGGGCGAGATTGCCGCGCAGCACCGCCATGCCGCCTTCCGGGAAGAGCGGCTTGCCGATCGGGGAGACGATCGATTGCTCCCACCCTCCGGGCGCCGCCTCGATATTCTCGCCGAGCGTGCGGCCGGTGACGGTCAGGCAGTCGAGATGCAGATGGTCCTTCAGCTCGCGCAGGATGGTCGGAAGCCCGCCGGCACGGTGGAGGTCTTCCATATAATTCTGGCCGGACGGCTTGAGGTCGACGAGAACCGGCACGTCACGGCCGAGCTTGTCGAACGCATCGAGGTCAAGCTCGAAGCCTGCGCGACCCGCAATCGCGGCGAGGTGGACGATGCCGTTGGTCGAGCCACCCGTCGCGAGCAGGACCGTGAGCGCGTTCTCGAACGCCTTCTGCGTCATGATCTTGTCGGGGGTGAGGTCCTGCGCGGCCATGTTCACCGCGAGCGCGCCCGTCGTCTCGGCGATGCGGCGGCGATCGGCAGAGACCGCGGGGGGCGTCGCCCCGCCCGGCGCCATCATGCCGAGCGCTTCGGTCACGAGCGCCATCGTCGACGCCGTGCCCATGACGCCGCAGGTGCCGGCGCCGGGGACGAGCTGATTGTTGACGTCGGCGATCTCTTGATCGTCGATCTCGCCGGCCCGGTAACGGCCCCAGAAACGACGGCAGTCGGTGCAGGCGCCGACCCGCTCGCCGCGATGGCTGCCGGTCATCATCGGCCCGGTCACGAGCTGGATCGCCGGGACATTGGCGCTGGCCGCGCCCATCAATTGCGCCGGGACGGTCTTGTCGCACCCACCGATGAGCACGACTGCATCCATGGGTTGCGCCCGGATCATTTCCTCGGTGTCCATGGACATGAGGTTCCGGGTGAACATCGACGTCGGATACGCGAAGCTTTCGTGAATCGAGATCGTCGGAAACGGAACCGGCAGCGCGCCGGCGAGCATCACGCCACGCTTCACCGCTTCGACGAGATCCGGAACGTTCGCATGGCACGCGTTGTAGGCCGAGAAGGTGTCGACGATGCCGACGATCGGGCGATCGAGCGCGTCGTCCGAGTAACCCATCCCTTTGATAAAGGCTTTTCGAAGGAACAGTGAGAAGGCGGAATCGCCGTAACTCGTCAGCCCCTTATTCAACCCACGGTCTTTGTCTTTGGCCATGAAATCCCCGCCTTGGCTAGCTCCGGCATGAACCGCGAGGCGCGCGCGATTGTCAACAATATGTTTGACAGATTCCAATCTGCAGTGTTTCGTCCCCCCTTCAAACGTGGTCGCTTCGGCGCTGCGGATGGATCAGTGGGAGGATCGAATGAAATCAACGATTATCGCGCTCGCCCTAACGGCGGCCCTCGGCACGACGGCCCTGACGCCCGCGATGGCGCAGGACTACCCGACCAACGAAGTCAAGGTGATGCAGGGCTTCAAGGCCGGCGGCGGCTCGGACGCCCTTGCCCAGCTCGTGCAGCCCTTCCTCGCCGAAGAGCTCGGCGTGAACTTCGTCAATGAATACATTCCGGGCGCCACCGGCGCGATCGCCTGGACGCGGCTTGCCAAGCAGACCAAGCCCGACGGCGGCACGATCAGCATCACCAACACCCCGATGCTGACGACCAACTACATCATGAATCCTTCGATCACCTACACGATCGACGAGATCACCCCGATCGCCAACATCGTGACCGATCCGGGCATCGCGGTCGTCGCGGCCGACAGCCCGTTCAACACGTTCGAGGACTTCGTGAACGCCGCGAAGGAAAACCCCGGCACCGTGACCGTCGGCAATTCCGGCGTCGGCGGCGACGACTATTTCACGTCGCTCCAATTCGAACGTGAATCCGGCGTGCAGCTCCAGAAGGTGCCGTTCCAGGGCGACGGCCCGTCGTGGACGGCGGCCATGGGCGGCAAGATCGACGCGAGCTTCACCAATGTCGGCGTCTCCTTCCCGCAGATCAAAGAGGGCAACCTCAAGGCGCTCGCCGTCTTCTCCGAAGAGCGTCTTCCGGACCTGCCGGACGTGCCGACGGCGAAAGAGCTCGGTTACGATCTCGTCGCGGGTTCCTCGCGCGGTTATAGCGGCCCGGCCGGCTTCCCGGACGAGGCGCGCCAGGAGTTGATCGCCGCGATGCAGCGCGTGGTCGAGAATCCGGAGTTCCAGAAGATCGCCGCCGAGCGCGCGATGAACATCGATTTCATCTCGGGCGAGGACTATGCGGCCATGCTGAAGAAGCAGGAAGGCCAGTATCAGGAGATCTGGGCTGAGATCAAAGACGAAGTCCAGAAGCAGTAATCTCCTTTAATCGTGTTGGACGGAGGGCGACCTCCGTCCATTTTTTTGTTCGGAGATTGAAGCGATGGGACGCATCATCGTCGCCTTGGCCGGTATCGGCCTGGTCCTCTTCATGTGGAACGAGGCCGCCGGCTATCCGCCAACCGCCCGCCAGCTTCCCAATCTTCTCGGTTGGGTCGTTCTCATTCTGGCCGTCCTCGCGATCGTGCAGCAGGCGCTCCAATGGCGCCGCGCCAGCGCCGACGGCACCTTGACGTTCGACGGCCCGGACTGGCGCGCGATCGGCCTCGGCGGCGGTTTTCTCGCCCTCGTGATGGTCTATGCCTGGTCGATCAGCGTGGTCGGCTATCTGATCGCGACGCCGGTGTTCCTCGCCGTTCCGCTCCTCGTGCTGCGGCCGATCGGACTCGTTCCCGCCGTCTTGTCGATCGCCGCGGTGACGGCGGCCGTCTATGGCGTGTTCGTCTGGTTCCTGAGTCTCAACATCCCCTTGTATCCGGCGTTCTGAGGTCTGCTGCATGGAATCCTTCTTCTGGGTGGGTCTTGCCAACGTCGTCGACCCGATCAACATCGCGGCGATCTTCGCCGGCGCGCTGATCGGCATGTTCGTCGGCGCGATGCCCGGCCTTTCGGCCACGATGGCGATCGCACTTCTTCTGCCGCTCACATATTCCTTCCGGCCGGAGACGGGGCTCGCGATGCTCGCCTCGCTCTATCTCGCCGCGATGTATGGCGGCTCGATCGCCGCGATCCTGTTGCGCACGCCGGGGACACCGGCCGCCGCGGCGACGGTGATCGACGGGCATCCGATGGCCCGCAAGGGTCAGGCGGGCAAGGCGCTCGGCCTCTCGCTGACGGCCTCGCTGATCGGCGGCATCCTCTCCTCGATCGCGCTCCTGACCGTGGCGCCGCTTCTCGGCAAGGTCGTCCTCAATTTCGGACCGGTCGAGATCTTCGCGGTGGCCGTTCTCGGCATCACGATCATCGGCACGCTGTCCCAGGGATCGACCATTCTCGGCCTGTTCTCCGGCGCGCTCGGCCTTCTGCTCGCCACCGTGGGCATGGATCCGACCACCGGAACGCCGCGCTTCACCTTCGGCGTGCTCGACCTCTTTTCCGGCATCAACTTCACCGTCGCGCTGATCGGCCTCTTCTCGATCCCGCAGGCCGTCCGCCTCATCGTGGAGGGCAACGCGAAGGGTGAGGACCGGGTCTCCAAGATCCGCGACCGGATGCTGCCCACCGGGCGCGAGTTCGTCCAGATGCTGCCGAACAGCATCCGCTCCGGCGTCATCGGCATCGTGACCGGCCTCATTCCCGGCACCGGCGGCGATACGGCGTCCTGGTTCGCCTATAACGAGGCGAAGCGCTTCGCCAAGAACAAGGCCGATTTCGGTACCGGCACGCCGGCCGGCGTCGTCGCGCCCGAGGCGGCGAACAACGCCGTCGTCGGCGGCGCGCTGATCCCGACGATCGCGCTCGGCATTCCGGGCTCCTCCTCGACCGCCGTCCTTCTCGGCGGGCTGATGGTGCACGGCATCCTGCCCGGCCCGACGCTGATGACCGACTATGGCGACGTCACCTACACGCTCTTGTGGGCGGTGCTGTTCGCCAACGTGGCGCTGTTCGTCGTCGGCATCTTCTTCACCCGAGCCTGCGTTGCGGTGACGAAGATCCCGAACCGCGTCGTCGGCCCGGTGATCGTCGTCCTCTCGGTGATCGGCGCCTACGCGATCAACAACTCGATGTTCGATGTCGGTCTGATGATCGCATTCGGCGTCCTCGGCCTCGTGTTCGACACGTTCCGCATCCCGACGCCCCCGCTCGTGATCGGCCTCATTCTCGGTCCGATCCTCGACATGACGCTCCAGCAGTCGCTGCTGATCGGCAAAGGGAACTGGATGATCTTCATCGAGAACCCGATCTCTGCGACACTGCTCGCCATCGCGCTGTTGTCGGCCTTGCAGGCGACGCCGCTCTTCGGCGGCATCGGCCGGCTGGTGAAGCGGTCGATCGGCGGTGGCCGCCCGACCACCGGCGGGACGGAATGACGGATCTCAAAAGGATGTGAGATGGCGGAGACGATGGCCTCTCGGACGACGAGCGAAACGGAGGAATCCCCTCGCCGACATGGCGAGGACCTCGCCCTCGATATCGCCCGGATGCTCGAAGAGGACATCGTCTTCGGTCGCCTCCACCCCCGCGAGCGGTTGATCGAGGAGACGATCGCCGCCCGCTTCGGCGCCAAGCGCCATGTAGTCCGGCTGGCGATCGTCGAGCTCGAACGGCTCGGCCTCGTCGATCGGGCGCGCAATCGCGGTGCCGTCGTGCGCGTCTACACCGAGAAGGAGGTCGAGGACATCAACGCGGTCCGCGAGCTCCTCGAAAGCGAAGCCGCCTCCTATATCGACCTTCCCCTCCCACCGGCCGCGGTCGAGGAGCTGGAAGAGATCGAGCGCCAGCACACCGCCGCCGTCGATGCCGGCGACAGGCGCGGCGTGTTCCGCACCAACATTGCCTTTCACCAGGCGCTGTTCGCCCATTGCGGCAACGGCGCTCTGACCGAGGCGATCAACATCTTCGCGCAGAAATCCCACGCCTATCGCTCGATCGCGGTCAGCGACCGGGCCTATCAGGATTGGGCCGTCGGCGCTCATTGGGAGATGATCGACGCGATCCGCAAGGAGGATCAGCCCCGCCTGGTCGCCCTTTGCCGGGCCCACCTCGCGCCGTCGAAGGACCACTATATCAACACGCTGCGCGCCCGTTACGGCTGAGCCTCCTCCGACTCCAGCGCGATTTCGACGAGCTTGCGGATGAGGTGCATCTCCGCCGTGCTGCGCAGCGCAACGAGGCCGAGCTCGCGCTTCGGCGCCGGTGGCGGCAGCGGCAGCCGCAACAGCCTCAGCCCCTCCGGCCATGGCCCGGCCCATTCCGGCACGATCGACACGCCGAGCCCGTTGTGGACCATGACCGCGATCGCCTCGAGCGCGTCGAGCTCGAAGCGCTGCGCCGGCACGATTCCCCGCCCTTCGAGATAGTCGGCCGCGAGCCGCCCGCCCCATTGGCGGCGGTCATAGCGGATGAAGGGCCGCTCGGTGAGGAGCGCCACGGCGTCCCGTGACGGCTCGTCTCCGGGGGCGAGGAGGATGAGCGGCTCCGACCGCCAGCGGTGGAATTGCACCGTCTTCGGCAAGGTGAAGCCCGGCCGCACGATCGCCGACACGTCGAGCTCACCGGCGACGGTGCGGGCATAAAGCTCGGCCGACGTGCCGGGCTCGAGCCCGACTTCGAGCCCCGGATGGCGTTTCGCGAGGCGACCGAGCACGCGCGGGAACAGCCCGGTCTGCGCCGTCGAGATCGCGCCGACGCGCAGCTTGCCGGTGATGTCCCCGCCCCGCGCCGCCGTGCCGAGATCGCGCAGATCCCGCAGCACGGTGGCCGCCCGTTCGAGGATCGCATAGCCCGCCTCGGTCGGGCGGACCGAGCGGCCGGAGCGGACGATCAGCTTGACGCCGAGCTCGGCCTCCAGCGTGCGGATCCGCTGGGCGACGGCGGTCGCGGTCACGTCGAGCTCCACGGCGGCGTCGGCGAGCGAGCCGCGGCGGGCGACGGTGAGGAACGTCTCCAGAAATCGCGTATCCATGGGCTGACACAATAAACTTTTGGCTCAGTGTGAACCAACATAAACTCACTTTTTATGCTGTTCATTTGGCGCTAGGCCCAAACCGAATTGTTGGAGGATCACATGGATCTCGGCTTGAAGAACAAAGTCGCGCTGGTGCTCGGCGCCGGCGGCGGACTCGGCAGCGCGATCGCCAAATCGCTCGGTGCGGAAGGCGCGAAGGTCGCCGTCGCCGACATCAACGAGGACGCGGCGAAGGAAACCGCCGACGCCGTCCGCGCCGCCGGCGGCTCGGCGATGGCCATCGCCTGGGATCTCGCCGACGTTGCCAGCGTCGACGCCAAGGTCTCGGCGGTCGAGGCCGAGCTCGGCCCGGTCGACGTGTTCGTCGCCATCACGGGCGGCCCGCCCCCGGGCGGCGTCGTCGGCCAGTCGACGGACACGTGGCGCAAGTTCTTCGATTCGATGGTCGTCTCGGTGTTCGCCATCACCGACCGCGTGCTCCCCGGTATGCGCGAACGCGGCTGGGGCCGGATCATCACCTCGACGTCCTCGGGCATCGTGGCGCCGATCCCCAATCTCGGCCTCTCGAACGCGCTCCGCTCGACGCTCGTCGGCTGGTCGAAGACGCTCGCCGCCGAAGTCGGCCGTGACGGCGTGACCGCGAACATCGTCCTTCCCGGCCGCGTCGCGACGACGCGCATCAGCTTCCTCGACGAGAAGAAGGCCGAGCGCGAAGGCCGTCCGGTCGCAGAGGTCGTCGCCGAGAGCACCGGCTCGATCCCGCTCGGCCGCTATGGCGACCCCAAGGAATATGGCGACACCGTCGCCTTCCTCGCCTCCGAGCGTGCGTCCTACATCACGGGCAGCATCATCCGTATCGACGGCGGCTACATCCCCAGCATCTGACCGGCTCGCGCCCCGACCGGGGGCGCGCGCCCGATGCTGTCTCGATCAGACGTGACTTCCCGGTCCGCCATCCGGCGGGCCGGCTCCATTTCGAGGCTCAGTGAGGCAACCATGACGCTCGACCCCAAGGTCGTCGAAACGCTGAAGACGATCACCACCGCCACCCTCACGACGGTCCTTCTCAAGAAGGGCCTGCGCAATGTGTGGCTTCGCGGCGCGATGCCGCTGAAGCCCGGCCAGACGCGCCTTGTCGGCCCGGCCTTCACGCTGCGCTTCGTGCCCGCGCGCGAAGACCTCGCGACCCCCGCCTCCTGGGGCTCGCCGATCTCGACCCGCGCCGCGATCGAAGAGATGCCGGAAGGCTGCATCGCCGTCGTCGACTCCATGGGCGTCAAGGACGCCGGCATTTTCGGCGACATTCTGTGCGCCCGCATGCAGAAGCGCGGCGTCGCCGCCCTCGTCACCGACGGCGTGGTGCGTGACCTTCATGGCGTGCTCGACAGCGGCCTCCCGGTCTGGTGCTCCGGCGCCGCGGCGCCCCCGTCGGTCGCGGGCCTCACCTTCGTGGGCTGGCAGGAGACGATCGGCTGCGGCGGCGTGTGCATCGTGCCGGACGACGTGGTCGTCGCCGATTCCGACGGCGCGGTCCTCATCCCGCAGGCCCTCCTCGCCGAGGTGGTCGAGGAATCCGTCGAGCAGGAGAAGATGGAAGCCTGGATCGTGACCGAGGTGGAGCGCGGCGTCGTGCTGCCCGGCCTCTATCCGATGAACGAAGAGACCAAGGCGCGCTATGCCGCGTTCAAGGCCAAGGGGAACTAAGATGTTCGGAATCGACACGAAAGGCGTCTACGCCATCGCTCCGACGCCGTTCCTTCCGGACGGCGCGGTGGACTTCGAATCCGTCGACCGGATGTGCGACTTCTACCTCGAATCCGGCGTCGACGGTCTCACGATCCTCGGCATTCTCGGCGAGGCCCCGAAGCTCGAGCCGTCCGAATCCGTCGCGATCGTGAAGCGCGTCCTCGCCCGCTTCAACAAGCCGGTGATCGTCGGCGTCTCCGCGCCGGGCTTTGCCGCGATGAAGGCGCTCTCGGGCGAATCGATGGCCGCCGGCGCGGCGGGCGTGATGATCACCCCGCCGTCGGCGATGCGCACGGACGACCAGATCGTCGGCTATTTCGCGCAGGCCGTGAAGCAGATCGGCGAGGACGTGCCGTTCGTCCTGCAGGATCACCCGCTCGTCACCAATGTGCTGATGTCGCCGGGCGTGATCCGCCGCATCGTCGAGGACAACCCGTCCTGCAAGATGCTGAAGCACGAGGATTGGCCGGGTCTTGAAAAGGTCTCCACCCTGCGGGGCTGGGAGAAGGCCGGCGAGATGCGCCAGATCTCCATCCTGTGCGGCAATGGCGGCCTCTTCCTCGACTTCGAGATGGAGCGCGGCGCCGACGGCGCGATGACCGGCTACGCCTTCCCCGACATGCTGGTCGACCTCGTGAAACGCCATTTCGCGGGCGACAATGCGGGTATGCACGCCCTCTTCGACGCGCATCTGCCGCTCCTGCGCTACGAGCAGCAGCCCGGCATCGGTCTCGCCGTGCGCAAGTACGTGCTGACCCTGCGCGGCGCGATCAAGCATGCCGACCTGCGCGTGCCCGGCCCGAAAATGTCGGCCGTCACGAAAGCCGAGGTCGACGGCCTTCTCGCGCGGCTCGCCAAGCTCGACCCGCGCGCGCCGGCCTGATCGAGACGATCGTCCTGGGCCCTCCGGGGCCCAGGACCCGCCGCCCGGCCGTGGCGGCTATTTCGTGACCTTGGGCTTTGCCGGGCTCGCCGCGTCGTCCTTCGGCGGCTCGTAGCTCACGCAGCCCTGGACGATCTGCGCGCACGCCGCGTCCGTCGCCCCCATCACCGTCGTCGCGCCGGCATAGGCCACCTCCACGGCCTTATTCTGCTTGAAGCGGACCTGGGCGTGGCAATAGGCCGTGTTCGACTGGTTGAAGCTCGGCCCCGGTATCGGCACCATCAGCGTCTGCAAGGTCGGCAGCGTCACCGACGCGCCGCCGGCGATATCGCGCTCATAGCTCCAGATCTCGTCGCTTTCGTCGTCGCCCTCCACCCGCCTGTTGGGCAGGCCGGCGCACATGCGCACCTGCGTCTTGGTCAATCCGACGATCGCGGATTTCCCGGCACTCGCCTGCTGGGCATCACGCGCCGCGCAGCCACCGAGGACGAGCCCGGCAACGAGCGTCAGCGCGATCGGGAGGCGGCACGACACCGCGCCTTCGATCCGCCCTGGCCCGACCTGCCATGCGCGCGCAGACAGAAACCCCAGCGGCGAGAGCCACGACAAACGCCGTATTCTCATGCGGTTCCTCACTCGTCCCCGGATGTCCGACAGCTTCCGCATCCGCCGAGCCCGGGCGGCCCGGTGATGCGGCGCCCGGCACGACGCGCGGATTTTCGCTGCGCCGTGTCGAGGCTGGACGTTGGATCGGTGAGCCGAACCCGACGGCGCAGCCCTCTCCCAACGGATCGGCCGCCTGAGCGGCCGTACTCTTCCCCCCGGTCGTTTGCCTTAGTCCTAGATCAAGGCTGGGGCACTTCAAGGGCGAAGACGTGCGCACTTTTTGACCATGTGGCACGGGCAACAGAGGAATTTTTCTAAAGGATCACAAAGGCTTATCCGGCGTTCGGGACGCACGCGCCGATAAAATGAGGCACTCGGCCAAAGGTACGAACGCGACGATGCGTCCATCGCGAGCGACGCGATTCAGCCGCGATAGCATGCCCGTCCCGGTGCCCCACTCACGCCGGCGGCGGCCGTGTGATCGCCGCGGGCCGCCGGTTCAGCGCTTCTGAACCGGGCGGATGCTGCCGTGTTCGGCGACGAGGGTCGACAGGCCGAGCGCATGCGCCGCCTCCACGCCCTCGGGGTTCACGATCATCGTCGTGCCGGAGCCGACGACCTCGCCGCGCATCATGATCGGCCGGCCGCCGCCGAAGCTCATCACCGGCGCGCGGGCATCGAGATCGACCACCGTGATGTCGGCGTCCGCCCCCGCCGTGAAGTGGCCCTTGCGGCCCGAAAGGCCCAACATCTCGGCCGGTGCGATCGCCGTCTTCTGCACGAACTCGGCGAGGCTCAAGGCGTCGAGATGGACGAGCGCGAGCCCGCGCGAGCAGAGATCGTTGCGCGGGATGCCGCCGCCGTCGGTGGCGAGCCCGTCGATCGCGAAGGCCCCGTCTTCCCGCTTCAGGATCGCGAGATTGATCCGGCTCTCGGCCGGATTGGCCGCGAAGCTCGCGCCGATGTCGCTGCCGGCGGCCTCCCAGGCGGCGAGCGCCTCCGGTCCGGTGACGAGCTCGTGCGCCGCGCCGCGCTGGATGTGGATGAAACACCAACCCGCAGAGATCGCCTCGCGCATGCCGTCGATCGTCGGCTCGAAGCCGCCGCGGGCGAGGTTGCGCTGGGTCGCCACGCTCTCGGGAATACCGTTGGCGCACTTCGCCGAATTGCCGTTGAAGGGGGCGAGATAGCTCTCCGACCAGATGTTCGGATGCTGCCAGAGGAGATCGGCCGCCGCCTTGGCCTCCTCGATCGCCGGCCGCGTCTGACCGCGCACATAGGAGTTGACGTGCGGCAATTGCAGCGGGTTGCCGGCCGCCGCCTCGCACGCTTCGACCATCCCGTCATAATTCTGCGGCGTGTCGAGCGTCCCGGCATGGAAGGCGACGTGCGCCCCCTCCTGCGCGCAGAGCGCGATCACCGCTGCCGACGCCTCGACCGTCAACGGGAAGTGGCCGCCGAGAATCTTGAGCCCCACGGCGCCCGCCTTGCGGGCCTTGGCGAGCGCGTCGACGAGCTCTTCGCGCGAGGGATGGGCCGAGGCGACGGTGTGGCCGGGGCGGACATAGTCGATACAGGCCATGGTGAGGCCGGTGCCGTGGCTCGCGGCGAACCGCATCACCCCGTCGATCGGCCCCGCCATCTCGAGCGCCGTCGTGACGCCGGCGGCGGCGAGCATGTGATGGCCGACCGCCCCGCCGAGCCAGGGCGAGACGTGCACGTGGCTGTCGATGATCCCCGGCAGGACGTGGAGGCCCGTGACGTCCTCCTCCCGCTGTGCGGTGGCCGAAAGCTCCGGCCCGACCTCGACGATCCGCCCGCCCTCGAACGCCACGTCGGCGACACCGTCGGTCTGGTTGACGGGGTCGACCACGTGGCCGCCGCGCAAGATGAAATCGTAGGTCATGGAATCAGCCGAACATCGTGTTGGGAAGGAAGGTCGCGATCGACGGGAAGAGGATGAGGAGCAAGAGCACCACGAGATCGCACGCGATGAAAGGGAACACGCCGCGATAGACGTGATCCACCCGCACATCGTCCCCCGCCGAGCCGGCGAGCGAGAAGGCGTTGAGGCCGACCGGCGGCGTGACGCCGGCGATCTCGTTCATCTTCATCGCCACCACGCAGAACCAGATCGGGTCATAGCCGAGATTGACGACGATCGGGAACAGGATCGGCAGCGTGAGCGCGAACACCGCCGCCTGAACGATCAACATCCCGAGGACGAACCAGGTCGCGAGGATCAGCGCCAGGATGATCCCCGGATTGACGTCCCAGGTCTGGAGGAAGTTCGACAGGTTGAACGGGATGCGCGTGAGGCCGAGGAAACGCGAGAAGAACAGCGCCGCGATGATGATGATGAACAGCGTGGCGGTGATGTTCGCCGATTCCCGCAGCGCCTGGCGGAAGACCGGGAATTTGCGCAACGGCCCGTTCGCGAGGCCGAACAGCAGGGTGCCGAACGCGCCGATCGCGCCCGCCTCGGTCGCGGTGAAGAACCCCGCATAGAGCCCGCCGATCACGGCGCCGCCGAGGATCGCGATCTGCCACAGCCCCTTGAGCGCGACGATCCGCTCGCGCGGCGTGACGGCGAGCTCCTCCGGCGATTGGGGCGCGAGCTTCGGGTTGTATTTCGCCCGCAGATACATCGAGAGGGCGTACACGGTCGCCGTCAACAGGCCCGGAATGACGCCCGCCATGAACAGCTTGCCGACCGACGTCTCGGTGAAGATCGCGAACAGAATGAACATGCCGGACGGCGGGATCATCGAGGCGAACGTACCGGAACAGGCGATCGAGCCGAGCGCGAAGCCGCGGTCGTAACCATAGCGGCGCATCTGCGGATAGGCGATGCGCCCGAAGACCGAAGCGGTGGCGAGCGACGAGCCGCAGATCGTGGCGAAGGCGGCCGAGCCGAAAGACGTCGCGATCGCGAGCGAGCCCGGCACCTTGGCGGCCACTTTGTGGATCGAATTATAGGCCTGCTCGGCAAAGCCGCTCGCCGCGGCGAACGAGCCCATCAGCACGAAGAGCGGCAGCACCGTGTAGGTGGGCGTCGCGATCGCGGAATAGACGGTCTCGCCGAGCAGCGAGAAGGCGGCGTTGGGATTGAGCAGCACGGCGACACCCACGGTCGCGACGGCGAAGAAGCCGACCGCGAGATGGACGCCCATGAAGAGCAACCCGAGAAAGACGGCGATCCCGATGATGCCGACCAGCGTGAAGTCCATCGTCTAGCGCTCCGCGTCGACTGCCGGCTCCGGCCGCGCGAGAAACGCACGAAAGGCAACCACGGTGTGAAGGGCGATCTGGATGAGGTAGATCGTGAGGGCGAACGTCATCACCGCCTTCACGGGCCAGGTGAGGAGCGGCGTCGGCCCGGCGACCGCCTGCCGCGTCTCCATCGCTTTCAGCATGTTCTGGCTCTGCGCGTAGAGCACCACGGCGATCGTCAGAAAGGCGACGAGATAGCCGAGAAACTCGAAAAAGCGGCGAAGGCGCATCGGCAGCGCCTCGACGATGAACTCGACACGGACATGGCCGCGCACCCGCTCGGCATAGGGTAGGCCGAGATAGACGATCGCGATCATCGCGAACATGGCGCTTTCCTGAACGCCATAGACCGGCGTCCCGGCGCCGCGCCCGACGAGATCGACGACCAGCAGCGCCATCACCACGAGCAAGAGCCAGCCGCAGATCTCGGCCATGAAGCCGGTGAGGAAATTCAATGCCTTGAGGAGCATCGCGTGGAGGCCTCCCAGTTATCGGACGCAGATGCGGTCGGGCGGGAACGCCGCCCGATTCGCGGTCACTTGGAGGCGTACTCGTCCACCACCGCGCCGACGCGCTCGAGGATCGATTCCGGGTTCTCGACCCCCGCGGCCGCGGCCTCTTTGGCCCAGACCTGACGGTTTTCCTCGACCTGCGGCAGGTTCGCGAAGGTGTTCATGTCCTCTTCGCTCGCGTGATTGACGGTGTAGCCAGCCGCCTTTTCCGCCTCGATGATGCGGGCGATCTCGGCGTCGAAGGCCTCGGCATACTTTTTGGAGGACTCGGTGGCCGCGGTCTCGAACGCCGCCTTCTGCTCGTCGGTCAGCGACTGATACTTGTCCTCGTTCATGGTGATGAGGAACGGCGTGGCGAGCCACAGACCGTCGAAAATCAGGACGTTCGGCGCCGCCTCGTCGAGGCTCGCGCGGTTGATGCCGTCGATGTTGGTGAACACACCGTCGATCGAGCCCGTCTGCAGCGCCTGGTAGAGATCGCCCCACGGCACGGACACGGGCGTCGCCCCGGCGCCGCCGAGGAGGTTGAGATACCAGCGCGAGGAGGCGCGCACGCGGCGGCCTTCAAAGTCGGAGAGGCTCGTCACCGGCTCGGTGAAGGTGCCGGCATAGGGCGTGACCCCGTAAATGTAGACGATCCGCTGTCCCTGCCGGGCCATCTCCTCTTCGAGTTCCGGGATCGAATCGTAGACGCTCTTGAAGGCCGCGTAGATGTCTTCGTACTTCGTCGGCCCCTTCGGGAAGAGGTTGAAGGACGAGTTGATGAGCAGCTCGTTCGGATAATAATTGATGTTCACGAAGCCGAGATCGGCAACGCCGTCCCGCACACCGCCGAGGATCTCGTTGCCGCTCATCAGTGCGGCACCCCAATAGGGGATGATCTCGATCTCGCCGTTGGTGGCCTTGCTCAATTCCTCGATGAACATCGTCTCCGCGGCACCGCGCAGATTGTTCGGCGCGGTGTTGGTCGCGAAGGTGAAGCTCTGCGCCGCGGCGGGCGCGGCAGAGGCCAACGAGACGGCGGCTGCCATCGCGACCATGCGCACGGACGGGCTGCGTCGCCCGGACAGGACGGTCTCCAGGCGGCGGGCGATGCGGGTCATGGGGTTCATCGGCGATGGCTCCTTTGGGCGTATGGCAGCGGTCAGTCCGCCAGCTCATTCGAGGACGCGGCCGCGTCGTCATCGGCCGCGCCGATGCGCGGACGGAATGACAGAGAAGCAAGCCTCGAACCAACCGCCCACAACTTGGTCGAGCATCCGCGGGCATGAGAGGTCAATAGACGCCGATTCGCGGGGCCGACGGACCCTTCCCGTCGGTCAAGAAACCTGCGGCCGGAGACGGATTGTCGCGCTCAAGGAAGTTGTGGATGGCGGAGTGTTGCGCACCCATAGGGCGAAGGTGCGCAAAAGCTGATCAGCTTTGCGCTCCCTCGAAGACCCGCAACCGCGCCTTGCGCAGATGCTCCACCATCGCCTTACCGGCGGCGTCGCCGTCGCCCTTGGCGATCGCGTTATAGATCACCTCGTGCTCCACCTGCACCTCGGTGATCCGTTCACGCGGACGCTCGAGCGAGAGGCTCCGCGCGAGGCGGATGCCGAAGACGACATGCGTCTCGACCGACCGCAAAGACGTCAGCAGGAAGCGGTTGCGCGCGACCTCCGACACGGCGAGATGGAAGCTGAAATCGGCCTTCGCGCCCAGATGCCCGGCATGCACGGCCGTCTTCAGCTCTTCGAGCCGCACGCTCAGCGCCTCCGCGTCGGCGCGCGAGCGGCGTTCCGCGGCGAGCGCGGCGGCATAGCCTTCGATCGCCTCGCGAAACTCGAAACAACGCTGGATGTCGGCGATGCTGCCGATCGGTCCGAAGCCGATCGTCGACGAGGCCGGCCGGCGCATCACGAAGCTGCCGGAGCCTTGCCGCGAGACGATGATCTGATCGTCCCGCAGCCGGGCCAGCGCCTCCCGAACCACCGGCCGAGAGACCTTAAACCGGTCCGCCAGCTCGATCTCGGACGGCAGGCGCGCGTTGATCGGATAGGCCCCCAGAACGATCTGCTCGAAGATCCGCTCATAAACCAGGTCGCTCAGCTTCGCCTGCGGAAGCGCATCATCCTCGTCGTCGAGAAAATCGCCTAGCTCACCATCGCTCACGACCCCTCCAGGCCAGGAACGCCGCCCCGTGCGTACCCAATCAATTCAATATTCTTGCACCAAAAAACGAATGCGGCCGCCTTCGGCCGCACGCTTCCTCGTCAGCGGAACGCGTTCACCCCGAGAAGCTCACGCCCGATGACCAGCCGGTTGATCTGCGTCGTTCCGTCCGGGATCGTCAGCATCCGCGCATTGCGGAAGTGCCGCTCCACGCCGTTCTCGCGGGCGATACCGGCCGCGCCATAGACCTGGATCGCAAGGCTCGTGATCCGTTGCACCGACTCGGTCGTGAACGACTTCGCGATCGCCGCCTCGCAATTGTGCTTGCCGCCTTTGTCGAGCAGCGACAGCGCCCGATAGACGAGAAGCTGCGAGGCATCGTGCAGCGTCGCCATCTCGGCGACCATGTCCTGCACGAGCTGGTGGCCGGCGATCGGCTTGCCGAACGCCTTGCGCTCCGCGGCATAGGCGATCGCATCGTCGATCGCCGCCCGCGAGATGCCGAGCGCCACCAGCGAGATGAAGCAGCGCGAGCGCTCGAAGCCTTTCATCGATTCGCGCAGCCCCTCCCCCGCAGGGCCGAGCCGATCGGCATCGGTGACGGTGACGCCGTCGAGGAATATCTGACCGAGCGACCAGCCATTGAGGCCGAGCTTGTCGACTTCGCGCACCGAAAAGGCGTGCTTCTCCCGGTCGAGAAGGAACATCGAAAATTCCTTCTCGCCGGTGCGGACCACCGTCACCACGAGGTCGGCGAGCGAGGCGTTCGAGATCCACTGTTTCTCGCCATAGAGGCGGTAGACGTCGCCGTCTTTTTCAGCCCGCGCGCTCATGCTCGGCACGTCCGAGCCGGCGCCCGGCTCGCTGATCGCGGAGCAGCCGATGAGCTCGCCCGCGAGAAGCCCCGGCAGGTACTTTTCCTTCTGCTCGGGCGTGCCGAGCCGCTGGATCTTCAGCGCCGCGCCCTCGTTGACGAACGCAAGGCCGGCGAGATCGGGGCTGACGCGCGCGAGGGCCTCATAAAGGAGCCCGCTCGTTACGAAATCGAGGCCGATGCCACCATCTTCCTCCGGCACCCAGCCGGTGCCGACGCCATATTCGCCGGTAATGGCGAGGAGTTCACGCGCGGCCGCCTTGTCGATGAACGTGTCGCGGAAGGGCGCCACCTTCGGCGCGACGTCGCGCTCCAGAAGGCGGTTCCAGCTTTCGAGCGCGAGCGTTTGTTCCTCGGTGAAGTCGAAATCCATCGTTCAGCCCCTCACTCGCCGCGCCACACCGGGCGACGCTTTTCGAAGAAGGCCTGGATGCCCTCCTGATAATCGTGCGTGCCTTCGAGGGGGCGGCGCAGCGCATCATTGAGGGCGGCGGCATCGCCGATGCTCATGTCCGCGCCGGCATTGACCATCCGCTTGACGGCCGCCGCGCCGAGCGGCGACGAATTGACCGCAATCTCCTCGGCGAGCGCCATCGCCGTTTCGATATGCGCCCCGTTCGGCACGACGCGTTCGACGATGCCGAGCTCCAGCGCTTCGGCCGCATGGACCGTGCGCGCGGTGAAGAACAGCTCCTTGGCCCGCGCGCGACCGATGAGCCGCGGAAAGACGACGCCGGCCGAGCCGCCCGGATATGCGCCGAGACGCGTTTCCGGCCAGGAGAAGGAGGCGTTTTCCGCCGCGATGCGAAGATCGCAATTGCAGGCGAGCTCGAAGCCGCCGCCGAGACAATGGCCCGAGATCGCGGCGATCACCGGCTGCGGCAGGTTCCAGATCGTCTCGCACGCGCGGCGTAGCGACGAGCTCTGGTCCCATTTGCCGTCCGCATCGAGATCGCGGCGCTCCTTGAGATCGGTGCCGGCGGAGAAGGCGTCGGATCCGGCGCCGGTGATGATGACGGCCCGCACGTCCTTGCGGTTCGCGACCGAATCGAGCTCGGCCTTCAGGCGGTCGGCGAGGGCTTTGGAGACGGCGTTGCGGCTTTTCGGGCGGTTGAGCGTCAGGAGAACCGCGCCGTCGCGGTCCTCGCGCAATAGAATGTCGTCGTTCGCCATTATCCTACCCATGCCCGCACGTTCGTCGCCGCGGCGACGGTCGTGCCGTCCTGATTTTTGCAAGAAACGTCGGCGTAGACGCGTCGCTTCTCGGGGTCGACGCGCGCCAATGTGTAAGTCGTCGTGATGGTGTCGCCGAGGAAAACCGGCGCGACGAAGCGCATCTTGTCGTAGCCGAGCGAAACGGTCCGGCCGAGATACATCTTCGCGGACGCCGCCGACATGAAGCCCGCGAGCAGCGTTCCGTGCGCGATCCGGTGCCCATAGCGGCCGCCGGCCATGTAGACCTCGTCGACATGGTTCGGAGAGAAATCGCCGGTGATCCCGGCATAGAGATAGACGTCGCTCTCCGAGACGGTCCTCGTCAGGCTGACCGACGCGCCGATCGGCGGCAGTTCGGGATTTTCGTCCCGGCTCATGACGCTTTGGCCGCCGGTTTCGACCGCCCCAGCCACTCGGCGAGCACGGCCTCGGTGTCCTGACCGAGCGCCGGCGGCTCGCGCCACCCCTCGGCGATGTCGAAGCGCTCGAACTTCATCGCCGAGCCGATCATCGGCATCGTACTGCCGTCGGCCTTCGTCGCGCTCACCAGCATGTCGCGCGCCTTGGTCTGCGGATGCTCGAAGACACGGTCGAGCGTGTTGACCGGCGCGCAGGGGACGTTGGCGGCGTCGAGCTTGTCGGCCAGCTCGTCGATCGCCCACTTCGCGACTTCCTCGTCGAGGAGCGCGTAGAGCTCGTCACGGTTCACGACGCGGTCCTGCATCGTGTGGAAGCGCGCGTCGGTGGCGATGTCCGGCCGGCCGATCACCTCGCAAAAGGCGGTGAAGAGGCGCGGCACGGCGGCGGCGATGACGATATAACCGTCTTTCCCCTCGAACGCCTTATAGGGGACGTTGCTGACGTGCTCCGACCCCCATTTGCGCCGGAGCTGACCGGCGAGGAGCCATTCCGCCCCGGCATCGACCAGATAGGAGACGAGACCCTCGTAAAGGCTCGTCTCGACCCGCTGGCCGCGCCCGGTGCGCTCGCGCTCGTAGAGCGAGGTGAGGATCGCCGACAGGGCATATTGCCCGCACACGAGGTCGAACGCCGACGTGCCGAGCTTGATCGGGCTGCCGTCCCGCTCGCCGGTGAGGCTCATATAACCGCCCTCGGCCTGGATCGTGAGGTCGAAGGCGCCTTTGTTCTTCATCGGCCCGGTCGCGCCGAGGCCCGACATCGCCGCATAGACGAGACGCGGATTCTCCGCCGACAGCTCCGCATAGCCGAGCCCCATGCGGTCCATCACGCCGGGACGGAAATTCTCGACCAGAACGTCCGCCTTGAGGGCGAGATCGCGCGCGATCGCACGGTCCTCGTCGAGCTTGGTGTTCAGCACGATGGACCGCTTGTTCCGGTTCACCGCGATGAAGCCCATGCTCTTGCCATCGTAGAATGGCGGCCCCTGGGTGCGGATCGGGTCGCCGTCCGGCGCCTCGATCTTCACGACATCCGCACCGAGATCGGCGAGGAGCATGGTGCAGAATGGTCCGGCGAAAAGCCGGGTGAAGTCGACGACCTTGATCCCCTCGAGTGGCTTGTTCGACACCGGCGATCCTCCTTGAAACGTATGCTTATTGAATGGCCTCTCGGCCGACCTCGACCGTCCCGTCGGATGCCAGGCCGAAGCGGATGTGCCGGCGCCATTCGGCGTCGTCCGTCTTCGGATGGTCGCGACGTTGGTGCGCCCCGCGGCTCTCCTCGCGGAGCAGCGCGGCGCGGACGATGAGGTCGCCGATCAGCGTCATGTTCCGGGCCGAGCGGGCGACGAGCGCGGCGTCGAGATCGTGTGTGGCGAGGTCGGCGCTCGCCTTGCGCAGCGCGTCGAGCCTCGGCAGGGCGGCTTCGAGCGCCGGCCCCTCGCGATAAAGGCCCGCGACCTCGCTCATCGTGCGGCGAAGATCGGCCTTGATCGCCTCGCCGTCCGTGCCGCGTCCGTCGCCATGGAGCGCGTCGAGCGCGGTCGTCACCGATGCGGCCGACAGCGGCGGCGCATCGTTTGCCCCGCTCGCCGCCGCGGCGGCTCGGCCGACGAGCCACCCCATCGCCATCGTCTCCCCACCGCCATTGCCGGCGAGACGGCTCGCGCCGTGGATGCCGCCGGAGGCCTCGCCGCAGGCGAAGAGGCCGGGAACGCCCGTCGCGCCCGTCTCGGTGATGAAGACGCCGCCCATCTCGCTGTGCGCCGCGGGGCGCACGCGGGGGCAGTCGGTCGCCGGATCGAGGCCCGAAGCGCGCAAGCGTTTGCAATGGTTGACGTAGGATTCGAGCGTCGCCGACGGGAGAACCGTCGTGTCGAGCTTCACCGTGCCGTCGGGAAAGCCGCGCCCCTCGTCGATCTCCTGCTGGATGCACAGCGACATGCGGGCCTTCTCGATCCGCTTCTCGCCATGTTCCGGGTTGTAGCGGAACATAAAGCGCTCGCCCTCGGCGTTGAGAAGCGGCGCGCCGTCGCCGAGCATCGCCGTCGGCATCTCCATCCCGCGCGCCCCGTCCGGATGGACGGTGACGAGCGGCTCGAACTGCACGAACTCCATGTCGATCAGCGACGCGCCGGCTTCGAGCGCAAGCGCATAGGCGTCGGCCGCGACGTCCACCGGATAGGTGCTGTCGTCATAGAGGCGGCCGATGCCGCCCATCGCGAGCACAACCGTTTTCGCTTCGATGACGAGAAACGCGCCCCGCTTCGCGTCGACGAGGAGCGCGCCGACCACCGCCTCCCCCTCTTTGAGGAGGGACAGGACGCGATGCCCGGTGATCGTGTCGATCCCGATCTCCGGCGCGCGGCGCGCGAGCGTGTCGATCACCGCGCGGCCGACGCCTTCGGGGACGTAGACCGAGCGCGGATAGGTGTTGCCGGACAGATGGCGCTGGGCGAACCGATCGCCGTTCTTGGTGAACGGGACGCCGAGCCGCACGAGATCCTCGAACGAGGCGACCGCGCCGTAAGCGAGCGCCTCGACGAGGCGGCGATCGTTGATGTGATAGCCGCCCTCGATCATGTCCTCGGCGTAGATCGCGGGGCTGTCCTTCGGATCGACCGCGCCCAGCGGGACGTTGGCGCCGATCACATAGGGCGAGGCCCCGCGGGCGAGATAGGCGTGGACGACCCGCGCCCCCGCCTCCCGCGCCGCGACCGCCGCCCGGCAACCGGCGATGCCGCCACCGAGGACGAGCACGTCGGTCGCCATGCGCTCCGGCGCGGCGCCGTTCCAGGTCGCTGCCGTCACGTCGTCGCTCCTTCGGTCTCTGCCTCATCGAAAGGCGCGAGGACCGGCGAGGGCGGCAGCGGCACCGCCCCCAGCATGAAGCGGCTGCCGATCGCGAGCCCGATCGCACCGAGGCCGATGAGATCGGTCATGAGCCCCGCCTTGATCAGCATGAACGCGCCGATGCCGAGGAGCACCCGCTCATGGATGCGGGCGATCGAGGAGAACAGGTAACCCTGCACTGTCGCAGCCAGCGACAGGATGCCGATCAGCGCCGAGAGGCCGGCGAGGATGATCTGCGGCAGCGGCCCCTGCATGATGAGCGCCGGGTTGTAGACCCACAGGAAGGGCAGGATGAACCCGGCGAGGGCCAATCGGAAGGCGATCACCCCTGTTCGTGTTGGATCCGCCCCGGCTAATCCCGCCCCCGCATAGGCGGCGATCGCCACCGGCGGCGTCACGTTCGCCATCACGCCGAAATAGAGGACGAAGAGGTGCGCGGCCATCGGCTCGACGCCGAGCTTGACCATCGCCGGAACGACGAGACTGGCGAGCACGACATAGACCGCGGACGTCGGCAGCCCCATCCCGAGGATGATCGACACGCCCATGGTGAGGAAGAGGAGCACCATGAGATTGCCGCCCGAGAAGTCGATCAGGAGGCCGGAGAGGCGCAGCGCGAGGCCCGTCAGCATCAAGATGCCGATGGTGATGCCGGCGGCCGCACACGCCGCGGCAACCTCGAGCATCGAGAGCCCGCCTTCCTTGAGCGCGCCGACGATGCGGTTGACGCCCATCCGCGTGTTGGCACGCAGCCAGCTCGCGAGGATCACCGCGATGGTCGCGAAGAAGGCGGCCTTGATCGGGGTATAGCGGACGATGACGAGGAGATAGATCAGAAGGACGAGCGGCGCGATGAGGTGCCAGCCCTTCTTGAAGATCTTCCAGGCGCTCGGAAGCTGCTTACGCGGAATCCCCTTGATCGACTGACGCGCGACCTGGAAGTCCACCATCGCGAAGAGGGCGACGAAATAGAGGACGGCCGGGAGCGCGGCGGCGGTGAGGATCTCCGAATAGGGCCGCCCCATGACCTCCACCATGATGAAGGCGGCGGCGCCCATCACCGGCGGCATCAGCTGCCCGCCCGAGGACGCCGTCGCCTCGACGGCGCCCGCGAAGGCCGGGCGCAGACCCGCGCGCTTCATGATGGGAATGGTGAACGTCCCGGTCGCGACCGTGTTGGCGACGGCGCTGCCGTTGATGGTGCCCATCAACGCGCTGCCGAGGATCGCGACCTTGGCCGGCCCGCCCCGGAACCAGGCGAGCGCGGCATAGCTCCAGTCGATGAAGAATTTACCGGCGCCCGAGACGTTCAGGAACGCAGCGAAGACGATGAAGATGGCGACATAGGTGGCCGACACCTGCAAAGGCGTGCCGGCGATGCCGTTGGTCGTCAGATAAAGGGTCGCCGACACGCGTTCGAGATTGAACCCGCGATGGGCGATGATCATCGGCAGATGCGGGCCGACAAAGGCGTAGACGATGAAGATGGACGACAGGAGCGGCAACGCCCAGCCGACCATGCGGCGCGCCGATTCCAGCACGAGGAACGTCGCGATCACGCCGAGGACGACCGCGACTTCGGTGGGATCACCCGCACCGCGGCGCGCGATGTCGAGGAAGTTGACCACCGGATAGACGGAGACGACGACCGACGCGACCACGAGGGGCGCATCGATAAACCAGCGAAGACGCCGGAAACGCGATTCCTCAGAGACGATAGGGCGCGTCAGGAAGATCAACGCCATCGCAAAGCCGAGATGGACGTAGACCTGTTGGAGGGTCGAAAGCGTTCCGCGGAAGCTGGTTGTCAAGTGGAAGAGCGAGAAGGCCATGGCGATGAGCGTTACGCCCACCGCCACACCGCTCATTCCACGCAGCCGATCGCGAAGCGTCAGGGCCTCGTGAGCGGTTGCCATTTAGAGAAGCCCCTGCTCCTTGAGATAGGCTTCCGCGCCCGGATGGAACGGAATGACGCCCTCGATGCCGCGCGCGGCGTTTTCCTTGTTCCAATCGGCACCCAGCGCATGGGTGTCGGCGAGATCCTCGTGGTTCTCGAGCAGCGCCTTCGTGATCGCGTACGCGGCCTCGTCGCTGAGGTCGTTGTTCGCGACCATGATCGTGATGACACCGAAGGAGCCGGGCTGATCCTCAGCGTGCCCCTTATAGAGACCGCCGGGAATGGCGACGCGCGCCCAATAGGGACGTTCGGCGATCAGCTCGTCGAGAACCTCGGGATCGGGGTTGATGAAGACGACATTTTCGCCCTCGGTCGAGGTGATGTCCGTCACCGCCGCCGTCGGGAAGGAGGAGATGATGAGCGCGGCGTCGATATTGCCGTCACGCAGCGCACCCGGCCCGTCGCCGTGGCCGATATATTCCGGGGTCCAGTCCTCGCCCATCTTGAGGCCGTGCGCCTCGATGATGGTCTGACCGATATCGTTGCCGATCGACCCGGCCGCACCGAGCGAGATCCGCTTGCCCTTGAGGTCGGCGATCGATTCGATGCCGGAGTTCTTCAGGGCGTAGAGCTGCCAGTAGATGCCGTGACCAGACAGAAGGCCGGAGAAATTCTGGATCTTCTCGTCGAACGGATCTTCGCCATTATAGGCCTTGAAGGCCTCGGCGTTGGTCGCGTACGCGAGCTCGACCTGACCATTTTTCATCAGGTTGAGATTGTCGTTCGTGCCGCCGGTCACTTCCGCGGTGATCTGCAGCGCCGGATAGGCCCGCGAGATGATGGCGGCCATCGCGCCGCCAAGCGGATACCAGGTGCCGCCGACACTCGACGTGCCGAGCGACATGAACTGTTGCTCGGGGTCCGCCATTTGCGCGTTCGCGCGGTCGCCGGAGGCGACGAACATCGCGGCACCGAGCGCGACGCACCCCGCAACGCGGACAAAATTTGTCAGCATTTTCACTACGCTTTCCTCCCATGATTTAGCGTCTTCGAGCGCAATTCGAGCATGGTTTCTGCCACGCTTCGATAGGGAGGCTAGATCAGCGTTTGGCTTTGGTCAAACGATGTTGCCAATAAATTTTACCAATTGAGACAGTTTGGACGGGGCTCGGTCGCCCGCCAGGCGTCGCGTCGCGTGCCGCGAAGGGCCGCCGCACCGCCTATGATTGCCGCGATCCACGGCGCGGGCGGTGGTTTCCACCCTCGGCCGACACGCGTTTCCGCCAGAGCCGGCGCGGATAAGGACGCCGATCACCGGGATCGTCGCACCGATTGCCGTTCAAGTCAGCTATTATTTGTAAAAAGTTGTACAACTTCCATCGAGGCGATCAGACGTTGTCGTCGATCGCCTCGATTTTTATGGCGGTCCGAACCGCCGATCCGCGCCTCCGCCGATATGTGTGGCGGCGGCGCGTCACCGTATCAGGAGGCGAGCCGCTCGGCCTTGGCGAGCGTCGCCTGGGCGCGGGCGATCATCGGCTTGTCGATCATCCGGCCGTCGAGGCGCGCGGCGCCCTTTCCTTCCGCCCAGGCCGCTTCCATCGCGGCGATGGTGCGGCGTGCGAGATCGACCTCCGCCTCGTCCGGCGCGAAGGCGGCGTTGAGGATCGGAACCATGCCGGGATGCACGCAGGTCGCCCCGTCGAAGCCGAAGCGGACCGAGCGACGCGCGACCTCGACCGACGCCGCCTCGTCGGCGATCGCCGCGATCGAATCGAGGAGGCCAAGCGCCAGGATGCCGGCCGCCTTCGCCGCGAATGCGACCTGCAATTTCGGATGCATCAGCGTCTCGCCGGAGGGCGTGAAGCCGCATTCGGTGGCGATGTCTTCGCTGCCGAGGAGGAGGGCGACATTGCGCGGCGTCGCCTTGGCGATGGCGCGGGCCTCGAAGAGCGAATCGGGCGTTTCGAGAAGCGGCAGGAACATCGTGGAGCCGGGCGTCATCCCCGCCTCGTCTTCGAGCTCCGACACCATCGCGTCGAGCGCCTGGAGCGCCCCCGCCGTCTCGGTCTTCGGCACGAGGATCCCCGACACGCCCGGCCGGATCGCCGCCTCGAGATCGCGCACGGCGAGCCGGAGCGGCGCGTTGATCCGCACCAGAAGATCGCACGGCGCGTCCTTCAAATGCTCGACCGCGGCGATCATCGCGCCGCGCGCCTCCTCCTTCTGCGCCGGGGGCACGCTGTCCTCGAGATCGAGGATCACCGCGTCCGCGCCGCGCTGACCGGCCTTGCCGGTGAAGCGTTCGTTGTTCGCGGGTACATAGAGAAGCGAGCGCCAGAAGGGGAGCGTTCGGTGGGTCATGAGGCCTCCGCCACCAGGCCGGACGCGACGGCGCCGGCGATTTCGTCGTCATTCATCCCCGCCTCGGCGAGGATGTCGCGGGTGTGCTCGCCGAGCTTGGGCGCGGCGAAGCGCAACGGCGCGGGCGTCTCCGATAGGCGCGGAATCGGAGCGTGGACCGGAATGCGGCCCATCTCCTCGTCCGGCACCTCCACGATGATGCCGCGCTCGTGGAAATGCGGATCGGCCGCAATGTCCTTCGCGTCAAGTATCGGGGCAACCGTGATCGACGCTTTGCCGAAAATTTCGAGAACCTCCGCCCGGTCATGCTGGAGGATCCAACCGCCGACGACACGGTCGACCTCGCCGCGATGCTGGACGCGCGCCGCATTTGTCGCGAACCGCGGATCGGCGAGCATGTCCTCGCGGCCGATCGCCTTGAACACCCGCTCGGCCATACGTTGCATCGAGGCAGAGAGGGCGACGAACTCATTGTCCAGCGTGCGATAGACATTGCGCGGCGAGGAGGTGTGCGAGCCGTTGCCGACGCGGGGTTTGACGGTGTTCGTCAGCTTGAAGTCCGCCGCCTCGGGGCCGAGCACCGAGACGATCGGCTCGAGGAGCGACAGGTCGATGATCTGCCCCGTCCCGGTCGACGCGCGGGCATGCAGCGCGGTCATGATGCCGAAGGCGCCGTAAAGGCCCGCGATCATGTCGGCGAGCGCGAGCGGCGGGAGGAGCGGGTCGCCGCCCTCCTCCCCGTTGCGCGCCGCGAAGCCGGACATCGCCTCCACCAGCGTGCCGAACCCCGGACGCTGGCCATAGGGCCCGGTCTGCCCGAAGCCCGACACGCGCAGAACCACGAGACCGGGCGCCGCCGCCTGCAACGCCTTGGGGTCGAGCCCCATCTCCTCCATCGTGCCGGGGCGGAAATTCTCGATCAGGACGTCGGCCGACAGGATCAGCTTGCGCAGGATCGCGACCGCGCCCTCGCCGCGAAAGTCGAGCGCCAGAGAGCGCTTGTTGCGGCAATAGGTCTTCCAGAAGGTCGTAACGTTCGCCCGGCGCCAGGCGCGCAGCGGATCACCGTCCGGCAACGGCTCGACCTTGACGACATCGGCGCCATGGTCGGCGAGCTGCAGCGAGGTCATGTTGCCCGCGACGAGACGCGAGAGGTCCACCACGCGGATCCCAGCGAGCGGCCCCGCCGCGGCGGGGTCGAAATCGCGCTGTTGCCAATCCATCGCTTCGCTCATGCGGCGAGGTCGCTGTCGGCGACGTCCTTCACCGCCTCGCGGGAGAAGAGGGTCGTCGCCTCGGGGGGAATGCGCACCCGCGCCTCCTTCGCATCGATCGGCCGGTCGGTCTGGATCCGCAGCGCGAGATCGCCGGACGTCACCTCGTACTGATAGGCCGCGCCGAGATAGGACGAATGACCGATCGTGACGGGGATCGTGTTCTCCCCCGATTCGTCGACGAGCGCGATCCGCTCCGGCCGCACCGCGACGACGACGTCCGCGCTGGTCGTCGGCGCCATGGTGGTGCGAATCATCGCGCCGTTCGCGAGGCGGACGGTCGCCCCGTCCTCGGTCCGCTCGGTGACGGTGCCTTCGAGGAAGTTCGAGGAGCCGATAAAGTCGGCGACGAAGGCGTCCTTCGGGTGCTCGTAGATCTCGCGCGGGGCGCCGACCTGGCGCATCTTGCCCATGCTCATCACGACGATGCGGTCGGAGACGGCGAGCGCCTCGGACTGATCGTGCGTCACGTAGATGGTGGTGACGTTGAGCCGCTCCTGAAGCTCGCGCAGCCACACCCGCGCCCGCTCGCGCAGCTTCGCATCGAGGTTCGACAGCGGCTCGTCGAGAAGGAGGAGGCTCGGCCGGTAGACGAGCGCGCGAGCAAGCGCGACGCGCTGTTGCTGCCCGCCCGACAGCTCGAACGGGTAGCGCTCGGCGTATGGCGTCATTTCGACGAGATCGAGCGCCTCGCCGATCGCCTTGTCCCGATCCGCCCGGTTCACCCGGCGAAGCTGGAGCGGAAAGGCGAGATTCTCCGCCACCGTCTTGTGCGGCCACAGCGCGTAGCTCTGGAAGACGAGGCCGATATTGCGCCGCTCGGTCGGCACGGTCGTCTTGGCGCTGCCGTCGAAGAAAACCCGATCGCCGAGCGCGATGTGGCCGGACGTCGGCTGATTGAGACCGGCGATGGCGAACAAGGTCGTCGACTTGCCGCAACCCGACGGGCCGAGCAGCGTCAGGAACTCCCCCTTCGGGATGGTGAGCGAAACGTCGTCCACCGCGGTCACGTCGCCATAGACGATAGAGAGGTTCTGGAGAACGAGGTCAGCCATAGATCTTGGCTCCCAGTGCGCGGCGCGCGAGGAAAACGAACACGGCCGTGATGACGACCTGGATGGTGGCGAGCGCGGAGACGGGGCCGTTGTCGCCCTGGGCCCACAATTGCAGCATCGTGGTGCCGATGATTTCCGAGCCCGGCTGATAGAGGAACACGGCGGTCACGTATTCCTTGAAGAAGTGGATGAAGAGCAGCGCGAAGCTCGAGAACAGCGCCGGCTTCAGCAAAGGCAGGATGATCCGCGTCACCGTCGACCACCAGTCCGCGCCGGAGACGCGGGCGCCACGGTCGAGCTCGTCGCCGATCTGGGCGAGCGCCGGCGCGATCGCACCGAATCCGACCGGGATATAGCGCACGACGAACGCGAGGATCAGCACGACCACCGTCCCGCGGATCGCGTCCATCCCCGGCACCCAGATCACCGCATAGAAGAAGCCGAGACCGGCGATGATGCCGGGCAGCGAACGCGGGAAGAGCGCGACATATTCGAGGGCGCGGCCGAAGAAAAACTCCGACCGCCGCGCGATCAACGTGATGATGGCGACGAGCGCCGTGCCGACCACGCCGCCCACGAGGGCGACCACCACCGAGTTGACGATCGATCGCACATAGGTCGTGTTCGACAGGATCATCTCGAAGTGCTGCAGCGTCAGCACCTTCCAGATCGGGAGAAGCGGCGTCAGGAACGTCACGCTCGCGCGCAGGAAGATGCCGAAAAAGACCGAAATGATGGTGAGGAACACGTAGGCGAAGAGGACGAGGAACGCGATCCACCGCCACCCGCCGAGATCGATGGTCGACGGCCGGCTCGCCTTGCCGCGCACCGTGACGAAGCGGCCGGAGCCCTTCATCAGATACCCCTGGAGCCAAACGAGCCCGGCGACGAGGATGAGGAGGATGAGCGCCGCCGCGCCGACGATGCCATAGTCCGGCTTCACCGCGGCCTGGATGCCCTTTTCATAAAGGAAGCTCGTGATGGTGTTGATCCCGTTCGGGGCGCCGAACAGCAGCGGAATCGACAGCATTTCGATGCCGACGACGAAATTGAGGACCGCCGAATAAATGATCGCGGGCCGCATCATCGGCACCGTGACGCTCCACAGCGCCCGGAACGGACCGGCGCCCGAGACGCGCGCCGCATCCTCGAGCTGGGCGTCCGCCTTGGTGACCGCGCCGAGACACATGAGGTAGGCGAGCGGCGCCTGGGAGAGCCCGGCGACGATGCTCATCCCGACCAGCGAATAAAGATCCCACGGGACGAACCCCGTGTGGGTGCGCATCAGGAGCGTGTAGTAGCCGGATGGGCCGTACATCGTGAACCAGCCGAAGGCGATCACGAGGTGGCTGACGAAGAGCGGCCAGATCAGCAGTTCGCCCATCCACTTGCGCCCCGGCACGTTGGTGCGCCCGATGACGATGGCGGCGACGGCGCCGAACACCTGCGCCACCACCGTCGTGATGACAGCGAAGACGATGGTGTTGAACGCAATGCGGCCGATCCCCTCCTCCGTCAGCAGACGGACGAAGTTTTGCAGCGTGAGCGTCGAGCCGGTCTCGTAAAGCGGCCGGTCGATGAAGGCCTGCGCCACGATGGGGGCGATCGGGCCGATGACGAGCACCGTCGTCAGGATCGCCACGCCCCACATGATGAGACGAGAGCGATCGACGAGCGGCGCCGACGGAGCGTCGAGAGGAACGGACATGCGTTGGCCTTGTGGTGATTGCGCCACGAAGGGCGGGCACGCGACCCGCCCCGCGATGGATCACTTGCCGGCGAGGGCGTTCGTGAACTTCTGCGCGAACGGCGCGGCGTCTTCGATCAGCGCCTTGTCGAAACCGACGCGGATGACGTTCTCGTCGCCCACCTCGTCGACGATCTCCTGGTAGGTGTAGCGCACCGCCTCCGGGTCGACATCGTCGCGATAGGGCACGACGCCGCCTTCACCGAGGAGCGTCTGACCCTCCTGGCTCAGCACGAAATCGAAGAAGAGCTTGGCCGAGTTCGGGTTCGCGACATTCTGCGGGATGCCCATGCCGCGCAGCATCAGCGGCGTGCCGTCGTCGGGGAAGGCGAAGCCGAGAATTTCACCGCCGGCCTGCTCGAGGCGCGGGAAGATCGTGATGCCGGAGATGTTGTAGCCGGCAACATATTCGCCGGTGGTGATCTTCTCGTTCATCGCCCCGCCCGAGGTCTCGCCCCGGATCATCGGACCGATCGAGGTGAGCTGCTTCCAGCCCTCATCGCCCTTCGCCTTGAGGACGTAATACCAGGCCGCGAGGCCGAAGGAGTTGCGCGCCGCGTCATAGGTCGTGAGGCGGCCATTGAAGGTACCGGGATCGGCCAAAGCGAGATCGACCAGCGAGGTGAAGCCCGTCGGCCGCTGATCGTCCGACAGCAGCGCGGCGTTGTAGACGATGACCAGCGGATCGGTGGAAAGCACTGTCACGCCCGGATAGGGCTTGGCGAAGTCCGGCAGGTTGTCGAATTCGGGGCTTTGATAGTCGAGCATCCGGCCGTCGATGCCGTAGCTCGCCCAGCGATCGTTCGCGCCGGAGACGAGAAGGTCAGCCGAACGCGAGCCCGAACCCTCTTCCGCTTCCCAGCGCGAATGGACGGTGCCCGAACCGAGATCGAGCGTCTCGACACCGATCCAGGGATATTTCGCCTCGAAGCCGTCAACGACCGGGCCCCAGTTGTTTTCCGCCATGTTGGAATAGATGACGAGGCCGTTTTCCTGGCGCGAGCCTTCGATGAGGTCGCCATAATTGTCGGGATAATAATCCGGCACGTCGGGGGTCTGGGCCGAAGCGGCGCCGGCCGCGAACGTCAGCGACGCGATCGCGGTCGCGGCGATCAGATGACCGAATTTCATTGTCGTCCTCCCAATGGTTGTTTGTGGTTGGCTTGGCGACGGGCGAGGGTTTCGCTCGCACGCCGCGCCGCATCGACGGCAGCCTTGACGCTGCGGTCGAGATGCGCGGTGAACCGATCGCGCGGACCGGAAATGTTGATGGCGGCGACGATGGCGCCGTCATGGCCGCGGATCGGCGCGGCGCAGCCCGCCGCCCCCTCGACGCGGCCGACGAGATTGACGGCATAGCCGTCCGCCCGCGCCTGGTGGATTTTCGCGCGGACCGTATCGGGATCATCGCCAAAGGCCGGAACGCTCGCGAGATAGACCTCGAGCGCAGCGTCGGAGAGGCCGGCGAGGAGGATCATCCCGCTCGCGACTTGATGCGGGATCCGGTCGCCCGAGATGTCTCGATCGTAGCGGATTTCACGCTGGGGCAAGAGCTTGACGAGATAGTGCACGCGCTGCTCGGGCGTCAGCACGGCGACGAAGCCGCTCTCCTGTGCGACCGAGACCGCGTCTGCGAGCAACGGCTCTGCGATGCGCAGGATCGTCGCCCAGGCGACGCCGTGATTTGCCGTATCCCCCGGCGTTCGGACGAGGCGATAGCGGCCATCCTCGCGGGCGACATAGGCGCGATCGACCAGAATACGCAGGAGAAGGAGCGTGCTGCTCTTCGGAATGTCGAGCCGGGACGCGGCCTCGTTCAGCCCGACCGGAGCCGTCTGCTCCGCCAGCCATTCGACGAGATCAAGGATGCGCTCGGCGCCGCGTCCGCTCAACGTTCCCTCCACGCCCTGTTGTTCAATATTTTGAACAGGTTCTTTATTTTGGATGAGGTTAGATCGCGCTTCGCCGGACTGTCAAATGATGGTTTCGGCGACGCGTCCGCGACCGCCTCGCCGTGAGGGCGCGCCACGAAAAAGCCCGCCGCCTCCTTGGAGACGACGGGCCCGTTCGGGATCGGAGCGCCGCGCTGTGGCGGCGTCGGTGGGTGGTGGTCAGCGGCGGCCGAAGTGGCCCCCGCCGCCGCCAAAGCGGCCACCACCGCCGAAGCCGCCACCGCGCTCGAAGCCACCGCCGCGCTCCATGCCGCCGCCGCCGAGACCACCGCGGTCGAAGCCGCCACCCTCGAAGCCACCGCGATCGAAGGCGTGCTGTTGCATCATGCGCTGATTGCCGAGATCGCGCGTGCGTGCGTCCCGCTGGATCTGCGACGGCACGCGGGCGGCCGGATGGTCCGCGCCGGCGGCGGCGTTGGGCCGGCGCTGCGGGGCGTTGGCCGGCCGGTTGGCGATGGCGGGCCGATCGGCATTGGCGGGCCGATTGGCGTTGGCGGGCCGGTTGTTGTCGCCGAGGGGCCTCAGATCGCCTTGCGCGGGCCGGTCGACATTGGACCAGCCATTGCGCCCGAAGCTCTGCCACCCGTCGCCGGTGTTACGGTAGACCTTCCCGTCGCGGCCGGCATAGACGTTGCCGCCGGCGCCTTCGCCGGCGAAGCCGCGATCGCCGCTGCCGCGGGCCCAACGCACGCCGGCGCCGCCAGCGTCGTTGGCGCCGCCGCTGACGCGCGCCCAATCCGAGCCGCGACGCACGCCCGCCGTGCCCCACGAGCCGTAGACGTCGTGGCCGCCGCGCGCGAACGCGCCGGTGTTGGTGCGGGGATTATAAGCGGAGACGAAGCCGCGCTCGCCGGCCGGTCCATAAGCGGTCGCGCCGCGCACATAGCGGCCGGTCGCCGGGTCGTAGCCCGCGCCCGCCTCGATCCCGCGATAGGGGCCGTAGGCGTAGCCATAGCGCCCATAGACGCCGCGAACCGGGTTGTAATAGGCGCCCATCCCGAACGTCACCGGGCGGGGATAGTAGCCGGGCCACCGATAGCCGCCATAGAGCGGACCCCAATAAGGCGGATAGCGCCAGCCGGTCCCGTAAACATAGGTGTCCCAGGCGAGATAGCCGCCGAGATAGCCCATCGTATAACCGAACCAGACCGCATCCGGCTCGGTCTCGTAGACGCGCACATAGGTCACGTTATAGACGGGCGAGCTCGGCGGGATCGTGTAGATCACCTCCGGCACCTCGGTGACGACCGTGAACGGCCCGGTCGGCGCGTCGCCGACGAACCACACGCCCTGCTGCAGGACATAATAGCGGCCGTCGACATCGATCACCTGATCGTTGGTGTTGACCGCATAGGACATCGACGTCCCTTCGATCGGCTGGAACTGCGGATCGCCGCCATAGGTGACCTTCGCGGCGACGGCCCCGGTCTCGACGCGTGCGGTGTGCGGGATGCTGGCCTTCAGCCGCGCCTCGGCGCTCTCCGATGTGCCGGGCACCGCATAGCGAACGCTGTAATAAGGCGTGTCGGCGGGGATCTTCCGGAAGTCGTCGGGCAGGTTCGGCGTCGCGAAGGTCCACGGCCCGTCGAGCGAGGCGGCGCTGAACCAGCGGCCGGACAGGAGCACGTACCAGGTGCTGTTCGCCGTATCGAAAAAGACGTCGCTCTCGGTGTTCGAGACCCATTCGAGGCTCGTATCCGGGACGGCTTCCTTCTTGGGCTCGCCATCGAAGACGATCAACTCGGCCGGCGTGTCGGAATAGAACACCTTCGGCGTCGCTCCGTCGAACGGCTTGGGCGGCATCGCGGCGCGCGCGTCCTTCCAATTGTCGCCATCGAGGTTCGAGAAGGCATCGGGCAGCGTGGTGACGACGGTCCAGTCGCCGTCGAGTGCCTTGGCGCTCATCCACGAGGAGTCATCGCGCAGATAATAGACCTCGTCCGAGGTCGTCTGCAGAATGTCCCAGTTGGTGTTGACGACGAATTGCACCCCGTCGACATTCTCGACCGGCGCGAGGGTCGCCTTCCCGTCGGTCTGGACGAGGATCGCCGGCACGTCGGTATGGAAGATCGGCGGCGCGTCCGCTTGCAGGCCATCGACGTTGGCGACGCGCTTGGCTTCCGCGAGGCTCGCCGTCACGCGCGATTCGGAAACGGTGATCGGGCCGGTGGGCAGCAGCTTGCCGACATCGACGGACAGCGTCGAAAGATCCTGCCGGTCGAGCGCGGAGAAGTTGAGCTCCGTCACCGTCACGTTCGAGATGACCACTTCGTTGGTCGAATCGTCGGCGGTGGTGTCGCCCTGAATGCCGATCACGCCAAAGACCGGGTTATCGCCCGCGGCCTTGGCATATTCGACGGCAACCAGACCCTTGATGGTCTTGAAGTCGTCCCACTCGGTGAACTGCGGCTGGTAGACGACAATGCGCCCGCCGCTCGACGTGGTGAAGGCGCGCGGCCAGGCGTTCTTGTCCGCCTCGGCCTGCAGATATTGCCCGGCGACGAAGCCCGTTTGGCCGCTGAACGTCACCGAACACCAACTGCCCGACGCATCGCAGCTCCCGAGATCGACCGAGCTGCCACCCGGAATCGTCGTCTCCACCGCGGTGTCGGTGCTTGGGCCACTGCGCAAATGGACATTGGCGGTGGTCGTTGCCGGCGACGCCATCACGGGCGTTCCGGCCATGATGACGGCGAATGCCGCCGCAATGACTCTGTTCACATGGTCCTCCCCGCCGACGTCGCGACGCCTTGTCGATCAGCAGTGTCGACGCGTCGTTACCCGCGTCTCGTGGCCGGCCACCCTGCTTCAAAGCGGGTTGGCCGGCACCACTCTAATGCAGATTGACAGACGCTCGCCACGCATCCCTCGACCGCCGGCGATCAAATGAATGCGGGGCGGCGCGCTTGACGCCGCTCGGCGCCGCCGTCACGGTCGCGCGCCGATCGTGGGGGATGAAGGAATCGAGATGGCCGGGGCGCCTTCGACGACCGAAAATCCGGTGGAAAGCCCGTGCACGCGTGTGTGTCAGATCCATCCGGTGCACCGGACCTGCATCGGCTGCGGGCGCACGGGAGAGGAAATCGCGTTGTGGTCGGGCGCGAGCGAGGCGGAGCGGCGCGCTATCCTCGCGCGCCTGCCCGATCGCCTCGCCGCCTTGCGCTGAGGGCCTAAGCCCCCGCTCGAAGCGCCGTCAGGCGCGGGAGCCTCGCAATACGCGGGCGAGGAAGATGAGAAGACACGCCCCCAGAACGCCCGTGATGAGATAGGCCACCCAGCCGACCCCGAGAGACACGCCGAGCGCCGCGAGAATCGCGTTGAGCACGACCGCGCCGACGATGCCGAGAATAATATTCATGAGGAGCCCCATATCGCTCTTCATGGCCTTTTCCGCGATCCAGCCGGCCAAGCCGCCGACGATGATCGCAGTGATCCAGCCGACACCATTCACGTCCATAGATCTTCTCCTTTCGGGATCTGCCGTCCCGTTCGCAAATTGGGCGGTACCCGAAATCGACAAGATCCTCAGTGCGATTCAGCGTGAATCATCTTCACCCGGTCCGTCGCCACGGGCGCGGGCCCGGCGCGCGGCGACGCGCTTCTCGCGGATCAGCGCGAGCCGATCGAGAAGGGCGCGATCCTCCTCGTCGTTGCGATCGTGGGTCGCGAAGGCCTCGGGCCGCTGCTTCGGATGGTCGAATTTCTTCGGATCGTCCGCTCCGGCATTGGCCGAGCCGCGCGTCTGCTTGACGAGAAATTCGGCCCGCGATTTCACGTAATAGTGGTTGAGCTGCGCAACGCTCCAGTCCACCCGGTCCGACAGTCCGGTCGACGGGAAGGTCTGCGCCGCGCCCGAAGGGCTGACATAGCGGCCGATTGCGGGCGCCTCCGCGCCGTCCGCCAGCGCCGCCTCGTGCGAGCGAAAGACGCCGGTGTGCACCTCCATCCGCACGAGATCCCTGGCGCGCGCGATCGTCTTCACATGGCGATTCGGCCCGAAATCGGCGGTGGACGCCATGACGAAGCGCTCTGTCACGGGCCGCTCGTCCCGTTCCGCGAGGCCGGCGGAGCCGAAACAGCGCCAGTTCACGCCGATCGCCTCCGCCTCCTCCGGGATCGTCGCGAGCCAGGCGCCGACGGATTCGTGGCGATGGAGGACGAGGAACTCGTCGGCGTCGAAGAAGGCGATCCAGTCGGTCTTTGCGCGCCGCGCGGCGTTTCGATAGGCCGAGCGCTGCGGCGAGCCGTTCGGCCGATCCGGCCAGTCGACCACATGGAGCCATGGCTTTTCGGCCCAGCGATCGAGGAGCGCGCGAGTCCCGTCGGTGCTGCCATTGTCGTAGACGAGGAAGCGGTTGACGCCGAGAAGGCGGTGCAGCCCGATCCATTCGTCGAGATAATGCGCTTCGTTCTTCACGATCGCGACAAGCGTGATCGTGGGATGCGGCGCTCCGGCCATACGCGTGCGGTTCCTTGCATCAAACTGCGCCGAGGATGCGAGTTTCGCCAAACTCCCGCCCGGCCGCAATCGATCTGCCGGCGACGCCACGACCGCATTTGGTCGCAACCGGAACGAAAAGAGCCCCTCGCCGGGCAGTTGCCGGCAAGGGGCTCCGTTGTTCGGGTGACGGGCGGCGGCCCGCCCGTGTCCTCGTTAGATCCCGAGGCTGAGGCCGTCGAGCCCGCTGAGAAGGCTGTCGTGGAGGAAGTGATCCTCCGTCACGTCGGCATAGAGCAGCCCCTTCACGACGACCGTGCCCTTGCCGTCCACGCCGGCCGCCGGAAGCGTCGGCGCAGTGCCTTCGATCTCCGACAGGTCGATGACCAGCCAACCCGTTCCAGCCTGCGCGCTGAGCGCCGGCTTGAGGTTGGCCTCATAGTCGAACGGCGCCATGAAGCCGAAGAAGGCCGACACGTCGATCTTGTCGTGCGCCTGCTGGAAGCCCTCGATGATGTCGTTGCCGATCTTGACCCGCGGGCCGTTGCCCCCCTGGAGGAGGAACGTGTCCGCACCGGGCCCGCCGCGCAGGACGTCGTCACCGAGGCCGGCGACGAGGATGTCATCGCCGCGACCACCGCTCAGCGTGTCGTTGCCGGTGTCGCCGAACAGGATGTCGTCGCCATTGCCGCCGATCACCTGATCGCTGCCGGAGCCGCCATAGATCAGGTCGTTGCCGTTGCCGCCACGCATCGTGTCGTTGCCGGCGCCGCCGATCATGATGTCGTCGCCGCTGCCGCCGTCCATCAGGTCGGCGAGGCCGCCGAAATAGTCGACGATCCCGATCGCGCCGGTGAGCGCGCCCATCAGGGCCTCGATGCTGCCGGGATCGAGCGTGCCCGCCAGATCCTCGGAGTTGAGGAGCTGCTCGACCATCGGGAGCAGGAAGTCGCCGAGCGGCCCGTCGGTGATGAAGTCACCGACCATGATGTCGATGCCGTCGCCGCCATACATCTTGTCGCGGCCGACACCGCCGACCATGAAGTCTTCGCCCTTGTTGCCGTGCATGACGTCGTTGCCGGCCATGCCGAACAGCAGGTCTTCCCCGTCGCCGCCGAAGATCCGGTCGTTGCCGCCGAAGATGCCGAAGCCGAGAAGATCGGCGAAGACGACGTCGTCTTCCTCGTTGCCGATGATGAGATCCCCGGCCGCGCCGCCGATCAGAAGGTCCTCACGCGGCGTTCCGGTCAGCACGGTCGTGCTGAAGGGCGAGCCGAACTGCTTGGCGCCGTCGACGCCGAGAATCGCGCCGAGCGGGCCTTCCGGGTCGGTGTTGTAGGGATCGGCCGAGCCGATGATGAGATCGGTCGGGGCGGCGCCCTGGTCGAGCGGCACCGGGAGGCCGGTCTCGCCGTCCATGGCGATGGGGACGAGCTTGCGGATGCCGTAGGCCTCGGAGCCGAACGAATACGGGCCGCCGGGCGAATCGACTTCCTTGATCACCGGCTCGCCGTTCGCATCGTGCGTGATCGAAAGGAGGTGGGCCTGCTGTTCGAGATCGCCGATATAGAGCACGCCGTCGACGACCGCCGCCTGCCAGGTGTAGGTCGCGCCGAAATCGGGATACGTGTCCGGCAGTTCGGTCGCGAACCCGTCGGTCGTCACGACCTCCCAGCTGTCCGTGTCGTCCGGGGTCTTGGTGCGGTAGAGGCTCGCGCCCGGAACGCCGCCATTGAACAGGCCGTAATTGACGCTACCGACGTAGAACCAGCCCTCATACTCGATGAGCTGCATCACGCCCTGGTCGTCGATGAAGTCGCCCTCGGGCATGTTGGGCGTCACGTTGGTGATCGTTTCGCCGTCGATCTTGTAGAGCGAATAGGGGAACCAGGTGCCGACATAGATGCTGTCGCCGACCTGCACCGCTTCCGACACGGCCGAGGCGTAATTGTCGCCTTCGAGGCGCGCCACGAACTCCCACTCGCCATCTTCGCGATAGTACCAGAGCTCGGCACCCTTCTCGGCATTTTCCGTGCCGACGAGAAGCGCCTGCTCTCCCTCGTCGCCATAATCGACGACGCTGAGCGAGCGGATCGAGCGCGTGCCTTCGCTGTCGAGCGGGCCGCCCGTCAGAAGGTCCCAGTCCTCGCCATTCTCGGAATAGACGATCTTGGCTTCGTTATCGCCGGCGTTGACGATGTTGTAGATCAGCGACGTCGACGAGCTGAAGAACAGCTTTCCATCGAAGCTGACCGCGTCACGCAGGCCGAGATCCTCGTCATCGAGGATGCCGTTTGACGATTTGGCGTCGAGCACCATCGTCCACGTGTCGGACTCGAAATCATATTTCCAGATTTCCGGACCATCACTGCGGATGGTATTCGGCAAATCTTGGGTCAAGAAATCTTGCAGCTTATCGCGATCGGCGAACAGGTCGATAAAGTTGACGGCGCCGGTGCTCGTCAGACCACCGATGCGAAGACCGAGACCGATCTGCCCCAGGAGGTCCGTTTTCCCGTTGAGGGTGCCGACATAAAGGTCGGGAATTTCGTCGCCATCAGGACCGCCATAAAGCGTCGCGGACCATGTGTATTTATTGAGTGGATTACCAAATCCAGGCTCTTTGGTGAGCTCGGTCAGGCCGTCCTGAGAATTATAAATGAATACTTGCGTTCCAAGATCTTCAGCCACACCACTGTACGGACCAAAGGGGCCCGCCCCCGCAAAATCTATATCGCTGAATTATCAGAAAGTCTGATTTTCTCAACCCTTAAATTGGGGGGATTGCCCCAGAAATCGTCTCATTCCAAACGCATTGTTACGTATGGATCGCTCGTGAAGACTCGGCGAGACGGGAACATGCTCCTATCTCGACACAATCGGCGCCTCATCGCCGCAAATGCGGCAGACGGCGCCCCATTTACCGCCCAGGCGGGCGGCGACGGCCGAACGCCCCCTGTCCGAGCGGATCGGCCTTCTCCGATGTCGATGTGATGGCCGGCGCCCGCCTCAGCGGGCGAGCGTCTTTGCGATCTCCGCGGTCACATTCGCGAGATATTCGCACCCGCGCACGAGATCGGCGTCAGCGGTGTTCTCGGTGATGTCGTGGCTGCGTCCGCCGATGCTCGGAACGAACATCATCATCGCCGGAATGCGGCGGCCGAGGATCATCGCGTCGTGCCCGGCTCCGCTCGGCAGCACCATGCTGGAGTAACCGAGCCGCTCCGCCGTCGCGGTGAAGACGGCCCTCAGACCCTCGTCCATCTCCAGCGGATCGACCTTGCCCATGGAGACCATCCGATAGCGCACCGGATCGGCCGCCTCGCGCGCCGCCACGGCCTCGGCGAGCGCCTCCTCGACATCGGCGATCACCATGTTGGAGAGGTCGCGGAACTCGAACACCAGCGAGGCCTCGGCGGGCACGACGTTCGGCGCGCCGGGGCTGAACTCGATCGCCCCGATATTCCAGACCGACTCGCGGCTGCCCCATTGCGGCAGCGAATCGAGAAGATGAGCCGCGAGGCGCAGAAGCGAGGCGCCGGCGTCCTTGCGCATGTCCATCGGCGTGGTGCCGGCGTGGTTGGCCTCCCCCATCGCCGTGATGCGGAAGCGGCGAATGCCGACGATTCCGCTGACGATGCCGAGATCGAGCCCCGCCGTCTCGAGACGCGGACCTTGCTCGATATGCGCCTCCAGGAAGGCCGCATGTCGCTCGGGATCGACGCGGATATCGCGCTCGGGCATGCCGTCGACGGGGAGGACGTCGGACAGAGCGAGGCCATCGGCGCGTGCGCCTCGGGCGAGCTCTTCCGCATCGAGAAGGCCGCAAAAGGCCTTGCTGCCGAGGCAGGGAACGAACGAGCCTTCCTCGTCCTGAAAGGAGATCACGTCGACCGCCGCGTCCGCCCCGGCCTCATCGAGCGCGCGGGCGACTTCGAGGCCGTAGATGACGCCCATCGCGCCGTCGAGCCAGCCGCCGCGCGGCACCGTGTCGGTGTGGGAGCCGATGAGGATCGCCTTGCCGGGCTTACGGCTCCGGCCGAGGACGGTGCCATAACGGTCGAACTCGGGAGAAAGGCCCACCTCCTCCATCCGGCCGGCGAGCCAGCGCCTTGCCGCGATATCGTCGTCGGAGAAGGCGATCCGGTCGACGCCGGTCTCGTATTTGCCGAACTCGGCGAGGCGGCGTAGGTCGCCGAGCAACCGGCCCGCGTCGATCTTGATCATGGGCCGGTTCCTCCTGTTCGTCCCGCCGTCCGAATTATCGACCGACGAGAACCCGCTCCGTCAAGACACGACGGCAATCCATCTCATATTCGAGGTCGCGGACCGGGGGCCGGTTATAGTGCCATGTGAGGCCGTGCCGGGCAGCGCCGCGCTTGACGATCGCGTCTTCGAGGAAGGCGTGGATCGGGAACACGGTGTAGAGCTGCACGGCCGTGGTGTCGGCCCAGGTCGCGCCGAAAAAGGACATGCGGCGCTCCATCTCGCCGAGCACATAGTCCGCCTTCTCGGCGATCGCGTCCGGGCTCGTCTCGCCATAGCGGACGGTGTTGTCGCGATAGGTGCCCTGCCCCTCGCGCGCCTCGCCGGAGCCGGCGACGATGAAGGTCGGCCCCGCTTCGCTCGTCGGCACGGTGTAGCAGAAGGCGTGAAAAGACGGCTCGGACGGCGGATTGATTTCGGGGCAGACATTGGAGCGGGCAACGGGATTGTCCTCGCCCTCCATGATGCCCCAGTCGATCAGCACGCTGCTATAGGCTTCGTTGAAGGTGCGGAAGCCGTCCTCGGTGAACGGGGCGGGCGAGCGCAACTCGCAGGCACAGAAGGAATCGAGCGGCCGGCCGATCTTCTCGAGATAGGCGCCGATCCGCTGAAAGCCCTCTTCGAGCTTCACCGGCTCCTCGAAGCGCACGCGCTCGATCGCGAAACCGTCGAGCGCCGCGACGCCGGCCGAATATTGCATCACCCCCGGAATATAGGAGTAGGTGGATTTGGTCTTGAGGCCACTCATGGCGTTGCTTCCGACTGATTGAGAAAGGTGAACGGGCGTCAGGCGACGCCCATATAGGCCTCGCGCACCTCCGGCGCGGCGGCGAGTTCCGCGGACGTGCCGGACATGGTGATCCGGCCGCGATCGAGGACATAGCCGCGCGAGGCAAGGTCGAGGGCGCTCATCACGTCCTGCTCGACGAGAAGGATCGAGATGCCGCCGGCATTGATCGCCTTGAGGCTGTCGCTCAGCATGTCGACGGCCGTCGGCGCGAGGCCGAGCGACAGCTCGTCGATCATGAGGAGCTTCGGCCGGCTCATGATGCCCCGACCGATCGCGCACATCTGCTGCTCGCCACCCGAGAGGGTCGCCGCGTCCTGATTGCGCCGCTCGGCGAGCCGCGGGAACATCGCGAACACCTTGTCGAGATCCTCGGCGACCGCCTTGTCCTCGCCGGTGCGCAGATAGGCGCCCATCAGGAGATTGTCCTTCACGCTCATCGTGCGGAAGAGACGCCGCCCTTCCGGCACGTGCGCGATGCCCGAGGCGAGCGCCGTTTCCGGGCCGCGGCCGGCGATATCCTCGCCCGCGATGCGGATCGCACCAGCGTCGGCCTTCACGAGGCCGGAGATGGTGCGCAGGAGCGTCGTCTTGCCGGCCCCGTTCGAGCCGACGAGGCAGACGATCTCGCCGGACGCGACGGTGATGTCGATCCCCCACAGGACACGGATCTCGCCATAGCCCGATTGAAGGCCGGCGACGGAGAGGAGCGGATCAGCCATTCGTCTCTTCCTTCCGCCGGAGCGCCGCGAGTTCGGCATAACGCCGGCCGAGATAGGCCTTGATGACGTCCTCGTCGTGACTCACCGCCTCGGGCGTTCCGTCCGCGATCTTCGCGCCGTGATGGAGCACGACGATCCGGGTGCACAGATTCATCACCACCTTCATCAGATGCTCGATGATGATGATCGTGACACCCCGCTCGGCGATCGTGCGGATGAGGTGCAGCGCCGTATCGATCTCGGTGTGGTTCAGCCCGGCATTCACCTCGTCGAGAAGGAGGACCTTCGGGTCCATCGCAAGGCTCTTCGCGAGTTCGAGGCGCTTGCGGCCGGCGAGCGTCAACTCGGCCGCCGGCGTATCGATCTGCGCCCCGAGGCCGAGAAACTCGATCGCCTCGCGCGCCTTCTCCTCCGCCTCGACGAGGCTGTGCGTGTTGGCCGCGAAGGCGGCCGGAGCAGTGACGTTCTGGAGCACCGTCATTTCCGGGAAGGGCTGCACGACCTGATAGGTCCGCGCGAGGCCCAGCCGGCTGATCTGATAGGGCTTCATCCCGTCGATGCGTTGACCGTCGAAGGTGACGGTCCCCGCCGTCGGCCGGTAGACGCCGGAGACGACGTTGACGAGCGTCGTCTTGCCGGCCCCGTTCGGGCCGATGAGGCCGACGATTTCGCCCGGCTCGACATCGAGCGTGACGTCCGACAGGGCGTTGAGGCCGCCGAAGCGGCGGGACACGCCTTGCAGGCTGAGAAGGCTCATGACTTGCCTCCCTTCCCGCGCGCGATCAGCCGTCGCGCCGGGCCCTTACGGCCGAACAACCCGAAGATCCCGTGCGGCAGGAAGAAGATCAACGCCACGATGATCAGACCGAGCACGATCGCGTGCATCGAGAGGAAGCTGCGCCACACGGTCTCTTCCATCACGAGGAAGAGCGCCGCGCCGACCGCCGGGCCGAGGATGGTGCCGGCACCGCCGAGCATCGTCATCACGATGGGCTTCACCGAGAGCAGCACCGAGAAGACGTCGGGCGGCTCGATATAGAAGACCCAGGAGGCGTAGATCGCCCCAGCCCCGCCGACGAGAACGGCCGACAGGGTGAAGGCGACGACCTTCTCCCGCGTCGTGTTGATGCCGACCATCGCCGAGGCGTCCTCGTTCTGGCGGATGCAGTTGAGCGCGAAGCCGAGGCGACTCTTGGCGACGAGCCAGTTCATCACGAGGGCGAGCACGGCGAGCGACAGCATGGCGTAGAAGAACAGCCGCGCCTGCGCGTCGATCGAGATGCGGATGATGGGCAGGTTGAGGCCCATGCCGCCGCCGGTCAGCGACGTCCAGGAGGTGGTGATCTCGAGAAGGACGTCCGCCACCACGAGGCTCGCGATCGCGAAATAGTGGCCCTTGAGGTGAAGGATCGCGGCCCCGAGCAGCGCGGCGAAGACGGCCGCGACGAGACAGGCCGCAATCCATGCGAGCGGCATCGGAATGCCGACCGATTGGAGGATCGCCCCCGCATACGCGCCGAGGCCGAAGAAGGCGGCCGTGGCGAAGGAGGGATAGCCGGCATAGCCGCCGATGATGTTCCACGACTGGGCGAGGACGGCATACATGCCGAACATCGTGCCGAGCCGGAGGAGATAGTTGTCGCCGAGCAGCGGCAGCGCCGCGAGGAGGGCGACGACGATCGCGACGAGGATGATGCGGATCATTCGTAGCCTCTCCGTCCCATGATGCCGGACGGCTTGAAGATCAGGAGGAGGATGAGGAGCGCGAAGGCGATCGTGAGCCCGTGTTGCGGGCCGAACAGCAGCGCCCCGAAGCTCTGGATCGCGCCGAGCGCAAGACCGCCGACGACCGCGCCCGCCACCGAGCCGAGCCCGCCCAAAACGCAGACCACGAACGCGATGCCGAGGAATTCCGGCCCGTTGAGCGGCGAGATCGGGAAGACCAGCGACAGCAGACTCCCCGCCGCCCCCGCCATCAGCGCGCCGATGCCGAAGGTGATCGCGTAGATCCGCTTCACCTTCACGCCCATCAGCGCCGCCGCCTCCGCATCCATCCGCACGGCAATGATCGCACGCCCGATGCGGGAATGGACGAGGACGAAATAGAGGATGCCGGTGAGGAGGATCGCCAGAAGCGTCGCGACGAGCCGGTCGAGCGGAACCACGAGACCGCCGATGATCGCGCTGCCGAGCGGGTTCGCGAGCGTGACCGAGCGATAATCCGCCGAGAAGGCGAGGATCATGCTGTTGTTGGCGATCAGGTCGAGGCCGAAGGTGAGGACGAGGGTCGTCAACACCGGCGCGCCGACCACGCGATTGATGAGCCCGGCCTGGAGACAATAGCCGAGCACGAAGAGCACCGCCCCGGCCGTCACGATCGACAGATAGGGATGGATGCCGAAATGCACGTAACTGAAATACGCGATGTAAGAGCCCAGGACCACGAAGGACCCGTGCAGGATGTTGATGACGTTGAGCACGCCCCACACCAGCGAAAAGCCCACCGCGATAGTCGCGTAGAGCCCGCCGAGGACGAGGCCGTTGAGGAGGATCTGGGCGTAAAGCACTGGCTGGGCACCATACCGGCCCACGGGGGGCCGGTACGGCTTCTCCCTGTTCTTATTCGATGCCGCCGAACACGAGATCGGCCTGCTTGATCGCCTCGGGGAAGATCGCCTTCGCCTCGCCGTCCTGGATCTGGAAGACCGGCGGCTCGAGCGACACGATCTGGCCGGTCTCGCCGAACTTCACCGGACCGTAGAAGGTGGTGACGTCGAGGTCGGCGAGGGTGTCGCGCACGGCCTGCGGGTCGATCGTGCCGGCCTTCTCGATGGCGAGCTGGAGGATCGCGCCCGCCGCACTCGCCGAGGCTTCGGCATAGTCCGGGATCGCGTCATAGGCCGCCTCGAAAGCGGCGACATAGTCGGCGGTGGAGCCGAAAATGTCCTCACCATCATAGGTGACGGAAGGGTGCCACCAGGCGGCGCTCGAAATGTGCTCGGCGAGCGGGCCACCGGCCTCGATGAACTCCTTGTAGGCGGGGCCGGCGATCATCGTCAGCACCTTCGGATGGATGCCGAGCTCGCTCATCTGGCGACGCATCAGGATGAGATCGTTGATGTAGCCGGTCGCGAACACCCAGTCGGGCTGGCGCTGGCGCATCAGAGTGAGCGCCGAGGCGTGATCGAGCGTGCCGATCGCGTATTCGTCGAACGAGATGACCTCGAGATCGTTTGCCGCCGCGGACGCTTCCATTTCCTTCGCGATGGCGAGCGGGAACAGATCGTTGCGGGCGTAGATGGCGACGGTCTTGATCTCCTCGTCGGCGCCGACGACGATCTCGGTGAGCGGGGTCGTCAACGTCGAGTTCGGGGTGAAGGTGCCGAACAGGAACTGATAGCCCTGATCGTAGACCGACTCGGACGACGCAGTCGCGGCGATCGTCGGGATGCCGTAGCGCTCGGAGACGCTGCTCGCGGCCTTCGCGGCGCCCGAACCGAACGGCGAGAAGAGGAAGCTCACCCGATCCTCGGTGATGAGGCGCTCGGCCGACTGGACCGCGCGGGGCGTGTTCGATTCGTAATCGACGTACACGATCTCGACCGGCATCTTCGTGCCGCCGACATCGATACCGCCCGCCTCGTTGACCGTTTCGGCCCAGAGGTCATAGCCGCGCTGTTGCTTGAGGCCCTCGGGAGAGAGCGGGCCGGTCAGCGGCAAAGGCGCGCCGACGCGGATGGTGTCTTGCGCGGCGGCGGGAGCCGCGAAGGCGAGGCCTGCGGCCAGCGTGACCGCCAGGGTCGGGATCGACAGAAGAGATGTTTTCAGCATTCGGCGCCTCCAAGTCTGCCGGGGTCATTCGGAGGAGCGTAGCGTTCGTTAGCGGTGCTTAAAACAAGAGATTCAAGCACGCGGTGTTGCAGATTTTGCAACACCCGAGACCCCGGCAATGTCGGCGAGCGTGCTGACGAAACGCGCCGCGACGGGGCTGAGCTCCATCCCGGTCCGCTTGACCACCTGCATCGACGAGGATGCGACCGCGCCTTCCGCGAGCGGAATCGCGACGACCTTGCCCGCTTCGAGCTCGCGCTCGATGCCGAATTCCGGCAGCAACGTCACCCCCATGCCGCAGATCCCGAACTGGCGGGCCATGTCGATCGAGTTGGTCTCGAGCCGGATCTTCAGTTCGATATTGCCGGCCTTCACGATGTGGTCGACGAGATGGCGGATCCCGAACGTCGCGTTGGGAAGACCGACGGGCTCCGTGGCGATTTCGGCAAGCGTCAGCGTCTTGCGATCCGCGAAGGGGTGATCCGGTGCGACCACCGCAAACAGCGGCGCCGGCATCCTGAGGAGCGGCGCGATGCCCGGCCGTGGGTGCGGATAAAACAGGATCCCGATCTCGCAGCGGTCCTCCTCCACCGCGCGGGCGACGTCGTCGGTGCCGGACACGACGACGTCGTACGTGATCTCGGGATAGGCGGTGGAGAAGCGGGCGAGCGCGTTCTGAAGAAGGCCGCCGATCGTCCCCTCAACGGTGTGGATCGACAGATGGCCGACGCGCAGCCCCTTCAGCGCGTCGATCGCGCTTTGGAGGCGCTGGACCTCGCGGCTGCGGGTGCGCACGAAACGGGCGAGGATCTCACCCGCCGGGGTGAGCCGCACCCCTTGCGCGTTGCGGACGAGGAGCTGCGCTCCGAAGGCGTGCTCGAGCTGGCGGATCTGCCGGCTGATCGAGGAGGCGGACATGTGCAAGACGTCCGCCGCCTGCCGGATCGAACCGTGCTTCACGACCTCGGCGAACGAGCGATAGTGGCTCTCCACGATGGGGGACCTTTGCGCGGACATCGACGCGCGACCCTAGAGCAGCTCTCGCCCGATCGGTATCGGCCGGGCGAGAATGTCGCTTGTTGCGGGCGCGCGGGCGGCGGCTCAGAGCGTCCCGTCGAGATAGCGGCGGAGCGTCGTTTCCGTACCGTCCTTCCAGACCATCGCGAGCGATTTGGCGAAGGCCGCGCGCATCTGCGGCGCGGTGCCGACATCGCCGTAGATATCGCCCATGCCGAGCCATGCATCGGGATTCTCTCGGGCCTCTTCGGCGAGGGGCTTCAAGCGGTCCCAGTTGGGGTCGTTCGGCTCGATGATCTTCCCCTCCTCGCTGATGCCGGCGCAATAGCGGCACCACAGCGCCGATTCGAGCGCGAGCCCGGTGATCGAGGCGCCGGTCTTCAACCGGTCGGCGATCGACGGGACGATGAATTTCGGCTGCCGGTTCGAGCCGTCGAGGCAGAGGCGGCGGACGGTGTCGCCGATCTTCGGGTTGGCGAAGCGCCGCTCGATCTCCTTGGCGTAGGTGGCGAGATCGGTGTTCGGCACCGGCGGGACGACGGGGATGATCTCGTCCGCGTGGATCTTGCGCAGGAAGGCGGCGATCAGCGGCTCGGCCATCGCCTCGTGCACATAGGTGATGCCGATGAGGCCCGCGGGATAGGCGATCACCGCATGGCCGCCATTGAGGATGCGGATCTTCATCGCCTCATAGGGCGAGACGTCGTCGACGAACTCGACGCCGACCTCTTCGAGCGCCGGCCGCCCGGTCGGGAAGGTGTCTTCGAGAACCCACTGGGTGAAATCCTCGCAGAAGACCGGCCACGCGTCGTCGATCCCGAAGGCGCTCTTCGCGAGCCCGCGTTCCCGCTCGCCGGTCGCGGGGGTGATGCGGTCGACCATGCCGTTCGGGAACACGACCTCACCCTTGATCCAGTCGGCAAGCGCCGGGTCGGACAGCGCGGCCGTGCCGACCACCGCGTTCCGCGCGACCTTGCCGTTGTGGGGGATGTTGTCGCACGACATCACCGTGAAGGGCGCCATTCCCGCGGCACGGCGCGCTGCGAGGCCGGCGGCGATGAGGCCGAACACCGTCTTCGGCGCGGCGGGATTGGCGCCGTCCGCGACGATCGCCGGATGGGCGGAGTCGAACACTCCGGACGAATCGATGAAATAGCCGCCCTCCGTCACCGTCAGCGAGACGATGCGGATCGCCGGATCGGCGAGCCGTCGCAGGATCGCCGGTGCGTCGGCGACGGGCGCGAAGTCGATCATCGCGCCGGTGACGTGGGCGCGGCTCACGTCCGCCGACTGTTCGACCACCGTCGTCAGCCAGTCCTGCCCTTCGAGCGCCTCGCGCATCGCCGCGTCGCCCGGCATCACCCCCGCGCCGACGATCGCGAAATCATGATCGCGCCCGGCCGAGAACAGCCGGTCGAGATAGGTCGCCTGGTGGGCGCGGTGGAAATTGCCGACGCCGAAATGGAGAATGCCGGGCGACAGATCACGCCGCTCATAGGTGGGTACGCCCGCTTTGCCGGCGATTTCGGGGAGATTCGCGAGGGAAAGACGGGTCATCAGCTCATCCAGTTGCCGCCGTCGACATTGTAGGTCTGGGCGACGATGTAATCGGCCTCCGGCGTCGCGAGGAAGATCGCCATGCCGGTGAGGTCTTCGGGCGTGCCCATCCGCCCATAGGGAACGGCGGCGCCGACCTGGCGCTTCTTCTCGCCGGGCATCAGCTTCTCGTGCTTGGCGAAGAGCGCGTCGACCCCGTCCCAATGCGCGCCGTCGACGACGCCCGGCGCGATCGCGTTGACGTTGATGCCGTGCTTCACGAGGTCGAGCCCGGCGGACTGGGTGAGGCTGATCACCGCCGCCTTGCTGGCGCAATAGACGGCGACGAGCGGCTCGCCCCGCCGCCCGGCCTGGCTCGCCATGTTGATGATCTTGCCGCCCTTCCCGTCCGCGATCATCCGCTTCGCCACCGCCTGCATCATGAAGAGGACGCCGGACACGTTGATCGCGAAGAGTGTGTCGTAGCTCTCGCGGGTGATCTCGGCGATCGGGGCGAGGTCGAAGACGGCGGCGTTGTTGATCAGGATGTCGATCCGCCCGAGCGCGGCGGAAGCGGTCGCGACCGCGGCGTCGATCGAGCGCTGATCGGTCACGTCGAGATGGAGGGCGAGCGCGCTTTCGCCGAGAGAGTCGGCCGTGGCGCGGGCGCTGTCGAGGTCGATATCGCCGATCGCGACGCGGGCGCCTTCACGGACATAAGCCTCGGCGAAGGCGCGGCCGATGCCGCGGGCGGCGCCCGTGATCAGGGCCGCCTTTCCGTCGAGCCGGCCCATTCAGATCGCCTTTCCGTCGGCGTCGAAGCGGTGGATCCGCTCCTCGATCGGAGTGAGATGGACGCGGTCGCCGTGGCGGACGCCGAACTCGCCGTCCGAGCGGGCGGTCAGCGTGCCCACCCCGTCAACATTGACGTGGAGGAAGGTGTCGGAGCCGAGATGCTCGGACACGGTCACGAGGCCGGACCATTTGCCCTCCTCCATCGACAGGCGCAGATGCTCCGGGCGAATGCCGATTTGCGCCGCGCCCGCCTCTTGCGCGTCGCGACCGTCGATGAAGTTCATTTTGGGGGAGCCGATGAAGCCGGCGACGAAGGTGTTCTTCGGCGCGCGATAGAGCTCCAGCGGGCTCCCCACCTGCTCGATCCGGCCGGCGCTGAGGACGACGATCTTGTCGGCCATCGTCATCGCCTCGACCTGATCGTGCGTCACGTAGATCATCGTCGTCTGGAGCTGATTGTGCAGCTCCGAGATTTCGAGGCGCATGTTGACGCGCAATGCCGCGTCGAGATTCGACAGCGGCTCGTCGAACAGAAAGGCCGCCGGCTCACGCACGATCGCGCGGCCGATCGCGACGCGCTGGCGCTGGCCGCCGGAGAGCTGGCCGGGCCGCCTGTCGAGATAGTCGGTGAGGTTCAAGGTGGCGGCGGCGGCCTTGACCTTCTTGTCGATCTCGGCGCGCGGGAGGCCGGCCATCCTCAGCGGAAAGGCGATGTTCTTTGCGACCGACATATGCGGATAGAGCGCGTAGGACTGGAACACCATCGCCAGACGGCGTTTGGCCGGCGGGGTCAGGGTCGCGTCCTGCCCGTCGATGAGGATCGTGCCGGACGTGACGTCCTCGAGCCCGGCGATGAGGCGCAGGAGCGTCGACTTTCCGCAGCCCGAGGGGCCGACAAAGACCACGAACTCGCCGTCCTGGATATCGAGATCGAGAGGCTTGATGACCTCGACGGTGCCGAATTGCTTGGTGACGTCCTGAAGGATGATCTGGCCCATGATGTCCTACTTCACCGCGCCGAAGGTGAGGCCGCGCACGAGCTGCTTCTGGGAGAACCAGCCGAGGATGAGGATGGGGGCGATCGCCATCGTCGATGCGGCGGAGAGCTTTGCATAGAAGAGACCTTCCGGACTCGAATAGCTCGCGATGAACGCCGTCAGCGGCGCCGACCGGGCCGCCGTGAGGTTCAGCGTCCAGAACGCCTCGTTCCATGCGAGGATGATGTTGAGCAGCAGCGTCGAGGCGATGCCCGGCACCGCCATCGGCACGAGAACATAGAGGATCTCGGAGCGCAGCGTCGCCCCGTCCATCCGCGCCGCCTCGAGGATGTCGCCCGGAATCTCGCGGAAATAGGTGAACAACATCCACACGATGATCGGTAGGTTGATCATCGTCAGCACGATCACGAGGCCGAGCCGCGTGTCGAGAAGGCCGGTGTCGCGGAAGATCAGATAGATCGGGATGAGGACACCGACCGCGGGCAGCATCTTCGTGGAGAGCATCCACATCAGGATGTCCTTGGTGCGCTTGGCCGGCACGAAGGCCATCGACCACGCCGCGGGGATCGCGATGACGAGCCCGGCAACGGTCGAGCCGAGTGAGATGATCACCGAGTTCATGAAGTGGCGGAAATAATTCGACCGCTCCTGCACGGTGACGTAATTTTCGAGCGTCCAGTCGAAGAAGAGGAATGACGGCGGCGTCGCGACCGCTTCGGCCTCCGTCTTGAAGCTCGTCAGGATCGTCCAGAGGATCGGGAAGAAGATCAGGAACGCGATCGCCCAGGCGATGACGGACATGACGATCTTTTGGCGGGTGGGGATCGCACGGGCCATGGCTCAGATGTCCAGATTCTTGCCGATCATCCGCATCAGGAAGATCGCGACGATATTGGCGAGGATCACGGCGACGATGCCGCCCGCAGAGCCGCCACCCACGTCGAATTGCAGGAGCGACTGGGCGTAGACGAGGAAGGTGATGTTCGTCGTCGCGTAGCCCGGCCCGCCATTCGTGGTGACGAGGATCTCGGCGAAGACCGAGAGGAGGAAGATCGTCTGGATGAGGATCACCACGGTGATCGCGCGGGCGAGGTGCGGCAGAATGATGGACCTGAAGCGCGACAGCGGCGGCGCGCCGTCCATTTCAGCCGCCTCGAGCTGCTCCGAATCGAGCGATTGCAGCGCCGTCAGCAGGATGAGGGTCGCGAACGGCAGCCATTGCCAGGCGACGATCAGAATGATGGACAGCAGCGGAATCTCGGCGAAAAAGTCCACCGGCTGGAGGCCGAACCCCTTCGCGATCCACGCGAAGAGCCCACTCACCGGGTTCATGAACATGTTCTTCCAGACCAGCGCCGACACCGTCGGCATGACGAAGAAGGGCGCGATCACCAGAATGCGGACGATGCCCTGGCCGAAGATCGGCTGGTCGAGAAGGAGCGCGAGCAGCACGCCGCCGACGATGGTGATCAGAAGAACACCACCGACGAGAAGCAACGTGTTGGTCAAAGCAGCGAAGAATGCGGGATCGGTGAGGAAGAACTCGTAGTTCATGAACCCGATCCACTCCTCCATCCCCGGCATCAACAGGTTGTACCGGAGGAAGGAGAAGTAGAGCGTCATCGAGAGGGGCACGATCATCCAAAGCAAAAGCAGGATGACGGCCGGTGTCATCATGAGCCGTGCGGCGGCTCTGGAATGTTGCGTGGCCACGAGCGTGCTCCTCGACAGACGAATGCGAGGCGCCGAAGCGCCCGCCAGGGGGGACGGGCGCCCGGTCGGCGCCCGTCATGCGGCGCCGTGGCCTATTTGGGGTAGCCGGCGCGGCGCATTTCCCGGCTCGTGACCTGCTGGGCGGTGGCGAGCGCCTGATCGGCCGTCACCGTGCCCGCGAGCGCGGCGGAGAATTGTTGACCCACCGCGGTGCCGATGCCCTGGAACTCCGGGATCGCCACGAACTGCACGCCGGTATAGGGCACCTCGTCGACCGTCGGATTGTCGGGATCCGCCGCCTCGATGGAGCGGAGCGTCATCGCGGCGAACGGAGCCGCCTTCTGATAGTCCGGGTTCTCATAAAGGGAGGTGCGGGTGCCCGGCGGGACGTTCGCCCAGCCTTCCTTGTCGGCCACGAGCTGCAGATAGTCCTTCGAGGTCGCCCAGGCGATGAACGCCTTCGCCGAATCGACCTTTTCGGAGCCCGCAGGAATGCCGAGCGCCCAGGCCCAGAGCCAGTTGCCGCGCTTGCCGAGGCCGTTGTCCGGCGCCAGCGCGAAGCCCACCTGGTCGGCGACCTGGCTATCGTTCGGGTTGGTCACGAAGGAGGCGGCGACGGTCGCGTCGATCCACATGCCGCATTTGCCGGACTGGAAGAGGGCGAGGTTCTCGTTGAAGCCGTTGGAGGACGCCCCCGGAGGGCCGGCGTCCTTCATGAGGTCGAGATAGAAGTTGAGCGTGTCCTTCCACTGCTGGCTGTCGAATTGCGGGTTCCAGTCCATGTCGAACCAGCGCGCGCCGAAGGAGTTCGCCATGGCGGTGAGGAGCGCCATGTTCTCGCCCCAGCCCGCTTTACCGCGCAGGCAGATGCCGTAGATCTCGTTGCTCTTGTCGGTGAGCTTTCGCGCCGCCTCGCCGATGAACTCCCAGGTCGGCTCCTCGGGCATTTCGAGGCCCGCTTTCTCGAACAGGTCCTTGCGATACATCACCATCGAGCTCTCGCCATAGAAGGGCGCGGCGTAGAGCTTGCCGTCGACGGAGAGGCCGTTCCGAATGGCGGGGAGGAGATCGTCGACGTCATAATCGTCGCCGAGATCGTCGAGCGGGACGAGCCAGCCTTGGCGCGCCCAGATCGGCACTTCGTAGGTGCCGATGGTCATCACGTCGTATTGACCGCCTTTGGTGGCGATATCGGTGGTGACGCGCTGACGCAGAACATTCTCTTCCAAGGTCACCCATTCGATCTGGATGTCGGGGTGCTTGGAGGTAAAATCATCCGCAAGGCTCTGCATGCGGATCATGTCGCCATTGTTCACGGTGGCGATGGTAATCGTTTCGGCTTGGGCGGCGACACAGAGCGCAACGGCCGACGTCGCGCCGATCAAGGTCGGCAACAACCGCATAACAGTCCTCCCCATCTCATATTGGCGTTTATCAATGCGCAGACTCTGCCGATGCAGCGATCAAATTGTCAACGCATGAAAGGACGGGGATCGAAACTGATCTCATCCCGCCGGTCAACCACATCCGACAAGGAATCAGGCAATTTTGTTTCCATCTAAACTAAGGGAACTACATCGTTAATTGCGCGATCGTTCAATACATTCTTGAGAGCGGTACCATTTTCCTCGCGAAGATTTATGGAACTGTGATCACATGCCCGCCCCGCGGCGGCCGGCTGGCGCGCGGGTGGGACCATGGCGACCGATCCGGCGATTTCGTCCGACGGAAAAGCGCGCTAAGAGGCCAGCGAACGCGCCGCATCGCGCTTCCGCCGGCGCTCGTCGAAAGGTCATCGTGGGACAACTCTCCGACACCGCCACCCTCCTTGCCGACCGACTCACCTCGCGCGCGGCCGTCGTCGGCGTGATCGGGCTCGGCTATGTCGGCCTTCCCCTCGCCGCGAGCACGGCCCGCGCCGGGTTTGCGACGATCGGCTTCGATGTCGATCCGCAAAAGCCGGAACGCCTCAAGGCCGGCGTCTCCTATATCGACGCCGTTTCGTCCGAGGAGATCGCGGACCATGTCGCGGCCGGCCGGTTCGACGCGACGACCGACTTCTCCCGCCTCGCCACGTGCGACGTGATCGCGATCTGCGTGCCGACCCCGCTGACGAAGAATCGCGACCCGGATCTGTCCTTCGTCGTCGCGACGGCGGAGACGATCGCGCGGGCGCTGCGCGCGGGCCAGCTCGTCGTCCTGGAATCGACCACCTTCCCCGGCACCACGGACGAGATCGTCCGCCCCATTTTGGAGGCGACCGGCCTCCTGTCGGGCCGCGACGTCTTCCTCGCCTTCTCCCCCGAGCGCGAAGATCCCGGCAACACCGCGCACAAGACGGCGACCATCCCGAAGGTCGTCGCCGGCGACGGTCCGGACGCCTCCCATCTCGTCGCCGCCTTCTATGGCGCGGTGGTGGAGAAGATCGTTCCGGTCGCCACGACCCGGACGGCGGAGGCGGTGAAGCTCACCGAGAACATCTTCCGCGCCGTCAACATCGCCCTCGTGAACGAACTGAAGGTCGTCTACGCCGACATGGGCATCGACGTGTGGGAGGTGATCGACGCGGCGGCGACCAAGCCGTTCGGCTATATGCCGTTCTATCCGGGCCCCGGCCTCGGCGGTCACTGCATCCCGATCGATCCGTTCTATCTCACCTGGAAAGCCCGCGAATACGGGCACGCGACGCGCTTCGTGGAGCTCGCGGGCGAGGTCAATGTCGCGATGCCCGATTATGTCGTGACGCGCCTCGCCGAAGCGCTCGACGAGACGTCGACCCTGTCGCTTGGCGCGTCGAAGGTTCTGGTGATCGGCCTCGCTTATAAGAAGAACGTCTCGGACGTGCGCGAAAGCCCGTCGCTGCGGCTCCTCGAGATGCTGGAGGCGCGCCGCGTGGCGGTCGCCTATCACGATCCGCACGTCGCCTCGATCCCGCCGACGCGCAAGCACGGGCCGCTGAAGGGCCGCGCCTCGACCCCGCTGACGGCCGAAACGGTCGCCGGATACGACGCGGTGCTGATCGCGACCGACCACGACGACGTGGATTATGCCCTCCTCGCCGCGCACGCACCGCTGATCGTCGACACGCGCAACGCGATCCGCAAGCGCGGCCTCACGCCGACGGGCCGGCTCGTCCTCGCCTGATCAGGCGTTGACGATCCGCCCGCGGCTATAGATCAGCAGCATCCCGATGATCACCGCGCCGTAGATCACCTGGCGAAACGCCTCCTCCATCTGCATCACCGACAGGACGCTCTGGAGGAGCACGATGATCAACGCGCCGACCACCGTGCCCGCATAGCGCCCTTGGCCACCCAGAATGTTCGTCCCGCCGAGCACCACCGCGGCGATCGACGGGAGAAGATAGGCATCGCCCATCGCCTGATAGGCGCGCGCCGAGTAGCCGCCGAGCGCGAGCCCCGCGATCACCGCGCAGAGGCTGCACATCACGAAAGCGGCGACGATGACGAGGCGCGTCCTGACGCCCGACAGATAGGCCGCCGCCTCCTGATTGCCGATCGCGTACATATAGCGGCCGAGCGGGGTGCGGGTGAGGACGAAGACCAGCGTCAGCGACACGAGCGCCCAGACGATCACCGAATGCGGAATCCCGAGCGTCCGATCGCGGCCGAGAAAGAGCATCAGATCCGTTGCCGCGCTCTGCGGGGCGTGGCCGCCGGTCAGCATCACCATCAGACCGAGAAGCACGGTGTTGACGCCGAGAGTGAAGATCATCGACGGCACGCGCAGGAACGCGACGCCGAGCCCGTTGACGAGGCCGACTGTGAGGCCGACCCCGATACAGGTGAGCGCCCCGAGCGGTCCGCCGATCGCCGTCGCCAGCATGGCGCCCGCGGCGAGCGTCCAGGGGACCGACAGATCGATATGGCCGAGGAGGATGACCATCATCATCCCCGCCGCGGTGATGCCGAGAAAGGCGCCGACATGGAGCTGCTGCATCAGATAATTCGGTGACAGGAACACCGCCGTGCCCTGCGTCGAGAGCGTGTAGACCGTCCCGACCGCGAGAATGAGGACGATGAATCCGAGCCCGATGAGGATCGGCTTGTCGATTTTCGACACGAGCGACATCGGCTTTCCTCAGGTGAACAGCGACAGACGGTTGCGCACGCGGAAGGTCCGAGCGGCACCGAGCGAAACGGCGATGAGGAGGATCACCCCCTCGAAGAAGGGCTGAAGCAGCGGGCTCGCGACGAAGCCGAGCGCGGAGGATTCCGGCACGACGCGGAAGATGAAGGAGATCGAGCGCAGCACCAGCGCCCCGAAGATCGTCCCGATCACCCCACCGCTACCGCCATAGAGCGACGTTCCGCCGATCACCACGGTCGCGATCGAGCGCAGCGTGTACTCGGCCGCTTGCGGCGCGTCGGCGTTGCCGGAGCCGATCTGCATGGTCAGATAGATCCCGGCGCAGCCCGCGAAGAAACCGGCGAGCGTGAACGCCGTCAGCTTGCACCGGTTGATCTTCACGCCCGACATGAAGGCCGCCGCCTCCGAAGAGCCGACCGCGTAGCAGCCCCGCCCCGTCGCGGTCCGGCGGAATGGAAGCCAGACGAGGACGACGATCAGGATGAGGTAGATCGGCTGGAGCGGGATGAGGCCGAACCAGCCGAGATCCTCCCACCAGCCATAGGTGTAGCCGAGCTCGTTGATGTCGTTGGTGAAGGCCCAGGCGAAATCGCCGTCGATCCGCCCGCCCGGCGTCGGCCGCAGGAAGAGGGCAAGGCCGAGATAGATCGCCCCGGTCGCCAGAGTCGCGATGATCGGCTGGATCCGGCCGTAGACGACGATACAGCCGTTCATGAAGCCGCAGGCCGCGCCGAGCGCCATGCACGCGATCACGCCGAGCACGATGCTGCCGCCCGTCCCCGCCATCACGATCGAGCCGAAACAGTTGACGAGCGTCATCAATGGCCCGACCGACAGGTCGAGACCGCCGATCAGCACGACCATCGTCTGCGCCATGCCGACGAGGATCAGCGCGAGCGCCTCGTTGCCGTTCTGCAGGACGACGTTCATCCCGTAATTGGGATGCATCGAGACGTAGATCGCGTAAAGGACGACGAAGAGGCCGATCGCGAGCACGAGGCCGAGATTGTGGGCGATCGCGAAACGCAGCGTCTTCATTGGACGGCTCCCGTCGGGATCTCGCCCGGTTGAAGGTTGAGGGAGCTCGCGATGATGTTCGTCTCGGTGAGCGACTCGCCCGAGAGCTCGCGCACGACGCGTCCGTCATAGAAGATGAGGACGCGGTCGCAGCAGCCGATCAGCTCGTCGTAATCGGTGGTGTAGAAGAGGATCGCGGCCCCTTCCGCGGCAAGGCTGCGCAGGAGCTGATAGATTTCCTGTTTGGTGCCGACATCGATCCCGCGCGTCGGATCGTTGAGGAGGATGATCCGCGCCCCGGTGAGCAGCCACTTGGCGATCACCACCTTCTGCTGATTGCCGCCCGAGAGCGTCGCCACCGGGGCATCGAGGTCGGAGACCTTGATCTGCATCCGCGCGACCATCTCCTTGATCTTCTCGGCCTCCGCCGAGCGGTCGACGACGAGGTGCTTGGTGAGCCAGGGCAGCGCCGCCATGGTGATGTTGTCGGCGACGCCCATCGGCAGCATCAAACCCTCGGTCTTGCGGTCCTCCGGGATCAGCGCCATCCCGATCTCGGGCGATTTCGCACTCGCCGGGCTGTGGATCTTCACCGGCTTGCCGCCGATCGACACGGTCCCCGCCACCCCGCGCAGGACACCGAACAGGGCGAGGAGCAGTTCGCGCTGGCCCTGGCCGTCGAGCCCGCCGACGCCGACGATCTCACCGCGCCCGACCGACAGCGAGATGTCCCGCAGCGCCGGGGGCCAGGTGAGGCCGCGGGCCGTCAGGACGGGCTCGGGCGGGCTCGTCCGGGCCGGCTTGGGTGGGAAGACGTTGGACCAGTCGCGGCCGATCATGAGCTGGACGATCTCGTCGTCGCTATGGTCGCCTTTCTTGAAGGTCTCGATATGGCGGCCGTTGCGGAACACGGAGCAGGTGTCGGCGAGTTCCTCGATCTCGTGCATCCGGTGGGAGATGTAGAGAAGCGACAGACCCTCGTCGCGAAGCTGGTGGAGGATCGCGTACACCTTCTCGACGTCTGAGCCCGTCAGCGCGGAGGTCGCCTCGTCGAGGATGAGGATGCGCGGATGGCGGCCGAGCGCCTTGGCGATCTCCACCATCTGCCGGCGCGAGAGGGGCAGGTCGCGCACCCGCTCACGCGGGTCGATATCCTCGCAGCCGACACGGGCGAGCAGCGCCTCGGCCTGCCGCCGCTGTGCCCGTCCGTCGATCAGGCCGAGACGCGTGCGCGGCGGATCGGTGATCGCGATATTGTCCGCGACCGAGAGGTCCGGCATCAGCGACAGTTCCTGGAAGATGCACACGATCCCCGCCGCGTTCGCCTCCAGCGGGGAGGCGAAGCGAACCGGATTGCCGCCCAGGGACATCGTCCCTCTGTCGGGCTGAACGACACCGGAGATGATCTTGATCAGCGTCGACTTGCCGGCCCCGTTCTCGCCAAGGACGGCGTGGATCGAGCCGGCGCGAGAGGCGAAATCGACATCGGAGAGGGCATGGACGCCGCCATAGGATTTCGAGATGCCGCGCATCACGAGATCGGCACCGCCGACGGGCGCTGCCGGTCCACCATCGAGCATGGACGAACTCCGGGTCTAGGGGAGAAGAGCGCGAGCGGCCCGGCCGATGCTCGACGGCACCGGCCGGATGATGTCGTCAGTTGTTCGCTTCGCTTTCCGCCATGATCTCCGGCGCGGTGATGGTCACACCGCAGGGAGGAAAGTCGTTCGGCGTGAAGAAATCGTCCGGCAAATTGGACCAGTAGTTCACCCCGTCCTCGACCGTCTCGAAGTTCACCACCGGGATCGGAACGGAGATGAGCTGCGGCATCGTCTCGCCCTGCAGCGCCGAGAGGGCCGCCTTGATCGAGATCGCGACGAGACCCGGGGACTGACCGTAAGAGAGGCCGAGAAGGCCCTCTTTGGAATGCTCGGCAATCTGCTTGCGGAAGCCGTTCTCCGCTTCACCGGCCATGGGCACGAAGGGATGGCCCGCGTCGATCAGCGCCTGCACGGTCCCGTTCGTCCCGCCCTGGCTGAAGATGCCGTCGAATTTGCCGTGCACGGCGAGCGCGTCGGCCGTCACCTTCTGCGAATCGCCCGGCGCCCAGTTGCCGACCACCTCGACGATCTCGAAATCGTTGCCGTCGCCCTCCATCACGGAGCGGAAGCCCTCGTGCCGGTCACGATCGACGGAGTTGCCGGGAAGGCCGCGCACTTCGAGGATCTTGCCCGCGTGGCCGACATGATCGACGAGCCATTCGCCCGACATCACGCCCATCTCGTACTGGTCCTCGTTGACCTGCATCACCTCGTCGGTGTCGAGCACATTGTCGAATGGGACGAGGACGACGTTGTTGCGGTTGGCGAGGCGGATCACCCGGTCGAAGCCGGTGGGGCTGACGGCGATGGTGATGATCGCGTCATAGCCCTGGTTGATGAAATCTTCGATCGCGCCGAGCTGAGCGGCGGCGTCCGTTCCGGTGGAGACGACCTTGAAGTCGGAGATCAGCGGCGCGACGTCCTCTTTCTCGACATAGGCTTTCGCGGTCTTGATCATCTGGATGCGCCAGATGTTGCCCACGAACCCGTTCACCACGGCGACCTTGAACGGCCCCTCGCGCGGCTCCCACTGGAAATAGGCCGTTTCGTCGTTCCATGGCACGAAGCACTTCGGCTCGTAGCCTGGTCCGTCGACGGTTTTCGGGCCGGCGAGTGCGGCACCGGCGGCGAAGGTCATCGCGGTCGCCAGCATGGCCGCCGTCATGGCGTGCTTCATGAAGTCCTCCCATGATGGACGGGGTTGCCACGGGGACACCCCGTCTCGTGCTCATTTGTTTCGCCAGGTCTCGGCCGAACAAACGGCGAGTCGGCGCATAGAGGATAGAGCAATCTAAGCGGGAAGTCCAAGACGAGATTTTGCGAATATTTGAAATCGTATAGTCGTTCGCATCCAAACAATGGGAAAGCCGCCGCCCGCGCGCCGAGGCGACTTCGCGCTCACAGAACGGTGGCGTCCGCATATGCCTCGGCCGGGGCGGGCGCGCCGAGGAGGTGGCCCTGGAAGCGGATGCAGCCGAGCCGCTTCAGCGTTTCGAGCTCCTCCTCGGTCTCGACCCCTTCGGCGATCACCCCGATGTCCATGTGATGCGCCATGTCGAGGATCGCCCGGACGACGCTCTGCGCGCCGCGATGGTCGGCGGCGGCGATGTCGCGGACGAAGGACTGGTCGATCTTCACGAAGCTGATGGGGAGATCCGCGAGGAGGCGGAGCGAGGTGTAGCCTGTCCCGAAATCGTCGATCGCGAAGCGTACGCCGCAATTGTTGATGGCGCGGATCGTCTGGGTGAGGCTCGACACGCTCTGCACGGCGAAACTTTCGGTCAGCTCGATCGTCACCGAGCGGCCGGGAACGCGGCATCGGATCAGCGTGTCGGCCACATGGTCGACGACGCCGGGCGCTTCGAGCGTGCGCACCGACATATTGAGCAGGAGCATGTCGAGCCCGCTCCCCGCCTCGAGCCAAGCGGCGAATTGCTCGATCGCGAGGGTGAAGACCTCGAAATCGATCCGCGAGATCAGGTTCGTGCTTTCGGCGATCGGAATGAACGTCGCCGGCGGGACGGGCTCGCCGGTGCGCCGGTTGCGCCAGCGCACCAGCGCCTCCATGCCGATCGCACGGTCGCCGTCGAGCCCGAAGACCGGCTGGAAGACGAGCCTGAAATCGTGATGCTCGAGCGCGGCCGCGAGATCGAACTCCATCAACAACCGGCTGTCGGTCGAGTTGAGCACGGCCTTGTCGAAGACCATCACCCCGCCGCCGCCAGCATTCTTGACGTGATAGAGCGCGAGGTCCGCATAATGCACGAGCGCCTCGGGACTGTCGGCATCGCGGGGGAGCGCGCTCACCCCGACGCTCGCGCCGACGACGATGCTGTGCCCGTCGATGAGGACGGGCGTGCGGAACTGATCGACGAGATCGTTCGCGAAGGCGACCAGCTCGTCCTCTGCGGCGCCCCGGCACAGGATCGCGAACTCGTCGCCGCCGATCCGGTAAAGGCGCATGTTCGGCCGCAGGAACGCCTCTCCCCGAACGACCAAGACGCGGAGCAGTTCGTCGCCGATCGCGTGGCCATAGGCGTCGTTGACCGGCTTGAAGCGGTCGAGATCGATCGAGATCAGGGTCGTGAGGCGCGTCGTCGTCGCCTCGGCGGCCGCCGTCGCGAGATCCTCGACGAAGGCGACCCGGTTGAGCGCGCCCGTCAGCGCATCGTGCGTCGCGAGAAAGCGGATCTTCGCCTCGGCGCGAGCCCGCTCGGTCACGTCGATGAAGATGAGGATGTTCTCCCCGGCGGCGCGGGAGGGCGGCAACAGATCATGAAGCCGCTCCCGCCCCCGGACGAACGCCTTCTTCACGAGGACATCGCGCCCCTCCTCGATGAAGTGCACGTGCGCCTCGCCGCGCATCGGGCTCGAGAAGAGGTGCCGCGTCAGCCCGCGAAAGCCGGCGATGACGACACCGTCGACGCGGAAGCTGTGCGTGTCGCCGGCCAGCTCGCTTGGGTCGCTCGCATTCAGCATCTCGAGGAGTGAGCTGTTGGCGAAGTGGATCTCCGCATCGGAATCGATTTGGCAGATGCCGACCGGCGCGCTCTCGGCGAGCGCCATGAAGCGGCGCATCTCCGCCTCGAGCTTGCCGCGCAGCTCGTAGAGCTCCGTCACGTCGATCGCGACGCCGATATTCGCGCCGCTCGGCGTGCGGGTCTTCGTGACGCGCAGCCAGACATTGCCGGGATAGACACGGTCCGACGGCTGACCGTCGGCGACGGTCTGGACGCGGAGGCGGCGCTCCATCTCCCGCGGAATGTCCGCCTCGGGCATCGTCCGTTCGAGCGACCGGTGGAGCAGCTCGCGATAGGGCGCGCCCGGAACGAACGTCTCCTTCGGAACGCCCAGCACCTCGCGATAGCGACGGTTCGCGAGGACGAGCCGATCCTCTTTATCGTAGACCACGATCGCCGAACGCGTGACGTCGAGCGCTTCCTGCACGACGGAAAAGCGGTCGAACATGAAGGCGACGGCGAGCGCGGCCACCCCGGCCCCGATGACGGGCACGAGCAACGCCCAGCCGGGCACGCCCCCGCTCCACAGGAAGGCCGCGAGCGGAACGAGCGCGCTCGTCAACGCCAGCAGCGCGGTGATCGCCAATGTGTTCGGCTTGAAGATCAGCCCGCGCACGTGAGTCCAAAGGCGCATGTGTCCCCGCTTTGCGCGCCGTTCTGTTCGCCCGGTCGCGGCTTTTCTTTGGTCGCCACGCCGTCGCGCCGGACGCGGCCCTCTCTCGTGACGGCGACCCCCGCGACCCGCGAAACAGCTCAGAATGCGCGAAGCAGCCTCGAGTGGTACGCCTATGAAACACTACCACAAATATCCTTTGCCGGTCTTTTCCATCGCTTGCATCCGCCTCGCGACGTTTGGGGCTCGCAACCGGGATCCGAATTCGTGTTAAGAGGGTTGCAACCGCAGAGAGTCGATTGCCTCATTGCAGGAGGCGACGGAGCCCAGACCGGCGGACGGAGCAAACGGGCGGGAGCGAATCATGACTGTGATCCAGGGTCTCATCGAACACATCAACCTGCCGCGCATGGCGCCGGTGCGTCAGATCTTCGAGGACACCTCGCTTCCCGATGTCGATGCCGCGCTGCGCGAAAGCTTCCGCACATCCGGCGTCGCCGAGCGGATCAAGCCGGGTGCGCGGATCGCCGTCGGCGTCGGCAGCCGTGGTCTAGCCGATCTCCCGCTTCTCGTCCGCGTCACGGTCGACGAATTGAAGAAACTCGGCGCGGAGCCGTTCATCGTGCCGGCCATGGGCAGCCATGGCGGGGCGACCGCGCTCGGCCAGGAGCGGCTTCTCGCCGGCCTCGGCGTCACCGAGGAGAGCGTCGGCGCCCCGATCCGCTCCTCGATGGAGACCGTCGAGCTCGACCGGCTGCCGAACGGCCTTCCCGTCCTCATCGACCGCTATGCCATGGAGGCGGACGGGATCTGCGTCATCAACCGTGTGAAGGCGCACACGAGCTTCACCGCGCCCATCGAAAGCGGCATGGCGAAAATGATCACCATCGGCCTCGGCAAGCAGAAGGGCGCCGATTCCTGCCACGCGCACGGCTTCGGCAAGATGGCTGAGCATGTCGTCGAGATGGCGAAGATCAAACTCGCCAAGGCGCCCATCCTGTTCGGCGTCGCCTCGGTCGAGAACGCCTATGACAAGATCGCCATCGCCGAGGTGGTGCTCGCCGAAAACATCCTGGAGCGCGAGCTCGACCTCCTGAAGATCTCGAAGGCGAGCATGCCGCGCATCCTGTTCAACCCGATCGACGTTCTCGTCGTCGACAAGATGGGCAAGGAATATTCCGGCACCGGCACGGATCCCAACATCACCGGCCGCGCGCCGACGCCTTATATCAAGCTGCAACAGGAGGCGACGCGCTTCGTCATCCGCGACTTGTCGATGAAGAGCGGCGGCAACGCGACGGGCATGGGCCTCGCCGACATCATCACCCGCCGCCTCTTCGACAAGATCGACTTCAACGCGACCTACGCGAACCACATCACGTCCACGGTGATGCTCGGCGCCAAGATCCCGATGATCATGGACAATGACGAGCTCGCTTTGAAGTGCGCGATCAAGACCTGCAACAGCCTCGATCCGGGCAACATCAAGATGGTCCGCCTCGAGAACACGTTGCATCTCGAAACCATCTGGATCTCCGAGGCGCTGCTTGCCGATGCCGAGGCGAATCCGGCGGTCGAGATTCTCGGCGAGGCCCGCGCGATCGACTTCGACGCCGATGGGAACATCGCCGACACCATGGCCGCCGCCGCTTGAGGCGACCCACCCGACACGAGACGACACCATGACCGCTGGCGGTCACATCCATCTCGACGCTGTCGGCGGGGCCGCCGGCGACATGTTCGTGGCCGCGCTCCTCGACGCACGGCCGGAGCTGTGCCCCCGCGTCTTCGCCGATTGCGCCGCCGTGCTGCCCGAGGGCCTCGCCGCCCACCTCGAAGAGGGGACGAGCGGCGGCCTCTCCGTGCGCCGTTTCCGCCTCGCGGGAGAGGCGGGCCATCACGTGCACGCTCATCATGATGACCACGATGACCATCACGGCCACCACGCGCACGCAACGTCTTATGCGGCGCTGAGAGCGCGGATCGAGGCGGCCCCACTCGCCGAGGGGACGGCGGCCGAGGCCTGCGCGATCCTCCACCGCATCGCCGAGGCGGAGGCCAAGGTGCACGCGATCCCGATCGAGCGCGTCCATTTCCACGAGCTCGCCGACTGGGACTCGCTCATGGACGTCGTGGCGGCCGGCAGCATCGCCGCCGCCCTCTCCGCTTATGACTGGAGCGTGTCGCCGCTTCCGCTCGGCCACGGCTTCATCGCAACCGCGCACGGTCGCCTCCCCGTCCCGGCCCCGGCGACGGCCGAGCTTCTGCGCGGCTTTCCGACGGTCGATGACGGGATCGGCGGCGAGCGCGTCACGCCGACGGGGGCGGCGATCCTCGCCCATCTCTGCCGGCCGGGCGTCCGACCCGCCGGCGGCATCGTCGGCGCGTCGGGGTTCGGTGCAGGCACCCGCGAGCTTCCGGGCATGGCCAACGTCCTGCGCGCCCTCGTCTACGAGACGGCGGAGACGCCGCGCGACCTTCAGGCCGACGAGGTCGGCGTCATCACCTTCGATATCGACGACATGACCGGCGAGGAGATCGCCGTCGCCGTCGATCATCTGCGCGCGGCCGACGGCGTCCTCGACGTCTCGCTCGCGGCGCGGATCGGCAAGAAGGGACGCCCGATGGAGGAAGTACGCCTCCTCACCCGCCCGGACCGGGTGAGCGCCATCGCGCGCCTCTGCCTCGACGAGACGTCCACCATCGGTCTGCGCTGGCGGATCGAACAGCGCTACCACTTGCCTCGCGTCGCCGAGACCCACACCTCCGGCGGCATGGACATGCGGGCAAAGCGCGTCATCCGCCCGGACGGACGCGAGACGGTGAAGATCGAGAGTGACGACGTGGCCGGCCTTTCCGGCCTCGCGGCGCGGCGCGCCGCCCGTTCCGTCGACGAGCCGGTGGTGGGATCATGAGCCTTTCAGCCGCCAAGACGCGCATCGGCGACGCGCTCTCCCGTCACGACGCGCTGGCGATCGCCGTCAGCGGCGGCGTCGATTCGATGCTCCTCACCCATCTCGCGCATCAGGCGGGGCTCGGCGAGGTGCTCGCCGTCCATGCCGTCTCGCCCGCGGTGCCCGAGGAGGCGACGCGCCGCGTCCAACGCCACGCCCGCGCGCATGGCTGGACACTCCGCCTTCTCGACGCCGGCGAGCTCGACGATCCGAACTATGTCGCCAATCCCGTCGACCGCTGCTTCTTCTGCAAGACCAATCTTTACTCCCGCATCCGCGCCGCGACGGCGCTGCCCATCGCCTCCGGCACGAACGCGGACGATCTCGGCGACTATCGCCCCGGCCTCAACGCCGCGCGCGATCATGGCGTCGTGCACCCCTTCGTCGAGGCCGACATCGACAAGGCGGCGATCTATGCGCTCGCGGCCGATCTGGGGCTCGACGACCTCGAAGCCTTGCCCGCCCAGCCTTGCCTCGCGAGCCGGATCGAAACCGGCATCGCGGTCGACGCGCGCACGCTGCGCTTCATCGAACGGACCGAGATCGCCTTGCGCGACCTCCTGCCCGGCACGAGCGCACTCCGCTGCCGCGTCACGGCGGCGGGGATCGTCGCCGAGGTGAGCCCGATGCCGGACGCCGGCGCGGTCGACGAAGCCAAGCGCTTCGCCGAAAGCCTCTGCGCCGATGCCGGCCGGGTGTTCGCGGGCCTCAGACCGTACCGCAAAGGTTCGGCTTTCCTGATCGAACAATGAGCGATTTCGAGATCGACTGGGACCGGGAGGCCCGCACCGGCGTCGCCGAAGCCGTCTTGTGCGACGGCAAAACCGTCGCGCAGATCGCCGCGATCCTGGAGGCGACCGGCCCGCGCCGCATGTTCCTCACCCGCCTTTCCGAAGAGGCGCACGCCGCGCTGCCGGACGCCGTCCGCACCGGGCTCGAATACGACCCCCTCTCCCGCACCGCCGTCCATGGCGGGCCGGCCGGCACGCTCGTCGACGGACCCGTCGTGGTGTGCGCCGGCACGTCCGACCTTCCGGTCGCGCGGGAGGCATCGCGCGCGCTCGTGTTCGCGGGCTATGCGGCGCCGGTGATCGCCGATGTCGGTGTCGCCGGCCTCTGGCGGTTGATGGCACGGCTGCCCGAGATCCGCACCCACCGCGTGGTGATCGCGGTGGCGGGCATGGAGGGCGCACTCTTCAGCGTGCTGTCGGGGCTCGTCGCGGCCCCGGTGATCGCCGTACCGACCTCGGTCGGCTATGGCGTGGCGACGGGGGGACGGGCAGCGCTCTCGAGCGCCCTCGCCTCGTGCGCGGCGGGTCTCGTCACCGTCAACATCGACAATGGATTCGGAGCGGCCACCGCTGCCATCCGCCTCCTGCGGGCAATGGACGCCCCGCACTGATCCCCGGCGGCAGCCAGCGCCGCCCCTCCACCCATCCCCATAGTGTTCGCAAGACGATCCGACCGGCGAGACATCGCAAGGTTTCGTGAAACCGCATTGTGTCGGCTTCAGGGCTCCGCGCGATTATGCACGCTCTCAGCGGCTCGCTCTCTGGCCGAATTCTAAGCCATATTTTTCTTCGTTATGGAATCATGGCGAAGCAAACGATTTCCTTTCCGTTGCGCGTCAACATAAGGCATAAGCTTAATTCCCTCAGTAGACAGATGGCCACGAATCAGATTCAGACCTGACTCATGTTTTTTGCCTAGAGTTTGGCAGAGATCTGACACCGGATCGAAAGGATGATTCACCGAGGCAGCATCACTTGAGGAATGATTATATTCCGACAAACACGCGCTGCGCTCATGGCAAATTATTCCTGATTCTCTGCGTTTTCAGGAGTTCAGTACGAATATGTACCGATAGCGTGAACAGCCCGCGATACGTGGCGATTGAGCGGCATATATGGCGAAAAAACGTCCAAAGAGCATTAGGATCAAGATCCTCGATTTGATCAGAAATCCATAGAATATCTGATCGCTCTGATCGGCATTCCCGGCGTCATTCCATGATTTTGGAGATTTTATGCTTTTTCCGATTTGGAAGTCATGATATTGGCATTATGTCTATGTGTGTGGCAGTCGTGTTTCCGTGTCGTATCAAGTCGGTAGAGAGATAATCCGATTCACCGCGGTGACTCGGAATGGATCCTTCATATTCGGGTGTGTCAGTTAAAATCGCTGTCCTTCACTGACGAGAGCACAACGGCTTGCCCCGAGTGCTGTCATCAGAACAGGCGTGCTGCAAAAGCAGCCGCTTAACACTTTTGGGTTGAGTCGTGTTGGCAGTCTAGGAGACGGTGATGGATCTTTGTATTGGTTTCGAACGTCGCTCGCCTGAGTTTCAAATCGAACTCCGCGCTGTTGAATTCATCAAACTCGATTTCTCTGGTATTTCCTTTATGCCTCGACGACCTGACCGCTAAGATACTTCAATTACACCTCTTTTCGATGTGGTGGTTATTGTTTGAAATGGCACAAGCACCGACCTTCTCTCAATCGAGGACGAAGGCACCCTTGGCGCTTCATACGTCGCGCTCGCATGATTCGTGGACGGAAGGCGGCAGCGAAGGCGGTTTCGGGGTGATTGCGGCCGTCATGACTCGGATATTGCTACAATTATGCCGCCGAATCGGCCTAATAATGGCATGGACGACACAGTTCGCGATGGGGCTGCATTCGCAGCCACTTACTCTTGCCCACAATCGATTTCGATTGCCTCAAGCTTCGCGTAAGGGACCCCGTCGCTTACGCGATCTCGGTTTCAACTGCGCCTCCGACGTCGTTGCGCCCTCGGCCAACCGAATTAGGGGAACGTGCCGACGATCCGAGACAACCGGCCGGCGTCGTAGACCGCGTTCAGAAGAAGAACAGCGGCGCTGCCAAACAACTGCAATTGCACGTGTCTTCTCTCGTGCATCAATCCGGCTGGGCCTCAACGGTCAGCTTCAACTCTGTGGGAGATAATCCATGCCAATTTTCCCGATTACTGTCGGCACCGATGGCAATGACAACCTGTCGAACACCTTCGGCGGGACGATCTTCGGTCTTCAGGGCAATGACACCCTGAAGGGTGGCTTCCTCGGCGACCAGCTCTTCGGTGGCGCGGGCGACGACCTCCTCGTCGGCAACGCTGGCGATGACCTTCTGACGGGCGGCGGCGGCGCGGACGAGTTCCGCTTCAACGTCCTCAACCCGTTCGAGGGCAACGACGCCATCGTCGACTACAACCCGCTGGCCGGTGACACCATCACGTTCTTCGCCGACCAGGTCGCCACGACCCTGTTGTTCGGCGGCTACGGCTACCGGCTTTTCGACGGTCTTCAGAAGGCCGACCTCGACAATGCTCCGCTGCTCTACGGCATCGGGCCCGACGGCTTCGGCAATGTCGACATGACGACGCCGTACGGCAACAGCATCGAGTTCACGGCGTTCGAGGACATCTGGGATCCGAACGGTGGCAACACCTGGTCCTACGCGACGTTCCCGGGCTTCGAGCTCATCTAAGGAACGAGCCTCTTCGAGGACTCAACGAAACGGGGGCTTCGGCCCCCGTTTTTTTTTGGAAGTGATCGCCGCAATCCGGATAAACCGCCCGGACGCACACAGCGCGACGATTAGGACGACTGCGCCGCCGGCCGCCGCGTCACCCGCCGCGCCGCCCCACGCAGGTCCGCGCCGATCTGGAACAACACCGGGATCAACAGCGGCACGATCACCGTCGCCATCAGCAGACCGAAAATGAACGTCACCGCGAGCGGGATCAGGAACTGCGCCTGGCGGCTCGTCTCGAAGAGCAGCGGCAGCAGGCCGAGGATCGTGGTGATCGAGGTGAGGAGGATCGCGCGCAGGCGGTCCTGGCTCGCGGCGACCGCCGCAACGCGCACGCTCTCCCCCATCGCCAGCCGCTGCGCGACGCGGTCGATCAGGATGATCGAGTCGTTCACGAGGACGCCCGTCAGCCCCAGAAAGCCGACGAGGCTCACCACCGTGAGATCCATCCCGAGAAGCAGGTGGCCGAAAAGCGCACCCATGGCCCCGAACGGGATCATCACCATCACGAAGAACGGCCGGATATAGCTCTCGAAAATCAGCGCCAGGATGACGTAGATGAAGACGGCGGCGAGGATCAGACCAAAGAGGAAATCCTCAAACGACTGCTCGCGCTCGCTCTCCTGCCCCGAAATCTGATAGCTCACCCCATAGTCGGCGGCGAGCGCCGGCAGGGCCTCACGCTTCAGATCCTCGAGGACGTTGGACGAGGACGTGACGCGCGTGTCGACATCGGCGCTGACGAGCACCGTCCGCTGCCCTTCGGCGTGCAGAATGATCGCGAAGCTGTCGACCTCGTTGAAGCGCAGAACCTCGCCGAGCGGCACCCACTCCCCCCGCGGGCTCTGGACCATCAGATTGTCGAGGTCGGGACGGCCGGCGCGGTTGTCCCGCATCACCTTGATCGTGACCTCCTCGTCGTCCCGCGCGAAACGGTCGGCGACCGCGCCTTCGACGAGATTGCGCACTTGCCGGCCGACGATCTCCATCGTGAAGCCGAGCGCGCGGCCGGTGTCGGTGAGCTCCATCACGAGCTCCTGCTTGCCGTAGGGCAGATTGTCGAGAATACCGTTGACGCCGCCATAGGTCGCCAGCGTGTCGGCGAGATCCTCCGCGGCCGCCTTCAAGACCTCGATCGGCGCGCCCTTCAACTCGACTTCGATCGCCCGGTTCGGCAGCCCCTGCTCCACCGGCGACACCGCCACCTCGAGCACGCCCGCGATCGGCGGGATCGCCTCGCCCCACCGCTCCACGATGGTCGATGTGGGCACGCTGCGCGTTTCGCTCGCCGTCACCTCGACTTCGATCTGCGCGACGTTCTGTAGGCGGATCCGCTCGAAGATCTCGTAGGCGCCGATCGTCGTGAAGGTGGCGTTGACGAGCTTGTCCTCGTCACTGCCGGCGAGCAGGTCGCGCTCGACCTCGCGCAGCGCGCCCTCGATGGTTTCGAGCGCGACGCGTTGCTCGGGAACGGGTACGCCCGGCGCGAACACCACGCTCGCCCGCACGACCTCGGCTTCGGGCGCGAGGAAGAAGTGGAAGCGAATCCGGTCGCCCGCGAGCAGCCCCGCGAGCACGATCAGCATCCCAAGGAGCACGGCGAGGAAGGTGTAACGCCAATCGACCACCGCTTCGAGAATGCGCCGGAACGCCCCGTCCCGGAACGCGACGAAGACCCGGTCGAACCCGCGCCGCAGGACGTTGGGTCGACGCGCCTTGCGGCTCTTCGATTTGTTGAGATGCGCGGGCAGCACCATGAAGCACTCGAAGGTGGAGGCAAGGAGCACCGCGAGCACCACCATCGGGATCACGTGCATCACCTGACCGATCGGCCCCGTCACCGCGAAGATCGGCACGAACGCCGCCATGGTGGTGAGCGTCGCCGCCATCACCGGCTTCAGCATCGAGGACGCACCACCGATGGCCGCCGCGATCGGCGGGTGGCCCGCTTCCTCCAAGGTCGCCGTGTGCTCCCCGACGACGATCGCGTCGTCGACGATGATGCCGATCATCATGATCAGCGAGAAGATCGACACCATGTTGAGAGACTGGCCGGTCAGCCACATCAGTCCGAGCGTGCCGAAAATCGAGACCGGGATGCCCGCCGCGACCCAGAATGCGATCCGCAGGTCGAGGAAGATCGCGAGCGCGACCAGCACCAGGAGAAGCCCGGTGACGCCATTCTCGACGAGGATCGAAAGCCGCTGGAGAACGAACCGGCCCGTCGTGTCGTACTGGTAGACTTCGAGCGTCGGCGGCAGCTCCGCGCGGATTTGGTGAATATAGTCGTCGACGATCGCGGTCGTCTCCAACGTGTCGGCGGTGACGGCCCGCTTCACCCGCAGCTCGACCGCCGGCTGCCCGCTGATCTGCCCGATCGGCGCCTCACGGTCGAAGCGCGTCTCGATCGTCGCGATGTCGTCGACCGAGATGCGCTCGCCGTTGGCGAGGGCGCGCACCTCGATCTGGCCGATTTCTTCGGGGGTCTGACGGCTCGCCATCGAACGGAGCTGGATCTCGCGCGCCCCTTCGACGGTGCCGGCCGGAATGTTCTGAACGCCCTGGCTCACCGTGTCCGCGATATCGCCGACCGACAGATTGAGTTCGCGCTGGACCTCGTCCGGCACGAGGATCGAAATCTCCTCCTCCCGCATCCCGACAAGCTCGACCTGGTCGATCCCGGCATCGAGCAGCCCGTCGCGGATCTGCCGCGCATAGTGCTTCAGCACCTTTTCGCTGAACGGCCCGGTGATGGCGATCTTCGAGACGGGTTCATAGAAGGTGACGCGGCGCACCTGCGGCGGCTCCGCGTCGATCGGCAGAATGGTGACGCCCGACACCGCTTGCTCGGCGTCCGCGAGCGCCTTTTGCATATCGGTCTCGGCGTCGAATTCGAGCGTGATCAGCGCCGAGCCCTCGCGCGCCATGCCGGACGTCGCGGTCACCCCGTCGAGAAAGCGCAATTCCGGCTCGAGTGCATCGAGGATGCGGCTTTCGACGTCCGCCGCGCTGGCGCCCGGCCAGGCGACCTCGACGAAGATCACCGGCACCTGGATCGTCGGGAAGAATTGAACGTTGAGCCGGATGGCGCCGATGAGGCCCATCGCCACCATCGCGATCATGAGGAGGTTCGCCGCCGTCGGATGGCGGACGAAGAGGCTGATGAACCCGATCCGCGGGGCGTGGTGGGTCGGCTCGCTCATTCACATCGTCTCGATTGCGGCGGCGCGCGGGCCGCCTTTGAACCCATCGACGGCGACAGGGCGCCGCCGGCTCACGGCACGCTGACCTTCAGCCCCTCGCCGACGCCCGGAAGGCGCATCGTCAAGATCGCTTCCGACCCGGCGAAGTCGCCCTCGATGAAGACCTGGTCGATATCCCGCCCGACCACGGTGACCGGCCGCTCGACGAGGCGGCTATCCTCGCCGATGACGAAGACATGGTCGGAATCGTAGACCGCCGCCTCGGGAAGGCGCACGACGTCGCGATACGGCCGATCGGGTACGACGACCTCGACGAAGGCGCCGCTGCGCAGGAGCGTTTGGTCGTCCACCGCTTCGATCCGCGCGAACACCTCGATGCCGCCGCTCTCCGCCTTGATCTGCGCACCGATCCGCTCGATCGTCGCGTCGTAGACCAGCGGATTGTTGCCGACATTCCAACGCACCTTCACCGGCCGGCCGATCAAAGTGCCGTCGGCGGCGACGATCCGGGAAAATTGGCTGTTGCTCATCACGAAGCGCGCTTCGAGCCAATCGGCATCATAAAATTCCGCGACCTGCTCGTTGGCGGTGACGAAGCGGCCCACCTCGGCGGTGACGTTGCCGACATAGCCGTCATAGGGCGCGATCACACGCGTGTCGTCGAGGTCGCGTTCGGCGAGGGCCACGGCCTGGCGGAGCCGTTCGATGACGGCCTCCTGCTGGGCGACATGCGTTTCGTTCAGCTCGACCTTGTTTCGGCTCGCGACGACCGCGAGCTGCTGCTCGACCGCGCGAATCTCGCGATCGTCGGCGGTTCGCTCGGCGACGGACTGGCTGCTGATGAGGCTGCGGGCGCGCTCGAGATCGCGGGCGGCGATCTGATATTGACGCTCGGCGAGTGCGAGGCGCTCCGTCTCGCCGGCCCCGGTGAGCTTCAGCTCCGCGAGCCGCGCTTCCGCCTCGGCGAGGGATTGGCGCGTCTCGGCGAGAGCCACCTGATAGCGGAACCGGTCGACCTCGAAGAGGAGCTCGCCGCCGCTGATGAAGCCGCCATTGCGCAGGTTATCGGACGTCGCCGCGATCTTGCCGCCGACGAGCGCGCGGATTTCGAGCTTCTGGCCGGCAGCGACCTCGCCATAAAGGCGCATCTCGGGCTGGAAGGTGCCGGCCAGAGCGGGCTGCGTGGTGACGGGAATCACCGTTTCCACGTCGCCGCGACGCGGAACGTCCGGGCGGCTCGCCTTCAGACCCGCGAAGGCGAGGACGGCGAGATAGAGAATGAACAGCGGCACCGCGACCTTGAAGAGCAGCCGGAGCCCGCGGCCGAGGAGGCCCCGCAATCGCCCGGCTTTCTTCGGCGACGATTCGGCCGCGCGCCCGCGCGAGCGCGCTTCGACGAGCGGCGTCTCGTTCCCGCCCTCGGGCGGCTCGATAAGCGCCACGCGTGTCACGTTGAGACGGCCCCCAGGATCATCATCCGCGCAATACTACGGAATTTCCGTCGACACATCAAAAACATAGAAATGCCCGAATGGGGACTCGCCGCCGATTAGGGACGGGGTTCTTTCCGTCCCGATCCACGCGTTTCGCGATGGGCGCGAGCGCGCCGCGTCCCGTCGGACCCGGCCCGCCCCGTCGGTCGCGCGCCTGGGAGGCCGTGTCTATCGGGGTGGCCGCCGGTCGGCCGGCGGCGCGCCCCCGAGCCGCTCAGGTGTGGGCGGCTTCCGCGACCGGCGCCTCGCCGGCCGGGGTCGGCGCCATGGCATTCGCGTTGACGTGAACCGTCATCGGCAACGTCTCGCCGGGCCGCAGCGTGAGCCGGGTCGAGGGATGCACGCGCGTTCCCGGAACGAGGCGCAGGTCGAACGCCTGACGCAGAACCGCGAGACAGGTGATCGCCTCGTTCAGCGCGAACTGCATTCCGGGGCAAACCCGCGGGCCGATCGAGAACGGCACATACTGGTATTTGCCGGGCCGCTTCTCGCCGAGAAACCGCTCCGGGATGAAGTCGTCCGGCCGGTCCCACAGATTGGGATTGCGGTGGAGGAGCCAAGGCGCGACGAGAACGATCGAGCCTTCGGAGACCTCCCGGTCGCCGAGCTTGCCGGGGCAAACCGCCTCGCGGCCGAGGAGCGGCACCGGCGGATAAAGCCGCAGCGTCTCCTCGATGACCGCGCGCGTATAAACGAGCTTTCCGAGATCTTCGTAGGTCGGCGCTCGCCCGCCGAGGACCTGGCGATGCTCTTCGTCGAGCTTGTCGCGCGCCCATTCGGCCTGCGAGAGGAGATAGAAGACCCAGGCGAGCGTGTTCGCCGTCGTCTCATGCCCGGCCATGAACAGAATCATCGCCTCGTTCCGGATCGCCTCGCGGTCGAACGCGGGCTTGCCGTCTTCCTGGGCGTCGAAGAGTTGCGAGATCATCGCATGGCGCGGGCAGCGCTGCTGCTCCTCGGAGGTGATGCCGCTGGCCGCGTCGGCCTCCCGATCGCGGATGATCTCGTCCATGATCTGGTCGATGATCGTATGGATGCGGCCGGCCGACTTGCCGACCTCCGGCCGCTGAAAGCGCGGCACCCAGTTCGGCAGGTGGACCATGTCGGCGATCGCGGTCTGACCGACATATTTCTGATAGCGGGCGAAATTGGTGACGATGTCGTTCGTATATTTGCGGCCGACGCGCTGACCGAACACCGACCGCGCGATGATCTCGGCCGTCAGCAGTCCCATCTCGTTGAGGATGTCGACCGGTCCGCTGTCGACTTCCTTGGCCCAATGCTCACGCCATTCGAGCGCGGCTTCGAGCATGATCGGATAGAAGGAGCGCATGTGGCGGGTGTGGACGATCGGCGCGATCGCGAGGCGGCGCTTCTTCCACAGATCGCCATCCGAAACGAAGAGGCCGTCGCCCACCAACGGCGCCAAGGCCGAGCGCATCTGCGGGGTTTTGCGCTGAAACGCCTCGTGCTGAGTCACGAACGCATCGCGCACATGCTCGGGCGAATTCGCCACGAAGACGTCGCGCGTCAGGATGCGCCGATAGGTCATCGGGCGCTTGAAGGCCTGCGCCTCGAATGGCCGAAGGATGTCTTGCGTAAACAACATGATGGCGCGGGGCGCAGAAACACGCCGTTCGGGCCGGGGCCAATATGGCGGCGCAAACGTAGGCACATCCATAAAATGAGATGTCACAATACTCTCCGCTGAGTTTACGCAATGAGATCGGGGCAGGATAATCTGATCCCCTTCCCGATCAATAGCATGGGCGATCACGTCTACCCTGCAAATGCCACAACGGTGCCCGCGATTGGTCGCAGGCACCGTTGCCTTTCTGCCTCGATCGATGCGGGGCTCGCAAGCCCCGCCCGTCCGTGGAGTGCGGTCAGCCGAAGAAGCCGCCGCCCTGATCGCTGATGGACGAGTCGAATACGAAATCGTCGATCGTGACGTCCTCGGCGCGCAGCCCGATCACCACGAGGGTGCCGCTGCCGTCCGTATCGCCGAGATCGCCATCGGCGTTGCCGTTGAGCTCGGCGAGATCGATGATCAGCCAGCCTTCGTCCGTCGACCCGAACGCACTGGCGAGATGGCTCGCATAGTCGAACGCGAGTTCGCCGGTTTCCTCGGTATCGAAGAAGAGAGACAGGTCGATGACGTCCTGACCCTTTTGGAAGCCGACGATGATGTCGTCGCCGGACTCGATGAGATCGTCGCTCTCGCCGCCCTTGATGAGGTAGCGGTCCGCACCGAGGCCGCCGACCATCGTGTCGTTGCCGACGCCGCTGACGAAGACGTCGTTGCCGAGACCGCCAGACATGAAGTCGTCGCCGTCCTCGCCGAACAACAGGTCGTTACCGGCGTTGCCGAACAGGCGATCGCCGCCCTCGCTGCCATAGATGATGTCGTCCCCGGCGCCGCCGAACATCCGATCACGGCCGAGGCCGCCGATCATGATGTCGTTGCCGTCCTGACCGAACATCGTGTCGTTGAGCTGACCGAAGAAATCGAGCACGCCGGTCACGGTCCCGCTGATCTCGGCGATCATGTCGTCGAGGCTCGGCCCGGTGCCCGGCTCCTGCCCTTCGAGAAGGCCGCCAACCAGGTTCTCGAGCAGCGGCGCGATCAACTTGCCGACCTCGCCGTCGGTGACGAAGTCGCCGAGCATGATGTCGATGCCGTCGCCGCCGAACATCACATCGCGCCCGGCCCCGCCAATGAGGAAGTCTTCGCCCTCACCGCCGTCGATCAGATCGTTGCCGGAATTGCCGAAGATGATGTCGGCCCCGTCACCGCCGTCGATCGTATCGTTGCCGCCGAGGACACCGAGCCCCCAGAAGTCGCCGACGATGAAGTCGTCTTCGTCATGCCCGGAGATCAGATCGCCGGCCATGCCGCCGAGAAGAAGATCTTCGAGGCTGCCGCCTTCGATCGTGTCCGGCGCGAAGGCGCCACCGAAGACCGTATCGCCGTCCCGGTCGATGATGCGGCTGAGGAAGTCCTCGGTCTCGGTGTTGAAGGGATCGGCCGAACCGATGATCATCGCGTTCGCCGGCAGCGACTGGTCGTTCGTGGGGATCCACTTGCCGTCGACGTTCTCGACATGCACCGGAACGAGCTTGCGGATGCCGTAAGCGTCCTCGCCGAAGCTCAGATTGTCGCCGAGCGCATCGGTCACGACCTCGAGCGAATAGGCCTTGCCGTCGCTGAGATCGGTGTCGCTCTGATCATGCGCGAGGCGCAGGAGCTTACCGGGGCCAGAGAAGTCGCCGATATAGAGGACCTCCTGGCCGTCCTCCTCGATGATGGCCGTCTGCCAGATGTACGTCGCATCGGACACGCCGCGACCGTCATAGTCCTCGGGCAGTTCGGTCTGGAAACCGTCGAGCGTGATCGGCATCCACGACTCGGGATCCTCCGGCGTGGTCGTCCGCAGGAGCGTCGCGCCACCGTTGAAGTAGTTGACGCTACCAATATAGAAGTAGCCGTCATATTCGATCATCTGCATGACGCCATCGCCGAGACTCTCGAAGTCCGGCGTCACGTCCTCGACACCCGCATCGGTCAGCTTGAAGAGACCGTAGGGATACCAGGTGCCGATATAGATATCGCCGTTTTCGGTCTCCAGCGTTTCCGCCACGGCGGCGGCGTAGGGCCGGCCGTCTTCACCATCGAACTCGGCGATCGGCGCGGGGCTCCAGACGTCGTCCCCATAATAGAGCCAGAGTTGCGCGCCCTCGGTGACGTTCTCGGTGCCGACGAGGAGTGCGGTCTCCTTCGGCGCGCCATCCGGCGCATCGACCACGGTGAGCGCGCGGATCGAAGCGGTCCCGTCCACGTCGAGCGGGCCACCGGACACGGCCTGCCAGTCTTCCCCATCCCTCGAATAGACGATCTTCGCCGGATTGTTGCCGGCCTCGAGAAGGGAGAAAATCAGTGAGGTGGAGCTACTGAAATAAACAGCGCCGTCATAGCTGACCGCGTCGCGGAAGCCGAGATCCTCGTCGTTCACGAGCGAATCGGGCGTGACGTCGTAGGACCGGGTCCAGGTTTCGCTCTCGAAATTGTATTTCCAGATCTCCGGACCGTCGGACTGGAGAACGTTCGGGAAATCGCTGCCCAGGAACTCGCGCAGATCGGGCGAGACTTCCGACGTGTTGCGAATGAGGTCGAACAGGGTCTGTCCGCCGGTCTGCGCGGCCGCGTTCAACGTAACGCTCGCGCCGATCCCGCCGACATAGCCGAGCTGCGAATTCAGCGTCCCGACATAGAGTTCGGGAAGACCGGGCTGGTCCGGGCCGTCCTTGTCGAACAGGGTGGCCGACCAGGTATATTTATTCTTGGCATCGCCAAATCCGGCTTCGTCCGTCAGCTCGACGAATTCCCCGGTCCCGGGAACGTACAGATAGACCTGCGTCCCAAGATCGCCCAACTCCAACATCACGCTTCCTCCGATTGCCACAATCGCGATGAGAACGGTGAGGTGGTACCAGCAATGCGTCGAAATGAACAGTCGGATTAAGTAGAAATTCCCTAATTTATCGTTTATTTTTATGGCGGCGTGGCATTTCTAGGAATAGCTGCTTCATGCCGCAGCGGATCAATGCGCGACACGCAAATAAACGACACCGGAGCACGGAATTTCTAAATAAGACTTATCGCGGTGGTCGCGATAAACGCACCGACATCGGCCGGACCAGCGACACGCTCTCTCGGCGGAGGCGACCCCCAACACCGCCCCCGTCCCCCACTTCGACACCCCGCGACCGCACACAATACCTACACACGAGGTGTGATATCGCTGACGACGTTCGTCGTTGCGGCCGGATATCTTGGCTACGCGATATTCGCCACATTTTCAACGCGATAGTGATGTGTTACCCGCGACGGGGCTCGGCGCCTCGCGTCCGTGGCGGTTTTGCGTGGGAGATGCCGAATGGCTGGTGCGTTCGTTCTATCGATGGGTCGATCAGGCTCGACCCTTCTGTCGCGAATGCTGTCCGAGCACCCCACAATTCTCTCCGTGTCGGAATACTGGACCTCCCTCTGGATGCAATCCGTCGGCGATCCGCGATGGAGCGGCGGCCGATATTGGGATCTCCTCTCGACGCCGCCGGCCTGGTTCGCGACCCTCGTCGAACGGGCCAAGGAGGCCGACGCGCTGCCGGTCGAGTTCGTCTATGACGAAGCGAACGGCCGCTACGACCTCGCCCGTTGCCCGCCGATCCTCACGATGACCCTGCCGGCGCTGACCGACGCGCCGGACGCGCTCTATGACGAGCTGAGGGACATCGTCCCCACATGGTCGCGCGCGCCGGTGACGACCCATTCGCGCCATCTGTTCGACCATCTCGCCACGCGCTTCGAGCGCCCGTTCTGGGTCGAGCGGTCGGGCCTCTCTTATTGGTATGTGCCGGATATCCTGGGCGGTTTTCCCGATTCCAAATATATCCACCTGACGCGTGACGGACGCGACGTCGTCCTCTCGATGATGGCCATGCGCCTCTTCGATCCGATCGTGCGATTCGGCTGGCTGTTGCTGTCCGTCCATGCCAGCGGGCCGCTCCAGACCTTCATGTATTTCAAGATGCGGGCCGCCTCGCGGCGGAGTCTGCTCGCCTTCACCAACCTCGAGCGCGCGCTCACCGGCCAACATCTGCGCGAGCGGCCTTATAGCCTGCCGGACCGGATGGATTTCGCCGAGCGGCTGAAGACCTATGCCGAGTTCTGGGCGCATTCGACCCGGCTCGGCCTGCGCGCGATCGAAGCGATCCCGTCCGCCCAGATCCTCACGGTGCGATACGAAGATCTCGTCGCCGAACCGCGCGAGACGCTGACCGAAATCATCACCTTCCTGCAGCCGGACGGCGATCATCGCGCCTGGATCGACGCGGTCGAAGGCACACCGCGCGCCCGGCCGAGCCGCTGGCCGGAGCTCGATCCCGCGATCGCAGCCCCGGCCGAAGCGACGATCGCGCCAGTGAACGCCCTTCTCGGCTATCGCTGACGCCAGCGCCGGGCCACCCGCCAAAGAAGCCGCGCCCCGAAACAAAGAGCCCGCCTCGGAGACCGAGGCGGGCTTTTTCGTTGCGGCCGAGGTCCGCCCGTCAGCTCACGAGCGCGGGCTTTTCCTCGTCCATCTCGGTCTGGAACCAGCGGACCATCGCCGCGAGGCTGTCGCGGCCATAATTCTGCTGGACCGGCTCCGTCCTCGGCAGGACCGGCTCATCGAGCTGCGTGCCGAGCATGTTGTTCGCCGCCCCGCTCATGAAGAAGGCGGGGAGCCAGAGAGCCGGGTGACCCGGATTCGCCTCGAAGAACTCGATCGCCTTGGTGACGAACTCGTCGAGCGGCAGGAGGTCCACCTGGTAACCGTTCTCGCCGCTGATCGTCTGGATGTCGCGGATCGACAGAGACGGCCAGTCGGTGATGTGGCGGGTGCCGAACTGCTCGCCCGGCGTGTCCATGAAGGCCACGATCCGCTGCGCCGCGATGTCGACCGGGATCACCGGCAAGGCGACCTCGACGTCCGGCAGGAAGCGCGTGTCGAGGGCGAACTTCGCCAGCGCCGAACCGAGATCGGTGACGCTCGAGAAGCCGTCGCTCGTCCGGCCGATCACGAAGGACGGGCGATAGATGCCGACCGGCACGCCCTTCTCGCGGGCCGCCGTCGCATACATGTCGGAGGCCCACTTCGTCTGGACGTAACCGCCCTCGTCTTCCGGCGGAAGCAGAGGATCGACGCCTTCGTTGATCCGCGTCGTCTCGATCTGGTCGAGGCGCGCATAGACACGCAGGGTCGACACGAAGTGGAACGCTTTGTCCCCCTTCTTCGCGGCGAGATCGAGCAGGCGGCGCACGCTGAGGACGTTGCCCTCGCGCATCTCCTGATAGCCCTTCACGAAGGAGACGTCGGCACCGTTGTGCAGGATGACGTCGACCTCGTCCTCGAGGGTCTTCCACTGGGCCGGCGTGATGCCGAGATCGGGCGAGGAGAAGTCGCCTTGCCAGACCTCGATCGTGTTGCCGACCTCGGAGGCCGCCCGGTCGAGACCGGCCTTGCGCAGAACCGCGACGAGACGATCCTCGGCGTGCTTCTGGCTGCGGCCACGGCTCAGCGCGATGATCCGCTTGACGCCCTTTTGCAGGAGCTCCTCGATCATGAAGCTGCCGAGGAAGCCCGTGCCGCCGGTCATGAAGACCGCCTTGCGCTCGGCGAGCGGCACCTCGACCACCCCGCCGTCATAGACGAAGTCGTCGTCGAGGGCGGCGTCGATCAACATCAGCTCGTTGTTGGTCGCCGCCGTCGCCGCGCCCGCCACCGCCTTCGGCGCCGCCACCTCGACATTGAGGCGGCCGAGCATCGCGAAGGCGAGGTCGCGGATCGAACGATCCTGGGTCAGCTCGGACCGCGGGATCGACACGCCGAGACGCTGCTCGATGGCCATGCCGAACTCGACCGCCATCAGCGAGTCGAGGCCGGTCGCCGTCAGCGACTTCTCCGGGTCGATCCGGCTTTCCTTCGCGCCCATGATCTTGGCGATCGTCTCGATGAGCACCTGCTCCATCAGCGCGGCGCGCTCTTCCGGCGGAACCGCCGTGAAGTCCACCTTGTCCGCATCGCCGAGACTGTGATCGTCGCCGCCGCCGAGAACGCCCGAGACGCGCGCCGTCTTCAGGATCGGCGCCTTCATCAGCTTGCCATGCGGGTTGAGGACGGTCGCGACCGTCGGCTCACCGGCGACGAGCAGATGATCGAGCGAGGCGAGGATGTCCGCCACGGTGATCGTCGAGCCGAGCGACTTGTTGAGGTTCGCCTCGTCGCGCTGCAGCACGCCCGCATCCTCGACGGCACCGAGCGCGAGCGCCAGGGCCGGCAGCCCTTCGGCGCGCCGCGCCTCGGACAGCTTTTCGAGATAGGCATTCGCCGCCACGTAGTTCGCCTGACCCGGATTGCCGAGAAGGTTCGCGAGCGAGGAGAAGGAGACGAAATAGTCGAGCGGCTGACCGCGGGTCGCGCGATCGAGATGATAGGCGCCCTCGACCTTCGGCCGCACGGCTTTGACGAAGCCCTCTTCGGTCATGTTGCTCATGAGGCCGTCCTCGAGGACGAGCACCGCATGGAACACACCGCGGATCGGACCGTGATCGCGGACGAGTTCGCCGACGAACTCTTCCACCTTGGCCCCATCGGCCACGTCGGCCTGGACGACCACCACCTTGGCGCCGGCCGCCTCGATCGCCTTGATCGCCTCGGCCTGCTCGTCACTCGTGACGCCGCGACGGCCGACGAGGGCGATCGTGCGGGCGCCGCGCTCGGTCATCCAGAGCGCCAGCTTGAGGCCGATGCCGCCGAGACCGCCGGTGATGACGTGCACGCCTTCAGAGGCGAACGTCACCGACGGCGCGGGCAGCGGCTCGGGCGTGGCGTCGAGATGCTCGAGGTCGATCACCAGCTTGCCGAAATGGCGGCCGGCCTGCATCAGGCGGAACGCTTCCTTGATCCCCGCCACCGTGTAGGTGCGGAAGGGCAGCGGCCGGATCGCGCCGGTCTCGCAGGCCTCCAGCAGCTTCTCCCAGGTCTCGACGAAGAGGTCCGGGCGGTAGCGCGGCAGGTAGGTGAGGTCGACCGCGAAGTACGAGATGTTCTTCTCGAGCGCCTTGAGGTTCAGACGGTTGTTCGCCTCGAAGTCCCGCTTGCCGATCTCGACGAAGCGGCCGAACGGCTTCAGGAGGTCGATCGAGGTGAGCATCGCGTCGCCGGCGAGCGAGTTGAGCACCACGTCGACGCCTTCGCCGTTGGTGAAGGCCCGCACGTCCTCGTCGAACTTCAGCGTCCGCGAGTCGGAGATGCAGTCGACGCCGAGCGCCTTCAGGAGATCCCGCTTCTCGGCGGAGCCCGCCGTCGCGATCACCTTCGCCCCGAGCGACTTCGCGTACTGGATCGCGAGGAGGCCGATACCGCCCGCGCCGCCATGGACGAGGAAGGTTTCGCCGGCCCGCAGACGCGCCACCGTCGACAGCGCATAGACCACCGTGAGGCCGACCACCGGCAGCGTCGCCGCCTCCGGGTATGTCCACCCGGACGGGAGCTTCTGCACCGCTTCCGCCGCCACCGTGAGATGGGACGAGAAGCAGCCTTCCGACATCACCATCACGTGGTCGCCGGGGGCGACGTTCGTCACACCCTCGCCGACACGGACGACCTCGCCGGCGCCTTCGAGACCCATCAGCGGCCCGACCGGGCTATCCTTCAGGAGCTCCGGCGGGAGCATCCCGAGCGCCAGGATGATGTCCTTGAAGTTGAGGCCGGCGGCCTTGATCGCGATCTCGACCTTGCCGGGCTCGATGGTGTCCAGCGCCGGGACTTCCTTGAGGATGAGATTGTCGATCGAGCCCTGGGCCGACAGCGTCACCGCGAACGGCTTCGTGCCCTCGGCCTCGTTCGCCCCATTCTCGACGATCTCGATATAGGTCGCGAGAACGCCGTCGGACGTGATGCGCAGCTCGTCCACATTCTCGGCGACTTTCTTGTCGCCCGTGCCGCGATCCATCAGCCAATCGACGAGATGGCCGCGCGCCGCGTCGCTCCGCTCGGTGTCGATGCGGCGCGACTTCCACTGCGGCTGCTCGTTCACGATGGTGCGCCCGATCGCCCAATAGGCGGCGCCTGACAGGTTGACCGCCGGGTCGCCCTCGACACCCTCGGTCACGAGGGTGAAGCGGGGCGCGCAGTCCCAGCCGGCCGCACTCGTCGCCTTGATGAAGGCCACCAGCGGCCAGCCGGTCGTCGATTGCGGCTCGGTCTCGATCGTGCTGTTCGGCGCGAACACCACGATCTCGTCCGCCGGCTTGCCGACGAACTCGGACGCGAACGCCGTCCACGCCGCTTCATCGGAGCCCACGATGGCCCGCGTCTCGCCGGACTTCGGCGCATCGGCGGCCAGCGCGCCGTCGGTGACGGTAACACTGAAGACCGTGTCGCCAGCCGCGCGGGCCCGCTCCACGAGCTTCGCCGCGACCGCGCCTTCGCCTGCCGGCGCCATGACGATCCACCGGCGCGCGGCCGGGGCCTCGGCGTCCGCATCGGCTTCGGCCGGCGCGCTGAACGTCTCGGCCTCGCCGTCCGCCAGCGTCTTGCGGGCGAGCAGAACGGACACGTTGGACGGTGTCGTCTCGGTCGCGTCGGTCTTGAGCGCGACGTCGGCGAAACCGATCTCGCCGATCAGCGACTGCCACTTGGCGCCCGCCATCAGCGAATGGTGCGGCCGATCCTCGTGATCGGTGAACGCCCAGACGCCCGGCAGGAGGCCGAAGAAGAAGTCGAAATAGCCGACCCGCTCGATCTCGATGAGGCCGAGTAGACCGTTCTTGCGCAGGAGACCCCGCGCGTTTTTCAGGCTGTCGCGCACGCTCGCCGTGGCGTGGATCACGTTCGCACCGATCACGATGTCGAACGGTCCGCCGAGCTCGTTGGGGTCTTTCTGCCTCGACACGTCGAACGTCGCGGTCTCGAACCCCGGAACGTCGTGGAAGCGGCGCTCCACCCGCATCAGGAAGTCGGGCGAAACGTCGGTGAAGACGTACTCGAACCGGCCCTTCGGCAACGCCTTCAGGATGTGCGCCGTGGTGCCGCCGGTGCCGCCGCCGACCTCGAGGATCCGGACGGGCCGCGTCGTCGGCATCTGCAGCACGAACTCGCGCACCGCATGGGCGAGCGCGGTGTTCGCGCCGATCGAGGAGAAGCCCTGCTCGTAGATCTGTTCCATCACCGGGCTGCCCGAGCGCGGGAACAGGATCTCGAGAACCTCGACCTCGCCGGACAGAAGCGCCTGGTGCTGCAAGAAGATGCGCGAGGTCAGGAACCACTCGGCCGCAAAATGCGGGTAGAGCGGCTGATACTGACGCCACAACACCATCGGATCGGGCGATTTGACGACACGGAACGCCCCGCCTTCCTCGACGATATAGCCCTCCTTGACGGAGTCGGCGACGATCGTCGCGGCGTATTGGCGGTGCCGGTCGGCGATCTTGCCCGCGTCGACGAGCGTGTCGATCGTGAACGGCGCGCCGCCGGTCAGCGCGTTGAAGGTGTGCGCGGTGAACGCCCCGCAGACGAGCGCCGTCGTGCGGTTATACTCGTCGATGATCGCGTCGCGGCGGGCGACGGTCTCGGTGATGGGGACGTTCGCAAGAAGCGTCGTCGTGTCGACCGAGGCGAGCGCGTCGTCGAATGCGATCAGTGGCTTCTGGACCTGCTCGACCGTCACCGCCTCGTGACCATGTCCGGTGCCGACGGAGCGGACCTGAACGCCGATCAGTTCCACGAGAACCTCACCCTCGGGCGAGGCGATCGTCACGTCGGCGCTCAGATAGAAGCGGTTCGCGCCGCGCGCGACGACGTGGGCATAGACCGTCGGGAAGGCCTTCGTGGAGGCATGATAGATCAGACGGTCCACCTGAACCGGCACGAAGAGCCGGCGATCGGCGCCCGAATCGATGAGACCGATCATCGCCTGCAACGCGCCGTCGACCTGGGTCGGGTCGAGATGGAAGGTGCTGCCCGCCGCATCCTTACGCTCGAGCGTCGCGAGGACTTCGCGGTCGCCGAGTTCGATATGCGTCACCGTCTGGAAGGCGGGGCCGTAATGGAGGCCGCGCGAGGCGGTGAGGTGATAATGCTCGGCCGCCTCGCGGAAGCCGTTGCGCATCCGTCCCTTGAGAGCCTCGAGATCGATCGTCGACGCGGTCTTCGGGCGCAGTTCGAGATTGGCGCGCAGATGCTCGACGAAGGGATCGGGCTCGGCGTCCGGGTCGGTGCTGAGGGCGCGCGAGCGGATCGACAGGCTGTGATCCACCCGGTCGAGGAAGGTCTGCAACATGACCTCGCGCTCTTCGTCGAGCGGGAGCGCCTTTTCAATGAGGCCGGCGCGCAGCTCCACCGTGGTCTCGGGCGCGGCCTCGGTGAGGCCCGCGGCGAGCGCCGTCTCGAAGAAGCCGGCGGCCGGGAAGAGCACCGTGTCACGGATCACGTGGTCGCCCACAAAGGGCGAGCGCGACAGAGCGAGATCCTGCGTCCACACGTCCTTGCCGAGGCCGACCTGGAAGCCGAGGAAGGCGTGGTTGGTCGCCGTGCCTGCGATCGGGGCGCGCGGCGCGGGGCGGTTGAAGAAGCGCTCGTGCTGCCAGGGATAGGTCGGCAGATCGAGGACGCGGACCGGCTCCGGGACGATCGACGAGAAGTCGAACGCAGCCCCGGCGACGGCGCTCGCGGCGACGGCCTTGCGCCGGGCGACGACCTCGTCCTCGCCCCGGCGAAGCGTCTCAACCGTGCGCACGGACTTGCCGGCCGCCTTGCCGACGGCCTTCACATAGCCGATCAGGTTCGGATGCGGTCCGACCTCGACGAAGAGGCCGTAACCGTCGGCGCAGAGTTCGTCGATCGCCGGGCGGAAGAGCACGGGATCGCGCAGGTTCTTCCACCAATAGTCTTCGTCCATCTCCTCTCCGTCGAGCGTCATGCCCGTGACGGTGGAGTAGAACGGGACGTCGCCCTCGTGGCCGCGCACGCCCTTCACGTCGGCGCGGAATCCGGCCTCGATGGGGTCCATCATCGGCGAGTGGAAGGCGTAGTTGAGGCGCAGCTTGCGCGCGAAGATGCCCTGCTCGTCGAGCTTCTTGACGATCGCGTCGATCGCGGCGACGGGGCCGGCGATCGTGGTCGCGTCCGGGCCGTTGTCGCCGGTGATGACGAGGTTCGGATCGTGCGCGATCGCCTCGTTGGTCTTCTCCATGCCGAGACCGATCGCCGCCATCGCGCCGGTGCCGGCGGTCTTGCCCTGCTGAAGGCTACGGGCGGAGACGATCTTGACGATGGTCTTGAGGTCGAAGAGGCCCGCGCAATAGGCCGCGGCGAGCTCGCCGGCCGAATGGCCGACGGTGGCGCCGGGCTGAATGCCGTCCTCGGCGAGGCAGCGCGCGAGGCCAACCTGCACGGCGAACAGGCCGGGCTGGGCGATCTCGGTCATCGCCATGCGGCTGTCGGCCTCGTCGCAGTTCATCATCTCGTCGACGAGCTTCAGATCGGAAACTTCGCGGAAGGCCGCGCCGATCTCGTCGACCGTGTCGCGGAAGGTCTTCGACGCCTTGTAGAGGTCCCGGCCCATGCCCCACCATTGGGGGCCGTTGCCGGTGAAGACGAAGACCGGCCGCTGCGTCGCGAGCGCGGTGCCCGAGAGCCCGTTGGGCACATCCTGATCGGCGGCCACGGCGTCGAGATTGACGCGCAGCTCTTCGATCGAATCGGCCCAGATCGCCGTGCGGTGCGAATGCCAGGTCCGGCGGGTGAGAAGGTTGCCCGCCAGCTCATAGAGCGACGGCGAGGAGGCCCGCTCGTCGAGATATTTCGACAGATTGCCCGCCGCGGCGCGCATCGCCTCCGGTGAACGACCGGACACGAGGAACCACGGCCGCTCGATCTCGCGCTCCTTCTGCGGCGCGGGGACCGGCGGCTCGGCGATCACGACGTGCGCGTTCGCACCGCCGAAACCGAACGAGTTGATGCCGATCAGCGCCGGGCCAGAGGTCTCCGGCAACGGCGTCATCTCGGTCACGACCTTGAGACGCAGATTGTCGAAATCGATTGCCGGGTTGGGCGTATCGAAGTGGATGGAAGGCGGGATCTCGCGCTTGTTGAGGCACAGGATCGCTTTCGCGAGACCGGCCATGCCGGACGCGGGCTCGAGGTGGCCGATATTCGACTTGATCGAGCCGATCGGCAGGATCCCCTCGCCGCCCCGCGCCTGCGCGATCGCGCGGCCGATAGCGCCGGCCTCGATCGGATCGCCGGCCGCCGTGCCCGTGCCATGCGCCTCGACATAAACGACGTCGTCCTGGCGGATGCCGTGATTGTGGAAGACGCGCTCGATGAGCTCCTGCTGGGCATCGCCGTTCGGCAGCGACAGACCGCCGGTGCGGCCGTCATTGTTCGCGTCCGTGCCGCGGACGACGGCGAGGATCGGGTCGTTGTCCTTCCGCGCCTGGTCGAGCGGCTTCAGGATGAAGGCGCCCGCACCTTCCGCCCGCACGAAGCCTTCGCCGTCGGCGTCGAACGCCCGGCACTGGGCGGCAGGGGAAAGCATCTTCGCGCCGCAGAACCCGGCGAAAGGTTCGGCCTTGAACAGCGCGTTGGCCGCGCCGACGATCGCCATCTCGCATGCGCCCTGGCGGATCGAGCGGACCGCATAGTCGAACGCGGTCAGACCCGACGAGCAGGCCGTGTCGATCGCCATCGACGGCCCGCGCAGGTCGAACACGTAGGAAATGCGGTTGGCCGCGATCGAGAACGCGCCACCCGTGTTGGTGTAGGCGTTGCCGCGCCGCGGCTCTTCGTTCTGATACTGGATGTAATCGTTCGACGAGATGCCGATGAAGACGCCCGTGCGCGTCTTCGCGATCTTGTCGAGCGGGATGCCGGCATTCTCGAGCGCCTCGAACGAGGTCTCGATCAGGATCCGCTGCTGGGGATCGATCTGCGCCGCCTCACGCGGGGAAATGCTGAGAAAGCTGGTGTCGATGAGGTCGAGGTCATCGATGAAGCCGGCGCGCTTGACGTAGGTGCGGCCATAACGGGGCTTCGGATCGTAAAGATCGTGAAGCCAGCGCCCTTCCGGCAGGTCGCGGATCGCATCGCCGCGCCCCTTCAGGAAAGTCCACAAGGCCTCGAGGTCGTTGACCCCACCCGGAAGTCGCAGCCCACACCCGATGATAGCCACATCACCAACGGCGGACGACTGCGCAGAATCAGCGGCTGACCGCTGATGTGCAGACACAATATTCATAGGCTAGCCACCTTCACACATTCACCACTACTTCAGGTGGGCCCGCACACTGAAGCAATCGCAAACCCTTGCTTCGTTACTTTCCAGTTTCTTGGCCGCATTGAGTCAAAACAAGCTCGGGTCAAATGGAGCCAAACAACGAATCTAGAGAGATCCCACCTCGCATCGCTGCGAGGGCCCCGAAATCCTCTCAGTTCGTCATTTACCCTGCAATTTATGGAACTTCTCAATCTAGTAACGTTTACCCTACGGCGTGTCAACGCGCGCAGGAGTCGAAAAAGGCATAAGATCCTTCTTGAGAAACTGACTATCCAGTTTTCATGGCACCGGACACCTCATGCAAAATTGCATAGATATTACAAACTCATACGCGCCTTACCGAAACGTGAAGCTGACACAAAAAAGACAGCTTCGTTAGTCGCTCCGCCGCATCGCTAGCCAAACAACGAGCAATAAATACCCAATCGGGTCGAAAAATGAGCAAGCAGATGGCGCAATCGCATCCGCCCTGTGAATCGCCTCCGGGCCATCTGCCTCAATTCGGAGCGTCACGCAACCATTTCGGGCTCGCCCTCCGCATCCAATCGACCCAAGATAGCGGATCGAGCCGCCTGTTCAGCACCGATCGCCAGGAAATACGCGATGATGCGCCCCTTCGACCTCATTTTCGGACATCAACACGCGGCACCGTATGTCGATACCTCCAATTGATGGCAGTTCGGTGTCAAGAGCGGGTCGCAGGAGTCGTTACACAGCCGACTATTCACTGATTCGGCGCGAATTCGGTATTCGATGGGCTTCCCACAGAAAAGACGCCCTCAGGATTCTGTCCCTATCACATTTTGTACCAGTGTCCAGGCGATCGCCACTTGATCGGCTCGAATCGATCCGTGCCCGCGCGCCACGCCAGGGGCGCAAGGCCGAAATGCTTCGGCACAAAAAAAAGCCGCCGCGCTCATGCGAACGCGGCGGCTTTTTTCGTGAGGAGAGACCGGCCCCCTGCGGGCCGGCCTCGACCGGTCAGAGGGTGAGACGTGGCGACAAGGCTTTCGGATCGACCTTGAGGTCGAGAATCGCCGGCGTGTTGCTCGCCCGCGCCCGCGCGAGCGCATCGGCAAAGCTCGCATTGTCCGTCACCGTCTCGCCGAATGCGCCGTAAGACCGTGCCCACGCGGCGAAGTCCGGATTGCGCATCTTCGTCCCCGAGACGCGGCCGGGATACTCCCTCTCCTGGTGCATCCGGATCGTGCCGTACATCCCGTTATTGGAGATGAGCACGATGATGTTCGCCCCGAACTCACACGCCGTGCCGAACTCCTGGCACGTCATCTGAAAACACCCGTCGCCGGCGAGGCACACGACGTCCCGCTCCGGCGCGGCGAGCTTGGCCGCAACCGCCGCCGGCAGACCGTAGCCCATGGAGCCCGATGTCGGGGCGAGCTGGGTGCGGTAGCTGCGATAGCGATAATAGCGGTGGAGCCAGGCCGAGTAGTTGCCCGCGCCGTTCGTCAGGATGGCATCGTCCGGCAGCACCTCGTTGAGGTGGGCGATGACGTGCTCCATCTGGAGCGCGCCCGGCGTCGCCTGCGGCGTCTGCCACGCCTCATAGGCCGCCCGCGCATCCTCACGCCAGGCGCCCCACGGGACGCTGGGCGCCGGCCGGGCCGCGAGCGCCTCGATCACCGAGGACGACGAGGCCGCGATCGCGAGCGTCGGACGATAGACGCGACCGAGCTCGGCGCTGTCCGGATAGACGTGAAGGAGCCGCTGCTTGGGCTCCGGCACCGTCAGGAGCGTGTAACCGCTCGTCGTCATCTCGCCGAGGCGCGCGCCGATCGCGAGGATCGTGTCGGCCTCGCGGATCCGCTCGGCGAGCTTCGGATTCACGCCGACGCCCGCATCGCCGACATAATGCGGCAGGCGGTTGTCCATATAGTCCTGACAGCGGAAGGACGCCGCGATCGGCAGATCCCACGCCGCCGCGAAGCGGCTCAGCGCCTCGGTGGTCTCAGCGGACCAACCACCGCCGCCGACGATGGCGATCGGCCGTTCCGCCGCCGACAACGCTTCGACGAGAGCGTCGACCGAAGCCTCGCTAACCTCGCTTCGCACGTCCACCGAAGCCGGAGCGGTCGCCGCGTTCGAGACGGCCGAGAGCATGTCCTCCGGCAGCGCGAGCACGACCGGTCCCGGCCGCCCGGACCCGGCGACATGGAAGGCGTGGCTCACATATTCGGGAATCCGATCCGTCAGCTCGATCTCGGCGACCCATTTGGCGAGCGGCCCGAACATCTGCCGATAGTCGACCTCCTGGAAGGCCTCGCGATCGCGCTGATCGCGGGCGACCTGGCCGACAAAGAGGACCATAGGCGTCGAATCCTGAAACGCCACATGGACGCCGGCCGAGGCGTTGGTGGCGCCCGGCCCGCGCGTCACGAAGGCGACGCCCGGACGGCCGGTCAACTTTCCGTGAGCTTCGGCCATCATCGCCGCGCCGCCCTCCTGGCGGCAGACCACGAGGTCGATCCCGGCCCCGACCATCCCGTCGAGCGCGGCGAGATAGCTCTCGCCCGGAATACAGAAGGCGCGATCGACCCCCTCGGTGACGAGCTGGTCGACCAGAAGCTGCCCGCCATGGCGCGGCGTCACGGCGTCAGCCATGGGCTGCCCTCCCGACGCCATGGGACAGGTCGGTCGAGCGATGCGGGCATTCCCGCGCCTTCGAATGGATCATGGTTGCGGACTCCGCGTTCCTGAACGTTCCTCAGCACGATTGGGCGCGTGCTTTGACGGTCATTATCAACTTAATCCGCACATCTATGCCAGGCTCGCCTTGAACGACAGCCCGTTTCGTCACATCCCTCCGCGCAATTTCACGCCCAAAAGTGACGTATTTGTCCCAAACTCACTGCATCACCATTCCGCCGTCGATCATGATGAGCTGGCCAGTCATGTAGTCTGACTCCGGGCTCGCGAGGAACGCGGCGGTGCCGATCACGTCGTTCGGATAGGAGTAGCGCTTCATCAGGATCATGTTGGCGGCGAGCGAATCCATCGATTCGCCCGGCTTCTGGAATTTGCCGATCTCGACGAGATCCTTGTCGAGCTGCTCCCAGAGCTCGGTCCGCACGACGCCCGGCCCGTAGCCGTTGACGGTGATGTTGTGATCCACAAGCGCCCGCGCGCCGCCGGTGATCATCGCGAGGACCGCGTGCTTGGAGCAGCAATAGGGAACCACGTCGTCGAACGTCGTGCGCGAGGCGATCGAGCCGACATTGATGATCTTGTAGGGGCCGTTCTCCGCGCCCTGCTTGATCATCTGCCGCGCCGCCTCCTGCATCCCGAAGAGCACGCCCTTCGCGTTGACGTTCATGATGAGGTCCCAATTCTCCTCGTCGATATCCATGAAGAAGCGCGGCTTGTTGAGGCCGGCATTCATCAGCGCGACGTTGATCGAGCCGAAGGCGTCCACCGTGGCGGCGACGGCGGCGGCGTTGTCGGCGCGCTTGGTCACGTCGAGCTTCACGGCGATCGCCTTGCCGTTGCCGGCCCCGTTGATGCGGGCGGCGACATCCTTCACGCCCGCTTCGTTGACGTCGCCGATACAGACATTGGCGCCTTGGGCGGCATAGTGCTCCGCAATCGCAGCGCCCATGCCCTGAGCGGCGCCCGTGACCATGATGTTTTTGCCCTTGAGGCGATTCGGGTCCATCGGATGTTCCTCTAGTCCGTCCTTGAAAGCATCAGCGCCTCGGTCCGGGACTGGACCGCGGCGAGCGCATCGCGCGGGCTGACGAGGCCGCGCAGCATGTCGTGGAAGAGGTGGCCGCAGATCTCGATGACACCCGCGAGCTGCGGAGCGGGTGGACGCGGCCAATATTGGAGCAGCCCCTGGCGGGCCATCGTGTCCATCGAGGCGAGCGCCGGGGAGAGCGCCCGCACTTCGGGATCGGCGGTCACGGAAAAGCGCGGGCAGGCCCGGCTGCCGGACGTGATGTAGAGCTTGCTCACCTCGGCGGAGGTGAGCAGCGCCAGCGCCTTGCCCACCGCATCCCGCCGCTCCGGGGCGAGATTGGCCGCCATCGACAGCACATAGCCCCCGACCGGAGCGATCGGATGACCATGCGGCCCCGCCGGATGCGGGACGAAACCCGTCCTTGCATGGGCCGGCCGCGACGGGTCGTTCTCGAAGTATGGGGCGAGGAGCGTATAGGTATAGGCCATGGCGACATCCCCATCGCCATAGGCAACGACGCGCTCGTACCAGGACATCGACAGGATGTTGCGCGGCGAGACTTCCATGAGTCGCATCAGGAAGTCCGCCATCTCGGCCGCTTCCGGTGTGTCGAACATCGGGCGGAGGCGCTCGCCGGTGAGGTCCGTCGCGTCGAACCCGTCTTCGAGGCGGGGAAGATTGAGCGCCGGGCGGCCGAACGCGCCCATCAGCATCAGGACGGTGTGGCCGAGCGGCGTGCCGCGCGCGGCGTTCCACGCGATCCCGCGCACGCCGCGGTCCGGCCGATGCAGGGTTCGTGCGGCCGCCAACAGCGCGTCGGTCGTCGTCGGCGGGTCGATCCCTTCGGCCTCGAAGAGATCCGTGCGGTAGGCGAGAAGCTCCGGCGTCGTCTGGATCGGAACCCCGTAGAGCTGCCCTTTATAGACGGCCCCGTTCCACCCGGCCGGATGGAAATCGGACCGGTTGATCCCCTCGCTCGCCACGACCTCGTCGAGCGGGCCGAGTACTCCCTGCTCGGCGAACTCGCCGACCCAGGGCAAATCCACCGCCATGATGTCGTAGGCGGAGACCGGCGCCGCCGCGTTCTCCAGCATTTCGAGCCGGAGCCGGTCGATCGATAGCGCGCGGGCGCGGACCGATGCCCCGAGCACGTTTTCGAGCTGCCGCTTCAGCGTGTCCATCGCCATGAAGGTCGGGTCGGCGTGGACCAGCAGGCGCAGCGGCCCGACGAGCTTCAGCCGCTCGGTGTGCACCGCCGGAAGCGGAATGATGCGCGCCTTCAGATAGGAGCCGCCGAAATAATAGTCGGCCCCCTCGCCCTGCTCGGACAGGCCGATCGTGCGCCCGACCACCAGCTTGATGCGGTGCGCGTAGCTGTGCCACGCATCGATCAGGCCGGGAGAGGGATGGAGCGAGAAGCTCTTGCCCGATTTCGTGCGCGGGCGCTGGTGGATCAGCCCCTCGTCCTGCATCTCACGGATGCGCCGCACCGCGGTCGCGTAAGGCACCCGCGCCGCCATCGCGAGGGTGGAGATGGTGGTGAGCTTCCCCTCGATGTGGTTGCGCATCAGGTGGATGGTGATGTGGAGATAGGAATCCGGCGTCGAGAGCGGCAGGACGTGCGCCCCCTCGCTCTGCATCTCCTCGATGAAGCCGAGGAAACGCAGCATCTCGTGCCGCGTCAGCGTCCGGCCCGCCGCGGGAGCGGGCTGCCGGGCGCTGGAACGGAGCGCTTCGGGGGCGAGCGGGGCGTCGGCCGTGCGCATCTAAAGGCCCGAGATCGCTTGGACGAGACGGTCTTCCGTCAGCGTCGCCGCATCGAAAACGCCGGCCATCTGCCCGTGATAGAGCGCGATCACCCGGTCGGAGACGCCCATGATCTCCGGCATCTCGGAGGAGATGACGAGGATCGCGAGCCCGGTTCCGGCGAGCCGGCGGATGAGGTCGTGGATCTCCGATTTCGAACCGACATCGATGCCCCGCGTCGGCTCGTCGAGGATCAGGATCTCCGGCGCGGTGGAGAGCCACTTGCCGATCACCACCTTCTGCTGATTGCCGCCCGAAAGGTTCACCACCAGCGCCTGCGGGCCGGGGGAGCGCAGGTCGAGCATGGTGGCGTAGGTGTCGTAGATCGCCTGCTCGGCCTTCGGCTTCAGGAAGCCCATCCCGTTCGACACGGTGCCGAGCTGGGCCATCGACATATTGTCCCGGCAGCTCATGCCGAGGACGAGGCCCTGCTCCTTGCGGCTCTCCGGCACGAGGGCGAGGCCACGCGCGATCGCATCCGGCGGCGCATCGATCTCGACGGTCTCGTCGTCGATCCGAATCTCGCCCGTGTCGGGCGATCTGAGGCCGAACAAAGTCTCGGCGATCTCGGTCCGGCCGGCGCCGATGAGGCCATACATGCCGACGACCTCGCCCTTGCGGATCTCGAATGAGATATCGCGATAGAGCGAACCGCACGACAGGCCCCTCACCTCGAGCGCGACCGGGCCGGGCTCGCCGGCGGCGCGCTTCTCGCGGCCCTCGAGCGAACGGCCGATCATCAGCCGGGTCACGTCGTCCTCGGTGGTCTCGGCGGTGACGCGCGTGCCGCGGACCTTCCCGTCGCGCAGGACGGTGAGGCGATGGGAGAGCGTGAAGATCTCGTCCATCCGGTGCGAGATGTAGACGATGCCGACGCCCTTGCGCATCAACCCGCGAATGATCTCGAACAGGACGACCTTTTCGGCATCCGTCAGCGAGGCGGTCGGCTCGTCGAACACGACGACCTTCGGGGTAAACACCAGCGCGCGGGCGATCTCCACCATCTGCCGGTTGGCGATCGACAGCTTCTCCACCTTGTCCTTCGCGGAAAAGCGGCAACCGAGCGTCTTCAGGATCTCATCGGCGACGGCGAAGAGAACGCGCCATTTCACCGTGCCGAGGATGCCCTTGGGCAGCGAGCCGAGAAAGATATTCTCGGCCACCGTCATCTCCGGCACCAGCGAGAGCTCCTGGTGGATGAGAACGATCCCGGCGCGCTTGGCCTGCATCGGATTGTCGAAATGGACGGGCTCACCCTCAAGGTGGATCGCCCCGCGATTGGCGGTGTGATTGCCCGCGAGGATCTTCATCAGTGTGGACTTGCCCGCTCCATTCTCGCCGAGCAAAGCGTGGACCTCTCCGGCCCTCACCTCGAGGCTCACATCGTCGAGCGCGACGACGCCCGGAAACGTCTTCGTGATCCCGTCGAGACGGAGGAGCGGCTCCCGCGCTGTCACCGCATCGCGGTCCGACGCATTCGGGGCCGCGTGGGGGGTGGCGGTTTCGGCGGTCATATCTTCACCTCCTCGACGCCGGCGCGGTTCACCTGGCGGTCGATGAAGAGCACGATGATCAGGATCGCCCCCAGGATGACGAGGACGTAGAAGGCCGGCACCTGCATGAGGTTCATCCCGTTGCGCAGGATGCCGATGGCGAGAACGCCGCCGAGCGTGCCGACGATCGACCCCGCCCCGCCGGCCAGTTTGGTGCCGCCGAGGACGACGGCCGTGATCGTCCAAAGCTCGTACTCCCGACCGAGATTGGGCGTGGAGGCGCCCATCTGGGTCGACAACGTGATCCCGGCGAGCGCGGCGAAGAAGCCGACGATCATGAAGTTGACGACCATGTGCCGGCCGACGCGAATGCCGGCGTTCAGCGCCGCGTCCCGATTGCCGCCGACCGCATAGGCGTTCCGCCCGTGGACGGTGGAGGTCATCAGCCAATGCATCAGCACGGTGAAGCCGAGGAACACCCAGGCGAGCGTCGGCAACCCCGCGAACTGGGACATGCCGAAGTCCGAATAGGCGAAGTCCATCGCGAAGAAGGACTGTTCCTGCGTGTAGAGGAAGACGAGGCCGCGGACGCCGATCATCGCGCCGAGGGTGACGATGAACGCGTCGACGCCGGTCTTCCAGACGATCATCCCGTTGACGAAGCCGAGCCCGATCCCGGCGCCGAGGCCGACGAACACCGCCGGAAGCGTCCCGATTTCGCTCTGGAGACCGACGGCGAGGGAAGCGGCGAGCGCCACGACGGCGCCGACCGAGAGGTCGATATTGCCGTTGATCATCACCACCGTCATGCCGAGGGCGATGAGGCCGATGGTGGAGGTCTGTTGCAGGATGTTCTTCAGATTGCCGATTTCGGCGAAATTGTCCGTCATCAGCGAGAAGAAGATCGCGCAGGCGAGGGTGAAGAGCCAAATCGGCGGGATCACCGTGAAGCGGCGCAGATTCTGAAGCGTTGCGAGCGTCTTTGTCATGCGGTCCTCCTCAAGCCGTCGTGGTGAAGAGGCGGCCGCGCTGCGAGGCAACGTCGAGCCACACGGCGAGGATGATGACCACCCAGGTGACGAGCCACTGCGCGTAATATTGATAGCCCATCAGGAGGAGCCCGTTCTGGATGAAGCCCAGAATGAGCACGCCGATGACGGTCTTGATGACCGAGCCCGAACCGCCGAGCAGCGAGGTTCCGCCGAGGATGACGCCGGCGAGCACCAGGAGCTCGTAGCCCTGGCCGACATTGTTCTGGCTGCCCATCACCCGGCTGCCCAGAATGAGCGCCGCGCAGAAGACGGTGAAGGACGAGATCACGTAGGTCGAGAAGACCACGCGCGCCCGGCGGATGCCGGAAAAGGCCGCCGCCGTCTTGTTGCCGCCGACGGCGAAGACGCGCCGGCCATAGGCCGTGCGGGTGAGGACGATGTGGAACACCACCGCGAGGCCGAGAAAGATCCATGTCGGCACCGCGATGCCGAGGACGAAGTCACGGCCGAAAAAGGCAAACCAGGTCGCCTCTTGATCGGTGATGTCGACATTCTGTCCGCCGGAATAGATCAGCGTCAGGCCCTGGATCGCCGACAACATGCCGAGCGTCACGATCAGCGAGTTGAGCTTCAGGAAGCCGACCAGGATGCCGTTCACGCACCCGATCGCCAGCGTGGCGACGAGGGTGATCGCCATCGCCGGAGCGGGGCCGATCTTGTCGTGGAGGTCGACCACCATGACCGTTGAGAACGAGAGCATCGAGCCGACGGAAAGGTCGAGATTGCCGCCGATCACCACGATCGTGACGCCGAGCGCGATGGTGCCGATGATGGAGACCTGCCGGAAGACGGTCGAGGCGTTGTCCCAACTCGCGAACCGGTCGGAAAACAACGAGAACAGGATGAGGAAGACGATGAAGGCGAGCAGGATCCCCTGCCGCTGCGCGCCATGGCCGATATCGCGCCATGCGGGCAGACTGAGCCGCCGTTCGCCCACCTCGCCGGTGTCGGTGGTCATGTCGTCCTCCCCTTGCGGTCCGGTCTGTCGCCGGATCTCACCGTGTGATTCGCCTCGTCGGACACCCCGCGCCGCGCGGGCCGTTATCCTCGGCCGTGGGTGCGCGGGCGGCTCGGCGCACCATGGCGGCGCGCCGTTCGGCGAGCGGTCCCGTCAGAAGACGGGCTTCTCGAACTCGCTCATGTTGTCCTGCGTGATCTTCGGCGTGTCGAAATAGTTGAGGAAGGGCACCTCTTCGCCGGACGCCACGGCCTTGGCCGTCTCGAGGGCGTTCTTCGCGTCCTCGACGGGCGACTGGTAGACCGAGCCCCAATATTCGCCGCGCCCCATCGCCTCGTAGCCGACGGCGAAGTTGGTGGCGCCGATGAACACCGTCTCGTCGGCCCGGCCCGCGGCTTTCGCGGCGTTCAGCGCGCCGACGCCCATATTGTCGTCGCCCGAATAGACGCCGTCGATCTTGTCGTATTTGGTGAGGAAATTCTCCATCACCCGCTGCGACTTCTCGCGATTCCAGTCGCCGGGCTGGGTCTCCACGATCTCGACGCCGGGGCAGTTCGCGGCAAGCTCGTCCTCGAAGCCCTTCTGGCGCTCGATCGCGGTGGTGTAGCCCGGCTGGCCGGAGATCTGGACGATCTGGCCTTCGCCGCCGAGGGCGTCGCACATCATCTGCGCGGAATATTCACCCTGGATAATGTTGTTCGGCCCCGAGAAGGACTTGATGAAGTCGAAGCCCGCTTCGGCGATCTGGCTGTTGGTGATCACCACGGGAATCCCGGCGCGATCGGCCTGCCGAACGGCCGGGACGACGGCCTGACCATTGGTCGGCCAGATGATGATCGCGTCCACCTTCTGCTGGATGAGATCCTGAATTTGTCCAATCTGGCGAGCGACGTCGCCGCCGGCGTCCAGCACGACGACGTCGATATTCGGATCGGCGTTCGCAGCCTCGACGAAGGCGCGCTCATAGGTCGTCTGATAGCTGTCGACGCCGACATTGTTCTGTGTGATGCCGATGGTCATGGTTTCGGCGAGCGCCGGCGCGCTCATGAGCGCGATCGCGCTGACGGCGGCAAAGGTCGCGGTCATCTTCATGGGGTTCCTCTCCATATATATTGCTTGAAGCGCGACGCCTTCATCAGCCATTCGACTGCGAGGACACGCCTGTTTTTTTGGCCCGAGGACCATCGCGAAGTCCGCGATCCATTGCAGCACGCATTTTGTCCAAAATGGATATCACGATCCGTTGGCATCGGCCGCGCGATGCGCGGCTGAGCGCGGAGAGCGCCGTCATGACGGATTGTCCGCATCCTGCGGGGTCGCGGTGCGAGCCTCGCGCCATCTTCCGCAATTACAGATTCCGCCTCCATCGACGAAAGGCGGATGGCCGATGCGTCTCAGCGCTCAAATTACGTTGGTTGCGATCATTTCGGTGGTCGGCGTCATCGCCGTGGCGTCCAACGCCCTCGTCACCGATTACACCATGTGGCGGGAAGCATCCGAGGCGCAGGAGCGCGTCGAACATGCCCCAACCTTCGCCGATCTCGTGCACGAGCTGCAGCAGGAGCGCGGCCTATCGGCGGGTTTTCTCGGCGCGGGATCGAAGAGGTTCGCCGATCTCCTCGCGATGAAGCGCCGCGACAGCGACGCCGCGATCGAGAGGCTTCGCGCCGCATTCCCCCATATCGAAGCCATGCACGCATCGCCCGGCGAAATCGGCGCGATCTCGGCGACGCTCGACCGACTTCCCGCGATGCGGCGAACGGTCTCCGACGGCGCCATTACGGTCGGCGACGCCGCTGCCTACTATACCGGCCTCATCGGACAGCTTCTCGCCCAAGTGCACGGGCAGATGGATGGCGTCGCCGACGGGGCGACCGTCCGACAGTCCGTCCTCCTCGATTTCATCCTGCGAGCCAAAGAGGCGGCCGGCCTCGAACGGGCGATGGGCGCGGCCGGTTTCGGCGCCGGCACCTTCGACGAGGCGATCTACACCCGCTTTGTCGGCCTCGGCGCCAAGCAGGACGCCTATCTCGAAGCCGCCCGCAATCTCGCGACGGCGGAGGAACGCGCCGTTATCGACCAAGCGCTCTCCGGCGTCGTCGTCGCCCAGGTCGAGGAGATGCGCGCCCTTGCCCGCGATAACCCGTTCGGCGGGTCGATCGCGAGCGTCGAGGGGCCGGAATGGTTCCGCGCCTCGACCGAGCGGATCGACCGGCTCAAGAGCATCGAGGACCATGCGATCGCCCGGTTTCTCGCCAGCGCACGCGCGTCGCAGGAGGCGATCTCCCGCCATTTCCTGATCACCGCGAGCATCGCCGCGATCGTCATCCTTCTCAACATCCTCATCTGCGGCCGTCTGGTGCGCAATCTGAAGCGGCCGATCCGTTCGATCCTCGAAAAGCTCCGCCGCGTCACCGAGGGGGAGATTTCACTTCAGATCACCGAAGCAGAGCGGACGGACGAGATCGGCGACATCGCCCGCGCCCTCGAGATCTTCCGGCGGAACGAGGAGGAGCGGCTGCACCTCATCGAGGTCGCCCAGGAGACGCACGCCCAAGAGGTCGCGCGGGCGCAGCGCCTCGAGAAGGCGATCGACATCTTCCGCTCCCATGCCGAGAACACGCTCGTCGAAGTCGACCAGATGGCCGCCGGCCTGTCGAGCGTCGCGACCTCCCTCGCCGATGCCGTCGATGTCACCTCGCGCGGATCGAGCGAGGCGCAGGTATCGGCCACCCAAGCGACGCGATCGGTGCAGGATGTCGTCGCGGCCGTCGATCAGCTCCGCAGTTCAATCGCGGAAATCTCGAGCCGTGTCGACGCCTCGCAACGCGCGACGGACGAGGCAGCCAGCGCCGCATCGTCCGCCTCCTCGCGCATCACCGGCCTGTCGAGCTCGGCCCAGTCGATCGGCACGGTGGCGACGATGATCGCCAAGATCGCCGCGCAAACGAACCTTCTCGCCCTCAATGCGACGATCGAAGCCGAACGCGCGGGCGCCGCCGGGCGCGGCTTCGCGGTGGTCGCTCACGAGGTGAAGGAGCTCGCCAACCAGACCGCCTCGGCGACCAGCGAGATCGCCAAGCAAATCAGCGACATTCAGCGCGAGACGAAAGCGGCGGTCAGCGGCATCGACGATATCCTCGCCCGGTTCGACGCCTTGAAGGCGTCCGCGCTCGGCATCGCATCGGTGATGGCGCAGCAGAGCGAGGCGACTCGGAGTATCGGCGCCGGCGTGCGGGCCGCGTCGGACGGCTCGCAATCAGCCAACGATCGGGTGGTGAAGCTCGTCGTCGCCGCGGAGCGCACGTCGAGCGACGCCCATGAGGTCGGCACCGCATCCAGTCGGATGAACGCCGTGTCACTCCAGCTCCGCAGCGTCGTCACGAACTTTCTGCAGGACGTGCGCGCCGCCTGAGAGCAGCGGCGCGCAAAACGCTCAGAGGCTCACGGAGATCCCGCCGTCGACGAACAGCGTGTGCCCGTTGACGAAGCTCGACGCCGCCGACGCCAGGAAGACGCACGCGCCGACGAGCTCCGGGAGCTGTCCCCAGCGCCCTTGCGGCGTGCGCTTGCAGAGCCAGGCGTTGAAGTCGGTGTCGGCGACCAGCGCGGCGTTGAGCGGCGTATCGAAATAACCGGGCGCGATCGCGTTCACATTGAGCCCATGCTTGGCCCAATCCGTCGCCATCCCCTTGGTGAGGTTCGAGACGGCGCCCTTCGAGGCCGTGTAGGGCGCAATCCCCGGCCGCGCGAGCGCCGACTGGACCGAGGCGATGTTGATGATCTTGCCCGCCCCGCGCGAAATCATGTGCCGGGCCGCCGCTTGGCCGACATTGAAGACGCTCGACACGTTGGTGCGCATCAGCCGCTCGAACGCGTCCGCCTCGAACTCTTCGAGCGGACCGCGATGCTGCATTCCGGCATTGTTGACGAGAATGTCGATCGGCCCCGTCCCCGCCTCGTAGGCGTCGATCGCGGCACGCACCGCGCCATGGTCCGTTACGTCGAACGCGATGGCCGAGACCGTCGCCCCGCTCTGCCGCAGGCGATCCGCGGCCTCCGAGACGCGCGCCTCGTCGCGCCCGTTCAACACGATCGCCGCGCCCGCGGCCGCCATCCCCTCGGCGAGCGCATAGCCGATGCCTTGGCTCGAACCCGTGATCAAAGCGGTCTTGCCTGAAAGCGTGAAAAGTTCCGTTCCGGCGGCCATGCTGCCTCCTCCCTCGTCATTTCTCGATGAGTATCGGGGCAAGGCGCGTGGCGCAAACGCTTCAACGAATGCCGAGCGCGCGGGCCCGTTCGTAACGTGGCGGCGGTCCGTCGGCCGCGCCGGGCATCCCGACGGTGCCGCCGACGATGCGCGCCGCCATCGCTTCGGCCGCCCGCGCGGTCCCCTCGACCGAATAGATCGTTCCGCGGACCTGGATGCTCGCGGCGAGCGCCTTGCGGAAATCACGGAAAAGGTCCGCATCCGGCGGTGTCGCCTCTCGCCAGAAGGCGTCGAGCGATCCCTGGAAGGTGAGGCCCGGAATGTCGTAGACGGCGGGCGACATCGCGAAGGTCGGCAGCCCGGCGGCGAGCGCATCGAGCGCCGCGCTGGAATTCACCGTGACGAGCCCGGCCGCGTCGGCGCACCAGCGGTCCATCCCGAGCCCGTCGACGAACGCGACGCGATCGGCGATCCCAGCGGCGGCGGCAAGATCCGGCACACGCCGCGCCCAATCGACCGGCCCGAGATCGCCGGGATGCTTCTTGACGACGAGCCGCGCCCCCGCCGGACCATGCGCGGCGAAAGAGGCGAAGACCTCGCCGAGCGCCTCGGTCATGTCGGAAAGCTGCGAGTTGGACCGGATCTGGAAATCGGTATCCGTCTGCATCGCGAAAAGGAAGAAAGGCGGTTTCAGCGCCTCGCGCACCGCCAGCGCCGCCGCGTCGCGCGCACCGCGATGGCCCTCGCGCCACAGGAAGCGCGCGTAGGCGACGAACGGATGATAAAGCCCGTGCGCGCGATAATGCGGATAGAGGAACCAGAGGAAGACGTTGGACAGATTGTTCTGGAGATCGTCGACCGTTTCGAGGCCCGCCTGACGCGGATAGCGCACGGCAGTGTCGACCTCGGGCGCCTCGGCGGCGATCCGGCGGATCGCATCGGGATCGGTCGGGAAGAGACTATCGACGGAATTGCCGTTCCGCTCCAGCGTCATCCAATCGGGACGCAGATAGCCGAGTTCGGTGACGAGGACGTCGATCCCCCTCGCCCGCGCCTCCTGCGCCGCCTCGAGATGATAGGGGCGGCGCTCGGAATGCATCAGCACCGCCTCGATGCCGTGCCGATCCATGAACGCACCGACAAAGGCCGGCCAGTCGGCCTTGCGCCCCCGATAGGAGACGCCACGACGAAAGCCCCAGGCGACACGGTCGCCTGGGCACAGATTGATTCGATGGACGGTGACGCCCGCCGCTTCGAGGTGACCCGCGATGCGGCGATAGAGCGGCGACAGCGGTCCTTCCAGGAGAAGGACCGCTTCAGGCTTTTTCAGGCCTCGCCTCCGTCCGTGGCGTTCGCATCGTTCGCCGCCTTCGGCGCCTCGTTGGGCTTGGGACCGCCCTTCGACACGCCGACCATCGCCGGACGCAGCACGCGATCGCCGATCATCGCGCCGGTCTGCGCGACTTGCAGAACGGTGCCGGACGGAACGTCCGGATTCTCGATCTCGTACATCGCCTGATGCTTGTTCGGATCGAACTTCTCACCGTTCGGCTCGATGACGGAAATGCCGTGCTTCTCGAACACGCTCGCAAGCTCGCGCTCGGTCATCCGAACGCCGTCGAGAAGGCCCTTCACTTCCGGCGGCAAATCGTCAGCGTTGAGGTTATCGACGCTTTGAAGTGCGCGCTGGAAGTTGTCGGACACGCTCAGAAGGTCGCGTGCGAAGCTCGTCACGGCGTACTGGCGTGCGTCCGAGAGGTCCCGCTGAGCGCGACGACGCACGTTCTCCGCCTCGGCGAGGGCCCGCAGCATGTGCTGCCGCATCTCCTCGCTCTCACGGCGGAGCTCGTCCATCGCCTCGGTGAAATGATCCGACGCCTCGCCCTCGGCGGAGGGACCGTTGGCCGCTTGGCCCATGATTTCCTCCGCCTCGGGAACCAGAGTGTCTTCGGCGCGTGCGCCTTTCGGTGCACCCGTCTTGTTCTCGTCTGCCATGCCCGCCCCTGCGGTTAGATCGACGAATTGATCCAGTCGACGAGCTTGCCCTTAGGCGCCGCTCCGACTTGGGTCGAGGTCGGCTCGCCATTTTTGAACATGATGAGCGTCGGAATCGAGCGGACGCCGTACTTCATGGCGATCGATTGATTCTCGTCGACGTTCAGCTTGGCGATCTTCACCTTGCCGTCCATCTCGCTCGCGATTTCCTCGAGAGCCGGGGCGATCATCTTACAGGGGCCGCACCATTCGGCCCAAAAGTCGACCACGACAGGCTCGGAGGAGTTGATGACGTCGTCCGTGAACGACGCGTCGGTAACGGTGGAGGGAGACATGCCTCACCTTTGGCTGGCTGTGTCGGAAATGTTGATGGTACGTATGGACGGCCTGCCAAAGCGTCAAGCTGCGAGGCCACCGCGCACGACCTCGGCGGCGACGAGCGCCCCGTCCATCGGCATGAAAAGGGGCCGTGCGGTCCAAATGATCGCGGTGGAAACTTCGTATCCCGGCATCATCGCCGCGACGAGCGCGCGGTAGATGCCGAGCTGCGTTCGGTAGGCGTCCGGCGCCGACTCCGGCGTTGCCGGAACGACACGGTCGGTCTTGTAATCGATGATGAGGACGCGGCCGGGGCTCAATTGCAGCCGGTCGATACGCCCTGTCGCGCGACGGACCGTCCCATCCGCGAGCCGGACATCGCCCGTCACGTCGATCTCGCGCTTCACCACCCCTTCGCGCAACACGTCGAGATCGAGCACGGCACGCGCCTCGGCGACGATCCCCGCGACCGCATCGCCCGCGAGGGCCGGATAGGACGCTGCGACGAACGCGCCCATCGCCTCGTCCGCCTCCTCCCGTTCGAGGAGGGCGTGGAGCACAGAGCCGAAATCGGCGGCGCCCAGCGGTCGGCGCTCCACATCGGCGGGCCCGGCGGCGATGACGTGTTCGCCGGCCGACGGGGCGATCGGCTCGGGCGCGCCCGGCACGTGACCGGCCGGCATCGAGAGCCAGTCGGGCGGCGATGCGGGTTCCGCCGCCGGCGGCGCCGGCTCAGCCGAAGCCGCCGGCAGCGGCGCGCCACCGGGACGCCGCCAGCGCAGCATCTGGCCTTCCGGCGTATCGATCGCCTCCGCCTCGCTGGCGAGCGCGTCGCTCACGATCCGGTGCCACATGTCCTCGCTGGGCGCGCGGGTCTTGTAGGATCCGCAGACCACGAGCTGCCGCTCCGCCCGCGTCATGCCGACATAAAGAAGGCGGTAATGCTCCTGGCGCTCGGCCTCCGTGCGAGCGGCGTGCAGCTCGGCGATCTTTTGCGGATGATGCTCCTTGGTCGGCGCGTAGACGAGAACGTCGCGCCCCTCCGCCTCGTCCTCCGCGCCGAGCGCGAGGCTGAGTTGCGCGCTCGACATGGCGTTCGGCTGCGGCAGCGGGATCATCGGCGCACCGAACCCTCCGCCGGTCGTCGCATTGCCGTTGTCGGCGAGGAACACCACCGGCGCTTCGAGGCCCTTGGAGCCGTGCGCCGTCATCACCCGCACCACGTTGGCCCGGCCGTCCGCCGTGCGGCTGAGCTGCTGCTTGGATTTTCCGACATTGATGAGGAACGTCTCGAGGGTCGGAATGCCGCGCCCCTCATAATCGAGCGCGAGGTCGAGAAAGGCGTCGAGAACGTCCTCCGCCTCGCTGCCCATACGGGCGGCGAAGTCGGCCCGCCGCCCCTCGCCGATGAGGATGCGGGCGAAGAGGTCGAACGGCCGCTCGGTGCGCGCCGCACGCCCCCAGGCGAGAAGCCGGGCGTGCGCCTCCCGCGCCGCCTGGTCCCCGTTCGCGAGCGCGGCGAGAAGCGAGCGCTCGCGGCCGTGGGCGACGGCAAAGAGCGCGTCCTCGTCGAAGCCGAAGAGCGGGCTCTTCAGAACCGCCGCAAGCGAGAGGTCGTCGGTGGAGATCAGCGCCCGCCCCAGCGCGAGCATGTCCTTCACGGCAATGTGCGCGGTGACGTCGAGCCGGTCGGAGCCCGCGGCGGGAATGCGTCGGCGCTTCAGCTCGCGGTTCATCAGCGTCGCGAACGGCTCGCGCTTGCGGGCGAGGATCATCACGTCGCCGGGCTCGATCGGCGGCCCGCCGCCGGGCCCCTTTACACACCACGCCTCGATCTGGTCGGCGATCGCGCGGACGAGCTTCATCATGCCGGAATCGTCGGCCGTATGGTCGAACGGCAGCTCCCAGGCGTCCGGCTTCTCCGAGACGCTGTCGGCAAAGAGCGGCCAGACGTCGACACCGCCCGGCCCCGGCCTCACCGGCAGATGCCGCACCGCGCCCGCCTCCGCCCCCACCGCGGCGGCGAGCGCGTCGACGCCGAACACCCGGTCGACCGCCGACAGCACTTCCGGGGCGGAGCGCATCGAATGGGCAAGGTCCACCGCCTCGAAGGCGAGTCCCGCATCCGTCGCGATACGATGATAGGCGCGGCGCTTCTCGGCGAAGAGGTGCGGCGCGGCGCCCTGGAAGGAGTAGATCGACTGCTTCTCGTCGCCCACCACGAAGAGCGTGCGCTGGACCGGGCGCGCACCGTGGCCGGCGAAGAACTCCTCCGTCAGCGCGTCGACCATCTGCCATTGCGGGGGCGACGTGTCCTGTGCCTCGTCGACGAGCACATGATCGATCCCCTCGTCGAGTTTGAAGCGCACCCAGGCGGCGGCCGAACCGGAGCGAACGAGGTTCATCGCCCGCTCGATCTGGTCGTCATAGTCGATCAGCCCGCGCCGGCGCTTGTCCCGTTCGATGACGCCGAGAACCTCCCAGGCGAGCTGCACGAGTGGAACGGTCGCCGCGACGGCCTTGCGCGCCCGGTCCCGCTCCGCGCACGCCATGAGGCGGGCCTGCTCGGAGCGGATCCGCTCGTCGAGCCCGTCTTCGTCCGCGAGGATCGCCTTTGCGACCACCGTCTTGCGCGCCTCTCCCTTGCCGGTGAGGAAAATGCTCGCCCATTTCGCCGCCCGGTCGTCCGGGTCCTGCGTCTCCAGCATCTCGGTGAGACTGTCGGCGACGCCCGCCGACTGTTTTGCGGCGCGAATGCGGTCGATCAGGCGGCGGCAGTCCTCATCGTCGAAAAAAGGCGGCTCGTCCGGCAGGTCGTCGAGGCCGAGCGCGGCTTCGAGATCGGCCGTCAGCTTCGCCGTTCCCGCGCCATCGAGGAGCCAGGCCCTCAGCCGGCGCCGTTCGGAAAGCGCCGTGCGGATCGCCCCGCCGAGGCCCTGATCGGAGACGTGTGGCAACAGCGCCTCGACGGCGGCGGCGATCCGTCCGTCCGGCTCCTTGGTCGCCTTGCCGAGGACGGTGGCGATCGCGCGGTCGGTCATCTCCTCGCGCGTCGCGTCGTCGAGCACCTGGAACGCGCCGGATATGTTGGCTTCCAGCGGAAACCGGCGAAGGAGGGCGGAGGCGAAGGCGTGAAGCGTCTGCACCTTGAGCCCGCCCGGCGTCTCGAGGGCCTCGGCGAACAGCGTGCGGGCCCGCGCCGCGGCCGCCGCCGGGTCGGCGCCCGGCGCGAGGACGGCGATCCGTTCGGCGAGCGCATCGGCCGGCAGCGTCGCGAGGCGAGCGAGTTCGGAGAAGACGCGGCTCGCCATCTCCGCCGCCGCCGCATTGGTGTAGGTGAGGCACAAAATCGAGCGCGGCGCGACACCGGCGAGGAGAAGCCGGACGACCCGTTGGGCGAGGACATAGGTCTTCCCCGCCCCGGCATTCGCCGAGACCCAGACCGACGCCTCGGGGTTCGACGAGCGGCGCTGCGCGGCGTCTAGTTCGGGCGGGACCGTCAGCCGTTCTGCCATTCCGCCGCCCTTGCGAGATGATCATAGTCGCCGTCGAACGATTCGGCATTCTGGGGGCGCGCACGCGAGACATAGCCTTGCTCGGCATCCTCATAGAGGGCGAGGAGCGCCGTAAGACGCTCCATCGCCTCCTCGGCGTAGGCCATCGCCTCCCCCTTCGCGACCGGCACCCAGTCCACCGGCACCCGCCCCCTCGCGAGCGCCACATAGGTGAGCTCGTCGATCGGCGCGTCCGGCGACAGCGCGGTGATCGCGCCGGCCTTCACGAGCGCCGCCTCCAGCGGCAATTGCGGCTCGAAGAAGGTCTTCACCTCGTTCACCGACGGAGGGCGGCCGCTTTTATAGTCGATCAGCTCGATCGAGCCGTCGCCGAACACGTCGATCCGGTCGATCCGGCCGCGCAGGCTGACGCCCGAGGAGAGCGCCATCTCGCCCGGCACCTCGACGAGGGAGCGGACGACGCGCGGCGCCCGCCGCGCCTCCTCCTCGCAAATCCGCGCCGCGATGAATTTGAGCCGCGCGCCCCACAGCGCCTGTGCGTCCGGCGCATGGTCGAGCGCCTTGAGCGCCTCTGCCACGAGCCGGTGGAATTGGTCCACCGCGTCCGGCGCACGGTGATGCTCGTCCTCGATGAAGCGAGCGAGAACCGCGTGGAAGAGCTCACCGCGATCGCCGGCGCTCGGATCGGCCTCGAGCGGATCGAGCGGCTCGAGACCCAAGACGCGCCGGGCATAGATCGCATAAGGATCGCGCACGAGGCGCGCGATCTCGGTGACGCGGAAGAGGCGCGGGCGGGACTCGAGCGGCGGCGCCGGCATCGGGCGCGCCGGAGGATCGACCGGCGGGCGGGCATCGAGATGGGCGGCGAGGGCGACGAGCGCCGCACCGCGCTTCTTCGCCGGCTCGATCGCCTCGCCCGCGAAGGCAGCGATCCGCAGCCACCAGCGCGAGGCGACCGTCGGCTCCCCGGCCGCTTTGGCCGCCCGTGTCAGCGTCACCCGCTTCTGATGCGCGGCCATGACGAAATCGTGCGCCGACAGGCCGATCCGGCGTTCCGGCTGCTCGATCCCGAAGGCGCTCATCATCCCGCGCGACATCCACGGCCCCGCGTCCGGCAATTGCGGCCACGTTCCCTCATTGAGGCCGCCGAGGATCGTGTGGTCGAAGGCCTGGAGGCGCGCTTCGAGCGGGCCGAGAATGCGCACGGCATGATCGTGCGCCGCACCCCGGACGACGATGCCGGAGACCAGCGCGTCGAATGTCGCCGGCCACTCGACGGGCGCGATCGCGAGCTCGTCGCGGGCCGATAGGCTCCCGAGCGCAGCCTTGACGGCGGCAAGATCCGCCCCTTCCGGCGCATCGGGCGCGACGCGGGCGAAGGCGTCGAGGTGCGCGGCGGCGAGCGCGGCGATGGTGACGGTCTCGCCCTTCAACGCCCGCAGCGGCGCGAGCGCGGCTTCGATCTCCCCGGCGATTGCGGCGGCGGCATCCCGCCCCTTCACCGGGGCCCGCATCGCGGCGATGATCCGGCCCGGCGCGAGGCGCGGACCGCGGAACATGCGCTCGATCGAGTGGACGCCGGCGCGGTAGGCGTCGGGCTCGACGCCGAAGGTCGTCCAGGGGTGTTTGAGGAGCGCCAGCCAGTCCGCAGCGCCGCCGGTAAAGGCGATCGAGGCGACGAGGCGGGCGAGAATCCCCGCCGGCGTCGTCGAAATTGGGTCGCCGGCCGAATCGTCGACCTCGATCTCCCAGCGCCGCAGCGCATGGATGACGCGGCGGGCGAGCGGCCGATGCGGTGTGATGAGGGCGACCGTCTCCCCGTTGGCGACGGAGCGACGCATCGCGACGGCGATCGCCTGCGCCTCCTCCCGCTCGTCCGCCGCTTCGATCATCGCGACGCCGTCGAGCGCCACATCGAGATCGATCGCGGCACGGTCGGCGAGCCAGCGGCCGGTGTCGGGCGCGGGCCGCAGCGCCGCCGACAGCATCGCGGTGCGTTCGGGAGCGACCGGCGAGGGGGTGATGGGCGCGAGCCGGCGCACGTCGCCCGGCGCGATCCCCAGCGTCTCGACGAGGAGGCGCATTCCGTATTGCGGATGGCCCGGCGCGTCGGTCGCCCCGGCGAGCGCCGACCAAGCCGCGTCATCGGCGGCGCGGTCGAAGCCCGGTAGAACCACCGCGCCCCACGGGCTTTCGCCGATCGCCCGGATCATCCGGCGCGTCGCGGGAAGGGACCCCGTCGAGCCGGCGACGATGATCGGCCCCTTCGCCCGTCCGACACGCTCGACCGCCGCGTGCGCCTCCAGCCGGCGCGCGGTCGCCGCGGTCATCCGTCCGACGGAGGTGACATGATCGGGCCAGGCGCGGGTGGCGATTTCGAGGAATCGGGTGGTGATTTGCCAATGCTCGGCGAGGTCGGCCCGCTCGACGAGGCCCGGCAGGTTCGCCCAGTCCGCTTCTTGCGTCTCGACCTGATCCATCAGAGCGATGAGGTCGTCGGCGAGGCGGACCGCGTCGGGCCCGGCGGACGGGACGAGGACGCGCGCGCCCGGCTCGGCCTCCTCGGCGCTTTCGAGCACGCCGGCCCAGGCGCGGATCAACTGGGCGAGGACGACGCGCGCTTCGAGCACGTCCATGACCTCGCCCTTGGCCTCCGCTTCGTCCTCGGCCTCGCCCAAAGCCTCGATGCGCGGCAGCAGCGTCGCCCCGTTCCCGGCTCCTTCGAGGAAGGCGGCGGCGAGCGTGCGGGCGGCACGGCGCGTGGGCAGATAGATCGTGACGTCGGCGAGGGCGAACGGGTCGTCCGGCAGAACGCCGTCCGGCCACAGCGTCCCTTCGCGAATGCGCTCGGCGAGCGTCGCCAGAAAGGGGTCACTCGGATCGACCGAGTAGACCCTCATGCCGCGCTGGCGAAGAAGGCGCGCTCCGCCTCCCGAATGGCGCCGGGCGTGCCGACATGCAGCCACAGCCCATCGAGCCGCATCCCGTAAAGGCGGCCTTCGCCGATCAGGCGGTCGAAGACATGCGTCAGCGGAAACTTGGTGGCGTCCGCGCCGGCGAGCGCATCGGGCGAGAAGACCGCGCAGCCGGCATAGACGAAGGGCGCGATCGTCCGCTCGCGGCGCCAGCGCAGCCGCCCGTCGGTCGACAGCTCGAAATCGCCGGGACCATCATAGCCGACGGCGCCGACGGTCGGGGCGAGGAGGAGAAGCGCGCCCATCTCCTTCGGGTCGAAGGCGTCGAGAAGGCGCGCCATGTTGGACGACGCGCCGTTGATCCAGAACGTGTCTGAGTTGGCGACGATGAAGGGCTGATCGCCGAGAAGCGGCAGCGCCTTGACGAGGCCGCCCCCGGTGTCGAGCGCGCCGCCCCGCTCGTCCGAGATCATCACCTTGTCGCCGGCGCGGCGGCGCACATGCACCTCGATGAGGTCGGCGAGATAATGGACGTTCACGACGATCCGGCTGACGCCGACCGCGTCCAGTTGATCGAACACGTAGTCGATCAGGGCTTTACCGGCGACCTCGATCAAGGGTTTCGGGGTCATCGCGGTGAGGGGGCGCATTCGCGTGCCGCGCCCCGCGGCGAGCACCATCGCCGTCGGTCCGGAAGGGCTCACATAGCCTCGCTCAAAATGGTGGTGTTGCGGGCGAACCAGTCCTTCAGCGGTCGAAGGGCGGGCTCGGCCCGGAGATTCTTCGCCAATTGCCGCCGGAGGCGCGGCAGATGGGCGAGATATTGCGGCTTGCCGTCCCGGTCGTTGAGGCGACGGAAGACGCCAAGCACCCGCGTCGCCCGCTCGGCGCCGACAATATGATAGGTGCGCATCCAAGCCTCGACGTCGAGACCGGGGCGCGCGGCAAGATAACGGGCGAGCAGTTCCGCCTCCATCTCGTCGGGAACATCGACCCGGGCATCCTGCGTCAACGAGACGACATCGTACGCGCTCGGGGCGACCATGGCATCCTGATAATCGATCCAACCGATCTTCGCGATCCCTTCGCGCTCTGGCAACCAGAGAAGATTCGGCGAATGCACATCACGCAGCGCGAGATGGTCGTCGCCGCGCCACATGGTGTCGATCGTCTCGCGCCACAGACCGGCGAACTCCGGGTCGATCGGCGTGCGCATATACCATTCGGGAAAGAGCGCAACCTCGATGTCGGTGAGGCCGGAATCGAAGCGTGGCGGGGCGTAAGAGGGCGGCCCCGTCAAGATCTCGGGCGCCGGCGCCTGATGGAAGGCGGCGATCGCGTCGACCGACAGGCGGTAGCGCTCGGGCACCATCACCCCGTCCACGGCGATCTTCTCGTCGCCGAGATCCTCCTGGAGGAGGCAGCCGGCCTCGATATCCACCGCAAAGGTCTTCGGGACGGTGAGGCCACGCTCGGCGAGAAGCGCCCCGACGGCGAGGAAAGCACCCATATTGCCGTCGGCGAGCCGGGCGCGGACGGCGTAGGAGTTGGGGCCCGGCACGAAGGACGGCGCGTCCATCAGGATCGCGCGGTCGCCGTCCCGCGCGAGACGCTCATACCGGCGGGTCGACGCGTCGGCCTTGAGCACCGAGCGCACCGCCTCGCCCCATCCGGCGGTGTCGAGAAAGGCGGCGAGGACGCGCTGCCGCTCGAGCGCATCGCAGAACGGCTCGGGTGCCTCGATCGTCACGGTACGCGCCTCGTCCATGCTGGAGAAACCGATATCGATGGTGATGGGCATCGCCTCGCGCGGCCACTCGACGAGTTCGACGGCGTCGCCCTCGCCGAGGCCGAGCTCCAGCATCGCCTCGTCATCGTCGATCCGGTAGAGGTCGACGTGGCGAACCGCAAGCCTCAGTTCGTATTCCTGAACGATGGTGAAGGTCGGGCTCGGGACCTCCATCGCCGGATCTTCGGCGAGCGCGCGCAGGATCGCGCGGGCGAGCGTCGTCTTTCCGGCACCGAGATCGCCGACGAGCGCGATCCGGTCGCCCGCCTTCAGCACACGGGCGATATCCCCGCCGAGCGCCGTCATCGCGGCTTCGTCCTCGATGTCGCGCCGGATGATCGTCACGCCGCGCGCTGCACCGTCGCCCGGTCGGACACGGTCTCGACCTCGGCCTGGAGCGGGAAACGGACGACGAGCTCGGCCCCGTCCCCCTCGACCGGCGCGACCGACACCGTACCGCCATGCAGCTCGACAAAGCTCTTGACGAGGGAGAGGCCGAGCCCGACGCCCCCGCGGCGTCCCTGCGAGGCCGCGGTGTGGAAGCGCTCGAACACCGCCTCGGCCTTGTCCTCGGCGATGCCCGGCCCGTGATCGCGCACGGAGACCGCCACGAACGTGCCGTCCCGCCGCGCGGCGACGACCACCGAGCCCCCCGGCGGCGAGTGCGAGATCGCGTTCGAGACGAGATTGAACAGCACCTGCCGCACCCTGAGCGCGTCGGCGTCGAACACGCGCGCATCGTCCGCAACGTCGATCTTGATGTCGATCGCCCCCTCGGCAACGCGATCCTTCAGCCCGTCGAGCACCTGGCGCACCGTGCCGACGACATCCACCGGCTCGATATTGAGCTCCATGATGCCGGCGTCGATCGTGGCGAGGTCGAGAATGCCGTCGATGATGACGAGAAGCGCCTCGGAGGACGAGGAAATGTAATTCGCGTATTCGCGCTGGCGATCGGTGAGGTCGCCCGTCTCCGGCCGCGCGAGAAGCTGGGTGAAGCCGATGATGGTGTTGAGCGGCGAGCGCAGCTCGTAGGAGACGTGCTCGATGAAGGCGTTCTTCAGCCGGTCCGCCTCGACGAGCGCATTGTTCCGTTCCACCAGCGCACGCGCGACGTTTACGCTGTCGGTCACGTCGGCGAAGGTCGCGAGGGTCGATCCGTCCGGCAGCGGCGAGAAGGCATAGTCGAGCACTTGCCCGGCCAACCGCTCGAGCCGGCCGCTCACATTGGTCCGGTGATCGGTGAGCCCTGTGACGCGCTCGACGAGGGCGGCCCAGGCCTCCTGCTCGTCGTCCGGGGCGCTCGCGGCCACGGTGCGCACATGATCGCCGACCTCACCCGGCGGGGTGGAGGTGACGACCCAGAAGGCCGGGTTGGCGAGACGCAGGAGCCCGTCCGGCCCGAACGTCGCGATGCCTTCGCCGAGACTGTCGATCGTCTCGGCCTGGACGCGCGAGAGGGCGTTATAATTGCGCTCCAAAGCGAGCTGCTCGGTGACGTTCTCGTAGATGTAGGTGACGCCGCCGTCCGACCCCGGATTGGCGATCACGCGCAGCGTCTGACCGTCCGGCAGATGCCACCACCGCTCAAAGCCCTCGCGCGTCTCGTAGCCCTTGAGCTGGTCGCGCTTCCACGCCTTGAAGTCTGCCGTTTCGGGAAGCCGCCGCTCGGCGCGGAGACGGTCGAGGACGCGTTCCTCCGGCGGGGACTGTTCGAGGAAGGCCGGCGGCAGGTTCCACAGCGTCTGAAACGCCGCATTGTGGAAGGTCAGGCGGCGATCGGGGCCATAGATCGCGATCGCCGTCGCCAGCCGGTCGAACGTCGCGGCGTGGCTTTCGAGGGCGCGGGCCTGGCTCGTCAGGGAATGGGTGACGTCGGTCACGTCGATCGCGAGGGCGGCGACGCTGCCGTCCCGCTGGTCGGCCGTCACGTCGAGGATGCGGCGCTCTCCGGCGACGACGGTCTGCACCCGCTCGTGCGCGACCCCGTCGCGGCTCGCGGCGACGAGCTGACCCGCTGCGTTGGCATCGAGAAGGGGGAGGATGCCGCGGGCCGCATCGCTCGCCGCGCCGGGCTCGATGGCGTTGGCGTAGGCGGGATTGGACCACATCATGTCCCCCGCCTCGCTCGCCACCCAGGCGGGATGCGGGAGACGGCTGAGAAGGGCTTCGATCCGGCTATAGATCCCCTCGGGCGCGCTCGTCGGCATGGCCCGGATCGGGGGTTCGATGAAAAGGGTCGGATAACCGCCATCGAGCGTGCCGAACACGAAGATCGGACCGTCCGGCCCGTTCAGCCGGTGGCGGAACATCTCGCCGGCGGAGAACAGCCCGACCACGGCCTTCTCGATGTCGCTCGCCGGCGCATCCTTCCGGTCGACGGCGGCGAGGACCGCGGCCGGGACCGCACCGCAGACGATCCGCTCGCCCGCCGGACTGATCCGCACCGCACCGCTCGCGCCACGCTCCATCGCCCGCGAGGCGAGGGCCGCGCGCGCGGCGACGCCGGCGCACTGCGCCTCGGAGCGCTTCGCCACCCCGATCGCGAGCCGTGCTCTTACGATGAACGCGGCGGCGAGCGCGCTGGCCGCCGCCGTCACCGCCCATGCCGCGATCACCGTGCTGCGCGCTGTCGCGCGTCCCGGTTCATGCCTTCACCCCATCCGACGAATCAGCCGGCAGGATAACCGTTTGCAAGGCGTCGCGAAACGGTGCCGGGCGAGGCGCGGCGGACGGCCTCAATAATAGAGCTTCTCGCCCTCTTTGTTCTGATAGAGGCTCGCGACCTCTTCCTCGTAGCCGTTATAAAGCAGCGTCGGGATGCGGGCGTTGCCGCCGAGCGGCTCCTCCATCGCCTGGCTCCAGCGCGGATGGGCCACCTCGGGATTGACGTTCGCCCAGAAGCCGTACTCGTTCGGAATAAGCTGTTCCCAGAACGAGACCGGCCGCTCGTCGGTGAAGGTGAACCGGACGATCGATTTGATCGACTTGAAGCCGTATTTCCACGGCAGCGCGATGCGCAGCGGGGCGCCGTTCTGCTCCTCGATCGGCTTGCCGTAGATCCCCGTCACCATGAAGGCGAGCGGGTTCATCGCCTCCTCGACCGTGACGCCCTCCACATAGGGCCACGGATACCAGCTCTGGCGCTGGCCTGGCGCGATATCGGGCTCCATGAACGTCTCCATGCGCACATAGCGCGCATCGGACGTCGGCTTCGCGAGCTTGACGAGCTCGGACATCTGAAAGCCCGTCCAGGGCACGACCATCGACCAGGTTTCGACGCACCGATGGCGATAGACCCGCTCCTCGAGCGGCATCTCGCGGATGAGCGTGTCGATATCGACGGTCTTCTCCGCCTCGACCATCCCGTCGAACGTCACCGTCCATGGGCGGATGGGGAGTTTTTGCGCCGCCTGGTATATGCTCTTGTTCGATCCGAACTCGTAGAAATTATTGTAGGTGGTGGCGAGCTTCTCGTCGGTGATCGGTCGCATCACCTGATAGTCGTCGTTGCGGCCCACAGGGTAGAGATCAGCGGTCGGATCGACCTCGCCGTCGGAGGTGGGGCCCGAATTGCCGAGCAGATTGTCGAAGAAGCCGGCGTGGGCCGGGCCGGCCAATCCGGCTCCGAGAACACCATAACCGGCCGCCTTCAACAGCGCCCGGCGTCCACGGAACACGGTCTCGGGCGTCACGTCGTTCTCGGACAACGCCCAACGGGGCTTCTTATGGATTTGCATTCGTTGCCCTTTCACACGATCTTCGCAATCACACGTCAATTTAGACGGGAGGGATCGGCCCTCAAGTCAAGCTTGCGTCAAGTCTCCGTGCGTTGGAATGGCGATCTGTTCAGGCGCGCGATGCGTAATGGAGCGAACATGCGTGCCCCGTGGCGTGCTCTTCCGACCCTGTTTCTCGCCGGCGGCGCAGGGGTTTGCCTCGCCATCCTCGTCGACGCGCCGGTCCTCGCGGCCATCGCCGCCGGCCTCGTGGCGCTCGCGGTGCCGCGGCCGGCCCGTGCCGAGGCCGACGGTGCAGAGATCATGAGCCCGCTCGGCGCCGATGCGCAAGCCGTATTGGATGCCTCGCCCGACGCCTGCGTCATCCTCGCCGACGACGGAACAGTCCTGTGGGCCAACCTCGCCGCCCGCGAACAGCTCGGCATTTCGACCTTCGGCAGCCCTTTTTCCTTCGCGTTGCGTGTGCCGGATCTCATCCGCGCCGTTGAGAAGGTGGGCCGAACGGGCCTGTCGGAGCGGGCGCGTTGGTCCGAAAAGGTACCGACGAGCCGCTGGTATGAGGCGTTCGTGTCGACCTTCAAGCTCGCCGGCGGCGCGCCGGAGGGCCGGAAGGCGATCGCCGTCTTCATCCGCGACCTCACCGAGCAGCAGCGCCTCGACCGGATGCGCGAAGACTTCGTCGCCAATGCGAGCCACGAGCTGCGCACCCCCCTCGCCGCGCTGACCGGCTTCATCGAGACCCTACAAGGCCCCGCGCGAGACGATGCGAAAGCGCGCGAGCAATTTCTCGGCATCATGCGCGAGCAGGCCGACCGGATGAAGCGCCTCACCGACGCGCTCCTGTCGCTCTCCCGCATCGAGATGCGCGCCCATGTGCGCCCGACGGATATCGTCGATTGCGCCGAGATGGTCCGCTATGCCGTCGAAATGACCCGGTCGATGGCGAGCGAATATAATGTGCAGCTCGAGCTCGCCCTCACCGAGGAGCCGATCAAGGTGCGCGCCGATTCCGACGAGCTCGTCCAGGTCGTCGACAATCTGATCGAGAACGCGATCAAATATGGCGGCGATGGCGGGCGCGTCCTCATCTCCGCCGCGGTGGAGACGACGCCCTCCGGCGCGACGGCGGTCATCTCGGTGCAGGATTTCGGCCGCGGGATCGCGCCCGAGCACGTCCCGCGGCTGACGGAGCGCTTCTATCGGGTCGACGTCGAAGAATCGCGCGCCCGGCAGGGCACGGGGCTCGGCCTCGCCATCGTGAAGCACATCGTGGCGCGCCATCGCGGGCGCCTCACGGTCCGTTCGGAGCTGGGCGCGGGGTCGACTTTCGCGGTCCGGTTGCCGATGGCGAACCTCGAATCCTGATTTCCCGTTCAATTACAAGCGATTAGCCTGTCGTATAAGTTTCATCCAACTGACATAAGACGTTCTGGAAGGCCTCCTAACCAAGGGCCAGCGCGGACGGACATTCGCCCGCCACGCCGAGACCCCAACCCGAGGGAGCATTCCAGTGAAGTTCAATCAGCTCGCGAGCGCCGCCGCGATCGCCGCTGCCGGTGCGCTCGTCGCCACCGCCGCCTCTGCTCAGTCGCGCGACACCATCCAGATCGCCGGGTCGTCGACGGTTCTGCCGTTCGCCTCGGTCGTCGCCGAAGAGTTCGGCAACACCTATCCCGAGTTCAACACGCCGGTCGTCGGCTCCGGCGGTTCGTCGGGCGGCCTTCGCCAGTTCTGCCAGGGCGTCGGCGAAAACACGATCGACATCGCGAATGCCTCGCGCCGCATCCGCTCGGGCGAGATCGAAGCCTGCGGCGAAGCCGGCGTCGAGAACATCGTCGAAGTCCGCATCGGTTATGACGGCATCGTCTTCGCCTCCGACGTGTCGACCGGCCATTTCGAGCTGACCCCGGCGCAGATTTTCCAGGCGATCGCCGCGAAGGTGCCGCAGGACGGCGAGCTCGTCGACAACCCGTACACCAACTGGAGCGAGATCGACTCGAGCCTGCCGGACCAGGACATCACCCTCGTCATTCCGGGCACCAACCACGGCACCCGCGAAGTGTTCGAGGAAAAGGTGATCGCGCCGGGCTGCGAGTCCTTTGAAGTCGTCGAAGCGCTCGACGATGACGCCAAAGAGGCCGCCTGCCTTTCCTTCCGCCAGGATGGCCGCGTGATCGAGGTCGCCGGCGACTACACCGAGACGCTCGGCCGTCTCGACGCCCAGCCGAACGCCATCGGCGTCTTCGGCCTCTCCTTCTACGACCAGAACCGTGACCGTCTCCAGGTCGCCACGGTCGACGGCGTGGAGCCCTCGCTCGAGACGATCGCGTCGGGTGAATATCCGGTGTCGCGTCCGCTCTTCTTCTACATCAAGGGCGAGCATGTCGGCGTCATCCCCGGCATCCAGGACTATGCGCTCTATTTCCTCTCCGACGGCGTGTCGGGTGCCGGCTCGATGCTCGAGAATATCGGCCTGATCCCGCTCTCCGACGACGAGCGCCAGGCGCAGATCGACAAGATCGAGAACAAGACCACGGTCGAGCTCAACTGATCGACCGCGTTCCGACGCACTTGCTCCTTCACCTGGACCCGCCGGCCGCGTCGGCGGGTCCTTGTTGGCCCAAACCATACTGACGGACTGACCGTTCGCCGCCGCGCCCCGCGCGGTCGATTTCTCCGAGCCTTCGGGACACTTACGTGAACACGTTCATCGTCGTCGCCATCATTCTGATCGCGCTCGGTTTCGCCTACAATTGGGGGGCCCGCGCAAGCCGCTCCGTGGCGAACCGGACCGGCGCGAAAATGCACTCCCGGCCGATTTATTACGGCGTCTATGTGATGCTGTGGTGCGCGGTGCCGGCCGCGCTCGTCCTCGTCCTTTATCTCGTCTTCCAGCCGATGATCGTCGACGCGGTGATTGGCGGCTACCTCCCCGCCGACGTCGCCGCCGATCCCGGCGCGACCCGGACCGCGATGCGCAATATCGAGGCGATCGCCAGCGGCTACGGCATCATCGGCGATGTCGAGCCCTACCAGCAGGACGCCGCGGACGCGCTCAGCGCGTTCACGCTCACCGCCCGCCTCGCCCTCATCGCCCTCGCGGCGGCGGCGGCCATCGGCGGCCTCGTCTTCGCGCAGCGTCAGATCCACCCGAGCTTCCGCGCCCGCAACCGCGTCGAGCTCGCGATCAAGGTGCTCCTTCTCACCTGCTCGGCCATCGCGATCCTGACGACGGTCGGCATCGTCCTGTCGGTGCTGTCGGAGGCGATCCGCTTCTTCACCTTCGTCCACCCGTTCGACTTCTTCTTTGGCACCACCTGGAACCCGCGCTTTTCCTCCACCGGCACCGGCGGCCAAGGCGAGTACGGGCTTCTGCCGCTCCTCTGGGGCACGATGATGATCACCATCATCGCGATGGTGGTGGCCGTGCCCATCGGGCTGATGGCGGCAATCTATCTGTCCGAATATGCCGGGCCGAAATTCCGGTTCGTCGCGAAACCGCTGCTCGAGGTCCTCGCCGGCATACCGACCATCGTCTACGGCTTCTTCGCCCTCGTGACGGTCGGGCCGTTCCTGTCCCGGCTCGGCGACGTGGTCGGGCTCGACATCAACGCGACGAGCGCGCTCACCGCGGGCATCGTCATGGGGATCATGATCATCCCCTTCGTGTCGTCCCTTTCCGACGACATCATCAGCCAGGTGCCGCAGGCGATGCGCAACGGCTCGTTCGGGCTCGGTGCCACGCAATCCGAGACGATCCGCAAGGTGATCCTCCCGGCCGCGCTTCCCGGCATCGTCGGCGCCTTCCTCCTCGCCGTCAGCCGCGCCGTCGGCGAGACGATGATCGTGGTGCTCGCGGCCGGCAACAGCCCGGTGCTGACCGCCAACCCGTTCGAGGCGGTGTCGACCGTGACGGTCACGATCGTCAATCAGCTCACCGGCGACACCGACTTCGCGAGCCCGCAATCGCTGGTCGCCTTCGCGCTCGGCCTCACGCTCTTCGTCATCACGCTCTGCCTCAACGTGGTGGCCATCTACATCGTCAAGAAATACCGCGAACAATACGAGTAGACCGATGGCAATCACGTCCCCCGACAGCGCCATCAGCGGCGGCTTCGGCACCTCGAACCGCGATCTCATCGCCCGCCGCCTCGCGGCCCGGCACCGCTCGGAGCGGATGTTCCGCGCGGTCGGCCTCGGCGCGATCCTTCTCGGCATCTCGCTCGTCGGGATCCTGTTCGGCTCGATCCTGTCGAAGGGCATCCCGGCTTTCACCCAGGCGACGTTCCACCTCGACGTCGCCTTCGACCCGGAGGTGCTGCGCATCCCGGAGCGACCGCAAAAGGCGGCGGACCAGAGCGTCGCCGAGTTCAACCAGGAGCTTCTGTCCTGGCAACGGCGCCTGCGCACGGCGAACTGGAACCGTCTGATCCAGGAGGCGATCGCCGCCAAGATCCCCGCCGCCGCCGACAACGCGCGGGACGCGATCGGCCTCGTCGCCTCCAACGAGCGCGTGAAGCTCTGGGAGATGGTCGAGGACAATCCCGCCATCATGGGAACGACGCAGCCCGTGTCGCTGATCGCGTCGGCGAATGTCGATGTCTGGCTGAAGGGCAACATCGATCGCACGCTGGAGCAGCGCTATCAGCAGCTCAGCGCCCTTCAGCAACAATGGTCCGACGCGCTCTATGAGGAGGGCGTCATCTCGATGGACTTCTCGACCGTCCTCTTCACCAATGTCGACTCCCGCTCCTCACCCGCGACCGCGGGCCTCCTCGGCGCGATCGTCGGCTCGGTCATGATGATGGCGATCGTGATGGTCGTCGCCGTGCCGATCGGCGTGATGGCGGCGATCTATCTCGAGGAGTTCGCCCCGAAGAACCGGCTCACCGACTTTATCGAGGTGAACATCAACAACCTCGCCGCGGTCCCCTCGATCGTGTTCGGTCTGCTCGGCGCGGCGGTGTTCATCAACTTCCTGGGGCTGCCTCTGTCGGCCCCGCTGGTCGGCGGCCTCGTGCTGTCCCTGATGACGCTGCCCACCGTGATCATCGCCTCGCGCGCCTCGTTGCGGGCGGTGCCGCCGTCGATCCGTCAGGCGGCGCTCGGGGTCGGCGCCTCGCCCACGCAGGCGATGTTCCACCACACCCTGCCGCTCGCCGTGCCCGGCATGTTGACGGGCGCCATCATCGGCGTGGCGCAGGCCCTCGGCGAGACCGCGCCGCTGCTCCTCATCGGCATGAACGCCTTCGTGGCGTCGGTCCCGTCGACCCCGCTCGATCAATCATCGGCTCTGCCGGTCCAGATCTATCTCTGGCAGGGCAACGAGCTGCGCAACTTCTTCGAGGCCCGGACCTCGGCCGCGATCATCGTGCTCCTCGCCGTGATGATCTCGTTGAACGCCCTCGCCATCGTCTTGCGGCACCGCTTCGAGCGCCGCTGGTGATCGGTTCGCATCCAAAGGATTTATCCATGAGCGCAACAGCCCTCGCCGAAGCGCCGCACGAGACGCGCTACGAAACCATCCGCATCGCGGATCCCTCCCCGCGCGAGACCAAGATCTCCGCGCAGGACGTTCACGTCTATTACGGGGCGAAGGAAGCACTGCACCACGTGTCGATCGACATCCCGGCGAAGTCGGTCACGGCCTTCATCGGCCCGTCGGGTTGCGGCAAGTCGACCTTCCTGCGCTGCTTCAACCGCATGAACGACACGATCGATGGCTGCCGCGTCGTCGGCAGGCTCGACATGGACGGCGAGGATCTCAACGATCACCGCCAGGATGTCGTGCTCCTGCGCGCACGGGTCGGCATGGTGTTCCAGAAGCCCAACCCGTTCCCGAAATCGATCTACGACAATATCGCCTACGGCCCCCGCATCCACGGCGTCGCCCGCTCCAAATCGGACCTCGACGCGATCGTCGAGCACAGCCTGACGCGCGCCGGCCTCTGGCAGGAGGTCAAGGACCGTCTGCAGGAGCCGGGCACCGGCCTGTCCGGCGGACAGCAACAGCGCCTTTGCATTGCGCGCGCGATCGCGGTGAGCCCGGAGGTGATCCTCATGGACGAGCCGTGCTCCGCCCTCGATCCGATCGCGACGGCCCGCGTCGAAGAGTTGATCCGCGAATTGCGCGAAAACTATACGATCATCATCGTGACGCATTCGATGAGCCAGGCTCAGCGCGTCTCCGACCGAACCGCTTATTTCCATCTCGGCTATCTCGTCGAAGAGGGGCCGACGGAGAGCATTTTCAACGATCCGCAGGAAAAGCGGACCAAGGATTACATCACGGGCGTCTTCGGCTGAAGCATCGGAAGGGCGCCCCGATGTGCGTATTGGAGGATTACGTCCGTGCAGCAATCCGTGCGTGACCGCGAACGCGAGTTGCAGATTCTGGCCGGCGAGATCGCCGAAATGGGGGGGCTCGCGGAGAGCCTCGTCATGGACAGCGTGACTGCCCTCACGCGGATCGACAGCCAACTCGCCCGCACCGTCATCGCCGGCGACCAGCGCCTCGACACCATGCAGCGCAAGGTCGAGAACCACGCCGTCGAGATGATTTCCGCCCACCGTCCCACCGGCAAGCCGCTGCGCGAGCTCGTCGCCGCGCTGCGCATTTCGTCCGACCTTGAGCGGGTCGGCGATCTCGCCAAGAACAACGCCAAGCGCGTTCTCGCGATCGAAGGGCGGATGCATCAGCATCGCGTCGCCCTCGGCGTCGAGCATATGTCGGAGATCGCACTCGAGCAGTTGAAGACCGTCCTCGACGCCTTCACCAGCCAGAATTTGTCCGCCGCCCTCGACGTCCGCAATCGCGACGACGAGGTGGACGCGATCTACACCTCGATTTTCCGCGAGCTCCTCACCTACATGATGGAGGATCCGCGCAGCATCACCTTCTGCACACATCTTCTGTTCTGCGCGAAGAATATCGAGCGCATCGGCGATCATGCGACCAACATCGCCGAGAATATTCATTACCTCGTCACCGGCGAGCAGCCCGCCGAGGCCCGAGTGAAGGCAGACACCTCGGCCTATCTGCCCGCCGACTTCTCGAAGCCGCCTTCAGGGAGCCCCTGAACTTGCCACGGGTCATGATCGTGGAGGACGAGGAGCCCCTCGTTCTCCTTCTGCGCTACAATCTGGAGGCCGACGGATACACCGTCGAAAGCTGCAGCCGCGGCGATGACGCCGAGCTCCGTCTGCTCGAGGAGCTGCCGGACCTCCTGATCCTCGACTGGATGCTTCCGGGCGTCTCCGGCATCGAGCTGTGCCGCCGCATCCGCTCGCGCCCCCAATCGGAGCATCTTCCTATCGTGATGCTCACCGCGCGCGGCGAGGAGACCGAACGCATCCGCGGTCTCGCGACCGGGGCGGACGATTATGTCGTGAAGCCCTTCTCGACGCCCGAGCTCATGGCCCGCATCCGCGCCATCCTGCGCCGCTCCAAGCCGGAGGTGGTGTCGACGCTCCTGCGCGCCGGCGACATCGAGCTCGACCGCACGACGCACCGGGTTCGCCGCGCCACGCGCGAGGTGCATCTCGGCCCGACCGAGTTCCGTCTGCTCGAATTCCTGATGCAGTCCCCCGGCCGCGTCTTCTCGCGCGAGCAGCTTCTCGACGGTGTGTGGGGCCGGGACGTCTATGTCGACGAGCGGACGGTCGACGTTCATGTCGGACGATTGCGGAAGGCGATCAATCGCGGCAAGGCGCGCGATCCGATTCGGACGGTCCGAGGCGCCGGCTACGCCTTCAACGATCAATTCGCCCGGTAGATCCGGGCGCCGGCTCGGCGGGTGGGCCCATCGCCCCCCGCGGGCCTCGGGGTCGGGACGAGCCGTCTCAGTGCGGCCTGTCCTTGCCCTTTTTCAGGCGCTGCGGGAAGGCGATGTCGGCATGGGCGCTGCAATAGACCGCCCCGGCCTCGGTGCGCGCACCGCAGAAGCGGAACCCGGAATCGGACGGATCACCGATCGGCCAACGGCAGCACGAGGCGCCGAGATCGAGAAGCGTCATCTTGCCGTGAAGCGGCACGATGTCGGCCGGCTCCTCCCGAGGGAGCTGGGCCATCAGCGCCGCCGGCGCCTCGCGCTCGACCACCTTCACCACCGTCGATCCGACCGCCATGGCGCGCGGCTGCGCAGCCTGCGGCTTGGCGCGGGCGATGACCGCCGCCGACGGTGTGGAGGCTGGCGTAGCGGCCGGAGCGGGGTTCGTGCGCTGGCGGGTGCTGCCGCGCGGCTTCGTCGCCTTCACCCGACCGGAGAGGCCGAGCCGGTGGATCTTGCCGATCACCGCGTTCCGGCTGACGCCGCCCAGCGTGGTCGCGATCTGCGAGGCGGAGTGCCCCTCGGCCCACAATTTGCGCAACACTTCGATTCGCTCGTCGGTCCAGCTCATCGGGCAACCCCCTTTGTCCACGGCCGATCCACAGAGACTCCACAGCCGCACGCCGGCGAGCGGCGCGAACAAACGCGGCAAACCGTGAGGAGTTTGTGGGGCACGCGAAATCGTGCCTTGCTGACGTGAATCCTAAGAGATTTGACGAATCACCGTCTATGGTCGCGGACTCTCGAACGACTCGAACCTTGCTTTTTCCCCAACCATCGGGAAGAAAGCCCGATCCATCCGCAGACATATCAAGTTTGATGTGGAGAAGCGCGAAAGGCGCCGAAATGACCCTCAATAGCCTGTTCAAGACCTACAACCGCGTCGACCTCTCGTTCGAGAAGGGCGAGGGCGTGTGGCTCGAGGGCTCGGATGGACGACGATATCTCGACATGGGCGCCGGGATCGCCGTGACCTCGCTCGGTCACGCCCATCCGCATCTCGTCGAGGCGCTCCAGACGGCCGCGACGAAGCCGTGGCACACGTCGAACCTCTACCGGATCTCCGAGCAGGAGCGGCTGGCCGACCGGCTGTGCGACGCGACGTTCGCCGACAAGGTGTTCTTCTGCAATTCTGGCGCGGAAGCCAACGAGGCGGCGATCAAAGCCGCGCGGCGCTATCATTATGCCAAGGGTGCCCCGAACCGGACCCGCATCGTCACCGTCGAGGGCGCCTTCCACGGCCGCACGCTCGGCACGATCGCGGCCGGCGGCTCGCCCAAATATCTCGAAGGCTTCGGCGAGCCCCTCACCGGCTTCGACCAGGTGCCGTTCAACGATCTCGCCGCCGCCAAGAAGGCCGTCGGCCCGGATACGGCGGCCATTCTGGTCGAACCGATCCAGGGCGAAGGCGGCATCCGCGTCATGGATCCGCAGGTCCTGAGGGGTCTGCGCCAGCTTTGCGACGACAACGGCATCCTCCTCATTTTCGACGAGGTGCAGACCGGGATCGGCCGCATGGGCACGCTCTTCGCCTATCAGAGCCTCGGCGTGACGCCGGATATCCTGACGTCGGCCAAAGGGCTCGGCGGCGGCTTTCCGATCGGCGCGTGCCTCGCGACCGAGGAGGCCTCGACCGGCCTCGTTCCCGGCACGCACGGCACCACGTTCGGCGGCAACGCCCTCGCCGCGACGATCGGCAACGCCGTCCTCGACGTCGTCCTCTCGGACGGCTTCCTCGACGCGGTGAAGCAGAAGGGCCTCCTCGCCAAGCAGCTCCTCGCCGGGATCGTCGATTCGCATCCGTCGGTCTTTGCCGAGGTGCGTGGCGAAGGGTTGATGCTCGGCGTCAAATGCGTGGCGCCGATCGGCGATGTCGTGACGGCCGCGCGGAACGAGGGTCTTCTCCTCATTCCCGCCGGCGAATCCACGGCGCGCCTCCTCCCCGCTCTCGTCGTCTCGGACGAGGAGATTCGCGAGGCGGCCACCCGCCTCGACAAGGCGGCGAGCGCCGTCGAGTCCGCGGAGGCGTCCGCGAAGGCATGACGATACGGCATTTCCTGGATATCGCGTCGCACTCGCCTGCGACGCTACGGGCGATTCTCGACGAGGCGCACCGGCTGAAGGCCAACGGCCGCGGCCGGCTCGATCTGTTGCCCGGCCGCACCCTCGCGATGCTGTTCGAGCAGGTCTCGACCCGCACCCGCTTCTCGTTCGACCTCGCGATGCGCGAGCTCGGCGGCGACACCATCATCGCGTCCGGCGGCGAAATGCAGCTCGGGCGCGGCGAAACGCTGGGCGACACGGCGGCCGTGCTGTCGCGCTATGTCGACGCGATCATGATCCGTATGCTCGATCATGAGGGGCTGGTGGCGTTCGCCGAAGAGGCGTCCGTTCCGGTGATCAACGGCCTCACGCGCCGTTCCCACCCCTGTCAGATCCTCGCCGACATCATGACGATCGAGGAACGGCTCGGCCCGATCGAGGCGCGCACGGTGGCCTGGGTCGGCGACGGCAACAACGTCGCCGCGACCTTCGTGGAGGCCGCGCGCCGCCTGGGCTTCCGCTTCAAGATCGCGACGCCGGTGGAATACGACCTCGCCGAGGATGTCGTCACCGCCGCAAAGGCGGACGGCTCCAAGCTCGAGGTCGGCCGCGATCCCTATTGGGCGGTGAAGGACGCCGATGTCGTCGTCACCGACACGTGGACCTCCATGGGCGACGTCGACGAAGACCGCCGGCGCTCGATCCTCACGCCCTTCCGGGTCGACGATGCCTTGATGGCTGCGGCGGCTCCGGGCGCGATCTTCCTCCATTGCCTCCCCGCCCATCGCGGCGACGAGGTGACGGATTCGGTCATGGACGGCCCGCAATCGGCGGTGTTCGACGAGGCGGAAAATCGCGTCCACGCGCAAAAAGCCGTCCTCGCCTGGTGCTTCCGGGCGATTGATTGAATGACCGGGGCCGCGCAATCCCAACGTTCGGCCCCAAACGACGAAACCTGACGGTCCATGCCTGCGTTGTGCGGGCATGGACGATCTTCTTTCGACCCTCGCCCACGAGTTCACGCGCGCGCCGGGCCCGGACGCGCTCATCATGATCCTGCGCCTCGTCGGCGCCGCTATCCTGAGCGGCCTGATCGGCTGGGAGCGCGAAACGCGGGAGCACGCCGCCGGGCTGCGCACCAACATGCTGATCGGCCTCGCCGCCGCGACCTTCGCGATCATCGCCGACGGTATCGTCCCGCAATTCCAGGGCGAATCGATCCGCATGGATCCGATGCGGCTCATCTCATCGGTGACATCGGGTGTCGCCTTCCTGGCCGCGGGGCTCATCGTGTTTTCGCGCGGCGAGGTGCGTGGCCTCACCACCGGCGCGAGCATCTGGCTCTCGGCTGCGACCGGCCTCGCCGTCGGCGTCGGTCAGTGGCTCGTCGCGGTGGTCGCCTGCCTTTGCGGGCTGACGATCCTGTCGGTGGTGCGCCGCGTCGAAAACGGCATGAAGCGGCGCCATTTCGCCAAACGGGGCGCCCCGCGCGATCGGCCGGAGGCCTGATTTTGGCGGCGGCGGCGACGCAGCGCCGCCGACGATGGCGAGCGCCGGCGGGAGCCCCTATATGTCGACCTTCAACCTGATCAGCGACATTGACCACGCGGCCGCCCGCCGGCCGCCTTCTTGGTGACGGAGATGTGCGTGTACAGTTTCAAACACGCCGACGGAGCGCGCTCGTGACTGATGCAACCAACGACGACCTCGTCCTGCCCTTCTCGGTCGACGCGCTCGACGTGCGCGGCCGCGTTGCGCGGCTCGGTCCGGCCCTCGATTCCATTTTGCGGCGACACGATTATCCGCCCGCCGTCTCGCGCCTGCTCGGCGAGGCCGTGATCCTCAACGTCCTCTTCGCCACCGCGCTGAAGATGGAGGGTCGCGTGATCCTCCAGATTCAGTCGAACGGCCCCGTGTCCCTCCTCGTGACCGACTTCACGAGCCCGGAGGGCCTGCGCGGCTATGCGAAGTTCGATGAGGCGGCCATCGCCGCGCTGCCCGACTCGCACACCTTGCAGGATCTCGTCGGCGAGGGCTCGCTCGCCCTCACCGTCGACCCGCGCGCCAATATGCGGCGCTATCAGGGTGTCGTCGCGCTGTCGGGCGAAAGCCTCGAAGAGGTGGCGCTCGCCTATTTCACCCAGTCGGAGCAGATTCCGACGATGGTCCGCCTCGCCGTCGCGGAGACGATCGAGCGCCAGCCGGGTGAGGAGCCGCGCCGCACCTGGCGGGGCGGCGGCGTCACCGTGCAGTTTCTGCCGGAAGCGGCGGACCGGATCGTCGTGCGCGATCTCGACCCCGGCGACGCGCCGGACGGCATCGACGCCGACGACCGGGAGGACGACGACGCCTGGGTGGAGGCCGCCGCTCGCACGCAGAGCGCGATGGACCACGAGCTGGTCGATCCCGGCATCAGCGCCGAGCGCCTGCTGCTGCGACTTTTTCACCAGCGCGACGTTCGGGTCTTCGATCCGTTCACCTTGAGTGCAGACTGCAACTGCTCAACTCATCGCATCAAGACGATGCTCGAGCAGTTCGACGATGGCGACCGTTCCTCCATGGTGGAGGACGGAGTAATCAAGGTGACATGCGAGTTTTGCAACACGCACTACACGTTCGATCCGGAGAAGCTCGAACCGATCGGCGAGCCGCATTGAGGCCCGTCATCGGAAGCGGCGAAGGTCGCTTCCGATGACGCGCGCCCTCCGAATCGGCGCGCAGGCGGTGTTGCCCGCGCTCGTCCTCTTCGGGGCGTTCCTCGCCACCGAACGCCTCGTAAGCACCTCGCCCTATCAAGGCGGCCTGCCGCCACAGGGCGAGGAAACCGTTTACCCCGTCACGGCGAGCGACGCCGCGGTCGACACCAACCGCGCGACGCTTCGCGCGTTCGGCACCATCGTCGCGGCCGAAAGCGCAGAGCTGCGCGTCGCCTCTCCCGGTGAGGTGGTCGACGTCCACGACCGGCTGAAGGTCGGCGAGACCGTCGAGAAGGGCGCCGCGCTCGTCACGATCGACCCCTTCGCCTATGAAGGCGCGCTGCGCGAGGCGCGCGCCCAGCTCGCCGAGGCCGTCGCCGGCCGCGAGGAAGCCGCCGCCCGCATCGCGATGGAGACGAGCGCGCTCGAACGCGCCGAGGAACAGCTCGAACTCGCGACACGCGACCTTTCCCGCGCGCGGCAGCTCGTCTCCTCCGGCAACATTACCGAGAAGGGGGTCGACGATCGCCGCCTTCTCGTCAGCCAGGCGAACCAGACACTCGACCAGCGGCGCTACACGCTGAAGGCGGAGGAAGCCCGGCTCGATCAGCAGATCGCGGCGGTGGAGCGGCTCGAATCGGCCGTCGAGAGCGCCGAGCGGGCGCTGCGCGACACCGTCCTCACCGCCCCATTTACCGCCATTATCCGCGATGAGAGCGCCGCGATCGGCCAGCTTCTCGGCGCGAACGACGTCGCCGTCTCGCTCATCGGGGCCGACGCGGTCGACGTGCGCTTCGTGCTCTCCGACCAGCGCTATGGCCGCCTTCTCGCCGGCGGCTCGTTGATCGGCGCGCCGGTGAGCGTCACGTGGCGGATCGGCGACATCCCGCTCGATTACGAGGCGCACATCACCCGCGTCGGCGCCGACATCGCGAGCGACACCGGCGGCGTCGACGTGTTCGCCCGGCTGGTGACGCCCGAGGGGCGGCCGGTGCCGCGCCCCGGCGCCTTCGTCGAGGTGACGGTGCCGGGCCCGGTCCATCCGGGCTCCGTGCGCCTGCCGGCGACGGCGCTCTATGGCGACGTCGTCTATGTCATCACCGAGGCGGCGCGGTTGAAGGCGGTGCCGGTCCGCCTGCTCGCGCTCGATGATGGCGAGGTGATCCTCTCCGGCGCGGTCGAGACCGGCGATGCCGTGGTCACCACCCGGCTCGCCGAGGTGGGCGAAGGGATCAAGGTGCGCCGTGTCGGTCCGCCGCCCTCGCCGAGCCTTGCCGATCTGACCCCGCCGCCACCGACTTCGCTATCCCCCGCGGCGCCCGTCGAGGAGGCGCCGCAGCGCCGCCCCCGCCGGCAAGAGACCACGCGGGAGCGCTCTTAGTGACGCCCGCTTCGCTGATCGCGCAGTTCGCGAAGCATCCGAACGCCGCCAATCTCCTGATGATCCTGATGCTGGTGCTCGGCTTCTTCGCCGTCACCAACCTCACGACGCGCTTCTGGCCGCCGACCGAGCTCAACGAGATCGAAGTCTCGATCCCCTGGCCGGGCGCGAGCGCGGAGGACGTCAGCAAGAATATCCTGTCCGCCGTCGAGCCGGCGGTGCGCTTTCTCGACGGGGTCGACAACACACGGTCGATCGCGCGCGACGGCTCCGCCTTCACCTCCATCGCCTTCGAGCCGGGCACGGCGATGCAGAAGGCGCTCAACGATGTCGAGCAGGCGGTCGCCGCGATCACCACCCTGCCGGAAGAGGCCGAAACGCCCGTCATCCGGTACGACACGATGCGCGATCCGGTCGGCAAGATCAGCCTGTCCGGCCCGTTCTCCGAGGAGGCGCTGCAGGTCTTCGCGCGCCGCATTCGCGACGACCTCCTCGCGCGCGGGCTCGACAAGATCTCCTTCGGCGGCCTTCGCGAGCGGGAGATCATCGTCGACGCGCGCGAGCACGACCTTCTGCGCCTCGGTCTCACCACCGAGGATATCGCGACGGCGATCCGAACCAACACCGTCGACCGCCCGTCCGGCGTCCTCGACGGGGCGGTCGATCGCCAGGTGCGCGTCGTGTCGGACGAGGAGACGCCGACCGCGATCGCGGCGATCACGGTGAAGGCGCTCGGCAACGGGGAACGGATCCGGATCGGGGACGTCGCGGACGTCTCGGCCGGTTTCGCGCGCGGCTCGATCACCGGGCTGCGGAACGGCAATCCGGCGATCGAGCTCACCGTCGAGCGGGCGCAGACCGCGGATGCGCTGGCGACGGACCGCATCGTGCGCGACTATGTCGACGAGGTGTCGCGTATCCTTCCCGCGAGCCTCACGATCAAGCTCTACGATGTCAGCACCGTGCAGCTCTGGGATCGCATCTCGATGCTGATCACCAATGGCTGGCAGGGGCTCGCCTTCGTTCTCGTCGTGCTCTTCCTGTTTCTCGACGCGCGGATCGCCTTTTGGGTGGCGCTCGGCGTTCCCGTCGCCTTCGCCGGCACGCTCGCCGTGATGCTCGCGACCGGGCAGTCGATCAACATGATCTCATTGTTCGCGCTGATCATGATGCTCGGCGTCATCGTCGACGACGCGATCGTGGTCGGTGAGCACGCCGACACGCTCGCCTCTCGCGGGGTGCCGCCGGAGGAGGCGGCGACGCGCGGCGCGACCGAAATGCTGGTGCCCGTCCTCGCCTCCTCGCTGACGACGATCGCGGCCCTCGCCCCGATCTTTTTGATGCGCGACATTATCGGGCAGATGATGGCGGTGCTCCCGCTCGTCGGGATCGCGATCATCGTCGCCTCGCTGATCGAGTGCTTCTTCGTCCTTCCCGGCCACCTCGCCCATTCCGGGCGCCCGCCATCGGGGCTGGCGATCGGCCGCTTCCTGCGCCTCACGGTCATGGCCGGTATCGGAGCGGCCTTTATCGGGGCTCTCATCAACGCTGGTGCGCATTTCGCGGCCCCTGGCGGCACCGGCCCTCTCGCGCTGTTGCGGCCCGTCCTCGAGCTTCCGGCGAGCCTTCTCGCGGTCGTCGCGATCCTTGTCGGGCTCGCTTTGGCCGGCCTCGTCGAGCGGCGTCTCGCGCGGCGGAGCGGACGCATGGCGCGCCCGTCGCCGCTCCAGCGCTTCAGGACGGCGTTTGATCGGCGCTTCAACGGCTTCCGGGACGGGCTGTTCACCCGCATCGTCGCCGCGAGCTACGCCTTCCGCTACACCACGCTCGCCCTCGCGATCGCGGCGGTGATGATCGTGGTCTACGGGCTCTATCTCGGCGGCGGCCACGTGCGCTTCATCTTCTTCCCCTCCCCCGAGGCCGAATTCGTGATGGCTCGGGTCGAGTTTCAGCCCGGCACGCCGCGCGAGGAGGCGATCGCGGGCGTGCAGGCGATCGAGGCCGCGCTCGAACGGGTCGAGGCCGAGCTCGCGCCGCCGGGAGAAGCGCTCGTCGAGGACGTCTATGCCCTGATCGGCCGCTCCGGCCGCGATCGGGGCGACAATCTCGCCACCATCGCGGTCCAGCTCACCCCATCGGAGACGCGATCGGTGCGAACGCCGCATCTGGTGCGGGCCTGGACCGAGGCGATGCCGCAGCTTTCCGGCCTCAAACGCGCGTCGATCGCCGAGCGGCGCGGCGGCCCGCCGGGGCGCGATATCGACCTCAAGCTCACCGGCGGCGACGCGGCCTCGCTGAAGGCCGCCGCAGCCGACGTGATGGCGGCGATGGAGGACTTTCCGGGCGTCTCGGCCATCACCGACGATCTGCCCTATGGCAAGCCGGAGATCACCATCGCGCTCACCCCCCGCGGCGCAGCGCTCGGCTTCTCGGTCGAGACCATCGGCCGGCAGATCCGCGGCGCGTTCGAGGGCGAGATCGCCCGCCGCCTCGCCCAGGGGGAGGAGGAGGTGCCCGTGCGGGTGCGCCAGCGCGTCGGCGGCGCGCCCGTGCCCTTGGAGGACATCTTCCTGCGCGCCCCGAACGGCACCTTCGTGCCGCTCACCGAGGTCGCCGCGCTGACCGAGCGCAACACCTTCTCGCTCATCCTGCGGCGCGACGGCGTCGTCACCATCGCCGTCACCGCCGATGTCGACCCGGCGGTCGCCTCGCCTCAGGACGTCACGCGCCGGATCGCCGAGGAGATCCTGCCGGGCGTCACCGCCCAATACGATGTGCGCGGCGAGTTCGCCGGACGCGACAGGGAAAGGCGGCGCTCGTTCGAGGATCTGCGTCAGGGGGCCTATCTTGCGATGATCGTGATCTATCTCACGCTCGCGCTGGTGTTCGGCTCTTATTGGCGACCGATCGTGATCATGATGATCATTCCGTTCGGGGCCGTCGGCGCGATCATCGGCCATGTCGCGCTCGGGATGAGCCTGACGATCGTCAGCTTCGTCGGGCTCCTCGGCCTCGCGGGGATCCTCGTCAACGACTCGATCATCCTCGTCAAACGGTTCGACGAGCGGATCGAGGACGGCGAAGACCACGCGGCGGCCGCGGTCGGCGCCAGCGCGGACAGGCTGCGCGCGGTGCTCCTCACGTCGTTGACGACGATTGGCGGGCTGTTCCCGTTGCTGTTCGAAACGTCGATGTCGGCGCAGTTCTTGTTGCCGATGGCGGTGACGATCGTCTTCGGGCTCGCGGCGGCGACGGTGCTCGTCCTCATCCTCGTGCCGACGCTGATCGGCATCGGGTTCGATATCGGGCGCGTCTTCCGCGTTCTGATCGGGGAACGGGCGGACCGGGGGGCGGCGGCGCGTTAGCCCGGCGCGCGGCGCATCAGGCGTGTGGCGGTGCGTGATGTGCGAGGTGGCCGGCGCGCGGGCCGGCCCGGCCAATGCAGAAAAGCGCGCCACGTAATCCCACGTCGCGCGCCACCTTTGCGGTCGCCTCAGATGTCGAGACCGGCGATTTCCGCGGCATAGCGATCCCGGCGGGTGCGGGTGTCTTCGAGGAAGGGGTGGACGGCCAGCGCACGGTCCATCACCTCGACGGCTTCGGCCTTGCGCTCCAGCGTGACGAGAATCATCGCGAAGCCGACGAGGGCGCCCCAATGGCGCGGCTCCCGCTGCAGCACCTGCTCGATATCGGCGACGGCCTGGCCGTAATGCTCCATCATGAAATGGACGGTCGCGCGGCGGTTCCAGCCTTCCGCGAAATCCGGCTGAAGGCGGACGACGCCGTCCAGCAGATCGAGCGCGTCGGCGAAGCGGCGCTCCTTGATGGCGGTGGCCGAGCGCTCCATCAGCAGATCGACGGTCGGACTGCCCGATTGGGACAGACGGCGTACGATATAGGACGCGATCCGGTCCGCCCGACGCTTGGTCTTGGCGTTGGCGAGGCGGCCGTACATCAGATCGAGCCGCGCTTCGCGGCGCTCTTCGGCCGTGTTCGAGGCCGAGTCGCGTCGATCCCCCTTCGCGTTCGCCGCGTCGGAGGTGATGCCCGGCACCGTGGGCACGGAACCGGATTGTTGGGCGCTTACGGGGACGGCAAGCGCGACGAGCAACACGAGTGAGCTTGCAACCTTGATCATAGCCCCATTATGCGGCCGCCCAGCGGGGGCCGTCAAAGGGGTGATGCTGTCGCAAGTGCGTGATCGGCGCGCGGAGTCAGCCCCGCGCAAGCCAAAGCTCAGCCCTGACGCGCCTTATAGCGGGGGGCCTTCTTATTGATGATGTAGACGCGACCCTTGCGACGGACCAGCTTGTTGTTGCGGTCACGCGCCATCAGCGCCTTGAGCGAGTTCTTGATCTTCATGACTGGTCCTGGACGAATACAAACGTCGGCAAACGAAAGAACGGCGCGGAGGGTCCGCGCCGTAAGCACCGTCTATTAGGGAAGTCGGCGGTCGAGTGTCAACCCGTCGCGGCGAGACGGACCGGTTCGCCTTGCTGATCGTGCAACGGCAGCTCCACCTCGACTTCGAGGAGGGAGACTTCGTTACCCCGATCCATCGCCACCTTCACCTTGTCGTGGTCGATCGGCATATGCTTCGCGATCACGGCGAGGATCTCCTCGCGGAGCTGGGCGACGAGGTCGGAGTTTCCGAGCGCGGCACGTTCGTGCGCGAGGATGATCTGAAGCCGCTCGCGCGCCACCGGCGCGGAGGACTTCTTTCGGAAGAGCTCGAGTAGGTTCATGCTGCCTTCCTTGCGAAAATCTTTCCAAACAGGCCCCGACGATCGGTCGGGATCTGGATCTGGACGTCTTCGCCCATCAGTCGGCGCGCGGCATCCGTATAGGCCTTGGAGGCGATCGATGCGGGCGAGCCCAGCGTGACCGGCATGCCAAGGTTAGACGCTTTCAACACGTCTTGGCTTTCCGGCACGACCGCGAGGAGCGGGATCGACAGGATCTCCAGAACGTCATCGACCTTCAGCATCTCGCCACGCTCGGCGCGCGCCGGGTCGTAACGGGTCAGCAGGAGGAACTTGTCGATTCGCTCGTCGTTTTCGGCCTTCATGGTCTTCGAGTCGAGAAGACCGATGATGCGGTCGGAGTCACGCACGGACGAGACTTCGGGGTTGGTGGTGACGATCGCGACGTCGGCATGGCGCATGGCGAGCGTCGCGCCGCGTTCGATACCGGCGGGGCTGTCGCAGAGAATATAGTCGAACTTCTCGCGCATTTCGCCGATCACGCGATCGACGCCGTCTTCGGTGAGGGCGTCTTTGTCGCGCGTCTGAGAGGCGGGAAGCAGCGACAGGGTGTCGATCCGCTTGTCGCGGATCAGCGCCTGATTGAGCTTCGCATCGCCGTTGATGACGTTGATGAGGTCGAACACCACGCGACGCTCGGCCCCCATGACGAGGTCGAGATTGCGCAGACCCACGTCGAAATCGACGATGGCGACATTGGCGCCCGTCTTTGCGAGCGCGGCGCCAAGCGCGGCGGTTGATGTGGTCTTGCCGACGCCCCCCTTGCCGGACGTGACAACCAGGACTTTCGCCATCCGTTCATCCCTTTCCATTGAAGGCGGCCATCTTGAGGGCGTCGCCGTCGAGCCATGCTTGGACGGCGCGGCCCACGAAGCCGCGCTCCAAATCTTCCGCGGTCTTGTAGAGACCGTCGATCGCGACGAGCTCGGCATGCAGCGCCTGCGCGAAGATGCGCGCCTTGCGGTTGCCGTTCGAGCCGGCGATGGCGCGTCCGCGGAGCGCGCCATAAACGTGAATCGAGCCGGCTGCGATCACTTCCGAGCCGGATGCGACGGAACCGATGACGGTGACGTCGCCTTTGAGATTGACCACCGACTGACCCGATCGGATCGGCGCGTCGATGATCAGCGTATCGGGCTCGCTGGGCTCCTCGATCGCCTTCTCGACTGCGGCGATCGCGGCTTCCGCGACGGCGTCGAGATCGGGCTTCGGGACACTGCTTTCCGCCGAATCCGCCTTGTCGGCGGCTGATCCTGCGGTCTCCGCGAGCTGGGCGAGCCCGGCGATTTCCTTGCCGCCGGACAGGATCGGCGGCAAACCGCGCGCATCGGCACCGAGTTCGCCGGGGGCGCGGCCATCGAGCCCCATGATGGTGATGTGCCGCCGCTTCAACTCGGTGATCAGGTGGACGAGCTCCGGCCGCGTCGGCGGCATATGGGAGATGTCCACCACCACGGGCCGTCCGGCGAAAAAGCCCGGACTGCGCCGCGCGAACGTGTCGAAGTCTTCGAGCCACTCGGCCACGGGCGGCTGAGGCGATAGCACGAACGCCATGAAGGAGCGGCCCGTGAACCGGATGGCGCGCTGTGAAGGTGTTGTCTGTTGCACGAGCGTTCAGTCCGGTTCCGCGTAATGACCAATCTCAATACGAACGCGGTGAAGGATTGGTTAACGACTGATTCGTTGCACCCTCTGAGGACGGCCATCCACAGATTCCGGACATAACCGCGGATCGAACCGTCAACCAACCGATCGGACGAAATTTAGCTTTTTGCTTAATATTTTGTTATTACCGCGATCGTTTCGGCGCGATCAGGGTAAGGATCAAAAGAAACGCGGTCCCATCACTTCGGATCGCGTCAGAAATGTGGCGCCGGCGACGCCGGTTTGCCCCCCGAAGACGGCGTCTTCACTTCGCGTCATCATCGGCGAACGCCGTCTATCGCTCGTCTTCCTCGGTGTCGGGGACGGCGCTCGTGTCCTCCTCGACCACCGGGATCGCGTAATGGCCGCCGAGCCATCGGTGTAGATCGACGTCCTTGCACCGCTTCGAGCAGAACGGGCGCGTCGTGATCATCGCCGGCTTGCCGCAGATCGGGCACGGCTTGCCCGTGGAGCCGGGAATATTGTCGTTCTGCGCTCCGCTCATGAGAGGTCGGCCACACCGTCCGCGGGGAGCGACGACGGATCACGCTTGAAGCCGGAGCCGCCCAGAAGGCTCTCGGTCTCGTAGAGCGGCAGTCCGACGACGTTGAAATACGACCCGACGAGCCCGGTGACGAACCCGCCCGCGCGCCCCTGGATCGCGTAACCCCCGGCCTTCCCGTCCCATTCGGCGCTCGCCAGATAGTCGGCGATCTCACGGTCGGAGAGGCGCTTCATCTTGACCCGCGTCTCGACGAGCCGCTCGCGCATCTTCCCGCGCGGCCCCTTCACGACGACGGCGGTCATCACCCGGTGATTGTTGCCGGACAGATTTTTGAGGCACGCCTCGGCGACCTCGAAGGAATCCGCTTTCGGCAGGATGCGCCGGCCGAGACAAACGACGGTGTCGGCCGCGAGCACATAAGTGTTGGTCGGATCGAGCACCTCACGCACCCGGTCCCACGCGACCTCGGCCTTCCGACGCGCGAGGCGCAAGGCATAGGTCTTCGGACGCTCCTTGGTGAGGGGCGTCTCGTCGATGTCGGCAGGAGACAGATGATCCGGTACGTATCCGATCTGCTCTAGAAGCTGGAGCCGCCGTGGCGAACCGGACGCCAGAACGAGAACGGAATTGCCGCGCGCTCGCGCCATCGGCTCACTTGTAACGGTAGGTAATGCGACCCTTGGTGAGGTCGTACGGGGTCATCTCGACCAAGACCTTGTCGCCAGCGAGCACGCGAATGCGGTTCTTGCGCATCCGACCGGCCGTGTGGGCGATGATCTCGTGGTCGTTCTCGAGTTTCACGCGGAATGTCGCGTTGGGCAGGAGTTCGGTCACTTGCCCCGGAAACTCCAATACTTCTTCTTTCGCCATGGGCGCCTTTTGGGTTGGTTGCACACCGGACGTGCGGCCTATGCCGCTATCCATGCAATAAGGTAAGAACTGCGGCAAGAGGTTCCAGTGCCGCGACTAACGCGCAAACCGCTCGCGCACCATCGCATCCAGCGCGTCACGGCAGGAGCGGTAGCTATCCATAATCTGCTCGCGAGACCCATCCGTACCCGACGGGTCGAGCGTTGGCCAGTACTCTACATCGAAGGACTGCGTTCTGGCGAGATCGAGAACGTGATGGTGCGCCTCCGGCGCCAACGTGACGACGAGATCGAACGAGGTGTCGGCGAGCTCGTCCAGCGTGCGCGGCATGCGTTTCGAGATGTCGAGCTCGCGCTCGGCCATCACGGCGGCGGCGAACGGGTCCGGCCGGCCATGCTCGACCCCGGCGGAGCGGATATAGACGGCCGGCGCGTAGATGCGGGCAAAGGCGGCGGCCATCGGCGAGCGGATCGCGTTGTGCCGGCACACGAAGAGCACCGACCCGAGGGGTGTCGTCACGTTCACCCCTTGAAATGAAGCGCGCAGATCAGCGTGAACAGCCGGCGCGCCGTATCGTGATCGACCTCGATCTTGCCTTCGAGCCGCTCGATCAGAAGCCGCGAGCCTTCGTTGTGGACACCCCGCCGGCCCATGTCGATCGCTTCGATCTGCGCCGGCGCCGCCGAGCGGATCGCCGAAAAGTAGCTTTCGCAGATCAAGAAATAATCCTTCACCACCTTTCGCAGCGGCTTCAGCGACAGGATGTGCGTCATGAAGCCCGTGCCGTCTTCGGTCGCGAGATTGAAGACGAGGCGGTTTTCCCGGATCGCCAGATGCAGCCGGTAGGGGCCGGGCGGGCTGTCGAGCGGGCGGAAGTGGTTTTCCTCGAGGAGGTCGTAGACCGCGATCGCCCGTTCGTGCTCGACATCCGGGTTGCCGCGCTCGATCGACGTCTCGTCGAGCGTCACGACGACGAGACGGTCGGGCTTCGGCGTGTCGGTCGGCGCGGGCTCATCGACCATCGGACACGCCGATCAGCCTTCGAGCCGCCGCAGGATCGAGAGGCGGTGCGCGTCGAGCCCTTCGGTGGACGCGAGCTGCATCGCGTGGTCGGCCAACGCCTTGAGCCCCTCGGTCCCGACGCCGAGAAGCGTGGTGCGCTTCATGAAGTCGAGCAGTGAAAGGCCCGAGGAGAAGCGCGCCGAACGGCTCGTCGGCAGGACGTGGTTGGTGCCCGCGACATAATCACCGATCGCCTCGGGCGTCTGCGTGCCGAGGAAGATCGCGCCGGCATGGGTGATCCGTTCGGCGAGAGCGTCCGGGTCGGCGATGGCGAGTTCGAGGTGTTCGGGGGCGAGCCGGTCGACGAGATCGACGGCTTCGTCAAGCTCACCCACCCGGATGATGGCGCCATGCTCGCGCCAGCTCGCGGTGGCAACGTCGCGGCGCGGAAGCTCGACGAGCTGCCGCTCGACCGCATTCGCCACGTCCTCGGCGAGCATCGGATCGTTGGTGATGAGGATCGACTGCGCCGCCTCGTCGTGCTCGGCCTGGGCGAGGAGGTCGGCCGCGATGTGCTCGGGATTCGCGGTGTGATCGGCGACGACGACGACCTCCGACGGACCGGCGACGAGGTCGATCCCGACCGCGCCGAAGACCTGGCGCTTGGCCGAGGCCACGAAGGCGTTGCCCGGCCCCACGATCTTGTCGACGGGGGCGATCGTCTCGGTGCCGTAGGCGAGGGCCGCGATCGCCTGCGCGCCGCCGACGCGGTAAATCTCGGTAACGCCCGCGAGATCGGCGGCCGCGAGCACGATCGGCGCGAGAACGGCATCCGGCGCGGGCACGGTGATGACGATCCGCTCCACACCGGCGACCTTGGCGGGCACCGCGTTCATCAGCACCGAGCTCGGATAGGCCGCAAGGCCACCCGGCACGTAGAGCCCGACCGAGGATAGCGGTGTCCAGCGCCAGCCGAGCGTCGCGCCCGCCTCGTCGACATAACGTGCATCGGCGGGGCGCTGGCGCTCGTGGAAGGCGGCGATGCGATCGCGCGCGAAGGACAGCGCCTCGATCGCCTCGTTCGACACCGCGGCGCGCGCCGCGGCGATTTCCTCGCGCGTCACCCGCATCGGATGCGCGGCGTAATCGAACCGATCGAACCGCTTGGTGTATTCGGCGAGCGCCGCGTCGCCGCGGGCGCGCACGTCGGCGATGATGCCGGCGACAATGTCGGTCACGTCCTGCGAGAGCTCGCGCTGATCGGCGAGGAGCGCGGCGAAGCTGTCGGCGAAGTGGGAGTCGCGGGTATCGAGACGGCGCATCAGCGAGCCTCCTTCCCCAGGCGGTGGTTCGGTCGCATCGACGCGCTCCACGCCGCGCCGAGATCGGTGAGCTGCGTCTCGATGCACTCCACCTCGAGACGGATCGCCGTGTCGCCGGAGCAAACGAGCGTGATCGCCCCGCCCGGCGCTTCGCCCGGATCGAACACGATGGCGAGGATCGAAATCACCGCATCCTTCTCGTTCGGCCCGATCCCGGTGGCGCGCACGCTGCGAACCCGGTCGAAATGGAGCACGGAACGACGGCGCTGGTCGCCCTCGCGGCGGGTCTTGCGCGCGGACGTGCGCTCCCAGGCGAAGCGGTTCATCGGCAGCGAGAACTGGGCCGAGGTCGGCGACCAGCGGATATCGGCCACCTTCACCACGGCGTCCTGCACATGAGCGGAGATGACCGTCAGATCATCGAGATCGAGTGCGTAGAGCTTCAGCGGGCGAATCGTCGACATGGTTGCGGCGTCCGGCGTAGGGGTCGGTTCAGCCTCGCCCTATAACCGGGTTCGGCGCGCGCCGCGAGGGGTCAGCCCGAAACGCGTTCGATCTGCGCCCCGCATCGCGACAATTTCTGCTCGAGGCGCTCGAAACCGCGATCGAGATGATAGATGCGGGAGACTTCCGTCTCGCCTTCGGCGGCCAGCCCCGCGATCACGAGCGAGACCGAGGCGCGAAGGTCCGTCGCCATCACCGGCGCGCCCTTCAGCGACTTGACGCCCTCGATGGTCGCCGTCTGTCCGTTGAGGGAGATATTCGCACCGAGCCGCGCGAGCTCCTGAACGTGCATGAAGCGGTTCTCGAAGATCGTCTCGGTGACGTGGCTGGTGCCCTTGCCGGCCGTCATCAGCGCCATGAACTGCGCCTGAAGGTCGGTCGGGAAGCCCGGATAGGGCGCGGTTTCGGCGTCGACCGCATAGATGCCGTGGCCGTTGCGCTTCACGCGCAGCCCGCGATTGGTGACGGTGATGTCCGCCCCGGCCTCGCGCATCAGCTCGATCGGGCGTTCGAGATGGGTGGGGCTCGCGCCCTCGAGGGTCACATCGCCGCCGGCCATCGCGACCGCAAGGGCGTAGGTGCCCGTCTCGATCCGGTCCGGCATCACCGTGTGACGTGCGCCGCGCAGGCGGGGCACACCCTCGATATAAATGGTCGAGTTGCCGTGTCCCTCGATCTTCGCCCCCATGGCGATGAGGCACTCGGCGAGGTCGGCGATTTCCGGCTCGCAGGCGGCGTTCTCGATCACCGTCTCGCCGCGGGCGAGCGTCGAGGCCATCAGCAGCGTGTGCGTCGCGCCGACCGAGGCCTTGGGCAGGCGCACGCGGTTGCCGATGAGGCCGCCGCGCGCCTTGGCGACGACATAGCCGCGATCGATGTCGATCTCGGCGCCGAGGTCGCGCAGACCGTCGATGAAGAAATCCACAGGACGCGTGCCGATCGCGCAGCCGCCGGGCAGCGAGACGCGCGCCTCGCCCATCCGCGCGAGGAGCGGGCCGATGACCCAGAAGCTCGCCCGCATCTTGGACACGAGGTCATAGGGCGCTGTGGTGTCGACGATCGCACGGGCGAGGAGGTCGACGGTTTGCCCGGCGAGCTGGTCCTGCCCGGAGCGTTTGCCCTGGAAGGAGGTGTCGACGCCGTGATTGGCGAGGATGTGGAAGAGCTGCTGAACGTCGGCGAGGCGCGGGACGTTTTCGAGCGTCAGCGTCTCGTCGGTCAGAAGAGAGGCGATCATCAGCGGCAGGGCCGCGTTCTTCGCGCCCGAAATGGGGATGGTCCCCTCAAGCGGAGCACCGCCCTTGATGCGAATGCGATCCATAGCCCGCCCCCTCAACTCGAAATACGCAGGGGGCAGTCAGAGCGAAACGGGACCGACCCCAGAATATCGAGTCGCTACGAGAGGCTGAGGCCGCAATCAACGACCATCGCGACTCCTCGCCGGAGAGTCCGCCGACATCCCGGAGCCTGCGACATTTAGATCACAACGAAGCTGCCCGGGCCAATGCCGCACGGGATGATCAGGCGCTGACGGAGACGATATAGGGACCGGGCGACTCCCGCCGGCCGTGTGCCCCGATATAGGATGCGACATCTGCTTCCGGCAGCGGCCGGCTATAGAAGTAGCCTTGCAGCTCGTCGTAACCCGCCTCGCGCGCAAACTGACGCTGCGTTTCCGTTTCGATGCCTTCCGCCGTCACATCGAGATCCATGGCGACGCTCATCGCGCTGATTGTCCGCAGAACTTCGCCGACGCGATCGGCTTGGCCCAGCGACATGAAATAGGACCGATCGACCTTCACCTTGTCGAACGGGAACTTCCAGAGATAGCTGAGGCTCGAATAGCCGGTGCCGAAGTCGTCCATGACGAGACGGACACCGAGCTGCTTCAGCTCGCCAAGCTGATGGCCGACTTTCGCCGAATCCTTGATGAGCAGGCTTTCCGTCACTTCGAGAGATAGCCGGCTCCCGTCGAGCCCGCTCTCCTTCAAAGCCGCCGCGACGACCGCAACGACATTGCCTTCGAACTGTTGCGGCGAAAGGTTCACGGAAACGGAAAGCGAAGGGTCCCATTCGGCGGCCACGCGGCACGCTCGCTTCAGCACCCACGCGCCGATGCGCGGCGTAAGACCCATCTCTTCGGCGACCGGAATGAACTTGTCCGGCGGAATGAAGCCACCGTTCTCGTCGGGCAGCCGCAGAAGCGCCTCGAATCCGGACAAGGCTTCGTCGTCGGCGCGATGAATGGGCTGGAAGTTGAGAAGGAAACTCGACGCCTCGACAGCACGGCGAAGCTGAAGCCGCATCATGACACGCGCCCGCTGGATCTCGTCCATGCCCGGCTCGTAGAGAACGGCATGGTCCCGTCCACTCTCCTTCGCCCGATAAAGCGCAATGTCGGCGCACTTCTGGATCATTTCGGGTTCGATTCCGTGATCCGGGAGGATCGCGATGCCGAGGCTCGCGCTAATGCTGACCGGATGATTTTCGACGGTTTCGATCTGCCGGATATCACGGACGATATTCTCGGCAAGAGCCATCGCCTGATCGGCCGAATCGATCGGCTGGAGGATGGCGAACTCGTCTCCACCCAGCCGAGCGAAGGGTTCATCTGCCGACAAATGCGCGAGCGTTCGCCCGGCGATGCAGCGGAGCACCGCATCACCAACGTCGTGGCCGAGCGAATCGTTGATGAACTTGAAGCCGTCGAGGTCGATGAAGTGGACGGCGAAGGTGTCACCCGACAGGCGCGCGCGGCGGGTCGATTCGGAGAGACGGCGCTGGAATTCGTAACGATTGGCGATGCCGGTCAAAGGATCATGATGCGCGAGGAAGTTGATCTGCTCATCCGCCCGCCGCTGCCGAAATAGGAGGAAGGCGACCATGCATGAGGATAGAATTGCCAGCGCGACCAACGCCGAAGTCAAAACGATCGAACCGACCATCTCGTCGCGATAGATCGACCGCATGTGCGTCTCGTCCCGATAAAGCACCGCAGTCCCCGTGGTTCGCCCGTTGGCGGCGACGAAGGGCACCTCTGAACGAACGATAAACCGCGGCTCGTCGCCCGCATCCAGCTTCAGGATCTGCGCCGGACTCCCGTGGGCGGGCAAAGCGGTGAAATATTCGAGCGTTTCGGCCGGAAGCTCCGCGAAGGGATCCTCATGGTTCTCGAAATTGAGAACCATCTCTCCAGCCGCATTCCGAATCTCGATATAGGAGAACCCACCACCGATAACGACGCGCTCGAGCAAGGCACGCTCATCGTCGGAAACCGGGAGGCCGTTCAGCAACCGCGCCGCCGACGATTGGTTCGACAAGAGATGCTCCGCCCAGTTCCGGGCATTCGCGTAGCTCGTTTCCTCCAGCTCGTTATCGACCGAGGATATCGATACGAACACGATCGCGGTATAGAAGGCGAGGACGAGGACGATGGAGAGGAGATTGAGCCCGAGAGCATATCCAATCGAATATCGGATCGAGGTGGGTCGCTCTTCGCGCACAATGGATTCCAATCTACATGACCTCGCAAAAGCGAGAATACGCCGTCTGTCTATCCCCAGGCTTGAGCGATAGATCCTACCTATGCTCACCGGATATTGCGGCTCTTTTGCGGCCAAACACCAGAAGATTAGCAATATTGATGCAGTAATTCTTTCATAAGATTTCACGAATTGCGGAATAGAGTGGAACCATTGAGGTTTGCCTTTGGGCAATTTCGTGAACGGGAAGTCAGGGAGAACGCTCAGCCGGGCGACACCGTGTCGAGTCCACCGCTTGGCCGCCCTTCTTCTGAGATTCCGTGAAATAAATCATCTTCACCGTCACCCCGCCTAGCACAAAGATTTAAACTATATTGACATTCGTGGTCGTCCCTCTCGCCATATTGATAACCTCATGTGCCGCATGCGGTCAGACAGACGCTCAGGCTTGATGTCTCACGCCATCGGCAGGGAGTTTAGATGAATATCTTCGCGTTCGCAGTCGGCACGCGCGGCGATGTCGAGCCATTCCTCGCTATCGCTGCCGCGCTGCAAGATCGGGGTCACTCGGTCCAGCTCGCCGCCCCGGCCGATCAGCGTGATTGGATCGAAAAAGCCGGCATCCGGGCAATCGATATGCCGTTCGAGGCAAAGTCGGTGATGGCCTCGGCCGATATGCAAAAAACCATTTCGAGCGGCCGAAATATCTTCAGTCAGACCAGCGCCATCCTTCCGAAATTGCGGCAAGGCTTTGCCGAAATGCTCCGCCGGGTCCATGACGCGAGCGCCGACGCGGACGTGATCCTGTCGGGCCAGCTCGGTATGAACATCCCGGCCGCCGTCGCCGCGGTTCGGCGGATCCCGTTCCTGCCGACGACCTTCTTTCCGTATCTTCCGACCCACGCCTTCCCGAGCCCCGTGGTCTCGGTCCGCCAGCTCGGCCCCCTCAACCACACGACCTATTCGCTCGTCCTCGGCCAGCTCGCACGCAGCGTGAAGCCGATGATCGACGGCTATCGCACGGCCCACGGCCTGCCGGTCACGCGCAAGCCGTTCACGTTGCGCCTCACCAAGGAGAACCGGCCGGTCGCGATCGCCTGGAGCCGTCATATCGTGCCGATGCCGGACGATTATGGCGCCGGCGCCTTTCAGCCCGGCACCATCGCGACGCCGAGCCCGCTGCGCGATCTCACCGGCACCGCAGCCCCCGGCGATGCGCTTCTCGAGTGGATCGCCAAAGGTCCCGCCCCGGTGTTCATCGGCTTCGGATCGATGCCCGTCGGGGACACGGCCGCGACGCTCGACCTCTTCAAGAACGCGCTGCGCGAGCTCGGCCAACGCGGTGTCCTCGTCGGCGGGTGGTCGGATTTTCCGGAGGGGGAGAGCGACGAACTTTATTGCACGCACACGGTCGACTATGCGCGCCTTCTGCCCTATTGCGCCGCCGCCATCCATCATGGCGGCGCCGGAACGCTGCACTCCAGCGTCGCGGCGGGGGTGCCGACGCTGATCACCTCCTTCGCGGTCGAGCAGCCCTTCTGGGGCGCGCATCTGCGCCGGCTCGGCGTCGGCGATCAGCTTCGCTTCAAGTCATTGACGAAAGACGACGTCGTCACCCGCCTGCGCCCGCTCCTCGGCGAGGACGTCGCCGATCGCGCCCGTCGTCTCGGCGAGAAGGTCAGCGCGGAAGATGGTCTCGGCTCGGTCGTGACCTTCGTGGAGGGAGACCTCCTGAAGACCGATCCCCCGAGCTGAACGACCGCCGCCACCCGGCACCGGCGGATCGCGCCCCCGCTACTCGACGAGAGAGCGGCACGCGTTCGGCATCCGCGCCAAGGTGAGCGGCGGCTTCGGCGCAGCGTTCGGCGACGGCTGGTAGGGCGCGGGAGTGAACCAGTAAGCGAGCTGCTCCCCGCATCCGTCCCCGTCCGGCGGCGGATTTTGCGGCGTGCAGTCGGGCGAGCCGGCCGGACAGGCGAGCCGGACGTGAAAATGCTCGTGATGACCATACCAAGGCCGGATCTTGCCGAGCCAGGGACGCTCGCCGGTCGCCCCGTTCCCGCTCTCGCACAGCGCCCGCTTGATGAGCGGATGAACGAAGATGCGCTCCACCGCCGCATCGCGCGCGGCGCGGCCGAGAAGGGCGGCGAAGGCCGGCGTGAGCCGTTCGGGATCCACATCGTCGGCCTTCGCGTCGAGCACGGTGCGGAAGGGGAAGGTCTCGCGCTCGGCGACGGTGAGGCGCGGCGCCGGCATCTCGCGAAGCCAGATATCGACATCGAGGCCGGTCTGGTGGCTCGCATGTCCGTGCGGCATCGGCCCGCCGCGCGGCTGGCTGAGGTCGCCGACCAAAATGCCGTTGAGGCCGACCTCCCAGGCAGCGACGCCCAAACGCTCGACGAACGCGACGAGATCCGGGTGGCCCCAATTGTGGTTGCGGGAGAGGCGCATCGCCTGCCAGCTCGCGCCGTCCGCGGCCAGCGGCACGGCACCGGCGAGACAGCCGCGCGAATAGGAGCCGATGGCGCGGGGCGGCAGCGTGCTCGCCGGCGTCGCGATTTCGCCGAAGACGGCGCTCGCGAGCGGATCGGCCCGCGCCGGCCCCTGAAGGATCGCCAGCAGCAGAACGACGAGCCCCGTCCGAACGGCGCCGCGTCCGATCGGCCCCGCGAGCCGATCGATGGCCGAGCGCCTTGCCCGCGGCAGGACGGCGCTCCGCGGCCGCGCGCTCATTTCAGCCGCCACACGGTCGTCTTCTTCACGTCCATGTCTTCGAGCGCGAGCGGCACGGTGATCGAATAGGTGACGACCGGCTCGAGCGCCTCGAACGGCAGATAGGTCCGCCGCGGATCGCCGATCAGCACCTCGGCCCCGTCCGCCTGTGCGCGGCGCAGGAAAGCGAAGGCCCGCTCGGCGAGCGGCCGCTCATAGAAGATGTCACCCGCGAGGACGAGATCGGCCTCCGCCGCCTCGCCGAGAATGTCGCCGACGGTCGCGTCGAGGCGGACATTGTTCGCGGCGGCGTTCATCCCGATTGCGGCGATGGCGAAGCGATCGAGTTCGCTCGGCACGACATGGCGCGCCCCGGCGATCGCGGCGGCGATCCCGGCGATGCCGCTGCCCGCACCGAGATCGAGGACGCGGCGGCCCGACGCGATCGCCGCATGATCCAGCACATAGCGGGCGAGCGCCTGCCCGCCGGCCCAGGCGAACGCCCAAAATGGCGCCGGGAGCCCCACCTCGGCGAGCTCTTCCTCGGTCTTGTGCCATAGCGGCATCGCGTCGTCGGCGAGATGAAGTCGGATTTCGGGCACATGCGATGGTGTGCCGAGGACGGTGTTGGCGCGAACAAACTCGGCCGCGTCCATAAGGGCTCAGCTTTTGGAAAGCGCGAGCACTGTCTTCCATTCCGCCTCAGTGACGGGTTGGACGGACAGGCGCATATTCTTCACGAGAGCCATTTCCGCGAGATCCGGATGGGCCTTGACCTCGGCGAGCGTGACGGGGCGCTTCAGCGGCTCGATTGCCGCGATATCGACGCACTCCCACGTCCCCGTGCCGTCGGTGGAGTCGGGGTGCACGGTCTCGATCACCTTGACGATCCCGACGATCTCCTTGGCGTTGACCGAATGATAGAAGAAGCCGCGATCGCCGCGCTTCATCTCGCGCATCTGATTGCGCGCCATGTAATTCCGCACGCCATCCCATTCGGTTCCGCCCGCGCCGGCCGCGACCTGATCGTCCCAGCTCCAGGTGTTGGGTTCCGATTTGAAAAGCCAATACGCCATCATGCCCTCGCCATTCGCTGCTCGCTCTACCCGTTCGGCGCGACCGGCGGAAGAGGGATTGCATGAAACGCGGATCACCGTGCCTCAATTCGAGGCAACTGCTTTTTCTTTAGACAGATGCCGTGTACATGGGACGTGCAATCGCGGCGCTCACGGTTGGCACACGTCTTGTAAAGCGCGTGTGTTGACCGCCGTCGGGCGCCCCGAGCCCGCCGGGGAGACATAGGGAATGCGCATGAAAATTGTGATGGCGATCATCAAGCCCTTCAAGCTGGACGAAGTGCGTGACGCACTCTCGGCCATTGGCGTTGCGGGACTGACGGTGACCGAAGTCAAGGGCTATGGCCGCCAAAAGGGCCATACCGAGGTTTACCGCGGCACCGAATATGCGGTGAGCTTCCTGCCAAAGCTGAAGATTGAAGTGGCCGTGACCACCGAATCGGTTCCGCGTGTGATCGATGCGATCCAGCAAAGCGCGAAAACCGGCCAGATCGGTGACGGAAAAATCTTCGTTTACACGCTCGACACCGCCGTGCGCGTGCGCACCGGCGAGGTAGATGCCGAAGCCCTTTGACTTTTCCTCCTCTCTCGCGGACAGCCTCATGAAGAAACAAATCCTTTGGAAGATCGCCGGAGCGGGCTTCGCGCTTGCGCTCACGGCGACAACGGTTTGGGCGCAGACGGATACGACGACGACCGCGCCTGAATCCCCCGCCGTCACCGCCCCGGAGTCGCCTCCGGCCGCCGAAACGACTGCCCCTGAAGCCGAAGCTCCGGCGACCGAGGCACCGGCGGCCGAAGCCCCCGCGGCGGAAGCGCCCGCAGCGGAAGAGCCGGCGGCCCCGTCGGCAACCGCGGCTGCGCTCGACGAAGCGACGGCGTCCACCTCATTCGTTTTCAACACGCTGCTGTTCCTGATCGGCGGCTTCCTCGTGATGTTCATGGCCGCCGGTTTCGCCATGCTCGAGGCGGGCCTGGTGCGCTCGAAGAACGCGGCGATGCAATGTTTGAAGAACATCGCGCTCTATTCGATCGCGGGCATCATGTTCTGGCTGCTCGGCTACAATCTCATGTACGAGAATGTGAACGTCGCCGACAATATCGCCGAGCTGTCGGGCTACATGGGCACCTGGTCCATGAAGATGATCCCCGAGCCCTCGGCCGATTCGGGTGACTATGCCGCGGCGTCCGACTGGTTCTTCCAGATGGTGTTCTGCGCCACTACCGCGTCGATCGTCTCCGGTACGATCGCCGAGCGCATGCGCCTGTGGCCGTTCCTCATCTTCACGGTCGTTCTGACCGGCATCATCTACCCGATCACCGGCTCCTGGGAATGGGGCGGCGGCTGGCTCGACCAGATGGGCTTCTCCGACTTCGCCGGTTCGACCCTCGTCCACTCGGTCGGCGGCTGGGCGGCTCTCGCCGGTGCGATCGTCGTCGGTGCGCGTCACGGCAAGTTCGGCGAAAACGGCGTGATCCACCCGATGCCGGGTTCCTCGATCCCGCTCGCGACGCTCGGCACGTTCATCCTCTGGCTCGGCTGGTTCGGCTTCAACGGCGCCTCCCAGCTCGCCCTCGGCACGATCGCCGATGCGTCGTCGGTCGCGAAGATCTTCGTCAACACCAACACCGCCGCGGCGGCTGGCGTGATCGTCTGCGTGGTCCTGACCCAGCTCTTCTATCGCAAGGTCGACGTCACGATGGCGCTCAACGGCGCGCTCGCCGGTCTGGTGTCCATCACGGCCGAGCCGCTCACCCCGACCATGGCCCAGGCGGCTCTGATCGGCGGTATCGGTGGCGTGTTCGTCGTGGTCTTCGTTCCGCTGCTCGACAAGATCCGGATCGACGACGTCGTCGGCGCGATCCCGGTTCACCTGGTCTGCGGGATCTGGGGCACGATGATCGTTCCGCTCTCGAACGGGGACGCGACCTATTACGTCCAGTTCATCGGTGTGGTTTCGATCGGTGCGGCCGTGTTCTTCGCGAGCCTCATCGTCTGGCTGATCCTCGCCGCCGTCACGGGTCTGCGCGCAACGCCGGAAGAAGAGGCGATCGGTCTCGATACGACGGAGGTCGGTGTGCACGCCTATCCCGAATTCGGAGCGAGCCGAGCCTAGCGGCGACACGCTCTTCCGAACCTCATGCGCAGGAAAGGCCCGGGTTCGCCCGGGCCTTTTTTCGTATCGGGGGCCATGCCATGCTTGCCTCGACCCTCAAAGGCGCCCGCGCCGCGGAGACCGATGACCCAAGCACCACCGACCACCGCCCCGCAGCCCACGCCTCCGATGGATGAAACCCGCCTTTTCGGCATCAGCGTGATGAAACTCACCCTGACCGAGGTGGTCGATCGCATCATCGCATGGGCCGGCTCGCCGCCGCCGCGGACGGTCATCACCGCCAATCTCGACCATGTCATGAAGTTGCGGACCAACCCGGCGTTCCAGACCGCCTATCGCGAGGCGGACCTCGTGACCGCCGACGGGATGCCCTTCGTCTGGCTCGCCAAACTCGAGGGCGATCCGCTCGAGGAGCGTGTCACCGGCTCAGACCTCATCGAGCCGCTGATGGAGGCGGCCGCCAAGGCGGGCCGGACCGTTTACTTTTTCGGTTCCACCATGGACCGGCTCCGGCGCGCGGAGACCCATCTCACGGCGCGCAATCCTGACCTGCGGATCGCAGGCCTTTACGCCCCGCCCTTCGGCTTCGAGACGGACGAGGCGCTCCATGCCGAGCTCGTCGAGATGTTCCGCGCGGTGCGGCCGGACATCATCGTCGTGGCGCTCGGTGCACCCAAGCAGGAGATCTGGGCGAGCCGCATGGTCAAGGTGCTCGACCATGGCGTCTTTCTCGGGACCGGCGCGGCGCTGGACTTCCTGTCGGACGATGTGCGACGGGCGCCGGCATGGATGCAGCGCACCGGACTCGAGTGGCTCTACCGCGCCCTTTCGGAGCCGAAGCGGCTCGGCAAACGATATCTCCGCATCATCGTCGCCCTCCCCTCGCTCTATCGGATGCACCGGCGCGACCGCGCGACCTGGGATGCGGCCCGCAAAGGTTAGCCACGAAAAAAGCCGCCGCCGGAGGCCCGGCAGCGGCTTTCAGACGTCGGATGCTCGACCGTCGAATGGCCCGGATCAGGGCTTCACGACGATCGGCGGCTGGGGCACCGCATTGCGCAGGCGCATACCCGCGATACCGGCGGCGATGTTGGCGCCGACCTGCCCCTGGAGGGAAACCGGCTGCAGGTTGATCGAGCGATCGAAACCGCCGATCAGCACGTTCGCGCCGACACCCACGCCCGGCGTGACTTCCGCGGTCACACCATAATAATGCCCTTCGAGCGCGCCGGGAGAGAGCTGCGTCGTCGGCGCGAAGACCGCCCAAGCGATCGCGCTACCACCCGTCTCGCCAAGGTCGACGCCGAGCTTGGTGATCGACCCTTCGTAGATTTCCTTCGTACCGCCAACGCCGTCATACTGGCATTGCAGGGTCTTTCGCGAGCCGAGGATCAGCCCGAAGCCGCCGTCGACGTGGCAGGTGAGGAGACCGACACGAATGCCGAAATCGGCCTTCGCCGGCGTCGGCGCCGCGACCCAAATTGCGCTCAGTGCGACGAGCGCCGCCGAGAACAAGCGTAACATCGAGATCCGTCCCTTCAGCTTCCCGTCGTGACCATCACGACAGATTTCCGCAGAATCGTTGAATACGCTGACACGCTTCGTCCAAAGCAGACGTCGCCGTTGCGTACGAAATCCGGAAATGAGGTGCCAATCCGAACGCCGACCCTTGGACAACGGCAACGCCTTCTGTTTCCAAAAGTTCCGTCACAAAGTCTTCATCTGTCTCGATCACTTTGCCTGACGGTGCCTTTCTTCCGATCACGCCCTGGCAGCTCGGATAGACGTAGAAGGCCCCTTCGGGCGTCGGACACTTGATGCCGTACGACTGATTGAGCATCGAAACCACGAGATCCCGCCGCTCGCGGAAGATCGTGTTGTTCGAGGCGATCTGATCCTGCGGGCCGAGAAGCGCCTCGATCGCCGCCCATTGCGAGATCGACGACGGGTTGGACGTCGATTGCGACTGGATCTTCGCCATTGCCTTGATCAAAGGCGTCGGCCCGCCCGCATAGCCGATGCGCCAGCCGGTCATCGCGTAGGCCTTGGAGACACCGTTTACGGTAAGCGTCCGCTCCTTCAACGCCGGCTCGACCTCGGCCACCGTGTGGAAGGTGAATTCGTCGTAGACGAGGTGCTCGTACATGTCGTCGGTCATCACCCAGACATTGGGGTGCTTCACGATCACGTCGGTGAGCGCCTTCAGTTCGGCGTGCGTATAGGCCGCGCCGGACGGGTTGGACGGCGAGTTGAGGATCACCCACTTGGTCTTCGGCGTGATGACGGCGTCGAGCGCCTCGCCGGTGACCTTGAAGTTGTTCTCGAGCTTTGCCTCGACCGGGACGGGGGTGCCGCCGGCGAGAAGCACCATGTCGGGATAGCTGACCCAATAGGGGGCGGGGATCACCACCTCGTCACCGGGATTCAGCGTCGCCATGAGCGCGTTATAGAGGACCTGCTTGCCGCCGGTTCCGACCGAGATTTCCGCCGGCGTATAGACGAGGTTGTTCTCGTTCTTGAACTTCGTGCAGATCGCTTCCTTGAGCTCGGGAATACCGTCGACCGGGGTGTACTTCGTCTTCCCTTCGCGGATGGCGCGGATGCCGGCTTCCTTGACGTGCTCGGGCGTGTCGAAGTCGGGCTCACCGGCGCCGAGGCCGATCACGTCGCGGCCGGCGCGCTTCAGTTCCGCCGCTTTGGTGGTGACGGCGATAGTGGCAGAGGGTTTAACGCGCGACAACGTGTCGGACAGGAAGGCCATGGCTTGGTCCGTTCGGGGCTAGAGCGAGACTAGGGCACCTGATCCATGTCCGGGACAGGGGATGCCCTAGCGCGACGAAGCGCGCCGGGTCGGACCTCCGAAACGGCGCTTTCGCTTCTGGGTTCGCTGCCCTTATCGGTGCATCTCGATCGCCCTGCAAGGCACTCGGCGATCAAAATCGTTCGGCGGACGAATGGGCGCTTCGTCCGCCGTGCAGGAAATCCGCATTCGCCCGGTGAGGCGTCGGGTTTCGGGCCATTCAGCCCCCCGATCCGACCTAGAAGGGGAAGCCGTCGCTCAGCGTGCCTTGATAGCCGTCGAGGATCGGCAGCCGTGACGGATTATAGCTCGCCTCGTTCTCGATCTTCTGCCGGCTCGGGACGGGCACGCCACCGAACGCGGCGAGGTTCGTGAAGCTCGCCGCGCGGCCGGACAGCATCGCAACACCCGGAAGGTTGCGGCCATAGGGCCCGACATAGCCCTGGCCGGCGCCGCCATCGGCATACGGACGCACCGTGATGCTCGGAATATCCTGGGCCGCGGCGGTCCCGATCGATCCAACGAAAAGGGCCAGCGCCATTGCGTACTTCATTCTCTCGTCTCCCGGCGGTCCATCCGCCTCAGTCGGCAGCGCCTCGCCCGCACTGCGTACACGTCCCGCACAGCGAGGGCCGGAAAGGGACGCATTACCCTATCCCAATCCGACCCGTTTTGCGAATAAACTCGCAACCCTGCCCGTGGGTTGCTTCACTTGATGAGCTTGCTCACGACCTTCGCCGTATAATCCACCGCCGGAATGATCTTCGCGTAGTTGAGCCGCGTCGGACCGATGATGCCGAGCACACCGACCGTGCGCTGCTGATTGTCCCGATAGGGCGAGATGATCAGCGATGAGCCGGACAGGGAGAAGAGCTTGTTCTCGGATCCGATGAAGATCCGCACGCCCTCCCCTTCCTCGGTCAGCGACAGAAGCTGCATCAGGTCGCGCTTCGCCTCGAGATCGTCGAGAAGTTGGCGCACTCGCTCGACATCGTCGCGCACTGCCAGATTCTGGAGGAGGTTGCCGCGCCCGTGCACGATCAGCGTGCCCGGCCCTTTGGTGGTGGCCTCGCTCCAGCTCGCGATCCCCTCGGTGATCAGCTTCTGGGTCAGCAAGTCGAGCGCGACCCGCGCGTCCGCGGCGAGATCCTCGATGATCGCGCGCGCCTCGCTCACCGTCCGGCCGCGAATGTGGGCGTTCAGATAATTCGAGGCTTCCTGCAGCGCCGATTGGGGCAAGCCCCGCGGCAGATCGACGAGCCGATTCTCGACGGACCCGTCCTCGCCGACGAGCACGACCAGGGCCTTGCCCGGATCGAGCGAGACGAACTCGATGTGCTTGAGCCGCAGATCGGCGGTGTTGGTGAGGACGACGCCCGCCCCGCTCGACAGGCCCGACAGCATCATCGACGCCTTGTTGAGCGCCGCATCGACCGCATCCGTCCCGCCGCCGGCGACCTGGGCCTCGATATCCACCCGCTCGTCCGCGGTGAGCTCGCCGACATTGAGGAGCGCGTCCACGAAGAATCGCAATCCCCGGTCGGTCGGCAGCCGTCCGGCCGAGGTGTGGGGCGCATAGATGAGGCCGAGATGTTCGAGATCGGCCATGACGTTGCGGACCGAAGCCGGGGACAACTTGTTCGGCAACGCGCGGGAAATCGAGCGCGAACCGATCGGCTCGCCCGTCGCGAGATAGGCGTCAACGATCTGGCGGAAGATGTCCTGTGACCGCTCGTCGAGATCGAAGACATCCACCGTGGCGTCCACCAGCTGCATAGTCGTCCCTTAACCTCCTCAAAGGTGGGTCCCCGTGGGCCTATCGTCCTAGCCATTAATATGCCAACGGTCTTTCCCGAACGGGAGGAGAAACCATTATGCGACACGACGGCCGATCGGGCGACGAAATGCGGGCCGTCAGCCTGGAGCGCGGCATTTCCAAATATGCCGAGGGTTCCTGCCTCGTGAAGTTCGGCAACACCCACGTCCTTTGCACCGCCTCGCTCGAAGAGCGGGTGCCGCCTTGGCTTCGCGGCGGCGGCGCGGGGTGGGTCACGGCCGAATATGGGATGCTTCCGCGCGCGACGAAAGAGCGGATGCGACGCGAGGCCTCGGCCGGCAAGCAGTCGGGCCGGACCCAAGAGATCCAGCGGCTGATCGGACGCTCCTTGCGCGCCGTCGTCGATCGCGAGGCGCTCGGCGAGCGCCAGATCAGCGTCGACTGCGACGTCATCCAGGCCGACGGCGGAACACGGACTGCGGCGATCACGGGCGCATGGGTCGCCCTGTCGGACTGCGTGTCCTTCATGCAGAATGCCGGCATGATCATGAGCAACCCGCTGACTGACCATGTCGCCGCGATCTCGTGCGGGATCGTCGATGGCAAGCCGGTGCTCGACCTCGACTATCAGGAGGATTCCGCCGCGCACACGGACGCGAACTTCGTGATGACCGGCGCCGGAACGATCGTCGAAGTGCAGGGCACCGCCGAGGGCGTGCCGTTCACCCGTGACGAGCTCACCGCCCTCCTCGACCTCGCCTCGGCCGGGATTTCGCGCCTCGTCGATCTACAAAAGATGACGGTCGCATGAAGAACGCGCTCGATCTCGGCGACCGGCTCGTCCTCGCGACCCACAATGCCGGCAAGCTCCGCGAATTTCGCGAGCTTCTCGGCCCGCTGGGGATCACCGTCCTCAGCGCCGCCGATTGCGGCCTGCCCGAGCCGGAGGAAACCGAGACTACCTTCTCCGGCAATGCCGCGCTCAAGGCGGAGGCGGCGATGAAGGCGACGGGCCTCGTCGCCCTCGCCGACGATTCGGGCGTCACCGTCGAGGCGCTCGGCGGCGATCCGGGCGTCTATTCGGCGCGGTGGGCCGGTGAGCCGCGCGATTTCGGCGTCGCGATGACGAAGGTGCTCGACCTCCTCGCCGAGAAGGGCGCGACCAGCGATGCGGAGCGGGCCGCGGCTTTCGTCGCCGTTCTCGCGCTCGCCCGGCCGGACCGCGAGACCGTTTTCTTCGAAGGTCTCTGCGAGGGGCACATCACCGATGCGCCGCGCGGCACTGAAGGTTTCGGTTACGACCCCATATTCATACCTCGTGAAGGGGATGGCCGCACATTCGGCGAAATGAGCGCCGAGGATAAACACGGTGGCGATCGGCCGCTTTCGCACAGGGCGCGCGCCGTCGCATTGTTCAAGGCTGCGCTCGACGGAAAATAGCGGCATCAAAAGGGAAGTTCGCACAAGATCCGCGTGTGAGGATCGGTTTCCCGCCCGGTCATGCGTAAGGAGGGGCCATGCTTATGGCGATTGACGAGAGGGTGGAGGTGGAGGCCGGCGTCGACGGCGGCTTCGGCGTCTACGTGCACTGGCCCTTCTGTCAATCCAAATGCCCTTATTGCGACTTCAACTCCCACGTCCGCCACACCCCGATTGATCAGACGCGCTACGCCGCCGCGATGCGCCGCGAACTCGCCACCATGGCGAGCTGGACCGCCGATCGCCGCCCGGTGAGCGTCTTTTTCGGCGGCGGAACGCCCTCGCTGATGGAGCCGTCCACCGTCGGCGCCATCCTCGAAGCGATCGACGACACGCTCGGCCTGCCGAGCGAGGCCGAAATCAGCCTCGAGGCCAATCCTTCATCGGTCGAGCAGGCCCGGTTCGAGGGCTACCGCGCGGCCGGCGTCAATCGCGTCTCGCTGGGTGTCCAGTCGCTGAACGATGCCGAGCTCGTAACCCTCGGCCGCCGCCACGATGTCGCGACCGCGCGCGCCGCGCTCGCCCTTGCGCAGCGCATCTTTCCGCGCGTCTCAGCCGATCTCATCTACGCCCGACCGGGGCAGACCACCGAGGCGTGGGCCGCCGAGTTGAGCGAGATGCTGTCCCTTTGCGGCAATCACCTCTCGCTCTACCAGCTGACGATCGAGCCGGAGACGCGATATTGGGATCTCGCGAACGCCGGCAAGCTCGTCATCCCGAACGACGATCTGGCCGCCGACCTCTACGAGCTGACCGGCGAGCTGACCCGGCAGGCGGGATTCGAGCGCTATGAGGTCTCCAATCACGCACGCGATGGTGAGACGGCTAAGCATAATCTCGTCTATTGGCGCGGCGGCCGTTATCTCGGCATCGGGCCCGGCGCGCATGGCCGTGTGGCCGTCGATGGAATCCGCACCGCGACGGCCACCCTGAAACGCCCCGAGGACTGGCTCGATGCCGTCGAGCGCGACGGGCACGGCGCCGCCGAACGCGAACCTCTGGCCCAGGCGATGATCGCGGACGAATACCTCCTGATGGCGCTTCGCCTCAGCGAAGGCCTCGACCTCGACGCCTATGCGCAGCGCAGCGGCCACCCTCTCGACCCCACCGCGATCGACGATCTCGCCGGCGCCGGTCTCGTGCAGCGCAACGGCCGGCGGATCCGCATCGCGGAGAGCGCACGTCTCCTCACCAACGCAATCGTACGAGAGTTGACCCCATGAGCGCCGCCATCGATACCGCGACCCTCCTTGGCGAGCTCGAGGAGATCTTCGCCGACAACAGCTCAAACTGGGGCAAGGCCAGGCCGGAGGTACTTAGCCGGCTAAAGCGGGCACGAACCGACGCGCTCGCCGTCTGCTCCCACTCGCTCGACGAGACGAAATCGGGCATCGTCGCCGCCAAGGCGCTCGCCGATGGTCAGGACACCATCATCCGCGCCCTCTTCCGTTTTGCCGCCGAACACCTCTACCCGACCGCCAATCCGTCCGTCGCGGAACGTCTCGCCGTGGTGGCGACCGGCGGCTATGGGCGCGGCCTCCTCGCGCCCGGCTCGGATATCGATCTCCTCTTCCTCTACCCCTACCGGCCGACACCGTGGACCGAATCGATGGTCGAAACGGTCCTCTACATGATGTGGGATCTCGGCCTGAAGGTCGGCCATGCGGCCCGCTCGATCGACGAGTGCATCAAGCTCGCGCGGACGGACATGACGATCCGCACCGCGCTCCTCGAATGCCGTCACATCGACGGTGACGAGGAACTGACCGAAAGCCTCGCCCAACGCTTCGATCAGGCGGTGGTGCGCGGGACCGGCAAGAAGTTCATCGCCGCCAAGCTCGCCGAACGCGACGAGCGCCACCGCAGGCAGGGCCGAACCCGCTATCTCGTCGAGCCGAACGTCAAGGAAGGGAAGGGGGGTCTTCGGGACCTCAACACGCTGTTCTGGATCGCGAAATATTTCTATCGCGTCCGCACCGAGGCGGAGCTTGTCGACAAGGGCGTCTTCTCCGCCGACGAATACCGCCTGTTCGAGCGATGCGACGAGTTCCTCTGGTCGGTCCGCTGCCACCTGCATTTCCTCACCGGGCGGGCGGAGGAGCGGCTCACCTTCGAGCTACAGCGCGAGATCGCGCAACGGCTCGGCTACGCCAAGCGGCCCGGCCTCTCTGACGTCGAGCGCTTCATGAAGCACTATTTCCTCGTCGCCAAGGACGTCGGGGATCTGACGCTGATCTTGTGCGCCGCGCTCGAGGCGCAGCACGTCATGCAGGCCGAGGGCCTGTCGCGCATGATGCGGTCGATCACCGGACAGAGCCGCAAGACGCTGACGCCCGACTTCCACTCCGAACTCAACCGCATCGCGCTCACCAAGAAATCCGCCTTCCGCGACGATCCGGTGAACATGCTGCGCGTCTTCGACCTCGCGGATCAGTACGATATCCGGCCGCATCCCGACACGCTCCACGAGCTGCGCCGCTCCCTGCGGGCGATCGATCCGACGGTGCGCGCCGATCCCGAGGCGAACCGGATCTTTCTGCACATTCTGACCGAGAGCCGCGACCCGGAAACGCTTCTGCGGATGATGAACGAGACCGGCGTCCTCGGCGCGTTCGTGCCGGATTTCGGCAAGGTCGTCGCGATGATGCAGTTCAACATGTACCACTCCTACACGGTGGACGAGCATCTGATCCGCACCGTCGGCATCCTCGCCGACATCGAGCACGGCCGGGCCGAGGCCGACCATCCGCTCGCGAGCAACCTCATCAAGACGGTCCACAATCGGCGCGCGCTCTACGTCGCCGTGTTTCTCCACGACATCGCGAAGGGACGGCCGAAGGACCATTCGGTCGAGGGCGCCCGCATCGCCCGGCGCCTGTGCCCCCGCCTCGGGCTGACCGCGGCCGAGACGGAGCTCGTCGCCTGGCTCGTCGAGGAGCACCTCACGATGTCGATCGTCGCCCAGTCGCGCGATCTTTCCGATCCGAAGACGATCGACGACTTCGCCAACAAGGTGCAGAGCTTCGAGCGGCTCAAACTCCTCGAGATCCTGACCGAGGCGGACATTGCCGCCGTCGGCCCCAATGTCTGGAACGGCTGGAAAAGCCAGCTACTCGCCACCCTGTTCGACGAGACCGAGGCGATCATCGCCTCCCGCCACACCCGCCGGCCGCGCTCGGCCCAGGTCGAGGCGGCGAAATCGGCATTCATGGCGCAAGCGACGATGCTCACCCCCGCCCAGCGCGAGGCGATCATCGAACAGCATTCGCGCGCCTACTGGATCCGCACCCCGGTCGAGGACACCATCTATCACGGCCAGCTCATGGCGAGCGGCGACCCGCAGGACATCATCGTCGGCTTCCGAATGCTGGCCGACCGCGCCGTCACCGAGATGACGCTGATCGCGCCCGACGCGCCGCGGCTCCTCGCCGTGGTCGCCGGCGCTTGCGCCTCGGCGCAAGCCAACGTCGTGTCAGCCGACGTGTTCACCACCACCGATGATCTCGCGCTCGACATTTTCGCCCTGACGCCGCTGTCCGACGACCCCCGCGACGAAGAGGAGCGCGTCCACCGCATCGCCCAGACCGTGCGGGACGCCCTCGCCGACCGCGCGCCGGTGCCGAAACCGGTCGACGCCCGCCCGCGTGCCATCAAACAAAAGGCCTTCCACCATCCGACCGACGTCCTCGTCGCCAACGACTGGTCGGACGGCTATACCGCGATCGAGGTCTCCGGCCTCGACCGGCCCGGCCTGTTCCGGGATCTCGCGGAGGCGATCCTCCAGCTCGATCTCAATGTGCGCTCGGCGCAGATCGCGACCTTCGGCGAACGCGTGGTCGACGTCTTCTACGTCACCGGGCCGGACGGAACGCAGATCCTCGACGCCGCCTTGGAGGCCAAGATCATCGAACGGCTCGTCGACGCCTACGACCGCTCGGCCGAGGCGCGCTCCGCCTCGCGCACCGCGGCCTAGATAAAGGACGCCGATGCAGCTTCTTCGCAATTTCGCGACGGTCGGAGCCTTCACGGCGGCCTCGCGCGTCCTCGGCTTCGCGCGCGACATCCTCGTCGCGGCGCTGCTCGGCGCGGGGCCGGTCGCGGACGCCTTCTTCGTCGCGTTCAAGCTGCCCAACCTGTTCCGCCGCCTGTTCGCCGAAGGGGCGTTCAATTCCGCCTTCGTGCCGCTGTTCGCGCGGGTGAGGGCGGAGGAGGGCGAGACGGGCGCGGAGACCTTCGCCTCCTCGGTGCTGTCCTGGCTCCTCATCGTCCTCCTGGTGCTGACGACGATCGCGGAGCTCTTCACACCGTTTTTCATCTTCGTCCTCGCACCGGGCTTCGCGGCCGATTCGAAGGTCGATCTCGCGGTGCTCTTCACGCGGATCTGTTTTCCCTATCTCATGGCGATGTCGCTGGTCGCCTTCCTGTCCGGCATCCTGAACACGCTCGACAGGTTCGCCGCCGCCGCCTTCGCGCCGGTGCTCCTCAATATCGTGATGATCAGCGCTCTCGGCTTCGCCGCGTTTGCGGGGATGGACCAAGAGAACGCCGGCTATGTGCTCGCCTGGGGCGTCTTCGCGGCGGGCCTCGCGCAGGTCGTGCTCCTCGCCGTCGCCGTCCGCCGGATCGGGGTGCGGCTGAGGCTGCCCCGGCCGCGCCCATCGCCGCGGCTGAAACGGCTCCTGATCCTCGGCCTGCCGGGGGTCGCCGCGGGCGGTATCACGCAGATCAACATCGTCGTCGGGACGATCATCGCCTCGTTCTGGCCGGCCGCCGTCTCCCACCTTTATTATGCCGACCGGCTCTATCAGCTCCCGCTCGGCATCGTCGGCATCGCGCTCGGCGTCGCGCTCCTGCCCGATCTTTCCCGCCGGTTGCGCAATGGTGACGTGGGCGGCGCGTTGTGGACGCAGAACCGGGCGTTCGAGTTCGCGCTGATGCTGACCCTTCCGGCCGCCGCGGCGTTGATCGTCGTGCCGCTCGAAATCGTCGTCACCCTGTTCGAGCGCGGCGCGTTCGACCGCGAGGACGCCGCGCTGACCGCCGCCGCCGTCGCCGCCTACGGGTTCGGCCTCCCGGCCTTCGTCCTCATCAAGGTCTTCTCGCCGGCCTATTTCGCCCGTGAGGATACCGCGACTCCGATGCTCTATGCCGGCATCTCGATGCTCGTGAATGTCGGCGGCAGCATCGTGCTCGCGCGGCTTCTCGCGCCGCAAGGGCTGCCGCATGTCGGAATCGCGGCGGCGACCAGCATCGCGGGCTGGGTCAACGCGATCCTTCTCTTTGTCGGCCTTCTGCGGCGCGGGGATTTCAAGCCGGACCCGTTATTGTGGTCGCGGGCGCTCGGCTTCCTCGCCGCCTCGCTCGCCCTGATGATCGGCGCGGTCCTCATCGCGCGCGGTCTCGACGGGTGGTTCTTCAGCGCGGGGCTGCTCCAAGCGGTGGCGGCACTTGCGATCCTCGTCGGCGGCTCGGCGCTGATCTTCGCGCTGGTGTGCGAGATGTCGGGCGCAATCGGCGTTCGTGACGTGATGCGCGCCCTCAGGCGACGCTGACGACGGGGTTCAAACCCGCCGCAGCGCCACCTGGGAGATGCGATGATCCTCGCTCTTATGCAGGATCAGATCGGCCCGCAGCTTCGTCGGGCCGACATTCTCACGCAGATTCTTGAGGTTGATGCGCGTCCACAGGCCCCGCGCAAACGTCCGCGCCTCCTCGTCGGAGATGTGGGCGTATTTGTGGAAGTAGGAGCGCGGGTCGGTGAAGCGGCTCTCCTTGAGGCGGAAGAAGCGCGTCAGATACCAGTGCTCCAGCGATTCCTCGTCGGCGTCGATATAGATCGAGAAATCGAAGAAGTCCGAGACGAACGGAACGCGGGGCCGCTCGCCCGAAAGCCGCTGTGTCTGGAGGACGTTGAGGCCCTCGACGATCAAGATGTCCGGCTGATCGACGACGATCGTCTTGCCCGGCACCCGGTCATAGGTGAGGTGCGAGTAGACCGGCGCCTCGACACGGCGCACGCCGGCCTTGATGTCGGCGAGGAAGGCGATCAGCGCGGCGACGTCGTAGCTCTCCGGGAAACCCTTGCGCTCCATCATCCCCTCTTCGAGGAGTTTGGCGTTCGGGTAGAGAAAGCCGTCCGTGGTGATGAGGTCCACCTTGGGCCGCGTCGGCCAGCGGGCGATCAGCGCCTGGAGGAGGCGGGCGGTCGTCGTCTTCCCGACGGCGACGGAACCGGCGATCCCGATGATATAGGGCGTCTGCGGCCCGTCCCGGCCGAGGAACTTGTAGGTCGCGTTGTGCAGCGCGCCCGTCGCCTCGACATAAAGCGAGAGGAGACGCGACAGCGGCAGGTAGATCGTCTCCACCTGGCCGGGGTCGATATAGTCGTTGAAGCCCTGGAGGGCGAAGATCTCGTCCTGATCCAGGGTCATCGGCTGATCGGCGCGCAGGCGCGACCACTCCGCCTCGTCGAAGACGTGGTACGGCGCGAGTTCGTCACGCGAGGGGCGGTTTAGCGTATCGGTCAACGCATGCATGGGCACATGTTCTTGCAGAGGGTTACTCCTCACGACAAGCGGCTGGCCTTTTCCTCTAGGCCAGAGCGCGCGGTGCGCCGATCCAGTTCCGCGATCACGTCGTCCCAAGAGACGCCGGACACGGCGAGGAGCACCGTGAGATGATAAACGACGTCGGCTGCCTCGGCGGTGAGTTCGTCGGGATTGCCGCGCACGGCCGCGATGATCGCCTCGACCGATTCCTCGCCGAATTTCTCGGCGCACTTGTCGACACCCTTCGCGGCGAGCTTACGGGTGTAGGACGCGGCGTCGGGGTCGGCGAGGCGGTCCCGCACGATCGCTTCGAGCGCATGGACGGAAAAGTCAGCCATCGTGGTCAGCCATTGTCATAATCGAGACGCATCGGGATGCCGGCCGCGGCCATGTGCTCCTTCGCCTCCCGAACGGTGAACGTCCCGAAGTGGAAGATCGATGCGGCGAGCACCGCTTCGGCGTGACCTTCGCTGACCGCATCGACGAGATGGTCGAGCGTGCCGGCGCCGCCCGAAGCGATCACCGGGATCGTCACCGCGTCCGAAACGGCGCGCGTGAGGCCGATATCGAAACCGGCTTTGGTCCCGTCCGAATCCATCGAGGTGAGGAGAATTTCTCCCGCGCCGAGTGCCGTGACGCGCTTGGCGAAATCCACCGCATCGACGCCGGTGGCCTTGCGCCCGCCATGGGTGAAGATCTCCCAATGGTCGCCGACCTTCTTGGCGTCGATCGCGACCACGATGCACTGCGCGCCGAATTTCTCCGCCGCCCGGCGCACGAAATCCGGATCCCGGACCGCGGCGGTGTTGATCGACACCTTGTCCGCCCCGGCGAGGAGGAGCGAGCGGATATCGGACACGGTGCGGATGCCGCCACCCACAGTGAGCGGCATGAAGCACTGCTCCGCCGTCCGCCGCACCACATCGAAGAGGATCGAGCGCTCCTCGTGGCTCGCGGTGATGTCGAGAAAGGTCAGCTCGTCGGCTCCGGCCGCGTCATAGGCCTTCGCGGCCTCGACGGGATCGCCCGCGTCGACGAGATTCTCGAACTTCACGCCTTTGACGACGCGGCCTTCGGCGACGTCGAGGCAAGGAATGATGCGTTTCTTCAGCATCAGTTCGCCCCGGCCGACAGCGTGTCGAGCGCCTTCGCCGCATCGACGCGGCCGTCATAGAGCGCCCTGCCGATGATCGCGCCCTGAAGGATCGAGGCGTCGGAGGCGGCGAGGCGGGCGACGTCGTTCATGCCGGAGAAGCCGCCCGACGCGATCACCGGCGTCGTCACCGCGCGGGCGATGTCGAGCGTTTCCTCGAGATTGAGGCCGGTCAGCATCCCATCGCGGCCGATATCGGTGTGCACGATCGCCGCGACCCCGGCATCCTCGTAGGCGAGGGCGAGATCGTGGGCGGACAGCTCCGTCGAATCGGCCCAGCCGGACACGGCGACCTTGCCGTCGCGCGCGTCGATCCCGACGACGATCTTGTGCGGGAAGGCGCGGCACGCCTCGCGCACCAGCGCCGGATCACGCGCCGCCGCCGTGCCGAGAATGACGCGGGAGACGCCGCGCTCCAGCCAGAGCTCGATCGCCTCCATGGAGCGAATGCCGCCGCCGAGCTGCACCGGGCATTCGGTCGAGGCGAGAATCGCGTCCACCGCCTCGGCATTGCGGCTCTCTCCTGCGAACGCACCGTTGAGGTCGACGACATGGAGATGCGTGAAGCCGACCCGCGCGAAATGCGCCGCGAGCTCGCCGGGGTCCGTGGAAAAGACCGTCGCGCGATCCATCTCGCCCTGTTCGAGACGGACGCAGGTGCCGTCTTTCAGGTCGATGGCCGGAAAGAGAATCATGGTGTCCACTGCAAGAAGTTGCCGATGAGCGCGAGGCCGAGAGCCTGGCTCTTCTCGGGGTGAAACTGGGTGCCGATGATGTTGTCGCGACCGACGATGGCCGCGAACGTCTCACCGTGATCGGCGGTGGCGATAACGTCCTCCGGTCGCTCCGGACGGATGGCGTAGGAATGGACGAAATAGGCGTGCAGCCCGTCCGGGCCGAGCGGGATGTCTTTCAAGACCGGGTGCGCGCGCACCTCGTCGAGGACGTTCCAGCCCATATGCGGGATCTTGAGCGACGGATCGTTCGGCTCGAGGGCGCGAACCTCGCCGTGGATGAGGTCGAGCCCGTCGGCGGTCTTGTATTCCAGCCCGCGCGTCGCGAAGAGCTGCATGCCGACACAGACGCCGAGAAGCGGCGCGCCGCGGTTCAGCACCGCTTCGTTCAACGCCTCGACCATTCCGACCGTGGAGGAGAGACCCGCCATGCAATCGGCGAAGGCGCCGACGCCGGGCAGCACGATCCGGTCGGCCCGCGCCACGCGCTGGGGATCCGACGAGACGACGATCGCGTCCTTCAAGCCATGTTCGGCGGCGGCCCGCATGAACGCCTTTTCGGCGGACCGCAGGTTGCCGGACCCATAATCGATGATGACAACGCTCACCGTGTACCCTCGGGAAAGACGCCGAGCACACCCGGCGAAGACAATGTCGATGGGGCGGACGACGACCACGGCTCCGGTTGCGAAGCCGTGGTGACGTGTCGCTCGCCCGGCGGCACGAAGGAGGGATCGAGCCGCGCGGTGTAATAACGCCGTTCCGCATTGCGGTAGCGGCGGCCTTCGACGACGCCGGTCATCTCCCAGCCGCGCCGCTTCAGCGCCCAGCGCTTCAAGGCGCGCGCCTCGAACCCGAACCAGACCGCAAGGCCGATCGAGACGATAATCGCGACATCCTCGCCCAAAGTCTGCGAGACGAGGCCGATGATTCCACCGCCGAGAATCGCGATGACCACGAAGAGCAGCCACATCCGGTTGGCGAGGAGCCACAACAGCGGGAAGATCATCGCGAGCCAGGCGAACCCGTCGCGCACGAAGAGCGCCTTTTCGGCGCGCTCGGCCGGATCGAACTTCTCGTGTTCAAAGACGGTCCAGATGGCCATGGAAGACCCCCGCGTTTCGGCGCCCTGCGCCCGACGATGGCAATCAACGCCTAGAGTGTGCCCTTGGTCGACGGAATGGCGCCGCCCGGCGCCGTGATGCGGACCGCTTCACCGAGCGCGCGTGCGACGCCCTTGAAGCAACTTTCCGCAATATGGTGATCGTTGTCGCCGTAAAGAGTCTCGATATGGAGCGTCATGCGGGAATTCATCGCCAGAGCGGTGAAGAATTCGCGCACGAGCTGGGTGTCGAAGGTGCCGATCTTGTCGGTATGGAAGGCCGTCCGGAACACGATGAACGGCCGGCCCGACAGGTCGAGCGCGACGCGGGTCAGCGTCTCGTCCATCGGCAAGAGGCAATCCGCATAGCGGGTGATGCCACGCTTGTCGCCCACGGCCGCGAGAATCGCCTCGCCGAGCGCGATGCCGACATCCTCCACGGTGTGGTGATCGTCGATATGGAGATCGCCCTCGGCCTCGATGGTCATCGAAATGCCGGAATGGCGGGCGAGCTGATCGAGCATATGATCGAAGAAGCCGATCCCCGTCTTGATCGTGCGCGCACCGCCCCCATCGAGGTCGACCGACACCGAAATGGCGGTTTCCTGGGTGCGCCGAGAAATGTCGGCTTTGCGGGAGGGAGGCGTCTGTGTCATCGGAGCCTTCTAGCGTGCTTTGTGGTCAGGCGAAATCACCTGATCGAGGAGAACTTGCGCGGTTTACCGGCGGAGATAGACAAATGACGTTCTCTACACCACAGAGCCGGCTGATCGTCGCGCTCGACACGGCGGATCGGGCCGCAGCGGAGCGGCTCGTCGAGGCGACCGAGGGCACCGTCGGCGTCTACAAGGTCGGGCTCGAATTCGCCATGGCCGGCGGCCTAAATTTCGCCAAAGAGCTCGCCGACGCCGGGCACGCCGTCTTCCTCGACATGAAGCTCCTCGACATCGCGAACACCGTGGCGAGCGCGGTCCGTTCGGCCGGCGGCATCGGCGCGCGCTATCTGACGGTCCACGCCTATCCGCAGGCGATCCGCGCGGCGGTGAGCGCGCGGCCGCAGGGCCTCTCGATTGTCGCGGTGACCGTGCTCACCTCGATGGACGACGAGGATCTTCGCGAGACCGGGTACGCCGATACCGCATCCGCACTCGTCGAGAAGCGCATCGCGCAGGCGGCGTCGCTGGGCGCGGACTGCATCGTCTGCGCGCCCACGGAGGCCGCCGCCGCACACCGCTCGGGCCTCGTGGTGATCACGCCAGGCGTTCGCCTTCCCGACGACGCTGCCGGCGACCAGAAACGGATCGCAACGCCGCAGGACGCGATCCGCGCCGGTGCCGACGCCATCGTCGTCGGCCGGCCGATCAACGCCGCCGCCGATCCGCGCGAGGCCGCGCTCCGCTACACTGCGGCGATCGCCGAGGGGCTCGCGGCCCGCGACTGAATGGAGGATGGCGCGGCGCGCGCCGTCACCTAACTTTCGGAGCATGTCCGAACGATGAGGCGACCATGTTCCGTATTCTCCGCCCTCTCGCTCTCGTCTGTGCCCTCACCATGACGAGCGGCGCGGCACGGGCCGAGCCGATCACCATCGTCGCGCTCGGCGACAGCCTCACCGCGGGCTATCAGCTACCGCCTGGCGCGGGTTTTCCAGCGCAGCTCGAGCGAGCGCTCGCGGACGAGGGGCTCGACGTCAGTGTTCTCGATGCCGGCGTTTCGGGCGATACCACCTCCGGCGGCCTGTCCCGGCTCGACTGGTCGGTCGGCGAGGAGGCCGACGCGGTGATCGTGGAGCTCGGCGCCAACGACGCGCTGCGCGGCATCGATCCGAGCGATACGCGCGCCAATCTCACCGCCATCCTCGACCGGCTGGACGCGCGCGGGTTGCCGGTGCTTCTGGCCGGTATGCTCGCCCCGCCGAACATGGGCGAGGACTACGGCAACGCCTTCGCCGGCATCTATGACGAGCTCGCCGCGCGGGACGTCGTGTTCTATCCGTTCTTTCTCGACGGGGTCGCCGCCGATCCCGCGCTCAACCTCGCCGACGGGATGCATCCGACGGAAGAAGGCGTCGGCGTCATCGTCGAGCGGATTCTACCGAAGGTGCGCGAATTGATTGCGCGGGTGCAAGACGCCGGCTGATCCGGCCTCTTTCCCGACATCGTTACAAGCTGTAGAGACTTGAGAGATCCTTCGCCCGGCGGTTCCGTCCGGCGTCTTCCTGTAATTTGGGACCTCTCGTCCAATGGACTACCGTAAACTCGGACGGACCGACCTGTCCGTCAGCGCGCTTTCCCTCGGCACCATGACGTGGGGCGATCAGAACACCGAAGACGAAGCCTTCGCGCAGATGGATTATGCGCTCGAACGCGGCGTCAACCTCTTCGACAACGCGGAGATGTATCCGACCCCGCCCAAGGCGGAGACGGCGAACCGCTGCGAGACGATCATGGGCAACTGGCTCGCGGCGCGGCCGGGCGCACGCGAGAAGATCATCGTCGCGACGAAGGTCGTCGGCCGGTCGCATATGTCGTGGCTGCGCGCGGATGGTCGCGAGCCGCGCCTCACCGCCCGCGATATCGAGGAGGCGGTCGAAGGCAGCCTGCGCCGCCTCCAGACCGACCATATCGACCTTTATCAGGTGCACTGGCCGGATCGCCCGGTCCCGCAATTCGGCTCGAACCCGACCGTCTTCAACGTGCCCGACCGGCCGGCCGACGAAACGCCGATCGAGGAGAGCCTCGAAGCGTTCGGCCGCCTCGTGAAGGCCGGCAAGGTGCTTCATCTCGGCCTGTCGAACGAATCGACCTGGGGCCTGATGAAATGGCTCGGCGCCTCCGATCCGCTGCCCCGCGTCGCCTCGATCCAGAACGCCTACAGCCTCGTCAACCGCACCTTCGAGACGAACCTCGCCGAAGCCGCGATGCGCGAGGATGTCGGCCTGCTCGCCTATTCGGCCTTGGCGCAGGGCTGCCTCTCCGGCAAATATCTGGGCGGCGCGCTGCCGGACGGCTCGCGCAAGGCGCTCTATAACCGGATGCAGCGTTATGAAGGGCCGGGGGCGGAAGAGGCGTTCGGCCTCTATGTCGCGCTTGCCAAGGAGGCCGGCCTCGATCCGGCGCAGATGGCGATCGCGTTCGCTGCGAGCCGCCCCTTCATGACGAGCGTCATCATCGGCGCGAGCAAGATGGATCAGTTGAAGACGGTGCTCGACGCGGCCGACCTCACCCTCTCGGACGACGTTCTCGACGCGATCGACACGATCCACCGCGCCCACGCGAACGTCTGCCCATGAGCGCACTGCTGCCGGCCGGCATCGATCCGACGGGCGCCGCGGCGCTCGTCCTGCTCAGCGTGTTCACGAGCGCGCTGTCGGCATCGGTCGGCATCGGCGGCGGCGTCCTTCTCCTCGCGGCCATGACCTTCGTCGTGCCGATCGAGGCGCTGGTTCCGATCCACGGCGTCGTGCAGCTCGGCTCCAATCTCGGCCGCGTCACCTTGCTCGCCAAGGATGTCGCGTTTCGGCTGATCGTGCCGTTCACCATCGGGTGCGTGCTCGGAGCGGTGATCGGCGGCCTCCTGGTGACGGATCTCCCGGAGAACCTCCTCCTCCTCATCATCGGCGTCTTCGTGACGGCGACGACGTGGCTGAAGCTGCCGCCGCTCGGTCGCGGCGAGCGCGGCATCCTCGCCGCCGGCGGGCTGTTCGCGACGATCCTCACGATGTTCGTCGGCGCGACGGGCCCCTTCGTCATGATGCTGATGCGGCAGTCGGGTCTGTCCCACGCCGGCCTCGTCGCGACGACCTCGATGGGGATGACGATCCAGCACGCGCTGAAGGTTTCGGCCTTCGCGACGCTCGGGTTCGCGTTCGGCGCGTGGGTGCCGCTGATCGCGGCGATGATTGCGGCCGGCTTCGTCGGCACCTTCATCGGCGCCCGCTTACTCAAGAGCTTGCCGGAAGCGTCGCTCAAATTATCACTCAAGATTGTGCTCACCCTCATCGGCGCGCAATTGATTCTGCGCGCGGTGAGCGACTTCATCTGAACCCCGCATCGAGACCATGTCGAAAAAAGGTGAGCCCGTGTCACGCCAGACCATGCCGATGATCGGCCCGGAAGAGATCGCCGCCGCCGCAGCCCGCGTCACGCCGCATGTGCGCCGAACGCCGTTGCTCCGGCTCGACGGTCCGGCAAAGTGCGAGCTAAAGCTCGAGCACATGCAGGTGACGGGCACCTTCAAGGCGCGCGGGGCGTTCAACTCGTTGCTCAGCATGGACGTTCCGGCGGCCGGCGTCGCCGCCGCGTCGGGCGGCAATCATGGTGCCGCCGTCGCCTATGCCGCGAACCGGCTCGGCCACAAGGCGGCAATCTTCGTGCCGACGATCGCGAGCGCTTCGAAGATCGATCTGATTCGCGCCGCCGAGGGCGACGTGCGGATCGGCGGCGATCGCTATGCCGAGGCGCTCGCCGCCTGCGAGGCCTATCAGGCCGACAGCGGGGCGATCAGCATCCACGCCTATGACGCGCCCGCCACCATCGCCGGCCAAGGCACCGTCGCGCTCGAATGGGAGGCGGATTCCAAGGGTCTCGACACCGTCCTCGTCGCCGTCGGCGGCGGTGGGCTGATCAGCGGGATGGCGGCCTGGTTCGAGGACCGGGTCAAGGTCGTCGGCGTCGAGCCGGAAGGCTCGTGCGCGCTCCATGCCGCACTCGACGCAGGCCATCCGGTCGATGTCGAGATCGACAGCATCGCCGCCGACGCGCTCGGCGCGAAACGCACCGGCGAACTCAATCTCGCCATCGCGAAGCGTTATGTCGCCGATGTCGTCCTTGTTCCCGATCAGGCGATCCTGGATGCGCAGAAGAGCCTTTGGGACACCGCGCGCCTTCTCGTCGAGCCGGCCGGCGCAACGGCCTTCGCCGCGCTCGCAAGCGGGGCCTATCGTGCAGCGCCGGGCGAGCGGGTCGGCGTCCTCGTTTGCGGAGCCAACACCGATCCCTCTAAGCTCGGCGCACTCCTCGCCTGAACCATCCAACCGTCCCGTTGGCGCGTCGCTAGGAGGCCGGCGCGCTGCGAGCGCCCGCAAGCGCCACGGGTCAAACGCCTCGATCTAGAAAGAAACGCCACATGCCCTCTCTGCTCCTACTTCCCGGTGACGGAATCGGCCCCGAAGTGATGGCCGCCACCGAGCGGGTGATCGACTTCTTCAACCGCCGCGGAGCCGGTTTCGAGCTCCAGCACGGCCTCGTCGGCGGCAGCGCGGTCGACAAAGAGGGCGCGCCCGTCTCGGAGGAGACGCTCGCGATCGGCGAAGCGGTCGACGCGATCTTGTTCGGCGCGGTCGGTGGCCCGCAATATGACGAACTCTCCTACGAGATGCGCCCGGAGGCCGGTCTTCTGCGGCTTCGCAAGCATTTCGAGCTGTTCGCCAATATCCGCCCGGCGATCTGCTATCCGGCGCTCGCCGACGCGTCGAGCCTCAAGCGCGAGGTCGTCGAAGGGCTCGACATCATCATTCTGCGCGAGCTGACCGGCGGCGTCTATTTCGGCGAGCCGAAGACGATCGAGGATCTCGGCAACGGCCAGAAGCGGGCGATCGACACCCAGATCTACGACACCTACGAGATCGACCGCATCGCGCGCGCCGCCTTCGAGCTCGCCCGCACGCGCCGCCAGCACGTCACGTCGATGGAAAAGCGTAACGTGATGAAGTCGGGTGTCCTGTGGCGCGAAGTCGTCGAGGACGCGCACAAGGACGGCAACACCGACATCACGCTGAGCCACATGCTCGCCGATGCCGGGGCGATGCAGCTCGTGCGCGATCCGAAGCAGTTCGACGTGATCGTCTGCGACAACCTCTTCGGCGACATGCTGTCCGACATCGCGGCCCAGCTCACCGGGTCGCTCGGAATGCTCCCCTCGGCCTCGCTCGGTGCGGTCGACGAGCGGTCCGGCCGTCGCCGCGCGCTCTATGAGCCGGTCCACGGCTCGGCGCCGGACATCGCGGGCAAGGGCATCGCGAACCCGATCGCGATGATCGCCTCGTTCGGAATGGCGCTGCAATACTCGTTCGGCATGGTCAACGAAGCGAAGGCGCTCGACGGCGCGATCGCCGCCGCCCTCGCCGACGGCCTCCGCACGGCCGACATCGCCCATGGCGTCACCCCGGTGTCGACCAACGAGATGACCGACGCGATCCTCGGCAAGCTCGAAAAGGCGCTCTGAGCCTAGCGTTGCATATCCACTCCCGGCGCACGCGAAGGCGCCGGGAGTGTTCCATATGAAAAACGCACCCCTGCGTTGATCCGATCAGCCCTCGACGGCGCGACAAACCTCATTCATGATCGGATCTGATTTGCATCAACGTTCGACGATCCTCGGCCAATAGCGGACCCGTCCGGGGCGTACCGATTGGTCGTCCTCACCATGCCCGCGTCTGCGCGGCATTCGATTTCTCGTTCCGGCGGTCGGGTGGGCGGCCGGTTCCCCGTGTCGCGCCGTCCTCGTGACCACCCCACGAATAATAAAAAGCCCAAGGTCCGATGCCACTATCCGAGAATTCCCGCGGGGCCGCCTTCATGGCGGTGGCGACGGTCGGTTTTGCGCTCAACGACGCTCTCCTCAAGGTCACCTTCGAGACGATGCCGATCTCGCAAGGCGTGTTCTTTCGGAGCCTGTTCGCGTCGCTCTTCATGCTCCCGCTGGCGTTCTACACCCACGCATTCCGCTTTCGCCCCGGCCGCAAGGACAAGATCGCGCTGGCGGTCCGCACCATGGGCGAAATCGGCGCCACCGTCTTCTTCATGATCGGCCTGTCGAAGATCTCGCTGGCGGACGCGACGGCCGTCGTCCAGGTGACGCCGCTCGCCGTGACCATGGCCGCCGCGCTGTTTCTGGGCGAGCCTGTCGGCTGGCGGCGCTGGTCGGCGATCGGCGTCGGCTTTATCGGCGTCATCATCATGATCCGACCGGGCGCGGAAGGCGGCATCGGCTCGGCAGTGATCTATCCGATCATCTCGGTGTGCTTCGTGGTCCTGCGCGATATCGCGACCCGCCAGCTCAGCCGCGACACGCCTTCGCTCTATGCGAGCCTGTTGACCTCGGCCTGTGTCGGCCTCATCGCGCTGATGGTCTCTTTCATGGAGGGATGGCGCGCGGTCTCGCTCGAGACGATGGGTCTTTATAGCGGCTCGGCCTTCGCGATCATGGTCGGCTATGTCTGCATGGTGGTGGCGATGCGGACGGGCGACATCGCCTCGGTCTCGCCCTTTCGTTACACCGTCCTGATGTGGGCCTTCATCTTCGGCTACCTCATCTTCGGCGACATCCCGGATCTGTTGACCATCGTCGGTGCGCTGATCGTCGCCGCTGCCGGTCTTTATACGCTGTGGCGCGAGACCGTGCTCGGCCGCCGCGTCACCCTTACGAGCACCAACCGGCCGTTCGCGCCGGTGGAAGGGGCCAGCCTCGAGGCACCATCGAAGGGTGAAAAGGAAGACGCGTGAGTTCCGCCTTTATTCGGCGGCGACCATCGTCTCGCGATCAGCGTCCACGGTGTGCCAGAGCGGCGCATCGAACGTTGCGATGAAGGCGGCATGCGCCGCGCGCTCCGCCGCCGTAACGCGCGGCGGAAGCGGCGCCGGGCGAGGGGGATGACGCGGGGTTCCCGCCGCCACGGTGACGGTGCCGCCAAGGTCCTCGGCGAGCACGAAGGCCGCCTGACGGCCACCGCACAGCTCGAGATAGACTTCCGCGAGCAGCTCCGCGTCGAGAAGGGCGCCGTGCTTGGTGCGGCGTGACGCGTCGATCCCATAACGCGAGCAGAGCGCATCGAGCGAATTGGGGCCGGAATGCTTGCGGCGCGCGATCGCCAGCGTATCCACCACCTGATGCGGCTCGATCAGCGGTTTCCCGCAGAGCCCCAGCTCGTGATTGATGAAGGCGATATCGAATGACGCGTTGTGCGCGACGACCTTGTCCGTCCCGATGAAGGCGGCAAACTCGTCGACGATGTCGGCAAAAAGCGGCTTGTCGGACAGGAACTCGGCGGAGAGACCGTGGACGCGAAACGCCTCCTCCGGCATGTCCCGCTCGGGGTTGATGTAGACATGGTAGGCGTTGCCGGTCGGAATGGTGTTGAGCACCTCCACCGCGCCGATTTCCACGACGCGATCGCCGGTCTTCGGGTCAAGACCGGTGGTTTCCGTATCGAGAATGATCTCGCGCAAAGCCCGCCCCTTGCTGGCCGTCCCGTCTGGATCCTCAGAATCGCACAACACGGCGCGGATTGCACCGCCCTGCGCACGATTTCCTCGCCGAGGGCCGCGTCAGCCCAGCGAGAGGAGCGCGCGGCGCACCGCTTCGACTTCGCGCATCGCATGCGGAATGTCGACGCCGGTGTCGATGATGAAGTGCGCGCGCCGGCGTTTCTCGGCGTCCGGCATCTGCTTGGCGAGGATTGCGGAGAATTTCTCCTCCGTCATGCCCTGACGTTCGAGGACGCGGGCGCGCTGAATGTCCGCCGGCGCACTCGCGACGATGACGGCGTCGACCTCTTGGTCGCGTCCGGTCTCGAAGAGCAGCGGAATGTCGAGGATCGCGATGCGGCGACCGTCCTCGCGCGCGCGGGCGAGGAAAGCCGCTTCCTCCTCGTGGACGAGGGGATGCACGATCGCCTCGAGCCGGGCGAGCGCCTCGGCGTCGCCGAGCACCGCCGCGCCGAGCGCCTTGCGATCGACGACGCCGTCGATCACGACCCCCGGAAAGGCGGCGCCGACGGGATCCACCGCGCGGCCCTGATAGAGACGATGCACCGCGGCGTCGGCGTTATAGACGGCATCCCCTTCGGCGGCGAACAGGCCGGCGGTGGTGGATTTGCCCATCCCGATCGAGCCGGTGAGGCCGACGATGATCATCGGCCTAGAACGTCGCCAGGAGGACGCGGCGGAGCTCGTCGTCGACCGCCGGCTCCATACCGAACCAGCGCTCGAAGCCCACCGTCGCCTGATAGAGAAGCATCCCGAGCCCATCGACGGCCGCGAAACCCCGCGCGCGCGCATCGCGCAAAAGCGGTGTCTCCAGCGGATAATAGACGAGATCCGCAACGGTCGCTTGGGCGGGGAGGGGGGAGAGGTCGATGTCGAGCGGCCCGGAGCCGGTCATGCCGAGCGATGTCGCGTTGACGAGAAGCGCCGTCTCGGCGAGAGCGTCGGGGAGGCGATCCCACGCCACCACCTCACCGTCGACGAGATCGGCGAGCTCCTTTGCCTTCGCCTCCGTCCGGTTCGCGATCCGCACGGCGACGCCTTCGGCGGCCAACGCGTCGGCGACGGACACCGCCGCGCCGCCCGCACCCAGAACGAGCGCAGCCCCGCGACCGCGCCAGGCCGGGGCCTGGGCGTCTAGGCTCTTCAAGAAGCCCGATCCGTCGCTGCTCGTCCCGGCCATCGCCGCACCGTCGCGCCAGAGCGTGTTGATCGCGCCCAACCGTCGCCCCGCATCATCGAGCTTGGCGTGGCGCGCCGCGACGGCCTTGTGCGGCATCGTGACATTGACCCCGGCGAGATCGGAATCGGCGAGCGTGGCGAAAAACGCCTCTCCGTCCTCCGGCTTCACCTCGATCCGATCATAACGGGCATCGATCCCGTATCGGCCGAACCAATGCTCGAAAATCATCGGCGAACGCGAATGCTTCACCGGATAGCCGACGACGCCGACCCGCTTCGGTGCGCTCATCAATAGGTCTCCGTCAGGCCCGAGCCGTAACGGCGATCGGTCAGGAGCGCCACGATCGCCGCCGCGGTCTCCTCGATCGAGCGACGCGTCACGTCGATCAGCGGCCATCCATGCTCGGCGCACAGTTTGCGGGCGAAGGCCACCTCTTTCGCGACCTCCTGGCGGTTCACATAGGAGGACCCGCGATTCTCGGCCTGCATGGCGAGGAGCCGATTTTCGCGCAAGGCCACGATCCGGTCGGGCGAGGCGGTGAGGCCCACGATCAGCGCCCGCTTCGCGTCGAAAAGGGACGGCGGAACCGGAAGGTTGGTCACGATCGGCAGATTGGTCGTCCGCACGCCGCGATTGGCGAGATAGATCGAGGTCGGCGTCTTCGACGTGCGCGACACGCCGACGAGAACGACGTCCGCCTCGTCGATATCGCTCGGCAACGCGCCGTCATCGTGGCGCATCGCGAAATTGAGCGCCTCGATGCGGCGGAAATAGCCGGCGTCGAGCTCGTGCTGGGCGCCGACGCGGGCCGCCTTCTGGACGTTCAGATAAGACTGGAAGACCGCGACCAGCGGGTCGAGAACGTCGATGCACGGCAGACCCAGATTGGCGCACGTCATCTGCAGCCGCTCCAGGATCTCCGGATCGACGAGAGTGAACATCACGATGCCCGGCGCATCCTCGATTTCGGAGAGGACGCGATCGAGCTGCCGGTCGGAGCGAACGAGCGGATAGACGTGCTCTATCGCCTCCACGTCTTCATAGCGGGCGACCGCCGCGCGGGAGGAGGTCATCAGCGTCTCACCCGTCGAGTCGGAGACGAGGTGGACGTGGACGAACGTGCGTTTCCGGTTCACGAAGTGCGCCTCGGCGTGGGGATTGTTGTGGGACAAGTCCTGGCCTCGTCCGCGTTCCGGCGCAAGCCTGTGGAAGGCCGATGTGATCGTCCTCATGTCCATCCACCGGCGGGCCGACGTGGACAAGCGCGGAATAAAAGTTAAGCCTCGTTAACACTTGGCCGGTTGTTCCAGATGGTCCACAGACCGCCCACGCCAGCGAGGGGCGTGCGAATGGAGCGCAGGTCGGGGCTTTCGAGGGGACTTGCGGGCGATTGTTCTAACGTGTGAACACGGAGGTCCCCAGGTCGGACCCCGGCGAACAAAAAGGCGAACGGCTGTGTGCGATGCGTCTGTCCCCGTCACTCAGGGACCAACATCAAAAACAACCTATCTATTTAGATTCTCTTAAATGATGGACGCCGAGCCTTCTGCCACGCCCTCCCTTGTGCGCGCTTTGCGCGGAGAGACCGTTCGCCCTGCTCCGGTCTGGTTCATGCGCCAAGCCGGACGCTACCTCCCGGAGTACAGAGAACTTCGGAAGACCGCTTCAAGTTTCCTAAAATTTTGCTATTCGCCGGAATTGGCTGTCGAAGCGACGCTTCAACCGATGCGGCGCTATGCGTTCGATGCTTCGATCATCTTCTCGGACATCCTCGTCCTGCCGGATGCGCTCGGCCAGGAGGTCTGGTTCGTGCAGGGCGAAGGCCCTCGCCTCGAGCCGATCACCGATCCGTCGGCGCTTCGTTTCGACGATTTCGAGACCCATCTCGCGCCGGTCTATGAGGCGCTTCGCGGGCTTCGCGCGGCGCTGCCGGCCGAGAAGGCCGTGCTCGGCTTCTGCGGCGCGCCCTGGACCCTCGCAACGTACATGATCGCCGGCCGCGGTGGGCTCGATCAGTGGCCGGCCCGCACCTTCGCGGCGCGCGATCCGGACACCTTCGGCGCCCTCATCGACATTCTCGTCGATGCCGCGACGCGCCACCTCATCGCTCAGATCGAGGCTGGCGCCGACGCGGTGCAGATTTTCGACAGCTGGGCGAGCGCGCTCGACGAGACGGGTTTCCGCCGCTGGTCGATCGAGCCGATCGCCCGCATCGTCGCCGGCGTCAGAGCGGCGGCGCCGGACGTTCCGATCATCGGTTTTCCCCGTGGAGCGGGGACGGGTTACGGGGATTTCGTGGACGGCACCGGCGTCGACGGCGTCTCACTCGACTGGACGGTGACGATGGAGGCGGCGAAACAGCTCCAGAAATCAGGCGTTTGCGTGCAGGGCAACCTCGACCCGGCGCGCCTTGCCGCAGGCGGTCCCGGTCTCGATGCGGCGGTGGCGCACATCTGCGAGGCCTTGCGTGACGGGCCGTTCGTCTTCAACCTTGGCCACGGTATCTCCCTCGAGACGCCGCCTGAAAACGTCACCCGCGTCATCGAGATCGTGAAAGAGCGTACCGCCCCATGATGCTGTATTTTTGGCTGAAAGCCTTTCACGTCATTTCGATCATCGCCTGGATGTCCGCCCTCCTCTACCTGCCGCGGCTGATGGTCTACCATGTCGGCTCCGAGCCCGGCTCGGTGCAGTCGGAGACGTTCAAGGTGATGGAGCGCCGGCTCCTCCGGGTGATCGCGAACCCCGCGATGATCGCCGCGTGGATTTTCGGCCTGTGGCTCGCTTATGTCAGCCAGGCATGGACGATGCCCTGGTTCCACGCGAAGGTGACGTTGGTCCTCCTCCTCACGATCGCGCACATGGCGATGGCCCGGTGGGTGCGCAAGTTCGGCACCGACTCCAACACCCATTCGGCGCGCTTCTACCGGATCATGAACGAAGTCCCGACAGTGCTGATGATCGGGATCGTCATCATCGTCTTCGTGAAGCCTTTCTAGCCGGCGCGGGTCCGGCCGGACCCGCCGTGCGAGACAAGGTTTCACAGATGGGCTTGCGAAAGAACTGATCCGCCTATAGGTTAGGCGCGTTCCAACGCTCGCATCGTGGATGAACCAGGCGGCCACGCCGGGGACGAGCGGTGAAGGAACCTCTCCCTCCACGCAAATTTGCGTCTCTCGCAGCCTCGTTTCTTCCCGGCAACATGGCCGGTGACCAGGACAGCCCCATGCGCGAAATGAAACTTCACGAGCTCAAGGCGAAAAGCCCCGGCGATCTCATTGCGTTCGCCGAAGAGCATGAAGTTGAAAACGCATCGACGCTCCGCAAACAGGAGCTGATGTTTGCTATTTTGAAGCAACTCGCCGCCCGCGAAGTCGACATTATCGGCGAAGGCGTGGTCGAAGTGTTGCAGGATGGGTTCGGCTTTCTCCGTTCGCCCGACGCGAATTATCTCCCCGGACCCGACGATATCTATGTCTCCCCGTCGCAGATCCGGCGCTTCTCGCTGCGGACGGGCGACACGGTCGAAGGTCAGATCCGCAGCCCGAAAGAGGGTGAGCGGTATTTCGCGCTCCTCAAGGTCAACACGATCAACTTCGAGGAGCCGGAGGCCGCCCGGCACAAGATCCACTTCGACAACCTGACCCCGCTCTATCCAGACGAGCGGCTCCACATGGAAGTCGACGGGCCCCCCACGAAGGACTTTTCCGGCCGCGTCATCGATCTCGTCGCCCCGCTCGGCAAAGGCCAGCGCGCGCTCATTGTCGCGCCGCCCCGCACGGGTAAGACGGTCCTTCTGCAGAACATTGCGAAGTCCGTCACCGCGAACCATCCGAATTGCTATCTCATCGTCCTCCTGATCGATGAGCGGCCCGAGGAAGTGACCGACATGCAGCGCTCGGTGCGCGGCGAAGTCGTCTCCTCGACGTTCGACGAGCCGGCCGTCCGGCACGTCCAGGTCGCCGAAATGGTGATCGAGAAGGCCAAGCGGCTCGTGGAGCACGGACGCGACGTCGTGATCCTGCTCGATTCGATCACCCGTCTCGGCCGCGCCTACAACACGGTCGTGCCGTCGTCCGGCAAGGTGCTGACCGGCGGTGTCGACGCGAACGCCCTTCAGCGCCCGAAGCGCTTCTTCGGTGCCGCGCGTAATATCGAGGAAGGCGGCTCGCTGACTATCATCGCCACCGCGCTGATCGACACCGGCAGCCGCATGGACGAGGTGATCTTCGAGGAGTTCAAGGGCACCGGCAACTCCGAGATCATCCTCGATCGCAAGATCTCCGATCGCCGCGTCTGGCCGTCGATCGACATTCAGCGCTCCGGCACGCGTAAGGAAGAGCTGCTCGTGCGCAAGGAGGACCTCAAGAAGGTCTTCGTCCTGCGCCGCATCCTGAACCCGATGGGCAGCGTCGACGCGATCGAGTTCCTGCTCGACAAGTTGCGGCAGACCAAGAACAACGCCGAGTTCTTCGATTCGATGAACACCTGAGCCCGGTCCATCCAGGGCATGGAAACGAAAAAGGCCGCAGGAAATGCGGCCTTTTTTATTGGTGATTTGTTAAGGTCAATCCGCCGTCAATTCGGCGTCCAAAGCCGTGTCCGCAGCTCGGCCGGATCGCCGATCGGCAAACTGCAGACACCTGCGCGGCAGACGATCGCTTGGCCGGCATCGAGGCTTTGCGATGCGGCCGGGTTGCTCTGCGGCGTTGAGCCGAGAACGAGCGCAGCCGGATGCCCGGAGCGGCGTACCGCCGCCTCCAAGGTCGAAGCGTTGGTCGTGGTCACGGTGGCGAGGCGCTGGAGCTGATCCATTCCATTGAAGAGGCTCGCGCACGCGAAGACATTCGTCGCCGCGAGCCGGCCATGGGCCCGCAGGATTCGTTTCGCAATCTGCTCGAAGCGATCGTCGCCGGTGATCGCCCATAACGAGGCGAGGTTCTTGACCATGAGACCATTGGCGTTGGGCACGGCTTCATCGTGTGGGCTATCCGGGCGCTTGATCAACGCGGGCGCGTCGTCGGCAGACCAATAATAGCCGCCGTGCTCGGCGAGATGGTGGCGCTCCAACGCGTCGACCCATGTGACGGCATCGGCGATCAGATCATCTTGCGATCCGATGCCGGCGGCATAGAGACCGATCGCGGCGTGGATCATCGCCGCATAATCGAGCGCGAACGCCTGATCGAGCCGGCTGTCACCGCGCACGGCGTGGATCAGGCGGTCACCGCCGCTGAAGCGGGCCTTGGCGGTCCGATAGGTCGTGTCGGCGAGATCGCACCAATCGGGCCGTTCGAACGCCGCGCCGGCGTGGGCGAGTGCGGCGATGGCGAGGCCGTTCCAGTCGGCGAGCTGCTTGTCGTCACGGCCGGGCGCGGGTCGGCGCTCGCGGGCCTCGAACAGTGTTTCACGTGAAACGGCGAGGGCGGCTTCCAACGCCTCGTCGCCGAGCCCGGTTTCCGCGAGGCGATTGAGGACGTTCGTCCCCTCCCAATTGCCGTCCTCCGACACGTCATAATGCGCGTTGAATAGGTCCGCGTCGGCGCCCAGTACGTCGGCGATCGCGGCCTTGCTCCAGACATAGAAGCGTCCTTCTTCGCCTTCGGTATCGGCGTCGAGACTCGCGGCGAAGAGACCGTCCATCCGCATCTCGCGGGTGAGCCAGCCGATGGTTTCTTCCACGCGCGCACGGAAGAGCGGATCGCCGGTCACGCACCACGAGTCGGTGAGGAGGGTGATGAGCTGGGCGTTGTCGTAAAGCATCTTCTCGAAATGCGGCACGTGCCAGCGCTGATCGACGGAGTACCGCGCGAAGCCGCCGCCCAGATGATCGTAGATCCCACCCATCGAGATCCGGTTCATCGCCGTGAGCACCGCGTCGCGAAACTCGGGCTCTCCGGTCCGCGCTGCGCCCCGCCAGAGCAGCTCGAAGAAACCGCCATTCGGGAACTTCGGCGCGCCGCGCATTCCGCCATTGTCTGGGTCGGTGAGGCTCAGCAACTGGCGCGCGGCGCGGACGGGCGCATCGTCCGGTAGTTCGCCGGGATCTTGGATCGCCGTCGACCGTTGCCGGATCGCCTCAACATTGTCGGCGATGAGGTCGGTCCGATCGCGATAGGAGTCCGACACGGCGGTCAGCACGTCGACGAAACGGGGGCGCCCGAACCGCGAGTCCTTCGGAAAATAGGTCCCTCCGAAAAACGGCTCACCCGTCCCCGTGAGGAACATTGTGAGCGGCCACCCGCCTTGCTCGCCAGTGGCGTGGAGTGCGGCCATATAGATCTGGTCGATATCCGGCCGCTCTTCGCGATCGACCTTGATGTTGACGAAGCGTTCGTTCATGACGGCGGCCGTCTCGGCATCTTCGAAGCTCTCGTGCGCCATCACATGGCACCAATGGCAAGCCGCGTATCCGATCGACAGGAGGATCGGCCGACCCGACCGCTCCGCTTCGCTGAGCGCGTCCGGGCCCCATGGCCACCAATCCACCGGGTTTTCGGCATGCTGGAGGAGGTATGGGCTGGCTTCGTGCGCGAGTCGGTTTGCGTGGGCCATCAGGGTAAGGTCTCCCATGAAATCTGTAGGGACAATTGTGGCACTATCGTCCGGTGTGCCACCCAGTGCGATCGCAATTGTTCGCGCCTCGGGACCGGAGGCGGTCGCTGTGGCGCGCGCCTTTGCGATCGACGGCCTCCGGCCGCGGCGCGCCGCGGTTCGGGACGTGCGCTCACCGCTCGACGACAGCGTGCTCGACAAGGCAGTCTGCCTGCTCTTTCCCGGGCCGGGAAGTGCTACGGGCGAAGACGTTCTGGAGCTTCATCTTCATGGCGGGCCAGCGCTGGTGGAACGGGTGCTGTCCGATGCCCTCACCGTGCCAGGGGTCCGGGCGGCGGAACCCGGCGAGTTCACGCTGCGCGCCGTGCTGAACGGCCGGATGGGACTTGCCGACGCCGAGGGACTCGCCGATCTTATCGAGGCGCGAACCGAATCGGAGCGGCGTCGCGCCACGCGCCTCGCCGACGGCGCGCTCTCACGCCAAGTGGCGGACTGGCGGGCGCGGCTCATCGGCACGCTCGCACTGTGCGAAGCCTATCTCGACTTTTCCGACGAAGGCGATGTCGGTGACGCCTCGCCGGAAATCGACCCGGCCCTCAACGGGCTTCGTGAGGAGATCGAGGGGGCGCTCCTCGGTAGCGATCAGGCCGATCGCCTGTCGGACGGATTTCACGTGGCCTTCGTCGGCCCGCCGAACGCGGGAAAGTCGAGCCTCCTCAACGCGCTCGCCGGTCGCGACGTCGCGATCGTGAGTGACGAGGCCGGCACGACGCGCGACGTCGTTTCCGTGTCGCTCGAACTTGGCGGCTACCGCGTGATCCTGCATGACACGGCCGGGATCCGAGACGGCGCGAGCGGTATCGAGGCGCTCGGGATCGCCCGTACGGAGGCGACGCGCGATCGGGCCGATTTCGTCGTCGAGGTCAGGAGCCCAGATACGAACCCGTTGCGGGTGGCGGGTGTCGGGATCGTCGTCGGCCATAAATGCGATCTCGGCCGCGTCGATGGAACGGAGATTGAGACCACCTGTTCCGACGCAGCGTCGATCGCCACATTGAAAGAGAAAATCGCCGCGCAGGCGGCGGCCGGATTGGCGCGCTCGGAAGCGGCGTTGATCACGCGCGCGCGGCAACGTTCGGCGCTCCTCGGCGTCGTCGAGGGCATCGACGACGCGCTTGATTCGCACGCGCTCGAGGTCAAAGCGGAAGGGTTGCGCTTGGCGTGTCAGGCAATGGCACGTATGACGGGTGAGATCGGTATCGAGGATGTGCTCGACGACGTGTTCGGGCGGTTCTGTCTCGGCAAGTGAGTGTTTCACGTGAAACATGATGTGGTGGTTGTTGGCGGTGGACACGCCGGATGCGAAGCGGCAGCGGCCGCGGCGCGTGCGGGTGCGCGCGTCGCCCTGGTCACGCTCGCGGCCGATGCGATCGGCCGATTGTCCTGCAATCCGGCGATCGGTGGGATCGGCAAGGGCCATCTCGTGCGCGAGATCGATGCCCTCGATGGCGTCATGGGCCGTGTCGCCGACGCGGCGGGCATTCAGTTTCGCCTTCTCAATCGCAGCCGTGGGCCCGCCGTTCGCGGCCCCCGTGCGCAGGTCGATCGGGCGGTCTATCGCGCCGTGATGCAGGCGGAGCTCGCCGCGATCGAGGGTATCGCGGTCGTGGAAGGCGAGGTCGCCGATCTGATTGCATCGCCTCATATCGCGGGTGTGCGGCTCGCGGATGGGCGTGAGATCGAAGCCGCCGCCGTCGTTCTGACGACCGGCACGTTCCTCGGTGGCATGATCCACCTCGGCGACAAGCATTGGCCGGCGGGCCGCATGGGTGAGGCCGCATCGACCGCCCTCGCCGCTCGCCTGCGCGCCGCCGACCTCCCCATGGCCCGACTGAAGACCGGCACGCCGCCGCGTCTCAAGGCCGAAACGATCGACTTTTCCCGGCTCGACGAGCAGCCCGGTGACGACGCACCGGTCTTTTTCAGCGCCTTTACCGATCGCGCCGCGCTCCCGCAGCGCCCTTGCCATGTCACGCGGACGACCGAAGCCACCCACGCCATCATCCGCGAGAATCTCGACCGTTCTGCTCTTTTCGCCGGTCACATCACCGGCGTCGGGCCGCGCTACTGTCCCTCGATCGAGGACAAGGTCGTCCGGTTCGCCGACCGCGATGCGCATCAGATCTTTCTGGAGCCGGAAGGACTGGAGAGCGATCTCATCTACCCGAACGGCATTTCCAACTCGCTGCCCGAGGATGTTCAGTGGGCGATCGTCCGCTCGATGCCCGGCTGCGAGTCTGCCGAGATCGTGCAACCCGGCTACGCTATCGAATACGATATGATCGATCCGCGCGCGCTCGATCCGACTTTGGAGTTGCGGGCCATTCCGGGCCTCTATCTGGCCGGTCAGATCAACGGGACGACGGGGTATGAGGAAGCCGCGGCCCAGGGCCTTCTCGCCGGCCTCAACGCCGCGCGCCGGGCCGCCGGTTCCGATGGGGTGACCATCGATCGGGATAGCGCCTATCTCGGGGTGATGATCGACGATCTCGTCACCAACGGTGTCGACGAGCCCTATCGCATGTTCACCTCGCGTGCCGAGAATCGGCTGATGATGCGGGCCGACAACGCGGCCGACCGGCTGACCGGCTGGGGTGTCCGCCTCGGGCTCGTGGGCGGCGTCCGTCAGCGGCATCAGGCGGCCAAGAGCGCCCGTAAGACGGAAGCGGCGGCTCGGCTCGTGGCGATCGCCCTCACCCCGAACGAAGCGGCCCGGTACGGCGTCACGCTTAATCAGGATGGCCGTCGGCGGAATGGCTTCGATCTTCTCGCCCACAATGACGGCGGCTGGTCGCTCCTCGACCGGATCGACCCAGGGCTCGCCGATATCCCGCCGCTCATTCGCGACGCGCTGGAGGCCGATGCGCTCTACCGGGTCTATGGGGAGCGCCGGGCACGCCAGGCGGCCAGTGAAGCCGCATCCGACAGCCTCGCCATTCCCGCCGGGCTGATGGAGCGGACGATCCCCGGCCTCTCGACCGAACTGCAGCAAAAACTTCAGCGCCGCCGGCCGCGAACGCTCGGCGAAGCGCGGCGAATTTCTGGGATGACCCCCGCCGGGCTCGCGCTCATCGCGGCCCATGCCAGACGACAGGTCGCATAAAGCGGTGAACAACACGGAAGAAGAGGCGCGCGAGATGGTGCGCGGCGCTGTCGATCCCGATGCTTTTGAGGCAATTGAAACCTTTGTGGGTTCTTGTCGGGCCTGGGGCCGTGTGTCGAACCTCGTCAGCGCGGCCGACCAGGACCGTCTGTGGCAGAGGCATGTCCTCGACAGCCTCCAGCTTTTGCCGCTCGCGGACGCGGCGGGGCCCGAATGGATCGACCTTGGTTCCGGTGGAGGTTTCCCCGGAATGATCGTCGCCATCGCGCGAAGGGGGACTCGGATGACGCTTGTGGAGTCCAACCGGAAGAAGGCCGCCTTCCTCTTGCAGGTCGCGGCGGCGAGCGGCGCGTCCGTGCGCGTCGAACCCAAGCGGATCGAGGCGGTGACGCCCGGCGCGCGGGATGTGGTGTCCGCACGTGCGCTCGCCTCGCTCGATAAGCTGCTCGACCTTTCCGCCGGCTTTTTCGGCCCGTCGACGATCGGCCTCTTTCCGAAGGGCCGAGACGCGGCCAACGAGGTCGCCGAGGCCCGAAAACGCTACGACTTCGCCCTTTCCGAAACGCCGAGCCGGACCGAGGCCGATGCCACGATCCTCACCGTGTCTCAAATGACGAAGGTCTGAACCATGCTGCCCGCTCGCCCGAGGGTCATCGCGGTTGCCAACCAGAAAGGCGGTGTCGGTAAAACGACGACTGCCATCAACACCTCGACCGCGCTCGCGGCGCTGGGTGAGAAGGTCTTGCTCATTGATCTCGACCCACAGGGAAACGCCTCGACGGGGCTGGGGGTCGAGCCGAACCAGCGGGATATCACGACCTACGACATCCTGACCCGGACCGCCTCGCTGAAGGAGGCCGCCCGACCGACTGCGGTGCCGCATTTGTCGATCGCGCCGGCGACGATGGATCTCCTGTCGATCGATATCGAGCTGTCGACCTTCTCGGACCGCGCGCTCCGGCTGCGCGAGGCGGTGGCCGGTCTCTCGCAGGACAAGGGCGCGCCGCGCTATATCGTGATCGACTGCCCGCCGTCCCTCACCATGTTGACGGTGAATGCCCTCGCCGCCTCCCACGCGGTGCTGGCGCCGCTCCAGTGCGAGTTCTTCGCGATGGAAGGCCTGTCGCAGCTCCTTCGGACGATCAAGGAAGTCCGCGAGAGCGTGAATTCCGAGCTCACCATCCACGGCATCGTGATGACGATGTACGATGCCCGCAACAATCTCGCGAACCAGGTGGTTGCGGACGTGCGGGCGACGATGGGCGATCTCGTGTACGAGACGATGATCCCGCGCAATGTGCGCCTGTCCGAGGCGCCGTCATATGGCAAGCCGGCGCTGCTCTACGATCTCAAATGCGCGGGCAGTCAGGCGTATCTCAGGCTCGTTTCCGAGCTCATCGATCGCGAACAACGGATGGGAGTGGCCTGATGGAGGATACGAAAAAGCGCCTGGGCCGCGGTCTGTCCGCCCTCCTCGGCGACGTTCCGGCAGAAGGTCATGCGGCGCCGGCGGCCGATCGCGATCCGCGGCGTCTGCCGATCGACGCGTTGCGGCCGAACCCGGCGAACCCGCGTCGGTCCTTCCATGACGAACCGCTCGACGAGCTGACCCAGTCGATCCGCGAGCGCGGCATCATGCAGCCGCTGCTCGTCCGGCGCGTCGAGGATCATTTCGAGATCATCGCCGGCGAACGGCGTTGGCGCGCGGCGCAGCGGGCCGGTCTCCACGAGGTGCCGGTGCTCGTTCGCGACGTGTCGTCGGGCGAAGCGCTGGAACTCGCGATCATCGAGAACGTGCAGCGCACGGACCTCAACGCGATCGAGGAGGCGATGGGCTACCAGCGCCTGATCGAGGAGTTCGAGCACAAGCAGGATGCGCTCGCAAAGCTCATCGGCAAGAGCCGGAGCCACGTCGCGAACACGCTCCGACTGTTGAACCTGCCGCCGTCGATCCGTGCGAGTGTCGCCGATGGGAGCCTGTCCGCCGGACATGCGCGGGCGCTCATCGGCACCAAGAACCCCGATGCGATTGCCGAAGAGGTCATCCGCAACGGCCTCTCCGTCCGGGCGACGGAGGCGCTGGTGAGCCGCCTCAATCGCTCTGAGGAAGAGCAGGCGGCGAAGGCTGCGAAGAAGGCGAAATCGGCGACCGTCGACGACGCGAACACCCGCGCGCTCGTCCGCCGTCTCTCGAGCCGCCTGGGGCTCGATGTGAATCTCGCCCACAACACGGACGAAAGCGGCGTCCTCACCATCCGATACTCTTCGCTCGACCAGCTCGAGCAAGTTTGCCGGATGCTTGGCGAGGAATGACGCCGAAACACGCCGATGTTGCAATGCACCATCAGGCCGCTTCGTTCTTTTAAATCGGTTCAAAATCGCGCGTAGCTTGACGTTTGAGCGATGGCCCGTGAGCCGCTGATGCCGCGCGGACCGGTCTGTCTCGCGCGTCTTTGATCAGCCGCGACTGCTCGAATGTGATCCATGCCGCCAAGCCGACTCGCAGCGGCAGACTCCTCCGCTCCACCGCTTCGGCATTATCGCGATGTGGGCGGAGGTGATCCGGCCTGCCCGTGGTGTCCTGCATTCCCGGCCGAGTTCGTTGAAACGAGATCCGGGTAAGCGTCCCAGCGGCGCCGCCGGTGGATTGAGCCGCGTCAGACCGCCGGAGAGATCGTAGGTTGGCGACGTTATGACCGATCGGCCGACGCGGCGAAGGTACGGCCGGCTCGCGGTTTGTCGATCCGATTGAGTGTGACGGATGGCCCACCGGCGCCATCGTCGAGCCTCCCGGAGAGGACGGCGCGTTGGTGTGGCCCCGGTACTTGGCAGACGGAAACGCGGCCACGGAGCGGGGGCTTCGGCTCGGCCCACTCATGTGGCTCGGACACTCGGCGATCGCCTGGTCGGTTTTCTGTAAAGGGGCGCCTCATGGGAAACGCGGGGCCGCTGACAGCCGCCGCCGCAGGCCTGGACGATCGGAGACGGCGGACGCCGATGCCGGATCATGAGTGCGGCGTGATCGAACCCGGCATCGCCAAAACAATGTCGCCGGGCAGGCTACCCGTCATGCCCGCTCGCGGGGTGCACCCCCACGGCCATGGCGCGGGCCATAAGGCGCGCTCGCCGGTCAGGCCGGCGCCGACACTCCCTCGCCGACGAAGCGCCAGCTCTCCACCGCGAGATCGCGCGGCACCAGATAGGACCGCGTTTCGATACGGCGGTTGAGGCTGCTGCGGTGGCCTCCGCCGCCCGCGGGCCCGCAGCAATAGAGGGCGAGCACCTCTTGCAAGGCGTGGGAGACCGCGGGTTTCGACACCGACTTCGCGGCGAGGCGAACCCGCACATCGTCCGGCCCCGGTTGCAGGTTCGCACGGAGCGAGCCACCGTCATCGTCGAACGCGCTGGTCACCCCGATGAGGTCGAGCCGGAAGGTGACGTCGAGACCCCGCCGCGCGATCCGCTTCTTGATGGTGTCGGCCGCGAGTTCGGCCCGTGCCAGCGCGTTGGGGCCGGCATAGGAGATTTCCGACTCCCCGAACCATTCGCCCTCGAAGCCGATGGTCGCCTTCAAGGTGTCGGGCCGGGCGTGACCCCGTGCGCCGGTGACGGCGACACGGTCGCGTCCGACCTGCCGCAGGTCGACGCCGGTGATGTCGAGCGTGACGTCGGGCGTCAGATAGGCGGCCGGGTCGTGGATCTCGTAGAGAAGCTGTTCCTTGACGGTCCGCAGGTCGACGAGCCCGCCGGTTTCCGCCGGTTTGGTGATGACGAAGCTGCCGTCGGCCTCGACCTCGGCGATGGGAAAGCCGATCGCATCGGGATCGGGCACGTCCTTGAAGCCGGGATCGGCGAAGTAGCCGCCGCTCACCTGCGAGCCGCATTCCAGGAGATGGCCGATCAAGGTGCCGGCGGCGATCCGGTCGAGATCATCCCAATCCCAGCCGAAATGGGCGACCAGGGGACCGAGGGCGAGCGCCGGATCGGCGACGCGGCCGGTCACGACGATGTCTGCGCCGGCGGTGATCGCGTCCGCGATGGCGCGGGCGCCGATATAGACATTGGCGGAGATGACGTCTCCGGCCGGCGGTGGAAGGCTGCCGTCACCATCCCAGAGCGTGGCGGAGTCGGCCTGGAAGTCGGTGCGGATATCGTCCCCCTCGACGACGGCGATCCGCACGTCCGCGACCCCGGCCGCCCGCGCGATTGCCGCGACATGGCGCGCCGCCGCATCGGGATTGGCGACGCCGAAATTGCCGACGATCCGCACATTGCCCTTCACCGCGTCGGCGATGATGGGGCCGAGAAACGCTTCGAGAAGCGGCTCGTAGCCGAGGTTCGCGTCGCCGAGGCGCGCGGCTTGGCCCAGCGCCAAGGTGCGCTCGCCGATCGTCTCGAAGATGATCGCGCCGCCGCCGTGCCGGGCAAGCTCCGCGACCACCGGTCCCGCGGCATCGACCCGGTCGCCAGAAAAGCCCGCACCCGAGCCGATCCTGTATGTCATCGTTCGCTTCCCGTCGCGGAGGCCAAGGGGGCGCCCGTCGTCTGTGTCGCCACGGGGGCGATCGTCGCGAGGTAGAATTCCATCGGCCAGCGGATGTGCTCCCGGCAGAGCGCCGCCAGCGTTTCGCGTTCGCCGCGCTCGAGGGCGTCGCACATGGCGAAATGCTCGCCGACCGCGCGGCGGCGCAGCTCGGAATCGGCGAAGCCGCGGCTGCGGATCGGTTGCGTGCGCAGGGCGTAGAGCCGGATCGCCGAGGCGAGCTCCTCGTTGCCGGCGCTCGCGAAGAGCGTGTCGTGGAACAGGTTGTTGAGCCGCGCGATTTCGCTGAACGCCATCGCCGCCGAGGCTTCCTGATGGGCGGTGGCGACCTCCCGCAGCGCGGTCAGAAGTCCCGCGTCGCCGGGGACCGGGAGTGAGGCCGCGGCGAGACCTTCGAGCGCATAGCGGATCGCGTAGAGGTCTTCGATGTCTTTCGGCGTGTAATCGCAGACCTGGGCGCCGCGATTGGGACGACGCACCACCAGACCCAGACGCTCCAACTCGTCGAGCGCGCGGCGGACCGCATGCCGCGTCGCGCCGAAGCGGACGATCAACTCGTCCTCGATCAGCCGTTCGCGCGGCAGAATTCGGCCGACCAGGATGTCGGCTTGCACATCCGCGGCGACGGATTGCCAGCCGTTCGACTGTCGTGCCGCGCCTTTTGAAAAGGAAGAATCCGTCTCCTGCATGGCCGCACTCTACGCGGGTTTTGCGCCTCCGACAATTATCGTTGACATCATCGATAATTATTCCGATGACTAATTCGGGGAGTGACGCGATGAGCCAGAACGGCCACGAGGGAGATGTCGTTGCGCCGGAGGCGCAGGGCGCGAATGCGGAGGTGTGCGTGCGCATGCCGCTCTACCGGCTCGCCCACGGCCGCGCGGGCGACAAAGGCAATCGGCAGAATATCAGCGTCATCGCCTACCGGCCGGAGCATTGGCCGACGCTTCTGTCCGAGGTCACGGAAGCGCGCGTGCTCGCCTTGTTTCGCCATCGCAGCGCATCGGCCTGTACCCGCTATGTGCTGCCGAACCTCATGGCCCTCAATTTTGTGATCGACGACGCGCTGGAAGGCGGCGTGAACGCCGCGCTCGCACTCGACGCGCACGGCAAGACGAGTGCCTTCCGGCTGCTCTCGATGGAGATCGACGTGCCGAAGTCCGTCGCGGCGACGGCGCTGCCGGCGGCCCCTCGCGAGCCGTCGGCCAACAAACGAAAACAGGGAGGAATCTAATGCGCAGCATGATCTTAGGGATCGCCGTTGCCGGCCTTGTCGCGGCGCCTTCGCTCGCCCAGGAGCGGATCGCGATCGGCTCCACCTCGGCATCGTCCAGCCACTACGGCTATTTCGTCGCCGTGTCCCAGCTCATCAACCAGAATGTCGACGGCGTGTCGGCCAATGTGGTCGAGACCGGCGCGACGCTCGACAATCTGCGTCGCCTGCAGCGCAACCAGATCGATTTCGGCCTGGTGACGACGAACGTCGCCTATGACGTCTTCAACGGTCGCGGCGACTTCGAGGGCAATGCCTACCAACCGATGACGCTGTGGGTGTACGCCTCATCGCCGCAGAATGTGGTCGTCCGCGAGGACGCGGGCATCGAGTCCTTCGCCGATCTCGCCGGCAAGCGGATCAATCCGGGGATCAGCGGCTCGGCGACCGAATCGACCTCCGAAGCCGTGTTCGGCGCGCTCGGAGTGGAGCCGGAATGGGTTCGCGGGTCGACCGGCGATATCGTCGATCAGATCAAGGACAACCGGACGGCCGGCTACGTCAAAAGCGGCTCCGGCAAGCGGCTCGACGCCTCCAGCATCGACATTGCGACGCTGACGCCGATCTCGCTCATCGGCCTCACCGACGAGCAAGTCGCGACGATCGAAGAGAAGTTCCCCAACCTCTCGGTCGTCTCCGTCGCCGACGGTGAGGCGGGAGACGGCTATCCCGCCTACAAGACATGGGCCTTCGGCGTCGCCGCGCTCGCCCGGCCGGAAATGGACGACGAGCTCGCTTACCAGATCACCAAGGCGGTCATGGAGGACGAGTCGGTCCAGGCGGCGGCCTTCTCCGGCCTCAAGGGCTCCGACATTCCCGAGATGACGATGGAGCTGGCCACCACGCCGCTGCACCCCGGCGCCATGCGCTATTACGAGGAAATCGGCGTCGAGATCCCCGAGCGCCTCATTCCGGCGAACTGAACCGACATCAGACGGCCGGGTCAGCCCGGCCGCTCCCCGGGAGGCTAACGGATGCGCCAGACGCTGCAGCGAGCGGTCGCGCTCGTCACCGGACTGTTCATTCTCTATACGGCGGCCGCAGGGCCGTATGACGCGCTCGTGCAGCGCTCGGTCATGGTGGCGCTGGTCATCACGCTGGGGTTCCTCGCTTACCCGCTGCGCCTCGGCGGGCGGCTGCAACGGCTCGGCCTCGCCATCGACCTCGTGCTCTGGACGGGGGCCGTGATCGCTGCGCTCTACGTCACCGCCAACGCCGAGCGGATCATGACGACGCTGCCGATGGCGGCGCCGGAGGAGATCGCGCTCACCGTCGTCCTCGTGGTGGCCATTCTGGAACTCGCCCGGCGGACCGTCGGCCTCGCCTTCCCGATTCTCGTCGGGATCGGCATTGCCTATGTCTTTCTGGGACACCTCATTCCGGGCCGGCTCGGTCATCGGGGTTACGACGTTCTGTTCGTGACCGAGACGCTCTATCTCACCGATATCGGCCTGTGGGGCTCGCTGACCGGAATCGCGGCGACCATCATCGCAGCGTTCGTCCTGTTCGGTGCGATGCTCTTGCACACCGGCGGCGGCGAGACGTTCATGAACCTCGCCCTTCTCGTCTCCGGCCGTTCCACCGGCGGCGCGGCGAAAATGGCGACGGTCGCCTCGGCCTGCTTCGGCACGGTGAACGGGAGCGCGGTCGCCAACGTTGCCACCACCGGCACGATGACCATTCCGCTGATGAAGCGGATCGGCTATCCCGCGCCCTTCGCCGGCGCGGTGGAGGCGGTGGCCTCGACGGGCGGGCAGATCACGCCGCCGATCCTCGGCGCGGCGGCCTTCATCATGTCCGAGATGATCGGCGTCGAATATCTGAGGATCGCGCTCGCCGCGCTGATCCCGGCGATGCTCTTTTATGTCGGCGTCTTCACCACGATCCATCTCATCGCGCTGCGCAAGAATATCGGCGTCGTGCCGGCCGAGCAGATCCCCTCGGTGCGGGTCGCGCTCGATCCTGTGCGGCTCTTGCCGGTGATCTGCGGTCTGACCGGCCTCATCTGGATGATGGCGTCCGGCCGCTCCGTCGTCTTCGCCGCCGCATTCGGCATCGCCGCGATCGTGTTGCCCTTCGTCATCGGCGATCTCATCGTCAACCGCCAACCTTTGAAGACGGCGAAGTCCCTTCTCGACGGGCTCGTGGAGGCCGGCAACGGCATCGTCATCATCGCGTTGATGCTGGCGGGCGCGCAGATCCTCGTCGCGCTCATCAACCTCACCGGCGTCGGCGTCACGCTGTCGTCGCTCACGGTTGCCATCGGCGGGGAAAGCCTCGTTCTGATCGGGCTGATCGTCGCCGTCGCCTGCCTCATTCTCGGCATGGGCATCCCCACGACGGCGGCCTACGTGCTGGTTGCCGCGGTGATGGCGCCGGCGCTGATCACGGTGGGCGTGGAACCGCTCGTCGCCCACATGTTCGTCTTCTACTACGCAACGATTTCGGTGATCACGCCGCCGGTGTGCATCGCGGTCTTCGTCGCGGCCTCGATCGCCCGGACGGACTGGTGGCCGACCGCGCTCAACGCGGTGCGCCTCGCGGCCGTCACCTACGTCGTGCCGTTCATGTTCTTGTCGTATCCGGGAATGCTGTGGTCGGGCTCGTCGCTCGATATCGTGGAGGCGGTGATTTCGGGCGGGGCGCTGGTGCTCGCGACGTCACTGTTCCTGTCCGGCACGCAGATCGCGGGAGGCCGGCTCGTTCCGGCGCTTCTCTATCTGCCGGCCGCGGCCCTCGCCATCGTCCCGTCGGAAATCGCGCTCGTCGCCAGCATCGCCCTCATCGTCACCGGGATCGTGATCGGCCGCCCGTTCCGCCACAGGGAAACGCCGCCTGGCTGGACCGCGAGCGAACTCGAACGGTCCGGCTGAGCGACGATGGCGGGAAAGGCGTTAGCGCGCGCTGGCCTGGGACGCGATCCGAAACAGGAGATCCTGCGTCACCGGGATCGACAGATGCGGCATCGTCCGCGTCGAGAAGGTGGCGTCGGCGATCGCAGCCGAGGCGGCGCGCAGTCGCTCCGGTGACCAGCGATCGAGGATCCGCGCCGCCGCGTCCTTCCGCGCACCGAAAAAGGGTGGACGCACATTCTCCACCGCCCGGCCCGGTGACTGACCGTTCGCGACGGCAGCGGCGGCGAGCTCCAGCGTGTGGCTCATTCGCTGTGCCGCCATCAGGAGTTGCACGGCGGCCGAATCCTGCTTCAACAGGCGCGTGAGGAGCCTGTCGAGGCGTTCCCGCTGGCCGAGAAATGCCGCGTCCACCGCATCGCCGATCTGGCTGACCGCGACGTCGCCCACCACGGCATCGACGTCGGCGACGGTGAGACGCCCCTCGTCCACCGCGTGAAGACAGGCCTTCAGAACCTCGTTGCGGGAGGCCGCGCGGTCGGCGCCGAGCCGTTCGATCAGCGTCGCCCGCGCGTCGAAATCGACGGTGATGCCGAGGCGCTGGGCCTCCTCGTCGACCATGCGCTCGAGGTCGCGCTCGCCGTCCACCGGGCAATAAATAGCGACGGCGGACCTGTGGTCCTCGACCTCCTTGCGCAGCCCGGTGCCGCGTCGGAGATCGCCGGCCTCGACGACGACGACGGAGTCCGTCGGCGGATGGGCGAGAAGCGGCGAGACCGCCGGGGAGAGATTGCGGCTCGCCCCGTCGCGGACGAGGATCAGCCGGCGGTCGCCGAAGAGGGACACGGTGTTCGCCTCGTCCATCAGCCGGGCGGGGTCGGCGGTGACGTTCGCGGCATCGAGCTTAACCACCGCGAAGGGATCGTCGCCATCCTTTTGGAAGAGCGCGGTGATCGTTTCCGTCACCTCGGTGACGAGCCCGCGATCGGGCCCGAACACCAGGATGACCGGCGGCAATTTCGCGGCCTCGTCGAGACGCCGCGCGACATCGGACGCCTTGAGCGCCGTCACGATTCCGAGCGCTTGGCCGCGAAATAGGCGGCGATGCGGGCGGAGATCTGTTCGGCCGCGGTCTTCGCCGCGCGGGCCGAGGCGTCGCGCTCGGCGCGGACATTGGCGAAGCGCTGCGAGGAGAAGTCGTAAGAGGCCGTGACCGTGCTGGAGCCGGTCAGCAGCGTCTTCTCGGTGGCGATCTCGGACAGGATGAACGTCGTGTCGAGGGTGAAGAGGACGGCCGCCGGCAAGTCCTCTTCGAGCTGCACCGCAAGCGGGTCGGTCGCGTTATTGGCGATGATGCGCAGGCGGAAGCGTTCCTCGTCCGCCGGCCCGCCATCGCCGCGGAACAGGAAGAGGAGCTCGTTGCGCAGAACCTGCTCGGTATAATCCCGCGGCGGGTCGACCACGATCGCCCGCAGATCCGGGACGGGCGACAAGGGGCCGCCCGAGGCCGCATCGAGATAGAGCGGACGCACCTGGCAGCCCGCGACGACGAGCCCCAGCAGCGTCGCCGCGAGGAGGCTACGCCACCACATTGACGATCCGGTGCGGCACGACGATGATCCGCCGAGGCGGGCCATCGAGGAAACGCTGAACGTCCTCAAGCGCCAATACCGCACGCTCGATATCCTCCTTGGCCGCATCTTTCGGCACGGTGATCTCCGCCCGCTTCTTGCCGTTCACCTGGACCGGAAGCGTCACCGCGTCCTCCACGAGTAGGCTCTCGTCCACCTTGGGCCAAGAGGCCGCGGCCGCAAAGCCCTCGTTGCCGATCGCCGTCCAGCATTCCTCCGCGAGGTGCGGCATCATCGGCGCGAAGCACCGGATCATCGCGTCGACGCTTTCGCGGATCGCGGCGCCCGGCGTCGCGGGATCGGCGAGCGCCTTCTGAAGGACGTTCGCCCACTCGTAAAGACGCGCGACGGCGCGGTTGAAGCCGAGGCCCTCGATGTCGCTTTCGATCGCACGGATCGAGGCGTGGGTCGCCTTGCGCAGCGCGAGCCCGTCGCCGGTACCCGGATCCTCCATCCGCCCGATCGCGTCGCCGATGAGGCGCCAGACGCGCTGCACGAAGCGGTGCGCGGAGTCGACGCCGCCGTCGGTCCACTCGATATCGCGTTCGGGCGGCGTGTCGGAGAGCATGAACCAGCGGGCCGTATCGGCGCCGTAGCTCGAAATGATCTCATCGGGATCGACGACGTTCTTCTTTGACTTCGACATCGATTCCACCGCGCCGACGGTGATCGGCTCACCGGTCTTCGCGTGAACCGCGGCGCCGTTATCGAGGACGACTTCCTCCGGGAAGACCCAGTTGCCGGCGGCGTCTTTGTAGGTCTCGTGCGTGACCATGCCTTGGGTGAAGAGACCGGCGAACGGCTCGGGCCGGTCGCCATAACCCGCCTTGGCGACCGCGCGCATGAAGAAACGCGAATAGAGAAGGTGCAGGATCGCGTGCTCGACGCCGCCGATATATTGGTCGACCGGCAGCCAGCTTTCCATCACGTCCGGCACGATTGGCATGTCCGTCGCGTCGGGCGCGGTGAAGCGGGCGAAATACCAGGACGAGTCGACGAAGGTGTCCATCGTGTCGGTCTCGCGCCGGGCGGGGCCGTCACAGGTCGGACAGGTCACCTTCGTGAAGGTCGGGTGGCGGTCGAGCGGGTTGCCCGGCACGTCGAAGGTCACATCGTCGGGCAGCGTGACGGGAAGCTGATCCTCCGGCACCGGGACGATGCCGCACGCCTCGCAGTGGATCACGGGGATCGGACAGCCCCAATAACGCTGCCGGGAGATGCCCCAATCGCGCAGGCGATAGTTCACCTTGCGCTCGCCCTGCGGCTGGTTGCCCAGCATCCGCGCCTCGAGCCGGCTCGCGATCGCGTCCTTCGCATCGGGAATCGTCATCCCGTTGAGGAAGTGCGAATTGATGAGAACGCCGTCGCCGGTATAGGCCTCGACACCGACATCGAACGTGTCGTCCGCGTCGTTCGGCCGGACCACGGTGATGACGGGCAGGTCGTATTTCAGCGCGAAGTCGAGGTCGCGCTGGTCGTGCGCCGGGCAGCCGAAGATGGCGCCCGTGCCGTATTCCATCAGGATGAAGTTGGCGACATAGACCGGCATCACCTCGCCCTCGAGGAACGGGTGGGCGACGCGAAGGCCGGTGTCGATGCCCTTCTTCTCCGCGCTCTCGATCGCGACCGCGCTCGTGCCCATGCGCTGGGTCTCTTCGATGAATGCGGCGACGTCGGGCCGCGCGGCGGCGACGGCCTGCGCCAGCGGATGACCGGCGGCGACGGCGACGAAGCTCGCCCCGAAGATCGTGTCGGGTCGGGTGGTGAAGACCTCGATCTCGTTCGAGCCGTCCGGCCCGGTCGACTTCATCTCGAAGCGCATTCGCAGGCCCTCGGACCGGCCGATCCAGTTGCGCTGCATCAGGCGCACCTTGTCGGGCCAGCGGTCGAGGCCGTCGATCGCATCGAGAAGATCATCGGCATAGTCGGTGATCTTGAAGAACCACTGAGACAGCTCGCGCTGCTCGACTTGCGCGCCGGAGCGCCAGCCGCGACCGTCGATCACCTGCTCGTTGGCGAGGACGGTCTGGTCGACGGGGTCCCAGTTCACCTTGCTGGTTTTGCGGGCGACGAGACCTTCTTTCAGGAACGCCAGAAAAAGGCGCTGCTGCTGATGGTAATAATCGACATCGCAGGTGGCGAATTCGCGCGACCAGTCGAGGGAGAGCCCCATCGACTTGAGTTGCTTCTTCATCGACGCGATGTTGGCGTAGGTCCACTCGCGCGGATGGATGTTGTTCTGCATCGCGGCGTTTTCGGCCGGCATGCCGAAGGCGTCCCACCCCATCGGGTGCAGCACGTTGTAACCCTTGGCGCGACGATAACGCGCGACGACATCGCCCATCGTGTAATTTCGGACATGCCCCATGTGGATGCGCCCGGAGGGATACGGGAACATCTCGAGGACATAATATTTCGGCCTGGGGTCGTCGTTGTGAGTGCGGAACAGATCCGCCTCGTCCCAGGCCGCGCGCCACTTGGCTTCGATGGTGGGCGCGTTGTAACGCTCTGACGTACTCATGAATTGGACCGGCGATGCAGATTGACGCCGGACCATGGGCAAGAGATCGCCGGGGGTCAACACTCATGACAGCCATCGACGTCGCAAACGGGGTCGCCGAGCGTCTCGACGCGGTTCGCCGCTCGATCGACAAGGCCACCGCCGATGCGGGCCGCACCGATCACGTGACGCTCGTCGCCGTGACGAAGACATTCGAGGCGGAACATATCCGCCCCGCCCTCGTGGCCGGCCAGCGCGTCGTCGGCGAGAATCGGGTGCAGGAGGCGAAGGCCAAATGGCCCGCGCTGCGCGAGGCGTTCGACGATATCGAGCTGCACCTTCTGGGGCCGCTCCAGTCGAACAAGGCGAAGGAGGCCGTCGCCCTCTTCGACGTCATCCAGAGCGTCGACCGCGAGAAGATCGCGACCGCCATCGCCAAGGCGGCCGACGATGCCGGGCGGATGCCGCGCTGCATGGTCCAGGTCAATATCGGCCGCGAGCCGCAAAAGGCCGGCATCGAACCGGAGGAGACGCTCGCCTTCGTGGAACGGTGCAAGGCGCTCGGCCTTCCCGTCGAGGCGCTGATGGCGATCCCGCCGGTCGACGAGCCGCCCGGGCCGCACTTCGACGCGCTCGCCGCCCTCGCCGCCGATTGCGGGCTGAAGACCTCGATGGGAATGTCGGGCGATTACGAGGAGGCGATCGCCCACGGTGCGAACTTCGTCCGTGTCGGCTCGGCGATCTTCGGATCGCGCCCGCCGATCGCCGGCTGATGGCCGCCGGTGCGGTGCGCCGGCCTCAGAAAGTGTACCAGAAGCCGAGCTTTCCGCCGAACTCCTGCAAGGCATTGCGGCCATAGACGGTCGCAAGCCCGGTCACTTCGACCTGAAGCCGCTCCGTCACCTGGCGGACGACGCTGCCCGAGACCTTGTGGAACTGCACGTCGCTGCCGCCGACCTCGAAGGTTGAGAAGGTCTGCGCCAGCACCATCCAACGCGGTGTCAGCAGCCGGCCGACCGTGAGGTCGATATTCACCTCGTCCGCATCGTCGCTCCGAAAGGCGACGCGGTAGCCGGCCTGGATGTCGGCGAAGGTGTGTTTGCCGAGCACCTTGCCGCCGACGCCGACCAACGCCCGCGCATCGAGTGCCGGCCCGTCCGCCGGGGCGCTCGTCCCATCTGCGTCGAAGCCGCCGGAGACGATCTTGACCTCGGTGGAAAAGACCCAGCTCGGCGCCTTGTGAAGCCGTAGACGTGCCCCGCCCGCAACGCCGCCGAACGACGTCGACACGGGGGCGATCAGCGTCGGCGAAAGCTCGGTCTCGACGCTCTCCTGCCGCAGCTCGCCGATCGCGATCGCGGTGAGCCACGGCCGGACGCCATACTCGAACCGGCCAGTCAACTCAAACTTGCGGTACTCCGGCACGCTGACGAGCTTGCCATCCTCGTCGAACCCGTTTTCGCCATAGGTGAAGGAGCTTGCGACGAAGGTCTTCGTTTCACCGCGCTCCAGCGTCCAAGCCCCTGATAATGCGAGGGATGGCCAGACAATGGCGATGACGGCGAATGCGAAGCGAACCATGATGCAGCCCCCCAGCCGGAACGAAGGGTTCTCCTTCGCCTCAGGTCAACGTATCAATCTATAATTGAATTGATAGGTGTTGACCATCCGCATCTTTGTCGCCTCGGCGCCGCGGGTGGAGGCGCAGATCCGGGTAGCGCTGCCGCTGCATGTGTCGTATAGGAGCCGTCGCTGCCTCGAGCGCTCCGTTCGAGGTTTCCGGAACGCGCGGGCGTGGCGGAATTGGTAGACGCAGCGGACTCAAAATCCGCCGCCGCAAGGCTTGTCGGTTCGAGTCCGACCGCCCGCACCACCTTTGTGGCGCATCCGCGCTTCGCGCTGCTTGAGCGCAGGGTTCACCGGTTCGAACTTTACCCGCCCCTCGGACGATCCCCTAACGTGACGCCGACATCAGCGCGAAGGTCCGCCGAGTCATCGATGGGACCATCAGCCAGAGCGTCACCCCGCGGGCCGCGAGGAAGAGGTTCAGCGCGAACCAGAGCCCGTGATTGCTGAGGATCGGCGTCAGCACATAGCTCGCGAGGAAGAACAGCGCGCTCGCGCAAATCATCATGTTGCGCATCGCCCGTGTCCATGTGGCGCCGATGAAGAGGCCGTCCATCGCATAAGCGAGCGCCCCGGTGAGCGGCGTGATCACCGCCCACGGGAGATAGGTGAACGCCGCCTCGCGGACCTCGGGCGCGGTCGTCGAGATGTGGACGAACGCGCTGCCGCCGACGAGCGCGATCGCCGCGAGCCCCAAGGCGATGACATAGGCCGCCGTCACCGTGATGCGCACCGTCTCGGCGAAGGCCGGGCGATAGCGCGCGCCGATCGCCCGCCCGCCGAGCTGCTCGGCCGCCGTCGCCACGCCGTCGAGCATGTAACCGCCGAGAAGGAGGATATTGAGGAGCACGGCATTGGCCGCGAGCGTCACGTCGCCGAAGCGCGCGCCGACGGCGGTGAAGGCGCTGATCGTCGAGATGAGGAGCACCGAGCGGATCAGAATGTCGGTGTTCACCGCGACCATGCGCAAGAAGCCGATGCGCTCGAAGATCGCCGCGAGCGGGGGGCGCGGGGCGTCCGCGAGGCTCCGCGCGACGACGACCGCGCCGACCGCGAGCGTCACCAGCTCGGCGAGCACCGAGGCGGCGGCGACACCCTCGACGCCCCAGCCGAGCCCGAGCACCAGCACCATCGACCCGACGATGTTGCTGACGCCGAGAACGATCTGCAGCATCAGCCCGGTGCGCGCCCGCGCGAGGCCGAGAAGCCAGCCGAGGATCGCATAGTTCATCAGCATGAAGGGAAGCCCCCACACGCGGATCGCGACATAGGCCTCGATAGCCTCGGTGACGGCGACGCTCGGCCCCATGAGCATGGTGAAGAGGATCGTCGCCGGCGTCTGGATGAGGATGATCAGGACCCCCGCGCCGACCGCCATCACGAAGGCGCGCCACAGCGCCAGCGCCTCGGCCTCGCGGTCCTCCGCGCCCATCGCCTGGGCGACGAGGCCGGTGGTGCCGCTGCGCAGGAAGTTGAGCGAGGTGCCGATAAAGTCGATGAGGAGCGCGCCCATCGCCACCCCGCCGATCAGGGCGGCGCTGCCGAGCTGTCCGATCACGGCCGTGTCGACGATGCCGATCAAGGGGGTCGAGATGTGCGCGATCGTCATCGGGATGGCGATGCGCAGCACCATGGCGAGCGTGACCGTGAACGGCCTGACATGCGGCGAGGACATGGGGAACCTGAAAGACTGGAACTCTTTCAGTTAGAGGCGGCGCGCCAGAAGGTCCACCACCGGAGCCGACGGGGCGGCGGGGCCGCCATCCCGCGGCTGTCCAATGGAAGGGGTGGCGAAGGGCCGGGCGGGCACCCTATCTTCACGAGGCGCCGGGCTGGTCTGGCGCCGGTCATGGAGTGACGGTGCTACCGATCGTCCACAATCCGCATTATCACGCGCCGCTGCCGCCGAACCATCGCTTCCCGATGGGCAAGTTTCCGGCGGTCGCCGAGCTTCTCGTCACGCTCGGCTTCGGCCCGTTTTACACCCCGGAGCCGGCGCCGGCCGACTGGATCGCGCTCGCGCACGACCGCACCTATGTCGACCAGGTCTTCGCCGCCGACGTGCCGGCGAAGATCGCCCGCGAGATCGGCTTTCCGATGACCGACCGGGTGGCGCTACGCTCGCGCACCGCCTGTGCCGGGACGACGCTCACCGCGCGCCTCGCCTTGGAGCACGGCATCGCCTGCAACACGGCGGGCGGCAGCCACCATGCACGGCACGAGCAGGGTGCCGGCTTCTGCGTCTTCAACGACGTCGCCGTCGCGATCCGCGTCCTGCAGGCCGAAGGGATGATCGAGCGCGCCCTCGTCTTCGATTGCGACGTGCATCAGGGTGACGGCACGGCCTGGATCTTCGCGGGCGATCCGTCGGTCACCACGGTGTCGATCCATGCCGCGTCGAATTATCCGGTGCGCAAGGCCGCCTCGACAATCGACATCGCCCTGCCGGACGGGACCGAGGACGCCCCCTATCTCGACCGGCTCGACGAGGCGCTCGAAGCCGCGCTGGCCGATCCCGTCGACATCGTCTTCTACAATGCCGGCGTCGATCCGCACCGGGACGACCGTCTCGGCCGCCTCGCTTTGTCCGATCTCGGCATTGCCGAGCGCGACAAGCGCGTCGTCGAGGCTGTGCGCCGCAAGGGCGTGCCGCTCGCCGGGGTTCTTGGGGGCGGCTACATGTCGGATGTTGACAAGTTGGCGCGCCGGCACGCGATTCTCCACCTCATCGCGCGCGACAGCTTGAGCGGCGCGTGACTGAGTTGCACATCTGTTCTAGTATACGCCAATCGTGATTCGGGATGAGTTGATGGCAGAGGCCGCGCGCCAGACGGTTGCCAACGTGTCGATTTCCCAGCGGGCAGCGGCGGCCTCACGGCCCGTCCCCGCCTATTTGGACCGCTTGAACCCAGAGCAGCGCCGCGCCGTCGAGGCGACGGACGGGCCCGTTTTGGTGCTCGCCGGCGCCGGCACGGGCAAAACGCGGGTGCTGACCACGCGGATCGCCCACATCCTCCATCTCGGCAAGGCGCGCCCGTCGGAAATCCTCGCGGTCACCTTCACCAACAAGGCCGCGCGCGAGATGAAAGAGCGCATCGCCGCGGTGATCGGCGGTTCGGCCGAAGGGATGCCCTGGCTCGGCACCTTCCACGCGATCGGCACGCGCATTCTGCGCCGCCATGCCGAGCTCGTGGACCTCAACCCCAACTTCACGATCCTCGACACGGACGACCAGATCCGTCTCGCCAAGCAGATCCTTCAGGCCGCCAATCTCGATGAGAAGCGTTGGCCGGCCCGGCAGATGCTCGGCATGATCGACGCCTGGAAGAACCGCGGTCTGACGCCCGAGGAGGTGCCGAAGGGCGAGGGGCATTATTTCGCCAACGGCCGCGGGATCGAGCTTTATTTCGACTATCGCCAGCGCCTCAAATCGCTGAATGCGGCCGATTTCGGCGACCTCCTCCTCGAGCCGATCCGCCTGTTCCGCCAGAATCCCGACATCCTGGAGAATTACCAGCGCCGCTTCCGCTACATGCTGGTCGACGAGTATCAGGACACCAACGTCGCCCAATATCTGTGGCTGCGGCTTCTCGCCCAGGGCAACCGCAATCTGTGCGTGGTGGGTGACGACGACCAGTCGATCTATGGCTGGCGCGGTGCCGAGGTCGACAATATCCTCCGCTTCGAGACCGACTTTCCGGGCGCGACGGTGGTCCGCCTCGAGCGGAATTATCGCTCGACGAGCCATATCCTCGCCGCCGCCTCCCATCTCATCGGCCACAATGAAGGCCGCCTCGGCAAAACCCTCTTCACCGAGACAGACGATCCCGACGAGCACCGGGTGACGGTCGCCTCGGCCTGGGATTCGGAGGAAGAGGCGCGTGCGATCAACGAGGAGGTCGAAAGCCTCCAACGCGCCGGCGTCTCGCTCGACGAGCAGGCCATTCTCGTGCGGACGACGGCGCAGATGCGCGCCTTCGAGGACCGTTTCGTCACCACCGGCACGTCCTATCGCGTGGTCGGCGGACCGCGCTTTTACGAGCGCAAGGAGATCCGCGACGCGCTCGCTTATTTCCGCTGCGTCGTGCAGTCGAGCTACGACCTCGCCTTCGAGCGGATCGTCAACGTTCCGGCGCGCGGTCTCGGCCAGGTCGCGGTGCGGACGATCGGCGAGGCCGCGAGGGCGCGCGAGATCCCGATGATCGCCGCCGCGGGCGAGCTTCTCGCGACCGACGAGATCAAGGGAAAGGGGCGCACCGCGCTCAAGACCCTGCTCGGCGCGTTCGACCGCTGGCGCGATCAGCTCGACCGCATGGGTCACACCGAGCTCGCCGAGATCATCCTCGAGGAATCCGGCTACACCGACATGCTGAAGGCGGACCGCTCGGCCGACGCGCCGGGCCGGCTCGAGAACCTCAAGGAGCTGATCCGCTCCATGGAGGATTTCGATAGCCTTCCCGCCTTCCTGGAACATGTCTCGCTGGTGACCGATGCGCAGGGCGAGGCGACGGCCGAGGCCGTCACGCTGATGACCCTGCACGCCGCGAAGGGCCTCGAATACGACGTCGTGTTCCTGCCGGGCTGGGAGGAGGGTCTCTTCCCGTCGGTCCGCGCGATGGACGAAAACGGCCAGGCCGGGCTCGAGGAGGAGCGCCGCCTCGCTTATGTCGGCCTCACCCGCGCGCGGCGCCGCGCCTTCGTGTGGTTCGCGCTCAACCGGCGCATTCACGGCATGTGGCAATCCTCCGCCCCGTCGCGCTTCATCGACGAGCTGCCGGAGGCGAACGTCATGGTGCGCGAGGATGTCGGCTATGGTGGCATCGGCGGCTATGGGGCGAGCCGCTTCGACAAGGTCGAGGCGTTCTCCTCCACCTATCACACGCCGGGCTGGGAGCGCGCCCAACGCCGCCGCGAGAATACCGGCGTCGCCAAGCGTCGCCAGACCGGCGGCGTGCGCACCATCGAAGGCGAGCTCGTCGCGAAGTCGGTGACGGACGCGCCGGCCCGCTTCAAGGTCGGCGACCGTGTCTTCCATCAGAAGTTCGGCAATGGCGACGTCTCGGGGGTCGAGGGCAACAAGCTCACCGTCGATTTCGACAGGGCCGGCCGCAAGCGCGTGCTCGATACCTTCGTCGCGCCGGTCTAGAGCGCGAGCGCCGTTTCGTCCTTCGCGGTGCGGATGACCAGCATGGTGTAGAACCGCGCGACGTTGGTGCGGTCGCGAAACACGCGTTCGCAAAACGCGTCGAACTCGTCCATGTCGGCGAGGCGCAGGATGAGCACCACGTCCGTCTCGCCGGTGACGGCATAGGCTTGGGCGACGGCCGGCTCGGCCTTCGCGAGATCCAGAAAATGCCGCATCTCCTGCTCGCCATGAGACTTCAGCTCGACCGAGACGATCGCCTTGAGGCCCTTGCCGACCTTCGCCGGATCGAGGATCGCCACCACCTTCGCGATCACGCCAGACGCAAAAAGCCGCCGCACACGTCGCAAACAGGTCGACGGTGAAAGACCCACGAGATCGGCGAGCGCCGCGTTGGTCCGTGACGCGTCGCGCTGCAGAAGGTTCAATAATTTCCGGTCGATACGGTCCATCAGGTCTCCAGTCGGGCGCCGCGAATGCAATATTATTGCATGAAAGTGGCGATTTTGACCACAATTGCGGACCCGCCCGCGCTATCCCTGGTGCGAACCATCGAACCCGATGCGCGACCGCCGGCGCGGCCGCCTTCGTCTACCCCGCCAGAAAGGCCCGGTCGTGAGCGCCACCCATCCCGTCCTCCGCATCGTCCGCGACGTGCTTGCCATCTACTGGGAGCTGGTGCGCATCATCATTCCGATCGCCGTGCTGGCGCGCGCCCTCACCGAAGTGGGGGCGATCGAGGCGGTTGCCCCCTATCTGTCCGGGCTCATGGGCACGTTCGGCTTGCCGCCGGAGCTCGCCATCGCATGGCTCACCGGCCTTCTGGTGGGCATCTGGGCGGGCGTCACGGTGGTGTTCACCGTGTTGCCGCCGGGGGCGCTGACCGAGGCGGATATGACAGTGTTCGCCGCGCTCATCCTCTTCGCCCACGCGCTGCCGGTTGAACAGCGCATCATCCAGAAGGCCGGCCCCGGCATCATCGCCACCACCGCCATCCGTCTGGTGGGCGGGATGCTCTTCGCCCTGATCCTCCACCGGATCTTCGTGGCGACGGGTTGGCTCGCCACGCCGATCGAGCCGATATGGCTGCCGGACGGGGAGCCTGCGGGCTGGTTCGCCTTCGTCGTCGGTCTCGGCCAGACCCTGTTGTCGATGTTCGTGATCCTGTTCGCCCTCACCTTTGCCATCGAGGGGCTGAAGCATGTCGGGGCGATGGCCTATGTCGACCGGGCGCTCTCCCCGCTGTTCCGCCTGATCGGCATCGGCCGGGAGGCGGCGAGCTTCACCACCATCGGCATGTTGCTGGGCGTCGCCTTCGGCGGCGGCCTCCTGATCCGGGAGGCGCGGCGGGGCAATATCCCACCGCGTCAGATCTTCCTGTCCTGCGTCTTCATGGGGCTGGCGCACGGGATCATCGAGGACACCATCGTGGTGGTGGCCGCGGGGGCGGATCTCGTCAGCGTCCTCTTCGGGCGTATCGTCTTTGCCGGGGTGGCGACGGCGCTGATCGGCCTGTCCCTCGCGGCCACCTCTGACGCGACGTTCTACCGCCGCCTGTTCCGCGTCCGCCCCAGCGCCGGCGAGGCCAATTCGTGAGGCTGGACCCGCGCGCCGCCGCGTGATGGCGGGTTCGGCGCGGGGCCGGATGGCGGTTCAGGAGTCCTCCCGCTCGGCGCGGGTGAGCGGGAGGATCAGCGGGCGGCCGTCGACCGGACTCGGAACGACCATCGCCTTCACCGCGAAGACCTCTTCGATCAGCGCCGGCGTCACGATCGCGTCGGGCGGACCCGCGGTGACGACGGCTCCATCCTTCAAGACGATCAGATGCGCGGCATAGCGGGCCGCCTGGTTGATGTCGTGGATCGCCGCGACCACCGTGGTCCCTTCCTCGCGCACGAGAGCGCCGGCGAGTTCCAGGATGTCGAGCTGGTGGGGAAGGTCCAGGTAGGTTGTCGGCTCGTCGAGGAGGAGGATGCCGGTCTCTTGCGCCAGCACCATCGCCACAAACGCGCGCTGCCGCTGCCCGCCGGATAGCGTGTCGAGTGGGCGATCGGCGAGCGCCTCGAGCTTCGTCAGGCGCAGGGCACGGGCGCAGGCGGCTTCGTCTGCGCGGTTCCAGCGTCCGAAGAGGCTGCGGTGCGGATAGCGTCCCTCCTGGACCAACTCCGACACCGTCATGCCCTCCGGCGCGCTGGCGCCCTGGAAGAGGATGCCGACCCGCCGCGCCGCCTCCCGCGGTCCGATCGTCGCGAGCGCCCGGCCGTCGAGCAGGATCTGGCCCGAGGACAGGGATTGCAGTCGGGCAAGGGCCCGCAACAGGGTGGACTTTCCAGAACCGTTCGGACCGATCAGAGCGGTGAACGCGCCACGCGGCACGTTGAGGTCGAGGCCGTCGATCACGGCCCGGTCCCGGTAGCCGATGGAGGCCCCGCGTGCGCTGAGCGCCGGATCAGACGGCATCGCGGCGTCTCCACAGCAAGAGGGCGAAGAATGGGGCGCCGATGAGCGTCGTCACGATTCCCGCCGGGAGATTCGCCGGCGAGAGCGCAAGGCGCCCGACGAGATCGGCGGCAAGGACCAGCGCCGCGCCTGAGAGCGCGGCCAGCGGCAAGACATGGCGGCTGCGTCGGCCGCCGATGCGCCGTGCAAGGTGCGGCGCGATGAGGCCGACGAAGCCGATGAGCCCCGCCGCGGCCACCGCCGCCGCCGAGATCAACGCCATCGCCAGGATCATCGCGGCGCTGGTCGGTTCGACCCGCTGACCGAGCGCTCGCGCCGCGTCCGCTCCGAGCGTGAGGACGTCGAGTTCCCGCGCGGCGAGAAGGACGCCGACGACCGGGAGCACGAGCCACACGGCGAGGACGCGCACCGTCTCCCAATCGGCGCGGTAGAGGCTGCCGGCGAGCCACACTTGCGCCTGCTGGACCGTCGTGACGTCGCCGAATGCGGAGATGAAGCCGACCCCCGCGCCCGCAAGCGCATTGAGGCCGAGGCCGACGAGGATGATCCTCAAAGACGACGTGCCGTCATTCCAGGCGAGCGCGTAGATGGCGGCGGCGGTGATCAGAGCGCCCGCGAAGGCGGCCAGCGGCAGGAGCCGGGCAGGCGGGCTTTCGATCTCGACGATCACGATCAGGGCGGCCAGCGCCGCGCCGCCATTGATGCCGAGTATGCCGGGCTCGGCCAGCGGGTTGCGCATGACGGCCTGCGCGATCGCTCCGCCGGTCCCGAGCGCGGCCCCCACCAGAACGGCGAGAATGGCGCGCGGCAACCGCACCTCTTCGACGATGAACGAAGCGACGGGATCGCCCTCGCCCAGGAGGACGCGTGCGATCTCGGCGATGGCGATGGGTTCGTCACCGATGGCGACGCTGGCTCCGAAAAGGGCGGCGATCGATGCGGCGAGGACGACGAACGCCATCATAGCGGGCGGCGCGCGGTGCGAGAGCGCGCCAAATGAATGAAGAAGGGCGCGCCGATCAGCGCCATCGCGATGCCGACGGGGACGTCCCGGTCCGGCAACACGGCGCGCAGAAGGGCATCGCAGAACACCACGACGAAGGCACCGCCGAGCGCCGAGGCCGGGATGATCCATCGATAATCTGTTCCGACGATCAGCCGGGCCGCATGGGGAACGAAGAGGCCGACAAAGCCGATCGGCCCCGTGAGAGCGACCGCACCCCCCGCGAGCAACACGACGATCGCCGCGGCCGCGAGACGCCAGACGGCGAGATTCTGTCCGAGCTGCGCCGCGATCTCCGGGCCGAGGCTGAGCGTCGCGATCTGTCCGCGAAGGAGCAGCGCGCCGGCCAGCCCGACAAGGCCATAGGGCGCGATCGCCATGATGGTGGCGAGTGAGCGCCCCTCGACGGATCCAATCGACCAGACCCGCACCACATCGAGACTCGCCGTGTCGAAGATCAGGATCGCGGTGGTGAGCGAGCCGACAAAGGCCGAGAGGATCGCCCCGGCGAGCGCGAGCTTCAGCGGCGTCGCCCCACCCCGCCCCGCCGATCCGACGGCATAGACGACGATCGCGGCGGCTGCGGCGCCTGCGAACGCGCACCAGACATAGACCCCCGCCGCGCCTCCATCGACGACGCTCAGCGCCACGACGATCGCCAGCGCCGCGCCCGCATTGATCCCGAGAATGCCGGGCGATGCGAGCGGATTGTTGGTCACGGCCTGCATGATCGCGCCGGCGACCGCGAACGCACTGCCCGCGATCAGTCCGGCCAGCAATCGCGGAAAGCGGACGGTCGCGGCGATCAAATGCTCACGCGAGCCGTCAAAGTCGATGATCGCCGCGACGATCGTCTGAAGTGGGAGGGCGATGGTGCCGACGGTCAGCGACCATGCCGCGCTGACGCAGAGCGCCACAGCGAGGCCGAGGAGCACCAGACGGCGCGAAGCGAGCGTCGACACTAGCCGTCGATCAGGATGCGTTCGATGTCGTTCAACACCCGATGCGCCGACGCGACACCGGAGAACTCCATCCACGTCCCCACGTCGACGCGGTGGACATTGCCGGACCGAACCGCAGGGAGCATTTGCCAAAGCGGATTGGCGAGCACCTCTTCGTGACGCCCGGACGTCGCCGAATCGTTGGCCCCTCCCACGATATAGAGAAGCACGTCTCCCGTGAGCTGGCCGAGCTCCTCCCAATCGGGCCGCTTGACGGTCTCACCGCCCTCGGACGTCTCCCACGGCGGGCGCTCCACCCCGACATCGGCGAGGATCGCGAACGGCGCATAGGCGGCGGGAGCGTCGAGATAGACCTGGAAATCCCACGGCGTGATCCGCACCGAGGAGACCGTCACATCCTTCGGCATCCGCTCGGCGATACCGGCGGCGCGCGCTTCATATTCGGCGAGAAGCGCGGCCGCCGCCGCCTCGCGGCCGGTCGCCTCGGCGAGCTTCGTCTCGTAAGCTTTCCAGTCCTCCAGGGTGACGAGGACGGTCGGCGCGATGCGTGACAAGATCCGATAGGCCGTCTCGCCCAGCATGCCCGACCCGAGAATGAGATCGGGCTGCAGCGCGACGATCGTTTCGATGCTCGGCTCGGTGAATGCGCCGAGATCCGTGACGCCCGCTTCGATCGCCTTCGCCTTCAGCGCGGCGTCGCTCATGCCGAAAAGGGGCGCGCCGACGACCGGCAGGCCGAGTTCGAGCGCCATGCCGAGACTGTATGTCGGATCGAGGACGACGATGCGCTCGGGGCTCGTCGGAACGCACACGGGCGCGGCGATGACGCCGGGACCGTCGACGGTCCGCCCGTCGCACGCGGCGGCAGCACCACCGAAGACGAGCGCCGGAAGGATGCAGAGGACACGCAGGAGCGGGGCGAGGACGGGATCAATGCGCACGTCTATGTCTCACGATGAAGGGGCTCATGGATGGGCCGGCGGGTCGAGGCCGAGGCTCTGGCGCAGCTTCGTTTCGATCGCGCGGCGCTGCTCGTCCGGTTTCTTCAACACGCAGAGCGTGCACAGTTCGCCGTCTTCGGCGGTGTAGAAGCGACAGCATCCGCCGCGCGAGCGAACCGTGCGGGACGCGAGGACACGCGCGGCGTCGGACGGGTCCGACACCGAGACGGTGAGATAGTGAAGCTCTTTGTTGGCGAGCGGCGATTGCGGCGTCTTGAGCACCGCGAGCGCGGCGTCACATGCGCGGGCTTCCTCGCCGAGCCGGCGCCCGGCCTCGAGGAAGGTCGCGGCGACGGAATCGGCGACGAGGCGCCACATCGCGGAGGGCGACAGGCGTGTCATGTCGTTCAATGACGCGATCAGCGGGGCGAAATGGTCTTCGATCTCGATCCGCATCCGGTCGAGAAGGCCGGCTTGCGAGGCAACCTTGTGGGCGTCGGGATGGTCGTCCTCGCGATCGGTCCAGTAGGCGCCATCGAAGCGAAAGGCCAGATCGTCGACGACGACGGTCCGTCCACCGCGCTCGATCTCGCGCCGGCCGATCCGCAGCCTCGTCCGCGTCGGACAAAGGTCCGGGAGCCGGCCCGCGACGAGCACCGGGACGACCGAGGCGATCGACACCTGGGAGGCGTAGGACAGGATGAGGTAGGCGGCGCGGCCCATGCGATCGGGCGGCTTCGGACCGCCGACGATGCCGAGCGCCCGTTCAAGAAACGGCCGGTCCTCGAAGGTCTCCGCCGCGGTGCGAAACCCCTCGGCGGCCGGTCCCACCTCGAGGCGTGGCCGCTCGAAGTGGGCCGCCATCGCCGCGAAGGTGACCGCCAGCGGGTGCGCGGCGCTGTTGGCATCGTTGCAGTCAGCAACCGTCATGGCGGCTCTCCGTCACCGCGCACGCCTCAAAAGCGGAGCGTGCCGCGCAGACCGAACTCCCGTCCCTCGCCGATGGTGGCGAACGTGTTTCCGGCGCCGATGCTGGTCAGATACTCTTCGTTGAAGAGGTTGCGCACGTAGCCGGAAATGCGGGCCGGACCATATTCGTAGCCGAGCTGGGCGTTCACCAGCGTGTACGAGTCGACATAACGATCGTTCGTCAGATCGTCGTCGGAATAGAAGCCGTCAGTGAAGGTGACGTCGGCCGCGGCGTAAAGGCCGCTATGGTGCTTCACGATACCGCCGACGGTAAACGTCACGGCCGGCGCACCGGGGAAGGCGTTGCCCGAGATGTCGACTTCGGCGTTGTCCACGACGACCACGGCCTTGTCATATTCGGTGTGGAGGAGACCGAGAGAGCCGAACACCTCCACATATTCGAGCGGCCGGTAATGCAGCTCGAACTCGGCGCCATAGGCGTGGCTGTCCGCAGCGTTGCGCACGATCGTCTGGCCAGGAAAGGCCGGGTTATAGGTGGGCACCTGTTGATCGCGATAATCGTAGTAGAAGCCGTTGGCGTTGAACTGGAGCCTGTCGTTCAGCCAGCGCGAGCGATAGGCAAGCTCGTAGGCCCACAGATATTCCGGATCGACTTCGTTGATGTCGGCGCGTCCGGCTACGGCCTCGGAGAAGCCGGCGCGATAGCCGCGGCTGACCGTGGCGGCGATGGTGTGGCCCTCGAAGACGTCGAAGGCGAGGCCGATCTTCGGAAGCACCACCGGGTTGCCGACCGAATTGTCTTCGTCGAGCGAGCCATAAGCGGGCGTGGGCACGCAGCCGATCGCCTGGCATGTCCCGATATTCACGGCGGTCTGATCGAAATCGAGCGCCTGGCCGGTGAGCTTCGAGCCGACCTCTTCATAGAGCACACGGCCGCCGCCGATCAGGGTCAGGCGGTCGAAGAGCGTATAGCGCGCCTCGCCATAGGCCGCGATGGTGGAGTTGGTGAACCGGCCCTCGAGATCCTGCACCGTCACGTTCGGCAGACCGAAGACGGCCGATGTCGGCAGGCCGAGGCCCGGCACCGTGTCGGCCGTGATGTGCGAGGACGTATCGTTGCGCTGGTAGCTCCCGTAGATGCCGAAGAGACCCGAGAGGGGGACGTCCGGGTTCTCGTAGGCGATGTTCACGTCCTGGGCGAAGGTGTGGATGTCGCGCGTATCCCCCCGGGCGAAAGTGGACCCCTCCGGCGAACGGATCGACACACGCGTGTCGACGAAGGAGCTGAGGGAGCTCAGCGTGAAGTGCTCGAGAAACGTGTACTCGATATCGGCGACATAGCGGTTGACGTTGGTGTCGCGCAGCTCCGCGGCCGTACCCGTCGGATCGTCGTAGACCCGAGCGAAAAAGTCCGGTCCGGTGACGGCGTCCCAACCGGGCTTATCGTGCGTATGGCTGATCGAGAAGACCGCGCGAAGGCCCGGCAGCGCCGCCGGCGTGACGAGCAGCTTGCCGCGTATCTCCTGGAACTCCTCCTCGCCGAGCGAGGCGAAGCGCGGGTCGACGAAGTCGATGTCTTTCGTCTTCTTGAAAGACTGGGCGGCGACCCTCACGGCGACCTGGTCGGCAATGACCGGCACGTTGGCGACGACGGCGCCGGAAAGATAATCGTTGTTGCCGGCCTCGCCCTCCAGGATCAGCTCGGGCGTATAGACCGGGTCTTTCGTGTTGATGATGACCGCACCGCCGAGAGCGTTCGGCCCCTGCAACGTGGATTGCGGGCCGCGATAGACCTCGATCTGCTCGACGTCCCAGATGCCGCGGCTGCCGCGGCGTGTCGCCTCGACGCCTTGGATGGCCCCGTCGACGGACACCTGGACGATGGGCGATGAACGCGCGCTGGGCTGCGTCACACCTTCGGCATTGAGGCCGCGGATCGAGATATTGGCGTTCCCCTGACCGCTCGGCAGGGCGCGCACGTTCGCGATCAGATTGAGAGCCTGGTTGAGGTCGTCGATCGGCAGATCGTCGATCTCCTCGCTGGTGACGACGCCGACGCTCGAATAGGTCTCCGACTGGTCGCGGGCCACCTTTTCGCCGGTGACGACGATTTCCTGCAGCACGATGACGCCGTCGGAAACGATTGTTCCGTCGTCCGACGAGACCACCACGGGGTCTTGCGCAGAGGTGGGCGCGGTGAGGAGCATCAGGAGGCCGACGCTCGCGATGGAGGCGGATTTTAACGCTCCATTCGTCCCTGCACGACGCGTCACATTCGTCCCCATATCGGCTCCAACCTCGTTCGCACGTCTCGACGACGGCGCTGTCAACGTCCCCCTATGCCTGCAATGAGCGCGTTCGACCCACAACGCGCGAGGATAATTCAACGCCATTTCATCGGGTGTGTAGAGATATACTGTGTCTCTGTTGCATCAAGGCAAAATAATTCTAGGAATCCGATGAATTTGTTTTGGTCTCGCTCAAGATCAACAATGTGAATTGAATAATTCTAGCAATAAACTGCGGTGGCCGCGGAGAGGGGGCTGTCCGCCGCCGGAATGCCGGCCGGGCAGTGCCATCGGCTGACGGGCTGGCGGCGAGCCCCGTTCGGTCGCTCCGCCGCGCAAAGCGGTTGGCTTCGCGGCGAGACATGCATTCATCGCGACGCATCTCCTGCCGATCGTGATCTGAAATTTGCCCGGAACGCCTAGCGATTCGGCCGAAAATGCGCTGCGATCCGCATGAATCCCTATAATCCCTATTGATTCAATCGGAATTATAGGGATTCATGCGTGAGGAACCACTCATCGTGGTGACGATCGCAATTTGAGGAGGGCATATGACCCATCAGCCGCGCCACATGAAGCTCGGGGCATTCCTCTATCCGACCGGCCATCACGTCGCCGCATGGCGACACCCGGAATCGGACGCGGATGCCGGCATCAATATCCGCCACTATCAACGGCTGGCGGCCACGGCCGAACGAGGCCTGTTCGATTTGATCTTTCTGGCCGACGGGGTCGGCGTCCGCGGTGAGGAGCTTGCCGCGCTATCACGCACCGCCGTGCGTTATGTGGGCCAGTTCGAGCCGCTGACGCTTTTGTCCGCGCTGTCGGCCGTGACCTCGCGGGTCGGCCTCGTCGCCACCGTGTCGACCACCTACGACGCGCCGTTTCACATCGCGCGCCGCTTCGCCTCCCTCGATCATTTGTCGGGTGGGCGCGCCGGTTGGAACGTCGTCACCTCCGCCGACGACCACGAGGCGATGAATTTCGGGCTCGACGGCCAGATTCCTCCCGCGATCCGCTACGCTCGGGCCGAAGAGGCCGTCGACGTCGTGGCGGCGTTGTGGGACTCGTGGGACGACGACGCGTTTCACCGCGACAAGGAAAGCGGGATCTATTTCGACCCGCGCGGCTATCACGTCACCGGCCATCGGGGCGAGTTCTTCAAGGTCCGCGGACCGCTCAATGTCCCGCGCTCGCCGCAGGGCCGGCCCTTGATCGTCCAAGCCGGTTCATCGGAGCCCGGACGCGCGCTCGCGGCGCGCACCGCCGACGCCGTCTTCACCGCGACCCAGACGGTCGAGGAAGGGCGGGCCTATTATGCCGACATCAAGCGCCGGATGCCGAATTATGGTCGGGATCCGTCCGAACTCCTCGTGATGCCCGGCGTGTTCCCGGTCGTCGCGCCGACGCGGGCGGAGGCCGAGGACCGGTTTGCCGATCTCCAGTCGCTGATCCACCCGGCCGTCGCCGTCGATTATCTTTCCCAGCATGTCGGTGCCGACCTCTCGGCCTATGACATCGACGGGCCGATGCCCGATCTGCCGCCGACGACGTTCATGAAGAGCCGGCGCGACGTGCTCGTCGCCCGCGCGAGGCGCGACGACCTCACGATCCGGGAGCTTGCACTCTCGATGGCCGGCGCCCGCGGCCATTGGCAGATCGTCGGCACCGCGAGGGACATCGCCGACGCCTTGCAGGAGCGCTTCGAGGGCGGCGCGGCCGACGGGTTCAACGTGATGGCGCCGATCCTGCCCGCCGACCTCACGCGTTTCGTCGATCTCGTGATCCCGGAGCTGCAACGGCGCGGCCTGTTCCGCACCGCCTATGAGGGGCCGACGCTGCGGCATCAGCTCGGCATTGCTCGCCCCGAACGCGGCCACTGGACCGCGCGCCGTACGGCGCGGCCGATCGCGGCGGAATAGACGCCGATTTCCTCACTGACCTAGCGAACGAGAATGATCATGATACAATCCACGGTGTACCGAAGCGCCGCGGCGCTTCTCGGATGCACGTTCCTTTTCGCCGCCCAGCCCGCGGCGCAGGCCGAAGGATCGCTGCGGATCGTCGAGCAATTCGGCCTCACCTATCTGCCGCTCCACGTGATGCGCGATCAGGAACTGATCGCCAAGCACGCCGCCGCGCACGATGTCGAGATCGATGTCGAATGGCGCCAGGTGAGCGGTGGCGCCGCGGCCAATGACGCGCTCTTGTCCGGCTCGGTCGATGTCGTCGCCGCCGGCATCGCGCCGCTCCTCACCATCTGGGACCGCACGCGGGGCAATCTCGATGTGCGCGGCATCGCCGCCATCGGGGCGCACAACTCGAAACTCGTCACCAACAATCCGAACGTGAAGACGATCGCCGACTTCACCGAGGCCGACCGCATCGCCGTCCCGTCGGTCGGGGTGTCGCAACAGGCGCGCACGCTCCAGATGGCCGCGATGCAGCTTTGGGGCACGGACGCGTGGGACAGGCTCGACCGCCTCACCGTCGCCTTGCCGCATCCCGACGCCACCCAGGCCATCCTCTCGACGAGCGGGTCCGTGACGGCCCACTTCTCGAACGAGCCCTTCCAGTATCAGGAGCTCGCCGCCCCCGGCACGCACGTGGTGACCGACAGCGTGGCGGTTTTCGGCGGCGAGGCGACCTCGACCGTCGTCTACGCGGCGGCTCGCTGGCGGGAGGACAATCCGAAGACATACGCCGCCTTCCTCGATGCTCTCGACGAGGCGTCCGACTATATCGAGGCCAACCCGGAAGGCGCGGCGGACGTGTTCCTGCGGGTGTCCGGGTCCGGCCTCGACCGCGACCTCGTGATCGCGATCCTCAACGATCCCGGCATGAATTTCGGCACGCTTCCGCTGAACACGGAAAAGCTCGCCCGCTTCATGCACGAGGTCGGGGCGATCCGGACCGCGCCGGAGACCTGGCAGGATTATTTCTTCGACGACATCCACGACCGGCCGGGGAGCTGACGCATGAGCATCAACCGGGATGTCGCCGTCTTCGATCAATATCGAGCGGCGACCAAGGCGCCGGTCCTCGCCGCGGAGCATCTGTCTCTCGGCTATGCCGGCGCCAGCGGCGTGGTCGCCGCGGTCGACGATGTCAGCTTCAAGATCGCGGAGGGCGACAGGCTCGTCCTCCTCGGCCCCTCCGGCTGCGGCAAGTCTTCGATCCTGCGAGCGGTCGCCGGATTCCACACGCCGACCCGCGGCCGCATCCTGTCACGGGGCCGGCCGATCGACGGGCCGGGACCCGACCGCGTCGTGGTGTTTCAGGAGTTCGATCAGCTTCTGCCGTGGAAGAGCGCACGGGAGAATGTCGCGTTTCCGCTGGTCCACGCACGCGGCGAATCCCGACGCCTCGCGCGGGAACGGGCCGACGAGGCGCTCGAACTCGTCGGTCTCCTTCGTGCCCGCAATTCCTACCCGCACGAGCTTTCGGGCGGCATGAAGCAACGCGTCGCGATCGCGCGGGCGCTCGCGATGGAGCCCGACGTCCTTCTGATGGACGAGCCGTTCGCCGCGCTCGATGCACTGACCCGGCGAAAGATGCAGTCGGACCTGCTCGCGGTGGTGGAGCGGGTCGGGGCCACGCTCCTCTTCGTCACCCATTCGATCCAGGAGGCCGTGATGATCGGCACGCACCTTCATCTCCTGTCGCCGCATCCAGGTCGCACCGTCGCCGAATTCGAGGTCACGGGGCGCTCCGACGCGGAACGGAAGTCGACCGTGCGCGAGGTCGAGCGTCTGCTCGTCGGCGAGGAGGTGGCGGCATGAGCGAGATTGCCCAACCGTTCGCCCCTCGCGTATCCGCGTCGCTGGTGCGTGTCGCGAACACGCCCGCGGCCCGCCGCATTGCGGCGGTCCTCGTGCTCATCCTCGCATGGGAGCTGGCCGCGATCCTTCAGAACAATCCGATCATGTTGCCGCGCTTTTCCGCGACCGTGCTCGCCGCGATCGATGCGATCCGCTCGGACAATATCGTCGGTGCCGTCTGGGTCTCGCTCAGCGTGCTCTTGAAGGGATATGCGATCGCCCTCGCCGTCACGCTCGCCCTCGTCGCGGCGGCAGCGGTCAACGGGTTCGCGCGCGACATGCTGCAAATGCTGACGGCGATGTTGAACCCGCTGCCGGCGATCGCCCTGTTGCCGCTCGCGCTCTTGTGGTTCGGTCTCGGCGAGACGAGCATCATCTTCGTCCTCTGCCATGCCGTGGTCTGGCCCCTGTCGCTCGCCGCGCTCACCGGCTTCGACACGGTGCCGCCGACCCAACGCCTTGTCGGCCGCAATTACGGCCTCTCGGGCCCCAAATTTCTCGCCCTCATCCTGATCCCGGCGGCGCTTCCCTCGTTGCTGTCGGGCCTCAAAATCGGCTGGGCCTTCGCCTGGCGCACGCTGATCGCGGCCGAACTCGTGTTCGGCGTGACCTCGGGCTCCGGCGGCCTCGGCTGGTTCATCTTCCGCAATCGCAACGACCTCCTGACCGACAAGGTCTTCGCGGGCCTCGCGACCGTGATCGCCATCGGTCTCCTCGTCGAAATTCTGGTGTTCCGGACGATCGAGCAACGCACCGTCCGGCGTTGGGGGATGGCACGATGAAACCGACGTTCAATTCACCGGGCGAGCCGGAACGCAAGTCGGTTCACGTGCTCGTCGTCGGGGGTGGTGCGAGCGGCCCCATTCTCGCCGCGCATCTCCTGCGCCTCGATCACAATATGCGCGTGACGCTCGTCGAGAAGCGGACCGAGATCGGCGGTGTTGCGTACACGACGCCCGACACGGCCCACACGCTGAACACGCGCTCGGGGAATATGAGCGCCTTCGAGGCGGAGCCGGACCACTTTTGCCGATGGCTTGCGGGCCGGAAGGACGACGACGGTGGAAGCGATCCGAGCGCGTTCGTGCCGCGCGCGGTCTATGGCGCATATCTGCGCGACCTGTTGCGGCCCTATGAGAGACGAAGCGGGGACGGCCGTCTCACTCTCCTGCGCGGGGAATGCGTCGATCTCCACATGTCGGACAAAGGCGCGGTCGGAGAGCTCGCGGACGGCCGGTCGATCCGCGCCGACGCCGTCGTGCTGGCGACGGGCTATGCCGAGCCGGCGCACAACCGCAACGGGCTCGATTCACCCTGGGCGATCCCGGCGGGTGATCCGATGCGGCCGGTGGTGATCGTCGGAACCGGCCTCACGATGGTCGACTGTACGCTCACCCTCCTCGGCCGCGGGCAGCAAGCCCCCATCATCGCGCTGTCGCGGCGGACCTTGCTGCCGCAGCCGCATCGCCGCAACGCCGTTCAACCTCTCGACCGCAGAGACATCCCGGTGGGCGCGAGCGCCGCCGCCACCATGGCGTGGTTGCGCCGGACCATCGACACGCTCGGATTGGAGGACGGGGACTGGCGGCCGGTCGTCGACGGGCTGCGCCCCCATGCCCAGAGGCTTTGGCAAAGCGCCCCCGACAGCGCGAAACGCTGCTTTCTGCGTCATGCCCGTGTCCACTGGGAGTCCCACCGGCATCGGATGCCGCCGCACTCCGCACAGATCATCGAAGCGGCACGCCAGTCCGGCGCGTTGACCATGGTCCGCGGCGCCTTTCTGGGGGCCGAACAGAACTGGGACACGGTCAAGGTCCGTTATCGTCCGGCCGGCTCGCGCATGGTCTGCGAGATCGCCGCGGGTCAGGCCATCGACGCACGCGGCGTGTTGCGGGACCCGGAGCGGGACGCCTCGCCCCTTCTCAAGGCGTTGTTCACGAAGGGCCACGCGCGGGTCGACCCGTCGCGGCTCGGCCTCGACGTCGATGAGCATTGCGCCGTCATCGGCGCGGATGGAGAGGCGACGCCCGGCCTCTGGGCGGTCGGTCCCGTCACGCGCGCCCGCTTCTGGGAGATCACCGCCGTGCCCGACATCCGTGTGCAGGCGGCCCATCTCGCCAGCACCCTCTTCGTCTCGCTCGCAGGGGCACCGATCCGTTCGCCGCAGGCGGATGTCCTGCGATCCGTTAGGAGCTGACCCCCATGATGCATTTCACCCTGTTCGGCCTCGCCGGCAGCCTCAACCGCCCCTCGCGCACGCGATTGCTCGTCGAAGAGGCGGTCGGGATGGCGGAGGACCGCTTCGGCGTTCGCACGTCGGTCGCCGACCTCATCGATATCGGCCCCTCACTCGGCGGCGCGCGCCGTCTGTCCGACCTCGATCGCGAGGCTCGGACCGTCGTGGACGGGCTTCTCGGCGCGGATGCGCTCGTGGTGGGAACGCCGGTCTATAAAGGAAGCTATACGGGCCTCTTCAAGCACCTGTTCGATCTTCTCGACCCGTCCGATCTCGCCGACAAGCCCGTGCTTCTCGCCGCGACCGGCGGCGGCGATCGGCACGCGCTCGTCGTGGAGCATCAGCTTCGACCGCTGTTCGGCTTTTTCGGCGCCCATTCGCTCGCCACCGCGGTTTATGCGTCCGAGCAGGATTTTGCCGACGGCCGCCTCGTCTCCACCCCGCTGCGTGAGCGCGTCGCGCGCGCGGTCGATGGTTTCGCGCCCTTCCTGCCGGCGGCCGTGCCGGTCGCCCACGCGCGGGCCGGTTGACGACCGACCTCGGGGGTCGGGAAGACGGAACGACGGTGCGCGCCGTTCCGCACGCGGACGTGGTCCGATGGACCGGACGCCGCGGGCGGAGCGGCGACGGGGGACAGGACGGTCCGTGTTGACTAGGATGGGTTTGCAACCCAGCAACCGGACGCTCAAAGCGGATCAAGTCTTTGCGTCATCGACCGCGAGCGGATGATGCCGAACCTCAACGACTTCGTTCTCTTCGTTCATATCGTCGATCGCGGCGGCTTCTCCGCCGCCAGCCGTGCACTCCAAATTCCGAAATCGACACTCAGCCAACGGCTGATGAAGCTCGAGCAGGATCTCGGCGTGCGCTTGCTCAATCGCTCGTCGCGTCACGTCAGGCTGACCGAGGCCGGCCGCGATTTCTACACCCACGCCGCAGGGATGCTGCGCGAAGCCGAGATGGCCGAGACGGTCGTTCGTCAACGCATGGCGGAGCCGAGCGGCCTTGTCCGATACACGGCTGCCCCCGCGACGACCCAGTTCGCGCTATCCAAGATGATTCCCGAGTTTCTTTCGAAGTTTCCCAAGGTTCGCGTCGCATCCCACGCAACGAACCGGGATGTCGACATCGTCGGAGAGAATTTCGACCTCGCCATTCGCGCCCACAGCACACCGCTGCCCGATTCCAATCTCGTACAGCGGACGCTGGTGACGATGAATTGGCATCTTTATGCGGGAACGTCCTACATCGCGAGGCACGGTGAGCCGCTCACGCCGGACGAACTCCATGCTCATCCGACGTTGGCGATGACGCGCACGGCGCAGGCGACGAGCTGGCGGCTCCACCCTGTCGGCGATGAACGCGACGTCGTCGAGACGGCGCTCACCCCAAGGCTCACGAGCAACGACATGGTCGAGCTTCAGAAGGCGGCGATCAATGGGCTCGGTATCACCGCGTTGCCGAGCTATGTGTGCCGCGAAGCGGTCGAGGCCGGGACGCTGCGCTGCGTTCTGCCGGATTGGTCCGCCGGGGTCGGGAGCCTCACCGCGCTGCTGCCCTCCCGCACGCAAATGCTGCCGTCGGTCCGCGCCTTCGTCGACCATCTGATCGTCGAGATGCCGAAGCTCGCCCCGCCGCCAAATTCTTGACATCGTGGGCCGCCGCGCCGGACGCGCGCGCGTTCCGCCGGCGAGGCCCGCGGGACGCATCTCCGCGGGATTGCCGATCGGGGACCGTCCGATGGAAGACCTAAGCCCGCCGCGCGTTCGCTTCGATATCCTCGCTCGATGCGGCGGTTGCTCCGGGATCGGTCGTTGAGGCTTGGTGCTTCGCCTGCCTCATGTCGCGCACCGGCGGCGCCCCGAACATCCGCCCATATTCGCGGGTGAAATGCGGCACGCTCTGATAGCCGACGGAATAGGCCGCGTTACCGGCCGACAGCCCCTCGGACATCATCAGACGGCGCCCTTCGATCAGCCGGAGCTGCTTCTGGAATTGCAGCGGCGTGAGCGTGGTGATGGCGCGAAAATGGTGGTGAAAGGTGGACAGGCTCATGCCGGCGGCGTCGGCGAGCCGTTCGAGGCCGAGCGGTTTTGCGTAATTCTCGCGGATCAGCGCGACCGCCTTGCCGATCCGTTGCGCATGGCCGTCGGTGACGCCCAGCCGGCGGATCGCGTCGCCATGCCGGCCGGCGAGCAGCCAGAAATGAAACTCACGGACGAGTTGCGCCTGCAGCACCGGCAGGGCGGCGGGGCGATCGAGTACGCGCACGAGGCGCAACGCCGCCTCGGCGACCTCGACCTCGGTCGGCTCGATCCGCACCGGGCCGCCGACCGAGGCCCGAGCCGCCTGCATCTCCATGGCGAGCGACGCGATCACCGCCGGATCGAGTTCGAGCACCAGGGAGTAATAGGGAGCGTTCATATTCGCGCGCGTGATCTGGCTCACGGTCGGCACGTCGGCCGCGATCAGCAGCGAGTCGCCGGCGCTCAGTTCAAAGGTTTGACGGCCCATCGTCACACGCTTGCTGCCCTGCACGACGACGGCCACATGGGGCCTGTAGATCGCATATTGCAGCGGGCTGGGGCGCGTCGCGCGGAACATGTCGAGCCCCGCCACCGGCGTTCGAGCGACACCGAGATCGTCGGTGTGGCGATCGGCATAGCGGCGGACCTCGTCGAGCAAAGATGTCGTCATAGGCCCAAATCTACGCCGATCGGTTGACCGCTCAAGCCGCATCGGAGAATCGGGCAAAAACGGCAAAGCGCCCGGCAGCACGCCCGCCGCCAAGGTGGCGATATCTCGGCCGGCCGCCGTACGGCGACCGGCGGAAGCGGCCGATCAGATCGACTGGCCGCCCGATACCTCGATGCGCTGGGCGTTAATCCAGCGATTGTCGGGGCCGAGAAGGCTCGCCACCATCGGACCGATATCGTCCGGCACGCCGACGCGGCCGAGCGCGGTCACGTCTGCGAACTGCGCGTTGAGGTCCGGCATGTCGCGCACCGCTCCGCCGAGAAAGTCGGTCTCGATCGCGCCGGGCGCGACGGTGTTGACCGCGATGCCGCGCCCGCCGAGCTCTTTTGCGAGATAGAGGGTCAAAATCTCCACGGCACCCTTGGCGGCCGAATAGGCCGCGAAGCCGGGAACGGAGATGCGTGTCAAGCCACTCGAAAAATTCACGATCCGGCCGCCGTCGGCGAGGATCGGCAAGAGCGACTGGGTGAGGAAGAAGACGCCCTTGACGTGCGTGTCGAATAGCGCGTCGAACTGCGCCTCGGTGGTGTCGGCGAAGCTCGTCATTTCACCATGGCCGGCATTGTTGACCAGATGGTCGATCCGGTCGCGCCCCCAATGGGCCGCCAGCGCCGCGCGCACGGCATCGGCGAATCCGCCGAACGTCGCGACATCGCCGACATCGAGTTGCAGCGCGACGGCCTTGCGCCCCAGTCCTTCGATCTCGGCGATGACGGCCTTCGCGGCCGCTTCGTCGTTTCGATAGGTGAGGATCACGTCGCCGCCATGGCGCGCGATGCCGATGGCGGTGTTGCGGCCGAGGCCGCGGCTACCGCCGGTGACGAGGGAAATCTTAGTCATCATGGGGATCCTTCGGGGCGTCCGTATCGACGCCCCCGTCTATGCGGGATCCTCCGCCGGCCATGTTGCCCGTTCGTCGGCCTGTCTTGCCTGATTCTCCGAACCAAGGGCGATCGGCCCATTCCGAACGACGATGAAAGCGCGCGCCGCGGGGGCGGTCCGCGGCTGGTCAGGGTGCGCTGCGCTGGTTGCTTCAGGCAGGCCGCGCGGGTTGATCGGCCCGGACCGATTCGCCGATTACGCCGCGAAACCAGGCGTGGCCCGGATCGTCCTGCACGCGCTCGTGCCAGACCATGCGATAGCCGAATTGTCCGAGCTCGACGGGTGGTTCGAGAAGGTCCAGCGGCATCGTGTCGGCGAACACCTTCGCCGCGCGATATGGCATCGTGAGCAGGAGGTCTGAGTTGGCCGCCGCGAGGGCCGCGACCGCGAAATAGGGCAGAACCAGCGCGATTCTGCGCTCCCGGCCGAGAAGCCCGAGCTCCCGGTCGACGGGCCCGGTCCGCCCGCCCGTCACGGTGACGAGAATGTGGGAAAAGGCCAGATAGTCGTCGAGCGCGATCGTGTTCGAGCGCGCGGCGGGATGGCCCGGACGGACGAGGCAGGCGAAGCGCTCGCGATAGAGTTCCTTCGCCATCAGCGCGTTCGGGACCGGATTGTCGCTGTAAAAGACGAGGTCGAGATCGTTGCTTCCGAGTTCGTCGAACGAGGTCGGCGTCAGCGGGGCGATGTCGAGATAGACGTTCGGTGCGGCGACCGAGATCCGCGCCGCGAGCTGCGGCACGACGACGGTCGCGCCATAGTCCGTCGTCGCGATGCGGAACCGCCGCTGCGCCGCGGCCGGCTCGAACGTGTCGGCCGGTTCGAGGACGCGCAGGACACCGGACAGCACGGTCTCCAGCGGTTCGCGCAGCTCGAGCGCGCGCGGGGTAGGCTTCATCTTCGATCCGCTTTTGACGAAGAGCCGATCGTCGAAGAGTTCGCGCAGCGATGCCAACGCACGGCTCGTGGCGGGCTGGCTCATGCCGAGGAGCTTCGCCGTCTGACCGACATTCGACGTCGCCAGAAGGCTGCGCAGAACCACCAGCAGGTTGAGATCGATCTTCCGAAGATTCTGCTCCAGCACGTCGCGTCTCTCCTCGTCCGGGGCGTCGTTATTCGTAAAGCGGATGATGAGTTTTCACAAATCGGCCTTTTGAATAACCCGTCGTGCCTCACCTCATGTCGAGCCGAAAGGCGGCGCATTCTGCCGGTTCGCCGAGCAGGTGCCGCCTGAAACCAGCGAGGTCTGCATGCACGACGATGATCGCCCACCGGCCTTTCCGCTGACGCGCCGGGATACGCTCCGCGCCGGGTCGGCGGTTGCCGCCGCATCGGTGCTCCCGCCGCTGTCGTCCGCCGCGGCCAGCACTCAGAGCATGCCGCTCGAGCCCGGCGCCACGACGACCATCACGACGGTCGTCAACGGCGAGCCGATCACGATCGCCGTGGACACGCGGGCCTCCCTCCTCGACGTCCTGCGGGAGCGGCTCGCCCTCACCGGGGCGAAGAAAGGCTGCGATCACGGCCAGTGCGGCGCGTGCACCGTGCATGTCGACGGCCGCCGCGTCGCCGCGTGCCTGACGCTCGCCGCCAAAGTGGACGGGCGCGAGGTGACGACGATCGAAGGTCTCGGCGAGGAGGCTGCGCTCCACCCGATGCAACAGGCCTTCATCGATCATGACGCCTTGCAATGCGGCTACTGCACGCCCGGCCAGATCATGGCCGCGGTCGCCTGCGTGCGGGAGGGCAACGCGACGAGCCGCGAGCGCATTCGCGACGCCATGAGCGGCAATATCTGCCGCTGCGGTGCCTATGTCGGCATCGTCGCGGCGATCGAGGATGCGGCGGCGAAGATGGGGCAGGGCTGATGCGGGCGATCACCTACACCCGCCCCGCGACCGCGCAGGCGGCGATCACCGCGTTCGCGCAAGCCGGCGAGGGCGCACGCTATATCGCCGGCGGTACGACGCTCTACGACCTGATGAAGCTCGGGATCGAGACGCCGGCGCATCTCGTCGATGTCAGCGCCATCGAGGGGCTCGGATCGATCGACACAGGCGGCGACGTCTTGCGCTTCGGGGGTATGGCCACGATGGCCGACGTCGCCCGTGACCGGGTGGTGATGGAGCGCTATCCGCTGCTCGCCGAGGCGCTGGGAAAGGCCGCCTCGCAGCAGCTTCGCAATATGGCGACCGTCGGCGGCAATCTCCTCCAGCGGACCCGTTGCCTGTATTTCCGCAACGGCGCGAGCGGCCTCTATCCGTGCAACAAGCGCGAGCCCGGCTCGGGTTGCGCCGCCATCGGTGGGCTCGATCGCGGGCAGGCCCTCCTCGGCCAGTCCGACGCCTGCACCGCCGTCTCTCCGGGCGACTGGCCGGTGGCGCTCGTCGCGCTCGACGCCTCGGTCGAGGTCGAGGGCCCGGACGGGACGCGGACGATGCCCGTCGCCGACCTCTACCGGATGCCGGGCGACACGCCGCACCTCGAATTCACGTTGCGGCCAGGCGAGATCATCACCGCCGTCATGGTGCCGGCGACGGCGGCCGGCCGGCGCTCGACCTATCACAAGGTCCGCGATCGCGAGAGCTACGCCTTCGCGCTGGCCTCCGCCGCTGTGGCGCTGGAGATGGACGGCGAGACCGTCCGCGAGGCGCGGATCGCGCTCGGCGGGGTGGCGACGGTGCCCTGGCGCGCCCGCGCCGCCGAGGCCCTCATCAACGGCGCGCCACTCACCCGCGAGCGGGCGCTCGCCACCGGCCATGCCGCATTCGCCGACGCCCGACCGGGCCGGCACAACGCCTTCAAGATCCAGCTCGGCGCCGAAGTCGTCGCCGATGCCGTCATGATCGCCGCCGGGAGAGCCTCATGAGCGCGTTGACACCCACACAGGACCGCATGCGCATCGATGCGCGCGACAAGGTTCTCGGCCGCCCCCTGTTCGCGGCCGACATCCCGCTCCGCGGGCTCCTCCACGCGATGACTACCCCCGCGCGGATCGCCAAGGGCCGCATCACCGCGATCGACACGATGGCCGCTGCGGCGGTGCCGGGCGTGGTCCGCGTCTTCACGCATGAGGATTTCGCCGACCTCCGCGTCACGCCGGCGACGCTCGGTGGCAATCAGCCCGGCTTCCAGCCGCTGACCGGCACCGAGATCGTCTTCCGCGGCCAGCCGGTCGCGCTCGTCGTCGCCGCGACGCTGGAGGCGGCGACGGAGGCCGCCGAGCTCGTCGAAGTGACCTATGAGGCCGCGCCGTTCACCGCGACGATGGATGAGCCCGGCGCCGAGCCGCAGCCTTACGAGACGGCCGTGGAAGCCGGCGATGCGGCCGCGGCGATGGCCTCGGCCGAGGTGACGGTCGATGTCGAATACCGGCACCCGCAAAACCATCACAACCCGCTCGAAATGATCTCGACCACGGCGCACGTCGAGGATGGTCGCCTGATCGTGCGCGAGGGCACGCAGAACACCAATGCGCTGAAGTTCGGCACCGCAGGCGCGCTGGGTCTCGATCCGCAGCGGGTCGACGCGGTCAGCCCCTATATCGGCGGCGGGTTCGGGCAAAAGAACGTCCTTCAGCTTCAGTCGGTCCTCGTCTCGCGGGCGGCGATGGCGCTCGGGCGGCCGGTCAAGCTCGTGATGCCGCGGGCGCAGCTCTTCCACACCGCCTCGCACCGGCCCGCGAGCCGCCACCGCATCCGGCTCGGGGCCTCGCGCGCCGGACGGATTTCGGCCGCGATCTATGAGAGCGACCAGGAGAATGCCCGCTATGACCATTTCCTCCGCTCCGCACACAACGAGGCGGTGAGCCGGCTCTACGGCATTCCCAATTATCTCGGCCGTGAGCGGCTGGTGCGGGTCGACACCAACCCGCCCGGCCATATGCGCGCCCCGCACGAGCACCCTGGGAGCTACGCGTTCGAGAGTGCGGTGGACGAGCTGTCTTATGCGCTCGGCATGGATCCGCTGGCGCTCCGGCTCGCCAACGATGCCGAACGTGACGCGATCAGCGGCAAGCCCTTCACGAGCCGCACACTCGCCGCCTGCCTCGACCGGGGCGCTGCGCTCTTCGGATGGAGCGAACGGCGGGCCGCGCCGCACTCGATGGTCGCCGAGGACGGTTCGCTCGTCGGCTGGGGCGTGGCGAGCGGCGCCTATAAGGGGACCATGTGCCCGTGCGTGGCGCGCCTGCGCGTCCAGGCGGATGGCCTCACGCGCCTGTCGGTCTCCGGTCACGAGATGGGGCAGGGGATTCGCAGCGCGGTCGGCGCCGAGCTGATGGAGCTTCTGCCGATCCGCGCTGACAGGCTGGAAATCCGGCTCGGCGACACCACCGCTATCGATCAGCACCACACCGCCGGCTCCTGGGGAACCGGCGGCGCTGTCCCGGCGGTGCGTGCCGTGGTCGGACGGTTCATGGCGGCGCTGACGGAGCTCGGCGGCCCCCTGCGGCCCGGCGAGAGCGTTCACACGCGGCTGATGGCGTTGAAGCGGCCGGTGCTGGAGGTCGAGATCGAGCATCTCGGCACCAGCCAGGGGCCGGACGCGCTGGAGCGGATGCGGCGCGGCGGGGTCGCGGTGGTCGGGCCGGAGTATCCCGATTTCGTGTCCTTCAGTTGGATCGCCCACTTCGTCGAGGTGCGGGTCGAGCCGACGACACGCCGCATCCGCGTGCCCCGCGTCGTCTCGGTCGCCGATTGTGGACGCGTGATGAACCGGCGCACGGCGACGAGCCAGGTCGCGGGCGGCGTGGTGTGGGGGATCGGCGCGGCCTTGCGTGAGGCGGCGGAAATCGACCCGCGCTATGGCTTCGTCCTCAACAACGACCTCGCGGACTATGTCGTGCCGGTGAACGCCGATATCGGCGCGATCACCGTCGACCTCCTCGATATCGCCGACCCGATGCTCAACGCGTCCGGTGTGCGGGGCGTCGGCGAGGTCGCGATGGTCGGCGCGGCGGCGGCCGTCGCGAACGCCGTCTATCACGCGACCGGCAAGCGCATCCGGCATCTGCCGATCCGCATCGACGACCTGCTCTGACGCCATGGCCGGGGGATCGTCCCCCGCGCCGATCGAGGCTCACCGACGGCGGCCGGCGAAAGGTCGGCCGAAACGGGGACGCCGTCATCAACGACGCCACGCTTTGTCCGGGCGTCGGTGATCGCCAACCGAGACAGGAGTTCATCCCATGCAGTCGCGTCGCGAAATCATGCGTGCGTTCGCAGCGGGGGTCGGCCTCACCGCGATGCCGGCCGCCGTGCTCGCCGAGGCCCCGCTTCTCGATCCGACCCCGGCGTGCGACATCGCCGGGGCGCCGACCCCGACGGCGACGACGGGGCCCTATTTTCGTCCCGGAAGCCCCGAGCGGGCGGACGTGACCGAAGGGCGCCCCGGCGGCACCCCGCTCTTGATCGGCGGCCGGACGCTCGACCGCAATTGCCGGCCCATCGCCGGAGCGCTCGTCGATCTCTGGCAGGCCGACGACGCAGGCCGCTACGACACGAGCGGCACATATTTGCGGGGCCATCAATACGCCGACGATGACGGCCGATGGGCCTTCGCGACGATCGTTCCCGCGCCCTACAGATTCCGCAGCATGCACATCCATTTCCGCGTGCAGCGGCCGGGCGGGCCCGTGCTCACGACGCAGCTCTTCTTTCCCGGCGACCCCAGCCAGGACCGCGATCCGCAGTTCGACCCGCTTCTCCTCCTCACGCCGATCCGGTCGGGCGCCACGCGCGCCGGCCATTTCGATTTCGTGCTCGCTTAGAGCCTTCCCGCCGCCAAAGGAGACACCATGACGATCAACGCAGACGCGCCCAGCGGCTCGACCCCACGCTTCGGGCCGGCCGAGACCAGCGAGCCGCAGCTCTTCATCCCGACGCTCCGGGCGTTCTACGATCGGATGGAGCCGGTCGCCTACGGCCTCATGAGGCTCGCCTTCGGTCTTACGATCGCCACCCACGGCATTCCCAAGATGCTCGGGATCCCGCACGGCTCGATGGCCGATCCGATGGCCGGCTCGACCAACCTGATCGGCAACGTGCTGGGCCTGCCATTCGCCCCTCAGCTCGCGATGTTCGTGGCGCTGCTCGAGACGTTCGGCGGCCTCGCGGTCGCGCTCGGCCTCGCAACGCGCCTCTTCGCGCCGATGCTCGCGGTTCAGATGGCCGTGATCTGTCTGGCGATCGGGCCGACCTACCCGTGGATCGACCGGGGCATCGAGTATCCGCTCATGCTGGGCTTCGTGGCGTTGATGATCGCCATCCGTGGCGGCGGTCGCTATTCCGTCGACCAGCGCCTCGGCGTGGAGCTTTAGGCCCGCGACCGCTGAGCCTGGCGGCCCGCACGGACCGGCCGGCGGGTCAGGCCGGCTGGCTCCGGGAACGGGCCGCGACGCGCGCCGTCGGGGTGCGCAGGACGGCACTCGCCGAGGTCAATCTCAGCCGGCGCGCGGTCACGGGCTGGCGATGCCCTTTCGGAGTGAGGGTCTCCGTGCCCACGTCGAGGAGTGCGCACGTCCGGGGCGGCGTGAGCGTCGCCGCCGCGACGATCTCGCCGGCCTGCGCCGTGGAGCAGAGGCGGGCGGACAGGTTCACGGTTCGACCCAGGATCGTCGCGTCCGCGCGGTCGCCCACCGCGATCGTCGCCTCGACCACCTCGCCGTCCGTCAAGCCGATCCCCACCGCGCGCGCCGTCCGTGCCGCCGCGATCCGACGCAGGATCTCGGTCGCGGCGGTGAAGGCGCGGTCGACGCGGTCAGGCCCGTCGAACCGGGCGATGAGGCCGTCTCCGATCAGCCTGTCGACGTCGCCGCCGTGGGCCTGCACCGCGGCGAACCCGATCCCGGCGATGGTCGCGACGAGCGCGGCCGTCTCGTCCGGGGATTCGGATTCGGCGAAGCTCGAGAAGTCGCGGATGTCCATGAACAGGACCGTGCTCTCGGACCGCCTCGCCCGCTCCGCGCCGAGCGCCGATGTGCGGACATGGCGCGACACGAACCGGGCGATGCGGTCGCGTGCGAAGCTGAGCGTTTCCGAGCGCCGGTCGATCTCGTTCTGCATCTGCGCCACGAGGACGAGCGCGACACCGAGGGCGACGATGAGGGCGAGTCCGAGGCCGCCGATCCAGGCGTTGATGCTCGCGCCGATCACATTGTCGAGGGGCGCCGAGGCCTGGACCGTCGCGATCACCACGGCGCCGCGATCGCTCGGCGCGATGCTCGCGACCAGCCATGCTGGGACCGGGTCCTCGATCGCCTTGAACAGCCGCGCCTCGGGGGTCGACAGCTCCCGCGCGATATAGGTGACGATATCCTTGCGCCGCTCCGTGTCGAGCGAGGGGCAGGCCGGCCCCTCGTTCACATAGGACGTGCCCCGCGTCGCGATGAGCGCGACGCAGGTCAGCCCGAACATCTCCGCCTTTTCGGCGAGCAGCGCCTTGGTCCGCGCGGTGTCCGCCGGTTCCGGGAAGTCGCCGCTGGCGATCGCCGCGAGCGCTTCGGGCGCCGCGGCGCCGACGATGGCGGCCATCGACACATGGCGTCCGGCGGCGTCGGCCTCATAGACGCGTTCGGCCACCGTGGAGAGCGCCAACGCGGATGCCATGAGAAGGCCGGTGAACCCGAGTGCGAGGACCGGCAGCACGATGAGCAGAAAGTGCCGCAAGAGCGGATAGGGCTGGGCTGCGCCGGCCGTTCGCCACCCGAGGCGGCCGAGAAGGGAGGACAGCCGCGTCGGAGGTCGGGCGACACCATCCGAAGCATGTGCGTTCGACATCGGCTGTACTCCTCACCCTACAGACGCCGGCACGTGCCGGTTGGCACGGCCCGCCATGCCGCCCGTCACGCCGCCCGTGGCAACGAACCGCCCACATGACGGCAGCCCATGATGCAGGCCGACCGGATTTGTCCGCCGCATCGGACGGCTTCAATGACGCGGCGTCGCCGGCGGAGCGGTTTTGGACCCAGAGGACAGTTATTCGGACGATCGAGCAGGATTGCCCGTGAGTGGGCTTTGCAGCGCCGCGACGCGCGCGGCTCACGTCTCGGCCCCGGCGCGTCTTGTTCGGACGATCGTGCAAGCCTGCTAGATCGCAGTTCTATCGGGTTCCGGCCGACGCGCCCACGTCCTGTCTCGACCGCGACGAATGCGGAAGGAGAATTGCGACATGGCAAAAATCGATAAAGTCATCCTCGTCACCGGTGCGAGCAGCGGGATCGGAGCGGCGATCGCCTCGGAGCTCGGCGCCGCCGGCGCGAACGTGCTGCTCGGTGCACGCCGCACCGACCGCCTCGAGGCACTGGCGAGCCACATCAACGACAATGGCGGCACGGCGCGCGCCGTCGCCCTCGACGTCACGGACCGGCACGCGGTGCAGGCTTTCGCCGACCGCGCCATCGACGAATGGGGCAGGATCGACGTCCTCGTGAACAATGCCGGCGTCATGCCGCTCTCGCCGCTCGCCGCGCTGAAGCTCGACGAGTGGGAACGGATGGTCGACGTGAACGTGAAGGGCGTCCTGTGGGGTATCGCGGCGGTGCTGCCCGCGATGGAGCGTCAGGGCTTCGGCCAGATCGTGAATATCGCCTCGATCGGGGGCCTCGCCGTCTCGCCGACGGCGGCCGTCTATTGTGCGACGAAATTCGCCGTGCGCGCGATCTCCGACGGCCTGCGTCAGGAGAGCGACAAGATCCGCGTCACCTGCGTCAATCCGGGCGTCGTGGAGTCTGAGCTCGCCGATACGATCACCGACGATGCGGCGGCGGCGCTGATGAAGACATGGCGCGCGATCGCGTTGCAGCCGGAGGCCATCGCGAAGGCGGTGCGCCACGTCATCGAAGCGCCGGCGGACGTCGACACCAACGAGATCACCATCCGCCTCACGTCTTCGGCGTACTGAGCCGGGGGCGGTGTCGCAGGAGGCTGGCCGCTGCGAGGTGGCGGCCAGCCTTCACCCGCGATCGGTCGTCGCCGGGCAGGCGTGGCGTCAGCCCATGGCGGGCCGCAGGATGTCCGCGCACCACTGGCGGAAATCGGTCGGAGTATCGGACGCGGGCGACAGCGGCACCATCGCATCCATTCCGTCATTCTTCGCCGTCAGCATGGCGACCATCGCCTCGGCCATTCCCTCCGACGCGCCGTTCGCGATCATGATCGACCGCATGTCTTCCATCGTGATCGGCGTGTAGCGCACCGGGCGCGCGATCGTCTCGCTCATGATGGCCGCCATCTCGTCGAACGAGAGCGTGGCGGGGCCCGTGAGCGGCACCGAACCGTTGCCCGTCCACGACCTGTCCCGCAAAAGGCGCACCGCGACCGAGGCGACATCGCGCGTCGCCACATGCGGGAGCCGGGTGTCCCGCGGTGTCGGTGCGTAGAAGTCTCCGCCGCGGATGGCGGGAAGCTGGCGCAGGATATTTTCCATCAGTGACGCGCAGGCGAGCGCGCGGAACGCGACCCCCGTCGCCGCCATCATGTCGTCGGCGTCCAGCGTCGCCGTGACGTAGCCGGCCGGGTGCGGCCAATCCCGGCCGAGGGCGGAGACGGCAACGACATGCCGCACGCCGGACCCCCGCAACGCCTCGCAAGCCGGGCGGGAGAAGTCGACATAGGCGGCCGTCGCGGTCGGAGCGGCCGGGTCGCCGGGGGTCAGCCAGAATACGGCATCGGCGCCTTCGAATGCGCGCGCCACGGTGTCAAACTCGCTGTGCGAGCCCTCGACGATCTCGACACGTGCGCGAAGCGCCTGCGGCAGACGGGACGGATCGCGTGCGATGACCCGGACGGGTTCGCCGGCATCGAGCAAGCCGGCGAGGACTTGGCGGCCGATATTGCCCGCGGGTGTGGTGACCACAATCATGGTTGGTTCTCCATTGTGAGGCGCATCTAGATGGCGCGGGGCGGTTCATCCCGGCGAAACCTGTTGCGCGGGCGAGGTGGTGATCCGGGGTCGGGCGCGCGGTTGCGCGCGGCGCGAACCTTGCCGAGGCACCAGAGGAGCGCGACCTCGACGGTGAGGAGCGCCCCGAGCGTCATGAGCGTGAGGCTCGTTATGTTCGTGGGGCCGATCCATCGCGCGGTGGCGAAGCCGATCACGATGAAGAGCGCGTTCCAGATCGCGATGCCGACGGCGGACGCGGCAAGGACGTTCAGCGGTCGTGCGCCGAGCAAGGCGGTGAAGGCAGGCGCGAACAGGCGAACCGTCGGCACGAGCTGAAGCGCGAAGGACAGCATCGTCTGCCGCCTTCGGAGCGCGTCGATCCCGCTGTCGATCCGCTCGGGGGAGAGGCCGCACCAGCGCCCGCATGCCGCGACGAGCCGCCTCGAGCGGGTTTCCCCGAGCCTGCTGACCGCCAGGAAGATCCCGGCGCATCCCGCGACGCTGCCGAGCGTCGTCGCCGCGATGGCGGCGGGGACGCCGAACGCACCGTCCTCGGCGAGAAAGCCGACCGCCAGCAGCAGCCCATAGTGGGATGATGGGAACGAGGCGCTCGGCGAGGGCAAGGCCGAGAACGCCCGCCAGCCCATAGGCGCCGACAAACGACAGGGCGGCGCCGAGCGGGTCAAGATCCATGGGCGAACCTTTTCGCGGTTGACGGGAGTGTCGGCCGGGCGGCCCGGTGATCGGTCGATCAAGGGAAGCGCGCGCCGGTCATCGCCTCGGCGTCCTCCCACAGACGGACCGCGCTGGCCGGATCCTGCGCCCGAGGCGGCACCTTGGCCGGCGCCGGGTGGCCACGGGTCTCCATCAGGCGATCCGGGCCATAATAGAAGCCGGGTATCGCCTCGGCGGCGGTCGCGGCATAGAGCGTCGGCAGCGCGCCCTGCGCCACCGGCTGGAACAGGAACCACAGCGCGGATCGGGTGAGGCCGGCGACGCTCCGCCGGCCCGGCGCGTTGTGGAGGAGGTCGGTCCGGGCGACGCCCGGGTGGGCGGCGAACGATGCGACCCCCCATGCGCCGGCTTCGCTGCGGCGCTGAAGCTCCCGCGCGAATATCAGACAGGCGAGCTTCGATCGGCTGTAGACCGGCATCGGCTTGTAGGTGCGGTTCGCGGCGAGGTCGTCGTCGATCATGCCGTCGCGCGCCGCGATGCTCGACACCGTGACGATGCGCGGCTCCGCCCCTTGCCGCAGGAGCGGCAGAAGACGGCCCGTCAGAGCGAAGTGGCCGAGAAAGTTGGTGCCGAACTGGAGCTCGAAGCCGTCCTCGGTCTCGAGCCGTCGCGGCGGCGTCATGACCCCGGCATTGTTGACCAGAAGGTCGATCCGTCCGACCCGGTCTGTCATACGCGAGGCGAAGGCGGCGACCGAGGCGAGGCTCGCAAGGTCCAGCGTCTCGAAGGCGGCGACGGCGCCGGGGACGGCCGCGCCGATACGAGCGACCGCCGCCTCACCCTTCGCCGGGTTCCGACCGGCGACGATCACGGCAGCGCCGGCGCGCGCGAGCGCCAGTGCGACTTCGTGGCCGAGCCCGTCGGCCCCCGTCACGATGGCGGTCCGCCCCTGTTGGGATGGGATATCGGCGGCGGTCCAATGCGCTTGCGGGTTTTGCGCCATTATCCCCTCCCGTGGTCGGTGGCGACGCATGACGCTGCGGCCCGTGCCGGTCGATCGTGCCGTCTGTCGGAGGCGCTCGGGTCGCGCCTCGATGTCGGTGTCGGCCGGCTCGGCGTCGGAGCGAGGCGTCTTGCGGCGTGCGACATGGTTGAACCTTTCATGGGAGGGGGCGGCGCATCCGGTATGGGGCGACCGGAGTGCGATCCGGGCGCGCTTCGCGCCGCGCCGCCGTCCCGCGCGGCGAAGGCGGTGGGACGTTCGGCGGTTGGGTGGGGAGGGTCGCAGGTGTGGGGCGCCGGTCCGACGTCGAGGCTGTCCGCCATCGGTGCGGCCCGAGCGAAACACATCGCTCTCAGCCGAAGGCGTTCGCGGGCTGGTGGGCGGCCATTGCAGAGGGCGATTTCCGGCGATGGGCGCGGTCTCGCGCCGTCGTGGCGCGCCTGTACGCGGCTGGAGCCCGGACCGGCGTCACGCCCTCCCGAGCCGGGCCGGGTTCGGCCGACAGCGCGGCCATTCCGCGGGTGGCGCGATCGGTCGCGCCGTGGCTCCGATCACCATCGTGCTGGTCGAGGAACGGTCCAATCTCGCGTTCGGCTGTTCTGATCATGGCCAACCTTTCGGGCATGGGTTGCGTGCTCGGAGGGGTCGCCGATGGTCGGCATCGGAGCGATGCGGGCCGACGGCTCACGGCAAGATGGTGGGGCGGACGCGGGCCAACTTGCCCATCCGCCCGAAAAACTTGCCTATTCGTCCAACAGATCTGGAAGGCGGCCGGCCGGCTGCGTAGCTACCCAATGCATGAGACACTGCGGCAGGGATGAGCGATGGCGTCGACGCTGACCACGGCCCTCGAAAATTACATCGCCACAACAGGCGGCGGCGACGGCCTCTACGCGACGCCGATGCAGGACACTTTCATCATGCGGAGCAGCCGGCCCGTTCTGCCGTTCCGCAAGCTCTACAGGCCGTCATTCTGCGTGGTCGCCCAGGGCGCGAAGCAGCTTCGTGTCGGCGATCAGGTGCTCGATTATGCGGCGGGAAGCGCGGTCGCCGTCAGCGTCGAGGTGCCCGGCGACGGGGCCGTCACCAAGGCGAGCGCCGCGGAACCCTTTCTCGGCCTTTCGATCGACTTCGATGTCGGCCTGTTGCGCGAGGTGATCGCGCAGCTTCCGGCACCGCCGCGGGCGACCGAGACCCAACTCGGTGCCTTCGTCGAGACGCTGTCGGAGCCGCTCGGGGACTGTGTCGTCCGGCTCGTGCGCTTGCTGGCCACGCCGGACGCCGTTCCCATCCTCCACCCGGCGATTCTCAAGGAGATCTATTTCTGGCTACTCACCGGGCCGAACGGCGGTGAGGTCAGCAAGATCGTTCGCACCGACGTTCATTCCCGGCGGATCGCCGACGCCATCCATTTCCTGCGCCGAAACTATCGGCGGACGATCCGGGTCGAGGAGGTCGCGGAGGCGGCGTGCATGGGGGTGTCGTCCTTGCACCATCACTTCAAGGGCATCACCCGGCTGACGCCGTTGCAGTTCCAGAAACAGCTCCGCCTGCTCGAGGCCCGCCGGCTGATGGTGGCGGAATCCGTCAGCGTGACGAGTGCGGCGATGCAGGTCGGCTATGAGAGCGTCTCCCAGTTCAGCCGCGAGTATAGCCGCCAGTTCGGGACGCCGCCCAAGCGGGATGCGATGGCGCTGCGGGCGCTCGACCTGCCGCGCTGGGCGCCGGCCATCGCGCCGTTCGACGATGCGCCCGAGGCCACCCCGCCAACAGAGGCGCGCACCCGCACGCCGCAATCCTATCGGCCCTCCGGCTGGCCGGGGTGAGGCGCGTGGAACGACGCGACGCTTTGGCGCTCACGGCATGGCGTGACGGCGGCCGCTCCGTGAGGCACCGTTCCGGTTGCATGCCGCCCGTCACATATTGTGCGGATGGCCCGCGCCGCCGCACGCGTTTTGTGAGTCCGGGACCGGCACCCGGCTTGGGTGAGGGGTGAGGATTTGCAACACGTCGACGATCTTCTCGCCAAATTGCGGCTCGAAAGCACCGTGTTCTGCCGCATGACCCTCGCGGGCGAATGGGGCTTCGCGAAAGAGGGGCTCCACGGCGCGCCGTTCCACATCATCCTGTCGGGTGAGGCGTGGGTCGAGATTGCCGAGCGCGGCATCGCGCTGGCGGCCGGCGACGTCGTGGTCCTGCCGAGCGGGGAGCCGCATCGTCTGCTCGTGCGGCCCGGCGCCGCGGTGGTCCCCTGGAGCCATATCGCGGACGAGATGGGTCTTGCCCCATGGCGGCCGGGCACGCGCTTCAAGGCGCTCGAATTGATGTTCGGCGCCGGTGGGCCGCAGACGCGCTTGATCTCGGGCGTCTTCGCGTTCGAGGACCGGCGGCGCAACCCGCTGCTCGCCGCGCTTCCCCCCGTCATGCACCTACGGTCCGAAGGTGAGGTCTCCGCGTCCGCCGCGTCTCTCGTGTCGTTGCTGGAAACCGAACTCGTGCCGGATAGCCCGGGCGCCGAGGAGGTGAGCGCGCGGATCGCCGACCTCATTTTCCTTCAGGTGCTGCGAAACCATCTCGGCAGCACCGACCTGCCGGCGGGATGGCTGCGGGGTATCGCCGATTCGCAGATCGCTCCCGCCCTCGTCCTCATGCAGAACGCCCCGCAAGAGGCCTGGTCCGTGGCGAGGCTGGCGGTGGCCGTCGGGATGTCGCGGTCGCTGTTCGCCGCGCGGTTCAAGGCGGTCGTCGGTCAGTCGCCGCTCGACTATCTGACCGAGTGGCGGATGTACACGGCGACGGTCCAGCTCGCCGACCCCCGTGTGCCGGTGAAGTCGATCGCCGCGGCGGTGGGCTACACTTCGGACGCCTCGTTCAGCAAGGCGTTCAAGCGCTGGTGCGGACGCTCGCCCGCGGCCTATCGCCGGCTGCACCATGCCGACTGCTCGCACGGAGCCCCCGCGGACTGACTTCGGCTGGACGATCGGAACGATGACTTGGACGCCCGGCCCGGCGCGGTGAAGTCATCATTGCTCTACTTCTTATTCCAAAGGAGTTCGAGCATGACCATCCCCGATATGGACCACCGCGACGAGCCCGAGACGACGCAAGGGCCCGGCGCCGGAGGCCCGCTCTCCGTCACCCGGCGCACGGCCGTCGCGAGCGGCGTCGCAGCCGCCGCGGCCGCTCCCTTCCTCCACATCGACCCCGCCATGGCGCAGAGCGGCAGGGCCGCGCCGCTGCCGGAGGGGGCGCTTTCGGTAAACGCCATGATCAACGGCGAAGCGGTCGCGCTCACCGTCGACCCGCGCACCTCGCTGCTCGACATGCTGCGCGAGACGTTGGGCCTCGCGGGCACCAAAAAGGGCTGCGATCACGGCCAGTGCGGCGCGTGCACCGTGCATGTCGACGGCCGCCGCGTCGCATCCTGCCTCACCCTCGCGGCGAAGGTGGACGGCCGGTCCGTCACCACCATCGAGGGACTGGCGGACGGCGACGCGCTGCACCCGATGCAGCAGGCCTTCATCGACCACGACGCCCTCCAGTGCGGCTACTGCACGCCGGGCCAGATCATGGGGGCGGTCGCCTGCGTCAACGAAGGCAATGCGACCTCGCCCGAGCAGATCCGCGAATCCATGAGCGGCAACCTGTGCCGCTGCGGCGCCTATGTGAACATCGTCGCGGCGATCACGGACGCCGCCGGCAAGATGGGAGAAGGCTGATGCAGCCCTTTACCTATGTGCGGCCGGAGACCACCGCCGACGCGGTCCGCGCCTTCGCCGATGCCGGGGACGGCGCGCGTTATATCGCCGGCGGCACCACGCTCTACGATCTGATGAAGCTGAGGGTCGAGCGCCCTCGCCACCTTATCGACGTGACCGCCATCGCCGGTCTCGACGCGATCGACACGTCGGGCGATGTCCTGCGCTTCGGCGCGCTCGCCGCGATGAGCGACGTCGCGGCCGATCCGGTGGTCGCGGGCGACTATCCGGTCCTGGCGGAGGCGCTTCTCAAGGCGGCGTCGCAGAATCTGCGCAACATGGCGACGATCGGCGGCAACCTCCTGCAGCGCACGCGCTGCCTTTATTTCCGCGACCCCGGCGCGGCGAACTTCCCCTGCAACAAACGCGAGCCAGGCAGCGGTTGCGCAGCGATCGACGGGCTCGATCGGGGGCAGGCGGTGCTCGGCGTCAGCGATGCCTGCACGGCCGTCTCGCCGGGTGACTGGCCGGTCGCGCTGACGGCGATGGACGCCGAGGTCGAGCTGCTCGGTCCCGGCGGAACGCGCACGCTCGCGGTGGCCGATCTCTACCGTCTGCCGGGATCGACGCCGCATGACGAGTTCGCGCTGGAGCCGGGCGAGATGGTCACCGCCGTCATGGTGCCGAAGACGCCCGCCGGCGCGGCGTCGACCTACCACAAGATCCGCGACCGCGAATCCTACGCCTTCGCCCTCGCCTCGGCGGCGGTGGCGCTCGAGATGGACGGTGAGCGGGTGACGCGCGCCCGTATCGCGCTCGGCGGCGTCGCGACGCGGCCATGGCGCGCCACCGGGGCCGAGGCGGCCCTCGCCGGCGCCGACCTGACGCCGGAGACGGCGCTCGCCGCCGGTCACGCGGCGCTGGAGGGCGCAACGCCTGGCCGCCACAACGCCTTCAAGATCGAGCTCGGCGCGCGCACGGTCGCCGACGCGCTTCTCATTGCCGCCGAACGGAGCCGCGCATGAACACGCCCTTCCCTGATCGCGACCGCATCGACGCCCACGCCAAGGTCCGCGGCGCCACGACATATGCCGCCGACGCGCCCTTCCCCGGCCTCCTCTACGCGATGACCGTGCCGTCGCCGGTCACGAAGGGCACGCTGACCGCGCTCGACACCGAGGACGCGGCGGCGATCCCCGGCGTCGTGCGCATCCTCACCGCCGAGGATTTCGCCCATGCGGTGCCGAACGGCACGCACATGGGCGCTCCGCCGCCCACGCTCGAAACCGCGATCGCCTATCGCGGCCAGCCGCTCGCCCTCGTCGTCGCCGAAACGCTGGAGATCGCCATCGAGGCGGCGGAAGCGGTCCGTCCCGTTATCGAGGAAGAGCCGTTCTCGGCGCTGTTCTCCTCGCCGGGCGCGGTTCGCGAGCCGGCGGAGGCGAGCCATGTGGGTGATACCGAAGCGGCCTTCGCCGAGGCGGAGACCGTCATCGAGGCCGAATATGTCTCGCCGACGCAGCATCACAATCCGATGGAGCTGACGTCGACGACCGCCGTCTGGGCGGACGGCCAGTTGACGATCTACGAGGGCTCGCAGAACTCGGCGGCGATGCGGTCGGCCGTCGCCAGTCTGCTCGGGCTCGATCCGGCGATCGTCGACGCGAAGAGCCCGACCGCGGGCGGCGCGTTCGGCCAGAAGGGATGGGCGCAGCGGCAGACGGCGATCGTCGCCCATGCCGCGATGCTCATCGGCCGGCCGGTGAAGCTCGTCATGCCGCGGGCGCAGGTGTTCCATGTGGCGACGCACCGGCCGCACATCGTCCACCGGATCCGCCTCGGCGCCGACGCGTCCGGCCGCATGGTGGCGATCGACCATGACGCGGCGCAGCAGAACTCCCGCCAAGGGCCCTTCCCGCCGCACTATCACGAGGCCGCGATGCGGCTCTACGACATCCCCAATTATAACGGGACCGCCATGGACGTGCGCACGGACGTCTCCAATCCGGCCCACATGCGCGCGCCTTACGAGCACCCGGCCATCTTCGCCATGGAAAGCGCGATCGACGAGCTCGCCGTGGCGCTGGATCGCGATCCCGTCGCGTTCCGCATGGCGCATGACGGCACCGTCGATCCGTACACCGGGCAGCCTTACTCGTCCCGCTTCCTCAACGAGTGCTTCACGGAGGGGGCGGCCCGTTTCGGCTGGGAGCGGCGCACCCCAGCCCCCGGCTCGATGACCGCGGCGGACGGGACTCAGATCGGCTGGGGCGTTTCGGCCGGCGTCTACCCCGCCCTCGTCCACCCTGCCATCGCGACGCTGCGCATCACTGCGGACGGTCGCACGCGCTTCGCCGTCGCCGGCCACGAGTTCGGCCAGGGCATCCGTACCGTCCTCGCCAATGTGCTCCTGCGCGAACTCGACATCCGCGAGGACCGGCTGGACATCCCGATCGGTGACACCACCGCCGCGCGCCAGCATCTGACGGCCGGCTCGTGGGGCAGCTTCAGCGCCGCGCCGGCGGCCCTCGCGGCGGCGGAGCGGATGCGCGCAGCCCTCGCAGAGCTGCTCGACGGCCGGGAGATCGGCGGGACGATCCATCAGCAGCTCGCGACGATCAAACGGCCGTTCCTGGAGGTCGAAGTCACCCAATTGGGCCCCGGCCAGGACGCCGCGACCCTCGAGCAATGGCAGAACTACAATTTCGCCGTGACGGGACCGGCCTATCCCGGCTTCACCGCGATGAGCTACATCGCCCACTTCGTGGAGGTGCGGGTGGAGCCGCGGACCCGGCGGGTGCGGGTTCCTCGGGTGGTGAGCATCGCCGATTGTGGGCGCGTCCTCAGTCCCCGCACGGCGCAGAGCCAGGTGCGCGGCGGCGTCATCTGGGGTATCGGCCACGCATTGCGCGAGGCGACCGAGACGGACCCGCGCTATGGCGGCTATCTCAACTGCGACATCGCGGATTATGTCGTCGCGGTGAATGCCGATATCGGCGAGATCGAGGTCGGCTTCATCGACCGGCCCGATCCGCTCGCCAACGCGCTCGGCGCCAAGGGACTCGGCGAGGTCGCGATGGTCGGCGTTTCGGCCGCCGTCGGCAACGCAGTGTTCCATGCCACCGGCCGCCGCATTCGCGAGCTGCCGATCCGCATCGAGCACCTCCTCTGAGACAGCCGGTGCGGTGGGCCTCGTGTCCCCTGCACGACCCGCCTGCCCTGTGCCCCAGGTAAGCGGGACCCGTGCGGCCTCGGGCGATGCTTACATCAGCCCTTCATGCATCGCCTGATGGACGCTTCGCACGCTCGGCTCGAAACCGAGCGTGCGGGCGGAACGGGTGTCCACCAGAAGGTGCCAGGGATGGGACAGGGGTTCGGCGCACATGTCCATCTTCTCCCCGACGAGGCCGACCAGCTCGTAGATCGAGGTTGGTGCGTCGTCGGCGATGTTGACGATCCGCCCGTCCGTCGCGCCGCTGAGGGCGAGCCGCGCCGCCGTCGCAATATCGCGATGGTGAAGGAGGCTCATCCGCTTCGCAGGATGCCACCCGCCCTGTCTGACATGGCCCGGCAGCGACTCCAGATGGCCGTCGCCGTCGCCATAGACGAACCCGAACCGCAGGATCGACCACGTCAATCCGCTCGCGCGCAAGAGGCTCTCGGCGGCCAGCTTGCTCGCTGGATAGGGATGCATCGGATCGACGGCATCGTCCTCCCGGCCGGGATGGGCTCCGTCCATACCGTAGACGTTCGAGGTGCTCGCCATGATGAATCGCAGCGTCGGCGCGTATCGTGATGCTGTCTCGATCAGATTGCGCGTTCCGTCGACGTTCGCCCTCCAGATGAGATCGGGGTCGGGAGTGCGGAAAACGGCGGCGAGGTGGACGATCGCCGACGCGCCCGTTACCGCCTGCACCAACGTGTCCGGTTGGAGAAGATCGGCGTCCACCACGGTGACGCCGGGGATCGAAGCCTTTCCGCCGCGCACGATCGCCCGGCATTCGAGGCCCGCCGCCACCAAACGCGGCAGAAGCCGCGATCCCACGAGTCCGGTTGCGCCAGTTACGAGAACGGTCACGATTCTCTTCCTTTGCTGAGCATCTCTTCGAGACGTCTCGTCGCGGTTTCCAGGACGGTGACGGCAACGGCGATGTCGGCCGGGTCGATCCCGCCAAATGCGGTCTCTCGGATAAAGGTAAGGTCGGGGAGCGCATCCCAGAGCGTCGATCCGGCGTCGGTCAATTGCAGGCGTTTTTGCCGCTGATCGGAGCGATCGGGCACCTGCTCGACGAGCCCCTTGCGAACCAGCGTCCCGAGGGTGCCGCTCAGCGTCGCACGTTCGACCTGGAGCATCCGCAGAAGGTCGCGTTGCATGGTCGGTCCGACCGTCGCCAGCTGATGCAGGACGTACCACTGCGTGGCGCCGAGATCGTACGGCCGCAGGGCAACCTCCATCGCGGCCCGGCCGGCGAAATAACATCGCTTCGCCCAAGCTGCGACGGAGGCATGTTCGGAGTTCATATTGCTAGGCACCTAACAAGATTGCTAGGCTCCTAACTAAATGTCAAGAGGCCAGGAACACTCGGTGACCGCCGTTGATGCGGATCGTCGTCGCGCGCGCCATCGGTGATCCCGCGTCAGGGCCTTCCGCCGGCCGTCGTCAGAAACGTGACGATCTGTTCGGCAACCTGGTCCGGTTGCTCTTCCGGCGCAAAGTGGCCGCAGTCGTCGATGATGCTGAGGTCGGAGCCCGGGATCGCGCGATGCAGTCGTTCCGCCCATTCGGCGGCGAGCCACGCGTCGGCGGCGCCCCAGATGATCTTCACCGGCAGCCGGCCGAGCGCCGGCAATCGGTCCGCGATCTCCATCGTGTGGCTCGGGTCGTAGTGACGGACCTGGTGCTGGAAGAAGCTCGCCTGACCGACAGGCCCGGCGATGTATTCGAGATAGGTCTCGATGATGTCCTCCGACGCGCGGGCGGGGTCCGCGAATGTCGAGAGCAGCCAATCGCGGAAATGCGCCCGGTGGTCCGCGTCGCGTGCCTTGATCAGGGTTTCGAGACCGGCCGCCATCTGCGCCCGGGTTCGCGGCGACGGCGAGCTGTCGAAGCACACCGCGTCGATCAGCGTGAGCGAGCGCAGCCGGTCGGGAGAAAAGACGCCGAAACGCTGGGCGATCGCGCCCCCAATATCATGCGCGACGAGGTGGGTCGTCTCGAGCCCCCAGTGCGCCAGCATGCCCTCCAGGATCCGCACCTGGCCACTGATCGAGGTGTCGGTGTCCGGGTCCCATGGGCGTTCCGAGAGGCCGTAGCCGAGCAGGTCATACACGTGGACCATATAGCCGGCCGCCGTCAGTCGCGGCAGGACGTTGCGCCAGATCAGCGACGAGGACGGCGTGCCGTGGACGAGGACGAGGGGTTCGCCCACTCCGTGGACGCCGTATGCGATGCGGGCTCCGTCGACGAGGGCGTGTTGTGTCACGAGGGGGGTCATGCTGGGTCTCCAATCGTTCGTCTCCCGATAGGTGGCAGCCCCCTTTCCATGACGCGAATGAATGATTATCGAGATTTGATCGATATTATTCATGGAGGCCGTGATGGTGTCCCGTCTCGACATCGGCGCTTTGGAGGCACTCGCGGCCGTCGCGGACCTCGGCGGCGTCACCCGAGCGGCCGAGCGGTTGGCCCTGTCGCAATCGGCCGTCTCGCACAAATTGAGGCGGCTCGAAGAGTCGCTCGGGTGCACGCTCCTCCGGCGGCGGCCCGGAGCCTCGCTCCTCACCTCGGAGGGGGAACGGCTTCTGGGCTACGCGCGCCGTATCCTGGCGCTGCACGACGAAGCTGCGATGAGCCTCGGACGGCAGCCTTTGACGGGGAAGATCCGGCTCGGGATGACCGCCGACATGACGGGCCGCGACATTTCGCGAATTCTGGGCCGGTTCGCGCGATTGCACCCGGATGTCGCGGTGCGGACGACCGTGACGCAGAGCCTATCGATCGAAAACGCGCTCGATCTGGGGGAGGCGGAGATCGGCATCATGCAGCTCTTCGAGAGCCGTTGCCGGCCGTCCGACATCGTCCTTTTCCGCGACGAGCTGCACTGGGTCAAAGCGCCGGACCACCGGCTCGACCTCAGCCGTCCCGTGCCGTTCGTCGCCTTTCACGACGACTGCTTCTTTCAGCGCTGGGCCATCGAGACCAACCACGCACAGCCTCCAGGGTTCGAGACCGTCTTCACCTGCGGCGACACGGCCGGATTGGTGTCGGCGATCGAGTCGGGGCTCGGGGTCGGCCTCTTGGCCGCGTCTCATCTCACCGCCGAGATCGAGGTCGTCACGGATTTGTTTCCGGTGCCGCCGGCGATCGCGACCGTGGTTCGCGCTGCCCCGCAAGCGCGCTCCGAGGCGGTCCGTTCTCTGGTGAAGGAGATCGCGGGCGGCATCGCGCATCTCCGTATGCCCGAGGCGGCATAGGCTTCAGGAGCGGCGGGACCGGCCGTGTTTGCCGTCAGGACGCGACGGCCGGCTTGACGAGTTCGAGCGCCTGTTGCGCGACCGCGGGGTTGGCCTCGCCGCCACCGGCCACCTGGACCGTCGGGAAGGCGAACTTGATGCCGTTCGCGTCAAACGTCTTCTTGATCATCGCGAGGGCCTTGCGCCGGATGACGAACTGTTCGCCGGGACGCGTCTTCATCTTGCAGCGGAGCTCGACGGCATAGTCTCCGAGGCGGTCGACGCCCTGCATCTTCAGCGTCTCGAGGATGTGTTGGGCGAAGTCGGGCTCGTTCAACAGATCCTGCCCGATCTGCCGCACGAGCTTCTTCGCCTTCTCGATGTCGGAATCGTAAGTGACGCTGATATTGAACTTCTCGATCACCCAGTCGCGGCTCATATTCTCGACCGCGCCGAGCTCGCTGAACGGAATGACGAAGATCGGCCCGTTCTGGTGGCGCAGCCGGATCGAGCGGAGGCTGAACCCCTCCACCGTCCCCTTATAGGAGCCGCTCTGGATGTACTCGCCGACCCGGAAGGCGTCGTCGACGAGGTAGAACATTCCGGCGATGATGTCCTTCACGAGGTTCTGCGCACCGAAGCCGACGGCGACGCCGACGACGCCCGCGCCCGCGATCAGCGGTCCGATCTGGACGCCGAGCGCCGCAAGCGCCATGAGCGCCGCGAACACGATGATCACGATGTAGATGACGTTGCGGAAGATCGGGATCAGCGTCCGCAGGCGCGCGTCCCGTATGGCCGCGTCGCTGCCCGGCTGGGCGATGGAGGCGGCGGAGAGCTCGGCATTCAGCCCGGTCTTGACGAGCTGCCAGACGAAATCGGCGACGAGGAGGACGACGACGCTCGTCAGCACGCCGCCCATCAGGCGGGATAGCGGCGTCTCCGCGCTCGTGATGCGGGCCAAGTCGACGCCGCCGACATGGGCCAGCCAGAACGCGGCGGCGACGATGAGGAGCGCCCGCACGCCGCGGTCGACCGTCACCTCGAGGAGCGCCCGCCGGGTGGTCGGCGGCGCGGTCGCGTCGGGCGGCGTGAGGAGCCGCGAGATCGTCGCGTGGGTGAAGGCGATGGCGCGGGGAAGAACGAGCGCCAACAGCGCGAGCCAGAAGGCTCCCCTCATGCCGGCGACCCACAAGAGCCAGACCGCGAGCACGAAGATCGTGAGAAGGATCCCGATGACCGCCCGCCGCCAGGGGGGCGTGAGGGCTGCGGAATGGCGGGGCGGTCGACGCCAGACGGCGGCGAGAGCGATCGCGAGAAGTCCGAGCGCGAGAATGTAGGCTGCGAGCTGCCGCACATCGGGGCTGAACCCGAAGGACAGCATCACCCGCGTTACGACCGTGCCCCAGACGAGATAGATGATGAAGGCGGTGGTGTGTCGCTGCCAGAACCGGATGGCGTTCCGTGCGGCGGGGCGGGGCTCGCGATCGTCGCCGGCGGTGGCGGTGTTGTCCTGTGCCGACGCGAAGATCGCGCGCAGGACCGCGAGCGCCAACCGGGTGAGGATGATGGCGAGGAGGACGTTGAGCGCGAGTTCCTTCAAAAGCGGCGGCCACTCGATGGCGAGGAACGGTCCGATGCTCGCGGCGGCGAACACCGCGACCGAGAGCAGCGAAACCATGAGCCGCACACCGGACGCGTCGATGCGCTCCGCCCCGTCGCGCCGTACCGCGTTGCTCGGCGCCGGCCGGCGGCCGAGCAGAGCGCGCCGCAGCAGGAACTCGGCCGCGGCTCCAAGGCCCAAAGAGAGGAGAAAGAGGGCGAGCGTGCTGCCGGGCGGATGCTCCGCGCGCTCGCGTCGGAATTCGCCGACCGCGTGCCGCGATTCGACGGGGAATTGAGGCGCCGCCGCCGCCATCGCCCGCAGATGCGCCCGCACGCGATCGACATGCTGAACGAGGTCGGTCGCGACGAGCTGCTCTTCGCTCTCCGGCGGGGCCGGCTGTGCCGCGGCGGGGGCGCTGGCGACCTGCGCGTTATGGAGCCACGCCGCCACCGCGGGGTCCTGCAAAAGCCGAATGAGCTCCTGCACCGAGGGAGGAGGCGGGCTCGTGGGCGCCTGGGCGGCGGCGGTTACCGAGCCACAAGCAGCGCATGACAATGCCAGAAGGAGGACAAGCCTGAGAGCCCTCATCGACTTCACCAAACTGACGCACAGTCAGGAAACGGCGAACGTGCAAAGCCGAGCGCGACGCGGCGAAATCCGCACCGCAAATGTCCGGATGTCGACGCCGCGACGGGCGGTGCCATGGATGCGGATCCGCGTGGCCGACCCGGGGCAGCTCGACGGTTCGCGCTAGCGTCAAATTATCCGCCGCGCCGGTCCGAAACGCAAGCGGGACCGATGGGATCGCAATGGGTTGGGAAGGGCGGTCGCCGGCGGTCCCAGCCCGTCAGGTCGCAGCGGGCGCGCGGCTCGGCTGGGCCATGCGGGCATGACGGAGCTGGTCGAGGAAGTCTTCCGCCGCCGACAGGATGTGACGGTCCGCCGCCTCCGCCGCCTTGTCCGCGTCGCCCTCTGCCAGGGCGTCGACGATGGCCGCGTGTTCCCGGACGCGCACCATCAGGCGCCCCCGCGTCACGGCGAGTTTCGAGCGGGCGAGGACGAGAAACACCGCATACGTCTCGAGGACGCGGATCGCCTCGACGTTCGGTTCGTCTTCGAGGATGATCCCGTGGAAGGCGCGGTTGAGGTCGTCCATCCGGAAAAAGTCGGCTTCCGGGGCCTCCGCCTCGCGGGCGAAATCCTCGGCCGCCGCCTGTAGGCGGTCGATGCCCTCGCGCGAGGCGCGCGCGCAGAACCGCCGCACGAAATGCGGTTCGATCAGCCGTCGCAGCTCATAGATGTTGCGCACGAAGTCGTCGTCGACGATGCGCACGCGCGCGCCCTGATTGGGCACGGTGACCACGAATCCTTCGCCGTGGAGACGCCACAACGCCTCACGCACCGGATTTGCGCTCACCGCGTAGCGCGCCGCAAGATCCTCCGTCTTCAGCCGGGCCCCTGGGGGGAAGACGCCCTTCATGATGTCGTCCCGGATCAGGTTGGAGATCCGGTGCGAATGATGGGTGCGCTTCTGGGGAGACGTGTCGGACATGGCTCTATTTTACGAAACTGCGCGCCATTGGCCACCAGGACCGGGTGGCCTCTCTCGCTTCCTCACACCCGCTCAGTTCGGATCGGATTCCACGAGCTCGATCTTGTAACCGTCCGGATCTTCGATGAAGGCGATGAGGGTCGTGCCGAATTTCAGCGGACCGGCGGGGCGCGTGATCTTCACCCCGGCCTTTGCGAGCCGGTCGCACACCTCATAGATCCCCTTCACGCCGACCGCGAGATGACCGAAGCCGTCGCCCTTGTCGTAGGTGTGGTCGCCGTAATTGTACGTGAGCTCGATCACCGCATGGGTCTCCTGCGGGCCGTAGCCGACGAAGACGTTCGTGTACTTTCCTTCCGGCACGTCCGAGCGCTTCACCTCCTGCATGCCGAGCTGACCGCAATAGAAGGCGAGCGAGGCGTCGAGATCGCGCACGCGGATCATCGCGTGGAGAAAGCGAGGGCTGTCGGTGGTGTCTGGCATCTCAAGTCTCTTGGTTTTCGGGTTGGACGGCGTCGAAGTAGGCGACGGACGAGGCTGACCGCACCTGAGTGACGCGGCCGTCATAATGGTTGTTGGTGTAATGACGGTAAGGGTGAGCCGCGCACGCCTCTTCATCGATGTCGATGCCGAGACCGGGGCGGTCGGGGATGACCATATGACCGTTCTCGATCGTCACCTTCTCGTTGGTGACCACGCCGCGCCACGGCACATCGCGCACCGAGGTCTCGAGCCAAGTGATGTTCGGGACGGTGGCGGCGAAGCTCAACGTCATCGCATTCGCGACGGGGCCGAGGGGGTTGTGCGGCGCGACGGGGATGAACCGGGCGTGCGCCATTGCAGCGATCGCCCGCGCGGCGGAGATGCCGCCGACATGGGTGATGTCGGGCTGGAGTATGTCCACGGCGTCCTTCGCGAGCATCTCCGAGAAGCGGGCCATTTCGAAACAGCGTTCGCCGGCCGCGATCGGCACCGGCGACTTGCGGCGCACGGCGGCTAGCGCGTCGAGACTGTCCGGCGGTACGGGCTCCTCGAAGAAGGCGGGGTCGAAGGGGGCGAGGTCGCGGGCGATTACCGTCGCGGTGGCGACGTCGAACCGGCCGTGACCTTCGATCATGAGGTCGACGTCGTTGCCGATGGCGTCCCGCACCGCGGCCACGATATCGAGCGCCTGGTGGCGTTCCCGCCGGCTCTGATAGAGCCAGGCGCTGCCGAACGGATCCCACTTGAGCGCCTGGAAGCCACGCGCCACCGTCTCTTTTGCGAGCCGTGCGAAGTCGTCGGGCGTTTCGGCCCCGGAAAACCAGCCATTGGCGTAGCAACGGATGGTGTCGCGCTGCTTGCCGCCGAGAAGCTCGTAGACCGGCACGCCCATCGCCTTGCCCTTGATATCGAGGAGGGCACCGTCGATGGCGGCGATGGCGCTGCGATTGTAGACGCCGAGCCGCCAATAGGAGTCGCGCAACAGCGTCAGGGTGTGATGTTCACTCTGAAACGGATCCTTGCCGACAAGATACGGCTCCATCTCCAGAATACGGGCGGCGAGCGTCTTCTCGCCCATCTCGATGGTGCCTTCGCCGACCCCCGTCACACCCTCATCCGTGAAGATCTTCACGAACACGTAGTTGGCGCGGGCAGCATCGACCACGAACGTTTTGAGTTTCGTTATTTTCATCCCGTCCGGGTCCTTCTCTCGGGGCGCTGGGCGTCGATGGCGCCGGCGCGATCACGCGCGCCGCATCTCCATCGGGAGGAGACGTCGCTATCTACTATAGACTTTGATCAAAAGTCTATATAATGTTTCTCGAGCGTTGCGAACCACGCTGACCAAGTGCGCCTGCCGTCGACCGGCAGCACACGCGGGGATGGCGCATCGCCATAGAAAGAGCCGCGAAGGCAAAGGCGCGTCGCACACAAGACTGTCGCCACATCAGGGAGGACGGAATGACCGGAATGGTCCAATCCAATCGGAGCTTTGGGCGCGGGTGGCGGTCCGGGGCCGCTTTCAAGGCGGCGCTCTTCGCCGGGGTCGCCATGGCCAGTGTCGCGGCGCATTCCAGCGTCGCCGCCGCGCAGGACAAGACCACGATCGAGTTCGCCGCGTCGGTGCTGGCCGATCCGAGCCGTGGCCCGATCTACCAGAAATGGATCGACGGCTTTAACGAAGCCCATGACGATATCGAAGTGAAGGCGGTCGGGATTCCGTTCTCCAGCTTCGCCAATACCGTGTTGACCCAGCTCGGTGGTGGGCAGGGGCCGGACGTCATGCGGCTCGATCTCGACGTTTTCATGCCGGCCGCGAGCGCCGGCCTGCTGATGGACCTCGACGATACGATCGCCGATGGCGAGTACGACTTCATCGGCCCGGATCAATACATGAAGCTCGATGGCACCCGCTACGGCGTGGTGTTCAGCATGACGCCGTATGTGTTGCTCTATAATGCCGACCTCGCCAAAGGCGTGCCGGAGACGTTCGAGGAGCTGATCGAAGACGCCAAGGCGGCGCGCACGGATAGCGTCTACGGCTACGCCTTCCGCACGACGATGAACCAGGCGGCGGGCTTCTGGCAGGACCTTTGCAATTTCGTCTACGGCTTCGGCGGCGAATGGGCCGATGCCGAGGGCAACCTCACGATCAACAGTCCCGAGGTCGTCGCGGGCGTCGCCGCGTACAAGGAAATGTACGATGCCGGCGTCATCCCTGTCGGCGCCACCTCATCGGAATATCGTCAGATGTTCTGGGAGGGCAAAGTCGCTTACATGATCGACAATGGCGGCGTCGCGGGCCTCCTCGCGAACAAGGCGCCCGACCTGCCGCTCGAGGCGGTTCCCTCCCCCTTCCCGCACCCGGAACAAGGTATGGTCCTCGCCGCGCTCGCGGTGAACGCGAACTCGAAGAACAAGGACGCCGCCACCGAATTCGTGAAGTGGGTGCTCTCGCCCGAGGCGCAGCAGGCGCTTCTCACGATCCCGGGTGAGGTCTATGCCGGCACCAAGGTGGCCCGCCCGGAAGGCGACACGGAAACCGCCAAGACCTTCGAGAAGGTGATGGAGGTCTACACCTCGCAGGCCGACTACGGGACGCCGCAACTCGTCCCCGGCTATGCGGATGAGACGCCGCAGATGCAGCAGATCATTCTCGAAGAGGTGGTGCGCGTTCTGAAGTCGGGCGACGATCCGCAGGAGGCGATGGACCGGGCGCAAAGCCAGATCGAGCGCCGCGTCCTGCGTCGCTGATCGAAGCTGCCGCGAGCACAGAACCATGCAGCGCCCCATGTCGAAACGGCGGGGGGCTGCCCTGGAGGGCAGCCCCTGGACCCCTTACGTCTTCATCTTCCCGCTCGTCGCGTACCTCTTCGCGATTCTCGCCGGGCCGCTGCTCCAGGAGTTCTGGATCAGCTTCACCGACACGTCGCTGATGCGTCCCGACGCCGGTCAGTTCATCGGTCTGTCGAATTATCGCTTCATCATCTCGGATCCCAATTTCCACCAGGTGCTGATCGTCACGGCGCTCTACACGGCGGGCAGCGTGGTGTTCGGGATCGGCCTCGGGCTCGGCACGGCCCTGTTGATGAACCATGATTTCCGCGGCCGCAGCGTTGCGCGCGCCTTGGTGACGATCCCCTGGGCCGCGCCCTCCGTCGCCGTGGCGCTGATCTTCAGCTGGATGTTCAACGCCCAATACGGGATCTTCACGATCCTGCAGAAATCGCTCGGGCTCGCGAGTGGCGCCGAAAATTGGCTCGACAGCACGACCTTTGCCTTGCCGGCCGTCCTCATCGCCACGGTCTGGCAGATCTTTCCGTTCTCGTCCGTCGTCATCCTCGCCGCGCTGCAAGGCGTTCCCTCCGAAGTGAAGGAGGCGGCCATCATCGACCGGGCCGACAGGCTCAACGTCTTCAAGACCGTCACCTGGCCGACGATCGCGCCGACCGTGGCCCTGATCTCCCTGTTTACGACGATCTGGTCGCTGCGGCGTTTCGATATCATCTGGATCCTCACCGGCGGCGGCCCGCTCGGCGCGACGAACACACTTGTGACGGAACTCTACCGCGAAGGGTTCATCTATCGCGACCTCGGCACTGCGGCCGCCATCGGCATGATCGGCCTGCTGATCGCGTCGGTCGTCACGCTCCTCTATTACGGCGCGAGCCGGCGGGCCGAGATGCGGGCACGGGGGGCGGCATGAAAGGCACCTCCCCGTTCGTCTTCGGCGTGCTCATCGTCCTCGGGCTGATCGTCTTTCCGTTTTACTGGATGCTCGTCACCGCGACGACGCCGCCCGACCAGCTCATGATCGAGACCCCGACGCTGGTCCCCTCGTTCACCCGGCTCGGCGTCTTCGTCGAGGTGTTTTCGGCGGTGCCGATCGCGAGTTGGCTGACGAACAGCTTCATCGTCGCGGCCGGGACGACGGTCCTGTGTCTCATTCTGTCGGTCCTGCCGGCCTATGCTCTGTCGCGCTTTCGGTTCCGCGGCAAGGCGATGCTGGCGCTCGGTCTGTTCGTCACTCAGATGCTGCCCGAGGCGATGCTTCTCGTGCCGCTCTATGCCGTGTTCCGCTCGCTGGAGCTGCTCGACACGCTGACCGGCCTCATCATCGCCAACGCGGCATTCGGCGCGCCGATCGTGACCTGGATTCTGAAGGGCGCCTTCGATGCCATTCCGCAGGAGGTGGAGGAGGCCGCTCGCATCGACGGCTGCAGTCGTTTCGATATCGTCATGGGTGTCGCGCTGCCGTTGGTCGCTCCGACGCTCGCCGCCACCGCCGTGATCGCATTCTTCCACGGCTGGAACGAGTATCTGTTCGCGCAAACCTTCATCAATGCGGCCGACTTACGCCCCGCCTCCGTCGGTATTGCCGGCCTGGTCGGTGAATATGCCGTGCCGATCCATCTCGTGATGGCCACTGGCATCATCTACACACTCCCGTCGATCGTCTTCTACCTGATAGCACAACGCTATGTTGTCTCGGGTCTGACGGCCGGAAGCGTCAAAGGCTGAGAGAATTCAATGGCCTCGATCAACGTTCGTAACCTGTCCAAGCGCTTCGGCGCGGTCACCGTCATCGAAGATCTCTCGCTCGACGTGGAGGACGGGGAGTTCCTCGTCCTGCTCGGCCCGTCGGGTTGCGGGAAGTCGACGCTCCTGCGGATCCTCGCCGGGCTCGAAGCCGTCAGCGACGGGGAAATCGAAATCGGTGAGACACGCGTCGAGGAGATGGCGCCGGGCGACCGCGATATCGCCTTCGTGTTCCAGTCCTATGCGCTCTATCCGCACCTGACGGTGCGGCGAAACATTGCGTTTCCGCTGCTGATGAAACGTTTCCGTTGGTGGATGCATCTGCCGCTGATCGGCGGTTTGGCGAAGCGGCGGATCGAGAAAAGTCCCGAAGTCGCCGACACGGTCGAGGATGTCGGCCGCATTCTCGGGCTTGGCCCGTTGATGGACAGGCTGCCCCGCACGCTGTCGGGCGGCCAGCGGCAGCGCGTCGCGGTGGGGCGCGCCATGGTCCGCCAGCCGGCCGTCTTCTTGATGGACGAGCCGCTCTCGAACCTCGACGCCAAGCTGCGCACCTCGATGCGGGCCGAGATCGCCCGCCTCCACGCCCGCCTCGGCGGAACGTTCGTCTACGTCACGCACGACCAGGTGGAGGCGATGACGATGGGAACCCGCATTGCCCTCATGCGGGGCGGCAAGCTGCAACAGGTCGGCACGCCGCGCGCCCTCTTCCAGGAGCCGGCCAACACCTTCGTCGCGCGCTTCGTGGGCACGCCCCCGATGAACCTCATCGACGCGGCGTTTTCCGACGGTATGCTTCGCATCGGCCAGGCAAAGCTCCCTTGGCACGGCGAGTCCCGCGGTCCCGTGATCGTTGGCGTGCGTCCCGGCAGCTTCACGATCCACACCGAAGCGGCGCCGGACCGCATCGCGGGCAAGGTGTCACTGGTCGAGCACCTCGGCACCCATTCGATCGTCGCCATCCGTCTCGACGACGCAAACGTTCTTTTCGACGATGATCAGGACGACTCGTCCATCATGGTCCAGATCGACGGTTATAGTGAGCTCTCGATCAACGAGCCGGTCCACGTGTCGATCGATCCGCACGAGATAACCTTCTTCGACCACGAGACGGGTGAGCGGACGGCCACGAGCAGCGTGCCGCTTGGAGCCGCTACGGTCTGAAACATCGTCGATTTGGGCCGGCCGCGGAGATCGTCCGCACCGGCTTTTGGCCCGTCGGTGGTCTGAGGCCCGATCGGCCGAGAAACCCTGGTCCGGTCGACAGTATGGGCGAGACACGGCGCAGTGTGCGCTGTTTTTCGCACGGATCGAGACGGCGCGGCACGCGTCCATTCCCCGCGAGGGAGCTGGGAATGGATTTCGCACCGAACGCTGATACGGTGCCAGGCACTGAAAATCAGGGCTTTGGGGGCCGGTTTGTACTGCATTGTTGCTTCGGGCAAACGTCGGCTCCGCCTCGTCGCCGCGCTTCTGATGGTCTGCGCGCAGGGAACACTCGCACAGGCGCAAGAGGCGCAAGATGTTCCGTGGGACAACCCGACCACCGCGTTGCAGATGCAGCGTGCCATCGATCGGGCGTTGACCACCAAGCGCATTCCCGGAGCCTCGGTCTCGGTCCGTCAGGGCGATTTGCGCTGGACGTCGAACGCCGGTGTCGCGAATCTCGCGGACGGTGCGGCGCCGACGGCGGAGACCTATTTCGGCTATCGCAGTGTCACCAAGTCGTTCGTCACCACCGTCGTCCTGCAGTTGGCCGACGAGGGGCGCATCAATCTCGACGATCCGATCGGCGACTATGTGAGCGGCGTGCCGAGCGGCGACGTGATCACGATCCGTCAGCTCGCGCAGATGCGTTCCGGCCTCTTCAACTATACGGCGTCCCCGGATTTCGGCCCGGAGCTTGTGGCCGATCCCGGCCGGGACTGGACCCCGCAGGAGCTCCTCGCCTTCGCCTTCGTCGAGCCGCTCCAGTTCGCGCCGGGCACGTCTTACGAATATTCGAACACCAATACCGTTCTGCTCGGCGAGTTGATCAAGGCGACGACCGGCAACGACTGGTCGGTGGAGGTCGAGCGCCGCCTGTCGCGGAAGCTCGGCTTGAGCTCGGTGGAGTATCAGGGCCCGGACGCCATGCCGACGCCGAATGCGGTCGGCTATATCGATTATAATGACGGCACTCCGCCGGAATCGCTCGCCGCATTCAACACCACGGGCGCGGGTGCGTCGGGCGGGTTGATCGGCGTCATCGGGGATGTGGAGCGCTGGGGCGAGGCGGTCGGCAGCGGGGAGCTGCTCTCGCGGCGCGAGTTCGTCGAGCGGCTGAAATCCTTCGGTTCCACCGCGTCCGACCCGGAAAGCCCGGAATATGACAGCTACGGCTTCGGCATGGGCGAGATCGCCGGCTTTATCGGCCATACCGGCAACGGCCTCGGCTTCGAGGCGCTCGTCATGTACGACCGCGCGAACGACCGCACGATCAGCATTCTGATCAACTCCAGCAATTTCGACGATCCCGATGCGCCGGCGCATCTGTTCCGCGAGCTGCTCGGTATTCTCGGCTGGACCGGGCCGGACAACCAGATCCAAGTCGCGGCCGACGGCACGCGCGAGACCGTCGAGGCGGGGACGGTCTGGACCGGGCTCATCAGTGGGCCGTTCCTCACGCGCGCCGCCGTCTATGCCGACAATGGCGGTGCCGCCACGGCCAATGGCCGCGTGACCCTCGCCCCGATCCAGGACTATGTGCCCGCGATCTATGTCGGCGACGGCAGCGTGACCCTCGGTCATGGCGGCGATATCACGGCCTCGTTCGGCGGCGACGGCGCGTTCCTGGCGACGACGACGGGAACCGCCTCACTGTCCCTGACGGACGTGAGCATCCGCATGTCCGGCGACGAGATCAGCGGCATTGGGATCGACGCGCGCGACAATGCGGTCGCCGAGCTGGACCGCGTGAGCATCACCGGAACGGCGCTCGCGGGGCTTCATGCCGGGGGCGGCGCCCCCGCCACGATCCGCGGCGTCGGCGTCGACATCGACCTCGCGCGCGGCGACGGCGTGTGGGTGGAGGCGAACGGCGTGGTCGACCTCGTCGACAGCCGCATCAGATTGAGCGGGAACGGCGTCGGCCTGCACGTCTCGGGTGATGACGGCGCGGCGCGGATGCTGGGCACGAACCTCTCTGTCGAGACCGTGGCGTCAGGCAGTTATGGCGTGCTCGCGCAAGGGGGCGGGGCCTCCGTCGGGCTCGCCGGCGGGTCGGTCATGACGCATGGCGCCGATGCCCATGCTATCGTGCTGGGGCAGGGCGCACGCGTCGATCTCGACGGTGTGAGCGTCTCCGCCTTCGGCACGTCGGCGGCGTCGGTCGCGGCGTTCTCCGTCGATGCATCATCGGAGACGCGCAGCGCTTCGCTCTCGCTGACGAACAGCACGCTGTCCGCCGCGAGCGGTACGGTCGTCGTGGCGGAGGGGACCGGCCTTGCGCTCACCGCCTCGGGTTCGCGGTTGGTCGGCGCGATCACCCGTTCGCCCGATGCGAGGGTCGACCTGACGCTGACCGATGGCAGCGCATGGGAGCTCCCGGCCGCCGGGCTCGGCGTGCGTTCCAAGGTCGACGATCTGGTGAATAGGGCAAGCACGATCGCATTCGCGTCGCCGGTGGGCGGGAGCCACCAAAGTCTGACCGTCGGCAATTATGCCGCCACCAATGGGACGCTGGTGATGAACGCGGCGCTGAAAGGCGCGGGCGCGGCCGACCGGCTCATCATCGATGGCGGGCTGGCGAGCGGGCACACCCGCGTCCTCGTCGCGCCGACCGGCGACGGCGGGCTCACCACCGGCGACGGCATCCGGCTGATCGAAACCGTGAACGGCGGCGAGACCGCGCCGACCGCCTTCACGCTCGGAAGTCGCGTCGCGAGCGGCGCGCTCGAGTATGGGCTCTATCGCGGCGGCGCGCTCGGGCGCGAGGACTGGTTCCTGCGGTCGACGCACGGCGGTCGGACCGGGCCCGGCGCATTGCCCAATTTGAGGCCGGAGGTGGCGGTCGATACCGCCCTCCCGGCGATCGCCTCGCAATACGGCCTTGCTATTCTGGGCACGCGCGACGAGCGCGTCGCGGCTCGTGCACCCGGCGATCAAAGCGCCGCCTGGGGCCGAGTCTTCGGGCAGACCGGCAGTCGCGGCGGCGGTGGCGACGACGCGGCGGCGCGACTGGACCGCTTCGAGCGTGACGGCCCGAGCTACGATGTCGACCTCGCCGGGTTCCAGGCGGGCTATGATCATCGGCTGTCGCAGCCCGGTGACACGGTCCAGAATCTGATCGGCTTCTATGTCGGCGCGGGTCATGCGCGCGGCAGCGTGGATGCCGTCTATGGCGGTTCGGCGGGCACGGTGTCGATGGACGCCTATTCGCTCGGGGCCTACTGGAATCACACGCGGGCGGGCGGTCTCCATATCGATGCGGTGCTGCAGGGCACCTTCTACGATCAGGCCAGCGCGCGATCGTCGCTCGGGGAGACGCTGGAGACCGACGGTTTCGGCGTGATCGGCTCGCTGGAGGCCGGCTATCGCTTCGATCTCGGCGCTGGCTGGGCGATCGAGCCGCAGGCGCAGCTCGTCTATCAGAATTTGTCCTTCGAGGATGGCGCGGATCGGTACGGCCTCGTCGACTATGGCGCGGGCAACGATGTCTTCGGCCGTATCGGCGGGCGGGTGAGTCGCGGCTGGTCGCTGGAAAACGGCCAGGCGCTGACCGGCTGGGCGCGGGCCAACCTCTGGCAGGCCTTCGGCGACGGCCCCGAGGTGACGTTCGCCGGTCCGAGCGGCGGCAATCCGATGTCGTTCGACGCCGGGCTCGGCGGCACGCGGGTGCAGGTCGGTCTCGGCGCGTCGATGGTCATGTCGGACAGGGTCGAGCTGGTGGCCTCCGGCGACTATGATGTGCGGGTGGACGAGGACGCCGGCCATGCGTTCGGCGGCCGGCTCGGCCTGACGGTGCGCTGGTGAGGCCCCGGCGGGACCGACCGTCGGTGAACGCGGTCGGCCGCACGCTGGAAAATTTGCCGCACCCATCCCGGTCGCGGGGCCCGGTGATCCGCGAGCGAGCGGCCGACGTCGCGCCTGATGGGCCGGACGCGGTCGCCGAGGGTTTGCCGCAACACCGACCGTTCTCCACCCACCGAATGGACTGATCGTGGTGTATCGGCGGGCCTCATGCGCCCCGCGCCCCGTCGAGCCGACAACGCCGCGGCGATCCCGCCGCTGATGCACCGCCGGCCATGGCTCCGGCACACCGCTCCTTGATTGGATGAGGGTTAGGGAGCGAGGCGTCTGCGTGTCGCACCGCGCAAGGGAGCGCCTTCGGCAGGCTTCTGCCAAACGGGCGCGGGGGCACCGTGGAGTGAAACGCCACCAAGCGGCAAGCACCTGATCCGCAAGCCAGTTGTCCGCCCATGGGGCGCCTCGCGCTCCGCTGATGCGCGGGGAGCGAGGCGTTGAGGCGCTCGGTCGCATCCGTTGGCGTCGCCGCCTCGTTGGGCTTCCGCGTGAGACGATTCCCCCGACTTGGAATCACCAGCATCGGGCCTCATGTGATGACAGCCGCCGCTCGCCGGCTGGTGCGCGTCAGTCCGCCCTCTATCAGGAGTAATCCCTCGATGAACGATGCCAAAGCACTGCTGGACCGCTTTCTGGGGCAGGTCCAAGGAGCTGGCTCCGCAACATCCACGCCGATGAGTGATGCGGGAGGGACGCTCGGCACCCTCCGGCAGGCGGCAGGGCAGCTCGACCTTCAGGGGCTTTTGAAGGGCAAGGGCGGTTTCATGGCCGGATCTGCCGCCGGCGGTCTCGCCGGGCTGCTCCTCGGCGGCAAGAAGCCGCGCAAGCTCGCCGGCACCGCGCTCAAGCTGGGTGGTGCCGCCTTGATCGGCGGCTTGGCCTACAAGGCGTGGCGCGACTGGCAGGCCAACAAGGCTCCCGCGACCGCGCCGGCGGCGGCCGCGACGCTACCGTCCCCCGAAGGCACGGCGTTCTTGCCCCATAGCAGCGCCGAGCAGGACGATCTCAGCGTTGTCCTCCTGCGCGCCATGATCGCCGCAGCCAAAGCGGACGGGCACATTGACGAGAGAGAGCGCGCCCGCATCGCCGCGCAGCTCGACGGCCTTGAACTTGACCCGGACCAGAAGGCGTTCATCGAGGCCGAACTCGCTCAGCCGCTGGACGTCGGCGCGGTGGCGAGCGGCGCCACCACACCCGAGCGGGCCGCCGAAATTTATGCAGCCTCGCTGCTCGCCATCGATCCCGAAGGGGCGGCCGAGAAGGGCTATCTCGCCATGCTGGCCGCGCGGATGAACCTCGATCCCGACCTCGTGGCGCATCTCCACGCAAACACCGCGGAGATCACCGCCAACGGCACCTTCTAAGTCGGGGCCCCAGCCTGGCAGCCGCGGCCGGTCAACAACGGCCGCAAGGCCCCGGCTGTTACCTCCGAGTGGCTTATCGCGGCCTTGAGCCGCTCTGGATCGGGCAGGCGGCTAGGACGGGCGCTTGAACCGGTTCAACGGTCGGCTTCTTTGCGGTCCCGCCTGCGGTGGGGCGCGATTTGGCGCGTTAGCATCGCAAATGACTCAGTCGGGAAATCGACGCTAATTCTTTCCTGACATCGACGGCGGGTCTGCTACCTCATGAGATCGATTACGCCCGGGTCACGACCGTCGAGCAAAATCTCGATTTGAAGCGCGAAAGGCAGGATCCTCGTCGACAATGCGAAGGCGCTACTGCTCGCCGGTGAAACGCTGATAGTCCGGCGGCTCGACCTTTCGTCTAGCGCGCCGATCCCGGCGCCATCACCACCGTCCGCGCTCGTGGGTAGCAAGCGTTGGAGGCAATCGACTAGTCGTATAGCCCATCGAGACGTAGAAAGTTATCTCTTTACAATATGTTCAATTGTGAAGCTGATCTATAATCTTCTAAATGTTTCGGATAGATTTAATTTCGAGTTTTTTTTGTAAAGAGTTAGTTCAGGCTTCCCGCCGCAAGCGTGCACAGTACCTATCAATATAAAAAGAATTATTTTCCGATAGATTGTTGTAAGCATTTCGAGATCGAAACCTCAAGGGTTTATTCCGCCTAAAACCAGCGGTTAATGTATCCCAATCCAAAAACTTGACCGCAAAATACGGCAACGTAGAGCCAAAGGTTCCGTGTGCGCGTTGGCAAACTCATCACGAAAAATGGACTCAATAAGAGCGCGGCTATAACGCATAGCCGTATCGGTGAATTATTCAAGACAAGTGGGAACATAAGCGTTGAGGCGGCAAAGGAAATGGCGGGAATGATCCAAATAGTCGCGCAAATTGTCAGGTAAACGTATCTCATAATTGTGTTATTAAACTTCAATGCTTGCATCGGCGTTGCTGCTTAATTTTAAATATGAGCGCGGTCCCTTATGTGGTTTCGCTATAAATAAATTTTCGTGGCGCATTGGCCGTTCCCGAACTCGATGCCTGATCCCGGCCGATCGTCGATCCCAATCCGAGCCCCGGCGCGCGACGCCACGCCGCGCGCCGGGCCGGGATCAGGGGACGTAGCGGCGGGCGAGCTCGGTCCGATCGTCGTACGTCGCCTCGAAAATCGGCGCTGCCAGGGTGGCGCGCACCTTGAGAATGCCGGACCCGATGTTGCGAAAACCGTGCCGCGCACCGGCCGGGATGATGATCGACTCGTTGGGCCGCATCGTCCCGGTCTCGCCGCTCAGGTGGATTTCGGCTTCTCCCTCCATCACCTCGAGGACTTCCTCCACCGCGTGGAGGTGGATCGGCGCGCCGAGGCCCGGATCGCAAAACTGCTCAAATATGCAGAGCTGGGCGGAGCGCGAGATGGCCGAGACGCGCAGCAGCGTCATCACTCCGTCGCGCCATTTCTCCAGCGGCTGCGTTTCATGTTGCAGAATGTTCATATCTCTCCCCTAGCCGCACGGCACCGTCAGCCTGCGATCTGGATCCCTCGTTCCTACAAGAAGGAGGTTCACCGGATCTATAGCGGGACGCGGCTTCGCGGCTCGATCGCGTATCAAACTGCGGGAGAGCCACGACATCGGCCCGTCGATGATGGCGACCGTCGGAACGGCGGCGCGCGTCGCATCCGGCGGATGGCGGCGACGCCGGCCATGACACGAGCGGCGCGACGGACCTTCGTGGAATTCTAGGGCTCCGGGATCAGGACCCGCCCATGCCAGACGCCGGCTTGGGCGAGGGCGCGCGTGGTCTCCTGGATGGTGCGCACGGCATAGCGGGCGAGGCGTGAGGTCGCCCTGTCCGCCGGCGTCACGAGGAGGAGCCGGCGGCGGGGCGCCGGTTCCGCGAACGGGGCGTGCCAGAGCTTGCCGGCGGCGATTTCCCCGAAAAGCGGGGCGATGGGCAGGATCGTATAGCCCCGCCCGCCCTCCACGAGGCTCTTCAGCGTCGCGTAACTGTCCGCCTCGACCCGCACGTCGAGCGAGGCGCCCGTCGCCTCGGCCCATTGCTCGACGACGGTCCGAAGGCCGTTCCCGACGCTCGGCAAAAAGAGCCGCAATGTGGAGATTTCGTCGACGTCGACAGGCGCCTCGCGCGGCGGCGAGCCGGCCGGGCCGATCAGCGACAGCGTCTCTTCGATCAATGGCGTCGCGACGAGTGAGGGCCCCGGCCGTGTGCCATATATGATGGCGACGTTGATCTCCCCCCGTTGGAGCCAGTCGATGAGGCTCGCGGAATAGGCGCTGACGATGCGAAGGGTCGCCTCCGGGTGGCGCTCCTGAAACGCCGCAACGAGCCGCACCGAGAGGAGATCCGACACCGTCGGCGGCATCCCGACTGCGATATGTCCGCGAAGCGGTGTGTCCTCGCCGGAAACGCAGGCTCGGATTTCGTCGAGCTCGGCCATGATGCGGCGGGCATGGCGGAGCACGTCGCGGCCGGCTTCGGTCGCCACCATCCCGCGCCCGTGCCGGTCGAACAGGCGCACGCCGAGTTCGGCCTCCAGCAGCCTCACCTGCCGCGAAAGGGCCGGCTGTGCGATTTTCAGCCGGTCTGACGCCTTCGAGAGGCTGCCGAGCTCGGCGACGTGCAAAATGGTTCGGAGCTGCGGAATGTCCACGGCGATAGAATATCGCTATATCTGATCGACCAAAAGGGTCGATGTCATTCAATTTCGGAAAGGCTATGGCAGAATGAATCAGATGCCGGAGCCGCATTCGTGAGAGCCGACCCTAGCACCGACTGGCCCCGAGCCACCTACGACGCCCTCCGCGCTGCCGACGTGCGCCACATGGCCTACGTGCCGGACGCCGGGCATTCCACCCTGATCGGCCTTTTCGAGGCGGACGGCGCTGTCGTCTCCAACGTGCTGACGAGTGAGGAGGAGGGGGTCGCGATCGCCTGCGGCTCCTGGCTCGGCGGCACGCGATCGGTCGTTCTCATGCAATCGTCTGGTGTCGGCAACTGCATCAACATGCTGTCGCTGCCCGTACAGGCCCGCATCCCGCTCCTGATGCTGGTGACGATGCGGGGCGAGTGGGACGAGTTCAACCCGTGGCAGGTGCCGATGGGGCGGGCCACCGAAGCCGCATTGACCGCCATCGGCGTCACCGTCCACCGGGCGGAGACAGGCGAGGATGTCGTCGCGACGGTCGAGCAGGCGGCCAGAATGGCATTCGATAGCGACCAGCAGGTGGCCGTGCTGATCGGTCAGCGCCTTCTCGGCAAAAAGAAGTGGTGAGCAGCGTGGACCAGGCCCCCGGCACTTCGACCATGGATCGCCGCGCGGCGGTCGCCCGGCTTTTGGAGGCGCGCGGCGACGCCCTCGTCGTGACCGGCCTCGGCTCGCCGAGCTACGACGTTCATGCCGCCGGCGACCGCGCGGACAACTACTATCTCTGGGGCGCGATGGGCGCCGCCGCGCTCGTCGGCCTCGGCCTCGCCCAGGCGCAGCCCGGCCGTCGGGTGATGGTGATCACCGGCGACGGGGAGCAGCTCATGGCCTTGGGCGCGTTCGCGACCATCGCTGTCGCCAGCCCGCGTAACCTCGACATCATCGTGCTCGACAACGAGCATTTTGGTGAAACCGGAATGCAGGGGAGCCACACCGGCCACGGGATCGATCTCGCCCGAGTCGCGGCCGCGACAGGCTTTGCCGACACGGGTCTCCTGCGAACATTGGCCGACGTCGATGCGCTGTGCGCGCGTCTTGCCATGGCGGCGGAAGGCCCGCGTCTGCATGTCCTGAAGGTCCATGCGGAAAACCTTCCGCGCTCGCTGCCGCCGCGCGACGCCGTGTTCGTGAAGAACCGGTTGCGGGGCCATTTGGGCCTGGCGACCTGCTGATCCGGGCACAGGCTCGCTGACGCGGGGGATGGGGATTCGCACCAGCGCGAGGGCGTTGGCGGCCGGGGATCGCCGCTGAAACGACGCGAGTCGCCGAGCTCAGACGGACGAGGCGTCCGGGATGGGCGGGCGCCCAATCTGCGCGCGCGTGGTGAGGCCGCGGGATGCGGCTTCCTCGCTCCCGGCGAAGGCAGCCTCTCCGTCACCGATCATCGGCTCGGTGCGATCGTGGGGTGCAGACCCATCGCGCCGATCATGCCCGACGTCATTCTCCCGCCGCGGTGTCCAGCGCGGATCCGTCGACCACGACGAGCCTCGTGCCGCGCGAACACGTTTCGATCCGCGCCTCGACGCGCCAGACCTCGCGCAGCAGATCGGGCGTTATGATGGAGGCGGTCTCCCCGCAAGCGACCATCCGCCCGTTCGCGACCACGATGCAGTTGCGGCAATAGCGCATCGCGTGATTGAGGTCGTGCAGGGCGATCAGCACCGCCATGCCCCGGCGCGCGGCAAACGCCTCCATGAACGTCAGAACCTCGATCTGGCGATGGAGGTCGAGCGCGGAGGTCGGCTCGTCCATCAGGAGGACGTTCGGTTCGCGCACCAGCGCCTGCGCGACGGCGACGAGCTGGCGCTGACCGCCCGATAGCGTGCCGAGACCGCGGAAGGCGATATCCTCGATTCTGAGCGCGGCGAGAAGCGCGTCGATCCGCGCGAGCTCGTCGTCGCGCACGCGCCACGATCCGCCCTGCTTGGCCGCCAGCAGCACCGATTCGTAGACCGTCAGCACCGCGTTGGCGCCGGTATCCTGCGGCATATAGGTGATGCGCGCGTGCTCATCGGGGTCGTGGACCGCAGTGACGGTGCCCGGCCCGGCCACAAGGCCGGCGATGCGCTTGAAGAGCGTCGACTTGCCGGCTGCGTTCGGGCCGATCAGCGCGGTGAGCTCGCCGCCCTTCAACGGCGGGGTGGTGATGCCGGAGATTACCTCGGTGCGGCCGTAGCGCGCTCCGACGTCGTCGAGCGTGAGCCTCACCATGCGCGGCGCTTGATCGAGAAGATGAGCGACACGAAGAACGGCACGCCCACCAGTGCGGTGATGACGCCGATGGGCAGGATCGCTCCGGGGATGAGGGATTTGGACACCACCGAGGTGACCGACAGGATGAGCGCGCCCGACAGCATGGCGGCCGGCAGGAAGAAACGCTGGTCCTCGCCGACGAGCATCCGCGCGATGTGCGGGCCGACAAGGCCGATGAAGCCGATGGTGCCGACGAATGAGACGGGAATCGCCGCGAGCAGCGCGACGAGCATCATCGTCTCCAATCGTAGCCGCGAGACCTTCACGCCGAAGCTCGCCGCCTTGTCGTCGCCGAGACGCAACGCCGTCAGCGCCCAGGCATGGCGGGCGAACAGCGGGATCGTGAGGGCGAGGGCGAGCGCTGTGATAGCGACCTTCCCCCACGTCGCTTTCACGAGCGAGCCCATGGTCCAGAACACGATCGCCCCCAAAGCCTGCTCGGACGCGAGATATTGCAGCAGCGCCAGCGCGGCGTTGAACGAGAACACCAGCGCGATCCCGAGGAGCACGATCGTCTCCGTGGTCACGCCCCTGAGGCGGCTGAAGACGTGGATCAGGAGGGCCGTCGCCATCGCCATGATGAAGGCGTTGAGCGGAACCATGTAGGGCGTCAGGGCCGGCACGATGGCAACGCCCAGGACCACCGCGAGCGCAGCGCCGAAGCTCGCAGCGGCCGAGAGGCCGAGGGTGAACGGGCTCGCCAGCGGGTTGGCGAGGATGGTCTGCATCTGCGCCCCGGCGACGGCGAGCGCTGCGCCGACGGTGACGGCCATCAGTGCCACCGGGAGGCGGATCTGCCAGATGACGACGCGGATTTGATTGTCGACTCCGTGTGGGTCGACGAGCGCGCGGAACACGTCTGTGAGGGCGTAGCGGGCTGGCCCCGTCGCAAGGTCGACGGTGACGGAAAGGGCCAGCGCGGCGAGGAGGCCCATCAGCACCACGAAGCGCCAGGCCGTCATGGCGCGGTAGCGCCCGCGCGTCACCATCGCTGGGGAGGAGAGCGCCATCGGTCTCTGCGTCCCGACGCGATCAATCCTTCCCCAAGGAGACGAAATAGCCGGGATCGTAGTCCACCGGGAGGAAGCGCTCGTGCAACATCTCGAAGGTCGCTTCGGGATCGAGGTCGGCGAACAGGTCCGGATGCAGCCACTTCGCCATCTGCTGGATCACGATGAACTGGTAGGGGCTGTTATAAAATTGGTGCCAGACTGCGTGGACGTCGCCGGTCTCCACCGCCTTCACGCCGGTATAGGCCGGGCGCGTCATCAGCGCCTCGAGCTTCTCGCGCGCCTCGTCCGTGTCGGCGTTCGGGCCGAGGCCGACCCACATGCCGCCGGGGCTCGATGCCTCCCAGTTGGCGCCCGTTGCGATCACGACGTCCGGATCGGAGGCGACCACCTGCTCCGGGTTCAGTGTGCCGAAGGTGCCGGGAATGAACGGCTTCGCCATGTTCCGACCGCCGGCCATCTCGACCATCGCGCCGAAATTCTCCGAGCCGAACGACATGCAGCACTCGTCGCTCCAGCCGGCGGCGCGCTCCAGGAAAACGAGGGGGCGGTCGGGATTGGCCTCGGCCAGCCTCTCGGTGACCTTGGCGATCTCGTCGTCGCGGAACGCGATCAGCTCGCTGGCGCGCTCCTCCTCGCCGAGGAGGGTGCCGAGGATTTCAAGGCTCTTCGCAGTGTTGGCGATCGGCGCGTCGCGAAAGTCGATATAGACGAGGGGAATGCCGACCGCCTCGAGCTTGCCGACGAGGCCCATTTCGTCGGTCGCCGCCTTGGCCTCGAGGTTCATGACGACGATGTCCGGTTCGAGGCTGATCGCCTGCTCGATGTCGAACGTGCCGTCTTTGACGCCGCCGAAGGTCGGGATGCCGTCGGCTTCCGGGAATTTGGCGCGGTAGACGGCGTAGGTCTCCGCGTCGTTCTTGATGAGGTCGTCACGCCAACCCACGACGCGGGCGAATGGATTGCCCGTCTCGAGCGCCGCGACCGCATACATGAGCCGCCCCTCGCCGAGGATCATGGGGCCGACCGGCGCCTCGACCGTGACCGTGCGGCCGGCGACGTCGGTGATCGTCACCGGGTCGGCGTTGGCGGGGCTGCAAAGGAACGCGAGACTCGCGACCGCCATCCCGGTCGCCGCGCCGCGGGCCGGTCGCATCGATTTCGCAAGATTGGAGATGATGCTCATGATTTCGCCCCTCGCTTATTCGGGACGATGCTTTATGAGACGAATTGTGAAGCGTCAACGCGGCTGGAATACAAGATAACTTAAAGAATTCTAGAGTGCGTTCGATTAGAACACTTCAAAGTATAAACGAGCGAGGGCAAAAGTGCAGGAGCAGCGTGGCGGCAACTTCGGTCTGCGTGAGGAGATCAAGGCCTACTGGTCAGAGCGCGCGGCGACCTTCGACAGCCATCCGGGCCACGAAATCGGCTCGGCGGCGGAGTGGCGCGCCTGGCATGCGCTCCTCACCCGTCATCTCGGCCCCGGGCAAGGGCGAGCCGCTCTCGACCTGGCGACGGGAACCGCCGTCATCGCCCACCTGATGGACGATCTCGGCTTCCGCGTCACCGGGCTCGACTGGTCCGAGCCCATGCTGGAGCAGGCGCGCGCCAAGGCGGCATTCCGTGGCCGCGACATCGATTTTCTCATGGGTGATGCCGAGTTCACCATGCTGCCCGACGCCTCGTTCGACGTGATCGTCACCCGCCACCTTGTCTGGACGCTGGTGGACCCGCCCGCCGCGTTCCGGGAGTGGCGGCGGGTCTTGCGGCCGGACGGCCGCCTCCTCGTCATCGACGGCGACTTTGTGTCGACGACCCTCCTCGCGCGATTGGCCAGTGTTTTCGAGCGCGCTCGGGGCTGGATGCGGGGTGGCTCCGGCGCCCCGGACGAGGAGGCCGTGCGGCTGGCGCGGGCGCATCGGTCGATCCTCGAGAGGGTTCCATTCGCGCAAGGGGCCAGGGCCGATCGCGTTGCCGGACTTCTCGCCGAGGCTGGCTTCGAGCGCATCGAGGTCGATATGCATCTCGGTCCCATCCATCGCGCCCAAGCCCGAAGGATGACCTTCTTCAAGGGGGCCGATCGCCTGATCCAGCATCGTTACGCGATCCGGGCGGACATGCGATAAGGCCGCCGCCGTTCATCGATGAAACATGCAAAAGCCGCCCGGACGGCCGAGCGGATCTATCTCGCCTCACGCAGCACGATGACGATCCCGCTCGCGGCGATCACCAACGCGCCGACGATGGTCCAGAACGAGGGCACGTCGCTCCAGATCACCCAGCCGAGACCCGTCGCCCAGATCAGCGACGTGTAGTCGAAGGGGGCGACGACCGCGGCCGGCGCCAGTCGAAACGCCTGCCCGATCAACGTGATGCCGAGGCTTCCGCAGACCGCGATCACCACGAGCAGCTTCACGTCGCTCAGCGCGACCGGCGACCAGACCCACAGGGCGAAGGGGGTTGCGTAGATCAGGGGAAACAGGACGACGAACAGCATCATCGTCCATAGCCCTTCGCCCGGTCCGAGCCAGCGGGCGCTGATCATGAACAGCGCATAGACGAACGCCGCCCCCACCGGCAGCAGAGACGCCGGCTGAAACGTCGAGCCACCGGGTTGGACGATGATGAGAACGCCGACGAAGCCGACGATGACAGCGCCCCAGCGGCGCCAGCCGACCGCTTCGCCGAGGAGGGGCACCGAAAGCGCCGTAATGAAAATCGGAGCCGCGAACACCAGGGCCGTGGCCTCTGTCAGTGGGAGGAAGCTGAGGCTGGTGAAATAAAGATACGCGCCGAGAAGCATCAGCAGCCCGCGCACCGCGTGCAGACCCAAATGCGCGGTGCGCAGCGCCCCCGGTCCTCGCAGGAAAAGCACGACCGTAACGATCATCGGGACCGCGATCAGGTTGCGCAGGAAGATGATCTGGATCGGATCGTACCGGTCGGTCAGCACCTTCGCGACCGCGTCGTTCATGACGAGAAAGGCCACACCGGCGCAGATCGTGAGAATTCCTCGCGAAACGTCCTTCGGTTTCATCTTCGACTGCGCACTCATTCTCGGCCCCGCTCGCGATCCCAGTTGCGGGCGTTACCAGATGCGCAGGATCGCGACGAGCCGTGGCGGGGTTCACAAGCTCCGTCTCATCCGAACAGGCGGGCCGTCGGACGCCATGGGGCGATGATATCGGCCGCCTTCATCTCGGTCGCTCGGACACGCGGGGGAGGCCGGGAGGATCCGGCCGCCGACGACCGGCCGGCGAACCATATTGACAAATCGAGGTTTCGTAATACGTAGATCGGTATGGACCTCTTGACCGCCTTCAAAGCCCTCGCGAACCCGATCAGGTTGAAGATTCTCTCCGGCTTGAAAGACCCGGAGCGATCCTTTCCGCCTCAGGATGAAGGAGATGTCGCGGTCGATGGTGTGTGTGTCAGCAGTATCCAGGACGGGATGGGTCTGTCTCAATCGACGACCTCGCAGTACATGAGCGTCCTCTCGAAAGCAGATCTTGTTATCGCGACCCGCCGGGGAAAGTGGACCTATTACAAGCGCAACGAGGTCGCGATCCGTGAGCTGGCGGCGATGATCGGTCGCGATCTCTGACAGGGATCGTCGGCCATAGCGCGCCGTAATGGGTTCAAACGCATCGAAATATCTCGATTTAACGAAAGGTTCTTCGAATGTCCGATACCATGAAAGCCGTCGTCCTCACCCGCTTCGGCGGTCCCGACGCGTTCGAAATACAGACACGTCCCGTCCCGTCGGTCGGTGCGCGGCAGGTCCGCGTGCGCGTCCATGCAACGGCGATCAACCCGCTCGACTATCAGATCCGGCGCGGCGATTATCCCGACTCCGTCCCGCTGCCGGCGGTGATCGGGCACGACGTCTCCGGCGTCGTCGAGAGCGTCGGGGCCGACGTGACGGAGTTCGCGCCGGGTGACGAGGTCTACTATACGCCGAAGATCTTCGGGGACGCCGGATCCTACGCCGAAGTCCATGTCGCCGACGTCGATCTCGTGAGCCGTAAGCCGCGCAACCTGTCGCACGTGGAGGCCGCGAGCCTGACGCTCGTGGGCGGGACCGTCTGGGAAGCCTTCGTGACCCGTGCAGGCCTGCGTGTCGGTGAGACGATCCTCATCCATGGCGGTGCCGGTGGCGTCGGAACGATCGCGATCCAGATTGCGAAAGCCATCGGCGCGCGGGTCATCACGACGGCCCGTTCCGACAATCATGAGTTCGTGCGTGCGCTCGGCGCGGACGATGTGGTCGATTACGCCGCCACCGACTATGTCGACGCCGTGAATGCACTCACCGGCGGGCGAGGGGTCGACGTCGTTTTCGACACGGTCGGCGGTGACACGTTGACGAGGAGCCCGCTCGTTCTCGCGCCCTTCGGACGCGTCGTCTCGATCGTCGATATCGCAGCGCCGCAGAATCTCATCGAAGCCTGGGGGCGGAACGCCTCCTATCACTTCGTGTTCACCCGCCAGAATCGCGGCAAGCTCGACGAGCTGACGAAGCTTGTCGAACGCGGTCTCGTGCGGCCGGTGGTCGGCGCGGTCCTCCCGCTCGAGCGCCTTGGAGAGGGACACGAGATCCTCGAGGCCGGCTCGCGTCGCGGCTTGCGAGGGAAAGTCGTGGTCGACGTCGCGGGCGAGGCCGAGACGCTTGTCCCGCCGCTCGCCGCCGCAGCCTGACCGGCTCGGGCGGTCCGAGGTTCGCTCGGGCCGTCCGGCACCGTCGCCACCGAGCCGACGCACGCCTTCGGCCTCGCCGCGCTCAGCATCGGCGGCGGCCGGTGGTCGGCAGCTACGATGACGGCAGCAATGTCGTCGGCCAGACCGGACTTGCCACCGGCGGCGGCGACACGATCACCGTCACCCATCGCGGCACCATCGTCACCCTCGGCGACAGCGCAGTGGGGATCGCTGCGATCAGCTCCGGCGGCGGCATCGCGCGCAACGACGCGGCGGCCGTGGTCGGGTCGGATGGCGGCGGCAACCCCGTGTTCACCGCCGGCACGCTCCTCGGCGCTCAGGGCTCGTCCGACGCCGTCGCGACGACCGGCGGGCTCGTCACCTTGACCATCGACTGCAGCGTCACGACCGGCGACGCCACCGGAGCGGGGATCGGCGCCATCGGCATCGTCGCGCAGTCGATCGGCGGCTCGGGCGGCATCATCGGCGGCAGGCGGCCGGGCACCGCCATCGGCGATAGCAGCGGCGGCGGCGGCGGCAATGGCGGCTACGCCGACAGCGCGGGCGTGTTCATCGACATTGCGATCGGCGGCAAAGGCGGCGACGGCGGCAACGCGCGCATCTTCTGCAACGGCGACACCGCGCTCACCACGCGCGGCAACCACGCGCCCTCGGTGGAGTTCGGCTTTCGCCGGAGCGTGCTCGATGCGGCGATCCTGCGCGACTATCTCAGTTTCGGCGGGGCGTTCTCCACCGAGGACGAGCGCAGCGTCGATCCCCGCATGGTGATGGCCGGAACCGACGAGACTTTCACCGCCAGGACGGACACGCCGGATGTGCTGGCGACCTTGAAGGCGGGCCTGCAGCTCTACAAGGAAAAGAGTTGGGATGCCCGCGTCGAGTATGAGGTCCACGCGGGCGAGGATTTCGTCAGCCGGGGCGGCCAGCTCACGCTGTCCTACCGCTTCTAGCGCGTTTCGTGACGGCGGCGATCAGCCGACATGGCGAAGAGCCCAAACGCGTATGCAATCGGGTCCTGACAGGACCGCAACACAAACAGAGTGACCCCGATCATCTCACCCGTGCGAACACGATCTCGATCTGCGTTCCGTCCGGGCGGGTAAACTGTTCCGTCATGGTGTCGCCGTCGACCACGAGGCGAAGCTCGCGTGTCGTGCGCACGTTGCCGATCCAGTTGGGGAAGGTCGCTCCTTCGACGCGGTTGCCGCTGAAGGCGCCGTCCGCGTCGACCGTGTAGGTGCCGAACATGCCGATGCTGGACGCCATCGCCGCGCGGTTCTCCGCGTCCGTCCCCTCGCCGCGGACCCCGGAGGCAAAAGGCGGGAGGTCGCCGTTTGTCAGGACCTCCACATAGTGCATGTCCGGCGCGAAGATCAGGAGCCCGCTCGGCCGGTTCCCATAGGCCGCGATACGCGTTCCGTCCGCCCGCTCGATATGGGCGGACACCATGCGCCACGTGCCGACCACCTGGTTCGGGGCCTCCTGCGCCATGGTGGGGGTGGCGGACAGGGTCGCGAGCGCGAAGGCCGCGACGATCGCTCGAAGGCGCGCTCTACGCATCACGATCGGCCCCCCGCGCAACGGTCTCCTGCGCTTCGAGCGCCGCGAGGCGGTCGCGCAGTGCGCCGGATATATTGGTGAACGCCGTCGATGTCAGTGTGAGTCGGAACGCCGGGTTCGCCGCGTCGCCGGCTTCGATCATCGCGTCGACGGTGCGCTCGGCGTCGCCGGTCAGGACGAACGCGCCGCTCGTCATCGCGCGGCGGACGTCGCCGACGGGCGTCGTGTCATAGGCCGGCATCGGCTTCGGCATCGTCAGATTGGCGCCGAAGCTGGTGGCCGTCGGTCCGGGCTGGACGACGACGACGTCGATACCGAACGGGACGACCTCTTGCGCAAGGGACTCGCAGTAGCCTTCGATGCCCCACTTCGTCGCGTGGTAGGACGAGAAGCCCGGGTAGGCGAACTGCCCGCCCTCTGACGAGACCTGCATGATCCGCCCCCCGCCCTGCGCGCGCAGGTGAGGCAGCGCGGCGCGGATCACCGCCATCGCGCCGACGAGATTGGTCGCGACCTGCCGCTCGATGTCGGCGTCGCTCGCCTCCTCGGCCGCGCCGAATAGTCCGTAGCCGGCATTGTTCACGAGGACGTCGATGCGCCCGGCGGCGAACGCCGTATCGACCGTGCGCCGGACGGCCGCACTGTCGGTCACGTCGAGCGGGACGACGGTAAAGGTGGATGGATAGGCGGCGGCGAGATCGTCCAGCGCGCCGGTGCGGCGGGCCGTGCCGACGACGCGGTCGCCGCGGGTGAGCAGCGTCTCCGCCATGATCCGCCCGAGACCGGCGGACGCGCCGGTGATGAACCAGGTCTTCATTGGTGGTGGTCTCCGTGATGGCGGACAATTGGCGCTGGCACGGGCGTGCGATAAGGCAGCACAATCGAGATGACTTGGTGAAGGATCGCCACCAATGGGGACGCCACGCCTCGCCGACCTGAAGGCGTTCGCCGCCGTCGCGCGACATCGCAGCTTTCGGGAGGCGGCGGACGCGTTGGGCCTGTCGCGCTCGGCACTGTCTCACATGGTGATCGGGCTCGAGCGCGAACTCGGCGCGCGCCTTCTGAACCGCACCACGCGCAGCGTCGCGCCGACCGAGGCCGGCGAGAGGCTGGTGCGCCGCCTCGAACCGCTGCTCGCCGACCTCGATGCGGCGCTCGATCTCACCGCAGATGCGGCCAGCGGCACGGTGCGGATCAATTGCATGGAATCTGCCGCGGAAATGCTGCTGTCCGACGTCGTGCCGGCGGTCCTCGAGCACCATCCGCATGTGGCGGTCGACATCGCGACCGAAGGCCGCCTCGTCGACATCGTCGCCGCGGGCTTCGATGCCGGCGTGCGGCTGCGCGAGAGTGTCCCGCAGGACATGATCGCCGTTCCGTTCGGCGGCGACGCGCGGTTCCTCGCGGTGGCCGCGCCGTCCTACCTTTCGGCGCGCGGGACGCCGACGGTGCCCGACGATCTCGCCGGTCATAGCTGCATCCGCCAGCGCCTCGGCAGCGGCAAACTCTATCGCTGGGAGTTTGCGCGGCACGGCGTCGAGAGCCGGGTCGACGTCCCTGGCGTTCTGACGCTCGACAACAATCGCCTGATGGTGGCGGCGGCACGCGACGGGCTCGGCATCGCCTACGTGCCCGAGCATTTTGCCCGCGCGGCGCTACGCGAAGGTAGCCTCGTCACGGTGCTTCCCGACTGGTGTCCGCCAATTCCGGGGCTGTGCCTCTATTATCCGGGAAACCGGCACGTGCCGGCACCGCTGCGGGCTTTCGTCGACGTGCTGAAGCGCTCAGCCCTGGTGCGGGGCGATCAGGTCGGAGATCGCCTGTGAGGCCATGATCGCGCGGGGAAACACTACCAGGATGACCACAATATGCGCGATCTCGCGAACCGCCGCCGCCGTGGCGCCGTGGTTGAGGGCGAAGCTGGCATAAATCTTCAGATAATCCGCGAGGCCCCACACCACGGATGCCGCGGCGAGCGCGACCCATGGCCTCGTTCGGGCCGACACCAAGATGATGACGCAGATCGCTGCCGAGCGACCGGGCGTGCCCACCGCCGTCTCCCTCTCGCCCGGCTCGCGACCGCCATTTACCAAGCCAAGGGGAGGCGCCCGGGCGGCCTGTCGCTCCACCGAGGAGCCGGAACGGTCGCCGTTCAGCACGCCTTCAGTGCGGCGACGAGGGCGGTCACCTGCCGTTTGATATCGTCCCGCCCGGCCGGCTTGCCCCGCACGACCATCCGCCAATAAAGCGGCGAGGGGATGAGGTCGAGCGCGAGGTCGCGGTCGATCGTGGCAGGGATCTCGCCCCGCGCGACGGCGCGGTCGAGCAGCGCTTCGCCGAGAGCCCGCCGCGCCGCCGCGATGCGATCCAGCACCGCGGCGAGGTCGCCGGAGCGGATGCGTTCGGCGGCGAGGTCCGGCACGATCCGGCGCACCAGTGGATGGCGCAAAGCGAGGCGTGTCTTCGTGAGGTAGGCGGTGATGTCCGCCTCCAGCGACCCGTGGTCGGAGAACTCGCCCAGCCCGACGGCGACGCGCTCGATCGCTTCGGACGCAAACTCGCGCTTGCCCGGCCAGCGCCGGTAGATCGCGGCCTTGCCTGCGCCCGCCCGTGCCGCGACACGCTCCAGGCTGATGGCGGCGTATCCGACGTTCGCCCACTCTTCGAAGAAGGCTCGGACAAGCGCCGTGGTGAGGTCGGACCGGATCAGCGCGGCACCACTCGGCTTTCGTCGCTTCCGATCGTCGATACTCTTGCGTTCCATCCATCGCGCCCCATCTCTACCGGAACGCCGGAACGATAGCGTTCCATCCAACCCGAGGGAACACCATGAGCAGCCCACACGACCAGTTCCCCAGCCTTTCCGCCCTTCTGCGCGAAGGCCTCGGCGAGGCGTTGGCGCCGGGCGCGGAGACGCTGCTCGACATGATGACCGATGATGTTTCGTTCGAATTCCCGTTCTCCGTCCCGGGCGGGATCGAAATCATCGACGGCAAGGCAGCGCTGGAGGCGTATCTGCCGAAGGTCGGCGAACTCTTCACCATCGAGGCGCTCACGCTTGAACGTGCGTTCGTGTCGAGCGACGGCCATAACGGCGTGCTCGAGTTCACCTCGAAGGCCTACGCCAACGCGACCGGAGCGCGCTACGACCAAACCTATGTCTCGGTCGTCGACCTGCGGGACGGGTTGATCAGCCGCTACAAGGATTACTGGAACCCCCTCGTCGTGCTGTCCGCCACGGGCGGCGCGGACGCGGTGAACAGCGTCCTGAAGGGCGCAAACGCGGATGCGTGACGCCCTGTCGGCGCTGGGTCCGACCATCGAACGGAGCCCCTCGTGAGAGCAGCAATCTATAGCGAATGCGGGACGCCCGACGTCCTGCGCACCGTCGACATTGCGGACCCCGAACCCGGCCCGGACGAAGTCCTGATCGACGTCGCGGCGATCTCGATCGAGGGCGGCGACCTCATTCGGCGTCGAACAACGCCACCGCCGCGCAAGAATTACGTCGTCGGATATGCGTCGGCGGGAACGGTGATCGCGGTCGGAGCGGCGGTGACGACCCGTGTGGTCGGCGACAGGGTGACGGCCTTCGCCAGTGAGGGATCGCACGCCGCCTTGCGCGCCGTTCCCGAGGCGCAGACCTGGCGCGTGCCGGACGGCCTCGACTTTGCCCGCGCGGCGGCGGTGCCGATCTCGTTCGGCACCGCCCATCACTGCCTCTTCGCCCGCGGCGCCCTGAAGGCGGGGGAGACGGTTCTCATTCAGGCCGGCGCGGGCGGCGTCGGGATCGCGGCGATCCAGCTCGCCAAGCGGGCCGGTGCGACGGTCGTCGCCGTATCCAGCGGGGCCGACCGGCTGGCGAGGCTCACCGCGATCGGGGCCGACCACGTCGTCGACCACCGGAGCGACGACGTCGTCGCGGCGGTCACCGCAGCGACGGGCGGCCAGGGCGCCGATCTCGTGGTCGATCCGGTCGGCACGACGTTGGAGACCTCGCTTCGCGCGCTGCGGCCCGAAGGGCGGTTGGTCTTCGTCGGTAACGCCGGCGGCGGGACGCTGAACCCCGACCTGTGGCCGGCGATGGCCGCCAATCAGTCGCTCCTCGGCGTCTTCATGGGGCCGCTCTACACCCGCCCGGAGGTCGGCGTGACGGTGGATCATATGCTCGCCGACGCCGCCGGCGGCTCGCTCGAGGTGGTGATCGACCGAACGTTCGCCCTCGAGGACGCGGCAGAGGCGCATGACCACGCCGAGCGGGGCCGGCCGTTCGGGCGAGTCGTCATGCAGCCCTGATTGCGGCGGCTAGGGCAGGCAGGAGATGAGCATGCCCGATCCGGCGCAGAACAAGGGGCATGTCTTGACGACGCCTGGCGCCGTCGATTGTGACCTCAGGCCGCCTTGTCGGAACCGGTCATGTGTCGCCGCGATATGAGCCTCGCGACTTCGCTCATATGATCCGTGCCCCAGGCACAGAGCGGGCCGAGCGCTATCGCGAGCGACTGGCCGAAATCGGTGAGGGAGTACTCGACCTTCGGCGGTATCTCCTGAAAATCCCGCCGATTGACGATCCCATCCGCCTCCAGCTCCTTCAGTTGCTGGGTGAGAACCTTGTCGCTGACCTTGCCGATGGCGCGGCGCAGCGCCCCGTAGCGCCGGGTCTCGTGGGCGAGGTGGAAGAGGATCAACGGCTTCCACTTGCCACCGATGGCGGCCAGTGAGGCATCCAATCCGCAGGTGAATTCGGGTTCCTTCATTCTCGGAGGCTCCGCAAAGGCACTTACCAAAAGGTGCATACTGGAAGAAAGAAAAGCAAGCCTCCAAGTTCGGTCGACTTCGTTTCAAGGAGATCGAGATGGGTAGGCTTCAAGGCAAAGTCGCTGTCATCACCGGCGGCAACAGCGGCATCGGACTGGCGACGGCCAAACGCTTCGTTGCGGAGGGTGCGGAGGTGTTCATCACCGGCCGTCGCCAGGAGGAGCTGGACAGGGCAGCCGAGTCGATCGGCGCCGGCGTGACCGCGATCCAAGGTGACGTCTCGCGCCTTGAGGATCTCGACCGGCTGTTCGATGTCGTGCGGGAGACGAGCGGTCGCATCGATGTGCTGTTCGCCAACGCCGGCCTCGGCAGCTTCGAGCCGCTCGGCGCCATCGAGGAGGCGTCGTTCGATCTGACGTTCGGCGTCAACGTCAAGGGGACGCTGTTCACGGTGCAGAAAGCGCTGCCGCTCATGTCGACCGGCGGGTCCATCATCCTCACGGGATCGACCACGGGCTCGACAGGGACGCCGACGTTCAGTGTCTATAGCGCGACAAAGGCCGCGATCCGAAACTTCGCCCGAAGCTGGGCCCTCGACCTGAAGGGGACAGGTATCCGCGTCAACGTGCTCTCTCCCGGCCCGACCGAAACTCCTGGCCTCAAGGGCCTGGCGAAGCCCGGAGGGGAAGATGCCTTTCTTCAAGGCTTCGCAACTGAGGTCCCGCTAGGGCGCCTCGGGCATCCCGAGGAGACCGCGGCGGTGGCACTGTTCCTGGCCTCGGACGACAGCAGCTTCATGACCGGCAGCGAAGTCTTCGTCGACGGCGGATCGGCTCAAGTCTGACGCTCCAATAGCCCGAAGCCGGGCGGCACGATCCCGAAACCCGTAACGAACAATGGCCTTCGCATGTCAGCAAGCGCACCGCCCAATCCCATCGTCCGAGATGGTGAGATATCGATCGGCCTGATCGCGCCGGTCCGCCGTGCGTCCGCGACGTCGATCGACTTCCGCGAACAGGTCGACATCGCCGCTGAAGCCGATGCGCTCGGGTTCGCTGCTTGGTGGGTCCGGGACGTGCCGCTCAACGGCTCCTGGTATCCGGAGGAATTCGGTCATCTCGATCCGTTCGTCGCGCTCGGCGCCGTCGCGGCGCGGACCCGGCGGATCGCGTTCGGCACCGCGGCCACGGTGCTGCCACTGCGCCACGCGCTTCATGTGGCGAAGGCCGCGGCATCGCTGCAGGCACTCTCCGGCGAGCGTCTCCTGCTCGGCCTCGGCGCCGGAGACCGGCCGCAGGAGTTCGCCGCCTTCGGCGAGAGCCTCGAGGACCGGGGGGCCACCTTCCGCGAGCGCTGGGCCGTGCTCGCGGCGGCGCTCCGGTCTCCCGAGGCCCTCACGATGCTGGGCGAGGACTACGACCTTCACCCGGCCCCCTTCGCGCCGCCGCCACTCTACGCGATCGGCTCCGCCGGGCAGACCGTCGACTGGATCGCCCGAAACGCCGGCGGCTGGTTCACCTATCACCGGGAGCCCGCCGGCCAGCGCGACCGACACGCCATCTGGCGGTCCGCCGTCGAGCGGCACGCGGCGGACGCGTTCCGCGCCTTCGGCGTCGCCGTCCAGATCGAACTCACGGACGAGAGCGGCCCGGCGGCGCCTATCGATCTCGGTTACCGCACCGGCGTCCAGGGCCTCACAAACATCATCGACGAGCAGCGGCGGATCGGTGTTCACCATCTCATCATAAGCCTTCGCCCGACCGCGACGGGCCCGGATGAAGCAATCGCCCGTGTCGCCGAAGCCGCTCGAAATGCCGGCGCCATGGATCCCTCGCCGCAGGCGCAGACGGAAGCGGGATCGGGACTGGCCGGGAGCGAGGCCGAGCAAAGCACCTGACGAGGCGGCGACGGCTTCGCCTTCCGGCCAGGACGACACGGGCGAGGGTGGAACACACGGCGGTCGGGGTGTTTTGCCGGCCGCGGGGCAGACCGTCAGCCGCCGGGCGCGTCTTGTGCTCGCCGCGTGGACATCCGGTCAACGAGGAAATCGATCAGGACGCGGTTGCGCGCCGGCATCATCGCACCGCCAATATAGACGGCGTGAAGCGCCTCCCGGTCGCGCGGATTGAAGTCTTCGAGCACCGCCACCAGACGACCGCTCGCCAGGTGCTCGGCGACGTGGAAGGTGCCGACCCGTGTGACGCCATGGCCATCGAGCGCGAGTTGCACGAGTGTTTCACCGCTGTTGGCGGTGATTGTGCCGCCGACCCGTAGGGCCGTGGTGCGCTCGCCGTCGCGAAACAGCCATCCCGCCTCGGCGCGCCGGAAGCCGAAGTCGAGACAGTTGTGCCGGGCGAGGTCGGCCGGCACCAGAGGCGTCCCTTCCCGGGCGAGATAGGCCGGCGACGCAACCACCGACTGGCCGGTCTCGCCGAGCCGTCGCGCGGTGAGCGGACTGTCAGCGAGCGGCCCCGACCGGATCGCGATGTCGACCTCGCCCCCCATGACGTCGGCGATTTCATCGCTGACGTCGAGATCGAGCGTGATGCCCGGATAAAGGGTCACGAATTCGGCCAGCAGCGGCACGAGGACCAGGCGGGCATAGGCTGCGGGCATCGTCATGCGGATCCGCCCGCGCGGGCACCCCTGGTCGGCGATCGACCGCTCCGCCTCGTCGATCTCGGCGAGGATGCGCCGCGCCGAACGCGCATAGTCCTCGCCTTCCGACGTCAGGCGGAGCCGGCGCGTCGTGCGGACGATGAGCTGCACCCCGAGCCGCGATTCGAGCCGCGCGACGATCCGGCTGACGGCCGACGGCGTCAGGTCGAGCGCGCGCGCGGCCGCCGATAGGCTTCCCTCCCGCACGACCGCGACGAAGGTCGCCATTTCGGCTGTTCGATCGACCCCGTCTCGATTCATTCGTGATCTCCGCGCACAGATGTTGGTCTCAGATCGCGACTACCGGGCGCGATAGCTCATAACCTATGTGCTTGAGGCATAGTTGGGGAGGGGTGGCGCCATCGGCTGATCGGTCGCCCGCCGAGATCTCCGCCAGCATCCAACGACATCACGAAAGGTGCCGATCGTGCCTATTGCCTTGTGGGCGCTCGCCATTGCAGCGTTCGGAATTGGAACCACGGAATTCGTCGTCTCCGGATTACTCCCCGAAGTCGCCGCGACCTTCGACATCACGATACCCGTCGCCGGACATATGGCGACAAGCTACGCGCTCGGCGTGTTCATCGGCGCGCCGATCACCATCATCCTCGGGGCGAGGCTGCCGCGTAAGACGATGCTGGCCGGCCTCCTCGTCCTCTTCATCGTCGGCAACATCGTCACGGCCGTGGCACCGACCTATGCGGTCGCGCTCCTCGGGCGGGTGATCACATCGCTGACGCATGGCGCCTTCTTCGGCATCGGCTCGATCATGGCGGCGGACCTCGTCGCGCCGGGTCGCCGGACGAGCGCCATCGCCTTTGTCTTCACGGGCCTCACCGTGGCGACATTGATCGGCACGCCCGCCGGGACGTGGCTCGCACAGACGGTCTCGTGGCGGGCGACGTTCGCCGCGATCGCCGTGGTCGGCGTCGTGGCCATCGCCGGAGTGCTCGCCTGGGTGCCCCGTACGGAACGGCAAACGCCGCCGCGTCTCGGCGAGGAGCTCGCCGCCTTCACCGACGTGCGCTGCCTCCTCGCGATGGGCATCACGATCCTCGGCCCAGCTGCCTTCTTCACCTCCATCACCTACGTCGCGCCGATGGCGACGGAGGTCGCCGGCTTCGACGCGGCCGCCGTGACGTGGCTCCTCTCTCTGTTCGGCCTCGGCCTGTTCGTCGGCAACATTCTGGGTGGCCGGTTCGCGGACAAGGCGCTCATGCCGCTCCTCTACGTTTCGCTGAGCGCGCAGGCGGTCGTCCTCCTGGCGTTCTACGCGTTCGCCGAGAGCCAGATCGCATCCGCCATCTCGATCTTCCTCATGTCTGCCTTCGGATTCGCAACCGTTGCGCCGATCCAGAAGCTGGTGACGGACAACGCTCGGGCCGCGGGCGCGCCGAACCTCGCGGCAGCCGTCAATATCGGCCTGTTCAACCTCGGCAATGCGATCGGCGCGGGACTTGGCGGCGCGGTCATCGCGTCCGGATACGGATACGCCGCACCGAACTGGGCGGGCGCCGTCCTATCGCTCGCGGCGCTCGTGCTCGCGGTCGCCTCCGGCGTTCTCGGGCAGCGTGAACCGTCATCCTCACCGGTTCCCGGCAACGCCTGAACATCGTCCCCGATCGGAGGAAAGCCCCATGTAGGCGATACGCTACCACGGCAAGCGCGATCTCCGCGACGACATCGAGGTCGATCTCGAACCCCGCCACGGCGACGTGGTGATCGCGCTGATCGTCGTCGGTATTTGCGGCACCGACGTCGACGAACATCGGTCCGGGCCGATCATGATCGAGAGCGCCACTTCAACAAGCTGAAGCACTTCCGCCGCATCGCGACCTGTTTCGACAACTCGCCCGAAACGTCATGGCCGCCGTCGCTCTCGCGTCCTCACGCTTTATGGCTTCGCCACCATGAGTCCACGACGCTAGAGCGTCAGGGGAGCGACCGCGCCGGATCGGCCCACGGTTCCAGACGAAACCCCAACGCTGCGGCGGCGCGAGGGAATATCGACGGAAAATGATTCCGCCCTCTAGACGACTGGTCTAATCGTCCTTAGATGGGGTCCATGACAACGGCACCCCCATCGGTCGACGTGCGAGAGCACATCCTCAGCACCGCCCATCTCATCATGAGCGGGAAGGGCTTCTCGGGTGTCGGCCTGAACGAGATACTCCGCGCCGCCCACGTTCCGAAAGGGTCTTTCTACCACTACTTCGCTTCGAAGGAGGCGTTCGGGGAAGCGCTGCTGACGCGCTACTTCGAGCACTATTTGAAGCAGATGGACGAGACGTTCGACCATGCCGGAAACGGCCGCGACCAATTGGTCGCTTACTTCGAGATGTGGGCCGAAAACCAATCGGCCTCGCATCCTGAGAGCAACTGCCTCGTGGTCAAGCTCGCCGCCGAGGTCTCCGACCTGTCCGACACGATGCGCCGCGCCTTGAAGGCCGGCACCGACGCCATCGTCGCGCGCCTCACAGGCGCCGTCACCGCCGGACAGCGGGACGGCTCGATCGGGCTGAAGGAGCCCGCCGCGGCGGTCGCCCTCAGTCTTTACCAATCCTGGCTCGGCGCCAGCCTGATCGCGAAGATCGCCCACAACGATACTCCGCTCGCCGCTGCGCTGGCGGAGACCCGCCACCGCCTCGCCATAACCTGAACGCGAAAACGGGCCGCCCTTCGCCGCGTTTTCGCTTGTCTTGAGACGACCAGTCTATTTCAAATGATTTGGAGCAATCCTATGAAGATCCTGATGGTTCTCACCTCACACGACACCCTCGGCAACACCGGCCGCAAGACCGGCTTCTGGCTGGAGGAATTCGCCGCGCCCTACTTCGCCTTCGTCGACGCCGGGGTCGACGTGACCGTCGCGTCGGTCAAGGGCGGACAGCCCCCGCTCGACCCGAAGAGCGACGAGCCGCAGTTCCAGACGGAAAGCACCCATCGCTTCAAAGCCGACACCGCGGCGCAAGAGGTGCTGGCGAACACCGTCAAGCTCGCGGACGTGAGCGCGGCGGATTATGACGCCGTGTTCTATCCCGGCGGCCACGGCCCGCTTTGGGATCTTGCCGAGGATAAGACGTCGATTGCCCTCCTCGAGACGATGAACGCCGCCGGCAAGCCGCTCGCGCTCGTCTGCCACGCGCCCGGCGTCCTACGCCACGTCAAGGGAACGGATGGCAATTTTCTCGTCGCCGGCCGGCCCGTGACAGGCTTCGCCAACTCTGAGGAAGAGGCGGTCGGACTCACCGATGTGGTGCCTTTCCTGGTGGAGGATGAGTTGAAGGCGAACGGCGGCGTGTTCTCCAAGGGCGCGGACTGGGCCTCCTTCGTCGTTCAGGACGGGAACCTCATCACTGGGCAGAACCCGAATTCCTCGGCGGAGGCTGCCCGCCGTCTCATCGCCGCTGCAAGCTGATCGGGCGCGGAGCCGCGGGGTCGAGAAACCCCGCGGCTCCCGTCCCTCGAACGACGACACGCCTACAACCCGCCCTGACAAACCAGACGATCCCACCCGACGCGCCCCGTTCCGAGGCCGACGATCACCTCGAGCGCTCACGCCGCGCGACCTCGCCGTGCGCCAGCACCCGAGGCCGCGCGATCCACGGCCAGGGCGGATACGCCGCACGCCCGGCAAAGCGTGAGGGTTGCCGGGTGGCAACGAAGAGCCGAGCGACAGACACTCCGGCGTGACCCTCGCCCTCCACCAGAGCCGAATAGCCGACCTCGCGCGGTCGAATTCCCGCCGCACGCCTCGTTTTTTGATGGGCATCCGCGTTCGTGACGGGACCGGCCACCCCAGACCCGGATCGCCGCTTCGTGTGGCCGCCGTGCCGGCCACACCGGCGAATGCGTGTTGAAACCACGTCTCATGGAATCGGGACCGACCGATGCGCTGCCCCGCTGACCCTACCGCCTTGGGCCTGGCCATGTATGACTGTCGCGGATCGCTATCGAATTCGTCAACGCAAGGATCGGAATCATGACAAAAGGGTCGGACCTCTTCGTTGCAGCGCTGGAGAACGAGGGCGTGACTCGCATCTTCGGCGTGCCGGGGGAGGAAAACCTCGACATTCTGGAGTCGCTTCGGACCTCGCGTATTGAAGTGATCCTGACGCGACACGAGCAGGCTGCGGCCTTCATGGCGGCGACCCATGGGCGGCTTACGGGCAAGCCGGGTGTCTGCCTCGCCACGCTCGGTCCAGGTGCCCTCAATCTGTCGACCGGCGCGGCCTATGCTCATCTCGGCGCCATGCCGATGATCCTCATCACCGGCCAGAAACCGGTCATGAGCGCGAAGCAGGCCCGTTTCCAGATCGTTGATATCGTCGCCTCGATGAAGCCGCTCACCAAGATGACGCGGCAGATCGTCAGCGCGGCCGCGATCCCCGCAATGGTGCGCGATGCCTTTCGGATCGCGATGGAAGAGCGGCCCGGCCCGGTCCATCTCGAATTGCCGGAAGATGTCGCCGCCGAAGACGTCGAGAACGCGTCAGTCATCCCGGTCCACACGCTGGAGCTGCCCGTTGCGGGTGCGGCCTCGCTCGACCGGGTGGCGGAGGCGATCCTCGCCGCCAAGCGCCCGCTCGTGATGGTCGGTGCGGCGGGCAACCGGCCGTCTTTGGTCGAAGCGCTGTCGACGTTCATCGCGCGCACCCGGCTGCCCTTCTTCAACACGCAGATGGGCAAGGGCGCCGTCACCGGCGGCTCCAATCTCTACATTGGGACGGCGGCGCTGTCGGAGGGTGATTATGTCCACGAAGCCGTCGCGCGCGCCGACCTCGTCATCGCCATCGGCCACGACACGGTGGAGAAACCGCCCTTCCTGATGAAGAGCGCCGGCGGGCCGAAGGTCATTCACGTCGGCTACTCGTCCGCGACGGTCGAGGAAGTCTATCACCCGGACATCGAACTGATCGGCGATATCGGGGCGACGGTCACAGCGCTCGGCGAACGGCTCGAAGGCCGGCTGTCGGCCGACGAGGGCATGCTCGATCTGCGCCAGAGGATCCTCGCGCGGATCAACGACCGCGCCGAGGAGGACCGCTTTCCGGTGACGCCCCAGCGACTCGTCCACGACGTGCGCCAGGTGATGCCCGACGACGGAATCGTCTGCCTCGACAATGGCATGTACAAGATTTGGTTCGCCCGAAATTACCGCACCCACGTCGCCAACACGCTGCTGCTCGACAATGCGCTCGCCACGATGGGCGCGGGCCTCCCCTCGGCCATGATGGCGGCGATGCTCCATCCGGAGCGGCGCGTCATGGCGATCTGCGGCGATGGCGGCTTCATGATGAACTCGCAGGAGATGGAAACCGCGGTGCGGCGCGGCCTCAACCTCGTGGTGGTCGTCCTGAACGACAGCGCCTACGGCATGATCCGCTGGAAGCAGGCCGTCGACGGCTTCCCCGATTTCGGCATGAGCTTCGGCAACCCCGATTTCGTGCGCTACGCCGAGTCCTATGGCGCGAAGGGCTCACGCGTGAACGCGGTGGAGGATCTCGTGCCGACGCTGGAGGCCGCGTTCGCCGGCGGCGGCGTGCATCTGGTCGAAGTGCCGGTCGACTATTCCGAGAACACCCGCGTTCTGGTCGACGAGCTGCGCAACCGCACGCCCGACGTGGAGTGTGCCTGACCAGGCGCGGCTTTTCCGACCGAGACCAACGCCTGAGACGCAAGGAGCCCGAACATGCTGAAGGTCGTGCAGGCATTCGACCGCGCGCCGATCGCCGAGATCGAGACCGACGATGCTGCCGCGCTGGAGCGCAAGCTGGAGGCGGCCGAGCGCGTCTTCCGGGACCGTGACGGCTGGCTGAAGCCGCACCAGCGCATTGCGATCCTGCGCAAGCTGGCCGCGCTGATGGAGGACAGGCGCGACCACCTCGCCCTGCAGATCGCGCGTGAGGGCGGCAAGCCGCTGCCCGACGCCATCGTCGAGACGAACCGCGCCATCGACGGTGTTCACAACGCCGCCGACGAACTGCGCAATCTCGCCGGTCGCGAAATTTCGATGGGTCTGTCGGCCGCGGCGGAGAACCGCTGGGCCTTCACGACCCGGGAGCCCATCGGGACCGTCGCGGCGATCTCGGCCTTCAATCATCCGCTGAACCTCATCGTGCACCAGGTCGCGCCGGCGATCGCGACCGGCTGTCCGGTCATCGTCAAGCCGGCGAGCACGACGCCGCTGTCCTGCCTCGACTTCGTGGCGCTGGTCCACGAAGCCGGCCTCCCCGAGCCCTGGTGTCAGAGCTTCGTCACCGAGGACAATGCTCTCGCCGAGCGGCTGGCGACGGACAGGCGCATCGCCTTCCTGAGCTTCATCGGCTCGGCGAGGGTCGGATGGTCGCTCCACGCAAAGCTCGCGCCGGGCACGCGCTCGGCGCTCGAGCATGGCGGCGCAGCACCGGCCATCGTCGATTGGAGTGCCGATCTCGGGAAGGTCGTCGAGCCCATCGTCAAGGGCGGCTATTATCACGCCGGCCAGGTCTGCGTGTCGACGCAACGCATCTTCGTTCACGAGAACATCGCCGACGATTTCACCCAAAAGCTCGTCGAGCGCGTCGAAAAGCTGCGCACGGCCGATCCTACGCTGAAGGACACCGAGGTCGGGCCGCTGATCCTGCCGCGCGAGGCCGACCGGGTCGCTGAGTGGATCGAGGAGGCGGTCACCGGCGGGGCGGTTCTGGCGACCGGCGGCCAACGCCTCTCCGAGACGACGCTGCAGCCGGCGGTTCTTCTCGATCCCGCCGCCGATGCGAGGGTCTCCACACTTGAGACCTTCGGCCCCGTGGTCGCGGTCTATCGCTACCGCGATCTCGACGAGGCGATCGCGCAGGCCAATTCCCTGCCCACCGCCTTCCAGGCCAGCGTCTTCGCGCAGGACATCGATATTGCCATGCGCGCCGCCAATCGGCTCGCAGCATCCGCCGTGATGATCAACGATCCCACCGCCTTCCGCACGGACTGGATGCCCTTCGCCGGCCGCAAGGAGTCAGGATACGGCACCGGCGGCATCCCCTATACGATGCGCGACATGACTGAGGAGAAGATGATCCTGATGCGCAGGAGCTGACAGCAACGGTATCTCGCTGTTGATCACCGTCGCCATCCTCGCCGCATGACGATCCCTCGGCCCTCAACGCCCTCGATCCGATGTGGGACGAGCTGTTCCCCGCAGAGCTGGTCGAAATTGGGGGCGAGGGGGCGTGGTGCGGTTGGCGGATCCCGACAGTCTCGTGCAGCGCCCCCATGCCATGCCCGGGGCGCTCGGCGACGACGAACGGGGCCTGCTGCAGACCGCTCGCGGCGATTAGAGCGGCTGTGCAGAGCGCCTGATCATTCGCGCCACGAGGTTGTTTCCGCCGCCACCAGAATCCGGGTGACGAAGCTGGCAGCAGGGCTCGGAACCTGCCGGCGTCGCGTTACTCGGCAAGCTCCCGCATTACGCTGATCAGATCAGCCTTCCCCTCGAAACCGATTCCCGGAAGCTCCGGCATCACGATGTGGCCGTTCTCGACCGTCACCCCGTCCGGGAAGCCTCCGTACGGCTGGAAAAGATCGGGATAGCTTTCGTTGCCGCCCAGCCCGAGGCCGGCCGCGATGTTCAGCGACATCTGGTGGCCTCCGTGCGGGATGCAGCGCGACGGCGACCAGCCCAGTTGATCGAGACTGTCGAGGATTCGCAGATACTCGACGAGCCCGTACGCCAGCGCGCAGTCGAACTGAAGCCAGTCGCGGTCCGGGCGCATGCCGCCGTATCGGATGAGATTCCGTGCGTCCTGATGGGAGAAGAGATTCTCGCCGGTCGCCATGGCCCCGGGATAAAATTCGGCCATCGCCGCCTGCAACTGGAAGTCCAGCGGATCGCCGACCTCCTCGAGCCAGAACAGCGGATAGTTGCGCAGCATTTTCGCATAGGCGATCGCCGTTTCGAGGTCGAGCCGGCCGTTCGCGTCGACGGCGAGTTCTGCCTGATCGCCGATTTCCGCCAAGACGGCCTCAATCCTGCGCTGGTCTTCGTCAATGGACGCACCGCCGATCTTCATCTTCACCACGGTGTAGCCGCGATTGAGATAGCCGCGCATCTCCGCCCGCAAAGCGGAAATGTCCTTGCCGGGGTAATAATAGCCACCGGCGGCGTAGACGAAGACGCTCGGGTTCGGCTCGACGCCCTTGCGCTCGGCCAGCAGCCGAAAGAGCGGCTTGCCCTCGATCTTAGCAATGGCGTCCCACACGGCCATGTCGATGGTGCCAACGGCGACCGACCTCTCGCCGTGCCCGCCCGGCTTCTCGTTCTGCATCATGGCAGCCCAGATCTTGTGGCCGTCCAGATTGCTGGCGTCCTCATTCAGAAGCGAGGCAGGTTCGGCCTGCAGGATCCGGTCGCGAAAGCGCTCGCGGATGAGGCCACCCTGGCCGTAGCGTCCGTTCGAGTTGAAGCCGTAGCCGACGACCCTGCGACCGTCTTTGATCACATCGGTCACGACGGCCACCAGGCTCGACGTCATCTTGCTGAAGTCGATATAGGCGTTGGAGATCGGTGACGAGATCGGCTTGGTGACCTCACGGATGTCGACGATGCGCATGGGCAGGCTCCCCCTTTCGCCAGCGGCGATCGGGGTTCAGATAGCGCATGACGCGGCGGCGGCGCCAATGCCGACTGCAGCTATATTCATGCTAATGATGCATTAATCATCTGCCGGTGTCGCCGCGAGCAGGTTGCGCCAGAACGCCTCGTGGTGCGGCGACATCCGCGGGCGTGGCCGGAAGACGACGATTTGCACCGGCACATCGAGCGCCGCGCCGCCGGCGCGAACGAGCCTGCCGCGCTCAATGTCACCTTCGGCGAGCGAGTGGGGGAGAAAGGCGACGCCCTGTCCCTCCTTCGCCATCGTCAGGTTGGTCGCAGCCAGGACGGAATTCATCATCGGCGCGAGGCCGGGGCGGCCGTGGCGCGCCCAGTGCGCTTTGAGGATCGCGTGGAAGCCCGAGGCGGCGGCGTAAGCGATGAAGGGAACCTCGGCCCCCTCGGCGCCCAGCGTCCAGCGCGGCCGGCCTTGTGAATCGGGAGCGCAGAGCGGAATCAGCCGATCGCGCCCGATGGGATGGCGATTGAATTGCTGCTCCGGGAGATCGTCCGCGCCGGCCGGGCTCATGTGGCTGACGAAAAAGTTGACCGCACCCGCCTTCATGAGCCGCACACATTGCTGGTGCGTATCCGAGATGAGGTTGAGCGCGCCAATTTCCGCCGGACCGCCAATGGCGACGAGCCACTTCGGGACGAAGGTGTACGACAGCGCATGAGTCGCCGCGAGGTTAAGATGTCGTTGATCGTCTCCGGCAGCCTTGAGCGCCTCCCCGCGCGCGTCCACCAGCATCCGCACGATCGCCTCCGCCATCGGCTGAAATGCCTTTCCCGCAGCCGTGAGGGCGACCTGGCGGGTGGTGCGACGGACGAGCGGCGTCCCGATCGCCTTTTCGAGGCTCCTGATGCGACGGCTGAAGGCCGGCTGGGTCAGGTTCCGGTTTTCGGCCGCGCGCGAGAAGTTGAGTTCGCGCGCAAGCTCCAGAAAATCATCGAGAAGGTTGATGTCCATCGGGCGCACCCCACCGCCGCACCGATGCATAGTCGGCATGGATCAGCAGCGCAAACGCCGTTAACCGCCGATATCCGCCGCCCCGATCTGGAGGGGCGCAACGGCATCCGCCTGGCGAATCCGTTCGGCCAGGAGATCGACGAAGACGCGGACCTTCGCGGTGAGGTTATGACGCTCGGGATAAATGGCCGCGATATTTGCGGTCTGGACATAGTCCGGCAGCACCACCCGCAAGCGCCCCTCGCGCACATGGCGGGCAATGTCCCACTCGGATCGCAGCATGATCCCGTGGCCGGCCAGCACCCACTCGCGGGCCATCTCGCCGTCATTCGTGCTGAGCCCGCCTTTGATCTGTGCCGAAGGGCTCTCGCCGCCGCGTTCGTCGAACCGCCAGATGGCGTAGATATCGTGGTCCTGCCGAAGCACGATGCAGTTGTGATCGTGCAGATCGTCAAGGCGCTGCGGCACGCCGTGCCGTTCGAGGTAGTCCGGTGAAGCGCACATGTACCGCCGGTTCCTCTGCAGCAGGCGCTGCATGAGATTGCTCGTCGGCGGATTGCCGAACCGGATATTCAGGTCGAGCCCCTGTTCGATGAGGTTCAGCGGAGCATCGGATACGATCAGTTGCACCTCCACGTCCGGGTAGGTGCGGCAGAACGCGGACACGGCCGGGGCGATGTGTTCCCGGCTGAAGCCGAAGGTGGCGTTGATGCGAAGCAAGCCGCTCGGCATCTCCTGCCCGGACCGCAGGCTGTTCTCGAGCTCCTCGATCTCCCCCAACAGTCTGGTGGCCTTGCTGAAATAGACCTTGCCTTCGCCGGTGAGACTGACCCGTCGCGTCGTCCGGTTCATCAGCCTCACGCCGAGGCGTTCCTCCAGCCTCGCGAGGCGCCGGCTGACCGCCGATGCGGTGACCCCGCTGTCGCGTGCCGCTTCGGCGAAACTTCCCCGACTCGCCAGCAGCACAAAAAAGCCGAGGTCGCTCTCTCTCATTGCTGACTTCACCGCAATAATCACATTCCGATTATGAACTTACCGACATCGATAAATTTGTCTACGGTCGGTATTCTGCTTGCGTCACGGACCGGCCATCGTGCCACTGGACGTGACTTGTCCGACGAACGAGGGAGCCACGAGGAGGTCCTCTGATCGCCCGAGACTTCCCTCGATCAAAATGAAGCGCGGCCCACCGCGTCACGTTACGAGGAGGAAACCAATGAAGACTGCATTTGCCACGCTCTTTGCCGGGCTGCTCGCTGCAACCCCGCTCGCGGCTCAGACCGCCGCCGACTTCCCGACGAAGCCGATGACCTACATCATCCCGTTTAACGCGGGCGGCGAGTCGGACATCTCGGCCCGCTTCCAACAGTCCGAGTGGGAGGCCGTCACCGGCCAGCAGGTCGTCATCCAGTACCAGCCGGGCGCCGGCGGTGCGCAAGCCTGGTCGCAGCTGAACTCGCTCTCCGGCGACGGCTACACCATCATGGGCATCAACCTGCCGCACACCGTCCTGCAGCCGCTGGCCGGATCGGTCGGCTACCAGACCGAGGACCTGACGCCGGTCCACTACTTCCACTATACGCCCGACGCGATCTTCGTGCGGGCCGAGAGCGAGTTCACCAGCCTCGAGCAGCTCGTGGAGTATGCCAAGGCCAATCCGGGTCTCGTCACCTTCGCCGGGTCCGGCTCCAACTCGTCGAACAACCTCGCGGCCATCCGTTTCAACGAAGAGGCCGGGGTGACGACCACCTACGTTCCCTTCTCCGGCACCGGCCCGTCGATCACCGCCGTGCTCGGCGGCGCGACGATGGCCGGCTTCAACTACGCGACCTCGGGCGTCAGCCAGGGAGACGCGATGCGCATGCTCGCCGTCGCCTCCGAGGAACGCCTGCCGGTGTTCCCCGACGTGCCGACCTTCAAGGAGCTCGGCTACGACATCGTCGGCGGCGCCTACCGCGGTGTCGCGGTCCCGTCCTCGACCTCCGAGGAGATGCGTCAGCGGATCTCCGACATCGTCTCCGAGATCAATGCGCAGCCCGAGTTCGTGAAGAAGATGGAAGACGGCGGCTTCGTGCTGACCGACATCGGCTACGACGACATGGACGCCTTCGTCGCCGAGCGTGTCGAGGAGTACACCGCCGGCGCCAAGGCACTCGGTATCATCGAGTAACGACGCCTCCGTCATGGACATCCTCGGCTACCTCCTGGATGCGCTGACACCGTTCAACCTGGTACTCGCCCTCGCGGGCGTGGTGCTGGGTACGGTGATCGGTGCGCTGCCCGGCCTCTCGGCGACCATGGCGGTGGCCGTGCTTGTCCCCTTCACCTTCACCATGGATCCCGCCGCCGGCCTCATCGCCCTCGGCGCGATCTACACCGGCGCGATCTACGGCGGCGCCTTCGCGGCGATTCTCGTCAACACGCCCGGCACGCCGTCGTCGATCGCCACCACCTTCGACGGCTTCCCCATGGCCAAGCGCGGCGATGGCGGGCTCGCCGTGTCGGTCGCCACCATCGCCTCGGTCGTCGGCGGCATGGTCGGCGCCATCGCACTCCTGCTGCTTGCCCCGCCGCTGGCGCGCGTCGCCCTCGCCTTCGGCCCGACCGAGTATTTCTGGCTGGCGATGTTCGGGCTCACGCTGATCGCGGCGCTGTCGGTGGGGAACACCCTCAAGGGGCTCATCGGCGCCTGTATCGGCCTCTTCCTGTCGATGATCGGCGTCGCGGTCGTCGGCGGAGACGTCCGCTATACGCTGGACATGCAGCGCTTCCTGGGCGGGATCGACCTCACCTCGGCGATCATCGGCCTTTACTGCGTCCCCGTGATCCTCGATCTCGTCGCCAGCGCCGACCCGCACCTGAAACCATCGGCGCAGGGCGGGCTTCGGACCGCCGAGGGTCTCGCGCTGTCGATGCGGAGCAAGTTCAACCTGTTGCGCTCGTCGGTGATCGGCACGGTGGTCGGCATCCTGCCGGGCGCCGGCGGTTCCATCGCGGGCCTCGTGTCCTATTCGGAGGCGCGCCGGGCCTCCGCCAAGCCCGAGACCTTCGGCAAGGGCAACCCCGACGGCGTGATCGCCACCGAGGCCGCCAACAACGCGACCGTCGGCGGCGGCTTCATCCCGACGCTGGTGCTGGGCATTCCCGGCACGCCGCCCGACGCGATCATCCTCGGCGCTTTGTTGGTGCAGGGCATCAAGATCGGTCCGACGCTGTTCACCACCGATGCGCCGGTCGTCTACACCTTCATCTGGGGCCTCCTGATCGCCACGCTGCTGATGCTGCCGGTCGGCCTCCTGATCGGGCGCTACGCGTTCGCCTCGATCGCCAGCGTGCCGAAGGCGGTGCTCGCGCCGACCGTCGCGCTGCTCACCATCATCGGCTCCTTCGCGATCCACTCGAACGTCGATGACGCGCAGCTGATGGTCGGTCTCGGCATCGTCGCCTGGATCCTCAACCGCTACGGCTTCCAGCCTTCGCCCATCGTGCTCGGCCTCGTTCTCGGGTCCATCGCGGAGCAGGGCTTCGTTCAGACCTGGCTCATCGGCAGCGCATCGGACCGGCTGCCCGAGATGTTCTTCGGCCGGCCGATCTCGATCGGGATCATCGTGGCCGCGCTGGTGACGCTGGTCTTCCCGATCTGGGCCGACTGGAAGGCAAGGCGGCGCAAGCAGCTCGCTGCGGCGACCGCCGCCGAAGACGACGCCGGTGCGGCGATCGCGCCGGAGATCAAGACCCGCGACGTCGCCGGCATGGGCTTCGCAGCAGCGTTCGTGCTCCTCAGCGTGGCGATCTGGATGGGCGCCTCGGGCATGTCGATGCTGGGGATGGTCTTCCCGCGCACGATCGCTGTGGCGCTCGCGCTGTTCTCGGTGCTGCTGATCCTCCAGAATCTACGGCGCCCGGCCAATCCTGCGGGGCGCGCGCCTCTGGTGCTGGATGGCGGCGCGCTCCGCCGCCTCCTCCTGGCGGCGGTCCTGCTCGCCTGGGTATTCGTGTTGCCCGAGCTCGGCTTCCTCGTGACCAGCTTCGCCGCTTTCATCGTCATCACCCTGATCGCGGACTATGACCGCCCGCCGCTGCGCACATGGCTCCTGTGGATCGCCGCCGGCGCGATCATCTGCACGGGCTTCTGGTGGCTGATGGCGAACGTCCTGCTGCTGCGCATGCCCGCCGGGCTCCTCTTCTGAAACGGACGAAACAATGAGCAAACGTACGCACAAGATCGCCGCCATCGGCGGCGACGGCATCGGCTTGGAGGTGGTGGACGCCTGCCTCGAAGTCCTTCATGCGCTGGCTGAAAAGGACGGTGGTTTCGACGTCGCAGTCGAGAATTTCGACTGGTCGACCGAACGCTACAAGCGCACCGGCTCGTTCATGCCGCAGGACGGCGCCGACCAGCTGCGCGCCTTCGACGCGATCCTCTTCGGCGCCGTCGGCGCGCCCGACGTGCCGGATCATCTCACTCTGTGGGGCCTGCGGCTCGCGATCTGTCAGCCGCTCGACCAGTATGCCAACGTCCGGCCCACCCGCGTCCTGCCGGGCATCCAGTCGCCGCTGCGCCATGTGAACGGCGGCGAGCTCGACTGGGTGATCGTGCGCGAGAATTCCGAGGGCGAATATGCCGGCCAGGGTGGGCGCTCGCACCCCGGTCTGCCGCTCGAGATCGCGACCGACGTCTCGATCTTCACGCGTGCGGGGATCGAGCGCATCATGCGCTTCGCCTTCCGCCTCGCCCAGTCACGGCCGCGCAAGCTTCTGACAGTCGTCACCAAGTCCAACGCCCAGCGCCACGGGATGGTGCTGTGGGACCAGATCGCCGCCGAGGTGGCCGCCGAGTTTCCCGACGTCACTTGGGACAAGATGCTCGTCGACGCGATGACCGTCCGCATGACCATGAACCCGGCCTCACTGGACACGATCGTCGCCACCAACCTCCACGCCGACATCCTTTCGGACCTCGCGGCCGCGCTGTCCGGCTCCATCGGCGTGGCGCCCACGGCCAACCTCAACCCGGAGCGTGACACGCCTTCGATGTTCGAGCCGATCCACGGATCCGCCTTCGACATCACCGGCAAGGGCGTCGCCAATCCCGTCGCGACCTTCTGGACCGCAGCCATGATGCTGGACCATCTCGGCGAGAAACCCGCAGCCGATCGGCTCATGCTTGCGGTCGAGACGGTTACCGCCGATACCGACCTCCACACGCCCGACCTCGGTGGCACGGCCACGACCCGAATGGTCACCGACGCCGTGATCGGCGCCATCCGCGGCCGCAACAACTGAGAGTCATGATGTCGAGCAACCACCTCACCATAGCCGTCATCCCCGGCGACGGGATCGGCAAGGAAGTCGTCCCGGAAGGGCTGCGGGTCCTGGAGGCCGTCGCGAAGCGACACGCCATCGACATCCGGTTCGACGAGTTCGACTTCGCCGGCTGCGACTACTACCAGAAGCACGGGCAGATGATGCCCGACGACTGGAAGGACCGGATCGGCGGGCACGACGCTCTATACTTCGGCGCCGTCGGCTGGCCGGAGACCGTGCCGGATCACGTTTCGCTGTGGGGCTCGCTGATCCAGTTCCGCCGCCAGTTCGACCAGTATATCAACCTGCGTCCCGCGCGGCTGATGCCCGGTGTCCCGAGCCCGCTCGCGGGCCGTGGACCCGGCGACATCGATATGTGGATCGTGCGCGAGAACACCGAGGGTGAATATTCCTCGGTCGGCGGAAAGATGTACGAGGGGACTCCGCGCGAGATCGTCTTGCAGGAGACGGTGATGAGCCGGATCGGCGTCGACCGCGTGCTGAAATATGCATTCGATCTGGCCGCGAAGCGTCCCCGTGCCCGGTTGACTTCGGCCACGAAGTCCAACGGCATCTCCATCACGATGCCATACTGGGACGAGCGTGTGGCAGAGATGGCGAAGGACTATCCCGGCGTCCACGTCGACAAGTACCATATCGACATCCTCACCGCGCATTTCGTCCTGAATCCCGATCGGTTCGACGTGGTCGTGGCCTCGAACCTCTTCGGCGACATCCTGTCCGACCTCGGGCCGGCCTGTACCGGCACCATCGGCATCGCGCCCTCGGGAAATATCAACCCGGAGCGGGCGTTCCCGTCGCTGTTCGAGCCGGTGCACGGCTCGGCCCCGGACATCGCCGGGCAAGGCGTCGCCAACCCGATCGGTCAAATCTGGGCGGGCGCGATGATGCTCGATCACCTCGGCCATTCCGGCGCCGCCGCCGATGTGGTCGCGGCGATCGAGCGGGTCCTCGCCGAGCCGTCTCTGCGCACCCGCGACCTTGGCGGATCGGCCGACACGGTGTCCTGCGGCAAGGCAGTGGCCGACGCTCTTGCGTGAAGCCACGCCGTAAGGCCGGGCGCGAAGGCGTCGCAAAGCGTGGGCAGCCGAGCGCCATAGCGGCGCTCGCAGACTCTAGCGGCCGTGCCGGCGAGGTCGGCGGGCGGGCTCGCCGCCGACCTCATGTCGACGCTTCAGAAGCTTCGCCTTTGCACCTCAGCGCAGCGGAAGGGCGGGGAGGATCGCATTGGCGAGAGCTTTCCCCTCTGGAGACGCGAGCTCAAGAGGGGAGTTCACGGGCGCACGTTCCGCAATTCGGCCGCCATCCATCACGAGGAGGCGGGAACAGATGCGTTCCACGAGGCGAAGATCGTGGGTGACGAAGAGAAACGAAATATCGTGATCGCGCTGTAGGGCGGCGAAAAGGTCCAGCATTCGGATCTGAAGGTGTAGATCGAGATTGGAGACCGCCTCGTCGAGGATGACGAGCCGCGGCCGCGGTGCCAATGCCCGAGCGATGCAGACGCGTTGGAGCTGGCCGCCGCTCAGTTGCTGCGGAAGCTTGTCCGCATCGTCCGCCCGTAGCGCCACCGTCAAGAGCAGTTCGTGCACCCTGTCCCGCGCCGCGCGGCCAACGAGGCCGCACAGCGGGCGGAGCGGTTCGGCGATGATGTCGCCGACGGTGGCGCGCGGATCGACCGCGCCGATCGGGTCCTGAAAAACCATCTGAACCGTTCGCCGCAGCTCTTGCCAACCCGCACGGCCCATAGATCGAAGCGATTCGCCCCGAAAGCGAATGTCGCCCTCGTCCGGCGTGTCGAGGCCGACGAGAAGCCGGGACAGTGTGCTCTTCCCGCAGCCGCTCCGCCCGAGAAGGGCCACGGTCTCTCCGGCCTCGATGGTCATCGAGACCTTGGAAAGGGCGGGCCTCTCCCGCCCGCCACCCGCGAAGGTCTTCGTTCCGTAGAAGCGACTGACGTTGTGCGCCGACAAAAGGCTCATGCGGCGAGTGCTTTGCCATAGAGGGAGAGATGGGCCTCGACGAGGCGCCGGGTGGTCGGCGCGGCGGGTCGCTCGAAGATTTGCCGCACCGGGCCGGTCTCGCAGATGCGGCCGGATTCCATCACGGCGACCCGATCGGCCAGCCGCGCGACAACACCCATGTCATGGGTGACGATCAGGATCCCGAGCCGACGTTGTTCGCGCAGACGGTCGAGCAGATCGAGGATGTCGCGCTGGACGATGAGATCGAGGTCCGTCGTCGGCTCGTCGGCGAAAAGGAACGGGGCACGGCTCGCGAGCGCGAGGGCGATCATCATCCGCTGCAGCATTCCGCCACTCATCTCGAATGGATGAAGGCCGAGGAGGCCGGCCGGATCGTCGAGGCCGGCCTCCTTCATCGACGCTTCCATCAGTGGCCGCCATTCGCTTCGGCCGATGCCCAAGGCGTGGAAGGTCTCGATCGCATGGTCGCGCATGGTCCGCACCGGATTGAAGGCGCTGCGCGGGTTTTGCATGATGCTCGCGACCAGGCGACCGCGCAGGGCGGCGAAGCCCGTTTCGCGGTCGTCGATCGCGACGGTGCCCGTCGTCCGTCTGGTGCCGGGCGGCAGGACGTCGAGGCTTGCCGCACAGGTCAACGACTTGCCCGAGCCGCTGGCGCCGACGAGGGCCAAGACCTCGCCCGCCGCAAGACTGAGCGACACCCCGTCAACGAGGCGCGTCGTCGTGCCGTGGCGCCACGTCTCGACTGTGATGTCGCGGATGGTCAAGCGTGCGGGGGTCAATGGCCGTGCTCCATGCGAACGTTGGGGTCGAGCCGGTCGCGCACCGCATCGCCGACGAGATTGAAGGCCATGACGCTCACGAACAGCGCGAGGCCCGGCCAGAACATCAAAAGCGGCTCGGTCCATACGAACTGGCGCGCGTCGGACATCATCACGCCCCATTCGGCCGTCGGCGGGACCACGCCGAGACCGAGAAAGGACAGGCCCGAGACGTGCAGCATGATGTGCCCGATATCGAGCGTGGCGAGGACGAGAAGCTGCGCGACCGTCGCCGGCAGCAGGTGGCGCGCGAAGATGCGCCACCGCGTGATCCCGGCCATGCGGGCGGCGAGGATATAGTCACGGTGGGTGAGCGAAAGGACGATGCCGCGAACGATCCGCGCGTACCAGGCCCAATGTGAAAGGGCGATGGCGATGATCACATTGACGAGCCCGGTGCCGAGTATGCCCACCATGAAGAGCGCCAGGACGAGCGTGGGGAAGGTGAGGAAAATGTCGGTCAGCCGCATGATGATCTGATCGGTTCGCCCACCGATAAAGCCGGCCGTTCCGCCGATGACGATGCCCAGCGCCAGGATCAGCGACAAGGTGATCGCGACCGCGCCCAACGAGACACGGGAACCGGCGATGAGCCGCGAGAGAATATCCCGGCCGAGATGATCCGTTCCGAACCAGTGGGCCGCGCTCGGGCCTTGGAGGCGCGCTGTCAAATTCACCGCATCCGGGTCATATGGCGCGATCGCGGGGGCGAACACCGCCACGAGAACGAGGGCGACCGCGACGGTGATCCCGACCCGGACCGCCCAGCCGGAATCGCGCCAGAAGCCGGCGACGGATGCGGCGCGTGATTGGACGATTGCGGTCATCGCATACCCGATGCGGACATGCGGATGCGCGGATCCGCCCAGGCATAGACGATGTCGACGATGAGGTTGCAGACGACGAAGATCGCGACCATCAGCAGCGTGAAGCACTGCACCACCGGATAATCGCGGTTGAAGATGGCCGAGACCGCATAACGGCCGATCCCCGGCCACCCGAACACCGCTTCGATGATGAGCGTCCCGCCGATCAGTTCGCCGATGTGCATGCCCGTCGCGGTGATGATCGGCAAAAGCGCGTTTCTGAGAATGTGCGTTCGCTCCACCTTGCCGGCGGACAGGCCGCGCAGCCGGGCGTAGGTGACGTGACGCTGCCCGGCGACCTCCAGCATACTCGCGCGCAAGAGACGGGCGTTGATCGAGAGCGACATCAACGAGATGGCGACGGCCGGCATCAGGATGTGGGCCACCCCTCCACGGCCCATCGCCGGAAGCCAGCCGAGATGCACCGAGAACAGGAGGATCAGCAGGAAGCCCAGCCAAAAATTCGGCATCGAGACGCCGAAGAAGGCGATGACGCGCACGAGCTGGTCCGGCCAACCATCGCGGTGGCGGGCGGCCCACACGCCGAGCGGTATGGAAATCGTGAGCGTCAGGAGAAGGGCGACGCCCGCGAGCTGCAACGTGGCCGGGAGGAAATATAAGAGATCCGGCAATACCGGCCGCTGCAGCGCATAAGACACCCCGAAATCGAGATGGACGGCGTTCCAGAGCCAGTCGACATACTGATCCGCGATCGGGCGATCGAGGCCGAGCAGCGCGCGTGCCGCCTCCAGGGCCTCAGCTGTCGGCGGAACGCGTGAGAGGCGGAGATAGTCCATCGCGGGGTCCGACGGCCCGAGGCGCAGGAGCAGGAAGATCACGAGCGACGCGCCGAGAAGCATCGGCGGCAGCAGAAGCACCCGCCGGACAATGAAGCCGAGCATCGGTTACTGCGTCGCCGGGCGAAAGCGGTCGAACGGGATCTCGCTCGCGATTGCGCCGAACGACACCGCTTCGACCTCGGGCCGAGCGACCGCGATCGCCGACACGTATGTCAGCGGAAGATAGATCGCCGCGTCATGGAGGCGGGTGAGGATCTGCCGATAGATCGCCTGCCGCTCCTCCGCGTCGGTCGAGATCAGGGCCGCGCCGATGGCGGCGTCGATCTCCGCCTTGTCCGCGAGGCCGAGCTGCGCCTGATAGTCGGCATGGGCCGGCGTCCGCATCGAGCTCACGAACGCGTGCGGATCGTAGGGCGCGCCCCAGGTGCGGTTGAAGATCATCCCGAACCGGCCGTCCCGTTGCCGGGCATAGATGCTGCTGGCTTCTTCTCCGACCAACGTGATCCCGATGCCGACCTTCGAGAGTTCGGCCTGAAGCACTTCGCTGATCGATTTGGCGAGGGCGTCATTGCCGACGAAGCAGAGCTCGATGACCAGCGGCTCGCCGTCGCGGCTGCGCACTTTTCGACCGGGTTCGAGGTGCCAGCCGGCCTCCTCGAGAAGGGCGACGGCCTTCGCGGGATCATAAGCGTACGGAGTCAGGCCGATATCGGCATAGGGAACGTTCGGGGCGAAGAGGAAGTCGGCCCGCGTCTGCGTCCCGTAGAGCACGGTCTCGATCATCGTGTCCTTGTCGACGGCATGATTGATCGCGCGGCGAACGGCGCGGTCGGCGGTGGGCCCTTGCTGGCTGTTCATCGCGACCATCTGCGTTTCGAGCGGCGCGGACATGGCGGTGGTCAACGCGCCCATCGCCTGGAATCGCGCGAACGTGTCGGGCGAGACGGGGCCTTCGGCCCCATAGACGAGATCGATATCTCCCGTTTCCAACGCGATCGCGCGACTATTCGGGTCGGGGATGATTTTCACGTCGACGCTGTCGTACGTCGGTTGGTCGCCCCAATAGGTCGGATTCCTGCGGAAGACATAATTTTCGCCGAGATGGGACTCGGCGAGCACCCACGGCCCCGTGCCGATGGGCGCCACGATCCCGTCCACCGTGCCGCCATTGACGAATTGGGACGGAGCGATGAACCGGAAGGGACGCGGCAGAGCGAGCTCTTGAAGGATCGGATAATAGGGGTCGTCGAGCGTCAGGCGCACCGTGCCGTCATCGACGGCTTCGACTTTGCGGATCTGGTTCGCGAGTTCGAGCCAGGCATGGCGTGGGAGATTCGCGAGCGCCGCGCCGAAATTCGCGACCACGGCCGCGGCGTCGAACGGCTCCCCGTTCGAGAAGGTGACGTCTTTTCGCAGCGTGAACGTATAGACGCGTCCATCGTCCGAGATCGTCCAGCGTTCGGCGAGCCACGGCGCCAAGGTGCCGTCCGCCTGGTACTTGACCAGCGGCTCATAGACCATCGCCTGCGCGAACATCTGGTTCGGAGAGTAAAGGTGCGGATTGAGAGGGCCGATATCGACCGGCCAGGACATGGCGAGGCGGCTTTCGGCGCGCCCCGTTCCGAGCGTCGCACCAATGGTGAGAAGCAGGACGGCGGCATGGATTATCCAGCGGGGCATCTTGGACTCGGTTGCGTGATGGTATGAGCTATTCCTATGAAAATCATACCGACCGGGTCAAGGGATGGGCGTCGGATTCATTGGATTTAGGTAAGGGTTGCCGATGCAGTCGGGCTGAGGCGCCGTTGGGTGCATCGCTCCACGACTCCGTGAAATGGAAAGCGAGACGGATTTTCTGAAGATCTATTTGTAAGATGTTTCAGAATATTGTGTGGACCGTCATGGTCATGTTCGCATTGTTCGGGAGCCGCCCGCTCGAACTGCGCCTCGTTCAGCCCAAAATGCTCATGGATCATGGCGCCTTTCTTTCAGCGATCGTGGAATTGGATCCGCCTTAACGGATCGTGTTCACGGGGCTTGAGTCTCAGTCGAAGACATTCGCGCGTTGTGGAAGCGGTTTATCGTTGATGTGGTTTACCCCGCTGTACGGCGAATGAATTTAGCGTCTTTCGATCAGGGCGTGGATTTCGATGAGATTTATTTCGTTCAATAAAACAAGTAACGATGCTTGGAGTTGTGCGAGATAGGGAGGGGTGTTGCCGAAACTTCCAATCAGTGCCGCGTGCTGGGGGCAGTATCGGGCCGCGAAAGCTTAGAGTGATCGCGCCGTGATCATGAGCCTAGCTCGGATCAGCCAATTATACGTCAATTTTACGCGGCGATCACCGGAGCCGCGTGGTCCGACGAATTATGCCGGAATCAGCGATAATTATCCCAAATGGGATATTCGTGAATACAAATTTATGCGGTAAGGTCCAGTATTTATTTCGTCCAGTATGTAATTACAAAAAAGAGAGCCTGTTAAATTGGTTCAATCTCTTCGTGAAATCTTTATTGACTAGATGTCGTCGTTGGTTGCATTCTGGCAACGAACGATCTGGAGTGACCTGGCATGACGCTGATTGCACGAGACGATATTCGTCACAAATTGCTCGACACGACATACGCGGCCCGCGATTTGTCGAAGCCGCTGCCAAAGTACCGGTTCCCCGCCGACGAACAGAATCCGCGCGATATCCTCCAGGTGGTGGAGGATGAGCTGTTCCTCGATGGCAACCCACGGCAAAACCTCGCGACCTTCTGTCAGACGTGGGAAGAGCGGGAGATCCACGAGATCATGGATCGCTCGATCGACCGCAACATGATCGACAAAAGCGAGTATCCGCAGACCGCCGAGCTGGAGACGCGTTGCGCCCACATGCTCGCCGATCTCTGGAATGCGCCGGACGCGGCCAACACCGTCGGCACGTCCACCACGGGGTCGTCTGAGGCCTGCATGTTGGGCGGTATGGCCGCGAAGTGGCGCTGGAAGGCGCGGCGGAAGGCCGAAGGCAAGTCGACCGACAAGCCGAACCTCGTCTGCGGTCCGGTGCAGGTCTGCTGGGACAAGTTCTGCCGCTATTGGGAGATCGAGAAGCGCGAAGTGAAGATGACTCACGACCGCTTCCAGATGGACCCGGAGTCGATGCTCGAGCTCGTGGACGAGAACACGATCGCAGTCGTCCCCACGCTCGGAGTCACCTACACCGGGCACTATGAGCTGGTGAAGCCGCTGGCTGACGCGCTCGACAAGCTGGAGGCCGACACCGGCCTTTCGGTCGACATCCACGTCGACGGCGCCTCTGGAGGCTTCCTCGCTCCGTTCTGTGCGCCCGATATCGTCTGGGACTTCCGCCTGCCGCGGGTGAAGTCGATCTCCACCTCGGGTCACAAATACGGGCTCGCGCCTCTCGGCGTTGGCTGGGTGGTGTGGCGCGACGCGAAGGATCTGCCGGACGATCTCATCTTTTCAGTCCCCTATCTCGGCGGGGAGGTGGGGACCTTCGCGATCAACTTCTCCCGTCCCGCGGGGCAGATCGTCAGCCAGTATTATCTCTTCAACCGCCTCGGTCGCGACGGGTACCAGCGTGTTCAAGACGCTTGTTACAAAACGGCCCAGTTCATCGCCCAGGAGGTCGAGAAGCTCGGCCCGTTCGACTTCATCAACACTGGCGATCCGCATGCGGGCATTCCCGCGGTCTGCTTCCGGGTGAAAACCGGGGCGGAGCTGCCTTACTCTCTCTTCGACCTGTCGGCGAAGCTTCTGGAGCGGGGTTGGCAGGTGCCGGCCTTCAATCTCATCGACGACGCGTCGGACATTCCAATCATGCGGGTCATGGTGCGGCAAGGCGTGTCCATGGACATGGCGCAGCTGCTGATCGACGACATGAAGCGGGCGATCGAAGGCTTCGACAAACGGCCGGTGGCCCAGCCGCTGACCGAAAAAGAGCGGGCCGCCTACACCCACAACTGAACCTCGATCGGCCCGGTCGCACCGGATGCGGCCGGGCCCTCGCGCTGGACATGAAGCGGCTCGCTCTCGCTCGACGGGAGGACGAGAGCGATGGGCGTGTTCCGGCCCCGCTCCTGCCGCGGCCCAGACCTTATGGCACCCATCCACGCAACGAAGGTGATTATGTCAGACCAACCCAAGCCGGTGGCCCCCGCCGGGAGCTCGGGCACCGCAGTCGCTCCTAAGCAACTCTCCCTGATAGGCTTCTTCGCCATTACCGCCTCGATGGTGATGGCCGTCTACGAATATCCGACCTTTGCCACGTCGGGCTTCAGCCTGGTCTTTTTCCTCCTCGTCGGTGGCCTTCTCTGGTTCATCCCCGTGGCGCTCTGCGCGGCGGAAATGGCGACGGTCGAAGGCTGGGAGGAGGGCGGCGTTTTCGCCTGGGTCTCCAACACGCTCGGCGAGCGATGGGGCTTCGCGGCGATCTCCTTCACCTATTTGGAGATCGCAATCGGCTTCCTGCCGATGATCTACTTCGTGCTCGGCGCGCTCTCCTACATCCTCGCCTGGCCCGCCCTCAACAATGACCCGGTGACGAAGACCATCGCCGGTCTTATCATCTTGTGGGTCCTCGCCTTCAGCCAGTTTGGCGGCACGCGTTACACCGCGCAGATCGCAAAGCTCGGCTTCTTCGGCGGCATCCTCCTGCCGCTGGCAATCCTCGTCGCGCTCGCCATCCTCCACATCAGCAGCGGCGCGCCGCTGGAGATCGAGATGAGCGCGAACACCTTTGTCCCCGACTTCACCCAGCTCGGCACGTTGGTCGTCTTCGTCGCTTTCATCCTGAGTTACATGGGCGTCGAGGCCTCGGCCACGCACGTCAACGAGATGCGCAACCCCTCGCGCGACTATCCGCTGGCGATGTTCCTCTTGATGATCTGCGCCATCGTCTTGAGCTCCATCGGCGGTCTTGCCGTGGCCTCGGTGATTCCGAAGGATCAGATCAACCTCAGTGCCGGCGTGGTGCAGACCTTCAACGCGCTGATTCTGACCTACGGGCCAGGGCTCGAATGGATCGTGCGGATCATCGCCGCGCTCCTCATCCTCGGCGTGGTGGCCGAGATCGCGGCCTGGATCGTCGGCCCCTCGCGCGGCATGTACGTGACCGCCCAGAAGGGGATTCTGCCGGCGCCGATGGCGAAGGTGAACAAGCACGGCGTGCCGGTGCCGCTGGTGATCTTCCAGCTCGCCCTCACCACGATTGCGATGATCGTCTTCACCAACATGGGCGGCGGCAACATGGCCTTCCTCATTGCCCTGGCGCTGACGGTCGTTCTCTATCTGATGACCTACTTCCTTCTGTTCCTCGCGTACATGAAGCTGGCGCTGAAGCAGAAGGAACTGAAGCGTAGCTATCAGATTCCCGGCGGAACCAAAGTGAAGATGGCGGTCGCGCTGTCAGGCTTCATCATCTCGCTGGTCGCCTTCGTGGTGTCGTTCTTCCCGCCGACCGGCCTGCCCGGTGCGGCAGGGAGTGAGCACTATGTCGAGGCCCTCGGGATCTCGTTCCTGGTCGTCTTGGTGATCCCGTTCATCATCTATGCGCTGCACAACAAGTCCGGGAAGGTGCCGCAGGTCGACCTCGTGCACATCAAGACCCACAACGCACCGCTCGGTCATTTCTTCATGCATCCGAGGGCGCGGGCGACGCACCGCCTGGTGCCGCGCGACAACTGACGCTCGCCCGCCCGCCTGGCCTTCGGAGGCCAGGTGGGCGGAGCCCCTCTTATACCGATGACCCTGTCCAGAAAGACGTAAGACATGACGCTTCCGATTCCCGACACCGAGGCCATCACCGCTGCCGTGAACACCGCACATCAGGCGATGCTGCAGGTGGATGGCGGCAAGAACGCCGACTACATCCCCTATCTCGCGTCGGTACCGTCTGGGCTCGCCGCCCTCGCGGTGGTGACGCGGGAGGGAACGGTGGTGGAGGCGGGCGACAGCCGCTTCGCCTTCGCCATCGAATCCATCTCCAAGGTCGCCACCCTCGCTCTCATCATGGAGACGATCGGGCGGGATGCGCTGCGCGAGAAGGTGGGCTCGGATCCGACCGGCTTGCCGTTCAACTCGGTGATGGCGCTGGAGCTGGCTCAGGGAAAGCCGATGTCACCGCTCGTCAACGCCGGTGCCATTGCTACGGCGAGCCTCGTCGAGGGGGCGACCGCCGATGCGCGTTGGGACAAGATTCTCGACATGCAGTCCCGCCTCGCCGGGCGTCCGCTGTCGCTGTCGGACGAGGTGAACCAGTCGGAGCAGACCACCAACTTCCACAACCGCGCGATCGCGTGGCTGCTCTATTCGGCGGGCACCTGCTACTCCGACCCGATGGAGGCGCTCGACATCTACACCCGTCAGTGTTCGACACTCCTCGACACGGTGGACCTTGCGACCATGGGGGCGACGTTCGCCAACGGTGGCGTCAACCCGAAGACGGGTGAGCGGGTGGTATCCAAGGACAACGTGCCGCCCATCCTCGCCGAGATGATGATGGAGGGTCTCTACACGTTCTCCGGCGATTTCGCCTATATTGTCGGCTTGCCTGGCAAGAGCGGCGTCGGTGGCGGCATGTTGGCGGTGGCCCCCGGTAAGCTCGCAATCGCGGCCTTCGCACCGCCACTCGACGAGGCTGGGAACAGCGTGCGCGCGCTCGCCGGTATTTCCGCGGTTGCGAAAAGTCTCAACCTCGACCTCTTCTCGGCTTGAGGCGTGATCTGGCCGTATACAGACGCACTCTTATCGTCATCTCAACGTTAGAATTCCGGTCAAGCTCTAGGGCGCCCCCACCCATCACCATACGCCCGGCCCGTTGTGTACGCGTTTTCGGGGAGGGCGCTCTGAGCGCATGCTTTGCCCTGGGGGTCGGGCCGGAATCCGGTATCGCAGGGCGCGCCAGTTCCACTCGAAAGCGTGACCGGCATTCGCCGACGGCCATCCTACGCCCAAGCGTCCGAGGCGATGGCGACGGTAAAGCACGCAAGGAGAATGGTGGCTGCGATCGGCCCGGCGAACCCCCGCCTCAGTCGCCCAGACTTGTCGTGAACATCCTTGCGCTGTCGGAGGTTGAAACGCTCGCGTGACAGGAGGCGCCGGCCAGATGGCGTCGCCAACTCTCACGGCATCGCCGGACCCTCACGGAGGGAACGCAGCGGCACCAGGCGCCGGTGGCTTTCGTCCCACAGCATCAGGCGGACACATTTCAGGCTGTCCGCGAATGTCAGGCGGTTGACCTCCCGAAGCTCGGGAAAGTCGCGCAGCACCTCAGGCAGTCGGTAGTGCGGAATCCGGCTCGACAGGTGGTGCACATGATGGATGCCGATATTCGCCGTGACCCATCGCAGGACTGCGGGCAGGTCGTAGTGCGAGCTTCCCTTGAGTGCAGCCGTCGGATGCGTCCAGCGGTCTGACGCGTCCCAATGGGTCTCTTCGAACTGATGCTGGACGTAGAACAGCCAGACGCCGGCCGCGGAGGCGAGGAGGACGACCGGCAGGTGGATCATCAGGAATGGCACGATGCCGATGGCCCACGCCATCCCGCCGACCGCACCGGCGATGGCGAGGTTGGTGCCCATCGTGCTCACCCAGTGCATGCGACCGGCGCGCATGAAGCCGATCGGCAGCCGATGATGCAGAAGGAAGACGAAGAACGGTCCCACGCCGAACAGGATGAGCGGATGCCGATAGAGGCGGTATTGGAGCCTGCCCCACCGGCCCCGCGCGAGATACTCGCGCACGGTCAGCGTCTCGACGTCACCGATGCCGCGGCGATCGAGGTTGCCGGAGCCGGCGTGATGGAGCGCGTGCGTGCGGCGCCAGTGGTCGTATGGTGTCAGCGTCACCACGCCGAGCACCCGGCCGAGCCAGTTGTTGACGGATTGCCGGTTGAACACGGCGCCATGGCCGCAATCGTGCTGGATGAGGAAGATGCGCACGAGGAAGCCGGCCGCCGGCACGGCGAGCAGTAGCGTCAGGGCGTAGCCGACGCTGGTCAGGGCCAGCCACATCGCGAACCATAGCCCGACAAACGGCGCGACCGAGATTGCGACCTCGAAGAGGCTTCGGCCCATGTCGGGCGCGGCATAGGCTTTCAGCGCCCGGCTGAGCGCGCGCGGATCCTGTGCCTTCGGACGATCGAGTGCGGGAGGCCGGTGGGAGGCTGCCGTCGCCGGTGGCTGCCCTCCCGGATCGGCCGGGGAGCCGCCGGCACCGATCGCTCTGTCGTTCACCGGTCCGGTTCCGCAGCGTTCAGCTGCGCGTCTGCGCGATGGCGCATCAACTTCACCGCAGAAAAATTGAAGCGCTTGTTGCCGACCGACATGACGAGGTCCTCAGGCCGCAGAGGGGAGTAATTCTCGCCCGCGAATTTGATCGCTTCGGCGGCGGTCACGAAGCGGTGGTAGTGAAGCCCGCCACGCTTGGAATTCACGCGGCGAGCGACGAAGAGGTCTGCCGGCAATTGATAGTCGGCCTCGCTCATGGTCTCCACGGCGTCGGTGGCGCCAGTGCCGGTCATGCCTTGCTGCCTCCGCGCGGCGTCTTGCCCTTGCCGGTCATGTTGGTCGCGGTGGGAGCGGAGGTCATGGAGTCGCGGAGGTATTTCGGGCCGGCAACCTTCTTCGCCGTCTTGGCGGCTGGGTCTGCGGTCTTCGGCATCGATTCTGCTCGCTTCTGGCTTTTCGCCACACGAATTCCTTTGCATAGGCATGCGATGAACGCAGCCCGTCAGGCGCGACCGAAGACGGCCGTTCCGAACGATGAAGATTAAACGAAGAAGAGCGGCGAGCCAGATCGGCTACTGTCCAGTTCAATATCTAGGGAGAAAAAGACAAAGCGCAATGACCAATCTTTGGATTGGAATTATATCCCGCTCCGGCAGGCCGAGTTCGGCCGCCTACTGATGTGGTAACGGCGGGTTTATGGCAGAAAATCTTTTGCTTGCAATCGCAGGGCGGGGGGTGCATATGTGTTTGGCTAAGTTACAATAATCGAACACTGTCTCCAAACGGCTTCAGTTCACGATTTTTGCTCTGACTGCAGCCAGGCTGCCGCATTCGGCGGGCAGCAATTTTCTTTGGAGAAACACGATGACCAATGGCACCGTGAAGTGGTTCAACTCTCAAAAGGGCTTCGGCTTCATCCAGCCGGAGACGGGTTCGCGGGATGTCTTCCTTCACATCTCCGCCGTCGAGCGCGCCGGCCTTAGCGGCGTCGATGAAGGCCAGAAGGTGACCTTCGATGTCGAGCGCGGTCGCGACGGCCGCGAGTCGGCGTCGAACCTCCAGCTCGTCGACTGAGCGAGCGCTCACTGACGACGCGAAAGGAGAGCCCGCCCGGGCTCTCCTTTTTTTGTGACCCGATCGATGCCGGCGATGCACTTCAGCCGCCTGGACGCATGACGGGCACGTTCACGAACACCCCGAAGAGACGCCAGCCGCTCGGCTGGACGGCGCCTTGAGCGGAGCAGCGCGTGCGGCTGAACGCGCCGTCGCGACGCAAATGAGATTGCGGCTCGCGACCGTGCCGCTCGCCCGGTCAACCTCGATCCAGCCAGCACCCCGGGACGAAAATATCCGCCCACGCGTGCGTCGCGCCACCCATGAGCATCGCGATGAGCTCGCGTGCGGATTGTCGGAGCGGGACGCGCTGAGCCTGCTGCGGCCCCCTGGATGGCGCCCGCTCTCACCCTCGTGCCGACGAGCGGCCTCGCGAGTATGGCTTGATGTCCGGTACGGCTTGGCCGCCCCAGCTTGGCGCGCGCCTCACGTTCCTCTTGCCAACCCTCCGCTTACCATCCATATACCATCCAGTGGGATGGTGAGAGGCGGCCTTTGGTCGAGCGCGGATGGAAACGGAAAAGATCACGATCAACCTTGGTCCGGTCGACCTTGGCCGGATCGATCTGCTCGTCCAGGAAGGGTTCTACCAGAACCGGACCGATTTCATTCGCACGGCAATCCGCAATCAGATCACCGGGCACGCTGGTGAGGTCTCGCGAGCGATCGATCGTCACATGCTCGATCTCGGCCTGCGCGACGTCACGAGGCAAGAGCTGGAAGCGGCGCGGGCGGCAGGCGAGCGGCTTCACATCAAGGTCGTCGGGCTGATGCGGATCGCAGCCGACGTCACGCCGGATCTCGCCGCGGCCACGATCGCTTCGATCACCGTTCTCGGTACGCTCCAGGCGAGCCGGGACGTGAAGGCCGCGATCGCCGACCGCATCGCCTGACGGGACACTCGTACTGCCGGCCATCGCCGGCGAAGGACGTCTATGAACAAGCACCTGACCTCGGCCATGCGTCGGGCGACTGCCGCCGTGCGCGACGGACAGCCTCAACAGGCGACGGCGATCATCCGTTCCGCCCTCAATCTCGGCGGCCCGAGTGCGTTCACTCCCGACGCAGAGGCCGCGCCAGTGCCCCCCGGCAACGTCGCGCCGCGTGACCCCTCAGGCGTGCCGCGGCTTGCGACGGCGCGGGTCTCGAGCGGCGAGCCGCAGTCGTCCGGGCGGCCGACCTACCCGCTCGGCAAGGTCGTCACGATGCTCAAGGCGCGACGTGCGCCAAGCCCTGCCTCCCACGGCCCCGCTGCACCACGGACAGCCCCGGCCGACGCGCGGTTCATCTCGCGCACGTTCCAAGGGCGCGCGGGGAGCCGTGACTACCGCCTCTACGTCCCGGCGACGACGTCGGGCGTGCCGAACGGCCTCATTGTGATGCTGCACGGCTGCAACCAGGATCCGGACGACTTTGCCGCAGGAACGGACATGAACCGTCTCGCGTCGGAGCACGGGCTCCTCGTCGCATATCCGGGCCAGTCACGGCGGGCCAATATGTCCGGGTGCTGGAACTGGTTCGACCCGAACCATCAACGCCGCGGCGATGGCGAGCCCGCCATTCTCGCGGATCTCACGACGGCGCTGCGGGACGAGTACGGCATCGCCTCCGGCCGGGTCTTCGTCGCCGGTCTGTCAGCCGGCGGTGCGATGGCGGCTGTGGTGGCGGCGACTTATCCGGAGGTCTACGATGCGGTCGGGATCCACTCCGGGCTCGGCTACGGTGCCGCATCCGACGTGATGTCGGCGTTCTCGGCCATGAATGGCAGCGGCGGCCCGCTCCGAGCCGGGCCGGCGACGGACGCCCATCCGCGGCTGATCATCGTCCACGGCACGGCCGACAAGACCGTGGTCCCCAGCAACGCCGCGTCGATCTTCGATGCGATGGAGGACCGGTTGCCCGTGGGGCGGCGCAGCGTCGAGCGGATCGCCGGCTCGCCGAACGGGCGATCGGAGACCGTGCATCGGCTCGAGCGGGACGGCGTCGTCGTCGCGGAGATGCGAATTGTCGAGGGGATGGGTCATGCGTGGGCGGGGGGATCGGAGGCCGGCTCCTACACCGACCCGGACGGTCCCGATGCGTCGGCCGCAATGATCCGCTTCTTCCTTGCCGCGGACGGATCGGCTTAATCCTGTGCTGGCCCCGCGGGGCCGGCCGGGCGACGATCGATAGGATCCCGCGGGGCGCTCTCATCGGCGCGCTCCGCATACGGCGGTAACGTCGACCGGTGTCGCGATCAGCCCCGCTGTGATCGAACGGATCGGCTGGACGCTGGCGGGCCGGGCGGTCAGGCCGGACGGGAGCCGGCGAGTTGCGAGAAGTCGATGTCCTGCCCGGCCAACGTGACGCCCTTTTCCTTCAGCGCTTTCTGCAGCATCGCGAAGGCGTGCCGGCGCAGGCCGAACTGCTGGCCGGGAACCGCGGTGAACTTGCAACCGATCTCGAAGCTGCGCCCGGTGATGCCGATGGCGCCCTGCGATTTCAGCGGCGCGATGATGGCGTCCTTCAGCTCCAGATCCTGCGCCATCTCCTCCCCGACCTTTTTCACGAGCTTTCGGACCATCTCGACGTCCGTGTCGGCAGGCACGCGGAAGGAGAACTTCATCACCGCCCAGTCGCGGCTGTTGTTCTTGATGGTGCCCATCTTGGAGAACGGCACGGTGATGAGCGCGCCTCGCGGATGGCGCAGAGTCGCCGAGCGGATGGAGATCTTCTCCACCGCGCCGCCACCGGCGTCGGTCTCGATGTATTCGCCGACCCGCAGGGCGTCCTCGTAGAGGTAGAAGAGGCCGCTGATGATATCGGCGACCAGCGTTTGCGCGCCGAAGCCGATCGCAAGACCCAGGACGCCGGCGGAGGCGAGAAGCGGGGCCACGTTCACGCCGAGCGCCATCAGCGCGGTGAAGGCCGTCACCAGAGCGATCAGCGAGAGCGAGGTGCCGCGCAGGATCGGCAGGATCGTGTCCATCCGGTTGCCGGCGCCACCCATTTCGCCGTGCTCGGCGGGCGGGTCCGCGTCTCCTGCGGCCCGCCGCGGGCCGCCCAGAATACCGATGACCGCCCGCCACACCGCGACGCCGACGATGACGACGATGGCCGCTTCCATGAGCCGGGGGACGATGGCGGCGAGTCCGGTGGCGCCCGGTGCGCCGAACGGGTCGATCCCCCACGCCACGAACAGGAGGGCGGCGACGCCGATGATCAACGCACCTTCCACGAGGGCGAAGGCGCCGAGGACAACCGGCGTCTGCTCACCTGGATCAAGCTCGCTGGCCCAGAGTCTGAGACCGGCGACCGCGAGCGGTGCAAGGACGAGCAGGAAGACGGTGGAGCCGGCACCGGCGGCTGCGGCCGGCCCGAGAAGTCCGAGCGCGCCGAGCGATTTCAACGTCACATCGACGAGCACAAGCAGGATGTAGAGTGTGATGGTGCGCCGGGCGACACGGGCGCCCCATGCCGAGGCGCTGTCGCTGCCGGCCGTCATCGACCGGCCGATAAGGTCGGCGACCGGGCGGCGGATCCACAGGAAAAAGGTGATGGTCGCAGCGCCCAGAAGGATGGCGAGAACCACGCGGGCGAGCTCGCCCGAGGCGCCGGTGCCGGCGGCCAACGAGACGAAGCCACGCAGCGCGCCGATGAGCCCCGTCGCAACGGCAATGAAGAGACCCGCGCGGCTGAAGACACGCGCGTCCGCCTCCGACAATCCCATCAGGCGGCGTTCCGGCGCGCCGGGCGCCGCACACACCTGCACGAAGAGGATGATGACCCGCGCGAAAACGATGGCGGTCAGAATGTGGCGGCCGAGGATGCGCGCTTCCTCGCTGTGAAACATCAGCCGGCCGGCAACGACCGCGACCACGGCAAACACCAGGAGCGCGATCGCCCGTGTGATGACGAAGCGCAGTGCCCGCGGGACGCGATCGCGAAAGCGGTGGCTGCCCGCGGGGGCCGCAAAGTTTTTCGCGCCGCCCGGCATGACGAGCCGGACAAGGAGTTCGCCCACTGCGCCGGCGAGAATGGCTAGAGCCGTATAGACGAAGAGGTCCACTCCACCGGCCGCCGAGAGGGCTTGCGCGAGTTCGGCGGGAAAGGAGCGGGCCGCGACCACGGCCGATGACAGCGCATCGTCCAGGCTCGGCGGTCCTGCCGCTGCGGCCGCCGGGGCAACGAAGCCCGCGTCCGGGAATATGGCGTGGATCCGGGAGAGCTCTTCGGCAGACGTTCCGGGTGGAACAGTAATGGTAATATCGGCCACAGGTTTCAACGTGATGTGAGCGTTGCGCTGAACCACTTTAGCGCGACGCTGCGTGGGGCGCTTTGCATTTCACGTCGGCACGGATTGGATGCGCACCGGCGCGTCCGACCCGGCGCAACGTTTCACGTCCGGCCGAACTCTCCAATAGACTCCTTCAGACGCGCGACCATTGACGGAGGTTCATGGGCCTGACGCGAAATGCAAAGAGCCGCAAGAGCCCCTCGCATAGCAACGCAAGCGGTCGAAAGATTGAGCGGCACCACGGGTCTACGAAGGCTTTCCTGTCGCTTTCCGGCCTCGGTCGGCCCCCTCAGTAAGGCGGGCCTTTCCGGCGTTCTTACGGAGGAGATAAGCCTTTGAAACTCTCGATGACCCTGGCGGTTGCGACCACGATCGCCCTTGGCGGGGTCGCGCATGCGCAAAACACCGCCACGACGCCCGCTCCGGCAGACAGTGCGGCGACTCCCGCTCCCGCAGCCGGCGCGGACAAGAAGCCGAACATCATGTTCATCATGGCCGACGACATCGGCTGGATGCAGCCTTCCATCTATCACCGTGGGCTGATGGTCGGAGAGACGCCGAACATCGACCGGATCGGTGAAGAAGGCGCCATGTTCACCGACTACTATGCCGAGCAAAGCTGCACGGCCGGCCGCAACGCCTTTTTCACCGGCATGACGCCGATCCGCACCGGGATGATCCCCCCGCAGCTTCCGGGCAGCCCCTCGTATTTGCGGCCCGGCACGCCGTCCATCGCCAAGTTCTTGCACGACCTCGGCTACACCACCGGCGAGTTCGGCAAGAACCACCTCGGCGACCACACCGACGCCCTGCCGACCGCGCACGGCTTCCAGGAGTTCTGGGGCTACCTCTACCACCTCGACGCGATGCAGGGTGTCAGCTTCCCGGACATCAATAAGTCGGTCAATGAGCAGACCGTCGCGCCGCCATGCAAGAACACGCCGATCCCCGGACTCGAGGAGGACCCGAACGCGGTCGATCCGGCGACCACGATCTGCCTGACGCCGCCTCGCCCGGTGCTGTCCTGCACCTCCTCCGACGGCACGGCCGCCAACCAGACGTGCAGCCCCGAGGGGCCGATCACGCTGGAGCGCTCCAAGACGATCGACGAGGAGATCTCCGCCAAGGTCATCGACTTCCTGGACCGGAACGATCCCGAGTCGACCGGCAAGCCGTTCTTCGTTTGGTACAACCCCGCCCGCATGCACGTCACGACGATGCTGTCGGACAAGTATTTGGGCATGGTCGGCGAGCCGGGCGGCAAGGACTGGGGCGTCAACGAAGCCGGAATGAAGCAGCTTGACGACAACATCGGCCTTGTCATCAAGAAGCTGGAAGACATGGGCGAGCTCGAAAACACCATCCTGGTCTTCACGACCGACAACGGTGCCGAGACGATCTCCTTCCCCGACGGCGGCGTGACCCCGTTCAAGGGGGGCAAGCTGTCCACCTGGGAAGGCGGCATGCGTGCGCCGCTCGTGATCCGCTGGCCCGGCAAGATCAAGCCCGGTACGGTCAAGAACGATATCTTCGCCTCGCTCGACTGGCTCCCCACCCTGGTGGAAATCGCCGGCGGCCCGAAGGACAACGAGCTGAAGTCGCAGATCGAAACCGGCAGCTATCCCGGCATCAAGAAGACCACGCTCGACGGTGTGAACCAGCTCGACTATCTCACCGGCGAAACCGAGGAATCGGCTCGAGACACCTTCTTCTACTACTCCGGCTCCCAGCCCTCGGCGGTTCGCTGGAAGAACTGGAAGATGTACTTCGCGATGGTGTCTGACGATCCGAACGGTTTCATCCACGGCGTGCAGACCTATGCCTGGACGCAGGTTGTGAACATCAAGCGCGATCCGTTCGAGACCGCGATCGGCACGCAGACCAAGACGCTGTTCGGTGTCGCCGGCGCGCTGGCCGCCCCCGCCACCGCCTACGTGTACGACTGGAACCTCTTGCCGCTCGGCCAGGCGCTCTGGCTGAAGGAGCTGGAATCCTACGTGGACTTCCCGCCGATGCAGGACCCGGAGAGCTACAACCTCGACCAGGTCGTGCAGCAGGTGAAGCACATGAAGAACAACCAGCACCACGGCCGCGACTGATCTTTTACGCCACCGTGTTCGCGGGGAGGCCAAGAGCCTTCCCGCGCTTTTTTGCGATGTATCCTGCAGCCAAGGGTCGAAGTAAGGGCCTCACGTGCGCACCACCGTCATCCTCTGGCTCATCGCGTGCATCACGGTTCTTTCGGTCGCCGTGTACGGCAACGGCCGCGCCGAACAGCCCGCGCCGGCGACCTATGCCGGCTCCGCGACATGCGTCGGCTGCCACCAATCCGAAGCGCTGCGATGGGAGGGGTCGGACCACGCACTCGCCTGGACGTTTCCCTCGGACGGCGCGATCAGTGCAGATTTTTCAGGCTCCGCGTTCGTCGGCGAAGGGATGCGCGCGCGCTTCACCACCTCGCCGGGCGGCACGCCTGTCGCCGACGTCACGGAAGCGGACGGCACACAGCGCACCTATCCGGTCCATTCCGTCATCGGTGTCGAGCCGCTGCAACAATATCTTTTCGAGACCGAGCCCGGCCGGCTCCAGAGCTTCGACGTGGTGTGGGACACGGAGAAGGACCGCTGGTTTCACCTTTACCCCGGCACCAACCTTTCGCCCAGCGACGGAATGCACTGGAGCGGCCCCTACAAGAATTGGAACGGCCGCTGCGCCGTCTGCCATGCCACCGGATTTGAAAAAGGCTTCGACGCGGCGGCCGGCACGTTCGCGTCCAAGGCGGCGGAGATTGGCGTCGGTTGCGAGGCGTGTCACGGACCGGGGAGCGCGCACGTTGCTTGGGTGGACGCGGCTGCGAGCGTAGCGTCGAGTGACAATCCCGCGCCGGCGAACGGGGGCTTCCCGATCGACCTTGGCGAGCGCACCACCCAACTCGAGCAGTGCGCCGGCTGCCACTCGCGGCGCGAGCCGCTGACGGAGGGCACTCCCCCGCCGGGCACCCCCTATCACGATGCCTACAACCTCTCGCTCCTCCTGCCGGGCCTTTATCAGGCGGACGGTCAGATCGAGGACGAAGTTTACGTCTACGGCTCGTTCCTTCAGTCCAAGATGTACGCCAAAGGCGTGAGCTGCGGCGACTGCCACGACCCCCACAGCACCCGTCTGCGCGCCGATGGCAACGCGGTCTGCACCCAGTGCCACAACCCGGCCGGCAACACCCGCTTTCCGACCCTTGCGAAGAAGGAATATGACAGCCCCTCGCACCATTTTCATGAGACCGACACGCCTGGGGCGGCATGCAAGAACTGCCACATGGCGGAGAAAGTCTACATGGGCAATGACTGGCGGGCCGATCATTCCTTCCGCATCCCGCGACCGGACCTCGCGGAGCGGACCGGGGCGTCGGACGCCTGCACCTCTTGCCATACGGACCGCCAGCCGGCATGGGCTGCGGCTGAAATCGCCAAGCGCTTCCCGGCCAGCGACCATCGCGGCACCCACTACGGCGAAATCCTTGCGGCGGGGCGCTCCAACCCGTCCTGGGCCGCGGGTCACCTGATCGCGCTTGCACGCGACGACGAGATGGCCGGCATCGTTCGCGCAACCGCACTCTGGCTGGTGGCACGATCCGGCCTGCCGCAGGCTGCGACGGAGACGGCCGCGCTCCTCGCCGACCCCGATCCCCTCGTGCGGGCAGCCGCGGTCGACGTCCAGCGGCTCGCACCGGTGCCCGAACGCACCGACCGGCTGAGACCGCTGCTCGAGGACGAGCGGCTCAACGTGCGCATTGCCGCCGCCCGCACGCTCCTCGGCCAGACGCTGCCGCCGGAGGCGCAAAGCGCACAGGCGAGTGCGGAGGCCGAATGGCAGGCGGCGATCGAGACCCGCCTCGACTATCCCGAGACCCAGCTCCAACGCGCAGGGATGGCGCTGACCCGACGCGACTTTGATGCCGCGATGAATGCATTCCGCACCGCGACCGAGATGGATCCGCAGCGGACGGAGGCGTGGGTCATGCAAGTGCGCATCGCCGCGGCAAGGGGTGATACGGCTGCGGCCTGGGACATTCTCGAAGCTGCGCTGGAGGCCAACCCGTTCGACACGACATTGCGAACGCTTGCCGGCCAGCTGGGGCCGAAGCCCGCCGAGCAGCCCTGACCACCGTCAAATTTGGCATTCTTGCAAATTATTTTGAAATATGACGTAATAAAGATTATGTGACGAAAATTTATAAAGATGTATGCCGGGTCATCCTTCTATTCCTCTGACGCGGGTTTCCGGCTTTGGCCCGCTGCCGGCTATCTTCCAGGATCGAGAGGGGGAAGCGGCACTCCACAAGATCTTTGCGGCAGAGGGTGTGCCGATCAAGATACTGAGCACCCCCGACATGCCGATGCCGGTGTCGGCGATGCAGCGCATCTTCGACCGCTGCGCGAGACACAGCAGTGATCGCCTCTTCGGACTGACGGTCGGCGAGCGGATGAAGCACAAGGGTTACGGCGCGTATGCGCTTTATGCCCTGAACGCGCCGACACTCGGCGAAGCGCTGGGACGCCTGGCCGGCACGAGCTGGGTCCAGCACACCGGGCCGGCGATGGAGTTCACTCCCGTCGGACGGCACATGGTTCTGAGATACACCCCGCCAAAGCCGGACGCCGTATCGGCCATCCATGCTGAGCACACGTTGCCGCCGATGATCGATTTCATCCGCGCCTACCTCGGGCGATCGTGGCTTCCGGCGTGGATCGAAACCTTCGACGATCGGGACGGCGTTGCGGCATTGCTTGAAGACAAATTGCAAGTGCCGGCCCACGGCAAACGCGACATCCGCGGCGCGGGCGTTGCCGTGCCGATAGCCGCTCTGTCTGCGCGGCTCGACCCCGGCGTCCCCAGGCCGAAACATGTCGTGTCGCTTCGAGAGCTCGTCGCCGATACCGTGATGAAGAATGCGGGCGAACCGGCGCGAACCCTTTCGGCGCTGGTCGCCATGCGCCTGCTTGACGGCAAGAGCGATATCGAGGGCGCCGCAACGCTGGCCGGTCTCAGCACGCAGGGCCTCCAGCGGCGACTGCGCCAAAAGGGATACACCTACCGCGAGGTGCTCGAAGAGGCCCGCCAAGCCAGGGCCGCACAGCTGCTTCGGGAAACCGACATGTCGATCATCGAGATCGCGCTCGACCTCGGCTACCAGGACCACGCGAGTTTCACGCGTGCCTTCAAACGCCGCAACAACTGCGCCCCCTCGCAGTTCAAGGCCGCCGTTCGTCGCCAAAGCGGGCCGCCGTTCGCGGCAGGGGACTATGCCGGAGCGGCGGAGTAGCGCGACGCGACGAAACCGAACAGGCTGGCGATCCACTGGTTGAGCACCAGCTTGGGGCCGAAGGGGAGCGGCTTGACCATTGATCTGGACATTCGCGCCATCGCTCAGCCCTCCACGTCCCACATAGCCTGATGGAAGGCGTCCTCAATGAGGCGCACCGTCTTTCATTGCTGCCGCTGTCCTTGGCCGCCGCGTCCCACTCCGCCTTTCGCCGAAGGCATGGCGGATGATGCTGACGAAGAAATCCGGCGCGCGTCGCGAGGGCCGCATCACGCGGCATGATCTCCTCGAAGAGATCGGCCTCGCGACGCGGGGAGACGAAAGTGGATCGCCGGGTTCCTCGCCCGCATCAACGCGGCTCGACGGCCTCTGGGGTGTAGAGTATGTTGTCGCGTACATGACAGACCATCTTGTGACCGATTATCTTTTGGAAACGCATGATCTGACGAAGCAATTCGCCGGATTCGTGGCAGTGAACGGGGTGAGTCTTCGTGTTCGCAAGGGCGAGATCCACGCGCTGATCGGGCCGAACGGCGCCGGCAAGACGACCTGCTTCAATCTCATCACCAAGTTCCTGCAACCCTCCTCCGGCTCCATCGTCTATGCAGGGCGCGACATCACGCGCCAATCGGCAGGCTCGGTGGCGCGCATGGGGCTGGTCCGCTCGTTTCAGATCTCGGCCGTTTTCCCGCATCTCACGGCGCTCGAGAACGTGCGCCTGGCGCTGCAGCAGCCGACCGGGCTCACCTTCTCGTTCTGGAAGCCCACCCGCGTTCTCGATCGCCTGCACGGGCGGGCGCGCGAGCTGCTCGAGGCGGTCGGGCTGTCGCAGTACGCCGACACCATCGCTAGCGAGATGCCCTATGGCCGCAAGCGCGCGCTCGAAATCGCGACGACGCTGGCGCTGGAGCCGGAGCTGATGCTGCTCGACGAGCCGATGGCCGGCATGGGGCACGAGGACATCGCCCGCGTGTCCGACCTCATCCGCAAGGTGTCCGAAAACCGGACGGTCCTGATGGTGGAGCACAATCTGGAAGTGGTGGCGACCCTATCGGACACCATCACCGTGCTGCAGCGCGGACAGATCCTCGCCGAGGGGGCCTACGAACAGGTGTCGAACGATCCGGCGGTGCGCGAAGCCTACATGGGAACGGGCGGTGACTGAGCCGCAACCGGTCCTCAGCACCCGCGATCTCAACGCCTGGTACGGCGAATCACACATTCTGCACGGCGTCGACTTCGACGTGAACCGCGGCGAGGTGGTGAGCCTCCTGGGGCGCAACGGCGCGGGCAAGACGACCACGCTGCGCGCCATCATGGGTCTCATCCGCCAGCGGCAGGGCTCGATCCTCCATGAGGGCGAGGAGATCATCGCGATGAAGCCGGAGCGCATCGCCCGGCGCGGCATCGCCTATTGCCCGGAGGAGCGGGGCATCTTCGCGAGCCTGACGGTGGAGGAGAACCTCCTCTTGCCACCGGCGGTCCAGCCCGGCGGGCTCGAGCTCGCGGAGATCTTCGAATTGTTTCCCAACCTCGAAGAGCGGCGCAAGGGCGCTTCGGGCGCGCGCCTTTCGGGCGGAGAGCAGCAGATGCTTGCGATTGGGAGGATCTTGCGCACCGGCGCCAAGCTCCTCCTGCTCGACGAGCCGACCGAGGGCCTCGCCCCGGTGATCGTGCAGCAAATCGGCGTGAGCGTTGAGCGACTGCGCGAGCGCGGCTTTACGATCGTGCTGGTGGAGCAGAACTTCCACTTCGCGGCCCGCCTTGCCGACCGGCACTATGTCATCGAGCACGGGCGGGTGGTCGAACAGTTCTCGCGTGACGACATCGACGCCCGCATGGGCGAACTCTACGAACTTCTCGGGGTCTGACGCCAACCGGCCCCGGATCAGAACAATAAGGGAGGAACACGAATGCGGCTGATGAAACTGGCGATGGCAACCACCGCGATCATGGTACTCGGCACCACGGCGCAGGCGGAAATTTCCGACGGCGTGGTGAAAATCGGCGTCCTGAACGACCGCTCGGGACTTTATGCCGACCTTTCCGGCGAGGGCTCGGTCGTCGCCGCCCGGATGGCGGTCGAGGATTTCGGCGGGGACCTCAAGGTCGAGGTGCTGTCGGCCGATCACCAGAACAAGCCCGATGTCGGCTCCTCGGTCGCCCGGCAGTGGATCGACCAGGACGGGGTCGACGTGATCGTCGACGTGCCGACCTCCTCCGTGGCGCTTGCCGTGCAGCAGGTGACGGCCGACACCGACACCGCGTTCCTCAACAGCGGCGCGGCCACGACCGCGCTCACCAACGCCCAGTGCGCGCCGACCTTCGTGCACTGGACCTACGACACCTATGCGCTCAGCGTCGGCACCGGCAAGGCGGTGGTCGAGGGCGGCGGCGACACCTGGTTCTTCCTCACCGCCGACTACGCCTTCGGCCATCAGCTACAGGCCGACACCGCCGCGGTCGTCGAGGCCAACGGCGGCACGGTCGTCGGGTCCGTGAACCATCCCTTGTCGACGACCGACTTCTCGTCCTTCCTCCTGCAGGCGCAGGCCTCGGGCGCCAAGGTCATCGGCCTCGCCAATGCCGGCGGCGACACCACCAACGCCATCAAGCAGGCCAACTCGTTCGGCATCGTCCAGAGCGGCCAGCAGCTCGCAGCGCTGCTCGGCTTCATCACCGACGTCCATGCGCTGGGCCTCGACGTGGCGCAGGGCCTGACCTTGACGACGGGCTTCTACTGGGACCGCGACGACGCCTCGCGCGAGTTCGCCGAGCGCTTCGCCGAGAAGATGAACGGACAGAAGCCGACCATGGTGCACGCCGGCGTCTACTCCGCCGTCGCGCACTACCTCAAAGCAGTCGCCGAGATCGACGACGACGGCGGCAAGGCGGCGGTCGACCAGATGAAGACCATGCCGATCAACGACTTCTTCGCGGCCGACGGCAAGATCCGGCCGGACGGGCGGATGGTGCACGACATGTACCTCGTCAAGGTGAAGACGCCGGACGAATCGAAGGGGCCGTGGGACTACTACGACATCCTCGCCACCATCCCCGGCGACGAGGCCTTCCAGCCGCTCGACAAGAGCACCTGCCCGCTCGTCACCAACTGAGCCGAGCGCGCTAGCCCCAGGGGTCCGGCGGCATGCCCTCGGACCCCGCCATCTCCAGACCAAAGTGAGGGGGAATCGCCGAATGCAGGAGCTCCTGGGCATCCCAGCTCCGCTGTTGTTCGGCCAGCTTTTGATCGGGCTGATCAACGGCGCGTTCTACGCGCTGCTCAGCCTCGGTCTCGCGGTCATCTTCGGCGTGTTGAACGTGATCAACTTCGCGCACGGCGCCCTCTACATGCTGGGCGCCTTTATGGCGTGGCTGCTCTTGACGTATCTCGGCATCGGCTACTGGCCGGCGCTCATCCTGTCGCCGCTGATCGTCGGCGCCGCAGGCATCGTCATCGAGCGCACGATGCTGTCGCGCCTCTACGAGCTCGACCACCTGTACGGGCTGCTCTTCACCTTCGGTCTCGCCCTCATCATCGAGGGGACGTTCATCAACTTCTACGGTGTCTCCGGTCAGCCCTACGCGCCACCGAAGATGCTGACCGGCGGCTACAATCTCGGCTTCATGTTTTTGCCGACTTATCGCGCCTGGGTCATCGTCGCCTCGCTGCTGGTGTGCTTCGGCACATGGCTTCTGATCGAGCGCACGCGGCTCGGCTCCTACCTGCGCGCCGCCGTCGAGCGGCCCGACCTCGTGCGGGCGTTCGGCATCAACGTGCCGCTGATGATGACCCTCACCTACGGATTCGCCGTGGCGCTCGCCGGGTTCGCCGGCGTCCTCGCGGCGCCGATCTACACCGTGAGCCCGATCATGGGGCAGAATCTGATCATCGTCGTCTTTGCAATCGTCGTCATCGGCGGGCTCGGCTCGATCCTCGGCTCCATCGTGACGGGCCTCGGCATCGGCTTGATCGAGGGGCTGACGCGCACCTTCTACCCGGAAGCCTCCTCCACGGTGATCTTCGTGATCATGGCGATCGTGCTCATCATCCGGCCACACGGTTTGTTCGGGAGGTCACGCGAATGAGCTTCCCCGCCGGACGCGCGGCCAATCTTCTTCTCGCGGCCGCGGGCCTCGCCTTGCTCGTCGTCGCTCCCTTCACCGGCCTCTACCCGGTGTTCCTGATGAAGCTCCTGTGCTTCGCGCTGTTCGCGTGCGCGTTCAACCTGATGCTTGGCTATGTCGGGCTCTTATCGTTCGGGCACGCCGCGTTCTTCGGGATGGCGGCGTATTACACCGGCCACGTCGTCAAGGAGTGGGGTTTCGATCCACTCCTCGGCATTCTGACCGGGGCCGTCGGTGCGGCGCTCATGGGCCTCGTTTTCGGCGCCATCGCAATCCGGCAGAGAGGCATCTATTTTGCGATGATCACCCTGGCGCTGGCCCAGATGGTGTACTTCTTCTGCCTGCAGGTGCCTTTCACGCATGGCGAGGACGGTATCCAGGGTATCCCGCGGGGCAGGCTGTTCGGCCTGATCGATCTGCGCGACAGCCTCAACATGTACTTCTTCGTCGCGGCGATTTTCGTCGTCGGCTTCGCAATGATCCAGCGGACGGTGCATTCTCCGTTCGGCCAGGCGCTGAAGGGAATCCGGGAGAACGAGGCCCGCATGATCTCGCTCGGCTATCCGGTCGCGCGGATCAAGGTGATGGCGTTCACAATCTCGGCGGGGCTGGCCGGCCTCGCCGGCGCCACCAAGTCGATCGTCTTCCAGACCGCGACGTTGACCGACGTCCACTGGCACATGTCCGGCGAGGTGGTGCTGATGACGCTGATCGGCGGCATGGGCACGATCCTAGGCCCGGTCGTGGGCGCCGGTGTCATCGTCACGCTGCAGAACTACCTTGCAACGATCGGCTCATGGGTCACGGTGGTCATGGGCGTGATCTTCGTCGTCTGCGTGCTCACCTTCCGTCGCGGAATCGTCGGCGAGATCCTCGCCCGGCTGGGGTGGCGCTGACACACCGCCGCCGGAGCGAGGGGAGGGATAAGGGAGCGCTAACGCGGCAAAACTCAACGGCATCGACCCGCACGCTTGGCTGAGCCTCACCCTGGAGCGCATCGCCGGCGGCTGGCCCAACCGTCAGCCCGACGATCTCATGCCTTGGCACCCGATCCCTGTGTTGACGGCCTCGGCGGACCGCTTGCGGTCATCCGGTCGAGGCGCTTGGTCTCGAGTCATGCGGGCTTAATCGGTTGATCGACGAGGCGCACGGCGGGACCACCGTCTAGCAGCTCTCTACATCGCCGACGATGCATCCCCTGAAGATGCCACCGTCACGTGATGGAGACGACCTCAAGTTCGTGCCCGCCGACCTCCACCACGTCTCCGATCACGCGGCCGAGGAGGCGTTGCGCCACCGGCGAGACGTACGAAATCGTTCCGGTCCTGGGATCCGCTTCATCCTCGCCGACGATGCGATATGTCTGCACCCGACCGTCGTCGCGACGGAACGTGACGTTTCCGCCAAACGCCACGGCCTCTGCCGATGCCGGCGCGTCGACCACCTGGGCGGTGCGGACACGCTCTGCGAGATAGCGCATGTCGCGCAGCGGGACCGCCTGCTGCCGTCGCCGCTCGTTGATGTCCTCGATCCCCGACGCGGCGTCGACGGCGTGGCGCGCCTCGGCCAGCAGCCGCTCCAGCGCCGCGAGCCCCTGCGCGGTCACGAGGTTCGGATGTTGCGAGATCGGGCGGTCGGGCAGCACCGTTTCCGAGGCGGTGTCGGCGCTGTCCTCCTTCTTGAATGCGACGCTCACTGTTGGCTCCTCCGCGAAGACCATCACGCGCCCATCGCATCACCAGTGCGACAGGGGAGGTCAATCGGATGTCCGAGATGTCCACCCGGTACAACGCTTCCAAAACCGAATGATTCCGATCCACCTCGGGTCGGCGGTGAGCCCAAAGCAGACGTTCCGAGCAAGCCCCCAGAGGCCATTCCGGCGACCGACGCTGTTTCTTTGAGGCAGCATACGACGAAGAGCGATGCCCCGAAAGTTCGGACCTGTCACAAACGGGCCAAGCTGAGCTCCCGCCCGCTACGGCGTCGCGACGTAACCCGGTGGGGCCCGCCGTCCGCTAGCGTTCTAAATCAGTGCAGCGCTTCGCGATTTATAAATCATCTGCTGTGCGATACCCGCGAGCAGCAAATAGGCTGACGTTACGGCCACGATACCGGTCAATACCGACATCGGGGCGAAATCGAACCACGCGGAATAGGCAATGCAGCCTGTCCAGATCACCGCCACGGGCAGTGACACAGCCCGCCAGCGCGACGTACGCACCGGATGAATGAACCGCAGCATGAGGAACTGGGCAGCGGACAGCAACAGGACCAGGCCGAGGATCACTCCCCAACCGGGCTGAATCACCAGCAATGCCAGAACCACCATATTCCAGCATCCGGGAAAGCCACGGAACGACCCGTCCTCCGTCTTCATGCGTGTATCAGCAAAGTAAAGGGATGAGACAAACGGGATGAAAAGCACCACGAACCAGCCCGTCCACCCTGGAAGCAGGCCCGATCCATAAAGGGCGTAGGCGGGGATCATCACATAGGTGAGAAAGTCGATGATCAGGTCCAGCAGTGTCCCATCGATCACGCGCGCATTGGTTTGAACGTCGTAGCGGCGGGCAAGAGGGCCGTCTATCCCGTCGACGACGAAGGCGACGGCCAGCCAGATCGCCATCATGGCCCAATCCTGCTGCGCGGCCTCCAGCAGTGCGAGCATGGCAAGCGAGGCGCCGAGGGCCGTGAAGAGGTGAACAGCGTAGGCTTTTAGGAGCATCCGACAACGGATACCCTTTTCCGCCGATGGAAAAAAGCGGGCCGTACCGGATGGATGTTTCGAGGCTTTCCGCAGCGGCTCGATTGAGCTTTCACCGTCACAGCGAAAAGCGAACGGCCGGCGTGCCCCCGAGTGGGCTCCCGAGCGCCCGGTCCTCCGCGGCATTTGCTATTCTGGGCCGGGCTTGCCCTGCCTGAGGTTCTTGATCGTCGAACGACGGCCTTTCGCCTCCAGGCGGCGCCGCTTTGACGCGAGCGACGGCTTGGTCGCTCGGCGGACAGCTTTCTGTGTCGTCGCTTCCCGGATGAGGTCGACCAACCGCGCGAGTGCGTCTTCCCGATTTCTCTGCTGACTGCGGTGGGCTTGGGCGGTGATGACGATCACGCCGTCCCGGGTCAGACGGCTGCCCGCCAGCCGCATAAGACGCACGGCAACATCGTTTGGCAGCGATCGTGAACGGCGGGCATCGAAACGGAGCTGGACGGCGGACGACGTCTTGTTCACGTGCTGACCGCCGGGACCGGAGGCGCGAATGAAATTCTCGTCGATCTCGCTCTCGTCGATCGCGATCGTGGAGGTAATTCGGATCATCGTCACACGTTTGCGATGGAGTTTGTGGAACACAGGACGACGCGGCCGCAGGCTACTTCGTCCCGTTCGGCTGGGCAATCAAGTCCTGCCTTTGTGGGCGCGGGCACACCCAGCTCCAACGGAAGAAGCGGCAACCGGCATCTCTGTTGCTGAGCGTCCGAGGGCGAGAAGCACCTGCTACGTATTATCGGGCAGAAGATGTCATCCTAGGATTGGCACGGCTCTAACATCATGTGTTTTGACGGAGAGGTCGACGCAAGATCCATATTCCCGAAACAGTATTTCCTAAGTTATTTCAAATATACAGGAGAGGCGGAGCAGGAGTGTGTTATGGCTAGAGGGCAACATTCCGCAACACTTGGATGCACATGGCAGCGTCCTCGCGCTCTCGAAAGGTGGCGCGGGCTCCGATGGCGGCCCTTCGGCGGGCGGCAATGGCGGCGCGCTGACCGTCAACCCCTCGGCCGTCATCACCGCGACCGTCGACCAGCCCATCAACACCGGGATGGGGGCCGTACCCGTCGAGTCGAACGGTGGCGATGGAGTCAGCGTGACCTACGCGGGGAGCGCGTCCCAGGGAACGTTCGGCGCCATCACGGTGGGTACGGCGAGCGGCCCGGCGACCGCCAATTCGATCCTCGGCCTCGCGGCCCTGTCGGTCGGCGGCCTTGGCCCTGATGCCGACGGCTTTGCTCGTCTCACTCTTTCATCCCTCACCTCCGCGTGGAGCGCAGACAGTGGACGGCAAATGGCCAACGGGAGTTGTGGAACTGTCAGTGGCCGACCTATGCGGCCACGCTCCGCCCCGGGGGGACAGGATCTGCCACGGCGAACATGGTCGGCGACCAGGATTTTGATGCTGAAGCTCGCTCGGTGTGGGAGGGGTCACTCCGCGCTGTGCCGGTTCAGTACGGTGTGCCCTTTGCAAGGCGCTGCGCCCGGGCCGCCTCAGCCCACCAGGCAAGATCGGCGGCGAAGCGCGGAAAGGCCTGTGCCAGAGCAGCTCCGCCGTCGCCGATCGGCTGTGCGTCGACGTCGAGAGTGTGGCCGATACCGCCCACGGCGAGCGTGCTCGAAATGACGACCATCCCCATTTCCGATAGCGTACCGTGCCAGGCGAGCGCGGCGCGTGCGCCGGCGATGCGACCGGCCGAATAGCTGGCGATCGCCGCAGGCCGCCAGAACCATTCCTCGAGGAAATGGTCGGTCAGGTTCTTCAGTCCCGGCTGAACACCCCAATTGTATTCACCGGTGACGAAGACGAAGGCGTCGGCGGTGCGGATCTTGCCGGCCAGTTCCTTTAGCACGGAAGGCGCTTCGTCGGCGGCGTATTCCTTATACATCCGGTCGAGCATCGGCAGATCGAGCGCCTTGGCATCAATCAGTTCGGTGTCGGCGCCGAACTCGGTCAACGCATCAACGAGATACCGCGCGAGGCGAATTCCCTGCCGATCGGCGCGGTACGAGCCGTACAGGACGAGGATGCGGTCGGCCATGGTGCATCTCCTTGTGCGCCCAACGGTTGGGCAAGGCTGCATCCCGCCCCACTGACATGTCGTCAACCCAAAATGAATGACTGCAGTTCTGATCGACCTGGATTCTTCGGACCATGCTCGGCTTTGACAACGCTGCCCCTGCGTCTAGTTTGTCGAGGCGGATGGTGGGGCGGCTGGACGACGGGGCAGGCTGCGGAGGCCCAACAGACCGCAGCGGTTCACCCCGTCATGGCCGCTTCGTATTCCGTGCTCTTCTTCGCCGCGAAGGCGGCCGACGAGCTTATGAGAAACGAAATAAGCGAACCGTTGCGTCTGTTTCCGGGGCGGTTTCGCGGTAGAGGAAGGGCGAGAAGCAAGCTCTTCCAGCGCCGGCTGGATTTCGGCGGAATGTTCGGGAAGGCGCCACCAGCCTCGACCGCACGGCGGATCGCGTTGGTGTCGTAGGCCTTGTCGACGTGAATGACCCGGCGATCATCGACCCTCGGCTTGCCTCGCGAGACGGTCGGCAGAAGCGGTGCCAGGCTCTCGGCCCGAGCCTCGCTCAGCCAGAAGTGCGCATTGCTCACAACGATCCCCCCTTGAGAGATCGTGGAATCAGATTCGCATTAACGGACCATCTTTATGGGTCCTGAGCCTAGAAGGGACAGGTGCCCAGGTCAGTTGTCTCTGCGGCAAGAACCAAATGGTGAGACTGCCGGAAGATGAGACTAGACGAATTAGAGTTCGCGAAATTTCCTTGCTCATATCAAGGATCATGATCTATAATATTTTTCTCCCGTGCATAATTTATAAAACCTTTTACAAGGCGGGGAGGTGAAATGACGGGTGGGCCTTCTGGGAAACTTTCGCTTCTCGCCCTCACAGCGATGGTCGTCGGCTCAATGGTGGGCGCAGGCATATTCAATTTGCCTGGCCGATTTGCAACGGCAACCGGCCCGTTCGGTGCGATTATCGCCTGGACTATCGCGGGGACCGGCATGTACATGCTCGCCCGTGTTTTTCAGGCGCTGGCCGAGAAGCGGCCAGACATTGATTCCGGTGTTTTCGCGTACGCGAAGGCTGGGTTCGGCGATTATATGGGCTTTCTCTCGGCCTTCGGTTATTGGCTCGGGAGCTGTCTCGGCAACGTTTTTTATTGGGTTTTGATCGGCTCAACACTCGGTCGTTTCTTCCCCGGAATCTTCGGAGATGGAAGCAGCGCGCTTGCGATCATCGTGTCTCTTCTCGGCATCTGGTCGTTCCACTTCATGATATTGCGGGGTGTCGAGCAGGCGACGTTCATCAACGCGATTGTGACAGTCGCGAAGATCGTTCCCATCATCGTCGCGATCCTGATCATGGCGTTCGCGTTCAATTACACGCAGTTCTCCGAAAATTTCTTCGGCGGCGTCGACATGCCGGCGAAGACTTTGATTGCGCAGGTGCGCGACACCATGCTGATCACGGTTTTCGTGTTCCTGGGGATCGAAGGGGCGAGCGTCTATTCTCGCTTTGCCAAGACTCGCGCGGACATCGGCTCCGCGACGATCCTCGGCTTCGTGGCCGTCACGGGATTGATGGTTGCCGTCACGCTGCTGCCCTACGCGACCGCGCCGCGCGCAGCGATCGCAGGCGTGCAGAACCCTTCGCTCGCCGGCGCGCTCGAGCTCGTGGTCGGCCATTGGGGCGCGGTGTTCATCTCGATCGGCGTGCTGATCTCGGTGCTCGGCGCCTATCTCGCGTGGTCGCTGATCTGCGCCGAAGTGCTGTTCGCGGCCGCCAAGTCCAAGGACATGCCGCGCCTCTTCACGTCGCAGAACAAGAATCGCGTGCCGGCCGCGGCGCTCTGGCTCACCAACGTCGTCGTCTCGCTGTTCGTGATCTCGACCTATTGGTCGCGCGACGCCTTCAACTTCATGCTCGACATGACGAGCGTGACGACGCTTCTGCCTTATCTTCTCGTCGCGGGTTATGGGGTGCTCGTCGCCCGCCGCGGCATCGGCTACGAAACGACGCCGCGCGAGCGGCGCCGAGACCAGATCTTCGCGTGGATCGCGGTCATCTACACGATCTTCATGTTTATCGCGGCTGGGCTGAAGTACGTGATCCTCGTCACAGTACTCTTCGTGCCGGGGACGATTCTTTACGTGTGGGCTCGGCGTGAACAGAACGCCAAGCTCTTCACCCCGGTCGAGCTCGTCGCGTTCCTGGTGACCCTCATCGGTGGCCTCGTCGGATTTTATGGCCTCGTGACCGGGCTCATCAGCCCATAACAACACGAAAAAGTGGAGGACACCCATGGACACGACTTTCGGCGTGCATTCCGAGGTGGGTCAGCTGCGCAAGGTCCTGGTGTGCGCGCCGGGACGAGCGCACCAGCGCCTGACCCCATCGAATTGCGACGCGCTGCTCTTCGACGATGTCTTGTGGGTGGACGTCGCCAAGCGCGACCATTTCGACTTCGTGACCAAGATGCGGGATCGCGGCGTCGAGGTCGTCGAGATGCATAACCTTCTCGCCGAGACGGTGGCGATCCCCGAGGCGAAGAAGTGGATTCTGGATCAGCAGGTGGTGCCGAACCAGGTGGGCATCATGCTGGTGGACGAGATCCGCGACTATCTCGAGCGACTTTCCGACCGGGAGCTCGCCGAGGCGCTGATCGGCGGCCTGTCGACCCGCGACTTTCCGGAGACCTTGAAAGGCGAGGCGCTGCGCCTCATTCGCGATGCGCCGGGGCCGGCGGAATACCTGCTGCCGCCCCTCCCTAACACGCTCTACACGCGGGACACGACCTGCTGGATCTACAGCGGCGTGACCCTGAACCCGCTATATTGGCCCGCGCGGCACGAGGAGACGATCCTCACCACCGCGATCTACACCTTCCACCCTGATTTTGCGGGCAAGGTGCACGTCTGGTGGGGTGATCCGACGAAGGACTGGGGTCTCGCGACGCTCGAAGGGGGCGACGTCATGCCGATCGGGCGCGGCAACGTTCTCATCGGCATGAGCGAACGCACCTCGCGTCAGGCGATTGGGCAGCTCGCTGCGAAGCTGTTCGAGGCGGGCGCGGCCGAGAGGGTGATCGTCGCCGCGATGCCGAAACTGCGCGCGGCGATGCATCTCGACACCGTCTTCACCTTCGCCGACCGCGATTGCGTCCTGATCTATCCGGACATCGTGGATAAGATCGAGGCGTTCTCGCTCCGGCCGAGCGACAAGCCGGGCAAGTTCGAGGTGCATATGGAGAAGGGCTCGCTCGTCGAGACCGTCCGCGACGCGCTCGGGCTCAAGGAGATGCGCGTCGTGGAGACGGGAGGCGACGATTATATGCGCGAACGCACCCAGTGGGATTCGGGCGCGAACCTCGTCTGCGCCTCGCCGGGCGTCGTCTTCGCCTACGACCGTAACACCTACGCCAACACGCTCCTGCGGAAAGCCGGGATCGAGGTGATCACGATCGACGGGTCCGAGCTTGGGCGTGGTCGCGGCGGCGGTCACTGCATGACCTGTCCGATCAGCCGCGACCCGGTCGATTTCTAGGGGACGTCGCGCCCGGATGGCGTCGCGACAGACCTTCGCCTTGCCGGCGCTGACGGCGATGGTCGTCGGCTCGATGGTTGGCGCCGGGATCTTCTCTCTGCCTCAGACCTTCGGTCGCGTCGCGGGAGGGCTCGCGGCGTTCATCGCGTGGGCGATCGCGGGCGGGGGCATGCTGATGCTCGCGCTCGTCTTCCAAACGCTGGCGCGCAAAAAGCCGGAGCTCGATGTCGGCGTTTACGCCTACGCGCGGGCAGGCTTCGGCAACTATCCCGGCTTTCTGTCTGCGCTCGGTTATTGGACGGTCGGTTGCCTCGGCAACGTGTCCTATTGGGTGCTGATCAAATCGACGCTTGGGTCCGTGTTTCCGGTGTTCGGCGACGGCAATACGATAGCGGCGGTGGCGGTGTCGTCGATCGGCATCTGGTCATTCCACTTCATGATCCTCCGTGGGGTGAAGCAGGCGTCGACGCTCAACACCATCGTCACCATCGCGAAGATCATTCCGATCCTCGTCTTCATCGCGATCGTCGCGTTCGCGTTCGACGCGCCAACCTTCGCGGAAAATCTCGGAGGAGGGCCCGGTTTCGAGGCGGTCGGGCTCGGTGCGCAGGTGCGCGGGACGATGCTCGTTACCGTGTTCGTATTCGTCGGGATCGAAGGGGCGAGCGTCTATTCGCGCTATGCGCGTCGTCGATCCGATGTTGGCCTCGCGACGATCTTGGGCTTTTTGGGGGTTCTCGGCCTCCTCGTCCTCGTGACGATGCTGTCATACGGGGTGCTCCTGCGCCCGGACCTCGCGGCCTTGCGCAACCCGTCGATGGCGGGGGTTCTCGAGGCGGTGGTCGGCCGCTGGGGGGCCGTGTTCGTGAGCGTCGGCCTCATCATCTCGGTGCTCGGAGCCTATCTTGCCTGGTCGCTCCTGGCGGCCGAAGTGCTCTTCTCGGCCGCGAAAATGGAGAGCATGCCGGCCTTCCTCGCACGCGAGAACCGCAACGCCGTCCCTTCGGCCGCGCTGTGGCTGACGAATGGGCTCGTCCAGACGTTCCTGATCGCGACCCTCTTCGCCGAGGAGGCGTTCATCCTCGCGGTGAAACTCACGTCTTCTATGATTCTCCTCCCTTATCTCCTGACGGCGGCCTACGCGCTGAAGTTGGCGATCAAAGAGGATGGCACGCTCGTCAAGGAGCGCGGCGGCGATCTCGTCGTGGCGCTCCTTGCAACGCTTTACGCCGTCGGCCTCATATTTGCAGGCGGTCTCCAATACCTATTGCTGGCCCTGATAATCTATGCATTCGGGACTGCCTTGTTTATCATCACTCAGATAGAGCGTAAAAATCGGGTATTTACGAAAGCCGAGGGAGGTATTTTCGCAATTATTTCCTCTGGCGCCGCGCTTGCATTATGGGGATTGTTATCCGGATATATACGGATCTAAATTTTTCATTCCATGAAAAGTATATATTTACTATTTATATATAGATTTCCCTTTTACGGATACACGGGAGCATCACGCTCGCCGAGTTGAAGGCGGTCATCATCGAACGACGGGGCCCGCCGTGTCGATGAGCGTCACAAGGAAGTCCCGCCTTCATGGGTGGGAACGTAGGTCGGATCGGTTCTCCACACCTGGTTCAATCGTGCCGTTACGAAGTTCCGTCTGAGCCGGTTCGAGGCAATGGGAAAAGCGTGCCGATCGTCCGTCATGCGCACCCGGCAGGGCCACCGTTCACTGAAGCCGCGCGCCGCATGAGTCGGCGCCACAGTTGCCCCGCGGGTCGCAGGTTTGCAGCTCGACCTCTACCGGGCGCTCTGGCGCTGGCACTTCTACGCTGGCCTTTTCGGGGTACCCTTTTTGGTGTCGCTGGTGCTGGGGGGTCCTACTCCGCGGCGACCGCATCGTCCGGCCCCGATGAAGTGACCTGAAGCGAGGAAGCAATATCCTTGAACCCGATCTCTGCTCGCATACCCTGTCCGCTGAACATGCAGAGTTGATGAGCACCGATGGCCCGGCAGGGACCGTTCGCATCCATCCATTGAAGCGGGTTGAGCTCGACGCTGATGATGTTGCCGAGATCTTCCGCAATGAAGGAGGCCGTCGGCAGATCGGCGCGCGCGCCGCCAGCCGTTTCGTAGAAGTAAGGCTCGGTCATCGACCAGTTGTTGGGAAGCGTAGCAGAAACCCCACTGGCCTCGTGACGGAACGGGCAGCCCGCCGGAGTGTCCATGCAGCGGAAGGCCATCCCGTCCGCTGTCGGACCGGCTGTGCTCGTGGATGGGTCGGAGGCGGTCAAATCCACGAAATCTGATGGTGCCGGGCCATGCACGGCCGCACGCATGTCGGGTAGCGAAGGGGGCACAAAACCGCCGGGCCACATCACGACGCTGACGCCCTGCGCGCCGGAGGAAAGCGTTCCAGCATAGCCGATGCCATAGCGCGTCAGATAGAGCGTCATGGGCGCGGGGATCGGCTCGCCCACAGTGAAGGTCATGCGCAGCGCGTCACCAAAGGGCGTCGCTGTCGTGATCGTGCCTTCGCGTCCGGTCGCCTGCGGACCGGCGAGGCTCTCCTGAGCTGTCCAGCTTCCGCCGATAGGACCATCGGGCCGCGCCTGTTCGAGAGCCAACGTCAGCAGCTGCTCCGGCCCCGCCTGCACTTGATAGGGCGGCACCGAGATAATCTGCCACGGACCGTCGAGCGTCGCGGAAGCCTCGTCATCAGACTCGTCAATCGGCGGTATGACGAAATCGTTGTCCCGACCGGGGTAGATTTCCACTTCGGTGCTGAACTCCACTTCGCCCGGTCCTGTCGTAGAAACCCGATAGCGGCCCGGCTCGAACTCGCCCTCGGCGACGCTCATTTCGGAAATGGGCGACCAGGCTTCCGGGCTCATATCCGGATCAAGCGGGACTGCCGACCACCAGAGCGGGATCTGTGGGAAATTGTCCGGGATACGGAAGGTCGCACGCACCATTGGCATGGCGTCCTGGCCGGGCGCGGCTTGCGTCACCGCGGCGGCGTGCGCGGCGAGGTCGGCGGTATTGGTGAGGTCGGTGTCCTCGAAGGGAACGCCTACACCGAACCGGCGGGAGAACAATATCTCGTGCTGGTTGCCCGAAAGGTAGCGCAGTTCGTAGACGCCGGGCTCCGCCGGTGCCCGAAGGCCCATGCGTTGGGTTTGCCGATTGCTGAAGGGATGGCCCCAACTGTCTTGATAGTCGTTGGGCGCAGCGTCGGGCCGGGAGATCACGATACGCTGGCCGACTTGATTGGGGCCACGCCAGGTAAACTCGAACCGTGTATCAGGCTCGACCGATCCGATGGCGTCGAAGCCGTTGGATGGCGGCACGACCTCGATGGGCTGAGTGGCGATGATTGTGCCTTGATGCGTGAGCATGATCAGGTCGTATTCACCGGCGTCGGTCGGCGCTGTTCTCGAGAAGGGATTGTTGCCCGCTTCACCAGCGCCGCCGATCACGCCGAAGGACGGGCTGACTGACGGCATGCCTTCTCCGCGCGGGGTAAAGCCGGCGTAATAGTCGGGACGCGCGGTACCCTGATATGAAATGGAATAGGTGTGCCCGGCCTCCGCCTTTGGGCCGACGTCGAAGAACGCTTCCTCAACCGACTCAGGCTCGGGCGTCGGTTCGACGGCCGCGATCTGGTCGAGCGCGTCGGCCAGTTCCTGCCCCGTCTGAGGTGTCAGCAACAGCCCGCCCGTAACATCGGACACGCAGCTCATCGCTGCCGCTTCCTGAGACGTTAGTCCGAAGCCGACGACATGGGCTCGGATGGCGATTCCCTCTTGCGCCAGTTGCGCGGCCAGCGCGCAGGGATCGGCGTCGCAGGTTTCAAGCCCATCGGTCACGAGGATAATGTCGGCTGATTCCGCCGTGGGGGGGATCATGGATGCAGCGAGCGAGAGCGCATCCGTGATCGGCGTCATGCCGCGCGGATTGAGACTATGCAGGCTCGATGACAGCCCCGTTGGGTCGTTGATCCCCACATCGGCGATCACCTGGATATCGGAGCAGTCCCCGCGCCGGTTATGGCCATAGGCGATGACCCCTAGCGGCACCGCATTATCGCGACTGACGAAGAAATCACCGATCACGTCGCGGGCGACTTCGACCTTGGTAACACCTCTGTCGAGTTGCCCCCACATCGAGCCCGATGCATCGTAGATCAGGATCGAGGCGCTATCCGCCTGCTGGGCCGCAACAGGAAACGCGAATCCGCACAAGAAGCAGAACGCCGCCAAATACCCGATCCCGATGCGCCTCAAGCCAGCCAGCGGGCTCGTTTTCCTCGTTTGGTGCGAAATCACGAAGTCGATCCTTCCTCACGAACCGATACGTCAAAGCCAGGGGCTGGCACGCCGCGCCAGCCACTGGCTTCATCCTTGATCCTGTTGAATTGCTTCGAGACGCCGGACAATCTGGCGTCCCATTCGGGGCTGGGTTGCTGCCCCTCGATCGTCTTGAAGTAAACGTCCATCATGCACGTGATGGCGAAGGGCTCGATCAGCGCGGCCTTGACGGCCCATGCAAAGAGCAGCGCGAAGATGAAACCGCCTGCGGACCATGCACCGGGAATGAACCAAACCAGAGCTGCAGCGGGCGCCAGCATCAGAAGGAAGACCAGGAACGAAAGCCCGTAGACGATGATCGTCAACCAAGCTGCGTTCTTGAGCATGGGCTTGTAATTGTGCCCGTAGAGCACCAGCGCGGTCCGCGCCGACTGCCACGGATTGGTCGATCCGGTGCGGATGGCGTAGGCGAGGATAACCTCGTCGATGAATCCAACCGAAATGTTGAGGAAGGCGCGCAGGATGCCCGTCATCTGCTGCAAGCCGGGGATAGGCAGGAACGAGGCGATTCCCTGAATGAGCCCGGTCACTGTCCGCAACACGCCTTTGACCAGCTGATCAATGGCGAACAGCACGCTGGCTTCGCCGAAGCGCTGCTTGACCACGGCAATTGCATGGGAGACCTGCGACTTGCCAGAAGGCAGGTCGCGCCCGTCGAGTAGTTCAACCAGCACCGCGACATGGCCTGCCTTGACGATATAGAGAACATATTCGCGCAGGATGTAGAGAACGCCGGCGGTCAAGCCGAACCCGATTGCACCACCCCAGAAGATCGCTCCGGCGCGGAACGCGTCATCACCGAGCGCGCCGACCCCCCAACCGATCCCGGCACCTGTGCCGGTCGCGACGACATACGCCATTGCCATGCCGAAATAGACGACCACGCGCACGGCGATGAAGGGCATCGTGCGGCCCATGAGGCCAAGGGAGCGAGAGACCGAGAAATCCCACATCACGTTTCTTTCCGATCGTGACGAGGGCGAGCCATCATTGAACGGCTTTGATTCCATTCGATCTCTCATTCGCGCATACGTTTCACCCCCGCCGATCGGCCAAGGTGCGCATGGTGCAGATTAAGTGGACCGGTATCGCCCGTCTTGGGGAGAGGGGAGGTCAAACAGTGGGAGAGCGGAGCAGATGTCCGGGTGATCCGCTCGACGCGAGAGCGCGGACATCCTTGGGCGACATCCCATAGGCGCGGCGAAAGCGGAGATTGAACCATGACAGATCACCGAACCCTGCACTCATAGCGATGCCGGCGATACTGTTTCCGGCTTTGCCCGGATCGGAGAGCATTCGGTGGGCCAGCGCCAGACGCCGCGTGGCAACGAAATCCCCGAACGAGGTGCCCTCGCTCGCGAACAGTGAGCGCAGATAACGGGGGCTGATGCCGTGACGCTTGGCCACTCCGGCCGCCGTCAAATCAGGCGCGGTCAGATGGCGCTCGACATCCGCTTTGATGGATTTCAGCCGCGCTGCTCTTACACCGCGACCTGCTGCGACCTCGGCGGCTTCTCGTGTCGCGCCGAGCGCCATCAATGCCAAGTCTTGCACATGCGTCGCGCATTGCTCCGCCTCCACAGGCGCAAGCTTCGACATTTCCTCATGCAGACTGCGGGCGTAGTTGAAAAACAGACGCCATTGTGGAGTTAGCGATGCCGTGCCGCGGAGCATGGCATTGAGTCCCAAGGTCGCCGCAGAGAGATGGATGCGGGGGATGGACACATAAAACGCTTCGGTGGGTTCACCATGAAACCTGATGACGCCGGGGACCGTGCCGGGATCGGCGTAGACAAGGCCGGTTTTCAGTTCGATGCGTTCGCCGCCTCGCTGTTCGATGGAACAGCTTCCCGAAAGCGGCATGTGGAACATCACATTGTCGTCGGTCTCGGCGGCATGGCCGGACGTGCGAAATGCCGTTGACGCGGAGTGCCGCCCATAACCGACGATCAGGTTTCGCGTGATGCCGATTGAGGTCTCGGAGGTGAAGGAATCTTCATCGTCTGGGACGAAGTTCACCTTTGTTATGGCCGCAACGACATTCTGAAATTCTTCGACGCGGCGGGAAACATCAAAATCTTGAGAGCGGATGGATAATATCGTCATTCGCTTCCCATGAGTGGCGTTATCGCCGCCGAATGTACTTCTCGTATAAAGATCACATTAAGGCATGAAGGTCTCTTGTTGTCGAGCGTCGCGATCAGCAACCCCCGCCCCGGCTATGCCGTCCGTGGGGACCGAACCAATCCCAGGTTGGGTGCCGCGATCGGAGCATCCGGAACGGCGGCAATAGGATCAGAACCGGCGCAAACCTCTCAAGATGCGGATCGCTCAGCTAGAGTAGCTCACGAACCATGGCGATCCCCCGTAGGGTCGGGACTCATATCCATTCGCTGACGGTCGCGGCGAGGCAGACGGCGGCGGTCGTCTTTGAGGCGGCCGAACATACGCTCGATGGCGTTCCGGTCGCGGTAGAGGAAGGGCGAGAAGCAGCTCTTCCAGCGCCGGTTGGACTTCGGCGGAATGTTCGGGAAGGCGCCACGAGCATCGACGCTCGCCACTGTCCGCGGCGGCTGTGTCGGTTTCGCCCTCCTATTTGTCCGTTCCGCCACACGCGATCGTCCTATTGAGAGCTTAGCTCTGTTTAAACGAAACCGAGGCGATCCACGGTGCCGCTCGAGGTCAACCGACGCTCATTCATGTTGACGGCCGCAGCGACCGCCGTCGCGGCGGCCCTGCCGCGCCCCATCCACGCTCAGACACAAGGAGACTTCACCATGGCGACCATCGAAACACGCGACGGAACGGAAATCTTCTACAAGGACTGGGGGCCGAAGGACGCGCAGCCCGTGGTCTTCCACCACGGCTGGCCGCTTTCGGGCGACGACTGGTCATGACATGGACCACTAAGCCGCCGACGTCGCCGATCTCGCCGCAGCGCTCGACCTGCGCGACACGGTCCACATCGGTCACTCGATCGGCGGCGGCGAGGCTGCGCGCTACGTCGCCCGCGCGGAGGCGGGGCGTGTGGCGAAGGCGGCGCTGCTCACCGCCGTTCCGCCCGTGATGGTGCGCTCGGAGGCGAACCCGGACGGCATCCCGAAGGAGGTGTTCGACGGCTTCCGCGCCGCACTGACGGCGAACCGTGCGCAGTTCTACCGCGACGTGCCGTCCGGGCCGTTCTACGGCTTCAACCGCGACGGTGCCGAAGTCAGCCAGGGTCTGATCGACAACTGGTGGCGTCAGGGCATGGCCCGCGGTGCGAAGGCACACTACGATGGGATCGCGGCCTTCTCCGAGACCGACTTCACGCAGGATCTGCAGTCGATCACGGTGCCGGTTCCGATCCTTCACGGCGAGGACGACCAGATCGTCCCGATCGAGAATTCCGCGCACAAGGCGATCAAGCTCGTGCGGAACGGAGAACTGAAGACCTATCCGGGCCTGTCGCATGGCTTCTTTGCCACGCATCCCGATGTCGTGAATGCGGATCTTCTGGCGTTTGCCCGGAAGTGAGCAGTGCCCGGTTCCTCGTCCTGGCGGCGAGGACCCGAAAACGCGGGTCAGTCTTGCGGCGCGACGAAGCGGAAGACCGGCGCGGGTGCGGGGGTGTCGACACCTGGTCCGGCCGGCGGTGGCACCTGATGGTCGACCGGCTCGAGCGATTGGAGGTAGGCGGCAAGCGCCGCGGCGTCTGCGTCCGTGAGGTGGGCGTAGTTCGCGAAGGGCATGGCGGGCGCCAGCAGCCGCCCGTCCGGCCGCTCGCCCGAGCGAATCGCGGCGATGATATCAACGGTCGTCCAGCCGCCGAGCCCGGTGTCGTGCGGCGTGAGGTTGGGCGGCCAGAATGCGCCGAGCCCCGGAACCTCGAACCCGACCGTCCCGCCGGAAAGGCCGGCGCCGGGGAGGGGCACACCGTTTGCGTCCCGCGGCGCATGGCACCCGCCGCAGTCCATGATCGAGGCGAGATATCTGCCGCGCTCCACAGCCGGCGTCTGTGCGCCGGCGGGCATTGCGGCGAGGATCAGGAGCGCCGACGCCGCCAGCCGGAGGGCGATCGGCCTTGGTGTGTTGCGAGGAGCGTTGAAGCAGGCTGCGGGTTTCATTCCACGGTCCTTTCGCCGGTGAGGTCGATCGGACCTGAGCCTTCTCGAATGCCGGAGGATTTCAGAACCGGAGCTTCTGGTTTCGGCTGAAACCGTTGCGCCCACGCCAACCAGGACTGCTATCGTCGGCCGACCTCGCGAGCGAGAGCGACGAAGGCCTTCATGGCGGCGGATGCGTTGCGGCGGCCCGGGTAGTAAAGGCAGAGGTCCGTTAGCGGCGGCGTCCAGTCCTCAAGCACGCGCACGAGATCGCCCTCCGCGATGTCGGCCCGCACGTTGGCTTCCAGGAAGTAGCCGAGGCCGATACCCTCAAGCACCGCACTGCGCGCCAGCGACGCTTCGTCGAGCGTGACTGGACCCGTGACGTCCACGTCCGCCTTTTGTCCATCCTTCTCGAAATGCCATCGGTAGAGGGCACCGCTCGGCAGGCGGACGCGGATGCAGCGGTGGTGGCCGAGATCAGCCGGCGTTTGTGGCTGGGCGTGCGCTTCGAAATAGGCCGGCGATCCCACCACCGCGGCGCGCTGCGGGCGCCCGAGCGGCACGGCGATCATGTCGCTCGGCACGAGGTTGCAGGCCCGCACGCCGAGGTCGAACCCCTCGGCGACGATGTCCACCATCCGGCCCTCGGTTACGAGGTCGACCTGCACCTCCGGGTATCGGCGAATGAAGGTGAGAACGAGCGGTGAGAGGATCTCGCGCGCAGCGGTCGCGAACGTGTTGATCCGCAGCGTTCCGGATGGCGTCGCCTGCTGCGAGCGGGCCGCATCCATCGCGGTTTGAATGTCTTCGAGCGGGACGGCGATCTCGTCGACGAACGCGCGGCCCGCGCCGGTCAGCGAAACGCTGCGGGTGGTGCGGTTGAAGAGCCGCACACCGAGTTCGGCCTCCAGCTTTGCGACCACGTTGCTGAGCGCCGTGGTGGACATCCCGAGGTCACCCGCAGCGGCACGAAACGAACCCCTGCGCGCGATAGCGAGAATGGCATGAAGGTCATTGAGAGCCGGCCGATACATTATTGCGAAATCCGCAATGTCTCATCCCGATTCATCCCGCTAACCGGGACGGTTGTCGACCCCAAATCCGATGCTCAAGCAAGAGACCGAAGGGATGCGTTTCATGAACCTGCCATCGCCGATCAAGACGTACTTTGAGGCCGACGGAAAAGCCGACGGAGCCGCGCCCATGAGCGCGTTCGCCAAGGACGCTGTCGTCGAGGATGAAGGGAAGACCTACCGCGGCTTAGATGCCATCGAGACATGGTGGCGGGCCGCCAAGGCGAAGACCGAGCACACCGCGGAGCCTTTCGCCATTGAGCAAAAAGGCGACGTCACCGAGGTGCAGGCGAAGGTCGCCGGCAACTTCCCCGGCAGTCCCGCCAATCTGACGTTCGCCTTCCGTCTTGCGGATGGTGCCATCACCCAGCTCAGGATCGGCGCATGAGCCGGTTTCTGACGCTTGACGGTCGCCGCGCGCTGGTGACCTCCGGCACGCGCGGTGCGGGGGCGGCGACCGTCGCCCTCTTCCGCGAACTCGGTGCCAATGTGCTGACGTCCGCACGCAGGAGGCCGGCAGACCTGCCGGAGAAAATGTTCGTCGCCGCCGACCTCACGACACCGGAGGGCTGCGCCACGCTGGCGAAGGAAGCTCGAGCGCGGCTGGGTGGCGTCGACATCCTCGTCCACATGCTCGGCGGCTCAACTGCGCCGGCCGGCGGTTTCGCCGCGCTGGATGACGGCGCGTGGACCGCCGAGATCGACCTCAACCTCATGGCCGCCGTTAGGCTCGACAGAGCGCTGGTGCCGGCCATGGTGGACGAGGGAGAGGGCGTGGTGATCCACGTCAGCTCGATCCAGCGGCAGCTTCCTCTGCCGCAGTCCACCACCGCTTACGCAGCGGCAAAGGCGGCGCTGTCCGCCTACAGCAAGGCGCTGTCCAAGGAGGTTTCGCCGAAAGGCGTACGCGTCGTGCGCGTCGCGCCTGGCTGGATTGCGACTGAGTCCTCGCTGGAACTCGCCGAGAGGCTTGCGCAGGAGGCCGGCACCGACCTCGAAGGCGGCAAGCGCATCATCATGGACGGGCTTGGCGGCATTCCGATCGGCCGCCCTTCGGCGCCGGAAGAGGTTGCGAGCCTGATCGCCTTCCTCGCTTCGGAGAGGGCTGCGACGATCACAGGCGCCGAATACGTCATCGACGGCGGCACCGTCCCGACGGTCTGAACGATGCCGCAATCCGAGACGCAAGGCTCAGTAGGACCACATCGGGAAGGGCGGTTCGACGGACGGTCCGAACGCGCGTTCGAGCAGCCGCGTCATGTTTGGCGAGAGGGGGTCCGGCTCCTCCAGCGAAGCGATGTGCCCGGCGCGGGGGAGTGCCACGAACTCGGCGTCCATCGCGGTCGCCATCGCCTTGCCCTCGGCGATGGTGCGGGATCTGTCCTCACCGCTCGCGATCACGAGGCGCGGCATCCTGAGCGCGCCGACGGCGGCGAGACGATCCTCCCGGCCGAAGATCAGCCTGCCGAGAGGGACGATGCTGTCGGCGAGGCGCTCACGGTCCCAGCCGAGGAGCCGGGCGCCGAAGTCGGCCATGAGGCGGGGCGAGCGCTCTTCTTGTGCCGGCGAGAAGAAGAGCTGCGCGACCGCCTCTGCGACGGGAAGCGTCACGCATCCAGCGGCCTCGACCGCACGCAGCAAGGCGTCATATCGGGCGCGGGTTTGTTCGGGTTCAGGTGTCAGCGCGCTGTTGATCAGCACGACGCCGGTGACGCGGCCCGGCGCCATGAGGGCGAGCTCGGCCGCCCACATCGCGCCCACCGACAGGCCGATCACCGCGAACCGGCGGATCTTCATTTGGTCCATCAGCAGGAGATGATGCTCGGCAAGGTCGCGCATCGTCGTGCCGGCGGGCAGCGGGCCGGACCCGCCGTGGCCCCACAGATCCGGCGCGATCACGCGGTAGCGGCCGGCGAGCATCTCCATCTGCGGCCGCCACATCTCACCGTCCCAGAGGTAGCTGTGGCCGAGGAGCACGGCATCGCCCGCGCCGGCTTCCCTCACATGCATGTGCGAGCCCGCGATGGAGGCGGTGAATTTCGCCCGTTTGGAATTGCAGAACATCAAGGTCTCCCTGATTCGCCGTGTGAAGACCATCAAGATGGCGGAGGTTGGTTACACGCCCGCGCTCGATCCGGGCCGCAATGGTTACAGCCGAAACCTGCCGCGACCGGACGCCGTGCAACACACGAGTGGTTACAGAGGCAATACGCAAAACCGGAACAGAAACACTGAGAACACGCCGGGCCTCCAGCTAAGGCGGCAGCGGATCGACCCGTTGCGCTTTGCCAAGTGGGCGCCGGCATCCGCGCTGATCCCCATGGAGTTCTCCGATGAACGTGAAGACCCTCACACTCGTCGCGGTGCCCGCCCCGGTGCCGCAGCATCCGTCACACACGAACGCGCTAGGCCGCATCCGCGCCCGGCTGAGCGATCTCTGGCGCGCCGGGTTGGAACGGGCGCGCCGGCGGCGCCAGGCCCGCCGGACGGCAGCCGCGTTGGAGCACCTCAGCCCACGGGAGTTGCGCGATATCGGCCTCGTGCGCCTCAGCGACGCGAGCCGGACCCGCTACGTCAGCCATCACGATTTCGGCTAGCCGAGATGCGGCCGCAGGCCCTCAAGCATGGGCTTGCGGCCGCCGCACACGCAGACCGGGAAACAGGGTTGACTCGTGGCCGGGACGCCGGACGAGGCGGTCTCTCCGCGCCTCTTGGCTCGCAGGCCTGTGATGAAGCCTTCGTCGCCAGCCGCTGCGTGCGCCTGTCGAATGTCGGGTGGCTGACGCTGACGCGCTGCGAAAGCTCGGCATTCTTGGGCTGCCCTCAGCCTGAACTGTGCGCAGGATCATGATCTCGATCCAGTCAAAGGACGCCGAAGAATCTTCCGTTTTATGGCGCTGTTTCGGTGTTTCTATCAGACTAGAGCCACGGTTACGTGCAATTACAGAAATCAATGAGGCAACTTAGAGGGCACCTTTCAGGCGGAAAGTTCTACTCTCCACCTACCCTCAAGACGAGGCCTTTCGATCGACAGCTGCGATTCAGGCCTCGCCATGGGCGGCAAAAACCCCAAGCACATCACGCCGGCGAGACGCAGTCATGGACAGACTTGACGATCGGACGGCCATTCATCGGGCGGGCGCGCGTGCCATGACCAGACTTCCAAGCGACATGCCGCAGCGTACCGGCTCACTTCTCGTCGTGGATGACGATGAGACGATCCTGCGCATGATGGTCGACTTCCTAGGTGATAACAGCCTCTCCGTTCTTTCCGCGGCGGGCCGGGCGGAGATGCGCCGCCACCTCACCCATGCGCAGGTCAGTCTGGTCATCCTGGACGTCCAGCTCGGACAGGACGACGGATTTGACGTCCTGCGTGAGATCCGCGCCCATTCGGACGTGCCGGTCGTGATCCTCACCGGGCACCGCCGCGACGAGATCGATCGCGTGGTCGGTCTGGAGCTCGGCGCCGACGATTACCTTACGAAGCCGTTCTCGCTCCGTGAGCTTCTGGCGCGCATCCGCGCGATCTTGCGCCGGCAGGAGTTCGGCCGCACTCAGCGCAGCCGCGATCCGGAGCGGGGCGGCTATCGCTTCGCGGGCTGGCAGCTGGCGCGGCGCCACCGCCGGCTCACCGACCCGTCCGGCACCATCGTGCCGCTCACCAAGGGCGAATACACGCTCCTCCACGCGTTTCTGGAGGCGCCGCAGCGGCCGCTATCGCGCGAGCGGCTGCTGCAGGTGACGCGGGTACACGAGGACGTCTTCGATCGCAGCATCGACGTGCAGGTGCTGCGGCTGCGTCGCAAGCTTGAGGCGGACCCGAGCGCGCCACAGATGATCCTCACCGAACGCGGGATCGGCTACATCTTCGCCGCCCGCGTCGAGCCGTTCTGATGCGCGCCCGCCGTTGGCGGTGGGCCTGCGTTGCCCTCGCGGTGTTGACGGGCGCTGGCCTGATCTGGACCCGTGACGGCGTCGGCGGCGCCGCGGCACAGCTTCAGCCGGCGGGCGGCGCGGCCGTCGAGCCGATCGTGCCGCTTCCGGCCGAGCCTTGGCTCGACGAGGCGCGCGTCGCCCTCGGCGAGCGCCTCTTCCACGACACCCGGCTGTCCGGCTCCGGTACGCTGAGCTGCGCCTCATGCCACGACCTCGCGAGCAACGGCGCGAGCGCCGCGGCACTGGACATCGGCGATGGCGGAGACAGGCTCGGCGTCAACACGCCGACGGTGTTCAACGTCGCGTACAGCTACCGTCTCGGCTGGGAGGGGCGCTTCCGAGACGCCGCCCGGCATGCCGCGGCCCTCATCGAGAACCCGCGCATTATGGGGGCGTCCCTCCCCACCGTCGTGGAGCGGTTGAGAGCGGATGACGCGTTCGCTGCTGCTTTTCGCAGCGCCTACGGGCGAACCATCGACGCGGCCAACGTCGTGGATGCGCTGGTCGAGTTCGAGCGCTCTCTCGCGACGCCGAACGCGCCCTTCGACCGCTGGCTGAAGGGTGAGGCCGACATGCTGTCCGAGGTCGAGTTCGAGGGCTACCAGCTCTTCAAGTCGACGGGCTGCTCGTCCTGCCACCAGGGGATTGCCGTCGGCGCGAACCTCTTCCAGCGGCAGGGCGTGTTCCGGCCCCTTGTCCCGCCGCCGCCCGACATTGTGCGGGTCCCTGGCCTGCGCAATGTCGCGGCCACTGCACCTTATTTTCACGACGGAAGCGCGGCGACGCTTGCCGAGGCAGTGCACCGGATGGCGCGGGCGCAGCTCAACGCATCGCTGTCGGACGAAGAGGTCGACAAGCTCGTCGCGTTCCTCGGAACGCTGACGGGCGAGTATCGTGGCGTTCCGGTCCGTCCGGCGCCATGAAGGGGATCTGGCTCGCCGTCGGCGCGATGCTGATCCTCCTCGCCGGCAGCTGGGGATGGCTGCAGAGCATCCGCGCGGACGAACGCGCGAGCGCCCACGCGATGGCGGCGTTCGACGACTTCATCACCGCCGAGAACGAATTGCATCGCGCCGTCCTCTCCGCCCGCGCTAGCTCACTCAGACACTACGACCCGCTCGTACGCGCGCTCGACGCCATGTTCGCCGCGCAGGACCGTCTGCGGCGAACCGCACCGGCATGCGACGTGTTCATTCGTGCAGCCGATGCGCTGCGGCCGCGGATCGTAGCCGAGGAGGCGTTGGTCGAACGCTTCAAGAGCACGAACGCGCTGCTTCACAACTCGCTCGCCTACTTCAGCCGCCTCAGCGAGGACCTCGATGCGGCGGCGACACCTGCAACGCGCAAGGCGGACGGGATCGCCACAGCGGTGCTCCACATCATCGTCGATCCCTCCCCGACGAGCCTCGCGCAGCTCGATGCGGAGATCGCGCGGATCGAACCGATCCATCCGGAGCGTCATCCCGGTCTCTCCGCCCTCATCACGCACGCTCGCCAGCTTCGCCTCCTTCTGCCCGAGATGGAGGAGACGCTGGCCGCGCTCACCGATCTCGGCACCGCGAACGGCCTCGACCCCGCACGCAACGCGCTCCTCTTGAGGCAGGCGACCATCGCAGCTTGCGCCGATGCGGCCCGCTTCTTCCTCTACGGGATCGCATTCACGCTCGTCGGCCTGCTCGCCTGGGCCGGGGCTCAGCTTCGGGCGCGGATCCTTCTGATCCGCCGGCGCGCAGCGATCGAGCATGTGGTGGCGAGGATCTCGCTTCGCTTCCTCGACACGCCGCGCGGGACGATGGACGCGCAGCTCCAGCGCGCACTCGAGGAGCTGGGAACGAGTTTCGGCGCCACGCGCGGCTGGTTCATCGTACCCGGTCCGCCGGGGAAGAGCGTGTTCTGGGCGCGCGGCGGTCCGTCCTTCCCGCCTGGCTGGTCGCGGGACGTGGTGGCCTGCATGACGAAGGCCGGCCTGGGGGACGGCGGCATCGTCCACATCGAAAATCTGCGCGCGCGACGCGCGAAGATGTACACGCTCCTAGCCGGGTCCTGCGGCGGAAGCCTTCTTTCGATCGCGCGTGTCAGCGGCGGTGAAGTCCGTGCGGTGCTCGGTTTCGATTGCCTTCGCCCACGCACATTTCGCAATTCGGGCGCCGACCAGCTCCTTGCGCTGGCGTTCGATGCGCTGACCAACGCCGTCGCCAAAGGTGCGCTGGAGGAGGAGCGGGAGCGGCTGGAGGCGCACCTCCAGCACGCGCGGCGCATGGAGACGGTTGGCGTCTTCACGAGCGGCATCGCGCACAACTTCAACAACATCATCGGCGCGATCATGGGCTATGCGGAAATGGCGTCGAGCGGCGCCGCGGCAGGCTCGCGCCTCGCCGAGCACATCGAGGCGATCGGGGCCGCATCGGAGCGAGCACGACAGCTCGTGGATCAGATCCTCGGCTTCGGGCGCCGCAGCGAGAGCATGCGCCGCGCGGTCCCCGTCGACGCGCTCCTCGCCGAGACGGTGTCGCTCCTTGCGACCTCGCTTCCGCCGTACGCGCGCCTCGACGTCGCGCCGACGCAGGGTTCGCTCTCCATCCAGGCGGATCCCGGCCAGCTGCAACAGATCCTCCTCAACCTTTGCCGCAACGCAGCCGAGGCGATGGACGGCGACGGGACGGTCTCGCTTTCCGCCCGCCCCGTGAACCTGGCGGAGCCGCAGGGCTCCGGGGCGGACATGCTGGCGGCAGGCGCATACGTCGTCATCAGCGTGGAGGACGGCGGGCGCGGCATGGACGAGGCGACGCTGGGGCGGATCTTCGAGCCCTTCTTCACCACGCGTCGGCAGGGCAACGGTCTCGGCCTCGCCACGGCGCTGGAGATCGCCCGCGATCACCATGGCACGATCACCGTCCAGAGCACGCCGGGGGCCGGCAGCCGCTTTGAGGTCTGGCTGCCGCAGGCACCGCCGGTGGCGGCGTGCGCGGAGGATCGGGCGCTCACGTATGGCGCCGGCGAAACGGTGATGCTGATGGAGGCGGACGCGCGGCGGCGCATGCGGTTCGAGGAGGTGCTGGCCGCGCTCGGCTACGAGCCCGTCGCCTTCGCCGAATGGGCGCGCGCCGTCCAAGCCGCCCGCGCTGCACCGACGCGCTTCGATGCCGCCGTGATTGTCTCGGGCGACGGTCCGTTCCCCGGCGCGGACCACCCCGGCGCGCTTCACGAGGCCGTGCCGGGGATGCCGATCATCCTCTCCGCCCGAACCACAAAGCAGTTCAACATCGAGCGGCTGACGGGTGCCGGGATCGCCGAGATGATCCCTTACCCGCCCACGCCCACACAGCTCGCCGACGCGCTCGCGACATGGCTGAGCGCAGCGCGCGACCCACGGACACGCCTCGTGCTGAACGCCCCGCCGGCGTAGACGGGACGAGGCCGCAAGGGATGGCCGCACGGCCACCCCTCGTCGCGGGCCCGTGGGTCAGATCCCGTGGGACGCGCGGATCATGTCGGCGCAACGCTCGCCGATCACCACACACGGGGCCATCGTGTTCCCGCTGGTCACCTCCGGCATGACCGAGGCGTCGGCAATCCGCAAGCGATCGACGCCGTAGACCTTCAGCTCAGCGTCGACGACCGACATCTCGTCCCGCCCCATCTTGGCAGTACCGGCCTGGTGCCAGAACGTCACCGCGGCATTGCGCAGATAGTCTTCCATCGCGGCGCGGGAGAGCTTGCCCGGCAGGGCCTCGCCCTTCACGAGTTCCTTAAAGGCCGCGTCGCTGCCGAGTTCGCGCGCCAGCTCCAGCGTGGTGAACGCGGCCGAAAGGTCATCCGGATGCGACAGCGTGTTCGCCTCGATCCGGATCCGATCGTGCACATCACAGCCGGTGAGATGCAGCGATCCGCGGCTTTTAGGATGCGCGAGGCCGGCGAACATCGTCCATCCGTCCGCCGGAATGGCGGCCGAAGCGGTCTGCGCGCTCGGCACCGGGAACTCCAGCTGGCAGTGGAAGATGTCCGGAAGGTCCAGCGAAGCGTCGCTCGTCCAGTAGAGCGTGGCCTCGGAGCCGCCGTAGTTCACCGCCTGCGGCGCCTTGCACTCGAAGATGCAGCCGAAAGCGACGTGGTCCTGATGGTTCTGCCCGACGCCTTCGAGGTGCTGGACCATGTCAATCCCGTGCCGGCGCAACTCGCCCTCCGGCCCGATTCCGGACTGCATGAGGAGCTTCGGCGTATTCACAGCCCCCATCGAGACGATCACCTCATGCCGTGCCTCGTAGCGGCCGACCCGACCATTCTCAATGACCTCAACACCGATGACCGCGTCGCCGGCGCAAGTCAGGCGACTGACCAGCACGCCGGTGAGCACGGTAAGGTTCGCCTGTCCCATCCGCGGACGCACATAGGAGCGGAAGACCGACGAGCGCTGACCGCCCTTCACCAGAAGATCGGTGATCGCCGCGCCGCCGCGCCCTTCCATCATGACGCCATTCGGACTGTCGAACGTCGGGATGCCGAGCGTGCACGCCGCCTCCACCATCGCGCGGGCGACGGGCTGGGGGTTCTGCGCGGAGTTCACGTAGATCGGCCCGCCTTCGCCGCGGCGCTCGGGATCGCTGGCGCCTTGCCAGTCCTCGACCCGCTTGTAGATCTCGAGGATCGCCTCGTAGCCCCACGCGGGGTCGCCGGCCGCCTCGGCGAAATGCTCCCAGTCATTCCTGTGGCCGCGCGCCCAGACGCCGACGTTGATGCTGGAGCTTCCGCCGAGCAGCTTGCCCATGTTGAGCGCCATCCGCCGGCCGTTGAGGTGCGGGTTCGGCTCTGCGGAAAAGGCCCAGTCGCGCGCGGAGCCGAGGTTGGCCGGCCATTGGCCTGGCGTCATCACCTCGGGGACCTCGTCGCTGCCGCCCGCCTCGATCAGAAGCACGCTCACCTGCGGGTTTTCCGCCAGGCGGCCGGCAACGACAGAGCCTGCTGAGCCGGCCCCGCAGACGATGAAATCGTAGGAGCGGCCGTTACCCCCGCCGTTGCCGCGACCCGAAGCGACCTTCGTTGGGACGAGTTTCGTCACATGCATCTCCCTGAACACAATATGCCGAAAAAATTTCTGGCGGAGCTGCAGGTAGGCTGGGCGTATTACGGAGCGAATTCTGAAGAGTTACTATTGTAACATTCGCAACGCGCCGGGTGCTCATCTGGACGTGGGCTTAGAACGGCAGGCGGCCGCTCTCCTTCACCTCCTTCATGACAAAGAAGGTGCGGGTCTGGCGCACGCCGGGGAGCGAGATCAGCTTGGCGCTGTGCAGTTTGTTGAAGTCGGCCATATCGCGGACACGAATCTTGAGGAGATAATCGAAATCGCCCGCGACGAGGTTGCAGTCGAGCACCTCCTTTAGGGCGAGAACCGCGCTTTCGAACTCGCCGAAACTTTCGGGCGTCGAGCGGTCCAGCACCACTCCGACCATGACGAGGGCGCTGAGGCCGACAGCGGCCGGCGCGATCTCGGCCCGCACTCCGGTGATGAAGCCTTCGTCGAACAACCTCTGCGTCCGCCTGTGGCACGTTGCGGCGCTGACGCTGACCCGCTGCGCAAGCTCGGCGTTGGTGAGCCGACCCTCCGCCTGCAGCGTCCGCAGGATCTTGATGTCGATACGGTCGAGCGCTTTGAAAGAATCTTCCATCTTTTGGCTATCATTCGTTTTATTTTTGAGATCTTGGGCGAAACCAGCGCCCTTGAAGGAAATCCATCACTCGAATCAGAGAGCACCTTTCGCCGCAAAAAGTCTACTTTTCACTCGTTCCCTAGACGAGGTTGTCGTGATGTCGCTACTCACCCAATTCGACCGTTATCCGCTCACATTCGGCCCCACGCCGATCGAGCGTCTGCCGCGCCTGTCCGACGCTATTGGCGGGTCGGTGGAGATCTGGGCCAAGCGCGACGACTGCAACTCCGGCCTCGCCATGGGCGGCAACAAGCTCCGAAAGCTCGAATACATCGTGCCGGATGCCATCAAGTCCGGCGCGGACACGCTGGTGTCGATTGGCGGCGTCCAGTCCAACCACACGCGGCAGGTGGCGGCGGTGGCGGCCAAGATCGGCATGAAGTGCGTCGTCATCCAGGAAGCATGGGTGCCGCACGACGACGTGGTTTACGACCGCGTCGGCAACATCATGCTGACGCGTCTCATGGGGGCGGACAGCCGCCTCGTCGATGACGGCTTCGATATCGGCATCCGGCAGAGCTGGCAGGACGCGATCCAGTCGGTCGAGCGGACCGGCGGCAAGCCCTATCCGATCCCCGCCGGGGCATCGGTCCACAAATATGGCGCCCTCGGCTACATCGGCTTTGCCGAGGAGGTGGCCAAGCAGGAAGCGGATCTCGGCTTCACGTTCGACTACGTGGTCGTGTGCGTCGTCACCGGCTCCACGCAGGCCGGCATGATCGTCGGCTTCGCGGCGCAGGACCGGGCGGACCGGGTGATCGGCATCGACGCCTCCGGCACCCCGGACCAGACCCGCGCACAGGTGCGGAAGATCGTGGACGGCACGGCGGACCTCGTCGGCCTGGGACGTCTCGTGCGCGACGACGAGATCGTCATCAAGACGGACTATGCCTACCCTGCCTACGGCATCCCGTCGGACGAGACCAATGACGCGATCCGCCTCGCGGCCCGCACGGAGGCCATGATCATCGACCCCGTCTATGAGGGGAAGTCGATGCAGGGCCTCATCGACCTCACGCGCAAGGGCTTCTTCGCAGAAGGATCGCGCGTGCTCTACGCCCACCTCGGCGGCGCGCCGGCCCTCAACGGGTACGGTTACACCTACCGGAACGGCTGAACCCGCCTCAGTTAACCCCGCACCGGGGCTCGTACCGCCGGCGGTCCGTTCCGCCAGGGATCTCTTCCTGCAACCTCATCAACGGTGTCTGAAATGGAACTGACCATCAATGCCGTCGCCCTTGCCGGGGCGGCCCTCCTCGCCCTCACTACCGCGCTGCCTGCCAAATCCGAGCCGATCAGGAACGTCGTCATCGTGCACGGCGCCCTCGTCGACGGATCCGGCTGGCGCGGCGTCTATGACCGGCTGACCGACCGCGGCTACAACGTCACTATCGTGCAGCCGCCGATGACGACGCTTGCCGACGACGTCGCGGCGACCCACCGCGTCCTGGAGCTGCAGGACGGACCCTCGGTCCTCGTCGGACATAGCTACGGCGGCATGATCATCACCGAGGCCGGCACCACCGATGATGTGGCGGGCCTTGTCTACATCGCAGCCTTCCAGCCGGACGAAGGCGAGACCCTCGCGGGCCTCGCCGGAGAAACCCCGCCGGCCACCACCGGCATCAAGGCGACGTCCGACGGCTTCCTCTATCTCGACCCCGCCGTCTTCGCGGCCGACTTCGCGGCGGACCTGCCCGCGGCGGATGCCGAATTCCTCGCGCACTCGCAGGTCTTCCCAGCAACCATCACGTTCGAGACAAAGATCTCCAACCCCGCCTGGAAGACAAAACCGAGCTGGGCGCTCATCCCGGGCAAAGACCGCGCGATCAATCCCGACCTGATGCGTGAAATGGCGAAGCGGGCCGGCAGCAAGATTGAGGAGATCGACGCGAGCCACGCCGTCTTCATCTCCCAGCCCGCCGCCGTAGTTGCAATGATCGAGGATGCCGCCAACGCGCTCGCCGACTGAGCGCCGGCGACCGGCTTCATTACAGCCGTAGCCTCGCCGCGCCCGGCTGAAATCGCGCGGTCGTCCGCTCCTGTTCCCATCGAGCGTGACCCATCAGGGCGCGCTCGATGGCTCGCCTCATCCATGCGGGACGGAACAGGACTTCAGTTATGCAACGCTCAGCGGCCCTCTCCCACGTCGACACCTCGCACGGCCGCGTGGCCGTGGAAGACAGCGGGGAGGACAGTGGCACCGGCGGAACGCCGGTTGTTTTCCTCCACGGCAACTCCTCCTCCCTCGAGATCTTCGAGCACCAGCGCCACTCCCCCCTCGCGAGAGGCCGGCGACTGATCGCCGTCGACTTCCCCGGCCACGGGGCCTCCGGCAATGCACACGATCCGCTCCGCACCTACACACGCAGCGGTCTCGCCGACGTCATCGCCGAGCTCTTAAATTGCATGCGCATCGGGGAGGCGATCGTCGTCGGCTGGTCGCTCGGCGGCCACGTCGGCATCGACCTCCTGTCGCGCTTCGCGGGGCTGAAGGGGCTCATGATCATAGGCACGCCACCGGTGCGATCTGGCGCAATGGCAGAGGCATTCCAGGCTTCTGCGCAACTCGGTTTCGCCGGCCGTCCCGAACTCTCGTTCGAGGACGTGACGGCCTTCGCGCGCGCTATGATCGGCGACCCCGTCCCGCCGTTCCTTCCGGCCGCGATCCGGCGCACCGACAAGAGGTTCCGCGACGTCCTGTTCAAGGCCGCGCGCGCCGGCGCCGGAGGCGACCAGCGCCATGCGGTGGAGACAAGCAAGGTTCCGATCGCCGTGGTGAACGGAGCCGCCGATCCGCTGGTGAATCTCGATTATCTCGACAGTATCGCCTACGGTAACTTGTGGGACAGTCGCTGCCACCGGCTGCCGCGCGCAGGCCACGCCCCGTTCTGGCAACAGCCGGCAGTATTCAACGCCGTCCTAGGACGCTTCCTCGACGCGCTCGCGTGAGAGGAGACGCCAGATGGACAAGGTCAAAACATCGGCGACCGTCGCAGGCGAAGCGCCTCGCCGGCACGGCGCCATGGAACTGACGGTGGCCGTCCTGGGTCTCGGCGGGATCGGCGCGGTCGCGGCCGGATATCTTCAGGCCACAGGGCGCAATCGTATCATCGCCTGCGCCCGGCAGCCGCTCGAACGCATCGTGATCGAGCAATCTCACGAAGAGCTCGCGGTCCGGATCCAGGCGATCACCGATCCAAAAGACGCCGGGCCTGTCGACTGGGTCCTCCTTGCCACCAAGGCACATCAGACCCCCTCGGCCGCGCCCTGGCTCGCGGGCCTGTGCCACCGCTCGACCCGCGTCGCGGTCTTGCAGAACGGGGTGGGACAAGTCGAAAGGACGGCGCCGTGGGTCGGCGAGGCAACGGTCGTTCCCGCCGTCGTCAGCTACAGCGGCGAACGGGTCGGCGCCGATCGCGTCGTTCTGCGTCAGCCGGCGACCTTCGACCTCGCGGTCCAAGCTGACCCAGACGGCCGTGCTTTCAGCGATCTCTTTGCCGGAACAGCGCTGCGGATCTTCATCAGCGATAATCTCTCCGCGCTTGCCTGGCGCAAGCTCCTTATCAATTCGGTTGCCAATCCGATCACCGCCCTCACGCTGCAGCGCCTCGGCGTCTTCCGGCGAGACGACGTCCGTGCGCTCGCCGAGACCATGCTGGAGGAAGCCGTCGCGGTCGCTCGCGCAGACGGCGTACGGGTGACGGAGGACGACATCTCGCAGATCCTCGGCACCCTGCGCGACATCCCGGCCGACATGACCACCTCGATGCACCTCGATCGGCTGGCCGGCCGGGCGCTGGAGCTGGACGCCCTCAACGGGGCGATCGTGGCCGCCGGAGAAAGGCTCGGCATTGCGGTGCCGCTCAACCGCGCGCTCCTGACCCTCCTGCGCGCGGCGCAAAGCGAGGAGGCCATAGTGCCGCGGCCGGACAACACCGGGCACCCCGACGATGGGCCGTCGCCGGGAGGCGCTCCGGCTGCGTTTGCGCCTGCCGGTCCGCTCACAGAGCGCAATCGGCAAACCGCTCCAGCAGGAACTGTGTGAGGGCGCAGCTTCGCCGATGGCGGGCCGGCTGAGGGCGGGCGCACCACGGAGAGACCGGCCTCGGGCGATCCAAATTGCGGCAGCACGACATCGAGCGCGCCCGACCGGATAGCGGGCCCGCACAGGAAGAGTGGCAGCCGGGCGATCCCGACCCCTGCCAGCGCCGCCGCAAGGAGGGCATGACCGCTATCGGCGACGAACCGCGCACGGGGCGACACCGTCACCTCGCGTCCCTTGTCGAGGAGGCGCCACATTTCGTGCTCCTGCGCGACCATCGCGTGGCCACGAAGGTCGCCGTTGGTTTGCCGCGCGGGATGCGCCGCGAAGTGGGCCGGGCTTGCGACCACGGCAGCCCAGATCGAGGCGACCGGCCGCGCGATGTGGCTCGAATCGCGTAGCGCGCCGATCCGGATCTCGGCATCGAGCCGTTCGGCGGTGAGGTCCGAAAGCCGGTCGCTGTAACGTGCCTGGATCTCGAGCTGCGGGCGGCGCATCGCGAGCTCCGCCCCGTCGCTGACTACAATCGCCGGCACCTCGATGTCCGGCGGGAGGCCAATGCTCGTCCAGTAAAAGCCGAGCAGCTGGCTAGCTTCCTTTGCACGCCCGCGCCTGAGCGCGCAGCACGGCGTAGTCTTCAATCAAATTCAAAGTCGGTGAGTCTCCCGGCAACTGCTCGATCTCACCCGCGGCGCGATCGAGGAACCCCTGCCGGTACTTCGGCACCAGGACACACGCCAGCACGCTATCAGAACTCACCGTCGACGCATGCGCTGAGCGAGATCATCACACCCGCGAGGACGATCGCGCGACGCATCCAGCATCCGCTACCGCACATCGGACAGCCGACATCACCTACATCGCCCTAGCGGTTGGCTTCGTCTACGTCGCACTCATCATGGATGCATGGTCCCGCCGGATCGTCAGCTTTGCAATGAGCCGGCGGATCGATGCCCGGCTGACGCTGGCGGCGCTCGAGGCAGCAATCGCGCTTCGCCAACCGCCGCCCGGCTGTGTGCACCACGGCGACCGCGGGTCGCAATATGCCGCCGAGAAGTATCGAGGCCGCCTTCGCGAGGCGAAGCTCGTCGGCTCGATGGGCCGGCGGGGCAATCCGTACGATAACGCGATGATGGAAAGTCTCATGAAGACGCTGAAGGTCGAAGGCGTCTATCCGGTTGAGTTCGACACCGCCGAGGACGTCGCCGAGCAGCTCCCCGCCTTCATCGACAAATATAACGCCAGGCGCCTTCACTCATCGCTTGGCTACCTGAGCCCCGAACAATACGAGAAGCAGCACCCCCGGCCGCCGGTCAAAGACGCCGCCTGATCTTGTCCGCCCCGAGGGGCCCACTCCAATGAGTGGTGACAGTTCGGGGCAACGTCACAGGTATCGCGTAAGCTCGACGTGAACGTCCGCTCTGAGTCAATTTCGAACGTCAGCTCGGGGTAGAATTCGATGTGGGCGCTGATCGCCTAGTGATCGAGCTTGCAGAACTGCCGTGGTTCGAACACAAAAAACCTCAGGCGATCCGCGCCATTCGAAGCTGTTGACTAGAAGGACGGAGTCAATAGCTTCAGAGAACAGCGCAGGGTGGAGAGCGAAATCGAGCCTGTCCGCCGCCTCCGTAGTCAACACCTCCCACGCAACACCGCGCGCGTACTGGCGGTTTTGACACCCTTCGAATGCCGGAGAACCGTTCGAACTCAGCTGATGGCGGAGGGAGAGGGCCTGGGAGCGAACATTCTCTTGTGGATGCCGCCCCCGTTTGCAAGGAATTCCTGAGCCTTGGGCATGTGATCGAGTGCGTACTCTTGTCAGGCCTTTGGGTGCGGCCTGATGAGTGCCGCTGGCCGAGATGGTGATGCGCGGACCGGGACCAGATCTCCAACAGCGAGCTCGAGGCTCGGAGAATGTTTCTGGCTGCCCCATCCGGATCATGTCGATCATTTGCCCGTTCAGCTCATGCCTTCCTCACAACTTCATCGCCCCGATGACGCCGGCACCAGTTCACGCGCCGATCATTTTCGGGCCGCGATAGTCTTCGCCTCGCGTCAGCATCGCCCAGATGCCCCGCGCCATCTTGTTCGCGAGCGCCACCGCCGCCACCATCGGTGGCTTGCGCTCCAAGAGCCGCGACAGCCAGGATCCGCTCGGCGAACCTCGGCGTGACGCCCATCGGATCACCGCCATTGCCCCGGTAATCGCCGAGCGCCGGATATCGCGCTGGCCCATCTTAGACGTCTTCCCCAGCTGCTGTTTGCCGCCGGTCGAGTGCTGCCGTGGCACCAGGCCGAGCCAAGCGGCGAAGTCGCGCCCGTGCCGGAACTCTCCCATCGGCGGCGCAAAGGTCTCTACCGCGAGCGCCGTGATCGGCCCGACGCCCGGCATCGTCTGGAGGCGGCGCGGCGTCTCTGCTGTGTTCGACATCTCAGCGATCTTCGCCTTCAACGCGTTGATCTGACTCGTTAGATGGGCGATCTGCGCAAGGAGCATACGGCAGATCGATCGATCCAGATCAGGAATGCGCTGGGATCTTCGATCACCTCGGCAAGCCGCGAGATGTGGCCGATCCCCTCAGGCGCGACAGTGCCGAACTCGTAGAGGTGCGATCGAAGCGCGTTTACAGCCTTGGTCCGCTGCTTCACCAACTGCTCACGGGTTCGAAACGCGATGGCCCGCGCCTGCTGCTCTGCCGTCTTCTGCGCGACGAAGCGCATCATCGGACGCTGTGCAGCCTCGACGATCGCCTCGGCGTCGGCCGCGTCGTTCTTCTGCCGCTTCATGAAGGGCTTCACGTAGTGCGGCGCGATCAGCCGGACCCGATGACCATGTCCCGCCAGTTCCCGCGCCCAATGATACGCGCCAGCGCAAGCCTCCATCGCCACGGTGCACGGCCGGTGCCCCGCCATGAAACGCGCGAACTGCATGCGCGACAGCTTCTTGCGGAACACGACCGACCCGTCGGCCGCGGCGCCATGCAGCTGAAACACGTTCTTCGCCAGATCAACGCCGATGATCGCCACTTCATTCATAGATGCCGTCTCCCCTGAGCTTGTGCTTCGACACCGCAAGCTTCGCAATTGCGATGCTGACGGAGGGTGAGAGCGGCATCCACCCCATCTCCACCTGCTCGGCAAGCTCCGCCGGGTGTCGCCTTGATCGGCAGCCGCTGTCATAGTTCTACCTCGAGAGATCGCGCTGGCCTCTTCAGAGGTATACTCGATAAATCTGGTTGAGCCGTCCGCGGGCCTGCAGGGGCTGTCAGATCGGGAAATGACCTATGCTTGTTAGGGCCGAAACTGGGCTGCCGTCGATCAAGGTTCTTCCCGCTCGGCCAACAGCGCCTGTCGGGCGAGCTCGGGGAGCGACCTAACAGCCATCTTGCGCATTATGGACGCGCGATGATTCTCGACCGTCCGCTGGCTGATGCCGAGGTCGGCGGCGATGTTTTTGCTCGGATTTCCAGCCAGAACGCGGGTCATCACATCACGCTGACGCGGGGTGAGTTCGGCAACATGGCTCGCGGCAAGCTTCCGGGCCTCCCTTGTCACGTTGACGTCCCTCGCTAGATCGAGAGCACGCGCGACACTCGCCAGGAGCTCGACACTCCCAAATGGCTTTTCGATGAAGTCCGCCGCACCTGATCGCATGGCCTCGACAGCGAGGCTAATCTCGCCGACGCCCGTGATCACGATCGCCGGAGTCTGATCGCCTCGAGCACGCAACTCCCTGATGAGGGGAACTCCACACATCCCGGGAAGATTAGCGTCGACCAGCAAGCAGCATTCCTGCCAGGGGCGATAGGCTTGGAGAAACAACTCGGCGGTCGCATAGTCCTCGACGCGGTGCCCGGCGGCCTGGAGCACATCGCGGATGGCGGTTCTCACGTCGTCGTTGTCATCGATGACGTAGACTAGGAATGGTGACAGGCTGGGGGGCTGCGACGTCACCAGGTCTGCGGGGCGCGGAGGATGACCACAGAGCTGTGTGATTGCGGCCACGAGTTCATTCGCGGCAACAGGCTTGCTGAGGCGGATACCGTCTTCAGCCGCGATGATCGCGAGGATCTCGCTCGAAATGTCTCCCGTCAGAATGATCGCCGGCAAATGCTGGTCGAGCCTGGCGCGGAGCGCCGTTAGAAGCTCGACGCCGGTCATTCCGGCTTGCAGACTGTAGTCGCTGAGCAGGAGGTCCGGCAGCACTGCGTCCGACGCGACCCGCTCCAGCGCCGACGGTCCGTCGCTCGCGGTGGTGATGCTATGGCCGCTCTGCACCACACACTGTTCGAGCAACGCGAGCACGTCCGGATCGTCCTCGACAATGAGGATCCGCAACGCCCGCGCGACCGCCTTTCTTTGCTGGCTGACGGGCTTCACGACGGGCGCCGGCACAGGGCTGGCACAACGAACGCTGATCGCGAAGACCGAGCCTTTGCCTGGCGCCGAGCGGACCTCGATGCCATGACCGAGCAGATGGCCGATGCGCTGAACGATCGACAGGCCTAGGCCGAGGCCCGGGCTGGATGCGCCAGAGGTTCTCAACTGATGGAACTCGTCGAAAATCACCCCGAGATCTTCGGCGGCAATGCCGATTCCGGTGTCCCAGACCTCGATGCGCAGGTCGTCGCCGCGCCGCCGGCATCCGAAAAGGATCTTGCCGCGCGCGGTGTATTTCAGCGCGTTTCCAATGAGGTTGCGAATTATCTGTTCGAGCAGCCGGGGGTCACTCGAGACCAGCGCGGAGCTCGGCACGCTGGTGAGCAACAAACCTTGCGCCTGTGCCACGTCGATGAACTCATCATGCAGGCGGTCGAGGATATCTGAGATCCGGAAGATTTTGGATTGTGGGATGACGACGCCCGCCTCGATCTGGTTGATGTCGAGCAGCGCGTTCAACATACCGGACATCGCGCCGAGCGCCCGCTTCTGTCGCAAGATCAGCTGTTGCGGGGTATCGCCTTCGACGACTTGCGCCAGCATCCCATGCAGCAGCATGAGCGACTGGAGTGGCTGACGCAGATCGTGGCTCGCTGCGGCGAGGAAACGCGATTTGGCGCGTGTGGCGCGCTCGGCATCCAGTTTCGCGGCCTCCAGCGCAATGGCTCCAGCCTTGCGCTCAGTTATGTCGGCGAAGGTGATGACGACACCTTCTACGCGGTTATCATGGGCTCGATAGGGAAAGATCCGCCGTACGAACCAGGCTTCGTTCCGGCCGCTGATCTCGCGCTCGATCGCCAGTTCCCCGGTAAGGGTCCTGCGCGCATCTCCGATGAGGTGCGGATCGTTCGCGATCGAAGCAAGATCGGCGAGCGGGCGTCCGATATCACCCGGAATGACGCTAAACAGCGACTTGATCGCCGGGGTGAAGAACCGGATGTTCAATTCAGTATCAAGGAACAGCGTGCCGATGTCGGTGCTATAGAGCACGTTCTGCAAGTCGTCCGACGTCAGCCGTTGTCGCTCAAGCGCCTCCTGAAGCTGGCTGTTGAGCGCGGTCAGCTCTTCGTTGAGGGATTGAAGCTCCTCTTTGGAGGTCAGCAACTCTTCGTTCGTTGACTGGAATTCCTCATTGACGGAAAGCGCTTCCTGATTGATGGACTTTTGTTCCTGGCTCGAGATCTCCTGATGCCGGATCGTCGTTTCGAGCTCAGCGCGAGCCGCCTCGAGCTCGAGTTCCAATTCGGCAATTCGCGCGGTCTCGCCGGTTCGACCGGACGACGACCGGGGACCCGCCGGCGGCGCCTCTTCCACGAAGCAGATGAGCAGGAGATCCTGTTCAGCCCCGAGCCACTGGACATCGATCCTGAACCATATCGCCTTTCCACCGTGGACGAGCCGCGATCGACCGCCGTCGACACGAGGTTCGGCCTTGCCCACGCGCTCGATGGCCAGCCTCAGCTTGGTTCTGAGGGCCGGCGTCGCCATGGCGAGAATGTCATGCGTCGCATATCCGGGAGCGACTCGAAGGTAGCGCTCCGTGGGACCGGACGAATACAGGCATTGTCTGTTTCGGTTGATGAGAACGGCCGCTGGCGCATGGCTCGACATCACTGCACGGTTGCAGATCTCCGAGTACGTGGCCCGCGATCCCGCTGATGGCACGGTCTGCGCGGCGGTCAGCAGGGGCATCGTCTGCGCAAAGCTCAACGGAAATGGAGCAGCTGCAACCCGGCTGCGCGCGACATGCCTGTACAGCCGCTCGGCTTTGGCCACGACCTCGAAGCGGCCCTTGGTGTTTCCGACAGTCTCTGTCGGGCCGATCAGGAGTATTCCTCCCTCGCGCAAGGCGAAATCGAACACCGAGATGACCTTGGCCTGCGCGTCGGCGTTGAGGTAGATCAACACGTTGCGGCAGGAGACGAGGTCGATACGGGAAAACGGCGGATCGGTCAGGATATCCTGGACGGTGAAGACGACCGCGCCGCGCAGCGCCGTCGTAATCCTGTAACCGCCATCCTCCTTCGCGAAGTAGCGATCAAGGCGGTCCGATGAAATCGTCGACGCAATATCGAAGGAATAGAGACCTGCCCGCGCGGTCTCGATCGCCGCTTCATCGACGTCCGACGCAAAAACCTGCAACTTGATCTTGCGGCCGGACGCAGCGATGGCATCGCAGCAGACCATCGCAAGTGAATACGCCTCTTCCCCGGTGCTGCAACCCGCGACCCAGACGCGAAGCGATCGGTCGTCTGCAAGATCGCCGATCAGCGCAGGGATCGTCACACGCTCGATCGTCTCGAAGACCTTCGCGTCTCGAAAAAAGCTGGTGACATTGATCAAGAGATCGGCTGCGAGGAGGTCTCGCTCGGCTTTATTTTCGGAGAGCAGCGCGCGATAGCCGGTCAGGTCGCGACTCTTCAGTCCACTCAGTCCGATCCTGCGCTCGATCCGACGCTCAATCGTCCCGGGCTTGTAGAACCGGAAATCGTGGTTGGTCTCTTCGTTGAGCAGGTCGATGATCGCGGTGAGTCCACTTGCCGGCGCCGCGCGATCGTCCGGTTCGGGCGTGGCCGTCTCCCGAGCCATACGCTCGGCGAATGCGGCGAGTGCTGCCGGCATGTCAGCGATCCGTATGATCGCATCGACACGACCGGTGGCGATCGCATGACGAGGCATCCCGTCCCGCTCGGCCTCCTCGGGGTCCTGGGCGATGACGAGGCCCCCGTTGTCACGCAGTTGCACGAGCCCGGCGCTCCCATCGTCGCCGTTGCCCGACAAGATCACGCACGCTGCCTTGTCGCCCGATCGTTCGGCCAGCGAGTTGAGGAGGAAGTCGAACGGCAGGCGGACACCACGCGGTGGTTCAGGGACGGACAGGCGAAGCACCTCGGCCCGAACGGCAAGGTAGCGACCAGGGGGAATGATGTAGATGTGATCGGGAACAATCGGGCATCCGTCGGCAGCCTCGACGACCGGCATACGCGTGTGGGTGGAGAGAAGGTCGGCAAGCAGGCTGTCGTGACTCGGATCGAGATGCTGAACGAGGACGAACGCCACCCCCAGGTCCGCGGGCAGATCGTCGAACAACTTCGATATCGCGCCAAGGCCGCCGGCCGATGCGCCGATTGCAACAACCGGAGTCACCCCCGAGACCACAGCAGACCTCCAAGGTTGATGGGCGGGCGCAGAAGTCGGCTGCGATCCGGCGCGCCGGGCCGCGTCCGTGCGCCTCGCGGGTTTGCCACAGGATGATCTTGATCAGACGACATGGTTCTCGCTAGCACATGGAGTGACTTCAGGCCTTTTCCAGAAGCGCTCGAACATTCTGGCCACCGTCGGCCGTAAGTAGATTCCGGCCCTGCGCTGTTAACGCTGTTTGCCATATGCCTCGTTTCATTCGAAGGCTGCGTGACTGTCGTGGGCGAAAGCCTAGCGACGACTGGCGAGCCAAACTGGACCTGACCCACCCGATGCCGAAAGGTGACTAGGATGACCGGGGCCCTGCGCATCTTAATTGTGGAGGACAATCCGATGATCGCCATGGATCTGGCCGAGCTCCTGACGACGCTCGGCCATAATATCTGCGCCATCTCGCGGACGGAGGGCGAGGCCGTCAGCGCCGCGACACTGGCGAAGCCGGATCTGCTCATCGTCGACCAGCATCTGGCAGAAGGGTGCGGTGTATCGGCGATCCGCCGGCTTCTGATGCGGGGGGCGGCGCCGCATTTCTACGTCACGGGCGACCCGGGGGACGTCTATACGATGCAGCCAAATGCGATCGTCGTACCCAAGCCCTACGATCGACAGGATCTCATCGACGCAATCGTGAAGGTGAATGTTCGACACCGTTGGAATATTATCGAACACGTCATTCAGATGGAACAGTGATCTCTAGGAGAGTCGAGTCTCCGTCCGGCCGGAAGCGGCACACCCCGGCCGTCGCTGGAAGAAGCATCACCTCGCCTTTTTTGAGCCGAAAGTCCGCGGCGTCCTGTTCGAGGTCGCCGGCACCTTCGATGCAGACGAGCACAATCGGTGCGTTCCGCGGATCAATCTCGAAGGGCGCCGAACCGGCGATCCGCCAGAGCCGGAAGTGCCTGCAGTCCAGCAACCGCTCACGCCGGGATGGCGACGTCGCTTCCACCACCTGCACGGCCGGCCCGACGACGCCCTGGGCGAGGTCGACGCATTCGAGCGCCTGCTCGACCTGGAGCGGCCGTGCAAGCCCGGTCGCCGGGTCGATATGATCCCAGTCATACAGGCGGAACGTGACGTCGCTGTTCTGTTGGACCTCCAGGACGACGAGACCATCGCCGAACGCGTGGACGTCCCCAGCCTCGACCAGAATGCTTTGACCCACCGCCGGCGAGAAACTGGCGAGCGCCTCGTCCACGTTAGATTTAGATAGAGTCCTCAGCTTGGCGGGCGTCGCGCCGGTCTTCAGACCGACATAGATTCGGGATTGTGGGTCGGCCTCTAGCACGACCCAGCCTTCGGTCTTTCCGGTTTCGCCAACCGGAAGAAGGTTCGCGTTCGCGTCCGACGGATGCACCTGCACCGACAGCATCTGCGAAACATCTAGATACTTGAGCAGCAGAGGGAAGCGTTTGAAGCGCGGTGTTAGCTTACCGAGGATTGCCTCGGGCGACGCCGCGATCAGCTCCGCGAGTGTCCGCCCCTTGAAGGGCCCGTTCGAGACGCGGCTCGGATTGTCCGCGCGATCGCTGAGCAGCCAGACCTCTCCGATCGGCCCATTGCCCGGGAGTGGCACATCGAGCCATGCGCCGAGGCGCCGTCCACCCCACAGCCGGTATTGACATATCGGATCGAAGCGGAGCGGTGCGGCGGATGACTGGACCATCCCAAATCCGATCGCTCAGGGGCGCGCGGGGCGATAGCGTCGGAAAATACTCATCGTCGCGATCGGACAGCGGGTATCTCCGATTATGCCGCGGCCGCAGCATATCTCCTGTACTTGCCCCCTGAAGAAAAGGGCGACCGTCAGTGGCGATCCGGTACGTCGGGCCGCTCCTTTCGACCCTGGAGAGCTCGACAACAACCGGTCAGCCACTGCCGTGCGACTGAGTAGATTCCGAGGGTGACCGCGGCGACGGCCCGGTCCCACATACTGGAAAGGCAGCGCCCCGTGTTTGGCCGCCTCGTCCTCGCCACCCTCGGATGAAAGATGCAAGCATGCACAACCTGCAGGCCGGTGCCCAACCATCGCCAGTATCTGGGAGACTTAGTGCGGCCAAGGCCGCGGTGGGCAGGGAAGATTCGCGCGACGCGAATACAATGAGCGTGGCGGTTATAGGAAACTCACTCCCCCGTCTTTGCGGAATAGCCACTTTTACAACTGATCTACAGCAGGCTCTCATCCAATCATCCCGCGTCGACAAAGCTTCGATCGTTGCAATGACTGATCGCGGACACCAATACGATTATCCTCCGGTCGTCGATCTCTCGATTGCCGAAGAAGACCTGCACAGCTACGAGGCCGCTGCGCGGCACCTCAATAGCGGCCGGTTCGATATCGTTTCGTTACAGCACGAATTCGGAATCTTCGGCGGCGTCGACGGCGACAACATCCTCGATCTGATCGACGATCTGCGGCGACCCCTCGTCACCACGATGCACACGATTCTCTCGTCGCCAGGCTTGCACCAACGCTACGTCACCGAGCGCATCGCGGGCAGCTCCGAACGGGTGATCGTGATGTCGGAAAAGGGAGCCTGGATGCTTGCCGAGCGGTACCGGGTCGATCCGCAGAAAATCGATGTCATTGCCCACGGCATTCCCGATGTGCCGATCGTGGCGCCCGACATCATCAAGGCGAAGCGCGGATTTATTGGGCGCACGGTCATCCTTACGTTCGGCCTCCTCAGTCCGAACAAGGGCATCGAGGTGATGATCGACGCGATGCCTGCCGTTCTGAAATCCTACCCCGACGCCCTATACATCGTACTCGGCGCCACCCATCCTAATCTTTTGCGGACCGATGGCGAGAACTACCGAACTGGTCTCGTTGGACGAGTAGATAAACTTGGTATCACGAGCAATGTCCTTTTCATCGATCAGTTCATCGAGCGCAGAGATCTCCTAGAATACATCGCTATGTGCGACTTGTACGTCACGCCCTACCTTTCCGAGGAGCAGATGACCTCCGGAACTCTCGCGTACAGCTTTGGGCTTGGCAGGCCGATCGTCTCCACGCCCTACTGGCACGCGACGGAGCTCCTTGCCGGGGGACGGGGCGAACTGGTGCCATTCGGCGATTCCAAAGCCACCGGCGATGCGATCACGGCGCTCCTGGCAAATCCCGCGCGATGCCGGGCCATCAGCCAGCGAAACTATTCGGAAAGTCGATCCATGACCTGGCGGTGCGTGGGCGAACAGTATGTCGACGTGTTCGCTGATGTGCTCGGCGGGCGGACCGGGAGGCGCGAAGCCCGACCCGCCGCGGCGCTGAACGCCGCATGACCGGCCCCATGCCGCGCATCTCCTCCGCCCACTTCCACGCCATGAGTGATGGCACAGGCCTCTTTCAGCACGCGATCCTCGATGTCCCCGACCGCGCGCACGGTTACTGCATCGACGACAATGCGCGCGCACTGCTCGCGAGCTACGACCTCGGAGACGGCAGCCGGGAGGAAGACTCCCGATTGATGGCGACGACGTTCGCATCCTTCATCCAGCATGGCTGGAACAGGGACACCGGCCGCTTCCGAAATTTCATGGCGTTCGATCGCCGGTGGCTCGAGGCGCAAGGATCGGAGGACAGCCACGGCCGAACCCTGTGGGCGCTCGGGGTATGCGGGAGGGACGACCCCTGCCCAGTGCGGCGCGCCTGGGCGTTGCGCCTCATGCGGGACGGGACGCCCGTGCTGTCGACATTTCGGTCACCGCGCGCTTGGGCGTTTGCGCTGCTGGGGCTCTGCGCGGCGGACGAGGCCGTGCCCGGCGATACCACGGTGATCCGGATGTGCGACCGCCTCGCCGGTCAGCTCATGGACCTCCTGAAACGGGAGGAGCGCGCCGACTGGATCTGGTTCGAGGATGTTCTCGCCTACGACAATGCACGGCTCCCTCAGGCATTGATCGCCGTCGGTCGCGCCCGCAAACGACAGGATCATATCAACGCGGGCGTCAGGACGCTGAACTGGCTGATCGAAGTACAGACCGGCGAGCACGGACTGTTCCGCCCGGTCGGTTCGCACAGCTTCGGCGCACCCCATGTTCACCCCGAGCCCTTCGACCAGCAGCCGCTCGAAGTGGCCGCCACCGTCGCGGCATGCCGCATCGCATACGAGATCACCGAAAACCCATTTTTCCTTGCCGAAGCAAGCCGAGCCTATCGCTGGCTGCTCGGCGATAACGATCTCGGCATCGCGCTGCTCGATCCCGATACAGGTCGTTGCTGCGACGGTCTGCATCCCGATCGCGCCAATGCCAATTGCGGGGGCGAGTCCCTGGTCTCGGCCCTGCTGGCGGCGGCCGACATGAGAGCGCTGGAAAGGACCGCCCGCTTGAGCATCGTCGTTTCGCACTGACACTGGCCCGCCTCCGGCAACGTCCGACACTCCATTTTGGAACATCACCGTCCATGTCGATTGTTCACCAACAGGATCTCTTCCTGCACCCCGATCCTGATCGGGTGGTCCTGCGCGCCTTTCGGCCCACAGTCGAGCCGCGCGAGCTGAATGCACTCGACCAGGGCCGCGCCAACCATATCGTCGCTCGTGTATGCGGCCTCAGCAAGGCGGAGACCGCGACCCTTCTCGCCGATACGATGACGGTCTTCGGCGGCCGCCACCGCAACCTGCTCGGCGTCTTCGACGCACGCGCACGAGAAATGGAAAGCGTGTTCACGCTGCACGCGCCGTTCACCGAGGCGCAGCGCTCGCTGATCGGCGCCTATTTTGTCCAGGAGAACACCTTCGAAGCCGCCGCGCTGTTCAACCCCAGCATCGTGCCGCACCCGGATCAATCCGGCGTCGCGACGGGGTCGCTCCGCTTCGTCCTCAGCTTGCGCGCGGTCGGCGAGGGACATGTGTCGTCGATCGTATTCCGCTCCGGAGTGATCGACCAGGACGGCGCCGTAACGCTCGACCCGCCGTCGCCCTTCGCCTCGATGCCCATGATCCGGGAACGGATCGGCGACACGTTCGAAATCGGCTTCGACCGGGAAAGCGACATCGGCGAGCGCATTCTCTATCCGATCACGCATGCGCAATCGAACGGTATCGAGGATGCGCGTTTCGTGCGCCTCGAAGAGGGGGACGGCCCAGTCTACTACGCGACCTACACCGCCTACAACGGCCGCTCGATCCGCTCCGAGCTGCTCGAGACGCGCGACTTCCTGTCGTTCCGGATGACGCCGCTACAGGGCCGCTCCGCCGGCAACAAGGGTATGGCTCTGTTCCCGCGCAAAATCGCTGGCCGATACGCCATGATCGCGAGGCAGGACAACGAAAACCTTTACCTCGTTACCTCGGACGATCTCTACAACTGGGACGACGGCGTGCCGATGATGGAGCCGAAATATGCCTGGGAGTTCGTGCAGATCGGCAATTGCGGCGCGCCGATAGAGCTTGACGAAGGTTGGCTGTTGTTTACCCACGGCGTCGGAGTTGTTCGCAGCTACGCTATTGGGGCGGTCCTCCTCGACAAGACAGACCCGTCCAAGGTGATCGGACGCACGTGCCAGCCTCTTATCAGCCCGGTTGCGCCGCGTCGGGGCGGGTATGTGCCGAACGTTGTGTACACTTGCGGGGCTCTGCGGCACCGGGAGCTGATCGTGATGCCCTACGCCGTGCTCGATACATCCTGCGCCTTTGCGACCATGCGGATCGACGAGTTGCTGGCCGTGCTTGACGAAGGGATTGGATGAGCGGCGACCGAGCCGTTCTAGAATTGCACTGCGGCTGGCACCTAGGCCGATTGCCCCACTGAGTTCGACTTTCGACGCACTAATCAATAAATCAATCATAATATCGCCTTCACGCGTCGAATTACCCTTGATTTCCTTTGAAGAAACCTCATATATCCAATAGAATAATGCAAACCCGTTACGATCTATAGGCTAACAATACTTTTAGTTTTTGTGGCGGAGGAGCTTTTTCAAGTCTGCGACTCGGCGTACCGGGCAAATGGAGCCGACGGCGAAACGGTCGGCATCGTTCGGCGAGCCAACGACTGACCAAGTCTCACAACCGAGAGCCAACGTACAAAGCAAGGAGAGATGTCATGCGCAAATTCGATTGGGTGAAACCGGGCGTCACCGGAGCTGTTGTCGGCGCCGTCGGGCTGGCAATTGTAGGTTTCACATGGGGCGGCTGGGTGACTGGCGGCACGGCGGAGGCGAGAGCGTCCGCGAGCAGCAAGCTTGCGATGGTCAACGCCCTTGTGCCCTTCTGCGTGGCGCGATCGGGAGTCGACGACCCGGAGGCAATCCAAACGCTGGCTGACCTGAAAGACGCCAGGGAATACCAGCGCGCCGACATCCTCATGAAGGCCGGATGGGCGACTCCCCCTGGGGGCACCGCCGACAGAGACCTCGCAAGGGCCTGCGCGGCGAAGCTTAGCCTTGCGTCATAAGCCGGCGCGGTAGAAATCTACCGGGAACAGCACCTGGACTCGCCGAGCCGGCGGCGCCGCCGCACGGCCACGGATGAAAGTGCGCCGCTGTTACAACAAAACGCCCAAAGGATGCGCCGCGTTCGAACTTCGGGTCCAATCCAGACCTCAACTATACTGGTATGAAAGCTAGGTTTGCGACAAGCCGCATCATCCAAAGGGGCCGGCTCGGATACACATTCTCACAATATATCTTTTGTATCGCGAGAAAAGCATGAGTGTATAGCTCAAGCCGCTCAATGAGGGCCATAAATTGTCCATCCGTACCACCGAGTTCACCGTGACTTTCCACGAAGCGTTCCGTGTGGCGGAGTCCGAGGAGCTTCTTCCACCCGGCACATATCGCGTGATCACCGACGATGAGGAGCTCCCAGGCTTAAGCTTTATCGCGTACCGTCGGATCGCCACTTTACTCATGATTCCAAGCATCGACACCCCGCAGCAGCATCGCCGGACCGCTCTTTCGATCAGTCAAACGGAACTCGATGCAGCGATCATGAAGGACCGGCACCAGACCGTGTGACAACGTCACTGCTGCGAGGGCGTCGGTCGCTCGAGCCACTCCCTGACGATGACGTCACGGGGTGTGGGCGGCGTGGCGAATCCGCCCCGAAACCGTTGCGATAAGAGGAGCAGCACGTGATGTGCAATTGCGACGCTCGAACAGTCCAAATGGAAAATCCGCCGCACGATGATGCCCTCGGCCGGTGGAACGACGAAGGAGGGGCGCCTCCCGCTCTCGATCCCGATGCGCTCGTTGCAGGGATCTCGACGCTGACTGGGCCCGAACGCCAAGTACTGCAATGCCTTGGTGCGGCTGTTGTCCTCCAATGGAACAGAATGCCCCCAAAATTGCAGCGCGTGCTCTTCAGACTAGCCTCCGCGGACGGTGGCGCGGCTGCGGTCGGTGTGCTTTCAGCGCGAGTCGCGCGATTTCTGCACGACCACAAAGACGACCTCGATGGTCGGTGAGGCATCGGATGCGATCGGCCGCGGAACCCGCCGTCAACCTTCCATGGCTCGCACCGCGCCAGACTGAGCCTTGATGCAAACACACATTTGTCATGACTCAACCCAACGACGGCCTCCCGCGTGAGGCGGCCGACCGCTTCACTCTGCCGCTCTCCCGATTTCTCCGGATCGAAGCGGCGGCGGGGGTCCTTCTTCTCCTCGCGGCGACGGCGGCATTGCTTCTTGCGAACTCGCCGTGGGCGGGAACCTTCCTACGATTTTGGAAGACGCCCGTCGGGCTCGAATTCGGTCCGCACGATTTCAGCCGATCGCTGAGCAGCTGGATCAATGACGGGCTCATGACGCTCTTCTTCTTCGTGGTCGCCCTCGAGCTCAAGAGAGAGTTGGTACTTGGCGAGTTGCGCGACCTTCGGCTGGCGGCCCTCCCCCTCGCGGGAGCACTCGGTGGCATGCTGGTTCCCATCTCTGTGTATCTAATCATCATGGCCGGCAAGCTGGAGTTGCACGGCTGGGGCACCGTGATGGCGACCGACACCGCGTTTGTGATCGGATGCGTCGCGCTGTTCGGGCGTCGCGTTCCTGCCAGCCTGCGCCTTTTCCTCTTGTCTCTCGCAATTTTCGATGACGTGGGCGCGATAGTCGTCGTGGCGATCGGATACAGCGAAAATCTGAATGCGTTCGCGCTGGCTCTCGCTGCGCTCGTCCTTGCGGTGGTGGCAGGCTTGGCTCGCCTCGGGATCCGAGACCTGCGGATCTACTTTCTGCTGGGAGGACTTCTCTGGATCTGCCTCGACGTCTCCGGCATTCACGCGACTGCCGCGGGTGTCGTTCTCGGCTTTATTACCCCTACAGCGGTCTGGGTTAGCGACACCCGTCTGCGCGGAATACTCGGTGGACTGCTTGCGCATCCCACCGGCGAGCACTGGAGCGGAGACACGGAGAACCGCAGAGACTTGCTGCGAGCGGGCATCGCGGTGACGGAGTCGCTATCCCCCGTCGAGCGGCTCGAAATGTTGCTCCATCCTTGGACGGGCTTCATGATCATGCCGCTGTTCGCGCTTGCCAACGCCGGGGTCGTGATCTCACCCGCCAACCTGCAGCAGGCAGTATCTGTCGCGATCTTCGCGGGCCTGGCACTCGGGAAGCCCCTTGGGGTCCTTTCTTTCAGCTGGCTGGCCGTCCGTCTTGGCCTGGCCGTCCGAGTGCCCGGCCTGACATGGCCCTTTCTCGCAGCAGGGGCTTTTCTGACCGGGATCGGCTTTACGATGTCCTTGTTCATCGCCGGCGTTGCCTTTAGCCCGGCGGTGCTCGGTGCCGCCAAGATCGGGATATTGTCTGCGTCAATCGTCTCCGCTGCCGTCGGCATAGTCTGGCTGACATGGCTCACCCGCCGGAATGCGTCCAACTATTGATCGCCGGGCCTATGCGCCGGCGGGAGCGCGGCGTCGCTGTTCATGATCTGATAGGCATGTCCTACCACGGCCGGAAAGGTGCGCCGAACGTTACGCGCGACCCACGAGGTGGAGAAACTGCGCCGATCGTTCCAAATCCGACATGTAGTCCCGTGTCAGTGGGGCAGCATTCACGGACCGAGTGAATTGCATCTGAAAGACGATGTTCGTTCGGCGTCGGAAGCCGATCTCGCACAGAACGAAATAGAACTCCCACATTCTGACAAATTGCTCGCCGTAGACGGATTTTACCTCTGAAGCCTGCGCCATAAATCGCTTACGCCAGTGGCGCAGCGTTTCGGCATAGTGTAGGCGTAGGATTTCCACGTCAGTAACTAAAAGACCTGTCGGTTCCAGTGCAGAAAACACCTCCGAGAGTGACGGAATGTCCGCACCAGGGAAGATGTATTTCTGAATGAATGGGTTGATAGGCGCCGGTGTATCCGAGTAGCCAATCGAGTGGAGCAGTCCGATGCCATCTTCGGCCAGGAGTTCGTGAATTCGGGTAAAGAATTCCGCATAATTCCGCTTCCCCACGTGCTCGAACATCCCGACCGAAACGATCCGGTCGAATGTCCCCTCGAGGTTGCGATAATCCCCTAACTCGAAACGAACGCGATCGCCGGCCGGGGACGCAGCCGCACGCGCCTCGCTGAAGCGATGTTGTTCGGTGCTGAGCGTTACACCGGTGACATCGGCACCGAACTCCTCCGCAAGGTAGAGTGCGAGGCCGCCCCACCCCGACCCCACATCGAGCACTCTCAGCCCGGGCCGGTCCAGGCAGAGCTTGGCTGCAATGTGCCGCTTCTTGTTCTGCTGCGCCTGCTCTAGTGAATCACCGGCATCCCGGAAATAGGCGCAGGAGTACTGGCGATCTTCATCAAGAAAGATTTCGTAGAACTCGGACGGAAGATCGTAATGATGTGCAACGTTCTTGCGCGCACGGCCTATTGGATTCGATTGCTTCAGCCCCCGGCCGAATCGTGCGAGAAGCGCCGGCCACGAGTTCCGGCCGTGAGTTCCGAAGTTGCGCGCCAGGACGTCCAGGAACTCGTAAAGCGTGCCAGCCTCGATCACCAACCTGCCATCCATGTAAGCCTCCCCCATGGCGAGGCCCGGGTTGATGGCGAGAGTGTACTCGCTCGCCTTCGAGGTCAGACGCAGTGTCACCTTCGCAGGCGAACCATCACCGACGTCGTGAACACGCCCGCCAGCGTCGATCACGCGGAGGCTCCCGTCGCGAACGATCGATCTGAGAATCGCAATAACCAACAAGTTTCGCCCCACGCCGCGAACAGAGGATCAGCAGTTCGAAGGCAGTCGTAGCACACCGGCGCGTTAATTGCCGAACGGAGAAGGCCCCTCAAATCACGTCGAGCGCAACGGGGAGATGACCGATTTGCTGCGGGCATCGACAAATTGACGTTCCGGCGACGGCCTTCGCGAGGAATTGCACTGCACGGCTCCGCCTATCAGTCTCACCGCGAAACCCGTCCAACAATTCGCTGTGGCTATTGATTTCCTCGGGGGCCGGCAGTCGCCATGCCGACGGATCAGGCGCAAACGACCGACTGGAACGACGTCATCATTCGAGCTGATTGCAATTCTTCTCGTCGTGATGGCTGCCTTCGGATGGATCAATCACGGGCAATCGATCCCTCCACATACGATTGGCCTGCTCGTGATGGGGTTCGGGGCATCATTCGTGGCGGTGACCATCGAGATTGCCTAGGTGTTGTAGACAAAGTCGCTGATGAGAATCCGCGTTGATGAAATTAAGCCGGCGTGACCGTGACGCACACGTCAAGCGCCTCGAACGCCGAGATATCGCCAATGAAGCTGCCCGAAACCGGCATCACCTGGCGTATGTGACGCGCGACGGCGACCGGTATCAGGTTGAAACTACCCACGCTGCGATTGGTGGGGTCGAACATGATCCAGCCGGCGCCGGGCAGGTAGACCTCCGCCCAGGCATGGGTCGAGCCGGAGCCGCTCGAGCCGGTCAGGTTGCGATCCGGGTCGTAAAGATAGCCGGAGACGATCCGGGCGCCGAAACCCAGCGCGCGCACCGCATCGACGAACAGCACCGCGAAATCGCGACATGAGCCCTTGCCGCGCGCCAGCGTTTGGACGGGTGACTGCGCGGATTCGTCTTCGCGCTCTTCGTAGACGATTTGCGCGGCGACGCCCTGGCTGATGTCTTTCAGCAGCGATAGCGTGTCCTTCCCCTCGCGGGCGACGAAGCCCTGCGCCCATGTGCGTAACTCTCCTGTGGAGTCGAGGTAGGCCTGCAGGCGCATACCGCCCAGATCCGTCATCTCGTCTTCGCTCAGCAGGAAAGGATAGGTCGACGCCGAGGCGGTAATGTCGAAAACCGGCCACTTCTCGGCATCGAGCGTCAGTGTGGCGACGCTGTCGACGATGAGCGAGTCTGCGGGCTCAAGGAAGGTCGCCGTCGCCACGCTGTTGCCCGTCACGTCATTCGCCCAACTAACGGCCGCGGCGGGAGAGACCTCCAGCTCATGTTTGTGAAGACGCAGCATGCGGCTCTCCTTCGGACGCAGCATCAGCCGGTGGGGACCGAACGCCGTCGGCTGCCGGTAGCGGTAGGTCGTGCGGTGACGCACGATGAGGCGGGTCAATGGGTTGATCCGGCGAGAACTGCATCGCCGGCAGGCAAGGCGACGATACGGCGACGTGAAAGGCCCGGGCTCGGATACGTCGCGTATTGGTAAGCCATGTCAGCCTCCACATACATGTATGGATTCGGTGTACGGTCCCGGAATGAGATGGCGCGGTTTGATTTTGAAGATCGACGGATCCTTTGTACAGGCATCGCAGATCGCCTGAAAGGGCGTGCGCCAGCGCAGGGCCTTGAGGTGCTTGGCGAAGTTGGTGGCTGTGACGAACGCCAGGACATGCGCCGCAAGGCTCTCGAGGTCGCCGTCGTGGTAGGTCTTGAGGGTGGCGTTCTTGATGGTCCGATTCGTCCGCTCGGCCTGGCCGTGGGTCCACGGATGGTCCGGCTTCGTCAGCCGATGCTCGATGCCGTTGGCGATGCAGACGCGATCGAAGATATGGGGACCGAGGAAGCGCCGACTCGGGCCGTCGCGGTTCTTGGGAAGATCGGCGAAGGCCATGCCGTTGTCAGTCAGCACGGTGTGGATCCTATAGGGGAACGCCTCGACGACGGCTTCGAGGAAGGCCGCTCCTTCCATCTTGCCGGCGTTGTCCTTGAACTCGACGTACGAGAACTTCGACACGCGGTCGATGGCCAGGAACATGACGAGCTTGCCGTGGGCATGGCGGAGTTCGCAGCTGTCGATATGGACGTAGCCGATCACGTAGTCCTTGAAGCGACGGCGCTGTTCCTTCGTTTCTTCGACCAGCAGTCGAGAATGCCGTGCCGTTGCAGGCAGCGATGCAGGACGCTGCGGCTGAGGCTTGGGATCGTCTCTCTCAGGCAGCCCAGCACATCGTCCAGCGGCAGAAGTGTCTTCTGCCGAAACGACCGCCCGGATGTTCAGCACGTTGGCGCCAAACGATGGAGAAAGTTCCCGATGCGCACCGATGCGGAGGCCCGTCGCGCCATCCTTGACGCCCTTCTCAGATCGGCCGGAAAATCTTTCGAGCGACGCTTTCAAGTTTTCGCTGGCAGTCCATTGTGTTTCACGTCCGAAAATCATACCTGAGAGATGGATGGTCGAACGGAAACCCCGCGACATCCTTTCTCCCCCTGCGTTTTTTCTGACTGGAAGCCCGCGACCGTGCTCGCCATTCACGCGATCGGAGCACTGCCGGCACGGCTTTCGTTCGCAGGCGAGAACATGCTCATCCGATTCTCACACGGCACGAGCGCGCGGAGCGCGCCGACAAGGATATTCCATGCGCCCAGTACGGCATGATGCCGAACCCCACCTGTTCGAGGTCGGACAGACCGTCCGCTTAAGAAATGGGCTCGACCGCCGGCCCGGCTCAGCCGAGTTCTTCAGGATCACGCGCTTGCTGCCGCCCGCCGGTGAGGCCCTGCAGTACCGCATCCGGAACGAGGCGGAACCGTACGAGCGGGTCGTGACCGAGGACCGGCTCGATCGCGTCGACACGGCCAACGACCGCAAGTCTGGCTCACTCGAGGAAAGGGTCTTTGGCCTCGGCTGAGGACGGCGACGCAAGTCCGGCGCCGTGCCCACTACCGACGCCCGTTGCATACCTGCACAGCATCTCGTGCAGCAACGTTCCTCCGCGGCTTTTGGTTCTCCAGCCTACGGCGCGCTTCGCACCGTGAGTTGGAGGATGCAACGTGGATCAATCAGGCCGGCTCCGGCGGCTTCGCGTCAGCGACGAGCGCCGCGCTAGGCGGAACAGCCCCATCCTCGGCCGGCTGTGGAACTTCTCGCTCTCGGGTCCCAATCCGGGGCGCCTCAGAGCGAGGATCTATGTCCCCGAAGAACTCGCACCCGGGTCCGCCCTCGTCGTCGTCCTGCACGGATGCTTGCAGTCGGCGAGCGAGTATGACGATGGAACCGGGTGGTCGAAACTCGCCGATCGGTTCGGCTTCGCCCTGGTGTTCCCGCAGCAGCGCCGGCGCAACAACCCTCTGCGAGGGTTCAACTGGTTCAAGTCGGGCGACAGCCATCGCGACGGCGGCGAGCCGGCCTCGGTCATCCAGATGGTTCGGCAGGTCGCGGGTCAGTACCGGACCGATCCGCGCCGCGTCTTCGTGACGGGGCTCTCCGCCGGCGGCGCGATGGCCTCGGTCCTGCTCGCCACGTACCCGGAGGTCTTCGCCGGCGGTGCCATCATTGCCGGCCTGCCTTATGTCCACGCCTCCACCCTCGGGACCGCCCTGTCCCGCATGGAGGGGGAGGACGGAAGTCCGACAGCGCGAGAGCTCGCGACGGAGGTCCGCGATGCGTCGGGACACGCCGGCGCCTGGCCGATCGTCTCCGTCTGGCACGGCGGCGACGATCACACGGTAGATCCCTCGAACGCGGCGCAGATCGTCACCCAGTGGCGTGAACTCCACGGGCTCGGCGCGGAATCGACGACGACTGACGCCTTCGACGGGTACACGCGCCGAAGCTGGCACAACGCTGCGGGGCGAGAGGTAATCGAGGAATACGCCATCTCCGGCATGGGACACGGCACGCCGATCATCGCCCCGAGCGACGTGCTGCGGCCTCTCCCATCACCCTACATGCTCGCCGGCCCCGTCTCCTCGACGGACCGCATTGCGACTTTCTGGGGCCTCGCTCCGGCGGGCTAAGTGCGAAGGACGCGCGCCGGCGGGGCGGCCCGGACGACCACGAATTCATACTCTGACGCCGCGGCAAAGCCGAGAGAGACTTCGCTGCCACTGAGGCGTCAGACCCGCCGGGAGAGGCGACGAGCCTGTCGGGGGCTTCTCATTGCAGCGTAAGCTCAGGAGGCGTCTGCCGCAGGGCCGACGGGCGGCTCGAGACCGACCAGCAGGTTCTTCACATTCGAGACGTGCCACCGTGCGGCCCGGCGGGTCATGATCCCGCGCCGGTTCAGCTCGTCTACCGTCGCGCGGAGGCTTGTGTGTCCCCCCTCGCAGGTCGGTCACGACCGGCGCAAGCTCCTGCGCGAATAGTAGCGTCGTGATACCAACGGTGAGATCGTTCGTCTCCGGCATGTCAGCCGCGATGAACTTTACACCGCTGCCGCGAAGGGCCAGCAGAAAGCCGGCACTGTGCGACAGGCGGTCGAATTGGGCGATCGCGAGCGTCGCGCCGGTAAGTGCAGCGCGTGCTCATCCCCGCGGCTGCCGCAGACACGACCGTCCCTCTGCCCGCATCACCGCGTAGTCTTCCAAAAAGCCGCCGATCGCAGATCTGTCGGGCAGTCGCTCGACTTCATCTGCTGCCCGATCGAGCAACTCCTGCCGATACTCCGGCACCGGTACACACGCGATGCCGGAGTGCTCAGAACTCGCCCTCGCGCATGCGCCGAGCGAGATCATCACGCCCGCGAGGCCTATCGCGCGACGCATCCAACATCCACTGCCGCGCATCGGATACCTCCCTTTCTTGTTCGAGTTGTTCATCGAGGCGGCGGCTGCGCTCACCAGAGCGACGGAGAGCGCCCAGCGCCGCGACGAAGGCGCCGGCAGCGGCGGCGTACATCCCGAGCCGCCGCAACCACGGCAGAACGAGGAGCCAGCCCATCACGCCGCCTCCTCACCGAGCTGCCGAGCGGCCTTTACCCGCCGCCAGAGCGCGTACCCGCCCCCGGCGACGATCAGCACCCCGATCGCGATGCCGAAGATTGTCCCGGCCTGGATATGCCGATCGGCCCGTTCGAGTTCCGTGACCAAAGCCGGCAGGCTCTCGGCGATGATCGCCCCACCGCTGGCGACAGCGATGCTGGTGCGCTGCACAACGCTGGACCTCGCCAGCGGCTCGATATCAGGCGGGAGCGCGACATCGCTGGGCCAGCGGTAGCCAAGCAGTTGGCTCGCCGAGTACGGCCGGATGCTGACCGCATCGTCCTGGTTGCCGTCGAGGACGAGGATGTCGCCGTTCTTTGCACGCCCGGCGTAGAAGCCGACGTGGCCCTGCTAGCTGTCGCGCTTGCCACGCCAGAAGACGACGACGCAGCCGATGGCCGGCTTGTCGAGCTTGCGGCCCGGCGGAAAGCGGCACCATCGTCTGCAGCCAGATCGCGGTGGCGTTCGAGACATGGGTGGCGGAGATTTCGCCGAGGGTGCCTCGGATTGCGGTCTCGTACCGTTCAGGACGAGCCCCCATCCGCCAAAAAGGCGCGAGAGCGTTCCAAGCGACAGCGAGCACATCATTTATCCTGTGCCGATCAGGTGAATGGAGTTAGACATCTAGTCGCGTAAGCAGGTTCCGGACATTCGACACCTGCCATCGCCCGTCCCTGCGCGTCATGACACCCCGCGCATTGAGCGCATCCGCGATGGCCCGAAGGCTGGTACATCCCCCTGCCCGCAGCTCTTCGATCAGGGGCCGGATTGCCTCGGCATGGCGATCGGCGTTCTCGCGCACCGCACCCAGAATGGCCTCGTTCCCTTTTCCCGCCCGTCTCAGCGCCGCAGCGCCATTGGGATTGCCCAACCGGGTCCCTCGCGCCTTTGCGGCCGCGAGCGCCTCCCGGGTCCGCCGCGCGATGGCCTCCCGCTCCTGCTGGGCCACCAGCGCCATGATGCCGACCGTGAGGTCATTGGCCTCCGGCATATCGGCCGCGATGAACCGGACCCCGCTGTCGCGCAGCGTGAGCAGGAACGCCGCGTTGCGCGACAGGCGGTCCAGCTTCGCGATGGCCAGCGTCGCTCCGGTGAGGCGCGCAAGCTGAAGAGCGTCGAGGAGCTGAGGCCGGTCCGACCGCTTGCCGCTCTCGGTCTCGGTGTAGGTGCCAATGACCTCGGCGCCCCGATCTCTCGCGAGCGTCTTGATAGCCGCTTCCTGAGCCGCGAGGCCGAGCCCGCTCCGTCCTTGCCGGGCCGTCGAGACGCGATGATACGCGACGAGGCGGAAAGGCATAAGGGTCATAGGGGTCATCGGCTCCGTACAGAACTGCCTAACGTTGGTTGCGCAGTTTTGTACGCTCAATCCGAGCCGAGAGTGTAGGGCCTGATAGGGAATCTCCGCCTTTTCTCGAATGCTCACGATCATCCACGATAGATGCGAAGTCTCTCAAAGAAGCGGCGAATGATAAAACTTCGCACGATACTGATGACAGAGAAGGCGATGCTGAGTGCCGCGGCGGTCCCGAGATGCGCCGGCAGGCCGAACAGAGGGAACAGAAGAAGCTGTGTGATGACGGCCAGGCCGTAGCCGGCGAGGACATTGACCACCGCCTCCAGCAACGACATCGCGCGGCTTTGCGACATGCTCGACAGATCAATGCTTCGAGGGGAGGGGCGATGCCGTTACTTCGGCCGGCCGCAACTCTCCCCGATCATCGGCGGTAAACCGCACGAGGTTCACCGTGACTGGATGCGTGGAGGTACTCGCAGGAAGCGCGATGCGGCTGCGCGAGGCCGGAGTGATTCCGAGCTCAGCCATATACTTGCCCATAAGCTCCAATTGCTTGTTCGCTACGCTGAGCCAAGGCGATTGCTGCACATAGCCCGAAGGCGCCTTGATGAGGGTCGGTCCCTCGGCGAGCTTCCTCTCCGCTTCGACCCATCGCCCATAGGCTTGGCAATAGGCGGCAAGAGCGGCGCGATCGACAGTGGTAACAACACCCATGTCGTGCAACGTCCCGGCAATCCGTCGCCATTCGGCCTTCGCGAGCGGTGAGAGATGGGAGGGGCAATGCGGCCTCACGTCAGCAGGCCGAGGCTCATGGGCGTTGAGTTTGCGTTTGCCGGGATTGCCGTTGGCACGCTTCATGGCTGTCGGAACGGGTTTGCGTCCGCGCATTCTCCTCTCCTATTCCGCCGCAAGTGGTTGAGGGAGGCGCTCGGCACGGACCGCAGCAAAGGTCTCGCCCGTCTCTGCCAGCACCGGTTTCTCGCCTGTGAAGGCGGCCCAGCGGGTGACGATGACGTCCACGTAGGCGGGATCGAGTTCTATCCCGAGGCAAACCCTGCCCGAGGTCTCAGCGGCGATGACGCTGGTGCCGGAGCCCAGGAAGGGGTCGTAGATGGCCTGCCCGGGCGATGAGTTGTTCAGCATCGGCCGACGCATGCAATCCACCGGCTTCTGCGTCCCATGGACCGTCGCCGCGTCCTGGTCTCGGTTCGGGATCTGCCACAGCGTCGTCTGCGTCCGCCCACCCGACCAATGTCCCTTGCCCCGGACCGCGTACCAGCAGGGCTCGTGTTGCCAGTGGTAGTGCCCGCGCGAGAGGACCATCCTGTCTTTGGCCCAGATGATCTGGGAGCGGATTTCGAAGTCCGATGCGAAGAGGCTTTCTGCGACGGTCCCGGCGTGAAGCCCGGCATGCCAGACGTAGGCGACATCACCTGGAAACAGCGTCCACACCTCGCGCCAGTCGGCCCGATCGTCGTTTTTCACCTTGCCGGTGCGCCGCGTCCGCGTGCCACGCGCCTTGTTGCGCCACGCCGGCTCATACTCGACGCCGTAAGGCGGGTCCGTGACCATCAGCGTTGGCTGCACACCATCGAGTAAGCGTTCCACCACATTCAGATCGGTGGCATCGCCACAGACAACTCTGTGCCGGCCCAGGAGCCAGACGTCATTCAGACGAGAGACGGGGACGGCAGGGGGCTCAGGGGTTTCCTCCTCGCGTGGGTCGAAGCCGTCAGCCGATAACAGGCTATCGATCTCGGTCCCGTCGAAGCCCAACGCGGCGATGTCGACGCCGAGCTCGGAAAGGTCCGCCACTTCGAGCGCGAGGAGATCGCGATCCCATCCGGCCTGCTCGGCGAGCTTGTTGTCGGCCAGGATATAGGCCCGCTTCTGCGTCTCGGTCAGGTGACTGAGCTCGATCACCGGGACCGCGGATAGGCCGAGTTGTTGCGCCGCCAGCAACCGGCCGTGCCCCGCGATGATCCCGTTCTCCCCATCCACCAGGACCGGATTGGTGAAGCCGAACTCCCGGATGGCCCCCGCGATCAAGCTGACCTG
>NZ_JAKGCS010000018.1:0-60000 GCF_021556395.1 Acuticoccus kalidii
CTAGAGCACTTTCGGCTTGCGGAGAATCGGGCAAATCAGATTCTGAGATGGTCGTGATCGCGTTCGGGAGTTCGCACGATGGCGCCGCTGTCCCATGATTTGAGGGTTCGTCTCGCAAGAGCCGTCGATGCCGGCGGCTCGGCTCGCCAGGTGGCGGCCCGCTTCGATGTGAGCCCGTCGACCGTCGTCAAGCTGATGCAGCGAGTGCGGGCGACCGGCAGCGTCGAGCCGGCCCGGATCGGCGGGTATCGCAAGCCGCTGCTGGCCGCTCACGAGGCAACGATCCGGGAGCTGGTGGCGGCAAACGGGAGCATCACGCTCGTCGAGCTGAGGGCGGCCATCATCGCGCGCGGCGGCCCGGCGGTGTCGCTGTGGGCGGTCTGGTCGATGCTGCAACGGCTCGGGCTCAGGCACAAAAAAAGTCGCTGAAGGCGGCAGAGCAGAACCGCCCCGACGTCGCGAAGGCGCGCCGGCGCTGGCGCGGTTTCCAGGGTTTCATGGATCCGGACCGCTTCGTCTTTCTCGACGAGACCGGAGCCTCAACCAACATGGTCCGCCGCACGGGCTGGGCCCCGAAGTCCGAGCGGCTCGTCGACCACACCCCGCACGGACACTGGCACACGACGACGTTCGTCGCTGGCCTCCGGGCGTCTGGGATCGTCGCGCCGCTCGTGCTGACCGGGCCGATGAACGGGCGGACCTTCCTCGCCTATGCCGAGCAGTTCCTCGCGCCAGCACTCTCGCCGGGCGACGTCGTGGTGATGGACAACCTCGCGGCGCACAAGGTCGCCGGGGTGCGCGAGGCGATCGCCGCGGCCGGCGCCAGCATCCTCTACCTGCCGCCCTACAGCCCCGACCTCAACCCGATCGAGATGGCCTTCGCCAAGCTGAAGGCGCTCCTGCGAAAGGCGGCCGCACGAACCCGCGACGAACTGTGGGATACGATTGGCGCACTCCTCGCCCGCTTCGATCCCGACGAATGTCGCCGCTACATCCGCCACTGCGGCTATGAGTACGACTGAGCCGAAAGTGCTCTAATGTCTCATTCGGCATCCCCGATCGGGCGAACGACGGCCGAGGCCGCACGTCGCGTCGGGAATAATATCCCGTAGGGGACGATGGGTGGAGGCAGACGGCGGCGAGGACGGTCTAATGCCGTTCCCGCGGGCGGTAGACGATGACGCGGTAGATATAGGAGATCACCACCGCCGCCACGATCACGTTGGTGAGGGGGTTCATCCACTCCTCCACCAGGTGATATTGCGAGCCGAGCGCATGGCCGGCGACCGCGAGGATCGCGGTGAAGGCGGTCGTGCCGATGCTGGTCAGGAACACGAAGCGCGGCTGGCTCATTTTCGCGATGCCCGCGGGGATCGAGATCAGCGTGCGCACGGTCGGCAGGAGCCGCCCGATCAGCACCGCCTTCTGCTGATGGCGAATAAACCAGGCGTGGCTGCGGTCGATGTCATCGTTCGAGATCGTCAGCCAACGGCCATAGCGACCGATAAAGCGGTGCACGCGGGCAAGCCCCAGCCACCAGCCGATATAATAATAGAACACCGCCCCGGCGATCGATCCGATCGACCCCGACAGGATGACGAGGAACAGGTTCATGTCCCCGCGGTGCGCGACATAGCCGGCGAGCGGCATGATCACCTCGGACGGAATGAACGGGAACACATTTTCGAGGAGCATGAGGAACGCGAGCCCGACATAGCCGCCATATTCCAGAAAATGCGTAATCAGGTCGAACATCGCTTTGCCTCGTCCAATCGTTCGCCCATCAACGCATCGAGTGCGCCGTGCGATCACGCCGCGCTGGGCACTCCGCTCGATATCGGATCTGATATGTCAGGGTTGCTGCCGCGATATCGACGGGTCGCGACGTTTTGACAGCCCGTCTCGACGACGGGTCAGGGCACCAGCACCGCCGCCCCGTCGAGCCGGCCGGCCCGCAGGTCCGCGAGCGCGGTGTTCGCCTCCGACAAACGATAGACGGTCGTGTGCACGCTCACCGGATGCCGCTCCATCAACAGCATAAAGGACTCGCCGTCCTCGCGCGTGAGGTTGGCGACCGAGCGGACCTCCCGCTCGCCCCAGAGATCGGCGTAGGGAAAGCCCGGGATGTCGCTCATATGGATCCCGGCACAGACGACGCGGCCGCCCTTGCGCACACGTTTCAGCGCCTCCGGCACCAACAGGCCGACCGGGGCGAAGATGATTGCCGCGTCGAGCTCCTCCGGCGGCGCCTCGTCCGATGCGCCCGCCCAGGCGACGCCGAGCGAACGGGCGAAATCCTGCGACCGCGTATCCCCGCGCCGGGTGAAGGCGTAGACCGTCTGTCCCTCGGCGGCCGCGACCTGCGCGATGATGTGAGCCGCCGCGCCGAAGCCGTAGAGGCCCAGCGTCTTCGCCTTTCCCGCCATCCGATAGGAGCGATAGCCGATCAATCCGGCGCAGAGGAGCGGCGCCCCCGTCCGGTCGTCGAACGAAGCGTGGGGGAGTTTCAGGCAGAAGCGCGCGTCGGCGGTGAGGTGCGTGGCGAAGCCGCCATCGCGGGTGTAGCCGGTGAAGGTCGGCGCATCGCACAGATTTTCCCGCAGCGACACGCAATAGGGGCAGTGCCCGCACGTGCTGCCGAGCCAGGGAACGCCGACCCGGTCGCCGCGTGTCCATCCGACGACGCCCGCCCCGAGATCGAGGACACGGCCGACGACCTCGTGTCCCGGCACCACCGGATAGGACGCGTCGGTCAAATCCCCGTCCACGACGTGAAGATCCGTCCGGCACACACCGCACGCCGTGACCTCGATGAGGAGTTCGCCCGGCCCCGCGCTGGGGATCGGCCGCATCTCCTCCTCGAGGGGACGCCCCGCCTCGCGGAGGACCATCGCGCGCATCATCTCGGCCATGAACGGCTTCGCCTTCGCCCTATCGCGACATCAGAAGCGGCACGTCCACCGACGCGAGAAGGTCACGCGTCGCGCCACCGAACAGCATTTCGCCGAAACGGGTGTGATTGTAGCCGCCGCTGACGACGAGATCGCCGCCGACTTCGTTCACCCGGCCGAGAAACGCCTCGGAGAAGGATCGGTCGGTCCGCGCGAGGGTCTCGATCGACACCTTGAGCCCGTGGCGGGACAGCATCGTCGCAAGGTCCGCGCCGGGCTCCTCGCCGTGCCGGTCGAAGGTGACCCGCGGATCGAACATCACGATGCGCACGTCCTTCGCCTTGGTCAGGAACGGCATCGCGTCGCCGATCGCGCGGGTCGCCTCGCGGCTCGCGTCCCAGCCGATCACGACCGTGTCGATCGACCGGGAGAGTTCGGCGCCCTTCGGCGCGATCAGAACGGGATGGCCGCTCTCGAACAGCGTGGCGTCGAGAATGTGGGTCAGCGTCCCCGCCTCGTTGGACTTCGGCAGGATCGTGATGTCGGCATAACGGGCGTGCCGGGCGAACTCGGCGCCCACCACGCCGACGGGCAGCGAGACGCCGCGGACCTCGAAGGAGATCGCCTCCGTGGCGAGCTTCGCGTCGAGCGCGCGCGTCGCCTCCTGGACCTCCTGGCGAGCCGCCTCGATATCCTCGATGTAGCCGGCGAAGGGCACGTCGACCATGCTCGCATAGGGCTGGACCGGTTGCAGTCCGACGAGGAGCGCGACGAGATGCGCGTCATGATGTCGGGCGAAGTGGACGCCCTGCGCCAGAAGCTCTTGCCCCTCGCTGGAATTGTCGGCGTGAACGAGGACCGTTCTGAAACCCATTCTATCTCTCCAAGGACTGGTCCGCCGAGCAAATGCGAGGCGCACCCACCTGTCTCATGACGTCTCTTAGAACCATGCCGTGGCCCGGTATGGGTTGACGCCAGTCAAATGGGTTGCGCCCTCCCGCTCACGTGCGCAACCCGAGAAACGACGACTTTCCCCGCGCGGCCTTCTGCACCACGACCCGATAGCTCTCGATCTTGCCCGACTGCATGCACTGTGCCGTGCCCCAGAGATAAAGGCGAAAAAGGCGCAAGGTCTTGAGGCCGAAGCGCTCGATGAGCGCCGGTGTCGCCTCCTCCAGGTTGCGCGCCCATTGGCACAGGGTCAGGAAATAACTGTGCCGGTCATTGTCGATCGTCACGATTTCGAAATCGGTCTTGTTCACCGCGCTGACGAGACCCGGCATGTGGACGAGGGAATGATTGCCCTCGAAGACATGCTGATGGGAGAAGGTGCTGGAGGCGTATTTCCGGCGATTGGCGGCGAAATCCATGTAGATCCGGCCCTGATCGCGCACGATCCGGCCGGCATGGCGCAGGAAGCGCCGATAATGGGGCAGATGCTCCATCACGCCGAGGAGGACGATCGCGTCGAACGGCTCGTCGGTCTCGAATTCGTAGACATTGCGCAGGATCGGGGTCATCCGCGCCCCGTGCGCCCGCGTCTCGGCGAGGCTCTTCAGATAGGCGAGCTGCTCGCTCGAGATCGTGAGCATCGTCACCTCGGCCCCGCGCGCCGCGGCGAAATCGGAGAAGCTGCCCCACCCGGCGCCGATATCGAGAACCCGGGAGCCGGGGCGGAGCCCGCACACGTCCCAGATCGTTTCGAGCTTGCGGCGCGCGGCGGTTTCGAGATCCTCGTCATCGTCGGCATAGAGCGCCTGGGAATAAAGGCGGTGCGAGCGATCGAGGAAGGCGAAATAGAAGGCGTTGCCGTGGTTGTAGTGGCGCGGCACGAGGTCGTTGTCGTTCTTGACCTGGCCACGCACCATCGGAAGGGCGAAGCGGAGAAATTGCAGCCACGGGTGCCGGTCCGACAGATAAAGGCGCATATCGAGCAGCTTCAGGAAGTCGCCATCGAGGTCGATATCGCCGTCGAGATAGGCGAGCGCGAGCCTGTATTCGTCGAGCGAGGCAAGCGCCTCGGCGCCGGTTTCGGTCTTGATGTCGATCTGAAACGCCGCGGCATTGCTGGCCGGATCCCCGAAGCGCTCCTCGCCCCCGCCCGGAAAGGTGACGACGAATTGCGGGACGGCGGTGCCCCCGATCCGCTCGTTAATCGCTTTGATGACGGAGGCTTTATCGATCCCTGCCATACCACCGCTCAATTTATTTCATTTCACAAATAAAAATTTCTCGAAATAAAGTATTCATAGAACGGATTGCATTGCAAGCCGCGAGATCATCTCGTGACGACTAGTGTGCGGTGGCGCGGGGCTGCGCGCCCGCCTCCTGGGCCTGCAAGTCCGCGAGGAAGGCGCGGGCCTTGTCGAGCTCGTCGCTGTCGGCCTCGTCGGCGAGCGAGTGGCAGGCGGTGCTCATGGTGTCGATCGCATCGGCGAGTTCGCCCCTCTCGGCCTGCAAGGTCGCGAGATCGACACCGGCGCGCAGACGCAGAAAGCACGCGCCCTGGTGCGCGGCGAGTTCGACGGCGCGATAGAACCAGTGGATCGCCGCGTCGCGCTCGCCCCGCGCAACGGCGAGGCGGCCGCGGAAGCGATAAAGCTCCGCCTCGCACCACCGCACCTCGGTCTCCTCGATCGCGGCGGCGCTCCCGTCGAGCGCGCGTTCGGCCCGCGCGGTGTCGCCGAAGACCAGCGCGCGCTCGGCGAGGCAGATTTGCATGTAGCCGATATTGTTGCGCTGGTCGGTCGGCGCATGGGCGGAGATCTCGCGCTCCATGGTGTCGAGATGGACGGGGTTGGTGTCGCGGTCGGGCGCGAGATCGGCGAGCCAGAAGCGCGCCGCAGCCTTGAAGGCCGGAAAGCCACGCTGGCGGGTGAGATCGATCGCCTCCGCCGCCAGGGCCCGCGCCGCATCGAGATCGCCGCTCAACCGATCGAGCGCCAGAAGGCGGACGAGCGTGTAGCCGAGCGTGAACGGGTGATCGAGTTCGCGGGCGAGGGACAGGGCCTCGGCGCGCCGCTCCGCATAACGTGTGACGTGGCCGCCGAGCCAGGCATGCATCGCGAGCCACACGAGCGTCGTGCAATAGGGATCCTGCCCGAGCCGGTGGGCGAGCTGCCGGTCGCGGACCGGATCATAGGCGGCATGGGCGTTCGACAGATGCCGCCCGGCGGCGGCGAGGTTACCCGTCATCATCTCGGTGATGCCGACGAGAAGCTCCGCCGTCATCACGAGCTCCGGCTGGCCGAGCGCATGGGCGGTGATCAACAGATCGCCGCTCAGGGCGCGCCCCTTGGCGATGTCCGCCCGCACGATCGAATAGCGCGTCAGCCCGAGGAGCGCGTGGAACTCCGAGCGCACGTCGCCATATTGGCGCGCGAGGGTGAGGATGCGGCGGTAGTTGCTCGACACCTCGTCGACGGCATAACCGCGCGTCGCGGTGAGCGCGGCGCCATAGGCAGGGCGCAGCGTGAGCTCCAGCCGGTCGCGCGCCTCGGGGTCTGCGACCTCGGGCAGGATCGCGATCGCCTGCTCGATGTGGTTGCGCGCCTCCACATAGGCCGAGCGGGCAAGGGAAAGCTCGGCCGACTTCAGGAAGAAGGGAATCGCCGTCGCAGCATCACCGCCCGCCGCATGGTGACGGGCGAGGATGTGCGGCTCGCGGTCGGTGAGGTCGGCGAAGCTCGTTTCAAGCACCTGCGCGATATGGCGGTGAAACACCCGCCGATCGCGCCTCAACAAAGAGGAATAGGCCGCGTCGACGATCAGCGCATGGGCAAAACGATACTCCACCCCGTCGCGATACCGCCGCGCTTCGAGAAGCCCCTCCTCCTCGAGCGCGATGAGGCCCTCATCGAGCCCGTCATCCTCGAACGGCCATGTCGCGTGGAGGAGCGCCCCGGTGAACTGGCGGCCGAGCAGCGACGCGAACTGCGCGACGCGCTTGTTGCGGCCGAGATTGTCGAGCCGGGCCTGCAGCACCTGTTGCAGCGTCACCGAGCGCCCGAGGCCGCCGACATCGATCTCCTGATCGGGGGACGAGCGCTTGGCCAGCATCTGGACCGCGTGCTGGATGAAGAGCGGGTTGCCGTCGGTCTGCTCGACGAGTTTGGACAGGCCGACGCTGGAGAGCGTCGTGCCGTCGATCAGCGAGGTCACGAGCCGGCGGGCCTCGTCGACCTCCAACCGCCCGAGCTTCAAGGTCAGATCGCTCGGCACCGCGAAACCGCCGCCGCGGCTCGTCAGCACCACCAGGATCGGCGCGTCGCCGATCTCGCGAACGAGGTGGTTGAGGAGTTCGGCGGTGGTCGCGTCGATCCAATGAATGTCTTCGACGACCACGAACAGCGGCTGCTTGCGCGACAGCGCCCGCATCCAATCGGTGAGCGCCGCGAACAGGCGCGTCCTGAATTCCTGCGGCGGCAACGCGGCGATCTCGTCGGAGACGCCGGAGCGTATTGACATCAGGCGGGCGATCAGCGCGATCGAATCGTTCTCGAGGACCGGGTTCGCTCGCACGAAAGCCGTCAGCTTGGTGAGCCGGGTCGCAAGGTCGTCCTCCGCCTTAATCCGGCAGATGAACTCGAAATGCGTCGAGACCGGGTGGAGCGCGGTGTCCTTGTTCAGCTCGGCGCATTGGAAAATGAGCCGCATCGTCTTCTCGTCGCGCGCGCTCGCATAAAGGTTGCCGACGAGACGCGACTTGCCGATCCCCGCCTCCCCCTCGACGAGCACCACGCGGCCATGCCCCGCCCGCGCCAGACGCCAGCACTCGAAGAGCGCGGCGATCTCCTCCTCGCGACCGACAAAACGGCCGCCGCCACGGGCGTGATTGGCAAGGAAGCGGCTTTCGAGCCGTCGCGCGGCGAGCACGCGCCAACAGCGGATCGGCTCGTCGAAGCCGCGCAGCCGCTTGTAGCCGAGGTCTTCATAGTCGAACTCGTCGGGAGCGAGATCGTGCGTCTCGTCGCTGACGACCACCCAGTTGGGGTTGGCGACGCCCTGAAGGCGCGCGGCGAGGTTGGGCGTCTCCCCGACGACGGCCTGATGCTCGGTGAAGTCGCCGGCCGCCATCGCGCGGACCACGACCGGCCCCGTCGCGATCCCGATCCGCACGCCGAGCTCGACATCGGGCCAGGCGGCGAGCGAGCGGACCGATTCCGTCGTCGCGATCGCGGCGTGCATGGCGCGGGCGGCGTCGTCCTCGTGCCCGGTCGGATAGCCGAAATAGACGAACACGCCGTCGCCGACCACCTTGGCGACGAAGCCGGCGTGACCTTCGGCATGGCGCGCCACGGTCTCGATATAACTCGACAAGACTTCGGCCCAGTCCTCCGGGTCGAGCCGCGCGGAAAGGACCGTGCTGTCGATGAGATCGCAGAACAGAAGCGTGAGCAGGCGGCGTTCGGAGACGGTCGGAACGGCGCGTTGCTCTTTCGTCACGCGGCTGACGGCGGATCGGAGGGCCAATTGAAGGCGCTTCGCGCTCGGATCATCGAGACCGCGCGCCCGCAGATCCGCCAGCGACATGTTGCGCAGCACATCGAGGTCCACATCCTTCCCGACGAGGCGGTCGGCGAAGTCTTCAAACCCGTTTCCAACCAACCACTGCCAGGCACTTTGCATCCCGATTCTTGCGCTTTATTCGCCAATTCAGGGAAGCGATTGGGTGACAGCACCTTAACGCGCTGTCAAGCAGAACGGTCTATGTAAATTTCAAATAAATTTCAATGCATTTGGATAGATTTGCTTGCATCCAAAGCTGCCGCATGGACTTAAGCGCTTACCGCGCTTTCGGTTTCTACAAAATCCCAAGATGTCGGCGCCGGTCCCCCCGCGTTCGCCGAAATCCAATCACAACCACAAGATGCTATCAGGCGAACGATTGTGCGCGTTCCGACGTCGAACGGCCGCCGGGCTGGGCGCGGAACGAAAATGGCCCGCTCTCGTCGGAGAGCGGGCCACGCGCATTGTCTCGGCCTGTGCGAAGGGTCAGTGGCGGAAGTGGCGCATCCCGGTCATCACCATCGCCATGCCGGCGGCGTTCGCGGCGGCGATCACCTCGTCATCACGGCGCGAGCCGCCCGGCTGGATCACCGCCGTCGCCCCGGCGGCGGCGATGGTCTCGAGCCCGTCGGCGAAGGGGAAGAAGGCGTCGGACGCGGCGACCGAACCCTTCGTGCGGGTCTCGGCCTCGCCCGCTTCGCGCGCGGCGTCCTGCGCCTTCCAGGCGGCGATGCGCGCCGCGTCGACCCGGCTCATCTGCCCCGCGCCGACACCGACGGTCGCCCCGCCCTTCACGTAAACGATGGCGTTCGACTTGACGTGCTTCACCGCACGCCAGGCAAAGCGAAGGTCCGCCCATTCCGCATCGGTCGGCGCCCGGTCGGTGACGACCTTGAGCTCCGCCTCGTCGATCACCCCCGCATCGAGATCCTGGACGAGAAGCCCGCCGCCGACCGAGCGCACCATCGTGCCGCCGGGGGTCGGAAGGCCGTTCGTCAACAAGACGCGCACATTGGGCTTGCCCGCGAGGATCGCGAGCGCCTCCTCGTCGGCGCCCGGCGCGATCACCACCTCGGTGAAGATCGCCGCGATCCGCTCCGCCGTCGCCTTGTCGAGCGCCTCGGAAAGCGCGACGACGCCGCCGAAGGCCGAGACGGGGTCGCATTTGCGGGCGTCTTCATAGGCCTCGGCGAGGCTCGCGGCTGTCGCGATGCCGCACGGATTGGCGTGCTTCACGATCACGACCGACGGCCCGCCGGTGAAATCGGCGACGGCCGTGAGGGCGGCGTCGGCGTCGGCGATGTTGTTGTAGGAGAGCGCCTTGCCCTGGACGACCTTCGCGGAGGCGATCCCCTCCCCGCCGACCGAGCGATAGAAGCCGGCCGACTGGTGCGGGTTCTCGCCATAGCGCATCTCGGCGACACGCCGGCCGCCGAAGGCGCGCCAGACCGTGTGGTCGACGTCGGTGTCGTCATCCGCCGTCGCCCCGTCGAGCCAACCCGCGATCGCCGCGTCGTAGGCCGACAGGCGCGCGAAGGCCTTCGCGGCGAGGCGGCGGCGCAGCGCGAAGGGAACGCTCGTCTCGTGCGCTTCGAGCGCGCTCGCGACGGCATCATAGTCGGCCGTGTCCACCACCACGGCGACGTGATGATAATTCTTCGCCGCCGCGCGGGTCATCGACGGCCCACCGACGTCGATCTTCTCGACGAGCTCGCGCTCTTCCGCCGCGCCTTCGAGCGCATTCTCGAACGGATAGAGATTGCAGACCACAACGCCGATCGGAACGATCCCGGCCTTGTCGATCGCGGCGACATGCTCGTCCTTGGACAGGTCGGCGAGGAGGCCGCCATGGACCGCGGGGTGCAGCGTCTTCACCCGCCCGTCGAGCATTTCCGGCACGCCCGTCAGGCTCGCGACGTCGGTGACGGGAAGCCCCGCCTCCGCGAGCGTGCGGCTGGTGCCGCCGGTGGAGACGAGTTCGATCCCGAGCGCGTGGAGGCGCTGGGCGAACGGAACGAGGCCCTCTTTGTCCGATACGGAAAGAAGGGCGCGGCGCACCGTGTTGGTGGTCATGAGCGGTCTCGGATTCTAATCGGGTTCACTGTCCTCGGCGTTTTCCGCCTCGATGTCGAGGGGCGCCGCATGACGGCCGATGTGCCAGCGCACGGTGTCATCGGTCAACGTGTTGCCTGCTATGACGATCTGCGTGGTGCGGCGAACCTGGCGCGAGGCGACGAGGGTGATCGAGTCTTCGAGCGCCAGACCGGGCCCCTCGTCGAGGCCGAACAGCCAGATCGCACCGTCCGGCAGGGTGAGGAGAACCCGGTCGCGCTTGGGCTCCAGCCGGGCCTTCACGTTGGGGCCGAGATGGAAGCGCACCGCGAAGGGATAGCCGTCGAGCCGGTCGGGACCGATCAGCCTGTCCTCCCCATCGAGCCAGAGGCCGTCATCCGCGAGGGTAAGGCTGCGCTGATGAACGAGGCCGAACGCCTCGTGATAGCCATCGTGCTCGGCGCGCGCGCTCTGCCCCTCCCGCGCGACGTCGACCCGCCGCGGCCCGGCATAGAGGAGCGGACCGAGACACCCGACGAGCGGCCAGCGATCGAGCACCTTCGCGCTGGACCGCTCGGCGATCGCGAGCGTCGACTGTGCGGCGGTGGCGCGCGCCACGCCCGCCCATTCCGGCCGCGCCCGCTCCAACGCCCCGCAATTGACGACGAGCCTGTTCGCCCCGTGCGCGAACTCGAAGGCGAGCGCCGATGCGTTCGCATGGCGCGAATGGGTCGGCGGCGGCACGCGGCCGGTGTCGAAGAGGATGACGCTGTCGCCCGCCGACAGACGCTGAAAGCCGCTATAACGCGCGTTCGCCGCCGGTTTGCCGCGCACCTCGTCATAATAGAGCACGGTGTCGAGTGCCGCCGGGGCGACGAACCCCGCGCCGTGGAAGGCGGCGAGCCCGCCATCGCCATAGCGGAAGAAGCGCAGCATCGGGAACATGCGGTCGATCGCATCGCGCAGGAAGGTCGGCACGGGGAACTGACGGCGTCCGAGCGCCTCGCGCAGCGGAATGAGGAGGGTCAGAACCGTCACCACCGCCTCGGGGCTGCGGGAGGCGTGGCCGCCATCGGGCAAGACCTCGCTCGCGACGGCATCGGAGAGGATCCCCATCGACCAGCGCGCGAGGCGGCCCTGATCGGCCACCACCGTTCCGGCGAGGGCCAGCGACGCGGCGACGCGCAATCGCGTCATCCCCTTGGGGAGCGGTCCCAGAACCCGCTCCAGGCGGCGCAGATGCCGGCCGAGCGCGCGCATATAACGGGTGCGAAAGGCGGCGTCGGCGCCGTTCAGCAGCAGCGGCGATTGGACGAGCCAGGCGACGAGCCGGTCGGCCATCACGTCGGGCTCGTTGGCGACCGCCTCGTTGGCGCTGGGCGCCTGGAGCCATTCGTCGAACAGCGCGCGGGCGTTCGAGGAGGACAGCCGATTGGCGTTCGCCTCCAGATGATGGAGCCAGCCGAACCCGTGCAGCGCCCGCGCCCATTCCGGCGAGGGTGGCGCGATCGCGAAGGGTGAGCGCCCCGACGCGTCGACCACCTCGCCGGCGAGCGCGAAGACGCCGGCATAGATGTCCGCCGCGACCGCCGCATCGGCTTCGACGAGCGTCTCGGGCGCGAAGATCACCCGGTTGGGCGGTGAAGAGGCCGGACGCTGCCACAGGAGATTGCGCGCGCCGGCGACAGCGCGCGCCGCGGCACGGCGTACGGCAAATCCGATCAGCGCGGGGAAAGTGGTCACCGTGGGGCCGGACTTCGACAACGCTCTCTCATCTGCTCGCCTCGCCGCGCCGGGTCGAGGTCGCATCGGAAGGGGCCGAGATGGCGCGCCCCTTCTAGGGCAGCTCTCGCACGCTTGGAATCAATCGGGCGAGAAGACGCTGCTCGATCGCAGAGGATTAGAGCATCTTATCCGCGCTTATTGGAGCGCGGGATGCGCCAATGCACGATCCGCGAAACAAAAATCGATCGCGGAGCGTGCCCGTCCTCTCCGTCGGACGCAATTTTGCGTCACCCGGCGCGCCCCGGCCGGGGCGAAACGCGCCCACGGGGAGATTTTGCGCCCGCACGCTCCGTCAACCCCTTCGCCCCGGATTACGGCATGGCGCGGGCTAGTTTCGCCGGAAGCGCGCCGCAAAGAAACCGTCGAGACCGCGCAGATCGGTGCCTTCCAGCGCCATGTGGGGGAGTGTGCGCATCGCGCCCTCCTCCGTCGCAAAGGCGGCGGCGGGACCGTCGGTGATCGGCTCGAGCGTCAGCTCCGGCAGGAATTTGGCGACGAAGCGGAGCTGCGCCTCCCCCTCTTCCGGCTCGATCGAGCATGTCGCATAGACGAGGCTGCCGCCGGGCGCGAGGCGCGCCGCCGCATGGCGCAGGAGATCCTTCTGGACGCGCGAGAGGGCGGTGATGTCGGCCTTCGTCTTCGCCCAGGCGACGTCCGGCTGGCGGCGCATGGTGCCGGTCGCCGAGCACGGCGCGTCGAGGAGGACGCCGTCATAGGTGCCCTCCGCCTGAAGCGCGTCGCCGACCACCACATCGACGCGGTCGGCAAGACGCGTGCGGGCAAGATTTTCGCGAAGCCGTGCGGCGCGTCCGGCATCGATCTCGACCGCCGTCACGCGCGCCCCGGAGGCGGCGAGCTGCATCGTCTTGCCGCCCGGCGCGGCGCAGAGGTCGAGAATATGTCGGCCCGCGACGTCGCCGAGCAGCGTCGCCGGAAGCTGAGCGGCGACATCCTGAACCCACCAGGAGCCCGCCGCATACCCTTCGATCTCGGTGACGGCGCCCGCCGGGAGGCGCGCCCCGCCGGTCGGCAGCCGCTCGGCGCCCTCGGGCAGCGGGCTCGGCGCGGCGAAGGCGAGATCGAGCCCCGGCTCCTCCCGGTGGATCGCGGCGATCGCGGCGGCGTTCGCCTCGCCATACGTTGCGACCCATCGCTCCCAGAGCCAGCCCGGCGTGTTCGCCTCGACGGGCAGGCGGGCGAGGAGAAGGTCGCGCTCGCGGATGAGGCGGCGCAGGACCGCGTTCGCGAGCCCGGCGAAACCGCCGGTCGCCGCATCCCCCTTCAACAGCGCGACGGCGACATTGACGGCCGCATGATCCGCCTGCCGCATGAAGAGGAGCTGCGCCGCCGAGATCCTGAGGATCGAGCGCACCGCCTCGGCCCGCTTCGGCAACGCCTTGTCCATGAGATTGGCGAGACACCAGTCGATATCGCCGCGGCGCCGCACGGTGATGCGGGCAATGGCGCGGGCAAGCGCGGCGTCGCGCGGTTCGAGCCCGCTGTCCTCCCCATCGAGGACGGCGGCGAGCGGCTGATGGGCCTCGCACACGCGGGTGACGATCTCGCACGCCGCGCGCCGTGGCTCGACGCCGCTGACGGGCGGACCGCGCCGGCCGCTTTGCTGGGCGCCGCGGTCGGGCGGACGTCGCCGGCCGCCGCCTCTATTGTCGGACTGTGTCATCCGCGCAGTTGGCGCAGAAAGGGCGCCGCGCTCAAGAGGCCAATTGCGCGCCGTCTCCGGTCATCAACCGCCGACGGCGCGGCCGGCCTCACCCCCAGGGGCCGCCGGGACGGCGCGAACGGGTCGGCGCGGGCGATCCGCCGCCCCAAGGGCCGCGCGGCTCACGCCCGCGCTGCGGCGAGAGGGAGGCCGGCGTGCCGCCGATCTCCTGCGCAAATTCGCGCAGGCGGGCGATGCGGTTCGCGGTGTTCGGGTGGGTGGAGAAGAGGTTGTCCATCCGCTGGCCGGACAACGGGTTGATGATGAACATATGCGCCGTGGCCGGGACGGCCTCGGCCTCCTCGTTCGGGATCGTGCGGCCCCGCTCCAGCTTTTCGAGCGCCGAAGCGAGCCACAGTGGTTGGCCGCAAATCTCGCCGCCGCGCCGGTCGGCGGCGTATTCGCGGGTCCGGCTGATGGCCATCTGGACGAGCATCGCCGCGAGCGGGGCGACGATCATCGTCAACAGCATCCCGACGACGCCGAACGGGTTGTCGCGGTTGCGGCCGAACAGGAAGGCGAAGTTGGCGAGCATCGAGATCGCGCCGGCGATGGTCGCCGTGATCGTCATGATCAGGGTGTCGCGGTTTTGGACGTGGGCGAGCTCGTGCGCCATCACGCCGGCGATCTCCTCGCGGTTCATCGAGCGCAGGAGGCCCCGCGTCGCCGCGACGGCGGCATTGTCGGGATTGCGGCCGGTGGCGAAGGCGTTCGGCTGATCCTCGTCGAGGATGTAGACGCGCGGCATCGGCAATTGCGCACGGGCCGCGAGCTCGCGAACGATCGCATAATATTCAGGCGCGGTGCGTTCGTCGACCTCCCGCGCATGGTGCATGCGCAGGACGAGTTTGTCGGAATTCCAGTAGGAGAAGACGTTCATCGCGACGGCGATGCCGAAGGCGATCAGCATGCCCTGCTCGCCGCCGATGACAAAGCCGACGCCCATGAAAAGCGCGGTCAGACCCGCCAGAAGGAGCGCCGTGCGAAAGTAGTTCATGAGCCCGCCCAGAAGAAATCCGTTTGATGAAGCAAAATATTTGCACCACCGGCCGTTTTATCAACCGCGACAGGATGCGCGTGCCTCAGGCCGCGCCGTCCGTCGTCGCCCCGGTCGGCGCTTCCCAGCGTAGGACGACGAATTTCGGCCGGTCGAACAGATAGCCCACCGGGCCGAGCGAAATCGTCTTGATCGGTTTCGCCCCGACGCCCTGATAGACCCGCATCGCCGCATCCGCCGTGATCGACGCCTCGGTGCGCCACGCCTTTTTGCCGCGGCGGATCACCTCGTCGCCGAGCCAATGAAGGAGCGAGGTACCGATGCCGCGCCCCCGCGCCTTCGGGTCGACCTTGAAGCCTTCGAGATAGAGCTCGTCCGGCCGTCCCCGGCGCAGGGTCGCCTCGGTGAGCCAATAGCGCGCGGTGCCGCTCACGGCGCCGAAATGCTCGCGATAGCGACTGGAATCGGGCCACACCGAGCCCTCCCCATCCATCCGGTAGGAAATGAGGCCGGCGATCTCTCCCTTGACGAGCGCGATGCAGATCCGGTCCGGCCGGAGGCGGTTGCCGAGCACCTTCTCCCGCACCTCGGGCAGGCCGACAATGCGGTTCAGCGTGGCGCGCTGGGCGACCGAATAGGCCGCCGCATCCGCGGCCAGGAAGTCCGGCACCGGCGAGACGAGCATCCAATCCTCGCCCTCTTGGTAGATGCACTCGGGCGGGATGGCGGGGGTGGTGGCGACGGCCATGATACGACGTTCCGAATTTCACGCGTGACGAATGCGGGCGCGCCCGTCGGTGTTCCGGTCGCGACACTGCGTCTCCTCACACACTATCCGTCTTTTTCCAAGTGGGCACGGTCGAGCGCGAGGAGCGCGTCCTTGCCGAGGGCGAAGTCGCTGTCGCGCCAGGCGGCGTCGAGCCGGCGGAGGCGAGCGCCGAGTTCCGGGCCGCCGGTGTCGCCCTGGCGCAAAAGATCGTTGCCGGAGACCGGAAAGACCGGCTTCTGCCAATTGCGCGCCTCGGCGAGGATGCGCGGCACGTCGATGATGTCCACCCCGTCGGCGAGGGCGATCATCAGACCATCGCAAAAGGCTTGCGCGCCGTGGACGTAAAGGAGCTTGCGAACATGGGGCGCGGAACGCGGCGGCATGTCGCGCGAAGCGTTCAGCGCCGCGAGCCCCCGGTCGCGCCGTTTGCGGGAAAGTTTCAGCGCACGGGCGGCTTTCTCGAACCGGTCGATGTCGAATCCGACGAGCGCGGTGAGGCCGAGAACCGGGGCGAGCTGGCGCCCGGCCGCCGCCTCCACCCGCGCGAGCGCGCGAAAGGAGCGCGGCGCGAGAGGCGGCTTCAGGAACGGCAGGAGAAAGCCTTCATCGGCGAGGATCGCGATCACGTCGACCGCGCCGGGCGCGCCCATCAGGCGCATCAATTCATGCTGGACGCGCTCGACCGCGAGGTTCGCGAGAAGCGCCTTGTTGCGCCGCGTCGCAGCGAGGCCGTCCGGGTCCGGCGCACTCGTTCCGTAGCTCGCATGGAAGCGGAAAAACCGCAGGATCCTGAGGTGATCCTCGAGAATGCGCTGATCGGGGTCGCCGATAAAGCGCACCCGCCGGTCGAGGCAATCCTGGTAGCCGCCGCAATAATCGAACCCGCTCCCGTCGCGATCGAGATAGAGCGCGTTCATCGTGAAGTCGCGGCGGCCGGCGTCCATCTCCCAATCGTCGGTGAAGCGGACCGTCGCGCGCCGGCCATCGGTCGCGACGTCCTCGCGAAGCGTCGTCACCTCGAAGGGGTGGCCGGCGACGGTGATCGTCAGCGTGCCGTGGACGAGGCCCGTCTCATAGACGTGGAAGCCGGCCTCCCGTGCGGCGCGGGCGACCCTGTCGGGGGTCGCGACGGTCGCGATGTCGATGTCGCCGATCGGCTCGCGCAGCAGCGTGTTGCGAACGGCGCCGCCCACCACGCGCATCTCCCCGACGGGCGTGAGCGCATCGAACAACCGAATCACGGGATCGCTCTTCAGCCACGGCGCTGTGAGATTGAACCGTTCGACCACGCGCTAGATCACCACCCCGTCTCTCCCGGCCCAGCCGACCGGCGCCCTTCGGCGCCCTCCCACCCATACGAAATGCGAGCCCGTCGGGATCGCACACAATCGAATCAGAGCGGACGTGAGGTTAACGCGGACGGAAACCACCTGGAATGAGTTCGCCATCGCGATACTGGGTCGGGACATAGACGCCCTGGCTTTCCCCGCCCGTCACCGCGAAATAGATGAACCCCAGGATGACGAGAACGCCGCCGGCGATGGAGAGATAGAAGTTCACTCGCCCGAGATCGCGGATCCGCGCGCCCGTCGGCCCTTCCGTCGCCAGCCGGTAGATGAAGAAGCCGACAAAGGGCAACAGAAACAGGATGATTTGGGTGATGATGACGCGAATCATGATCGATAAAGGCGCTCCCCGACCGCTTTGAAGATCCCGGCCGTGACGCCCCAGATGCGACGATCGCCGTACATAGTCTCATAGTAGCGCCGCGGAGTGCCGTCCCGGTCAACCGTGACTTCGCGCCACGCCGCCCCGCTCATCACGAGCGACCACGGCGCGGTGAAGGCCGCCGCCACCTCGTCGGGGCTCGCATGGAGGACGACGGAGCGACGCAACGCGCCGAGAACAGGGATAACGAAAAAGCCCGTCCGCGTCGCATAGGGCTCGGTGACGCCGAGCGGTTGGACGGCGTCGGGCGGGAGCGCCACCTCCTCCATCGCCTCGCGCAGGGCCGCATCGGTGGGCGTTTCGCCGGCTTCGATCTTGCCGCCTGGCAGCGCGATCTGCCCGGCATGGGCCGAAAGATGCTTCGCCCGCTCGGTGAGGATCACCGCGAGCTCGCCGTCTTCGTCATAAGCGAGCGCCATCAAAACCGCGGCGCGGCGGAGCGGTGCGCCGGACGGATTTGGCGCGAATTGCGGATTGAGGACATGATCGCCGTGCACCTGCACGTCGCTCCGCAAATGGCCGCGCGTCGGTTCGAGGCGCTGGGCACGCCAGACGAGATCCACGAATTTCGGGTCGCGCGGATCGGGCGGGGCGAGCGCCATCGGCGTCGTCGCGGGCCCGGCGACGGGGTGGACCGTCAGCGTTCCGTTCCGATCCTCGGGCTTGGTTCCGTCCGTTTCGGAGGGCGAATCGGGGCTGATGGGGCGATCCGTCACACCGTGTGTCCGTCGCTGTCATGATCGAGCGGGAAGAATGTCCCCGCGCTCCACGCGCCGATCCGGCCGTCCATTCGCGGAGAATCGGCGGCGAGCTCGGCGAGCTCCAGCGCCGCCGGGCGCGTGAGGCGCGCTTCGAGGCCGCCGCGGACGGTGACGTAGGGCACAAATCCTCCGGTGCCGTCTTCGATCGCCACGCGCAGGGGATGCTCGGCATCGACGGTCACGACGTCGCCCACATTGGTGCGCAGTGTCAGCGTCATGTCCTTCCCTTCCCCGCCGGCGACGAGCTCGACCGCGACGAAAGGTGCGTCGTCGACCTCGATCGTGACCTTTTCCACGGGTGTCACGAGGACGAAGCTTGCGTCAGGCTCTCGTCGCAACACGCTCGCGAAGAGGCGGACGAGGCGATCGCGCAGGATCGGCGTGCCGTTATAATACCACGTCCCGTCGGCCGCGATACGCATCGGAATGGAGCCGCAATCCTCGGGATTCCAACGCTCTACAGGCGCGGCTCCACCACCGAGTTCGGCCGCGCGGGCCATCAGTGCGCCGAGCGGGGTCGCGGGATCTTGATCGATTTCGTCGTCTGAGTGCGCCACCGGACCGCAGCTCTCCAGTTGCAAGGTGTCGAGCGATGGGCAACGCTCTACCCGACGATCTAACGCACAGCGCTCGGCCTGCCAAACCATGAACAAATGGTTAGGCGACGACGGCCTAGACCTTGCTTTTATGGATCCGGGCTGCATGACCGCGAGCCCACAGAGGTGAGTTATGAATAACTTCAGCGCCATCGAGCCGACCGACGACCTTGCTCGCGTTGCTGAGATCGAAGCGGCCGTTGCGCGGCTCAGCGCGGCGAAAGCCGAGGTCGACCGCGTCATTTTCGGGCAGGGTGACGTCGTCGAGCGTTCTCTCATCGCGATCCTGTGCGGCGGACACGCGCTTCTCGTCGGGGTTCCCGGCCTCGCCAAGACCAAGCTCGTCGCCACGTTGGGCACGGTCCTCGGCCTCGACGAGCGCCGCATCCAGTTCACCCCGGACCTGATGCCCTCCGATATCCTGGGCGCCGAGGTGCTCGAACAGGCGGCCAGCGGCGAACGTGCCTTCCGTTTCATCAAGGGCCCGGTTTTTGCGCAACTTCTGATGGCGGACGAGATCAACCGCGCTTCGCCGCGCACGCAGTCCGCGTTGCTGCAGGCGATGCAGGAAGGGTTCGTCACCATCGCCGGCACGCCGCACGCGCTGCCGACCCCGTTCCACGTCCTCGCGACGCAGAACCCGCTGGAGCAGGAAGGCACGTATCCGCTGCCGGAGGCGCAGCTCGACCGTTTCCTCATGCAGGTCGACGTCGATTATCCGGACCGTGAGGCCGAGCGCCGCATCCTCCTCGAGACGACGGGTCTCGACGATGCGACCCCCTCGGCGGTCCTCTCCCGCGATGAGTTGATGGACCTTCAAACCATCGTGCGCCGTATGCCGGTCGGCGAGACCGTCGTCGAGGCGATCCTCGATCTCGTCCGCTCCGCGCGCCCCGAAGAAAATGACGAGCTCGCCGGCAAGATCGCCTGGGGTCCCGGCCCGCGCGCGAGCCAGGCGCTGATGCTCGCGAGCCGCGCCCGTGCGATGCTGCAGACCCGCCTCGCCCCCTCGCGGGAGGACGTGATCGCCCTTGCCGAGCCGGTCCTTCAGCACCGTATGGCCCTCACCTATTCGGCGCGTGCCGACGGGCATACGGTGAAGGGCGTGATCAAGCAGCTCACGAGCAAGATCTAATGCTCGGCGGGTTCCGCAGGCCCGCCCAGAACGACCAGGGCGCGTCTGCCGAAGGGGCGATGATCGCGGCGAAATCGGCAGCCGCGAATTTGCCCGACCTTCTGGTCGAAGCCAAACGTGTCGCCGCGACCGTATCGGCCGGCTGGCACGGTCGGCGTCGTGCGGGCCCGGGCGAGACGTTCTGGCAGTTTCGGCCGTTCGATTTCGGCGAACCGGCGCGGCGCATCGACTGGCGCCGCTCGGCGCGCGACGACACGCTCCTCGTGCGCGAACGGGAGTGGGAAGCCGCCCACACCGTGCTCCTCTGGGTCGATCGCACGGCCTCGATGCGGGTGCGCTCGCGCATGGCGGACGTCTCGAAGGAGCAGCGCGCGGTCGTCCTCCTCCTCGCCCTCGCCGAGCTTCTCGGTCGTGGCGGTGAGCGGATCGGCCTTGCCGATGGCCCCCCGCCGAGCGCGCGCCGCGACGCGGCCGACCGGATCGCCGAGGCCCTCGCCGAGACGGAGACCGAGGGCGCAGCGGCGCGGCCGAAGCTGATCAACGTGAAGCGCCACGCCGACGTCGTCCTCATCGGCGATTTTCTCGATCCCCTCGGTGAGTGGGCGGAGACCTTCCGCACCCTTGCCGCGCGCGGGACGCGCACGCATCTCGTTCAGGTGCTCGATCCGGCGGAGGAACAGTTTCCGTTCGGTGGGCGCACCCGCTTCGTCGACCCCGAATCGGGCCTCGCATTCCTCGTCGGCAAGGCCGAAGCCTGGCGCACGAGCTATCAAGACACTCTCGCCGCCCACAAGGCGGCGCTCGCGACGGAGGCCAGGCGCTTGGGCTCCTCGCTGATCGTTCACCATACCGACCACTCGCTCGCACCGGCGCTGCTCGCACTGCGCTCGGCGCTGGCCGGAGAGCGGGACGGTAACGCGGGGGCATGATGCCCTTCGCATGAGGAGAACGCGATGAGCGTTGTCGGTTTCGGTGCGCCTGCTGTGTTGTGGGCGCTCTTGCTCCTGCCACTCTTGTGGTGGCTTCTGCGCGCGACTCCGCCTCGCCCGCACGACATCACGTTCGGCCCGACCCGTCTGTTGCTCGGCCTCTTGAAGCGTGAGGAGACCCCGACCCGCACCCCCTGGTGGCTGATGCTCGTGCGCCTCGCGCTCGCGGCGTTGGTGATCATCGCCCTCGCCCAGCCCATTTTGCGGCCCGAGCGTCCGGCCGCGATGGGCAACGGCCCGCTTTTGATCGTCCTCGACGACACCTTCGCCGCCGCGAACGACTGGCCGGCACGGGTGGAGACCGCAGATCGGCTGATCACCGAGGCCGAAAGCGCCAATCGCGCCGTGATCCTCGTCGCGACGTCCGACGCCTCGACCACGCCGCTCACCGCGGGCAGCCCTTCCGCCGCGCGCGAACTCCTCGGCAGCCTCGAGCCGCGGCCGTGGCAGGCCCGGCGCGCCCAACTTGCCGATCGGCTCGACGGCGTCGAAGTCGGCGGCGCGGCATGGCTCGCCGACGGGCTCGGCGGCGAGGACGACGCGCGCCTCTATACCGCCCTCGCCGCGGCCAGCGCCTCGCCCGTGCGCCTCTTCGTGCCCGATCCCGGCGACATACTCGGCGTCTCCGACGTGACGAACAGCGCCGACGGGATGAGCGTGACGCTCGTCAGCGACGCGGCGCCCGGCGCCATCTCGCGCCAGGTCCGCATCCTCGATCCGCGCGGTTTCGTCCTCGCCGAGGGCCCGGTCGCCTTCATCGAGGGCGAGACGAGTGCGACGGCCGAGCTCGTTTTGCCCACCGAGCTTCGCAACGACGCCATGCGCGTCACCGTCGCCGGCGCACGCAACGCCGCCGCCGTCCGCCTGCTCGACGAGCGCTTCCGCCGCCGGACGGTGGGGCTGATCTCGGGCGGCTCGCTCGACCTTGCTCAGCCACTCCTGTCGCCGCTCCATTTTCTGCGCGCCGCGCTTTCGCCCTCCACGGATCTGCGCACTCCGACGGCGCTCGACCTGCCGAGCGCGATCGACGAGCTGATCGACGCCGGCACCTCCGTCATCGTGCTCGCCGATGTCGGAACGCTGCTTCCCTCGACGCAGGACACCCTCGCCCGCTGGATCAATTCAGGCGGCGTCCTCCTGCGTTTCGCCGGACCGCGCACCGCCGACGGCATGGACGATCTCGTCCCGGTCCCGATGCGCGAGGGCGCCCGCACGCTGGGCGGCACGCTGTCTTGGGAAGACCCGCAACCGCTCGCCGATTTCAGCGACGACGGTCCCTTTGCCGGCCTCACCGTCCCCGCCGACGTCACGGTGACGCGTCAGCTTCTCGCCGAACCCTCGATCGCACTCACCGAGCGCACCTGGGCCGCCCTCGCCGATGGCACCCCCTTCGTGACGGGGCGCAATATCGGGGCGGGCTGGGTGGTGTTCTTCCACGTTACCGCGGACACGGGATGGTCGAACCTGCCGCTCTCGGCCTCCTTCGTGGAGATGCTGCGCGCGGTGGTGGAGCTGTCGACCGCGACGGGCGGCTCGGGCGATGGTCAGAGCGGGCCGGCTCTACCGCCCTATCGCGTCCTCGACGGCGCAGGCCGTCTCGTCGCGCCGGGGCCGATGGTGGAGCCGCTCGTCGCGCGCGACATCGAGCCCGGCCCGCGTCACCCGCCGGGCCTTTACGGCACGGATGGCGCCTTCCGCGCCGTCAACCTCCTCGACGACGGCGAGACGCTCGCGGCGATCGATCCTTCCGCGTTTCCCGACGTCAATGTCGGCCTCTATACGAGCGAGGGTCCGACCGAGCTGAAGGGGCTCTTCATGACCATGGCTGCGCTTCTCCTCCTCGTCGACGCGCTGGCGATCCTGCTTCTGATGGGGGCGTTCCGACGCCGGGCGATGGCCTCGATCGCGCTCGCCGCTCTCCTTCCGGTGCTCGGCGCGGCCTTCGTCCAGCCCGCGGCGGCGCAGGACGCGGCGCAAGCCTTCGCGATGCGCGCCTCGCTCCAGACACGCCTCGCCTATGTTTCGACCGGCGACCAGACCCTCGACAGGGTGAGTGAATCGGGGCTTCAAGGCCTTTCGGATGCGCTCCTGCGCCGCACGGCGGTGGAGCCGGCCGAGCCGATGGGCGTCAATCTCGAGACCGACGATCTCGCCTTCTTCCCGCTCCTTTATTGGCCCCTGTCGCCGAACAGCGAGCGCCCGTCCGACGCGGCGATCGCCAAGGTCGACGCCTACATGAAGAATGGCGGAACGATCCTCTTCGACACGCGCGATCAGGGCGGCGCCGTCCTCAACTCGGCCTCGCCCGCGACGCTCGCGCTGCGGGAGATCCTCGACGGGCTCGACATTCCGCCCCTCGAGCCCGTGCCGCAGGACCACGTCCTGACGAAGACCTTCTACCTGCTCAACGGCTTTCCCGGCCGCTGGTCCGGCTCGCCCCTCTGGGTGGAGACGATCGACATGACGGAGACCACGAACCGCCCCGCGCGCGCGGGTGACGGCGTCTCCCCGATCCTCATCACCGGCAACGACCTCGCCGGTGCGTGGGCTGTCGGGCCGGACGGAAGTTACCTCTACCCGACGGTGCCGAACGATCCCTATCAGCGCGAAATGGCGCTGAGGGCCGGCATCAACATCGCGATCTACACGATGACGGGCAATTACAAAGCCGACCAGGTCCACGTGCCCGCGTTGTTGGAGCGCCTCGGCCAATGAGTGACATGATGGATTTCAGTCTCGCGTTCCATCCGTTCATCCCCTGGTGGCTCGTCGCCGCCTTCGCGGCCGTCGGCCTCGTCTTCGCCGCGATCGGGATCGCGCGGCGCGTGCGCGGCTCCCTCATCCGGGGGCTGGCCGTCCTCCTGTTCGCGATCGCCCTTCTGAACCCCGCGCTCCAGCGTGAGCTGCGCGAGCCGCTCGACGGCGTCGTCGCGGTCGTCGTCGACCGGACGCAGAGCCAACGCGCCGCCGGCCGCGTCGAGGCGACCGACGCGCTCGCCGCCGATATCGTCCAGCGTCTCGAGCAGACCGCGGGCCTCGAGGTGCGCACCCTCACCGTCGATCGGCCCGCCCCCGACCAGGACGGCACGGTCCTCTTCGGCCCTCTCGCCGACCTTCTCGGCGACACGCCGCCCGACCGCATCGCCGGCGCCATCATGATCACCGACGGTCAGGTGCACGACGTACCGGGCACCGCCCCGTTCGGCGCGCCGATCCACAGCCTCGTCGTCGGCCGCGAGGACGAGCGCGACCGGCGCATCGAGATCGTCGCCGCCCCGCGCTTCGGCCTCGTCGGCTCGACCCAGACGATCGTTGTGCGGGTGCGCGATACCGGCGCGGAGGACGAGGACGTTCCGCTGACCGTCCGCATCGACGACGAACTCGTCGAGCGGCGGCAGGTCCGCGTCGGCGACGAGGTCGCGATCGAGGCGCCAATCAACCACGGCGGCAACAATTTCTTCCAGTTCGAGGTGCCGACGGTCGACGACGAGTTGACGGACGTCAACAACACCACCGTCGCGATCGTCGAAGGGGTGCGCGAGAATCTGCGCGTGCTTCTGGTGTCCGGCGAGCCCCATGCAGGCGAGCGGACCTGGCGCAACCTGTTGAAGTCCGACGCCTCGGTCGACCTCGTCCACTTCACGATCCTGCGGCCGCCGGAGAAGCAGGACGGGACGCCGATCAATGAGCTGTCGCTGATCGCCTTTCCGACCCGCGAGCTGTTCAGCCAGAAGATCGACGAGTTCGACCTCATCGTCTTCGACCGCTACCACCGCCGCAACGTTCTGCCGGCGCTCTATTTCGACAATATCGCGCAATATGTGCTGAACGGTGGGGCGGTCCTGATCGCCGCGGGGCCGGATTATGCGGGGTCCCGCTCGATCTATCACACACCGCTCGCGGCTGCCCTTCCGGCCGCCCCGTCCGGCGAGATCATCGAAGAGCCGTTCCGGCCCGAGGTCTCGGAGCGCGGCGCCCGCCATCCGGTGACGCGCGGCCTTCCGGGCTCGGAATCCGAGCCGCCGGCCTGGAGCGAGTGGTTCCGCCAGATCGAGACCGTCCCCGTCGCCGGCGAAACGGTGATGACGGGAGCGCGCGCGAGCCCGCTCCTCACCCTGTCGCGCGAAGGCGATGGCCGAGTCGCGATGATGATGTCGGATCATGTCTGGCTCTGGGCGCGGGGCTATGACGGGGGCGGGCCGTATGTGCCGCTGCTGCGCCGCCTGTCGCATTGGCTGATGAAGGAGCCGGAGCTCGAGGAGGAGGCGCTGCGGCTCGATGCCGGCGCCGGCACCCTCACCGTCGAGCGGCAGACATTGTCCGACACCGTCGCCCCGGTGACGCTGACCACCCCCTCCGGCGAAGAGCAGACGATCACGCTCGAGGAAGCCGAGCCGGGCCTCTGGCGCGCCTCGATCGACGCGCCCGATATGGGCCTTTACCGGGCGGATGACGGCACGTTGACGGCGCTCGGCCATGTCGGCCCGGCAAACCCGCTCGAGGCGCAGGATCTGCGCTCCGACACGACGAAGCTCGAACCGGTCGCGGAGATGACCGGCGGATCGGTGCGCCGCGTCGAGCCGGGGGACGGTCCGCCGCGCATTCTCATGCGTCCGACCGGGCGGATGATGTCGGGGACGGACTGGGTGGGCCTCAAACGCTCCGAGGCGAGCGAGCTCGTCGGCATCGACCGTGTGCCCCTCTTCGCGGGGTTCCTCGGGCTTGCGATCCTTCTCGCCGGTCTCGGCAGCACCTGGTGGCGCGAGGGTCACTGACCCTCGCCGCCAAAGGCCTGACCCCAAGCCCGGGCCGTCGACCAGCTTCCGGCCGATCCGCCGGACGAAGAGGCCGGGGCCGGGGGCCGAAATATCCCGGACCATCGGACCGCGAACAATCGGACCCCGGTGGATAAGAACGCGGATCATCGGACGCGACGCGGCGACCGCACTTCGCGTCCCAACGCCCCGAACGGGCAGGAAGAACGCTGTGGCGGCGTCTGCGGCGGCTCGAAATCTCAGCCGATCGGGCGCGACCCGATCTCGCCTTCCCTCACCAGGTCGCGACGCTCACCGGTCCGGACACCATTCGCTTGAGCGGAAGGCACAGGAGCCGGTGCCGCTCGACCGGGCCCGGCATCAGGATCGCGTCCCACACCTGATCGAACCCGGACGGCCCGTAAAAAGGCGGATCGCCGACGAGGACGATCGCATCGGCCGCCGTCCCCCGCGCCGCGTCGATCGAGCGTTTGAGGAGCCCGCGGCCGATCCCTTGCTTCGCCGCCGTCTCCGCGACGGCGAGCGGACCGAGGAGATAGGCCTTCGCCTCGCCGACCCGAATGCGCGTCTGCCGGATCGCGCCGATCACCAATCCGTTCCGCTCGGCGACGAAGCTCGTCAGCGGATCGTGCGGCACCCCGTCTCGCATCCGGTACGCCGTGCGGGAGAAGCGCCCCGGACCGAAGGCGATGGCATAGAGATTTTCGACGGCATCGGCGTCCGAGGCTTCCTCGGGCCGGATATTGAGATCGGGGGGCATGGGACGCTCGCGCACGGTTGACGGCATGGCCGAAGGGCCAATCGGACGGTCAGACTGGGCAGCGTCGTCGGTGTGTCATGGTCGGGCGGGTAGCATGAGACGCTGTCACGAACAATATGTCGCGTCGGCGCACGGAGCGAATGCCCGTGAGACCAATTGCATCGCCGTTCGATCCTGCAGTAGCGTTCGAGCGGCAGCAGCTTGTAAAATGGCGGCGAGAGACCGATGGATCGCGACGCTCTGCGCCAATTGAAGGCGAGCGTACTCGACGCAGTGATCTGCGCGACAGACCAGACGTATTGCATCTGTGCATTGGTCCTCGACGACGAGGGCACCCCGGTCGACTATCGCTTTCTCGCGGTCGGCCCCGGTTTCGAGCGACTGCTCGATCTTCCGCCCCCGGCCGGAAGGACCGGGCGGGACGTGATGCCGGCCCGTGCCGCCGCGTGGCTCGACACCTGCCGCGCCGTCGCGTTGACCGGCACCCCCGCCCGCTTCGAGCTCGACGACGAGGCGACCGGCCGCTCGTTCGACGTGCAGGCGACCAAGCTCGATCGGCCGCTCCATTTCGCCATCGTCATGCGGGACATCACCGCCGCCAAAGCGACCGAGACGCGGATGGACGCCGCCCTCACCTATCAGGCGAGGCTCCTGCGCGAATTGAACCACCGCGTGATGAACAGCCTCGGCATGATCTCCTCCATCATCGCCCTCGAAGGCCGCCGCGCCACCGACCCGACGCATCACGAATCGCTGACGCGGGTGAAGCGCCGCGTCCAGTCCGTCGCCGACCTCTACCGCACCCTCACGGTCGACGAAGAAGTGATGGAGACGCGCGCGGACCATTTCCTGCAGAAGGTGGTCGACGAGGTCGCGAGCGCGTTGATCTCAACCGCCGTACGGGTCGAGACGGATCTCGAACCGATCGTCGTCTCGACCACCGTCGCGACGCCGCTCGGCCTCATCGCCAACGAGCTGATGACCAACGCGCTGAAATACGCCTTCGCCGCGGAGGACGAGGGCATCATCCGCGTCAGCCTCCGTCCGAGCGGCCCCGATGCCGTGCTCGAGGTTGCCGACAATGGACGGGGCGGCCTCGACCCGGAGGCGAAATCGGGCCTCGGTCAACAGCTCGTCGCGGCCTTCGCCAAGCAACTCGGCGGGGTCATCGATATCGACAGCCGGCCCGGCGGCACCCACGTGCGGGTGACGTTCTCGCCCCGACCTCCGCAATCCCGGGCCGTGGGCGGCAACGGCGCGCATCCGCCTGCCGCCGGCTGAGACGATCACCTAACCTTTCGCGCATGGCGGCCCGATGCCGAGCCCGTCGATCATCGGGCCGAGATGGGCGCGATAGCGGCGCCATCCCTCACCGCTTCCTTTGTAGAGCGCTTGGCGCACCTGTGCCGTGCTCGCGGTCGCGACGGCGCGGTCGGTCCGGTGAAAATCGAGACAGGCCGCATCCCAAGGCAGGCCACAGGCGGCGAGAAGGCGATGCGTCTCGTGCTTCTGGTCGTCGACGAGTTCCTCGTAACAAAGGTCATGGACCCGGCCGGGGCAGACCTTGTGCCAGAAGGCCATGAGGTCGGCCTGGAGGCGATAGTGGCCGGCGATGTCGCGCTGGTCATAGGCGTAATTGTTGCCTCTCGAGGCGAAATAATGCCGATAGATCGACCAGCCGGTCGCCATGCCGTCCCGCTTCAGGCGGATGATCGGCGCCTCGGGAAAGGCCATCGCGATAAAGCCGATCCAACGGGCGTTGACGAGCATCTTGTCGGTCACGAACGGCCCTTTTCCGACCCGGTCGAGGGCGGCGAGATAATCGCGCCGGAACGTGGCGACGATCGCGGGGTCGAGCGTGGTCGCCGTCGCCTCCCGGATCGCCTCGGCGTGGGGCAGCAACGCGCGCTCGAACGCCATGATCTCCCCCGCGCTCGAGACCGAAGGGTGGCTCGCGAGGATCTGCTCGACCAACGTCGTCCCCGAGCGGGGCATGCCGACGATGAAGATCGGCGTCCGATCGCCCGTCTTGCGCATCGACAGTTGCGGCGGCGCGCCCGCGGCGAAGAAGCGCTTGATGCCGGCGATCGTGGTGCGAACCTTGTCGCCGTCATAGGGGTGGAGACGCTTGCGGATGGCGTTGCCCTCTTCGAGATAGGCGAACGCCGTGTCGACCGCGCCGAGATCGTCGTGCGCCTTGAAGAGGGCGAAGGCGACGTGCATCCGCTGGGCCTCGCCGATTGACGCGCTTTCGTGGAGCGACCGGAGGGCGTCGATGTGCGGGTCGCCCGCCGCATAACGGGTGATCGTGCTGAGATTGCGGTGGCACTCGGCATAGTCGGGACGGGCGGCGAGGGCCGCGGCATAATGCGGGCGCGCGCCGTCCGGGTCGCCCATCTCGAAGAGGGCGACGCCGAGATTGTTGTGCGCCTCGGGATGGCCGGGCGCGATCTGCAACGCCTTGCGATAGGTGGCCACCGCCTCGCCGTGACGGCCGGCACGCGACAGGGCGTTCGCGAGGGAATTCAACGCGTCCGCGCTGTCCGGTCGGAGGGCGGCGATGCGGGCGAGATCCGCCGCCGCCTCGTCATATTCGCCGAGATCCTTGTGGGCTTCGCTGCGGGCGGCGCGCGCCGCGATATCGTCCGGCGCGAGGGTGATCGCGGCGGTGAGGGCCTCGATCGCGTCAAGACCACGGCCGAGTTCGCGCAGGAGAAGGCCGAGATCGCGGCGCGGCTCCGCCGCCTCGGGATGCACCGCAATCGCCTGGCGGTAGGCGGCGAGCGCCTCCTCGCGATGGCCGAGCCGCTTCAGCGCCTCTCCGAGCTGGCGGTAAGCGTCCGGGTAGGTCGGCTGGAGCTGGACGGCGCGGGTGAACGCTTCGACCGCGCCGAGCGCGTCCTCGACCTGAAGCGCGAGGGCGCCGCGCAGGAGGTGGACGCGGATGGTATCGGGATACTCCGCCGCGAGGGCCCGGCTCGCCTGCGCCGCATCCTCGACCCGGCGCGCTCGCTGGAGCGTGGCGATGTGCTCGAGCTTTCCCTTCAGCCGTTTGCTGCCCTTGCCCCAGGGCGCGGGCTCACGGATCTTTCGCAGCCCGTCGGCCGCGCGGCGATTTTGGGGATAGTGATCGAGCACCGTGCGATAGAGGCGGTGAGCCTCCAGATAGTGGCCGGCGCGGGCCATGGTGCCGGCCTTCGTCAGCAATCGATCGACGGGAATGGTGCTCGGCATAGGCCCCCTCGCGGTCGCGAGCGGGCCGCCCGCCCCACTCTCGGCCCGGCAAAGCTAACGGGCGCGGGTGGTGCGGCGCTTGCGGCGGCGGGGTGCGCCGCGTTCGTTCAGGCGGCCTGCCGGTCGCGCCCCTCCTCCACCGCGTGGCACGCGACGAGATTGGCCGGCGTATCGGGCGCGGGGGCGAGCTCCGGGCGCTCGGCGCGGCAACGGGTGTCGGCGAGCGGGCAGCGCGGATGGAAGGCGCAGCCGGTCGGCGGATCGATCGGGTTCGGGATCTCGCCCGTCACCGGCGTGCGCGCGCGGCCGGACATCTCGACGTCCGGCAGGGCGTCGAGGAGCATCTTCGTGTAGGGGTGGCGCGGGGTGGAGAAGAGCGCCTCGGACGGGGCGACCTCGGCAAGGCGGCCGAGATAGAGGACGCCGATCCGGTTCGCCATGTGCCGCACGACGGCGAGATTGTGGCTGATGAAGAGGTAGGTGAGGCCGAGCTCGTCCTGGAGATCCTTCATCAGATTGAGGATCTGCGCCTGCACCGACACATCGAGCGCCGATGTCGGCTCGTCGCACACGAGAAAGGCCGGGTTCGAGGCGAGCGCGCGGGCGATGCAGATGCGCTGGCGCTGGCCGCCGGAGAATTCGTGCGGGTATTTCCGCCCGTCGCGCGGATGAAGGCCGACCGCCTCGAGGAGTTCGGCGACCCGCGCCCGCCGGTTCCGGCCCGACATGAGGCCGAAGGCGCGGATCGGCTCGGCGAGGATCTTGTCGACCCGCATGCGCGGATTGAGGCTCGCATAGGGATCCTGGAAGATCATCTGCATCCGCCGCCGCAAGGCCCGGACGTCACGCGACGACCCCTCCCCCATCGTAACGCCGTCGATGACGATCGAGCCGCCTTTCGCGGGCATCAGACCGACGACCACTTTGGCGATCGTCGACTTGCCGGACCCCGATTCGCCGACGAGGGCGAACGTCTCCCCCCGCTCGATCGTGAACGACACGTCGGAGACGGCGTGGACGATCTGGCGCTTCATGCCTTCGAGCGCGCGGTCGAGCCAAGGGGGCGAGACGTCGAAGGTGCGCGAAAGATGCTCCACCGTGACGAGGGTCTCAGAGGCGGCGGCCGGATCGGCGGCGCGCGCGGCCACGGCCTCGTCGTGGTCGATCGTGTCGGTCATGGCCGCGTCACCTTTCGCCAATCGGACTGCGGAAGGTCGAAGGCCCGGCCCGGCCCCTCCACCAGCGCTTCGCCAGATGCGGTGAAGGCGTGTTGCGGATCGGGATCGGGGGGCGGCGTATAGGTCTGCCACTCCGTTTCCGTATCCCCCTCGTCATCCTCGGAAGGGGGAAAGTCCGGCGTGGGGGTCGCGTCGGGATCGTAGAGCCAGCAGGCGACGTGCGAGGCGTCGACCTCCATCGGGCCGGGACGGGTGAGGCGGCAGCGGGCGAACGCCTCGGGGCAACGCGGATTGAAGGCGCACCCCGGCGGTATCGCGTCGAGCCGCGGCATGGCGCCCGGTATTTGGCGCAGGCGCCGCTCCCCGCCTTCGCGCCGCGGGATCGCCCCCATCAGCCCCACCGTATAGGGATGGCGCGGCCGCTTGACGACATCGGAGACCGGCCCGATTTCCGCGATCCGCCCGGCATACATCACCGCGACACGGTCGGCCGTCTCGGCGATCACGCCCATATCGTGGGTGATCAGCATCACCGACGCGCCATGCTCGCGGCACATGCGCTTCAGGATGTTGATGATCTGCGCCTGGACCGACACGTCGAGCGCGGTCGTCGGCTCGTCGGCGACGACGAGGACCGGGTCGGCGGCGAGCGCGAGGGCGATCACCACGCGCTGCCGCATGCCGCCGGAGAACTGGTGCGGATAGGCGTTGAGCCGCTTGTCAGCCGCGGGAATGCCGACTTCGGTGAGCAGCGCGATCGCCTTGTCGCGCGCCGCACGGCGGCCGAGGCCGAGATGGGTGCGGATCGTCTCGGTGAGCTGGCGGCCGATCGTGTAGAGCGGATTGAGGCTCGTCAGCGGATCCTGGAACACGGTGCCGATCCGCCGGCCGCGAATGGTGCGCATCGCGTCGGCGGGGAGATTGTCGATCCGGCGGCCTTCGAGGTGGATCTCGCCGCCCGCGATCCGGCCCGGCGGGTCGAGGAGGCCGATGATCGACGTGCCGGTCAACGACTTGCCCGCCCCCGATTCGCCGACCACGCCGAGCACTTCGCCGGGCGCGATGTCGAACGAGATGCCGTCGATGGCGGTGAGCGTGCCGCGACGGGTCGGAAACTCGACCGTGAGATCGCGGACGCTGAGAACGGGGCCGGCCTCCATCAGCGTCCCTCGATGAGCAGTTTGAGCCGCGCGAGATAAGCGGGTCCGACCTCACAACATCCGCCGATGATGGTCGCCCCCTCGTCGAGCCAGTGCTCGGCGTAGGCGGCATAGGCTTCCGCGTCGATATCCTCCCGGATCATCAGCGCCTCGAGATTCTTGCCGGCCTGCCATTCGCCCGGCACGTCGCGATAGGCGTTGGCGTAGGCCCCGACCTCCACCCCGTCGGCGGCGCGGATGAGTTCGGGAAGACCGAGCGTCACCATCTCCGGCGTGGTGCAGCTGAGGAGGAGCGCGTCGACGGCGATGTCCTGGAGGAGCGTGGCGGCATCGGCGATCCGCTCACCACCGCGCAGGACCGGCTCCCCCGCATCGCGCAGGGTGAAGGCGACCCAGACCGGACGCCCGGCGGCGCGCGCGGCGCGCGCGGCCGCGAAGGCCTGCGCCGCCGACCACATCGATTCGCAGATGAAGAGGTCGACCTGCGGGGCGAGCATCAGCGCGAGTTCGGCATATTCGGCTTCCATCAGGCCGAGCGGCGGCAGGTCGTTCGGATCGTCCGACTGGCTGATCGGCGGCAGGACACCGGCGATCAGCGCCGCCGGATTAACGCTGTCGCGCGCCGTGACGGCCGCCTCACAGGCGATGCGGTTCGCCTCGGCGAAGCGATCGCCGAGGCCGTGGCGGTTGAGGAGGCGATGGTTGGCCGCCCCCGTGTTCGTCGTGATGATCTCGGCGCCGGCCTCGAGATAGCCCTCGTGAAGGTCGTGCACGAGGGCCGGCTCTTCGAGCATCATCCGCGTCGCGCCGACGGGATCGCCGGGATTGGGGAAATGGCGGCCCATCTCGTAGCCGATGCCGCCGGCGAGGAGCCGCGCCGTCATCTCAGCCTCGGATTGAGCGCGTCGCGGAGCCAATCGCCGAGGAGGTTCACCGCGAGCACCAGGACCGCGAGCATCGCGCCCGGGAACATCGTGATCCACCATTCCCCGGAAAAGAGGAAATCCTGTCCGATGCGGATCAGCGTGCCGAGCGACGGCTCGGTCGGCGGCACGCCGACGCCGAGGAAGGAGAGGGTCGCCTCCGTGATGATCGCGAGCGCGAGATTGATCGTCGCGATCACCAGGACGGGGCCCATAATGTTGGGCAGGATGTGCCGCAGCAGGATGACGAAGGTAGGCAGCCCGATGAGCTTGGCGGCGAGGACATATTCCTTGTTGGCCTCCACCAGCGTTGAGCCGCGCACGGTGCGGGCATACTGCACCCAGAAAGACAGCCCGATCGACAAAGTGAGGACGTAGAACGCGCTCTCCTCGCGGGTGAGGCTCGGAAACAGCGCGCGGGCCGTGCCGTCGATCAAGAGCGCGATGAGGATCGCCGGAAAGGTGAGCTGCACGTCCGCGACGCGCATGATGAAGCTGTCGATCGGGCCGCGCACATACCCGGCGATGAGGCCGAGCGTGATGCCGATAAAGGCGGCGAGCGCCACCGAGGCGAGGCCGACGGCGAGCGAGATCCGCGTGCCGTAGAGGATCGCGGACAGCATGTCCCGGCCCTGATCGTCGGTGCCGAGAAGATAAGTGGTCGATCCGCCATTCACCCATGCCGGCGGGGTCAGGCTGTCGAGAAGCGAGAGCGAGGCGAGGTCCGAGGGATCATGCGGCGCGATCCAGGGGGCGAACGCGGCGGCGACGAAGATGACGAGCGTCACCACCGCGGCGAGGACCGTGAGCTTGGAGCGCAGGAAAGCGTGCAGGAGATCGCTGTCGAAGAGCGCGGTGCGGAACGGGCGCGGCCGGCTCTCGATCGCGGCGACCGAGGAGGCCGCTTCGCCGTCGGGCTCGGCGCGGTGGGGGGCGCTCTCGCTCATGCCGCGGGCCCCGTCAGGCGAATGCGCGGGTCGACCACGACATAGAGGAGGTCGACCAGGAGATTGATGACGACGAACAGGAACGCGATCATCAGGAGATAGGCCGCCATGATCGGGATATCGACATTCTGCACCGCCTGCAGGAACAACAAGCCCATCCCCGGCCATTGAAACACGGTCTCGGTGATGATGGCAAAAGCGATCACCGAGCCGAGCTGTAATCCGGTGATGGTGATGACGGGCACCAACGTGTTCTTCAGCGCATGGCCGAAATTGATCGTCCGATCCCGCAAACCGCGAGCGCGCGCGAAGCGGATATAATCGGACCGCAGGACCTCCAGCATCTCGGCGCGCACGAGGCGCATGATCAGCGTCATCTGGAAGAGGCCGAGCGTGATCGACGGCAGGATCAGCGCCTTGAGGCCGGAGACGGTGAGAAGCCCCGTCGTCCAGAAGCCGAGATCGACGACCTGCCCGCGCCCGAAGGACGGGAGCCACTGAAGGTTCACCGCGAAGACGAAGATGAGGAGAATGCCGATCAGGAAGGTCGGCAACGAGATGCCGATCAGTGACACCGACAGGAACAGCTTCGACAGCCAGTGATCGCGCTTGAGGCCGGTATAGACCCCCATCGGGATGCCGATGAGAAGGGCGAAGAGGGCCGAGACGAACGACAGCTCCAGCGTCGCCGGCATCCGCGCCGCGAGAAGCTCCGCGACCGGGCGCTTGAACTGATAGGACACGCCGAAATCGCCTTGCGCGGCGTCGCTGACGAAGCGCCAGAACTGCACGGGCACGGGGTCGTTGAGGCCGAGATCATCGCGCAGAGCGGCGCGTTCGGCCGGCGTCGTCTCGACGCCGACCATCTGGTTCACGGGATCGCCGACGAAACGGAACATCGTGAACGAGATCAGCGCGACGACGAGCATCACGACGATCGCCTGCACGATGCGGCGGACGATGAATCCGATCATAGCGGCAGCCGAGGGGGGCTCACGGCCCCGCCCCTATTTCTTGACGGTCGACAGAAGGAGCGCGTTGTCCGCCCGCTGCAACACCTCGATGTCGGAGGACTTGCCCCAGGCGAGGCCCTGCTGGTGAAGCGGGATATGCGACACCTCCTCGTTGAGGATGGTGTAGACCTCGGCGATCATCGCATCGCGGGTGTCGATGTCGTTCTCGACGAGGATCTTCGCGGCGAGGGCGTCGACCTCCTCGTTGCAATAGCCGCCGAGATTGAACGGGCCGCCCTCGGTGCCGTCGTCGTTGCGGCAGGCGTTGAGGTCGCGGATCACGTTGTAGCTGTCGAACGAGCCGGGGGTCCAACCGAGCATGTAGAAGGACGTATCGTAGCCGCCCGAGGCGAGGATCTTGGCGAAATATTGCGCCTTGGGCTGCGCGTTCAACTCGATCGTGACGCCGATGCGGGCGAGCATCGCGGCGACCGCCTGGCAAATCTGCTCGTCGTTCACATAGCGGTCGTTCGGGCAATCCATGCCGACGGAGAAGCCGTCACCATAGCCGGCCTCGGCGAGAAGCGCCTTGGCCGCGTCCGGATCATAAGGCAGGCGCTCGAACTCGTCGGAACGGGAATAGAGGGCGGGCGAGATCATCAGCGCCGACGGGGTCGACAGGTTGCGCATGATCTTCTGCTTGATCGCCTCGATGTCGATCGCCTGATAGAACGCCTTGCGCACCCGTACGTCCTGGAAGGGGTTCTCGCCCTTGACGCTCGAATAGAGAAGCTCCGGCCGCTTCTGGTCGAAGCCCAGGAAGATCGTCCGCAGCTCCGGTCCGGTCAGCGCCTCGGTGCCGGGATTGGCCTCGACGCGCGGAATGTCCTGCACCGGGATCGGATAGACGAGATCGAGCTCGCCCGAGAGGAGCGCGGCGACACGCGTCGCGTCCGAGCCGATCGGGGTGAATTCGGCGCGCTCGATATTGAACGCGCGATTGTCCCAATCCCACCAGTCGGTATTGGCCTCGAAGACGGTCCTCACGCCCGGCTCGTGGCTGACGATCTTGAACGGGCCCGTGCCGTTGGTGTTGAGCGCGGCGTAATTCTGGCCCTCGGCGGACGCGGAGGTGACGGCGACGGCGTCGTTCTCCTCGGTCCACTCCTTGTCCATGATGCCCCAGGTCGGCCACTCGGCCGTCAGGATCGGATTCGGCGAGTCGAGGCGGACCTCGACGGTGTGATCGTCGATCGCGACGAACTCGGCGTCGGCGGGGACGCGGGTCGTGAGGTCGGAGCCCTTGGAGCGGACGCGATTGGCGGAGAAGACGACGTCGTCGGCCGTGAACGGGTTGCCGTTATGGAAGGTCACGCCCTTGCGCAGGTTGAAGCGCCAAGTGTTGTCGTCGACCATCTCCCAGCTCTCGGCAAGACCCGGAATGATGTTGAGATCGGGGTCGAGACGGACGAGCCCCTCATAGACGTTGCCGAGCGTCCACAACGAAAACGTTTCGTTGAGCGTGTATTGATCGAGCGACTTAAGCTCGCCCTGGAAGGCGAACTTGAACGTCTTTTCATCATCTTGAGCAATGACTGTGCCGCAAGACGCCGCAAGAAGAGCAGCGGCGATCCAAACACGCTTCATATAGCCGTCCCCCAAGAACTCGCCGTGACCACAGCGGCGTTGGAAATATCCCGCAGACTCTACCCACAACGGTCCGGATTCGTCCACCGCACAATTTCGGCGGGACGGCTCGGGGCCGTTTTACTTCAGAACAGAGAGGTCAATCGTTGCAACGTCGCGCAGAAGCTCGATGAAGCGGTCAGCCTGGTGGGCGGCGATGCGCGCGCCGAGCGCCGGGGTGGCCGCCGCCGCGTCGCCGACGACGCCATTCGGGTTGAGGTCTCCGGCCTTCCAGGCGAAGACGTGCTGGCCGTGAGCGCGCAGATGGGATCGCTCGGCGACGAGGCGGGCCTGCTCGCTGGCAAAATCCTGAAGATGCTCGGTGCGGACGAGATCGGGGCGGAAATGCTGGATCAACGCCGTTTCCACCTGGCCGCCATGGATGCCATAGGCGCGCTCCGCCTCGCCGATCGCCTCGCCTTCGCCGAAGCGCATCCAGGCCGAATGGACCGCGAGCATGTCGAAGCGGACGCGCAACTCGCGCGTCACGATGTCGAGCATCGCCGTGTTGCCGCCGTGCGAGTTCGCGAAGACGATACGTCGCACGCCGGCCCGCGCGACGGACGTCGCGATTTCGAGCCACGCCTTAATCGCCGTCTCCCACGCCATCGTCAGCGTGCCGCGATAACTGATGTGCTCGTTCGACTTGCCGATCGCCTGGACGGGCAGGAAGGAGGCCGGAATATCGTCCGGCAGGCGCTCGACGACCGTTTTCACCATGCCTTCGGCGATGATCGTGTCGGTGCCGAGGGGCAGATGGGGGCCGTGCTGCTCGATGGCGGCCGTCGGGATGACGGCGATCCAATCATCGGTGTCGGTCGAGAAATCGAGCGCGGTCATGTCCGCCCAATAGGGAAGCGGCAGGGGCATCGTCGGAACTCCATGGCCGGTCGAGATGGGGCCGCTCGAAGACTATGGGCGGGCCCGCCGACGTGGCAAGTCGGCAATCGCGCGGGCCCTCAGTCGAGCGCGGCGAGAACCTCCACCTCGACGACGAACGCCTCACGGGTAAAGCCGCCGACGATCATCAAGGTCGAGGCGGGCGGCGGGTCGGCGACATATCGGTCGCGCGCCGCCATATAGCCTGCGAGGTGCTCCCGGCCCGAGACGAAGGCGTTGATCCGCACGATCGAGCGTGCATCGCCGCCCGCCTCGGCGAGGATCGCGTCGATATTGCGGAAGCAGAGCGCGGCCTGCGCCTCCGCCCCGTCCGGGATCGCATCGTCCGGCCCGATACCGAGCTGGCCGGAGAGGACCAAAAGGCGCCGCCCTGCTGGAATTTCGACGGCATGCGAATATTTCGCGAAGGGGCGGCGGATGGTCTCTGGCGTGTGGTGTTTCATGGTCCAAGCGGGCCTCTCGGAGCGCGGGTGCAGCGGTCATCACGGCACAACAATTGCTTGCAATCAACGCGTCGCGGGCGGGCGCGTTGTCGCCGACGGCGCGGCGATGCTATCGCATGGTATCCGGATCGAACGGACCGAGGGGAAGATGATGCACCGCACGCTTTTGACTGCCGTCGCCATCGCCGCGATGGGCGCAAGCGCCGTCCACGCGCAGGAGCTGACGCCCGTCACCTTCGGCACCAACTGGCTGCCCCAGGCCGAGCATGGCGGCTATTATCAGGCTGTCGCGGACGGGACCTATGCCGATTGCGGCCTCGACGTGACGATCGCTCCCGGCGGTCCGCAGGTGAACAACCGCGCGCTCCTCCTCGCCGGGCGGATCCAGTTCCACATGGGCGGCAACCTTCTCCAGGCCTTCAGCGCGGCCGAACAGGGGATCCCGCTCGTCGTCGTCGCGGCGCACTTCCAGAAAGAGCCGCAGGTCATCATGACCCACCCCGACCAGGGGCTCGACACGTTCGAGGACCTGAAGACGATCAAGCTGATGATCGGCGAGAACGGCTTCCAGTCCTATTATCAATGGATGATCGACGCCTACGGCTTCACCGCCGATCAGCGCGAGCCCTACACCTTCAACCCCGCCCCCTTCCTCGCCGATCCGCGCTCCGGCCAACAGGGCTACGTGACGTCCGAGCCGTACGCGATCGAGACGCAGGGCGGGTTCACGCCCAACGTCTTCCTCCTCGCCGATCACGGGTTCGACACCTACGCGACCACCGTCGAAGTGATGCAGAGCACGATCGACGAGATGGCGGACGCGGTGCAATGCTTCGTCGATGCCTCGGCGCTCGGCTGGTACACCTACCTCTATGGCGACCCGTCGGCCGGCAACGCCCTCATCCTCGAGGCCAACCCGGAGATGACCGAGGCGCAGCTCGCCTACTCGATCGACAAGATGAAGGAATACGGCATCGTCGATTCCGGCGAAGCGCTCGATCTCGGCATCGGCGCGATGACCGACGCGCGCTTCAAGAGCTTTTACGACAAGATGGTCGAGGCCAAGGTCGCACCCGAGGGGCTCGATCTCGAGACCATCTACACGCTCGATTTCGTCAACAAGGGCGTCGGGCTCGATCTGAAGAAACAGCTCACCGGCGAATAACCGGCCCGCCGTGCTGAACGCGAGCCCCGCCGAGAGCGCCGAAGCCATCGTCTCCCTCGACGGTGTCGGCAAGACGTTCGACAACGGCACGCGCGCCCTCGCCGGCGTCGATCTCAGGATCGGACGCGGCGAATTTCTATCGCTGCTCGGCCCTTCGGGGTGTGGCAAGTCGACGATCCTGCGGCTGATCGCGGGTCTCGACGAGCCGACCGAGGGGACGATCACCTGGCACGACCGGGCGACCGGCCGCGCGGCGCAGCGCGAGCGCAATGTGGGCTTCGTCTTTCAGGAGCCCACGTTGATGCCGTGGGCCACCGTCTTCGACAATGCCTGGCTTCCATTGCGGCTCAAAGGCATGACGCGCAGCAGCGCCGAAGCGCAGATCATGACCGCGCTCGAAAGCGTCGGCCTCGCCGACTTCCGCAACGCCTATCCGCGCGAACTCTCCGGCGGCATGAAGATGCGCGTCTCGATCGCCCGCGCGCTCGCGACCGACCCGTCGATCCTCCTGATGGATGAGCCGTTCGCCGCGCTCGACGAGATCACCCGCTTCCGCCTCAACGATGATCTCCTGAGGCTCTGGGCGGACAAGGGATGGACGGTCGTCTTCGTCACCCATTCGGTATTCGAATCGGTCTACCTCTCCGCCCGCATCGCGGTGATGACGAACCGGCCCGGCAGGATCGCGGCGGACATCGTCGTCGACGAGCCCTTTCCGCGCACCGAGGCGTTCCGCACCTCGCCAAAGAATGGCGAGATCGCGCGGATCACCTCCGAGGCGCTGCACCGGGCGATGGGCGAATGAGCCTCGCCGCGCGCCGCGAAAGCGACGAGGCGGCGGCCACCGCGCCGAGCCTCAGCGAACGCCGGCGGCGGACGGACAAGATGCTGCGGATCGGATTGCCGCTGGTGGTGCTCGCGGCGTTCGTGGCGCTGTGGGACGCGATCGTCGTCATCAACGCGATTCCGACCTACATCCTGCCGCGCCCGTGGCTGGTGCTCGCGACGATCGTGAACGACTGGGCCATTCTCGGCCCCTCGCTCTTCAACACGCTGGCGATCACCCTTCTGGCCCTCGCGCTCGCCACCGTCGGCGGCGTCCTCCTCGCGATTGCGCTCACCCAGTCCCGCGTGGTGGAATATTCCTTCTTTCCGATCGCCGTCGTGCTCCAGGTGACGCCGATCGTCGCGATCTTCCCGCTGATCAACATCTACGTCGAGAACGACCTCGCGAAGATCCTGCTGTGCGCCTGGATCGTCGCCTTCTTCCCGATTTTGTCGAACACGACGCTCGGCCTCAATTCGGCCGACCACAATCTGCGCGACCTCTACCGCCTCTATGGCGCGAGCCGGTGGCAGACCTTGCGCTATCTGCGCCTGCCGGCGGCGATGCCCTATTTTCTCGGCGGGCTCAGGATCGCGGGCGGCCTCGCGCTGATCGGGGCGGTGGTCGCCGAGTTCGTGGCCGGCGCGTCGGGCTTCGGGACGGGGCTTGCCTCGCGGATCATCGAATCGGGCTATCGGCTCAACATTCCGCGCCTCTTCGCCGCGCTCCTGCTGATCTCGGCGAGCGGCATCGTGATCTACGTCCTGCTCAGCCTCCTCTCCAACCGGATCCTCGGCAAATGGCACGAAAGCGCGACCCGGCGATGAAGATCGTCGACGCCGCCCTCCCCGCCGCCTTTCGCGAGGAACCGGCGGACGACCTCAACCTCTGCGACGTCACGATCGAAGGCGGGCGCATCGCGCTGGTAGAACCCGCCGCCGGCCTCGCGGACGGGATCGACGCCGCCGGCGGCATCCTCGTCCCCGCCTTCGTCGACATGCACACCCATCTCGACAAGGGCCATATCTGGCCGCGCACGCCGAACCCGGACGGCACGTTCGCCGGAGCGCTCGCCGCCACGGGCGAGGACCACCGTTTCTGGTCGGCGGACGACCTCAGAGCGCGGATGACATTCGCGCTCGAGACCGCCTATGCGCGGGGGACCGCGGCGATCCGCACCCATATCGATTCGATGCCGCCGCAAGATGCGATCTCCTGGCCCGTCTTCGCCGAATTGCGGGCGGAATGGGCCGGCCGCATCACGCTCCAAGGCGCGAGCCTCATGGGCATCGAGGGCGTCCCGGACGACCCCGGCCCGCTCTTCGACCATGTGACGCGCCATGGCGGGATCGTCGGCGCGGTCCTCTATGCCGTGCCGCCGATGCAAGCGAAGGTCGCGCGGCTCATGGAGGAGGCGGAGGCGCGCGGCCTCGATATCGACTTCCATGTCGACGAAAATCTCGATCCGGCCTCCAACTGCCTCGCCGTCGTCGCGGCGGAGGCGAAGCGGATCGGCTTTTCCGGGACGATCACCTGCGGCCATTGCTGCTCGCTGATGGCGATGGACGAGAGCACGGCCGACCGGACGCTCGACGCCGTCGCCGAGGCCGGGATTTCGATCGTCAGCCTGCCGATGTGCAACCAGTATCTCCAGGACCGCCGGGCCGGTCGCACGCCCCGCATTCGCGGCGGAACGCTGGTGCATGAGATGGCCGCGCGCGGCATCCCGGTCGCCATCGCATCGGACAACACACGCGATCCGTTTTACGCCTATGGCGACCTCGACATGGTGGAGGTGTGGCGAGAAGCCACGCGCATCCTCCATCTCGACCACCCGGTCGGCGCGTGGCCCCTGGCGTTTTCCGCGACTCCAGCCGCCATCATGGGTTTGCCGGATCGCGACCGGTTGGCCCCCGGCGCGCCCGCGGATGTCGTTCTCTTCAAGGCCCGCTCTTGGACAGAGCTGTTCGCGCGCCCACAATATGACCGTATCGTCATTCGGAACGGGGCCGTCCTCGAGGCCGCACCGCCCGACTATTGTGAGCTGGACGGCCTATGGATCTCGCCGCGCTGAAATCCGACCTCAAAGAGCTGCCGCTCGAGGTGAACCCGAGAATCGTCCAGCAAAAGAGCCGGGACTTCTACTGGTATTCGCCGGTGCTGAAGCGCCAGCTCGACAGCGTGACGGCGGATATCGTGGCGACCCCGCGCGATCTCGACGAGCTCTTGTTCATCCTCGGATCCTGCTGGCGCAATGAGGTGCCGGTGACGGTGCGCGGCGCGGGAACCGGCAATTATGGTCAGGCGATGCCGCTCGCTGGCGGCCTCATCCTCGATATGTCCGGCATGAACCGGGTGCTGTCGATCGAGCCCGGACGCGTCGTCGCCGAGCCCGGCGCGATCCTCGCCGATATCGACGCGGCGACGCGCGCGAGCGGCCAGGAGCTGCGCCTGTCGCCCTCCACCTATCACACGGCCTCGATCGGCGGCTTCGTCGCCGGCGGCTCGGGTGGCGTCGGATCGATCCGCTGGGGCGGCCTGCGCGATCCCGGCAACATCATCCGCCTGCGCCTTGCGGCGATGGACGGCACCGTCGGCTCGCTGATCGACCTCACCGGCCCCGATATCGCCAAAGCGAGCCACGCCTACGGCACCACCGGCGTGATCACCGAGGTCGAGATGCCGCTCGCCCCGGCCTATGACTGGGTCGATATGATCGCCTCCTTCGCCTCGCTGGAAGCGGCGGTGAAATGCGGCGAGGCGCTCGCCGCGGCGGACGGCCTTCTCCTCAAGAATGTCGCGGTGATGGATGCGGCGGTCACGCCCTATTTCAAGCGGCACGCACCCTATCTGAAGGCCGGCGAGGCGGTGCTCGTCGTCATGGCCGCGCCGTTTGCGGTGACCGACGTCGCCTATGCCGTTGCCCATGCCGGCGGCGCCGTGACCTTCCGCTCCGATACGGTCGATGCGGCACTTCTGAAGACCCTCCCGGCCGCCTTCGAGCTCTGCTGGAACCACACGACGCTGCGCGCGCTGCGCGTCGATCCGGCGATCACCTACCTGCAGGTTCTCTATCCGCAGCCCGATATCGCGGCGAAAGTGATGAAGATCGCCGGGCTTTTGGGCGACGAGGCGCCGACACATCTGGAGTTCGTCCGCTTCGACGGGGCGGTCGGATGCTTCGGTCTGCCCCTCGTCCGCTACACCAGCGAGGCTCGGCTCGACGAGATCGTCGCGATCCACGAGGAGCACGGGTGCCCGATCTTCAATCCGCACCGCTATACGCTCGAGGAAGGCGGGATGAAGCAGACCGATGCGGTCCAGCTCTCCTTCAAGCGGCGCGCGGATCCCAAGGGGCTCCTCAATCCCGGCAAGATGATCGCTTGGGATCAGCCCGATTTCGATTACGGTAAGCCTTATTTGTTTCCGTCTCTCATGGCCTGATGCGCGCGCTCGTCGTTTATTGTCATCCCAATCCCGAGAGCTTTTCCGCGCATATCTGCGCGCGTGTGGTGGTGACACTGGCCGAAGCCGGCCACGAGGTGCGGCTCATCGATCTTTATGCCGAGGGGTTCGACCCGGTCATGAGCTGCGAGGAGCGGCTCGGCTACCACACCCCCGGCGACAACGAGATCCCCGTCGCCGAGCATCTCGCCCGGCTTCGCTGGTGCGACGCGGCGGTGTTCGTCTATCCGACATGGTGGTTCGGGCTGCCGGCGATGCTGAAAGGCTGGCTCGACCGCGTGATGATCCCGCACGCGACCTTCACGATGCCGACCGAATCGAAGCCGATGCAGCGCCAGCTCGACAATATCCGCACCATCGCAGTCGCGACCACCTGCGGCGCCCCCTGGTGGCAATCGAAGCTGATCGGCGAGCCCGGCCGCAAGACGTTGCTGCGCGGCTTTCGGGCGATCTGCCATCCCACCTGCCGCACCCGCTATGCCGCGCTCTACAAGATCGACAGCTCCACCGAGGCGCGCCGGGCCGCCCATGTCGGGCGCGTCGAGACGATGATCGCCGCGCTCTGACCGCTTCACCGTAAGTTTTATAAATACAAATCGCTGGAGTCTCGCCGAAACGGCCCGATTTCGGTGCGTTTCTGCCGTTTCATGGCTCTATGCGGGGGATGCGACGCCCCGTGTTCGGCTTGCGGTCATCGTTCGCGGCACGTATTGAGGCATATGGCTTTGTCATGCCCGCCGCGATCTTCCCGAGCCGGAGCGAGCGGGCGCACAGAGGTCCCGATGCCGTTCGATTACGCCAAGACCGCGACCTACCGCCTCGCGCAGGCGGCGAAGGCGCAGCGTGCCCGGTCGGGTGCGCATTTGTCAGCGCTCGGCCTCCATCCGGGCCAGGAAGTCGTCCTCAAGGCGCTCGCCCGCACGGACGGTCAAACGATGAGCGAGCTCGCCGCCGAACTCGGCGTGCAGCCGCCGACGGTGACGAAGATGGTCACACGGCTCGCCGCTTACGGGTTTCTCGTCCGGCAGACCTCGACCACCGACGGGCGTCTGGCGCGCGTGTTCCTCACCGATCCGGGCCGCGCCCTCCTCAACGATATCGACAAGACCTGGAAGCGCCTCGAAAAAGAAGCGCTGACCGGCTTCGACGACAAGGATCGAAAACGGCTCCGGCGGCTTTTACGAAAGATGGAGAAAAATCTTCTCGCCGCCCAGGGCTCTGCCAAGCATCGCGACGACGAGGACGACGACGCCGAGGACGCGACTGCCTAAGTGCCCCTTTTAGCCCCCGCCAACACCGAAGCGGGTGCCGCGATCCGCGGCATCCTCCTCATGACCTTCGCCGCCGCGATGTTCTCGTGTCTCGATACGGCGGCGAAATATCTCAACCAGACGATGGAATCGGTCGATATCGTCTGGCTGCGCTACGCCTTCCACGTTCTCATTCTCGCGCTTTATTTCCGCGTCTGGCGCAATCTGCGGCCGTTCCGCACCCAGCATGTGTTCTGGCACATTCTGCGCGGCCTCTGCCTTCTCGGCGCGACCTTCTTCAATTTTTGGGCGCTTCGCTATCTCCAGCTCGCCGAGACGAGCGCCATCATGTTCGCCGGACCGTTGGTCGTCACCGCGCTCGCGGGGCCACTGCTCGGCGAGCAGGTCGGCATCCGGCGCTGGATCGCGGTCGGGATCGGCTTTATCGGGGTCCTCATCGTGACGCGTCCCGGCACCGGCGCGATGCACTGGGCGGCCGGCCTCTCCGGCATCGGGATGCTGTGCTACGCGTCCTATTCGCTGCTGACGCGGCGGATGCACCGGACCGAATCGCAGGAGAGCCTGATGATGCTCTCCGCCCTCGTCGGCATGGTGCTCCTCGTTCCCTATTCCGGCCATGCACTGATGGACCTGTCGGGTTGGGCGTGGGGCATCGCCGTCCTGATGGGCATTTTCGGCGCGATCGGGCACGGGGCGATGGTCGTCGCCCACCGGGTGGCGAGCGCGTCGCTGCTCGCGCCGTTCATCTACACTCAGATGGTCTGGATGATCACCTTCGGCTACGTCATCTTCGACGACACGCCGGACCTTTGGACCATCGTCGGAACCTTGGTCATCGCCGGCGCGGGTCTTTACATCCTTCACCGCGAGCGGGTGCGCGGCCAGCACGTCACCGTGCGCGACCCGGCCGTCCAGTAGGGATCCGATCCCGCACGAAACGCCGACACCCGATAGTCATCTGCGGCGCGCTTCGCTAAGACGCGCGCCGTAGGGAGGAGAATCTCAACATGCTACACACCGTCAGCGGCTTCGACCGCATCGGCGAGGAGAACGCCTTCGCCGTGCTCGCGAAGGCCAACAAGCTCGCCGAACAAGGGCGCGACATCATCAATCTCGGCATCGGCCAGCCGGATTTTCCGACGCCCGACCATATCGTCGAGGCGGCCGTGAAGGCGCTGCGCGACGGTCACCATGGCTATACGCCCGCGACCGGCATCACCCCGCTGCGCGAGGCGATCGCCAACGACATCCAGATGCGCACCGGCGTCGCGACGGATGCGGGCAACGTCCTCGTCGTTCCCGGCGGCAAGGTGACGATGTATCTCGCGATCGTCATGTTCGGTGAGCCCGGCGTCGAGATCATCTATCCAGACCCCGGCTTCCCGATCTATCGCTCGATGATCGAGTTCACCGGCGCGACCCCGGTTCCGCTGCCGATCCGTGAGGAAAACGGCTTCGCCTTCTCGCCGGACGATCTCGAGGGCCTTCTCTCCGACAAGACGCGGCTCGTCATCATCAACTCGCCGGCGAACCCCACCGGCGGCGTGACCCCGCCCGAAGACGTTGCGAAGCTCGCCAAGATCCTCGCGAACCGGCCCGACATCGCGGTGATGTCGGACGAGATTTACGGCCGCATGACCTATGACGGGCTGCAGCACGTCTCGCTCGGCTCCTTCCCCGAGCTTCGCGACCAGCTCATCCTCCTCGACGGCTTCTCGAAGACCTATGCGATGACGGGCTGGCGCCTCGGCTGGTCGCTCTGGCCGGACGCTCTGTTCGACAAGGCGCGCAAGCTCGCGGTGAATGCCTGGTCCTGCGTCAACGCGTCGGCCCAATATGCCGGGATCGCCGCCCTCACCGGGCCGCAGGATGCGTCCGAGGCGATGGTCGCCGCCTTCGACGATCGCCGCAAGGCGGTGGTGGAGGCGCTGAACGCGCTGCCGGGGGTGAGCTGCGCGACGCCCAAGGGCGCCTTCTACGCGTTCCCCAACATCAAGGAGACCGGCTGGAAGGCGAAGCCCCTCGCCGACAAGCTCCTCCAGGAGACCGGCGTCGCGCTAATCGGCGGGCCGGACTTCGGCATTCTCGGCGAAGGTTATGTCCGCGTCTCCTATGCGGCCGCGAAGGACCGCATTCTGGAGGCGATGGAGCGGATGGACGACTTCCTCAGGAAGAGCGAGGCCGCCTGATCAGGCGAGCGGACGGACGCCGGTGATCATGTAATTGACCTCGGCGTCCTTCCCGATCGACCACTCGTCGCGCAGCGGATTGTAGGCGACGCCCACAACGTCGCGCGGCGACAGGCCGTTCGAGGTGAAGGCCGCTTCGAGCTCGGCCGGGCGCACGAATTTGGAAAATTCGTGCGTTCCGCGCGGCAACCACCGCAAAACATATTCCGCCGCCACGATCGCGAGCGCGAGCGCCTTCGGCGTCCGATTCAGCGTCGCGAACACCGTGAGGCCGCCGGGGCGCACCATCGTGGCGCACGCCGCGACGAAGGCATTCACATCGGCCACGTGCTCGACGATCTCCATCGCGAGCACCACGTCGAACGTCTCCCTCGCCTCCGCGAGCGCCTCGGCGGTGGTGTTGCGATAATCGACATCGACGCCGGAATGCTCGGCATGGCGCCGCGCGACCTCGATGTTCGTGGCGGCGGCATCCGCGCCGACGATCTCGGCGCCCATACGCGACAGCGGCTCGGACAGGAGCCCCGCACCGCAGCCGATATCGAGGATCCTGAGCCCCGCGAGCGGCGCTTCGCCGCGCGGATCGCGCTCGAAATGGCGACTGATGGTCTGCCGGAGGAAGGTGAGCCGCACCGGATTGAACTTGTGGAGCGGCTTCATCTTGCCGTTCGGATTCCACCATTCGGCGGCGAGACGGTCGAATTTCTCGACTTCGGCGGCATCGACGGTCGTTGTCATGAAAGGCCTTGGTTGTTCAAACGCGGTTCACCTGCTAGCTAGCGGCCCCGGACCGCTCCGCAAAGTTTGACTTACACTCCATGTCCCGCATTGTAATGAAATTCGGCGGCACTTCCGTCGCCGACGTCGACCGTATCCGCAACGTCGCCGCCCATGTGGCGCGCGAGGTGAAAGCTGGAAACGAGGTTGCCGTGGTCGTTTCGGCGATGGCGGGGGAGACCAACCGTCTCGTGGCGCTCTGCCGCGAAGCCGCGCCGCTCCACGATGCGCGTGAATATGACGCTGTCGTTTCCTCCGGCGAGAATGTCACCTCCGGCCTCCTCGCGATCGTCCTGCAGACGATGGGGATCGAGGCCCGCTCCTGGCAGGGCTGGCAGATCCCGATGCGCACCAACGAGGCCCACGGCGCCGCCCGCATCGCCGACATTGACGGCAGCCAGATTATCGAGCGGTTCGGCCGCGGCCAAGTCGCCGTGATCGCCGGCTTCCAGGGCCTGTCGCCGCTCAACCGAATTTCGACGCTCGGCCGGGGTGGGTCCGACACGACCGCCGTCGCCCTCGCCGCCGCGCTGAAGGCCGACCGCTGCGACATCTACACCGATGTCGACGGCGTCTACACGACCGATCCGCGGATCGTGAAATCGGCCCGCCGCCTGCCGCAAATCTCCCACGAGGAGATGCTCGAAATGGCCTCGCTCGGCGCGAAGGTCCTCCATGTGCGCTCGGTCGAGCTCGCGATGCTCTACGAAGTGCCGCTCATGGTGTGCTCCAGCTTCGCCGATCCCGCCGTCACCCCGCCCGGGACGCTGATCACCGGGGAGAATATCGACATGGAAGCAGAAACAGTCACGTCCATCGCCTACTCGCGCGACGAAGCCCAGGTGACCCTTCGCGATGTGCCCGACGCGCCCGGCGTCGCGCACCGCGTGTTCGGTCCGCTCGCCGATGCGAACATCAATGTCGACATGATCGTCCAGAACATCTCCGACGACGGCTCGACGACCGACATCACCTTCACCGTCCCGCAGTCCGAGTTCGACCGCGCGATGGCGACGCTCGAGGAGCAGCGGGAGACGATCCGCTTCGCCAAGCTCCTCGGCGACACGGACGTCGTGAAGGTGTCGGTGATCGGCGTCGGCATGCGCTCGCACGCCGGTGTGGCGGCGACCGCCTTCAAGGCGCTCGGCGAGCGGTCGATCAACATTCGTGCCATCACGACATCGGAAATCAAAATCTCGGTGTTGATCGATTCCGCCTACACCGAGCTTGCCGTCCGAACGCTTCACTCCGTCTATGGCCTCGACAAGGTCGCGCACTAATTTCAGCATAGAGGCAATTCACGGTAACGGTGGTGGCGGCGACGAGTATTCTCCATTTTTAGGATGCGCGCGCCGCCTCATTATGGTTGAAAGACCTCGAACGACCCGTGGTTGTAGGAGGGCCGATGCGCGATACGCTTGCCGGGCCAAGGCAGCTTATCAAGCAGCTGCACGCGGTTATGGCCGCGCCGCTCGAAGCTCAGGAGAGGCTGGACCGTATCGTCCGCATCATCGCGGACAATATGGTTGCCGAAGTGTCTTCGCTCTACATTCTGCGCGAAGACGGCATCCTTGAACTCTATGCCACGCACGGCCTCAATCCGTCGGCCGTGCACCGAGCCGGGCTGCGCGTCGGCCAAGGCCTCGTCGGCCGCGTCGCGAAGACCGCTCAGCCGCTCAACATCACCAATCCCCGCTCCCATCCGGGCTTTGCCTATCTGCCGGAGACGGGTGAGGATGAGTACAACACCTTCCTCGGCGTGCCGGTGCTACGCGCCGGCCGGATGCTCGGCGTCCTCACGGTCCAGAACCGCGCGCCGAAGCGCTACGACAACGAAGAAGTCGAGGCGTTGCAGACCACGGCGATGGTGATCGCCGAGATCGCCGGCACCGGCGACCTCGAGAAGATCCCGCAATCGACCGCCGCGCTCGATATCAGCCGGCAGCTTCACGTGGCCGGCGTCTCGCTGGTCGAGGGCGTGGGCCTCGGCCGCGCCGTGCTGCACGAGCCGCGCGTCGTCGTCACCCGCCTGTTGAACGACGATGTCGAGCATGAGCTGAACCGTCTCGAAACCGCGCTCGACAAGATCCGCGGCAACCTCGTCGCCCACCTCTCGCGCGACGAGGTGAAGGGCGACGGCGCGCCGCGGGACGTGCTCGAGGCCTTCTTGATGATCGCGCAGGATCGCGGCTGGGCTCGCAAGATGGCCGACGTCGTGCGCTCCGGCCTCACGGCCGAAGCCGCCGTCGAGCGCGTCCAGTCGGACAATCGCGCCCGCCTCTTGCGGTCGACCGACCGTCTGGTCCGCGAGCGGCTCCACGATCTCGACGATCTTGCCAACCGGCTCCTGCGCGAATTGATGGGTCGCTCGCCGACCTCGCTCGCGCAGATCACCGGCGATGCCATCATCGTCGCCCGCTCGATGGGCGCGGCCGAACTCCTCGACTATGAGCGCACCCGCATTCGCGGTCTCGTGATGGAGGAAGGCACGCCCGCCTCCCACGTCACGCTGATCGCCCGCGCGCTCGGCATTCCGACGATCGGCCAGGCCGCCGGCGTCACGTCGATGGTGGAATCGGGCGAAGCGATCATCATCGACGCCGACGGGGGCGACGTTCATATCCGCCCCTCCCCCGACGTCGAGAACGTGTTCGCGGAGAAGGTCCGCTTCCGGGCACGCAAGCAGGCGCAATATCGCCGCCTCAGGCATCTGCCGGCGACGACGCGGGACGGGCAGGACGTCACCTTGTCGATGAACGCGGGGATGCTCGCCGACATGCCGCATCTCAAGGAGAGCGGCGCGGCCGGCGTCGGCCTCTTCCGCACCGAGGTGCTGTTCATGGTGGCGCCCTCCCTGCCGCGAATGCAGGCGCAGGAGCAGCTCTACCGCCAGATCTACAAGGGCGCCGAAGGGCGGCCGGTCACGTTCCGCTCGCTCGATATCGGGGGCGACAAGATCCTTCCCTATCTGCGCAAGGTGGAGGAGGAGAATCCGGCGATGGGCTGGCGCGCGGTGCGTCTCGGCCTCGACCGGCCGGGCCTGCTGCGCACGCAGATCCGCGCCTTCCTCCTCGCCGCCGCGGGGCAGGAATTGAAACTGATGTTCCCGATGGTGACGACCGTCGCCGAGTATAATGCCGCAAGGGCGCTCGTCGATCGCGAGCGGCGCTTCCTGCACACGCACGGCTATACGCTTCCCGAATCGACCAAGCTCGGGGTGATGCTCGAGACGCCGTCGCTCCTCTTCGAGCTCGAGGAGCTGCTGCAGGTCACCGATTTCGTCTCCGTCGGCACCAACGATCTCTTCCAGTTTGCGATGGCGGCGGACCGCTCGAACGTGCGCGTCGCCGGCCGGTTCGACACGTTGAGTCAATCCTTCGTGCGGATGCTGAAGCGGGTCGCCGATGCGTGCCGGGAGGCCAACGTTCCCGTGACCGTCTGCGGCGATTATGCGAGCCGCCCGCTCGAAGCGCTCTGCCTTCTCGGGCTCGGCTACACGCATCTTTCGATGCCGCCCGCGGCGATCGGGCCGGTCAAGGCCGCCATTCGTGCAACAGACCTGGGACGATTGCGCGCGCGTCTATGGCCAAGGCTTGAACCTGGACGCGGAAACGACGATCTTCGTCATCTTCTTTCGCGATTTGCAGACGCGAACGACATCCCAGTCTAGGAACGAGAATGATGTTGCGTCAGCGGCTCGACGAGGTGGTCGACCGCTTCAACATTCTGGAGCAGCGCATGGCCGCCGGCCCCCAGGCCGACGAATATGTGGAGCTGTCCAGAGAATATGCCGAGCTCGAACCGCTCGTCCGATCCGTCTCGGCCTTACGCCAGGCCGAGAAGGAGCTCGCCGATATCGACGAGCTGTTGAAGGCCGACGACGAGTTGGCCGAGATCGCTGAAGCCGAGCGGCCGGAGGTCGTGAAGACGATCGACCGGCTGGCCGACGAGATCCGGGTCGCCCTCCTGCCGAAGGACGAGGCGGACGCCAAGAGCGCGATCCTCGAAGTCCGTGCCGGGACGGGTGGCCAGGAAGCCGCCCTCTTCGCCGGCGACCTTTTCCGCATGTACGAGCGGTACGCCGCCGAGCAGGGCTGGAAGGTCGAGGTGATGAGCATGTCCGAGGGCGAGGCCGGCGGCTACAAGGAGATCATCGCCGCGGTGCGGGGCACCAACGTGTTCGCGCGGATGAAATTCGAGTCCGGCGTCCACCGCGTGCAGCGTGTGCCGGTCACCGAATCGGGCGGGCGGATCCATACCTCCGCGGCGACCGTCGCAGTGCTGCCGGAGGCCGAGGACGTCGATATCGACATCCCGGCGGCCGACATCCGCATCGACACGATGCGGGCCTCCGGCGCCGGCGGTCAGCACGTCAACACGACCGATTCGGCCGTGCGCATCACCCACTTGCCGACCGGCATCGTCGTGACCTCCTCGGAAAAGTCGCAGCACCAGAACCGTGCGCGCGCGATGGAGGTTCTGCGGGCCCGCCTCTACGACATGATGCGGCAGGAGGCGGACGACGCGCGGGCGGCCGAACGCAAGGGCCAGGTCGGCTCCGGCGACCGGTCGGAGCGCATCCGCACCTACAATTTCCCGCAAGGCCGGGTGACGGATCACCGCATCAACCTGACACTCTACAAACTGAACGAGGTGCTCGCCGGGACGGCGCTCGACGAGGTGGTCGACGCGCTGGCGACCGAGCATCAATCGCGATTGCTGGCAGAGACCGATGGTTGACGATCCCCTCGGCCTCATGAACGACGATGCCGACCTGTCGAGCCTTTATAACGGGGTGAAGCGGGCGTTTCGTGAGGCTGGGATCGCGACACCGGATCTCGATGCACGGCTTCTCGTCACCGAAACGCTCGGCGTTTCGACGGCGCAACTGATCGCCAATCCCCGGATGCGCATTTCGCCGGAACTCGCCGCCGAGCTCGTGACCCATGCGCGCGAGCGAATCGCCGGCCGGTCGATCGGGCGCATTCTCGGCCGCCGGGCCTTCTGGTCGCTGGATTTGCGGATCAATCAATCGACGCTGGAGCCGCGCCCGGAAACCGAAACTGTCGTCGAACTTGCGCTTCAGATGCTACAACCGGTTGAAACCGAGGCCCTGATCGCCGATCTAGGGGTTGGTACGGGCGCGATCCTTTTGTCGATCCTCAGCGAGCGCCTGAACGCGTTCGGCGTCGGGGTCGACATTTCGGAGGATGCCCTTCGAGAGGCGGAACGCAACGCCGAGCGCAACAACCTCGCCGACCGTGCTTTTTTCGTGGTTTCCAATTTCGGCGCGGCGCTCGCGAAGCGGTTCGACGTCGTGGTCTCGAACCCGCCTTATATCGCGACGTCGGTGATCGAGAGCCTCGATCCGATCGTGCGCGACAACGACCCCCGCCTCGCCCTCGATGGCGGTGTGGACGGGCTCGACGCCTACCGGATCGTGTTCGCGCAGGCCGACGAGATGATGTTGCCTACGGGCACTTTGATCGTCGAGATCGATCCAAATGCTCAGGCCGAGGTGATCCGTGAAGCCGAGCGATGTGGCCTTTCGGCTGTGTCGATCGCCACAGATCTCAACGGAGACACGCGCGCCATCGCATTGCGCCGCACGAATGCTTAACGTCGCCATGTTGGAAAAGACGTGACGTGTATGTAATTAAGTCTTGGAATGATGAGCCGGACCCGCTAACGTCCGGCTGTCGGCCGGTGGGTTCTGGTGCATTGAGCACCGTTGATGCCCATCGTGTGCCTGCCCCTCGATTGGGGCACCGTTATCACTGACGCCATGAAGGCGACGATGGGTTTCCCTGTAGCGTGCCCAACTGGGCATCGGCCTACAGCCGTCGTCGACGTGGTTGGGGTGTGGTGCGCTGCATAGGCGGCGCTCCTAAGCGAACTGAGTCGGGCCGTCGATCTGCATTCGTGTCGATCGTGTTGGACGTTGGAAGGGTCTTCACCTTTCTGCGCCAAACAGTCCGCCAGTTTGACGTTGTGTCCCGGACGAGAAACGAGCTGATGAGACCAAACAATCCGAACAAGCGTCTACGTGGCCGCAATCGGAGCAAGAATAGCAATCCGCTTGCTCGCTCATACGAGTCGAACGGCCCAGACGTTAAGATCCGCGGAAGTGCGCTCCAGGTTGCGGACAAGTATGCCCAACTTGCGCGAGACGCCCAGTCCGCCGGTGACCGCGTGATGGCGGAAAATTACTTCCAGCACGCCGAGCACTACTATCGCATCGTCGCGCAAGCGTACGAGCAATCGAACACCCAGCAGCCGCGCGAGCGCCGAGACGACAACGATCGCGGCGGCCGCTACGACGATCGCTTCCGCGGCGAGCAACCGTCCGTCAACGGCTATGACGGTATCGACGACGACGAGGACGACGGCGTACGTCGCACCGTTCGCGCCAACGGCAACAACAACGATCGCAATCTCGACGACGACGATGGCGACGACGACGATGACAACAAGACCGTCCAGGCGACCGTTCAGCCCTCACCGGCTCACAACGGAAACGGCAACGGCGACGGCGACGCGCAATCGGTCGAAACCGCTTCCGAGAGCGACGAGGCGGGCGCCACGGTCGAGCTGAACGCGGCCGAAGCGCCGGCGGAAGACGACGCGAAACCCAAGCGCCGCCCCCGCACGACGCGCCCCCGCACGCGGACCCGGCGCACCGCCGATGCCGACAAGCCGGCAACCGAAACCGCCGAATCGACCAACTGAAGTCGGCGCCGTCCGCCGACTCTATCGGCGCGGCCGACCAGCCTGCCGGCGCGCTACGGCCCGCCGCCTCATAAGAAGAACAGCTCGTCTCCCCTCGTTGGCACCCCGCCGGATCCTTGCGATCCAGGCGGGGTGTTTTCGTGCGTCCGCGTCATGCCGCCCGCGAGACGGACCGCGATCTCGCGCCGTTGCGCACAGTCGCGCGCCATTGCTTTCGTGAAAGCCGGCGCCGTCTTTTAGCGCCCGCTTGCGCACCACCTTCCCTTTTCCGCCCTCGATCGTCCGGGGACCCGCGCGGCGGCGGCCGGCGGCTCCGGCAGAATCGGCACAAAAGGGGCCCAAAGACGTCTTTTCTCCGCCTCCGGGATGCTTATCTTCGTTATGGCGCCGGCCGATAGGCGGCGCCCGCGGTGGCAATCGCACCGCGCCAGCCAAACGCTCTTTCCTCGAGTCTTCGCTGTCGAAAGGGTTCAGGGGGTCATATGGATATCGAAAAATTTTCCGATCGCACGCGCGGATTCATCCAATCGGCGCAAACGAACGCGATCGGAGCGGGCCATCAGCAATTCACACCCGAGCACCTGTTGAAGGTCCTGCTCGACGACAATGAGGGGCTCGCAGCCGGGCTTCTGACATCCGCCGGCGCCGACCCGAAGGCCGCGCTCGCGGGCGTCGAACGCGCGCTCGCCCGCCTTCCGAAGGTCGAAGGCTCCGGGGCGGGCCAGCTCCACCTCACGCCGGCCACGGTGAAGGTGTTGCAGCAGGCCGAGGACCTCGCCAAGAAAGCCGGCGACTCGTTCGTCACCGTCGAGCGCCTCCTCCTCGCACTCGCGAGCGAGAGCTCGTCCGAATCCTTCAAGATCCTGAAAGCGGCCGGCGCGACGCCGCAGGCGCTCGAAACCGCGATCGCGGATCTTCGCAAGGGCCGCACCGCCGACACGGCATCGGCCGAAGGCCAATACGATTCGCTGAAAAAGTACACGCGCGACCTCACCGAGGATGCGCGCGAAGGAAAGCTCGACCCGGTGATCGGCCGCGACGAAGAGATTCGCCGCACGATCCAGGTCCTGTCGCGCCGCACGAAGAACAACCCGATCCTGATCGGTGAGCCGGGCGTCGGTAAGACGGCGATCGCGGAAGGCCTCGCGCTGCGCATCGTCAATGGCGACGTGCCGGAGAGCCTCAAGAACAAGACGCTGTTGTCACTCGACATGGGCGCCCTCATCGCCGGCGCGAAATATCGCGGCGAGTTCGAGGAGCGGCTGAAGAGCGTCCTCAACGAGATCAAGTCGACCGGCAATGTCGTGCTTTTCATCGACGAGGTGCACACCCTCGTCGGCGCCGGCAAGACCGATGGCGCGATGGACGCCTCGAACCTCTTGAAGCCGGCCCTCGCCCGCGGTGAGCTGCACTGCGTCGGCGCGACGACGCTCGACGAATACCGCAAATATGTCGAGAAGGACGCCGCGCTCGCCCGCCGCTTCCAGCCCGTCTTCGTCGACGAGCCGTCGGTGGAGGATACCGTCTCGATCCTGCGCGGCCTCAAGGAGAAGTACGAGCTGCACCACGGCGTGCGTATCACCGACAGCGCGATCGTCGCGGCGGCGAACCTTTCCAACCGCTATATCGCCGACCGTTTCCTGCCCGACAAAGCGATCGACCTCGTCGACGAGGCGGCCTCGCGACTGCGGATGCAGGTCGATTCCAAGCCGGAAGAGCTCGACGAGCTCGACCGCCGCATCGTCCAGCTCAAGATTGAGCGTGAGGCGCTGCGCAAGGAAGACGACGCGGCCTCCCGCGACCGGCTCGAGAAGCTGGAGCGCGAGCTGACCGGGCTCGAGGAGCGCTCGAACGCCCTCACCCAGCGCTGGCGCGCGGAAAAGGACAAGCTCGCCGGCGCGCAGGACGTGAAGGCGAAGCTCGACCAGGCCCGCATCGAACTCGCCAACGCGCAGCGGCAAGGCGATCTCGCCCGCGCCGGTGAACTCGCTTACGGCGTGATCCCGGACCTCGAGCGCCGGATCGCCGAGGCCGAAGGCGGCGAGAGCGACAAAGGCGCTATGGTCGAGGAGGCGGTGACGTCCAACCACGTGGCGCAAGTCGTCTCGCGCTGGACGGGCATCCCGGTCGACAAGATGATGGAAGGCGAGCGCGAGAAGCTCCTGCGCATGGAGGAGGCCCTCGAAAAGCGCGTCGTCGGCCAGGCCGAAGCCGTCCATGCCGTCTCCGCTGCCGTCCGCCGCGCGCGGGCCGGCCTTCAGGATCCGCACCGGCCGATCGGCTCGTTCATGTTCCTCGGCCCGACGGGCGTCGGCAAGACGGAGCTCACCAAGGCGCTCGCGGCCTTCCTTTTCGACGACGACACGGCGATGGTCCGCATCGACATGTCGGAGTACATGGAAAAGCATGCCGTCAGCCGCCTTATCGGCGCGCCTCCGGGCTATGTCGGCTACGAGGAAGGCGGCGCGCTGACCGAGGCCGTCCGCCGCCGCCCCTATCAGGTCGTCCTGTTCGACGAGATCGAGAAGGCGCACCCCGATGTCTTCAACGTGCTCCTTCAGGTGCTCGATGATGGGCGCCTCACCGACGGACAGGGCCGCACGGTGGACTTCCGCAACACGATCATCGTCATGACCTCGAATGTCGGCGCGGAGTTCCTCGCCGCGCAGGGCGAGACCGACGATGTGGAGGCGGTCCGTCCGCAGGTGATGGATCTCGTCCGGGCGACGTTCCGGCCGGAATTCCTCAACCGGCTCGACGAGATCGTCCTCTTCTCGCGCCTGAAGCGCACGCAGATGGCCTCGATCGTGGAGATCCAGCTCGCCCGGCTCCGCCAGCTCCTGACCGATCGCAAGATCACGCTGGAGATGACCGACGGCGCGATCGAGTGGCTCGCCGAGCGCGGTTACGACCCGGTCTATGGCGCGCGCCCGCTGAAGCGCGTGATCCAGAAAGAGGTGCAGGATCCGCTCGCCGAGCGCATCCTGGGCGGCGAAATCATGGACGGCGACACCGTTCGCGTGAGCCCGTCGACCGCGCGTCTGGTGTTCGAGCGGGTGCCCGGCGCGGTCGCCGAAGCCGCCTGATCGGACGCACCCGGCCGAACGAACGAAGCGAGGGGCCGCACGCGGCCCCTTTTTCGTGGCGTGTCACTCATCCTTCGGGTGGCGTGAGAGATTGATTGGCGGCGCCCGATTCCATGCGGGCGCCGCCTCCTCTATCGTGCCGCTCCTCTCCCCGATTCGGCGAAGGCCAATTTATGTCCACCTCCTTCAAGAGCTTCGAGCGCACCGCCTGGACGGAAAAGGCCGCCAACTACGATTCCCTGTTCGCCGACATCACGGCGCAGGCCGTTCCCCCGATCCTGTCGGCCGCCGGGGATCTCGCCGGCAAGGACGTGCTCGACGTGTGCTGCGGGACGGGCGACCTCGCGATCGCGCTCGGCGAGGGAGGCGCCACGGTTTCGGCGGTCGACTTCGTGCTGCCGATGGCGGCGATCGCGCGCGACAAGGCCTCCGATGCGGCGGTCTCCGTCGGCGATGCCGAAAGCCTCGCCTTCGCCGACGCGAGCTTCGATGTCGTCACCTGCGCGTTCGGCCTCTGGCACATGACCGACCCGGCAAAGGCGCTCGCCGAGGCGCGGCGGGTGCTGAAGCCCGGCGGCCTATACATCTACACCGCCTGGGGCCCGGCCGAGGGGTTCGACGTGATGAACATCGTCAACGCGGCGATCAAATCGCATGGGACGATGGACATCGAGCTGCCGCCCTCCCCGCCGCCCTTCCAGTTCAGCGAGGAGGCGAGCGCGCTTCCCCTCCTCACCGAGGCCGGCTTCCGCAATGGCGCGCTCACCCATCACATCGCCGCGAAGACGCATCGCTCCGGCCAGGAGGTGATCGACATCCTCTATCGCGCGATCGTGCGCACGCCGATGCTGATCGACCGGCAGGCCGCGTCCGTGCGCAAGCTGGTGCTGGAATCGATCGCGCAACGGGCCGAGGCGCGCCGCGTCAACGGGGTCTTTCGCCTCGAATGGCCGTTCGCCCTGGGTGTCGCGACCGCCGCCTGACGGCTTCGCCTCGCGAGCGCACGAAAAAGCCCGCCATCTCGGTCCGAGAGGCGGGCTTTTCTCGTGGCGTTCGCCGTGCGCTCAGCGCCGGGCGACATCCATTCGCTGGGCGCCGATCAGCGCGTCGATCCGGTCCCGCTCGGAGCGGAAATTGGCGAGCTGCTCGCCCGTCAACTCGCGGCCGCGGCGCAAGCGGATCTTCAGCGGGTTCACCGGGCGGTTGTTGACGTGCACCTCGAAGTGAAGGTGCGGGCCGGTCGAGAAGCCGGTGGAGCCGACATAGCCGATCACCTCGCCCTGCTTCACCCGCACGCCCGGCTTGATACCCTTGGCGATCCGCGATTGGTGCGCATAGCCGGTCTCGTAACCGTTCTTGTGCCGGATCGCGACCCAGCGGCCATAACCGGCCTTCCAGCCGGCCTGTGTCACGACGCCATCGCCCGCGGCATAGATCTTCGTTCCCCGAGGGGCCGCATAGTCGACACCCTTGTGAAGACGCGTGCGGTGCAGGATCGGATGGCGGCGCATCCCGAAGCCGGAGCGATAGACTCCCCGCTCCATCGGCTTGCGCAGGAGGAACTTGTCGCCCGTCCGGCCGTCCTCGTCATAATAGTCGACGATGCCGTCGCTCGATTTGAAGCGGTAGAAGCGCCGCTCCACCCCGCTCGCGGTGAGCGCGGCATAGAGGATCTCGGAGGGAACGTTCGCCTCCGCCTTCTGGGCGTCTTCGGGCTTCGCCGAATAGAGCACGGTGAGCTGATCGCCCCCCCGCACCCGCGAATTGAAATCGACATCGTTCGCGAAGGTGGAGAGGAGGACGTCGCGCACACGGTCCGGCAGACCGTTGTCGACGGCGGTCTGGTAAAGGCTCTTGTACACCGTGGGCAGGCTGTCGCCCGAGGAAGCGACTTGCGGTTCCTCCACGATCGGCGGCGGCCCCGGCGGCGCTTCGCCGAGGACGAAATTGCCTTCGTCGGTGAGGGCGACCGTCGCGATGTGATTGTCGTCGCCATAGACGGAGAAGCGCAGCGGGCGGCGCTGGGCCTCTTCGCCGGTCTCGTCGAGCTCGAAGGCCATGCGCAGGATCTGCCCCGGCCGCAGCGAGCTGACGCCGACACGCCGCAGCACCTGGCTGATCGCCTCGGTATCCTCCTCACCGACGCCGCTGCCGTTCAGCACCTTCGACAAGGTGTCGCCGGGCTGTACGAGCTCCACGAGGTCGGTATCCTCCTCGTCCGCCTCACCGTCGGCATCCGAGGTTTTCACGAGCTCGGAGACATTCTCCGGCACCACGACGACATTGTTCGGCACGACCGGCGCTTCGACGAAGGCGTCGAGGTCAGGCCGCGACGAGGCGACCATCGGCTCGCCGACTTGCTCTTCCCGAAGCTGGCGCTCGATATCGTCTTCTTCGAGATCGACGGAGCGGTCGACGGGAAGCCCGCCATCGAGCGGCAGGTCCGTCACGCTGACGGTGATCTCGCCGTCGACGGCGCGGTCATAGATCGCGTCGGTCACGCTCTCGGCCGCCGCCTCGCGCGGCGTCTCGAGCTCGCGCGGATTGAAGGTCGGCACATCACCGATCTTCCCGCTGTCGAGCACGAGGCCCGCGTTCATCA
>NZ_JAKGCS010000018.1:62500-66414 GCF_021556395.1 Acuticoccus kalidii
TCTTCGGATCACAGGCATTGGCGAGACGACGCCGCCTTCGTTTCTCTTTCTGAACAGAACGGTTGGGACCGGCCCTCCCCTCTCGGCGACGAGAGGACGGGCTGGGCGCGAACCAGCGTTGTGTGATGCGCGCATCTTGTGTATGCGAGCGTTGCCGGCGGGGCCTGTAGCTCAGGTGGTTAGAGCGTACGCCTGATAAGCGTAAGGTCGATGGTTCGAGTCCATCCAGGCCCACCACGGATTTGGCTGGTCTGGCTTGTTTTGGCTGATCGCCGACGACGCAAACAGAGGGGCCTTAGCTCAGCTGGGAGAGCACCTGCTTTGCAAGCAGGGGGTCGTCGGTTCGATCCCGACAGGCTCCACCAAGTTTACCGTTCTGGAACAGAACCGAATTCCTGCTTTGCAGGATACGCCGCGGATGCGGCGCCGGGCTCGAGCACTTTGTGCGGCCCAAGCTCAGACTGACATCGTGAAGAGAAGATGTGTTCGCCCATCGGGATCGATGAGGAGACGAAACGCGCGAGCGTTGCGTTCCTCGACGGATCGGTTTCGATGCGACGGGCGGAGGGTATCTCCGACATCCTGTGGCTCAGCTGCAGACATGTACCCCTCCCCTGCCCCGATGGTCCTGACCGGCCATTTGGGGATGATGCGAACAGATCTCGTGAAACTGGTCTTTCCTTATCGAAGCACCATTCGACGTTGAACGACGTCGCGCCTCCGCAGGGCGTTTGATCCGATTGGATCTCGGGTGGGCATCGATAATGAGAGTGATCAAGTGCCTTAAGAGCATCTGGTGGATGCCTAGGCATCGAGAGGCGATGAAGGACGTGGTACGCTGCGAAAAGCCGTGGGGAGTTGCGAACAAACTTTGATCCATGGATGTCCGAATGGGGAAACCCACCCGTTAAGGGTACCCGAAAGGGAGCGAACCCGGGGAAGTGAAACATCTCAGTACCCGGAGGAAAGGAAATCAACCGATACTCCGCTAGTAGTGGCGAGCGAACGCGGACCAGCCGAGCAACTTAGGAAAGCAGAACCATCTGGAAAGGTGGGCCATAGTGGGTGACAGCCCCGTATGTGGATCCGACGTTGACGTATCAAGTAGGGCGGGACACGTGAAATCCTGTTCGAAGATGGGGGGACCACCCTCCAAGGCTAAGTACTCCTCGATGACCGATAGTGAACCAGTACCGTGAGGGAAAGGTGAAAAGCACCCCGACAAGGGGAGTGAAAGAGTTCCTGAAACCGGATGCTTACAAACAGTGGGAGGGCGCAAGCCTGACCGCGTACCTTTTGTATAATGGGTCAGCGACTTAGTCTGACGAGCAAGCTTAAGCCGGTAGGTGTAGGCGTAGCGAAAGCGAGTCTGAACAGGGCGTTCAGTTCGTCGGATTAGACCCGAAACCGGGTGATCTAGCCATGAGCAGGTTGAAGGTTGGGTAACACCAACTGGAGGACCGAACCGTTGAATGTTGCAAAATTCTCGGATGACTTGTGGCTAGGGGTGAAAGGCCAATCAAACTCGGTGATAGCTGGTTCTCCGCGAAATCTATTTAGGTAGAGCGTTGGACGTATTCCTCGGGGGGTAGAGCACTGGATGGGCTATGGGGGCTTACCGCCTTACTGATCCTAACCAAACTCCGAATACCCGAGAGAATTATCCAGCAGACACACGGCAGGTGCTAACGTCTGTCGTGGAGAGGGAAACAACCCTGATCACCAGCTAAGGCCCCCAAATCGTGGCTAAGTGTGAAAGGATGTAGAGACCCCAAAACAACCAGGATGTTGGCTTAGAAGCAGCCATCATTTAAAGAAAGCGTAACAGCTCACTGGTCTAAATAAGGGTCTCCGCGCCGAAAATGTAACGGGGCTCAAGCCACGTGCCGAAGCTGTGGGCTTGTCTTTGACAAGCGGTAGCGGAGCGTTCCGTAGGTCCGTGAAGGGATACTCGTGAGAGGTCCTGGAGATATCGGAAGTGCGAATGCTGACATGAGTAACGATAAAGGGAGTGAGAGACTCCCTCGCCGAAAGTCCAAGGGTTCCTGCGTAAAGTTAATCTGCGCAGGGTTAGTCGGCCCCTAAGGCGAAGCCGAAAGGCGTAGTCGATGGGAATGCAGTTAATATTCTGCAACCTGGTGGTAGTGACGAATGCCGTGTGTTGTCAGTCCTTATTGGATTGGTCTGGCAGCGAAGGTGTTCCGGGAAATAGCTCCACCGTATAGACCGTACCCGAAACCGACACAGGTGGACTGGTAGAGTATACCAAGGCGCTTGAGAGAACGATGCTGAAGGAACTCGGCAAATTGCCTCCGTAAGTTCGCGAGAAGGAGGCCTTGGGTTTGCGCAAGCAGATCCGAGGGGCACAGACCAGGGGGTAGCGACTGTTTATCAAAAACACAGGGCTCTGCGAAGTCGCAAGACGACGTATAGGGTCTGACGCCTGCCCGGTGCCGGAAGGTTAAAAGGAGGAGTGCAAGCTCCGAATTGAAGCCCCGGTAAACGGCGGCCGTAACTATAACGGTCCTAAGGTAGCGAAATTCCTTGTCGGGTAAGTTCCGACCTGCACGAATGGCGTAACGACTTCCCCGCTGTCTCCAGCATCGACTCAGTGAAATTGAATTCCTCGTGAAGATGCGAGGTTCCTGCGGTCAGACGGAAAGACCCCGTGCACCTTTACTATAGCTTTACACTGGCATTCGTGGCGGCATGTGTAGGATAGGTGGTAGGCTTTGAAGCGTGAGCGCCAGCTTGCGTGGAGCCACCCTTGAAATACCACCCTTGCTTTCATGGATGTCTAACCGCGGCTTACGCCCGGGACAGTGTATGGTGGGTAGTTTGACTGGGGCGGTCGCCTCCCAAAGAGTAACGGAGGCGTGCGAAGGTGGGCTCAGAGCGGTCGGAAATCGCTCGTTGAGTGCAATGGCATAAGCCTGCCTGACTGCGAGACTGACAAGTCGAGCAGAGTCGAAAGACGGCCATAGTGATCCGGTGGTCCCGAGTGGAAGGGCCATCGCTCAACGGATAAAAGGTACGCCGGGGATAACAGGCTGATGACACCCAAGCGTCCATAGCGACGGTGTTGTTTGGCACCTCGATGTCGGCTCATCGCATCCTGGGGCTGGAGCAGGTCCCAAGGGTTTGGCTGTTCGCCAATTAAAGCGGTACGTGAGCTGGGTTCAGAACGTCGTGAGACAGTTTGGTCCCTATCTGCCGTGGGTGTCGGAGAATTGAAAGGATCTGCCCCTAGTACGAGAGGACCGGGGTGGACGTACCTCTTGTGGACCTGTTGTGGCGCCAGCCGCATTGCAGGGTAGCTACGTACGGACGGGATAACCGCTGAAAGCATCTAAGCGGGAAACCCACCTTGAAACGAGTTCTCCCTTGAGAGCCGTTGTAGACGACGACGTTGATAGGCTGGATGTGGAAGCGTGGTGACATGCGTAGCTTACCAGTACTAATCGCTCGATCGGCTTGATCACTCTCATTAGTTCATGCCCATTCGCCAATGGCGAACGGTTCTCTGCTGATTGCTCTGCAATGAGCCTGGCCTTCGGGCTGCTTGTTGTGAGGCGGTGGCGAGAACTGAAACGAATACGATTGAGGAAAGACCGGCTTTTGCCGGACGGGTTCAACCCGCCAGTTTCACGATCTGATCGCAGCGCAACGAGCGTGTGCGTGGCTCCTCATCGGCGCCCCGCACGGCCGGACGGCCAGGCTCATTGCGCGGCCATCAGAACACATGAACGTCCTCCGCTGGCCTGGTGGCCTTTGCGAGGGGTCCCCACCCGATCCCATTCCGAACTCGGCCGTTAACCCCCTCAGCGCCAATGGTACTTCGTCTCAAGACGCGGGAGAGTAGGTCGCTGCCAGGCCTGCCGAGGACGTTCAAACATCTTCTCTTCATCGATGCA
>NZ_JAKGCS010000019.1 GCF_021556395.1 Acuticoccus kalidii
CTAGAGCACTTTCGGCTTGCGGAGAATCGGGCAAATCAGATTCTGAGATGGTCGTGATCGCGTTCGGGAGTTCGCACGATGGCGCCGCTGTCCCATGATTTGAGGGTTCGTCTCGCAAGAGCCGTCGATGCCGGCGGCTCGGCTCGCCAGGTGGCGGCCCGCTTCGATGTGAGCCCGTCGACCGTCGTCAAGCTGATGCAGCGAGTGCGGGCGACCGGCAGCGTCGAGCCGGCCCGGATCGGCGGGTATCGCAAGCCGCTGCTGGCCGCTCACGAGGCAACGATCCGGGAGCTGGTGGCGGCAAACGGGAGCATCACGCTCGTCGAGCTGAGGGCGGCCATCATCGCGCGCGGCGGCCCGGCGGTGTCGCTGTGGGCGGTCTGGTCGATGCTGCAACGGCTCGGGCTCAGGCACAAAAAAAGTCGCTGAAGGCGGCAGAGCAGAACCGCCCCGACGTCGCGAAGGCGCGCCGGCGCTGGCGCGGTTTCCAGGGTTTCATGGATCCGGACCGCTTCGTCTTTCTCGACGAGACCGGAGCCTCAACCAACATGGTCCGCCGCACGGGCTGGGCCCCGAAGTCCGAGCGGCTCGTCGACCACACCCCGCACGGACACTGGCACACGACGACGTTCGTCGCTGGCCTCCGGGCGTCTGGGATCGTCGCGCCGCTCGTGCTGACCGGGCCGATGAACGGGCGGACCTTCCTCGCCTATGCCGAGCAGTTCCTCGCGCCAGCACTCTCGCCGGGCGACGTCGTGGTGATGGACAACCTCGCGGCGCACAAGGTCGCCGGGGTGCGCGAGGCGATCGCCGCGGCCGGCGCCAGCATCCTCTACCTGCCGCCCTACAGCCCCGACCTCAACCCGATCGAGATGGCCTTCGCCAAGCTGAAGGCGCTCCTGCGAAAGGCGGCCGCACGAACCCGCGACGAACTGTGGGATACGATTGGCGCACTCCTCGCCCGCTTCGATCCCGACGAATGTCGCCGCTACATCCGCCACTGCGGCTATGAGTACGACTGAGCCGAAAGTGCTCTAATCCCCGCCTGCGAAGGCGGCCGTACCCTTCTCGCGCGAAACGCAGCATCGAGAAGGACACCGACCATGCCTGCCGACAATCCCTTCCAATCCTATCAGCGGAGCGCATCGGCGCCCGCGAGCGACGCCTTCACCGTGACGCCGAGCGACGGGACCGATCTCGCCACCGTGGCGCGCGGTCTCTTTGTCGGCGGTGCCGGCAACGTCAACGTGGTGACCCTTGGCGGGACGACGGTGATGTTTCCGGGCGTCGCCGCCGGCACCATCCTGCCGTGCGGCGTCACGCGCGTTCTTGCGACCGATACCACCGCGACCAACATCGTGGCGCTCGTCTGAGGCCACGAAGGCCGTCGCTAAGCGGTTTCCCTCGCGCGGATCTGGGCCATGATGCGGGCGGGGGAGATCGGCAGGTGCGTCACGAACCCGGGTGCGGACAGGGCGGCATCGACCGCCGAGGCGATCGCCGCGCCGATTCCGGTGAAGCCGCCATCCATCGCGCCCTTGATGCCGAGCGGGTTGAGCGGCGTCGGCGCGGCCTCGGAGACCAGAACCTCGATATCGGGAAGCTCGCACGCGGTCGGGACGGGATAATCCGCATAGTTGATGGCGCGCGGATCGCCGAGCCCCGACACGTCGAGAGCCGTATAGAGCGCGCCGGCGATGCCTTCGAGGGCGCCGCTCGCAAGCTGGCTCTCGACGAGCGCCGGATTGACCGCGTTGCCGACATCGTAGGCGACGAAGGCGCGCGGAATGCGGACCATGCCGGTCTGCTTGTCGATCTCGGCGAGAACGATATGGACGCCATAGGGGAAGCTCAAGCCGTCGGCCTTCGCCGAGCCTTCGGTGACGAGGCCGCGCCCGCCCCGGTCCGACAGGAGGCCGCCGGGCTCGAGTGCCGCCGCGATGTCGCCGAGCGAAAGCGCGACGCCGAAATGACGGTCCGCCTCGCGAATCCGGCCGGACTGGATGGTGAGACGGTCGCCGGTATCGTCGAGAAGCGCTTGCGCGGCGTCGAGGATCAACTCGCGTGCCGCCTCGGCCGCATATTGCGCCGCGGTGATGACGAGTTCAGCGCTTGGCGGCACCGGCGATGACACGGTGTGGATCCGGTCGGTCTCGCCGGTCCTCACGCGGACCGTGTCGTAGTCGACGCCGACGATATCGGCGACGACCTGGGCAATCGTCGTCGGCATGCCCTCGCCGAGATCGCTCGCGGCGGTGACGATCTCGACGATGCCGATGCGGTCGACCGACAGGCGGACATGGGCGGCCTCGCCCATTCCGGCGACGTCCACGAACGCCGCGCAGCCGAGGCCGACGAGCTCGCCCTTCGCGCGCCGGTCGTCGGTGCGCTGGCGCAAGAGCTCGAGCGAGAAATGCTTCATCGTCTGGTCGACGAGATGCTGATAGCGGCCGCTGTCATAGACGATCGGGCGGCCGAGCGCGGCAAGGTGGCGATCGTGCGGCAGATCTTCGGGGGCGAGAAGGTTGCGCGTGCGGATCTCGAACGGATCGGCGCCCAAAGCGGCGGTGACGGCGTCGAGCAGGCGCTCGCGCACGAATGTCGCCTCGGCCCGTCCCGCGGCCCGGAAGCTGCCGGCGGGGGTGCGGTTCGTCATGCGCACGTGGGCGGTGCCGCGAAAAGCCTTGAAGCGGTAGGGGCCCGGCAGCATCGCGGTGAGGAACTCGGCGACCATCATGCCCTCGGCGCGGACATAGGCTCCGGCGTCGATCATCACGTCGACATCGAGGCCGAGGAGCGTGCCGTCCGGACCGACCGCGGCGCGCGCCTTCGCGGTCATGCCGCGGGTCTGAGCGGCGGCGTGAAGGTGTTCGCGCCGATCCTCCACCCAGGCGACGGGGCGCGCCAGAACGCGTGCGGCATGGGTGACGAGCACGTCTTCCGGGTCGATCTCGCCGTGCGCACCGCTGCCGCCGCCGAGATTGGGGACGTGGACGGCGATCCCGGCGCGCGGGAGGCCGAGCATCGCGGCGAGCGTGTCGCGATGATGGGGTGCCGAGCGGGCCGGGGCCCACAGGTCTACGATATCGCGCGCCGGATCCCATTGGGCGAGGAGGCTGCGCGTTTCCGCCGGAACGGCCCCGTCACGGGCGAGATCGACCTCGATGGCGACGACATGGGCGGCGCTCTGGAAGGCGCTGCCGAGATCGCCGAAGGCCTTGCGCACCGTCGCCGCTTCGTTGGACCGGGCGGCGTCCATCACGTTGGGGATCGGTCCGGCAGGGTCGAGTGTCGGCTCGAGCGGCGCGATGTCGAGTGCGACGCGCTCGGCCGCGTCGTCCGCGGCGGCCGCGCTCTCGGCGAACACCGCTGCGACGGGCTCGCCGACATAGCGCACGAGATCGCGGGCGAGGATGGGCTGGAGGAATGACGCGATCGCGGCCGGCGCCGGGCCGCGCACCGGGATCGGCGGGATCGCCGCGATGTCGGCCGCAGTCCACACCGCGACGACGCCTGCGACGTCGAAGGCGGAGCTGGTGTCGACGTCCTTCAGCCGGCCGAACGCCACAGGGGAGCGCACGATGCGCATATGGAGCTGACGCGGAAAGGCGAAATCCGCCACGAATCGACCGCGTCCGGTGACGAGCGCGCGGTCCTCGATGCGGGAGAGGGAGCGGCCGGAGTGCTTCATGATCCGTCCGCGCGCATCGCGATCTGTCCGGCCTTCAACGCCCGCAACACGGTCTGATATCCCGTGCATCGACACAGATTCGCGCCGAGGAGGCGGGTGAGGGCGGCCTCGTCCATGTCGGGCTCGCGCGTCAAGGCGCCGACGGCGAGCATCAGGAGGCCGGGCGTGCAGTAGCCGCAGCCGACCGCATTGTGGTCGAGGAGCGCCTGTTGCAGCGGGTGGAGCGTCTCCCCGTCGGAAAGGCCCTCGACGGTGCAAATGGCGCTCCCGTCGGCCTGGACCGCGAAGAGGAGGCAGGCCCGTATCGGCGCGCCGTCGAGAAGAATGGTGCAGGCCCCGCACACACCCTCGTCGCAACCGACATGCGTGCCGGTGAGGCGGCATTCGTCGCGCAGGGCATCGGCGAGGCTGGTGCGCGGCTCGACGCGGATCGTGCGCCGCTCGCCGTTCACCTCGAAGGTGACGTCGACCATACCGGTCATGAGGCTGTCCGCGGCGCGATCACCGGAACGACCTGTCGAGCGCGCGCGAGACGGCCGCGCGGGTCAATTCGCGCCGATAATCGGCGTCGGCGGCGAGGTCGGACACCGGATCGACGGCGCTCGCCACGAGGTCGGCGACCTCGCGAAAGAGCTGCCGGGTCGGCTCGCGGCGCTCCAGCATCGCCTCGGCCTCGGGGATCCGCCGGGGCGTCGCCTCGACGCCGCCGACGCCGAGGCGGACCTTGGTCATCTCGTCCTCGTCGCGCTGGTAGACGACGAGTGTCGAGGCGAGCGCATAGTCGCCGCTGCGTCGGCAGATCTCGGAAAAGCCGTAGCGGGTCGCGGCGGGGAGGAGGGGAATCTGCGCCTCAATGATCATCTCGTCGTCGGCGAGGGTGGTGTCCATCATGCTTTCGAAAAAGTCGGCCGCTTCGATATTGCGCACGCCGCGCGTCATCGAGCGGACGAGGAGCTCGGCGCCGAGAACAACGCTCGCGAGACACCATTCCGCCGCGGGGTCCGCATGGGCGAGCGCGCCGCAGAAGGTGCCGCGCATGCGGATCGGAAGGTGGCCGATATGGCCGGAAAGCTCGGCGAGGATGGTGGAGAGCGGGCCGTTCGCCGACAGGCGCTCGAAATCGGCATGCCGCATCAACGGGGGAACGCGTAGACGACCGGCCGATATCGTGGGCAACGCGGCATTCTCGATCCGGTTGAGGTCGATGAGGACGGTCGGTCGCGCGAGGCGCGCGGTCATCGTCGGCACGAGGCTCTGACCGCCGGCGAGAAGGCGTGCGTCATCACCATGCTGCGACAGCACGGTCAACGCCTCGTCGATCGACGTCGGTGCATGGTAGGCGAATGCTGCCGCTCTCACAGCGCTCCCCCTGCGCCCTATCGTGTCGGAACAGTGTGCGAAGCCGGTGAGAGGGTGCAAGCCAAGGGGCGCCGCCCGGCCTCGCGTTTCACAGTTATCGCAGGTTCGACCCGTGCACCGTCAGAGACGGTGCCCGCTTCGGCGACGCTTGGTTGCGAGATAATCCGCGTTCTGCGGCGTCACCGGCCCGATGAGGGGGACCGGGGTGACGCGGATGCCGGATGATTCGAGGCCGGCCGCCTTCGCCGGATTGTTGGTCATCAGGCGCACCTCCTCGAGGCCGAGCCGAGCGAGCACGGCCGCGGCGGCGGCATAATCGCGCTCATCATCGTGGTAGCCGAGCGCGACGTTGGCGTCGACGGTGTCGAGGCCGGCGTCCTGCAGGGCGTAGGCGCGCAGCTTGTTGACGAGGCCGATGCCGCGCCCCTCCTGCGCCGTATAAAGGAGGACGCCGCCGTCACTCGCAATCCGGTCGAGGGCGAGGCGGAGCTGGGCGCCGCAATCACATTTCAGCGAACCGAAGATGTCGCCGGTGACGCACGAGGAGTGGACCCGCACCAGCGTGCAAGGGACCATGTCGCCGACGGCGACCGCGCTGACACAGCCGCCGATCGCATTGCGGAACGCGGTGACGTTCGCCGTCGCGCCCGCTGCGAGGGGAACCGGGGCGCTCGCGATCGGCACGAAGGTGGAGGCAAGGGTCCGGCGGAAGGCGAGGACGTCGGCGACATCGACGGACAGTGTGCCCTCGGGCGCCGCGTCGACATGGCCGACGGTCATCGCGGGCAGTCGCTCGGCGAGCTTGGCGAGCTCGGTCGCCGCGCTCGCGAGGGCGCCGCCTTCGGTGATCTCCGCGCCGGCGAGTTCGGCCTCGCGGGCGCTCGCGAGCGCCATCAAGGCGGCGGCGTCCGCGCCGGGCAGGCGGATGAAGGACGGCGCTTCGCCGAGCGTCAGAAAGCTCGCCCGCGCGGTCGAGATCGCCAACGTGTCGGACAAAACCACGCCGCCATCGAGGGGCGCGACGAGGATTTTGCGCGTGCCGTCATCGAGGATCACCGGACGGCCCGCCCCGACCTCGCCGACACAGCGATGGGCGGCGATGAAGCCGGGCTCGTCGATCCGGCGGCGCGGCGTCATCGCGCCATCCCTCTGGGGCGAGAGGTGGGCGCCATGGGCGCGTCCGTCCTGGGCGGCGCTGGTGGGCATACGCAAAGTCTCACGCTCTTCGTCTCGATCCGGTCGTTCATGGTCCCGTCAGGTGAATTCGCGACGATCGGGCCGCGTGGCACCGACGGACACGGGAGCGGACTTGACATGGCCTTCAATTCGCGGCGAGGCAAGCCGAGGATGACATGCCAGCCGCCCGCAAGACTTTGTCGACGGGGCCGCGGCCCGGTATCGTGATGCCTCTCAATGCGCCTGGAGTTCCCCTTGGACAACGTTTCCTCCGCTCCACAATCGTCCGCGGGGCCGCTCGCCGGCATCCTCGTGCTCGACATGTCTCGCATTCTTGCCGGGCCGACTGCGACACAGCTTCTCGGCGATCTCGGGGCGGACATCATCAAAATCGAGCGCGCCGGCGTCGGTGACGACACACGCCGCTGGGGCCCGCCCTTCGTGCAGGATCACGAGGGCAAGGATACCGCCGAAAGCGCTTATTATCTTGCGGCAAATCGCAACAAGCGGTCGCTCGCGTTGGATCTTTCCACCGCGGAGGGGCAGGAGATCTGCCGCCTGATCGCGGCGAAGGCCGATTTCGCGATCGAGAATTTCAAGGTCGGCGGCGCCGCGCGCATGGGGCTCGATTATGCCTCGCTCTCGGCGATCAATCCCCGCCTGATCTACGCTTCGATCACCGGCTTCGGGCAAACCGGACCGCTCGCGAGTCGTGCGGGCTATGATTTCATGGCACAGGGGCGCGGTGGCATCATGAGCGTCACCGGCGAGCGGGACGACAAAGGCGGCACGCCGCAAAAGGTCGGCGTCGGCATCGCCGACGTGATGACGGGGATGTACGCGACCGTCGCGCTCCTCGCCGCCCTCGAGGCCCGGCACCAGACGGGGCGCGGGCAGTATATCGACCTGTCGCTGTTCGACTGCCAGCTCGCCTGGCTCGTCAACCAGGGAACGAGCCACCTGATGACCGGCGAGACGCCGACCCGTCTCGGCAACGGCCATCCGACCATCGTCCCTTATAATGCGTTCGAGGCGTCGGACGGGATGTTCATCCTTGCGATCGGCAATGACGGTCAGTTCGCGAAATTCTGCGCGGCGGCCGGTGAGCCGGCGCTCGCTCACGACCCGCGCTTTCAGACGAACCGGGCGCGCGTCGAGAATCGCGATGCGATCGAGGCGGAGGTCAACCGGCTGACGCGGCAGAAGACGGCGGCCGAATGGTCGGCGATCCTCGACCCGCTCGGCGTGCCGACCGGGCCGATCAACACGATCGCACAGGCCTTCGCCGAACCGCAGGCCGAGGCGCGCGGGGCCCGTGTGCGCCAGCCGCACCCGATCTCGGCGACCGGCTCGGTCGATACCATCGGCAACCCGATCAAATATTCCGACACGAAAGTGACCTATCGCCGTCCGCCCCCGATGGTCGGCGAACATTCGCGCGAGGTGCTGCGGGAAATTCTCGGCTTCGACGAGGCGCGGATCGATGCGCTCGCCGAAGCGGGCGCCGTCGATCTCGGCAAGGCCGAGCGGGAGGCCGTGTCGTGACGATCCGCAACGCCGACATCATCGCCCAGAAGCTTGCCGCGACCGGCGCCTCCCACGCCTTCGGCATTCCGGGCGGCGAGGTGCTCACCCTGATCGACGCGCTGGAGCGGGCGGGCATCCACTTCACGCTGACGAAGCACGAGAATGTCGCCGGCTTCATGGCCGAGGGCACGTGGCACGCGACCGGCGCGCCGGGCATCCTCGTCGCCACCATCGGGCCGGGCGTCGCGAACGCCGTCAACGTGATCGCGAACGCCTTCCAGGATCGCGTGCCGCTCATCGTATTGACCGGATGCGTCGACGATGCCGATGCCGACACCTACACCCATCAGGTGTTCGACCATGGCGCCCTTCTGTCCTCGATCGTGAAGGGCACGTTCAAGGCGAACGGCAAGAGCCTCAATCAGGTGATGGACAAGGCGCTGACGCTCGCCACCACGGGCCAGCCGGGGCCGGTCCATATCGACCTGCCGATCGCCGTCGCCGACGCGCCGGCCGAGACCGAGGCGACCGCGCCGATCGTCATCGGGGCGGGCTTCCGCCCAGTCGAGGGCCCGGAAATGCGCCGCGCCCGCCGCTGGATCGCCGAGGCGGAGCGTCCGCTCGTCATCGCCGGCGTCGATGCCGTCAACGACGACGCGGGCGAGGCGCTGCAGACCTTCTGCCGCCGTATCGGCGCCTCGCTGATCACCACCTACAAGGCGAAGGGCCTCCTCGACGAGAGCGACCGGCTCTCGCTCGGCGCGGCCGGCCTCTCGCCCCTCGCCGACAGGCACCTGATGCCGCTGGTGGAGGCGTCCGACTGTATCGTCCTCGCCGGCTATGATCCGATCGAGATGCGCCTTGGCTGGCGCAATCCCTGGCCGGACGACGCGAAGGTGATCGACGTCACGCCGGTGGTGCGCACCCACGGAATGCACCAGGTGGCGATCACCCTGTTCGGGGGCATCGCGGTGGCGCTCAACGATCTCGTCGACGGGGTCCATACGCCGCCGACCTGGGCGGGGGGCGAGCCGCAAAAGGTGCAGGTGGATCTGCGCCACGCTTTCGCGGCCGAGCCGGAGGGGTGGGGGCCGGCAACCGTCTTCCACACCCTGCGCGACGCGCTCCCCAAGGCGGCGGTGGTGACGGCCGACAGCGGCGCGCACCGTATCCTCCTCAGCCAGATCTGGCGCTGCGCGACGCCGCGCACCATGCTGCAATCCTCGGCGCTGTGCACGATGGGCTGCTCGGTCCCGCTCGCCGCCGGCTACAAGTACGCCAAGCCCGAGACGCCGGTCGTCGCCTTTGTCGGCGATGCGGGGCTCGAGATGGGGCTCGGCGATCTCGCGACGGTCCGTGATCTCGGCATCGCGCTGCCGATCGTCGTCCTCGTCGATGAAAGTCTCGCCCTCATCGAGTTGAAGCAGCGCGGCCAGCAACTCGCCAATCTGGGGGTGGACTTTGCGAAGACCGACTTTCCGGCCGTCGCGACCGCTCTCGGCGGGTACGGCGTCTGGATCGATGATGCCGAGACCTTGCGCACGGCGATGGCGGAGGCGCTCGAACGGCCGACCTTCACGCTCCTGTGCGCCCGGATCGGCCGGCGCGCTTATGACGGGAAATTCTGACCCGGACGATACCGCCGCCGCGGCCCGAGGGCCGGGGCGCGTCAGTCGGTTTCGTCGCTCTCGGCCCGTGGACGATCGAGGCGCTGGCTGAAGCCCGGCTCGACGCGCGGGTCGGGCTGGATCTCGGCATGGAAGGTCGGCACCAGCGCGTCGACCAGCCATCCGGGTCCGAACGGGGCGAGATAGGCCAGAAGCGCAAACGGAAGCGGGAAGACCGCCGTCCGCCGCCCGGCCTCCACCGCACGCACCATCTTGATCGCCGCCTTGTCGGCGCTGATCTCGAAGGGTTTGGCGCCCTGGTGCCGGGCCGACATCGGGCTCGTGACGAAGGCGGGGCAGAGGACCGTGACGGAGATCCCGTTCCGTTTCAGCCGCGGCCGGACGCCGTGAGCGTAGGCGATGAGGCCGGCTTTGGTCGCGCTGTAGACCGCAAGGTCCGGCGTCGGCAACAGGCCCGCGACTGAGGCGACGATGCCGATGCGCCGCATCGGCGCTGGCGCGCGGGACTGGGCGCGCATCCGCTCCGCCACCGCCCGCACGCTGTTGATCGTGCCGAGAAGATTGGTCCGCACGAGGCGCTCGGTGTCGGCCGCGCTCTCCAATTCGCGCGGCGAGGCGGGCCCGGCCGACAGCCCCGCATTGGCATAGAGGGCGCTGAGGGTGAAGCGCTCGCTCACGGTGTCGAGCCAATGCTCGAACGCCGGCGTCGTGATGTCGATGCGGCTCGATATGGCGCGCCCGCCGCGCGCCTCGACGGCGGCAGCGGCCCGGGCGAGCCCATCCTTGTCGCGGCCGACGAGGCCGATATGGAGGCCCGGCCGGGCAAGGCGCTCGGCGAGAGCGAGACCGATGCCGCCGGTCGCCCCGGTGATGATCACGAGGGCCGGCTTCGCCGGATCGTCGGCGAGCGTGGTGTCCTCGGACGCGTCGGCGGGAGGGATGGTCATCCTAGCCGCGCTCGCGCAACAGTCTCGCCTTGTCGCGCTGCCAATCGCGCTTCTTCTCGGTCTCGCGCTTGTCGTGGCTCTTCTTGCCGCGCGCGAGGCCGATCATCACCTTGGCGATGCCGCGGGCGTTGAAATAGAGGCGCAGCGGGACGATCGTCAGCCCGTCCTGCTGGATCGCGCCGATCAGCTTGTTCATCTCGCGCCGATGCATCAGGAGTTTGCGCGGCCGCTTGGTCTCGTGGTTGAAGCGGCCGGCCTCCTGATATTCCGGGATATAGGCGTTGTAGAGATAGAGCTCTCCGCCCGAATCGCCGGCATAGGCCTCGGTGAGGGTCGACCGCCCCTGGCGCAGCGACTTCACCTCCGTTCCGTGGAGCTGAATGCCGGCCTCGAAGGTGTCGAGGATCTCGTAGTTGAAGCGCGCTTTGCGGTTCTCGGCGACCGTGCGCGCGTTCGGATCTGGGTTTTTCGGCTTTGCCATCGTGGCTCTCGCGCGTCTTTCTCAGTAGACGCAGATCGCGAAATCGGTGCTGTCGGAGACCCAACAGGCGCGATCGCGGTTGGAACGGTAGAACGGACCGGGCAGCGGCACCTTGCGGTCGCCATAATCGGCAAACCCGTCGGCGACGCCCTGGTCGAACATCATGATCGTATAAGTCGGCTTCATCGGCGCCGACACATCGAAGCTGCCATCGCCGCCGAACTGCTCGAACGTACAGGGATAGCTGCCATTGTCCGTGGTCAGGCAGCGCGCCTGCTTCGCGTCGGCGGAGGCGAGGGAAAGGGCGGCCGAGGCGCAAACCGTGGCCGCTGCGATCAAAATTCGGTGGACCATCGGGCCGCTCCTTTGGCTTGGCCGAATAGAATAGGGATGCGGCGCCGCTTTCGCCAGCGCCGCGGCCAAGTTCGTGCGGCTCGGACGGGCGTTCAGGACGGGCGCTGCATCCAGGCGATCAGCGCGCCGATCGGGATCACCCACAAAAGACCGGCGATCGCATAATAAGCGAGTTGCACGACCCCGCTCGTCCCCGGCAGGAGCTTCGTCGCGAGCAGCATCGCCATCAGGCAGTAGACGAGCAGGAACACCACCGTGATTCCCGTTCCGATCAGCTTCTTGACGCGGACGTGCATCGCTCCCCCTCGTGAATCCGGCGCGCACGTTGCCACCGCGACACCGTGCCGTCCGTCTGCGACAGGCCTCGCTTTGGCAACGGACGATCCATCCTTTAGAGCATGACGAGGGCCGTCGTATACCGGCGGCCTGACGCATCGCATCAGGCGGTGTGTCTGAGGATGCCGCGAGCCCTCCATCGGGCGCGGACCGAAGGACCGAACATGCAGAACAACGCTCCACTCGTCTGGTGGCTGCGCATCGTCGCGCTTTTCGTACTCGCAACGCTGGTCCTCGGCGGGGCGACACGGATCACCGATTCCGGCCTGTCCATCACCGAATGGGCGCCGATCATCGGCGTCATTCCGCCGATGACGGATGCGGCCTGGGAACGGGCACTCGAAATGTACCGCCAGATCCCGGAATACCAGCTCATCAATCGGGGCATGTCGATGGGTGAGTTCCAGTTCATCTACTGGTGGGAGTGGTCGCACCGGCTCGTCGCGCGTGCGATCGGGATCGTGTTCGCCGTGCCGCTCGCCTTCTTCTGGGCGCGCGGCCAGCTTCCGGTCTGGTTGAAGCCCTGGGCGATCCTCCTCCTCGCGCTCGGCGGCCTCCAGGGCGCCGTCGGCTGGTGGATGGTGACGTCGGGCCTCGTCGACCGGGTCGATGTCAGCCAGTACCGGCTCGCCACCCATCTGACGCTCGCCTGCATCATCCTGATGATCACGGTCTGGCTCTCGGTGCGCCTGTCGGGCCGCGCAGGCCGGGTCGAGGCGCCGGGATCGGTGCGCGTCGGGGCGATCGCGATCGCGTACGCGGTGCTGGCGCAGATCTTCCTCGGCGCGCTGGTCGCCGGTCTCGATGCCGGCCACGCCTCCGACACGTGGCCCTTGATGCAGGGGCGGATCATTCCCGAAGGCATGTGGGTGCTCGAGCCGACATGGATCAACGTCTTCGAGAACCACCTCACGGTGCAGTTCGATCACCGCGTCTTCGCCTATCTCCTCACGATCCTCGTCGTGTGGCATGTCGTGGGCGCGGTGCGGGCGGAGGCCGGCAAGGGGCTCGCGCTCGCCATTTTCGGGCTGCTCGTCCTGCAGCTCGCGGTCGGAATCGGCGTCATTGTGATGCGCGTGCCGCCCTATCTCGCCGCCTTCCATCAGCTCGTCGCGGCGGTGCTCTTGTGGGTCGCGGTGGTCCACGCCACGCATTTCGCCTCGGCGCGCGAGAAGGCGGCGGCGAGGCTGGTGCGCGCGGCCGCCTGAGGCGAAGCGAGAAGAGAGCCTGACGCCCGCAAATGGCGCCAGGCTCCGCCGTGTCAGGCGGAAAGCGCCTGTTCGAGGTCGGCGATGATGTCCTCGACATTTTCGATGCCGACCGACAGGCGCACCACGTCGGGACCGGCGCCGGCGGCGGTCTTCTGCGCGTCGGTGAGCTGGCGGTGCGTCGTCGAGGCGGGGTGGATCACGAGGCTGCGCGTGTCGCCGATATTGGCGAGGTGCGAGAACAGCTTGAGGTTCGACACCAGCGAGACGCCCGCGTCATACCCGCCGGCGAGGCCGAAGGTGAACACCGCGCCTGCACCCTTCGGGCAATATTGCTGCGCGAGGCCGTGATAGCGGTCGCCCGCGAGGCCGGGATAGCTCACCCACGAGACTTTGTCGTGCGCGGAAAGATATTCGGCGACCTTCTGCGCATTCTCGCAATGGCGCTGCATCCGCAGCGACAGCGTCTCGATGCCGGTGAGGACGAGGAAGGCGTTCATCGGCGAGAGCGCGGGGCCGAGATCGCGCAGGCCGAGCACCCGGCAGGCGATCGCGAAGGCGAAGTTGCCGAAGGTCTCGGCGAGGATCATCCCCTGATATTCCTCGCGCGGCTCCGACAGCATCGGATAGCGCTTGTCCCCGGCGAAGGGGAACGTGCCGCCATCGACGATCACGCCGGCGATCGAATTGCCGTGGCCACCGAGGAACTTGGTCGCCGAATGGACGACGATATCGGCGCCGTGCTCGAACGGGCGGATGAGGTAGGGCGTCGCCATCGTGTTGTCGACGATGAGGGGGATGTTGGCGTCCTTCGCGACCTTGGCGATCGCCGCGATATCGGTGATCACGCCGCCCGGATTGGCGATCGATTCGATGAAGATCGCCTTGGTCTTGTCGGTGATCGCGGCGGCGAAGGAGGCCGGATCGTCGGCGTCGGCCCATTTCACGTTCCAGCCGAAATTCTTGAAGCTGTGCGTGAACTGGTTGATCGAGCCGCCATAGAGCTTGTTCGCGGCGACGAGCTCGTCGCCGGGGGCCATCAGGGCGTGGAGGGTGACGAGCTGGGCGGCGTGGCCGGAGGCGACGGCGAGCGCCGCGGTGCCGCCCTCGAGCGCTGCGACGCGCTCTTCGAGGACCGCGCAGGTCGGATTGCCGATGCGGGTATAGATGTTGCCGAAGGCCTGGAGGCCGAAGAGCGAGGCGGCGTGGTCGACGCTCTCGAAGACATAGGACGTCGTCTGGTAGATCGGCGTGGCGCGCGCGCCGGTCGTCGGGTCGGGTTGGGCGCCGGCATGGATCGCGAGCGTGTCGAATCCGATATCGTTTTCGGCCATTTTTGCTTCCTCCTGAGATGAAGCCGCTTGTTGCCGATTGCCCCACGGGCGTCAAACGACTTTCCGAGAGGCGGATGCGGACGGCCGTTCCGGCGCCGGATGGGCGCGCTTTAGGCGCGCGGGGCCTCGGGAGGATGCATCCTGTCGCCGGCCTTCGCCCGTGCCGATTGCAGCGCGGCGTTGGCGGCGCGAAGGGCGCTTTTCGCCTCGATCTTGCGGGCGAGCGGGCGGGTGCGCTTCAGCATCGTCGCGACCTTGCGGCCCGTCTTCGTTTCGACGAACACGAGGCCTCGATCGACGGCGCCGGAGCGCGAGCGCACATTCTTGAGGATCTGCCGAGCCGTCGAGGAGACCGAGACCGCAAGCACGATCCCGATCGCGATCAGGGGAACGCCGGTCGGCAGCGGCGTCCACACGGTCAACAGGCCCGCTGTCAGACAGAGGACCGATAAGGAGATAAAGGCGACCTTACGCGCCTGAACCGTCAAGACTTTCATGGGTGCTGTACCCGTTGCCTCGGCGACGTGTCGATGTCCGTATCATATACACCATTCGTGTGACGGACACACGACATTAGCCTCCTTGAGGCTTGCGGAAGACGAACACCTTCGAAACGAACGCCGGCCACATGGATTCGAGCGAGAGGCCGGCATCGGTGAACAATCCCGCGATGTCCGTCGTCAGATACGAGCGATAATATGGCTCGTGGAAGAGCTGCGGGAAGAGCTCCAAGAGCCCGTCGAGTTCGGGCGTGTCGCCGGTCTGCAGGCTATCCACGATGACGACCCGCCCGCCCGGAGCCACCGCACGGGCGATTTCGGCGGCGACGAGGGGGCGCACCTTCGGCGGCAACTCGTGAAACAGATAGATGTTGGTGACGAGATCGAACGCGCCGTCGGCGAAGGGGAGGTTCTCCGCGGCGGCGACGATCGCACCCGAGCCGTGGCGCGAGCCGATTGCCCCGCGCGCCATCGCGACATAGGGCTCCGACAGATCGGAGGCGATGATATTGAGGCGCGGAAAGGCGCGCCGCACGTCGCGCAGAAATGCGCCGGAGCCGGAGGCGACGTCGAGATGGCGCATGTGCCGCTGGTCCCGTGCCCGGACGAGGTCGGCGATCGGCACGAGGGCCTGGCGGCGCATCGCGGCGGCGGCGCCCAGGAAGAGGGTTTCGACCTGGGTCTCGTAAAGGGCGGCCGATTCCTCGCTCATCCAGCCGTCGGTCTGGAAGTGGAAGTTCTGCATGTAATAGCGTGGCCGGCCGCTGGCCTCGCGCTCGATTTCCTGATGGCTCCGCGTTGCGCGGCGGCGGATGATGTTCGGCAGGTCCGCGAGATAGAGCCGGCGCCGCTTGACGAGGCCGGCAAGGCCGCCGGGTTCGTCGCGCGGATAGGGGTAGAGGCCGTTCTCGATGTTCTCGAGATCGCGCAGGAGAAGATCGCGGACATAAGAGAGGAGGACGGCCCGGTCCGGCACGCCCGCCTCCGCTTCGATGACGGGCTTCGGAACGGGGGGAAGATCCTGCCCGACGCGGGCGGCAAGGCGTGTTCCCGAATAGCTTTGCGAGGCGTACCAGCCGACGCGCGCCGCCTGGATGAGTCCGAACCGTGCCCGCAGGGCGACCCGCTCGACTGGCCGCATCATTCTCTCCTCAGAACCGCCACAGCCTCGATATGGGCCGTGCCGACGAATTGGTCGACGGGCGTCACGGCCTCGATCGCATAGCCGCTCTCGGCGAGAATCGCACAATCGCGGGCGAAGGTTCCAGGGTCGCACGAAACCGCGACGATCCGCTTGACCGTGGATGCGGCGAGCGAACGGGCGAACGCCTCCGCTCCCGCCCGCGGTGGATCGAAGACGACGGTGTCGAACCGGGCGAGCTCCGGGAGCGACAGCGGGTCTTGCATCAGATTGCGGCGCACGACCGTCGCCCCGCGCCGGCCGCTCGCGTGGGCAAGGCCGGTCTCGAGCGCGGCGAGGGCGGGCCCGTCGACATCGGCAGCCGTCACCTTCGCAAAGCGGGTGAGGGGCGCGGTGAAGGTGCCGAGGCCGCAAAAGCCGTCGAACAGCGTTTCCGCGCCGGATGCGCCCTCACTGACGAGGGCGATGAGGTGGGCTTCGCCCTCGAGGCTCGCCTGGAGGAAGGCGGCCGGCGGAAACGGGATCGCGACCCCGTCGAAGCGCACGATCGGTGTCTCGCGGGCGAAGGCGAGATCGCCGTCCACGGTCAGGCGGACGATGCGCGGGTCGTCCGTCGCGAGTGGGGGCGGGGGGGCGCGCTTGTCCCGCCGCTTGCCGCGCTTCGGCTTCTTCGCGGCGCTCTTCTCGGTCGTGATCGCGACGTCGACGCCGTTTTCGCACAGCGTCGCGGTGACGCGCGCGCGGCCGCTCGTGGCGGCGGCGCCCGTCGCGAGGGCGCGGATCGCCGGAAGGGCCGCGCCGAGATCCGGTGCGAGCGCCGGGCAGGCCGCGACGTCGACGACCTCGTGCGAGCGGGCCGCCTGGTAGCCGACGGTGACGCCGCCCGCTCCCGCGACCGCGGTGAAGGTCGCGCGGCGGCGGCTCGCGAGCGGGGCGCCGCGCATCGGGGCGAGCGGCGGGGCAAGGCCGCGCGCGGCGAGCGCATCGCCGAGGCGCCCGGTCTTGAACACGCTATAGGCCGCCTCGTCCATATGAAGGGTCGAGCATCCGCCGCAGCGGCCGAAAAGGGGGCAGGCCGCGCGGCCCCTGTCGCGCTCGGCGGGCGCGAGCTCGGCGGTCTTTGCGAGCGCCACCGTCATGTCCGCTCCGCGGCGAGGAGATATTCCTGGTTGCCGTCGCCGCCCGGCACCGGCGAGGGGATCGTGCCGAGAATGGTGAAACCGGCCGCTGCGATCATCGCCTCGATGCGTGCAAGGACCGCCGCCACCGGCGCATCCTCGCGCACGATGCCGCCTTTGCCGATATGGTCCTTCCCGACCTCGAATTGCGGTTTCACGAGACAAGCGAGGCGCGCCGTTTGCGCCGTGAGGGTGAGGATGGCGGGCAAAATCAGCGTCAGCGAGATGAAGCTCACGTCGGCGACGACGAGATCGGGCCGATAGGGCAGATCGTCCGCGGTGAGGTGGCGGGCATTGACGCCTTCCATGACATGGACGCGCGGGTCGGCGGCGACCGCCTCGACGAGCTGGCCGTGGCCGACGTCGAGCGCCACGATTTCGGCCGCGCCTCGGCGCAGGAGCACGTCGGTGAAACCGCCGGTCGAGGCGCCGACATCGAGCGCGAAGGCGCCGGCCGGATCGATGTGGAAATGGTCGAGCGCGGCGATCAGCTTGTGGGCGCTGCGGCTCGCATAGGGGTCGGCCTCGGCGACGATCTCGGTGTCGGGGCCGACGCGCTGGCCGGGTCGGGCGGCGGCGATGCCGTCGACCGTGACGGCGCCGCGTAGGATCGCCTCGCGCGCCTGGCTGCGGCTGCGCGACAGGCCGCGCTCCACCATGAGCTGATCGAGCCGCATCGCGTCTATTGGCAGAGGAGGAAGCCGGCCTCCACCATCGCGCCGAACACCGCCGCCGCCGTCTCGGACCACATCACGATGCCGAGCGTCAGAAGGAAGGCGAACGCGCCGAGGGAAAGGCTGGCGACCGGGTTCATTCGTTGACGAGATCTCTCAACTGGGCGACGACTTTTTGCTGCGTGTCGGCGGCGAAGGATTCGTCCTGTCGCGCGCTCGGCTGCATATATGGGATGTAACCAGCATACGCGCCATTCTCATCGAAGAGAAGCGTGTCGGCGGTGTGGTTCATCGTGTAGCCGCCATTCGCGAACGGCACCTTTTCGTAATAGATGCCGTATTCGTCGGCCATCGCGCGGACGGCGTCGGGGTCGTCGGCGGTGAGGCCGATGATCCGCTCGTCGAAGGCGTTCAGATATTGCTTGAGGAGGGCGGGCGTGTCGCGCTCCGGGTCGACGCTGACGAAGACGATGTTCAGCTTGTCCGCGTCCTCGCCGAGCGCCTCCAGCCATTGATGGGCGTCGAGCATCGAGGTCGGGCACACGTCCGGGCAGTGGGTGAAGCCGAAGAACATCGCGCGCGGCTTGCCCTCGAGATCGGCCTCGGTGACCGTCTCCCCGTCATAGTTCGTGAGCGTGAAGGGGCCGCCGGCATTCTCGTAGCGGGCGCGGTGGAAGGCCGCGCCGACGGACGACGCGGCGTCGACGGACGGTTCTCCGAAGAAGGTCTTGCCGACATAGACCCCGGACACGACAGCCCCGAGGACCAGGACGAGGCCCCATAGGACCATCCGTACGCTCTTCATTTCGATCAGCCTTTTGCGTTTTCCGCACTATCGGCATCGGCATCGGCTTTTTGTAGGGGGTGCGTCCGTCGGTCCCCCTCGCTGATGGCGTCTTCGAGCGTTTGGTCGCCGTCGCCGGTCTCCGCGCTCGCCTCTTCGTCCGGAAGGGTCTCACCGGGGTTCGGCGCGAAGAACGGCGTTTCGAGGAGCGGGTCGTCCTCCGGGATCGGCTCCGGCGTCAACGCGCCGCCGACGGGGGCGGTGGAGAAGATGTCGAAGTCGGAGCGCATCTCCTCGTCCGGGCGCTCGCGGGTGAGGACGCGCACCATGATGAAAACGGCGAGCCCGATCGCCGCGATCGCCATCACCAGGAAGAGACCGCCGGGGCCGAAAATGTCCATCGCGAAGGCGGACAAAAGCGGGCCGACGGTGGAGCCGATGCCATAGAGGAGGATGAGGGCCGAGCTCGTCTCGACCATGTTGTCGGGCTCCGTCCAGTCGAACGCGTGCGCGGCGGCGAGCGAATAGATCGGCAGCATCGTGAAGCCGACGACGAGGCCGAGAACGAGGATCAGCGGGGCCGGCATGAAGTCGGAGAAGGTGAGGAGGAAGCTCGCCGCCGCCGTCGCCACCACGGCGACGAGGATGACGATGCGCCGATCCACGAAATCCGACACGCGGCCGAACGGGTACTGGCCGAGCGCGCCGCCCACCATCGCGGCGGAGACGAAGATCGCCGCCTCGTTCTTGGTGAAGCCGACATCGACGGCATAAATCGCGCCCAGCGAGAAGAGTGAGCCGGTCATCACGCCGCTGGTGAAGGTGCCGGCGAAGGCGGCGGGGGCCACACTGAAGAGAAGGTGCGGCCGGAAGCGCACGACGGGGATCGCCACCGGCTGGCTCGCGCGCGTCAGCGCCACCGGAACCGCGGCGAGCGACAGCATGATCGAGCAGAAGGAGAAAAGGGCGAAATTCGTCACCGGCATCGTGGTGATGATGAGCTGCCCGATCGTGATCGTCACATAGGTGATGATGACGTAGGTGCTCATGACGACGCCGCGGGTGACGTTCGTCGCTTTTTCGTTCAGCCAGCTCTCGACGATCACGAGGATCCCGGAGATGCAAAAGCCGATGGCGAAGCGGAAGATAATCCACTCGATCTCGCCGATGATGAGCGGGAAGGCGAGCGCGGCGGCCGACACGAGGCTCACCATCGCCGCGAAGGCGCGGATGTGGCCGGCGCGCAGGATCACGAACGGGGCGAACAGGCACCCCGCGACGAAGCCCGCATAATAGGTTGAGCCGAGAAGGCCGATCGACAGCCGATTGAAGCCTTCGACGTCGGCGCGCAGGGGCACAAGCGTCGATTGCAGGCCGAAGCCGAGATAAAGAAGGCCGACGCCGATGAGCAGCGCGGAGACGGGGGCGAGCGCCGCCCGCATACTGACCGAGCCCGTCGTCATGTGAACCCGCCTGGATGACCGAATTGAGTGATGGCGCGTTACGCTGACCCGAGCCTGTTGTCGAGCCACATTCTAGTTAAGCGAAACGACCTTTGCGCGCACCTGATATGACGCCGCGGCGGGGCCGACGCGCGACATGGGCTCAGCGCCGTCGTCGGCCTCTTCGCGGCGCCGCTCAGATCCAGAGGGTGCGGCCGTAAAAGCCGTGGATGTCGCGGTGGTAGGTGTCGTCCTGCCAGTTCGGCTCATCGTGCTTGGGAAAGCGCGGCGCCTTTTCGAGCTGGTCGCGCGAGACGGGGACGACATAGCCCTCTTTCGTCTCGTCATAATGCAGCAGGTCCCAGGGGAGAGGATGATACTCCTCGCCGATCCCGAGAAAGCCGCCGAAAGACATGATCGCGTAACGGACGCGTCCGTCGTCCTTGCCGATCACGATATCCTCGACGGTGCCGAGATGTTGGCCCTCGGTGCTGAACACCGGCGTGCCGACCACGCGCCCTGCGCGGATCGTGTCATAACGGGATGTGTCTTCGGCCATCGTCTTGTCGTCCTTGGCAATTTACAGGGGAAACCGACAAACCGGCTCGGCCGTTCCCGTCGCCCTGCGCGCCTGCGTCAAAATGGAATGTCGGACTCCCCGTCGAGCGGCTCGACGCCGGTGGCCGTCCCGTCGGTCTTCAGGCGGACCTTCTCGACGCGCATTTCGGCATTTTTCAGCAGCGTGTCGCAGCGCGTCTTCAGCGCTTCGCCGCGTTCATAATAGGCGATCGATTCTTCGAGCGGGACGTTGCCCTTCTCGAGCTTGTCGACGATGGCTTCGAGCTCGCCCATCGCGGCTTCGAAGCTGAGCTCTTCGACGGGCTTCGCTTCGGCGAGCGCGGGAGCTTCGGGCATGGTGTGATCCTTCAGGCTTTCGCGAGGGTTGCAACGTGGGCCGCCGCCGAGCGGCCGAGCGCGGCGAGATCATAGCCGCCTTCGAGGCATGACACGAGGCGATCGCCGCAGAACTCGTCGGCGATCTCCATCATGCGTTCGGTGATCCACACGAAATCGTCCTCCAGGAGGCGGATATCGCCGAGCGGATCGTCGGCATGGGCGTCGAAACCGGCCGAGAGGATGAGGAATTCGGGCGCGAAGGCGCGGACGGCGGGCATCGCGACGGTGTCGAAGATGTGCCGATAGGCGGCACCGACGGTCCCGGCGGAGAGGGGAAGGTTCACGATATTGCCGACGCCGCGCTCGGTCGGCGCGCCGGTGCCCGGATAATGCGGGCTCTGATGGGTCGAGACGTAGAGGACGCTGGCATCGCGCTCGAAGATGTCCTGCGTGCCGTTGCCGTGATGGACGTCGAAATCGACGATTGCGACCCGGCCGATCCCGTGCGCCTTCTGCACATGGCGCGCGCCGATCGCGACATGGTTGATGAGGCAGAACCCCATCGGATGCGCCGTTTCGGCGTGATGGCCGGGAGGACGGGAGGCGATGAACGCGTTCCGCGCTTCGTCCGCCATCACCGCGTCGATGGCGTTGATCACCCCGCCGCTCGCCAGACGGGCGGCGATGAAGGAATGGGGGCCGACATGGGTGTCGGCATCGAGCGCGATCATACCGCTGTCCGGGATCGCGGCGGTGAGGGTGTCGATATAGCTCGACGGATGACAGGCGGCGATCGCCTCATAGGGGGCCGGGGTCGGGCTGCGCCGATCGAGATGGGCGAATTGCGGACCGGACAAAGCCGTTTCCACCGACGCCATGCGGGCCGCGCACTCCGGGTGATTGCGCGGCGTCTCGTGGCGCGCGAAGGCGGGGTCGGTGTAGAGCAGCGTCGTCATGGATGGGGCTCGCTGGGCTCGGGGCGGGGCGCTGCCGCGCGCTGAAGGCGGTCGCGGATCGCGGCGCCGATGCCGTCCGCGGGGATGGGGGAGACGGCGATGACCGCGGCGCCGGTGGCGTCGAGGGCGCGCAGGCCAGCGTAGAGCATGCGCGCGGCCTCGCGCAAATCGCGCGTTGGCGACAGCCGCACCGTCCGCTCCGGCGCGGCGCGGCTCGTCTCGTCGCCGAAGGCGAGCCAGGCCTCGTCCGGCGCGACATCGGCCGCCTCGACATCGAGGCGGAGGCGCGCGCGGGGCGCATAATGGGAGGAAAGAAGGCCGGGCGAGCGGAGCGGTCCGTCGCCGATCGGGGCGGGGCGCTCCGCGAGCGGGCCGATGACCGCCTCGATCTCGTCCGCCGCGACCGCGCCGGGGCGTAAGATCGCGGGCGCGGGGCCGCTCATGTCGATCACCGTGGATTCGACCCCGATCGGGCAGGGGCCGCCATCGACGATGAGGTCGATCCGCCCATCGAGTTCCTCCGCGACGGCAGCGGCGGAGGTGGACGTCACGCGGCCCGACCGGTTGGCGCTCGGGCCGACGAGCCCGCCGATCCGCGCGGCGACGGCGCGGATGAGGGGTACGTCCGGCACCCGCAGCGCGACCGTCGGTCCGCCCGCGCAGGCGGTGTCGGCAAGAGCGGCATCCGTCCGGCGCGGCAAGACGATGGTCAGCGGTCCTGGCCAGAAGGCGGCGGCGAGCGCTGCGGCCGCCGGCGAAATCTCGGCAAAGCGCGCCGCATCCTCGAGGCTCGCGACATGGACGATCAGCGGATTGGTGGCCGGCCGGCCCTTCGCGGCGAAGACGGCGCCGACCGCGGCGGGCGAGGTGGCATCGGCGCACAGGCCATAGACGGTCTCGGTCGCAAGGGCGACGAGCCCGCCCTTCGCGAGCACCAGGACCGCACGGTCGACCGCCTCGTGCATCGGCTCGGCCGCGATCGTGGCCGTTGTGAGGGCGGCCATGTCAGCACCCACCCCGGATGGCGGCGCGGGCCGCTCTGGCGGCGCGTCGCGGCGGATAGAGGGCGCACGGAGTGGGCATGGCGTGGGGCTGGGTCAAATGTCGCAAGGAATTGGGTCTGTCGATCGGAACGTGGCCGGCGTCGGGCGGTCGTCGCGGATGGTCGCTTCGACGGACAGATAACGGGTGCGACCGCGCCCAACAAGATTGCCAATGCCGGCGGCGGATGCGTCCCGCCTCGGGACGCGGTAAGTAGAGGACAAAGCAAGAGGCGGAGCGGGGGGGACATCATGACCTATCAGGCCCAAGTCGAAGATATCGTCTTCGCGCTCGAGAAGGTCGCCGGTCTCGGCGCGGCGCGCGATGCCGGTATCGGGGCCGATCTCGGGGCCGAGGACGTGCGCGCCATCGTCGGCGAGGCGGCCCGGTTCGCCGAGACGACGCTCGCGCCCCTCAACGCCGTCGGCGACCGCGAGCCGACGCGCCTCGAAAACGGCGTGGTGACGACGGCGCCCGGCTGGCGCGAGGCCTATCGCCTCTGGATCGACGGGGGCTGGGGCACACTCACCGGCAATGTGGAGCATGGCGGGCAGGGCCTGCCGATGGCGCTCCAGACCGCGCTTTGCGACATCTGGAACCAGGCGAACGCGTCGTTCGCGCTCAACCCGATCCTCACCGTCGGCGCGATCGAGGCGCTGGAGGCGCACGCCTCTGAGGAGCTGAAGGCGCTCTATCTGCCGAACCTCATAGCCGGCACGTGGACGGGGACGATGAACCTCACCGAGCCGCAGGCGGGTTCGGATGTCGGCGCGCTGAAGACGCGCGCGGTGCCGGACGGGGATCGGTATCGCCTGTTCGGCCAGAAGATCTTCATCAGCTATGGCGAGCATGACCTTTCGGACAACATCGTCCACCTGGTTCTCGCCCGCCTGCCGGACGCGCCGGACGGCACGCGGGGCATTTCGCTCTTTCTCGTGCCGAAATTCCTCGTCGAAGCGGATGGGACGCTCGGCGCGCGCAACGACGTCACCTGTGTCGGCCTCGAACATAAGCTCGGCATCCACGCCTCGCCGACCTGCACCATGGCCTATGGCGACAAGGGGGAGGGCGCGATCGGCTACCTGATCGGCGCGCCGCACCAGGGGCTGCGGGCGATGTTCACGATGATGAACAACGCCCGCGTCCAAGTCGGCGTCCAGGGCATGGCGATTGCGGAGCGGGCGCGCCAGCAGGCGCTCGCCTTCGCCAAGGAGCGGCGCCAGGGCCGGGCGAGCGGGGCGACGAGCGGCGATTCGGTGCCGATCATCGCGCATCCCGATGTTGCGCGGATGCTGTTGTCGATGCAGGTGCTGACGGAGGCGGCGCGCTTCATCTGCTATTCCTGTGCCGTCGCCATCGACCGCGCCTGCGCTGGTGGATCCGATGCCGCCTTCTGGCAGGCGCGGGCCGATCTCTTGACCCCGATCGCCAAGGCGTTCTCGACCGATATCGGCGTCGAGGTCGCCTCGATCGGCATCCAGGTGCACGGCGGGATGGGCTTCGTGGAAGAGACCGGCGCGGCGCAATATTACCGCGACGCACGGGTTTTCCCCATCTACGAGGGCACGAACGGCATTCAGGCGATCGATCTCGTGCGGCGCAAGATCGGCCTCGAGGATGGGCGCGTTCTGACCGCCTATCTCGACGAGCTGTCCGAGATCGCACACCGGGCGCGCGGCGCGAACCGGCTGGAGCTGTCGGGCCTCGCACAGCGACTCGACGTGGCGATCGAGGCGGTGGCCAGCGCGGCGCACGCGTTGCAGGAGAAAATGGCGCGCGGCGAACTCGACGAGGCGCTCGCCGGGGCGACGCCGTTCCTGCGCGCCATGGGGACGACCGCCGGTGGCGCCTATCTGTGCAACGCGGCTCTCCTCGCCAGCAAAGGCAACGAGGGCCGCCGCGCCGCGCTGGCGCAATTCTACGCCGAGGCGATGCTCGTCACCGTCCCGGCGCTGACGAGCGCCGCGGTCGACGGCGCATCCGACGTTCTCGCCGCGGCGGCCTATCTCGAGGCGTAACGCGCGCCGGGCCGCTCCGCCCCCGGCGGAGGCAAAAATCCGGGGATTGGCGGATCGCCGGCCGAACGCCGATCCGCGCGGCCGCGACGCGCCGGCAACGGCCTCGCGGCGCGCTCGATCGCGGGGTCATGGCTGCGGCGGCCGGGGCGGCATCCGAAATATTCTGTTCGGCTCCGGGTTCGTTTGTTCCCGACCCATTGCCCCAATGTGAACACATTTTTCTCGCCCGACCGCCGTCTGTTCTCCTCCCGCCGATCGGCATGGAGGCAACCTGGCCCGATCATTGCTAGTACACCCGTTGGTTGACCGCCGGATGTCGTCGAATGAGCACCGGTGACACGTGGCCGGTCTCCATCGGATTTGATGACGCCGACCACGAAGGGTTGACGATCGGCAAGGCGGCGTGCCGTACTTGCTCTAAATTGAAACGGAGGCAGGTTCTGGCCAATCAAGCGGAACGATCCGTCGGCGCTGCGGTGACCTTCGACGGAGTGCAAAAAAGCTACGACGGGGAGACCCTCGTGGTGAAAGATCTCAACCTCAAGATTGCAGAGGGCGAGTTCTTGACGATGCTGGGCCCCTCCGGTTCAGGCAAGACCACATGCTTGATGATGCTGGCAGGGTTCGAGCCGCCGACCCACGGTGAAATCTACCTCGACGACAAGGCCATCAGCCAACTTCCGCCGCACAAGCGGGGCATTGGCATGGTCTTCCAAAATTACGCCTTATTCCCGCACATGACGGTGGGGGAGAATCTCGCCTATCCGCTCAAGGTGCGGGGGATGTCGAAATCGGAGATCCGCGACCGGGTGGAGCGGGCGCTCGGCATGGTCGAGTTGTCCGGTTTCGGCGGCCGCCGCCCGGCGCAGCTCTCGGGCGGCCAACAACAGCGCGTCGCCGTCGCCCGTGCGCTGGTGTTCGAGCCCAATCTCGTCCTGATGGACGAGCCGCTCGGCGCCCTCGACAAGCAGCTGCGCGAGCAGATGCAGTATGAGATCAAGCACATCCACGACAATCTGGGCGTCACGATCGTCTACGTGACGCACGACCAGACCGAAGCGCTGACGATGTCGGACCGGGTCGCCGTCTTCAATGACGGGGTGATCCAACAGCTGTCTCCGCCCGAAACGCTCTATGAGAATCCGACGAATTCCTTCGTTGCGCAATTTATCGGTGAGAATAACAAGCTTTCTGGAACCGTATCAAAGGTGATCAACGGGGAATGCGAAGTCGAGCTTGACACCGGGGCGACGGTTCATGCGACGGCCGTCAACGTTGACGGCGAAGGTTCGCGCACAACATTGTCATTGCGACCCGAGCGCGTGTATATCGGGCCGGAGGGCACCGATAATACGCTCGATGGCCGGATCGAAGAGCTCATCTATCTGGGGGAGACGATCCGGGCCCGACTGACGGTCGCGGGCAACGACCAATTCATCGTCAAGGTGCCCAACCGGGGCTCCAGTACGGGTCTGACCGAGGGCGCGTCCGTCACGGTGGGATGGTCCACGGCCGACTGCCACGCGCTCGATCCGATCGCGACCTGACATAACGGCCGGCTCCCCGGCGGGGCCGAATGCACATCACCGGCGTCCAAGCTGGTGCGAGGAACAAGAGGGAGACGAGTTTTGCTGAAGCAACTAGCACTCACGGCCGCGGCGTCCGCCATGGCGATTACCGCAGCGACCGCCCAGGACAGCCTGACGATCGTGTCCTGGGGCGGGGCCTATTCTGAGAGCCAGCTCAAGGCCTACGACGAGCCCTATACCGAAAAGACCGGCGTTCAGATCCTCCACGAGGACAAGTCGAACCAGGCGCTCGCCGGCATCCGCAGCCAGGTCGAGGCGGGCAATGTGACCTGGGACGTCGTCGACATGCTCCAGTCCGACGCGCAGCGCGCCTGTGACGAGGGCCTGCTCGTCGAGATCGAGTTCGACGAGTGGCTCGCCCCCGCACCCGACGGCACCCCGGCGTCCGAGGACTTCATCGAGGGGACGACCGGCGACTGCTTCGTGCCGCAGATCCTCTATGCGACGATGTTCGCCTACAACACGAACGCCTTCCCGGACGGTGGGCCGAAGACGATCGCGGACGTGTGGGACCTCGAGAAGTTCCCCGGCACGCGCTCCTTGGAGAAGATCCCGCAGAAGAATCTCGAATGGGCCCTGATGGCCGACGGCGTTCCGGCCGACGAGGTGTATGAGCTCCTCGCGACGGAAGAGGGCCAGGACCGCGCCTTCGCCAAGCTCGACGAGATCAAAGGCAACGTCATCTGGTGGGAGGCCGGCGCGCAGCCGCCGCAGCTCCTCGCCGACGGCGAGGTGACGATCGCCTCCGCCTATAACGGCCGCATCTTCAACGCGCAGGTCAACGAGGACCAGCCGTTCGAGATCATGTGGGACGGTCAGATGTTCGAGGTCGACGGCTGGGTGGTCCCGGTCGACAACGACAATCTCGAGCAGATCAAGGACTATCTGTTCTTCGCCACCGACACGCAGCGCCTCGCCGATCAGGCGAAGTACATCGCCTATGCGCCGGCGCGTGAATCCTCGGTGCCGCTCGTCGGCAATCACGAGGCGACGGGCGTGGACATGAAGCCCCACATGCCGACCTCGCCGGAGAACTTCCAGAACGCCGTTCGCTTCGACGTCGAGTTCTGGGCCGACTATGGCGACGCGATCGAAGAGCGCTTCAACGCCTGGCTCTCCTCCTAAGCGAGAGCGACGGGGCGGCGCGCGTCGCCGCCCCACCTTCCCCGACGGGCGTGGTGCGCCCGAACCTGATGCGGCGAACGACGGATGACGTTTTGCTTATGACCGATCGTCTGGGGTGTGCGGTCCCCCTCCTGGGGACGAGCGACAAGGACAGCGCGCAATGACCGATGCAGCCGTTTCCCCCGGAATGGGTCTCAATCAGACCGCCAGCAAATCCGCGCCACTGACCACGGCCGACGGCAAGCCCCTCAAGGCGGCTCTGCGCAAGGCGAACGGACGGGCGCGGCGCAACGCGCTCCTGTTGGTCGCGCCGCTCTTCGTGTTCCTGCTCTTCACCTACACCATTCCCATCGTTCAGATGATGGCGCGCTCGGTGATGAACCCCGAGGTCGCGAACAACCTGCCCAACACCAGCGCCGCAATCGGCGATTGGGACGGGGAGGGGCTTCCGAGCGAAGAGGTCTTTGCCGCGATGGCGCAAGACCTCAAGAATGGCGGACGCTCCACCATCGGCCGCGTCGCCGCCCGCCTCAACACCGACATGCCGGGCCTGCGCTCCACCATGATGGGCGCGATGCGCGATGCCGACGAGTTCCAGGCGCCGTTCAAGGAGGCGCTCCTCGCCGATGACGACGATTGGGGCGATCCGCGCCTGTGGACGCTGATCAAGCGCGAGACGCGTACGATCACGCCGGCTTATTATCTGCGCGCGCTCGACTACGAATATGATCAGGCGGGCGAGATCGTGCCCCGGCCGGAAAATCTCCAGGTCTATCGGTCGATCTTCTGGCAGACCGCGTGGATGAGCGGGCTCATCACGATCCTCACCATCCTGATGGGCTATCCGGTCGCCCATCTCCTCGCGACGCTGCCGCTGAAACGCGCCAACCTCCTGATGATCCTGGTGCTGCTCCCGTTCTGGACCTCGCTTCTCGTGCGAACGTCGGCGTGGATCGTGCTGTTGCAGCAGGAGGGCGTGGTCAACAACTTCCTCGTCTTCTTCCAAATCGTCGACGACAATGACCGCATGCGGCTGATCTACAACCGGATCGGCACCATCATCGCGATGACGCACATCCTGCTGCCGTTCATGATCCTGCCGCTCTATTCGGTGATGAAGACCATTCCGCCGAGCCTCACCCGCGCGGCCCGGTCGATGGGCGCGACGCCGCTGCGGGCGCACCTCACCGTCTATATGCCGCTCACCATTCCGGGGCTCGCGGCCGGCGTCCTGCTCGTCTTCATTCTGGCGATCGGGTACTATATTACCCCGGCGCTGGTCGGCGGCGAAGGCGGCATCTTCATCTCGAACCTGATTGCCGACCGGATGACGGGCTCGCTCTCCCAGCTCCGTCTCGCGCTCGCCCTCGCGACGATCCTCCTCGTCGGCGTCCTCGTCCTCTACTGGCTCTTCAACCGCCTCGTCGGTGTCGAGCGCCTGAAGTTTGGGTGATCCGATGGCTCTTCCCGATCACGCCACCCGCCTCGAGCGTGTCTGGCACCGCACCTATCTGATCATCTGCGGCCTGATCTTCTTCTTTCTGGTCGCGCCGATCATCGTCATCATCCCGCTGTCGTTCAACGCGACGCCCTATTTCACGTTCACGAAAGAGATGCTGACGTTCAACCCGGACGGCTATTCGATGCGCTGGTACGACGACCTCTTGTCGTCGCGCGAGTGGATCCGGTCGATCCAGAACTCGTTCTTCATCGCGATCACCTCGACCATCATCGCGACGACGCTCGGCACGCTTGCCGCGCTCGGCCTGTCACGCCGCGAGATGCCGGCGCGGGCGGCGATCACCGCCTTCCTCATCTCGCCGATGATCGTGCCCCTCATCATCACGGCGGCCGCGCTCTTTGCGTTCTATGCGCGGGCGAACCTGTCGCAGACCTATTTTTCGATCATCATGTCCCACGTCGTCCTCGGCGCGCCCTTCGTGGTGATCACCGTGACGGCGGCGCTCTCCGGCTTCGACAATCAGCTCATTCGCGCCTCCCAGTCGCTGGGGGCGAACCAGGTGACGACGTTCTTCAAGGTCATCCTGCCGCTGCTGTTGCCGGGCATCATCGCGGGCGGCCTCTTCGCCTTCATCACCTCGCTCGACGAGGTCGTCGTCGTCCTCTTCCTCGCGGGACCGGAGCAGACGCCGATGACGGTGCGCATGTTCTCCGGGCTGCGTGAGGAGATCAGCCCGACGATCCTGGCGCTCGCCTCGATCCTGGTCGCGCTGTCGATCGGTTTGTTGACGATGATGGAGCTGTTGCGCCGCCGCACCGAGCGCCAACGCAGCGGCTAGGCCGGGAGCCAGCGTCGATTGCCGTGGGTTTCCACGCCACGGCATACGGAAAGTTGTAAAAAGTTGCCGCAAAATTTGCGTCCTACGGATCGATTTTGAGTAAAGTCGATTTACTCGCCTTGATTGACGAATGGGACGGGCACACCTCGTCCTTGCCGGCGTCGGCCGGGCGAGGCGACACTGTTTGAATGCGATGAGGCGCTATGGAGGATCGTGCGAATTCGGTCGATGACCGATGCACCGACGAACCGTTGGCAGACACGCCCGGCGACATGATGGACGCCGGACCCTCAAGGCCTCCGGCCGGCGCCGCTTCCGATCTCGACGCGTTGGCGAGCGAGGCGCTGGCCAACGCGCGGCTCCAGGGGATCGCATCCATCGTCGCGGCTTTGCCGACGGCCGCGATCCTCGTCAAGGGGAGCGCCGCCGTCGTCGCGATCAATGCCGCGGCGCGGGCGCTCTGCGCCGAAAGCCACGTCTTCGTCGATTCCCACGGCCGGCTCCGCGCGCACGATCCGCAGCTCGAGGCGCACATCATCGCGACCGTCGTCGGCGCGCAGGACAATCCCGGCGAGCCGCAGCGCTTGCGGCTGTCGCGGCCGGAGGCGGATGGGGAGATCTTCGCCTCGATCGCGCATGTCGGCGGCCAATGGGGCACGGCGAGCATGCCGGGCGCGGAGAAGTTCGCCGGCGGCGCGCTCGACGCCGTGATCGTGCATCTGAGCCGCGAGGCGGGGGCGAGAGGCCGGGTGATCGACGGGATCAAGGGCCAATATGGCCTCGCCGATATCGAGGCGCGCGCGGTCTATGCGATCTATCGCGGCGACACGCAGGCCGCGTTCGCGCGGAGCGAGGAGATCCATGTCGCGCTGGTGGACGCGATCTGGGAGCGGGCGATGGCCCGCCTCGGCGTCAACCGGCGGCGCGATGTGGTGCGCCGCGTGGCGATGTTCACCGAATTGAGCGGCGATAACTGAGGCCGGTGGCGGCCCGGCCCGTCAGGCCCCGTAGACCGCGTCGTCCGCCGCCCGGATCGCGTCGAAAAAGGCGGTGAGGCGGGCCGGATCCAACGCCGTGTTCGGCCGCAATCCCGTGCAGACATCGAGCCCGAAGGGACGCACCTTGCGGATCGCGTCGGCCGCGTTCGACGGGTTGAGTCCGCCGGCGAGAAAGACCGGCGTCGTCACCGAGGCGACGCAGGCGGCCGACACGTCCCAGTCGTGGACGCGGCCGGTGCCGCCGAGTTCGTCGACCGAAGGGCGGCCGGAATCGAGAAGGAAGGTGTGCGGTCCGGCCCCATAGGCGGCCATGATGTCGACCGCGCCGCGATCTTCGACATGGATCACCTGGACCCGCCGCAGCCACGGCGCGCGTCGTTCGAGCGCGTCATGGACGGCCGGATCGACGTGCTGGACGATCTGCACCGTCGCGACGGCGCAGCGTTCGGCGTGGGCGAGGATCGCATCCGGCTCGGATTCGTAGGTGAGGATCCAGGGCGAGATCGGGGCGGGCACATGGGGGGTGATCGCCCGGGTGGTGTCGTCCGGGATCGGGCCGACTCCCGTCGGCATCGGACCGACGAAGCCGAGCGCGTCCGCGCCCGCCGCGATGGCGAGCGCAGCCTCGTCCACGGAGCGGATGCAACAGATCTTGACGCGTGTTCTGCGCATCCGTCCGGCCTCGCTCAGCGGGAAAACCGCTCGATGAGGTTCCAGGCGAACGGCATGACCGCCGTGCCGAGCGCGATCTTGACGATCGAGGCGGCGATGAACGGGGTGAGGCCGAGCGCGAGGACAGGCTTGTCCCAGCCGATGAGCGCGCCGAGATAGAGCGTGCCGGTGGCGAGGATGATGGCGGTGCCGATGGTCATCGCGGCGAGCGTCGTCGACACGCGGCGGTCCCAGCCGCGCTCGGCGAGCCAGCCGGTGACGACGGCGGCGAGGAAGAAGCCGATCAGATAACCGCCGGTCGGGCCCATCATGTAGGCGAGGCCGAGGCCGCGCTCGGGCGTGCCGGAGAACACCGGAAGGCCCATCGCGCCCTGGGCGAGATAGAGGGCGACGGTCGCCGCGGCGAGACGCCAGCCGAAGGCCATGCCGATCACCGTGATGGCGAAGGTCTGCATCGTCATCGGCACCGGATACATCGGGACGTGCACTTTCGCCGAAACCCACAGCACGAGGGAGCCGGCGACGGCGAGCATCACGTTGCGCGCGAGGCTGGGCGTCAGAAGGCGGTCGGCGAGAACTGGAGCGGATCGCGTGGTCATAAGGGGTCCTCAGGCGATTGAATCGCGTAGTTTGGCGAACTCTGCCCGCTGTTCATGGCGTGCAGCGAGCGCCTCGTCCATCGTCACGGCGACGAACCGTACCGTCTTGTTCGGTTGGAGCTGTCCGATCAAGTCCATATCGGCGGAAATCACCGTCCCGACCATGAAGTAGCCGCCACCCGACACGGCGTCGCGGTGGAGAACGATGGGCTCCGTGCCGCCGGGGATCTGGATCGAGCCGTAAGGATAGCAGGCATCGGTGATGTTGGAGGGGTCGGAGCCCGCGCCGAAGGGCTGTTCGCGCTCGACAAACTCCATCGGCCGGCCGCCCCGAAAGCGGTAGCCCATGCGGTCGGCCTCGGGCGCGACGGTCCAGGTGTCCTCGAAAAAGGCGGTCTGCGAGGCCGCGGTGATGCGGTGGATATAAAGCCCCGGCAAAGCCCGCAGCTCGACGTCTCCGGTGGGGATGCGGCGCAGCTCGGTCGGGATATAGCGGCCGTCCTTCGGAAGATCGGAGGGTCCGAGGGGAAGCTCGTCGCCCGCCGCGATCGCGCGACCCTTGAAGCCGCCGAGCGCGCCGATCGGGTAGGTCGAGCGGCTGCCGAGCGCGAGCGGCGTATCGATCCCGCCGGAGATCGCGATATAGGCGCGCGCCCCGCTCTTCAGATAGTCGAAGGTCAGGCGCTGGCCGCCCTTGACGCGGAAGCTCGTCCAGGTCGGCATCTCGGTGCCGTCGACCTTCGGCGGAAGGTCCGCGCCGCAAACGGCGACGATCCGGTCGTCGGCGAATTCGAGCTCCGGCCCCATGAAGACGGCTTCGAGCCCGGCCGCCCCCTCGTCATTGCCGACGAGAAGGTTCGCCGCGATCAGCGCGCGCCGGTCCATCGCCCCGCCGACGGGAATGCCGAGATGGAAATAGCCCGGCCGCCCGAGATCCTGGATGGTGGTCAAAAGGCCCGGATTGATGACGGTAACGGTCATTTCAGCGCCTCCAGGAGCTTGGCGTTGTAGGCGTCGATCCCCTTGTTGAAGTCGGCGAGATCGAAGGTGACTTCGGCCATTTTCGGAATGAAGCGCTCGGCCTCGACCTCGGCGAGGAGATGGTCGTAGGTCGGCCGGTCGATCGGCTCGAACTTCACGATGTCGCCGGGGCGGAAGAAGACCATGAAATCGCGCAGATAGGGCGCGCTCTGGGTTGGGTCGAAGATCGGCATCGGGGTGATGCCGAACATCTGGTACCCGCCGGCGCCGCGCACCGAATAGATGCACGAGAAGCAGCCGCCATAGCCGACCGTCTGTTTCGGCGTGTCGGTGCGGGGGCGCAGATATTTCGGCACTTCGATCTGCCGGGCGCGCTCGACCATCTGATAGAGGAACGGCAGGCCCGACACGAAGCCCACCATCGACACGAACCAGGGCGAAGCGGAGTGCGCGGTGATGAAGTCCTCCACCGAGGCATAGCCGTTGATCCGCGCGGCATATTCGATGTCGGAGCCGGAGGGATCCTGATGGCGCTCGCGAAAGCGCATCAGCGTCTCGTGCGTCCAGGGGTCCTGGTAGAAGACCGGAACCTCGATGATGCGCGTCGTGAGGCGCGACTCGGCCGTGTCGGCGACGCTCTCCATCGACTTCAACTGCTCGAGCAGCGCCTCCGGGTGGATCTTGTCCGGATTGAAGCCGATCTGGAAGGACGCGTTGGCGGGGCAGATCTCGGTGACGCCGTCGATGTCCGCATCGCGCACGGCGTTGGTGATGGCGAGAGACTTGAAGAAGGCGTCGAGGCTCATCGCCTCGTCGACCTCGACGAAAATCTGTTCGTCGCCTCCGAAACTGTAGCGTGCGCTCATTCAAGCTTCTCCGTCACAGGTGTTTGGCATTGTCGTCCAACCAGGTCTCAAGCCACGTGATGTGCGCCTCGCCGCGCCGGACTTCGGGCGCCTTAAGGAGCGCGGTGAAGAGCGGGAGCGTCGTCTTGAGGCCCCCGATCGTGAGTTCGCTGAGCGCCGCGCCGAGCCGGTCGAGCGCCGCCTCGCGCGTTTCGTCCCAGACGATGAGCTTGCCGAGGAGGGAATCGTAGAAGGGCGGCACCTCGTAGCCCGGATAGAGCATCGAATCCCACCGCACCCCCGGCCCGCCGGGCAGCCGCAACGCGTCGATCCGGCCGGGGAAGGGCATGAAATTGTTCGCCGGGTCTTCCGCGTTGAGGCGAACCTCGATCGCGTGGCCGCGGCGGACGATCTCGTCCTGCCGGTGGGGAAGGGCGCCGCCGCCGGCGATCTTCAGCATCTCGCCGACGAGATCGATGCCGGTGATCATCTCCGTCACCGGATGCTCGACCTGGATGCGGGTGTTCATCTCGATGAAATAGAAGTCGCCGCTCGTCTCGTCATAGAGATATTCGAGCGTGCCGGCGCCGGAATAGTCCACCGCCTCGGCGAGGCGGACGGCGGAGGCGGTGAGGGCCTCGCGCACCGTGGCCGGCAGCGCGGCGGAGGGGGCCTCCTCCCACACCTTCTGGCGACGGCGCTGAAGCGAGCATTCGCGCTCGAAGAGGTGGACCGCCCGCGTCCCGTCGCCGAGGATCTGGACCTCGACATGGCGGGCGGGGTGGACGACCTTTTCGACATAGAGACCGCCATCGCCGAAGGCGGCCGCGGCCTCGCCGCTCGCCTGGGAGAACAGCCGCTCGAACTCCGCGCCGTCATTGGCGACGCGGATCCCGCGGCCGCCACCGCCGGCCGCCGCCTTGATGATCACCGGATAGCCGATGGAATCGGCGATCTTGCGTCCCTCCTCGAGCGAGGCGACGCGGCCCTCGCTGCCGGGAACCGTCGGAACGCCGGCAGCCTTGGCGGCCTCGCGGGCGGCGACCTTGTCGCCCATCTTCGAGATGACGTCGGCGGACGGGCCGACGAAGGTGAGACCGGCCTCGGCGACGCGCGCTGCAAAGGTCGCGTTCTCGGCGAGGAAGCCGTAGCCCGGATGGACGGCGTCGGCGCCCGCGGCCTTCGCCGCCTCGATGATATTGTCGATCGACAGGTAGGATTTCGCGGCCGAAGGCGGTCCGATGAGGGCCGCCTCGTCGGCGATCTTGACGGCGAGGCTTTCGGCATCGGCGACGGAATAAGCCTGCACGGTCTTGATGCCGAGTTGCCGCGCGGCGCGGATGATCCGCACCGCGATCTCGCCGCGATTGGCGATGAAGAGGGTCTCGATCGCCACTTAGGAGGCGACCTCCGCGAGCACCATTCCGGCCGTCACCGGCTCCTCATTGTCGGCGACGAATTTCGTGATGGTGCCGGCGATCTCCGACTTCACCTCGGTGAAGGTCTTCATCACTTCGACGAGGCCGATCACGTCGCCGACCGCGACCGTATCGCCATCCTCTTTGAAGGCTGGCTGATCGGGCGCGGGCTTGCGGTAGAAGGTGCCCGGAAGGGGGGAGCGGATTTCTGCCATCGTCGTTTCCAGCGTGTTCTCGTTGAAAAAGGGGGCCGCCCAAGGATCAGGCGGCGTCGAGCCAGGGGGTGACGGCCGTTTTCACCGCCTTGGCGATTTCGACCGCGTTCGGCGTGTCGGAGTGGACGCAGATCGCGTCGGCCTTCACTTTGATCTCGCGGCCGGTGGTCGTGTTGGTCGTCCCGTCGCGCACGGCCTGGAGGCAGCGATCGGCCGCCTCGGCCGGGTCCATCGCCTCGTGGGTGCGGGTGATGATGATGAAGCCGTCATCGCCATAATCGAGGTCGGCGTAGAACTCGGCGATGAATTTGAGGCCGCGCGAGGGGTAGATCACCTCGTGCAGCGTGTTGGTCATTCCCATCACCGGCAGGTCGAAGATCTCCGCCGCGTCGGCGACGGCGTTCGCGACATGCTCGTTGCGCGCGGCCATACCGTAGAGCGCACCGTGCGGCTTGATGTGGCTCATCTCCATGCCCTCGGCGCGCAGAAAGCCGGCGAGGGCGCCGATCTGATAGATGAGCGCGTTGGCAATCTCCTCGCGGCTCATCTTCATCTCGCGCCGGCCGAAGCCCTGAAGATCGGGCAGCGAGGGATGCGCGCCGACCTTGACGCCGTGCGCCTTGGCGAGAAGCACCGTCTCGCGCATGTGGTTGGGGTCGGACGCGTGGAAGCCGCACGCGACATTGGCGACGCTGATCAGCGGCATGAGCGCTTTGTCGTCGCCCATTTTGTAGAGCCCGAAGCTCTCACCCATGTCGCAGTTGATGATGGTCATCGCGGATCCCTCCAATCAATCCTGCAGCGAAGCCATCATGCGAATCCTAATGCGATCTGCAATGACGGCCAGGATCAACAATCCACCGAGGACAACGGTCTGCAGGTAACTCTCGATCCGCGCGAGGTTCATTCCGTTCTGGACGAGGACGATGAAAAGCGCCCCGAGCACGACGTTTTCGACCCGGCCGACGCCGCCGCGCAGCGACACGCCGCCGATGATGCATGCGGCAATTGATTCAAGCGGCATCGAGGCGCCGATATTGGCTTCGCCGGTGTCGAGCCGTGCCGTCAGCAGCATCCCGGCGATCGCGGTGAGCGTCGCGCAGATGATGTACGTCACGAAGAGGACGCCCTTGGTGTTGATGCCGGAAAGGGTCGAGGCCTTGGTGTTGCCGCCGACGGCGTAGAAATAGCGCCCGAGCCGCGTCCAATTGACGATCAGCCAGACGACGATGATGAGGAGGACGGCGAAATAGATCGGCACCGGAACGCCCCAAAGCGTGCCGAAGCCGAACACGTCGCCGAAGGTTTGCGGCATGCCGTAGACCGGCGTTCCGCCCGTGAGGTAGAGCGCGATGCCGAAGCCGACCGACGAGATGCCGAGCGTCATGATGAACGGCGAGACGCCGAAGACGGCGACGCCGATCCCGTTCGCGACGCCGATCGTCGCCCCCGCCGCGATCCCTCCGATCGAGCCGACGACGATCGCGAGCCACGCCATGTCCGGCGCCATTCCCGCGACGGTCGACATCGTGAGTGCGCCGACGACGGAGGTGATCGCGAGCGTGGTGCCGACCGACAGGTCGAAGCCGCCGGTGAGGAGGGCGAACATCTGCCCGAGCGAGACGATCACCAGATAGACCGACTGGCGCACGACGTTGGTGAGGTTCTGCACCGTCAGAAAGTTGTCGGACGCGAGGGTGAAGATGACGAGCGCGGCGAGGAGCAGGAAGGGCAGGACCCCGACGGTGACGAAAATCCGCTTCAACGTGTGCGCCATCAGGCCGCCTCGCGCTCGAAGAAATGGGACAGGAGCGCTTCTTCGGTGATGGCCTCGCCCTCGAATTCGGCGCGGATTCGGCCACGATAGAAGACGATGGCGCGGTGGGACATGTGGAGGATCTCCGGCAGGTCGGAGGAGATGAGGACGACCGCCGCGCCGCGTTCGGCAAGGTCGGCGATGAAGCGATAGATCGCCGCGCGCGTGCCGACATCGACGCCGACCGTCGGCTCGTCGAAGACGTACACCTTGGTCTCGCGCGTCAGGCACTTGGCGAGGAGCACCTTTTGCTGATTGCCGCCGGAGAAATGGTCGACCGTGCGCTCGATGCGCATCGGGCGCAGCTCCATCCGCTCGGCGAGCGTCGTCGCAAGGCGCTTCTCGGCGCGTCTGTCGAGGCCGAGGCCCTTGGCAAGCGGCGGCTCGGCGAGGGCGGGCAGGGTGATGTTCTCCCGCACCGGGCGAATCATCACGAGGCCTTCGTCGCGCCGGTCCGGCGGAACGTAGAAGAGGCCGCGGTCCATCATCTCGCCCGGTTTGCGGCCGGTGACGTCCTCCCCGTCGAGGTGGACCGTGCCGGACTGGATGCGCTCGAGGCCGAAGGCGGCCCGCATCACCTCCGATTTGCCGGAGCCGACGAGCCCGGCGAGGCCGACGATCTCGCCGGCGCGCACATCGAGCGAGGCGGCATCGACCGAATGGCGCGCGGTGGTGAGGTCCGCGATCGTGAGCCGGACGTCGCCGATCTCGGAGCGCACCTCCGGGAAGAGCTCGGCGATCTCCCGCCCGGTCATCAGCTCGATGAGGCGGCCTTCGGCGACGCCGGCCTCTTCCGTCGCGACGAACTTGCCGTCGCGCAGCACGGTGATGCGGTCCGCGATGCGGCGGATCTCCTGCATCCGGTGGGTGATATAGATGATGCCGACCCCGCCCGCCTTCAGCCGGGCGACGAGCTCGAAGAGTTGGTCGGTCTCCCGTTCGGTGAGGGAGGCGGTCGGCTCGTCGAGGATGAGGACGTTGAGTTCGGCGCGGAAGGCCTTTGCGATCTCGACCATCTGCTGCTCGGAGCGCGTCAGCGTCTCCACCCGCGCGTTCGGCTTCAAGGGAAAGCCGAGCCGGTCGATGATCTCCACCGCCATCCGCTTGAGGCGCCGCTTGGCGAGGAGGCCGCCCACCGTCACCTCGGCGCCGAGAAAGAGGTTTTCGGCGACCGTCATTTGCGGCACCAGCGAGAATTCCTGGAAAACGGCGGATATCCCGCGGGCGCGCGCATCGTGGACGGAGGCGAGACGCATCGGCTCGCCGCGAAAGCGGATTTCGCCGGCGGTCGGCTGGTTGGCGCCGGCGAGGATCGAGATCAGCGTCGACTTACCGGCCCCGTTCTCGCCGAAGAGGACGTGCACCTCCCCGGCGCGCACGCCGAGGCTCACATCGTCGAGCGCGAGGACGCCCGGATAGCGCTTGGAAAGCCCCCGCACCTCGATCAATGCGGGCTCGGACGTCGCTGCGGTCATCGCGGCGCGCGGCGCTCGGCCTACTCGACGCGGAAGACGGGGCGGAAGCCGTCCGGCGCCAAGGTCGATGAGGTGTCGAAGTCGCCGACCGTATCGGCGGTGACGACGAAGATCGCCGGCCCGACATGCTTCAGATAGTCCTTGCCCTCGAGGATCCTGACGGCCTGATCGACGGCGATGCGGCCTTGGATCACCGTGGAATCCGTCGGTGCGGCGAGGATCTGACCGCGCCGGATCCCCTGATGGACGCCGGGCGTATAGTAATAAGAGAGGACCTTGATCTGATCGGTGAGCCCGCGCGAACGCAGGATCGGCACGGCCGCCTCCGCGGTGACCGCGGTGCCGACGATATAATCGAGATCGGGATGGGCGCCGAGCGTGTCCTCGATGAGCGCGGACTGCGCCTCCTTGCCGGTGTCGCCATATTTGGTCTCGACGACCTCGATCGCCGTATCCTTGACGGCGTCCTGGAAGCCTTTGTTGCCGGCCTCGACCCAGCCGGCGCCGGCGGGTCCAGGGAACCAGGCGACCTTCACCGGGTCGGAGCCCGCCGGATGGAGCTCGGCGAGATAGGCGCCGGTCTTCGATCCCATCTCGCCGAACGAGACGAGCGATTTCGCCGACAGCTCCGGCGAGGACATGCCGTTGATCACGTCGATCACCGGAATATCCTTCGAGCGGACTTCGGCGACGAGGTTGTTGAGGCCGTCATAGGAGATCGCGCCGATGATGACGGCATCGGCACCGGCCGCGACGCAATCCTCGATCTGGCTGATCTGCTTTTGCAGCTCGGTATAGCCGCCCGCCTCGACGACCTGCAGCTTGACGCCCTGACGCTTGGCCTCCTCGGTGACGCCATAATCGACGCCGAGCCAATAGGCGTCCTTCATATGCGGGAAGGAGACGCAGATCTCGAAGGGCTCGTCCGCCTTTTCGAGCGGGGTGTATTCGGTCGTCGTGCGCGGGCTCGCCATGTCGAAAGGCGGATCCCAAACCTCGACCTCGTAGGGGAACCAGTCGTCGGCCTGTGCCGGAAGAGCGACGAGCGACAGAAGAGCGGTGGCCATCAAGAGCCGAGACGCGATAGGCATCGAGCAAGTCTCCTCTTTATTGGTTCTTCTTCGAGACGGACCCCCGGCGCCGGTGCGGCGGCGAACGATGATCCGGATTCGCGCGTGATTGCGCTGCTCACCAACGTCTAAATTGTCGAACGTCTTTTCTTCTGCTGCAAGGTGAGAAAACGGGCGTGCGCGATCGATCGTGCGTCAATGCCGCCGAACGAATGGGCACGGCGTTCGGCGCACGCGGGCGTAACCCGGATGGGATTTCGGATCGGGTCGGCCGCGGGGCGATCGTCGGGATCGTCGTGCGGCCGATGTCCATCAGGCGGCGCCGCGGATCGGTGGGGGCAGCGTTTCCGGCGGCAGCTCGGCGCGGACGGCTTGGAGATGGACCGCTTGCTCGTTGTGGCAGCTCGGGGCGGCGGGATGGTAGACGAGGATCTGATTGCGCCCGGCCGCCTTGGCGCCATAGAGCGCCGCATCGGCGGTCCGGCACCAGACCGACGCGTTGACGACGGCGCTCGTCAGCGCACAAACGCCGAAGCTCGCCGTGATGGACAGGTCGGGCGCTTCATCGAAACGAAGGTGGGCGAGAGCGCTTCTGAACCGGCGCAGGCGCTGCGCCGCCGCCTCGACGCCGACCCCGGAGAAGGCGACCGCGAACTCTTCCCCGCCGAGGCGCGCGGTGGTCGCTTCGGGGCCGAGCGCGGTGCGGCAAAGATCGGCGACGCGCGCGAGGACGGCGTCGCCCACCTGGTGGCCATAACGATCGTTGACCGATTTGAAGAAATCGAGATCGAAGATCGAAAGGGTCGCCGGCGTATGGTGGCGCTGATACCCGTCGACCAGGCGCTTGAGCCGCAGCATGAAGGGCCGCCGCCGCATCAGCCCGGTGAGATCGTCGAGCGCCGCACGCTCGCGCAGGAGCAGCTCGTTGACGACGCAGCGGGCGAGATTCTTCATGACCGTCATCTCGACGGTGTCGAAGGCGTGGGGCGTTTGGTTCATCACCCACAGAACGCCGAGCGGCAGCTCGCCGGACGCGAGGAGCGGGACGGCCGCGAACGCTCCGATCGGTGCATCGGCGTCGGCGCTTGCAAAACGCGGATCACCGCTCACGTCCGTGATCCGAAGCGGTGCGCCATGTTCCATCACCTCCCGGCAAAGGGCGCCGATATCGCTCTGCGAGAGGGGGGCGCGCTCGATCGGCGAGGAGAAGCCGTATTTGGAGCTGTTGACCACGGAGACACCGACGGTCGGCACCTTCAGCATGATTTTCAGCGTATCGAGAATGTGCGCGAACGGGTGGGCCGGATCGTCTTCGTCGATCCAGCGAGCCGAGGGCACTTCGATCTCGGCTTCGGCGATATCATTGACCACTGAGACGAACCTGGGCGTTCAAAATTCCATATACTGGAAGGCATACCCGGGGAAATCGTTCCCCTTCCACTGAACTCGTATCGGACATACGCCGCATAGGTCGAGGCCGCTCCCAAGCCAACAATCACCGTGGTCAGGCGACGCGAGTGGATAATCCGCCGAACTGTGTCTAGTTGATGTCAAAAATTCGTTCAATTGCGGAAATGTCTGATTCTTAACGTTCCGACGATCGCGACCCTCCCGCGAGGGTGATGACGGCGATGATGATCAGCCCCGTCAACAGGAGGCGGACGCCCGCGCCGAGCCCGAATGTGTTCAGCATCGTGACGAGCAGAAAGAGGAAGAGCGCCGCGCCCCACAGGCCCGGAATGTTGGAAAAACCGCCCGCCACCGAGGTGCCGCCGATGACGACGACGGCGACGGAGGCGAGAAGATATTCTTGCCCCATATTGAGCGCCGCACCGCCGGAAAAGCCGGCGAGGACATATCCGCACGAGGCGGCGAAGACGGCGCACATCACGTAGGTGAGGAAGCGGACGCGGTTGACCTCGAGCCCGGCGAGGCGTGCGGCCCGCGCGTTCTGTCCGATCGCGATCACGGTGCGGCCATAAATCGTCCGGTTGAGGACGACATGCATCACCGCCGCGATGAGGATCACGAGAAGGGCGAGGATCGGCATGCCCGCGATCTTCGCCGTGGTGAAGTCGGCGAGCATCGTCGGCGGCTTCACGCGCAGGCCGCGATTATACCAGATCGCCGCCGATTGGATGATGAAGCTCGACGACAGCGTCGCGATGATCGGCGGGATACGCAGGACCCGGATCAGCCCGACATTCAGCACCCCGACGACGACGCCGACGGCGACGGCGATCAGATAGCCCGGCAGGATCATCCAGTTGAGGCCGTCCATGATCTTCATCGAGACGGTGCCGGCGAGCGTCATGGTGGCCGGGATCGACAGGTCGACATTGCCGGGCCCGAGCGTGACGACGAACATCTGGCCGATCGCGACGATGACGAAGAAGGTCGCGAAGGTGAAGGCGACGGAGAGAACCTCGCCCGCGCCCTGACCCTGGGTGAAGGCGGCCGTCGCGATCCAGACCGCGATCGCCGCCGCGAAGGCGAAGAGCCAGGGCTGGCGGAAGAAGGTGGTGATCGCCTTCATCGATCGGCCTCCGTGCGCCCGATCACGGCGCGCAGCGCCAGGACGAGAATGAGGATCGCCCCCTGCGCGCCGATCTGAAAGTCGGGATTGAGGCGCAGGAAGGAGAGGAAGGACGCGGCGAGGGTGAGCGTCACCGCGCCGATCACGGCGCCGATCGGCGAGACGCGACCGCCGACGAACTCAGACCCGCCGAGGATCGCCCCGGCGATCGACAGGAGCGTGTAGCGCAGCGCGATATTGGCGTCGGCCGAGGTGGTGAGGCCGACGAGGGCGATACCGGCCAGCGCGCCGAAGGTGCCGGCGGCCATGTACATCGTCACCTTGACCCTGAGGAGCGACCAGCCGGCCCGCGCCACGGCCCGCGGATTGCCGCCCGCCCCGCGCAGCACCGCACCATAGGGCGAGCGCATCAGGACGACGTGGACGACAAGCGCGATGACGACACAGGCGATGACCGGGAAGGGGACGTAAGCCGGCTTCAGCGTCATCAATTCGCGGATCCACCCCGGCGCCTTGCCGCCGGGCGTCGGCAGAATGAGGATCGCAAGCCCGAGCCAGACGAAGGAGAGGCCGAGCGTCACCACGATCGAGGGCAGGTTGCGCAGATGGACGAGCGCGCCCACCGCGCCGTAGGCGAGAATGCAGGCAAGCAGCGCCGCGACCCCGAGGATCGGCGTATCGTTCAGCCATGTCGCGGTGATGCAGGCGGTCAGCGAGACATAGGAGCCGATCGACAAGTCGAGATCGTTGACGGTGAGGACGCACATCTGCGCCAGCGTCGCGAGCGCGATCGGCACGGCGAGATTGAGGAGGAGGTTCAGCCCGAAATAGCTCATCGTGCGCGGCTGAAGATAGAAGATCGCGCCGAGAAGGATGGCGAGCGAGAGGGCAGGAAGGGCGCTGCGGAGAAGGCGCGCGAGCATCGGGCGGCTCATCGAGACATCGGCCTCATGTCAGGCGTCTTGCCGGAAGGAGGCCTGGATCACGGCCTCTTCGGTGAGCTCGGAACGGGTGAGGTCCGCGACGATCGCCCGCTCGCGGAAGACGTAGATGTGATCGCAGATCAGAAGCTCGTCCATTTCCGTCGTGTACCAGAGGAAGGTGCGGCCCTTTTCGGCCTCCTCGCGAATGATTTTGTAGACCTCTTGCTTGGTGCCGACATCGACGCCGCGCATCGGATCGTCCATCAGGATGATGTCGGCGTCGGAGGCGAGGGCGCGCGCGAACAGCGCCTTTTGCTGGTTGCCGCCCGACAGGGACAGGAGCGGGTTCCACACGCTCGGCGCGCGAATGCCGATCCGCTCGCGCCAGCGCTCGGCGAGTTCGCCCTCCTTCGCCTCGGAGATGAAGCGGCCTTGCTTGAGGGCGTGGAGCGAGCCGATGCCGATATTCTCCGCGATCGACCAGAGCGGGAAGGCGCCGTCGGTCTGCCGGTCGCCGGCGACGAAGGCGACGCGCCCGTCGACGATGGCGGCGCCCTTGGTGCGACCGGCCCTTGCGAAGACGTCGAGGAGGGTGTCCGTCTGGCCGTGACCGGCGAGGCCCGCGAGGCCGACGATCTCGCCCGGATGGGCGGTGAGGCGGGCGCCGCCGCCGCGCGCGTCGATCGCGACCTTCGGCGCGCCGGTGTCGCGCCGGCTCTGCGTGGAGGCGGCCGCGGCATGGCCGCCGACGCTGCCCATCGCGGCGACGAGCCCATCACGGTCGAAATGCGCCGCCGGCTCGTCGGCGACGACGAGACCGTCTTTCATGACGACGACGCGGTCCGAAATGTCGAGGACTTCGCCGAGAAGGTGCGAGATGAAGACCGCGCTGCCGCCGCCGTCCACGAACCGGCGGATATGGTCGAGGAGCTGGCGGGCGATCGTCTGGTCGAGCGAGGAGGTGGGCTCGTCGAGGATGACGAGCCGGACGGGGGTCGCGGTCTGCGAAAAGGCGCGGGCGATCTCCACCATCTGACGCCGCGCGATCGACAAATCGGCGACGACCGCGCCCGGCGAGATGCCGTGCCCCGGAAAGATCTCGTCGAGCTTGGCGCGGATCAGCCGCCCCGCCTCGGTCCGCCAGGACAGACCCGTCAGCGAGGGATGCTCGATGCGTGCATTCTCCGCCACCGTCAGATTGGGACAGAGCGACAATTCCTGGAAGATGCACCGGACGCCGCGCTCGCGCGCCCGGGCGATCGCGTAGCCGGCCGTCACGTCGTCGCCACCGATCGCGATCGTGCCTTCGTCGGCCGTCAGCGTGCCGGCGAGGACGTTCATCAACGTCGACTTGCCGGCGCCGTTATGGCCGACGAGACCGACACAGGTGCCGGGCGGCACGTCGAGCGAGACGCCGCCGAGGGCGACGACCGCGCCGAAGCGCTTGGCGATGGCGGACAGGCGAACGCCGTCGCCCGCCTCGCCCGCGACGGGGGCGGGCGCTGCCGCGCCGCCCACGCTCTCGTTCGGCGTCATCGGTCTACTGCGCGGCCGAGATGACCTCTTTCGCATCGTCGAGCGAGTACTCGATATTGGCGACGCCGCCCTCCTCGGTGTTCGCGAGGCCGTCCTCGAGATTGTCCTGATCGATGCGCAGGAAGGGGACGGTGAGGTCTTTCGGCACGTCCGCGCCGTCGAGGATCTGCTGGGCGACCCAGAAGGCGAGCGTCGACACGCCCGGCGCGATCGAGACGGACATGGTCACGTAACCGTTCGCGTCCTTCTGCTCCTTCCACCAGGTCAGCTCGTCGTGGCGGTTGCCCATCACGATGATCGGCATGTCGCGGCCGGCGGCGCGGAAGGCCTGCGCTGCGCCGTAGCCATCGCCGCCTTGGGTGACGACGCCGTTGATCTCGGGAAGGCTCGGCAGGATGCCGGCGACGGCCTTCTGGGCGACGTCCTGCGCCCAGTCGCCATGGACCGAGCCGACGATCTTGAAGTCGGGGTGCTCGCTCACGCCCTCGTGGATGCCGGCGGAAATCTCGTCGTCGACGAAGACGCCGGCGAGGCCGCGGATTTCGAGAAGGCTGCCGCCCTCGGGAAGCTGTTCGGCGAGGAAGGACACCTCGTCCTTGCCCATCTGTTTGAAGTCGACCGCGATGCGCCAGGCGCACGGCTCCGTAACGATACCGTCGAAGGAGACGACGGTGACGCCGGCGTCGCACGCTTCGCGGACCGCGCCGTTGAGACCTTCGGGCGAAGCAGCGTTGAGGACGATCGCGTCATAGCCTTGCAGGATGAGGTTCTGGATCTGCGCGGCCTGTTCGGTCACCTGGTTCTCGGCGGTGGTGAACGCGTCGGCCTCGGCGACGACGCCCTCGCCGACGGCCTCCTCGGCGACCTTCTCCCACGATTGGAGCATCGCCTGGCGCCACGAATTGCCTGCATAATTATTCGACAACGCGATGCGCTTGTCCGACGTGTCGGCTTGCGCCGGAGTCATCGCCGTGGCCGCCAAAAGTGCCAGGGAAAGCGCTGTGATGCGTGGGGTCATATGCTCCTCCAACTCGTTTTTATGATTGCCGGAAGGCAAGTTGCCACAACCGGACGACGCCGAAATACCACAGAGGGTTGGGTCGATAAAACGAATGGTAGGACGAATTCGCAGGGAAATGAAAGCGGCCGAACGTTACTCTTCGTCTGCCTTTTCGCGCGGCCGGTCCTTGCGGCGGCAATAAAGTTCGAGCCGGTGCCGGACCACGTCATAGCCGAGTTCCTTGGCGATTTCGGCCTGAAGGCGCTCGATCTTGTCGGAGCGGAACTCGACGACCTCGCCGGTGTCGATATCGATGATGTGATCGTGGTGGGGCAGGTCCGTCGTCTCGAAGCGGGCGGGGGTGCCTTCGAATGAATGGCGGTGGACGATCCCCTGCGCTTCGAGCGCGGCGAGTGTGCGGTAGACGGTGGCGAGCGAGACCGATGAATCGATATCGCGCGCGCGGCGATGCAACTCGGTCGCGTCCGGGTGATCCGCCGCTTCCGACAGGACCTTCAAGATCGCCGTACGCTGGCGCGTGATGCGCACGCCATCGGCGCGCAACGCTTGCTCGAGCTTCTCGGCGGAGGCGGTCACATCAGTCATGGCGCGCTAAAGGTACGGTGTCTCACAGGGAAGGACAATTCGGCTGCGGGTGCGTAGCAACGCCCGTCCGCAGTTGGCAATGGTCCGCGACCGCCAAAGGCCACCCGCGGTCCGCGGGTCGCACCCTGCGGGCTTTCGGTTTTTTCGATTTTCGATTAACCCGATAAAAAACGAAAACACAGGTGGTCTAGATGGAGGACGACGAAGCCCAGGCGGCGAAGCTCGTCGACGTTGCCGCGCGGCAGGATGCGATCGTGTCGCGCGCCAAAGTGAGGGGGCGCGTCACGGTCGACGAGCTGGCGCTTCACTTCAATGTCACGCCGCAGACGATCCGCAAGGATCTCAACGATCTCGCGACCCGCCGTCTCATCACCCGCGTCCATGGCGGGGCGATCAGCCCGTCCGGTACGGCCAATCTCGAATATGAAAAGCGCCGGTTGATCGCCGACGGGGAAAAGACCGCGATCGGCGCGCTCGCGGCTTCGCTGATCCCGAACGATGCTTCGCTCTTCATCAATATCGGCACCACGACGGAGGCCGTGAGTGAGGCGCTTCTCGACCATGCGGCGCTGATGATCATCACCAACAACATCAATGTCGCGAACCGGATGCGGCTTTATCCACGCTTCGAGGTGGTGATCGCCGGCGGGGTGGTGCGCGGGTCCGATGGTGGGGTCGTCGGCGAGGCGGCGGTCGATTTCATCCGTCAATTCAAGGTCGATTATGCGGTGATCGGCGCCTCGGCGATCGATCAGGATGGCGCGCTTCTGGATTTCGATTTCCGCGAAGTGAAAGTTGCGCAAGCGATCATTGCGAACGCCCGGCACGTCATTTTGGTGTCGGACGCCACCAAGTTCGACCGCGCCGCGCCGGTGCGGATCGGCCATCTGTCGCAGGTCCACACCTTTGTGACCGATCGGTGCACGGAACCCGTGCGTGCCGTGTGCGTCGAGCACGGCGTGAGGTTGCTGGAAACGAACGCGACCGGCTGACGGTGGGCGCCGCGCCCGGTCCGGGAGCGTGGTGCGAAGCCGGCTCGCCGCGCGACGGGGCGTTACGCGGCGATGGTTTCGTTTGACATTCGTTTCATTTCGTTCAACACTCACAACGTTTGATGGAGGTCTTGTGAGCGAACCCGAGATCGTGGATGTCCTGGTCGTCGGTGGTGGCATCAACGGATGCGGCATCGCGCGGGATCTCGTGGGGCGCGGCTACTCGGTCGCGCTCGCGGAGATGAACGATTTCGCCTCCGGCACGTCGTCCTGGTCCACCAAGCTGATCCACGGCGGCCTGCGCTATCTCGAGCATTACGAGTTTCGTCTCGTCCGCGAAGCGCTTCTCGAGCGGGAGGTGCTGTGGTCGATGGCGCCGCACATCATCCGCCCGCTGCGCTTCGTCTTGCCCCATCACAAAGGGCTTCGTCCGGCCTGGCTCCTGCGCCTCGGCCTCTTCGTCTACGACAATCTGGGCGGCCGGAAGCGCCTTCCCGGCACGAAGACGCTCGACCTCACGACCGATCCCGCCGGCGCTCCGCTGAAGGACATTTACACCCGCGGGTTCGAATATTCCGATTGCGCGGTCGACGATGCCCGCCTCGTCGTCCTCAATGCGCGCGACGCGGCCGATCGCGGCGCGGCGATCCATTCGCGCACCGAGGTCGTCGCGGTGGAGGACGCGGGCGCATCGTGGACCGTGCGGCTTCGCACGGCGGAGGGCGAGCGGACGATGTCCGCGCGGATGATCGTGAACGCGGCCGGACCGTGGGTGGACCATGTGCTCGGCGCCGCGTTCGGCCGACACGAGGCCCATCATGTCCGCCTCGTCCAGGGGAGTCACATCGTCGTCAAAGGGCTCTTCGAGCACGACCGGGCCTATATTTTCCAGAACGACGATCAGCGCATCATCTTCGCGATCCCCTATGAGGGCGCCTTCACCCTCATCGGCACCACGGACCGGGATTATGAAGGCGACCCGCACGATGTCGCGATCACCCCGGAAGAGACGCGCTATCTCCTCGAAAGCGCGAGCGGCTACTTCAAGCGTCCCGTGCGCGAGGAGGACATCGTCTGGACCTTCTCCGGCGTCCGCCCGCTGTTCGACGACGGCGCCTCGAAGGCGCAGGAGGCGACGCGCGATTATGTCCTCAAGACCGAAGGCGGGGCGGGGCGGGCGGCGCTCCTCAACGTGTTCGGCGGCAAGCTCACCACCTATCGCAAGCTCGCCGAGGCAGCGGTCCACAAAGTCGGCGAGCTAATCGGCGAGAAGGGCGAGCCGTGGACGGCGGGCGCGCCGCTTCCGGGCGGCCACATGCCGGTCGATGTCGCCGCCGCCTATGGGGAGACGCTGGCGGCCGAATTCCCCTTCCTCGATCCGTTTCACGCCGCGCGCCTTGCCCGCCTTTATGGCAACCGCGCCCAGGAAATTTTGCGCGGCCGCGCGAGCCGCGCCGATCTCGGCCGTCATTTCGGCGCCGATCTTTATGAAGCGGAAGTGCGCTATCTGATTGCATTTGAGTGGGCAATGAACGCAGAAGATGTATTGTGGAGGCGGACCAAGCTCGGCCTCCGGTTGAGCGAGGCGGAGGCCGCCGCGCTCGACGCCTTCATGTCCGAGACGGTTCGCGCCGAGAGCCTCGCGGCCGAATAGACGCCTCACCGGGCCGAACGCGCCCGGCGACACGCGGAAGACCACAGGCCGGCGAACCGGCCACCTCGACAGGCTGGGAGAACCGGCCACCTCGACCAGCCGGTGGAGCCGGCACCTCGACAGGCCGGGAGAACCGGCCGCCTCGACAGGCCGGACGAACCGGCCGGGCGCACGAAAGCCGGATCAACCGGCGGCGTCCCAAAAGGCCGGACCATACCGGCCACGGAGGAAACGGCCGGCTCTGCCGGCGACGCGGGCCGCCGCGCGGCCCGAGGGGGAGGGGGAATGCTCGAGCTCTTGGAGGTCGAGAAGCGGAGTGGTGGCGCGGTCCATCTGGCCGACATTTCGCTTCGGCTCTTGCCGGGCACGCTCAACGTGCTTCTCGGCCCGACCCTGTCGGGCAAGACGAGCCTCATGCGCATCATGGCCGGGCTCGATCGGCCGAGTTCGGGCCGGATCCTCGCCGACGATATGGATGTGACCGGCGTTCCCGTGCAGCAGCGCGACGTCGCGATGGTCTATCAGCAGTTCATCAATTACCCGGCGATGACGGTCTTTGAGAACATCGCCTCCCCGATGCGCATCGCCCGCAAGCCAAAGGCCGAGATCGAGGGCACGGTCGAGCGCGTTGCCGACCTCTTGAAGCTGACGCCTTATCTGCGCCGGATGCCGCTTCAACTGTCCGGCGGCCAGCAACAGCGCACCGCGCTCGCCCGCGCACTCGCCAAGAATGCCCGCCTCGTGCTCCTCGACGAGCCGCTCGCCAATCTCGATTATAAGCTGCGGGAGGAGCTGCGCGCCGAGCTTCCGAAGATCTTCGCCGCCTCCGGCGCGATTTTCGTCTATGCGACGGCCGAGCCGGAGGAGGCTCTCCTCCTCGGCGGCAACACGGCGACGCTGAGCCAAGGCCGCGTCACCCAGTTCGGCCCGACGGTCGACGTCTATCGCCGGCCCAACACGTTGATCACGGCCCGCATTTTCGCCGATCCGCCGCTCAACGTGATGGCGGTCGAAAAGCGCGGCGCCGCGTTCGCTCCGGTGGAGGGGGGCGGGCGTCAGATCCCCGTCCCGCCGGCCTATGAGGGGCTTGCCGACGGGCCCTATCATATCGCGATCCGGCCCCATCACGTGACGCTCGCGACGACGGACGGCGCCGCCTCGCTTCCCGCGACGGTGATCGTCACCGAGATCACCGGCTCGGAGAGCTTCGTTCACCTCAAGACGCTCGGCGAGAATTGGGTGCTTCTCGCGCACGGGATCCACGACCTGCCGCCGGGCCGGCCGGTCGAGATCCACCTTCCTTTGCGGCACATCATGGTCTTCGACGCGGACGGTGCGTCCGTCGATGTCGGAGCGGTCAGGAAGGCGGCATAAAGATGGCCGAGATCACCCTCGACGGTATCCGCCACGCCTACGGCCCGGTTCGCGGGCCGGACGATTACGCTTTGAAAACGCTCGACCATGTCTGGACCGACGGCGGCGCGTTCGCCCTTCTCGGCCCGTCGGGCTGCGGCAAGACCACCCTTCTCAACATCATCTCCGGCCTCATCACACCGACTGAGGGCCGCATCCTCTTCGACGGCAAAGACGTGACGCTGCTGCCGCCGGAGGCGCGCAACATCGCGCAAGTCTTCCAGTTCCCGGTGGTCTACGACACGATGACCGTCGCCGAGAATCTCGCCTTTCCCCTCAAAAATCGCGGTGTGAAAAAGGCCGACGTGCGGGCCCGCGTCGCGACGATCCTCGAGATGCTCGACCTCGCCGCGCTCGCCGACCGGAAGGCGGCGAGCCTCACCGCGGACCTCAAGCAGAAGATCTCGCTCGGCCGCGGCATGGTGCGCGAGAACGTCGCCGCGATCCTGTTCGACGAGCCGCTCACGGTGATCGACCCGCACCTCAAATGGCAGCTCCGCTCGCAATTGAAGCGGCTCCATCGCGAGTTCGGCCACACGATGGTCTATGTGACCCACGATCAGACCGAGGCGCTGACCTTCGCCGATACGGTGGTGGTGATGGTCGAGGGCGAGGTCGTCCAGGTCGGAACGCCCGAGGAGCTTTTCGAGCGGCCACGCCACACCTTCGTCGGCTATTTCATCGGCTCGCCCGGCATGAACGTCTTCCCCGTCCGCCTCGACGGGGCGACGGCGCATCTCGATGGCGAGACGATCGATCTGCCCGCCGCCGCCAGCGCCCCGCCGAGCGCCCGCACCGAGCTCGGGATCCGGCCGGAATTCGTGACGCTCGGCGAGACGGGCATTCCCTTTACCATCACCCGCGTCGACGATGTCGGTCGCGAGCGGATCGTCCATGGCGAGATCGCCGGTCGTCCGGCCTCGGCCATCGTGCCGGAGGAGGGGGAGGTGCCGGCGATGCCGCGCGCCACTTTCCGGCCCGACCGGATCAACCTTTACGCCGACGACTGGCGGATCGAGTTCTCCTCATGACCAAGACCGAGAACAACCGCGCCTGGTTCCTCGTCCTCCCGGTTCTGATCCTGGTGGCGATGAACGCGATCATCCCGCTGATGACGGTCGTCAATTATTCGGTGCAGGAGACCTTCGGCGACAATCTGTTCTTCTGGTCGGGCACCAGCAACTATGTGGCCGTGCTGACGTCGGAGCGGTTCATCCACGCGCTGCTGCGCCAGTTCGCCTTCACCGGGATCATCCTCCTGATCGAGATCCCGCTCGGCGTCGCCATCGCGCTCGCCATGCCGCGCTCGGGCGTGTGGTCGAGCGTCTGCCTCGTGCTGATGGCGTTGCCGCTCCTCATTCCGTGGAATGTCGTCGGCGCGATGTGGAACATCTTCGCGCTGCCCGATATCGGCCTGCTCGGCTGGGGCCTCAATTCGCTCGGGTTCAACTACAATTACACCAATCAGCCGGTGTCGGCCTGGTTCACCATCGTCCTGATGGACGTGTGGCATTGGACCTCGCTCGTCGTGCTGCTCGCCTTCGCGGGCCTACGCTCGATCGACGAGGCGTATTATCGCGCGGCGAAGATCGACGGCGCGTCGCGCTGGGCGGTGTTCCGCTATATCCAGCTTCCGAAGATGCGGCAGGTTCTGATCATCGCGGTGCTGCTGCGCTTCATCGATTCCTTCATGATCTACACCGAACCGTTCGTTCTCACCGGCGGCGGGCCGGGCAATGCGACGACGTTGCTGTCGATCGACCTCGTGAAGGCGGCGCTGGGTGAGTTCAATCTCGGTATCGCGGCGGCGATGTCGATCATCTACTTCTTGATGACCCTGCTCGTCTGCTGGCTCTTCTACACGCTGATGACGCAGCGCGACGCACGGGAGAACGCGTCATGACCGACACGCCGATGACGAACGCGATCCCCGCCGAGGCCGCCGCCGCGCGTGCCACCGCCCAACGCCGCCGCCTTCGGCTGCGCTGGCTGGTGCCGACGCTCTACATCATCTTTCTGATGTTGCCGATTTACTGGCTCATCAACATGAGCTTCAAGACGACGAACGAGATCCTCGCCGGGTTCAGCCCGTATCCGCAGCGGTTCACCATCGATTCCTACGTCGAGATTCTGACGAACCCGGTCTGGTACTGGGGCTATATCAACTCGATCATCTACGTGGTGATCAACACCATCATCTCCGTCACCGTGGCGCTGCCGGCCGCCTACGCCTTCTCGCGTTACCGCTTTCTGGGCGACAAGCATCTCTTCTTCTGGCTTCTGACCAATCGCATGGCGCCGCCGGCGGTGTTCGCGCTGCCCTTCCTGCAGCTTTATTCGTCGATCGGTCTCTTCGATACCTATTGGGCGGTGGCGCTCGCGCACTGTCTCTTCAACATTCCGCTCGCCGTGTGGATCCTGGAAGGTTTCATGTCCGGCGTTCCGAAGGAAATCGACGAGACGGCCTATATCGACGGCTACTCCTTCCCGAGATTCTTCGTGAAGATCTTCATGCCGCTGATCGCTTCCGGCATCGGCGTCACGGCCTTCTTCTGTTTCATGTTCTCATGGGTCGAGATGCTGCTCGCAAAGACGCTCACCTCGGTCGACGCGAAGCCGATCGCGGCCGTGATGACGCGCACCGCGTCCACCTCCGGTTACGAGCTCGGTCTACTCGCGGCCGCCGGCGTGCTGACGATCATACCGGGCGCGATCGTGATCTATTTCGTCCGCAACTACATCGCGAAAGGGTTCGCGCTCGGACGGGTCTGACGGGACGACGGCGCCGCGCGAGCGCGCCGGACAATCGGATTTCGGGAGGGTGTTATGGGTCTTTCTTGGATGGCGTGGACCTGGCAGACGGCGCTCTTCTTCGCCGCAATCGCCGGTCTCCTCCTTGCGATGTCGGCCTGGGAATATGCGCGGCCCGGCGGCCACCCCCGGATCGGCGTCCTCGGCCTCTACACCACCCGCGGCGACCGGCTGTTCATCTCACTCCTCGCCGCCGCCTACATCCATCTCGGCTGGCTCGCCTTCGCCGCCGGGCCCTTGTGGTGGGCCTCGCTGATCGCGATCGCGGTCGCCGTTCTCGTCTTCGCCTTCGTCTGAAGGCAACGCCATCACACCTCGTCGCCAAAGGCGAGGGTGACGTCCGAGGCCGCAAGGCCGGGTCAAAAAAAGAAGGGAGACACTATGAAACGCCTCTTGATGGCCTCCACCTGCGCGATGGCGCTGGTGACGGCGGCACCGGCGCTCGCGGACATCGCCGCCGCCGAGCGATGGATCGACGACGAATTCACCGAATCGACCCTGACGCGGGACGAGCAGGTCGCCGAGATGCAATGGTTCATCGACACGGCCCAGCCCTTCCAGGGGATGGAAATCAATGTCCTCTCGGAGACGATCCCGACCCACACCTACGAATCGGAAGTCCTCACCAAGGCCTTCGAGGAGATCACCGGCATCAAGGTGAACCACCAGCTCCTCGGCGAGGGCGAGGTGGTGCAGGCGGTTCAGACGCAGATGCAGACGAACCGCAATCTCTACGACGCCTACATCAACGACTCGGACCTCATCGGCACCCACTCGCGTCTTCAAAGCGCGGTGAACCTCACCGACTGGATGGCCGGCGACGGCGCTGACGTCACGAGCCCGACGCTCGACCTCGACGACTTCATGGGCATTTCCTTCACCACCGGGCCGGACGGCAAGGTCTGGCAGCTTCCCGACCAGCAGTTCGCCAACCTCTACTGGTTCCGCAAGGATTGGTTCGACGACCCGGACAACCAGGCGAAGTTCAAAGAGAAATATGGCTACGATCTCGGCGTGCCGGTGAACTGGTCGGCCTATGAGGATATCGCCGATTTCTTCACCAACGACGTGAAGGAAATCGACGGTGTGCGCATCTACGGCCACATGGACTACGGCAAGCGCGCCCCCGACCTCGGCTGGCGGATGACGGATGCGTGGCTGTCGATGGCGGGTGAGGGGGACAAGGGCCTTCCGAACGGCCGCCCGGTCGACGAGTGGGGCATTCGGATGGAGAAGGATTCGTGCAATCCTGAGGGGGCGTCCGTGACCCGCGGCGGCGGCACCAACTCACCGGCCGCCGTCTATGCGATCGCCAAGTGGGACGAGTGGCTGCGCAAATACGCTCCGCCCGCGGCGGCCTCCTACGACTTCTACCAGTCGCTGCCGGCGCTCAGCCAAGGCAACGCGGCCCAGCAGATCTTCTGGTACACCGCCTTCACCGCCGACATGGTGAAGCCGAAATCGGAGGGCAACAACACCGTCGACGACGAGGGGATGCCGCTCTGGCGCATGGCGCCGTCGCCGCACGGGCCCTATTGGGAAGAGGGCATGAAGCTCGGTTATCAGGACGCCGGCTCCTGGACGTTCCTGAAATCGACCCCGCTCGACCGGCTGAAGGCCGCCTGGCTCTACGCCCAGTTCGTGACCTCGAAGACCGTCGACGTCACGAAGAGCCACAAGGGCCTCACCTTCGTGCGCGACTCCACCGTCCGTGACGAGAGCTTCACCGAGCGCGCGCCGAAGCTCGGCGGCCTCATCGAATTCTATCGCTCGCCCGACCGGGTGTTGTGGACGCCGACCGGCATCAACGTGCCGGACTATCCCAAGCTCGCCCAGCTCTGGTGGCAGTATATCGGTGACGTGAACTCCGGGAACCTCTCCCCGCAAGAGGCGATGGACCGGCTCGCCGCCGAGATGGACCAGATCATGGCCCGCATGCAGGTGGCCGACGAGAAGGCCAACGTCTATGGCGGCTGCGGCCCGCGCCTCAACGAGGAGCGCGACGCGCAATATTGGTTTGACCAGCCCGGCGCCCCCAAGCCGAAGCTCGCCAACGAAAAGCCTCAGGGCGAGACGATCGCTTATGAAGAGCTGATCAAACGCTGGCAGTGAGCGCCCGTTCGCGGGCGGTGTGACACGTTCGGCCCACCCTTCGGGGTGGGCCGAATATTTTGTGCAGGCCTCAAATTTTTGATGCTTTTTTGCCTCAATGAGGTCACGGTGGCTGTTGGGGTGTGGCCGTGGCTCTCTTATGGCGTGAGGTCGCGCTTCTTGAAACGTTAATAAATCAATTTAAGATCGTGTAGTTTAACTGGCGCGACAAAGAGGGTGTTATGTCGAACGTTAAGTTTTACCAGTCTATTGATATGATGAATACGGTGCTTGTTCCAGGTGAGTTGGTGTCGGCGACACACAAAAAGGTTGTCTTCGATGCGTTGAGCTTTGGCTATGATATTGTATCAGTCTATTCTGGTCGATTTTTTGTCGATAGTCGGGGAGAGCTCGATGGAGTTATTAGATCGATCACTCAGTTTGATTACGGGCAGAAAACATACTCCGCCAAAAAAGTTAATGTAGATGCTGGGGATTTCGTCAAGATCAACAATATTCTTGATGCCTACGAACTTGTGCTCAATGGTCCCGATAAAATCATCGGTTCTAACTACAGTGACAGGATCCTTGGATTTTCTGGGAATGACGTGATTTCTGGACGAAGTGGCGACGATGAATTGTACGGAAATATCGGGCGAGATACGCTGAAGGGCGACATCGGCGACGATTGGCTCAATGGTGGCCCACAGAATGACATTCTATTTGGCGGGCCAGGTCGCGACTATTTCGAGTTTGACTCTTGGTCTGGCGTGGACACCGTGAGGGACTTTAAGAGCGAGGATACGATTGTCATCGATCGAGGTCGGGATTCTGACTTCTTCGGCGCTCGACTGCGAGACGTTGATATCGTCGATGGAAAGAAATTCGACAAGATTTTTGTTTTTGACCATTTTGTTGCAAAGGTATTTGGTCATGATGTCGAATATTCAGATATTGCATTCGTGTGAGAGTGAACTTCTAGGTAGGTTCGCCGTCTAAGGTGCGATGTGTCATTCGTTTGCTGTGCGACCTTCCGAATGCTGATTTGTAACGTTCTTGGGAATAACATCCAACTTGTCTAGCGCAGACGCTCCGCAGGCGGGGCGTCTTCAGGAGAACGGCGTGGCAAACGTCAAATTTTTTCAACCGATCGACATGCTCGGCGCATTGATCCTGCCCGGCGCGGTTATCGCGGAGAATGAGGAGCGGATCCTCACCGCGCATGGGCTCGGCGTCTATGTGAAATATACCGGGCACTTCGTCGAGAAGGCCAACGGGGACACCGGCGGAACGATCGATAACGTCACGGAATCGGCCTACGGCTTCAAAGTCTATTCGGCGCAGGACGCCTTCGCCAACGCGGCGCGGATCTTCAATGCGCACGATGGCGAGGACGCCTTCAAGATCCTCCTGCACGGGCCGGACCGGATGTTCGGGTCCCCCGGGCCGGACGAATTCTTAGGCTTTGCCGGCAACGACCTCATGCGCGGCCGTGGTGGGGACGACGCGATGTTCGGCGGCTACGGCAACGACACGCTGATCGGCGACGACGGCGACGATTGGCTGAATGGCGGCCCGCGCAACGATGTCCTCATCGGCGGTGAGGGGGCCGACACGTTCGTGTTCGACAGCAGAGCCGGCCTCGACGTCGTCAAGGATTTCGAGAGCGGCGACCGGATCTTGATCGATGCCTCGCGCGATTCCGATTTCGCCGGCGCGACGATCGACGATGTGTCGATCGTGGAGATGCGCGGTTCGGAATGGGTCGTGGTGTTCGATCAGCCGGTCGTCAAAGTCTATGGCGAGGCGGTCGACTATTCGGACATCATCTTCGTCTAGGACGGGGCCGCCAGGAGGCGCTTCTGCATGAGGACGAGGTCGAGATAGACCCCGTATTTCCAGCCCGCCTCCGGCAGGATCCCCGCCACGTCGAAGCCGACGGCCTTGTGAAAAGCGATGCCGTCGGCGTTCGCGCCGCTGACCCCGGCGACGAGGGAGTGAACGCCCGCCGCGCGCCCGTGCGCTTCGAGCGCCCCCATCAAAGCGCGGCCGAGCCCGTGTCCGCGCGCCTCCGGCGCGAGATTGATCGACAGCTCCTTGGTGCGCGCATAGCCAGGGCCGCCGCGGAAGGCGCTGTAGGTCGCAAAGCCGACCACCGCGCCGTCCGCCTCTCCGACATAAAACGCCTCGCCCGCCGCCTGGCGCTCGGCGATCATCGCGCCGATGCCGTCGACCGTCTTCAGCACCGTCGTGAACGTGATGTGCGGATCACGGATGATCGCGTTCCAGATCTCGACGATCGCGGCCGCGTCGGTGAGGAGGGCGGGGCGGGTGTTCATCGCGGGCCGCCGGACGGCGCGGCAAGACGGGTGCTCATCGGTGGGGGTCGATCCTTGCGTTGGCGTGCAACCGGTCCATTCGCGATGGATCAGGGCCGATGCGCAATATCATATTAGTGCAATATGAGCCGCCCCGGCGGACTTTTTGCACCGACGCCCCACCGGCGACGTGACGGTGGGAGGCGCGGTTTCGCGTGCCGCGGCCCGCATTCGCGGCCGGATCGGCGGGCGGCTCGGACTGTCACATCGCCATTAAGAAGGGGGAATAAAGCTCGGCGGAAAATTCCCCGCGAGGACCTCATGACGATCCGTTCCTTTACGCTTTTGGCCGCCTTGATGGCGACGACGGCCGCCGCTCATGCCGAGACCTTCAACCGCATCGCGAGCTTCGAGGTCCCGCGCAATCTTCCGGACGGCACCCCCTCTGAGACGCCGACCTCCGCCGAGATCATCGCCGCAACGGCCGACGGGATGATGCTCGCTTATACCGACAGCCCCCTCGGCGCCGTCGGCCTCGTCGACATTTCCGACCCGAAGGCGCCCGCGGCGGTCGGCGCGATCATGCTCGGCGGCGAGCCGACCTCGCTCGCCATTTTGGGCGAGTCCGCCTTCGTCGCCGTCAACACCTCCGAGAGCTACACCGACCCGTCGGGCATCCTGAAGGTCGTCGACCTCGCCGGGCGCACGGTGAGCGACAGTTGCGATCTCGGCGGCCAGCCCGATTCCGTCGCCCTCGCGCCCGGCGGCGCCTTTCTCGCGATCGCGATCGAGAACGAGCGCGACGAAGACCTCGATGACGGCGCCATTCCCCAGATGCCGGCCGGCAATGTCGTGATCATCCCGCTGTCGGAGGAAGGGCCCGATTGCGACGCGATGATTACCGCCGACCTCACCGGCCTTGCCGAGATCGCGCCGGAGGATCCGGAGCCCGAGTTCGTCGACATCAATGCGGCGGGCGCGATCGCGGTGACGCTGCAGGAGAACAACCACATCGTGATCCTCGCCCCGGACGGCACGGTGACGGCTCATTTCCCGGCCGGCGAGGTGACGCTCGACAAGGTCGACACCGCGCGCGACGGGGCGATCGACCTCACCGGCACCGTCACCATGAAGCGCGAGCCGGATTCGGTGAAATGGATCGGGGAGGATCATCTCGTCGTCGCCAACGAGGGCGATTATGAAGGCGGCGCCCGCGGCTTCACCATTTTCGGGGTGGATGGGACGGTCGCTTATGAGGCGGGCGCGAGCCTTGAATATGCGTTGATCGGAGCCGGCCATTATCCCGACAAGCGCTCCGACAAGAAGGGCATCGAGCCCGAGGGCCTCGAGGTCGCGACCTTCGGCGAGACGACATATCTCTTCGTCCTGTCCGAGCGCGGCTCGGCGGTCGGCGTCTATGCGCTCGATGAGACGGACCCGACGCTGACAGGCATCCTGCCCTCCGGCATCGCGCCCGAAGGTGCCGTCGCGATCCCGCAGCGCAATCTTTTCGTCACCGCCAATGAGGCCGATCTCATCGAGGACGGGGGCGTGCGCGCCCATGTGATGATCTACGCGTTGCAGGACGCGCCGGCGGCCTATCCGACGATCGTCGCGGCGGCCTCCGAGATCCCGGCATTCGGGTGGGGCGCGCTCTCCGGTCTCGCCGCCGACCCGGCGAACCCGACGACGCTCTATGCCGTCAGCGATTCCTTCTACTCCGCCAATCCCGCGATCTTCACCATCGACGCCGCCACGACGCCCGCCACGATCACCGCATCGACGACCGTGACGCGCGACGGCGCGCCGGCCGAAAAGCTCGACCTCGAGGGGATCGTTTCCGACGGGGAGGGCGGCTTCTGGCTCGCCAATGAAGGCAACAGCGAGAAGGACGTGCCGCACGCGCTCTATCATGTCGACGCGAGCGGGGCGATCATCGAGGAGGTGCCGTTTCCGGACGCGCTCCTCGCCGGAGAGCGTCGCTTCGGGGCCGAAGGCGTGACCAAGATCGGCGATCGTCTCTGGATCGCGATCCAGCGTGAATGGGGCGACGATCCGAAGGGACACGTGAAGCTCGTCAGCTACGATCTCACCGACGGGAGCTGGGGCGCGGTGCGCTATCCGCTCGAGGCGGCCGAGACGGGTTGGATGGGCCTTTCCGAAATCACGGCGTTCGGCGACACCGTCTACGTGATCGAGCGCGACAATCAGATCGGCTCGGCGGCGAAGGTGAAGGCGATCTATGCGATCCCGGCGGCCGAGCTCGAGCCGCAGCCGCTCGGCGGCGAACTGCCGACCGTCACCAAGACCCTCGCTCACGACGCGATCCCGGACCTTGCGCGCTTCGGCGGCTATACCGTCGACAAGCTCGAAGGGTTTGCGGTCGGGTCCGACGGGACGGCCTATTTCGTCACCGATAATGACGGGGTCGACGATTCGTCCGGCGAGACCTTCTTCTGGTCGGTGGGCGATTTCGCGAACTGACGGGATGGCCTAGCGGCGCGGCGGCTTGGTTGCCGCGCCGTGGCTCGATGCCATGGCCGTGCGTGTGGCGCGGCCGTGGCGCTCCGACTTCACCAGAAAACAGGGGGGAGCGCCTGTTTCCCGGAGCCAGCCATCGCTGAGTGATGCCCTGAGGCGGATGGCGAGGGAGGGCAAGGGACGCTGCGCTCTTCGCCCTTGCCCTCCCTCACCATCCCCCTCTTCACGGGCCTCAGCGATGGCTGGCTCCGGGAAACAGGCTGAGGACCGCCTTTTGCCTTCGGGGGGGCTGACAGGCCGTGCCCCGCATCAGAGCGCGGCGTCGCGGTCGATGGGGTGCGGTGGACGGTCTCTTGTTGCGTTCGCCGGGGCGGCCGTGCTGTTTCTGTGAGCGCGCCATCATGGCGATCGATCGAGGCGATCGTCGGAGCCGGGTTTCCGGCGCTGACGCGCTCTTCCCGGCCGTCTTCTCTCAGCGGTTCATGCCGGCTTCAAGCGCCGGGCGCGTCGGCGGCGGCGGGGTCGCCGTGCCGGGTGGATTCGCGGGAATACGGCGCGCCGTGCGATCATCGACGAAAATGGAGGAACCGGAATGTCCGACACGATCTACCACACGCTCGAAGGCTTTCCGCGCTCGATGTCGCCGAGCAGCCACGCGACGGAGGCGGACGGGTTCGTCTTCCTGACGGGGCAGTTTCCGCGCGACCTGTCCGACCCGGAGAAGGATCTTCCGGTGGGGATCATCGCCCAGACGCGGCAGACGCTGCAGAACATGGAGGCCGCGCTCGGCGCGCTGGGGCTCGGGCTCGCGCACGTGATGAGCGTCCGGGTCTTCCTGACCGAGTTTAAGCGCGATTATGACGACATGAACGCCGTCTATGCCGACTTCTTTCAGGGCGAGGCGCGGCCGGTGCGCACCTGTGTGGGCGTCACCGATCTCGTGCGCGATTCGTTGATCGAGATCGACTGTATCGCGCGCCGTTGAGGCCGCTCACGCGGTGTGGATCGCCTTCAGCTCTTCCGCGACGAGATGCTGGAGCGCCCACAGATTTCGGTCGCGAATGCCGTATTCCTCAAGGTGCGCCACGGTGTTGTAGAGATATTCGGCGCACGAGCCGACGCTGCCGCAGGCGCGGGCGAGGATATAGGCGATCTCCTCATGGCTGAGCTTGTCGGTGACGCGCTCGCCCTTCGGCCCCGCCCAGAAGGTGAGGACGCGCCGGTTGCCGGTCTCCGTCCGCACCGTGATCCACCGCACCATGTCGCGATTTTGGTGAAAGCGGACCTCGCGCACCAAGGCGGCGCGGATTTCCTCGAGGCGCCCCTCGTCGGGCAGGCGATAGATCAGCCCGTCGCAGCGGCCGCCGCGCTCGAGCGCCATCATCAGGCCCGGCTGCTCGGGTGAGCCGCGAAAGCGCCGCAGCTTGAGGCAGAACGAGCGGTGCCAGCCGAAGGCGGTCGCCCGTTCCTCGGCGACATGCGCGAAGCCGGGTTTCCAGATCAGCGAGCCATAGGCGAAGATCCACAGCGGATCGGAGCCGCATTCGGCGTCGAAATGGCGGGCGAGGGCGTCAAGCTCGTCGTCCGTCAGGAGGGTCCAGCCGGGCTCCGGGCCGAGATCGGGCTCCTCGCGCAGACTGAGCGCGACGAGCTCAGGGGTCAGCATCATCGGTCGTCGTCAGTCCTTGTCACGGCGGTGGCGGGCATTGCGGGTTGAGACCAAGGGTCCATCGGATTCAGTTAGGTGCGCAACCCGTGCCATGCCACTTTTGTGCCGAACGAACCGGCGAACCGGAATATCGCGGACGCGGCCGGGCTCACATCACCCACATGCGCAAGGGCATCCAGATCGCCATCACGATCATCATGATGTTCTCGGTGAGCGAGACGAAGCCGAGCGGCACGTTGCTGCTTCCTCCGACACAGGCGCATTTCAGCTCCCGCTTGTCGATATAGACCGCCTTGAACACAGATACCGCGCCCACGGTGCCGATGAAGAGGGCGATCGGCGCGGCGACGACGGTGAGGACGCCCGCGATCATCAGGATGCCGGCGAGCGTCTCGCCATAGGGGTAGAGATAGCCGTAGCGCACCCACCTGCGGGCGAGGAGGTCGTAGTTGAGGAACATCGTCGAGAAGCTCTCGACGTCCTGCAGCTTCTGGATACCGAGAAGGCACATCGCGATGGCGATGAACCACTCCGGCAGGCGGATCGTGAGGATCGTTCCGGTCGCGGCCCAGGCGACGGCGAGCGCCATCAGGAAGGCGACCGCGAAGATCGCGATCACCGGGCGGTAGCTCGTCTCGGCCTTGTCGGGGCGAGCCACGCCGAAATAGGCGCGCGTCTCGTCATAGCCGCCGATCCGCTCGCCATCGATATAGACCTGGGGTGTCGTCTCGACGCCCTCCCGGGCCTGGAAGGCGTCGGTCTCGGCGCGCGTCGTCAGCCAGTGATCGTCGATGCGGTAGCCCTCGCGTTCGAGGAGGGCCTTCGTCTTGAGGCCGAAGGGGCAGAGATGGTCCTCCATCACCATGCGGTAAAGTGTGGCGCTCTTCTCCTTGGGCGCGGTCGCAGTCGCCATGGTACTCGCTCCATTGATGAAAAGGCGCATCGCCGTGGTGCGCGGTGTATGAGGCCAACGCCGTGCGGCGGTGTGGGTTCGGGGCGGGGCGCCATTGTGTTTTGCGCCGCGCTCGGGTTCCGTGCCCGCAGTCCTGCGCCCAAAGGCAATGTCTTTCCCTATGTCCAGCTCCCGTATCCTGGCGGCGCTCGCGTTCATCGCCTTCGTCAGTCTCGGCCTTCCGGACGGTCTTCTCGGCGTCGCGTGGCCTTCGATCCGGACGGATTTCACGCGGCCGCTCGATTCGCTCGGCACGCTCGTCGCGCTGACGACGATCGGCTATCTCGTGTCGAGCTTCATGAGCGGCGCGGTCATGCGCGTCCTGTCGATCGGCCTCGTTCTCGCTTTATCGACGGGGGCGGCGGCGACTGCGCTCCTCGGCTTCGCGTTCGCGCCGGCCTGGCCGGTCCTTCTCGCGTGCGGCCTTCTCGCCGGGCTCGGCGGCGGGGCGGTGGACGCCGCGCTCAACGCCTATGCCGCCCGCCATTTCGATGCGCGTTCGCTGAACTGGATGCACGCCTTTTATGGGGTCGGCGCGACCCTCGGGCCGATCATCGTGACGGCCGTGCTCGAAATGGGTCTTCAGTGGCAACGGGCCTATCTCGTCGTCGGGTCGGCTCAGCTGGCGCTCGCGATCACCTTCTTCCTGACTCGTGCGCGGTGGGGCGCCGCGCCGATGACGGTCGCGCATCAGCCGAAATCGGAACGGCTCGTTCACACGCTGAGCCGGCCGATCGTCTGGGCGGGCATGGCGGTCTTCTTCGTCTATGCAGGTGCGGAGGTCGCGACCGCGCAGTGGAGTTATTCGCTGCTCACCCTCGGGCGCGGGGTGGACGAGACGGCGGCCGGGCTCTTCGTGACGCTCTATTGGGCGAGCCTTGTCGCGGGCCGCGTCCTGTTCGGCATCGTGGCGCACCGGATCGCGCTCGTGCCGGCGCTGCGGGTCGCGATCATCGGCTCGATCGTCGGCGCGCTGCTCTTCTGGCTGGAGCCGACGCGGACACTGTCCCTCGTCGGCCTCATGACGATGGGGTTCCTGTTCGCGCCGGTGTTCGCTTCGCTGATCAGCCTCACGCCGGCCCGTGTCGGGCTCGCGCACGCCGACACGGCGATCGGCTTCCAGATCGCCGCCGCCGGCCTCGGCGCGGCGTGCCTGACGGGGCTGGTCGGCATCGGGGCGCAGGCCTTCGGGCTCGGGGCGATCGGCGTGTCGATCTTCCTCCTGACGCTCGTTTTATGGACGGCGTTCGAGCTCTTCATGTGGCGGCGCCCGGTCTGAGCGCGGTCAATCGAAGGCGAGTTGGATCTTGATCGTCTTGTGCGGCTCGTTCTCGAAGAGCTCGAAGGCGGCGCGAGCATCCGCCGCGGGATAGGTCTGGGTGACCATGGCGGCAGGGGCGAGGGCGCCGGTTTCCAGCCAGTCGACCACCTTCGGCAAAAGCTTGCGATTGAGGCGGGACCCATAGACGGTCAACTCCTTGGAGTTGATCTGCTGCTGGATGATCGTTGTCGGCTGGGGCGAGAAGCCCATGATGGCGACCCGACCGGCGGGCCCGGCGAGCCGGCAGGCGTCCTCCATCAGGGCCGGCACGCCCGCGCAGTCGATGACGAGGGTCGGGCCGAGACCGCCGTTCATCGCGCGCGCGAGGGCGTCGATATCGTCGACCCCGGTCCGGGCGGTGATGTCGGCGCCGAAGCGGGCCGCGCGTTCGAGACGGGCGCCGTCGGGATCGGCGATCATCACCCGCGCCCCTTCGAGCTTGGCGACCTGAAGCATCGTGAGGCCGACCGTTCCGGCGCCGTAAAGGAGGACGTGATCGGTCGGGTCGCATCCGGTGCGCAGGAGCGCGTTCGCGGCGATCGAGAACGGCTCGGCGAGCGTTGCGACATCGAACGGCAGGTCGGGCGACACCTTGATCGCGTTGTCCGCCGGGAGCGTGACGAAGGGGCGGAAGCCGCCATCGCGATGAACGCCGATCACCTCGAGCCGGGCGCACACGTTCGATCGGCCGATCCGGCACGGATAGCAGACGCCGCAGCTCACGACCGGATCGACGACCACGTGATCGCCTTCGCGCAGTCCCGTCACCCCGTCGCCGACGGTTTCGACGATGCCGCCGAACTCGTGACCGATGACGCGGGGATAGGTCGCGTAGGGGTTCGTGCCGTGGAAAATGTGGAGGTCGGAGCCGCAAATGCCCCCGCGCACGATGCGCAGCATCACCTCACCGGGGGCGGGCGGGATCGCCTCGCTCGGCACGAAATCGAGATGGTGGGGGGAGGTGACGGCGATCGCCATGGTCATGTCGGCGTTTCCTCTATCTTGGCGCACAGCGCCCGCCGACTTTAGACGATCGGGTGAGCCGCGAAACGGGGCGCGGCACACGTGTGGGCGGGGCGGGGCGTCCCGCTGCCCCGAAACGAAAAAAAGCGCCGCTGGCGCGACGCTTTTTCCAGATCGTGTGGTCGGGGCTGGTTCAGCCGCGGCCGACGAACGGCATTTTCGTCGCCATGATGGTGAGGAACTGCGCGTTGGCGGAGGCGTCGATGCCGGCCATGTAGAGGACGGTGTCGGCGACCACCTGGACGTCCATCAGCGGCTCGACGCGGATTTCGCCGTCGGCCTGGGGCACGCCCTTCGCCATGCGGGCGGCCATGTCGGTCATCGCGTTGCCGATATCGATCTGGCCGCAGGCGATGTCGAACTGGCGACCGTCGAGGCTGATCGACTTGGTGAGGCCCGTGATGCCGTGCTTGGAGGCGGTGTAGGCCGCCGAGCCGGGACGGGGGGCGTGGGCCGAGATCGAGCCGTTGTTGATGATGCGGCCGCCGCGCGGGTTCTGATCGCGCATCATGCGGAAGGCACGGTTCGCCATCAGGAAGGCGCCGTCGAGGTCGACCGACACCACATGGCGCCACTGGTCATATTCGATATCGCCGAAATTGGTGGTCGGGATGTTGTTGCCGGCGTTGTTGAAGAGAACGTCGATCCGGCCATAGCGCTCGCGGATTGCCGCGAAGAGGGCGTCGACCGTCGCCGGATCGGTGGCGTCGCAGGCAAAGGGCATCACTTCGCCGCTCGCCTCGGCGGCGACCGCATCGAGCTTGTCCTGGCCACGGGCCGCGATGACCACCTTGGCGCCGTTTTTGGCGAGCGTCAGGGCGCACGCCTTGCCGATGCCTTGGCTCGCCCCGGTCACGAGAATTACTTTGCCTTCGACTCCCACGGTCGCATCCTCCAATATGATTCTGACCCGTGGGTTAGGCCGTTCGTCGCGGCAGATCAATCTCTGCCGCGACGTTTCAGCGAGGATTTATGCGGGTTCGCCGACCGGCTGTGGCGGCACGACGGTCCACGCCTCACCCGCCCCGAGGACGCAGGATCGGCCCGATGGTAGCGTGATCAACGCGGTCCACGAGCCGTTCGGCGAGGCGTAGAGTTCGAGAATGCGCTTGTTGTTTTGCAGACCGAACGAGCGCTGCGTCTCACCGAATTTGCGCGACAGGATCTCGATGATCTCGTTGCGGTTCTTGCAGACGGTGGTGGCGGCTTGGGCCGGGATCGACGCCGTCGCCAGGATCAGGGTCGCGGCGAGGCAGGCGGATAGACGAGCTGACCGCATGGCGGCTTCCTTTCTATCGCTGGCGGCCGTCGCTCCGCGCGCCGCCTAACGGGTCCGAGATGTCATAGGTCGTTTATCGCGTTTAAACTCTAGATTGCGCTTGGTGGCCCGAGGATAACCTGACGGACATCGCCGTGGCGGCCATCGACATCGCGCCCCGGTGGCGTGCATCGCCAACGGAAGCCTCCCTTGGATTGTTCGAGCGGAGCGGCTGCCTATAGCGGCGGCCGCTCACCATTCGCCACAGCCTGCATCATCGCCCATTGGCGGGGCAGAATGTGGGGCAACGCATACTCGTCCACGATCGTGCGCCGGCTTACTTGCCCTAAGCTTGTGCAGTCGACGTCGCCGCGCAAGATCTCATCAATTCGTTCGGCGATATCGTCCACATCAAAGAAATCGGCGAGGATCCCGTTCTCGCCATGGCGGACCAATTCCTCCACCGGCGGGGTCTTCGAGCCGACGATCACCGCGCCCGTCGCCATCGCCTCCAGCATCGACCAGGACAGGACGAAGGGGACGGTGAGGTAAACGTGCGCGCGGGTGATTCGGAACATGTCGCGCAGCGTCGGGAGCGGGACGAGACCCATGAAATGGACCCGCGAGGTGTCGAGATCGAGCGTCGCGAGGGCGTGCTCGCGGTGGGTCTTGCCGTCCTCACGGGTGCGGCCATAGGCGGTGCGGTCCTGCCCGGCGATGAGGACATGAAGGTTCGGGCGCCGCTTTTGGAGCTTTTCCACCGCCGCCATGAATTGTGGAAAGCCGCGATAGGGCTCCATGCCGCGTGCGACGTAGGTGATCACCTCGTCGTCCTCCGTGAAGGTGCGGTCGCCGACGGTGACGCGCGCGGGGCCGGGGCAGAAAAAGTCGGTGTCGACGCCCTCGTGCAGGACGCTGATATTGTGCCTCAAATGCGGAGGGAACTGACGCCGCTGCCACTCGGTCGGCGAGGTGCCCCAATCCATCGAAGCGAGGTCGAGGAGGACGGGGACATTCTTGAAATGCGCCCGCGCGGCGACGTTATGGTCGATCTCTTCGAGGAAATCGGTGTCGCTCCCCCGCGGCTGATAGTACCACTCGAACAGGCTGAGGAGCTTCGTCTGCGGCCACAATTCCTTGATCAGCAGCGACGGTCCCCAGCCCGAATGGGCGCAGACGAGATCCGGCGTCCACCCTGATTTCTTCAGCGAATAGAGCGCCTGAAACGCGGCCTGCGCGGTGAGGACGGCACGCTCGGTGACGATGAGCATCGGATGGATCGCGGGGGTCACCTCGCGGTGCAGCGCGTAGTCGATCCGGCGAATGCCGAATTGTTGGGCATTCGACTTCAACGTTCCGGCCAACATCTCGACCCCGTCGACGGACTTGAGGTGTTGGGCGATCCGGCGGTACTGGCCAGGGAAGTTGTTGTGCAGGAACAGGATTCGCATGAGGGCGATCTCTAACAGGGCTGGTCGAGCTCGGTCGATTCGGGGTGGTCGCGACGATGATGCATAAGAGCACGTCGTTTGCGCCATCTTGCAATCAGAGACGCCTTCTAGGACAGTCCAACCGGCGCACGGCCCCTAAGGGTGCGCGGTCTTGCACCCAAGGACACATGCGAGGACGTCCATGCCTACCCCGATTCTGATGCCTGCTCTGTCGCCGACCATGGAGGCCGGTACGCTGGCCAAATGGCTCGTGAAGGAGGGCGACACGGTCTCCTCCGGCGACGTGATCGCAGAGATCGAGACCGACAAGGCCACCATGGAGGTCGAAGCCGTCGACGAGGGCGTCGTCGGCAAGATTCTCGTCGGCGAAGGCACGGCGGACGTTCCGGTGAACGAGCCGATCGCGCTGCTTCTCGGAGAAGGCGAGGACGCGAAGGATCTCGACGGTGCCGCCGCGTCGAAGCCGGCCAAGGCCGAGGCGCCGAAAGAGAGCGCGGCGAAGGAAGAGACCGCACCCGGTGGCGCGGCCGACGCGACGCGCACCTCCGCGAATGGTGCCGCCGCCCCGGCGTCCGCGCCGTCCCCGGCAAAATCCTCCGGTGAGCGCGTGTTCGCTTCCCCGCTCGCCAAACGGATTGCCGAAGAGGCGGGGCTCGACATCTCGGCGATCGATGGTACCGGCCCGCACGGCCGTATCGTGAAGCGCGACGTCGAAGAGGCGAAGGCGTCGGGTGGGGCGAAAGCCGCCAAGCCCGAGGCCGCGCCCGCCGCCGCCGGGAAGGCTCCGGCCGCCGCAGCCGCCGCGCCCGCCGGCATGTCGGACGATCAGATCCGCGCCATGTACGAGGCGGGCACCTATCGCGAGATCCCGCACGACGGGATGCGCAAGACGATTGCCCGCCGCCTGACCGAATCGAAGCAGACCGTCCCCCATTTCTACCTGACGGTCGATGTCGAGCTCGACGCCCTCCTCAAGGTCCGGGGCGAATTGAACGCCGCCGCGCCGACCGACGAGAACGGCAAGCCGGCCTACAAGCTTTCGGTCAACGACTTCGTCATCAAGGCGATGGGCCTCGCGCTGAAGGCCGTGCCGATGGCGAACGCGACCTACACCTCCACCGCGCGCCTCGTCCATGAAGGCGGGGTCGATGTCGGCGTCGCCGTCGCGATCCCCGACGGGCTCATCACCCCGGTCGTGCGCAAGGCCGACCAGAAGACGCTCTCCACCATCTCCAACGAGATGAAGGATCTTGCCAAGCGCGCGCGGGACAAGAAGTTGCAGCCGTCCGAATATCAGGGCGGCGCGACGGCGGTGTCCAATCTCGGCATGTTCGGCATCAAGGACTTCGCCGCCGTCATCAATCCGCCGCACGGCTCGATCCTCGCGGTCGGCGAAGGCTCGCCGCGTCCGGTGGTGAAGGATGGCGCGCTCGCGATCGCAACGGTGATGACCGTGACGCTCTCCGTCGATCACCGCGTGGTCGATGGCGCGCTCGGCGCGGAAGTTCTCCAGTCCTTCAAGGCGCTGATCGAATCGCCGATGCGCCTCTTCGTCTGAGGCTCCGGCCCGGCGCCCGTGCGCCGGGCGCCTCCATCGTCGCAAAATCAGCAAAGCCCGCCGCGCCCGTCGCGGCGGGCTTTCGCGTGCCGGGGTCAGCGCGAGGCGAGTGCGAGGAGCGTGTCCGTCACCGCCTCGAAATGCGCATCCCACCCTTGGGGCGGCACGATGGCGGCGGCCTTCTCGGCGACGAGGGCCGGATCGCGCGCATAGGCGAGGATCGCCTCGCGCCAGCCGAGTCCGTCGAGCGGTGATAGGAACAGCGTTGACGGCCCGCCGATCTCGCGGTGCGGCGCAATATCGGAGGCGATCACCGGAACGCCCATCACGTGCGCCTCGACGATCGGCAGCCCGAAGCCTTCCACGAAGGACGGCGTCAGGAGCGCCCGCGCCCCGGCGAGATGCCGCGCGACGTCGGTATCGCTGAGGCCGCCGGTCGCCGTCACGTGCGGCTGTAGCGCGTCGCACCGCTCGATGAGGTCGATCGCCGTGCCGTCGCCGCCGCGCTTGCCGATCACCATGAGATGCGGCGGATCGGGTTCACGCGCCACGATATCGCGCCAGACGTGGAGGAGCATCGCGAGATTCTTGCGCCGCTCAACACTCGACAGGTGCACGAAGGTCGGCCGGTCGGGGATGATCGGATCATCCGTCTTCACGAGCCCCGGCGCGACATGGACGACCGACGACCCGAAGTCGGCGTCGGGATAGAGCGCATGAAGCACCGACTGCGTCGCGGCCGACACGGTGAACACGTGGTCGGCGTGCGCCGCGAGGGTGTGGAGGCGCCGCTCGTGCAGCGCGCTCGCCCGCGCCGTCTCGTATTCGGGATGGGTGATCGGGATGAGATCGTGGAGAAGGGCGGCGAAGGGGCCGGGCAGATCGGCAAAGCGCGCCGCATCGTCGAGCCCGTCATGGCTGACATTGAGCGTCACGTTGGGCGCGCCGTCGGCATCGAGCGCCTTCGCGCCGCGCAGCAGCGAGAGGTGGCGCGTGCGGCCCGCGACACGCTCGGCCCCGAAGCGGAGAGGCGAGCGCCCGGCGCGGCCGAATTGCGGCGGCCGTCCGGACGTCCAGCGCGCCTCGAGCGTCGCGAGGACATGCTCGAGCGCACCGTCTCGCAGCATCACGAGACGGTGGCTCCAGCGTGTGACCGGGCGCACGGTGAAGGCGGTTTGCGTCCCGGCCCAGCGGGCGTACATCAGATCGATGCGGTCGATACCGGTCGGCCCGCCAAAATGCTCATAGCGGCGGACGAGACGGCTGACGTCGAGGAAAAGGACCGGGCGGCGCATGGATGTTGGAGTTGGGGCTGCCGCGAGGCGCCCGTCAAGTGAACCGTGCGCAACCGGCGCGCATTGAGGACGAAAACTGAGGACGAACGGGCAGGAGACGCGCCATGAGGGTCACGACCGTTGCCCGGATCGCTCGGCAGACCGCCCGGCCGATCGCCGTCGCGCTCCTCCCGGTTATCGTCCTCGCGTTCGCTGCCGCGCCCGCCGAGGCCCGGCCGGACACGCGGACGATGACCTGCGAGGCGGTGAACGGCTTCATCCAAAAGGAGGGCGCCGTGGTGATGACAACGGGGCGCTACACCTTCCGCCGCTTCGTCGCGAATCGCGCCTATTGCGACCCCTGGCAGTGGGCGCAGCCGGAATATGCGCCCACCCGCGACACGCCGAAATGCCCGGTCTTCGGCGTCTGCTATGATCCGCCGATCGACTTTCACACCTTCGACTGAGCGCAGCCTTGACCCCAGTCCTTCGCGCGGCCGTCGCCGCCTTCGTCACACTCGCCCCGCTCGCCACCATCGCGAAGGCGGATCCCAACCTTGCCGTCGGCCGGGCGAATCATGCCGGCTACGACCGCCAGCGTCATTGCACGATGTTCGCGATCGCCCCGCGCGTCGCAATCACCGCCTCGCATTGTCTGAGGGGCCTCGACGCGGCGCAGATGCAGCTTTTGTTCGGCTATGACCGGATGGGCTGGGCGCTCCACACCAATCCGACTCGGGCCGTCGATCTCGGCCGGGACGTGACGGCGCTCTGCCTGGCGCAGGACGCGCCCGCGACGCTCGCGATCGGCGAGGCGGACGGGGCGGAGACGGTCGACGTGATCGGCTATGCCCGGCGCCGCCAGCACGCGCAGACCGACTCCGCGTGCCGGATCGTCTCGCGCGACCGGGACAAGCTGCTCCTCGATTGCCCGCAAGATCCCGGCACGTCGGGCGGTCCCGTCCTCGGGGCCGATGGCGGCGTGATCGCCATGATGTCGGCGACGGCGCGCGACGCGTCCTTTGCCGTGCGGCTGCCGGCGGGCGCGGCCGAGGCGTGCCGGTGAGGAAAAGCGACTGATTCGACCGCGATTTTCGCGCGCCGGCAATGCAGCAATGCCGCGCGGGGCTTTCACCCCGCCGCGCCCAATGCTACCGACCGCGGACGCGATCGAAACCGGCGAACCGATGCCTGAACTCTTTGTCGAACTCTTGAGCGAGGAAATTCCCGCTCGGATGCAACGCCGCGCTGCGGGCGACCTCACGAGGCTCGTCACCAATGCGCTGGTCGATGCCGGCCTCACCTATGAGGGCGCCTATGCGACGGCGACGCCGCGCCGTCTCGTCCTTGCCGTCACCGGCCTTCCGCCGCGCTCGCCCGACCGGCGCGAAGAGCGCAAGGGACCGCGCGTCGGTGCGCCGGAGAAGGCGCTCGAAGGCTTTATGCGCGCCGCGGGCCTTGCCTCGATCGACGAGGCGGAGGTGATGACCGATCCCAAAAAGGGCGACTTCTATATCGCCCGCACGACGGTTCCGGGGCGGGACACGATCACGATCGCCGCCGAGGTGATCGAGGAGACCGTTCGCCGCTTTCCCTGGCCGGTGTCGATGCGTTGGGGCGAGCGTTCGGCCGATCCGGCGCCGCTGCGCTGGGTGCGTCCGCTCACCTCCATCATCGCGACCTTCGGGCCGGACAACGAGGACCCGGAGATCGTGCCGGTCGATCTGCCGGGCGTTCCGGTGGGCGACACGACCGTCGGCCATCGGTTCCACGCACCGGGCAAGATCCGCGTGCGGCGGCTCGACGATTACAAGACATCGCTCGAAAAGGCGCGCGTGGTGGTCGATCTCGACCGGCGGCGTGACCAGATCCTGCACGACGCGAAGAATGCCTGTCACGCGCTCGGCCTCGACCTCGTGGAGGACGAGGGGCTTCTGGAGGAGGTGGCGGGCCTCGTCGAATGGCCGGTCGTCCATATCGGCCGTTTCGAGGATTGGGCGCTCGATCTTCCCGACGAGGTGATTCGCCTGACGATCCGCGAGAATCAGAAGTGTTTCGTCACCCGCGACGCGGCGACCGGTGCGCTCGCCAACGCCTTCGTGCTGACGGCGAATCTCGAAGCGCCGGACGACGGCGTTGCGATCACCGCCGGCAATGAGCGGGTGGTGAAGGCCCGGCTGTCCGACGCGCGCTTCTTCTGGGAGCAGGACCGCAAGACGCCGCTCGCGACGCACGCGAAGAAGCTCGAAGCCGTTACATTCCACGAAAAGCTCGGCAGTCAGGCCGCGCGGGTCGAGCGGATCGCGGCGCTGGCACGCGAGATCGCGCCGGCCGTCGGCGCCGATCCCGACATCGCCGAGCGCGCGGCGCGCCTCGCGAAGGCGGACCTCGTGACCGGCATGGTCGGCGAGTTTCCCGAGCTGCAAGGCTATATGGGCCGCCGCTATGCCGAGGCGGAAGGTCTCGAAAGGGCGGTCGCGGCGGCGATCGAGGAGCATTATGCGCCGCTCGGCCCGAGCGACGCCGTGCCCGAGGCGCCGGTGTCCGTCACCGTCGCCCTCGCCGACAAGATCGACCAGCTCGTCTCCCTCTGGGCGGCGGGCGAGAAGCCGACCGGCTCCGGCGACGCGTTCGGCCTCCGCCGCGCGGCGCTCGGGATCATCCGCCTGATCCTCGCCAACGCGCTGCGCGTGCCGCTGGCCGGTGGCGGCGCGGAGACGGTGATCGCCAAGACCTGGGCGCAGCTCCGCTCGCTCGACGTCCACGCCGAGATGACGGCCGCGAGCGAGGCCGCGTCGGACGCATCCGGCGCGCCATGGATCGTCGATTTCATCCTCGAGCGCTTCATCGTCCAGCAGCGCGACGCCGGCGTGTCGGCGGACACGGTGCGGGCGATCATCCCGGTGCTCGCCACGATCGATCTCGTCGACATCGTGAACCGGATCGCCGCGCTCTCCGATTTCCTCGCGAGCGAGGATGGCGCGACGCTGATGGCCGGCTACCGCCGTGCCACCAACATCCTGCGCGCCGAGGAAAAGAAAGACGGCCCCGTCTCGGGCGCGCCCGATATGGGCGTTCTCATCGAGCCGCAGGAGATTGCGCTTGCCGAGGCTGTCGCGCGGGTGAAGACCGACGTCGCCGAGGCCGTGGCGCGGGAAGACTATGCCGCCGCCATGGAGGCGCTCGCCGCGCTCCGTACGCCGGTCGACACCTTCTTCGACACCGTGCTCGTCAATGCGGAGGATGCCTCGCTGCGGTTCAACCGGCTGCGGATCTTGGCTGCTCTGCGGGAGACGACACTTCAAGTGGCGGACTTTTCCGCCATCTCCGGCTAACCTTGCGTCATAAGGACGACCCTTCGGAGGAATATAATGGCTGACAACGGCTCCGCGTACGACGTCATCATCATCGGGTCGGGGCCTGGCGGCTACGTCACGGCGATTCGTGCCGCCCAGCTCGGTCTCAAGACCGCGATCGTCGAGAAGAAGCATCTCGGCGGCATCTGCCTCAACTGGGGCTGCATCCCGACGAAGGCGCTCCTGCGCTCGGCCGAGGTCTATGACCACGCCAAGCACGCCAAGGATTATGGCCTGACCGTCAAAGATGTGAGCTTCGACATCGCGAAGGTGGTGGAGCGCTCGCGCGGCGTCTCCAAGCAGCTCAATAACGGCGTCGGCATGCTTCTGAAGAAGAACAAGGTCGACGTGATCTGGGGCACCGCCAAGGTCGAGAAGGCGGGGACCATCACCGTCGAAGAGGCGCCCGATGCGCCGAAGGGGGCGTTGAAGGGCGGCACCTACACCGCCAAGCACATCATCATCGCGACCGGCGCCCGCCCGCGCGCTCTGCCGGGTCTCGAGCCGGACGGCGAGGCGATCTGGACCTATTTCGAGGCGATGGTCCCGAAAGAGATGCCGAAATCGCTGCTCGTCGTCGGCTCCGGCGCGATCGGTGTCGAGTTCGCGAGCTTCTTCAACTCGATGGGCGCGAAGGTCACGATCGTCGAGGTGCTCGACCAGATCCTGCCGGTCGAGGACGCCGAGATCGCGGCGCACGTCCGCAAGCGGCTCGAAAAGCAGGGGATCGAGATCCTGACGAGCGCGAAGGTCACGAAGGTCGACAAGGGCAAGACCCAGAAGGTCACCATCGAGAAGGACGGCAAGACCGAGACGCGCGAGGTCGAGAAGATCATCTCCGCCGTCGGCGTCGTCGGCAATATCGAGAATCTCAATCTCGAAAAGCTCGGCGTGAAGACCGAACGCGGCTGCATCGTGATCGACGGCTATGGCCGCACGAACGTCGACGGGATCTATGCGATCGGCGACGTCGCCGGCCCGCCGATGCTCGCCCACAAGGCCGAGCATGAGGGCGTCGTGTGCGTCGAGGCGATCGCGGGTCTGAAGCCGCATCCGCTCGACAAGCTGAAGATTCCGGGCTGCACCTATTGTCAGCCGCAGGTCGCCTCCGTCGGCCTCACCGAGGCGAAGGCGAAAGAGGCGGGCCGCAAGGTCAAGGTCGGCCGCTTCCCCTTCATCGGCAACGGCAAGGCGATCGCGCTCGGTGAACCGGAAGGCATCGTCAAGACGGTGTTCGACGCGGAGACGGGCGAGCTTCTCGGTGCGCACATGGCGGGCGCCGAGGTGACGGAGCTCATTCAAGGTTTCGTTGTCGCGATGAATCTCGAGACGACGGAAGAAGACCTGATGCACGCCGTCTTCCCGCATCCGACCTTGTCGGAAATGATGCACGAATCGGTCCTCAACGCGTACGGCCGCGCCATTCACATCTGATTTTCGTCATCCTCGCGTCCCATTCAGCTCGCATACATTTGCAAGCACGCAATCGTCTCCGGTCGGGCTTCGGCCCGAGCGGGACAAAAGCGCGCCCCTGGTGATTCCATCGCCCCGCCCGGTCGCCGGACGGGGAGGGAGCACTAGGTGAGAGCGTGTGAATGAAAGGAAGGACGACATGGGACAGATGACGAAACTGGGTGTGGCAGCGGTGCTCGTTGCGGGATTGACCGTGCCCGCCTTCGCCCACGTCGCAGACGGACCGCAGCGCCAGACGCGTGACAGCGCCTCGCAGGAGACGTCGCTCGTGGTCGCGCAGCTCACCGACAAGGAAAAGGCCCGCCGCCAGCGCCAGGTCGAGGCCGAGCGCAACCGCCAGGCGCGTGAGGCTGTGCGCGACAAGAACCAAGCCGCGCGTGAGGCGACGCGTGACAAGAATCAGGGTGCCCGGCAAGCCGAAGCGCAGCGTACGCAGCAGCGCAGTGTCGATCGGCTCCAGGCCGAGATCGACGCGGAGAATAAGAAGGCTTTGATGCCGTCGCAGTAAGCCGACCAAGGCCTTCTTTCCCCTAAGTCTGATCGATACGACCAATTGGCTCCGGGTTTACTCGGAGCCTTTTCGTATGGCGGATGGCCGCAATGCAGCGTGTCGGTCCGCGCGAAGGCCCGTCGGCGGGGACGGTCAATCTTAAGTGTCTTTTATCGATGTTCGGTGCGGTCCGAAAGCATTGGATGGTGCGGAACGGACACGTGATTCAGCGGTTCCCGTTGGGTGGTAAGTCTCCTTCTGTGTTCATGACGAACGTGGACGTCTCGGCATCTGAAACTCTACCGCGGTGTGGCAGCGCAAGACGCGGTTCACCGGGGTGAATGCAATCTGAGCGGCCCATTCAGGAAGCATACAGAACGTGGCGACTAAAGAGCACTTTGTGCAATGCGAAAGGATGGGCAAATGCGTCATGTGGTGACATGCGCGCTGGCGGGATTAATGGCCACGACGGCCATCCCGGCGTCCGCGCGCTATGTGGGCCCGGAGGTCGCGACGATCGCGGCCCCAGGCGTCACCTTGGTCCAAGACAATTCCGAGGAACGCAAGCAGCGACGCGAACAGATCCGCGAACAGCGGCAACAGCAGCGCCAGGAAAGGCGCGAGCAGCGGCAGGAACAGCGCGCCAATCAAGGACAACCCAACGAGCAGCAGCGTCAGCGTCAGGCCGAACGCCAGCAGGAGCGCCAGCAGCAGCAGCGGGCGCGACAGGCCGAGGTTCAGCGCCAACGCCAAGAGGCGCAGCAGGCCGACCGCCAGCGTCAGCGCCAAGAGGCGCAGCAGGCTGAGCGGCAGCGTCAGCGTCAAGAGGCGCAGCAGGCCGATCGGCAGCGCCAGCGGCAAGAGGCGCAGCAGGCCGATCGGCAGCGCCAGCGGCAAGAGGCGCAGCAAGCCGAGCGGCAGCGTCAGCGGCAAGAGGCTCAGCAGGCCGATCGGCAGCGTCAGCGCCAGGAGGCGCAGCAGGCCGAGCGGCAGCGTCAGCGCCAGGAGGCGCAGCAGGCCGAGCGGCAGCGTCAGCGTCAAGAGGCACAGCAGGCCGAGCGTCAGCGTCAACGCCAAGAGGCGCAGCAGAACGAGCGCCAGGCTGAGCGTCAGCGTCAGCGCCAGCGTCAAGAGGCGCAGCAGAACGAGCGCCAGGCTGAGCGTCAGCGCCAGCGGCAGGAGGCGCAGCAGAACGAGCGCCAGGCTGAGCGTCAGCGTCAACGCCAAGAGGCGCAGCAGAACGAGCGTCAGGCCGAGCGTCAGCGCCAGCGGCAGGAAGAGCGTCAGGCCGAGCGCCAGCGCCAGCGCCAGGACGCGCAGCAGAATGAGCGGCAGCGTGAGCGCCAGGAGGCCGTGCAGGCCGAGCGGCAGCGTCGCCAGGAGGCCGTCCAGGCCGAGCGCGCAGAGCGTCGCCAGGAGCTGAACCGGAGCGATCGACAGAACGCCGTTCAGGAAGAGCGCCAGCGTCGTCGTCTCGACGAGCTGCGCGAAGAGCGCCGTGCCACGCGCGAGCGTGACAATCGCCAGGGCGCCGGCCAGGACGAGCGGGAGCGTCGCCGCGAAGCGATCCGCGAGGACCGTCAGCGCGAGCGTCAGGCCGATCGCCAGCGTGATCGTAACGACCAGCGCGATCGTAACGACCAGCGCGAGGCCAACCGCGAACAGCGTCGGCTCGATGCGCTGCGTGATGAGCGCCGCGAAGCCCGCCGCGACGCGCGTCAGGACGAGCGCCAGCGTGAAATCCGCCTGGAGCGTCGCCGTGAGGTCCAGCGTGCCCGTGCGGAAGATCTCCGCGAGGCCAACCGCCGGTCCGAGCGCCGCGCCGACGAGCTGCGCAACCGTCGCCAGGAGCTCCGCCGCGAGTTCCGCCGTGACCAGCAGGTCGCCGAGCGTCGCCGCGAGCGCGATCGCAACCGGTATGAGCGCGTGCGGGATTGGGAGCGCCGCGAGGCCGACCGTTACCGTGATGGTGGCCGGTGGGATCGTCGCGACTGGCGGTTCTTCGACGACGCCGACATCGTGCGTCGTGGCCGTGACCGCGTCGTCTACCGCGATTATGGGCGTCCGTTCATCGTGAACGCGCACCCGAACCGCTTCCGCTGGCGGGCCGATCGCTATGACGTCTACGGCTTCAACAATGGTTGGACCGAAACCGTCGTCGTCCGTCCGAACGGCGTGCGCGTCGTCACGATCAGCGACAGCTATGGCTTGCCGATCCGCCGCTATCGCGAGACGCCGGGCGTCGGGATCGTCACCCTGTTCAACAACATGCCGCAATGGTGGGGCGGCAATCAGGACGTCATCGTCGACGTCCGTCCGGTCACGGTGAACATTCCGCGCAACGAGTACATCGTGGAGCCGTCGCGTGCGCCGGTCGAGCAGGTCTATCAGGCGGTGACGGCCGAGCCGGTCGCCCAGCTCGACCGCTCCTATACGCTGAACCAGGTGCTCTTCAATGAGAACCTGCGGGACTACATGCCCCGCGTCGATATCGACACGATCACCTTCGCCATGGATTCGGCCGAGGTGCCTTACGAACAGATCGACACGCTCGAAGTCATCGGCGCGGCGATCGAGGAGGCCGTCGCCGACAACCCGCAGGAAGTGTTCCTCATCGAGGGTCACACCGATGCGGTCGGCGCGGATCTCTACAACCTCGAACTCTCCGATCGCCGGGCCGAATCGGTCGCGACGATCCTGACCGAGTATTTCGAGATCCCGCCGGAGAATCTCGTCTCGCAGGGCTTCGGCGAGCAGTATCTGAAGGAGCAGACCGACGGGCCGAGCCAGGTCAATCGCCGGGTCGCGATCCGCCGGATCACGCCGCTCCTGTCGACCGATGACGAGATCGCCGGTCTCGACCAGGACGACCTCGCCAACATCGAGTAGGCCGGGTCACCGCACAAACAAGAAGGGCCTGCCGTCCATGACGGCAGGCCCTTTTTTTGTGCGCGCGCCGCCGCGTCAGGCGCTGCGGAGAATGCCTTCCATGGCCAGCGCGGCGGCAAGCACCGTCTCGTCCTCTCCGGCATTGGCCGAGACGAGGAAGGAGACCGGCAGCGGCGAGGGGCTCGACATTGGCATCGCGACGCCCGGAAGGTCGAGGAAGTTGCCGACCATCGTGTTGCGCAGCGACTTGAGGTTGACCGTGTTGAAGAGGTTCGGGTCGGCGTCGAGCGGGGCGATCTCCGGTGCGACATGCGGCACGGTCGGCCCGACGAGGAGCGCGCCCTCGAGCGAGGTCTTGAGGCTCTTCGCGAGGCTGACGCTCGCCCGCATGACGGTCAGAAGATCGTGCGCGCTCATCTGCTTGCCGCGCAGGATGCGCGCGACGACGCGGCCGTCCATCTCTTCGACGTCCGCCCCCTCGACGCGATCGCGGTGATAGTCGTAGGCCTCGACCGCGGTCACGGTGCCGTAATCGGCCATGATGCGCGCGGCTTCGCCGAGTTCCGGCACGACACGGGTCGAGACCTTCGCCCCGGCGCGCTCGAGCCGTTTGATCGCGGCCTCGAAGGCGTCGATCACAGCCGGCTCGCAATCGTCGAGGAAGAGGGTTTCGGAGATCACGAGGTGGAGGCCCGCGATGTCGGCGCGTGCGATCGTCGGCGCGACCCCGCGCATCGCGGCGTCGAGGAGGACGCAATCCTCGACGGTGCGGGCGAGGGGGCCGACACTGTCCAGCGAATAAGAGAGGGGGGTGACGCCCCTTTTGTCGATGCGGCCGACGGTCGACTTCGCGCCGACGACGCCGTTGAAGGCGGCCGGCACGCGCACCGAGCCGCCGGTGTCGGAGCCGATCGCGGTCGTTGAGAGCCCGGCCGCGACGGCGACCGCGGAGCCGGACGACGATCCGCCCGGCGCACGCGGCGTCACGTCGTCATGCGGGTTGGGGCAGGTGCCATAATGCGGATTGAGGCCGAGGCCGGAATAGGCGAACTCGGTGAGATTGGTCTTGCCGAGCGCGACCATTCCGGCGGCTGCGAGCTGGGCGACGACGGGGGCGTCGGTCTCGGCCGGGGCGGCATGGCGCAAAAGCTCCGAGCCGGCGGTCGTCACCTCGCCCGCCATGTCGAACAGATCCTTCCAGGCGACGGGGACGCCGTCGAGCGGGGAGGCGGGGCGGCCGTCTTTGTAGCGGGCTCGGGCGGCTTCGGCCTCGCGCAGCGCGCGCTCTCCGGTGACGGCGAGGAAGACCGCCGATCCCTCCGAGGCGGCGATGCGGTCGAGCAGCACCTCGGTCACGGCGACGGGATCGGCATCGCCCGTCAGATAGGCGCGCGCCAGCGGCGCGGCGGCGAGATTGGCGGCGCTATCGGAAGTCAGATCGGTCACTCGGGAGCCCCCTACGGATTGGCATTCTTCTTTAGCGCATCGCCGGGGCGGATTGCACGGCGCGCGGCAAAATGGGGATGGTGCGCCGCCTCGCCCCGCGCACGGCGAGCGTCACCGCGTGGCCCGCCGCGGGGAATGGTCGGCGGAGGCGGAAGGCGTCGCCGGCGATTTTGCCGGTCTCGGAGCGTGGGCGGGCCGGACTACGGGCGGAGGCTCAGGCCAGGACGGCCTTCGGGGCCTCGCTGAGCACACCGGCGGCTGCCTCGGGCGCCGGGCCGCCATGGGCCCAGTCGAGCAGCTCGATCGTGTGGACGACGGGGCGCGTCTCGCTGCCGAGCTGGGTCATGCAGCCGATATTCCCGGTCGCGACGAGCGTGGCGCCGGTCGTCTCGATATTGGCGAGCTTGCGCTCGCGCAGGCGCGCGGCGATCTCGGGCTGCATGATGTTGTAGGTGCCGGCCGAGCCGCAGCACAGATGTCCTTCCGGCACGTCCTTCACGGTGAAGCCGGCGGCGGTGAGGAGCGCCTTGGGCAGGCGGGTGATCTTCTGCCCGTGCTGCATCGAGCAGGCGCTGTGATAGGCGATCGGCGCTTCGGGCGTGCGCACCGGCGCGCCGAGATCGAGATCGCCGAGGACTTCGGTGATGTCCTTGGTGATCGCCGACAGCGCCTTCGCCTTCGCGGCATAGATCGGGTCGGTCCGCAGCATGAAGCCGTAATCCTTCACGGTCGTCCCGCAGCCGGACGCGGTGATGGCGATCGCGTCGAGCCCACCGTCTTCTTTGACGGTCCACCAGGCGTCGATATTGGCGCGGGCGGCGGCGAGCGCGTCGTCCTCGCGTCCCATATGGTGGACGAGAGCGCCGCAGCAGCCTTCACCCTCGGGGAGCACCACCTCGACGCCGGCCCGGTTGAGAAGGCGGATCGTCGCCTCGTTGATCGACGGGGCGAGGACGCTCTGGGCGCAGCCGGTCAGCAGCGCGACGCGCTTGCGCCGCTTGCCGATCGCCGGATAGGCGCCGCGCTTGGGCGTCGCCTTTTTGGGCATCTCGGCCGGGGCGAGGGACAGCATCGCCGACAGGCGGGTGAAGATGCTCGGGATCGGGGCCACCGTGCGCGCGCTGTTGACGACCGCCGGCGCGGCGAGGCCCTTCAAAGAACGGTTTTCGTTGTCGACCCGGCTGTTGCCGGCGGCCTCGGCGTGCGGGCGCGCCGGATTCGGCAAGAAGAGGCGGGCGAGCGGCCGGGTGAAGCGCGCCATCGCCAGCGCGGTGCGGAAGCGATCCGGGTAGGGCAGGATCTTGGCGAGCATGATGCGCAGCAAGCGATCGGTGAAGGGTCGCTTGTAGGTCGCCTCGATATGGTCCCGCGCATGGTCGACGAGGTGCATATAATGAACACCCGACGGGCAGGTCGTCATGCAGGCGAGGCAGGACAGGCAGCGGTCGACATGGCGCACGTCCGCCTCCGTCGCCGGCCGGTTCTTCTCCAGCATGTCCTTGATGAGATAGATGCGCCCGCGCGGACTGTCCCTCTCGTCGCCGAGGAGGACGAAAGTGGGGCACGTCGCCGTGCAGAAGCCGCAATGAACACAGGCGCGTAGCACCTGGTCACACGTCTTGATGTGCGGATCGGCGAGCTGCTCGGCTGTGAAATGTGTCTGCATGGTTTCGACGCTGTTGCGGAACGTATTGTTGTTCCAGTTTCTGTTTCCGCTTGGACTGAGACGGCGCGCGCCGTCTAGATGAAGAACCCGTACGGGTCCTCGATCTCCAGCCTTTGCGCGACATTGATCAGGCCCTTGACCGATCGTGCCACCACCCAAACCGCGATCAGCGGATAGAGGAGGAGGCCGATACCGACAAGGGCGAGAACGCTTGCGACGATATTGGCCGCAAAGCCGATCCAGAAGGTTCGGACCTGGTAGGTATAATGCGTTTCGAGCCACGCCGCCGGATGCGCGCGCCGTGCCTGATGGGCGAAGACGGCGCCGAGGATCGCGACGAGCGGCAGCGCGAGGCTCGCGAGATAAGCCGCATAGATCAGCTTCACATTGACGACGCCCGGACGCACCCGGAACGGGTTCCAGGCCGACCGTTTGCCGCGGCGGCCCGCCCCGTCCCTCATCTCGTCCTTCGCCTCGTCCCGCCATGGCGCCTCGGCGCCGGCTTCGGGCCGTGCCGTGTCAGCGTCGCCGGGGATCGGGGATGCCTTTTTGCGCAGAGTGGCCGGCGAGGCGGTCGTGGCGGGCGACTGGGACGGGGTCGCGCTGCGACGCTTACGGGGCTTCTTCGCCGGCGCCTCCGCCTCGGATGCGTGCGCTCGGGCGCCGATATTCGGCACGCTGGAGCCCGGGGTCGGGCGTCGGGTTGAGCGCTCGTTCATCGCCGGGACAAGGACCGTGACCGTATTGCGTGAGCGTCGAAGCATCGCAGGATCCTGCTTAGCGTGCCATACGCCCTGGGTTCAAAACCGCTTGGGGATCGAACGCGTTCCGCAATCGTTCGGAAAGCGCCTTGAGGGGGGCAGGTGAGGGATGGAAGGTCGCCACCTCGGCGCGCAATGTCGCCGGCGCGCGGATCAGCGTCGCATGGCCGCCGCCCGCCGCCGCGACCGCGCCGCGCAGCGCAGCGGCGCCCGCGTCCCCCGTGATCGGAGCCTCGACCCACAACAGGCCGCCCGCCCAGTCGAACATCACGCGGCTTCCGGCCGGCGCGGCCTTCGCGACCTCAGGCCCCGCCGTCGGCGCGACCGAGATCCGCCAGACCGCGTGTCCGGTGCCGACAAAGGGCGTCACGTCCCTGACGGCCGACCAGAGCGCCCGCGAGGCCGCCTCGTCGAGAACCGAGAGGGAGGCGGCCGCGAACATCGTTTGAAGATGCGACAGCCGCGCCGAGACCGACGGGCCGAAGCCTTCGAGGCGGAGCGCCGTCGCCGGGCCCGTCACGCCGTTCGGCGCGACCTCCGCCGGCAGATGGGCCGCGCCCGACACATCCGCCGAGGAGCCCATCGCGCGCGACATCGCCGCGACCGCCTCATCCGCCGTGAGGCCGGCGAGGACGAGGGTCACTTCGGTTTCCGGCCGGGGAAGAACCTTGACGGTGAGCTCCGTCGCGACGGCGAGCGTGCCCCACGAGCCGCAGAGCGCGCGGGAGAGATCATAGCCCGTCACGTTTTTGACGACCTTGCCGCCTGCCTTGAAGGCCTCGCCGCGCCCCGAGATCGCGTGGACGCCGAGCATATGGTCGCGCACCGCGCCGGCCGTGAGGCGGCGCGGGCCGGCGAAGTTGGTGGCGAAGGTGCCGCCGAAGGTCGCTTCGCCCACGGCGCCGAGAAGCGGGGCGAGGTTCGGCGGCTCGAAAGCGAACATCTGACCCTTCTTGTCCATCTCGGCCGCGAGCTCGGCCATCGTGGTGCCGGGCCGCAGCGTCAAAACGAGCTCTTCCGGCTCATAGGCGACGATGCCGTCGAGACCCGACACGTCGAGCGTCGCGGCGGCCTGGGTCGGCGGACTGATGGAACGCTTCGTTCCATGGCCGACGACCTCGAACGGCTCGCCTGCGTTGATCGCCCAGACGATGGCCTCGCGCACCTCGTCCTCGGTCTGAGGGGTCAGCGTTCCGCCCAACGGTTCATTCTCCTCGCAGCTTCGAACCTGATACCGGATTCGGCTGCCCATGCGTTCGGTGAAATGTCGGCTCGCGGGGCGGCGGTGGCCGTCGCCCCCGGTTTGCCTCGCCGAACCGCGTCGTCAAAAACGTGGAATGTCGGGGAAGGGGAGCTTGCCGTGATGAACGTGCATCCGGCCGAGCTCGGCGCAGCGGTGAAGCGTCGGGAAGACCTTGCCGGGATTGAGGAGGTGGTGCGGATCGAACGCGCACTTCACCCGCTGCTGCTGCTTGAGGTCGTCCTCGGTGAACATTTCCGGCATCAGGTCGCGCTTTTCGACGCCGACGCCATGCTCGCCGGTGAGGCAGCCGCCGACTTCGACGCACAGCCTCAGAATATCGGCGCCGAACGCCTCGGCCCGCTCGAGCTCGCCCGGCTGATTGGCGTCGAAGAGGATGAGGGGGTGAAGGTTGCCGTCACCCGCGTGGAAGACGTTCGCAACCCGCAGGCCGTGCTTGGTCGACAGATCGGCCATCCCCTGGAGAACGCGCGCGAGCTCGCGGCGCGGGATCGTCCCGTCCATGCACATATAGTCCGGCGAGATGCGGCCGACGGCGGGGAAGGCGGCCTTGCGCCCGGCCCAGAACGTCGCCCGTTCCTCCTCCGACTGGGAGACGCGGACATGGGTTGCGCCGAATTGGTGGGCGATCTTTTCGACGCGCTCGAGGAGATGGTCGACCTCCACCTGCGGTCCGTCGAGCTCGACGATGAGGAGCGCTTCGACATCGCGGGGATAACCGGCATGGACGAAATCCTCCGCGGCGTGGATCGCGGGCTTGTCCATCATCTCCATTCCGCCGGGGATGATGCCGGCGGCGATGATCGCGGCGACGCAGGAGCCGGCATTTTCCGTATCGGGGAAGCCGACGAGGACGGCGCGCGCCGTCTCCGGTGAGCGCAGGATCCGCACCGTCACCTCGGTGACGACACCGAGAAGGCCTTCCGAGCCGACCATGAAGGCGAGCCAGTCATAGCCTTCCTGGTCGAGATGCTTGCCCCCGACGCGCAGCACCTCGCCCTCGATGGTGACGATCTCGAGGCCGAGCACATTGTTGGTGGTGAGGCCGTATTTGAGGCAATGGACCCCGCCCGAATTCTCCGCGACATTGCCGCCGATCGAGCAGGCGATCTGCGAGGAGGGGTCGGGGGCGTAATAAAAGCCTTCGTGCGCGACGGCCTGGGTGATCGCAAGGTTGGTGACTCCGGGCTGCACCGTCGCGCTGCGGTTCGCGAAGTCGATATCGAGGATGCGGTTGAAGCGCATCATCGACAACAGGACCGCGTCGCCGAGCGGCAGGGCACCGCCGGAGAGCGAGGTTCCGGCGCCGCGCGGCACGACGCGGATCTCGTTCTCGTGACAATATTTCAGGACGGCGGCGACCTGCTCGACCGTTTCTGGCAAGACGACGACGAACGGGAGCTGCCGATAGGCGGTGAGCCCGTCGGATTCGTAGGTTCGCATTCCGGTCTCGTCGTCGACCGTGCCTTCGCCCGGAACGATGGCCCGCAGGGCGGCCACGATTTCGGCGCGGCGTGCGAGCGTTGCCTCGTTGAGGGCCGGCATCGCCAATCCGGACATCGTCCACTCCCTTGTTCGCGTTCGGCGCAAGCTGGCGTGAACGGGCCGCGAACGCAAGCCGCGCAATCGTGCGGCGCGCGAACGAATCGGTGTTCGGGCGGGCGCGAGACTGGTGCGATGCTTGATCGCGCCCGGCGGGCGGGCAAGGACAACGCGCCTCACGCCAGCGATTAAAGCTGTGATAGATTGGGTGCGGTGCAACAAAGCGTCCGGCCGAAAACACTGATCGGAGCGATCAATTCCTGGACCGTTGAATCTCTATGGAATTGGCCGCGCCTTTGTTGCCAGCATCCACCCTTACGACTAGAACGCACCTGACTCAGACTGGGGGAGATTTGGCGTGGCGACTGTGGCTCATGACACGATTGACAGCACGGCCGATGCAGCGGGCGACGCTCCGCGGACCGATTTTGCCGATCATCAGCGGACGTATGAGGCCTTTTTGCGGCTCTCGAAGTGGACGATCCTCCTGATCGTGCTGCTCCTGTTCGGAATGCTGATCTTTCTCGTTTGACGCCTCCGGTTTGAGACGACCCTAAAAAGAAATTTTCTCCAATGATTGGGGGCCGATTTTGAAGATCGCCGTAGCCGCTGAGGCGGAAGATACGCGCGTCGCCGCAACACCCGACGTGGTGAAGCGCTATGTGAATGCCGGTGCCGATGTCGTGATCGAGACCGGCGCCGGCGCGAAGGCGCGTGTCACCGACAGCGCCTTTCAGGACGCCGGGGCGACGATCGCGGCATCCGGTGTCGAGGCCGTGAACGGGGCCGACATCGTGTTGACCGTCCGCCGTCCCGCACCCGAGACGCTCGCCGCGATGAAACAAGGCGCGATGGTGATCGGCGCGCTCGACCCTTATGGCGACGAAGCCGGCCTCAGGGCGATGGCGAATGCCGGTGTCGCGTCCGTCGCGATGGAGCTGATGCCGCGCATCACCCGCGCCCAGTCGATGGACATCCTGTCGAGCCAGGCGAACCTTGCCGGCTATCAGGCCGTCATCGACGCGGCCGAGGTGTTCGACCGCGCCTTCCCGATGATGATGACCGCCGCCGGCACGGTTCCGGCCGCGAAGGTGTTCGTGATGGGCGCGGGCGTCGCCGGCCTCCAGGCGATCGCGACCGCCCGCCGTCTCGGTGCCGCCGTCAGCGCGACCGACGTGCGCCCCGCGGCGAAAGAGCAAGTCGCCTCGCTCGGCGCGAAGTTCATCGCGGTCGAGAACGACGAGTTCAAGCAGGCCGAGACCGCCGGCGGTTACGCCAAGGAAATGAGCGACGATTATAAGCGCCAGCAGGCTGAACTCGTTGCAAGCCACATCGCCAAGCAGGATATCGTCATCACCACGGCGCTGATCCCCGGCCGCCCTGCGCCGAAGCTGATCAACGCCGCGATGGTGAATGCGATGGCGCCGGGTTCGGTGATCGTCGACCTCGCGGTGGAGCGCGGCGGCAATGTCGAGGGCGCGGTTCCGGGTGAGGTCGTCACCATCGGCGGGACGACGATCATCGGCCATCTCAACGTGCCGGGCCGCATCGCGACCACCGCCTCGCTGCTCTACGCCAAGAACCTCTTCACCTTCATCGACACCTGTCTCATCGACAAGGAATCGAAGGCGTTCTCGCCCAAATGGGACGACGAACTCGTGACCGCGACGCTGCTGACCAAAGACGGCGCGCTGGTCCACGAACGCTTCGGCGGAGCCAAGCCCCAGAGCGCGGCCTGATAGGGACCCACCATGAAAGCCTATGCACAAGAGGCGGCCACCGGCGCCGCCGATTCCGCAGCGCAGGCGGCTGACGTCGCGGCCGAGGCCGTCGCCGCAGCGACCGGCGGTGCGATCGATCCGACCGTGTTCCGCCTGTCGATCTTCGTCCTCGCGATTTTCGTCGGCTACTATGTCGTGTGGTCGGTGACCCCCGCCCTCCACACGCCGCTGATGAGCGTGACCAACGCGATCTCCTCGGTGATCGTCGTCGGCGCCCTTCTCGCGACCGGCGTCTCCTTCATGGAGGCGGAAGGCGCGATCTGGGCGAAGGTGTTCGGGTTCATCGCCCTCGTGTTGGCGAGCGTGAACATCTTCGGCGGCTTCCTCGTCACGCAGCGCATGCTGGCGATGTACAAGAAGAAGAAATGAGCGAGCAGTCCATGCGGGCGATGCGGCCCGCCGACGGCGTCCCGGCCGTCTTCACTGCGAACGCCCCCAACGCCAACGAATCGAGAGCGCGATGACCGCCAACCTCGCAGCCATCCTCTACCTCGTCTCCGGGGTTCTCTTCATCCTCGCGCTCCGGGGCCTTTCGCATCCGGAAACCTCCCGCCAGGGCAACTATTACGGCATGATCGGCATGGCGATCGCCGTCGTGACGACGCTCGCCGCCGGCGTGCCCGACGGGCTCGGCTGGGTCCTGATCGTGATCGGCATCTCGATCGGCGGCGCGATCGGCGCGATCACCGCCCGCCGCATCCCGATGACGGCGATGCCGCAGCTCGTCGCCGCCTTCCACTCGCTGGTCGGTCTCGCGGCGGTGTTCGTCGCCGCCGGGGCGCTTTATGCGCCGGAAGCGTTCGGCATCGGCCATCCAGGCCACATTCACGGTGCCTCGTTGATCGAAATGTCGATCGGCGTCGCGGTGGGCGCGCTCACCTTCACCGGCTCGGTGATCGCCTTCGCCAAGCTCGACGGGCGCATGTCCGGCAAGCCGATCATGCTGCCGGGGCGGCACATTCTGAACCTTGCGATCTTCATCCTGCTGATCGTCCTCGTCGTCTTCTTCGTGCAGACCGAATCCGTCATCGGACAGCGGTCGCTCTTCTGGGCGATCACGATCGTCGCGCTGATCCTCGGCGGGCTCATCATCATCCCGATCGGCGGGGCGGACATGCCCGTCGTCGTGTCGATGCTGAACTCTTATTCGGGGTGGGCGGCGGCCGGCATCGGCTTCACGCTCGGCAACACGGCGCTGATCATCACCGGCGCGCTGGTCGGCTCCTCGGGCGCGATCCTGTCTTACATCATGTGTAAGGGCATGAACCGCTCCTTCATCTCCGTGATCCTCGGCGGGTTCGGCGGCGAGAGCGCGGGTCCAGCCGGCGATCTCGGCGACCGCACCGTGAAGCAGGGTTCGGCCGAAGACGCGGCCTTCATCATGAAGAATGCCGGCAAGGTCGTCATCGTGCCGGGCTACGGCATGGCGGTCGCCCAGGCCCAGCACGCGCTGCGCGAGATGGCCGACACGCTGAAGGAAGAGGGCGTCGAGGTGAAGTATGCGATCCACCCCGTCGCGGGTCGTATGCCGGGCCACATGAACGTCCTCCTCGCCGAGGCGCAGGTGCCCTATGAAGAGGTCTTCGAGCTCGAAGACATCAACTCCGAGTTCGCCCAGACCGACGTCGCCTTCGTCATCGGCGCGAACGACGTGACCAATCCCGCCGCGCGCGATGATCCGTCCTCGCCGATCTACGGGATGCCCATTCTCGACGTCGACAAGTCGAAGACGGTGCTCTTCGTGAAGCGTTCGCTGGGGTCGGGCTATGCCGGCATCGACAACACGTTGTTCTACAAGGACAACAACATGATGCTGTTCGGCGATGCGAAGAAGATGGTCGAAGAGATCGTCAAGTCGCTCTGAGCGGCGCGCTCCTCACCACGACGAAACGGCCCCGGACGGTGCACCGTCCGGGGCCGTTTTCGTTCCGGCAGGCTCAGCGCCGGCTGCCGATCTCGACCGTGAAGCGTCCGGTGTCGAGCGATGCGACCGGCACCCCGCCGCTCGGCGTCACGCAGTGCGGGTAGGAGCTGCGGGCCGCGGCGAGCGACAGGAGATGCAGCGAGGACGCGAAGTAGGTCGTCGGACGGAAGCGCTGGATCGCCGCCGGCAGCGGCTCGGAGCGGGCGGCACAGGCGGCAAGCGCGGCGATCGCGCGGTAGCCGGGATCGCCCATGGTGGCGAGCGGGGTGTCGGCGGCGAGGTCGTAGTCGATCGGCGCACGGTTGCCGCGGACGTTCCAGGCATTGTCGAAGGGCCGGAACTCGCTCGCCGGGACCCGTCCGCCGAGCGCCATGTAAAGCGGGATGCGGACCGCGTCGTAGGAGGATTTCGGCGCGAAGCCATTGGCGGTGGCGAGAAAGCGGTCGCGCCGCAGGGTGATCCAATCCGGTGCGAGACCTTCCCGGCCGGTCAGTGCGGCGGCGGTGAGGCGCAGCCCGCTCTGCCAGGTCTCGAGCCACGGATGCCGGCTGTCGACGTGACCGAACATCAAGAACGCGCCATAGACATAATAAGAGAGGTTGACGACCGGACCGTCGGCGCTGTCCCCCTCGTCGAAGCCGAATGCGCCCGGGCGCAGGCGCACGATGCCGCCCCGCGTCTCGAGGAGGTGACGGCCGATCGCGTCGATCAGCGGCGCCGCCGCCGCGAGATAGCGCGTGTCGTCCCACTTCAAGGCCGCGAGGACGAGCGCGTAGGCGATCAGGAGGTCGCCATCGCTCGCGTTGTTGCGGTCGACGATCGAAGGAAATTGGCGCGGATCGTAGAGCCAGGAGACGAGCCCGTCTTCGCGCAACCGCATCCGGCTCCAGGTGAACGCGACGATGCGATCGAAGGTCGCCCGGTCGTCGGCATAGACGGCGAGGAGAAGCCCGTAGCCCTGGCCCTCGCTGTGCGACTTGCCACCCTTCTCGCGGTCGATCACACGGCCGTCCGCCTCGATGAAGGCGCTGCGATATGCGCGCCATTCCGCTTCATGGAGAACCGTCGGGACCACATCGACCGGCGCTGCGACGCCCCGTTCCGCCGAGACGGCGCAAGCGAGGAGAAAGAACGCGGCGAGGATCTGCAGGGCCCAACGTGGCATGTCACCAACTCCATCGAGTGTTCGATAGAGCGAGAACGCGTGATCCGACCTTTGGTGCGGATCGAATTTGAAAGAACGGCGAATATCAGCATTGGGTAAAAGTAAAATCGAACGAAATGTAAGATATGAATCTCGAAAATTGATGAAGATGTTAAATAAATACTACTGACATTTTCGGGGGCTCTCGGATATGCGCCGTCGGGCGCTGGTCTGCGTCCGGGGCGCGCATCGCATCGCCGGCAGGGTGCTCTTTCGGTCCCTTGCGCGCCCCGATATAGACGGAACCGACGGCAGGCCGCGCACGCACCGCTTATAAGCGGGGCGTCGATCCTGCTCGGCGCGCACGGACCTGCGAAGAAACGAAAGCGGAGACGACATGACGAGTGATCTTGCCATCGCCCAGAACGCCACAATGCGGCCCATCGGCGAGATCGCCGCCCGTCTCGGCCTGTCCGACGACGACATCATCCCCTATGGCCGCGGCAAGGCGAAGCTCGCGCATCCTCCGGCGGGCGGCAACGGCAAGCTCATTCTCGTCACCGCGATCAGCCCGACGCCAGCGGGCGAGGGGAAGACCACCACCACCATCGGCCTCACCGACGCGCTGCGCCATGTCGGCCAGAATGCCGTCGCGTGCCTGCGCGAGCCCTCGCTCGGCCCGTGCTTCGGCGTCAAAGGCGGGGCGACCGGCGGCGGCTATGCCCAGGTGCTGCCGATGGAGGACATCAACCTCCATTTCACCGGCGACTTCCACGCGATCACTTCGGCCCACAATCTCCTCGCCGCGATGGTCGACAACCACATCCATTGGGGCAACGAGGCCGGCATCGATCCGGGCCGCGTCACCTGGCGCCGCGTGCTCGACATGAACGACCGCGCCCTGCGCGATATCGTCGTCGGTCTCGGCGGCCGGGCGAACGGGCAGACGCGGCAGAGCGGGTTCGACATCACCGTCGCCTCCGAGGTGATGGCGATCCTCTGCCTCGCCCGGGACAAGGACGACCTTCAGCAGCGGCTCGGCGAGATCATCGTCGGCCAGCGGGCGGACGGGTCGATGGTGCGCGCCGCCGAGATCGGAGCGCAGGGGGCGATGGCCGCGCTCCTCAACGAGGCAGCGCTTCCCAATCTCGTGCAGACCCTCGAGGGGACGCCCGTCCTCATCCATGGCGGACCGTTCGCCAACATCGCGCACGGCTGCAATTCGGTGATGGCGACCAACGCCGCTCTCGGTCTCGCCGACTATGTCGTCACCGAAGCGGGCTTCGGGGCCGATCTCGGGGCGGAAAAATTCTTCGACATCAAGTGTCGCAAAGCCGGCCTTGCCCCGTCGGCCGCGGTGGTCGTCGCGACCGTCCGCGCCCTCAAGATGCACGGCGGCGTCGCGCGGGCCGACCTTCAGACGGAAAATGTCGATGCCGTCGTCGCCGGGGCGGCGAACCTCGTGCGCCATGTCGAGAACGTCAAAGGCTTCGGCGTTCCGGTCGTCGTCGCGATCAACCGCTTCACGGCCGACAGCGAGGCCGAGCTCGCGGCCGTCGCCGAATGCGTCGAGGGGCTCGGCGTGAAGGCCGTCCTTTGCGAGCATTGGGCGAAGGGCGGGGCCGGCGCGACGGGGCTCGCCGAGGAGGTGATCCGTCTCGCCGAGGCGCCGAGCGGCTTTGAGGTGCTCTATCCCGACCGGATGCCGCTGTGGGACAAGATCGAGACCGTCGCCCGGTCGATCTACCGCGCCGGCGAGGTGATCCCTGCCGCTGGTGTGCGCGAAAAGCTCGCCCAATGGGAGGCGGCCGGGTTCGGCGCGCTGCCGATCTGCATGGCGAAGACGCAATCGTCCTTCTCGGCCGATCCCAAGCGGCTCGGCGCGCCGACGGGCTTTGCGCTGCCGATCCGCGAGGTGCGTCTTTCGGCCGGCGCGGGCTTCGTCGTCGCCCTCACCGGCGAGGTGATGACGATGCCGGGTCTTCCCCGCCATCCGGCGGCCGAACGCATCGGTGTCGTCGACGGGGCCATCACCGGGCTCTCCTGAGGCGGATTGCGCCTTGCGGCGGGATGGCGGGATTGCCTAAACGATCCTGCCGGCCTCTCGCGCAATCAGCGATGGATGAGGCGACGAGGTGAGGTGCTCTCTGCCGTGACCGTGTTGCGATGAAGAGGACGTCAAGACGCACGGAAGACGGCGGGTGGAGTGTCGACCGCAGCCGCCCGCTCGCCTTTCGCTTCGACGGGACGGCGCTGACCGGGTGTCATGGCGACACCATCGCCTCCGCGCTTCTCGCCAACGGCATTCGCAGCGTCGGAGGCGTTCCGATCGCCGCCGCCGGCCCTCGGGCCGGCGCCCCTCCGCGTGCCGCCGCCGATGCGCGAGCCAACGCTGATGCGCGAGCCGACGCTCATGAGCAAACTGGCGCCGATGCTCGGGCCGACGGCTTTGCGCAAGCCGGCGTCTATGCGCGAGCCGAGGCCTATGTGGTTTGCGGCGCGGCGATCCTTCCGGTCGCCACGACGGCGCTGGAGGAGGGGATGGCGCTCACGCCGCCACCCGGTCCATCGCCCCGATTGGCGTCCTCGATCACCGCCGATGCGGGCCGGACCCCGGACGCGGCGGGCAGGTCGCCTGCCATGGTCCTGCCTTCGAGCCCGGCGAACAGCGTTCGCCGTGCCTGGCCCGCGCGCGTCCTCGGCTGGTTCCGAAGGCGGACGTCGCCCCCTCCCGCGCGCAGTCCGTCGGACGTGCGAAAGCCGACGTCCGACCATATCACCGCCCATGTGGATATCCTGATCGTCGGCGGCGGCGCAGCGGGGCTTGCCGCGGCGCTGACCGCCGCCCGTGGCGGCGCACGCGTCCTCCTTGCCGAGGCGATGCCGTCGGTCGGCGGCCGTCTCCTCACGCTTGCCGATACCGCCACCATCGATGGCCGCCCGCCGGACGCCTTCCTCGCGCGGACGGTGAGCGCGCTCGACCAGCTCGGTGCGCTGATCCTCACCGATACCGTCGCGGGGGCCGATGATGCCGGCGTCTTTCTGTATCAGCGGAGCGGCGGCGGGCACCTCTGGCGGGTCCGTGCAGGGGCCTATGTCTGGGCGGCGGGCCATGCGGCAGATGAGGCCGATCGCGAGCCGGAGGGCGTGATGTCGGCCGCGGCGGCGCTCACCTTCGTGCGCCGCTTCGGCGTCGCGCCCGGCGCGCGGGCTGTCGTGGCGGCGGAGGCTGAGGCCGATGGCGCGGCGATGGTCGCCGAGATCTTGCGCGACGCGGGCGTCGAGGTGGCCGCCATCGTGGGTGAAGGCGGCGACGAGGCGCACCGCGGTCACCGGATCGCCGCGTGCGATGGCGGCGCGCGGCTCACCCATGTCCGCATCGCGCCGGGCGCGGGCGGACGGGGCGAGCGGATCGCCTGCGATCTTCTCGTGCGGGTCGGTGCGCTTCGGCCGGTCGCTCCGCCCGACACCGGATGCCGGGCGACCTGGCGGCCGGCGGTCGGCGCGGGGCTCGCCGAGGCGCTTCAGGCGGGATCGGACGCCGGCGTCGCGGCCGCGCGCGCCGTGGGGATCGAGGCCGAACCCGTGAGCCTCCCGGTCGCCGACGGCGCGACCTTGCCCGTCGCGCGTGCGGGGAGCGTTTCGCCGGCCCCGATCGCGTTACCCGACGCGGTGCGAGACGGGCCCTATATCGGCGCGATGGCCGAGCCGGTGCGCTTCGTCCCGGCCGACCCCTGGCACCGGGAGCGCGCGGTCTATGAGGCGCTGGGCGAATGGCGCGTCCCGTCGGCCTATCCGGGGGCGGGCGAAAATGTCGAGCGAGCGGCCTACCGCGAAGCGCTCGCGGCGCGGGAGATCGGCGGCATAGCCGACATGTCCGCCGCCGAGCGGTTCGAGATCGTCGGCCCGCGCGCGCTCGCAACGATCGACGGCATCGTCTTCGGCGGCGCGCCCCGGCTCGGCCTCGATCAGGCCGCGACCGCTCTCGCGCTCGGCGCGGATGGACGGGCGCTCGGCTTCCTCCGTGTCGACCGGGTGGCGCACGATCGCTTCGAGATCCTCGCCGACCCTCGCCTCGCGGCGGTGCGGGCCCGTTTCGCGCAATCGCCCGTCACGGTCACGGATCTGTCCGACACCTATGCCAGCGCCGTGGTCTGCGGGCCGGAGCGCGGGCGCATCCTCGCGGCCGTCTTCGTTGAGGCGTTGCCGGCGCTGCCCAAGGGAACGCGCGTTCTCGTGCGCCTCGACGGGGTGGAGCTTTGGCTCCTGAAAAGCTCCCAATTCGGGCATGGAAGCGTCGAGATCATCAGCCCGGCGCGCTATGGGCTCGCGCTCTGGGAGCGGCTCGTCGCCGCCGGCGCGGCGATCGGCGCGGCGCCGATCGGTCGCGCCGCGATGCGTCTGTTGTGGATGGAGGAGGGGCGGGTCGACGTCACGCCGGCACTGCGCCTCGATCCGGCGGCCCTCGGCCCCGCCTTCGCCGATCCGGCGCGCCCGCACGCGTCCCAGTCGGTGATCGGCCTCGTTCCGATGCGGCCTGTGGTGCTCGAGCCCGGCGCGCGGCTCCTGACGCGGACGAAAACGCCGCTCGGCGCGGTGCTCGCGGGCGCCGTCTCACCGTTCCTGAAGCGGCCGATCGCCCAGGCACTCGTCGACGCGAGCCCGCCGCCCGCCTTCGGCTCCAAGCTCTTCGCCGAAGGGCCCGATGGGCGGACCGTCGCGGTCCGTGTCGTTCCCGCGCGCGTCTTGGAGGAGCGGCCATGAGGCGGTTGTCGTGGACGAGCGCGCTCGGCGGCCTCGATCTCGCCGCCCCGGACGGGTCGGTGACATTGCGGGAGGCGGACGCGCGCAGCCTCCTGCGGCTCGATGTGCCGGCGAGCGAGGCGGTTGCGGTCGGCCAGGCGATCGGCGCGCCGCTGCCCGAGCCGGGACGCGCGGCGTACGCGCGGGCACCGCGAGGGCCGGCGCGCGAGACGGAGGTCGCGATCCTTGCCGAGGATGGCGGCTATCTCGTGATGGCGCGCTTCGGCCTCGCCGCCGCGTTGGCTGCGGAGATTTCGAGCGTCCTCGCCGCGACGCCGCATCATCTCGTCGACCGCAGCGGGGCGCTCTCCGTGCTCGTCCTCACCGGCGGTGTCGATCATATCCTCGCCCGCATTTGCGGCGTGGATCGGTCCGCCCTCCGCCCCGACGACGTCGTGCGGACGATGGTGGCGCGGACGCCGGCCACCTTGTGGTGGCGGCAGGAGCGGTGCGAAATCATCGTAGGCGCGTCGCGCGCGGCGTTCGTCGCGTCCCATCTTGCCCAGGCGGGCCGGGCGCTCGGCTTGCCGGCGGCGGCGCTTCCCGCGCACCGGCTGGTGCCGTAAGAAACGCCGAAACGAAAAAACCCCGCCGGCTCGGCGGGGTTTTCGTCATCCTAGCAAACAGGCTCAGGCCGCTCGGATGGTCTTCTTCGCGCGCAAAGCGAGAGCGCGATCGAGAAGGCCCGTGTCCGAGAGGAGGCTGAGCCGCTCTTGCGGCTCCAGCCAATCGGCAAGCTCCTCGAGGCTTTCCGCCTCGTCGAGCTTCACGGTCGCGAGCGCGGTGGCCGCATCGAATTTGCCCCGACCGCGCTCGCCGGGTTCCAGCGAGAGACGGTGTGCCCAGCACAGCTCCTGATCGTCCGCGAGGGTGATGAGGGCGTTCCCCGGCAGAGCAGCGGGGAAATAATGGGCCAGGCGCCGTGCCGTACGCAAAACCTCCGGCGGCTCGGCTTCCTGTGGGGTGATCATCAGATAGGCGCGCCGCAGCCGCCGTCCAAGCCATGGCGAGCCCATCGCCTTGGAAATCGGCACCGCGAAGATGAGCGCCACCAGGGTCGGCGACATCCAGGCCGCGAGTTCGGGCGAGTGGAACCACGCGATCGCGGCGAGCGCGATGCCGACGAGAACGTGCAGCATGTGATAGCGGGCGACGATCGCCCACGGCACGCTCGCCCCTTGGCGGGCCTGCGGCGTCCAGCCCACGGCACGGCCAAGCATGATCGAGAAGACGATCTGCGTCTGCGCGAGCATCATGATCGGCGCGATCATGGTCGAGATCAGGAGCTCGACGAAGGCGCCCGCGACGAGGAAGGCGGAGCCACCGGCGGCGCGGCGCGTCGGACCGTGCAGGATCGCGCGCATGAGGCCCAAGGCCTTCGGCAGCAGCAGGACGCCCATCGACAGGATGAAGAGCTGGATCAGCCGCTCCACGTCGAAGGCCGGCCAGTTGGGGAAGAGGGCGAAGCCGTGCGGGAAATATTCGGGCCGGATGAAGGTCGCCTGCACGGCGAGCGCCATACCGGTGAGGATCAGAAGCAGCCAGATCGGGCTCATCAGATAGGCGAAGATGCCCATCAGGAAGTGCACGCGGCTCGCCGCGGTGAGGCCGGCCGCGCCGACGATGCGGCCGTGCTGCAAGTTGCCCTGCGCCCAGCGCCGGTCGCGCGTGATGATGCCGAAAAGATCGGTCGGCGCGCCCTCATAGGAGCCCTTGATGTCGTTGCGCAGCGTGACGCTCCATCCGGCGCGGCGGATGAGGGCGGCCTCGACGAAATCGTGGCTGAGGATGGTCCCGCCGAAGGGCGGCTTGCCGGGAAGTTGGGGCAGGCCGGCCGCGCTCGCGAAGGCCTCCATGCGGATGATCGCGTTGTGCCCCCAATAGTTGCCGTCATCCCCCTGCCAGGCCGAGACGCCTTCGGAGACGACGGGGCCGGTGATGGTGTTGGCGAACTGCTGGGCGCGGGCAAACGGGGTGGTCCCGCCGATGAGGATCGGGCCGGTCTGGATGATGCCGGATTTCGGATCGTCGATCATCGCCTGGCGCAGCTCGGCGAGGCATTTGCCGGTCATCAGGCTGTCGGCATCGAGGACGACCATGTGGTCGTAACGGCCGCCCCAACGGCGCACGAAGTCGGCGACGTTGCCGGCCTTGCGGTGGGTGTTGTGACGCCGGCGGCGATACCAGACGCGCGTGCCGCCCGCGAGGCGGCGCAGATTGGCGAGCGCCCGCTCTTCGGCGATCCAGGTTTCGGCGTTCGTCGTGTCGGAGAGGATGAACACCTCGAAATGGGCGCGCGCCTCGCGCGGAAGATCGTCGATCATCGCCGCGAGGGCGCTGAACACCTCGCGCGGGTTCTCATTATAGACCGGCATCACGAGAGCGGTGAGGCCGCCTGTAGCGCCACCCGTCTTGATCCGCTTCGGATGGCGCACGGCAAAGAGCGCGCCAGCGACCGCGGTTCCGGCGCTGAAGCCGATCCAGGCGCTCGTGACGGTGAAGACGATGATGAGGAGCCACTCGAGGCTCGCCATTCCGCCGACATTTGCCGCAGCATACATCTCGTGCACCGCGAACGCGGTGACGAGGATCGTCACCAACGCCACGGTGGTCCGGGCGGCGGCGGTGCGCCAACCCGGCCAGCCGAAACCGGCGAGATGGTCCGTCGGCGACCGCGTATACCAATCGAGGTTCTGCTCGGGCATGCGCAAGGGCGCCGGAGTCGGCGTGAACGTTATGTTGTCCATCTATAGAGCCACTGCTCAGCAGGTTGGCCGTCCGCCAGCGTGAGTTGAAGTCTCAATTCCGCAAGCGTCTCGGCGTCGGAGTCGAGTTCGAATGTGATGCGGAGCGTGTCAGGCTCCGGGGTCGGGAAATGGGTGAGATTGACGATCTTGCCGGCAGAGGTCTCGACGTTCACCTCCACATCCTCAATCGAGTGCCCCTTCATCGCGTAATCAATTACGAAGAGTTCCCGAGTGGCGAATTGGTTCCGTCCGATGCGCGTATTTGACACCCGCGGCCCGTCCGGGGTCGCCGGGGCATCGGCGTTCCAGTGGATCCGGTAGGTGATTTCGTACGGTTCTCCCGCCTTGATCGGGGCGTTCGGCTGCCAGTAAGCGACGACGTTGTCGTTGAATTCCTGGCCGCTCGGAATTTCGAATAGAACGACGGCGCCGGACTGCCAGTCGCCGATCGGCTCGACCCACGCCGAGGGGCGCGTCTCGAACCGGGCGGCGGCGTCCTCGTAGTCGTCATAGTCGCGCTTGCGCTGGATGAGGCCGAATCCGCGCGGTGTCGTGTCGACGAAGGCGGAGACCTGCAGACGCGACGGATTGGACAGGGGACGCCAGAGCCACTCGCCGTTGCCGGTGTATATGGAGAGCCCGTCCGAATCGTGCACGGCGTTGCGGTAGTCGTCGAAATTGCTGCGGTTCACGCCGCTGAAGAGGAACATCGACGAAAAGGGCGCGAAGCCGATCGTTTTGATGTCCCGGCGCGGGAAAAGCGTCAGCTCGACATCGGTCACGGTTGCGTCACCTGGTCGCACCGTGATCCGATAGGCGCCGGTCGTCGACGGTGAATCGAGGATCGCGTTCACGACGACGGCCTTGGCGCCCTCCTGCGGTCGCTCGATCCAGAAGGACCGGAAGACCGGAAATTCCTCGCCCGTCGGCTGTCCGGTGTCGATCGCGAGACCGCGCGCGGACAGGCCGTAATTCTCCCCGGCGCCGACGGCGCGGAAATAGCTCGCCCCCTGGAAGACGGCGAACTCGTCGAGCTTGTCGGGCGAATTGATGGGGGCGCGGAGGCGGAAGCCGGAGAAGGGGATATTGCCTTCCGGCGCTTCGGTGTCGGCCGGCGGGTCGAAAATATAGGTCGACCGATCGAAGACCACGCGCTGGGCCTGATCGCCGGTCACGAGCCACAGATCGACGGGCTGGTTGAACACGAAGCCGGCGAGCAGCGCGTCGAAGAAGAAGCGGTCGTCGGAGGAAAGGGGGATCGGCCAATCGGGCCCCGGCCGCATCGCGCTGTAGGCCTGATAGCTCATGGTCCGCAGCGCCTCGGGAATCTCGTCGCGACGGTCGACGAACGGCTTCGTCGAAAGCGCGCGCGCCGCGACGATCATCTTGTCGCGCGAGAACGGGACGGATTCACCGAAAGGCTGGGCATTTGCCAGCGTCGCGAAGGTGAGGGGCGAAACACCGAATGCGGCGGCTGATGCTCCGGCAGCCGCACCCTTGATGAGGTGCCGTCGGTCAACGGACATCCGGGCAATTCCTTCTCGGACGAATTTCTGCAGGGGGTCTAGAAAGCGATTTAGACACGATGATGACCGCGGACGGTTCAATGTCTGGATTATATGCCTGGGACTATACGCGGGTCAGCTTACAAAAAGGCTGCCTTCGTGAACGCGCGCTGAATTGCCGTAACGAGGGGCGCATCGGCCGCGGGCATCGGGTAATCGGCGAGCGCGTCGGCGCGGACAAATTGCACGTCGGCAACCTCTCGCGGCGTGGGCGTGCCCGTCCACGCCCGCACCGCGTAGAGCGGCATGAGGAGATGAAACGCATCATAGCGATGGCTCGCGAAGGTGAAGGGGACGAGGGTCGCCGGATCGACATCGACGTCGATCTCTTCCTTCAATTCCCGAGCGAGGGCCGCTTCGGGCGATTCGCCCGCCTCGACCTTGCCGCCGGGAAATTCCCAGAGGCCGGCCATCGATTTGCCGGTCGGCCTTTGCGTGATGAGGATGCGGCCGTCCTCGTCGATGAGAGCGGCCGCGACAACGAGAAGAAGCCGCATGGCGGGCGTCAGGTCCGATAGTCACCGTTGATGGCGACATATTCCTTGGTGAGATCGCAGGTCCACACCGTGTCACGCCCGCCGCCGAGGCCGAGATCCACGCGGATCGCGATTTCGGGCTGGCGCATCACGGCTGACGCCGCCGCTTCGGAATAATCCGGATCGCGTGCGCCGTCGAGTGCGACGCGTACGTCGCCGAACCAGATCGCGAGGCGGTCCCGGTCGGCCGGCTCGCCGGCTTTGCCGACGGCCATCACGATGCGGCCCCAATTGGCGTCTTCGCCGGCGATCGCGGTCTTCACCAGGGGCGAATCGGCGATGGAGCGGGCGATCTTCGCGGCGGAGGCGTCGCTTTCGGCGCCCTCGACGGTCACCGCGACGAATTTGGTGAGACCCTCGCCGTCCTTAGTGACGAGATGGGCAAGCTCCAGCGTGAGGCTCGCGAGCGCCTCGGCGAATGTCGCGCCGTCGGGGCTCGCCGTATCGTCGATCACGACGCCGCTCGCCCCGGTCGCGAAGGCGAGGACGGTGTCGGAGGTCGACGTGTCGGAATCGATGGTGATCTTGTTGAAGCTCTTATCCACAGCCTCCTTCAGCATCATCTGAAGGACGGGAGCGGAAATCCGCGCATCGGTCGCGATGAAGGACAGCATCGTCGCCATATTGGGCGCGATCATGCCGGCCCCCTTGGCGATTCCGTTGATGGTGACGGGATTGCCGTCGAGCGTGACGGTGCGGGTGACGACCTTCGGAAAGGTGTCGGTCGTCATGATCGCCCGCGCGGCCTCGGCCCATCCGGCAGGCTTCAGCCCGGCGACGAGATCGTCCATCACGCCGGCGAATTTATCGGCGGACAGCGGCTCGCCGATCACGCCCGTCGACGCGAGCATGACGTGTTCGGCCGCGATCGACAGCCCATCGGCGACGAGGTCGGCGGAGCGCTGCGTCGACTCGCGCCCCTTCATGCCGGTGAAGGCGTTGGCGTTGCCCGAATTCACGAGCAAGGCCCGGCTCGCCCCGCCCGACAGGTGCGCCTTGCACCAGTCGACCGCGGCGGAGGGGCAGCGCGAGGTCGTGAAGACACCAGCGACGCTGGTGTCTTCGTCGAACGCCATCAGGAGCACGTCCGTTCGCCCCTTGGTCTTGATGCCGGCCATGGCCGTGGCGATCCGTACACCGCCGATGACGGGCGGCTCGTCGATCTTCGTCGGGGCGAAAGGAGATGGCGTCATGCTCGGGTCGCTTACTGCTGGCTCTCTTGGGTGTCGGTCGTGTCGTCGGTGCCGGTCGCGGCGGCCTGGTCGGGCCGTTCGATCGTCGCGTCCTGTTTTAGACGATCCAGCTCCTCGACATAGGCCTCACGAACGAGAACCTGTTGAATTTGCTCCGAGACCTGCTCGAAGCTCGGCACCTCGACGGGGCGCTTCTCGTCGACTTTGATGATGTGATAGCCGAAGCGCGACTGCACAGGCTCCTGCGTCATCTCGCCGGGTTCGAGCGCGAAGGCGGCCTCCTCGAAGGCCGGGACCATCTGGCCCTTGCCGAAGAAGCCGAGCGAACCGCCGCGGCTCTTGGAACCGGGATCGGTCGAATATTCTTCGGCGAGCGCGGCAAAATCGCCGCCGGCGTCGAGCTCTTCGATGATTCGCTTCGCCGTTTCCTCGTCCTCGACGAGAATGTGGCTCGCGCTCACCTCCTCCTCGGGTTCGATCTTGGCGACTTCCTCGTCATAGCGGGCGCGGACGGCATCGTCGGTGATGGCCTCGCCGATCACTTTTTCCATGTAGGCCTCGCGCAGCGCCTGGGTGCGCAGATATTTCATGCGGGCCTTGAAGTCGGCATCGTCCTCGAAGCCTTGCTCTTCGGCAGCGGTGGCGAGGATTTCCATGTCGATCAGAAGGTTCAGCACCATTTCGTCGCGCTGACCTTCCGGCACGCGGTCGAGGGTCTCGCCGAGGGTGGTGTAGGCGAGGGCAACATCGGCCATCGTGATCGGTGCCCCATTGACGGTCGCGAGCACCTGGTCATCTTGAGCCATAACCGGAGTCGTGGCGAGGGCTGCGGCAATGGCCACAGTTCCGTAAATACGCTTAAACATGGGTAAGGTCCCTGTGGGTGGGCCGAGGAGCGCTTGTTTGACATGCCCTCCGGCCAAACATATGTCGGATCGCGCGCGCTAGACAGCATTTTCGCCGCCCTGCGCTGGTTTCGTTGCCGCGCGCCGCTCCGCTTCGACGAAGGACATTGGATGCTCGGCACCCTGACCAAACGCCTCTTCGGTTCGGCTAACGACCGCCGAGTGAAGGGCTACCGCAGCCGCGTTGATGCGATCAACGCCGCCGAACCCGAATTCCAGCGCCTATCAGACGCTGAGCTGAGGGCAAAGACGCAAGAGTTCAAGGACAAGCTGGCCGCCGGCGCCAAGCTCGACGATCTGCTTGTCCCCGCGTTCGCCACCGTTCGGGAGGCGGCCAAGCGCACGCTCGGCCAACGCCATTTCGATGTGCAGCTCATCGGCGGCATGGTCCTCCACGAGGGCGGCATCGCCGAGATGAAGACGGGTGAGGGCAAGACGCTCGTCGCCACGCTCCCCGTCTACCTCAACGCCCTCACCGGGCGCGGCGTCCACGTCGTCACCGTGAACGACTATCTCGCCCATCGCGACGCCGACTGGATGGGGCAGGTCTACCGCTTTCTCGGCCTCGAGGTCGGTATCATCGTCCACGGCAAGACCGACGCCGACCGCCGCGCCGCCTATGCCGCGGACATCACCTACGGCACGAACAACGAGTTCGGCTTCGACTATCTGCGCGACAATCTGAAATATGACATTCGCCAGATGGCCCAGCGCGAGCACAATTTCGCGATCGTCGACGAGGTCGATTCGATCCTGGTCGACGAGGCGCGTACCCCGCTGATCATCTCCGGTCCGCTCGAGGACCGCTCCGAGTTCTACAACACGATCGACGCGTTCGTGCCGAAGCTCGAGGAAGAGGATTACGAGATCGACGAGAAGATGCGCACCGCGCACTTCACCGAGATCGGCAACGAGAAGCTCGAATCGCTGCTGTCCGAAGCGGGCCTCATGAAGGGCGATTCGCTTTATGACGTGGAAAACGTCTCCGTCGTCCATCACCTTCAGCAGGGGCTGAAGGCGCACAAGCTGTTCCAGCGCGATCGCGATTATATCGTGAAGAACGGCGAGGTGATCATCATCGACGAGTTCACCGGCCGCATGATGCCGGGCCGCCGCTATGGCGAGGGCCTGCACCAGGCGCTGGAGGCGAAGGAAAAGCAGCCGATCCAGCCGGAGAACCAGACGGTCGCCTCGATCACCTTCCAGAACTATTTCCGCATGTACAACAAGCTCGCCGGCATGACGGGCACGGCGGACACCGAGGCGGAAGAGTTCATGGACATTTACGGGCTCGAGGTGCTCTCGATCCCGACGAACGTGCCCGTCGCCCGCGTCGACGAGGACGATCAGGTCTACCGCACGCAGGATGAGAAATACGCCGCGATCCTCGAGGTGATCCGCGAGGCGCACGCGCGCAATCAGCCGATTCTCGTCGGCACGACCTCGATCGAGAAATCCGAGCAGCTCGCCGAGCGCCTCAAGAAAGACGGCTTCCGCCAGCGTGACGTGACCGCCCCCGACGCTGCGGTGAAGATGGGCGCGACCTCGAAGGGCGGCAAGCCGACCTTCCAGGTCCTCAACGCCCGTTATCACGAGCAGGAGGCCCGCATCATCGCGCAGGCCGGCGTTCCGGGCGCGATCACCATCGCGACCAACATGGCCGGCCGCGGCACCGACATTCAGCTCGGCGGCAATGCCGACATGCTGATCGCCGAAGAGCTCGGCCCGCGGGTCGATGGCGGCGACACCGACGCCGAGCGCGCGGAGAAAGAGGCCGAGATCCGCGCCCGTGTCGAGGACATGAAGCAGAAGGCGCTCGAAGCCGGCGGCCTCTTCGTCCTCGCGACGGAGCGGCACGAAAGCCGCCGCATCGACAACCAGCTCCGCGGCCGTTCCGGCCGTCAGGGCGACCCCGGCCGCTCGCGCTTCTACCTGTCCCTTCAGGACGACCTGATGCGCATTTTCGGCTCGGAGCGCATGGACGGGATGCTTCAGCGTCTCGGGCTCGAAGAGGGCGAGGCGATCGTCCACCCGTGGATCAACCGCGCCCTCGCGAAGGCGCAGCAGAAGGTCGAGGCGCGCAACTTCGACCAGCGCAAGAACGTCCTCAAATACGATGACGTGATGAACGACCAGCGTAAGGTCGTGTTCGAGCAGCGCCGCGATCTGATGCGCGACGACAGCGTCCGCGACGCGATCAACGAGATGCGCGACGACGTCGTCGACACCCTGGTCGCCAAGCACATCCCCGAAAAAGCCTATCCCGAGCAGTGGGACACGCAGGGCCTCCACGACGAGGTGCAGCGCGTCCTCGCCCTCGACGTTCAGGTCATCGAGTGGGCGAAGGAAGAGGGGATCGCCGACGAGGAGATCCGCGAGCGCTTGAAGAAGGCCGCCGACGAGGCCGCCGCCCGCAAGGTCGCCAAATACGGCTCCGAGATGTGGCGTCAGGTCGAAAAGTCGGTCCTTCTCCAAACGCTCGACCATCTCTGGCGCGAGCACATCGCGGCCCTCGATCATCTGCGTTCGGTGATCGGCTTCCGCGGTTATGCCCAGCGTGACCCGCTGAACGAGTACAAGACCGAGGCGTTCGAGCTCTTCGATGCAATGCTTCAGGAGCTTCGCATGGCCGTGACGGCCCAGCTCATGCGCATCGAGATCCAGGTGACGCCGAACGCTCCGCCCATGCCGACGGACGACGGGGAGGTCTACGAGGGCCACCACATCGACGCCGACACGGGCGAGGACGAGTTCGCCTCTCCGGAATATACCGAGCAGAAGCCGGAGCCCGCTCCGATGGATGCCGAAGAGGGGGACCTCGCGCTCGTGGACGACACGCGGGCGGCTAGCGCTTCAGGCGCGACGGCGACGAGCCGCAAGGCGGCCGCCGGCGGTCGCGATCCGTCCGACCCGCGCACCTGGGGCAAGGTCAGCCGCAACGAAGCGTGCCCCTGCGGCTCCGGCAAGAAGTACAAGCACTGCCACGGCCGCACGGGCTGAGGCTGAGCGACGGCGCGCCGTTCCCCACGAGGGCACGGCGCGGCGCCGGGCGAAACCACGACCGGACGGGCGCCGGCGATCGCCGTGCCCGGACGGCAAGAGCGCCGGCCCCCGAACGCCCGCACGGGCCGAGCCGGCCCATCACGGGCGCGCCGGGGCGTTGAAGGCACGATGGTCCGATGCTGTCGAGATTGATCGCGGAACTCGAGGAATTTCTTGCGATCAGCGCGCTCGAGGATCGCCCTTTCCGGTCCGTCTTTGCCGAGCTGTGCCGCCGCACGCGCGAAGGCGGCGTTTCGTTGAGCCGCGCCTCGATCGGCTGGCGACTCCTCGATCCGGTGTTCTTCAGCCAGAATATCGTCTGGCGGGCGCACGCGGACCTCGAGGTCGAGCGGTTCGAGTATTCGGCCGAGGGGCGGCCCGACGTCTATCTGCGCTCGCCGTTGCGCCATGTCGTCGAGAACGGGATTGCGTTCTTTCGCCGCCGGATCTGCGATCCGGACACCCCGCGCGACTTCGAGATTCTATCCGATCTGGCCGACGCCGGAATCTCCGACTACATCCTGATGCTGATCGGGTTCGGACGTAACGCGCCCGCGAACGTGCCGGGAGCGGGCGTCATCTTCGGGGCCGCCTCGGATGCGCCGGGCGGCTTCACGGACGACGAGATCGCCTTCCTGAAGCGCGTTCGTTATATGATCGCGGTCGCCGCCCGGATGCAGATGTTGCGCGAGGCGGCCGAACAGCTCGCCTCCACCTATCTCGCGACCTCGGCCGGCCGGCGCGTTCTCAATGGCGAGATCCGTCGCGGCGACGGCGAGGTCGTCGAAGGGGTGATCTGGTATTGCGATCTACGTGGCTCGACGGCGCTGTGCGAACGCCTCGGAACCGAGCGTTATATCGACCTTCTGAACGACTATTTCAGCGCCACCGCCGGCCCTGTCGCGGCGGCCGGGGGCGACGTTCTCGACTTTATCGGTGACGCGGTGCTCGCGATCTTTCCCCATCGCGAAGACGGGGTCGCGCGCGCCATCCGGGCGAGTGAAGAGGTGCGGCTCGCGCTCGGGGCATTGCTCGAACGGCGGCGCGAGGAGCTTGCGGACCGGGCCGAAGTGGCCGATCTCGTCGGCATCGCGATCGATGTCGGGCGGGTGATGTACGGCAATATCGGCATTCCGAATCGCCTGACATTTTCCGTCATCGGCTCGACCGTCAATCAGGTGACGCGGATCGAGCGCCTCACCAAGGAACTCCACGTCCCGCTCCTCGTGACGGCGCCGATCGCGGCGATCGAGCCGGCCCGCTGGACGAGCCGCGGCACCTATGCGCTCGACGGGGTGTCGCGCCCGCTGGAGCTGTTCTCCGAGGCTGCGCCCGTGCCGGACAGCGGGTTCTCCGGATCCCAGCGATAGCGGATCGTCTCGAAGCGCGAGGCGCGCGCGTCGAAGAGGAGGAGCGTTTCGAAGAGCGGCTCGCCGATCCCCAGTATGAGCTTCAACACCTCGTTCGCCTCGATCGTCCCGATGACGCCGGTGACGACGCCGAGAATGCCGTTCGCGACGCAATTGTCGACGAAGGCGTCCGGCGGGGGCTCCGGGTAGAGGCAGCGATAAGTCGGGTAGGGCGTTCCGTCCGGCGCGGTGAGGTGGGGGGCGAAGGTGGTGACCTGCCCGTCGAAGCCGGTGACGGCGGCGCTGATGAGGGGGATGCCGGCGCGGAAGGCCGCGTCGGAGAGGTCGTAGCGGGCGGCGGCGTTGTCCGTCCCGTCGACCGCGATATCGCAACCGGCGAGGAGGGCGGCGGCGTTTTGCGCATCAAGCCGCGTCTGGTGCGTGACGACATGGACGTGCGGGTTGAGCCGCGCCACCGCCGCCGCCGCTCGCTCCACCTTCGGCGCGCCGATATCGTCGACGCCATAGAGAATCTGCCGCTGGAGGTTCGAGAGGGACACGGTGTCCTCGTCGACGAGGACGAGCGTGCCGACGCCCGCGGCCGCCAGATATTGGATGACCGGCGTGCCGAGCCCGCCCGCGCCGAGCACCAGAACACGCGCCGCCTTCAGTTTGGCCTGCCCCGGCCCGCCGACCTCGTTGAGGACGAGATGGCGCGCATAACGCTCGACCTCTTCGGGCGCGAAACTCATCGGCCGGTGGAGCCGAAGCCGCCCGCGCCGCGCGCCGTCTCGTCGAGCGTGTCGACGGGGACGAGGTTGGCCTGGGTCACCGGGGCGATCACCATTTGCGCGATGCGCACGCCGCGCTCGATCAAAAACGGCTCGTCGGACAGGTTGACGAGGATCACCTTCACCTCGCCGCGATAATCCGCGTCGACGGTGCCGGGCGAGTTGAGGACCGTGACGCCATGGCGGGCGGCGAGGCCGGAGCGGGGGCGCACCTGCGCCTCATATCCCGCCGGCAGCGCGATCGCGATCCCCGTCGGCACCATGGCGCGCTGCCAGGGGGCAAGGGTCATCGGCGCGTCGGCCGGAAGGGCGGCCGCGAGGTCGAGCCCGGCGGCGCCCTCGCTCGCATAATGCGGCGTGAGGCCGTCGCCATGGGGGAGGGTGAGGATGGGAACGTCGATCATTCTGCCGATGTAGCACGGCCCGCGCCGTCCTTCATGTCCTCCGTGCGGGCCGTCCGTCGCGGCTTCCGCCCCGCCGGGGGCGATCGGCGGGGACGGCGCCGTTCCTTGGCGATGGTCGGAGCATCGGGCCGGCGCGGGGCGGATGGGCTAGCGCCCGTCGACCTCCAGGATCGTGTCGAGGAGGACTTGCGCGCCGGCGGCGCATTCGTCCTCCGTGGTGCTTTCCTCCTCGTTGTGGCTGACCCCGCCGGCGCAGGGGACGAAAATCATCCCGGTCGGACACGTCGAGGCGAGATAGAACGCGTCATGACCGGCGCCGGAGATGATGTCGCGCGCGGCATAGCCGTTTTTCTCCGCCGCCGCCGCGACCGCGCCGACGATCGCCGGATCGAACACGATCGGATCCTTGCGCCAGACCGGGGTGAGGTCGATCTCGACCTTGCGCCGGGTCGCGATCGCCGCGAGGCGGGCGTTGAGGTCGGCCTCCATCGCGGTGAGGCCGGCGGCGTCCGGGTGGCGGAAATCGGCCTTGAAGCGGGTCGTGCCGGGGATCGTGTTGCGCGAACCCGGCAGCGCGAACACCTCGCCGACGGTGGCGCGGCCGCCCGGCGCATGGTCGAACGCGATCGCCTCGATGGCGAGGATGACCTCGGCGAGGGCCGCGAGCGCATCATGACGCATCGTCATCGGCGTTGCGCCGGCATGGCTGTCCTTGCCGGTGATCGTTCCGTCGAACCAGAGAATGCCCTGTCCGCCGGTTACGATGCCGATCGTCTTCGCCTCCTCCTCCAGGATCGGGCCCTGCTCGATATGGAGTTCGATATAAGCCCCGAAGCGGCGCGCCCCGACCGGCTCCGTCCCGCGATAGCCGATCCGATCGAGCTCGGCGCCGAAGGTCTTACCGTCATTGTCGGTGGTGGCGAGAGCCGCATCGAGGCCGATCTCGCCGGCATAGACGCCGGAACACATCATGGCGGGAGCGAAGCGGGCGCCTTCCTCGTTCGTCCAGTTGATGAGGGTGAGGGGCGCGGTGGTGCGGTAGCCGGCTGCATTGAGGGTGCGAATCGCCTCGAGGCCGGCGAGGACGCCGAGGATCCCGTCAAACTTGCCGCCGGCCGGCTGCGTGTCGAGATGGGAGCCGAAGGAGATCGGGGCGGCGTCGGGGTCGGTGCCGGGCCGGGTCGCGAACATGTTGCCGAGCGCATCGATTTCGACGGTCATGCCCTCGGCCTCGCAGGCGGCCTTGAACCAGTCGCGCACCGCCTTGTCCTCGTCGGACAGAGTGAGGCGGCGGATCCCGCCCTTCGCGGTCGCGCCGAATTGGGCGCTGTCCATCAGGCTCGACCAGAGCCGCTCTTTGTCGATCCTCAAGTTCGTCGCCATGCGTCCTCCACCGGTTCGCCGAAAGTCTAGGCGGGCGGATGCGCGGAGAAAAGCGACGTTCCCTCTGCCTTGCGCGACCGCATCGCGAGGAGGATGGTGGCAAACCGCGTGCCGAACGGGTGGTCTTTTTGCCTCTTTCTTCGGCTCTGGTTCGCGCCGCCCCCTTTCGCCGGGGGCCGAAACGCCTGTAGTGAGACGGAAACGGTAGTTGGAGGGCGGAATGCGCCAAGTCGGACACTTCATCGGGGGCAAGGTTGTTGCGGGCACGTCGGGCCGCGAGGCGGACGTATTCCGGCCCGCGACGGGAGAGGTCCAGGCCAAGGTCGCTCTCGCGACCGCGGACGAGGTGCGGGCGGCGATCGCCAACGCGGCAGAGGCCCAGCCCGCCTGGGCCGCGACCAACCCGCAGCGCCGCGCGCGGGTGATGATGCGCTTCGTCGCCCTCCTCAACGAGAACATGGACGAGCTCGCCGAGCTTCTCGCCTCCGAGCACGGCAAGACCGTGCCGGACGCCAAGGGCGACATCCAGCGCGGGCTCGAGGTCGCCGAGTTCGCGGTCGGCATTCCGCACCTCATGAAGGGTGAATATTCGGAGAGCGCCGGGCCGGGGATCGACATGTTCTCGGTGCGCCAGCCGCTCGGCGTCGTGGCCGGCATCACGCCGTTCAACTTCCCCGCGATGATCCCGATGTGGAAATTCTGTCCGGCGATCGCCTGCGGCAACGCCTTCATCCTGAAGCCGTCCGAGCGTGACCCGTCCGTGCCGAACCGCCTCGCCGAGCTGATGATCGAGGCGGGCCTTCCGGCCGGTATCCTCAACGTCGTGCACGGCGACAAGGTGGCGGTCGACACGCTGCTGACCGATCCGCGCATCATGGGCGTCGGCTTCGTCGGCTCGTCGGACATCGCGCAATATGTCTATTCGACCGCGGCCGCGCACGGTAAGCGCGTCCAGTGCTTCGGCGGCGCGAAGAACCACATGATCGTGATGCCGGATGCGGACATGGAGCAGGCCGCGAACGCGCTGATCGGCGCGGGCTACGGCTCGGCCGGCGAGCGCTGCATGGCGGTCTCCGTCGCGGTGCCGGTGGGCGACAAGGCGGCCGATGCCCTGATGAAGACGCTGGTGCCGAAGGTCGAGGCGCTGAGGATCGGCCCGTCACACGATCCTGACGCCGATTTCGGCCCGCTCGTCACCCGCGCCGCGGTGGACAAGGTGCGCCGCTATGTGGATCTCGGCGTCGAGGAGGGGGCGAACCTCGTCGTCGACGGGCGCGGCTTCAAGATGCAGGGCTACGAAGACGGCTTCTATATGGGCGGCTGTCTGTTCGACAACGTCACGCCGGACATGACGATCTACAAGGAAGAGATTTTCGGCCCGGTCCTCTCCGTCGTCCGCGCGAAGGACTATGAGGAGGCCGTCCGCCTTCCGACCGAGCACGAGTATGGCAACGGCGTCGCGATCTTCACCCGCGACGGGGACACGGCGCGCGATTTCGTCTCGCGGGTCGAGGTCGGCATGGTGGGCGTCAACGTGCCGATCCCGGTGCCGCTCGCTTATCACACGTTCGGCGGTTGGAAGCGGTCCGGCTTCGGCGATCTCAACCAGCACGGGCCGGATTCGATCCGCTTCTACACCCGCACGAAGACGGTCACGACCCGTTGGCCGAGCGGTGTGAAGGAAGGCGCCGAGTTCTCGATGCCGATCATGGGCTGATGCCGAAGGGGCCGTTTCGGCGGCCCCTTTTTCATCGACGGCCGGTTGAGGCCGGTCGGTGGCGCGATCAGACGTTCCCGCTGGGGGCGGAAATGTACATCACCCCGGCGGGCTCATAGACGTCGATGAACTCGGTCACGAGGGCATTGTTCGCCTCGCGCCGCTGCATCGGGACGAAATGCGCGACGACGGTCATGCCGTCGCTGCCTCTGAGGCCGAGCGTCGAGGCGCGGCGTTGGGACAATGTGGCGCGGATCGCGTTGTCGATCGCGCTCGCATTGAGGTGTGAGGGCGAGGTCACGGTGCCGCCTTCGCCGAGACGGACGGTGGTGTTCGTGGCCATGAAGGCCTCCGCCGCGCTATTGACGCGGATGATGCGGCCCGCATCGTCGAACACCAGCGCCGGCACGGCGAGGTTCATGATCGCGCCGTCGATGCGCTGCTGGTTGAGCAGCGCCGTCCCCCGAATGGCGAGGCTGAAGGCGCGATTGGCGTGCGGCGCGATGGCACGATGGAGCTGCATGCCGCTCGGGATCGTCGTCGTCTGCTCCCGGTAGGCGTAATGGAAGGCGAGGATCGCGTAGTGGTTTCGCGAGCGCGCCAGAAAATTGTTCGACGTTGCCCGGATGTCGTCGCATTTAGACAGAAGCTCATTCCAAAATACGGTGCGCACCAACTCGTCCTGAGGAACAAAATCCGTGGACAGCCACACATCGTGCCTTTTCGCACTCTCGGTCGCGACCCGGAAGGCGTTCATTTTCGAGTAGGTCTGCATGTATTGGCGGACCAAGTCATGGTCTAGATTGGCAAATCGAACGATTTGCGCCCGCTGGGGCGACCATGTTTCGATGTTGAGTGTCGGGCGCAGCTCGGGAATATTTTGTGCGATCGTTTCGATGACCCGATCCCACGCCAGGGGGTCGAAGATCCCATCGTAGAGTTCCGTAATCACATCGGCCTGCGTGTCCGCGATGACCTGGGGTGATATCATGGTCTGCACATCGGTCCGCCTGGGCCGGGGGCGGTCCGTCTCCCTGCCAGGCAGAACCCTCCGGACAATTTCTCGATGTGGCAATAAAGAGGGAAATCTTAGGCTTATGCAACATTCTTCAGGCGTATTATTTATTCAGAATGCCATGCGGTCAGATAATCTAGATTGAATAGGGCGCATTTCTGTCGGTTTGTGACGCTTTTTTGTCAGGAAACCGACGTCTGAGGCCTCCGTTCGGTATCAATGTTGCGGCGCCGCGGGCCAACCCGCTCGTCCGTCGCCCGTCCCGTGCGCATCAGCCCGAGCGGCAATCGATTGCCTGAGGTTGTGCCGACCCTGGCTGCTGGCGCGTGGCCGTCGCGCCGCTCTTTTATTGGGGGCGCGGCGCGGGCTGGGGCGTATCACGGTGCGGGCGGGCGCGGTGATTGCCGCGTGCGGTGTCGCTCGCAGCGCCGCGGGGGAGGAGATTCGCGCGAATCAGCGGCCAGTTGATCGCCAGGAAGACGAGATTGAGAACCGGCGACACCGCCTTGAACACGGCCCAGATCTCGGTCGAAAAGGCCCGCCGGACAATCTCGTTGAGGATCGCCATCAGCGCCAGATAAAGGGCCATCCGCCAGGTGAGCGTCCGCCACGCCGAGTCGGTGAGGCGAAAGCCGGACTGCAGCGCGTTCTTGAGGAAAAGATGCCCGGTGAAGAGCCCGGCGGTGAGTGCGGCCGCGCCGCCGGCATTCACCAGCGTTGCTCGAAACTCGATATAAAAGGCATTCCCGAAGGCGATGGTCGCGGCACCGAACACCGCGGCCATGAGAACCATGCCGGCGGGGATGTAAGGAAAGTGCCCGGTCTGATACCAGGAATAGGTTGCCGTCGCCGCACACGCCACCACGAACAGGATCGTCGCCACATTCAGGTTTACGATGAGAAGAGCGGCGACGAAGAGCAATGCCGGCCCTATCTCGATCGCGAAACGCTCCAGGAGTTTCCCTTTGTCGACTTCATCCCAAGCGCTCGCCATGATCTCTCCTTCGTGCGACGAAGAGGACAACGTGCGAGGCGAGCGCAGGATCCCGTTTGCGTTTCGCGTCACACCTTCATAGATAGCGGCCTCAGGACTAGGACAGGACGCGATGCCGATTCTCCCCCGCTTCGACGACGAAGACGACGACGACGAGAAGCTGAAGGCGCAGCAGTCGATACCCGTCGACAAGCACCTCTTCGAGGCGCGCCAGGTCATGATCGTCGGTCAGATATCGATGGATCTCGCACGAGACGTGTGTCAGCGCCTTCTCGCGCTCGCCCACGTTTCCGACGACCCGATCACCGTGATCGTGTCTTCACCCGGCGGCCACGTCGAATCGGGTGACATGATCCACGACACGATCGGACTGATCCGCCCCAAAGTGAACATTCTCGGTATGGGCTGGGTCGCCTCCGCCGGGGCACTGATCTACATTTCGGTGCCCAAGGAGCGGCGCTATTGCACGCCGAACACCCGCTTCCTCCTCCACCAACCCTCCGGTGGTGCGGGCGGTGCGGCCTCCGATATCGAGATTCAGGCCCGCGAGATCATCAAGATGCGCGAGCGCCTCAACGTCCTTTTCGCCAATGCGACCGGCCAGCCGATCGAGCGGATCGAGAAGGACACCGATCGCGACTATTGGATGAGCGCTGAAGACGCTGTCTCCTATGGTCTCGTCGGCAAGGTCGTCAAACAGACGACGGAACTTTCCTGATCGTGACGGCGCGGGCCGCCCCGGCGGTGGCCCGGTCGTCTCACTCCAACCGAGGACATGACGAGTGGCGGCAACGTTCAACGTAGCAGGCGTGTCGATCCCCAAGCTCGGGATCGGCACCTTCGAGCTCCACGACGAGGTTTGCATCAAAGCCGTCTCGTCCGGTCTTCAGGCGGGTTACCGCCATGTGGATACGGCCGAGCGGTACGAGAACGAATATGCGGTCGGTGAGGGCGTGCGCGCCTCCGGCCTTCCGCGCGACGAGGTCTTCATCACCTCCAAGGTCTGGCACGATCATCTCGCCGAACGCGACATGATGGCCGCGGCCGAGGCCTCGCTCGAGCGGCTCGGTATCAGCCAGTTCGACCTTTATCTCATCCATTGGCCGAGCCGGGACGTGTCGGCCGCCGACGCGGTGCGCTCGCTCTGCAAGGTGCAGGAGAGGGGCCTCACCCGTCTGATCGGGATCTCGAACTTCCCGGTCGCGCTCATCGAGGAGGCCGTCGCCGCCTCGACGGTGCCGCTCGCGGTGAACCAGGTCGAATATCACCCCTTCCTCGACCAGGACAAAGTCCTCGAAGCGGTGCGCAAGCACGGCATGGGCCTCACCGCCTATTGCCCGCTCGCGCGCGGCAAGGTGCTCGACGATCCGGTGATCACCGGTATCGCCGAGAAGCTCGGCTCGACGCCGGCCGCCGTCACCGTCGCGTGGCTCCTCGGTCAGGACAATGTCCTCGCGATCCCGCGCAGCCGTTCCCCCGAGCGCCTCGTCGACAATCTGAACGGCGAACGCCTCACCCTCTCGGCCGAGGATCGTGCGGCGATCGACGCGCTGCGCTCGCCCTCCGGCCGGCTGATCTCGCCGGATTTCGGTCCGGATTGGGACTAGCCGAAGCGTGAGCGGTCCGGAGCTTCTGTTCGCGGCGCTTCAGCCGTCGAATCTGCTCCTGTTCCTGTTCGTCATCGGCCTCGTTTTGTCGATCTGGTATCGGCGGGCGGGGCTGGTGCTTCTGGGCATCGGAACGGCGCTCTATACGGTCCTCGGCTTCCTGCCGACGGGCCGCATCATGATGGCCCCGCTCGAAGCGCAGTTCGATTTCGCCGGCGTCACCGAGGCGCCGGACGGGATCATCGTCCTCGGCGGCTATCTCGCGCCGTCCCGCTCGGCGACGCAGCATCATGTCGTGTTCAACGAGAATGCCTCGCGCTTTACCGAGGGTGCGGCGCTCGCGGTGCGCTTTCCGGATGCGAAGATCATCCTCACCGACGGCGCGGAGATCGATGGCGGACCCTCCGGGGCCGAACTCGCGGCGGCGAAGATGCGCGAGCTCGGGATCGATCCGGCGCGAATGATCGTCGAATCGCGCTCGCGCTCCACTTACGAAAACGCGCTCTTCAGCCACGATCTCGTCGAGCCGAAGCCGGGCGAGCGCTATATCCTCGTCACGAGCGACGCCCACATGCCGCGCGCCATCGCGACATTCGCGCAGCTCGGATGGCCGGGCCTCGTCGCCTGGCCGGTCGCGGGGCTCGATGACGGGGGCGCGCTTTGGCAAAAGGTCGGCGGCCCGGCGGCCACCAATCTGAAACTCGTCGACGATGCGACGCGCGAATATATGGCGCTCCTCCTCTACCGGATCCTCGGGCGCACGGATGCCCTGCTTCCCGGCAAAGAGCTTCTCTCGAAATGAGCCTCCGCCTCGTCATCGGGAACAAGAATTATTCGTCCTGGTCGATGCGGCCGTGGCTGGTGCTCGATCATTTCGGCTTCGCCTTCGAGGAGACGCTGATCCCGCTCGATATGCCGGAGACGGCGGACGCGATCCGGGCCCATTCGCCGGCGGGCCGCGTGCCGGTGCTGATCGATGGCGGGCTCACTTTGTGGGAAAGCCTCGCGATCATCGAATATCTTGCCGAAAAGGCGCCGGACCGAGCTATCTGGCCCGCCGATCCGGCGGCGCGGGCGATGGCGCGGTGTCTCGCATCGGAAATGCATGCCGGTTTCATGGGACTGCGCGCCGCCTGTCCGATGAACATACGGGCGAGGCGGAGCCACCGGCCGCGCGGCGAGGCGGAGACGGCCGATGTCGCGCGCTTCGAGGCGCTCGTCGCCGATGCGCTCGGCACGCATGGCGGACCGTTCCTCTTCGGCGATTGGTGCGCGGCGGATGCGATGTTCGCCCCGCTGGTGTCGCGCCTGTCGACCTATGGCTGGCCGATCGCCGAGACGACGCGCGCCTATGTCGATGCGGTGGAGAGCGAAGCGAGCTTCCACCGTTGGCGCGAGGCCGCGCTTGCGGAAGAATGGGTGCTGCCTCGCGAAGAGGTGGAGTGAGGCGAACGGGAAGGGAGACGGGCCGGTGAACGACATTCGACATGACAAAGAGGGTGTCGCCATCGATCCGCCGATGTTCGACCCCACCGCCTTCCGTCTCACCGATTTCGAGGCGGAGTGGACCGCGAAGGCCCGCGCTTTGGGGCCGACCTTTGCCGGACGCGCCTTCGAGATCGATCGGGACGCGCGCTTTCCGACCGAGAATTATCAAGACCTTCGCGAGGCTGGCCTTCTCGGCATCTGTGTGCCGGAGCGCTTTGGCGGGCAGGGGGCGGACTATCGCGCCTATTCGCTCGTCGCGGCGGAGATCGGTCGCTATTGCGGCGCGACTGCGCTCACCTGGAACATGCACGTCTGCTCGACGCTGTGGTCCGGCCTGCTCGCCGACGATCTCGACATGGACGAGGCGACCCGCGCCGCGCACGAAGCGCGCCGCGCCCGGCATTATGCCCGCATCGTCGAGGACGGTGCGATCTACGCGCAACCCTTCTCGGAAGGCGGCGCCGCGGCGGCGGGCGCCGTCGCCTTCTCGACCGAGGCGGTGCCGGTGGAGGGGGGCTGGCTGGTGCGCGGCAAGAAGATCTTCGCCTCGCTCTCCGGCAATGCCGACTATTATGGCGTCCTCTGCACCGAGACTGACGGTTCGGGCAAAAAGAGCCGGCGCAACACGCTCTATCTCGCGGTCCCGGCCGATGCGGACGGCGTGTCGGTCGTCGGCGATTGGGATCCGCTCGGAATGCGCGGGACCGTCTCGCGCACGCTCCTTTTCGACGACGTCTTCGTCGGCAAGGACGAGGCGCTGATGCCGCCGGGGGTCTATTTCCAGGCCGCCTCGAACTGGCCGCACATGTTCATGACCTTGTCGCCGACTTATATGGGGCTTGCCCAGGCCGCCTACGATTTCGTCGTCACCTACCTCCGGGGCGAGATGCCGGGCACGCCGCCGGTCAAGCGGCGCCAATATCCGACCAAGCAGCTCGCGGTGGCGGAGATGAAGATCAAGCTCGAGCAGGCGAAGGCGCTGTGGTTCCAGGCGATCAGCGAGGCGTGCCCGCGACCGTCCAAGGATCAGGTGATGCGCGCCTGGGCTGCCCAATATACCGTGATGGAATATGCGAACGATCTCGCGCGGCTCGCGATTCGAACCTGTGGCGGGCAGTCGATGCTGAAGTCTCTCCCGCTCGAGCGCATCTATCGCGACAGCCGCTGCGGGGCGCTGATGCTGCCATGGACCGCGGAGCTCTGCCTCGACCGGATCGGCAAGGCGGCCCTCTACGAAGATGGCGAGGGAGACGATTGATCGACCTGTTCGCGCCGATCGAACGCCATGCGGTGTTCGATCCCGGCAAGATCGCGATCCGCTTCGAGGGGGAGGCGACCACCTACGCGGGCTTCGCCGCTCGCGTTCGGGCGATCGCGGAGGCCTTCGCCGCGTCCGGGGTGGCGGCGGGCGACCGGATCGCCGTCCTTGCGGAGAACCATCCCGACACGCTCGCGATCCTCTACGCCGCCGCGCGGCTCGGCGCGATCATGGCCCCGCTCAACTGGCGCCTCGCCGATGACGAACTCGCTTATACGCTCGCCGATGCCGCTCCCAGGATCCTCGCCTATGGGCCGGGCTACCGGGAGCGCGCCGAGGCGCTCGCCGCCCGGTCGGCCGGCCTCGCGCTGCGCGCCATGGGGCGCGGGGGCGACCTCGTGTCGGCGCCCGACGGTGCGCCGCCACGGCGAGGGCATCCGGGGGCCGAGTGCCTCCTCGTCTACACCTCCGGCACGACGGGGCGGCCGAAGGGGGCGTTGATCTCGCAAGGTGCGCTGCGGGGCAACGCGGTCCAGTCGCATCATATGCACCAGATGACGGCGGCCGATCATATTCTGACGGTGCTGCCGATGTTCCATGTCGGCGGCCTCAACATCCAGACGACGCCGGCGCTGATGGCCGGGGCGACGGTGACGATCCATCCCCGTTTCGATCCCGAGGCGACCTTGCGGGCGATCGTCGAGGACCGGCCGACATTGACGCTCCTCGTGCCGACGACGATGCAGGCGCTCCTTGCGCTGCCGGGGTTCGCCGCCGCCGATCTCTCCGCCCTGCGGGCGCTGTCGACGGGATCCACCATCGTCCCGGAGGCGCTGATCGAAGCGTTCGAGGCGCGCGGCCTTCCGGTCCTCTCAGTCTATGGCGCGACGGAGACGTGCCCGATCGCCGCCTATGACCGGCTCGGCCTTCCGCGCCGCGTCGGCGGCACGGGCCAGGCGGGTCTTTTCTCCGATATCGCGATCTTCGACGATGCGGGAAAGGTGCTTCCGACGGGCGGACATGGCGAGATCGGCGTCAAGGGGGCGATCTTCTCGGGTTATCTCGACAATCCGGCCGCGACGCGCGAAGCCTTCCGCGATGGTTATGTGATGACTGGGGATATCGGCAGCCTTGCGGCGGACGGAACGCTCACCGTTCACGACCGCAAGAAGAACATGATCGTTTCGGGCGGGGAGAACATCTACCCGGCAGAGATCGAGCGTGTCCTTTCCGCTCACCCGGCAGTCGCCGAATGCGCGGTCGTCGGCTGGCCCGATCCGCGCTGGCAGGAGACGCCGGTCGCCTATGTCCGCCTCGCCGCGCCGGCGACGCCCGAGGCGCTCGTCGCCCACATGAAGGGGCTCCTCGCCTCCTTCAAGGTCGCGCGTGACGTGCGGATCGTCGACGATTTCCCCCGCACCGCGCTCGGGAAGATCCGCCACGACGTGTTGCGCCAGATGGCGCGCGAAGGCGGGGTCTGAGCCGGCCGCCGGGCAAACTTTGGATAGCCGGCCCTCAATCGCGAAGAAGCGGCGAGAAGGCCTTGCCACTCCGGCTCAAGCGTCGTATGTGACCCGCCTCTGGGGGCGCGTAGCTCAGCGGGAGAGCACCTCGTTCACACCGAGGGGGTCACAGGTTCAATCCCTGTCGCGCCCACCACAGTTTTCTTGACGTTTTCCAAAATCACCTAGACCCATAGTACCGGCTTTAGTCCCGTTTCGCAGGCCGACCAATGGCCCGGTGCACGGTCGACTGGTGATTTTCGCTGTGATGGCCATAGACCCGCTCGACGACGGGAAGGCTCACACCGAAGAAGCCGGACACCTCCCACTTGTCTGCCCCGTTCTGCATCGCCCAGGTGATCGCCGTGTGCCGCAGGGTGTGCTGCGTAACATCCGATCCAAGTCTTGCTGCCGTGCGGGCACGGGCGAAGGCCTGCTTCGTCGACTTCACCGGCTGGCCGTTCCACTCGACCACGTATCTCATCGGCCGGCCCCGCCGCTGGGCGGAGACGACCCAGGACCGGATGTGAGCAATCAGGGGTGCCGGAAGGCGGATGGTCGGCTTCCTCTTGTTGGTCGGCTTCTCCATGGCGGATGCGCGGTAGAAAACACCGTTGGTCAGGTCGACCCACCCGCGGCCCGTCTCCGGCCAGAGGGAGGCGTTGCAGATCGCGCTCGCGCGCGTACCGGTGTATCGGGCCATCAGAATGAACCTCGCGACGTGGCGACGCGTGTGACGCCCTGGCGTGCCCTTCTGGTCCTCGCGATACCTCCAGCAAGCCCAGAGCAGGGTAGCCATCTCATCGCGCGTCAGCCACCGCTCGCGAGCGGCGCCGCGCTTCGGCAGCGTCACCGGCACGAGCTGGGAGATGCGGCGATGAGTGAACGCGTGGCCCACGGCGGCGCGTAAGTCTTCCAGTTCTCGCCGGGCGCCGGCCTCCGAACCTCGCGAGGCGACATAGCTCGCGCATTGGTCCGGGTTGATGTCGTTGACGCTCCAATCGCCCCACCATTTCGTCAGACGGTGCAGGCGCGCCCTCAGCTCGTGCGGTCGAGCGGTGAGATCCTGCTTCGCCTGCCAGTAGCCGAGCAAGATGTCCGCGATAGGCACTTCGTCGATCGGGGCGTCACGACGGTCGCGCGCCTGGCGGGCGTGCTTCGTGGCCACATACCGGGCTAGCGCTTGTTCAGCGCCCCGAAGATCGTCAGGGCCGCATCCCGTGCTCTCGCGGTGGTCTCCGTCCTTGATGTAGTAGAGCGATCGCGCGCCGCGCTGCCGCCTGAGCCACAATCTGGAGCCTTTCGATCGCTGCGACACCGCTGTCTCCATGCGCGGATTTCGGAGGGTGTGACATACAAGCGCCTTCCGAGACGCTCGACAATGAGGTCTCCCCGCCGAGCAGCTTCCCGAAGCGTTCGTTCCGACACGCGGCCGCGCAGGACGATCTGGCTCGCCTCGGTGAGCGTCAGCGCCTCGTCGTCGGGGAGATCGGCGGTACGGTCAGCGCGGCCAGTCATAAATGCCCGCCGTAACCTCTGCGAATCATGGCATCGGCGTGGGCATAAGCCTCTCCCGCAATCCCTTGATCCCAGACATTGTTCTCCCCGCCATGGTGGGCGAGTAGCCCAGCAAGAGCCTGACCCGCGAACCAATCGCGCAGATCCATACCGCCTGGGCCGGACAGAGTCGGCGTCACGCGATTGTGGCTCTCACCCGTCATCGATTCCGCGACCAAGTGGCGAAGAGGGGGCGTGTAGTCGGGAGGGAATCCAGTCATGAGAACCCCGCTGATTTGAAGATGAGGAGCCCGGCGTAGACCGTGAGGAAAGCGATGCTCGCAAGGGCGGCGACGGTGCCGGAATGATCCGAGTCGCGCTCGCGACGCTCATGCATCAACCTTCTCCCTCTCCCTTAAGATGATGCGGAGATGTGCCATCCCCCTAGGCTTTCGGATGCGATATCGCAGGATAACCCCGCATTGCCTCGACGGATCGGTATTCATCCAGGCTGGGTGGCCGATTGTCGCTCGGATCACGCGGCCTTCCAGAGTGCAGTGCGAGCCTCCGTATCTGATCCCAGAAACCTGCGCCCACTCACCTAGGCGCAACGGACATGGGCCGTGGTCATGCGAGACCCACGGCCCCCATTTATCGGGATCGATCATTCTGCACCTCGTCGAATGCAGGGTCGGCATAGCCTTCCCACCGCGTCGCCCGGCAATATGCTTCGTCCTCGCCGAGCGCGGTTGCATTCGCGATCCGGTCAAAGATGGTCCAAGGCTCGCGGCTCGGGTTGCCGTGCGAGTAGGTGATGCCGAAACCGATCGGGCCGATTGCGATCGTGCGCCGGCCGCCGAAGACGTCCTCGGTTCGGTCGATGCCGAGCCGCCACGGCCAGACGAAGAACGCGACGTCGATCTCGAATTCGCGGCAGTTGCGCCAGTGCCAACGGGGATCGGGGACGGGCATCATCCGCACCACCGCGGAAAGCTGATCTGGTCCGAGGTGAGGGCAATCCGGGCACATCCCGCAGGGTCTTCGGCCGTTCCTTCAGCGATGGCCAAGAGGACTCGGGAGCGCAACTGATCTTCTAGGCTGTGCGCCGCCTCCGGATCGTCAGTGAACCTGCGGATCTCTTGGACCTCTTCCGCGACAATGGCGGGCGTCAGCTGGGTTGGGTGCGTCATCGTTGATCCGCTTCCGCAAGAAGTTCGGAGAGGCGCACCCACACAGTTTCATGAGCGCGTCGATACCGCGCTTCGGCGCAACGACGATCTGTGAGCGGTGTGGCCATCTTGGCCGCGAGATCCACGCGAAACGCCTCGAGCTCGTCCATAGGTCCGACGCGGATCACGCGGAACTCGTCCGATAGTTCGCGCGGCCGGGCAAAGATCGTCCCAGCGCCGCCATACCTCAGAACATCGATCGAATCAGGATTCCCGACCAGGACGATGCGCCAGTCGTTGGGATCGTCGCTCCAGCCGATCAAGCAATATTCGCCGGCTTTCGGCAGCTCCTCCGTAGGCCGTCGCATCATGCCACCTCCTGCGTGGTGTTGCCCCACGCGTTCGGAATGGCACGGAGCTCGAATGACTTCTTCGCGACCGCCTCTAGCGCTTCAATCCTCGCTGCGATGGCTTTGGAGGCCTTTGCATCGACGAGCTCGAACCACGCGATTTCGGTGGCCATTGATTGGCGCCGCATTCGTCGCCCTTCGTGGCAGGTCTCGAGCGTTCCACGGGCGATCACCTCGCTCGCGAGGATCACATACTGCCGCGAGTGGTTCTCCATGCACGAAACTGTCATACGGCCGTCGGCGTCTGGCGCCGGCGTCAGGAGTTCCATAATTCGCCATTTGTCCGGAAAGATCTCATCGAACGCGACGAGAACGAATTCACGGGTGGGGGTCATGCTGCCACCTCGAGGGAAAGATCTGCGGCTATCGCATCGGCGATCACCGCTTCGTGCCGCCTCACGCTTTCCTCGAGCGCGAGTTGCCGCGACAGGTCATAGGTCCAGTGCATGATCCGAGCGCGGGCCTTCTCTCTCCGAAGTGCCTTCCTGAGGCGCTCGAGGTTTCGCCGAGTGAGGGCGAGGGAGGTGGAGTTGGTGACGAGAGGGTAGGCCGGCGTCGAGGCGAGGGCGCTCATGACGGGATCTCGGCAGATCCGAAATTGCGGACAGCGCGCTCAAACGCAGCCGCCATGATCGCATAATCTGCAGTGGCGACCGCATCCTCGATCGCCTCGACCTCGCGCATGATGGGAGCGAGCTGCGTCGGGCAGTTGCTGGACGACAAGACGAAGGACGGCTTCTCGTCGGCCCTAGCGATCGCTCCGGCCTTCGCGTTGAAAGCGCGGTATTCCTCCACGGGCCAGCCCATGGCTTGCACCGTGTTCTCGCGTCGAATCTGTCGATGGACCTTCAGGGCGATCGTTGCAGGATCGAAGCCGCTTTCCGGAGCGTAGAGGACGGGCATGATCGCGGAGCCCGTGCCGAGAATGGTGTTGTTTGTCGTGAGCACTGTATGGCCTCCCATCGTTGGTGATGGGGGATAGAATGACAATTTAATTGGTAATTGCAAGGAGATATGACAAAAAATTTGTCAAATGTGTCTGGCGGTGGTGCTTTGCAGATTCCACAAATCATACAAACTGGACACGCGAGTTACGGCTTGTCGGACTTTTTGGCCTTGTTGGGGGTAGCCGCAGCCAGCTCGTCATAATCCGCATCGTCGAAGTTGACCGGCGGAATGTGTTCAACGAGCCGGTTAAGGTAGTAATCGATCAGCTCTTTCAGCTCGTCGGGTGTAAGATGGTAGTCGACCCCTTCTTCAAGCTTGACGCCACCCCTTCGCGTAGCGCGTTCCTCAGCCCTGTCTGCTCTAATCTTTTCGTCTCGCACCGCCTCCTTAAGGCGATCGATTTCAGTGTTTAAGTGCAGGGCGCCTTGCTTGAGGTGGTCGACCTCATCAAGAAGGCGATGCCATCCTTCGAGTCGGGCCACGACCTCCGCATTCATCGTCCGCTGATTTGCCTTCGCCGCGGCCTTCAATTCGTCGCGCATCCCCTCAGGAAGGCGGACGACGAATTTATCTTGGTTTTGCGGAGATTTACGGCTTCCCGTCAATTCCAGCCCCTTTAAAAAGTGGCTCTGAGCCATTTTTTGCATTGACGCCGCTGTGGCTCTGAGCCATGTTTGCTCTTGCCTACACCGCAGGAGCGCAAATGTCACCACCCTCTGCTGCAATCCCGACCGAGGAACGGATCACGATCCGCGCACCTCGTGGCTTGCGATCTCAGTTGAAAATCCGTGCGATCCACAATGGTCGCTCGCTAAATGACGAAGTTCTGGACCTTATAGGCGCCGGCCTTCGCACCAACGAAAAAGCGGCCGACGAGCGCCAACTCGCCGACCGCTGATCTTCGACCCGCTGTTGAAGCAGCGGGATCAATGACAACCACATCCAAAAAGGACTGTCACAGTGACAGATAGCGAATTTGCGCCCAATTGCCAACCCTTTTTGTTGGCCTCGCTCATCCGTGATCCGATGGTGCGTGCCGCCTTCGAGCGCGCCGATCGCGACAACGGCGCCGCGCCCATATTCGTCCCCGCCAACCCCAAGGCCCCGGTCCTCACCGGCGGCGAGCTGGTGGAGGCGTGAACATGGCAGTCGCCGATCCCATCAAATCGTCCGTCACCATGTCGAGCCTCGAGATCGCGGAGCAGACGGGTAAGCGGCACGACAACGTTATGCGGGATATCCGCAGCATCCTTGTCGAACTGCATGGTGAGGCAGATGCCCTCACTTTTGAGGGCATCTATCTGGACGCCTACGGGCGCGAAAAGCCCTGCTACCAGCTACCCGAGCGGGAGCTGATGATCCTCCTCACCGGCTACAGCATTCCGCTTCGGGCAAAAGTCATTGACCGATGGAAGGAGCTGGAAGAGGCGGCCAACAATTCGGAGCGATCTAAGTTGAACTTAGACCGCTCGTCTGGGTCGGGTTCGTTATCCGTCGCTGAGTCTCTTCAGATTGTCCGCGAGGCGAAGGACGTCGGCGGCGCTCAAGCTGCGAAAGAGGCATGGCTGGCGCTCGACAATCTTCCGAAGATTCCGTCGTTCGCAAATGCGTCGGAGCCGGAAGCGGCAAGGCGGTATCCTCAGATCGGAGGACACCCCCTGAAGGCCGGCCAGGGAGTGACCACGACCCGGTTGCGGCATCCGATCCGGTTCCCGGACGTGCCGTCGTTCGTCGCCAGCGTGATCCGTGACGCCGGAGGGATCGCACGATCCGATCTTATGGCGAAAACCGGCAACTATCTCCGCAAAGACGATCTGGATGTCGCGATCGACAGGCTCTCGTCCGACGGGGTTGTCATCGCCACGGCCGAGCCGCCGGTGGGCATGATCGGCCGCGCCCGAACCGTCTACCATTGGAAAGGCGGCAGGTGATGACTTCCTCCGCTCTTTCCCGTCGGTCCTTCATTGCCGGCACAGCCATCGTCGCTTCTGTCCCTATCGCCGCTGAGGCAGTCGGGGATGGGCCTATCATCCAGCTCTATCAAGAGTTCCGGCGGCGCGAAGCCGCTATCGACAACTTGCCTAGGGACGCGACACAGGCCGAGTCCGACTGGATGCGCGCCCCGCTGGACGAGGCGATGGCGACCACCCCGGACGGCAACGCCGAGTGGGCCGCCATCATCACGATGGCCATGTGGGCCACCGGTGCTGATGCGGATCCAGGGTGGAGCGAAGTGGCAGAACACTGCCGCGCGAGGGTCGTCTAAGCCTGATCCTCGACGTGGTTGGTCTTGGAGGTGTGCGCATCCTCCTGCTCGCGCTTCCACTCCAGCCACGCCTGACGCAGGGCCATCGGCAGATTGTTGGTGTCCCCAAGGTACAGGAAGTCGAGGCTCAGCCCGAAAGCTCTATTCAGCGCAATTGCGCCATCGAGCGACAGGCGATGCGTGCCAGTCTCCCAATTCGAGAGCTGCGAGCGCTTCGCGTTCAGGATCTCGCCGTAGCGGTCCTGGTTCATCTGCTCCACGACTTTGCGGTGCCAGGTGACCCGTTCCGCGACGTCCGCCCAGGGGCGTTCGACGTTCTCTGACTTGGTTCTTGCCATGCCAGAAAATTTAGATCGCCAAATTGATTGGTAATACCCTCTATCGTGTGGCTTGATCGATACCAAATTATTTGGTAATGATCGTCCATGTCCAAGGCTCAAGTTGTTCATGTGATCGACACTCTCGGGAGCGAGTTGATCCAACAAGCCGTCTGCGTCGGGCCTCATGCTGTCCGATACGCCCGCAATGACGGAGCGTTCCCGGCGGCATGGTTCGACCAACTCGACAAATTGTGCGCGACCGCCGGCATCGAATGCCCGCGATCGGCCTTCAATTGGAAAGCGCCGAAGCGGCTCTCTTCCGAACAAACGGTGTGAAGGTTCATTGCGGCTCATGTGGATAGAAAATCTCGCATCGGCAAGTGACGAGTTCAGCTCTCCGCGCAGAACGTCGCCTGAAGTGTCTGCGTCGGCCGGGGAGCCCGCATGATGGGCTGGTCAGTTCTTTTGGCCGCCGTCTGCCGGCGGCTCCGCAAGCAGGATGCTCTTGTCGAGCGTATCGCGAAGCCCCTTGGCCGCCTGCAGGTTCATCCGCAAAGAAACGACGGGGTGAAGCGAGTTCTTCAGCATGTCACCGGAAACGGTGAACGAGAGCTGACCCATAGTGACGTGAACGATGCCGTTGTAGTGGCCGGCCGAGATCACCTCGTCGATGAACACCAACGGAACTGCGCTGCTGGCGCCCAATGCCCCAGGAGTTTCGGGGTTGTCGTTATCGCTCATGGTGCTCTCCAAGGTGATGCTTTCCGGAACGCTGCTGCGCCGTTTGCCCAGAAGTCAACCGGCATGCGCGCCGAACGCTTGGCGGCACGGCCATGGTGAGGGCCTTCACGAAGCCTGAAAGCGTCGTGACGACGGGGGAGCCTGGGCGGGCCCATCCCATCGCTCTCACCATGCCCATGCCGCCGAGCCTGAATAATGCGTACCGGAATCTCCGCAAAGGCGGCCGTGCGTTGACCGATGCCGCCAAGGACTGGAAGGCGCATGCGCTCTGGCACGTCAAGTCGCAACGCCTCCCTGTCGTTTCCGGATCCATCGTCCTGATCTTCGGGTTCGAGCGATCTGCCGCGATGCGATCGGCCGACGTCGATAACCGGATCAAGTTCGCCACCGACGCTCTCGTGAGCGCCGGGGTGATACCTGACGACAAGCATGTCGTCGGGGTGGCGGCCTCCTGGCTGCCGCCTGCCAACGGCCTCGCGCATTGTCTCGTGATGCGTGCGCACGAGGCCGACTTCACATTCCAGCCATCACCCGACGGCGCATGCGGTGGCTGGCTCTATTCCGCGCCACAACTCATGGAGACCGCCTGATATGGCGATCAAGCTTGCATCCCTGAAACGGGTGACGGCACACAAACCGCCGCGGATCTTGATCTATGGCCCGGCTGGTATTGGCAAAACAAGTCTTGCCGCCGAGTTTCCGGACGCCGCGTTCGTGCGCGTCGAGGATGGCATTCCGGCCTCGGCAGAGGTGTTTGCGTTCCCCGTCGCTGGCTCGTTCAATACCGTCATTGAGCAACTCGGAGAACTCTACGAGGCCGAGGACAGCGGCGTCCGCACAGTCGTCATCGACAGTGTGACGGAGCTGCAGAAACTAATCTTCGCCGAGACGTGTGCGCGCGGCGACGACAGCGGCAATCCGAAAGCCAACATCGAGGATTTCGGGTTCGGAAAGGGCTATGTCCGCGCGAAAGCGGTCATGGCCGAGTTCCTCGACGCCATCAACATGCTGCGGAATGATCGCGGCATCACGGTCATTCTGATCGCGCATTCGGTCGTGTCGCCCTACAGCGATCCCGAAACCGAGGCCTATGACCAATTCTCGATCGATCTGCACAAGCAGCTCGTTGGGATCGTTGAGCGTGAGATGGACGCCATCCTGTTCATGCGCTCGCCAGTTCAGGCCGCCAAGGCCAGCGAGGGCGCACCAAAAGGTGGCCGCGTGATCGGCAAGGGTGGCCGCGTCCGGAAGACCTATACCGAGGGCACACCGGCGTTCGTCGCCAAGAACCGCTACGGGCTTCCGACCGAGTTTCGGTACGATCTGGGCAAAGGCTATTCCCAGCTCGCGCCCTTCCTTCCGACCCACAACAAAACCGAGACCGAGGCCGCCGGGAGCCCGGCCGAGCTGGAGGCTGCGTGATGGTTGATCTCGCTGGCGCCTACGATCCGAACGCCGAGGCCGGCGGCGGTGATTTCGAAGCCATCCCGGCGGGGCAATACACCGCCTGCATCATTGATGCTGAACGAGCGCCGCAATCGACCCGAGAGGGCGCTCCGGACCACGGCGACGTTCTCAAGCTGACTTGGAAGATCACTGAGGGTGAATACGCCAATCGGCTCATCTGGCAGCGCCTGAACCTTTGGTGGACCGGCCCGGAAGAGATGTTTTCCGAGCGCACGGGGAAGCCCTACAATCCGCGCAAGATTGCTGAGGGTCAGTTCGCATCGATCCGCGAGGCAATCGGGATCAACAGCCCGAAAACGACGGACGAGATCCTGGAACGGCCTTGCAGGATCACTGTGAAGGTCCGGCCGGCGACGGGGCAGTACCGAGCCTCGAACGACATTTCAAACGTGAAGGCCCTCGGCGGTGCCGTGCCTGCCGCTCGCGCTCCCCGACCTCAGTCCACGGGCCGCCCGACGCCGCCGGGCGCTGGTGGCGGGACGGTGTTCCAGCGGGCCAAAGCCGCGCAGCGCGCGTAGCTAAGCCGCCGGCCGGGCGCTCTGTCGCCAAACCGAAGCCCGGCCGGCTTCCCCCTGCAAATCCATTCCAGATCGCAAGGAGTTTCCTGCGTGACCGATATCCTACGGCCATTCAAGAGCGAACATTCCAATCGCCACTGCGTCGACCGCCTCGGCTTGCTCCGGGCGCACGTCAAATCAGCGACCGCGCTCGAGAAGGATCTCAAGAATGAGGTCTGCGCGCTGATGGGCGAAGCCGACAGCCTCGGCGGTGACGAGTTCATCGCCCAACAGCGCCTTCAAGAACGCAAAGGTGGGCTCGACGAGAAAGCCATCGCTAAGGCCCTCGGCGTCGACAACCTCGATGCCTACCGCAAGCCATCCACTACGTCGCTGGTTCTCGACGTCAAACAGCGTGTCGAGGAGGAGGCATGACCACGCGCCAGCACGAGACACCCGACGAGGTGGCGCGATTCCTCCTGCCGAAGTCCCTGCGTTCCATCGCAGCGCTGCGCGTCATCCGCCAGTGCGCCGAGCTGTATGGGTGGCAACTGGTGTGGCGCGCCACGGTGGATCTCACCTATGCGCCACGCCCGGTTGAGCCCGAACTTATGACGATGGCGCTGTCGCAGGCTTGCGCTGCTCGCGCGGAAAGCGAGCCGGCATGAACACCACAGAAGCCGCCCGCATCCTGACCAACTTCTATCAGGTCGAAGGGACATACGAGTTTGGCCACCCGGTTGACGCTCGTTCGCAGCTTCCCCGCCACGTCAGTGAGGCGTGGGGGCAAATGCTCAAAACCGCCTCTCGTAAACTGAAGGGGGAAGACGAATGACTGTCGACCTTTCCAACGTCGTCGACCCCATTGCCTCTATGGTCGACGCCGCGATCGAGGCTGCACACAACGAGGAGGAGCGCACCTATCTCGGTGCCTCCGTCATCGGCGATCCGTGCGAGCGCAAGCTCTGGTACGGCTTCCGATGGGCGCTGGAGGCGGAGAAGTTCTCCGGACGCATGCTCCGTCTGTTCGAGACCGGGCACCTCGAGGAAGCCCGGATGATCGAATGGCTACGCGCCATCGGCATCAACGTGACCGACCGGGACGAGGAGACGGGCAAGCAGCTCGCGATCTCCGACATCGGCGGGCATTTCCGTGGCCACCTCGACGGTGAAGCGATCGGCGATCCGCGCGCGCCGATGACCGTCCACGTCACCGAATTCAAGACCGCGAACGCCAAGTCCTTCGCCGAGATGAAGCGGCACGGCGTCGAGGTCGCCAAGCCGATGCACGCGGCGCAGATGCAGGTCTACATGGAGAAGCGCGGCCGAAGCCGCGCCCTCTACGTCATGAAGTGCAAGGATAACGAGGAGCTGCATAGCGAGCGGCTGAAGCATGACGCGACGCGTGCGCTGAACCTCCTCGCCAAAGCCGAGCGAATCGTGGTCGCGGACGAGCCCCCGGCGCGCATCGCCGACAACGAGGACGATTTCCGCTGCCGGTTCTGCCACGCGAAGGCGTTCTGTCACTCCGGGGGCTGGGCGCGCCGCAACTGTCGCACGTGCCTTCATTCGGAGCCCCGCATGAACGGTGACGGCTTGTGGTGGTGTTGCCGCCATGAGTGCGAGCTCTCCGCGGACATGCAGCGCGCCGGATGCGAGCTTCATCGCTATCTGCCCGGCCTGGTGCCCGGCACTCCCGTCGACGCCGACGAGGCTACCGAGACCGTCAGCTACGAACTTGCCGACGGTTCCATCTGGACGGACGGGGAACTGCGAGCATGAAGCCCTGCATCACGCTCTTCGCGGACGCATCGTCATCCCCTGAGCGCGAGAGCGCAGGGTGGGGGGCTTGGTGGAAGGGTGACGAGCGCCCTTCAATGACCGCCGGAGGCCCGGTCGACTCGTGGCACAAGTCGATGTGCGTGCTCGAACTCGCCGCGCTCGCTTTGGCCATGGAGACGGCGGAGGCGCGCCGATACTTCCGAGCCTCGGATGCTCTCGTGCTTCTGCAGAGCGACAACCTGTCGGCCCTCTGCGCGCTGCGGCAGGCTCACCCGGCGATCCAGGAGAACCGGCACGCTGAAGGCGCCCGGACTTTCCCGCGGTCCAAGAAGCCGTGCGAGCGGATCTGCGAGTGCACCGGCCGTATTCTGGCGGTCGCGGACCGGCAAGGGGTCGCCCTTTCGGTGCGCCACGTCCGCGGCCATAAGGATGGCGGCGGCCGCAACTGGGTCAACCGCATGTGCGACAGTCTGGCGAAAGAAGGCCGCCGGGCCGCCGAACGCGCGAATGCCGGGGGTGTCGCATGAGACTCCAGCTTCGTCACTACCAATCCGAAAGCGTCAACGCGTTCTTGAACCATTGGGCCGACGGTGGCGGCAACGCGCTCGTCGACCTTGCCACAGGGACCGGCAAATCCTGCGTCATCGCCGAGCTGTCTCGTCATATCGTCGAGGCCGACGGCCGCGTGATGGTTCTGACGCACGTCAAAGAGCTGATCCGGCAAAACGCGCAAGAAATGCTCTCGCTCTGGCCACGCGCAAACATCGGGATCTACAGCGCCGGCCTCAACAAGCGCGAAGCGCACCGCGACATCACCTTTGCTGGCATTCAGACCGTATGGAAGCGAGCGCCAGAGTTCGGCCGCATCGATCTCATCCTCATCGACGAATGTCATCTCGTGCCGATGAAGGATGCCGGTCGGTATCGTCGGTTCCTCTCTGACATGCAGACAATCAATCCGACCGTTCGGGTCGGCGGACTGACAGCCACTCCCTATCGCCTCGGCGAGGGGCGTCTTGACCGTGGTGATGATCGGCTGTTCGAGGAAACGCTCTTCACTTACGGCATTGCCGACGGCATCCGTGACGGCTTCCTTTCGCCACTCGTCAGCAAGGCCGGCGTCGCGGAGATCGACGTCACGCGCGTTGCCAAGTCGGGCGGCGAGTTCAAGGCAAGCGAGCTCGAGCGCGCCGCCCGGACGATCACAGAACAGGCCGTCGAGGAGATCGTGGAGCGTGGGGCCGATCGAAAGGGTTGGCTCGTGTTCTGCTCCGGCGTTCAGCACGCCAACGAAACCCGTGATGCAATCCGGCGATCGGGGATCTCGTGCGAGACGGTCACAGGCGAGACGCCGGCGGCCGAACGCGAGCGGATCATCAACGCCTATAAAGCCCAAAAAATTCGCTGCCTCGCGAGCGTCGGGGTTCTGACGACAGGCTTCAACGCCCGGCATGTCGATATGGTCGTGTTTCTCCGATCGACACTCTCAACGTCGCTCTACGTCCAGATTATCGGCCGCGGGACGCGTCTCTATCCCGACAAGGAAAACTGCCTCGTGCTCGACTATGGCGGCAACGTTCGCCGACACGGACCCGTCGATGCGATCGAGCCCCGAGAGCCGGGCAGGGGATCGCCGAAAGAGGAGGGAGAGGAGGGTAAAGTCGCCGAAGCGGATGTGCGGGCGAAAGAATGCCCGGATTGCGACGCACTCGTCCACGTCCGAGCGGCGAGTTGCCCGATTTGCGGACACGAGTGGGCGACCGAGCCGCGGCATGAGGCAGAGGCCGATGGTGATACACCGATCCTCACAACAGAGGCGATTAAGCCGCGCTCGTTGCCGGTCGTGTCGTGGTCGGCGAAGTGGCACGAGAAGCCGGGCAAGCCGCCATCCATGCGTGTCGACATCGTCGCAGGCCTGGTCAGCATCCCTGAATGGGTCTGCTTCGAGCATGGCGGCTTCGCTGCGCAGAAGGCCTGCCAGTGGTGGACGACGCACGGAGGCGCGCAGCCGTTCCCGGAAACTACGGTTGAAGCCATCGAGCGGTTCGATGCTGGCGAGCTGATGATGCCAGCGACCGTGAGCGTGAAGCCCGAGGGGCGGTTCTCCAAGATCGTCGGCCGCGCGATGCCGGAAAGGGCGGCAGCATGAGCGCTCCTGAACTCATCAATATCATCGTGCAGATTCATGCGATCACCGAACGTGCCGTATTGGTATCGGACGACGGAGAGGAGGCGGGGGCTACTTGGTTGCCGCTCTCACATATCGAGCTCGAGAACCGGGCTCGAGGTGTCGCGGAGATCACGCTGCCGGAATGGCTCGCCATCGAGCGGGGCCTGGCATGAGCGGGGGCGACGTGGCGGAAAAGCTGAAGGTCGAGCGGATCGTGTGGCGCGCCGGCGGCGACGAGGCGCTCTTAATGGGGGCCTTCAACCTCACTCGTGAGCCGCCGGTCGACCATCTCACCACGAACGAGGACAAGGCGGCTGACAAAGCCGTCGAGGAGCTCGCGGAGTGGCTCGCCGGGGAGGTGGGATCAACGGACCTCGCCGAGCTCACCGAGGAGCAGATGTACGAGTTCAAGCGCCGTATGATCTGCGGATATCGCGCGGCGCTTTGGGACATCGTGAAGAGCGAACCCCCGTTCTGATGATGGCCGAATGGGCAGAGTTTGACCGCGTTCCGGCACTCGTTGAGCTCGCACATCATCGTCAGTGGGTGTGCTGGCGATATGAACGGAAGGATGGGAAGGACAAGCCGGACAAGGTGCCGATCATGCCGCGCACCGGCTTTCGCGCGTCCTCAACCAACCCGACGACGTGGGACACCTACGAGGCGGCCAAGGTGGCGGCGATCCGGCGCGGTTACGATGGCGTTGGATTCGTCGTCTCGGCCGGTGACGAGTTCACCGCCATCGATCTCGATCGGTGCGTTGCCGAGGATGGGACTGTCGCCGGTTGGGCGCAGGAGCTGCTTGACCATCGAGAGACCTATGCGGAAGTCAGCCCCAGCGGCACCGGCATTCGCATGTTCACTCGGTCCGAGGCGCCGACCATTGCCCGCTCGAAGGCGTGCGGCGTCGAGATCTACACCAGCGGCCGATTCGTCACCGTTACTGGCGATGCTATCGGCGCCGTCGGCGAGATTGGCAACGCGCCGAAGACGATCGCGGCGCTTGTCGCGCGCTATGAGGCGTGGCGAGAGGAGGAGCGCCAGGCTGCACCGCGTGAGCCATCTGCGCCGCTGCACGAAGTCGCTGGGGTCGAGGAACTCGCCGAGCTTCTGACCTACCTCGACGCCGATTGTGGCTATCACGAATGGGTCGAGGTGGGGATGGCCGTCCACGACGCCACCGGCGGCGGCAGCGCCGGCCTTGCGCTGTGGGACGAGTGGAGCGGAACCGGTGGCGACGCATACCCGGGCGGCAAAGAAATTGCGCGGAAATGGCGTTCGTTCACCAAATCGGGGATCACGTCGGCCACGATTGCGGACATGGCTCGTACCCGCGGAGCCGACCTTGCCGAAATTTCCTCTCGCCACCGGCGTTCGGTGCTGGAACATGACGACTTCGACCCGTCAAAGATGGAAGTCCCCAAGCGACAGCCGGCGAAAGTGGTGGAGCTCCCCGCTCCGGCCGAGATGGAGCGGAAGCAATATGTCGAGCCGCTTTGGTGCCAGCCTGGCGGTCTCATAGGAGAGATCGCTGATTGGATCCTCGAGACGAGTACGCAACCAAATCGGCCACTCGCAGTGGCGTCTGCCATCAGCATCGTAGGCACCCTGTGCGGCCGCCATGTCGCGACGCCGACCGGCTGCGGGACACAGCTCTATGTTGCCTGCATTGGGCAGACTGCAATCGGAAAGGATCGGCCCTTAAAGGCTGTGATGCAGGTTATGGACGCCATTGGTGTACCGATGCTCGCCGGCACCGCAAAGTTCAAATCCGAGAGCGCGCTGGAAAGGGATCTGCAGGCGTCTCCATGCTATTGCTCGATCGCTGATGAGATCGGTCATACGCTTCTCGCGCGCATTAGTTCCGGTCGAGCCTCGACGCACGAGGCGGCCCTAGGGCCGCTATTGCGCGAGCTGTGGTCCGCGTCATTCTCGACACTCACTTTGTCGTCACGTGCGATGGACGTGAGCGGCCAGCCAAAGCGCCTGGAGGCCCCCGCCTTCTCAATCCTCGGCGCGAGCACCGAGCAGCAATTCTATGGCTCTCTCGGGTCTGGAGCGATCGAGAACGGCACAATGAACCGTTTCACGATCGTGAAGGCGGCTCCGCGCACCGAGTTTCGCTCCGTGGACATCAACAAGGCCCAAAAAGTCCCGGCGAATGTAGTCGAGAATTTGCAGACGATCATGCCGCAGCCCTCGGGAGATCCGGTGGGGAAGGGGGTGCAACTCGGCGTCGGCGCCAACGGCTATGCCGGAGCGCCACCACACATCACCACGATCGCATGGGCGGACGGGTCCGTGTGGGACGCCTATCGCACGTATGTCGAGAACATCCTCCACCGGATCGATAAGCGAGCCTCGCTCGCCAATTATATGGGACGCACCGCCGAGATGGCGATCCGTCTGGCGACGATCCACGCCGTCAGCCGCGCAGGCCTGGATGCGACCGTGGCACACCTCGATCTCGAATGGGGCATGTGCATCGCCGAAGAGAGCGCACACGTCATGATGACGGAAGCGGCGGAGCACATTCACTCGAACGAGCAGCAAGGCCGCTACATGCTCGTGAGAAGCCTCCTGAGGCGCCACGGGCCGAAGGTAACGCGAAACCAGCTTGTGAGGGCCATCAAGGGCAGGATTAGTGCTCGTGACCTCGAACCCATTCTCCGCGATCTGGATGATAGCGGCTTCATCGAGATCGGCCGCGAGCAGGGGAGGACGAAAACGACGATTGTATACACCGTCCTGAGCGACTTCGAGGACATCGAATGACGTTGCAGGAAGGTCAAATCAGGCATCCGAGAGCCCGGCCCCAGGCCGGGTTTTTTGTTGGGAAAACGTCTCCCGATGAGAGGGGACGTATTCGGAGAAACGTCCCCAATACGTCCCCGTTGTCGCGTCCCGCCCCCCAGCGATCACGGTAAGGTGATCAAATATGTCACCCGACGAGGGAAAACGTCACCAATTCGTCCCTAATACGTCACCGGTCCGATTTTCGGAATTTCTCAATAAAAACAATAATATAATCTATATATATAGAATACGTAGAATACGTCTCCCCTCTATTGAGAGAGTGAGTCTCTAGGGGGGGCGCGTAAGGGGCTATGGGGAAATTGGAGACGTATTCGACGTATTCCCGACTGGGCCATGGCAACCGCTTCATGTGGGCATCGAGCTTTAGGAGAATGCAGCCTACAACCCTGCCGCCTTCTTCAGGGCCTGGTTAATCCGGCTTTGCCATCCGGGACCGCCTTCCTTGAACTTGTCGACCACATCCCGATCCAGGCGGATCGAGACCGCGACTTTGGTCGCCGTAGACCGTGGGCGACCGCCGGCGCTCTTTCGCATCTTCTGAGCAAGGGCCGGAAAGGCGTCGGCAAATGGCTTAGCATGCTTGATCTGCTCGTCAGTGATCTCCGGCGCATCCGGGTCACTTGCGATCATGCGCTGGACCTGCTCCTCCGTCGGCTGCTTCCGGGTCATATGAGCCTCCTCTCCTTCTTGCTTGCCGGGCGCATCGAGATCACAGAGATGCCCTCGTCACCGAGCACCGCAAATACGACTGCGATCGCGCCATCAGCGAGCCTGCCAATGGCCATGTGACGGCCGCCCTGGACGGGGACGACGGTCGACGACAGGAAGAATTCCTCGTCAAGATCCGAAAAATCCAAGCCGTGCTTGGAGAGGTTCGTCTGCCGCTTCAGTTCGTCCCAAACGATCATCATGGGTTTGTGTATATACAAAAACTATGATCGCGTCAATTGGTTGTATATACAAAAATGATCAATTTGGCCTTCAGCGCCAGGAAGGAACCGGTTGTCAAAAGTTAACGTTGGCGGGCGTTCATAAAGTTGCCGAACTGTTGCCGAATTCATCGTCTAGTCAGACGCATTGAGGTTCCTTGGGGGAGGCACACTCAATGGACGCAAAGCAGTTTCGAGAAATCGGGGTCGCACTTTACGGCCCGCGATGGACCGGCTCCTTCTTAGAAGCCACTGGACTGACCGAGGAACTCCTACAAGCATGGCTCGAAACGAGGGGAGAGCTTCCACCCTTGGCGACCCTCGTGATGGAACCATTGGTCTGGCAACGCGGTGGCGACTTCAGGCCGTTGGCCAATATGTTGCGACGCGAAGCATTAGAGGCTCATCGCAGCAGCACGAACCCTAAATAGATCGGCGGGCAGCCGCCGAAGTGGAGCGAGAAGGACGCGGAGGCAGGTCTGAATTCCGCCTCCGCTGCCGCGACGATTATCGGTTGGATTTCATCTCTTTCAGCGCCTTGGCGCAGCCAACCGACATTTCATTCTTGTGCTGTTGCAGGCATTGCAGGATGCGCTTGCCGCCAGGCTGAACGCCTGCGCAAAGTCGCTGGACATCGGCCTTGCAGTACTTTGCAATGGCGGATTGCTGGGCCATGGCGTGGCCGGAGAGGGCAATTCCAGACATCACGATCAAACTGGCAAGTACGAATCGCATGACGTTTCCTCATATTGTTACGGCAGAATGCAGCGATCGAACCTAACTTCGACTTGCAACGGATGCCACAACGTGAGCTTGTCGGTATGAGCGCGAGCTCTATTTACTTAATTGGTGGTAAACCGAGCGCCGAACGTGGGAGGTTGTGATGGGCAGCTTCAACGACTGCACTTGTCCGGTTTGTGGTGCGCAGGATGCTTTGGCTCAGTACCAAAAACATGTGCATCGGCAAATGTATGACTGCAATCACTGTGGCCCATTTGAGATAGGTGGACCTGCGCTGTTCGAGCTCGTCGGTATGAGCCGAAGTGATCGGATGGCATGGCTGGAAGCGGCGAGGTCGGAAATCAGCTTCAGCCAACCGGTGCCGCTTGTTTCAATCGGACAGGTTCGACCGACCGCCGCCTGAAAGCAAATTTCTGGTTGCGTTCTGACAAGCTCGAGGGCAGGCTCTCTTTAGAGCCCGCCCAGCTCCACCCGTCGCCATGACGCTTGCCGGACAAAGGCAAGCCGATGACGACCTTGACGACCACGCCGTCGACCTGGACCAACCCGGCGACGGTTCGATCCTCCGGCCCTGGTTTGGCCAACGCTGTCGTCGCTCAGCTACACGCAGCGCATTGTGCCCGGCAAAAGGCGTTCAACGCGCCGCGATCTGGGCCACGTCCGTGCTCACATCCTGCACGCCACGCCCTGCCGCTCGCTCGTCGCGACGAGCCGCTTGGGCCGCCCGTCCCTGACGAAATCCACGCCGCCGAAGCCCAGCGGCTTCGTGAAGCCAATCCGGCACTGGCGGGGCTCAGTCGAAATCAGATCGGCCGACATGCCGTGAGATTCGCCGCCGAGCATTTCGCGGTGCCGGTGAACGATCTTCTCAGCCGCCGCAGAGCGCGGACGATCACCCGACCGCGCCAAATTGCGATGCTCGTGGTCCACGAGCGCACGAGCCTATCACTGCCGCAGATCGGTCGGTTGTTCGATCGCGACCACACGACGGTCCTTCACGGTATCGATCGAGCAAAGCACCTCATCGATCAATCCGACGAGTACCTGGTGGCCTACGATGCCATTCACCACAACATCGACCTGTTGCTTGGGGATTTGACGTGAACGAAGTTTCGGCGGCCGTTTGGCATATCGTACATACCAATCCCCGCAGTGAGATTGCTGCCGCATGCCGTCTTGGCGAGGCAGGCTATAGAGCGTTCGCGCCGCATTGCTACGTGAGTAAGGTGCGTGATCGACGTGCGCCGCACATTCGTCATCTTGTTCGACGGCAGGTCTTCAGTCGCTACGTTTTCCTGGGCGTGATCAATCCCGAGCAGGGTTTATGGGCAGCGTCTCACTGCGCTGGCGTTCAATCGCTTCTGAAGAACGGCGACAAGCCTGCCGTCGTATCGCCGCGCTTTATGGCTGCAATGTTTGCTCGTTGTGAGCCTGACGGGTGGATGCGGGAGGCTGACGACAATCCGACTGTGATGGAGCAATATCAGATCGGACAGAAGGTGAGGATTACATTCGGGCCTCTGGAAAACCTTATTGTCAGCATCGCACGACTTGACGGCCGTTCTACCGCGGACGTAGAGGTTGAAATGTTCGGGGCGTCGCGTCCCGTAAATGTTCCATTGTCCGGGATTGCCGCCGTCGAGGCGTAGCGTCTCGGAGGTGCGGAGCGTTGTCGACCTCCTCCCTTTGATTGTTGGCCCGCATTAGAAGGGCAAGGCAATGGGTCTTGCACGGCGCAGAGCTGATCTCGAGCGGATGAAGCATAGGGCTCGCAAGCTCTATCCTCACGATGTGAAGGCTCGCAACGCCAACCACCTCGCCAAATGCTCCTGCTGGATGTGCGGCAACCCGCGCAAGCATCTCGACGACCGGACCATGCAAGAGAAGCGGGTCTCACAGGAGCGCCACCAGGGCGGCTGACACCAAACAACCCACTCCGAAGCCTCGGCACAGGATTGCCCGCAACGGTGAAACCGGGGTGAACATCAGCAAAGCCCGGACAAGAGAGGCGCCATGCGTGGAAATGATGCGCGCCATCGGTCGACAATGACCAAACTCACAGACAAGCAGGCGCGCTTCGTCGAAGAGTATCTGATCGACCTCAATGCCACGCAGGCCGCGATCCGCGCCGGCTATAGCCCGAAGACGGCGACAGCGGCCGGGTCCAAGAATCTAGCGCTTCCTAAAATCGCCGCGGCGATCATGGAGGCGAAGGAGGCCCGCTCGGAGCGCACGAAGGTGGACGCGGACTGGCTTCTTAAGCGCCTCGCAGAGGAGGCCGAGGCAGATCTCGCCGATCTCTACGCCGAGGATGGCGCGCTTCGGCCGGTTCGCGACTGGCCGAAGGTCTGGCGGAAGGGCCTCGTTGCCGGCATCGACGTCGAGGAGATCCGGGAGGAGGGGGTTGTCATTGGCCTCGTCCGCAAGGTGAAGCTCTCCGATCGGGTTAAGCGGCTCGAGCTGATCGGTAAGCATGTCGACGTCCAGGCCTTCCGCGAGCAGGTGGAGCACCGGGGCGGTATTGCGCTCACCGTCTCCCAGGACGACGCCGAGCTTTGACCGCCGTCCTCACGCCGAAGCAGCTGGAGGCGAACCGCCTACTCGGCAGCCCGGCGCGGAACATCATGCTCCGGGGCGGCTCTCGTTCCGGGAAGACGTTCATCCTCATCCGGGCGATCATCCAGCGAGCTATCAACGCGCCTGGCTCGCGGCACGCGATCTTCCGGTTCCGGTTCAACCACGCGAAAACGTCGGTCTGGTCGGACACTCTGCCAAAGGTGCTCGATCTGTGTTTCCCCGCGCTCCGGGTGCGCTTCGACAAGACGGACTTCTTCGTCGAGCTGCCGAACGGTTCGCAGATCTGGATCGCCGGCCTCGACGATAAGGAGCGAGTCGAGAAGATCCTCGGCCAGGAATACGCGACACTCTATTTCAACGAGAGCAGCCAGATCCCTTGGGGCTCTGTTGAGACGGCGATGTCTCGCCTTGCCCAGAAATGCACACTGGCCCCGGAGATCGCCAGGGCTACGGGGCGCGCCTTCCTGGCGCTCAAGGCCTACTTCGACTGCAACCCGCCGTCTAAGCTGCATTGGTCGTTCCAGATGTTCCGGGCCAAGGTTAAGCCCGGGACAAAGGAGGCTCTACCAAACCCGGCCGACTATGCCGAGATGCTGGTGAATCCGGCGGACAACGCCGAGAACCTGCCGCCCGAGTATTTCGACGTGCTCGCCAGCATGTCCGCGGCGAAGCGGTTGCGGTTCGAGCAGGGCGAGTGGGCGAGCGAGGTCAACGGCGCGCTGTGGGCGCTCGAGGATCGCAAGGCACCGGACGGCAAGCGGATGCCAGGAATCGACAGCCTGCGCGTCGTGGCTGCTCCGGAATTGCAGCGCATCGTGGTGTCGGTCGACCCATCTGGCACCCGCGGCGATGGCGCAGGCGACGATATCGGCATCGTGGTCGCCGGCAAGGGCATGGACGGTGCGGCCTACATCCTCGAGGACGCCACCTGCCAGATGTCGCCCGAGGGATGGGGCCGCCGCGCCGTCGAGAGGTACGACCACTACCGCGCCGACCGTATCATCGGGGAGCGCAACTTCGGCGGCGATATGGTGCGCTTCACCGTCGCCACCGCCGACCGGCGCGCTGCCTTCCGGGAGGTCGTAGCGAGCCGCGGCAAGGCTATCCGGGCCGAGCCGATCAGTGCGCTCTATGAGCAAGGCAAGGTCCACCACGTCGGGAGCTTCCCGGACCTAGAGGACCAAATGTGCAACTTCACCGCCTCGGGCTTCGTCGGCGAGGGGTCTCCTGACCGCGCCGACGCGATGGTCTGGGCACTCACCGACCTGATGCTGACCGACGGCTACGACCTCGTTTCCGCGACAGGGTAGGCAATGCAGATCAGCGACACCTTTCGCGGGCTCGTCAACGCCATGTCCGGGCTCGGCGGGGAGAGGGACAAGGCTGTTGCTGGCACTTGGGCCTTTCAACCACTCGAGCGGCAGCAGTTGGAAAGCGCATATCGATCAAACTGGATGGCGCGGAAGGCTGTCGACATCCCCGCATTCGATATGATGCGAGAGGGATGGGCATGGCAGGCCGACGAAGCCGTCGTTGGGCAGATCGAGAACGAGGAAAAGCGTCTTGGTGTCCGCCGGCATGTGCTTCGCGCGATCAAGTTGGCGAGGCTCTACGGCGGCGCTGCCATTATCGTTTCGGATGGATCCCACAATCATTCGCTGCCGCTCAACGTTGAGCGGATTGGCCAGCGTGGTGTGTCCTTCATCAAGGTGCTGGATCGCTATCATCTGTTGTCGGGCGATCTGAACACAGACCCACTATCGCCGAACTATCTGGAGCCAAATTACTACGACGTGGCGAGCACAGCCGGTGGCTCGACACGTGTCCACCCGTCGCGTGTCATTCGTTTCATCGGCGTAGACCTACCCACCGAACTGGAGACCCTCACCGATCGCTGGGGCGACAGCATCCTTGATGCGGTCGAGACCGCGATTCGTGACGCGACGTCTGGTCAGCAGGGCATCGCAGCGCTGATCCAAGAGGCGAAGGTCGACGTCTTCCGGATCGACGGCTTCATGCAGCGCATTCAAGACGCGCGTTACAAGCAGGCAGTCCAGGACCGATTTGGTCTCGTCAGCCGCATGAAGTCGCTCGTGAATGCCGTCGTGCTCGACAAGAACGACGAGTACGAACAGAAGACGGTGAATTTCTCGGCGCTGCCAGATGTGCAGCGGCTCCAACTTCAGATCGTGAGCGGCGCGGTCGATATCCCGGCGACGCGTTTCTTGAGCCAAGCTCCGCAGGGGATGAACGCCACCGGCGAAGGTGACGAGAGGAACTATTATCAGCGCATTGGTGCCGATCAGGAATTGACGCTCCGCGACCCGTTGGAGCGTCTATTTGGCTTCACAGTGCGATCCGCACTCGGGACGTATCCCGACGATCTCTGGTTTCGTTTCCGCCCGCTCTGGCAGATGAGCGACAAGGAGCGCGCCGAGATCTTTAAGACGAAAGCCGACGCGGCCCGCACTCTCGCAGGCACCGGTGGGATGTCGCCGGAAATCCTGCCGATCGAGGCGCTGTCCGACGCCATGGTCAATACGCTCGAGGAAGATGGAACGCTGATCGGCCTCGCCGACGCGATCGATGAGTACGGGAAGCTCTCCGAGCAAGAGGACGATCCGGCTGAAATCCAAGCGGCGATGACGCCGCAGTTGCCGCCCGCCGCCGGCGAGGGGGACGACGATGAGGCAGTGGCCGATGCCGCGCCTCGAGCTCTCTACGTCAGTCGGAAAGTGCTCAACGGCGACGCCATTGTGAGCTGGGCGAAGTCGCAAGGCTTAGGCAGCGTTCTCCCTGCCGCAGACTTGCACGTGACGATCGCTTTCAGCCGCGCGGCACTGGATTGGATGAAGGTCGGCGAGAGCTGGAATGGCGAGCTGAAGATCGCCGCCGGCGGTCCTCGGATGATGGAACGCTTCGGCGATGCCGTCGTGCTGCTCTTTGCGTCGAGCGAGCTGTCCTGGCGCCACGAGGCCATCCGTGCGGCCGGCGCGTCCTGGGACCACCCGGAATACCAGCCGCATATCACGATCAGCTACGCGGCCGACGGTGTCGACCTCTCGAATGTGGAGCCCTACCGAGGCGAAATCGTGCTGGGGCCGGAGATCTTCGCTGAGGTCGAGGACGACTGGTAGGCTGGGATCCGCGAGGAGTAGAGCTACGGGCTACGGGCCTTCAGCCAAGCCGCTGCAGCTGGCTCGACGCCCCACGTCCCCCAATCGAATGGATGCACCAGCTGGATCACTGCGAGACCATCGTCAGCGTCGATGTGCCTTCGGATCGTATCTCGAACCCCTGAAGCAGATCCGCTCAGCTCCGCCAGATAGACTGACTCGAGCAGCATCACAGCGTTCCATTGCCCGAGGCAGTGATAGAGATCCGTGTAATTCCGCTGCTTGCGTAGGTCATGCGTGATCAGAAACGACGCCATTCAATCCTCCCTGTGGGTTTTATCCCGCAATTTGAGCACGAGTTCGGACCTTTATGCAATTCACGGATGCTGTAACCGTCTCGGGGGCGCGGCGGCGCGATGACGGCTACCTTGTCGTCGACGCCCGCGTCGCCCGCACCGGCATCCAGACCTATGCCGGCTTGGAGGTCGACAAGCCGGACGTGCCGCTGGTGCGGGTCTACCGGCCCGAGGACGAGGTGTTCTCCCGCGAGGCGATGGCGTCGTTCGCGCACCGACCGATCACGAACGATCATCCGGCGGAGCCTGTCAGCGCGAACAATTGGAAGGCGCTCGCGAAAGGCTACTCGGCCGACGAGATCGCCCGGGACGGCATGTTCCTACGCGTGCCCCTCATGGTGGCCGACGCCGCGACCATCGCCGAGATCGAGAGCGGCAAGCGGGAGTTGAGCGCGGGCTACACCGCGGTCCTCGACTGGATGTCTGGAACCACGCCTGACGGCGAGGTCTACGACGCCGTGCAGCGGCGCATCCGCGCCAACCACATCGCCGTAGTGCACCAGGCGCGCGGCGGCGCTGAACTCCGCATCGGCGATGCCGACTCAAAAGCATGGGGCGCGAGCCCCGTCCATGACGCAGCAACGGAGGATTCCATGAGCTTGCGCAAGATCATGGTGGATGGGCTCCAGGTCGAAGTGACCGATGCCGGCGCCCAGGCCATCGAGAAGCTCACCGGGGAGCGCGATGATGCCCGGAAGTCCCTCTCCGATGCCGAGGCCGCGCATATCGCTTCGGTGAAGGCGAAGGACGAGGAAATCGGCACGCTGAAAGCCGAGGTCCAGAAGGCGCAGGACGCTGCACCGACGCCGGCTGACCTCGACCGCATGGTCGCCGATCGCGTTGCGCTCGTCACCACGGCCAAGAACGTCGTGGCCGACGTGAAGCACGAAGGTCTGACCGACGCAGAGATCCGCAAGGCGGTTGTCGCTGCGAAGCTCGGTGACGAGATCGTCGACGGTGCGTCCGACGACATGGTTGCCGGCATGTTCAAAGCGGTGGCCGCCGACGCCAAGCCGGTGGATCCGCTGCGAGCCACCGGCGGCGTCCAGGCCAACGACGGTGGCACGTCTTGGAATGACGCTGCGTTCAGCCGCGCCGGCGTCAAGATGAAGGGGGCCCGCTGATGGTCACGCTCACCGAAGGTATTCGCAACGCCTCCTTCCTCGTGTCGGAGGCCAACGGCATGTATCGCAGCCGGGAAAAGGTCACGGTGACCGTTCCCAGCGGCGGGATCGCGGCCGGCACCGTGCTCGGCGCGATCACCGCTTCGGGCAAGTACGTCCGCCACGACTCCGGCCTTTCGAACGGAGCCGAGACCGAGGCCGGCATTCTCTACGAAACGCTGACCGCAGCCGGTGACGCCGAAGTGACCATCATCGCGCGCGATGCCGAAGTGGTCGGCGCGCACCTGACCTACGAGGACGGCGCCGACGCCGCGGCCATCACCGCGTCGAACACGGCCCTCGCCTCGCTGGGCATCATCGTCCGCTAAAGGAGGGACCGTCGAAATGGCGTCCATGGACATCTTCAACTCGTCCGCCTTTTCGATGACGTCCCTGACCGGGGCGATCGACAAGGTGGACTATGTTCCGCAGCTGCTTGGTCAGCTCGGGATCTTCGAGCCCATGCCGGTGCGTACCCGCACGGTGTGGGTGGACCGTCGCGATGGAGCGCTGACCCTTATCCCGACTTCGCCGACCGGTGCGCCGCCGGAGGAGCTGGTAAAGGACGATCGCGACGCGGTCGCCCTGAAGGCCACGCGCCTCGCGAAGGGGTTCACGCTCTACGCCGAGGAGGTGCAGGGCATCCGTGCATTCGGCTCCGAGACGGAGTTCATGCAGGTCCAGGCCGAGTACTTGCGCCGCATGGCCGACGTCCGGACCGATATGGAGCTGACGCACGAGTATCACCGCCTCGGCGCGCTGCAGGGCGTGCTGCTCGACGCGGACGGCTCGACTGTCATCTACGACTATTTCGACGAGTTCGGGGTGGCCGAGGCCGCGGCGATCAACTTCGAGCTCGACGTGGATACGACCGACGTCCACAAGGCCATCAAGGACCTCGTCCGCTCGATGATCCGTGCCTCGCGCGGCGCGTTTACGCCGGGCACCACGATCCACGCGATCTGTGGCGACGACTTCTACGATGCTCTCGTGTCGCATCCGAACGTCGAGAAATTCTACCTCAACCAGCAGGCCGCGCGTGAGCTACAGGCGGCGCAGGGGCAGGTGTGGGAAAGCTTCCGCCTTGGCGGCGTGACCTTCCACAACTACCGCGGTACCGACGACAACTCGACGGTCGCGATCGACACGGACGAGGCGAAGTTCTTCCCTGTCGGCGCTCGAGGCGTGTTCAAGAAGGCGATGGCGCCGGCCGAGTTCGGCCCGTACGTCAACACGATGGGGCAGGATGTCTACGCCATGAACATCCCGGACCGGGATCGTCAGGCTTGGACGCGCGGCGAGCAATATTCGTACCCGCTTTATCTCTGCCAGCGCCCCGAGGTGCTGCGGAAAGCCACTCGCACTTGATCGGCGGACTGGGCGGAGCTTCGGCTCCGCTCAAACTGTGACATTGGAGGATAGACCGCGATGGCCACACTGCAGGTGGAGAACGGCGCAATTCGCGCCAAGGCGTTCAAAGTGTACGGCGGCTTCGTGCGCGTCCGTCCGGGCAAAACCGCTATAATCAAAGACGCTGCCGAGCTGACCCACGATCGCATTGCGGCGTTTGATCGAGAAGGCGTGAAGGTCACGCAGATGGTCGACGAGGCGCGCGAGAGTGCCGGCGATCAGCTGCCAGTAGCGCCGCGGATATTCGAGTCGAAAGCATGGGCTGCAGAGGTGGAGGCGATTGCCGCGGCGGCAGTTCGTAAGCTGCTCGACGAGCATCCGCAAACGCAAGAAGACGCAGCGGTTGCGCAGCCCGCTGATCCGGGACCTTCCCCGCCTCCGGCCGAGGCAAGTGCGACCGTGGTGCCTTTGGCAACGACTGAGCCAGTACCCCCGCGCGCGGCGTTTGAGGCGAAGCCGTCCTTCACCGTCATCGACAAGGGGCGCGGCTGGTACGTCATCACCGCCGACGGCAAGGAGCTGACCAAGTCGCTTCGGAAGGAGGACGTCGACGGCTTCGACGCTCTGTCCGACGAGGACAAGGGAGCCTTCGTCGAGGCTCACAAGGTCGAAGGCTGACCCATGGTCTACGGTGACGCCGCGGGCTTCTCGGCATACGCGGCTGCGAACGGGTACACGTCGCCCGCCGGTGATATCGACGCCGCCCTTGCCCGCGCGACCACGTATCTGGATGGCCTTTACGGCCGGCGTTTCTCAGGCGCGCCTATTGGCGGCGCCGCGCAGAATCGTGAATGGCCCCGTGCTGGCGCTGTCGACGTCTACGGCTATGCCCTTCCGCCTGAGGTGGTGCCGGCGCGGGTCATCAACGCGACTTATGAGGCAGCGCTCCTGGAGCTCGCTTCCCCTGGCTCGCTCTCGGCAACGATCACCCCGGACCAGCGCAAGGTGCTGACGAAGGTGGACAAGATCGAGTGGGAGATCGTGCCGGGCGGCAAAGACGGTGTCGAGGGCGCCACGCCGACGTCGACGCGGATCGAGGGCATTCTTTGGCCGCTCCTGATGCGGGCAGATCTGCCAGCCGCGATGGTGGTCTGAGATGGCCGAGAACTGGACCACCATTGCCGCCGAGGTTGCCGCCGGGCTCGCCGAGGTTGCCGACGTCTCGCAGTCGGGCGGTTATCCGGTGACGCTGCGTAAGACGTCGACGACTGGCGGAGACCCGTGGGATCCCGGCAGCGGCACCACCACTGCGGTCGACTCGACCCTGACCGCGGTCGAGACACTGCGCCAAGTGCGCGACCTGACCGGCACATTGACCGAACGCACAGTGAGAACACTGTTGGTGAATGCCAATTCCGGCGTCGCGCCGAGCGATGACGACATGATCGCATTGGGAGTGGCGGCTGACGACGTCGAACCAGAAACTCCGTTTGAGGCGATCGATGCGGTGAGGGCACTCGCGCCAGCTGGGATCGCCGTTCTCTACGAGATTGATCTGAAAACGTAGGGATGCATCCGCATGGCCCGCAAGGTATCCATTCAGAAGCGTCTGGAGGCCATCGCCGCACGTCTTGAGCCGGGAATTCAACAAGCGTTCATCGATGCGATGCGGGCATCAGTGACAGCATTGGAGTTGCGGACCTTCATCGATCGTCTGTCTGAAGGCGATATTGAAGGAGCAATCTCCCTCATCGAGGTGGATGAGGGTGCCCTTTCGCCAATGATCGAGCAAATCAGGCAGTCCTATAGCGAGGCTGGAAACGAAGCGGCCGGCGACATCCCGAAACTTCAAGATCGCACCGGTCGGCAAGTCGTGATTCGCTTCAACATGCGGTCACCGCGCGCCGAACAATGGCTCGCCGAAATGTCGAGTCGTATGGTGACGGAGATCCGCGCAGAACAGCGCCAAATGATCCGGGCCAACCTGACGGAAGGCATGGTCGACGGCAGAAATCCGCGAAATGTGGCGCTCGATCTCGTTGGCCGCATCAATAAGGTGACGGGCCGCCGCGAGGGGGGCGTAATTGGGCTCACGCGGCAGCAAGCGCAATGGGTCGCCAATGCGCGCGAAGAGCTATCAGGTGGACCTGACCAATTAGCCACCTTCCTCGGACGCTGCGGCCGTGACAGACGCTTTGACCGGACGATCACGGCAGCGATGCGCGAAGGCCGGGCGCTATCCGTCACGCAGGTCAACCGGATTTCCGGTCGGTACGCCGATAGGCTCTTGCAGTTGAGGGGCGAGACGATCGCGCGCACAGAGATGCTCGGCGCGCTCAATTCCGCGTCGAAAGAGGCGTTTGACCAGGCGCTCGACACAGGGATTGTACGCGAGGAGCAGGTGACGAAGACGTGGCGTTCGGCAGGGGACGGGCGAGTGCGCGAAAGTCACCAGCGGCTGAACCGCGAGACCGTCGGGCACAATGAGCGGTTCTCAAACGGCCTGCTTTACCCCCACGAGCCTGGTGCACCGGCAAGGGAAGTCATCCAGTGTCGGTGCATTGCCTCCCGACGGATCGATTTTCTCGCTGGGTTCCGAGCACAGGGCGATTGATCGATGGCCGCGAAGTCCTTTGCTGCGCAGGTCGAAGACATGGTGACGCGCAGCAAAGCGAAGCTCGAGGCTGTGTGGAAGCAGTCAACGCAAGACGTGGTGGATCTAATCCAAACGACGGCCAACGAGGGTGGCCGGATGCCGATTGACACCGGCTATCTACGCGCTTCGCTGCAAGCCTCGCTCGACGATTTCCCAATGGTGGCACGTGAAGGTCCATCGCTTGATCAGCGGTATGAGAAGAATGCCGAGGAAATATCGCTGGTGATCGCTTCAGCTGATCTCGGTGGCAAGGTGATGTTCGGCTTCGTCGCGGCGTATGCCATGCGCATGGAGTATGGCTTTGAAGGCACCGATGAACTCGGCCGCCAGTATCATCAATCCGGTTTTGGTTTCGTTCGTGGTGCCGTCGACGAGTGGCAGTCAATCGTCACGAAGAACGCGTTGAAGGTGAAGGGCCTCGGCGCACTTTGACTTCGGTTTGAGCGCGTTCGATGGCATCGGCTGCGTCCTTCGCTGCGAAGGATGCGCCGCATGCGGCCAATATCTTTCGCGCGGCATCGAGCACCGAATTGCCGAAATGAGTGTCGCCCGCTTCGTCGCCGAGCGCACACCACGCGTTTTGCAAACGAATGCGGATCTCGTCATCGGACAAACGGTCATCAGCCATAGCCAAACGATAGCAGGCGCCGACCATGGCCGAAAAGCAAATCTTTACGGTGCTTGCCGACCGGCTGGGAACGCTCGTGCTCTCGCCGACGCTCCCGATCGCGTGGCCGAACGTCGATTTCACTCCGCCGCCGCGCACAGGCGTGGGGAAGGGCGCCTATCTCAGAGCGTCACATATCCCCACGACTACTGATCAGATCACGCTCGGTGACAGTGGTTACAATCGACACCGCGGAATCTTCCAAATCGATGTCGTGTGGCCTGCGAACGGTGGGTTGGTCGCGCCAATGAAGGTGGTCGACGCGATCATTGCGCACTTTCAGCGCGGCACCGTCCTCACTGAGGGCGGCCACATCGTTCGGATTTACGCGCCGCCCCATCCTGGGCCGGTCATTTCTTCGCCGCCGCAAATTCAGATCCCCGTATCGGTCCGCTACCAGGCCGACGCGCCCAATCCATCCTGACGAGGACATCATGACGAAGACGGTGACGATGGTCGCCTCGCGGGCTTTCCCGTTGAGGGACGAGAACGGTGACGGCGTGCGCCGGGCCAAGCCTGGCGAAACGCTTCGCGTCGGCGAGAGTGAAGCGCGCGCTCGTGAAGGCGCTGGCAAGGCGGAGCGTGTGGTGGCGCCCCAGATGTCTGACAAGGAGGGCTGATCAATGCCGTTCGCAACTGGCGCACGCCACGGGCTTAGCTACGTCGCGGAGTCGACGTACGGCACCACGCCGGGCTCGCCGTCCATGCTGGCGCTACGACATACATCGTCGTCGTTGCAGCTCAACAAGGACAATTTCGTCTCCAACGAGATCCGCAACGATCGGCAGATCGAGGACATGCGTCACGGCACCAAACAGGTCGGCGGCGACATTGGGATCGAGCTGTCCTATGGAGCCTTCGACGACATCCTTGAGAGTGCGCTGTTCGGCTCCTGGGCAACCGATGTGCTCAAGGCCGGAACCGCCGTGAAGTCCTTCACGATGGAGCGACAGTTCGGCGACATCGGACAATACGAGGTGTTTACCGGTTGTCTCGCGAACACGTTCAGTCTGTCGATTTCACCCAACGCGATGGTGACGGGAACGATCGGCATCATGGGGAAGGACGCAACTCTGTCCGGAACCTCCCTTGGCGCGCCCGGTGCTGCCGCGTCGAATCCGCCCTTTGACGGATTTTCTGGGACGCTTTCGGAGGGGGGCTCCGCGATTGCGAACGTGTCCGCGCTGGAACTGACGCTCGACAACGGCATCACGCCTGCATTCGTCATCGGCTCTGACGTGACGCCGCAGATGATTGCCGGACGGTCGAACCTCACGGGTACCCTGACGGCCTATTTCGAGGACTTGGCGCTCCTGAACAAATTCATTGACGAGACGGAAAGCTCGCTTGAGCTGACCCTTGAAGGAGCATCGGGTGGCGATCTCACGATCACTATCCCTCGGATCAAGTACACGGGCGGACAGAACCCGGTGAATTCGGCCGAGGAAGCCATTCCGCTGACGATGCCGTTCCAGGCGCTCCGGTCGAGCTCGGATGGAACTAACCTGATCCTGACGCGGACCCCGGCCTAAGCGTCGGGGCTAGCGCCCTTTTTTTCTCGATTCATCCCCCTGCAGAGACCGTGGACTATGGCGAATTTTGACGTTTCCAAGCTCGATGAGATCACGAATCAGACGCTCGACGAGGTCGAAATCACGATCACCCATCCCAACGGCCAGCCGCTCGACATCCGCTTTCGGATCGTTTCGACGGATCATCCGCGCGTGCGCAAGGTGGTCAAGCGCAACATCAATTTGATGCAGCGCGCACAGCAACGCGGCCGGCCGCTTTCGGCTGAACAGGTCGAAGATCTGGCGACCGATGTCGTGGTGGCGCATGTCGTGTGGTGGAACCTCGAAGCCCATGGCGAGCCAACCCCGTGCACCGAAGAGAACGTCAAGGCGATCTTGAACGCGCACCGCTGGATCGAGCGCCAGGTGGTGGAGGCGCGCGACGACGCCGCGACGTTTCTCCGAGGATCTGACGACTGAGCTTTGCGCTGCCGTCTTGGAGCGCGTGCGGCTCGAATTCCCGGACGCAAACGGGACCATCCTTCTCGATCACTATGCACAATTGGGGATCGACTTTGATCTTCCCGAGCCGCCCGAATGCGCGGCGCACGTGTGGGCGTGGTTTTGGCAGTTGTCCAATGCCCGGGGCGGGGGCGGATTCTCCATCGCTTCGATCGCATATTCCGAGATCGCGGCATGGGGTGAGCTAACCCTTGCAGATCCGACGCCGACCGAGATTGGCATGATCAAGGCCATGGATGCCGCTTTCCTCGATGCGGTCGAGAAACGTCGAAAGGTCGGGGCAAAACCCGGCAAGAAGTAGGGGCCGGCCATGATCGACGTCGCTACGCTGGGCTTTGAGTCTGACAGCAGTGGGCTAGTCAAGGCCAAGCGCGATTTAGACCGGATCGTCCCCTCGGCGAAGAACGCCGAGAAGGCGGCGGACGAATACGGGAAGACGGCCAAAGAAAGCGGCGACAAGGTTGAGAAGTCGACCACCAAGGCGAAGGCGAGCACGGAAGCGCTCGGCCGCGCTTTCGGAGGGCTCCGCAATCAGGCGGTCGCGTTCGGCGCGGCGTTCTTCGCGTCCATGGCGGCGGCGTTCAGCACCAAGCCGCTCTTTGAATTCTCCACCGCCCTTGCCGAGGTGTCGACGCTCGTCAATGTCGCCACCTTCGACATGGCGGGGCTTCGTCAATCTGCGCTTCAGCAGGCCGCGGCGTTCGGCACCGCGCCGACGATGCAGGTGCAAGCCTTCTATCAGGCGATCTCGGCCGGCGCGTCGGCGGCGGCCGATGCGGCCGAGACGCTGGATGTTGCCAACCGCCTCGCTATCGGCGGCGTCACCGACATCACCACGGCGACTGACGGCTTGACGTCCATCATGAACGCGTACGGGGACAAGGTCGCGAGCGCGACCGCGGTTTCGGATGCGATGTTCGTCGCGATGCGCGCCGGCAAGACGACGATCGGCGAACTCTCCTCAACCCTCGGCCAAGTCGCGCCGCTCGCCGCGCAGACGGGGGTTTCCTTCGACGAACTCACAGCCGCGATTGCCGCGCTGACGAAAGGCGGTATTTCGACATCGCAGGCGGTCACCGGCGTTCGCGCGATCCTCGCCGCTGTGGCGAAGCCGACCTCGGAAGCCGCGAAGCTGGCCAAGCAACTCGGCCTCGATTTCACTGCGTCCGGCCTCGCGTCGAAGGGCTTCACCAGCTTTCTGAATGACCTTCTCGAAGCGACTGGCGGGAGTACAGAACAGCTTTCCTTGCTCTTCGGCGGTGTTGAAGCATTGGTGCCTATCATGGCCTTGTCGGGACAGGCTGGGCGCGATTTCGCTGCGGTCCTTGATCAGATGGCCAATAAGGCGGGCGCGACCGCTGAAGCCTACCGCAAGTTGGAGAACACGCCAGCGTTCCAGGCAAATCGCGTCTGGGCCGCCTTGCAGGTGGAAGTCCTCGGCCTCACGACGGCCATGGGTGGCGGTCTCACCGCGGCGCTGCGCGAAGTCGCGGACAACTTCGGCATTGTGGCGAGCGTCGCGAAAATCACCGGAGCGACGCTCCTCGTTGCCTTTGGTCCGGCGATCCTCGGCGCGGTGAAGGCGCTCACGGTCGCGATCGGCACGGGCCTTGTGGGGGCTTTCCGCGCCCTCACCGCTGCGATGATGGCGAACCCCCTCGGGGCGCTAGCCATCGCCATCACAGCAGTGATCGCCACGGCCTGGGAGTTCCGGGACGAGATCAACCGCATCTTCGGCGTCGATCTCGAAAGCGCGGTCGGGGGCTTCTCCGACTATCTCCGCGTCGAGATGCGAACCGCTTTCGATCAGGTCAAAATGGTTTGGGCCGCGCTTCCTGATCTGTTCGGCGATATCGGCCTGCTCGCCGCCGAGCGGCTGGTCAACAATACGCTATTCGGCATCCGCAAGGTGTCCGAGGGCGGAAGCTGGATCTGGAAGCAGCTTGGCTTCGACGTAGCGTCGATCCCGGAACTCGATTTGTCGGATTTCCTCTCTCCGGCGGGCAAGGCCCTTCGTGAGGAAATGAGGCGAGCGCGGGAAGCGAACGCCGCCGCGGTCGCCGGCGAGCGTGGATCAGCGGAAAACCCGATCGTGCTCGACGAGATCATCGTTCCGCCCACCGCGGGCGGCGGCTCTCGATCGGCGGCGAGTGCGATGCAGGAACTCACCGACAAGCAGAAAGCCTTGCAGAAGGCCTATGCTGATATCGTCGCCGGGGCGAAGGACCACATCGTCCAACAACAGCTTGAGCGCGACGCGCTGTCCATGACGGCCGAGGAAGCCGCGACGCTCCGGTATGAATACGACCTCCTCAACCAAGCGAGGCGGGCCGGCATTCAACTTGGACCGGAGCAGATCGGCGACCTTCAAGCGCTCGCGCGCGGGATGGCCGCGGCGGACACGCAGGCAAAGGCCGCGGCCGATGCCGTGGCGCGCGTCCAAGAGGGAATCGACGCGAGCAAAGAGGCGACGCGGGGCTTTATCGGCGATCTCGTCGGCGGGCTTCGCGAGGGCAAGCGCATGGTCGACGTGTTGCGTGACGCCTTCAACAACCTGTTTGACCGCATCCTCAATCGCGCGATGGATATGTTCGTCAATGCGATCTTTGGCGGGCCGGCCGGCGCAGGCGGTGCTGGCGGCGGGGGCATCTTCGCCGCTCTGTTCGGCGGTGCGGCGGGCGGCTCAACGGCCGGCGGCGGATCGGCAGCGACGGCGGTCGCGCAGGCGATATCTGGATCGCTTCCGGATGCGATCGCGCGGACGTCTGTCCCGTCCGTTGGTTCGGCCGTAGCCGGCGGCGCGGCCTCCACCGCTCTCGCGGGAGGGGTGCGCGGGGACACGATCGGCCGCGCGTCCCAATATCTCGGGCTCAATGAGAGCGCCAACGCCACTGCGATCAGCAACTTCCTGGCCGGTGCGGGGAATCGGCTTGATCCGAAGAAAACGGCGTGGTGCGCCGCGTTTGCTGATGCGGTACTGGCCGCTGAGGGCCTGCCCACGCAAGGCAGCCTTTGGGCTCGCGATTTCATGAACTACGGCACCGGAACGGAAAACCCGGTGCCGGGCGATCTCGCCGTGTTTAAGCGAGGTTCCGGTGGCCATGTCGGCTTTTTCAATGGCTATTCCGAGGACGGCCGAATTCGTGTGATCGGCGGCAATCAAGGTGGCTCTGCCATGGGTGGTGGCGGTGTGACCGAAGCGCTTTACGGGACCGATAACCTTCTCGGCTTCCGTAGCGTGGGGAGCCCGCAACAGACGATCGACGCCGCGGCGCAGCAGATGGCGACGGCGGCGGCCGGCGCGGCCGAAGCGGCGACCAACCTGCAAACCGGGCTGACACAGTCGTTCACGAGCACGGTCGAAGGAATGAGCGAGGCCGGCAGCGGCTTCGTCTCGCAGTTCGGCGGGGCTCTGCAAAGCGTCGTCGGCGGCATCGGAAGCGCCCTATCATCGGCGAGTATCGGCATCGTCAAAAGCCTGACCTCGGCGGGTGTTGGCGGCCTGTTCGCCAACGGCGCCGCCTTCTCCAATGGCAACGTCGTCGCGTTCGCCAATGGTGGTGTCGTCGGCGGGCCGACTATGTTCCCGATGTCCGGCGGGCGAACGGGGCTGATGGGTGAAGACGGGCCGGAAGGCATCGTCCCGCTCAAGCGTGGCCGCGATGGTCGGCTCGGCGTTTCCATGCACGGTATGCAGCCGCAGGTGATCGAGCGCGAGCGCTTGGTAATCGTCAACGCGGGCGTCGAGCGCAACGGCAATCTCGAGCTCTTCGTCGACGAACGGGCCGACCGTATTGCCTCGACGAAAAGCAACGAGGTACGTGGCGAGATCGGCCCTCGGAGCGAAGCCGCTCGCCGACAGAATGAGCGGCGCCGCATCCAACCTGCCAGAGGCGTTTGATGGTCGTGCGTCGTCTGTTGCCGTGGCCGGAAGGCGTCGGCGTTTCCTACATCGAACCCATGTCCGGGCCGGCCGTGCGCGGGTCCGGACAGAACACGTTCCTAACCGGCGACGAGCAAACCTTCTCGACGCCGGGCGATCGCGTCTCATTCAGGCTCGAATTCCCGCCGATGCAGGGGGAGACGGCGCGGCGCTTTCGGGCGTGGAAAATGGGGCTTGCGAACGGCGCAAACTGGACCCGTTTTCGCGTCCCGGACGGCGACCGGGCGCAATGGTCTGAGATCGGCATTTCTGGTCAGACGGCACTCTGGAACTATCAGCAGACGTGGTCAGATGGGAACCCGTGGGAACCACACATCGGCATCGTCGGTGTCGGCGGTGCCCGCGCGGCCGGTTCCAACACGGTGCGCCTCCAAAACAACAATTGGGCGAACGCGATCGCCGTCGGCTGGATGCTCGGCTTCGTGCCGTTTCACTTCGGTTGCTATTGGGTGACGGAGGTCTTGGAGGATCGCGAATTCAGGATCTGGCCGAACCTCCGATCCACTCTGCCGGCCAATGCCGCCGCGACGCTACAACCCGTCCTGGCTATGGCGGCCGTGCCGAACTCGGCGAGCGGCGGGCGAGGCATCAACTCGACGGAGGGTGAAAGCGTGGCCCTTCGCGAAGTCATCAACCCCTACGTTCAAGCGGCGGCGTTCTTCTGATGGCATACCTTTTCGACGCCACCGACGAAGCCGCGCTCGATGCCATGCACGTTTGCCGGGCGTGGTTTGCCGACGTCGTCTTGCCGACGGGCCGGAGGCGGCTCTGGACTGGCGACGGGCCGATCACCATCGGCGGGGTGACATGGGACGGGACCTCGGATCCGTTCGGCGGCCAGCTCGTCAGTCTCACCGACGTGCAAGAGGTCCGGTTCGGCCAAGCGCCGGCCGCGGTGGCGGTGATCAGCGGCGCCAACCGCTCATGGCTCAAAGCCGTGTGGGACAGTGACGGCGTGATCGGTGCGCAATGCGATCTCTATTTCGCCGTCTTCGATCAGGAGACGCTCGGGGCTCTGGTCGATCTCAAGCTCATGTTCCAAGGCAAGATCACGGGCGTTCACTTCGAGATGGGCGGCGGGCTCGTGACGCGCGCCATCGTCGTGCGCATCGGGTCTTGGGAAGAGGCCCTAAACTACGCCGCGCTCGCGACCGACTGGTCGCCGGACGGTCAGCGATCGCGGCAGGCCGTGGACCGAGGTCTCGATTATGTCGGATCGAAAGCGCAGGTCGATTTCCGGCCATGATTAGCGCGACGATGAAGGATCGAGGCGAGAAATTGCGCGCCGCAGTGGCTGCACTCGACGGCGTTCCGGTGACGTGGGGTGTCGACGACTGCTCTGCCTGGCCCGCCTCGTGGGTCGCAGGGGTCACCGGGTGGGAGGTCTTGTGGCCGGCCTACGCAAGCGAGGATGAAGCGCACCGGCTGATCGACGACGCTGGTGGACTCGACGTCTTGTGGTCTGAGATCGCGGGCGAGTGCGGCTTGCGCCGGCGGGTGAAGGGCGAAGAGCCATGTCTCGGCGACGTCGGACTTATCCGAACGGCCTTTCATGATGCGATGGTCGGCGTCGTCTTCGCGCACGGTCGCACAGCTTGTTGGCGGCATGTTGCTGGGGTTCACCGCTTGTCCGTCAGGCATCAAACGATCGTCGCGGCGTGGGCGGTCCCGCTGTGAAGGGGTGGTTCAAGGTTTGGCTCTACGGGACAACCTCGGTTGTCGCGATCACCCCCACCGCCGCGCACGCGGATCCGGTTTCGATCGGCGGGGTGGTTCTAGGCATCCTCGCGCCGTCCCTTGCCGCCTCGACGGTCGCATCCGGCATTGTCGGTGGCCTGCTTCTCGGTGCGCTCGGCATCGCCGCCAACCTTCTCTTCGCGCCGAAACCGCCGAAGACACCGACGCCGGACACGCTCAAGAATAGTTTTGAGCTCGAAGAGGGGCCGGGCGTCTTTGCCTTCGGCCGCGTCCGCGCCGGTTGGAAGATCGCGTTCGGGAGGACGGACGGCTATCTGATCTATCAGCTCGGCTTGCATTATTTCGGGCCGACGGGGGCGAGCGCCGTCGAGACCTGGATCTATGATGATCGCGAAATCGTGGTCGAGGCGAATGGCGCTGTCTCTTCGCCGCCTTGGACCAAATACAACGGCTCGTGGATGACGCTGAAGACGAAGATCGGCGACGGCAGCGAGAACGCTTGGCCGGAACTTGTTGCCGCCTTCGACGGATGGACCACGAACCATCGCGTGCGCGGCATCGTTCAGACGCTCGCGATCTTCGAGAACCCTGGGTTCTCGGAGAACCCGACGAAATTCAACCGGCTCTATTCGCAGGGCATCAAGGCCGTCGAGCGGATTGAGCGGGCCGGGCTTTTCTATGATCCGCGCGACCCCGCGCAGCACATGAACAACCCGGCCACGTGGACTTGGACGATGAACGCGGTCTTGATCGCGCTTCACTTCCGCCGCAAGCGGCCTGGCGTCGTGAATGCCGATTTTGACTTCGCGCTGATCGGCGCTGCGGCGGACGCGGCCGACGCGCTCGTCGAGACGCGCGCCGGCGAAAACGTATGGCTCGGCGGCGCCGCGCCCGACGGAATCGTCGACGATCCAGGCGGCGGGACGGGAGCCTACAACCCGACGACGCGGACCTTTTCGTGCACGGGGAGCGGGGGTACGTCCTCCGCGCGGCCTTTGTTCCGCTGGATCGACGCCGTTGAGCCTGGAACGCGCTATCTCGTCGGTTTCACCTTCACCGGCGATGCCGATCGCCTTAATTCGATCGTGCTCGGCGACGAGACGGTCCCGCTCACGGCGACCCCCGTCACGGTCGGGGGGCAACCGGCGATCCAGTACACGGGCGAGGTGGTCGCGACCGATAACGATTTCATCCGGTTCACCTGGGATGGGCGCTCGGCATTCTCGGCGACGGCCACCTCCGGCTATGTCCGTGAGAAGCGCTTCGAGCCGCGCGCGCGCCTCTCGGGTGGCGGGCAAGGGCAGATTACGACGGACTTTATTCAAGCGCTTTATCGAAGCGGGGGGCTCGAAGAGTACCGGACCGCGCAGAACAAGATCGCGATCCGGGTCGTCGACGATTATCCCGCGGCCGAGGGGGTGATCCGGGCAAACCGCATCAAGCGGATGCGGGTCAACAAGGGGCTGGAGAGCGTCGACCGGCCGAACGTCTTCCAGGTCGAGTTCTATTCGGCCGAGCGGCAATATGTGGTCTCGCGCGTGCCGCTCCACGGCATCAACCAGGCGGGCGCCTATACCGGGCCGGACTGGGCGCGCTTCGAGAGCGAGATCGCGCTTACTGAAGAGCGCGAGGAGACGCTTTCTTACGAGTTTTGCCCGTCCGCCTATCAGGCCCAGCGCCTCGCGCGGCGCGAGGCCTACATGATGCGCGCCGATACAGGCACGCTCGTTCTGAGCATGTTCACGGCCTTGGCGTTGTGGGGCAAGCGCACCGTCGATATCGAGTTTCCCGACTTCGGAGCGGGCGATGGTGACGTGGTCACGAAGCGATGCAAGATCGACGCGCCGCGTGTGGACGACGAGACTGGCGAGGCCGAGGTCGCCTTCGCAATCATCCCCGATGCGCTAACCGGCGACTATCTGCCGAACACTTACGAGCGCGCCGCGCCGCCGGTCCTGCCGCTCGAAAGCTATGAGGCCGTGCTCGACACGCCGGACCCGCCGAACTTTGCCGTCGGGATCAAATATCTCCCTGGCGGCGCACGGGCGGGGCGCAATGAGGTTCGTTTCCGCATGACGCCGGTCACCGACGCGCATCGCGCCGAGATCAACATGCGGACCTACACGGGAGCCCTGCCGGATCTGTGGCAGGGCGCCAACGAGCGCGGGCTCGCGATGGCCTGGAAGGCCGGGGATTTTGAGGGCCAGAAACTCGACGCTCGATTGCGCTACTTCGACGAGGATCTCGAGGGATCGTATTTCTCGGACCTCTTAGAAGTCGGATCTCTCAGCCGGACCAACAACGCGCCGGGCGTTCCCTTCGTCGTCGTCACGCCGGAAGGGGAGAACACTGGAGGCGGAGGCGAGCCGCTCGATGGGTGGACGGTCGACGCGACCGCTCCGACGGGCCTATCCGTCGTCGCGATCCGTGTCACCGCGTCATCATCTGGCGGTCCCGGCACAGGCGAGTTTTTCCGCGAAACCGTCGACGTATTCCCCGACGAGAACGTGACGATCACTGTGCCGTGGGCGGACACGGGCCTCAACCCTGTCGTCATCGAAGTCTCGGCCCTTTCGAGCGACGAAACGGCGAGCTCGGCCCCCGCCTACACCTGGACGCCGCCGGGGCCGTAACCCCAACCAGACAATCGGACGTGATGAATGGCTTACACCTATTCGGGTCGTGAGGCTGCGAACTCGCGCGATACGACCATCCTCGGCACGTATCTCGAAGAGATCGGCGTGCAGGCTGCGGTCGGCGCATTGGGTCTGCGGCTCGGGCGCCCGACGCGGGCCTCTCTCCCGGCGACCGGGAACGCCGTCGACGACCTCGTCGCCGTCTTCAACGACACACCGGGCAATAATGGGGTCTATCGCTGGAACGGGTCGGATTGGGCGCGGATCGGTCCGTTGCCTGGCATCACCGGGCCGCAGGGTGATAGCGCCGTAATTGACTTTGCGACCCTCGCCGAGGCGCAAGCCGGAACGGCCAGCAATAAGGTTATGTCGCCGCTGCGGGTGAGCGACTACATCATCGCGATCCGCGCGTCGCTTGCCGAGGCCGGGGCGGGGGAGCTCGACAACAAGCTCGCAACTCCGCGCGGCGTGAAAAGCCATGTCGACACCCGCCGCGCCGACGAGGCGACCGCAGTCGCGGGCACCGACAACACCACGCTGATGACCCCGGTTCGCGTGAACCAGTACATCAACAACCGGCGATCGGACCTTCTGACGGCCGAGACTGGCACCGATCACACCACGATCATGACGCCGCTGCGGGTCTTTCAGCAGATCACCGCGCGGCTCGCGGATGAAGCGACGGCGGTTGGTGGCGCCGACAACATCCGGTTGATCACGGCCGTTCGGCTCCAGCAATACATCAACAACCGGAGAGCGTCGGCGCCTCAAGCCGCGGCCGGCGAAGACGCCTTCGTCCTCATGACGCCGAACCTCGTCGCCCATTATGTCGAGCAACGGCTCGCGACGCTCGAAGAAGCCCGGGATCGGTCGAACCTCATCAAGCTGATGTCGCCGGCGCGCGTCGCCCAGCAGATCGATGATCGCCGCGCCGATCAGGCGACCGCCGAGGCCGGCGTCAACAGCCTCGCGCTCCTCACCCCTTTGAGCGCCCGCTGGTTCGTCGAAAAATTCGTCGCGGATCGATGGGCGAGCATCGAAACGGCCGCGATCGGCCTCGAGGAGACGCAATTCATCAATCCGCGCGGCGTGAGGGCCTATGTCGATGGGCGCCTCGCGACGCTCGAAGAGGCGCGGGAGGGCAACAGCAACGTCAAGCTGATGGCCCCGAACCTCGTGCGCGAGTACGTCATCGGCCAGCGCGCCGGCGCCGCCGACATGGACAATGTCGTCGGCAATCGCCTCGTCACCCCGCAGTCGATGAAATACGGGATCGACATCCGCCGTGCCGATTTGGACGAAGCCCGGGCGGGCACCGATCACACCAAGATCATGACGCCGCTGCGGGTGAAGCAGCACGTCGACCAGCGCCTCGCGAACGACCCGATCAACTCGGCGACGCAGGCCGCCCTCAACGAGAAGGCCTCGCTCACGGCCCTCAACGCGGTGACGGCGAGCCTCGCGGGCAAGGCGGCGGCTGCCCACACCCACGATGTCGGCGCGATCGACGGCCTCGAGGCGATCCTCGCAACGCGCGGCGCCGGGCTCGGCACCCGCCCCGGCGAGGCGCCCACCGATTGGCTCTCGTCGGTCGACGGCGCCGATACCGCGCTCGCCCATTATGACGCCTCCGCCGTCGCGGTCGGCCAGCACGGCGCGGTGCTCCGCATCAAAGGGCAGGGCGTCGTGGCGCCCGCCGTCCCGCGGGCCTTCGAGAGCTGGCACATCTATCGCCTGCGCGCCGCCTTCCGCATGTACCATCGCGGCAGCGATCCCGCCGGCGACACCGTCACCGTCGGCGTCGTCTGGCTCGACCGGAACAAGAAGCCGATCGGGACCGCGACCTTCGAGGAGATCCGCATCCTCGACGTGCCGGCGCGCTATGTGGCGGGGCCGTTCCACATGGCCCTCGATGCGGGCGAGGGGGTCGAGGCGGTCGCGCCGAACGGCACCGTCTATGCCCGGCCCTTCGTGCGCAGCTTCTCGGCCGACGCCGTCCTCGATGTCGAGGTGATCGAGACCGTCGACACCTGGGATCTCGTCACCTGGACGCCGAGCCTCGTCGGCGCCACCAACGCCGTCGCAGCGCTCGATGCCTCCGTTTCCGCGCTCGCCGCCGAGACGACGGCGCTTGCCGAGAAGATCGACCTCGCGCCGCGCACCGCGCGCCTCACCGTGCCGAACAACGCCGTCGTCGCGGTCGCGCTCGGCGCGCTGACGATCGGCCGCCTCGGCATCACCGGCCCGACCGACGCGCTGTCGGGCGATCTACGCATCAACACACCGGAAACGGGCCTCGCCAAAGCCTGGGGCCTCGGCGGGGTCGAGCTTGCGACCGGCGCCCATTCCGGCACGACCGGCGATCCCGGATCCGTCACCGTCAGCCTCGACGCGCCCGAGCGCCTCCTCGTCGAGAACCGATCCGGATCGACCTTGACCTTCATCACGACGCTCGTGGGGTAACGGCAGATGACCAATCTGACAGCGCGCACCAACGCCGACTTCTTCGCGGCGCTGCGCATCGGCGACGAATACACCCGCGGCCGTCTCGACGATTGGAAGATCGTCATGATGATCCGCGAGAGCGCCGACGCGGCCGGCTTCCTGCACGCCGTCTCGACGACCGGCGGCGGGCTCACGATCACCGATCCCGTCGGCCGGACCGTCGAGATCAACATTCCGATGGAGACGATCGAGGCGATCGGCGTCGGCCGCTACGTCTACGACCTCCAGCTTCAGAACAAGACGACCGAGGTCCGATCATCGACCCCGACCGGCGACTTCGAGATCGTCCAGGGCATCTCGCGCTTCGGAGACCTCGCATGAACGTGCCGATCACCAAGATCGCGATGGAGCGGACCGGCCGCGACGGCCTCGGCGTGATCACCGGCGACGGTGCGCC
>NZ_JAKGCS010000020.1 GCF_021556395.1 Acuticoccus kalidii
TTAGAGCACTTTCGGCTCAGTCGTACTCATAGCCGCAGTGGCGGATGTAGCGGCGACATTCGTCGGGATCGAAGCGGGCGAGGAGTGCGCCAATCGTATCCCACAGTTCGTCGCGGGTTCGTGCGGCCGCCTTTCGCAGGAGCGCCTTCAGCTTGGCGAAGGCCATCTCGATCGGGTTGAGGTCGGGGCTGTAGGGCGGCAGGTAGAGGATGCTGGCGCCGGCCGCGGCGATCGCCTCGCGCACCCCGGCGACCTTGTGCGCCGCGAGGTTGTCCATCACCACGACGTCGCCCGGCGAGAGTGCTGGCGCGAGGAACTGCTCGGCATAGGCGAGGAAGGTCCGCCCGTTCATCGGCCCGGTCAGCACGAGCGGCGCGACGATCCCAGACGCCCGGAGGCCAGCGACGAACGTCGTCGTGTGCCAGTGTCCGTGCGGGGTGTGGTCGACGAGCCGCTCGGACTTCGGGGCCCAGCCCGTGCGGCGGACCATGTTGGTTGAGGCTCCGGTCTCGTCGAGAAAGACGAAGCGGTCCGGATCCATGAAACCCTGGAAACCGCGCCAGCGCCGGCGCGCCTTCGCGACGTCGGGGCGGTTCTGCTCTGCCGCCTTCAGCGACTTTTTTTGTGCCTGAGCCCGAGCCGTTGCAGCATCGACCAGACCGCCCACAGCGACACCGCCGGGCCGCCGCGCGCGATGATGGCCGCCCTCAGCTCGACGAGCGTGATGCTCCCGTTTGCCGCCACCAGCTCCCGGATCGTTGCCTCGTGAGCGGCCAGCAGCGGCTTGCGATACCCGCCGATCCGGGCCGGCTCGACGCTGCCGGTCGCCCGCACTCGCTGCATCAGCTTGACGACGGTCGACGGGCTCACATCGAAGCGGGCCGCCACCTGGCGAGCCGAGCCGCCGGCATCGACGGCTCTTGCGAGACGAACCCTCAAATCATGGGACAGCGGCGCCATCGTGCGAACTCCCGAACGCGATCACGACCATCTCAGAATCTGATTTGCCCGATTCTCCGCAAGCCGAAAGTGCTCTAGTTATCATTTTCGTCAGCTGTTTCCTTTGCTGCCACAGTGCGACTTTGCTCTCACTGCGGCATGTCGCGCGCAGCGAAATCAAAGGCATAATCACGATGGCCAAGGGCACCGTGAAGTTTGTTTAACTTCTCAGAAGGGCTTCGGCTTCATCCAGCATGAGGGCGGATAGCATGACAGCTTTCTTCACATCTACGCCGTCGAGCGAGCCGGCCTGACGAGCGTCGGCGAAGGGCAGAAGGTCACCTTTGACCTCGAGCGCGGACGCGAGTCCGCGTCGAACCTGCAGCTCGCGGACTGACGATCTCCGTACGGGGCGGTTGAGGGCTCCCCGTCCCGACCGGCGCCACGAGAACGGCAGGCCGCCAGAGAGCGGCAAGGTCAGTCATCGCGCCGGACTACGCTAACCGAGACATCCATCTCGAGGAAGCGCGCACCTGCGGCCCGCCAGGTCCCGCTGACCGGCGCGGCCTGTGAGGGCGACCGCGTCGTCGCGACCCGCACGAGATTGCGGCTCGCGGCGATGCGGTTCGTCGGGTCGAATTCCACCCAGCCGACACCCGGGATGAAGACGTCCGCCCACGCATGGGTCGAGCCGCCACCGCGGATCGTTCCAGCATCGACGTCGCCCGCCGAAACGTCACTGGCTGGATCGTAAAGGTAGCCGGTGACGAATCTCGCGGCAAATCCGAGCGTTCGCGCCGCCTCCATGAAGAGGAGCGCGAAGTCGCGGCATGTCCCCTCGCCGCTGCGGATCGTCGTCGCGGGAGACTGCGTGCCGTAAGCCTCCCGCCGACGATAGCGAAAGCCATCGTGGATCTCGCTCGAAAGCGCGTCCAGCACCTCGACGCTGATGGTCGGAAGACGTGGAAGCCGCGACGCGATCCACGCCTCAACGTCACTCCGCTCGCCGGGCCACAGCAGCAGGAGAAGCGGCCCAAGATCGGTCGCATCGTCGGGGTCGTACTGGAACGGATAGGCTGCCGAACTGTTAGACAGGACCGGAAGAGGATCGTCGAGGCCGTAGCGCCGCAGGTCGAGCTCGCTCACGATGACGAGCTCCGCCGCATCCTCCTCGAAGCTGAGCCATCCGACCGAATTGCCGAACGTGTCGAAGGTCCAGTCGAGCCGCGCCGTTGGCGAGACGGCCAGCCCCGTGCGCAGGATCCGCATATCGTGCGCATCGCGCGGCCGGAGCATCAGGTGATGCACGCCGAAGCAGACGGGCCGATCGTAGAGATACCGGGTCATATGGACGATGCGCAGAGTCGTCATCCGGCTCACCCTGGTGCGCCCCGTGATGTCACGGGCGCATCGACTGAAGTTTACGGGGAAGTCATGTCATCCGTTGCTGGCGCGCCCCGGGCGCCGCACCGACCACGCAACATCTAGGGTTCAGGAGGCCATCCGCCCATGTTCATTCGCGCCGGATTCGAAATCACCATCACCTGCGACGCGCCGACGCCGCTCCTTCTGGCCCTATCGCCCCATTCGACGTATCCGAACCGGATCGTGGGCAACGCGGGCGTCCGTACGACGCCTTCGGTCCCGACGACGGCCTTCGTCGACGGATTCGGCAACTGGCGCACGCGGCTTGTCGCGCCCGTCGGCGAGCTGACGTTGTCGTCCGACATCCTCGTCGAGGACAGCGGCGCGCCCGACCGCTTCAACTGGGACGCGCGCCAGCACGAGGTGGCCGACCTCCCGTCGGACACGCTCACGTTCCTGACGGCGAGCCGTTACTGCGAGGTCGACGAGCTCGTTGCCCGCGCCTGGGAGCTGTTCGGTTCCGTTCCGCCCGGCTGGGCGCGGGTGCAGGCGATCTCGAACTTCGTGCACAACCACCTGACATTCGGCTACGGCTTCGGCCGGTCGACCAAGACGGCCGTCGACGCAATGCGGGAGAAGACCGGCGTCTGCCGCGATTTCGCGCAGCTTTCCCTCGCGCTCTGCCGCGCCATGAATATCCCGGCGCGCTACGCGAGCGGCTACCTCGGCGACGTCGGCGTCCCTGACAGCGGCCCAGCGGATTTCTGCGCCTGGATTGAGGTGTTCCTCGAGGGCGAGTGGTACACGTTCGACGCCCGCTACAATACGCCCCGGATCGGCCGCATCCTCCTCGTCCGCGGTCAGGATGCGGCCGACGTGCCGATGATCACCGCATTTGGCTCCTACCGCATGTCGCTCTTCCGGGTCTGGTGCGACGAGGTCTCCGGGACGACATCCGAGGCCGACCGCCTCGCGATGCTCCAGTCGCTCCCCGACTCGCAGCCTCTGACGCTCGCGGCCGAGTAGAGGCCTGCCGCGGCCTAGGACGAAAACTCGTAAAGGGGATTTCTTCGGAAGTGGAGAGACGATTAAAGTCCTCGATGAGGAGTGTTGAATGGCCCTGGTCTGCTCTCCTGAATTGCCCCCGCGGGAGGGTAGAGTTTTCCGGCTTTCATCGGCACGCCGGGCTGGGTTCGGGTGCCAATTTCATCAGCGCCGCCGGGACCTTGTTCCCGATTGCGCCGTGCGGCCGTTCCTCGTTGTAGATCCTATGGAGGTTCATTCTCGGAGAAGGCGCCGGGTGGTCCGGCGCTCAGCCGGAGGGCCTACGATGACTGAGCACAACCTGATCTGCACGGTTGCCATCGAACTCAGCCGCTCACGCTGGGTGGTCGGCGCGCTACCGCCGGACGGAACGAAGGTCACCGTGAAGGCGATGGGTGGCGGTGACACAGCTCAGCTGATGGCGCATCTCAACAGGATCGAAGCGGAGCTCGAGAGTGAGCTCGGTCGGCCGGTTGAGCTCAAGATCTGCTACGAAGCTGGCTACGACGGGTTCTGGCTGGCCCGTTTCCTGCGCGATCGAGGTCTCGACGTCTACGTGCTCGACGCCTCGAGCTTCCTTGTCTCGCGCCGTGGTCGGCGGACGAAGACCGACAGAATCGACGTCGAGGCAATGGCGTTCACGCTGCGCGCCTATTTGGCGGGTGATCACGGGGTCTGCCGGGTTGTCGCGATCCCGACGCCAGAAGCCGAAGACGCCAAGCGCATCAGCCGGGAGCGTACGCGCCTGGCCTCGGAACGAACGCGCCATGTGAACCGCATCCGTGGTCTGCTCGCCCTCCATGGCATCAGAGACATCAAGGGCCTCTGGGGTGGCGGATGGCGCGAGCACCTCGATATTTTGAGCACAGGAGATGGCCGTCCGCTCGGACGCCACCTCAAGGCAGAGATCACACGCGAGTTCGAGCGGCTCCATCTCACCCTCGATCAAATCAAGGCCGTAGAAGCCGATCGTCACGATGCACTCCTCGATCCGGCCTCGACATTCCCGGACCGGTCGAAGGTCGCAACGCTCACGAAGCTGGCGGGGATCGGCGAGCTGAGTGCGACGCTCCTCGTCGCAGAGGTGTTCCATCGACCATTCTCCAGCCGACGTCACCTGGCCTCGTACTTGGGGCTCGCACCAACCCCGTACGAGCTATGGCTGAATGTGGGTGACGGGGCCGGTCAGGCGGCGCGTTGATCGGCGGTCGCGGGGTTGGCGACGCCGTCGGTGAATTTGACGCCGGCGATGACCATCGGCAAGCGGTTCTCGCCCTTCAACCGCCGCCAGGTCCTCGAGGCCGCCATGGTGAGCTTGAACACCATGAGGCGGGCCGTGCGGTGGGAGAGCGCCCCCTTGGTGCGCACGGTCCGGTGGCGCACGGTGGCGAACACGCTCTCGATCGGATTCGTGGTCCTGAGGTGATCCCAGTGCTCGGCCGGGAAGTCGAAGAAGGCGAGGAGTGCATCCTGGTCTTTGACCAGGCACTCCACGGCCTTCGCGTACTTGGCACCGTACTTTTCAGCGAACACCGCTATCGCTTCCTCGGCGCTGGCTCGGTCAGGTGCGTCCCGGACCTCGGCGAGATCGGCCTTCATGCCCCGCTGGACCGATTTGGGCACCTTGTTCAGGACATTGGCGGCCTTGTGGACCCAGCACCGCTGGTGCCGCATCGGCGGAAAGATCTCCTCGAGCGCCTTCCAGAAGCCCAAAGCCCCGTCGCCGACGGCGATCTGCGGCGCGATGGCGAGACCCCGGGCCTTGAGATCGACGAGGAGCTCGCGCCAGCTCTGCGCGCTCTCGCGAACGCCGACATGGAAGCCGACGAGTTCCTTTTTGCCTTCCGGCGTCGCCCCGAGGAGAACCAGCATGCACGCCGCGTCATCCTCCATCCGGGCCTGCAGGTAGACCCCGTCGGCCCAGACATAGACGTACCGCCGGGCCGAGAGGTCGCGCCGCTGCCATCGGTCGTACTCGCCTTGCCACTCCTCCTTCAGGCGGCCGATCACCGAGGGCGACAGGTTCGGCGCCTCCCTGCCCACGAGCGCTGCCAAGGCCTCCTGGAAGTCGCCGGTGGAGATGCCGCGCAGGTACAGAACCGGCAGCAGCGCATCGAGGCTCTTCGTGCGCCGCGCCCACTTCGGCAGGATCGCCGAGGTGAAAGTGATCCTCTCGGCTCCCGGGGCCGCCTCGGCGCCGCGATCGCGGACCTTCACCCGCCGCACCGGCACCGGGCCGATCCCGGTCTGGATCGTGCGCTCCGGACCGTGGTCGTGCCGCACCAGCCGGGCCCGCCCATCGCCGAGGCGTTCGTCCCGCATCGCCGCCAGAAACGCCTCCGCTTCGGCCTCCACCGCCTGCGCCAGCAGCCGGCGGGCGCCCTCTCGCAGCACCGACGTCAGAGGATCGTCCACCTCCTCGGGGTGTTGGAATGGCAGAACGGTGCTATCTCTTGTCATGGCGTATCGCTCCTTCTGGAGGTCCTGGCAGGCTTGTCACCCGCCTCGATACGCCGCCTTCCTCAAACCGCCATCACCCAGCTTCGGCCATAGCTCGGCTTCGGCGCGATAGAGCATCATCATAAGTCATGTAGATTCTGATTTTACGACTTATGCAACACGCCAAGAAGAAGATGAGCCTTTCTGCGGTGTGGCTATGTTGCACATTCTCGTTGCGGGTTTGAAGCCGTTTCGGCACCCTGTGAGGGATGCTGATTGGATACGCCAGAGTCTCGACACCATCCCAGAACCTCGATCGTCAGATCGGAGCGCTCCGGTCTGTCGGCTGCGATACGATCTTCCGTGAGAAGGCCTCGGGTAAGGCGGTTAAGAACCGGCCGCAGCTCGAACGCGCCATTGACGCAATCGGCACCGGCGACATCCTCATCGTCGCCGAATGGGATCGTGCCACACGTTCGATGATGGACGGCATCAACATCATGCAGCGCATTGCCGAGCGCGGCGCCGCCATCAAGGTGCTCGACAAGCCGCATCTCGACCTCACGACGCCCATCGGCCGCGGCTTCCTCGCGTTCCTTTCGGCATTGGCCGAGGACGAGCGAGGCCGGATCGTGCAGCGTGCTGCCGATGGTCGGTTGGTGGCGCGGGAGCGCGGGGTCAGGTTCGGGCCGAAGCCCAAGCTCAGCGAACATCAGCGTAAGAAAGCGCTAGATCGACTGGCGGCCGGCGAGAGCTGCCGGGAGATCGCACGCGACATGGGCGTGTCCGCTTCGACCATATCGCGGCTTCAGCGGCCGGTCGGCGAAGGAGAGCCAGTCTGATGCAGCTCAATCTCTTCCCGACCGACGTCCACCTCCGCTGCATCGACGAGGCGAACAACAAGCGGCGCTTCTACGTCCTATCGGTGCAGCCGACGCTCTTCGGCGACTGGGTGCTCGTACGCGAGTGGGGGAGGATCGGTCGCTCGGGTCGTCGGCGGCACGACCACTACCAGTCTGCAGGCTCGGCCCTCGACGCGCTTCAGGAGCTCGCGCGACAGAAGTGCCGACGGGGCTACAAGGCGAGCAGGGCCGTTTGACGTTGCGACCGGCATTGCCTGCAACCATGTAGCAACGTATCTACATGGCGACAGGGGAACGCTATGGCGATCACGACGCTCACGAGCCGCGAATTCAATCAGGACGTTGGCCGCGCCAAGAGGGTCGCGAAGGATGGACCTGTGTTCATCACCGACCGCGGGCGGCCGGCCCACGTCCTCCTTACCATCGAAGACTATCAGGCCATCGCCGGCGATCGACGCAGCCTCGCCGACGCGCTGGCCGCACCCGGCCTCTCCGACATCGACTTCGATCCACCACGCTTTGACGTGAAGAGTCACGCCGCCGACCTCGGCTGATGTTCCTGCTCGATACCAACGTCGTCTCCGAGCTCAGGAAGATCGGTGACGGCAAGGCCGATGAAAGGGTCGCGCGGTGGGCGGCGGCTCACCAGGCGAGCGCCTTCTATCTCTCTGCCATCACCGTCCTCGAACTCGAGATCGGCATCCTGCTCCTCGAGCGGAAGGATGTGGACCAGGGCGCACGTCTCCGATCTTGGCTCGAACAGCAGGTCCTGCCGGAGTTCGCCCCGCGCATCTTGCCGATCGATACAGCAGTCGTCCTTCGCTGCGCGCGGCTTCACGTTCCGGATCCTCGATCCGAACGCGACGCGTTGATCGCGGCAACCGCCCTCGTCCATGGCCTCACCGTGGTCACGCGCAACCGCAAGGACTTCGAGCCCACGGACGTCACGATTTTGGATCCTTGGCGATAGCGGGAGCCAAACCTGCTAGCCGTTTCGCGTTTGCAAGCCGCGATTTCGGCCTACATCACTGATGGATAAAGGATATTATCATATGCTCTTAGAGCATCGTCCGATCTGGCTCAGCTACCGCAGGAACGTGCGAGTGGCCGCTCAACGGGTCGCGCCGCAGCACCTCCTGGACCAGCAGCGAGAGGCCGGGAAACCCCTTCCGCATGTCCGTGTGCCCGGTCGCCAGCCACACCCTGACGCCGCTCGGAACCGAAATCATCGACGCTCCAGCACCGCGACCACGCGGGCGAGCGCCTCCCCGTCCACGTCGGCGCCGACGACGATCCGCCGGCCGCAGGTAAGAATGATCTCCATCCGCGAGGTCGTCGCCGGGGCTTCAGGCCGCGGCTCTACCGGCTGCGGTTCAGGCTCCGCCGGGACCGGCTCGATGATGGCAGGCACGAACGTCGGCGTCATCGCAGATCGGAGCGGCTCCACCCGGAACGCGCGCCGCCACGTCACCAGCTGCGAGCGCGAGATCGCGTGCCGCCGGGCCGTCGCCGAGACCAGCCGCGGACCCGCCAGGCTCTCCAGCACGATCTTCAGCTTCTCGTCATCGCTCCAGCGACGCCGGCGGCCCCTCTCGACCACCTCCAACCGCTCGAACGCCCTGTGCGTATGCCTGTCCATACGCACAGTTCTCCGCCGCTCCGCTCATCACCCGCAAGGCGGCCTCCGCCGGAGGCTTACCATTTCGCGTCACGCGCGTGCATAGGACGGCTCTATCGAGAGAGTTTCGTGAAGCCGCTTCCAGGTGGCCGTTTCGAAGCGCTCCGGCCAGTCGACACCCCATACACGGGCGAGCCGGCGGGCGCGGGGGAGGTAGGCTGCGGCATAGGCGTGATCTTGTATGGCTCCAATTGGCTGAGTCTCTTTGTGACGAAACTGGCGCTTTTCAAGCTGAACCCAGCGGCTAGGCGTTGGCAACCTGATGTCCGTTTTGTCCGCATAGCGGATAACGGACCGCATACCTCAAAACGAAGTCTATTTTATTTTATCACCAATATCTTCGCATGACCGGAACGCGACAAAATAGTCGTCGCAACGTCCTCTCCATAGCGATGCATCCTTACGTCGGTACGTGAGGAGCCGAGGTGGACGTTCCGCAGGACGATCTCGTCGAGGAAGGACGGCATCAGCGGTTCTCGAAAGCGAAGCTCGTTGTCGGCCTGAACCTGCTCGAGCCCAAGGCCGGCCGCGAGCAATCCGAACACGGCCGAAGCGGCCCACGCCTGCGGCGAACAGGCGACCGGATATGGTGCGGGGCCTCGCCCCGGCCGGCGCATGAAGCCGCAGAACAGCTCGGGAAGACGCCTCAGCTCTTGGTTTTTGGCTGCGTCGAACAACCCCTCAAAGACGCGGATCGCCTCAGCTTTGTAGCCATAGCGGGCAAAGCCGATGGCGATGACGGCATTGTCGTGGGGCCATACCGAGCCGTTGTGGTATGAGATCGGATTATATCGCGCTTCGCCCTGAGCCAGCGTGCGAATACCCCAGCCACTGAACCCATTGCGGTTCATCAGTTCGTCGGTCACGCGGGCAGCCCGCTCCGGCGCCGCGATGCCCGCGAAGAGCGCGTGGCCCGCGTTCGAGGCGCGTACCCGGCATGGCCGCTTGGCGCCGTCGAGAGCGAGAACGTAGGTGCCCAGCTCCTCATCCCAAAACGAGTCCTCGAAACGGGTGCGCAGCGTCTCCGCGGCGGCCGAGAGACCTATCGCCCCGTCGCGTCCGAGACGCCTCGCCATTTGGGCGGCGAGGCGCTTGGCTGCGAAGACGTATCCCTGGACCTCGCATAGAGCGATCGGCCCTTCGGTATCCGCGCCGTCGGCGTGGAAGACGGAGTCGTGGGAGTCCTTCCAGCCCTGATTGGTCAAACTTCCGGAGCTTTCAGGATAGTACTCAACGAAACCGTCACCATCCCGGTCGCCATACTCGTCGATCCAGCGCAGGGCTGCATCGATATTGGGCCAGATGCTGGCGATCGTTTCGAGATCTCCTGTCGCGTCGAGATACATCCCGGCCAGCATGACGAAGAGCGGCGTCACGTCGACACTGCCGTAGTAGCGGCGGAACGGAACCTCGCCGAGATTCGCCATCTCGCCGTGACGCATCTCGTGGAGGATCTTGCCGGGCTGCGCATCCGACTGGGGATCGGCTTCGGTGGCCTGCGTTGCGGCCAATGTGCGCAATACCCCGCGGGCCACCGATGGATCGACCCACAGCATGAACATTGCCGTGAAGATGCCGTCGCGCCCAAAGACAGTGCTGAACCAGGGTATCCCGGCGTAAGGGTAGGGACCGAGATCGCTCGCGGTGATGAGTGTGTAGACGTCGGACGTGGCGCGACACGCAACCTCGTTGAACAGCTCGCTCGAACTCTCCAAGGTGGCAATGTCAGCGGTCCGAGCCCGCCTCGCTCGGCAGCTGTCACGATAGGCACCGAAGAAATCCATCACCTGCGCCGGCTCCCGCTCGTCGCAGGCGACGGTGAGGAAAATGGAGGTCTTCTCGCCCGGCCCGAGCGCGAACTCGAATACCGCCTGATTTGCTCCAAGCGCCTTGGGGACCGGAGCGAAGCCGATCACGCTCCTCCGTTTGACCCCGTCGAGGCCTTGATAGTGAAACGCCACGCGATCCTGCGCCATCACTTCGACCGAGGTGAGACCCCGCCTGACGCGCTTCATCCCGCGCACCTCGAACAGATCTCGAAAGTCGGCATCAAACTGATAGTCCAACGTCAGACGGCGACGACTCGAGGTGAAATTTCTGATGCTCAGTCGTTCGTAGCAAACAGCCTTCCAGAGGAAGGTCATGCGCTCGACAAAGATGGTCTCCGGCGGCAGACGGTCCACGCCCTGCACTTCGGGATTGGTGAGATCGACGGAGAGCGCCGCCTTATCGTCATGGGTTTCCGAGTTGAGCAAGAGCAGCCGATGCCCCTCCAGACGCAGTTCCATGCGGGACAGAAAGCGGGTGTCGCGGAAGAAAAGCCCTTCCGCCGTATTCGGCACGGTGCCTAGATCCCCGTGGCTGTCGAGGACGGCGAAACTTTCACCGTCCTTGAGGCTTTTCAAGGACCGACCGACGAGAGAGGTCTGGGGCTCGACCTCGTAATGGGAAGGATTCGCGACCGTCACGTGCCCGACGGACTGCAACACCATCAGATCTGCACCTGTGACACTCCCGAGAACTGCGGCCAATCATCCGCCAACGCGCCGGGCATGGCGATCGGCAAAGGCCGAGGTGGGATGACGCTCCGCTCCCTCGGCATCGTCGCCGTTGGCGCGTCGAGCACGCGCTCATAGGCGGTGATATAGTCCTGCGCCATCCGAGACGCAGTGAACCGCTCCTCGAACCGCTGGCGGACGGCTTTCCGGTCCAGAAAAAACGCCTTCGTCAACGCCGCCACCGCTGCATCGATCGATTCGACGATATAGCCCGTGACGCCCTCATCGATCACTTCAGGAACGGCTCCGCTTCGCCAGCCAATCGTCGGTGTGCCTTCCCGCATCGCCTCGATCATCACCAGGCCGAAGGGCTCCGGCCAGTCGATCGGAAACAGCAGAGCGAGAGCATTGCCGAGGAGGTCCCGCTTCTCATGGTCACCGATCTCGCCAATAAACTCGATCAGCGGATGATCGAGCTGAGGTTGGATAACATGCTGGAAATACTCCTGATCGGCGGGATCCACCTTCGCCGCGATTTTCAAGGGAATACCGGCCCGCTTCGCAATCTCAATCGCGCGGTCCGGGCGCTTCTCAGGAGCGATGCGGCCGAGGAACGCCAAATAGCTGCGGTCTTGCGTTTCGGCAGGGGGAGGTCCGAACGGGAGCCCGTGCTGGACGGTGGCGAGCCAATTGGCTGCCGGAAGGGGCACGCGTTGGCTCGCCGAGATCGACACCAGCGGCATCGTCCGAAAGGTACGGTAGACGGGATGGAAATCGCTAAGATCGAGGCGTCCGTGCAAAGTCGTAAGGCATCGGTCTGACGCCTTCCTGAACATCGGGAACTGCAGCAGATCCACATGGAAGTGGATGATGTCAAAGTCTGCTGCCTGGCGTCGAACCTCGTCCAACATCACGAGAAGACTCGCGGTGTGGTCGCGTATTCCACCGAGACGCAACCCTTCCGGCACGCTGCGGACCAGTTGGGCGGAGGTCGTCGAATCCCCGCTCGCAAACAGGGTGACTTGATGGCCTTGGCGAACGAGCTCTTCGGTCAGCCAGGAGACAACCCGTTCGGTGCCGCCATAGAGCCTCGGTGGGACGGATTCGGCCAGCGGCGCGACTTGAGCAATTCGCATAGTGTTCCCGGATGCTGCGTCACGCGTCAGTCGAAGGCAGGGTATTGCCTTGAACTCGCCGACTACTCCGTCCACCAGGGCGTTGCAAATGCACAAGAACGGTTAGGTCATATATGGGTATCGGGATAGCGTACGGCCAGCGGCGCATTCGCGCGTCTGGTGTTCGGAGAGCATCGGTCCCGAGCCGATACACACGACTTTCTGGAGAGCGACCGCCGGCGATCGGCTTGTGCGGTGCACTCGTCCTCAGCTCGCGAGATCGCGGGTCAGTGTACGGTCGCATCACGTGCGCGAAGCGGCTGGTTCAGCTATGTGACTGACCTCGCACCTGCACCGCACGCGTTGTAAGCCGGATCAGCATCAGGATGCCGATGATGGCGGAAAGGGCTGATCCGCCGAGGATCCCAAGTTTGACGGCATTCAGCATGGCCGGATCAAAAGCCAAGCCTGCAATAAATAGCGACATGGTGAACCCGATGCCGGTGAGAAAAGCACCTGCGGTCAAGAACGGCCAGGACAAGTGCGGGGCTCGCCTTGCCAGACCAACGTGGACGGCGAGCCAGCTGAAGCTGAGTACCCCCACGGGTTTGCCGAGTACCAGAGCTGCAATGACCGCTACGGAGACGGGTTGCCAAAAATCGGTACTCTCGATCGCAATCCCAGCGTTGGCCAACGCGAAGAGCGGCATGACACCAAATCCAACCCAAGGGTGCAGCATAATTTCAAGGCGTTCCACTGGGGAAAGCGCTTCCGCAACGGCCCGGCCGGCTGCGCGGAGGTCGTGGCGTTCCGCGGTGTCACCGCTCCAATGCTCCCCCCCTGGATAAGAGAGCACGCGGCCGAGGATCATGCGCAGGCGCGCATCGTTCACCCATATGCGCGTTGGTGTCATCAGCCCCAGCACAACACCTGCGATTGTCGCGTGGATGCCAGAGGCGTCGAAACACAACCAGATCGCGCCGCCAACCAGAAAATAAAATGGGACGCTTCTTATCCCGAGCTTGGCAACGCCTGCCAGGAAGGCCAGCGCGGATAACCCGAGGCAAAGAGCGAGCCAATTCAGCGCTTCTCCGTAGCCAATAGCGACGACGAGAATTGCTCCTACATCGTCGAAAATCGCCAGCGACAGCAAAAAAAGGCGCAGCGTCGGCGGTATGCGTTGACCAAAGAGTGCCAGACAACCGATCACAAACGCCGTGTCGGTCGCCATTACTGTTCCCCATCCATGCATCCCCGGCTGATTGGCCATCAACGTCAAGTAGATAGAAACCGGGACGACCATGCCGCCCAAGGCGGCGGCGAAGGGAAGCGCAGCGAGGCGGAAATTTCGCAATTCACCGAGAACAATTTCCCGTTTGAGCTCGAGCGAAATCACGAAGAAAAAGAAGGTCATCAACCCGTCATTTATCCAGTGCCGCAAAGAACGGGTGAAATCCAGTGATCCCAACTTCAGGCCGATCGGGATCTCCCAGAACGAGAGGAAAGGCACGGCCCAGGCCGAATTCGCCAAAATCAGTGCCAGCAGCACGGCGAGGAGCAACAATCCGCCGGCCGCCGCCTCGATTTTAAGAAAACGTGCGAACGGTCGCGTGACCTTATCAGCTATTTCATAGGGGAGATTTGCGCTTTGATCGTCGATCATAACAGTTAGCGATCCAATTTTGGCTTAATGTTAATTGACCACGCGGGCCTTAATCGACGTCTTTTCGACCCCCTCCCATCGTATAAATCGACTTTCCGTCAATCATAATCTTGTTAATCAGGTCGGCAGCGGCCCGATGGGCTGCTCTTCCGGAATCCGGACCAACAGCATTCTCGTGGGTGGCGGCGGCGTCGCGAAGAACCCCGACGATTTCGTGATCTGGCAGTAGCCCGTGATCGTGTAAGGCAAGCAAGAGCGCCTCGCAGATCGAGAGGGCGGCCATTCCGAAGTGGTCTGTCTGATCGGGCATCGCGAGGCTGTCCTTACACTGGCAATCAGAGCGTTGTGATATGTGAGGAAGTCGCTAATCCTCGCACAAGGTCCGGTATGCTGAACTGATCGACAGCAGTTTCTGCGCCCGCATTGTCGGGAGTTCGCCACCTGTTTCGGAGGGGTCGTTGAGCACCGTTCAGAGAAGCCCGCTCACCCGAAAGCTCTCTGCCTTTGTCTCCCTGTCCGAGACGGAGCTCGCCACGCTGGAGCATCTCCATCAGCGTAGTAGAATCTTCGTTGCGGGACGCGATCTGGTTCAACAGGGGCAGTCGAAGCAGGCGGCCTATATTCTGGCAGCGGGCTGGGTCTGCTCCTATAAGATCCAGCGTGACGGATCGCGTCAGATCGTTGACGTTCAGATCCCTGGGGATTTCCTGGGTCTACGGAGTATTCTGCTGCGCACTGCAGATCACAGTTTCGAGCCGATCACCGATATTCAAGCAGTCGAGGTTCTGGCTGCCGACCTTCTGGACGCATTTGCGCAGACCCCTCGATTGGCGATGGCCGTCCTCTGGGCGGCGTCACGGGACGAAGCAATGGTGGTTGAGCACCTCGTTGGCATCGGACGACGTGATGCCGGTGCCCGGATGGCGCATTTCCTTCTCGAACTGGGATACAGGCTGGCCCTGGTGGGGATGGGAACCAAGGCGGGTTACGCTTGTCCTTTGACCCAGCACCATCTGGCCGATGCCTTGGGGCTGAGCGCCGTGCACGTCAACCGCGTCCTGCGTCAGTTGCGAGAAGGCGGACTAGTCACATTTCGGGAGGGGCACGTGACGTTCAACAACTACGATCGCCTGATCACACTGGCGGAGTTCGATCCGGGTTATCTCGATCAGACGGGCCCTCTTTTGAAGTAACCCGTTCTGTGGGAGGGAAAATCGGCTGACAACGGGCACGTCATTCGCCTGAACCACGAGCCCCAGCTAATACGACTTGCGCCACAATCAGAAGAATCATGAGGATCGCTAGGATCAGCGATGGCGAAATCAATGGCGCCTTGGCCACAAATGACCCAGCTAGCGACTTAGCGTGAAGCGTGGAGCGCTCTGGTAGCAGAAGTATCAACTCTTGCGCCACAGCGCCATAATCTCGTCCGAGGGTAGGCACGTCGCGGAACCTTGAAAGGAGCAGTGCCAATCGCTCGCGACCCGCCTCCCGTCCCAACGTGGAGACTTCGGCAGCTTCCTTCCATGGATCCAGACCCAATCTGGCAAACGTTGAGAGAACCGTCACGATATTTCCGTTTCGATCTTCACCGATCGAAGCGTACAAAAAAGGTTCGAACTCACGCCCATCAGGAGAGGCATCAGCGACTTCGCGCATCATTGTCTTCCTATCAATGCCGAGATACTAGGCGCGCCGCAGACAGATTCGGATAAATTTTTATATTTATATAAACTCCCAATACGTCCGCAGCGTACATGATATTCTCGATTGTCATCGATATATACTTGAGGCGTATCCCGTTGAGCTATCCATCCCCCTGCACCTGTTTGGAGACCCCCTCTGAGGAATTCCGTACGGGCGGCTGATGCTCGCCTTGGTAAGGGAGTCCGGCCTGATCCGATCGAGGCGGCATACCCTCGTTCTCGGCCGCCAGTATCGAGCCCTGTAATTGATCGCGGTCCGCCCCGGCTTGACGTTCGGGCCCCTGTACTAGCGCACCGCGACTGGCGCCCGTGTAGTGCAACCGCGACATTTGAACGCGAGCTTTAGTATCCGTCGCTTTGATGTTCATCTTCATGTCCTCCTCGTATGCCGGGTCGATAGCAATCCTCACTGGATCTAAGTGCCAGCTTCAGTAGAGCCACGGCCGCAAGGGCCTGCTCCTTTTGGCGATAATCGCCGCGGAAGGCGCCATCGACCTTCACCTCCCAGATCCCGCTCCTCTCTCGAAGCTGAACCCGCTCCAGTTGAGTGGCTTGCTGTGCAGAACTTGCTGGGAGTGGTTGCTTTGGTGCGGATCTCTTCAACGCTGCCGCGCCGCCATTTTCCGGGGCTCGCGCGTGCTTTTCGCCGAGAAGCATTACAGCGCGAATGAACTCTTCGGCATAATCGTCAGTATCCTGGTAGTCGTGTTCGTGTCGCACCATGCTCATCGGCTCCACGAAACGCTTGCTCAGATGTTCGACGAAACGCGGTTCCGTGCGGGACATGTAGGCGATGAGCGCCTGAAGGACCCTCTCGTGGGCCAGTACACGCCGCTCGAGAGTGGTTGTCTCGGAAGGTTCTGCATGTGTCATGGCTTTGTTTCGCCTCTCATACGTAGAATGGGTGACCAATGTGGACGCGCAAGGAACGAGCGCCGTTGAGGCACGGATTGCACGTGTCTCCGGTTCGGGGGCTCAGCTCCTGGCACCGTCGCCGCGCCGGTCGATCGCCGCTGCTGGTAGGTTGACGCCGCCCGGATCCGTCGCCAATTCTCCGCGACCGTCCCCGCGGGGTGCCGCTGGCCAGCTAGGTGAGTTCTGCGGCTGCGGAGGTGCGACGCAGTTTCGACAATTCGCTATTTACGTCAGGATCGGGCGAGGTGTGCTGACGTATGTTAGCTCCATTCAGCGGAAAATCACTCGATATCTCAAAAACGAAGGAGGCTGTTGAAGAAGTCCGTCGAGACAAGCTCGTGGCCGATCGCCCTTTCCTCGATCTTCCGCCGTCGATTGTTGCCGCCCGGAGGATCACGTCTCGCAGGACCCGCCGGGCGGTTTACGCGGCGGCCGTCCGGGTCCCTGGGCCATCCGCGGGGAAGAACTTCGTCATTCGCTTCAAATTCTGCGCCGTTGCGGCGAGGACGAACTGCTCGTCGGCGCCGCGCAGACCGCGTAGCCGGAGGCGGTGGAGGCCATCGTTGTGCTTCACGCAGGCGAACAGCCGTTCGACGCGTTTGCGCAGCCGCAGCGAGCGCTCGAACGCCTCCGTGGCCTGGCGGGCCTGCACCGTCACCCGAACGTCCTGATGGAGCGATCGGCTGATCGCTCGCGTCGAACTCGTCGTACAGCGCGTCTTGATCGGGCATCCCTTGCAGTCGCTGGCGCGGCTTCGGTAGCCGGTCGTACCGCTGCGTCTGGCCTCTCCGCTGGCGTCGCCGACACGCCGTAGCGGCTTGCCCTGAGGGCATAGGTACAGGTCGCCCTCCTTGTCGTAGCCGAAGTCGGCATGGGTCATCCGCCCCGCCGTCTGATGCGTGCGATCGATGACGGGAACATGCGCCTCGATCCCGCGCCCTTCGATCCACGCCAGGAACGGGCCCGACCCGTAGGCCTTGTCCGCGGTGAGAACCTGCGGGACCGCGTCGTGCCGGACCCGCAGTCGTTCGATCATCCGGCGTGCGGCTTCGGGCTCGTCGGCAAA
>NZ_JAKGCS010000021.1:0-27252 GCF_021556395.1 Acuticoccus kalidii
TTAGAGCACTTTCGGCTCAGTCGTACTCATAGCCGCAGTGGCGGATGTAGCGGCGACATTCGTCGGGATCGAAGCGGGCGAGGAGTGCGCCAATCGTATCCCACAGTTCGTCGCGGGTTCGTGCGGCCGCCTTTCGCAGGAGCGCCTTCAGCTTGGCGAAGGCCATCTCGATCGGGTTGAGGTCGGGGCTGTAGGGCGGCAGGTAGAGGATGCTGGCGCCGGCCGCGGCGATCGCCTCGCGCACCCCGGCGACCTTGTGCGCCGCGAGGTTGTCCATCACCACGACGTCGCCCGGCGAGAGTGCTGGCGCGAGGAACTGCTCGGCATAGGCGAGGAAGGTCCGCCCGTTCATCGGCCCGGTCAGCACGAGCGGCGCGACGATCCCAGACGCCCGGAGGCCAGCGACGAACGTCGTCGTGTGCCAGTGTCCGTGCGGGGTGTGGTCGACGAGCCGCTCGGACTTCGGGGCCCAGCCCGTGCGGCGGACCATGTTGGTTGAGGCTCCGGTCTCGTCGAGAAAGACGAAGCGGTCCGGATCCATGAAACCCTGGAAACCGCGCCAGCGCCGGCGCGCCTTCGCGACGTCGGGGCGGTTCTGCTCTGCCGCCTTCAGCGACTTTTTTTGTGCCTGAGCCCGAGCCGTTGCAGCATCGACCAGACCGCCCACAGCGACACCGCCGGGCCGCCGCGCGCGATGATGGCCGCCCTCAGCTCGACGAGCGTGATGCTCCCGTTTGCCGCCACCAGCTCCCGGATCGTTGCCTCGTGAGCGGCCAGCAGCGGCTTGCGATACCCGCCGATCCGGGCCGGCTCGACGCTGCCGGTCGCCCGCACTCGCTGCATCAGCTTGACGACGGTCGACGGGCTCACATCGAAGCGGGCCGCCACCTGGCGAGCCGAGCCGCCGGCATCGACGGCTCTTGCGAGACGAACCCTCAAATCATGGGACAGCGGCGCCATCGTGCGAACTCCCGAACGCGATCACGACCATCTCAGAATCTGATTTGCCCGATTCTCCGCAAGCCGAAAGTGCTCTAGCCCGCCGTGAGTTCTGTGCCCGGGGGGCAACAAATCCGCCACCGACGCGGCGCCTGCCGGCCTGACGGCAACCGGCGCGATTGTCTGCTTGCAACACGTGTGGCCATAGAGGGTCCGGGCTTTCTGGGAGCGGGACCGATGGCGAAAACGTCTGCGTGGATGGCGCGCGTGGGGGGTGCTGCGATCCTCGCCGCCGGATTATGCCCAGGGCTCCCGAGCCCCGGACTGGCGCAAACCGTCGTCGGCGGCCTGCCGCTCCCCGCGGGCGAGGTCGTCGACGGCCGCATCTATCGCGTCGATGGGACATTCGTGCCCCGCATCCGCAACGGCACCGACGCCAACACCTATGTGCGCGCCGAACCGCCCACGCTCTCCTTCGTCGGCAACAAGGCCGCCCGCGTCATCCGCACCACCGAAGCCACCCAGTTCGTTCGCTTTTATGCGCCGGACGCGCCGAACGGCGGCTCGGGCCCCGTCGGCGGCTTCCTCGCCGGCAGCAATGTGGTGCGCGGGCTCAATGCGGCGCAGATCAAGAACGTCCTCGCGCTCCCTTTCGCGCCGACCAACTACACGCTCGTCAACGTGCCCGCCGGGACCTGCATCCTTGCCGCTCACGGTGCGCCCATCGTCGGCGATTTCCCGGCCGACCCGCCCGACATCCCCGCGCCCGGCCCTTGGGGGCGGGGCGGCACGCCGCAATACTATCTCGTCGGCAAGTCCAATCAGCCCAACTGCAAGGGTGCGGCCTATATCCCCGACGGCGACTTCTTCAATCGCCAGGCGCTCGGACAACACGCGCTCTCTTATGCGCCGCTCGCGGGGCGCGGCAACGCGGGCGCGGTCGCGAACGCGCTCGACACCGCTCCGACGCTGCCGCCACTCTTCGGCGACATGGACGGCGTCTATAACAGCCTCGACCGGATCAATTTCGGTGCCCCTGGCCCGCTGCGTGGCGCGCTCGTCCAGCTCGGCGGCGAGATCTACGCCGACACGGCCTCGGTCGACATCGCGGCCGGCGCGGCCTTCCTCAACATCCTGCGCCAGCAGATGCGGGTGGGCCGCTGGCCGGTGACACCCGGCGACGCGACCGCGGCGGAAGCGGCGCGGGAGGAGGGGCTGCGCCTCTGGATCGCCGGCATCGGCACCTATAGCGAGGTCTCCGGCGGCGCCGCACACGACCTGTCGCTCGGCCTCGGCGGCCCTGCCATGGGGGCCGACGCGCGGGTGCTGCCGGACGTCCTCCTCGGCGGTGCGCTCGCCTATACCCATGCGCGTTACGACACCAACGGCCTTGCGACCAGCGGCACGACCGACACCTTCTCGGCCGCGCTCTATGGCAGCTTCACGCCGGGCGCCGCCTATTTCGACTGGGCGGCCGGCTACGCCCACGGCAACGCGGACGTCACCCGCAACATCGCGTTCCCCGGCGTCGTGCGCACCGCCACGGGCGAGCCGCAGAGCAACGCCTTCCTCCTCAGCCTCGAAGCCGGCTACGGCTTCGCGCTCGGCGGAGCGAGCCGCGTGACGCCCTTTGCCGGCTTCGAGACCATCCTCGTGCGCCAGAACGGCTTTGCCGAGCGCGGCGCCGGCGCCATCGACCTCCTCGTCGACGGGCAGTCGAGCGCCACAGCGAGCGGGCTCCTCGGCGCCGCGATCGCCCACCGCTTCCGCGCCGGGCCGGCCGCGATCGACGTCATGCTGCGCGCCGGCTGGCGGCACGATTTCGCCGACACCGAGCGGACCGTGACGGCCAACTTCGCGGGGCTGCCTGGGGCGCCGTTCACGGTGGCGGGGGCCGAGGCGCCGCGCGACGCCGCCGTCCTCGGCGCCAGCATCGGCGTCGCCGCAAGCCCGATGAGCGCGGTGGAGTTTTTCGCGACCTATGACGGCCTCGTCAGCGACGCCTTCGGCGCACATTCTGGCTCGATCGGCCTGAGCTGGTCGTTCTGACGACAATTCCGGCCGCCGAGGCGCTCTCGAAAAGCGCACACGGTGCTTTTGTCGAGGGTTGCCGACAACGCGCCGGTGGATCACGAGTGATCGGAAGGCCTGACCTCTAGCGCCTCGCAAGGCTGCGGCGCTTCCGTCCGCAACGGCGAGGCAGCCCTCCAGGATGTGCTGATCCATAAGCACACCTCGATCGTCCGGCCGGAAAGCCTCTCGCGCGAACGCGAAGGCGGCTCAGTGCACGAGGAGGCCGATCGCGAGATAGATGGTCGCCGACAGGAGCGCGGCGGCGGGCACGGTGATCACCCAGGCGGCGACGATCGTCATGAAGTGCGAGCGGCGCACCAGCTTGCGGCGCTTGCGCTCCTCGACGTCAACGCGTTTGGCGCGCCGCGGCCGCCCCGCCTTGAGGCGCGACCGCCGCTCGGCGTCCCATTCGCGAAAGAAGCCCACGCCGAACACGCCGCCGACGGCGATATGCGTGGAGGAGACCGGCAAGCCGAGCCATGAGGCGATGATGACGGTGATCGCCGCCGACAGCGCGACGCAATAGGCCCGCACCGGGTTCAGCTTGGTGATCTGGTCACCCACCATGCGGATCAGCTTGGGGCCGAACAGGAAGAGGCCGAGCGAGATGCCGAACGCGCCGATGACCATCACCCAGATCGGGATCGTCACCGCGTCGGTGACGGCGCCCGTCTGCGAGACGGCGACGATCGCCGCGAGCGGGCCGACGGCATTCGCGACGTCGTTCGCCCCGTGCGCGAAGGAAAGGAGACCGGCGGACAGGACGAGCGGCAGCGAAAAGAGGCCGCGCAGCGAGCGCTTCCGGTTTTCGAGCCCCTCCGCCTGCCGGCGGATGAGGGGAACGGCTCCGCCATAGGCGACGGCTCCGCAACCGATACCGATGAGGAGCGCGAGCGGCAGGTCGATCGCGATGACCGCCTTGAGGCCCTTCAGCGCGAGATAAGTGGCGAAGACGCCGACCATCAGTGCGATCAGGATCGGCACCCAGCGCCGGGCGGCCTCGATCATGTCGTCCTGATAGGCGATCTTCCATTTGATGAAGGCGAGGAAGCCGGCCGCGATGCCACCGCCGAGAAGGGGGGAGACGATCCAACTCGCCGCGATCGAGCCCATCGTCGCCCAATTGACGACCGAGATGCCGGCGGCGGCGATGCCGGCGCCCATGACGCCACCGACCACCGAATGCGTCGTCGACACCGGCGCGCCGAGATAAGTCGCGAGGTTGACCCAGAGGGCGGACGAGATCAGCGCCGCCATCATCGCCCAGACGAACACGTCGGGCGAGGCGACGGCGGCGGGATCGATGATCGATTTCGAGATGGTGGAGACGACGTCGCCGCCGGCGATCAGCGCGCCGGCTGTCTCGCAGACGGCCGCGATGACGAGGGCGCTGCCCATCGTCAGCGCCTTGGAGCCGACGGCCGGGCCCATGTTGTTGGCAACATCGTTCGCGCCGATATTCAGCGCCATATAGGCGCCGAACGCGGCCGCGAGGATGACGATCATCGGCGTGTCGGCGAGCCCGAAATAGACCGCTGAGAGCAACGCGGCGAGCGCGATGAAGGCCGCTGCCGCCCCCGGTGCCGCGAGTGGCGCCCAAATGGATTGGACCGCGTACTCGACATGGCCGATCCGGTTGAGATCCTTGTCGAGGCCCTTCCAGCGCCTTCTGCCTTCGTCAATTGCCACGCGCTGCGTGTCCTCTCCTCAAAACGGTGCTCACCAACCCGATCGGCGCGAGCTCGGATCGGGTCGGCAGGGATTGGGCGCTTTGTCGCGAAAGGCCCATAGGCCGGCGCGCGGCATTCCGTCGCTCGCCGCCATGTCGGGGACGCCGGCGCGCGGCGGAACGGTCAAAACTGCTCGAGAATGGCCTTGAGCGACGGCTCGGTCACCATCTGGGCGGCGGTCTTCGGCGGAACCCATGTCCGCTCGCGCTGGTCGCATTCAGGGTACCGCTCGTCGAGACCTCGGACCTTGATCGGGTAGACGAGAACCTCGCACGGCAGTTTGACGCCGCTGATATCGCGCTTGTCGTAGATATAGCGGCCGATCGGGCCTTCGGATGTCGACTTGCCCTGCACGCCGGCCTCTTCCCATGCCTCCTGCAGCGCGGTCCCGGCGCCGTCCTGTCCCTTGATGGGCCAGCCTTTCGGAATGATCCAGCGCTTCGAGCGCCGGCTCGTGACGAGCAGGATCTCACGCCCCGCCTCCGCCTCACGCCAGCACAACGCGGCGACCTGCAGCGGACGCGGCCGCCGCACCAGCGGCGCCAGGAGTTCTTTGCGCAACGAATTGAACATCGCTTTCATATCGTCCGCACGGGCTTTGTGCCGCTCCTTGTTCGGGGAAGCCGGTGGCCAAGGGGACGAACGGATCGTCATGGCCGAAAGTCGATAGGGTTAGGAACACTTCCCGAGGTTCAGTTCAAGAGGTCATCGCGTCGGCATGCAAGATTGAGGCAGATTCGTCTTTCCCAACCGTTAAGCATGACCGTTCGTTCGCAAGCCTCGAGAGGGGAACGTCAGGCCACCGAGAGAATGTTCCACGGTCGGCGCGAAATGAGATCGTGCAGCGTGCGCAACACCGCGGCGAGCGTCTCAAGGTCCGGCGGAATGCCGAGACAGAGGCGCACGCCGTCCGGCTCGCTGGGACCGACATTCGAGGCCGCCGGTGGGGTGACGAGGATGCCCGCCGCCCGCGCCGCCGTCGCGAAGCTCGTCGCCGACCAGTCGGCGGGGAGGGGGAGCCAGCCGAAAAAGGCCGGCGTGTCGATCAGCGCCGCGTCGGAGAAGGTCTCGCGGAAGACGCCATAACGCTCGCTCGCCTGCCGCCGGCGCTGGGCGACGAGCGCGTCGAGCTTTCCCGTCTCGATCAGCCGCGTCGCGGCCATGCACAGGACCGGGGAGACGAACCAGCTCGTCGCGTGCAGCATGAGGTTAGCCCGCTCCACGAAGGTCGGCGGGACCGCGAGGGCGCCGAGCCGGAAGCCCGGCGCAACGCATTTCGAGAAGCTCGAAATGTAGAAGCTGTGCGAGGGCAGGAGCTCGGCGAGCGTGATCGGCGGGTTCGGGTCGAAGAAGCCATAGACGTCATCCTCGACGATCCAGAGATCGCGCGCGGCGGCGATGTCGGCGATCGCCTCTCGCCGGGCGCGGCTCATGGTCCGCGCGGTCGGACTATGAAGCGTCGGCATGACGTAGAGGACGCGGGCCGGACTGCGCCGGCTCGCGGCGTCGAGCGCCTCCAGGATCATCCCTTCGGCGTCCATTTCGACCGGCACGAGTTCGGCGTGGAAGGCGGCGGCGTAGGCCTTGATGCCGGAATAGGTCTGCGTGTCGACGAGGATGGCGCGGCTCGGATTGTCGATCAGCGACAGCGCGAGCGAGAGCGCGTGCTGCGCCCCGTTGCAGAGGAAGACGCGCGAGGGGTCGATCGCGGCATTGGCGTGCGCCATGAAGGAGGCGACCGCGGCCCGGTGGTCTCCCGCCCCGGCATGGGGGCCATAATCGAGGAGCGGGGCAATCGCGCTCGGATGGCTGAGCTCGGCGAAGAGCCCGGCGAGGATGTCGCTCTCCTCGCCCGGAGCGGGCACGTTGAGGGCGAGATCGACGAACGATTGGGCCGCGCCTTGCTCATTGCGCCATGCGGCGCGCCGCACGAACGTGCCCTGACCGACGCGCCCGGCGATCAGCCCGCGCTGTTCGGCCTCCTGATAGGCGCGGCTCACGGTCCCGACCGAAAGGCCGAGATTGCGCGCGAGTTCGCGATGCGGGGGGAGGCGATGGCCTTCGCTCAACCGGCCTTCGTCGATATCGCGCCGCAGCGCTTCGACGAGGGCGAGATAGCGCGGCTTATCGGGGCTGAGGGCTCGCGGACGCCAACTCGGCGTGTTTGTGAAGGTGTTTCTCACGTCTTGTCACCACACACGGCAGCCGGTCTCGATCGCGCCGCGCCGCAGGGTCGGCCGGCGCGAGGCCACGCACCGGCCGACGCGCGAACCGTGGGGCGACCTAAAGACGGGTAGGGCGTGAAACAAAAGGTTGTGCATCGTCCTATATTCGCCATAAGCGCGCGACTTGACCAGAGGCGCCGGCGCATTCCTGCTCGTCGGCGCGGGTGCGCGCCACGGGAAGGACACGCGGACGGTCATCTAATCCAGACGAGCCGCCATTCGGCGCGGATGCCTTTGGTCGCACCCCCGATACGGGGACGGAGGCGGCGATCCGCCCCCGTGCTCCCATGTCCCACGCGCCGCGAACGCCCCGACCGTCTCCGGGGCGGTGGGGCGCGATCGCTCAGGCCTGTGCGGAATAACCGCCATCGACTGGGATCGCGGTGCCGGTCACGAAGGCGGCGGCGGGCGCGGCGAGGAAGACCGCAATCCCCTCGAAGTCGGCCGGGCGGCCCCAGCGTCCGGCCGGCGTGCGCTTCAGGATCGATTCGTTGATCGTCGGCACATCCTTGCGCAACTGTTCCGTCAGCGTCGTGTCGATCCAGCCGGGAAGCACGGCGTTGACGCGGATATCATGCTGGGCCCAGGCCGCGGCGAGCGCTTTGGTAAGCTGGACGATCCCGCCCTTTGCAGCGCTATAGGGAGCGGCGAAGGGCGCGCCGAAGATCGATGTCATCGAGCCGATATTGATGATCGAGCCGCCGGCCTCCTTCATATGCGGGAAGGCGGCCTGCGAGACGGCGAACGCGCTCGTGAGGTTCGTGTCGATGAGCATCCGCCATTCGGCGAGAGTATAGGTCTCCGGCGGCTTGCGAATGTTGGTCCCGGCATTGTTGACGAGGATGTCGAGGCCGCCGAGTTCGGCGACCGCTTCCTCGACGAGACGGGCGCACGCGGCCTCGTCGCTGACATCGGCGGAAATCGCGCTTGCCGTGCCGCCGGCTTCACGGATCGCGCGAGCGGCGGCCTCGGCCTTCGTCATGTCGCGGCCGACGAGGACGAGGGCGGCGCCCTTGTCGGCGAGGCCCTTCGCCATCGAGTAGCCAATGCCGGCGGATCCGCCGGTGACGAGCGCGCGGCGGCCGGTAAGGTCGAAAAGATCAGTCATGACAGTCCGTTGGGTGTGTGGAGTCGGGAGGCTTCACCAAGCGAAGCGTATTGTCGAGGCCGTCCCGTCCATAAGCATTCGATTTCTCAATCGCCGCAAGTATCGCAAGAATCAAAAGATTCGAAATTTTGGCGAAATGCAACGTCAACTTGCGCATCTTGTGGTATGTTGGTGCGAATTGGTTAGAAGCCAAACCTGTTATAAAAATTCGTTGATTGGCGTCGCGGCGGACTCATGAGCCGGAGAAACGGACAAGGTTCGCCTCAGTTTTCGAGATCCCGTTTCGGCCGTGGGTTCCCATGACGTGCAGATGTGCGCAAGTCTCGGGGCAAATCGTTCGGGTCGTCTAATGGGATCATGCGGCGGGATACGGAGGAGTTCCGCGTCTCCTTCGTTGTTTCATGAAAGCGCGGAGAGGGAGAAACATGATGAACGTGCCGAGCAAAATCGTCCTGGCGTTGGGTCTGACTCTCGCCTTCTGTGGAAGCAGTTACGCGGCGACCATGGCCGAGTGTGACGCGGGGATCGAAGAGGTCAACGCCAAGATTACGAGCGCTCAAGGCGTCGGCGAGTCGGCGCGCGACGACGCGCGCAGGCTGTCGGACGAGGCCTCGAACGCGCGCGATGCCGGCGAATATGACCGTTGCATGGAGCTCGTCCAGCAGGCCGACGAAGCTCTCGCGAAGTAGAGCGGAGCGATCGGGTGAGGGAGCCGCGACCGCGCGGCTCCCTGGTTACCTCCCGGCGACCCCCGCGCCGGGACGAACGGCGTTTTCCAGCAAACCGACCGCATGGTGTCATTCTCGGACGAGGAGAAGTCATGTTTCGCCACGTCATCACGAGCTGTCTTCTGGGGTTCGCGCTCGCCGGCCCGGTGGCCGCGGACGTCACCTCGGAGACGATCCAGTCGCTCTCGGCGCCGCCCTCGACCGAAAGCAGCATCGGCACGCTCCAATTCGACGACGGCGCGCCGACGGAGGCCACTGCGACGGCGATCTTCGACACGATCGACTTCACGCGGGCCCTCAACGCTTACAATAACAGCTTCAGAGGCGCGTCGGCCCTCGCCTTGCAAAAAGGCTTCGAGAGCATCGGCGCGAAGGCGAACGACATCGTCATCTTTTCGGAGTTGATGGATTCCGATTCGCTCTTCCTCACCGCGAATGCCGACACCGTCTATTATATGGGCGTCATCGATCTCGCGGACGGCCCCATGGTGATCGAGCAGCCTCCCAATGGGCTCGGCACGATCAACGACATGTGGTTCTCCTGGGTGATCGATGTCGGTCGGCCCGGCCCCGACCGGGGCTTCGGCGGCCGCTATCTGATCGTCGGGCCGGACTATGACGGGCCGCTGCCCGAGGGCGGCTATTTCGTCGCTCACGCGAAGACGCACCGCGTCCTCTACGCGATGCGCGCCTTCCTGGCGCCCGGTGACGATCCGGCGCCGACGGTGCGCAACATCAAGGACAATCTGAAGATCTATCGCTATGCGCCGGGCAGCTTCGGCACGTCGATCGCCGCCGCGCTCGACGGCTCGGTCGCCCTCGCGCCGGAGCCCGAGGTGCCGCCGACCCGGTTCATCGAGGGCAGCGGCGTCGCGTTCAACACGATCCCGCCGAGCGACGCCCGCTATTTCGAGTGGATCGACGAGAACGTCCAGAACGAGCCGGCGACGAGCTACGACCCGGAACTCGCCGGTCAGCTCGCCGCGATCGGCATCCGGCACGGGACACCCTTCGCGCCGGACGCGCGGATGAAGGCAATCCTCGACCGGGCCGCGATCGTGGGGCAGGGGTTCGGCCGCGCGCTTCAATGGCGCTGGGCCGAGCGTCATCCCGAGTGGGCCTATTATGAGGGCTCCCACTGGGGCAACATGCTGTTCGAGGGCGGCGCCTTCTTCGAGACGCCGCCGCCGGCCTTCACGGGCGGCGCGTTCGAGCCCCATCCGGCGACCGGCGCGCGTACGCTCGATTCACGCACGGCCTTCTATTACGCCTACACGCTCGACAGCCCGGCGATGATCATGACCATGCCCGGCGCCGGCTCGCAGTATCTGATGGGCTTTCTCGATGCCGACGGGGCAATCTTCGACGGCGCGAAGACCTATAAAGTGACGCTGCCGAAGGGGATCCCTGCCGAGGCCTTCTGGTCGCTCACCCTTTACGACAACCAGACCCGGTCGATGCTGAAGACCGCGCAGAAATATCCGCGCGCCGGCAGTCAGTCCTACCCGACGCCGGCCGCCGAGACGTCGGAAGACGGGTCGACCACGATCTATATGGGGCCGAGCCAACCCGAGGGCGTCGCCCGCGGCAACTGGATCGAGACGGATCCGGCGAAGGGCTGGTTCACGCTCCTGCGCCTCTACAGCCCGCGCCCCGCCTTTTTCGACAAGTCGTGGCGGCCGAGCGAGATCGAGCCGGTCGATTGAGGTCCACGATTGAACCGGTTCAATCGCCGGTTCATGCGGCGAATGTCGAGCGCGGTCCGAGGTCCGCATCGCGGCGCTGAAGCGTATGGCTGACGTCGATGAACAGGTCCGCCATCGCGTGATAGAGCGCGTCGCGGGGCGAACTCTTGCGCCAGAAAAGGGCGATGCGACGGTTGGGCGGCGGATCGGCGAAGCGCACGAGACGGGGCGCATCGGGACGTTCCGCGCCGGTGATCGTGGCGAGCTCGGGCAGGAGCGTCACGCCGAGCCCGGCCGCCACCATATGGCGCAAGGTCTCGAGGCTCGAGACGCGAAAGGCGGACTGCTCCACCGCACCAGACAATTGGCACACGTCGAGCGCCTGATCGCGCAGGCAATGCCCGTCTTCGAGGAGGAGCAGCTTCTGGTCGGCGATATCGTCGAGCGTGATTCCCCCGCGATCGGCGAGCGGGTGGCCGGGCGGGACCGCCAGCAAGAACGGCTCCTCGAACAGGAAGGCGGAGGCGAGCGCCTCGTCCTCCACCGGCAGAGCGAGGAGCGCTGCGTCGATATCGCCGTCGTGCAGGCGGGTGAGAAGGCTGGGGCTCTTTTCCTCGACGAGATAGAGCTGGAGCGCCGGAAAGCGGTCCGCGAAGCGCAACATGATGCTCGGCAGGAGATAAGGGCCGAGCGTCGGGAAGATGCCGAGCCGAACGGCGCCGCCTTCGGGATCGCGACCTTCCTGCGCGGCATCCTTGATGTGCTGCACTTCGAGCAGGATCTGCCGCGCCCGCTCGGCCGTCGCCTTGCCGAACGGGGTTAGGAGCGCCCCACTCGAACTGCGCTCCACGAGCTGGACGCCGAGTTCGGCTTCCAGCTTGCGAAGCTGCGTCGACAATGTCGGCTGGCTGACCGAGCAGGCGTCGGCGGCCCGGCCGAAATGGCGATAGCGCGCGAGCGCGACGAGATATTCGAGCTCCCGCAGCGTCATCGCCGTCAAGCCGCCTTGCTCTGCCTCTCCTCCGGGACCGACGTGCGGATCAGATGATCGAACGCCGCGAGGGAGGCCTTTGCCCCGTCGCCGAGGGCGATGACGATCTGCTTGAAGGGCGTCGTCGTGCAGTCGCCGGCCGCGAAGACCCCCGGCAGCGACGTGCGACCATGATCGTCGACTTCGATCTCGCCGCGGTCCGACAATTCGATCGTGCCGCGCAGCCATTCGGTGTTCGGCAAGAGGCCGATCTGGACGAAGATGCCGTCGACGGCGACGTCGTGGCTCTCGCCGGTGATCCGGCTTTCATAGGTGAGGCCGACGACCTTCGCCCCGTTGCCGCGCACTTCGGTGGTCTTGGCGGACGTCAGGACGGTGACGTTCGGCAAGCTGAAGAGCTTGCGCTGAAGAACGTCGTCGGCGCGCAGCTCGACGTCGAATTCGAGCAGCGTCACGTGGCTCGTGATGCCGGCGAGGTCGATCGCCGCCTCGACGCCGGAATTGCCGCCGCCGATCACCGCGACCGGCTTGCCCTTGAAGAGCGGCCCGTCACAATGCGGGCAGTAGGCGACGCCGCGATTGCGATAGTCCTCTTCGCCGGGCACGCCCATCTGCCGCCAGCGCGCGCCGGTCGACAGGATGACGCTCTTCGCCCTCAAGGACGCGCCGCTCGCGAGCGTCACCTCGAACGAGTCGCCATGATCGGTGAGCCGTTCGGCGCGCTGAAGGTTCATCACCTCGACCGGATAGTCCTTCACGTGCGTCTCGAGCGCCTTGGCGAAATCCGGGCCCTCGGTGTGGGTGACGGAGATGAAGTTCTCGATCGCCATCGTGTCGAGCACCTGGCCGCCGAAGCGCTCGGCGGCGATGCCGGTGCGGATGCCTTTGCGCGCGGCATAGATCGCTGCGGCCGCGCCGGCCGGACCGCCACCGACGACGAGAACGTCGAACGGGTCCTGGGCCTTGATCTTCTCGGCGGCGCGCGCCTCGGCGTTGGTATCGAGCTTGGCGAGGATCTGCTCGACTTCCATGCGCCCCTGCGCGAACGGCTCGCCATTGAGGTAGACCGACGGCACGGACATGATCTCGCGCGCGTCGACCTCGGCCTTGAAGAGGGCGCCATCGATCGCGGTGTGGCGGATGCGCGGGTTGATCACCGCCATCGCATTCAGCGCCTGAACGACGTCCGGGCAATTCTGGCAGCTCAGCGAGAAATAGGTCTCGAACAGATAGTCGCCGTCCAGCGCCGCGACCGCCTCGACGACCGACGGGTCGAGCTTCGGCGGATGGCCGCCGACCTGGAGGAGGGCGAGGACGAGGGAGGTGAACTCGTGACCGGCGGGAATGCCGGCGAAGGTGATGTTGATCTCTTCGCCGGGGCTCGTCAGCCGGAAGGCCGGCGTGCGGCCCGCCGCGCCCGAGCGCTCAGTGAGGGAGATGTTCGCGGAGAGCGCGGCGATCTCGGACAGAAAGGCGCTCATCTCGCGTGATTTCGCACCATCGTCGACCATCGCGTCGATCTCGACCGGGCGGACCATTTTCTCGAAGTGGCTCTTGAGCTGGGACTTCAGCGCATCATCGAGCATGGGGATCTCCTGGCGCGGCGTGGCGCGCATCGTTTCGTTGAGGGTGGGGGACCGAGGGGGCGGTCCCGCTCGCCAGGTGGGGAGGCGCCCGGCGGCGCGGACATCAAGGTGCCGCGCGCCGGACGCCGGTTCGGCTCAGATCTTGCCGACGAGCTGCAGCGAGGGGGCGAGGGTCTCGTCGCCTTCTTCCCACTTCGCCGGGCAGACCTCATCCGGATGCGCGCGGACATACTGCGCGGCCTTCACCTTGCGCAGAAGGTCGGAGGCATTGCGGCCGATGCCTTCGGCGGTGATCTCGACCGCCTGGATGATGCCGTCCGGGTCGACGATGAAGGTGCCACGGTCGGCGAGGCCTTCGCCTTCGCGCATGATCTGGAAGTTGCGCGTGATCGTCCCGGTCGGATCGCCGATCATCGGATATTCGATCTTGCCGATCGTCTCGGACGTGTCGTGCCAGGCCTTGTGAGTGAAGTGCGTGTCGGTCGAGACCGAGTAGACTTCGACGTCGAGGCGCTTCAGCTCTTCATAGTGGTCGGCCACATCCCCGAGCTCGGTCGGGCACACGAAGGTGAAGTCGGCCGGGTAGAAGAAGAAGATGGCCCACTTGCCTTTCGTGTCGGCGTCCGACACGTCGATGAACTTGCCGTTCTGGTAGGCCTTCGCCTGAAACGGTTGGATGGGGGTGTTGATGACAGACATTGATTTCCTGCTTCGATAGAGGCTGTGGCCTTCGCGCTGCAACATAGGGAGTGCGGCGCAATATAGGAAATAGATAAGCGGGGGTGGATCGATAGAGCCAGCCTATCGGCGGGGAGCTGCCTCCCATCGGGCGATAAATCGGGCTCAACAGGGCGCATGAAGTGCGCCTGCACGCCGAGGAAGCGCACCACCAGTTGGCGCGAGATATCAGATAACTAACTGATATTATTAATTATTTTTGGATTTCAGCGCGATCTGTCCCGAGACCGCGGATGTCGTCCTTCGAAGGGCGCTGCGCCGCAATGTCGCCCCGTGGGAGATGTGAACATCTCGCTCGGATGGGGACAGCAACCTTCTGGAATTCTTCTTGTTGCAATGCACCCAAAGGTCGATTGCGACACGGCGTTCGCGCGTGAGCGAGACGCTGGTTCCGCTACGCCCGATGCGGCGTTACAGTCGCGCGTGAACTGGTCCCATGGGCCTCGGAGGATTACCATGATCATCGCCGTCGTCGAGCTTCCGCGTGAGACGAACACGCAAACCGCGGAAGAATTGATGCGTTACTCGCTGGAGGCGACGAAGGTGTACCATGAGGTGAAGGGCCTTCGCCGGAAGTATTTCCTGGACGGCGCCTCCGGGGGCGGCGGTGTCTACGTGTTCGATACGCGCGAAGACGCCGAGGCCTGGTTCCATGACGGATGGAGTGCCTGGATGGAGAAGCGCCAAGGCGTCCGCCCGATCCTCAAGATCTACGATTGTGTCCTCACCCTCGACAACGAGGCCGACGAGGTTCGCGTGGGCGACGCCGTGGTCCCGTCTCCCTGGAACGCGCAAGCCGCCGAGTAGGCGCGCCGGCGGACGGGCCGGCCGCCGGATGGGCAGCCGGCTCCGCCGCGTCGGGGGATGGGTGGGCGATGGCGCGACACCATGGCCCGCCGCTCGGCCATTGAATGGCCACGCGTCAAGGCTGATCATTGTGGCCGTGCGTCCGTCGAGGCGGACGCGTACACGAGGCATTCTGAGCATATGAGCATGGTCGGGCGATGGATTGCGGGCGGCGTCGCAGCGCTGATGCTCGCATTTCTGGTCGACGCGTCGAGCCTCGCCCACGCCATGCCCTGTCCCGACGAGACCACGGCGACCAACGCCGCCGCGCTCGGCGATGCGACCGACCGGCATGGGCACGCCGACCATGAAGGTCGCGGCGCCTCGGCCGATAGCGACCGCGACCCCTGCTGCCCGTCGCCCTGCATGGCATGCGTGAGCGTGATGCCGCCGGTCCCCGGTCTCGCCGGCATCGTCCCGTCGCCGGGCCATATCCTGCTGGCCGGAACCCGCTCCGTCGGCCTCACGCGCGGACCGCCGCACGGGCCGCCTCGGCTCTGATCCACCCCGATCGTCCGATCCCGTATCGGAGCCTTCGCGGCGTGCCCACGCGGCGCGCTGGATCAGTTCGCCTGCACGACGGCAGGCCCCCGAGAAGTGACCCCATGAACAGACGAGACTTTCTCTCCACCGCGATGACCGGCGCGTGCGCGGTCGGCGCAACCCTCATGCGTCCGGCCGGCGCCCTCGCGCAGATCGCCCCGCCCGATGCGCCGGCGAGGCTCGCGATCGCGAGCCGCACCATCGACGTCGGCGGCAAGGCGGCGCGCGTCTTCGGCCTCCTCCAACCGGACGGCACCCACGGCGTCCGCCTCGACGCGGAGGCGCCCTTCGATGTCGAGCTCGTCAACGAGATCGGCGAGCCCACGATCATCCATTGGCACGGCCTCACACCGCCGTGGCGCATGGACGGCGTGCCGGACAATCCGATGCCGCTGCTCGAGCCGAGGGAGGCGCGGCGCTACACCTTCCCCGTCGGTCCGGGCGGCACGCACTGGATGCACGCCCACACCCTGCAGGAGCAGAACCTCCTCGCCGCCCCGCTCATCGTGCGCACGGCCGCCGACCGGGCGCGTGACGAGCAGGAGGTCGTCATCCTTCTGCACGACTTTTCCTTCACCCCGGCCGAGGAGCTACTCGCCCGCCTGAAAAGCGCGGGAGGCCATGGAGGGCACGGCGGCCACGGCGGCCACGCGATGGCCCCAGCCGCGGGGCACGGGACGGCGACCGCGACGCCGATGGTCGATCACGCCGCGATGGGGCACGGCAGCGGCGGCGGCATGGCGATGCCCAGCGCCCCTATGCCAAACGGCACCATGGCCGGCGCTTCGATGGCCGGGATGGACATCAACGACATCGATTACGACGCCTACCTCGCGAACGACCGCACGCTCGACGATCCCGAGATCGTGCGGGTGGAGGCGCGCGGCCGCGTCCGCCTTCGGATCATCAACGGCGCGACGGCCACCGCCTTCACCATCGACACCGGCGCGTTGCCGGGCACGCTCGTCGCGGTCGACGGCCAGCCCGTCCAACCGCTGGCGGGCACGCAATTCCCGGTCAGCATGGGCTAGCGCCTCGATATCACGCTCGCTTTGCCCGAGGGGGAGGGCGCGTTTCCGATCCTCGCCCTTCGCGAGGGGGCGGTGGAGCGCACCGGCGTCATTCTCGCGACCGCCGGCGCCACCGTGCGGCGCGTCGCGAGCGTCGGCGATGCGCGGGGGCCGATCGTGGCGAATGCCCTCGAGGGGCGGTTGCGGGCCGTCTCACCGCTTGTGCCGCGTCCGGCCGATCGCCGTTTCGACATCACCCTGACCGGACAGATGGAGGGATATGAATGGGGCATGGACGGCGCGGCCGACATGCGCATTCGCAGCGGTGAGCGGATCGAAATCGCGATGCGGAACGCCTCGATGATGAGCCACCCGATGCATCTGCACGGGCATCACTTCCAGGTCGTCGAGGTGAATGGCGCCCCGATCGCCGGCGCTGTGCGCGATACGGTGCTCGTTGCGCCCGGCGAGACGCTGACCATCGCGTTCGACGCGGGGAATCTCGGCCGATGGCCGTTCCACTGCCACCATCTTTATCACATGGCGGCGGGCATGATGGCCTTCATCGATTACGACGCGCGCGACTAGCGATCGCGATCGTCCGGCGCCGGTCGCCCGGCGCCGGACGATTGTCATGCGGCGAGCGGCCTGGCTCCGGTCCCGAAACGGCGCAGGCGCAAGGCGTTGCCGAGCACGAACACGCTCGACAGCGCCATCGCCCCGGCCGCGAAGATGGGCGACAGCAGGATCCCGAACGCCGGATAGAGCGCGCCCGCGGCCACCGGAATGAGCGCCGCATTGTAGACGAAGGCCCAGAAGAGGTTCTGGCGGATGTTGCCGATCGTCGCGCGGGAGAGCGCGAGCGCGGTCGGCACGCCCTCCAAATTGCCCGACATCAGGACGACGTCGGCCGCCTCGATGGCGATGTCCGTGCCCGTGCCGATCGCGATGCCGATATCGGCCTCGGCAAGGGCCGGCGCGTCGTTGATGCCGTCGCCGACGAAGGCGAGCACGCCATGCTGCGCCTTCAAGCGGCGCACCGCGTCGACCTTGCCACCGGGGGGAACCTCCGCGACCACGTCGTCGATCCCGAGGCGCGCCGCGATCGCGCGCGCGGTGCGCGCATTGTCGCCGGTGATCATCGCGACCGTCAGGCCGAGATCGTGGAGGGTGGCGATCGCGGCCGGGGTCGTCGTCTTGATGGGATCCGCGACGGCCATGATGGCGGCGAGCCGGCCGTCGATTGCCGCATAGAGCGGCGACTTGCCTTCATCGGCCAAGCGTTCGGCGGTCTCGCGGAAGAGCGTCACGTCGTGGCCGAGGGCGGCCATGTGGCGGTCCGCCCCGATGGCGACGGGCCGGTCGCCGACGATCGCTTCGACGCCGAAGCCGGGCTGTGCCGCAAAGCGGGTGACGGGCGGTTGGGCCGCCGGGCTCTCCGCCTCTGCCGCCTCCACCAGCGCGCGGGCGATCGGATGCTCCGAGCGCGCCTCGACCGCCCCGACGAGGCCGAGAAGGTCGGCGCGGTCGACCCCCTCGGCGAGCGCGATATCGGTGAGCCGTGGCCGGCCTTCGGTGAGCGTTCCGGTCTTGTCGAGCGCGACGACCCGCGCGTCCTTGAGCACCTGCAAGGCCTCGCCCTTGCGGAGCAGGATGCCGAGTTCCGCGCCGCGACCCGTGCCGACCATGATCGATGTCGGCGTCGCGAGCCCCATGGCACAGGGGCAGGCGATGATGAGGACCGCGACCGCATTGACCAGCGCGAAGCCGAGCGCCGGGGTCGGTCCCCAAGCGAGCCAGGCGAGGAAGGTCGCCATAGCGAGCCCCATGACGACCGGGACGAACCACATGGTCACGCGGTCGACCAAAGCCTGAATCGGCAGCTTGGAGGCCTGCGCGTCCTCGACCATCCGAATGATCTGTGACAGCACGGTTTCCCGTCCGACGGCGGTCGCGCGAAAGGTGAATGCGCCGTTCTGGTTCACCGTCCCGCCCACGACCGACGCGCCGGCGGCCTTCGCGACCGGCATCGGCTCGCCGGTGATCATCGATTCGTCGACGAACGTCTCGCCGTCGACGACCTCGCCGTCGGCCGGAATCCGCTCGCCGGGGCGCACCTCGAGGATGTCACCGTTCAGAACATCGTCGATCGGTCGCTCGGTCGTCGTCCCATCGCGGCGGACCCTTGCGGTTCTCGGACGAAGGCCGACGAGGCGCTTGATCGCCTCCGAGGTCCGGCCCTTGGCGCGCGCCTCGAGTAGGCGGCCGATGAGGACCAGCGTCACGATGACGGACGCGGCTTCGTAATAGACGTTGACGGTGCCGGGTGGCAGCGCGGCGGGCACGGATGTCGCGACCAGCGAATAGGTGTAGGCCGCCAGCGTTCCGACGGCGACGAGCGAGTTCATGTCGGGCGCGAGCCGCCACAGCGCCGGCAGGCCTTTGCGGTAGAAGCGAAGGCCCGGCCCGAAGAGGACGATCGTGGTGAGCGCGAATTGAAGGGACCAGCTCGCCTGCATCCCGATCGTCGTCGCGATGAGGTGGTGCACGCGCGGAATGACGTGCGCGCCCATCTCCAGCACGAAGACGGGCGCCGTGAGGCTCGCCGCGATCACGACATCGCGCGCGAGGCGCCGACGCTCGGCCTCCCGCCGAGCCGCCTGATCGGTGGTGGCGCCGGCCTCGTCGTGGCCGTCCTCCCGGCCGATGCGTTTTGCGTCGTAGCCGGCCGCTTCGATCGCCGCGATCAGCGCGGCGGCGTCGGCGGATCCCTCGACCCGCGCGGTTTCGGTGGCGAGATTGACGGCGGCGTCGAGGACGCCCGGAACCGACCGCAGCGCGCGCTCTACGCGGCCGACGCAGGAGGCGCAGGTCATGCCCTCGATCGATAATTGCACGGCCGTGGCCGGCGCCGTGGCGGCACGCGGCACCTCGAATCCGGCGTCTTCGACCGCCTTGCGAAGATCGTCCCGCGTGACCGACCCGTCAGTCGAGACGCTGGCCCGCTCCGTGGCGAGATTGACCGAGGCCATGTCGACGCCGGGAACGGCCTTGAGGGCACGCTCGACCCGGCCGACACAGGAGGCACACGTCATGCCCTCGATGGGCAAGGAAATGGGGCCGGCCGCCGGCTCGGCGGCTCCTATGGGGGCGTTCACGCTGGCCTGGCCTCGACAGTTGGAGCTCTCACGCCAGCCTATGTGGGGCTTCCAACGATGGGAAGGTCAATGGAGGCACTCCGATTTCGGCGCGCCCGCCGGGGGCGTGCGCGCCGGAGCGTGCCAATCTCGGCCTGCGCGGGACGGGGCGGGGCCGGCACCGCGGAGATCGGTCAACATGACCGCGCAGCAGACGTCGGCCGAGTGCATTCCCGGATGGATCGCGCTCGTCGGCTGCGACGACGCCGCCGACGAGGACGATCGTGGGCGTGCGCATGAGCTCGGTCATCGTCACCTCCACCGCCGCGAGGTTCTGCGCCTCATCCTCCGTCTCCGCCTCGATATTGAGCGTGAACGGGACCGCCCCGGCGGCCCTGAGTGCCCGCGCGGACGGCGGTGGCGGTGGCTCGGCGGCGAGGAGGGGCCGCACCGCCTTGCGTGAGAGGTCCTCCCGGTGTCCAGCGTTCGTGCGGCAATCAAGGCCGGCGGGTTGTCGCTTATAGTTCCTGCCTTGTGTTTGAGGCACGGTCGGAGATCGGCGACGAAATGGTGGCGAAACGCTCCGCTCTGTCCACTGAGCTACGCTGCCCATGGCGGCAGCGGCGGGATTCGAACCCGCGACCTGAGGCGTTGCAGGCTGTAGTTCCGCCGGCATTCGCCGATCTCCTTTTCCGTGTCCTTGTCGTGCCTCGACGACGAGAGATTGGCGAAACGGCTGCTCTTCCGCTGAGCTACGCCACCCTGAGGCGACGGCGGGAATCGAACCCGCAACATGGAGTTCCGCCCGGCATTCGCCGAGGTCGATGGTGGGAGGACAAGGGTGCGATTCTCCCCATGGAGTCCTACCGGCATTCTTCCCAGTTCCGTCGTGGGGACAAGAGTTCGCAAGACTGTTGCCCTCCGAGGAGGATTGCCGGCCTCGAACCGGCTCGGCCTCTCGGCCTTCCCTGTAGTCCTGCGAGGCATTCCCCACGACGGTCGCGGGCGGGGCGGCGAGTGTTCGTGAGACGACAGGCTCTCTCGAGCCGCCACCACGGTGCCTTACGGTCCGCACGGTGACTTGAATGTCGTCCCACGGGCATCCCCCGCCCGCCTTTGCGTCAGAGCGCGGTGGCTTCCACCACGCTCGTGAAGTGCTGGGGCCCCGTCCGGCTCGCCGCGACGTCGGCGAGGAGGCGGAACACCGCGTCGGAGAACCCGCCGACGTTCACGATGTCGGCCCGCTCCGCGCCTTGCGTCGTGCCATACGGCGCGATGTCGATCAGCACCAGCTTTGCCCTCCCGTTCCTCGCCTTCAGCGTGCCCCACAGCCGCATCAGCTCCGTGCCCTGGGCGGACGAGGCGTCCACCCAGGACTGGTTGTCCGACACGAGGACGACGACGTCCGGCGCCTTCCCCTTGTCCACCAGCCACGCGAGCGGCGCCGATACACTCGTCCCGCCGTCTGCGAGCGCGGCGAGCCGCGCGGCGTTGGTCATCACCGTGTCGCGCCGCTCGAGCCGGACGGGTCGCACCGCCGTGTTGAAGGGCAGCACGGCCGTGTCCGGGTTCTTCCGCACCATCGCCGCTGCGACGAGCGCCGCGACGTCGACGAAGCGGACGCGGCTCGTCGCGCCCTTGCGGTCGCCCGTCGCAGGGCTCGCCATGGAGCCGGAGACGTCCGGGCAGACCGCGACGGTCCCCTCGAACGTCGGAACCGCATTGATCGCGACCTCCATCGCATCGTGCAGCGCGTCCCGGATCGCCTCCGGCACCCCCTCGCCGACGGCGGAGGCCGCCATCATGAGCTGGTAAGGGAACGCCCGTGCGCCTCTGATGCACTCCGGATCGCGAAGCACCGCCGCCACGTGTCGCACCATCTCCTCACGCTCGAACACGCCGTGGCGTGCGAACGTGTTGAGGTTCTGCCGCAGCATCTGCCACGAGCCGCCCCGCGCGATGCCGGCCCACTGGTCCGTCGTGAGCGGCAGGTGGGTCAGCATCTGGAACGGGACGTCCGGCACCTCGCCCGCACCCGTCGCCTTGAAGGCGAGCCAGGCGCGGAGTGGCTCCGGCAGGAGCGCCACGTCGCACGGCTTGCCGATGGCCCAGGCGAAAAACGCCTCCCGCTCCAGCGAGGCCGGCTTCGGGTGCACCATCTTGATCACGTCGGCGAGCGACGGGTCATTGCCGACCGCGCTATTCACGAGTGCGCGGTCCGAGGCGGTGTTGAGCCAGTCGGCCACCATCGCCTTCGGCCGTGTCCCGAGCGATTTCCGCCCGACCGCCCCCGATCGCATCACCTGGACGAACGTCCGCAGCATCTTGCCATCGGTCACGACGCGGCCGAACGCGGCACGGAAAAGGTCCGTGTCGACGGTCGACAGCACCGCGAGGAGGACGGCCGGCATGTCCTTCATGTTGCCTTGCTCGCGAGCATGGATCGCCGCCTTCGCGAGGAAGGCGGGCTCCACCCTCCGGGCGAGCGCCAACGTCCGCTCGAGCTCGAGCTTCGGCTCGGCGTAGAAGAGCTGACCGAAGGTCCCCGTAACGGCGAGCTGCGCCAGCGCGTGCCGGTCTTCGTGGGCGTACGCTGGCGCGTCCTCGAAATTGACGGCGGTCGTCGCCGGGACCATCGGGCCGCGGAACGACCGGAAGAGACTCTTCAGTGCCATCGGGACCTCCCTTGCTCGCGGCGGCCCTCCGTGGCCGTCGACGTCCGGGAATGTGCCGCCAACGGGCGCTGGGCGCGAACGAATATGCCGATTTCGGCTAACATTCTGTCAGAGCAAGCATTTTACCACTTCGCGATGTGGCGCCCATCCGCTAATCTTATCCTACTGGCGCGTAATTTATCTAATGGGATCAAGCGTGATGCAAAACGTGGTGATCGGCTTCCTTGGCACCACGCTGGACGCCCGTCGGGGCGGCCACTGGCGCCCCTCGGTCCACCTCTGTGGTCGTGAGGACTTCCCCGTCCATCGGCTCGAGCTCCTCCACGACGAGCGCTTCCGGAGGCTCGGCGAATCCGTGAAGCGAGAGATCGGCAAACGCGCGCCAGAGACCGAGGTGCTCCTGCGCCGGCTCGATCTTCAAAACCCGTGGGACTTCGAGGAGGTCTATGGCGCCCTCTACGACTTCGCCCGCGGCTACGGCTTCGACGAGGAGCGCGAGCGCTACCATGTGCACCTCACGACCGGGACGCATGTCGCGCAGATCTGCTGGTTCCTCCTCACCGAGGCGCGGCACGTTCCGGCGCTCCTCCTCCAGTCGGGGCCGTCCAAGGGCGGCGGGGAGGCGATTGTCGAGATCATCGACCTCGACCTCAGCCGCTACGACCGCATCCAGCAGCGCTTCGATCTCGTCGCCGAGAGTCATAATCGCCTTCTGAAAGCCGGGATCGAGACGCGGAACCCTGCCTTCAATGCCCTCATCGATCGCATCGAGCGTGTCGCAATGGCCTCCGCCGCGCCGATCCTCCTGCTCGGCGAGACGGGGACGGGGAAGACGGAGCTCGCCGAGCGGATCTATACCCTCAAGCGGCAGGAACGGCGGCTCAAGGGCCGTTTCGTACACGTCAACTCCGCGACCATCCGGGGGGAACGCGGGATGGCGACATTGTTTGGACAGCGCCGTGCGGGGACCGGCGCGTCCGACCGTCGCGGCCAGATGCGCGAGGCCGACGGCGGTGTCCTCTTCCTCGACGAGATCGACGCCCTCGGCTTGGACGAGCAGGCGATGATCCTCGACGCGATCGAAAGCGGCTCCTTCCTGCCGGTCGGCGCCGACACGCCGGTCACTTCCGCCTTCCACCTCATCGCCGGGGCAAATCGCGATCTTGGCCGGCTCGTCGCCGAGGGTCGCTTCCGCTCAGACCTCTACGCCCGGCTGAACCTGTGGGCCTTCCTCCTCCCTCGGCTCGCCGATCGGCGCGAAGACATCGAGCCGAACCTCGACCACGAGCTCGCCCGCATGGCGAGGACGACCGGCACCAAAATCGGCTTCAACGCCGACGCGCGTGAGCAGTACCTGCGCTTCGCGCTCGACCCGCGTGCGGCGTGGCCGGGCAACTTCCGCGACCTCCGCGCCTCGGTCGAGCGGCTCTGCGTCCTCGCCCCACGCGGACGGATCACGCTTGCCATGGTGGAGGAGGAAGTGGCGCTCCTCGCTGCCCAATGGACGGCGCAGGAGCACGATCCCGACGCCAATCTTATCGAGGCCGTCCTCGGCGAGCGCGTCGCTGCGATCGACCCATTCGACCGCTTCCAGCTTGCGGCCGTTATCCGCGCCTGCCGCACAGCGCCCAGTCTCAGCGCCGCCGGACGCGCCCTTTTCGCCGTCTCCCGCACCCAGAAGGCGAGCCGCAACGACGCGGATCGTTTGCGCAAGTACCTCAATCGCTTCGAACTCTCTTGGGAGGATATTTCAGGAGCCTGAAAAGGCGAGGGGGCGATATCCCAGGGGCGCTCCACGGAATTCTTCGATAACAATAGGCGGCGAATTATACAGTAATTCGCCGGTTTCTTATCGGTCGTGCTACTGCAATGGCAGACGCGATTTTGCGCCTCAGCATGGCAAATGACGCAGGCGGGACATCAAAGCGAATTCTACCCTAACATCGACGGGTGGGGAGGTTGCGCGAATGCTTGCCAAGAGGATCGGTTGCATTCGGTTCTCGATCGTCGAGCGGAATCGCGATCTGCAGCGCGATGCGTTGCGGAAAGCGAAGGAGCGGCTGCGCGCCGGCGATGCGCTGGAGGTGTGGCGGCTCGACGGGGACAAGCAGGCTGTTGCGGTGCAGCTTTACCGAAAGAGGAAGCTCACGGTGGCCAAGATCTGCGCGATGATGGGATCTCAAAGCCAACCCTGTACGCCTGTGTCCACGCCGCCGGCGACGGCTGAGTTCGTGCGTGCCCGCCACCAGCCGGCGGAGGCTGAATTCGACGAGGCGAAGGTACGCGGCCGAGGAAGGTAAGCATGTCGCGCCAACAAAGAGGAATGGCGTCGAAGCCCGATTCGGAACGCGAGCATGAATGGCTTCGCCGCAAAGGCAAATTGGCGATGGGGTGGCCCATTGTTCGGCTCACGCGGCATGACCGATCCGAACCAATTCGCCGGAAAGCCTCGCTTGATTGATTAAATCCGTACTCTGAAATTAGTCTTTCTCATATTTCTCATATTCCCAATACGAATATTTATTCAGGTATTGTGCGGGCGACCGCCAATCGAGACTATTAGACTGATCAATCAAGGAGTTAATCTTCGCAATTAAGCCGGTCTCATCGAATGTGCCGACGATTATTGCGCGAGAGATTTTAACGGAATCTCCATTTCGAACGATATTTTCTAGATGTAGCAATGATATAATATTGGAACAAATCCATGCGGTCAGTGTAGCTAATCCCCGATTAGAGCGTGGACCCATATATCGCCAAATTCTTCAGAAAACTCAAAATCTGTCTACATCATGATCAATGCAGTCGATCTTCATTGCCATGTATTTCATATCAATCGATGATATCCATATGACCACGACGTCTAAACGGAGCGCGCGGTATATCTCGACGGTCAATATTGGACTCTACGGCGGTGATCGAATCTGCGCCGCTCGCCTCCAGCTCCTTCAATCGCATGCCGCCCGAAACCTTAATGCCGCCAAAGAGATTGTGCCACGTGTAGAGCATCGCGTCGCTGATCCCGTAATGCGGCACAGCTCCGCCACACAGATTCCCGACGCATGCTCCTTCAGCGCCGCGATGATCTGTTGCACAATGAAGTGGCTATTCTTCATCTCCGCCTCCTTCTGGCGGAGCCAAGTTCAAATCGAGGGCACTTTGGGAGGCAACGTCACGACGAGCCGGATGCTTCTTGCAAAGCCCGAATAAACGCGTCCTTGCTGCCGCTCGGTGACGACAGCATTATATAATCTCGCTCGACTATCTCAAGATATTCGCGGATATCTTGCATTGACGCTTTAGATTGGATCAGCGTTTGAATATGAGCCAGATATGTATCGTACTCGTCAGCAGGCAATGGCCGATAGCCGAGCGAATCTTCCGTCTCTATATTGGACATTGGAATTCCAATTGGATTCCAATATTTAGCGCACAGCCTACGAAGTTCTTCCAGTTTCATTGAAGTCAAGTTCCCTTAAGGCGCGGCAATCATTCGACTAATTGCGTTGTCTATCGCAATGGTCACATTGTTTGTGGTGTCGGTATAGAGCGTCATGCCGATGCCTCCGGAGCGAGGGCGTCAGTTCTGATCGTATCTTCAACAATCGAAGGTGTCAGTTCACGATTTTGCATCGGATCAATGGCGTGGCCCGGGTAACGCCCCTTTTCCTTTGCCATTTAAATTTGGTTCGGATCATTCAACGCATAGGCATACCGGTTGATCCTCACCCCTGGGACATCCGGATCGAGCAAATCGGGCTGGATGAGCCGGGCGATACGGGGATCATAATAGCGCGCATTGAGGTCCATGAGCGCCGCGGCCTCGTCATAGCGCTCCGACAGGAAGCTCTTCGATTCCGCCGCCGGCGTCGGCCGCACCTCGCTCCGTGTCTCCTCCCCATAAGGCTGATACCCCACCCGTGTCGCGAGCCGCCCCGCTCGGCGTCATAGGTCCACTCGGCGCGAACGCCGTTGCCATAGTCGCCGGCGGTGAGCTGGCCCCGCGCATCGTAGCTCGAGCCGGTGACGAGTTCGGGGGCGACGGTCGGCTTGCCGGTGGCGGTGTAGGCCGACGGGTCGTTCCCGGCCCCGATGCGGTCTCCGTCCGGATATTCGATCCACCGTGTGGCACCACATCAGTCCCGGCAATTCGACGCAGGGCAGGGGTTGCGAGCCCTTCAACAATTCTATTTTCGGGGATCATCCAGAAACATAGACACAATACCAGTGACGACGCCAAACCCGGCTGATAGCAGCACAACAAACAAAATGCTGCCATACGTTATATCATTGGGTAGGAGAATATAAAAAATAAATGACAATAACAAGCATCCAACAAAGGCGCGGATAGAGGAATTCAAAAATATTTCTAACTTGGTCAGGTCCATATATCACTGTTAATCAGAACGATTGTATCATTTTAGCGCGTGGCGTAACCGTCAATTCGTGACACCTCTGTTTTTTCGGGTTGCTTGCTCTGACTTGCCATTCCAGATGCGAGCGTAGCAACAGCAATCCCAACACCCTCTAAGGCTTCTGGCGAACGTCGATCGCGCCATTGCCGACCTTGTGCCGCTGACTGTATTTCCTGGCAGCTCCAATTGTCATGCCGCCGATCAAAGCAGCTTGCGCCCCAGCCGCCGTGGCCACTGCGGATGCCCCCTACCGAGCGCCATCTGCGCCGCTTCTGGTTCAATGCTAGCGGCTGCGGCATCATTTGGTGGATTGATTCCAACGTTTGGGCCCCTCGGCCTCGTGCGGCGATGATGGCATCGGGATCGGCGGGATCGGCACACCAGACGAAGGGTTTTACCTCGCCGTCGTTGTGTTCGGCTATGTAGCGGTTGATGGCGGCCTGAAGATCGCAGACCGAGTGGAAGGCGCGGTGCTTTAGGTGGCGGCGGGTGGGCTTGGCGAAGGGCCCTCGACGGCGTTCAGTCATGACGCCGATGCCGGGGTGAAGTGGAACGTCCGGCGCGGGTTCCGGGCGAGCCAGCGCCGGCCTCGGGCGTCTTGTGGGAGGATAGGTTGTCGAGGACGACGTGGACGACCTTGCCGGCAGGAATGCCCCGCTCCCGGCGGTTGTGCGCGAACGCCGGGTCCTTCGAGGGCCTTGAAGGTGCGCCAGCGGTTCGGCGCGAGACCATGCGCCTTCCAGACCGCCTGAGCAGTGGACGGCGCGACGCGGGCGATCTTCGCCATCGCCCGCAGTGTCCAAGGGATGGCCTCGTTAGGGGG
>NZ_JAKGCS010000021.1:27259-30093 GCF_021556395.1 Acuticoccus kalidii
CTCGTCCGTAAGGCGAACGATCTCGGCCATTTTGTCCAGCGCCGTCGGAGCAATGCCGGACGGTCGGGGCATGTAAAGAAGAAGGCCTTCGAACCCCTTGGTCGTGAACCGCTCCTGCCAGCGCCACACGCAGGTCCTCGACGTGCCCGTGTCCGCCGTGATCGCGTTGGTGCAGGCCCCGTCACCGCTCAGCAGAACGATCCGGGCAAGCCAGAAATGTATCTGCGGGCTCTTCGGATTGGCGATGATGGCCTTCAATTGCTTGCGATCGCGGGATGGCAGCGTGAACATGATCCCGGTGCACATGTCGCCCAGACGCGCATCGAAACCGCCTCAGGGGAAGCCTGCACCGGGACTTTTTTGAACCGAACTATCCAATAGGGTCTCGACCCCGTCCCAAATCCTCAATCGTCAGATCCGGATGCTCCGGCCTGCCGGCTGCGATACGATCTTGGTGAATGGGCGCTCGTGCGCGAATGGGCCGGATCGGCGTCAGCGGCGGGCTGCGTAGCGACCGATATCCGTCCGAAGGAGTCGCAGTCGACGCATTGCTCGAACTCACGTGGCGGAAACGCCAGCAAGGCTATGGGATAGCTTGGAACCGAAGGTGATGCTTCCACCGGCTGGTTCGGGCGAAGTGTCCGTACCCATCGTTGAGCCTCCAGCTCAAAGCGTCGATTTTCACACCGAAGCAGAACAGGAGCCGAGCAGTGAACGTCCATGTGACCGCCACAAACGACCTACTCGGCGACGACATCTACGGGCCTCGCGGCTGACCGGTATTTCTTCCCGGACGCTCCGGTCATGGCTTCGTAGTTTCCGGATCACCGGCCGTGCTTATGAGTCTTCGTGAACGACTCAAATCGAGATTGATAATTAGCATCTATATCTCGGGTCGATCATCGAATTTAGGCTTCAGGTAACGTTAGTCACCATGGCGCCCGACGTTGAGTTAAATCCTCTATCGCAATCAAGTCCCCTTCACTCGAGAAGAAAAACTTAAATAATGGCTTTACGATCCCGATCTCATCTAGTGGAAAAAATGCCTGCACCACCGAAGAGCTTACTAATGATTTATCACAAAACGGAGATTGCGCTTTGAGCGTGTCATGTTCATATTTTATGTCATTTTTAAGCAAAAATTCAAATAGGCTACTCTGATTTTTAAGGATATCCTCACCCAAATAATTCCTAATAGAGTCAGTTGAATTTTTAGGGCAGATGACAATCTCATCTCGAATTCCGGGCATCATATATTGCACCTCATCCGTGTAGGTCCCTACACCAACTGCAACTATCGAGTACATTACCAAATAAATGATCCACACAAGCATTACTCCATATCCATCGGGTCAATTCGATCTTCATCACCGTGCTCCTCGTTATGGTCGGCATCTCTCGATGAAGAGTTTTTGATATTTAAATCGTTATTGGAAGCAGGCAAATGAACCTCCGTATTATTTTGAGGCTTAATGCCAGCTATAGCCTCATAGGCGCTTTTTGCATATGTATTTGAATCTTTATAGAGAGTGTTATATTGAATGTCACTCTGATTGACTTCGTATGTTGAAGGGTTTAATTCGACCCTCAACTTCACGAATTGTGTCAAAAGTTACGGTTTTAGTTACCGTAATCGTTCCGCTTCGTCCGAAATCGATGCTCGAATCTGCCGGCGGGTCCGATGCAACCACGTACCCACGCGCATCCATGCCTGAAATCGCTAATGGCACATTGACACCTCGCGAAGGGCCTGCCGGTGTAATTCGCGCTTCACCAGTCTCTGTATCGCGGTATTCTACATGCGCGTGGCCGTATTCACCTCCAACAAGAGGATAGGAGTTAAGCGAATATGCCTTCACCGCGACTTTGGTTTCCTCTCCGTTCGGGTCCAAATTATTTATCGGCTCATTGCCGGCATAGGCATAGCGATTGACCCCCACCCCCGGCACATCGGGATCGAGCAAATCGGGTTGGATGAAGCGTAAGCATTCGGTGAGGGCCGCGGGTACTGTGGATCGCGGCTATGGCTCAGGTGGTTTCGGCGGAGGACGCCGGCCCCTTCCAGTTCCATGGCAGCAGCTCGTGGAGACGCCCCTGCGGCATCGCGGCGATCCGGATGAGTACATCGGCGAGCCAGGCCTGCGGATCGACGTCGTTGAGCTTCGCTGTGGCGATCAGCGTTGCCATGGCGGCAGCGCGGTCGGCGCCGCGCTCGGAGCCGGCGAAGAGCCACGCCTTGCGGCCGAGGGCAAATCCCCGGAGCGCCCGCTCGGCCGCGTTGTTCGTGATGCAGATCCTGCCGTCCTCGAGGAAGCCGGCGAAGCGGTCCCAGCGCTTCAGCATGTAATCCATCGGTTTGGCGACGGCGGCCGATCGCGACAGGCGGGCGCGTTCCTCGCGTAACCACGCCTGGAGGTCTGATACGAGCGGCGCGCTCACCTCCTGTCGCACCCGCAGTCGCTCCGCCGCGTCGAGGCCGTTGATGGTGCGCTCGATGTCGAACAGCGCGTCGATGCGCCGGACGGCCTGCAGCGCGACCGGCGAGATGACCGGCGCTCGGCCGTCGCGCCGGACCCGCGCGGCGATGTCGGCGAGTTCGAAGAACGGACGCCGCGCGTGCGCCCAGCACAGCGCCGGCGTGACCGCGCCCTCGGCGCGCGACGGATCGTAGAGCGTGTTGTACCCGCTGTAGGCGTCGGCCTGGAGAATGCCGGCGAAGCCGCGCAGATGGCGCTCGGGGTGCTCCTGCCGCCGATCGCGCGAAGCATAGTAGAGCGCGGCTGGAGGCGCCCTCCCGCCGAACGGCCGGTCGTCGCGGACGTAAGCCCAGATGT
>NZ_JAKGCS010000022.1 GCF_021556395.1 Acuticoccus kalidii
GGGTGGGGTATCAGCCCTACGGAGAGGAGGCGCGGAGCGAGGTGCGGCCGACGCCGGCGGCGGAGTCGAAGAGCTTCCTGTCGGAGCGCTACGACGAGGCCGCGGCGCTGATGTACCTCAATGCGCGCTATTATGATCCGCGTATCGCCCGCTTCATCCAGCCCGATTTGCTCGATCCCGATGTCCCGGGGGTCGGGATCAATCGCTATGCCTATGCCGGCAATGAGCCGATAAACTATAAGGATCCGAGCGGAACACAATTGGTGGACGTTAGTCCAGGCGATTTGATTGGGAGTTTCATTGCCGCGGCTCTTGTGGCCGCTGATTACGGATTGGACGTTGGATGGGATGGTGAGTTCGACGGAAAAGGTGGCTTTGGATTTGCGTACGCTACGTACTCTCTGCTTGATGAGCTAAGTCAGACGCAGCCAGAAACTCTCTCTACAGACGCAACTCTACAAGATGAGGTAAACACCACCTTCTCAAAGCGGGATTCAGGGACGCCGAGAGGGAATCGAAGGCAGAATCGCCAATTCTCTGATGCTCTCCAAGAGGTTGGGCGGGCCATTGGCCGGCGTTTAACAAAAAAAGAAGCGCGCCAGCTTCACGATGTGATATCAGGTCAAAATTATGGATACGATGATATAGTTGAGGAGGGGGAATCTATGTTCGGTGATAATAAACTAGAAGACGATATAAGATCTGACGAAAGCGACGAAGAATCAGGCGATGAATAGGTTCTGTAATGGTCGATACCTTGTTAACGCGCGCTCAGGAGAGAATAAATAAGATCCTTGGGAAGGAGGCATGGGGGGTATCGATTGGGCATGGAACTTTCGTTACTATGGAGTTCGGGAAAGAAATTCCTGGGAGGCGTCCGCATGGTGAGTGGCATATATGGATCCGTGACGCTGCGTGGCGACTTGATAAAGGCGAGAAGACCTTGGAAGGATCCAACTCCATTTTCGATCGCAAAAATATACAACTTTTGAACGGAAAAATAATAACGAAGTGGTGCTTTCACCAAGGTGGGAAATTTATGGTGTTGAATTTTTCAAGCGAATATCGAATGAGCGTGTTCTCAGATTCAAAAGATGATGAATTTTTAACTTTATTCTATCCAGGGGGGATTTTTTCGTTCTTCGCCGATGGTCATATAGAAAATATCGACAATTTTGAATAAATTATTAGGTGTGTACTGAATTTACATTTTCTTACCTGGCGGTAATGACCATTTCCCTGAGGTTTAGTAATGGAGCTTAGATAAATTAGATTGCGTCGCCGGCTGCGCGGACATAGGCGTACAGAGTTGGCTTTGAGATCCCCATCATCGCGCAGATCTTGGCCATGGTGAGCTTTCTCTCTCGGTAAAGCTGCACCGCAACTGCTTGCTTGTCCGCCTCGAGCGCGCTCGGACGGCCGCCAAGGCGCCCGCGAACTCTTGCGGCTGCGAGCCCCGCTTGTGTTCGCTCCCGAATGAGATTGCGCTCGAACGCGGCGAGCACACCGAACAGATGAAACGTGAGCCTGCCCGTCGAGGTCGCGGTGTCGATCCGCTCCGCGAGGCTCTCCAACGCGACCCCGTGCTCTTCGAGATAGAGTACCCAGCCGATGAGATCCTGCAGCGAGCGGCCGAGCCGCCACACCACCAGTGTGTCGCCGGCGCGCAGCAGCTCCTTCGCTTTCTCGAGCCCGGGCCGGGCCGCCACCGTGCCGCTCGCCTTGTCGACGAGGATCGTCTCGCACCCCGTCTTCTGGAGCGCGTCACGCTGCAGATCGAGATTTTGCTCGACGGAGGAGACCCGGGCGTAACGATCTTCATGGGCGTCACCTTCGACGACGTCAGACAACCCGCCGATGCCAGGGAATGATTAACGTTGATTTCCTGACTGTGTAGTTTGCCAAGGTACGGCGCTAAATCGCGCTCCGCCATCGCGCAGGCGGGACCGGCAAGAAACCGGCCGTTTGTTTCCCTCTCATCATCGGAGGAATCCGTTCCTGAGTAGTGTGCCGGGCGTCAATGCCTGGATGGCCCTGCCGGCGCAGATTTACATCTGGGCAGACTGTCAGGAGTTTGGGGGGCATCTCGCGTACGTCAGAGGAAAAATCCTCGTCCGTCGCGCTTGTATCGTCGTGATGACCGGCCTTGCCGTCTTCTGGCCGGAGTGAGATTACAGCGACACTAGTGAGTATCGCTCAGATCAAACGCTGATTGACCCGCTTCGACAGCGCCTCGGCGCTCTCGACGCGCTCCGAATATCGGTCCGTAAGGTAGACCGAACGGCTGCGGGTCAGGACGGTGAACTTGAAGAGCTCCTCCATCACGTCGACGATCCGGTTATAGTAGGGCGAGGCTCGCATCCGGCCCGCCTCGTCGAACTCGTTGAACGCCTTGGCGACGGAGGACTGGTTCGGGATCGTCACCATGCGCATCCAGCGGCCGAGGATGCGCATCTGGTTGACGGCGTTGAAGCTCTGGGAGCCGCCGCAGACCTGCATCACCGCGAGCGTCTTGCCCTGGGTGGGCCGGATCCCGCCCAGGGACAGCGGCAGCCAGTCGATCTGCGCCTTCATCAGCCCGGTCATCGCCCCGTGCCGTTCCGGCGAGGACCAGACCATTCCTTCCGACCACATGGCGAGCTCGCGCAGCTCCAGGACCTTCGGGTGGTCGGGCTCCTCGGCGTCGGGGAGCGGCAGCCCGCGCGGGTCGAACGTGCGCGTCTCGGCGCCGAACCAGCGGAGCAGCCGCCCCGCCTCCTCGGCGGCGAAGCGCGAGAAGGAGCGCTCCCGCAGCGAGCCGTAGAGGAGGAGGATGCGGGGCGGATGGGCCGGCGCCCCGTCGCCCGCGAGGCTGGCGATGTCGATCGGCTGAAGCGCCTCCGGGTCGATGTTCGGCAGATCGTCGATCGGCACGGCGTGGTCCGTCATGCGCCGGCCGGGAAGTGGTGGCGCGTGCGGTTGGCGAAGGCGACGAGCGACAGCATCACCGGCACCTCGACGAGGACACCGACGACCGTCGCGAGGGCCGCACCCGAGGAGAGGCCGAACAGGCTGATCGCGACCGCGACCGCGAGCTCGAAGAAGTTCGAGGTGCCGATCAGGGCGCAGGGAGCGGCGACGTTGAACGGCACCCGCCAGGCCCAGGCCGCGGCATAGGCGATGGCGAAGATGCCGTAGGACTGGATGAGGAGCGGTATGGCGATCAGCGCGATCAGCACAGGCTGCTCCAAGATCACCTGACCCTGAAAGCCGAAGAGGAGCACCACGGTGGCGAGGAGGCCGATCACCGAGAACGGCTTGACCGCGGCCGTGAAGCGCGCGACGGCGGCCTCCGGATCGCCGCGCCCCCTCGCCAGCCAGCGCCGTGTCAGCGCCCCGGCGGCGAGCGGGATTAGGATGTAGAGGCCGACCGAGAGGAGCAGCGTTTCCCACGGCACCGACAGGTCCGTCACGCCGAGGAGCAGCGCCACGATGGGGGCAAAGGCGAAGATCATGATGATGTCGTTCACCGACACCTGCACCAGCGTGTAGGTGGCATCGCCGCGGGTGAGCTGCGACCAGACGAACACCATCGCCGTGCACGGTGCCGCGCCGAGCAGGATGAGACCAGCGATATATTGCTGCGCGTCGGACGGAGCGATCCAGTCTGCGAACAGGACTTCGAAGAAGAGGACGGCGAGGCCGGCCATGGTGAAGGGTTTTATCAGCCAGTTGACGATGATCGTCAGCACGAGCCCCTTCGGCCGGTCGCCGATATGGGAGAGGCTGGCGAAGTCGACCGCCACCATCATCGGGTAGACCATCGCCCAGATCAGCACCGCGACGACGAGGTTGACTGACGCGACCTCGAATCCGGCGAGGGTATGGAACAGGCCGGGCAGCGTATTGCCGAGGATCAGCCCTGCGGCGATCGCCAGCGCGACCCAGATGGAGAGCCACTTCTCGAAGATGCCGATGCCGCCGGGCGCCTCGCCGAGCGCCGAGGCCGTCGTCTCTGAGACGCTCATCGGGCAGCCTCCGTCGGCGTGATGCGATGCCCGTCAGCATCGACGACCGGCTCGCCGTCTTCCTTCGTAAAGGCGCCGCGCTGCGGTCTCGGCAAGATGTCGAGCACCGTTTCCGATGGCCGGCAGAGTCGCGTGCCGATCTCGGTCTCCACGATCGGTCGGTTGATAAGGATCGGATGCTTAAGCATCAGATCAATCAGTGCGTCGTCGGAGAAGTTGGGCTCGTCGAGCCCGAGGGCATCGTACGGTGTCCCCTTGCGGCGCAGGAGATCGCGCACGGGAATGCCCATCGCGCCGATCAGTGCCACCAGCCGATCCCTGCTCGGCGGCGTCTTGAGATACTCGATGATCTCGGGCTCCTCGCCGCTATTGCGGATCAGCGCGAGGACGTTGCGGGACGTCCCGCAGGCGGGGTTGTGATAGATCGTGGTGGTCATGCCGTCTCTCTGCGCGCGGGGATCTCGGTGAGATCGCACGCCGTCATGTCGCCCCCGCAACAGTTGCGGGTGAGGAATCCGATGAGGTCGTTCATGGTGGCGAAGCTGGCGCTGTAGATCAGCGAGCGGCTTTCGCGTCGCACGGCGACGAGGCCTGCGTTCTTCAGTTCCTTCAGGTGGAAGGACAGCGTCGCCGAGGGGAGGCCGAGGGCCTCACCGATCGAACCGACGGCCCGTCCCTCCGCGCCGGCCTCGACGAGCAGGCGGAAGATCGCGAGCCGCGTCTCTTGAGCGAGGGCGGACAAAGCCACTAGAGCTTCATTATTCTCCATATCTCGATAAATATGGAGATATGGAGAATGTCAAGCGATCCTCAACAGCGCAGCTCAGTCGGTCGGCGGGCTCATCGGCTTGTTGTCGATCGCCTCCCCGGCCACCTCCTCGAAATCGACGTGCTCGAAGTAGGGCACCAGACCGTAGGTGAAGAGGTATCCGCCCACCGGATTCATACCGCGCACATATTCCTGGACGAACTCAGCCATCCCGGGGACGAGGTTCTCGTGCTGGTTCTTCAGATAGATGAAGAGCGGTCGCGCGAGCGGGTACTCCATCCTTGAGATTGTCAGGAAGTCGGGCGCGACGCCGTTGATCGTCGCGGCGCGGAGCGTCGCTTCGTGCTCGAACAGATAGCCGTAGCCGATGATGCCGAGCGTGTGCGGGTCCTTCTCAATGTCGGCGACGATCGCCTCATCATCCTCGCCGGCTTCGATATAGGCGCCGTCCGTCCGGATCTCGGAGCAGACCTTGGTCCATTCAGCAGGGTCTGTCGCTTGGAGCGACGCCAGAGCCGCGTATTGGTTGCAGCCGCGGTGAAGCGCGAGTTCCACGAACGAGTCCCGCGTGCCTGAAGACGGGGGCGGACCGATGACGCGGATCGGCACGTTCGGCAGCTCCGGGCGGATGTCCGACCACGATCTGTAGGGATTGTCTGAGACTTGGCCATCGACGGGAACCCGTGCGGCGAGCGCCGAATAAAGGTCCTTCAGCGTGAGCGCGAATTCGTCAGGCGAGAAGCGCGAGACGGCGATGGTGAGACCGTCGTACCCTATCGGGAACTGGCTGATCGGCCAGACGCCGTTGGCGCGGCAGAGCTCCCATTCCGCCCGCGTCATGGGGCGCGATGCTCCGGTGATGTCCGGAGTGTCGATGCCGCTCCCGCCGCAGAATAGCTTGAAGCCGCCGCCCGTTCCGGTCGATTCGATCTCCGGTCTCGGGAAGCGGCCGTCGGCGGCAAGGTTGTCTGCAACCACGTTGGTGTAGGGGAACACCGTCGACGATCCCACGATATGCAGGCGGTCGCGGGTCTCGGCGGCAGCGGCGGTCGTGAGGGCGCAGATCGCCACGAGCGCAGGTGCAAGGCGTTGCACGATGCGGTCCATGAGCTCCTCCCAGAGAGCTGTGAGGTCGGTCAGGCGCCGTCGGGCGCGACGACCATCGTTCGTTGAAGTTGTCCGGCAAACACGAAGCTCAGCGCCGACATCAGGGCGGCGGTGGCAAGGCACAGGGTGAGGCCGCCGAGCTGGTAGCTGACGCCCGACAAGAGCGTCCCGACAAGGCGCCCGGCGGCGTTCGACATGTAGTAGAAGCCCACGTCCATCGTGACCCGGGACGCCTTGGTGAAGGCAAGGATCAGGTAGGAGTGGAGCGAGGAGTTCAGCGCGAAGACGACGCCGAAGAGGAGGAGGCCGACCACCAGCGTCGCGGTGAGCCAGGTCTGTGGGTCGGGGGCATTGCCGACCCATGCGGCCGCGGCGAGCGCGGCCGGGATCAGCGTCAGGACCCCCACCCAGGTGCGGGCGAGGCCGACGATCTCGGAAAGGCCGCGCTCGCGGGCCTTCAGAAGGCGCGGCGCTGCGGCCTGGATGAAGCCGTAGCCAATGATCCAGACCGCCATGAAGGTGCCGACCTGAAAGAAGGCAGCGCGGTTGCCGTCGACGGTGCCGTCCGATAGGACGCTGTAGAAGTAGATCGGGATGCCGACGACGAACCACGTGTCGCGCGCGCCGAACAGGAAGAGCCGCGCGGCCGACAGCCGGTTGACGTTGGGATCCTTGGAGAAGACCTCGCGGAACTTTGCGTCCTTGCGCCCGGCCGGCAGGCCAGAGGGCATGAAGAGGGCGACCGCAGGGAGGATGATTGCGAGCGCTACCCCCATCGCGAAGACCGCCCCGGTGAAGCCGACGATGGCGAGGAGCGCCGCGCCAAGGAGAAAGCCGACGCCCTTCACCGCGTTTTTGGAGCCGGTCAGGACGGCGACCCAGCGGAACAGCGCGCCCTTCTCCTCGGCGGGGGCGAGAATTTTCACCGCGCTCTTCGAACTCATCTTCGCGAGATCCTTGGCGACCCCAGACGCTCCCTGCACCGCCATCACGAAGGCGACCGAGACGGCCACCTGCCAGGTCGGATCGAGTTGTGTGAGGGCGGCGAGCGCCAGGATCTGCAGCGCGAGGCCAGCATAGAGCGTCGAGGTGAGGCCGAACCGGGCGGCGATCCAGCCGGCCGACAGGTTCGTCACGATCCCCATGAACTCGTAGAGCAGAAAGAGGTACGCGAGCTGGATCGGCGAGAAGCCGAGCGTGTGGAAGTGGAGGAGGACGAGCATCCGAAGCGCCCCGTCCGTCAGCATGAAGGCCCAGTAGGCGGCCGTGACAGCGATGTAGGCGGCAAGCCCCTCGCGCTTCTCGGTGGCGAGCGTCGTCATCCGAGATCCCCTGCCATCATGCGGGCGACGTCGGCGAGCCGCCAAGCGTAGCCGAACTCATTGTCGTACCAGGCGTAGACCTTCACCTGGGTGCCGTTCACGACCATGGTTGACGGCCCGTCGACGATCGACGAGCGCGTGTCATTGAGGAAATCGGACGAGACCAGTGGTCGATCCTCGAAACCGAGGATCCCCTTCAGCGGCCCGTCAGCCCAGCGGCGGAAGAAGCCGTTCACCTCCTCGGCCGAAGTCTCCCGCGTCATCTCGAATACGCAGTCGGTGAGCGAGGCGTTGAGGAGCGGCACGCGCACGGCGTGGCCGTTGAGCCGGCCTTTCAGCTCCGGATAGATCAGCGTGATCGCGGTCGCCGAGCCGGTCGTGGTGGGGATGAGGTTGAGGAGTGCGGAGCGAGCGCGCCGCGGGTCCTTGGCCGGCCGGTCCACCATCGTCTGCGTGTTGGTGACGTCGTGGATCGTGGTGATCGAGCCGTGCTCGATGCCGATCTCCTCGTGCAGCACCTTCACGACCGGCGCGAGGCAATTGGTCGTGCAGCTCGCCGCCGTCACCAGGCGATGCTCTCCTGGATCGTAGAGGTCGTGATTGACGCCGTAGACGAGGTTGAGTGCACCCCCATCCTTCACCGGCGCCGAGACCAGGACCTTCCGGGCGCCCGCCGCGAAATAGGGCTCCACCTTGGCGCCGGTCTTGAAGACACCCGTGCAGTCGATGACGAGATCGACGCCGAGTTCGGCGAGCGGCAGCTCCTCGATCCGGCGCGCCTGGGTGAAGCGTATGCGCCGGCCCGCGACTACGAGGGCGTCCGGCTCGTGACCGAACTCGGTACGCCACCGCCCGTGCACGCTGTCGAACTCCAGAAGCATTGCATGCTGGGCCGGATCGCCGGCAGGATCGTTGAGAAGCACGATATCGCCGGCGACCCCGTCCTCGATGAGCGAGCGCAGGACGAGCTTGCCGATGCGGCCGAGCCCGTTGATCGCGATCCGCCCCATCGTCAGGCTCCCTTGCCGGAGACGCGGGCCGCGCCGATGGCGTCGAGCTCGTTCTGCAGGGACAGGGCGTCGAGAGTCTCGACCGGCAGCGCCATGAAGCGCTCCAGCCGCTCGGCGATCGCAACGTAGGCGGCGGCGAACGCGGCAGCGCGGTCATTGCCCAGGGTGGCGCTGGGTCGGGCGATTCCCCAATGTGCCGTGAGCGGGAGACCCGGCAAGGGTGGGCAATCCTCGTTCGCGGCCTGGTCGCAGACGGTGATGACGTAGTCCATGACGGGCGCGCCGGGCAGCTGGAAGTTGGCGACGGCCTTCGGCTTCAGCCCGACCGTGTCGTGGCCGTGCGCCGTGAGGACCGACACCGCCTCCGGGTTGAGTCGCCGGTTCGGCTTCGTCCCCGCCGAGTAGGCGCGGAACCGACCGTTGCCGTCGCTATTAAGGATCGCCTCGGCGAACTGCGAGCGCGCCGAGTTGCCCGAGCACACGAAGAGGACGTTGCGCGCGCCGACATCGCGGTGCGCCGCCAGCCGTTGCAACGAGCGAGCGGCGAGCGGCTCGCACAGCTCCGGCCGGCCACGACAGCAGTCGTTCACCAGGAAGTCGACCAGGGCGCCGACCCGCTTCAGGTCGATACCGTAGTAGACGGATCGCCCTTCGCGCCACGTCGTGAGGATCCCCGCCCGGGTAAGTGTCGTGACATAGACCGACAAGGTGTTCGGCTTGAGATCGAGCGCCTCGGCGATCTCGCTGGGCCGCACGCCATGCGGGGCGCGCCGGGCGAGCAGCCGGAAGACGGCGAGGCGGCCGGGGTGGCCGAGGGCGGTGAGCGCTTCTGCGTCGATTTCGTTATCCATAATTCATGGATGCACGAATTTCCGATGTCGACAAGTGACATTTCTGCGACGGCAGACTGCCGCTAACCGAAGTGCAGTGCGGAACTTTCCATAGATCCGTAAGCCGGCTACCTTGTGGTTGTAGTATGTATCAAGAGTGCAACGAGGGTGACCGGGGAACAGCTCAAAGCTTGGCGCAAGGAACTTGGCTGGAGCCAGGGAGAGCTGGCCGATCGGCTTGGGCTCAAGCGGCGCATCGTTCAATACTATGAACACGGGAAACGAAACGGAAAGTCCGTTGCGATCCCGAAGGCCGTCAGCCTCGCATGTTACAGCCTGACCTGCGGACTTGCGGATTTTGACGGGAAACTAACTGACCTGCCTATGCAGCCGGTCGAAGCCGAATTGGTGCGATGAATCAAGCGGTTGATGCCGGGAGTAACACCTGCCTGGGTTCATTTGAACTACGCGTCTACGTCAGCTGATTACGGCTTGATAGCCGCGTCGCCGTTTCTGTCGCCCGAGCTCGAGAAGCGCGTCGACGGCACGTCCTGCGGATGGATAGAGGTCGCTGCGCAGCCGACCGCTGACGCCAATACGTCCCCATTCGCGCACGAACACCCATTCACCAAACAGCGTTCTCTGGATGGACAGTGCGTAGAACCGCTGCTTGTTGCTCGCCGGATCGATGCAGCGCAGATGCAGATAGGTCGGAAAGAGGTCGAGCTGCATTAGGCGGGCTCCCGCAATCCGACAGGCTTCTGAAGCCGGGAGATGGTCGAGGCGGATACGCCCATGTCGCGGGCGATCTCCCGGCAGCTGTCGCCCGTGGCCAAGCGATCCAATGCCTTTGCTCGTTGATGGTCGGTCAGCTTCGGTTTTGGGCCGAACCGCACTCCGCGTTCGCGTGCGACCCGTCTTCCGTCAGCGGCTCGTTCGACGATGCGACCGCGCTCGTCTTCCGCCAATGCGGATAGGAACGCGAGGAAGCCCCGCCCTATCGGTGTGGTGAGATCAAGGTGAGGTTTGTCCAGCACCTTGATGGCGGCGCCACGTTCGGCGATCCGCTGCATGATGTTGATACCGTCCATCATCGAACGCGTCGCCCGGTCCCATTCGGCGACGATCAGGATGTCGCCGGTCCCGAGTGCGTCGATGGCGCGCTCGAGCTGCGGGCGGTTCTTTACCGCCTTCCCGGATGCCTTTTCCCGAAAGATCGTATCGCAGCCGGCGGACCGGAGCGCTCCGATCTGACGATCGAGGTTCTGGGAGGGGGTCGAGACTCTGGCGTATCCAATCAGCATCCCTGACAGGATGCCGAAACGCCCCTCAACCTGCAACGAGAATATGCAACACACCCACACCGCAGAAAGGCTCATCTTTTGGGCCTGTTGCATAAGTCGTGAATTATGCGACACATTGTGAAACAGTTTACATCAGGAGTATTTCAACTGAACCGCTACTTCATGGACGAAGGGATCCGCGGCCGAGCCAATCCGGAAGCTTTATTTAGCAGCAACATTTGTGGCTATCCATACCGTAACGCCTAGATAATTGATGAGGGGGCCAACAGTTTATGCGATCGGTTAGTTTCCATGTCGGTGTCGCGGTGATGATGACAGTCAGCTGTTCTTGTCTGGCCTGGGCGCAAGACGGCGGCTTTCACGGGAGTTCCCATTTCGAGATGCTGCCCAGAGACTCGAGCTATGTGGCGGCCGAAGCCAGAATCCCGCCGGAACTACAGCCATTTCTTGGACTTTTCGGCTGTAAGCCTCCGGCGGAGGCCGCCTTGCGGGTGGTGAGCGTCGCGGCGGAGAACTGTGCGTATGGACAGGCATACGCACAGGGCGTTCGAGCGGTTGGAGGTGGTCGAGAGGGGCCGCCGGCGTCGCTGGAGCGATGATGAGAAGCTGAAGATCGTGCTGGAGAGCATGGAGGGTCCGCGTCTGGTCTCGGCGACGGCCCGGCGGCACGGGATCTCGCGCTCGCAGCTGGTGACGTGGAGGCGTGCGTTCCGGGTGGAGCCGCCCCGATCTGAGAAGACGCCGACGTTCGTGCCTGCCATCATCGAGCCGGAACCGCATCCGCCCGAGGCGCGAGAGATAGAGCCGCGGCCTGAAACCCCGGTGACGGCCTCGCGGATGGAGATCGTTCTCGCCTGCGGCCGGCGGATCGTCGTCGGCGCCGACGTGGACGGCGAGGCGCTGGCCCGCGTGGTCGCCGTTCTGGAACGGCGATGATCCCGGTTCCGAGTGGCGTGAGGGTGTGGCTCGCGACCGGCCACACGGACATGCGCAAGGGATTCCCCGGCCTGTCGCTGATGGTCCAGGAGGTGCTGCGGCGCGACCCGCTGAGCGGCCATCTGTTCTGCTTCCGCGGGCGCCGGGGCGACCTTCTGAAGGTGATCTGGCACGACGGCCAGGGGGCGTGTCTCTTCACGAAGCGGCTGGAGCGGGGCCGCTTCCTGTGGCCCTCGCCGGCCGATGGCGCGGTGACGATCACGCCTGCGCAGCTCGGCTATCTGCTCGAAGGGATCGACTGGCGTCACCCGCAAGAGACCTGGCGTCCGACGTCGGTCGGGTGATGTTTTGCCTTGGCGCGCCCCGGCGATCGTGATTCGCTCAAGGTGTGAACAGCGCCGCCGATTCGCTCCCCGACGACCTTGCCAGCGCCCACGCGATGATCCGCGCGGAGCGGGCACGCCGCCTTGCCGCGGAAGCGGCGCAGTCGGACGTGACCGCCCTGGTCGCCCATCTCAAGCTCCAGATCGAGAAGCTGAGGCGCGAGCTCTACGGCAGCCGCTCCGAGCGCAAGGCTCGGCTTCTGGAGCAGATGGAGCTGCAGCTGGAGGATCTCGAGACGACGGCCAGCGAAGATGAGCTGGTGGCCGAGACCGCGGCAACGCAGACAGGATCGGCCCCGGCGTTCACGCGCAAGCGGCCCGCGCGCAAACCCTTCCCGGCCCATCTGCCGCGCGAGCGTGTCGTGATCGCCGCGCCGGAGAGCTGCCCGTGCTGCGGCTCGACCCGGCTGTCGAAGCTCGGCGAGGACATCACCGAGACGCTGGAGGTGATCCCCCGTCGCTGGAAGGTGATCCAGACGGTGCGCGAGCGGTTCGCCTGCCGTCAGTGCGAGCGGATCACGCAGCCGCCCGCACCGTTCCACGTGACGCCGCGCGGCTTTGCCGGACCGCACCTTCTGGCGACGATCCTGTTCGAAAAGTTCGGGCAGCATTTGCCGCTGAACCGGCAGAGCGAGCGCTATGGCCGCGAGGGGATCGACCTGTCGGTCTCGACCCTCGCCGACCAGGTCGGTGCCGCGACGGTCGCCCTCGCACCGCTCCATGCCCTGATCGAGGCGCATGTTCTGGCCGCCGAGCGCCTTCACGGCGACGACACCACGGTGCCGATCCTCGCCAGAGGCAAGACGATCACCGGCCACATCTGGGCTTACGTCCGCGACGACCGGCCGTTCGGCGGGAGGGCGCCTCCAGCCGCGCTCTACTATGCTTCGCGCGATCGGCGGCAGGAGCAC
>NZ_JAKGCS010000023.1 GCF_021556395.1 Acuticoccus kalidii
CCCGGCTGACGCGGTTGAGACCGTCCCAGACGATCGTCCGGTTGATCGCGGCAAAACCCTGGACCGTCTCGAGATTGCCGTTGGCGTCATAGGTGTTTTTGGGAAGAACACATCGACGCCGCGAAGACGCGCAAGCGTAAGGCTGGTCGCCGAAAAAGTTGAATGATGCGGACCTCAAGGCGGCGCACGCCATGCTCGCCGACGGCACATTCACCGTGAACGAGGTCGCCAAGCGTCTGAACATTTCGCCAGCGACGCTCTATCGTTATCTGCCGGCCGCGCGAGCGACGATAAACTGTAAGGTGAGTCTATGACTGTTCAATCACGCGCTCGCGAGCAGACGCCCCAGTCTTTACTATTTTTTACTCAGCAAAATAAGGATAAATAATCTAAAAATACTAATACATAATGTATATTATGATGTTTATGTATCGAATAAATTCTCTATTATAACCTTACCCTTATATAAGACCTCTCCATCATCATCTCTAAGATCCACAATCAAACATTGCGGAGACGAGGCAGCTTCTGTCGTCCATCCGGTTCTAATCTCCCCGTTAGGGTCGCGCCGAACAAGTTTCTCAAAATTTGATGGTATAAATACAACCAGTTGATGTATTTCCGTATTTCCACGGAGGGTTGGATAAACAGTTCCTGGATAAAAATACCTGTATCCATCAGGTTGATTGCATGGAGAAACAGAGAAAACGCCAAGTAGAACATTTTTATTTTGAATAGATGGGGCAACCTTTATCGTTACTCTGATGAAATCAGGGCCAAGTAGATAGGCTTTATTTATTGTCCCAAAAGTCATTTCGATTGGAAGGTCTTTTGGATAACGAGCTCCTCTCTCAATATTTACCACCTTGATGGACATATCCATAGCCCCGCAAGATGATACTACAATAGCAAACATTGTAGAAATTATAGCGGTTCTGAGATTGATCATCCATTCACCTCAAAGCCTATCTTAAGGGGTTGTCATTTGGCACAGGAGCCGACTCATCAGCGAGATAAGTATCATCCACCAACTGGCGAGCGCTCTTTTCGCTAGGGCTTGCAGCAAATTCATACTGAGCTTGAAATTGCTCATGGCCATACGGCGCAACAATCTTAACGTCCGGCTCGTCAAATACACTAGGCCGACCTCCCTTCGGGAAGACTGCCGCCGCTTTACCGAGCGCCTCGATAAATTCTGGCACCACACTTCGGCGCAACTCCGTAAAATTAGCTGGATTTGAATCTACCGTAACAACGGTTTTAACATCTTTAGACCGCCTCCCCAATCCATCCATTGCCTTACCAACTGGATCAACACCAACTAGTAGGTTAACTTCACGGTTTACCCCTTGAGCGACTATAGATCCTGTGTGAGCCCCATAACTATGACCAATTATATTTATTGGTTCATCTCGATCTAAGCCATCTATGAAAGCAATTGCTTCACTTGCTTGTCCCTGATCGAAATATGCGACAATTCTGTCGTCCCTATTCCACGCCACATAACTTATGACAGGCCCTCTATCGACAAGGGTTCTATCACCTAACCCCCCAATATAGATATCCGCTTCACCGCTAGGATCGACCCGATTGATGGGCTCATTGCCGGCATAGGCATAGCGATTGATCCCGACCCCCGGGACATCGGGATCGAGCAAATCGGGTTGGATGAACCGGGCGATACGCGGATCATAATAGCGCGCATTGAGGTACATCAGCGCCGCGGCCTCGTCGTAGCGCTCCGACAGGAAGCTCTTCGACGCCGCCGCCGGCGTCGGCCGCACCTCGCTCCGCGCCTCCTCTCCGTAGGGCTGATACCCCACCCGCGTCGCAAGCAGCCCCGCCTCGTTGGTGATCGCCCGCACCGAGGTGTCGTAATCAAGGTGCATCCCGTAGGTGAGGCTGCCGACCCGTTTGGCGTCGGCCAGCGGGTACTTCGTCAACACCCCCGCCGGGCTGAGCTCCATGTCGCGCAC
>NZ_JAKGCS010000024.1 GCF_021556395.1 Acuticoccus kalidii
CTCGAGGGTCTTTATGACATGGGCCGGGTCTATGCCGGGCTCAACGCGACGCTCGTGCGCAGCAAGGACAATGCGGAAGGCGACACGCTGTCGTCCGTGCCGCCGAGCCGCGTCTCCGCCACGCTCGGCTTCCGCGCGTTCCACGATCGCCTCGATGCGGGCGGGCGCGTCACCTTCGTCGGCGAGAAGTCGGATGCGGAAGAGGCCGGCCTTACGGGCGATTCCTACGAGCTTGTCGACCTCTACGCGAATTGGCGGTTCGACGACAACACGTCGGCCAGCCTCACCCTCAACAACATCTTCGACGTCGATTACACGCAATACCTGAACCTTGAAGCGAGCCCCGGTTTCTCGGCCAAGCTCGCTTTGGTCAGGCGGTTCGGCGCAAACACTCAGTAAAGGGCCAATCGTATGGCAGTCAAAATCAGGCTTCACGCCGAAGGCAACCAGGGCGTCAACTACAACCAGTATCTCGACACCTTCCTCGATACGTTCACCTCGACGGGGTTCCCGTTCTTCGAGCAGAACGACGAGATGGTGCTCGTCAGCGAGCTCGACGGCCCGGACACCCAGGCGATCGTCCTCGAAGGTGCCAACTTCGCCTACGACATGGGCTCGCACACCGTGTCCGGCCGCCTCAGCAGCGTGACGCTCGGCCATCTCGGCGATTCTTATAACAACAATGGCAGCTTCGACCTCGACGGCCAGGGCCACATCACGAACTACACGCCCGTCGTGGAGTATCAGGGGCTGCGGGTCGCGAACGGCGCCAACACGCGTGGCGATTTCCACGAGATCGTCGCGGAGCTGATGTATCTCGGCGGCACCAACTCGCGCGGCGCCGAGACCTTTCTCGACGAGATCAACGGCTCCGGCCACATCCTGACCGGCACCTCCGGCAACGACACCTACAGGGGCACCGAGTTCCGTGACATCGTCCGTGGCGGCGGCGGTAATGATCGCCTCTTCGGCGAGGGCGGCAACGACAAGATCCTCGGCGGCGCCGGCCGCGACATCCTTTTCGGCGGCGACGGGAACGACATCCTGAATGGCGGCCCCGGCAACGACATCCTGAATGGCGGCATGGGCGCCGACCGTCTCGTCGGCGGTCCGGGCAATGACGTGTTCGTCTATCGCTCGGTCGAGGAGAGCAACAAGGCCGGCCGCGACGTGATCTTCGATTTCGCCAAGGGCGATAACCGCATCAACCTGCGCGCGATCGATGCCGACGAGACGACGAACGGCAACCAGCGCTTCGATTTCATCGGCGAGGACCGCTTCTCCGGCACGGCCGGCGAACTGCGTTCGGTCGAGCGCGGGGCGCACACGCTCGTGATGGCGGACACGAATGGCGACGGGCGTGCCGACTTCCTCCTCACGCTGAAGAATTATTCCGACCTCGACGCGGGCGACTTCTTCCTCTGAGGGATCCCATTCGGTCGAGAATGGAGGCGGCCGGATCACCGGCCGCCTTTTTTGTTGACCGCGCCGCCCCCGATACCCCCGGATTTCCCATCTTTTTCGCCGTGCCGGGCCGGCAGCGACATCGCTCCGATTGACCGCGGTCACACAGTGGGTCCAATACGCCCGGTCCCAGAAGTGAGCTCATCGTCCCATGCGTCTCTCCCGCGCCTTCATCCCCATCCTCAAAGAGACGCCCAAAGAGGCGGAAATCGTCTCGCATCGCCTGATGCTGCGGGCGGGCATGATCCGCCAGCAGGCGGCGGGCATCTATTCCTGGCTGCCGCTCGGCATGACCGTTCTGCAGAAGATCGCGCAGATCGTGCGTGAGGAGCAGAACCGCGCCGGCGCGCAGGAAATCCTGATGCCGACGATCCAGCCGTCCGATCTCTGGCGCGAGTCGGGCCGTTATGACGCCTATGGGCCGGAGATGCTGCGCATCATGGACCGGCATGAGCGCGAGATGCTGTACGGGCCGACGAACGAGGAGATGGTCACCGACATCTTCCGCTCGCACGTGCGGTCGTATCGGGCGCTGCCGATGAACCTTTACCACATCCAGTGGAAGTTCCGGGACGAGGTGCGCCCCCGCTTCGGCGTGATGCGCGGGCGTGAGTTCCTGATGAAGGACGCCTATTCGTTCGACCTCGACCAGGAGGCGGCGCGCAAGGCCTATCAGCGCATGTTCGTCGCCTATCTGCGCACGTTCGCGCGGCTCGGCCTCACGGCGATTCCGATGCGGGCCGATACGGGGCCGATCGGCGGCGATCTCAGCCACGAGTTCATCATTCTCGCCTCCACCGGGGAGAGCGAGGTGTTCTGTCATGCCGACATCCTGAACACCCCCGTCCCCGGCGCCGACACCGACTTCATGGGCGACCTGTCGCCGATTGTCGACGCGTGGACCGCACTCTATGCCGCGACCGACGAGATGCACGACGAAGCCGCCTTCAACGCGATCCCCGACGACAAGCAGATGACCGCGCGCGGCATCGAGGTCGGGCACATCTTCTATTTCGGCACCAAATATTCCGAGCCGATGGGCGCCAAGGTCGCCGGCCTCGACGGTGTGGAGCGGCCTGTTCATATGGGCTCTTACGGCATCGGCGTGTCGCGTCTCGTCGGCGCGGTGATCGAGGCGTGCCACGACGAAGCGGGCATCGTCTGGCCGGATTCGATCGCGCCCTTCGACGTCGCGATCATCAACCTCAAGGCCGGTGATCCGACGACCGATGCGATGGTGGAGCGGCTCGAGGCGCAGTTCGAGGCGGCCGGCAAGTCCGTCCTCGTCGACGATACCGACCAGCGCCCCGGCGGCAAGTTCGCCGCGATGGACCTCATCGGCATCCCCTGGCAGGTCATCGTCGGCCCACGCGGCGCCGCCGACGGCAATGTCGAGGTCAAGCGGCGGGCGACGGGCGCACGCGAGACGCTGCCCGAGACCGGGGCCTTCGCCTATGTCACGGAAACGGTGACCAAGTGAGGCCCTTCGGCGCCCTCGAATGGGGCATTGCGATCCGCTATCTGCGTTCGCGGCGGCGTGAGGCGTTCATCTCCGTCATCTCGACACTCTCGCTGGTCGGCATCGCCCTCGGGGTCGCCACACTCATCATCGTCATGGCGGTGATGAACGGCTTCCGCGCCGAGCTCTTTTCAAAGATCCTCGGCGTGTCCGGCCACGTCCTGATCCAACCGCTCGACGGCCCGTTGACGGACTATCGCGAGGTCGCCGCCCGGATCGACGCGCTCGACGACGTGACGCGCGCCATCCCCTTCGTGGAAGGCCAGGTCCTCGTCTCGGGCGCCGTCGGCTCCTCCGGCGCGCTCGTTCGCGGCGTCTCGCCGGAGGATTTCCGCCGGCTCGACTTCGTCTCCGGCAACATCCTCTTCGGATCGGACGAGAATTTCGGCAAGCAGAAGGGCGCGATCATCGGCTCCCGCCTCGCCCGCCAGCTCGGCGTGACGATCGGCGACGTGATCACCTTGATCAGCCCCGACGGGGCCGTGACCCCCTTCGGCGTCACCCCGCGGACCGACAATTATCCCGTGCAGGCCGTCTTCGAAATCGGCATGTCGGAATATGACGGCTCCTTCATCTATCTGCCGCTCGACCGGGCCCAGCTCTATTTCAACAAGGAGGGCACGGTGTCCGCGATCGAGGTCTATGCGAAGGACCCCGACGCGATGGACAAACTCCGCGGCGAGATCGACGCGGTCGCCGAACGACCGCTCTACATCCTCGACTGGCGGCAGCGGAACCGAATGTTCTTTTCCGCCCTCGTCGTGGAGCGGAACGTGATGTTCATCATCCTGACGCTCATCATCCTCGTCGCCGCGCTCAACGTCGTCTCCGGGATGACGATGCTCGTGAAGGAGAAGACGCGCGATATCGCGATCCTCAGAACGATCGGCGCGACGCGCGGCTCGGTGCTCAGGATCTTCCTGATGGTGGGCCTTTCGATCGGCGTCGTGGGCACTTTGATCGGCTTCGGGCTCGGCACGGTGATCGCTCTCAATATCGAGGCGATCCGGCAGTTCCTCTCCTCGCTCCTCAACACGGAGCTGTTCTCGCCGGAACTTTATTTCCTCTCCCAACTCCCCGCCGACATGGACTCGGTCGAGACGGCGGCGGTCGTCCTCATGGCGCTCGGCCTCTCCCTCCTCGCCACGATCTATCCGGCCTGGAAGGCCGCGAAGACCGATCCCGTCGACGCGCTGAAGGCTGAATAGGATGGCCGAGTTGGAGACGCCCCTCGCTCTCACCGACATCGTGCGCACCTTCGGGGACGGCCCGACGGAATTGCACATCCTGAACGGCGCGAACCTCACGGTCGCCGCGGGCGAACTCGTCGCCCTCGTCGCCCCGTCGGGGGCCGGCAAGTCGACCCTCCTGCAGATCGCGGGGCTTCTGGAGCGGCCGAACGGCGGATCGGTGCGGATCGCCGGGGTAGAGGCCGGAACGCTGAGCGACAAGGACCGAACCAAGCTGCGCCGGGACGAGATCGGCTTCGTCTACCAATTCCATCACCTTCTCGGCGACTTCACCGCTCGCGAGAACGTTGCCCTGCCGATGCGCCTTGCCGGAACGGATCCCGGCACTGCCTTGCAACGGGCGGACGAACTGCTCGACCATCTCGGCCTTGCCGCGCGCCGCACCCACCGACCCGGCGAGCTCTCGGGCGGGGAACGGCAGCGCGTCGCGATCGCCCGTGCGGTCGCGAACAAGCCGCGTGTTCTCCTTGCGGACGAGCCGACGGGCAATCTCGACCAAGGAACGGCATCATCTGTACGCGATGCGTTCCTGTCGCTTTCGCGCGAGACCGGCCTCGCCGCGCTGGTCGCGACGCACAATGAGACGCTCGCCGGCGAGATGGACCGCACCGTCACTTTGAAAGACGGGCTTATCCGGCCGTTAACCACTCCTCAATCGAATGTTCTCATCGACTGATTCGCGTTGATGTTCTCGGAACATTCCGCTACCTTCCAATCAGAACATTGGAGGGTCAGTCATGCAGCGTTTCCTTTTGGACCTTGGTGCTTTCGTCTCGTGCCTGTCGTTCATTTCCGCTTTCTATCTGTGGATGGGCTATTTCCAGGCTTCGGTCTGAGCTGCGTAACCCCTTCCCGCTCGGGTAGATGAGGAAGGGTCGTTCCCGACGATCGGGCCGGTCGCCTCGCGCCGGCCGCGCCGGGATCGCAGCGTCCGCCGAAGGAGGTGATGAGTGTTCATCCATCTGCGCGTTCACTCGGCCTATTCGCTTCTCGAAGGCGCGATCCACGCCAAGAAGGTCGTCGCCCTCGCGAAGGAGGACGGCCAGCCCGCGGTGGCCATCACCGATACGGGTAACCTCTTCGGCGCATTGGAGTTTTCCGAAGCCGCGTTCGGCGCCGGCGTCCAACCGATCATCGGCTGCACGCTTCCCGTCCGGCTCGAGGAGCGGATCCAGAACGGCAAGCAGATCGTCCCGATCGCGCGGTTGCCGCTGATCGCGGCGACGGAAGAGGGCTTCGCCAATCTCGTCCGCCTCGTCAGTCACGCCTATCTCGTCGCCGAGGGTCAGGGGGCGACCGTCTCGTTCGAGGATCTCAAGCTGTTCTCGCACGAGATCATCGCCCTCAGCGGCTGGACCGACGGCCCGGTCGCCCTCGCTTATCATTATGGCGAGATCGACGGCGCCCGCGCCGTGTTCCAGGACCTGCACGGAACGTTCGGTGATCGTTTCTATTGCGAACTCCAACGGCACGACCTTGCGGCCGAAGCGCAGTTCGAGAAGATCGCCGTCGGCCTCGCCTACGAGAACGCCGTGCCGCTGGTCGCGACGAACGAGACCTATTTCGCCAAGCGCGAGGATTTCGACGCGCATGACGCGCTGATCGCGATCGCCGAAGGCCGCCGCCTCGGCGACGACGATCGCCGCCGCCTGACGCCGCATCATCATTTCAAGTCCCAGGCGGAGATGGAGGCGTTGTTCTCCGATCTTCCCGAGGCGATCGAGAACACCGCGGAAATCGCGATGCGGTGTTCCTTCCGCCCAAAAAAGCGCGCGCCGATGCTGCCGCGCTTTCTCGCCTCCGAACGCAAGGCCGCCGGCGAGCCGGAACCGGAACAAACGACCGAGGAGGCCGAACTCGCCGCCGAAGCCGCCCGCCTCGAGCAGATGGCGCGCGACGGGCTCGAAGCACGGTTCGCAACACGCGGCCTCGCCCCCGGCGTCGAGCGCGAGGCCTATGAGAAGCGCCTGAAGCACGAGCTCGACATCATCTGCTCGATGAAGTTCCCCGGCTACTTCCTGATCGTCGCCGACTTCATCCAATGGTCGAAGGCGGAAGGTGTCGCCGTCGGTCCGGGGCGTGGTTCGGGCGCGGGCTCCCTCGTCGCCTATGCCCTCACGATCACCGATCTCGACCCGTTGCGGTTCGACCTCCTCTTCGAGCGCTTCCTCAACCCCGAGCGCGTGTCGATGCCGGACTTCGACATCGATTTCTGCCAGGAGCGTCGCGACGAGACGATCCATTATGTGCAGGAGCGCTATGGCGCGGACCGGGTCGCGCAGATCATCACCTTCGGAACGCTCCAAGCGCGCGCCGTGGTGCGCGATGTCGGCCGCGTTCTCGATATGCCCTATGGCAAGGTCGACCAGCTCGCGAAGCTCGTCCCGTCCAACCCGGCGAACCCCGTCACGCTCGGTCAGGCGCTCGAGTCGGAGCCGCGCCTCCAACAGGCGCGCGACGCCGACCCGGAGGTGGAGCGCCTCCTCAAGATCGCGCTGAAGCTCGAAGGCCTCTACCGCCACGCCTCGACCCACGCCGCCGGCATCGTGATCGGCGACAAGGCCTTGCAGGAGATCGTCCCGCTCTACCGCGATCCGCGCTCCGACCTGCCGGTCAGCCAGTACAACATGAAGTGGGTGGAGAGCGCCGGCCTCGTGAAGTTCGACTTCCTGGGCCTCAAGACGCTGACCACCATCAACCGGGCGCTCGATCTCATCGAGCTGCGGACCGGCGAGCGGATCAACCTCGACACCCTCCCGCTTGACGATCAGCCGGCTTATGAGCTTCTGGCGCGCGGCGAGACGGCCGGCGTCTTCCAGTTGGAAAGTCAGGGCATGCGCAAGGCCCTGATCGGCATGAAGCCGGACACCTTCACCGACATCATCGCCATCGTGGCCCTTTATCGTCCCGGCCCGATGGACAACATCCCGAGCTATAACCGGCGCAAGCACGACCTCGAAGACCCGGATTATCTCCACCCCGCGCTCGAGCCGATCCTCAAAGAGACCTACGGCATCATCATCTACCAGGAGCAGGTGATGCAGATCGCGCAGGTCCTGTCGGGCTATTCGCTCGGCGAGGCCGACCTCCTGCGCCGCGCGATGGGCAAGAAGATCGCCGCCGAGATGGCCGTGCAGCGCGACCGTTTCGTCGATGGTGCGGTGGAGCGCGGCACGGCGGCGGCGGACGCGAACCGGATTTTCGATCTTGTCGCCAAGTTCGCCAATTACGGCTTCAACAAGTCCCACGCCGCGGCGTATGCGCTCGTCGCCTACCACACGGCCTATCTGAAGGCGAATTTCCCGCGCGAGTTCCTCGCCGCCTCGATGACGCTCGACATGGGCAACACGGACAAGCTCGCCGACTTCCGCGCCGAGGCGCAGCGGATGGGCATCACCGTTCGCCCGCCCTCCATCATGACCTCGAAATCCGAGTTCTCGGTCGATAATGGCGACATCGTCTATGGGCTCGCGGCGGTGAAGGGCGTCGGCCGTCCGCTCGTCGAACACATCGAGGCCGAGCGGGCGAAGGCGCCTTATAAGAACCTCACCGACTTCGCCAACCGGCTCGACCCGAAGGCGGCGCCCAAGCGCGCGCTCGACGCGCTCGTCGCCGCCGGCTGTTTCGATTGCTGGGTGGGCGATCGTGGCAGCCTGTCGGCCGGGCTCGACCAGGTGCTCGGCGTCGCCAATCGCGTCGCGAGCGGTGCGGCGATGGGCCAGACCGACTTTTTCGGCGCGAGCACCGCCGCCGATATCCGCCTGCCCTCCGACGTCGTGTGGACCCCCGCCGAACGGCTCCAGCGCGAGCATGACGCGGTCGGTTTCTACATCTCCGCCCACCCTCTCGACGATTTCGGCGACACGCTGAAACGCGCGAAGGTGCCCCAATGGCGCCACTTCCCCGATGCGGTGCGGCGCGGCGAAGGCGCCCGGCTCGCCGGCGTCGTCATCTCCCGTCAGGAGCGGCGGACGAAGACCGGCAGCCGGCTCGGCATTATCCAGCTCTCCGACACCTCCGGCCAGTATGAGGCGATCGTCTTCCAGGACGTCCTCGAGGCCTGCCGGGAACGGCTCGAACCCGGCAACTGCGTCCTCCTCACCGTCTCGGCGCAGGAGCGCGAGGAAGGGCTATCGGTCCGCATCCAGCACGTCGAACCGCTCGAGAAGCTCGCCGTGCACTCGACGGCACTGACGGTGTTTCTCAACGCGCCGAACGCGATCACCTCGATCGACCGGCTGATCGAGGGCAAGGGGACGTGCGCGGTCCGCTTCGTGGCGGTCCTCGATGACGGCGGGCGCGAGGTGGAAATCGCGCTCAAGGAGCCACGTGCCGTGACGCGGTCGGTGGCGAGCGCCATCAAGGCGATGCAAGGCGTGGTCGACGTTAACTTCGCCTGAGGGTGATCGACCGGGCCTCGCACCCGTCTCCGCCTCGCCGATCGGCGGGCGGGCGCGCCGAGCCTGCCTGCTCCAGGTTCGCATTTTGCCGGCATGCGGCATCGCTCACCCGAACCGCGCGGCGGCGACGTTTCAGGCGTCGGTTGGCTACGAACCGTCGCCCGGCGTCGGCGAGGCCTCGGACGAATGGACCACTCGTCTCGAGGCCGATGATAATTTTGACTCTTGTTCTTTTCTGCAAAAGACGCGAGTGGTTCAATTCCCGCAATAGTGTACGCCCCCTCCCGATCCGCGAGGATGGCGATGGATCAGACAGACCCCGCGCGCCATGAGCGGTTGGGGTTGTGATTGATTGCGGTGACGTTGTTCGATTCAGCTTCGTGAGACGAAGGCGGAGGACCAGTGTCCATTCAGTCGGCTTTCAGCCATCCGCACCGGCCCATGACGTGCCAGCGTTGCGCGATACGCAGTCGGAGCCTGTGCGGCAGCCTCAGTGACGACGCGCTCGGCGCGTTGAGCTCGATCTCGCGTCACCGGCATTTCGCGCCCGGGCAGATCATCGTGACCGAGGGCGAGCCGGCGATCTTCGCCAATGTCGTCACCGGCATCGTCGTGGAGAAAAAGAGCCTTTCGGACGGTCGCGAGCAGATCGTTTCGATGTTCTTTTCCGGCGACTTTCTCGGCGATGCGCGACGCGTCAATTCCGATTCGACGGCGCAGGCGGTGAGCCCCGTCACACTCTGCGCGTTCGATCGGAACGCCTTCGAGCAGTTGATGGACGTCTACCCCGTGCTCACCCAGTCGGTGCTCGATTATGCGATGGCGCGCCTCGAGAATGCGCGCGAATGGATGCTCTTGCTCGGCCAGAAATCGGCGGAAGAGCGCGTCGCGACCTTTTTGATGCGCCTTGCCGCGCGGCAGGCCGATGCGGGTTGCCGGCACGTGGCCGCGCAGTCGATCGAGCCCGGCATGGCGCTCGACATCCCGATCTCGCGCGCGCAGATGGCGGCTTATCTGGGCCTTACGATCGAAACGGTCAGCCGCCGGATGACCGCGCTTCGCGATAGCGGGCTCGTTGCGTTCAAAGATGCGAGGGCGGTCCGCTTGTTAAACGTCGATGGCCTCAAAGCCGCGGCCGGAGACAACGACCGCCTATAACGACCGCCTATAGGGCAAACGGATCACTGTCCCGCACGTGTGCAACCCTCGTTTGATCGAGATCAAGGTTACGCCGGCCGACCATCAATAGCGTCTTGCCACTTTGGAATTGCACCAAGAGGCGGGAGCATATGGGCCGGTTTGCCCTCATACCAATCTTTGCGGGGGTCGCGATCCTCGCCGTCGTCGCGGCGGCGTTTGCGCGTGATCCGCAGTTCGCCACCCATATGTGGCTGATCAGCGCCGTCTCGATGATCGTCGTGATTTTGCAGGCGCGCCATATCGAATGGGAAGCCGACGGCACCATCGCCATGAAGGCGAAGGAGATCGACGGCTATGTCGATGGCCCGATTCGCGCCGGCGTGATCGCGACGGTGTTCTGGGGCATCGCGGGCTTCACGGTCGGCGTGCTGATCGCGCTGCAACTCGCCTTTCCCGACCTCAATGTCGAGCCGTGGTTCAATTTCGGCCGGCTGCGCCCGCTCCACACCTCTGCGGTGATCTTCGCCTTCGGCGGCTCGATCCTGTTGACGACGGCGATGCACGTCGTCCAGCGGACCTGCCATGCCCGCCTCTTCGGCGGCGAGGGGTTCGCCTGGTTCATCTTCTGGGGCTACCAGATGTTCATCGTGCTCGCCGCGACCGGGTATCTGATGGGCGTCACCCAGTCGAAGGAGTATGCCGAGCCGGAATGGTATGTCGACCTCTGGTTGACGATCGTCTGGGTGTGCTTCCTCATCCAGTTCCTCGGTACGATCATCCGCCGCCAAGAGCCGCACATCTACGTGGCGAACTGGTTTTATCTCGCCTTCATCGTGACGATCGCGATGCTGCACGTTGTCAACAACTTGGCGATTCCGGTGTCGGTCTTCGGCTCGAAGAGCTACGTCGTCTTCGCTGGCGTCCAGGATGCGCTGACTCAGTGGTGGTACGGCCATAACGCGGTCGGCTTCTTCCTCACCGCGGGCTTCCTCGCGATGATGTATTATTACATCCCGAAGCGCGCGGAGCGGCCGGTCTATTCCTACCGGCTTTCCATCGTCCACTTCTGGTCGCTGATCTTCCTCTATATCTGGGCCGGTCCGCACCACCTCCATTATACGGCCCTTCCCGACTGGGCGCAGACGCTCGGCATGGTGTTCTCGGTGATGCTGTGGATGCCCTCTTGGGGCGGCATGATCAACGGCCTCATGACGCTGTCGGGCGCGTGGGACAAGCTGCGCACCGACCCTGTCCTGCGCATGATGGTGATCGCCGTCGCCTTCTACGGCATGTCCACCTTCGAGGGGCCGATGCTGTCGATCCGGGCGGTCAACAGCCTCTCCCACTATACGGATTGGACGATCGGCCACGTGCATTCCGGCGCGCTCGGCTGGAACGGAATGATCACCTTCGGCGCAATCTATTATCTGACGCCGATCCTGTGGAACCGGCCGGGTCTCTACTCGCTGCGCCTCGTCAACTGGCACTTCTGGCTGGCGACGCTCGGCATCGTTCTCTACGCGGCTTCGATGTGGGTCTCCGGCATCACGCAGGGCCTGATGTGGCGTGAGATCAACTCCGACGGCTACCTCGTCTACTCCTTCGCGGAGACCGTGGCCGTGCTCTTCCCCTTCTACGTGATCCGCGCTTTGGGCGGCATCCTCTACCTCGCCGGCGGCATCCTCATGGTCGTGAACGTCGTCCAGACGATCCGCGGCCGGGTGGCCGGCGAACCGTCTCGCGACGCGGTCGCGCTTCAGCCTGCGGAGTAAGTTCGATGTCGACCTCTGAAAACACCGCCGCCGAAGCGCCGGACGCGCCGCGCAAGCGCAAATGGTACAGCCACGAATGGCTGGAGCGTAACATTACGCTCCTCCTCATCGGCACCTTCATCACCGTCGCGATCGGCGGCATCGTCGAGATCGCACCGCTCTTCTATGTCGACAACACGATCGAGGAAGTGGACGGCATGCGGCCGTATACGCCGCTCGAACTCGCGGGTCGGAACGTCTATATCCGCGAGGGCTGCTATCTGTGCCACAGCCAGATGATCCGCCCCTTCCGGGACGAGGTCGAGCGGTATGGCCACTACAGCCTCGCCGCCGAGTCGATGTACGACCATCCCTTCCAGTGGGGCTCGAAGCGGACCGGGCCCGATCTCGCCCGCGTCGGCGGCCGCTATTCCGACGCCTGGCACGTCCAGCACCTCATCGACCCGCGCTCCGTGGTGCCGGAGAGCATCATGCCGACCTATGCCTTTCTCCTCGATCGGCCGGTCGACGCCTCCATGATCAAGGCGGACCTCGAGACCAACCGCGCCGTCGGCGTGCCTTATACCGACGACATGATCGCGATGGCGCAGCGTGATCTTCTCACCCAGGCCGGCATGACCAACGACCGCACGATCACCGAACGCTATGGCGACCGGGTCAATGTGCGCGACTTCGACGGCGACCCGCGCGGCGTGAGCGAAATGGATGCGCTCGTCGCCTATCTGCAGATGCTTGGAACGCTCGTCGATCTTTCCAATTTCGAGCCCGAGCCGGCAGGACGCTAGGAGGACGGTATGGATTACCACTCTCTGCGTGCATTCGCCGACACGTGGGGCCTCCTCCTCCTCGCCGGCCTCTTCATCGGGATGTTCATCTTCGTCTTCCGGCGCGGATCGAGCGCTCAATATAGGCGCGCCGCCCGCATCGCCCTCGACGCGCCCGAACACGCTCCGGCCAGCGTGAAGGCCAAACCCGAACAGACCTCCGGCACGACCCCGAGCCGACACGAGACAAAGGACGATCAGTGACATGAGCGCTGAGAAGAAACACGTCGACGAGCCGACAGGGGTCGAGACGACCGGCCACGTCTGGGACGGCATCCGCGAGCTCAACAATCCGCTGCCGCGCTGGTGGCTGTGGATCCTCTACGCGACGATCGTCTGGTCGGTGATCTACATGGTGCTCTATCCGGCGATCCCGCTTCTGAAGCAGGCGACGCCCGGCCTCCTCGGCTACTCGACCCGCGAGGTCCTCGAAAAGGACCTCACCCGCGTCGCCGAGAGCCGCACCGAACTCGACAGCCGCATCGCCTCGATGTCGCTGGACGAGATCGCGGACGATCCGACCCTTCTCGACTATGCGCAGCGTTCGGGCGCCTCCTCTTTCAAGCTCGTCTGCGTCCAGTGCCACGGCTCCGGCGCGACGGGCTCGCAGGAGCTCGGCTATCCGAACCTCAACGATGACGCCTGGCTCTGGGGCGGCACGCGCGAGCAGATCTTCACGACGATCAGCCACGGCGTGCGCAACGACACCGATCCGGCCGCGCACACCTCCATCATGCCCGCCTTCGGCGCGATGGGGCTCTTGAACCGCCGCCAGATCAACGACGTCACCGATTATGTCCTCTCGCTGTCGGGTGCCGATCATGACGCCGAGGCGGCGACCGCCGGCAAGGCGACTTACGAGGCCCAATGCGCCGTCTGTCATGGCGCGACGGGCGAGGGAAATCAGGATGTCGGCGCCCCCCGCCTCAACGATGCGCTCTGGCTCTATGGCGGCTCGCACGCGGCGATCGTCGCACAGGTCACCGAGCCGCGCCTTGGGGTGATGCCCGCCTGGCAGGACTATTTCGACGATGCCACGCGCAAGAAACTCGCGCTCTATGTCTATTCGCTCGGCGGCGGTCAGTAGGTCGCACCGCTGCCGTGTGGATCGTTGATCGAGATCAAGGAGGCACGGCACGGGCAGGCGTACCGCGAGAGGATCTGGACAGGTTCCAAAGAAGCGAGGCCCGATGATGTCGGGGTCGACGATGAAGGCGCAGTCGCCGTCGGTCGCGACGCCCGTACCCGGACAGCCGGTGAACCCCACCGGCGTCCGCCAGTACGACGTCGAAGCCGTCAATCGCGGCAAGAAGCCGAAACTCTATAAGGGACGCGAGCCGATCTATCCGCGTCGCGTCGAGGGCCGCTTTCGGACCCTCAAATGGTGGATCATGGCGGTAACGCTGACGATCTACTATGTGACGCCCTGGATCCGGTGGGACCGCGGCCCCTATGCGCCGGATCAGGCGGTCCTCGTCGACCTCGCCAATCGGCGCTTCTTCTTCTTCGTCATCGAGATCTGGCCGCAGGAATTTTTCTATGTGGCCGGTCTTCTCATCATGGCGGGAATCGGGCTCTTTCTCGTCACCTCGGCCGTGGGGCGCGCCTGGTGCGGTTATGCCTGTCCGCAGACGGTGTGGACCGACCTTTTCATCTGGGTCGAGCGCCTCGTCATCGGCGACCGGAATGCGCGCATCAAGCTCGACAATTCACCCTGGACTGCAAGGAAGGCCCGCCTCAAAGCGTCGGTGCACGGGATCTGGATCCTGATCGCCATCGCGACCGGCGGTGCGTGGATCTTCTATTTCGCCGACGCGCCCACCCTCGCGGCGCAATTCCTGCGGGGCGAGGCCGCGCCGACGGCCTATATCACCGTCGCGGTCCTCACCTTCACGACCTATTCTCTGGGCGGCCTCATGCGCGAGCAGGTGTGCACCTATATGTGCCCCTGGCCGCGCATCCAGGCGGCGATGATGGACGAGCATTCCCTCACCGTCACCTATAATGACTGGCGCGGCGAACCCCGCTCGCGGCATCAAAAGCGCCTTCAGCGCGAGGGCACCGCGACGGGCGACTGTATCGATTGCAATGCCTGTGTCGCCGTCTGCCCCGCCGGGATCGACATCCGCGACGGTCAGCAGCTTCAGTGCATCACCTGCGCGCTCTGCATCGATGCGTGCGACGACGTGATGACGAAGATCGGCAAGCCGCGCGGGCTCATCTCCTATACGACCCTTTCCGATTATGCCGCCAACACCGCCCGCGCGGCGACCGAGGGGCTCGCGGTGGCGCGCGCCAAACAGGTGCTGCCCGGCTGGCGGGAGGTGATGCGGCCGCGCGTCTTCCTCTATTTCGGGCTTTGGAGCCTCATCGGGATCGGCATGCTCGTCGCCGTCATCGCCCGCGACCGGCTCGACCTGTCCGTCGCCCACGACCGCAATCCGCGCTATGTTCAGCTTTCCGACGGATCGATCCGCAACGGCTATACCGTGAAGATCATGAACATGGAGCCGACGCCGCGCACCTTCGATTTCGGCCTCGTCGGCCTGCCCGGCGGGCTGATGTGGAGCCCGGAAATCGTCGACGAGCCGGCGCGGCGCTTCGCCGTCGAAGTCCCGCCCGATCAGGTCCGCGAGTTCCGCGTCTTCGTGAAGGCGCATCCCGACGACCTCGAAGCGATCCCCGACCCCTTCGCGTTCCGCACGTTCGAGATGGGCGGCGGGCGCGACAGTTCGCAGACCGATGCCGTGTTCGAGGCCCCCCAATGAGCCGCCAGCAAGCGATCCGCCGCTTTCTCCTCGTGAAGGAGTTCACCGGGTGGCACATGCTCGTGATCCTGGTGCTCTTCTTCGGGACGATCATCACCGTCAACATCACGATGGCGATCTTCGCCACCACGAGCTGGACGGGTCTCCTCGCCAAGAACGGTTATGTCGCGAGCATCGACTATGCCCACGACGAGGCGCAGCGCGAGGCGGCGGCCGCGCTCGGCTGGGCGGTTTCGATGCGTGAGGAGAACGGCCTCGTGACGCTCGCCGTCGCCGACCTCGAGGGACTGCCCCTGCGTGCCGGCGTAACGGCGGAGGTGACGCGCGCCGTCACCGGCGCGGAATCGCATCCGCTCCATCTCGCCCCCGAAGCGACGGGCGTGTTCCGCTCCGAAGTCCCGCTCGGCAATGGGCGCTGGATCGTGACGGCGACGATCACGCGAGATGGTCAGTCCGTCGGCTGGCGTTCGGCCTTTAACGTCGACTGAAGGCCGGCGCGCGCCGATACCGCATCCGGCGATGGCGCCGGCCATGGCGAATTGGAGAGAGGTTCGAAATGAGCTGCTGCGGTGATCCGATCGCCGATAGGTGTGCTGGCGCCGGGCCGCTTTCCGCCGACTTCGCGGCCTCGCTCACGAAGGACGGCGACACCTTCCGCCTGCCTCTCTACGTCCCCGATATCCATTGCGCGGCCTGCATCGGGCGGATCGAGACGGCGATCAACGCGATCGACGGCGTCGCGGGCCGGGTGAACTTCACCCGCCGTACGGTCACCCTCACCTGGTCCGATCCCGCCTTCGCCCCCGCCGAGGCGATCGGCGCCTTGCGCGATCTCGGCTACGCGCCGCAGCCCCTCGCCGCGACGGGCAAACTCGACGATCCGAAAGGGACGGAGCTTCTGCGCTGTCTCGCGGTCGCCGCGTTCGCGGCGATGAATGTGATGCTGCTGTCGGTTTCGGTCTGGGCCGGGGCGGACGGGACGACGCGGGCGTTCCTCAACTGGTTCGCCGCGCTGATCGCCCTTCCTGCGCTCGTCTATGCGGCTCGTCCCTTTTTCCGATCGGCGGTGGGCGCGATCCGCGCCTTTCAGCTCAATATGGACGTGCCGATTGCGATCGCGATCGTCCTCGCTGCCGGCCTCAGCCTCGTGAAGACGATCGCCGGCACCGGCGAGACCTATTTCGACGCGGCGATCACGCTCACCTTCTTCCTCCTCGCGGGCCGCGTTCTCGACCATATGGCGCGCGAGCGGGCACGCTCGTCGGTGAACCGGCTCGCGGCGATCCGGCCGGCCTCGGCGCACCTTCGCCATGCGGATGGGCGGGTCGAACTGATCCCGGTGGAATCCGTCGAGGTCGGGGACGTTCTCGAAGTGGCCGCCGGTGAGCGTGTCCCTGTCGATGCGCGCCTTGTGTCCGACCACGCCACCTTCGACGTGTCTCTCGCGACCGGGGAAAGCCGGCCGGTCGACGTCGAGGCGGAGGGCGACATCCTCGCCGGCTCCCTCGCGATCACCGGCCCCATCGTCCTCGCTGCGGAACGGCCGGCGGCGGAAAGCTTCCTGTCGCGCCTCGCCGCACTTCAGGCCGTCGCGGAAACCTCACGCTCGCGTCCGGCCCGTCTCGCCGATCGGGCGGCGAAGGTTTATGCGCCCGTCGTCCACCTCGCCGCGCTCGCGACCTTTCTCGGCTGGGTGCTGGTCGGGGCGAGCCCGGGCGACGCGCTGACCACGGCGATCGCGGTCCTCATCATCACCTGCCCTTGCGCGCTCGGCCTCGCGGTGCCGGCGGTCCATGTCGCGGCATGCGACCGGCTGTTCCGGCGCGGCCTCATCATCAAGGACGGCGCCGCCCTCGAACGGTTGCGCAATGTCGATGCGGTCGTCTTCGACAAGACCGGGACGTTGACCCTTCCCGAACTCGACCCTGCCGCCCCCGTCTCCGACGAGATGCTCGCCGCAGCGGCCGCGCTCGCCCGGCACTCGACGCATCCGATGTCGCGGGCGATCCTGCGTGCGGCCGAGCGCCGGCATCTGGTGCGCCGTCCGTCCGTCCTCGCCGCGGGGGATGCGGCGCGGATGCAGACGGCCCTTCCCCACGTGACCGGCGTCGTGGAGCATCGGGGGCGCGGCGTGAGCGGACGGCTCGGCGAGGAGCGCGTCTTCTTGGGGCGCGGCGAAGCCCCTTGGGGGGGCGGCGCCGGGGACGGCTTTCATCTCGCCTTCGAAGGTGGGCGGACGGTGCCCCTTGCGGTGATCGAGACGCTCCGTGAAGGGGCTTTCGCGCTGGTGAGCGATCTCCAATCGAAGGGGATGACCGTATCGATCCTTTCGGGCGATACGGCCCCCGCGGTCGCCCGCGTCGCGGAAGCACTCGGGATCGAGAGTTGGCGCGCCGGCCTTTCTCCCGCCGACAAGGTGGCCGTGCTCGACGCCATGAGCGCGAACGGCGCCCGCGTTCTGATGGTGGGCGACGGCCTCAATGACGGACCGGCGCTCGCCGCCGCCCACGCCTCGATCGCCCCGGCCGAAGCCTCCGACCTGTCGCAGACGGCCGCCGACATCGTGATGACCCGCGACCGGCTCGACGACGTGACCGAAGCGCTCGGCACGGCACGCGCCGCCTATCGGCGCATTCTGGAGAATTTCGCCGTCGCGGCGGGCTACAACTGCATCGCGGTCCCGCTCGCCGTTCTCGGCTATGCGAGCCCACTCGCCGCGGCGATCGCGATGTCGACCTCGTCGATCGTCGTGATCTTCAACGCGCTTCGCCTCCTTCCCCGCCGCACGTCGCCGCCCGAGGGCGCGGCGCGGGTGGACGCGGGCGCGCGCGTTGACACGCCGCTCACCTACGCGCCAACCTCATGATCGCGCACCGCCCCGATGAAATCCGGCCGGGCGCACCCGTCATGCCGGTTCGCGCGAGCCGCGGGAGGTTTGAATGTCCATTCTGATCGTTCTCGTTCCGGCGGCCATCTTTCTCGGCTTTCTCGGCCTGCTCGCCTTTTTCTGGTCGGTCCGCTCCGAACAATATGACGATCTGGAGGGCGCCGCGCGCCGCATTCTCGACGAGGCCGATCGCTCCGACTATGGGCGCCGCTAGCGTTCGCCGGGCGCGCGCCGCCGATATAAAAAAGCCTGCCGCGTCGCGCCGACACGGCAGGCTTTTTCGCGTCTCGGCGGATGCGGCTCAGTCGACGTCTTCGACTTCCGTTTCCGTGCCATAGGCGCGCTGGGCAAGGCTCGCTTCCATAAAGGGCGTGAGCTCGCCATCGAGGACATCGCCGGGAGAGGTCGATTCGACGCCGGTCCGCAGGTCCTTCACCAACTGATAGGGTTGGAGAACATAGGAGCGGATCTGATGGCCCCAGCCGATATCGGACTTCGATTCGGCCTCCGCCATCGCCTTTTCCTCGCGCTTCTTGAGCTCCGCCTCGTAAAGGCGGGCGCGCAGCATGTCCCACGCCGTGGCGCGGTTCTTGTGCTGCGAACGCTCGTTCTGACACGCGACCACGATCCCCGTCGGGATGTGGGTGAGGCGCACGGCCGAGTCGGTCGTGTTGACGTGCTGACCGCCGGCGCCCGAGGAACGGTAGGTGTCGACGCGGACGTCCTTCTCGTTTACCTCGATGTTGATCGTGTCGTCGACCACGGGATAGACCCAGATCGAGGCAAAGCTCGTGTGGCGGCGGGCGTTGGAATCGAACGGCGAGATCCGCACCAGGCGGTGCACACCCGATTCGGTCTTCAGCCAGCCATAGGCGTTCTCGCCCTTGACCTCGATGGTCGCGGACTTGATGCCCGCCTCTTCCCCGTCATGATATTCAAGGGTCGAGACCTTGAAGCCGTTCTGCTCGGCCCAGCGCAGATACATGCGCAAAAGCATCGAGGCCCAGTCTTGGGACTCCGTGCCGCCGGCGCCGGCATGGACTTCGAGATAGGCGTCGTTGCGATCGGCCTCGCCGGACAACAGCGCGGCGATCTGCTTCTTGCCGAGATCCTTCTGGAGCTGGACGAGCATCGCTTCGGCCTCGGTGATGACGCTCTTGTCATCCTCCATCTCGCCGAGCTCGATGAGTTCCACGGCGTCGACGAGCTCCTGCTCGATGCCGTTGATCGTGTTGATCTGGGTCTCGAGCCTCTGGCGCTCCTGCATCAGGCCTTGGGCGCGCTGGGCGTCGTTCCACAAAGACGGGTCTTCGGCGGCGGCGTTCAGCTCTTCGAGACGTTTGACGGCATCATCCCAGTCAAAGATGCCTCCTCAGCAGGCTTATGGCCTGCTTGATTTCGTCGACCAGCGACTGAGTTTCTGCTCTCACGGACATGAACTCCCGATAGCGTGTACGTGCGGCGAGGCTTAGCGGACCAAACCCCGTGCGGCAACGGCCGCCCCCGAGATCTGGTGCGTCCGTCCCGCCTTGACAGGGGGGCACCCCCTCCCCCAATCCGCTTTCATGTCTGCCAGAAAGGTTTCGATCCATGGTCCGGGCCGTCGTCATCAGCCGTCTCACCGATGCCAGACGGCGTCGCTATATCGAGGAGACGGTTCCGGCGAACTGGACGTGGTCCTTTCTCGATGCGGTCGACGGGTTTGCGCCTGAGACGATCGCGGCGGACCTCCATTCGCTCGTCGCGCCCACCTTCTGGGGAAATCCGCGTTTGAAGCCGGGGGCGATCGGCTGTTTCCTCTCCCATTATCGAGCCTGGGAGATGTGCGCGGCGGGAACGTCGCCGCTCGTCGTGTTCGAGGACGATATCGCCGTCGGACCGAACCAGGACTTGAATGCCGCCGTCGACGGGGCCCTCAGTGGCGGGGATGCGGACGTCGTGTTCGTCAACCGCAGTGTGGTGCGGTGGCGCGAGCAATTTTTTGCCGAAACGATGGCGACGCAACCGCCGGTCGCCGCTCTTGCCGTCGTCGTCGAGGGGCTCGTCTCCGCCGGTGGTGTCCCCCGGCCCAACGGGCCCGGCGGCTATGGATATGTGCTGACACCCGCCGGGGCCGAGACCTTGTGCGCTCTCGCACAGCGTGTCGGGACCGTTATCGGCGTCGACTGGTTCCTCGTGGCAGCGGGGATCGCCGGGACGGATCTTGCGGACGGAGAATGGAAGACGCCGGCGCACGCGGTCCGCTGTCTCGGCGGCGTGGATATGCCGCTGCGCGTCGGGATCGCCGCGGATTGGCTGGTGGGTCGCAACAACGTCAAGGCGGGCGATTCGGTGATCGAACACGGCAATGCGGTCGACGCGGCGGCCTATCGCGAACGATTGGGCCAGGAGTGCGCCGCCGATTGACGCGGAGGCCACGCGCCGGCTGGGGCCGGCCTGATGTGTGACGTGTCGGGGACGCTGAGGGGCTGCGAGCTGCTTGGAGGGCACTAGCCACGATAGTCACGGCTTTGCCTATGGGCGGCGCCGACCGGTCGGTGGCGCGGTGAGGCGTGAACCCGGCCTCGGCTCAGTCTCTCGGGACGGACGAAGCGATGGCGTTCATCCCATGGACAAGGGACGGGCGGGCCGCGTCTTCCGAGCGTGTTTCAACATGAACCAGGTCGCCGGCGCGATGGACGCCGACGGGGTGCGCGGTGCGACGGGTGATCGGCCGCGGCTTACATCGGAAGGCCTCAGCCTTCCGATGAGCGGCGTCCTCAGTAAAGGCCGCCGGTTCCGGAGAGGACCGCGCGCTCCGACTCCCGCGTGATGCGGCGCTGGCTCGGCTGATTGTCGTTGAGGCCGATGATCGAGAACGTGTCGCCCGGCGCCGTGCCCGGCTTGAACGCTTCGAGAATGACGCCCGGACCGGAGCCGGAGACCTGCCGACCCGACGTGCGGTCGACCGGGATCAGTTTGATCCCTTCCGGTACGCGGAATTCGATGCCCGGCTTGCCACGCAGCGCATTCTGCATGAACTCCAAAAAGATCGGTGCGGCGAGCTGGCCGCCCGTGGAGCCACGGCCCATCGGCCTCGGATCGTCGTAGCCGACGAAGACGCCGGCGACGAGGTCCGGCGTGAAGCCGATGAACCAGGCGTCTTTTTCTTCGTTCGTGGTGCCGGTCTTGCCGGCGACGGGCTTGCCGAGCGCCTTCACGCGGGTCGCGGTGCCGCGCTGGACGACGCCTTCCATCATCGAGGTGATCTGATAGGCGGTCATCGGATCGAGGACATATTCGCGCTCGTCGACGACGGTGGGCGGCGGCTGATCGCGCCATGCGGTCGCGCCGCAGCCGTCGCAGCGGCGGTTGTCGTGCCGGAAGATGGTGCGACCATGACGGTCCTGAATGCGGTCGATCAGGGTCGGCTGAAGCCGCTGGCCACCATTCGCGATGATCGCATACGCGCCGACGAGACGCTTCACCGTCGTCTCGCCCGCGCCGAGCGACATCGGCAAATAGAGGCCGAGATTGTCGTAGATGCCGAACCGCTCGGCGTATTCGGCGACGAGCGGCATTCCCATGTCCTTGGCGAGGCGCACGGTCATGACGTTACGCGAACGCTCGATGCCGGTGCGCAGCGTCGCCGGACCGGCGAACTTGCCGCCATAGTTTTTCGGACGCCACACTTCCCGGCCCCGCACGATCTCGAGCGGCGCGTCGAGAACGATGGAGGACGGGGTATAGCCGTTGTCGAGCGCCGCGGCGTAGACGAAGGGCTTGAAGGAGGAGCCGGGCTGGCGCCAGGCCTGCGTCGCACGATTGAACTCCGAATCGGCGAAGGAGAAGCCGCCCTGAAGGGCGAGAACACGACCGGTGTGGGGGTCCATCGCGAGGATGGCGCCTTGGATCTCCGGCACCTGGCGCAGAAGCCAGCGGTTTTCCTCACCGTCCCGCTTCTCGACATAGACCGCGTCGCCGGGGCTCAGAATGTCGCTCATGCGGCGGATCTGGCGATAGCCGCTCTCGTCCTTGCGCCGGCCGGAGCGCCACGCGACATCCGCGAGCTCGATGCGGCCGCGCTCACGCTCGGTCGAAATCGCGCCCCAGACTTCGCGCCGCGGCTGTAAGCCGATGATCGCCTCGTTGCCGTTGACGGACAGCACGACGCCGATCTTCCACTCCGGCACATCGGACAGCGCTTCGACGGAGGCGATCTTGGGGCCCCAATCCTCGCTCGGCGTGAGCTCCAGATGGCTGATTGCGCCGCGATAGCCGGTTTTGCGGATGTCGATCTCGATCAGTCCGTCCATCAGCGCCTTGCGGGCCATTTCCTGCAGCTCGGGATCGAGCGAGGTGCGGACCGAGAGGCCGCCGCCATAGAGAGCCTCGTTGCCGTAGAGCTCGATCAGCTCGCGGCGGACCTCTTCGGCGAAATATTCGGAGGCGAAGAGATATTGCGAGCGGGCGCGCGGCTTGACCTTCAGCGGCTCGGCCTGCGCCTCGCGGCGCTCTTCGTCGGTGATCACGCCTTCGAGCATCATGCGCTCGAGCACCCAGTTGCGGCGTTCGATCGCCCGCTCGGGGGCGCGGAAGGGGTGGTAGTTGTTCGGTGCCTTGGGAAGAGCGGCGAGATAGGCGGTCTCGGCGAGGGTCAGCTCGTGCACCGACTTGTCGAAATAAACAAGCGCGGCGGCGGCGACACCATAGGCGCCGAGACCGAGATAGATCTCGTTCAGATAGCGCTCGAGGATCTCGTCCTTCGAGAACGCTGCTTCGATGCGCAGCGAGAGGATCGCCTCTTTGACCTTGCGCTCGTAACTCACCTCGTTGGTGAGGAGGAAGTTTTTCGCAACCTGCTGCGTGATCGTCGACGCGCCGACGGGCCGGCTATCGGTCCCGCGATTGCGCAGGTTCGTCACGATGGCGCGCATGATCGCCTGCGGGTCGACGCCCGAATGCTCGTAAAAGCCCGCGTCCTCGGCGGCGAGGAAGGCGTCGCGGACACGGGTGGGAATGGCTTGGATCGGCAGGAACAAGCGCCGTTCGCGCGCATATTCGGCGACCAACGAACCGTCGGCCGCATGAATGCGCGTCATCACGGGCGGCTCGTAATTCCGCAGAACGTTGACGCTCGGCAACCCATCGGACAGCTGGGATATATAGATGCCGACGCCGGCAGCGGCGATCAGCCCGAGCACGGAGCCGAGCGAAAACAGAAAGCCGAAGACGCCGACGAAAAATCTGAACACTGTTACGCGCCCCCCGAAGGTGTACCGTCACGACGTCCATTAAGGACGCTTACACGCTCGCGACGTTCCTCGATCGCGTATCCTATCATACGCGAGTCGGGCCTTGTTGTCGTCGCGAGTCCTCGCACCAGTGGCACTAATCAAAAAACGCCCGGTCCAGCAAGCTGCAGACGGGGTGGATTTGGATCGCTCGCCCTATTGTGTCGCAGATCGGTCGCCCAAGGCGCGGCTCTGTGCGGTCTCGGCCGGACCTTCGAGCAAAAAGGTCTCGATCGCCGCCGCCACGGCATGGCTCGCCTTTCCTTGCCATTCGGGGTCGAGGAGGCTCTCCGCATCCCTCTCGTTGGTGAGATAGCCGAGTTCGAGAAGGACCGACGGAATGTCGTGTGCCATCAGCACACGAAAGCGTGCATAGCGGTGAGGATGGGAATTCATTCGCACCTTATCGCCGAGCGATCCGATCAACTCTTCGGCAAAGGCGAAGGAGAACGACTTCGTCTCACGGCGCATGAAGTCGGCGAGAATGCCGCTCACCTCCTCCTTCAGGTCGGGCTCGATCGCGCCCGAAATCTCATCGGCGAGATTTTCGCGGGCGGCGAGCGCGGCGGCTTGAGCGTCGGAGGCGTTTTCGTTGACCGTGTAGACGGTCGCGCCGTGAACATAATCCTGTGGCGCCGCGTCGGCGTGGATCGAGACGAAGAGGTCCGCACCGTAGGCCCGCGCGATACGGATCCGGCGGTTGAGCGAGAGAAACCGGTCATCCGATCGGGTGAGGCGAACGGTGATGCCGGGTACGCTTTCGAGTTCGGCCCGGATCCTCTTGGCGAAGGCGAGCGCGATATCCTTCTCCTCGACGCCGGAGGCGGTGATCGCCCCCGGATCGATGCCGCCATGGCCGGGATCGAGGACGACGACGGGGCCTTCGGCGCGGCCACCGATGGCCGGCGTCTCCTCGCCCGCGACGGCACTCGCGGCGTTTGCGGCGTTGGCGAAGCGCTGCGGCTCGGCCTCCTGAAGATCGAGGACGAGGCGGCCGGGGCGACCGGCGAGCGAAGGAAGATAGAATTGCCTCGAAACGAGGGCCGGCCGGGCGAGATCGAACACGATGCGACCGGCCGTCGGCGTCAGCGCCCCATAGCGCCAAGCCTTCACCAGCCCGGTGGGGGCGACCGCATCGTCGAGCCCGAACGCGATATGATCGAGATCGATCACGAGGCGCGGCGGATCCTCCACCACGAAAATTCTGTGGCTCGGCTCCTCGGACAATTCGAGGACGAACCGCGTCCCCGACTCGAGCGGAGTGAACGCGGCGCCGGTGGCCGACATTTCGGCGCGAGCCGGCAGCGATGCTGCGGCAAGGATGCCGACACAACCGATCATCACGGCAATCGCCGTGCATAGTGTTGCGGAGATCTTTCTAAGGCGCGGGCTGATCACCATATCAGCGATGACCTCGTTCGACGTGGCGATGCCGCTGATGTTTGGCGGTCGCCTGTGGGATCCAGTCCGCCGCAAGCGCATGAGTCCATACCACTTGGGCTATAAAGCGTGTTGTGGACAACAATCTTTGCCGATAGGTTGCTTTCCGGTCACCTCGGCACGATTCGGGGTGACTGGAGCGCCGGCCAGGCGCGCCGACAGTGCTTGACCCCTTGCAGCGGAATTGTCGCAGCGGTGCGAGTGCACGCGTGGCCCACTGGTTCGGGGAAGAGTACGCGCCGAGGACGGTGTGTCCACCGTGTGGCGCAGGAGACGACTGACGGATGCCATTGGTGTTGGGCTTAGGATGGACTGGAACCGCGACGGGCAAGACCCGGCGGTTCGGCGTCGCCTATCGCCCGCACGGAACCACGCCCGCCAAAACGGCGTGCGCTGGCCGTCTCGCTCCTGATCCTCGCGTCGTGCTTTCGCTTCGAGATTTTCGTTTGCCTTGCGTCCGGTCAGGTTCGACGCAATCGACCCAACCTGTTTCCGCGGTGCGGACGACGTCCGTTGTATTCGTCCCGGCCCAGCCGGCGACCGTCGCCTTCACCCACGTTCGTGCCCCGGCCTTGGCGCCTGGAGCCCTATCATCGGCGCCTCAGCCCCCGTCCGGCCATTGTCCGGCTTCGGGTGAGCGGCGCCTTTTTTCCCAGACAAATCCGTTCCGCTCGAACGCGGCCCCCGGCTTGCACGCCGGCCGCTCGCGGGACTTGGAGTTCATTCATGTCGAACAAGATGCTAATCGATGCCATCCACCCGGAGGAGACGCGCGTCGTCGTGGTGCGCGACAAGCGGGTGGAAGACTTCGACTTCGAGGCGGCCAGCAAGAAGCCACTGCGCGGTAATATCTATCTCGCCAAGGTCACGCGGGTCGAACCCTCCCTGCAGGCCGCGTTCATCGAGTATGGCGGCAACCGGCACGGTTTCCTCGCCTTCAGCGAAATCCATCCCGATTATTACCAGATCCCGGCCGCCGATCGCGCGGAGCTTCTCGAGGCCGAGCGCGAAGAAGAGCGTGAGGAGGAGGCCCCTGCCCCCGCCAAGCGCAATCGCCGTCGCACCCAGCGCGGCAGCCGCCGCAACGACGCCGCGAGCGAGACCGCCGCGCCGGTGAGCGAGGCCGCGACCGACGACGTCAAATCGGCCGACGACACCGAAATTGGCGACGCGCCCGTCGCGCTCGCCGCGGACGAACAAAGCGTCAGCACCTCGGCGGACAGCGCCGGCTTCGATGTCAGCGACGAAGCCGACAATGTCGACACCCCGGCGATGCTCGAACGCGCCGTCGAGCAGATCGAGGAGACGATGGAGGCCGATATCGAGGCCGCCGTCGACATGCCGATCCGTGAGATCGAAGTGACCGAGCCGGCGGTCGAGGCCGCGCCGGCGCCGGCCGAGGCGCCCGAAGAGGCCGCTGCCGCCACCGGCGAAGAGGCCAAGTCGGACGAGGGCGAGACTCCCGAGGGTGAAGAGCCGGCGAAGAAGCCCCGCCGCCGCCGCACGACGCGCGCCAAGAAGTCCGACACCGGTCTCGCCGACCCGCAGGTCACCGAGGACGATGAGAGCGAGGACGACGAAGCGCGCGAGGAAGAGGCGAACGCCGTCACCTCGCTCGGCAGCTCCGACGCGCTCGAGGAGATCCCGGAGCGTCGCCGCAACCCGCCGCGTCGCAACTACAAGATCCAAGAGGTGATCAAGCGCCGTCAGATCCTGCTGGTGCAGGTCGTCAAGGAAGAGCGCGGCACCAAGGGCGCAGCCCTCACCACCTATCTGTCCCTCGCCGGCCGCTATTCGGTGCTGATGCCGAACACCGATCGCGGCGGCGGCGTCTCCCGCAAGATCACCGACTCGGCCGACCGCAAGCGGCTCAAGAGCCTCGTCGGCGAACTCGAAGTGCCGGAAGGCATGGGGATCATCCTGCGCACGGCCGGCGCTGCGCGCACCAAGACGGAAATTCGGCGCGATTTCGAATATTTGCTGCGTTTGTGGGAGAGTGTTCGCGAGCTGACATTGAAGTCGGTCGCGCCGGAGCTCGTCTACGAGGAAGGCAATCTCGTCAAACGCGCGATCCGCGATCTCTATAACAAGGAGATCGATGAGGTCCTCGTCTCGGGGGACACGGCCTATCGGGAGGCGAAGGACTTCATGCGCATGCTCATGCCGAGCCATGCGAAGAACGTGAAGCAATATCGCGGCGCGACGCCGATCTTCACCGGATATGGCGTGGAATCGCAGCTCGACGCGATGTTCTCGCCGCATGTGACGCTGCCCTCGAAGGGCTATATCGTCATCAACCCGACCGAGGCGCTCGTCTCGATCGACGTCAACTCGGGCCGGTCCACCAAAGAAAATTCGATCGAGGACACGGCGCTGAAGACGAACCTCGAGGCCGCCGACGAGGTGGCGCGTCAACTTCGCCTTCGCGACCTTGCCGGCCTCATCGTCATCGACTTCATCGACATGGACGAGAAGCGGCACAATCGTGCCGTCGAAAAACGCCTCAAGGACGCGCTGAAGCTCGATCGCTCACGCATCCAGGTCGGCCGGATCTCCCCGTTCGGCCTGTTGGAGATGAGCCGCCAGCGCATCCGCCAGGGCATGGTCGAGACCTCGATGGTCCCCTGCTCGGCGTGCGGCGGAACGGGCCATGTGCGCTCCACACAGTCGGTCGCGCTGTTCTGCCTGCGTTCGCTCGAAGAGTATCTCCTCAAGCAGTCCGACCATCACATCACGATCAAGACGTCCGCGGCGGTGGCGCTTTATATCCTCAACCAGAAGCGGTCGCATATTCAGGCCCTGGAAGAGACCTTCAAGCTCAATATCGGCGTCGATGCGGACGAGACCTTGTCCGGCCAGCACATGGAAATCGTGAGCGGGGCGCTGGTCGATCGCACGATCGGCGAGCAGCCGCCGACGACGCAGATCGCCCCCGACGCCGTCATCGTCGAAGAGGACGAGGATACGAACCTCACCTCCGACGAGGACGAAGCGCCGGGCGAGACGTCTGGCGATGCTTCGGGCGGCGAGCGGTCGTCACGGCGGCGCCGGCGGCGTCGGCGGCGCGGCGGCGGCTCCGACGAGCCGCGTGAGGCGAACGCCCGGGACGACGATCAAGCCGACGACGGCGAAAGCTCGGCCCAGGCCGACGGCGACGAGGATGGCGACGGTGAAGGTGACGGGGATGGTGACGGCAGCGACGAGCGTCGTGGCCGGCGTCGTCGCGGACGCCGCGGCGGTCGCCGTCATCGCCGTGAGGACGAGGAGATGACGGCCGAAGGCGATGCCGACGCAGCGGCCCGCAGCGACGACATCGACGCGACCGAGGACGCCGCCGACACGTTGGTGGCCGATGCCCCGAAGGACGTCGTCCATGTCGACATCGAAGACGGTGTGAGCGGCGAAACGCCGATGCCGTCCGAGGTGTCCGCGGCGGCCGATGCGGACGAGCCCGCCGAAGCCGTGGAAGCCGCCGACATCGCGACGCCGGAGGCCGACACATCGGAGGACGAGGCGCAAACGGCCGAGGCTGCGCCGGCGGAGGAAGCCCCCGCCGAAGCGAGCACTGCCGATGTCCCCTCGGACGAGGAAGCGCAGCCTGACGATGTGGCAGCAAGCCAGACCGTCCAGGAGACGCCGGAGCCTGCCCAAGCCTCGCAGCCGAAGGAAAAGCCCCGCGCGGGCTGGTGGCAACGCCGCTCCTTCTTCTGATTTCCGAACCGAGCCGACAGAGCGACCGAGTGTCCGACCCCCGAGAGCGGGTCGGACACTCGACGCCGCGCATGGTTGCGGTCATGGTCTGGCGCAAAGCTTGAGCGGGGCTTACCCGCACGCGACCTTGCGGAAACAGAATCGGCCTTCGTGCGATTTTCACCGACGCACCGTGTGTGCGACCTTCAGGAAAAGCGCAGCCGTTCGATCGCCGGAATGTGAGCCGTCGCGATCAGGGCTGATTTCATGACAAGCGCCGTGCGCGCTAACGGGATGAGACCTCCATTGGGAAAGGCCGTTATGACCCGAGTTCTTGCCACCCTCTTCGTCGCCTTGGTCGCGGCGGGCAGCGTCCCGGCGTCCGCCGAAGAGACGACCCCGCTGACGCGCGGCGATGTGGAGACGATTGTCCGCGAGTATCTGCTCGAGAATCCCGAAATCCTCGAAGAGGCCTACGGGGTGTTGCAGACCAAGCGCCAGGCCGAAGCGGCGAAAGAGCGTACCGCTTCGCTGGAGACCCATCGCGAAGCGCTCGAGTCCTCGCCCCATAGCCCGGTGCTCGGCAATCCGGACGGCGACGTCACCCTCGTCGAGTTCTTCGACTATAATTGCGGCTATTGCCGCCGCGCGATGGAAGATCTCGACCGGCTGATCGAGAGCGATCCCAACTTGCGGGTGGTGTTGAAGGAATTTCCGGTTCTCGGTCAGCCGTCGATGGAGGCGGCCGCCGTCTCGATCGCGGTCCAGAAGCTCGCCCCCGCGTCCTATGCGGAGTTCCATGACCGGCTCCTCGGGAGGGACGGACGCGCCGATCAGGCGGTCGCGCTCGAGATCGTCAGCGATCTCGGCCTTCCGCGTGCCGAGATCGAAGCCGAGCTTCGGTCCGATTCGGTGCGCGCCGCGGTCGAAGAAAGCTATGAGATCGCCCAGGCGCTCGGCCTCTCCGGAACGCCCTCTTACGTGATCGGCGACGCTGTCGAATTCGGCGCCGTCGGCTATGACGCTCTGAAGGCCCGCGTCAACGAGGCACGTTGCGGCCAGGCGACCTGCTGACCGACCGGTCATCCGCCAAAATCGGGCTGTCCACCTCGCGAACGGGTGGACAGGCTCCGATTATTTTGTGGGTGAGCAAAACCGGAGTTGACCACTCGCCACCGTGAGTCGTTGCGAAACGGCCTCACCTTCAGCTACTGGACGAGTGAGCGACGAAAACCCACCTGTCTCGCGGCCGCTTGGCAATTTTCCGCATCGGTGGCACGTAGGCGCTCCGAAGGCGTGATAGGCCGGGTCGGCGCATTGTATTATCGGCGTCGCGCGATCGTCTGCACGGACGAACTCGGCGGACGCCCGTCTTAACCATTGGCGCGGGTGGGATCCCCGCGCGCTGACATGAGAGGGCACGGCGTGCCGGCACCCGCCGGCGACGTTCATCCTTATGGCGAAAACCCCAACGATAGACGAAGCGGCAATCCGAACTCTCGCCGCGTTGCTCCACGAGACGGACCTGTCGGAGATCGAGGTCGTACACGGCGACAGCAAATTGCGCGTCGCCCGCAACCTCACCAACACCGCAATCATGCCAACGGTCGCCTCGGCCCCGTCGGCACCCGCGGCGGCCCCTGCCCCCGCTGCCGCCAAAGGCGGTGAAGGCGCGGTGCTCTCTCCGATGGTCGGCACCGCCTATCGTGCGCCCGAGCCGGGCGCCCGTCCTTTCGTCGAAGTCGGTGACAGCGTACGCGTCGGCCAGGTGGTCATGATCGTCGAGGCGATGAAGACCATGAACCAGATCATCGCCGAGAAGGCCGGCACTGTCCGAGAGATCTACGTGGAAGACGGGCAGCCGGTCGAGTACGGCGAGCCCTTGCTGGCGATAAGCTGATGTTCCGCAAAGTCCTCATCGCGAATCGCGGTGAGATCGCGCTGCGGGTTCAGCGAGCCTGCAAAGAGCTCGGGATCGCCACCGTCGCGGTCCACTCCACCGCCGACACCGACGCCATGCATGTCCGTCTCGCCGATGAATCGGTCTGCATCGGCCCCCCTTCGGCGAGCGAGAGCTATCTGAACATCCCCGCGATCGTCGCCGCCTGCGAGATCACCGGAGCCGATGCCGTCCATCCGGGCTACGGCTTTCTGTCCGAGAATGCCCGCTTCGCCGAGATCCTCGAAGCGCACGACATCACCTTCATCGGCCCGACGGCCGAACAGATCCGCACCATGGGCGACAAGATCGAGGCCAAGCGCACCGCCGCCGCGCTCGGTCTGCCGGTCGTTCCCGGCTCCAAGGACGCGATCCGGAGCGACACAGAGCTCCTGCGCGTATGCGAGGAGATCGGTTATCCCGTCTTGATCAAGGCGGCCGCAGGCGGTGGTGGTCGCGGCATGAAGATCGCGCTGTCGGCGGACGAGGTCGTCCAGGCTGCGGCGAGTGCCCGTGCCGAAGCCAAGGCCGCCTTCGGCAACGACGACGTCTATATCGAGCGCTATCTCGCGACCCCGCGTCATATCGAGATCCAAGTGCTCGGCGACGGCAAGGGCAATGCAATCGCTCTCGGCGAGCGCGACTGTTCGCTCCAGCGGCGCCACCAGAAGGTCTGGGAGGAAGCCCGCTCCCCCGCGCTCGACGAGGCCCAACGGGAGGCGATCTATCACACCTGCGCCGACGCGATGCGGAAGATGAATTATCGCGGCGCCGGCACGATCGAGTTCCTGTACGAGAACGGCGAGTTCTTCTTCATCGAGATGAACACGCGCCTCCAGGTCGAGCATCCGGTCACCGAGATGATCACCGGGATCGATCTCGTCCACGCCCAGCTGAAGATCGCGAGCGGCGGACCGTTGCCGATCGCCCAGGAGGATATCCGCTTCCAGGGCCACGCGATCGAATGCCGGATCAACGCCGAGCATCCGTCGACCTTCGTGCCGTCGCCGGGCGTCATCACGCATTATCACCCGCCGGGCGGTCTCGGTGTCCGCGTCGATTCGGCCGCCTATCAGGGCTACCGAATCCCGCCGCATTATGACAGCCTGATCGGCAAGCTCATCGTGCACGGTAACAACCGGGTGGAGTGTCTGATGCGGCTACGGCGCGCGCTCGACGAGTTCGTGGTGGACGGGGTGAATTCCACGCTGCCGCTGTTCGTCGACCTGATCGAGCATCCCGATATTGCCAACGGTCATTACGACATTCATTGGCTGGAGCATTACCTCGCCAAGGAAAAGGCCGCATGACGACATCTCCGGACAATATTGTCCTGGAGATCACGCCTGAGGTTCTCCTCAAGGCTTACGCCTGCGGGATCTTCCCAATGGCCGAATCGGCCGAAGATCCGGGTCTTTACTGGATCGAGCCGGAGCGGCGGGGGGTCCTGCCGCTAGACGCGTTCCATGTTCCACGGCGGCTCGCTCGGCTCGTGCGGCAGGATCGCTTCGATATCCGTGTCGATACCGCGTTCGCAGACGTCCTCGACGGCTGCGCGATGCCGGCGCCCGACCGCCAGCGGACATGGATCAACCATCGGATCCGGCAGCTCTATCTCAACCTCGCCGAACTCGGCCACGCCCATTCAGTCGAGGTCTGGCTCGATGACGAACTCGTGGGCGGTCTCTATGGCGTCCGGTTGAATGGTGCGTTTTTCGGGGAATCGATGTTCTCGCGCGTGCGCGACGCGTCGAAGGTGGCGCTTGTCCACCTCGTCGGGCGATTGCGGCTCGGTGGCTTCGCACTTCTCGACGCCCAGTTCATCACCGACCATCTCAGCCAGTTCGGTGCGGTCGAGATCAGCCGGCGGCAATATCAAGCCCAGCTCGAAACGGCGCTGGGCGTGAATTCGGCCACCTTGCCCAGCGGTCAGATTGACGGCGAGACGATCCTTTCCGCCGTCAATCCTCGATAACGTCGGGCTCTTCCACCGGCGGCGGCGCTTCGCGGAACGGCTTCGGACGCGGCATCCCGATCCAGCCGTCCGGTCGCTCGATCAGCCCGAGTGGATCCTGGTCGGCGTACTTTTCCTCGTCGAACCCCGGCGGCGGCGCGACGTCCGAGGACACCGTGCAGTCCTTCAGCCACACGTCATAGACCGGATGGTCGACGGCGTTGAGGCCAGGGCTCGCGGCGAACATCCAGCCGGTGAAGATCCGGCGGATATGGGAATCCAACGTGATTTCGTCGACTTCGGCGAACACCATCGTGTTCGGTTCCTCGGTCGGCGGTTGTGTGAGGCACGTGCGCGGCGTCACCCGCAGCGCGCCGAACTGGACGGTTTCGTTGATGTAGACGTCAAATGAGATGATCCGTCCCGTCACCTTGTCGAGGCCGGAGAAGACGGCGATCGGATTTTCGATCGGATCGGCCTGCGCCGTCGAGAGACCGATAAGGCCGGCGCAGACAGCGCCGATCGTGATCCGGGTTGCGCGAAACACCATACGATTGAGCGCCCTTACACCGCTTTGGCGATGAACCGAAGCCGCACATAGTCGGCCGTCCATCGCCCCGCCTCGTCACGCAAGGTGTGGGACAGAAGCTCTTCGATTTCGTTGAGAACGATCGGCGCGTTGTCGCCGGCACCGTCGAAAAAAGGCTGGCGGAAGGTGCGGACCCAGCCTTTGAGACCCGTCGGCAGTGGCGTCGGACGCGGGATCAGCGCGATCCGCTCGACCGAAAAGCCATTCGCCGACAGGAGTTCGGCGTAAGCGTCGGGCGTCGGAAAATACCAAGGGGAGGCAAGCGCCGGATCGATACCATGCTTCGCCCCGATTGCATGGAGCGCCGTCACGATCGCCGCGACGTTCGTGTGCCCGCCAAACTCGCCGACGAAGCGTCCGCCGGCCTTCAGCGCCCGGCGGACGCCGGCGGCGACCTCGGCCGGACGCGTCATCCAATGGAGAGCGGCGTTGGAGAAGACGGCGTCGAATTCGCTTTCAAAGGCGAGTTCGTGCCCGTCACCGAGCCGGGCGTCGATCCCCCTCGCCTTCGCGGCATCGACGAAATCGGGGCTGCCATCGACGCCAACCACCACGGCACCAGCCGCGACGAGCCGTTCGGTGAGTGCGCCGTCGCCGCAGCCGAGATCGAGAATGCGCTCACCCGGTTGCGGGTCCAGCCACTCGAACACGCCCGTCCCGAGATCGGACACGAAGCGTGCATTCTCCTCATAGGAGTGGGCAGACCAGGTCTGCCCTTCGATGACACTCAATGGCTCACTCCACGATGCGTTCGGGCGGACCGGATCCGCCCTCGACGCCTCAGGCTACCGGATCCAAACGCCCGATGGCCGCATTCAGCTTGATAAGACGCGCCTCCGCCTCTTGCCGCTTATCACGCTGCTCCTCAACCGTCTCGGCGTCGGCCTTCTCCAGAAATTTCGGGTTCGAGAGGCGACCGTCGATCTTCTGGATGTCCTTCTCGATCCGCGTCACTTCCTTCGACAGGCGCGTGCGCTCCGCATCGAGGTCGACCAGCCCTTCGAGCGGCAGGCAAACGACGACATCGCCAACGACCACCTGCGCCGAATTCGGCGGCGCCACATCGGAGACGCTGACCGCGGACGCCCGCGCCAGCCGCCGGATCGCCGCGTCGTGGCGGAAAAGCCAGTCCTCGTGCCGCTGCGCACCGCCGACGACGACGATCTCCGCCTCGAGCGACGCCGGAACATTGGATTCCGACCGCACGGAGCGGACATTCGCGACGAGGTCGACGATGAAGTTGATCTCGGCCGCCGCCGTGTCGTCCGTGTAGCCGGCATGAGGCCAACGCGCGTGGACGAGCAAGGTGTCCCGCTTGATGCCGGATTGTTCCGCCGTCACCGTCCAGAGCTCTTCCGTGAGGAAAGGCATGAAGGGGTGGAGGAGCTTCAGGATCTCGTCGATCACATAGGCGGTGGTCGCCTGGATCTCGGTCTTTTCCGGGCAATCCTCGCCCATGAGGACAGGCTTGGCGAGTTCGAGATACCAGTCGCAGAAGGTATTCCACGTGAAGCGGTAGATCGCCGCCGCCGCGTCGTTAAAGCGGAACGCCTCGATCGCTTCCGTCACCTGCTCGCCCGCCCGCGTCGCCTCGGTGAGAACCCATCGTGACTGCGTGGTCTCGACGCTGTTCGGATCGAAATTCGGATCGATGCGGCAGGCGTTCATGTCGGCGAAGCGGACAGCATTCCAAAGCTTCGTCGCAAAATTGCGATAGCCTTGGACGCGCGCCTTCGCGATCTTCACGTCGCGCCCTTGGGCCGCCATCGCGGCGAGCGTGAAGCGCAGCGCGTCGGCGCCGAACTCGTCCATCAACTCCAGCGGATCGACGACGTTGCCCTTCGACTTCGACATCTTCGCGCCCTTCTCGTCACGGACGAGGGCGTGAATGTAGACGGTTTCGAACGGCTCGCGATTGAGGAAGTGCATTCCCATCATCATCATCCGGGCGACCCAGAAGAAGATGATGTCGAACCCGGTCGACAGAACGCTCGTCGGATAATAGCGGCGCAGTTCGGGCGTCCGCTCAGGCCAGCCGAGCGTCGAGAATGGCCACAATGCCGAAGAGAACCAAGTGTCGAGCACGTCCTCATCGCGATAGAGGACGATCGCGCCGCCGTCCCCACGCTCCCACGCGGCGAGCGCTTCGTCTCGTTCGGCGAAGGTGACGCTCTCGCGATAGTGCAGCTCGGCCTGCCGGCGAACGTCGGCCTCGGTCCGCTCGACGAAGATCTTGCCGTCCGGCCCGTACCATGCCGGAATTTGATGCCCCCACCAGAGCTGACGGGAGACGCACCACGGCTGAATATTCTCCATCCAGTCGAAATAGGTCTTCTCCCAGTTCGCCGGAACGAACTGGGTTTTCTTCTCGCGGACGGCATCCATCGCCGGACCGGCGAGACGCTTGGCGTTGACGTACCACTGATCGGTGAGGAACGGCTCGATCGGCACGCCGCTGCGATCGCCGAACGGAACCTGGTGGACGTGCTTCTCGATCTTCTCGAGATAGCCGCCTTCCTCCATCCTCGCGACGATCCACTTGCGCGCCTCGAACCGGTCGAGCCCGTCGAGCGCGTCGATCAACGCGGCCAAAGCCGCATCGTCGAGACCGGCGAGGAATGCCTCGTTGCCCTTCAGCGAAACGGCCGCCTGCTCGTCGAAGACGTTGATCAGGTCGAGCTTGTTGCGTTTGCCGACCTCGAAGTCGTTGAAGTCGTGTGCGGGGGTGATCTTCACCGCGCCCGTGCCCTTTTCCGGATCGGAATAGGCGTCGGCAACGATCTCGATCTCGCGACCGACCAAGGGCAGGACGACTTTGGTGCCGACGAGGTCCGTGTAGCGCTCGTCGTCCGGGTGAACGGCGACGCCCGTGTCGCCGAGCATCGTTTCAGGCCGCGTCGTAGCAACGACGATGAAGGTCGACGGATCGTCAGGATCGAACGTCTTACCGGCGAGCGGATAGCGGAAGTGGACGAGCTCGCCGTTCACCTCCTTCGATTCCACTTCGAGATCCGAGATCGCCGTCAGGAATTTGGGATCCCAATTGACGAGCCGCTTGTCGCGATAGATCAGGCCCTGCTTGTGCAGGCGGACGAAAACGGTGAGGACGGCCTCGGACAGCCCCTCGTCCATCGTAAAGCGGTCGCGCGACCAATCGCAAGACGCGCCGAGGCGGTCGAGCTGGCCTTTGATCGCGCCGCCGGATTCGGCCTTCCACTGCCAGACCCGATCCAAGAACGCCTCACGGCCCATTTCGCGCCGCGTCGGCGCACCTTCGGCCGCGAGCTGCCGTTCGACGACCATCTGCGTCGCAATGCCGGCATGATCCGTTCCGGGCTGCCACAAGACATCTTTGCCGCGCATCCGCTCGAAGCGAACCAGCACGTCCTGCAAAGTGTTGTTCAGCGCGTGCCCCATATGGAGCGACCCGGTGACGTTGGGCGGCGGAATGACGATGGAGAACGTCTCCGCGTCCCGTTCCGCGCCCGCACCGGCACGGAACGCTTCAGCCTCTTGCCACACATTGCGGATCCGCGGCTCGATCGCCGCCGCGTCGTAAGTCTTCTCGAACATCTTGCTCACCCTTGGACGGTGTGCGTACGGCTCCCGCACACCCCCCGTCAATGCGCACACGCGGCAACGACGTCGCGGAACGCTTTGCCCGCGCCGCAGTCACCGAGAAGTCGCACCCATCCGGGGGTAAGAGCCATATGGGACGGGTCCACCGCAAGGCGAAGGGCGCGAAACCCTCTCATGCACGGGGCAGATGGGCGATGACACGGAGACCACCGAGGGGTGACGTCTTCAACTCAAGGCTCCCACCATAGAGCTCGACGAGCTCGGAGACGATCGAAAGGCCAAGCCCCGAGCCTGGCTTCGATTCGTCGAGCCGCTTACCACGAGACAGGACCGCGACGGCTTCCTCCTCGGAAAGACCAATACCGTCATCGTCGATCGTGATGTTGAAAAAGCGGCTGGTGCCCGGACCTGGCGCGCGCAAGGGCGCCAACTCGACTTCGATCACCACTTCAGACGCCGCCCATTTGATCGCGTTGTCGACGAGGTTGCCGACGATCTCTTCGAGGTCCTGTTGCTCCCCGGCAAAACGCACTTGATCGACGATATCGAGATGAACGGTGATCCCGGACCGCTCGGCGAGCCGAGCCATAGCCCGCGTCAACCGCTCGAGCACCGGCGAGACGTTCGTGACCGTGCCGATCACGCGCTCCTTCGCCGCCATCTGAGCGCGTTCCAGATAGTATCGGACTTGGTTCTGCATGATCTGCGTCTGCTCGCGAACCGATCGGGCGAGCGTCGTGCTCTCCTGGCCGGCATCGTTCACGAGAACACTGAGAGGGGTCTTCAACGCGTGGGCGAGATTGCCGACATGCTGGCGGGCTCGGCTCAGAGTCGCATGGTTGGAATCGATGAGCTGATTGAGCGCCTCGGCAACCGGCGCGATCTCGAGCGGATAGCGCGTGCTGACATGGCGGGCACGGCCTTCGTGGATTGCCTGAAGCTCGGATCCGAGCTGACGAAGCGGCCGCAGGCTGATCCTCCACTGGATGAAGGTAACGCCGACGAGAATGATGGCGAAGACACCGAGAAACAAAACAACGCGCTGCGTAAAGCGCGCGGTATCCTCGGCGATCGTCGCGGCGAGTCCGCCAACGAGCACGTTGTACCATTGCCCGTCCTCGAACGCGACGCGCCGCGCAACGAGGCGGAGACGATCCCCGGTCGGGCCTTGGCCATAGGTCTGCAACAACAGGCCAGGTGCGGTGTCCGCCAACGCGGTCGGCACCTCGATCGTATCGCCCGCGAGCGATTCCGACGTCTGCATCACATTGCCCGTCGAGGCGTCGACGACGACCCAATACCAGCCGGAAAAGGGAAGCACGAAACGCGGATCACCGAGATCGGGCGGCACATCGACGAACCGCCGCTCCGACATTTCCGCGAGCTGCCCGATCAAAATGGACAGGTAGACGTTGAGCGTCTCGTCGAAGCGCTTCTCGACGCTCTGACGAAAGGCCGACGTCAACACGATCCCGATGACGACGAGCGCGAACGCGCTCCATCCGAGCGACGTGAGAAGCAGCCGTGCGGAAAGAGACTTAAGTCGCATTCTCAGGCGCAGCCACCCGGTAACCAAGCCCGCGCACCGTTTCGATCACGTCGGCCTTGAGCTTCTTACGCAGCCGTCCGATGAACACTTCGATCGTATTCGAATCGCGATCGAAGTCCTGATCATAAAGGTGCTCAGTCAATTCGGTGCGCGAGACGATCCGGCCCTGATGGAGCATCAGATAGGCGAGCACACGATATTCGTGCGAGGTGAGCTTCACCATCGACCCGTCGACCGTCACGCGGCTCGCCCGCGCGTCGAGATGCACCGGCCCGCAATAAAGGTCGTTCGTGGCGTTCCCTGCCGCGCGGCGAATCAAAGCCCGCACGCGCGCTAAAACCTCCTCCATGTGGAAGGGTTTCGACACATAGTCGTCGGCGCCGGCGTCGATGCCGGCGACCTTGTCGCTCCACCGATCGCGGGCCGTCAGAACGAGGACAGGCATCGAGCGGTTGTTGCGCCGCCAATTCTCCAGAACCGTGATCCCATCCATCTCCGGCAGACCGAGATCGAGGATCACTGCATCATAGGGCTCCGTGTCGCCGAGGAAGTGTCCCTCTTCACCGTCGAAGGCCGTGTCGACGACATAACCTGCCGCCTTCAGCGCATCCGTGAGCTGCCGGTTCAGGTCGCGGTCGTCCTCCACCACAAGAAGGCGCATCACTCATCTCCACTAACGCAACGTCTGTCCACTTTTCGCGTCGACGACATGGCCAACCACCCGGCCGTCTCTCCCGAGAACGGTCACCTGCCATACGAGCCCGCCCGCGCCATGGCAAAGTCGTAGCTTCAAAACCTTGCCGCCGAGACGATTGCCGAGCCGGCCAGGCCGAATCGCTTGGCCCGAATTGATCGCTTGCCGCTGTTCGTCGCGCGACAAGCATTGTCCCTGGCCGGCGGCCGGGAGCGACCCCACCGGAGGCAGGGCCAGACTTGCCAAGAGGACGATCAGACACAATCCAAGACGCATAGCCGAGCGTTAAGGACACCTCCGTGTACGGCGCATGAATGCGCCCCCGCGTCATGAGACGTCGTCAACCGATAGCAGACCGAGACGCATTCAATGACGTGCATTTCCGCACAAAGCACTCCAGGCCGCATTGTGACCCCTCACCTGATGCACGGTCTCAACAGTATCGGCGCTCGACCAGCCGATCGGCGCGAAGGCGCGGCACGAAATGTCAGTCCCGCCGGAATCCGTCGTCTGGCATCCCGTCACCAACGCCGACGCTGCCAGCAGCACGCCGGCGCGCGGCCAGCGCAGTTGCAATGCGCGCATTCTCCGCCTCCATCCGTTCGACATGGCGTTCGGCGAGGACACGGCCGATCTCGGCCTCGGTCTTTGCGCCTTCGGTCCACTTGCCGGCCTGATAGGCTGGTACGGTGACGAGCACCGCGCCGAGCCCTGCCCCTGCGAGCCCGCGCCAGCCGAGCAAGGCCAGCATTTGGGCCGCCCCGATCATGCGAAGTCCTCGCTGATCGGCCCCGCAGCGCGCGCCATCGCAAAACGCCACAAGACGACCCCACCGATGACGGCGGCGACCACCCCCATCAACACGAGCCCGGCCACCGTTCCGTCATTCAACGACTGCACCTTCTTTGCGAGGTCGACGCCAGCCGAGGCGGCGGCGCCCATCGTCACCAGAGCCCCGGCCCCCGCGATCGGCGCGGCCGCCTTCGCGGCCGTCTCCTTGCGCTCGGTGCGCTTGCGCCTCTCTGCGACTGCGGCTTCGAGCGCCGCGAGCATCGCGAAATCGGCGACCCCGTCCGCCACGAGCCCGCGCCGCCCCTCAAATCGCATCACCGCATCGCGGGTGCGCCCGCCGAAGTCGCCGTCGACATCGAGTCCATAGTTGAGGACATTGAGGCCACGCTGCAGCGATGCAACGTCGCCACCGCTCGATCCCAACCGCATGATCCGTGCGCCATACCCGTCGTCGGCGGCCGCCCTACCCCCGTCGGATGGCGGCATCACACCGGGTGGCCAGCGGATTCCATGATCGAGGATCGACGCGGTCCGAAAGACCGAACGCTTCACCATGTTGCTCACATTGCCGTTCACGACAGTCACGGTCCCGTTCGGGTGGACCTCCTCGACGACGCCGACATGCCCGTAAAGCGGGTTCGGCCCCCGCGGAAAGACGACGATCGCGCCACGAATCGGCTTAGAAAGGCGCGTCCCATAGCTCGTGAATGACCGCGCCAGAGCAGACCGCGTCGAGGGAAAACCCGAGCTCACAAGGGCCGCATTCACGGCCACGGCGCACCACGCATCGTCGTCGTTGTTCCACCATCCGATTCCAGCCTCGATCCCCCATTCCACGATCAACGGGTTGTGTTGCGGTCCCGGAATTTCTTGAAGCCCGATATGGTGGACGAGAAAATCAAGCCACGGCACTCGTTCGTGCATCGCGCGCGTCCTTCTTCTAGGCACAAAAAAACCGCCCCGAAGGCGGCCATGTCGTCCATCATCGCAGAGAGCTTCACCCGCCCGGAGCGGCCTCGATGGCATCGAGACGGGCCGACAATTCCTGGATCGCCTTCACGACGGGCGCGAAGAACTCGCAATAGCCGATCGATTTCACATCCTGTCCCCCGGCGAGCGCGTGATCTTGATAGCCGCCGAAATCGACGCCGAGCGCATCGATCACCGAGGCCACATCCTGGGCGATGAAGCCGTGGTGGAAGCGCGTGCGCACGAGCGCTCCCGGCTCAGCGGCGCCGGTTTCATAGTCCTCACGATAATCCCAGCGGAAATCGACCGGTCGCAATCGATTGACGAAGTCGAGCCCCAGCAGGGTGTCGCGCACGTCGGCCTTGTCCCGTCCATCGGAGCGGGACTGAACAGAGCCGTAGACGTAAGTGGTCGTGCTCGAGTTCCCAAGCTGGACCTGGTTCGATCCCGTCACGGTCGCCCCGTCGCCGAGCGCGGCGCAATTCGAGATCCCGCTCGAGCCATTCAGTGCGTTGCGCCCGATCGCGGTGTTGCCGCCGCCCGTGACGCCCGTGCCGGCATTGTAGCCGACCACCGTGTTGCCATTCACATTGGTCATCGACGAGCCGGAATTCGTCCCGAGGGCGGTGTTTTCGTCGCCCCCGGTCAGCGCCGTCAGTGCCCGGCGACCGACCGCCGTGTTGGAGATCCCGCCCGTCACCGCCTCGAGCGCGAGGGCGCCCACACCGATCGACTGGTGATCGCTCCCCGCCCCCCGCCAGATCCTGAGACCGGCACTATCGACTTTGTCGCCCCCGATCTGCGTCGCCCCTTCGGGCGTGATCACCTGGAGCGTCTTGCCCGCGGCAAATTGCAGGAAGCGCGCATTGCCCGCCCAATTGTCGAGCGCCACCACCCCGTTACTACCCGCACCAGCAAGGCGAAGCTCGCCGCCTTCGTTGGAGCCGTCGCTCGGTCCCAAGGTCAGCGTGCTGTCGATCACGGTGGCCGAACCATTATGATTGGGCCCATAGATTCCCGCCGATTTCGAAACCGGGAAATCATACGCCCAGCCATTCGAATCGTTGCCCATGATCACATGGTTGCCGTTCGTCTGAACCCGGATGAAACTGCCCGAGCCCGTCGTGATCCCGTTCACGCTGTTCCCGATGGCGAGGAGCTCGCCACCCACCTGCCGGATGCAGGATCCGGTGCGCGCCACGGTCGGATTGAGGCTGAAGCGCACCGACGAGACCGACATCTGACCGTCGCTCACGCGAAAGCCGTCGGCCCCGACACTGCCCCCGAACTCGCATGTGCCGTTCTGGATCTGGCACTTCGTCCCGATACCGCTCACCTGCACCATCGGCACGTTCGAGTATTCACCGACACGGAAGGAGAAATCGGAGATGACGAGCGTTCCGCCGGTCTGGTTGATGAACCGGTCATTGCCGACCGAGGTCGTCGCATAAAGGCTCGTGATCGCCATATCGCCGGCAGACATCTCGATGCGGGAATAAGAACCGTCGAGCGCCAATCCGTTGATGGTGCCGAACGGTCGGTGTCCGCTCGCCGATTCCTCCAGAAGGATCCGGCTTTGAAACGGCGTGCAGTTCGACATCTTGAAGTCGTCACACCGGCCGATGCGGAAGGCGATCGTCTGACCGTCCTCATAGATCGCGTCGAGTGTCGGATTGCCGGCGAAGTTGTAGGGCCAAACGCGGCAATTGCGCAGCTCGACCGAGTCGAGCGCCCCGTCGATGTGAAAGCCTTCGTTGAAGGATCCGCTTTCGACGTCCTCGAACAACGCGCCGCCGGTGTTGCCGGATGCAAGCACCCCGTCATACGCCTCGATGAAGCGCAAGCGCGACAGACGGCAGCGCGTCCGGTTCACCATGTAGACGGCCGGCGGATATTGGACCAGCGTTGCCCGCGAGGACGCTGGTGATTGGTCGAAGTCGACCTCCAAATCCTCCAAAAACACGAACGAATGATCGAACTGGAAAACGCCGAGCGCCGACATATTGAAGGTCGGCGTCACCTTGATGGTCGTCCGCCCGCGCCCGTCACCATACATGCGCTGGTGCGACGTGCCGGTGCGCAATGCATCCGTCACGTAGAACACACCGCGATCGAACTCGACGGTCCGCCCCGATGCGAGCGCCGCATTGATCGCGGCCGTGTCATCCGTCGTCCCATCGCCGACGGCGCCGGTCTGACGCACATTGACGACATTGCCGAGGAGCGCCCAATGCCCCCCGGCGGCATCCGTCACGCCGAGCCCATCGGACGGAAACGAGCCGACGCGCTGATAGCGGCCGGCGCCGCCGTCATTCTCGCCCGCAAAACCCCGCACTTCGAGCTGTTGCACGTCGGCCGGAATGTTGGTCGAGGCGATCGCCGTGCGGCTTCGCAGAGAAAAACCGAACGCCTGATTTCCGCCGATCGCTGGAATTTTCGTAAAGTTCACCACCGCGGTGTTTCGGTTCACCTTGAAGGCCTCGGTGAAGCTCGAACCATTCGGCGACACCTTCAGGGAAAAGTCGTCCGAGCCGATCAGTCCGAATTCGGCACGGCCGGAGAAATTCGTCTGAAAGAGGTGCGAGGCGACGTCGCCCGCCGCCGTCTTGGTGACTTTGACGCGCACGTCGCCGGTAGGAACCGGCTGGGTGTTGTCCGGCGCGAAGAGCGAAGCCTCCGCATTGACGACGAGCCGGTTCGTCGCGTCCGCCGCTCCGTTGATGCCGAGCTTCGACGCCACTTCGAAATCGTCCGCCGCCGCGAGAATCTCCCATGCGGACCCGTCATAATAGACGATCGCCTCCTCCGCCTCGACGAAGGCGATCCAGCCCGGCTTCGGCTCAAAGAAAACCCAAGCCCCGTCCGCATAAGCGGCGACGCTCCGCGCCTCGCCGGACCAGGCTCCGCTCGCGCCGGGCGCCACGATGTGACGGTCCCCCTCCGACGGCGCACCAGGCGGCGAGGTCCGTGAGCGATCGGCGACGCTCAACTGAACGATCGCGTCGATCCGTCGTAACGCGTCGTTGACCGTCACATGCTTCTGCGCTTGCGCCGCCTCGACGTAAGGAAGCTCGAGATTAAGGCTGCTTGACATCAACAGTCACCTCGTAGGGAACACCTGGCCCGAAGCCAGGCGCGATCTGCGCGACACGGAACGTGATCGGATCCGGCGCCGCGCCAAAGTCAGCCGTCTGATTGGCCAGCGAATAGGTGTATGTCGGGCTCGTCACCTCGACGGTGCGTACCGCGACGCCGCCGTCGAGAATGTCGAGTCGATAAAGCTCCGAACTCTCGCCGAGCGGGATATCCGTCCCGTCCGGCCACGTATCGCCTCCGATCCGCGACCGGCGGATCCAAGACAGTGTCAGAGCCCCATTGCCCGGATTGCGCAGCGCGGCCGCATGCACCGGCGAATAGGGCAACAGTCCTCGCCCGCTCGGCGTGAACGCGAAGGTCGTAACATTGCGTCCGCCAAGCCCTTCGGCGAGCGGCCCGACACGGTATGTGCGGGCCAGTCCGACCTCCTCGGCGGGCGTCGGGAGCGAAAAGAGCGACCCATTGAGAAGCACCACCGGCGCCCCGACGACGAGACCCGTTCCGGTCGCGTCATCCGTCCCGAGCTGGCCCCTGAGGAGGGTCGACAGCCGATAGGTTCGCTCACCGATCAGATCGGCCGTCTGGAACTGGATCACCTCCCACGTTCCATTCACCGACAGAACCGCGATCGAATTCGCACCGCTCAGAACATCGATCGCCGGCCGCGAGGAGATCGCCGCATTGTAGAGCCGCACATCGATCCGGCCGCCATAATGCCACCGGCTCGTCGGCCCAGCCCCGACGGATGAGACGAGCTCACCCATCGCGCTCGGCCGGTCGATCGTCCGCACGAGCTGAAACCCGCCCCCCGGCGCTGCGCGCCACACTCCCATTTCCCCCGGAAACGGCCGCGCATAGACGGCAATCCAAGGCAAATGCGACGCAACCTCTTCATCGACGATCGGCAGATTGACGCCGATCGCGATCGGCGCCGTGAAACTCGGTGGCGCCTGCGGCGGCGTGGGCGTCCCGATGACCGGCGTCGGGACCAGCGCATTGCGATCGAGTGTCCGCGCCGTCACCTCCCGGTGGCCGAGATCGGTGATTTCCTCGACGATCAACTCGCGCGCCCGATCGCCATATTCGAGCGTCACGATATCGCCCGGCATCACCGCGATTTCACTGAGCGGCAGCGCAAAGCGCACCGTGGTCCGCCCCGCCCACCGCACCGACAGCGCTATTTCTGCCAACTCGCTCGCGAGCCCGTCATTGAGACTGCCCGACAGCGCGATTTCTTCGAGCTGCCGCGCCGATCCCTCTTGCGGACGAAAGCGGGCGCTCGCGATCTGATAGGCCCGTCCGCTGTCGAAATATTTGATCCGCATCTCGACCGGCAGAGCCGACGCCTCGTCGCGCGTTTCGCTCACGAACGCCGAGCGGGCGTCGATCTCGACGAGATCGTCTCGCCCATAGGTCGCAGCGCTCTTGCGCGAAAGCCCCAGGAAGCGAATCCCCGTCCCGGTGTCGGCCCCCACCACGGACGTCGCGGCCACCAACGGGTCCAACACGGCCCGAAGCGTCGACGCCACCGCCACCATATATCCGTCGAGCACGACCGGGATCCGGTCGATCTGCGGCTTGTCGAGCCCCCAATCGCGAAACAGAACCCGCAAGAGATCGTCGACCGGCACCCCGCCGAGCCGTCCCGTGAGCCAGTGACCGCGCTCCCAGTTCGCCCCGTCCGACCACACGTCGAAACGATGCGGAAAGGCCGGCCACGGCCGGGAATCCCACGTCCAGACATGGATGGTGCCGGGGTCGATCATCCGCCCGCCATAGACGCCCGATTGCGGATTGAACCGATCGATGTCGCTGGAGAACGCCGGATCGAACGCCTCGATCATCGCCTCCAGATAGGCCCGCTGCATCGCATCGTCGCGCCGGCCGCTGGAAAAATAAGGAAGCGTCGATTCCGAACTCTTCGGATCGTAAAAGACGTTCGGCTGGTTCGCCCCCCGGTCCACCGCCGGACAGCCGACTTCGGTGAACCAGATGGGCTTCATCCCCGGCGCCCAGGGCGTCGGCGTCTCAACCTCGACGCCGGCGACGCGATCATAATGGAGATTGCCCCACCAGCTCGCGATGTCCTTATAGCGATAGACCCAGGGCTTGCCGTAAGCGCCGTCGGTGATCGGCGTGCGGACCTGCGCCACCCGATCGGCCTCGCTGGCATAGAACCAATCGAACCCCTCACCGCCGGCCACGTTTCCCGCCAGATAGTCGTGATCGTGGACGATATCGGCGACCGCCTCGTCGAGGTGCGTCCCGTCGCGCCAATCCGAAAGCGGCCAGTAATTGTCGATCCCGATAAAATCGACATTGGGACTCGCCCAGACCGGATCGAGGTGGAAGCGAAGGTCCCCCTCGGGCGTCTGGTGCCCGAAATATTCCGACCAGTCGGCCGCATAGGAGATCTTCGTCCCGCCGCCGACCACCGCGCGCACATCGTCGGCGAGCGCGGCGAGCGCGTCGACGAACGGATAGCCGCTCGCCCCGCGGACCCAGCTCAACCCGCGCATTTCCGAGGCGATCAAGAACGCATCGACCCCGCCGGCCGCGGCCGTCAGATGCGCATAATGAAGCACCATCCGCCGCAGCGACCATTCCGCATCGCCCGAATAGGAGATCGTCGCACCATCGGCGGAAAAGTCGCCGGCCGCCGCGCTGCCGACGAAAGCCGCGACCGCACTATCCGCGGCTGCCGTCGTGTCGGGCGAGCCTTCGCGGCCCGGCGCCGGCGAGACCGAGATCCGTCCACGCCATGGAAACGGAGCCTGCTCGGCCCCGCCATAGGGATCGGGCAGGCCATTTCCCGCCGGCACATCCATCAACAGGAACGGATAGAAGACGACCTTCAGCCCCCGCGCCTTCAGCGACCGGACCGCCTCGAAGACCGCCGCATCCGACGGTGTCCCCCCATAAGACGGACGTCCCTCGGCATCGGTGCTCACAAGGACGGCGCTTTCCCGATCCTCCCCGGCGACGGACCAATCGACCGACGTCTCGCGCTCCCTTCTCTCCACGCATGGCCGGATCGAGCACAGATCGGCCCGCAAATCGTTCCCGAACCAGGCGACCACCAAGGCCACCTGCTCAAGGTTCGGACAAAGCGCCATGAGCTCGTCGATCGAGGCCTCGAAATCGGACGCCGCCGTCCCGAGATGGCGGTTGTCCGCGACCGCCTCGCCCGGTCCGACCGCCCGGTCGACCCGCTCGGGATGGTACCCGAACTCGGTCGCGCCGGGGATCAAGGTTACCGCCCGCACCCGCTTCTCGAGCTCACCGATCGGCCGCACGACTTCGAAGGTGAGCTGCGGCAGGCGGTTCCCGTAAGGCCCGATCGGCAACTTCTCGAACACGACATAGGCCGTGTGCCGATAGGCCGGCGCCGTCCCCTCGATCGCCTCGATCAGCGGATCGGCCTCTTGATCGTCGGCGCCGAGATAGACGCGCCACGTGATACCCGTGAGGTCGAGCGGCTCACCATCGGCCCAGATCCGGCCGATCCGCGCAATCGGTCCCTCACAGATCCCGACGGCGAAATTCGCGGTATAGGAGTACTCGCGGACCGTCGGCCCGCCGCCCTTCCCGCCCGATATCGTGTCGACATTCTCTTCGTAATCGGTCGCCCAGATCACGGTGCCGGCAAGCCGCATACGGCCATAGACGCGCGGAATCGGATTGCTCTCCGATCCGGTCTGGACCGTCAAATCGTCGATCCGTCCGACCGAGCGCGTATAACTGTCGCCGAACACCCGCTGATCGATCACATGACCCGCAAGGGCGCCCGCGGCCCGTCCGACCACGGCTCCCACCGGCCCGAGCAGACCGCCGACGGCCTGCCCCGCCGCCTGCAAAACAAGCGTCGCCATCAGTCCGTCACCCCCGGAAAATCGAAGACCGCCGCAAGCCGGCAGCGCCACACCGGCGCAAGCCGCCCTTCAACGACCCGCCCCACCGAATCGTAAGCGTGAACGAATGCGGCATCCCCGACAGCGATGCCGACGTGCTTGGCCGGCGTCCCCGCCTTCCAGCGGAACACCAGAAGCGCCCCCTCGCGCACCACCGGAATCGGAACGAAGTGCCGCCCCGCCGCGTCGAGTAGCGTCTCCTCGCCCTTCGCCTCCGCCCAGTCGGGCGAATAGGCCGGCACGAACTCCGGCTCATCGCCGACGAGTTCGCGCCAGACACCGCGAACGAGCCCCAGACAGTCGCACCCCACCCCGCGCCGCGACGCCTGATGATGATACGGCGTCTCGACCCAGCCCCGCGCCGCGGTCACGATCGCCGCGCGCCTCATTGGTCGGGCCGCGCGAAGGAGAAGGCGCGGTCGTTGCCGGGCAAGTGCGGGAAGCCTTGGAAATTCATCGCATTCGCGAACTTCATGGCGCACGTCTCGAACCGCTTGTCGCATCCTGGGAAGACCCGCACCGTGTCCCCGACCGCAAGCCCCACGAGGCCCGAGCGCAATGTCAGCACAGCCTCCTCGCCTTCAGCGGCGTGCTGAACGAGAAGCTCGCGCCGTCCGTCATCCTCCCCGCTCGTCACGGCGACGACACCGCTCGAAAAATAACCCGTCGCAGCGCCGTCGAGCCCCGACACCCGAAGCCGAGCGCCATCGACAGCGACGACCGTCGCCTCCCGCGACAGAGAAGGCAGATCCACCCCGCAGCGGACATCGCCGAGATCGGCATCACAACTCACGGTGAAGACGCGGCCGCGCACCCGCTCCAGCGCCTGCATCGGCCCACGAACCTCGGCCCGGAACGCGCCGTCCTCGCGCGTCACCTCGCCGAGATAGCCCTTCCGCAGAAGCACCCGCTCGTTGGTGTTCGCCCAGTTGACGAGCCACAACTCGACCGTCGCGAAATCGAACCGCCCGTCCTGGAGATCCCCCGCATCGAGACCCGCCGAGGTCAGCGCCCCCGAAATCTCGAGCCCGCCGACGCCGAAGCCCGCCATCGCAACATCGCCCGACGCTGCAATCCCGTTCGCCGCCGAATAGACCAGAGCATCGATCGTCACGGCCCGGTCATGGTCGGTGAACCCCATCACGACGCCATCGTCCCGCTCGAGCCGCCAACACCGGCAGAGCGTCGTCACCCCCGCACCGATGTGCGCCTCGAACGCCTCCGTCAGCGACCTCATGGCACGATCTCCACGACCGGCACCGAAGGGATCGACCCCGCCTCGAAGCGCGACAGGTTGATCTCCAACCGATCGGTGTCGAAGCGCGCCGGAACGTCGAAGAGAAAGCCGGCCGTCACCCCTTCGCCCTCGCCGGGCACGGCGTGGGCAAAGAACGTCAACACCCCGTCCGTCACGGTGAAGTCCGCGCCCTCGACCCGCGAAACGCCCGCGACCTCAACGAACACGCTTCCCGGCACCGGCAACAGGATCAGCCGGTCATAGGGCAGAAACGCTTCGCCATAGCGCTTGATCAGCGCGAATGACGTTTTCACGCCGTCACCGACCCCGAGAAGCTGGTCGTCGGCGGCGGGCGAATCCCCCGGCGCGCAACTCTTGTTGTCGAGCGGATCGCGATAGCGGAATCCGTAAAGACGACCGCGCCGCTCCTCGAAAAAATCGATGACGGTATAAAGGTCGCCTTTGTTGCGAATGCCCGTTCCGGCCTCGAAACGCCGCCGGCTCACATGCCAGCGTTGGTTGCGCTCTTCGCGGTTCGAGCCGAGCGTCACGATCTCGGTCCGTCGCTCCGGTCCGCCCGTCGCCCCGAAGGAGACGGCGAGCGGAAAGCGCACGTCGTGGAACCCATCCATCGATCACATCCCCCTGCGGCCACGCGAAACGGCGCGCGCGAGCATCGCGCTCACTTGCGCCTCGGACCGTCTGAAACTCTCGATATCGGGCGTGTTGATCGTCACATTGACCGACGGTCCGGCCCCGCCCCCTTCGAGCGCGACGCCCAGTCGCCCGTCACTTCCCCGTGCGAGCGGAAGCACCGCCTCACGGCCGGCCTCGCCCATCAGACCGACGCGTCCGCCCCCCATCGCGAAGGCCGTCGGGGATCCGATCACCCCACCTTCCGCGAAGGGCACCGCCTTCGTCGCGGCGGCTCCGGCGCCGACAAAGGCTCGCGCCAACCCGGAAGAAATCGCATTGGCCCCACTCCCCAACAGGTTGGTGAGCGGCCGTAGCCCCGTCGTCAGCGAGGCCGAAGAAATCGAGAGCGCCGCGCGGCGCAGCACATTGTCGAGGCTCTGTCCCTCGATCACCGCGTTGCGCATCCCCGTCCGCAGGACGCGGGAGAAGGTGTAGGCCGACACCGTCAACGTGTCGGCGATCTCGTCGGCCACCAGCTCGCTCTCGGCGAGGGCTTCATCGTCAACCGCCATCGGGAAACGCCTCCATCAGGCGCGCGAGGTCGCTCCGCCGCGTCGATCCCGACGCACCGTTCGCAACACCCAACACAGCCAAGATCTCAGGAAGGGAAAGGGCCCAGAAATCGCGCGGCGCCATCCGCCGCTCGCCCAGGAAAAGCGCCATCAGATCGCGCCACGGAAACGGCCGCGCCTGTTGCGGCGCGGCCGACATCAAGAAGGGTCGCGCCCTCCCTCACCGACGGTGCCGGACGTGCCGGCAGTCTCGCCCCCGAACGTCGCCGTCAGCAGCGACGCGACGACGGTCGCGAACCCCGTCGCCCCGCCATCGGCCGACATACGCGCCACCTCGTCGTCGGCAACCGTGTTGCCTCCGCCGCGAAGCCCCGCGCCGATGATCTTCGTCGCATCGCGCGCCGATAGCCTGCCATCGGCGAAGCGCTCCACCAGCGCGGTCATGTCGTCGACCTGAAAGGCCCGCTCCAGCTCGGCGAGTGCGCCCAACGTCAAACACAAGGTCCAGGTCCGTCCGTCGAGAACGGCGCTCACTTCGCCGCGATACCGGTTTGCCATCACGTCACCTCAGAGCGCCGCGAAGGAGATCGCACCGGCCGATTCCATCGCGATCTCGTAGACGACTTCACCGTCATGGTTGCCGCCATATTCGAGCGCCGTGACCTGGAACGGCCCTTCGATGGCCCCAAAATCCGGCACAACCACCTGCCAATTCCGAACCGAACCGGCGAAGAAGATCGCCCGCACTATGGCGTCCGATCCGGCATCCTTGAAGATCCCCGACCCCGCAAGGTTAGCCCGCTTGACGCCGGCCCCGTCGAGCAGCTCGCGCCATTGGCCGGCCGAGGCCTGGTCGGTCACGTCGATCGTGTCCGCTCCGAACGAGATCCGCTTGGAGCGCAGCCCCGCCACGGTCATGAACGACCCGGCGCCCGTCTCGTCGACCTTCAACAGAAGGTCTTTGCCCATCTGCGCGCCCATCGCGCCCTCCTTCGCTGTGACTGATCAAATCGCCTCGGTAAGCGCGCGAAAGCCGAGCCGCGCCCGGTAGGCGAGGCCGTCCCGGCTCGCGCTCACCTCCGTCGTGCGATGGCCCATCGACACGAGCCGATGGCCAACCGGCGCCAACGGCCCCTCAAGGAGCGCCCGCACCCGTTCGGCAATGTCGGAAACCTCGCTCCGGCCGCCGGCTCGCGAATGAACGAAGACATCGAACCGATGCTCCATCGTCGCCGCGTCGTCGGCATCGAGCGCCCGGCTCGTCATCGTCCCGAAGACGACGAACGGATAGTCCACGCCGCGCGGCACCGCGTCGAACACCTTGTCGCCGGCGAGGATCGCATCGAGCCCGATATCCTCGGTGATCGCCGCATAGATCGCGCCGAGGAGAGCATGCCGTGCATCGCTCATCCCTGTTCCTCCTCGCAGAGGCAGTCGAGAAAGCGCCGCTGCGGATCATGATCCTCGACGGCGAGCACGCGATATGCGGTGCCGTCCGCCACGAGCCGCGCCCCGCCGACGACATCGCCGCGCCAACGCATCGTCACCCGATGCGTCACGAGGCCCGCCAGTCGCCCATTGTCGACCCGCTCACCCCGCCGCCGTGGCTCGATCGCCCCGAAGACGCTCCCGTGCGATATCCACGCGCGGACCATGCCGCCCGCCCCGTCCGGCGTGTCGCTCGCGGTCTCGATCGCGATCCGCCGGCGCAAGTCGCCGATCGCCGGCATCATGCGAGACGCGCCATGCGATAAGGCGCCATCAGCGCGCTCACACCGTTCGCGACCCCGCTCGACACGGCCCCGACCCGCGCCGCCTCGCGCTGCTCGTACCAATAGGCGACGAGCATCATCACCGCCTGCTTGAGCGGCGCCGGCACCGCGTCCGGATCGCCGTAGCCGACCGTCACATCGATCTCGATGCCGTTCATCGCCCGCGCGCCCCAAAAGCGCCCGGTCTCGAGCCGCAACCGGCCCGGCGACGACACGAGATCGACCTCATAATCGGTGGTCGGCACCACCGAAGGCACGCCCGCCTCGTCATAGGCCGTCACCATGTCGACCGACTGGATCGGCGCGGGGGACAGGCGGATCACGCCCCCTTTCGGCACGCCATCGCGCACGATGCGCCAACCCTGCGTGACCATCGCCCGCCCGGTGCGGTTCTCGATATCCATCCGTGCGGCCGTGATCAGCGCATCGACGCGCTGATCCTCCGCCGTCCCGTCGATGCGCGCGTGCGCCTTCGCCTCCTCGCGCGTCACAGGTTCCGCCGCCGGCGGTAACACCAGGATCGCCACCATCATCTCACCCGATTGTCTGAAAGACGGCCGCCACCCGGCCAAACAAAAAGGGCCGGTGTCTCCACCGGCCCCATCCCCTCGCCGAAGCGCGGATCAGACGTCGAACTGCAGAAGCTTGATCGCCTCGAAGTCCTGAACGCCGCCGCCCACGCGCTTGGTCGTGTAGAAGAGCACGTAAGGCTTCGACGAATAGGGATCGCGCAGAATGCGAATGCCCTGCCGGTCGACGATCAGATAGCCCCGCCGGAAATCGCCGAAGGCGATCGCGTTGTTGTCGATCCCGCCGGCATTGCCGGAAATGTCCGGCATGTCCTCGGCTTCGACCACGGGGAAGTTGAGGAGTGAGGCGCGCATGCCCGCCGTCGACGGCGGCGCCCACAGATAGTTACCGTCCCCGTCCTTCAGCTTGCGGACGGCGGCCTGCGTGCGCCGGTTCATCACGAAATGCGCATTCTGCCGATAGCCCGACTTCAGCGCATAAACGAGATCGATCAGAACATCGCCCGGATTGGCGACCGGAAAGCCGCCATCGACGCCGGTATTGATCCGCCCGATCTTGCCCCACTCCCAGCTCGAATCGGCGACCGTCGTGTAGCTCGTGATACCCGTCGGCTGACCGCTGCCGGATCCGGCGACGAACGCCTTCGTCTCCTGCTCGGCAAACACCGTCTCAATCTCGTCGGCGAGCCACTCGTCCATGTTGACGGCGGTGTCGTCGAGAAGGGCCGCCGTCGCGGCCGGCATCGCGTAGAGCTCCATCGTGTGGAAGTCGAGCGTCGCAAAATCCGCGTCCGTCGTCGGACGGGCCGCGGTCTCGCTCACCCAGCCGCCCACCGCCGGACCGCCTGCGATCACCGGCTTGCGGAAGGAAATGCCCGACACCTGCCGCACGGTCGCGATCGAACGGATCGGCGAGACGAGCGCCAGACGCCGCAGCACCTCGCCCTCGACCTCGACCGGCACGTTGTAACCGCTGGTGTCGGCGGTCGCCGTCAACGCCTTCGCCTCGAGGCGGGAGGTGTCACCGGCCCGCATATAGCCGTCGAAGGCCGACTTCTGCTCGCTCGGCCGAACGGGCATCTCGCCGCCGAGCGACGGACGGCTCGACTTCAGAACGAGTTCGTCCATCCGCCGCTGGTTGGCATCGAGTGCCGCCTCGACACGGGCGAGCTTGTCGTCCGTCAGAACGTCCGTGCTCGACTTGGCCTCGAGCTCGGCGAGACGCTGATCGTTGGTCTCACGAAAGACCTCGAACGCGCCCATGAAATCCGTGAACGCCCGGCCGAGATCGGCCTTCGTTTCGGGTGCACCCATCTCGTTGTCCATCACATCACCTCGTTTGACGAAGAAGGGCCGTCGTCCGACGCATCCGCGCGATCACGCCAACGTCGACGGCAGTGCCGGGAGACTCGCTCCCCGTGACGCGCCCGGCCCCGGCCGCTCGCGCCCTTGCCTCGGGCAGCATCGGGGACGACACCACCGACACCTCCCAAAGATCGATCTCGTAAAGCCGGCGAACCCGCGCCGACCGGTCCTCTTCCGCGGCGACCGTGCGAAAGCCGATCGACAATCCGTCGAGCCGGCCCGAGCGCATCAGTCGCGCCGCGCGCGGCCCGGCCCCCTCCCGGCCGATCCGCCCCTCGACCCAAAGCCCGACCCGGTCCTCTTCGAGGCGAAGCCAAGCCCCGATCGACGCCTTCGGATCGTGCTCCAGAAGCATCCCGACCGCCGCCGCGCCGCGCGCCCTTAACGTCCGGGAGAACGCCCCCGGCATCACGATGTCGCCGGCAAGATCCATTCGGTTGAAGAGGGAGGCGTATCCGCAGAACCGCCCGTCCGCGTCGACGCTCGCGAGCGCCTGCACATATTTGCGCTCCGGCGCCGCGAGGCCGGCCCTGACAGAAGACATGAGGCCCGCCGTCATTGGAGCGTCCTCGGCCGCAACGACACGATGCGCGGCTTCTCATGCGCCCGCCGCTCGACGATCGTGCGTGCCAGATTGTCGGCGAACACATCGAACACCCGCTCGTGCTCGACCTTGCGCACCGATGTGAACCGCACGACCGGCTCAGCCATGCGCCGCATCATCTCAACCATCAGGACCGTCCGAAAATCGAATTGAGCTTGGCGATCGCGGAGACGAAATCGCAGAACCGCCGGTTCGAACGCGCCAGCTCCCGCATCGTCCAGGCGAGAAGCCCCGACGAGGCCGTCGCCCATGCAAAAAGCGCGAGGTGCGCGAGATCCCCACGCTCCACGATCGACTGGGTCACGAGATCCATCACGCGTCCCCCTCGGCGTCCACGTCATCGACGCCGTATCCGACCGCGAGCCGCTTCTCCTCTCGGGTGAGGAAGTCGGCCCCCGCCACCCGGTCCCAGAGCGCCTCCCGCTCCACCGACAACGCCTCGATCTGGTCGGCATCGAACGACAGGCGCAGCCCCTCGCCCCAAGTCGGGGCGAGCCAGTTGCCGATCGCCTGCGCCGTCCGGTTGACGAGCGGCAACACCGTCTGACGCCAAAACGCCCGGTTCGCCTCCCGATAGTTGGCGTAGGTGTTGTCACCCGGAATACCGAGCAGCATCGGCGGCACACCGAAAGCGAGGGCGATCTCACGCGCCGCGAGATTCTTCGCCTCGATGAAATCCATGTCGCGCGGGCTCATCGCCATCGTCTTCCACTCAAGCCCGCCTTCGAGGAGGAGTGGCCGCCCGGCATTGCGCGCGCCGGTATAGCCGTCCTCCAACTCGCTCTTCAGCCGGTCGAACTGCTCGTCGGACAGATGGCCCTCGCCGGTATAGACGAGCGCCCCGGACGGCCGCGCCCCATTGTCGAGAAGCGCCTTCGCCCAGGCGCCCGACGCATTGTGAATGTCGAGGCTCGTCTGCGCCGCCTCGATCGGCGCGAAGCCATAATGATCGTTCAGCGGATGAAAGAGGCCGAGATGGAGGATCGGCGTGACCTCGCCGTCTTGGCGAAAACGCACCACCCGCGAGCCGGTCTGATACTCGAACGCCTGCGGCCACCCGTCCGGCCCCGGCACAACCTTCATCCGGTCCGGCCTCAGCGCGAAGACTTCGCGCGGCACGCCGTCGAGCGCGACAGCCTCCAGATAGGCGTTCCCGGCCACCATCAGGTGCCCGTACACCGTCTCCATCAGCGCAACGCCCGACTGAGCCGGGTTCGGTCGGCGCAACAGGGTGAGAAGCGGATGCGTCTCCACCTCCCGGTCCCCGTCATAAAGCAGCCATGGCGCCGAAGCCGCCGCCTCCGCGATCATCCGAACCGACCGGAACACGACAGGGTTCGTCGCAAACCCTTCCCGCGCGAGCGACGCATAATCCCGCGGCGTCCAAACCGGCCGCCCGAGCTGCTCGACGCTCATCAGCCGGCCGACACGCGAGGCTTTTTCCTCGCGCTTGCCAAAGATGCCCATCGCACCCCCTTTTGCGGGCCGCGCCCGTCAATTAAAAAGGGGGCCGAAGCCCCCCGACATCATCCGAATTTGCGCACCCGCGGCGGCGCCGCGCCGCCTTCCAGCATCAGAACCGTGAGCGCCCAGACGAGCGCGTCGATCCGGTCCGGCGACACACCCTCCGCCGTCCCCGCAGGAACGAAATTGCACATCTGATCCTCGAGCTCGGCCATCACGCCGACGTGGCTGACGCGTCCTTGCGCATAAAGGAGCGCCACGGGCTCGGCCCGCACCCACTTTCCCCGGCTCGCCCGGACCGGGACGACGGGAACCGACGCATCGGCCTCCCGCACGATCGTCTCGACCATCTCGCCCCCCTGGTTCACCTCGGCGACGAGCCGGTCGGCCCCGAGGGCGTGGTAGAGGCCCACCGCGCGCTCCGCCCAAACCTTCGGCGCAGCCCGCATCACGGTCTGATCGGCGAGCACGTAGGCCCGCCCATCCGCGCCGAGCCCGGCCGCGACGATGCCGCACGCTGCCGATCGCGAGCCGCTCGTCGCCGGCGGATCCACCGCCACGACGATCCGCTGCATCTGCGGCGCCTCGCGGACCCGGCCCTCATCGAGAGCGCTGCGCGACCAAAGCGCATCGTCACGATCCTCGATCAGCTCGCCGTCAAGCTCCTGGCGCCCGAGCCGCGTGCCCCGATATCGGTCGACGATGGTCTCCAAAAAGCCCGGCGCCAGATTGACCGCATTCTGCGCCGTCGCCATTCGGGTCAGCGCCGTGCGGCGATCCTCCATCAGCCGGCGCAAAAGCGGCACCGGCCGCGGCGTCGTGGTCACGACCTGACGCGGGTTCTCACCGAGCCGAAGCGCGAACTGGAGCATGTCCCAGGTCGCGTCCGGCTCCGGCCATTTCGCGAGCTCATCGCTCCACGCCGCGCCGAATTGCGGCCCGCGCAGCGCTTCGGGATCGGCCGCGGAAAAGAGCTGTGCCGATGCCCCGTTCGGCCAGGCGAGGCGCTTGCGAGAGGGCTGCCATTCCGGCCGGTCCTGGCGCGAGGAGATGGCGAGGATGCCCGACACCCCTTCCACCATCACCTCGCGCGCGTCGGCGAACGTCTCGCCGACCAGCGCGATGCGCTCTCACGGCGACGCTGCGAACGGGGCGATCCCCAACGCCATCCCGCGCACCCATTCCGCGCCGGCCCGCGTCTTACCCGCGCCGCGTCCGCCGAGAATGAGCCACGTCGTCCAGTCGCCGTCCGGCGGAAGCTGCTCGCGCCGCGCCCAGACCGGCCAATCCGCGAGGAGCGCTTCGGTCATCGCCGGCGTCAGGCTCGCCAGAAACTCACTCGCCTGCCCCCGCTTCACGCACGCCAGCAACGAGCGGCGCATCTGATAGACCGAGGCTCTACGCGGCGCTATCTCGCTCACGCTTCGGCCTTCGCGCCCTTGGTCCCCTTGTTCGCCGTCCGCCCCCGTTTGGCGGCGCCGGCCTTGTTCGCAGGGTTCATCCGCGCCAGCCTCTCGGCGAGTACGGCGCGCACATGACCCGGATCGAGCGTTTCCCCAGCCGCCTCGCCCGTCAGCTTGCGATCGAGCGAAATCAGCGTCTCCAAGGTTTTCGCAAGCCCGCTCAGCAACTTGGTGTCTTCGACAATCTCCGCCCCTTGCCGCGCGATCCGCGTCTCCACGTCACGCACCTGCACGGCGAACGCTGCAAACAGACGCTGAACCAACCCCTCACGGCTCTCGAGCCCGTTCAATGCGATCTCGACCATCTCGCCCTCCCCCTCCCGGATTTGGACCGTCCGACAACCCGCGGACACGAAAAAAGCCCGACGCGCTCACCCCGGCGCATCAGGCTAAAAAAAAACGCCGCCCGAAGGCGGCGCAGATTGTGAGAAACAAAACATCGAGTGCCTCGATACGCAGCGGCACACGCCGCCTTCAAGCCACCTCGACCAACCTCAGTACCCCGACCAACCCGCTATGCAGCGATGGCCGCTCACCCTTCCGGTCCCGACGGAAGAGTCATTGCCGAATATCGAACGTTGCGACTGAACCCATTTCCCGGTGGGCCCCGTCGCTCGGCCCTTCTTCGCGACAGTGCCCAACCTATAGCCTAGCAGCGGGAGGGTGTCAACCTATAGTTTTCATTCTTCGTCGGGCCAACCGACGATATGTTCCTCGTACGCCTCGACACCCACGTCGTCCTCGGACACCACGCGCCCGCGGACCGAGATGCCGGCCTCGTGCACGGTCGCCGGATCGCCCGATTTCAACGGATGCCACCAGAAAAGGTCGCGCCCCTCCCGCACCAGGCGATAGCCGCACGTCGCCGGCAGCCATGTCAGCGCGCGCACCGTTTCGGGGGTCAGGGGAACACAATCGGGAACCACCTCCGTCCGCCGCTCATAGTTGCGGCACCGGCACGTCCCGTGATCGAGCAAGGTGCAGGCGACGTTCGTCCACGCGATCTCGCCCGTATCATAATCCTCGAGCTTATTGAGACAGCAGCGCCCGCACCCGTCGCACAGCGCTTCCCATTCGCTCGGGTTCATCTCCTCCAGCGCCTTCGTGCGCCAGAACGGCTCACTCATATTCGTCCGCCGTGAAGAACGCGCGCCCGTCACGGTCCTCGACCGTCACCAGCCAGAGATCGCGGTCGAACGAGGCTTCCCGCTCGATCCGTTCCGTGACGTCCATATACGGCGCGCCGCTGAGCAATTTCTCAAAGCCCCGCCGCCCGTCGTCGAACGTATGGGGGCCATAAAGGTCCGCCCCGTTCCCGTGCAGACACTCGACGAAGACCGCGCCCGCGCTCTCGTCACCCTTGCGCGAGATCGCGGCGAACGCGCCCGCGGCGGAACATCGACGCACGTAGGCGCTCACCCAGACGGCGGCCTTCAGCCGGGGTGCGGGCGCCCACTCGTCTCTATCGTCAAATCTCAGATCACTCACGCAAGGGGAATTGGGCTCAAGCGCCCTCGCCCGCAAGCGCCCGCAGCACTTCCGGCGTCATCCCCTGCGAACGAAGGCCGCGCGCCGCGGAAAAGCGCTCGAGCGCCGACCTTGTTTGCGGTCCCATTTTACCATCCACGGACACCGGGCCGAATCCGCGCTCGTTGAGCAGTGCCTGGACCTCGAAAATGTCCATCTGCGCGGCGGGCCGCCGTGTCACGGGGGCCGGCTCCGCGACAACCGGACGCGGCGCATCGACGCTCACCGCCGCCACGATCGCAACGTTAGGCTGCCCCGTCTCAGGAAGGCCGCGATCCCGCTCGAACTGGCGAATGGCCTCGGCCGTCGGCTCGTCGAGAATGCCGGTCACCTCACCGGAATAATAACCGGCTTCGGCAAGGCCGGCCTGGACATCCTCGATCAACGAGATATCCGCATCGGTCTGCCCGGCGTCGAGGGTGATCTCACGGATCGGGTCGTTGTCGGCGCCATTGTGCGCGGCGAAGGACTGGGCGCTCTCACCCGCTCCCCATAGCGGGGCCGGATGTCGCTCGTCCTGCTGCCACAAGGCGTTGCTCGCGACGACCGCGACGATCGCGATCCCGGCGACCGAAGCCGCCGTCGCTCCCTTCCGGCGCATCACACGCCGGCGAATGCGCCGCCCGGTCTGGCTGACCACGGCCGCCCAATCCTCGATAGGCAATCGATCAATATGTTCGGTCAGACGCACAGTGAGGTACCTCCTTGACCCAGGTTGCCAAAAACCTGTGAAAAGGGTGTTAAACGTGACCTCACTCGGGCCTGCACAATCCGATCGGACGCGCCAACCTGCCCGTTACCCGCTCCTGCTATCTTCGGTTCGAACAACGATCGGACACAAGCCTCATGTCAACTCTGTTCAAGCTTATCGCGCTCGCGATCGTGGTGGTCCTGCTGAGCCCGGTTTTCGCGGGGAACACCCAATTCGGTCAGGTGGTCGGCGCTGCGATCGACGATGCGCGCTCCTTCTGCGACCGCCGGCCGGAAACCTGCCGCCAGGGCATGGAACTCATGCGCGTGACGGGTCGCCTCGTCGGTGAAACGCTCACCAACCTCGCCGATAACGTCCACAACGCGGCGACGAGCGGCAATGACGATGCCCTCACTCCCGAGGATCGTGCCCTGTCCCCCGCTTCGGTCAACACACGCATGCCCGACGCATCGGCCGCCGCCAAAGGCGACGTGAAGCCCGACGCCTTCGCCGCACACGGCCAAGATCGACCGATCTGACCGCGAGCGCGGCCGGCTCAGGCCAGGAATCTCTCGAAAAGCGCCATTTGCGCCATCAACGCCTTCCGTTTCACACGATCGGAAGGGATGATGGCGCAACGCTCTTCAACAACCCCGGACGCCATGGCCGAACAACGACTTCGACTTCCCGAAAAAGCCTTCCCCGTCTCGTGGGACCAGTTTCACCGTGACTGCCGCGCCCTCGCATGGCGGCTCAACGGGGCCGGTCCGTTCGAGGCGATCGTGTGCATCACGCGCGGCGGCCTCGTCCCGGCGGCGATCGTCGCGCGCGAACTCGGCGTTCGCGTGATCGATACGATCTCCATCGTCTCCTACGGTGATTTCAAGCAGCTCGAAGCGCTGAACGTCGTGAAGGACGTCGATCCCAAGATCGCATCGGGCGACCCGGCCAAGACCCTCATCGTCGACGACCTCGTCGACACCGGTAAAACCGCCCGTCTCGTCCGCGACAAGCTGCCCGGCGCCCACTTCGCGACGGTCTACGCCAAGCCCAAAGGCCGCCCCCTCGTCGACACGTTCGTCACCGAGGTCAGCCAGGACACTTGGATCTATTTCCCGTGGGATCTCGGCTATTCGTTCCAGCCCCCGATCCACGGCGGGATCGGCTAGAAAGAGCCGCGCCACGAAGCCAAAAAAACCGCGCGACTAAGCTGGAAGGGCCGCCGCGGTGGGGCCGGAGCGGCCGCCGCGGCGCATTTGCCCGTCACGATCCGCGCGAGCCGTGGCTCAGAGCGAATCCTGCGCCGCATCCTCGTGCGGCGCCGTCTCGGCGGACATCGCCTCGTCACCGCCATTGCGCTTGCGGCGCCGCCGGGAGCGCCCACCGGTCGCCGGAACCGGGTTCACCGGACGATCGCAATCGATCGTCTTCAACCCGCGCCCGTCGAACGCGATCGCGATCTCGCCCGCCCGCAGCTTGAGCGCCGCCTCGCCGAAGACCGACCGCCGCCAGCCCGCGAGCGCCGGTGCGTCATGCCCCGCGACGATCGCCTCCAGCTCATCGACCGTCGCGACCACCTTCGGCGCGACGCCGTTCGCCTCGGCGCACAGCTTCAAAAGCACCTTCATCAGCTCGACCGCCGAGCTCGCGCCCTCGATATTCGGCTTGCGCTTGGGCAGCGCCGGCAGCTCGCTCGCCGGCCGTGACGTCACCTCGTTGACGATCGCAAGGCTCGCCTGGCCGAGCCGCGAGCGCTCGAACCCCTTGCCGACGGCCCGCAATTTCGCGAGCGCCTCCGGCGATTTCGGACGCTGGAGCGCGATCTCGTAGATCACATCGTCCTTCATCACACGGTTGCGCGGCACGTCGCGCTCGCGCGCCTCCCGCTCGCGCAGGGCCGCGATCTCCATCAGAACCGCGAGTTCCACCGGCTGCCGCGCGCGCGCCTTGAGGCGTTTCCAGGCGTCCTCCGGCTTGATGTCATAGGTCTCGGCCGAGGCGACCAGCGCCATCTCCTCCGACACCCAGTCCGTCCGCCCCTTCTCGGCGAGGGTGTCGCGAAGATGGGTGTAGACGGCGCGAAGGTGCGTCACGTCCGCGAGCGCGTAAGTGAGCTGCGCGTCCGTCAGGGGCCGCTCGGCCCAGTTGGTGAAGCGGGACGACTTGTCGACGATGCTTCCCGTCACCCGCTGGACGATCTGATCATAGGCGACGCTGTCACCGAAGCCGCACACCATCGCCGCGACTTGCGTGTCGAAGATCGGCGACGGCACCTTGCCGCTCAGATGATGGAAGATTTCAATGTCCTGACGCGCGGCGTGAAACACCTTCATCACCGCCTCGTTCGTCATGAGATCGAACAGCGGTTCGAGCGACAGCTCCTCGGCGAGCGGATCGATGATCGCCGCCTCGTCCATCGATGCGATCTGGACGAGGCACAATTTCGGCCAAAACGTCGTCTCGCGCATAAACTCGGTGTCGACCGTCACGAACGGCGCCGAGGAGAGACGCGTGCACAAGGCTTCGAGCGCGTCCGTCGTCCTGATGATATCCATCGCCTTCAGCCTGCGTCTTTCAAACCTGCGGCTTGCCGGGACGCGGGAACACGTCCGCGTCCTCCATCGGCTGGGTGGTGAAGCCGGCAATCGGCCCCATCGCATCCCGATCGCGTTGGATCTCCACCGGGCTTACCGCATAAGCCGTCAAGAGTTCCGCGATCGACCGCAACGCGTGCAGATGTACGCGTTCATAGCCGTGCGAGCTATCCACGCCGAACGTCACCAGAGCTGTGCGTACGTCATGGCCGGCCTGCAACGCTGCCGCGCTGTCGGAACGGTAATAGCGGAACACGTCCTTCTGATAGCGTATTTCGTTCTCTTCGCACAAACGCACCAGTTTTTGCGTCAAATGCCAGTCGAACGGCCCGGATTGGTCGGCCATGCCGACGGTGACGCCGAACTCCGCGCTCGCCTGGCCGGGCGCCGTCGTCCCGTTGTCGATCGTCACCATGGAGGCGATATCGTCGGTCAGCACCGACGCGCCGCCGATCCCGACCTCCTCGGCGATCGAGAACAGAAAGAAGAGATCGACCGGCAGCTCGACCTTTTCCCGCAAAATCGCGTCGATCGTCGCAAACAGGATCGCGACCCCCGCTTTGTCGTCGAGATGGCGGGAGACGATGTAGTCGTTGTCCATGAACTCCGGCTGCGGATCGATCGCGACGAGATCGCCGATCCCGAAGCCGAGACGGCGCAGATCATGCTCGTCCTTGAGGATCGCGTCGACCCGCATTTCGACATTGGTCCAGGCGACGGGCTGGGTGTCGATCTCGTCGTTGAAGGTATGGCCCGAGGCCTTCAGCGGCAGGATCGTCCCCCGATAGGCGCCATTGTCGGTGAAGACGGTCGCCCGCGCGCCCTCCGCGAAACGGGAGGACCAATGCCCCACCGGCACGAGCTCCAGGCGCCCGTTCGACTTCAGCTGCTTGACCTGCGCCCCGATCGTGTCGAGGTGAGCGATCATCGCCCGCGCGCCTTTGGGGCTCGCGCCCGGCAGACGCGCCCGGATCGCACCGCGCCGGGTGATCTCCATCTCGACGCCGAGCCGCCGCAGCTCGCCGACCGCCGTGCGGACGATCGTGTCCGTGTACCCGGTCGGCGACGCGATCGACAAAAGCTCGGCCAACGTGTCCTTTAGATAGACGGTGTCGATGGTCAGGCGGGACACGTTGCCCCCATTTCGGACGAGCCCTGTCGCGCCTGCCGTGCCGCATGGGGCACCGAAAGCGGGAACAGGAGGTCGATGAAGCGCTCGGCCGTCGGCTGCGGCTCGTGATTGGCAAGGCCCGGCCGCTCGTTCGCCTCGATGAAGCGATAGTCCGCCTCGCGATGCGACGGCACCATCAGATCGACGCCGACGACCGGAATGTCGATCGCCCGGGAGATCCGCACCGCCGCATCCACCAGCGCCGGATGCACGTGATCCGTCACGTCGTGGATCGTCCCGCCGGTGTGAAGGTTCGCCGTGCGGCGCACCTGCACCTCGCGCCCGTCATCGGGAACGCTGTCCATCTCGAATCCTTGCAGCCGAAGGCAGCGCTCGGTCTCGGCGTCCATCGGGATCGACGCCTCCCCGCCTGTCGCTGCCGCCCGGCGGCGGCTCTGCTTTTCGATCAACGCCTTCACGGTCGATGTACCATCTCCGAACACACGCGCCGCCTTGCGGACGGCCGCGGCGACGACCCGATGATCGATCACAACGAGCCTCAGGTCATCGCCCTCGACGAATTCCTCCACGAGAACACGCTCGCACACCTCCCTTGCGCGGGCAAAGGCGGCCTCGATATCGTCCTCGGCGGTCAGTCCGACCGAAATTCCGCGCCCCTGTTCGCCCCGCGCCGGCTTCAAAACGATCCGCTCGTGCTGCTCCAGGAAGCCGCGCGCCTCGTCGGCGGTGGTCGCCTCGATCTCGTCCGGCACCTCGATCCCGGCGCGCTCCACGATCCCGCGCGTCACGGCCTTATCGTCGCAGATCGACATCGCGACCGCGCTCGTCATCTCCGAGAGCGATTCGCGGCAACGCAGCGAACGCCCGCCATAGGTCAGCCGGAAATAACCGTTCGCGCCGTCGATGATCTCGACGTCGATCCCCCGCCGCCGTGCTTCTTCCACGATGATGCGCGCATAGGGGTTGAGGTCCACCTCGGGCGCGGGCCCGGCGAAGAGACGCTCGTTGATCGGATTCTTCCGCTTCAGCGTGTAGGCCGCGAGCCGCTCGAAACCGAGCTTTTCATAAAGCTGGATCGCAAGGTCGTTGTCGTGCAGCACCGAAAGGTCGAGCGTTGCGCACCCGCGCGCCTTGAAGACGTCCGCCAGGCGGCGCACCAGCGCCTCACCGACCCCGGAATGGCGGGTTTGCGGATCGACCGCGAGGCACCAGAGCGACGTCCCCTTCTGAGGATCGTCGAAGGCCCGCGCGTGATCGATCCCGGTCACGGTCCCGATGATGGCGCCCGTCGCCTCGTCCTCGGCGACGAGATAGGTGAAGGCTCGGCTGTCACGCCGACGCCAGAAGAAATCCGGCCGCACCACCACCATACCGCGCGAGGAATAGATGCGGTTGACCGCCTCCGCGTCCTCCTCGCTCGTCAGGCGGCGCACGATATAACCCTGCGGCGGCTTGTCGGCCGGCTCATAGGCCGAAAGATCGAGCCGAAAGGTGTGGCTCGGATCGAGAAAAAGTTCGAGCGGCGCCGCCGACAGCATGACGTGCGGCTCTTCGACGTAGAAGGCGATATCGCGCCGTCCGGGCCCTTCCGAGCGCATTGCCTCGGCGAGCGCTTCGGCGCTTTCATACGTTTCGGCGAAATGAAGTGTCCCCCAGCCGCAATCGAGCCCGACATTGGTCGGGCCCATCGCGGACCGGGGGCGCACCGGGTTCTCTTGCGAAGCGCCTTCGCTCGTCGACTGCGCTCCGCTCTCGGTCTTCTTGGTCATCGGTACCTCTTAGATCCGATGGGACTGCAACCACATCTCCAACAACGCCACCTGCCAAAGCTCCGATCCGCGCAGCGGCGTGATATGAGCCGGCGGGTCGGCAAAGAGTGTGTCGAGATATTGAGTCTGGAACAGGCCCCGGTCCTTCGCCGCGGATGCACCCAGAACGTCCCGCACCATGTCGAGTACGGGGCCCGAGATATATTTGAGCGCCGGCACGGGGAAATATCCCTTCTTCCGGTCGATCACTTCATGCGGAACGAGCTGACGCGCGACGTCCTTCAGGACGCCCTTTCCGCCTTCCTTCAACTTGTGCTCCGGCGGGATCCGCGCCGCAAGCTCGCAAAGCTCGTGATCGAGGAACGGCACGCGCGCCTCGAGGCCCCAAGCCATCGTCATCGCATCGACGCGCTTCACCGGATCGTCGACCAGCATGACGGTGGAATCGATCCGCAGCGCCTTGTCGACCGGATCGTCCGCCCCCGCCATCGCAAACTGCTCACGCACGAAATCGAGGCTCGCATCGTGGTCGGCGAGATAAGGCGGCGCGATCTCCGACTTCAGCCGATCGTGCGAGCGGTCGAAAAAGGCCTTGCTGTAGGCAGCCAGCGGATCGTTGGCCGAGGCCATCGGCGGATACCAGTGATAGCCACCGAACACCTCGTCCGCGCCCTGGCCGGACTGAACGACCTTGATGTGCTTCGCCACCTCCCGCGACAACAGGAAGAAGCCGACATTGTCGTAGGAAACCATCGGCTCCGGCATTGCCGACACCGTCGCCGGCATCGCCTCGATCATCTCCGAGGACGGGATGAAGATCTTGTGATGGTCGGTCCCGAACCGCTCGGCGATGAGGTCGGAATATTGATACTCGTTGCCGACCTCCCCGTGCGCGTCCTCAAAACCGATCGAGAAGGTCTGAAGTCCGGTCTGCCCCGCCTCGGCGAGCAGCGACACGATCACCGAGGAATCGACACCGCCCGAGAGGAGGACGCCCACCGGAACGTCGGCCACCATGCGCCGGCTCACCGACGTCCGCAGCGCTTCGAGCACCCGGTCGCGCCACACCTCGCCGGAGGTCGCGAGGTCCTCCGCGGTGCGCGTATAATCGATGCGCCAATAGACTTCGTCCTTCATCGACCCGTTCGGCTCGATGACGCGGATGGTCGCCGGCGGCAGCTTGCGCACACCCGACAAGATCGTGTGCGGCGGCGGCACGACCGCGTGGAAGGTCATATAATGGTGAAGCGCCACCGGATCGATCGAGGTGTCGACATCGCCGGCCGCGAGGATCGCTTGCAGCGAGGACGCGAAACGGATGCGGTCTTTCGTCTGCGAATAATAAAACGGCTTAATCCCGAAACGGTCGCGCCCCATGACGACGCGCTGGCTGTCCCGCTCGTGGATCACGAACGCGAACATGCCGTGAAAGCGCTTCACGCAGTCGGTGCCCCAGGCGTGATACGCCTTCAAGATCACCTCGGTGTCGCCCGAAGAGAAGAACTGATACCCCTTCCCCTCGAGCTCCCTGCGCAGCTCGGGATAGTTGTAGATGCAGCCATTGAAGACGATGGAGAGCCCGAGATCGGGATCCGTCATCGGCTGCGCCGAACGGGTCGAAAGGTCGATGATCGTCAGCCGTCGATGACCGAAGGCGACACGGTCACGCGCGAGAATGCCGGCCCCGTCGGGCCCTCGCGGCGCCATCGCATCGGCCATCGCGGAAACGGCCCCCACAGATGCGATGCTCCCGTCGAATGTGATCTCGCCGCAAATTCCGCACATCCGGTCCAAACCCCCTTATTCAATCGAATTGTTATGCGACATCCGTCGCCGATGATAGGCGCGTGCCATCAGGCCGGAGGCCCCGAAGGGCCGTCCAGCCGCCGCACGCTCACGTGGATAAGGTTAGGTCTGGATGGTCAGAGATAAAGGACGCGCGAGACGCAAATGCACGCCGGTGCGCCTTTTCGGATCGCGCAGAACCCATGCAACCCATTGATTCAAAACATGATTTTCAGGCGGGAGCCTGGAATGCACGCGCGAAAGAAAATTTCGCGCGTGCGGCCCGCCTCCTATGTCCGCAACCGATAACCCGTGCGGAACATCCACCAGATCACGCCGAGACACAGCGCGACGAAGAGCACGATCATCGACGCCGACAGCGCCAGATTGACGTCGGCATAGCCGAAGAAGGTCCAGCGATAGGTCGACACGAGATAGACGACCGGGTTGAACAGCGTCACCGTCTGCCAGACCGGCGGCAACATCGAGATCGAGTAGAAGCTGCCGCCGAGGAACACCAGCGGCGTGATGATGAGGAGCGGGACGAGCTGAAGCTGCTCGAAATTGCGCGCCCAGATCCCGACGATGAACCCGAACAGCGAGAACACGAGACACGTCACGATCAAGATGACGACCATCAGGATCGGATGGGCGACCTCGATGTCGACGAAGGCGTGCGCTGTGATGAAGATCACGATGCCGATCAGGAACGACTTCGTCGCCGCCGCCGACACGAAACCGATCACGATTTCGAGGAACGAGACCGGCGCCGACAACAGCTCGTAAATCGACCCGATGAATTTCGGAAAGAAGATGCCGAACGCCGCGTTGGTGACCGATTGGGTCAACACCGTCAGCATGATGAGACCCGGCACGATGAACGAGGCGTAGCTGACGCCTTCCACCTGCTCGATGCGCGAGCCGATCGCCCCGCCGAACACGACGAAATAGAGCGAGGTCGTGATCACCGGCGAGACCAGGGATTGCAGGACGGTTCGGAACGCCCGCACCATTTCGTGGCGATAGATCGCCCAGATTGCGAGCCAGTTCACGCCGCGTCTCCATTCCCGTTATGGACGAGTTCGACAAAGATGTCCTCGAGCGAGCGCCGGCGCGTGTCGACGTCGGCAACGACGATCCCCGCCCCCGCGAGGTCGGCGAAGAGCCCCGCGAGCGGCGGCCCGCCTTCGAGGGTGGTGTAGATCAGCGAACGCCCGTCCTCCGCCCGCTCGAGCCCATGGTTCGACAACACATCCGGCACACGCTCGACCGGCTCGGCGAGATGGATGCGCACTTGCCGCTGCCCGAGCCGCTTCATCAGCGCGCCTTTTTCCTCCACGAGAAGGATCTTGCCGCCCGAGATGATCCCGACGCGATCGGCGATCGCTTCCGCCTCCTCGATATAATGGGTGGTCAGGATGATCGTGACGCCGTCGGCGCGGAGCTGGGCGACGACCGCCCACATCTCCTTGCGCAGCTCGACATCCACCCCCGCCGTCGGCTCGTCGAGAAACAGAACGCGCGGCTCGTGGGCGAGCGCCTTCGCGATCAGCACGCGCCGCTTCATCCCGCCGGACAACTCCATCACCGCCGCGTCCCGCTTGTCCCACAGCGTCAGCGCCTTGAGGAGCCGCTCGATGTGCGCATCGTTCGCCCGCTTGCCGAAGAGCCCGCGCGAGAACCGGACCGTGTCCCAGACCTTTTCGAACGGCTCGAGCGTGATTTCCTGCGGAACGAGCCCGATCAGCGAGCGGGCCTTGCGATAGTCGTCGACGATATCGTACCCGCCGACCGACACCCGCCCGGACGTCGGGCGCACGAGCCCGCAGATCGTCGAGATCAGCGTCGTCTTGCCCGCGCCGTTCGGGCCGAGAAGCGCGAGGATTTCACCCCGCTCGATGGTGAGGGACACGTCCGACAAGGCGGTGTGCCCGGAATCGTACGTCTTGTTGAGGCGATCGACCGTTAAGATCGGATCATGCTCGTTCATGGGGTTCAGTCCATTCCTATTCCGGTGCGCCCGGCGTCTTTCGCCCGCGCGCATCGTCTCGTACCGACTGGGAACGGCGCGTCGTGTGCGAGCCGCGTCTACGGTTCGCGCCCCTTTCTCTCCGTCCGGTGTAAGGGAACCACGTCGATGAATCTGCCTGGCGAGACACCGGCCCGGCCTCGATGAGGCAGAGCGGAGCCACCCTCCAATTAAGCGCGATGGCACGCATGTCCAGAGCGACGCTCACAATGTGAAGTCAACGTCCCGATCCGGCGAGGCGAAGGCCGCCCGAGGCGGCCCGGCGCACCGTGCGCGGGCGTCCCGCCCGCCCGAAAAATCGCCCAGACCAAGACCCGAACATCGAAGCCATCCGCCGCGTGACGGACGTCACGCCGGCCAACGTCGCCGCCCGAACTCACGGGCGGACGGGACGGGCCTCTTGCGAGGGCGCGCCGCGACGGTGGTTCCACCATCGGCCCCCGCCCCCGCTGATGCCGGACGCGAGATAGCCTAACGCAGCGCCGCGCGCCGGCTCAGGGCGGACGGCCGCGGCAATGCCCGGCCTATGTCGTCCACCACATCTGCGGCGAGAAATGCCCCGCCGCATCCTCGATCGCCCGCGCGAGGGGCATCAGCGCCTCCTCCTCGAACGGCCGACCGATGAGCTGGAGCCCCAGCGGCAGACCGCTTTCCGAAAGCCCCGCGGGGATCGAGATCCCCGGCAGCCCCGCCATGTTCACCGGCACGGTGAACACGTCGTTGAGGTACATCTCGACGGGATCGGGCTTGCCACCAAGACCGAAGGCCGGCCCCGGCGTCGTCGGCGTGAGGAGAGCGTCGATCCCCTCATCGAACACGGTTTCGAAATCGCGCTTGATCAGCGTGCGGACCTTCTGGGCGCGCAGATAATACGCATCATAATAGCCCGCGGAGAGCACGTAGGTGCCGATCAGGATACGCCGCTTCACCTCGTCGCCGAACCCGGCGGCGCGGGTGTTCTCGTACATCGAAATGATGTCGTCGCCCGGCACGCGCAGCCCATAACGCACGCCATCATAGCGCGCGAGGTTCGACGACGCCTCCGCCGGTGCCACGATATAATAAGCGGCGAGCGCGTATTTCGTGTGCGGCAGCGAGACCGGCACGATCTCCGCCCCCGCATCGCGCAGCCACTCGACGCCCTTCTGCCACAACGCCTCGAGCGCGTCCGGCATCGGGTCGACGCGATATTCCTTCGGAATGCCGATCCGCTTGCCCTTCACGCTGCCGCCGAGCGCGGCTTCATAATCGGCGACCGGAAGATCGACCGAGGTGGAATCCTTCACGTCGACCGAGGCCATTTCCTTGAGGAGGATCGCCGCGTCCTGGACCGTCCGCGCGATCGGCCCGGCCTGATCGAGCGAGGAGGCGAACGCCACGATGCCCCAGCGCGAGCAGCGCCCATACGTCGGCTTGATGCCGACCGTGCCGGTCAGCGCGGCCGGCTGGCGGATCGAGCCGCCGGTGTCGGTCCCGGTCGCGCCGGCGCACAGATGCGCCGCGACCGCCGCCGCCGACCCGCCCGAGGAGCCACCCGGAACGAGCTTGCCGTCCTTCCCGCCCCATGGATTGAGGACCGGTCCGAACGCGCTCGTCTCGTTGGAGGAGCCCATCGCGAACTCGTCGAGATTGAGCTTGCCGAGCTGCACGGCGCCCGCGGCCCACAGATTGGCCGTGACCGTCGATTCGTAAGGCGGCACGAAATTGCCGAGGATCTTCGATCCGGCCGTCGTCGCCGTGCCCTCGGTGCAGAACAGATCCTTGACGCCGAGCGGCACGCCTTCGAGCGCCCCACCCGTCCCGGTCGCAAGGCGCGTGTCCGAGGCCGCCGCCATCTCCCGCGCCTTCTCCGGCGTCACGGTGATGTAGGCGTTGAGCGCGGAAGCCGCCTCGATTGCGTCGAGATAGGCGTCGGTCAGCTCAACCGCGCGGATTTCCTTGCTCTTCAGCTTGTCGCGCGCCTCGGCGAGCGTGAGATCGGTCAGCGCGCTCATTCGACCACCTTCGGCACCAGGAAGAAGCCATCGTCGGACTCAGGCGCGTTGGCGAGCACCTTGTCCGGGTTGCCGCCGTCCGTCACCTCGTCCGCGCGTCGGCGCAGCGCGGCGTCGACGGTCGCCGTCATCGGCTCGACGCCGTCGACATCGACCTCGCCGAGTTGCTCGACAAAGCCCAGGATGGCGTTCAACTCGCCCTGAAGGCGCTCTGCTTCGTCATCGCCCACCTTGATGCGGGCGAGGTGCGCCACGCGGCGCACGGTTTCCAAGTCAACGGACATGAGGGTCGCTCCAACGGTGCGCTCCGCCTACCACCCGCCGGGCGGCCGGCGCAACGGTCAAGGCATGCCGCGCGCCGTTCGTCACCCGTTGCGGCCGCCTCAATTCTTGTAAGGGTCGGCCGCGTCGCGCAATCCATCGCCGAGGAAGTTGAAGGCGAGCACCACGATGATGATCGGGATCACCGGCGCCATCAGCCAGGGATAGATCGTCACGACGGTGATGTTCTGCGCCTCGTTGAGGAGGACGCCCCACGAGATCGCCGGCCGTTGCAGGCCGAGATTGAGGAAGGAGAGCGCCGTCTCGCCGAGGATCATCGTCGGGATCGACAGTGTCGCCGAGGCGATGATGTGGCTCGAAAAGCCCGGCAAGAGATGCCGCCGGATGATCCGCTGTGGCGGCGCGCCCATCAGCATCGCCGCCCGCGCATAATCCTCCTCGCGCAGAGCTAGGAGTTTGGAGCGGACCGCACGCGCAAGCCCCGGCCAGTCGAGAAGCCCCAGAATGATGGTGATGCCGAGATAGATCCACAACGGCGACCACGTGACCGGTAGGGCCGCCGAAAGCGCCATCCACAAGGGCAACTCCGGCAGCGATCGGAGAATCTCGATGAGCCGCATGATCACGCTGTCGACGATGCCGCCGAAAAAGCCCGCGATGCCGCCGAAGAGCATGCCGAGCCCGATCGAGATCGCGACACCCACGAGACCCACGGTCAGCGAGATCCGCGCCCCGTGGACGAGGCCGGAAAGAACGTCGCGCCCGAGCCGGTCCGTGCCGAGAAGGAAGAAGGTTCCTCCTTCGGGCGGGCAGACGAGATGGAAGCGGCCTTCGATCATCCCCCAGAACCGATAGGAATCGCCGAGGCAGAAGAAGCGCAATCTCTGCGGCTCGCTCACGTCGGTCTTATAGACCCATTGCAGCGTGTCGAGGTCGATCTCGGAGACCATCGGATAGACGAACGGTCCGACGAAACGCCCCTCGTGAAAGAGCTTCACCGGCTGCGGCGGGGCATAGAGGAACTCGGCATTCCGCCCGTTCGGATCATACGGCGCGATCGGATCGGCGAACGGAACGCACAGATAGAACAGGAACAGCACGACCGCCGACCACACGGCGAGCTTGTGGCGGCGGAAACGCCACCAGATGATCCGCCATTGCGAGGCCTGGAAATAGCGCTCCTGCTCCGGCGAGAGGCGCTCGGCCTCTCCCGGATCGAACGGGCGATCGTCGACATAATGATCGGCGGCGCCCGGAAGATCGACGCTTGCCTCTCCCGCGCGACGCTCGGGATCGAGCCGGGTCGTCTCTTTCATCGTGCGTACGCCCCGCTCACGCCGGCGCCTCCTGGCCGAGGCGGATTCGGGGATCGAGCGCCGCCAACAAAAGATCCGAAATGAGCATACCGATGAGCGTGAGAACCGCGACGAAGAGGAGAATGAAGCCGGCGAGATACTGATCTTGCGACTGGAGTGCGCCGAGCAGGATCGGCCCGACCGTCGGCAGGTTGAGGACGACCGAGACGATCACCGAGCCCGACACAAGCGACGGAATGAGATTGCCGATGTCCGCGATGAACGGATTGAGAGCGACCCGGAGCGGGTATTTGAGGACGAGATTGCGCTCCTTGAGCCCCTTCGCCCGCGCCGTCGTCACGTATTGGCGGTTCAGCTCGTCGAGGAGGTTCGCCCGCAAGCGGCGGATCATCGCCGCCGTTCCTGCCGTTCCGATCACGATCGTCGGCACCACGAGGTGGGACAGGATCGACATCAATTTGTCGAAGCTCATCGGCTCGTCCATGAAGCGCGGCGCCATCAGGCCACCGACCGACACGCCGAACCACTCGTTCATCAGGAAGAGGAGGATCAGCCCGAGCAGGAAGTTCGGAACCGCGAGCCCCAGATAGCCGAGAAAGGTGAAGCCGTAATCGCCCCAGGAATATTGCCGCGTCGCCGAATAGATCCCGATCGGGAACGAGACGATATAGACGAAGAGGATCGTCGCGAAATTGAGGATCACGGTGAGGAGGAGCGAGCCGGACACCACGTCCCCGACCGGCTTCTGAAACTCGAACGACCAGCCCCAATTGCCCTGCAGGATCCCATCGAACCCGTGCTGACCGGGCCAGATGCCGACCCACACCCCGTACCGCTCCAGGAACGGGCGATCGAGGGCGAACTCACGCCGCAGAAACTCCAGCTTGGCGACCGAGGCCGCCTCGCCTTGCGCCTGGAGCTGCGAGATCTGGTTCGTCAAATAGTCGCCGGGCGGCAACTCGATGATGAAGAAGATCAGCAACGAGATGATGAACAGCGTCGGCACCATGCCGGCGAGCCGACGCAGAACATAGGCAATCATGACGGCTCCGGCCCTTGACGCGAGAGGTTAGCTGGCGTCGTCAAAAAAGAACTCGTCCATCCGATAGACGCCGAATTGGGCGCCCGGATCCCAGCCATAGACGGCCTTCTCCGGCACATTCTTCAGCGTGTTCTTGACGACGACGGGCTGCACCACCCCTTCGACGGTCCCGATGGTCAGCACCTCGGAGGCGTGCAGTGCCAGGATCTGCTCCCAGGCCGATGCGCGCTCTTCCTCCGTCTCGGTCGCGAGCCAGTCGTTATAAAGGGTCATCAGCTCGATCGCCGGTTGATAATCCGGCTTCTCGCCGCTCTCCCCGCCGCTCATCTCGAAAGCGCCCCAAGACGGGCCGGTGAGGAAGATCGTCGACACCGGCGCCCGTTCGTCCGGCGGCATGTTGGCCGAGGGAATGCCGTTATCGAAGCCGGCCCACACGCTCATCGCGAGTTCGCCGGAGAAGGCGCGGTTGCGCAGGACGTCGCGCTGGGACGGCCGCGGAAACAGTCCCACGCCGACCTCCTTCCACGTGTCCTTGATGAGCTCCAGCGCGTCGATTTCGATCGCGTTCTCGCCCGCCGTCTCGACGATCAGCTCCAACGGCCGCCCGCTCGGCAGGAGGCGGATACCGTCCGAATTGCGCTTGGTCAGGCCGATCTCGTCGAGGAGCGCGCTCGCTTTCTTCGCATCATAAGCGGGCGGGTCGAAATGGCCGGCCTCATAAAGCGGGCTTTGCGGCAGCACGGTGTTCGCCGACGGCTTGCCGAGCCCGAAGAACAGGACGCGGTTCAAAAGATCCCGGTCGATCGCCATCGACAGCGCCTGACGGAACCGCTTGTCGCGAAAGAGCTCGCGAAGCTCCGGGTCCTTCACGGTGAGGTTCGGATAGAGCGCGATCGCCGAAGCATAGGCCTCCGGCCAGAGGTAGGTCTTGTAACCCTTTTGCTGCTCGCCCCGCTTGAGGACCGGCAGATCCCCGAACACGAGACCGCGCGACTGAAGATCCGCCTCACCCGCCTGCACCTTGGTCGCGATCAGGCTGCCGTCGACGACCGACATCACCACCTTGTCGATATAAGGAAGCTGCTGCCCCTCGGTGGTGACGCGGTGGAAGTACGGGTTGCGCACCATGACGAAGCGTCGATCGGTGCTGCTCTTGGTCGGGATCCAGGGCTGAAGGGACGGCAGATCCTGGTTCGTCGCGTCGTACATATCGTCGCGCAGATTGTGGAGCGGTGCCCAGGAACGGACCCGCGCTTCACGAACTTGCCGGTCGATCTCCGCCTGATCGCCATATTTCGGGTTGAATTGTTTCAGATAATGCGCCGGCCGGTAGATGAAGGGCGGACGCGCCTGGGCGAGCGTCGGGAGGAAGCGCGGATTGGGCTTGTCCCACGTGTAGCGCACCGTGGTCTCGTCGATCACCTCGAAGGCGGGCAACTTGCCGTCGACCAGCATGTAAGGCGGCGGGGTCGGCGTCAGCTCCTCATTGGTGAGGATGTCCTCGTAGAAATAACGCAGATCCTCGGAGGTGAACGGCGCCCCGTCCGACCATTTGTGCCCCTTGCGCAGATGGAAGGTGAAATCCCGCCCTTCCTCCACATCGACGGCCCGCAAAATGTCGGGCTCGAGGTCATAATCCTCGTTGTAGCCGACGAGCCGCGCATAGCCCCACACATTGATGAGGCGCATATCCTTCGCGCGGCCGATCAGCGTCTCGAGTTCACCGCCGTGCTTGCCGACCGTCCGCCCCGTCGCGGCGAGATCGACGACCAACGGCTCTTCGGGAACGCGCTCCTCGATCGGCGGGAGCCCGCTATGGGTGTTGGACAGGGTCGCAGTTTCGACCAGAGCCGGCCGCTCGGCGAAGGCCGAGGGCGCAACCAGCATCAAAGCGCAGACGATGAGTGTGCGGATCATCAAGCGGCATCCTTAATTGCCGGAACCTCGCCGGGCGCGCAGACGAAATGGCCAGGGAAACGCTCGACCATGGTGGGCGTTTCGCCGGGCAGGAGTCGATAGGGTTCGGGCCATGCGGCCGGATCGGACGCGCGTCCGGCCGACAGCGCCGCAAAATCGAGCGGGCGATGGAGATTGGCGTCCGGAACCGCCGTCAGCAACGCCTTCGTGTAAGGGTGCTGGGCATTGTCGATCACCGCCCGTGTCTCGCCGAGCTCGACGAGGCGGCCGCGACACATCACGGCGATCCGGGTCGCGAGGTAATCGACCACCGCCAGATTGTGGCTCACGAATAGATAGGTCAGGCTGAGTTCGCGTTGTAGATCACTCAGAAGATTCAAGACCTGCGCCTGAACCGACACGTCGAGCGCCGACACCGGCTCGTCGCAGACGAGAATATCCGGCCGCAACGCCAGAGCGCGCGCAATGCCGACCCGCTGGCGCTGCCCGCCGGACAGCGAATGCGGATAGCGGCGCAGCATTTTCGGGTCGAGCCCGACAAGTTCCATCAGATCGCGCACGTGTTGCTTGCGGCTCTCCGGCGTTCCGACATTGTGGATCACCAGCGGCTCGCCGATCACCTCGTTGATCGACATGCGCGGATTGAGCGAGGAGAACGGATCCTGGAAAACGAGCTGGATCCGCCGCCGATAGGCGAGCAGGTCCTCGCCCTCGAGCGTTGCGATATCGCGCCATCCATCCCCCTCGCGGATCCGGATATGACCGGACGAGGGTTGGAATGCGCGCATCACGGCGAGCGCCGCTGTGGTCTTGCCCGAGCCCGATTCGCCGACGATGCCGAGACACTCCCCGGCATTCACCGTGAAGCTCACCTGATCGACCGCCGTCATCGTGCGCGGCTTGGAGAGGAAGCCGCCTTTCTTGAGCTGGAAGCGTTTGACGAGATTGTCGACCTCGATCAGCGGCTCGCCGCGCTTTACCTCGCACGGCGCCCCGAATGCGGACAATTTCGGCTCGATCGGCCGGATCGGCACCAGCCGCTCGGTCATGTCGAAGGTCGGCACGGCGTGCAGCAGCGCCTTCAAATAAGGATGCTGTGGCGCCTCGAAGATCCGCTTCGACGGCCCCTTCTCCATCACCCGGCCCTGATAGACGACCACCACCTGGTCGGCCATGTTCGCGACCACGCCGAAATCGTGCGTCACGAGCATGATGCCCATGCCGATCTCGGCCTGCACGTCGCGCAGGAGCTTCAGGATCTCGGCCTGGATCGTCACGTCGAGCGCCGTCGTCGGCTCGTCGGCGATGACGAGCGCCGGGCGGCACATCATCGCCATCGCGATCATCGCGCGCTGGCGAAGCCCGCCCGACAGCTCGAACGGATAGGTGTCGAGCGCATGATCGGGGTTCGGGAACTGCACAAGGCGCAGCATCTCGCGCGTCGCGTCCCGCGCCGTCTTCCGGTCCATATTCTGATGGAGCCGCCCCGCCTCGCCGATCTGATCGCCGATCGTGTGGAGCGGCGACAGGCTCGTCATCGGCTCCTGGAAGATCATCGCGATACGGTTGCCGCGGATCTTGCGCATCAGATCGCCGTCGCGCGGCAGGCCGACGAGATCGGTCGTGCTCTGGTCGACGGGATCGGTGAAGAGGATCTCGCCCTCGGGAATCGTGGCGACCGACGGCAGCAGCCCCATCACCGCCTGCCCGATCGTCGACTTGCCGGACCCGGATTCGCCGACGATGGCGACGGTCTTGCCTTCGGGTATTTGAAACGAAATGCCGTCGACCGCCCGGTTCACCCCGTCGATCCGGTATTCCACTACGAGGTTACGCACGTCGAGGACGGCCATAGATCCTACGTCCTAAGGCGTTGAGACCATGCAAGTCTTGCGGTGATTGCATGATCGAGCGTGAAGGGCAACGCTGCCGAACGCCGACAATCACCGCTCCACCGTCGGTTTCGCGCTCTTGTCTGGCAGCGTCCGAGATAGACCGTCACCCCGACGACAAGATGACAACAAGGCAATCGTCCGGCGACAATTATTTCGCCCTCATCGGCGAAATGGTCGTCTCTCAACGTCCCACCCTATCAATTCGTCTCGCCCGATGCCGCCGATTGAAACAAAAAACGCCTCCGCCGGCACGCGAAATCGCGGCTGGCGGAGGCGTCTGACGTTGGCGGCGGGGCGTCGGCCGCCTTGTGCCGCTCAGAAGAAGGCCTGAAGCCCGGTCTGCGCCCGGCCGAGGATCAGGGCGTGGACGTCGTGCGTGCCCTCGTAGGTGTTCACCGTCTCGAGGTTCACCATGTGGCGAATGACGTGATACTCCTCGGAGATCCCGTTTCCGCCGTGCATATCCCGCGCCATCCGCGCGATATCGAGCGCCTTGCCGCAATTGTTGCGCTTGACGAGGGAGATCATCTCCGGCGCCATCTCCCCGTCGTCGAAGAGGCGGCCGACGCGCAGCGAGCCCTGGAGGCCGAGGGCGATCTCGGTCTGCATGTCGGCGAGCTTTTTCTGGACGAGCTGGGTCTGGGCGAGCGGGCGGCCGAACTGCTTGCGGTCGAGCGTATATTGACGCGCGGCGTGCCAGCAGAATTCCGCCGCCCCCATCGCGCCCCAGGAGATGCCGTAGCGCGCCCGGTTGAGGCAGCCGAACGGACCGCGGAGGCCGGACACGTTCGGCAGGAGATTGTCCTCCGGCACGAACACGTCGTCCATCATCACCATGCCGGTGACCGAGGCACGCAGCGAGATCTTGCCCTCGATCTTCGGCGCATCGAGCCCCTTCATCCCCTTTTCGAGGACGAAGCCGCGGATCTTGTCGTCATGCGCGTCGGACTTCGCCCAGATGACGAAGACGTCGGCGATCGGCGAGTTGGAAATCCACGTCTTGGCGCCCTTGAGGAGATAGCCGCCATCGACCTTCTTGGCCCGCGTCGTCATCCCGCCGGGATCGGAGCCGGCGTCGGGTTCGGTCAGCCCGAAACAGCCGACGAATTCGCCGCTGGCGAGCTTCGGCAACCACTTTTTGCGTTGGCTCTCGTCGCCATAGGCATAGATCGGGTACATGACGAGCGAGGATTGAACGCTCATCATCGAGCGATAGCCCGAATCGACGCGCTCCACCTCCCGCGCGACGAGCCCATAGGAGACGTAACTGGCGCCCACTCCGCCATATTCTTCCGGGATCGTGACCCCGAGAAGGCCGATCTCACCCATCTCGTTGAAGATGGACCGGTCGGTCTTTTCCTCGCGAAACGCGTCGATCACGCGCGGCAGGAGCTTGTCCTGCGCATAATCATGGGCCGTGTCGCGAATCATCCGCTCGTCTTCGGTGAGCTGCCCCTCCAAGCGGAAGGGGTCGTCCCACTGGAACGGAACGGTCTTGTCGCGCACATTCCCGGACTCGGCTGCGGCCGACATGTTCTCTCCTACCCCAAACTCAGTGATCTTTCATACGTGAAGGATCATAGGCGCCGCCGCCCGAAAGGGCAAAGGACCGCGAAAGGATACCCGAGATGATGCGCACCGACACAGGCCAGACGGTCCGGCTGATCGACTATGCGCCAACCCTCTACCGCGCGCCCCGCACCACCTTGATGTTCGCGCTCAATCCGACGCGGACCGTCGTGCGCAACACCACGACCTACGAGCCGCGCGGTTCGGTGGACGGCCCCCTGACCCTCGTCGGTGACGGCCTGATGCTCCTCGGCGCCGAGCTCGACGGACGCGCCTTGCCCCAATCGGCCTATGAAGCGAGCCCCGACGCCTTCATCCTCAAATCCCCGCCGAACCGGCCGTTCGAGCTCTCGCTCATCACTGTCATCTCGCCCGACGAGAACACCGAGCTCATGGGCCTCTACCGCTCGAACGGCGTCTATTGCACCCAGTGCGAGGCCGAAGGCTTCCGCCGCATCACCTACTCCTATGACCGCCCCGACGTCCTTTCGGTCTACGACGTCTTCATCATCTCGGACGGTTCCGGCGATCCTGTCCTCCTGTCGAACGGCAATCTCGTCGAGACCGGCGAGATGAACGGCGCAAAGACCGCCCTCTGGCACGACCCGTTTCCGAAGCCGACCTATCTGTTCGCCCTCGTCGCCGGCGAACTCGGCGTCGTCACCGACACCTTCACGACGATGTCGGGCCGCGCCGTCGACCTTGCGATCTATGTCGAAAAGGGCAAGGAGCCCCGCGCCACCTACGCGATGGACGCCCTCAAGCGCTCGATGCGCTGGGACGAAACCCGCTTCGGCCGCGAGTATGATCTCGACGTCTTCAACATCGTCGCCGTGTCCGACTTCAACATGGGCGCGATGGAGAACAAGGGCCTCAACGTCTTCAACGACCGCTATGTGCTCGCCGATCCGGGCCTTGCGACCGACACCGACTATGCCGGTATCGAGACGGTGATCGCCCACGAATATTTCCACAACTGGACCGGCAACCGGATCACCTGCCGCGACTGGTTCCAGCTCTGCCTCAAGGAAGGCCTCACGGTGTTCCGCGACCAGGAGTTCACCGCCGATGTGCGCTCCCGCTCGGTCAAGCGCATCGAGGACGTGCGGCGCCTGCGCCTACATCAGTTCAGCGAGGATGGCGGCCCGCTGCGCCACCCGGTTCGCCCGAACGAATATGCCGAGATCTCGAACCTTTACACGACCACGGTCTACGAAAAGGGCGCCGAGGTCATCCGCATGCTCCACACCCTCATCGGTGAGGCGGCGTTCCGGCGGGGGATGGACACCTATTTCGCCCGCTATGACGGCACCGCCGCCACCATCGAGGACTTCATCGCCTGCTTCGAACTCTCCGATCCGAGCGCCTTCATGCGCTGGTATCTCGAAGCCGGCACGCCCACCGTCGCGGTCGAAGAGGCATTCGCCGACGGCGCCTACCGGCTCACCCTCACCCAGAAGCCGTTCATGGGCGCGGCGCTGAAGCCGATCCCGGTGCGCCTTGCCCTCATGGGCGGCGGCGGCGCGCACGATCTCACCCGCGCCAAGATCGAGGGGGCGAGCCTCAAGGGCGACCGTCTCGTGCTCGGCGAGACGGCGACGATCACCCTCGACGGCCTCAACGAGGCGCCTGTCGCGTCGGTCTTCCGCGCCTTCTCCGCGCCGGTCCATGTCGAGCGCTCCGCCGATCCGGAACGCGACTTCCAGCTCCTCGAGCGCGACGACGATCCGTTCAACATCTGGGACGCCGCCCAGCGCCGCGGCCTCGATGCCCTGCGCGCCGACTATGACGGCGTGGGGTTCGACGCCGAGCGGCTCGCCCGCGCCCTCGCCGCCCTCGCGAGCGATCCGGCGCACGAGCCCGCCTTCCGCGCCTTCATCCTTCAGCTTCCGACCCGCCACATGCTGGTGGAGGCGATCGGCAACGACGTTGACGCCGAGAAGGTAGACGCCGCCCACAAGGCGCTGTCGGCCGCGCTCGGTAACGCCATGATGGCGACGCTCGAGGCGATCCACGACAAGCCGGCCCCCGCGCCGGACGACGTCTCGCCGGAGGCGGCCGGCCGCCGCTCGCTGCGCAACGCGGCGCTCGCCCTCCTCACCGCCGCCGGCAACGCCGACCGCGCGACCGAACAGGCCGCGAGCGCGACCAACATGACCGACCGCCTCGCCGCCCTCGCGGCCCTCGCGGCCGCCAATGCCCCGACGGCGGACGACGCGCTCGCCCGCTTCCACGACGATTTCGAGAGCGAGCCCCTCGTCCTCGACAAATATTTCGCCCTTCAGGCCTCCCGCAGCGACGGCAAGGCGCTCGATCGCACCAAGGGGCTGATGGATCATCCACGCTTCAGCCTGAAGAACCCGAACCGCACCCGCAGCCTCATCGGCGCGTTTGCCCAGAACACCGCCGCATTCCACGCCGCGGACGGGTCGGGCTACCGCTTCCTCGCCGATATCGCGCTGAAGCTCGATGCGGCGAACCCGCAGGTCGCGGCGCGCCTCCTCACCCTCTTCAGCGAGTATCGCCGCTTCGACACGCCCCGCCGCGAGGCCGCTTATGCCGCTCTCAACGGTGTGCTCGAACAGGCGAAATCGTCCGACGTGGGCGACATCGTCCGCCGCCTCCTGAAGGCATAGCGACCAGACGGGCCGGCGGGCCTTGCGCCGCGCCGGTCCGTGTCCCGTTGGGGCAAAAAGGAAACGCTTAACGAAGTGTTAACCACACTTGGACAAAGCTCGGGAGCCGCTCATAATCTAGGTCGATTCGAGCACATTTTGCGGGATTCCATGGCAGCGACCACGCGCATGTCGGACGAGGACGAGCCGCGCGTCGGCTCCGCGTCGGCCGCGACGGCAAACGCCGGGGCCGGGGGAGCCGCACGTCATCGCCCCGCCCCGAGATCCGAAACGAGCGCGCCCGGCCGCCCGAGAGCCGGCACGTCGCAGGCCCGCCCACGGCCGCGCACTCCCGAACCGCCGGCGAACCGCCGCGCCGCCACCCCCGCCGTCCGCGCCGAGGCGCCGCCGGTGGAGGCCGACGCGGCCGAGCCGCCCGCCTCGGTCCAGCGCCTCTATTCGGCGAAGGCGAGCGGCAACGGCGATGCGGCCCGCGCGAGCCGCTTGCGGATGGACGGTCACGTCCGCCTCCTCGCCGAGCCCGGCTATGGTCAGCTTCTCGCCCGCGAGCCGCTCTTGCGCCGGGCGATCCCGCTCCTCACCATCATCTTCATCCTGGTGATCGCCGCCTATCGCGTCGCGATCACGCTCGACCATCGCGCCACCGCCGAGGCCGAGGCCCGCAGCCAGATCGGCCTGATCGCGAGCGCGATGTCGGCCGAGATGAGCCGCCGGATGGCAGAGGAAGATCTGCCGATCGAATCGATCTTCGCGACGAGCCTGCCCGAAGGCGCCACCGAGAGCGGGCGGCAAGTCACCCTGATCGACGAGGACACGATCCTCGCGTCGACCCCGTTCCGCCAGGATCTCGTGGGCGGTCCCGTCGCGAACCTTCTCGGCCCCAACCAGCCGATGACCACCTTCGGCCGGCGCGCCGGGGTGATGGAGGTCGCCGGCGACGGCACCACCTTGTTCGCCACCGTCCATCACCTCGCCGACCGCTCGGCGATGATCGCCGTCACGCAGCCGGAGCAAGCCGTCCTCTCGGCCTGGCGCGACGAGATGAACACCAACGCCGTCCTCTTCATGTGTACGGCCGGCGTCATCATCGTGGTCGTCTACGCCTTCTATGCCCAGTCGGCGCGCGCCCGCTCGGCCGATCAGATCTACACGGCGACCACCACCCGCATCGACACCGCCCTCACCCGCGGCCGTTGCGGCCTCTTCGACTGGGACGTCGCGCGCGGCCGCATGTTCTGGACGCAGTCGATGTTCGAGGTGCTCGGCATGCCGCCGCGCGACGAGCTGATGGGATTTCGCGAGGTCGCCGCGCTCGTCCACCCCGACGATGGCGGGCTTTACGAGCTCGCCCAGCGCCAACTCACCACCGGCGAGCGCGTTCTCGACCGCACGCTGCGGATGCGCCACGCGGACGGCCGCTGGATCTGGCTGCGCTTCCGCGCCGAGCTCGTCACCGACGACGAATCGGGCCGGCCCCATCTCATCGGCGTCGCGCTCGACACCACGGAACAGAAGCGCCTCGCCGAGCAGTCTGCGACCGCCGACATGCGCCTTCGCGACGCGATCGAGACCGTGTCGGAGGCGTTCGTCCTGTGGGACGCGCAGAACCGCCTCGTGATGTGCAACACCAAATATCAGGAGATGCACAATCTGCCGGACGACGCGGTGAAGCCCGGCACGCCCTACCATGTCGTCATCGAGGCGGCGCTTCAGCCGGTCGTCTCCTCCCACCTCCTCACCCACACGGCGGGACCGGACGACGACCGCTCCTATGAGGCCGAGCTCGCCGGCGGCCGCTGGCTACAGATCAACGAGCGCCGCACCAAGGATGGCGGCTTCGTCTCGGTCGGCACGGACATTACGACGCTGAAGACGCACGAAGAGCGGCTGATGGAGTCGGAAAAGCGCCTCAAGGCGAACGTCGTCGAGCTGAAGAGCGCCCGCAGGACCGCCGAAAATCAGACGCGCCAACTCGCCGAGCTCGCCGAGAAATATGCCGAGGAGAAGACCCGCGCCGAGGACGCCAACCGTGCGAAATCGGAATTCCTCGCCAACATCTCGCACGAACTGCGCACGCCGTTGAATGCGATCATCGGCTTTTCGGAGATCATGCGGAACCAGATGTTCGGCACGCTCGGTTCACCGAAATACGAGGAATATTGCGCCGATATCCACCATTCGGGCACTTACCTGCTCGGCGTGATCAACGACATTCTCGACATGAGCCGCATCGAGGCGGGTCAGGTCGATCTGTCGGTCGAGATGGTCGACCTCGCCGAGCTTTTCACCGAGGCGACGCGCATCATGACGCCGACCTCGGCGGAGAAGAACATCACCCTCGCCTCGGCGATCACCGACGGCATGCGGATCCAGGTCGACCGCCGCGCGATGAAGCAGATCCTCCTGAACCTCATGTCGAACGCGGTGAAGTTCACCCCGAACGACGGCTGCGTCACGACGCGCGCCCGGCTCGAACGGGACTGGGTCGTCGTCGCCGTGGAGGACAACGGGATCGGCATCCCGAAGCGCGAGCTCGAACGCCTCGGCCAGCCCTTCGTGCAGGTGGAGAACCAGTTCACCAAGACACACCAGGGGTCGGGTCTCGGCCTTGCGATCGCCCGCTCCCTCACCGAGCTTCACCGCGGCAAGATGGACATCCAGTCCGAGGTCGGCCACGGCACGACCGTGACCGTCCGCCTCCCGCGCGAGCACGCCGCCGAAAGCCGCAACGCCGCCTGAATCACGGCGCCGCAGGATGCGGCGCCCCGGGATCATTCATCCCGAGACGCCGCGCCCTCGTCGGTCGATGTCAGACCACCCCGTCCGAGCGCAGAGCGCCGATCCGCGCCGCGTCATAGCCGAGTTCCGAGAGGATCGAGTCGGTATCCTCCCCGAGATCGGGCGCGGCGCGCGAGATCGCGGGCGGCGTGCGGTCGAGGTGGACGGGAAGGCCCACGAGCTGGATCGGTCCCCGGCGCGGATGCTCCACCGTGGCCGCGATGCCGAGATGCTGAACCTGCGGGTCGGCGAACACCTCGTCCATCCGGTAGATCGGGCCGGCCGGCACGTGGGCGGCTTCGAGCCGGTTCAGCCAGTTCGTCGTCGTGTCGGACCGGAAGATCGGATCGAGGAGCGCGTTCACCGCCGGGCGGTTGTCGAGCCGGGCCTGGACGGTCGCAAATCGCGGGTCGGTGCCGAGCTCGGGGTGACCGATCTCGGTGCACAGATCGCGCCACTGCCCGTCACCAGCGACACCGAGATTGAGATAGCCGTCCTTGGTCGCGACGACGCCGGTCGGGGTCGAGACGGGGTGATCGTTGCCGGCCTGCTCGGGCACGTCCCCGTCGACGAGATAGCGCGCGGCCTGAAAGTCCATCGTCGCGATCTGCGCCTCGAGGAGCGAGGTGTGCACCCACTGCCCCTTGCCGGAGACTTCACGCTCGACGAGCGCCATCAGCGTCCCGGTCGCCGCATAGACCCCGGCCGACAGGTCCGCGACCGCCGCGCCCGCCCGCACCGGCCCCTGCCCCGGCAGGCCCGTCACCGCCATCAGCCCGCCCATGCCCTGCGCGATCTGATCGAAGCCCGGCCGCTTGGTGTACGGCCCATCCTGGCCGAAGCCGGAGATCGAGGTGAGGATGATGCGCGGATTGATCGCCGACAGCGTCTCATAGTCGACGCCGAGACGATATTTGACGTCCGGCCGATAGTTCTCGACGACGATATCGGCCGTCTTCACCATCTCCTCGAAGATCTTGCGGCCTTCGGGTTTCTTGAGATTGAGGCTCAGCGACCGCTTGGAGCGATGCAGGTTCTGCATGTCGTACCCGTCGCGCGGACCATTGATGGTCGCGTTCGGGTCGACCCCTTCGGGCGGCTCGATCTTGATGACGTCGGCGCCGTAATCCGCGAAAAGCCGACAGCATGTCGGCCCCGCGCGCACGCGCGTCAGATCCAGAACCCGAATATGTGATAGCGCTCCCATACGCCTCCCTCGCTCCACACGTGTTGGGATGATGTTCCCCCGAAACTGCGATGGTTCGGCGAGACACATTCATACCTTATCGTTATCTCAGCTATTCAGTTGTAACCGCGAAGACCCGCTCGATAGGATGCCGTCAGAGACTCGCCGGAGCGCGTCGCGACGTGACCCATGGCGGTGATCGTAACCCTTGCGCTCCGGTTTCAACACGATGCGCGCGTTGACGTTTTCCGGCCCGCCGGTTCGGACGTCACGCACTTCAGGACGGTGACACGATTGACCGCACAGAGCATAGACATTCCCACCTCGCCGGCCACCGCCGATCTCGGGGATGCCCTCATTGTCGAGCGTGCGTCCGACACGACGGCGCTCGTCACGATCAACCGTCCCGACCAGCGTAACGCGCTGACACTCGCGATGTGGGTGCGCCTCGCGGAGATCTTCGAGGCGCTCGCCGAGCGCTCCGAGCTGCGGGCGATCGTCCTGACCGGTGCCGGCGGGGCCTTTTGCGCCGGCGCCAACATCAAGGAATTCGACACGGTCCGCGCCACCAATGACGATGCGCTCCATTATGCTGCCATGGTGGACCGGGCGACGGTCGCGATCACCCGATGCCCGAAGGCGACCTATGCGGCCGTGTCCGGGCCGTGCTTCGGCGGAGGCGTCGGCGTCGCGGTCGCCTGTGATTTCCGCATCGCCGACACGAGCGCCTATTTCGCGATCACCGCCTCGCGCCTGTCGATCGTCTACGGGATCGAGGAAACGCGGGCGCTCTATCACACGGTCGGCCTCGTCGCGGCCAAGGAGATGCTGTTTTCCGGGCGCCGCTATCACGCCGAGGACGCGCTGAGGATCGGCCTCGTCTCCGAGATCAGCGAAGGCGAGGCCCTGCCCGCGGCGATCGCCGCGGCGGACGAGCTCGCCGGCTGCGCCCCGTTGTCGATCGCCGGCACCAAGATCGTCCTCGAAGCTCTCACCGAGGGCGAGACGGCGGAGCGCGAGGAACGGATGTCGGTCGCCGTTGAGCGCGCCGTCACCAGCGAGGACTATCGCGAGGGCCGCGCCGCCTTCGCCGAAAAACGCCGCCCGCATTTCACCGGGCGGTGAATAAAGACGCACGGAACTTGCATGACCCGTCGTCGGTGCGTCCGGCGTATGGGCGTCACATAAGGGAATGAGCTGATGAAGAGCTTGAAGGCTGCCGCAGGTTCGGCACTGATCGCGTCCATGGTGTTCGCTGTGCCGGCCTCGGCCCAGACGCGTTGGGATATGGCGACGCCCTATCCGGACGCCGAGTTCCACACCAAGAATATCCGCCAATTCGCCGAGGACGTCGCCACCGCGACCGACGGCGATCTCGAAATCACGGTGCATTCGGGCCAATCGCTCTTCAAGCACCCCGAGATCAAGCGCTCGGTTCAGTATCAGCTCGTGCCGCTCGGCGAAGTCCTGATGGGCAACCTCTATAATGAGGATCCGCTCTTCGGCGCCGACAACATCCCCTTCATCGCGACGAGCTATGACAAGGCGAAGGCGCTTTGGGATGCGCAGCGGCCGATGATCGAGGAAAAGCTCGCCGCCGACGGTATCCGCCTCCTCTTCGCCGTGCCGTGGCCGGGCCAGGGCTTTTACCTGACGGACGCGATCGAGACCGCGGACGACCTCAAGGGCGTGCGCTTCCGCACTTATAACGCGACGACCGCACGCATGGCCGAGCTCCTCGGCATGGTGCCGACGACCGTCGAGGCGGTGGAAATTCCGCAAGCCTTCTCCACCGGCATCGTCGACGGCATGGTCACCTCCGCCGCCACCGGCGTGCGCACCAAGGCGTGGGATTTCACGGATAATTTCTACGACATCAACGCCTGGCTCCCGAAGAACATGATCATCGTCAACGAGAGCGCCTTCTCCTCGCTTCCCGAAGAGACGCAGGCCGCCGTCCTGGAGGCCGCCAAGACCGCCGAGACCCGCGGTTGGGAAATGAGCCAGGCCGAGAGCACCTCCGCCGTCGAGACGCTCGCCGAGAACATGAACGTCATCGAGCCGACCGACACGCTGATGAGCGGCCTTCAGGCCGTCGGCGAGGAAATGGCGACCGAGTGGGCCGAGGCGAGCGGTGACGAGGGCAAGACCGTCCTCGACGCGATCAAATAAAGCCGCGTGCATTGCGACACGATCGCGGGCGACCTGTCTCGCCCGCGCCTTTTTCCGACGGGCGGCCTCGGCCGTCCGTCTTGCCATGATGCGTCCGGCGCCGTGCCCGTCACCGCGCCGGCTCGTCCGCGTCTCGTTCCTGCGCGATTGCGCATCCTGATCGGAGGACCACTGTGCTGACGCGCGTTCTCGACATCCTCTATCGCGGCGCCGGGGTCCTCGCCGGGGTCTTCCTGGTCGCCATCGCGGTCATCGTCGCCTCGCAGATCGTCGCCCGGCTGATGGGCAAGATCGTGCCCTCGGCCGACGAGTTCGCCGGCTTCTGCCTCGCCGCGACGTCCTTTCTCGGCCTCGCCTTTGCCTTCCGCGAAGGCAGCCACATCCGCGTCACCCTCTTCGTCCATGCCGCGCGCGGCTGGCTGCGTCAGGTGTTCCTCGTCGTCGCCCTTGCGATCGCGGCGACGATCATGGGGATCTTCGCCTGGCACACGCTGAAGATGGTGGGCCAGAATCTCATGCGGAACGAGGTCACCTCCGGCCTCATCCCGATGCCGCTCTGGTTGCCGCAGGCCGGCATGGCGATCGGCGTCCTTCTCTTCTTCATTGCGATCCTCGAGGATCTCGTGCGCGCTCTTCTCGGCAAGAGTCCGGTCTTCACGACCGGCGAGAGCGACCCGAGAGGCTCCGACAACCCCGCCGCCGACACGCACTAGGACGGACTTTTCATGGATCCCATGCTCGTATCGGGCTTTCTGATCGTCCTGATGCTGGTGCTCCTGGCGCTCGGCGTCTGGGTCGCCCTCACCTTGATGATCGTCGGCTATCTCGGCATCGTTCTCTTCTCCGGAGCGCCCGCCGGGGCGATTATGGCGACGACGATCTGGGGCCAATCCTGGTCCTGGGCGCTGACCGCCTTGCCGCTGTTCATCTGGATGGGCGAAATCCTCTATCGCTCGAAGCTCGCCTCGGAGATGTTCCGCGGGCTCGCGCCATGGCTCGCCCCGCTTCCGGGCCGCCTTCTCCACGTCAACATCGCGAGCTGCGGCCTCTTCGCGGCCGTCTCAGGCTCCTCCGCGGCGACGACGGCCACCATCGGCCGCATCACCATCCCGGAGCTCACCCGCCGCAATTACGACGCGCGCGCCGTCATCGGAACGCTCGCCGGCTCGGCGACGCTCGGCTTCCTCATCCCGCCCTCGATCATCCTGATCGTCTACGGCGTCGCCGCCGACGTCTCGATCTCCCGCCTCTTCATCGCCGGGATCCTGCCCGGCCTGATGCTCGTCCTCCTCTTCATGGGTTATGTCGCGGTCTGGGCGAGCTTCCATAAGGATCGGATCCCGCCGGCGGAGCCCAAAATGCCGTTCTGGCAACGGGTCAAGGCGACGGCCGGCCTCATCCCGATCATCGGCCTCATCGTCTGCGTGATCGGCTCGATCTATGCCGGCATCGCGACGGCGACCGAGGCGGCGGCCGTCGGCGTCATCGGCGCGCTCGTCCTCTCGCTCTTGTCGGGAACGCTCAATTGGGCCTCCTTCCGCGACAGCGTCGCCGGGGCGACGCGGACCACCTGCATGGTGACTCTGATCCTCGCGGGCGCCGCCTTCCTGTCGGTTGCGATGGGCTTTACCGGCATTCCGCGCAATCTCGCGAGCTGGGTGGGCTCGTTCGAGCTGACACAGTTCCAGCTCCTCCTCGCCCTCACGGTCCTCTTCATCGTGATGGGCTGCTTTCTCGACGGCATTTCGATCGTGGTGCTCACCGCCTCGGTGATCATGCCGATGGTGCAGGCGGCGGGGATCGATCTCATCTGGTTCGGCATCTATCTCGTCGTCGTCATCGAGATGTCGCAGATCACGCCGCCGGTCGGCATCAACCTCTTCATCCTGCAATCGATGACCGACCGTGACCTCCTCTTCGTCGCGAAGGCGGCCTTTCCCTTCTTCCTCCTCCTCGTCGCGGCGACGATCCTCCTGATCCTCGTCCCCGAGATCGCGACCTTCCTGCCCTCCCTGATGACACGGGGCTGACGGCCGGACGCGGGCACAAGAAAAAACGCCGGCCCCTCGGGGCCGGCGTTTTCGTTTGCGACGGAGGCGATGCCTACTTGTCGGAGATGATCTTGCCCGACACCGAGCGCGGATCCCGCGCCGGCCAGCGGCCGACATCGACGAGGTGCAGGAACGCCTCGATCTGACGGTTGAACTCGGCCGGCGTCTCGATGTTGATCGTGTGGCCCGCATTGGGGATCACCACCAGCGCGGCGGTCTGGATCTCCCGCTTCATCAACAGTGACGGCTCGAGGCACGGCCAGTCCTCGTCGCCGGTGATGACGAGCGTCGGCGCGGTGATCGTGCGCATCTTGTCGATAAGCTCGTAGAGCGACGGGCGCTTGCTCTGCACCCCACGCATCGTGTTCGCCGAGCCCTTGGCGGAATGCTCGATGAGCTGGTCGCGGAACTCGGCCCAGCCGCGCGGATCGTTGTTCTGGAACTGCACCCGCGTCGGTCCGAGCGCGTAGGCGCCGCCGGCCTTTTCCATGCCGTCATTCTCGAAACCGTCGGCGGCGGCGTTCGCCTCGTTCGAGAACTGATCGCGCTTGCCGGGTTCGGCGCCATAGCCGCAGCCGCCGATCACCAGCGACAGGCAGCGCTCGGGATAGGTGAAGCCGAAATGAAGGGTCGCGAAGCCACCCATCGAAAGGCCGACAATGTGCGCTTTCTCGATCCCGAGACCGTCGAGCACGGCCTTGATGTCATCGCGCGCACGGTCTTGCGAGTAGCTCGACGGATCGGGCGGCACGTCGGACGGCAGAAAGCCGCGCGCCGAATAGGTGATGCAGCGGTAAAAGCGCGCGAAATGGCGAAGTTGCGGCTCCCAGGAGCGCCAATCGCCGGCGAACTCGTGGACGAAGACGATCGGCGTCCCACTCCCCGCCTCTTCGTAATAAAGGTTCACTCCATCGTCGGTGGTGACGTGGGGCATAGTCGAAGATCCTCCTCGTCTCGACGCCGGCGCCGGGGCCGCGCGTCGCTCGTGCTTCGCCGTGTGGCGAACGTCTCAGTCCCGCGCGACGCGCCTAGAATGTGCGGCTCCGGCTCGCGATCCCGCCATCGATCGTCACCACGGTGCCGCTGGTATAAGCGGACCGATCGGACGCGAGCATCGCGACCATCCAGCCGATCTCTTCCGAGCTCGCACCGCGCTTGAAGGGAAGCGGCTCCCTGAGGCTTTCCCAGTTTTCCGCCGATCCGGTCCGCGCTGCCGCTTTCTTGCGCATCAAGGCGACGAGGCGGTCGGTCTCGACCGGGCCGGGATTGAGGGCGACGACGCGGATGCCGTCACGGAAAGAATAGCTGCCGAGCGCCTTGGAGAAGGCGCACAGGCCGGCATTGGCCGTCGAGCCGCAAATATAATCGAAGTCGAGCGCCTCGGCGGCGTTGCCGATGACGTTGACGATGACGCCGCTCTGCTGCGCCTTCATCCGCTCATAATAATGGCGGCACATCGAGATATAGCCGAACACCTTGAGGGCCCAGGCGGCCGACCAGCTCGCATGGTCGAACTCCAGGAGATTGCCGCCCGGAATCGCGCCCGCATTGTTCACGAGGATGTCGATATCGCCGACGGTCTCGACGACACGGAGCCGTTCCATCTCCTCGGATAGGTCCGCGGCGATGGTCACGACGTCGATCGAAAGCCCGTCGCGGACATAGTCGGCCGCCTCGTGGAGCGTCGCCGGATCCCGCGAGACCATCGCGATATTGCATCCTTCCTCGGCGAGGATCCGCGCCGTTGCGCGGCCGATCCCCTTCGAGGCGCCGGTGACGAGGGCCTTACGCCCATTCAGTCCCAATTCCATAGCAATCGCCTTTTTGGCCGGTTCGACCGCGCCGTGTCGATCCATTCGCATCGCGCCAAGGGGGAAGATTCGTACCAGCTCGCCGAAGGCCCGGACTATGCCGGATCGATATATCTGGTACGCCGCGCGGCTGCCGACATCGGGGCCGATTTGGCGCAAGCTCTGCACGATCGGACATAACGGCCCGCGCTTTCACGCATGAGCAAGGGCCACACGGAAACGCAAACAAAGACCGATCGAAGGAGCAGCGCGATGACGAAGAGAAAGATGCAAATCCGCCTTGGCCTTACCGGGACGGCCTTGGCCGTGCTCGTCGGCGCCGTCGCCGCCGCGCCCGTCGCCGAAGCCGCGGAAAAGACGATCCGCGTCAGCTACGAAACGCCCGACGCCCACATCAAGAGCCGCACGATCGTGGCCTTCAAGGAGGAGATCGAGAAGATCTCCGACGGTTATTTCGAGGTGGAGCTCTATCCCGCCGCGCAGCTTCTCGGCCCGTCCGAGGAGGTCGCCGCCACCGCCCGCGGTCAGATCGAGATGTCGGCGCCCTATTTCAGCTACATCGCGCCGGTCGAGCCGCTGATGAACATCTACCAGGCACCCCTGGTGTTCGACAGCTACGACCAGCTCATCAAGTTCCTCGAGACCGACGAGGCGAAGGCGCTCGCCGAGAAGCTTGAGGCGCGCAATCTGGAATCGACCGGCTACTGGTTCGAGAACCCGACGCGCCTTTGGGGCAAGGAGCCGCTGCGCACGATCGACGACCTCAAGGGCAAGAAGATCCGCACCGTTCCGTCCGAGATCCTGCAAGGCGCCGTCGCCGCGATGGGCGCACAGCCGACCGCGATCCCCGGCACCGAGCTCTATCTCGCCCTTCAGCAGGGCGTGGCGGACGGGGCGTTCACCGCGCCGAATTACGGCCTCACGATGAAATATTACGAGGTCACCGACGCGGTCACGAAGCTCGACCTCTTCTATGGCGGCTATCTCGTCCTCTTCAACAAGCGCTGGTACGACGCGCTGCCGGAAGAGCGTCAGGCCCAGCTCGTCGAGGCCGTCGCCGCCGCGCGCGCCTTCAACGAGGAGAACGTCAAGGCGGACCTCGAAAAGGTCGATGAGGACCTGCGCGCCGTCGGCCAGGAGGTGATCGAGCTCAGCCCCGAGGCGCTCGCCGACTTCCGCGCCGCGCTCGCCCCCTATTACGAGACGCTCGACCCCGAGATCCAGGAGATGATCAAACAGGTCCAAGGTCTCTGATCATCCCGTATTCTCTGGCGAAGGAGGACTTCATCGTGCTGGATCGAACACGTGCGCACGGCCTTTTGTCCGTGACCGATTTCCGATCGCCCTCAACTTCGAGCGGGGTGGCGCGATGAGGTTCGTCCGGGCCTTCTATTGGACGATCGCCGCCGCCATGGCCTTGTGCTTCATGGTGGCGGTGCTCCTCACCTTCGGCATGACGGTGAGCCGTTATCTCCTCTCCTTCTCCGACCCGACGGCGGAGTATCTTTCACGCTATTTCGTCATCCTCGGCACCTTTCTCGGCTTTCCCGTCGCGGTGCTTCAGGCGCTGCACGTCCGCTTCGACCTCATCGACTATTCATTGCAGGGGCGGATCAAGGCGATCTTCCAGTTGATCGGCTCGCTCCTGTCGATGCTGATTTGCGTGATCTTCGCCTATGCGGCCTACCTCTTCGTCGATGACAGCATGCTCTTCGGCGAGATCATGCCCACCGGGTTCAACATGCCGCTGTGGATTCCACACGCGAGCATCCTTCTCGGCATGGGGCTCGGCGTCGTCGCCTACGCGCTCGTCATCGTGTTCGGCCCGATCGAGGTCGAGGACGCTGCCGAGATCGAAGCCGTCATCCATCATCCCTGACCGGCACGGGATCGAAACGACACCATCATGGGACCACTGCTTCTCTCCTCCGGCGCGCTCTTCGTTCTCGGTGTGCCGATCGCCCTCGCGATGTCCGCCGGTGCGCTGCTCTATCTCTATCTGAGCGGCAATCTCCTCCTGATCGGCCCCGCGACCTGGTTCTCCGGGCTCGACAAGGCGCCGATCATGGCGATCCCGTTCTTCATCCTGTCGGCGGAGATCCTGAGCCGCGGCGGCGCCGTCGCGCGTCTCGTCGACGCGATCGACAGCCTCATCGGCCACATCAAAGGCGGTCTTGCCGTGGTGGCGGTGATCGCGACGATGATCTTCTCCGCCGTCAGCGGCTCGTCGATCGCGACGGCGGCGGCGGTCGGCATCGTGCTCATCCCGCAGATGCTGCAACGCGGCTATCCGGAACGCTTCGTCCTCGGCCTGATCGCGTCCGCGGGCGGGCTCGGGATCCTCATCCCGCCCTCCGTGCCGCTGATCATCTACGGCACGGTGACGGGGGTGTCGGTCGGCAAGCTCTTCCAGGCGGGCATCCTGCCCGGCATCATGATCGCGATCCTGTTGTGCCTCTTCGCGATCCTCCAGGCGCACCGCCTCGGCCTCGACAGCCGGCCGCCCGACAGTTGGGCGAGGCGGCGCCAGGCGCTGTGGGACGCGCGGGCGATCTTCTCGTTTCCGGTCGTCATCCTCGGGTCGATCTATGGCGGCATCTTCACGCCGTCCGAATCGAGCGCGCTCGCGGTCATCTACGCCCTCGTGATCACCGCGCGGACCTACATGCGCATGGGCCTCGGCCAGCTCCTTGCGGTGATGGTGAGCGCCTGCGCCACGACCGCGGCGATCCTGATGATCCTCGCGGCCGCCGCCCTCTTCGGTTACGCAGTCACGCTCTCCGGCATCCCGCAGCTCGTGGTCGATTGGATCGCCTCGCTGGGGCTCGATCGGACGACATTCCTCCTCCTGATCAACCTCGTTTTCATCGTGCTCGGGATGTTCCTCGAGATCATCTCGATCATTCTGATCACGCTGCCGATCATCTTCCCGCTCCTCGCGATGTTCGGCGTCGATCCGATCCACTTCGCGATCATCATGATCGTGAACATGGAACTCGCGGTGATCACCCCGCCGATCGGTCTCAATCTCTTCGCCATCGCCGCAATCGCCAAGCGGCAGGTGAAGGACCTCTTCATCGGCGTGGTGCCGTTTTATCTGGTCATCTTCATCGGCCTCATCATCGTCACCTACGTCTCCGACGTCAGCCTGCTGCTCGTTCGCTGGGCACCGATCTGACGTCCGACGCGGCAGCCGCGAGGCGGGCGAACGCCTCGCGGCTCTCCACCATCACCTGCCGCAGCGGGCGGCCGTCGAGTTGGTGGTGGAAAAGCTCCACCTCGTAAACGTCGGCCCAGCCGCCGGCCTCGGCGAGGCGGAGGATCCGTGCAAGGTCCATCATGCCCTCGCCGAGCGGGCGGCGCATCGGCGGCGCCCCTTCCGGGCACGCGACGTCGCAGACCTGCAGCACCGCGAGCCCGCCGGGTGCGGCGAGAACGCGGTCGAGATCGTGGTCCCACCAGGAATGGAAGAGGTCGAGGGTGATCGCGAGGCCCGGCACGCGCGCGCACACCGCCTCGGCATGGGCGAGCTGGCAGATGGCGCCCTTGTAAGCGAGATCCATCGGATGGATCGGCTCGAGGGTGAGCCGCGCCCCGAGATCGCGCGCCGCCCCCGCGAACGCCTCGATCGCCGCGTCGATCTCGGCCCGCGCCCGCTCCACCGAGAGGCCGCCCGGCCCCGGCCCGCCCGGAATGAGGTTGAGCGGCGCGCCGAGCACCGGCGCCGCCTCCAACAGACGGCGATTCTTCCACTCCTGACGGCGCCGCGCCGCCTCGTCGGCCTGCAGGAAATAGCCCGCACTGTTCAGCGAAGAGACCGTGAGGCCGCGTGCGGCGATCGCCTCGGCGAGACGTTCGGCGCTCATCTCATCGAGCGCCCGCTCCACGATCGCGACGGCCGAATAGCCCTCCGCCGCGGCGTGATCGAGGAAATCGAGGACCGTATCGGCCGGTGAAGCGGCATATTGGCTGATCGACAGGTTCAAGCGTGATCTCCATCACAGAGCGGGGCGGACCGGCGCCACGGTGAAACGTGCGGACGACCGAATTGCGCTGTAGGGTGGGACGGCGCGGGTCGAGCGTGTGCGAAAGCGTGTGATGGAAATTCGTCAGCTGCAATATTTCGTAGAGGTTGCGCGCAGCAAGAGCTTCTCGCGGGCGGCGGTGGCGCTCGGCGTCGCCCAGCCCGCTTTGTCGCGTCAGGTCCAGCAGCTCGAGGCCGAACTCACCGTCCCGCTCTTCTACCGCAATGGGCGCGGGGTGAGCCTCACCTCGGCGGGCGAGCTTTTGCTGTCCCACGCGAACGAGATCCTCTCCTCCGTCTCCCGCGCCTCCTCCGAGGTCGCGGCCCTGCGCGGCCAGCCGACCGGCTCGGCGGTGATCGGCGTTCCCCCCTCGGTCGGCCGCGTCCTCACCCTCCCGCTCGCCCAGAAGCTGAAGCAGGAGTTTCCGATGGTCTCGGTGAAGATCGTCGAGGGGTTCAGCGGCCACATCCTCGAATGGCTCGGCAATGGGCGCATCGATGTCGGCATCTTCTACGACGACCCGATGACCCACCGGTTCGTGCTGGAGCCACTCGCGCGCGAGGCGCTCTATCTGATCGGCCCGGCGGAGGCCCATCGCGACGACACGTCCGAGACGATGCAAGCCGCCTCCCTCTTCGACCTGCCGCTGATCCTGCCGTCCCGCTCGCACGGATTGCGGCTCTATCTCGACGATGTGGCGCTGCAGTTCAAAAGGCAGTTTCGCATCGAACTCGAGGTCGATGCGCTGTTCTCGATGATCCACGCCGTTCGCGACGGGATGGGCTACACGATCCTGCCGCAGACCGCGATCCTCAACGAGCCGTCGAGCGAGGCGTTTCGCTGCTGGCGGCTCACCGATCCCGACCTCGTCCGCGTCATCACGATGTCGACCTACGGGCATCGGCCGGACTCGGTGCCGACGCAGCAAATTTGCCGCATCGTGCGCCAGGAGGTCCGCGGGCTGATCGCCAACGGTTATTGGTCCTCCGTCGCGAAGCTCACCCCGCCCGACACCGCCTGAGCCGGTAAGGCCGGCCCCACCTCATTCGATGCGGATCATCCCCTGCCCGCCGATCTGCTTGGCGAACTGACGCATCCGCCGCAACGGCCGCTCGCCCTCGATCGCGGCGAGATCGCGCGGGAGATAGAGAACGAAATCCTTGCCGTCCCACTCCACCCGCGTGCGCGGCAAGATCCCCGGAACGCCCGGCGACAGCACATAGGCGATGCGGAAGGCCGCCGCGAGGAAGCGCGCCCGCTCCTGCAACGCCTTCGAGCACAGGATGTCGGCCGAATGCTGGCCCGACGGATCGGCGAGCCCGCCATAACGGTCGTGCAGAACGAGGGCGAGGAAGCCCCGGCCGGCATGGTCGACCCCGTAGAGCGCCGCGTTGGAGACGATCGCGAGCGCCTGATCGCCGCGATAATCGGGATGGGCGCGCCAGCCGATATCGGAGAGGAGGCAGGCGGCGACGCGAAGGCGCTGCTCGTCCTCGCTTTCCTCGATGCCGAGGGCGCGGAAGACGGCGCCGGACCATTCGACGAGCTCGGCCGAATGCTGCGGCGAGCGACTGCGCAGGAGCGCGAGCTCCTCCGTCGCGAGAAGCAGCGGATCGCGCCGCTTCTCCGCCTCGCCGAGCGTCGAATAGAGGAGACCCTCGCGCACGCCGAGCGCGGAGGCGACGATCGATGTCGGCCGGCCCTGCCGGATGATCGTCTGCAAGGCCGCCGCGCCCCACGGAAGCAGCGGACGCCGCCCCTTCGAGACGACGCCGGCATGGGACATCGTGTCGAGACCGTCGCGCAGCAGCCTGGCGCAAAACTCCGACATCTCGGCCGCGTCGACGCTATAATGGTGCATGATCGAGATCGGATAATCCGTCTCGGCCATATGCAGCCGCACCAGCGAACGCCAGGTGCCGCCGACCGCGTAGAAGGGCCGCCCCGCCAGAAGCGGGAGCTGACGCGAGGCGCCGAGCGTCTCCTCGAGGATCGCGACGCCGCGGGGCAGGTTGTTCTTCGCATCGCCTTTGAGGCGCAACGTGCCGAGGGGAAAGCTTTCCCCCGCCCCGAGATTGGCCTCCGTCAGGTCGATCAACTCGAGCGAGCCGCCGCCGAGATCGCCGACCAGCCCATCCGCCCGCCAAAAGCCGCACAGGACGCCGTTCGCGGCCATCGTGGCCTCTTCCGACCCGTCGAGCACGCGCACGCCGATCCCGGAAATGGCCTCGATCTCGCGGATGAAGTCCGGTCCGTTCGAGGCATCGCGCGCCGCTGCGGTCGCCACGATGGTGACATCCTGCACCGAAGCCGCCTTGACGATCGCCATGAAGCGGCGGATCGCGGCGAGCGCGCGCTCCATCGCCTCGTCCGAGATCCGCCCCGTCTCGGCCAGTCCTTCACCGAGCGCGGCGAGGACCTTTTCGTTGAAGAGAACCGTCGGCGCCCGGCAGGCGTGCTCATAGAGCACCAGGCGAACGGAGTTGGAGCCCACGTCGACGACACCGACGACGCCGCTGCCCATCCGTCGGCCGCGCGGCATCCCGGCGGCCTGGGAGAGTTCACCCATCACGCTCAATGGGGAGGCAACGCGAAGGTCTTGGGCGAGGAGAGCTCGAGCGCCCGCCCCCGACCCGAGAGCGACGGATTGGTCATGAAATAATAGTGCGCATTCACAGGCTCTTCGCCCTCCCCGCGGATCACGCGCTGGTGCCCGCCATCCGGCAGAACGCTCCAGCTTTGTTCATTGTCACGCAGGTTTGCGACCATGATTTGGTCGAGGATCTGCGCATGGACCGTGTCATTGTCGATCGGAACGAGTGTTTCGACCCGGCGATCGAGGTTACGCGGCATGAGGTCAGCCGACCCGATATAGATAACGGCGTTCGGCGACGGCAGATCCGAACCATTGCCGAAACAGAAGATGCGGCTGTGTTCCAGGAAGCGGCCGATGATCGACTTGACCCGGATATTTTCCGACAACCCCCTGACGCCCGGCCTCAGACAGCAGATCCCCCGGACGACGAGATCGACCTCGACCCCGGCGGCCGACGCATCATAGAGGGCGTCGATGATCCGGGCGTCGACGAGGGAGTTCATTTTCATCCAGATCGCGCCATGGCGCCCCGCCTTCGCGTGGCCGATCTCGGCCTCGATATGGTCGAGGATGCGCTTGCGCAGCGTAATCGGCGACACCGCGAGACGGGACAGCTCCGCCGGCTCGGCATAACCGGTGATGAAGTTGAAGACCCGCGCGACGTCCTGGGCGATCACCGGATCGGCGGTGAAGAAGGACAGATCGGTGTAAATCTTCGCGGTGATCGGGTGATAATTGCCCGTCCCGATATGGACGTAGGTGGCAAGCCGCCCGCTCTCGCGCCGCACCACCATCGAAAGCTTGGCGTGTGTCTTCAGCTCCAGAAAACCAAACACCACCTGAACGCCCGCCCGCTCCAGATCGCGCGCCCAGCGGATATTCGCCTCCTCGTCGAAGCGCGCCTTGATCTCGATGAGCGCGGTCACCGACTTGCCGGCCTCGGCCGCGGCGATGAGGGCGGCGACGATGGGGCTGTCGTTCGAGGTGCGGTAGAGCGTCTGCTTGATCGCCACCACATCGGGATCGGCGGCGGCCTGGGCGATGAATTGGACCACCACATCGAAGGATTCGTAGGGGTGGTGGATCACCATGTCCTTGGTGCGGATCGCGGCGAAACAGTCCCCGCCTTGGTCGCGCACGCGCTCGGGAAAACGCGGCGTATAGGGCTGGAATTTGAGATCCGGCCGATCGAGCGAGACGAGCTGCGACAGATCCTTCAGCGCGAGCATTCCGTCGACCACCATCATCCCGCTTTCGTCGACGCCGAGCGCGGAGGCGACGAAGGCGCGCAGGTCCTCCGGCATCGAGGATTCGGTCTCGAGGCGGATCACGCTGCCGCGCCGGCGCCGCTTCAACGCGCTCTCGAAGGTGCGCACGAGATCTTCGGCCTCTTCCTCGATTTCGAGATCGCTGTCGCGAATGACGCGGAAGGAGCCGGTCGAAAGGATCTCGTGTGCCGGAAAGAGACGGTGAAGGTGAAGGCGGATCGCGTTGCCGAGCGCGATGAAGCGCTGCGTCGTCCCTTCGCTCTCGAGCCGCAAGAAACGCTCCACCTGGGCCGGAATGCGCACCAAGGCGACGCGCTTCTCTCCCTCGGGCGCCTTCAACATCAGCGCGAGCGAGAAGCCGAGATTGGGAATGAAGGGGAAGGGATGTGCCGGATCGATGGCAAGGGGCGTCAGAACCGGAAAGACATGGGTGAGGAACGTCTGCTCGAGCCCTTCGAGCTCACGCTCGCTGAGGCTGTCGAGGGCGGCGATCTCGATACCGGCGTTAGAGAGATCGTCCCGCAATTGAAGGAATTGCTGCTGTTGCTGGGCCTGGAGATCGGCGACCGCGGCGTTGATCTTGGCGAGCTGCTCGGACGGGGTGAGGCCGTCATCGCTGATCGCATCGACGCCGGCACGGACCTGGGCGATGATACCGGCGACGCGGACCATCAAAAATTCGTCGAGATTGTTGGCCGAGATCGACAGAAAGCGGAGCCGCTCCAAGAGCGGATGATGCGGATTGGCGGCCTCTTCGAGGACGCGCTCATTGAAGGAAAGCCAGGAAAGCTCACGATTGATGAAGCGCGCGGGACTGGACCTCAGCGCATCGTCCATGTCGTGACGTAAAGAAACGCTGGGCGGCGCGTCCGGCGCCTCCAGAGTTGCCGTATCCGCTGCCATGTCTGTTCCCCGCATTGGCGTTCCGCCGGGCTATGGCACAATGTTGTCCGATGGTGAACCGCTCTCGCGCAACACTCTTGCCGCAAGTGGCCGTGTCGGGGGGCGACGCTCGGCGAGGCCGGTCTTGTCCATCTCCTCGACGACCTGACAGGCGGCGTGAAGCGTCCGCTCCATCCGCGCCATGAGAAAGGTGACGACGGCGGGATCGGCCGGGAGCTGGCGGGCGATGAAGGCGTCCAGCAAAACGCGGCGAAGGAGCGCATCGTCGGGCGCGTCGAGCGCCACCTCCGGCACCGCGCGAAGGCGTGAGGCGAGGTCGGCGAGGCGGATATTGGCGCGGGTCGTTCCGGTCAGCAGGAGCGTCGAATTGGCCGCCCGCACCGCGTTGATGAGATGGAACAGCGCCTGTTCGTCGACATTTTCGATATCGTCGACCGCGACCGGCCCCGTCGCGATCGCGACCGCGTTCTCGCCCGTCAACGCCGGGCCCGGCACCACGAGCCCGCCCGACAGGTCCGCGAAGGCGTGTGCGAGATGGGTCTTGCCCGATCCTCGCGGACCGCGCACCATCACGATCGGATGCGGCCAGCGCGGCCAATCGTCCAAGATTCGATAGGCGTCCTCGTTGCTGCGCGAGATCACCGTCTCCGGCGGCGCGGCAGGTATGCCAAGATCGAGGGCAAGCTGTTCCATCACCCATCCGTCGCACGGGACGCGGCCGAAATCCGCCGCTCACCCCGCAACCACTCTAGTCCAAGCGGGGCGAGATGCTCCGACCTCGCACCGCCACACCCGCTTTCAACAAGGGGACTGCGGACCCCCTGTTGATAAGCCTCACTTTCCATCGGCGTCGAACCGTGGCACTTGCGCGCGGGTCAACCCCTTTTCTCACGAGGTCGCCCCGCTATGAGCGAGAGCCCCCGCGCCCAATATGCCGCCGCCGGTGTCGATGTCGATGCCGGGGAGGCGCTCGTGGAGCGCATCAAGCCCCTCGCCGCCACGACTGCCCGCGCCGGGTCCAAGCCGTCGCTCGGCGGTTTTGGCGGCCTGTTCGATCTCGGCGCGGCGGGACATGGCGATTCCCTTCTCGTCGCCTCGACCGATGGTGTGGGCACCAAGCTGCGCCTCGCGATCGATCTCGGCATCCACACCGGCGTCGGGATCGATCTCGTCGCCATGTGCGTGAACGACGTTCTCGCCCAGGGCGCCGAGCCGCTCTTCTTCCTCGACTATTACGCCACCGGCAAGCTCGACGTGCCGGTCGCGGCGGACGTCGTCTCCGGGATCGCCGAGGGTTGCCGGCAGGCCGGCTGCGCCCTTGTCGGCGGCGAGACGGCCGAGATGCCCGGCCACTATCAGGGCGCGGACTATGACCTCGCCGGCTTCGTCGTCGGCGCGGTGAAGCGCGACCAGGTGCTCCCCCGCCCGACGATCGCGGCGGGCGACGCGCTGATCGGGCTCGCCTCGTCCGGCGCGCATTCCAACGGGTATTCGTTGATTCGCAAGATCGCGCGCGAACGCGGGTGGGACTTCGCCGCCCCCTTCGCCGGCGGAACGCTGGGTGAAGCGCTGATCGCACCGACGCGGATCTACGTGAAGCCCGTCCTCTCCGCCCTCGCCGAGCACGGCGCGGCCATCAAAGGCATCGCGCACATCACCGGCGGCGGCATCACCGGCAACGTGCCGCGCATGTTGCCCGACACGCTCGCCGCCGAGATCGACCGCGGCGCGATCTTCGAGAACCCCGTGATGGAGTTCCTCGCCCGCGAAGGCGGCCTCGACGCCGAGGCGATGGAGGCGACCTTCAATTGCGGGGTCGGCCTCGTCCTCGCCGTGGCGCCCGAGGCGGCGGACCCGGTGATCGCAACGCTGACCGACGCCGGCGAGACCGCCGCCCGTCTCGGCACGGTGACGGCGCGCGGCGCGGACGGCGCCGCCTGCATCATCCGCTGATCATGACCGAGAAGACCCCTATCGCCGTCTTCGTGTCCGGGCGCGGGAGCAATTTCCTCGCGCTCGCCGAAGCGGCGGCCGACCCCGCCTATCCCGCCCGCATCGCCCTCGTCGTCTCCGACAAGCCGGACGCGGCCGCCCTCACCCGCGCCGCCGAGATCGGCATCGCGACCGCCGTCGTCGAGCGGCGCGGCCATCCCTCGAAGGCGAGCTTCGACGCCGCGCTCGAGGCCGAAGTCCTCAAGGCGGGCGCGCAACAGATCTGCCTCGCCGGTTTCATGCGGATCCTCGGGCCGGAATTCGTCGGCCGGTGGGAGGGGCGGATGCTCAACATCCATCCCTCGCTGCTGCCGTCTTTTCGCGGCCTCGAAACCCATAGGCGGGCGCTCGAAGCCGGCGTGAAGTTCCACGGCGTCACCGTCCACCTCGTGACGGCCGAGCTCGATGACGGCCCGATCATCGCCCAGGCGGCAATCCCGGTCCTGCCGGACGACACCGAGGACACCCTTGCCGCCCGCGTCCTTGGGGCCGAGCACAAGCTCTATCCCGCGGCACTTGCGGTCCACCTCTCGGGTGCGGCGCACAAGCCGCTCGCCGCCGTGCACTTCAACCCGCCCCTCTGGGAGCTTCAACACAGCGAGGACCAGAGCGCCCTCGCCCTCTTCCAGGATCCCCCGACGGACGGTTGAGCGAGCCGCAGACCGCCGGCGACCGGCGGCCTTTCCTCGAGCCAGCCCGCCGGCGACCAGCGGCCGTTCCTCGAGCCCGCCGGCGACCGCCCCTTTCCTCAGGTCCGCCGGCGACCGGCGGCGCTCCCTCAAGCCGTCTCGGCGACCATTGCCAGCGCGTCGGCGCCGGCGCGTTCGAGGCGCACGCTGTTGTCGTGAAAAGCCGCCCCGCCATAGGGCGCCATCGCGTCCGCGCCCGTCAGCGTGTTGATGCCCTTTCCATCGACGAAAGCCTCATTCGGGTAGAGGCCCTCGCACACGAGCGTTCCGCGCCCGACGCCATCGAAGAGCTTTGCCGTGACGAGCACCGCGCCCCGCCCGTTGGACAGGCGCACGAGAACCCCGTCGGCGATCCCCATCGGCGCCGCGTCCTCCGGGTGGACGAGGACGGCGGGCGCCCCCTCGCGCTTTTGCGATCCGGGCGTCTCGTTGAAGGTCGTGTTGAGGAAGGAGCGCGCTGGCGCCGTCACCAGGCGGAACGGGCGATCCTCGCTCGCCCGGTCGATGACGTCCCAATGATCGGGAAAGACCGGCATTTCGGTATAGGGGCCCATGGGGCCGTTATTGGGGGCGGGCGTCGCCGTCCAGTTCGGGCGGAAATGGAAGCGCCCGTCGGCATGGGCGAAGCCGTTCACATAATGCGCCTCCTCGAAGGAGGGCTGGCAGTCGATCCAGCCGTCGCGCTCGAGGGCGGCGCTGTCATAGCCGGAGGCGTCGAGCATCCACTTGATGTGCTCGCGCGGGGTCATGTGGAAGCCCGGATGCTCCGCCCCGACGCGCCGCGCGATTTCCTTCTGGACATAATCGTTCTCGCGGCACTCACCCGGCGCGTCCACGAGCTTGGGGCCGAGGAGGATGTATTGATGCCCGCCGCCTTTGTAGATGTCGTCATGCTCGGTGAACATCGTCGCCGGGAGGACGATATCGGCCATCCGCGCGGTCTCGGTCATCACCTGCTCGTGCACCGCGAGGAAGAGGTCCTCGCGCGCAAAACCGCGCCGCACGCTCTCCTGCTCGGGGGCGACCACCATCGGGTTGGTGTTCTGGACGAGCATCGCGGCGACCTCGGGCCCACCCTGTAGCGCCTCCGCGTCGCCGGTGAGGATGCGGCCGATCTGGGACTGGTCGAGCCGCCGCGTCGCCCGGTCGACGACGTCGGTCCCTTCGATCATCGTCTTGTCGAGGGTGTAGATCGCGCCGTTATTGTGGAAAGCGCCGCCGCCCTCGCGCTGCCAGACGCCGAGAACGGTCGCGATCGAGGCGGCCGCGTGCATCGCGACGACGCCGTTGCGCTGACGGGTGAAGCCGTAGCCGAGGCGGAAAAAGGTCCGCGCCGTCGTGCCGACGATCTTCGCGAAGGCCTCGATCTCCTCCACCGACAGGCCGGTGATGGCGGCGGCCCATTCCGGCGTGCGGGTCGCGAGATGGGCCTCGAGCCCGGCCGGATCATCGGCATAGCGGGCCATATAGGCCCGGTCGGCATACCCGTCGCGGAAGGCGACGTGCATGACGGCACAGGCGAGCGCCGCGTCGGTGCCCGGCCGCAGGATGAGGGCGAGATCGGCCTGCTTGGTCGTGTCGTTCGCATAGACGTCGACGACGACGATCTTCGCCCCGCGCGTCTTCCGGGCGTGGGCGGCATGGGTCATGACGTTGACCTGTGTCGCCACCGCGTTGGTGCCCCAGATGACGAGACAGTCCGCCTCACGCATTTCCCGCGGGTCGGGACCGGCAAGGCGCCCCGTTCCCGCGATATAGCCAGTCCACGCCCCGTTGGTGCAGATCGTATCGTATTGGCGCGAATAACCTTTGGCATGGCGAAGGCGGTGGATACCGTCGCGCTGCACGAGGCCCATCGTCCCGGCATAATGGTACGGCCATACCGCCTCCGCGCCGGCCTTCGCCTCCGCCGCGAGGAAGGCTTCGGCGATGCGGTCGAGCGCCTCCTCCCAGCCGATCGGGCGAAAATCCGTGCCGCCCTTCGGCCCGGTCCGCATCAGCGGCGTCATCAGACGGTCGGGATGATGGGCGCGCTCGGCATATCGGGCGACCTTCGCGCAGATCACTCCGGCGGTGTAGGCGTTGCCGCTCGCGCCGCGAATGCGGCCGATCTTGCCGTCTGCAACCTCGACCTCGAGGGCACAGGTGGAAGGACAGTCGTGCGGGCAGGCGGAGCGCTGGCGAAGTGGCGCGTTCATAACGGCTTCCGTCGACGTGGATGGAACGCCGCAGTCTACGCGATCATGTCAGGGCATCAAATGCCGGCGCGTATTCGATGGGAAGGTCGGCGGGAACGGGCTGCTCGGTGAGGAGCAGAGCCATGAAATGCGGGCTCTGATAACGCGACTTGAACGGCCGGGCCGCGTCGCGCGAAAAACCGAACCGGCGATAATAAGAGGGATCGCCGAGGAGAAAGACCGCCTGCCACGTGCCGGCGGCCCGCACCTTCTCGAGCGCCGCCTCGACGAGGCGCGAGCCGATCCCCCGTCGTTCGAGCGACGGTGAGACGCTGAGCGGCGCGAGGCCGAGCGCCGCGATTTCACTTCTCATTCGGGACAACATGATGTGCCCGACGACATTGTCGTCGAGCGTCGCAACGAGCGCGATCTCGGCATCTCCGTCCGCCCGGAGGGCTCTGACGAGGTCGGCCTCGCCCGCTCCGCCGAACGCGGCGCGGACGATCGCGTCCACCGGATCGTGATCATCGGGCCGTTCCTCCCGAACGATCAGGCGCTCCGGCGCCGTTCTACTGTTGTCCTTTGGCAAGTCCATGCGCTACCCCTTGGGTTGACCGGCAACTCTCGCCGGCAGGTCCCCACCGTGCACAACACCAAAGGCCGAGCGTGAGCGCACTACCCACGTCCATTGACGAGACCGAAACGCTCCTCGCGGGCGCCGACTATGTCGCCGATCGGTCTCTCGCCACCGTCCTCTATCTGGCGCTGAAGCTTCAGCGGCCGCTCTTTTTGGAAGGCGAAGCCGGAGTCGGCAAGACCGAAATTGCGAAGGTCCTCGCCGCCGCGCTCGGCCGCAAGCTGATCCGCCTACAATGCTATGAGGGTCTCGACCAGGCTTCGGCGCTTTATGAGTGGAATTATGCCGCTCAAATGCTCGCGATCCGCCAGGCCGAGGCGACGACCGGGGGAGAGGCCAACGTTTTTTCCGAGCACTTCCTCATCAAGCGCCCCATCCTCGAGGCGCTCGAGACCCCGCTCGAAGGCGCGCCCGTCCTCCTGATCGACGAGCTCGACCGGGCCGACGAAGCCTTCGAGGCCTTCCTCCTCGAGGTCCTCTCCGATTTCCAGGTGACAATTCCCGAATACGGCACCATCCGCGCCACCGAACCGCCGATCGTGATCATCACCACGAATCGCACGCGCGAAATTCACGACGCGCTTAAGCGGCGCTGCCTCTATCATTGGGTCGATTATCCGACGATGGCGCGCGAGCGCGAGATCGTGCGGCGCAAGGCCAAGGGGGCCGGCGACCGGCTCGCCAGCGAGGTCGTCGCCTTCGTTCAAATGTTGCGCCATGGCGATCTTTTCAAACCGCCCGGCGTCGCCGAAACGCTGGATTGGGCGCAGGCGCTCGCCGAGCTCGACCAGATGGTCCTCGAACCCGGCATCGCCGACGATACACTCGGCGTCCTCCTCAAATATCAGGACGATATCGCCAAGGTGCGTGGGTCAGAGGTCCAACGCATGATCGACGACATCAGGACGAGCGCCAACGCGCGCCCCGTCGCCTGACCGCGGCGGCCTTCGGGCCGGTGCGGTACGCGCAGACGAAGCTCATTAAAAAACGACAACGACATAAACAGATGCTTTTCGTTCAGGCCCATTCATGTTTTGCAAGACGACGTCCGCCGGCTATCTCGCCAACCATTGTGCCCGCCTTTTCGTCCTCGCCTTTGCGGCGCGGATCCAACCCTTCGGCCTCGTGGCCGGCCAATTTCCCGTCCTCCTCGAATTGTGGGACACCGACGGCCTGACGCAAAAGGAGCTCGTGGAGCGGACCGACGTCGAGCAGGCGACGATGGCGAACACCCTCGCCCGCATGGAACGCGACGGGCTGATCCGGCGCACGCCCCATCCGAGCGATCGGCGCGCCCAACTCGTCTGGCTGTCCGACCGGGCGAAGATGATCAAGGATCCCGTGATCTCCGCGGCGATCGAGCAGAACGACATTGCGCTCGGCCGGCTTTCCGACGCGGAGCAGGAACTCTTCATCGCGCTGCTGCGTCGTGTCGTGGACACCTTGCGCGCCGAACGGCCCCGCGCCCGCGAGCGTCAGGAGCTCGAGAACACCGCCAAAGGCCATCCAGGATGAGGCATGACGACAGCCGCTGACGAGACGCAGGCCCCGAACGGCGAACGCGGTCACCTTCACGAGAACATCGCGATGTTCACCCGCGTCCTGCGCGATTCGGGCCTGCCAGTCGGGCCTGCCCACGCAATCGACGCGGTGCGCGCGGTCGAGGTCGCGGGCGTACGCTCCCGCGCCGATGTCCGGGCCGCGCTGCAGGCCGTGTTCGTTCACAAGCGCGATCAGATCGCCGTGTTCGACGCCGCCTTCGACGCCTTCTTTCGCGGCCGCAACCTCCTCGACAAGATGATGGAGCTCTTGTCGCCCGTCGCCGACGAGCGCGCCCCCGCGCAAAAGCCGCGGGCGGCGGCGGCGCGCGTCAATGCCGCGCTGAGCCCGCCCAAACGCGACGACCGGACGAGCCATCAGGAGGTCGAGATCGACGCGCGCCTCACGGCGTCCGACGACGAGATCCTGCGGACCAAGGACTTCGCGCAGATGACGGCGGCCGAGCTCGACCGCGCGCGTCAGGCGATCGCCCGCCTTGCCTTCGACGCCGATCGCGTCCGCACCCGGCGCCATGTCGCCTCCCCGCGCGGCCGCTTCGACCCGCGCCGCTCGATGCGCGCGGCGATGCGCACCGGCGGCGAGATGATCGTGCCGCGGCGGACCGAACGGGCGGTGAAACCGCCGCCGGTGGTGGCGCTCTGCGATATTTCCGGCTCGATGGCCGACTATTCGCGCATCATGCTCCATTTCCTCCACGCGCTCGGCGAACGGCGGCGCGTGACGACCTTCCTGTTCGGCACACGCCTTACCAACGTCACGCGCTCCCTCTCCCGGCGCGATCCCGACGAGGCGCTCGCTTTATGCGCCACCCAGGTCGAGGACTGGTCCGGCGGCACGCGCATCGGCACATCGCTCGAAGCGTTCAACCGCGACTGGTCGCGCCGGGTTCTCTCCGGCGGGCCGATCGTCCTCCTCGTCACCGACGGGCTCGAGCGCGACACGGACACCTCGACACTCGCGCGCGAGGCCGACCGCTTGCATCGATCCTGCCGCAGGCTCCTCTTCCTCAATCCGCTGTTGCGCTATGACGGATTCGAGGCGCGGGCGCGCGGCATCCGCACGTTGATCCCGCTTGTCGACGCCATGCTGCCGATCCACTCGGTGGAGAGCGTCGCCGACCTCGCCCGCGTCCTCACCGAGACGTGAGGCGAGGAAGCTGTGGTTCGATAGGAAAAAAGCTTCCCCTCGCGGCCTTCGATCACCATTCGACCATGATTGACGGATCACGTGCCCGCTCAAAGCGGCCTGAGCCCTCCATTCGGCTCGGAAGGTCATTCTTCGATGGCACAAGCAACGATTGACGGCGGGTTGGTTCGTACCGAAATCCGTGGCAAGTAACAGCGACGGCGCCCGCCTCAAAAAGGGACTAATCCATGCGTCTCCGATACATCACATCAGCACTGACTGTCGCGGTCGTGAGTGTGCCCGCAGCCTACGCGCAATCCGGGTCTTTCGACGCGGCGGCAGCGGTCGAAACCTTCCTGACCGATGCGTCGAGCTATGGCGCCGAAAGTGCGAGCGTCGGCGGGGTGACGTCGTCGGGCGATGTCGTCACCGCCTCCGACGTGACGTGGACATGGGCCTCCACCGTCGGCGAGGAGAACGAAGAGGTGACCGTCAACGTGACGTTCACCGCGCCGAGCGTTGAGATCGAAGGCCTCATGGAAACGGCCGACGGTTATGGCGCCGCCCGCATCGCGATCCCTGAGATGGCGCTGAACATCGAGACGACGGGCACCGAGGAGGCGTTCAAATACGACGTCACCGCGACCGACTACGAGATCGTGAACGGCAGCTGGCAAGCGTTCCCGACGATCGCGGACGACGAATCGGCCCCCGTGTCCCGCTTCGCGCCGCTCGTCGACTGGGCGGTGCACCAGTCCTATGACAGCTCGTCGATCAGCAAGCTGACCGGCAACATCATCGTCGCCGGGGACGTGCAGGAACTGTCCTACGGCCCGGTCACCGTCGGCCCGGTCAGAGACGGCGTCCACGAATCGTTCGAGTATGGCCCGATCGAGTCGACGCAGACGACCGAGATTCCGAACGAGGACGGCACGTCGACTTCCGTCGATATCGCGATCAATTACGGCGCCTCGCGCGGCAAGGATCTCGACATCCGCCCGTTCGCGGCGTTTCTCACCGGCACCGGCGCCACCGACGGCCCGCAGCCGATGATCGGCCTCATCGAGCTTGATAGTATGAGCATGAGCGGCGGCGACATGTTCAACCTGTCGATCGGCAAGAACACGATCGAGAACATCACCGTCGACCCGAGCCACGGCCCGCTCCTCGAAAAGCTCGATTCCTTCGTTCTGGCGCTCGAAGCCGACGAGGAACCCGATCCGCAGGCCATGGCGACGCTCATGATGGACGTCTATGGCGCGTTCGGCATCGGCAAATACGGGATGGACGACATCACCATCTCGACGCCCGAAGGCACCGCTGGGCTCGAAAGCGTCACGATCGAGGATCTGAGCGCCGCCGGCCTCGGCCTCCTGTCGGTCAACGGTTTCAGCATGGACGCGACCGAGGGCACAGGCTCGCTCGGCACGTTCGAGCTCGCGGACCTCGTGTTCCCCGAGCGCGAGGCGTTCGTGAACATGATGCTCAGCAACATGATGGGCATGCCCTCCGACCTGCAGACGACCCTCGGCGCGATGCCCTATCTCGGCCGCATCACGGTGAAGGATCTCGACATCACGACGCCCTCCGGCGAGGTGAAGCTCGGCCTCTTCGAGAACAAGCTCGAGGACTATGTGCCGCCGATCCCGACCAACATCTCGATCGAGTTGAAGGGCCTCGAACTGCCGGCCGCCCTCCTGCCCGATCCGCAATCCCAGATGATGGCGCGCGCGATGCAGCTCGACCCGGTCAAGGCCGACGGCACCATCAAGCTGCGCTGGGACGAGGACACGCAGCGCGTCGAGCTCGACAAGGACATCGACGTCGACGGTGTGGGCCGGATCCAAGCGGATGCGACGCTCTCCGGCATCCCCAAGCTGATCTTCGAGAACCCCTCCCGCGCCAATGAGGCGGTCGCCACCGCCGCGGTGAATTCGCTGAGCGCGACCTTCACCGACGAGGGCGTCACGCGCTTCATTCTCGGCATGATCTCCGAGCAGGCCGGCGTGCCGGCCGAGCAGATCGTCGAGGGGATCGCGCAGCAAGCCTCGATGCAGGTCGCGATGGTCACGGGCGACGAGCAGCTCAGCAGCGAGGTCTCCGACACGCTGTCGACCTTCCTCAACGACCCGGAAACGCTGTCCTTCACGGCAAGCCCCGCCGCGCCGGTCGCGGTCGCGCAGATCATCGGCGCGGCGATGACGGCACCGCAGGCGCTGCCCGGCCTCCTCAATCTGTCCCTGTCGGCCAACCAGTAAGGCCCCGCGCCTCGACCGACGGACACGACGGCGCCCGCGCCTCGACCGACCACCACGGACGCCCTGCCGGACTTCCGGCAGGGCGTTTTCCGTCCCGCCCCCGACGCTGTTCAGAGTTCGACCTTGAGCCCTTTCCTTCTCCTCGCCGTCTGGCTCGTTCTCATCAACATCGTCGCCTTCGCGATCTTCGCGCGGGACAAGCGATCCGCGATCCGCGACCGACGCCGCGTCCCGGAGCGCGCTCTTCTGACCCTCGCCGCGATCGGCGGGGCGCCGGCGATGGTGGCGGGCTCGGCGATGATCCGCCACAAGACGCGCAAGCAGCCCTTCCGCGCGATCCTCCTGACGATCCTCGCTTTGCAGATCGTCCTCGCCGTCGCCGCGATCGCCTGGAGCGTCGGGCTCATCTAGCCGGACCACGATCCAAGGGGGCGACCTGCGGCCGATTGTGTTTCGGGACGCGCCGACAGCCTCCCCCCATTGCGCAATGCGAAAAGCTCGGCGACCCTAACGCGTCGCGCTCCGGTCGCCCCGATCCCTGCGAAGCGGATCGCGCCCGCTCAATCGGCGAAACAGGTCCGGCCGCTCGATCCATGACGGTTCGCGCCGGCCGACCGGCAACGGACGACAAACAGCGCGGCGACGACCAGCGCGACGACAGACGACACGTGAAGACAGACAACACGTGACGACAGACAAGGAGTGCGGGATGGAGGCCCTGTTCATCGGCCACGCCTATATCGACATCACTTTTCTCGCCGAGAGCCTGCCGACGGGCGACGACAAGACGATCGCCAACGACTATGCCGTCGCCTTCGGTGGCAATGCCGTCACGGCGGCCTTTTGCGCGGCGAAGCTCGGCCTCAAGGCGGAGATCCTGTGCCAGCAGGCCGATGACTGGCTCTCGCGCATGTTCCTCGAAATGGCCTCACGCGCCGGCGTTCCGGTCCACGGGCGCAAGGTGGCCGAATCGAGCCTTTCCTTCATCATGCCGAAGGACGGCAAGCGCGCCATCGTGCGCTGCCGTGACGACGAGTTTCGCCACCCCTTCCCGACCCTCAACCTCGAAGGCTGCCGCGGTCTCCACCTCGACGGGCACATGGCCGATGCGGCGCTGCATTATGCCAAGGTCTGCCGCGAGGCGGGGATGCTCACCTCCCTTGACGGAGGCTCGGCCCGACCCGGAACCGACGAGCTGCTCAATTATATCGACGTCGCGGTGATCTCGGAGCGGATGTGCGAGCAGATGCACCTCAACCCGCTCGCCATGCTCGATTATCTGCGCTCCAAGCACTGCAAGGTCGGCGCCGTCACCCTCGGCGAGCGCGGCCTCGTCTGGTACGAGGGGGATCAGGAGGCGCAGACGATGCCCGCCCTCGACGTCCCCGCCGACAAGGTGATCGACACCTCCGGCGCCGGCGATGTCTTCCATGGCGCCTATTTCTACTCCGCCCTGACGCGGCCGGAGCTGTCCTGGGCGGAGCATTTCGATTTCGCGCGCTCCGCCTCCGCCTTCGCGGTGCAGCATCTCGGAAACGAGGCCTCGTTGCCGACCCTTGAAGACATCGAGGCGATCCGCGCCTCCCTGCCCGAGGCGGCCTGAGGGCCGCCCCGCGTCAGGGGTCAGCCGATTTCGGTCAGCTTGCTCTGATAGCGCTGGAAGTTGCGGACATAGTGCGAGGCGGACTTCATCAGCCCCTCGCGCGTCTTCTCGTCGAGCTCCCGCACGACCTTGCCCGGCGCGCCGACGACGAGGCTGTTGTCCGGGATTTCCTTGCCCTCGGTGATCAACGCGCCGGCGCCGATCAGGCAATTGTCGCCGATCTTCGCCCCGTTGAGGATGATCGCCCCCATTCCGATCAGCGTGTTGTTGCCGATCGTGCACCCGTGAATGATCGCGCGGTGGCCGACCGTGCAGCCCGCGCCGATCGACACCGGATAGCCGGGATCGACGTGGATCATCGTGTGTTCCTGGATGTTGGTCCCGGTGCCGATGCGGATCGTCGTGTTGTCACCGCGCAGAACGGAGCCGAACCAGATGCCGACATCCTCCTCCAAGACGACATCGCCGATCACGTGGGCGCCGGGGGCCACCCAATAGGAATCGTGGCGGGGCAATGTGGGACGTTTGCCGTCGAGTTCGTAGATCGGCATCAAGATTTCCTTCCTCAGGGTGGCGCCGAAGCGCCTTGTCGTGGCGGCGTCAACGATCCGGCAAACGCGGGGTGGGCACGACGCCGTCCGGGAGCGGCAGCGGCCGGTTCGCGCTTTCCAGATGCTCGACCGTGTTGAAGACGAGATCGGTCTCGCCGGTGTTCTCCAGATCGTGGATCATGAAGTCGCCGGGCGCAAAGCTGATATGCTCGGTCATGCCCGCGCTATATTCGGTCTCCACAGGCGGGCCGCCATTGATCCGCGAGACGGCCTTTCCGGGCGTCAAAGCAGTCCAGAAATAGTCGAGCACGTGGCGGTGGAAGCCGATGCGTTCGCCGGGCTTCAAATGGATGTACCAGACCCGCGCCCGCTCGCTTTCCGAAAGCAGGACATGGCCGACGCAAGGGTTGAATTCGTTCCGCTCCAACTCGTGCGCAAGCTCCGGCGGAAGCGGTGCATCGGCTGTCGACTCTGCGGTCATTGGTCGGTCCTCCCGGTCACTTTTTGGAGACATAGGAGGCCATTTTCGCCGGTCGAGCAATGGGCGACAAAGCACCGCTTTTCGCCAATCCAGCAATGTCGACAAAGCACCGCTTTCTCGCCAAGCGTGCCAATGGATGGCAAGTCCACCAACCGCGGAACCGAACGCGGCGACGCGATCGCCGGCGACCGACCTGCGCTCCACCTTCACCCATCGGCAAAGAACGCTCCGCGCATGAGGGGTGGCCGAGGCTCTGGCGCTCGCCGGCAAAGGGGCGCACGATGGACCACACTCACCGCCCGCCCTATGTCCTCCTCGTCCACTCGTCTCTGGTTTCAATGCCCTCCACCCGATCCCTTTCGGCCGGCCGCCGAGGCCGTGCCTCCGTTTTGCGCTTCGTCCCGCTCGCCGACCGATGACGCGAGAACCCGACGCCCCCGCCTCCGTCGAGCGCCCCACCCGTAAGCGCCGCCTCGTCGACGTCACGGTTGCCGTCTTCGGGGTCGCCGCGCTGATCGCCGGATATTTCAACTGGCGGCTCGGCGGCACGGCGGCGGTGGCGGACGGGGCCGAAGAGGCGGTGTTCTCGCTGGTTTCCGTCCTGCCGCAGCTCGTTCTCGGCATCGTCGTCGCCGGGCTCGCGCAGGTGGTCATCCCGCGTGACCGAATCGGCAAGATGCTCGGCGAGCAGTCGGGGATCCGCGGTCTCCTCATCGCGACGGGCATCGGTGCATTGATGCCGGGCGGCCCGTTCGCGTCCTTTCCCCTCATCTATGCGCTCGCCCATGCGGGGGCCGATGTCGGCGCGCTGGTCGCCTTTCTCGTCGGATGGGCGGCGATCGGGGTGCATCGTCTGCTCGTTTGGGAAATCCCGTTCATGGGCGCCGAATTCGGGATCGTGCGCTTTCTGTCGAGCCTGCCGCTGCCGATCATCGCCGGGCTTCTCGCGCGGTGGCTGATCAACACCTTCCCGCGCCTGCGCAATCCGTTCTGAGGCGACAATGGATCTCGGGATCGCTCTCCTCCTCCTGATCGCCGCCGGCCTCGGCGGAACGCTCGCCGTGCGTGACCCGGCTCGGCTGAAAGAGGGTCTGGCGCTCGCCTGGAAGCAGGGCCAGCCCCTCCTCGTGCGCATTCCGGTCGCGATCCTCGCCGCGACCTACCTCTCCCGCCTCGTGCCGCAAGAGCGCGTCTCGCAGCTTCTCGGCCCCGATAGCGGCTTCGTCGGCATCCTCATCGCCTCCGCCGTCGGGGGCCTTACGCCGGGGGGGCCGATGCTCGCCTTTCCCCTCGCCCTCGTCATCTGGCAGCTCGGAGCGGGCGAGGCGCAGATGGTCGCCTTCCTCGCCTCCTGGTCGATCCTCGCGATCCACCGCGTCCTCACCTACGAGATCCCCCTCCTCGGCGGTCGCTTCACCATGATCCGCATCGCATCGAGCTGGATGCTGCCGCCGCTCGCGGGGGTCCTCGCGGCGGGGATGCTTCTCTTCTGGCACGGCACGCTCGGCCGCTGAGACGCGGCCGGGCCCGCCAGCCTTCCGCCGGTTCGTCACCAGGAAGGATCGCAATGTTCGGGCCGGATAAAGGCCTCGTTCACCAATTCTCGCGTAACGATAGACGTCGAGCCCGTCGACATCTGGACGTGTCGCGGTGCGAAGCCGGGTTACGACGAGACGCCCACCGCCAAGCGCGGCATCGAGCGTCACGGCTTCGACCGTCCCGCCAGAAGGTGCCGCCCGAGCATGGCGCCCGTGCGCCATTCCGGCCGACCGCGCCGAACGCGGCGGCCGGGCCGCACCTGCGACGCCGACCGACCGTGTTGTTGGATGAGGGACCTCGAATGGACAAGATCTCGGAAGACTGGATCCGCACCCGCGCCTACGAAATTTGGGAATCGGAGGGCCGCTGCGTCGGCCACGACCAAGCGCATTGGTTCAAGGCGACACAGGAACTCGCCGAGACCATCGACCTGTCGGCAAAGCCCGCCAAGAAGGCAAAGCCCAAGGCCCGCAAGCCCCGCGCCCGCAAAAACACCGAGGCGCGCGCCTCCCTTTAAACGTCTCGCCCAGGGAGCGCCGGAGCGGCCGACATGACGGCCCCCCGATAAGGCGGTATTGTCGCGTTTGCGGGCGCCGCGGCGCTCGCGGACGAACGTGATGCGCGGCGGTATCGAACATGGCGATCGGCACAGAAGGCGACTGGACCGAGCGCTTCGCGGATCTCAGCGCGGTGTCGCCCGAGATCCGCGCCGAACTCCTTGCCCGCAGCGACCTGATCCGCATCCCGCGCGGCAGCGTCCTGTTCGAGCCCGGCCAGCAGCCGAAGGCGATGGTCATCCTTCTGGAGGGAACCGCGCGCGTCCAGCAGCGCAGCGAAACCGGGCGGGAGGTCTCGCTCTATCGCGTCCATGGCGGGGAAAGCTGCGTGATGACGACCGGCTGCCTCCTCGCCAGCGAAGCCTACTCGGCCGAGGGCATCGCCGAGACCGACATCACCGCGATCGCGATTCCGAACGCGGTGTTCGACGATCTTCTCAGCCGGTCGAAGGAATTTCGCGAGTTCATCTTCCACAGCTACGCGCGCCGGCTCACCGACCTGTTCGTCCTCATCGAGGATCTCGTCTTCAAGCGGGTCGACGTGCGCCTCGCGGCGCGCCTCATCGCGCTCGCCCAGGACGACGGCGTCGTGAAGGCGACGCATCAGAACCTCGCGACGGAGCTCGGCACCGCACGCGAGGTCATCTCCCGCACCCTCCACGACTTCCAAAAGCGCGGCCTCGTCGAACAAGCCCGCGGCGAGATTCGCATCACGAAGCCCGAACCCCTGCGGCGTTTGGCACAATCTTGACCCGTCGGTGACATAGTCACCGTCGGTCCGCGGCCTGCCGTGCGATAGAACAGATCTTGTTTTCGCGCGGGTCTCCTCGTGGCGCGCCCGATCGGAATGCCGGTCGCGCGGAGCCCCCACCGGACCGGACACATGCCCATGACGACATTCACCCCATGGCTCTCCCTCGCGGGCGGCGCGATGATCGGCCTTTCCGCCGTTCTGTTCATGGCCTTTCACGGGCGCATTCTCGGTGTCACCGGCATCGTGCGCGGTGCGATCATTCCGGCGGGCTTCGCCGATTGGTCGATCCGCGTCGCGATCCTCCTCGGGATGGTGACGGGGCCGCTCGTCTATCTCGCGCTGTTCCGGGATTGGCCGGTGGTCGAAATTCCGGTGACGCGCACGATGGTGATCGTCGGCGGGCTCCTCGTCGGCCTCGGTGTCGGGTTCGGCGGCGGCTGCACCTCCGGTCACGGCGTTTGCGGCATCGCGCGGCTCTCCCCGCGCTCGCTCGTCGCGACGGTGACGTTCATGGCAACGGCGTTCGCGACCGTCTTCGTCGTGCGCCATGTGATCGGGGGCATCGCATGAGCCTCCTTCTCGCGCTCTTGATCGGCGTCGTCTTCGGCACCGGGATCGCCGTGTCGGGGATGATCAACCCCGCCAAGGTGCTCAATTTCTTCGACATCGCCGGGACGTGGGACCCCTCCCTCGCCTTCGTGATGGGCGGCGCGCTCGCCGTCACCTTCGTCGGCTATCGCCTCGTCTGGCGCGAGGGGCGGCCGCTCTTCGCCGAGCGCTTCTTCCTGCCGACCACGAAGGATATCGACGCGCAGCTCATCGGCGGATCGGCCGTCTTCGGCGTCGGTTGGGGGATCGCCGGCTTTTGTCCGGGCGGCTCGATCCCGGCGCTCGGCACCGGCATCGCCGACGTCTATCTTTTCGTCTTCGCGCTGATCGCAGGGCTCCTCCTCGCCCATTTCGCGAAGACCTTCGGCCAACTCAAAACGGCATGAGCGGGACCCCCATGAGCGAGACCTCCGCGCCGGCCGGCAAGCCGGACGTCACCGCCTTTTTCGACCCGGAGACCAACACGATCTCCTATGTCGTGAAGGATCCGACCAGCGACGCCTGCGCGATCATCGATTCGGTGATGGACATCGACTATGCCGCCGGGCGCATCACCTCGACCCACGCCGATGCGATGATCGCCTTCGTTCGCGCGCAGGGTTTGCGCCTCGAATGGCTGATCGAGACGCACGTTCACGCCGACCACCTCTCCGCCGCGCCCTATATTCAGGGCATTCTCGGCGGCAAGATCGGCATCGGCGCGAAGATCACGACCGTTCAGGAGACCTTCGGAAAGATCTTCAACGAGGGCACGGCGTTCGAGCGGGACGGCAGCCAGTTCGACCGCCTCTTCGAGGACGGCGACCGCTACACGATCGGCAACCTGTCCGCCTATACGATCCATACACCCGGCCACACCCCCGCCTGTATGACGCACGTGATCGGCGATGCCGCATTCGTCGGCGACACGCTCTTCATGCCGGATGGCGGCTCGGCAAGGGCGGACTTTCCGGGCGGCGATGCGGGGACGCTCTACGATTCCATCCAGAAGGTCCTCGCCCTTCCCGGCGAGACGCGCCTCTTCATGTGCCACGACTACGCCCCCAATGGCCGCCCGATCCAATGGGAGACGACGGTGGCGGAGGAGAAGGCAAACAACATCCATGTCGGCGGCGGGACATCGCGGGAGGCGTTCATCGCGTTCCGCACCGCGCGCGACGCGACGCTCGCAATGCCGCGCCTCATCATCCCCTCTTTGCAGGTGAACATGCGGGCCGGCGCATTGCCGCCGGCGGACGACAGCGGGACACATTTTCTGAAAGTGCCCATCAACAGGCTGTAAGCTCCGCGCTGATACCGGCGTCCGCCTTTGGACGGCCGCCGACGAGGGTCCGATCGATGCTCCGTTATCTGCCCATCCTCGAATGGGGCCGCCGCTATGATCGCGAGACGCTGACGAGCGACATGGTCGCCGCCGTGATCGTCACGATCATGCTCATCCCCCAATCGCTCGCCTATGCGCTCCTTGCCGGCCTGCCGCCGGAGATGGGCCTTTACGCCTCGATCACCCCGCTCCTCGCCTATGCGGTGTTCGGCACCTCGCGCACGTTGGCGGTCGGGCCGGTCGCCGTCGTGTCGCTGATGACGGCGGCGGCGATCGGCAATCTCGGCCTCACCGACCCCGCGGCGATCGCGCAGGCGGCGATCATGCTCGCCCTGCTGTCCGGCCTCTTCCTCCTCCTTATGGGGATCTTCCGTCTCGGAGTGATCGCGAATTTCCTGTCGCATCCGGTGATCGCGGGCTTCATCACCGCCTCGGGGATCCTAATCGCGGCGAGCCAGATCAAGCACATTCTGGGGATCGGCGGCGGCGGGGAGACGCTGCCATCGATCCTCTCCTCGCTCGCCCGCCATCTCGGCGAGACCAACCTTCCGACCGTCGTGATCGGCGTTGCGACGACGCTCTTTCTCTTCGCCGTGCGGCAACGGCTCAAGCTCTTTCTCCTCGCGCGCGGCGTCCCGGCGAAGACGGCCGACATCCTCACCAAAGCCGGGCCCGTCCTTGCGATCGCGGCGTCGACCCTCGCAGTCTGGGCGCTGTCGCTCGACGGGGCCGGCGTTGCGATCGTCGGCACGATCCCGCAAGGGTTGCCGCCCGTCACCCTGCCGCCGCTCGACCCGGAGCTTTGGCTCCAACTCGCGGGGCCGGCGGTGCTGATCTCGATCATCGGCTTCGTGGAGAGCGTTTCGGTCGCGCAGACGCTCGCCGCCAAGCGCCGCCAGCGCATCCTGCCCGACCAGGAGCTGATCGGCCTCGGCGCGGCGAACACGGCTGCCGCCTTCACCGGCGGCTATCCGGTCACGGGCGGGTTTGCCCGTTCCGTCGTAAATTTCGACGCCGGCGCGGCGACCCCGGCGGCCGGCGCCTTCACCGCCGTCGGCATCGCGGTCGCGACCCTCGCGCTGACGCCGCTTCTCTTTTATCTGCCGAAGGCGGTGCTCTCGGCGACGATCATCGTCGCGGTCCTCTCCCTCGTCGACCTTTCGATCCTGTCGCGCGCCTGGCGCTATTCCTTCGCCGATTTCCTCGCCGTCGCGGCGACGGTGGTCCTGACGCTCGGGCTCGGTGTCGAGATCGGCGTGTCGGCGGGCGTCGGCATTTCGGTGCTCCTCTTCCTCTGGCGCACCTCGCGGCCGCACATCGCCGAGGTCGGCCTCGTCGAAGGGACGGAGCATTTCCGCAATATCCTGCGGCACAAGGTCAAAACCTTCCCGGAAATTCTGACGATCCGCGTCGACGAAAGCCTCTATTTCGCCAATACGCGCTATCTGGAAGATTATATCCTGGAGCGCGTCGCCCCCGCCAAAGGCCTCAAGCACGTCATCCTGATGTGCTCGGCGGTCAACGATATCGACATGAGCGCGCTTGAAAGCCTCGAGGCGATCGACACGCGCCTCGCCGACATGGGTGTCGCGCTGCACCTGTCCGAAGTGAAAGGGCCGGTGATGGACAAGCTGAAGCGGACCCACTTTCTCGACATGCTGACGGGCGAGGTCTTCCTCACCCAATTCGGCGCGATTCAGGCGCTCACCAAGACCGATCGGCAGGACGCCGCCTGACGCGGCGATCCTGAGGGCGTCGAACCGGCCTTTGTCCTCAAGCGCCTCGCCTGTCATCGAAGCTCAATAAAAGCATCAAAAAAGCGTTGCCTGCCGCTTGTACTCGGTTCCCGAACACGGGGACGACACTATGCCAGCGGTTTCGGTCGACCGGCTCTCGAAACATTTCGGGGGCCGCCACGCCTTGAAGAGCGTGAACCTTTCGATCGGCGAAGGGGAGATGGTCGCGCTGATCGGCGCGTCCGGCTCCGGCAAGTCGACCCTCATTCGCCACATCGCGGGCCTCGAACGGGCGGACGCGGGAAGCGGCGCGGCCCGGATCTTCGACCGAGCGATCCAGGAGAACGGCCGCCTCGCCACCGACGCGCGGGCGCTGCGCCGCGAGGTCGGCGTGATCTTCCAGCAATTCAACCTCGTCTCACGCCTGCCGGTGATCGTGAACGTCCTCGTCGGTCTTCTCGGCCGCATTCCGGTCTGGCGGGGAACGTTGGGGCTCTTCACCCGCGAGGAGAAGCAGCTGGCCCGTGCGGCGCTGACGCGGGTCGGGGTCGGCGAACTCGCCTGGCAGCGCGCTTCGACGCTCTCGGGCGGCCAGCAGCAGCGCGCGGCGATCGCCCGCGCCCTCGTGCAGCGCGCCCGCCTCCTCCTCGCCGACGAGCCGATCGCCTCGCTCGATCCCGCCTCGGCCCGGCGCGTGATGGACACGCTCGCCACCGTCTGCCGCGAAGACGGGATCACCGTCATCGTCTCACTCCATCAGGTCGAATATGCGCGCCTCTACTGCCCGCGCACGATCGCGCTGCGCGACGGAACGGTTGTCTTCGACGGCCCGTCGAGCGCACTCACCAACGCCTTTTTGACCGAGCTCTACGGAGAGGCCTCCGAGGAGCTCATCCTTCCCGACGCACCGCTCACCGAACCCGCCAGGGTGCGCGCCGAGCCCGTCATCCTCGCCGGCGCGGCCGTCGCTCCGGCCTGATCCGCCCCTCGAACAGGAACACCGCCATGACCCTCAACGTGCGCGCGCTGGCTGCGGCCACGCTCATCGCCGCCGGTATCGCCGGACCGGCGATCGCCCAGGACACCATCAATTTCGGCATCATCTCCACCGAGTCGCAGAAGAACCTACGCACCCAGTGGGAGCCCTTCCTCGCCGCGATGGAAGAAAAGACCGGCCTCGAGGTCGAGCCGTTCTTCGCCTCCGACTATGCCGGCGTCATCGAAGGGATGCGCTTCGGCAAGGTGGACGTCGCCTGGTTCGGCAACAAGTCCGCCATGGAAGCCGTCGACCGCGCCAACGGCGAGGTCTTCGTGCAGACCGTCGACGTCTCGGGCAACCCCGGCTATTGGAGCCTCATCCTCGCGCCGAAGAACAGCCCGCTGAACTCGGTCGACGATCTCCTGAAGTGTGACGGCACGCTGAATTTCGGCATCGGCGATCCGAACTCCACGTCCGGCTTTCTCGTCCCCATGACCTTCATCTTCGCCGCCAACGGCATCGATCCGAAGGAATGCTTCAAGACGGTCCGCAACGCGAACCACGAGACGAACGCGATGGCGGTCGCCAACGAGCAGGTCGACGCGGCGTCCAACAACACCGAGAACCTTGCGCGCATCGAAGAAAACAGCCCGAAGGCGTTCGAGAACATCAAGATCATCTGGAAGTCGCCGCTGATCCCGTCGGATCCGATCGTGTGGCGCAAGGACCTGTCGGACGAGACGAAGGACGCCGTGCGCACCTTCTTCCTCACCTACGGCACGCCCGAGACCGACGGTGATGTCGAGGCCGAGAAAGCGATCCTCGCCGGCCTCGCCTGGGCGCCCTTCCGCGCCTCCTCCGACGCGCAGCTCCTGCCGATCCGCGTGATGGAGCTTTCCAAGGAAATCGGCCAGATCGAGGCCGACACCGCCCTCTCCGACGCCGACAAAGCCGCGCAGATCGAGGCGCTGGAGGCTCAGAAGGCCGAGTATCAGGCCGAGATCGACGCCCAGCCGCAGGGCTGAACCGCACCCGATCGAACCGAGGGCGGGCCATCCGGTCCGCCCTTTTTCGTTTTCCACCGCATCGAGGGTTCATGACCGAGCTCACGCATCATGAGGGCGACACGCCGTTCGTCGCCAAGCGCGATTGGACGCGCAGCGCGTTCAACATCCTGGTCTGGGGCGGCCTTGCCGTGCTCCTCGTGTGGAGCTGGTATCCGGCGGAGATGGACCGCTGGACCTACCTCTTCACCGATGCCGGCAACATGGCCGAATACGCGTCCGGCTTCCTGTCGCCGAGCTTCAGCGATCTCGATTATTATCTGCGGGAAATGGTGCTGACGGTGCAGATCGCCGTGTGGGGCACCGCGCTCGCGGTGGTCCTCTCGGTCCCGTTCGGCATTCTCTCCTCGAACAACATGGCGCCCTGGTGGATCGTCCAGCCGGTGCGGCGCCTGATGGACGCCTTCCGCGCGATCAACGAGATCGTCTTCGCCGTGCTGTTCGTGGTCGCCGTGGGGCTCGGCCCGTTTGCCGGGGTGATGGCGCTGTTCGTGCACACCACGGGCGTCCTCGCCAAGCTCTTCTCCGAGGCGGTGGAGGCGATCGACCCTCGCCCCGTCGAAGGCATCCGCGCGACCGGAGCGACCAAGATCCAAGAGATCGTCTATGGCGTCATCCCGCAGGTGCTGCCGCTCTGGATGTCGTTCTCGCTCTACCGCTTCGAGTCGAACGTGCGCTCTGCGACGGTGCTCGGCCTCGTCGGCGCAGGCGGGATCGGCCAGGTGCTCTTCGAATCGATCCGCGGCTTCTATTACGCGGAAACCGCGACGCTGCTGATCGTCATCGTCATCACCGTGACGATCGTCGACCTCATCTCCCAGCAGCTTCGCCGCATGGTCATCTGAGGCGGAAACGAAAACGCCGGCCCGTGGGGGCCGGCGTTCGGATCATGCGTCTTCCGACGCGCGTTCGGCGCGCTTGCGATCGTGCGGGTCGAGATGGACCTTGCGCAGGCGGATATTCTTCGGCGTCACTTCGACGAGCTCGAAATCGGTGATGTAGGACAGCGCCCGCTCGAGGCTCATGCGGATCGGTGGGGTGAGCTTCACCGCATCGTCCTTACCGGCGGAGCGCACGTTGGAGAGCTGCTTGCCCTTCATCACGTTGACTTCAAGGTCGTTGCCGCGCGTATGCTCGCCGACGATCATGCCGCGATAGACCTTGACGCCCGGATCGATGAACATCGGCCCGCGATCCTCGAGGTTCCACATCGCGTAGGCGACCGCCTCGCCGTCGCCGTTCGAGATCAGAACGCCGGTGTGCCGGGTCGGGATCACGCCCTTGTGCGGCACGTAGTCGTGGAACATCCGGTTCATGATGCCGGTGCCGCGCGTGTCGGACAAAAGCTCGCCCTGATAGCCGATGAGGCCGCGCGTCGGGGCATGAAGCACGATGCGGGTGCGGCCGGCGCCGGAGGGCTTCATCTCGGCGAGATCGGCCTTACGCTCAGACAGCTTCTGAATGACCGTGCCGGAATGTTCGTCGTCGACGTCGATCACGACCTCTTCGATCGGCTCCAGAAGGCCGCCATCCTCGGCGCGCTGCATGACGACGCGCGGACGCGACACGCCGATCTCGAAGCCTTCGCGGCGCATCGTCTCGATCAGGATGCCGAGCTGCAATTCACCACGACCGGCAACCTCGTAGGCGTCGCCGTCGCTCGTCTCGCTGACCTTGAGGGCGACATTGCCTTCCGCTTCGCGCATCAGCCGGGCGCGGATCACGCGCGACTGGACCTTGTCGCCTTCGGTGCCGGCGAGCGGCGAATCGTTGACGCGGAAGGTCATGGCGAGGGTCGGCGGGTCGATCGGATGGGCCGGGATCGGCTCCGAGACCGACGGGGCGACGATGGTGTCGGCGACCGTCGCCTTGGTGAGGCCGGCAAGGGCCACGATGTCACCGGCGCGCCCCTCCTCGATCGGCGTGCGATCGAGCCCGCGGAAAGCGAGAACCTTGGAGACGCGCCCCATCTCGACGATCTCGCCGGTGCGCGACAGGCCCTTCACCGACTGGTTCGGCACGACGGTGCCGGAGGTGATGCGGCCAGTCAGGATGCGGCCGAGATAGGGGTCGGCCTCGATGGTGGTGGCGAGCATCCGAAACTCGCCCTCCTCCACCTTCGGCTCCGGCACATGGGAGACGATGAGGTCGAGGAGCGGGCCCATCGTGTCGGACGAGCCGACTTCCGGCGAAAGGCTCATCCAGCCTTGCTTGGCCGAGCCGTAGACGATGTGGAAATCGAGCTGCTCATCGCTCGCGCCGAGGGCGTCGAAAAGCTCGAACACCTCGTCGACCACTTCCTCGTGCCGCTCTTCCGGCTTGTCGATCTTGTTGATCGCGACGATCGGGCGGAGCCCCATCTTGAGCGCCTTGCCGAGGACGAACTTCGTCTGCGGCATCGGCCCCTCGGCGGCATCGACGAGGATCACCGCGCCGTCCACCATGTTGAGGATACGCTCCACCTCGCCGCCGAAATCGGCGTGGCCCGGCGTGTCGACGATGTTGATGCGGGTCGGCGGCGTCTGCTCGCTCTGCCACTCGACGGAGGTGACTTTCGCGAGGATGGTGATGCCGCGTTCTTTTTCGAGATCGTTGGAATCCATCACCCGCTCGGCAACCCGCTGGTTGTCGCGGAAGGCGCCGGATTGGCGGAGCAGGACGTCGATCAGCGTCGTCTTGCCATGGTCGACGTGTGCGATAATGGCAACATTTCGCAACGCGCGCTTTTGCGTGGTCATTGTGTCAAATGGACTGTCGGTTGGGGGACGGTGAAGCCGTGCACCAGGACCGATGCGAGATCGGTGCCATTTAGCGTCAAGACAGCCCCGCCCACGCCCGAACCTTCAATGACCCGGGCGGGTGAAACACTAAGTGCGCCCTATATCAATCACGGAGCCGCGAATTTCAACATTCGCGGACAAGATGCAGCGTTGCGGTGCTGCATCGTCCCCCGCGACGCGGGCGGCGAGACGCTCCCAGGCCTGCCGCGCGAGGGCCTCGAACGGCGTGCGTACCGTGGCGAGCGGGGCGATGGCGACCTCCGACCAATCCGGCTCGGTGAGGGTGAGGAGCGAAATCGCTTCGGGATGCCGCACCCCGAGCGCGCGGAAGGCCCGCAAGGTCCACAAAGCGAGGCGAGCGTTCGCGACGATGATCGCCGTCGGCGCGTCCTTCGCCGTCAGGATCGGCGCGAGGCGCGCGCGATAAGCCTCCTCCGTGTCCCCCGCGGCGAGGAGGCGGCCGCCGCCCGGAATGCGCGCCTTGTCCATTGCGGCGCGAAATCCGGCGAGGCGAGCGCGCGTCAGGCCGAGTTGGGGCCGTTGGGCGGTGAAGAGAATCCGGCGATGGCCCTTTGCGAGGAGCCGTGCGGTCGCCTCCAGCGCCGCGGCCTCCTCGTCGAGGCTGACCTCGTCGAACGCGGCACCTTGCGGACGGGCGAGGAGCACCGCCGGCACGCCGGCCTCGGCGATCAGCGCCAAAGCCGCCGCCGGCTCCGCGCTCGGCAACAGCACGATCCCCCTGACATTTTGGGCGAGCAGCGCGCGCACCCGCGCCGTCTCCACCGCCGGATCCTCCGCCCCGAAGACCGGAATCACCTCGTGGCCGGGGAAGGCATCCGCGAAGGTCGCGAGGAGCGGCGCAAGGTGCGGATCGTCGGCGAAGGGGACGCAGAGGCCGACGAGGCGGGAGGCGTGCGACCGCAGGCTTCGCGCCGAGGCGTCGGGGACATAGGCGAGCGCGTCGATCGCCGCCATCACCCGCTCGCGCTTGTCGGCGGTGACGGGACGCGTGCCGTTGAGGACGTTGGAGACGGTCCCGGCCGACACTCCGGCACGGCGCGCAACGTCCGTGATCGTCGCCTTTCCCATGGCGAATCTCCGTCTGCCGGAGGCGATCGTAAATCGGTTCAATCGCGGCCGCCAACGGGCGGACGGAATGGCCCCCGCCTCATCCACCAGAGTTTGCATCGCGCCTCGCCCGAAAGCGCCGAGCCTTGGAGCGACAGAGCCGCGCGGGACTGGCGAAAACGGCGCCTCGATCCGGCGCGATGGCGGCCGGCGCTGCAGATTCGGTTTTCGTCGCCCCTTACCCCTTGCCCTCGGCGCATATCTGTTGAGGGTAAGCGCAACAACCAAGAGACGACCAAGGACATTCTGGCATGACCTACCAACCGGCCGCCACGCGGTACGATTCCATGCTTTACCGCCGCTGTGGGCACTCCGGTCTCAAGCTTCCGGCAATCTCGCTCGGCCTCTGGCACAATTTCGGCGAGGACGCCGTTCCCCAGAACAAGCGCGCGATCTGCCGGACCGCCTTCGATCTCGGCATCACCCATTTCGACCTCGCCAACAATTACGGCCCGCCGCCGGGAAGCGCCGAGATCGCGTTCGGCGATATCCTGCGCACCGACTTCAAGGGCCACCGCGACGAGCTGATCGTCTCCTCGAAGGCCGGTTACGATATGTGGCCCGGCCCCTATGGCTCCTGGGGCAGCCGCAAATATCTGATGGCTTCGTGCGATCAATCGCTGAAGCGGCTCGGCACCGACTATGTCGACATCTTCTATTCCCACCGCTTCGACCCCGACACGCCGCTCGAGGAGACGATGGGCGCGCTCGACGCGATCGTGCGCCAGGGCAAGGCGCTTTATGTCGGCATCTCGTCCTACAACTCGGCGCGCACGCGCGAGGCGGCGGCGATCCTGAAGGATCTCGGCACCCCCTGCCTCATCCATCAGCCGTCTTACAACATGCTGAACCGCTGGATCGAAGAGGACGGGCTGAAACAGACGCTGACCGATCTCGGCATCGGCTCGATCGCCTTCACGCCGCTCGCCCAGGGGATGCTCACCTCGAAATATCTGTCGGGTACGCCCGAAGACAGCCGCGCCACCAAGGGCAAGTCGCTGCGGCCGACGATGCTCTCGGACGCCGCAATCGAGAATATCCGCAGCCTCAACGCCATCGCCGAACGGCGCGGCCAGTCGCTCGCCCAGATGGCGCTCGCATGGGTGCTGCGCGATCAGGCGATCACCACGGCCCTCATCGGCGCCTCCCGTCCCTCTCAGGTCGAAGACTGTGTCGGCGCACTCACCAACCTCACCTTCACCAACGAGGAGCTCGCCGAGATCGACCGTTATGCGGTCGATGCGGACATCAACATCTGGGCCCGATCCTCGAACGAGGTCGGCGCCGACGGCTAACTCGCAAACGTGACGGAGATCACATGACCGATTGGCTCGATACATCCCAGGAAACGCCCGACACCGCCCTGCCCCGTCCCGCCCAGGCCCTGTGGTGGCTGAAAAAAGGCGGCTATCGCGTCGGCCCCGAATGGGAACGCGCCCATGCCCTCTGTCAGGAGGGCGAAGGCGATCTCGACCATGACCGCGTCCATGCCCTGTCCCATTGGATCGAGGGCGACATGGGCAATGCCGGCTACTGGTATCGCCGCATCGGCGAGACGAGAGCCGCCGATATTTCCACCGAGGCGCAGCGCATCGCCTCGGAAATCGCGCATAGCTAGAGGACGGAGCGAAAACGAATGCCAGAATTTGCGATCTACCCGAGCCTTCGGGACAAGAGCGTCCTCATCACCGGGGGCGCCAGCGGGATCGGCGAGGAGATCGTCCGCGCCTTCGTCGGCCAGGGCGCCAAAGTCGGTTTCATCGACTTCAACGCGGACGCCACCGCCGCCCTCCTCGATGCGCTCGACGGCAAGGCCGAGGCGGAGATCTGCGACCTCAGAGATATCGACGCCACCCGCGCGGCAATCGGCGCACTGACCGCCCGTAACGGCGCCCCCACCGTCCTCGTCAACAACGCCGCGCGGGACGACCGCCACAAGTGGCAAGACGTGACGCCGGATTATTGGGACGAGCGTTTCAACCTCAATCTGCGCCATCAGTTTTTCTGCGCGCAGGCGGTGGCGCCGGGCATGATCGAGGCCGGCGGCGGCTCGATCATCAATATGGGCTCCAATAGCTGGTGGGAAGCGACGGGCGGAATGCCCGCTTATACCGCGGCGAAAGCCGCCGTTCACGGCCTCACCCGCTCCCTCGCCCGCGATCTCGGCCCGCACCGGATCCGCTGCAACACCGTCGTCCCCGGCTGGGTGATGACGCAGCGGCAAAAGGATCTCTGGGTGACGCCCGAGACGATCGACCGCCACCAGAAGCGCCAGTGCCTGCCGGACCTCATCGAGCCCGTCTATCTCGCGCGGATGGTGCTCTTCCTCGCCTCCGACGACTCGGCGATGTGCACCGCGAACAACTATATGGTCGAAGCCGGCTCGATCTGACCCGACGCGCCGGACCGGGGCGAGCCCCGGCCCGGCGGTCTCTCAGGTGCGCTCGACGGGATCGCCGAGCGAATGCATCAGCCGGTTCGCCCAGCCGAACAGCGCCGTCGACAAGATGAGGTCGAGGATCTCCGTCTCGTCGAGACCGGCCGCCTTGAGGGCGGCGATATCCTCGGGCTCGGCCTTGCTCGGCGTCTCGGACAGCTTCACCGCGAAGCGGAAAATCGCGGCGGCGCGCGGCGGCAGCGCCGCTTTCGTGCCGTCGGCGAAGATCGCCTCCACCACGCTCTCGTCCTTGGTGAGCTGATTGTAGCGGCTCGCATGGACGGCCATGCAATAGACACAGCGGTTCACCGCCGACGCGCCGATCGCGCCCAGCTCCCGCTCCGCCCGCGACAGCCCGCCTTTATTATAGAGGATCGCGTTGAAGAGCGGCGTGCGCACCTTCAGCGTCTCGACATCGTTGGCGAGGACGAGGACGTACTCCGACACCTTGGTGTTCGACGGCGTCACCTTCAGCGCGTCGAGCTGGGCGGGCGTCGCTTCCGACAAGTCGATCGGCTTCACCCGCGGCTGCCAATGCGGGATCGTCGTCGTGAAGTCCTCGATGATCGCGCTCATGCTGCGCCTCGCAGAAGGCTAAGGCCCGCGACGAGGCGGATCTGATAGGCGAGGAAGGCGTTGAGCTCGGCCAGCCGCACGATGTCCGCGTCGGCGACGCCGGCGGCCTGCATCGCGGTGATTTCCTCCGCCGTCGCCTCGCGCGGCGTGACGGCGACCTGGTCCATATAAGCGAGGATCGCCGTGAGGCGCTTGTCGTCGCCGCCGGTGAAGGCGGGATCGGCGAGCGGCGCGATCTCGGCCGGCGCGCCCGCCGTCTCGAACAGCGCACGATAGTGGGACACGAGCGTCTCCGCCTCGTTCTGCCGTGCAATGCGCACCGCGAGCGCGGCGCGTTCGGCGTGGGAGATGCCACCCGGATCGGTCGGCGTCAGCGACGCGTCATGCGCCGCCTCGGTCGCCGCGAAGATATCCTCCCGCACGGTCAGCGCCGCGACGAGAGGGTCGGTCTCGGTCAGTCCGCTCGCGGCGAACACGACCTCGTTCACGAGTGCCATTCGCTAACTCAGCTCCTTGCCGTTTCGTCCGCAAGAACGGGTTCGAATGCGGACGCTGTCCATTCGTCACCCTGCAGCTCCGGCTTCGAATAATCGAGGAGCGTCGTGTACTGGTTCTCGATATCCTCCACATAGAGCGTCGCCGCGATATCGCGCGCGAGCCACGAAGCGCCGTCCGACACGCCCGGAATGTCGCCGCTCACCTTGCCGAGGCTGAGCGAGGCGGCGTGATTGAAGCAGTAGATATTGGACAGCCACGGCGCGACCCCCTCGGTCCGCTCGCGGAAGGTGAAGTCCTTGTTGAGATAGGGGAAATTGCCGAGCTCGGCGTGCTGCTCATCGGCCGGCGGCGTATAGCGGTCCTTCCAGAGGAGGATCTCGCCGGCGACGTCCGCGAGCTCCTTGCGCGCGACCGCCTCCACCGTGAACCCGGTCCCGAGGATGAGAAAATCGGTGTCGAGGCGGGTGCCGTCGGCAAAGTCGATCGCGAGCGCCTCGCCGACCGTCTCAACGCGGGTGATCGCCTTGCCAAAATGGAAATAGGCGTTCGGATGCCGGCTCACCCGCAAGGTGGAGCCGCGCGGGGCCGGCGTCTGCATCGCGAAGGCATAGTGCATGATGCGCCAGCGCCATTCATCGGGAAGCTCGGGAAAGCCGCAGGAAAAGCCGTAGGAGCCGATGCCCATCAGCTTGTTGATGGTCGGCATCTCGGCCCGGCGGATGAGATGGCGCACCTCTTTCGCACCATGCTCCAGCGCCTCCGCCGCATTGTCCACCGCCGAAGCCCCGACGCCGACGACCGCGACGCGTTTGCCCGCGAGGGCGTCGAAATCGATATCGTCCGAGGAGTGCGCCCATCGATCGCGCGAGACGCCGTCGACGAAAGAGGGAATGTTCGCCCGGCCGATCCCGTCCCGCCCCGTCGCCATCACGACCTTGCGGGCGAGGATCGTCGACTGGTTCGCGCCCGCGCCGGAAATGGTGAGGCGCAGATACGGCCCCTCCGGATCGATCTTGTCGACATTCACCTCGTTCTCGATCGGCACGTCGAGGGCTTTGCGGTACCAGCGCAGATAATCCATCCACATCGGCCGAGGGATCTTGTCGAGCGCCTCCCACGCCGTTTCGCCGAACTGGGCGGTGAACCAGGCGCGGAAGGTGAGCGCGCTCATTCCGAACGCCGGGCCGACCAGCGTTTTCGGCGATCGCAGCGTCTCCATCCGCGCATAGGTGACCCAAGGCCCTTCAAGGCCCGAGGGATTGCGGTCGAGAATACGGATATTGCGGACGCCGCCGGTCTGCAGCGCGAACCAGGCGACGAGGCCGCACATCCCGCCGCCGATGATCACGACATCGCTGACGGTCTCCTCGCCGACGCGCCTCGGTGGGACCCAGTTGGCGGGCGGGCGGCACAAATAGTCGAGATCGCGTGCGAGCGCGGCTTCGAGCGCCGCGAGGCCTTCGGGGGTGCGCTCTTCGATCGTCGTGCCGTCCATCGTCCCCATTCTCCTCGTCGAATGTCTGTCTCGGCCGCGCACCCGGCGGACCCATGATGATGATGCGGTCGCACGAGGCGCGTGGCGTCATGCTCCCTGTAGCGGCATTGCGCCGCCCCCACCAGCCGGGACGGCGCACACCAGCCTCCCGAGCCGCAGGCAATTTGCGTGCCTCGGGCGGCACACGAGCCGGGCAATCGCGCCCCGATCCCGTTTCGATCGGCGCCCCGCGACACCCGGCCTCATCCTATGTAATCGACGAAGCGGCGACGCCGCCCTCTATAGGGCGCGTTGCGTGTGCGCCATTGACCCCGTCGGGGCGCACGCGCACATGGAGCCTGCCTTCGGCCTCCGGCGATCGGGGGGAAGGCGAACGGGGCGCGGCGAAGAGGGCACCGATCGCGGCGCCTCCTCTATCGTGACGCGCTCATTGTGAAGTTGGGGATGAGATGGCGAAGATGATGATGGACCGGCGCAGCGCAGTGGCATCCCTTTTGGCGATGGCCGTCCCATGGGGCGGCAAGGCATTCGCCGCAACGCGCGGACAGGTGTCGCTCGGCCCGCCCTCGCCGTTCTCCTTCGACTGGCTCGTCAAGAATGCCGAGCATGCGGCGCGGATGCCGAACCCCGAGGTGAAAATTCCCTATCCGGAGGTCCTCAACCGGATTGGCTATGACGAGCACTGGCAGATCAGCTTCCGCCCCGAGGCGGCGCCGATCGTCGGCGATCTGCCGCTGCAATTCTTCCATCTCGGCCGCTATGCCCGCGAGCCGGTGCGCATCAACCTCCTGCAGGACGGTAACGCTCGCGAGGTCGTCTACAGCGAAGACCTCTTCGATATGCCGGCCGACAGCCCGGCGCACGAGCTCGGCGAGGGGACGGGCTTTGCCGGCCTGCGCCTCATGCGGCCGGACAACAAGCCGGACTGGATCTCCTTTCTCGGCGCCTCCTATTTCCGCGCCGACGGACCGGAGGCCCAATATGGCCTGTCCGCCCGCGGCCTCGCGCTGAACACCGGCCTTTCGACCCCGGAAGAATTCCCCCGCTTCAGCGAGTTCTGGGTGGGTGACGGCGAGCGCGAGGGGGAGGACGTCCTGATCCTCGCCCGGCTCGATTCGCCGAGCGTGACGGGCGCCTACCGAATCGGCGTGCAGCGCGAGCCGGAACAGCACTGCAATGTCGAAATGCGCCTCTTCTTTCGCCAGAGCGTCGAGCGGCTCGGCATCGCGCCCCTCACCTCGATGTTCTGGTACTCCGAGATCAACCGCCACGATGGCGGCGACTGGCGCCCCGAGGTGCACGACAGCGACGGGCTCGCGATCTATACCGGCGCGGGCGAGCGCATCTGGCGTCCCCTGCGCAATCCGAACCGCGTGACCACGACGAGCTTCGTCGACGACAATCCCCGCGGGTTCGGCCTCGTCCAGCGTGACCGCAACTTCGAGAATTACCAGGACGACGGCGTCTTTTATAACCGCCGGCCGAGCGCCTGGATCCGTCCGCACGGCAATTGGGGCAAGGGTGCCGTCCAGCTCGTCGAGATCCCGACGACGGACGAGACGTTCGACAATATCGTCGCCTATTGGACGCCGGAAAAGCAGCCGGTCGCCGGCGATTCGCTCGCCTTCGACTACACGCTCGAATGGCGCGAGCGCGACCCCGAGCCCGACGCGGTCGCCCACACCGTCGCGACCTATAGCGGCGATGGCGGTATTCCCGGCCAGCCGTTGCCCGATAACGTCACGAAATATGTCATCGATTTCGCCGGCGGCGGCCTTGACGGGCTGAGCGCCGACACGGCGCTCGAGGTGTCCGTCCAGTCGAACCACGGGACGATCCTGCGGCCTTCGATCCGTCCCGTCGTCGGCGAGCGGCGTTGGCGCGCGATCTTCGACCTCGAGGCGGAGCCGAACCAACCCGTCGAGCTTCGGCTCTTCGTCCAGAAGGACGGCAACCCGTTGACCGAAACTTGGACGATGCTCGCCGAGAAATAGGCCGACCGGCGCTCTGCGGGTGCGGCGAAGATCACCGTCCTTCGCCGCATCCACGCTTCATGGTCGGAGGCCCCCGCCGTCGCATGTTATGATGACCGCGAGCACTCGGGAGGTCAGAGGGAGGTCAGCCGCCATGATCCGCGCATCGCTCGCCATCGCCTTTTTCGCCGCGACCACGATCGGCGCATCTGCCGATCCCGTCGAGCGCGCCTATCGCGCGTTGATGCAGGTTCGCGAGGTCGAGACGATCGACGTCATGGGCGACACGGATCACCAGATCGGCGTCGCCGCCTTTCGCGGTCTCGCCCTCTTCGACGACGGCGAGGTCGCCCTCCACCGCTATGAAGGCGGTTTCGACCTCACGGACGGCAGCGGCCATTTTTACGGCTATGCCCTTTGGCGCTTCGATGACGGGTCGGAGATCACGGCGCGCTATGAAGGCGAGGCCCGCGCCGAGGATCCCAACGATTTCGAGGTGGAGGCGCGGATCGCCGACATTCGCGGCACCGGCCGGTTTGAAGGCGCGGTCGGGTCCGGCACGTTCGCCGGCAAGCGCATCGACCCGATCGCCGACGGTGGAAGCACCTTCCTGCGCGGCGAACTGACCCTTTCCCTGCCGGGCAAGACGGAACCGCCCCCCGAAGACGAGACCGGCGCGAACTGAAGACCCCCACGCTCAGACCGGACGGGCGGAGCCCCTCGCCCGGCGCGTCCTCGGCCCGTGGCGGCCCGGCGCATAGATCGGCGCACACCCTCCCGCCTTTTAAGCGGACGACCCCCACCATGGCGCCCAGCGCGCAAGGCGGTCAGGCGCCCCGGCGCTTGATCAACACGGATATTCTGGAGACGATCAGAGAATGCAGGTGAAACGTCCTCTCGCCATGGTGATGTTGTCGGCCTTCGCCGGCCTCGCCATCGACGCAGCCGCCGCCGACACCGCGATCGGCGGCAAAGAACCGCCGCCGATCCGACTCGCGCAAGCGCCCGAATCGAACCCCATCCGCCCCGGCCAACACCAACGCCAGCAGCAAAGCGAGCGTCCCGCCAACAATTCCGGCGGCGGTTTCTGGCAGCGTTTGACCGGCGGCGGTCAGAACACGGCGACCGACCGGACATCCGCCGCGCCCGGCGCGAACACGGCGCAGCAGCGCCTCCTCGCCGCCTATCCCGGCGCCTTCCGCATCGAGGGCAACGCCGTCGTCTTTCCGAGCGGCGAACGCATCGTCTGGGACGACGGCCGGCGAAAGAGCCCGGCCGACCTCCTCGTCGACGCGGACGTCGAGGATATGTTCGCCTATCCCTATCCGCCGGCGAGCCGCGGTGAGATGGCCCCGCCGAAGGACCATGACCCCGGCCGCATTCGGAACGAGGCCTTCTTCAAAGCCCTTTACGGGGCGAGCGAAGGTGCCGTCCGCGCCGAGGTGCGAACGATCCCTTGGGTGCCGCGCCTCGGCAACAGCACGCTGACGGTGACGACGCGCTTCGGCATCGACCAGAAGCTCGCGGCGGTCTCCGACGAGCTGCAGCGCCTGCCGCCCCGCTTTCACAAATATCTGACCCCGCCCGCCGGCGCCTTCCTGTGGCGTCAGATCGCCGGGACCGACCGGCTCAGCGTCCACGCCTTTGGCGCGGCGGTCGACATCAACACGCAATTCACCAACTATTGGCGCTGGGACAACGCGGCCGCCGGCGGCGACATCCCCTATCGCAATCAAATTCCCATCGAAATCGTCGAAGTGTTCGAGAAATATTGCTTCATCTGGGGCGGACGCTGGCACCATTACGACACGATGCATTTCGAATACCGTCCCGAGTTTTTGCCGAACTGCCGAAACTAAGGGGGCCGGCGCGGCCACCGTGCCCCGCGACGATTGCAGCCCCGCGTGCCGGAGCGTACGCTTGTCTGGAATTGAACGAGGTACGATGTGACCAGAGCCGTCTCGCTGGATGACAAGTACGACCTCGAGAAGGCGGACGTCTTCTTGTCCGGCACGCAGGCGCTCGTCCGTCTGGCACTCGCCCAACAGGCGCGCGACCGGATCGCCGGTCATCACACCGCCGGTTATATCAGCGGTTATCGCGGCTCCCCGCTCGGCGGTCTCGATCAGCAATTCGGCCGCGCCAAGCGCGTTCTCGGCCCCGATATCGTCTTCCAGACCGGCCTCAACGAAGACATTGCGGCAACCGCGCTGTGGGGCACCCAGCGCACCGCCTTGAACGGCGAGAACCGGACCGACGGCGTCTTCGGCATGTGGTACGGCAAGGGCCCCGGCGTCGACCGCTCGGGGGATGCCTTGCGCCACGCGAACCTTGCGGGCACGGCCCCGCTCGGCGGCGTCCTCGCTTTGATGGGCGACGATCACACCTGTGAAAGCTCGACGACGGCCCACCAGTCCGAGTTCGGGATGATCAACGCTTTGATCCCCGTCCTGTCGCCCTCGGGTGTCCAGGACATCGTGGATTTCGGCCTCCTCGGCTTCGCGATGAGCCGCTTTTCCGGCCTCTGGGTCGGACTCAAATGCGTCAAGGATACGGTCGAGGCAACACAGTCGATCGACGGGCGGATCGACCGGCTATCGATCGCGCTGCCGGATCTCGACATACCCCCCGGCGGCCTCAATATCCGCGTCGGCTTCGACCCGCTCGGCGAAGAGGCGCGGCTCCACGCGCACAAGCTCCCCGCCGCGCAGGCCTTCGTGAGCGCGAACCGCCTCAATCCGATCCTCGCGCGGGGCGGGCGCCATCCGCGCATCGGCATCGTCGGCACCGGCAAGAGCTGGCTCGACATCCTCGACGCCCTCGCCGCCCTCGGGATCGACGAAGTGGCCGCCGCCGATCTCGGCATCCGCCTCATGAAAGTGGGCTGCCCCTGGCCGCTTCCGGCGGACGACGTGCGCGCCTTCGCCGACGGGCTCGAGGAGATCATCGTCGTCGAGGAAAAGCGCGGCCTCGTCGAGCCGCAGATGAAGGACATCCTCTACGGAACGGCGAACGCGCCCACCATCATCGGCAAGACCGACGCGGCCGGCGCCCCGCTCTTCCGCGCGAGCGGCGCGCTCGACGCCGCCCATGTCACCGCCGTCATCGGCCGCCGCCTCGTGGAGCGCGGCGCGGAGCGGCTGACGGCCCCGGTCGAAGAGGCCGAAGCGCTCCTCGCCCGGCTCGCCGCGACCGGCAGCATCGTGGAGCGGAAGCCCTATTTCTGCGCCGGCTGCCCGCACTCCTCATCGACCGTGGTGCCGGACGGCGCGCGCGCCTCGGCGGGCATCGGCTGCCATTTCATGTCGATCTGGATGGACCGCTCGACCGAGGGCTTCACCCAGATGGGCGGAGAAGGCGCGCAGTGGATCGGCGAGGCGCCCTTCTCGACCCGCAAGCACCTCTTCCAGAATATCGGCGACGGCACCTACAACCACTCCGGCTCGCTGGCGATCCGCGCCGCCGTCGCGAGCGGCACGACGATCACCTACAAGATCCTCTTCAACGACGCCGTCGCGATGACCGGCGGACAGACGCACGATGGCGGCCTCACGGTCCCGGCGATCGCCGCCCAGATGCGGGCCGAGGGCGTTGCCGCCGTCGCCGTCGTCTCCGACGAGCCGGAAAAATATGCCCCCGGCGCCCTTCCCGCCCAGTGCAGCGTCAATCACCGGGACGACGTGATCGCGGTGCAGGAGGAATTGTCGCGCATCGAGGGCGTGACGGTGATGATCTACGATCAGACCTGCGCCTCGGAAAAGCGCCGCCGTCGCAAGCGCGGCACCTATCCCGACCCGGACCGGCGCGTCGTCGTCAATGAACGGGTGTGCGAAGGCTGCGGCGATTGCGGGGTTCAGTCGAACTGCGTCGCGATCCAGCCGGTCGAGACCGCGTTCGGCCGCAAACGCCAGATCGATCAGTCGAGCTGCAACAAGGATTTTTCCTGCCTCAAGGGCTTTTGCCCGAGCTTCGTCACCGTCCATGGCGGCGTGTTGAAGACGACCGATCATCCCGAGATCGACGGCGACATTCCCGAACCGGAGCGCGCCCCGCTCGACGAGCCCGTCGGCCTCCTCGTCACCGGCGTCGGAGGGACGGGCGTCGTCACCGTCGGGGCGGTGATCGGTATGGCCGCACACCTCGAAGGGCTCGGCGTCGGCGTCATCGACATGGCGGGGCTCGCGCAGAAAGGCGGCGCGGTCCTCTCCCACATCAAGATCGCACCGCGGCGCGAGGACGTCACGACGATCCGCGTCGGTCCGGGCGGAGCGCGCGCCGTGCTCGGCTGTGATATCGCCGTCGCGGGAACGGCGAAGGTGCTCGCGGCGATCGCGCCGGGCGGCACCATCGTCGCCAACACCCATGAACAGATGCCGGGCGAGTTCACGCGCGATATCGACTTCCGCCTTCCGGCGCGGCGGATCCTGAAGGCCCTCGAAGAGCGCGCGACCACGATCGCGTTCGACGCGACCGGCCGCGCGAAGACCCTCTTCGGCGACGCGATCGCTGCCAACATGATGGTGATGGGCGCGGCCTATCAGTCCGGCGCGCTCCCGATCTCGGCCCGCTCGATCGAGGCGGCGATCACCCTCAATGGCGCCGCCGTCGAGATGAACATCGCCGCCTTCCGGTTCGGCCGCCTCACCATTGCCGCGCCCGCCCGCGTCGAGGCGCTCCTCAGCGCGAGCGAGGCGACGCCGCTCCCTCATCGCGCCCTCGCCGACACGCTCGACGCGCGCCTTTCCCAGAAGACAGCGAGCCTCACCGCCTATCAGGACAGCGCCTATGCCGAGCGCTTCAGTGCGCGGATCAGCGCCCTCACGGTCGCCGCAGCGCGGGCGGGCGTCGATCGCGATCGTCTGGTGGAGACCGCGGCGAACAATCTTTATCGCCTGATGGCGGTGAAGGACGAATACGAGGTCGCGCGGCTCTTCGTCGATGGCGGCTTCGAGGCGCAATTGAAGCGGCAGTTCGCGAGCTGGGACCGCCTCTCCTTCCACATGGCGCCGCCGGGTCTTCGCGGTGCCGAGCCGGGTGTCAGGCCGAAAAAGCGCACGTTCGGGCCGTGGCTGACGAAGGTGTTGCCGGCGCTTGCGCGGATGAAGCGTCTGCGCGGCGGCCCGCTCGACATTTTCGGCTACAGCGCCGAGCGGCGCGAGGAGCGCGCCGTGCTCACCCGCTACGAGGCGACGCTCGACCATATCGCCGCCACCCTCACCGGCGCGCGTCTCGACCCCGCCATCGCGCTCGCCGCCTGGCCCGACATGGTGAAGGGCTACGGACCGGTCCGCGCCGCGAACACCGCCCGTGCCTTGAAGGCCGAGGAGGAACGCCGCGCCGCCTATGACAGCCCGCCCGACACCCGCCTGATGGCCGCGGAGTAAACGGCCGCCCGCGGCGCCGTCGCGCGCGGCCGGCGGGATCGCCCCGGCCTCCTGCGCAGAATGGGGCGAGGCCGTCATAGCGCAGCAAAGCCGCGCTCCGTTCGCCGCAAGGCGAAGCGCTATCACGTCGCGACGCCCCGCGTGGCAGATCGCTGGTCACACTTGCCCGTCAGCGGTCATGGCACCGGGATACGGGGCCGGCTCGCGCCAAGCGCGCCGTTGCTGCGCTATGACGGCCCTGCCGCGTGCCCACGTTGACGGCGGCATCGCGATCGCCACACCCCGTACGCCCGCCCGGAGACCGGAACGTCCTTCCGGCTCCTCCCGGTCATGGGCATCGCCAAGCGGTGGGATGACGCCCCTAAGCCCCCGCCGCAGCGGCCACGCCACGAGGGACGCCCCCAAACGCCCGACGTCAGGTGTACTCCGCACCACGCCTCCCCGCCGGACCTGTCGCGATGCGGCGTCGCTCGCGCGATGACCGTCGCAGGCCCCAGGAGGCCGACGACTTTCACCATCCGAAAAGCTAGGCCACACCGGGATAGCCTCCACGCCTGCCTTCTCCTCCGGGCCGCCGCATGGGCGATGTGGACCCACATCTCCCGGAAAAGACGGCGATGACAGGTACGAGGCTCGGGAGAGCCGATCACGCCAGAACGCGGACGGCCATGACGCCGGATTGTACCGGCTGCGAAAGCCACGGGGCCGCGCAGGTGGCGACGGCGCCGGGGCGCACGGATCGCGATGGCGTTGCGACGCACCAATGGCGATAGCGCCGGGTGTGTGGGCGGCGATAGTGCCGGGGCGCTCGGGCGGCGATAGCGCCGGTGTGGTCGGATGGCGATAGCGCCGGGGTGCACGGGTGGCGACGGCGCCGAGGTGCCCGGGCGGCGATGGCTTCGGGGCACACGGATGGCGATGGCGTCGGGGGTACAAGGGCGGCGATAGCGCTGGGGCGCACGGATCGCGATGGAGGGCGCACGGGTTTCGACGGCGCCGGGGTGCCCGGGCGGGCGATGGCACGAAGGCGCACGGGTATCGATGGCGCCGAAGCGCACGGGCGGCGATGGCGCCGGTGTACGCGGATGGCGCTGGTGCCGGAGGAATAAGGGCGGCGATAGCGCCAGGGCGCACGGATGGCGATGGCGCAAGGGGGCAAGGGCGCACGGGTGGCGACGGCGCCGGGGTGCCTGGGCGGCGATGGCATCGGGGCATACGGGCGGCGATCGCGCCGGTGTGCGCGGATGGCGCTGGCGCCGAGGGTACAAGGGCGGCAATGGCGTCGGCAGGGTAGTTGGCGATGGCCGCCTCAGTGCATGGACCGCGATGGCGTCGTCGCCCACAGGTGGCGATCGCGCGGGAGCGCGCGGGTGGCGCTGGGACGGGAGATCGGATCGGCGGAGGAGGTCGACGGCGGCGTCGTTCGAGCCGGGGCGTTATAACGCCGTCCCCCTATCGAGGTCGCACGCTCCGGGTGGAGGCGTCGGCGCGAGGCGCGGCGAACGGCACGCCCAAAACAGAAGCGGCGCCTCGTGGGCGCCGCGTTCCGGTTAGTTGAAGATCGATGTCGCCTTGCGGAAGATGCCCTTGCTGCCCTTCGTCACCGAGGAGAAGAAGCCGCTTTCCTCGTCGGTCTCAGCGGCGAAGCCGAGGGCGGTCGGCGGCATGTCGGAGTCCGCCATGGCCGGGTCGGCCGGAGTTTCGGCGGGGCTCGGCGCCTCGGTCGCCGCCGGAGGCGGTGCCGGGTTCGCGCCCGAGGTGGACGCGACGGCGACGCCCGGAAGGGATTGCGACGGCGCAGGCTCGGACGGTGCCGTGCTCGCCACCGGCGCGGGCGACGGCGCCACGGAGGCAGTCGAGGCGACCGGCTCGTCACGCCGGCCGAAGGGGTTCGGGAAGCGGAAGCCGCCGCCGCCATTCTGCGCCTCGGCCGGCGCATCGCCAGCGCGGGGCGAGCGGCGCGGGATCGGCGTGCCATTCGGTGCGACGGTCGCGACCGTGGTTTCCTCGGCGGGAGCCGCATCCGTGGCCGGTGCTGCATTCGACGTCGACGCCGCGTTCGAGGTCGACGGCGCCTCGTCGGTGCGTTCGTTGTTGAAGAAGGTCGCGATCTGGCTCTCGCGCTGGGCCCAACGCTCTTCGCGCTCCTTGCGGGAGGTGGCGCGCGCGATCTCGACATTGCGCTTTTGGAGGTCGGCGTCGCGCTTGGCGACCATCAGCTGCTCGACGACCGGGTCGACCCGATAATCGGGGCAGTTCGCGGCCGCGACGAAACGGCCTGAGCTCGGCGTCGCGTTGAAGACATAGCGCTTGCCGCACACGTCGATGTTCGGGGCCTGGCCCGTGACCTCGAAATAGTCGGAGCCTTCCTTCAGCATTTCCCAGAAGGCGAGATGCTCGCTGTCGCTGTGGCGAGCCATGTTCTCCGGCGTCATGCGGAAGGGGAAGGCCTGGACTTGAAACCCCTTCTGGCCGCCGGCGAACGCTTCGCGCGCGAGAGCGTAGATTTCCTGAACCTGGACGTCCTCGACCGCGTAGCAGCCGCGGGAGGAGCAGTCGCCGTGCACCATGATGAACGAGCCGGTGCGGCCGTTCGCGCGATCATAGGAGTTCGGGAAGCCGAGATTGAAGGCGAGATGATAGCTCGAGTTCGGGTTCATCAGGCCGGGGGTGACGGTATAGAACCCCTCGGGCGCCTGACGGTCGCCCTCTTTGAATTTCGGGCCGAGTTCGCCCGACCAGGCGCAAATATCATACTCCTTCAGGAGTTTGTATTTGCCCGCACGGTCCTGCTTCCAGACCTCGAGGACCGACTCTTCCTTGTAGATGCGCAGCATGATCGGCGAACCGACTCTCATGCCCATCCGGTCGATCTTGCTTTCGAGGGCGGCGGGGACCGGCGCGAGGTGCGCCGCTGTCGAAAGGTCGCTGACCTGGCAGCCGGCGAGCGCCACGGAGGCGATCCCACCAGCAAGGACCACGCCGCGTACGCGGCGGAAATTGCCGGCCACGCGACGCGCGAAGCGCACCATCTGCGGCGACTGACGGTCATCGTTCGACATGGGGACGTGATCAAGGGACATGCGATCTTCCCGCGGTCATGGTGGCGACTACTCTTGCCACACTAGCTGGCGTGTACCCTGTGCCGGCGACGTTGACAAACCGTCAACGACGTCAGGCGGCGTCTTCCCCACCAAACAGGGCGTGGCTGTGGCAAGCGCGCAACGCTCAAGCGTCGAGCGTGCGCCCGATCTTGAGGAAACGCTCGGCGCGCGTGGATTTGAGCGCCGGCCCGTCGAGCTCGGCGAGCTCGGAAAGCGCGGCTTCGAGCGCCTTTCCGACCCGGTCGATCGTGTCGACCGCATCGCGGTGGGCACCGCCGAGCGGCTCGTCGATGATGGTGTCGATCACCCCGAGACGCAGGAGATCCTGCGCGGTGATCTTCATGTTGGCGGCCGCTTCCTGCGCCCTTGCGGCGTCGCGCCACAGGATCGAAGCCGCCCCTTCGGGCGAGATCACCGAATAGATGGCGTGCTCCAACATCAGGACGCGGTTCGCCGATGCGAGCGCCAGCGCCCCGCCCGATCCGCCCTCGCCGATGATGACGGCGACGGAGGGAACGGTCAGCATCAGCGCCTGCTCGGTCGAGCGGGCGATCGCCTCGGCCTGGCCGCGCTCTTCCGCGCCGATGCCGGGATAGGCGCCGGCCGTGTCGATCAGCGTGAGGACCGGCAGGCGGAAGCGCTCGGCGAGCTGCATGATGCGCTTGGCCTTGCGGTAGCCCTCCGGCCGGGCCATGCCGAAATTGTGCCGCAGGCGGCTTTCGGTGTCCGACCCGCGCTCATGGCCGAGAACGGCGACCGAGCGGCCCGCGAAGCGGCCGACGCCGGCGACGATGGCCGCGTCATCCGCATAGGCGCGATCGCCGGCGAGCGGGGTGAAGTCCTCCAGGAGCCGGGCGAGATAATGGGAGGTGTGCGGCCGGTCGGGGTGGCGCGCGACTTCCGTCTTCTGCCAGGGCGTCAGCTTGGCATAGACCTCGGCGAGCGCCTTCTCGGCCTTGTCCTCGAGCTTTGCGATCTCGTCGCCGCCATCGACGGCGCTCCCGTCCCCGAGATTGCGCAATTCTTCGATCTTACCGATCACGTCGGCGACGGGCTTTTCAAAGTCGAGGAACGTACGCATTCACCAAATTCACGGCTGTTGGGGACGGGCGACCCTTAAATTGGTCTCCCCGCCTGTCAAGCGGAAGCCGAACAATTTCGACCTAAGCCAGGGGATGGCAGTCGTTGAGGACGGCGACGAGATGATCGGCCTGCACGTGGGTGTAGATCTCGGTCGTCGCAATGTCCTGGTGGCCGAGGAGCGTCTGAACGACGCGCAGATCGGCCCCGTTCACCAGAAGATGCGTCGCGAAGGCATGGCGCAGAACATGGGGGGAGACCTTGGCGGAGGGCAGCCCGGCCGCGGCGGCGAGGCCCTTCAGATCGCGCGCGAAAGCCTGGCGCGTCAGATGGCCTTCGCGCGAGCGCGCCGGGAAGAGGAAGCGGTTCGGCGAGGGACCGCGCGCCGCCCGATAGCGCTCGACGGCAAGATGCGCGGCCTCGGTGAGCGGCACCATCCGCTCGCGCCCGCCTTTGCCCTTCACCATCATCACCTCGCGCCGGTTGGCGACGGCCGATTCGGGCAGCGACACCAGCTCGGAGACACGAAGCCCCCCGGCATAGAGGAGCTCCAACAAAGCGGCGAGACGCGTCGGCCCCGCCCCGCCCGCCTGCGCCGCCTCCTCCGCGGCGACCAAAAGCCCGCGCACCTCCTCGATCGACAGGATCTTCGGCAGCGCCTTCGGCCGCTTCGGCCCGTCGACGAGAGAGCCCGGATCGTCCGCCCGTGCCCCCTCGGCATAGAGAAAGCGCAGGAAGCGCCGCACGGCCGACAGCCGCCGGTTCTGCGTGGTCTTCGCCTCGCCCCGCGCCGCCATCGCCTTCAAGAAGGCCGACAGATCCGCCTCGCCCGCTTTCTCCGGGTCGACGCCGCGGCCCCGGCACACGTCCGCAAAGCACACGAGATCGCGCCGATAGGCATCGATCGTATGCCGGGACGCGTCGTGCTCGACCGCCATCATTTCCAAGAATGCGTCCATGGCTGGCGTCATGCTGGGCTTGCCTCCGAACCGGTGCGGCGACGCTCGCCCGCCAGCCATTAGGGCGGCGTGGAGGAGATCGATCAAACTTTATCGATCGGCGATTTGGTGCGGTAAAGCGCATCACGGACCCGGATTCTCGGGCGTTGAAGACCGCGACGGGCTTGACGGCGCCGTCCACCTTCGGCAGCAGGCTCTGTGACGATGACCTGCCCTCTCGTCCACCACTGGTCGTGGCGTGGGGCTTGAAGTTCGTCGCATAATCCTGTCCGCTGAGATGGGCGTGGCCGACGATGGGCGGCAGATAACGAAGGGGTGGGAGAACTCCCGTGGAACAGGATGGGCCGCAGGCCCTGTTGCAGACGCTGGAGGGCCGCAACCTCGTGCTCGTGGGGTTGCCTGGGGCCGGTAAGTCCAGCGTCGGAAAGCGCCTCGCGGCGCGGCTCGCCATTCCCTTCGTCGACGCCGACAATGAGATCGAAAAAGCCGCAGGCATGTCGATCAGCGACATTTTCGCGACCCATGGCGAAACGGAATTTCGCGCCGGTGAAACGCGCGTCATCGCCCGCCTGATGGAAGACGGGCCGAAGGTCGTCGCGACCGGCGGCGGCGCGTTCATGTCGGCCGAAACGCGGGAGGCGATTGCGGCGCGCGGGGTCTCCATCTGGCTCGATGCGGCGACCGACGTTCTGATCGCCCGCATCGCACGGCGCACGCACCGCCCTCTTTTCAACAATGTCGATCCGCACGCGAAACTAATGGAGCTGCGGACCGTTCGCGATCCTGTGTTCGCGACGGCGAGCCTGCGTGTCGTCTCCTCGGCGGGACCGCACGAGAAGGTCGTCGCCGCGATCATCGAGGCATTGCGCAAACATCTCGGCGCGACATCCGCGCCCCAACCCGTGAGTGAGGCATGACGATCAGTGCGCTACCCCTAGCGCGGACACACGCTGCGGACCCGGTGACGATCGACGTCCCCCTCGGCGAGCGTCGATATGACGTGGTGATCGGCGGCGGCTTGCTGCCGGCCGCCGGTGCGCTGATCAAGGACCGCCTCGGCACCCGCCGCGCGCTCATCGTGACCGACGAGACGGTCGCCCCGCTCCATCTCGGCACGCTTCAAGCGAGCCTCGATGCCGCCGGGATCGGCGCGACCGCGCACATCGTGCCCGAGGGCGAGGCGTCGAAATCGGTGACGCGGCTCCACGAGGTGGTCGACGCGATCCTCGATGGCGAACTGGAGCGTGGCGATATCGTGATCGCGCTCGGCGGCGGGGTGATCGGCGATCTCGCCGGGTTCGCCGCGGCGATCACGCGGCGCGGTATGCCTTTCGTCCAGGTGCCGACGACGCTCCTCGCACAGGTCGATTCCGCCGTCGGCGGCAAGACCGGCATCAACACCCGGCACGGCAAGAATCTCGTCGGCGCCTTCCATCAGCCCGCCCTCGTCATCGCCGACACCGATACGCTGGCGACCTTGCCGATGCGCCATCGCCGGGCCGGCTATGCGGAAATCGTGAAAGCCGGCCTCCTCGGCGACCGCGCCTTCTTCGAGCGCCTCGAAGCGCTCGGCGCGGCCGTTCTCACCGACGAGCTGATCGAGACGATCGCCACCGCCGTTCAGGCAAAGGCCGACATCGTGACCGAGGACGAGCGCGAGGCCGGCAAGCGCGCCCTCCTCAATCTCGGCCACACCTTCGCCCATGCCGTCGAGCGGTGCGCGGGCTATGACGGGCGCATCGTCCATGGCGAGGCGGTCGGGCTCGGCTGCGCCGTCGCCTTCCGCTTCTCCGTCGCGCTCGGCCTCTGCCCGGCCGAGGACGCCGAACGGGTTGCGCGCCATCTCGACATTGTCGGCCTGCCGACGCGGTTCGATCAGATCCCGGTGCCCCTCACGGCCAAAGGTCTTTCAGAAGCCATGACCCAGGACAAGAAAGTGAAGGACGGCATCATCCGCTTCGTCCTCGTCAACGCGATCGGCGAGGCCTTCGTGTCGGACGGGATCGCGCCGGAGCGCCTCGCCGCCTTCCTGAAGGACGAAGGCCTCCCCCCGTCATGACCGCTCGTCAGAGTTGAGGGGCGACCGTTATGGATCTCAGTCTCGGTCTGACGATCGGCGCGATTGTCGTGTTGCTGGCGATGTCCGCATTCTTCTCCGGTTCGGAGACGGCGCTGACGGCGGCCTCGCGCGCCCGTATTCACCAGCATGAGAAGCAAGGCTCGAAGCGGGCGGCGACGGCCGCCCGGCTGATGCAGTCGCGGGAGGAGCTGATCGGCGCCCTTCTCGTCGGCAACAACCTCGTCAACATCTCCGCCTCCGCGCTCGCGACGTCCGCGCTGATCCGCCTCTTCGGCGAGACGGCCGTGGTCTATGCGACGTTCATCATGACCGCGCTCGTGCTGATCTTCTCGGAGGTCCTGCCGAAGACGCTGGCAATCTTGCGGCCCGAAGGCTTCGCGCTGACCGTCGCGCCGGTGGTGCGGGTCTTCGTCACCCTCTTCGCGCCGGTCACGTTGACGGTGCAGCACATCGTGCGCCTTCTCCTGCGGCTCTTCGGCGTCCGGGCGGACAGCGAGCTCGTCCAGTCCGCGCGCGAGGAGATTCGCGGTGCCGTCGACCTTCAGCATGCCGAAGGCGGCCTCCACAAGGCCGATCGCGACAGGCTCGGCGCCCTCCTCGACCTTGCCGATCTCGATGTCTCCGACGTGATGATCCACCGCACGCGGATGCGGATGCTCAATGCCGACGACCCGCCGGGAACGATCGTCGCCGAAGCGCTCGCCTCGCCCTATACGCGGATGCCTTTGTGGAAGGACAGCACGGACAATATCGTCGGCGTCCTCCACGCCAAGGACCTCCTGCGCGCGGTGCAGGCGGCGGGCGGGCAGATGGACCGCGTCAACGTCCCCGCGATCGCGAAGCCGCCCTGGTTCGTGCCCGATACGACCGGCCTTCAGGATCAGCTCAACGCCTTCCTCAAGCGCAAGACCCATTTCGCCCTCGTCGTCGACGAGTATGGCGAAGTGATGGGTCTCGTGACGCTCGAAGACATCATCGAGGAGATCATCGGCGAGATCGAGGACGAGTATGATGTCGAGGTGGAAGGCGTGACGCTGGAGCCCGACGGCTCGGTGCTCGTCGACGGCTCGGTCACGATCCGCGACCTCAACCGCGCGCTCGACTGGTCGCTCCCGGACGACGAGGCGACGACCGCCGCCGGCCTCGTGATCCACGAGGCGCAGATGATCCCGGACGTCAATCAGGCCTTCACCTTCCACGGCATCCGGTTCGAGGTGACGGAGCGCGAGCGCAACCGTATCACCCGGATCAAGCTCTCGAAGGTGGAGGACGAGGAGGAATAGCGTTCCCGCCGCCGGGTCGAGCCCGTCTCGACACGGCGCACCGGCGCGGGATGGGGTGCGAGAGAGGACGAGCACGCTCCGCGTTTTCTTCGCCGGCTGCGGCCGCGCTTCGCCGCTTGATCATCCCGCGCAACGCCCGATATCCCGCGGCCTCCAAGACGTCGACTTTGGAGGTCAGGCGGCCGGACAGACGACGACCCCTCGGCCCGCCCCGCGCCGCCGGCACGCGGTTTCGCACACATCCCACAGCGCCCCCGCCCCGCGTCCGTTCTCTGCCAGCCGCGCCCGATCGGCGAAATCGATATGAAACCAATCGTTGGCCGCCGCGACCCCAGTGGTCTCATGGGCCGCCGGGATGTGGAGCGGCGAGGCCGGCTGGCCGATCCCATAGCGCGGGGCTGCCGAGCGGACCCGCGACCAGCATGTCGCGATCGGCGAGGTGAAGCTCTTGCGCATCCATGCGGCGACGCGTGGGTCAGCCGCCTCGTGCGGGGTTCAGAAGGGATCAAGCTCGGCGAGGATGCGCCGGTTGCGAGCGCTGCGGCGAGCGGCTCGATATCGTCGCGCGATGCGGGTCTCGCCCGTGAGCATCGCCGTTGTCCTGTCCCGATAGCGGCGCGCGGTGTTCCGAAGCGGCCCCACAAGAAAAGCCCGCCGGACTGGGTCGCGGCGGGCTTAATTCCGTTCAGTGCCGTCTCGTCTCAGGCGTGGCGGGTCGCGTTCGCGCCATAATAGTTGATATAGCGGTGCGAGATGCCGGAGACGGGCAGGACCATCATCACGTCGGTCGTCCCGAACTGATGGTCGACGACCGCGCCGTCGGCGACAAAGGCGCCGAGGCGGAGATAGCCTTTGATCAGGGGCGGCAGCGCGCGCAGCGCCTGTTTCGGATCGACTTGATCGGCCGGGATCCGGTTCATCGAGACGTACCGTTCCGGCAGCGCCTGAACGCGCCATTCGTCCGGCGCCATATGGTTGTGGTGGAGATAAGAGAGCGCCACCGAGAGCGCCTCGAGGTCCGTTCCGCCGAGCGAGGCGCAGCCGAACATCACATCCACATTGTGGCGCAGCACGTAGGACCATGCGCCATGCCACAGGAGTTCGACGGTGCGCTTGTCCCGATAGGGCTTCAGGACGCAGGACCGACCGAGTTCCAGAAAGTTGAGATCCGTGTGACCGCCGAGCATCGGCGCAATGTCGAACTCGGAGGCGGAGTAGAAGCCGCCATGCTGCTCGGCGATCTCCTGGCGCAGCATCCGATAGGTTCCGACGATCCGCGGGCGCGGCTTGCGGAAGCGGCGCGCGGCGACATTGTGGTCGAGCACCAACAAATGGTCGCACAGATTGTCGAACTGGTCGCGGTCGCGGCGGGTCGCCATGGTGAAGGCGTCCGGCTGGGCGGCCATCTCTTCGTAAAAGACCTGATAGCGCACATTCTGGGCGCGCTTCACTTCGCCGGCCGTGCGGGCGAGGCGAACCTCGAGCGTGCCGAGTTGGCCGAATGTCGGCGTTTTCCGATCGAGCGGCTGGCTGCGCTTACCGGGAAGGCGAGGATGCTGCCCGAACCACGGGCCGACGGTGGTGTGAGGATTGCGCCCGGTCGGCACGAAACGACGAACGACCGGAGACAGCGAACGAAGCCGAGCGACGGTACGCCGACGGCGGGCCCCACGGGGTTCGACGATCAACGCATTCCCCCCGATGTGCCCATCGAGCGGTTGGTTCCCATGGATTTCGCGCCCCTTCCCGCGCCGCAAGTTCCATCGCGCTGCGGCTTGTGTTGCGAGACGTTATTGCCCCAGCGCGCCCTTCGCAACGTGGTGAGGGGTAACACGAACGCCAAGATCGTCAATTCGTGCCTTTACTGGTTGCGACATGTCGACCCATAAGCTACCTTTGGTTGAATATGTCCAGATCGGGCCAACCTCGTGGTCAGTCGCGTCACAACCATTGCCTTTCGAGGAATCGAAACCGTCCCCGTCGACGTAGAAGTGCAAATCGCGCCGGGTTCCGTGGGATTTACCATCGTCGGCCTGGGCGACAAGGCGGTCACCGAAAGCCGCGAACGGGTGCGTTCCGCCCTTGCGGCGAGCGGCCTCGCGTTGCCTCCACGCCGCATCACCGTCAATCTTGCACCGGCGGACCTTCCAAAGGGTGGAAGCCACTATGATCTGCCCATCGCCCTCGGTCTGATGCTCGCGCTCGGCGTCGTCCCCGACGGCGCGGTCGACGGCCATGTCGTCGTCGGCGAGCTCGGGCTCGACGGGCGGATCGTCGGCGTCGCGGGCGCGCTTCCCGCCGCCGTCGGCGCCAACACGCTCGGCAAGGGCCTCATCTGCCCCGCGGGCGATGGAGCGGAGGCGGCATGGGCCTCGGCCGAGATGCCGCTTCTCGCCCCGGCGAGCCTTGCCGCCCTCGCCAACCATTTTGCCGGCCGCCAGACGCTGTCCCGCCCGACGCCGCAGCTCGGCCGCCCCCCCATCCCCAACGCCGACCTTGCCGACGTGCGCGGACAAGAAAGTGCCAAGCGCGCGCTGGAGATCGCGGCCGCCGGCGGCCACAATCTCCTGATGATCGGGCCGCCCGGCGCCGGCAAATCGATGCTCGCCGAGCGGATGCCCTCGATCCTTCCTCCGCTCGAGCCGCGCACCCTCCTTGAAAGCGCGATGATCCGCTCCGTCGCCGGCGATCTCGTCGACGGCAAACTCGAGGCGCGCGCCCCCTACCGCGCGCCCCACCATTCGGCGACGATGGCCGCCCTCATCGGCGGCGGACCGAAGGCGCGGCCGGGCGAGGTCTCGCTCTGCCATGGCGGCGTCCTCTTCCTCGACGAATTACCCGAATTTCAGCCCCAGGTGATCGACGCGTTGCGCGAGCCGCTCGAGACGCGGCGGGCGACCATTGCCCGCGCCGCGAACCGGGTCACCTACCCCGCCCGCTTCCAACTCCTCGCCGCGATGAACCCGTGCCGCTGCGGTCATGGGGACGAGCCGGGCCACACCTGTAAGCGCGGCGATGCCTGCCGCGATGCCTATCAGAGCCGCATTTCCGGGCCCCTCCTCGACCGGATCGACCTCACGATCCGCGTCGGTGCGGTGACGCCCGCGGATCTCCGCGGCGCGCCCGGCGAGGGCTCCGTCCACGTCGCGGCCCGCGTCGCCGAGGCCCGTGCCCGCCAGACCCGCCGCTATGGCGAGAGCGAGCGTGCCGCTCTCAACGCCGAATGCCCGATCGACCGTCTCGACATGGTGCTCCAGGCCGACGGCGATGCGATCGCCCTCGTCGATCAGGTGGTCACCGAGCGGCGGCTGTCGGCCCGCGCCTATCACCGCACATTGAAGGTCGCGCGGACGATCGCCGATCTCGCCGGGAGCGAGCCGGTTCAGCGTATCCATGTCGCCGAAGCCCTCGCCTATCGCCAAGCCCTGTAAGAATAACGCCTCTTAACCTTGCCGATCATGAGACCCTTGCGCCTTTTGCTTGGAAGAGTTCAGAAACAACACATGACGCGACGGATCCTCAGTGAAACGACATCAGCCAGTGACGCGCTGCTCGACGCGCTGCGGTCGGCCGGCCGGGTCGTCGTCTTCACCGGGGCGGGAATCTCGACCGAATCCGGCATTCCCGACTTTCGCAGCACCGGCGGCATGTGGAGCCGGATGGAGCCGATCCTCTATGACGCGTTCCTGACCTCCGAGGACGCCCGCCTCACCGACTGGCAGCGCCGTTTCGACATGGCCGAGCGTTTCGCCGCCGCCGAGCCCAATGCGGCCCACCGGGTGATCGCGCGCCTTGCCCAAGAGGGAAAGGTGACGACCGTCGTCACCCAGAATATCGACGGTCTCCACGCCCGCGCGGGCGTTCCCCGCGACAAGCTGATCGAGATCCACGGCGCCGGCGACCACGCGCGCTGTCTCGATTGTGGCAAGCGCCATGAAATCGCCGAAGCCAAGCACGCCATCGAGACGACCGGCGCGGCGCCGCGCTGCGCCGATTGTGGCGGCCTCGTGAAGGCGGCGATCATCTCGTTCGGCGAGCCGATGCCGCAAGACGATCTCGAAGCGGCGATGCGGGCCGCGGTCGAGGCCGACCTCTTCCTGGCGCTCGGCACCTCGCTCGTCGTCTACCCCGCGGCCGCGCTGCCCCAGCTCGCGCGCGAGGCCGGAGCCCGCCTCGTCATCGCCTCGCGGGCGCCGACAGAGCAGGATCAAGACGCCGATTTCGTGGTGCGAACGCCGCTCGCGGCGACGTTTGCTGCGTTGGAACAGGTGAAAATTTGACGAAAATCCTGTGTCTCATCCGCAACACAGGGCGACGACGCTGCAATGGCCGTCGCCGAAAGAGTGAATCAATGGTAACGTCTGATTCACGAATGCGGTCCGTGGCAGTGTCATTGGTAAAGTGGCGGGTATAGTGGTGAGCGACGACAAAGCGGTTCGATTTTACGAAGACTATTCTGCCGACGACCGAGGCAGCGCACCAAACTTCGAGGGCCTCGAAGGACTGACAGAACTGTCCGGTCGCATCAAATGGTTCGATGTTGGTAAAGGCTACGGCTTCATCGTACCGGACGATGGTGGGGCCGACATTCTTCTGCATGTCACCTGTCTTCGCCGTGACGGATACCAGAGCGCTTACGAAGGCGCTCGCGTCGTCTGCGAATGCATGAACGGGCCGAAGGGCCTCCAGGCCTTCCGCATCCTGTCGATGGACGAGTCGAACGCGGCCCATCCCTCGCAGCTCCCCCCCTCGCGGGCCCACGTTCAAGTGACCCCCGAGGGCCCGGCCGAGCTCGCCCGCGTCAAGTGGTTCAACCGCTCCAAGGGTTACGGCTTCCTCACCCGCGGCGAGGGCACGTCCGACATTTTCGTCCATATGGAGACGCTGCGCCGGTTCGGCGTGACGGAGCTTCGGCCCAATCAGGTCGTCCGCGTCCGCTTCGGCAACGGGCCGAAGGGATTGATGGCAGCCGAGATCCTGCCGGAATCCGGGACGACCGTTCCGCAATCGCACTGAGCGAACGCGCAGTGCGCCGGGTCCGTCTCACCTGCGTGGCGCTCTTCGGCGCCGCGCCCGTCCTCGTCCGCGTGGCGCTGATCGGCGCCACGCCGTTCCTCTTCGGCCCGGCGAGTGGCGCTTGGGCCGCAGAACCTGCCGCCCCATCGGCCCCCGCCGCGCCCGCCGCCCCCGCCGCGCCGAGCACCCCGGCGCCTCCGGCCGCGACCGGCACGAACGCGGACGAAGCGGCCATTCCCGACAAAGCGAGCCTGCCGGCCGGCGAACTCCTCCTCCTCACCGAAGCGGGGCCGCATCGCTTCACCATCGAGATCGCCGATGATCCGGTCGAACGCGCCACCGGCCTCATGTACCGCGAGGAGATGGCCCGCGATCACGGGATGCTGTTCGATTTCGGCCGCGAAGGCCCGCGCGCCTTCTGGATGAAGAACACGCCCTTGCCGCTCGACATCATCTTCACGAAGGCCGACGGCACCGTCGTCTCGATAGCGCGGAACACCACCCCGTTCTCGACCGATTCGATCCCGTCAGAGGGTGACGCCCGCTTCGTCTTCGAGGTGAATGCCGGCGTCGCCGACGCGATCGGCCTTGCCGCCGGCGACCGCCTCCTCCATCGCCGCGTCACCGACTGAGCGCCGCCCTGTTCGGGGCCTGTGGCCGGCGGCGCGCCATGCGCTGCTGCCCGTTGCCCGGACGAGAACCAGCGTGTAGGAGATGTGGCGGCGAGTCGGGGCATAGCTCAGCCTGGTAGAGCACCGGTTTTGGGAACCGGGGGTCGTAAGTTCGAATCTTGCTGCCCCGACCATAGCGCCGCCGGTTGGAGACACGGATGCGAGCACGAATTTTCAAACCGTCACGGACCGCGATGCAATCCGGCAAGGGCCGTGCGCGTTGGCGGATCGAGTTCGAGGATCTCGGCCCGCTCGAGGTCGACCCGCTGATGGGGTGGACGAGCTCCGCCGACACCAAGCGCCAGATCCGGCTCGACTTTCCGACCCGCGAGGAGGCGATCGCCTACGCCGAACGGCATGGTTACGATTATCGCGTCGAAGAGGAAAAATCCTCGACCGAAAAGCGCATGGCCTATTCCGACAATTTCCGCGCCGACCGCGTCGCGCCCTGGACGCACTGATCCGCACGTCGCCCCGTGCGCCCCTTCGCGCCTAAGTCACAAGGCTCGTCCCAAGTCGCCGGGCCGAGCCCAAATCGGCAGGCCCAGCCCCGCCGGCGCCAGCCAGGACGGCCATGAGACGAGCGATCCGGCCCCGTAGCTCAGCTGGATAGAGCAACGGACTTCTAATCCGTAGGTCGTAGGTTCGAGTCCTACCGGGGTCGCCAGTCTTTTCAATGGGTTAGACGCGGTTACCGGGTTCGCCCCCACGAAGGCCGTCCCGCGCGGCCCATGCACTCAGCGTCCGCCCACGCCGTTTCGGCGCATAGCGCACGATCCCCGGCCGCGGAACGTTCGGCCGCACCCGAAATATTTCGTCCCGGAGACATTTCCGCATCGCGAGGCCGACCGCGCATGCGCCGGTCAACCCGGCGCTTGCCGCGCCGCCTCCGTGAGCCGGTCGATGCGGTAGAACGGCGTGCGCGTGTCGCGATACGCGGCGAGGCCGGCTTTGCGCGCCGCGTCGATGAAGCACTCGGCAGCCGCCTCGCCGGTGAGCGGCGTGTCCGTCTCGCCGAGCCAGTTGACGAGAACGATCTCGCCCTCCGGCGCGAGCCCGTCGACCGCGCTGCGGGCGCAGGCGGTGACCTCCTCGGCCGTCAGAAAATAAAGGACCTCCGACAGGACGATGAGATCGAACGTGCCCGGCGGCCAGCCCTCCGGCACCTCCGTCCGTACGAAGGCGACGCCCCGCCCCGCGCACCGCTCAGAGGCGGCGGCGAGCGCCACCGCGGACACGTCGACCGCGACGACACGGTCGCTGCGCAGCGCGAGTTCGACCGTCATCGCACCGATCGAGCAACCGATTTCGAGCGTCGCCCCATAATGAGGGCGCGACAAAGACCGCAGCGTCGCGGCGTATTTTTCCCGTTCATAAGGGCTCGTCAGCACCGACCACGGATCGTTGTCGCGCCCATGGAGCGCGTCGAAGACCGCAGCGCGGCTCATGCCGGCGCCACGAAGAATTCGGGCGCTTCCGCGAAATGGCGGGTGAGCGCCGGCGGCATCATGAAGCCGTTCGGATCATCGTCGATGAGGGGTGTGAGCTGGGAGCGGTAATGCGCCATCGCCGCCGCCTTCGCGGCAGCGTGCGGGCCCGGCGGGAACGGGCGGATCCGCGCCGGGTCGAGGTCGGCGCCCGCAGTGCCGAACCGGCCCCATACGGCATAGTCGAACCGCGTGACGGGACGCCGGGCCGCCGCCTCCACGGCATCGGCGATCGCGGCGGCGGCGACATGGTCGCCATGCGGGTCGCCGCGCCAGGTGCACCAGAGCGAGCCGAACCGCAGATCCGCCAGAGACGCCGCCGCTTCGGCCACATGCGCCGCAACGCCCGTATCCGGCAGTGCGAGCGCCATCACCTGGGGCGGCGCCGCGCCGACCGCAGCGGCGAGCGCTCCGAGCGCCTTGTCGAACTCCTCGCGGCGTAGCGCCTTCAGCACCTCGCGCGGATAGCGGCGCGAACGCGGATGGGAGCCTTCCCCGTCGGTGAGGCGAACGATCGTCACCCGCGTCTTTCGGGCAAGCGCGGCGACGAGCGCTGCACCGCAGCCGAGCGTTTCATCGTCCGGATGGGGCACTATGACGAGGAGGCCGTCACCGGGGCCGAGAAGATCAGCGATCGAAACCGCCGGACGTGTCGCCGCCCGGTCGAGGAATGCACCGGCGGCGGATGTCGGCACGCTCATCGCCTCTCTCTTTCGGGGCGTGCGCCCGCACCGTCAGGATCGTCAGCGACGAGGAACCGCGCGATGCGGGCGCGTTTGGCATCGGGCGCGGCCTGCCGCAAAAAGAGGGAGAGGTCGCGGCGGATCCGCTCGATGTCGCCATGCTCGAAGGCCATCATGCCGAGGCCGCGCTCCACCCGGTCGATGACGGTGAGGCACGCCTCTTCCGTCGCCTCCCGCGCCATCAGCGCATAGGCCGCCGCCCCCTCCGGGTCGGGGCACGTGCCCTCCGCCTCTACCCGCCGGGCCGCGCTTTCGATCCAGAGCCGCGCCGTCTCGCACGCCCGCGCCGCGTCGGAGATGCGCCGCTCCTGATGCGGATCGTTCGCCCGGCCGCGACGGCGCAGCGCCTGCACCAAGAGCCCATAGAGCGCCTCGGCACCGCCGAGATGGGCGGCGCAATAGCGCCAGACCCCGCCCTCGAATGCGGGTTCGCGCAAGAAATCACCGGGTTCGCCGATGCGCGCCTCTACCGCGACCGGCAGCCCCTCGAGGTCGTACGTTCCCGAGAGTGTCGCCCGCATCCCGGACTGGCGCCACGCGGCCGGGTCCGCCCGGGCCGGATCGTCCGCCGGCACGAGGACGAGTTGCGGCCCCTCTTGGTCCTCCATCGCCGCCGTCACCAGCGCGAGCGTGACGGAGCCGAGGCCGGAGGCGTAACGCTTGCCACCCGCGAGGACGAAGCGGTCCCCGTCCGCGCGCAGCCGCGCGGGGCTGGCCCCGTCCGCGCCCCATACGCCGAGGAGAGCGCCGGCGCGAACCGCCTCGAAGGCCGGCTCCCGCGCCTCTGAAGCGCCGTAGAGCGCGATGAGCTTTACCGCGTTGATGTGCCCCTCGACGAGGCGCGCGAGGGAAAGGTTCGCCGCGCCGAGCTCTCTGAGCAACGCAAGGCAAGCGAGCGCGCCATCCGGTGCGGTGCCGAGCCCGTCGCCGCCGTCGGCCATCGGCAGCGGCGCGCGCAAGATGCCGTGCGCGCGCAGGAGCGCGAGTTCCTCCGAGAGGTCGAGCCTCGTCTCCGCCGCACCGGCGCTTGCGGCGATGGTGTCGAACACGTCCGCTGGAAGGGCCTCAGTCATGAAGATGGGCCTTCGCGACAGCGAGACGGCGCGCCGGGGGCGCGAGGTCGAGGCGCGTTAAAAGCGTCTTCGCGTCCGCCAGCGCCTCGATCGCCTCAGAGAGACGCATCGCCGCCATGCCGCCACGCTCGACGCACCTGCCGCCGGCGGCGATCGCGCACACGCGCAACAGGAATGTCCGCAGCGGGACGAGGAGATCGTCGACGCGAGGATCGGCGTCGCGGCAGCGCTCGGCGATGGTCTCCGCCATGCCGTTCCGGGCTCGCACGTCGGTCCGCAACGAGGTTCTGACGGTGATGCTGCGCTCGACGGCGAGGGGAAGGCCGGCCGCGATGACGGCTTCGGTGAGGGCGCGATCCTCGTTGCGCCGCCCGATCGGAAGGCGCCCGACCGCGCGATAGGCCCGCGCCGAGATCGCCATGTTCGCACCGCCGGCCGCCAAGAGCAGCGGGCACGAGGTCGGTCCGACGAGGCGCTCCCAGATCGCCTGATAGGCCTCGCCGAGTGCGGCCTCCACCGCGCCGGCGCGGCGGACCTCGATCGGCAGCGCCGCCTCCTCGTCCCGGTCCACCTCGATCCCGGCGACGACGAATGCCGCCCCACCGTCGAGCCGGGCCGTTATCCGGACGATCCAGTCCGGAGGCACCGCGGTATCGGCGTCGGTGGACAGAAGTGCCGCATCCGCGCTGCCGACCGCTTCGGCGATGTCGAGCGCGAGGCGGCGGGCGATCGCGACGCCCTCGGCGGGGTGCTCGAACTGACACTCGCAGCACAGGACCGGCACCCCGGCGCTCGCCGCCCAGTCACGGACGATATCGCCCGAGGCGTCGGCGCTGTTGTTGATGATGAAGACCGCGCCGGCGGACGGGGCCGCGCGCAGAGCCGCCCCGAGCGCGGCGAGGGTCTGCGGCAGCAAGGCCGCCTCGTCGCGCACCGGCACGCACACGATCGCGCTGAGGCCGAGCCGCGGCGCGAACGCATGACATCGCCGGATCGTGACGCCCCCCTCATAGGGGAACGCCGCAAGGGCCGCGCGAACCCGTGGCAGATCGGCGAACCAGCGCGCGTCGTGCGGCCAATACGGATCGGGGGACTGGACCGCGCGCAACGGCGGCAGGGGAACGTCTAACAGCATTGGCCTCCGACCAAACTGGCGGAAACCTGACCGCGCCAGGCTCTGACCCTGAACGATCGCCACGGCCATGTCGTTCAACAGAGTTAAATGCGCCATTTCTCTTTTGGGGCGCCGACGGAAAACCGTCTCGAAGAGGAAAAATTAGGTACCAGGCTCTCGAAATTCTTGCCCCGATGCCAACACAGCGGATTGCGGCGGCACCATCCACGGCCCCGCCGCGCCCGTCTCCGTTGCGCGAACGCCTAGACCTCGCCTCCCTCCGTGCGTGCGGATCGCGGGCGCATCAACGGCTGGATCACGAGGAGATCGACGAGCACCATCACGATGAGCGACACGCCGACGAGGGGAAAGACGATCCCGCCGATCGCGAGGATCGCGACCAGCCCATAGAGCACCTGCGGACGGGCCGGCATCGGTGGAACGCCGAGGCTCAGCGCCGGACGACGCGACCACCACATCACAGCCGCCGAGACCGACATCAGGACGATGGCAAGACAGGCGCCGAGCAGGACGAGCTGATTCAGAAGGCCGAACGCCTGCCCCATATGAATGCCGACGCCCCACTCCGCCGCCGCCCCCAACGCCCCGAGATCGGCAAGACCCATGTCGAACAAGACGTCGCCGCTATATTGGTCGAGGTGGATGACGCGCTCGTCCCGCACATCGTCCGGATAGACCGAGGCGGTGAAGACCCCCTCCGCGCCGCGCGGCATGTTGAGCGCATAGCCCGGATGAATGCCCCGCGCCTCAACGGTCGCGACGATGCGGTCGAGGCCGACCGGCACCCCCTCGCCTGTCGATGTCGGCATCGGCTGCTTTTCGAGGATCCAGGGCGCCCGGTCGAGCGCCTCGGCCGTCGGTATGGTCGAGGTCGGCGCGTTCCCCGCATAGCCCTCGGGGAGGCCAAGCCCCATCTTAGCGCTGAGATCATAGAACTGGCTGCCCCAAAAGCCCGACCATGGGAGGCCGGAGAGCGCCAGGAACGCGATGAAGCCGGCCGTGTAGATGCCCGTGACGGCATGGATGTCACGCCAGAGCGGCCGGCCCCTCTTCGCCTTGACGCGAAACGCTGCGGCTCGGTGATTGCGCGGCCACCAGAGATAAATTCCCGTCACCACGAGAACGATCGCCCAGCCCGCGACCGCCTCGATGATCCGGTTGCCCCACCAGCCGGCGATCTCGAGACTGTGGAGCTTGCGGACCGTCCACATCAGCGGCGAACCGGCCGCGCCGCCGTCCCACACGCTGCCGAGGACGAGGCCCGTATAGGGGTCGACGGAGACGGCGTCCCTTCGCCCGTCTGACCCCGCGATGGAGAATTGCGCGGCGCGGTCGGGCGCCGTCGGCGGCCGGTACGCGTGCAGCGTTCCGGGATGAGCTTGGAGCGCGCGGGCGGCGAGCGCCGAGGCGGGAAGGCGTGGCTCGCTTACGACCTCGACGCGGGTCAGATCGCGATAGACGAGATCGTTGATCTCGTCCTTGAAGAGATAGAGCGCGCCGGTGAGCGCGAGAAGGATCATGAAGGGAAGCACGAGAAGCCCGGCATAAAAATGCCAGCGCCAGACGGCGCGATAAAGGTCGATCCCGGTGCGCGAGGCGGACGCTGTCCGCTCGCCTGCGGTGATATGGGTCATGATAACAGGGTTCCTGCGGCAGCGTCGGAACGCGCCGTGTGAAGACGGGATCGTGAGGGCGCACGCCGGCGAGCGATGCCGCAGCGCCGCGCGATCGGCGGCGCGGCGCGGGGGCTCGGGACCGGCGCGCATCGGTGGCGCGCCGGCACGATCAGTGGCGCGCCAGGCGCGAGCGGGAGCGGATCAGTGGTGCGCGTGGCCGCCGGTGGGCTTGTTCGCCCCCATCGGCGCGACGGCGAGGTCCACCGTGATCGTCCCGGCGTTTTCGAACTCCAGGGTGATCGGCACGGTGTCCCCGGCGCGCGGGGCCTCCGTCAGTCCCATCATCATGATATGGTAGCCGCCCGGTGCGAGCTCGACCGCCGCGCCCGCCGGGATCATCAGCCCCCCGTCGACGGCGCGCATCGTCATCGTGCCGTCGTTGACCGCCATCTCGTGCACCTCCACCGTGGACGCGAACGGCACAGAGGCGGCGAGGAGTCTGTCGTCCGCGGTGCCGTCATTGGTGATCGTCATGTAGCCGCCGGCAACGTCCGCGCCGGGGGGTGGCTGCCGCATCCACGGCGTACCGATGGTGAGGTCGCCCGCCGCGTGCTCCGCCGGCGCGGAGGCGCCATGGCCCGCACCATGACCGTGACCGGCGCTCTCGGCGGCACCCGCGATCCGCAGCAACGGGGCGGGATGGGCAAGGTCGTGCGGATCGGCGCCCGGCGCGGCGATCTCGGTCCATGCGGCCTCCCCGTCGGGGCAGGTCTGGACCACCTTGAAGGCGAGCGTGTCGCCGGGGCTGACATCGGTGATGCGGCCGCGGAAGACGAACTCGTCATAATGGGCGTCGGGAAGATCGCCGCCGGACCACGTGATCCCGGTGACGCTGCCCGCCGGATGGCCCGGCGCCACGCCGCCTTCGGCATCCTCGCCCGACGCCGTCGTCAGCGTCCAGCCGGCCTTCGGCATCGGTTTCACGTCGACGAAGCCGTCCGGCATCGTGACGGTGACGGCGTTGGTCGGCTGGCCGTCGCATCCGTGGGGGATGCGCAGCACCGCTTTATAAGTGGCGTTGGCGGGGGCTTCGCCGACTTCGAGGGTGACGTGGGCGGACGCGGCGCCGGCGGCGAGGGTGACGGTGGCGAGCACCATCGTTCCGCAGATCATGCGGTGGATATCGAACATCATAAGCTCCTGAATTGAACGGCCGAAGATGATCGGGCGCGAACGGATCACGCCCGTGGACATCGATGCGGGTCGGTTCAGGAGACGGGGGGCGCGCGGATCCGGGCCGAGCCTGCGAGCCGTTCGGCGCGAATCCGCTCGGTGAGTGGCGCGATCGTGCCTTGCGGCGCCTGCGGGCAGGCCTCAGAGGCCATCCCTCCCGGCGGAAGGAGCGCGACGGCCGCCGAGAAGCAGCAGGTCTGGAAATGCCGGTCGCTCGACGTGTCGTCACCGTCGACCGCATAGGGGCCTGCCCCGTAGCAGAAGACGCCCGCGACGGACCCGCCCGAGAAGGCTGCGACCGGAAGGAGGAGATTGGAGACGAGGAGGATGGCCGAGAGCGCGACCAGGGGCTGCCGCAAGGCGCGAAGCCGTTGCGCCGCGGTCATCCGCTCAGCCTTTTGGATCGTTCGGCGCATTCGGATTTCGCCATCGTCGTCGTGATCGCATTTTTACTCGGCAGGCGCGGCGATGTCATGAAAATCTCCCGAGCCCTCATGCGACACGTCGCCTTTTGGCCCCTTGTGCGATGCCTTCCGGGGGCCGGGCGCGTCGCTCTTCATGAGCGGGACGGCATTCTGAACCGTTTCAATCGTGCAAGGCTGGTGTCGAGGGCGTTCGCGCCGCGAACCGAAATGGGCGGATCACACGCGCTCGCCCTGCGACGCCGATGGGATGAAAATGGTGGCGAGCGGCCGCGCCAAGGCGGCGGCGAGTTGACTTGGTTTCGCGCCGATGCATTGTGCCAGCGTCGGTTCTCCGAGAGGAGATCAAAAGGGAATCCGCCGGAAGAAGCCTCTTCCGAACCGGAACTGCCCCCGCAACTGTAGGCGGCGAGCCTTGCCCCGTGATCACCACTGACCCCGCCGGGGTTCGGGAAGGTGGGGCGAGCGTGATGACCCGTCAGTCAGGAGACCTGCCGACATTGACGCGTCACACCGGGCGGGGTCGCCCCGGGGAGGATGGATGATGCCGAGCGGCAATAGCGGGCGACACGGTCCGCCGACGGCCGTGCACGTCGGGTGCGCGGCAGCCGGAAACCCGGGTGCCATTCACGCCTGGATCGCACCTTTCGGGAAAGGCATCACCCTCATGAACCACCCTCTGCACCGCCTCGCGCTCGCCGCCTGCACGGCGCTCGTCGCGGTCTCGTCGGCCCACGCGACCGACTATCCCCTCACCATCGTCAATTGCGGGGTCGAGCTGCGCTTCGATGCGCCGCCCGAGCGGGTCGTCACGGTCGGCCAATCGGCGACCGAATCGCTCTATTCGCTCGGCGTCGGCGACACGGTCGTCGGCACGTCGGTGTGGTTCAACGCGGTGCTCCCGGACTATGCCGAGCTCGACGCGACGATCGAGCGCCTCGCCGAGAATGATCCGAGCTTCGAGAGCATCGTCAACAAGCGCCCCGATCTCGTCGCCGTCCAATATGAGTGGCATGTCGGACCGCAAGGCATCGTCGCAACGCGCGATCAGTTCCACGAACTCGGCATCGCCACCTACGTGATGCCCGCCGATTGCGACACCAAGGACAACACGACCGGCGGCGACGGCACCCGCACCGCCGCGTTCTCGACGGACGCCGTCTATAAGGGCCTCACCGAGCTCGCGGCGATCTTCGACGCCGAGGATGCCGGCGACGCGCTGGTCTCCGACTTGAAGGCGCGCGAGAGCGCGGCGATCGCGAAGGCCGAAGGGCTCGGCCTTCCGGGCGACACGTCGGCGGTCTTCTGGTTCTCCTCCCCCGACAGCCAGATCGATCCCTATGTCGCCGGCCGGAAGGGGGCGCCAGGCTACATGATGGACAAGCTCGGCATCCACAATGTCATCGAATCGGACGAAGAGTGGCCGACCGTCGGATGGGAATCGATCGCCCGCGCGGATCCGACGATCATCGTCGTCGCGGAAATGGACCGTCGCCGCTATCCTGCCGACGATATCGAGGTGAAGATGGATTTCCTCAAGACGGATCCGGTCGCGAGAGAGATGACCGCCGTCCGCAATGGACGCATCGTCGTCATGGACGCGCACGCGATGAGCGCCACCCTGCGGTCGATCCTCGGGCTCGAAACCGTCGCCGACGCGCTCGCCACGCTCGACCTTCCCCGATGATCGAGGCCGCGAGGCGCGTGATGCATGAATAAAGCGTGGCACTGGGGGTGGATCGCCCCCCCGGTGCTGCTGGTCGCGCTGGTCGCGGGGGCATCGATCGGGGAGACGGCGATCCCGGCGCAGACGGTGCTGTCGGTGCTCGCCAACAAGCTGTTCGGCACCGCGATCCCCGTTGACCGGATCGATGCCGGCATCATCTGGAATTACCGCCTCAGCCGGGCTCTGATCGCGGCCTGTTGCGGTGCGGGGCTCGCGCTGTCGGGTGTCGTCCTCCAGGCACTTTTGCGCAACGCTCTCGCGGATCCTTATCTCCTCGGGATCTCGGCCGGGGCCTCCACCGGCGCCGTCGCGGTGACGGTGGCGGGGCTCGGCGGAGGTCTCGTCTCGCTCTCGGCGGGGGCTTTCGTCGGAGCGTGCGCGGCCTTCGTCCTTGTCGTCGCGCTCGCCCAGGCGGCGGGCGGCGGGACCGGGGCGCGCGCGGCCGGCGTCATCATCCTCGCCGGGATCGCCGGATCGCAGCTCTTCAATGCGCTGACGGCGTTCGTCATCGCGAAATCCGCGAACGCCGAGCAGGCGCGCGGCATCATGTTCTGGCTCCTCGGCAACTTGTCGGGCGTGCGGTGGCCCGATGCGTGGCTCGCCGTGCCCGCCGCCGTCCTGGCGCTCACCGTGTGCGTCCTCCATATCCGCGCGCTCGACGCCTTCACCTTCGGCTCGGACAGCGCCGCCTCGCTCGGCATCGCGGTGCGCCGCTGTCAGGCGGTCCTCATCGGGGTGACGGCACTCGTGACGGCGGTCATGGTCTCGTTGGTGGGGTCGATCGGCTTTGTCGGCCTCGTCATCCCGCATGCGATGCGCTTCCTCGTCGGCGTCCGGCATGGCCGCCTCATTCCGGCATCGGCGCTCGCGGGCGCGGTCTTCCTGATCGCCTCCGACATCATCTCGCGCATCGTCATCCCCGGCCAGGTGCTGCCGATCGGTGTCATCACCGCCCTCATCGGCGCCCCCGCCTTCGCCCTCATCCTCGTCCGGGGACGGTCCGGCCGATGAAGATCGCGGCGGAGGGGGTCGGCTGGCAGGTCGGCGGGACGACGATCGTCGACGGGGTGACGTTCGACGTGAGCCCCGGCGAGATGTTCGGCCTCGTCGGCCCCAACGGGTCGGGAAAATCGACGCTTCTGAAGATGCTCGCCGGGATCCGCCCGCCGAGCGCCGGCCGCATCGCGCTCGCCGACGCGCCCCTCGAAACGCTGTCCCGCCGGCGCATCGCGCAGACGGTCGCCTTCGTCGAGCAGTTCGCCGATACGGTCGACCGCATCACCGTGCGCGATGCGGTGGAGCTCGGGCGCACGCCGTGGCTCTCGGCGCTCGCGCCCTGGTCGGCCCGTGACGAGGCGGCGGTGTCGGACGCCCTCGCCTCGGTCGACATGACCCGGTTCGCCGCGCGAAGTTGGCACACCCTGTCGGGCGGCGAGCGCCAACGCGTCCACATCGCGCGCGCCCTCGCCCAGCATCCGGCGATCCTCGTGCTCGACGAGCCGACCAACCACCTCGACATCCACCACCAGCTCTCGATCCTGACGCTGATCCGGCGGTTGCGGGTGACGACCATCGTCGCCCTCCACGACCTCAATCAGGCCATGAATTGCGACCGGGTGGGGATCATGGACCAGGGCCGCCTCGTCGCCGTCGGCACGCCCCATGAGGTGCTGACCGCCGATCGCATCGAGGCGACCTTCGCGATCCGCACCACGATCTGCATCGATCCGTCCGACGGCACGCGCCTGCTACGCTTCCACAACGCCACCTGAGAGGCGGCGGGCCTCAGAGCGTCGTGAGATCGGGAAAGGGGCGCACCGGCCCGCGGCCGTCCCAATCGACCGAGGCGGCGCGGATGAGGTCGAACATCCGCCCCTTGGGGCCGAGCACCTCCGACAGCTCGATCACCGTCCCCGGATGCCCCTCGCCCCCGAAATAGACGAAGCGGCCATTGTCACCGACCTCCCCGCTCATCTTGACCTGGAGGCCAGCGGCCTCGGCGCGGGCGAGATCGTCGTCGAAGGTCTGTGTCCAATAGGCGACGTGTTGGAGGCCGGTGCGCCCGTCCGCCATGAAGTCGCGATACATCGACGGCACGTCGTTGCGGATCTGGATCAGCTCCACCTGCATCGGACCGGAATTGGCGAGCGCGACGGAGTTGTGCGGCGCGTACTCCACCCCGTCATAGCGGTAGTTCCGGATCGGAACCTTCGGATTGTAGTAAAACGGGCCGACGCCCATGACCTCCGTCCAGTGGGCCATGGCGGCCTCGATATCGTCGACGACATAGCCGAGCTGGCGGATCGGTCCGAGAAAGCGGTTCATCGCTATCAGTCCATCACGAGATTGGGCAGCCACGTCGACAGCCCTGGAAACAGGGTGATCAGACCGAGCGCCACGAAGAGCGGAATGTAGAAGGGCAGAACGCCGACGATGACGTCGGTGAGACGCATCCGGGCGACGATCGAGACCATGTAAAGGCTCATTCCCACCGGCGGCGTCAGGAGGCCGATCATGAGATTGAGCACGAAGACGGTGCCGAGCTGCTCCGGCGGAACGCCCGCCATCAGGAGCGTCGGCGCCACGATCGGCGCGATGATCAGGATCGCGGCGATCGAATCGAGGATCATGCCGGCGATCAGCAGGCAGACATTGAGGATGAGAAGAAGAACGAGCGGGTCGTTCGAGATGCCGAGCAGCCAGCCGCTCGCCTTGAGCGGGATCTGGTCGAGCGTCAAAACCCAGGCAAAGAGCGCCGCGCCGGCGACGACGAAGAGCACGTTGGCCGTCGCCGTCACACTCTCGCGCGCCGCGCCCACGATCCGGCCGGGGCCGAGACTGCGGTAGATGACGAGGCCGAGAATGAAGGCGTAGGCGACCGTCGCCCCCGCGACCTCCGTCGGGCCGAGAATGCCGCTCAACAGCCCCGCGATCATCAGGATCGGGGCAAGGAGCGCGGGCAGCGAGATCCAGAATTTCGCGGCGATCGCCTTCGGCGGATGGCGCTCGGTGTCGCGCGGGAAGTTCTTGACCCGCGCCATGATCCCGACCTGGACCATCAGGGCGGCGGTGATGAGGAGCGCGGGCACGACGCCGGCGAGGAGGAGTTTCACCGCCGAGACCTCGGCGGCCGCGGCAAAGATGATGAGCGGGATCGAGGGCGGGAAGATCGGACCGATGGTCGCCGCGGCGATGGTGATGCCGGCGGCGAAGCGCTTCGAGTAGCCCTGTTCCTCCATCATCCGGATCTGGATCGCGCCGAGCGCGCCGATATCGGCGAGCGCTGCGCCGCTCATGCCCGAGAAAATCAGGCTGACGAGGACGGAGACCTGCGGAACGCCGCCGCGGATGCGGCCGACGATCATGCGCACGAAATCGAAAAGGTGCGTCGTCACGCCGGCGGCGCCGAGAAGCGTGGCGGCGAAGATGAAGAGCGGGACGGCGAGCAGCGGCGTCGAATCGAGCGCGTTCACCGCGCGCTGCGCCATCACCGCGATCGGAAGATCGTAAAGGACGATGACGACGCCCGCCGACACGCCGAGCGCGACGGCCACCGGCACGCCGATGATCAACGCGATCGCGAAGATCGCAACAAGGGTGAGGGTCACACGCCGCCCCCGGATTCGTTGAGCGGCGCGGGCTCGGACATCGTCGCCTCACGCGTGAGGAGGCGCAGCACGTTGAGCAGCGAGACGAGGAGGAGCAGCGAGATACCGACGAGCGCGGGCATGTAGAACCACAGATTGGGAAGGCCGAGGCTCGGCGTCGTGAAGTGGGCCGCACGCTTCAGGTAGGTGGCGAACCCCATGAGGGTGAGCACCGTGAAGAGGGCGACGGAGAGCTCGGCGAGGATGTCGATCCACCGGCCGATCGCCGGGCCGGCGAGGTTGCGCACGAGATCGACGGCGATGTTGGCCCGCGTCAGGGCAAGCCACGGCACCGTCAAAAACACGAGCGCGATCCCGCACATGCGGGCGAGCTCGTCGCTCCAGCTGAGGCCCGTATTCCAGAGATTGCGGGCGAGGATCTGGGCGACGACGAGGCCGGAGATCATGACCAGAAGGGCGCAGGAGAGATAAAGAAGCGCTTCGGTGAGGTGCCGGACGAGACGGGTGAGGATGGCGATGCCCGGCCGCTCCGGCCGGGCATCATGCGGTGCGGCGTTCGTCACTCGACGGCCCTGATCGCCTCATAGACGTCGCCATATTGCTCGGCGAACTCGGCGTCGATCTTCGCCTTCACCGATTCCTGGAAGGCGGCGAGGTCGAGGCCTTCGTCGGGGCCGATCACCGTCATCCCGGCGTCCTTGAGCTGCTGGAGTTCGTCCGCTTCGGAGGCGATCATCGCCTCGGTCGCCTTCTGGCGCACCTCGTCGGCCGCCTCTTGGAGGATCGTGCGCTGCTCGTCGCTCAGCGACTGCCACGTGTCCTCGTTTATGACGATGACCTGCGCGGCGCGGATATGGTCCGTCAGCATCAGGTGGCTCTGCACGTCATAGAGCTTGTGGGAGAGGATGACGTTGACGGGGTTTTCCTGCCCCGCGACGACGCCGGTCGCGAGCGCGGTCGGCACCTCGGCCCAGTCGACCGGGACCGGAACGGCGCCGAGCCCCTCGACGGTCGCCATGTAGATTGGGAAGGGAATGGCGCGGATCTTCACGCCGGCGAGATCGGCGGGCGACTTCACCTCGCGGTCGGCGGTCAATTCACGCGTGCCGAAATAATAGGCGTAGAGAACGCGCACGCCGGCGGCCTCGATGAGACCCTCGTTCATCTCCTTCATGACCGGCGAAGCGGTGTCCATCACCCGCATGAGCTGGTCGACATTTTCATAGAGATAGGGCGTGTCGAAGGCGGCGAAGGGCGGATAGAGCGAGCCGAGCGCGCCGGCCGTGTTATGCGAAAGCGCGATCGTGCCGGTGGAGACGGCTTCGGCGAGCTCCTGAAGTTTGCCGAGCTGGGAGGACGGATAGACCTGGACGGCGATCGAGCCGTTGCTCTTCTCGGTGATCGCGTCGGCGAGCCACTGGGCCTGCATCCCGGCGAGAGAGTTCGGCGCGTTCATGTGCCCGTAGCGCAGGGTGAGATCCTGCGAGAGCGCGGTGCCGGCGGTGACGGCGAGCGCCGCGCCGGCCACGAAGGCGCGCACGAACGGGTTGCGGATGGATGTCACATCGTCCTCCCTGAGCGGCGGCACGGCTGGACGCCGTGCTTGAAAGACCGCTACATATATTGAGTTATATATTTTGAGGCCATTCTACGCTTTCGCTCGTGCGGTGCAATGCGGGAATTCTGATGGAATCTGAGGTGTCCGCCGGCCGGCGCCCCGACATGAAATCCGTCGCCCTCGCGGCCGGCGTTTCGCTCGCGACGGTCGATCGCGTGCTCAACCGGCGGGCGGGCGTCCACCGCGTGACGCGCGAGCGCGTCCTCATCGCGGCCCAGAGCATCGGCTATTTGAGCCCCAACGACGCGACGCTCCTCTCCCGCCCCGAAGCGATGAAGGTCGCCGTCCTGCTGCCGCGCGGCGGCAATCCCTATCTCGTCAGCCTCGGCGCGACGACGCGGGAGATCGCCGCCCGCACCCATCACAATGTGAACATGCGCTGTCGCTTCGTGCCGGCCTTCGACGGCAAGGCCCTCGTCGCCGCGCTCGAGGACGCGGCCGGCTGGGCCGACGGCATCGCCTTCATGGCGATCGACGAGCCGATGGTGGCGGCGGCGGTGAACCGTCTCGTGGCGCGCGGCAAGCGGATCGTCTCGATCGTGACCGACGTGCCGGGTTCGCGCCGCCACGCCTTTGTCGGCATCGACAACGAGGCGGCGGGGCGCACGGCCGCAATGCTCCTCACCCGCTTTGCGGGTCTCGATCGGCCCGACCGGCCCGGAACCCTCGCCCTCCTCGCCGCGACGCGCACCTATCGCGCCCATGCCGAGCGGGAGGCGGGCTTTCAGAATTATCTCGCCGCCCATGCGCCCTGGGTCCGCCTCGCCGGCCCGCTCGAAGGGCGGGACGATCGCGGCCGCAATCGACGCTTCGTCGAGCGGCTGTTGGAGCGCGAGCCGAATCTCGTCGGGATCTACAATTCCGGCGGCTCGTCGGAGGGGATCGGCGCCGCGCTCTGCGAGGCCGGCCGCCGCATCGCCTTTATCGGCCACGGCCTCACCGCCGACACGCGGGACATGCTGACACGCGGCGTGATGGACGCCGTCCTCACCCAGCGCGCCGAGACGATGATCGCCACCGCCCTCGCCGCCCTCGAGCGCGATCTCGAGGATACGACCCTTTCCATGCAAATCGTCTTCGCGACGAACCTGCCGCCCGCCTCCAACCGGATCCCCGTCAGATGACCGATACGCTCCCCCCCTCACCGCTCGCCGCACCACTCCACGAGGTGTATGCGCTGCGCTATGCGAGCCAGCCCGCGCGGCGCCGGCGCGAGAATTTCATGCGCCACGACCACCATGACGGGCCGATGCCGACGGATTATTTCGTCTGGATCGTGCGCAACGAGGCGCGCACCCTCCTTGTCGACACTGGCTTCGGCGAGCGGGCGGCGCGCGAGCGCAAGCGCAAGCTCGATCATGTGGTGCCCGAGGCGCTCGCCCGGATCGGCATCGCGCCGGAGGCGATCGACGACGTGATCCTCTCCCACCTCCATTTCGACCATGCCGGCGGCCTCGACGCGTTCCCGAACGCCGCGATCCATCTGCAAGACGCGGAAATCGCCTACGCCACCGGCCGCTCGATGGGGCACGGGGTGATGCGCGTTCCCTTCGATGTGGAGGATGTGGTCGCCGTGGTGCGCCGCATCTATGCCGAGCGCGTGGTCTTCCATGACGGCGCGGCGGACCCGTTTCCGGGGATCGGCCTCGTCCCCCTCCCCGGCCATAGTCGCGGGCTTCAGGGGGTGACGGTGGAGACGGCGCGCGGGCGCATCCTCCTCGCCTCCGACGGCTCTCATTTCTACGAGAACTTCATGAAGATGGAGCCGTTCGCGATCACCATCGACCTCGCCGAGACGCTCGCCACCTACCAGCGCATTCTCGCGATCGCGGGCCGGCCCGAGAATGTCATTCCGGGCCACGACCCTCTGGTGCGCCGCCTCTTTCCGGCGATCGAGGTCGGCGGCGTGACGCTCCACGCCCTCCACGAGGCGCCGCTCACGACCGTCGCCGACCTTCTCGACGGTGCGACGACCTGACGAAAAAAAGGCCGCGGCCCTTGCCGGCCGCGGCCCGATCATGATGCGCGGGGCCGAAGGGGCCCGTCGCGACTCATTTAGGCGGCGAGCGCCTCGCACACCGCGTCGGTGATCTTGGCGGACGTGGCCGTGCCACCGAGATCGCCCGGCAGGAGGTTCGGGTTCTCGATCACCTTGCCGACCGCCCGGTCGATCCGTGCGCCCGCATCGATGAGCGCGTTGTCGCGGTGCCGCTCGCCGAGCCAGGTGAGCATCAGCCCGCCGGAGAGGATCGTGCCGATCGGGTTGGCGATCCCCTGGCCCGCGATGTCGGGGGCGGAGCCGTGGGCGGCCTGGAAGAAGCCGTTATGATCACCCACCTCGGCGGTCGGTGACATGCCCATGCCGCCGACCGTCGCCGCGCCGAGATCGGAGATGATGTCGCCGAACATGTTTTCGGTGACGATCACGTCGTAAAAATCCGGCCGCTTCACGAGGTGGACGGTCATCGCGTCGATCAGCGCGAAATCGAGCTCGATGTCCGGGTAGTCGGCCGCGACCTCTTTCGCGACGGCGCGGAAGAAGGCGTAGCTGCGCAGGACATTCGCCTTGTCGCACACCGTCACGCGCCGCTTGCCGTCGCGCGGCGCGCCGTTGCGGCTGCGCGAAAGCTCGAAGGCACGGCGCACGATCCGCTCCGTCCCCTCCCGCGTGATGATCGAGGTGTCGCTCGCGATCTTGCCGCGCACGATATTGCCGCCGCCGCGGGCGGCGTAAAAGCCTTCGGTGTTCTCGCGCAAGATCACATAGTCGATCTGGCCCGGCTCGTAATCCCGCAGGACCGACGTCACGCCGGGGTGCAGCTTGATCGGCCGGATGTTGGCGTAAAGGTCGAGCCGGAAGCGGAGCTGGAGGCCGAAATCGAGGCCGGGTTCCGTCCCGTCGGCGGCCGTCACCGTCGGCAGGCCAGCCGCACCATGGAAGACGGCGTCGGCGTCCCGGCACGCGGCGAAGGTCTCGTCGGGGAAGGAAACGCCGGTCTCCTTCCACAGCTCGGCACCGGCGCGGTACTCCTTGAAGTTCAGCTTACCGCTGTCGCCGAGCGCAGTCTGGATGACCTTGAGGCCGGCCTGGCACACCTCCGGCCCGATGCCGTCACCCTCGACGACCGCGATCTCGTATCGGGTCTTCGGCGTGGTCGTGTTCATACGTGTTCCCTTTCAGGGGTCGGTTGAAGGACGGCCCCGGCCTCGCCGGGGCCGGGAGATTCAGTCGGCGGCCACCATACGGCGGTACCAATCGGCAAGGTCGGGGAACTCGGCGACGACGTCGTCGGCCTTCTCACGGAAGGGCGCGCGGTCGATCTCGATCACCGTCATCCCTTTGCTCTCGAGGTCGGCGAGGATCGCGGCCTCCTCCTCGGTGATGTAGTCGTTATACCAAGCGGACGCCTCGTCGGCCGCTTCGCGCAGCGCCGTCTGGGTCTCAGCGTCGAGGGCCTCGAACCGATCGGCGTTGAACTGGAAGGTGAAGCCGTTCGCCATGTGCGAGGTGAGGATGAGATAGTCCTGCACCTCGTCGAGGCTCGCGGACTGGATCGTCGCGAGGGGGTTCTCCTGCGCCTCGATCACCCCTTGCTGGAGCGCGGTGAAGACCTCCGACCACGACATCGGCGTCGGGCTCGCCCCGAAGGTGCGCCACGTCACGAGACGCTCCTTCATCGGCGAGACGCGCATTTTGAGGCCGGCGAGATCGTCCATCGTTTCGATCTTGCGGCTCGAGGTGAGCTGACGGGCGCCGCGATACATGTGGCCGAGGACGAGGAAATTCGCCTCATCGGCGATCGTCGCCTTCAGCTCCTCGCCGACGGGACCGTTCCAGACGGCGGCATAATGCGCGGCATCGTCGAAGAGGTAGGGCATGCTCTCGACGCCCGCGAGCGGATGGTAGCGCGACAGGGTGCCGATCGATTCGATCACGATGTCGATGCCGCCCTGCTGCAGCGCCTCTTGCATCTGTTGATAGTCGCCGAGGCTCGACGAGGGGAAGATGCGCACATCGACCGCCCCGCCGGTCTTCTCCGACACCGCCTCGGCGAATTTCTTCGACGCGGTATGGACCGGGTCGGACGGGTCCTGCCCGTGGCCGAGACGCAGCGTTTCGGCGTGGGCGAGGCTCGTGCCGAAGGCGACGAGGCCGACGGCGCACAAGGTCGTCAATCGCATGGGGAATCCTCCGTGTTGCGGGGTCTGCGCCCCGTTGGTCCGCTCGCGGGGCTTGGCCCCGTCGATGATCCGGCCGCGCGCCATCAGCGCGCGAGCTCCGGCAGCCAGAGCACGAGGCCCGGGATGTAGGTGATGAGGAACAGCACGATGAGCTGGACGGCGATGAAAGGCAGCGCCGCCGCCGCCGCTTTGTTGAGCGGCACGTCGCCGATCTTCGCCGCGAGATTGAGGCAGAGCCCCACCGGCGGCGTCACGAGGCCGACGAGGAGGTTGAACACCACGACGACGCCGAAATGGATCGGATCGATGCCGAGCTCCGGCAGCACCGGCAGGATCACCGGCAAAAGGATCAGCATCGCCGCCTTCGCCTCCATGAACATCCCGATCACGAGGAAGAGGATGTTGAGGAGGAGAAGGATGATGATGGTGTTGGTGGAGATCGCGAAGATCCATTCCGCCACCATTTGCGGCGCTTCGAGGATCGTGAGCACCCAGGCGAACACCAGCGCGCCCGCCGCCACGGTCATCAGCGCGCCGACCCGCACCGCCGTCTCAAAGAGGATGCGCGGCAGAGCGGCGATGCTGAGATCGCGATAGATGAAGATCCCGACGAACAGCGAGTAGACCACGGCGACCGCCGCCGCCTCCGTCACGGTGAAGAAGCCGAGAAGAAGCCCGCCGATGATCAGGAACGGCAGCACGATCGCCCAGGACGCCGAACGCGCCGTCCGCCCGATCTCCGACAACGAAGCGCGCGCATAGACCGGATAATTGCGCCGCTTGGAGATCACATAGGTCATGATGAGGAAGCCGAGACCGAGCATCAGCCCCGGCACATAGCCGCCGAGAAAGAGCTGGGTGATCGAGACCTCCGCGATGATCCCGTAGAGGATCAGCGTGATCGAGGGCGGAATGATCGGCCCGCAGGTCGACGAGCAGGCGGTGAGCGCGACGGTGAACGGCCCCGAATAGCCCTCCCGCTTCATCGCCGGGATCATGATCGAGCCGATCGAGGCCGTGTCGGCCGTCGCCGAGCCCGAAATGCCGCCGAAGAACATCGACGAGAGGACGTTCACCTGCGCGAGCCCGCCCGGCAACGACCCGACGAGCGCGTTGGAGAAGGCGATGATGCGCTTCGTGATGCCGGCCTCGTTCATGATCTGCCCGACGAGCAGGAAGAACGGGATCGCCATGAAGGCGAAGGAGTTGATGCCGGCGACGAAGCGCTGGGGGATCATGCCGAGCGGCAGGTCGCCGATCGCGAGCAGCGCGGCGAGCGAGGCGCCTGCAAGGCACATCGGCAGCGGCAGCCCGATGACCAGCGTGACGACGAGCGTGAGGACGAGGATGGCGAGTTCCATGCTGCCGCCTCGTTCAGAAGGGCCGGATCTCGCGGCGCAGCGCGAGTTCGGCGAGGAAATAGAGCATCATCGCCGCCGACACGGTGGGCGCGAGATAGAGGATCGAGACCGGCCATTCGAGACCGGGGCTGATCTGCGTGGCGTTGAGGCGCACGAGGCGGACGCCATAGACGAGCATCACCAGCGCGAACGCAGCCGCGAACACATAACGCAGCACCGCCATCGCCACCTGGAACGGCTTCGGAACGACCTCGGCGATCACGTCGACGCGGATATTGTCGAGATGGCGGACCGCGAGGGCGAGGCCGATGAGCGCCAGCCACACCATCGCCCAGCGCGCGAGCTCGCCCGACCAGAAGGTCGGCGCGTTGAAGATATAACGCATGACGACCTCGTAGGAGACGACGACGATCATCAGCGCGAAGAGGACGACGGCGAGAAGGCCCGCGGCCGCCTCGATCACGTCGCCGACGAAGCCGACGGCTCCGTTTTCGAGCGTCGGGCGTTTCATGCCGTGGCCGCCCCCACCATTGCGATTTTCATGCAGTTTCCTCCCTGCCGGCCTTTGTCGGTCGATCTTCCGGGTGGCTGCAGCAAGGCATATACCCTTAAATATATCAAGAGGTATAGCGCAAGAAAAACGCCGCACCCCGTGAGGTGCGGCGTTCAGAAAACGGTTTGGATCGCGCCGCCCCCGGCGGCGCGCAACGGACCTATTGGGCGAGGAAACCGCCGTCGACCGGCAGCATATGGCCCGTCACCATGCCGGCCGCGGGCGAGGCGAGGAACAGGATCGCGGCGGCGATTTCCTCCGGCTCGGCAAGGCGGCCGAGGGGCGTCATGTCGGTGATTTTCGCCATCACCTCGGGCTGGCCGAGCAGCGCCTTGATGAACGGAGTGCGCACATAAGTCGGCGCGACGGCGTTGACGCGGATCCCCGCCGGTGCCCACTCGACCGCCAGCGCGCGCGTCATGTTCACGATCGCGCCCTTCGTCGTCTGATAGGAAATGTTCGGATAGACCCCGCCGCCGGAGAGCGACATGATCGACCCGGTCTGCACGATGCTGCCCTTCGTCCCGGCAGCGATCATCATGCGGGCCACCGCGCGGGAGGTGAGGAAGCTCCCCGTGAGGTTGACGTCGACGACCTTGTTCCAGTTCTCGAGGCTCTGATCGACCGCTGCCTCGCGGATCGCGATGCCGGCGCAATTGACGAGAACGCCCGGCACCTTGCGCGCCGCGACGGTGGCGACCGCCGCTTCGACCGAGGCCTCATCGGCGACATCGCAGACGACGGCGAACGCGCCGTCGATCTCCCCCGCGACGGCCTGCGCCTGCTCCGCGTCCCGGTCGAGGACGGCGACCGTCGCGCCGGCGCCGGCCAGCATCTTCGCCGTCGCCGCACCGATCCCGCTGGCCGCGCCGGTGACGATCGCCATCGTCCCGTCGAGGGTGAAGAGCTTGTCCATGGTTGGAGGATCCTTCGTGTGTCGCGCGTCAGAGCGCGCTGAAATTCATGGCTTCCACCGCGCCGACCAGCGCATCCTCGCCGCGCCTTCGCTGCACGAGATGTTTGTCGACGGCGAGGGTGAACTCGCCCGACCGGAGCGCGGCGACGAGTGCGGCGTGGTTGTCGGTCGAGCTGCGCTTATATTCTGCGCTCTGCAGACGGACGGCGACGACATGGGCGCGGCGGGCGAAGTCGCGAAGCTGGCAGCCGACGGCGGCGAGACGCCGGTTGCCGGACAGGTGCATGAGTTGCCGGTGAAAATCCTCGTCCGCGTCGCACCAGCCCATCACGTCGTCGGCCTCGAGCGCCCGTTCCATGCGCCGCACCGCTTCGTCGAGCGGGGCAAGGGTCGCCGCGTCGGGGTGTTTCTCGGCGAGGAGCTGGACGGCCACCATCTCGAGCCCCGAGATCGCCTGATAGGCCTCGCGCATATCGACGATGGAGATCGGCAGGACGCGGATCCCCCGCCCCCGCGCGATCTCGACGAGCGATTCGGCCTGAAGGCGCAGCAGCGCCTCACGCACCGGCGTCCGGCTCATGCCGAGCTCGGCCGCCATTTCCGTCTCGTCGACCGCGGTGTTCGGGGTGAGTTGCCCCCGCACGATCTTGTCCTTGATCGCGGCATACGCCGTATCCGCCGCTCGTCCCATGATTTCGCTCCGGCCGCGACGGCGGCAGCGCTATTATATCGCCTGATACATTTGAAGATACAACAGTTGCGGTCCGACACCGTCGCTGCCCGTGGATGGACTGATCGGCCGGCCCAATGGGCGGCGAGCGTCATCGCCCGGCCTGACGGTGCGCCGGTGAGCGTCGCGGTGGCGATTGGGGGGTGCATGACGCGCCGGCGCGTTCGGATCGAGGCCCGATGCGCGTGTCGACGCCGCTAGGGCGTGACGGGCTCGGGCGGCGCGAAAAGGCCCGAGCGCGGCGGACGACGGAACGGGCGCGCGAAGGCGCCGGCCCCGTCCCGCAAAGTCAGCTCTGACGCACCAGCGTCTCTTGCTGCGTCTCTTCGATTTCGGCGTCCTCGATCGGCTCGACATCGCCCGACAGGTGCTCGGCGCGGCGGCGGACCGCCCCTTCCTCGCCGAGATCGACAGAGCCGAGCGGCGGATAGGGCACCGTGCCCGCGACCTTCTGGACCTGATCTTGCGACATGAACGGGAACGGCAGCGTTCCCGCCTCGCGCCATGTCTCGACCTTTTCCTTCGCGTGATCGGTGCGCACGACATCGAGCCCGGCATCGCGGCTCATATAAAGGCGCGAGGCCGGAACGGCGAAGTCGGTGCCCGCTTCGTGCACGATCTCGTTGACGCGCAGATAGATGTCCTCGCGGATCGCGTAAAAGTCGTTCCACTCGCGCGTCTGGGCGTAGATGCGGATGCCGATATTGAGGGCGGATTCGCCATAGCCCGCGAAGCGGATGCGGATCGTATCGCTCGCGATCCGGGGGTGGGCGTGCGCCATCGCCCGGAGCTGGCCGAGCACATAGCGGAGCTGGTCCGGGCCCGTCTCATAGCGCAGGCCGATCGTGTCGTTGATCAGCATCTGATCGCACTGGGCCCAGTTGATGATCTCCATATCCGCGAATTTCGCGTTGGGAATCGAGATCCGCGTGCGGTCGAGCCCGCGGATCTGCGTGGAGCGGATGCCGATCGCTTCGACGGTGCCCATGTAGCTGCCGAACGAGCAGAAATCGCCGACGCGCACCGGCCGGTCGGCGAAGAGGACAACGCCGCCGATGAGGTTTTCAAGCGAGGGCCGGACCGCGAGCGCCACGGCGAGGGAGCTGACACCGAGACCGGCGACGACGCTCATGACCGGAAGGCCGAGCCGGGTCGCGCCCGCCCCGAGGATCACGAGCACGCCGAAGAGCGCCAGGATCCGCGCGCCGAGCGTGATGAGGCTCGCATTCAGCGTCTGCCGGGACTCGCCGGGCGCACCCAGCACCCAGTTGAACGCCCCCGTCACCGCGACCCAGAAGAGCCAAGCGAGCGTGAAATAACTCAACACCACCGCCACTGTCGCGACCCAGCTCGCGAACGCCCCCGACAGAACGAGCTGATTGTCGAAGAAGCGGCCGAGAGCGCCGATCACGACGAGCGTGACGATCGGCGGAATGAAGCGGCGCGCCAACCGCACCGTGCGCGAGGCCGTGGGGCTAGGCCAGACGGCGCGGGTGAAAAGCGCGAGCACGACCGCCGCGATCAAGACGGAGCCGAACACCGCAAAGGTCTTCCAGCGCGGCGTGACGTGCCAGAGCATCCGCAAATCGTCCGGCATCGCGCGAACGAATTCGGCGGGGATCATCGTCCCCGTGATCTGCGGCCATCCCCGGCTCCAACTCGAGAAAGAGAGGTCGCTCTCCATCGGACCATCGAGCGTGCTCGCAAAGCGCGGCGCGGTGCGGACCGTGGCGGCGGAGAACAGGAACTCGCCCTGCCGCGGGCCATCGTCGAGGCGCACGAGCCGCAGCGAGGTCTCCGGAATGCGCCATGTCGCGGTCGGATCGTCGGCGAACGCGTTGGCGTCCGGGATCGACTGGAGCGACGGCAACCCGACACGGGTCACTATATCGAGAAGCGCGAGCGCCGTCGTCATCCCCACCTCGCGGCGCGAGGCGGGCGGCACCTCCGCAAGATCGATCAGCGCGAGGAGCTGGTCGAACAGCGTGTTGATGTCGGCGAGGCGGGCGCTGGTCTTGTTCTGCCGATAGGCGAACACCTCGCCTTCGAGGGCGGCGGCGAGATACTCGAACGATTCGATCGTGAGGCGCGGGCTGCCCGTGCGGACGGGCCGCACGTCGGGCGCATCGGCGCTCGTCGGAGCCGCCGCCGTTTCGGTCGTGACGTTCGGCGCATCGCCCGGTGTTTGCGCGAGGACTTTTGCGTCGATCGATAGAATAATCAGTGCGATCGCCACCGCGACGCCCGCCCATCGGCGATAAAGACAAGAAATGTGGATCAAGTGATCCCCCCTATTCACTCCGCAACCAACGACGCTGGCGTTCATGAACGGAGAAGACGGCCATTCAACGTGACGTTTCCCCTCGCAGGGCAAGGCGGAACGAAAATTGACGTTGGATATGGGAGACCACAAAAATTTGGGTGCCCGAGTCAAGGGACCAAGCCGACAAAGGGCAGAAAGTGATCGTGCGGCGCGTGGCGGAATGCCGGTCCGCATGAAAACGGCGCCCCGATCGGGCGCCGTTCTGCCTCGTCCGTCGGACGATCGGCTCAGTGATAGCCCTCACCCGGCTTCAGAGTGCCGCGGAAGGTCCAATAGACGAAGCCGGTATAGATCAAAATGATCGGCACCATCGGCACCGCGCCGAGGAGGAGGAAGAGCTGGCTCTCCGGGGCCGCCGCCGCCTCCCAGAGCGTCACGCTTCGCGGCACGAGATAGGGGAAGGTGGAGATCGCAAGGCCCGCGAAGCACAGAACGAAGAGCGCCACCGTCGACAGGAAGGTCTGCGGCCCCTTGCCCTTTTCCACCCCGCGAATGGCGAGCCATGCAAAGCCCGCGGTGAGCAGCGGGACCGGCAGGAGGTAGAGGAATTCCGGCAAGCGGAACCAGCGGTCGGCGATCGGCGGGATCGCGAGCGGCGTCCACACGGAGACCGCGACGATGAAGGCGAGGAGCGCGATCACCAATGGCCGGCCCCAGCGCTTGGCCTTCGCCGCGAGCTCACCCTCCGTCCGCATCATCAACCAGCCGGAGCCGAGGAGCGCGTAGCCCGCCACGAGACCGACCCCACACAGGAGGGCGAAGGGGTGGAACCAGGTAAAGCTGCCGCCGGAGAACTGCCCATCCTCCACCGGCACGCCATAGACGATCGCCCCGAGGACGATCCCCTGACAGAACGCGGCGACGGTCGAGCCGAGAGCGAACGCGACATCCCATTTGCGATGGTTGGGCTTGGAGACGAAGCGAAACTCGAACGCCACGCCGCGAAAGACGAGCGCGAGCAGCATGAAGATGATCGGCAGATAGACCGACGGCATGATGATCGCAAAGGCCTGCGGAAAGGCGACCCAGAGGCCGCCGCCGCCGAGCACGAGCCACGTCTCGTTACCGTCCCAGAAGGGAGCGACGGAGCTCATCATCTGGTCGCGCTCGGCCTCGTCCTTGGTGAAGGGAAAGAGGATCCCCATCCCGAGATCGAACCCGTCGAGGAGGACGTAGAGGACGACGGCGACGCCGATCAGAGCGGCCCAGATCAGCGGCAGATAGTAGGTGAACCAGAGGGTTTCCATGATCGCCTACTCCCCAGCCTCGATGACTTCGCGTCCGACGTCCTTGGCGCCCGAGAGCGGCCGGCGGCCGCTGACGTCCTCGTCTTCGCCCTTCGTGCGGACGTGTGGGCCCACCTTCAAAAGGCGGTTGATGTAGTAGGTGCCCGCCGAGAACACGATGCCGTAGACGACGACGAAGAGAATGAGCGACGTCAGGACGGCGCCCGCCGAGACGGGGGAAACGGCGTCCGCGGTGCGCAGGATGCCGGTCGCGAGCCAGGGTTGCCGCCCGGTCTCGGTGGTGTACCAGCCCGCCAGAACGGCGATGAAGCCGATCGGCCACAGAAACCGGGCCAATCTCAGATAGGTGCGACTGTCGAAGAGGCGGCCTTTATACCACAGATAGCCGCCGGTGATCACCGCGAGCATCATGATGCCCCACATCGCGAGCATGATGCGGAAGGTGAAGAAGGGGATCGCGACGGTCGGCCGGAGGTCTTCGGAAAACTCTTTCAGCCCCTTGATCGTCCCGTCGAGCGAACGGGTGAGGATCAGGCTGCCGAGATAGGGAATGGCGATCTCGTAGTCGTTGCGCTCCTCGGCCTCGTTCGGCCAGGCGAAGACGACCCAGGGAAGCGGCCCCTCGGTGCCCTCCTCCGAGCCCCAGACCCCTTCCATCGCGGCGACCTTCACCGGCTGATATTTCAGGGTGTTCTCGCCGCTGGCATCGCCCAAAAACCCCTGCAACGGCACGAGCACGATGAGGATGCCGAGGCTCATGCGCAGCATCGTCTTGGCGTTCTCGGGCGCGATCCCGGCGAGCATCCACCGCGCGCCCGAGGCGAACACCACGAACGCCGTCGTGATATAGGCCGCGACGACCATGTGGCCGAGCCGTGTCGGAAAGGTCGGGCTGAAGATGATCTTCAGCCAGTCGACCGGATAGGCGATCCCATCCCGCACCTCGTGCCCGGTCGGAAATTGCATCCAACTGTTGGCAGATAGGATCCAGAAGGCCGACGCGGTGGTGCCGACGGCGACCGCGAGGCAAGCGCAAAAATGCAGCCAAGGCGGGACCCGGTCCCAGCCGAACAGCATGACGCCGAGGAAGGTCGCCTCGAGGAAGAAGGCCGTCAGCACCTCATAGCCGATCAGCGGGCCGATGACGTTGCCGGTGACTTCCGAAAAGCGGCTCCAGTTGGTGCCGAACTGGTAGGACAGGACGATACCCGACACGACGCCCATGCCGAACGAGACGGCGAACACCTTGGTCCAGAACCGGGCGAGATCGTGATAGCGGTCGTTCCGGGTCTTCAGCCACATCCCCTCGAGCGTCGTGATCCAGGCGGCGAGCCCGATCGTGAAGGACGGGAAAATGATGTGGAACGTCACCGTGAACGCGAACTGGAGACGGGCGAGGACGACGGGATCCAGCTCCATCGAGACTATCCTTTTCGAGGCCGGAATATCGGCGAAAAGCGCGTGGGCTGCGGTCGAGTGGTTAAACTTGCCGCGGACCGCAATCTCGATCAATTGCCGTCGGCCGACAAAATGCCAAAATGTCCAATCGGTTGTGTGACGATCCGAGGCCGGGCGCGGTGGCGCCGGTCACATCGTGCGGACCTCGCCCCCGCCCGGCCATGCCGCGCGCAGACGATCGGCGACCGCGTCGACGATGAGGCGATCGTTCGGGCCGAGGCTCGGCGCCCGGTGGAAGCGGATCTCGGCGCCGGGGAGCGGCGGCAGGCCGGGCGGCTCGATCCGGCGCAGGCCGGCCGGCATCATCCCCTCCTTCACGATCGTCACCGCGAGCCCCTGGCGCACGATCGCCTCGACGGCGGCAAGGCTCGGACTGACGAAGGCGAGGCGCCAGGCCGTGCCGCTCGCGGTGAGGGCCTCGATCGCCCATTCTCGGAACAGGCAGTCCGGGTGCGAGAGCGCGACCGGCAGCGGATCGCGCTCTTCGACGGCCCGGTCCGGCGCGGCCACCCAGACCGGCCGCTCGCGGCAGATGAAATCCCCCTCCTCGACGCCCTCCGGGTGCATCGCGAGGACGGCGTCGAACCGTGTGCCGAGCCCTTTGAGAAAGCGCCGCGTCAGGCCGATCTCCATTTCGATCTCGACGAGGGGAAACCGCGTCGCGATGGCCGCGATCACGCCGGGAAGGACCGCCGCGCCATAATCCTCCATCACGCCGAGCCGCACGCGGCCGACGACCCGCTGCGGCGAGAGCCGAGCGAGCGCCTCCTCGCCGAGTGCCAGGATCCGGCGGGCATCGAGGAGGAACCCCTCCCCGGCTGCCGTCAGACGCACGTGCGCGGTCGACCGCTCGAAAAGGGCGACGTCGATGCGCTGTTCGAGACGGCGGACCTGAAGGCTCACCGCGGACTGGGTGCGGTTCAGCCGGCCCGCCGCGCGCGTGAACGACCGCTGTTCGGCCACGGCGACGAACGCGCGCAAGAGTTCCGGGTCGAGGTTCGCGCTCTTCATTGCGAGATCTTATCAAGGCGATTGCATTAATTCGATTCCGTTCGGACGCCGCGCCGCCTATCACGGATGGTGACGAACCCGGACGGCACCATGGAACTCCTCGGCATTCTCGCGGCGATGCTCGCGAGCGCACTCGGCGGCACCGCGGTCGGCGCGACGCGCTACCTCGCCGACGCCCTCGACCCGTTCACGATTGGCGCGGTCCGTTTCGGCGGCGGCTTCGTTCTTCTGTTGCTGATCGCGTTCGGACGCGGCGAACGCTGGCCGTCCCGACGGGACTGGGGGGCGACGGCGGCGCTCGGCCTTCTCCTTTTCGGCCTCTTTCCGATCCTTTTCAACGCGGCGATGATCTTCACCACCGCGGCGCGGGCCGCGCTCGCTTTGTCCACTGTGCCCCTCCTCACCATGGTGACGGGCGCGGTCCTGCGCGTCGAAGCGCTGAAGGCGCGTAAGTTGGTCGGCGTGATGATCGCGATGGGCGGCGTCGTCTTCGCGCTCGGCGTCAATGCCTCGCTCGCGCCGGACGGCGCCTGGCGCGGCGACCTCCTGATGCTCGCGGGCGCGGTGTGCATGGCGCTCTACAACGTGCTCTCGCGCCCCTTCATCGCCCGCTCCGGCCCCATCCCCTTCGCGGCGACGGGCATGGGGATCGGCGCGGCCGTCCTCGTCACAGCTTCGCTGGTCTCCGGCGGTTTCGGCGATCTCGCCGCGCTCGACACGGGCCAATGGGTCGCCAACCTTTATCTTGCGATCGTCTGCGGCGCGCTGATCTTCTTCTTGTGGGCTTATGCGCTCGGCCGCACCTCGCCGACGCTCGTCGCCGTATCGGTCGCCCTCAATCCCATCACGGCCTCGATTTTCGGCCTCGCCCTTCTCGGCGAGGCGGTGGGCCCGGCGTTGATCGTCGGCCTCGTCGCGATCCTCAGCGGCATCGCGATCGCGTCGGGCTTCCTCGCATTGACGCCCGTTCCGCGCCTGCGCCTCAACGCGTCGCGCGGACGCGGTGCGGAACCGCCCCGCCTCTGACGCCCGCGCCCCGCGATCGGGCCCACACTTTGCGCCGTCCCCCTAGCGCTCCTTCACATAAGGGATGCTGAGAGCGCGAGGCGGGATCGCCCGCCCGAAAAAGCCGGCGAGGAGGATCACCGTCAACACGTACGGCGCGACGAGGATCACCTCGACCGGGATCTCGCCGATCACCGGAAGGTCGACGCCGGAAAGCCGCGAGGCGGTGCTTTCGAGAACGCCGAACAGCAGGCACGCGAACAGCGTCGGCACCGGCTTCCATTTGCCGAAGATGAGCGCGGCGAGCGCGATATAGCCGCGCCCCGCGCTCATCTCGCGCACGAAGCCGCCGCCATGGGCGATCGAGAGATAGGCCCCGCCAATGCCGCACAGGAGCCCCGCGATCAGCACCGCCCGGTAGCGCAGCCAGGCGACCGAATAGCCCGCACTGTCCACCGCCTCGGGCGCTTCCCCGACGGCACGGAGCCTGAGGCCGAAGGTCGTCGAGAAGAGGACGAAGCCCGTGATCGGCACCGCAAGGATCGCGAGATAGACGAGGAGATTCTGGCCGCTCAGAAGCTCGGCATAAAACGGGCCGAAATAGGGAATGTCGGCGAACGTCTCGGTGAAGGGCAATGTGATGTCGCCGAACCGCTCGGGCCGCGACAGAGGCGGCGTCTGCCCGCCTTGGGAGAACATCGCGATTCCGAGAACCACCGTGAGGCCGGACGCGAGGATGTTGATTGCGACGCCGCTCACGATCTGGTCGCCCCGGTGCGTCACGCACGCGAACGCATGGACGAGGGCGAGCGCCATTCCCGCCGCGATCGCCGCGAACAGGCCGAGCCAGGGCGAACCCGTCGCGCTCGCCGCGGCCGCCGCCGCGAAGGCGCCCATCAACAGCTTGCCCTCGAGGCCGATATCGACGACCCCCGCCCGCTCCGAGAAGAGCCCCGCCATCGCGCAGAAGATCAGCGGCGCCGACAGGCGCAGCGTGCTCGCGAGGATCTGCATGAGGTCGAGCCAGGCTTCAGCCATGGGCGAGCCTCGCGCGCGGCGTCAAGAGGCGGGCGAGCGGGCGCTCCAGCATGAAGGCGAGCGCGCCGGAGAAGAGGATGATCAGCCCCTGGATGACGAGGACCATCTCCCGGTCGATCGTGTCGAACTCGAAGGAGAGCTCGGTGCCGCCCTGATAGAGCGCGCCGAACAGGAGGCTCGCGAGGACGATCCCCACCGGATGGCTCCGCCCCATCAGGGCGACCGCGATGCCGGTAAAGCCATATCCCGCGGTATAATTGAGGACGAGCTTGCCCTGCGCGCCGATCACCTCGTTGATCGCCATCAGCCCCGCGAGCGCCCCCGAAATGCACATGACGACGATGACGGTCCGCGGCACCGCGACGCCGGCATAACGGGCCGCCGGCTCGCTCTCGCCGAGGGTGCGGACGCGAAAGCCGAACGGCGTGCGCCAGACGAGGAGCCACACGCCGACACAGGCGAGAAGCGCAATGACGATCGACACATTGAGCGGCGACGGCGCGGCGTCGATGCCGACCGCCCGCAAAATCTCGTGCACCTTCGGCAGGAGCGCGTCGAGATTGCGGGTCTGCGGCGTCGACTGGCCGGGCCGCATCAACGCGCCGGTGAGGAGCGCCACGAGGAGCCCGGCGGCGATGAAGTTGAACATGATCGTGGTGATCACGACGTGGCTGCCGCGCGTTGCCTGAAGGAGGCCCGGCAGGAAGGCCCAACCCGCCCCGAATATCGCGGCGGCGAGGATCGCGAGCGGGATCACCAGGACGACCGGCAGATAGGGATCGAGCGCGAGGCAAACGAGCGCGACGCCGAGCCCGCCGATCGCCGCCTGCCCTTCTCCGCCGATATTGAAGAGCCGCGCCTGGAAGGCGACCGCGACCGCAAGGCCGGTGAAGATGAAATTGGTCGCGTAATAGAGCGTGTATCCGAGGCTTCCGGGATACACGAACGCCCCCTGAAGCATCACCGTCAGCGCCCGCCACGGATTTTCTCCGATGAGAGCAACCACGAGACCGGCGACCAGGAAGGCGAGCAGAAGGTTGAGGAGCGGGATCACCAACAGGTCGGCCCAGCGCGGCAACGGCGTCGTCACAGGATCGCCTCGTCGCGATAGACGGGCTCGGCCGTTCCCGTCGGCAAGGGATGGGCAACGCCCGCCATCATCAGGCCGACCGACTGGCGGTCCGCCTCTGCCGCGTCGACGATACCGACGATGCGGCCGCCATTCATCGCCATGATACGGTCCGACAGCGCCAAGATCTCGTCGAGCTCGACCGAGACGAGGATGATCGCGCACCCCGCCTCGCGCAGCGCGAGGAGCTGGCGGTGGATGAATTCGATCGCGCCGACATCGACCCCGCGCGTCGGCTGGCCGACGAGGAGAATGCGCGGCGAGGCCCCGTGCTCGCGCGCCAGAACGAGCTTTTGCTGATTGCCGCCCGAAAAACCCGCCGCGCGCAAGGCCGGGTTGGCGGGCCGCACGTCGAAGGTGTCCATCAGGGCCTGACAGCGGCCCGTCATCCGGGTCCGGTCGATCATCCAGGGACGGCGGGCGCGCGCCTCGTCGAGATAGCCGAGAACGGCGTTCTCGCGCATCGCGAAGGGGAGGACGAGCCCCTCGCGCCGCCGGTCCTCCGGCACGTGGGCGAGGCCGAGGGCTCGCATCTCGGCCGGATCCGACGGGCTCGCGGCGCCGATCTCCCGCGCTCCGATGCGCACCGTGCCGGCAGCCGGCGGCATCAGCCCGGCGAGCATCGCGAGAAGCTCCGATTGGCCATTCCCGGCGACACCCGCAACGCCCAGGATCTCACCCGCCCGCAGGTCGAAGGACACCTCGCGCAGCCGCTCCGCCCCGGTCTCGTCGCGGACCGATAGACGCTCCACCTGCAACACCACCTCGCCGTTCGCCGACGGGCTCACATTGCGCACCGGGCGGACGGCCCGGCCCACCATCAGCTCGGCGAGTTCCTCGCGGTTCGTCTGCGCGGTTTGCCGATGGGCGACCATCTTGCCGCGCCGCATCACAGAGACGTTGTCCGTGACGGCCATCACCTCGCGCAATTTGTGGGTGATGAGGAGGATCGTGACGCCCTTCGCCTTCAGGACGCCGAGGCTCTCGAACAGGCGGTCGGTCTCGTCGGGCGTCAGCACCCCGGTCGGCTCGTCGAGGATGAGGATGCGGCCCCCGCCGATCAGCGCCTTCACGATCTCGACCCGCTGTTGCAGGCCGACCGGCAGGCGCTCGACGACGGCGAACGGATCGACCTCGAGCCCATAGGCGCTGGAGATCGCGGCGATGCGGGCGAGGAGATCCTTGCGGCCGGCCTTCAAGAGCCGCGTCTTCGCAAAGCCGAGCTGGAGGTTTTCGAGAACCGTGAAGTTCGGCACCAGCATGAAATGCTGATGCACCATGCCGATGCCGCGCGCGATCGCGTCGGCGCTGGAGGCGAGCTTTACGCTCTCGCCGAAGAGCGCGATCTCGCCCGCATCGGCGCCATAGTGGCCGGAGAGGATCGACACGAGGGTCGACTTCCCCGCCCCGTTCTCGCCGATGATGCCGTGGATCGTTCCTTCGGCGACGTCGAGGTCAACGGCGTCGTTGGCCTGCACCGCCCCGAAGCGCTTGGAGATGCCGCGCAGCGAGATCGCGGGCGGCGCGCTCATCGGCGCCCCGGCTTTCGGATCGACGCCGACGTCACGCCGGTCAGAGGGGGCAGCTTTGGTCGTCTTCGTAATTGTGAACGGTGATCTCGCCGGCGACGATCTTGGCCTTCGCCTCCTCCATCGCCGCACGGATATCCTCGGTGAGAAGATCCGCGTTGTTCTCGTCGGCGACATAATCGACGCCGTCCTCGGCGAGGCCGAGGGTCTTGATGCCGGGGGTGAAGTTGCCGTTCTTGGCGTCCATCAGCGTGTCGTAGGCCGCATTGTCGACGCGCTTCAGCATCGAGGTCAGAACGGCACCGGGCGAGACGGCATATTGGTCCGAATCGACGCCGATCGCGAGCTTGCCCTCGTCCGCGACGGCCCGGATGACGCCGAGCCCCGTGCCGCCCGCCGCGTGATAGACGATATCCGCCCCGCGATCGATCTGGCTGCGGGCGAGTTCGGCGCCCTTTGTCGGGTCGTTCCAGGCGGCCGGCGTCGTCCCGGTCATGTTCTCAAGGACGGTGGCGTCGGGCTTCGTCGCCATGACGCCCTGCTTGTAGCCGCAGGCGAATTTGCGGATCAGCGGAATGTCCATCCCGCCGACGAAGCCGACCGTCCCCGTCTCGCTCTTCATCGCGGCGGCGACACCGACGAGATAGCTGCCTTCGTGCTCCTTGAAGGAATATTGGCGCAGGTTCGGCCGATCGAGCCAGTTGACGTCGATGATGGCGAACATCTGGTCGGGATAATCGCCGGCGACGACATCGATCGCGTCGGCCTGGGCGAAGCCGACGCCGAGGACGGGGTTGCCGCCACGCTGGGCCATGCGGGTGAGCGCCTGCGAACGCTGCGTCTCGTTCGTGACCTCGAACTCCATGACGTCGTCGCCGGTCTCGTCCATGAAGCGCTTCACGCCGTTCCAGACGCCTTCATTGAACGACTTATCGAACTTTCCGCCCATGTCGTAGACGACGGCGGGCTTGAAGTCCTGCGCCGTGGCGGCGGTGGCACACAAGAGGGCGCCGGCAACGCCGGCGAGCCAGGGCTTCACGGTCATGGACGATCTCCGGCTGCATCGCATTCGGAACGAAGCTTAGATCGCGTTCCGTCGATTTGGCTAGGGGATGGGCACGCTTGTTTTGTTCGCAATCGCGTGTGACGCCGCTGCGCGAAAATCGCGGCCGGCGCGGCGTCAGCTTCCGAGGCCGATCTCACGCAGCCGCTCGGTCAGATATTCGTTCGCCGTCCGCTCCGGCGACAGCCGCACCTCCGGCCGGGGATGGATGAACATCGGCATCGAAAAGCGCGGGCCCGGCTGATTCTCGGCCGGGTTCACCACGCGGTGCGTCGTCGACGGATAATAGCCGCTCGAGGCAAGCTCCAGCATGTCCCCGGTGTTGACCGCGATCATGCCCGGATCGCACGGCACGGCGTGCCAATTGCCCTCCCGGTCGCGCGCTTCGAGGCCGGGGGCGGACCCGGCGAGGAGAAGCGTGATGAGGTTGATGTCCTCGTGCGCGGCGGCGCGCGTTGCGCCGGGCTCGACCTCGACGCCCGCCTGCTCTGGATAATGAAGGATGCGCAGCATCGACATCGCGCTGCCGTTCAGCATCGACGGAAGCGGCTCGGAGAAGGTCTTGCGCACCTCCTCCGGGGTGTTGTCCTCGATCCAGCCGAGCATCGTCATGCCGAGGACGACGAGATCGTCGTAAAGGGCGCGCGTCTCGGTGGCGACGGCATCGGGCAACGGGGTCTTCGGGTAGACCTGAAAGAACTCCTTCAGGTCCTTGGTGGGCGAGCCCTTCGCGTTTTCCGAGCGGAAGGGATAATAGCCGGCCGGATCCGGCGCCTTCGCGCGAAACGCGTCCTTCGTGTCGGAGGCGAAGAAGGTGCCCCAATCATGATAGGCGGCATCGATCCGATCGGGGGTGATCGGATGGTCGGTCAGGACCGCGAAGCCCGTTTCCCGCAGCGACCGGGTGAAGGCGGCCGGCGCCTCCGGATCGCGAAAGCTCACCGCTTGAATGTTGAAGGTCATGTCCGTCGCTCGCTGCCAGTGACGGAGGGAATCTAGGCCGGTCCCCGCCTCACATCAAACCGCCCCGCGCCCGCCTTCGGGGCGAGACCCCTTGCGCGAACCGGCGCGGCGCGGTCGCATCGCCGTGCCGTCCGTGCGAAAATGCGAGACGCGAACACGACAGGACCCAGGATGACGAGCGAACTTCCCCCCGCCGACCACACCCTCGAAGCCGGCGCCGAGACCTGCCATTGGGGCTTCTTCGAGGCGGGCCTATCCCCCCGCCTCACCGTCGCCCCCGGCGAGCGAGTGCGGATCGAGACAGTTTCGGGCGGCCCCGCACAGCTTCCCCCCGAGGGCTTCACCGTCTCCGACGCGCTGCGCGAGGTCCACGCCAAGCTCGAACCACCGATCACCGGCCACATCCTGACGGGCCCGGTCGCGATCGAGGGGGCCGAGCCGGGCGACCTCCTGGAGGTGAAGATCGAAGGCATCGCGCTCGCCGCGGACTGGGGCTACACCTTCTTCAAGCCGCTCGGCGGAACGCTGCCGGACGCCTTCCCGGAGTTCCGCCAGGTCCACATCGCGCTCGACATCGAGGCCGGCCGCGCGACGACGCCTTGGGGCACGGTCCTGCCCACCCATCCCTTTTTCGGTGTCCTCGGCGTGTCGCCGCCCGCCTCCTGGGGGCGCTGCACCTCGATCATTCCGCGCCCGTTCGGCGGCAATCTCGACAACAAGGAGCTCGTTCCGGGAACGTCGCTCTTCCTGCCGGTCTACGTGCCGGGGGCGAACTTCTCCTGCGGCGACGGGCACGGCGCGCAAGGCGACGGCGAAGTGTGCGGGACGGCGATCGAAACCGCGCTCACCGGCGTCTTCTCCTTCGCCGTCCACAAGGGCAAGGCAACGGCGCGCCCCTTTGCGATCACGCCGACCCACATCATGACGATGGCGACCGGCCCGGACCTCGACCGCTGTGCCGAGGAGGCGCTCGGCGACCTCATCGCCTATCTCGCGCAGACCACCCGCCTCAGCCGCGAGGATGCCTATATGCTCGCGAGCCTCGCCGCGGACCTGCGCGTCACGCAGACGGTGAACCAGCACAAAGGCGTCCATTGCATGATCGCCCGCGATATCGTCGCCCAGTCCTGACGATTTCGGCGCACGAACGGCCTCTGCCATAGCGAACGGATATGGCAGAGGCGTAAATTGCGATGTGTCATCGGCCGCGAACGGTGCGATTGAAGCGCCGAGGGCGCGGCCCGCTCTCGAGCACGACAAGGGGGAACGGCATGGCGGCAAAATATCGGCGCGAGGATGCGAAGGCCTACGCGCGGGAGAACATGCGCGGCATCTGGGCCGCCGCGCTCACCCCCTTCAAGGACGACCTGTCGATCGACGAGGCGGGCTATACGAAAAATCTCGTCCATTGGTTCGATGATCTCGCGATCGACGGCGCGTTCATCAGCGGCAAGCAAGGCGAGTTCTTCGCCATGTCGGTGCCGGAGCGCAAGCGCACCTTCGAGATCGCGGTCGCCGCCGCGGACGGCCGAGGGGCGACGATCATGTCCTGCTCGGATCAGAACATGGACGTCGTCATCGATCTTGCCAAACATGCCGAGGCGATCGGCGCGGACTATATCGTCGTCCACGCGCCGCTCCTCCATTTCGTCCACGATCAGGACGAAACGCTGTACCAATATTACAAATACATCTCGGAGCAGGTGAACATCGGCATCGCCCTCTGGAGCCATCCGGACAGCGGCTATCTGATGAGCCCGGAATTGTGCGCCCGCATCGCCGACCTGCCGAACATCGTCGCGATCAAATACAGCGTGCCCCGGCCGATGTATCAAAAGCTCACCGAGATCGCCGGCGACAAATTGATCGTCAGCACGGCCTCGGAAGAGGAATGGCTCGACAATATCATCGAGCTCGATTGGCAGGTCTATCTCTGCTCCTCCCCGCCCTATCTGATCCAGACGAAGTGGGACCGGCGGATGCGCGATTATACCGACCTCGCCTTCGCCGGCGAGCACGCCAAGGCCCGCACCGTGCGTGACAGCCTCGACCCGGTGCGCAAGGCGATGAAGTCGACCCGCCCGGCCGACAAGCCGCAAGCCTCGCAAAAATATTGGCAGACCATTCTCGGCCAGGCCGGCGGGCCCGTGCGCCGGCCGATGCTTCCCCTCACCGAACCCGAAAAGGCCGCGATCCGCGCCGCGTTCGATACCTGCGGCCTCAAGCTCGGCCCCGCCGCCGCCGCGGAGTGACGTCCGGCGCGAGGGATATCCGGCGCGCGGTGTCTCAGCGGCCGGCGTGCCGGATCCGCTCGATCCCCGTGCCGATCCCCTCGGGCGGGGCGATCGCCCCGTCGACGATCTCGATCCCTCGATAAGGATCGCCTTCGAGGCGGACGAACTCGGCAAGTTCACACGGCAAATCGATCAGCGGCAAGCTCACCGCGACGTGGAGCGCATGGGCGACGAGGAGCTGACTGCCGACATTCGCCCCCATCCGGTAAGCGAGCCCGCCCGCCTCGCACATGCGGGCCATCCCGAGGGTCGCAAGGATGCCGCCCGAGCGGGCGAGCTTCAGGTTGATCCCGTCGACACTGCGATGGGCGGCGAGGCTCAGAACGGCGCGGGGTGAGGCGGCCGCCTCGTCCGCCTCGAGCGGGATCGCCGATCGCCACACTTCTCTCAGCGCGCCGAGCGCGTCGGACGGCACCGGCTGCTCGATCATCGTGACGCCGAGCTCATCGACGCGGGCGGCGAAATCGGTGGCGTCCGCGACGTCGAAGGCCATGTTGGCGTCGGCCGACAGGCGGACGTCGGCGCCGACCGCCTCGCGCACCGCACGCACCCGCGCAACGTCCTCGTGGACGGCGCCGGCGAGCTTCACCTTCAGCGCGCGATAACCCTCGCCCGCGAGCCGGGCGGCCCGTTCGGCCATCGCGTCCGGCGCCTTCAAAGCGAGGATGCGCATCACCTCGACCCGCTCGCGCGACTTGCCGCCGAGCAATTCGTAAAGCGGCACATTCATCGCGCGTGCCTTGAGATCATGCAGTGCACAATCGACCGCTGCGCGCGCGGGATTGGCTCCCGGCAATGCCGCATTTACCGCGGCCATCGCCGCCTCGATGGCGAACGCCTGACGGCCGATGATCAACTCCCCCGCGAGGCGCAGCGCCTCGAAGGTGTCGTCTTGGGTGGTGCCGAGGTGGGCGAAGGCGGCGGCGTAGCCCTCCCCCCGCGTCCCATCCTCGGCAATGAGGGTGAAGATGCATCCGTCATTGGTCGGGATCCGGTGGCCCGCGATCTGCCAGTCCGGGTCCTCGTCGGGGAGCGACACGCGCTCCACCTGATAGTCCGCAATCTGCAAGAGAAGCTCCCTCCTCGACGGCCGGCCGGTGGATCCGGCGCGCACCGGGCGCTATCAACGTCAGACACCGGGCCGCAACGATGGACAACCCACCACACCACGATATCGACGAGGAAGAGCGCCTGCGCACCGCGCTCGCGCAGCGCGTGAAGCTGCAACAGCTCCGTGTCTTCCTCGAGGTGGCGCGGCAAGGGAGCGTGTCGAAGGCGGCCGCAGTCCTCCACCTTGCCCAGCCCGCCGTCACCAAAACCTTGCGCGAGTTGGAGCGACTGCTCGGCGCCCAACTCTTCGAGCGTCAGGCGCGCGGGGTCGTCCTCACGCGGGCGGGCGGTCTGATCCTGCCCCACGTTCACGCGATCTTCGCCGACCTTGCCCGTGTCGGCGAGGCGATGAGCGCCTTCCAGCGCGGGGCGTGCGGCGCGGTCACCGTCGGCGCGACGATGGCAGCGCTGCCGGCGCTCTTACCGGAAAGCCTCGCGGACGCGGCGGTGCGGGAGGCGGGTGGGCTCGTTCGGGTGGTCGAAGGCACCGTCGAGCCGATGCTCGCCGCGCTCGATCGCGGCGAGATCGACCTACTCATCGGCCGCATCGTGATCGGCTCGCGCGACCATCTTGCCCACGAGATCCTGTTCGAGGATCCGTTCGTGCCGGTCGTCGGCGCCCGCCACCCGCTCGCCGGCGGCGTTCGCTCAGACGCCGACCTGTCGGCCTTTCCCTGGGTGATCCCGCCCTTCGGATCGTCCGCCGCGGAGCCGCTGGAACGCTATTTTCTGAAGAACAAGATCGTGCCGAACGGGCGGACGATCGAGACGGTGTCCTATCTGACGATCCTTCGCCTGCTCGAGCGAACCGACACGATCGCGATCCTGCCCGGTCATCTCGCCGCCGCGGAGGTGATGCGGGGAACCCTCGTCCCTGTCGCCCCGCCGCTCGCCGAGGGCCGCCTTCCGGTGGGCATCACCCGCCGCCGCGACCGCCCGCTTCCCCCCTTCGCTGAGACCTTCGCCGGCGCGGTCCGCCGCGCCGCGCGCGCGCTCGGCGGCGCAGATGGGCCGGACGCGGCCAAAACATGACCGAATTCTAAATGGACGCCATAGAATTGTCATGGTTTACTCCAGATGTTCGGATGTCGCGGATCGATCAATCGATCGCAGCGAAAGGATCAGCCCCGGCGCCCGACAATCAAACGAAACATAAAATAACGGGGCGGCGGCGCTGAAGCGGCCGAAGCAGTGATATGAACGAGATCGGCACGACCAAAGTCCTGATGCGGGACGACTTCAATGTCGACGGCAGGATCGATTCCAGCGTCTGGAAGCCCAATGTCGGGCAAGGCTCGTTTCTGGGCCTCACGCAGATGCGGCCGACGCTGCCGGTCGCCGAAGGCGGTGTGCTCCGCCTGAAGCTCGACACCTACAATCCCTCAGGCGATCCCCGGAACCCGACCTTTTTCGGTTCCGAGGCGATCACCAATGAATTTTTCGACGTCGGCAACGGCATCGCCTTCGAGGGCGAGATGCGCCTTGCCCAGCCTCAACGCGGGCTGATCGCCGGCTTCTTCCCCTATTGGACCGACCACAAGGTCCATGACGAGATCGACGTCGAACTCATTCCCAATCGCGGGCCCGACATCGTCCAGTCGAACATCTTCGTGAACAACGCCTTCGATGAGGGCGATTACAAACTTCACTCGATGGACGCGCCGCTGACCGAGTATCACACCTACCGGATCGAATGGCTGCCCAACACAGTGCGCTGGTTCGTCGACGGCGAGCTCGTCCGGGTCTCCGACGAGTCACCGACCCGGCCGATGGCGCTTCACCTCAACATCTGGGGTCCAGGCAACGGGTGGGACACCTCCGACCCCTCATTCAAGCCGACCGGCAATGCGAGCCAGAACCGCTCCGCCTTCTTCGAGGTCGATTGGGTGCAGGTGGTGGAGCTCGCCAACTTCACCGGCAGCGGGGCGAACGAGGCTCTTCGCGGCACGGCGGCGAGCGACATGATCCGCGCCGGCGGCGGTGACGACGTGGTGAATGGCGGCGCCGGCTTCGACACCATCTGGGGCGGCGCGGGCAACGATCACCTCATCGGCAAAGCGGGCGAAGATCACCTCGTCGGCGGCGCCGGAAATGACAGCCTCGCCGGCAACGCGCACGACGATGTCCTCCGCGGCGGCGCCGGCGACGACACCCTCGATGGCGGCCGCGGCACCGACACGATGGTCGGCGATGACGGGGCCGACACCTTTCTCTTCCGCAGCGTCGCCGATTCCCCCGCCGGCCCCGCCCGCGACCGCGTCGCCGATTTCGACGCCCAATGGGGCGACATGATCGACCTATCCGCGATCGACGCGAACATGCTCGTCGACGGCGATCAGAGCTTCCACTTCCTGCGGCGGGCCGAGTTCGGCAGCCGCCCCGGCACCGGCGATCAAGGCGAACTGCGCTACGAGGCCAGCGGCAACGGCATCCTCCTTCAAGGCGATGTCGATGGCGATGGCGTCGCCGATTTCGAGGTCTATTTGAACGGCACCGCCTCGCTCTTCGCGGACGCGCTGGTCCTTTGAGCCGAAAGGGGCCGGTGCCGCGCACCAGTCCCCTTATCAGCCATCGAGCCCGAGCGGATCGGGATCGAGCGGCCACATTGGCCGCGGCAGGCGCGTGAAGGGCAGCGCCGTCCAATCCGGATTGCTCGTTCCGGGCGTCGCCACGAAAAGCTGGCGGCGCGTGTTCTCCACGAACAGATCCTTGTGCTTATAGAGGTTCTTGATCGACACGACCTGCTTGTCGTCGAACGAGATGCCGTGAAGCGTGAGAAGGCTCAGCGAATAAAGGTTCGTCCGGTGCGTCGTGAGGAGGATCTCGATCCCCTCCACCCGCACCACCGCGATGTCGCCGATCGCGATCCGCTCGCCGGGCAGATGGTCCTGATAGGCGTCGCGTTTCAGGAGGAGCACCTCGACCTCCGCATCGAAGGGCGGGCCGGAATGCGGCTCGAACTTGCCGCCGATCCGCATCGGAAGGCGCGCCCCCTCGCCCACTTTGAAGCAGATCGCGACCGCCGAGGGATCCCAGAGCGGCGCGATCGCCGCATTGCGGATCCCCGCCTCGACGAAGGCGCGCAGGACGTGCGTCGTGTCGCCGGGTGCGCCGCTTCCCGTCTGGTCTGAGGTGTCGGCGATGAGGAGCGGCTTGTCGCCCTTGATCTTCGCCTCCTCGATCGCCTCCTCGAAGGGGGTAAAGGGCAGCGTCGCCTCGGCGCGGATCCGATAAAAGCGCTCGCCATAGTCGCGGGCCGCCGCGTCCGCCGCCGCCTGGTCCCCGTCGGCGACGGCGAGCATCTTCGCCCCGGCGAGCGGGACGTCGGCCCACGGAAAGCCGTGATTGAGCGAGAGGGAGACGATCTTGCCGACGCCCTCCCCGTCATAAAGGGACTGGGTGAAAGCAATCATCGGCCCCTCCATCGTGGTCGGGAAGAGGCCCATCGTCTTGCAGTCGAAGAGACCCATCACCGGGTCGATCTCACCCGCCAAGGTGCGCTTCATCAGGGTGAAGAGATCGTCCGCGCGCTCGGTATGGTCGATGTGCGGATACGTTTTGTAGATGACGATGAGATCGGCCGCGTCGACGATCGTCGCATCCATATGGGCGTGAAGGTCGAGCTCGATGCCGATCCGCGTTTTCGGCCCCACTTGCGCCCGCATCCGGGCGACGAGATCGCCCTCGCAGTCGTCATATCCCTCGGCCACCATCGCCCCGTGGAGGAACATCAAGACGGCGTCGACCGGCCCGGCCGCGGCGAGATCGGACAGGATGCGCTCGCGCATCGCCTCGTAATCGCGCCGAACGGTGAGGCCGGCGGGCGATGCGAAGGCGTGAAGGCTCTCGATCACCTCCCACCCTTCCGCCTTGCCGCGCTCCAACCAATGTTGCGCCGGGGCGGACCAGGGCGAGGCCGGCTTGGAGGCGATGTCCCCTTCCGACCAGAGCTGCACCTTGAAGTCGTCGATGCCGGTGGGGAAGGACGCAAACGTGCTTGTCTCCGTCCCGAGCGTTGCAATGAAGAGCCGCATCGTCCTGCTGTTCCGTGTCGATGGTGGGAAAAAAACCGCCGCGACGGCGCGGCGGCGTGCCGGTTCAGATCGCGCCGTCGGCCTTGATCTGCTTGACCGCGCGCTCGAACGCGTCGAGCGTTTCGGCGATGACGGCGGCGTCGTGCTCGCTCGACAGGAACCAGGCTCCGCGCTCGAGCGCCCGCACGCCGCGCTTCAGGAGCGCCGTCGTCAGCGCGATATAGGCCACGCGGTTCATCTGCGTCAGATCGCGATAGTGCGTCGCCGGCCGGTCGAGGCCGAGGGCGATGTGGAAGATCTGCGGGAAGCCTTCGACCACCGCCGGAACGCCCTCGCGGGCGAAGATCTCACGCATGCCGGCCATTAGGGTGTTGCCGTGCTCGGCGATGCCGGCATAAAGGGCCGGCGTCAGCGAGCCGAGCGTCGCCGCGGTCGCGGCCATCGCGATCGGCTGCGCGTTGTATGTGCCGCCATGGACCACGCCGCCGGTCGAGAAGAGATCGATGAGATCCGCCCGGCCGACGATCGCCGCAACGGGAAAGCCGTTCGCGATCGCCTTGCCGAAGGTCGAGATATCGGGCGTCACGCCGAAGAGGGATTGCGCACCGCCGGGGGCGACGCGGAAGCCGGTGATCACCTCGTCGAAGATCAGCACCGTCCCGGCCGCCGAACACGCCGCCCGGACACCTTCGAGATAACCGGGCGCGGGGTGGATCGCCCCCTGATTGCACATCGCCGGCTCCATGATGACGCCCGCGATGTCGCCCTGCCGAAGGCGCGCCTCCAACAGGTCGAGATCGTTCCACGGCAGGACGACGAGATCATCCGCCTCGGACGCGGGCTGACCCTTGCTGCCCGCCACCGGCACCGGGGCCTCATAGGGACCGGCCGCATTGAGGCCCGGCGCCGTCGACCACAAAATGTTGTCGAACCAGCCGTGATAATGGCCCTCGAACTTGATGATCTTCGTCCGCCCGGTCGCCGCGCGCGCGACGCGGATCGCCGCCTGATCGACCTCCGAGCCAGAGCTGCCGAAGCGCAGCCGCTCGGCCGAGGGCACCAGCTCGCACACCCGCCGCGCCGCCTCCGCCTCGATCGCGGTCTGGCCGGCGAAGAGGATGCCGTTCGCGATCTGGGCCGTCACGGCCTCGGTCAGCGCCGCCGGATTGTGGCCGAGGATCATCGGCCCCATGCCGAGATAATAATCGATCAGCCGGTTGCCATCGACATCGTAGAGATATGGCCCGACGCCTTTCTCGAACACGAGGGGCGTCGGCGCAATATTGAGGCGGAAGTTGCTGTTCACCCCGCCCGCCATCCATTGGGAGTTGCGCTGGATCGTCTCGGCGGATGTCTCGAACGACAGCAACGTTTCGGCGGCCGAAGCCTCTGACGGTGAGATGGTCAACACTCTTCTCCTCAATCTCCCGCGAAGCTAACCATGTGCGCCGGCTCCGATGAATGCCCGCATGTTTCGCGAGACGGAAACCTCGCGCCACTCAGCGCACGAACGGAAAGATCCCGGGTCGGAGGCGCGCGAAGGGCAGACCGGACAGATCGCTCGTGCAGGGCCCGGCGGTGCGGACCGTGTAGCTGCCGGCGGCAATCGGATCATAGGCGCGGCGATGGGCGACGGCCGCCTTCACGCCGATCGCGAAGAGCGTCTCGGGGTCGATCCCCTGCGAGCGCCATTGCGCGAGATCGAAAGGCGGCGTCTTGCGGCTCGTGAGGAGCACCGTCACCCCCTCGACCCGGACCACCGCCGTCGGCCCCATCTGGAAGTGGACGCCTTGCGAGGCGGCGAGATGGCTGTTGCGGTCTTCGAGGGTGAAGGCCCCGTCGCTGCGGCGCTCGAAAACCGCCTCGACCTCGAGTGGCCCGGCCCCGAGCCGGCTCGCCTTGCCGCCGATCGCAAGCCGCCGCACCGCGCCGGGCGCGGCGTCCGCGAGCGCCTCGACGGCCGCCTTGTCTGCGATCGCGACGGCCGCGTTCGTGAGGCCGTGAGCGAGGAAGGCGCGCAGAACGGCGGTGTCGTCGCCCGGCGCGCCGCCGCCGATATTGTCGGCCGGCTCCACCACGAGATAGGGCCCGCCTTCGCGTCCGGCGAAATCGGCGATCGCCGCGTCAAGCTCCCACTCCTGCGGGACGCCGAGTTCGCGCAGGGCGACTGCGAGCGCTTCGAGCGCGTCGAGGATCGGCCTCGTCTGCGCCTCCGACAGCGTCGTCACGAGGCTGAAGGCAACGCCTGCCTGCGGCACGTCCGAGAAGGAGAAGCCGCCGACGACATTCGCCGCCCAGACGCCGGGCGTCTCGGCCTCGATGCGGCGGGCGAGCGCCTCGAGATCGCGCATCGGCCGGTCCGCGGTGCCCGTTCCGGGCGGCGCCCACAGGATCGGCGCGTTGCGGACCACCATATGCGGCATCTCTCCGTCGAGGGCGCGGGCGAGGAGATCGGCCGAGCGGACCGCCGACGCGCGCGCATCGATATGCGGGTTCTCGCGATAGCCGACGAGGCCGTTCGCGTGGTGGGCCATTGCCGGCGTGAAGGTCGCGTGGAGATCGAAGACGCCGAAGATCGGCAACGTCTCCGCGCCCGGCACCGAGCGCAGACGCGCAAGGAGCGCGCCCTCCGGGTCGACCTCTTCCGTCGTCACCATCGCGCCGTGAAGGGCGAGCCAGATCCCGTCCAATGGCCCGTCGAGCGCGGCGCGCAGGCCGTCTTCGACCTCGGCGAGGAACGCCTCGAACACCGCATGGTCCGCCGTTCCCGACGGGAGCGCCGCATAGTCGACAACCGGAACGATCTCCCATCCCTCCCGGTCCGCGACCTCGATGAAGCCGTCGATGGTCGAGCCGTCGCCGCGCCGGGAGAGCACCGCATCGCCGCGCAGAACATGGAAGTCGTCGAAGCCGGTGATGTCGTCGACGAAGGTGTGTGTCTCGTGGAAGAGACCGGCGAGAAGGATGCGGGTCATGGCACCATCTTGGAGCTGCGGGGCGGGTCGATCGCCGCGGTGAGGCTTTTGGTGACTTCGGCAAGGCTCTCCACGAGAAGCGCGCCGAAGCGCTTCATCGTCGCCGGGCCGAAACGGGCGGAAGGGCCGGCGATGCTGACGGAGGCGATCGCCTCTCCGCCCGGCCCAAAGATCGGCGCGGCGACGCACGCCCCGCCGATCTCGTTCTCCTCGAACTCGGTCGCGTAGCCGACGCTGCGGCATTCGGCGAGAAGCGCCTCGAGCGCGTCGGGATCGGTGACGGTGCGCTCGGTCTCCTTCATCAGCGGGCCGAGACCGTAGATCACCTGGCGGAACGGATCCGGCTGATGGGCGAGGAGCGCGCGCCCGCACGCCGTCGCATGATAGGCGGCGCGGGTGCCGGAATAGGACGAGACGCGCAGGCTCTGGCTGCCTTCGAGACTTTCGACGATCACGCAGTCGGTCGGAGCGGGAAGCGCGAGGTTCACCGTCTCGCGGGTCGCCGCGCAGAGGCGGATGAGGTGCGGCCCGGCGATCGCCGCGATATCGAGCCGCCGCTCCACCGCTTTGCCGTAGACGACATGCTGTAGGCTGAGCCGGTAGGCCCCGGCTCGGCCATCATGCTCGGCAAGGCCGACATCGACGAGGGCGGTGACGAGATTGAAGGTCGTCGTCTTCGCAAGGCCGGTCGTCTCGGCGAGGCGGCCGAGGCCGACCCAGCCGCCATGGCCCATCGCGTCGAGCAAGGCCTTCGCCCGGCCGATCGACTGAATTCGCACCGGCGCCGGACGTTGGGGAGCCCCCTGCCGCCGCGCCGCGCCATTCTCCGCCATACCGCACCACGAATCGTCAATGTTTTACATTGTGGAACGCAACGCTTCAGCGCACCGCCCCACCATAAGGCCAACCTTCAGCCGATTATGCAAGCATGACGCTCGAATAGTCAGCATTCGTCCATTGAGCATTGACATCAACGCGCGTCCGCCGTGTTATTTCACTCGTTACGCAGGTGATGAGATCCCACAATGTGGATCGACCACCGTAGGAGGATCGACCCGTGCGCGCTTTCGTGGCCTCACTCGCGACCGAGACGAACACGTTCTCGCCGCTCTTCGTCGATCGCACGGCCTTCGAGGACGCCTTCTATTGCCCACCGGGCGCCCATCCCGAAACGCCGACCCTGTGCTCGGCGCCGATGGTCGCCGCGCGCCGCCGCGCCCGCGAGGGCGCATTCACCCTCGTCGAGGGCACCGCCACCTGGGCCGAGCCCGCCGGCCCCGTCTCCCGCGCGGCCTATGAGAGTCTGCGCGACGAGATCCTCGATCAGCTCCGCGCCGCCCTCCCGCTCGATATCGCCCTCTTCGGCCTCCACGGTGCGATGGTCGCCCGCGACTATGACGATTGCGAAGGCGACCTCCTCGCCCGTGTCCGCGCCCTCGTCGGCCCCGACTGCATCGTCGCCGCCGAGCTCGACATGCACTGCCATATGACCCCCGCGCGCGTTGCCGCGGCCGACCTTCTCGTCGCCTTCAAGGAATTCCCCCACACCGATTTCCTGGCCCGTGCCGAGGACCTCGTGAGCCTCGCGATCGCTGCCGCGAAAGGTGAGATCGCGCCGGTGATGGAGGTCTTCGACACCCGCGCAATGGCCGGCTTCATGACGAGCCGCGAGCCCGGCCGCAGCTTCGTCGACCGCATGATGGCGCTCGAGGGCAAAGACGGCATCCTCTCGGTCTCGATCGCGCACGGCTTTCAGGCGGGCGACGTCTACGATGTCGGCACCAAGGTGCTCGTGATCGCCGATGGCGAGGCGAACCGCGCCAAGGCGGCAAGGCTCGCCGAGACGCTCGGCCGCGAAATGCTCGCCTGGCCGCCGGCCTCGGCCGGGCCGAAGCATCACAAGCCCGCCGAAGCGATCGCGCTCGCCCGCGCCGCGGCCGGTCGGCCGATCGTCTTCGCCGACCGGTGGGACAATCCGGGTGGCGGCGTCGCGGGCGATTCTTCCGTCATGGTCCGCGCCCTCCTCGACCACCCGGACATTCCGTCGGCGATCGGCGCTTTGTGGGATCCGGGGGCCGTCGCGCTCTGCCGGGCCGCCGGCGAGGGCGCCGAGATTCCACTGCGCTTTTGCGGCAAGGCCGCCGCCACCTCGGGCCCTCCGATCGATGCCGTGGTGCGCGTGCGCGCGGTGTCGGACGATCTCGTGATCCCGTTCGAGCAGAGCTTCGTCTCGCTCGGCCCCTCGGCGGCGATCACGATCGGCGCGGTCGACATCGTGCTCGCGACCGGCCGCTCGCAGACCTTCTCCCCGCCCGCCTTCACAACGCTCGGCATCGACCTCGATCGCAAGACGATCGTGGTCGTGAAGTCGTCCAACCACTTCTACGCCGCCTTCGCCCCGATCGCGGCCGAGATCCACTATCTCGACACCGGCGGCCCTTACCCGGCGGACCCCACCAAGGTGACGTACGCGAAAGCCCGTCGCCCCCTCTTCCCTCTCGATCCGAACCCGCTCCTATGATCCCTCGCCTCGACCTTTCAAGCCTCGACGCTCTCCCGCTCGATCCCTCCACCAAGGGCCTGCCCTTCGGCGCGGTGCCGCCCACGGTCGGCGCGGTGGCGGATGAAGGCTGGCGCATTCTCGAGGAGGATCTGCCGCTCCCCCTCGCCGTCATCCGCGAGGATATTCTCGCCGCGAACAGCCGCTGGATGGCCGCCTTCACCGCCGCGAACGATCTCGTCATCGCCCCGCACGGCAAGACCACGATGGCCCCCGCCCTCTTCGATCTCCAGATCGCGGACGGGGCGTGGGGGATCACCGTGGCGACCGTGCAGCAGCTCGAGGTCTGCCGCCGCTTCGGGGTGAAGCGCGTCCTTCTCGCCAACCAGCCGACCGGGCCGCGCGCGATCGAGGCGTGTTTCGCCGCGCTCGCCGCCGACGCCTCCTTCGAGCTTTATTGCCTCGCCGACGGTGCGGACGGGCTCGCCCGTCTCGCCGAGGCGGCGCAGCGTATGCCGACCGGCGGCAACCCGTTGCGGATCCTCGTCGAGGTGGGCTTCACCGGCGGGCGCACCGGAGCGCGCACCGAAGCGGGCGCGCTCGCACTCGCGCGGACGGTCGCGGCCACCGACGGGCTCGCCCTCGCCGGCTTCGAGTGTTTCGAGGGGCTATTGCCGACGCCCGACGAGGCGGCTGAACTCGTCGCCGCCGTCACCCGCTCGGCGGAGGCGGCGACCCGCGAAAACCTCTTCCCGGCGGACGTGCCCGTCATCGTGAGCGCCGGCGGCTCGGCCTTTTTCGACCGTGTCGGCGAGCGCTTCGCCGCGCTCTCTCTCGACCGCCCGCTCCTCAAGGTGATCCGCTCGGGCTGCTATCTCACCCACGATGCGATCGGCTACGCCGCCGCCTTCGAGCGGATCCGCCGCGAGACGAGCCTCACTTTGCCGGACGGCGGCCTCGAACCCGCGCTCGAGGTCTGGGCCTATGTCCAGTCGTGCCCGGAGGCGCAGCGCACGATGCTGACGATGGGCAAGCGCGATGTCGGCTTCGACGCGGGCTTTCCCGTTCCGACCCGCTGGTTCCGGCCGGGACCGGGCATGACGGCCCCCGAGCCGATGCCGGCCGGCCACGAGGTGGTCGCCCTCAACGACCAGCATTGCCACCTCGTCAGCGAGGCGCCGACGCATTTGCAGGTCGGCGACATGGTCGCCTTCGGGATCGGCCACCCCTGCACGACCTTCGACAAATGGGCGCTCCTCCTCCTCGTCGACGAGACCTATCGCGTCACCGGAGCGCTGCGGACCTTCTTTTGATCCCGCCGCCGCATGGCGCGGGATGAAGTGGAGAGATCGGACATGAGCCATGTCAGCGACGACTATATCGTCCAGCCCGTCATGAAGGCCCTCAACGTCCTCGACTACGTGATCCGCCAGGGCCGCGACGTGACGCTGACCGAGACGGTGCAGGAACTCGGCCTGCCGAAGACGACGGCGTTCCGCTATCTCCAGACCCTCTCGGCGGCCGCCTATCTCGAATATGACGCCGCCTCCGATCGCTACCGCGCCGGCCCTCGCTTTCGCGCGCTCGCCGGCGCCGACCGCGCCTTTCACGCGCTGCGCGAAGCGGCGCGGCCGGAGATGGACGCGCTCCTCGACGCCTTCCGCGAGACGGTGAACCTGGCCGTCCTCGATAACGGAATGGTCGTCTATATCGACATTGTGGATCCCGGCCGGTCGGGTCGCGGCCAGGCCCGCGTCGGGCATCGCCACTATCTTCACTCGACTTCGCTCGGCAAGGCGATCGCCGCCTTTCTGCCGAACGCGGAAAAGGGCCTCGTCGGCCCCTCCGAGCTTCCGGCGCGCACCATCAACACCCTCACCGACGCGCGCCGCTTTCGCCGCGAGGTCGAGGCCGTGCGGGCGCGCGGCTTTGCGGTGGAGCGCGGGGAAAACGAAGACGGACAGATGTGCATCGGCGTGCCGATCCTCGACGCCGCGCGCCATCCGCTCGCCGCGATCAGCCTCTCCGCCCCCGAAACGCGGATGCCGGCCGAACGCATCGAGACGACCGCCGCGGCGCTGAAAAGCGCGGCGGCGCGGATCGCCCGCGCGCTCGAAACGCCCGTTCCGCCGTTCGCCGCCTCGTGACGGCGCGTTGTTCCAAGAGGCGGAACGGGTCCGCGTTGACCCTAGAATAGGTGAAAAATACTCTCACCATCACACCCACGAATAGCGGCGAAGACTGGATGAAACGCGCGACATATGAGGGAGGCGAGTGGCATTTGCAGGCTTCACCATCGAGATCCCCTTGCGATTGCCGCGCGTCGTCTCGTCTGCGTGCGCCGCGGCGGCTGAGGTAGAGCGCTGGCTCGCCGCGCCCCCGTCATCCGCGCAGGCGTCGTCCGCGCTTCCCCCCTCCGCGCATCCATTGTCCCCGCGCGATGCGGGAGCGCGCATCACACGGCGCACCGGCGCGCACCATGGTGCGCCCGCCTCCCCGCAGGATCACCGCCGTCCCACAGCACGAACGTCCGCCCGATCGATGCGGGCGGTTCCCGATCGATCGTCCCCGTCACGGCAGAGCGCAACAGGAGCTCAAGATGAGAAAAAGACTTTCCGGACTGGTCAAAGTATTGAGTGTGGCCGCCTTCGCGGCACTGCCGATGACGGCACACGCGGCCGACGAGGCCCTCGAGGGCGGCACGCTGCGCGTCGGCATCCTCGCCGACATGACGAATTTCGACCCGATGCAGTTCTCGTCGGTGAACTTCTTTCTGATCAAGAATCTTTATGACAGCCTGATCGAGTACACGGCCGAGGGCGAGCCGGTGCCGAGCCTCGCGACCGCGTGGGAGATCGCCGACGACAACACGTCCGTCACCGTGACGCTGCGCGACGGCGTCACCTTCGCGAGTGGTGCGCCGCTGACGGCCGAGGATGTCGCGGCGACGCTCGAGAAGGCGTCGGACCCCGAAAAGGGCAAGAACGTCTATCCGACCACCTCGATCATCGACGGATGGGAGACGCCGGACGAGAAGACCGTCGTCATCACCTTCAAGAGCCCGGTGCCGACGCGGCAGATCCTCGACCTCCTCGAGTTCACGATGCCGATCGAAAAGGCGGGCATCGACACCGTCGAGACCGTTCCCGCCGGCACCGGCGCCTACGAGCTTGAAAACCGCGCCGTCGGCCAGGGCGTGACGCTGACCGCCAACGCGGATTATTGGCGCGAGGGCGAGCCGGTCGCCGAGACCGTGACGTTCACGATCTTCAGCGACGACGCTTCGGCGAGCGCGGCGCTCGAGTCGGGCTCCGTCGATCTCGTCTATGGTGGCTCGGCGCGCAGCGCGAAGCGGCTCGGCGATGCCGGATACACCGTCTTCCGCGGCCCGGGCCCGCTGGTGCAGGTCTTCCGCATCAACGCGACCCACGCCCCCTTCGACAACGCGGCCTTCCGTCAGGCCTTCAACCATCTGATGGAGCGCGACGGCATGCTCCGCGTCGCCTATGCCGGGATCGGCGAGGTCGTCGCCCTGCCGTGGGCCCCGGCAAGCCCGGCCTTCGACGCCTCGTTCAACGACACCTATGGCTACGATATCGACAAGGCGAAGGCGCTCTTCGCCGAATCGGGCCTTTCCGACGCCGAGATGAGCGACTGGACGCTTCTCGTGAACGGCACGGACGAGGCGGCCGTCATCCTCAGCCAGATCGTGCAGGGGTCCCTCTCCGAAGCCGGCATCGACATCGAGCTCGACGTGCGCGAGAGCGCGGAATGGATCGAGGCGCTTCTCGGCGGCGATTTCGACGCGACCTTCGCGGGCATCGGCAACGTGCAGAAATTCCCCTCTCGCGTCGCCACGAACTCGATCTATCGGACCGTCAACAACCCCGTGTTCGGCGAGCCCCACCCCTTCCCGGATTATGTCGAGGCGATCGCCGCCGTCGACGCTGCCGTCGGCTCCGAGGACGAGGTCAAAGCCGCCTACGACCACCTCAACACGGTGCTGATCGAATCGGCCTTCGCGATCCCGACCAACACCTACGATGTCGGCATCGTCGTCGCCTCGCCGAAGCTCGCCGGCTTCACGCCCGAGATCGACAATCTCTTCGTCGCCCGCACCATCGGCTTCAAGTGACGAACGGCCCCACGTGACGCGTAAGACCCAAGGAGCCACGATGAGCGAGCCGGTTCTCGCCGTGCGCGATCTGACGGTGGATTTTTCGGGCCCCGCCGGCCCGATCCCCGTCGTGCGCGGCGTCTCGTTCGATGTCCATGCCAACGAGGTGCTGTGCATCGTGGGCGAGTCGGGCTCGGGCAAGAGCGTCACGTCCCTCGCGGTCGCCGGCCTGCTCGCCGACACGGCAAAGGTCGGCGGCGACATCCGCCTCGGCGCGATCGACGTCCAACGCGCCGACGCCGAAACGCTGCGCCGGATGCGCGGCGAAGACGTCGGGTTCATCTTTCAGGACCCGTCGACCACACTGAATCCGGTCCTCAAGGTCGGCCGGCAGATCACCGAGGGAGAGGTCGCCCATGGCCGCCTCTCTCCGAGCGAGGCCCGTGCGCGCGGTGTCACCCTCCTGCGCGAGGTCGATATCGCCGATCCCGAAGGCCGCATCGACCAATATCCGCACCAATTTTCCGGCGGGATGCGTCAGCGCGCCGTCATCGCGATGGCGATGGCCGGCAAGCCGCGCCTCATCATCGCCGACGAGCCGACGACGGCGCTCGACGTCACCGTTCAGGCGCAGGTTCTCGCCGTTCTCGCCCGCCGCCAGCGCGAGACGGGATGCGCGGTCGTCCTCATCACACACGATCTCGGCGTTGTCGCCGAAGTCGCCGACCGGGTCGCGGTGATGTATGGCGGCCGCATCGTCGAGACCGGGCCGGTGCGCGAGATCTTCCGCGCCCCGCGGCATCCCTATACGCGTGCGCTCCTGCGCTCGATGCCCCGCCTCGACGGCACGGACGCGCGCCTCGACCCGATCCCCGGCCAACCGCCCGTCGCGATCAACCTGCCGGCGGGCTGCACCTTTCACCCGCGCTGCGCCCTCCAGAACGGCCGCGAGCGGTGCCTGCGGGACGAGCCGGCGCTACGCGCGCTCGCCGCCGATCATACCGCCGCCTGCCATTTCGCCGAGGAAACGCCGGAGCGCCCGCCTGCCCTCGCGGCCGAGCCGCGCCCGCTGCCCGCTCATGCCGCCGAGGCGCCGCTCCTCGAGGTGGAGGATCTGCGTGTCCACTTCCCGATCAAGGCCGGTCTCCTGCGCCGCACGGTGGGCGCGGTCCATGCCGTCGACGGGGTGAGCCTCGCCGTCCATCCCGGCGAAACGGTGAGCCTCGTCGGCGAATCGGGCTGCGGCAAGACCACGACCGGCCGCACCGTGATGGGCCTCATTCCCGCGACGAGCGGCGCGGTCCGCTTCGACGGGCAGTCGATCCTCGGGCTCGACCGGCGCCGGATGCGCAAGGCCCGCCGGCAGATGCAATATATCTTTCAGGATCCCTATTCCTCCCTCAACCCGGTGCGCTCGGTGGAGGAGGTCATCGCCGAACCGATGCACATTCATGGCGTCTATGACGAGATGGGCGGCGCGCCTTGGGTCGCCGAGCTGTTCGACCAGGTCGGCCTCTCCCGGACCATGATGGGCCGCTATCCGAGCGAGTTCTCGGGCGGGCAGAAGCAGCGGATCGGCATCGCCCGCGCGCTCGCGCTGAAGCCGCGCCTTCTCATTCTCGACGAGCCCGTCGCCGCCCTCGATGTGTCGATCCAGGCGCAGATCCTCAACCTTCTTCAGGATCTCCAGCGCGAGCTCGACCTCGCTTATCTCTTCATCGCGCACAATCTGTCCGTCGTGCGTCACATCTCGGACCGTGTCGCGGTGATGTATCTCGGCCGGATCGTCGAGATGGGCGATCGCGACGCGCTCTATGAGCGCCCGTCCCATCCTTATACGCAAAGCCTCCTGTCGGCCGCGCCGATCCCTGACCCGGCGATGCGCGACCGCGATTCCCGCATCGTCCTCGAAGGCGAGATTCCCAATCCCGCCGCGCCGCCGCCCGGCTGCACCTTTCATCCGCGCTGCTTCCGCGCGAGCGAGCTGTGCCGGCGCGAGGCGCCGCGCTTTGAACGGCCGGACGGGCTTGCGACCCACCTCGCCTGCCACCATCCGGGGCCGCTCTTCGACGAAAGGGCGCCCCGTGCCATGGAGCGGGCGACATGAAGGCCGCCTTCGGCATCCTCGGGCGGCTGATGATCCGGCCGGGATCGGCGCTCGCCGTCCTCTTCCTCACGATCATCGCGCTCGCGGCGATCTTCGCCGACCTCCTGCCGCTCGACCCGTTCCGGCAAAATCTCCTCCACTCGCTGGAAGGGCCGTCGGCGCAATACTGGTTCGGGACCGACGAGCTTGGGCGCGACATTCTCTCCCGCGTCGTCTACGGCGCGCGCACATCGCTTCTCACCGCAGCCGGCGCGGTCGCCGTCGCCGCCCTCTTCGGCATCCCGATCGGCCTGATCGGCGGCTTTTTCGGCGGGTGGCGTGACGCGGCGCTGATGCGCTTCGTCGACGTCCTCCTCGCCCTGCCGGCAATCCTCTTCGCCATGGCGCTGATCGCCGTTCTCGGCCGCAGCCAGGTCGCCGCCTTCATCGCCGTCGGCATCACCGGGATTCCCGCCTTCGCCCGCATCGTGCGCGCGCAGACGCTCGCGCTGCGCAAACGCGATTTCGTGACGGCGGTCGAATCCTTCGGCGGCTCATCGGGCTACAACATGTTCCGCACGATTTTGCCGAACGCGTGGAGCCCGATCCTCGTCCAGGTCGTCGTCCTCTGCTCGATCGCGATCCTTCTCGAGGCCGCCCTCGCTTTTCTGGGCGTCGGCGTCGCCCCGCCGACACCCAGCTGGGGCGAGATGCTGCGCACCGGCAAATCCTATCTCTACGAGGCGCCGACCTATGCGCTGCTGCCCGGCATCGTCCTCACCCTCACCATCCTTTCCTTCGACACCATCGGCCGCGCTCTCGGATCCCTCCTCGAAGACCGGCACGATACCGGCACCGCCACGGCCGGCGGAGTGACGTCATGACCGGCTATATCCTGCGCCGCCTTCTCCAGCTCATCCCCGTCCTGATCCTCGCCTCGATCGGCGTCTGGGCGATGATGTATGCGGTGCCGGGCGGGCCGGTCGCCGCGATCGTCGGCGACAATGCAACGCCCGAGCAGATCGCCGCCGTCACGCGTCAATACGGCCTCGATCGCCCGATCGCAGTCCAATATCTCGACTGGTTCGGCAGCGCGCTCGTGGGTGATTTCGGCGAGTCTTATTATAGCCGCGCCCCGGTCCTCCAACTGATCGGCGAGCGGCTTCCCGCAACGCTCCACCTTGCGGTCGCGGCGACGATCGTCGCTCTCCTTCTCGGTATTCCCGTCGCGGTGGCGAGCGCCTTGCGGCCGGGAACGCTCCTCGACCGGATCCTGTCGGGATGGAGCGCGCTCGCGCTCGGCGTGCCGACCTTCTGGCTCGGCATCCTCCTCATTCTCCTCTTCGCGGTGGAATTGCGGTGGCTCCCCTCCGCCTCGGGCTATGTGCCGATCTGGGAGGATCCGCTTCAGGCGCTGCGCAATCTCGCGCTTCCCGCCATCACCCTCGGCGTCTACGTCTCCGGCATCCTCGCCCGCTTTCTGCGCGCGTCGCTGGTGACGGAGCTGAGGGCCGACTATGTGCGCACCGCCCGCGCCAAGGGACTGCCGGAGCGGCAGATCGTGTGGGTGCATTTGATGCGCAACGCGCTCCTGCCGTTCATCACCATCGTCGGGTTGATGATGGCCGGCTTCATCGGCGGCGCGGTGGTGACGGAGGCGGTCTTCACCTATCCGGGGCTCGGCCGCCTCCTCATCCAGGCTATCAGCTCGCGCGATTACCCGCTGATCCAGGGCTGCATCCTCGTGATCCTCGTCCTTTATGTGGCGATCAACCTCACGGTGGATGTGCTCTACGCCTATATCGACCCGCGGATCGATTATCGCTGACGGCGGCTCCGCGTTGTTGCATTGCAGCATCGCGGCGTGGCAACCTGTCGCATCCCATCGCGCCCCGAGCGGCGTCCGCCGCGCGCCGGCGCGACAGTTCGGAGGCGACAATGCAATCCAACCGATCGAAGACACTCGCGTTCGCCGGCACGCTGTGCGCGATCCTGTCGGCGACGTCCCCGCTCCGTGCGGCGGACGATCAGGGCCTTTGGGGCGTTTATGAGAGCGCGCTCAAGGGCGCGAAATATGTCGACCTCACCCACACCATCACACCGTCGATCCCGGTCTGGTCGGGCTTTGCCGCCTCGACCTTCGGCCCGGCCCGTGCCGGCGTCGACATCGAGGGTTATGCCAAAAAGGGTGAGGTCTACACCTACGAAAAGCACGGCTTCGAGGCGACGGAATACACGCTGCGGACCGACCAGCTCGGCACCCAACTCGACCCGCCCGCCCACTGGGCGCCCGAATATGCCGCGATCGACGAGATCCCCGCGAGCTATGCGATCCGTCCGCTCGTCGTCATCTCGATCGTCGATCAGGTGAAGGAGAACCCCAACTACGCCCTAGAGGTGTCCGACATCGAGGCGTGGGAGGATGCGAATGGGCCGATCCCGGAGGGTTCGGTCGTCTTCGTCCGCTCCGATTGGTCGAAGGATTGGCCGGACCCGGCGCTCGCGACCTTGAAGGAATTTCCCCAGGTCGGGCTCGATGCGCTCAAATTCCTGCACGAGGAGCGCAACATCCTCTTCCACGGGCACGAGCCGCTCGACACCGATTCCACCCCGACGCTCGAGGGCGAATATTGGCTGATGCACAACGGCTACGCGCAGGCCGAAGGCGTCGCCAATCTCGACCAGGTGCCTGAGACCGGCGCGCTCGTGATGATCGGTTATCCGAAATTCGGCGGCGGGCTCGGCGGCTATGCCCGCTATATCGCAATCTGCCCGCCCGACTGGCCGCACGGCGTCACGGTGAGCGCCGAAGACGCGCCGCTCAAGAAGTTCGAGACCCCGCTCCATTTCGACGAGGCGAAGGGCATGCGGGTGCGCTGAGCCTACCGCACGCCGCACACGGTGCGCCGCCGCCGGTCGGGCGACGGCGCGTCAATCATGGGATCAGACCACCCCTTCGATCGCGACGACGCGGGCCGGCGCACCGTCCGCGCCGTCGATCTTCAGCGGAAGCGCGCAAAGGAAGGTGCGCGGCCCCGGAACGCTCGCGACGTTGACGAGATATTCGATCAGCGTCACTCCGTTGCGCAGCAGGATATCGTGCGTCACGTGCTCGGGCATCGGCGGGACGACCCTGTCGAGGGAGAGGCGGATCGTGTAATCCTGCGGGAAGTCGAAGGCGACCGCCTTCGGCTTCAGCGCGGCGATCACCTCGGTGGCGGGCCGGCCGAGATAGGGCGCCTCCCGCCAGAACTCGGGCGTTTTCCAGTCGCGCTGCGTGTCCCAAGCGCTTTTCAGGAGGATGATCGGTTCGCCGTCATACCCGGCGAGTGCCCGCTCCATCCGGTCCGCGGAAATCTCCGTGTTCGGCACAACGTCGGTGAGATCGGCGACGAAGGCCGGCCCGGCGACGTCCTCGAGCGCCGTCGCCTCGATCGTCGGCGCGCCGGGAAGCATGTGGCGGCGCGCGTCGACATGGGTGAAGGAGTGGACCGAAAGGGTCAGCTTCGTCACCTGGAAGGGCGCGGCGTCGGAATGGTCGCCCGTCACCTGCCGGGGCGCGGGCCAGCGGAAATGGTCGGCGATCACCGGCATCGACAGGTCGATGATATGGGTCATGGCATCATCCTTGATAAAGCGCCGGCAGCGTCGTCGTGATGGCGGGCACGAGCGTCAGGATCGCGAGCGCGGCGAAAAGGGCGAGGATGAACGGGATCGATGCGACCATCACCCGCTCCGGCTTCTCGTCCGCGATCCGGGCCGACAGGTAGATCAGATAGCCGACCGGCGGCGTCGTCAGCCCGATCATCAGATTGAAGACGAGGACGATCCCGAAATGGATCGGGTCGATCCCGAGCTGGGTCGCCGCCGGCAACAGGATCGGCACCAGGATCACGAGCGCGGCGAGCGGATCGAGAAAGAGGCCGAGAAGCAGCGCGAAGAGGTTGACGAAAAGCAGGAAGACCAGCGGGCTCGCGCTCACCGCGGTGATCAGGTCGACGATCGTCCGGCTCACCCTGAGATCGGCGACGATCCAGGCAAAGAGCGCCGAGGCCCCGACGATGACGAGGATTGTCGCCGTCCCCTCCGCCGCGTCGCACAGCGCCCGCCAGAACCCTTTCCAGGTCAGCTCGCGGAAATAGAACGCGCCGATGAGGCCGGCATAGAGACAGGCGATCGCCCCCGCCTCGGTCGCCGTCATGACGCCGCCGAGGATGCCGCCGACCACGATGATCGGCGCGAGGAGCGCGAGGATCGCGTCGCGGCCGGTGACGATGATCGTCTTCAGCGAGGCGCGGGGCGAGCGCGGAAAGCTCTGCCGGGTCGAGATGATGAAGACGCACACCATCAGGCAGATCCCGATGACGATCCCCGGAACGATGCCGGCGAGGAACATAGCCCCCACCGATTGCTGGGCGAGGAGCGCGTAGATGATGATCGGGATCGAAGGCGGGATGATCGGCCCGACGACGGAGGAGGCTTGCGTCACCGCCGCCGAGAAGGCCGCGCCATAGCCCTTTTCCTTCATCGACGGGATCATCACCGAGCCGACCGCCGCGGTATCGGCGACGGCGGAGCCGGAGATGCCGGAGAAGAACAGGCTCGACAGGATGTTCACCTGCGCGAGGCCGCCGCGAATATGGCCGATCAAGGCGTCGGCGAAGGCGACGATACGGCGCGTGATGCCGCCGCGATTCATGAGTTCGCCCGCGAGGAAGAAGAAGCCGATCGCGAGGAGCAGAAAGGCGTCCATTCCGTTCATGAAGAGCTGCGTCACGAGGACCAGCGGCATCTCGGGCTTGGCGACGACGATGGTGAGGACGCTCGCCCCGAGGATGGCGAAGACGAGCGGAATGCCGAGGATCGCGAGAACGATCATCGAGCCGAAAAGGAGCGCGACCATCATGGCACGAGTTCCTCGTCCTTGTGGTGGGAGAGGAGCCCGGTCACCAGCAGCACGATCCACAGGATGCCGCAGGCGATCGCCCCGCTCCAGTACCACGACTTGGTGATGCCGAGCGTCACATAGCGGTCCGCGCCGAAGCTCGCATTGAGGGTGAGCGCGCCGCGCACGATGAGGACGAGCAGCGCCGCCATCACCACGACGCGCAGCGTGGCGAGCGCGGTGCCGAGAAGGCCGGGCGCGGCGTCGGCGAGGATGCCGATGCGCATGTGCGGCGCGGCGGTCGCCGCGACGAGCACGAGCCAGACATAGAGAAGGCGGATCAACTCTTCGCCCCAGACGATCGAGTCGTTGAGGACATAGCGGGCGAAGACCTGCACCACCGCAAGCACCGTCACGGTGAGAAGCAGCCCCCCGGAGACCCAACGCACCGCCGTGCGCAGGGCCGTATCCAATCGGGCGATCGCGGAAAGCATGGCCTCTCCATGGCTGGCCGGCCCGCGAGCGGGAAGCGGCTGAGGCGTATTGGTCCGAAATGAAGCGGGCGGCCCCCGAAGACGCCGCCCGCTCGACATTGGTGTGAAGGGATCAGTCGCCGGCGGCGGCGATCGCCTTATCGAGAAGCTCGGAGCCGTGCTCGGCGACGTAAGCCTCGCGCGTCACGTCGGCGACCGCCTCGCGGAACGCCTCGCGATCGGGATCTTCGATGATCTCCATCCCGGCGGCGCGCATGCCCTCGAGGCTCCCCGCCTCCTCCTCATCGTTGAGCTGACGCTCGAACGCGGCCGCTTCGAGCGCGGCCTCGCGAAGGGCCGCCTTGTGCTCGTCGGAGAGGCTGTTGAAGCGCATCGCGTTCATCACCAGCGGCGCGGCCGTATAGGCGTGCTCGGTGAGCGACAGGTACTTCTGCACCTCCTGGAGCTTGGAGGCGTAGATGTGGTTCACCGGGTTTTCCTGCCCGTCGATCGTGCCGGTCTGAAGGGCGGCGTAGACCTCGGAGAAGGGCATCGGCGTCGGGTTTGCGCCGAGCGTCTCGAACGCCTTGATGTGCGCCGGGTTCGGCGTCGTGCGGATTTTGAGGCCCTCGAGGTCGGCCGGCTCGCGCACCGGGCGGACATTGTTGGTGAGGCTGCGGAAGCCGAGTTCCCAGAAGGCGAGGCCCTGGAGGCCGGCCGAGTTGATCTGGTCCATCAGCGCCTGCCCCACTTCCCCATCGAGGACGGCGTAAGCGTGCGCGTCGTTCTCGAAGAGGAACGGAAGGTCGAGGAGGTTGAGCGCCGGGGCAAAGCCCGTGAAGTAGGGATTGCCGGTCAGCACGATATCGATTGTGCCGAGGCGCGCGCCTTCGAGCATCGTCGGGCTGTTGCCGAGCTCGCCTGCCGGAAACACCTCGATCGCGAGCGAGCCGTCGGTCTTCTGCGAGACGAGTTCGGCGAAGTGCTCGGCCGCCTTGTGGGCGGTGTCGGCGGTGTGGGCATAATGGCCGAAGCGCAGAGTCACGTCCTGCGCGAAAGCCGGCATGTCGCTCATCGCGAGCGCGCCGACGATGGCGGCACCGGCCATGAGATTGCGGCGGTTGATCATATCGTTCAATCCTCCCTTGTTATGGGCGGCCCGCCCCACCGGCGGGCCGATTGTTCAGTCGGTCTGTATCGCGAGATCGGACGGCGGCTTGCGGCGGTCGCGATAGACGCGCCAGGCCGTGAAGATCCAGAGCGCGAGGGTGACGACGCCGAGCCCCGCCGCGACCGGCCGGGCGAAGAAGGCGATAAGGTCGCCGTCCGCCTTGATCATCGTCGTGGTGAAGTTGAACTCCACCGTGCCCCCGAGGACGATCGCGAGGATCGCCGGGGCGACCGGAATGCCGTTCTCCTCGAAGATCCAACCGACCACCCCGAAGACCAGCATCACGCCGACATCGAAGAGCGAGTTGTTGATCGCGTAAGAGCCGATGATGCAGGTGACGAGGACGACCGGCGGCAGGAGCGAGCGCGGAACGCGCACGATGTGCCGGGCGAAGCGGATGAGGAGCCAGCCGAGCGGCCACAGGATCAAATTGGCGAGGATGAAGGTCAGGAAGATCGCATAGACGAGCTCCGGCTGACGCAGGAAGATCGTCGGTCCGGGGTCAAGCCCCTTGAGGATCAGGACGCCGATCACGATCGCCGTGATGGAATCGCCCGGAATGCCGAACACCAGCGTCGGCACCCACGCCCCCGACAAAGCCCCGTTGTTGGCCGCGCCCGCCTCGGCGAGCCCTTCATCGTGCCCGGTGCCGAACTTTTCCGGCGTCTTGGACGACCGGCGGGAGACCGCATAGGCGACCCACGCCGCGATATCGGCCCCCGCGCCCGGCAGAGCGCCGATGACGGTGCCGACGATCGAGCCGCGCGCCACGTTGCGCTTCAGCTTCCAAAGATGCGCGCCGAGACCCTGGCGAACGCTGCCGACATGGTCGGTCGCGAGCTTGGCATCGCTGCCGGTGCGGCCGAGCGCCTGACGCAGGATTTCGGAGACGGCGAAGAGGCCGATCATCGCCGGGATCATGTTGATCCCGCCCATCAGATCGACCGAGCCCATCGTGTAGCGAAGATTGCCGGACGCCGGGTCGATCCCGACCGTCGCGCACATGAGGCCGAAGAGCAGCGAGATGAGCCCCTTCACCGGATCGCCCGCCGCGACGAACGCGGCGCAGGTGAGACCGAGAAGCGAGAGCCAGAAATATTCGACCGTCGAGAAGCCGAGCGCGACCTTGGCGAGGAGCGGCGCCCCGAGAATGAGGATGAACGTTCCGACGAGCCCGCCGATCACCGCCGCGCCGAGACAGAGGCCGAGCCCCTCCTCCGGCCGTCCGGCTTTGGTGAGGGCGTAAGCCTCGTCGACATAGGCGGCGGAGGCCGGCGTTCCCGGCATCCTGAGGAGCGCGCCCGGCACGTCGCCGGCGAAGATCGCGGTCGCCGCCAGCGCGACGATCGCCGCCACCGCCGGGATCGGGTCCATGAAGAAGGTGAGCGGCACGAGAAGCGCCGTGCCCATCACCGCCGTCAGGCCGGGAATCGCGCCGATGATCATGCCCATCACCGACGCGGCGAGGATGGTGAGGATCACCTGCGGATCGGCGACGATGGAAAGCGCGAGAATTATCTGATCGACCACGGGTCAGCCCTTCACAGGAATCCGATCGGCCCCGGCGGCAACGGCACCCGCAACAGGTGGCCGAACAGCAGCGCGAGCACCAAGGTCGCCACGACCGCGACGATGAGCGTGGTGAGGACGGGCGCGCGGAAGACGAGCCCGAGAACGACCATGATGACGAACGAGGAAATGACGAAGCCGAGATACGGCGCCGCGGCGACGTAAAAGGCGATCGCCGCGAGGACGACGACATAGCGGAACACGCCGCCGAGCGTCGGCCGCTCGGCGTCCGCGGCCTCGCCGATGCCGTCCGCCGGCTGAGGCACCGGCCGCTTGGCCTTGAAACCTCGGACGAACAGCACGACGCCGGCGAGCGTCATCGCGACGCCGATGATGGAGGGGAAGAAGCCCGCGCCATAGGGCTGGCCCGCGAGATTGGGCAGGCCGAAAGCCACGAAGGCGTAGGCGGCGCCGCCGAGTGCGGCGACGCCTCCCACGACGCGATCGTCGAGCCGCATCGGCTTACTTCGCGACCCCGAGATCGACGAGGATCGCGTTGGCGCTCTCGGAGAACGCCTCGACGGCCTCGGTCGACTTCTGCGAACCGTCCCACACCGGTGTGATGCCGCGTTCCTTGAGCGCGGACTGCACCGCCTCGCCCGCATGGGCGACGGCGCCGGCCTCTTCGAGCTTCGCCGTCACTTCGTCGGGAAGGCCCGCCGGACCGCAGAGCGAGAAGAAGTTCTTCAGCTCGAAATCGATGCCGAGCTCCTTGAGCGTCGGAACGTCGGGATAGGACGAAAGGCGCTCGTCGCTCATCACCGCGAGCACTTCGACTTCGCCGGCATCGGCGAGCGTCTGCGCCTCGATCGGCGAGCCGGTGAAGAGATTGAGACCACCCGCGACGAGATCCTGCAGCGCGGGCGCGCCGCCTTGCGAGGGCACGAACTTGATCTTGGTCGCCGGCTCACCGAGCGCCTTGGAGAGGCCGCCCGCCGCCATGTGCCACGTCCCGCCGACACCGGAGCCGGACGAGGAGAACGTGCCCGCGGGCTCCGACTTGATCGCCTCGAGGAGCGCCTCGGCGCTCTCATAGGCGCCGGCCTTCACAGTGATGCCGGCCGGGATCGTCGCCATGCGGGAGACGATGGTGAAGTCGTCGAGCGTCAGCGGCGCGAGACCCAGGGTCTTGAAATAGGCGATTTCGGGCGTGCAGGCGCCGATCGTGTAGCCGTCCGGCTTCGCCTTTGCGATCGCCATATGACCGACGACGCCGTTGCCGCCGGCGCGGTTCACGACGTTGATCGGCTGGCCGAGCTCCTGTTCGAGGCCCGCGGCGAGAATGCGCGTCACCGTGTCGGTGCCGCCGCCGGCGCCCCAGGGGACGATCACCGTAACGGGACGGTCGGGATATTCGGCGAGCGCGGCGCCCGTGCCGAGGCTGAGCGCCACGGCGCCGAGCATGAGGGATTTCAACGTGTTCTTCATGATGGTCTCCTCCATTCGTTCTTTTCGTTCGCGGTCGATGTCGGGATCAGTCGGCGGCGGCCCCTTCCGCGGGCGATTGCCCGGCGACGGCCGCACGTGCCGCAGCGATCGCGTCGGCGAAGCTTTGCGAGATCTCCGGCGCGTCAGAGGCCGGGCGCGCGAGACGGGTCGCGAGCTCGATCGCCTTGATCGCCGCGCCGTCATTGGCGATGCCCTGACCGGCGATGTCGTAGGCGGTGCCGTGGGCAGGCGTCGCGATCGGGAAGGGATAGCCGGCCACCAGCGTGACGCCGCGATCGAAGCCGATCAGCTTCATCGCGATCTGGCCCTGGTCGTGGAACATCGTGAGCACCGCATCGAACTCGCCCTTCACGGCGCGCACGAAGACGGTGTCGGACGGGATCGGCCCCTCGACCGACATTTGATGCGCCTTGGCGCGCTCCACCGCCGGCAGAATGACGTCCTCGTCCTCGGTGCCGAAATTGCGGCCGTCCCCGGCATGGGGGTTGAGGGCGGCGACACCGATGCGCGGACGTTTGATCCCCGCCCCTTCCATCACCTCGGTGGTGAGGCGGATGGCGCGGAAGATGCGGTCGGTGTCGATCGATTCGGCGACCTTCGAGAGCGGGATGTGCGAGGTGACGCGCGCGTTCCAGACCTCATCGAGGACGTTGAATTCGGAGCCCGAGCGCTCCGCCCCGATCGTCCGGTTCACGAAGCCGATCTCGTCGACATAGTTGCTCTCGCCGAGCCGCATCGCGTGCTTGTTGAACGGCGTGAAATAGACGGCGTCGGCGAAGCCCTCATTGGCCGCCGTGAGCGCGATGCGGAAATTGTCGAGTGCGGCGCGGCCGCCCGCGGCGCTCGATGCGCCGATCCCGACCGAATCGACGTCGCAGTTCGCAAGGTCGACGAACACGGAGCGGGCCGGACGCGCGGTCCCGATATCGGCCGGCGACACGCGATCTATCGACGCAGCGAGACCGGGATCGTCGAGCTTCGCGTGGGCGATTCCGCGGTCGAGAACACGGGCGTCCCCGAGCACCAGCAGCGTCGCGTCGTCCTCATTGTGCTTGGCGAGCACGCGGACGGCTAGTTCGGGGCTGATGGCGGCTGGGTCGCCGATGGCAAAGGCGATGACAGGTTTCTGGGGCATTCGCACCTCGTTGGGATGCAGTATACAAAACACAATATTCGGGATGTGCAAGAGGATCATATTCGATCTATCGTTGCGGCCGTGAGATTTTGAGGAGACCGAGAGCGTTGGCGACTGACACCCAAATGGACCCGACAGCCGCACCGATCCTGCGTCGAACGCTGCACGAACAGGTGACGGAACGCGTGCGCGACATGATCATCGAAGGCCATCTGTCGCCCGGTCAGCGAATCAGCGAAGCCCAGCTCGTCGAGCAGCTTGGCGTCTCCCGGACACCGCTGCGCGAGGCGCTGCGCACGCTCGCGGCGGAGAATCTGATCGACTCACGTCCGTCTCGCGGTTCGGTTGTACGCGCTCTGAGCCCGAAGGATATTTTCCACATGCTGGAGGTGCTCGCCGATCTCGAGCGCCTCGCCGGTCGGCTCGGTTGCGAGCGCGGCTCGGATGCCGACATTGCCGCGATCTGCGCGATGCATGAGGAGATGATGCGCCATTATGCGCGGCGTGATCGCCTGCCTTATTACAAGGCGAACCAGGCGATTCACTCGATGATCTCGGCCCTGCCCGGCAACCCGACCCTCATCGAGATGCAGTCCGGCATCCAGGCCCGCCTCAAGCGGATCCGCTTTATCGGCAACCAGGAGCCGGAGGGTTGGACGGCGGCCGTCGCCGAGCACGAGGCGATGATCGATGCGCTGACAGCGCGTGACGGCGAACGCCTCGGCAACGTCCTCGCCGATCACATGATGAAGACGTGGGACCGGGTCCGCCATGTGGTCACGACGGAGCCGTCCCGGAACGCCTAGAAGCGCCGCCCCGCCGCCCGTCAGAGGCGGGAGGCTCGCGGCCGGATCCCGCTATTTGGCGCCGATTTTTTCCGCGTAAGGCATGAACGCGGCGAGCTGCGTCGCGATCACCTTGCGCGTTCCTTCGTCGGCGATCGTCTCGCCGTCCGGCGAGACCTTCTGCCCGGCGCTCCCGACGAACACTTCCGGCGTCAGGAAGACGTGCGCGTTCAAGAACACCATCGTCTGACGCAGGTGATACTGCATCCGCGCCCCGCCGAGCATGCTCGCCGAGGCGGATTGGAGCGCGACCGGCTTTCCCTTGAACGGCTGATCGGGCAACCGCGAAATCCAATCGATGAGGTTCTTGAGCCCGCCCGGCACCGAATAATTGTATTCCGGCGACACGATGATCACCCCGTCCGCTGCCGCGATCGCCTCGCCATAGGCCGTGACCTCCGGCGGAAAGCCCGTCGCCTGAATATCCGCGTTATAGATCGGGATCGGCTCGAAGGACGGGGCGAGCGTCGTTCGCATCCCCTCCGGCGCGAGCTCGGGCAACGTGTTGCAGATCGCGCGGTTGTAGGAGCCTTTGCGCAGGCTCCCACAGATCACCAGAACGTCGAGTTCTCGGGCCATCGGTCGGTCCTCTCCGGGGTTTGCCACCCGCGCCATGCGAGCGACGTCTCCGAGAAAGAATGTGTCCCGTCACCGCGCAAGGTCGAGGGGCGATGCGCGAACGCCGTCGAATCAGCGCGCGGTCGCCGGAAATCCCGCCGCCGCGAGCGCCTTCAACACGGCGTCCTGGCTGGCGCTCGTCTCCACCCGCACCTTTCGCGTCTCAAGGTCGGCCTCGACCGTCGCCTTGTCGTCGAGGCGGGACAGGATCCGCGCCACGCTGCTCACGCAGCCGCCGCAATGCATGTCGGGCACGTCGAACGTCATCATCAGAAGCACTCCAAAACCGCAATCGGTCCAGGATATGGGGCTTCCAACGGTAGGAAGGTCAAGGCCTCCGCGCCCCGTCCGGCGCGCATGACGGATTGCCGATCGTCTCCCCGGCCCCGCGACCGCCGTTGGCCATAAGGCAGATTTTTTGGCGCTCACCTATAATATTGCGGTCGACGGGCGTGGGGGTCGTCCCACATGCAGGCAATCGCTGTCGCCGAAATCCGCCGGATGGGCGCAGTGGGAGCGGAGCAGGGAGAAGGCACATGAATATCGGCCGTGCGGCTGAGGCGTCCGGCGTCTCTGCGAAGATGATCCGATATTATGAGGACATCGGCTTGATCGAGAAGCCGGCGCGCACCGCGGCCGGCTATCGCCGTTATTCCGAGGCGGAGGTCAACACGCTCTCCTTCATTCGCCGCGCGCGCAATCTCGGTTTTTCCGTGGAGGAGATCCGCGCCCTCCTCGCGCTGTGGCGCGACCGCAGCCGCGCGAGCTCGGACGTGAAGGCCCTCGCGATGAAGCATATCGCCGATCTCAACACGCGGATCGCCGAATTGAAGGAGATGGCCGACACGCTCGACCATCTCGCCCGCAACTGTCATGGCGACGACCGCCCGCACTGCCCGATCCTCGAATCGCTCGCCGCGCCCGTCATCGGCGAGACGCAGCCGCGCGAAGGTCAGCCGCCGGAGGCCTGACCGCCGCCAGCGGCCGGCGGCCGGCGCCCCGGCTCAGTCCTCGCGGCGCGCGTGATAGGCCGCTCGGATGTCGGCCTTCACCTTCTCCGGCTGGGTTTCGATCGCCCCGCCGAGCGCCTTCAATTCGCGCCTCAGCCCATAGACCTGATCGATCAGCGACAGCACCATCGGCATTGCCTCGTCGGCGACTTCCATGTCCTCGCCGAGCTGCGAGAGCAGACGCACGCGCGCCACGTCGAGCGAATCGAAGGTCGGCCCGTTCGCGCCGGTGGCCGGTGTCACCCAGCCATGGCTCACCATGACCCTGAGGCGCTGCAAGGTGATCGTGCGCACCTCGGCGACGATCTCGGTCTCGGTCCATCGCATCATGACGCCATCCTCATCGTGCGGCGGGGGTCGTAGGCGTGGGTCTTGCGCCAGTCCTCCATGAAGGCCTCGAGATCGGGATCGACCCGTTCGGGCATCACCACCTTGAGAACGACGCGCTGATTGCCGGCGGCCCGCCCCTTCGCGGCAACACCCCGGCCGCGCAGGCGCAGCGTGTCGCCGCTCGACGCGCCCTTCGGCACGGTCATCTTCACCGCGCCCCCGATCGTCGGCACCTCGACCTTGCCGCCGAGCACCGCCTCGTCGATCGTGATCGGCAGTTCGATCACGATGTCGTCCCCCTCCCGCTTATAAAACGGGTGCGGCAGCACCCCAATCTCGATCAGCGCATCGCCCGGAGGACCGCCGCCGATACCCGGCCCGCCCTTGCCTTTGAGGCGCATCGTGCCGCCGTCCTCGATGCCGGCGGGGATCGTCACGTCGAGGGCGCTGCCGTCGGGCAGCGTGAGGCGGCGCGTCGCGCCCTTCACCGCGTCGAGAAAGTCGACCTCGAGGTGATAGCGTGCGTTCTGGCCGCGCATCTTGAAGCGGCGCTCGCCGCCACCGCCACCACCACCGCGCCACGCTTCGCCGAAGAGGTCGGCGAAGATGTCCGACGCATCGGCGAAATCCTCATAGCCGGCCGAGGTCGAATAGCGCCCGCCATGGTCGGCGTCGGCATAATGGCGGTAAAAATCGTGCTGGGGTGCACGTTCGGCGCCCGACGCGTCGATCTCGCCGCGGTCGAAGCGGCCGCGCTGCTCCTCGTCGCTGAGGAGGCTGTAGGCCGACGAGACCGCTTTGAAGCGCTCCTCGGCGGCGCTGTCGCCCGGATTGAGATCGGGGTGCAGCGTCTTGGCAAGTTTTCGGTAGGCCTTGCGGATCTCCTCCTGCGACGCGGTCTTCGCGACGCCGAGGAGCGCATAGGGATCGTCATTCACGGCGGTTCACCTCACGGGGTCGCGGCGCCCGAGCCGGACCGGACGCCGCCACGAGTCTTAGGGGCTCGCGGCGTCGCCTTCCAGTGCGTCCTGCTACGTCACGGACGCGGCGTCGAACCCGTCGGGCACGGTGCCGGTCGGCTTGATGACGTCGTAGGGGCCGCGCGGCAAAAACGAGCCCGATCCTGGTGCGGCGATCACCTCATTGTCGCGCACCGCGATCTCGCCGCGGCGGATGGTGACGACGGGCCAGCCCTTCACGTCGAGCCCCTCCCAGGGCGTATAGTCGATCGCCTGGTGCATCCGCGCGACCTCGACCTTGCGCTCCATCTGTGGATCCCACACCACGAGATCGGCGTCCGCACCCGGGGCGATCGTCCCCTTGCGGCCCTGCAGGCCGAAGAGACGGGCCGCGTTGGCGGAGGTGATGCGCACGAACGCGTTGATCGAGATCCGGCCCTTGCTCACCCCCTCGGAGAAGAGGACCGGAAGGCGCGTCTCGATCCCCGGCATACCGTTCGGGATCGCGTTGAAGGCCGGCATTCCGTCGGCCCGCTGCACCGCGCCGCCTTGGCCGTAGCCGCTCGATCCCGGATTGCGCTTCGCCGTCGCGAAGGAAAAGCCGCAATGGTCGGAGGTGACGATGTCGAGCGTGCCGTCTTTGATGCGCGCCCACACCCGTTCGCTCTCCCCCTTCTCCCGCAGCGCCGGCGAGCAGACCGCCTTCGCGCCGCCGAAATCGGGTTGATCGAGATCCTCGTGCGAGAGCGTCAGATATTGCGGGCACGTCTCGCCCCAAACCTTGAGGCCGCGGGCCTTGGCGCGCGCGACCTCGCCGGCCGCCTCCTCGCAGGAGACGTGGAAGACCTGGATCGGCTGGTCGACGAGCTCGGCGAGCGCGATCGCCCGGTGCGTCGCCTCCCGCTCCACGAGGGGCGGGCGCGCCCAGGCGTGCTGCAAGGGATCGGTGAGGCCGGCGGCGAGGAGCTTTTCGATACGCCACGAGATCGCGTCGAAATTCTCGCAATGGACCGTCACCATCGCACCATGCCGGCGCGCCGTCGCGAGGACTTCGAGATATTGGGCGTCGGTGAGCTGCAGCGGATCGTAGGTGAGGAAGACCTTGAGGCTGCGCACCCCCTTCGCGATGAGCGCGGGCACCTCCTTTTCGAGGACCTCCGGCATCGGATCGGTGATGATCTGATGGAACGAATAGTCGGCGCGCGACTGGCGGGCCCGCTCGGCATAACCGGGCGCGCTCTCGGTGAGCGTGTGGCCCTTCCACTGCTGAAGGAAGCAGATGAACGAGGTCGTGCCCCCCGCAAGGGCCGCGGCTGAGCCCGACGCGAAGCTTTCCTCCTGGACGCCGCCGCCGGGGCTCATCTCCTCGATATGGCAATGGCTGTCGATGCCGCCCGGCAAGACGAGCTTGCCCTTGGCGTCGACCTCCTCCTTGCCCCTGGCGAGATTGCGGCCGATCGCGTCGATCTTGCCGTCGACGATGCCGATATCGGCCTCGAAGAGGTCGTAGGCGGTGCCGACCGTTCCGCCGCGCACCACAAGATCGAACTCAGCCATCGCAACGCTCCCTCTCTCTGTTCTGCCGCGCCGGGATCAACCGCACCGGTTGCCGCCCGGCCCGCCCGCATCCCGCTCCGCAGCCATCCTGTCCTCGCGAGCCGCCCCGCCGCAAGCGTCCCTCACCGCGCGCCGCCGGCTTGCCGATGATGGGGAGACAGCAGATTATGCCGTGACAGCGCCAACTTCGGCATGAGATGCGGACGACAATGTTCGCAAAGACGCACAATGGCGGTGCGAACGACGACAATGCCCGCAAGACACCGACACGACACCTGCAAGACTTCGGCCACACCACACCGGCCCGCACGGCAGATTATGCCGAGCGCCCCCGATCGGCCCCATCCGCAAGGAGCGAGCGACGTGAACCTCACCGATTATAAAGCGCTGACCTTCGACTGCTACGGCACCCTGATCGACTGGGAGACCGGCATGATCGAGGGGCTGAAGCCGCTGACCTCGCGCCTCGCCTCCCCGCCGACGCGCGATCAGATCCTCGAAGCGCACGCCCGCCACGAATCGAGCCAGCAACGCTGGACCCCGGCGAAGAAATATTCAGATCTCCTCGCGACCGTTTACAAGCGCCTCGCCGAGGAATGGGGCCTCACCGCCTCGATCGAGGCGTGCGAGGCCTATGGCGACAGCGTGAAGGATTGGCCCGCCTTCCCCGACACAGCCGGCGCGCTTCAATATCTGAAAAAGCACTACAAGCTCGTGATCCTGTCGAACGTCGACAATCGCGGCTTCGCGGCGAGCAACACGCGTCTCGGCGTCGAGTTCGACGCGATCTATACCGCCGAGGATGTCGGCTCCTATAAGCCCTCCGACCGCAATTTCGAGTATATGCTCGAAAAGCTCGCCACGATCGGGATCGAGAAGGCGGACATCCTCCACACGGCGGAAAGCATGTTCCACGACCATCAGCCGGCGAACCGGTACGGCCTCGCCAACTGCTGGATCTATCGCCGCTACGACCAGGAAGGCTTCGGCGCGACGATGAACCCCGGCGAGATGCCGAGCTACGATTTCCGCTTCAACTCGATGGCCGATCTCGCCAAGGCCCATCAGGAAGCCTTGCGCGGCTGATCGCCATGGGCCCGGTGAAGCTCGACCGGATCGACATCGCCATCCTCGCAACGCTCCAGCGCAGCGGCAAGATGTCGAACATCGCGCTCGCCGCGACGGTGGGCCTCTCGCCGAGCCCGTGCCTCACCCGTGTCAAACGCCTCGAGGCGGCCGGCTATATCGCCGGCTACCGGGCCGAGCTTGCATGGGCGAAGCTCGCCGACCACATCATAGTCTTCACCGAGGTGACGCTCGCCGATCACAAGCGCGAGGATTTCGTGCGCTTCGAGGCGGAGATCCGCCGCGTGGAGGCGGTCGTCGAATGCCATGTGGTGAGCGGCGGTTACGATTATCTCCTGAAATTCGTCGCGCGGAATGTGGCGCATTATCAGGAGATCATCGAAGCGATTCTCGATCGGAATCTCGGGGTCGAGAAATATTTCAGCTACGTCGTCATCAAGACGGTGACGGCAAAGGACGGCGTTCCGTTGCGTTTTCTTCTGCCCTGACGTCGCGGGCGGGCGGAGCGCGGTGGATTTTGCGTTCGTCGCATTCTAAATTGAGGACGCGGGCGGTGCTGTGACGCCCCCGCGAACGGCTCGAGGCCCCGCGTGTGGCCGCGCCGCCCGCAGAAAAACGTCATCGACCTGTCTCGTGTCCGCTCCGTTGATGTTGCAACGCAGCAAAGAGACGATGATCGAAAAGGCAAGTTGACGCTTCAATGGGCGGCCCGTGTTTGCTATGTGGGCCCTTGTAAGATGTCAGGATGATCTCATGCCAACCTATCGCTCTCGCACCACGACACACGGCCGCAACATGGCCGGCGCGCGGGGCCTCTGGCGCGCGACCGGAATGCGCGACGGAGACTTCGGCAAGCCGATCATCGCCATTGCGAACTCGTTCACCCAGTTCGTGCCCGGCCACGTGCATCTGAAGGATCTCGGCCAGCTCGTCGCGCGCGAGATCGAGAAGGCCGGCGGCGTCGCCAAGGAATTCGACACCATCGCGGTCGATGACGGCATCGCCATGGGCCATGACGGGATGCTCTACAGCCTCCCCTCGCGCGAGCTGATCGCCGACAGCGTCGAATACATGGTGAACGCCCACTGCGCCGACGCGCTGGTGTGCATCTCCAATTGCGACAAGATCACGCCCGGCATGCTCCTCGCCGCGCTGCGCCTCAACGTCCCGACGGTGTTCGTCTCCGGCGGCCCGATGGAAGCCGGCAAGGTGGTCCTCAAGTCCGGGACGAAAAAGCTCGACCTCGTCGACGCGATGATCGCCGCCGCCGACCAGAAGATCAGCGACGAGGATGTCGCGACGATCGAGCGTTCGGCCTGCCCGACCTGCGGCTCCTGCTCGGGCATGTTCACCGCGAACTCGATGAACTGCCTCACCGAGGCGCTCGGCCTCTCCCTGCCCGGCAACGGCTCCACGCTTGCCACCCACTCCGACCGTCAGCGCCTCTTCGAGGAAGCCGGCCACACGGTCGTCGCCCTCGCCAAGCGCTATTATGAAGGCGACGACGCGTCCGTGCTGCCGCGGTCGATCGCGACCTTCAAAGGGTTCGAGAACGCGATGACGGTGGACCTTGCCATGGGCGGGTCGACGAACACCGTTCTCCATCTCCTCGCCGCCGCGCACGAGGCGGAAGTCGACTTCACGATGGCCGACATCGACCGTCTGTCGCGCCACGTGCCGTGCTTGTGCAAGGTCGCGCCGAACATCGCGAACGTCCACATGGAGGACGTCCACCGCGCCGGCGGCATCATGGCGATCCTCGGCGAGCTCGACCGGGCGGGCCTCATCCACCGCGACCTGCCGACGATCCACGCCCCCACCATCGGCGAGGCGCTCGAGACCTGGGACATCGCGCGCAACCCGTCGGAAGAGGTCCAGACCTTCTTCCGTGCCGGCCCCGGCGGCGTGCCGACGCAGACCGCCTTCAGCCAGTCCGAGCGTTATGACAGCCTCGATATCGACCGCGAGAAAGGCTGCGTCCGCGACAAGGCGCACGCCTACAGCCCCGATGGCGGTCTGGCCGTTCTCTATGGCAACCTCGCCGAGGACGGGTGCATCGTGAAGACGGCGGGCGTCGATGAAAGCATCCTGAAATTCACCGGCCCGGCCTGCGTCTTCGAGAGCCAGGACGCTGCGGTTGCGGGGATCCTCGGCGGCCAGGTGAAGGCGGGCGACGTCGTCGTCATCCGCTATGAGGGGCCGAAGGGTGGGCCCGGCATGCAGGAAATGCTCTACCCGACGAGCTATCTGAAATCGATGGGTCTCGGCAAAGCTTGCGCGCTCGTCACCGACGGCCGCTTCTCCGGCGGCTCCTCGGGCCTTTCGATCGGCCATGCGTCGCCGGAAGCGGCGGAAGGGGGCACGATGGGCCTCGTCCAGGACGGCGACACGATCGAGATCGACATCCCCAACCGCTCGATCAATCTCGCGGTCGCCGATGTCGAAATCGCCAAGCGCCGCGCCGACCAGGAAGCCCGTGGCGCCGATGCATGGCACCCCGCAAGCCCGCGCAAGCGCAAGGTGACGACCGCGCTGCAGGCCTACGCCGCGCTGACCACGAGCGCCGCCCGCGGCGCGGTGCGCGACGTCGCCCAGCTTCGCCGTCCGGCTGCGATCCCCGCGACCCCGTCGCGCGAGACGCAGGCCGAACCGGCCGAATAAGCGCGCTCCTCGGAGCACGAAGCGGGCGCGCCATCGGCGCGCCCGTTTTTGTTTGCGCAGCCCGCCACCCCGCCCCGACACCCGACCCGCCTTGTCGCCCCACCCGACGCGCGTCACACTCGGCAAAAAGCGCGACACGACAACAGGTGAGGAAACGCCATGGACGGAGTGGAGATCGCACGATCGCGCCATGACCGACGATCGGCCGATAGCGTGCCGGATTACTCGGACTATGTGCCGCTCTCGCTCGAAACCGTCCCGCCGCGCCTCGCGCATTATGACGGGATCGCCGCGCGGCTCGGTGGAACGCCAGATGACTGGTCGGTCCGCGAGGTCGGCGACGGCAATCTCAATTTCGTCTATATCGTCGAGGGGCCGGCCGGCTCGGTCTGCGTAAAACAGGCGCTTCCCTATGTGCGCCTCGTCGGAGAGAGCTGGCCGCTGCCCCTCGCCCGCTCCTTCTATGAATATTCCGCCCTCGTGCGGCAGGCCGAACGCAGCGGCCACGTGCCGGAAATCCTCCATTTTGACGGGCCGCAAGCCCTCGTGGTGATGGAAAATCTCGCCCCGCACATCATCTGGCGCAAAGCGCTGATGGCGCGCGAGCGGCACGAGACGGCGGCGCCCATCATGGGGCGCTTCCTCGCCGAGACGCTGTTCCGCTCGTCGGACCTGTCGCTGTCGGCGGAGACGAAGAAGCGCGAGATCGCCCTCTTCAGCGGCAACACCGCGCTCTGCAAGATCACCGAGGATCTCGTCTTCACCGATCCTTATCGCGACCACCCGCTGAACCGCTGGACGAGCCCCGAGCTCGACGCAACCGTCGCCGCGATCCGGGCGGATGCGGAGTGGAAGATAGCGATCCAGGAGCTGAAATATATGTTCCTGACGCGGGCCGAGGCGCTCGTTCACGGCGACGCGCACACCGGCTCGGTGATGGTCGCGAAGGCGGCCACCGGGGAGGATATCCGCGTCATCGATCCCGAATTCGCCTTTTACGGGCCGATGGGGTTCGATCTCGGCGCGGCGATCGCGAACCTCTTTTTGTCATATTATTCGCAGGATGGACGCGGGCCCGATCCCGGCCCCTATCAAGCCTGGCTCCTCACCGCGATCGCCCGATTGTGGGACACCTTCGCCTCGCGCTTCGCCGAATTGTGGCGCACGGAGCGGACCGGCGATGCCTACCCTCCGACCCTTTATGAGGCGCAGGACCAGACCGACGCGAGCGAGGCCGCCCTCGCCCGCTTCCTCGTCCGCCTCGAGGCCGACACGCTCGGCTTCGCGGGCGCGAAGATGGCGCGGCGCATTCTGGGGCTGGCCGGCGTCGCCGATCTCGAAACGATCGAACCCGCCACCGTTCGCGCCGGATGTGAACGGCGCGCCCTCGCGCTCGCCCGCCGCCTCGTCGTAGACCGGGAGCGGATCGGAAGCGTCGCCTGTGCGATCGTCGAGGCGAAGGGGATTTTGGGAGAGGTGAAATGAAGGTCAACGGCAAGCCGACCCGCACCATCTGGGTGGACGAGATGCCGGGCGCGGGGCCCGGGCGGGTCGGGATCATCGACCAGACCCGCCTGCCGCACGAATTCGTCACCGTCTCGCTCACCGATCTCGACGAGGCGGCGCATGCGATCAAGGCGATGCTGGTGCGGGGCGCGCCCCTCATCGGCGCGACGGCCGCCTATGGCCTCGCCCTCGCCATTCACGGCGATGCGTCCGATGCCCGCCTCGCGGCGGCATACGAGACACTCCACGCGACGCGCCCAACGGCGGTGAACCTGCGCTGGGCGCTCGACGAGATGATGAAGACCCTCGCCCCGCTCCCCGAAGCGGCACGGGAGGCGGCAGCCTGGTCGCGCGCCGGGGCGATCGCCGACGAGGATGTCGAAATCTGCCGCCAGATCGGCCTCAACGGGCTGTCCTTGATCCGCGAGATCGCCGCGCGAAAGAACGGCGCGCCGGTCAACATCCTCACCCATTGCAATGCCGGCTGGCTCGCGACGGTCGACTGGGGCACCGCGACCTCGCCGATCTATCACGCCTTCGAGGACGGCATTCCGCTTCATGTCTGGGTCGACGAGACGCGGCCGCGCAACCAGGGCGCTGCCCTCACCGCGTGGGAGCTCAACAATCACGGCGTTCCGCACGCGGTCGTGGTCGACAATACTGGCGGCCATCTGATGCAGCACGGCATGGTCGATCTCGTGATCGTCGGCACCGACAGGACGACCGCGAACGGCGACGTGTGCAACAAGATCGGCACCTATCTGAAGGCGCTCGCCGCGCATGATAACGGCGTCCCCTTCTATGTCGCGCTGCCCTCGCCGACGATCGACTTTACCCTCACCTCCGGCTTCGACATTCCGATCGAGGAGCGCGGCGGGGAGGAAATCACCGATGTCTGGGGCCGAACCCCGTCCGGCGAGATCACGACCGTGCGCGTCACGCCGGACGGCTCGCCCGTGGTGAATTACGCCTTCGACGTCACCCCGGCCCGCCTCGTCACGGGCCTCATCACCGAAAAGGGCATCGTCGCGGCGGACCGGGAGGCGATCGCGAGGCTGTTTGCCGAACGCGCGGCGGCGGCGGCCTGAGATGGCGCGCCTCACGAACCTCGCATTGCGCCGCGAGATCATCGCCGCCTGTCTCGAAATGAACGCGACGGGGCTCAATCAGGGCACGTCGGGGAACGTGTCGGCGCGGATCAAAGGCGGGATGCTGATCACCCCGTCGGGCGTCCCCTATGCCGAGATGGAGCCCGAGCAGATCGTGATGGTGAAGGCGGACGGCACATATAGCGGCGACTGGCGCCCCTCCTCGGAGTGGCGCATGCACCGGGACATCTATGTGCAGCGTTCCGAGGCCGTCGCCGTCGTCCACGTCCACTCGACGCACGCGACGGCGCTCTCCTGCCTGCGCCAGCCGATCCCGGCTTTTCATTATATGGTCGCCGTCGCCGGCGGCACCGACGTGCGCTGCGCGCGATACGCCCAATTCGGCACACAAGCCCTCTCCGACGCGATGCTCGAAGCGCTCGATGGGCGGAGCGCCTGCCTTCTCGGCAATCACGGTCAGATCGCGTTCGGCCCGTCGATCGCCAAGGCGCTGTGGCTCGCGGGTGAGATCGAGGCGCTCGCCCATCAATATGTCGTGGCGCGCGGGCTCGGCGCCCCGGTGATCCTCGACGATCAGGAGATGCGGCGCGTTCTGGACGCGTTCAAAGACTATGGACGGCAACCGGCTCGCAAGGCGGCCTGAGGAGCGCGCGGCGGTGGGCTTCGCCTCACCGCACCGCCGCGAGAGACGGATGTCGCCTTAGCGCACGCCCGCCGCGACGAGGTCCCCGCTCTCCTCGGCGACGAGGCGCGGATCCATCGCCGCGCCGACGGTCAGCGGCCGGGCAATGTCGCCGAGATCGCCACGATCGACATAGGGCGTTCCGTGCAAGGGCAGGATCGAGCTCACGAGACGCTGGGCGAGGATCGTCTCCCACTCCGCCTTGAAGGGGTCTTCGAGCCCCTCGTCCACGATCGGCCGTTCGAGATGGGGCGGATCCTGCGGTTGGCGCGGGCCGGGCCCCACCGCCGAATCGCCGGCGAAGAGGACGCCGCGATTCTTTGGATAATGCAGCATGATCGACCCCGGCGTGTGGAACGGCATCTCAATCACGTCGATCCCGAAGGAGCGCAGCGCGCCGTCCGGTCGGGGGTCCATGAAGGCGACGCCGGCGCGGGCCGATTGCGGCCGCGACACGTCCGCCGGATGCATGAGGATCGGACAGCCATAGCGCTCACGGATCGTCTCGAACGCATCGCCCTTCGCGGCGACGTCGACATGGGTGAGAACGAAAGCCGTCGGCGGAAGGCCGGCGTGCGCGATCTGATCCACGGCGTCCATCGTCCAGGAATAGACTGCGTCGATGAACACGGAACCCTGCCGGCCAAGGATCGCGTAGGAGTTGGGCGGACGCCCCGTCGGCCCGGTCGTCGCGCCGGCCTGGGGAAGCCAGAGGACATCGTCGAACAACGCCTGTGATTTCGCGGAAAAGAACTGGGCCATGTTTTCTACCTCCGCAAAACAAAAACGTTAACGTCCGTAACGTTCCATATTTGTCTAAATATGGGCGAATTTCCACCCGCTGAACCGAACGACATCGCCACCGCGTTATTCGGAAAGTTGTGCCGCGATGGCAGCTTTATCGATGACCGACCGAACGTCGACAATCCGTCCACCAGCGAATTCGTAGAACACATTTTCTGAAAAGCGCACGCGCCGCCCGTTCACCGGCAGGTCGAACAGCGTTCCCACCGGCGTGCAGTCGAACAGGAGACGGGCCGCGATGCGCGGCGGCTCGGCGACCAGGAGATCGATATGGAACACGAGATCGGGGATCGACGCGACGTCGGCCTCCAGCATCGCGCGATAGCCCGACAGGCCGAGCGGGCGGCCATCATGCCGCGCCGCCTCGTCCACGAAGTTGCCGAGCGCATCCCAATCGCGCGCGTTGAGGCACGCGATATAGCCGCGATAGATGCGTTTCAGGTCGTCCTCGGTCATGACCTCTCCTGATACGATTCCACTTACGATTCCATGCCTTCGCACGGCATTCCACCTTGCGTGGGAACGCGAGCGGCCCGATAAGCCGCTTTATGCTGACGATCCGCAATCTGACATACCGTATCGACGGGCGCGTCCTGTTCGAAGGCGCCGAAGCCATCATCCAGACCGGGTCCAATGTGGGGCTCGTCGGGCGCAATGGCTGCGGAAAGACGACGCTGTTCAACCTCATCTGCGGTGATCTCTCACCCGAAGGCGGCGAGATCGTGCGCGGCGAAGGCCAGCGGATCGGCCGCGTCACCCAGGAAGCGCCCGGCACCGAAACGAGCCTCATCGACACCGTGCTCGCCGCCGACACCGAGCGGGCCGCCCTCCTCGCCGAAGCCGAGACCGCGACGGATCCCCACCGGATCGGCGACATCCATGCCCGCCTCGCCGATATCGACGCCTATGCCGCCGAATCGCGCGCCGCCTCGATCCTCTCCGGGCTCGGCTTCGACGATGCGGCCCAGAAGCGGCCCTGCTCGTCCTTTTCCGGCGGCTGGCGGATGCGCGTCGCCCTCGCCGCCGTGCTGTTCCTGGAACCGGACCTCCTCCTTCTCGACGAGCCGACCAACTATCTCGACCTCGAGGGCACGGTGTGGCTCGAGACCTATCTCAGCCGCTATCCCCACACCGTCATCGTGATCAGCCACGATCGCGACCTTCTCGACACCGTCGCCCGGCAGATCCTCCACGTCGACAACGGCAAGCTCGTCACCTATCGCGGCAACTATTCCGAGTTCGAGCGCCAGCGCCGCGAAAAGGCGCTCTTGATGGCCAAGCGCGCGCAGAGCCAGGCCGAGGAGCGGGCGCGGCTACAAGCCTTCGTCGACCGTTTCCGCGCCAAGGCCTCGAAGGCGCGGCAGGCGCAAAGCCGCGTCAAACGGCTCGAAAAGATGGCGGCGATCGAACCCGTGATCGACGAATCGACGCCGCCGATCCGCATTCCCGCCCCCAAACGCCAATTGTCGCCGCCGATCATCGCCGCCGAGCGCGTGGTTCTCGGCTATGACGGCAAGGCCGTTCTGCGGCGCGTCAATATCCGCATCGACGACGATGACCGGATCGCCCTCCTGGGGGCGAACGGCAACGGCAAGTCGACCCTTGCGAAGATGCTCGCCGGTCGCCTTTCGCCGATGGACGGCACGATGACCCGCGCCGACCGGATGGACATCGCCTATTTCGCCCAGCACCAGCTCGACGAGCTCGTCCCCGGCGAATCGCCGGTCGATCATGTCCGCGCCCGCCGCCGTTATGACGGCGAGGCGGAGGTCCGCGCCCGCGTCGCCCAGATGGGCCTCGGGACGGAGCGGATGGATACGCCCGCCAAGGATCTGTCGGGCGGCGAGCGGGCGAAGCTCCTTCTCGGCCTCGCGACGATGAACGGGGCGAACCTCCTCATCCTCGACGAGCCGACCAACCACCTCGACATCGACAGCCGCGCCGCGCTGATCGACGCGATCAACGGCTATGACGGCGCCGTCATCCTGATCAGCCACGACCGCTATCTCGTCGAGGCCTGTGCCGATCGCCTGTGGCTCGTCGCCGACGGAACGGTGCAGCCGTATGACGACGACATGGAAGCCTATCGGGCGATGATCCTCGGCGCGGCGCGCAAGTCCCGCAGCGAGGCGGGCGACAAGCCGGCCGAGAAGGTGAGCGCGCAGGACCGGCGACGGGAGGCGGCCGAAGCGCGCGCCGCCCTCGCCCCGTTACGCAAGACGATTCAGGCGGCCGAGCGCGCCGTCGCGAAGGCGGAGGCCGAGATCGCCAAGCGCGATGCGCTGCTCGCCGACCCGGACCTTTACACCAAGGATCCGCAGAAGGCCGCGCAGATCAATCAGGAGCGGACGCGCTGGGTCGAATCGCGCGATTCGGCCGAAGAGGAATGGCTCGCCGCCTCCGAGGCCTATGAGACCGCCCAGGCCGAATCGGCGAGTGCCGGCTAACCGGCCCCTCTCGTCACCCGCCCGAGAGAGACGCGGGGCTGATCGATTGCCGCATTATTGCCCAACTCCGCCTCAGGAGCGGGCATCTCTTCGCACCTGCACACTCGAACGATCGGCGAGGCGATCCGCGGCATAAGGTCGACACGCTTTGGTTATGGCATTGAGGCGCGATCGCCATCTCTTCGCAGTCGCACAAATATATTCGCATATGCAAAAAAGAAAAAAGGCGACCCGAAGGCCGCCTTTCTTATTTTTGCTGCGGGGCGGTTTGGCCTTATGGCCACTGCAACGCCCTCCTTGGGTGTTTCCTCGATCTCGGCACACACACGGTGCCTCTGCCGAACAAGACTGCTCGGGACAGAAACTTTTAATCTCAACTCTCTGAGCCGTTTCCGTTCGTCGGATACTGCTCAATACGTCCTTGTTCGTCAGTAGTTGTGTCGCGGTCCGAGACGATGGTCAAGTTATTATTGGGGCCGTTTCGCACCGCCGCACCCGCTTCCGCGCCCCGCCATGCCGGTTCGCGCGAATGCCCTCCCACGAGGCAGCGTCCCATTTAAAGGTGTCTGCATTGCAGAAACATCATAATTCGCGCACCGAGACCGCAGCATTTTCACAACAAAGGCCGCGGATGCCCGCAGCTTTTATCCAACTTCAATGAGCGAAAATGAAGCGGTCCACACGAGCGTAGGGCCGGCGCGAGGCCCATCGGAAATTGTGCTCAAATTTTTAGCAGCGGGCCGTGAGGGGGATTTCAGCGGTGGGAATCGGTCGCAATTGGCGAATCGTGCGGCAAGAGCGGGCCGCTCACTCTCCGGGCACCAGCTGATAACCGAGTTTGGCGAGAACGGCGTCGACCATGCCCTTCTGCACCGTCGAGCCGTGCACGGCCTCGATATTGTAGTAGGGCCGGTCATCGTGGCGCGTCACATAATTGGAGAGCGAGCAGTCATAATTCTGCCGGCTCACCCTCTCGTGGACGACGTTGAGGCCTGCACCGAGAAACATGTCGCGCTCGGCCTTGGCGCCCGCGTCCTCGTCCATCGCCCGCTCACCGACGATGAAGACGAGGTGGTCATAGTCGGCGAAGGGCCCGCTGTTCACCGGATACCCTTTCAACTTCGCGTCCCAGGCCTTCACGCTGAGATCGCCGCCACGGGAATTGTTGTGGAGCGTCAGGATGTGCTTCGCGCCCTCGAAGTGGCCCATCACGAACCCGGTATAGGCCGGCATCGCGCCGGCAAGGCCGCACGCGCGCGCCTCGTCCGGCGAGGCGGTGAAGGCGCGGTTGGGGTCGATCCCCTCATAGTCGCGCGTCTCGGGGCCGGCGACCGCGATGAACCGGCCGCCATAGCGGCGCACGGCATAGACGGCCGCGTCGAACGCCTCGCTCTCGTCGTCGTGCGGCAGATACCAGACGGGACCATCCGGGAATGCGGCATTGCGGATCGAGACGAAGGCCCAGTCGACGCCTTTCTCCTCTACCCTCATCTGCTCCACACAAAGAGGCGGATCGAGGTCCGCCTTGTTGCGCTGGATGTCGGCATCGCGAACGCTCGACGGGGCGAGGCATCCGTCGGGGCGGAGCGCGCGGGCCCGTTGCAGCAAGGTCGCGACGCGCTGATCGGCGCGCGGATGACGTTGCGGCGTGTTGCGGGGCAGATGCGCCCCGCTCGGAAGACGGCCGAACGTCTCCGGATCGGCCGCGCCGGGCGGCAGCGCGTCCCCGGCGACGGCGACGAGAAGGCCAGGCGCTGCACCGCCCGTCAGAGCGACGGCCGGCTGCGCGCCGCCCTCCACTTTATGCCCGCGCACACTCTCGGCGAGGGAGACGATTTCGTTCGCCTGCATCGGCGTGAAGGCGAGCGTGCGGCGGCGGACGGTGTCGGTGTGAACGGCGGGCTCGGCCATCGTCAGCGCATCGGAAAGGCGCACGAGAAGCGCGGCGGGAATCGGGCCGCTCGGCAAAGCGCCTCCCGAAAAGGTCGCGAGGCCGTCGCGAAAGGTGTCGCCCTCGAACGCATCGGCCGGGAGGAGGCGCAGACGCAAGAGTGCGACGCGCGCGTAACACTCCTTCGCCTCGTCCGATTCGGCGCCGGACCGGCGCAGCGCCGCGGCCAGGGTCGCATTGTCGGCGCTGCGCACCCGTTCGCATCGCGCCGGGTCGAATGCGAGGGCCGGCACCGTCGCCAAGCCGGTCACCGCCATGATCGCCACGATGAGCGAGCCAACGCCACGTGAGATCCGCATCGCCCCTCTCGCCTACGCTTTTGACGCGAGCGTGCGGGGTGCCGAAGGTCCGGTCAAGCCTTCGGAAGGCCCAACGGGCGGGTTTGCGCCTTGGAACGGCTGCGAAACCGCCTAAACTGTGCGCGAGCGCGAGCCCGGCGCGCACCAGCATCGCGCTCCATCGCGCGGACCGGCAAACGCCGACCCCACGAGGCGAATCTTCGCCGACGGACGCGCGATCGCGGCGCAAAGGCCACGCCGCGCGGGATCGGACCGCCCCGCGGCCGGGAGAATGACCGATTTTCCTTGCCCCGTGGCATCGGAACGCTAGAGCCTTTCTGACCTGACAGGCGGCCCGCGCCGAGACGAGGGATAAGCGGACATATCCGTCGACAACGCGATCGATGATGGCCGTGGCGCTGGTCGGGACGCCGTATCAACGATGGTCGTCCGCGAATGACGTGTGCGCACCGAGAACGGGACGAGCCAACGCCTCCGTACGGCCGCAAGCCCGATAAAACGACGAGACAGATGACGCTGACGCTCCGGACCGCCTTGACGAAAGCCTCAATCGCGAGCCTCGCCTTCGCGGTGATCGCGGATGCGTCGATCTCGATCGCAGGCCCGGCCGCGGCGGCTGCGTCGGCGGAGACGGCGACCACGGCCGCACCGGCTGCGGCGGCGGAGGAGAGCGGAGCCGCGACCGCGCTCGTCGGCCCCGATGGTGGGCACCGCGAGCCGATCCCCCATCCCCATCCGATGAGCCCCACCGCCCGTGCCGCGATCGCGACCGTCGGCCCTTATCAAGGGCCGCGCCCGCCGCGGCCTGGCGAACCGATCGGCCCGGACGGCGCCTCGCTGGAGACGATGATCGGCCAGATGCTGATGGTCGGCTTCACCGGCGACGATGTCGACGAGGCCGGCACCAATCTCATCGCCCGCCATATCGCCGCCGGGCGGCTCGGCGGTGTCCTCTTCTTCGGGCAGAACATCAGCGACGCCGATGCCGTCAAACGGATGACCGAGGCGTTTCGCGCCGCCTCGCCGGATCGTCCGGTCCTCCTCGCGGTCGATCAGGAGGGCGGCCGCGTCGAGCGGCTCACCAAGGCGGTCGGCTTTCAGGAGACGCCCTCGGCGCGCGCCATCGGCATGAACCGGCTCGACCGCGCGAGCATCGTCTATGAGCGCCTCGCCGAGAATCTCGCCGCCTGGGGGTTCAATCTCAACCTCGCGCCCGTCGTCGATCTCGCGGTGGAGCGCGACAACCCGGTGATCACCCGGCTCGGCCGCGCCTATTCCGACGATCCGGCCATCGTGACCGACTATGCCCGCGCCTTCATCGAGGCCCATCACGCGGCCGGCGTCCTCACCGCGCTCAAACACTTTCCGGGCCACGGCTCCTCCCGCGCCGACACGCATGAGGGGTTCGTCGACATTTCCGAGACCTGGGCGGAGGACGAACTCGTCCCCTATGAGAAGCTGATGGCCGAAGGCCTCGCCGACATGGTGCTCGTCAGCCACGTTCACCTCGACATGCCGCCGGACATTCCGCCGACGACCGCGACCTTCGCCGAGGTGCCGGACGAGACGCCGGCCCTCCAGGCCGCCGCGGTCGACGAGCGCATCGTCCGCGCCCCCACGCGGCCGGTCGCCAACGACCTCACCGATCCCCTCCACGAGGCGGAGAGCGCCCTTCCCCTCCCCGCGAGCCTCTCGCCGCAGATCATCGACGGGCTCCTGCGCGAAACGCTCGGCTATCAGGGGGTCGTGATCTCCGACGATCTCGAGATGGGCGCGATCGAGGCGCTCGGCGATCCGGTGGAGACGACGGCCCAGGCGATCCTCGCGGGCAACGACATTCTCGTCTTCGCCGGCGGCGCGGCGCCCGGTCAGGATCTCGTCGCGACGCTCCATCGCCGCATCCGCCAGGCGGCGAACGAGGATCCGCGGCTGTTGGCGCGAATCGTGGAGAGCTACAAGCGAATCGCAGACCTCAAGACTCGCCTCTCCGCCGAGCCGGAGAATTGACCCGCGCCGATCTTGCGGCGTTTCATCGCGTCTCGGACGCGCTCAAGAGCCGCCCCCCCTCCGCATCGCGATCGCCGCGCCCTAAATCCGCTATGCACTCCCCGATCAACGAACGCGGCCCAATCCGATGACAGGCGACCAATTTGACGCACGGCGCGAGAAGCTTCGAAATACGCTCGACGCGCATAAAGCCGCGGAAGACGCGGAGAACGCCCGCTATGCCCGCAGTTCTATGGTTGGCTATGCTGCGGCGTTCCGTCTCTCTACCGAGTTTATCAGCGCGATCGTCGTCGGCCTGGCCCTCGGCTATTTGGCCGATTGGGGGCTTGGAACCACGCCATGGTTCATGATCGTGTTCCTTCTTCTTGGCTTCGTAGCCGGCATCCTCAATGTTTTGCGTTCGGCGGGCTTGATTCAGTCGCCGCAAATCGGCAAGAGACCCCCCGACGACACCTGAACGGGTGTCGCGTCCCTGAATCTGCCCCTCGGGGCACAATTGCGAGCGACGGATCACAACGTGGCAACGGCAGAAGGCGGTGGGCTCGACCCCATCCACCAGTTCGAAGTTAAACCGCTGATCGACATCAACGTCGGTGGCGTGGACCTGTCGTTCACCAACGTGTCGTTGTTCATGCTGGTGGCGACCGCTCTGACGCTCGCTCTCATGCTGCTCCCGACCAACAAGCGCGCCCTCGTGCCCGGTCGCTGGCAGAATGTCGCCGAGCTCGCTTACGAGTTCTCCGGGAACATGCTGCGCTCCTCCGCCGGTGCGGGCGGTATGCGCTTCTTCCCGCTGGTGTTCTCGCTCTTCATGTTCATCCTCGTGGCGAACATGCTCGGGATGTTCCCCTATTTCTACACCATCACCAGCCAGCTCATCGTGACGTTCTCGCTGGCGATGATCGTGATGTTGACCGTCGTGATCGCAGGCCTGCGCATGCATGGCCTCTCCTTCTTCAAGGTCTTCGTCCCGTCGGGCGTGCCCGGCTACATCATTCCGCTGGTCTCCGCGATCGAGGTGATTTCGTTCCTCTCGCGGCCGATCAGCCTGTCCGTCCGTCTCTTCGCCAACATGCTCGCCGGCCACATCATGCTGAAGGTGTTCGCGGCGTTCGTGGTGTCGATGAGCGCATTCGGTGCGATCGGGGTTCTCGGTGCGATTTTGCCGCTCGGGATGACCTTGGCGATCACCGCGCTCGAGTTTCTCGTGGCCGCGCTTCAGGCCTATGTTTTCGCGGTGTTGACCTGTATCTACCTGAACGACGCCGTTCACCCACACCACTAATCTTCCCCAAGCGCATACTGAACGCGCAATCGAAGGAGCCCCCCATGGAAGCGGAAGCTGCCCGTTATCTTGGTGCCGGCCTGGCATGTTTCGGCCTCGCCGGGACTGCTCTCGGCCTCGGAAACATGTTCGCCCAGTATCTGTCGGGCGCTCTGCGCAACCCGTCGGCTGCTGACGGCCAGTTCGGCCGCCTGATCTTCGGCTTCGCGGTGACGGAAGCGCTCGGCATCTTCTCGCTGCTGATCGCCCTCTTGCTGCTCTTCGCCGTCTAAGACGCGAACCGAGAGCGCGTGATGTCGACACAATTGGCCCAGGCGGAAACGACCACACCGGCGCATGCCGAGGGCGTTTCCGTTCCCCTGCCCCATACCGATGCGCAGGTGAACACGCCGCTTCACGGCGGCGAAGAAAGCCTATTCCCGCCCTTCGACATCGACGCATTCCCGTCGCACATCTTCTGGCTGGCGATCGCGTTCGGCATCCTCTTTTATTTCGTCAACCGCTTGGTCGTACCCAAAGTCGGCGGGATCTTGGAGGACCGGCGCGATCGGATCGCGAGCGACCTCGGGGAGGCGAACCGCCTCTCACGGGAGACCGACGAGGTCATCGCGGCCTACGAGGCGGAACTCGCCACAGCCCGCCAGAAGGCGTACGGAATCGCGCAAGAACGGCGGGACGAGATCAAGGCCGAGCAGGCCCGCCAGCAGGCGGAGACCGAGGCGACCCTCAACGCCCGCATCGCGGACGCGGAGGCTGAAATCGTCGCCCGTCGCGACGCCGCCCTCGCCGACGTCAACCAGATCGCCACGGAGGCCACACGAGCGATCGTGGACCGCCTCACCGGCATCCAGGTGACCGAAGCAGACGTGGCGGAAGCCGTTCGCCAGTCGGAGGCCACCCGTGCTTAGCAGCGATACCTTTTGGGCCCTCGTCGGCCTGATCCTCTTCTTCGTCCTCATCATCGCCGTCGGGGCTCCCCGTAAGATCCTCGGCCTTCTCGATACGCGGTCCGATCGGATCCGGAACGAGCTCGATGAGGCGCGGAAGAATCGCGAGGAAGCGCAAGCCCTTCTCGCCGAGTATCAGCGTCGTCGTCGCGATGCCGAAGCCGAGGCCGAAACGATCGTCGAGGAGGCCCGCAAGGAAGCTCGTCGGCTGACCGAGGAAGCCAACGAGAAGCTTCGCGACATGGTGGAGCGTCGAACCAAGGCCGCGGAAAACAAGATCGCCCAGGCCGAGGCGCAGGCGATCACCGAGGTGCGTGGCCGCGCCGCCGATCTCGCGATCGCCGCTGCGACCAAGCTCCTCACCGAAAAGATCTCGGGCGACAAAGCGAACGAGATGGTCGATTCCTCGATCGAGACCGTTCGTCAGCGTCTCAACTGATCCGGGCGGCCGGGCCTCACGGCCCGTGCCCTCCTCCCATCGCCCCGGACAACGGGTCGATCAGCAGAAACGCCGTCGCCTTTTGAAGGTGAACCTTGAACCCGCCGCGATCCGTCGCCGGCGGGTTTTCCATGTCCGCACCGCGGCCATAAAAACTGCGGCGAGCGGCAAGTTTCCACAGGATCGCCGGCTACGCTGGATTTCTCCCCGGAACTTCGCCGCCAGCCCTCGCGTTGGTGAAGCCAGACGGCAAACGAACGGCGCTCCATACAACGCCGCCAGGAGCGGAGATCCCGCTTTCGGCGCACGCGCCGCCTCGCGCCGAAACGCCACAAAGGAGACCAGGCTATGGGTCTGTTCACCAAAGATATCCGCACGATGGATGATCTCTTCGTCCACACCCTTCAAGACATCTATTATGCGGAGCACCAGATCGAGAAGGCGCTCCCGAAGATGGTCGAGACCGCCAGCGACCCGGCGCTGAAGCACGCCTTCGAGCACCACTTGACCGAGACCCGTCATCAGATCGAGCGTCTCGAACAGGTCTTTACGAATATCGGCGCCAAGGCCAAGGGCGTCACCTGCGATGCGATCGACGGCATCATCAAGGAAGCCGACAGCGTCACCGGCGAAGTGAAGGACGCGCAAGTCCTCGATGCCGCCTTGGTCGCCGCTGCGCAGGCCGTGGAGCACTATGAGGTGAGCCGCTATGGCACCCTCGCCACCTGGGCCGAGCAGCTCGGTCAGACGAGCTCCGCCAAGCTGCTACGGGAAACGCTCGCCGAAGAGGAAGCCGCCGACGAGAAGCTCACCACTCTCGCCAAGGCCCACCTCAACCGCGTCGCGGCGTCCGCCTGATGCGCGGGCGCTGAGAGGGGCGAGCGCCTTGCTGACGGGTGCCGGACGCCACCGGCACCCCAGCCGATCGCGCCCACCCCAGCGCCGTGCGGCGCCCAAAGAAAAAAGGCTGTGCCGGGGATCCCCGGTACAGCCCTTTCTCGTTCCGAAACCGGTCGAGGCAGGCGGCTTACGCCTCCGCCTCCTCCGCCTCGAGGCGGGCACGGTCTTCGGCGCCACGGGCCTCCTCGTCGCGATCGACGAACTCGATGACCGCGAGGGCCGCGTTGTCGCCATAGCGGAAGCCCGCCTTCATGATGCGCGTGTAGCCACCATTGCGGCTCTCATAACGCGGACCGATAATCTCGAAGAGCTTCGCGACCATATCCTTGTCACGAATCTTCGAGATGGCCTGACGACGGGCATGGAGGTCGCCGCGCTTGGCGAGCGTCACGAGCCGCTCGACGAACGGGCGAAGTTCCTTCGCCTTCGGCAGCGTGGTCACGATCTGCTCGTGCTTGATCAGCGACGCGGACATGTTCGCGAACATCGCCAGCCGGTGGCTGGACGTGCGATTGAGCTTACGACCTGACTTTTTATGACGCATGGCGTCCTCCGTGTTGGGTGCTGCCGGGCGCTCCGGCGTTCGCGCGGGTGTGCCGATCCGGCGTCATGCCGGACGGGACAGGGGAAAAGCCCCGGCGGAACCGGGGCTTTGATCTCAGTAGTGGTGATCCTCGTAGCGCTTGGCGAGCTCTTCGATGTTGTCGGGCGGCCAGTTCGGCACTTCCATGCCGAGGTGGAGCCCCATCTGCGCCAGCACTTCCTTGATCTCGTTCAGCGACTTGCGGCCGAAGTTCGGCGTGCGGAGCATTTCCGCCTCGGACTTCTGGATGAGGTCGCCGATATAGACGATATTGTCGTTCTTCAGGCAGTTCGCGGAGCGGACCGAAAGCTCCAGCTCGTCCACCTTCTTAAGCAGCGCCGGGTTGAAGGCGAGCTCGGGAACGTCCTCGTGGACCTCGGGCTTCTGCGGCTCCTCGAAGTTCACGAAGATCGACAGCTGGTCCTGAAGGATCCGCGCGGCATACGCGACGGCGTCCTCGGGCGACAGCGAACCGTCGGTCTCGACCTGCATCGTCAGCTTGTCGTAGTCGAGAACCTGACCCTCACGGGTGTTCTCGACGCGATAAGAGACCTTCTTCACCGGCGAATAGAGGCTGTCGACCGGGATGAGGCCGATCGCCGCGTCTTCCGGACGGTTCCGGTCCGCCGGGACATAGCCCTTGCCGGTGTTGACGGAGAACTCCATGCGGATGTCCGCCCCTTCGTCGAGCGTGCACAGCACATGCTCGGGGTTCAGGATGGACACGTCGCCGACGGTCTGGATATCGCCCGCGGTCACGGCGCCCGGCCCCTGCTTGCGCAGGACCATACGCTTCGGACCCTCGCCCGACATGCGGACGGCGATTTCCTTCACGTTGAGAATGATGTCGGTCACGTCCTCACGGACACCGGACATCGACGAGAATTCGTGCAGCACGCCATCGATCTGGACCGACGTCACGGCGGCACCCTGAAGCGAGGACAGCAGCACGCGACGAAGCGCATTGCCGAGCGTCAGGCCGAAGCCACGCTCGAGCGGCTCGGCGACGACCGTGCCGATCCGCTTCGGATCGTAACCCGGCGTCACGTCGAGCTTGTTGGGGCGAATCAGCTCCTGCCAATTCTTTTGGTTTGTCGTCACGGATCAATGCCTCATTGTTGTCCCACGACCCGGATTGATCGCGGGCGGTCGCGACGAAAGCGTCAGACGCGGCGACGCTTGGGCGGGCGGCAGCCGTTGTGCGGGATCGGCGTCACGTCCCGAATCGAGGTGATGGTGAAGCCGGCGGCCTGAAGGGCACGCAGCGCCGATTCACGGCCCGAACCCGGACCCGTCACTTCGACCTCGAGGGTGCGCATGCCGTGCTCGGACGCCTTCTTGGCGGCGTCTTCGGCAGCGACCTGCGCGGCATAGGGGGTCGATTTCCGCGACCCCTTGAAGCCCATCGCCCCGGAGGACGACCACGAGATGGCATTGCCCTGCGCGTCGGTGATGGTGATCTTCGTATTATTGAAGGAGGCGTTCACGTGAGCGATGCCCGACGTGATGTTCTTACGCTCCCTGCGCCGAACGCGCGTGGCTTCCTTCGCCATTCAATTCCTCGTTTCAAGCGAGCCGCTGGGGGAGCCAGCGGGACCTCGTAAAATTACTTCTTCTTACCGGCGATCGGCTTAGCCGGGCCCTTGCGGGTGCGCGCATTGGTATGCGTGCGCTGACCGCGAACCGGCAGGCCGCGACGATGGCGCAGACCGCGATAGCAGCCGAGATCCATCAGCCGCTTGATGTTCATCGCCGTTTCACGGCGCAGATCACCTTCGACCATATAGTCGCGGTCGATGACCTCACGCACGTGCAGCACTTCGGCGTCAGACAGCTCGTTGACGCGGCGTTCGGGGGTGATGTTCACCTTGTCGACGATTTCTTTCGCCTTCGCCGGCCCGATGCCGTGAATGTACTGCAGCGCGATGACGACGCGCTTGTTGGTTGGAATATTGACGCCTGCGATACGAGCCACTTTGCCTCCACTGCCGGTCCCGCCGCCGGCCTAAATTCCATCAGGTCGCCCCGATTCGCGCCTGTGCTCCGAACGTGCAACGGGCTGGCTCCGCCGTTGGGCGACGGCGCGACCAGCCATGACGCTTTGGGGTTTGGTGCCCTGAACCAGATGCGCGAAAGCAGCAAGCTCCGCGACTCCTCCAGTTAGGGAGCCTGCCTAGCGTTGTGCAAGCCCCCCGTCAAGACTTTATCCGGCCGCTCCGACCGCTCCGTTGCGCACTTTACCGAGAATACCCTCGATCTGCGCAGAAACCGCATCGATCTCTTGCATACCGTCAACGGCTACCAGCTTCCCGGTATGCGCATAATGGTCGATCAGCGGGGCGGTTTGCGCGCGATAGACCGACATGCGGTGCTTCAACGCTTCCACCGTGTCGTCGTCGCGAACGGCCTCGCCCGATTCGCGCGCCCGATTCTCGACACGGGCCGCCAGCGCCTCTTCGTCCACCTTGAGCTCGACGACCGCGTCGAGCTCCAAGCCATGCGCCGCGAGCATCGTCTCGAGCGCCTCGGCCTGTGCCACCGTCCGCGGAAACCCGTCCAGAATGAAGCCGTTGCCACAGTCCGGCTCGGTGATCCGGTCCTCGACAATCCGCACCACGACGTCGTCGGGAACGAGATCACCGCGGGCCATGATGTCCTTCGCCTTGAGGCCGATCGGGGTCTCGGCCTTCACTGCCGCCCGCAGCATATCGCCGGTCGAAAGCTGCGGAATTCCGTCCCGCTCCATCAGCCGCTTGGCCTGGGTCCCCTTCCCCGCGCCCGGTGGGCCCAGCAGAATCAACCTCATCGACGCTTCCCTTTAAGTTTGGCCTTCTTCACGAGACCCTCGTACTGATGGGCCAAAAGGTGTCCCTGGACCTGAGCCACCGTGTCCATGGTCACGCTCACGACGATCAGCAGCGATGTGCCACCGAAGTAGAACGGAACCGCCGTCGCCGAGATCATGAACTCCGGCAAGAGGCAGATGATCACCAGATAGATGGCACCCACCACGGTGATTCGCGTCAGCACAAAGTCGATATATTGCGCGGTCCGCTCACCAGGCCGGATGCCGGGAATGTAGCCACCGTGCTTCTTCAGATTGTCCGCCGTGTCGGCCGGATTGAACACGATCGCCGTGTAGAAGAAGGCGAAGAATACGATCAAGCTGGCATAGACCAGCATGTAAAGCGGCTGCCCGTGGCCGAGCAGCGCCTGGACGGTGCCGAGGAACCCGGTGCCATCATTGGAGCCGAAGCTCGTCAGCGTCGCCGGCACGAGGAGCAGCGAGGACGCGAAGATCGGCGGAATCACGCCAGCCGTGTTGAGCTTCAGCGGCAGATGCGAGGAATCGCCCTGGAACATCCGGTTTCCGACCTGACGGCGCGGATACTGGATCAACAGCCGGCGCTGCGCACGCTCCACGAACACGATGAAGCCGATGACCACGACCGCCATGATCATCACACCGAGGATGATCGGTGTTGACAAAGCCCCCTGTCGCCCGAGCTCCAGCATCCCCGCGATCGCGGTCGGGAGACCGGCGATGATGCCAGCGAAGATGATCAACGAGATACCGTTGCCGACGCCGCGCGAGGTGATCTGCTCGCCGAGCCACATCAGGAACATCGTGCCGCCGACCAGCGTCACCACGGTGGTGAATCGGAAGAACAGGCCCGGATCGATGACGATGTCGCCCGCCGTCTCGAGCCCGATCGAGATGCCATAGGCCTGCACGGTCGCCAGAATCACGGTGCCGTACCGCGTGTACTGGTTGATGACCTTGCGGCCCTGCTCGCCCTCCTTCTTCAACTGCTCGAGCCGAGGCACGACCGTCGTCAGAAGCTGGATGATAATCGAGGCCGAAATGTACGGCATGATGCCGAGCGCAAAGATCGCCATACGGCCCACCGCGCCGCCGGCGAACACGTTGAACATCCCGAGGAGCCCGGACTGCGCTTGGTTGAACGCCGCCTCCAACGCCACCGGATCGATCCCCGGCAGCGGAATGTAGGTTCCGAGCCGGTAGACGATCAGCGCGCCAAGGGTGAACCAGATGCGCTTCTTGAGCTCATCGGCCTTGGCGAATGCCTTGAAGTTGAGATTGGCGGCAAGTTGTTCGGCGGCTGACGCCATGAGCGGCTCCGAGACTCAAAAAAATGTGTTGGCAGATCGCCATGTTCCGTAAAGGCGCCCGACGCGTCGCGAGACGACATCGGTCAAGGCCACGCTTCTACGCGAGTCGGTCACGATCTCCACGCACGATTGGATTGACCGCGGACGGATGCCCCACGGCCTCCCCCCATATCAACATGCTTTCGCACTTATCAAGCATCGCGTCGACCGACATCGTGTCCCAACCGCCTCAAAGCGGCTTGCGGGCGAGGAAGACGCCGAACGCCATCAGCGCGAGACCGAGCGTCCGCTTCAGGCCCAGCGGGACGTGCGGCGCACCGAACAGCGCGAAATGATCGATAAGGGCCGCCGACACGAGCTGACCGAGAAGCACGAAAAAGATCGCGTTCGCGACACCGAAACGCGGCGCGAGGAACGTGATCGACAAGACATAGAGCGCGACGAAGAAGCCGGCGGCATAGGAAATCGTCGGCGCCGGCCAGGCGATCCCCCCACTCGGTAGGCCCGACACGAGGAGCGCCGCGCAGATGCACAGAAAGGCGACGCCGATGAGGAGCACCGCCGCAAGGACCGGGCTCCCAATGCGGGCGCCGAGCCCGCCATTCATCGCCGCCATCACCGGAATGCCGACACCGGCCACGAGCGCCAGCGCCGCATAACCGAGCACGTTCATCGCTCACTCACTTCCCACGCGGGCCGGCCGCGGCCCCACGAGCCAGCGGCGCTCCGCATCCAGTCATTGTGAAAGAGCGCTTGCCAGATGGCGACCGCCATCGGGAAAACGCTCGCGAGCCCCACCCCACGCACGACCGCCGGAACCGAGACGCGAACGTCTCCCCGCCTGGTCCAGAGTGAGCGGGCACCCCACGAACAAAAAACCCGGCCGGGGGAACCGGCCGGGTTTGGGATCAACCCTCGGCGTCGGCCGCTGGCTTCTTGTCGAGAACCTCGACGGAGCCGCCGGCCTTCTCCACCGCCTCGATCGCCGCCTTGGAGGCACCCGCGACCGAAAGCTTCAGACCCGCCTTCAGCTCACCGTCGGACAGCACGCGAACGCCGTCTTTGGCGCGACGCAGGATGCCCGCGGCGACGAGCGCCTCGACCGTGATGGTCGAACCGGCGTCGAGCCTGCCAGCGTCCACCGCCTCCTGGAGGCGGCCGAGGCTGACAGTGTTGTAGCTCTTGGCGAAGATGTTGTTGAAGCCACGCTTCGGCAAGCGCATGTGGATGGGCATCTGCCCGCCCTCAAAGCCCTTGATGGCCACGCCCGAACGCGACTTCTGACCCTTCACACCGCGGCCCGCGGTCTTACCGCGACCGGAGCCGATACCGCGCGCGAGACGACGCTTAGGCTTCGCCGCGCCCGGATTGTCACGAAGATCGGAAAGCTTCATTTACGCCTCCACGATCCGCACAAGGTGACGGACCTTGTGGATCATACCGCGCACCGCAGGCGTGTCTTCGAGCACGCGACGACGATGCATTTTGTTGAGGCCGAGACCCGCGAGGGTCTGGCGCTGTTCAGCCGGACGGCGGATCGGGCTGCCGATCTGCTCGACCGTGATCACCGGGCGACCGGCGGCCTTCGCCGCCTTCGCCCCTTCGGTCTCACGAATGTCGGGCATCAGGCCATCTCCGCCTGATTCTCGTCGCTGCCGTCGGCGACGGGAGCGTCGTGCTCGGCATCACGGCGGCGGGCCTGAAGCGCCGACACCTTGAGACCGCGACGCGCCGCGACCGAACGCGGCGAATCCTGATCCTTCAGCGCCTCGAACGTCGCCCGGATCATGTTGTACGGGTTCGAGGAGCCGAGCGACTTCGCCACGATGTCGTGGACGCCCAGCGTCTCGAACACGGCGCGCATCGGACCACCCGCGATGATGCCGGTGCCCGGAGGCGCCGCACGCAAGAAGACCTTCCCCGCGCCCCAACGGCCCGCGACGTCATGGTGAAGCGTCCGACCCTCGCGCAGCGGCACGCGGATGAGCGTGCGCTTCGCCGAATCGGTCGCCTTGCGGATCGCTTCCGGCACTTCACGCGCCTTGCCGTGGCCGAAGCCGACCCGGCCCTTCGTGTCGCCAACAACGACCAGCGCCGCAAAACCGAAGCGCCGGCCGCCCTTCACCACTTTCGCCACACGGTTGATGTGTACGAGCTTGTCGGTGAACTCGTTGTCTTCGTCGTCGCGGTCGCGCCGGCGACCCCTACGTTCGTCTGCCATACTTACCCCTTCCCGGCCGTTCGGTGCCCCGCGTACCGGGCGTTAAAACTCGAGCCCGCCTTCACGCGCGGCATCGGCCAGCGCCTTCAGACGTCCGTGATAGAGGCGATCGCCACGGTCGAAAATGACCTTATCGACGCCCGCCGCCTTGGCGCGCTCGGCGATCAGCGCACCGACGCGCGCCGCAGCCGCCATGTCGGCGCCCGTCTTCAGTTCGCCGCGCAGGTCCTTCTCGAGCGTCGAAGCGGACGCCACGGTGCGGCCCGCCTCGTCGTCGATCACCTGCGCATAGATGTTCGCAGACGAACGAAAGATAGAAAGGCGCGGACGGCCATAAGCAGCCACCTTGAGTTGACGGCGAACGCGTGCGCGACGCCGATCGGAGCGAATGCGTTCCCGGCTCACTTCTTCTTACCTTCCTTGCGCACGATCGTTTCGTCCGCATACTTCACGCCCTTGCCCTTATAGGGCTCCGGCGGACGCCATTTGCGGATCTCGGCCGCGACCTGACCCACACGCTGCTTGTCGATCCCGGACACGACGATCTCGGTCGGCTTCGGACACTTGATGTCGATCCCGTCGGGGATCGCATACTTCACGTCGTGCGAGTAGCCGAGCGCCAGAACAAGATCCTTGCCCTGGATGGCCGCGCGGTAACCGACGCCGTTGATCTGAAGCGCCTTCGAGAAGCCGTCGGTCGTCCCCGTGACGAGGTTCGCGATCATCGTGCGCGACAGCCCCCAAAGGGCGCGCGCCTTCTGCTCCTCATTCACCGGGTCGACCTTGATGCCGTCCTCGGTCTCTTTGACCGAGACCAGATCGGGAACCGTGAAGGACAATTCGCCCTTCGGTCCCTTCACCGTCACCGTCTGCCCGTCGACCTTGGCGGTCACCCCTTTGGGGATCGGTACCGCCAGCTTGCCAATACGTGACATGCCCGCCCCCTTAGAAGATTTGGCAGAGCACTTCACCGCCGACATTTTCGTCGCGCGCCTGGTGCTCACTCATGACGCCTTTCGACGTCGACAGGATGGAAATGCCGAGGCCGTCGCGGACCCGCGGCAGCGTGGTCACCGAGGAATACACCCGGCGGCCAGGCTTGGACACGCGCTTGATCTCGCGGATCACGGGCGCGCCGTCATAATATTTGAGCTCGATGTCGATCTCGGACCGCCCATTTTCGTGGGTGGTCACCGAGTAGCCACGAATGTAGCCCTCGGACTTCAGAACATCGAGAACGTTAACGCGAAGCTTGGAGCCCGGCGTCTGAACGCTTGAACGCTTACGCATCTGGGCGTTCCGGATACGCGTCAGCATATCACCAAGAGGATCAGTCAGATTCATGCCGTTGCCTTACCAGCTCGACTTCACGAGGCCCGGCACCTTGCCGGCAGAGCCCAGTTCGCGCAGCGCAATACGGCTCATCTTGAGCTTGCGATAGTACGCCTTCGGACGACCCGTCACTTCGCAACGGTTCTTCACGCGAGTCGGGGCCGAATTACGGGGAAGCTCTGCAAGCTTCAGCTGAGCCGCGAAGCGCTCCTCCATCGGGAGCTCCTGGTTCTTCGTGATCTCGAGCAGAGCCGCCCGCTTCGCCGCATACTGATCGACGAGCTTCATCCGCTTGGCGTTGTTCTCGATCTTGCCTTTCTTGGCCATGTCTCGTCCCCTACTGCCGAAACGGAAAGTTGAAAAGCCGCAGCATTTCGCGCGCTTCTTCGTCCGTCTTGGCGGTCGTCGCCACGATGATGTCCATACCCCAGACCTGATCCACCTTGTCGTAGATGATCTCGGGGAACACCAGATGTTCCTTCACGCCACAGGCGAAGTTGCCCCGTCCGTCGAAGCTCTTCGGGTTGAGACCCCGGAAGTCCTTCACACGCGGAAGCGCGATCGTGACGAAACGATCAAGGAACTCGAACATTTTCTGCCGACGCAGCGTGACCTTGCAGCCGAGCGGCATCTGCTCACGGACCTTGAAGCCCGCGATCGAGTTCTTCGCCCGCGTCATCACCGGCGCCTGACCCGCGATCAACGCGAGATCTTTCATCGCCGACTGGACCTTGCGGCTGTCCGCCGTCGCCTCGCCGACACCCATGTTGATCACCACCTTGTCGAGGCTGGGGATCATCATCGGGTTCGAATACTCGAACTTCTCTTGCAGGCCGGGAACGACCTTCTCGCGATAGAGCTTCGCAAAACGCGGCTCATAGCCTTCCGGGAGTCCGACGGTCTCCGGCGCGTCCATGACATCAGCCATCGATCACCTCCCCCGAGCGCTTCGCAAAGCGCACTTTCGTGCCATCGTCGTTGACGCGGAAACCGACACGGGTCGGCTTGCCGTCCTTCGGGTCTTCGAGCGCGATGTTCGACAGGTTGATCGGCGCGGACTTCGCGATGATCCCACCCTCGGACTGCGCACTCTGACGCGTATGGCGTTGAACGATATTGACGCCGGCGACGAGGGCGCGGCCCTCTTTCGGCATCACCTTGGTCACCTGACCGGACTTGCCCTTGTCGCGGCCGGCGAGGACGACGACGCGGTCGCCTTTCCGAATCTTCGCGGCCATCTACAAAACCTCCGGCGCGAGCGAAATAATCTTCATGTGGTTCGACTGGCGCAGCTCGCGGGGGACAGGCCCAAAGATGCGGGTGCCAAGGGGCTCCTTGTTGTTGTTCACAAGGACAGCCGCGTTGCCGTCGAAGCGGATCACCGAGCCGTCGGCCCGTTTGATGTCCTTCGCCGTACGCACGACGACGGCCTTCGCCACGTCGCCTTTCTTGACGCGACCACGCGGGCTCGCCTCTTTCACGGACACCACGATGATGTCCCCGACCGAGGCGTATTTCCGCTTCGAGCCGCCCAGCACCTTGATGCACATGACCCGGCGTGCGCCGGAATTGTCGGCGACGGCGAGGTTAGTCTGCATCTGGATCATAACTTCATCTCATGTTGGGACCGCCATCAACGGTCCGGCACTCAAGTAAACCGCTAGAGGAGGTTTCCCTCCTCTAGCGCTCCAGATCACGAAATCGGTGCGGTTCACACCGGAGCGGAAGACTTACGCCTTCTCGTCTCCGACATGCGTTTCCGCATCATGTGCCGCCTTCTCGACCGCCTGGGCGTCACCACCCGCGGCAGAGACGGCCGCCGCAGCGGCCTGCGCTTCGGCGTCGGAGGTGATCAGCACACCAGCCGGCGTCAGCGCACCGACGACCCGCCACGATTTCAGCTTGGAAACCGGGCGGCATTCCTCGATCCGAACCCGATCACCGACGTGATAGCGGTTCGTCTCGTCGTGCGCGTGATAGCTCTTCGAGCGACGCACGGTCTTCTTCAACAACGGGTGGGCAAAGCGCCGCTCGACGGAGACAACAATCGTCTTGTTGCCCTTGTCGGAGGTCACGATCCCTTCAAGGTTACGCTTCGGCATCTAAACCCTCACTCGGCCTTGGACGCCGCGGCGTCCGCGGCCCGGCGCTGGCCCAAAATCGTCTTGATCCGCGCAATATCGCGGCGGATCACACGCACCCGCGCCGTATTCTCAAGCTGCCCGGTGGCACGCTGGAAACGCAGGTTGAACTGCTCTTTCTTCAGATCGCGAAGCTGGTCGACGAGCTCGTCGGACGTCTTCGCGCGCACATCTTCGGCCCGCATCATCTACTCCGCAATCCGCTGGACGAAGCGCGTCTTGATCGGGAGCTTCGCACCGGCGAGACGGAACGCCTCACGCGCGATCTCCTCGGACACGCCGTCGATCTCGAACATGATCCGGCCGGGATGCACCCGGGCGGCCCAATACTCGACCGAGCCCTTACCCTTACCCATACGCACTTCGGTCGGCTTCTTCGACACCGGCAGGTCGGGGAAGATACGGATCCACACGCGACCCTGACGCTTCATGTGACGCGTCATGGCCCGACGGGCTGCTTCGATCTGCCGGGCGGTCACCCGCTCCGGCTCCATTGCCTTCAGGCCGAAGGCGCCAAAGTTGAGCTCGGTGCCCCCCTTCGCGACGCCATGGATGCGGCCCTTGTGCTGCTTGCGGAACTTGGTCCGTTTCGGCTGCAACATCGATTACCGCTCCCCTCAGCCGCGATCGCCGCGGTCATCACCGCGTCGACGACCGGACGAACCCTGGTTCGACGCCTCGGTGGCGCGCCGTTCGGACGCCATCGGGTCGTGCTCCAGGATCTCGCCCTTGAAGATCCAAACCTTGACGCCACACGTGCCGTACGCCGTCTCGGCCGTGGCAACGCCATAGTCGATGTCGGCACGCAGCGTGTGCAGCGGCACACGGCCTTCGCGATACCACTCGGTCCGCGCGATTTCCGCGCCGCCGAGACGACCGCCGCAATTGATGCGGATGCCGCCAGCGCCCATGCGCATCGCGGTCTGCACCGCACGCTTCATGGCGCGGCGGAACGCGATACGGCGCTCGAGCTGCTGCGCAATCGAAGCGGCCACCAGCGTCGCGTCAACTTCCGGCTTGCGGACCTCGACGATGTTGATGTGCACCTCGGAGTCGGTCATCGCCGACACCTTCTTGCGCAGGCGGTCGATATCGGCGCCCTTCTTGCCGATCACGACACCCGGACGCGCCGAATGGATCGTCACACGGCACTTCTTGTGCGGGCGCTCGATCACGATCTTCGAAACCGCGGCCTGCTTCAGCTCCTTCATGAGCATCTTGCGGATCGCAATATCCTCATGCAGCAGCTTGCCGTATTCGCCGCCCTCCGCGTACCAGCGCGAATCCCAGGTGCGGTTGATGCCGAGCCGGAGCCCGATCGGGGAAACCTTCTGACCCATCAGGCCGCCTCCTCAACTTCACGCACCACGATCGTGAGGTGCGAAAACGGCTTCTCGATGCCACCGACGCGGCCACGGCCACGCGGGCGGAAGCGCTTCATCACAAGCGCTTTGCCAACGAAGGCTTCTTTCACGACCAGGGCGTCGACGTCGAGATCGTGGTTGTTCTCCGCATTTGCGATCGCCGACTCGAGCGTCTTACGCACGTCGACTGCGATCCGCTTGCGGCTGAACTCCAGATCGGAGAGCGCCTTGGAAACCGGCTTCCCACGGATCATTGCCGCGACCAGATTGAGCTTCTGGGGGCTGACCCGGATCATCTTGTTTACCGCGCGTGCCTCGGTCTCGGCGAGGACGCGGGGGCGTTTTGCCTTACCCATTACTTCCTCTTCGCCTTCTTGTCGGCACCGTGCCCGTAGTACGTGCGCGTCGGCGAAAACTCACCGAACTTGTGGCCAACCATGTCTTCGGTCACGAGCACGGGGACGTGCTTCTGACCATTGTAGACGCCAAATGTCAGACCAACGAAGTGCGGCAGAACGGTCGAGCGACGCGACCAGATCTTGATGACCTCGTTGCGACCGCTCTCGCGGACCTTCTCCGCCTTCTTCAGGAGGTATCCGTCGACGAACGGACCTTTCCAGACTGAGCGAGTCATTTACTTCTTCCGTGCGTGACGCGAGCGGACGATGTACTTGTCCGTCGACTTGTTGGAGCGCGTGCGCTTGCCCTTGGTCGGCTGGCCCCACGGCGTCACAGGGTGACGACCGCCGGACGTGCGACCCTCACCACCACCATGGGGGTGGTCGAACGGGTTCATCGCGACACCGCGCGTCTGCGGGCGACGGCCGAGCCAACGCGAACGGCCTGCCTTCGAGAGATTGATGTTGCCGTGATCGGGGTTCGACACCGCGCCACAGGTGGCCATGCAGGCACCCGGAACGCGGCGCTGCTCACCCGACTGAAGGCGAAGCACCGCATAACCGCCATCACGACCGACGAGCTGCGCGTAGCCGCCGGCGGCGCGGGCGATCTGACCACCCTTCATCGGCTTCATCTCCACATTGTGGATGATGGTGCCAACGGGGATCGCCGAAAGCGGCATCGCGTTGCCCGGCTTCACGTCAACCTTCGCACCGGCCACGACGGTGTCACCCACCGAAAGGCGCTGCGGCGCGAGAATGTAGGACAGCTCGCCGTCCTGATACTTCACCAGCGCGATGAACGCCGAACGGTTCGGGTCGTACTCGAGCCGCTCAACCGTCGCCGGAACGTCGAACTTGCGACGCTTGAAATCGACGATGCGATAGGTCCGCTTGTGACCGCCGCCACGATGCCGGCTCGTCTTGCGGCCGACATTGTTGCGGCCGCCGGACTTCGACAGACCCTCGGTCAGCGACTTCTCGGGCTTGCCCTTGTAAAGGCCGTCCCGCTTGACGATGACGAGCTGGCGCTGGCCCGGGGACGTCGGATTGAAAGTCTTCAGTGCCATCGGATTAAAGCCCCGTCGTCACGTCGATGGATTGACCGTCGGCGAGCGTCACGACAGCGTGCTTCACATCCGACTGACGTCCTTTGACGCCGCGGAAGCGCTTCACCTTGCCCTTGCGCACCAGCGTGTTGACGGCCGTCACCTTCACCGAAAAGAGCGCTTCGACAGCGGCCTTGATCTCGGGCTTCGACGCCGCCTTCGACACGCGGAAGACGATCTGGTTGTTCTCGGACGCCTCGGTCGACTTCTCGGTAATCACCGGAGAGACGATGACGTCATAATGGTTGAGCGCGATCGCCATCAGGCCGCCTCCCCTTCGGCGGCCGTCAGGGCCGCAGCGCCGGCACCGGCGAGACGCGCTTCGATGCCCTCGAGGGCCGAGCGGGTCAGCACCAGCGTGTCACGACGCATGATGTCGTAGACGTTGAGGCCGGCGACCGGCAGCACGTCCACCATCGGAATATTGCGCGCCGCCTTGGCAAAGTTCGCGTCGACGTCGGCGTCGATCACCAGCGCGTTCGACACGCCCAGCGCCGCGAACTGCGTGCGCAGCGCCTTCGTCTTCAGCTCGTCGATCGCTGCGCGGTCGAGGACGATGATGCCCTCGTTCTTCGCCTTGGCCGACAGCGCGAGACGCAGGCCGAGCTGACGAACCTTCTTCGGCAGCTCGTGCGAATGATCGCGAACCTTCGGCCCGTGGGGCTTCGCGCCGCCACGGAACTGCGTCGCCTTCTTGTCGGAGTGACGAGCGCGGCCCGTCCCCTTCTGGCGGTACATCTTCTTGCCGGTGGCGTTGATCTCGCCGCGACTCTTCACCTTGTGCGTGCCGGCCTGGCGACGAGCCAGCTGCCAGCGCACGACACGGTGGAGAATGTCCGCACGGGGCTCCAAACCAAACGTCTCATCGGGCAACGTAACGGTACCCGCGTCCTCACCGGCGAGCGTTTTGACCGTAATGTCCATCACGCATCACCCTTGTTCGTATCGTCACCAGCTGCGGGCGCCTCGTTGACGACCTCGGTGACATCGGCCGGCGCGGCGCCGGCAGCCTCTTCGGCCGGGGCCTCGTCGCTCTCGGGCATGCGGAACGCACCCGGCATCGGAATGCCGTCCGGCGTCGCCTTCTTCACCGCATCGCGGATCATAACCCAAGACCCCTTGGAGCCCGGGACGGCGCCCTTCACGAGGACCAGCCCGCGATCGGCGTCAACACGCGCGATCGTGAGGTTCTGCGTGGTCACACGGACATTGCCCATATGACCCGCCATCTTCTTGCCTTTGAAGATCTTGCCGGGATCCTGGCACTGGCCGACCGAGCCGTGGCTACGGTGCGAGATCGACACGCCGTGAGAGGCGCGAAGGCCGCCGAAATTGTGCCGCTTCATGGCACCGGCGAAACCCTTACCGATCGACGTACCCGTGGCGTCGACGAACTGCCCCTCCACGAAATGGTCGGCGGTGATCTCCGCGCCCACCTCGATGAGGTTGTCCTGAGACACACGGCACTCCGCGAGCGCACGCTTCGGCTCGACATTCGCCTTCGCGAAATGGCCGCGCATCGCCTTCGTGGTGTTCTTCGCCTTAGCGCGACCGGCGCCAAGCTGAAGCGCCACATAGCCGTCGCGTTCGGCCGTCCGCTGTGCCACGACCTGGCAGCCGTCGAGCGCCAGCACCGTCACCGGCACATGCTCGCCCGCATCGTTATAGATGCGGGTCATCCCGATCTTCTTTGCGATGATCGCCGAACGCATCGCTCTACCCTTCCGCCCTCAGGCCCTCGTCAAAACTCAAAACAACCAAGCTCAAAATCAGAGCTTGATCTCGACATCCACGCCGGCGGCAAGATCGAGCTTCATCAGCGCGTCCACCGTCTGCGGCGTCGGGTCGACAATGTCGAGGAGCCGCTTATGCGTACGAATTTCGAACTGCTCGCGGCTCTTCTTATCGATGTGCGGCGAACGGTTCACTGTGTAGCGTTCAATACGGGTCGGAAGCGGGACCGGCCCTCGGACCTGTGCCCCCGTCCGGCGCGCCGTCTGCACGATCTCCTTGGTGGAGGTATCGAGCACACGGTGATCGAACGCTTTCAGGCGTATGCGAATATTCTGGTTCATCACGCTCTTCTTGCACCCGCCGCAACGGACGACTTCGCCTGCCCGATTTCCTCAATCGGAAATCGACAGACCCTGAAAACACGACTCAATGGCTGACACCCCTTCCTTAAGGGGCGGCGCGAAACGTAATCAACCATCGCGCCAATTGCCAGCATTTTCTGCCCTCGGATGTCAAAAAGATGACGCCCGGGACGTGCAGAGGCGCGGCCGAAACCGCGCCTCCGAATTTGGTCGCCGAATTACTCGACGATCGTCGCGACGACGCCGGCGCCGACGGTGCGGCCACCTTCGCGGATCGCGAAGCGGAGCTGCTCTTCCATCGCGATCGGCTGGATCAGCTCGACGTTGATCTCCACGTTGTCGCCCGGCATCACCATCTCGGTGCCTTCCGGAAGCGTCACCACGCCCGTCACGTCCGTCGTCCGGAAATAGAACTGCGGACGATAGTTCGTGAAGAACGGCGTGTGGCGGCCACCCTCTTCCTTGGTGAGGATGTAGGCCGACGCCTTGAACTTCGTGTGCGGCGTCACGGAACCCGGCTTGCAGAGAACCTGCCCGCGCTCCACGTCGTCGCGACCAACGCCGCGCAGCAGCGCGCCGATATTGTCGCCAGCCTGGCCCTGATCGAGCAGCTTGCGGAACATCTCGACGCCCGTAACGGTCGTCTTCGTGGTGTCGCGGATGCCGACGATCTCGACTTCCTCACCCACCTTCACGATGCCGCGCTCGACACGACCGGTCACAACCGTACCACGACCGGAGATCGAGAACACGTCTTCGATCGGCATCAGGAACGCGCCGTCGACGGGACGCTCCGGCTCCGGAATGTACGCGTCGACTTCCTTCATGAGCTCGAGCACCGCGTCGTGGCCGATCTCCTTATTGGAGTCTTCCAGCGCCGCGAGGGCGGAGCCCTTCACGATCGGAATGTCGTCGCCCGGGAACTCGTAAGAGTTCAAGAGCTCACGCACCTCGAGCTCGACGAGCTCGAGCAGTTCCGGGTCATCGACCTGGTCGACCTTGTTCAGGAAGACCACGATCGCCGGAACGCCGACCTGACGGGCGAGCAGGATGTGCTCGCGGGTCTGCGGCATGGGGCCGTCCGCCGCCGACACGACCAGGATCGCGCCGTCCATCTGGGCGGCACCCGTGATCATGTTCTTCACGTAGTCGGCGTGCCCCGGGCAGTCGACGTGCGCGTAGTGGCGGTTCTCGGTCTCGTACTCCACGTGCGCGGTGGAGATGGTGATGCCACGAGCCTTTTCTTCCGGCGCTGCGTCGATCTGATCGTAGGCCTTGAACGTCGCGCCACCGGTTTCTGCCAACACCTTCGTGATCGCCGCCGTTAGCGACGTCTTACCATGGTCAACGTGACCGATGGTCCCGATGTTCAGGTGCGGCTTACTGCGGTTAAACTTCTCCTTCGCCATTGGCGATTCTCCACTATCCTCTTGGGTCCGGCGCTGACGCTAGATTGGTCAAGTTGGCACCGCCCCCAAAACCCGGGGCGGCGGGTTGCTTTGCCACCGCCCCTGGTCTCGTTGGGGCGGCAGTCGGATCAGGCGTACTTCGCCTGAACTTCTTCGGCGACCGCCTGCGGCACTTGCTCGTAGTGGTCGAACTGCATCGTGTACTGCGCGCGACCCTGGGTCATGGACCGCAGGTTCGACACGTAGCCGAACATGTTGGCCAGCGGCACGAACGCGTTGACGACGCTCGCGACACCGCGGGTCTCCGTGCCCTGGATCTGACCACGACGAGAGTTGATGTCACCCATGACGGTGCCGGCGAATTCGTCAGGCGTCACGACCTCGACCTTCATGATCGGCTCGAGAAGCTTCGGCTTCGCCTTTTGGCAACCTTCGCGGAACGCCGCGCGAGCAGCGATTTCAAACGCCAGGACCGAGGAGTCAACATCGTGGTAGGCACCATCGATCAAACGGGCCTTGATATCCACCATCGGGAAGCCCGCGATCGGACCCGACGTCAGAACCGACTGGATGCCCTTCTCGACGCCCGGGATGTATTCCTTCGGCACCGAGCCACCGACGATCTCGGAGGCGAACTCGAAGCCCGACCCGATCTCGTTCGGCTCGATCACGAGCTTGATACGCGCGAACTGGCCCGAACCACCCGACTGCTTCTTGTGGGTGTAGTCGATCTCGGCCTGCTGCGTGATCGTCTCGCGATAGGCGACCTGCGGCTGACCGATGTTCGCCTCGACCTTGAACTCCCGCTTCATGCGGTCGACCAGAATGTCGAGGTGAAGCTCACCCATACCGGAAATGATCGTCTGGCCCGATTCGGGGTCGGACTTCACGCGGAAAGACGGGTCTTCGGCCGCGAGACGGTTGAGCGCGAGGCCCATCTTCTCCTGGTCCGACTTCGTCTTCGGCTCGATCGCGATGTCGATGACCGGATCCGGGAACTCCATGCGCTCCAGGATCACCGGCGACGACGGGTCACACAACGTGTCGCCCGTGGTGGTCTCCTTGAGACCAGCCAGCGCCACGATGTCGCCCGCATAGGCGATCTTGATCTCTTCGCGCGAGTTCGAGTGCATCTGCAGCATACGGCCGACGCGCTCGCGCTTCTCCTTCACCGTGTTCATCACCGTGGCGCCCTGCTCGAGCACACCGGAATAGATACGGCAGAAGGTGAGCGTCCCGACGAACGGGTCGTTCATCACCTTGAAGGCGAGCATGGCGAGCGGCGCTTCGTCCGACGAACGGCGCTTCACGGGCTCTTCGGTCTTCGCGTCGATGCCGCGGATCGATTCGACGTCGATCGGGGACGGCAGATAGTCGACGACGGCGTCGAGCAACGGCTGAACGCCCTTGTTCTTGAACGCGGAGCCGGTGAGGATCGGCGTGAAGGTGTTGTCGATCGTGCCTTTGCGGATCAAGGCCTTCAGCGTGGCTTCGTCCGGCTCGTTGCCTTCGAGATAGGCTTCCATCGCTGTCTCGTCGAGCTCGACGGCGGCCTCGACGAGCTGTTCACGATATTCCTGCGCCTGGTCCTGAAGGTCGGCCGGGATGTCGACATAGTCGAACTTCGCACCGAGCGACTCGTCGTGCCAGATGATCGCCTGCATCTTCACGAGGTCGACGACGCCCTTGAAGTCGGTCTCGGCGCCGATCGGAAGCTGAAGGATGATCGGGTTCGCGCCGAGGCGCTCCTTGATCATCGTCACGCAGCGGAAGAAGTCCGCGCCGGTCTTGTCCATCTTGTTGACGAAGATCATGCGCGGCACGGAATACTTGTCCGCCTGGCGCCACACGGTCTCGGTCTGGGGCTCAACGCCGGCATTGGCGTCGAGGAGCGCGATCGCGCCGTCGAGCACGCGCAGCGAACGCTCGACCTCAATCGTGAAGTCGACGTGGCCCGGCGTGTCGATGATGTTCAGCCGCTTGTCCTGCCAGAAGCAGGTCGTCGCGGCGGAGGTAATCGTGATGCCCCGCTCTTGCTCCTGCTCCATCCAGTCCATCGTGGCGGCGCCGTCATGGACTTCGCCGATCTTATGGCTGCGGCCCGTGTAGAACAGGATGCGCTCGGTCGTCGTCGTCTTCCCGGCATCGATGTGCGCCATGATGCCGAAGTTGCGATAGTCTTCGATTTTGTGCGTGCGGGACATGATGCTCTCGGGCGTTCGTGCTTCGGCTTACCAGCGGTAATGCGAGAACGCACGGTTGGCTTCCGCCATCTTGTGCGTGTCTTCGCGCTTTTTCACCGCGGTGCCGCGGTTGTTGGCGGCGTCCATCAGCTCACCCGACAGACGGTCGACCATGGTCTTTTCGTTGCGCTTGCGGGCCGCGGCGATGAGCCAGCGGATCGCGAGAGCCTGGCGGCGCTCCGGACGAACCTCGACCGGGACCTGGTAGGTCGCGCCACCGACACGGCGAGAGCGAACCTCGACCTGCGGCGAGACGTTCGACAGCGCGTCGTGGAACATCTGCACAGGATCCGTGCGCGACTTGGTCTGGCAGATATCGAGCGCGCCGTAGACGATCTTCTCGGCGGCCGACTTCTTGCCGTCGTACATGATCGCATTCATGAACTTCGACAGGATGACATCGCCGAATTTCGGATCCGGCAGAACTTCCCGCTTCTCAGCGCTGTGACGTCGTGACATTCGTCTTCAATTCCTCACCGAGGTCAGGGCCCCCGCGCGACCCGCTCCCCACCACACTTCGATCAATTCTTCGCCTAACCGCGACCGTCAGCCGTCGGGATTGCACGAGCTCGTTTCGATCGTGCAATTCACGCCGCCGCTCTGCTTGCAAAGGGCGATGGCGTCCGCCTCGGCCTCCGCCAGCGTCTCGCCTTTGCCGTTCCCTTCGCCACCGTTCGCCTGATCGACGGCGATGGCGAGACACCCTTTCGGGAGCGAGGGAAGTCCGGCATCCCCCTCGTCGGCGGCAGCGCCGGCGCCCGTCTGGGCGGCCGCCGCGCTCATCGAAAGCGCGAAAGCGGCGATCACCGTGATGGGAAGGCCGGCGCGCATCATTTCGGCCGCTTGGCGCCGTACTTCGAGCGGCGCTGCTTGCGGTTCTTCACACCCTGCGTGTCGAGCACGCCGCGCAGAATGTGATAGCGCACGCCCGGAAGGTCCTTCACGCGGCCGCCGCGGATCATCACCACGGAGTGCTCCTGAAGGTTATGACCCTCACCCGGAATATAGCCAATCACCTCGAACCCATTGGTGAGGCGAACCTTGGCAACCTTACGCAGAGCCGAGTTCGGCTTCTTCGGCGTCGTCGTATAGACGCGCGTGCAGACGCCCCGCTTCTGCGGGTTCGCCTCCATGGCCGGAACCTTGTTGCGCTTCACCGGGGCGACGCGCGGCTTGCGGATCAGCTGGTTGATCGTCGGCATTACACCTTCCCAAACGCGGCCAAAACCGCACTCGCGGCCCTTCTGGGCCTTATATTCCGGGTTTCAAACCCATACGGACAAGCGCGCCGTCACGGCCTTCACTGTAGAAGCCGCGCCAGCGCGAACGTGAGCGGCCCGGAATAAATAGTCGGGCCGAACTCAAAACGGAGTACCGGACAGCGTTTCGCGTGCGCCACTGAAGCCGCAACCGACAGCCTGTCATTCGGTTGGGGTCACATAGAGGGTCGCTGGTTCAGCGTCAAGCCTCTAGATCGGGAGTTGTGGTGCCCCGGCGGGGGAAAGACGCTCCGATTGCCCGGTCGACGACGGCGGTATAGGAACAGATAGTATTCACAATCAGCGCGTTCAATTGCCATGAACCCGGTCGATCTTTTCCGTATTCCTCTCGCGGCCCCTGCGATTTTTACGGCTGAAAAATCATTTCGCAAAAATCCCGTCATCGGTTCCGCCACGCTCAACATGCGCGGTCTCCACAGGCGGCGCGTCGCGTGGGCCTATGCCATGTCGGAGCGGCGCCGCAAAACGCTCGCCTCGCGAATCGATCCCGCCGAGCGCGAATCGGTCGATCGCGACGGATTCGTCGTCCGCCACAACGCCTTGCCGGACGACCTCTTGAAGCGCGTGCGCGAGGAGGTGGCGAGCATCCCGCGTCCCGCATGGCAGATGCGACAGGGGCAGGCGGTCAACCGCGTGATGCCCCTGCCCGCCCGATCCGACGGTTCGGCGATGGCGGCGCTCTCCCGCTATCTCGCCAGCCCCGATATTCGCAATCTCGTCGGCTACACCGCCGGGCGGACCGGCCACATCGTCGGCATGCTTCAGACGATCGCCGTCGATCCGCCTTCCGGTGCGGCGGACCCGCAGGCCGATCTCCACGCCGACACCTTCCATCCGACGGCCAAGCTCTGGCTCTTCTTACATGACGTGCGCGAGGAAGATGGCCCCTTCGCCTATGCGCCCGGCTCGCACCGCCTGACGCCGGAGCGGCTCGAATGGGAGCATCAGCAGGCCATCCGCGCGACGAGCAACGCCGACCGCCACCATGCCGCCGGCTCTTTCCGCCTGCCGGAGGATCAGCTGAAGGCTCTCGGTTATGGCGAGGTGCGCCCCTGCCCCGTGCCCGGCAACACGCTGGTGGTCGCCGACACCTATGGCTTCCACCGCCGCTGCCCGAGCCCGCACCGGACCGTCCGCACCTCGCTCTACGGGGTCCTGCGGCGCAACCCGTTTTTGCCGTGGAACGGTCTCGATCCGTATGACCTGCCCGTCCTGCGCGACCGCGTGATGCTCACCCATCTCCACATGCAGGACCGCCGGGCCCGCGCCGGAAAGAGCGTCGTCTATGAGAATGCCGGCACGATTCTCGCCGAGATGATGCCGGAGGCTTGACCCGGCCGCCTCGGGTGCGTCACCTCTCGTCGGCAGACGATCGACGATAAAGGCGAAGCGCCGATGGTATCTCGAGCGGCCGGTGATGGTGATTATGTCACCAATTACGGATATTATGCGAAAAAGTACGGAAAATTTCGTCTGAATTATAAGACGAACATTTCGTCACGATTCCGATACGTCTATGTGGAGACGCCGAAGGTCGCGTGTTCCACCGTGAAGCAGACGCTTCACAGCATCGAGACCGACCGTCCGGGGCACCGGTATGCGGATCCGGAGCGGGTGCACCGTCGCGCGCTCTCGCCGCTCTTGTCGCCGGAGACGTTCGCGGCGGTCGACGTCTTCACCGCGCCCGACTTCTTTCGCTTCTGCTTCGTGCGCGATCCGTTCAGTCGGCTTTTGTCGGCTTATCTCGACAAGATCGCCGGCAACAAGCCGCAGAAGAAGAACATCCTTCGCCATCTCGGGCACGACGAAGACGCCATCGACACGGCGATTGACTTCGCAACCTTCGTCGACGTCGTCTGTGCGCAGACGGCCGGCGAAATGGACCTTCATTGGCGCCTTCAAACGGTCGAGACGATGATCGAAGATGTCCGCTATCACGCGATCGGCCGGGCCGAATCGTTCGACGCGGATTTTCGCGCGATTCTCGAGCGTATCGGCGTCGCGCCGCATGATTTTCTGCGCACCGAGGACCGGCACCGCACCGATGCCGGCGACAAGCTGAAGGCGTACTATACGCCGGCACTCGAACGCCGTGTAGCGGAGCGATTCGCAGCCGATTTCGACCGATTCGGCTACGCCCCGACGGTCGGCGCCCCCACCCTTATGAGGGAGATCAATCTATGACGGGATGGTTCCCACGGACCGCGTCCTCCCGCGCCGCACGCGCCGCTTTGACGGCCCTCGCCGCGGTCGCCGCCACCGGCGCGGCGGCGGAGGATCTCATCGACGCACACGATCCCGAGGCCGTCGCCCATGTCGCCCGCGGCTACGGCTCGGCCTTTATCGAGACCGACGAATACGGCGATCCGCTCATCCGCGGCCGGATGGATGGCACTGTCTATCTCATCTATTTCTATGGCTGTACCGACAACGCCGCCTGCCGCTCGATCCAGCTGCGAGCGCTCTATCCGTCGGATGCCGATCTCGACACGCTGAACCAGTGGAATCGCAGCTATCGCTTCAGCGTCGCCTATCGACACGGCGGCGGGGACGTCGCGCTTCAGTATGACGTGAACCTCGCCTATGGCGTCACGCCGCGCAATCTCGACGACACGTTCGACTGGTGGCGCGGCACGATGCGGGAATTCGCGACGTATTTGGACGCGCCGGCGGAAGCGACCTATCAGCCCTATCAGACCACGGCGCCCTTGCAGGCGGCGCCCTTGCCCGACGAGGCCGAGGCCGCCGAGCCCGCATCCGACACGGCGCCTGAGGCGGACGCTGAGGAACGGGTCGAGCTTCCGGCCTTCCTCAAAGCCCTCGTCCCGGACCTTGAGAGCGAGTCACCGGAGAAGAACCGCTAGGCCGGGCGTCACCAACGCCTCGTCAAGCCGCCGACGGCTGATCGGCGGCGCGACGCTCCCACGTAGCGCCGCTGCACGGTCCGGGGTGCGGCGCGGTCCGGATCGCGCCGCGCGGTGGCAACGGCCTCAGGGGGGATGCCGTAGGCGGTCGCCCGACCCCCTCGGATAGGCCGGAAAGCGGCTCACTGCCCGATCCCGCCGAGCTGCGTCCTCGGCACACACCATGACGGAGCCGGCCCCTCGCCGCCCGGCGACGCTCCGCCCATCGTTCCACTCGATACCCAGAAACGAAAACGGCCGCCCGAAGGCGGCCGTTTCTTTGTCCGTAGAGGTCCGCGAGCGGACCCGCGGTCACTCGCCCGGGAACGGGCTCGCGTCGCGCATGTCGGCGATCATCGCCGCACCTTCGTTCGCGTGCTGCGCCTGACGCTCGGCCTCTTCGATGAGGTCGTCGCGCTTGGCCGCAACCTCGCGGATGCGGTTGATCATGCCGCCGGTGCCGGCCGGGATGAGGCGGCCGACGATGACGTTCTCCTTCAGCCCCTCGAGCTGGTCGGCCTTGCCGGACACCGCCGCTTCGGTCAGCACCCGCGTCGTCTCCTGGAAGGAGGCGGCGGAGATGAACGAACGCGTCTGCAGCGACGCCTTGGTGATGCCGAGCAGGACCGGCTGACCCGACGCCGGCTTCTTGCCGTCGGCGACGAGTTCGTCGTTCAGCTCGTCGAGCTCCAGACGGTCGACCTGCTCGTTGACGAGGAGGTCGGAATCGCCCGGATCCTGGATCTCGACCTTCTGCAGCATCTGGCGAACGATCACCTCGATGTGCTTGTCGTTGATGCCGACGCCCTGGAGCCGGTAGACGCCCTGGATCTCGTTGACGAGGTAGGCGGCGAGCGCCTCCACGCCGTGAATCGCGAGGATGTCGTGCGGCGCCGGGTTGCCGTCCAGGATGTAGTCGCCCTTCTCGATCGGGTCGCCGTCCTGCAAGTGAATGTGCTTGCCCTTCGGCACCATGTACTCGATCGGCTCGAGCCCCGAATCGGCCGACGGCTCGATGATGATCCGGCGCTTGTTCTTGAAGTCCTTGCCGAAGCGGACCGTGCCGTCCATCTCCGCGATGATCGCATTGTCCTTCGGACGACGCGCCTCGAAGAGCTCGGCGACGCGCGGCAGACCACCCGTGATGTCACGCGTCTTCGCGCTTTCCAGCGGAATACGCGCCAGCACGTCACCGGCATGGACCATGTTGCCGGTGTCGACGGACAGCACCGTGTCGACCGACAGGAGGTAACGCGCGTCACCGCCACGCGGCAGCTTCAAAACGTTGCCGTCCGGGCCCTTGATGATCACGGCCGGCCGCAAGGCGGAGCCGCGCGTGTGGGTCCGCCAGTCGGTGACGACGCGCTTGGTGATACCCGTCGCCTCGTCGGCCGCTTCCGACACCGAGATACCGTCGACGAGATCCTCGAAGTCCACCGTGCCCTCGACCTCGGTGAGGATCGGGCGGGTGTACGGATCCCATTCCGCGATGCGCTGCCCGCGCTTGATCACGTCGTCTTCGTCGACATGGAGCTTGGCGCCGTAGGTCAGCTTGTAGGTCGCCCGCTCGGTGCCGTCGGTGTCGATCACCGCGACCTGAACGTTGCGGCCCATGACCATCAGGTTGCCTTCCGAGTCGCGAACCAGGTTGCGGTTCTTGACCTGGATGGTGCCCTCGAAGGACGACTCGATGAACGAGCTGTCGACCACCTGCGCCGTGCCGCCGACGTGGAAGGTGCGCATCGTGAGCTGCGTGCCCGGCTCGCCGATCGACTGCGCCGCGATGACGCCGACCGCCTCGCCCATGTTGACGGGCGTACCGCGGGCGAGGTCGCGCCCATAACAGGCCGCGCACACGCCGTTGCGGGTCTCGCAGGTAAGCACCGACCGGATCTTCAGCGACTGGATCTTCGCCGCCTCGATCGCGTCGACGTCCTTCTCGTCGAGAAGTTTGCCCTTCTCGGCGATCAGCTCGCCGGTCAGCGGGTTGTTCACGTCCTCCGCCGCGGTGCGGCCGAGCACACGAGAGCCGAGTGTCGCGATCACCTGACCGGCGTCGACGATCGGCTCCATGGTGAGGCCGCGCTGCGAGCCGCAATCGGTCTCGTTGATGATCGAATCCTGCGCCACGTCGACGAGACGGCGGGTGAGATAACCCGAGTTCGCCGTCTTGAGCGCCGTGTCCGCGAGGCCCTTACGGGCGCCGTGGGTCGAGTTGAAGTACTCGAGAACCGTCAGACCCTCTTTAAAGTTCGAGGTGATCGGCGTCTCGATGATCTCGCCCGACGGCTTCGCCATCAGGCCACGCATGGCCGCGAGCTGACGCATCTGGGTGGGCGAACCACGCGCACCCGAGTGGCTCATCATGTAGACGGAGTTCATCTGCTTGGTCCGCCCCGTCTCCGGGTCGGTCTCCACGGCGGAGATTTTCTCCATCATGGCGGCGGCGACACGGTCGGTGCACTTCGCCCAAGCGTCGATGACCTTGTTGTACTTCTCGCCCTGGGTGATGAGGCCTTCGTTGTACTGCTGCTCGTATTCCTTCGCGAGCTCGGCCGTCTCTTCGACGACTTTGTACTTCTCTTCCGGGATGACCATGTCGTCCTTGCCGAACGAGATGCCGGCCTTGAACGCGTTGGTGAAGCCGAGGCTCATCACGCGGTCGCAGAAGATCACCGTCTCCTTCTGACCGGTGTTGCGGTACACCGCATCGATCATCTTGGAGATGTTCTTCTTCGTCATCAGCTGGTTGCAGATGTCGAACGGCACCTTCGGCGAACGCGGCAGAAGATCACCGATCAGCGCGCGACCGGGGGTGGTCTCGTGGATCTGGGTGATCGGATTGCCGTCCTCGTCGACGGTCTTGTAGCGGACCTTCACCTTCGAGTGGACGGTGACCACCTTGGCGTCGAGCGCGTGCTGCAGCTCGGCCATGGAGCCGAAGGTCATCCCCTCGCCCGGCTCTTTCTCCGACATGATCGACAGATAATAGAGGCCGAGAACGATGTCCTGCGACGGCACGATGATCGGCTGACCGTTCGCGGGGTGCAGGATGTTGTTCGTCGACATCATCAGGACGCGCGCTTCGAGCTGCGCTTCGAGCGACAGCGGAACGTGCACGGCCATCTGGTCGCCGTCGAAGTCGGCGTTGAAGGCCGTGCAGACCAGCGGATGAAGCTGGATCGCCTTGCCTTCGATGAGCTTGGGCTCGAACGCCTGGATGCCCAGACGGTGAAGCGTCGGCGCGCGGTTCAAGAGAACCGGGTGCTCGCGGATCACCTCGTCGAGGATGTCCCAGACCTCGGGCTTTTCCTTTTCGACGAGCTTCTTCGCCTGCTTCACCGTGGACGAATAGCCCTTCGCGTCGAGGCGCGAGTAGATGAACGGCTTGAACAGCTCGAGCGCCATCTTCTTCGGCAGACCGCACTGGTGGAGCTTCAGCTCCGGACCCACCACGATCACCGAACGGCCCGAATAGTCGACGCGCTTGCCGAGAAGGTTCTGGCGGAAGCGGCCCTGCTTGCCCTTCAGCATGTCGCTGAGCGACTTCAGCGGGCGCTTGTTGGCACCCGTGATGACGCGGCCGCGACGGCCATTGTCGAACAGCGCGTCGACGGACTCCTGCAGCATCCGCTTCTCGTTGCGGATGATGATGTCCGGCGCACGCAGCTCGATGAGCCGCTTCAGGCGGTTGTTACGGTTGATGACGCGGCGATAAAGGTCGTTGAGGTCCGACGTCGCGAAGCGGCCACCATCGAGCGGGACGAGCGGACGCAGATCCGGCGGAATCACCGGAATCACCGTCATCACCATCCACTCGGGCCGGTTGCCGGATTCGAGGAACCCGTCGACGATCTTGAGACGCTTGGCGAGCTTTTTCGGCTTCAGCTCGGAGGTCGATTCGGCGATCTCCTTGCGCAGCGTCTCCCGCTCCCGCTCGAGGTCGAGCTGGAGGAGAAGCTCGCGGATCGCCTCGGCGCCGATCATCGCCGTGAAGCTCTCGCCATACTCGTCCTGAAGGTCGAGATACTCGTCCTCCGACAGGAGCTGGCCCTTCTTGATCGACGGCACCATGCCGGGCTCGGTGACGATATAGGACTCGAAATAGAGGACGCGCTCGAGATCCTTCAGCGTCATGTCGAGAAGCAGGCCGATGCGCGAGGGCAGCGACTTCAGGAACCAGATGTGCGCAACCGGAGCGGCGAGCTCGATATGGCCCATCCGCTCGCGACGAACGCGCGACAGCGTCACCTCGACGCCGCACTTCTCGCAGATGACGCCCTTGAACTTCATGCGCTTGTACTTGCCGCACAAGCACTCATAATCCTTGATCGGGCCGAAGATGCGGGCGCAGAAGAGCCCGTCCCGCTCCGGCTTGAACGTGCGGTAGTTGATCGTCTCCGGCTTTTTGATTTCACCGAACGACCACGAGCGGATCTTCTCAGGGCTCGCGATGGAGATCCTGATCCGGTCGAACGTCTGCGTGGGCGCCTGCGTGTTGAACAGGTTCATCACTTCCTGGTTCAAGGCGGCTCTCCTTTAAATGCCACGCTGTCCCGTGGGGCGCGGGCGCGCGGCGGAAAAATGGGCCGGCTCGGCACGATCGAACCGGCAGATCAGGCTTGCTGCGGGGCGCGCAGCCAGGACGGGCGCCGGTGCGCCCGCCCCTCACGGCGTCTTATTCGGCGGCGTAGAGCTTGCGCGCGTCGATGTCGTTGTTGATCACCATGTCCTTCTCGACGTCGGTGAGTTCGACATTGAGACCCAGCGAACGAATTTCCTTCACGAGAACGTTGAAGCTCTCCGGGATACCCGCCTCGAAGGTGTCGTCGCCGCGCACGATCGACTCGTAGACCTTGGTGCGGCCCGCGACGTCGTCCGACTTCACGGTCAGCATCTCCTGCAAGGTGTAGGCGGCGCCGTAGGCTTCGAGCGCCCAGACCTCCATCTCACCGAAGCGCTGGCCACCGAACTGCGCCTTACCGCCCAGCGGCTGCTGGGTGACGAGCGAGTACGGACCGATCGAACGGGCGTGGATCTTGTCGTCGACCAGGTGGTGCAGCTTCAGCATGTAGATGTAGCCGACCGTGACCGGACGATCGAACTGCTCGCCGGTGCGCCCGTCGAACAGGGTCGACTGACCGCTTTCGTGCAGCCCCGCCTTCTTGAGGAGCTCCACGATGTCCGGCTCACGCGCGCCGTCGAACACCGGGGTCGCGATCGGAACGCCCTTCGTGAGCTGCGTGCCGAGCGCCAACACCGATTCGTCGTCATACTCGGCGATCGGCTCCGACGTGCCGCCGTCATAGATGTCGAGCATCGTCGTTCTCAGCTCGCCGGTGTCGCCGCTCTCTTTCGCGAGACGGACCAGCTCACCGATGCGCTTGCCGAGACCAGCGCACGCCCAGCCGAGGTGGGTCTCGAGGATCTGCCCGACATTCATGCGCGACGGCACGCCCAGCGGGTTCAGAACGATGTCGACGTGCGTCCCGTCCTCGAGGAACGGCATGTCCTCGATCGGCACGATCTTCGACACGACACCCTTGTTGCCGTGACGGCCGGCCATCTTGTCGCCCGGCTGGATCTTGCGCTTCACCGCCACGAAGACCTTGACCATCTTCATGACGCCCGGCGGCAGCTCGTCACCGCGCTGCAGCTTCTCGACCTTGTCCATGAAGCGCTCTTCGAAGCGCTTGCGGGCCTCGTCGTACTGCACGCGCATGGCCTCGATATCGGCCTGGAGCTGCTCGTCGGTCAGCGCGAACATCCACCACTGGCTGCGCGGCGTATCGTCGAGCACCTCTTTGGTGATCTCCGAGTCCTTCGCAAAGCCCTTGGGGCCGGACACCGCGGTCTGGCCGGTGAGGAGCTCGCGCAGACGGGCATAGACGTTCCGGTCGAGGATCGCCTGCTCGTCGTCGCGGTCCTTGGCGAGACGCTCGATCTCCTCGCGCTCGATCGCCTGGGCGCGCTCGTCCTTTTCGATGCCGTGGCGGTTGAAGACGCGCACCTCGACGATGGTGCCCGTCACGCCCGGCGGCACGCGAAGCGACGTGTCGCGCACATCCGACGCCTTCTCGCCGAAGATGGCGCGCAGAAGCTTCTCTTCCGGCGTCATCGGGCTCTCGCCCTTCGGCGTGATCTTGCCGACGAGGATGTCCCCCGCCTGCACTTCCGCGCCGATATAGGCGATGCCCGCCTCGTCGAGGTTGCGGAGCGCCTCTTCCGACACGTTCGGAATGTCGCGCGTGATCTCTTCCGGGCCGAGCTTGGTGTCGCGGGCGGCGACTTCGAATTCCTCGATGTGGATCGAGGTGAAGACGTCGTCCCGAACGATACGCTCGGACAGGAGGATCGAGTCCTCGAAGTTGTAGCCGTTCCAGGGCATGAACGCGACGAGCACGTTCCGGCCGAGCGCGAGGTCGCCGAGTTCGGTCGAGGGACCGTCCGCGATGATCTCGCCCTTCGACACGATGTCACCCACCGACACCAAAGGCCGCTGGTTGACGGTCGTGTTCTGGTTCGACCGCTGGAACTTCATCAGCTGGTAGATGTCGACGCCCGACTTCGCCGGATCGAGATCTTCCGTCGCGCGGATGACGATACGCGTCGCGTCGACCTGGTCGACGACGCCGGTGCGGCGCGCTGCGATCGCGGCGCCCGAGTCACGTGCCACGGTCGCTTCCATGCCGGTGCCGACGAACGGCGCCTCGGCGCGCACCAGAGGCACGGCCTGACGCTGCATGTTCGCGCCCATCAGCGCGCGGTTCGCGTCGTCGTTCTCGAGGAACGGGACGAGCGCGGCCGCGACCGACACGAGCTGCTTCGGCGACACGTCCATGAGGTCGACGCGCTCGGAGGGCATCATCGACACGTCACCCTGGTGACGAGCGATGGTCAGCTCCTCGGCGAAGCGGCCGTCCTCCAGAAGCTCGGCGTTCGCCTGCGCGACCGCGTGCTTGGATTCCTCCATCGCCGACAGATAGACGACGTCGTCCGAAACGCGGCCCTCGACCACCTTGCGATAAGGCGCTTCGATGAAGCCGTATTTGTTGACGCGCGCGAAGGTCGCGAGCGAGTTGATCAGACCGATGTTCGGGCCTTCCGGCGTCTCGATCGGGCAGATACGACCATAGTGGGTCGGATGGACGTCGCGCACCTCGAAGCCGGCGCGCTCGCGGGTGAGACCACCCGGGCCGAGCGCCGAGAGACGACGCTTGTGCGTCACCTCGGACAGCGGGTTCGTCTGGTCCATGAACTGCGAGAGCTGCGAGGAGCCGAAGAACTCACGCACCGCGGCCGCTGCCGGCTTCGCGTTGATGAGGTCCTGCGGCATCACCGTCTCGATCTCGACGGACGACATGCGCTCCTTGATGGCGCGCTCCATGCGCAGGAGGCCCAGACGATACTGGTTCTCCATGAGCTCGCCGACCGAGCGCACACGGCGGTTGCCGAGATTGTCGATGTCGTCGATCTCGCCCTTGCCGTCGCGCAGGTCGATCAGCGTCTTGATGACCGCCATGATGTCCTCCTTGCGCAGCGTCCGCTGCGTGTCGGGGGCATCGAGGTCGAGGCGCATGTTCATCTTCACGCGGCCGACGGCGGACAGGTCGTAACGCTCCGGATCGAAGAAGAGCGACTCGAACATCGCCTCGGCGGTCTCGATGGTGGGCGGCTCGCCCGGGCGCATCACGCGATAGATGTCGAAGAGGGCCTGCTCGCGCGTCTCGTTCTTGTCCGCGGAGAGCGTGTTGCGGATGTACGCACCCTTCGTGACATGGTCGATGTCGAGAATGGTGACTTCCTGAAGACCCGTCTCGAGCAGCGCGTTGAGGCGCTTCTCGTCAAGCTCCTCGCCGGCTTCGGCGAAAATCTCACCCGTCTCATAATTGACGATGTCGTCGCCGAGATAACGGCCATAAAGCTCGTCATCGGTGACGCGGAGGGCCTTCACGCCCTTCTCGGTGAGCTGGCGCACGGTGCGCGCCGTGATCTTGCGGCCTTCCTCGATCACGAGCTCGCCGGTGTCGGCGTCGATGAGATCGGTGTGGGCCTTGAGACCCTTCATGCGATCGCCGTCGAACGGCATGCGCCATCCGTCGCCGTCGCGGATGTACGCGACACGCTCGTAGAAGGTGTGCAGAATTTCTTCCGGCGAGAAGCCGAGCGCCATCATGAGGGACGTGACGGGGATCTTACGGCGCCGGTCGATACGGGCGTGCACGATGTCCTTGGCGTCGAACTCGATGTCGAGCCAGGAGCCGCGATAGGGGATGATGCGGCCGGCGAAGAGGAGCTTACCGGACGAGTGCGTCTTACCCTTGTCGTGATCGAAGAACACACCGGGAGAACGGTGCATCTGCGAGACGATCACGCGCTCGGTGCCGTTGATGATGAACGTCCCGTTTTCGGTCATGAGCGGCATGTCGCCCATGTAGACGTCCTGCTCCTTGAACTCCTTCGGGCTCTTGGCGCCGGTGTCCTCGTCGACGTCGAAGACGACGAGACGCAGCTTCACCTTGAGCGGCGCGGCGAAGGTGATGTCGCGCTGGCGGCATTCGTCCACGTCGAACTTCGGCGCTTCGAACTCATAATCCACGAATTCGAGCATCGCGGTGCCCGCGAAGTCGGAGATCGGGAAGACGGAGCGGAAGACGCCTTCCATGCCCTCGTCGCCCCGCCCGCCTTCGGGCTTGTCGACCAACAAAAACTGATCATAGGATGCCTTCTGCACCTCGATCAGGTTCGGCATCTCCGTGACTTCACGGATCGAGCCGAAAAATTTCCGGACCTGCTTACGACCGCTGAACGCTTGCGTCATATCGTGCTTTTTGCCCCTTCTGCGCGGCTTCTCCGCGCCGTCGTCGCGCCGCCGCCCCTAACGACGCGAAAGGCCGGCGCTCCCCCAGAGAGCGCCGGCAGATCGTTGGATGGTGGCGCGTACGCCACCGGGCGGGCCAGAAAAGCGGCCCGGCATGGCACCCTTACTTAAGGGCGACCTTCGCGCCGGCTTCTTCCAGCTGCTTCTTGATCTTCTCAGCTTCGTCCTTCGACGCCGCTTCCTTGACGGTCTTCGGTGCGCCTTCGACGAGGTCCTTGGCTTCCTTCAGGCCGAGACCCGTGATGCCGCGGACTTCCTTAATGACGTTGATCTTCTTGTCGCCCGCGCTCTCGAGGACGACGTCGAACTCCGTCTTCTCCTCGGCCGGCGCAGCCGCGTCGCCACCAGCGGCGGCACCCGGCATCGCCATCGCCATCGCCGGCGCAGCCGCCGCGGCGGAGACGCCCCAACCGTCTTCGAGCTTCTTCACGAGCTCGGACACTTCGAGGACCGTGAGCTTGGACAGCTCTTCGTACAGGCTATCGAGATTGGCCATGTTTCTACTTCTCTTTCAGGTTGTCGGTTCGAGTGGCCGTTAAGCCGCCGCTTCCAGTTTCGCCCGTTGCGCCGCAAGGACGCCGATGAGGTTCTGCGCAGGCGCGTTAAGCTGCGAGGCAAACTTGTTGCCCGGCGCGTTGAGCACGCGTGCCAGATTGGTCCCCGGCTGCAGCATGCAGCCCAGAAGTTTGGAGCGAAGCTCTTCGATCGAAGGCATCTTGGCGAGCGCCTCGACACCCTTCGAATCCATCGCTGCCTCGCCGAGGAGGCCGCCGATGATGATGAGCTTCTCGTTCTTCTTGATGTACTCAGTCAGAACCTTCGGAGCCGCCACCGGGTCCTCGGCGTAGGCAATGCCCACGGGACCGGTGAAGAGCGGCGCCACCACACTTCTGTCGACATTCTCGAGTGCAATCTTGGCGAGCCTGTTCTTGATGACCTTGAACTTCGCCCCAGCCTGTTTCATCTGGCGACGCAGCTCGGTCATCTCGGCGACGGTCAGACCCGAATACTGGGTCACGACCACGGAGCCGGAGTTGGCGAACACCTCGTCGAGGAAGCTCACCATTTCGCGCTTTGCGGCTCTGTCCACCGTTCTCTCCAAGACAATGGATGATCGTCCTCGAAAGGGCGTCATCCGCTCGATTTGCCCGGCTCGGCGGTGCACCGAACCGGACGGCTAAAACCCGTCCCGAAGGCGAACGGAAACCCGTTCCGACCCCCGTCTATGCAGGGCGATTAAGCGGTCCTTTAGAACCACACCTGCAGTCTCGGACAGGCTGCCCCGGCGTCCCCCGAAAGGTTGGCCGGAGCGACCCTTGCAAGGCCGAAGCCCCGCAAAGTCCTTATGTGGGGATGATCGCCCCACGAAACTCGTTCGGGCCGTGGCCCGTGTTATCTCTGGCGCCGGACCTGCCCGCGGCCACTGTCGCGGGATCGATCGGCGTCTTACTCTGTGCGTCGCGGGATCGGACCCGCGCCTTGCCCAGGCGGTTCTTCGACCCGTCGGAAGGCCGGTGATCGTCGCCCTCGTCGAGGCCGACCCGCACCCTTCTCAACCGAACCAGGTCTCCACCAAACGGATCACCAGGACCGTCACCACGGCCACGGCCGCACCGAGCGCCATGCGCTGAATGCGGTTGTTGGGCTTATCGGGTGACGCCATCGGCTTTCCCATTCGTAGACGAGCCGCCGACCCGAGGACCGGCGGCCGTCTCGATCGTTACGCTTCGGCCGCGACCGTCGACAGGTCGAGCTTCACGCCCGGGCCCATCGTCGAGCTCATGGCGGCCTTCTTCATGTAGGTGCCCTTGGCACCGGCCGGCCTCGCACGGCTCACCGCATCCCAAAAGGCGCGGATATTCTCGACGAGCTTCTGGTCGTCGAACGAGACCTTGCCGACGCCGGCGTGCACGATGCCCGCCTTCTCGACGCGGAACTCGACGGCGCCGCCTTTGGCGTCACGCACGGCCTGCGCGACGTCGGGGGTGACGGTGCCGACCTTCGGGTTCGGCATCAGACCACGCGGGCCGAGAACCTTACCGAGACGACCGACCAGCGGCATCATGTCGGGCGTCGCGATGCAGCGCTCGAAATTGATGTTGCCGGCCTGGACCTCGGCGACGAGCTCCTCCGCACCGACGATGTCGGCGCCGGCGGCCTTCGCCTCTTCGGCCTTGTCGCCACGGGCGAACACGGCGACCTTGACGTCCTTGCCGGTGCCGTTCGGCAGAACGCACACGCCGCGAACCATCTGGTCGGCATGACGGGGGTCAACGCCCAGATTGATCGCGATCTCGATGCTCTCGTCGAACTTCGTCGTCGCGCGCGACTTGATCAGCTTCACCGCCTCTTCGAGGCCGTAGGACTTGTTGCGGTCGAGGCCCTCATACGCGGCCTTCATGCGCTTTGCGATCTTGGTCATTATTCCGTGACCTCCAGACCCATGGAGCGGGCCGAGCCCTCGACCATCTTCATCGCCTGCTCGACGGTGTCGGCATTGAGGTCCTTCATCTTGGCCTCGGCGATCTCTTTGACCTGCGCCTTCGTCACGGAACCCGCGACTTCCTTGCCGGGCGCCTTGGAGCCCGACTTCAGGCCCGTCGCCTTCTTCAGGAAGAAGGACACGGGGGGCGTCTTGATCTCGAACGTGAAGGACTTGTCCGTGTAGTAGGTGATCACGGTCGGGCACGGAGCGCCCTTTTCCATGTCCTGCGTCTTCGCGTTGAACTCTTTCGTGAACATCACGATGTTCAGACCGCGCTGACCGAGCGCCGGGCCGATCGGCGGCGACGGGGTCGCGACGCCGGCCGGCACCTGCAGCTTGATATAGCCGGCAACCTTCTTTGCCATTCTCAACTCCTCTGGGTCCGAAGACCCTGCCAAACTCGGGCCCTATGCCCGTCTGCGGTATCGGCTTGCCGGGTTGGCCGCCCGGCTCGCCTCCCGCAACTCCAAGCGATCCCTCGGGACCGCTTAAACCTTCTCCACCTGCGCGTATTCGAGCTCCACATTCGTGGGGCGCCCGAAGATCGACACTGCGACCTTCACCCGGGCACGCGCATCGTCCACCTCTTCGACGTAGCCGTTGAAGGAGGCGAACGGGCCGTCCGAGACGCGGACCTGCTCGCCGACCTCGAAGGACATCGTCGGCCGCGGCCGCTCGACACCCTCGGTCACCTGATGGAGGATCCGCTCCGCCTCACGATCGGGGATCGGCTGGGGACGCTGCGTCGCACCCAGGAACCCGGTGACCTTCGGCGTGTTCTTGATCAGGTGGAACACTTCATCCGTCAGCGCGCACTTCACGAGCACGTAGCCAGGGAAATAATTGCGCTCGGTGTCGACGCGACGCCCGCGGCGCACCTCGGTCACCTTCTCCTTCGGGACCAGCACCTGCTCGAACATGTCGGTCAAGCCCCGCGATTCCGCCTCTTGGATGATGGCGTCGCGGACCTTGTTCTCAAAGTTCGTGTAGGCGTGGACGATGTACCAGCGCTTTTTCATTCGCTATTTGCCTTGATGGTCCTGAGTGAGCGGCCAGAAAACGGCGCCTCAACCGAGGACCAAACCGACCCCGTAACCGAGGATCTGATCGACCAGGAAGAAGAAGATCGATGCGAACGCGCACATGATGAACACCATGATGGTGGTGATCAGCGTTTCCCGACGCGTCGGCCAGACCACCTTTTTGGTTTCGGTCCGGACTTCCTGGATGAACTGAAATGGATTCGTCGCCACGAGGACCCCTCTTTTCGCCAGACGAGGCGAGACTATCTCTCACCAGACGCAGCGAAGCCTTGCGACGCTGTCACAAGGCTCGTTCACCACCGATCGTCTGAGCGGCAAGGCGCACGACCCCCTTCGGGCGCCTCGTAGACAGCGTAGCTAACAACAGAGGGACGTCGATGCAACCCCTCCTGAACGCCATGCGGAGATTCTTTCTCGAAAAAGTCAAGTGAGCCGTTCCCCCTGCCCGGCGCGGCGCCCGGTCGCGATTGTGGATCGTCATCGTGGAACGGCGGGGACATCACGGCGCGGGCACGGTTCACTCGCGAATCCGACGCTCTTCGCTCGCGAATCGCGCAATCGAGAGACGGTCGCCGCGGTTTTGTGATTCGGCTTTTTCGGGCGTCCACCAGCCGCTGATGGCTGAGCCTCGGGCAACGCGACGGGACAATCAGCCTCGAAGGGCTTGGCAGGGGCGGAGGGACTCGAACCCCCGGCCTACGGTTTTGGAGACCGCCGCTCTACCAACTGAGCTACGCCCCTAAGCGGCCTCTGCAATAGGATGCTTCGCCGGCCGCCGCAAGCCTCGATTGGCAAAGAACCCTCAGCTTTTCACCCACGATCGGACAGCGCCTCTTCCGGCCCGGCGGATCGACCGATTGCGTCGCTGCGGCAAAATTCATTATAATCGTTCTAACTGAGAAGTTTCGGAGAGACCGACGATGGCCCCGGTTCGCGCGAACGGCTGGTCGACGCTCAACATCATCCTGCATTGGCTGATCGTCGCCTTCATCATCATCCAGTTCTTCGATCATGAAGCGATGGTCGCGATGTGGCGCGCGGCGCGTCAGGGCACGGAGATCGATGCCGGAACGACCTGGCTCGGGTGGACGCATATCGTGGTCGGCATTCTCGTTCTCACCGCGACCGTGGTGCGGATCGCCGATCGGCGCATCGCCGGCCGGCCCGCTCATCCGGACGGGGCGCCGGCTTGGACGCACCAGCTCGCCCGGATCACCCACACCCTGCTCTACGCCCTTCTTCTCGCAATGCCGCTGACCGGCCTCGTCGCCTGGTTCGGCGGCGTCGGCGCGGTCGCCGAGGTCCACGAGACCTTGTGGACGCCGCTTCTCGTCATCGTGGCGCTTCATATCATCGGCGCGCTGGTGCAGGAATTTTACTACCGCACGGGCGTGCTGCGCCGGATCGTCGGCCTGAAATGACGGAGGCGGGCGCGCGTCGCACGCACAATCGCGTCCAGCGTTCGGGCGGGCCGATAAAGGGTCGTAGCGGGGCTGTCGCGGGGGCTGGAGCGGGTGAAGGGAATCGAACCCTCGTCGTCAGCTTGGAAGGCTGCTGCTCTACCATTGAGCTACACCCGCGCTGCGACATCAGATAGCCTCCATAGCGAGGCGCGTCCAGCGCCGAGAGCAAAGGGACCGCGATGGACGAGATCGAATCGCACCAAATTCACAGCGAAGACGAGCTCCGCAGCCGCTTCAAGGACCGCAACCCCCTCTCGATCCAGAAGGCCCATGCGCGCCTCAATCGCCACGATCGGGACTTCATCGCCCGCTCCCCCTTCCTCGTGATCGGCACGCAAGGGGCGAATGGGGTGGCGGACGCGAGCCCCCGCGGCGACCCGCCCGGCTTCGTCGCGGTGATCGACGACACGACGATCGCGATCCCCGACCGACCGGGCAACAACCGGCTCGATACGATGACCAACATCATCGAGAACCCGGCCGTCGGGCTGATCTTCCTCATTCCGGGCTTCGACGAGACGCTGCGGATCAACGGCCGCGCGAAGATCACAACCGCGCCGAGCCTTCTCGCCGAGATGGCGGTGCGCGATCGTGCGCCCGGCGTCGCGATCGTGGTGGAGATCGATGAGATCTTCCTCCACTGCGCCAAGGCGTTCCGCAGATCGAAATTGTGGGATCCCGCGAGCCGGCAGGACCGCTCCGAGATGCCCGGTCTCGCAACGATGATCCTCGAGGTCGCCAATGACGGTCCGGTCGACGCCGATGTCGGCAAGGACGCGGACGAGAAGGTCGAAGCGAGCTACGAGCGCACGATGTACTGAGGAAAACGGGACGGCGCCGCCGCCGCCCCGCCTCTCATCGGTGGCGGGCGATCAGCGCCCGGTCCAGGCCGGCTTGCGCTTTTCGAGGAAGGAGGCGACGCCTTCGCGGAAATCGTCGCTTCCATAGATGCCTTCAACGATATCCTCGATATCGGGAAGGTTCGCCTCGCGGATGCGAAGGATCGCGTCCTTGCTGCCGGCGATCGTCAACGGCGCGTGCTGGAGGAGGCGCTTGGTGATCTCCCCGATCCGCGCGTCCATGTCGCCTGGCTCGACGAGATCGATCAGATAGCCGAGGTCGCGCGCCGCCGTCGCGGGCATCATCTCACCGAGGATGAGCATCCGCTTCGCCCAGGACGTGCCGACGGCTTCGAGAAGGCGCGCATAGCTCTTCGCCGACAAGCAGTTGCCGACGGTCCGGGCGAGCGGCGAGCCGAATTTCGCGTCCGGCGTCGCGATCCGCAGATCGCAGGCAGCGCTGATCGCGAGCCCGCCGCCGACCGCATAGCCGTCGATCACGGCGAGCGTCGCCTGCGGCAAACGCTCCAGCCGGCCGACATAATCGTCCATCTTCGCCTCGTAGGCGAGCCCGTCGGCGCCCTTGGTGAAGGCGGAGAAGCCGCGAATGTCGGTCCCGGCGATGAACGCCTTGCCGCCCGCCCCGCGAAAGACCACGACGCGGGTCTGCGTGTCGGTCCTCAATTCGCTCGCGATCTCGGCGAGACGGTCGTACATCGACCAGGTGAGCGCGTTCATGGCCTCCGGCCGATCGAACGTCACATAGGCGACGCCGTCGCGCTTTTCGAAGCGGACCTGTCCTTCACTCATCGTCCAAACGCTCCCGCTTCCTTCAGGCTGTCATAGGATCGATCGAGGCCGAGCGCGCCGATCACCTCCTCGGTGTGCTCGCCGAGGAGCGGTGCGCCGCGGCGCACCTGTTGCGGCGTCTCGCTCATTTTCACCGCGAATCCGAGGGACTTATAAGTCCCCTCCACCTTGTGCGGCACGTCCATCACCATCTTGCGCGCCAGTGCATGATCGGCCGTCGTCGCCGCTCCATAATCGTTGATCGGGCCGGCTGGAATGCCCGCCTCGAGCAGCGCGTCGACCCATTCATCGGTCGTCTTGGTGACGAAGACCTCCTCGAGCGCCGCAATCAGCGCCTCGCGGTTCTGCATGCGGCCGGTGTTGTCGGCGAAGCGGGGGTCGTTCTTCAGATCCTCCCGCCCGAGCATGTCACACAGCCGCGTCCACAGCCGCGCGTTCGCCGCTCCGAACACGAAATGCCCGTCGGAGGAGCGGACCGCCTGATAGGGTGCGCTCATCCGGTTCGCGGTGCCGATCGGGCGCGGCGCCTCCCCGCTCGCCCAAAGCTCGGTCGTCTCCCAGATGGACAGGCCGAGCGCCGCCTCGAACAGCGAGGTGTCGATATATTGGCCGCGCCCCGAGGTCTCGCGCCCATGGAGCGCGGACAGGATGCCGTAGACGAGGAAGAGGCCCGAGCCGAGATCGGCGATCGGCGTCGTCGCCTTGACGGGTTCGCCGTCGGCCGTGCCGGTCGCGCTCATGATCCCGCTCATCGCTTGCGCAATGAGGTCGAAGCCCGGCCGCAACGCCCATGGCCCGGTCTGCCCGAAACCCGAGATGCTCGCATAGATGAGGCGCGGATTGATCTCGGACAGCGTCTCGTAGTCGGCTTTGAGGCGCGCCATCACGCCCGGCCGGCTGTTCTCGATCAAGATGTCGGCGCTCTTGACGAGCTCGTAGAAGACCGCCCGCCCCGCCTCGTTCTTGAGGTCGATTTCGACGCTTCGCTTGTTGCGGTTGAGCGCCAGAAAGCCCGGACTGTCGGTCCCTTTATAGCGATATTCCATCGCGCTGCGCGTCTGGTCGCCGGTGCCGGGCGGTTCGACCTTGATGACGTCGGCGCCCATGTCGCCGAGGAGCATGCACGCGAACGGCCCGGCCATGACCTGGCTGAGGTCGAGGACGCGCAGGTCCGATAGCGGCTGGTTCATGGTCGACCCTTTCTGTCGTCTGATGTCGTGCGCCCGCAAGGCGCCGCGCGCCTTGCGGGGCGGCCGCGTCGATGGCGGCTCAGCGCATCATCTTGGGGAGCCAGAGCGAGATTTCCGGCACCAGCGTGAGCAACGCGAGCGTTGCAAAGAGCGGGATATAGAAGGGCAGAAGCTGCTTCAGGATCGCCTTCATCGGCACGTTCGCGATGTCGGATATCAAGAAGAGCGCGAGCCCCATTGGCGGGGTCAGCAGACCCAGCATCAGATTGAAGATCGCCACGATCCCGAGATGCACCGGATCGACGCCCGCCATATGGAGCGGCCCGGCGATAATCGGGATCACGAGGAGCGTCGCCGTCGTCGAATCGAGGAACATCCCGACGATCAGGAGGATCACGTTGGCGATCAGGAGGAGCATCAACGGATCGGTGGACAGCGAAAGGAGCTCGCGCGCCATCATCTGCGGGATCTGCTCGACCGTGAGGATCCACCCGAAGATCGCCGCCGCCGACACGATGATGAGGATCGCCGACGTGCTCTTCACCGTCTCGATCGCGGCATGAACGAGATGCTCGACCGTGAGCGTGCGATAGAAGAAGGCGCTGATGACGAGCACGTAAACGACCGTGACCGAGGCGGCTTCCGTGGGCGTGAAGAAGCCCATCAACATGCCTGCCACGAGCAGGACGGGGGTCATCAGTGCCGGAAAGGCCGGCCAGAAATCGCGCCAGATCTCGGACATGCGCGGCCAGCGATCGGCGCGCGGATAATGATGCCAGCGGCCGAGCACGGCAACCGTGATCATCAAAAAGGCGACACAGATGAGCGCCGGGATGATGCCGGCGAGAAGGAGCTGGATGATCGAGACGCTCGTCACCGAGCCGTAGATGATCAGCGGGATCGAAGGCGGAAAGATCGGCCCGACAACCGCCGAGGAGACGGTCACCGCGCCGGCGAAATCGCGGCGGAAGCCGCGCGCGGCCATCGCCTTCACCTCGATCCGCCCCAGGCCGCCGACATCGGCGAGCGCGGCGCCGCTCATGCCGGAAAAGATGAGGCTCGAAAAGATGTTCACCTGCGCAAGCCCGCCCGGCGCGCGGCCGACGAGCGTGTTCGCGAACGTGAAGATGCGCTCGGTGATGCCGGCATTGTTCATCAGGTTGCCGACGAAGATGAAGACGGGCACGGCGACGAGCGGGAAGGAATCCAGCGCATAGGCCATGCGCTGGCCGATCAGCTCGATCGGAAAGCCGCTGACGAGGATATAGACGATCGCCGGCACCATGATGGCGAGGACGACCGGCCAACCGAGCAGGAAGGCAAGGCCGAAACTGCCGAGGATCGCACCCGTCATGTCGGAAGCTCCTCGAGCGGATCGGGTTCGTGCTCTTCGCGCGTCAGTACGTAGAGCGGCCGGCCCATCAGCCCCTTCGCGAGCTGCACGGCGCACTCGATCGCGGCGAGGGTGAGGCCGAGGAAGGCGGCGGAGAAGAACACCCAGTAGGGAATCTGCAAGGTCGGTGTCGCGTTGTTGAGATTGCGGATCGTGGCGACGGCGACCGAGAGCGCGGCCGTTCCGAACGCGAGCGTCCCGGTCAGCGCGATCAGGAAGCGCAAGACCGCCTGAACCGCCTTCGGCATCGCGCCGAGCACCTCCTCCATGCGCACGCTGGCGCCGGATGAGACGACGGTCGGCAGCGTCACGAAGACCACGCAGATCAACATGAAGCGGGCAAGCTCCTCCGCCCCGATAAAGGGCTGCCGCACGATCTCGCGCAGCACCACCTGGATGGCGGGCATCGCGACGAGGACGGCGAGGAGCACGAGCGCGAGGCGGCGAAAGACCCAGCGTACCGGCGCGAGAATGCGGTCGGCGCGGGTCTCGTCCGTGCGGTCGGCGAGGAGATGGGATGATGCAGTGTCGGTCACGAAGGGGCCGTCGTGCGTGAGGTGAAGGCCCGGCCGCGATCGGCCGGGCCGTGTCGCTCGATCAGTCGATCTTGCCGATGCGCTCGATGTACGGCGTCCAGCTCGGGAAATCCTTCTGGATCTCCGCCGAGACGCTGTCGCGGAACGCGTCGATCTTCAGACCATCCTCGGGGGTGATGAAGGTCATCCCCTTCCCTTCCAGCTCGCCGATGAGGTTCGTCTCGGCCTCTTGCGCCTGCGCATAAGTCTCTTGCGCGAGGTCGTCGAGCACGGTGAGGATCGCCTGCTGATCTTCCTCGGAGATCTGGCCCCATTGCCGCTCGTTGATGAACACCGGCAGCACGTTCTGCATGTGGCCGGTCAACATCACGTTGCTCTGCACTTCGTAGAGCTTGTTGGCGTTGATCATCGTGAGCGGGTTTTCCTGGCCGATCACCATGCCGGTCATCAGCGCCGTCGGCAGCTCGCTCACCTCGACCGGGGTCGGGATCGCGCCGAAGCCGCGGATCATGGTGGTCCAGAGCTGGAGGGGCACGCCGCGGAAGGGCTTACCGTCGAGATCGGCGGGCGAATAGACCGGCTGATTGGCGGTCATCTGGCGCGCGCCGCGATAGAGACGGCCGATGATGCGCATGCCGCCGTCCTCGGACAGCGTCTCGTTGAATTCCTCGAGAACCTCGGAATTCTGCGGATCGGTCGCGGCGAGGGCATGCGCGCCGTCACGATAGATGAAGGGCGCGTTGAAGACGGCGATATCGTCGGCGAGCTGGCTCAGCGAGGCGAACTCGTGGTGACCCATCGAGATCGAGCCGGAGCGGACGCCGTCGATCAGCTCCTGCACGCCGCCGAGCTGGGAATTCGGGAACACCGTGACGCCGACGCGGCCCTCGGTGGCCTCGGGAATCCGCTCGGCCGCCTGTTCGGCATACCAATACTGGATGTCCCCTTCGGAGCCGACATGCGCGTAACGCAGCGTCACGTCCTGAGCGAGTGCGCCGGTCGCCGCAAACGCCACGGCAGACGCCGCGAAGAGGCCAAGAATACTACGTGATGAACGCTTCATCTGGTTTCCTTCCCTGATCGTCTCTCACCGCCTCTTGTCAAACCCGGGCGATTGAGTGTTCCAATAGGTTGGCATACCAAAGCGACGAAGAAAAGTCTCCGATCGACGAAAGGACGTCCGTGGCTCCCTCCCTCTCCTCCCCCGATGCCCACAACGACGCCGATATCCTGCGCGTGGTGGACCCTCATCAGCACTTCTGGAACCTCGACGAGAATCCCTATCCCTGGCTTCAGGGCGAGCGCATCCCGTTCCGCTATGGGGACTATTCGTCGATCTGCCGGAACTACCTCCCGGATGATTTCCGCCGTGACTGGGGACCGAACCTGATCGTCGAGAAGACGGTGCACATCGAAGCGGAATGGGATCGCGCCGATCCCGTCGCCGAGACGCGCTGGCTCGAGGCGCTCAGCGCCCGCGAGGGGCTGCCGAGCGCTTGCGTCGCGTTCGCCCAGCTCGACGCGCCGAATGCGGCCGAGATCATCGCCGCACAGGCCCAGCACCGTCTCGTGCGCGGCATCCGCTGCAAGCCCGCATCCGCCGGCGATCCCGCCTCCGCCAAGCGCGGCGAACCCGGCTCGATGGATGACGCCACCTGGCGCGAAGGATATGCCGAACTCGGCAAGAACGGCCTCTCCTTCGACCTTCAGACGCCGTGGTGGCACATGGACGCCGCCGCCGAGCTCGCGCGCGACTTTCCGGGGACGCAGATCATCATCAACCACACCGCCCTCCCCTCCGATCGGAGCGAGGACGGGCTCGCGGGTTGGCGTGCGGGGATCGAGCGCGCGGCGCGGGAGCCGAACATCGCGATCAAAATCTCGGGGATCGGCCTTCCGGGCGTTCCGTGGTCGGCGGAGAATAACGGCCCCGTCATCCGCGACACGATCGCGGCTTTCGGCGCGGACCGGGCCATGTTCGCGAGCAACTTCCCCGTGGATAGCCTCGCGGGCGACTACGCCACCATCTTCCACGGCTTCGCCGCGGTGGTGAAGGACCGCCCCGAAGCCGAGCAGGCCAAGCTCCTGCGGGAGAACGCGATCAAGTTCTACCGCCTCGGCTGAACCGCGGTTCGGCGACATGGCTGCACGTCGTGGCCTGTCGCGCCCCAACCGCGCGTGGTGGCGGAAATCGCATCAGGACGCTTGTTCGGCTCCCTGCGCGCGCTTTCGCCACCAATCTTGCCGGTCGCGCTGGACGCGCGGCCGAATTAAACAGAACGTGCACACCCCGTCCGGCCGGACGATCCGGCGCCGGGTTCGCGCACGACCAAGGAGTGAGGAAACACGATGTCCGCAAACGTCGCCTTTATCGGCCTCGGGTTGATGGGGACGGGCTTTACCCGCCGCCTCAATGAAACCGGCCACACCATCGCCGGCTATGACGTCGACGCCGCACGGCTCTCCGCCGCGAGCGCGTGGGGCGTGACGGCCGCCGCCTCCCCCAAGGAGTCCGCCGCGACCGCCGACATCGTGATGATCTGCGTCACCACCTCGAAGGCGATGAAAGAGGTCGTCCTCGGCAAAGGCGGGCTCCTCGAAGGCTCGGTCTCCGGCAAGACGATCGTCGACTTTTCGACCTGTGAGATCCCGGTCACCCGCGCGGTGGCAGAGGCGGTCGTCGAGGCGGGCGGAACCTTCATCGATGCGCCGGTCTCCGGCGGTCCCGGCCAGGCCGAGCTCGGCACCCTCGCGATCATGGCCGGCGGCAGCGATGCGGCCCTCTCCACCGCCCGCCCGGTGCTCGAGAATCTCGGCAAGGTGACGCACATGGGCGATGTCGGCGCCGGCCAGGCGACGAAGCTCGTCAACCAGGCGCTCTGCCTCACCAATTATTGCGTGGTCGCCGAGGGTCTGCGCATCGCCGAGGCATTCGGTGTGGACGCCTCGAAGATCCCCGAGGCGCTGGAGCCGGGGCTCGGCAATTCCGCCGTGCTTCAGGCCGTCTATCCCCGCATGGTGGCCGAGGATTTCGCCCCGCGTGGCTATGCCCGGCAGATCCTCAAGGACTTCGAAATGCTGATCGAGGCGACGCGCGAGAAGCACATTTCGCTGCCGATGGCCTTCCAGGCGGCGACGCTCTACCGGATGCTGTGCGCCGGCGGCGATGCCGAGCTCGACGGCAGCGCGGTCGTCAAGCTGATCCCGAAGCCCGAATAACGGGCCGCGAGCCGCGTCCCGGCGCCCGGTCGGCGCCGGGACGCGGGCGGCGTTAGCCTTTCGCCCCAGCCTTGCTCGCTTCGCCCTTGCGCGCCTCGCCCTTGCCCGCCTCGGCTTCACGCGCCTCGGCCTGTCGTTGCATCTGGTCGAAGGCCTTGAGGACATGGTCCTCCAAAACAGGCCGAATCGCGTCGGCCTCCCTGCGCTCCAGGAGATCGAGGATCAGCTCGTGCTCCTTGATGGCGCTCTCCCAACGCTCGGTCTTGAGGTTGGTGACGTAGCGCAGGCGATAGACCTGCGCATTCAGCCGCCGATGATGCTCGATCAGGACGCGATTCTTGGTGATCGCCACGAGGCTCGTGTGGATATCCTGATTGCGGTGGAAATAGGCCAGCCGATCGCCGCGCATATAAGCGGCGAGCATCTCGTAATGGAGGGCGCGGAGCTGGCGGATGTCCTCCGGCGTCGCCAGCGTGCAGGCGAGCGCGCCGGCAAAGCCCTCCAGCGCGCCGAGGAGCTGGAGGAGTTCGCGCTGCTCGCGGACGGAGGGCGCGGCGACCGTCGCCGCGCGCCGCGGCGCGAGTTCCACGAGGCCCTCCGTAGCGAGGATCTTCAACGCCTCGCGTAGCGGTGTGCGGGAGACGCCAAGCTCGGTCGCGAGGGTGCGCTCGCGGATCGCCGTGCCGGGGCTCAGCTCGTCTTCCAGGATGCGCTCCCGGATGAGCTGGGCGACACGCTCCGGCTTCAGCGTCGATTCGGACGGCGTTTCTTCGGTGATGTTGGCGGCAAGATCCACAGAGCGACCATTGAGCGGTGTCCGACACGGAACCGGCCGGCTCCTCGCACGCGCAGCGCCGACAAGGCGACCATCAGGCCGAGGCGGAGACGCCCGCCCCGCAAACGCGCGCGCCGTGAACCAACCGGCGACAGTATGGTATACCATATTTGCTGCGCATGCGAAGGAAAAAGCACCGCAGCCGCCGCCTCGCCGGAGCGTCGACGCCCGACATGAAAACGGGCGAGCGGAAGGCCCCGCTCGCCCGTTCATCCGCCAAAGCGGCCGATGCGCCGTTATTCGGCGTTGTTATAAGCCTCGACCGCGGCGTCGAGGCGATCCGGCCACTCCTCGCCGATCTCGCCGACGATCCATTCCCGCACCGGCCCCTGCGCCGCATCACGGAACGCGGCCGTCTCGTCCGGCGACAGCGCGGTCACGGTCAGGCCGAGATCGGACAGGATCGTCGAGGCGTTCGCGTCCTGCGCGGCGGTCATCCCGCGATGGATCGTCTTTGCGATCTGAGCGCACTCGTCGACCGCCTTCTGCTCGTCCGCCGACAGCGAGCCATAGAATTGGTCGGAGATCAGATAGACGTGCCAGGAGAAGACGTGCCCATCGAGGGTCACGTATTTCTGGTGCTGGTAGAGCGAGGCGTCGACGATGTTCGTGACACCGTTCTCCTGCCCGTCGACGACGCCCTGTTGCAGCGCCGTCGGCAGCTCCGGCCACGGCACCGGGGTCGCCGATGCGCCGAGCGCCTCGACGAGCTTGACGTAGACCGGGCTCGGCTGAACGCGGATCTTCAGGCCTTCCATATCGGCCGGGCTCTTCACCTCACGCTGGGAATTGGTGAAGTTGCGCACGCCATTGTCGGCGTAGCCGAGGACGCGGATGCCGGTCTGATCGAGCATGTCTTCGGCCATCGCGTCGCCGAACTCGCCATCCATGATCGCCCATGCCATCGCCTGATCGGTGAAGACATAGGGCAGTGCGAGCACCGAGAAGGGCTCGTAGGTGGACGAGACCGGGCCATCGTGGACGACGCCCATCTGGATCGACCCGAGCTCGAGGCCTTCGAGGACTTGGTTGCCGTCGCCGAGCTGGCTCGCGGGGAAAATCTGCACGTCGATCGACCCGGCGGTCTTGCTTTCGACGCACCCCTCGAAGGCGAGCGCGGCGGCGTGCTTGGGGGCCGAGAGGTTCGCGGCCTGGAAGTGAGCGTAGCGCAGCACCTTGGGGCTCTGCGCGAGCGCCGGGGCGGCGACCGCCATCGCGAGCGCGGACACCGCGAGGGTCTTCAATGTCTTCATGATGTTCCTCCCAATTTTCTTAATGCGTGTAGCCGAAGAGGCCCGGCACGAACGTGCTGAGCCCCGGAATGAGAATAACGAGCGCGAGGACGACGAGCTCGGCCGCCAGGAGCGGCAGCACCGCCTTCGACAGCGCCTCGAGCCGCAACCGGCCGACCGTCGAGACCACGAAGAGGACGGGGCCGACCGGCGGTGTCACCATACCGATCGCCAGATTGAGGACCAGCATCATCGCGAACTGGAGCGGGTCGATACCGAAGGAGGCGGCGATCGGCGCGAGCACCGGCGTCAGGATGATCAGCGCCGGCAGCGTGTCGATGAAGAGGCCGCAGATCAGCGCGAAGATCGACAGGAGGATGAGGACGACGAGCGGATCATCCGTCATCCCGGCGATCGTCGCCGCGAGCGTTTGCGGGATCTGCAGGTAGGTGAGAAGCCATGAGAAGATCGAGGCCATCGCCACGATCAAAAGCACCGACGAGGTCGTGAGGGCGGCGCGTGCGAAAACGCCGACGAGGACGCCCCAATTGAGCGTGCGCATCAGGAGCCCGAGAAGGAGTGCGTAGGCACAGGCGACCGCCCCCGCCTCCGTCGGGGTGAAAATCCCCCCGAGGATGCCGCCCAGAATGATGATGGGCATCACCATCGCCGGCACGGCGAAGACGGCGCTCTTGCCGAGTTCGCCCGCCGTCGCCCGGTGTTCACGCCCCCGATAGCCGCGGCGCACCGAAATGATGTGGTTCGCGGTCGCGAGCGCGACGCCGAGAAGGATCCCCGGCACGATCCCCGCGAGGAAGAGACCCGAGACGGTGACGCTCGTCTCGGAGATCGCATAGACCACCATCAGGATCGACGGCGGAATGATCGGTCCGATCGTCGCCGTTGCCGCGGAGAGCGCGCCGGCATAATTGGCGTCGTACCCCGCCCGGCGCATCATCCGCATGACGATCGCCGACGGGCCCGCCGCATCGGCGAGCGCCGAGCCCGAGATACCGGCGAACAGCATCGAGACGACGACGTTGGCGTGGCCGAGCCCGCCGCGCACATGGCCGACGAGATCGTTGGCGAGACGCAGGAGCGTCCCGGTGAGGCCCGCCGCCGTCATGAGATCGGCGGCGAGGATGAAGAAGGGCACCGCCATCAGCGGGAACGAATCGACCCCGCCGAACAAACGCTGCGTCACCATCAGCGGCGACAGCGCGCCATCCCAGAGGACGGCCGCGAGCCCCGCCATCCCCATCGTGAAGGCGACCGGCACGCCGAGAAGCAGCGTCACCACGAAGACCGTGAGAAGGATCGGCGCCATCGTCAGACGCCCTCCGCCTCGACCGGCCCGTCATCATGCGCGAAATCGCGCTCGACATAGCCGCGCAGGAAAAACAGGAGGTGGATGACGAAGAGCGCCGCCCCGATCGGGATCGCGAGATAGGGAATGCCGCGCGGAATATCGGTCGCGACGGTGCTGCGCCGCCAGCCGAAGACGACGAATTCGGACCCGAACCAGACGAGCGCGGCCATGAAGAGGAGCATCATCACCGCGATGGTGATGCGCACGACGCGCCGCCCCTGGAGCGGCAGCAGATCCTGCAGGAACTCGATCGCGACGAGCCGTCCCTCGCGCAGCGCGAGCCCCGCGCCGAAAAAGGCGCCCGCCACCATCAGATAGCGCGCGACCTCCTCCGCCCAGGTAAGCGACCAGCCGAAGAGATAGCGCAGGACGACATTCGCGAAGACGATCCCGAAGGTCGCCGCGAGCATGGCCGCGACGAGCCACCGGTTGAGCCTCGAGACCCAATCGTCCACCCGCGAGAGCATCGGCCGCGCGGGCCCGTCAGACGATTGCATAGCCGCCATCGATCGGAAGAACCGTGCCGGTCACGAAGGCGGCGGCGGGCGACGAGAGGAAGAGCACCGCCCCCGCGAGGTCTTCCGGCTGCCCCCACCGGCCGAGCGCGGTGCGCGACAGGATCGCCGCGGCGCGCGCCTCGTCCTTTTGCAGCGCCTCGGTGAGCGGGGTCGCGATCCAGCCGGGCGCGATCGCGTTCACGCGGATACCGTCGGCGGCGTAAGCGATGGCGAGCGACTTCGTCATCTGCGCGATGCCGCCTTTGCTCGCCGAATAGGCCGGCACGAGGCCACCGCCGAAGAAGGACAGCATCGAGGCGGTATTGACGATCGAGCCGATCTCGGAGCGGGCGAGGAGCGGCCGCGCCGCCGCGCACACGCGCATACTGCCATTGAGGTTGATGTCGACGACGGAGGCGAACACCTCCGGGTCGTGCTCCTCCTGGCGGCGGATGACGCCGGCGCAATTGACGACGATATCGAGCCGGTCGTGTCCCGCGACGAGGGCGGCCACGCTGTCGCCGTCCCGCACGTCGAGAACGCGCACATCGGCGCGGGCGAGGACGGGATCGGCCTTCGCCGCCTCGACCTCGCGCGGCGTCGCCCCGGTCGCCGTGACGGCGGCGCCGGCCGCGAGGAAGGCCCGCGCGATCCCCGCGCCGATGCCCGAGGTCGCGCCGGTGACGAGGACCTGCGATCCGGTATACCAGCGCTCGGCCCAGTGTTCCCCCTCCCCGGCGCCTTGGGCGGCGCCGGCGGTCTTGTCGGTCACGCTCATAGGGTCAGCGGATGAACTGATCGACGAAGTCCGCCCCGAGGCCGACTTCGATATAGTGCTTGCGGCACATGTCGATCTTCGTAAAGACGTCCTCGAATCCGATATGGTTGTTGTTCTCGTCGAGGTAGTACATGCAGCCGGTGATGTTGAAGAAGGTGATCATTTCTTCCGTGTCATCCGGCACGACGAGGGTGTGGATCTCCCCCGGCGGCTCGAACACGTAAGAGCCGGTCTCGGCGATCCAGTTGTGCTCCAGATAGTGCCACTTGCCGCGAATCACGTAGCCGTGCACGGGCGCCGGGTGCAGATGCTTCGACAGAACGCCGGATTTGCGCACCCGCAGGAGGTTGCACCACTGCCCCTGCATCGTGTTCAGCATCAGCGGACGGAACCACACGTCCTTGGCTTGCGGAACCCAGACGCGTTCATCGTCGGGCACCGCCTGGACCGCGATCTCCGCCGCGGCGAGCGGATGGGCGGAATGCGTCATATTCTCGTACACGAGGTCTCTCCTTGGATACCGCGGGGCGGCGGACCGCGCGCCTGGTCGCATCCCCCGCCTGGCATGGGGCCGCGCCGCACGAGACGCGGCGAATCCCAAGGCAAGCGGTATACCGCCCATCATTCCGCAAATACTCGTTCGCTTTGCGGCCAATGGCAACAGGTGGACCATTCGCATTTCGGCAACGCCTCGCCACCGGCCCGTCGCTCCTCCCCGGCCTCGGAGCGTCTACAACCGTGGGGCGTTTTGTCCGCATGGCCAACACGCAACCCTTCGCAGCGTTGACAATTGCACTCTACCGCTGATTAGTCTCAGCTTGAGGAAACGTCCGCGTTAAGCGGCACTCACCGCAAAAACTGCGGAAAGATACAAACGCTGGAGGAGCAGATGAAGAAGCGGACCTTTTTGACGGCTGCGAGCGCCTTGGTGGCCGCGAGCCTGGTCGCGCCAATGGCCATGGCGCAATCGGACTATCCGACCCGCCCCATTCAGATGATCGTGCCGTGGGGCGCGGGCGGCGGCACCGACGCGGTCGGCCGCATCTATGCTTCGATCCTTCAGGAAGAACTCGGCAAGCCCATCAATGTGGTGAACCGCACCGGCGGCTCCGGCGTCGTCGGCCACAGCGCCATCGCGACCGCCCCGGCGGACGGCTACACGCTCGGCGTCATGACGATCGAAATCGACATGATGCATTGGCAGGGCCTCACCGATCTCACCTACAAGGATTATGACATCCTCGCGCTCGTGAACGCCGATCCCGCCGGCGTGATGGTGTCCTCCGATTCGCCCTACAACACCGTCGAAGAGCTCCTCGAGGCGATCAAGACCGAGCCCAAGGGCACGTTCAAAGCCTCCGGCACCGGCCAGGGCGGCATCTGGCACCTCGCGCTTGCCGGCTGGATGCTCTCCGAAGGCCTGCCGCCCGATCAGGTGACGTGGGTGCCGAGCCAGGGCGCTGCGCCGGGCCTTACCGACATGGTCGCCGGCGGCGTCGACATCGTACCCTCCTCGCTCGCCGAGGGACGCTCGCTGATCGAAGCCGGCCGCGTGAAGGCCCTCGCCTCCATGTCCGACGAGCGCCAGGAGATCTTCCCCGACGTTCCGACCCTCAAGGAAGCGACGGGCTCGGATTGGACGATGGCGGCCTGGCGCGCGATCGTCGCGCCCGCCGGCCTCGACCAGGCGGTGAAGGACACGCTCGTTCCCGCCGTCGAGAAGGCCTATAACAGCGATCAATATAAGACCTTCATGACCGATCGCGGCTTCGGCATGCGCTGGGCCGGCCCCGAAGAGGCCACCAAAATGATCGGCGACGACGATCAGGCCCTCGGCGACGTCATGAAGAAAGCGGGCCTCGCCAACGCCGACTGATCGACCTGTGCGGACCGGTGGGCGCCCCGATGGAGCGCCCACCCCTTCCATCGCAGTCTGCGTCAGCGGCACAGAGCGACGACCTCTATGAAATTCAATGATCTGAGCCTCGGGCTCATTGTCCTTATCGGCGGGATCGCGGTCTTCCTATCGGCGCTCCAGTTCACGCCGATCCCCGGCCAAGCCTACGGGGCGGACACGATGCCCCGCGTGATCGGCGCCGGAACGATCATTCTCGGCCTCGTCCTCATCGTACGGGGCGTGATGACGGACGGAATGGTGCCGCGCCTCGCGCGCGCCGAATGGGCGCACTCGCCCCGCGCCATCCTCAACCTCTTGATCGCGATCGCGCTCGTCATTCTCTATATCGTCTTCTCGCCGAGCATCGGGTTCGTCATCTGCGCGCTCGCGCTTCAGCTCGCCTTGATGCTGATGCGCGGGGTCCGGCCGATCCCGGCGATCATCGTCTCGATCATCGCGACGGTGGTGATCCAGCAGGCGTTCGGCCGCCTCCTCCTCGTCCCCCTTCCGCGCAACGCCGCTTTCGGCTTCTTGTGGTGATCCGCCCATGACCGTTCTCGCGGAAGCCTTCGGCCTCGTCTTCCAGCCCTACGTTCTTCTCGTCATCCTGGGGGCGGGCTGTTTCGGCATGTTCGTCGGCGCCATTCCGGGCCTCACGGCCACGATGGCGACGGCGCTTCTCGTGCCCATCACCTTCTTCATGGACCCCGTCCCGGCGATCGCCGCCATCGTCACGGCAACCGCGATGGCGATCTTCGCGGGCGACATTCCGGGCGTTCTCCTGCGCATGCCCGGCACCCCGGCGAGCGCGGCCTATGTGGAGGACGCGTTCCGCATGACGCGCGCGGGGCGCTCGGAAGAGGCGCTCGGCGCGGTCCTCATCTTTTCGGTGATCGGCGGCCTCGTCGGGACCGTGGTCCTCGTCACCGCCTCGCCCATTCTCGCCGAGGTCGCGCTGAAATTCTCCTCCTTCGAGTATTTCTGGCTCGTCCTGCTCGGCCTCTCCTGCGCGATCTTCGTGTCGCCGGGCTCGGTCTCGCGCGGAGTCCTGTCGCTCATCATCGGCCTCTTCGCGGCGACGATCGGGATCGACAACCCGGCCGGCCAACCGCGCTACACCTTCGGCAATGTCGAGCTTCTCGCGGGCGTCCAGTTCATCCCCGCGATGATCGGCCTCTTCGCGGTGTCCGAGGTGTTCCGCTCACTGGTGCGGGGAAACGAGCGACCGACGACGATCCCGGTCGCGAAGAAGAGCATCTTCCAGGCGCAATGGTCGAACCTGAAGCGCTATCCGATCCAGGTCGTCCGCGGCAGCGCCCTCGGCACGGCGATCGGGGCGCTGCCTGGCGCGGGCGCGGACATCGCGGCGTGGATCTCCTACGCCGTCAGCAAGAAGATGTCGCGCCATCCGGAAAAGTTCGGCACCGGCCATGTCGAGGGCCTCGTCGAGGCCGGCTCGTCGAACAACGCCGCCGTCAGCGGGGCGTGGATCCCGGCGCTCGTCTTCGGCATTCCGGGTGATTCGATCACCGCGATCGTGATCGGCGTCCTATACATCAAGGGCATCAACCCCGGCCCGACGGTGTTCATCCACAATCCGCAGATGATCTACGCGGTCTTCATCGTCTTCTTCGTCGCCAACCTCTTCATGTTGCCGCTCGGGTGGCTCGCGATCAAAGCGGCGCGGCGGATCTTGTCGATCCCGGAAAAGATGTTGATGCCGATCATCCTGATGTTCTGCATCATCGGCTCGTTCGCGATCAACAACTCGCCCTTCGGCATCATCCTGATGCTGATCTTCGGCGTCCTCGGCTTCCTGATGGAGGAGAACGACATTCCGATCGCCCCGGCCATTCTCGGCCTCGTGCTGGGGCCGATGCTGGAGCAGAACTTCATCACCTCGATGATCAAGGCGAACGGCAGCTTCCTCGCCTTCTTCGAGCGGCCCATCGCGGCCGGGCTCGGCATCTTCACGATCGTCATCTGGATGATCCCGCTGATCGTTCTCCTGATGCACCGCCGGAAACGCTCCACCGCCGACGCCGCACGCAGCGCATGAGCGCAAGGCGGAGGGCTCGCGCCCTTCGCCGCCCACACCTCCGCCGCCCTCCCGCCGGAATCGACGCCGCGTCATTTGCCAGATCGCGAGCATTCGTGCGATGAGGCTCGCGCCTCATCATCCCGGACCGGAACGCTATGACGGATGCCCCCGCCGAAACGCTCGCCTTCGACCCCGCAGCGCACGGCTGGGATCCTTATTCGGACGACGGGTTCATCGGCCATGTCGGTCCGCTCTGGCAGCGTCCCGGTGAGGCCGCGCCGCATTATGCCTTCCTCGTCGAGCACAAACACCACAACCGCCGCGGCGTTCTCCAAGGCGGCATGATGATGACGTTCGCCGACCGCTCGATGGGCATGACCGCGTGGTACGCCAACGAGCAGCAACCGCAGGCGACCGTGCAGCTCGACGTTCATTTCATCGACGCCGTGCAGGTCGGCGAGTTCGTGGAGGCCGATTGCGAGGTCGTCCGCCGCACCCGCTCGCTGATCTTCGTGCGCGGCACCTTCCGCGTCGGCGCGCGCACGGTGGCGACGGCGAACGGCGTCTGGAAGACCGTCCGCCACCCGAAGCCGGCAGCGTGACGTTCGCCTAAGGCCCGCGCCGGGCCCCGGCCGGCCGCGCGAAGCACGCCCGCCCCGACACCCCGATTGCGAGCGACGGACGCGCGTGCGACACCGATCGTGTGGGGGAGCGTGACACGATGACGGCAGCGATAGCGATCCATGGCGGAGCGGGCGCGATCGAGCGCTCGAAACTCGGCGCCGACGGCTACGAGGCGACGCTGCGCAGCTTGGCGGAAGCGCTGCGCGCGGGCTGGTCGCATCTCGCGGCGGGTGCGTCGGCGGTCGACGCGGTCGAGGCCGCAGTCATCGCGCTGGAGGACGATCCGCTCTTCAATGCCGGCCGCGGGGCCTGTTTCAACGCCGACGGACTCCACGAGTTCGACGCGGCGATCATGGATGGGCGAACCTTGTCGGCGGGCGCCGTCGCGGCGTGCCGGACGGTCCGCAATCCGGTGCGCGCGGCGCGATCGGTGATGGACCACACGCGCCACGTCCTTCTCGTCGGCGAGGCGGCGGACGCCTTCGCGGCGGCGGAGGGCCTTCCGCAGGAGCCGCAATCCTATTTCCACACCGACCGTCAATGGTCGCACCTCGAACGCGCCCGCGCCCGGGCCGCGGGGCGCCAGTCGGGCACGGCGACCGACGCGGAGCGCCACGGCACGGTGGGCGCCGTCGCGCGCGATCGCGACGGGCACCTCGCCGCCGCGACCTCCACCGGCGGGATGACCAACAAACGCCCCGGCCGGGTCGGCGACACGCCGCTGATCGGCGCGGGCACCTATGCGCGCGACGGAATCTGCGCGGTCTCCTGCACCGGGTCGGGCGAGGATTTCATCCGCGCCTGTGCGAGCCACACCGTCGCCGCGCGGATCGCCTATGGCGGCGACACCCTCGCCGCGGCCGCCCACGCCACGCTCCATGACGATATCGTCGCCCATGGCGGTGGCGGCGGCCTCATCGCCGTCGGTGCGGACGGCGGCATCACGATGCCTTATTCGAGCGCCGGCATGTATCGCGGCGCCATCGACACGGCCGGCCGCATGACCGTCGCGATCTATGACGAGCGCCACGAGATCTCGCTCTCACAATGAGCGCGTGCCCGCCCGCATCACCGCGGCGGGCCGGACCATTCGGCCTCTGAGCCGCGCCAGACGGCGATAACTCGCCGACGAAAGCCCACATCCGAACGAGCGCCTCCATCGACGGCCGCGTGTTGCGGGCGACGCGCCATGGCGCGCGGCCGCTCGCCACGGCGCGTGCGGTAGAATTGCCCCGCGCGCACAATCATAACCTCTTCTTGATATAATCGATCCCTCAATTCGCACGCAACATGTATAGATTTTCATATTTCTAATGATAGATAATCATGTTAATGGTGAGAGTACGTTTAAAAAGCGACAGATAAGGTGATCAACTATGGCGTTCATGAAGCTGTTCCGCCCGCTGGATATGCTCAATTTTCGGACCTTGAATGAGGAAATTGTCCAATCCAACAGCAGTAAGATCATCACCGAATCGACGAATCCGAATTACCCGACCGACACGATCTTTCAAGGCAGCTTCACCTATGATCCGGACGGCACGCCGAACGGCACCGTTGAGTCGGTGTTCTATAAGGCGTTCGGAAATCGTCAGTACACCGTGAAAGATCTGGACGTCGACGCGACGGATCTCTTAGCGGCCACCACCAGCGCGACCACGTACCGGTTGATGTTCAACGATGCGGACAAGTTCAACGGATCGTATGGCCCCGATCACCTCCTCGGCTTCAGCGGCAACGACACGCTTCTCGGCAATGGCGGGGATGATTATCTGTCCGGCGGATTGGGCAAGGACACGCTCTTTGGCGGCAACGGCAACGACACGCTGAATGGTGGGCCTCAGGCCGACGTGCTCGTCGGCGGACGCGGTGCCGATCGGTTCTTCTTCGACGATCGGTCCGCGATCGACACGATCAACGACTTCGACCGTCGAGACAAAATCATCATCGACGCCTCCAACTTCGATAGCGGGTTTTTCGGCACGGGCCCGAGCGACGTGCGCATTGTCACCGGGAACGCATTCGACCGCGTCGTGGTGGACGGGGATGTCGTTGCCAAGGTCTTCGGTGAATCGGTCACGATCGACGATATCTCGTTCGCCTGAGTCCGGCCGCCCCGGCCCGTTCGATCGGGCCGGGATCTTCTGCAGGTCGGCGCGCGGCGGTCAGACCATCAGGTCGAACCCGCCCCCCTGGTTCGCGTTGGACATCATCCACGCCCCCGTGCCCATCGACGGCCCCTCGAAGAACCAATCGAAGCCCGGACGCGAGACGCTCGCCTCCGCGACATTACTCCTCACCACATCGTCACCGTCCGCAGCATAGGCCACGGCCTCGCTGGTGACGGTGTTGAACCAGCCGAGACGCACCTTCGGCACGGTTTGCTCGAAGAGCCACGTCTCGCCGACATCGAGCTTTCCATCCGCGTCGGTGTCGCCCGAGATGAGATCGTCCACGGTGAGCACGATATCGTCGCGGCGGAACCGCGTCCCGTTGTCGTCGACGATCGAGGTGAAATCGAGCTCCGCGTCACCGGGCAAAACGCTCTCATTGGTGAGGCTATAGGCGTAGGTGACGGCGAAATCGCGCTGTGACAGCGCCTGGAAGAGGTTGAAGACGCCGCCGAACAGACCCTTGACGGGTGTGTTCGGAACGAGCTCCGCCGACTTGTCGAGAACGATGAGTGGCCCATCCAGCGCGGCAAGGGCGCGATCGGCCTGGATGAGACCTGCACCGGACGCCGGATCGACGCCCGGATCGGCACCCGGACCGTTATAGGGATTGTTCATGTCGAGCGCGGTCGCGGACAGGACTTCGCCGATCTCCGCCGGCGACAGCGAGGGATCGCGCTCCAGCATCAGCGCGGCGATCGCCGCCGCGTTCGGCGCCGCCGCGGACGTGCCGAAGAAATTCGGAAACGCGTCGTCGTCCGACCCTTGTGCGCCGAAGAAGGTCGTGTTGCCGCCATCGGACGCGGTGAAGCTCACATTGTTGCGCATCTCGGGCGACGGAAGCGCGTTCCCGGCCGTGTCGTAGTAGATCGGAATCCCGCCGAGGGAGGAGAACGACTCCAAAATCGCCGGATCGGTGCCGTAGGCGGGTGTGTTGATCCATTCCGCGGCGCCCACGCTGAAGGCGCCCGGCGCCTGGGCATGACCGTAGGAGGTCGGCCCGCCCGAACTATACTCGGCGTTCACGAGCGGCAGACCCGGCCCGTAGATCGTCACGCTGATCGCCTCCGGCGCCACGCCTGAGACTTTCTCGATCACGAGACCCACATCGCCGGCGGTCGTGACGTCGACCTCAAACACCGCCACCGGGTCGCCGCCGATATCGGACTCCATCGCACCGAGACGCACACCGCCGGTGATGGCGGGAGCCGCGAGCGGATCAGTGCCCGCCGCCGCGAGATAGACGTCGAGATCGGTCTGCGCGCCGGGGCTGTCGGGGCCCGTGCTCGCATAGGCGTCGGACCATTGAACGACGATGGTATGACTGCCGACCGGAAGCGATAGATCGAGCACCGGGTCGATGCCGGGACCGGGATCCCAATCGTGCGTCGTCGTGACGGTGTCACTTTCGGAGCCGAAATAGCCCACGATCCCAGCGTCGACAAACGGGCCGAGATAGCCATTATTCGCCTGATTGCCGGCCGATGAGAAATACGGCACCCCGTCGGCGACGACTTCGGCGACGGCCTGGGCCACCGGACCATCGGCGAACGCCGGCTCCGTGAAATAAATGACGTCATCGACGATGACGGTCGAACCGGCGTCGCGGAGCGCGCGGATATTGTTGGCAAAGCTCGCGACGCCGTTGAAGGCCGACGCGAACTGAATGTCGGCGCCAGGCGCGATATCGTAGGCGAGCTGGGCCATGCCTCGCCCTTCGTCCGTCGCGATTGCGGTATTGACGATCTCCTCGAGCACGAGGACGTCGGCGGGAAGGTCGCCACTCGCCACGTCATCGGCATAATGGGTCGAGGCGGAGGTGTCGGCATCGAAGCTGTCGGACAGGATGCCGATGGTCTGCCCGGCGCCGGTCACGCCATAGGTGGTTTGGGCGACATCGACAGCGAGAGCCTCGACATCCTGCGACGTGACGGAACCGACGGAGGCTTGGAAGAGTGACGCGGCCGCCGATTGGAGCGAGCCGAGTGCGTTCAATTCGGCAAGCCCATCGACCGGAACATAGGCGGAAACAACGCGGCCGGCCTGCTCGACATGGAGCGCGCCGAGATCGAGGAGATCATCCGCGAGGGTGTCCGAGCCTCCGCTCGCGCTGATCATGTCGACGAGGACGTAGAACCGGCCTTCGATCTCGACGACATCCGGCGTGGTCGCCGTGATCCCCCGCGCGGCTGGCGCCATGGTGCGCGCCGCAGCCGCTCCCCCTTCGATGTTGCTTGAAAGGTTGAACAAGAGCGCGTCGAATTTCGACGATTTTTGTGCCTCCAGCGCGGCGAGATCGTCACCCATCTGCAATAGCCTCCTGATCGCTTCCAGTATTTGTTTTGAATCGTTGAGATGCTTTTTGCAGCCCCGTTTTATGATGATCAAAGCCTAAATCGCGTCGACCACACCCTATCGGCCGCGGCGCTTCGCCCGGACTTCGGGTGGACGCATCAATGTGTCTCATCGGTGATGTCTTTTTGCTCGCCAACGCCACGATGATCGCGCGCGGCGCAATCCCAGATCCAACGGCCCGTCATCGGGCGTGGCGCCGATAAAGGCAGACTGGCGAAACTGTATCCAATTGCCACCAGAGGGCGCAGGATCTGCGCACACCTTCGCCACCCAGCGTGGGGATAAGCGCCGAATTCCGGCACGTTTTCCGCGCTTGCCGCCGTGGTCGTTTCAAGCGGGTCTTTACCAAAGGATCCATTGGCGTTAAACACAGATTACGAATGCCCGCTCGGGCACTCTCGTGAGCAATTCGCTCAACCCGCCACAAATGCCGGAATAGACGTTGCGGCCCTGTCGCGACGTCGAAGCAGAGCAATGGTCCATCTGACGGCCGCACCCTCTCGCGGTGGACCGCAATGGAGCTGATGAAGGACACTGATCTCACCACCGCGAATGGACGACTTTGCGTGCTGATCGCGCGCTCTTCGTACATCGCCGATCATCGCATGCGTTCGTGTGGCGCCCTGTCGCCGCGTCGCCCGCGCCTGCGTGTGAGATGCCGTCCCGCCCGGCACACCGGCCGATCGAACGCCGCCGAACTGCACCGCGGCCATCACCGTCACGGCCACCGCAATGCGGTGCTTCGATCGCGTTTCGACGCGCAGAAGGTCGGCTGAGCGAACCCGCCCGATCATGGCCGCCGGATGCGCCGCATCCGGCAACCGCGCCGTGTTCCTTTCATCGATTCGATTTTCGCCACACGGAGACAAACGACGTATGACGACTTTTACCCGCCGCCACGCCCGGCGGCTGTGTTCCGCGACCTGCCTCGCGGCAGCGGCCCTTTTCGCGACCGCATCCGCCCAGGCGCAGGACAGCGTCAAGATTGGGTTCGTCTACTTTCTTTCCGGCGCCGGTGCCGCCTACGGCACCCCGGCCCGTGACAGCGCCGCTATGATGGTGGACGCGCTCAACGAAGGTTCGCTTCCCGCCCCCTACGACACGGTCGGGATCAACGGCGTCTCGATCGAGCCGATCTTCATCGACGAGGCCGGCGGCACGCGAAAGCAGATCGCCGAATATCGCCGCCTCGTCGAGCGCGAAGGCGTCGACATGGTGATCGGCTACAATTCGAGCGGCAACTGCAACGCCCTCGCCCCGATCATCGAAGAGCTCGAGACGCTGACGAACTTCTTCCATTGCGGCAATCCGGGCCTCTTCGAGGACGTCGACACCGACCCCTATTATGTCGTCCGCTCCGCGCCGATGGGCACGATGGACCAGGTCGCCCTCGCCCGCTATCTCGCGGCGAAATTCCCGGACGCCCTCTCCGTCTCCGGCGTCAATCAGGATTATTCCTGGGGCCAGGACAACTGGGTCGAGTTCAAGGCCGCGATGACCGCGCTGAAGCCCGACACGACCTATAAGAACGCCCTCTTCCCGGCGCTCGGCGCGGGTGATTATGGCAGCGAAATCTCCGCCCTCGCCTCCGATCCCGCCGACATCACTTTCGTCTCCTTCTGGGGCGGCGACGCCGATGCGCTGATGCTCCAGGCCGCCTCCCGCGGGCTCGGCGACGACACGACCTTCGCCTTCACCCTCGGCACCGGCGTGATCGACGGCCTCGGCGAGAACACGATCGAAGGCACCATCGTCGGCGCCCGTGGTCCGAACTCCTATCTCGCGAAATCGACCCCGCTCTCCGACTGGTTCGCCGCGAGCTACGAGGAGACCTATGGCCGCTATCCGCCGCTCGGCGCCTATGTCGCGGCACAGGGCATCCTCGCGATCAAGGCGGCGGCCGAGAAGGCCGCGTCCGAAACCGGCAACCTGCCCGAGACGGACGCGATCATCGAGGCGCTGCGCGGCCTCACCTTCGAGACCGTCGACGGCTACCCGATCACGATGGCCCTCCATAACGGCCATCAGGGCATCTCCGACACCGCCTATGGCGTCTATACGGGCTGGGATTCGGATGCCGGCATGCCGATCATCGAGGACGTCACGGTCTATCCGGCCGAATGCGTGAACCCGCCCGAGGGCGTCACCGCCGTCGAGTGGATCGAATCCGGCTTCGAGGGCGCGAACTGCTGAGCGCCTTGCGGGAGCGGCATTCGTGCCGCCTCCCCTGCCGCCCCGACCCGAGGCGACGCGCCGACGGCCGGGGTTCGCATTCGCCCGCCTTGACGGACGCGCTCCGGCGCACCGCCAAGGCAACCTGAACCCAGCAGAGTGTCCATGAACCTTGCTCTGATCGTCCTCGTCGACGGTATCTCGTATGCGGGCTGGCTGTTTCTCGTCGCGATCGGCCTGACGCTCGTCTTCGGCGTCCTGCGCCTTCTCAACATCGCCCATGGCGGGTTTTACGCGATCGGCGCCTATGTGGCCGCCTACGCGATCGGTGTCGCCGCCTCGAACGGCTTCGGGACCGCGCCCCAGCTCCTCCTCGCCTTCGCGGGCGCCGCGATCGTCGGGGGGCTTCTCGGCCTCCTCATCGAGCGCACCGTTCTCGTGCGGCTCTACGACCATCCGGAGGTCCTGACCCTTTTTGCGACCTACGCCCTCTTCCTCATTCTGGAGGACGTGACGAAGCTCGTCTTCGGCGGTGGCTCGCTCTACGCCTTCCAGCCGCGCAACGCGTTCGGCACGGTCGAGATCGGCACGCTCAATTATCCGGTCTATGACGTCCTCACCGTCGCCGTCGCCGTTCTCGTCGCGCTCGGGACCTGGTTCGTCCTCAACCGCACGCGCACCGGACGCTGTGTCACCGCGGTCGTCCACGATCGCGAGATGAGTGCCTCGATGGGCGTCAACGTCGCCGCGATCATGACCGGAACGTTCATCGTCGGCTCGATGCTCGGCGCGTTCGCCGGCGCGGTCACCGCCCCCAAGATCGCCGTCAATCCGGGGATCGGCGTCGAGGTGATCGTGCTCGCCTTCGCCGTCATCGTGATCGGCGGGCTCGGCTCGATCGGCGGCGCCGTGATCGGCGCGCTCGTCGTCGGGATCGCCCGCGCGGCCGCGACCCATCTCGCGCCGGACCTTGCCGTCTTCACCGTCTACGCCGTGATGGCCGCCGTCCTCGCAATCCGCCCGTACGGGCTCTTCGCTCGACCGATGGCCCGCAAGATATGAGACATCTTCTCGATCCCACCGTCCTCGTCGTTCTCGCGGGGGCGATCCTCCTGTCGTTCGCCCAGTCGATGATGCCGGGCTGGGTGACCTACCTCCTCCAGATCGCGATCGCCGCCTCCTTGCCGGCGCTCGGCTGCATGATCATGCTGCGTTCGGGCCTCCTCTCCTTCGGACAGGGCCTTTATTATTTCCTCGGCGCCTATGGCGTCGCGCTGGCGCACGAATATCTCGGCGTCTCGGATGCGGTCCTCGCCATCGTCATCGGGGCCGTCGCCTCGGCGATCGTCGCCGTCATCGTCGGCCCCTTCCTCGCGCGCTATCGCGGCATCTTCTTCGCGATGCTGACGCTCGCTCTGTCGATGGTCGTTTACGGGATGGCCGTGAAGATGGACCTTTTCGGCCGGAGCGACGGTCTCAATGTCGGCCGTCTCACCTATTTCGGCATCACGCCCTCGCGCGCCTGGTCGCAGACGTCCCTCTTCCTTCTGTGCGTCTGGGTGTGGGCCATCCTCGGGATCGCGACGCACATTTATCTGCGCTCGCGCTTCGGCAAGCTTCTCTCCGCGATCGAGGACAACGAGACGCGCGTCGAATATCTCGGCTGGTCGGTGAAACGGGCGGTCTATATCAACTATATCGTCGCCGCCATTCTCGGCAGCGCCGGCGGCTCCCTCGCCGCGGCCGCGGCCCGCTATGCCGACCCGAGCCTTGCCTATTGGACGACGTCGGGCGAGTTCGTCTTCATCGTGCTCATCAGCGGGCAGGCGAGCGTCCTCAGCCCCCTGTTCGGCTCGGTCTTCCTCGAAACGCTGCGCACCTACGCGTCGGCCTTCTTTCCCGACGAATGGCAACTCGTCCTCGGGGCGGTGATGCTCGTCATCATCCTCTTCCTGCCGCGCGGGCTCGGCCACCTCTTCGTCCTCGCCCGCCGCACGATCACCCGCGGGCGCACACCGCGCCCGTCACCTGAAACGGAGGGACGTCAGTCATGAGCACGCCGATCCTCGAATGCCATGAGATCGCGAAGTCCTTTGGCGGGTTCGCCGCCGCGAACGCCATCGACATGCGCGTCGACGAAGGCGAGTTCGTCGGCATCATCGGCTCGAACGGCGCGGGCAAGACGACGCTTCTCAACATCGTCTCCGGCCATCTGAAGCCGACGACCGGCCGCGTGATGTTCCGCGGCGAGGACGTGACCGGCGTGCCCGCCCGCGTTCTCGCCCGCAAGGGCATCGCCCGTTCCTTCCAGGTGCCGCAGCTCTTCGCCACCTCGACGGCGCGCGAGAACATGATGCTCGCGACGAGCCTTCTCGCCGAGCCGCGCCGCGCGATCGTCTCCCGCTTCGACGACCATCACCTCGCCGAGGCGGCGGACGAGGCGCTCGACCATTATGGCATCGCCGAGCACGGCGACAGTCTCGTCAGCGAGCTGCCCCAGGGGGTGCGCAAGCTCCTCGATATCGCGATGGCGACGTCCGCCGATCCGAGCCTCGTCCTCCTCGACGAGCCGACGAGCGGCGTCTCGAGCGACGAGAAGAACGACGTGATGCAACGCCTCGCCGACCGCTTCGGCGAGGATCGCACCACCGTCGTCTTCATCGAGCACGACATGGAGATCGTCCGCCGCTACGCGACCCGCGTCGTCGCGTTGACCGACGGGGCGGTGATCGCCGACGGCCCGCCCGATGTGGTCTTCGCCGATGCGACCGTCTCCAAGGTGATCGTCGGCGAGCCGGTGTCGGCGGCGGAGAGCGCCTAATGCTGCGCCTCGACAACATTTCCGTCTCGATCGGCGGCGCGTCGATCCTGCGCGATGTCTCGATGGATGTTGGCCCGAACGCCTTCGTCGGCCTCGTCGGCCGCAATGGCGCGGGCAAGACCACGCTGATGCGCTCGGTGATGAACCTCATCCCCATCGACAGCGGAACGATCGCGGTCGCCGGACGCGACACGACCCGTGCCGCCCCGCACACCCACGCCCGCGAAGGCGTCGGCTATATGCCGGAGGATCGCCGCCTCGTGCCGGATTGGACCGTGGAGGAGAACATCCTGCTACCGGTCTGGGCCGCCCACACCGACGATGCGGACGCCCGCCTAGCGCGGATCTACGGGCTGATCCCCGAGGTCGAGACGGTGTCCGATCGGCGGGCGATGCAGCTTTCCGGCGGACAGCAAAAGCTCGTGGCGCTCGCCCGCGCGTTCGTCGCCGGCACGCGCCTCATGATCCTCGACGAGCCGTTCGAGGGCGTCGCCCCCGCCCTCGTCCAGCGCCTCGTCGAAATCCTGTCGACGCTGCGCCAGGAGGGCGACCATAGCGTGCTGATCTCCGAATCGGACGCGCTTTATTCGACCGGCCTCGTCGACGCCGTCTATACGATCGAGCGCGGGCAAGTGGCACTCGGCGCGGCGTAATCCGCCTCGCCGGGCCGGCCACGGCGGCCGCCTGAACGCATCGCGCCCCAGCGTCTCCCCGCCGAGCGACGCCGCGCCCCGATCGGCGATCGCCGGAGGGCGAAATCCAGCCTGCGCCTTACGCCATCGGCGCACGCGCCGGTCGGCGAGACGCCTGGTCCAACGATCCCCGCGCAGCGCCCGGCGCCATCTCGACATCGCCCGGGCGGTCGGGCCATGCTCCACCAGCGGCGCCCCCGCCGCTCGGAGCGTTTCGTTCAGCGGAGATCGCACGTGCTGTCAGACATCGGCCCTGTGCTCCCCAGCCTTCTCCTGATCCTGTCCGTTTTCGTGGTCGGCGCCGCGAGCCCTGGTCCGGCAACGCTGATGATCGTGAACGTCGCGGCCGGCGAAGGCCGCAAGCCGGCGGTGATCCTCGCGCTCGGTATCGTCACCGGGTCTATTGTCTGGGCGATCGTCGCCGCGCTCGGCTTCGTGGCTGCGCTGAAAACGTCGGCGTTCGTATTCACCGCCATGAAGATCGCCGGGGGCGGCTATCTTCTCTATCTCGCCTTCAAGTCCATCCGGTCGGGCCTCAGGGGGCAGCACCGCCTGCAGCGGCCGGCGATGGCCGGCACGGCGCCGATGCGGCCCGCCAGGCAGTTCTGGCGCGGACTCCTCCTTCATCTCACCAACCCGAAGGCGCCGCTCGTCTGGATGGCGACGCTCTCCGTCGGCACCACCCCGCACGCCTCGCCGGCGCTGCTCTTCGCAGCGATCGCCCTTTGCGCGACGATGGCGGTCCTGATCTTCGTCGGCTACGCCCTCCTCTTCTCCACCCGCCGCGCGAGCGCGATCTATGCGGCGCTGCGCCGTCCGCTCGACGTTCTCGTCGGCACCCTGTTCGGCCTCGCGGGCATCAAGATCCTGACGCTGAAATCGGTGTGAGCAGAGCGGACGCCGCTCAGAACGGTTCCGTCGCCGCGCCGCGCGCGAGCCCCGCCGCCCGTCGCGCCACCTTGGCGACGTCGAGGCTGAGGGCGAGCGCCGCCTCATCGAGATCGTCGAGCTGGAACCAGCGCGCATCGAGCGCGTCGTCGCCGGCGACCGGCTCGCCGGACAGCCAGTCGCACAGCACCGCGATCAGGATGAAATGCCGGCGGATGTGGCCCGTCTCGTCCCGGTCGAACGCATCAACGGCGGTGAACACCTCCCGCGCCCGTCCCCGCACCCCGGTCTCCTCGAAGAGCTCCCGAACCGCGGCCGCCTCGATCGGCTCGCCGGGCTCGATCTTGCCGCCCGGAAAGCCCCAATGCCCCGCGTCCGGCGGATTGGCGCGGCGCACCAGGAGAACCTTGTCCTCGCGGAACACGGCCGCGATCGTTGCCGCGATCGGCGGTGTGGCAGGCCCTGCGCCGTGCCCGTCGCTGGTCGTTCCGCTCATGGCGTCTCCTTCGTGATCGCATGCGCCGACGCTGATGATGACACGCGGCGAACCCGTCTCAACCGACGGGTGCGACCCGTGCGAGCGTTTCCCGGCGCAATGCATCGGTGAGTGCCCGCCCGATCGACGATTCGTCCGTCGCCCGCAACAGCCGTACTTCGATCGACGGCAGTGCCGGCAGCGCGAGCGCATCGCTCGCCCGCACGATATCGGGCGGCATCGCGTGCTCGGTCCGAACGGCGAAGCCGAGATCGGAGCGCAGAGCGGCCCAAATGCCCGGCAGGCTCGGCGTCGTCACCGCCGGATGCCAGCGCCGCCCCGCCCGCTCGAGCGCCGCAAGCGCGGCCTGCCGAAACAGGCAAGGATGATCGAAGAGGACGAGCGGGAGCCGATCGCGCGCAGTACCATCATAACCGTCGTGGGCGAGCCAGCGCATCGCCATGGCGCAGAGCACCTCCCCCTCGCCGCCCGCCCCTTCGGGATAGAAGGCGACCGCTCCGTCGAGCCGGCCGGCCCGCACCTCTTCTGCGAGATGGTGGTTCGGACCGGCACGGACCTCGACATGGACGCCGGGATGGGAGGCGGCGAACGCGGCGAGCGTCGCGGGCATCACGTCGTCGAAAAAGTCCTGCGGCATCCCGAGACGGACCGTCGCGGCGACGGTGTTCGCCCCGAGCGCCCGCGCCGCCTCGTCATTGAGGGCGACGATACGCCGGGCATAGGCGACGAACGCCTCGCCGGCCTCGGTCGGAACGAGCCCCCGCCCTTGCCGCACGAAGAGCGGCGTGCCGGCCTGCTGTTCGAGCTTCTTGAGCTGCATGCTGATCGCCGACTGCGATCGGCCGACTTCGACGGCGGCGCGCGCGAAACTCTTGAGGTCGATCCCGATGACGACGGCGCGCAGCGCGTCGATGTCGAATGCCGGATTCACTTCACCCAATCCAAATTAGTACTTCATTCATATTCGTTATTCAAAAGTGTAGGGCGTTGTTAGCGTCGCGGTCAATTCCACCGGACCCGCCTCCGCATGACGAGACCGATATCGACCCGCCCGACAGCCGCAAACGATGAGAGCCGCCACGCGGCGATCGTCGTCGTCGCGGGCGGCACCGTCCTCGCGCTGTCCTTCGGTGTCCGCTCGGTGTTCGGCGGGGTGATCGAGCCGATCTCGACGACGCTGTTCGATGGACGGATCGAGGTGTTCTCGCTGTCGATCGCGATCCAGAATCTCGTCTGGGGCCTCGCACAGCCCGTCTTCGGCATCATCGCCGACACGTTCGGCGACCGGCGCGCTTTGTGGCTCGGCTTCGTCTCTTACCTCGCCGGCATGGCGCTCTCTATCGTCGGAACGACGGCGCTCGCGCAGCATCTCGGCGCCGGTGTCCTCGTCGGAATGGGAATTTCGGGCACGGCGTTCGGCATCGTTCTGACGGTCGTGGGACGCGCCGCACCGGAGGACAAGCGCGGCGCCTATCTCGGCATCGCCTCGGCGATCGGATCGGCCGGCCAGGTCGTCCTGCCCCTTCTCGTGTCGGTCCTCATCGCGTGGCTCGACTGGCGCCTCACGCTTCTCGTGATCACCTTCGCGCTCGCTCCGATGGCGCTCTGCATTCCGCTCTTGCGGGCCGGGCCGGCCGAGAGGGCGCCGACGAAGGCGGAGGCGATCGGCCCCACGCTGAAGGCTGCGTTTTCCTATCCGAGCTACCTTCTCCTCGCCGCGGGGTTCTTCGTCTGCGGCTTCCATCTCGCATTCATCACGGCGCATCTGCCCAATTATGTGCGCAATTTCTGCATCTCGTCGGCATCGCCGAGCGAACTCGAGGCGTTGGGATTGCGCGCGCTGGCGCTCGCAGGCCTCACCAATATCGTCGGCACGCTGGTCGCCGCACGCCTCGGGATGCGCTTTCCAAAGCCCGGCATTCTCGCCGCGATCTACGCGATCCGCGCCGCCGTCATCCTGGTGTTCATCTGGCTTCCCCTCACGCCGCTTTCGCTCATGATCTTCGCGCTCGTGATGGGCGGGCTCTGGCTCTCGACCGTCCCCCTCACCAGCGCATTGGTGCTCACGATGTTCGGCCCGCGCGCGATGGGCGTCCTCTTCGGTTTCATCTTCCTCAGCCACCAGCTCGGCGGCTTCGCCGGCGTCTGGCTCGGCGGCGTGTTCTTCGACCGATATGGCGGCTATGACGAGGTGTGGTCACTCGCGATCGCGCTCGGCATTCTCTCTTCGATCGCCCACCTCCTCGTCGACGAACGGCCCGCCCCGCGCGCCGCCCTCGCCCATGGCGGATGATCTCTTCGTCCTCTGGCTCGCGGCGGTTCCCTTGATGGGCAGTCCCGGCCCCGCAACCCTCAGCCTTGCGGGCATCGGCACCGCCTTCGGCTTTCGGCGCGGCCTTCCCTATCTTCTCGGCATCATCATCGGGACGACGATGGTGCTCGCGATGATCGCGACCGGCATCACTGCTTTGGTCCTCGCCGAGCCGGCCATCGTGCTCGCCCTTTCCGCGGTGGCGGGGCTCTACATCCTCTATCTCGCCTGGAAGATCGCGACGGCGCCGGTCGGGCCGCGCGCACCCTGGCGCATGACCGACGCGCCGACCTTCATGCCGGGTCTCGCCCTCGCGGTCGCGAACCCGAAGGCGTTCGCCGCGATCGGCGCGGTCTATGCCGGTAACGGGCTCGTCGCCGGCTCCCCCACGGCCGACGCGATCGCGAAGACGGCCGCGCTCGCCGTGGTGATCCTCGTGGTGAACACCGCTTGGCTAGGCTTCGGCGCCGCCTTCTCCCGCCTCCTCACCGACGAGGTGTTCGGCCGCGCCATCAACATCGTGTTCGCCGCGCTCCTGATCGCCTCTGTCGCGCTGGTGTTCATGACCGCCTGACGGATCCGTTTTCGCCGGATCATGGCCGACAGGCGATGCCGACGCGGACAGCAAACCGATTCAGCAACCCGCTTAATTCGCCGTCAGCTCGGATTTCACGCCGCGCTCCGGGGGTCCGCCACCAAAGCGGCCTCGCCGGGCACGCGCGCGATATCAGTTCGCCAAACCGCCGGTTCCGGCCGGGCTTTTCCAGGCGAGCAAGCATTCCGCGCCCGATCGACGAGAAAACCCGGCCGCACATCTGCCGAAATTTGCTTACGCGACAGCGAAGTACACAACAGAGGCAAATGATACGCTGCGCTGCACAAAATATATGCATCGCCCAATATGACCGACGATTGCGCAAATCGGGGTTGACACAAGAATTATAGTATACTGAAATCCGAGTATAGCAGAGACGCCAGTCTCCCTGCTGACACCGAGCCATGGATGCAGGCGCCGTGATGACACCTCAAACACGAGAAGAAACGGTCGAGCAGTCCACGGATGTCGGATCGACCCGTCTGGATACGGCCCTGAAAACCGTGATCGGCGTTCTCGCCATCATCTTTTCGTTGTTTCAGCTTTATTCAAACGTCCTGACTCTCATGCCGAGCTTCAAGCAGAATGCTTGGCATATCGCCTTCGCAATGCTGTTGGGTTTCTTGGCATTCCCGGCCGGCCGGCGCTGGTGGCGGCTTCTCGATCTGACGCTCGCCTTGGTGGGCTTCCTGGCCATCGCCTTCATCGTCTCCCGTTATGACGCGATGACGCTGCGCTTCGGGATCTTCTTTCAATCGGAGACCGCCGCAGCCGCCGTCATCGTGGCGCTTGTCCTCGAGCTGACGCGCCGCGTCCTCGGCCCGACGCTCGCATTGCTTTGCCTCGCCTTCATCGCCTACGCGTTCTTCGGCAATCTGCTCCCCGGGGCGTTCGGCCATGCCGGATATCCGACCCAGCGGATCGCCAGCTATCTCGTCATGACGACCGATGGCGTGTTCGGCACCGCCGTCGGCGTGTCCGCCACCCTCATCAGCATCTTCGTCATCTTCGGCGCCTTCCTGTCCGTGACCGGATGCGGCCAGTGGTTCATCGAGATCGCCGATCTCGTCGCCGGCCGTGCGACCGGCGGCCCGGCAAAGATCGCGGTCATCGCGAGCTCGCTGATGGGATCGGTGTCGGGGAGCGCCGCCGGAAACGTCGCGACGACGGGCACCTTCACCATTCCCTTGATGATCAAAGCCGGTTTCTCGCGGGTTCAGGCGGGCGCCGTCGAGGCGGTTGCGTCGACGGGCGGGACGATCCTGCCGCCTTTGATGGGTGCCGGCGCCTTCGTGATGGCGGAGATGCTGGGGGCCCAATATTCGACGATCGCAATCGCCGCGATCATCCCGGCGATCCTCTATTATCTGGCGGTCTTCGTTCAGGTCGACTTCCTGGCGCGGCGGCAGGATCTGGCGCGCGCCAAGACGAAGAGCGACACGACGCTCGGGCACATCATGCGGTCCGGCTGGCGCTCCATCCCGCTCCTGGTGCTCGTCTGGATGATCCTGGTCGAGCGGTATTCGCCCACCTTCGCGGCGTTCTGGTCCATCGGCGCGGCCGTGGTGCTCGGGGTGGTGATGTCGGCCGGAAAGCAGCGGCTGTTGTTCATCCTGCAGGCCTTGCGGGAGGCGGCCTTTGCGATGCTGCCCATCGCCACCGCCTGTGCTGCGGCCGGGGTCATCGTCGGCGTGCTGATGCTGACCGGGATGGGGCTTCGGATGTCGTCGCTGATGGTCGATCTCGCCGGCGGCAATCTCGCCCTGCTGCTGGTGTTGACGATGGTCTCATCCATCATCCTCGGCATGGGCGTGCCGGCGACGGCGGCCTACATCATCCTCGCCGTTCTCGCCGCGCCGGCTCTCGTCGAGTTGGGTGTTCCGCCGCTCTCGGCCCACATGTTCGTCTTCTATTTCGGCACCATCTCCAACATCACGCCGCCCGTCGCCGTCGCCGCTTTCGTGGCGGCCGGCATTTCCGGCGCCTCGCCGAGCCGTGTGGCGATCGAGGCGTTCCGCATCGGCTCGGCCGCGTTCCTGATCCCGTTCATGTTCGTCTACGGGCCCGAGCTCTTGCTGATCGACGCTTCGCCCTGGTCCGTCCTTCATACGCTTGTCACCGCAACGCTGGGCATCGTGTTCCTGGCGGCGGCGATCCAAGGCTGGCTGTTCGGCACCATGCCGCTCGTCATGCGCCTCGCCGCGGTCGCCGTCGCGATCCTCCTCGTCATCCAGACGATCTGGACGGATATCGCCGGCGTGGTTGGTGCCATCGGCCTCTTCGCCGCGTGCCGGTTTCGGCTCTGGCCCGCCATGCGGGCTCAGTCGGCCGGGGCCGAAACCTCCAACCTTTCCATTGAAGGAAGCAACAAATGACCACTTCCCGGACGATAGGCACACTCGCCCGCGCCGCGGCCATCGCGGCGGCCGTCACGATCAGCGCCGCGCCGGCCTCCGCTCAGGAGCGGATGAGCATTGCCGGTGGAAGCACCGGCGGCGTCTTCTTCCCCCTCGCCACCGGCATGGCCGAACTCCTGTCCAACACGCTCGACGGCTACGCGTTCTCCGCCAGCGCCACCGGCGGGTCGGGCGAGAATGTCCGCCTGCTCGGCACCGACGCCGCTCAATTCGGCCTCATCATGGCCGACGCCGCCTATAACGGCCATGGCGGACACGGCGCCTTCGAGGCCGAGGGCGGCTATGAGGACGTGGTCGGGGTGATGATGACCTATCAGCAGGTCATGCACGTCGTGGTGCCCGCCGATAGCGATATCGAGACCATGGCCGATCTCGCCGGTCATCGCGTATCGCCCGGGCCCGCCGGCAGCGGCACCGCGCTCATGGCGGCCGCGATCCTCGACGCCTACGGCCTGACCGGCGCGTTGACCCTCGACCCGCTCAGCCACAGTCAGCAGATGACCGCCCTCGGCGATGGTCAGCTCGATGCGGCGTTTCTGCTCCTCCCCGCCGGTGCCTCGGCCGTGACCTCGCACGCCGCCGCGCATGACATCCGCTTCCTGCCGATGGACGAAGAGGACGCGCTCGCGACGCTGAGCGAGGCGTACCCCTTCTACTTCGCCACCAACATCCCGGCGACGTCCTATGCCGGCCAGGACGCCGACGTTCCCACCGTGGGCGTTGCGGTGGTCCTCGCCGCCAGCGCTCAGGTGCCGGACGATCTCGTCTACGCGGTGACGAAGCAGTTCAACGAGCACCCCGAAGATCTGGTCCCTTATCACTCCATCGCAAAACAGATCGGCTCCCAGACTGCGATGGATGGCATGCCCATTCCGCTGCACCAGGGCGCGCAGCGTTACTACGAAGAGATCGAGCATCCCGGCTTGAGCAAGTAATCACTGGACCGGGCGGGGCGATCCTCGCCCCATCCTCTCCGCGGCTGTCCTCTCTTTCGAGCTTTTCTCATGACGGATGTACGCATTGCGGTCGATATTGGTGGAACATTCACCGATGGCGTCGCAGTCCATGTCGAAACCAATCAGATCTGGGTCGCCAAATCGCTGACCACGCCGGACGATCCTGGCGAGGCGGTCAGCACGGTGGTCGCAAGCCTTGTCGGCGAGATGCGGGCCGAGGTGGGGGACGGCGCGGTCTCGGAGGTCGTGCATGGCACGACCCTCGTCACCAACGCCCTGATCGAGCGGAAGGGGGCGCCCACCGCGGCGATTTTCACCAAGGGGATGCGCGACATCCTCGAGATCCGACGCGAGCTGCGTTACGATCTTTACGATCTCCACTTCACGCTGCCCGACCCGCTCGTCGCGCGAAATATGCGCTTCGAACTCGACGAGCGCATGGCCGCCGATGGCACGCAGATCCGCCCCGTCGATCCGGCGGAGCTCGAGGGCCTGCTCGACCATATCGACGCCAGCGGCGCCCAGGTGGTCGCCATCGGCTTTCTGAACGCCCATGCCAATGACGCCCACGAACGCGCGGTGGCGGACTTCATCACCGCCCGCCGACCGGGCCTTTCGGTGTCGAGCTCGGCCGCGGTGGCGCCGGAACTGCGCGAATATGAGCGCTGCACCACGGTGACCGCGAACGCCTACGTCAAGCCGTTGGTCTATTCCTATCTGAATGCGCTGGAGCGGCGTCTGGACGATCAGGCGATCACGGCGCCCTTGCGCATCATGCTGTCGAGCGGCGGCTTCACGACCAGCAAACTCGCGGCGGAAACGCCGATCCAGCTTCTCGAATCCGGCCCCGCCGGCGGCGTTCTTAGCGCCCTCAACGCGGCGCTGACGCACGATTTCCAGAACATCCTCGCATTCGACATGGGCGGCACCACCGCCAAGGCCTGCGTGGTCACCGACGGCGAGCCAGGCATTGCCCGCAGCTTCGAGGCCGGACGGGTCCACCGCTTCAAGCGGGGCAGCGGCCTGCCGCTCCTCATCACCTCCATCGACCTCATCGAGATCGGCGCGGGCGGCGGCAGCCTCGCCGCGATGAGCGCCCTCGGCACCCTCTCCGTGGGGCCGGCGAGCGCGGGCTCGGTGCCCGGTCCGGCCTGTTATGGGCGCGGCGGAATCCAGGCGACCGTCACCGATGCGGACTTCTGGCTCGGCTATCTGGACGGATCGAGTTTTCTCGGCGGCACCATGCCGCTCGATCGCACGGCCGCAGAGACCGCCATCGGCTCGCTGGCGGACGCGCTCGGCATGTCGGTCGACGAGGCCGCCTTCGGCATCCACGACGTGGTGAACGAGAACATGGCGAGCGCGACGCGAATCCATATCGCCGAGAAGGGCTATGACCCGCGCGACTTCACCCTCGTCGCGACCGGCGGCGCGGGGCCGGTGCACGCGGTGGCCATCGCCCGCAAGCTCGGCATGCCACGCGTCCTGTGCGCCCCGGCGGCGGGCGCGGGGTCCTGTCTCGGCTTCCTCGCCGCTCCGGCCCGCATCGACAAGGCGCTGGTGCAGACCGACGAGCTGAAGGCCGTCCCGTGGACGCAAATTCGCGCGGCCCTCGACGCGATGGGCGAGGAGGCGCGGGAGGAGCTCGTCTCCGCCGGCGCCTGCGCCGCCGATCTGATCTTCGAGGTCGATGTGGAGATGCAATATGTCGGACAGGGCAACTCGGTTTCGGTGAAAATCCCGCTCGACGACGTCCGCGCCGCGTACTCGGGCGCGCTGTTCGCCCTGTTCGAGGAACATTACGCGCGGCTTTACGGGCGAAGCGTGCCGCATGGGCGCCCGCAAGTGGTCGCCTGGCGCATGATCGGTCGCGAGCCGATCCGCCACCAACGTTTCCTGCGCGAGGCCGACGCCACGCACCATGGCCGCGCCGCCACGCGGCGGCTCTACGATTGTGAACGCGGCGCCTTCGTCGAGGCCGGGGTCTACCGACGCGACACGCTCGGCGCCGGAACGGTGCTGCAAGGGCCGCTGGTGATCGAAGAGGCCGAGTCCACCTTCGTCGTCCCGTTCGAGGCGACCGTCCGCGTTCTCGACGATCTCAGCATCCTGGCGGAGCTTTTCTGATGACCACCGAAATGAACGCTGCCACGGTCGAGATCCTCTGGACCCGCCTCGTCAGCCTCGTGGACGAGGCCGCGACCACGCTCGTGCGCACCTCGTTCTCCCACATCGTGCGCGAGGCGCATGATTATGCCGTCGTGCTCCTCGACCGCGAGGCCCGCCTCGTCGCTCAGTCGACCCAGAGCATCCCCTCCTTCATCTGCACCCTCCCCGCGACCGCCCGGCATATCCTGGCCAAATATCCGGTCGAGACGATGCAGCCGGGCGATGCCTACATCACCAACGATCCATGGATGGGCACCGGCCATTTGCCGGACATCAACATCATCATGCCGATCTTCCGCGATGGCGAGCATATCGGCTTTTCGGCCAGCGTCGCCCACGCCCCCGACATTGGCGGGCGGATCCGCTCGCCGGGCATTCGCGAACTTTATGAGGAGGGGCTGCGCCTGCCGCCTTTGCGCCTCCTCAAGGCCGGCACGCCCGAAGATGCGGTGTTCACCATCCTCGAAGCGAACGTGCGCGTTTCCGAACAGGTGATGGGCGATCTCTACGCCCAGCTCTCGGCCAACGAGATGCTCGGCCGCCGCCTGGTCGAGTTGATCGACGGCACGGGCCTCGACTTCAACGCCTTCGGGGCGGACATCCAGCGGCGCTCCGAGCAAGCCATGGCGGCGGCCATCCGCGCCATCCCGGAAGGCGTCTATTCGCACCGGGTGGAGGTGGACGGCTTCGGCGAGCCGGTGGTGGTGAACTGTACGCTCGAAGTGCGCGACGGGCGACTGTCGGTCGACTATAGCGGCAGCTCCGAGCAGGTTGACCGAGCGATCAACGTCGTCCCGACCTACACCTACGCCTATTCCTGCTACGCGCTGAAGTGCATCCTGTCGCCCTCGGTTCCCAACAACGAGGGAAGCTTCCGCGCCATCAGCGTGAGCGCGCCGGACGGCAGTATTCTCAACCCACGCTTTCCCGCCCCGGTGGGCGCGCGGGCGATGACCGGCCACCTACTGCCCCCCGCCATCATGGGCGCGCTGGCGAAAGTGATCCCCGATCGGGTGCAGGCGGCGCCGGGCTCGCCCTTGTGGTCCTGTCACATCACCGGCCGCCATGCCGGCAAGCCGTTCGCCTTCCTGTTCTTCCTCAATGGCGGGCAAGGGGCGACGGCGGCGAAAGACGGCTATCCGGCCGTCAGCTTCCCGAGCAATCTCGGCAACACCCCGATCGAGGTGCTGGAGGCCCAGGCGCCCGTGCGGGTGATCGAGCGCTCGTTGCGTGACGGCAGCGGCGGCGCCGGATCCTTTCGCGGCGGCGATGGGCAGACCACCGAGCTCAAGATCCTCGCCGATAGTCCGGTGACGGTCTCGTTCATGGCGAACCGCCTCGAAATCCCCGCCGCCGGTCTGAACGGCGGCGAGCCCGGCGCGCCCGGCGCGGTGCTCCTCAACGGCACGCCCTTCGACCCGCGGGAGATCAGCGTCATCCATCCGGGCGACGTCCTCACCTTGAAGACGCCGGGCGGCGGCGGCTTCGGGCCGGTGCCGAATTGACACGAGCGGCAGCCATGGACCTGACCGAGACCCCTGATATCGCCGACCGCTTCGCCCGGCTCGCGACCGATCATGCGCCCGGCCAAGAAAACCGCCATCCGGTGGACGACGTGGCGCGGCTGATGCGGGGCGAGACCATGGCGGGCCGGCCGGTGGATTTCTCCCACGGAGACGTCGACGCCTTTCCCCCGCCTCCCGATGCGGCTCGCCTCGTCGGCGAGGCCATCACCATCGGCGGCGCGCAGGCCTATACGGAATATCGCGGCGCAGGCGCGATCCGCGAGACGCTCGCCGGCCGGTTGGCCACCTTCACCGGCGCCCGGATCGACCCGGAGGCGATGATCTTGACGCCGGGCACCCAGGGCGCGCTGTTCCTGGCGGTGGCTTCCTGCGTCGGGCCCGGAGATGCGATCGCCATCGCCGACCCTGACTATTTCGCCAACTGGAAGATCCCGGCCTTTCTCGGCGCACGCATCATGCCCGTCACGCTCGATTATGACGCGCCGGGCAGGAGCGATGCCGGGCTCGACCTTGCCGGTCTCGAGGCAGCGTTCCGCGCAGGCGCCAAGACATTCCTGTTCTCCAACCCCAACAACCCCACGGGCGTGACGTTCTCCGGCGCAGAGATCACGGCCATCGCCGCGCTCGCGAACCGGTTCGGCGTGACGGTGATCTGCGATCAGCTCTATTCGCGGCTGCAATATCGCGGAACCGACTTTCACCATCTGTGCGCCGAGCCCGATGCGCCGGACAGTCTCGTCACCATCATGGGTCCGTCGAAGACCGAATCCCTGAGCGGCTTCCGGCTCGGCGTCGCCTTCGGCACGCGCTCCCTGATCGAGCGCATGGAAAAGCTACAGGCGATCGTCTCGCTGCGGGCGGGCGGATATGCGCAACGGGTTCTCCTCTCCTGGTTCGCCGAGCCGGAGGGCTGGATGGCCGGGCGGATTGCAGCCCACGAGGCCATCCGGGACGACCTTGTGGCGCAGTTGCGGGATATGGCCGGGGTGCGCGTACGCACGCCGCAGGCGGGCAGCTACCTGTTTCCCGAACTGCCGGCGCTCGACACCAGCTCCGGCGATTTCGTCCGCCTGCTGCGGGCGCAAGCCGGCGTCATCGTGACCCCCGGCAGCGAATTCTCGCGGCGCAAGACGGCAGGAATCCGCTTCAACTATTCGCAGGATCACGCCGCCGCCGTCGCCGCGATGACGCGCGTGTGCGCGATGATCGCGCGCTATCGGAGCGACCGATGAGCCGTCCCCCGCCGATCCCGCAAGGCAACGATGTCAGCGTCATCCGTCATGGCGACCTCGTCGCGCGCGCAGCCATCGGCGTTGCGATCCTGCCGGGCGGTGCGAGCGCCGGGATGCGCGTGGAGGCCGTCATCTCGGGCGGGCCGCGCGCTCAGGCCCGACGATGAACGCTGAATATCGCGCAACCTCCATTGCCACTTTGTGTATTCTGGTATACATGATTGGCATCGGGAGGGAGATCCGACAGTGAGCGAACTGACAACAAGTTCACCGTCTGCGACTGCTGCAGACTGGGCCTTCGACCAGCTTTTCCGGGGCATCCTCGAGGGAGAGATCTCGGAATCGGCAAGGCTCACCGAAGCTGCCTTGAGCGAGAAGATCGGCGTCAGCCGAACGCCCCTGCGCGATGCGCTGCAGCGGCTCGAGCTGGCGGGCATCGTCTCGCGCCAGCGCAATCGCACCATCAAGATCAATCCACCCTCCCTCGAGGAGATGGAGAGACTGTCGATGCTGCGCGAGGTTCTCGAGGGCCTCCTGGTGCGGCGGGTCGCGATCCGCCTCGCCCGCGGCGAAATCGACATCGCGCACCTTGAGGAGATCGTCGAGCAGATGGCGGCCGTGGCGCGCAACCGGAAGATCACGCTGCAGCTCCGTCTCGGGCGCGAGTTCCATAAGGAAATGGCGCGGCTGAGCGGCGATCCGATGGCGAGCCGGATGCTGGAGCAGGTGATGCTGAGCTTCGAGCGTTACCGCCATCTGGTGGACAATTTGGAGCGCCGGGCCTCGGAGATCGCCAACGAGCACGAGACCATCGTCGACGCGATCCGCAGCGCCACGCCCGAGGAGGCCGAAGCCTTGATGCGCCAGCACCTCACCAATGCGCGCGCCATCTACGCCGAACGGCTCTCGAGCCAAGACTTTCTCAACACCAACCGACAGCAAGCGAAAGATTGAGACATCCGATGAAAGACCTCCTTCTCATGAAAGGCGCGCGACGTCTTGTGACCGTCTGCGGCAACCTCAAGGCCGATGAGGAAGTCGTCATCGTCACCGACTTCGCGACCATGGACGTGGCCAAAGCCGTCGCCAGTGCCGCCCTCGAAATCACCGACAACGTCAATGTTCTCGTCATGCCGGTGCGCAGCATCGACGGAGAGGAACCGCCCGCCCCTATCGCGGCCGCGATGAAGCAAGCCGACTTGATCTTCACGCCGGTCAAGCATTCGATCACCCACACCTTCGCGGTGCGCGACGCCCTCGGCGCGGGCGCACGGGGCATCATGCTGACCCAATACAATATCGGCATGCTGGAGCGCGGTGGCGTGTTCGGCGACTTCGCCGCCATCGAACCGCTCTGCCGCAAGGTGGGCGACCTGTTGGGTTCGGCGGACAAGGTGCGCCTCACCACCCCCAACGGCACGGACCTCAAGCTCAGCGTCAAAGAACGCCCGGCCAACCCCCATTGCGGCATCGTCCGCAAGCCCGGCGACTTCACCACCGTGCCGAATATCGAGACCAGCTCGTCGCCGGTGCTCGGCTCGGCGGAAGGCGTCATCGTGGCCGATGCCAGCGTGCCTTATTATGGCATCGGCCTGTTGGAGGAGCCTGTCCGCTTCACCGTCTCCGGCGGCCGCGTGACGAAGATCGAAGGGGGCCGCCAGGCAATGGCGCTCGACAAGCTCCTCGCCAAGCAAGGCGCCCCGGAGGTCTACAATATCGCGCAGATCTCGTTCGGCCTGAACCCGGAATGCCCCATGGAAGGCGTCATGCTGCATGACGAAGGCGTCTATGGGACCGCCCATATCGGCATCGGGACCAGCGTGCTGTTGGGCGGCGAGGTCAAGACCCTCACCCACTTCGACGCGCTGATGTGGCTGCCGACGCTCGAACTCGACGGCAAGATCGTGCTGCGGGCGGGCGAATGGCTGCTCCCCGAAGCGAACGTGATCCACCCCGAAAAGGCCGCCGCCTGACCCGCCCTCCGGGATCGCCTCCAGCGAGCCCGGATCCGCCGACGGCCCGACCATGGGCCCATGGCCGCCGCACGCGGCGGCCATCCTTTCGTGCCCGATCCGGTCCGTTCGGGGTCGTGACGAACCATGCCCGCGGGAGATCGCCCTTGACCCGATTCGCTTCCCCCGCCAGCGGCCCGCGCCGGCTCGGCCGCGGCCCGCAGAGCCATTTCTTCGGCTACTACAACAAGTCCCCTTGGGACGCGTCGGGCCGCTCTTTGCTCGCGCACCGCACGCCGTTGCAGCGCGGCGCACTCACAGGCGATGACGTGGCCGAAATCGGCATCTTCGACCTTTCGGGCGACGGCGCCTTCACCCCGCTCGACGAAACCCGCGCATGGAACTGGCAAATGGGGGCGCAACTCCAGTGGCTGGGGCCGCGCAATCGGCGCATCGTCTTCAACACGCGCTGCGACGCGGCGCCCGATCCCGCCTTCGGCGCCCCCTACCGGGCCAAGATCCTCGATCTCGACACCGGCGAGGCGCGCCTTCTGTCGCTGCCGATCTATGTCGCCTTCCCCGATGGTCGCGGCGCGCTGGCGGTGAATTATCGCCGCCTTGCCCATACGCATCCCACCATCGGATATTTCTGCGGTCCGACGGTGGAGACGCCGCCGCTCTGCCCCGACGATGACGGCATCTACAGGATGGACCTCGACGAAGACCGGTTCGAGCCGATCATCTCCTTCCGGCAATTGGCGCACATCGAGCCACGGCCGTCGATGGCGGACTCCGTCCACTGGATCTCCCATGTGGAGGTCAACCCGTCCTCCACCCGGTTCCTGTTCCTGCACCGCTGGACCCGCCGGGTCGAAGACGAGACCTGCTTCCTCCACCGGCTGTTCACCTGCAACGTGGACGGCAGCGATCTCCGATTGCTCGAATGCTCCGACCATCCTTTGCCGCAACTCGAGGACTCCTTCGACCCTTCGGCCGTCGGCCTCTTCGATTACGAAAAATCCGAGCACCAGATCTCTCATCCGATCTGGAAGGACGACGACGAACTCATCGTCTGGTCCCCCCACGACGGCACCATCGGATATCATCTCTACAACGACCGTGATCGGACCGTGCGCCGCATCGGACCGGGCGTGCTCGACGAGAACGGGCACATGAGCTACGCGCCGGATGGGCGATGGCTTCTGTCGGACACCTACCCGGACCCGGGCACCGGCGACCGCGAGCTCTTCCTCTGGGATGACGCCGCCCGGCGCAAATTGCGTCTCGGCACCTTCCGAACCGACCCGACCCTTGCGAAGATCGACCGCTGCGATCTGCATCCGCGCTGGAACAGAAGCGGCAACCAGATCTGCATCGATTCCGTCCATGACGGCGAGCGCGCCATGTACGTCATCGACATGCCATCGCCGGCTGAAAGTCGCCGGCACGGCCTCGCAAGCGCGGACGATATCGGCGCAAACGGCGGCCCCGCAAAAGTCGCCCGCCGCGCAGCTAGCGGCCGGGTTCGGCCGGGCCTGCCGGGAGCAACTCGCAAAGCGACCGCAACGGCAAGGCGGCATACGGCGCCGCGCCGGCCCCCTTCCGGCCGTTGACGTCCCTCACTCCCACTCGATCGTCCCTGGCGGCTTCGACGTCACATCATAGACAACGCGGTTCACCCCACGGACCTCGTTGACGATGCGCGACGCGACGCGTCCGAGGAACGTGATGTCGAACGGATAGATGTCCGCCGTCATCCCGTCGGTCGAGGTGACGGCGCGCAGCGCGAGCACGCGCTCATAGGTCCGCGCATCGCCCATCACGCCGACGGTCTCGACCGGCAGCAGCACCGCAAAGGCCTGCCAGATCACGTCATAGAGGCCCGCGGCACGGATCTCTTCGATATAGATCGCATCCGCCCGGCGCAGCACCGCGAGGCCCTCACGCGTCAACGGCCCCGGATGGCGGATCGCAAGCCCCGGTCCCGGGAACGGATGACGGCCGACGAAGGTCTCGGACAGGCCGAGCTCGCGACCGAGCGCCCGCACCTCGTCCTTGAACAGAAGCCGCAGCGGCTCCACGAGCTTCAACCCCATCCGCTCCGGCAGCCCACCCACATTGTGGTGCGACTTGATCGTGACCGACGGGCCGCCGGTCGCTGAAACGCTCTCGATCACGTCGGGATAGAGCGTGCCCTGGGCGAGGAAGTCGCCGCCGATCGCCTTCGCCTCGCGCTCGAACACCTCGACGAACAGCCGCCCGATCGTCTTGCGCTTGACCTCGGGGTCGGTGACCCCGTCGAGGGCGTCGAGGAAGAGATCGCCCGCGTCGACCTTGTTGAAGATCACGTCGTTGCGGCCGGCGAACATCGCCTCGACATCGCGCGCCTCGTTTTCGCGCAAGAGCCCGTGATCGACGAAGATGCAGGTGAGCCGGTCGCCGATCGCCTCGGCGAGAAGGACCGCCGTCACGGTGGAATCGACGCCGCCGGAGAGACCGCAGATCGCCCGGCCATCGCCCACCGTCTGGCGGATCGAGGCAATCGCCTCGTCCCGGAAGGCGGCCATCGACCAGTCGCCCGTCGCCCCCGCGACGCGCCGCACGAACGCCTCGATGATGCGCGCGCCATCGGGCGTGTGCACCACTTCGGGATGGAACATCAGCCCGTAGGCGCGGCGCTCCTCGTTGGCGATGACGGCGAAGGGCGCGCCCGGCGAACGGGCGACGACGCGAAAACCCGGCGCCGGCTCGACCACCCGGTCGCCATGGCTCATCCAGACGGTGTGCGTCTCGCCTTCCGACCAGATCCCCTCGAAGAGCGGGCAATCCTCGACGACCTCGACCTCGGCCCGGCCGAACTCGCGATGATCGTCCGCCTCGGCGCGACCGCCGAGCTGGGTCGTCATCACCATCTGCCCATAGCAGATACCGAGGAGCGGAACGCCGGAATCGAAGATCGCCTGGGGGGCCCGCGGGCTCCCCTCGGCATGGGTGGAGTTCGGCCCGCCGGAGAAGATCACGCCCTTCGGGCGATGCTCGGCGAAGGCGCGCTCGGCTTCGGAGAACGGCGCCACGACGCTGAAGACGCCCGCCTCACGGACCCGCCGCGCGATGAGCTGCGTCACCTGACTGCCGAAATCGACGATGAGGATGGTGTCATGCATCATCAGAGCCTGATGCCATAGAGATCCGGTCTCGGCGAGCGCGAAATCGCCGCTGTCCACCTCATCGAAGCAAGGCAGCCCCGCACCGGCGCCGCCTTGTTCCCTTTGGAGCACGGCCTCGCCCCCTCCCGGAAACACGGGCGCCGCCCAGCCTGTTCCTCGGAGCCCGCCATCGCTGATGCCCGATCAGAGGCGGATGGCGGTCGGGGGCAAGGCCGAAGAGCGACGCGCAGCGGCGCGTGCCTTGCGCCCGGCCGCCATCCGTCTCAGGGCATCGATCAGCGATGGCGGGCTCCGAGGAACAGGCGCTCCCCCTGTTTCTTGGTGACGTCGGAGCGCTGCGGCCGTGCAACGGAGACGGCGTCTCGGCAAGCCGATCAGTCCGCCATCCGCTCCATCACCGCGAGGAAGAAGCCGTCGGTTCCGGTGGCCGCCGGGGTCATGGTGAGGCTCATGCCGTTGGCGCTCCAGGGCTTCGGTCCGCCGACGCCGAAGAGCTCTTCCCACGCCTCCCCCGCCGAGACCTCCTCGAAATTCGGCGATTGGGCGAGGACATTGTCGACCTGAGCCTCGTTTTCCTGCGGCAGCACCGAGCACGTGACATAGACGAGATAGCCGCCGGGCCGGACATAGGCGCGGGCGGCCTCGAGGACGCGTTCCTGCTCCTCCACACGGCGCGCGAGCGCCTCTTCGGAGAGGCGCCATTTCGTCTCCGGCCGGCGCCGCCAGGTGCCGCTGCCCGAACAGGGCGCGTCGACGAGGACGCGGTCCATCTTCCCCTCGAGAGCCGAAAGATCGCTCCCCGCCGGGTGGACCTGAACGTTGCGCGCGCCCGCCCGTTTCAGTCGTTCATAGATCGGCGAGAGCTGGTTCGGATCGGCGTCGGTCGCGTGGATCTGGCCGCGATTGTCCATGTGGGCGGAGATGGCGAGCGTCTTGCCGCCGGCGCCGGCGCAAAGGTCGAGAACCTGCTCGCCGGGACGGGCGAAGACGAGGAGCGCTGCGATCTGGCTCGCCTCGTCCTGCACCTCGACATGACCGCGCTGATAGATCTCCTCGCGCACGATATTGGGCGCGCGTTCCCAGCCCGCCCGCGGCGGCAGCCGCACGCCGACCGGGCTGATCGGCGTCGCGCTCGCCCCGTGACGGGAAAGGGTTGACAGGACGCGTGCACGCTCCGCCTTCAGCGTGTTGACGCGCAGATCGAGCGGGGCGCGGGCGGCAAGCGCCGTCGCCTCCTCGAACCACTCGTCGGCGAAATTCTCCTCGAAGGCACCCGCGAGCCATTCGGGAATGTCGGCCTGCACATCGAGCGGCGCGGTGCCGAGGTGATCCACCCCGAAGGCCGCCGTCTCCTCGGCGGAGAGCGCGCCGGGGCCGAACCGCTCCTCGGCGAGGCGTGCGAGATCGTCGGTGCCCACGCCCCAACGCCAGCGGAGCGTCGCGAGAATGATGCCGCGCGGCGTCTCCTCGCCCGCACGAAAGGCGGAGGAGCGGCGCCAGCGCAGCCCGTCATAGACGAGATTGCCGATCGCCGCCCGGTCGCCGGACCCGGCAAAGCGGTGCGACAGCCCCCAATCCTTCAGCGCATCGGCGACGGGACGGTGGCGCGCATCGACGTCGGCGAGGATCTCGATCGCGGCGGCGATGCGGCCGGCCGGACGCATCAGTGCCCGCCCGACAAAATGGCGAGACGGGCCCGGCGGGGGCCCGCGCGAGAAGAGCGGATCGTCGTCACGCGCTCAGCGGCCCGCGGGATAATTCGGGCTCTCGCGCACGATCGCGACGTCGTGGACGTGGCTCTCGGCAAGGCCGGCATTGGTGATGCGGACGAAGCGGGCTTTGTCGCGAAGCTCGGCGAGATCCTTCGCGCCGACATACCCCATCGCGGCGCGCAGACCGCCGACGAGTTGATGGAGGACGTTGGCGACCGGCCCGCGAAACGGCACCTGCCCCTCGATCCCTTCCGGCACGAGCTTCATCGTATCGCGCACCTCGGACTGGAAATAACGATCGGCCGAGCCGCGCGCCATCGCCCCGATCGAGCCCATCCCGCGATAGGCTTTGTAGGAGCGGCCCTGATGGAGATAGACCTCGCCCGGCGCTTCGCTGGTGCCGGCGAGAAGCGAGCCGACCATCGCGCAGGATGCGCCCGCTGCGAGCGCCTTCGCGAGGTCGCCCGAGAACTTCACCCCGCCATCGGCGACCACCGGCGTGTCGCTGCCGGAGGCGGCGGCCGCCGCTTCCATCACCGCCGTGAGCTGGGGCATACCGACGCCCGCGACGACGCGGGTCGTGCAGATCGAGCCCGGACCGATGCCGATTTTCACCGCGTCGGCGCCGGCGTCGATCAGCGCCTTGGTGCCGTCGGCGGTCGCGACATTGCCGGCGAGAACCTGGGTCCGGTTCGACAGGCGCTTCACCCGGTCGACCGTCGCGAGAACGCGCGCGGAGTGGCCGTGCGCGGTGTCGACCACCACGAGATCGACACCGGCCTCGATGAGCCGCTCGACCCGCTCGAGCCCCGCATCGTCCACCGTGGTCGCCGCCCCGACGCGCAGACGCCCTTGCGGATCCTTGACGGCGTTCGGGTAGGCCCGCGCCTTCTCCATGTCCTTGACGGTGATCAGCCCGGTGCAGTTGCCCGCCTCGTCGATCACGAGCAGCTTCTCGATGCGATTGTGGTGGAGAAGGCGCTTGGCCTCGTCCTGGTCCACCCCGTCCCGCACGGTGACGAGATCCTTCGCCGTCATCAGCTCACGGACCGGCGTCTTCGGGTCGGAGGCGAAGCGCACGTCGCGGTTCGTCAAAATGCCGACAAGACGGCCTTTGACGTGGCCGCCGACACCGCCATTCTCGACCACCGGAATGCCGGAGATGCCTTGGCGCTCCATGAGGGCGAGCGCGTCGCCGAGGGTCGCGTCCGGTCCGATCACGAGCGGGTCGACGATCATCCCGCTCTCGAACTTCTTCACCTTGCGCACCGCGTCGGCCTGCTCTTCCGGCGTCATGTTGCGGTGGATAACGCCGATGCCGCCCGCCTGAGCCATGGCGATCGCGAGATTGGCGTCGGTGACGGTATCCATCGCGGCCGACAGAATCGGGATGTTCAGTGCCAGCTCTCGCGTCACGTGCGTGTTGATCAACGTCTGCGCCGGCATGACCTCGGAGTGGCCAGGCGTCAGCAGGACGTCGTCGAAGGTAAGAGCTTCTCCCGTCGCGAGGCTCAAAAACTCAGCCATTCTTCCCCCTTGCCCGCCCCTATGGCGGGGCCGGCGGGCCCGTCCGCCGTTGGGCCTCATATCGCAGGGGTGCCAGCAACATCAACGCCTCGCGCAAAGGTGATGCACTGCTTCGCGCTCAGCGCATGGATATGATAGGACGGTTTCAACCGTTTGGCTGATATGCTGGAGCTGCAAATCCCGCCCCGGCGCCTTACTTTAAGAACGGACGACGCTTCCCCGCCGCCCCTTCCTTCGACAATGCGCCGCGTCGCGGCACCAGACCGTTTCGCTGAGCGAGGCTCCGTGACCCGTCCGCAAGTAACCGCCCTGATCATCGCCTCGGCGTTGTTCATGGAAAATCTCGATTCCACCATCATCGCGACCGCCTTGCCGACGATCGCCGCCGATATCGGAACCGATCCGATCCGGCTGAAGCTTGCCCTCACCTCCTACCTTCTCAGCCTCGCGACATTCATCCCGATCTCGGGCTGGGCGGCGGACCGGTTCGGCGCCCGCCTCGTCTTTCGCGCGGCGATCGGGGTCTTCATCATCGGGTCTATCCTGTGCTCGATGGCCGATTCGCTGCCGCAATTCGTGGTCGCGCGGATCGTCCAGGGCGCGGGAGCGGCGATGATGACGCCGGTCGGGCGCCTCGTTCTCCTGCGCTCGACGCCGAAAAAGGAGCTGCTCAGCGCGATGGCGTGGCTCACCGTGCCGGCGCTCATCGGCCCGCTGCTCGGCCCGCCGGTCGGCGGGTTCATCTCGACCTATTTCGACTGGCGCTGGATTTTCTGGATCAACGTGCCGGTCGGCATCGTCGGCATCGTCCTCGTCAGCCTCTTCATCGACGGAGTGAAGAGCGAGGTGCAGCGCCCGCTCGACGCGGTCGGCTTCGTCCTGTCGGGGGTCGGGCTGTCGGGCATCGTCTTCGGCCTCTCTGTGCTCGGCCAGAACATGCTGCCGCTGCCCGTCACGCTCGCGATGGTGGGGGTCGGCATCATCTCGATGGCGCTTTATCTGCGCCACGCCAAGCGGACGGCGCACCCGCTTCTCGATCTCGGCCTATTGCGTCTGCCGACCTTCTTCACGAGCACCGTGGGCGGTTTCTTCTTCCGGATCGGCATCGGCTCGATCCCCTTCCTTCTGCCCCTCACCCTCCAGCTCGGCCTCGGCATGAACGCGTTCGAGGCGGGGACTTACGTCTTCTTCTCGGCCATCGGCGCGCTCTTGATGAAGATGACCGCGCAGCCGATCGTCCACCGGTTCGGCTTCCGCACCACGTTGATCTGGAACGGGCTGATCTCCTCGGCGGCGATCCTCGCCATGGCCTTCTTCACCTACAACCCGCCGGCGATCCTGATGGCCTCGGTGCTCCTCGCGGGCGGCTTCTTCCGCTCGCTGCAATTCACCTGCCTCAACTCCCTTGCCTATGCCGACGTCGAACAGTCTCGCATGAGCCTTGCGACGAGCCTTTACAGCGTCTCACAACAGGTCTCGCTCGCGAGCGGGGTCGCCGTGGCGGCGGCCGTCGTCGAGGTCCAGCGCGCGATGCGGCCGGACCACGTCCTCCTCCTCAGCGACTTCATGACCGCCTTCCTCACGGTCGCCTGCTTCTCGCTGGTGGCGATCCTCTTCTATCTTCGCCTTCCGGCCGATGCCGGCGCGGAGATGGCGAACCGGGATCAGCCCTCGGAGCGTCCGGCGCGGAATCCCGTCGCGAGCACGTAGGTCTCCGGCGATTGCGGGCGTGAGGCGGGCGGCTTCACGTGCTTCACGCTCGTGAAATCCTTGCGCAGCGCGGCGAGGATCGAGCCCTCGGTGCCGCCTTGATAGACCTTGGCGAGGAAGGTGCCGCCGGGCGCCAACGTCTCGCGCGCGAACTCGTGGGCGAGCTCGACGAGATTGACGATGCGCAGATGATCGGTCGCCCGGTGCCCCGTCGTCTCCGGCGCGAGATCGGACAGGACGACATTCGGACGCCGCCCGCCGAGCGCCTCGATCAGCGCGGCCGGCGCGTCCTCGCGGGCGAAGTCGTGGTGGAGGATCTTCACGCCCTGGAGGTGATCCATCGGCAAAATGTCGATCGCGATGACGGGCGCGGCATCGCTCGCGCCGATTCGCTCGGCGGCGACCTGACTCCACCCCCCCGGCGCCGCGCCGAGATCGACGACGGTCTGCCCCCGCTTCAGGAACGGATAACGCTCGTCGATCTCGATCAGCTTATAGGCCGCGCGCGAGCGGTAGCCGGCGGCCTTCGCCTTGCGCACATAGGGGTCGTTGAGCTGCCGCTCGATCCATAGGGTCGAGGAGAGCTTGCGCCCCTTCGCCGTCTTCACGCGCTGGGTGAGGCCGCGATCACCCGATCCGGCCGGCTTCTTGCCGCCCGCACCCGGACGCGCGCCACGGCCGGAGCTTCCGGCGCGGCCACCTTGACTGCTTTTCACCATCGGTCAGGCGTGGGTCGGCGCGGGGGCGCGATGCTCGGAAAAGCGCAAGCGACGGCTGCGCTGAATCGCCAGCCGGTCGTCTTCGATGAGCTCCATCAACATTCCTTCGCGCAATCCTCGATCGGCGACCCGGAGGCGCTGGCACGGCCAGCGGCGGCGGATCGCCTCCAAAATGGCGCAACCCGCAAGCACGAGATCGGCCCGGTCGGCCCCGATGCACGGGTTCGCCACCCGCTCCTCAAAGCCCATTCCGAGGAGTTGTGCAATCAGCGTGTCGACCTCGCCCGTTTCGAGCCACGTTCCGTCCACCTGCCGGCGGTCATAACGCTTGAGGCCGAGAAAGACGCCGGCGAGCGTCGTCACCGTGCCGGAGGTGCCGAGAAGGTGGACATTACCGCGCGCGACCGCCTCGGAGAGAACGCCGCGCTGGTCGATCCGCGCGAGGAGCTGCGACACGTCGTCGACCATCGCCCCGAACACCCTCTCGTCGACCTCGGTCCCGCCATGCCGCTCGGCGAGAGTCACGACGCCGACGGGGAGCGAGGCCCAGGCCCGGATGCAGCGCACGAGCGCCGCGCCTTCGAGATGATAGCGGCTCGTGAGATCGAGCCAGACGATCTCCGACGAGCCTCCGCCGATATCGAAGAGAAGGACGCCTTCGGCCCCGTCATCGACCAGCGGCGCGCACCCCGCGACGGCGAGACGCGCTTCCGTCTCCCGATCGACGACCTCGAGATCGAGCCCGGTCTCGCCGAAGACGCGGCCGGTGAATTCGGTGCAATTGGACGCGGCCCGGCACGCCTCCGTCGCGATCAACCGCGACCGGGTGACGCCCGACGCCGCCAATTTGGAGGCACAGACGCGCAGCGCGGTGACGGCGCGGTCCATCGCCTCTCGCGACAAGACACCGTCACAGGACAGCCGCTCGCCGAGACGCACGATTCGGGAAAATCCGTCGATCACCCGGAAGCCCGAGCCGCGGGCTTCGGCGATCAATAAGCGGCAATTGTTGGTGCCGAGATCGAGCGCGGCGTACCGGCGCGGACCACTCTTCTCCGCCGATCGCGCACATTGGGGGCGCGCATGTCCGGCGCCGGCGAACGACCCGGCTTGCTCGGAGCATATGCCCTCCGCAGCGGTCTCCTTGTCGCCGTAGACGCCCATCACCCCGCACCTCTCACGCAATCGGTCGCGCTAGTGGTCTTCCCGGCTGTCGGCCTTCTCCTCCTCGGACCCGTGGCCGGTCGAACGACGAGCCCCTTCGTCGCTCTCCTTTCAAAAGACTAACAAGATCTGCGCCAATTACAAACGAGCAGTTGAATGGGACGCGTTCCCGCCGAATCACGGCAAACCGTTGGCGCATCTGGCGCAATGGGCGCTCGCGCGGCCAATCGGGGGCACCGATCCCGCCGTCCCCGTGATCTAACGTTGCCAACGCGGCGACGCGACGCGCCGCGCGCCTCGCCGCGATGGCGCGCTAAGTCAGCTCCAACACAGAAAGGCCGGAGCCGAGCGTATCGCGAGCGAGGTCGGCGACGTGAGAGTGATGGGTGAAGTAGATCACCTGCCGCCCCTCAGCGAGCGCGGCGAGGAGGCGGAAGCCCGAGGCCGTTCGCTGATTGTCGGCGTTCACGAAAAGGTCATCGGCGAGGAAGGGCAGCGGACAGTCCGCCGCCGCCGCAAAGCGCACGGACGCGACGAGCTGGTCGCGCGTCCCGGCGGACATCTGCGTCACATCGACGAGCTGATTGTCGGTCACGCGATGGGCGCGCAGGAAGCCGCCTTCCGGCCCGTCATCGACATCGAGCCGGTCGTAGACATTGTCGGTGAAGGCGGCGAAATTGGCGGCGGCACGGTCGAGGATCGGGGAGCGGTTCTCCGCCGCGAACGCGTCACGCGCGGCCCGCAGCACCGTCGCCTCGATGCGGCGCAGGATCGCCCGGTGCGCGACCTCCGCCATCTCGCCGGCGAGCGTCGCCCGCTCGAATGCCGCCTCCGCCGCGGTCCCGGCCGCGCTGTCGGCCTCCGCGCGGCGGAGCGCTTCGCGCGCCATCACGAACGCCTCGTGCGCCGACTCGATGTCGCTCTTGAGGAGCGCCAGCGTATCGTTCGCGGCCTCATGGGCGGCGATGCGGCTCGCTTGCTCGTCCTCGGCAAGCGTCGCGACGATCGCGGGAAAAGCGAACCCGGCCGCCTCCACCTCCGACCGCGCGGCGGCGAGCGCGCTCTCGTCGGCATGGCGCTTGTCGGACCGGCGGGCCGCCTCCTGAAGGACGGCGAGGGCCGCGTCCGCCGGAAGACCGGCCGTTGCAAGATCCGCGGCGATCAGCGCGCGCACCGCCTCATGCGCCGCCTTCGCCGTGCGGACCTCCTCGGCGAGACGCTCGCGCTCGGCGCCGAGTTCCTCGCGCTTGGCAAGCAGCGCTTCGGCACGGCGAAGCCGCTCGACGAGCCGGCGCGTCATGACGGCGGTTCCGCCGATCTCGGCCTCATCGAGGAGGCCGGCGAGGCGGCGCGTCTCGGCCGCGGATGCGGCGGCGGCGGCATCGGCGTCTCGGATCGCGCCGTTCGCCTCGGCGGCGCGGTCGAGTGCGGCCTCGATCGCCTCCTCTCCGTCGATCCACGCCTTGAGCTGACGCGGAGCAATGTCCGGCGCGAGGCCGGCGCGGGCGGCCATCGCCTCCCACGCCTCACGCCAGGCGGCGAGTGCCATCCCGGCCTCGTGCCGCGCCTTTTCGAGCGCCGGGCGCTCGCGCTCCGCCTTCTCGAACGTCTCGCGCGCCGCTTTCTCCTCGGCCGCCGCGGCACGGTCCGCCTCGCGGGCCGCCTCTGCGCGCGCGAGCGCCGCCTCGATTGCGGCGACGAGCGCCTTTCCGTCGAGGTCTTCGGACGGCGGGTCGCCCAAGGCGGCTTCGAGGGCGGCGAGGAGGCGGCGGGAGCGCTGCCGCACCTCGCCGATGCGCCGTTCGGCGTTCGCGAGGGCCTGGGCCGCGTCGAGCCGTGTTTTGCGCCGGGCGAACCACGCCGCATAGTCGGCCGGCGGCGGCGCGATCCCCGCCGCGCCGAGCCGCTCGCGCCACGCCGCGACGAGCCTGTCATAGTCCGCACGGCAGGCGGCGAGCGCCTTCTCGCGCTCGGCGTGGCGCGCTTTCGTCTCGGCGAGATTGGCGGCGGCGCGCCGTTCGGCCGTCAGCGCCTCCACATGGTCGAAGCGGGCATCGGCGGTCGCGTCGGCCTCGGCAACGCGGGCTTCGTAATCGTCGGCGATCTCGGCGAGTGCCCGCCCCGCCCGCGCCTCGCGCCAAAGGGCGTCGCGGGCGGCCCTCAGCGCGACGAGCCGGTCTTCGGTCGGCAGATCGGCGCGCCGCTCGGCCTTCAGCGTCTCCTCGGCGACGGCGAGCGCCTCGGCGCTTTCGTGAACTCTGTCCTCGGCGCGCTCGCGGCGACGGGCGGCCTCCTCGATCGCGGCTTCGGCGGCGGCGCCTTCGTCGGGCGGCGGCGACGCACTGGTGGCGACGGGGTCGCCGGCGGTGCTGCGGGCGGCATCCTCGTCGGCGGCGCGGGCCTCGCGATAGGCGGCGGCCTCGTCGCGCCAGAGCGCACGCACGTCGCCGAGCGCACGCGCCTCGGCGAGCGCTGCTGCGAGCGGCTCGGCGGTGGGCCGGTCCGTCACCTGCGGCGCCTCCACCCGGCGCGCCTCCAGCATTTCCTCAGCATACCGCACGGCCTGCTCGTGCCCCTCGCGTGCGGCAAGGTGCTCGGCAAGCGCCGCGCGGTCGATCGCGGGGGTGAGCGTCGCGGCGATCGCGCCGGCGTCGGCCTCTCCTTCCTCAATCCGCAGGCCGAGATCGCGTGCGGTCCGGCGGGCGAGGCGAAGCGCATCCTCGCGCCGCGTCGTCTGGGCGGCGCGCACCTCCTCCCGGTCCGCGCTGCGGGAGGCGTCCCGCTCCAGCGCCTCGATGTCAGGGCCCAGCGAAAGCACCGCCTCGTCGGGCACGAGGGCGGCGATCGCCTCGTCGCATTCAGCAAGGCGCACCTCGCTCTGACGCAGGCGCTCGCGCAAGGCGGGCTCCTCGTCCGCCGCACGCAACCGCTCCACCGCGTTCGGCGCCAGACGCGGCGCATCGTCCTCCGCGAGCGCGGCTTCGAGGCGGGTCACGGTATCGACCCGTGGCGCGACCTCGATGAGCCCCTTGAGGCGGCCCGCTTTCGCCCGCGCCTCTTCCTCCTCCCGGCGCAGCGCGTGGAGCGCCTCCTCCGCCTCGGCGAAGGCCCGCCTTAGATCGGCATGACCGGCGGCCGACAATTCGTGAGCGCGATAACGCTGCCCCGCCTCCTCCCAACGCTGTTCGAGCTGGTTATATTCGGCCTTCGCGTTCTTGCGTTTCTGGAAGAGCCCGTCGGCTTCCTTGCGTAGGACGTCGAGGGTGGCGACCGCCTGGGCGAGCCCGCCGGCATCGCGCATCAAGAGATCGCGAAGATCGCCCCGGCTCTCGTTGAGCGCATCGGCGTGCTCGCGCATCTCGTCGTGGGAAAAGGCCTGGGTGAGGAGGAACGCCTCGCGCGTCATGTCGCCGAGCGCGGCGGCGAGCGCATCCGCTGCGTCGACCGGCTGAAGATTGCCGGAGCGGCCCGTCGTGCGCTCGAGGCGGTACGCCTCGCCCGCGACCTCGATCGCCGCCTCGATCACCATCTGGCGGCGGCCATAGCGGAAGCTGTAAGGCGGGTTTTTCAAGGGAACGCCGAACAGGAAGTCGACGAGGGCGTGCTTCAGCGTCGTCTTGCCGGCCTCGTTCGCGCCGACGACGAGATGAAGATCGGACCCATCGCGCCGCGCGAAGTCGAAGGCCGCTTCCTCGAACTGACCGTAACGGGAGAGGTTGATCGCGGAAAAGCGCATCAGGCGTCCGCGATCCGGGCCGCGAGCGCACCGACGGCGTCGCTCAGAGGCCCTCCAAGCTCACCACTCGCATCGAAGGTGGCGAATTCCGGCGCGCGCTCCAATAGTCGCTCCTTCACCTCCTGGGGCAGCCGATTGAGGATTTCGCCGATTTCCGCCGCCGCCGTCTCCGCCACCTCGGGGCGCTTGGCGGCCTGGGCGATCAGCGTCTCGAAATGATGCGGCAGGCGCTCGATGACGGCGTCCGATGGCGGCCTCGTCGCGATGGTCACGTCCTCGACGAGGATCCGTCGCCCGTCGACGCCGAGGGCGGCGAAGCGCGCCTGATCGACCAGCGCGCGTCGGCTGTTGGCGAGGCGGAAATGCTGGTCCGTCTCGCCGGTGAGGACGACGCGGACGACGGCGCACTCGAGCGCCGGCGACAGATCGGCCGCGACCTCCGCGATCGCGGTGCGGATCGCCTCATCGGCGGGCTTCGCGCCGACCTCGATCTCGGCGAGGAACCAGGCGACATGCGGCAGGTCGACCGGCTCGAGGCGAACGCCCGCCTCGTCGACCTCACCGAAATAAAAGCCCTTCGGCCCGGTCTCGCGGATGTGCCGCCCCTGGAGGACGCCGCAAAAGGCGATCGCCCCGCCTTCCGCCGCGGGCTTGTCCTGGAGGATGCGGCGGGTGTGGACGTGGCCGAGCGCCCAATAATCGTATTGCCGGGCCGAAAGGTCGGCGAGTGTGCACGGGGCGTAATTCGCATGCCCCATCGAACCGTCGAGCGCGGTGTGGAGAAGGCCGATATTGATCCGCCCCGGAACGCGCGCCGGATAGCGAGCGGCAAGGTTCTCGACCGTCGCGGCGCGGGCATAACTCTGGCCGTGGATCACGGCGCCGCCACAGTCGACCGAGCTCGCGGCGCCGCTGCCGAACAGGTGGATGGCGTCGATATCGCGGATACGGTCGGTGACGCTGTTTTCCGCGTCGTGATTGCCGAGAATGGCGAAGGTGCGGATCCCCGCCCGCGCGAGCCGTCCCGTCTCGCGCTGAACGAAAAGGCCGGCCGACACGTCGCGCCAGGAGCCGTCCCACAGGTCTCCGGCGATCAGCACCGCATCGACCCTTCGCTCGATCGCCATGTCGACGAGATCGACGAAAGCCGCGCGCCCGGCGCCCGCGATGCGCTTCGCCTTGTCCGCGTCATCCCCCTCGAAGGCACCGAGGCCCGTGAGCGGGCTGTCGAGATGAAGGTCGCCGGTATGGAGGAAACGAAAAGCCATCAGTGAACGCACACCCGTAATCGTCTCCACTTTGGGTCATCGGGCGGACGGAGAAAAGGGCGGATCGCGAACGGCCAACAACTCCCTCGGACCACGTCGCCCGGCGGCCGTGCGCGGTACATTACGGCGCCGATGCGGCGACGGGATGACCCGTTCGTGACGCGACCTCGGCGTGCAGACCGGCCAGTTGGCAATCGAATTGCATCACCGACCCTGAGTTGCTCACCCGTGGAGTTGCTCTTCAGAGGAGAGGACAAATGCAACAAAAGAAGACCCTGTGCGCCCTTCTGACCGCCGCCGGACTCGGCACGTTCGGTCTCGCCGGTCCCGCCGCCGCGCAGCAAGAATGCCCGATCAAGGTCGGTATCCTCCATTCGCTGTCCGGCACGATGGCGATCTCGGAGACGACGCTCAAAGACACGATGCTGATGCTGATCGATCAGCAGAACGAGAAAGGCGGCCTTCTCGGCTGCGAGCTCGAATCCGTCGTCGTCGACCCCGCGTCCGACTGGCCGCTGTTCGCCGAAAAGGCGCGGGAGCTCCTCACCGTCCACGATGTCGACGTGATCTTCGGCAACTGGACGTCGGTGAGCCGCAAGTCCGTGCTCCCGGTGATCGAGGAGCTGAACGGTCTTCTCTTCTACCCCGTCCAATATGAGGGCGAGGAAAGCTCCAAGAACGTCTTCTACACGGGTGCCGCGCCGAACCAGCAGGCAATCCCCGCGGTCGACTATTTCCTCGAGGAGTTGGGCGTCGAAAAGTTCGCACTCCTCGGCACGGACTATGTCTATCCGCGCACCACGAACAAGATTCTCGAGCAGTACCTGAAAGACAAGGGGATCGCCGAGGCGGACATCTTCGTCAACTACACCCCGTTCGGCCACTCCGACTGGTCGAAGATCGTCTCAGACGTCGTGGCGCTCGGCGCGGACGGCAAGAAGGTCGGCGTGATCTCGACGATCAACGGCGACGCCAATGTCGGATTCTATAAGGAGCTCGCCGCCTCGGGCGTGTCCGCGGACGATATTCCGGTCGTCGCCTTCTCGGTCGGCGAGGAAGAGCTTTCCGGTCTCGACACCTCCAATCTCGTCGGCCACCTCGCCGCATGGAACTACTTCCAGTCCGCCGACACGCCGGAGAACGAAGAGTTCGTCGCCGCGTGGAAGACGCGCATGGGTGACGACCGCGTCACCAACGACCCGATGGAGGCGCACTATATCGGCTTCAACATGTGGGTGAACGCGGTCGAAGCGGCCGGCACCACCGATGTCGACGCCGTGTCCGAGGCGATGATCGGCCAGGAGTTCCCGAACCTCACCGGCGGGATCGCGAAAATGCTGCCGAACCATCACCTCGCCAAGCCCGTGCTGATCGGCGAGATCCAGGACGATGGTCAGTTCGACATCATCAGCCAGACCGAAGAGGTCGACGGCGATGCGTGGACCGACTTCCTGCCCGAGTCCGCGGTTCTGATCTCCGACTGGAAAGATCTGAAGTGCGGGATGTACAACACCGAGACGAAGACCTGCGTGCAGATCAAGTCGAACTACTAAGTCCGGCCATCCAATGCAGGGGACGGAGGGGGTGACCCCTCCGTTTATCATCATGCTCCGATCACTTTGCCTCGCCCTCCTCTGCCTATCGGTGCCGTTGCTCGGGCCCGCCTGCGCGCAGCCCGCCCCGACGCCGATCGAGGAGATCCTTCTTCAGAACTCCGACCTCATCGAGGAGAGTTCCCGCCGCACGATCGAGCCCGCCATCGCGGCGCTCAGCGAAAGTGGCCTGCCAGAGGCGGCCGACGTCATGATCATGTGGCGCGACAAAGAGCTTTGGCGGCGCAAATCCGACGGACGCTTCTTCCGCATCGAACCGACCGACGATCGCGACACCTATTTGATGAAAAGCCTCGTCACCGGCGAGGAGATCGGCCCGATCGGTCGGCGCGATGTCGACCAGATCAAACCCAATAGCGGCATTCGCGGGCTGATCGACGGCGCGCTCGTCCAGTTCCAGCTCACCGACCCGAACCCGTCCGTCCGCCGCGCGAGCCTCGATTCCCTCGCGCGTGATCCGAGCGCCGACCAGCTCCCCATTTTGCGGCGCGCGATTAAAAATGAGGCAGAGCCCGGAATAAAGGCACAGATGGCGCGGATCGAGCGCCTCCTCACTGTGCGTTTCGATGAGGATATCGAGGCTCGGATCGAGGCGATCGAGAGTTTCGCCGGCGATCTCGGCGTCGATGTGCGCGCGACGCTCAATCCGCTCCTCACCACGGTGCGCAAGGCGATCCGAGAGGATCCTGACACGGAGAATGTCGCGGCGACGCTGACGCCCGGCACCGACGCCTTTTCCTACGATGCCGCCTATGACTTTCTCGTCTCGCAGGATCTCGCCCCGAAGACCATCAACGCCGCGGCGCGCGACGCCGCCATCGTCGCGAACATCGAAAATGGCAGTGTCGCCGGCATCCCCGTCGCGACGCTCGACACCCGCCTTGCGCGCGATGCCGCCTATGACAAGCTGACCGAAAACGGCGCAGTGAGCCCCGCCCTCACCGAGGCCGAGCGCGAAGACCTCGTCGACACGTTCAACTTCTTCGACGCCTACCGCGAGGATCCGCAAATCACCGAGGCCGTCCTCGGCACCATCGGCGCGATCAACACCAAGGTGCGCCTCAACGAGATGGCGGACCTCTCGCTCGATGCGCTCAGCCTCGCCTCGATCTACTTTCTCGCGGCGATCGGCCTTGCGATCACCTTCGGCGTGATGGGCGTCATCAACATGGCGCACGGCGAGTTCATCATGATGGGCGCCTACACCGCCTACGTGGTGCAGCTCTTCATTCCCGATCGCACATTGTCGATCATCGTCGCGCTGCCGCTCGCCTTCCTCGTCACCTTCGCGGCCGGCGTGATCCTCGAACGGCTCGTCATCCGCTGGCTCTATCACCGTCCGCTCGAAACGCTGCTCGCCACCTTCGGCGTCTCGATCGCGCTCCAGCAGCTCGCGAAGAATATCTTCGGGACCCAGGCCCGCCCCCTCACCGCCCCCGACTGGCTGGGTGGCCAGCTCGTCTTCAACGACGTCGTCGCAATCTCCTATATCCGCATCGCGATCTTCGTCCTCGCGATCGTCTTCTTCGTTCTCCTCCTCTTCGTCCTCAACAGGACCCGCCTCGGCCTCGAGGTGCGCGCGGTGCGGCAGAACCCGCGCATGGCGTCCTCGATGGGCATCGACCGGGAGCGGGTGAACATGCTGACCTTCGGCCTCGGCTCCGGCATCGCCGGGATCGCGGGTGTCGCGATCGGTCTCTTCGCCAAGGTCACGTCCGAACTCGGCCAGGCCTACATCGTGCAGAGCTTCATGACCGTCGTCGTCGGCGGCGTCGGCAACGTCTGGGGCACGCTCGCCGGCGCGACGCTGATCGGCTTCCTCCAGAAGGGGATCGAGTGGTTCAACCCGTCCAACACGCTGGCGGCACAGACCTACATGATCGTCTTCATCATCATCTTCATCCAGTTCCGGCCGCGGGGCATCGTCGCCCTCAAAGGCCGTGCCGCGGAGGCATGATGCGCACTCGCTCCGTCATCTATCAGCCGCACGTCATCGTCGTCCTGTCGCTGCTCGTCGTCTTCACGGTCGCCATCGTCTCCTTCTCGGAGGCGGCCGGCGGCTTCCTGTCGACGAGCCTCGTGAAGACGCTCGGCATGACGCTCTGCCTCTGCCTCGTCGCGATCGCGATGGACCTCGTCTGGGGCTATACCGGCATCCTGTCGCTCGGCCATTTCGCCTTTTTCGGCCTCGGCGGTTACATGATCGGGATGTGGCTGATGTACGCCCGCACCGAGCAGATCGTGATCGAGGCGGCCGCCGGCGCACCCCTTCCCCCCACCCCGCAGGAGATCCAGGACGCGATCGGCACGCAGATCTTCGGCGTCGTCGGCGGTTCGGACATTCCGGCGATCTGGATGTTCGCCGGGAGCCTGCCGATCCAGCTCCTTCTCGTCGTGCTGGTGCCCGGCGTCCTGGCGCTGATCTTCGGCTGGCTCGCCTTCCGCAGCCGCGTCACCGGGGTCTATCTGTCGATCCTCACCCAGGCGCTGACCCTTGCCCTCTCGCTCTATCTCTTCCAGAACGAGAACGGCCTGCGCGGCAATAACGGCCTGTCCGGCCTCCAGATCATTCCGGGCGCGGAGGACGTGCCGCAATCGCGCATCTCGGTCTATTTCTTCGTCGCCTCGGCCGTCGCCCTCGGCCTTGGCTATGTGCTCTCGGCCTGGCTCGTCTCCGGCAAGTTCGGCTCCATCATCCGCGGCATCCGGGACGACGAGGCGCGCGTTCGCTTTCTCGGCTATTCGGTGGAGCACTATAAGCTCTTCGTCTTCACGCTGACGGCGGTGATCGCGGGGGTCGCGGGCGCGCTTTATTATCCGCAGGCCGGCATCATCAATCCGGCGGAGATGGCGCCGATCGCCTCGATCTATCTCGCCGTCTGGGTGGCGATCGGCGGGCGGGGCCGGCTCTATGGCGCGGTGATCGGTGCAGCGTTCGTCTCGCTCCTGTCGACCTGGTTCACCGGCGGCCGCGCGCCCGACATCAATCTCGGCTTCTATACGATCCATTGGGTCGACTGGTGGCAGGTCCTTCTCGGCCTCTCCTTCGTCGTGATCACGGTCTACGCCCCGAAGGGGATCGCCGGGATCTTCGACGTCCTGAGCCGCCCGGCGAAGACCTCCGCCCGCCCGGTCAAGACGGCCGAGAAGGCGCGCGCGTCATGAGCACCCTCCTCGAAGTCTCCGCCGTCTCCGTCTCGTTCGATGGCTTCAAGGCGATCAACGACCTCTCCTTCGACATCAACGAGGGCGAGCTTCGCGCGATCATCGGCCCGAACGGCGCCGGCAAGACCACCTTCATGGACATCATCACCGGCAAGACCCGGCCCGACAAAGGCAAGGTCACCTGGGGGGAGACCAACATCTCGCTCCTGCGCAAGACCGAGGCGCAGATCGCGCGCCTCGGCATCGGCCGGAAGTTTCAGCGCCCCACCGTGTTCGAGGATCAGTCGGTGTTCGACAATCTCGTCATGGCGCTGAAGAAGGACCGCGATCCCGTGAGCGCTCTCTTCTACAAGCGCTCCACCGTCGACATCGACCGGGTCAACGCGCTCGCGGCGGAAATCAACCTGTCGAGCCAGTTGCAGCGCAAATCGGGCGAGCTCTCGCACGGCCAGAAACAATGGCTCGAGATCGGGATGCTCCTTGCCCAGGATCCGCGCCTCCTCCTCGTCGACGAGCCGGCCGCCGGCATGACCGTCGCCGAACGGCGGCACACCACCGATATCCTGCGCGAGGCGGCGACCACACGCGCCGTCATCGTCGTCGAGCACGACATGGACTTCGTCCGGCAGCTCGATTGCCGCGTCACCGTGCTCCATGAGGGTTCGGTGCTCGCGGAAGGCTCGCTCGACCACGTCACCAACGATCCGCGCGTGATCGAAGTCTATCTGGGGCGCTGACATGCTGACGATGAAAGACGTGTGCCTCCATTATGGCCAATCGCAGATCCTCTACGACGTCTCGATCGATGCGGCGGTCGGCAACGTCACCTGCGTGATGGGCACCAACGGTGTCGGCAAGACGAGCCTCCTCAAGACGATCGCCGGCACGCATCACCGCTCCCACGGCCTCTACAGCCTCGACGGGGAAGAGATCGGCAAACCCGCGCCGCACATCCTCGCTCACAAGGGAGTCGCGGTCGTGCCGCAGGGGCGGGACATCTTCCCCCTCCTCACGGTGAAGGAGAACCTCGAGACCGGCTATGCCTGCCTGCCGCGCGGCGCGCGCAAGGTGCCGGGCGAGATCTTCGAGCTCTTCCCCGTCCTCAAGCAGATGCTGGGCCGGCGCGGTGGCGATCTGTCCGGCGGCCAGCAACAACAGCTCTCGATCGCCCGCGCGCTGATCACCAAGCCGAAGCTCCTTCTGATGGACGAGCCGACCGAGGGCATCCAGCCGAACATCATCAAGCAGATCGGCGAGGTCATCAAATATCTGCGCGATCAACGCACGATGGCGATCGTCCTCGTCGAGCAATATTTCCAGTTCGCCTACGACCTCGCCGACGAGTTCGTCGTCCTGGAACGCGGCGCGGTCACGCTGACGGGCGACAAGAGCGCCATCACCGAAGAGCGATTGCTCGAGGCCGTCTCGGTCTGACCGCCGCGATCTCGGGCCTCGTCGCCTTGCCGCGCGCAACGTCTTCGCCTTCGCGCGGGGCTCTGCTACCAGCCCCTTTTTAATAAGGGGGACGGACATGGCCGAAAACAAAGTCGCGTTGATCACGGCGGGGGGAAGTGGAATGGGAGCGGGCGCGGCGCGCCGGCTCGCGGCGGACGGCTTTTCCGTCGCGATCCTGTCCTCGTCCGGCAAGGGGGAGGCGTTGGCGAGCGAGCTCGGCGGTGTCGGCGTCACCGGGTCGAACCAGTCGGCCAAGGATCTGGAGCGCTTCGTCGAGACCGTGATGGACCGCTTCGGGCGGATCGACGTCCTCGTGAACTCCGCCGGCCACGGGCCGAAGGGCGCCGTCCTCGAAATCGGCGACGACGACTGGCACACGGGGCTCGACGTCTATCTCCTCAATGTCGTGCGTCCGACCCGGCTCGTCACACCCATCATGCAGGCGCAGGGCGCGGGTGCGATCATCAACATCTCGACCTTCGCGGTGTTCGAGCCCGATCCCCTCTTCCCGACCTCCGGCGTCTTCCGGGCCGGCCTCGCCGCCTTCACCAAGCTGTTCGCGGACAAGTATGCGGCGGAGAATATCCGCATGAACAACATCCTGCCGGGCTTCATCGACAGCCTGCCCGAGAAGGAGGACCGCCGCGCCCGTATCCCGATGGGACGCTACGGCACGACGGACGAAATCTCCGCCCTCGTCGCCTACCTCGCTTCCGACGCCGCGGCCTATATGACGGGCCAGAATCTGCGCATCGACGGCGGTTTGACGCGCTCGGTCTGAGGCGGCCACATTGCCCCGCCGCCGCCCTCGCCTTGTCGCGAGGCGGCCGCGGCGCGCCCCTCTCGCGCCCTCGCCGGCGTGGGCCACCAAGGCGGATCGCGGGCCGGCGCGGGGGTTATGCGCGGCGTCCACTCGATGTACACCTTTTGGACCGACCGTTTGGCCGCGCCCACCAGGAATCGATGACGCTGCGATGACCCGTTCCGAACTCACCGCCGAACAGGATGCCGCCCTCAAAGCGGTCGATCGCTGGCTGAAGGATCCGGACGCGCGGCAGTGGTTCTATCTCGCGGGCTATGCCGGCGTCGGCAAGACCTTTCTCGCCAAGCGTTTCGCCGAGAGCGTGTCGGGCCGTGTCCTCTACGGTGCCTTCACCGGCAAGGCCGCGCAGGTGATGCGCACGATGGGCTGCACCGGCGCGACGACCATCCACTCGATGATCTACAGCGCCCGCAACGATGACGGGATCACCAACTTCGTCCTCAACAAGGACAGCCCGGTCGAAGGCGCCGCCCTCGTCATCATCGACGAGGTGTCGATGGTGGGCGAGGAGCTTGCCCGTGATCTCCTCTCGTTCGGAGCGCGCATCCTTGTGCTCGGCGATCCGGCGCAGCTTCCGCCGGTCCAGGGACAAGCCTATTTCACCTCCGGCGAGCCGGACGTGATGTTGACCGAGATCCACCGGCAGGCGGCGGAGAATCCCATCATCCGCCTGTCGATGGACGTGCGCGAAGGGCGCGGCCTCAGCCACGGCGTCTATGGGGAGAGCAAAGTCGTCTCCCGTCAGGCGTTCGACGGCGAAGACGCCCGCTCCGCCGACCAGATTCTTGTCGGGCTCAACCGCACCCGCACGCGCTACAACACGCGTATGCGCGAGATTCTCGGCTTTTCCGATCCGATGCCGCAAGTCGGCGACCGGCTCGTGTGCCTTCGCAATCGTCACGCGAAGGGACTTTATAATGGGAGCCTATGGTCGGTTCACGCCGTCAAGAAGGCGCTTCGTTCCGGCATCAAGCTCCATGTCCGCTCGGCCGATGCGGAGGCGACGAATGTCCGCATCGCCGTCAACGCGCATCGCTTCCCCTTCGAGGGGCGGGCGAACGAGATTCCCGTCTCCGAACGGCACGATTACGACCAGTTCGATTACGGCTATGCGCTCACCGTCCATAAGGCGCAGGGTTCGCAATGGGACACGGTGTGCCTCTTCGACGAATCCTTTGCCTTTCGCGACGATCGCGCCCGGCATCTTTACACCGCGATCACCCGCGCCGCCGAACGGATCACGGTCGTCGCCGGTTGAGCCCGTGCCGAACCTGGCACCGGATCATCGGCACGGTCACCGGCGCAGTCACCGGCACCGTACATAGGTTCGCCGCCGCGACTGGCGGCGCCTGCAGCACGCCCGCACTGGAGAGCGCATAAACGCATGCGGTCCATTGAAGGCAGCGCCACAATTGAGCCCTAATCGGACAACGGCACTCGAACAAAATCAATACAACTAGATCGATTGCCCAGATGCAACTTTACATCCGCCCTATTCGGTAATCCGAGCCCTTCCCTCGCTCCCCATTGCGAGGTTCGCAGACGCTCAGCCGACTCTCTCCGCCTCGCCGATGCGGCGGCGAAGAGCGCAATTCACGAAATCGAAAATACGCTCAACGCCAGCCAAACCGCAGCTTGCGATCTTATATTCGATTGCCGCCTCAAGCTCACGATCGATCGCGAGCTCGAGTTCTCCCCCCACCTCGAACGCCATATCCGGCGACGACAAGGCTGCTTCAGAATGTGCCACCATAGAAACACCAATCACCCTGCGCGAACATCGACCCAACATAGAGACAATTCAGGAACGCAACCAAGAGTAACATGAGCCGAACAAAGTCTGCAACTTTAAAACCGCCATGCACGGCGCCCTACAAAATCCTCAAATAAGGGGATTTTTTATGCATGAAACTGTAAATTTTGACCTCGATCGCAGCGAAATGCTCTCGTAATAGACGATGAGCGACACAAAACGGTCACATCACAATCATCCATCGATGCATGAATGCAATGATGGATTGCCGATATACGAGCCGCGCAAGCAAAGGCGTCTCGATAGTCGCCAACAAAAAATGCGAAATTTCCAAAACGGCCGGAAAAAACGGTTGCCGGCCTAACGCCCCAGATAGGAAAGCCGCACCGTTCGGTCGTGCCGGCCGACCCGATGCTCGATCAAATAGATCGCCTGCCACGTGCCGAGTTCCAGCCCCGCATCGCCGACAGGCAATGTCAGCGTCGTGTCAGAAAGCATCGCCTTGATATGGCCCGGCATATCGTCGGGCCCTTCGAGCGTGTGGCGATAACGGGCCTCTTCCGGGGCAAGCCCCGCGAGCGCGGTGAGGAGGTCGCGCTGCACGTCGTCGTCGGCATTCTCCTGGATCGTCAGCGAGGCGGTGGTGTGCGCGACCATGAGGTTGAGGACGCCGTCACGGGCGCCGATCTCGGAAAGCCAGCGCGAGCACGCCTCGGTCAGGTCGAAGAAAGCCTGACGCCCGGTCGAAACGGTCAGCGTGCCCTTGACGAGACGGGACAGGCTCGTCTCGCCGTCGGTGCGGACGCGGATCATTGCACCTCATCGGAGGTCAGCGCGTCGTAAAGATTGCGGAAGCGCCGCACCGCATATTCGGTGACGTCGATCGCCTCGTCGATCCCGCGCCGCGCCTCGGAGCGCAGACGCACGCTCGCCGCCTCGTCTGCCGCCTTGTCGGCGTCATAGCCCTCGACGAGCGCCCCGATCTCATTGAGGCGGCGCTCCAACTCCGTGACGCGCGCCTTGAGGGAGGCGTTCTCGTCCGCGAGCGCCGTCGCCGCCTCCCCCCGCGAAAGCGGCACGGGCGCGACCACCTCGTTGCAGCGCCAAGCGCCGCCATCGGCCTCGGCGCACAATTCGATCGCCCCGGTCACCCGGTCGAGACGCAGAACCGTCTCGCCGACCGGCACGATCTGAAAGCGCTCCGCCGTCTCGGCGAAGGCCGGGGACGCGACCATCACCGTCGCGAGGGCCGCGGCCGAAAGGATACGCTTCGTCATCGTCGTCCTCCTTGATCGGACGGCCGGGCCCGGTGGCAGCGCCGGACCACGGGCAAGGCGCGCCGGCTGGAGCGCCGACGCGTTCACCGTCTTCAGGCGAAAGTCTTGGTGTCGAGGTCGATCAGCTCGACCTTGTAGCCATCGGGATCCTCGATGAAGGCGATGTGCGTCTTGCCGTGCTTCATGGGGCCGGGCTGACGGGGAATGTTTGCGCCCGCGGCCTCGAGCCCCTTGCACACGGCATAGATATCGCGGACGCCGATCGCGATGTGGCCGTAGCCGGTCCCGATCTCGTAACCGTCATCATTGTCCCAGTTGTAGGTCAGTTCGAGAACGGCCGTGTCCTTTTCCGGGCCGTAGCCGAGAAAGGCGAGCGTGAATTGCCCGCCCGGAAAGTCGTCACGGCGCAGCAGCGTCATGCCCAGAAGGCGCGTATAAAAATCGATCGATTTGTCGAGATCCTTGACGCGCAGCATGGTGTGCATGAGCTGAAAGTTCGAGCCGTCCATAAAAATCGTCCTGTTTCTTCGTGATGGTGCCGACGGCCCTCGGGCCGCTCCTCCCCAAAGGCGGGCCGCCTTTGAGCGCGACGCCGCTTTCGTACCGGCGGCGGCGCCGTCGCCATTTTAACAAGCGCCGCCGAAAAAGACACTGGCCCGCGGGGCGCGCGTGCGCCGCGCCGTCACCGCAACGATGAAGATGCGGCAAGCTATTCCGCTCAAATGCAATTCTTTTTTCTATCAGTCTCTCCACCATGACAGCGCCGACTGCGATCTTCCCGATAGTGTATCCGAACGGATACAGGAACAGGCCAAGCTCTGTGGCAGATTATGCGGCGTTCTCTACACGTGAGACTGCGAGAGCAATCAAAGGACGCAAACACTGTGAAACTCTTTCGTTCCTTCGGGATACTTCTTCTGGCGGTGGGGATCACCCATGCCGCCGATGCGGCGGACCTCGGTGCGCCGCCCCCCGAGCCGGAACTGCCTGCGTCGGCGAAGGATTGGCAGTTCGCCATCGCCGCGTATATTTGGGGAGCCGGCTTGGACGGTACGGTGGGTGTCGGAAGACTTCCCCGTGCTCACATCGATATGAGCTTCGGCGACATTCTCAGTGACCTTGATTTTGCAAGTTTTACGTCCGCCGAACTTCGGTATCGCCGTTGGATTGGCTTCATGGACCTTCAATATGTGAAGATCACGCCATCCGCGACGACGCCCAATTCGATCCTGACCGACCGCGTCAAGCTGCGCAGCGAGACGCTGTCCTGGATCTTCGCCGGCGGCTATCGCGCCTATGACGGCGACCGTATCCAGGTCGACGCCCTCGCCGGCGGCCGCCTCTGGAGCGTGTCGAACCGGGTGTCGGTCTCCGGCGGGCTCCTCGGCTCGCGCTCGCGCGAGTTGACCGAAACTTGGGTCGATCCGATCATCGGCCTCAAAGCCCGCGCCGACCTGAACCCCAATTTCTACGTCCTCGGCTGGGGTTTCGTCGGTGGCTTCGGCGTCGCCTCCGACATCGACTGGGACGTGCTCGGCGCACTCGGGTGGTCCCCGAAGGAGAACTTCTCGCTCCTCGTCGGCTACCGCGCCCAGGGCGTCGATTATTCGACGTCGAGCTTCGAGTTCGACGTGATCCAGCATGGCCCCGTCATCGGTGGCATCTTCCGCTTCTGAGCGGGATCGGCGCCGGGCGAGCCCCGGCGCCTCCTTCGTCAATTGGCGGAGCGGTCGGCCCAGCGCTCCATCAGGGCCTCATATCCCTCGTAGCTCGTGGGATTGTCCGGGCAGAGGCCGGTGCCGCACTCGGCGAGCGTCGACACGCCGTTGCCGAACGCCACCAGAAAGAACAGCACCGTCGCGAGCAGCCCCATCGGCGAACGGAAGGACCCGCCGATCCCCGGCCGCGGGCGGAACACCAACATGATCCCCGCGCCGACCAGCACCAGGGCGAACACGATGAACGCCCAGGTGTAGAAATGCAGCCCGAACACCGGATCGCCATAGGCGCCCGTGCCCGGAACGACATGCAGCGCGACCTGGCGCAGCGCCACCGCGCCCCCCACGACCGCGCCGAGGATCATCAGCCCATAATGCCGGGCCGACGGGCCGAAGATCACGTTGAGCGCGAGGCCCGCGCCGACGATGCAGAAGCCGACGCGCTGCAACAGGCAGAGCGGGCACGGCAGATCGCCGCCGACGAACTGGTCATAAAAGGCGAAGAGGAGGATGCCGGAGATCGCGAAGAGCGCGAGGATATTGAGGGCGTGAGCGAAACGTTCGGGCATGATCAAAGCGCAATGTCGAGAGCGTCGGTCGCATGGAAGCGGAAGAGGACGAGAAGGACGACGACCGAGATCAGCGTCATCGCGATCGCGCCGACCCGCAAGCCGCACCAGGCGAGCACCACCGCCAGGGCGCTCGTGAAAAATGGAATGCTCATCATCGCCGGCTCACCTCGTCGCTCCCGCGTCCGGCCGGCCTGGGGTCGGCCAGCCACGGCGAACCTACGGGGGCCGAGCCGCGTCCGGCAAGGCGAGCTGCCGATCCAACGCCGGTTCCACACCGGAGATTGCGCGATGAAGGCGCCTCAGACCGCGCGTGAATGGCGCCCGGCGCCGGTTCCCCGATAGGCGTCGAATGCGCTCGCGAGAAGGCGCACGAGGGGCCGGCCTGCCTCGGTCGCCCGGAGGTGGCCCGCGTCGAGCCGCGCGAACCCGTCGGCGATCAGGGGCGCCAGTGTGGCGATCGCCTCGTCCGCCCAACCCTCCACGGCCGCATGGGCGGTGCCGATCGCGCCGAGATCGGCCTCGCCGGTGCACATCAACGCCTCGATCACCGCCGCGCGGAGCCGGTCCTCCTCGCTGAGCGCGACGCCTTTGGCGATCGGCAAGCGCCCCTCCCCGACCGCGCGGGACCAGGCCCCCGTCTCGCCGATATTCTGCACATAGCCGGACGGGGTGCGGCCGATCGAGGTGGCGCCGATCCCGAGGAGCGTCGTCGCGCTGTCGGTCGTATAACCCTGGAAATTGCGGCGGAGCGTGCCCGAGCGGGCGGCCTGCGCCAACGTGTCGTCCGGGCGGGCGAAATGATCGAGCCCGATCGCCGTCATGCCGCCTGCGACGAGCGCGGCGGCGGCGGCCTCGGCCTGCGCGATCCGGGCGGTAGCGCCGGGCAATGCCGCCTCGTCGATGAGGCGCTGTTTCTTCGCCATCCACGGCACGTGCGCATAGCCGAAGAGCGCGACGCGGCTCGGGCCGATCTGGAGCGCGCGGGCGACGGTCGAAAGGAGCATGTCGCACGTCTGGTGCGGCAGGCCGTAAACAAGATCGAAGTTGACGCTCTCGATCCCCGCCGCGCGCAGCCACCCGGTCGCCGCCTCCACCATTTCGGGCGGCTGAACGCGGTTGATCGCGGCCTGGACCGCCGGATCGAACTCCTGGACACCGAAGCTCGCGCGATTAAAGCCTGTCGCGCCGAGCGCATTCGCCATGCTGCGATCGAAGGTGCGCGGATCGCATTCGATCGCGATCTCGGCGTCGGCGCGGATGTCGAAGCGGGCGGCGACGGCGTCCATCACGCGCGCAAGCTCCGCCTCGCTCAAGACCGTCGGCGTGCCGCCGCCCCAATGCAGATGGGAGATGGCGAAGCGGCCGGGGAGCCTCTCCGCGAGGAGGGTAAGCTCGGCGAGAAGCCCGTCGACATAGTCGGCGACGGGTGTGCGGCGGGGGCCGACGAGCTTCATGTTGCACCCGCAATACCAACACACCTGCCGGCAGAACGGCACATGAAGGTAGAGCGAGACCGGCGCGGCGGGATCGAGCGCGGCCAGCCATTCGCCATAGCGCGCCGCATCGATGCCGGCGTGGAAGTGCGGCGCGGTCGGGTAGCTCGTATAGCGCGGCACGGCCATCATCGAATAGCGGGCAAGGGTCGCCGACATCGCTGTCTCCTCGAACATGCGGCGCGTCCGAGAGACGGCCGGCGGAAGCGGCTCGCCTCCGCCATCGGCCTTGGCACGGGCCGTCTTCGGCTTCGTTGACCCGGATCAACCGGATCCTGCGCGCACGGACGAGGTGCCGCACGCGCGGCGCATGGCCTCGTCACCCCGTCGATCAAATTGCGGCGCGGGGCTCGACGGAGCCGGCCCGAGGGACCAATCTGCGGGCCGCCCGCGGCCCGGCCGACGGATGGCCCGCGCCATGTCGCGCGCCGTCGCCGGGCGACGATCGTGGGCCTTCCCGTCAGGCAACGCCCGACGACACGGCCGAATGAACAAGGAGAGTCTCATGCCGAACGCAGCCCTCAATCGCGGTTCCGTCGCCGTCATCACAGGCGGAGCGCAGGGGATCGGTTTGGCCGCGGCGAAGCGCTTCGCCGAGCGTGGTCTGAAGGTCTGCATCGCCGACATCGATCCGGACGCCCTCGAGGCGGGCGCCGCCGCGCTCGGCGCGATCGCCGCCGGCGGCGCAGACGACGTGATGACGGCGACGGTCGATGTCGGCAAGGTCGACGCGGTCAAGGCGCTCGAAGAGGCCGTCACCGCCCGCTTCGGCGGTACCGACATTCTCATGAACAATGCCGGCATCCAGCCCGGTAGCGGCATCTTCGGCCCCGCCGAGGCATGGACGCGCATTCTCGACGTCAATCTCTGGGGCATCATTCACGGCGCGCAGACCTTCGTGCCCAACATGATCGCGCGCGGCAAACCCGGCATCGTCATCAACACAGGCTCGAAACAAGGGATCACCACCCCGCCGGGCGATCCGGCCTACAATGTCGCGAAGGCCGGCGTGAAGGCCTTCACCGAAGCGCTGGAGCACGAGTTGCGCAACACTGCCGACGGGCGGATCAGCGCCCATCTCCTCATCCCCGGCTTCGTCTATACCGGCCTCACCGCGCGCGGACGGACGGAAAAGCCCGAAGGTGCATGGACGCCCGAGCAGACCGTCGATTTCATGATGGAACGCCTCGACGCCGGCGACTTCTATATCCTTTGCCCGGACAACGACGTGCCCCGCCCGGTCGACGAGAAGCGCATCTTGTGGGCGGCGGGCGATATCGTGGAGAACCGCCCGCCTCTGTCGCGCTGGCATCCCGATTATCAAGAGGCGTTCGCCGCCTTCCTGAAGGGCTGAGATGCGCGGGGGGAACGCCCCCGCCAGCCTACTGGGCGCCGGAGAAGAGGCTCTTTTGGAGCACGCCGTGGACGCCCCAATTGCCGTCGACGACTTGCGTCACGCCGAAATCGGTGGCGACCGACATCAGCGAGATGGCCTCGTCCTCATCGAGGCCATGGGCGGTCATCAAGAAGCGGCGCATCTTGCGAAAGGCGTCCTTCATCGCCCCGTCGATCGACGAGTTCGAGTAGATGTCGGACTGCGCCGTCTCGCCGAGCGCATCGAGATAATTCGCATAGCTGAAGCCGTGGACGACCCACTCGTCCGCGGTCTCGAGGAGCGGGAAATCGAGCCCTTCGAGCGGGGTTCCGCCGAGGCTGTCCGCCTTGTGGAGTGTCACGCGGACGATGCCGGTGAGCGAGGTCTCGATCGCCGTTCCGGCAAGCTCCGAATCGCCCTGCGCGGCGTGCGGATCCCCGGCCGATAGGAGCGCCCCCTCGACGGCGATCGGGTAATACATCGTGCCGCCGGCCCCGATGCGCCAATTGTCGATATTGCCGCCGAAATAAGACGGGGGGATCGAATCCACGAAATCCGCCTCGCGCGGCGCGACGCCCATCGTGCCGAAATGCGGGCGGATCGGCACGCGCACATCGGTCAGCACCGCTTCGTTCTTCTCCACGGTGTCGTGGTCGACGGGGACGCCCGGATAGTCGATCGTCTCGTGGACGACGCCGCTCGGGTCGGTCTGCGGCGTCCACTGATAGTTATAGACCGCCTTGGCCCAGTTCTTCATCCCGGTGCTGTCGATCTCGTAGATCGTGATCACCTCGCGCTTCTGGTCGTCGAGGAGGTCGTTATAATGAAAGCCCCACCACGCGGCGGCATTGCTCCCGAAGGTCTTGCCGGCATGATCCGGGTTGCCGGACGGGCGCGGCGCGAGGTCGAGGATCTGCACCTCGAGAACGTCGCCCGGCTCGGCGCCGCAGACATAAATCGGGCCCGTCAGGATGTGGACGCCGAAGCCCTCGCCCGCCCCGCGCCCATGGATCGATGCGTCGACGGGCCCCGCGCCGCGGCGGTCGACACCCTTCGCACCCTCCTCCCATTTGAAGACGCTCTCCGCGCCCGGATCGCCGTCGACCATGCGCGAGGCGTCATCGTTCGCGTGGTGGGTGAGCGTCTCGATGGTGACGAGATCGCCGGAGTGGATCACCGCTTTCGGCTCGGCCTCCTTGGAGAAATAGCCCCAATGGACCGTCTCGGCGTTCGCCTCGATGGTGTGATGGGCCGGCGTCGCGGGCGCATCGGCGCAATCGACTTGGGCGTGCGCGGTGCCGAGACCGGCGGCGAACAAAGCGATCATGCTCGCCGCCGTCCGCAGGCGGGACGGATTGATACTCATGGGCTCCTCCAATTTTCGGCGGCGCGGTTGTTCGCGCCAAAGGAGGAACCAGCAATTTCCGTGCCGTTAGGTTGTCGATAATTTCGCGGTCATGTGCGAAAGGTTCGCGCTGCGCACCCGGTTCGTGACGATATTGCGCTCCCGCCCCAATGAAGGCGGGCGGGGACGGGTTCGGCGGCTCCGCGTTTACGGGACGAGAGCCGCCTTCTCAGCGATCAGCGCATCGATATCCGCCGCCGCATAATGCGCTTCGGCGAGGATTTCGCGCGTATGCTCACCGAGCAGCGGCGCATGGCGCGTCACGGCGCCGGGCGTCGCGCCGAATTTGATCGGCAGCCCGATCGCCTTCGTCGCCCCGGCCACCGGATGCTGGAGGTCGACAATCATGTCGCGCGCCTGAACGTGCGGATCGGCGTGCATCTCCATGACCGAGAGGACCGGACCGGCGGGCACACCGGCCGCCTCCAGCTTTTCGAGCCATTCGTCGGTCGTGCGGGTGACGAAATGGGCGGTCAGGGCCTCCGTCAGCGCGTCGAGGTTCGCCATCCGGCCGGCATTTTCGGAAAAGCGCGGATCGCTGCCGAGCTCTGGCGCGCCGATGACCGTGAGGAGACGGGTCCAGTTGCTGTCATTGGCGGCGCCGATATTGATCCAGCCGTCTTTGGTCTCGAACGCCTGATAGGGCGCGTTGAGGGGGTGGGCCGAGCCCATCGGGCCGGGCGAGACGCCGGTGGCGAAGGCGATCGCCGATTGCCAATAAGTGTGGGTGATCGCCGCCTCGAGGAGCGAGGTGTCGACCATCTGCCCCTCCCCGGTCTTCAATTTGTGCGTATAGGCCGACGCGATGCCGAGCGCGGCGAGGATGCCGGCGGTGATGTCGGAGACCGGCGCGCCGACCTTCACCGGCGGCCGGCCGGCCCCTTCCCCGGTGATCGACATGAGGCCCGACATTCCCTGCGCGACGAGATCGAACCCGCCGCGCGTCGCATAGGGGCCGGTGCGGCCGAAGCCGGACACCGCGCAATAAATGAGGCCCGGATTGTCGGCTTTCAGCGTCTCGTAGCTGAGGCCGAGTTTTTCCATCGTGTCGTGGCGATAATTCTCGATCACCACGTCGGCGTCGGCGAGGAGGCGCTTGAGCGCGGCCCGCGCCTCCTCTTTCTTGAGATCGAGGGCGATCCCCCGCTTGTTGCGGTTCATCATCATGAAGGCGGCGCTGACGCCGTTGACGTGCGGCACGTTGCGCCGCGTGTCGTCCCCGCCCGGCTTTTCCACCTTCACCACGTCCGCGCCCATATCGGCGAGCATGAGCCCCGCAACGGGGCCCGCCATGATGTGCGCGAGCTCGATCACCCGCATCCCCGCGAGGGGGCCCTTGCCGCTCATCGTCCCGAAAACTCCGGTTTGCGCTTGCCGAGGAAGGCCTCCATTCCTTCGCGGAAGTCCTCGCTCATGTAGGTCATCAAAATGAGGTCGTCCCCCTTCGCCTCGGCGCCCTCGACGCGCAGGCGCCTGAGGCCCTCTTTCGTCGCCCGCAATGTCAGCGGGGCGAGGCCGGAGATCGTGGTCGCGAGCTCGTTCGCCCGCGCCATCAGCGCCGCATGATCCGGCAGCACCTCCGAGACGAGGCCGAGCGCCAACGCCTCGTCCGCCAGCACCAGGCGCGCGGTGAAGATCACCTCCTTGACGCGCGCCGGGCCGATGATGGCCGCGAGGCGCGACAGGTTGGAGATCGACAGGCAGTTGCCGAGCGTTCGGGCGATCGGGAAGCCGAATTTGAGGTTCGCGCTCGCGATGCGGATATCGCAGCCCGACGCGATCCCCGCCCCGCCGCCGGTGCAGGCCCCGGAGATCGCCGCGATCGTCGGCACCTTGCAGCGCTCGACCGCGCCATAGACGCGGTCCATGTTCCGCTCGTAATCGAGCGCGTCCTGCTCGGTCTTGAAGCCGCGAAACTGGGTCATGTCGGTGCCGGCGGCGAACGCCTTTTCGCCGGCGCCGGTGATGATGATGGCCTTCACCGAGCCGTCCGTCGGGACGGTGTCGCAAATCTCGGCGAGGCCGTCATACATCGCGAAGGTGAGCGCGTTGCGCGCTTCGGGCCGGTTGAGCGTGACGGTCAGGATGCCGTCACGCTGTTCGTGGATCAGTTCGTTCTCGCTCACACGTTCACCTGTAGAAGAATTCGACCAGGAACATCGGGATCGCCGGCACGTAGGTGCACATCAAGAGCACCACGAGCAGAACCCCGACGAAGGGCAGGTTTACCTTTGAAACCTCCCAGATGTTAGCCTTCGCGATCGAACAGGCGGTGATGAGCACGCTCGCGACCGGCGGCGTCTGCTGGCCGATGGCAAGGTTGAGCGTCACGACGAGACCGAAATGGACGGGGTCGATCCCGGCCTGGGTGATCAGCGGCACCACGATCGGAATGACGAGGATGATCGCCGCGGCCGAGTGCAGGAAGAAGCCGATGATCAGGAAGAAGACGTTGAGGATCAGGAGGATCAGGAACGTCTGCGTCGTGATGTCGAGGATCGCGGCGGCGAGCTGCTGGGGAATGCGCGCGGCGGTGAGATAGCCCCCCATCAGGACCGAAGCGGCGACGAGCAGCATCACCACGGCGGTCTGCATCCCGCCTTCGAGCATCGCCTGCTTGAGGCCGCGCCAGTTGATCTCGCGATACCAAAGGCCGACCACGATCGCCGCGAGCACCGCAAGCCCCGCGCCTTCCGTCGCGGTGACGAAGCCGCCGAAGATGCCGCCGAGAATGATCACGGGAAGCGCAAAGCACGGCAGCGCGTCCTTGAACGTGGCGCCGAGCCGGGCGAACTCGAACCGGCCTTCCGTCGGAAGATTGTAGCGCCGGGCGAGGAAATAGGCGACGCCCATCAGGCCCGCCGCCCCGATGAGGCCGGGCACGATCCCCGCGACGAAGAGCTCCTCGACGCTCGTCCCGGCCGAGACCGCGTAAAGGATCATCGGGATCGATGGCGGGATGATGATGGCGAGCGAGGCGGACGAGGACGTCACCGCCGCCGCGAACGGTCCGCCATAGCCGCGCTTTTTCATTTCCGGGATCAGGACCGAGCCGATCGCCGCGACATCGGCGACGGCCGAGCCGGAGATCTCGGCGAAGAACAGCGACACGCCGATCGTCACCATCGAGAGGCCGCCGCGCACGAAACCGATGAGGGCGGAGACGAAGGCGATGAGGCGCCGCGTGATCCCGGTCGCGTTCATGATCGCGCCGGCGAGCACGAACATCGGGATCGCGATCAGCGAGAAGGAGCGTGCCCCGCCATACATATCGAGGCCGACGGTGACGAGCGCACCAAGCCCGTCGGTGATCGCGATACCGACGACGGCCGCAAGAGCGAGCGCGATCGCGATCGGCACGTTGATCGACACCATGATCACGAGCGCGATGAACATGAGGGCGATGATCATCGTGCGCCCTCCCCGCTCGCGTGGTCCGCCGGGGTCTCGCCATGGGCGAGCGGCGGATGCTCGGAGAAGTGGCCGGACATGATGTCCTTCCAATAGGCCGGAAATGACAGGATTTCCGCGATGATGAAGAGGATCGCACCGATCGGGATCACCGACTGCGTGACCGACACCGGGACCCAGGTGAGGCTCACGAGCGTCTCCCCCTGGAGAATGTCGAGGATGGTGAGACCGGCCCACGCGAGGAGCGCGAAGAAGAAGATCACCAACGCCTCGGCGATCAGCACGGCGACCTTTCGCGCCTTGATCGGCAGCGCGAGGAGGACGTCCTCGAAGCCGATATGGCTTCGTTTCAGCGCCGCGAGGGCCGCGCCATAATAGGTGATCCAGGCAAGCAGGACCGAGGCGACCTCATCGTACCAGGACAACGAGGCGCCGGCTTTGCGGTAGATGACGGCGAACACGACGACCGCGGTCAGCACCACCATCAAGGTAATGACGATCCAGGTGAGGGCCTCACCAAGGAACCGGGCAAGCACACGCACGAAGGCGTCTCCTTCCGAGCCGGAACAAAAGTGTCGGGTGAGAGAGCGGCGGCGCGTGCGAGCACGGCCGCCGCCGATCGGTGAGGCTCGGCCTAGGAGGTCGAGTCGAGCGACTGGATCTTCTCGATCAGTTCCTTGCCGCCATCGACCTCGTTGCCGAACTCTTCATAGATCGCGCCGGAGGCGTCGATGAAGGCCTGCTTGTCGGCATCGTTGACCTCGACGCCGGCTTTCTTGATCTCGTCGATCAGGGCGGCGTCCATCTCGGCCGACTTCTCATAGGCGAAATCGCTCGCCTTGAGTGCGCAGTCGGAGACCGCCTGTTTCACGTCGTCGGGCCACTTGTTCCAATTGCGCGAAGAGGTCGCGAGATAGGCCGGGGAATAGACGTGCCCGGTCATCGAGAGGTACTTCTGCACCTCTTGGAACTTGCCGGAATAGATCTGCGCGAGCGGGTTTTCCTGCCCGTCAATCACGCCGGTCTTCAGCGCCGTGAAGACCTCCGAGAAGGCCATCGGCGTCGGGTTCGCGCCATAGGCCTGGAACATCTTCACACGCCACTGGCCCTTCGGCGTGCGCAACTTGATGCCTTCGAGATCAGCAGGGACGTTCACCGGCCGCACATTGTTGGTGATGTTGCGGAAGCCGTTCTCCCAGAAGCCGACGATCTCGTACCCCTTCTCGCGCGCGGCGTCGCGGAACGTGTCGCCCGCCTCGTCGCGCACATGGCGCATGTGGTCGCGATTCTTGATGATGTAGGGCATCTCGAACACGCCATAGACGGGCGAGACGGAGCTCATGATCGAGGACGGGATCGAGAAGGCGAGCTGGCCAAGCTTCAGCTTCTGCAGCATCTCCTCGTCATTGCCGAGCTGGGAGGAGCCGAAGGTCTGCACCTCCGCAGCGCCCGATTCCTCCACACAGGCGGCGAACTCGGCCGCCGTCGCCTCATAGAGCGATCCCGGATCGCCCACGTGGCCGAGTTTGAGGACCGGCCCGTCGGCGAGCGCCGGAGCCGACAACAGCGCAAGCGCTGCACCGGCCAACAAAAGCCCCTTCTTCATGCGTTTTCTCCCGGTTCATGTTGTTGTTCGTTGTCGCAGCCGCCCGAAGCGGCCTTACGCGCCCTTGCCGGTCTTTGCCGCCTTGGTGAGCACGTCCATCGCGGCCTCGGTCCCGCCCTTTCGGTGCGGCACGTCGGCAAGCTCCAGCCCCATCTCGACGCCGGACAGCGTTCCCATCAGCATCAAATCGTTGAAGTCGCCGAGATGACCGATGCGGAACACCTTGCCGCTCAGCTTGGACAGTCCGTTGCCGAGCGACATGTTGAAGTTTTCGAGCACCACCTTGCGGAAGGCGTCCGCGTCGTGACCCTCCGGCATCTTCACGGCGGTGAGCGCGCCGGAATGATGACGCGGGTTCTCGCACAGCACCTCGACCCCGCCATTGCCGCCCCAATGGGCGACCGCCGCACGCGTCGCCGCCGCATGGCGCTGGTGGCGGGCAAAGACGTTGTCGAGCCCTTCCGCGTTCAGGAGGTCGATCGCCTCGGCGAGGCCGTAAAGGAGGTTCGTCGCCGGCGTCGAGGGGAAGACGCCCTTGCTGTTCGCCTCCAGCATTTCGTCCCACGCCCAGTAAGAGCGCGGCAGGCCGGCATCCTTCTGCGCTGCGATCGCCTTGTCGGACAGGGCGTTGAAGGAGAGGCCCGGCGGCAGCATCAGCCCCTTCTGCGAGCCGCCGACGGTGACGTCGACACCCCATTCGTCGTGCCGATAATCGATCGAGCCGAGCGAAGAGATCGTGTCCACCATGAAGAGCGCCGGATGGCCCGCTGCGTCGATCGCGGCCCGCACTTCGTCGACGCGCGTGGTGCAGCCGGTCGACGTCTCGTTGTGGACGACGCACACCGCCTTGATCGCGTGGCCCGTATCGGCCCGCAAACGCTCCTCGATCTTCGCCGGATCGACACCGGAGCGCCAATCGCCCTCGATGAACTCCGGATCGAGGGAGAGCCGCGTCGCAAGACGCTTCCAGAGCGAGGCGAAATGGCCGGTCTCGTACATCAACACCTTGTCGCCGGGCGACAACGTGTTCACGAGCGCCGCCTCCCACGCCCCGGTCCCCGACGCGGGGTAGATGATGACGGGGTTCCGGGTGCCGAAGATTCCGCGAATGCCCGAAAGCACCCGCTCGGCGAGCGCCTGAAATTCGGGCCCGCGATGGTCGATCGTCGGCATGTCCATCGCGCGAAGGACGCGATCCGGCACGTTCGTCGGCCCCGGAATCTGAAGAAAGTGCCGACCCGGCATCGTGTTCATCCGTGCGCTCCTTGAAGCCCCAAGCGGTCGAACGTCGCGGCGTTGCGTCGATTTTCCGCGAATTTCAAACTTGCGGGCACATCCACATCGGAGCAAAGTGGATTATGAATTCATAATTTCGTCAAGGGGTCTCGATGACGGAACTTCTTCGGCCCGGTCTCGCGCGGCGGTTGGAGCGGGAGCTTCAGGGGAGCGCGCACGTCGACCCTTTCACGCGGGGCCGTTACGCGACGGATGCATCGATCTACCAGGTGATGCCGACGGCCGTCGTCCTTCCGAAGACGATGGACGACGTCGCCCTCACCCTCGATATCGCCCGCGAGGAAGGCGTTCCGCTCACCGCGCGCGGCGGCGGCTCCTCCCAATGCGGGCAGACCGTCAATTCCGGGCTGATCGTCGATTTCTCACGCCACCTCAACAAGATCATTTCGCTCGACATCGAGGGGCGGCGCGCCGTCGTCGAGCCGGGCATCGTGCTCGACGAATTGAACCGAGCATTGAAGCCGCATGGCCTGTGGTATCCGATCGACGTGTCGACCGCCTCGCGCGCCACGATCGGTGGGATGGCGGCGAACAATTCCTGCGGCGCGCGCTCGCTGCGCTACGGCATCATGCGGGACAATGTCCTGTCGATCGACGCGCTGAAGGCGGACGGGACGCCGGCCCATTTCGGCCCTCTCGCGCCCGGCACCAACGACGCCCTCGCCCACGACATGCTCGCCCTCGGCACGCGTGAGGCCGAGGAGATCGCGGCCCGTTTCCCCCACGTCTCGCGCCGCGTCGGCGGCTACAATATCGACGCGCTGGTCCCGAACGGCGCGCCGGTCAACATGGCCCATCTCCTCGTCGGCTCGGAAGGCACGCTCGCTCTGTCGACCGCGATCGAGATCAAACTCTCCCCCCTGCCGCCGAAGAATGCCGCCCTCGCGGTCTGCCATTTCCCGACCTTCCGCGCCGCGATGGAGGCGCCGCAGCACATCGTGCCGCTCGGGCCGACCTCGGTCGAATTGGTCGACGCGACGATGATCGGCCTCGGCCGCGACATCCCGATCTACCGGCAGACGCTGGAGCGCTTCGTGAGGGGCGCGCCGGCCGCCCTCCTCCTCGTCGAGTTCGCCGAGGAGACGGACGCCGAGAACGCCCGCCGCATCGAAGCGCTCGAAGAGGTGATGGCCGAGCAGGGCCTCTCCTTCGGCGGCGGCGGAACGCGCGAAGGCGGCGTCGTCGTGGTGGCGGATGCCGGGCTCAAGGCCAATATCGGCGAGTTCCGCCGCGCCGGCCTCAACATCATGATGAGCATGAAGGAGGCGGGAAAGCCCGTCTCCTTCGTGGAGGATTGCGCCGTCCCGCTCGACCATCTCGCCGACTATACCGAGCGCCTCACCGCCGTTTTCGAGCGGCATGGCACGCGCGGCACCTGGTACGCGCACGCCTCGGTCGGCTGCCTCCATGTCCGCCCCGTCCTCAACATGAAGCTCGAACAGGACGCGAGGACGATGCGCGCGATCGCCGAAGAGGCGTTCGCGATGGTGCGCGAATATAAAGGCTCTCATTCGGGCGAGCACGGGGACGGCATCGTCCGCTCCGAGTTTCACGAATCTATGTTCGGCTCACGCATCGTCCGCGCCTTCGAGGATGTGAAAGACCGCTTCGATCCCGAAGGCGTCCTCAATCCGGGGCGCGTCGTCCATCCCCCGCGCATGGACGATCGCGACCTCTTCCGCTACCCGCCCTCCTACCATGCCGAGCCGCGAGAGATCGCGCTCGACTGGTCGGCGTGGCCGGGCGGGCTCGGCGGTTTTCAGGGCGCCGTCGAGATGTGCAACAATAACGGCGCGTGCCGAAAACTCTCCGGCGGGGCGATGTGCCCGAGCTACCGCGTCACCCGCAACGAGCGGGACGTGACGCGCGGGCGGGCCAACACCTTGCGCCTCGCTTTGTCCGGTCAGCTCGGCGAAAACGCCCTCACCTCGGACGAGATGATGGAGACGCTGTCGCTCTGCGTCTCCTGCAAGGCCTGCAAGCGCGAATGCCCGACCGGCGTCGACATGGCGCGCATGAAGATCGAAGTGATGGCCGCGCGGGTGAAGGAGAAGGGCCTCACGGCGAAGGACCGGCTGATCGCCTACCTCCCCCGCTACGCGCCGAAGGCGGCGCGCGCTGGCGGCCTCCTCGCGCTGCGCGAGGCGATACCGGGGCTCGCCGCCCTCTCCCAGTCGATGCTCGGCTTTGCGAAGGACCGCTCGCTGCCGCGCTTTGCCCGCGATCCGTTCCGCGATGGCGAGGCGGAGGCCGGGGCCGTGGGGCGACCGGAATTCGTCCTCTTCGCGGACACCTTCAATCGCTGGTTCGAACCCGACAATTTGCGGGCGGCCGTCCGCGTCCTCGCCGCCTCGGGTGGGCGCGTCGTCCCGCTCTCGCCGCCGGCGGGTGAGCGGCCGCTGTGCTGCGGGCGGACCTTCCTCGCCGCCGGTCTCGTCGATGAGGCGCGGGCCGAGGCGCGGCGCATGGTCTGCGCTCTTGCCCCCCATGTCGCGGCCGGGCGGACGATCGTCGGCCTCGAGCCCTCGTGCCTATTCACCCTGCGCGACGAGTTCGCCGCCCTCCTGCCCGGCGAGACCGATGCGATCGCCTCACGCGCGAAACTCTTCGAGGAGGCGCTTGTCGCCGCAGTCGACGCGGGAGCGTTGACGCCGCCCTTCGCGCCGCGGCAAGGAAAGGCCTATCTTCACGGCCATTGTCATCAGAAGGCGTTCGGCGCCTTCTCCGTCTCGGAAAAGGCTCTGCGTCTGGTGCCCGAACTCGAAGTGTCGACGATCGAATCGAGCTGTTGCGGCATGGCCGGGGCCTTCGGCTACGATGCGAAGACCGCCGATATCTCCCGCGCGATGGGGGAAGCGGCGCTGCTTCCGGCCGTCCGCGCGGCCGAGCCCGACGCGATCATCGTCGCCGACGGCACGTCCTGCCGGCATCAGATCCACGATGGCGGCGGGCGCGAAGCGGTCCACGTCGCCGCCGTCCTGGCGCGCGCTTTAGAGGGGGCGCCGACATGAATGTCCTCGACACCGCGCTCAGCCGCCCGCCTCTGTCCGTCGAACTCGCCGACCGGATCCGCGCGATGATCATCGCCGGCGAGCTTGCCGATGACGAGAAGGTGCCGGAGAAGGCGCTGACCGAGCGCTTCGGCGTCTCCCGCACGCCGCTGCGCGAGGCGTTGAAGATCCTGTCGGCGGAAGGCTTCGTGCGCCTCGTCCCCAACCGGGGGGCGCGGGTCTGCCGGGTCACCGTCGACGAGGTGGAGGAGGCGTTTCCCGTCCTCGCCGCGCTCGAAGCGCTCGCCGGCGAGCTCGCCGTGCAGCGGATCGCCGAAGACGAGATCGCCGACGTCGCCGCGAAGAACGCCGCGATGCGTACGGCCTTCGAGGCGGCCAACATGCCGCTTTATTTTGAGCTCAACCAGGCGATCCACGGCGCGATCCTCGCCGCGGCGGGCAATCCGACCCTCACCCAATATCACCAGATGCTGTCCCAGCGGGTGCGCCGCGCGCGCTATCTCGCCAACATGACGCCCGATCGCTGGCGCCAGGCGATGGACGAGCACGACGAGATCCTCGCCGCGCTCGCCGCGCGCGATGGCACGCGTCTCGCCGCCGTCCTCGAGCAGCATCTGAAGAATAAGATGGAGACGGTGAAGCGCGCTTTATCGGAATAGCCGCGCCTCACGCGGGGCGGGACCAACGGTCGCGCCCGCCCTTTGACGCCGGCGAACCGTTTCTCGCCGCGAGATCATTTCCCCACGGCTTCGGGTGCTTTAAGGATCGCGTGCGAGTGCATTTTTGCACCCTCCGCCATCCAACGAGTTCGCCGCATGACACCGCACACCTTCCTCTGCATCGACGCTCACACCTGCGGCAATCCGGTCCGCGTGGTGGCCGGCGGCGGGCCGATCCTGCCGCACGCCTCGATGGCCGACCGCCGGCAGATCTTCCTTCGCGATCATGATTGGGTGCGCGAAGCGCTGATGTTCGAGCCGCGCGGACACGACGTGATGTCCGGCTCCATCCTCTATCCGCCCTTCCGGGAGGACTGCGAACTCGGCATCCTCTTCATCGAGACCTCGGGCTGTTTGCCGATGTGCGGCCACGGCACCATCGGAACGGTGACGGTCGCGCTGGAAGAAGGGCTCGTCACGCCGCGCGAGGAAGGCCGCCTCGCCCTCGAGGTGCCGGCCGGCCGGGTCGACGTCACCTTCCAGCGGTCGGGCCGCTTCGTCGACGAAGTGCGGATCTACAATATTGCAAGCTATCTTCATGCCGCGGACGTGAGCGTCACGGTGCCGGGCCTCGGCGAACTTGTCGTCGACGTCTCTTATGGCGGCAATTTCTACGCGATCGTCGAGCCGCAAAAGAATTTCGCCGGCCTGTCGTCGATGAGCGCCGCCGAACTCGTGCGGTGGAGCCCCATCGTGCGCGAGGTCGTCGAGGCGGCGGTGCGCCCTGTCCACCCGGAGGACAACAGGATCCGCGGTGTCTCGCACGTGATGTGGGTCGACGACGCGCCCCGCAACACGGAGGCCACCGCCCGTAACGCCGTCTTTTATGGCGAAAAGGCGATCGACCGTTCCCCCTGCGGCACCGGCTCCTCGGCCCGCATGGCGCAGCGCGTCGCCAAGGGCCGGCTCTCGGTCGGCGATCGTTTCGTCCACGAGAGCATCATCGGCACGATGTTCGATTGCCGCGTCGAGGCTGCCGCGACGGTTGCCGGGCGGCCGGCCATCATGCCGTCGATCGGCGGCTGGGCGCGCGTTTTCGGGCAGAACCGCATCACCGTCGATCCGCGCGATCCGCTGTGGCGCGGCTTCCAGCTCGTCTGACGCGCAAGACCGCCGCCCATCGTGTCGCAGCAACCTCCGAGCTCGAGCCCGTTCAAGGCCGACGTGCATTTCCTCTGGTGCGCGATCCTGGTCGGCGTCCTCGCCGGGCTGATCGGCTCGGGATTCCACCTCTCGATCGACTATCTGATCCAGTGGCCGCAATGGCTCAGCCAATCCTTGTCCGGCCTCGACCTCGTCCTCGCCGCCGCGCTCATCACGATGACGTCGACCATTCTCTGCGTCGCGCTCGTCCGCCATGTCGCGCCGGAGGCGGGCGGCAGCGGCGTTCAGGAGATCGAGGGCGCGCTCGAGGGGCTGCGACCGGTGCGCTGGATGCGCGTGCTGCCGCTGAAATTCGTGACGGGCGTGATGGCGATCTCTTCCGGCCTGGTGCTCGGGCGGGAGGGGCCGACGATCCACATCGGCGCGTCGGTCGCACAGGGCGTCTCCCGCGCCGGGCGGTTGTCCGATATCGAGCGTCGGTCGCTGCTCGCGGCGGGCGCGGCGGCGGGGCTTGCCTGTGCGTTTAACGCCCCGCTCGCGGCCATCCTCTTCGTCATCGAGGAGACGCGCAAGCAATTCCCCTATTCGCTGCGCGCTTATATGGGCGTCATCGTCGCGTCGTTGCTGTCCGCGGCGCTCACCGAATGGATCGCCGGTGTCGGCCCCGATTTTCGCCTTCTGGTGCCGGAGGTCGATCTCGCGCTGCTCATCGCCTTCGTGCCGCTCGGCGTGGCGCTCGGCATTCTCGGGGTGCTCCTCAACGCCGCCATTCTCTTCACCATCGAACTCTGCGCCACATGGCACCGGCGCTTGCCCTACTCCTTCCCGGCGCTGATCGGCCTCTTCACCGGTGCGGCGTTCATCGTGCTTCCCGCCACCGTCACCGGCGGGGAAAGCGTGATCATGCAGCTCGCCCAGCATCATTACACCGTCGCCGCGCTGCTCCTCCTCGCCGCGTTCCGCTTCGTGTCGATGGTCGCCAGCTATTCGACCGGCGTGCCGGGCGGCATCTTCGCCCCGATCCTGACGCTCGCGATGTGCGTCGGGCTCGGCTTCGGCTCTGGGCTCGAACATCTTCTGCCCGATGCCGACATCATGCCCCTCGCCTTCGGCATCGCCGCGATGGGCGGCCTGTTCACCGCCTCGGTGCGCGCGCCGATCGTCGGTGTCACGCTGGCGCTCGAGCTGACGGGCTCATATCCCCTCGTCCTGCCGCTTCTCATCACCTGCTTCGTCGCCAATATCGTCGCCGAATGGTGCGGCGGCCGGCCGATCTATGAGCAGCTTCTGGAGCGCACGTTTCGCCTTGCGGGCATCGAGCAGCCGACGGCGCGCGAGCGGACCGGCCTCGCCTGATCGGGCGCGGCCTGGCGCACGATCGCCCCGCAAGGCCGACGGCGGCCGCCTCTCCAACGATCGATTGAGGGAAATTTGCGGGCGCAGCGTCGCAAATGTGGCCATCAACATGAATGAAACACACCTGCGACGTATTTCAGCCATAAAATTTCACATAGACGTTTAATTCCGCTATAACTCGGAACAACGGCATCCCGCGAAAGAAAATTGCGCGCCATACGATTCATCGGGTCACAGGTCAGAAAAAATCCATTGCGATGGCCTTAGATTTCTTGACCCTTTACCTCATAATTTTATTCAATTTCCTGGCGCTATCTATTCTGTGGGGCGCGATAGCTTTTGCCTATCGCACTTTGAAGCCCGCCCGCTATTGGCTCGCCGCCTGTGTCCTCCTCACGGCCACCGGCGGCACCTTGATGCTCGTCGGCAACGGGGAGTCGCTCCGGCTGGAGATCTTCGGCAACGTTCTGTCGATTGTCGCCATCGGGCAGTTTTCCATCGGGCTGCGCATCTTTTTCGGCAAACCGGCGCGGCCGTCGATCACCCTGGCTGTGGTGCTCGGCGTCGTTCTCATGATGGTTTTGCCGGAAATCCGCGACTCGGTGGCCGCCCGCAATCTCGCCTTCTCCAGCGCTCGCATCGTTCTGCTGGTGATCGTGCTCGTCATCCTCCTCGACGAGACGCGCTATGCGGTCGGCCGGCGGATCGGCATCGTCGGCGTGTCGATCACGACCCTCGGCCATGTCGGCCTGATCGCCGGGGACTATCTGATGCTGCGTCAGATTACCGAGGAGGACGGCTATTATCTCCTCACCTCCTACGCCCTCCTCGCCTCGATCTTCGGCGCAGTGGTCTGGAGCCTCGGCTTTGCCGTGATGACGATCGAGCGCCTGCACGATGATGTCGCGATGATCGCCGATGTCGACGATCTGACCGGGCTTCCCTCGCGGCGGGTCATCACCCGCCAGTTCCGCTCCCTCGCGGCCGCGCCCGGCGACGTCCACTCGCTGCTGCTCTTCGATCTCGACAAGTTCAAGCCTGTCAACGACACCTTCGGCCACGCCGCGGGCGACGCGGCCCTTCGCCATTTCGCGACGATCGCGCGCCAATCGATGCGGGAGAGCGACGTTATCGCCCGGCTCGGCGGCGACGAATTCTGCGCCATCCTCCCCCACACCCGCGCCGCCGACGCGGAGGCGATCGCAAGCCGCGTGCTCGCCGCACTCCAGGCGACGCCCGTCGATTGGAAGGGCGATCCGATCCACGTCAGTTCGAGTGTCGGCATCGCCGAGTGGGACACGAGGGAAGACGCTCAATTCGCGGTGCTGATCAGCCGGGCCGACGCCGCGCTCTATACGATCAAGTCGGGCGGCGGCGGCAAGATCGCGATCTACGAGCCCGTCGTGACGGAGCACCGTCTCCTCGTCGCCTCGAGATAGCGCCTCGCCCTAACGCCGATTGCCGGGCGCATAGGCGCTGAACGCGCCCTCATAGGGTTTGGCGAGCGGCGCGGCGTAGCCGTGCCGTTTCGAGGTGCCGAGCCCGAGGGCGACGAGGCTTTCGACGAACTTCACCCCCGCGGCGACACCGTCGACCGCCGGCGCGCCGATCTCGCGCGAGATGCGCGCGGTGAGGTCGGCCATGCCCGCGCAGCCGAGAAGCACGCAATCGGCGCCGTCCTCCTCCACCGCCTTGCGACATTCTTCGAGAACGAGCGCCTCGGCGTTCGATCCTTCGACTTCGAGATCGAGCACGGGCAGATCCGTCATGCGGATCGATCGACACTGATGGGTCATGCCGTAGGCGGTGACGAGATGCTCCATCAACGGGCGCGAGCGTTCGAGGGTCGAGACGATCGAGAAGCCGCCGCCGAGGAAGCTCGCCGCGTGCATCGCCGCCTCCGCGATCCCGATGACGGGGCCCTTCGCGATCTCGCGCGCGGCCCCGAGGCCGGGATCGCCGAAACAGGCGACGACATATCCGTCGCACCCCTCCGCCTCGCCCTTCAGAACTTCGTCGATCACGCCGATCGCGGCGAACGCCTCGTCATAATGCCCCTCGATCGAGACGGGGCCCATTTGCGGGGAGACGGCGACGATCTCGGTGCCGGCCGCCGCGACGTCACGCGCGGCCGCGCCGATCTTCTCGGTCATCGACCAGGTGGTGTTGGGGTTGATCACTTTGATCTTCATCGCGCGTCTCCTCCGCTCGCCGCGAACGCGGCGGGTCTTACACCTCGGCGATCAGCCCATAATTCTGCGGCTGACGGTGGCGCTTGAAGTTGAAGATCTCGTCCCGGATCTCGCGGCACGCATCGAGATTGCAAGACGCGGTGATCACTTCGTCCTCGATGGTCGTCGACAAGGCGACGATCTCGCCGGTGGGCGCCACGATGCAGGAATGGCCGAGCAGCATCGAGCCCTCTTCCATGCCGGCCTTGGCCGCCCCAGCGGTCCACGCGCCGTTCTGATAGGCGCCGGCCTGCATCGACAGGAGGTGGTGGAAGGAGTTCAGATGATCGTGCTGCGGAACCGGCGGATTGTGCGTCGGGGTGTTGAAGCCCCCGCAAATCAATTCGGCGCCCTTCAGCCCCATCACCCGCCACGTCTCCGGCCAGCGCCGATCATTGCAGATGAACATGCCGATCTGCGCGCCGTCGGCCTCATAGACCGGGAAGCCGAGATTGCCGGGCTCGAAATAGCGCTTTTCGAGGTGCTGCCACGGCCGATAGGCCTCGTACTCGGCATGGCCCGGCAGATGGACCTTGCGATATTTCCCGACGATTTCGCCCTTCGTGTCGACGATGATCGAGGTGTTGAAACGGCGCACGCGCCCGTCTTCGCGGGTGAGTTCGGCATAGCCGAGATTGAAACCGACGCCGAGCGCCTTCGCCGCCTCAAAGAGCTTCATCGTCGCCGCGTTCGGCATCTCGCTCTCGAACCAGGTGTCGACCTCGGCCTGATCCTCCATGTACCAGCGGGGGAAGAAGGTCGTCAGCGCGAGCTCGGGGAAGACGACGAAGGTGCACCCGCGCCCGGCCGCCTCCTTCAGCATCTCGATCAACCGCGCGACGGCGGATTCCCGCGATTCGTCGCGCGCGATGGGGCCGAGCTGGGCGACGGCGAGGTTCAACTTTCGGGGCATTCGTTCCAGTCCTTCAGATGTCGGCGGCCGCCGTGTCGGAACGGCGGCGATAGCGCATCATCGCAATGACGGCGGCGCCGATCACGATAACGAGGAGAGACAATAAAAGCGCCGACTGATCGAGCCAGGCGATCGCCGGGACGCTGAGCGCCATGATCACCCCGATCGCCGCCATGCGCCAAGACGGCACGTGCACCCCTGCGACAAACGTGCCGAGCGACAGAAGCAGCAGGAGCACGAGACCCGTCCCGTCGGCGTCGATATCGGACTGGACGCTCGGCAGGAAGACGAGGTTCATCGCGAGCAAGAAGGCGGCCCAGTGCAGAAGCTGCGTGACGACGAGGCGGGTGCGCAATTGGCTCTGATTCGCGCGCGGCCACCCCGAGATCACGCACACGACGGCGATGAAGACCGCCACCACGTCCCAATAATAGAGAAGCGGCTGGTCCATCATGCTGACATAGGCGACGCCGCCGACGGTGAGCGCCAAGGCGGCGAGGTGCGGGCTTTCGCGCAGCCAGAAGCTGCGTGTCGTCGCCGGCTTCGCGGTGGCGGTCGCGTCGACATCGTTCATGGCTTTTCCTTTCCGGTTCGGCACATTGCGCCCCGCACCGGTACCGGCACCGGCGCGTTCGCGCGGCCCGACGATGCCAAATTCGGCCGCTCCCGCCCACCGCATCGTCCGAAATCGATGCGGTGCTTGCGTCAGGCGCTGCAACCGCCATGCCGATCCGGGCATGGGCCGGGCTCGGCGCGAGGTCGGCGCCGCTCTCAATCGCACCGATATCGGCGCCCCCTGGATCGCGCCGAATCGGCTCCCCACGAAATCGCGCCGATATCGCTTCGCACCAAATCGCGCCGGTATCGGCGCGGTGCAAATTTGCATTTGCTCGGCGTCGCCGTTTCCTGAAGAGTTCGAGCCCGACCCATGCGCAACGAGTAAGCCCCATGCATCTCGCCCGCTTCCCCCGGCACCGCCTCGCCCATCTGCCGACCCCGCTCGAGCCGATGACGCGCCTCTCGGCCCATCTCGGCGGCCCGGACCTGTGGATCAAGCGGGACGATTGCACCGGCCTCGCCTCGGGCGGCAACAAGACGCGCAAGCTCGAATTCCTGATCGCCGAGGCCCTCGCTGAAGGCGCCGACACCGTGATGACCCACGGCGCCGTCCAGTCGAACCATGCGCGGCAGACGGCGGCGGCGGCGGCGCTCGTCGGCCTCAAATGCCACCTCGTCCTAGAGGAGCGGATCGCGACCAACGATCCGAACTACAACGCGAACGGCAACGTCTTCCTCGACCGCCTCTATGGCGCGACGATCGAGCGGCGGCCGACCGGTGGCGACATGAACGCCGCGCTCGACGAAGTGGCGGAGAACCACCGGACCAAGGGGGCGCGCGTCTACACGATCCCCGGCGGCGGCTCCAACCCGACGGGGGCGCTCGGCTACGTCAATTGCGCGATGGAGCTCCTCGGCCAGGCCAATGATCGCGGCCTCGTGATCGACCATATCGTCCACGCGACCGGCAGCGCCGGAACCCAGGCCGGCCTCGTCACCGGCCTCAAGCTCCTCCATGCCGACATTCCCCTTCTCGGCATCGGCGTGCGCGCCCCGAAGGCGGTGCAGGAGGGCAACGTCTTCAAGCTCGCCGCCGCGACCGCCGAAAAGCTCGGCCATCCGGGCGCCGTCGCCGAATCCGATGTCGTCGCCAACACCGATTATGTCGGCGAGGGCTACGGCATCCCGAACGCCGGGACGATCGAGGCGATCGAGCTCTTCGCGCGCATGGAGGGCATCCTTCTCGATCCCGTCTATTCGGGCAAAGGCGCGGCGGGATTGATCGACCTCATCCGCAAGGGCCGGTTCGAGAAAGGCGAGCAGATCGTCTTCCTCCACACCGGCGGCTCAGCGGGTCTCTTCGGCTACACCGAAGCATTCGACTTCGCCGCCTGAACGCGGCACGACGGGAGGCGATGGGCGTGGCTGTCATCGGCATCATCGGCGGTATGGGACCGGAGGCGACGGTCCTTTTCATGAGCCGCATCATCGAGCGGACCCCGGCCGAGGACGATGCGGACCACATCCCCATGGTGGTCGACAACAACACCCGCATCCCCTCCCGCATCGCCCATCTCATCGAAAAACGCGGCGTCGACCCCGAGCCGACGCTCGTCGGCATCGCGCGCAAGCTCGAACGGTATGGCGCGACGCTCCTCGCGATGCCCTGCAACACCGCCCACAGTTACGCGGACGCCATCAAGGCGGCGATCGCGCTGCCCTTCCTCGACATGGTCGAACTCACCGTCGAGGCGGTGACGCGCGCCAATCCCGCGACGCGGCGCGTCGGACTTCTCGCGTCGCCCGCCGTCGAGATCACCGGCATCTACGACAGAGCGTTCGCGGCGGCCGGGATCGACGTCCTTTATCCAGACGACCGTGCGGCGCTTCTCGGCGCCATCAAGGCGATCAAGGCGGGCGCACGCGACGATCGCGCGCTCGGCCCCCTCGCCGCCGGCTACCGCGAGCTGACCGATCGGGGCGCGGATGCCGCGATCGTCGCGTGCAGCGAGTTCTCACTCCTGTCGGACGCGTTGACCGGCCCGCTCCCCGTCCTCGACAGCGTGACGGTGCTCGCCGAGGCGGCCATCGCCCTCGCCATGGCGCAAGACGCGCCGTAGCCCTCCGGCCTCCGCGCCCCGCCGCACGAAGGGGCCGGGCCGGGCGGCCTCACCATCGCCCGCGTGAGATACGGCTGGCCTCCCGCACCGTCATTTTATTAAGCTCACATCGTGGCAAGGTCCGCGAACAGACAGGACGGGCGCCGTCGCCGGAGCATCGGCGCTCGCGGGCGTGGCCGTTCATGCGGACAGGATCGGGCTTGAAGGATTCGGAGGGGATCGCAATGGATGATAGACCGTCGATGGCCATGACCAACGATCCGATCGCCCTTTCGCCGCCGAAACCGAAGCCGATCATCAACGCGGCCGGAACGATGACGTGGCTCGGCGCCTCGCGCATGATCCCGGACGCCCTCGAGGCCGCGACGGACATGGCGGGCCGCTTCGTCGATATCGATTCGCTCCAACTCGTCGCGAGCCGGGCGATCGCGCGGGCGACGGGCGCGGAAGCGGGCTGCATCACCGGGTGCAGCGCGGCGGGCCTCTCCCTTTCGGTCGCCGGAGCGATGACGGGCGCGAACCTTGCCCGCATCGAGCGCCTGCCCGATGTCGACGGGCTGAAGGACGAAGTCGTCGTTCAGGCCGGCCATCTCGTCAATTATGGCGCGCCGATCGCCCAGGCGATCCGCCTTACCGGGGCGAAGGTGATCGCCGCGGGAAGCGCCGCGCGCGTCGAGGAATACAATATCGCCGATGCGATCGGCGAACGGACCGCCGCCATCGTCTTCGTCATCTCCCACCATGTCGTGCAGGAGGGCCAGACCCCGCTCGCGGATGTCGTCGCCCTCGCCCGCGCGCACGGCGTCCCCGTCATCGTGGACGCGGCGGCGGAGTATGACCTCGAAGGGCCGATCAAGGCCGGGGCCGACCTCACGGTGTGGAGCTCCCACAAATTCCTCGGCGGCCCGACGGCGGGGATCGTCGCCGGCACGCGCGAGAGGGTGAAGGCGACCTATCTGCAAAATCGCGGGCTCGGGCGTCATATGAAGGTCGGCAAGGAAGGTATCGCGGGCACCATCGCCGCCCTCGAGGCCTGGTCGCGGCGCGATCACGACGCCGTGGCGGAACGGGAGTGCGCCCTCCTCGACGACTGGGAAGGCGCGCTCGAAGAGCTGCAGGGACTCACTTTGTCGCGCCATAAAGACTGGACCGGCAATCCGGTCGTCCGGCTCAAGATCGATGTCGGGCCGGATTCGGGCCTTTATGCCTGGGAGCTCGCCGACCGGCTCGCCGCGCGCAATCCTGCGATCATCGTGCGCGACGATCTCGTCGAGCATGGAACGATCTATCTCGACCCGTGCAATCTGTCGGAAGCCGAGGGGGCGATCGTGAGTTCGGCGCTGCGCGCCGAGGTGGAACGCGCCTGCCGCAAGGGCGACGGACGCGTCATGACGCTCGCGGCCCGCCGCCGCGCCAAGGCGGAGGCGGCACGGGCTTGGGGCGATCCGGTCCTCCTCTGAGGAGATCATGATGGACGAGCCGACACGCGCCCTCGCCGGACGCGCCGCGATCGTGACGGGGGCGGCACGCGGGATCGGGCTTGCCGCGGCGACGCGCCTTGCCCGCGCGGGTGCCCGCGTCGCATTGATCGACATCGACGCGGCGGCGCTGTCCGAAGCGGTCGAACCGCTCGCCGCCGAAGGGCTCGCCGTCTTTCCCGTCGAGGCGGACCTGTCGACCCGCGCCGATGCGATCGCCGCCGTCGCGCTGGTCGGCGAGCGGTTCGGCGGCCTCGACATTCTCGTCAACAACGCCGCGATCGTCGACGACACGCCGCTCGCGGCGCTCGACGACGAACGTTGGCGCGCGGTGATGGCGGTCAATCTCGACAGCGTATTATGGATGACGCAGGCGGCCTCAGACCTCCTCGCCGCGAGCGAGGCGGGACGGATCGTCAACCTCGCCTCGACACAAGGCCTTCGCGGCCAGCCCGACGCCCTCGCCTACTCGACGGCGAAAGGTGGGGTGGTGAACCTCACCCGCTCGCTCGCGGTCGATCTCGGCCCGCTCGGCATCTGCGTCAACGCGGTGGCCCCCGGCTTCATCGACACCCGCATGGCGCGGATGCCGGACGGCGGGCACGAGCATACGAGCGACTGGTACCAGGACATCTACGTCAAGCACGGGCGCATGCCGCTCCGCCGCGCCGGCACGCCCGAGGACGTCGCCGGGCCGATCCTCTTCCTCGCCGGCGACGATGCACGCTACATCACCGGCCAGATCCTCGTGGTCGATGGCGGCTTCACCGCGACCTACTGAGCGCCGTTCTCAGATCCCGTGCTCGACGATGAAACGGCGCACGGCGTCGAAACACACCTTCCACGCCGGCTCCCGATCGAGAAGGATGTGATTGCGGCTGTCGAGCGGGACGAAACGCGCATTCTTGATCCCCGCCGCGATCGCGCGCCCCTGCTCGAGCGGGATCCGCTGATCGTCGCGCGAGTGGAGCACGATCGTCGGCGCCTGCACCGCGGCGAGCCGGTCGCGCACGTCGATATAGCCGAACGCGTCCTGGAATCGCGCCGCGTTCTCCGGCGATGTCGTCTGGCGTTGGAACTCGTCGAACCAGGCAAGGTCCGCCGCGCTCGCCTCGGGCATGAAGGTCTGCGAGAAAATGTGCCGGTAGGCGGGATTGTCGGTGCCCCAGCCGAGCTTGGTAAGCTCCATCACCGCCTCGCGGCGGGCCTGCTCCTCCGCGCTCGCCGAGATCCGCCAGCCGGCCGCATAGCCGCCGACCAGGATGAGACCCGAGACGCGCTCGGGATGGCGCACCGCATATTCGATCGACACCGCGCAGCCTTGTGAGACGCCGAGCAGCGGGAAACGCTCCAGCGCGAGGGCGTCGGCGACCGCCTCGAGATCGTCGACGAAGGCATCGAAGCTGAGATCGTCGACGTCCCAATCGGAGAGACCACACCCGCGCTCGTCATAGCGGATGAAGGTGCGTTGGCGCGAGACGGCCTCGAAGCTGCGGCCCCAGATCGGGCTCGCCCAATCGAATTCGAGGTGGTTCAGCCAATTGGCCGTCTTCAGGATCGGTGGGCCTTCGCCGATGGTGGCATACGCGATCTTGGTGCCGTCGCGCGTGGTGCAGAAGCCGATCCTTTGGGCGCGGAGGGCGCGGCGGCGGGTCAGCGTCTGTGGTCGCCCCGCCCGCATGAGCGCTTGCCGGGCGAGCGAGACGTCGCCGAGCGGCGTGCGCGCAGGATGCTCCGGTGCCGTCTCGGCCTGAGGGGCGGACGCCGGCTCGCCGGACGCGCCGTTCGTCGCGGGGCCGGGCCCGGCCACCTTGCGATAGGCCTCGACCCCAACGGGATCGATGCTTTGCCAGATGCGAAGCCATTTCTCGGCCGCAAGGCGGCCGATCGCCGGATGGCTGACGAGGCGTTCGAGGACGAGGACGCGCGCCGTCCGCGCATCGTGACGGGACACCGTGAGCCAGGTGTCGAAAGCCGGATCGCCGACCCCGTCGAGCCCGTCGAGAAAGATCTGACTGAGGCGGTCCTCCATCGTCTCGAGGTCCGAAAGGTCGATGAGGTCGCGCCGCTTCAAGCGCGTTTCGATCTCGCCGAGATCGGTCCACACGCCGTCCGGGTCGAAACTGACGCGCTCGCGATCGGCGACGATGTGCGTCTTCAGCGGCGTGTCGACCACCTTGCGCAGCTTGGTGAGGGACCAGCGCAGTGCCGCCTTCGGATCGTCGGGCAGGCTCCAAAAGAGTTCGCACAGACGCTCGCGCCGATGCGGCCGTCCGGTCGCGACGAGGAAGGCGAGGAGCGCCCGCGCCTTCCTCGATGCCGGTAAGGCGACGGGAGCGCCGTCGAGGGTGACGCGGAGCTCGCCAAAGAGCGAGATCCCGAGATTGGGCTCCATCCGGCCCTCCCATCCCTGCCACGACGCAAATACAACGCTCGCCCCACGCAATTCCGTCGCGGGCGACAACGCTCGCCACAACGCTGACGACAACGCCCCGCCCTCAGCTCTGCAAAGACGGGGCCAGGCCGAATGCCGCGGCGCGTCACTCCCTTTTTACGACGAATTCGGGGCCCGGTCTCGGCCGGGATGGTTGGATGACAGTTTACGCCGACACGGACGCACGGACGAGCGCACCGCACCGGATCGCGGCGACGCCCCTGTCACGGCTCCGCGCCGGCGCGAACCATGCCGGACACGGTCGCGCCGCCCTCAGCGTCTCCCGACCTCGCGATGAACGCGGTCGAGGCGGAAAGGGTTGCGGCGAAATCCGTCCGCTTCCGCCGCGCCCGGTGACGATCAAACGAGGCCTCGACCGACACAGCGTGCGTCGCGATCGCGCCCGCGCCACGTCGTTCGACCGGAAACGAAAGACGCTGCCCATGAGTGTCGCGATCAATCTTCGGGACGATATCGACATCCTCAAGCTCTCCGGCGAGATCGTCGCCCGTCATTCGCAGGAGCTGTGCGAGCTTTTGCGCGAGCGGGTGGCGAGCGGTCGGCGCAAGCTGATCGTCGACCTGTCGCGCGTGAAGGCGCCGTCACGGATCGATGTGCGCCGGCTGATCGCCGCGGCGCGCGACTCGCGCATGGTCGGCGCCGAAACGCGGATCTGCGGCGCGCGCGGCGCGACGGACATCCTCTTGCGCAGCCTCGGCGCCAACGGGCTCCTGCCGTCCGACCGCACCCTCGCGGGGTCGATGGCCGCCTTCTCGCCCGCCCATCTCGGCGCGGCGAACGGCCGGCCGCACCGCCTCGCGGATGTCGGCGCGCGCGTCGCCTTTTCGATGAGGCGGGCAAAGCCCCTCGCCGCCGCGCCGGGCCTCGGCCACGACGACATGCCGGTCGCGGCGCTCTTCAGCACGCACGCGAAGGGACGAGCACCGCGCGCTCCATTGCAGCGGCACTGACCCATCGACCGCGGGACGCACCGACCATCGCCGCCCCGCGCCTTCACAACGCAACCCATTTCGGGAGAAGATCATGTCTTTGGACGAGACAGCCAAGCTATCGCTCGTCACCAGCGGGCCGCCCGCCGAGGCCGATCCATGGCCACGCTTTCGGGTCCTCCGCCGGATCACCCGCTATATCCGCTTCCGGCGGGATTATGAGACCTTGCTCGAGTTGCCCGATCACCTTCTGGAGGATGTCGGGATCGAACGCGCGCATGTCCGCTGCAAACGGCAGGATCTGCGTCTTTGACGATAATGGCGGCGGCGGGCGCGTTGAGGCGTCGCGTCGCCACATTTCTTACCGCCTCACGTGCCCTTCGATGATACGACCATGGTCGATAATAATGTTTGTCGACAAAGGGACGTCGAATGGCACCGCCCTCGAAGCCGGAGAAGTCCGCCGAGCGCAAGCGCGGCTCGGGCGCGCAATATGTCTATAATATCCTGCGCAACGAGATCATCGATCTGACATTGGAGCCGGGTCGCCCGATCGACGAGATCCAACTGTCGGAGCGGCTCCAGATGTCGCGCACGCCGATTCGCGAGGCGCTGGTGCGGCTTGCGGGCGAAGGGCTCGTCACCACGCTGCCGAACCGCTCCACCGTCGTCACCAATATCGACTTTTTGAACCTTCACCCGTTCTTCGACGCGATCACGCTGATGTACCGCGTGACGACGCGCCTCGCCGCCGATGCGCACAAGGCGAGCGATCTTGAAGTGATCCGCGCGCGGCAGGCCGAATTCGCCGAGGCGGTGATGGCACAGGACGCGCTGTCGATGATCGCGACGAACCGGGAGTTTCACGCCGCGATCGCCGCGGCGGGCCGCAACCACTATTATGAAGCGCTGTGCCTGCGCCTTCTCGACGAGGGCCGGCGCATCCTGCGGCTTTATTATTCCTCGTTCGACGACCGTCTTCCGCGTGAATATGTCGACGAGCACGAGGGACTGATCGCGGCGATCGAAGCGCGCGACATCGCGCGGGCCGACGAACTCGCGAGCGCCCATGCCGACCAGATCGTCGCCCAGATCCGCACGATGATCTCGCGCGATACGCGCCACAAGATCCCCCTCTGACGGTGCGCGTCGACGCCGCGCCGATCGGCGCACAAATCGTGTCGACACAGAAAATACAAGTGTTATCCTTTCTCCGTTCCCATGAGAGGATCGCTCGGCTCTGCCCGTTGGCACGGGCTTTGGCTTGTGGAGGTATCAAGAATGAAGAGCAGCGTTTTCGCAGGCTGCATTCCCGCGCTGATGACGCCGGCAAAGCCCGATCGCAGCCCGGATTTCGACGCCCTCGTGAAGAAGGGCAAAGCCCTCATCGATGCGGGGATGCGCGGGGTCGTCTATTGCGGCTCGATGGGTGATTGGCCGCTCCTCACCGACGAGCAGCGGATGGAGGGCGTCGCCCGCCTCACCGCGGCCGGTGTCCCGGTCGTCGTCGGGACGGGTGCGGTGAACACGGCGTCCGCCGTCGCCCTCGCCGCCCACGCCGAAAAGGTCGGCGCCCAAGGCTTGATGGTGATACCCCGCGTCCTGTCGCGCGGGACGTCGGCGATCGCCCAGAAGGCGCACTTCAAGGCCGTCCTCTCGGCCGCGCCGAGCCTTCAAGCGGTGATCTATAACAGCCCCTATTACGGCTTCGCGACCCGCGCCGATCTGTTCTTCGCGCTGCGTGCCGAGCATCCGAACCTGATCGGCTTCAAGGAATTCGGCGGCGCGGCGGACCTGCGCTATGCGGCCGAGAACATCACCAGCGGCGACGATGACGTGATGCTCCTCGTCGGCGTCGACACCAATGTGTTCCACGGCTACGTCAATTGCGGTGCCGCCGGCGCGATCACCGGCATCGGCAATGTCTTGCCGAAGGAAGTGCTCCACCTCGTCGCGCTGTCGAAGGATGCGGCGGCCGGCGACGCGACCGCCCGTCGCCAGGCGGCCGAACTCGACGCTGCGCTCGGCGTCCTCTCCTCGTTCGACGAGGGGCCGGATCTCGTCCTTTATTACAAGTATCTGATGACGCTGACCGGCGACGCGGAATATGCGCTCCACTTCAACGAAACGGACGTGCTGACCGACAGCCAGCGCCGTTATGCCGAGAACCAGTTCAACCTGTTCCGCACCTGGTACGCCGCATGGTGCGCGAAGGAGTTCGGCGCGGCCGCCGCGAAGGCCGCCTGAGGCATGAGCCCAAAAAAGCGCCCGCCATCGCGGCGGGCGCTTTTCCTTTAGTCGACCGCGCCGAGACCCTCGGCGGCCAAGCGCGCGAGTTCGGCAAGTTCGTCCGCATCGAGGACGATGCCGTTCTTCAGCGATTCGGCGCGCGCCGCGTAACGGCGCTGGGACGGAAGCCGCGCCCCCTGCCCGACGATCGCGTCGAAGAGGATCTCGGCCTTCGCGAAGGGATCGGTCCCACGTCCGGCCGAGAAGCGCACCGGATCGAAGGCGAGGACCAGCTCGCCATGGCGCGGCAGGAGACGGTTGCTGCCGAGAACCTCCGCCGCCTCCGTGCTCATCAGATCGCCGATCATGGCGCCGCCCAACAGTTCGATCATCGTCGAGATCGCCGAGCCCTTGTGGCCGCCGAAGGGCAGGAGCGCGCCTTCGAGCGCCTCGGCGGGCGTCGTCGTCGGGTTGCCGTCCGCGTCGATCGCCCAGCCTTCGGGAAGGGATGTGCCGGCGCGGTGATGAAGCTCCACCTCGCCGCGCGCCGCAACGCTCGTCGCAAAGTCGAAGGCGTAGGGATTGCCGCCCGGACGCGGCCAGCCGAAGGCGAACGGGTTGGTCCCGAACAGCGGCTCGCGTCCGCCGGTGGGGGCGACGGTGGAATAGCTCGGGCACATCGAGATCGCCGCGAGACCGAGATCGGTCAGCGCTTCGACCTCCGGCCATAGCGCGGCGACGTGCACGCAATCATTGATCGCCATCGCCGCGAAGCCGAGAGCCTTGGCCCGTTCGGCGAGCACCGGCACGCCGAGCTCGAAGGCGGGATTGGCGAAGCCGCCCTTGGCGTCGACGCGCACGATCGCGCCGTCGGCGTCTTGCAATTCCGGGACGGCCGTCACGTTGGCCTTGCCGGCCTTCACGGTCCTGAGACAGCCCGCGATCCGGTAGATACCGTGCGACTTGCAGCCGTCGCGCTCACCCGCGACGAGGACGCGGGCCATCGGCCCGGCCTGTCCCGTGCTGAAACCGCCGGCGACGAAAATTTCCTCGACGGCGTCCGTGAGCGCATCGACCGATATAGGGGAACTCAGCAATCGAATTGGTCCTCGTTTGGGCGGCAGATGCCACTTTTGCATTCATACTGGATGGCGCCATCGAGCGGCGCAAGTGGCCGCGCCGCGCCCTATCACCCCATCCGAAGCGTGCTCAACCACTGGGCATCCGGCCGCCTTTCAGAGACCGAATGCGCAGGATTATTCCGATAAGTCAGGGCGTTATCGACTGCAATCAAGACGCGCAGAATGTTGTATTATATGTGTCGACATGACATTTCAGTTCTGTGTACCGTGTGGAAACTCGGTCGTGGCCGATCAGCGCCACGGATTCCATGAGGAGGGAAGAATGACCAGAACATACAAGCGTCTGGCGCTCGCCGGTGCACTCACCTTCGTCGCCGTCGGCGCATCCGCACAGGACACGACGTGGCGCGTCCCGACGTCCGTGCCGGAAGGATCGCCCTTCTACATCAACTTCCTGGAGCGCTTCGCCGACAACGTCGACGTGTTGACCGACGGCACGGTCGAGATCGAGCCGTTCGGCGCGGGCGTCCTCGTCCCGGCGTTGCAGGTCTACCAGGGCGTGCGTGACGGTGTGGTCGAGGCCGGCCATTCGACGCCCTGTTTCCGCGTCAACGAAGACCCGACCAACGCCATCTTCTGCAGCTTCCCCGGCGGCATGGGCCCTGAGGCGCACTCCACCTGGATGCTCGAAGGCGGCGGCCGCGAGCTTCTCGAGGAGATGCGGGCCGAAGAGGGCTTCAAGACGCTGATCGTCGGCCTCGGCTCCTCCGAGATCATGGCGCACTCGAACGTTCCGATCCGCAGCGCCGAAGACCTCAAGGGCCTCAAATACCGCACCGCCGGCGCCTGGGGCGAAGTCCTGCGCGACAGCTTCGGCTCGGTCCCGACCACCGTGCCGCCGGGCGAGATCTACACGCTCCTCGAGCGCAAGGGCGTCGACGCCATCGAATGGGCCCCGCCCTCGGCGAACCTGCCCGAAGGGTTCCACGAGGCCGCGCCCTACATCATCACGCCGGGCGTCCACCAGCCGACCTTCGTGTGGGAAGTCGTCCTGAAGCAGGAGACCTGGGACGAACTCGACGAGGCGACGCAGGCGAAGATCGAAGCCGCCGCCGAGCTGACCTCCCTCCAGTCACTGATGCACTTCTACGATCAGGACATCAAAGCGATGGAGACGCTGCGCAACAGCAACGCCGAGATCATCGAGATCAGCCCCGAATTCCAGGCCGAGCTCGGTGCGGCGGGCGTCGAGTGGATGAAGAAGACCGCCGAGGCGCAAAAGGAAGCCGGCAACCCGCGCATGGCCGAGATCCTCGACGAATATCTCGCTTATGAGGATCGCTGGTCGAACGAGAGCGGCTATCTGATCCGCAACGGCAAATAGACGGCGGATTGCGATCATGAGACGAGCCTTCCTCGCGGTGGCGGATTTCATCTCACTCGTGCTGGGATACGTCTCCCAGGTCCTGCTTCTCGTCCTGATCGCATCCATGCTTTACGAGGTCGTGGCGCGCTATGTCTTCCGCGCGCCCACCCTGTGGGCGTTCGACGTCGCGTATATGGCGACCGGCGCCCTCTTCATTCTGGGCGCCGCCCGGTGTCTGCGGCAGGACGCCCATGTGCGGATCGACTTCCTGTCCTCCCGCCTTCCCGCCCGCGTCCGCGGGACGATCGAGGGGGTGGCCTATCTCTTCGTGCTGTGCCCGATCTATGGCTGGCTCGCTTATATCGCCGGCCAGCGGACCGTGCGGGCCTATATGACCGGCGAAGTCGAGACGGTGAGCCCATGGGCCCCGTTGATGTGGCCCTTTTATTCAGCGCTGATGATCGGTCTCGCGGCCCTCGCGCTCCAGCTCGCGGCGGAGGGCATTCGCATGCTCCTCGCGCCGAAGGGCGACGACACCTTCAAGCTCGAGGCCTGACATGCTGACCGCGGGATTGATGTTCCCGGCGCTCTTCGCGCTGATTTTTCTCGGCATCCCGATCGCCTTTTCGCTGACGATCGTCGCCGTCGTGGCCGGCCTCATGGCCTTCGGCGACGTCGCCTTTATCCAGCTTTACGGCTCGTTCTACTCCGCCTCCACGAACTTCATCCTGTCGGCCGTGCCGATGTTCATCCTGATGGGCGCGATCCTGGAACGCTCGGGCATCGCCGAGCGGCTCTATCAGGTCATGAACATGTGGCTCGGCCGCCTTCCGGGCGGCCTCGCGCTCGCGACGATCGCCATGGGCGCGATCTTCGCCGCCGCGGCCGGCGTTGTCGGCGCGGTCGAGGTGATGATCGGGATGATGGCGATCCCGGCCATGCAGAAGGCGCGCTACGACAACTCCCTGATCGCCGGGACGATCTGCGCCGGCGGCTCGCTCGGCACCATGATCCCCCCTTCGGTGATCGCGGTGATGTACGCCTCCCTCGCCCAGCTCTCCGTCGGCAAGCTCCTCGCCGCGATGATGCTGCCGGGGCTTTTGATGGTGGCGCTCTTCCTCGGTTATATCCTGATCAACGGGATGGTCTTCCCCGTCGCGCGCGATCCGAAAAATGTGCCGGGCATCGATCTGCCGCTGCGCGCCAAGATCCGCGCGACGATCGCGACTTTGGTCCCGGTCTTCCTGCTCATCTTCGCGGTGCTCGGCTCGATCATGGGCGGCATCGCCTCCCCGACCGAGGCGGCTGCCGTGGGCGCCGCGGGCGCCCTCGTCCTCACCATCGCGAACCGCCGGCTCTCGATGGGGGTGATGGCCGAGGCGCTGTCGATCACCGTACGCATCTCGGCGATGATCCTCCTCATCGTCGCGGCCGGGACGATGTTCATGGGCGCCTTCATGGCGAACGGCGGGTCCAAGCTGATCCGCGAGTTCATCGAGACGGCCGGCTTCGGCCCCACCGAGATGATGATCTTCTTCCTCCTCATCGTCTTCCTGCTCGGCTTCGTGCTCGACTGGACGGCCAATGTCCTCATCGTCGTGCCGCTCTTCACGCCGCTGATCCGGGCGGCCGGCATCGATCCGGTGTGGTTCGCGACGCTGGTGCTGGTGGTGATCCAGACGGGCTATCTGACGCCGCCAATGGCGCCGTCGATCTTCTATCTGAAGTCCATCGCGCCACCCGATATGACCTACGGGCAGATGTGCCGCGGGGTGCTGCCCTTCATCTTGATCCAGGGCCTCACCCTCCTCCTCATTATCCTCTTCCCGTGGCTCGCGACGTGGCTGCCCAGCCAGATCGTCGGGATTTAGGGCGGCGTTCATCGTGCCGGAGCATCCTCGCCGCGTTCGGCGGCGCTGAGACTGCGACCGAGCCTTGCTATAGGAGACGGTGGTGACATCCACCCTCATCGTCCCCGCGATTGCTGCGGGGACCGTTCTCGTCTCGCCGGAGGGGCTCAGCTTCTGGGGCGGGGTGGACCCTGCGACAGGGACCGTCATCGACGCGCACCATCCGCTCCGCGGCGCGAGCCTCGCCGGCACGATCCTCATGATGCCGACGAGCCGCGGCTCGTGCACCGGAAGCGGCGTTCTCCTGGAACTCGCGCTCAACGGCCATGCGCCCGCCGCCCTCGTCTTCCGCGAGGGGGAGGACATCCTGACCCTCGGCGCGCTGATCGCGGGCAAAATGTTCGCCCGTCCGCTTGCCGTCGTCCGCCTCGACCCGGCCGATTATGACACCCTCGCCGCCACCCCGACCGCCGAGATCGGCGCCGATCGCATGGTCGCGGGCGGGCGCGAGATCCCGCTCGCGCCGCTTGATCCGGCCGGGCTCGCCCTTTCCGATACGGACCAGGCGATGCTCGGCGGCGCGGAGGGGCCGGCCGCCCGGCTCGCGATGGAGGTCATCGCGGTGATGGCGGCGGCGCAAGGCGCGGAGCGGCTCACCGACATCACCCGCGCGCATATCGACGGGTGCATCTATGCGAGCCCCGCGAACCTCACCTTCGCCGAGGCAGTCGCCGACATGGGCGCGACGATCCGCGTTCCGACCACGATGAACGCGATCTCGGTCGATTATGCCAATTGGCGCACACAAGGCACGCCCGAGGCATTCGGCGCACCCGCCGCGCGCCTTGCCGACGCCTATGTCCGCATGGGCGCGCAGCCGACCTTCACCTGCGCCCCCTATACGCTCGGCGGCCCGCCCGAACGGGACGAGCCGATCGCCTGGGCCGAATCGAATGCCGTCGTCTACGCGAACAGCGTTCTCGGCGCGCGCACGGTGAAGCATCCCGACTTTCTCGACCTCTTCATCGCTCTCACCGGCCGCGCCCCGCTCGCAGGCGTCTATCGCGACGCCGACCGCGCGCCGCGCCGGGTGATCCGCGTCGCGCTGCCGGCCGCGTTCGACGATGCGCTCTGGCCGATGCTCGGCTGGCTCGTGGGCCGCCTCGCCCCCGACCGCATCCCTCTCGTCGAAGGTCTCGAAGCGACCGCGCCGAGCGCCGACGATCTCAAGGCCTTCTGCGCCGCCTTCGCCACCACCTCCGCCGCACCGATGCTGCACATTGCCGGCGTCACCCCCGAGGCGGACCTTGCTCCCATCGCGGGCGCGGAAACGGTCGACGTCACGCCCGCCGACATCGCGGGGGTATGGCGCGAATTCAATGGAGGCGACCACGAGGGGGGCAACGACAGCGACGGGCCGATCGACCTCGTCGCCTTCGGGAGCCCGCATTTCTCCCTCGCCGAATGCCGCGCGCTCGCCGGCCTCGTCGCCGGAAAGCTCTGCCACCCGCACACGAGCGCGATCGTCACGCTCGGCCATCACGCCCTCTCCGGTGCCCGTTGCGACGGAACGCTCGCGATCCTGCAAGCCGCCGGGATCAAGGTCGTGCCGGACCTGTGCTGGTGCTCGATCTCCGAACCCGTCTTCCCGCCCGACGCGCGAACGGTGATGACCAATTCCGGCAAATACGCCCATTACGGCCCCGGCCTTTCCGGCCGCACGGTGCGTTTCGGAAGCCTTGCCGCGTGCGCCGACGCAGCGGTCAGCGGCACGCGGCGGCCAGGGCTTCCCCACTGGCTCGCCGACGCGGAGACGGCCGGAACGTGATTGGGGACACATTGGCGCGCCCCCACATCCGCCGCGTCAAAGGGTAGGGACATCACGCCGAAGGTCGGATTAACTGGAGATCCCCTCCCCGCCTTCGGGCCAACGTTCAGGTGCACTCTTGGAGGATGACGCATGAGACCGTCGCCCGTCGCCGGCGCGATGCGGACGATCGCCCGCCTTGCCGCCGCCGTCCCGTCCGCCCTCACCCGCCCCGCTGAACCGGACCGCGCCTGATGGGGCGGTCGGATATCCGCCTCGGCGCCGATATCGGCGGCACGTTCACCGACATTGCCCTCGAGATCGAGGGCACGCTCCATTCGGCGAAGGTGCTGACGAACTATGCCGCGCCCGAGCAGGCCATCATCGACGGCATCGAGATCGTGATGGAAGCGGCCGGCATCGGCCTTGCCGATCTCGGCCTCGTCATCCACGGGACGACGCTCGCGACGAACGCCCTCATCCAGCGTTCCGGCGCAAGGACCGCCTTCGTCACCACCGAGGGCTATCGCGATGTCATCGAGATGCGGACCGAGAGCCGCTTCGCGCAATACGACCTCAACCTCGTCCTGCCAACGCCGCTGATCCCGCGCGAGGCGCGCTTTCCGGTGAGGGGCCGGATCGACGCGCACGGCGCCGAGCTTCAGGCGCTCGACGAGGCGGCGCTCGAACGGCTCGCCGACGACCTGGCGGCCGCCGGCTTCGAGGCGGTGGCGATCGGCTTCATCCACGCCTACGCCAATGCGGCGCACGAGAAGCGGGCGCGCGAAATCCTCGCCGCGAAGCTCGACGTCCCGATCTCGATCTCGGCCGAGGTCTCGCCGCAAATGCGCGAGTTCGAGCGCTTCAACACGGTCTGCGCCAACGCTTATGTGCGGCCGCAAATGGCGAGCTATCTCTCCCGCCTCCAGTCGCGTCTTGCCGAGATGGGCGCGGACTGCCCGGTGTTCATGATCCACTCGGGCGGCGGGCTGATCTCGGTGGAGACGGCGGCGGAATTTCCGGTCCGCCTCGTCGAATCGGGCCCGGCGGGCGGGGCGATCTTCGCCGCCGATATCGCACGACGGTTCGATCTGACGCGCGCCCTCTCCTACGACATGGGCGGGACCACGGCGAAGATCTGCCTCATCGAGGACTTTACCCCGCACACCGCGCGCACCTTCGAGGTCGCCCGCACTGCCCGCTTCGCCAAGGGCTCGGGCATGCCGATCTCGATCCCGGTGATCGAGATGATCGAGATCGGCGCGGGGGGCGGCTCGCTCGCCTGGGTCGACGCGATGGGCCGCATTCAGGCCGGCCCCGAATCGGCCGGCTCCGAGCCCGGCCCCGCCTGCTATCAGCGCGGCGGCACGCGGCCCGCGATCACTGATGCCGACCTCGTTCTCGGCAAACTCGATCCAGACAATTTCGCCGGCGGCAAGATCAAGCTCTCGGTCGACGAAGCCGCCGGCGCCATAGCCCGCGCGGTCGGCGACCGGCTCTCCCTCGCGGACGAGGCGGCCGCCTTCGGGATCGTCGAGGTGGTGGACGAGAATATGTCGAACGCCGCCCGCGTCCACGCCGTCGAGAATGGCAAGGACGTGTCGGAGAATGTGATGATCGCCTTTGGCGGCGCTGCGCCCCTTCACGCCGCCCGGCTCTGCGAGAAGCTCGGCATCGAGCGCTGCCTGATACCGACCGGGGCGGGCGTCGGCTCGGCGATCGGCTTCCTCAAGGCCCCGTTCGGCTACGAGGCGCTCGTCTCCAACGTCATGGCTCTGTCCGCCTTCGACGCCGAGGCCCTCAACTCGATGTTGGACGACCTCAAGACCACCGCCGAAGCGTTCGTCCGCGAGGGCACGAGCGCACCGATCGAGCGGGAGGTCACGGTCTATATGCGCTATCGCGGGCAAGGCTGGGAAATCCCGGTGCCGCTGCCCGACCGCGCCTTCATTGACGCCGACCGGACCATGATCGAAGAGGCCTTCCGCGCCCGCTACGCGCAGTTTTTCGGCCGCGCCATCGAAGGGCCGGAGATCGAGTTCGTCACCTGGTCGGTGAATGCGCACGACAAGCCGCCCGAGCCCGACACGGTCGGCCTCACCCTCGACGGCGAGGCCGCCACGAGCGAAACGCGGCGGCCGGTGTTCGATCCGGCGACGGGCGCGGCCCTCGAGAGCGCGATCTTCGAGCGGGCGGCGCTCGCCCCCGGCGCACGGGTCGAAGGCCCCGCGATCATCGTGGAGAGCGAGACCTCGACCGTCATCACCACACCGTTCGACGCCATCATCCAGACCGATGGAACCATCCTGCTGACGCGAAAGGCGCGCCGCCCATGAGCGATATCGACGATATCCGCCTCCAGGTGATGTGGAATCGCCTGATCTCGGTCGTCGAGGAGCAGGCGACCACCCTCGTGCGCACCGCCTTCTCGACCTCGGTGCGCGAGGCGGGCGACCTCTCGGCCGGCGTCTTCGACACCGAGGGGCGGATGCTCGCCCAAGCCGTCACCGGCACGCCGGGCCACGTCAACACGATGGCCGAGGCCGTCGGCCATTTCATCGAGGGGATCGGCCGCCAATTCATCTTCGACGGCGACACCTACCTCACCAACGACCCGTGGCTCGGCACCGGCCACCTCCACGACATCACGATGTGCACGCCGGTCTTCATGAAGGGCACGCTGATCGGCTTCTTCGCCTGCACGGCGCACGTCGTCGATGTCGGCGGGCGCGGGTTCGGGCCGGATGCGAAATCGGTCTACGAGGAAGGGATCCAGATCCCGATCATGAAGTTCGCCGAGCGTGGGACGGTCAGCGGCGAGCTCGTCCGCCTCGTGCGCGCCAATGTGCGCCAGCCGGACCAGCTCATCGGCGACTGCTATTCGCTCGCGGCGTGCAACGATGTCGGCAAGAAGCGGCTCATCGAGATGCTCGACGAAGTGGGGCTCGACGATCTCGAACGGCTCGCCGACTTCATCTTCACGCGCACGGCGTCGGCGATGGACGAGCGGATCGCGGCGCTTCCGCAGGGCACCTGGGCGAACGAGATGCTGACCGACGGATATGACGAGCCGATCACGCTCGCCGCGACGGTCACCATCGGCGAGGGCCGGGTCCATGTCGATTTCACCGGCTCCTCGCCGGTGAGCCGGTGGGGGATCAACGTCCCCCTCATCTACGCGAAGGCCTATGCGTGTTATGCGGTCAACTGCATCGTCGCGCCGGACATTCCGAACAATTGGGCCTCGCTCGGCTCCGTCACGGTCGCCTCACCCGAGAATATCGTGAACGCCAAGCGGCCGGCGCCCGTCTCGGTGCGGCACGTGATCGGCCACATGATCCCCGACCTCACCTTCGGCGCGCTCGCCAAGGCGTTGCCCGGTACGATCCAGGCCGAGGGCGCGGCCTCGCTCTGGAACATCCAGATTTCGGCCCGTCCCGCCCCCGGCGAAACCGGCGAGCGGGCGGAAATCCTGATGTTCAATTCCGGCGGATCCGGCGCCCGGCCGACGCTCGACGGCCTTTCCGCGACAGCCTTTCCCTCCGGCGTGATGACGATGCCGATCGAGGCGACGGAGCACACCGGGCCGATCGTCATCTGGCGCAAGGAGCTGCGGCCGGATTCCGGTGGCGACGGCCGTTATCGCGGCGGGCTCGGCCAGCTCATCGAGATCGCGCCGGCCGCGGGTCACGAGTTCGACTTCTCGGCGATGTTCGATCGCGTCACCGCCCCGGCGCGGGGGCGCGAGGGCGGTGGCTCCGGCGCGCCGGGCTCGGTGAGGCTCGATGACGGCACGACGCTGCGGCCGAAAGGGTGGCAGCACGTCCCCGCCGGGCGGCGCCTCATGTTGGAGCTGCCGGGCGGCGGCGGCTTCGGCGCGCCGTCCGAACGTGACGAAACGGCCCAAGAAGACGACCGGGTGAAGGGTTACGTCACCCGCAAGACATGAGACCGTCGGCGGCCGACAGGCCGACCGGCGCGAGGCAGATGGAGTGAAGCGGATGACGACGCCTTACGGTACGATCTTGATCACGGGTGCGGCCGGCAATCTCGGCACCGAGTTACGCCGCGGCCTCGCTCCCCTCGCGAAGACGCTGCGGCTTGCCGACCGCGTCGAGATCGCCGACGTGAAGGCCAACGAAGAGGCCATGATCTTCGATCTCGGCGACGAGGCGGCTACGATCGCGGCGACCAAGGGCGTCGACGCGATCGTCCATATGGGCGGCGCGCCGATGGAGCGCCCCTGGCAGGACATTCTGGATTCCTCGATCCGCGGCTCCTACCACATCTATGAAGGCGCCCGGCAACACGGGGTGAAGCGCATCGCCTACGCCTCCTCCGTCCACGCCATCGGCTATCATAGCCTGACCGATCATATCGACGCCGACACGCCGACCCGGCCGGACACCCTCTATGGCGTCTCCAAATGCTTCGTGGAATCGCTCTCGCGGCTCTATTGGGACAAGTTCGGCATCGAAACCGCGTGCGTGCGGATCTTCTCGTCCTTTCCGGAGCCGGCGGATCGGCGGCATTTGTGGTCTTGGCTCTCCTTCGAGGACATGATCCGCCTCTTTTCCGCCGCCCTCACCGCCCCTCATGTCGGCCACACGATCTTGTTCGGCATGTCGGACAACAAGGTGAAGCCGGTCGACAACACGAAGGCCGGCCATCTCGGCTTTCATCCGCAGGATTCGTCCGAGCCCTACCGCGCGGCGCTCGAGGCGCGCACGCCGGTCGCCGATCCGATGGCGCGCGCGACGCAATGCTATGGCGGCGCCTTCGTCGACTTTCCCCACCCGGACGACGCGCAATGAAGGCGGCCTATGACGTCGTGATCGTCGGCGGCGCCGTGATCGGCTCGGCCGTCGCCTATTTCCTCGCCGCCAATCCCGATTTCGGCGGCTCGATCCTCATCGTCGAGCGCGATCCGACCTATCGGACCGCGTCGACCTCGCTGTCGGCATCGGCGATCCGCACCCAGTTCTCGAACCCGATCAACGTGCAGATCGGCCAGTTCGGCGTCTCGTTCATCCGCTCTTTCGCGCAGACGATGGCCGTGGACGACGACCGGCCCGATCTCGGCTTTCACGAATCGGGCTATCTCTTCCTCGCAACGACACCCGAGCAGGTCGCGACGCTGCGCGAGAACAATGCGGTGCAGACCGCCCTCGGCGCCGATGTCGCCCTCCTCGAACCGGCCGAACTCGCCGCCGCCTTCCCCCATCTCAATGTCGAGGATATCGCCCTCGCCTCCTATGGGCGTTCGGGCGAAGGCTGGTTCTCCAACACCGGTCTGATGAACGGCTTTCGCAACAAGGCCCGTTCGCTGGGTGCGGACTTCGTCGCCGACGAGGTCGTCGCGATCGGCCGTGACGGGGGGCATGTGCGCAGCGTGACGCTGAAGTCCGGCGCCGTCATCGCGGCGGGGACCGTGGTCAACGCCTCCGGTCCGCGTGCGGCGCTGACGGCGCGCATGGCCGGGCTCGATGTGCCGGTCGAGCCGCGCAAGCGCACGCTGTTCGTCTTCGACTGCGCCCGATCGCCGGAGGGGAGCGCGACGGTGAATGGCGGCCGCCTTCCCCTGATGATCGACGTGACCGGCGTCCATTGCCGGCCCGAAGGGCGATATTTCCTCTGCGGCGCGGTCCCGCCGCACGATCCGGCCGTCGCCTTCGACGATTTCGACCCCGGCTATGACGAGTTCGAGGAGATCGTCTGGCCGGCGCTCGCGGCCCGCTCGTCCGCCTTCGAGGCGATCAAGCTCGTCAACCAGTGGGCCGGGCACTACGACTACAACACGCTCGACCACAATCTGATCGTCGGTCGCCATCCCGAGGTCGAGAATTTCATCTTCGCGAACGGCTTTTCCGGCCACGGCCTGCAACAGTCGCCGGCGGCGGGGCGCGCGGTGTCGGAGCTCATCGCCTATGGCGGCTACCGCTCGCTCGATTTCTCGGACGTCGGCTATGAGCGGATCGTCGAAAATCGCCCGTTCCTGGAAAAGGCGGTGATCTGACGCGCGCCGGGCGCGGCGGCCGCGATGGGGGGCAACCTTCCCGTCGCTTCCCTCACACTCTATACCGGGTTCGGATATTCCGGGATCGGACGGAGAGGCGCCGCGAGCCGAGGTGGCGCCTCGCCCGGACGCGAGACGAGCCCAAAGACCCGAGCGCTGCATGAACCACCACGTCCCCCTTGCCCAGATCGACACCAACCGCCTCAGCGCCGACCAAACGGCACCGTCGGACGAGACGCTGACGCGGTTCATCGCTGCACTGGAGCGGGACGGGTATCGCGGCGACATTGCGCGCGACCGGGCGACACGGACCGTCAACGCGACCGACAATTCGATCTACGAGCTCCTGCCCCGCCTCGTCCTGCATCCGCGTGAGGGCGACGATCTCAACCGCATCATGCGCGCCGCGCACGAGACCGCCGTTCCCCTCGTCGCCCGTGGCGGCGGCACCGGCACCAACGGCCAGTCGCTGACGGAAAGCGTCATCGTCGACTGCTCGCGCCATTTGACGGCGATCGAGGCGATCGATCCCGCGCGCGGCATCGCCATCGTGCAGCCGGGGGTGATCCTCGATCAGCTCAACCGCGAGGCGGGCAAGCATGGCCTCTTCTTCGCGCCCACCGTGTCGACCTCCTCGCGCGCGACGCTCGGCGGGATGGCGGCGACCGACGCCTCTGGCAAAGGCTCCCGCATTCACGGCCGCACCTCCGACCACGTGATCGCGATGGAGGTCGCCCTCGCCGACGGGAGCGACTGGCGCGCCGAGACCCTGTCTCCCGAAGCGCTCGAGACCGTGTGCGCGCGCGAAGATCTCGCCGGGGCCGTCCACCGCACGGTGCGCGAGGTGATCGCCACCGAGGCCGACGAGATCGACCGCGTCTTCCCCGTGATGAACCGCGGCCTCACCGGCTATAATCTCGACGAGATCGTCGACGCGGCCGGCGATTTCCACCTCGGCAAGCTCCTCGCGGGCTCGGAGGGCACGCTCGCCCTCACGAAGCGCCTCACTTTGAAGCTCACTCGCAAGAAGGCCCATCGCGCCCTCGTCGTCGTCGCCTACGACGATGTCCTCGAAGCGCTCGGCGACGTCGAGCGGCTCGTCGCGCCGAACCCCGTCGCGATCGAGTTCGTCGATGACAAGGTCGTCCGCCTCGCCCAGGACGATCCGATCTGGGGCGATATCGAAGCGGTCCTCGCCCATGAGGGGCCGCGCGCCGTGCGGGGGCTCAACTTCATCGAGGTCGAGCACGACAGCCTCGCCGAGATCGACGCGACGCTCGCCGCCTTCGCCGCCCTCTCGGCGACCGCGCCCGCATCCGTCGTCAGCGAGACGGTGGTGCGCGAGCCGAAGGTGATTTCGCAGCTCTGGGCCTTGCGGGCGAAGGGCGTCGGTCTTCTCGGGCGGATGGATCCGACCCGCCAAGGCACCGCCTTCGTCGAGGACGCAGCCGTGCCGCCGGAGAATCTCGCCGCCTTCGTCGCCGGGTTCCGCGATATTTTGGACGCGAACGGGGTCGCCTTCGGCATGTATGGGCACGCCGATGTCGGCTGCGTCCATGTCCGCCCGGCGCTCGATATGCGCATTCCAGAGGACGCGGCGAAGATCCGGCCGATCTCCGATGCCGTCCACAAGCTCGCCCTCACCCATGGCGGTCTCATCTGGGGCGAGCATGGCAAGGGATTTCGCGGCGAGTACGTCCCGGACGTCTTCGGCGCGCGGCTTTATGCGGCGCTCTGCCGGATCAAGGCGGCGTTCGATCCGGCCGGGCTTCTCAATCCGGGGAAGATCGCCGCGGGTTCACCGGACGCACCGCTGCGGGCGATCGACGTCGTGCCGTTCCGCGGCCCGCTCGATGCGGCGATCACGCCGGAGCGGCTCGACGGGTTCGAGAAGGCGGTGAAGTGCAACGGCAACGGCGCCTGCTTCAACCGCGATTATGACGACGTGATGTGCCCCTCTTACAAGGCGAGCGGCGACCGTCGCCAATCGCCGAAGGGCCGGGCGGCGCTGCTGCGGGAATGGCTGCGCCCCGAGCGCGAGGCCCGCACCCTCTCCGGTCTCGACGATGGCGGCCCGCTCGACGCGCAGCTCGACGCCGCGCTCGCGACCTGTCTCGGCTGCAAAGCCTGCGCCTCGCAATGCCCCGTGAAGGTGGACATTCCGGCGATGCGCTCGCGCTTTTACGCCGATTATTATCGCAACCACCGCCGTCCGCCCCACCATCACCTCCTCGCGATGATGGAGCGCATGGCGCCGTTGATGCGCGCCGCGCCGGGCCTTGCCAACATCATGATGCGCGCCGGTGGCCCCGTCCTTCGTGCTGTCGGCCTCGTCGACCTTCCGGCCGTCCGCACGCCGCGCCGCTCGCGCCGGCCGCTTCATGCGCCGGCGGACGCGCGCGCCGTTCTCCTCGTCGAGGACACGTTCTTGTCGACCTTCGATGGCGGGGTGATCGACGCGGCCGAAACGCTTCTCGAGCGGCTCGGCTACACGGTGCTGCGCGCTGCGCCGGTCGCCAACGGCAAGGCGTTTCATGTCCTCGGCATGCGCGAGGCGTTCGACAGGACGGCCCGCCGCGCGATCGCGCACGCGCGCGAACTCCAAGCGCTCGGCCTTCCGGTGATCGCGCTGGAGCCTGCCGTGCGCGACCTATGGCGCGACGAATATCGCGAGCACGGCTCGACGGGCGAAGAAGTGCGCTCGCTGGAGGCGTTCTTGCTGGAGGAGGCCGACGCCGGCCATCTCGGCGAGCGCCGTGACGACGGCGACGGGCCGGCGGTGAAACTCTTCCTTCACTGCACGGAGAAGACCTCCGACCCGCAGGCCGCCGAGCGCTGGCGCCGTCTACTCGCCCATTTCGGCGTCGCGGCCCGCGTTCAGGCGACGGGGTGTTGCGGGATGGCCGGCACCTTCGGCCACGAGCGCCAGAACCTTGCGATGTCCCGCGCGGCGTTCGACCTGTCCTGGCGCGACCGGCTCGAGGAGCCGGAGACCATCGCGCTCGCGACCGGCTTTTCCTGCCGCTCGCAGATCGCCCGTTTCGGGGCCATCTCCTCCCAGCATCCGGTGGAATTTCTGAGCGCGCGGATCGCCGCCTGATCGGTGAGCCCGCGCGCGGCGCGTCGTCAGCGGCAGGTGCTCAACTGGCGGGCATAATCGTCGGCGAAGTTCGCCGTGCGCGCGGCGGACTTGCGGGCGCCGTCATTATAGCGCCAGTTGCCGCGGCTATAGCCGGTCCAGCCATAGCGGTAGCTTAGATAGAGATTGAACGCATCGTCCGGCGGCACGCCATATTTCGTGACGGTCTTGGAATAGTACCAGCCGATGAAGTCGATCGAGTCGGAGAAGTTGGTCCGGCGCGCCATGCCGTTGCCGGTCTCCTCGCGATACTGTTTCCAGGTGCCGTTCAACGCCTGACTATAGCCGAACGCCGTCGATTGACGCTTCCACGGAACGACGCCGAGAACCTTGCGCCGTGGCGGGCGGGCGTCACCGTCGAAGCCTGATTCCACCCGCATCGTCGCCATCAGCACGTGGACCGGGATGCCATAACGGCGCTCCACCTTGCGGGCGTCGCCGTACCAGTTGGTGAAAAAGCCGTCCCGTTGCGAGAAGACCTGACACACGTCGTTGATGGACGACGGCGGCGTGCTTCCGCAACCGGCGAGCGCCAGAAGACCGAGGACGATCAGCAAGGGCTTCAACGGATATCGCATAGGCGGCAGTTTATGCCCCCGGACGTGAAGGCGAGTTTTCGAGGGTTGGTTAAGACTCCGCTGCCGCTTCCATGACAATGAAACCGGCCGGCGCCCCGGCGACGCGCCGCCGACCGCCAAGAAAAGACCGGGCGCGGCGCATGATTCCCGCAGTATTTCCGCGCCACGGCCCGCGCCGCACAATCGACGTCCAGTTGCGCGCCCTCCCGCGGAGGGTCATCATCGCGCCGTCCACGGCGTTCTCCGGTCCGGTGAGACGGGATGCATATCGCGATCGGGTGGTGTCCCACACCGGAGGAAAGACGGGGAAATCCGGCATCGTTTCGTCGGAAAAGCATCGTCGCAGCCCGGACGCACCGACGGTCCGCACCGGCGCTCTGCCCCCTCCGGCACCCCCTACCCCCAATTGTACGCTTGCACCCGCCCGAAAGACGAGATCATAGTATTGGAGCGCCGGCGCGACCGAGCCGTTTGTCGGCAACCGCGTGACCGGGGCCCAAAACGCACGACGGTGGCCACGCGGCAAACAAACGTGCCGCAGCCCTCTCGTGACGACAGAACAATTACGGGAAGGAGCACGCCTTGACGAAACGATCGGACATCGACCGCCGCCGATTTCTGCGCAATGCCGGCCTCGCTGCCGGCGCCGCGGGGGGCGCGTTCGCCGGAATGGCCGGCGACCCGCGCACCATGCTCGCCATGGCGCAGGACATGGGCCGTTCCGAAAAACCGCTGAAGGCCGCATTCTCGAACGCCGGCCTTCAGGCCACCTGGTGCGCCCAGGGGAAGGCCGCCGCCGAATATTGGGGCGACCTCTTCAACGTCGACGTCACCTGGTTCGACGGTGAGCTGTCCGCCCCCAAACAGCGCAGCGCCATCGACACCATGGCGACCCAGGATTGGGATTTCGTCGCCATCCAGGCCTTCGGCATCGGCACCCTCACCGATCCGGTGCAGCGGATGATCGACAAAGGCATCCCCGTCATCGACATGGACACGCTGATCGCCCCGCTCGAGCAGATCGAGGTCCACTCCTTCCTCGCCCCCGACAACGAATTCATGGGCGCCTCGGTGACCCGCGCGCTCGTCGATGCGATGGGCGGCAAAGGCGGGATCGTGATGACCCAGGGCGCACTCGGCCACACCGGCGCACAGGGCCGCGCCCGCGGCTTCCACAGCGTCGTCGATTCGATGCCGGACATCGAAGTCCTCGACGAGCAGCCGGCCGACTGGGACGTCACGAAGGCGACCCGCATCTGGGACAGCCTGCTGACGAAATATGGCGACAAGATCAACGCCGCCTTCTTCCACAATGACGACATGGCGCTCGCCGCTCAGAACATCATGAAAGCCCGCGGCCGGGACGACATCATCGTCGGCGGTGTCGACGCGATGCCGCCGGCGGTGGAAGCCGTCATCGACGGGCGGATGCACGCGACGGTGCGCAACCCGTCCTGCCGGATCCATGGCGGCGCGGTGATGGCCGGCGTCGCCGCGGTGCTGACCGGCGAATCGACCGGGGAAGGCATCCCCAAACACGTCATCACCGACGGGCCGGTCGTCACCAAGGACAATGCGCCCGGCATGTTGTGGATGCAGAACCATTATCTGATCTGAGCGTGAGCGACACGTCCGCCGCTCGGCCCGCGCCCTTGGCGCCGGCCGAGCCTCTCCTTGAGCTGAGCGGAATCTCGAAGTCGTTCGGCGGGGTGCGCGCCCTGTCGAACGTCGATTTCACGCTCAATCGCGGCGAGGTGCACGCCCTCGTCGGCGAGAACGGAGCCGGCAAGTCGACCCTTATGAAGATCATCGCCGGCGTCCAGTCGGCCGATGAGGGCCGGCTCGTCCTCGACGGGGTCGAAGCGCATTTCCGCTCCGCCCGCGACGCGCGCGACCATGGTGTCGGCATGGTCCATCAGGAGCTGAGCGTCGCGCCGGACCTTTCGGTCGCCGAGAACGTCTATCTCGGAAGCCAGCCCGGCTCGCGCTATGGCATCGTCGACTGGAAGGCGATGTATCGTGGCGCTGCGACCCTCCTCGAACGGCTCGGCCTTGAGATCGACCCGCGCGAGCGGCTCGGCGATCTGCCCGTCGGCCTGCAACAGCTCGTGGAGCTTGCCCGCGTCCTCTTCTCCGGCGCGCGGGTCATCATTCTCGACGAGCCGACCTCGGCGCTGTCGCCGCCGGAGATCGCCCGCCTCTTCGAGGTTCTCGAACGCTTGAAGCAGGAGGAGGGCCGCAGCTTCGTCTTCATCTCCCACTTCATCGAGGACGTGCTCACCGTGGCCGACCGGGTGACGGTGCTGCGCAATGGCGAGAAGGTCGCGACCGCGAATGCCGACGCGATCGACAAGCGCTGGATCATCCAGAAGATGATCGGCACCGGGCATGGCGAACTCGAAAACATGTACACCGGCGCCGTTTCGATGGGCCCGCGCCCGACGGACGCCCCCGTCCTGTCGGTCGAGCACCTGACGCGGCGTCCGAACTTCGAGGATGTCAGCTTCACGGTGGCGCCGGGCGAAGTGCTCGGCGTCTATGGCTTCATGGGGTGCGGCCAGCTCGAACTCGCCCGCGCCCTCTTCGGCAAGATCCGCCCGAGCGAGGGCGACATCACCGTCGACGGAACGGTCCGCCGCTTCGGCTCGACCGCGAAGGCGAAGGTCGCGGGGATGGCCTTCGTGCCGGAAAGCCGGGGACAGATGCTGTTCGCCGACCAGCCGGTGTTCACCAACATGTCGATCAGCGTCCTCGAGGACATCGACAAATTCTGGCTCCGGCCCAACCGCGAGCGGGAGATCGCCCGCGGCCACATCGAAACGCTCGGCGTGCGTCCGGCGAACGAGCTCGCGCGGCTCGGCGTCCTGTCGGGCGGCAACCAGCAAAAGGTGGCGCTCGGCCGTTGGATGACGCGCCTGCCGCGCGTTCTCGTCATGTGCGAACCGACACGGGGAATGGACGTCGGCGCGAAGGAGGATGTTGTGAAGATCGTGAAGGGCCTCAGCGCCGAAGGCGTCGCCGTGGTGGTGCTGTCCACGGAGCCCGAGACCGTGCTCGCGCTCGCGACGCGCGTCATCGTCATGCGCAAAGGGCGGATCGTCGAGGAGTTTGCCGGCCGGGCGATCGCCAAAGACGATCTGTTGGCCGCAGCATGAGCGTCGAGGGTCTCGGTACGCAGCGCGCCGGCGGCTTGCGCGGCTTCTTCATCAGCCGGGTGCGCGAGATCGCGCCGCTCGCGACGCTCTTCTTCCTCGTCGTGGTGTTCGCGGCCGCGAGCCCGTCCTTTATGACGGCGGACAACGCGGCGAACATCCTGCGCCAGATCTCGATCACCGCGATCATGGCGACGGGGCTGACCTTCGTCCTCCTGTGCGGCGAGATCGACCTGTCCTTCGCCGCGGTCGCCAACGCGGCGGGCATCGTCGTCGCCTTCTTCACGACGCAGGAAGCCTATGTGAACATCGCGAACGTTCCCCTGCCGGGCGCGTTCGCGATCGTCCTCGCGATCCTGACGGCGTGCGGGCTCGGTCTCGTCAACGCGGTCGGCCTCACCCGGATCGGGATCCCGTCCTTCATCGTAACGCTCGCGATGATGCAGATCGCGGCCGGCATCTCCGCGCTGCTCGTGCGCGGTCAGATCGCCTATGCCGTGCCGGACGTCGTGCGCACGCTCGGCGCGGGGCACATTTTCGGCATCCCGTGGATCGTGATCGTGGCGGGGCTCTTCCTCCTCGTCGCCCACCTCGTCCTCACCTACACGCGGTTCGGGCGATACGTCTACATGGTCGGCGGGAACCGCGAGGCGGCGGAATATTCCGGCGTCAACGTCAAGCTGATCCTCGGCGCGGTGATGGTGATCTCCGCCTTCTGCGCCGGCATTTCCGGGATGCTGGGGGTCGCCTATTTCGGCTCGGCGCAGCAGAACGAGTTCGACGCCTACCTCCTCGATGCGATCGCCGCCGTCGTCCTCGGCGGGACGAGCCTGTTCGGCGGCCGGGGCGGCATTCCCTATACGATCATCGGCCTTCTGGTGCTCGGCGTCCTCAATAACGGGCTCGACCATGTGGACATCGATTCGTTCCTGAAGATCCTGATCCGCGGCCTCATCCTGCTCGCCGCGCTGATCATCAACGTCTATGCGCAGCGGCTGACGGCCAAGCGTTAGACGAGGGGCGGCCGCGCCGCCCCTCACCTCACCTCACCCGAAGAGCTGTTTGAACTGGCGCGGCTGAGATCTCAGATACTGATCCGGCGCCTTGACGCTCGCGCCGAGATGGGCCGCCGCGTGCCAGGGCCAGCGCGGGTCATAGAGAATGCCGCGCGCGAGCGCGATGAGATCGGCGTCCCCCGTGCCGACGATCGCCTCGGCCTGATCGTAATCGGTGATGAGGCCGACGGCGACGACCGGCATCTTCACCGCCTGCTTGACCGCCCGCGCGAGCGGCACCTGATAGCTCGGCCCGACCGGGATCTCCTGGCGCGGATCGTTTCCCCCGCTGGAGACGTGCACCGCGGCGCACCCGCGCGCGTCGAGCGCCACGCAGAAGGCGACCGCCTCTTCGATATCGAACCCGCCCGGCACCCAGTCGGTCCCGGAAACACGGTAGGTGACGGGCCTGTCGGACGGAAAATTCGCCCGGACGATGTCGTAGATCTCGAGCGGAAAGCGCATCCGGTTCTCGAGACTGCCGCCATAGGCGTCGCTCCGCTGGTTGGAGAGCGGGGAAAGAAACTGGTGCATCAGATAGCCGTGCGCGCCGTGGATCTGCACGGCATCGAGGCCGAGCCGCGCGGCCCGTTTCGTCGCCTCGGCGAAGCCCTTGCGCACCCGGTCGAGAGCGGCATCATCCATCGCCGTCGGCGGCACGTCGTCGGGTGCGAAGGGCAGCGCCGACGGGGCGACGGTCGGCCACCCGTCCGCCTCGTCGGGACGGATCTGCCGGCCGCCCTTCCACGGTTTTTCGTGCGAGGCCTTGCGCCCGGCATGGCCGAGCTGGAGCGCGATCGGCATGTCCGACCAGCGACGCACGCCTTCGAGGACACGCCCCATCGCGGCCTCGGTCGCATGGTCCCAGAGGCCGACATCGGCGTAGCTGATGCGCCCTTCCGGCACGACGGCCGTCGCCTCGATCGTCAGCACCGCGGCGCCGGAGAGGGCGAGCTGGCCGAGATGGATGAGGTGCCAGTCGTTCATCTGGCCGTCGGTCGCCGAATATTGGCACATCGGCGCGATGACGATGCGGTTGGCGAGCGACAACGACCCGACCTCGAACGGGCTGAAGAGAGCGGATGACATCGAGAACTCCTGTCTTGCCGCGATGGACGGCCGCCTGACCATGGCGGCGCGATCGCGGATGCGCCGAAGATAGCAAGTTCCGTGCGCAATGGAGGGCCACACTTTTCAAGGCCGTCCGCGGCCTCCCCGCCACATCCCAAAACACCGCAGAACGCCAAGGTGCGCGGGGCTGTTCGGCCCATCGCCACATCCGCGCTTATGGATGAATAAGGATTACTGGTGTTGTTCCGCCCCCCGTTGCACCGCACCGTAGGGCTCCGATGGCGTTGCGCTTCACCGCAACGCGCAACGGCACATCAGGATCCCGAACGCGATGAACCACCCTTTCGGTGACGATACCGGCTTTGCCGCCCTTCACGACGATCAGGGCGACCCCGGCGACATCGGCAGCATCGACACGCGTTCCGGCCTCGCCAAGGCGATGTCCTACTCCTCGCCCTACGGCTATCGCGGGCGTATCGGCCTCATCGCCCCGTCGACCAACACGACGATGGAGCCGGAATTCTCCCTCGTCCTTCCCTCCGGCGTCAGCCTCCACACGAGCCGGGTCCACCAGTCGGGCGGCCAGGAGCCGGCCTCCTATCGGCGGATGGCCGACCATGTCGGAGGCGCCGCGGCTCATCTTGCGACCGCCGAAGTCGATCTCGTCACCTTCGGCTGCTCCTCCTGCACCTATTTCGTCTCCCCCCAGGAGATCGCCGAGAGCATCACCGAGAATGCCGGATGTCCGGCCGTTCTGGTGCTCGATGCCGTGATCGCCGCCTTCGGCGCGTTCGGCGCCAAGCGGATCGGACTCGTGACGCCGCGCACCTCGTTCGTGACGGAGCGCGAGAAGGCCTTCCTGATGGCGCGCGGGCTCGACGTGCGGCGCAGCACCGCGCTCGGTCTCGGCAGCGACGAGGAAGAGCGGCGCGCGATCGGCCGCATTCCGCCGAACACGCTCTATCGCATGGCCGCCGAGGTCGCCGAGGACGTCGATGCCGTCTTCATCACCTGCACGCAGCTCGCAACGCTGCCGGTGATCGACGACCTCGAAGCCCGTCTCGGCGTGCCGGTCATTTCGAGCAATCAGGCGACGATCTGGCGCTGCCTGCGCCGCATCGGCGTCCACGACAAGATCACCGGCTACGGATCGCTGCTGACGCACTTCTGATCCCGCCATTCCCGTTTATTTCGACAAAGGACGACCCTTCCGACATGACCGTTCACGTGATTGCCTACGACACGCGACACCCGGGCGACGTCGACGCGCTGGGCGCGACGCTCGAACGGTTCGCCCCCGATCGGATCCGCCGCATCGCGATCCTGGCGAAGACCGAGGGCAACTCGGACGTCAACGACTTCTCCCGTGAATACGGCCTTTTGAGCGCCCGCCTCGCACTCGTCGCCCATGGCGGCGAGGCGCTCGCGGACGCGGCGACGATGCTGTTCTCGACCGGCTGCGAAGGCGCGATGACGCCGTTCGGCTATCTCATCGTCGACACCGAGGACGACACGCCCGTCACCCAGACCGAGGCGCTCGCCTTCGGGCTCGCGAACAGCCGGCCGATCGCCCCCGAGGAGGTCGGCACGCCGGCCCATGCCGATCTCGTCACCGACGCGGTGAAGGCGGCGATGGCGGATGCCGGAGTGACCGCGGACGAGGTCGGCCTCGTCATCGTCAAGACCCCCGTCATGAGCCACGCCAAGACGACGGCGCCCGGTAAGGGCAAGCGCATCACGTCGGGCTTCTCGAAGGCGGTCGCCGCGCTCGGCGCCGGCGTCGCGCTCGGCGAGGTCGACAGGGCGCGGGTCACGAGCGACGCCTTCGACTCCGATCATACGCTTCACGCCAACCGCGCGATCGTTTTTTCCGGCTCCGAAACCGACCGCGCCGAGGTGATCCTCTTCGCCAACCGCAAGGGTGCGCCGGGAACGCTGCGCGTCCATGCCGGCGTTCTCGCCGATCTTCTCGACGCGCCGGGCGTGCGAAAGACGCTTTCGGACGCCGGCCTCACCCTTGAAGACGGCACCGTCACCGACCCGGACAAGGTCGCGGCGATGATCCTCAAGGTCGGGCTCAACCCGGACGGGCGCCTGCGCGGGCATCGCACGACGATGCGCTCCAGCCACCTCGACATGGACAAGCACCTGCGCGCCACCATGAGCGGCATCATCGGCTCGATCCTCGGCACACCGCGCACGTTCATTTCGGCAAACACGGTGCACCAGGCTCCGCCGGGCGGCGGCATCTGCGCCTGCATCGTCTCGACAGGCGAATAGACCGCATGACGACACCCGGCAGCGTCCCCCAAGCCGATCCCTCGGCACCGACGAACCATCTCGCGCCCGAAACGGACGCGAACCATCCCTTCCTCGGCGAGTGGCGCTGGCCGGGTTACGTCTTCGCGGCGTGCGTTTCCCTCTATTATATGTGGGTCGCCTGGTTCGGGATCACCGATCCGGCGTTCGATCGCAGCCTCTTCATCTTCACGGGCATCGCGGTTTCGCTGTGCTTCTACCCGCTCGGCCGCACCTATTGGGCGCGGTCGGTCGACGTGGTGCTTCTTGCGATCGCGCTTTGGGCGACGGTGCATTTCAACCTCTCTTACGAGCGGTACATGATGAATGCCGGCTTCGGTCTGAAGCCGATCGACCTTGCGCTCGGCGCCGCGATCACCGTCATTTCCATCGAGGCGGCCCGCCGCGCGCTCGGCCTCGCGATCCCGATCATCTCGGTGATCTTCCTCGCCTACATGTTCTTCGGCGATCTCGCGCCGGGGCCGCTGCGCCATCGCGGCTTTGGGATGGAGACGGTCGTCTCGAACCTTTATGCCTCGACCGAGGGGCTCTATGGCGTCATCACCTATACGCTCGCCTCGAACCTCTTCCTGTTCCTCGTCTTCGGCCAGTTCCTCGTCCGCTCCGGTGCGTCGGACTTCTTCAACGACCTCTCGCTCGCTTTTCTCGGCCATCGGGCCGGGGGCGCGGCGAAGGCGGCCGTCGCGTCGAGCGCGGTGATCGGCAGCGTCTCGGGCTCGGCGGCGGCGAATGTCGCCATCACCGGGGTGATCTCCATCCCGTTGATGAAGCGCTCCGGCTATAGCGCCCACGTCGCGGGCGCGACCGAGGCCGCCGCCTCCACCGGCGGGACGATCCTGCCGCCGATCATGGGCACGGCGGCCTTCATCATGGTGGCGCTGACCGGGATTCCGTATTCCCAGATCGCACTTTACGCGGCGATCCCGGCGGTTCTCTACTTCCTGAACGTCTATCTTCAGATCCACTTTTATGCCCGCCGGCGTGAGCTGCGTGGTCTGCCGAAGGCCGAGTGTCCGCGTTTTCGCGACGTGATGAAGAAGAGCTGGCCGCTTTTGTTGCCGCTCCTCACCGTCATCACGATGGTCTATCTCGGCTTCTCGCTCGCCCGAACCGCGTTTTTCGCGATCATCGCGAGCGTCATCTGCTCCTGGTGGAATCCGGCGACGCGGATGGGGCCGAAGGCGATCTTCTGGGCGCTCGTCGACGGGACCAAGAACAGCCTCAGCATCATCGCCGTCGCCGGCCCGGTCTCGGTGATGACCCTCGCGATCCTTTTGCCCGGTACCGGCTTCAAGATCACGTCGATGCTGATCGACTTTGCCGGCGGCAACCTTCCGGCGACCGTCGCGATGATCTTCGTCATCGGCTACGTTCTCGGGATGGGGCTCTCGGTGGTCCCGGCCTATATCATCCTCGCCACCCTCGCCGCGCCCGCCCTCATCCGGCTCGACGTTCCGGTCATGGCCGCGCACTTCCTGGTGCTGTGGTGGGGGCAGGCCTCGAACATCACGCCGCCGGTCGCCCTCGCCTCCTACGTGGCGGCGAACATCTCGGGCGCACCATTGTGGAAGACGGGGAACGCCGCCGTCATCAAGGGGGCGGGGCTCTTCTTCCTGCCGGTCCTCTTCGTCTTCCAGCCAGGCCTCCTCTTCGAAGGCACCGCCCTTTCCATCGCGATGACCCTCCTGTCGATCATCGTCGGCATCGTCCTCGTCGCAGGGGCGATCGAAGGCTACCTCTTCCGCCGCCTCGAGCTCGTGCCGCGCATTCTCTACGCCGTGCTCGGCGTCCTCTTCATCATTGCCCACGACGCTCTCGTGGTGGGCGCCCTCGCCGCCCTCACCGGCCTCGTCCATTACGGCGAATTACGGTGGGTGGCGCGCAATCCGGCTCGTGCCGGCAAACCGATTGTCCACGAAGGAGAAGCCTGATGACCATTCGTACGCTCCTTGCCACGCTGGTGGGCGCGACCTTGTGCGCGCCCGCGGCACTCGCCACCGACATCGTGATCGGTTCGAGTTCGCCGGGTGGCAGCTATAATCTCTATGCCGGTGGTCTCGCCGCCTACCTCACCGAGAATGTCGAAGGGGTCGACGCCACGGCGCGCACGACCCGCGGCTCGGTTGAGAATGTCCGCCTTCTCGATCGCGGCGATCTCGACTTCGCCTTCGCCAACGGCACCGTGCTCGCGCAGCAAAAGGCCGGCGAATTCCAGTTCTCCGACGCCCAGTCCGACAAAATCCGCGGCATCGCCCTCATCGACCTGTCGCCGACCCATTGGGTGACGTCGGCCGATAGCCCGATCGAGGCCCCGGTGGACCTCGCCGGCAAGCGCGTGTCGATCGGCGCGGCCGGGTCCGGTGGCGCGAACACCGCGATGATGGTGCTCGACACGCTCGAACTGCCCGAGCCCGTCCAGGTCCAGAATCTCGGCTTTTCCGAGAGCGCCAACAATCTGCGCGACGGCAATCTCGAAGCCTTCGCCGGCGGCTCGGCGCTGCCGATGCCCGCCGTCGTCGACCTGTCGACGACCCAGGACATCCGCCTCCTCACCTTCGACGAGGCCTTCCTCGAGAAGCTCCAAGAGCGCGCCCCAGCGATGGAGCGTGCGGTGATCCCCGCCGGCACCTATCGCGGCGTCGACACCGACATCATCACGATGGGCAACCCGTCCACCCTCATCACCCGCGAGGACATGGACGAGGAGATCGTCTACCAGCTCGCCAAGGCGCTGATCACGGACGAGAACAAGGAATATATGCGCGCCGTCTACAATGCTTGGGAGCCGGAGCCGGCGCCCGGCCTGTGGAAGCGGATCGGCGTGCCGCTCCACCCCGGTGCCGAGCGCGCCTATCGCGAAGCCGGCCTCATCGAATAAAGGCCCCGGCTCATAAGACCGGAGGACGCGGGCTCTCGGGCAAGGCGTCCTCCAAGATCTTGGCGACGCGCAGCATCTGCGCGTCGTCTTTCAGTGCCATCAGATGGAGGCCGGCCGGCACGCCGACTGTGTAGAGCCCCATCGGCAAGGTGAGCGCGACCGCGTCCACCGCGTTTCCGACACGAACGAAGCAGTTGCGGTGCGGGTCGATCGGAACGCGTTTCCCCTTCGCCTCGGCCTCCGTCGCATCGATCGCCGGCGCCGGGAACGGCCAGGTCGGCGTGATCACGGCGTCCGCCCCGCATCCGTCGAGCGCGGCGGCGAGCGCGTCCTTGAAGGTCGCACAGGCCGCGCGCGCGGCGTCGACCTCCGCCGGCTCGAGATTCGCGGCCGCGGCGGCGCGGGCCTTGATCCCATCGCTCGCGCGCGAGATGTCCATCGCGGCGAGCGCCCGCCCGCCTTCCGCCATCGAGACGATGCCGGCGGCCCGTTCGGCCGCGATCCATCCCTCGACATCGCGCTCGACGAGATCGAAACCGGCCGCCGATGCCCGCTTCAACGCCGCCTCGAAGAGCGCGAGCGTCTCGGCATCGCACATCGTCTCGATGAGGCGGCTCGGCACGATGAGGCGCTTTTTCAGCGGCGGCGCCGGCTCGTGCGGCTCGGCCGTCGCCGCGAAGGCGAGCGCGACATCGTCGACGGAGCGGGCGATGATGCCGAGCGTCGAAAGGCTCGGCGTGTGGTTCACCTTGCCGCCGAGCGGCAGCACCCCGATGCGCGGCATGAAGCCGACCACGCCGCAATGGCAGGCGGGATTGCGGATCGAGCCGCCACTGTCGGTCCCGATATTGATGTGGGCCATGCCGAGCGCGGCGGCGACGCCAGCGCCCGTGCTCGACCCGCCGGCCGTCCGCGTGACGTCATAGGGGTTGAGCCCCATCGGCTCGAACGGGTTGGTGACGCCGTACATCGCGAGTTCGGACAGTGTCGTGTGCCCGAGGATGACGGCGCCGGCCGCGCGCAAACGCGCGACGATCGCCGCATCCGCCGTCGCCCGCCGGTCGGCAAAGATCGCCGATCCTTCGGTGAGCGGCATCCCGGCGACCGGAATGTTGCCTTTGACGCTGACGGTGATGCCGCGCAACGGCCCGTCGGGCAGATTGGCGAGTTGCGCCTCGATGTCCTCGCAAAGGTGGGAGTAGGCGCGGAAACGGTCGTTGAACCGCGCGATCTCGGCCCCGCACGACGCCACGATCTCGGCCGGCTCGATCTCTTTTTCCTCAATGTCGGTCACGAGGTCGGCGATGGGCGTGAAGGCAGGCGTCACGGAACACTCCAAGTCAGTCGGGGATCAGAGGGCTTCGGCGGGAATGCCGAGGGCTTTCAGCCGTCGCGCGGTGTCGACGAAGGTGTGGCGGGTGTGGTTCACGAACTGGAGCGCGATCTTCGGCAGCGGCCGATTACGCGAAAAGAGCGCGAGCACGGTGATGCTGACGCCGGGCTCGAACGGGCGGATGACAAGGCCGGACGTGTCGGCATTGCGCACCAGCGGCATCGGGTCGACGATCGCGATCCCCACCCCCTCCATCACGAGTTCGACGGCGGCGGCGGCGCTGTTCGTGCCGATCGCGACGAAATCCTCCACACGGCGCCGGTTGAGTGCCTCCTGGAGAAGGAGGCCGGGCGGGATCTCCGTGCTGAGCGCGATCACCGTCTCGCCGTCGAGATCGGCCGCGGTGATCGCCTCTTTCTCGGCGAGGCGGTGCTCCTTGGGCAGGACGCAGGCGAGGATCGTCTCGAACAGCGGCTCCGCGCCGGCGAGCATCTCGTCGATCGGTGCGACCACGAAGCCGAGATCGACCCGCTCCTCCTTCACCATCTGGACGACGTCGCCGGTCGCAAGGCTGCGCAAGGTGAGGCGCGACATCGGCCGCTCGGTGCGCAGGGCGGCGATCGCCGCCGGAATGATACTCGTCGCGACCACGGGAATCGCCGCGATCGAGACGTGACCGGCGCGGGTGTTGCGCAAATCCTCCGCGCGGGCGGAAAGCGCGCTCACCTGGCCGAGAACGCGTTCGATGTCGCTGCGGATCGTCAACGCCTCTTCGCTCGGCCTGATGCGGCCGCCGCTGCGCAGGAAGAGGGTGAGGCCGAGCTGTCCCTCCAACTCCCTGAGCGCCTGGCTCACGGCCGGCTGCGAGATCCGCATGAGTCGCGCCGTTTCGGTGAGACTGCGGGTCTTCATCAGGAGTTGGAACATTTCGAGATGCCGCAGGTTCGGCTGGAACATGGAACTCCTCGGCTGCAAAGCGGGACGGTAACACGCGGTCGACCGGGGTGTGACCGCAGTTCCCCTTATCGATGTATAACCTCGACTGGAGTGGTGGGCGCTATTCCCGCTCGTTATGATTCCGCCTTTCCGCGCAAGGCGATGCGCTGCCCTCCAGAAGGCCGCCCCACGACATGAGCCACGCTTCGAACCGCCCCTCCCTCCCGATCTTGACCGAGGAGGAGGTCGCCCGGCTCGTGAGTGTCGAGGATGCGCTCGATACCGTGGAGCGTACCTTCGCCGCCTATGGACGCCACCGCAACGTCTTGTCGGATCCGCCGGCCATGTCGATCACGCCGGCGGGCGGACAGGCGGTCTTCAAACTCAAAGGGGCGCATCTTCCCGATATCGGCATCACCGGCTCGCGCATCATCGCCGATCGCCGGAGCCAGGGGGAAGAGCAGTCGATCGACTATTGCTGGGTCGCTGACGGTGCGACCGGCGCCCCGCTCGGCCTCGTCTCGGAAGGGTGGCTCCACCGCTTGCGCACGGCGGTGACGGGCGTCGTCGCCGCCCGCCTCCTCGCGCGGCCCGAGAGCGCCGTCGCCGTCATCGTCGGCGCGGGCCGGATCGCGGACGAGCTGCCGGCCGCCATCCGCGCCTCCTTTCCGATCACCGAACTTCGCGTCGTCGCCCGCCGGACCGCGTCGGCGGAGGCGTTCGCGGCGCGTCATGGCGCGGCGGGCCGCATTGTCCCGATGACCGACCTGGACGTGGCGGCCGACGGCGCCGACCTCATCTTCGGAATTTCCGCCGCCGAAACGCCGGTGATCGAGGCGCGCCACATGGCCCCCGGTCGCTTCGTCTGCGGTATGGGCGGCGGGGCCGAAATCGCGATGGCGGCGATGGAGACCGCCGATCGCTTCATCGTCGACGAGTTCGACTATGCGGCCATGATCGGCTCGGTGAAGGGCTGGATCGATGCCGGGGCCGACCCCGCGGCGATCGCCGCGCGGCTCGACGCCGATATCGGCGAGATCGCCGCTGGCACAAAACCCGGCCGCGGCACGCCCGAGGCCGCCATTCTCGCCATCATCCAAGGGATGGCGTGCTGCGACCTCGCCCTCGCCCACCTCGCCCTCACCCGGGCCGGCCTCGTCGAGGCGGTCGCGTGACGACGCGGCTTCACGTCTGGTCGCCCGCCTCGCCGGACGACATGAGCGGCCTCGAAGCGGCCTTGGCCGAACTCGACGGATCCGCCACCAATCTTTGCGTCTTCGGCAAGGTCGAAGGGCCTGCGACGCTCAACGACTATGCGCGCCATCTCGCCGTCGCCCGCTGCGAGGAGACGATCCGCGCGCATGGCGGGCCGGCGCTGCTTGCCCGCACCTTTCGCCTCTTCTCCACCGGCTGCGAGGGGATCGCGACCCCGGTGATGGCGCTCCTCGCCGACGTGCCGGATGACACGGGCGACATCGACGATGCCCCGCGCCTCGTGTTCGGCGCGGCGCGATCGGCGCCGGTTCCGCTCGCCGACCGGGCGGGCCTTGCCCATATCGAGGCGACCGCCGCCACTGTCGAAGAGGCGCTCGCCGCGGCCGGCCTCTCACCGGATGACGCGGCGCTCGTTCTCGTCAAATCGCCGGTGCTGCCGATCTCGGCGGAGACGCACCCGGAGCGGCGGCGTCATGCCGGCTCGACCGGGTCTTCGCGCGGTGCGGGCGCGCTCGGGGTCGCCCTCGCGCTCGGCGAGACGGAGATTGCGGCGCTCGGCGAGGATCCCGTCGGCCGCTCACCGGAATTTTCCCGTAGGGCGATGGTCTATTCCGGCACCGAGGCGGATTGTGTGGAGGTGCTGGTGCTCGGCGAACGGCCCGGCGCGGGCGGCGATCTGCGCATTGCGACCGCGCTGCTCGCCGATCTTCTCGATACACCCGCCGCCGCGGCGCTCGCTGCGGACACCGGCGCGGCGGAACTCGTCCTCTTCAAGGCCGGGATCGGATCGGACGGTCGCCTGCGCGGTCGGCGCACCACGGTGTTCGGCTCCGACCTCACGGCCGACAAGCAGCTTCGCGCGGCGGCGAGCGGCGCGATCGGTGCCTGGTTCGGCACCACTGCCGCATTCATCAGCGGTGGTGCGGAGCACCAGGGGCCGGACGGGGCGTGCCTCGCGGCGGCGATCTACTCCACCCTCACTCCGGCAGAGCGCTGATTCCGCCATGGGCCGCCGACCACCCCACGGGATCGTTCAAGAAGGCCTCCGCCTCGGCGAGCTTGCCGGGATCGAACCCGTAACCGTCTTTCGCGGCCTCCAGCACGTCGCGCCAGGTGGCGAGATAATGAAGGTTGAGACCGGCCGCCGCGAGGCGCTCCCGCGAGCCGGGGAAGATGTCGTAGAAGAACATCACGAACGTGTGGTCGACCTTCGCGCCCGCCCGGCGCAGCGCGTTGCAGAAGTTGATCTTGGAGCGCCCGTCCGTGGTCAGATCCTCGACGAGGAGGATGTTGTTGCCCATCGGAAGGCGCCCCTCGATCTGCGCCGCATTGCCGAAGCCGAGCGGCTTCTTGCGGACATAGACGAGCGGCAGGAAGAGGGATTCGGCGATCCACGAGGCGTAAGGAATGCCCGCCGTCTCACCGCCGGCGACGGCCTGCAAGGTCTCGAAGCCGATATTGCGGCAGATGGTGGCCGTCGCGAACTCGACCAGCGCGCGGCGCAAACGCGGATAGGAGATGAGCGCCCGTCCGTCGATATAAACGGGGCTCGCCCATCCCGAGGAGAAGACGAAGGGCTGCTCCGGCCGCACTTCGATCGCATCGACCTCGAGCAACATGCGCGCCGTGGTGGCGGCGATCGCGGCGTCGGGGGCAAAGGTCGGATCAGTGGGCACAGACGGACTCCTCGTCGAATGGCCCCATTGCGCGGCCAAATTCCGATCTTTAAACCACGCCCCCTGCACCTCACTCAAGACAAAATCGAATATATACAGAAATATTTTCAACAAACTCGATCAGAGATCCAGATCAGCGATAGAATATATAAACACAATACCTGCGTAATTTCGACATGACCACGATCACGCACGAAACGCTTCTGTCCTATCTGCAGTCGGGCGCCGAATCGGCCTTCCTCACGGCCATCTTCGACCTTTTGCGTGCGCGCGACACCGACGAGCCGGGCATCACGCGCGAGGCGTTCGGCGCGGGCGAGGATGCCGCGTTCGACCTCGTGGAGGCGCTCGCCGACGCGCTCGGCCTCGTGACGACGCGCGACGCCATCGGCAATCTCTCCGCCGTATGGGGCGCCGATCAGCCGGGGCCGCACGTCATTATCGGGTCGCATCTCGACAGCGTCCCGCACGGCGGCAACTTCGATGGCGCGGCCGGGATCGTGAGCGGGCTCATGGTTCTCGCGCGCCTCGTGCGCGCGGGCGAACGGCCGGCACAGCCCGTCGAGCTCCTCGTCCTGCGCTGCGAGGAAAGCGCGTGGTTCGGGCGGGCCTATGTGGGCTCCCTCACCCTTCTCGGCGGGCTCACCGCGAAGGATCTCACCCGCCGCCATCTTCGCTCCAAGACGACGCTCGGCGACTGCCTCGCCGCCCGCGGCGTCGATATCGCGAAGGTGAAGGCCGGCGAGCGACTGCGCGACCCGGCCGGGATCGCGGCCTATTATGAGGTCCATATCGAGCAGGGGCCGGTGATGACGGCGCGCGGCTTTCCCGTCGCCCCCGTCACCGGCATTCGCGGCAACCGTCGCTTCCTGATGAACAGCATCACCGGCGAGGCCGGCCATTCCGGCGCCGTTCCCCGCTGGCTGCGGCGCGATGCGGTGTTCGCCTATGCCGAGCTGATCTCCGCGCTCGATGCGCATTGGCAGGTTCTGATGGAGCGGGGCATCGATCTCGTCGTCACCTCCGGCATCGTCGGCACGGATCCGGAGCGGCACAGCATCACCGCCATCCCGGGCGAAATCCGGTTCTCGCTGGAATTCCGCAGTCAGAGCGAGGCGACGCTCGACGCCTTCGAGGGTCTCGTGCGCGCCGAATGCGAGGCGATCGGCACGCGCCGCAATGTCGACTTCGCGCTCGACGACGTGCTCGCCTCCGCCCCCGCTTCGCTCGACGCGGCGCTGACGCGGGGCCTCACCGAGGCGATCGCCGAGCTCGGCCTCACGAGCGAGGCGCTGCCGAGCGGTGCAGGTCACGACGCGGCCGTCTTCTCCAATGCCGGCATTCCGGCCGCGATGCTCTTCGTGCGCAACGAGAACGGATCGCACAATCCGGCCGAAACGATGGATCTCGACGATCTCGCCGTCGCCGTCGACGTGCTCCACAAAACCGTTCTCGCCCGTATCGGAGCGAAACAGCCCGCCTGACGCCCCTTCAGAACGGGAAGAAAAACGGGATCGCGAGGACCGCGGCGCCGCCGACGATCACGTTCATGGGCAGGCCGATGCGCAGGAAATCGGTGAAGCGATAATTGCCGGCGCCATAGACGAGCGTGTTCGTCTGATAGCCGATCGGTGTCGCAAAGCTCGCCGATGCGCCGAACATCACCGCAACGACGAGCGGGCGGGGATCGATGCCGATCTGCGTCGCGAGGCCGATCGCGAGCGGCGTGACGACGACCGCGACCGCGTTGTTCGTCACCGCCTCGGTGAGCAGCGAGGTCAGAATATAGATCGCGGCAAGGAGGACGATCGGCGGCAAGCCCTGGAGGAACGGGGCGAGATTGTCGACCACCAGCGAAATCGCGCCGGTGTGCTGGAGCCCGGCCCCGATGATCAGCATCGAGAAGATGAGGACGAGGATCCCCGCGTCGATCGCGCCCCAGGCTTCGTCATTGTCGATGCAGCGCATCACGAGGATCGCGGCGACGCCGACGAGCGCGAGAAGGCTGAGCGGAAGCACGCCGAAGGCGCCGAGACCGATCACGCAGACGAGCACCAACAGCGCGAGCGGCGCCTTTTGGCGCCGATAGGCGCGGCCGCTCGGCTCGGTGATCGAGGCGATCTCACGCGCTTCGTCGCGCAGCCGCGCGAGCCCTTCGGCCGTGCCCTCGAGGAGGAGCCGGTCGGCCGGGCGCAGCATCGCCATGCTGAGGCTCGGCCCGAGCTCGACGCCATGGCGGTGGGCGCCGAGGACGCGCATCCCATAGCGCCGTCCGATGCCGAGCCGCGCGAGGCGGATGCCCTCGCTGCGGCGGGACGGGGTCATGATCGCCTCGGCGACGATCCGCTCCTCATCCCCATTGTCCCGGAAGCGCGGCGCGTTGCGCAGGCCGACATCGACACCATCGAGGTCGCGAAGCGTGAGAAGCTCGGACGTGGTGGCGACGGCGACGAGACGGTTGCCGGCGGTGAGAACATGGGTCTCGAGCCCGTCGCGCTTGACGGTCGTGCCGTCGATCAGGCCGAGGATCTTGAGGCCGGGCTTCTCGAATTCGGAAATCTCGGCGATCGGCTTATCGATCCCGGCGAATTCGGAGCGGATGCTGAGCTCGGTCAAAAACTCCGACTCGTCGCCCTCCGCCGCCTGCCCCCGCTCGTGCCGATCGGGAAGGAGGCGCGGGCCGAGAAGAAGCAACGCGCCGACACCGACCACCGCCGCAACGATCCCGACCGGGGCGATCTCGAAGATCCCGAACGGAGCGAGCCCGTTTTGCCGCGCGACGCCGTCGACGAGGAGGTTCGTCGACGTGCCGATCAGGGTCCAGGTTCCGCCGAGGATGGCGACATAAGAGAGCGGGATCAGAAGACGTGTCGCGGCGATGTTGAGGCTGCGCGCCAAGCGCAGGACGATTGGAATGAGGATCAACACGACGGGCGTGTTGTTCATGAGACCGGATGCGATCAGCGTCGCCGCGAGGAAGAGGCCGAGCGTCAAGGCCGGCCGGTCCTCCGCGTGGGCGAGTAGCCGGTTCGCCAGCGCATCGAGGAGGCCGGTGCGCACGAGAGCGCCGCTGATCACGAACATTGCGGCAATGGTGATCGGCGCCGGATTGGAAAATACCATGAGCACGTCGTCCGCCGGGACCAACCCGAGGACGATGAAGGCCGCCGCGCCACCCGCCGCCGTCACGTCCGGCGGAAGGCGCTCCAACAGGAATGCCACGAACAGCGCGACCAGAAGCGCGAGCGCGATATAGGGCTGGAAGGGTTCGAGGGCATCCAACATGACCTTGCCTTTATGCCATGCAAATCGAATTCGTCGCGACAGGAAAGAGCGTCCAAACCGCGGCGACGAGGCCGGTCGCGGCGGTCGCGAGGCTGACGGTCCGCACGAAGGGGGACCGGGAGCCGAGCGGGGGACGCAGGAGGGCAAGGAGGATGGCGCCCGCCACCGCGATCGTCGCGAGCCAGGCGGCGAGGAGGACGACGCGCATCAAAGATAGGCCGAGCGCATCGACATCGTACCAGGCCTGCGAGCAGGCGATGCCGTGAAGCGCATAGGTCGCGGTGAACAGCGCAAGCCATACCAGCGGGCCGATCAGGATCCGCGCGACCTCGCTCATGCGACCCATCCCGGCAGGTTGACGAGGACGATGGTGATCGCGGCGACGGCGGCGACATAGTCCGCCCAGAGCCGCACCACGCCGAGTTCGGCCCGCCGGATCGGCGAGACGTAGCCCGCCCGAACCCGTGCGATCAGGAAGGCGATCATCAGCGCGATCAGGAGCGCGTGGAAGAGCGCGTAGCCGGCGAGCACGAGAAGCGTCGCGCCATAGGCGTGGCCGGTCGGATCAGGGATCCGCGCCATCAGGAGGCCGAGCGCGACGGCCGCCGCGAGCGCACCGATCAGCGCAACGGCGAGCGCCGGCACGCAGCCCGCGCCCTTGCGGTTCGCCACCGAGGCGGCGCGGATCGCAAGCGTTCCCGCGAGCGTTCCGCCGATCGCGACCACGGCCTCGAGGATCGACGGGACCAGCCATTCCGACGGTGGCCAGCCGGGGGCGATCGTCCACAAAAAGGCATAGCCGAAGATCAGCGAACCGAACAAAGTCGCGTTCGCCGTCAGCAGGAAGAGCGAGCCCCACCATCCCGGCGATCGATCCCGCTCGGTCGCGAGCGGCAAGGTGAGCCCCTGCCCCGCCGGCTGCGGTCCCGCATCGGTCCTGTCGCCGATGCTCCAGGTCCAGCGCCAGGCCATGACGGCCATCGCGGCGAGGGCGAGCGGCGTGATCCAATAGACCTTGATCAGGAGCGACAGGAAGAAGACGCCCGTGATCGCGGCGAAGACGATCGGAAGCGCCGTGTTGCGCGGGAATACGACGATCTCCCGCGGCTCGCCGCTCGCAATGTCGACGATCATCGTCTCGCGTCGATCGGTCGGCGGATCGCCGAGATAGCCCTCGCCCCGCACCAGACGGTTCGGCAACTCGGGATCGGTCCAGAGCGGCTCACGCGTCGAAACGCGCGGCAGGCTCGCGAAATTGTAGGCCGGTGGCGGCGTGATCATCGCCCATTCGAGCGTTCCGGCATGCCACGGATTGCGCCGGCCCCGCGCCGATAGGATGACATGAAGCACCACGTCGATGAGGACGAGCGCGAGCCCGATCAGGAGGACGAAGCTCCCGATCGACGAGGCGAGATTGATCGCCGTCCAGCCCGCATCGGCGTCATAGGTGTCGATCCGCCGCCGTTGGCCGAGAAGGCCGACCCAGTGCATCGCGAGAAAGGTGCCGTGAAAGCCGATGAAGACGAGGCCGAACGCCGTCTCCCCGAGGAAGAAATAGCGCGTCCGGCCGGTGAAGTGCGGCAGCCAATAATAGAGCCCGCCGAGCATCGGGAACACGAAGCCGCCGAAGAGGACATAATGAAGATGCGCGGTGATGAAGGCGGTGTCGTGCACCTGCCAGTCGAACGGCACGACGGCGACCATCACCCCGGTAAGCCCGCCGATCACGAAGGTCGCGAAGAAGGCGAGGATATAGAGCATCGGTAGTCTGAGGTCCGGCCGGCCGCGCCACATCGTCCCGATCCAGGCGAAGATCTGCACCGCCGTCGGCACCGCGACCAAGGTCGAGGCGGCCGAGAAGAAAGCGAGCGCCATATTGGGAATGCCGGTCGTGAACATGTGGTGGACCCAGAGCCCGAAGCTCAGAAAAGCGAGTCCCACCGCCGCCGCCACCACCCAGCCATAGCCAAGCAGCGAGGTGCGGCACATCACCGGCAGCACGGTCGAGATCACGCCCGCCGCCGGGAGGAAGATGATGTAGACCTCCGGATGGCCGAAGAGCCAGAAGAGATGCTGCCAGAGGAGGCTGTCGCCGCCGAGATCGGCCTGGAAGAAGGGAAGGCCGAAGGCGCGCTCGAGCTCGAGGAGGATCGAGCCCAGAATGAGCGGCGGAAAGCCCGTCAGGATCATCAAAGCCGTCACGAGGGCGTACCAGGCGAAGATCGGCATCTTGTCGAGCGACATGCCCGGCGCGCGATAGCGCAGGATGCTGACGGTGATCTCCACCGCCGCCGAGATCGCCGAAATCTCCACGAAGGTGATGCCGATCAGCCAAAAGTCGGTGTTGATGCCGGGCGAATAGATCGCCCCCGACAGTGGCGGATACATGAACCATCCGCTGTTCGGTGCGATGCCGAGGAGCAGCGAGACGATGAGCATCGAGCCGCCGAAAATATAGCACCAGAAGCCGTAGGCGGTGAGGCGCGGAAAGGCGAGATCGCGGGTGCCGAGAAGCTTCGGCAAAAGGTAGATCGCGAGCCCCTCGAAGGTCGGGATCGCGAACAGGAACATCATGATGGTGCCGTGCATCGTGAAGATCTGGTTGTAGATCTCCGGGCCGACGAAGGCGGAATGGGGCGTCGCGAGCTGAGCGCGGATCAGCATCCCGAGGATGCCACCGATCGCGAAGAAGACGAGCGCGGCAACGATGAACATCTTGCCGAGATCGGTGTGATTGACCGAGGAAAACCAGCCGCGAAAGCCTGGGCGCGAGGCCCAGATGCGCGTCAGACGGCGATGGCGTGCGAGCCCGCTCATTCGAGTTCTCCCGCGAGAAAGGCCTGCCAGTCCTCCGCGCCGTGCGCGATGACCTCGAAACCGAATTGCGTGTAGCCGGGGCCGCTGAATTCTGAACTGAGCCCGGCATAGCGCCCCGGCGCGTCCGCCTCGATGCGCAGCACGTTGACATAACCCGGCACCGCGTCGAGCTTACCGGCAAGGCGTGGAACCCAGAAACTATGAATGACGTCGCGTGTGGTGATCGCGACATCGACGGGACGTCCGGCCGGAATATGAAGGACATCCTCGCTGACGCGGTAACCCTCCGCCACACCCGGATAACCGAACCGCCAAGCCCACCGCCCCGCATCGGCGGTGACATAGAAGACCTCCGGCTCCCCCTTCGGCAGCAATTGCTCCCCCGCCGCGAGGCCGTAGCCGAGGAGCGCGGTCAATACGATCATCGGAAAGGCGAGCCCGAGGCCGACGAGAAACACCCGCTCCGAAGCATGGGCGAGGTTCCGTGCCGGACGGTAGGCGACGAAGAGGAGCCCCATCACGAGGGCGAAGATCGCGGCCGCGCCTATCAGCATGACCCACCAGATCTGTGCGATCGTGCGCGCCGCCGGCCCCGCCGGATCGACGGTCGACAATTCGCCCGCGCAACCCGCCAGCGCCAGCGGCGTTAGCCCAAGGACACAAAGCCGAAAGACCAGCCCGCGATGCATGAAGAAGCTCAGAAACAGGCGCACGACGAAACCCTGATCGACCCGATCGAAGCGATGCCGGGGTTTGAACAAACCGAATCGCGCATCGCGATCCACGGCCACCCGATCCACGCGATGAGTGTCGCCTTTCCGGTCGCCCTTACCTTCTGCACCTTCGGGGCGGACGTTTTGTATTGGTGGACGGGCGACCCCTTCTGGGCACGCGCGGGGCTGTGGGCGGCGGGAACGGGGTTCTTGTTCGGCATGGCGGCGGGCGTCTCCGGCACGGCGGAATTGTTGCTGGTTCCCGGCATCCGTGCACGGGCGGCGGCGTGGACTCACTTCATCATCGCGGTGCTGCTGCTGGCGATACTCGGCGCCAATTGGGGCTTTCGCCTCTACGGCTATCAATCGGCCGTCCTTCCCTACGGCCTCTTGCTGTCGAGCCTTGCCGTCGTGGTGGTCAGTTTTACGGGGTGGCATGGCGGCAAACTCGTCTTCGACTACCGGCTCGGGACGTCGAGGGGGAATTGACGCTCTTGCGGGTTGGTCAGCCAATCGGGAAAGGCGATCAGGATCTCCGGCTTCGCGAGAACGAGGACGAGGATCGCGAGCGCCGGCACGAGGATCAGCGTCATCGGACCGAACGGGTTCGGTGGCGTGTGCGTCCCCTTGGTTTCGGCGACCGACACGAGGATGTGGCCGATCCAGGCGTGTGCCCCGACGAGCAACGCCACGAAGGCGAGCTTGAGGAAGAGCCACGGCACGAACACCTCGCGCAGGAAGATCAGCCAGGTGCCGCTGATGACGGTGATCACCGCCGCCGGGGTGACGCCCACGGTATAAAGGAGGTGGGTGAAGCGGCGCACGCGGGTGAAATCGGCCTGCGTGACCGCGTGCTCGTGCCGGGCGAGCATCAAGGGCAGTGCGACGAGGCCGGCGCACCAGATCGACAGCGCCGCGATGTGGACCGCCTTGATCAGCGGCACGAGGCCCATGAGCCAGTCAATCACGCAGTGCGCTCCGCAAGGCCGCTCCAGCCGCGGCGCATCAAGATGGCGGCGATGACGGCATAAGGCAGCCCCGCCGGCACCCACATGATGAGCCCGCCGAGGCGCTGATCATCGAGCGGCGAGAGGCCCCAGGCGAAAGGCGCGCTCATGTGGGCGGCATAGAGCGGATCGGGCGCGAAGGTGAGGATCGCGCCGAGCATCCCCATCTGCGCAAAGCCCGCGATGACGAAGAGCATCGCCTCGACGAGGCTCGTCTCGCGCGCGAAGACGGCGCGCCAGAACCAGACGGCGCTCGCGATCAATGTGAGCTGCATCAGCCAGTAGATCGCGACGTTCGACAAAGCGAGATCGTAGGCCGCCGGCAGGTGCCACCCCCAAAGGACGAGCGTCGAGACGACGAAGGCGGACGCGAGCCGGCGCGGGCCGGCCGCCGGAAAGGCCACGGCCAGGAGCGGCGCGGCCACCGCGACGAGCAGGATGTGATGGACGACGCGCGCCGAAAAGAGTGCAGACGACAGGGCGCAGAGCGGCGACACGAACGCGATGACGAGCACGGCGACAGCCGCGAGCCCCGCAGGACGCCGCCACAAGACCAGCGTCATCACAGCGAGCGAAAGCAAGAGAACGGGATCACCGTTCCATGCGGTCCAGATCTGCGCCGGCGCCGGTGGCGGGCCGCAATAGATCTCGTTCATCGGGCGCTCTCCACCCCGTCCGCCGTCCCGAGATCGTCCCGCCGCATCGCGTCGATCGCCTCCTCGTTCGACCCAAGCGACCGCTACGGGCATCGAAGGGCAAACCGCCGACTCGACTGATCGTTCCGTACCGTTTCGCGTTCGATCAAACGCCGGAGAAAGTGGGATTAAAATGACACAACGAGACCCGCGCGGTCAGGTTTCGTGCGGGCATCGCGCGCCCGCTCGGCGAAGGGCCGGCGGTTTCACGCCCCGCCGGCCGCGCCCTGTCAGTGCTGAATATGGCTGAGGAACGCGCTGGTGCTCGCGTGCGCCGGATTGGCGAAGATCTCGCGCGCCGGCCCGATCTCGACGATATTGCCGGCGTCGAAATAAGCGACCCGCGTCGACACGTCCCGGGCAAAGGCCATCTCGTGGGTGACGGCGACGATCGTCATCCCATCCTCGGCGAGGAGCTTCATCGTCTCGAGGACCTCGCGCACGAGGCCCGGATCGAGCGCCGACGTCACCTCGTCGAACAGCATATAACTGGGCTCCATCGCGAGCGCGCGCGCGATGGCGAGGCGCTGTTGCTGGCCGCCGGAGAGCTGGGAGGGATAATGGTCGAGCTTATCGCCGAGCCCGACCTTTTCGAGTTGGACCCGCGCCCGCTCCACCGCCTCCTTTTTCGGCGCGCCGAGGACGCGCCGCGGCCCGAGCGCCGCGTTCTGGATCGCCGTCAGATGCGGGAAGGTGTTGAACTGCTGGAAGACGATGCCGATTTTCTGGCGCAGCGTGTTGAGGTTCGTCCCCTTGGCGTGGACCGACACCCCGTCGACGATGATCTCCCCGCCCTGGATCGGTTCGAGCCCGTTCATGCACTGCAGGATCGTCGACTTGCCGGACCCGCTCGGCCCGATGATCGACAAGACCTCCCCCGTCTCGACCGTGAAGGAGACGCCCTTCAGGACCTCGAGGCTGCCATACCGCTTTTCGACGTTGTTCAGGACGATCATCGTTGCATCGTCTCCACTCTTTTCGCGACGGCCGAGATCGCGAAGCACATGACAAAATAGATCCCCCCGGCGACCGCGAGGACGATCAGCGCCTCCTGCGTCTGCGTGATGACGATCTGGGAGGCGCGCAGGAGCTCGACATAGCCGATCACCGCGACGAGCGAGGTGTCCTTGAGGGAGCCGAGCACGACGTTGATCCAACCCGGAAAGGCGATCCGCCCGGCGATCGGTGCGATGATGAACACGAAGTTCTGCAGCCCGGTGAGACCGAGCGCCCTGCCCGCCCGCTTGGTGACGTCGGGCACCGCCTGAAGGCCGGAGCGGACCACCTCGCTGGTATAGGACGCGGTGTAGACGCCGAGCACCAGGACACCGACGACGAACGGACCCCAGAAGAAGCCGCTGATGCCGAGCGCGGAGTTGATCAGGACGATCTGGATGATCAGCGGCACCGAGCGCGTGATGTCGATCAGCGGCGCGAGCAGGATGGCGCCGACCCGCGAATAGGTTCGGATGCAGCCGAGGAGGATGCCGAGGATCGTGCCGAGCGCGATCGCCCAGATCCCGAGCCAGAGCGTCCGCCCCGCCCCCTCGAGCAGATACCACAGGCTCTGCGGCCCGAGTTCGACGAAATAGGGGCTCATCGGCGCTCCCCCTTCGTGGCGTTCGGCAACAGGACACGGCTGCCCCATGCGCCGAGCGCGGTCACGATCTTGACCATGACATAATAGAGTGCCGCGGTGACGATGAAGAACTCGAAGGTGCGGAAGGTGATCGACTGGAGCGAATAGGTGACGCCCGTCAATTCATTGAGGCCGACGATCATACCGAGCGAGGTGTTCAGCAAGGACCAGATGAACTGGTTCACCGACGGGAAGTAGATGACCGGGATCAGCTGCGGCACGATCACGAACAGATAGGCGCGCGGTGCCGTGAGGCCGAGCCCGCGGGCGGCGCGGGTCTGCGTCGGCGGGATCGCCTTGAGGCCGCCGCGGATGATCTCCGCCATGTAGCCGGCATTGTTGAAGGTGATCGCGAGGAACACCGAGGAATAGGAATCGAGGCTCGGCGCGATCGCCCCAAGGCCGAAATAGAGCATGTAGATCTGGAACAGGCAGGGCGTGTTCCGCGACACCTCGATCCACGCGTTCGCGGGCACGGACAGGATCGCGCGCCCGGAGTTTTTTGCCAGCGCCAAGAAAAACGCGATGGCGCTCCCGAGGAGGAATGTCAGCACCGCGATCTGCAGGCTGACATAGGCCCCGTAAAGGAGCTCCGGTGCGGCATTCCACACCGGAGTCCAATCGAATGTGTAGGAACCAAACATGCGATCCTGGCGGGTTCGAGCGGACCGTCAGGTCAACCCTGCGGCGCGAGAACCGCGTCCGCGGTCTCCGGCACATCCGGACCGTCGAGGCCGTACCATTTCTGGTAAAGCTCCTGATAGCGGCCGCTCTCGATCTGCTCGGCAACGAACGCGTTGGCCGCGTCGAGCATCGCCGGCTCGTTTTTGCGCACCATCATGCCGACGATGTCGGGATCGAAGGGCGCCTCGCAGCAGATTTCGAACTCTGAGAATTGCGGCAGGCTGACGGTGGCGGCCGCCGCCGTCGCAACGCCGACAAAGGCTTCGATCCGGCCCTGGTCGAGGGCAAGGTTCTTTTCCGAATCCGAGTTGTAGGAGAGGTACTTGTAACCCTCGCCGCTCCAGTTCTCGTCCGAATAGGCCTTCATCATGATCTCGGGCAACGTGCCGCGGACGCCGCCGACGGTGCGCGAGGCGAGATCCTCGAACGCGCCGATGCCGTTGGCCTCTTTCGTCACCACCACCCAGGGATAGGTCGCATAGGGGCGACTGAAATCGATCGTCTGGGCGCGCTCGGCGGTGATCGAGGCGCCGGCGACCGACACGTCGACACGGCCGGAGATGAGCGCCGGGATGCGGTCGGGCGACGGCGTCTCGACGACTTCGTATTCGACACCGAGCGTCTTGGCGAGGTCGCCGCAATAGTCGACATCGAAGCCGGCGGCCTCGCCGTCGGCATTGCGGAACCCGGCCGGCGGGAAGTCGAGCATGACGCCGCAGCGCAGCGTCCCGCGCGATTTCACGTCGTCGAGGAGATCGGCATGGGCGGGGGCGGCCGAGAGACCGGCGGTGGCCAACACCGTCATCGCGGAGACGACGGCGGCGGCTGAAGCACGCGTTTTATTCGACAAGACAAGTCCTCACATGGGTTGGTGTTAACAATGACCTCACGGACGGATATCGGCCGATGGCCCCTCCTCGCCCGCCGAAAGCCGTTGCGAACGGCAACGCCCGGTCAGGCGAGCTGGAAGCCGTGCCGGAGCGGATCCCGGGAATCGACGAAGATCGTGTTGTGCCCGGTGACACGCGCCCAGCCGGACACGCTCGGCAGGATCGCCGGACGCCCGCCGACCTCCGCCGAACCTTCGACACGGCAGCGAAACAAGGTGCCGATGATGGATTCGTGAACGAACGTGTCGCCCACCGCGAGGTGCCCTTTGGCGACCCGCTGCGCCATGCGCGCGGACGAGCCCGTCCCGCAAGGGGAACGATCGATGCCCTTTTCGCCGAAGAAGACCGCGTTGCGCGCGTCCGCCTCGGGATGAACCGGCGCATCCGCCCACATCACGTGGCTGACGCCTCGGATCGCCGGATCCTCCGGGTGGACGGGCGCGACCGCCTCCTCCACGATCCGGCGGATCACCGGGCTCAGCGCCAAAATCTCGCCCGGCGTCATCGACGAGAGGCCGGCCCAGTTCGCCTGCGGCTCGATGATCGCGTAATAGTTGCCGCCATAGGAGACATCGACCGTCAGCGCGCCGAGCCCCGGCACGTCGATCGCAACGTTCTCGGCATGGAGATAGGCCGGTACGTTGTAGAGGCGCACACTGTCGACGAAACGGCCGTCGCTCTCATAGGTGACGCGCACCTTTCCCGCCGGCACTTCAAGTGACAATTCACCCGGCACCTTCGGCCGCACGAGGCCCTGTTCGAGCGCGACCGTGACCGTGCCGATCGTGCCGTGCCCGCACATCGGAAGGCAGCCGGAGACCTCGATAAAGAGGCAACCGATATCGCAATCGTCACGCGTCGCGGGATAGAGGATCGAACCCGACATCAGATCGTGCCCGCGCGGCTCGAACATCAAAGCGCGCCGCACCCAGTCGTGATGGGCGAGGAAATCGGCCCGCATCTCGGACAGTGAGGCCCCTGCGAGGACCGGCGCCCCGCCGACGACGACGCGAACCGGATTGCCGCAGGTGTGCGCGTCGACACAGAAGAAGGTGCTGTTGTCCATCCGGTGCAGCTTCCCTTTATGCAAAGCGTGAGATCGAGAACGGGGCGGGATCGACATGGGGCGGCCGATCCGCGACGAGATCGGCGATCATGCGACCCGTCGTCGGCCCGAGCGTCAGGCCGACATGGCCGTGGCCGAACGCGTAGAAGACATCGGCGCGCCGCGGCGAAACGCCGATGACGGGAAGCGAGTCGGGCGTTGCCGGACGATGGCCCATCCAGTCCTGACCGCCGGTGCTGTCGAGATCCGGCAGATAGAGCTTCGCGAGCGAGGCGAGCGCCGCGCTCCGTCGATAATTGGGTGGCGCGCGGAGCCCGCGAAACTCGGCCGCCCCGCCGATCCGCAGACCGCATTGCATCGGCGTCGCCACGAAATGGCGCTCGGCGAAGATGATCTCCCGCGAGAGCGAGACGCCCGGCTCGGGGATCGTGGTGTTATAGCCCCGCTCGCTTTCGAGGAGCACCTGGTCGCCTACCGCGCGAGCGAGCGCGCCGGACCAGGCGCCCGCCGCGACGACGAGGCGCTCGAAGGGCAATGTGCGTCCGCATGTGAGCTTCAACGCCGCCCCGTCGACGCCGACAACCTCCCCGGCGACGAAGCCGACACCGGCGGTTTCGAGATGGCGACGCAGCGCATTCACGAGGGTCGCCGGGTCGTTCACGTGCGACCATTGCGGGGTGAAGACGGCGGCTGCGGTGCGCGGGCCGAGCGCGGGCTCCATGGCGCGCGCCTCGTCACCACCGATCTCTTCCATGACGATGCCGTGGGCACGGCGGGCCTTGCGATCGGCCGCGTCGGCCTCGAAGGCGGCTTTGGTTTCGTAGCACCAGAGCGCGCCGACCTCGTTCAGCTCCTCGCGTAGGCCCAGCGTGTCGAGAAGGGCCACGAAATCCCGCGGGGCCTCGGCAAGGGCGGACGCCAGAGCGGCGATCGCCGCCGCCCGCCGCGTGGGAGACGCGGTGCGAGCCATCGCGCGCATCCAGGGCAGCATCTTGACGGCCTGCGCGGCCCCGACGCTCACCGGACCGAGAGGATCGGCGAGCCATCGCGGCAATTTCCAGAGTGTCGCCGCGAAATCGAGCGGCATGATCTCGGTGACACCGAGCCCGCCGGCATTGCCCTTGGACGCACCGGGAATCGCGGCCTCACGGTCGACGATGGTGACGGCGTGACCGTCCGCGAGGAGCGCCTCGGCGGTCGCGAGACCGACAATGCCGGCGCCGAGAACGACGATATGGCTCATCGCGCGGCGTTCTCCCACGGCAACATCCGCCCGGTCGGGGCGCGCAGGGCGGGCGACGGCGCTGCGTCCCGCCTTGCTTCACAGAACCTCACCGCGGCGCTCACAGGGTCAGTCACCTCTGCTCGATCGCCACGCCCGCCAGGATGGGCGGGCATGGCGACTTGAAAACGTTTACTTCTTCGAGTTCTGCATCATGACGTCGCACTGTCAAGGCCCCGCTCGGGTCACGCCGGTGTTACCGAAGACCCCGCCAAACCTTTAGGCAATCTGGCAGGTTTCCGGGCACCGAAGACGACTTGCACGGTGAGCCTGAAGGCGGTCGGCATGGGAACGGAGTTGAAAACGATTACGCGATCAGCGAAAGTGGCGGCTCGTGGTGGCGCCTTCCTGTTTTTCGCGTACTCGTTCCCTCCCCCAGCCGCCCGAAGGTCAGCCCCAAACGTGACCCCGTCGAGACCGACCGACAATTCCACCCCGAAACGCACCAAGGCGACGGTGCACGACGTCGCCAAGCGCGCGGGCGTGTCGATCGCGACGGTCTCGCGCGCGCTCAACACCCCCGATGCGGTGCGGCCCGAGTTGCGCGAAGAGGTGCTCAAGGCCGCCAAGGCGCTCGGCTACACCACCAACTCGGTCGGCAAGGCGTTGAGACGCCGCCGCAGCCAGGTCATCGGGACCCTCCTGCCCCGCCTCGCCGACCCGCTGTTTTCGCTCGTTGCCAGCGGTGTGCAAGATGCGCTCGTTGAGCACGACTATGTCGGTTTTCTCGAAATCTCCGGCTTCGACAACCGAAACCTTTATACGCACGCCCATAAACTGATCCAAAAGGGCGCGGAAGGGCTCATCGTCTTCGGTCGGATCGACGATGATGATCTGCTCGACCTCGTCACCAAGCAGAATATTCCGACTTTGACGGTTTATTCCTACCTCGCCGCGTCCGAAATCCCGATGATCGGGATCGACAATTATGCGGCGACGCGCCAGCTCACCGAGCTCCTCCTCGATCTCGGCCACACCCGCATCGCGATGATTTCCGGCCCGCTCGCCGGCAACGATCGCCAGCAATCGCGCACCCAGGCCTTTCAGGACTGCCTCCACGAGCGTGGCCTCGAACCGTTGATCGAGCATGTCGACGTCGAGCATGAGAGGGCGAACGGGGCCGCGGCCCTGCAGCGCCTGATATCGCGGCGCTCGGACCTCACGGCGCTCCTGTGCAACCGCGACGTCATCGCCTTCAGCGCCATCGCCGAATGCCGGCGCATGGGCCTTTCGGTGCCGGACGACCTGTCGCTCACCGGGTTCGACGATGTCGAATACGCCTCCCTCCTCGACCCGCCGCTGACATCGCTGTCGGTGCCCGCGATCGAGATGGGCCGCCATGCCGCGACGACGATCATCCGCCACCTGGAATCCGGCGATGCGATGCACTCGGCCTGCTACGACACGGAGGTCATTTTGCGCCGCTCGACCGCGCGTCCCCGCCCCGCCCGTCGCGGCTAGACCCGACCGCAGGCCGCAAGAAACGCAGCGTTGAGAAAGGCTCACTGACACATGAGTCAAATGCCGATTGACAGGCTAAAGTAAACGTTTACAGAATGAGCGGTCAGCAGCAGCGAGGCCACCCGTGCGTTTTTCCAGAATGGTCAATGTCGTCAGCGCCCACGCCGCCGGCGAGCCGAACGACGTCATCACCGGCGGTGTTCTCGACGTCCCCGGCACGACGATGTTCGAGAAGATGACGTGGCTGCAGACAAACGGCGACGACCTGCGTCAATTCCTGCTCAACGACCCGCGCGGCAAGGTCACGCTCTGCATGAACCTCATTCTGCCGTCGGCCCATCCCGAAGCGCAATTCGGCTATGTGATCATGGAATCGGATTTTTACGTTCCGATGTCCGGCACCAACACGATCTGCACCGTCACCGCCGCGCTCGAAACCGGCATGGTGGCGATGACCGAGCCCACCACGCGCCTCCGCCTCGAGGCGCCCGCCGGCCTCATCGACGTGACCGCCACCTGCCGTGACGGGCGCTGCGAAAGCGTCACCTTCGACAACGTGCCCGCCTTCGTGATGGCGCGCGACCGCACGATCGACGTTCCGGGCCTCGGCCCCCTTACCGTCGATGTCGCCTATGGCGGCATGATCTACGTCATCGTCGACGCCGCGCGGGTCGGCTTCAGCGTGAAGCCCGACGAAGCGGCGGCGATGGTCGATCTCGGCGAGCGGATCAAGGCCGCCGCGGCCGAGCAGATTCCCGCGGTCCACCCGGAGAACCCGGACATCCATACGGTCAACCAGACCCTCTTCGCCGGCCCGCTCGAAGAAACCGCCACCGGCAAGCGCTCGCGCAACGGCGTCATCGTCTCGCCCGGCCGCCTCGACCGTTCCCCCTGCGGCACCGGCACCAGCGCCCGCCTCGCCCTCCTCCATGCGCGCGGCGAGATCGCGACCGGGGAGACGTTCGTGCACGAATCGATCATCGGCACCGAATTCACCGGCGTCGTCCGCGACACGGCGATGGTCGGCGACATTCCCGCCGTCCGCCCCTCGATCACGGGTTCGGCCTGGATCACCGGCTTTCACCAGCACGTCCTCGATCCGACGGACCCCTTCCCCACCGGCTACCGTCTCAACGACACCTGGCCGGGCTCCACCTTCGCCGGCGCCAAGGCCGGCTGACCTTTCGCGATAACGCGATCTCGGCCGGCCGCCCACGCGCCCGGCCTCCTCTCGCCCCGCTGCTTTGACATTTAGGAAGCATGCTATGAGCCTACGGCCCACCGCCTCCATCGCCCCCGACACGTCGGCCGAACTCGGCCAAGTCTTCGTCCTCGGCCCCGACGACGGCAAGACCTTCTGGCAGCCGGTTCCGGCGAACGGCCAGATCGACATTCGCATCGCGCCCGAGTTCGTCGACCAGCAGACCCCGTTCAGCATCGGCACGCAGACGCTGCCGCCGGGCGGCTATGTCCGTGAGCACGCGCATCCGCACCATGACGAGGCGCTGCATTTCATCTCCGGCACCGGCAAGGCCGTGGTCGACGGTGTCGAGTATGAGCTCAAGCCGGGCGTGACGATCTTTGTCGGCCGCAACCGCCGGCATATGTTCATCAACAATTCCGAGGGCGAACTGCACTGGCTCTGGTTCATCCAGCCGAACGGGCTCGAAACCTTCTTCGAGGAGGTCGGCCGGCCGGTCGTGCCGGGCGAGCCGGATCCGACGCCCTTCCCGCGCCCGGACAACGTGCTCGAGATCGAAGCCCGCACCGCCTTCGCCCCACCGCCCAAAGACAGCCGCAAGCCCGACTGAGCGACGCCCGCCTCGGCGTGAGCGTCAGGCCCCCACGGACAACGTGGGGGTCGTGCCCCGCTGCGCCGGGGTCCGCAACGCTCGCGCCGCCGACCGTTCGATCGGGCGGCCGATCCTCGTTTCAACCGTCCCCTGGAGACATCATCATGGACATGTTCCTCAAAGACAAAGTGGTCATCGTGACCGGCGCTGGCTCCGGGATCGGCGCCGCGACGGCGAAGACCTTCGCCGAAGAAGGCGCGAAGGTCGTCGTCGCCGACTATGTCGAGGAATCCGCACAGAGCGTCGCGGCCGAGATTGGCAGCAACGCCCGCCCCTTCACCGTCGATGTGCGCAAGGCGGCCGACGCCCGCGCGATGGCCGAATTCACCGTCACAACGTTCGGCGGGATCGACGTCCTCGTGAACAATGCCGGCCGCGGCATGTTCGGAACCGTCGAGAACGCCGAAGAGGACGACTGGAACGACATCGTCGCCGTCAGCCTCAACGGTACGTATCTCTGCTCGAAATTTGCGATCCCCGAGATGCGCAAGCGGGGCGGCGGGGCGATCGTCAACACCGCCTCCAATATCGCGATGGCGATGGCGATCAAGGACCGGGCGGCCTATGTCGCGGCGAAGGGCGCCGTCTCGGCCCTCACCCGGTCGATGGCGCTCGATTTCGCCGCCGACAATATCCGCGTCAACTCCGTCGCGCCCGGCGTGATTTGGTCGAACTATTTCGACAAGATGCTGTCGGAAGTGGACGATCCTGAGGCGTTCAAAGAGGGCCTGCGCGCCCGCGCCCCGACGCATCGCTGGGGCACCCCCCAGGAGATCGCGAACGCCATCGTCTGGCTCGCCTCGGAGCGGGCGTCCTATGCGACCGGTTCGATGATGACAGTCGACGGCGGCTCGTCCGTCTGGTGAAACCAGGCCGGCGCAGCCTTGCCGCTGCGCCGGTATCCCATCGACGGGCGGGTCTCGTCCCGTCGCGCCCGCTCTCGCCCGCTCTCGCGCGGGATCGTCAGTCGAGAAGAAGGGCCGCGATCCGCGCCGCCTCCGGCAGCGCCTCTTCCATCCGCACCCATTCATGGGCCGGCCCTTGCGCCACGTTGAGGAGCCCCAAACGGCGGGTCCCTCGCATCACCGGCATATTCGCAAGGCGGCAGGCCCCGAGGCCGAACACCGTTTCCGGATCAGGATAGGCCGCGCGGATCGTCGCCTCGTCGGCCGCGACGAAGAGCTTCGCCTTACCGTGCACGATGTCGAGCCACGGGCTCGCCGGCAGAAGCTTCGAGGCGCCCGTCGGATAGATGTCGGGCACCGTGGTGTAGACGCGCTGGCCGGCGAGCCCCTCGGCCGTCTCACTGAAGCGCAGAACCGTCGCATATTGCAGCCCGCCCCATCGCTCCAGCAGCGCGCAGAGCGACAGGAAGGCGTGTGTTCGATCGTCGTCCATCAGCATCTCACGACAGGCTCGGCAGGAAGAGCGCGATTTGCGGGAAGACCGTCAACAGCGCGACCGCCAGGCAGAGGAGGAGGAAGAACGGGATCGCGGCGAGCGCGATCTTGCTGATCGTCTCCCCGGTGATCCCGCGCAGGATGAAGAGATTGAAGCCGATCGGCGGCGTGATCAGGCCGAGCTCCATCGTCAGGACGAAATAGACGCCGAGCCAGATCGGATCGAAGCCCGCCGCGATCGCCATCGGCGCGGTGATCGGCAGTGTCATCACCATCATCGAGACCCCGTCGAGGACGCAGCCGAGAAGGAGGTAGAAGACGGTGAGGATGAAGATCAGCGTCATCGGCGACAGCTCTAGCGCCGCGATCGCCGCCCCCGCCTGCTGCGGGATATGCAACAGGCTCATCGCCGAGGACAGGAACCCCGAGGCGACGAGGAGGATACCGATCATGCACGAGACGCGCACCGTTCCCTGGAGTGTCTCGCGCAGCAGCCTCACGCTGATCTGGCCGCGGAACGCGATCAGGATCAACGTCGCCCCGAGCCCGAGCGCCGCCGCTTCCGAGGGTGTCGCAAGGCCGGTATAGATGCCGCCGATCACGGCGAGGATGATTGCCGCCAGCGGCATGATGTCGAGGACACGGCGCGCGCCGGAGCGCAACGTCTCGGGCGGCGTCACGGCCTTGTCGGTCCCGCGGATGAGCGAGATGGCCGCGATGTAGGTCATGAAGAGGGCCGCGACCATGAGGCCCGGCAGGAGACCGGCGAGGAAGAGATCGCCGATGGAGACCTGCGCGAGGACGCCGTAGACGATCAGCGGGATCGACGGCGGCACCAGAATGCCGATGCTGCCGGAGGCGGCCATCGAGCCGAGCGACAGGCGGCGCGGATAATTCTGTTCCTTGAGGGCGGGCAGCGTGATGCGCCCGATCGTGGCCGTCGTCGCGGCGGTCGAGCCGCTCACCGAGGCGAAGAGCGTCGAGCCCAACACGTTGGCGTGGACGAGACCGCCCGGAATGCGCCGGGTGATCGGCGCGATCGCCTCGAACACGGCCGAGGCGATATTGCTGCGAATGAGGAGCTCGCCCATCCAGATGAAGAGCGGGATCGCCGAAAGCTCCCAGGCCCGCGCGGCGCTCCAGGTCGTCGTCTGCAACAGGAGGCCGATCCGCATCAGCGAATAGCCCGCATCGAAATAGAGCGCGCCAATGCCGATCAGAAAGATCGCCACGAAGAGCCAAAGCCCCACCCCGATCATCGCGAGGAGAAGGCCGAAGAAGAGGGCGAAGGAGAGAGCGAAATCAGGCATCGTGCATCTCTTCGGCGAAGTCGTGGGCCTGAAGCTGTCCGGTGAGAATGAGCCCGAGGCGCGCGACGCCTTGGAGGACGAGATTGCCCGCGCCGAGCATCGCCATGCCGAGCGGGATCCAGAGCGGCACCTCGGCCACCGTCTGGCTCACCGTGCCGCGCGTCCAGGCGCGATCGGCGGCGGCGAAATAATACTGCGTGAGGAGCACCGCGACGAAGATCAGGGCGAGGAGCGCGAAACACTCCGCAACGGCGCGCGCCCGAAAGCCGAGCCGGTCGAGCAGCAGGCCGACCCGCAAGTGCGTCTTGGACCGCAAACAACCGCCGGCCGCGCCGAAGATCAGCGCGGCGACCATGTAGCCGACGAACTCGTCGAGCACGAAGGTCGAGGTCGCGAACACCGCGCGCATGACGATTTCGAGAACGATGTGGGCGAACATGCCGACGACGGCGATGGCGGCGAGGATCTCGCCGAGGACCGCTCCCAATGCGGCGATCCGGTCGAGCCCAAAGGCGAGACCCTTCATGATACCTCCTGCGGCTCGGGCATGACGCGCCACGAGCGCGTCATGCCCGTGACCCGTTTATTGCGTGGCGCTGCGATAGGCGTCGAGGAACTCGGTCCCGGATTCGCCCGACTTTGCGAGCCACTCGTCGACGATCGGCTGCGCCTTCTCGCGCAGGAATCCGATGAGCTCGGGCGAGAACTCGCTCACCACCGTACCGCCTTCGTCGGCGACGTGCTGTTCCTCGGAGGCGACGAGATCCGCGATCTGTGCGCGGTTCCAAGCCTCGGTCTCGGCGGCGGCCTCCATCACGGCGGCGCGCAGATCCTCGGGCAGCTCGTTCAGCGTGTCGAGATTGATCGCGGCGGCAGCCTGGCCGACATGCGTCCCGATATCGTTATAATAGGGCACGATATTGGTCGGCAGACCGAGCGAGATGCCGGAGATCGACGCGTGGACGGCCTCGATCGCGCCGACCTGAAGCTGCGGCACGACGTCGGACCACGAAATCTGCACAGGGCTCGCGCCGGCCGCGCGGAACAGCTCCATCGCGATCGGATGGTTGACGCGAATCTTGAGCCCGTCAAAGTCCTCCGGCGCCTCGATCGCCTCGGCCGACCAGACCCCGACCGCGGGCCAGATCACCATATAGAGGAGCGCGAGATTGTCCTCTTCCATCGCCGCCTCGACATAGGGGCGCGCGATCTCCTGCATCGTCTCGGCCTCGGCGAGGGTCTGACCGATGAGGGGCAGGTTCGTCACGAGATACATCGGATTGCGGCCCGCGCCGACCTCCAGCGGGAAGTTGCCCATCGGGAGCGCGCCGGCGCCGATCGCGTCGATCATGTCGGCGGATTTGAAGCCGGCGGATCCGCCGAGCTGGTTGACGACCTCGACCCGCCCGCCGGTCTTCTCCTTGACGAGTTCGGCGAAGTGGATGTCCGCGAGGCCCGGCGGCGTCGCACCGCTATACTCGTTCGCGAGGTCGAGCGTGTACTCTTGCGCCGTCGCGGCCGATGACAGAAGCACCGCCACCGGCAATGCCAACGCGAGGGATTTGAGCTGCATCGAGAATTCTCCGGTTCGTTTTAAGGCCCCCCGAGCCGGGCGGCATGTTGGGCCGGCGACCTCCGCCGGCGGGCGGTCAGACGGCTTCGCGGAAGACCCGGCCGTCCTTCATGATGAGCGCGAGCTTCTCGGGCGCCATCAGCACCTCGATATCCTCGAGCGGATTGCCGTCGAGCGCGATGAGGTCGGCGATATAGCCCTCCCGAACATGGCCGAGCCGGTCGGACATGTTGAAGAGGTCGGTCGCGTTGCACGTCGCGTGGCGGATCACCTCGGCCGCCGGGAGGACTTCGCGGCGGATGCGGAATTCGAGCGACTGATGCCGGTGGAGCGGACCGATCAGGTCCGTGCCATACACCATCGGCACGCCGTTGCGGGCGGCGATCTCGAGCTCCTGCGAGCCGACATCGAGCACCGGCTTGATCTTGGCGTGGAGCTCGGGCGGCATCCCGACCTCGATCCCCTCCTCCCACATCGTCGAATAGGCGACGAGCGTCGGGACGAGGACCGCATTGTGCTGTGCCATCAAAGCGGCCGTGTCGTCGGAGATGAAGTTGCCGTGCTCGATCGAGCGCACGCCGCATTCGACGGCGTGGCGGATGCACATATCGGTATAGGCGTGTGCCATCACGTAAGTGTGGGCGTGCTCGGCCTCCTCGACGGCGGCGCGGATCTCGTCCTTCGAGAATTGCACGAAGTGGATCGGGTCGGTGTAGGACGCGATGCCGCCCCCCACCATCAGCTTGACCTGCGAGGCGCCGCGGCGCAGCTCGTCACGCGCGGCGGCCCGTACGGCGTCCACCCCGTCGACCACGCGACCGAGGCTCGGCACATAATAATGCGCGTCATGCACCGTCTCCCCGACGCCGCGCATGTCGCCATGGCCGCCGGATTGGGAAAGCGCCTTGCCGGAATAGAGGATGCGCGGGCCGGGAATGAGCCCCTCCTCCACGGCGCGCGCGATGCCGAAATCGGCGCCGCCCGCATCGCGCACGGTCGTGAAGCCGCGCATCAACATGCCTTCGAGGATCGGCATCGCCCGGATCGCGACATAGGTCGGCGACCAGCGCGTCAACTGGGCGAAGCTGTTGATCGGCACGATGGCGTGGACATGAGCGTCACACAGGCCGGGCATCAGAACGCGCCCGTTGAGGTCGATCGTGCGGTCGGCGGAGGCCGTCGAAATCGATCGGCCCATCTCCGCGATCCGTCCGTCGACGATCAGCAGACCACAGGTCTCGGTCAGCTCGCCTTTTTCGACGTCAAGCACAGACGCGTTACGAATGCTGATTTTGTTCACGTATAGCCTATCATTTGGGCAAACAGTTCAGGACGAATCCAAATCGAGCGCAAAGCGATAGTGAGGAGATCCGTCCCACGGCCGCGTTCATTGGCGAAGTTGAGCGGCGCTCGTGGCCGTTGACAACAGACGCAAAATCGTAAACGCATGACTTCAAGTCATAGGGGTCGGGAGAGATCGCCGTGGACAGGATGCATGCCGGCGCCCCCAGCGCACCGCGCAACGTCATCGATCGGGAAGGCATGCTGCCGCCGATCAGCGCCCTTCGCGCCTTTCTGTTCTCGGCTCAATATCGCAGCTTCTCGAAAGCGGCCGACGAGCTCGGCATGACGCAGAGCGGCGTCAGTCGCGCGATCAAGAGCATCGAGGAGCTCGCCGGGGCGACCCTCTTCGAGCGCACCGGCCACGGGCTCATCCTCACCGAGCAGGGCCGCGTCTATCTCGACGATGTGCAGACGATCGTCGACGAGCTCGGCGCGGCGACCTTGCGCCTATCGACCTTCGCCGATGCCGACGAGACGCTCTCCATCGCCACCCTGCCGAGCCTCGGCGGGCGCTGGCTCGCCCCGCGGATCCGCCGCTTCATGGCGCAATATCCCCGCATCGAGGTCCGCATTACCGCGCAGATCGGCCATTTCGACCTCGCCAATAGCGGCATCGACGGGGTGATCCATTATGGCAACGATGTCTGGCCCGACAGCCTGTCCGAGTTTCTGATGGACGAGGTGACGGTGCCGGCCTGCTCCCCGGAGTTGCTTCCGGCCGACCCCGCCCCGATCGACGCGCTGCTGCGCGAGCTCACGCTGATCCAGCACCTCCACCGCCCGACCGCATGGCGCGACTGGTTCCGCATCGCCGGCCTTGCCCATCCGCACCCGATGGCCGGCCCCCGCTTCGAGCAATATATCATGGGCATCGAAGCCGCTTTGTCCGGCATGGGCGCCATCATGATGCCGCCCTTCATGATGCTGTCGGAATTGCGCGACAAACGTCTCGCGCTGCTCGACCGCACGGTCGTGCAATCCCCCTGGGGCTACCACTTCATCTATCCGAAGAGCCGCCGGTCGAAACCGGCGCTGATGCGGTTTCGCAGGTGGTTGCGGCATGAGGCGAAGCGGACCTGGGGGGAGACGCAATTGCTGCTCGACGAGAGTGGCGGCTGACCGCCTTATTTCGTGTTCGGCGCGCTCGCCCACAGGTTCGCGACCTGACGCACGAGCTGCGCCTGACGGTTGACGCCGAGCTTGCGAAAGACCTGTTTCAGAACGTTGCGCGCCGTGCCCTCCGTCACGCCGAGCCGATCGGCGGCGTCGTTGATCGCCATGCCGCTCCCGACGAGGGATGCGATCCGCGCCTCCCCCAGCGTTAGATCGAAGACTTCACGCAGGATGACCGGATCGATCATCCGGTCGCGCTCGATCGGGGTGGTGAAGAGTAACGTTTGCGGAACCCCCTTTCCCTCGAAATGAAGCTCGTCCCGGTCCACCACCGGCAGCGCCCAGATCGCGACGCGCCCGCCGTCCGTGCCCATCACGATGCAGGGCCGCGGGTCGGACCGCTCCGTGACCGGTTCCGACAGGCTTTCCAGAAGGCCGAAGAAGCGGGCCCGGTCCTCCTCCCGTTTCGGCAGGATGCGCCCGTCCGTCCGGTCGAATAACGTGTCGAAGAGTTTGGAGCCCACGGTGTTGGCGAACAGCACGCGCCGGTCCGCGCCGATCACGAAGATGCCGATATCGACCGCATCGAGCGCCTCCCGCAGCACGCTCGAAGTCGCATTGAGCTGCACGATCCGAACCGACAGGCGAAGCGCCTGCTCGACATGGCGGCCGATGTGCTGAAGCAAGGTTTTCTCGGCCTCGGTGAAGCGCCCCTTGTCCTCCGCACGCGGCACAGAGATCGCCACGAACATGTCCCATTTCGGCAGAATGACGCAGGACATCAAATAGCCGAAACCGACACGCTTGAAGAAATCAGTATAAATCGGGATCGTCCCGACCTGCTCTTCCGGCAAAACGGTGAAATCGTCGAAAACGTCGAATCCTTCGAGATTGAGCTCCAAAGCCTTCTGTGCGTGCGCATCATGCTGCCACCATCCCTCATCGAGATAGATTTGCACGGCATCCGTCAGAGTATGGGAATGGATAAACGCAGTGTCGGAGTCGCCACTGTAATAAATAATGACAGAGCCCGCCGCATCGAAATATTCGCCGATTTTTTCTAGCACTGACGGCCATCGCTCGGGAGACAGAGCGGCAGCGTTAATAGCATAAATGACATCGCTAAACGCCTTCATAGATCCCCCTGGTCGTTCGGGGCTAATCTACATATTTTTACATTCAGACAAGCCGACTCAACGCCAAGAGAACGGTCTCTCCACCAAAAAAACCGAGACGCCGCGAAATATATCCCATTTAGGATATTGAGCGGCCCACACGCCCAAGCGTAGCATTTTTCCATCGCTGTCCTGTCATCCCTCGGTGGTCGCGGGACGGTGAATGGTCGTTGCGCTGCGGCGCTCTGGCCGGTGTGCAGCGTACATTTGCGGCCATCGCGCAGCACGCGGCCGAAGGCGGCTCGTGCCCCTGAGGCGCGACACGAGAAAGGGGAAACCGGCTTGGCTATAGCGGTCATCAACGCTCATCCCGAAACCGTTCGCTATCCTCTGATGGAGAACCCGCGTGTCGGTTTTCTCCTCGCCTTCGTCGCAGGTCTTCTCAACGCCTGGACGCTCGCGAACGCCTCCACCTTTGCAACCGTACAATCGGGCAACGTCATCCAGAGTGGCTATCGTCTGATCCAGGGGGATTGGACTGCATTTTGGTTCTCGTTCATCTCCGTGATCTGCTTCGGGCTCGGCTCGGCAGCTTGCGGCGCTCTGATGACGAGCCTGCTGCGGCGCGGTCATGTCTTCACGCCGGTGGTCCTCATCTTCGAGTGCCTCGCCCTGCTCGGACTCGGTATCGCCTCGCGAATGGGCGTGGTCGACGCGCATCTCGTCGCCTATGCTGTGAGCTTCGTCGCCGGCGCGCAAGGCAACGCCTTTCACAAGGATCATGGCATGCTCTACGGCAACGTGGCCGTGACGTTTGTCGTCCAGATGGCGTTCAACTTCCTCGTGCAGAGCTTTTTCAAGAAGGAAGGGATCAACGGCGAGCCGAACCTGATGTGGGCGGGCCTGTTTTTCTTGATCCTTCTGGGGTTTGCCGCAGGTGGTGGCATCGGCTTCTATATCGATGCGTATCTGATCGCGCATGCGTCCCTCTTCATCGCCGCCGCGATCGTCTTCATCCTGGCGCTCGACGCCTTCGAGCGCACGAAGCGCGATCCCGATCCGACGCCGGGCGGCTCGATCGCCTGAGATCGCCTGCGCCTTTCCCAATCGAGCGGCGCCGATCGATGATCGGCGCCCTCGTCCTTGCGGGCGCCTCTGTCACCCCTATCGTAAAAGCCTCAACGAATCGAAACAGATATGCATACCAATTCTCTGAATTTCTTCCTCATGCCCTGATGCCGCACCCAAAGCACTTTTAATAACTTGACACATAAAACAATTCGGACAAGATCCACCCAATTCTGAAGGAGGGTTACTTGATGGCTGAGTTGCCACAACCGATCGTTGGAACACGGGGCGCCGACGTCGCCGGCCCGCGCAACCCGGAGGTCGAGGCTCAAAATCCCGACATTTTCGTGCCGCCCGCCACCGATTCCGGTGGGATCCCGAGCCTAAAGTTCCCCTTCGCGATGGCCCACAATCGTCTCGAAGACGGGGGTTGGGCGCGGGAAGTTACGATCCGCGAAATGCCGTCGCTGAAAGAGCTCGCGGCCGTCAACATGCGGCTCGGGCCGGGCGTCGTGCGCGAGCTTCATTGGCACAAAGAGGCCGAATGGGCCTACGTGATGTCGGGGCGGGTGCGCTTTTATCTCGTCGACGAGAACCGCCAGACGCTGGTCGAAGATCTCGGACCCGGCGACCTTTGGCTCGCGCCGGCCGGCTTCCCGCACGCGATCCAAGGGCTCGAAGAGGGCACGGAATTCTTGCTGGTCTTCAATGACGGCAATTTCTCCGAGAACGAAACACTCCTCATCACCGAGCTGTTCGCCCACCTTCCCCGCGAGGTTCTCGCCAAGAATTTCGGCGTGCCGGAAAGCGCGTTCGACGGCACGCCGGACGCTGAGAAGTATATTTTCCGGATGCCCGTCCCGGCCCCCCTCGACGAGGTGCGCAAGCAGCTCGGCGCCGCGGCGATGACGGGAAGCTACGTCTTCCGCGCCTCGGAAATCGAGCCCAACTCATTCCCCGGCGGTGCGACGAAGATCATCGATTCCAAGCTCTTTCCCGTCACCAACATGGCGGCGCTGATGATCCACCTCGAGCCGGGCGGAATGCGCGAGGTGCATTGGCACCCGGATGCCGACGAGATCCAATATTATCTCAGCGGCAAGGCCCGGATGACTGTATTCGACGCGGTCAAGAATGCGCGCACCTTCGACTTCGTCGCCGGTGACGTCGGTTACGTGCCGAAGACCTTGGCCCACTATATCGAGAACATCGGCGACGAGCCGGTGCACGTCCTCAACGTGTTCAGTAAGCCGGAATACAAGGATATCTCGCTGAACCAATGGATGGCCCTCACCCCGCCCGATCTGGTCAAAGGCCATCTCGACGTCGACGAACCGCTCATGTCCTCGCTCCGGCAGGGCTATCAACCCGTCGTCGGCAAATAATCCGCACGCGCCGGCCCGCACGATCGCGGGCCGGCATCGACGTCCACCATTCTCGGATTGCCGCGCGCGCCGCGTGAGCCGGCCCCATCCCCGCAGCCTCGCCGACCGGCGCATAACATGCCGATCGGCGAGGCTCGCGCCTATCGGGGGCCGACGGCACCGACATCTCATCATGACGGACCTTTGATGTTTGCGCACAATCGCTGGCTCGTGCTCATCGCGATGACCGGCTCCCTCGCGATGGTGCTCGTCGACCAGACCGTGGTCGCCGTCGCGCTGCCGACGATCGGCTCCGACCTCCACCTCAGCCCCATCGGGCAACAGTGGATCGTCAACGCCTATCTCCTGGCGATGGCGGCATTCGTCGCGATCGGCGGCCGATTAGGCGACAAGTTCGGCGGCGTCGTCCTCTTTCGCGCCGGCATCGTGATCTTCTTCCTCGCCTCCATCGGCTGCGGCTTCGCGCCCACGAATGCGTGGGGCGAGGCGTGGATGATCACCTTTCGCGCGCTCCAAGGGATCGGCGCCGCGCTGATGATGCCGGTGTCCGCCGCGATCGTGCTCAGCGTCTTCGACAAGTCGAGCGCCGGACGCGCGATGGCCGTCTATACCGGGATCGGCCAGATCTTTCTGGCGCTCGGCCCCCTCATCGGCGGCTTTCTCACCGAGTTCGTCACGTGGCGGGCGGTCTTCTGGCTGAACATTCCGCTCGGCATCGCCTCCCTCGTCCTCGTCGCGGTCTCGAAGCCACCGAACCATCCCGATCGCACGATCCCGATCTCGATCCGCAACGCGATCCTTCTGGTGGTGGGGATCGCGACGACGATCCTCGCCCTCCAGCAAGGCGCGAGCTGGGGCTGGACCTCCGGGGCGACGCTCGCCGCGGCGGCCGTCGGCATTGCATCGTGCACCCTCTTCGCGATGCGCTCACTGCACTTCAAACCGCCCCTCATCGACCTGCGGCTCCTTGCCGACAAAGAACTCTCGACCGACCTTTTCATTGCCTTCGTGCTGCGCTTCGCGATCCTCGGCGTCGCGCTCTATTTCTCGATGTATCTGCAGGACGTGCTCGGCATGGGCGCGACGCGCGCCGGCCTCGCGCTCCTGCCGATGGCCGCGGCGCAGCTCGTCGGGTCCCAGGTCGGCGGATGGGCTTACGACAAAAAGGGGTTGCGCCCTCCCGTCCTGATCGGGCTCGGGCTCTGCATCGTCGGTATGGGCTATTGGGCGTTCGCCCTCACCTTGCTCGACTATAGCCTGATCGTGCCCGCACTCGTCGTCTGCGGGTTCGCCTTCGGCCTGACGGTTCCGGCCCCCGGCACCGATGCCCTCGCCCATGAGGCCGACGTCAACCGCAATCAGGCCTCGGGCCTCCTCCTCACGGTGCGCCAGATCGGCGGCACGCTCGGTGTCGCGATGATGGGCGCGGTGATCCTGTCCGCCGACCCGCTCGCGACACGTTCGCCGGATCATCAAGCGAGCGCGGACGCCACCTCCATCGGCTTCGCCGCCGCCGCTTGCGTCTTCCTCGTCGCATGGATCGCCGCGTGGTGGCTTCTGCCGAACACGAAAGCCGCGGGCACCGGCCGGACCGGACGCCCGCAATGAGTGACGCCATTTGCCCCCGCGGCCCCTCGCGGCACGAGACCCGGACACCCGGCATCCCTTCCGGCGAACGATCCGCCCCATGATGAACGAGGCAAACGAAGCGTCCGTGTCACCTGCCCCGCATTCGGCCCAGGCTGCCGACCCCAGCCGCCGCAACGATACGACTTACTATCTGATCGCGCTCTTCGTCGGCGCGATGACGGGCCTCATCGGGACCGCCCTCCATCTCGGCGTCGACGCGATCCTCGAGTGGCCCAAATATCTGCATCGCGCGGTCGACCTCGATCTCGGGCATTTCCTGCTCCTCACCGGCGCGGTCTCCGCGACGCTCGTTGTCCTGTCGGTCGCGCTCGTGCGCAATCTCGCCCCGGAAGCGGGCGGATCGGGCGTTCAGGAGATCGAGGGGGCGATGGCCGGACTGCGCGAGGTGCGCTGGCGGCGCGTCCTCGTCGCGAAATTCTTCGGCGGCTTTCTCTCGCTGGGCTCCGGCCTCGTCGCGGGCCGCGAGGGGCCAACGATCCACATGGGCGCATCGATCGCACAGGGCGCGTCCGAACGGCTCGGCCTCGGACCGCGCGACACGCGCGGCCTTCTCGCGGCGGGCGCGGCGGCCGGGCTTGCCGCCGCATTCGGTGCGCCGCTCGCCTCGATCCTCTTCGTCATCGAGGAGACGCGCCGGCAATTTCCCTATTCTTTAAAAACCTACTCGGCAGTGATGATCGCCTCCGTCGCGAGCGGCGTCGTGACCGAGGCGCTGACCGGCCGGCGCCCGTTCATGATGATCGAGGTACCGGACATCGCGATCAGCAGCTTGCCCGCCTTCATCGGCCTCGGCATCCTGCTCGGCTTCGTCGGCGTCGCCTTCAACCACTGCCTCGTGCGGGCGATGGACCAGGCGCTCGCCTTCGGCAGTCGCGTGTCCTTCTATGTCCTGCCGGCAATCGTCGGTTTCGTCATCGGCGTTCTTCTGATCGTCGTGCCGGAGGCGACGCAGGGCGGCGAAGCGCTCGCCGTGACGCTCACCACCGAACACATGCCGCTGATCACGATCGCAGCCGTCGTCCTCATCCGCTTCGTCATGACGATGGCGAGCTATTCGATCGGCGCGCCGGGGGGTATCTTCGCGCCGATCCTCGCCCTCGCGACCGCGATCGGCCTCTTTTACGGCCTCGTCCTCGACGTCTATGTGCCGCTTCCAGATGGGATGTTGCCGGCGCTCGCAGTCGCGGCGATGGGCGGCTTGTTCTCGGCGACGGTTCGCGCTCCCCTCGTCGGCGTCGTGCTCCTCGCCGAGCTTACGGGGGCGTATTCGATCCTCGTACCGGGCATCATCACCTGCCTCGTCGCCAATATCGTGGCCGACCGGCTCGGCGGGCGGCCGATCTACGAAGTCCTCCTCGAACGCACGCTCCGCCTCTCCGGCACGCCGGTCCCGGACGAAGCCGCCACCGGAAAGACCGACGAGCAGAAGAACGCGATCGGAGGGTGGGACCAACGGTGACGCTTGAACCAAACTCGGCGTTGGTCACCGCAGAATTCGATAAGATGATCGAGCAGCTGATGGTAGAATAGGCGCACCGATGGCGCCATGCCCATGACTTGGCGTCAGCCTCGCCGAGGAAGGGGATGGCCATGACACTCGACACTGTGGCGCTCATCATTCTCGTCGTCATCACGCTCTTGTTGATCTACGGCATCGTCGGCGTTTACGGCGTGCCTTATGCGATCGCGAAGCGGCGCAACCATCCCCATCGCGAGGCGATCGGGGCGGCGACGTGGCTCAGCCTCTTCACGCTCGGTGTGCTGTGGCCCTTTTTGTGGATCTGGGCGCTGCTCTATCGGCCGGACACCGGCTGGGGCTTCGGCACATCGTCGGCATCGTCCACCGCGTCGCTCGATGCGCTCGAACAGCGCGTCGCCCGGCTCGAAAGCGAGCGGGGATAGTCCGATGGCCGTCCTCCTCCTTCTCGGCTACGCCGCGCTCTGCGTCGCGATCTTCAAGATCCTGCGGATTCCGCTCAACCAGTGGACGGTGACGACGGCATCGCTCGGGGCGGTCGTCATCGTCGGCGGGCTCATCCTCGCGCTCAACTTCAATCACCCGTTCAGCGCACGCGCGCGGCTTTATTTCTACACGACGCCGATCATTCCGACGGTGTCCGGTCAGATCGTCGACGTCGCCGTGACGCCCAACGAGCCCATCGAGACGGGGACGAGCCTCTTTCGGATCGATCCGCGGCCATTCCAGTATCAGCTCGATCAGCGCCGCGCCGCTCTCGCCGAGGCCGAACAGGGGGTGAAGGAGCTCGAAGCCAGCAAAAACCAGGCGGAGGCCGCCGCCGAAAAGGCGAAGGCGGAGGTCACGCTCGCCCAAGAGACCTACAGACGCCAGGCCGAACTTTTGTCACGCGACGTGGTCGCCCAGGCCGCGGTCGACACCGCGACCCGCAACCTCGAGGCCGCTCAGCAATCGCTCGCCGCCGCCGAGGCCGCGGCCGAACGTGCCCGCCTCGCCTTCGGCTCGGAGATCGGCGGCGTGAACACCAGCGTCGCCGCGCTGCAAGCGGACGTGCAATCGGCCGAGTTCAATCTCGAACAGAGCAACGTCAAGGCGCCGAGCAACGGGTATGTGCTTCAGCTCTTCCTGCGCAACGGGATGACGGTCGGGCCGGGCACCAACACGATGGTGTTCGTTGACACCGATCACCCCATCTTCGCCGCGGCCTTTCCGCAGAACGTGCTGTCGCGTCTCACCGTCGGCCAATCGGCGGAGGTGATCTTCCCGTCGCTGCCCGGACGGGTGTTCCCCGCCCGGATCGACGTGTTGCAGGCCGCGATCGCCCAAGGCCAGCTCTCGGCCTCCGGTACGCTCCTCGCCTATGACGCCGGGGGACCGAACGATGCGATCGTGCGCCTGGCCCTTGAAACCGATATTCCGGTAACGGAATTGCTTCCCGGATCGAGCGCGCAGGTCGCCGTCTACAGCGACCACCTCACCGCGATCGCCATCATCCGCAAGATCTTGCTGCGGATGAAGAGTTGGCTGAACTACATCGTGGCGTGAGATCCGCCGCGCGGATCACTTGATCTCGCCGAAAGACGCCGCCGCCTTCATGATGACGTCCGCCACCTCGTCGGGGTGCGAGAGGTAGACCGCATGGCTCGCCCCGGCGATGACGATCCAGTCGCTCTTCGCGCGCTCATAATAGAACCGTTCGAGCGCGGGGCTGATGATCTGATCGTCCCCGGCGACGATGCCCCAGCTCGGCTTGGTCTTCCACGCCGCTTCGGTGAGCGGTGTCGAGAAGACGGACGCGGCGGCATAGACCTGAGAGGCGGCGATGAACGCGGCCTCGGCCTCAGGAAGATCCGGCGCGAAGAGCTTCGGAAAAAGCGTCGGATCGAGATAGGTAAACCCGTCCGGCGTCTTGATGATCGCCCCTTTCGTCTTGCCGAGGACACTCGGCATTCGCGCACCGAGGGCGGCCTCGTCCTCCCCGATATCGGGCGCATGGGCGGCGACATAGACGAGACCGGCGACCTTCGGATGAACGCCCGCCTCGGTGATCACCGAGCCGCCATAGCTGTGCCCGACGAGTAAGGTCGGCCCGTCCTGCCGGTCGAGAACCCGTTTCGTCGCCGCGACGTCCTCGGCGAACGAGGTCTCCGGCTCCTCGACCATCGAGACGCGATAGCCTTCGCGGTTCAGGATCTCGTAGACCGGCCTCCAGCCGGACGCGTCCACCCAGGCGCCGTGGACGAGGACGATGTTCTTCAAGGGCGCCGCTTGGGCGAGCGCCAGCGTTGGGGCGAGAGAGACGAGCGTGGTGATCGCAAGAGCGACGGCGACAACGTTCATGATCCGGCTCCGGTTGACATGATCCCATGGACATGGCGGCACGGCCGCGTTCGCGCCGCCCCGTGCCTCGACACAAGCGCCTCACATTGTCGTCAGAACGCCGCGACGCGCTCGATGACCCAGAACGCCGCGACACTCCCGATCGCATAGCTTGCGATGCGCGACATCGTCCCCGCATGTCGCTGGACCGCCGGAGCGACATGCCGGACGGTGGCCCAGAGAAGCAACACGGCCACGATGAAGACGACCTGACCGAGTTCGACCCCCACATTGAACGCGAAGAGCGCGAGCGGAACATCGCCCGCGGGAAAGCCGATCTCGCGCAGCGCCCCGGCAAAGCCGAGCCCATGAATGAGGCCGAACCCGAAGGCGAGGATCCACGGATAACGGATCGCCAACGGGTCGCGCCGCTCCGGCGGCAAAGCGAGCTCGTAGGCGAGGAAGACGATGGACAGCGCGATCACGGCCTCGACCGGCGGCGGCGGCAGATCGAGCCACCCCAGCGAAGCAAGTCCCAATGTCAGGCTGTGCGCGAGGGTGAAGGCGGTGACGGCCCACAACAGCCGCGCCCGGTCTCGGATCAGGAGAACGAGCGCCAACACGAAGAGAAGATGATCGACGCCCTCCAGAATATGCGTGACACCGAGCCCGACATAGCTCGTGAAGACGCTGAGCGGACCAGCCTCCACCGGCACCACGAAACCAGGCTCCGAGGCGGTGAGACGGTGCACCACCCGCTCGCCCGGCACCGGTTCGTAACGAACGAGTGCATCCGTGCGGGTTCCGTCGAGGCCAATGATCGCGATCGGTCCACCGGCGAGACCACCCGGACAGGTCGCGATCCATCCCATCGTCCACGCCCGCCCGTCATCGGCGGGCGACGCCGGCGCGTCACCGTCGCAGTGGTCCGGTAGCCGAACGGCGAGCGGCATCGGCCGGCCGGCCACATCCGGTACGCGCCAGAGGATCCGCCAACGATCGTTACCGAGGGCCGACAGGTCCAGATAGGCGGGGTCGAGGGCGTGGGCGAACGCGCTCGCAGGAAACCAGAGCCAGAGGACGAGGAGCCATGTGAGCCGGCTTCTCATCGGGCGAGAACGTCGCCGGGGGACGGAATGGCGAGCACCGCGTCGGCGGCCGGAAGGTCGAGGGTGTAACGGCTGAGCAGTGCGGCGGTGAAGGCCTCCCGCATCTCGTCCGCCTGCTCGGCGCGCCAGGTTTGGGCGACGGTCTCGCGAATGTCGGCGAGAGGCGGCAGAGCCGGCTCCGAGCGATCGTTGACGCGGACGAGGTGCGCACCGTACCCGCTCTCGACCGGCCCGCCCCATGCACCGACCGGCTGCGCCGCGAGCGCTGCGGCGAACCCTTCGCCGAATGCCCTGTCGATGGCGGGCGCGGGCGTGAGGGAGAGCGAGGCCGGCAGCATCGTTCGCTCGCCGAGAGTGGCGGGATCGGTATCGCCGGCCATCTCGCGAATTGCGGCGATATCGGCCTCCGTCGCCCCATCGGGCAGCAAGATCTGCTCGAACGCGAACCGCGCGGGGCGCGTGAATTCCTCACGATTGTCGGCGAGATAGGCCGCGAGTGTCGCCTCGTCGGGCTCCATCGCCGCCGCGCCGGATTCGGCAAGAAATTGCATTTTCAGCGCGAGGCGTTGGCGGATCACCGCGTCGTCCTTGTCGAGACCGAGCGCGAGCGCTTCGCGGACGAAGGCCTCTTCACGCGCCCAGTCGGCGATCAGCCGATCGAGCTCCGCCTCGCTCGGCGGCCGGTTCCATATGGCGGTGAATTCGGCGGCGAGCCGCCGCGCCTGGTCGGCGGAAAGATCGATCCGGTCTGGAGGAGACGCGGCCGGTTCGCCGCTCACCACGGCGAAGCCGGCAAAGAGTATCGCACCGAGCGCAAAAAAGTGCAGAAGAGGCGACTTCCAAACCTTGCCGAAAACCATGACGCCTCCAACAAAGCGTGACGGGTCCGGGGATCATGACGCATTCACGCGGCCATGACGAGGTGCGCGGGCCGGGCTGCCCGCAGCGCCCCACCGACGGCCTCACCGCGCGGGCTGGTACCAGATCGGCGCGGTATAGGCGCGCTCCTGGATGGTCAGCGGCACGGACTCGGGGATGTCGAGATGGAATTTCACCGCGTCATAGGCGGTCCAGCGCGGCGTCGGGATCTCGATCACGCGGGCATAATAGAACGCCTTGAGGGACGGATCGAAATCCGGGTCGGTCCACACCGTGCCGAGTTCGGCCGCGCCGATGGTGTTCGTCCAGCTCGGAAGCGACAGATCGACCGTGTTGCCGACCGGCGGCAGCCGGCCGTCCGCATCGCGGCTGCGCCCGTCCGACCAGGCGACGTCATAAATGCGCTCCTGCGGCGTGCCGTCGGCATCGAGCCAGCCTTTGATCATCTGGATGCGATCGAGGTTCGCACCCATCGGATCACGCAAGGCATAGACGAGGAAGGTCGGCGCCCGGGCGCCCTCCGGCGCGGCGGGAAGGTCGGCGCCCATCGGCACGCCATTGTCGTATCCGAGTTGCGCGAGATCGCGCCGAACGGCGTCCTCCTCCTTGAAGGTCCAACCGCCGAAGAGGCGCACACGCATACGCGGCCCCGTCGTCGCGTAGGCCTCGCGCCGCTCCATCGCGTCGAAGATCGCGCCGCGCGTGTTCTCCTCGGCCCACACCGCGGTGAGGCCGGAGGCGGAATATTGCCAGGTGTAGATCTTGAAGCTGTCGTCGGCGCTTTTGCCGGAGACGTGCAACGCGCCATCCTTGATCACCCGGTCGGGTGACGGCTCGTAACTCGCGAACTTGCCGAAGAAGGAGTCCTCGTCCGGGCTCGAGAATGCCGTGTGCGTGTCGGACGCGCCGACCATACCGAACTTGAACGGATTGACGCCGATCTGGCTTTCGAGGGCAAGGCCCGATTTGAGGGCGGCGCGGGCGTAACTCCCCGGCAGCATCGCCGGCGTAACCGCCTGCGAGAAATCGAGATTGCCGACGTCCCACAACTCGAAATCGGCGAAGCGATCCTCCGGCGACAGCAGCGGATGGGCCTCGCCCGTGCCCTTCATCTGCGTCACCTCGTAAAGTCTCTCCCATTTTTGCCGCGCTTCGGCATATTCCGCGTCGAGCGGCGCGCCGTCGGCGAAATCATCCACCAGCGCGAACATCATCCCGTTCGACAGGTTGCCGTTGTGGGGGATCGCCGTCACATCGCCGCCGGTGGTCGCCTCGTAATTCTCCATCCAGGCCCACAGATCGCGCGGGTCGGGCGAGCCGAGCGGCGGCGTGGTGGTGTAGGGCACGACGCGGCCAGCCCGCTCCGCCCCGTCGCGAAAGATCACGTTCCGGTGGAGGTTGTTGCCCCTCACGGGAGAGGTCCACTCGAACCCGACGAACGTCGTGAACACGCCGGGATCGTTGAACTCCTCCGCGGCGGCGATGATGTCGTTCCAGGTCCGCGCATAAGCGGAATTGCCGGGTTGATAATTGAGCGCATCGCTGAGCTCACCCTGCGAGAACTGCCCGATCAGGCGGAACATCGCGCGGGCCGCCGTCTCGCCGCCGGCATTGAAGTCCTCGTGATAGGCGCGGCCTGTCGGGTCGGCCATGATGTTGGGCGCCCCATCGATGATGTCGCGGATCGCGCCGAGCGCGTCGGAATGATCGGTCACGACGTAAAAATCGAACGGGACGCGCACTTTGAGCGGCTGACCGGTGTTCGTCATGATCTGATCGCCGCGCGCGTAGCGATAGGCGTCGCGCGGCATCAAGGTCGTCCCGGAGCCCCCGGCATCGGCCGAAAGGCCGGTGTGGACATGGGTGTCGCCGAAATAGACGTTGGTCGGATAGGCGCGGTCGGCATATGGCGAATAGGGCCGGCCCTTGAGTGTGCCGGCGACGGTGTCGACCGGTGGTGTGGTCTGCGCCTGAGCCGCGACGGAAAAGGAAGCGGCGAGCCCGATGAGCGTTGCGATCCGAAACATGATTCCAGCCCCGCAATAATGTTGCCTCAGTCGTAACCCGAACCCGGACCGCGGTCCGCGCACCCATGGGGTCGGCCGAACCAACGCACCGACGCGTCGCCCCAGCCGGCGACGCGGCCGACGGCCCCGCCATCAGCCCCTCGGCATCCCGCTTGCCCGAATACTGTCACTCGCCTCGATATTCATGTGAAAATCGGGTCGCTATGCGATCATCGGCGCCCCGACTTGCACAAGAGCAACAACAAAACTCAATATACCGCAAGTATATCACACGTTCCCCGGCAAGACGAGCATCCACGCCCGGTCACGCGACACGGCGCGTTGCGGCGGCCTCGCTGCCGGCGCGTGCGCTCTCGGCCTGCGCGGGATAACGTTATCGGCAACACCGTCATGCCGGCGCGCCGCCGCGCCGACATGCGACGGTGGGCATGACGGTCGAGGGGGCCGAATGGACCGGATCTTTGCCAGCGAGGCGCTCCTACCGGGCGGCTGGGCACGCGATGTCGCGATCGTCATCGATGGCGGGCGCATCGCCTCCGTCACCCCGAACGCCGCGCCGGATGGGCTCCGCGTCGACGCTCTCCTTCCGGCACCCGCGAACCTTCACAGCCACGCCTTTCAGCGCGCGATGGCAGGGCTCACCGAGTTCCGCGGGCCGGATCCGGCCGACAGCTTCTGGACGTGGCGGCAGCTCATGTTCCGTTTTCTCGACCGCCTGACACCCGATCATGTGGAGGCGATCGCCGCCTTCGTGCAGATGGAGATGCTGGAGGCCGGGTACGGCGCCAGCGTCGAGTTCCATTATATCCACCACGCACCGGGCGGCGCGGCCTATGCCCGGCTCGGCGAGATGTCCGAGCGGATCGCCGCCGCCGCCGCTCAATCGGGGATCGGATTGACGCTGCTGCCCGTCCTCTACCAGCAGGGCGGCTGCGATGGGCGCCCCCTCACGGCCGGTCAAATCCGCTTCGGCAACACGCTCGACGCGTTCGCCCGCCTGATCGACGCCGCCAAGACCGCACTCGCCCCCCTCCCCGACGCGGGCCTCGGCCTCGCGATCCACTCTTTGCGCGCCGTCGCCCCGGCGTCGATGCGCGAGGCGCTCGGCCTCCTCGCGGACGGCCCGATCCATATGCACCTTGCCGAGCAGGTCGCCGAGGTGAAGGAGGTCGAAGCCGCGCTCGGAGCGCGCCCCGTCACCTGGGCGCTCGCCAATCTGCCGGTCGATCCGCGTTGGTGCCTCATCCATTCGACCCAGATGACCCCGGAGGAGACGGTCGCGCTCGCCGCCACGGGCGCGGTCGCCGGCCTCTGTCCGATCACCGAAAGCAATCTCGGTGACGGGATTTTCGATGGCGTCCGCTATCTCGGCGCGGGCGGACGCATCGGCGTCGGCTCCGATTCCAATATCCGCATCCGCCTCGCCGAGGAGCTGCGCACGCTGGAGCACACCCAGCGCCTCCATCATCGCGGCCGCGCGATGCTCGCCGAACGGGCCCGCTCGACCGGCCGCCGGCTCTGGGAGGCCGTCGCCGCCGGCGGAGCCCAGGCCGCTCGGCGCCAAAGCGGCCGCATCGAGGCGGGCGCGCTCGCCGATCTCGTCAGCCTTCGCGGCGACGATGTCGATCTCATGGGCCTTGCCGGCGACACGCGTCTCGATGCGTTCGTCTTCGCGGCGGGCGATGGATGCGTGAGCGATGTCTGGTCGGCCGGCCGTCACCTGGTGCGCAACGGGCGGCACCAACGGCGCGAGGCGATCGAAACGCGCTACCGCCGTGCGCTCGCCGATCTGCGCGCCGCACTCTGACCGCCACAACCGCGGCGACGGTCTGCCATCGCCGCCCCGCCGGCACACGATTTGAGGCGACTGGATTCCGCGTGCTAGGCTCGCGCCATGAATATGATTTCAATTCTATAATATTGCGCCGGCGTGCCCCATCTCTTCGTCAACCGGCCCCGCATTCACGCTGTGCTCGCCGACCGGCCGAGCCTGCGCGAAGAGTTCAAATGGGAGACGATCAATGCGATCGTCTACAAAATCGGCGGGCTTTTGTTCATCGCCGGCAGCTTCTGCTTTTTCCCGCGCTGGAGCGCCTATGCCGATCTCGGCGCGTGGATCTTCATCGCCGGATCGCTCTTCTATCTTCTGGTGACGAGCCACGACATGGCGGAGGTTCTGCGCCTCGCGCGGGAGCGGAACGCGCCGCCGACCGTCTGGGACCGGCTCGAGTTCAGCGCCGCCGTCGCCTACCTCACCGGCACGATCCTCTTTACAGTGGGCAGCGTCTTCTTTTTGTCGATCGTCGGGCTCAACACGGCGGGCGCGTGGTGCTTCGTGATCGGCAGCGTGCTCTTCATCGTCGGGGCGACGATCAATGTGCTTCAGATCACGCAAGCCGACAGCATGATCACCTTGCAGCTCATGAACCTGACCGCGCTCACCTTCGTGATGGGATCGCTGTTGTTTACCGTCGCGTCTGTTCCCTATCTCTGGTCCGTCGACAATGCCGATGACGCGTGGATGATCGATGCGTTCGTCGCCTGGCAATATGTGGTCGGAAGCGCCCTTTTCTTTCTCGGCGGCGTCTTCAACTATTGGCGCGCCTTCATCGTCATCCGCGCCGCGGCCGAAACCTGACGGTCGGCCGTTGAATCGCGATTGACGATTCGCAATTCCGGCCGCCCCTCCTGCCCTATCCCTGCCGTTCAGGCCGCCCCAAGGCGGGCGCGGCCCTATCGAAGGGCACACCGTCATGAACTTGCCATTCCTCAAGAAACACACGGACGCCGTCCCGGTGAACGTGAGCCCGTTCGTCTCCCTGCAGCGCGAGGTCGAGCGTGTCTTCTCCGATTTCAATCGCGGCTGGCCGAGCCTTTCCTTCGATTGGCCACGCGTCTCCGTGCCCCGCATGGATATCGTCGAGAAGGACGGGCGCATCGAGATGTCGGCCGAGTTGCCGGGCCTTGAAGACAAAGACGTGCAGATCGAAGTCAGCGACAATGTCCTGACGATCAAAGGCGAGAAGAAGACCGAACGCGAGGAAAAGGACAGCGACAATTGCTATCTGTCCGAGCGGACATACGGATCCTTCACGCGGGTGATCGAGCTTCCCGAGGGCACCAAAGCGGAAGACGTCAAGGCGAAGATGGCAAAGGGTGTTCTCACCATCACCATTCCGAAGCCGGCCGAGTTCGCCAAATCCTCGTCGAAAAAGATCGCCATCGAAACGTCCGCCTGACCCCGGCCGATGCGATCCGATGCGCGCCGCCCGCCGGGGCGATGGTCCCTCCATGCGCCTCTCATGCTGGTCGAGGCCGTCAACGCCCTGGGCGTTCGCTCCGTTTTGGCTGTATATTGGCAGGGTTTGATGGACCGTGGCGCACATGGAGCAGAAACCGACCGACACGGACGGCGAGCGTGGCGCCGGACAACAGCACGTCTCAGCGCTCCGGTCCGCCGATATTGGGGACGGCGAGATCATGCGGCGATCGGCGCTGGTGATTGCACTCGGGCTCATCGCCAACGGCCTGATCCTCGCCATCGACCTCACATTGCCCCGGCAATACGCGACTGCCATCCTCTATGCCGTGCCGATCCTCGCGGCCTTCTGGCTGCCGTCTCCGCGCGCCACCATCATTCTCGCGCTCGCGGGAAGCGCCTGCTCCGTGATCGGCTATGCAATGACGCCGGTCGCGCCGCCAAGCGGTCCGATCGAAACGATGATCTACCGGATCGCCGCGCTCGCCGTCCTGTGGGGCACGGCAATCCTCGCGATCCGGCACCAGATCTCCCGGGCGCTCGCCGAACGGTCGACCACGATAGGGCGCCATCAGACCGCGCTCCTGCAAGCCATCCTCGACACCGCGCCCGACGCGCTGATCGTCATCGACAAAGACGGCGTCATCCAGTCGTTCAGCCGCTCGGCCGAACTCCTCTTCGGCTATGACGCGGCCGACGCGATCGGGCGCAACATCGTCATGTTGATGCCGCATGGCGACCGTGAGGAGCACCACCTCTATCTCGAACGTTATTTGCGCACGGGAGAGCGGCGCATCATCGGGATCGGACGCGTCGTGGAGGCCGAGACGAAAGACGGCATCACCATCCCCGTCGAGCTTTCGGTGGGCGAGGCGCGGGTCTCCAATCACCGGGTCTTTATCGGCTTCATTCGCGACCTGTCGGCCCGTATGCGGATCGAGGAAGAGTTGCGCCAGGCCCAGAAAATGGAGGCGATCGGCCAACTGACCGGCGGCATCGCGCACGACTTCAACAACCTTCTCTTGGTGATCGCCGGAAATCTCGAGCTGATCGAGGCGCACCCCGAACGACCCGACCCCATCGCGCTCAAGGAAGCGCGGGAGGCGGTCGAGCTCGGCACCAACCTCACGGCGCGCCTCCTCGCATTCGGCCGCAAGCAAGCGCTCGACCCCAAAGAGGTCGACCTTGCCGAACTCGTCGACGGGGTCGCCTCGATGCTGCGCCGGACGCTCGGCGACGAGATCGAGATCATCCTCGACATCCGCGACACGCCGGGCAAAGCCGTCGTCGATGCGGCGCAGCTCCAAACGGCGCTGATCAACCTCGCGATCAATGCGCGCGACGCGATGCCCGACGGCGGCCGCCTCGTGATTTCCGTCTTCGACACCGAGCTCGATGCAAACTACGCGCGGAACTTTCCCGAGGTCCGACTCGGCCGCTATATCGCGGTCCAGGTGACCGACAACGGCGCGGGAATGGACGAGGAGGCGCGCGAACATGCCTTCGAGCCGTTTTTCACGACGAAGCCGCTCGGCACGGGCAACGGGCTCGGCCTGTCGATGGTCTACGGTTTCGCCAAACAGTCCAACGGCCATGTGGAGATCGACAGCGCCCGCGGCCGCGGCACGACCGTCACGCTCTACCTTCCCCACGCCGAGGACGAACGGCGGCGCGCCCGTCCGGCTCAGGCCGAGACCACCGCCGAGATGGGGCGCGGCGAAACGATCCTCGTCGTCGAGGACGATCCGCGTGTCCGGCGCGTCGCGGTCGCCCGTCTGAGGGAGATCGGATATTTGACCGCGGAGGCGAGCAGCGGTCCCGATGCGTTGCGACAGTTGCGGACGATGCCGCACGTCGATCTCCTCTTCACCGATGTCGTCATGAGCGACGGGATGTCGGGCTTTGAGCTCGCGCGCCTCGCGCGGGCGGAGATGCCCAGGCTGCGCATCCTCTTCACCTCCGGCTATGCCGGCCTAGACACCGTCTCCCGCGAGACGAACATGCTGCCCGAGATGAGCGAAATGCTCCGCAAACCCTATTCGAGGCAGAAATTGGCCCGCACGGTGCGCACGATCCTCGACAAGCCGGATTGAGAGCCCGCGAGGCGGCCGCGCCGGCGCGCGGCTCTCCCGCCCGCGCTCAGGTGACCTTGATGTGGTCCTCCACCGCCACGACGCCGGGCGCCTTCCAGACGGCCGCCTTCACGAGTTCTTTCTCGTAGAGCGCCTTCACCTCGCCGCCGAGCCGCACGACCCCGTCTTTGACGTCGATATCGAGATTGGCCGCCTCGAGGTCGGCATTGCGGTGCAACGCGCGCACGATCTCGCGCTTCACCTCCGACTTTACGGCGTGCGGGACGACCTTCAGGAGGTTGCTGACCGACTTCACGCCGCCGATCCGCGCGACGTGCGCCTCCACCACCTCGCGCTGGAAGTGCCAGTCGACTTCGCCGCTGAGGGTCACGGCGCCGTCGCGCACTTCGGCCTGGATCTTATCGTGCGGCAGCGCCGGATCCCATTCGAGCACGTGGGCGATGCGCTTTGCGAGGGCGCTATCGTCATAGGGCTGCACCGTCCCGAGCACGACCCGGATATCCTCCGCGATCGAAACCACCCCGCGCACGCGTTTGACGGCGCGTTCGGCCGCCTTTCGCTCCGGATAGGTGTAGACGGTGCCCGACAGCGTCACCGCGCCGTCGACCACCGAGACCACGATATCCGACATATTGACCTCGGGGTCCCATTCGAGTTCGGCCAAGATATCGGTCTTGATGTCCTTGTCGCTGCGCATCGCGGCTGCTCCCTCGCCCGGCCTGTCGGAACGAAAGTGAATTGCCCGGCGACGGCCCACCGCTTGACAACCGTCAAGCCGCGGGCCGCCCGCCGAGCCGCCGTCAGATCGAGATGCTGCGGATGCCGGACGTCGACTTGCGAAAGGTGGCGATCTCGGTCGCGACGCCGATCTTGTAGCCGACCTGCCGGACGGTCACGATCGTGTCGGGCGGCAGCTTCTTGCGCAGCCGGGCGACGGTGCTGTCGATCGCACGGTCGAACGCATCGACATCGTCGCCCCGCGTGAGGATCAGCGCGTCCCGCGTCAGGACGCGGCCATTGGCTTGCGCGAGTGCGGCGAGGATCGCGAACTCGCCCTGTGTCAGCGGGATCGGCTGCCCATCCGGTCCGAGCAACACACGATCCCCGACGAGCAATTTCAACTCGCCGATCACATAGCCGAAACTGCCCGCTTCCTCCGCCCGTTCGCCCTCCTCCTCGTGCGGCGCCTTGGCGGTTCGACGCAGGACCGTGCGGACCCTCGCGAGCAGTTCGCGCATATGGAACGGTTTGACGAGATAGTCGTCGGCCCCGATCTCGAGCCCTACGACCCGGTCGATCACATCGCCCTTTCCCGTCACCATGATGATCGGCGTGTCGCTGGTTCGCCTCAATCTGCGGGCGATCTCGAAGCCGTCCGTGCCTGGGAGATTGAGGTCGAGGGTGATGAGATCATAGCGGCGCCGGGCCATCCGAGCCAAAAGCTCTTCTTCGTCGGCCGCTTCGTCGACGTCGAAGCCGTCCTGTTCCAGCGACCGCCGCAGCAGCGAACGGACCTTGGGGTCGTCGTCGACGATCATGATGCATGGCTGACGCATCGAAGACATTCGCCTCTCTGACAAGAGACCTTACCTCTCAACTACAACATGCCACACGTCCGCCACGTAGCAGGCAAATACGTGCGATGTCGATCTGGTTTAAGGGCGTCCCGCCGGAGACCCGGTTTCCCTGAGGACGGCACAATGATCGTTCCGAATTCCGTTCGCCCTGGCGTGGCAGAGCCGATCTGGTCAGCCCTTCCAACCCCCACGATCCGATTGGCGAGCCACGAACACCTTTTTCACGAGGGCGACCCCGCCGCCGCGATCTTCGAGATCGCGAGCGGAGTCGTCATCATTTACCGAACCGGGCTCGACGGGTGCCGGCTCATCCATGGATTGCGCTTCAAGGGGGAACTCGTCGGCGTCGGATACGGCGAGACCTATGGTGTCAGCGCCGTCGCGGTCCGGCCGGCGACGGTGCGGCGCATCTCGCGTGCCGCGCTCGACCGGGCGATTGATGACGATCCGGGAGCGGCCCGGCGCGTGCTCGAGGCGCTCACCTCTGAGTTGATGCGGATCAGCGACCGCCTCATGGTGATCGGCAGCCGCACCGCGATCGGCCGCGTCGCGGCGTGCCTTCTCGATCTGTCGGCCCGGTCGGCTGGCGGCGGGGAAACGTTCATCCTGCCGATCTGCCGCAGCGAAATGGCGGATTATCTCGGCCTCACCATCGAAACGGTGAGCCGGGCGATGACGCGCCTCAAAACGCTCGGCATCATCACCTTGCCACGGAGTGACACGGTGACGATCAAGGACCGCCCCGCCCTTCAGACCCTCGCCCATGACGACGGGGACGGCGCCGCGAGAGGCAGGCTCTGCGCCTGAGCGCCGGCACCCCGTCGCGTCAGATCAGCACGAACAGCCAACCGACACCGTAGGCGAGGCCGGCCGCGCCGGCGCCGATCGCGAAGGTCTCGAGGATCGACGTCAGCAGCGAACGCCGCGCGTGCCATGCCTTCAGAATGCCGAGGCCGATGAAACTCGTCCCCGTCATCACCGCCGCCGTCATGAACGGCGACGGCAGGCCGATCGCGAACGGCATGAGTGGGACGGAGCCGAACAGGACGAAGGCGCCGAATGTCGTCAGCGCCGCCCGCAGCGACGTGCGCCGCTGTGCGGTGAGCCCATATTCGCCGAGGAGCATGAGGTCGACCCAGGCGCGCTCGTTGGACGTCACCGCCTCGGTCGCCGCCGAAAGGTTCGGCTCGCGAATGCCCATTTTATAAAGGATCTCGCGGACCTCGCGACGCTCCCCGTCCGGCTCACGCGCGACCGAGCGCGCCTCGAACTCGCGCACCGCCGCATAACGCTGCTCTTCGGCGCGGGTGCTGAGATAGGCGCCGGAGGCCATCGAAAAGCCGTCCGCGACGAGATTGGCGAGCCCCAGGATGAGCGTCACCGCCGGAGAGAGCGAAGCGCCCGCGACCCCGGCGACGACGGCGAAGGTCGTCACGGTCCCATCGAAGCCGCCATAGATCGCATCGGCGGCATAGGAGGTGGCCGTCGGGGCGGTGAGACGGGCGCGGATCGCGGCCGGCGTGTGGTCGTGGCGCAGATCGGAGCCGGTGGAGAGCCGGGAGCGCAGGAGGCGTCGTACCGTAGCGAGCAACAGTCCGCCTCCATTGCGATGCAAACCCGATCCCTAAACGACGGGGCACAACCGGCATTGACCTCGGTCAATTCCGATCGGCCCGGTGCGCGCGCCCCGGCCGGCGACATGTCACGCATGGCGGCGCGATTGACCATCATCAAGCCGGTCATCCGGCCGACGGTCACGCTTCAGATGGCGGGACACCCCGCCAATTGGGGGAGGAGCGGCATGGAAGACCCTGTGATCGTCTGGTTGGAAAATGCGCGGCGCGGCGACGTCGCCCTCGTCGGCGGCAAGAACGCCTCGCTCGGCGAGATGATCGCGGCGCTCGCGCCGAAGGGGATCGCCGTCCCGCCCGGCTTTGCGACATCCGCCGCCGCCTACCGGTCCTTTCTCGCCGCAAACGACCTCGCGCCACGGATGCGCGACCTCCTCGACGACCTCGCGGCGCGGCGCGGAACCCTCCCCGATATCGCACGGGCGATCCGCCGCCTCATCGAGGTCGCGCCCTGGCCCGAGGCGCTCGCCGCGACCATCATCGAGGCCTATGACGAACTCTGCCGCCGGGAGGGCCAGCCGAACGTCGCCGTCGCGGTCCGGTCGAGCGCGACGGCCGAGGATCTCGCCGATGCGAGCTTCGCCGGGCAGCAGGAGACCTTTCTCAATGTCACCGGCGCCGGTCCCCTCCTCGATGCCGTGAGGCGCTGCTTCGCCTCCCTCTTCACCGCCCGCGCGATCGCCTATCGCGATACGAAAGGGTTCGATCATCTGTCGGTCGCGCTCTCGGTCGGCGTCCAGCTCATGGTGCGGACCGATATCGGCGGCTCCGGCGTGATGTTCACCATCGACCCCGAAACCGGCTTCGACCGCGTCGTCGTGATCAACGCGGCCTGGGGGCTCGGCGAAACCGTGGTTCAGGGGATCGTCGATCCAGACGAATACGTCGTCTACAAGCCGCTTCTGTCCGACACGCGCCGCGTGCCGATCACCGAGAAGCGGCGCGGCGAAAAGGCGATCAAGATGATCTACGGCGCCGGCGGGGAGCGCACGCGCACCGTGCCGACCGCGAAGGCGGAGCGCCGGCAGCTCGTCCTCGACGACGCGGACATCCTGACGCTCGCGCGATGGGCCGTCGCGATCGAGGCGCATTATGGCTGCCCGATGGACATCGAATGGGGTCGCGACGGCACCAACGGGCGACTTTATATCGTCCAGGCGCGGCCGGAGACGGTGCACGCGCATGAGGATACCTCCGTCCTCCACACCTACCGGATCGGCGCGAAGGGGAAGACCCTCCTCGAGGGCGTGGCGATCGGCGAGCAAGTGGTGACGGGCGAGGTCTGCCTCGTCGAAAATGTCGCCGATCAGGCCGATTTCGTCGACGGGGCGATCCTCGTGACGCACACCACCGACCCGGACTGGCTTCCCGTCATGAAACGGGCGGCGGCGATCATCACCGATCATGGCGGCCGCACGTCGCACGCCGCGATCGTCTCGCGCGAGCTCGGCCTGCCCGCGCTCGTCGGCACCGGCACGGCGACGGAGCGGCTTCATTCCGGCCAGACCGTCACGCTGTCCTGTGCGGAAGGCGACACCGGGTTCGTCTATGACGGCCCGGCGAGCGTGACGGCGGAGACGCTGTCCCTCACCGATCTGCCCGAGACCGCCACGAAGGTGATGCTCAATCTCGCCAACCCGGACGCCGCGTTCCGCTGGTGGCGCTTGCCTTCGGACGGGGTGGGGCTCGCGCGGATGGAGTTCGTGATCGCCAACCGGATCAAGGTGCACCCGATGGCCCTCGTCCGCATGGAGGCGGTGCGCGATGAGGCGGTGCGTCAGCAGATCGAAGCCCTCACCGAGGGGTTCGACGATCGGAGCGCCTATTTCGTCACGGGCCTTGCTCAGAGCCTCGCGCGGATCGCCGCCGTCGCGCATCCGAAGCGCTGCCTCGTCCGGTTCAGCGACTTCAAGACCAACGAATATGCCGGCCTCCTCGGCGGCAGCGCGTTCGAGCCGGCGGAGGAGAACCCGATGCTCGGCTTTCGCGGCGCCTCCCGCTACGCGGCCGACGCCTATCGCGCGGCGTTCGCGCTCGAATGCCGCGCGATCGCGATGCTGCGCCAGCATATCGGCTTCACGAATGTCGCGGTGATGGTCCCCTTCTGCCGGTCGGTGAACGAGGCCGACAAGGTTCTCGCCGTGATGGCCGAGAACGGCCTCGCGCGCGGCGACGATGGTCTCGAGGTGTTCGTGATGGCCGAGATCCCGTCGAACGTCGTCCTCGCGAAGTCGTTCGCCTCGCGCTTCGACGGCTTCTCGATCGGCTCCAACGACCTCACCCAGCTCACCCTCGGGGTCGATCGCGATTCCGAGCGTCTCGCGGCGATCTTCGACGAGAACGACGAGGCGGTGCGCTGGATGATCTCCACCGTGATCCGGGAGGCGCATGCCGCCGGCGCGGTCATCGGATTATGCGGTCAGGCGCCGAGCGACCATCCGGCGTTCGCCCAATTCCTCGTCGGTGAAGGGATCGACAGCATTTCGGTGACGCCCGACAGCTTCGTCGCCGTCAAGGCCTCGGTCGCCGCAGCGGAACGCGAACTCGCCCGCGTGCGGGCGCCGGCCTAAGACCTGACCGCCTAAGCCGCCGCGCGCTCCACGGAGAGCGCATCGGTGAAGGAGACGAGCTTCGCCGCCTCGGTGCCGTTCCGCCGGTCGGCGTCGGTGATCGTCACCTCGGCGATCGGCGCATGGCCGACGGCATGGCGCAAGGCGCGCATCACACCGCCTGATCCGGCACTCGCCCCCGTCACGATGAAGCCGACATCGCCGACCGTCCCGCTCACCTCGGTGAGGTAGCCGCGCACGGGCGGCGGGAGTGCGCCCGCCCAAACCGGCGTTGCGATGACGAGGATCGGGAAATCGGCGGGCTTCTTCGCGGGCTTGTGGACCGCGCCGACGCGGCGCATCAAAGCGTCGATCACCTTGGAGAATTTCGACCGCCTCTCGCGCGACAGCGGCACGATGCGCTCCAGCACGCCGCCAAGCCGATGCGCGACATAGCGCGCCGCGTGCGCCGTGTGACCGGTTTCGGAATAATAGACGACGAGCACCTTCGTCATGCGTGACACTCCTCGCACGGGCCGATTTGGGGTTGCCGAACGCGGGCCGGTGACGGCCTTCGGCGGACGCGCCGCCGCAGCGACTGCGCCGCCCCGACAAAATCCACGCTCCGCGCGCATCGCAATTGACGGTCGTCAACCGACAGGAGCGCCGGCTGCCGATCCTCCCCGTCCGTTCCACGCGAGGCGCGGAGCGTCATTTGCGAGAATTGCGGGAGAAGGACAGGAACGATGCCGCAGCACGAGTCGCCATGGCTCCCCATCGTCTCACCCTTCACCCTCGCACGGGACACCCCCGTCATGGCGGAGGCGAAGACGCTGTTCGGGGTGATGAGCACCGCGACGAAGGAGATCGCCTATTTCGTCAATCTGCGCATCTCCCGTCACGCCGATCTCCAGACGGCGCTCTCACGCTGCAACTCCTATGGCGAGGCGTTCGGCTGCGTCATGGAGTTCGGCCGCCTCACATCGATCGACTACCTCCAGGAGGCCGAGCGCGCGCCCCGGATCCTCGCCCACATGCCGGCCGAGGCGATGATCGACATGGACGCCAAGATGAGACCGGAACGCGCCCCCACGATCGAATAGGCGTGCGTCGACCGTGGGGGCGGACGACAGAACGGTGTATCGCGTCGGAGAGGCGTAAGGGTTTGTGACAGCGTCTCGCAACGGCTCCCATTCCGCGTGGTCGGCACGGCGCCGATGGCTCGGCGCGCAGCGCGCCGATGCCGTCGCCCAGTCGGTGCATCGCCTCCATCTGGCGGACGTTTTGCGCCGCCGCCATCCTGTCGGCAGCCTCGCCTCCCACCGCACGCTCTATGCTTATGTGTGGCGCACGACGAGCCGGCAGCAGATCCATATCCTCGCCTTCACCTGTGTCATCGCGCCCCTCACGATGGCGCCATTGGAGCTTCAGAGGCGGATCGTCGACGATGCGATTTCCGGCGGCTCGCTCTCGCTGATCGGCCTCTATGGCGCGGTCTATCTCGCCATCTCCCTCATCCAGGGCGGCCTCAAATACGCGCTGAACATGCAAAAGGCGCTGGTGCTCGAGACGGTGGCGCGAAGCCTGCGCCTTCAGATCCTCAGCGTCAGCCGGCCTCATATCGCAGGGGGCGAGGCCGAGCCGCCGCCCAATGTCGGCACCATGGTGTCGATGCTCCTGTCGGAGGCGGAGGATGTCGGCGGATTTGCGAGCGACAGCATCGCGGTTCCGGCGCTTCAGATCTCCACCATGTTCTGGGTCCTCGCCTACATGCTCTGGATCGAGCCGCTGATCGCAGTGCTCGCCGTCGCGATCTACCTGCCGCAGGCCGTCCTCGTGCCGCTGGTGCAGCACAAGATCAACCGCCTCATCAAGCGCAAGACCGAGCGGATGCGCCGGCTCGGCGCGACGGAAGTCCAGATCACGGGCGGTTACGGGTCGACGCGGCTCGCGCACATCCTCACCAACCACATCTTCACGCTGCGGATGATCATCTACAGGCTCAAATATTTCCTCACGTTTCTCGGCAATTTTCTCGATGCGCTCGGGCCGATCATGGTCCTGTGCGTCGGCGGCTATCTCGTCATCGCCGAGCAGACGAGCGTTGCGACGCTCGTCGTGTTCATCTCCGGCCTGCAGCGCATTTCCGATCCGTGGGACGTGCTGATCAACTTCTTCCGCACGACGCAGATCGCCCGCGTCTCCTACGGCATGATCGACGAGGCGTTGACGGTGGCGGGCCGCCCGCGCGCCTGAGGCGGCCAGTCAGGCCCGAACGTTCGCCCACCCCACCCGCGCGACATCCGGCACGAGCGTCGGGACGATGGCCGCCGCGCCGCGCAGTCCGCCATCGGCCGCCGTGATGACATGAACGGGGATGTCGCTCAGATAACGCGCCATGCGGCCCTTCGCGACGAAGGCGGCGCGGAACACCTCGCTGTCCAGGAAATCGAGGATTTTCGGAGCGATCCCGCCGCCGAGAAAGACGCCGCCGGTCGCGCCGACCACGAGGGCGACGTCGCCGGCGACGCGGGCGAGGATCCGCACGAAGGCGTCCAGCGTGCGCGGCGCCGTGCCGCCCTCCCCGCGCCGCGCCGATTCCACGATCTCCCGCGCAGTGCGCCCCGGTCCGCCGAAGGCGATGTCGATCGCCTCCAACCCGGCGCCGGACAGCACCCGCTCGACCGAGACGTGATCGTAAAGCGCCGAAAGGTGATCGTGGATGACCCATTCTTCTTCATTGATCGCGCCGAACGTCATGTGTCCGCCCTCTCCGGGCAACCCGGTCCAGCCGCGGGCGCACGGCACGAGGCTCGCAACGCCGAAGCCGGTGCCCGGACCGAGGACCGCGAGCGTCGCGCCGTCCTCGGCGCGTCCCGCCTTGATGGCGACGAGATCGTCGGGATCGAGTTGGGGGACCGCCCGCGCCAGAGCCTCGAAATCGTTGACGAGATGGGCGCCGAACACACCCGCCACCCGCCGAATGTCCGCCTCGCTGAACGACCATGGCGCATTGGTCAGCCGCGCGGCACCGCTTTCCACCGGCCCCGCGACCGCGAGGCACGCCGTTGCGGCGTGCACGCCGGTCTCGCTCAGATAGGTGGTCAACGCGTCCTCGAAGCTGGCGAAGGCCTTCGTCGACAGCGTTCGGCGGTTTCGGATGGTGTTGCCGAAGAGATCGCAGGTGGCGAACCGCGCGTGTGTTCCGCCGATATCGCCGATCAAGGCCTCACGTGAGGTCCATGGCATGGCGTTTCTCCCGTGCTCTGGCGTTCTGCGACGCCGATGTCGAATTCGGCGCGTGGGTCGACCATGGCGCCCCGCACCGTTCTGTCGAGGATCCTCACCCGATGGTCCGGTCGGATCCTGGTCTGGCCTTCGTGTCCGTCGCTGGTGTCGATGGGAATCCGGTGTCAGTTGGACAGGCTGTCGGCTTGCACGCGAAGGCGGACGACCTCCGAGTCGGACGTCTGGCTGAAATCGTTATAGTAAAGCCCCACGCCGACGAACGGCTCAGGCGTCTTCAGCGCCACCACCTCGTCGGCGATCTCGCGCAAGGCCGTCACCGCGTCTTCCGAGGCGACCGGCGCAGCGACCACGATCCGCGCCGGGTTTTGCGCTGCGACCGCCTGCGTCGCCGCGCGCATGTCGGCCCCCGTCGCGATCCCGTCATCGACCAGAATGACGGTGCGGCCGGCAAGCACCGGCGCGGCGCAACCGGCGCGATAGAGCGCATTGCGGCGGATCAGCTCGGACCGCTCCCGCTTGGCGACCGCCTCGATCACCTTGCGTCCGATCCCGAGCTCGGCGACGATGTCGTTGTTCAACACCTCGACATTGCCGTTGGCGATCGCGCCCATCGCGAGCTCCTCATGACCGGGGACGCCGAGTTTGCGCACCAGCATGATGTCGAGCGGCAATTCCAGCGTGCGGGCGACCTCGAAGGCGACGGGAACCCCGCCGCGCGGGAGTGCGAGGACGATCGCATCCATTCCCCGATACTTCGTCAGCTTGGCCGCGAGCCGTCTGCCCGCCTCGCGTCGGTCCACAAAGAACATGCCCACCTCCCGCAAAGGTTGACGGAGCGCGCTTGAAGATTGCGGCTGGCGCCGTGGTCCGTTTGCGATGTGTCAATCGCCTCCGAGATGCGCCTCCAGACGGTCGAGAAAGGGAAGCTGCCCGGCGAGAAGTTTGACGCGCGCCGCGTCGAGCCCGAACCAGGCGGCGCGGTCGACCTCCGGGAAGGTCTCGCTGCGCCCCGTCCCTCGCGGCCACTCCACGGTGACGAGGCCGCCGCCCCGGATTTCGGACACCGCCGCGTCGCCTTCGAGACAGAAGGCCTCGACCGTCTTGCCGCCGGCCTGGCGAACCCGGCCGAGCGACTGGAGCGCGCCGCTCGCGGTCGTGCCGATTTCTTCCGCGAACTCCCGCCGTGCGGCGGCATCGAGCGCCTCACCCGGCTCGGCGAGGCCCTTGGGGATCGACCATGCCCCCGCATCCCTGCGACGCTAGAAGGGGCCGCCGGGGTGGACGAGCAACACCTCGACGCCCCGATCGGGTGAACGGCGGTACATCAGGAGGGCAGCGCTTACGACCATCACGGAGACGGGATATCGCGCCGGCGGCCGTCGGTCACGAATGGGCCATGATCCAATCGGCGATGCTCGGCCAGGTCTCGGCATTCGCGCGCCGCCCGGCGAGTACGGCGAGATGCTGGAGCCCGACGCCGATCTCCGCCGGATGCTCCACGACATCGGTGTCGACGCCGTTCATCCTCGCGAAAAACGGGTCGACCGTGGCGCGCGGGCCGATCTCGTCCGCATCGTTCACCACCGCGAGCACCGGGGCTTTTAGGTCTTCCGGCCCGAGCGCGCGATTTTCGAGGAAAAGCTTTCCCTCGCCGAAGCGGTCTTCGCAATAGAGCCAATCGACGATCTGTTGCACGAGACGGCCGGGAAGCGGCACCTCGTCGAGGGCCCACCGCTCGATCCGAACATGGATGTCGAACGCGGCCGGGTCGGAAACGCTCAGGAATCCGTCGATCCACCGTGTCCACACGAAGGTGCTCGGAGCCAGAGCGGCGCACGATTGGGAGAGTTCCGACCCGGCGACGGTGCCAAAGCCCGACAGATGCCGCCCGTTCGCGCCGACGAGATCGCGGAACGGGCTCGAACCCGGCGCGAAACTGAGCGGCGCGCCGAGAAGGACGAGGCCGCGCACCCTGTCCGGTCGCAGCGTCGCGGCGATGGCGGCGAGCGTTCCCCCGAGCGAATGGCCGATCACGACCGGCGGCCCCTCGGCCGCGGCGTGCACCTCGGCCGCCTCGCTCGCGTCGGCGATCGCCTGCGCATAGGCCTCGATCCCGGCATTGCCGTCGCTTGTACCGGGCGGCCTCCATTCGAGGAGATAGACGCCGAACCCGCGATTGAGGCAGAACCGCACAACGCTCACATTCGGCAGAATATCCCAGATATAGGGCCGCTTGATGGGTGCCGGCACCATCAGGAGCGGAACGTTTCCGCCCCCGCTCCCAGCCTCGCCGAGATAATGGCGCAAGCGCCAGCGCGGGCCTTCCGCGATGACCTCATAGGGGCACTCCCTGACGCCGAAACCGAACATGTCGAGGGTTCGCGCCTGGGTGCGGCGCCATTCGTCGATCGCCCCGTGGTGAAGAGCGCGCAGGTTCGCGAAGAGTTTCGGATCGTTGGGGGGTGGTGGCTGGTGCTGCATCATCGTGCCCTCCGCGAGGCCGCGGCGCCGTCGGGACGGATCGCTCGCGCGGCCATCCCGGCGAGATGCCGGGCAATCACGGCTCGCGACGTGAACGGCCCGTGTGGCCTGCGCGCCTCCGCGGTGCCACGGGCCGGACAATCGACCGGCGCGCGGGCGTCACAGCGTCGCCTCGGCGGCGCGTCGCACAGCCCCCACGCCGCCGCAATGGCGGTCCGCGCCGCGCGCCTCGCTTCGGTGGGCGCTGTCCCTGCAACCATCGCACCGCTCCTGTTCACGATCATCATCGATGGCGGCGCGATCGGGCAGAACACTTGACGATCGTCAAGACACGCCGGAAAAAACCGGCCTTCGCCCCATCCCGCCGGCCGCGATTGGCCTTCCAGATGGCCGGAAATGGCCGGCGACATCGATGCCAATCCGCGCCAAAGCCGCGTAGGGTCGACGATGATCGATCGTCTCGCGCCGACCGCCGTCCGAGAGACGGCAAGGCGCGGGCGGCAACGGATGCGGGGGTTTCATGCGGACAGGCGAGACGGAGACGCACGATGTCGTCATCGTCGGCGCGGGCTCGGCCGGTTGCGCCGTCGCCGCGCGCCTGTCGGAGCGGGCCGACCTTTCGGTCGCCATCATCGAGGCCGGCGGGTCGGACCGCAGCATCTGGGTGCGGATGCCGATCGGCTATGGCGGCGCGTTTTACCACCCGGCCCTCAACTGGCGCTATTATACCGAGCCCGAGGCCGAGCTCGGCGGCCGGAAAGCCTACTGGCCGCGCGGCAAGGTGGTCGGCGGCTCCTCGTCGATCAACGCGATGGTCTATATTCGAGGCCAGGCGGCCGATTATGACGGGTGGGCGGCCGCCGGCAATCCCGGCTGGTCCTATGCCGACCTCCTGCCTTATTTCCGCCGTCTCGAGACGAACCTCGCCGGGGCCAACGAATGGCGCGGCGGCGACGGTCCGATCACCGTTTCCGACGTCAGCGAGGCCGCCCATCCCCTTTCGCACGCCTTCGTCAGGGCCGCCCAGGAGGCCGGCTTCGCCTATAATGGCGACTTCAACGGGCGCGATCAGGACGGCGTCGGTTTTTATCAGATCACGATGCGCCGGGGTCTGCGCTGCTCGGCGGCGACCGGCTATCTCCACCCCGCCCTCCGGCGACCCAATCTGCGCCTTCTCACCGAGGCAGCGGTCAGCCGCATCCTCTTCGACGGACGGCGTGCGGTCGGCGTCGAGTATCGCGCGCACGGCACCGTCCGCCGCATCATGGCGCGGCGCGAGGTGGTGCTGTCGGCCGGCGCCATCGGCTCGCCGCAGATCCTGCAACTGTCCGGGATCGGTGCGCCGGACAAGCTCGCAGCACTCGGCATCACGCCGGTCGCGAGCGCTCCCGCGGTCGGGCGCAATCTCATGGATCATGTCGGCTTCGATCTCGTCTACGAGGCGACGGTGCCGACCCTCAATGCGACGCTCGGGCCGCTCCTTGCCCGCGGCAAGGCCGGCCTTCGCTATCTCCTGACGCGCGGCGGGCCGCTGTCGCTCAGCGTCAACCAGGCGGGCGGCTTCGTGCGGGGCGACGCAAGCCGGACGCGGCCGAACCTCCAACTCTATTTCTCACCCCTCTCCTATACCCGCGCGGTGCCGGGCAAACGGCGCCTCACCGCGCCCGATTCCTTCCCGGGCTTCATGCTCGGCGTCTCGAACTGTCATCCGAAGAGCCGAGGCTGGTTGCACATCCGCTCGGCGGACGCGGCCGAGGCCCCGGAAATCCATCCGCTCTATTATTCCGCTCCTGAGGATCTCGACGAATTGTTGCGATCGGTCGACCTCATGCGCGCGATCGCCGCCCAGCCGGCCCTTGCCCCGCTGATCGCGCGGGAGCTGTCGCCCGGCCCCGACGTCACCGACCGCGATGGCCTGCTCGCTTATATCCGTGCCACCACGACATCGGTCTTTCATCCGTGCGGGACATGCCGGATGGGACCGGATGCCGAAGGCGGCGCCGTCGTCGACCCGGCCTTGAAGGTCCACGGGGTCGCCGGTCTGCGCGTCGCCGACGCCTCGATCATGCCGGCGATCACCGCGGGCAATCTCAACGCCCCGTCGATCATGATCGGCGAGAAGGCGTCGGACCTCATCCGCGCCGATCTCTAGCCGCTCTGCGCGCCCCTTCTCCGACCGGGCCGGTTAGCCGAGCGCCCGCAGGGCGGCAGCGAGGCGCTCCACCCCCTTTTCCATCTCGTGCGGCGCGACCGCGCTGAAGCCGAGCGTCAGCCCCTTCACGGCGAGGGGCGACAGCGCAAAGCGCGATAAAGGGGCCGTGGCAAGGCCGGCGGCGGATACCGCCTCGACGACGCGGGCCTCGTCGGCCCCCTCCGGCAGGAGGCCGACGGTGTGGAACCCCGTCTCGGTGGGAAGAAGCATGAGGCGTCCGTCGAGGTGCCGGGCGCCGGCAGCGAGCAGCGCGTCGCGCCGCGTCCGGTAGAGGTCGCGCATCCGGCGCAGATGCGCCGAGAAATGCCCTTCCGCGATGAAGTCCGCCACGATCGACTGCATCGCGTGCGAGACCCCGTGCGCGGCCGCCCCCAGCGTGCGCTCGAAGATGTCGACGAGGCCCGAGGGGACGACCGCATAACCGAGGCGGATCGCCGGAAAGAGCGCCTTCGAGAAGGTGCCGACATAGACGACGCGGCCCGCCCCATCGAGCGCCTTCAAAGGCGGGAGCGGCGAGCGGCCATAATGGAACTCGCCGACATAGTCGTCCTCAACGATCCAGGCCCCGCTTTCTTCGGCGGCGGCCAGAAGCTCGAAGCGGCGGTCGCGGCTCATCGTGTAGCCCATCGGGTGCTGATGGGCGGGGGTGACGAAGGCCATGCGCATGTTCGGGCAGGCACGCCGTCCGGCCGCGACGTCGAGCCCCTCCGCATCGACCGGGACGGGAACGAGTTCCGCCCCGCGCGACAGGAAGGCGTTGCGCGCGCCGATCGCGCCGGGGTTCTCCATCCAGACCCGATCGCCGGGATCGAGCAGCATCTGCGCGATCTGGAGGAAGGCGTCCTGCGCTCCGGCGAAGACGAACACCTCCTCCGGCTCGCAAACGAGGCCGCGATTGGCGCGCAGATGCCGGCAGATCGCCATCCGCAATTCCGGCAGGCCCGTCGCGTCGGGATAGGACATGATGTCGGCCCGCGCCCCACGCCAATATTTCGCCGACAGGCGGGACCATTGGGCCATCGGAAAGGCGTCGAAGGCCGGCATTCCGGTCACGAAGGGCCGCGGCGAGCAGGGGTGCGTGAGGCGCGGAAAGAACTGCTCGGAGATCTCGCGGCTGAAATGGGCAAGGCGCGGCAGATGACCGTCGGCCTCGAATGGCGTGCGATGGGCCGGCGGAGTGCGCACCTCGTCGCTGATATAGGTTCCGGCGCCCACGCGGCTGACGAGAAGCCCTTCGGAGGTGAGCTGTTCGTAGGCGGCGACCGCCGTCGTGCGCGAGACACCTTGCTCGCTGGCGAGCACGCGACTGGCGGGCAATCTTGTTCCCGGCGGAAGATCTCCCGCCAGAATGAGCTCGCGCAGGTGCGTCGCGAGCTGCATCGAAAGATTGGCCGCATCGTCCCGCTCGACCCTGAGTGTCGGGATCAATGCTCCTCCGGGATACTTCGTCACCGTCGCCCGTGTTTCGATTGGTCCGCCAGGTTCTGCGAAGTGGACCTTATCGGCAGACCGATTTGCAAGCGAAATTACGCCAAAGGCAACAAGTGAGAATGTCATGCGGCTGACACGCATCGAAACCTTCACGACTCCCAACGTGGGATTCGTGCGCGTGACCGACGCGACGGGCGCGGTCGGATGGGGGCAGGTTTCCGCCTATCATTCCGACATCACGATGACGGTGCTGCACCGCCAGATCGCCCCGTGGGTGCTCGGCGTCGAGTTCGAGGATCAGGACGACCTGTTCGACCGGGCGGCCGAAAAGGAGCACAAGTTTCCGGGCTCCTATATCTGCCGCGCCATCGGCGGGGTGGACACCGCGCTCTGGGATCTGCGCGGCAAGGTCGAGGGCGTTCCGGTGACGACGCTTCTCGGCGGCTCGCCGGGTCCGCTGCGCGCCTACGCCTCCTCCATGAAGCGCGACATCACCCCCGAGGCGGAGGCCGAGCGGTTCAAGCGGCTGCGCGACGAGAAGGGTTTCGACGCCTTCAAGTTCCGCATCGGCGCCGAATGCGGCCGCGGGCTCGACGAATGGGAGGGGCGGACGGAGGCGATCATTCCGGCGATCGCGAACGCCTTCAAGGACGAGAGCGTCACGCTGCTCGCCGACGCCAACTCGTGTTACGCGCCGCCCGCCGCGATCCATTACGGGCGGATGCTCGAGGATCACGGCATCACCCACTATGAAGAGCCGTGCCCCTATTGGGAGATGGAGCAGACCGCCGAAGTCGCCGCCGCGCTCGATATCGACGTGACGGGCGGCGAGCAGGATTGCTGGCTGCCGACCTGGAAACGGATGTTCGAGCTGCGGGCCGTCGACATCGCCCAGCCCGATATTCTTTATGCCGGCGGCATCGGTCGCACCTTGCGGATCGCCCGGCTGGCCGACGCGCACGGCCTCACCATAACGCCCCATTCCGCCAATCTGTCGCTGGTGACGCTGTTCAGCATGCACCTGTTGCGGGCCATTCCGAACGCCGGGAAATATCTGGAATTCTCGATCGAGGAGGCGGACTATTATCCCTGGCAATATGGCCTCTTCGTCAACGATCCCCATCCCGTCGAAGACGGCCATGTGCATGTGAGCGACGCGCCCGGCTGGGGCGTCGAAATCGACCCGGAATGGCTCGCCAAATCCGAATACGCCGTGAGCGAGGACGAGGCATGAACATCGACGCCACGATCGGCACCTATCTCACCACCGGCGCGCTCCCGGAGCTGCCCGCCGATCACTTCATCGCCGGCGCATGGACCGCGCCGGCCGCGAACCAGCGGATGGAAACGTTCGACGCCGGCCTCGGCAAGCCGTTCCACGACTTCGCCGCCGGCAATGCCGAGGACGTCGACCGCGCGGTGACGAGCGCGCACGAGGCGCAGGCGGCCTGGGGCCGGACCAAGGCGTCCGCACGCGGGGCGATCCTGTCACGGGCGGCGGCGCTCCTGCGCGAAGAGGCGGCGTGGTTCGCCTTCGTCGAGAGCCTCGACAGCGGCAAACCCTTGCAGGAAGCGGAGGGCGATGTCGCCGGCGCGGCGCGGGCGTTCGAGTATTATGGCGGCGCGGCCGACAAGATCGAGGGCGACACCTTCCCGATCGGCGATGCCTATCTCGGCTATAGCGAGCCCGAGCCGGTCGGCGTCACCGCGCACATCATCCCCTGGAACTTTCCGATCTCCACGGCGGCGCGCGGCATCGCCCCCGCCCTCGCCGCCGGCTGCACGGTCGTCGCCAAGCCCGCGGAGACGACGCCGCTCACGATGCTGATGCTCGGCGAGCTTCTGGTGCGCGCCGGCCTTCCGGCGGGCGTTTGCAATGTCGTCACCGGCACGGGAGCGGATGCGGGCGCGGCGCTCGTCTCCCATCCGCGCGTGCGGCACATCACGTTCACCGGCTCGGTGCCGACCGGCCAGGGCGTCATGCAGGCCGCATCGCGCCATGTGGCGAGCGTCGTCTTGGAGCTCGGCGGCAAGTCGCCCCTCGTCGTCCTCGCGGACGCCGCGCTCGACCAGGCGGCCGACGGGGTGATCGGCGCGATCTACGAAAATGCCGGTCAGGTGTGCTCGGCCGGCTCCCGCCTCATCGTCGAGCGCGGGGCCCACGATGCGTTGTTGGAGCGCGTCCTCGCCCGCGTCGCGGCGCTGCGGATGGGCCATGGCCTCCGCCGCTCGACGCTCGGCCCCCTCAACTCGGAGCCGCATTTGCAGCGCGTCACCGCCAAGGTCGACGCCGCGAAGGCCCGCGGCCTCGCCCCGATCGCCGGCGGATCGACGGCGGCCGACCCGGAGACCGGCTCCGGCTGGTTCTTCGAGCCGACGATCTTCGACGATGTCCCGTCCGATGATCCCGTGGTGCAGGACGAGATCTTCGGGCCGGTCCTCGCCGTACAGATCGCCGAGGATGCCGAGGACGCGACGCGCCTTGCCAACTGCACCGACTACGCCCTCGTCGCCGGCATCTACACGAACAACTTTTCCGCCGCCCACCGCATGGCGCGCGACATCGATGCCGGCCAAGTCTTCATCAACGAATATTTCGCCGGCGGGATCGAAGTCCCGTTCGGCGGCAACCGGATGTCCGGTTTCGGACGCGAGAAAGGGCTCGCCGCCATGCACAATTATTTACGCGTCAAAAGCATCGCGGCGAAGATCGGTTGACGCCCTTGGAGCCGAAAACCACGCCCTATTGGTGGGACTTCACCCCGCCCCCCGCCATCGAGCCGGAGGCCGTCCCGGCGAAGGCGGACGCCGTGATCGTCGGCTCGGGTTATACCGGCCTTCATGCCGCGCTTCGCATCGCCCGCGCCGGCCGGCGGGTGGTGATCCTCGAAAAAGGCGTTCTCGGCGAAGGTTGCTCCACCCGCAATGGCGGGCAGATCTCGACCTCGATCAAGCCCGGCTTCGACACCCTCACCAAGCGTCACGGCGCCGAGACCGCGCGCGGGATCGTCGCCGAAGGGGTCGCCTCGCGCGCCTTCGTGGAAGATTTCATCCGCGCGGAGACGATCGATTGCCATTTCGAGGCGTGCGGCCGCTTCCATGCCGCCGCGACGCCCGGCGCCTATGAGCACCTCGCCCGGATCGCCGACGGCCAGTCCGTCACCCTCGTTCCGCGCGAGCGTCAGCGCGAGGAGCTCGGCACCGACGCCTATCATGGCGGCGCGGTCTTCCACCGCCACGCCGCGGTCGATCCGGGCCGCTATTATGCCGGTCTCCTCGCCAAGGTGCGCGAGGCCGGGGCGACGCTCCTGCCCCAGACGCCCGCCATCGCGATCGACGACGGCCCGAACGCCGTCACGGTCTCGACCCCGCGCGGATCGATCAAAGCGCGCGACGTCGTCCTCGCGACCAACGGCTATAGCGGCGCCCTCTCCCAATGGCATCGCCGCCGGATCATCCCGATCGGCAGCTACATCATCGCGACCGAGCCGCTCGAGCCGAGCCTCGTCAAACGCCTCTTCCCAACAGGGCGGATCGCCTCCGACAGCCGGCGCGTCATCTATTATTATCGGGTGTCGCCGGACGGGCGCAGCATCCTGTTCGGCGGCCGCACGAGCGCGGGCGAGGTCGGCGCGAAGGTCGCCGGAGAGCGGTTGCGGGACGCCATGTGCGCGCTCTTTCCCGACCTTGCCGGGGCGCGGATCAGCCACGCCTGGATGGGCTTCGTCGCCTATACGTTCGACGCGCTCGCCCACACGGGCCATCGGGGGCGCATCCATCACGCGATGGGCTATTGCGGCTCCGGCGTCGGCATGGCCTCCTATCTCGGCATGAAGATGGGCTTGCGCGTGATCGGTGATCCGGCCGGCGAGACGGCTCTGATGCGTCCCGATTTTCCGACCCGTCCTCTTTATCGCGGCGATCCTTGGTTTCTTCCCGCCGCGGTCACGGCCTACCGCGCCCTCGACAGGCTCGGCCTATGACCAATCGGAATGCAAAACCGCGCGAAATGGACCTTTCACGTGGCACACTGGTGCGTTCCATTTTCAAAGTTCACGGCAATACGAACAACATTCACAACACGGGAGAAGACCATGACGTCGATACTACGCGCCCTTCTCGGTGGTACGGCGATTGCGCTGCTGGCCGGCAGCGCGAACGCTGAAACGCTTCGGCTTTTGACCTGGGGCAGCTACGCTCCCGATGAACTTGTCCAGAAATTCGAGGAAGAGTATCCCGACATCGATGTCGAGGTGACCTTCTCGAACAACGAAGAAATGATCGCCAAGCTTCGCGCGACCGGCGGCACGGGCTTCGACCTCGCCCAGCCGAGCCATGACCGGGTCTACGCCGCGCAAACGGAATACAACATCTACAAACCCCTCGACCTGTCGAAGATCGACGTCGACAAAATGACCCCGAAGCTCGTGGAAGGCGTCAAAGCCAACACCACGATCGACGGCGAGGTCTATTCCGTCCCCCACCAGTGGGGCACCTCCGGCATCATGGCGAACATCAAGGAAGCGCCGGATGCGAAGGGTTGGGGCGACCTGTGCGATCCGAAATATAAGGGCCGCACGTCGATGCGCCTGCGCCGGACCATCCTTCTCGGGATGGGGTATGCGCTGGGTTACGACCCCTTCTCCCTCTATGACGACAAAGCCGCCTATCAGGAGATGCTCGACAAGGTCACGGCGAAGCTGATCGACTGCAAGCAGATCATCAAGACCTATTGGACCGGCGGCGACGACCTGTCCGCGCTGATGCTCTCCGGCGAAGTCATCCTCTCCGAGACGTGGGACTCGACCGCCTTCAAGATCTACGCCGAGAACCCGGACATCGTCTTCATTCCGCCCGAGACCGGCGCGCTCGCCTGGATCGACACATTCACCCTGCCGCGCGGCGGTCAGGCCGACGACGCCGCCTATAAGTGGATCAACTTCGTCCTCCGGCCGGAAAACGTGAAGATCATGTCGGCGTCCACCGGCTCCCTCGCCGCCGTGCCGAACGCGGTCGAGCTTCTCCCGGACGACAAGCGGGCCGCCGTCGAAGCCGCATTCCACGATCGCGACATCGAAAACCTCAAATTCTTCGCCAACATCCCGCCGGGCCTCGAGGATATGGAAGGCATCGCGCTCGAGCGCATCAAGGCCGCATCCAACTGACCATGTCGAACGGGGCGGTGCGCGATGACGCGCCGCCCTCCACCGCCACCGAAGGGCCCGCGATGTATGACTTGAGTTGTTCCCGTGTGACGAAGAAGTTCGGCGCGTTTACCGCTGTGTCGGACGTGTCTCTCGACATTCCCTCGGGCTCTTTCTTCTCGATTCTCGGCCCGTCAGGGTGCGGCAAGACCACCTTGATGCGGATGATCGCCGGCTTCGAGACGCCCTCCGAGGGCGACATCAAGATCAAGGGCGAGAGCGTCGTGGCCGTTCCGCCCAACCGGCGCAACGTGAAGATGGTGTTCCAGCATCTGGCCCTCTTCCCGATGATGAGCGTCGGCGAGAATATCGCCTATGGCCTGCGCTGCCGCGGCGAGAGCCGGGCCGAGATCGGCAAGAAGGTCGCCGGTATTCTCGACCGGGTCGGCCTGCCGGGCACGACTGACAAACGGATCGAGCAGCTTTCGGGCGGCCAGAAACAGCGCATCGCGATCGCCCGGTGCATGGTGCTCGAGCCTGACGTCCTCCTCCTCGACGAACCGCTCGGCGCGTTGGACCTCAAGTTGCGCGAGCACATGAAGATCGAGCTGAAGCTGCTGCAGCACCAGTTCGAGACGACCTTCCTCTACATCACGCACGACCAGTCCGAAGCGCTCGTCATGTCCGATCAAGTCGCGGTGATGAACGCCGGGCGGTTCGAGCAGATCGGCAGCCCCAAAGCGCTTTACGACGCGCCGGTGTCCGGCTTCGTCGCCGGCTTCGTGGGCGACGCCAACTGCCTTCCCGGCACCATCGCCGATATGAGCGGCACCGAGGCGCGCGTGATGCTCGATGATGGCGGCGCCGTCGTCGGCACGGTCTCCGACGGCAGCACGGTCGGCGACGCGGTCGAGCTGTTCTTGCGGCCCGAAGCGCTCTCACTGCGGGACGGCGAGGACGGGATGCGCGTCGCCGGCACCGTCGACAGCCTCCTCTTCAACGGCGCCAACTCGCGTATCCTCGTCAAGATCGACACGGGGCAGATGATCGAGGTCGCCGACCCCTCCCACACCGCCGCAATGGCGGAAGGTGACCCGGTCAGCGTCTCCTGGCGGCCGGAGCGGGCGCGCGTCTTCGCGCGGAGAACGCGCTGATGGGGCGTGACGCGGGGCGCCTGTCGCTGTTCCTCCTCTTCACGCCGTTCGTGCTGTGGATCGGCCTCCTGATCGTGCTGCCCCAGATCGGGATCGGGTACGTGTCGCTGCGCGAGAAGATCGGGATCAACGAATTCTCGTTCGGCCTCAAGAACTATGCCGACTTCTTCAACGAGCCGATCTATCGCAACACGTTGTTGCGCACGGCCTGGATCTCGATCCTCGTCACCGCGCTCGCTTTGGTCATCGGTTTTCCGGTCGCTTATTATATCGCCAAGATCGCGAAGGAACGCAGCCGCGCCGCGCTCTTCCTGATGTGCCTCATCCCGCTCTGGGTGTCGGACCTCGTGCGCGCCTATGGCTGGATCGTCCTCCTGCGGGAGACCGGCGTCATCTCCACCGTGCTCCTGCGGCTCGGCATCATCTCCACGCCGATCGAGATGCTCTATAACGACGTCACCGTCATCATCGGCCTCGTCTATACGGTCATCCTGTTCATGATCGTCCCGCTGGTCTCGACCCTCCAGGGGATGGACGACGCGCTTCTCGAGGCGGGCTACAATCTCGGCGGCTCGCGCTTCACCGTCTTCCGGCGCATCATCGTGCCGTATGCGATGCCCGGCATCGTCGCGGGGTGCATTATCACCTTCATGCTGACGGCCGGCAGTTACCTCACGCCGGTTCTGCTCGGCGGCAAGAATTCGAGCTGGTTCACCGAGCAGATCTACAACCAGTTCATCACACGCTACAATTGGGAGGCCGGGGCCACCTTCGGCGTCCTCCTCCTCCTCTTCACGTCGCTGGTGGTGTGGGCCGGGCTGATGCTCACCGGGCAGAGCCTCGCGACGACGGTGGCGAAGGATTAGAGCATGCCCTCAGCCCCGCATCTTCGCTGGATCTACCGCGCCTATGTGGCGATCTTCTTCCTCTATCTGATCGCCCCGCTCATCGCGGCGGGGGCGTTCGCCTTCAACGATTCGCTGTTTCCGTCTTTGCCCTGGCGCGGCTTCACGCTCGACTGGTTCTTCTCGCCGACCGAGCCGAAACTCGGCCTCCTCCACGACAGCCGCCTCCTACGCGGCATGGGCAATTCGCTTTATATCGGCCTTCTCGTCGCCGCGCTCGCCGTGGCCGCGGGCACGTCGAACGCGTTCTTGTTCGAGCGCAAGCAGTTTCCGTTCAAGTCGACGCTCTACATTCTGATGATCGTACCGCTGGTGATTCCGGGCGTCATTCTCGGCATCTCGATCCTCGTGTTCGCCTCGATGATCGCCAATTTCGCGGACCGGCAACTCGGTCTCTTCGTCACCTGGCTGCGCCCCGGCATCCCGCTGATCGTCCTCGGCCAGGCGGCGTTTTTGACGACGATCACCTCGCTCGTCATTTCCGCCCGCCTTAAGAAGTTCGACATCTCGCTCGAAGAGGCGGCGCTCAATCTCGGCGCGTCCAAGCTGAGGGTGCTGATGACCGTGACGCTGCCGTTCCTGTTTCCGGCGATCTTCTCGGCCTTCATCGTGGCGTTCCTGGTCTCGTTCGAGAACTTCAACACCACCTTGATGCTGGTGGGCTCGGACGCGCCTTTGACGATCACGATGTACGACCGGATGGTGAAGGTCGGCTCCACCCCGGTCCTCAACGCCGTCTCGGTTGTGTTGATGCTGGGCTCGGGACTGCTCGCGCTGGCCTCCGTCCTCGTTCAGAGGCCGAGCAAATCCGCCTGAGGTGGCCGCCCGGCGCGGCCGATCCCGGCCCCCGGACATGAAAACGCGCCCCGCCCGCACGCCGAAAAAGCGTGCGGGCGGGGCGCGCGAGCGCAAGCGGCGCTAGGCGATCGAGGCGAAGGCCTCCGGCATCCAATGGACCTCGCGCCGGCTCGCCCGGAAGAAGCATTGCCCATATTTTGCGAGCTTGTCCTCGTCGATCTCGACGCCGAGGCCCGGCGCCTGGGGCATGTCGAACCAACCTCGATTGTGAAGGAGCGGCGTCTTGAAGATCGCATCGCGTGCCTCGGGCACCCAGCCCGGCGGCGACAGCGGATATTCATAAAGCATCTCATCGGCAAAGCCGCTCGCCGCGAACACGTGCGCGTTGACGATGAAGCCGAAGCTGGTGGACCAGCAATGCGGCGTGAATTTCAGCCCCGCCTCGCGGCAGAGCTTCGCAATGTCGAGGCATTGCTTGACGCCGCCCGCCCACATCGCGTCCGGCTGGAAGATGGCGTAGGCGCCCATCCGCAGCATCCGCGCGAGCTCGCTATAGCCGGCGAAATGCAATTCGCCCCCGGCGATCGGCACGCGCGAATAGGCCGTGAGCTCGGCCATCTCTTCATGCCACTCGCCGAAAAGCGGCTCCTCCACCCAGGCGAGCCCCACATCCGCCGCCGCGTCCGCGAACCGCTTCGCCCGGTCGAGCGACCAGAGCGGCGCGTCGCCGTTTTGCGTCAAGCGGAACGCCTGATTGCAGTCGACGGCGATCTTCATGCGTCCCGCCATGTGGGTGGCGACATCGCTGATATGGGCGATGTCGACCGCCTCGTCCCAGTCGTGGACGCGGATCTTCATCGTCTCGAAGCCTTCGGAAAGGCGCGCTTCCGCCTCCTCGCGCCGGGCCGCGGGCTCGCGCAATTCACCGGACGAAGCGTAAAGCTTCAGCCGGTCATGCGTGCCACCGAGGAGCTTGTAGAGCGGCATGTTCGCGGTCTTGGCGTTGATGTCCCAGAAGGCCGGCTCGATCCACCAATTGAAGTTGCCGCCGACCGCCATGATGTGGATCCGCTCACTGAGCCGGTCGATATCGGTGGGGCTTTCGCCGAGAAATAGGCTCGCGAGGAGATCGCCGAGGCCGGCTCGTTCGCGCCCGGCCGCCGGAAACGCGCTCCATCCGTCGACACCATCGTCGGTGATGAAGCGCACGACGCAGGAGGTGGTCTTCTCCCGTATCGTTCCGGGGATCCAGGATGGCGCGAACGGCGCCGGCAATGGCGCGCTCACATGATAGAGCTCGACGCGATCAAGCACCTGCATTCGTGGCCTCTTCTCAATCGGCTGATGGGTATCACGGCTGGCGCGGCGACCGCCGAAGGGCCGCGCCATTTTTGCGAGCCTATGGGGGGAATGAAGGCCGGTTGATATCCAATGCGATCATTGGGCGAGGCCAATCCGTGAGCCCGTGAGCCCGTTCCCGACCGACGCGTTGGCGTGACGAGCGCCGCCTTACGGCAGGGGCGTCGCATCTGGCGGGGCAGAAACTGCCTTTAGGCAATAATCCACATCGCCTATATGCCGCTTTTAGGGAGTTGGCATCATGACCAGAGCAGACCATGCGCTCGATATTCAACTCACCTGCGCGCTTCCGACGCGCCCAGTCTGCTGCGCCCGGCGGGTGCGCCGGGCGCAGCAGGATCCGTGAAATATGTGGTCACACCATGATCGAGCCACGTCGCCGGTGAGGCCAGTGCATGCAGAGCCGAGCAGCCCCCGGAGCTATCGCCCAATTGGCGACCGCACCGATCGCGCGACATCGCTTTGTCGCCACGGATCCTCCCAGCGCATAGAGATTGCACCGCCACCGGGCAGCACGCCCGGCCTCGACGGATCACAGCTCATTTATCCGCATCGTGGAATGTAAGTTGTTATACCAGTTGACAGTTAGGCCCATGCGCGCAAACCTTCCGACTGCAACGCTGCGAGAAGCCACACTGCTTTTATACAAGCGACGCCAATTGATATATCCGACGCGAGTTCGGACGGGAGGAAACAATGTCGAGACTGACGATCGCCACGATGGTGGCGAGCGGATGCGTCCTTGCGCTTGCGACGACCGCGTCTGCTCAAGATCTCAATGTTTGGTCGATTTCCTATAATAGCGACGCCCAGCGCAACGCGCTTCGCGGCGCGGCCGCGGCGTTCGAGGAGAAGAATCCCGGCACGAATGTCGAGATCACGATGCGCGGGACCGACGAGCACAAGACCGCACTGCGCGTGTCGGCGGGCTCGGACCGGGGACCGGACATCTATCTGAGCTGGGCCGGCCGTGGCCTCGGCGGCGAATATGTCCTCGCCGGACTGAGCCGCGACCTTACCGAATATTATGAGGGCACCGACCTCGCGGACCGCTTCTCGACGCCTGCCCTTGCCTTCGTCGACCAGTTCGGGGACGGCATGCACGGCGTCCCCTTCCGGTTTACCGGCGAAGCCGTGATGTACGACAAGCGGGCCTTCGAGAAGGCCGGCATCACCGAAGAGCCGCAGAGTTACGAAGAACTCGTCGCAGCCGCCGAGGCACTCAAGGAAGCCGGCATCCCCGCCTTCGCCTTCGGCGGGACCGTCAACTGGCATCTGATGCGGCTGATGGACAACATCCTCGAGGCGGTCTGCGATGCCGAAACGCACGATGCGTTGATGGAGATGCAGCTCGATTGGCGCGAAACCCCGTGCGCAGAGGAATCGTTTGCCGAGCTCGAAATGTGGGCGAACAACTACATCCTCTCCCCGTTCATGGGTATCGACAACAAGCAGGCCTTCTCCCTCTTCGTCGGCCAGCGGGCGGCGATGGTTCTCGAGACCGATTCCCAGGTGAACACCCTCGTCGAGGCCGGCGCTGATCTCGACGATTATGGGCTGTTCAAGTTCCCGACTCCGTCCGGCCGCCTCTACGGCTTCGCCGAATATCTCTACGTCTCCTCCAAGACGCAGAATCCCGAGCTCGCCATGGCGTTCATCGACATGTTCACCGGCGCGGAATATCAGAGCCAGATCAAGGGTGCATTCGGTGCGCTTCCGGTCAATGTCGAGGTCGATCCCGGCAGCGACAACGAGCTTTACAACACATGGCTCACGTTGCTCGAAGAAGCGCCGGGCACGTTTGTGAATGGCGACCAAGCCTTTCCGCTCGATGTCACCACCGAATATTTCCGCGTCATCAACCAGGTGGCGACCGGTGACCTGACGCCCGCCGAGGCGGCCGACGCGATGGCGACGTTCATCGACAACCGAGACTGAGCCACGCGCGCCCCGCAGTGCGGGGCGCGTCCTGCCGTCCGCCCCGGCCGCATGCGGCCATGCCAACGGATTTCGCGATGCTGAACCCGCGCCTTCTGCAGACGCCGCGCGCGCACGCGCTCATTCTGCTTGCACCGGCGCTCATCGTCTACACGGTGTTTGCCATATGGCCGATGATCAACGTCATCGTCCTCAGCGTGCAACGATGGGATGGGCTGTCCGATGCCCGAACGTTTGTCGGGCTCGCCAATTACGAGCATATCTTCTTGCGGGATCCCGTCTATTGGGTCGCATTCCGCAACACGATTTTGTGGACGGTGCTGTCGGTCATCTTCCCGCCGGTCATCGGCCTCTTGCTGGCCCTCGGCCTCAATGAACGCCTGTTCGGACGGGGCGCGCTGCGCGTCGTCTATTACTTGCCCGTGATCATCGCCCCGATCGCGGTCGCCACCATGTGGCGGTGGATGTACGACCCATTCTTCGGGCTGTTCAATCAACTCCTCACCAATGCCGGGCTCGAATGGCTCATCCGCGACTGGCTCGGGGACCGGACGATCGCCCTTTATTCGGTGTTCGTCGCCTACACGTGGCAATCCGTCGGCTTTTCCATGGTGCTGTTCCTCGCGGGGCTGCAAAGCGTCGACCGCTCCCTCGTCGAGGCGGCGCACATTGACGGCGCGAACCGTTGGCGTGTGTTCCGCCATGTGACGTTGCCGGCGCTGAAGCCTGTCCTCACCATCGTCCTTGTGCTGTCGATCATCAATTCCCTGAAGGCGTTCGACATCATCTACGGCATGACCCAGGGCGGCCCCGCCCAGTCGACGCAGATGCTCGCCCTCTGGGCGTTCACCCAAGCCATGCAGATCTTCGATTTCGGCCGCGGCGGTGCGATCTCCGTGACGCTGCTCGTGATCACGCTTCTGATCGTCGTGCCGTATCTGCGCTGGACGCAACGTGAGGAGGGCCGGCCATGACCGCTGTCACGACCACCCGCCCGGCCGACGAGATCGTCCCCGCGAAACGCCGTGATCCGCTGCTGATCGCGCTGTGGATCACCTTGGTGGTGATCGCCCTCATCTGGATCGCGCCGTTCGTCTTCATCTTCTTCACGTCGCTGAAGTCGAATGCGGAGGTAATGTCGTCGAGCGCCTTCGCCCCGCCGGCGTCGGTCCACTGGCCGAACTTCGAGGGAGCCTGGCGCAACGGCGATTTCGGCCGCACGCTCATCAACAGCACCATCATCTCGTTCGTGAAGGTGCCGCTCGGGCTGCTGATCTCGGCGATGGCCGCCTACGCCCTCGCCCGGATCCGCCTCCGGTGGAACAAGGCGCTGGTGCTCTTCGTCCTGTTCGGCACGATGATCCCCTTCCAGGTCATGCTCGCGCCGCTCTTCACGCTCGTGAACGGGCTCGGCCTCATCGACACCTATGTCGGCATCATTCTGCCCTATCTCGCATTCGGCGTGCCCTACCAGGTGTTCATCCTGCAAGGTTTCTTCCGCGCCGTGCCGAAGGAGCTGTCGGAGGCCGCTTTGATCGACGGCGCCTCCCACATCACCGTCTTCCGCCGGATCTTCCTGCCCATCTCGCTGCCGGTGCTGGCAGCGCTCCTGATCCTGGACTTCGTCAACACCTGGAACGAGTTCGCCATGGCACTCGTGATCCTGCAGGACAGCGCCATGTGGACGCTGCCGCTCGGGCTGATGTCGTTCCAAGGCCAATTCTCGAGCGATTACGGACAACTCAACGCGGCCATCGTGATGACCGTGCTGCCCGCCATGATCGTCTACCTGATCTTCCAACGATACTTCGTGAGCGGCCTCACCTCCGGCGCCCTCAAGGGCTGAAGATCGCGTCCAACCGAACCGAGGACCACACTTCCATGACGAACGCTACTGTCGCCCGCTGGGATATCTTCGAACATACGATGCAAGGACCGGCGGAGGGCAATCCCTACCTCGACGTGACCGTCGGCGCCGTGTTCCGACACGGCAACCGCACGCTGACGGTGCCCGGCTTTTACGATGGGAACGGCGTCTACAAGGTCCGCTTCTCCCCCGACACGGAGGGCGAATGGCACTTCTCGACGACCTCGGACGTCGCCGCGCTCGACGGCGCCAGCGGAACCTTTGTTTGCGGCCCGGCGCGGCCCGGCGTGCGCGGCCCGGTGCGCGTCCACAATCAGTTCCATTTCGCCTATGAAGACGGCACGGTCTACCTGCCCTTCGGCACCACCTGTTACGCCTGGACCCACCAGCCGCTCGACCTCCAGGAACAAACGCTGGAGACGCTGAAGACCGCTCCCTTCAACAAGGTGCGCATGGGCGTCTTCCCGAAGGATTATATCTACAACACCAACGATCCCCTCCACGACGTGTTCGAGAAGAAGGCCGACGGGACGCACGACATGGATCGGCCCGGCTTCGAGGCGTTCCGCCACTTCGAGAACCAGGTCGGCACGCTCGCCGAGATGGGCATCGAGGCCGACATCATCATTTTCCACCCCTACGATCGGTGGGGGTACTGCACGATGACCGAAGAGCAGGACAACCGCTATCTGCGCTATCTCGTGGCCCGTCTCGCGGCCTATCGGAACGTGTGGTGGTCGCTCGCCAACGAATACGACTTCCTCCTCGACACCAAGCCGATGGAGCGTTGGGACACCTTCTTCAGGATCATCGAGGAGAACGATCCGTCCCAGCATCTGAAGTCGATCCACAATGGCGATCCGGCGAAGAGCTACAATCACCGCCGCCCCTGGGTGGACCATTGCTGCATCCAGAACTGGGAGGTGAAGAAGACCGCCGAATGGCGCGAGGAGTACGGCAAGCCGGTCATCAACGACGAGCCGGAATATGAAGGCAACGTCCCGAAACATTGGGGCAATTGCGAACCGCACGAGCTCGTCAACCGCTATTGGATCACGATGGTGCGCGGCGGCTATATCGGCCACGGCGAGACCTTCATGCGGGATGACGATGTCCTGTGGTGGGCCAAGGGCGGCACGCTCGAAGGCCAATCCGTCGCTCGGATCGCCTTCATCCGCGAAATCATGGAAGACTCCATCATCGACGGACTGACGCCGGTGTCGACGACGACGAGCCGCGTCAGCCGACGCGTCGCCATGTCGACCGACGGCGACACGCGCTTCATCTACTGGTCGGAGCATCAGCCGCTGCAATGGGATGTCGGCCTGCCGGAGGACGACGGCGACTACGAGATCGACCTCATCGACGTTTGGAACATGACCGTGACGCCGCTTCCGAAGGGGCCGAACCCGCGCGTCCACAGCCAGCGGATCTCCGGCGGCGGCACGGTCAGCAATGTGTCGGGCGCAGCGTTCGGGGTCGAGTTGCCCGGCAAGCCATATCTCGCGCTGCGCGTTCGCCCGCGCCGCACTGGGAAGGAAACCGGCCATGGCAACGGTTGAGATCGCCGACGTCCGCAAGTCCTATGGCTCGGTGGATGTCATTCACGGCATATCGATGGCGATCGAGGATGGCGAGTTCGTCATCCTCGTCGGTCCATCCGGGTGCGGCAAGTCCACACTCCTGCGGATGATCGCAGGGCTCGAGGAGATCTCAGGCGGGCGGATCTCGATCGGCGACCGGGTGGTCAACAACCTGCCGCCGAAGGATCGCGATATCGCGATGGTCTTCCAGAATTATGCGCTCTATCCGCAGATGACCGTGGCGCAAAATCTCGGCTTCTCCCTGGAGATGGCCGGGCTCAAGAAGCCGCAGATCCGCACGAAGGTGGAGGAGACGGCCGAGATTCTGGGCCTCACGCCGCTCCTGTCGCGCAAGCCCGCGCAGCTTTCCGGCGGCCAGCGCCAGCGCGTTGCGATGGGCCGCGCCATCGTCCGCGATCCGGCCGTCTTCCTCTTCGACGAGCCGCTATCGAACCTCGATGCGAATTTGCGGGTGCAGATGCGGGCCGAGATCAAGGCGCTCCACCGGCGCCTCGGCTCCACGATCGTCTATGTCACGCACGATCAGATCGAGGCGATGACGATGGCCGATCGCATCGTCGTCCTGCGCGCCGGCATCATCGAACAGATGGGCACGCCGCTGGAGCTCTATGATCGGCCGGAGAATATGTTCGTCGCCCGCTTCCTCGGCTCACCGTCGATGAATTTCCTCAAGGGAACGTTGGCGGAGGGCGAGGAGCCGGCGCTCGTGCTGCCCGGCGGAGACCGCATCGTGCTCGCCTCTCGGCCCGAGGCGCGCGGCGAGATCGTGCTCGGCGTTCGCCCCCAGGAGGTCACGATCGACCCGGTGCGCGGGACGCCGGCGCGGATCGTCGTGACGGAGCCGACGGGGGCGGACACGCACATTGTCGCCCGCGTCGGCGACACGGATGTGACCTGCGTCGTCCAAGGCCGCGTCGAAGAGGGCCCGGACGACATCATCCCCCTCTCCTTCGCCGTCCCGTCGGCACATTATTTCGATCCCGAAACCGAGCAGCGCATCGACGCGGCGGGATCGGTCCTGGAACTCGCGGCAAGAAGCCAGCGCGCCGTGCAATGACGTGGTCCCGCCCCGCCGCGCCATCCCTCGGACGCAGCCGGACGCCGGACCGGAACCGCCCGATGCGGTGGCGGGGACCCTCCCCCGCCACATCATGTGCGATCCGCGCCGCCGTATAACCGACGGGCGGTTGCGCGGGTCTCAGGCGGCGGCGACGATCGGCTCGCCGATCGTGACGGTGAGGCTGCCGAGGCCTTCGATCGTGCCGACGAGCGTGTTGCCCGGCACCACCGGCCCGACGCCTGAGGGCGTACCGGTCATGATGATGTCGCCCGGCTCCAACGAATAATAGCGCGACAGCGTGGCGATGATCTCCGGCGTGCGCCAGATCATCAGATTGAGGTCCGAATCCTGCCGGACCGCGCCATCGACCTCGAGGCGGATCGAGCCGCTCGCGGGATGTCCCACGGTCTCCACCGGATAGACCGGACCGCACGGGGCGGAATGGTCGAACGCCTTCTTCAATTCCCACGGCAGGCGCGGCGCGTCAGGCGAGCCGAGCACCGTACGGCGGGTCATGTCGATGCAGATGCCGTATCCGTAGATGTGCGACAGCGCATCCTCCGGCGTGATCATGTAGCCGCCGGACTTCATGGCGACCATCAGCTCCAGCTCATAGTGGAGATTGTCGGTGCCCGGCGGATAGGGAACCGTGCCCCCGTCCTGGACCACCGCGTCGGCGGGCTTTTGGAAGATCAGCGGAAAATCGCGGGTCTCGTCGCCGCCCATCTCGCGCACATGCGCCACATAATTGCGGCCGACACAGTAGATCCGGCGCACCGGAAACCGATCGCTCGACCCCACGATGGGCAATGTCGGGCGAACGGGGGCCGCAACGGCCAGCGTACCATCGGATGTCATCGTCAATCCCAAATCCTAGCTGGCGCGTAGAATATTCATCAAATGGCCCTCGTCCAGAAGAATCTGCATTTTTTGATGATGCTCTGACGATAATGAATTTTCGTTGACAGCGGCGACCGGCGGTGCATGCTGATGCAAAGCAATACAGCCGAGAGGGTGCTGAATGTTTGGACGCCGGACTATTTTTGCCGCCATTGCGGCGTTGCCGCTCGTCATGTCGTCGACTTCATCGGGACTCACGCAAGACTTGACCGAGCTCACCTTGGCCCTCCCGAGCCCGGGTGGCCTGGGTTACTTCGGCCTCTACAACGCCATGGGCGAAGGATACTTCGAGGAGGAGGGCCTTGAGATCATTCCGCAGAGCGTGAACGGCTCCGCGCAGGTGATCCAGGCGCTTCTGTCCGGTCAGGCCCAGCTCGGCCATCCGGGGCCCGGCCCGGTCCTCAACGCCGTCGAGAACGGCGCCGAGATCGTTTACATCTACAATTACTTCGCCCGGAGCCAGTTCAACCTGGTCGTCCCGGAAGCGTCCGACTATCAGTCCCCGACCGACCTCAAGGGCAAGGTCATCGGCGTCGGCACCGCGGACGGTGCGGAGGTCGCCTTCGTGCGCTCCATCCTCGACGATGCCGGGATGACCGAGGGCGAGGATTACTCCTTCATCACCGTCGGTGAAGGCGGCATGGCGGTCGCCGGCTTCATGCAGAATTCGATCGACGCCTATGCCTCCGACACGGCGGGCGTTGCGACCCTTCAGCTTCGCGGCATTCCGCTGCGCATCCTCACCCCGCCGAAATTCCAGTCTTATTTCGGCAACGGCTACGCGGTCACGACCGAGTATTTCGAGAACAACCAGGACATCCTCACCCGCTTCGGACGGGCGCTCGTGAAGGGGATGAAGTTCGGCATGGATCCGGCGAACCGGGCGGCCACGCTGGAGCACGCCAAGCTCGGCAATCCCCAGCAGCTCGAAGACATGGAATTCGCGGACGCCCTTCTCGACGTCTATTTCAACCTCACGAGCCCGCTCGATCCCGACAAGGGCTTCGGCTATCAGGCCCCGGAAGCCTGGCAGCAATGGCATGATACACTCGTCAATGCCGGCGATCTCGACGCCCCGATGGACAATCTCGAGGCCGCCTATTCCAACGCGCTCATCGAAGCGTGGAACGCCGATTGATGGCAAGCGCGACTGCGATGGCCGGGTCCTCGACCCGGCCAAAGCCGGTTTATCAACTGGCGAACGTCTCGAAGACCTATGCCGACGGCGAGGTTCGTGCCCTCGAGGGTGTGAGCCTTACGGTGCGTGAGGGGGAATTCCACTCCGTCATCGGCTCATCCGGTTGCGGCAAGTCCACCCTCCTCAAGATCATGGCCGGCCTGACGCCGCCGACCAAAGGCCGCGTCGTCCTGTCCGGGACGCCGGTGAAGGGCGCACGCCCCGATATCGGCATGATGTTCCAGCAGGCGACGCTGTTTCCCTGGCGGACGACGCTGCAGAACATCCTCCTCCCGATCAAGATCCGCGAGGGCAAGCGCGCCGCTTTCGCCGCGCGGGAGCGGGCGGTCGCTCTCCTCGAACTCGTCGGCCTCAAGGGCTTCGAGGACGCCTACCCGGCCCAGCTATCGGGCGGCATGGCCCAGCGGGCCGCGATCTGCCGCATGCTCGTCACGGAGCCGCAAATGCTCCTCCTCGACGAGCCGTTCAGCGCCCTCGACGAGATCACCCGCGACTTCATGAATATGGAGCTGCAGCGGATCTGCCTGGAGCGCAGCGCCTCCGCCTTCCTCGTCACCCATTCGATCGCCGAGGCGGTCATCCTGTCCGACGTCGTCCACGTGATGTCGGCGCGGCCCGGCCGCATCGTCCGCTCGATCGAGATCGACCTGCCCCGCCCCCGCACCCTCGACATGGCGACGTTGCCGGCTTTCGGCGCGCACGTCAGCGAGATCCGCAACCTTCTCGACAAGGGAGCCTTCCTGTGAGCGAGCTGTCGCCGGCCGAACCCGTTCTCGAGGAACGAACCGCCTTCGAGGAGATGGAAGACACCGTCTGGACCGAGCACGTCTCGCTCGGCTCACTGGTGCCGCGCTGGATCGCGATGACCATCCTCCTCGTGTTCTTTCTCGGCGTGTGGCAACTCGTGACCTCGATCGGGATCGTCTCTCCGCTGATCCTGCCCGGCCCCGTCGCAACGTTCGAGGACGTGCTTTTCGTCGGCCAGAATCTGATCTCGGGCGGCTACACGCTTCCGGCCTTCTGGGTGACGGCGCAGGAGGTCATCTGGGGCTTCGTCTGGGCCGTCGTCATCGGCGTCACGCTCGGCGTCATCGTCGGCGAAACCTCGATCGGGGAACGGGCCGTGATGCCCTATATCGTCGCCATCGACACGATGCCGAAGCTCGCCTTCGCGCCGCTCTTCGTCGCCTGGCTTGGCTTCGGGATCGCCTCCAAGGTGGCGCTCGCGGCGTTCATCGCAGTCTTCCCCATCGTGGTGTCGACGGCGGCGGGCCTCCATGCGGCCGACGAGAATGCGCGGATGCTCTTTCGCAGCATCGGCGCCTCACGTTGGCAGACGCTGATCGAGCTCAAAATCCCGACCGGCCTGCCGCACTTCTTCACCGGCCTCAAGATCGCCGCCATCGGCGTCGTCTCCGGCGCGATCGCCGGCGAGTTCCTCGGCGGCGGACGCGGCTTCGGCGAGCTGATCCGCGTCGCGGCCGCGCAACTCGACACCTCGCGCGTTTTTTCGCTGATCATCTATCTCAGCCTGCTCGGGCTGTTGATGTTCGGCCTCGTCTCCTGGATGCAGTACAAGTTCGTCTTCTGGCACCGCTCCTCCCACGGGCGCGCGAAGGCGAGATCATAAGTCACCAGGATCCGACGGAGCATGTCACAGACGGACAAGACCACCCGCGCGACCACGATTTACCAGAAGGTGCGCGCCGACATCATCCACGGCGCCTATGCGCCCGGCGCCAAGCTGCGCATCGACGGTATCGCGGCGAAGTACGATGTCGGCAGCAACGCCGTGCGCGAGGCGCTCTCGCGCCTGTCGTCGGAACGGCTCGTGGAGCGGCACGAGCAGCGGGGCTATACGGTCCCCCCCGTGGCGCTCGACGATTGGCGCGTCCTCGCCCGCACGCGCTGCTTCCTCGAGGGTCACGTTCTCGCCGAATCGATGCGCCGCCGGGACGACCTCTGGGAAGAGGCCATCGTCGTCGCCTTTCATCGTCTGTCGCGGGTCTCTCGCGCCGCGCGCGAGACGGCGCGCGAGGAATGGGAAGACGCGCACCGCAACTTTCACAGAGCGCTGATCGCCAATTGCGGCTCCCCCTGGCTGATCGACTTTTGCGACATCCTCGCGGACCACGCGGCCCGCTATATCTCGTTCTCGAACGCCTTTCGGAAGGCGCCCCGCGACGGTCTCGCCGAGCACGAGGCGCTGATGAAGACCGTCCTCAACGGCACCCCGGGTGAAGCGAGCGACTGTCTGACGCGTCACTATACCCACACGCTCGAAGTCATCGAGGATCTCTTCGAGCGTGACGAGCTTGCGGGCGGTGGGCCGAGCGCCGGCCTTGCCGAACTCACCGGCTCGATCGCGGGCCTCGTCCGCAAAGACTGACGGCTCGCCCCGCGCCCTCCTTCCGTCGACACCAACCATGGTCCGGGACGGCCGCCCGCTCGCTCGCGGCGGTCGTTGCGGCCATTTCGGCCATGGCGGCCCACGCGGGGGCATGGGCGATCCGGCCCATTACCCAAAATGACCCAAACTTCCCATCGCCGCGCTTGTTGCGGTTCCGGCAACGGCATCAGGTTGGCGTGCCGCCCCCCACACGTGGGTCGGCCACGAAACCCGAAAATCGGGCAATGGGAGGAATACGATGCTTCGCCGACGGCTACTTTGTGCCTCTGCGCTCGTTGCGTGCCTGAGCGCCCCCGCAACGGCTCAAACGACGGTCGACCTGTGGCATGTCTTCAATATCGAGACGGACATGATCCACCAGGCGATCAAAGACTACAATGCGAGCCAGGACGAATACCGTATCGAACCGCGCGTTCTGCCGTTCGTGCAGTTGCAGACCGAGCTCATCAAGGCGGTCGCGACGGGTGACGTTCCCGACCTCATCACCGTCGACAATCCGGTTCTCGTCAGCCTCGCCGCGCAAGGCGCTCTCGAGGATCTCACCGATCTCGTTTCCGAGTCGGAGAATATCGACCCGGAGGTCTACGTCGAAGGGCCGTGGCGGTCCAATGTTTGGCGTGACCAGATCTACGGCGTGCCGCGCGACGCGAACACGATCGGCGTTTACTACAACAAGGACATGTTCCGCGAAGCGGGTCTCGACCCGGAAAGCCCGCCCGCCACGTGGGACGAATTGCGCGACGCCGCGCAAACGCTTGCCGGCGACGGCGTGAACGGCATCGCCTTCTCCGCCATCATGAGCGAGGAAGGCCCCTTCCAGTGGCTGCCCTTCCTCTACCAGGCCGGTGGCAGCCTCGATAACATCAATTCCCCGGAGGCGGTCGAGGCGCTGCAATTCTGGGTCGATCTCGTCGAGAGTGGATCGGCCTCGCCCGATGTCGTCAACATGCGCCAGTACGAGGCGGCCAACACCTTCATGGCCGGCAACGCGGCGATGGCGATCAGCGGGCCGTGGGAATTGCCGCGGATCGAGCAGGAGGCCGACTTCGATTGGTCGCTCGCCCTCCTCCCGGTCAAGGCCGACAAGAACATCCGCGCCTCCGCTCTCGGCGGCTACAACTGGGCGATCCCGGCCGGTGCGGAGAATGTCGACGGTGCGTTCGAGTTCATCGAGTTCATGAGCCGCCAGGACGTGCTGCAGAACGGTTGGGACACGGGCCGCCTGCCGCCGCGCACCGACATCACGGTGCCCGACCCGCGTTGGCCGGAGGCGTTCGCGACCTTCAACGAGCAACTTCAGACCGCGATCCCGCGCGGCCCGCACCCGCGCTGGCCGGAGATCTCCAAAGCGTTGCAGATTGCGATCCAGGAGGCGTTGACCGGCCGCAAAAGCGCGCAGGATGCGCTCGATTCGGCCGCCGCGACGATCAATCCGATCCTGCAAGAAACGCCGCTCTGATCCGCGCCAAGCGCCGCCGGTAAGCGGTCCCGACCGCAATCGGCGGCCGTCGGGCAAACCCGAATTCGCCCGAGGCCCGCAAGCGCTTCCGCCGATGGCGGGTGGCACCCGGGCAATCGCCCGAGCGCCACCCATGGTCCGTCCGGCATCGCCGCGCGGGCCGCGATCGCCGCGTTCCGCCACGAAGGTAATCCTCATGCAAACCCGTCGCGATGCCGCGATATTGTGGCTCTTTCTCATCTTGCCCGTCGGCTACATGGTCGCGTTCGTCGGCTATCCGGTGGTCTACAATCTCGTCATGAGCGTTCAGGACGTGACGCTCGGGAACCTCGCCACCTGGGACCGCCCCTTTGTCGGCCTCGGCAACTATGTCGAGTTGATCGCGAACGAGCGCTTCCGGCTCGTGGTGCGCAACTCGGTCATCTTCGTCACGGTGAACGTGGTGCTGCAGATCGCGTTCGGCCTCGCGATCGCGCTCTATTTCGAGAACCGCTTTCCCGGCGCGCGTTATATGCGCGGCCTCTTCCTCGCCGCCTGGATGTTGCCGCCATTGGTGATCGGCGCGCTGTGGAAGTGGATGTATGCGGCCGATTACGGCCTCATCAACTATGTGCTGGAGAGCATCGGACTGTCGGACGGGCCGATCTACTGGCTGTCCAATCCCGACATCGTCCTCGCCGCCGTGATCGCCGCGAACATCTGGTTCGGGACGCCCTTCATCATGCTGCTCCTGTCGGCCGGGATCGCCAACATCCCGCGCGAACTCTACGAGGCCGCCTCGCTCGACGGTGCCGGTGCGATCCAGCGCTTCCGCTTCGTCACCCTGCCGATGCTGAAGGCGACGCTCCTCGCCGTCGCGTGTCTCGCGACCGTCTACACGATGCGCGCCTTCGACCTCATCTGGGCCCTGTCCCAAGGCGGGCCGATCGATGCGAGCAACGTCCTGCCGCTCTACTCCTACCAGCTCTCCTTCGAGCAGTTCCGCTTCGGCGGCGGGTCGGCGGTCGCGACCTTCTCCTTCGTCGTCGTCTTCATCGTCGCGCTTCTTTATGTGCGCACGATCCGTCACGAAAAGGCCATGTGATGAGCGCCACCGCACCTTCGGAGGGTTTCGGCCTGCGCGGCAGCACGCTGACCCTGATCGGCATCGCACTCGTCGGGCTTTATCTCTTCCCCGTCTATTGGATGTACATTTCCGCGTTCAAAACCTCGTCGGAAATCTTCGCCGATCCGCCGACGATGTTTCCAGAAAACGGAACACTGAGCTCGTTCGTCTGGATCTTCACGCAGGAGCACGTCGGCCGTTACCTGCGCAACTCGCTGATCATCGCGGTCTCGACGATGGCTCTCACGATCGTCCTCGGCTCGCTCGGCGCCTACGCCATGAGCCGGATCCGATCGCGCGCGGTCGACGTCGCACTCGTCACCGTGGTCGTGTTGCAGACTTTTCCGGAGGCGCTGCTCGCGACGCCGATGTTCGTGATCTTCCGCGAGCTCGGCCTCCTCAACACCCATCTCGCCGTCGTCCTCGCGACGACGACGAAGACGCTGGGCTTTGCCCTCGTCTTCCTCCGGCCGATCTTCGCGCAAGTGCCGTTCGCCCTCGAAGAGGCCGCCTTCATCGACGGCGCGTCGCGCCTCCAGTCCTTCCGCCTGGTGGTGTTTCCGATGGTCCGAGTGGGCGTTCTCGTCGTCGCCGCCCTCACCTTCGTGATGGCCTATGGCGAGTTCGTTTATCCGCTGACGTTGCTGACACGGGCCGAACTCCAGCCCGCGCCGGTCGGAATCTATCAATTCGTCGGCGCAGAGTACGCCGATTGGCACCGGGTCATGGCGTTCGCCTCCGTCTTCGTGACGCCCGTCCTTCTCATCTTCCTCCTTTTGCAGCGGCGCATCGTGTCCGGCCTCACCAGCGGGGCGCTCAAATGATCCGTCGCACCGCGATAGCCTTCGGAGCACCCCGATGACGAACGAACCGCGTATCCTGGTGTGGAACGAGTTCCGCCACGAGCGAGAGAACCCGGCCGTCGCCGCCCATTATGGCGAGGGGATCCACACCGTCCTCGCCGCAGCCCTCACCGAGGCGGGCTATGCCTCCGTCGGGACCGCGACGCTCGACGAACCGGAGCACGGCCTCGCGGAGGCGCGCCTTGCCGAGACCGATGTTCTCCTCTGGTGGGGCCATCGCCATCACGACGCCGTGTCGGACGCTGTGGCGACGCGCGTCGTGGAGCGGGTCCAGCGGGGAATGGGGCTCATCGTCCTCCATTCGGGGCACTACTCCAAGGTTTTCAAGCGCTTGATGGGGACGCCGTGCTCGCTCAATTGGCGGGCCGACGGGGAGCGGGAACGGGTCTGGGTGGTCAAGCCCGAGCATCCGATCGCGGCCGGGCTCGGCCGTTATTTCGAGATCGCGCAGGAGGAGATGTACGGCGAGGTGTTCGAAATTCCCGAGCCCGACGAGCTTGTCTTTCTGAGCTGGTTCGAGGGGGGCGAGGTGTTCCGCAGCGGCTGTTGCTATACGCGCGGCCGCGGCCGGATCTTCTACTTCCAGCCCGGTCACGAGACCTTCCCGACCTATCACGACGCCCACGTCCGCCGCGTCATCGCCAACGCCGTCGGCTGGGCACGGCCGGACGCGATCGCCGACCCCTTCGCCAATGTGCGCCGCGATCCGCTGAGCCCCCTTGCGTCCGGCGCGGCCTAGGAGAACTGACATGGCACCCGTCAATATTCGCGATGTGCGCAAGGCGTTCGGTCATGTCGAGGTCCTGCACGGTGTCGATATCGACATCGAGGACGGCGAATTCGTCGTCCTCGTCGGCCCGTCGGGCTGCGGCAAGTCCACCTTGTTGCGCATGATCGCCGGCCTCGAAAGCGTGACCTCCGGCGATATTTCGATCGACGGCCGCACCGTGAACCGCTTGCCGCCGAAGGCGCGGGACATCGCGATGGTGTTCCAGAATTACGCGCTCTATCCGCACATGAGCGTCGCCGAGAACATGGCCTTTTCGCTCCGCCTCAAGGGCGCTTCGCGCGAGACGATGCATGAGGCGGCGAGCGGGGCGGCCGGCATTCTCGGCCTCGGCGACCTCCTGGCGCGTTATCCGCGCGAGCTGTCCGGCGGCCAGCGCCAGCGCGTCGCGATGGGCCGCGCCATCGTACGCGATCCGAAGGTCTTCCTGTTCGACGAGCCCCTCTCGAACCTCGACGCCAAGCTGCGCGTCTCGATGCGCTCGGAGATCAAGGCGCTTCATCAGCGGCTGCGCACCACCATCGTCTATGTCACGCACGACCAGATCGAGGCGATGACGATGGCCGACAAGATCGTCGTCATGCACGACGGGGTGGTCGAGCAGATCGGCGAGCCGCTCGAGCTTTATGACCGGCCGGCCAACCTCTTCGTCGCCGGCTTTCTCGGCTCGCCGTCGATGAACTTCCTCAACGGCACGATCCGCGCGGGCGGCGACCGGGCGGAGTTCGAGGTCGATGGCGGGGCGCGTCTTCCTTTGCCGACCGCGCCCGCGGCCTCCGACGGCCGTCCGGCCGTCTATGGGATCCGCCCGGAGCACCTCCTTTCCGACGCCGGCGGGACGGACGCCGAGATCGTCCTCGTCGAGCCGACGGGGGCGGAGATCCATGTCGTCGCCCGTCTCGGCAATGACGACGTCACTGCCGCGCTGCGCGAACGCCGACCCTATAGGGCTGGCGAGCGGATCCCGCTGGTGCCGGATCTCGAACACGTTCACCTCTTCGACCGCGACAGCGGCCGACGTCTCTGAGGAGTTCCCAATGCCGAGCATTCTCGTCGTCGGCACTGCCGACACGAAGGGGGCCGAGCTCGAGTTCGTCCGATCCCGGATCGCCGAAGAGGGGCTCGAGGCTGAGATCGTCGACGTGTCGACGACGCCGACGCCCTCCTCGCGCATCGTCGCGCAGGCTCACCCCGAGGGAGCCCGCGCGGTCTTTACCGGCGAGCGCGGCAGCGCGGTCGCCGCGATGGCGGAGGCGCTCGAGGCCCACATCACGGCGCGTCACGCGGCGGGCGACGTCGCGGGGGTGATCGGCCTCGGCGGATCGGGCGGCACGGCCCTCGTCACCCGCGCGATGCGAGCGCTTCCGGTCGGCCTGCCGAAGCTCATGGTCTCGACCGTCGCATCGGGAAACACTGCGCCCTATGTCGGCGCCAGCGACATCACGATGATGTACTCGGTCACCGACGTCGCCGGGATCAACCGCATCTCCCGCACCGTGCTCGCCAACGCCGCGGGGGCGATCGCCGGAATGGTGCGTCGCGCACCGGACACGGCGGCGGACGACCGGCCCGCCCTCGGCATTACGATGTTCGGCGTCACGACGGCGTGCGTGACGGCCGTCGTCGACCAGCTCGCGAACCAGTTCGACTGCCTCGTCTTCCATGCGACAGGAACCGGCGGGCAGTCGATGGAAAAGCTCGCGACCTCCGGTCTTGTCGACGGCATCATCGACGTCTCCACCACCGAGATCGCCGACCGGATCGTCGGCGGCATCATGCCGGCCTGGGAGGAGCGGCTGTCGTCCCTCGCGCCGACGGGCCTTGCCTATGTCGGCTCCTGCGGCGCGCTCGACATGGTGAATTTTGGCGCGCGCGACAGCGTCCCCGCCGCATTCGCGGGCCGCCTCCTCTACGAGCACAACCCGCAGATCACACTGATGCGGACAACGGCGGAGGAGAACGCCGCGTTCGGCCGCTTCATCGCCGAACGGCTCAACCGGTTCATCGGCCCCGTCACCTTCCTCATCCCGGAAAAAGGCGTCTCGGCGCTCGATGCGCCGGGTCAACCCTTCTGGGATCCCGAGGCCGACGCCGCGCTCTTCGAGGCGCTCGAACGCGGTTTCGAGAGCCGCGCCGATCACACGCTTCGCCGCCTTCCCCATCACATCAACGACCCGGCGTTCGCCACCGCGCTCGCCGACGCGTTTCAAGCGAATCTGAAAGGCCGCTGACATGCTCAGCTTCAAGAGATCCGACCTCCTCGCCCGGTTTCACGCCATGGCGGCGGAGGGCGTGCCCATTGTCGGCGGCGGCGCGGGCACCGGACTGTCCGCCAAGTGCGAGGAGGCCGGCGGCATCGACCTCATCGTGATCTATAATTCCGGCCGTTATCGCATGGCGGGCCGCGGCTCCCTCGCCGGTATGCTCGCCTTCGGCAACGCCAACGAGATCGTGCTCGAAATGGCGCGGGAGGTTCTTCCCGTCGTGAAATCCACCCCGGTGCTCGCCGGCGTCAACGGCACCGACCCGTTCTGCAATTTCGATCAGTTCCTGGAGCTCGTCCGCGCGGCCGGGTTCGCCGGGATCCAGAATTTCCCGACCGTCGGGCTGATCGACGGGGTCTTCCGCGCCAATCTCGAAGAAACCGGGATGGGCTACGACAAGGAGATCGAGCTCGTCGCCCTCGCCGCCCGGAAGGATCTCCTCACCACCCCCTACGTTTTCGACGAGGACCAGGCGCGCGCGATGGCGGCCGCGGGGGCCGACATCATCGTCGCCCATATGGGTCTCACCACCGGCGGCTCGATCGGGGCGGAGACGGCGATGACACTCGCGGAAGCCTCCGCCAAAGTCGGCGCGATCGCCGATGCGGCGCTTGCCGCGCGGCCCGATGTCCTCGTCCTGTGCCATGGCGGGCCGATCTCCTCGCCGGAGGATGCCGAGCGGGTCTTGCGCGACTGCCGCAATTGTCACGGCTTTTACGGCGCATCCAGCATGGAGCGTCTGCCGACCGAGGTCGCGCTCGTCGAGCAGACGAAGCGCTTCAAGGCGATTTCGCTCGCCCAATAGCTGCACGATCAACGACAAAACCGGGAGAACGCCGCATGGCGACCGTTTATGTGAGTGGCATCATCGACGCGCCGGCCGACGAGGTGTGGGCTTATGCGCGGGATTATAATGGTCACGACGAATGGCACCCCTTGATCGCCGAGAGCACGATCGAGGACGGGCTTGCGTCCGACACGGTCGGCTGCGTGCGCAATTTCACGCTCACCAATGGCGGGCATCTGCGCGAACGATTGATCGAGTTCTCCGACCGCCAGCGCTCGTTCACCTACGAGATCATCGTCTCGCCGATGCCGATCGCGAATTATGTCGCGACCTTCCATGTGATGCCGGTGACGGAAAGCGGCCAATCGTTCGTCGAATGGTACGCCAACTTCGACGTGTCGCCGGAGGACGAGCCGACGATCCGCGAACAGGTCGGGCGCAACACGTTCGCGGCCGGTATCGCCGCGCTCGAAAAGGCGGTGCACGCGCGGCGGACATGACCGCCGCGCTCACGCCTCCCGGCCGGAGCGGGTGTCGAGACCGAGACGGCGCATCCGGTTGTAGAGGGTCTTGCGGGAAATGCCGAGAAAGTCGGCGGTCGCGCCGCGGCGAAAACGATTGCGGCGGAGCGCGTCGAGGATCCATTCGCGCTCCGAACCGAACGCGCTGACGGGACGGGCGGCCCCGCCCTGCCCGATCAGGGCGGACAGCTCCGGCACCGTGATCAGCTTTGCTTCGGCGCGAAGGGCCGCCTGCTCGATCTCCCGCTGCAGCTCCATCACGTCTCCCAGCCACTGGTGATCGGCGAGGATCCGGTGCGCGCCGCCTTCGAGCGCGAGATCGGGCCGCCTCAAACGGACGCGCACCTTGCGCAGGACCGCCTCGATCACCGCCGGTAGATCCTCCTGCCGGCGCAAGAGAGGCGGCACCTCGAACGTCGCAAAGCCCGCCGCCTCCAAGGCGATTTGCACACTCGCGGCGTTTTCCGCGTGCGGGTCCGTCGCGACGATCACACGGACGTCGACATCGTGCGCCGCGGCGTCGCCGAGCGGACGGACGCGCCGCTCCGTCGCGACGTCGGCGAGCTCGCGGACGATATCGAGCGTCGCACTCGCGATCTCGTGGACCAAGAGGGTCGAGCTCGCCCCGACATCGACGAAGCCGAGCTGCGCCTTCTCGGCCCCCGGCGCGGCTCCGGTGGCCGCCCCGAAAAGGGCCACGCGCTGAGCCGTCGGATCCTTTCCCGATAGATGAAGCGACAGGAGGTGCCGGACACGCCGGCGGGAAAGCGCGTGGAGATGCTCCGCGATATCCTGCACACCCTGCTCCGGGCGAGCCAGAAGCAAGATCGGCACGTCGGCTCCGGCAAGGCGCTGGAGGACCGCCCGCGCCTCACGGGCCTCGGCAGAGCTGCCGACGAGGGCCGGCGGCACGGCGGCCGAGGCGCGTGCCGTCGGCTCCGTGCGCGACCGGATGCGTTCGATCGTCTTAAAGCTCGCCGTCGTGGCCTCGATCGCGCTTTCGAGCGGCACGCGGTCGATCGTCGAGCCGCCGATATAACCGTCGATGCTCGTGATCCGGCACAGCGCTTCGAGATGCTTGGGGCTCACGATCGGGCCCCCCTCGACCATGCACACCGCTTCCGGTGCGATCGAGCGGACTTTGCGCGCCACCTTGCTGACATGCAGCGCCGCCGCCTCGACGTCCGCGAGCAGCTCGAGCCCCCGCGCACCACCCTGGTTCCAGCCGAGGCCGATATTGACGGCATCGACGCCGCGCCGCGCCGCCGCCTCCGCCTCGGCCGGATCGTGGGTATAGGCGATGGTGAGAAGGCCGACATCACGCGCCGCGGCGAGGAGATCGAGCTCGCGCGCAAAGCCGAGCCCGTTCTCTTCGAGCACGTCGCGAAAGCGGCCGGTGACCATCGTGGCGGTGGGGAAATTGGTGAGCCCGGCGAACCCGTCGGCCTTCGCACGCGCGACGATCGCCTCGATCGACTGGCGCGGATCGAAAACGCAGGCGCCGAACACCACCGGCACGATGGCGCGAGGCAGGATCTCGCGCACGGCAAAATCGCGCACGAAGGCGTTCGACTCGCCGAACGGCAACATCGCGGTGAGCGAGGGCTCGCCCATCGATCGCAAACGCCCGGCATTGATGGCGATCAGGAGATCCGCGCCCCCCCGAATCGCGAAGTTCGCAGCCATCCCCGTTCCGATGGCCGCACCGAGCAGCAGATCCTGCCGGCGTCGCAGAAGGCGGGCAGACGGCCGTTCGATCGGCGGCTCGCACCGCTCCGCCGTTTCCGGTCGGACCGGTGCGGGATCCACCTCACGCACTGCGGCTGATATAATCCTGGACATCGATCGCCGCGCCGGTGCGCTGGCTTTCGATCGCGGCGAAAATCAGCGCCGTCGACTGAAGGTTCACCGACACTTCGGTCTCCATCGCGGGGCCGCCATCGAGCCAGGCGCAGAATTTCTCGATCAGCCACGTGTTGAGCCACTTAGGCTGGGTGATGAGCTGGAGCTTCTGCCCCGCCCCTTCCCGGCTCCTCTGGCGCACGAGATCCTGCCGCTGGAAGATCTCGACCTCGCGGTTGGACAGGATCGCCGTCCCCTCCTCGCACTCGACCCGCACATATTCGCGCGTCCAGTCGTTCATCCCGACCGCGGCCGAGGAGGAGCCCTCGTAAACGCCGCGCACGCCATTCTCGAACACCATCGAGACGATGCCGTCGGTGTCGCCGGCATACTCGGCCCAGTCAGGCTTCCAGGTGGAGGCGAAGAGCGTCTTGCAGGGCGCGCCCGCGAAATCGGCGACGAGATCGAGATGATGGACGGCTCCCTCGATGAGCAGCGGGTCGGCCATCGTGTGACGGAACAAGGCGCCCCAGGCCATGTGCTTGCGAAGGTCGGCCATATAGCGGCAGGAGACGAGGTTCACCTTGCCGAGCTTGCCGGAGCGGACGACCGACCGAAGCGTCGTCTTGTCCTGGTCGAAGCGATGGCTCATGGTGACGGCCATCTTCCGACCCGCCTCCCGCACCTTGCGCGCGATCCGGACCGAGCCCTCCATGGTATCGGCGATCGGCTTTTCGCACAGGATGTCGACGCCTGCCGCGATCGCATGGTCGATGACCGTCTCGTGGTGGTTGGGCGGGACCACGACGGTGCAGAAATCCGCCTCGACCTCAGCGAAGGCCTTCGCGGGATCGGTATAACATTTGCTCTCCGGCAGTCCGAGCAGCCGCGCGCCGAGCGCGAGGGCCTGCGGGTCCGTGTCGACGACGGCGACCACCTCGACCGTGCCGTCGGCCACGTTCGCGGACAAGAATTCGGAACACCAGCGGCGGCCGAACACGCCGACGCCGACATGAATGAGACGTTTTCGAGCCATCAGACCCGCTCCTCCTGGGGAATTGCTGTGCCGTGAGTGTGCGTCCACAGGTGCCCGACGCGTTTGCGGCCTTCGAGCGTCGTCTCGAAGAACACCGCTTTCACCGCCTCCGGCGCTTCCGGCATGTCGTGATGATGGCCCATTCCGATGGCGAGACAGTCGCCGGGCCGCATCTCCGCGCTGGTCGGACCGACGACGACACGGCCGCGCCCTTCAAGAAGGATCCAGTATTCGTCACAGTCGTGATAATGCGCGTCGACGCGGGTTTTCTTCGGATAGGCGACGGGATCGCCATGATCGGACGGGTTCGCCTCCTCGGCGACGCGGAAGATCCCGCACCCGCCCATCTCCTCGCCCCAGTCGCCTTCGAGGACGACGGCCTGCGCGGCCGGGCCCGGCGCGCTCAAGACACATTTCGATGGCGCAAGATCGAAGAATTGCGCCTCTTTCAGGACCTGCGAGCGATCGGCGCTGCGAAGCTGAACCGTTCCCGACGTGACGAGGACACGGCCACGCGGAGCCGCGATCTCGACCGCGACATCACCACCGGAGGGAAGGTCGACGATGCGAAACCCGCGCAGCCCGCACCATGCGGGCGGAGTCTCGCCCTGACGGAATATCGTACCCATGTCCTCCCCTTGCGGTTCTCGTTATTGGGTTGCTATCCCGTTTGCCGTGGGCACGGTGATGAGGAAATAGCACGGCGGCGGGCTATGGGTAATTTTGGGCAAAGCGCGCAAGCGGAGCGCACCGTGGTCCTCACCGCGCATTGGCCACCGGCCCGTGCGGTGGACGACCTTGCGATCTATTGCCCGGCGCTCGCCGGATTGCCCGACGCGATCGCACCTTGGCTCGCGATATTGCCGGTCCACGACGCAAATGCCGTCTTGCTCGAGGCGCTCGAAGGCGCCGCCTTCTCGGCCGCGCCGACGCGCCCGGATTTCGCGGGCGTCTGCCTCGTCGATCCGTTCCGCCAACGGCGCAAAGTCCTGCAAGCGGTCATCGATGCCGGGATCGGCGGGATCGCCAACCTTCCGACCGTCGCGACCTTCGCCGGCCCGGTCCTCGGCGACCTCGAAGCGCTCCGGGTCGGGCTCGACCGCGAGCTCGACGGCCTCACCGAAGCCGCCGCCATGGGCCTTGCGACCGCTGCCGTCGTGACCGATCGGGCCATGCTGTCGCGCGCCGAGCAAGGCGGCTTCGACACCGTCCTCATGTGCGAGCCGTCAGGCGCCTTGTCGATCCTGAAGTAAGCGGCCAACGCGCGCCGATCGCCGCCCGGCCGCAATTCCGGTCGAGCGGCAAGGTGGATCAGAGGAGGATCACGTCGCCCGGATCGAAGCCGATCGCCATTCCGGGGCCGATCAACGTGATCGAGCCGGCCTCGCCGAAATCGAACACGCCGAAGCCGAAGCCGCCGTCATAGGCAAGCGCGACCTCAAGCTCGGTCAGGCCCGAATTCTCGATCACGAGAGTGTCCTGGAACGGGTTGAAATAGACCGTGTCGTCGCCGATCGGGGCCGAGAAGTCGAAGACGACGACATCGGCGCCGCGGCCGCCATACATCGTGTCGTCCCCGGCACCTCCGTTCATGACATCCTGGCCGCTCTGCCCGAAGATGAGATCGTTCCCCGCTCCGCCGAGAAGCCAATCGTCCCCGCCGCCGCCGACCAGCACGTCGTTGCCGTCGAACCCTTCGAGGGAATCGTTGCCTGTGCCCGCGACGATCCGGTCGTCATCGTCGCTGCCGATGAAGTAAATATCGGCGCCCAGATGATCGGTGACGGTGGAGGCCCGCACCGTTCCGATGAAATCATCCACGACGACCACGGAATCGCGCGTCATCTCGTCGTAGAATTCCGATCCGAGGATCTGCGTGATGCCGTTGATATAGTTTGGAATGTTATGGACGAGGAGAAGGTTGACGGCGAGGTCCGCGATTTCGAGCGCCGTCTGCCCGGCCTGCGGTGTCGGGAAGACATATGACGCGTCATAATAGACGATGTTGTTGGTGGCCGTCGCATAGTCCGGCTTGCCGGGCTCCTCCGACTTGAACACATCGTCATTCTCGTAGCCGATATTGAGAATGCCGACGTCATCGGGAAAGAACTCCGGGTTGGCGAACGACACATACACCGCGTCGTCGAACGCGCCGCCATACTCCGTCGCCGAGACATTGCGCAGCTGGGCGACCGCGCCCGCGCCGAGACTATGGCCGGTGATCCAGATGGTATCGATGTCGTTGCCTTCGTCCGCCGCATAGGCCGCGACGGCTTCGAGCAGCGCATCGAAGTTCTGGATATACTCGTCGTTGCCGTCGATCTGCGGATAGAGCACCGTTTCGAGAAGGCTTTCGGTGCCCTGGAACGACACCACGAGCGTGCCGTCCTGTTCCATGACCCGCGCGGCGGCGCTGAAATAGGACTGGTAGCCCGAGATAAAGTAATTTCCTCGAAAGAACCCGTCGGTAATATTGCCGACATATCCTAAATCTTCGCCGACCAATGTGTTCCATCCCGCCGGGGCGGTGCCGGGAACGTTCGGAAGCGAATTGGGCTCATAGGCGGCTTGCGCCAGGTCGACGAACGTCAAAATTTGTTCCGGCGTTAGATGCCGCCGCAATTCCGGCCGTGCGCGATGTCGAGGTTCGGTCGCGGACGGGAAGCCTGATCCTGCGCCATGATGGGCCGCTCGATGCCGTTCTCGCCGCGCTCTGCGAAGCCGGGCTCCTCGAGATCCTGCCCGAGGAAGCGCCGACGTTCATCGACCCGATCGGCACTGCGACGGCGCGGCTCGCGGCGGCCGACCGCTACATGACACGCGTGACCTTGGGCCGGGCCGATCTGTCGGGAACGGCCTTCGCCGTGCTCCTCATCGCCGGGATGTTCCAGGTGGCGCGCGGCCGCATTCTGAGCCCGGCCGTCACGCTGCTCGGACAGGCGGCGACGATCGCCCTCCTCCAGCATCCGCAGTCGCGGCCGAACCCACGCGCGCATGACGCGCCTCCGCCACCGCAAACGCCAGCGCCGTAAAGAGCGCCGCGACCGCGGCCTCGCGGGCGCGAAGGCGGCCGATCCCGAGCGCCCTCCCGAACCCTCGCGCCACGAACGGCACCGCGAGGATTCCCGCCGCCGCGCCGAGCATCGCCACGAGCCGGCGCTGCGACAGGCGCGCCGCCACGCCGTCATTGCGCGATCGATCGCGAAGCACGAGACCGTGCACGATCTGCCCGAGCGCCAGAGTGAGGAACGTGACGGTCCGCGCCCGCGGGCCGGTGCCGCTGCGGGCCATCATCGTGAAGTGCGCCGCAAGGGCGGACACCGCGAGCCCCGCCGCGTCGAGCATGATGGTGCCGGTCTCCGTCCGCTCGAACAACGGCGCTGCCGCCTGTCGCGGCGGCCTCAGCATCACGTCCCCGCGCGCCTCGGCGAGGGCGAGGCCGAAGGCCGGCATCGTGTCGGTCACGAGGTTGAGCCAGAGAAGCTCCATCGCCGTCTCCATCTCGCCCCGGCCGTGCAGAGATTCCACCAGCATCACCATCAGCTCCGACAGGTTCGTCGAGACGAGATAGCGGATCGCGGCGCGCACATTGTCTTCCGCGGTGCGCCCGCGGCCGATGGCGCGGCCAAGGCCGACGAGATCGCCGGCGATTACGATATCCGCGACCTCGCGCGCGGTGTCGGTGCTTTTCTGACCGATCGCGACGCCGACGGCCGCCGCCCGAAGCGCCGGCCCGTCATTCACCCCGTCGCCGATCATCGCGACGGACCGCCCCTCGCGCTGCAACGCGCGCACGATCCGCAGCTTGTCGCCCGGCCCGACGCGGGCGAACACCGACGTGCCGCGGGCGAGCCGGCCGAGCGCCGCCTCGTCGAGCCTCGCGATCTCAGCCCCCTCCACCACCGTGAGCACGCCGGTCCGCGACAGGCTCAGCGCCTGCGCGACAGCGAGCGCCGTCGCCGGTTGATCGCCCGTGATCATCACCGTGCGCACCCCCGCTCTGTGGAAGAGGTCGATCGCCGTGTGCGCCTCGGGCCGGATCGGATCGGCGAGCGCCACGAGCCCCAGAAAGACGAGGTCGCCGATTGCCCCGTCCCCCATCGCCCCGCCCCGGCGGGCCACGCCGAGAACGCGAAGGCCACGCCGTGCGAGCGTGAGATTGACGGCCATGATCTCCTGCCGCCGCGCCTCGTCGAGAGGCCGCACGCCGGCCTCGCTGAGCTCGGCCGTGGAGAGCGCCGACAGCTCGTCCGGCGCGCCTTTCACTGCGATTTCGGCGCCCTCTCCCCGGCGGTGCTCGGTCGCCATCCAGCGGCGCAAGTGATTGCGCGCGCGCGAGGCGGTGACGGGCGCGGCATCGCGCATCCGGTGATGGTCGACGCCGACGGCATCGGCAAAGCGCAGAAGCGCCGTCTCGGTCGACGAGCCCGTGCCGCGCGAAAGGCTCGCCTCGTTGCACAGCGAAACCGCTTCCGCGAGCGCCACCAGCTCCGCATTGGAGGTGGCACTCCACGCCTCAGCCCCACCCGTCTCCCACAGTCGCCCGGCGGTCGCCGCATAGACGACAGCCATCCGGTTTTCGGTGAGGGTGCCGGTCTTGTCGAAGGCGATCGTGTCGATCGAGCCGATCGCCTCCACCGCCGGCAAGGCCCTCACATAGGCGCGGTCCTTCTCCATCGCGCGCGCTCCGAGGGCGAGGACGGAGGTCGCCACCGCCGGCAGCCCCTCCGGGATCGCGGAGACGGCGAGCGCGGCGACCGATTTCAGGAGAAGCGCCACCGGCTCGCGGCGCAGGAGGCCAACGCCGAGAACCGCTCCGCAGATCGTGAGCGAACCGAGCGTCAGCACCGTCGACAGCGATGCGAGCTTGATTTCGAGCGGCGGTCGCGGCGGCGTCGCCGCGCCGATCAGCGCCCGCATCCGCGCAAGGTCAGTGTTCGTCCCGACACCGAAGACGACCGCGCGCCCGTCCCCGCCGGTGACGACCGTTCCCGCGTGGACGATGTTCGCCCGCTCGGCGATCGGCGCGGTGATGGCGGTGCGCATCGGCGACTTCGCGGCGGGCACGCTCTCGCCGGTCAACACGCTCTCGTCGACCGTCAGATCGCGCGCGTCGATCACCCGCGCATCCGCCGGCACGAGAACGCCGGGCGCGAGGACCACGACGTCGCCGCGGACGATCTCGTGCGCCGGACATTGGCGGACAGCGCCACCGCGAACCACCCGCGCGCCATGGTCCACCGGCTTCGACATCCGCCGGATGAGCGCCTCGGTCGCGTTCTCCGAGGTAAAACCGATGCCGGTGTTGAGCGCGATCGCCCCGATCGTCACCAGTGCATCGATGATCCCGCCGGTCGCGATGGAGAGGACCGCCGATCCAGCGAGCAGCGCCATCGGCAAGGTCGCGATCTGCTCGAAGAGGATGTCCCCGCGGGAGCGGCCGCGCGGTGCGGGACACGCGTTCGCTCCCTCGGCCGCACGCCGCCGGCGGACTTCGCCCTCGTCGAGCCCTTCGGACGCACTCTCCAATGCGGCGAGCGCACCGCTGACATCGAGGCGCGCGGCCACCTCCACCGAGACCCCATGCCCGGCCGGGGGCGCCGGCCCACAGCCGGCCGAAAGGTCCGACAGAGCTGCGTCGAGCCTCGCCGCCACCTCGCCTGCGCTTTGCGATGGGGAATGCGTCAAGAGGATCGAGCGCGTCGCGGCATGGGCCGAACGCAGCGTGATCCCGTGTGCGCCCAACGTCGCCGCGAGGATCGACACGGCGGACGCGCCGGGCCATGCCGCGAGAGCAAAACGCGTACGCCCCGGCAGGTGGTGCCGCACAAAGGTGGCAGGCCGGCGCGCAATCTCGTCCATCGGATGTCCCGGTGCCGAGGCGCGGGCCGCGTGGGCGGACGGCCGCGCCTCATCGCGCCATCACTCGGCCGCGCCGGGGCCCTGCGCTTGACGCTCGTCAACCGCAACGGAGGAATTCGTGCCGAATGACTTTCGTCAAAGGATGCGGGACCGAAGACGCCGATCGTCGCCGTCCAATCCGAGAGGACGAGGGCCATGACACGCACAGACGTTCGCTTGCACCAAGGCGATTTCGTCCTCGTGGCCGACGGCGGCAAGGCGCTTTTGTTGACCAACGAAGGCACCCCGGCGGCGCCGCGCCTCAGGACATTGCACGTCGTCGAGATCGACAACCCACCGACGCACGAGCAAGGCGTCGAGCGCCCCGGCCACTTCGACAAGGACACCAGCTCACGGCGTGGCGCGTTCGAGGCCGCCGACCTTCACGCCGCTGCCGAATCCCGCTTCGCCGCGACGATCGCGCAGATGCTGGCGCGGGAGTGCACGGCTGCCGGCACCGGCCGCATCATGATCGTCGCCGCGCCGCGCATGTTGGGCGCCTTGCGCGGGATGATGTCGGACGGGGTTCGCCGGAAAGTGGTCGCCGAGATCGACGCCGACCTCACGAACAAGCCGCTCGACGCGATCGAAACCCTGATCTCGAAACATTAACGCGCTGGCGCAGAGCCCCGCCGACCGGCGCCGGGGCCGCGCGCGCACCAACGCCGGCGAGGTGGCTCGATGCTTCAGCGAGAGCAACAGATCCATTTCTGGTATATCGTCCTCGCCATTCTCGGCGTCGTCTTCCTGCGCGATCTGTGGACACAGTATAGCGCCGTCGAACCTATTCCCTACAGCCAGTTCGAGACTGATCTCGCCGCGGGCTCGATCAAGGATGTCGTCGTCGGACCCGACACGATCCGGGGAACCTACACCGCCCCGCGCGAGGGTCGGACCGCGTTCGTCACGACACGGGTCGATCCGGCGCTTGCCGAGACGCTGCGCAAGTCCAACGTCACCTTTTCCGGCCAGGCGCAGAACACGCTCCTCGTGACGATCCTGTCGTGGATCCTGCCGACGCTGTTGTTCTTCGGCGTCTGGGCCATCCTCGTGCGGCGCATGGCGGGCGGCGGCGTCGGCGGGCTCATGGCGATCGGCAAGAGCCGGGCGAAAATCTACATGGAGACCGACACCAAGGTCGGTTTCGACGATGTCGCGGGGGTCGACGAGGCGAAGGAAGAGCTGCGGGAGGTCATCGAATTTCTGAAGGCGCCCAAAGAATATGGCCGTCTGGGCGCTCATGTGCCGAAGGGAATCCTCCTCGTCGGCCCGCCGGGGACGGGCAAGACGCTCCTCGCGCGCGCCGTCGCAGGTGAGGCCGGTGTGCCTTTCTTCTCGATCTCGGGCTCGGAATTCGTGGAGATGTTCGTCGGCGTCGGCGCGGCGCGGGTGCGCGATCTCTTCGAGCAGGCGCGGCAGAAGGCACCCGCCATCATCTTCGTCGACGAGCTGGACGCCCTCGGTCGCGCGCGCGGCGCGTCGCAGCTCGTCGGCGGACATGACGAGCGCGAGCAGACGCTGAACCAGCTCCTGTCCGAGCTCGACGGGTTCGATCCGAGCGTCGGTGTCGTCCTCCTCGCCGCGACGAACCGGCCGGAAGTCCTCGACCCCGCCCTCCTGCGGGCGGGCCGGTTCGACCGGCAGATCCTCGTCGACCGGCCCGACCGGCTCGGGCGCATTCAGATCCTCAACGTCCACCTCAAGAAATTGACCCTCGCGAGCGACGTGGACGTCGACACGATCGCCGGCCTCACCACCGGCTTCAGCGGCGCGGACCTTGCCAATCTCGTCAACGAGGCCGCCCTTCTCGCGACACGCCGGCGGGCGCTCGCGGTCGCGCTGGAGGACTTTACCGGCGCCGTCGAGCGGATCGTCGCCGGGCTCGAAAAGCGCAACAGGATCCTCAATCCCCGCGAGCGCAAAGTCGTCGCCTATCACGAGATGGGCCATGCGCTCGTGGCGATGGCGCTGCCGGGGGCCGACGAGGTGCACAAGGTCTCGATCATTCCGCGCGGCATCGGCGCGCTCGGCTACACGATCCAGCGACCCACCGAAGACCGCTTTCTCATGTCGCGGGAGGAGCTCGAGAACAAGATCGCCGTGCTGATGGGCGGCCGCGCGGCCGAGGACGTGGTGTTCGGCGAATTGTCGACCGGGGCTGCCGACGATCTCGTGAAAGCGACCGATATCGCCCGCTCGATGGCCGCCCGCTATGGCATGGTCGAGGCGCTCGGCAATGTCAGCTACGAACGCGAGCGAAGCCTCTTCCTCAACGATGACGGCGGCGTGCCGCATTTTGAACGCGGCTATAGCGAGCGGACCTCCGAACGGCTCGACGACGCGGTCCGCGCGATCATCGACGATGTATATGTGCGGACCCGCGAGATCCTGAACCGCAATGCCGACCTCCTCCATCGCGCCGCGGCGGACCTCCTCGCCCGCGAGACGCTCGATGCCGCTGCGCTCGGTCAGTACCGAGCCGCGTTGGCCCCCTCACCGGCCACCGCGACGCCCGGTTCGCTGCTTCCCCCGGCGGCGGAATAGGCTCGGCCAAACCCCTCGCCCCCTGCCGCGAAGGGGTCATCTCGGCGGCGTGCGGCTCCCCTCCGTCGAAAGGGCATCGGCGAATGCGACGGCGAACCACTCCGCCGCCGCCTCGGCGACGGCCTTCAGGGCCCCCGTCTCCTCGAAGAGGTGCGTCGCGCCTGGGACGACGAGGAGCCGCGACCTCGCATTCAATCGGCGCAGTGCCGCGCGATTGAGGGCGAGGACGTCGGTGTCGCTCCCGCCGACGATCAGGAGCGTCGGCGCGACGACATGGGCGAGCGCGTCGGTCGCAAGATCGGGCCGCCCACCGCGCGAGACGACGGCGGCGACGCCCGCGCCCTGTCGCGCTGCCGCGATCAGCGCCGCCGCAGCCCCCGTGCTCGCCCCGAAATAGCCGAGCGCGCGGTGGGAACCCCGGTCCGCCTCCCGGATCGTCCACTGGCCGACGGATTGGAGCCGTCCGGCGAGCAAGGGAATATCGAAGCGGAGGTGCGCGGTGCGCGCGTCCTCGACCTCTTCGGCCTCGGTCAACAGATCGATCAGGAGCGTCCCGAGCCCGTGATCGCGCAGAACCCGCGCCACGAACCGATTGCGCGGACTGTGCCGGCTCGACCCGCTGCCATGCGCGAAGACGACGATCCCCTCCGCCTCCTCCGGCACCTCGAGGCTACCGCGAAGGTCGGTATCACCGACCCGCACCATGATCTCGCCGGATCGCGCAAACTCCATCAGCGCCTCCCGATGGCCGCCGCCGCGGTCACAGGCCGGTGGGGTAGGTTTCGGCCACCTCGTCGGACGGCCGCGGGCGGGCGTGGGCGAGCGGCTCCAGCGCCCGCGTCGCATCGATATGGACGACGGCGTCGAACTGGTCGGAAAGCCGGGCGTAGAAATAATGGCTCTGCCGCTCCGTCTGCGGCAAATAAAGCACCCCGATCGCCCGTTGCAGCCGCGACAGGTCGAGATGGCGGTGAAGAGCCTCGTTCTCGCGCAAGAACAGGAGGAAGGCCGGCAGGCCGACATCGTGGAAGATCTGTTCCGTGCTCTCCGCGATCGCCGGACGGACCGGCTTCACCTCCCCCGGCCCGTCCCAGGCGCTTGCCGCCCGGACGCTGCCATGATGGGTGGAAAAGCCGATGAGGACGGCGCTCCGCCCATGCGCCTCACGCACCAGGGAGCCGATATTCCACTCCCCGCGCTCACCCATCTCCGTCGCCCGCGCGTCACCGATATGGGAGTTGTGCGCCCACACGACGATTTTGACCGGCCGTCCGCGCTGGGCATGGAGATGGTCGGCGATCCCGTAGAGCGTGCTCGCCATGTGCTTGTCGCGCAGGTTCCAGGAGGTGACGCGCCCCTCGAACATGGTGCGATAATAAAGCTCGGCATTGCGCACCACGGCGGCATTCTGCTCGGCGCAATAATAGTCTTCGCCGGCGGCGAACCCGTCGCGCGCCAAATATTGATACCGGCTGCGGCGCAGCGTGACGAGCTGTTCGAGCACCTCCCGCTCACACCCGTGGGATAGGCCGAGCATCGTCGCATAGCCATATTCCTGCGGGTTGCGCACATGGCGGTCGAAGCACCCATAATGTGCCCGCGCGGTCGCCGCCGCCGCCGGGTCGACCCGGTCGAGATAGGCGACGACCGCCGCGATCGAGGATTCGAGGCTGTAAAGGTCGAGGCCGTAAAAGCCCGCCTTCTCCATCGGATCGGCGATCGTGTCGTTGTGCGCCCGCAGCCAGGCGAGAAAGTCCCGCACGACGGTGTTGCGCCACATCCAGCTCGGAAAGCGCTCGAAATCGACGAGCGCGTCGTCGGCATCGTCGATCGTGGGATCGCCGCGGACATAACGGTTGGCGCGGTAGGCGTCCGGCCAGTCCGCCTCCGCCGCCACCGCCGCGAAGTCGTGCTCCTCGATGAGGCGCTTCGTGAGCGCGGCGCGCAGAGCATAGAACTCTTCGGTGCCGTGCGTCGCCTCGCCGATGAGCACGAACCGCGCCTCTGCCGACAAAGCGAGGAGACGGTCCAACGCGCCATCCGATCCGGCGAGCGGCATCGCCTCGGCCCGGATCTCGTCGATCAATCGTTGCGCTGCGTGCATGGGGCTCACCATTCGTCCGGGCGCATCGGATGGCGCTTGCGCCGATGCCGGCGGGCGAGCGTCGTCGCCGCAACGCCGGCCAGCATGGGGCGAGCCTCTCCGCCTTACGCGCGCGTCGATTGATGAACGTCAATCCGGGGCCGGCGCGTCGGCTCGACGCTGGCCCTCGCCGCATCGCCCTTTGCCGAGTTGCGACGGCGGCCCCTCTATCCATCGGAGATCAGCAATGGACGACATAACGCTCCGGCAGGAAGTCCTCGACGAGCTCGAATTCGAGCCGGGACTCGATGCCGACCATATCGGTGTCGCCGTCGACAAGGGGATCGTCACCCTCTCCGGTCACACGAGCAGCTACCACGAGAAGATATTGGCGGAGGAAACCGTCCAGCGCGTCAAAGGCGTGCGCGGGATCGCCGAGGAGATCGAGGTTCGCTATCCCTTCGAGAAGAAGACTGCGGACGATCAGATCGCCAAACGGGCCGTCGACGTCCTCACATGGGACGTTCGCGTGCCGCACGACCGGGTCAAGATCAAGGTCGAAGACGGTTGGGTGACGCTGTCGGGCGAGGTCAACTGGAATTTCCAGCGCCAGGCGGCGGTCGACACCGTGCGCAGACTGGGCGGCGTCGTCGGCATCAACAACCGCATGACCGTGAAGCCCCGAGTGTCGGCGACCGACGTCAAGAAGAAGATCGAGGAATCGATGAAGCGCAGCGCCGAGATGGAGGCGAACGGGATCCGCGTCAGCGTGACCGACGGGTGCGTGACGCTCGATGGCCACGTAAAGGCCTGGTACGAGCGGCGCCTTGCGGAAAAGGCCGCCTGGTCCGCCCCCGGCGTCGCCGCCGTCGAGGATCGCATCAAGATCGGCTGACCCCGTCTTGCCGCGAGACGGTCAGAGCGACAGGGCGGCGCGATGGACGAGATCGTCGAGCCCCTCGCCGCCATCGGCGATATAGGCGCGGAGCTGCTCGCGCATTCGCGGCTCCCAGAAATCCTTGATGTGGGCGGCCACGCGTTCGGCCTGGTCGTCCCCCGGCTGGCTGCGGAAGAAGACGGCGATCTGGTTCGCCATATGGACCATCTTTTCAGGCGCCATCAGACTCGCTCGAATGAGGCCACACGGGCCGATTGAACCGTTTCAATCGGCGGCATATCGGCCCCGACGCGTCATGACCGTATCGTGTGAAGCGCATCACCGCCTCATTCCGCCGCGATGATGCGGCGGGAGCGCTCGGCCTGCGCCGTATAGTCCTCCTGCCAGTCGGTCGGACCGTTCGACAGGCCGACCTGCACCGCGGTCACCTTGTATTCGGGGCAGTTGGTCGCCCAATCCGAAAAGTCCGTGGTGATCACGTTCGCCTGGGTGCGAGGGTGGTGGAAGGTCGTATAGACGACGCCCGGCCCCACCCGATCGGTGAGGAGCGCGCGCATGGACGTCTCGCCCGCTCGCGAGGTGAGCTTGACCCAGTCGCCATCCTCGATGCCACGCACCTCGGCGTCATGCGGGTGGATCTCGAGGCGGTCCTCCTCGTGCCACGCGACATTCTCGGTCCGCCGCGTCTGCGCCCCGACATTATATTGCGACAGGATGCGCCCGGTCGTGAGGAGGAGCGGGAAGCGCGCGCCGGTGCGCTCGTCCGTCGCGACATAGTCGGTCACGATGAAGCGGCCCCGGCCGCGCACGAAGCTATCGACATGCATGATCGGCGTTCCCTCCGGCGAGGCGTCGCCGACCGGCCATTGCACCGAGCCTTTCTCGTCCAGAAGCTCGTAGCTGACCCCGGCGAAGGACGGTGTCGTCGCCGCGATCTCGGCCATGATTTCGGCGGGATGGGTGTAGCTCCACCCCGCGCCCATCGCATTCGCGAGGCGCTGCGTCACCTCCCAGTCGGCATAGCCGTTGCGCGGCTTCATCACCTCACGCACGCGGTTGATTCGCCGCTCGGCGTTCGTGAACGTCCCGTCTTTTTCGAGGAAGGTGGAGCCCGGCAGGAAGACGTGGGCGTAATTGGCGGTCTCGTTCAAAAAGAGATCGTGCACGATCACGCACTCCATCGCCGCCAAGCCGGAGGCGACGTGTTTCGTGTCGGGATCGGATTGCAGGATGTCCTCGCCCTGGCAGTAAAGCCCCTTGAAGGTGCCACCCACCGCCGCGTCCAGCATGTTCGGAATACGCAGGCCCGGCTCCGGATCGATCGGCACGCCCCAAGCCGCCTCGAAGATCGCCCGCACGTCGGCATTCTTGACGTGACGGTAGCCCGGAAGCTCATGCGGAAAGGAGCCCATATCGCACGAGCCCTGCACGTTGTTCTGGCCGCGCAGCGGGTTCACGCCGACACCGGGGCGGCCGATATTGCCCGTCAGCATCGCAAGGTTCGCAATGCCCATCACCGTCGTCGAGCCCTGGCTGTGCTCGGTGACGCCGAGACCATAATAGATCGCGCCATTGCCCCCGGTCGCATAAAGCCGCGCGGCGGCGCGCAGATCGGCCGCCGGAACGCCGGTCAGCGCCTCCGTCTCCTCCGGCCCGCGCGCGGGATCGGAGACGAACTCGGCAAAGTGCAAGAACTCGTCCCAGTCGCACCGGGCGCGGATGAACGCCTCGTCATAGAGCCTTTCGGTGACGATGACGTGAGCCATCGCGGTGACGACGGCGACGTTGGTGCCGGGCCGCAACGGCAGATGATGCGCCGCCTCGACATGGGCCGAGCGGACGAGATCGATCCGGCGCGGATCGATGACAATGAGCTTCGCCCCCGCCCGCAGCCGCTTCTTGAGGCGCGAGGCGAAGACCGGATGTCCGTCGGTCGGGTTCGCGCCGATCACGATCACGGTGTCGGTGTGCTCGACGGAATCGAAATCCTGCGTGCCGGCGGAGGTGCCGAAGGTCTGGCCGAGCCCGTAGCCGGTCGGCGAGTGGCACACCCGCGCGCACGTATCGGTGTTGTTGTTGCCGAAGACGGCGCGGGCGAGCTTTTGGACGAGGAACGTCTCCTCGTTGGTGCAGCGGCTCGACGTGATGACGCCGATGCTCTTCTGGCCGTATCGCTCCTGGATCGCGCGCAGGCGGCCGGCGGCGAAGGTCAGCGCCTCGTCCCACGAGACTTCTCGCCACGGCTCGTCGACGCTGTCGCGGATCATCGGCGACAGGATCCGGTCCTTGTGGCTTGCATAACCATAGGCAAAGCGGCCCTTGACGCAGGAATGACCGCGGTTCGCCTTGCCGTGCTTGTAGGGCTCCATGCGCACCAAAGTGTCGCCCGCAAGCTCGGCCTTGAACGAGCAGCCGACACCGCAATAGGCGCATGTCGTGACGACGGAGCGGGTCGGTGTCCCGAGCGCGGCGACGGACTTTTCCTGCAATGTCGCCGTCGGGCACGCCTGGACGCACGCCCCGCACGAGACGCAATCGGAGGAGAAAAAGTCGTCCGACGCGGCGCCCGCCTTGACGCGGCTGTCGAAGCCGCGGCCCTCGATCGTCAGCGCGAAGGTGCCCTGCACCTCCTCACACGCGCGCACGCAGCGGCTGCAGACGATGCATTTCGACGGATCATAGGTGAAATAAGGGTTCGATGCGTCCTTCGCGATATAACGCGGGTTCGCCTCCCCCTCCGGCATCCGAAGCCGCGCCTCGGCTTGCGAGCGCGCGCCGGTGCCGGACGGGTCATAATGGTTCTCGCCCGGCGTATAGCGCACGTCCCGCAGGCCCACGGCGCCGGCCATGTCCTGCAATTCGCAATCGCCGTTCGCCGCGCAGGTGAGGCAGTCGAGCGGGTGGTCGGAGACATAGAGCTCCATCACCCCCTTGCGGATCTTGCGGACCCGCTCCGACTGGGTGTGCACCACCATCCCGTCGGTGACCGGCGTCGTACAGGAGGCCGGCGTGCCGCGCCGCCCGTCGATTTCGACGACGCACAGACGGCACGAGCCGAACGCCTCGAGACTGTCGGTCGCGCACAGCTTCGGGACGGAGAGCCCCACCTCGGCCGCGGCGCGCATCACCGAGGTTCCGGCCGGAACCGTCACGGAAAAACCGTCGATGGTGAGCCTCACGGGCGCCCCCTCGCGGGCGGGCGTTCCCATATCGCGATCGTCGAGACCCATCGTGGCGGTCATTCTGCGGCCTCTTTCATGATGTGGAAATCGCCGGGAAAATGGTCGAGCGCCGACATCACGGGATAGGGCGTGAAGCCGCCGAGGGCGCACAGCGAACCATCACGCATCGTCTCGCAAAGATCGGTGAGGAGCGCCGACGCGGCGGTGTCGCCATCGGCGATACGGTCGATCGTCTCGACCCCGCGCACCGCGCCGATACGGCATGGCGTGCACTTGCCGCAGCTTTCGACGGCGCAGAACTCCATCGCGAACCGCGCCATTGCGAGCATGTCGACCGTGTCGTCGAAGACCACGATCCCCGCATGGCCGATCAGCCCGCCTTCGGCGTCGAACTCCTCGTAGCCGAGCGGAGTGGCGAACTTCTCACGCGGAAAATAAGCGCCGAGCGGGCCGCCGACCTGCACCGCCTTCACCGGCCGCCCGCTCGCCGTGCCGCCGCCGATCGTGTCGACGGCATCGCCGAGCGTCATGCCGAAGGCGGTCTCGAACAGGCCGCCCCGCTTCACGTTGCCGGCGATCTGGAGCGTCACGGTCCCGCGAGAGCGGCCGACGCCGAAGGCGGCATAATGGTCCGCCCCCTTCTCGAAGATCACCGGGACCGTGGCGAGCGAGATGACATTGTTGACGACGGTGGGCTTGCCCAAAAAGCCCTCCAGCGCAGGCAGCGGCGGTTTTGCGCGAACCGTCCCGCGCTTGCCCTCCAGCGAATTGAGAAGCGCCGTCTCCTCGCCGCACACATAGGCCCCCGCGCCGACGCGGATCTCCATGTCGAACGCCCGGCCGGAGCCCAGAATGTCGTCCCCGAGAAGGCCGCGATCGCGGGCGATGCCGACGGCGGCGTTCATCACCTCGATCGCGTCGGGATACTCGGAGCGCAGATAGACGAAGCCTTTCGACGCGCCGACGCCGAGGCCGGCGATCGCCATGCCTTCGATGAGGCTGAAAGGATCGCCCTCCATGATCATCCGATCGGCGAAGGTGCCGGAGTCGCCCTCGTCCGCATTGCAGACGATGAATTTGCGGTCCGCTTCGGCGTCGAGAACCGTCTTCCATTTGATGCCCGTCGGAAAGCCCGCCCCGCCCCGGCCGCGCAACTTCGAGGCCGTCACCTCCGCGACGATCGCCGCGCCGGTCATCGCGAGGGCGCGCCGAAGGCCGGCGAGACCGCCATGGGCGGCATAATCGTCGAGGTCGAGGGGATCGATCACGCCGCAGCGGGCGAAGGTCAGCCGGGTCTGACGGGCGAAGAAATCGATCTCCTCCACCCGGCCGAGACCGGCCAGCGTTCCGTCGAAGAAAGCCGGTATGTCGGCGGTGCGGAACGGGCCGAACGCCTCCCGCCCGTCGCCCCGATCGACCTCCACGAGAGGTTCGAGGAACACCATCCCGCGGGAGCCGTTGCGCACGATCTCGACCGGAACGCCGCGCCGCTCCGCCTCCGCCCGGATCGCCGCCGCGACATCGTCGGCGCCGAGCGCCTTGGCGGCGCTGTCGCGGGGAACGTAGACCCTCACGCGCCCGCCTCCGACAGGATCGCCTCGATCCGCGCCGCGTCGACCCGGCCGACGACCTTACCGTCGACCATCGCCGCCGGACCGCACGCGCAAAGGCCGAGACAATAGACCGGCTCGACCGTCACCGCCCCGTCGGGGGTCGTCTCGTGCCAGCCGATGCCGAGGCGTTGCAGCGTGCGCGCGGCGACCTCCGCGCCCCCCACCGACTGACACGCTTCGGCCCGGCACAGCCTGACGACGCGGCGGCCGGTCCGTTCCCGTCGGAAGTCATGATAGAAGCTGACGACGCCGTGAACTTCGGCCCGGCCGAGATTGAGCATCTCGGCGATGACGGGCACCGCCGCCTCAGGGATGTGGCCGAACCGGGCCTGCACGGCATGGAGGATCGGCAGGAGCGGACCGTCGAGCGCCCGATGCGCGTCGACGATGGCGCGGACGCCGTCCAACTCGAACGGCGGGGGTGCCGGCGTCACATTCGGCGGACGTTGCATAGCAGCCATTCATCATCGAACCCGCTTGCGTTGTGACGCCCTCATACACCGCGGGTCAATATCGACATACCGTCAATCGATAGACGCTATCGATCGTCAGAGGCTGGCGATCCCCTTCGCCTCCCCCAGCAATGCGGTGAGGAGCGGGGTGTGCGGCTCGCGATAGGGCGCGACGAGGCCCACCCTGTAATGATGCTGATGGCCGTCGAGCGGAATCTGGCGGATCGGTTTGCCGACCGCGAGGAAGTCGGCGAGATCGCGCGGCAGGACGGACATTGCGGCCCCCGCCATCACGGTCGCCGTCAGGACGACGGTCGAGTTCGATTCCACCACCGTCTGCGGCGCGGCGTTCGACGCGGCGAGATTGGCGTTGATGATACGCCGGTTCTGCATGTCCGGCGTAAGGAGGCAGAGCTTTGCCTCGGCAAGCTCGCCCCAGGCGACCGATCGGCGCTCGGCGAAGGGCGAGGCCTCATCGCACAAGAGCACATAGACCTCCTCGTAGAGCGGCACGGTGCTCACCCGATCGAGGGGCTCATTGTCGAGATAGGAGACGCCGGCATCGACCTCGAGATTGTCGAGCATCGAAAGGATATCGCCCGAATTGCGCGACAGGATCGTGAACTGGACCTTCGGATGCTTCTCACTGAACGTCGTCGCGAGCTTGGCCGCCCACGTGAGCGCGGTCGGGATCACCGCGATCCGCAAGCGCCCGGCGAGGCCATGGCGCGAGGCTCGCATCTCCTCGCGCATCTGGCGCGTGTCGGCGACGATCCGCCGTGCCCAGAGGAGCGTCGTGTGCCCCTCCGGCGTCAGCCCGCCAAAGCGCGAGCCCCGGACGACGAGTTGCACGCCGAGCTGCTCTTCGAGCTGCTTGATGCCGTGCGACAGGGTCGGCTGGGTGATGCCCAACACCCTGGCGGCGCGCCCGAAATGCTTCTCGGTGGCAACGGCGATGAGCATTTCGAGCCGGTCGATCACGACGGAGATATCCCGTAGATTGCGCGATCGTCGACCCTAGGCGCCGCCTCGCTCCGCCTTCAAGAGGACGCCCGCCGCTTCCGCCGCGCAACGGGGGAGCGTTCAGTCGAGATCGCGGCGCATCGTGGCCATGCCGGACCGGCGCGACAGCTCCTCATAACCCGCACTCTCGTAGATCTTGAGGGCCGGCGCATTCTCGGTCTCGACCTTCAGGCTGAGCGACAATGCTCCCAGCTCGCGCGCCTTGTCTTCCGCCATTTCGACGAGGGCGTGACCGGCGCCGCCCCTCACCTCGGGCGCGACATAGACATAGGCAAGGTGGCGCACCTCTGGGCCGACGCCGACGCGCAGCGCGAAGAAGCCCACCTCACGCCCCTCCCCGTCGAGCACATAATAGGACGCGTCATCGGGCTCGCAGAGCCACGTTTCGGACCATTCGAGCGGGTCGAACGGATGCTTTGCGCTCGGATTGACGAGGGCGAGATCGGATTCATCGGTGAGGAGGGACGACAGCGGCGTCAGATCGAACGGAGCGTTCGGACGGACGGATAACGTCACGTTGGGGCCTCTTGCGTTGGCGTGGGGCTTTGGCGTGTTTGGGCCGCGCCTCGCATGAAAAAGGGGCCGATGGCAACCGGCCCGGGCCACCGACGCGGGTGGGCGATTTGCTTTTCGGCCGGGCGGCGTGCATGTCGCCTCGGTCTCAATCTCTGCGAACCGTCCGATGCCCGCATTCCGCAATCTGTCCGCGATCGGCCGCGCGCTCCTGCCGGCCTTGCCCGCCCCCTCGCCCGCCGAGACGTGGCGGGCGCCGCTCGGCGCCTGTGTCGGCCTCACATTGTGCGCGCTTTGCGTCCTCGCGATGCAGGCGGCGCATGGCGGGCTCTGGTTCCTCGTCGCCCCGCTCGGGGCATCGGCCGTGTTGCTCTTTGCGGTGCCCAACAGTCCGTTGGCACAGCCCTGGTCGGCCGTCGTCGGCAACACGGTGTCGGCGGTCGTCGCGGTCGCCGTGCTCCAGGTCGTGCCGCCGCCCTTCGATTTCGGGATCGCCGTCGGCGGCGCGATCGCGGCCATGATGATCACCCGGTCGCTCCATCCACCAGGCGGCGCGGTGGCCCTCCTCGCCGTCATCGAAGCGGAGACGGTGCGGGAGATCGGAATTCTCTTCGCACTCGTTCCCGTCGGCGCGACGACCACGCTCCTCGTCCTGTCGGCGATCGTCTATAACCGCCTCACCGGACGGGTCTATCCGTTCCGCCAACCCCACTCGCAACCCGGCGCGGAACGCCGCCTTGGTCTTTCGAGCGAAGAGCTCGGCGCCATTCTCGGGCGCTTCAACCAGGCGAGCAATGTGGGTGTCGCCGATCTCGCCCGCCTCCTCGCGGCCGCCGAGCACGAGGCCGCCGCCCATCGCTTCGATCAGACGCGCTGCGCCGATCTGATGACGAAAGACCTGATCACCGTCTCGGCCGAGACGCCCCTCACCCGCGCCGTGTGGCTGTTTCAGAAGCACGCGATCAAGAGCCTCCCGGTCGTGGGCGCGGACGGTGCACTCCTCGGCATCCTTCTCCAGGGCGATCTCATCGAAGCGCTCACGCTCGGCCGGCCCGTGCGGCGCTCCCCCAATGCGCGCCGTCTGCGCCGACCCTTGCGGGATCTCCTCGCCGAGGACGCGATGCAGGACGCCGCGACGACCGTGACCGAGGACACACCCGTCGGCGCCCTGTTGAACCGCCTCGCGAGCCAGGCCGTCCAGGTGGTACCGGTGATGCGCGGGCCGAAGGTGGTCGGCATCATCACGCGCTCGGACATCATCGGCCTTCTCCTGCGCGGTTCGGCCGAGCGGAAGGCCGCATAAGGTCGGCCCGCCGGCGACATCGCACCGCAGCGCGGACGCGCCCCGACTTGCGCAACGTCAAGGCCGGACGGCGCGGGCGTCGTAGCATGGCCCCGACGCCGGAAAATGTTCAGCGGAGGGGACGACGATGGCCAAGACGATGCGAGCGGCCGTGGTGCGCGAGTTCGGCGCGCCCTTGCGGATCGAGGACGTTCCCGTGCCCGATCCCGGCGACGACGCGATCCTGGTGAAGGTCGAAGCCTGCGGCGTCTGCCACACGGATCTTCACGCCGCCTCGGGGGATTGGCCGGTCAAGCCCGCACCGCCGTTCATTCCCGGCCATGAGGGGATCGGCCGCGTCGTCGGCGTCGGGCGCAATGTGCGCGGCGTCAAGGAAGGCGACCGGGTGGGCGTGCCGTGGCTCCATGCCGCCTGCGGCCATTGCCACCATTGTGTGGGCGGCTGGGAGACCTTGTGCGCCGAGCAGACGAACACCGGCTACAGCGTCAACGGCGCGTTCGCGGACTATGTGCTCGCCGCCAACGGCTTCGCCGCCCCGATCCCGGACGGGCTCGACCCGGTGAAGGCCGCGCCGCTTTTGTGCGCCGGGGTGACGGTCTACAAGGGCATCAAGGAGACCGAGGCCCGCCCCGGTCAGACGATCGTCGTCTCCGGCATCGGCGGCCTCGGCCATATGGCGGTGCAATATGCCAAGGCGATGGGCCTTTACGTCATCGCCGTCGACGTTGCGGACGACAAGCTGGACCTTGCCCGCCGCCTCGGCGCGGACGAGACGGTGAACGCCATAACCACCGACCCGATCGAAGCGGTGCAGGCTGGCGGCGGCGCAGAAGGGGTGCTCGTCACGGCGGTGAGCCGCGAGGCGTTTCGCCAAGGCGTCGGGATGCTTGCCCGCCACGGCACGATGTCCCTCGTCGGCCTGCCTCCCGGAACGTTCGATCTCGACATCTTCGACATCGTTCTCGGCCGCAAGACGATCCGCGGCTCGATCGTCGGCACACGGCTCGATCTCGACGAGGCGCTCGATTTCGCCGCGCGCGGGATCGTCTCCGCAAACGTCGCGCCGGTACCGCTGGAGGCGGTCAACGACGTGTTCGACAAGATGCGCGCGGGGACCATCGAGGGCCGTCTCGCTCTCACTTTGTGACCGGGTAAGTCGGCCGGTCCGCGCCCTCAGCGCCGGATCCAGCGCGCGCCGTCTTTCACATAAGAGCGCTTCACGGCCGCCCAGGCGATGCGGTGGGATCGCGCCTCGCGGTCCCGCTCCCTCGGATCGCTGTCGAAGGCGTGATTGAACGCCGCGCGGTAGATCTCCTGCGCGTGCGGCGGCAGGTGCGTGCGCAGCGAGATCGGCAGATCCTCTTTCGCATCATACGGCATCGCCGCTCCTCCTCGCCTCATCCCACCGTCCGGCCGGCGGGCCGTCTCAGATGTCCAGCTCCGGCTCCGGCGTGCGCTTCGGCTCCTCCGGCAACTCCGTCATCGTCGCTTCCGTGAGGAGGAGGATGCTCGCCACCGAGACGGCGTTTTCGAGTGCGACCCGCACCACCTTGGTCGGGTCGACGATGCCGGCCTCCATCAGATCGACATAGGTCTTGCGTCCCGCGTCGAAGCCTTCGCTCCCGCCTTTCTCCAGCATCCGCGCGACCACGACGCCGCCATCGGCCGCCGAATTCTCGGCGATCTGCCGCGTCGGCGCTTCGAGGGCGCGCTTCAGGATCTGGATGCCGGTGCGCTCGTCCCCCTCGCTGTTCGCCTCTTCGTCGGCCACCGCCGCGATACAGCGCAGCAGCGCGAGACCACCTCCCGGCACGATGCCCTCCGCGACAGCCGCCTTCGTCGCGCTGATCGCGTCGTCGAGCGCCTCCTTGCGTGCCTTCATTTCCGACTCCGACGGCGCGCCGACCCGGATCACCGCGACGCCGCCGGCGAGTTTGGCGAGGCGCTCCTGCAATTTCTCGCGGTCATAGTCGCTCGTCGACGTCTCGATCTCGCGGCGAATCTCGGCGATGCGCGCGTCGATCGCCCGCCGCTCGCCGCCACCTCCGACGATGGTCGTCGTATCCTTGTCGATGACGATGCGCGCGGCCTTACCGAGATGCTCGACGGCGACATGCTCGAGCGCGGTGCCGAGATCCTTGGAGATCACCTGCGCACCGGTCAGGACCGCGATATCCTGGAGCATTGCCCGACGCCGATCGCCGAACCCCGGCGCCTTCACCGCGCAACACCGCAGCGCCGCCCGAAGCTGGTTGACGATCAATGTCGCAAGCGCTTCGCTCTCGACGTCCTCCGCGATGACGAGCAGCGGACGGCCGAGCTTTGCGACCTCTTCGAGGAGCGGAAGAAGATCCTGGAGCGTGCCGACCTTCTGATCCGACACCAGCACCAGGGCATCCTCGAGGACGGCTTCCATCGCCTCGGGGTTGGTGACGAAATAGCGGGAGAGGAAGCCGCGATCGAACTGCATGCCCTCCACCACCTCGAGGACGGTATCGGTCGTCTTCGATTCTTCGACGGAGACGACACCCTCGTCGCCGACCTTTTCCATCGCGTCCGCAACCAGCTCGCCGATCGCCGGATCGTTGTGGGCGGAGATCGTCGCGACCTGCGCCTTTTCGAGGCGGGTCTTCACCGGCCGGGACAGATCCCGCAACGCCGCGACGGCGCGCCAGGTGCCACGATCGAGGCCGCGCTTGATGTCGATCGCGCTGGCGCCGGCGACGACATTGCGCACGCCGTCGGCGAAAATCGCGTGGGCGAGGATCGTCGACGTGCTGGTGCCGTCTCCGACCATCTCCCCGGTGCGCTCGGCCGCCTGCCGCAACATCCGCGCGCCGAGATTCTCCTCCGGGTCCTTGAGGTCGACCTCTTTGGCGATCGTCACCCCGTCATTGCAGACGAGCGGCGCGCCCCACTTCTTTTCGATGAGCACCGATTTCGAGCGCGGGCCGAGCGTCACGCGCACGGCGTCGGCGAGCTGGGTCGCGCCGCGCAAGACCTTCTCTCGCGCCGCCGAATGAAACAGGATTTGCCGATGCGCCATCTCGCCGCCCTTCTCGCCTCGACCAGCGATAAAAGCGGCGCGAGAACGGCGCTTGACGAACGTCAACGCCCGCGCGGCCGCGTGTCCGGGCCGCGCTATGTGGTCGTGACGACCTTGACCGCCGTGTCACGGCGCAGAACGTCCACCACCACCTGCGAGCCGGTCCCATAGAGCGCGATGTCGATCGTTCCGCCGACCACCGCGATCCGGCTCAGGCGGACCTCCTGGAGGAATCGCGGCAAGACGGGATGGTCGAAACTGACGATGTTCGTGGCCGGATCGAAGTCGAAGCCCAGGCAGGGGCGGAGGGCCGAAAGCGGCGCTGCCGCCGCCCAGGCCTGGGGAATGCAGGCGACGGGGTAGAAGGTCGGCCCGCGGCTGCGCTGACGTCCGAAGCCGCAAATCAGCTCCGGCAGCCGGCTGAGATCGAGATAGAGCGAGGCGTCGAATATGCCTTCGAGGATGCGCGCCGCGTCCCGGCGATAGCCGTAACGGGCAAGGCCGGCGGCGACGAGCGCGTTATCGTGCGGCCAGACCGATCCGTTGTGATAGCTCATCGGATTATAGCGCGCCTCACCGGACGCGATCGTGCGCACCCCCCAACCGGAGAACGATGCCGGCGCCATCAGCGTGCTTGCGACGACGGCCGCGCGGTCCTCGAAGGCGATGCCGGTGAAGAGGGCATGACCGGCATTGGAGGAGCGGACGCGGCAGGGTCGCTTTCGCCCATCGAGCGCGATCGCGTAGGTGCCGAGCGCGGCGTCGAAGAAGGCCGCGTCGAACTTTGTGCGAAGTGCGTCCGCCTTCGCCTCGAACGCGCCGCCGCGGACGGCGTCGCCGAGCGCCCGCGCCATCGTGGCGGCGGCGACATAGGCGGCATAGACATAGGCCTGCACCTCGGCGAGCGCGATCGGCCCCTCGGCGAGCGTGCCGTCGGCGTGGAAGACCGCGTCATAACTGTCTTTCCAGCCTTGATTGGCGAGGCCGTTCGCGGCCTGACGCTCATATTCGACGAAGCCGTCACCGTCCCGATCGCCGAACGTCTCGATCCACCGGAGCGCCGCCTCGATCGGCTTCCACAGCGTGCGGATGGTGGCAAGGTCGCCGGTCTGGCCGAAATAGGCCCCGCACAGCATCACGAAGAGGGGCGTTGCGTCGACGCTGCCATAATAGCGGCGGAACGGAACCTCGCCGAGCTCGGCCATCTCCCCGTGCCGAACCTCGTGAAGGATCTTGCCGGGCTCGGCATCGCTCTCCGGCTCGATGTCGACCGCCTGATTGGCGGCGAGATAAGAGATCACCCCGCGTGCGATCATGGGATCGAGCCAGAGCACCTCCCACGCGGTGATCAGCGCGTCCCGACCGAAGACGGTGCTGTACCAGGGAATTCCCGCATAGGGATAAGGCCCTTCCGGCTCGTCGGTCAGGAGCATGTAGATGTCGGAGACGCTGCGCCGGACGGTCTCGTTGAAGCTCTCGTGCGAGGTCGAGACGGCCGCCGCCCGCGAGGCGGAGCGGCGCAGCGCGCGCCGGGCATTGCGCATGGCGCGGAAGAAGCCGAGGCACGGCTCGCGCTCGGCCTCCCGGTCGCACAGGATCGCGACGAAGAGCGACCGCCGCTCGCGCGGTGCCAGATCGAGCGTGAATTCGACGCGATCGCCGGCGAGCCGGTCCGGCGGCGGATCGAACATGATGCGGGTCGTCCGGCGGCGGTCGTCGAGCCCGGTATAGGAGAGCACGACCCCCGCCCGCTCCAATTCGGCGGGATGCATCGTCCCGCGCCGCGCCCGCCGTGCGCCGCGCACCTCGAAGATGTCGGCAAAGTCCGCGCCGAAGGCGATGCCGATCCGCACCCGCCGCCGGATCATATCGTAGTTGCGGACGATGAGCCGCTCGAAGCACCCCGCCTGCCACAGGAGGCGGGAACGCCCGATATGCAGGAGGTCGTGGTCGAGCCAGCAATGCCCGTCATCCCCATAAAGGTCCGGGTTGGTGAGATCGCAGCTCAGCACGGCATTGTCGTCCCGCACGGTGGAGCTCAGCAGGATCGGGCACGCCCCCTCGATCGTGAGGGCGAAGCCGGACAGATAACGGGTGTCGCGATGATAGAGACCCTCGGGGCTGCCGGGGCCGGCGATCGCGTCGCCGTTGTGGTCGAAGACGGCGAAGGTGTCTCCTTGTTTCAGCGTGCGCGGCCGGCGCTCCTGCAAAAGGGCCGTCGCCGGGATGACGAACGGCGCCTGAAGCCCGCCCCCGTCCGCCGGGGTCGCCCACGCACCGGAATCCGCTGAACCTGTCGCCATCGCCCCGAACCGCTCCCCACGGCCTCATGCCGGCTTTTCGATGCCGCTCCCGCTTGCCGGTAACGGGACGAACGGCAGGCGCGCCGCGCCCGGCAGCGCGCGATAGATCGCAAGATAGTCCCGCGCCATGCGGCGGGCCGTGAACCGCTCCTCGAACAGGCGCCGCACATTGCGGCGGTCGAGCTCCCCGACGCGCGCCACCGCCGCGACCATCGCGTCGACATCCTCGACGACGAAACCGCTTTCCCCGTCGACGAGGATTTCCGACACCGCGCCCCGATCGAGCGCGATCGTCGGCGTCCCGCACGACATCGCCTCGATCATCACGAGCCCGAACGGCTCCGGCCAGTCGATCGGGAAGAGGAGCGCGCGGGCCTCGCCCATGAACGCCGCCTTCCGCCGCTCGTCGACCTCCCCGATATAGTCGACATTCGGGCACGCCTTCACCATCGGCGCGATGACTTCGTCCCAATAGGCCTGATCGACGGGATCGATCTTCGCGGCGATCTTGAGCGGCAGGCCCGTGCGCACCGCGACCTCGATCGCCGTGTCGGGCCCCTTCTCCGGTGAGATGCGGCCCAGAAAGGCGAGGTATCCGTCCTTGCCTCTCGGCGAATAGGGCAGACGGTCCCGCGGCAAGCCATGGTACACCGTCCCGACCCAATGCGCCTCCGGGAGCGGCCGGCGCTGGTCGTTCGAGATGGAGACCAGCGCCGCGTCGCGAAAATGCGAGAAGAGCGGTTTCAGATCCGGCAGATCGAGCCGGCCGTGCAGCGTCGTCACCGTCCGGTCCATCATCGATTGCAGCATCGGAAGGTGCAGATAATCGATATGGAAGTGCAGGATATCGAAGCTTTCCGCCCGCCGCCGCACATCGTCGAGCAGCATCACATGATAGGGCAGCATGTCCCTGACGGCGGGATCGAGACGGAGCGCACGCGGCCAACCGGGAACGAGCTGCGCGGCGGTCGTGGAATCGCCGCTCGCAAAGAGCGTCACCTCGTGCCCCTCGCGAACGAGCTCCTCGGTGAGATAGGACACGATCCGCTCCGTTCCGCCATAAAGGCGAGGCGGCACGGCCTCCGCGAGCGGCGCGATCTGGGCGATCCTCATCCTAGCCTACGCTGTACAAAGGCCTCAGAACGCTCGCCGGATTAAACGTTTGTCTCGGCGGCCGATTGACGAAGCTCAATCCTCCCGCCCCCTCAAAGGCCTTCGAGATCGATCACCAGCGCAGCGTGATCGCTCGCATGAGGATGATGCCACCCCGCACCGCCCCCAGCACCGATAAATCCCCCCTCCGCACCACCGAGACCGAGCCGGATGACGCGCGGCACCGCCGTCGGCCAGCGCCGCGCGAGGGCGGGCGAGGCGAAGAACCCGTCCGGCCGGCCAAAAGGATGCGCCGGCGGCTGGTGATAGGACCAGCGCTCCCTCTCCGGCAGGCGAAGCATCAGATCGGCGGAGAAGTTCCCGAGGATCGGCGCGATCGCCGGACCGTTCCCGGCCTGACGTTCCACCGTCTCGTTAAGATCGCCGAGGATCAGCCAGAGCGCGGCCGCCGCATCGGGAAAGCGGCGCTCGACCAAGCGGCGGACGGCGCTCGCCTCGAGCCGGCGCAGGCGCCACGCGATGTCAGGATCAGGATACGGCGCCTTGAGATGGCAGACGAAGAGCGTGAGAGAACCGGCCGTCACCTCGAGACAGTCGCGCCGGAAGACGCGCTCCTCCGCCCCGACCTCCGCGATCGCATCGAGGCCCAGCGACGCCGGCGTCGCATCGGCATGGCTGACGCTCCGGTCGATGCGAACCCGGCTCATCAGCGCGACATCGAGCCCTCGCCCGTCATTGCCGGGGCGGCAGATCCGGTGCGGGTATGGCGCCACGCCGGCGGGAACGAGCACCGTGTCGTGGAAATAATCGAGCGTTGCCTGATCGAAGACCTCCTGGAGGGCGACGATATCGGCGTCCGCCTCTTTGAGGACGGCGGCGGTGAGGCGGCGGTCGAGCGCATCGAAGGCGGTGGCGGTTCGACGATCGGCGGGAACGTCCTCGTCGCGCGCACCATCGAGATGACCGTCGGCGCGAAGGCGCATATTCTGGACGTTGAAGGTCGCGATCCGCATGGGCGTCCGTCCGTCCCGCGCGGCCCGACCCCCAAGCCGCGATGCCTCCTCGCCCGTCCCCACGGCCGCCCGGATGGCCGCGGTCGATCAGGCCGGTGTTTTCCGCGCGAGATAGACGCGCATCAGGATGTCCTGGTCATGATCGCCGAAGCCACGGCCGAAGATGTTGATGCCGCCGGGATGCTTGGCATTCTCGGCGATCCCCACCCGCATCCGCACCGAATGGTGCTCGGTGAGCTTGAGGTCGGATAAGGTCACGTCCGAACAACGCTCGCCGTCCACATAGCTTCCATCGTCGGTGATCCGCCACCGCGTGAGCTTGCCGTATTGCGAGCCTTCGAGCTTCCACCAATGCGGCGTGTAGGCGCCGCGCTTGTCACCGAAATCGCCCGGCGAGCACCAGGTTCCGATCTCGACGCCATTGACCCACACCGTGATGTCGGACGGCCAGTTCTCGTTCGTGCCGGGGACTTCCGAGGACAGCTCCATCGCAAATTCGATGGCGTCGATCCCTGCCTTCAAAACTTTGGCGTTGTTGGGAAATTTATATTCGACATAGCCGCGGCCGAACCACAACAAGGCCGCGCCCATGCGCCTCGGATCGAGGAAGAGATCCGGCACGTCGAGAACGCCGACAATGCCTTGCAGCGAGCACAGCCCACACGGCGCGCTGACATCGCAGCTCGTATAAAGGCCGAGCGGCATCGACACGTCGACATGGTCGTCGCGCGTGTCGACGCCCTCGGCATCGAGCCGGATGACGATCTCGCGATAGCGGGCGGAGCAGATCTTCTGCTGACCCTTGACGGCCTTGCAGACGCGCGTGTCGATCAGCTCGGCCTCTTCGAGGATCTTCACGTGCGTCGCAACGGTCGACTGCGGCAAGTCGAGCGCGGCGGCGATCTCGTTGACGTTGATCGCCCCGCGTTTTTGCACGAGCCGCAGGATCTTGATCCGCACCGGGGAGGCCAGCCCGCGCAAGACGGGATAGCTGTGATCCGGATTGACGTTGAGAAATGTCCGTCCGACGTCGTCATTCGCCCGCATGCGGTTCGCCCTCTCCGGGTGGGCTGTGTCGCCCATCGGATTTTATCGTTCGACGAGGCGGATCACATTCCACGATAGCGGCTTCAGCGTAGCGCTGATTGTGCCGCCTTGCACCCTCACACCCTCCAGTGGTTTGCGGGTGATCCGGTCCGGCTCGTCCTTGGTGTTGATCGCCTCGAGATCGCCGTCATGCAATTCGTGCGCGTCCTCAAGCGTCAGATCGGCGAACGAGCGCGCCGTCACGTCGAGCTGCATCTCCTCGGTGAGGTGCCGGTTGAGGGCGAAGATGGTGAGGGTTCGCCGGTCCGGGTCGTAGACGCTCGCCGTCTTCAGATACGGCACGTCCTTGGCGGGATAATAAAGATCCTGCGTGTTGCGCGGGTCGTAATAGCGCGCATCATAGGTCGGCGACTTCACCTGCCCGTTGAGGACGCGTCCTTGGCCGTGGGCGCTCATGTCGGCGAAGGGGAAGAAGATCGTCTGCCGCCAGGCCGGGCCGCCGGTCTCGGTCATGATCGGGGCGATCGCGTTGACGAGCTGCGCAAGGCAGGCGCAACGCACGCGGTCGGCATGGTTGAGCAGCGAGATCACGGCCCCGCCGAAGGCGAGCGCGTCCTCCATGTTGTAGATCTCTTCGAGGATCTCGGGCGCGACGGGCCAACCCGGCTTCGTCCGCCCCTCGCTGCCGCGGCGGGTGCGATACCACACATTCCACTCGTCGAAGGACAGCATGATCCGCTTGTCGGACAGACGGCGCGCGGCCACGGCGTCGGCGATCGCGACGACCTCCTCGATGAAATCGTCCATGAGGTCGGGGCTCGCGAGGAAGGCGGCCGTGTCCTCGGCATAGTTGTTGAGGTAGGTGTGAAGGCTGATCCATTCGACGTGGTCGAAGGTGTGCTCCAGCACCGTGTCCTCCCACTCGCCGAAGGTCGGCATCCGCCGCGAGGAGGAGCCGCAGGCGGCGAGCTCGATCGACGGATCGATCCAGCGCATCATCTTGGCGGCCTCGGTGGCGATACGGCCATATTCGGTGGCGGTCTTCGCCTCCATCTGCCACGGCCCGTCCATCTCGTTGCCGAGACACCAGAACTTCACGTCATGGGGCTCCGACCAACCGTGCTCGGCGCGAAGGTCCGAGTAGTAGGTGCCGCTCGGATGATTGCAATATTCGACGAGATTGCGCGCCGCGTCGCCGCCGCGCGTGCCGAGATTGACGGCGAGCATCGGCTCGATGCCCGTCGCCCGGCACCAGTCGATGAACTCGTTCGTGCCGAAGGTGTTCGGCTCGGTCGACCGCCAGGCGAGATCGAGCCGCTTCGGACGGTCCTCCACCGGCCCGACCGCGTCTTCCCAATTGTAACCGGAGACGAAATTACCGCCGGGATAGCGCAGGATCGTGGGCCCAAGCTCCTTCACCAGCGCCATGACGTCCTTGCGGAAGCCCTTCTCGTCGGCCTCCGGGTGGCCGGGTTCGTAGAGGCCGCCATAGATGCAGCGGCCGAGATGTTCCGCGAACGCGCCGAACAGGCGCGGATCGGTGGTCCCGACAGCGAAGTCCTTGTTGAGCAGGATTGAGGCGGCAACCATAGTTGAGACTCCATTCGATAGCGTCGGTGTGGCGACGGTCGTGCGAGACGGGGTGTCGGATCAGGTGGGTTCGAGCGTCGCGGCGTCGGTCTCGGCGAGCGCCGAGCCGGTGATCGCCGCGTCGGGAGACAGGACCGCCGCCTTCAGCTCGCGCGAATAGGGATGTTGCGGGTCGGCGAGCACCGTGCGCGCGTCGCCGGCCTCCACGACCTCGCCCTTTTGCATGATGATGATGCGGTCGGAGATGTAATATGCCGTCGCGAGATCGTGGGTGATGTAGATGATCGACACGCCGAGATCGTCGCGCAGCGTCATGAAGAGGTTGACGATCGAGGTGCGCAGCGAGGCGTCGACCATCGACACAGGCTCGTCGGCGACGATCAGCGCGGGCCCCGGAATCAAAGCCCGCGCGATCGCGATGCGCTGAAGCTGACCGCCCGAGAGCTCGTGCGGAAAACGGCCCTTCACCTCGGCGAGCGACAGCCCGACCTTGCGCAGCGCCTCGTCCGCCTGCCGTTCCACCTCGTCACGCCGGCTCACGCCATTGAAGCGGCGCGCCGTCATGAAGAGATAGCGGTCGACCTTCTTCAGCGGATTGAAGGCCTCGAACGGGTTCTGAAAGATCGGCTGTACCCGCTTCATGAAGGCGAGACGGTCGCGTCGGCTCTTGATCGCGGCGACGTCCTGTCCCTCGAAACGGATTGCGCCATCGCTCGGCGGCACGCTCGCGAGGATCATCCGCGCAAGGGTCGACTTGCCGGAGCCCGACTCGCCGATGACGGTGAAGATCTCCGGCCGTCCGGCTTCGAGCGCGAAAGAGACATTTTCGACCGCGCGAACCCGGTGGCTGCCCAGAATGCCGCCCATTGCGTACGTCTTGCCGACCTTGTCGACTTCGAGAAGATGGGTCATGCGGCAATGCTCCGCGTGGCGTTCGCGATCCCGTCCGGGATCGTCTCCGGCTCCGCCGCGAAGCAGGCGACGCGGCGCCCCTTGCCGGCGGTCACGAACGGCGGCACGACCGTGCGGCACACCTCCATCGCCATCGGGCAACGGGGGTGAAAGCGACAGCCGGGCGGCGGGTCGGCGAGGTTGGGCGGCGTGCCCTTGAGCCCCTCGCGCGGCGTCCGATCGCCGATCCGCGGCAGGCTCGAGATGAGATGTTGGGTATAGGGATGCTTCGGACTGGCGAAGAGGTCCGAGGTCGCCCCCTCCTCCACGAGCCGGCCGGCGTACATAATGCCGAGCCGGTCGCACAGATTCGCGTGCACGCTCATGTCGTGGGTGACGAAAAGAAGGGAGGAGCCGATCTCGCGCTGCACCTCACGGATCATCGCGAGGACGCGCTTTTGCACGACGACATCGAGCGCGGTCGTCGGCTCGTCGGCGATGATGAATTCCGGCTTGCAGACGGTCGCGAGCGCGATCGTCACCCGCTGGCGCATGCCGCCCGAAAGCTCGTGCGGATAGGCATCGAGGACGTGCGGCGACAGGTGCAAGCGGTCGAGGTGGGCGACGACGACCTCCTCGAACGCACGGCGCGAGGGGGCCGCGATATGGCGCGCGGCGAAATCGATGAAGGCCTGGCGGACCCGGCGCACCGGGTTCAGCACGTTCATCGAGCCCTGCATGATATAGGACAAATGTCGCCAGCGGATCGCGTCGAGATCGGCCGGAGCGCCGGAATATAGGTCGATCGACTTGCCGCGGAAGTCGAAGTGTACCTTACCGCCGACGACGGTGAGCGGCGGCTGGATCGCGCCGGCGATGGTCTTGATGAGGCTCGTCTTGCCGGAGCTCGATTCGCCGGCGATCCCGTAGATCTCGTTCGGCATGATGCGGATCGAGATGTCGTCGACCGCGCGCACCTCCCGCTTCACCCCGAAAAGGTCGAGGACATAATAGGCGCGCAGATCCTCCACCGAGAGGACGGGGCGGACGGACGCGTCGGGCGTCGCCATCGCTGCGCCGGCGCCGGGTTGGGTGAGCGTCGTCATGCGGCCCCCTTCATGCGCGAGAGGCGGCTGCGCGGATCGATGTATTCGTTCATCGAGACGGCGAGCAGGAAGAGACCGATGAACAGGATCACGACCATCAAGACCGGGAAGAGGATCCACCACCACACTCCCGCCACGAGGGCGGTGTGCTGGTTCGCCCAGTAGATCATCGTCCCGATCGTCGGCGTGTTGATGTTGGTGAAACCGAGGACGGACAGCGTCACCTCGAGCCCGATCGACCAGTTCATGTTGTTCATCGTGGTCGAGAAGACGATCGGCATGACGTAGGGCAGATGCTCTTGCGACACGATCTGCCGCGTCGTCATGCCGGAAAAGACGCTCTGCTGGGTGAACTCGCGGGTTCTGAGGCTCATGGTGACGGAGCGGATCAGGCGCGCGTCATAGGCCCAGCCGAGACACGCCATGATGATCGCGAGCCCGACCCACGACATAGAGTCCCGCATCACGAAGTAGAAGAGGACGAGGATCGGAAAGAGCGGGATCACGACGAAGGTGTCGTTGATCGACATCAGCACCCGATCGACGGCGCCGCCGAGATAGCCCGACACGAGACCGATCAGGAGCGAGAGAATGCGCGACAGGATGGCGACCGAAAGGCCGAAGAGCAGCGTGTTGCGCATCGCGAAGGTGAGCCGCCAGAAGGTGTCCTGCCCGCGCGAGGTCGTCCCCATGATGTGCTCGGCCGAAGGCGGCATGTCGGGAAAGACGACGTAGATGAGATCCGGTTCGTAAGGCGACACGAACGACAGCGCCGAGACGATGACGACGATCGCGAGGAGGAACATCCCGATCGCGAACTCGATATTCGTCCGCAGAAGGTCGAAGACGACGCGCATCACGCCACCTTCACGCGCGGATCGAGGAGCGGATAAGCGAGATCGATGATGAGGACTGCCGCCGCGACCGAAACGATGGAGATCGTCGTAATGCCGAGGACGAGCGAGTAGTCGCCGGCGTGCACCGCATCGACGAGCAGCGAGCCGATGCCGGGATAGCCGAACACCTCCTCGGTGATGATCGCACCGTTGAAGATCGCGCCCAGCGACATCGCAAGGCCCGTCATCTGCGGCACCAGCGCGTTGCGCATGACATAGCGCGACAGGATCCGGCGGCGGTTGACGCCGCCGAGCTCGGCATATTGCACATAGTCCTCCGTCACGATGTTGGAGACGAGGGCCCGCATGCCCATGAACCAGGAGCCGAGGCCGACCAGGATCAGCGACAGAGCCGGCAAGATCGAGTGATAGAGGACCGATAGAATGAAGGTCGCATCCCACCGCGGCGCGAGGTTCATCCTGTATCCGCCCGATAGCGGAAAGATCGGCCACACGTAGGCGAACAGGATCAGCAGAACGAAGGCGACGATATAATAAGGGATCGGGTGAAGCCCCATCGCCAGAACGCCGGACATCTTCAGGAGAACGTTTGAGCGATAGTAGCCCGCCAGTCCGCCGAGGATGTTTCCGAGCACCCAGGCGATGATCGTGGCGGTCACGAGAAGACCGATGGTCCACGGCAGCGCCCGCGCGATGAGCTCCGACACCGGCGTCGGGAAGGCCGAGAGCGAGGGGCCGAAATCACCCTGCAGGATGCGCCCCCAGAAGGTGACGTATTGCTGGATAACGTTGCCCTCGGTGCCGTAGAGCTCGCGAAGCGTCTCACGCAGCATCGCAATCGCCTCAGGGCTCGTTGAGCCGAAAGCCGCCGCCGCCGAAATGGTCGTCTCGACCGGATCGATGGGGGTGAGGTGCGTGACGAAGAAGGTGATCGAGATCCCGACGAAGACGACGAGGACGAACTGCCCCAATCGCTTCAGGATGTACTGTCCGTAGCCGTGCATGGTGGAACCGCCGTTGATCGAACTGGGGGGCGGGGCACGGACGCCATCGGCGCCGCGCCCCGCACGGGGATCAGTCCGGCTTCGTCGGCCGCAGCTGGGTCATCATGTACTTGGTGTTGGCCCAGTTGGGGACGGGATTGGTGTACGGGTTGTCCGCCGTCGGGTAACCCGTCCAGTAGGTCGTATCCATCACCGTGAAGACGTTGTAGGCCATCAGCGGGATGATCGGCATTTCGCGGACCATGAGCTTGGCGTAGTCCCTGCCGAGCTCGACCGCTTCTTCGGTATCGAAGCCGACACCACGGATCTTCTCGATGATCTCGTCGAGTTCGGGGCTCGAATACCGCTGCCAGTTGCGCGGCGGCTGCGGCGCGCCCGGCTCGGCGATGAACTCCGAGTGCCAGCTGTCGAGGAAGAAAGCGAGGTCCGGGTGGCCGCCCAGCGTCTCGACCGACCAGGAGATGATCGCGTCGAAATCACCGGTATTGCGTCGCTGGATCAGCGTGCCTTCGGCGACCTCGGTCTCGGCGTCGATGCCGAACTGGCGCCAGGCCTGTGCGATCATCGTCCCGGCGCGTGTCATCACCGGCCGCTTTTCGCCCTCGACTACGATGCGGATGCGGAAGGGCTCGCCATCCGGCGTGTACCACTGCCCGCCCCGCTTCTCGAAGCCGGCCTTTTCGAGGAGCTGCGCGGCAGCCTCCGGGTTCGGCTTCCACCACCCCTGTCCGAAGGCGGCCTGGATCGCCTCAGGATCGGACGGGATCGCGTCGCCCAGCGAGGCACGAAGCTGCTCGGCGAGGGCTAGGGTGATCTCGGTGTCGTAGGGCTTGATCGTCCCCTGCCCCGTGTCGAGCTCGAATTCCTCAAGCCAGCTTTCGAGCGGCTTATGATAGTCGCTCGGATGGGTGCCGGTGGGCGGAATGGCGATCGCGGAGATCGTCGCCGCACCACGATAAGAGGCCATCGAGACGGCCTTGATATCGATGAGGAGCGCCAGCGCCCAACGCACATCGCTGTCGGAGAAGACCTTGTTCTGATGGTTGAAGATCAACGACGGCAGCGTCGGATCGGGGTGCGCATAGGGGAACCCGTCGAACCAGGCGACCGACGAGGGCGACTGGCGCGCGAGGGTGAACATCCCCTCCGGCGCGACATCGTGGATGATGTCGAGCTCATGATTGAGCTGCGCGATGACCCGTTTGTCCGGCGGACCGGGGTCCGTGTACGCGACATAGGTCGGTCCGGGCTCGCCGAAGCGGGCGACGGACGTGTTTTCCCAGTCTTCGCGCTTTTCCCAGGTGAACCATTTGCCGTTGGGGTCGAACGCCATCAGCTTGTAAGGGCCGAGGCAGACCGGCGGGTTGAACGCGAATTTCAACGGATCGCCGGCGTCCGCGAAGACGTGCTCCGGCATGATCCAGAGGGCGTTCCAACGCACCGTGAAGATGATGTGGAAGCGCGAATTGGGCTTCTTCAGCTTGAAGACCACCGTGTGGGGATCCGGCGCCGTCGCCTCCTCCACGTTGATCTGGATCGGTGCGCTCCAATAGAGCCCATTCGAATTTTTGTGAGTCTCGACCGTGAAGAGCACGTCGTCGGCGGTGAACGGCTCGCCGTCACTCCAGGTGAGCCCTTCGCGCAGTTTGACGGTCATCTCGGTGAAGTCGTCATTATACTGCGGCGGCTCGGCGGCGAGGGAGTTGTCCCATGCCCCGTCGAGCCCTTCATCCGAGTCGACATACCACAGCGTGTCCATGCAAAGCTGCTGCAGGCCTGTCGACCGTCCGCCTGCATTCACAGACCAGTAATTGAACCAACTCGCATTTTTGATGGTTCCTTCTGGATTTTCCACGATGAGCGTCTGCTCTCGCGGAAGATCAGTGACTTGCGATTGAGCAAAAGCCACCGTTGTCGCGGCCAATGTGCTGACCGCGACCGTAAGTGTACGCCCGATTGCCATTGTCGCCTCCCTAGGCAACTTGTATCTTTTTGTTGCACTTGGAAGCGTACTAGTTGTGCGGACTGTATCAAAGTCCTTTTGCAACCGTATCAGTATCTTTGGTTTGAATGTAAAAACGCCCGCTTCGCATGGCTCGACCCCGCTCTCGACGGCTGCCATGCGACGATTGGTTCCAAATGCGACGCCCGGCGTCAGCGCGTTGCGGGCCGCAAAAGTCGCGATCAGGCCGGGCCGCTGTGGCGACGGCTCGGCGCGCACGTGTCGGCGATCCCCGCCTCCGTCACCACGAGATCGAGGGGAATGTCGTGGGGCTGGGGGAAGATCGTCGCAAGCCGGGCCGCGCTGAAGCCGACCCCGATCGCGAATGGACGCGGTGCGAGCGCCGCCAAAGTCCGGTCGAAATAGCCGCCCCCATAGCCGAGGCGGTAGCCCGCGCCATCCCATCCGACGAGGGGCGCGAGGACGATGTCGGGCGTCAGCGTCTCGCCGGTGTCGGCTGGGACGGGAATATTCCAAACGCCGCGCATCATCCGCGCCCCCGGCGACCAACGGCGAAAATGGAGCGGCGCGGCCCGTTCGGCGACCACGGGCAACGCGATGATGACGCCGGCCGCATGGAGCGCGGCCATCAGCGCACGCAGATCCGGCTCCCCTTTCATCGGCCAATAAACCGAAAGGATCCGGCCCGCTCCCGCGTCGAAGCGCTTGGCGAGGAGGGTGTGGAGATGCTGCGCGAGCGCCGCGCTCGCCGCATGGCGCGCCGCAGGGCTCAACGCATCGCGCTCGCGGCGCAGGCGGATCCGTTCCGACCGGCGCCAACGGGCGACATCGATCGCCTGTTGCGGATCGACGGCGAGAGGGTCGAACTCGCCCGCTGAACAGGGCGGTGACGCGTAGCGCCTCAGCGCATTCTCATCGGCGGGCATATCGCCCTCCTCCAGGTTCGCGCCGCAACGATGGGGGCATCCGTCGACGGCGCGGCTCGGCGGAGGACGCGGGCAGGCTTTATGTCGGCACGGTCGTCAGCCTTTCGGCGAGCCATTCGCGCAGCACGACCGCCTGGTTGTGCTCGATGTCTTTCGCGGCAAAGAGAAGAATGACGGGCCCCTTCCGGCACCAGGCGAGGCAGCGCTCGACCGCATCAGGATTGTCCCGGAGTTCGGCGCGATATCGCGTGCGAAAGTCCGCCCACTTGTCCGGATCGTGTGCGAACCATTTGCGCAGCGCGGTCGTGGGCGCGACCTCGCGGATCCAATCGTCGGCGTGAAGGTCCGCCTTCTTGATCCCCCGTGGCCAGACGCGGTCCACCAATAACCGCGCGGCCCGCCTTTCGGTCGGCGCGTCGTAGACCCGCGCGATGCCGATCGCGGGCGTCACCGGATCAACCGCCGCCGGCGACCGGAACCCGCCCGGGCGCTGCACCGCGCGGATCGCGCAGGCTGGCGGCGGCCTCGCGCCGCGCTGCCGTCAGTTCCACCGCCATCTGCAGCGAGCGGGCGATGCGTTCGGCGCGCTCGATCACGTGGTCCGCCCCGGCGGGCGTGCACACCTCGTGCGCCGTCTCGCGGAAGAGCATCAGCCAATGCGCAAAGTGCGCCGCCTCGACCGGAAGCGGCGCATGGAGGGGAACCGGGCGGCCGTGATAGCTCCCCGTCATGAGAGCGACGGAGCACCAGAAGCCCACCATCCGCTCGAGGTGCCGCGCCCAGTCCGTGATGCGCGCCGCGAAGATCGGGCCGAGCAAGTCGTCGGCGCGGATCTTGGCGTAGAACCGATGGACGAGCGTGCGCAGAACCGCCTCGTCGAGGCCGGTCTCCTCCATGATGGCGGCCGTCATCTCCGGGCGGGAGGAGGCGACGATCGGGATCGTTTCGGATTCGTGTGCGGTCATGGCCCATCTCGCCAACGCGGTCTTGCCATCAGACTAGGATCTCGAATAGGTATTGTAAATACCGATTCATCGGAGCTCGACGAGCCGTGCGCCTCACCTCCTTCACCGATTACGGGCTGCGCATGTTGATGCGCATGGCGAGCGACCCGGACCGCCTTTTCTCGACCGCCGAGCTCGCACGGGAGTTCGGCGTGCCGCGCAACCACCTCGCCAAGATCATGCAGCGCCTCGCCCGAACCGGCCTCGTGGAAACGCGGCGCGGTGGCGGCGGCGGCGCCGTTCTCGCGGCCGAGGCCGGTCGCACCGGCCTCGGGACGATTGTCCGCCTGTTGGAAGAGGGCCAACCTCTCGTCGAATGCTTCGCCGCCGATGGCGGCCACTGTGTTGTCGATGGACAGTGCCGTCTCAAAGTCCGCCTTCGCGCCGCCGAAAGCGCCTTCTTCGCCGACCTCGACCGATCGACTCTCGCCGACATCACGCTTCCCCGGCCCGTCCCCGCGTGACGCCCTCGGCGCTCGGCCATCGCCAGGATGGGGTCACTTTCGTATGAATGGCGCCCCTATGAAGCCGCCGGCATGATAAACGGCCGAACCGCACGTTAAACGTCCCCGCAAGCGAGCTCTGACCATGACCATCACCAAGCACGAGGAACTCGAGGGGCTGAAGGAGATCGGCCGCGTCGTCGCGATCACTATGCACACCATGGCCAAAGCGATGGAGCCCGGCATGACGACGCGCGAGCTCGACGAGATCGGCCGCGACCTGTTGGAGCGCGAGGGCGCCCTCTCCGCCCCGCAATCCTGTTACGATTTTCCCGGCGCGACCTGCATCAGCATCAATGAGGAAATCGCGCACGGGATCCCCGGCGACCGGGTGATCGCGGCGGGCGATCTCGTCAATATCGACGTGTCGGCCTCGAAGGATGGCTATTTCGCCGACACGGGGGCGACCTTCCGTGTCCCGCCGGTGAATGCCGGGCTCGACCGGCTCTGCCGCGACGGCCATCGAGCGATGGAAATCGGCATTGCGCAGGTGGGAAGCGGCAAGCCGATTTCCGGGATCGGCAAGGCGATCGGGCGTTTCGCCTCCGTGCGCGGCTACACGCTGATCCGCAATCTCGCGAGCCACGGCGTCGGCCGCTCCTTGCACGAATATCCCGAGGAGATCGCAACCTGGCCGACGCGGAACGACAAGCGGCGGCTCGCGAAAGGCCAGGTGCTGACGATCGAGCCCTTCCTGTCCAAAGGCGGCCAGTGGGCGAGCGAAGGGCGCGATGGCTGGACGCTCTACAGCGAGCCGCGCGCCCCCGTCGTCCAATATGAGCACACCGTCGTCGCGACGGATCGCGGTGCGCTCGTCCTCACGCTGCCGGGGTGAATGGCGGCCGGCGCGCCGCGAACCTTGCGCCGCGCTGGACGAGCCCCATGTTTGAGGTGTTACGTTATAACACCTCACCAGGCCGCCCGAGCCGCATGAAGCCGGGTGGCCGCCCCGCCTCCCAAACCAGACATCGTGGAGCATCGATATGAGCGCCTCGCGCCAACCGACGGACGTCATCGTCCTCACCGGATTTCTCGGCGCGGGGAAGTCGACCCTGCTGCGAACGTTCCTGACCGGCCGGGAGAGCGCGGATTGCGGCGTCATCATCAACGAGTTCGGTGATGTCGCGATCGACCACGATCTCGTCGCGGAGGGGCTGCCGGAGGTCGCCGTGACGACAACTGGCTGCCTCTGCTGCACGGCGGGAAGCGACATTCGCGCCTCGATCGCCGAGCTGCACGATGCGGCCGCCAAGCTCGGCCGCCTCCCCTTGCGCCGGGTGATCGTGGAGACCACGGGCCTTGCGAACCCCGCGCCCGTGATCAACCAGCTCGTCGCCGGCGCCGTCCCCGCCTTCGGGCTGCGCGATCACGTTGTCGCCCGTCACTACCGGCTCGCCGGCGTCGTCGCGGTGTTCGATGCCGTCGAGGGGCCGGCGACGCTCGAGCGGCACAGCGAATGCGTCAAGCAGATCGCCTTGGCCGACCGCATCCTCCTCACGAAGGCCGACCTTCTCGACGCCGCGGATCGGACCGCTGAAACGCGCCATCGCATGGAACTCCTCGGACAGATCAACCCCGATGCGCCGATCACCGATATTTCGGCCGAGGATTTCGATATCGAGGCCGCCTTCGCGCCCCGCCATTATGCCCCGCGCGATCTCGGGGCAAACCTTGAGGGCTGGTTGCCGGATGCGTCCCCCGACAGTGGCCACGATCATCACCATGGGCACGAGCATGGACACGGTCACAACCATGACCACCATCACGAGCCCGTCCGGCGCGCCGACGGCACCTTCGGCATCGGCACCGTGAGCGTCATGAAGGACGAGCCGATCGAGAAGAGCGCGCTGGCGCACGCCCTCGATCTCGCCGGTCTCTTCTATGGTGCCAACCTGTTGCGGATGAAGGGGATCGTCGCCTTTTCCGACGAGCCGGACACGCCCCACGTCCTTCAGGTGGTGCAACACGTCATCCACCCGCTGGAACGGCTCGAAAAATGGCCGAGCGAGGACCGCCGGACCCGCATCGTCGCCATCACCCACGGCATCGACCCGCAGGTGGTGGAGGAAATGCTGTCCGCCATGACCGCGAATGGCGCCCAAATCGCCCCGGAGGCGGCACCCACCGCAGAGATGCCGACGCGCTGAACGCGCCGGCGCGCCCTCGTCCGGGACGTCCGTCCGGCGCGCCCGTCAGGCGCCGGCGCGGCCCCAGGCGGGAAATGGATCCGGCAATCGGCGAAAGGCGGCGGGATCGAAGCGGCGCCCGTCCGGCTCGCCGACGAGGCAGGCGTCGAGCGCGGCGCGGATCGCCGCTTCGTCCATCCCCGTTCCGATGAAGACGAGCTCCTGGCGCCGGTCGCCCCAACCGGGCGCCCAATGACGCGTCAGCATCGCCTGCCATTCCGAATGCTCGGGCCAGCGCTCTTTGGGCACCGCGGCCCACCAGAGCCCCATCGCGCCCGTCCGCCCGATTGATCCGGCGAGGCTGAACTCGCCAACATAAGCCGGCCGCGTCGCGAGCCAGAACAAGCCCTTTGCACGGATGAGGCCCGGAAAACTCGTCGCCGTGAAGGCCTGAAAGCGCTCCGGATGGAATGGCCGGCGGGCGCGATAGACGAAGCTCGACACGCCGTATTCCTCCGTCTCCGGCACGTGGCTCGAAAACGAGTTCAGCTCCTTGAACCAGAGGGGATGCGCGTGCGCCGCGTCGAAATCGAAACGGCCGGTATCGAGCACGGCGTCGAGCGCGACGCGCCCGAAATCCGTCTCGATCAGCCGCGCGTCGGCATTCAGTGCCCTGATGATGGCCCGCACATTCGCGAGCGTGGAGGGATCGACCTCACTCACCTTGTTGAGGACGACGATATCGGCAAACTCGATCTGGTCGACGAGGAGATCGACCAGCGTTCGCTCGTCCTCGTCCCCCGCGACCTCGCCGCGATCCTTGAGGAAATCGCGGCTGCCATAGTCGCGCAGTAGGTTCGCGGCATCGACCACCGTCACCATGGTATCGAGACGGGCGACGTCGGAGAGGGAAATTCCGGCCTCGTCGCGGAACTCGAACGTCGCCGCGACCGGCAGTGGTTCGGCGATCCCGGTGCCCTCGATCAGGAGATAGTCGAAGCGGTCCTCGCCGGCGAGGCGGCGCACCTCGGACAGAAGGTCGTCCCGCAAGGTGCAGCAGATGCAGCCGTTCGTCAGCTCGACGAGCCGCTCGTCGGTCCGCGAGAGTGTTCCGCCATTCCGCACGAGGTCGGCGTCGATATTCACCTCGCTCATGTCGTTGACGATCACCGCGACGCGGCGACCCTCGCGGTTGTTGAGAACGTGATTGAGAAGCGTCGTCTTGCCCGCTCCGAGAAAGCCGGAGAGGACGGTGACGGGCAGTCGCCCATCCTGTCGCACCGGCTTTCGCAGGGTCTCGCGGTCGTCGAACTCGGTCATCCGGGCACCTGTGTAACGTTATGTTATAACATAACACTAGCCAGCCAACCGATCCCCCGCAAGCGCCCGACCGATCTCAGGCGCCTACCGTTCGGTCGGTCGGGGTGCCTCGTCAGACGGTGATTGCGGGAAGCACGACCTCCTCGACGAGGTCGTGCAGGTCGCCGACATGACCGTCGCTGCGCGCCGGCCGCGTCGGATCGGAGGTCACGGCGATGGTGAGCGCGACGTCATCCATGATGTAGATCATCTGGCCGCCATAGCCGCGCGCGTAGACGGCCCGCGTCCCGCCAATCTCCGTCTCGAACCAACCGAAACCGTAGGCATCGCCGGAGAAGGGAGAGCGGGTGCGCATGACGAGCGAGGTCTCGATCCAATCCGACGGGACGACCTGCGTTTGCCCATAGCGGCCGTCGAGGCGGACGAGTTCGCCGATCTTCGCGAGCGCGCGGGGCGACAGCGCCATGTTGTTGCCGCCCATATAGTAGCCCTGCGGATCGCGCGTCCAAGCCGGGATCGCGATGTCGAGCGGCTCGCCCAACCACTCGCGCGCGAGGTCGAGAAGGCTGCGATCGGCCAGGCGCGCGATGACGACGCCGAGAAGGTGATAGCTCCCCGTGGAGTACTGGAAGCGCTCGCCCGGCTCCGCCTCGAACGGGCGCGTCAGCACATAGCGGACCCAATCGGGACTTTCGACCCACGCGCCATAATTCGGCCCCGAGGTCCGTTCGAGACCCGCCTGCATCGTGAGAAGGTCGGCGATCGTGATGGCTTCGACCCGCGGATCGGCATCATCCGGCAGAAGATCGGGCACGAGAGCGCCGAGCGTCGCGTCGGTCCCCGGCAGGATGCCCCGATCGATGGCGATCCCGGTCATCAGCGCGACGATGGATTTCGAGACGGATTTGACGTTGACCGCCTGTTCGAGGCTCGGCCCGCGAAACACCTCCTCGAAGCGCGTCTCGCCGTGATGCAGGATCGTCAGCGAGTGGAGCTGATCGAGGCCGGCCGCCTTCTCGGCCAGCCCGTCGAACGACACGGCGTTGGCCGCAAGGAGGCTGGTCGGCATCGCGGCCGCTCCGAGGAGCGAAGCAAGCACGGCACGTCGATCAAGCGACAACGACTTCATGAACTCTATCCCAACTGTTCCGCGGACCGTGCGGCCCTTAGCGAGCCGGGGTGATACGACCATCGCCGTCGACCACCCCAGGCGGCGAATGGCAGCACCATCCGGCCTTCGCGCGCCCGGCGCAAAACGCGTTTGCGTGTTCCGCCGGCCGGGCGAGGCGCCGTCGCCTCAAGGGTCCGGCGCGACGAGAAGGAGCTCGAAGGTGATGAGGACGGGCGCCCCGCCCGGCCGCAGCGTGCCACGAAACTGGCCGCCCGCGGGATCGACGCAATGGACCGGCAGGCGGTCGGCCCGCGCGCCGGGCAGCGTCAGAACCTCCGAAAAGAGCGACTCCATCGTGGCAGCATCGGTGAAATCGGCGCCGATCAGGCTGCCGATGCCGAAGACCGCCGCGTCGGGCCGTCCGAAAAGGTCGATCGACAAGGCGGGCAACGCCGCCGTCAGCTCCTCGAACGGGGTCAAGGTCATGATCGCGGCGTTCGGCTCGCCCGTCTCCGTCGGGATCGGACAGGCGCGGAAGATGGAAAATGCGGTCTCCGCGTCGTCCATCACGTCGAACCGGCCGCCGGTGAAGATGTAGCCCGTCACCGCCATGTCTCGGGCGATCGTCACATCGCCGGGCAAAAGATGGCCGGCGCGCTGGACGCCGTCGTCATTCCAGACCGCGTGGCAATGGAGGAACCACGCGCCATTCTTGCGGCCGACGGTGGCGACGGCATGCTCGAGCGCGGCGAACGCTCCGCCGTGCGTGTCGCTATACCAGGCGACGCGGATGCCGTCGGGCGAGCCGCCGCGGGGCATCACGAACTGGAAGGGGCCGATCTCCAAGCCGTCGAGGACCAACATCGCGCTGTCGCCGCCCTCACCCGCCACCGCCTCGGCGACGGCATCCATCAGCGTCCGCCCGCCGGCAAGGCGCAGGGCGACACGGCGCACCGTGCCGGGCACGACATGCTGCCGCGCGATGCCACGGGGGCCGGGATGGCGGATCGCGTCCGTCCGGCTCATCGGCGGGTCGCAGCGCGCATCGCGCGCCGTTCCGACGAGGTGCCGTCGCGCCCCGTCATGGCGCAAGGGCCGGACGACGGGTCCGGCCGCGGATCGATGGAGGGGAACATGTCGAAACGGCCTCGCGCGGATGAGATCGGCAACGACTATAACGGCCCGACGCCCCACACGTTAAGGGCGGCCCCGTCGCCGAGGCCGCCCTTTTTTCGCCGAACGCGGCGCGCTTGCGCCACCGCGTCACCTGTCCCCGGACGCGCCGGGTCAGGTCGTCGGTTCGGTCGCCACGGCGTGGTCCGACGGGAATGGCCGCACCCCGGTGAGGCGCCGCAGCGCCACGTAGAAGACCGGCGTGAAGAAGAGGCCGAAGATCGTGACGCCCAGCATCCCGGAGAACACCGCCGTCCCGAGCGAGACGCGCATCTCCGCGCCCGGCCCTTCCGCCAGCATCAGCGGCACCACGCCGAGAATGAAGGCGAAGGCCGTCATCAGGATCGGACGCAGGCGCAGCCGGCACGCATCGACCGTCGCCTCGATCAGCGATTTGCCTTCCGCCTCCCCCTGCCGCGCGAACTCGACGATGAGGATCGCGTTCTTCGCCGCCAGACCGACGAGCACCACGAGCCCCACCTGGGTGAGCACGTTGTTGTCGAGCCCGCGCAGGTTCACCCCGATGAGGGCCGCGAGGATCGACAGCGGCACGATCAGGATGATCGCGATCGGCAGCACCCAGCTCTCATAGAGCGCCGCCATCGCGAGGAACGCGAAGAGCACGGCGAGGCCGAAGATGAGCACCGCCGAATCGCCGGTCGATCGCTCCTGGAAGGCGAGCTCGGTCCACTCATAGGAGATCCCCGCCGGCGCGACCTCCTGCACCGCCCGCTCCATCGCATCGAGCGCATCTCCCGTCGATGTTCCGGGCGCCGCGTTCCCCTGGAGCGGCACCGACACGTACATATTGTACCGCTGGACGAGCGCCGGGCCCGCCTCCTCCCGCACCGACATCACGGTGCCGAGCGGCACCAGCGCACCCGACTCGGCTCGAACCTTGAGCCGCAGGAGATCCTTGACGGAGGCGCGGAACGGCGCGTCCGCCTGGGCTCGGACCTGGAAGACCCGGCCGAAGGCGTTGAAGTCGTTCACGTAGGCGGTGCCGAAATTGGTGCTGAGCGCGTCGAAGATATTGGGGATCGGCACGTTCAGCATCCGCGCCTTGTCGCGCTCGATGTCGAGATAGATTTGTGGGCTCGACGCCGAGAAGGTGGTGAAGACACCGGCAAGGCCCGGCGATTCGGCGGCGACGTTCATCGCCTCATAGGCGGAGGCGAGCACCCGGTCGACATCGGCCCCGTCACGGTCCTGGAGCTGGATCTTGAAGCCGCCCTGGTTGCCGATACCGGGCACCGACGGAGGCGGCACGGCGATGATGAAGGCCTCCTCGATCGACTGGAGCCGGGCATAGAGCGCGCCGATGATCTCGGTCGCGCCGTGTCCCTCCTTCAGCCGCTCCTCGAAGGGTTGAAACCCCGCGAAGATCGCCGCCGAATCCGACTGGTTGGTGAAGGTCGCGGCGGAGAATCCGGCGAAGGCCACGGCGTCCTTCACCCCCGGCGTCGCCTTGATGATGTCGGAGGCCTCACGCGTCACCGCGTCCGTGCGGGACAGGGACGCCCCGTCCGGCAGCTTCAGCACGACGATCGCATACCCCTGATCCTGTTCGGGGATGAAGCCTTGCGGCGTCGTCGTCAGCATCCACCAGGTCGCGAAGAGGAGCGCGACGAAACCGCCCACCATGATCGTGAGCATCACCGCCCCGGAGACGAAGAAGCGCACCATCGCCCCGTAACCCCGTGCGAGGAGGTCGAAGCCGCGGTTGAACCCGCCCGCGAGAGCGGCGCCGATGCGGCCGATCCCGCGCGGCTCGCGATGCTCGTGACGCGACTTCAGGAAGAGCGCCGCGAGCGCCGGTGACAGCGTCAGCGAGTTGAGGCCCGACAGGGCGGTCGCCGCCGCGATCGTCACCGCGAACTGCTGGTAGAATTGACCGGTGATGCCGGGAATGAAGGCGGTCGGCACGAACACGGCGACGAGCACCAGCGTGATCGCGATGACCGCCGAGCCGACCTCGTTCATCGTGCGGTGGGAGGCCGCCCGCGGGTCGAGCCCCTCGTCGATATTGCGCTCCACGTTCTCGACCACGACGATCGCGTCGTCGACGACGATGCCGATGGCGAGCACGAGGCCGAAGAGGGTGAGAAGGTTCAGCGAATAGCCGAACGCCAGCATGACCGCGAACGTGCCGATCAACGACACCGGAATCGCGATGATCGGAATGATCGCCGTCCGCCACGACTGGAGGAACACGACGACGACGAGGATCACGAGGAGCATCGCCTCGACGATCGTCTTGTAGACCTCGTAGACCGACTCGGCGATATACTCGGTCGGATTGTAGACGATGCTGTATTCGAGCCCCGGCGGGAAGTCGGCCGCCAGCGTCCGCATCGTCGACTGGATCTCCTCCGCCGCGTCCAGCGCATTGGTGCCGGGACGCTGGAAGATCGCGAGCGCCACCGCCGGCTGGTTGTTGAGATAGGAGTTGGTGACGTAATCCTGCGCGCCGAGCTCGATGCGGGCGATGTCCTGAAGCTGGATCAGCCGCCCATCCTCGGTGTCTTTGACGATGACGTAACGGAAGTCACGCGCTTCGTCGAACCGGCCCTGGGTCGTGACCGCGAGCTGGAACGCGTTGCCGTCCGGCTCCGGCGGCGCGCCGACGGTGCCGCCGGACACCTGGACGTTCTGCTCGCGCAGCGCCTGGACGACATCCGACGCGGTCATGCCGTAGGCCGAGAGCCGCTCCGGGTTCAGCCAGATGCGCATCGCATAGCGCCGCTCACCGAAGATGATGAGATCGCCGACGCCGTCGAGCCGGGTGAGGATGTCCCGCACGCGGCTGCGGGCATAGTTCGAGATATAGAGCTGGTCATAGGTGTCGTCCGGCGAGAGCATGTGGACGACCATCATCAGGTCCGGCGACGATTTCAGCGTCGTGATGCCGAGGCGGCGCACCTCCTCCGGCAAGCGCGGCTCGGCGATCGCCACCCGGTTCTGGACGAGCACCTGCGCCTGATCGAGATCCGTGCCGAGGCGGAACGTGATGGTGAGCGCCATCGAGCCGTCGGCGGTGGAATAAGACGACATGTAGAGCATGTCCTCGACGCCGTTCACCTCCTCCTCGATCGGCGTCGCGACGGTGCGGGCGATCGTGTCGGCGTCGGCACCCGGATAGGACGCGCGGACGACGATCGTCGGCGGCGCGATCTCCGGATACTGGGCGACGGGAAGCTGCGTGTAAGCGAGCCCGCCCAGAATGACGATGAGCAGCGAGACGACCGTCGCGAAAATCGGACGGTCGATGAAGAAATGTGACAGAGACATTGGTCTAGCCCTCCGTCGGCTCGTTCGTCGGCGGCAGTTCGGTGAGCTTCGGCGTCACCTTCACGCCGGGGCGCACCCGCATCAGCCCCTCGATGACGACCGTCTCCGTCCCGTCGAGGCCCGACCGGATCACCCGATAGCCGTCGATCCGCGGGCCGGGCCGCACGGGCTTGGCTGAAACGGTGTTCTCCTCGTCGACGACATAGACGATGCGTTGGTTCTGGTTGGAGGCGACCGCCTTGTCGGGCAGCATGATGCCGTCGTGCGGCAGCGAGCCCGGCACGTTGACGCGTCCGAACATGCCCGGCTGCATGATGAAGTCGGAATTGTCGAGGCGCGCGCGCAGGCGGATCGTGCCGGAGGCGTTGTCGACCCGGTTCTCCGCGAAATCCAACTTTCCGGTAAACGCGCCGTCCCGCTCGTCGGCGAGGCGCACCTTCACGTCGAGCCCGCCGCCTTGCTGAAGGTCGGTCCCCCGCACCCGCGCATCGCGGGCGTAGTTGAGGAGCGAGCGCTCGTCGATATCGAAATAAATGTCGATCGGATCGAGCGAGACGATGCGCGTCAGCACCGTCTGATCGGGTTGGACGAGATTGCCGACCGAAACGAACCGGCGATCGATGCGGCCGGCGATCGGGGCGCGGATCTCGGTATAGTCGTAATCGAGGCTCGCCGTGCGGGTCGCCGCCTTCGAAGCCTCGGCGTGGGCCTGGGCCGCGAGATAGGCCTGGATCCGCTCATCGTGCTGCGATTGCGGGATCGTGCCGCGCTTGAGAAGATCGGCGCCGCGGTCGAACTGCTGCTTGGCGTATTCGAGTTCGGCACTCGAAACGCGCTCTTGCGCCTCGGCCCGTTCTTTTTCCGCGGCATAGGGACGTTGATCGATCGTGAAGAGGAGGTCGCCCTCCTTCACGATCTGTCCGTCGGTGAAGTGGATTTCGGCGAGATAGCCAGACACGCGGGCCCGGACCTCGACCTCGTCGACCGCGGCGAAGCGGCCGACGAACTCGTCGTCCTCGACAATCTTTCGAGCCACGGGCTTGGCGACCGTCACCTCCGGCGGTGGCGGAGCCTCGGCTGTCTGCGCTTCGGGTTCGCAAGCCGCGAGGCCGAAGGCAACGGCGCCGAGAAGAAGAAATTGCAGGCGTGACAAAGGCGCCTCCTGTTGGGCAGGCCAAAGCGACGCCGAATATGGACACGCTGTAATGCGACACAATGGGTGTCACTGCACATATTTTACATAGAACGGCCCGCATCGTCGCCGGAACACGGTGAACTCGGATCTTGAAAGGGTCGTCTCGCGAAGCGCACCGATGTGCCGGTCGAGCACCAAGGCATTGTCGCTATGGACAAAATCGGAGTGACGCGCTTCCGCCGGATCGTGTCGGGCACAAGGCGGCGTCGCCGCTCAATTCGAATCCACAACGGGCACAATCAGAGGCGGGCCCTTTGCAGGCCCGGATGCAATTTTGGTTTGCATTGCCCGAAATGCAACATGCGTTGCGCCGCACCACGAAGATGTGATGCGGCGCTGCTGTCAATTAACGGATGACGCAAGTAGATGGCCGCAAAAGGAACGGCCCGATCCTCCCCGCATCATCGCGCGAGGCCCTTTGCGGCCGCCGGCGGGATCGGCGCCCGCGTCAGGTCACATATTCTCGCTGCGCCAGGCCTCGACGTCGGCGGCGACCTCATCAGGCGACCAGTCGTTCGCCGGAGCGATGAATTTCGGTTCGAGGAAGGCGGACGGATCGGCGCTTTCCTCGATGAGGCCGAACTTCATCATGCCGGGCTGGATGTCGGTCCATGTCGCGGTCTGGAGGTCGCCCGCCTGATCGGTCACGGAGACGTTGAGGCGGATCGCGTTCTCCAGATATTGCTGGCCGAACTCGGGATCTTCCCACTCCTCCGGCACCGCCGCGCGCGCCATCTCGGCAACGACGTCCGGCGCGATGGTCGCAACGTGCATCGCCTTCGACCAGGCCCGCAAATACCCCTCCAAAAGATCGGCCTTCCCCTCTACCGCCTTGTCGAGCGCGACGAAGACGTTGCCGGGCTTGGCCGACACCTCGGACGGCGTGATGAGGTCGATGTCGATGCCGTTCGCGCGGATCGCCAACCAGTCGGGACCGGAACCGGCGATCGCCGCGACGGTCTGATCGCGGAAGGCCGATGCGAGCGTCGGCCCCGCTTCGCCGACGACCACCATCGTGACGTCGTCCTCGGTGAGATCGCGGGCGTCGAGCGCGATCTGCATCGTCACCCTGTCCCGGTCGGAGACGAGACCGACCGTCTTGCCCTCGAGATCGGCGACATCGGAGACGTCGCTTTCGGCCGACACGGCGATGCCGTCGGGCGCGGTCTGCATCACCTCGTAGACGACGTTGATCGGCACGCCCGCCGCGACCGCCTGGAGGACTTCCGCCGAATCCATCATCGCGATGTCGGCCTGCCCGTTGCGCAGGAAATTCACGTAGGGGATCGGCGAGTCGGACGGCAGGAGATTGACCGCAATCCCCTCATCCTCGAAGTAGCCGAGCGCCTCGCCGACGATCAGCGGAAAGTAGTTCGCCGAGCGCTGCTTCGGCATGATCGCGTTGACGGTCTGCAGCTCTTGCGAAAAAGCCGGGCCGACCGTTGCGACTGGCAGCGCCAAGGCGGTGGCGGTGCCCAGAATTAGGACGCGCGTCGTGTTGCGCATGCTGTTTCCTCCTGGTGCTTCTGTGTGGTTGGCCGAAGCGTCTGGGGGGTGGCGCGCGCCGTCCATCTGGCCTGCCGCCTTCGACTTACGGCCGCCATGCGCGCATCCCGACGCCAGAAGACGATCCGGTCGTCGAGGATCTCGATGAGGTAGAAGAGCAAAAGCCCGAGCAGCGACATCGACAGGAGCGCTGCGATCGCATTGTCCATCTGCAGCGCGAACGCGTAGCGCTGCATGAGAACGCCGATGCCGGCCGTGCCTTGCGAGAACTCGGCCACGACCGCGCCGACAAGGGCCGTCGTGATGGCGATCTTGAAGCCCGCGAAGACGAGCGGGAGCGCTTCCGGCACCTGCAGTTTCAAGAAGGTCTGCCAGCGGCTCGCCCCGAGGGAGCGGAACATCTCGATCGTCTCCTCGTCGACGCGGGTGAGCGCGATCAGCGTGTTCACGAAGACGGGGAAAAAGCAGACGATGGCGCCGAGGGCGATCTTGGAGGCGTAGCCGAAGCCGAACCAGGCGATCACGATCGGCGTCAGCGCGAGGCCGGGCGTCACGTTGAGGACGATCGCATAGGGCGAGACATAGCGGCGAATATTGGCGTTGAGCGCCGAGCCGACGGCGAGCGCGAGCCCGATGCCGCCACCGATCAGAAAACCGCCGAACGCCTCGTAAAAGGTGACGGCGAAGTGCCAGTAGATCGTGCGGTCGACCACATAGAGCTTCCACAGCCCCTGTGCGATCTCGAGCGGCTGCGGCAGCAGGATCGTGTCGATCAGCCCGGCGCGCCCCGCCCCTTCCCAAAGAAGGATCACGGCAGCGAAGACGAAGAGGTGCTTGCCGACCTTTTCCGCAAAGGTGACGGCCGTGTCGATCCTCATGGCCGGCCTCCGGATCGCTCGGCCCATCGCCGCGCGCGGCGGCGGGAGACCGTCTCCATCCGCTCCGCGTCGGTCCAAAACACGATGAACCGGTCGAGCGCCTCCATCAGGCGGAAGATCGCGAAGCCGAGCACGGTGAGGGTGAGGACGCACACGAACGCCGAGGCCATGTTGAGGACGCCGGTATATTGGGAGATCAGAACCCCCATCCCGGCATTCGAGGCGATGAACTCGGCCACCAGCGCGCCGCCGAGCGCGGAGGCCATGGCAAGGCGCAGACCGCCGAGAATGTCCGGCATCGCGTTCGGCAGCATGACGAGGCGGAACGTCTGGAGCTTCGAGGCGCGCATGGAGCGCATCATGCTGATGTCGTCCTCGTCGACATTCAGCATCCCGTTCAGCGTGTTGACGAACGGGGCGAAGAAACAGACGAGCATCACGATGAGGACTTTGGAGCTCCAGCCGAAGCCGAACGCGGCGATGATCACCGGCCCGATCGCGATGCGCGGTGTCGCCTCGATGACGATGACATAGGGCTTCAGATAGCGCCGCACCCGGTCCGACATGCCGACCACGAGGGCAAGGCCGATGCCCATGAGGGAGCCGGCGAGGAAGCCGGAGATCACCTCGCCGACGGTGAGGCCGAGGTGGGGCCAGATGTTGCCCTGTGTCACATAAAGCCGCCAAAAGCCCGCGAGGATGCTGGACGGTCGCGGGAAGAAGAGCGGATCGAGGACCCCGGCGCGTGAGCCGATCTCCCACGCTGCGAGAAGCGTCGCGAGGATGAGGAGATGGTTGACGACGACGAGGCCGGATCGCTCGCCCCCCGCGCGGGGCGGACTGTCGCCGGCCGCGCTCATAGCCGCCCGCCCAGCGTGCCACGCACCTCGGCGACGAGGGCGTTGAACTCCGGCGTCACCTGGATCGCCGGATCGCGCGGCCTCGGCAGCGGCACATCGACGATCGCGGCGATCTCGCCCGGACGCGGGGTCATCACGAACACGCGGTCGGCGAGGAAGATCGCCTCGCCGATATTGTGGGTCACGAACATCGTCGTGGCCCCGACCTCGCTCGTGATGCGCGACAACTCGACATTGAGCCGCTCGCGCGTGAACTCGTCGAGCGCGCCGAAAGGCTCGTCGAGGAGGAGGACGTCTGCGCCGGTCTGAAGGAGCCGCGCGAGGGCAACGCGCTGCTGCATGCCGCCCGAAAGCTGACGCGGAAAGGAGAAGGCGAAATCGGTAAGCCCGGTCAGCTCCAGCAAGCCTTCCGCCTTCTGCCGGTCGGCCTCGGTCACCTTGCCGGCGATCTCGGCCGGCAGAAGCACGTTCTCGATGGCGGTGCGCCAGGCGAGCAATGTGGGCTTCTGGAACATCATCGCGACGTCGGTGTGCGGCCCCTTCACCGGCTCGCCATGGACGCGCAGATCGCCGCCGCTGCGTTCGAGCAGACCCGCGACGATACGCAAAAGCGTGGACTTTCCGCAGCCAGACGGCCCCACCAGCGCAATGAACTCGCCGGGCCGGACGTCGAACGTCGCGCCGTTCAGCGCCACGACGCGGCCGTCGCCGAACGTCTTCGAGACATCGTGAGCGCTGATGACCGGGACGTCACCCCGCGCTGTTTCGGGCGTAGCGGACTGGTGCCTTTCGGCGATGGCCATCGGGTCTCCCCCCTCTCCCTCCGACGTCCGCGTTCTTGCAGCGCAGGATCGTCTCGTTGTCGGGCCGTGGCTCAGGTCACGGGCCCAGCATGGCGTTGCGGATCGCGACGAGGTGATTGCGGATCGCCTCCTCGGCGGCTTCGGCGTCGCGCTGGCGCAGCGCGTCGAGGATCTTTTCGTGATCGGCATGGTAGCTCGCCCGGGCCGTCTCGGTGAGCGTCCGCCGCTTGAGCGCACCCCACTCGGCGGTGTTGCGCGCCTCGGTCACGAGCCGATAGGCGGCGATCATCACGGGATTTTTCGTCGCCATCGCCACCGTCTCGTGGAAGGCGGCGTCCCAATGCTCGAACTGCTCGATGGTCTCGGCCGCGCCGCCGGAGGCGATGCAGCGCTTCATCTTCTCGAAGTCCGCGGCGGTGCCGTTCGCCGCGATGAGGCGGGCAAGGGTCGGCTCGAACGCAAGGCGCGCGTCCATCACCTGGATCGGGCTCGTGACCTCGCCGAGGCTCGGGCTCGCGGTCTCGGTGGCGGCGACGTAGGTGCCGCTGCCGGCGACGCGGATGATCCGTCCCTCCCCTTCGAGCACGCGAAGGGCGTTGCGCACGGCGCCGCGGCCGACCGAAAGCGTGCTGCTGAGCGCCCGCTCTGTCGGCAGCCGGCTGCCGGCCGGGTATGTGCCCGCGTCGATCGCGCTCAAAATATAGTCCCGGATCGTTTGATCGGTGGCCTGCATCGCCATGGCGTTCTCCTAACCACTTGGTGCGCCAAACTCGGCCTAATTGTCAACAGAGGTTTGTTGTGGTTGACATATTGGTCTGTTTTGGTGTTCCAACTATCGGCTTCGAGACGAAAGGTCGTGCCCATGAGCGAATCGCCCGAACCCGCATTGACGATCCTAAGCGGCGGCGCCGCCAACGGGCTCGTCTCCCGCCTCGAACCCCGCTTCACCCGTGAGACCGGCCTCGCCATCCGCGGTGATTTCGGCGCGGTCGGCGCGGTGCGCGACCGGATCGTCGCCGGCGAGGCGGTGGATATCATCATCCTGACGCACGCCCTGGTGGACGCGTTGGCCGACGATGGTCACGCCGAACGCGCATCGATCCGCGATATCGGCACCGTCACCACGGGAATTGGTGTGCAAAGTGGTGAACCAATTCCCGACGTCTCGACACCAGAGGCGCTCCGCTCCCTTTTGTCGGATGCCACGGCGCTCTACGTTCCCGACACCACCCGGTCGACCGCGGGTCGCCACGTGGCCGGCGTGCTCGCCGCCCTGGGCCTCGCGTCCCGGTTCGGGCCGCACCTCAAGGAATTTCCCAACGGGCAGACCGCGATGCGCGCCATGGCGGCGGACGCGATCCCCGGCGCGGTCGGCTGCACGCAGATCACCGAGATCCTCAACACCGAAGGCGTCGACTATGCCGGCGACCTTCCCGGCGCGCACGGGCTCGCCACCGTCTACACGGCCGCCGTCCACAGCGCCGCCGCCAATGCCGACGCCGCCCGCCGCCTCGTCACGATCCTCACCGATCCGGCCGAGGCCGACGCGCGCCGCGCCGCCGGTTTCGCCTGAGCGAGACCACCGCAAAGCCGGGCGCCCGCCCGGCCTTCATCCATCAACGATCATGAGCGGGAGTGGAGGACATGAAGCTCGTCACGTTCGAGCACGACGGCGCCGTCAAGGCCGGCACCCTGGAGGGCGACACGATCGCCATCTGCGATGACGGGCCCGACGCGGACACCGCCGTTCTACAGCGCATCCGGTCCGGCGAGACCGGGCCGTGGCCGCCCATCGCCACGGTGTCCGTCGACGCGGTGCGCCTTCTCGCGCCGGTCCCGCGGCCGCTGCGCGACATCATCTGCGTCGGCAAGAACTATGTCGCCCACGCCGCCGAGTTCCACAATTCGGGCTTCGATTCCACCGGCAAGGAGGCGACCCCCTCCTATCCTGTGATCTTCTCGAAGGCGATGACCTCGATCGTCGGCCCCGAGGCCGACGTGAACGCCTCCCTCGATCCGACCAAGAGCGTCGACTATGAGGGCGAACTCGGCGTCGTCATCGGCAAGACCGCGCGGCGCGTCGCGAAAGCGGACGCGTTCGACTATGTCTTCGGCTACACCATCATCAACGACGTAACCTCCCGCGAACTCCAGAAGCGCCACAATCAGTGGGTCATCGGCAAAGGGCTCGACACGTTCTGCCCGATGGGCCCCTTCGTCGCGACCAAGGACGAGGTTCACGATCTCGATGCTCTGGAGCTCGTGACGAGCGTCAACGGCGAGGTGCGCCAACGGGCGGTGGTGAAGGATCTCATCTTCGACATCCCGACCCTCATCGCGACGATCACCGCCACCGCCACCCTTTTGCCGGGCGACATCATCGCCACCGGCACCCCGGCCGGCGTCGGCATCGGGTTCGATCCGCCGGTCTTCCTGTCTTCGGGCGATCGGATGGATGTGTCGATCACCGGGCTCGGCACACTGTCGAACCCCGTCGTCTAACCGCGACGGAGACCGCGCCGCCGGTGAGCGGCGCGGTCTCCGTGCGCACCGTTAAGCTGCGCCCGGCAGGAAGCGCGCTTCGGTCTCGATCAGCGCTTGATAGAGGCGGTCGGTCTCGGCGCGCCCGAAGGCGGTCGCAGGCGGGCCGAAGCGCTCGAACGTCTCGGCCAAACCGAGCCGTCGCGCCATGAACTGGCGCCCATAGGTCAAGAGCACGTCGATCGATCGGTTCATGAAGACGATCAGCGGCAAGAGCGCCGCCTCGATCGCCTCCGCCTCCGCCCGCGCCTCAGGCGTTCCCCGTTCCCACAGACGCTGGATTTTCACCTGAAGGGGCAGGCAGTCGGGCGCCGGGATGAGACCGTCCGCCCCCGCCCGCAAAAGCCGCGTGTGCTCGATGCCGCCATGGCCGCCGAAGCTCGCCAACGTTCCCGCCGTCGCGGCGATCAGCGGCTCGGCGTTCACCACCGGCCCCTCCGCCTTCGCGATGGTGATGGCCGGCACCTCCCGATGGAGCCGCAACAGCCCGTCTGCATCGAAAGCGTTCGCGAGATGCTCGGGATTGTTCTGGATGCCGATCGGGCAATCGAAGCCCTCGGCGATCTCGGCGAAGAAGGCGATCAGCGCCGCCTCGTCGAGCGGGCGCCGCAAAGGCGGCTGGAAGATCAGCCAATCGGCCCCGGCCGCGCGCGCATCGCCCGCAAAGGCGCGCTGCTCGGCCACCGTCTCGCCGGTCACCGTGACCGACAGCGGCGCGCGCCCGGCAAGGAGCCGCGCCGTCAGCGCTGCGATATCAAGCCGTTCGCGCGCATCGATGCGGTGCGATTCGGTGACGAGCCCCAACACCGCGACCCCGTCCGCCCCCGCCTCGACGACGTGTTCGACCTGGCGCGCCATCGCCGCCTCGTCGAGCGATCCATCCGGCCGCCAGAACGCATAGAGCATGGGGTAGACGCCGAACGGCCGGCCGCTTGTCTCGTCCATCATTCCTCCCGGTCCGACGTCTATTCATCGGACTTAGTGTGTGCATTCCTCACCTTGAAGAGACGAATCCTCAGATGAATGCTTGCGCCGAATTTTGCCGTGTGACAGTCTCCGGCGCAATCAGAAACGAGGACGAACGTTAGGGAAATGATGGCCAACCTGACCGAGCGGCTCGCGAGCCTTTACACCGGCGTCGTCTATGACGTGATGCGCGACATGGGCTTTGCCGCCGCCGTCCTGCCGCACGACATTCGCCCCCTCGACCCCGAGACCAAGATCGCCGGCCCCGCCTTCACCCTGCGCGGCCGCCCCGACAAGACGGTCGACGCGCACACCACGCTGCTCGAATGGACCGGCTTTCTGTCGAAGGCCGCGCCCGGCCATGTCGTCGTGTGCCAGCCGCAGGATTCGGTGCGGGCGCTGATGGGCGAACTCTCAGCCGAGACGCTGAAGCACCGCGGCGTGCTCGGTTATCTGGTCGATGGCGGCTCGCGCGACGTCGACTTCATCAAGAAAATCGGCTTTCCCGTCTTCTGCCGCTACACGACGCCGGTCGATATCGTCGGCAACTGGATCCCCGAAGCGTTCGACGAGCCGGTCACGATCGGCAACGTCGTCATCCGCGCGGGAGATTATATTCTGGGCGACCAAGACGGGACGATCGTCATCCCCGCCGCCGACGCCGAGCGCATCATCGAGCGCGCGGAAGCGGCCGTCACGACCGAGAATCTCGTTCGCGAGGCGATCATGAAGGGGGAAGACCCGCAACAGGCGTATTTGAAGTACGGCAAGTTCTAGCCATGGCGGCGGCCGCGGGCGCAATCGGCGCGAGCAATCTCGGCAAAGGCAAGATCGCCCTCGCCGTCTCGGTGCTCGGCGAGCAGATCGCGAACGGCGCGTTTCCAGCCGACAAGCCGCTGCCGGTGGAGGCGGATCTTGCCGAGAGGCTCCATGTCGGCCGCAGCGTGCTACGTGAGGCGATCAAGGTGCTGTCGAGCAAGGGCATGGTCTCCGCCCGCCCGCGCCATGGCACGGTCATCCAGCCGCGCAGCCGCTGGAACCTTCTCGACCGTGACGTGCTCCACTGGGTGCTGCGACCGGGTCAGGTCGATCCTGATCTCGTGCGCGACATCCTGGTCGCCCGCCGCATCATCGAGCCGGAGGCCGCCCGCCTCGCCGCGCTGAACTCCACCATCGCCGACAAGGCCGCGATCCTCGGCGCGTGTGCCGAGATGCGGGCCTCCGTCGGCGACGCGGAGGCGTCTGTCCGCGCCGATATCGCCTTCCACAACGCCATTCTGGAGGCATCCGGCAACGCCATCCTGCTCGCCTTTTCGCCGGCTCTGAGTGCGATCCTCAGCGCCTTCTTCCAGATCAGCATTCAGAACCCGGACGTCTTTCCCGGCAACCTGCCGGCGCACGAACGGGTCGCCCATGCCGTGGCGGCGGGCAATGCCGACGAGGCCCACGCCGCGATGCTCTCCGTCCTCTCCTACACCGAGGACGACGTCTCGGAGCGCCTGTCGCTCCATCCATAAAAACACGTTCGGAGGAACACTGTGATGAACGTCAAAACTCTCCTGCTCGCGACGGCCGCCGTCGCGACGTTCGCCGGGCCGGCCTTTGCCGAATATCCCGAGCGCCCGATCACGATGCTCGTCTCCTGGTCGGCCGGCGGCGGCACCGATGCGGTCGCCCGCGCCCTCGCCAACCAGATCGAGGCCGAGCTCGGCGTGCCGGTCAATGTCGTGAACCGCACCGGCGGGGCCGGCGTCGTCGGGCATACCGAAATGGTCAATGGCCGGCCCGACGGCTATACGATCGGCCTCGCGAGCGCCGAGCTGTCCACCTATTACTGGTCCGGCACGGCGCAGTTCACCGCGATGGACGTGACGCCGATCGGTCTCGTCAATCTCGACGCCTCCGCGTTCAACGTGTCCGCCGACAGCGAATGGACCGACCTGCGCGCCGCGCTCGATGCGATCGCGGCCGAGCCGGCCGGCACCTACAAGCTCTCCGGCATGGCGCCGGGCGCAGGCTACCACCTCGCCTTTTCGACCCTCCTCAACCATGAGGGCATCGATCCCAACAAGGTGACGGTCGTGCCGAGCCAGGGTGCGGCGCCGGGCTTCCAGGAGCTCGCGGCCGGCGGTGTCGAGATCGTCCCGTCCTCGCTTCCCGAGGCGAAGTCGATGATCGATGCCGGTCAGGTGAAGACGCTCGCCGTCCTCTCCGAAGAGCGCCTCAACGCCTTCCCCGACGTGCCGACGGTCAAGGAAGCGATCGACGTCGACCTCGCCGGCGGCACCTGGCGCGGCATCGTCGCCCCGAAGGGCATCCCCGACGAGGCGCGCGAGAAGCTCGTCCAGGCCGTCGAGACCGCGTGGAACTCGGAGGAATTCCAGTCCTTCATGGCCGATCGCGGCTTCGGCGTGACGTATCTCTCGGGCGACGAATTCGGCGAATATCTCGCGCAGCAGCATGAGCAGAACGGCGAGATCATGGGGCTCCTCGGCCTCCGTCACCGAGACTAATCATGCTGAAGGTCAGCGACCTATGTTCGGGGCTCGCCATCGCCGGCCTCGGACTCGCGATCTTTGCGCGCGCGCAAAGCTTCGTATCGGTCGGCGCTTCTCCGATCAGCCCCTCCTTCTATCCGGGGCTGGTCGGATTGGTGCTCACGGCCTGCGGGCTCGGCCTCGCGATCTCCGCCATCCGGCGCGGTGATGTCCGCCCCCTCGCGACGGTCCCCGCGTGGATGGCGCGGCCGGGCAATATCGTCGCCGTCCTGTCGGTGCCGGTCGCGATCGTCGCCTACGGGCTCGCGAGCCCAGCGCTCGGCTTCCTGGCGACCTCGGTGCTCGTGATGTTCGGCCTCCTCCTCGCCTTCCGTGTCAGCGTTCTGTGGAGCGTCGCGGTCGCGCTGATCCTCCCGGCCCTCCTCCACCTCATTTTCGTGGTCCTCATGCGCGTCCCCCTGCCGTCCGGCATCGTCGAGGGGTGGCTCCGATGAACTTCATCACAGCGGTTCAAGCCGTTTTCGAGCCGACGACGCTCGCCATCATCGTGGCCTCGGCGCTGTTCGGCCTCTTCGTGGGCTCCATGCCGGGGCTGACGGCGACGATGGCGGCGGCGCTCCTCGTGCCCCTCACCTTCTACATGGACCCCGTCCCGGCGATCGGCGCGATCGTGACGTGCTCGGCGATGTCGATCTTCGCCGGCGACATTCCGGGCGCGCTCCTGCGCATTCCCGGTACGCCCGCCTCGGCGGCCTATGTCAGCGAGGCCTATCAGCTCGGCCGGCAAGGCAAGCTCTCCAAGGTGCTCAGCGTCAACCTGATCGCCTCGGCGATCGGCGGCCTGTTCGGCGCACTGGTCCTCATCTTCCTCGCCCCGCAGCTCGCCCGCGTGGCGCTGAACTTTTCGAGCTATGAATATTTCTGGCTCGCGTTGATCGGCCTTTCCGCCGCGACGCTCGTCAGCACCGCCGATCCGCTGAAGGGCCTCGTCGCCCTCTTCATCGGCCTCTTCCTCGCGACCGTGGGGCTCGATGTCGTCACCGGGATGCCGCGCTACACGTTCGGCATGGTCGACCTGATGGGCGGCGTCTCGCTGATCGCAGCTCTGATCGGCCTCTTCGCCATCGCCGAGCTCTTCCGCAAGGCGGGGACCATCCACGAAGACCTGCCGCCACCCGAAGAGGTGCGCGGGGCGATCCTGCCGGCGGGGATCTCGGCGATCGTCGAATATCGCTGGGGCGCGCTTCGCGGCTGCACCATCGGCACCTTTCTCGGCATCCTGCCCGGCGCCGGGGCCGATATCGCGGGGTGGATCTCCTATGCCGTCTCGCGGCGCTTCTCACGCACGCCGGAGAAGTTCGGCAAGGGGCATATCGAGGGCGTGGTGGACGCCAGCGCCTCCAACAACGCCTCACTGGGTGGGGCCTATGTGCCGGCTCTGGTGTTCGGGATTCCGGGCGATTCGATCACCGCGATCGTGATCGGCGTCCTCCTCATCAAAGGCATGAACCCCGGCCCGACGGTGTTCACCCAGAGTGGCGACATCGTCGCGGCGATCTTCGTCGTCTTCATCCTCGCGAACCTTCTGTTGATCCCGTTCGGGCTGATGGCGATCCGCCTCGCGCGCAATGTGCTGTCGATCAATCAGCGCATCCTCCTCCCGGTGATCTTGATGTTCTCGATCGTCGGCGCGTTCGCGGTGAACAACGCCGTGTTCGATCTGTGGATCATCCTCGCGCTCGGCCTCGTCGGCTGGTTCATGGAAGAAAACGGCTTTCCGATCGCGCCGATGGTGCTCGGCCTCGTCCTCGGCAAGGTCGTCGAGGAGAGCTTCACCAACTCGATGATCAAGGCCGGCGGCAACCTCGTCGCCTTCGTCGACCGCCCGGTCGCCGGAACGCTGGCCTTCGTCTTCTTCGCGATCTGGTTGATCCCGCCATTCATCCGCCTCGGTCGCCGCCTCGCGCGGTGACGAACGCTGGCGCCGCCCCCCCGCGGCGCCAGCCTTTCCATGGCGCCATCAGCTCGGTGAGGCTCCGGCACCAGCGCGCGTCGGGATCGCGCGAAGACGTCGAAGAAAACTGAATTCTTCGAAAGTCAAACAGCCAGTTGCAAATGAAACTCAGAACGAATCTCAAGTCTTTGAAAGATTTGACGATCCGTTGCTTGCCGCCTATATGACCGCTCGCGGGCGTTGCTTCCGGGGCTGGCCACGGCAACGGTGACGACACCCGATCGCAACGCACGAGACGGTTGGAAATTCATCCCGCCCCCAAAGGTGTTGGACCACGCTCGCCACGCGGTGGGCGGGACGAACCGTCGACGGCAAATCAGGACCGCCCGCCATGTCGCCATTCGGGATCGCAGTGCTCGCGGTCAGCATGTCCGTCGATGCGTTCGCCGTATCGGTCGGGCGCGGGGCCTCGATCGGCCGCCCGCGCATCCGCGAAGCGCTGCGGACCGGCCTCGTGTTCGGTGTCATCGAGGCGGTAACGCCGGTGCTCGGCTGGGCTGCGGGCGTCGCCGCCAGCCGCTATGTGGAGGCGGTCGACCATTGGATCGCCTTCCTGCTCCTCGCCGGGGTCGGCCTCCACATGCTGTGGAACGCCGGACGACCGAGCGAGACGGTGGACCGCGGCGGCAACGCGCTCCTGATCCTCGTGGCGACGGCGATCGGCACCAGCCTGGATGCGATGGCCGTCGGCGTGTCGCTCGCCTTCCTCGACGTGAACATCGCCGTGATCGCCATCGCAATCGGCCTCACGACCTTTCTCATGTCGTCGGGCGGAATGCTCGTCGGCCGCCTGATCGGCGATCGATTGGGCCGCGCCGCGGAGGTGATTGCGGGCATCGCCCTTTGCGGGATCGGCGCGATGATCCTGGTGGAGCATCTCGGCCTCATCGGATGATGGGAGAGAGGCGGCCGTGTGGCCGCCCCCTCCGCCCCGCTCAGCCGACGCCGTTCACCCGGCCAAGGAACCCGCGAATGAGGTCCGCAATCTCGGCGGCGTGGGTTTCGAGCGCAAAATGCCCCGTCTCGAAGAGGTGGATCTCCGCCCCCGGCACGTCGCGCGCATAGGCCCGCGCCCCGTCCGGCCCGAAGAACGGGTCGCCGTCGCCCCAGACCGCGAGGATCGGCGGCTGATACTGGCGGAAATAGGCCTGCCATTCGGGATAGAGCGCGACGTTCGTCTTATAGTCGCCGATGAGGTCGAGCTGGATCTCGGCACCGTCCGGCCGGTCGAGGATCGCCTGGTCGTGGGCGATCCCGTCGGGGCCGATGCGGTCGCGGATCGCGTCCGGCACGCCGTGCAGATACTGCCAAAGCGTCGTCTCGCGGGTTTGGAGCGCCTTCAGCGCCTCGCGGTTCTCCGCCGTCGGGTTCTCCCAATAGCGCCGGACCGGATCCCAGGCCGGCAGCAGCCCCTCCTCATAGGCGTTGCCGTTCTGGGTGATGATCGCGGTGACGCGCTCGGGATGCATGGTGGCGAGGCGGAAGGCCGTCGGCGCGCCATAATCGAACACGTAGAGCGCATAGCGGGTGAGGCCGAGCGCTTCGGTGAAGCCCTCCATCGCCTTGGCGAGATTGTCGAACGTGTAGGCGTAGCGACCGCGCGGCGGGGCCTTGGTCGAACCGTAGCCGGGCAGATCCGGCGCGACCACCCGGTAACGATCGGCGAGCCGCCAGATCAGATCCCGGAACATGTGACCCGACGACGGATAGCCGTGCAGGAGCAGAAGAACCGGCGCGTCCTTGGGCCCGGCCTCGCGATAGAAGATCTCGAGCTCGCCGACATTCTGCGTCGCGTAGCGGGTGGTGATGGCGTTCATGATAGGCTCTCCGAAGAGGTGTTGAGGGCGTGGCGGCGCCGCTTTCCGGCGCCGCTGTTCGAGGGCGCGGCGACTCAGTCGTCGCCGGCGCCGGCGCAGCCTTCTTTCAGCCACAGCTTTTCGCGCAGGACCGCGATCTCGCCTTCGAGCGCGGCGATCCGTTCGTCGCGCACGGTAACGGCCTGTGCGACGTCCTCCGCCTCGAAGTGCTGCGGGATGTGTTGCGGGCAGTTGATGTCCCACGCCGTGATGCGCAGCACGAAAGCGCGCTCCACGCGGGCGCGATAGACGCCCGCTTCGACCTCCGGCGGCGTCACGCGGGCGATGAGCTCGGGATCATCCTCGACCACGCTGAGCTCGCCCCAGATCTTGATGCGCTGGCGCCGGGCATAGTTGATGAGGAAGAGGTGCGCCTTCCGGTTCTCGGCGGCATTGCCCATCGAGATATATTGCTGGTTGCCGGTGAAGTCGGCGAAACCGAGCGTCGTCTCGTCGAGCACCTTGATGAACCCGGCCGGCCCGCCGCGATGCTGGATATAAGGCTGACCATCCGCGCTCGCGGTGGCGAGGAAGGCGCTGCGCGTCCCGGCGAGGGCAGCGCGAAGGCGCCCGTCGACGGTGCTGCGCCAGCCGCCCCGCCTCTCGATCGCTTCGTAAAGTTCGCGCGAGCCCTTCGCCGCCTGCAAGGCTTTGACGGTGGGCGTGAACGCGACATCGCTCGCAGGATGCATCGCCATATGTGATCCCTCCTCCTTGCCGCATGGGTTGGCGCGGTGCGTGACCGTGCGCGGTGGGTCAGAGGTAGATCCGTCGGGACACGATAATAATACCCGTTCTTCGGCATTCACCCTTGCGCATTATGATGGTAATGCGCAAAGCGCGGGCGAGTGCATCGGGGATCGGGAATGGACAGGTTGCGCGGCATGGAGGTGTTCGTCGCGGTCGCCGACGCCGGAAGCCTCGCCGAGGCGGCGCGCCTCATCGGAATGAGCGCGCCCGCCGTGACGCGCGCCATCAATGCGCTCGAAACCCGCCTCGGCGTTCGCCTCTTCACGCGCACCACGCGCTCGCTTCGCCTCACGGATGCGGGGGCGCTCTATCTCGCGCGCTGCCGCGATCTTCTCACCGCCATCGCCGCAGCGGAGGAAGAGGCGGTCGGCCGGCATGGTCAGCCGTCCGGCCGCCTGCGCATCACCTCGCCGACCCGCTTCGGGCAGCTCCACGTCGTGCCGGTGCTGACCCGGTTTCTCGACGCCTATCCGCAGGTCTCGATCGAGGCGATCTTCGTCGACCGCGTCACCAATCTCGTCGAAGAGGGGTTCGATGTCGCCGTGCGGATCGGGCCTCTGCCCGATTCACGCCTCGTCGCGACGCGGGTCGGCACAGTGCGGCGCGTGGTGTGCGCCGCACCGGACTATCTCAGCCGCTATGGACGGCCGGAGACGCTCGCCGATCTCGCCGGCCACCGGCTCATCGCCGCGACGCCGATGAACGCGGCCGACGAATGGTCTTTCGGGGAGGCCGGAAGCGTCGCCTTCACGCCGCGCCTTCGCGTCAGCACGATCGACGCGGCGATCGCCGCGGCCCGCCATGGCTGGGGCCTCGCGCGCGTCATTTCCTATCAGGTCGTGGACGACTTCGCCTCGGGCACGCTCGTCAGCGTCCTCGACGAGGTGGACCCGGCGGAGCTCCCGGTGCATCTCCTGCGCGCCGAAGGGCGCGTCGCGTCCGCCAAGGTCCGCGCCTTCGTCGACCATGCGAAAGAGGCGCTCGGCCGCGTCCTCGCGTTTGAGGCCCCGTCGTCATAAATGGAGACCTGATGGGTGCCTCTGTCCAATCTGACCCGGGACGCACAAGAGATACCGCTGCTGAAGGGCGATAACCCGCAACTGTACAATTCGGACGGGATATCGATGAGGTTATCGTGAACGACGCCATCAGCGATGGCTGCCCATGGAAATGATGGACATCATACAAAGCCCTCTATGCCCACCTTGAAAGAAATATTCGATGGCGCCTTAACTCCCAGAGGGAGCCCTCCGGCGTCGCCGATCGAACTCTCGACCTCCCTCGATTATATCCGAAAGAACGGATATTATATACATTCTGCGGAAGCATTTATATTAAAGAATGGGAGAGAGATCCCAGACCTGACATATGCAATATTGGGACTAGATGGAGAAATGAATATCGAGGCTCATAACAATATCGAAAAATCCTTCGATCTAGCCAGATACAAGATCAATTTGGCCAATGAAAGCGGCGAAGATGTAAGGTTCGTTATCTGGCTGAGTGAAATATGATCGGAGCGCTGGTTGCTAGCGATTAGGGCTTTGGTCGAGACGGATTAGGTCTCAAGTCACGCCATGTTTGACAGACGAAGAACCAAGGCTGGCAGCGGGCAAGGGATCGGTTTGAAATAGCGGGCTTCACTCACGCTACGACGCTTGGCTGAGGACCCGTTTCGTTCCCACGACTTCTAGCAGTGCTTGTGATCCAAGCTAAACCGACAGCCCTCTCAGATGGCCGATTGCAAGACATGACCAAGGAAACCCAACTGGCCGTCGCCGATCTTCGCGCAACGCCGGATTGAGCAAGAGCCAACCGTCTGGTTCATCGCGCGTCTATGCGTTCACGATCGAGAGCCGGCCACCCTATCGGATCCACTTGGCTCGCAACGTGAACGGGATCGCCCGCGCGTCAGCGGGCGGCGATGCCGAGGGCGCGGGCGGCGACGCACAGATCCTGTAACGCGAGGCCGGTGCTGTCGAACAGGGTGCGCTCCGCCGCATCCGTGCGTCCCGGCACGGTGCCGGCGAGCACATCGCCGAGTGTGACGGCGCCGGCGCGCGCCTGCGGGACGGCCTCGATCTCACCCAGCGTCGCCGACTGTTCGATATCGTCCACGACGAGGCGCGCCGCGGTGACGAGTTCGCCGTCCATCTCCCGCTTGCCGCGGGTGTCCGAGCCCATCGCGTTGATGTGGGTTCCGGGCCGCACCCATTCGGCCGGAAAGAGCGGTTCCGCCGCCGGGGTGATCGTGATCACCACATCCGCCGCCCGCACCGCCGCCTCGACGGTCGCGGGCGCCGCCTCGATGCCGCGCGCGGCGAGACGGTCGCGGAGCGCCTCCACCCCCTCCGGGCTTCGACCCGCGAGGAGTACCCTCGTGAACGGGCGCGCGAGAAGCGCCGCCTCCACCTGGCTCGCCGCCTGCTTGCCCGTCCCGATAATGGCGAGCGTCGTCGCATCCTCGCGGGCGAGCGCACGGATCGCGATCGCGCCGACGGCGGCCGTGCGCGCCTCGGTCAGCCAGTTCGCCGCGACCGCGCCGATCACGCGGCCGGTCTCGCGCTCGAAGACGAGCGTGGTCGACTGGTGGTTGTCGGGCTTGTCGGCATGGCGGGCATTGCCCGGCCAATAGCCGCCGGCTTTGAGGCCGACGATCCCCGCCGAGGGCAGCTCGGCCGACTTCACGCCGAACGTGCCGCGCCCCTCGGCGACGCGCTCGCGAACGGCCGGAAACAGGCGCGCCGTCCCGGCGGCGAGATCGCGCAAGGCGGCCTCGACCGCCTCGACGGCGTCGGAAAGGCTCACCCGCGAGCGGGCTTCGGTCTCATCGACCACGATCATCATGCTGGCTTTCGTGTCGCGCTCAGGCAAAGCCCGGAAGGGCCGAAACGCGCGCGTAGAGGGCCGACGAGGCGTCGGCATAGGCTTCCATGATGGAAGAGTGATTTTCGCCCGGCGCCACGAAGAAATCGGCATCGAGCCCGGCGACCTGGCACTTCTCGGCATAGAGCGCGGACTGGGCGATCCAGCCGGGGCTTTCCGCGCCGCCGACGACGATCTCCATCGCGACGCCCTCGGGCGGCGTCATCCGCATCGGGCTCACCGCGTCGACATCGGCCGGATCGAGCCGGATCTCCGCATTGACCGAGACGGACGGAACCGGCGTCAGATCGTAGAGCCCGCTGACGAGGACGAGGCTCCTCACCGTGCCCGCCGTCCGGGCGCGATGCTCCGGGGCGCTGAGCGCGGCGGCGAGGAGATGCGCCCCGGCGCTGTGGCCGGAGGCGACGACGCGCGCCGGGTCGAAGCCATGGGCTTCGGCGAGCTTCGGCAGCGCGGCGAGAAGGTCGGCGGTCTGCGCCACGATCTCCGCGACGGTGGCGGCGGGGCAAAGCTGGTAATTCGCGGCGATGAAGGTCGTGCCGTTCGCCACCAGCGGATCGGCGAGGAAGCTGAAATCGCGCTTGTCGCGACCGCGCCAGTATCCGCCATGGAGGAAGAGATGGGCGGGGCCGCCGGCCGCTCCCTGAAAGAGGTCGAGCGTGCTGTCGGGCCGTGCGCCATAGGCAATGTCGCCGACGAAGGCGAGGCGCTCGCGCGTTGCCGCGCTGCTCTCATCGGCGCGGTCGCGATATTGGGCCGAATCCGGCGTCGTGACGCGCGGATTATACTGCCACTCGTGATCGCGGCGGCTCACGCGGCCACCTCGCGCGCCATCAGATGCTCCCAGAGCTGGCGGCGATGATGGGCGAAGGCGGGACTTTCGCGGATCTCCTCGCCCCGCCCGGCGCGCGGACGGGGAATGTCGATATCGATGATGGTCGCGATCCGCCCCGGCCGCGCCGACATCACGACGACGCGGTCGGCGAGCATGATCGCCTCGTCGATCGAGTGGGTGACGAACATGATCGTCTTCGCCATCCGCTCGGACAGCGCGAGCATTTCATTCTGGAGAATTTCGCGCGTCAGGGCGTCGAGCGCACCGAACGGCTCGTCGAGCAGCAGGATGGCCGGGTCGACGGCGAGCGCGCGGGCGATCCCGATGCGCTGCTGCATCCCGCCCGACATCTGGCGCGGATAGTGATCGGCGAAGGCGGCGAGGCCGACGGTTTCGAGCGCGGTGCGGATGCGCTCCTTCTGCTCCGCCTTCGGAACGCGGCGCGCGTCGAGCGCGAAGGCGATGTTGCGCGCGGCGGTCAGCCACGGCAGGAGCCCGTATTGCTGGAAGACGAAGCCGCGCTCGGGCCCCGGTCCGGTGATCTCCCGCCCGTCGATCTTCACCGATCCCGCGGTGCGCTCTTCGAGGCCCTGGACGATCCGCAACATCGTGGTCTTGCCGCAACCCGACGGCCCGACGATCGTGATGAACTCACCCGCAGCGACGTCGAGATCGAAGCCTGCCAGCGCTTCCACCGTCCGTCCCTGACGGTCGACGAAGGTCTTGGACAGGCCGGAAATGGAGAGGGTCTTCATGCTAATCGGCTCCGGCGGGATCGGGCACCGGCGGTGCCCGCGGGAAAGCCACGGGCGCAACGCGCCCGCGGCGATGGTGTCGGTCGGCTCAGTTCTCGAAGCGACCGATCTCGTCGAGAACCTCCAACAGGATCGACTGGTCGAGGACGGCCTCGACCGGCAGGACCTCCGGCTGCATGCCGGCGGCCACGTTGAGCTCCTGCATGTACGTCGCGGCCTCGTCGCTCACGAGGCCGTCCGGGTTCCAGATGCCGCCGGTGTAGAAGTCGTAGAAGGCGGCAAGGTCCTCATCGGAAAAATCGAAATGCGCCTTCGCGATCTCGAGGGCCTCCGCTTCGTTCTCGAAGATGAAGCGGGTGGCGAGCAGCTCGGCGGTGATGAAGCGCTTGAGGACGTCGCGGCGCGTCTCGATGCTCTTCACCGACACGTCCCAGGGCAGCATCACATAATTCGGCAGCGCCTCGCCGACGACGGACATGAGGTCGATGCCTTCGGCGCGGTCGGCCTGGGGCGAATAGGAGGCGACCGTGGCGTCGACCGTGCCGGCGAGGATCGCGTTGCGACGCGCGCTGGAGCCGGAAACGGCGACCCAGTTGATCGTGTCGATCTCCGCCTCCGGAACGCCCGCCTGACGCAGCAGCGCGAGGATCACGACATGAGGCAGAGAACCGGGGCTCGACACGGCGATGTTCTTGCCCGGAAAGTCCTCGATGGAGGAAATGCCCGAGTCCGGCCGGACCCAGAGCGCATAATGCAGACCCGTCGCGATCCCGCCGATCGTGCGGACCTCGGCGCCCTTGCCGACGGCGATCAGCGTCTCGGCCATACCCGCCTCGATCACGTCCGACGAGCCGGAGATCAGGCTGCGGATGGGGATCGAGGAGTCGGCGATATGATCGAACGACACGTCGAGACCCTGGTCGGCGTAAAAGCCCTTATCCTGCGCGACGAACTCCGGGAGGCTGACGAACATCTTCGCCGGGAGCGCGACGGAGAGCCTGTCGGCGGCTTGGGCGACCGGGGCGGTGAGCCCGGCCGCGGCGATCGTCGCGGCGATCGCCAAACGCGTCATCGTGCCTTTGATCTTCATGGGACGTCTTTCTGGGTTTGCGGTGCAACGGAAAGGCGATGGGTCAGCGCCAGGCGCCGAGACGGTCCTCGACGACCCGCACGATGGCGGTCAGCACGTTCCCGATGATGGCGAGCACGAAGACCGGGACGAAGGCCTTGGCCGTCTCGAACTGGTTCGTGTAGTTGATGATGAGACCGCCGAGACCGGCGATGGACGTCAGGAATTCGGCCACGATCATCGCGATGATGCCGCGCGAGACGGCAAGGCGCATCCCGGAGGCGATGTACGGCGTCGCCGAGGGCAGGACGATGCGGCAGAAGCTCATCCACGCCCCTGCCCCGAACGCCTTGCCGATATCGAGATAATTCTTCTCGACATTGCGCACGCCCGCGAGCGTGTTGATGATCACCGGGAAGACGGCGAACAGCGCGATGATGATCACCTTCGCCGTGAAGCCGATGCCGACCCACAGCATCAAGATCGGGACGAGCGCGATCAGCGGCATCGAATAGAGCGCGTTGATATAGGGATCGAGCGCGACCTCGACCGTCCGATTGACGCCCATCAGAACGCCGATCAGCATGCCGATCGCAGCCGCGACCGCGAAGCCGACCCCGAACGCCAGCATGCTCTGGCCGGTGGCGGCAAACAGCTCGCCCGTTTTCGCAAGATCCCATGTCGCGACGAGAACGTCGGTCGGCACCGCGACGAGCAGCGGATTCGCCTGCCGGCCGAAGAACTCCCACAGCCCGATGATGATCACCGCGGTGGCGATCCGAACCATCGAATCACGCCCGAGACCGCGCCGCGGACGCGCCGGAAGGGTCGGCTGGGAGGTGGTGGGCTGGGTGCTCATCGAACGTCCGAACATGTTTCAGCAACGTGACAACGGTACCTTCGTCTATCGGGATGTCAACCTGACTGTCTGACAAGATGACAACAAAAACGAATCCGATTATTCTTTGGGCACGGGAGAGAACGCCATGAACAAGATCCAGCGCGTTGCGGCGCCTGTGCGCGAGCAGGTGGAGCGCCATCTGAGGACCGCCATCGAGACCGGCGATCTGCCGCCCGGCGCGCGGCTCATTGAGCGCGAGCTCTGCGAATCCTTGGGCGTCAGCCGCCCGCTGGTCCGGGAGGCGCTGCGCCGGCTCGAATCGGACGGGCTCGCCGTATCCCTCCCGGTCGGCGGAATGTGCGTGACGCGCCTCAGCTTCGCCGACGCGCTCGAGATCTACGCCGTCCGCAAGGAGCTCGAAGGGCTCGCGGCGGCCGAGTTCGCCCTCCGCGCGAGCGAGGAGGACCGGGCGCGGCTCGGCGCGATCGTCGGCGAGCTTCACGCCGCGCTAGAGGCCGGCGACGGCGGCCCGCTGATCGACGCCAAGAACGAGTTCTATGCTCTGTTGGCGCGCGGTGCTGGCAACCGCTTCCTCGCCGAGATCCTGTCGAAGATGCACGGGCGCATCCGCCTCCTGCGGGGCACCTCCCTCTCGGCGCCGGGCCGCACGGCCCATATGGTCGCCGAGCTCGCCGCGATCGCCGAAGCGGTGCTGAAGCGCGATCCCGTGCGCGCCCGCGCACTCGCCGAGGAGCACATCCTCAATGCGATGACCGCGACGCGGGCTTCGCTCGCGATGGACGAGGCGGGCTGAGGCTCCTCCCTCGCGCCGGTCCGCCCGCCGGGGAGAATGCCCGAGCGCGGTTCGGCGACACTCCACCCACCGGCGCCCCGCGCGAACGCCGTCGAGGCGCCGCCGGCCATCGTCTCGGCCGAGCCGTGCTGGTCGACGTCGATTTGAGGTGCACGCGAGGTTTCGCCGGAGCGGCCGCGGTCTTCGGCCGGCATTCTGTGTCAGCTTTGCGGCATTGAAGCGGCACTGAAGCAAGGCGATAGTTGCAGCCCTGCATCAACCCGGCCCGACTCGACCAATCGCCAGATTGTGTTGTTGTCCAAACTATTGCAAGGTCGAAGCCCCTTCGATGAAGGGCGAGAAGGCCGAGAATTTTTAGTTTATTCCTATAGCGCGATAGGATTTCTCCTCGGATTTCGAAGGGTCGTATTGTTTTTACGTTTAAGGGAGGGACTGCCGTGGCAATTATCAACGTAGAATCAGGTCAATCCATTCAGACGGCCATCAACAACGCGGTGGCTGGCGACACGATCCTGGTCGCACCGGGCGTCTATAACGAAGACGTCGTCATCACTAAGTCGTTGACGCTGCTGTCCACCGGCGGTGCCGACGTCACGACGATCAACGGCCAGAACGGGGCGCTCGGCGCGATCGAGATCGATCCCAACGTCAACGACGTGACGATCGGCGACATCGGTCAGGGCTTCACGATCCTCGGGAACAACGGCAATGGCGCGATCGAGATGGGCGCCATCTATCTCCAGGGCGACCACGACAACGTGACGATCCGTGGCAACGTGCTCGAGGCGCGCGGCGATTCAGCGATGACGTCGGAATATAGCGCGACGGTCACCAACCTCGTGATCGACAACAACGCCTTCACCGGCCAGACCTTCGAGGGCACCATCCCGGAGGGGGACGGCTTCAGCGGTCAGTTCAACGTAGGCAACAACGCGCCGCGTCAGCTCGTCGTGCTCGGCGCCGAAGGTCAGAATACGTCGAACGTCACGTTCACGAACAACGAGGTGTCCGGCACCGCTGGCGGCATCAATGCCAACGGCGATCCGCAAGGCAACACGCTCGTGACCATCGACGCGGAGAATTCGGTGATCTCCGGCAACACCTTCACCGGGTTCACCAATCGCTACGCCTACGCCCTGCGCGCGCGTGAAGACAACACGGACGTCGTCAACAACACGTTCGACGCCGAAGCGAGCGGCAGCGAGAACACCGCGCGCATCTTGGTCGAGTCGGACAATCCGGGCGAGGTCGCGTTCAATACCCAGATCGCCCCGGACGGGACCACGACCTCCGGCGGCTCCAGCGAAAACGACTTCATGATCGGCACGTTCGATGACGAAGTCCTCGCCGGCGCCGGCGGCGACGACCGCTTGTTCGGTTTGTTCGGCGACGACACGCTCGACGGCGGCACCGGAAACGACCGCCTGTTCGGCGGCCTCGGTGACGACCGCATCGACGGCGGCGAAGGCCGCGATCACGCCTGGGGCGGGTTCGGTGACGACGTTTTCGCCTTTTCCGATGGCGACGGCAGGTTCATCGTCCACGACTTCCAGGGCGGCGCTCGCTTCGGCCCCTCCCCGACCCCGTCCTTTTCGGACCTGGTCTTCGGCCGCGATATGATCGAAGTGAATGTCGACGGTTTCGACAGCCTCGCCGACATCCTCGAGGTGGCCGAACAGCGCGGCCTCAACACCGTGCTGGACTTCGGCAATGGTGACAGCATCGTTCTGAAGAACACGCTCGTCTCGAGCCTCGACGAGGCCGACTTCTCGTTCCCGGTCGAGGACGTCTTCGTCTAAGACCCTCGCGCGACGGGGCGAGCGGGCTTTTCAACCCGTTCGCCACCAAAAAAGGCCGGCCAGGGTCACCCCGGCCGGCCCGTATCCGTCCCGAAAGGCCGCCACATCGCTGGCGGCCTTTCTGTTTGGCCCCTCAGAAGCGCTTCACGAAGCGCAGGCTGCCGGAGTGGTTGGAGTAATCGTCTCCGAACGCGCCGTCATAGTCGGCCCGCACGTCGAAACCGTTCGTGTTGGAGATCTGCACGCCCGCACCGATGCGGGCGAGAACGTCCGCAACGGGAAGCGTCGTCTTGAACGTCCCGGCGCTGGCCGGCGCGCTGTCGAGCTTCGCCTCGGTCTTCCATTCGTCCTCGGTCGACAGGCTGAGGCCCGCGGAGGCGAAAAACCGGGCGTCCCAACCCGCGGACGGCTTGAACCGGGCGCCGATCTCGACAGCCGGGGTCGCGACGACGGCGAACTGGTCCTGGCTCTCGACATCGAGATTATAGGCCCCGGCGCCCGTCTCCGTGTAGGCCCCCGAGTGGGCATAGAGCGCGTCGACATCGAGGAACGGGCGGACATAGGCGACATCGTTCGCGGCGGTGTAGGCAATCCGCCCACGCGCCCCGAGGGTGTAGAGGTCGCTCTCGCCGTGCGCCTTGCCGGCGAAGCCGGGCGTCACCACCGAGCGGTTGATGTCGTACCAGCCATAGCTGCCGGAAACCGCGCCGGAGACCTGGAACGCGCCGATCTCCCGCTTGACGGCGAGCGCGGCATAGACCGTGTCGCCATCCGACTTCGAGAAGCCGTCGGAGCTGTCATAGCGGGAGTTCTCGTAACCCGCGGCAAAGCCGAGGAACCAGTTCTCGCTGAACTCGGCCTGTCCACCCGCCGCAAAGCCCCAGAGCGTGCCGTCATAGCCCGGCGCGCCGCCCTGATCGATCACCGCACCGCCCATTTCGGCCCACGTGCAGGCGTCCTCCGTCACCATTGCGTCGTCTCCCTCGAAGGCGGGGCACCGCATCGCCTGGTCGAGGCGCCCGAGGGAGAGGACGGTCTGCGCCGCCGCGGCGGCTTGCGAGCCGCCCGGCGACAGCGAAGACAGAGCCTGCGCATAGGCCGACCCGCCATCGCCCATCGCGGACAGGCGGTTATAGTCGGCGAGGATCCGGGCATACCGGGTGCCGTCCGCCGCGAACAGCGCGTCGAGGTGCCCGCCCACTCGCCTCTGATTGCGCGACAGAAGCGCGAACGCCTCGCTGAAGCGCGTCTCGGCGACCCGAAGCTCCACCCCGTCGCCGCGCGTGCGCGCCTCGAAGTCGACGGCGGGCGTGTCGACCGCCTCGATCGTCCCGGTGATCGCGCCGTCCGCGGTGATCACCGTCGCGACATTGCGGGCGATCATCGTGGCGTCGACCGCGATCGACCCGTCGAGTGAGGCATCGCCCGCCACGTGAAGGCGCGAGGCGCGGCCGCGCCGGAAATCGGCGACGGTCGCCGTCGTGCCGGTGCGCGTCTGGCTGAAGTCGCCCGTGATGGTGAGCCTTTCGGTCTCGTAAACGCCGCTGCCGATCAACATGCGGCCGGCATTGTTGACGTGCGCCTCGTAGAGGTTCGCGTCCCGCAACGTCTGGTCCGAGGTGTTGTTGACGGTGATGGCGGTGTTGCCGTCGGCGTTCGAGCCGGTGACGTTGCCGGACAGTGTCCCGGCATTGTTCACGGTGAGCACCCCGCCCTCGGCGGTCGTCTCGTCGCTGATATAGCCGATCGCCGCACCGCCCGAACCGGCGACGATGGTCGATCCCTCCGCGATGTTGACGGCATTGTCGTGCCCGTCGGCGACGAAGATCGCATAACCGTCGCTGCCGCTGCCGCCGGTAATGTCGGCATTGGCGTTGACCGTCACGATGCCGGCCGTGCTCGGTGCCTGGCTCTGCGCGAAGATGCCGACGGAGCCGGTTCCCGTGGTCGACACACCGCCATTGGCGGTGACCGTCACAGCGGCCGCCGTGCTACTCCCGCCGCCGCCGGTGTTGGCGCCGGCGAATGTGCCGGAGGAATCGCCGCCGACACCACCGCCGCCCCCGATCGACTGGGCGATGATCCCGTGGGCATATGTCCCCACCGTGCTCACCGGAATGTCCAACGTCACGGACACCGCCGCGCCGTCGCCGCTCGCTCCGCTGGAGCGGTTGATGCGGCCGAGAGGACCGCTCCCCACATCACCGGCCACGCCGCCGCCGCCGCCGATGGACTGGGCGATGATGCCGTGCGCGCCGTCATAATAGGTCCTCACGCTGCCGGAGGTGATGTCGAGCGTCACGGTGTTCGCGCTGCCGCCGCCGCCGCCCGATCCCCCGAGATTGACGCTGAGGATATTGTCGGCCGAGCCCACCCCGCCGATACCGCCGCCACCGCCGATCGATTGGGCGATGATGCCGTGCGCCCGCGCGCCAAAGGTTTTGACATTGGCACCGAAGCTCGCGTCGATGATGCCGCCGACGCCGCCTCCGCCGCCGGCGCCGCCGACCGCGACGTCGATGGAATAGTCGTCGTCACCGCCTGCGGACGTGTCGGACGTGCCTGTTCCGCCGATGCCGCCGCCTCCGCCGATCGACTGGAGCACCATGCCGTAGGCGTCATCGCCATAGGTGTAGGCGTTGATGAAGCCCTTGACGGTGACGGTGTCGCCGTCGCCGGAGCTCCCGCCATTGCCGCCATCGCTGCCGCCGAGGCTGAGGCTGCCGCTCGCCGAGTCGGAGCCGTCCCCGCCTTGACCGCCGCCCCCGCCGATCGACTGAAGCACGACCGCATGGGCCATGTAGCCGTTGGTCGTGACGGTCGCGCCGGGCGCGTTGTCGTCGAACGTCGCCGTCACGAGCCCGCCGCTGCCGCCGGAGCCACCCGAACCGCCGATGCTGAGATCGACCTGGCCGGTGTCGCCCGACGAGGAGGAGTAGGCGGTACCGCCGATACCACCACCGCCGCCGATCGACTGCGCGACGATACCGTCCGCCCAGTCGGCGGTCGTGGTGATGCTGCCCTGATAGTCGACCGTGACGCTGCCCGCCTGGCCGCCCGTTCCCCCGGACCCGCCGACGGACGCCGTCAGCGTGACGTCGACGCCATCGTCATCATCGTCGTCATCATCGTCGTTGGTGATGGCGGCGACGCTATCGTCATCATCGCTCGCCGTGTCGCTCGTGGTGCCGACGGAACCGGCGAGGCCGCCGCCGCCGCCGATCGATTGGGCGAGGATGCCGTCGGCATCGATGCCCGCGGTGGTGATCGTCGCCCCGTCCATCGTGACGGTGACGTCCTTGCCGGCGCCGCCTTGGCCGCCCGATCCGCCGAGACTGACGCTCACGGTGCCGCAATAGCTCTCGGATTCGGAGATCGCCGAGCCGTGGCATGTCGCTTGGCTGTCGTCCTCCGCGACTTCCTCCCCACCCGACGATTGAACCTCGCCGCTCAAAGTGAGATTGCCGCCTTGGACGGTCCCACCGCCGCCGCCGACCGACTGCGCGATCACCCCGCGCGCGCCGTCGCCAGCGGTGCTGATCACGGCGTCCTCATAAAGGGTGACGTCGGCGCTGCCGCCGTCCGCGCCGAGTTCGCTCGCCTCGACATTCAGCGAGCCGACATTGAGCGTGACGTTGAAATTGCCGTTGCCGGCGATCTGTTTCGTCGTGCTGTTCGGCACGCCCGAGTTGCCGCCGCCCCCGCCGATCGACTGAACCATGACGGCATTGGCGAACTGGCCGTTGGTCGTGATCGTCGTCGGCGTGGAATTGCCGGCGCTCGAGCCGACCGTCGCCGAGGCCGCCCCGCCCGAGCCGCCATCGCCGCCCGCCCCGCCGATCGAGGCGTTGATCGTCAATCCATATTGCTCGGTGGAATCGGGGAAGGTCGTCGTCGCGGTGGAGGCATCGCCGCCCGAGCCGCCGCCGCCACCGATCGATTGCACGAGGATGCCGTGCGAGCTTGCCCCGTTGGTGGTGATCGAGGAGGCGTCGGCCAGGGTGGCGGAGGCCGTGCCGCCGCTGCCGCCGTCGCCACCCGATCCGCCGAGCGCGAACTGCGCATTGAGGGTCAGCGTGAAATCGGGATCCTCGGGGTCGATCGGTATGCCCGTGGTGATCGCGCTCGCCGACGACGAGCCGCCCGTTCCGCCGCCGCCACCGATCGACTGGACCAGCATGCCGATCGCATCGTGTGCGCCGTCGACGGTCGTTCCGGTCTCGATCGACGTCTGCGTGAGGTCGGCGGAGGCAGTGTTGCCCGCACCGCCGCCTTTGGCCATCCCGCCGAGCGCGAAGCCGACGGAGATAAGGCCGAAGGACCGGCTGCTGGCGTTGCCGCCAGAGCCGCCGCCGCCGCCGATCGACTGGACCTTCACGCCCGCCGCCTGACTGCCGCCGGTGGTGATCGTGCCGTTGTCGAGGGTGACGTTCGCCGTGCCGCCGTTCCCGCCGGCGCTCCCGGAGCCGCCGATGCTCATCTGCACGTAGTCGATGGCCGTCACCGTGGTGGCATCGCCGCCCGAGCCGCCGCCGCCGCCGACCGACTGGGCGAAGACGCCTGTCGCGCCCCGGCCAGCGGTCGCCACGTCGAAGGCCTGCGTGTTGGCGACGGTGACGTCACCGCCGACCCCGCCGCCGCCGGACTGCCCGCCGATCGCCGCGGTCGGAATGTTGAGGACGCCGCCGGAAAAGGCGTCGCCGCCATTGCCCCCGCCGCCGCCGACGGACTGGGCGAAAAGGCCGTAAGCGTAGCCGCCGCGCGTCTTGATCTTGCCGACGTCGGTGATGTCGACCGTGCCGCCGTCGCCGCCGCCGCCGCCATTTGTGCCGAGGGTGAAGACGCCGTAGCTGTTGCCGTCGCTCTTGCGCGGCTTGCCGGAGGCGCTGCCGCCGCCACCGCCGACGGACTGCGCATGGACGCCGATCGCCGCGTCCGCGTTCGTCGTCACGCTGTTGGTGTTGCCGACCGTAACCTTGCCGGGCGCCGTTCCCGAATCCGATCCGCCGGTCCCGCCGATCGACAGGATCGCGGTGGAGACGCCGGCCGCACCGCCCGCGCCGACGATCGATTGGGCGAGGATGCCGGCCGCGCCATAGCCGTTGGTGACGATCGTGCCGTCATTGGTGACCTCGACCGTGCCGCTCTCGCCGCCCGAGCCCCCGCTGCCGCCGAGCGCCACACCGACCGCGTTCGCGACGCCACCGGAGCCGCCGCCACCACCGATCGATTGGGCGAGGATCCCGTTGGCCTGGATGCCCTTCGTGTTGATCGACCCGCCGGAGGCGACCGTAACGCTGACATCGCTGCCGATGCCGCCCTTACCGCCCGCGCCGCTCGCGCCGCCGAAGAGACCGTTGAAGTCCCCGCCATCGCCACCGCCGCCGCCGACGGACTAGGCGAGGATGCCGTGCGCGAAGTCGAGCTTGCTGCCGATCCGGTTCGTGCCGTCGGTCGTGATCACGCCGCTCGTCAGCGTCACGTCGACCGTGCCGCCATTGCCGCCCCCACCGGCCGATCCTGGGCTTCCGAAGACGACGTTGCCGGCACCACCATCGCCGCCGAACTGGCCGATCGACTGGGCGACCACGCCGCGCCCGGAATCGTTGCCGGCCGAGGAGGCCTCCGCCTTGATCGACTGGTCGGCCGTAATGTCGAGCGTGACCGAAACGTCACCCGCATTGCCACCGTTGCCGCCACGGGAATCGTTTGCGTTCGACAATCCGGCCCCGCCGGTGCCCCCTTGGCTGACCGCGAGGATCCCGTCGACGGCCGTGCCGGCGGCGAGCACCGCGATCCCGTCGCTCGAGAACGTGCTCGCGGGCATACTGACGGTGACGGAGCCGCCCGCCCCGCCGTTCCCGCCAGGCTCGCCATGCTGGCCCACGCCGCCGGTGCCGCCGGTCGAGATCGCCACGATCGTGCCGCTCTGATCGGTCGATGCGATCGTGCCGGACTGTGTGGCGCGAGCCGAACCGAAGACGTTCACGTCGACGGCGCCACCGACGCCCCCGGCCCCACCGGGTGCGAAGTTGCTGTCGACGCCGACATCATAGGAATAGCCGCCGTCCCCGCCGGTGCTTTCGGCGTAGACGCCGCGGAACGCCCCGTCGGTCGCCTGCCCGAAGGCGGTCACCGAATAGTTTGCCGTAAGGGTCACGGAGCCGCCCGCGCCCCCGGTGCTGCTGCCGCCGCCGCCTTGCGTCTCACCGTTGGAGGAGTTGTATGCGTTGGGGCCGCGCCCGCCTGCGGACTGCCCCCAGACACCGTAGACACTCTGGGCCGTCAAAGGATTGTCGGCGCTTCCGGTCACGATATTGCCGACGTCGACCTGGACCGTCCCGCCCGCGCCACCATTCCCGCCGAGCGGCATGAAGTTCGCGCCTTCATTGCCGCGGCCGCCCGTCCCGCCGATGCTGGAGACCCGCAACGCGGCGATCGTGCCGGGGCCCGTCACCCCGGAAATGCTGGTCAGGATCGTGTTGCTGCTCGCCTCGCCATTATAAGTAACGTTGCCGCCGGCCCCACCGGCGCCGCCGTTGCTCTTATTGTTCGAGTTGTCGTCGTTCCCGTTGCCGCCGGTCGAGATGAAGCGCGCGGCCTCCATCTCATAGGCGGTGCTGGCATATTCGTTGATCGTGTAGGTCGCACTGCTCGGCGGGGTGATCGTCAGGTCGCCACCCTGTCCGCCCGCCGACGGACCATTCGATGATCCGTTGCCGCCGACGGTGTTGACCCATGTGCCGTAGAGATAGTTGCTCGGGTTGCCGTCACCGGGCAACGAGACGTCGATGTCGCTGTTGTAGACGAAGGTCCCGCCGCCCCCGTTACCACCCGGCGTGTCCCCGCTGCCGGCCGATCCGTTGGACGTGTACAGAAACGGCTTGTCCGTGGTGGTGCCATTATCAAAAATGCAAGTATCGCCGCTGGGCTCGCAGCCATAACTGTTCTGTGCCAGGGCCATTTGCGGAAAGAATAACGCGCAGGACGACAGAACCGTCGACACCATGAGCGTCTGTTGAAACGGAATGGCACGCGTGGAAATTTTCATGGCTACCTGCACAATGTACAGGCGCGTTATTGCTGCCCACCAAGGCCGGCACAAGTTAATTAACCCGCCTTGGCGTCGTTCGGCGTGCATTGTTGGTTTATGGTGACAGTCAGGCGTTCAGCGCCCACGAATACGATCGTTAACCCAGATAAAATTGATGTGATGGACGCCTAACGATCGATCGATTGCTTTCAAACCTTGCCTCAATGTCAACCTATGCACCGTCATCAGTGCGGATGCCCGTCGCCCGGACGGCGGGGAGCACGCCTCACCGCCGTCAGCCCGCGAGCCGAAGGATCGTCGCCTCATAGCCGTGCGCCGCATCCACGACGTCGGCGACCGCGACGCGCTCCTCGTCGGTGTGGAACTGCGCCGGATCGCCGGGGCCCCATTTCACCGCCTCGATCCCATTGACGATGAGATAGCCGGCATCGAGCGAGCCCGGCGAATAGAAGGTGTCGCGTTCGGCGAGCCCCGCCTGCGCCAGCGCGGACTGGATCGACGACACCAGCGGGCCGGCTTCGTCGACGATCGAGCCGTACATGAAGGGCCCGCGCTCCACCTCGATCGCGAGCGGCGCATCGAGCGTGAACGCCTCTCGCAGGCCAGCAAGGACCGTCTCCGGCTCCTCTCCCGGCATCAGGCGGCGATCGAACATCATCCGCGCCTCGGACTGGACGGTGTGGGTGGCGTTGGGCGCGGTGCGGATCGCGGTGCACGTCAGCGTCGCGGGGCCGAGCGCATCGTGCGAGGGAAGGTCCGCGCCGATCGCCTCGGCGCGCTCCAAAAGGATGCGCACGCCCTTCGTCACGTCGACGCCCGCCCATGGCGTGCTGCTGTGGCTCGATTTGCCGTGGATCGTCACGTCGACATCGAGCCGGCCGCGATTGCCGAGCGCGATCTTGCCACCCGTTCCGATCGCGAGGATCCCGAAGCGCGGCGTCGCGCCGAGCGCGTCGAGCGCCACCGCGACGGCGTCGTGCCGGCCGGTCTCGCCGGCGGTGAGGAGCGCGAAACCGACGCGGCGCTTGAGCCGCCCGCCCGTTGCGGCGCTGATGAAGGCGGCGAGCGTCGCGGCGAGCGCCGATTTCTGCTCGCTCACCCCGCGCCCACGCACCGCGCCGCCGTCATGCTCGCCCGCGAACGGGTCACGCATCCGGTTCGCCGGATGCGTCATGGCGTAACCGAGGAGGAGAAGCGGCATCTCGGTCCCCGCCGGTCCTGCTTCCGCGATGAGGTTGCCGAAGCTGTCGATGCGGGTCGCAATGCCCGCCTCTTCGAGGAGCGGGCGCACGGCCTCGGTCACGAAGGAGAGCACGGCCGGATCGGCCTCCATCATGTCCGTCTGCTCGCTCGGATGGCGCACGAAACGCTGCATCCAGGTGACGAGGCGGTCTTCTGTGATGGGCAGATGGCTCATGGACGGCTCCTGCGTTCGGTGCGCGGGGACAGCGTTCCGAAAGTTTTCGACAAGATGTCGAGCGCGGCGCGCCGGTCGGGCTTGCCGGCGTCCGTGCGCGGCAACCCGTCGACGACGAGGACGGCGCGGGGAATGGCGAAGGTCGGACCGTTCGTGGCGCAGAACTCCTGCACCTCGACCGGCGCGAGGGATATGCCGGGCCGCGGCGCGACGAGCGCCGCCGGCGCGAACGACTTCGTGGTGTGCGGCAGGGGAACGACGATGACATCGTTCACCGAAGACAGCTTCAGGATGAGATTTTCGACATCCTTCGGATAGAGATTTTCGCCCCCGCAGGAAAACATGTCGTCGCTGCGGCCGACGAAATAGAGAAAGCCGTCACCATCCTTGCGGAAGATGTCGCCGGTCTTCAGCCATCCGTCCTGGAGCCGTTCGGCGGTGAGGTCCGGCCGGCCGGCATAGGCGGTGAGCACATAGGGGCTGCGGATCCACAATTCGCCGAAGGTCGCGCTTTCGCCGCCGGCCTCGTCCACCAGCTTGCCCTCATATTCCGGGGCGATGACGCCGACGCTGCCCTTCGGCGTCGGCCGTCCGTCCCCATGCGCGCGCGTCGGCCCACCCCCTTCGGTGAGGCCATAGCTCTCCTTGATCGCGACACCCGGAAAGGCGGCGGCAAGGCGCTCGCTCAACTCCTCCGGGACGGCGGAGGAGCCCATCGAAAGGGTTTCGAGGGCGGAGAAATCGAGGGTCTCGACTAGATCCGTCTCGCGCAAGATGTCGGCGAACATCGCCGGGACGCCGCCGCAGATCGTGACGCGATGGCGCGCGAGCGCCTCGAGATAAAGGCGCGGCTTGAAGGCGCGCATGATGACGACGGACGCGCCGCCTCGAAGCATCGGCTTGATCGTCCCGCGCATCGCATTCTTGTGGAACATCGGGGCGGCGACGATGCCGCGCTCCTCCGCGCGGCGCGGCCAATATTCCTCGCTATGCTCGATCCCCCAGAGCATCCCGCCATGGGTGAGGACGATGCCCTTCGGCACCCCTGTGGAGCCGGCCGTATACGGCTGGAACGCCTGATCCTCGAAGCGCATCGTCGCCACATGATCGGACGGCGCGGCCGCCTCGAAGAGCGCGCGCCATGCCCGCCAACGGCCTTTCCCCGAGCCGGAGAGATCGATGAGCGTTCCCGCCTCCATCTCGCCCGCGAGAGCGTCGAGCGCCGGCGTTTCGGCCAGATCGGCGAGGAGACCTGTGGCGCCGCAATCCTTGAGGACGAAGCGCAGCACATCGAGCGGAAGGCGCGGATTGAGGAAGGCCGGGATCGCGCCGAGCCGCATCAAAGCGAGGAAGATCACGAGGAAGGTGTGCGAGTTCGGCAGCGCCATCGCAAGGCGCGTGCCGCGCGTCACGCCGAGACCCTCGAAGAGGCCGACCGCCTTACGGATCGCCGCTTCGAGATCGTCATAGGTGAGGACGATCTCGCCCGCGCCCGAGATGTCGATGATGGCGACCCGGTCGCCCGGAACCGGCCGCGCCGCGACGAAGGCGCCGAGATTGCAGGCCGGGTGAAGGTCGGGGATCCGCGCCAAAGTCGGCCGGTCGATGGGGCTCGATGCGGCCGCCATGTCAGTGTGCCTTGGCGGGCGCGGTGGCCGGCGCGGTGGCGTTCATCGTCTCCCCGAAGGTGAGGACGACCTTGCCGACGACCTCCCGCCCCTCGAGCAGACGGTGCCCCTCCGCCGCGTCGGTCGCCGGAAGGACGTGGCTGATCAGCGGCCGCACGCCGCCATCGGCGACGAGGGCGAGCGACTTGGCGATATCGTCCTGGGTGTAGCCGTTGGAGCCGAGGATCTGGAGCTCGCGCGTCCAGATATAGCGGATGTCTGTTTTCGGGTCGAAACCACCCGTCGCCCCGCAGGTCACGAGGCGGGCGCGCCGTTTCATCGCCCGCAGCGACGGCACCCAGGTGTCGCCCCCGGTATAGTTCATCACGAGATCGACGCCGGTCTTGCCGGAAAAGCGCCAGGCGGCGGCGCTGAAATCCTCAGCCGCGCTGTCGACGACGAGATCGGCGCCCAGCTCTTGCAGCGGCGCGAGCTTCGCCGCGCCACGGGTGACGGCGATCACCGAGGCCCCGGCCCGCTTGGCGAGCTGGATCCCGGCCGTGCCGACACCGCCGCTCGCCCCGACGATGAGGACCATTTCGCCCGCCTGCATGTGGCCGATCGTGTCGAGCATTCGGAAGGCGGTCGCGAAGTTGATCGGCACGGCCGCGGCGGTGACATAGTCCATTCCGTCCGGCAGCGGCAGGATGTGGGTCGCAGGAACCCGCGCCATCTCCGCCATGCCGCCTTGCGTCTCCTCCCCCATCATCCCGTCCGGCGTCATCGGGTTGACGGCGACGCGGTCGCCCACCGACCACCCCGTCACCTCGCTCCCGCACGCGACGATCTCGCCCGCGATGTCACCGCCCGAGATGAACGGTGTCTGCACCGGAAAGCCCGGCATTCCGCGGCGCACGAACACGTCGAGATGGTTCATGCCGACGGCGTGCACCTTGATCACGACATCGCCGGGACGGGGCTCGGGATCGGGCCACTCCCGATAAGCGAGACCTTCGATGCCTCCCTGCTTTTCGATTACGACGGCTTTCATCGACGTTTCTCCCACGCGGCCGGACAGGGCCGCCTCTCATATCGTTCGGGCCGCCGGACCGTGCGGCCCGGCGAGGATGGAAAAGGGGTCAGGTGTTGGTCCGCACGTCGGTGCGGCGCCAGGAGATGAGGTATTCGGCGAGGCCGACGGCGCCATAGAGCACCATCCCGAGGATCACGGTGACGCCGACGCCGACGAACATGAGGTCGGTCCGCATGCTCGTCCCCCCATAGAGGATGAGGTAGCCGAGCCCGGAGTTCGCGCCGACCCATTCGGCGACGATCGCGCCGATCACCGCCGCCGCCATCGAGATCTTCAACCCGGCGAAGAAGTAGGGAATGCTCGACGGGAACTGCACCTTGCGGAAAATCACGCTCGTCGACGGCGTCACGAGGCGGACGAGATCGATGGCGTTCGGATCGGCCGACCGGAGGCCCTGCACGACGTTCACCGCCGTCGGAAAGAAGCACACCAGCGCCGTGACGATCACCTTCGGCAGGATGCCCGTGCCGAACCAGATGACGAGGAGCGGCGCGACGGCGAGCTTCGGCACCGTCTGCGAGACGATGAGGAAGGGGTAGACGATCCGCTCGGCGACCGACCAGCGCACGATGAGATAAGCGAGCCCCACCGCGACCGCATTGCCGACGAGGAAGCCGAGCAGGATCTCGTAGGTCGTCGTCCAGGTGTGCCCCCACAAAGCCGGTCCGAGATTGATCCCGGCCCGCACGATGCGCTCCGGGCTCGGCAGGATGAAGGCGCTGACGCCGAACAGGTCGACATAGAGCTGCCACGCGATGATGAAGGCGACGAAGCTGAGCACCGGCGGTGCGTAATAGAGCGCTTTGCGCCCGATCGACCGGATCGAAAACACCGGCATGACTATACGTCCTTCCGATTGGAGCACGGCCCGCATCCGTCCGGCCCGCTGGTTGGCCCGGTACCATCCGCCCGCACCGACGGAAATCGGATCCGAACGGCGTGGCGTTTCGCGGGGCGTGGCATGACGTCGAGCAAGGGAACGGAACTAGATGCGCGCATCGTCGGTCATCCGGCCCGGCGAGGCGGCGCCCGAGGCTCTAGTGGTAGCCGACATCGGCCTCGAGCTCGTCGAGGAGGACGCGGCAATGCTCCACGAACTCCATCTGAAGCCGGTGATCCTTCGTCCGCGGCCGGCCGAGATCGATGGGGCGGATCAGCCCCACCTTTCCCGGCCGCGCCGTCATCACGATGACGACGTCGGACAGGAACACCGCCTCCTGCACAGAATGGGTGACGAAGAGGACGGTTTTCTTGTCCCGCTTCCAGATGTCGAGAAGGTCGAAGGCCATCCGGTCCCGCGTCAGCGCGTCGAGCGCGCCGAACGGCTCGTCCATCAGAAGGACCGAGGGGCCGAACGCGAGGGCCCGGGCGATCGACACGCGCTGCTGCATCCCGCCGGAGAGCTGGTGCGGCATGTGCCGCTCGAATCCGCCGAGGCCGACGAGGTCGATATAATGACGCGCCGTCTCCTGCCGCTTGCGCCGCGGAACGCCCTGCAATTCGAGCAGGAAGCCCACATTCTCGATCACGTTGCGCCATTGGAGGAGCACCGGCGACTGGAAGACGACGCCGAGAAGCCCGTTCGTCCGCGCATTCTCCGGGTCGACCCCGCCGACGCTGACCGACCCGGAGGTCGGGTTGAGAAAGCCCGCGACGAGGCGCAGAAGGGTGGACTTGCCGCACCCCGAGGGCCCGAGGATCGACACGAACTCCTGAGGTCGCACATCGAAGGAGACGTCCTTCAAGGCTTCCACCTCGTTCGCCGTGCCGCGACCGTAGACGAGGCCGATATTCTGGAACCGGATCGCGGGGTGGGCGGCGGTCTGCGCCGCCCCGTCCGCACCCGGTCGGGCGTCGGTCATTGCCGTGCTCACGAGGCGGGGCCGTATCATGTTCAGTCGAGGTTGGCGATGAGGTCGGCCGGATCGTAGGCCGTGTCGATCAGGCCCGCGGAGGCGAACGTCTCGTAAGTGCTTTGCCAGCCCTCCACGCTCTGCGCACCGAACGGCACATCACCCGATGCGGCGCGCGTGCGCGGGATGATCTCCGTCCACTTCGCCGTTTCTTTCTGAATTTCGGTCTCGGGAACGTGCTTTTTGAGGATTTCGATCGCCTCGTCGACATTCTCGATCGTGTATTCCCACGACCTCAACGTCGCCTCGGTGAAACGCTTGGCAAGGTCGGGATTGTCCGCGACGACCGCTTCGTTCGCGAAGAGGACCTGGCCGTAGGAATTCACGCCATAGTCGCCGAGATCGATGACGTTGAGGTCGAAACCGTCCTCTTGGAGCGCGATCACCTCGTTGGTGGCGAGGGTGATCGTGGCGTCGATCGTGCCGGCGATGAGGACCGGCGAGGACGACGTCGTGCCGAGATCGGTCAGCTCGATCTGCGAGGCGTCGAGGCCCGCCGCGTCGACGAGCGCGCCCCAGAAGGCGAACACGGTGCTGCGCGAGGAGACGCCGACCGTCTTGCCATAGAGGTCTTCCGGCGTCTCGATCCCGCTGTCCTTCAGCGAAATCATGACATTGGGGCTCTGCTGCAGGAGCACGGCCGTCGCGACCACCGGAACCCCGCGGCTGCGCCCGATCGCGACGGCATCGGCGACCGCGACGCCGAACATGTCGTTGCCCGACCCGACGAGCTTCACCGTGTCGTTGGAGCCGATCCCGGGCGTGATGGTGATATCGATCCCCGCGTCGGCGTAGAAGCCTTTCTCGAGGCCGACATAATACGGCGCATGTTCGGCATTCGCGACGTAGTTTAGGCGCAATGTCGCAGGTTCGAGCGCCCCATCCTGCGCGAATGCATGTGATGATGCCCCGGCGATCAACACCAAGGCCGCACCAACACTAGAGAATACCGAAAATCCTGGCGAACGAACCAACGACCCCATAGACCGGACCTCTTCCTATTGCATCGAAGACAAGCCGATCGTGACCTCTTGGTTATTCAAATGGCAAATTCGAATTCTCAATACAGCGCTATCACGAGAGCGGATGCCCGCGGCGGGGCATCGCGCCCGCCGGATCGAGGGCGTCAGCCGGCCGGAGGCCGCGTGAAGAAGACCGCCCGCCCCTGCGCGGCGACGCGACCGTCCTCGCCCGCCACCACGACGTCGGCGCTGCCGAGATTGGCGCCGCTGCGCACGACCGTCGCCGTCGCCGTCAGCGGCAGGACCGCCGGCCGCAGATAGTCGACGCGCATGTCGATCGTCGGGATTCCGCGGCCGAGGCCGGCGTGAAGCGCGGCATGTGCGGCAATATCGACCAGCGCGGCGACGACGCCGCCATGCGCGACCGCCCCGTCCTCCCCGCGGTGGAGCTCTTCCCGGTCGGGAAGGTGCACCGTGACCGTGCCCGCGCTCCGGTCGCAGGCGAGGATGCGGCAATCGAGCCAGCGATGAAGGGGGGAGCGGTGAAGGAACGCGTTGAGGGCGTCGAGATCGTCCGAGGCGTCAGGCAACATTCAGCAAGGATTCTTCAAGGGTCGTTGAGGCGATCAGGTTGCGCAGCCACGTGAGGCCCGCATCATCATTCCGCCGCGAATGCCAGACCATCGAGACGGGAAAGCCGTGCGTGCGGAACGGAAGTCGGCGGATGTCGATCTTGCGCCCGCGCGAGAACTCGTGCGCGAGGCGGCGCGGCAAGGTGAGCATCAGATCCGACCCTTCGACGAGAACCGGCGCCGCAAGGCAAAAGGGCAGGCTCACCCGGTTCACACGCTCGAGATTCATCGTCTTCAACAGCCGGTCGACGTGGTTGCCGAGCCCGGTGCCGATGACGACATGGTTCGCCTCCAGATAGTCGGCGAGGGAGAGCGGTCCCCGCCCCGCGCCCTGGCTCGCACAGACCCATTCGTCCTCGAAGAGGACCTGTGTCTCGTGCTGCGGGTCGTCGCGCTCGTCGAAGGCGATGCAAAGGTCGGCATCGTCGCTGTCGATCGCCTGATGGATCGTGTCGTTGCCGATATTGTGGACGCAGATCTTGATGGTGCTCGACTGCGCCCGCACGTGCTCGACGATGCCGCCGAGGAGAACGAAGGCGCTATAATCGTTCATGCCGATACGGAAGGTGCGCTCGGAGGTGGCGGGGTCGAAGGTCTGCACTTCGCCGGTGAGGGCGCGGATCTGGGCGAGGGCCTGCGACACCGACCCCGCGATCTCGTAAGCGCGCTGGGTCGGAACCATCTCGTTCTTATGGCGCACGAAGAGCTGGTCATCGAACGCGAGCCGCAATTGGGCGAGGGAATTGCTGATCGCCGACTGGCTGAGGCCGAGGATCTGACCGGCGCGCGTCGTGCTCCGCTGCGACATCATCGCTTCGAACACGACCAGAAGGTTGAGGTTGAAGTGACGCAGGTTCATGGCCGATCGTTACGTCTGCCCAGACGAAGATCAAGCCACTAATTAAGGCAAACGCGTTCCGAAAGTGGGCAACCACCTCACCCCGTCGCGCGCGCGGGGGTGAGGCGGGCGATATCGGCCTTCGGCGGACGGCCGAACACCCGCGTATATTCGCGGCTGAACTGCGAGGGCGAGTTGAAGCCCACCGCAAAGCCCGCCTCGCGCGCCAGAACGCCCTCGGCGAGCATCAGCCGCCGCGCCTCCTGAAGGCGCAGCCGCGTCCGATATTGCAGCGGCGTCATGTCGGTGACGGTGCGGAAGTGGGCGAAGAACGAGGAGCGGCTCATGCCGGTGAGGCGGGCGAGCGTTGCAACGTCGATCTCGTCCCGGAAATTGACCGTGAGGTGGTCCACCGCGCGGGCGATGCGCCCGACCCGGCTACCGGGCGCGGCGATCGCGTGGATCAGCGCGCCTTGCGGACCGTTGAGCAGCCGCCAATGGAACTCGCGCAGCACCAGCGGCGCGAGCGCCTCGGCCTCGCGCGGATCGTCGAGCAGGCGCAGGAGCCGCACGGCGGCTTCGAGGATCCCCGGATCCGTCTCCGCAACACCCGTCGCATGGCGCGGCGGCGGCATGTCGGCCTGATCGGCGACGAGATCGCTGATCAGCCCGCGATCGAACTCCACCTTGAGGCACAGATAAGGGCGCTCAGGGCTCGCCTCGATGACCGCGCCGAGGGCCGGAAGCTCCACCCCCACAACGAGATAATGACCCCGGTCATAGACGAGGTCGCGGCCGGCCATGCGCACATGCTTGCGGCCTTCACCGATCAGGCAGCACGAGGGCGGATAGGTCGTGTCGACGAGCTCGGTCCGCTCGGACGCGCGAATGACGCCGACGCCGGGCAGCATCGTTTCGCTGGCGCCGTCCGTCGGTTGGTGGCGGGCGATCAGCCCGGCGAGCTCGTCGGTCAGTGTCATCCGAACCGAGATAGTCACTCTGGACGATCGTGCAAGCCTGCAAGATCTCCGTTCTATCGCCCCCAGGCTGCGCGCCCCACCTCCCCATTCGACCGCACGCGATGCGGCACGAGAGGAGAGACATGGAACTGAGGCCCTTGATGACACGGACAATGTTCACGACCGCGCTCACCGCCTTCGCCTTTGCTTTTGCCGCTGCGCCGGCCCAATCGACGGAGACCACGATGTCAGATCATCCCGCAGATCATCCCTATGTCGGAATGTGGGTGACCGAGGACGGCCGCGTTCGCCAGGAGCTGTTGGCGAACGGCCGCTATGACGAAGCCCGCGGCACGCGCGAAAGCGCCTATCAGGGACGCTATGAGGTCGACGGCAACACCATCCAATATTGGGACGACACCGGCTTCACCGCCGACGGCACCTTCATCGATGGTGTCCTCCACCATGGCGGCATGGTGATGTACCGCGAGGAGGCTTCGCAATGACGCATGCACCCCTGCCCCTCCGCCCCCGCCGCGGCCTCCGTCACGCACTGCTCTGCGCCATCCTCGCGCCCTTCATCGCCGCGTCCCCGGTCGCGGCGCAGCCCCCGGCGGCCGAGGCGACCACCGAGGCCAACCGGCAGCTCGTCCGCGACGCGTTCGACGCCTGGGCGAACGGCGAGAGCGTTTTCGGCGAACTCCTCGCCGAGAATGTCGAGTGGACGATCCACGGGTCGGATCCCGTCGCCGGGACATACACGAACCGCGCCGATTTCGTGGAGCGGGCCTCCGTGCCGCTCATCTCCCGGCTCGCCGGACCGCTGGTCCCCGAGGTGCACGCGATCTACGCCGATGGCGACACGGTGATCGTCCGCTTCGACGGCAGCGCGACGACGACCTCGGGCGCGCCCTATCGCAACCAGTTCGTCTGGATCTTCGAGCTCGCGGATGGAGAGGTCGTGCGGGCGGAAGCTTTCCTCGACCTTTCCGCCTACCGCACCGTCGTCGACAACAACGCGCCGCGCGGCTGACGCCGCCAGAGGGTCTGGCCCCGGCTCATAGGCGGGGCGGCGGGCACGCGTGACAGGCCCCGCCACGACCGACACACTGCGGGCGCGCGGACATCTGTTCGCGCGCCCTCTCTTGCCGGGCCGGCCGCGGACGTCCCCCGTGTCTATCCGACAGCGCGATAGCGTCCGCCGCTCGGGCCTCCGGCACAGCGCCTCACGACACCGCCTTCAGCGCCGCGTCCCCTTCAGCCTGCGCCTCACCCGTATCGATGCCGTCCACACGGCGGAGCCGCGCGATGGCGAACTCCGTGAAGGCGCGGACGACCGGCCGCATGAAGCGCACCGATGGGTAGGCGAAGAACGCGTCGGAGGCGCGCAGCTCGTAGTCGGGCAGAATGCGCACCAGGCGGCCGTCGCCGAGCTCATCGGGAACGAGAAGCCGCTGGATCGGCCCGACCGCGCGCCCTTCGATCAGCGTCCTCACCACGACATCCGGGTTGTTGCTGCGCAGGATCGGCCGCACGAGCGCCTCCGACGCCTCCCCCCCGCGATAAAGGGTCAGCGTGTCGAGCGGCGCCATCGACAGCGTGCTCACGACCGGAACGTCCGCCAGCTGGGCGAGCGAGTCGATCGGTCCGATCCGCGCCAGCAGCGCCGGCGTCGCGACGAGGATGCGCCGGACGACGCCGATCTGCCGGATGATGAGGCCCGGCGTCTCCGGCCGCCCGAGACGGAGCGCGAGATCGAAGTTCTCATAGACCAGATCGACCGTGCGATTTTCGAGCGCGAGGTCGACGGTCACGCCCGGATGCAGCTCCTGGAAATCGAGCACGAGCGGATGCAACTGCTTGGCGCCGATGCAGGTCGGGGCGTGGACGCGCAACAGCCCCTCCACCGCACCCATGTCGCGGCGCACGCCTTCCAATGCGGCGTCGATGGTGGCAAGCCCCTGCCGGCTCGCTTCATAAAGGGTCTGGCCGAGGGGCGTCGGCCGGACGAGGCGGGCCGAACGTTCGAGGAGGCGCGCGCCGACCTCCCCTTCGAGATTTCGGATATGCTTGCTGACGGCAGGTTGCGACACCGACAGATCGCGCGCCGCCGCGCTGATCGAGCCACGCTCGACGGTTCGGACGAAAGCGCGAAGGGCGAGGGCGAGGTCCATATCAAACTCTTGGTTATGGGCTACAGAACCCATAGCTCAGAAGCGCTCTTCTGTCGCCTCACCTATATGCCGGCAAACGCAGCGTTCCGAGAGACGATCGACCGGCCGGCCGTCGTGCCGCGCCCCGGACAAAGGGCCGACATCATGACCGACCTCGCCGAGAACAAGGCGAACGTGATCGCGTTCTACGAGATGATGTTCAACGATTGCCGACCGCGCGAGGCGATCGCCCTCTTTGCCGGTGACGACTATATCCAGCACAATCCGCACGTCGCGACCGGCAAGGACGGCTTCATCGCCTATTTCGAGCGGATGGCGCGCGAGTGGCCCGGCAAGCGCGTGGCGATCAAGCGCGCCGTAGCCGAAGGCGATCTGGTGGTTCTCCACTGCCACCAGCATTGGCCGGGCGGCGCCGACTATGCGGCGATGGACATTTTCCGCCTCGATCATAACGGCAAGATCGTCGAGCATTGGGATGTTTTGCAGATTTTGCCGGCCTCGTCCGCCAACGCCAACGGCATGTTCTGAGCGGCCGCTGCCACCCTCCCCCTCTCCTCTCCAACGAGATCGGATATGAGATGCCGAAACCGCAATTCTTCGTGACGCCCGGTTATGGCGAACGCCTTCGCGCCTCACACCACTATTCACAGGCCGTGAAAATCGGCGATCGGATCGAGACATCGGGCCAGGGCGGCGTGAACGACGATCTCGCCATCCCGCCCTCGCTCGACGACGAGATTGCGCTGGCGTTCCACAATGTCGAGCGAACCCTCGCCACCGCCGGGGCGAGCTGGCGCGACGTGGTGCACGTCAATTCCTACCATGTCGGCGGTTTCCCGCCGGAGGTCAATGCGATCATGACCCGGCTGTTTCGCCAGTATATGCCCGATCACGCCCCGATCTGGACGGAGACCGGCGTCGAGGCGCTCGCCCTGCCGGACATGCGGATCGAGATCCGCGTTACCGCCGTTCTCGCCTGAGGGGCCGGGCCGGCGGCGGGGATCGGGCCGGCGTGCGCCGACACGGTCCTCAACCGCGCGCGGTCATCAGCCCCGGCAGCCACAAGGCGATTTGCGGGAAGGCGATCAGCAACGCGACGGCGACCGCCATCAGCAGGAAGAACGGCGCCGAGGCGAGCGCGACGAACCAGAGCGAGCGGCCCGTCAGCCCCTGCACCAGGAAGAGATTGAAGCCGATCGGCGGGGTGATGAGCGCCATTTCGCCCACCAGCACCACGAAGACGCCGAACCACACCATGTCGATCCCGGCCGCCCGCACCATGCCTTCGACGATGACGATCGTGAGGACGATCATCGAGATCCCGTCGAGGACGCAGCCGAGCAGCATGTAGAAGACGAGGAGCACCAGGATCAGCGCCGTCGGCGACAGCGACATCGCGTTGATCCACGCGGCGAGATCGCGCGGCAGGCCGGTGAAGCCCATCGCCATGGTGACGAAGGCGGACCCGGCCACGAGAAGCACGATCATCGACGTCGTGCGCACGGTCGACATCAACGAGTCCGACAGCGCCGCGAGGGTGAGCTCGCCGCGGATGGCGGCGAGGATCAGCGCGCCGAGGACGCCGAGCGCGGCCGCTTCCGTCGGCGCGGCGATGCCGGCATAGATCGAGCCGATCACCATGACGATGAGGCCGACCACCGGCAAAAGCTCGACGAACCCGCTGAGGATCTCGCGCGGCTTCGCTCGTTCCTCGCGCAGCGCGCGGCCGGTCGGCGTCACGAGGCCCCAGATCATGAGATAGGCGAAGAAGAGGCCCGCCAGCATCAGCCCCGGAATGACGCCGGCGAGGAACAGCCGGGCGATCGATTCCTGCACCAGGACGCCATAGAGGATCATCGTGATCGACGGCGGAATGAGGAGGCCGAGCGTTCCCGCGCCGGCGAGCGAACCGGCGACGAGGCGATCCGGATAGCCGCGCTTTTTCAGCTCCGGCATCGTGATCTTCCCGACCGTCATCAAGGTGGCGGCGGAGGAGCCCGAGATCGCCGCGAACGCCGTGCAGCCCGCGACATTGACGTGAAGCAGTCCGCCCGGCAGCCGTCGCAGCACCGGCGAGAGGCCGTTGAACAGCCCCTCCGCGAGCCGCGCGCGGAACAGGATCTCCCCCATCCAGACGAAGAGCGGCAGGGACGCGAGGCCCCAACTCGAGATGCTCGACCAGACGGCGGTGGCCATCGCCGGCCCCATGGCCCGGCTCGTCGCGAGTTCCATCGCGACCATGCCGACGACGATGAGCGCCGCGCCGATCCACACGCCGAGGCCGAGCACGAGGACGAGAACGACGAGTAGGCCGATGCCGAGGGTAACGGGATCCATCGGCTCAACCGTCCTCGTCGACGAGGAGATTGCCGTCGCGGCGTCGCACCGGGGAGCGGCCGGTCGCGGCGTAAAGGACGAGACCATGCGTCAGCGCGATCGCGAAGACGACGACACCGACGGCGATGGGAAGTTGCGGGATCCACAGCGGCAGCGCGTCCGAGCGGTCGCTGATGTCGCCATAGCGCACCGAGATGCGCACGAGCCGGACGAGATACCAGGCGAGATAGGCGACCACGCCGGCCGTGACGGCGAGCGCCAGCATATCCACCCGCCGCCGCACCGCGCCGCCGAGGGCCGACAATGCAAGGTCGACGCGGATGTGACCGCCGGCGCGGAAGGTGTGGGCGAGCCCGAGGCTGCCGGCGGCGCCCAGCAAGTAGCCGGCCCCTTCGGTGAGGCCGGGCACATAGGCGCCGAAGAACCGGCTCACGATGCTGGTCAGGACGAGAGCGAAGATCGCCACCACCGAGAGCGCGGCGAGGATCGCGCACAGGCCATAAAGGCCTGACAACACCGTGTCCGCAGCGCGCGCGATCGCTCTCATACCGGCCCGTCGATCCTACTGCGCGGCGCGGTAGGCTTCGATGACAGACGCACCCTCGTCGCCAGCCGATTCGACCCATTCGTCGACCATGGTGTCACCGATGGACTTCAGCGATTCGGCAAGTTCGGCGGACGGCTCTTCGACGGTCATCCCGGCTTCGCGCATCGTGTCGATATAGCCCTGGTTCACGGTCTCCATCTCCTGCCAGACGGCGGCCTCGGCCTGCGCCGCAGCCTCCATCAGAGCGGTCTGCGTCTCCTCATCGAGGCCGTTCCAGGTGTCGAGGTTCACGAGCACCACCGACTTCGGCAACCACGCATTCACGAGATAGAAATAGTCCACATAGTCCCAGATCTTCTGGAACACGCCGATGGCGCCGGAGGCCATCATGCTTTCCGCCATGCCGGTGGAAAAGGCCTGCGCGATCTCGCTCGCCTCGGTCCGCGTCGGCACCGCGCCCATCAGCTCCGCAAGGCGGGTCGTCGACGGGTCGTAGGCGCGGAAGCGCTTGCCTTCCATGTCCTCGATCGTGGTCACTTCGCTGTTCACGAAGAGGCCCTGAGGCGGCCAGATCGGCGCGAAGAGGAGCTTGAGGCCGCGTTCTTCGAGGGCCGCCTCGAGCGCCGGGCGGGAGGCGTCGTAAAGGGCGCGCGCCTCGGCCGCGTTGGTGGCGAGGAACGGCACCGTGTCGAGCCCGAAGATCGGCGCCTCGGCGGAGTGCGCGCCGAGGAAGCGCGCGCCGATCGGCACCTGGCCCTCGCGCACCGCACGCAGGATCTCCGACCCGCCATAGAGCGAGCCGCCCGGATGGACGGTGATGTCGATCTCACCGCCGGTGCGCTCGCGCACGTCTTCGGCGAAGGCGATATAGGCCTGGGTGATGAAGTTGCCGGCGCCATAGGCGGTGGGCATGTCCCACTGCTCGGCGGCCGCGGGGGCGGCGGACGCGAGGAGGCCCGCAACGGCCGCCGCCAAGGCGGCCTTGGGGCGGAAGACGGCGAAAATCGGCTCAGACATGGTGGTCCCTTTCGTCGCTGGGCCGCCGCGGCGCGCCCACTGTGGCGGCCCGCTCGGCGTCGTGCATAGATCGTCGGTCGTCACGAAGCGCTTCAGTCGACCACGACGAGTTCGCGTGGATATCGGGTCAGCACCTCGCATCCCGTCGCGCTCACACGGACGCTGTCGCTGATCGCCATGCCGAAATCTTCGCGGAACATCGTCGGGATCACATGGAAGGTCATGTTCTCTTCGAGCACCGTCTCGTCATCGGGACGGATCGCATAGATATGCCCCTCGGCCCAATTCGGCGGAAAGCCGATGCCGATGCCATAGGCGGTCCGGCTCTTGAAATACTTCGCAAGGCCAAGCCGTTCGAGCCCCTCGCGGCAGCGCCGGTCGATCTCGCCGGCGGTTTCACCCGGACGGATCGTCGCGACCGCGGTTTCGAGAAGCGCGATCAACGCCTCGGCGCTCGCCTTCTGCTCATCCGTCGGCGGCCCGACGACAGCGGTGCGCGCCATCATGGCATGATACCGGTCGACGCAGCCCGCCCCCTCGATCAGCACCACGTCGCCACGCGCGATGGTGCGCCGGCGCCAGAGCGCGAAGCAGAGTGCCGAGCGCGGCCCGGACACCACCATCGGCGGATGCCCGATATACTCGCTGCCCGCCGCGATGGAGCCCTGATAGAGCGCGGCGGCGACGTCGTTGTCGCTGGCGCCCGGCTTCACGGCGGCGAGCGCCGCCGCCATCCCGGCCTCCACCGCCGTCGCGGCGCGGCGCATCCGCTCGATCGCCTCCGGCCCCTTGGTGCGCCGACGCATCTCGATGAGACCGTCGCAGTCCTCGAACGTCGCGCTCGCCATGGCGACGAGCTGGCGGTGATCGCGGACACTGAGATAGCGGGAGGTCGTCTCGAGGCCGATCCGCCCGCCCGCGGGCAGCGCGCCCGACAGGACCGCGACCGGATCCTCGGTGTCGAAGATCGCAACCGCCTCGCCGATCGTCGGCAGCGCCAGCGCCAGATCGCGGTTGACCACACGGGTGACGAGAACCGGAAGCCCCTCGCGCGGCAGCAGCATCGCCTGGAAGGTGAAGTAGCCGATGGTCTGATAACCAGTCAGCCAGAACATGTTCTCGGGATCGAAGAGGAGAAGACCGTCGAGATCCCGCGCCGCGAGGTCGGCCTGGATGGTGGCCATCCGCTCGCGCAGCATGTGTTCGTCGAAGGGCAGCTCGTCGCGCCAGATCCGGCGGTCGGCCGCCGGCACTGTGTCGATGGACACCGTTGGGCGATTTCCTTGTTTGAAAAGGTCGTTGTGCCGTACACGGACGGTAGTATAGCCTCAAATCGCTTTTTCGGCGTCTACACGAAACGCAGGTAATGACCCCACGTCAGGTCGAGGTCTTCCGCGCCATCATGCGCGCCGGTTCCATCACCGGCGCGGCCGGTCGCCTCAATCTCAGTCAGCCGGCCGTCAGCAAGCACCTGTCGCTGCTGGAGCAGGAGCTCGGCTTCGGCCTTTTCGAGCGCGGCCACAACCGCCTCGTGCCGACGCTCGAAGCCGAAGCGCTGTTCGAGCAGGTCGAGGCGCTCTATGGCGGCATCGAGGAGCTCGACCGCTTCGCCCAATCCCTTCGGCACAACAATCACGGCGCGGTCACCGTCGCGACGCTGCCGCTCCTGTCGCATCGCTGGATGCCCTCCGTCCTCGGAGGGTTCGCGGCGCGGCATCCCGATATCTCGCTGTCGGTGCCGGTGCGCAGCACGAGCTGGATCGGGCGGGCGGTGGCGGCGGGACGGGTCGATATGGGCGTCGGCCTGCGCTCCGCCGCCCAGCAGGGGATCGAGCAGCACCTTCTGATGCGCCTGCCGCTGGTGTGCGTCTCGCTGCCCGATCATCCGCTGGCGGGGTCCGGCCCGGTGGATCCGGCCGTGCTTCAGCCTTATGACGTGATCACCCTCAGCAATTTCGAGGGCGCCCCCCTCGCGCTCACCCCCGACCTGTCCGACCGTGTCGGGCGGCGGCGGCTCGAGGCGTTCACGGTGGAATTCGCATGCGAGTTCGCACGCGCCGGCGTCGGGCTCGCGATCGTCGATGCGCTGACGGCGATGCACTTCGCGGCCGACGGTCTCGTCGCGATGCCGCTGCGGGCGGACGCGGAATTCGCCCTTGCGCTGATGCGCCCGGCGCGGCGGCGCCCCTCGCAGCTCGCAAGCGTGATCGAGGCGCATCTGATGGACGCCGCCGGCGCGACCGAGGCGACCGTTCGCGCGTTCATGGCGAAACTCTCCGCCCCTCCCCCCTGATCGGCTCGAGCCGGCCGACCGCGCGCCCGGCGCCGATCCAGCCGACGCTGCGGCCACACCCGCAAGGCCTCAGGGATTCGAGGCGGATCAGTCCGCGACGGGTCGCAGCAGCGCGAGGATCGTCTCCGGCCGCAAGGGAAGCTGGTTGACGAAGGCCCCCGTCTCGCCGAGCGCATCGTTCACAGCGCCGGCGACCGCCGGAACCGCGCCGATCACGCCGCCTTCGCCGGCCCCCTTGAAGCCGCCGAGCGTCGCGTCCGTCTCCGATTCGATGTGCGCCATCGTGATGTCCGGGATGTCGCACGTGCTCGGCAGGAGATAGTCGAGGAGCTGGGTGGTCAGGAGCTGGCCGTCTTCGTCATAGACGACGGCCTCCATCAGCGCCTCGCCGATCCCTTGCGCGACGCCGCCATGCACCTGGCCCGCGACCAGCATGGGATTGATCATACGCCCGCAATCGTGCGCCACCGCATAGCGCTCCACGGCAACGCGGCCCGTGCCGACATCGACCGACACCACGGCGGCATGAACGGCGTTGGCGATCGACACGTTGGGCGGATCGTAGAAGGCACGGCTTTCGAGCCCGTATTCCTCGCCGTCGGGTAAGGGCCGCGCTTCGAGCGAATGGGCGATCGCGGCGAGCTCGCGAAAGCTCATCGTCATGTCGGACCCGGCGACCCGCGCCTCGCCGTCGACGAGCTCGACATCCTCCGGCGCGACCTCCAGATGGTGGCCGGCGATTCGCTTCAGCTTCGCCGCGAGCGCCTCCGAGGCGCGGAAGACCGCGCCGCCCGCGACCACTGCCGCGCGGCTCGCGAACGTGCCTGAGCCGAACGGGGTCGTCGCCGTGTCGCCCTCCTCGACGCTGATCGCGCTGGGATCGATGCCGAGATGCTCGGCGATGATCTGGGCGAACACCGTGAGGTGGCCCTGCCCCTGGGTCGACTGGCTGACCGCCGCGACGAGGCGGCCGTCGGCGGTCATGCGCACCGTCGCGCCCTCGAAGCCCGGAACGCGGTGGAGGCCGCGTGTGCGGTAGCGTGAGGCGCCCTGTCCGGTGTGCTCGGTGATGCAGGCGATGCCGATCCCGTAGCGCTTGCCGTCGCGGATTTCGCCGCGCGGGTGGTCGCGTCGGAAGCCGTCATAGTCGATCGCGGCGAGAGCCTGTTCGAGGCAGGCCGCGTGACTCTGTGTGTCGGAGGTGATGCCGGCCGCGTTGGTGAACGGCAGATCCTCCGGCTGCACGAGATTCTTGCGCCGCATTTCCAGCTTGTCGATGCCGAGGGCGGCCGCGGCACGGTCGATCAACCCCTCCTGTGCGAAGTGGGCGATCGGCGCGGCGACGCCGCGATAGACGCCGACGGGCGCGGTGTTGGTGAACACCGAGTGCGTTGCGTAGGCATAATGGGCGAATTTGTAGGCGCCCGGCAGATAGATCGCGCCGCCGCCCGCCTCGGCGCTGGAGCCGAAGGGAAAACAGGCATAGGCGCCGATATTGACGTGGAGGCGGTTGCGCACGGCGAGGATCGTCCCGTCCTGCGCGAGGGCCATCTCCACGTCATAGCGATAGTCGCGCGCGTGGGTACTCGTGACGAAATCGTCCTGACGGTCGCCGATCCACTTGACCGTCCCGCCATGGCGGCGGGCGAGCGCGGCGGCGATCACCTCCTCCGGGTAGACGTGCGCCTTGATGCCGAAGCCGCCGCCGACGTCGGGCGCCACGACGCGGATCCGGCTTTCGGCCATGTCGAGGAGCTCGCCGAGAGAGGCCTGCAGAAGGTGCGGGATCTGGGTGGACGACCAGAGCGTCAGCGCGCCCTTGCCCTTGTCGTAGGAGGCCATCACCCCGCGCGGCTCCAGCGAGACGCCCGCCATGCGCGCGGAGCGGAAGGTGTCCTTCACGACGAGATGGGCCGAGGCGAACACCGCGTCGAACCCCTCCGTCTTGTACTCGCCCGCAAAGGGGATGTTGCCCTCGATATCGTCGTGGACGGCGGCCGCCCCCTCGGCGATCGCGTCCTCGATGGAGACGACGACGGGAAGCGCCTCATAGTCGACGAAAACGGTCTCGAGCGCATCTTCGAGAAGGTAGGGATCCTCCGCGAGGAGCACGGCGACCGTGTCGCCGACATAGCGCACCCGGTCGGTCGGCATCACGTCGCGGAAGGTCGCCTTATAGCCGGGCTTCGGCCGGTCGGGCTCCATGGTGCGGATCGAGGGGGTGAGATCGGCGGCGGTATATCCGGCGACGACGCCCGGCATCTGCAGCGCCTCGGCAAGGTCGATCGAGAGGATGCGGGCGTGCGCGACGGGGCTTCGCACGCAGCCGAGATAGAGCGTGCCCGGCGGCTCCGGCAGATCGTCGACATAGGCGCCATAGCCGCGCAGGAGGCGGTCGTCCTCCTGGCGCGGGACGGGGCGGCCGATATGGCGGAAGACGGGACGCGGATCAGACATGGCTCGCCTCGCGGTTCGCGCGCAGATCTTCAGCCGCGCTCATGACGGCGCGCACGATGTTCACATAGCCGGTACAGCGGCACAGATTGCCCGACAGCGCAGTGCGGACCTCCTCCTCCGTCGGCGTCAGCGTCTCGGCGAGGAGCTGACGCGCCGCCATCAGGAAGCCCGGCGTACAGAAGCCGCACTGGAGGGCGTGGTTGCGGTGAAAGGCCGCCTGGATCGCCGACAGCTCCGCGTCGGGCGCCAGGCCCTCGACGGTTTCGAGCTCGGCGCCGTCGACCTGCACCGCGAAGGTGAGGCAGCTTCGCGCCGTGCGCCCGTCGATCGAGACCGTGCAGGCTCCGCAGACCCCGTGCGCGCAGCCCACATGTGTGCCGGTGAGGCGCAGATCATAGCGCAGGAAGTCGGCGAGGAGGCGCCGCGGCTCGACCGCGCGCCGATAGCGCCGACCGTTGACGGTGACGCTGATGTCGATCTTGTCGCCGGTCACGCGGCCACTCCCATCTTGTCCACGGCGACCCGCACGGCGCGCGCTACGAGCGTCGGCACGAGTTCGCGGCGGTAGGCGCTGGAGCCCTCCAGATTGTCGAGAAGGTCCGCATCGCCGAGCGGATCGGCGACGCCTGCGATGGCGCTCTCGACCTCGCCGAGCGCGCGGCCGGTAAGCGCCTCCTCGAGCGCGGCGAGCCGCACCGGCACCGGCGAGACGCCGATCGCGGCGAGCCGCACCCAGTCGATGCGCCCGCCCGCAATGCGCAGCGCCGCCGCGATCCCCGCGACCGCGAGGCCGTGGCCGCGCATCCCCGTCTCCACGAAGGCGGTGACGGTGCCGGGCGCGAGCACCGGAAAGCGCACCGCCGTCACCATCTCGCCGGGCTCGACGACAGTCGTCAGCGCATCGAGGAAGAAATCGGCCGCGGGGACGGTGCGCCGCCCGCCCTGCCGCTCGATGACGATCTCGGCGTCGAGCGCCACCGCAACGCCGGAGAGTTCGGCGACCGGGTCGGCATGGGCGATCGTGCCGCCGACGGTGCCGCGATGGCGTGTCGCCGGGTGGCCGTTCAGCGCCAGCGCCTCGGCGACCAGCGGGCAGGCCTCGATCACCACCGGCGACAGCTCCGCCTCGCGCTGGCGCACCATCGCGCCGATCTCGAGCACGCCGTCCGCGACGGTGATCGTCGCGAGGTCGGCGCAGGCATTGAGGTCGATCAGCGCGGAGGGCGCGGCAAAGCGCAGGTTCATGAGCGGCACGAGGCTCTGCCCGCCGGCGAGGGGACGGGCGTCCTCGTCCTCCTCGGCGAGCATCCGGAGCGCGTCCGCCTTGTCGGCGGGTCGGTGGTAACGGAAGGCTTTCGGTTTCATCGGGTCGTCACAGGAGGTTCGGAATGAAGGTGACGATCGGCGGGAAGGCCACCATCAGCGCCATGCCGAGGATGAACAGCGCCACGAACGGCCACACCGCGCGGAACACCTGCTGCAGGCTGATCTGCGGCGTCACCGACTGGAACGCGAAGAGGGTGTAACCGAGCGGCGGCGTGATCCCGCCGAGCGTCATGTTGATGAGGAAGAGGAGCCAGAACCACACCGGATCGAAGCCGAAGCTCTTCATGATCGGCTCGAACAGCGGGATCAGGATCAGCATGATCGCGATCTGATCGACGAACATGCACAGGACGAACGGCACGATCAGCATGACGATGAGCATCGGCAGCGCGTCGAGCCCGAGCCCGGCGATGACGTCGACGAGCGCGCGCGTCGAGCCGGTGAAGGCGAGGAGCTGGGTCAGCATCTTCGACATCGCCATGATGATGAGGATCGTGCAGGCGATCGAGGCCGCGGCGGCGAGCGATTCCACGATCATCTTCCAGGAGAGATTGCGGTAGATCGCAGCGGTCACGAGGGCGCCGACGACGCCGGTCGCGGCCGATTCGGACGGCGTCGCGACGCCGAGCATGATGAGCCCCATCACCATGAAGATGACGATGAGGAACGGCAGGCACCGCACGACCGCCATCACCTTCTCGCGGCCCGAGACCTCCGTCACCTCCCCCGCCGAAGGGGGCGAGCGCGACGGGTCGATCCCGACGACGATGAAGACGTAGCCGAGAAAGAGGGTCGCAAGGAGAAGGCCCGGCACCACGCCCGCGACGAGGAGCTTCGCAATCGACACGTCCGCGATGGTGCCGACGATGATGGCGAGGATGCTCGGCGGAATGATCGGCGCGAGGCTCGCCCCGGCGAGGATGGAGCCGGCCGACAGGTTCACGTCATAGCCGCGCTTCAGCATCCCCGGCACCGCGGCACGGCCGAGCATGGCGGCGACGGCCATCGCCGATCCCGACAGCGCGCCGAAGACGGCCGAAAGCACGATGACGAGGACGTATTGCCGCCCCTTCACGCGGCCGACGAGCTTGTCGACCGAGTTGAAGAGGACGTCCATCGTGCCGGAGCGGAAGAGGAGCTCACCCATCAGGATGAAGAGCGGGATGCTGGCGAGCGATGTGGTCGTGGTCGCCTCGTAGAGGCTGTTCACGAACATCGAATAGCCCGCCGGCCCGATGATGGCCGCGATGCCGACGATGATGACGACGAGGAAGGACAGGAAGATCGGCGTTCCGAGGAGGAACAGGCCGAAGGCGAGTCCCCCGCCGATCGAAAGGTAGGTGTACCAGGGCAGCATCAATGAGCCTCGGTTGCCGCGCCACGGGCGGCGGGGGCGAGCGGAGCGGGCTGACGGTCGGTCATCGTCAGTATTGAAGCGCCTCGCGCGCCTCGTCCGGCGGCCGGACGACATGGCGCAGGAAGTGGATCGCGGCGAGGAGGAGGCCGAAGGTGATGAACCCCGTGACCCAGTATTTGGGGATCGGCTGGTTGGCGATCGTCATGATCCCCTTCTCGGCCTGGCGCACATTCTCGTTGAAGGAGAGCCACGCCGCGTAGCCGCAGAAGACCGCGCCGAGAAGATCGATGAAGCGCAGGAGCCGCTTTTCGGTGGCTTTTCCGACGCGCTCGAAGATCAGCGTCACGGCGACATGGCCACGTGTCGCCGTGACCTTAGGCAGGAGGAGGAAGACGCCGGCGCACAGCGCGTACCCGACAAGGTCGGCGGCCCATTTGGTCGGCGCGGTAAAGAAGTACCGCGCCACCACTTCGTAGACATAAGACCCGGTGATCACGACCAACATCACCGTGCCCAAGACGAAGGCGACGGTCGTGAGGGCATCATGCAGCTTGATGAAGCTCGTCCAAAGCGCGCGCATCGTGATCACCGCCCTCGCCTGTCGCGCCGATTTACTCGGTCATGCCCTTTTCGCGGGCGAACGCGCGAAACTCTTCCGCCTTTTCGCCGGACTGCTCGGCCGCCATCGACCACGCCTTTTCGGCGAAGGCCTTTTGCGCCTCGGCGCCCCACGCCTCGTCCTGCTCGTCGATCCGCGCACCGCACGCGATCATCTGCGCGTCCTCGTCGGCGAGGATCTCCTCGAAGGTGGCGACGGTGTTCTCTTCGAGCTTCTCGCCCTCGGAGAGGAGGAGTTGCTGCTCGCTCTCGTCGAGCGCGTTGAACTTATCGAGGTTCATGAAGATGAGGTAGGAGACCGCGCCGAAGGACGGGCGCACCATGTTCGGCGTCACTTCGCACAGCTTGAAGCCGATCGCGCCGACCGCCGGCCAGGAGATGCCGTCGACGATGCCGCGCTCGGCCGCGGCGTACATCTCGCCCGCCGGAAGGATGACCGGGGCACCGCCGAGCGCCTCGATGAGCCCGTGATAGACCGAGGTGCCGCGCACCTTGAGGCCGGTGAGCTTACCGTCGGCCATCGGTTGCCGCAGCAGGATCTGATAGCCCGTCAGCGCCGTCGGGATCGAGATGAGCTTGAGGTTGTGGTTCTCCTGATAATACGCGTCGAGCCAGTCCCACACGCCCGACTCGCGCCGCTTCGCCGGGTCGCCCTCGATCGCGTCGATCGCCGTCGAGATGCCGGTCTCGCCGCTATGATAGCCGCCATGGGTGAACAGCAGGTCGAAGATGCCGAGAGAGACCGGCTGGAGCTGCTCGAACGGCGGCACCGCTTCCGGTCCGGTCATCGTGATGGTCGTGTCTCCGCCGGAGGCTTCGGCGACCGAATCCATGAACACCTCGACGATGTTCGGAACCGCGGTGTAGCTCGCGTCCCAGGACGAGAGCAGCCGCAGCTCCGTCGCGCTCGCCGGGCCGGAAAGAGCCACGATCGCCGCGGCGAAGGCAGCGCCAAACGAATATCTCATGCAACTTCCCCTTCGAGAATTAGAGCGTAGACGTAGGAGATTGGGCGTCACGCGAATTCCTCGAATGAGAGAGTAGATTGCGTTTCTTGTCAACGAATCTGCGTGATTATTGACGACTGGCGTTGTCCGGGTGACGATGCCTGAAACGTTGATTTTTCTTTGCATACACACAATTGCACAAAGTCACGGCAATGGCCGGACGATTGTGCGCCACAGGCGAGCCAAATCTATGCAGTATGTGCGCCTCGGCCGCAGCGGCCTCAAAATCTCACGTATCGGGCTCGGCGGTTTCTCGTTCGGCGACAAGGCGTGGCAGCCGTGGGTTTTGCCGGAAGACGAGAGCCACCCGATCATGGCGCGGGCGATCGAATGCGGCGTCAACTTCATCGACACCGCCGACATGTATTCCAACGGCGTGAGCGAAACGATCATCGGCCGTATCTGGCCGGACCTTGCGCGGCGTGAGGAGCTAGTGATCGCCACCAAGGCGTTCGGCGTCACCGGCCCCGGCCCCAACGAGCGTGGCCTTTCGCGCAAACACCTCTTCGACGCGATCGACGGCTCGCTGACGCGCCTCAAGACCGACTATGTCGACCTCTATCAAACCCACCGGACCGACCACGACACCCCGATCGAGGAGACCCTCGAAGCGATGCATGACATCGTGAAATCGGGCAAAGCGCGCTATTTCGGAATGTCCAACGTCCTCGCCTATGAGCTGATGCGGGCGATCGCGATCTGCGAGAAGAACGGCTGGACGAAGCCCATCTCGGTGCAGAACCACTATAACCTCGCTTATCGCGAGGAAGAGCGCGAGATGATCCCGCTCTGCATGCTCGAAGGCGTCGGCGTGACGCCGTGGAGCCCGCTCGCGCGCGGCTTCCTCGCCGGCAAGACGACGCGCGGCGGCGTGACCGGCTCGACCCGCGCCGAGGCCGATCCCTTCATCCAGCGCTTCTTCTCCGGCGACGCCGACTATGACGTGCAGGACGCCGTCCGCGCGCTCGCCGCGGCGAAGGGCGCTTCGATGGCCGAGATCGCCATCGCCTGGATGTTGTCGAAGCCCTATGTCGCGGCGCCGGTGATGGGGGCGACCAAGCCGGAGCAGATCGAAAGCGCGGTCCGCGCGCTCGATGTGAGCCTCACCGCCGAGGAGATCGCCGCCCTCGAAGCCCCCTACAAGCCCCACCCGGTGCTGCTTCACCTGTGACGGCATGGGGCTTGCAGGCGCGGAGGACAGTCAATTTATAACGTGTACATATAAATTGACTTGCCGGTCATCGGCTGGAAGTATTGTGTACACGTTGAATTATCGCGCCGACGAGCGCTCCCGTCCGGCCCCGTTCGCGCCTGTGGCGACCGGCGCCGACCGGCCGCTCCGGCATGGGGAGAAGTGACATGACGTCGATGCTCGAAGTCTTCCGCAAGGAATTGGAGCTTTGCAAGGTCGGCAGCGGCCAGACGCTCGCGGTCCTGACCGAAGACGGCAATCGCCAGGATTATGCCGACGCCTTCCTCGCCGCAGCGCAGGAACTCGGCGCCTCCGCCTTCCAGCTCAACCTCTCGCGCAGCGGCCAGGGCGGCCGGGGCGACCGCGCCGTCGGCGCGACCTCGCTCGCCGGCAACCGCCCCGCGATCGAGGCGCTGAAGTCCGCCGACATCGTGATCGACCTCATGTTCCTCCTCTTCTCCGAGGAGCAGATCGAGATCACCGACAGCGGGACGCGCATGCTCCTCGTCGTGGAGCCATTCGAGGTGCTCTCGGAGCTGCTGCCGAACGAGACGCTGCGCAAGCGCGTCGAGGCTGGCGGCGAGCGCCTCAAGAATGCGCGCACGATGCGCATCACCTCCCCCGCCGGCACCGACGTCACCTACGAGCTCGGCAAGTACCCGACCCTCACCGAATATGGCTACACCGACGAGCCCGGCCGCTGGGATCACTGGCCCTCCGGCTTCCTCTTCACCCAGGGCAATGACGAGGGCGTCAACGGCACCGTGGTGATCGGGACCGGCGACATCATCTTCCCGCTGAAGCGCTATGTGGTCGACCCGATCACGCTGACGATCGAGAAGAGCATGGTCACCAAGATCAGCGGCGACGGGCTCGATGCCGCGATCATGCGCGACTACATGGAATCCTATAAGGACCCGCGCGCCTACGCGATCAGCCACATCGGCTGGGGCCTCAACGAGCTTGCCCGCTGGAGCCAGCTCGCCACCAGCGCCAATATCGGCGAGGAGATCGGGATGCACGGGCGCGCCTTCTACGGCAACGTCCTCTTCTCCACCGGCCCGAACACCGAGCTCGGCGGCACCAACGACACCATGTGCCACCTCGACATCCCGCTGAAGGGCGCGAGCCTGTGGCTCGACGGCGATCATATCGTCGATCTCGGCAAGATCGTCCCCAAAGAGATGCAGCCCGCCTGATGGGGACGAACCCGATCGGAGGATGGCTGAAGCGTGACGGTGTGCTCCTGCACACCTTCACCTATGAGGGGGACGGGCCCGACCTCCTCCTCGTCCCCGGCATCACGAGCCCCGCGATGACGTGGGGCTTCGTCGCCGAGCGCCTCGCCGAATTCGCGCGCGTCACCGTCGTCGACGTGCGCGGGCGCGGCCTCTCGGACCACACGCCCGGCCTCGATTATTCGCTCGACGCGCTGGCGCGGGACACGCTCGCGGTCGCCGCGACGCTCGACAAGCCGATCCTCGTCGGCCACTCGATGGGCGGGCGGATCGCGGTGGCGGCGAGCGCCATCGACCCCGCGGCCTTCGCCCGCACGATCGTGGTCGACCCGCCGGTCAGCGGCCCCGGCCGCCGTCATTATCCGAGCCCCCTCCCGCCCTATCTCGAGATGATGGACGAGATCGCGCGCGGCGGCGGGATCGAGGCGGTGAAGCGCACGCTGCCGACCTGGACGGAGGCGCAGTGCCGCGCCCGCGCCGACTGGCTCCCGACCTGCTCGGTCGAGGGCGTGGTCGCGACCTACGAATCCTTCCACGAGGAGGACATGCACGCCCTCCTGCCGAAGGCGACGCTCCCGATGCTGCTGATCTACGCCGAGAATGGCGACGTGGTGCGGGAGTCGGACGCGGCCGAGTTCAGCAGCCTCGCGCCCGATTGCACGGCCGAGCGGATCGACGGCGCCGGCCACATGATCCCATGGGATCGGCTCGACGCCTTCATCGCCTCCGTGCGCGCCTTCGCCCTCGCCTGACGGCCGGTCCGAAGCGGCTCAGGCCGCTTCGGTCGCCTTCAGGAACGCGTCGCGCTCCATCAGCGTGGCGTATTTCTGACTCATGTCGAAGAGGTTCGCCTCGTGCGGGCCGATCGCGCGGTCGCCGACACAATCGGTCAGCACGACCGGCGTGAACCCGGCATCCATCGCATCGACGACGCTCGCGCGCACGCACCCGCTCGTGGTGCAACCAGCGACCGCGAGCGTCCTCACCCCGCGCCGTGTGAGCCACGGCCCGAGATCGGTGCAGGCAAAGGAGGACGGCGTGCGCTTGCGCACGACAAGCTCACCGTCGGCCGGCGTCAGCTCCTCGACGATCTGGGAGAGCGGCGAGGATTCGGTGAGGACGAGCAGGTTCGGCAACTTGGTGGAAAAGACGTTTCCGTCCGACCCGTCATCGGCGAAGACGATCCGGGTGTGCGCAACCGGCCAGCCCCGCTCGCGCGCGGCGGCGAGGAGCCCCTCGGTCTTCTCGATCGCCGGGCCGATATTGCCACCGCCGAAGACATCCGGCGAGGCGAAGCTCGCGACGAAATCGATGATGAGGAGACCGATGGGAGGCACGACGGGAAGCGCCCCACCGAAACCTTGCCGCTGATAGACCGAGACGTCGTCGCTCATTCGCTCCGTTCCTTTCAGGCCGCCGCAGTGGTGCGCAGCGGCTCGCCGAAGACGTCATAGCCGAAAACCCAGCTCGGGTCCGTCTCTTCGCGTAGCCACGTGTTGTAGCGCGAGGTGGCCTGGACGCGGGAGGTCCGCTCGTGCCGGTTCAACTCGTAGAGCTTGAAGGCGGTCGTCACGTCGTCGCCGGTTTCCTTCAGGCAGCGCACGAGCATCGCCGCGTCCTCGATCGCCATCGCGGCGCCCTGCCCCATGTGCGGCTTCATCGGGTGGCACGCATCGCCGAGAAGGACGACCGAGCCCTCGCTCCAGAAGGGCAGCGGGTCGCGCTCGAAGAAGGCCCATTTGGTGATGCCGTCGGCCGGCGCGCACTCCAGGATATGGCGACAGTTCGGCTCGAACCCGGCGAAGGTTCCGACGAACTCGTCCTTGCTGCACGGCAGGAACGAGGCCTCGGACGTCCACTCGGGATGCGGCGCGCCGGTGACGATATACACCTCGTCCCGGTTGTGGGTGATGTAATAGACGATGACATGCAGCTCCGGCGCCCACCATTTGGTGAAGTCCTGCATGTCGAAATTCGTCAGGAGCTCGCGCGGATAGAGCGAGCGATGGCCGACGACGCCCGTATAACGCGGCTTCTCCGCACCGAGGAGCACGTCGCGCACGCACGAGTTCAACCCGTCCGCGCCGATCACGATGTCGGCGGTCGCGCTGGTGCCGTCCATGAAGGCGAGGTTGATATCACTCCCCTTCGTGTCGAGCCCCACGAGGCGCTTGCTGAATTGGATCGAACCCGGCGCGACGGCGTCGACGAGGACTTTGTGGAAGTCGCCGCGATGGACGGTGAGGTAAGGCGCGCCCCACCGCTCCACCGACACGTCGCGGATCGCCATGTCGCACAGCACCTCGCCGGTGTCCCACATGCGCGAGATCCAGGCCTCGGGCTGGACGCCGGTCTCGATCAGACGTTCGCCGACGCCGGCTTTGTCGAGCACCTTGACCACGTTGGGGCCGAGATGGATGCCGGCGCCGAGGCGGGAAAAGCCCGGCGACTGCTCGTAGACGTCGACCGAGTAGCCCTCTTTTTGAAGGAGGATCGCCGCCACAGATCCACCGAGACCGGCGCCGATCACGGCCACTTTCGGTTTCGTCGTCATCCCGTCTCCTTCCGCGTCGCCGCCGTTCCGGCGCAACGCTTAAACTGCGTCCACGTGCATATTTTACTACGTGTACAAAATAAATTTCAACACAGATTCGCCGACATCCGCCGACTCACTCACGGCAGGATCGAACGTAAGCACACTATCGTCAGATCATGAGGCTCGGCAGGAAGAGCGCGATCTGTGGGAAGGCGATCAACAGCGCGAGAAGGATCAGGTCGATGACGAGATAGGGAAAGGCGGCGCGCGCGACGTCGCTGATCGTCGTCCCTTTCGGCGCCGCCCCCACCATCACGAAGAGGAGGAGGCCGAACGGCGGCGTCATGGTGCTCATCTCGAGCGCCAGAAGGACGATGAGGCCGAACCAGACCGGATCGAAGCCGAGCGACTGGGCGAGCGGGATGAAGATCGGGATCGTCAGCATCATCTGCGACGTCTGATCGATGAACATCCCGAGAAAGAGCAGCACCGCGAACATGATGAGGAGCATCGGCAACGGGCCGAGATCGAGCGCGCCCGTCATCTCGATGAGACCGGCCGTCGCGCCGGAAAAGGCCATCACCTGACTGAAGGTCAGCGAAGCAAGAAGGATCGCGAGCAGCATGGTCGAGACCTTGAGGCTCGCCTTCAACGATCTGTAGAGCGTCTGAACCGTGAGGAGGCGGAAGGCCGCCGCAACCACGAGCACACCGAGCACCCCGAAGGCGGCCGACTCGGTCGGCGTCGCGATGCCGAGAATGATGAGACCGATGACGCAGAAGATGATGACGCCCGTCGGCAGGAGGTTCGTGACGACGAGGCGCAATTTCTCCCGGGTCGTCGCCGGATCGACAGGATATTGCGGCGCGATCTCCGGGTTCAGGCGGACGCGGATATAAATGTAGACCACGAACATCAGCGCGAGCAGCAGCCCCGGCAGAACGCCGGCGATGAGGAGCGCGCCGATATCGATCTTCGCGAGGCTGCCGAGAAGGACGGCGAGCGCCGATGGCGGGATCAGCACCGCAAGGCCGCCGGTCGCCATGATCGGCCCCATCGCGAAGCGCTTGTCGTAGCCGCGGGCCTCCATATCGGGGACCAGCATCGAGCCGAGCATCGCGGTGTTGGCGATGCTGGAGCCGGAGAGCGAGGCAAAGAGCGACCCACCCGCGACGCTGATATAGCAAAGCCGCCCCGGCACCCGCCCGAAGAGCCGGTCGATCGCGTGGAACACCCGCTTCGACACGCCGGTGTGGAAGAAGAGCTCGCCCATCAGCACGAAGAGCGGCACAGGGACGAGATAGAACGCGCTGATCGAGCGCGACATATTGAGGATGAGCTGATGGAGCCCCGCCTCGCCGCCCATATAGAGAAACACGCCGACGATGTTGGCGGTGAGGAAGGCGAAGGCGACGGGCATCCCGATCGCCATCATCGCCATCACCAGGCCGAGCATGACCGACAGCGGCGCGATCCAGCTCATCGCCGCACCCCGGCGCCGGAACGAAGAATGGCCATCCCCGTCAGTGCTCCTGCAGCTCGCTCGAGAAGACGCCGCGCCAGGCAAGGCGGGCGAACTCGATCGTGAGAAGCGTGAAGCCCACCGGCATCGTGACGAGGACCGTCCAGCGCGGCACCGCGACGGAGCGAATATCGTAGCCGGTGATGGTGAGCGTCGCGCGTGTCGCGTAATAGGCGACGATCGCGCAGGAGAGCGCCGCGATCACGAAAGCGACGCGGCGGATCTGGATTTGCGCGGCGGGCGGCAGCTTTTCGAGGAATGTCGTCACGGAGACGTGGGCGTGCTCGCGCAAGACCCAGGGCGCGGCGAGCACCGTCATGTGCAACATGCCATATTCCGTCGCCGACATGGTGAAGGCCGGCGGCTGGATCCGCAGCGAGCGCAGCGACACGTCCCAGATGATGGCGACGAAGATGAACGCCAGGATCGCCCCGCCGATGATGGCGCAGATATTGACGATCCAGTCATAGACGCGAACCGCGTCCGCCCACACTTTCGACAACGGAGGATCCTTTCCGGCTGCGCGGCCCAGGATGGCCCGGCACGCGGCCGGACCGGCCTCGATCAGTTCTTGGACGGGTCGTAGAAGGCGCCCTTCAGCTTCTCGACCTCTTCGGGGGCGACATTGGCCTTCATGTCCTCCCACAGATTGCCGATGGCGGCGTCGACATAGGCCTCGCGCGCAGCGCCTTCGAGGTCGATATCGACGATCCCCGCCTCGTGGAGCGTCTGCTCCTCGGCGATGGCCTGTTTCTGGTAATTCTCGTGGGCGGTGATCTCGTTCTCGGCGATGACCTTCGTCAGCAGCGCCTGCGCCTCTTCCGACAGACCGTCCCATTTCGACAGGTTGGCCATCAGCGCGATGTCGCCCTGCCGCCAGCTCGGCGCGATCCTATACTTGATGAATTTCGGCCAGCCATCGTCCGTCACGGAGACGGACGTCCAGACGAGCCCGTCGATCACGCCGCGCTCCATGGCAGCGTACATGTCCGGCGGGAAGATGCTGATCATGATGACGCCGAGACGGTCGAGGAAGGTCTTGTAGGGCGAGCCGCCGCGGATCTTCCAGCCTTCGAGGTCGACCGAGCCGTCGTCGTTCATTTCCGGCTCTTTGAGGAGGTAGATGTAGAAGTTATAGCCGGAGCCGAAATAGCCGAGATATTTCGTATTCACCCGCTCCTCGAAATAGGCGCTGAGGAGGTCGAGGGCGCCCCTTTCGCGCAGCTCGGCCGCGGACAGGTTGCTGCCATTCTGAGCGACCGCCTCCGGCACGTCGCCGGAGAAGAGCGAGGATGCGCCATAGAAGAGATCGACGACGCCGCCCGAGAGCGCCTGCAGCATCTCCCCGCTCGGCATCGCCTCGGGCCCGCCGAGAAAGTCGATCTGGACGACGCCCTTGCCCTGCTCGTTCACGTCCTCGATCAGCGCGAGGAGCGGCTTGTTGAGATTGTGCGTCTTCGGATAGGCGGAAATCAGACGCAGCCGCGCCTCGGCCGCTTCGACGGGCTGGGCGAACCCGGCGACCGACACCGCCAACGCCACGAACGCCACGGCCGCGGCCCGCAGGCACCAACGTGCGCGCATTTCATATGTGTACATATAAACCCCCGATTCTGATCCGAGCGATCGCGCATCGAGACATCCGGGTACGACAGCGCGACCATTCCGCCGAACTCGGCTTCCAGCCCAACGTTAGCGCTACTCTTTGACTTTGAGCAAGTTGGACAAGTGCCGAGATTTGATGCGACCGCCCGCCGCGGCATTATTATGTATGCCCTGATTCTGGGCAATCCTCGCGGCAGGCATGACACCATGGGGGACGCGCCGGCTTGCGGCGGCCATCCCCGGCCCGGCTCTCGCGCCGGAGATCAATTGTCGGCGCTGATTTTCTTCAGGAGGTAGGTGAGCGCGACCTGTTCGGCGACCGAGAGGCCCTGAAGCGTCAGGCGGGTGATCTCACCGGCATTGGCGACCGATCGCGCGACGCTTTCCGCTCCGATATCGGTGAGCGAGACGAGGACCTTCCGCCGATCCGCTTGATCGGGCGAAAGGGCGACGAACCCGCGATCGCGCAACCGCTCGACGACACCGCGCATCGTCGCCGGGTCCACGGCCGTCGCGCGGCCGAGCGTCGTCAGCGACGCCGGCCCCTGCTCGGCGAGTGCGCACAAGACGCACAATTGCACCGATGTCATCTGCGGATCGGGCGACAGCTTCTGGAAGATCGCCGTATGGCGCTGATAGGCCTTGCGCAGAAGGTGGCCGGCCTGCTCGGAGAATTCGTAGCGCTGGCTTGCCTCCGGCAGCGTGAGCGCGTCGAGAGACGGCCCGTCGATCGCCACCGGCTCAACCTCGGCCGAACGCACCTTCTCCGCACTCTTCCGCTTCCGCGCTACCGCCACGAAACCCTCACCTGTCGTAAGTTGGCCGCAATCGTCCAAGGATGCGGCAAATATGTTTATCGGATTTTCACGCCAGTCGCATCCTGCCGCTCCGTATCCGTCCCAAGGACGGCCCGCGACCGGCGGTCTCTCCAGGGATCGACGACCGGACTGCCGATCCGTCGGCGCGCAATGCCCGCTCGTGGTCACGGCGCGGCGCGCCAATCGTCGCCCGCATCGAGGAGGCTCTCTGACGACCGGCCGTTGCGGGAATGTTGTGCTCTTCGCCGCCGCAGCGCACTCTGTTGTCCATGGCGACAACAGTCGATCTCATCGAGATGCAAGCCTTCGTCACGGTGGTGACGCGTGGATCCTTCACGGCGGCCGCGGAGGATCTCGGCACCGACAAAGCGCGCGTCAGCCGCATTGTCCGGCGGATCGAGGAAAAGCTCGGCGCGCGCCTCCTGAACCGGTCGACACGGCGGCTCGGACTCACCGAGGTCGGGCGCGAGTATTTCGAGCGGGCTTCGTCGATCCTGATGGCGGCCGAGGCGGCGGAGGCCGTCGTCGCGGATCGGAGCCGCGCACCGACGGGACGCCTCAACGTGACCGCCGGAGCCGAATTCGGAACGAGCCGCGTCGACGGATGGATCGCCGCCTTTCTCCACCGTTGGCCGGCGGTGACGGCGCACGCGGAATACACCAACCGTCTCGTCGACATCATCCATGAAGGGATCGACGTCGCGATCCGCATCGGCCCACTGGACGATTCGGAGCTTTCGGCCCGCCGGCTCGGAGAGCTCGCTTATGGGCTCTACGCCGCGCCCGAATATCTGCGAGGAGCGGCGCCGCTTCGCACGATCGAGGATCTCGATCATCACGACCTCATCATGCATGCGCCGCGCGGCCGTCCGGTCTGGACGCTCGTCAATGGCGACGAGACGGTGAAGGTGACGAAGACGCCGCGCTGTACGATCGACAACACCGTGAGCGCCCGGAATCTCGCACTGTCCGGGCTGGGGGTCGTCCAGCTCCCGCAATACTTGGCCGATCCCTATGTGGCCGAGGGGGCCCTTTTCCATGTCCTGCCGGGCTGGGGGCGCCTTCCCGTGCCGGTCCACGCCGTGTTCGCATCCACCCGCTATGTGGATCCCAAGGTCCGCGCCTTCGTCGACCTCTGCCGCGATCGATTCGACGGGAACGGCGAAAGCCGGGGCTGAGCGGGCGCCGCATTGTTGCCCCGACCGGCAACAGTGCGTTGCCTGACCCGTTACTGTCGGCCTCAACTCCACAAACTTATGTCCGGGTCGCGCCACCGGCCACGGCATCCGCCGGCCGAGGGCGTGCAAAGAGGCGCGCCGCACCCGAGCGGTCGGCGGGCCGATCCAAGAAGGACATCGACGTTGACGCAGACTATCGGAATTATCGGCTCCGGCCTCGTCGGCAAGGCGGTCGCGCACCTCGCCGTCGCCGCCGGCTACCATGTGGTGATCAGCAATTCGCGGGGCCCCCACACCCTCACCGCACTGGTCGACGAACTCGGCCCGCTCGCCCGCGCTGGAACCGTCGAGGAGGCGATCGCAGCGGGCGATATCGTCACGCTATCCGTCCCTTTGCCGACGGTCGAACGACTGCCGGCCGCACGGTTCGCCGGGAAGATCGTACTCGATCAGACGAACTACTATCCCGGCATGGGCGATTTCCGCAGCACCGATCTCGACGCGGGCGCGCTGACATCGAGCGAACTCGTGGAACGGCACCTCGACGGCGCGGCGGTCATCAAGGGGCTCCACAATCTCGGCTGGATCCATATGCAATATAACGCCCGGCCGAAGGGCGACACCGAACGGACCACCCTGCCCATCGCCGGGGACGACGCCGGCGCGAAGGCGGCGGTGACGCGGTTCCTCGAGAGCGTCGGCTATGATGTGGTCGACGCCGGTTCGCTCGCCGAAAGCTGGCGTATCGAACCCAACACCCCGATTTATTTCTGGCCTTACGCACCCGTCATCCCGGAGGGTATGGCCGAGGAGGAGGCGAAAGCGCTGTTCCAGCAGCCCGGCCAACCCCTGTCCCCGGACGCCGCACGGGCCTTGATCGAGAACACGCAACGCCCCTCACCCATCGGAGGCACGCTGGAGGGAATGCCACCCGTCCACGTCGCCTTGTTCCTCGAACTGGCGAGCGCCGACACCGTTCGGCCCTAGCCCCCGGATGGCGGACCGATTGCGCCGGCGCGTCCTCCGCCTCCCTCTTCGCTGACAGACTCTGAACGATGTTGCTCACACGGTGGGCGCTGCGGCGTTGCGGCGTTCGCGCGCCGCCGCCTCGTGCCCGCGCCCGAACGGGGCGCCGCGTTGAATTGGATCCCACCATGAAAATCGGAATCTTGAATGCCGGCAATATCGGCGGCCGCCTCGCACGCGCGTGGGCGGCCGCCGGTCACGATCTCGTCGTCGCGAAGGACGGCGAGGCGCGAAAGCTCGGCCCCCTTCTCGAAGATCTCGGCGACAGGGCTCGTTTCGGCACGATCCGCGAGGCTGCCGCATTCGGCGACGTCGTCCTGTTCTCGGTCTATTGGCCTCGGGTGGGCGCGATCGTCGAGGCGGCCCGCGACGCGCTCGACGGCAAGATCGTGATCGAGACGATGAACCCGCTCGGCGTGACCGCCGACTTCAACCACGTCCACGATCTGGCGTTCATGCGCGACGGGTCGACCTCGGAAGATCTGCAAAGGCGGTTGCCGAGAGCCCGGATCGTCAAGGCGTTCAACCTGTTGGCCGCGCCCGCGCTCGACGCGGCCGCGTGGGCCGAGGTTCCCGCGAAGCCGAGCATCTTCTTCGCGAGCGACGATGCGGGGGCGGGCGACGTCACGCGCCGTCTGATCGGCGATGCCGGGTTCAAAGCCGTCAACGCCGGACCGCTCCAGGTCGCGCGCCAGCTCGAACAGCTCGGCGTCCTTCTTCACCATATCGCCGAGCACGAATTCGCCGGCGAGGCCGATCTCGTCCGCCTCGCTTTCACCGTGGTCGAGGCGAAGCCCGGTCCGGTCATGCGCGAACGGATCGCGTGACGGCGCGGGAACGCGCCCTCCGCACGACGAAAAACTTCAAATTTCTCGCAATGAAGGAAACGCATATGGCGACGCCACTTGCAGGCAAGACCGCGCTCATAACCGGCGGATCGCGAGGCATCGGGCGAGCGATCGCCGAACGGCTCGCGGCGGATGGGGCGACCGTCGCGATCACCTACAATCAGTCCGCCACCGGCGCCGCAGACGTCGTCGCGACGATCGAAAAGGCCGGCGGCAGCGCGTTCGCGCTCCAGGCCGATCTCGTCGACGCCGGATCCATCCCCGCCTTGTTCACGCGCCTCGCTGACGAACTTGGCCGCCGCAGGACGAGCGACGCGCTCGACATCTTGGTGAACAATGCCGGAAATTCGGGATGGGGCGGTCTCACCGACGCAACGCCCGAAGCGTGGAACACGATGTTCGCGGTCCACGCCCGCTCGCCCTTCTTCCTCGTACAAGCCGGCCTCGGCCGTTTGTCCGACGGCGGGCGCATCGTCAACATCTCGTCCAGCGCGGCGGCGCGACCGCTTCAGGCCGTCCCGATTTATTCGATGGCAAAGGCGGCGATCAACAATCTGACCCACACGCTGGCGATGGAACTCGGACCGCGCGGGATCACCGTCAACGCGGTCGCGCCGGCGTGGACGCGAACCGACATGAACGCCGCCGTGCGCGAGAATGCCGACATGGTGAAGGCGATCGAGGCGGACACCGCCCTCGGCCGCTTCGGCGAGGCTTGCGATATCGCGGCGGTGGTCGCCTTCCTCGCCTCGGAGAACGGCCGCTGGGTGACCGGCCAAGTCATCGAGGCGAGCGGGGGCTATCGGCTCTGAGGCCGTAGCTGGCGATTACGGCCCGCATAGCGGGCGCGCCGCAGCGGCCAGGCGCTGGGGAGGAACCGGACCGCGCTCCTCCCATTTTGCCGCCGGGGAGCCCTCAACCCAGGCTGCCGGCGAAGCGCTCCGGCCAGTTCTCGCGCGCGAATACCTCTGCCACGAAATCCACGAAGACGCGCGTTTTCGCCGGCAGCAGCGTCCGGTTGGCGTAGTAGATCGAGATCGGTCCCATATCGGCGTACCAGGCCGGCGCGAGGCGGACGAGCGCGCCGCTGTCGAGGGCCGTCAGGACGTCGGGTTTCGACAGCAGCGTCACGCCGAGACCCGCGAGCGCCGCGGCGCGGATCGCTGCGGGATCGTTCAACACGATGCTCTCGCGCAGGCGCGCGGACGCCTCGCGTCCCGCCGCATCGCGCATCATGACGTGGCGGACCCGCCCGGTGAAATCGGAGCGCATGACGATGCCGTTCATCTCGCTGAGTTCCTCGGGATTCCGCGGCGCGATCCGGCCCTCCATATAGGCCGGAGAGGCGACGGCGACGGCGTGAACCGGCGCGAGTGAGCGCGCCACCATGTCGGCCGTCAACTCGAAGCCGCCGCCGATCGCCACATCATAGCCTTCCGCCACGAGATCGACCTGCCGGTTCTCGAACGACCAGTCCGCCTTGATGTGCGGATAGCGGGCGAGAAACTCCGGCAGACGCGGCAGGATGTACTCGATCCCGAAGGCCGGCGCGATCGACACCCTCAGCGTTCCTGCCGGGGCGCCGTCCTTTGATGATGCGGCCGCGATCGCATGCTGGAGCGCCTCGAGATTGCCGCGCACCGAGCCGAGAAAGCGCTCGCCCTCTTCGGTGAGTGTCAGGCTCCGGGTGGAGCGGTGGAAGAGGCGCACGCCGAGATTTCGTTCGAGCGCCGCCACGTTGCGGCTGACGCCGGCCGGCGTCAGCCCGAGCCGTCGTGCGGCTGCGGAAAAGCTGCCGAGCTCGGCACTGCGCACGAAGGATTCGAGGTTGGCGAGCGATTCCATTTTCAACAACCGCTTGAAACAGATTGGCGTGATTCACGCCTAATCTTCACGGAGTTGGCAAGCGATATCCGCCTCAACGCACCGGCTCTGCGGCCGGTCTCAGCACACCGAACACGTCCCTCGGGACCCGGAGGAGGCATCGCATGACCAACCCGACACCGCTTGCCGGTAAGGCTGCCCTCGTCACCGGCGGATCGCGCGGTATCGGCGCGGCGATCGTCACCCGTCTCGCCGCGGATGGCGCTGACGTCGCGTTCAGCTACGTCGCCGCGACGGACCGCGCCGAGGCCCTGGTGCGTGAGGTGGTCGCACTCGGACGCAGGGCCTTCGCCATCCGCTCCGATCAGTCGGACCCGGCCGAAGTGAAGCGCTTTGTCGAAACCGCACACAAGGCGCTCGGCGCCATCGACATCCTCGTCAACTCGGCGGGCGCCGGCGTCTTCGGGACGGTCGACGATCCGGCGGGCGATCCCGCCGCGCTCGACCGGCAGATCGACATCAACGTGCGTGGAACGGCCGCCGCCGTGCGCGCTGCTGTGCCGCTGATGAAGGATGGCGGCCGGATCGTCTCCATCGGCACGTCGGGGTCGGACCACATGCCCTTTCCGGGCTTTGCCGACTACGGAGCGACAAAGGCCGCGGTGCGGGCCTATGCGCGCGGCTGGGCCCGCGATCTCGGCGCCCGCAACATCACCGTCAATGTCGTCGAGCCCGGTTCCATCGACACCGAGTCCAATCCGCAGACGGGGCCGCACGCCGACGTGCAGCGGGCGCTGAGCCCGCTCGGCCGCTATGGCCGCCCGGAGGACGTCGCCGGCGCCGTCGCCTTCCTCGTCGGTCCAGACGCCGCCTACGTCAACGGCGCCGCGCTGAAGGTCGACGGCGGACAGTCCGCCTGATGCCGACCGAAACCCGAGGGAACGAAGCCATGTCCATTGGTATCATCGGCGCCGGCAATCTCGGCGCCGCGTTCGCCCGTGCCCTTGCGCGCAACGGCATCGCCGCCTCGATCGCCAACAGAAGCGGGCCAGAGACCCTTGCGCCGCTGGTGGCCGAGCTCGACCCCCACATCACCGCGACGCTCCTTGCCGAGGCGGCGGCCGCCGACATCGTCCTCGTCGCGGTGCCCTGGTCGAAGCTGCCCGCCGCGCTCGCCGATCTGCCGGATTGGAACGGGCGCATCGTCATCGACGCCAACAACCCGATCGAGGCGCCGCTTTTCGAACCGGTCGATCTCGGCGGCCGCCTCTCCACCGAGATCGTCAGCGCGCTCGTTCCCGGCGCGCGGGTGGTGAAGGCGTTCAATCATCTGAGGCCGGAGAAGCTCTCCGGCAATCCGGCGGCGGAAGGCGGCACGCGCGTTTTGTTCTATTCGGGGGACGATGCGGCGGCGAAGACCGAAATCGGCGCGCTCATCGAGCGGCTCGGCTTTCTCGGCATCGATCTCGGGCCGGTCGCCGTCGGTGGCAAGCTCGTCCAATTCCCGGGCGGACCGCTGCCCAACTTGAACCTCGTGAACTTCAAGTAGGCGCGCTATGGCGAGGATCATCGAGATCCGGTCGACCGGCCGCCCTTCGGCCCTCGGGTGGAGGGCCTCGCGGTCGGCGACCGTGTCGCGTCGATGCCCTCCCTCGCCGCAATCGCCGTCCTCATCGGCGGCATGACTTTCACCGGGGACGGCGGCACGCTGATCTGAGCGCGCCGCACGCGATCGTGTGACCCGCGAACGGGTCCCGCGCCGACGGATGCCCCATTCCATGAGCCACTTTCATCAAACTTATCGCGATTTATGCGATAGTTGCCTCGCCATACGCCCATATCTCAACACCCTGCCGTCGGCGCTCTCGCCGGACGGGTCTTGCAACAGGGGTATGGAGAGAGACATGCGAAAGATTGCGGCACTCGCCGGTGCGCTCACGGCGATCGGCCCCGCGGCGCACGCACAGGAGACGCCTCCGGCCCCCATGGAGACGCTCGCCGCCGTGTCCCCGGCCCTTCATGCCTATACGCAGGACGATCTGTTCGGGTCCGTCTGGGGGAATGAAAGCCTCTCGCCGCGCGACCGCTCGCTCCTGACCGTCGCCGCTCTCATCGCGCGCAGCGAGTCGGAGGGGCTGGCGCAATATCTCGACTATGCCGTCGACAATGGCGTCACCGCGGCGGAACTCTCCGAGACGATCACCCATCTCGCCTTTTACGCCGGCTGGCAGAACGCGATGAAAGCGGCAGCCGCCGCGGCGGACGTGTTTGCGGCGCGCGGCGTCACCGCGGACGAGCTTCCCGCCGCGGAGCCGGCCGACATGCTCCCCCTCGACCAGGAGGTGGAGGACCAGCGCCAGTCTTTCGTGCAAGAGCGGTTCGGCAATGTCAGCCAAGGTGTCGTCGACAACACCGAGCAGTTGCTTTTCCTCGATCTGTGGCAACGTCCGGCGCTCGCCCCGCGCGATCGAAGCCTCGTGACCGTCTCCGCCCTCATCGCCACCGGCAAGGTCGAGCAGGTCACCTTCCATCTCAACCGTGCGATGGACAACGGGTTGACGAAAGAGGAAGCGTCCGCTGCCTTGGCGCACCTCGCGTTTTATGCCGGCTGGCCGAACATTTTCTCCGCGATGCCCGTCGTCAAAGAGGTCTTCGACAGTCGCGAGGGCTGACGCGCGGGATCGCGCCGCCGGCCGCCCAAAGCCCGCCGCCCGCCGCGTCTACGGGTTGTAGCGCAGCGCGTCGACGAGAACGGCGAAGGCGGGCGAGGCCTGCCGGCGGTGGGGGTAATAGAGATAATAGCCCGGAAAGGGTGGGCTCCAGTCCTCGAGGACGGACACGAGCCGCCCCGCCGCAATATGCTCCTCGACAAGGCTCTCCGGCACATATCCGAAGCCATAGCCTTCGAGCGCGGCGGCGACGACCGGGCCGACATAATTGAAGGTCAGCTGTCCATCGACACGCACGCGGATCTCGCGACCGTCCTTTTCGAACTCCCAAGCATAGAGGCCGCCATGCGTCGGCAGGCGCAGGTTGATGCAGACATGGTTCGTCAGCTCCTGCGGCGAGCCGGGATGACCGTGCTCGGCGACATAATCGGGCGAGCCGACTACCAGCATACGGAAATCCGGCCCGATACGGACCGCGATCATCCCATCGGCGACCGACTCGCCGAGGCGAACGCCCGCGTCGAACTTCTCGCCGATAATGTCGGTCAAGCCATAGTCGGCGATGACTTCGACTTTGAGGTCCGGATAGTCTCGGAGAACCGGGAAGAGTTTCGGCCACAGGACGGTGTCGGCCGCATAGTCCGTCGCGGTGATGCGGATCATGCCGGCGGGGCGATCCCGCATTTCGATGAGGGCCTGCAACTCCTCGCCGATCTCGTCGAGGCGGGGGGCGATCCGCTCCAACACGCGCGTGCCTTCGGTGGTCGGCGTGACCTTGCGCGTGGTGCGGGTCAACAGGCGCATACCGAGCCGCTCTTCGAGGCCGCGCATTGCGTGGCTGAGCGCCGACTGTGACACCCCGATCTGCGCCGCCGCCCGCGTGAAGCTGCCCTCCCGCGCCACGATGATGAACGACATCAGATCGGAAATGTTGTCCTTCAGCATTTATGAACCTGCATCATAAGAACGCGCCCATTTTACGGGTTCCGTTCCCACCGGACAACGCGACATCATCGCCGCGCTCGTCACGCAAGCCCACGCCCCAGCGCCGCCAACGAGTTTCATGAACGCTCTTCATGAGTGATTGTGCGCCCTGGCCGGTTATCGATCCCGCGCGTCCCCCTATTTTTGGAAAGCGACAGAGATCGCCGAGGAGGATCGACACCATGAAGATCACGAGAGCCGGCACCCAGCCGTCCACGCCAGGCCCCGAGGACTGGTTCACCGGGCGCGTGCGGATCGATCCGTTGTTCGCCGCCGAGGCGCCCGCGCGCACGTCCGGCGCTGCCGTGACGTTCGAGCCGGGCGCGCGTACGGCCTGGCACACCCACCCGATCGGCCAGACGCTGATCGTGATCCAGGGCAAGGGACGCGTGCAGCGCGAAGACGGCCCGGTCGAGGAGATCCGCCCCGGCGATGTCGTCTGGTTTCCCGCCGGAGAGAAGCACTGGCACGGCGCGGCCCCCGATGTCGCAATGACCCACATCGCGATCCAGGAGGCGCAAGATGGATCGGCGGTGACGTGGCTCGAAAAGGTCAGCGACACCGATTACGGGCGCTGACGACCACGCCCCAACGCCAGACGCTTCGACCGCGAGATCATCCGACAGTTATCCCGAAGGACGACCATGCGCCCGACGATCACCTGCCACATGATCACGTCTTTGGACGGCCGCCTGTTTCCGCATCGCTGGACTGGTCCCGATGGCGCATCCGCGATGGACATGGTCATGCGCGTCTATAATGAAGCGGATCGGCGGCGACGGATGGATCGTCGGCCGCAAGACGATGGCCGACTCCGTGGCCGAGCATCCCGCCCCTCCGTTGTTGCCGGAACCCTGCATCCGTCCGCATTTCGTCGGGGAGCGTGCCGGGAGGGCGCTGGCGGTCGCCATCGACCCGTCCGGCCGCCTCGCCTTCGACGGCAACGATGTGGATGGCGATCACGCCGTCGTCATCCTTTCCCCGTCGGTCCCGCAGTCGACGCTCGATCGGCTGCGCGAGCGGGGCGTTTCCTACGTCTTCGCCGGCGCGGACGGCCACGATCTCGCCGCCGCGCTCACGACGATCGGCGAAGCGTTCGCCGTCCGCCGCCTCACCTTGCAGGGAGGTGCGACGACCAACGGGCGCTTCCTGGCCGCCGACCTGATCGACCACGTGTCCACCCTGATCATGCCCGCGATCGACGGCCTTTCGGGCGTCCGCGCGATCTACGAATTCGACGGCCCGGACGCGACCCGTCCCTTCGAGGGGCGGCACCTGCGGCTCGTCTCCAGCGAAACGCTGGAGGGTGGCGTCGTCTGGCTTCGCCACGAGGTGCGGCGCGGCTGACCCCGCCCGCCTCCTGACCCATCCCGACACTCGATCGCCTCGTGGCGTTCCGCCCCGCGCGGGAGCCGCAGGCTCGTGCCCGGCCGAACAGGGCCATTTTTCCCAACCGACTGGAGACTTCGATGCTGAAACAATCCGCATTCGCGATCGCCACCATCGTCTGCGTATCGAGCGCCGCCGCGCAGGATATGCAGATCACCAAAAATGGCAGCCGAGACGGCATGATCGGCTCGTCCGAGCTCTTTACCGGCACGGTCTATGTCGAGCCCGTCTTCGACAATCCTGACCCGTTCATGGTGAACGCGGGCAAGGTGACGTTCCTGCCCGGCGCCCGCTCCAATTGGCACACCCATCCGGCGGGTCAGATGCTGATCGTCATCGAAGGGACCGGCTGGGTCCAGGAAGATGGCGAGGAGAAGCACGTCATGCAGCCCGGCGACGTGATCTGGTGCCCGCCCGGCGTGAAGCATTGGCACGGCGCGACCGACACCACCGCCGTCACCCATTATGCGATCCAGCAGTTCGAGGACGGCGAGAACGTCACCTGGATGGAGCCTGTGAGCGACGAGCAATATGCGGGTGAAACCGAATAAACGGCGGTCGACGAGCCGCGCTCCCGTCAGCCGGCGACCATAAGGCGCCGCCACGCGCATCCCCTCGCCGCGACCCGGTGCTCGCGGCGATCACATTCTCGGAGCCGCCACGATCGCGCGACGAGCGGCCCGTCGGACGGATCGACCCGCCACTCGTCACGCCGGCGTATGAGGCGCGGCATGTTCCCCGGTCGCGCCTTCCGGCCGTCCGACGCGGCGACTCGCGCGGGCGGTTTCACGAATGGCGTCGATTAGACTTATGAGCCCGGCCGCCATTATCCGCCCGCGATCGCAGCTTAGATTTATTCCATTGAAGATAGTCCGGGTGAGTTCGGCCGCCCCGGCTATCCCGCCATGCTCGCCGCCCTCCGCGAGCACCAGCAAAGGGAAGAGCTTTGATGGACCATCCGAAAAGCTTCCGTGTCACGCGCCGTGACGCGATGATCGGAGGCGTGGCGACGACAGCCGCCGCCGCCATCCCGACCGACGTTTTCGCCCAGACGCCGAATGCCCCCGTCAGCGCCGCAACCGCACCGACACGGGCCGTCACCACCGATATCGGCTTCACCGTCAACGGCACCGTCCGCGAGATCGCGGCGGCCGACAATCGCATGACGCTTCTCGATGCGCTGCGCGAAAGTCTGCAACTGACCGGCAGCAAGAAGGGCTGCGACCATGGCCAGTGCGGCGCCTGTACGGTGATGGTCAACGGCCGGCGCATCAACGCCTGTCTGACGCTCGCCGTGATGCACGAAGGGGACGAGATCACGACGATCGAGGGTCTCGGCACGCCCGACAAGATGAGCCCGATGCAGACCGCCTTCGTCGAGCATGACGGCTACCAATGCGGCTATTGCACGCCGGGTCAGATCTGCTCGGCGACGGCCGTGCTGGAGGAGATCGAGGCCGCCGTGCCGAGCCACGTGACCGGCGATCTCACAGGCGCGATCCGCCCCACCGCCGAGGAAATCAAGGAGCGCATGAGCGGCAATATCTGCCGTTGCGGCGCCTACGCGAACATCCTCGCCGCCATTCAGGACGTTTCGGAGAACAACGCGTGAGAGCCTTTTCATACGAGCGCGCAACCTCCCCGCAAGGCGCAGCCCGAGCGCTCGCCGCCACCGAGGGCGCCAAATTCATCGCCGGAGGCACCAACCTCCTCGACCTCATGAAGCTCGAGATCGAGACCCCGACCCACCTCGTCGACGTCAACGATCTCGGCCTCGATACCATCGAGGACAGCGCGGACGGGGGTCTGCGCATCGGCGCAATGGTCCGGAATACCGACCTTGCGGCGCACGCCCGCGTGCGCCGCGATTATGCCGTTCTGACGCGCGCGCTGGTCGCGGGTGCGTCGGGCCAGCTTCGCAACAAGGCGACCACGGCCGGCAATCTCCTCCAGCGCACGCGCTGCCCCTATTTTTACGACACGAACATGCCCTGCAACAAACGCGCGCCCGGCTCCGGCTGCGCCGCGATCGACGGCTATTCCCGCCAGCTCGGCATCATCGGCACGTCGGAGGCCTGTATCGCCACGCATCCGTCCGACATGGCCGTCGCCATGCGCGCGCTCGACGCTTCGGTCGAGACGGTGAACGCCGATGGCGACACGCGCACGATGCCCCTTGCGGACCTTCACCGCCTCCCAGGCGACACGCCCGAGAACGAGACGACGCTCGAACCCGGCGAGATGATCACAGCGGTGACGCTGCCCCCGGCGATCGGCGGCCGCCATTTTTATCACAAGGTCCGCGACCGCTCTTCCTACGCCTTCGCGTTGGTTTCGGTGGCGGCGGTCGTGCAGGCGGACGGCACGGGCCGGGTCGCGCTCGGCGGCGTCGCGCCCAAGCCATGGCGGCGCGAGGAGGCGGAAGCCGCCCTCCCCGACGGCGCCGCGGCGGCGATGGCGGCCATCCTCGACGGCGCGACCCCCACCGACGACAACGCATTCAAGGTGACCCTGGCGGAGCGCACGCTGACCGCCGTGCTCGCCCAAGCGCAGGAGTGAGGCATGAAGTTCGACAGTCCTGCCGGCGAAAATCTCTTCGACCGCGCAACGGTCATCGGCCAACCGATCCATCGCATCGACGGGCCCTTGAAGGTCACGGGCCACGCGCCCTACGCCTATGAACGACACGCCGTCGTCGAGGGGCAGGTCTACGGCTACCCGGTCGGCGCCGGTATCGCGAAGGGCCGCATCCTCGCGATCGACACCACAGCGGCCGAGGCGGCGCCCGGCGTCCTCGGCATCGTCACCACACTCGAACACGATCCGATCGAGGGGGTCTTCGACTACGATCCCGTTCGCCATTTCGGCGGCGACGAGGTGCTCCACTACCACCAGGCGATCGCCGTCGTCGTGGCGGAGACATTCGAGCAGGCGCGGGCCGCCGCGAACCGTCTCGGTATCGAATATGAGCGTGACGACAGCGCCGCCTTCGACCTAGCCGCCACGCCCGAGGCGGCCGGCGAAACGGACACCGCGCCGGCGCAGACCGTCGGCGACTTCGAGAGCGCCTTCGCGAGCGCCGCGGTCACACTCGACGAGACCTACACGACGCCCGCCGAGAGCCACGCGATGATGGAGCCGCACGCGACGATCGCCGCCTGGGACGGTGACAGCGTCACGCTGTGGACCTCCAATCAGATGATCGCCTGGGGACGCGGCTCCATCGCCAAGGCCTTCGATGTTCCGGCCGAGAATGTGCGGCTCGATTCGCCCTATATCGGCGGCGGCTTCGGGGTGAAGCTCTTCGTGCGTTCGGATGCGATCATGGCGGGCCTTGCCGCGCGCAAGGTCGGGCGTCCGGTGAAGGTCGCGCTGCCGCGGCCGATGATCGCCAACAACACCACCCACCGCGGCGAGACGATCCAACGCATCCGCATCGGCGCCGATGCCGACGGCCGCATCACCGCCATCGGCCACCACAACGCCACCAACGCACTGACAACGGCCGGCGGGGAGAACTCGACGTTGCCGACCGTCGCCTTCTACGCCGCCGCCAACCGTCTGGTGGTGAACGATCCGGCGCGCATGGATCTGCCGAACTCCAACGCGATGCGGGCGCCCGGTGAGACCGCCGGCCTCATGGCATTCGAGGTCGCCATGGACGAGATGGCCGAGAAACTCGGCATGGATCCGGTGGAGCTGCGCATCCTCAACGACACGCAGGTCGATCCCGGCAACCCCGACATTCCGTTCTCGGATCGCCATTATGTCGAGTGTCTCAATCGGGGCGCCGAGGCCTTCGGCTGGTCGAGCCGCAACAGCGCTCCGGGCGCGACGCGCGACGGCGTGTGGCTGATCGGCCATGGCGTCGCGGGCGCCTACCGTCCGGCTCCGGTCCTCGCCTCCGGGGCGCGCGTCGTCCTGACGCCGGACGGCCGGTTGCGGATCGAGAGCGACATGACCGATATCGGCACCGGCTCCTATACCGTCATGGCGCAGACCGCGGCTGAGGTCATGGGGCTGTCGGTCGCGGATGTTTCGATCGGGCTCGGCGATTCCGACTTCCCCGTCTCCGCCGGCTCCGGCGGTCAGTGGGGCGCGGCGAGCGCCACGGCCGGCGTCTATGCCGCGTGTGTGGCGCTCCGTCAGGCGATTGCCGAACGCCTCGACATGGCGGAGGGCGATCTCACCTTCGAGAATGGGATGGTGCGCACGGGCAATACCTCGGTGCCCCTCGGCGAGGTCGGTGGCGGGACGGATCTCGTCGGGGAAGACGCCATCGAGTTCGGCGCCTTCCGCTCGCAAGAGGTGCTGGTCGCGACGTTCGGCGCGCACTTCGTCGAGGTCGGCGTTCACGCTCATACGGGCGAGATCCGCGTACGGCGCATGCTCGCGGTCTGCGATGCGGGCCGCATCCTCAACCCGATGACGGCGCGGAGCCAGGTCATCGGCGCGATGACGATGGGTGTCGGCGCGGCGATCATGGAGGAGATGGCGGTCGACCATCGCTACGGCTTCTTCGTGAACCACGATCTTGCCGGCTACGAGGTGCCCGTCCATTTCGACATCCCGAGCCAAGACGTGATCTTCCTCGAAACGGCCGACGCCTATTCGACCCCGCTCAAGGCCAAAGGCGTCGGCGAGCTCGGCCTGTGCGGCGTGTCGGCAGCCGTCGCCAATGCGATCACCAATGCGACGGGCGTGCGCGTGCGCAATTACCCGGTCACGCTCGACAAGCTGCTTTCCGGCCTCCCCGCCGCATGATGGCGGCGGCGGCCGCCCCCTCCCGTTTCAACGCATCATGACGACCGCGGGCCCGGCGATCATCCGCCGGGCCCGCGCCATGTCGAGCGACCGACACAGGCGTGCCGGCCATCGTCCCCTTCAAGAAATCTGATGTGGATCGCCAGCCCGGCGGCCGTTCCGGCCGAGCCTCGCGGTCGGAACCCGTCTTTACCGTTCATCATCGCCGCCGGCTAAACGGCGTCGCGTGCCCCACAGGGCGCATTTTCTGCCCCACAGTTGACCCCATAGGAGAGGTGGGGCTTCGCGGCGAGCTATGGCGTGGAGTTGGATCGGGCGACACGAAATAGCCGCGGAAATTCTGGCCTATGACGGCATATGGTCTGGAAAGGCAGGTGGCGGAGAGAGAGGGATACCATCATCCGCAGATCTTGCGGCATTTCTCCGGCAATTGGCGGAATGCCCCACAGGTTGCCCCACTATATGGCGGTGGCTACCGGAATGGTCCTGATGGATAGACTCGCAGGGTGCGATAATGGTCGCCCCTGGACAAGGATGCCGCGCCATGACCGCTTCAAGGATGCCGCGCCATGACCGATTCGAAGCACACCGACCTCGCGAATCCACCCGTCAGTGTCGAAACGCTCGGCCAAATGATGGCCCGCGGCATCGCCTAAGGCTCGGAGTTCGGTCGCAACGGATATTCTCTTGCCTCAATTAGCCCGCTTAGGTAGCATAAGATAATTCGAGCACCCAGTGATTGCTCCGAGATTAATGCTTCGCGAGGCTGTGATGAATCAAAGCGACCACCAGCGATCTGTCCGCTCGCTAAATCGTCATATCGGGGAGAAGGCCCGCCAGCGTCGGGAGACGCTAAGCCTGCCGTTGGCTCGAGTCGCGTCCGAGCTAGGAATCTCAAAATCCAAAATGGCGAAGTATGAAGATGGAAGGGAGCGAATCGTGTCGAGCGACCTAGCCAAGCTGTCTGTGATCCTATCCGTTCCAGTGGCCTACTTTTTTGAAGAAGGCGCCAGCGATCGATCGGCTGGTTCCAGAACGCTCCATTGAAAGCATAATCTCATCGACGAAGACCGGTTCGTCACAAAGAATGGCCCGGTTGAAGCAGGGGCCGGATGCGGGATCCCGACCACGATTCGATTTGCTACGCATTCGTTAATCAATCGGTAGGAGTGGCAGATTCGAACCTACTGCGCCCTCGTCCCGAACTATGCGCCCTCGCCTCTCAGGCAGGGAAACTTGCGGGTATCGGCGCAGCCCACACGTCCGGTTCTGGTCATCTGTTCTCTATGCGTGCGCGTTGGCGTGTTCATATGAACCGGGTGCGCACATCGTCGTTTTGCGGTGTGCGATTGTCCACTGATTACCAATTGCGCACACCAACTGAGGGGGCAAGCGCCTTCGAGGCGGACGTTCTGGCATTCGCATAATCGACCGAGGCTGTTGAAGAACTCCGTCGCGACAGGCTTGTTGCCGATCGCCCGCTCCTCGATCTGCCGCCTGCCGACCGGCGGATCACTCCTCGCCGGAACCGCCGGGCGGCTTACGCGGCGGCCGTCCTTGTCCTTGGGCCATCCGCGGGGAGGAGCTTCGTCATTCGCTTCAAATTCTGCGCCGCTGCGGCGAGGACAAACTGCTCATCGGCGCCACGCAGACTGCGTAGCCGAAGGCGGTGGAGGCCATCGTTGTGCTTCACGCAGGCGAACAGCCGCTCGACGCGTTTGCGCAGCCTCAGCGAGCGCTCGAACGCCTCCGTGGCTTGGCGAGCCTGAACCGTCACCCGAACGTCCTGATGGAGCGATCGGCTGATCGCTCGCGTCGAGCTCGTCGTACAGCGCGCCTTGATCGGGCATCCCTTGCAATCGCTGGCGCGGCTTCGATAGGCGGTCGTGCCGCTGCGTCTGGCCTCTCCGCTGGCGTCGCCGACACGCCGCAGCGGCTTGCCTTGAGGGCATAGGTATTGGTCGCCCTCTTTGTCGTAGCCGAAGTCGGCATGGGTCATCCGTCCCGCCGTCTGATGCGTGCGATCGATGACGGGAACATGCGCCTCGATCCCGCGCTCTTCGATCCACGCCAGGAACGGGCCCGATCCATAGGCCTTGTCCGCGGTGAGAACCTGCGGGACCGCGTCGTGCCTGACCCGCAGTCGTTCGAGCATCCGGCGTGCGGCTTCGGGCTCGTCGGCAAAGCGCTCGGGCGCCGCCTGGACGCCCAGTACCATGCCCGATCCGGTGTCGATGAGCGCGTTCATGCCGTAGGCGAACCGCGCCTTGCCGTGTTTGCGGCTCAGCGCTGCCGCCGGGTCGGTCAGCGAGACGCGCTTGGCCGCCGAACGGCGCACGCCTTCCAGATCCGGGCTGGCCTGGTCGAGATCGGAAAGGTATTCGCGCACGGCGCGCGAGGCCCGATCTGCGCTGGGAAGGTCGGTGACGGACGCGACGCAGCGATCCTGCGCCGCCGACGCCCGCATGTGGCTCCCGTCGACCGCCACATGCGTGGTGCTCGCAGTGCCCGCCGCCAGGCACTGTTCGACAGTCATCTCGAACACGGTCCGCATCAGATCGCTCTCGCGGAAGCGCCCGTGGCGGTTCTTCGTGAAGGTCGAGTGGTCAGGGACCTTGCCGGCCAGATCCAGCCTGCAGAACCAGCGATATGCGAGGTTGAGGTCGACCTCCTCGCAGAGGCGCCGCTCGGAGCGAATGCCGAACAGATAGCCGATGAGCAGCATCCGAACCATCAGCTCCGGGTCGATCGACGGCCGCCCGGTGACGCTGTAGTGCGAGGCCATGTGACGACGCACGAAGCTCAGGTCGAGAACCTCATCGATCCGGCGCAGGAGGTGACCGGCCGGGACGCGATCCTCCAGATTGAACTCATAGAAGAGCGACGCGTGCTCGATCTGCCAGCCCATCATCGCGCTGCTCCACTTTCGCGCTACCCGCTGAGCATCGATTCAGATCGGCGGCTTCCCGACCATGAACGACCGGCGTTTTTCAACAGCCTCGGTCGATTTAGAGAATTCGCATCAGAGAGCTTTGAAATAAGTCGCTTCGCTTATTCGGATGGCCCCGGAAGCGGAGGCGGTACCTGATAGGCTTCAAGTTGCCACGGCCCCTGATAGTTCTCGATAATACCGTCAGTCGGTGCGGGCAGGCCGGCGACAAGTGCGATCTGACCCAGACATCGGCTCAGGTGACCACGTAGAATTTCTAAGCCATCAAAATAGGCTTGGCGCACATCCGGTGGACGATGAGCCTCGCCAAAACGCAGATGAGGCGGCGCATCCTCCGCGCGGCGCAATAGTTCTTCGAAGGTCATGAACTGACGAATTGCGGTAGCCATCGCGTCGAGCAGAAGGAAAAGTGGTCCATCCTGAAGTTCAGATAGTTCGACTTCTTTATCGACGATGAAATGACGGATTTCCCCGAGCGAGGAGAGCGCTCTGTCGATGCAATCATCGCAGCATTCCCAAGCGGATAGCACGCGGCGATCGCGCAGGCGGAGGACTACCTCGCGCGCCACACGGCGTTCGCGATCCTTCGGACTAACGGCGATGCTGATAAAGGGCAGGTTCAGGGTGACGTCCCCGATCCGGCTGGCGACTTGGCGCCGGGCACGCACAAGCACATCGGTAAGATCAAACTTGAAGGGAATATCGCCGCTTCGCATGGTCAGGCCTCTGGCAGCGTGATGGATACGGCTAATGCCGCACCGATGGGTCCAGATCGGCGTTCGAGAAAGTAGCGGACGCGATCGTCTTTGCTGTCATCGAACTGCTGCCCGACCTGACAGGTCAGCAGGAGATCGGCCGCCCAAGTTTCCAGCGCCCAGTTTCGACCTGCACAAGTGGATTTCAACAAGCTGTAGCTAGGAGATTGGCCATGGTTGAGGCCCGTAAGGGCGCGGTGGACGTCGTCGGCATCGACCACTCGGTTTCCTATGGGCATATCGTCGATGCGGATCCGCTGCTGTAGGGGATAGGTGACTGTATACGGAAGCGCGGGCGGGCCGTAGAGAAGGTAGAAGACGGCCTTGCCGAAGTCCCGATTGAGCGTGTCGATCAGGCCGATTTGCCGATGCCCGGCTTGGATCGCAGCGAAAGTGCAATTCTCGTCGAAGCAATAGGTTCGATGGAGCGTGGCGGCCGCCTGTTGTCCGTCGCGGCGAATAAATGCGTTCATGCCATGCAAGAAGCCGATCTCATCGTCATCCTCGACATCTTGGTTTGTCGGGAAGAGCCGTTTGGACTGGAGCAGACCGATCTTCTTCGCTATCAACGTGTTTCGTCGATAAATAAATACAAGGACCGCAATATCCGCCGTTTCCCAGCGATGGCGTTGCGGAAAATCCCAGCCCCAATGAGGAGCGCCCAAGCGGCGCAGGCCGCCGATGTTATGCGTATCCATGCGGACTATCGCGCCCGAAGGCAAAAGCGTCGGCGCGCTATCAGGGATGAGCGCCTCGATCAACCCGTCATCTAGTGATGTCTCGCGAATATTGGGTAGATTTACAAGTCGCTCGCACACACAGCGGTTTGCATCCGCGAAGACGCTGCGGAACCAAGATATGACGTCGTCGGGTATGCTTGGCCAATGAGTCAACGTCGCCTCCTCGGGCGGCGAAGGGTAGTCACCTATCCCACCTCGACCAAGAGCTATTTCCGGTAAGGACGCCCTCGGCTTCACGGCCCTCAAAAACGAACCTTTTTCGCGCCTTGTTAGTTCAGTGTCGAGTCTGCCTCACTCGGCTTTATGATCATTTCCCAAATCCGTCTCTCGAAACCTGAGCTCTCGGAATTCCTGTGCTCGGCGAGTTTTAGGAGGTTGACGCCTCCTCAACCCGTGTCGGCTTACCGAGTCTTCTCACCGGCGGGCGAACGGCCGGGTTGGGTCAGAGGCGGAAACTCGTGTGCGCCCTATATCCGTTGCAAACTAACGATGACTATGCGGAGGCTTTCCCGCCAGATTCTCATTCTGGAAAGAATGGGTTCGATTTCCCTAGGGCGGGCCAACAAATTCAGTCATTTACGCCCAGCGCGTCGAAAAGTTTTGCAGACCTGAATTTCGGTTTTGCACGAGTAACCGCTAGAGGGCATTTTTTCGTTCTCCTTTGAGCGCGAACGCCCGAGGAGCGCGATGTCCGTTCCGCGTCCGTCAAGATGGCAACAATCAATGATACCTTAGGGCGGCATTAACGGGAGCGACGATTTCCTCAGCGGCCCTCCTAGTTTCAGCGTCGAGCTCCAACCAGCGCTTAGGCCGCGAACGCGGCATGCGCTCGACCGCATCCAGCCATTCCTCGTGTCGTCCGTCCGGACGTAGAAACTCAATGACTACGCGCAGCGTACTTCGAGGATCCGCAATAAGATCTTCGTACCTGATAGTGAGGAGCTGGCCGCTCGGGATTCGTTCGATTGCCTGGAGCCCAAGACGCGTAGATTGCGCCCAGAATTTGGCGTAAACCGCAAGCCTGTCTTCGAAAGTCATGTCGTCAGGCAGGCTATATGGACGACGACGGGAATGCTGTTGAGTAAGTTTTCGCTCAACCTCGGTCAACCAAAGAAGGCTTGCACGCGCGGCGCCGCGCATATTGAAATACATATAAGATTGAAGGTGACCCCGGCTGGCAACCGATTGGAGTAGCCAGCTGAACCGGACGATTGGGTCAAACAAACGCATGCCCATCATCGATAGAACGACATCTCGACCATCACGTGTGAGATGAACGTATTTAGCAGCTGGAAAACCACTCAATATATCTGGGATATGCCAATAAGAGAGGCCCGATCTCTCGATCCACATTTGCCGCTTCTGCCGCAATGTTAAATAATCAAACAGCCGCTCCGTTTGGCCAGTTACGCTTGCCTTCTGCCAGCCTGGAATAATTCGACCAAGTTCATCGAATACTTTTTCAGGATTCGATGTCAAGGATGGCAATGTCATTGTCAGTATTGGGGGGCAATGGGCCAGGTCATATCGCCCCTTTATCTGATCATAGGTAAACTCAATTGGCAAAGCATCAGCCAGTTGCGCCTGATTTATGAAATTCGAATACCATACCGGAGGATAAGAGAGATGCCTCCAATACGTCTTGCCGCTCCAGTTCGGATTTCCGATCGACCTCATCCATAGGCAAGTCCAATATTCCGAGATCGACAACAATTCAGGGTGATGCGACAACGCCCGGGAAAGCAACGTCGATCCTGATCGTCCGGCCGATAGGACAAAAGCACCTGACACATCAACCTCAGGAGAGCAGGATGGCAATCCTGCCATCAACTTGGGTGATTGAATTTCGTCAGGAGAATGACGATGGACCATTATCGCGGCAAGTTCGGACAGTTCAAAAAGTGTTGATATGGTGTCACAATGACGGCGCTTTCTCGAGGCTGCGTAATCGGTTTCTCTACTATGCGCCCTCACGGCCCCTGCCGCACCTCCTTCAAAATCGCCTCGAGCGAGTTCTCAATCCGCCCATAGCGATCCTCGAGCACGGTGATCCGCGTCTCATGCCCGGACCGCTTGTCGATCGTCAGCCGCATCGCCTCGAGCGCCTGCGCATTGGCATCGGCGGTCTTCTGAACCGCCTCCACACGGATCACCGCCTCCTTCCCGTCCCCGGCCCCGGTCGTGACGTACCAGGCCCAGAGGAGGAACGAGACGAGGAGGCTCGCGCCGAGGCCCACCACCCAACGAAAGCTCGTCCAGAAATCCCGCGCGCGCTTTTCCTGCGCGGCGTGCCACTGCGACTTGAAATCCCGCAATTCCTCGCGAACCTCTCGCGTCTCGGCGTCGGTCATGAGCAAAGCGCTCCATAGGCGGCGTTGTGCTCTTTCACCTGGCGGAGCGTCGGCGCCGTATCGGCCGGGCTCCAGGTGATGGGCGCGAAGGCGAGGCAGCTAAGGCCGCCGGAAGCCGTCGTCATCGAGCAGGCGCCCAGCGTCAGCATCGCGAGCAGCGCCACGGCGCGCGCGGTTCGTCGCGTCCAATGCGTCATTGTCGACCTCGGATTGTTTGAGAATGGCGGCCGACAGAGCGGCCTCGATCTTGGCGGCGGCGGCGTGGCTTTCCGCCCAGCGGCCGGCCACGTAGCCGGAGCCCGCGCCGATCGCGACGCCGGCGGCAATGCCGAGGAGGCCGCGCCAGCCGCCGAGGAGGAGGAAGAGCGCGCTCATGCCGGCGCCTCGGTGACGCGCCGGCCGCGGACCTTGCGCCACACGAGATAGGCGACGACCGCGATGCCCGCCGCGAGCACCGCGGCAACGGCGATCTCGCCGAGCGGCCCGACGGTGGCGGCCATCGAGCCGAAGGTGTCGAGCGTTCCCTTCGCCTCGTTCACGACGGAGATCACGGCGCCCGCCCCGGCCGCGCCGGCGGTCGTAATCGGCGCGGCGGACTTCGCGACCGCCCTCTCCTGCGCCGCCTTCGTCTCGTGCGCCTCGAGCGCGACCTCGATCGCGCGCTGCGTCGCCGGCCCGGCATCACCGTCGACGTCGAGGCTGCCATTCGCGATCTGGAAGTTGGTGACGGCCTCTTCGGTCTTGATCCCATAATAGCCGGTGCCCGAGAGGGCCGGCTTGATCCCGAGACGCGCGAGCCGCCGCTGGAGCTCGCGCACGTCCTCGCCCGACATACCCGTCACGAGAAGCGCCCGCAGCCGGACGCTCGCGTCGGCCGGCGCGCCGATCGCCGTCGGCCGGCCCTTCCCCTTCCGATAAGCCTCGGCGGCCGCCCTCGCCGCCTCCGTCATCGGGATCCCCTCCGGCCAGATGAAGCCGCCGGGCAGCGCCGAGGAGACCGGATAGGTCGAGAACTTGATCATGTTCTGGACGTTGGCGTTGATCACCGTCATTCGCTTCCCGTCTGCCGAGACGTGATCGACGAGGCCGGTGTGGCCGAAGATCGAATCGATGCCGTTGCGCGGCTGGACGAAGATCGCGCCCGGCACGGGATAGGCGAGCGTCGTCCCATAGCCGTTCTCGGCGAACGAGCGGGCGAGCGCCGATTTGGTGCTGATGCCGCCGGCGACGACGATCACGCCGTTGAGGACGGCGGCGCAGTACGCGTCATCGTCGTTGTTCCACCAGGTGATCTCACCCGCTTTGCCGAGCGCGACGATCAGCGGATTGTGGCGCGGGCCGGGGATCTCGCGCTCGCCGTCCCAGAGCTTGAAATACTCGAGGTGGGCGAGCGAGCCGGCCGGGTTGCCGGCCGCGAGGATTGCCGCCTTCCGGGCCTCGCTGATGCCGGGCCAAAGGGGGTCTTTCTGCGCAGATGCGGCAGCCATAAAATTGACCTCATGTCGTGGGGATGTGCCGGTTCAGCCGTGCCGAGTGAGGCCCCAAGCCGATCTGCTCCGGCGGTCGTCTGATCGGTTCGGTTCACAACTCGAAGGGGGAGTAGTACAACGCGGACGCGCTTAGGATTTTGCCGGCCCCCATTGTCGGGTAACGCGTACCAATGGAGGAATACCTAGATGAGACCAGTCATGGACGCGGAGTACTATATATACGAGGCGGGTCTGACACATCAGGGCACACGCCTTCTAAGTCCCGAGGAGCTCAATGCCAGTCTTCACTTTATTCGAAAGCAGAACGCCTTCGTAAAATCGATGATTGCCTATGAAGCGATCAATGGAAAGCATTCTCCAAATCTAAATCTCAGTATCCTTGATAGTAGTGAGCTTTTGGAAGAGGGGAACTGGCTTGAGCTTCAGCGTTCATTTGCTGAAGTGAGCAAAAGAATAAAACAGGCTCAGAACGCGGAACATTCAATATCGTTCCGAGTATGGCTGGGGGGGTATCCCTACTGCTAGTGAGCGTCTAGGGGTATTGGCGCCTGAAGGGATTCTTATCTCCGACTCGGTCGGTGGCCGAGCGCGCAGGAGGCAGAGTTGAACTCTGAGTCCCGCTCTACCCTAGGGTCGAAGGGATTGCGCACAGGGGGCCCTTGATCCTCACGACCGTCGGCGCTTCTTGGTTCTCTATCCGACATTGAGGCGCTAAGAATGCCTGCGACGCATTGTTCCCTTTCGGTTGGGGCGCGGAGTGATAGCTCCGACATGCGTGGCTCGCCAGGGCCCAGCGTGAAGGTACAGGAAGTGGCTACAGGATACATTGATGACCAAGACTGACCATACCGATGCCCCTGATGCCCAGCGTCGGCGCGGCCTATATTTTTCGGGCATACAACATATGGTGCACGGGGAATTCAAAGTTCCGGCCAGCTATCCCGCATTCGTTGCGAACGCAGACGTAGACCAGGACAACCTTGTTGAATTCGCGCTTAATCAGCCGATTGGCCCAAGGTTCTGCGAGATGTACGGCGAGACAAGCTTTAATAAAGTTGTTCAAGAGTACATTCTTCCGATAGTGAAATTATTCGCGAAGCACCGACTTAAAGGAGACTTTGCAGTATTTGCTGGGGATAGCCGGTCTTCGTTTAAGATTCCGACGTTCTGCAAATCGCGTGATTTGATGAACCCGGGAAATGGTGTTTTGCTTCCACTAAAGCGCGGCCGCCATTTCGGCACCATCAAACAAGTCATGGAAAACGACCTCCCCTTTGACGAGAAAGAGACCAAGCTCTTGTGGAGAGGCTCTACAACGGGCCCCCTTAATACTAGCACTCTGCGAATGCGCACCGGCAGCCGTGCCTTCATTCCGGCAGCCATGAAAGTGGTCAACTCCGACAATATCGATTTGGGTTTCACTGGGATTACAGGAAATGTCCGAACCAGTAACATACCTTTGTCGGAGTTTGAGAACGCGATGCGGTCACATATGACAATTCCGGAGCAGTTGAAGTATAAATATCTTCTATGCCTCGAGGGCAATGACGTCGCCACCTCGCTTAAATGGATGATGTACTCTAACTCTACAGTTATTATGCCGCATCCGACCGTTGAATCCTGGGCGTGTGAAAGTTTTTTGCGCCCCTTTAAGCATTATGTTCCGGTTCGCTCAGACCTATCCGATCTTCAGGACGTGTATGACTGGTGTGTCGCCAATGAAGGGCGGTGCAGACAGATCGCTGAGAATGGGAGGCGGTTTATGGAAGCCTTTCTTGATGAAACCGTAGAGCGAAAGATCGAGACCCGGGTTGCCATGGCATATAGCGAACGCGTTAGCCTTAAACCGAGGGTTTCGTCCTGAGCGAAGCAGTCGCCACAGCGAGCTAAGGTCGGGGCTCATACCCAGTAGCTTACGGTCGCGGTAGAGGAAGGGCGAGAAGCAGCTCTTCCAGCGCCGGTTGGACTTCGGCGGCATGATCGGAAGGCGTCGCGAGCCGCGACCGTCTCAGCATGCGGCCGTTCGTGCCCGCATTACAGTACCAGAAGAGCCAGGATTTCTATCGCGCACTTGGCTTTGGACTCTTACGTTTTTGGTTTGCAGGTGATCGTCGTCCTTGCCGCGTCGGTACCCCAGCGATGCTCGACGTTGTCGGAGACCCAATTGCCGTCGACCATCGAGCGGATCCCCATCGCGATGACGTCCATTTCAGCCCGCACGTTCGCATCGCCATTGATCTCGAAGGTTGCGGACGCTTCGTCCCGCCCGAGTGATGCGGCCTTGGAGCGCGCCGCATGTTCGGCGAGCTCCTTGGTCGGATAGGGTTTTCGGATGCGAAAGGTCGGCGCCGCGGTGCCGGAAACGCCAATCTCGGAATGTGGGACCGGCGCCTCGACGATCTCGAGCTGCGACTTCTGTCGGTCGAACCAGGTCGCCTCGACCTTGTCGTGCTTGGCGCGCTCGCCAAACTCGCAGCTGTAGGAGACCAGGTTGCCGAATGGTGCGGGCGCGACGACGAAGGGACCAAGCCCTCCCTTCCCTTTCGGGATGACGATCATCACGTCGTTCTTGATCGTGACGGAGAGGTCGAATTCGTCGCGCAGCCGGGTCACATATTGCTGGTCGCTCTCTTCCTGCTGCGCGTGATAGGGCACCAAGATCGACGCGATCGACTCGTCAACTTTGGCGGACAGACTATTTCGGCCGGCGATCTCCTCGAAGATCTGACCAAGTGTTTTCTCAATATATTCCTTGGTCTGGCGCTGCTTGAGGGCGCTCGTCTGATCGGCGGCTCTGCCGGTCACGATGACCCTCTGCGGCCAGCCCTCCAGCTTCACGGTGTCCGCCGTGTACATCCCCATGAAGATGGTCGGCTGGTCATAACCGAGCCAGACGGCAAGCTTGGCCCCCGTCGACGGGAATGCTACCCGGCCGCCTTTGTCGTCGACGATGAACTGCACCGAGTCGCTTTCGAGCCCGGCCGCGTCGATGACTGTGATCTCGGCATTGAGTTCGGCCAGCGTCCCGGTGATATCGGTTCCATTGGCGGTGACCTTAAACCGAGGCTTTAGCGCCATAGATGGATTGCCGTGTCAGTCGTCGGAGCCGCGGGTAGCTCCGGCAGATAGACCGTCTCGCCACCGGCGAGCCGATAGGTGTTGAGGAGATGAGGATTCGCTTCGAGCATGGCCTCGAAGCCTCTGTCGCAGCGGCCATAATGCTTCCAGGCGAGTGCATCCAGCATGTCGCCCTCCACGGCCGTGTAAGCGAGCATCGTCATTGGAACAGCTGGTAGGCCCCCGTGAGTCCGACCTGGGGGATGGTCTGGGAGATGCCGAGGCCGGCTCCGCTGAACATCGGACCATCGGAGAGGAGCTTGATGTCGACCTCAACGCGCTGGGCGACGCCGGCGGCATCGAAATAGCGCATCTTCTCGTAGATATCCTCGATCAGAAAGCGCCCCCAGACTTCGCCGCTGATCGAAGCGAGAGTGAAAACCTCCCCCGCTTCCGCATCGCGTCTCATCCCGTCGACCTGATCAAGACCGCGCCCTCCGAGAAACCGCGGATAGAGCGTCGCCTCGATCCGGACCTCCTGAGCTTCCGAACCACTGTGGTGCATCGACGGACGGGACCCTTGGATCTTCACACGGCCGATTCGAGGCGACGTTCGTCGATCGATGCCGTGCATCGGGACATTCAGAACGTCGAAACGATAGGGCCCGAGGCCGAATAGCGTCATGATCCAGTCGCCCCGATATCTTCGAGCGCGCTACCCGAGCGGAAATCGAGTGCGCGAAGCACCTCGGCCGCCGCGCTGCGCGGGTCCGTCGAGCTGATGTGGAAGGTGGCGTAGATGGTCGGCCCGCTGCCCGCTGAGGAGCGAGGTTGCCCCCCATCGCGCTGCACCGGTACGGCTCGCAAGACAGGCTCCTGTTCCGTGCGCTGCTCGGGAGACAGACCCCGAATGCCCGCCACGATCTCGGACAGCGCCGCCGGTGGCGCCTGCACCGCATGTGCGGGGAACGCCGCGGCGATCGAGGCCGCGATGCCCGTCGCCGCCGCTGACGCGGGACCAGACCGCATGCCGCCGGCAAGCTGCTCGACGATCTTGCGGCCCATCAATGGAAGCTCTCGCAACGGGCCTTCCTTCGCCGGACTCGCCGGGAACTTGTTCGCCACGGCCTGCGCGAGCTGCGTCGAGGCCGCGTTCACCTCCCCTGCCCGCGACCGCATCCCCGCAGCGAGCTGCGACACCGCCGTTGCGCCTGAGACAAAGAGCCGGCCGCTCAGACCGTCGAACGCACCGATGATGCGAAGCGCCCCGCTCTGCGCCTCGGAGACGGCCCCGGCCATCCCCTCCGCGATACCGTTGCGGATCTCCTCGGCCATCGCCTGCGCCGCCGCGGACGTCTGCCCGCCGCCGTCGAGCAGAATGCCGATGAACAAGTCCACCTTTTGCCGGAGGCTGTCCTCGGCGCCGACGAGGAGCCCCTCGAGCTCGGACCGCGCCGCCTCGAGGGATGCCTTTTGCTCCTCCGTCGGCCGCATGCCCCGCGCGGTGCTCGCCACCGACTGAATGGCGGCGATCTCTCTGGACAGCGTCAGGATGCGCTCGGCGCGCGCCTCCGCCTCGGCGAGCGCTTCCGGGCTCGTCGGCGCCTTGAGGTTGACCACGTCGCGTTGGATGGCACCGCTCGCCCACTCGCTTTGCCAATCGCGCGGCGGCGAGTCCTGGAACTTCCCGAGCAAGCTGTTGATCGCCCCGATGAGCCCCTGGCCGAGGGTGTGCACCGCGCCGACGAGCTTGCCCTCGTCAGCCGAACGGTTCGCCTGTGCGCCCTTCGCGATCTCCTGGACCTGGTCCCATAGCCCGATGGCGCCGAGCGCACCGACCGCGCCGGCGCCGACGCGAACGGCACCACGCCCGACGCGTGGCCCGCGCGGCGCCGCCGGCTTACCCTCCGGCGTCGGAGAAGGTGATGATGGCGCGGTCGCCTTCTCCTGTGGCGTCGGAACCTTCGGACCTTTGCCGTTCCCGCCCGCCTTACCACCAACTCCGGCACTGAAGAGTCCGCCGATCCGCTTCATGCCGCCCACGGCGCGGCCGAGGGCGCGGATCGACCATCCCACGGCGACGATGCCCGCCGCGATTTTCCACCATGGCTGGCTCGCCAGGCGATCGAAGAAATCGCCAATGCCCTGCGCACCGCTCACGGCATCCGCGATCGCGGTGATCCCCTCGGCGAGGACGACGAGGCGGCCGAGCGGCGAGAAGAGAAGACGGATGCTAAGGGCGAACACCGCCGCGCCGAGACGCTTCAGCACTTCGATGCCGGCGATCGCCGCCCCGGTGCCCAGAACGCCGAGGCCGTCGACGATCTTGCCGAGCGCGGCGCCGAGCTCCGACAGCTTCGACATGTCGCCGCCCATGATGCCCGACAGCGCCGCGCCGAGGTCGCGCGACTGGTTGGTGATGCGCTGAATCACCCCTTCCGCGCGCTTGGTCGCTTTCGCGATCTCCGCCGGCCCAGCATCGGAATCGAGCTGCCGGCCGAAAAGAAACTCGTCGAACGCCTGAAACTGCTCTCGAACGCCCCTGAACATGTCCGTCTCGCCGAGGCCGAGCCCCTCGGCGAGCCCGCGCCAGGCTGCGCCGATCCGCGTCACGACCGTGTCGTTCGCTCGTCCGATCCTGCCCAGGCGATCCGAGGCAGCGTTGGCGAAGTCGGCGATCGCGGGAAGAAGGGTCGAACCGAACCCCGTCGAGATTCTGGAAATGTTGTTCCACAATCGCTTGAGCGCGGCGTCGGCGTCGGCGCTCGTCAAGGCGAAGGCGCGGTCGACGCTGCCGACATAGTTCGATTCGTTCGCAAGCGCCTTCAGCCGGTCGATGATCTTGTCGACATTCTCCGCGATCGCGGCGCCGTCATCGCCATATTCGAGGCCGAGGAAGTCGGTGAGAAGGCCGGAGCGCTGCTCCGCGCCGAGCGACTTGGTCAGCTCAAAGAACGTCGTCAGCGCCTCAACCGGCGCCTCATAAAACTTCTGTTGCAGCTTGCGCGAATAGCCCTTGCCGGCGATGGCATCGAGCGCCTTGACAGCCTTCTTGTTGGAGGCGAGCCCCGACATCTTCGTGAGGATCGCCTTCATCGACGTGCCGACGATCGAGGATTCGATGCCGACCTCTCGAAGCGAGGCGCCGAAGGCAAGGACGTCTTGAGCGCCGAGGCCGAACGTCTTCGCCGTGGCGCCCGAGCGCAGGAGGATATCGATCAAATCCTTTTCGGACGCACCCGCGGAGTCGGCGACGTAGTTGATCGCGTCGGCCAGCTTCGTCAGCCCATCCATGTTGAGCTGATAGGCGTTCTTCACCTGCGACAGCAGTGTGCCTGTCTCGGCGCCGGACATGTCGAAGGCCGTTGCCGCCTTCGCGCCGAGCATGGCGAAACGCTCGAGGTCGGCCGATGCGATGCCGAACTGACCGGCCATTGCGACCAGTTTGCCGAGCTCGTCCCGCGCGACCGGCGTCGCGTTGGAGATTCGGATGATCGACTCTCGCATTTTTTCGAGACCGGCCGGCGACAGCGTCGTCTTTTTGGCGATCTCCGTCATCACCGACTGGAACTTCATCGCGGCGCCGACGGTGCCGCCGATCCCGCGGGTCAGCGCCTGATAACCGACGAACCCGGCGGCCATATTCCGCAAGGACGCGGCCGGCAGGATCGGCGACGACGCTGCCATCGACTTTATGCGCTGGTTAAAGCCGTCGAGCCGACCGGCAAGTTTCTGCATCGGGCGGGTGATGCGGTCGTTCAACTGAAGCGTGAGCCGCGAGATCAAATTCGCCATATTATCGGCCCTTACCCTTTCCGCCGCCGTTGATCCGCTGATGCATGCGAAGCGCCGCAGACGCCCACGTCATCGCCTCGTCGGGCGTCAATCTCAGGACGTCGCGGGGACTCCAGTGGAGGACGTGGGCAATGAAGGCGACAACGTCTCGCCAGTCGTCGGCGCGTCCTCCATCGGCTTTCCCATAAGGGTGTCCTCCAACTGATCTTCGATCTTGACCGCCCACGTCGCCGGCTGTGCGTCGATGACAGCGCGGGGGACGTCGGCCAGCGATGCGAGCGTCATGAAAAGCCGCTCAACATCGTTTGCGGCGTCGGCCGCCGCGATCATGTCCTTGACGGTGATTTCCTCGCGGACATCGATTTCCGAGTAGGTCGTGCTGCCGATCGTGACCGGCTTTCCCAACGTGATTTTCATGGTTCTCTCTCTTTTATATCATCTCAAGTTCGCCGTCGCTGACCTTCAGTGACTATTCGGTGATGAAGGTCAGCGGCTGGATCGGCTCGCTCACGCGAATTACTAACGGCCCGGATCAGAAACCGAGGGCGGAGTTGATGGGCGCGTTGACGTCCACACCGTCGACGATTTTCTTCATATTGAGGATGTCGACTTCGTGGATCAGTTCGTCGCCGTGCATCAGCTTGTAGTAAATGATGCTTCCGACAGTGTAGCCGACGCCGGAAATGCTCCCGCGCTCCCACTGTGCCGCGTCCGGTTCGGAGAGCCGCCCCGTCAGCACGATCTCGATCGTCTTGGTGTCCCCGGTGACATCGGAGACGGCCGCGCCGCGGAAAGTGATCGTGTCCGTCTGGCCGATCGGAATACCCACGCGACGGATCACGTTGCGGTTCCAGGTGGCGAGCGAGAATGAAGCGTCCGACAGCGTGGTCCCGAGCGGGACGCTCACGGCGGCCGGCATACCGCCGCCGTGAAAGTCGTCGGTCAGATCCCCGATCATCGGAGGCGTGATCGACTGGATCTCGATCGCCATCTCCTTAGCGGAGACGAAGCTGGCGATGGAGCCCGTGAAGGCTCGGATAATGTCGCGCATGGTGGCCTCCTTGAGCCGCTACTGGATCAGAGCGCCAGACGCTCAAGTTCCCGGGCCGCATTGCGCGCGAGCTCGGTGTAGTAGCCAGTGTTGCGGTGGTAGTGGAAAATGATGTGCTCGGCCGGCGCCGCGGGCTCGGCGTCGTAGCTGACGTAGACCTCGCCGATCAGGAACGATTCCGGCGTGTTGTAAGCAGGGTCCAACCACACGCGTGACCCGATGGTCGCCCCCCGCGCCACCAGGCGGCGGAGCCCCGCCGAAGCGGTCTCCCCGATGTTCTTGAGCAGATCGATCGAGAACGGCTCGTCGACGAACGCGCGGCAAGCGAGCTCGACACTCTCGACGATGACGTCGGAGGTGCGTCGCACCGACCAGAAGGCCGTGACACTGTCGCCGCTCGTCGTCCGGTTGCCCCAGAACAGGAAGCCGCCGGAAGACCGATCACGGATGATCGTCGAGACCTCGTTGTCATTGAGATATTCGGCGTCGGTGTTCGGGTCGGACCATCCGTGCGAGATGGGCCGCGCCGTGCCGAGGATGCCGAGAACCTGCTTGTTCGAGGGCGAATGCCAGAAGCCGCGCTGCTGATCGACGCGGACCTGGAGGCCGGCAAGACGGGCCGAGGGTGGATCGGTGACGATCGCACCATCCTTGGCGATCTTGCACCACGGATCGACGATCATCACCCGGTCGGTGCCGTAGTCCTGACGAGCCAACACGGCTGCGGCATTCGTGGTGTTCGGCCCGTCGACGACGACCATGGCGCGCATCGGCCCGGCGATCGCCTCGAGTTCTTTGCCCACCGGGTTCGCGACTGTCCCGAGCGTCGCCGTCGCCGTTGCCGTGTCGCCGTCTTCAGGGGCCGCAATCGCGATCGTCGGCGCCTCCGAATAGCCGGCGCCGGGGTTCTCGATGATGATCGCCGTCACCACTCCGGCGACAGAGACCACGGCTCGTGCGCTGAAGCCGGCGCCACTTCCACCCGTCGTGGTGATCGCTGGCGGGTTCTCCCGATCGTAGCCAGAGCCGCCGGCGCTGATCGTGACCGACGCGACGCCGTCCGTCGGGCGCACCGCGGTGAATCCCGACGCGATAAGAATCCGTGGCACGATGGAGAACATCGACTCGGACTTGCGGAGCGCGTGGGCACCAGTGAGCTGAAGCCGATTGCCCAGGATGTTCCACATGGTCGCGGTGACATCGAGCTCGCCTTCGTCGAGTACCTCTTCGACACGAACCACGACGATGGTGGCGTTCGCCTGATCCCAGATCGCGTCGAGGGCGTCCGGGATGGTGCCGGACAGGCCGAGGCCTTCCGGGAGGCTGCTCTGTCCGGTGATCAGCACAGGCTCATTGAGCGGCCAGTTGGTCTCATCCGCGTCGGGCGCCGTCCCGATGAGCCCGATATAGGACAAGTCGATGAATTCGACGGCGCGAGGAACGTTAGTGAACTCGCGCGTAGTGAGGCCGTGGAAGCGGGAATCCACCATTCTTCATCACCTCTTGGATTTCAGGCCGGCGATATGCGCGCACGGCAACGGGCGCGGGCGGCGTAGGCCACCCACGTTGTGGGATTGTCAGGAGTGGCTCGGCGCTGACGGCGAGCCGCGATCATGTTGAGTGCTGCTATTCGTCGGCGGTTCGGGTCGCCGGAAACTGCCGGAGCTGACCGGGCCAAATGATGCGGACCGCGCCGGGGCCGCCTTTGCCGTAGCGCGCGTTGGTGAATGGGATTCCTCGGGCGCCGACCTGGATCGTCAGGGTCTCGCCCGCGACGACAGGCGCATAGTTGACCCAGGAGAGTTCGCCGCCTCCGCCACCGTACGTGGCGCCGGTATCGCCGTCCCCGCCACCTCCACCGCCGATCCCGTTTGCGTCGCCGCCGCGACCGGATGTCGTCATCGAGCCGCTAGCGCCTCCCGAGCCTCCGCCACCGGGCGCACTCGGTGAGGATCCGCCAGGGCCGTTAGCGCCTTGCCCGTAAAGCTCGACGCCACCGCCGGCGCCGCCGCCGTTGCCGAATACGGCCGGGCCGCCGGCGCCACCGCCACCGCCACCGCCTGCACCGCTTTGGCCATTGGTGTCGAATGTCACGCCGCCACGACCGCCATTGCCGGTATAGCCGCCGGCACCACCACCGCCGCCGCGGTTCTCGGTGTTGCCGCCCGCCCCACCATTGCCGCCGCCATGCTTCACGCCGCCAGCGCCGCCGGCGGACGGGGTCGATGGGTGGTTGCCCGCCTTACCTCCGACTGCGGAACACAGCGTCGTCACCCCGCGTTTGACGGAGGATTCACCGCCGTGCGCGAGGGATGCGTTGTAGACCCCATACGCGCCGGCCCCGCCGCCGCCGACGGCCACGATTGCGACCATCGTCACGCCGTCCGGGACGACCCAGCTATAGGAGCCGGGCGTTTTCCATTCGGCCTGTCCCGCGGTGGGCGGCTCGATGTCGTCCGAGATGCGCGATAGCGCCGGGCCGATCGACCGAAACTTCGAGGCGACAGGGTTGACGGTCGAGGATAACGACCGTTGCCGCGTCGAGAGCCGCGTGAAGCGCGGCATCAGGCATCCTCTTCGATCACGCAGACCGACATCTCGGCATCACCGGTCGCCGATGCGGATGCTCGGATCTTGTCACCCGCCTCGAGCACGAGCCCGCCGGCGACGACGCTGATCGCGTCGCCAGGAATGACCGTTGTGCTGAGGCAGAGCCGGGTCACCGCGTTGGACGCCGAGGCATCCGTCCACCACACCGTCACAACCGCCGGATTCGATCCGTCGACATTGGCGACCTGGCACATCGTCACGAGCGCAGTCTTGCCGTCCGGGCACGTGTAGGCGTCCGCCGCCGAGGTGGTCAGCGCCAGCCGCGCATTCCGATTTGCCATGAAACGCCTCTAGAGGGTTGAGGCGATCCAGAATGATCGCCGTGTCGCCGCTGCCTGCGCAGTTTCGGCGGAGAGCGCCGCCGCATCCGCAGCGATCACCGCGGCGCTCGCCGACGTGCTCGCATTGTTGCGATAGGCGAGAGCGTCGTTTCGAGCGGACACAGCCGTCGCCGCCGAGCTCGCCGCTGCGCCTGCCGCACCGGATAGCTCCTCGGCCGCATCCGTCACGGTCACGAGTGCCGAGGAGACATCGTCCCAGATGTCGATCACCGCTCGGATGACGGCCGATTCGCTGGTGATCTCCCAATCGCTGTAGGGGCCGCCTGACCCGACGATGTGCCGTATCGTCACCAGCAGCTCGCCGGTCTCGCTGTCGTAGCTGATGACCTCGCCGATCGCGCTGAACTCGTAGCCGCCCGACCGGGCGATCCCGACGAAGCTCGACGGACGGAACGTTGCCCGCTGCGAGCCTTCATCGGCCACGAAGACGAACTGCTCCCCCTCCGTCAGCGTCAACGACGTCGACGACGTGATCATCAGGAAGCCGAGCTTCGCCGCTTCGGAGACTTGCTCGATCAGCGGCTGCACGTACTCGAAGAAATTGCTCACGCCGATGGAATTGAGGCGGTTGACCGCCTCCTCCCAATCGGGTGCGAAGCTCTCCAGCTTCGTAAAGCGCGCCTGGATGTCGGCGAGGACCTGATTGACGAAGATGACGTCGATTGGGTCGGTCGGCTGGCGCCGATAAAGGTTGCCGTTATTCGGCACTCGCCAGGTGCTCCCGGAGCTTGTGCGCCAGCGCGCCGCGCATCTCGTAGGAGCGCGGCCGTCCGTAGCTGTCGAACGGACGCCAGCGAACGCCCTCGGCGGTCACGGCCTTCTTGAAGCGAACCGTGTAATTGGTCTCCGGGTCGAAGACGAAGTTCTCATCCATGATTAAGAGCTCCCGTAGGTGAAGACCTTTTGCAGGGCGTAGATGTTCGTCGTGTCGGTCGTCGTCCCCTCCACCTTGATCTGGCAGACCTGGAGGCTGACGCCCGTGAAGGTCCGGAAGAAGGTGATCTTCGTCGGGTCGGCGGGATCGACTTCCGAGTCCGAAGCGTCCGCCGTTTCGCTCCCACCGCCGTCTGGCAAGAGCGTCACGGTGATGTCGTGGTCCGATCCGTCGAAGTTCGCGCAGGTCACTTCGATGACAACCGTCGTGACGGTTTGCCCGAAGTCGACATCATTGCTGATCCAGGTAAGTTCGTCGTCAGGCCGCCATGCCTCATAGTCAGCGTCGGTGAAGTCGATCGCCGGCATGAGGTCGGTCGTACCGGTGAAGATGGCCCGCATATTGAGGACCGTCGGAAGACTGCCGAGCGGATCCGAGTTCTCGGCATTGTCGATCGGGTACCAGGCCCCGGAGCCATTCGGCTGATAGCTCAGCATAAGGCTCGTGCCTTCAGGCTCGATCGCACCGATATTGCTGTCGACCGAGAGGATCCCACCGGGCAGCGAGAGAGGAGCCAGCTGCACAACGGTCCGAGTCTGCGCGAAGCGGCAATAGTAGATCTGGATCGCGAGATCGAGATTCGGATTGATGTCGCTCCACACGCCGTCGTTCGCGGTCTGCAACGAGCCTTGAAGGTACTTATTGCCCGAGACGCAGGCCAACGAATGGCTCGCATCCGTAGTCAAAACGACCGCGTATTGCATGCCAGGTTCGAGAAGCGTCGGCTTGAACGGCACATCGGTCCGGGCCGGCCAGAGATTGATCGACCCGCTGGAGATCGTGGTGGTCGCCACGACGGCCTCGGTGTTCGGCACGCCGTCGACCGTCTCGCAAATCTGGACGGTGACGTCGCCACTCCCCTTCGCGGCGAAATAGAGCCCGATTTTCGGCACGTAACCGGCGGACGAGGACAGGAACGTCTGGGCGATGTTTCGCCCCGCCACACCGGTCTCGACGTAGTGCCAAGGATGATAGACGAAGCGGGCCCAATCCTTCCACCAACGCTTTCGGCGTTGGACCTTGGCAAGACGGCGCCGCTCGATCAGCGACAGACGGCTTTCCCAGACGTCGTAGTCGGGGTGCCAGTTCGAATCGAGCGCCTTGCGCCAGAGCGCAAAATAGCCGGACGTCAGATAAGAGACGAGCAAGGACGCGGGATGCGGCGTTTTATAGGCCGAGCCCCAACGATGCCGGATCCGACCGCAGCGCAGATGACGCCAGTGAATCGTGTGGGACTGCTTGTCCGAGAAGGACACGTCCGCATCCCGACCGACCACGTCGATCCGCAGCTCCTCCTCCCAGTACGGAAGAGTGAGATTGTCGACGGTCTTCACGAGCGGATCGTTGGCCGCAAACAGCGCGAACTTGCTCGTCACCGAGCCGTTTGATGCCGGCGGCGGGAACGTTGCGCCATCGTCGATCCGCGCTGCGTAATCGGGGTGCGTGGTGTTCGACCCGCTTTCGTCGCGGAAGTTCTCAATGTAATAGGCCGCCGCCGTATCCGGCACGTCGACCACATCCTTCAACTCCGCAAGATCCCGGAACACCTGCCGAAACGTGATCGGGCCAGGCAGCGCGTCGAGCTGATTGATCGTGTTCGACAGATCGGTTTCGAGGCTGTCGACACGACCGAAAACCTGGTTCTGGCGCGCCTGCATCTGGTTGACGGACGAGGCCAGGGATTCGTTGCTCGGCAAACGCCGCGAAGTGTTCAGCGTGATCCCGGTTTCGTCCTCGAGCCCCGCCGTCGTCAGGGTGATCCATCCGATCGCAACCTGCCCGCCGGGCGCGGCCGGCGCGGTCGGCGATGGCGACGGATCGGAATAGAGCGCCGCGGCGGCCGCGAAGCGGTCGTCCCGGGTCGCTGTGCTGCGGCTTTCCGTCGTGACAAGATCATTCGTCGGATCTTTCAGGAACTCACGAGGCGCATTGCCGGCGGGAGCCTGATTGGCCGACACGCAGATCGTGACGATCCGCTTGTTGCCTCCGGCTTGCGGAAGATCGTTGTCAAAGTCGAAGGTGTGCTCGGTCCGGAGCGGGTAGACCTTGCCGCCGCTCCAGAATGAACCGAGGGTCAGCGTGGCCTGAAGGTTGGACACCCGCTGAATCGTGAAGTCGGCCCAATAGAGGCCGGTCCCGACGGCCTGGGCGCCGACACGGTCGAGCCCCTCCCGACCGAATGCCCCGATGTTGTTCAGGAATTCGGTCGAGATCTTTTGCGCCGACGAGATCGTGGCGATGCGGTCCATTCACAGCCTCCTGCGGGCTCGGCGCGAGCCAAATTTGACAGAGCCGTCCAACGGGATCGGCGCTCGCAGATCGAGCCGCTCTGCCATCGTGAAAGTGACCTGGATTTCGTCCCGCAGCGCTTTCGCCGCGCGGATCGCTTCCCAGGCCGTGAAGTAGTTCGAAAGGTCGTCCTCGGACGCGAAGCAGAAGTCCGCCACCGAGACATCGGCATAGCCATGTGGCGGCCTTGCCCGCCCCGGGAAATCCGCGAGGAGATAGGCCGTGTAGGGGTCCGGCTGCGTCCAAGAGAAGTCCGTATAGGCCCCGGCCGGTCGCGCATCGATCGGCGGGGTCTCGCGGCTGACGATGTACCAGCGATCGTAATAGGCCAACTCGGCCTGATCATTGAATGCGAACGCATGGTCAGACACGGCGACGTTCGCCGCGTAGAAATGCGGAACCGTCCTCGTGACATTGACCCGCTCGGGCCAGACTTCCGTCGTTTCCAGCGACGGGGTCAACGTCTCGACGATGAGGTCGACGTCCGACGTCTCGCCATAGGTGCGGACCGTCGTCGTGATGATCTCGGGATCGATCTGATCGACCAACCACGCATGATCGACGAACGTGTTCGCATCGGCGAAGGGCGTATAAGGGCCGGCCCGCCGCGGGATTGTCACCCGCTCGACCAGATCCTCCGTGACGGTTGCCCGTGTCTCGTCATACTCCCAGCGCTGGAGTGCGATCTCCTCCCCATCCTTGGGGTCGAAGATATAGCTTCGCCGTCCGTGAACCGTCTCCGGCGTGTCGGGCCACCCCCAGCCGTAATCGGCGAAGGCATGGTCGGCGAAATGCTCCACTCGAAGGGCGTCGCGGGTGTCGTTTCGCGTGTAGACGCGCAGCTGTTTCAGCGATGCCTTCCAGGCCGCCGTCACCTCGGCAGCACGATCCGGCAGCGCCCACGGCCGATCTGAAGGCGTCAGCGTGTCGACGAGGCGCGCGCCGATCGCCTCGAAATATCCCGCGAACGCTCCCTCAGTGCCCTTGATCCGGTGGAGCGGGAGCATCCGCGCCGTGATCCGGCGCTTCGTCTCTGCATCCCAATTCCGGCGCCAGATGTCGGCGGAGACCGACCAACCGAGCCACGGAATGAAGCCATCGGGAATGTCTTGCGGCCGATAAAGCAGACGCAAGTCGACCGGGATCGTATCGATCCGCTCGCCGAAAACATCGTCGAACGCGAGCTCTTGTGGCGTCGACCCCAAGGGCAGAAGCCGATTGTCGGTCAACAGGTCACGGCGCGACCCAATCGTCGGAAGGCGCTCGATCGTCGGCGTGACGTCGACGCTCCCGAGCTTGACCTCGGCGTTCTCGTGCGCAGGCAATGGATCGACCTCGATCGGCACGTTGACGCCCCCCATCGCCGCAGCCCCTGTGAGGGCGTCGCTCGTCGCAGGGAACGGCTCAACTGTGATGGGGATGTCGGCGCCAGCGAGAACAACCTCCTGCACTTCAGCGCCTGCCATCGGCGCAATGCTCGGCGTGAGGTCGACGCTGGACAGCTCCGCATATTCCGTTGCGGTCGCCGACAATGTGCCGACGGTGACCGAAGCTCGGATGTCGGTGAAGGCGACCCCGTCACCCTGGACAGCGCGGATTGCCCCGACCGTCACCGCGAGCGACACCGACCCGAGCGGCGCCGGCACGCGCTCCACCGCTGACATGGGCGCCGTGCCGATGGGGACATCGACAGACGCAAGATCCGCCGCTTCCTCGAGGTGGACGGCAAGCGCATCAACCGCCAACCGCACGTCGACTGCGCTGAGCCCGACGGTGGAGCCTTCGCGCGCATCGGTTGCCGTGGTCGTCACCGCGATATCGACGGATGCAAAGCGGACAAGCTGCTTCGCCGCGACCGAGAGCGGCTCGACGGCCAAGGAAACATCGACGCCCCTCAGCGTCAGCGCTTCCTCGCTGGCGATTGTCAGCGGCTCGACACTCACCGCGCTGACGGTGCCGCTCAGCGCCACGGGCCGCGTCTCGCCCACTGCCATAGCGGACGCTGTCGGCTGCATGACGATAGACGCGAGCCCGATCGCTTCCACAGTGATCCCGCCCATAGGCGCGATGCTGACCGGAATACCGATTCCGACGAGGTCCGCAGCCTCGGCGATCTCGACTGACAACGGCTCGATCGTGATGTCGACCGTCACCCCGGTAAGGCCAAGCGCCATGGACTCGGACACCAAGAGGCCGGAAACCGCCACGGGCACGCCGATCGAGTCAAGGCCCACCACAGCGGCCTCGGCGGCCGCCAACGGCTCGACCGTGATGGCAATACCCGCGGCTCCAAGCGACGCTTGTTCCGCCGCTTCTACCGAGAGCGCGGCAACAGCGACCGGGAGGTCGATCGGCACCAAATCGACTGCGCCGGCCTCGTAAACGGCGATCGGTTGGACAGCGACCGGAATGGCCACGTCCACGAGGGGACCGGCATCCTCATCTGGCGCCGGCGCCCAAGTCGACTGCGTGTTGTACCAGATCGAGAGCGTGCCGAGCGACGAAGACGGCCAAGCGGTGGAGGGCGACGCGGGCGCACCATCGCCGCCATAGCGACCCCAGCCGCCGTCCCCGTTGCCGGTCCAGACGTCATAGGTCCAGTCGGCGCCCCAATCACCGCCTTCGCCGATCAGGTCATTGTCGAGCCAGAGCTTCGCCCATTTGTTGACCGGGTCGAACTCCCAGGTGAGATCGTGCGTCTCGCCCTCGAGCCCAAGCGCCGAGACGTTTACGCCGACATAGCGCGTCGCCGAGGTGCCGCCGTCGCCGAACCGCAGCGTGATGTAGTTTTGGCCGCCGGATACGGAGATCCAAATCTGCGCGCCGTCCTGGAACCAGTTGTTCCCGACCTCGAAGAGGATGTAGTTGCCCCACGTCGCCGGGAAGGTGACGCTGGCGCCACGCATGACGACCGGTTGGCTTCGACGCGCTTCTGAGGGCGATCCGAAGGTCTGCCCCTGGCTGTACGTGGCGCTGGGAGTGCCGAGACCTGCAATGGGGCTGGGGTTCGGCATACTGGCCTCGTGGGGCGCGTGACTCTGGTCGTCCCTGGATCATCGCCAGGTGATGGTGGCCCCCTTCAAACTGCCGAGAACCGCCTCGCTCGTTAGGCCGCTTCTTCGCCGTCAAGGATGGCGATTTCATTCGCGGTGGTCGTGAACCACTTCGAGCTCGTCGACGAAAAAGTCAGCGGCGTTTCCAGCGGCGCGACAATGCACAGAACACCATCGCCATCCGTGCCGCACCAATGGTTCGCTTCGACGGCGGCCACCGTGACGTTGCCGTCGCTGATCGGCGGAATGCCGGTGGCTCGGCCGGAGACCGATCCATCGGCAATGGTGGACGCGGTGACACCTGTCTTGTTCGCGACGGAATAGGTCGCGACGTCCCCATAGCTCGAGACCGCCTGGGAAAGCAGGTGGATCTCACTGATGTCGGCGATCATCGCGCTGAGAGCGGCGTTCGCATATTTGTCGTTTACCCAAACGGCCATTTTCGTCCTCTTTACTCGTCGCGCTCGGCGGCAACGGTGAGCGTGATAGCGCCCGCGCGAACGGCCTCGGTTTCATCGATAATGACGTCGCTGGCCGGCTCAGCGAGCACCACGCGCTCGACACCCTCCACCTGAAGGGCTCGGAACACCGAGGAGCGGCTGAGGTTTCGGCCGACCTTCTTGCGAAGGTTCAGCTCGTCGGTCAGAGCGTTGGTCGCCTCGGCCAGGAGGAGCGCGGCGTCGGGCCCAGGTCGAAGCACGAGCTCGGCCGTGACCTTCACCGGTACCAGCGTCGCCGCGACCACATTGACCACGTCCGTCAGCGGCCGGATGTCTCGATCCAAAAAGCGCGTCTGTACCGCGGCGATTTCTTCCGCGTTCGGCACACCATCGGCGGCGCCGAGGAGCGCAACGGTCACGTAACCCGGCGCCGTTCTGACCGCATTCGCGTCGAGCAGCGTCGGTGCTGCATCAAGCGCGTGATAGATGTAGGCGCCTTGCGGCCCGGCCGACGCGAACGCTTCGATGTGGAGATGGATTCGCTGGCGAAACGCCGCGTCCGTCTCCCCCTCTTTGCGGGCGACATTGTAGAGGGCCGCGAGATTGTCGAGATCGGCGCCGGTGGCGGTCGGGAACATCACGGCCCTCGCCGCCGCATTGACCCGCTCGCGGAGTTTTACCTCGCGAAGCGCCACGGCCTCGCAGAGCTTGATCACCGGTTCGGCTTCGACAAGCGCGGTGAAGGCCGGGTAGCGCGCGACGAAATCCGCAATGATCGCCTTCCTGATCGCCGCGGCCGGGACCGTTTCGACGATGTCCGGCACAGGCATCCGCGAAAGATCGACAGAGACAAATCGGGTCACAGCGTCACCGGGATCGTTAGGAGTTCCTGACCACTTTCCAGATCGATCACGTCGATGAGGATCTCGATCTCGCCGTTCGCCGCCGCCCCAGCCACTCGGACGCTCTTCACGAGCACGCGTGGATCCCAGCGCATCAGCGCGTCGTAGACGTCGATGATGATCGCGAGGATGGTCTCGGAGTTCAGCGGCTCATCGACGAGCCGATGATGCTTGGTGCCGTACTCGCGGATGGAGACCGTCTGACCGAAATTGTCGATGACATCGCCCGGCGAAACGCGTTCACCGATCCGGGTCCGAAAGAGATCAGCGATGCTTTGCTTGAGGTGCGCCGGTCCGGACAACGGCTGAAACGTCGTCGAGTCGAGGCCCAGCATTGCGCGGGATCAATCGGCCGGCTTCTTCGACGAACGCCCGCGCGGAACGCGCGGCCCCGGCGTCTTCGGCGACGCGATGTCGGCTCGCTTTTTGACGCGCTTCGCGAGCAAGAGGTACTTCGCCTGGCGCTCGGTGAGCTTCACGATCGCGCCCTCGTCGACCCAGCCGTTCGTGATCCCGAAGCCACCCTGACCGGGCAGCACTTCGTAGGACATGGTGGTCATGATCTCACCTTGGATGGATGTTGATTTTTGAGCTGCCGGCGACGCGAACGTGCCCGCATGTGTCAGCGTTTCCGTCGTGGTTGACGGGAATCCCCTGGATGCGAAACCAGCTCGCCCCGTTCGCCGTAACCCAATTGCCGGCACAATGGATCGGCACGAGCGGGCACGGCGGGTGCCCAGACCCGAGCGCCCCATCGACGGACAGGAGCCGTCCTTGATCGCGGACTTTCGATTGGGGCGTGGTCGTGACGATGCCGCCGCCATCGTTGGCGTCGCCGATCACGTGCACGATGGCCATGGCCGGCTCCTAGTAGACGTCGACTTGGTCGGCGTAGATCTTGAGGTGCCCGGTTCGGATCTCGATTTCGCCATCGCGCATGGTGAAGCTCGATGCCCCGACCACCTTCACGCTTTCCTCACCGGACTGGCTCGGCTGCCCATATGCCTCGCTGAAGCCCCCAGGCAGCACGAAGCCCTGCCCGGGCTCCCCGGAGGGCGAGACGAAGAGGACGCGCTGATCCTTCACCGGCGGATCCCATGTGCGCACACCCCCGGCGATCTCCATCCAGGGGACGAAATCAGTCGGAAGCCCTGCGGCCTCGACCTTTACCAGCCCCTCCTCCGGCTTAACCTCCAACACCCGCGCCTCGCGGAAGATGTTGTTAAGCCGCCGATCGTGCTGTTCGATCGCTGATTCCATGCGTGCAAGTTTCGCGGCGAGACGGCGGACCGCGTCCGCGTCTCCCGCGCTCATTCTGGTTCGCCCGGTTCGAGGACGGTCGCCTTGACGAGAACGCTGTCGACCGGCGCTCCATCAGGGGGCGCGATGCCGAGGCCTTTCGCGATCATCGCGCTCAGCCCATAGCGGTGGGCGATCTCTTTCCAGCCCTCCGACAGGTTGTTCGGATCATCGGTCCGGAGGCGCCCGGCGAACTCGTTACGGAACATCGCGGCAAAATCCTCGAGGAGGCCCTTCCCGCTCGCCTCCATCGCCTCGATGACCTCAAGCCATACCCCGCGGGGCGCGCCGTCAGGCACCGGCTCATGCAGCGGCATCACGTCGAGCGTCAGCTGTCGCGCAGCATATCGCGTCTTTCCCGAGCTCGTCGCCCGAAGCGAGCGAACGCGCGACCACCTCGCGGCGATCCTATCGAGACGCGCCGACCAGGGATTATCCGGGTCCATCAGCGCGACTCGAATTTGCCGCTCGATGAGATCGAGGAGCATCTCGATCATCTCGTCGGTCTGCGGACCGATGACGAACTCGTTCTCGTCGTTTTCGCCCTTCTGATTGGCTTGGACGGAGATTTCGAAGACCAGAGAGACCGGACCGGGGTTCGACAGAGCACCGAGCCCGTCGATCTCCATCGTGCTGTCGTCGGTGTAGACGACGACGAACGGAGCGCGCTTCTCGTCGCCGCTGAACACGCGCTCGATGATGCCGATCTCGCTGTCGAACACCTCGTCGCCGACGAAGGTCCGATTGATGATCGCCTCTTTCGCGCAAATGCGAAGGGCTGCTCGCGCGAGGCTCATACCGGCGTCACCAGGATCTCGGCTCGACCGGAATACCGCGCGATGCTGCTGACCTCGAATGCCGGTGGTCCGGGGCGATCGATGGCGACGATCCGATCACCGTCCCGCAGATCGTAGGGCGGCATCAAAGGGAGCTGGATGAAGATCTTCGCGCTGTCCGCTTCCATGTCGCCCTCCCAGCGCCGGCCGATGAAATTGCCGCGTTCGATCGTGCCGACATCGATTTTCAACAGGCCGCGGGTGACGAAGGCCGGGCGCGTGGCGTCAGAGCCCGGCCGCTCACCTTTGCCGCTCCGCACTTGCGGATCGATCCGGATCTGCTCGGAGAACACGCGGTCAATTGCGCGATCGGCGAGGCGCTCCATGGCGAACCAGTTGGCCATGGCGTCAGCCGCGAATGGCCTTGATGATCTCGGCCTTCGTGTCGGTGCGCTTCACCTCGACGCCGAGGGTTTCGGCTTCGGCGAGAAGCTCTTCCTTCGTCATGTCGTCGAGCCCATCGGGCTCGTCACCGGAGCCGCCCCCGACGTTCGTCGAGCCCTCGGCGCCGTCGGCCGGCTCGATGCTTCCGGCCATCAGCGGGAACTCTGCCTCGATCTCGGTCAGATCGACCAGTTCGCCAGCCTCACGAGCGGCGCCGCCGAGATAGGGGCGGCCGGAGAGAACCACGTACGTCTGTCGCGGAAGTTTGGCCATCCGGCCCTCCTATCGGTCTTGAGCTAGGTCAGCCGGTCAGGCGGCCGCGCCGTTCAGGCGCACGACGCCGGTCGCGGACGGGTTCGCCGCAGCGGCCAGCGCGACGCCGATCAGCGTGTTGTCGGTCGCGGTCGTCGTGGCGACCTTGTTGTCGTCGTCCCAATAAACCTTCGCGCCGACCGTCCAGGCCTGCGCCGAGGTCTTCGGGAGCGTGTAGACGCCCGTGGTCTTGAACTGGGCCTTGGTGTCGCCGCTCGCATAGCCGGCCACGGCCACGCCGAACAGCGAGCCGACGAGAGCACCAGCACCGGAGGCAACGTCGTAGGGCGCAGGCATGGTGACCGTGTCGCCGTTCTGGATGAAGTTCTTCATGGCAGTGTTTCCCAAGCGGAATGTCAGGAGAGGACGGCCGGCGCGGTTAGCGCACCGGCCAGGTCATGCCCAGGCTCAGGAGCCGGCGTTCTTGTAAAGCGCGAGCCACCCCATGGCCTTCACGCCGGCGTCGATCCGAACCTTGAACTCGACACCGTCGACGTTCCAGCCGGGGCGCTGCTCCAGCAGCGGCTGATCGTTGCCGTTGAGATAGGCGACCTCGATCGTGTCATAGGTGTTCGGGTCGCCGGCGAGATACCAAGCCGTCGTCGACGCCGCGTCGAGGCGCGGGTCGGAGATCACCTCGGACATCGCGCGAACCGAGTTCGGCTTCTGGAGCTTGTCGCTGTCGTGATCGAACTCGCTGTTCATCAGGACCTTGGCCGCACCTTCGAGGGCCACGGGAACGAGGAAGTAGCGGGGACGAATACCAAGGGCGTGGGCGACGCCGTCCGGATCCTTCTGGAGCGACATGGCGGAGCGCGCCGCATCGAGCGAGGCGACCGACGGCGCGGCCGCCGAGCCGGCGAGGTTGTTGTGGCTGGCGTGGAAGAGCGCCGTCCCGTCCGACATCGTCGGGTTCGCCGTAAGAACCGCATAGACGAGATTGCCGATCGTGCGGCGCGCGGCGCGGCCCATGCGCTGCGGGACGCGCGTCATGACGCTCATGTCGTCGTTCACGATCGCCTGGCGCGTGATCGCGAAGAGCGAGCCGAACGTCGCGAGCTGGATCTTCTCGCCGCGATCGCCGATCGTCGCGTGCTTGTATTCGGCGCCTTCCGGCACCTCTCTCAGCGCGGGGTAGAGGCCGAGATCGATGCGCGTGACTTCCTTGAAGTCGTTCAGCACACCGCGGGCCGTCCAACGCTCGAACGTCTCCTCGACCTCGGCGTAGCCCTTGAGCATCGATTTGTTCGCCACGTTCGCGAGGATGTTCGCGAAATCGGACGTCGAGTGCATCCCCGATTCCATGGAGATGCCGAGGGCGTGGCCGGCCATCGTGAGCGGATCGCTCGTCGCCGCGAGATCCTTGCGGTCCCGGTTGAGGAGATAGGCGCGGCCGAGTTCCTTGAGCGACATGTTGGTGAACTCGTTCACCTCGCCGCCCTCCATCCCCGCTTTGTGTAGGAGAGAGCGCGTCACACCTTCGCGGAAACGGTCCGTGCCGTCGGCGGTCACCTCGATCTTCGGAACCGCGGCCTCCTCCTGCGGAGTCCGGCCGGCGATCATGTCGATGATCAGATCACGGGCGCGCATCTCGTCGTTGTCGGCCTTTGCGATGACCTCGAACGTCTCGTCCGAGGAGAGCTTCGCCGAGCGGCAGCGGCTCATGATCGCCATCGTCGCGTCGCGCACCGTCGGCGCCGCCTTCGTGGGTTCGTCCTTCAATTCGTTCTCCGGCGCCTGTGCGACCACCGCGGCCGCCTGCTCGGCGGGGTTCGGCTCGCGCTGCTTCGTGACGAGTTCGGCATTGGGGACACCCGCCGCCGCGTTCGGATCGGCCATTCCGGCCTCCTTCATCTGCGCGGCGGGTGACGCCGCGGGGTGGGCAGGAAGCGACCGCATCGCCGCCTGCGGAATGGTCTCGGGGGTGTTGCGGTAGGCCCCGTAATCGAAGGCCGCGACGGCATCGGCGGGGGTCTCTGCAAGGTCCGTCGCGAAGCCTTCCGCGACGGCTTCCTCCGCGTTGAACCACGTCTCGGCAAGCATCAGCGCGCGGACATGCTCGACGGTCTGGCCGGACCGGGCGGCATAGACGGCCGCGATCGTGTTTCCGAGGCGATCGAGGAGCGCGGCGCTCTTGCGATGGACTTCGGCGGGCCCGATCGTGATCGAGCTCGGATCGTGGATCATCATCTGCGCGCCTTCGCGCATTATCCGAAGGTCGCCAGCCATCGCGATGTAGCTCGCCGCCGAGGCCGCAATTCCGTCGATGTAGACCGTGACCTCGCCGGGATGGGCTTTGAGCGCGTTGAAGATCGTCGTGCCTTCCCACACGTTGCCGCCGCCGGAGTTGAGGCGGACAGTGAGATCTTCGGGCCCGTGCTCGGCGAGCGCCTCGACAACCTCCCGCGCCGTGAAGCCCGATCCGTCGCCCCAGATGTCGCCAACACCCCCGAACAAGATCAGCTCGTCGTCGACGAGCAACCGGTGAGCCATCAGGCATCCCTCCAAAAGAAAAGGCGGCCCGTGGGAGCCGCCCCGTCGCGCTGCATCGTTCCGCGCGGTCTACTGTTGAGCATCGCCGCCGGTGTCGCCCTGGTAGAGACCGGCCTGCGAGACGCGACGGGAATCGCTGTCGAAAATCAGACCAGCCTCGTCGGCGGCGGCATTGTCCGCAATCTGCTCGGCCATGAGGTCGTCAGGATCGAACCCGAGCTTGCGTTGTTCGTGTGAGCGTGACGACAGTCCACCACGGATCGCCGCGACGGCGGCCGGCACCTCAAGGGTCGGATTGATCATCTCGCGACGCGGCGACGTCCACCACACAGAGGCCGGAGCATTGTTCCCCGTCACGAGAACAGCGCCGGCGAGAAACCACCGCGCGACCGGATGGCAGAACTGCGGGATCAGCATGTGCTCGCGCCAGGCATCGATCGAGCGCTGGAACTCCAGCCACCCCATGCGGCCCGACGAGAAGTTGACGTTCGACAGATCCCCCGTGAGAGCCTCGTAGCTGATCCCCATCCCCGCGGCGATCTCGCGATAGCCGGCCCGCATATAGTCGACGAAGCCGTCGACCTTCGGAGGGTCGCCGAACTCGATGCTTTCGCCGGGCTCCAGATAGCGGATCATGCCCGGCGTCATCTGCTCGACCGGGTACGGATCGCGATCGGACTCCGCCGCGTTCTGCGGCTCGTCGGTCGTCGTGACGAAGGCCGCATAGCAGGCGGCGATTTTCTGGCGCATCAACTGCGCGTCGGCAAAATCCGCGATATCCCGAAGGCGGACGATCACCGGGGCGAACCATGTCACGCCCCGCGCCTGTGATGCTCGGTCGGGCCGGAAAATGTGAGCGACCATTTCAGCCGGCACGCGGGACGATTTCTGAAGCCCGGTCGTGAGCGACGCCGCGCCGGGATGCTCCCGAAACAGGTGATAGGCAACGCGCCGATTAAGGCGGTCGAACTCGATGCCGCGGTGCGCGAGATTGCCGTTCGGCAGCCGACCGTGAACGCTCTCGTCGAGGTGATCCGGCTCCAACACTTGGAGCTGGAACGGGACCGCTAGTCCATCCTCGGCGCGACGCGGCCGCATGCGGACCAAACACTCGCCCGACTCGATCACCGTCTGCATCACGAGGTTCTGGATGCCATAGAGGGTATGCACCCCATCGGCGTCGATGTCCGTCGTGTCGAAGTGGAGCTTCATCAGCTCCTCGAGCGCGGCCCGTGCCGTGTCAGACGGGCTTTGCGCGCTCGGCAGGATGCCGGTCCCAACGACGTTGTGGGCGATCACCTGTTTGATCCGAGCCGCGTGCGGATTGTTGCGGCTCATGTCGCGCGCGACGTCGCGCAGCCGCTGTCCGCTCACACCGATCTCGGCATTGGCGTCCGACGGGACCGCGCGCCATCCTTGCGTTCGCCGGCTGATAGCAGCGCCATCGTAGGCCATTCGCACGTGGTCGAAGGCGGCGGCCTGGGCGCGCGCCCGAGCAGCCGATGCCTTGCCGCCGCGGAGGAGATCGAGGGCCCGATCGACGATGCCCATCAATAGAACCCGCTGGAGAACGTCGTGACGGTCGTGTTGCTCGGCAACGCCATTCCGAGCTCCGCCTTGATCTTGCGCATCTCCGAGCGCATCTCGGCACGCGATCGATATTCGACCTCGCGGCGCGTCCCGCCGCTGTGGAACACGATCCGCTGGGCGCCGGATGCGAGCGCCTCCTCGAGCGATCCAAGCCACTCGCGCAGCAGCGCTTCCCGTTCGGGCGTCAAAACCATTTCACCGCCCTCCCCAGAAGTCTTGCGTGTTGCCGAGCCATGAACCGCGCGAACCCGCCCTCCCCTTCGTTGGGCCGGCGGCGACGTCATCCGGTGTCGAAAGTTTTCCGCGCCGCTCATCGGCGTTGATGCGGACGAAGGTCTTCGCCGCGATCGCGTAGACCACGCAGTCGAGCGCTTCCGCGCGACGACCTTTGATCCGCTCGAAGCGGCGTTGCGGTTGCCCGCGGCTATACCGGACGACGAGCTTTTCCGAGGCGAGTTGCTCGTACCAGGACGACGGCAACGATCGCGAGAACCGGATGCGGCGGCCTGATTGGAGCCACCCCATCAACATGGTCTTGACCGTGTCGACGCCGACAATGATGAAGCGACCACCGCCCTTGATCTTCTGCTTCGAGAACTCGGCCGGCGCCCGCTTGAAGCCCTCAACGCCCTTGTGGGCGAAAATCTTCCGGCGAGCCCGCGGGAACGCGAAGCTATAGACGTGCGGCTGATGGTTGCCGTCCGAGGAGTCCACGCACGCGGCGTCGATCCCGATCATGCCTCCCAGCGGATGACGCCACCGGGATTTGAGGAGCTCGTCGAGCTCGTGCCAGACGCCCTCGTCCGCATAGGCGCCCCAGATGATGAAATGGGCAAGCACGAACACCGTGCCGTCCTCGGCGTGGCCGAGAATGGTGATCTCGATCCGGTCGTCTTGGACGTCGCAGCCCGCGGTGATCGCGAGCACGGCCTCCGGGATAGGAAGGCGCTCGTCGCCGACGAGTTCGTTGAGACCGAACGGCTCCGCCCGCGCTTCGAGCTCAACCTCGCTGAGATCCTCGCCCTCGCCTCGCCAACCTTGGCCGAGGATCGTGTTGACGAACGTCTGAAGCTCGCCGGGATCCTGCTTCGCCGTGACGAACTCGGCCGCGAGCTTCCCCCACGCCGCGTTCGGAGCGAGCGAAACCAACGCGTTGAGGTGGAACCCGGCGTGACGCTCGACGTGCGGCGCCAGCGCCCGCCACCGTCCGCCGGCCACCATGCGCGGCTTGAAGCGCTCCTCGATGAGGTCCCGGCAATGCGGGCAGCGGAACGCGGCCGCACCGGGGTCATCGCCCCACTCGATGTGCTCCCATTCGATCATCGTGAAGTGGCCGCATGACGGGCACGGCACCTCATAGATTCGCTGGTCGGAGTCTCGATAGGACCGAAGGACCGCAGACGTTTCCTCGATCGTCGGCGTCGACCCGATGATGATCTTGCGGTCGGGCTCGTTCAGAGTGCGCCGCTCGGCAAGCCTGATCGGCGAGCCTTCTTTCGTCATCTCCATCCCGTCTGCTTCATCGATCAGAAGCACACGGACGTTGTGTCGGCGAAGATTGCGAGGCGCCTTTGCCGGGACGACCTTCAAAAATCCGCCAGGAAATCGGCGATGATAAAGCGTGTTGCGCCCACTCTCATCAGCCTCCGCCGATAAGCGGCCAGCCAACTCCTCAGACGCATCAAAGATCGGCTCGACGTCCGAGACCATGTAGTCGCGGCAGTCATCCTCGGTCGGCAACAACGTCATGATCGGCGCCGGATCGTTGACGACGAACGAGGCGATCGCGCTTGTGAGGAGCGTGGTGAACCCAACGCGCACCGGCTTCACGAGCGTCACACGCTCATAAGCCCGGTCGCCAATCGCATCGGCGATCTCACGCTGGAAGGCCCACAGCCTCACCTTGCCGGGCAAGGACGAAACGCCTTCGGGCAGCTCGATCGTATCCTCGATCCATTCCGACAAGCGAAGACGCCCCGGCGGAACGAGGGCCCGCAGGGCCTCGCGCGCCACCTCCTCAACCAGATCATGCGGCATCGGCCGCCTCCGTCAGCGCCAGGCGGATCTCCTCGTCGATCAGGTCCACGTCCTCGCGCGTCAGGTGCGGACGCTGCGCCCGGACCCGAGACGGAACCGCCCGCATTCGCGCGCTCACATTCCGCAAAATCGTCGACCACCGAGAGAGGACTTCCTCACGGGGAAGCGCCTCTTTCCGAGCCACGAGGTTCTTGATCGCCTGCGCCTCACGCTGCTCCCGAGCGAGAAGCGCTCGCTCTTCGGTGAGGTTGAGCTTCTGGTCCGCCCCCGCCGATCGGCCAGCAGCAATGCCGCGGATATGCTCGCAGTAGGCTTTGACGCAGGGCTCAAGCTGATAGCGCCCGCGCGCGTTTCTTTCGATGATCCCCCGCTCGGCCAGCTCCCGCACCATGCGGTCGCTCACCCCGAGCCAGCGCCCGAGCTCACGAGCCCCTACAAGCCCATCGCTCATTTGCGGTGGAACCCCCCTTGAAAAACCTTCAGCGAGCGAAATCCTGCGGTGACGCGACCCCGCGGCCTGGCCCTTTGAGGGAGGACCCGCGCGCACCGGGTGCGCTTACTGTTGTGTTGTAAGGGGCAGCAGCGAGCCCCAAAGGCGCACCGAGCGCGCACCTCAACCTGACGTAGGTTGAAACCCCGCGATCTGGGGCACCACACACCCCACCACACAACCCAAGGGGGTCACGAGAACGCCCCTCCGGTGAGCTTGACGATCCGCCCCGCGAGGTTGGCCTGAATGATGGGTAGCCCAGCGTGGAAGGCCTGGGCGCTCTGGTCCTTCACCGCCTCCTCTGCGGGTGCTGGGCCGAAGATGTTATGGACCGGCTTGTCAGGCCAGAAGGTCTTGAACTTGCCGAAGCGCTGCTCGGAGTAAGCGAAGGTGCGCTTCTTGTCCCACACGGTCGCGGTGACGCGTCCCTTGGCGAGGCCGGGGTTCGGCCAATTGCCGAAGCGGCCATAGGCGTCACGCGGCTGCCTCGAGCGATCGCGCCCCTTCCGGCTGCGGATGGACTTGAGGTCCGTCGGCTGCACGCCGGTGCCTGAGACCTGGATGGTCCAGGACATCGACCCTTCGCCCTCAGCGTAGAAGTCCACCGTGCGACCGTCGATGACGCGCTTTTTGATAGAGGTCTGCTCGGTGAGGGCTTTCTTGACCTGCGTGGTGGTCTTGCGTCCGCCGCTGATGAGGGACCGTTTGAGCTCAGACCGCCCACGCTTCCCGAGCGCGTCGACCGCCTGCATGAGACGTTCGTGGCCATCGCCTTCGAGCTTGATGGTGATGCCGGCCATGGGTCACCTCCAAACGCAATAAATTCCGATTTTCCTGCGATTTTCCCCTTGCACTTATGGGCTACAGCCCATATATTGAGGGTGTCAACAGGGCACTGCGCCCACACAGGAGGTTGACCGATGGAAACCAAGATCATCATCCCGGTTCTCGACAACGACGGCTCCGACAACGCGGCCGTTCTCGACCGCACCATCCGCACCGTGTGCGGCCTCTTCGGCGGCGCCACCGTCTACGCCGCGAAGGGCTACTGGCTCAACGACGAAGGCCGCCTCTATGAGGACGCCGTCTCGGTCGTCGTGTCCTACTCCACCAACGATGAGGCGATGGACTCGCTTCGGGCGCTCGCCCGCGAGGTTCTCGACCTCACCGATCAGGAGGCGGTCTTCATCTCCGTCGGCGGATCGGCCGAAATCATCGAATAACAGAGAGGGGCTTCGGCCCCTCCACCACCTTGGAGAAGCCACCATGCCTATTGCGATTGTGTTCCGCGAGGATGGAAGCATCCCCGCAATCTATAGCGAGAAGACCGACGCGCTCCTGGCAGCCCGGTTGGGCGAGCTTCCAGGCGCCCCGGAGAAGGCCGATGCCAAGACGTTGCGCGCATGGCTCTATACCCTGCCCGAGCCGTCCGGCTGGTTCGCCTCAGTGGACGAGGCGCGCTCGCTGCTCGCCCGATCGCGGCAAGAGCCCGCGATGCAGAAAGACGAGCTGCGCCATATCCGCGAGACGCTCGGGATGACCCGTGCGGAGTTCGCCGACGCGCTCGGCTTCAAGGGCAACGACAACACCCGCCACAAGCAGGTGTTCGAGATGGAGTCGGGATCGAAGCCGATCATGCCCGAGCGAGCCCGCCGCGCTCGATCGCTCCTCGCCGAGCATTGGGTGAGCGAGGGCGCGGAACGGTAGTCGATAGGGTTGGGCGGCTTCGGCCGATTGAGGCGCATGAAACCCGCACGGGACACCTCGCGCATCGGCCGCGTGTCCTGCCCGCCGCCCGCGGGGCCCAGGTGGAGCGCCCCGTGCTTCTTCACACCAGCGAGGCGCGGCGATCACCTGCCTTTACTCGCCCCCGCTTGAGCGAGACGCCGGCCATTCCGTGTAACTTTCCGTTACCTTTCGATTGACCCCCATGTATCTGTGAGATACATTATTGACATGAGGTCAATCACCTACACCAAGGCCGCGACCAAGACCCTCCGGAAAATGCCGGCCAACGAGGCCAAGCGCATCCGGGCCAAGATCGAGGCCTATGCAGTGGATCCGGCATCAGTGGCCAACAACGTGAAGGCGCTTCAGAACAGCCCTTACATTCGCCTCCGGGTCGGCGATTGGCGGGTGATCATGCAGGACGGCGACGTGCTCATGATCGTCAAGGTCGGGGCCCGCGGCAGCGTCTACGAGTAAGGAGGCATCGAACATGAGCGACACCGTCACCATTCCCCGCGAGGAGTATGAGCGCCTTCTCGCCATTGCCGAGGACGCGAAGGACATTGCCGACGCGGACCGCATCGTTGCCGCCGTCTCGAGCGGCGACGAGGAGACCATCCCCGCCGAGTATGTGAACCGCATGGTCGATGGAGAGAGCCCGCTCCGCGTTTTTCGCGATCTGCGGGGCTTCACTCAGGCTCACCTGGCAGAACTGTCAGGCGTCAACCGGGTGATGATCGCCAACATCGAGGCCGGCAAGCGTTCGGGCTCCATCGAGACGATGAAACGTCTGGCGACGGCGCTATCCCTGACGGTGGACGACCTGATCTGAAGGACTCTCCGCCCCGCGGGAATTCCATTGATCATGCGCCGTCATGCCGCCCAATGAGGCACGAGATCGCAACCAGCGTCTGCGGAACTCACAGCCCGGACATTGACACTTCGGATGGTGGCAAAGAGGGTATCAACCCGAATACTGGATAGATATTATGCACAAAATGACTTTGCTAGCGGCCATCGTCGGCGCTCTGCTTTCGTCGACCGCCTCCGCACAAGAGTTTCAACCGCTTTCGGAATACATCGAACGTCCGCCGGAAGATCAGGTTTCGAGCTACATCTTTGAACGCTGCGCGGGCCTCTACCAAGGCATCCTCGCGTACAACCCAACGCGAATGACTGATGAGGTAAGCGAGAGATTTGAACAATCAATTGCCATCGTGGCCCTAGTGGCAGTTAAGCTGAGGGAGAAAGCCTCCATCACAGAAACACCGCCAGATGTGCTGACGAACTCGACTGCAAACGACATCGTCAGAATTGCAGAAATTTATCTGGACCGGATAAAAAACAATTATGCGACGACCGGGCAAGCTTTCGCTGATGACGCCCTCATTACAGGTGATTTAGACACGTGCCGACAGATCACAGAGATTTTCCGGGGCATCATCCCTCCCGACGCCTTGAAGTGATCTGAGCACTGAATTGACCGTAGAAATCTGGCCCATCGTCCAAGGCGTGTGCGCTGTTTTCGGAGCAGGTGCCTCACTCGCTCTATTGGTGGACAGGCTATCAAAAAGCCGGCCATCCGCTTACATTATCGCGAAGACCCTCGGGCCCGATGACCGCCGATGGCCATTTATCCGCGTGACGAACAATTCGGATAGACCAATCTTGGTCTCCTTTGAGAATGCCGAAGACCGGCCGATTGGCCTTTCTATCGACAATTCGATCGATGCGATCGCCGCCACACTATTGGATAACATTTCAAGGATCCATGTGGATGGTAAGGCGCACCGGGATATTCAAATCATAATCCATCCTCGGCTTTCGCGAGAGGATCATTTGACCTGCGTATTGAAGTGGCGTTGGGCACAGCTCCCACGATGGCGCCGCAACCTGCGAGAGGACCTTTTAAACAAATATGGGTCCACCCTCGAGATTAGTTTCACCGCACGCCAACTCGATCTACTGCGCGAGGATGAACTTTTTTCAGATAGCTGAACCTACTCCATAGGGTTCGACATCTGACCGCCACCTGAGCACCTTCAATTGGCACAGGGGTCGCCGGTCTCTCCCGGCGGTCACCTCATCCAGGGGAGGCCCCGGCGCACAGTGCTGGGCGATGCGGCTGCTGAGGTTGGCGGGGTCGCATCCTGGATATGGTTGCGGAGGCCAGATTCGCACCGGCGACCTCCTGCTTATGAGGCAGGCGAGATGGCTGCTTCTCCACTCCGCAGAAACTGGCTATGCCGCCTCCGCCAATCCGAGCTTCTCGCGCTTGCGAGCCTCGATCTCGGCGCGCCGGCGGCGCATTCGCTTGTTGTGATCTTCGATCGCCTTCGCGCTTCTCGCAGCGGCGTCAGGCTCATCTTCATCGTGAGCCAGAGGCTTTGCATCGGCGGTCATCCACGCCCTCGGCGCGTGTGCCGCCTGCTGCAACGCGAGTTCGTCCAGCGTTGCGTTTTGTTTACCCGAAACCGCCGTGTCGATGAACACCCCAGAAACGCCCGTTTCGCCCAACAATTCAACATCATGGCGAAAATGGCCTGCGATTTCGCAAATGGCCCGATCCGCGCGCCTTTTGCCCGTGTGCTCCTCAATCCCCTCGCCGCGGCACCAGCCCTTCATGGACCGACCGCCGGACTTCATCCGGGCCCATGCGAGCACGGCGCGCCGATTGTTCTCAACCGTGACGAGGCGCGCGATCCAGTCGAGACACTCCTCCCAGCGCGTCACCTCGGCGGCGGTTGCGGAGCGCGCAAACCGGCCGGCGGCATAGGCGGCCTTTTCCTCGTCGGACCAGCCGGCGAGGTCGTCTTGATCTCGGATGATGGATGGCCAGAAGCCCGATGCAGATGCGGGGCGAGCGCGGCCGGCGGGGAGTTTGCGCTCTGTCATCGCGGCCTCGATCAGGCGCGCGCGGATGATCTCTTTAGCGGTCTCTTGCGGCATGGACGGCCCTCCATTCACGGTCTGTTCGATATCTACCGTAAATGGAGGGGGAGGCGAAGCTGGATGGAAAGTGATGCCCCGTTCGTCCTACGAATTTAGCGCTATGTCGCTCCTAATGCGCCATGGTCTCATAAAGGTAGCGATCAGCGACCGGCAAGAATGTATCTATAAGAAGACGGGGTCTCGGGCCCCTCGCGCCCGGCTCGGCGACATAGCGTAGGGCGAAATCTGATTCTTTAGAATGTAGCGCACTGAGATCAGAAATATATTCTGCTAGAATCGTCACGGGATCCTCGGAAAACCCATCTATAAATCTCCGAGACGCCTCAGCACGTTGCCACGCCCCCCGAGCTGCGGTTTCCGCATCGCCGCGTAAACGCCGGTTCGACTCGTGCGCCCATAGCTTGGCAATGTCGTGCCCATACCCCTTTTTCAACTCATAAGGATCGAGCCCTTCACCGACGAGGTTGCCCTTCAGCAGCACCTCAATCCCATGCGCCGTGAGGTGAAGGATCGGAACGCTCACAAGTCGAGCTTCCCGACCATTAGTTGAGCGGAACAACACCTCCGCTGCGGTCAAATATCTCATCCCCGCCGCGAGAAGCTTTTGATGCGTCGTTGGTCCCGCTTCGGATTCCTCATCGGTCATGCTTTAGTCCTTTCGCGGAGTGCCATCAGCGCCTGATAGTGGACGCTGTCCGATCAGAAACACGTGACCATGCCACGCCCTGTGGCAACGCATGTTCGTGGCGCTTGCCGAACAGAGACATTGGTCTGAGCTTCAGCTACCGCCATCCTGTTTCGCTGGTCCATACAGGAACGGTACTCTCCGCGAGATCGCAGCACATCCTCGATCGCCATATTTGTGCGTTCATCTCGGAATACATTGCGATCTATTACCTGGTCGCACAGACGGGCCGTTGAGACTGTGTTTAATTTGGCCCGAAGTTCCTGGTCAGTCATCTGACGCGCCCGCTCATTCTCAGAAGAGATGCAACCTGAGACGCTCGCAAACGCCGCCAGGACCAAGAAAAATCGAGCGACCATCAGATCTATCCCACGTTGTGAAAGACGAATGTTGTACCGATTTCCGTCGATATCACCAGCCCCTCCATTCAGCCGCCGCCAGTTCGCGAAACCTCGCCAGGCTTTCCCTCGTGACCGGCACACCGTTGAGCATCAGGTGAGCGGCGAGGGCCGGCAAATCGTCGACGTGGTGCAGCCGCGTCGCATCCTCCCGCCAGAAATCCACGGCCATACGATACTGCCTCATCCGAGCACCTCTGATCACGGCGGTGTCGACACCGAAGACCTCCGCCGCGAGCGTCTCTCGGTAGAAACCTCTCGCTAAAGGCCCCTCTCGAACTTTCGCGCGATGTTGCTCATTCGAAACCCGCCGTGCCGCGCTCACGACCGACCTCCCCACTCCTCGAACACGTCAAGCGGCTCATAGCGAGTCCGTGCGCCGTTCCACTTCATCACGACCTTGCCGCCGGCGGACCCATGTCGGACCTTTTCGGCGATGATCTCGCCCTTCCCTTCCCATGCCCGCATCATCTCGGACCACGCGTCGTGCTGATCGACCTTCGAGGCCGCGGGCTCGACCATCGGCAACACCATCTCCGGCCGGTGAGCGAGGAGGATCAAGTCGGCATATTCTTCCATATCGCCGCCGCCATAGAGATCGTAGCGCGTCGGGCGGAGATCTTTGAGCGCGTGGCCGCCGCCATTGACGATCCGCTTCATCCCCTCTCTGGTCATCTGCGACAGCATCAGGACCGGGCATTCGGCTTCCTTGCTCAGTGCCTTCAGATCGTCCATCGCGATCGCAATCCGCTCGATCCGGTCCCTGACCTTGCCCTCGACGTGCACGAGCTTGTTGTGATCGACAACGATCAGCCCGAGCCGTCCATGACGGCCGCGCGCCCCAAGCGCCGAGGCGCGGATCTGGGCCGTCGTCTGGCGCGGGCGCCATCGCAGCTCGAGCCGATGCCCCTCGATCGCGCGTGACGTGTCGATCACCGCATCGACCTCGGCGGCGTTCAGGCCGCCGCGCCGCAAGCGGGACATCGACACGCCCGAGAGGCTCGCGAGATGCCGCTCCGCCATCGAAAGACCGTCCATTTCGAGCTGGTAGAATTGGACCGGGAGCGAGGCGGATACGTGCCACGCGATCTGCATCGCGAGCGCCGATTTGCCCGAGCCGCTCGACCCACCGAGGACGACGAGGTCGCCTGGCATCCACGCTCCTGTGAGGCGCTCGATCTCCTCGACGCCGATTGAGACGCCGCGCGTTGCCGCCGGCCCGTCTTCGTCCGTTGCTCGAGACGCTGCGCTCTTGATGAGGGTTGTGAAGCTCGAGCTGAAGCGATCGGACCGGCCGCCGATCGCCCGCGTAAACCCTTCGATGATTCGAGACATGGCTTCCTCTGCACTAAGGTCTGGATCGGTGATGTGTTTGACGGCGGTCTGAGCCTCGTCGCTCAAACGTCGCTTTTTGGCTGCCTCGGATAGGCTCTCGACGAGGTCCCCGATCGCGACGGGCTCGCTCTCCTGCGTGTCGGCGGCGTTGGCGAGGAGCGTCGCGAGATAGACCCCAATCGGGTCGATCTCCTCCGGCACCTTCCGCGCGTTAGATTCGACCAACGACATCGCGAACGACCCGCGGTCGTGCGTGTCCTCGATCGCCTGCCAGACGCAGCGCGTGAAGGCGTGTGAGAAATCCTCGATGCCAAGCCGCTCGTTGACGCTCTCGGAATGGAAAAGAAGGGGATTGAGCAGGAGCAGCCCGAGAAGGTCCTCCTCGATGGCGCGTGTGTCCCTCATGCGCGGGCCATCCGGGACACGCGGCGAAGGACGTCGTTGTAGTCGGCGCCGCGCCGCGGGCGAGACGGATCGATGAGGCAGGCGATCCCCTGCTCGTCCATCCGCGCCTTCAAGTCGAAGGCAGCCAAGACGCCCGGCGAGGGCCGCCATTCATCCGTCGCTCGCCGGCGCCGCGCCACGTCGTAATCGGGATAGATATGGATGCGCCCGACCTCGAACGGCGGCTCGAACGTCATCATGCCGCTGGTCGACAGCGCCGCCCACACGGGGATCCGACCGCCCGATAGGCACATGACTGACAACGCAGTCTCGACGCCCTCGGCGAGCCCGATCTTTCCCGCGGCGGGCGGGCCGAGGCGAACGGCTCCGCCCTTCACCGGACCGAGCCCGAGCTTCGACTCTCCGCCGAATGCCTTCTGACCCTCTTTCGTGATGTAGATGCGCCAGACGCCGAGGAGCTCGCCGGCCGGACCATCGACACGGCACAGCATCGCCGGCGACCACGCCCCGGACGGATGCTTGATCGAGCGCGCAAAGCGGAGCGAGTCCGGCCACGCATCGAGGCTGATGCCGCGATTTCGGAGATATCGCTCGGCCGGCGATCCAGCGATCGGCTCACCGTGATCCCAGAGCCAGCGGGCGTTGTCCTGCTTTTGCTCGCGCTCGGCCTGCGCCTCGGCTTCCGCGGCCGCGCGGCGACGCTCAGCGTCCGCCCTCGCCTTCTCCCGCGCGCGCTGTGCGGCCTCGTCATCGACCGCGCGACTGTCCATGCCGAGGAACCGACGGGCATAGTCAAACGCAGGCGCGAAATCAGAACTCGTCGGCTCGCCGCTTTCCCCCTTCAACACGTAGGCGATTAGGGACACCGGACCGCCACCGAACCCCTGCGAGAACCGGTACCAGCTCCCCTGGTAGCGGCCGGACAGAGCAACGGAATAAGAGCTCGAGGTGTCCCCGCTTGGATAGGCTCTGCCGCGGTGACGCTTCCAGCCTGGGTTCAATCGCGACAGCAGCTCCTCAATCCGATCGCGGAGCTGCTTGTCGATCTCTTCGGAATCGTCGTGCCTCACGCCGCGCTCTCCAGCGCCTTGACCGCGCCCTTCTCACCGTTCGACGGAAGGCGCTCGAAGTGGGGGCGGCATTCGCAACAATAGGCGCTCCCGACCTCGGATGGCTGCCCACAGACGCGATATTCGTCGAGCTCGACACGGCCCTCATCGGGCCAAAGCGGCGTCCGGCAGGCGCTCCATGGCGCATCGATTAGCGACACGCCGCCGTCCTCGCGCACCGGGCGACACACGCCTTTGAGGACACGCTTCGCGAGGCCTTGATCGACCGGCGGGCGCTCCCTGTCACGCCATCCGCCATTTCCTTGCGCGGACACCTGTCGGAGGTGCGGTTTCGCGCGGCTTTGCTCTCCGATGATGTCGATGTCGGCTCGTTTGCAGAGACCAGTGACGGCACTCGCCGAACATTGAAGCTCCAGGCCCACCTCGCGGGCCGAAAGGCCCTGCCGCAGCAGGCTCCGCACCGCAAAGATCTTCGCCTCGCGGGTCATTTCATCCCAACGTTTCATAGGTCCAAATGTCCTTGGGCAGAGCCCTCGCCGAGGCGGTCCTTGAGACGATCGTGGAGGAGGCCGTAGACGACCCGGTTCCGCGATCCGACAGGCGCGACTTTCTCGCCGCGCGCGCCAGTCGCCTGATCGAAGAGAGCCAGCAGATTGATCTTGTCCATTTCGTCGAGCCACCTCGAGGTGTCCTCGACCCATCGGGGGTGATTCAGGATTAGCCACGAGACCGCCGTGATGACGGGCTCGATCAGCGCGCGCTTGTTGTTGGTCGTCTCGACGATGCTGGTGAGGACCAAGCGCAGATGTCCCTCACCGTGCCGATCGAGGAGGTGCTCGAGCGTGGCGCCCGCATAGGTTTTGAGCTCGGGGCGCCGGACGTTGTTCGGCACGATCTCGACCCCGTACTCAGCGAGCACGCGGTCGAGGTCCGATTGCCTCTTCGCCTTTCGGGCACGCGCCACCTCACGACCCCGCGCTATTCGGTCAACTGCGCCTTGAAGCTCTCGACGAGCTCGGCGAACACGGCATCGCTAGCGATGCGCTTCTCGACCTTCTTGATCCCGTTTAGGACCGTGGTGTGGTCCCGCCCGCCAAATCTTGTGCCGATTTCAGGGAGTGATCGCGGCGTCAGGATATGGGCGAGATACATCGCGAGCTGTCGCGGCCCCACGAGGCGACGCGTGCGGCGCTCGCATTCAAGATCTGCGACCGTGAGTTCGTAGTCGTCGGCGACCGCCTTCTTGATCTGTTCGACCGGCCCTCGAATGCTGATCCGCACGGATGGGGACAGCACATCTTCAGCGTTGTCGAAACGTATCTTGTCCGGCGCGGGCTCCGATGCGGTGGGTTCCGCGCCCCGCAATTCTGCGAAAGTCGGCGCATCCACCGGTCGGCGTTTCCGGTTCAGCCGTGCGGCCGCCGCCTTATGGCGCTCGTGGAACTGCACAGCGACGGAGTTTTGATATGGCGCGTACACCGCGGCCCTCCTCATCTTCGTGTTGCTCTCGCGCTCGGCGGCGCGGTCAGGCGGCGAGCTTCAGCCGCCCGGTCTTCCGTTCGCGGGCCGCGTTCGGCTCGCGCTTGGACTTGTTGAGCCGGCGCTTACGCCGCTCGATCACCAGGACAGGAGTCGCCCCGCCCCGGCCGTAGATCTGCCGACGCCATTCCTTCACGCGGCGAGGTCCGCCGGCGTTGGGTCGAACTTCCCGACCTCGTTCCCGAAGGTCATCCAGCCGGGCCGACTCTGGCGCGCGAACGCCTCCAGCTTGGCGGCTTGCGGCCACACCTCGTCGATCCTGTCTTGGAGCTCGTCAGGCTTGCGGGAGTGCTCGCGTTGCGGGGCGACGATCACGCTGTCGCCGAACGGCGCGGGCCGCGGGCATGGGAATTTGCCCCGCTTGTAGAGCAGCACGGGCTCGTGGCGGTTTCGGACCCAGAAGCCCGTTCCGATCCGGCTTTTGACCCACACCCTTTGCGTGACGTACCGCCACCCGCCCCACTGCTCGATCACGCCTATCGAGCGCACGAGCATCGGCGCCGTGGTCCATACGAACAGGAGCGCATCGGGCGCGGCCCACTCGCTGACCGGCAACGCGGCAATCTCGGAGTCGGTCATGCACGGATAGTGGCGCATGGCGTTCCGTCCGGGTTTCGTCTCGCTGTTCGAGGAGAATTTCCACGGAGGATCGATGACGATGATGGAGGCGGGCCTATTCATCAGCGGCCTCCCGCGCCGCCCGCACGCAATCGAGCAGCCGAACGGCCCGCGGCCCCTCGCGCGCCTGGCGCTTCTCGTCCTCGTTCAGCGGCGGAACGCACCCGGTGCGGACCTGGCGCTCGCGCACGATCTGCTGGCCGAGCTCGAAGCTGACGAAGCCGTCCTCGGTGATCTGGTTCATGCCGCCACCTCGCTAAGCGAGTTCGCGGCGAGATCGGCGCAGTTCGCACTCACCAGCGCTTCCGCAATCGGAGGGCAAACACTGTTCCCGCACAGGCGGATCGCGGCGGTCTTCGTGATTGGAATGGCCGCCCCATCAGGCAGCACGCCGCGCTCGATCTCGTAGTCGTCCGGGAAACCTTGCGCCCGAAACAGCTCCCGTGGGGTGAGCATCCGCATTCCGATGTCGACGATCTCGAAGGGTTCGCCTTCGACCATCACCAGACCAAAGCGCGGTTTTGTCGTTGCGGTGTGAAGCGGCTCCTCGATGCGGGGATCCTGATCGACGCCATAGTATTTGACGAGAAAGGCGCGGACCTCGGCTTGGTGCAGGCCACCAGCGGTCACAGTTGCCGCCGGTCGATCGGTTGGCGCCATCCGCCGTTCAGAGCCTCTCATATTGACGAGCCCTGCCGACACGACGGCTTGCGTGCATCCTTTCTGGACGATCGTCGACATCGGCTCTTCGGCTGCATGGCCGACCACGCCGGTGTTGTGCTGTGCCAGAAACGCGGTCGCGATTCCCAGCGGTGGGGCTCCACCTGGCCTTGCGATGAAACCGTTGGCCGTGACCGTCGGCGCCGGTCGATCCAGGGCGATCCCGCCGGAGTCCCCGCGAAACTTCATCATGTGAGCAGCGACAAGCCCGCCGCCGTTCGCGGTCGGCACGATCGTCGCGGCTGGCTCAGTGACGGAAAGGGTTCTCGGCTCCTGCCCCGGCCGCTCGCCGTATCGCGGGACGAGGAATGGCGCGACAACAGCATGCTCACCGCGGTGGGCCGTGGTGATCGTCCGCACCGGCTCGGCTGCGCTATGGCTGCCGAGGTCTCCCACGTGCGTTACCGGCACGATGAATGGCTGCGCTGCCTCGAGCACATACCGTTGCACGCCCTTGGCGATCCTCGCCATCGTCTTCTCGGCCAGAGGCCGGTTCACGCGAATGCCGGTGGCAGCGGTGTAGGCGGCGGCCTCGTCCTTCGTCATGAATATTGACGGGCAGGGCAGCGACCAATCGATGATGTCCGCTGCGGTGCGCCAAGGCCGTTTGCGGCCAGCGATGACGTCAGCATCGGTCGGGGCGCCATGAGTCGGTTGGGGCCAGACGATCGGCTGACCGTCGCGTCGCGCGATCAAAAAGAACCGCTTACGGATTGTTGGCGCGCCGAAATCGCAGGCGCGCAGCTCGCGCCATTCGACCTTGTAGCCGAGACGGCGCAACTCCGCGGTCCAATGCTGGAAGGTCTGGCCTCTACGCTCCGGACACGGCACCCAATCGCCGGCGCCCGGTGTGCGCTCGACCAACGGCCCCCAATCGCGAAACTCCTCCACGTTCTCAAGGATGATGACGCGAGGCCGGACGCGCTTCGCCCAGAGCACGACCACCCACGCGAGATCTCGGATGGACCGCTTCACCGGACGACCACCCTTCGCCTTGCTGAAGTGTTTGCAGTCCGGGGAGAACCAAGCGAGTCCGACCGGCCGGCGGCCGACGACGTCGAGCGGGTCCACCTTCCAAATGTTGCGCGACAGGTGCTCGGTTTCAGGATGGTTGACGGCGTGGACGGCGAGCGCTTCGGCGTCGTGGTTGATGGCATAGTCAGGGGAGTGGCCGAGCGCCGCGGTGATGCCTGTCGATGCCCCGCCACCGCCGGCAAAGGAGTCGACGATCAATTCCGCGGCGCTCATACCGCCACCGGCGCCTTGATCGCCGGATGCGGGTCGTACCCGACGACCTCGAAATGATCGGCGGTGATCGCGTCAATATCCGTCGGCGTGTCCTCGGTGAACCGGAGCGTCGGAAGCGGCCGCGGCTCGCGTGCCAACTGCAACGCCACCTGCTCCATGTGGTTCGCGTAGATGTGCAGATCGCCGTAGCTGACGATCAGGTCACCGGGGACAAGGTTGGTGCAGCGCGCCACGATGTGCGTAAGCAGCGCGTATGAGGCGATGTTGAACGGGACGCCGAGGAAGGCGTCGGCCGACCGCTGATAGAGATGGCAGGACAGCCGGCCGCCGGCGCTGACGTGGAACTGGAAGAGGACGTGGCACGGCGGCAGCGCCATCTTGTCGAGATCACCGACGTTCCAGGCCGAAACGATATGACGGCGCGACTCCGGGTTCTCGCGGATCGCAGCGATCACGCCGGCGAGCTGATCGATACGCCGATGCCCATCGACGCCGCGACCGGCCGCGCGCCACGCGCGCCATTGGGCGCCATAGACCGGGCCAAGCTCGCCGCGGGCATCGGCCCATTCATCCCAGATCGTCGCGCCGCGCGCGTTCAGCTGCCGCGCGTTCGTCTCGCCCGCGATGAACCAGAGAAGCTCGGCGATGACCGACTTCAGATGCACGCGCTTGGTCGTCACCACCGGGAGACCGGCGGACAGATCGTAGCGGGTCTGATACCCGAAGACCGAGCGCGTTCCGACGCCGGTCCGGTCGTTCCGATCCTCGCCGTTGTCGAGGATGTGGCGCAGGAGATCGAGGTAGGCCTTCATTGCGATGCCTCGCCGATCGGTGCGTTGGCCTTCCGTTCACCGCGGAGATCGAGCACGGCGACGATGTCGTATTCATGATTGAAGTGTCGCAATTCGATCGCCGCCAATTGAGCGTCGATAAAGCAATCACACGCGTACTCTCGCGATTGGCGCTGGATTCGGTAAAGGAGGCAGAACTCGCCTCCTTTCAGGTCTCGAATGCCCGCAGGACAGACCAGCCCATCGCACTCGATCCAAGGCCGCGCGTCAGGATACCAAAGCCCATTCCGAAGGACGGACCCGTCTGGCAGGTGCTCAACCTCGTCCGGCGCCGACGAGGCCGGTCGCTCTTTTTCCGCGAGCGCGATCGCCCGCTTCACATACCATTCCGCCTTGCGCAGATCCTCGAGGCGGTCTCCTTTGAGCCCCGCGCGCCAGAGGTATTTGATCGCGTTGCCCTCGCAGAAGGGCATGCGCTCGACGACGTCGATGCACTCCACGCCGGACGGATGACTCGTGTAGTGCACCGGATGATTGACGGGATTGTTCACGCCGCGATCTCCCCGAAGAGGTTGGCTTGTTCGGTGTCGGATGTTTGGTGGCGCGCATCAGCGCGCGCGGCCGGCGCGGGCGCATCGCGCTGCTCCAGGAAGTGCGTGCGGCACATCCAGCCGCCGACCGGGCCCTTGTGGGTGGCGAAGCCGTTGCAACTCGGCATCGCACAGCGCGTCGGCTTCCAGGCCGTTGGATCTCGGCGGCTCACCAGGGCGACCTTGTCCGGCGAAGCGCAGCGAAGGCAGCAATCGGGATGAAGACCGGCCAGCCGATCGCGACGATCACCTTCGCGCCCCACCATCCGGCGGTCATCGTTTCGCGACGCTCCGCGGCGTCCGCCACCTCGAGCAGGAAGATGCCAACGAGGCCGGCCACATAAATCAGCGCGGCGAAGATCACGGATACGATGGTCATGCCGCGGCCTCCGCGATGGCGCGGCTCACCGACACCTCGGACCACGGGAGGGCGTCGAGCGCAGCGATGACCGACGGGTCCGCGTCGCGCTCGACACGGGCCCACACGAATTCGAGAAAGGCCTCCATGTCGACGACGGAGCGGATCGCCGAACCGCGTCGCACGCCGCATCCGGCCTCCGCCGCAAGGTCCATCATCCGCTCGTGGAAGCGGAGATATTCCGAGTTCGGGAACCGTCGGCGGAAGGCCGCGCTGCACTCGATGGCGCTCTTCCCTTCGCTCGGGACACAGCCCTTCGAGGCCATGAACGCCAGGAAAAGAGGGGTGAGGTGGGTGTGGCGACGGACGATCATCAGGCCGGCTCCCCAATCGGTGCCGGCGGCACTTCGGTCCACCCCTCGCCCGCGCCGAGAACACACGACCGGCCATTCGGCAGAGTGATCAGCGCGGTCCACGAGCCGTTCGGCGACGCGTAGAGTTCGAGAATCTGACGGTTGCTCTGGAGACCGAACGACCGCTGCGTCTCGCCGAATTTGCGCGACAGGATCTCGACGATCTCGTTGCGGTCCTTGCAGACCGTCCGCGCGGCGGTCGCCGGAACGGACAGGAGCGCCAGAGCGGAGGCGGCAATCACGACTCGCTTCACGGATTTACCTCGCAGGTCATGTCCGGCATGGGCTCGATCACCACGATCGGCCGGCGCGGGTTGCGTTCGGGGATGGGAATCATGGGCGCCGGATGCGCGATGAGCGCGGCTGCGAGGAGGAGGCCAGTCATGCAAGCTCCTTCTCGATAGCGAGCCACTCAGGGAGGCTGACCTCGGCGAGGCCGTCGCCCTTGGTGGCGATCTCGATTTGCGAAAGGGGCAGCCAGACCGCGCGAGCGGCATCGCCATCGGACGAGACCTTCACGGCGCGTTCGGAGGTCGCGTGGACCTGGACCTCGATGTCGAGGATGTCGGAGCGGTCGGGGGTCATTGCGCCGCTCCCGAGAACAGCGGGGTCGACATGACCTGGTAGGCGCGGGAGTTTTGCGAGCGCGCGTAATCGAGGATTCCGAGGGCGTCGCTTTCGTCGTGGAATGCAACCTCCCACCCGAGCAGGCGGCACCGATCCCTGACGGCTTTCTTTAGCCATGCGGTGCCGTCTTTGACGCCCTTGGGAGCCTTGCTTCGACCGATGAAATGGCCTCGCCACGTCTCGGGTCGGACGAGTTGCAGCCGAACCTTATTGCGCGCGCAGACCGCCTCGATGATGCCTTCCAGCTTATGCTGGAGCTTCACCGTCACCGGGTTCGAGAACTTCCCCTGCCACGTCTCCTCGCAATAGACGGCGTCGACCGGCTCGCCCTTGTTCGCGAATGCTAGGAGCTTTCGGTTGAGGAAGTCCCGAGCATCCTCCAAGCGGTCGCCAACGGTGGAGCCCTCCAGGTCGTAGATGCCTGACCACAACACATCTGGATCACGCCAACGCGCGAGGCCCATCCTCGCCGCCGGGTCTATCGCGAGGAGGTGCAAGCGCCCTACTCCGCGCTCGCCGCCACGCGCTCGGCGTGCGTTTTGTCCAGGAACGCATCGACCTCGCCGTCGCCTTCCTCGGAGGCTTTCGCCTTCGCCAGCTCCTCGATATCGGTCTGGCCGTCGTCCGCCTTCGACTTCGTGCCGGCGAGCGCGGCCTGCCCGAGCGGCGTGTCCTCCATCCCCTGGATCGCGAGGAGCATCTGGTCGTAGGTGTCGCCGTCATCGTCATCGAGGTCTTCGGTGAGTTCGTCGATCTTCCTCTCGAACTCACGCTGTTTCAGGATCAGCTTGAGGAGCTTTTTCGGGATGCCGTGCGTGTCTTTCGCTTCGTCGAGGACCGAGCCCTGATCCGCTTTGAGATCCTGGATCTCCTTCATCGCCCTGCCCTTCACCGAGAGGATCTGGCTGGCGATGTTTTCGTGGCGGCGGATGTAGTTTTGGACGACTTCGGAATCGAAACCGTTGTGGCCTTGGACCGTCATGGTCGCTCTCCTGGTGATGTGCCGGGCCGAACCTGCCGGCGAGGTGCCGTTCAGGCGGTCTGGCGATCGCGATCGATGGAGACGACGCCGCTCTTCCGCCGGGCCTTCTCGGCGAGCGCCTGATTGAGGTTGGCGAGCGCCTCCATCGCCTCACGGACCTCGTCCTGGGCGGCCGAAATCTCGTCGGCGTCGAACTCGCCGTCCGCGTAGGCATTCGAGATCGAGCTCACGACGTCGGCGTGCTCCTTCGCGACGGCGGCAAGGTGCTGGAGCGGTGAGCCCGCCGGGCGCGTCGCCTCGTCCGGTATCACCGTGAAGCCGGACAGCGAGGCGAGCGTCCGGGTGACGATCGGATCCTCGGCGTGCGCCTCGAGGTCGGCGATGACGTCGATCGGCAGGAACGAGCTGTCGTTCGGGGAACAGGCCCGCGAAATGCGCGCGGCGTCGAGCCGGGTGATCGCTGCGGCGCGCGTCACACCTCCGACCGCGCGGACCAGATCGCGGCACGCCGCCTTGATTTTCAGGTAGTCGTTTCGCGGCAGCTCACGAGCCTCGAACATCACGCAACCTCTGCAATGGTTCGCGCAACGTTCCGCACAATTCTTGCAATGCGGCAGGCATAGAATTGCGCCACATTCTGAACATCGAAGCGGAACGAGAGCGGAGAATGGGAAAAAGCCGAGGGCACGAAAGCCCTCGGCGAGTGACCCCGGCGAAACGCCCAACACCGGGGGGAGGAAGGGAGGTGACCGGCGGGGCAATCGCCGGCCACCGAACGCCACGCGGCCACAGCAAGGGAGCGCACATGACGTCCAAGAGATTCAGGATCGAGGTCGGCGAGATCACGAAGGCGATACCGCACGAGGTGAGCGGAGACCCGGTGAGGAAGGTCAGCTTCCTCGTGGCCGACATGCGCTCGAAGGATCATTTCCGCATCAGCATGAGCGTGCCGGCGGGGTACGATCCCGAGGATGTCGTGAGAGAGGCCCGCGCGCGCTTCCATGATGTTATGAGCGCTCTGGCCGACGAGACGCGGGAATGGGCCCGCGATCCGGAGCGTGATCCGCAGCCGCAAGAGCCGTTCGACGATGACTTCCCGTTTTGAGGGCGGGGTCGGGCTCGCCCGCGCCGCTCTCGCGCGACGCTCGATTGGGGATTACCCCGCAGTTGCGGAGGGAATGTTCGGCGACGGGGTCGGCGAGCGGGAAGATCTTCACCCCGCAGTCCGTGATGAAACCGATATGACCGAACAGAGACATGCGGGCGCCATCGACGGACGTCGTATGCACGAGCGGCTTGGGGACCGCGCCGATGACGGGCATGGATGCCGCGACCGGGACAGCCGCCACACCGGCGAGGAAGGCACGGCGGTTCATGCCGCGGCCTCCACCGACGGCGCGGCCGGTTGCTCACCGAAGATGTCGGGGCGGAGGCGGTGGCGGCTGATGCCGGTGATCGACTCGACGAGGCGAACATGATGCGCCGGAACCTTTCGCCAGAGGCAGACAGCCTGCGACGTGATCCCGGCCTTCGATGCGATCAGCGTCTTCGCCCGCCGCGGGACACGGTGCCCGCACAGATCGATCATCACGTCTTCGGCGATGATTTCGGGCTGGAACTGCACATGCTTGTCGACGAAGGCCCTGACCTCATCGGTGGCGAGAAACCACTCCCCGTGCACGCGGTGGGCTTTCAGACGAAGATGGGCAAGCCGCTCCTCCTCCATCGTCCCGTCCCAGAACCCGAGGAGCGTGGGAGGGAACGGCCAGTCGGTCGCGATCTGCACCAGTCGCTTCGACGGGTCGGTCGAGAAGCCAATCTTGATGCGGCCGGCGCACTCGATCGCGTAGATGAAGCCGCTCATGCCGCGGCCTCTTCCTGCGAAGGGAGCTCAGGCTTGTCAGCCTCAGCCAGGGCAGCATGGATCTTCTCGGCGGTCTTCAACGTGATGCTCGCACCACCACGCAACCGCTCAACCAGCTTGCCGTCGTTCACCACCATCCGGCCGAATGTGCTTTCCGCGATTTTGCGGCGAGCACAGTGGGCTTCGATGCGCGCGAGGAGGTCTTGGGTCATCATCATGACGCCGAATATAATGGGCATTAGCCCAAGGCATCAATGGTCAATTTCCCAAATGACTTGCCGCGCCTGTTGGGCATAATCCCACGCATGGCAAGAGACCCCGAAATACCTGAACTGACCCAGGAATGGCAGCGGCGCCTTTGGGACCGCATGAACGAGTCTGGGTTCAAGATGAAGACGTTGTCACTCGCGATCGGGGCGGGCGAAACCTACGTGCGCGACATCCTGAAGCGCGAAAGGCAACCGTCACACGACCGCTTTTCCAAGTTGGCCAGCGCACTCGGCGTTTCCGTCGCCTGGTTATCAGCGGAAACACCTTCGATTGAAGGGCCCGCAACCTCGGGGTTTAACTATCTTGGCAAATATGCAGCCCGAGTGGTTGGAGATATTGCCTATGATCACTGGCTCGGGCGGAAGCGCCTAGATAAATACCCGGGCAGTGATATGCATAAAAACACATCCCTTGAACTCTCCACCCTCGATTTCGAGTACGGGCTGACGGTCACCGACACCTCAGTCAACCAGATTGCCAACGTCGGCGACACGCTTCTTTGCGAGCCGACTGGGCCCGATTATTCCGGCAGCCTTCTTGGCGCACTCGTTATTGTTGAGCGCGAGAACCAATCGACAAAAGCGGTGGAGATCACGGCGAGGCGCGTCGTGGAGCGGGAAGGTGCGCCCGCGCTCGTCTTCGCCTCAACAGACACCCGATTGACCGACGTCATCCGAATTCCTTCTGACGACACCGAGATCGTCACCCGTATTGTTGGCCGCGTCGTTGGCCGAATTGAGAGATTTTAGAATGAATAGGTGCTCGCAATGGACCAAGCATTTCTTCGACGCGTTCACTCCGACCGAATCGAAAAGCGCCAAATAGACGAACTGATCGGGCTGGCGCGCGGCATCGCAGCCGATGGAGCCATCAACCAAGCCGAGGCTGAGGTGTTGGCGACATGGCTCGCGGCCAATGCCAGCGCCAGCGAGAGCCCGATCATCTGGATCCTCTACACCCGCGTCGGGGAAATGCTTTCCGACGGCGTCCTCGACGACGATGAGAAGAGCGAGCTTCTGGCCACGCTGACCAAACTGACGGGCGACCCGTCGGAACTCGGCGAAGAGCTGAAGGCAACCACTCTCCCCCTCTGCGATCCTGCACCCGCCGTCAGGTTCACCGATGAGAAATTCTGCTTCACCGGCACATTCGCGTACGGGTGCAGAAAGACTTGCGAGAACGTCGCCAAGCTCCACGGCGGCGACGCCGGCGGCTTGCTGAAGTCGACGACCTATCTCGTGATCGGCACATATGTGTCTGACGCGTGGGTCTATTCGACATATGGCAGGAAGATCGAGAAGGCTTGCCAGATGCGCGCGAAAGGCCTGCCGATCGCGATCATCTCGGAGGATCATTGGGTCCGCGCCGTCGAGGCTGAACAAGCTCGCTCCGATCTGGGCAGCATGTGATCGCCCGCGTCGTCGGCTACCTCCACCGATTTTAGGTTCCTCGATTCAGGAGATCGACATGCGATTTCACGTCATCGCCGCAGTTTTCGCGGCCGCAGTGTGCGCGACGCCAGCGCTCGGCGCCGAGAGCTGCTCCGTCAGCGAGGCAGAGATCCGAGGCAGAATTGCTATGCAATTTTTCAAAGAAATGGCGAGTCTCGAAGCCGAAATCGCACGTCTGAATGCGGAGAATGAATCGCTAAGGGAATCCCTCGCGGAGGCGCAAACCGCAGCGGAATCAGCGACGGAGAGATCCCCGCTCGACAACCTGCGCGGCTTCGCATCCGGCTTCGCTCAGAGTGCCGGATCGGGCGCGGCGCTCAGGGACGTGCTCGTCTTTTCCGACGAGAGCATCACGCGGAACAATTTCATCGACATGAGCACGGTGAACTTCGCGGTCGAGAACATGAGCGATGATGAATTCTCGGTCGTGGAGGTGTCGTGTTCTCTGTTCGCGGGTGGGCGCGCGGCCGGCGTGGCAATCGGTGAATTGCTTGCCATGGGGCCGCGCTCGAAGCTGACTGGATCAGCGCTTGTGCTCGATGGACCGACCGAGAATGTCGACGAGATCGAGTGCCGCGCGACGGCCGATTACGGTCCGCTGTTCGAATCCATGCGGTGATCTTCGGCTTGTTCGCCGGCTGTCTTCCTGGCGTCGAGCACGGCCTGTTGTGCGGTGGCAGCTTCCCGAAGCACACCGATCACCGCCCGCAGGACATGATCCCCCATGGCGATCCGATGATAGGGCACGAACCGAGAGGAGGTGGATCCAGGCATGGCCAAGACGCGATCGAGAGCGTCGGCCACGGCCGTCATGTCAACATATCGAAGATCATCTTTATTTTCATCATCATCAACCCATACAGGCATCGTATTGCTCATGGCACATTCCTCATCTGATGAACTTTGGCTCAAAGCCGCCCGATACTCGATACAACAATCAAATTATCTTACCGCAAACGTTGATTTTGACAACGTCAACGCGCACATCTTCAACACACTCCAATACTTTATTATCTCGGATGAAATCCGGCAGGCAGAATTACAGTTACGAACGTCGGCGTACGACTATTTCACGCTGGTGCGATCAAGATGGATGAAGGGCCCCTCTGACCCTCAGGTGATGGCCGCTAAGGCCGCCGCCATCGAAGCGCTCGATCACCTCGACGACCTTCTCAAAACAGCCCCATCAAGCGACCTGGCAAAGGCACTCGGCATCGGGCTGTCTTAATCGATCACGCGCCAGATTGTCGCCTCGATGCGTATTCGGCCACGGCTGGCACTCTTTCGATGGCATCCTCTGTTAGGCTCAGGACCCATAAACACGATCCGTTAAGGCGGATCTGATTCCACGATCTCCGAAGGGAGATCGCCATGAGCAACGCGCACTTCTGGCTGAGCGAGGCGCAGTTCGAGCGTCTCGCGCCGCTTCTGCCCACCGATACCCGGGGCAAGCCGAGGGTCGATGATCGCCGCGTGATCAGCGGCATCATTCACGTCCTGAAGTCGGGCTGCCGATGGAAGGATGCGCCCGAGGCCTACGGGCCGCATAAGACACTCTACAATCGCTTCGTCCGTTGGGCCGCGAAGGGCGTGTGGGTCGACGTCTTCCATGCCCTGGCCGCCGCTGGCGGCCCGCCTGCGGCGATCCTGATCGACTCTTCGGCGGTAAAGGCGCATCGCTGCGCGGCAGGAGGCA
>NZ_JAKGCS010000025.1:0-249798 GCF_021556395.1 Acuticoccus kalidii
TGCATCGATGAAGAGAAGATGTTTGAACGTCCTCGGCAGGCCTGGCAGCGACCTACTCTCCCGCGTCTTGAGACGAAGTACCATTGGCGCTGAGGGGGTTAACGGCCGAGTTCGGAATGGGATCGGGTGGGGACCCCTCGCAAAGGCCACCAGGCCAGCGGAGGACGTTCATGTGTTCTGATGGCCGCGCAATGAGCCTGGCCGTCCGGCCGTGCGGGGCGCCGATGAGGAGCCACGCACACGCTCGTTGCGCTGCGATCAGATCGTGAAACTGGCGGGTTGAACCCGTCCGGCAAAAGCCGGTCTTTCCTCAATCGTATTCGTTTCAGTTCTCGCCACCGCCTCACAACAAGCAGCCCGAAGGCCAGGCTCATTGCAGAGCAATCAGCAGAGAACCGTTCGCCATTGGCGAATGGGCATGAACTAATGAGAGTGATCAAGCCGATCGAGCGATTAGTACTGGTAAGCTACGCATGTCACCACGCTTCCACATCCAGCCTATCAACGTCGTCGTCTACAACGGCTCTCAAGGGAGAACTCGTTTCAAGGTGGGTTTCCCGCTTAGATGCTTTCAGCGGTTATCCCGTCCGTACGTAGCTACCCTGCAATGCGGCTGGCGCCACAACAGGTCCACAAGAGGTACGTCCACCCCGGTCCTCTCGTACTAGGGGCAGATCCTTTCAATTCTCCGACACCCACGGCAGATAGGGACCAAACTGTCTCACGACGTTCTGAACCCAGCTCACGTACCGCTTTAATTGGCGAACAGCCAAACCCTTGGGACCTGCTCCAGCCCCAGGATGCGATGAGCCGACATCGAGGTGCCAAACAACACCGTCGCTATGGACGCTTGGGTGTCATCAGCCTGTTATCCCCGGCGTACCTTTTATCCGTTGAGCGATGGCCCTTCCACTCGGGACCACCGGATCACTATGGCCGTCTTTCGACTCTGCTCGACTTGTCAGTCTCGCAGTCAGGCAGGCTTATGCCATTGCACTCAACGAGCGATTTCCGACCGCTCTGAGCCCACCTTCGCACGCCTCCGTTACTCTTTGGGAGGCGACCGCCCCAGTCAAACTACCCACCATACACTGTCCCGGGCGTAAGCCGCGGTTAGACATCCATGAAAGCAAGGGTGGTATTTCAAGGGTGGCTCCACGCAAGCTGGCGCTCACGCTTCAAAGCCTACCACCTATCCTACACATGCCGCCACGAATGCCAGTGTAAAGCTATAGTAAAGGTGCACGGGGTCTTTCCGTCTGACCGCAGGAACCTCGCATCTTCACGAGGAATTCAATTTCACTGAGTCGATGCTGGAGACAGCGGGGAAGTCGTTACGCCATTCGTGCAGGTCGGAACTTACCCGACAAGGAATTTCGCTACCTTAGGACCGTTATAGTTACGGCCGCCGTTTACCGGGGCTTCAATTCGGAGCTTGCACTCCTCCTTTTAACCTTCCGGCACCGGGCAGGCGTCAGACCCTATACGTCGTCTTGCGACTTCGCAGAGCCCTGTGTTTTTGATAAACAGTCGCTACCCCCTGGTCTGTGCCCCTCGGATCTGCTTGCGCAAACCCAAGGCCTCCTTCTCGCGAACTTACGGAGGCAATTTGCCGAGTTCCTTCAGCATCGTTCTCTCAAGCGCCTTGGTATACTCTACCAGTCCACCTGTGTCGGTTTCGGGTACGGTCTATACGGTGGAGCTATTTCCCGGAACACCTTCGCTGCCAGACCAATCCAATAAGGACTGACAACACACGGCATTCGTCACTACCACCAGGTTGCAGAATATTAACTGCATTCCCATCGACTACGCCTTTCGGCTTCGCCTTAGGGGCCGACTAACCCTGCGCAGATTAACTTTACGCAGGAACCCTTGGACTTTCGGCGAGGGAGTCTCTCACTCCCTTTATCGTTACTCATGTCAGCATTCGCACTTCCGATATCTCCAGGACCTCTCACGAGTATCCCTTCACGGACCTACGGAACGCTCCGCTACCGCTTGTCAAAGACAAGCCCACAGCTTCGGCACGTGGCTTGAGCCCCGTTACATTTTCGGCGCGGAGACCCTTATTTAGACCAGTGAGCTGTTACGCTTTCTTTAAATGATGGCTGCTTCTAAGCCAACATCCTGGTTGTTTTGGGGTCTCTACATCCTTTCACACTTAGCCACGATTTGGGGGCCTTAGCTGGTGATCAGGGTTGTTTCCCTCTCCACGACAGACGTTAGCACCTGCCGTGTGTCTGCTGGATAATTCTCTCGGGTATTCGGAGTTTGGTTAGGATCAGTAAGGCGGTAAGCCCCCATAGCCCATCCAGTGCTCTACCCCCCGAGGAATACGTCCAACGCTCTACCTAAATAGATTTCGCGGAGAACCAGCTATCACCGAGTTTGATTGGCCTTTCACCCCTAGCCACAAGTCATCCGAGAATTTTGCAACATTCAACGGTTCGGTCCTCCAGTTGGTGTTACCCAACCTTCAACCTGCTCATGGCTAGATCACCCGGTTTCGGGTCTAATCCGACGAACTGAACGCCCTGTTCAGACTCGCTTTCGCTACGCCTACACCTACCGGCTTAAGCTTGCTCGTCAGACTAAGTCGCTGACCCATTATACAAAAGGTACGCGGTCAGGCTTGCGCCCTCCCACTGTTTGTAAGCATCCGGTTTCAGGAACTCTTTCACTCCCCTTGTCGGGGTGCTTTTCACCTTTCCCTCACGGTACTGGTTCACTATCGGTCATCGAGGAGTACTTAGCCTTGGAGGGTGGTCCCCCCATCTTCGAACAGGATTTCACGTGTCCCGCCCTACTTGATACGTCAACGTCGGATCCACATACGGGGCTGTCACCCACTATGGCCCACCTTTCCAGATGGTTCTGCTTTCCTAAGTTGCTCGGCTGGTCCGCGTTCGCTCGCCACTACTAGCGGAGTATCGGTTGATTTCCTTTCCTCCGGGTACTGAGATGTTTCACTTCCCCGGGTTCGCTCCCTTTCGGGTACCCTTAACGGGTGGGTTTCCCCATTCGGACATCCATGGATCAAAGTTTGTTCGCAACTCCCCACGGCTTTTCGCAGCGTACCACGTCCTTCATCGCCTCTCGATGCCTAGGCATCCACCAGATGCTCTTAAGGCACTTGATCACTCTCATTATCGATGCCCACCCGAGATCCAATCGGATCAAACGCCCTGCGGAGGCGCGACGTCGTTCAACGTCGAATGGTGCTTCGATAAGGAAAGACCAGTTTCACGAGATCTGTTCGCATCATCCCCAAATGGCCGGTCAGGACCATCGGGGCAGGGGAGGGGTACATGTCTGCAGCTGAGCCACAGGATGTCGGAGATACCCTCCGCCCGTCGCATCGAAACCGATCCGTCGAGGAACGCAACGCTCGCGCGTTTCGTCTCCTCATCGATCCCGATGGGCGAACACATCTTCTCTTCACGATGTCAGTCTGAGCTTGGGCCGCACAAAGTGCTCGAGCCCGGCGCCGCATCCGCGGCGTATCCTGCAAAGCAGGAATTCGGTTCTGTTCCAGAACGGTAAACTTGGTGGAGCCTGTCGGGATCGAACCGACGACCCCCTGCTTGCAAAGCAGGTGCTCTCCCAGCTGAGCTAAGGCCCCTCTGTTTGCGTCGTCGGCGATCAGCCAAAACAAGCCAGACCAGCCAAATCCGTGGTGGGCCTGGATGGACTCGAACCATCGACCTTACGCTTATCAGGCGTACGCTCTAACCACCTGAGCTACAGGCCCCGCCGGCAACGCTCGCATACACAAGATGCGCGCATCACACAACGCTGGTTCGCGCCCAGCCCGTCCTCTCGTCGCCGAGAGGGGAGGGCCGGTCCCAACCGTTCTGTTCAGAAAGAGAAACGAAGGCGGCGTCGTCTCGCCAATGCCTGTGATCCGAAGATCCAGGCGTGTTTCCAAGCGTTCGGGAAAGGCAAGCCTTAATCCCAAACATCCTTAGAAAGGAGGTGATCCAGCCGCAGGTTCCCCTACGGCTACCTTGTTACGACTTCACCCCAGTCGCTGACCCTACCGTGGCTGCCTGCCTCCCTTGCGGGTTAGCACAGCATCTTCGGGTAGAACCAACTCCCATGGTGTGACGGGCGGTGTGTACAAGGCCTGGGAACGTATTCACCGTGGCATGCTGTTCCACGATTACTAGCGATTCCGACTTCATGCCCTCGAGTTGCAGAGGACAATCCGAACTGAGACAGCTTTTTGGGATTCACCCATTGTCACTGCCATTGTAGCACGTGTGTAGCCCAGCCCGTAAGGGCCATGAGGACTTGACGTCATCCCCACCTTCCTCTCGGCTTATCACCGGCAGTCCCTCTAGAGTGCCCAACTGAATGATGGCAACTAGAGGCGAGGGTTGCGCTCGTTGCGGGACTTAACCCAACATCTCACGACACGAGCTGACGACAGCCATGCAGCACCTGTCACCCTGTCCCCGAAGGGAAAACTGGATCTCTCCAGCGAGCAGGGGATGTCAAGAGCTGGTAAGGTTCTGCGCGTTGCTTCGAATTAAACCACATGCTCCACCGCTTGTGCAGGCCCCCGTCAATTCCTTTGAGTTTTAATCTTGCGACCGTACTCCCCAGGCGGATAGCTTAATGCGTTAACTGCGCCACCGAGATGCATGCACCCCGACGGCTAGCTATCATCGTTTACGGCGTGGACTACCAGGGTATCTAATCCTGTTTGCTCCCCACGCTTTCGCACCTCAGCGTCAGTACCGTGCCAGTGAGCCGCCTTCGCCACTGGTGTTCTTCCGAATATCTACGAATTTCACCTCTACACTCGGAGTTCCACTCACCTCTCACGGACTCAAGATCACCAGTATCAGAGGCAATTCCGAGGTTGAGCCCCGGGATTTCACCCCTGACTTAATGATCCGCCTACGCGCGCTTTACGCCCAGTAATTCCGAACAACGCTAGCCCCCTTCGTATTACCGCGGCTGCTGGCACGAAGTTAGCCGGGGCTTCTTTACTAGGTACTGTCATTATCATCCCTAGCGAAAGAGCTTTACAACCCTAAGGCCTTCATCACTCACGCGGCATGGCTGGATCAGGCTTTCGCCCATTGTCCAATATTCCCCACTGCTGCCTCCCGTAGGAGTCTGGGCCGTGTCTCAGTCCCAGTGTGGCTGATCATCCTCTTAGACCAGCTATGGATCGTCGCCTTGGTGAGCCGTTACCTCACCAACTAGCTAATCCAACGCGGGCCCATCCATCGGCAATAAATCTTTCCCCCAAAGGGCGTATCCGGTATTAGCTTCCGTTTCCGGAAGTTATCCCGAACCGATAGGTAGGTTCCCACGCGTTACTCACCCGTCTGCCACTCACCCCGAAGGGTGCGTTCGACTTGCATGTGTTAAGCCTGCCGCCAGCGTTCGTTCTGAGCCAGGATCAAACTCTCAAGTTGAGACAATCTGATCCGGCAAGATCACGTTTGCGACGAACTTCCCATAAAGAGAAGCCCGTTTGACGAGGACACACTCTCCGATATCTCATCGGAGCGGTCCGTCTTGAAAACGTGTCCGCCATTGTCTTGTTGATCCGCTCCAAACCCCGAAAGGTCCGAGCCGCGATCCGCAGAGACAACGCCGCCCACGTTTCTCTTTCTTCATCTATGCGATTGTCAAAGAACCCGAGGCCGAAACCTCGCCGGAAGAACCCGTCTTCCCAAACTTGGAGAGACAAAAACACCGGCCCGATCTCTCGGGTTGGCCCGGTCATTCTGTCCCTGAAACCTTCCAGGTGCGCCGCTCGTTGGCGTCGCTGCCCCGTCGGTGGATGGGGATATACGGATCACCGCTCAGGGTGTCAACACGGATCGATTTTTGGGGCTGTGGATAACTGCAATCCCTGTCACACGGATGTTGGGAGCGGCAGGTTTCCTGGACTTTTCGCCATTCTGACGGGCTTGGGTTTTTTTGCGCTCGGCGCCGTGCGAGCGGCGGCGAGCAAAAAAACGTCCGCGTCGGCCGAAAAAATAATCGCCGAGGCCGAAAAAAAGTTCCCGCGCCGTCTCGGGGGAGGGGCGGCCGATCGTTTCCCTGTGGCGGTCCTCGCGGTGACCGTTCGCACGGGGGCTCAGTCGAGGACGGCGGTGACCGGGCGGCGAAGGGCGTAAGGGCGATCCGGTCCCGAGCCGAAGCGCATCAGGAGATCCGGGCGGAGCGTCGCTTCGCCGGCGAGGGCGGCCAGAGCCGGGCGAAAGGCGGGGACCTCGACCGGCTGATTGAGGAAGGCTTGCTTGAGGCCGAGCCGGGTCGCGGTCAGCGCGAACCTTTGGCAGGCGCCTCCGATGGCGACCCACCCCGCCGGGCTCTCGGTTTCGGCGAAGAAGACCGCAAAGCCCGATGAGGAACGGATCGCGCGGGCATGTTTGTCGTTTTCGTTCGCGGCGGTGAAAAGGCGGTCGAAGAGGGCCCGGCCGAGTGGGCCGGGGACAGGCGGCGTTCCGGTCGTCGCCGCGAAGAGGCCGTCGGCGTGGGCGATCGCCTCGCGCGGGTTGAAGCGAAGCCAGGTCTTCAATTCGGCGACGAAGGCGGGATCGGCGATCTGCGCCGTGTTGGCCTCCACGACGAGATCGCGAACCGCGTCGATCGCCGCATCGGTCAGGATGACGACGCGCACGCCGGGCCCCTCCGCCGCGCGGCGCAAGGCGTCGATCATCGCCGGCGGCACCGGCTTGCCATCGTAGAGGGAGCGGGTCGTTTGGCGCCGAGGGATCGCGGCGAACATCGGATCGCGCATCGGCGCGCCCGGCGCCAGGCGATGGCGTACGCTGCCATTGGCGCCGACCTCGACGTCGCTCGATAGGCCGGCGGCGGCGGTGGCGAGCGCCAAATTCTGCGCCGCGCAGCCGAGGCTGACGAACAGATGATGATCGTCCGGGTCGACGACGGGGGTGCGCCGGGAATAGTCCGGCTCGATCGTGATCTCGTCTGGCTGCACCCGAAAGCGCCAGGGCTGCGTGTTGTGCCCGTTGGCGGCGAGCGTCGCATAGCGCAGAAGTCCGGCGGTCGTCGGCTCGGCGGGGAGCGGGGTGCGCAGGCGCGAGGTGAGTGCGTCATAAGTCGCCATCGATCCCGTCGCCGACCGCCACCAGAGGGCGCCGCTTGCCGCAAGCGCCGCGCCGGCTCCGGCGCCGATCAGGAGAGACCGTCGTTTCATCGCGGAACCCTCGTTACCGTTGCGCAATCCTGTCGTCCCGGTCCCTGGAGCGGGAGTGTTGCCTCGCCTGGAAGGCAAATCAAGGGTAGGTATGGGCCATATGGACTTGTAATGCGTTCCAGATGGTCTAAATTGAGAGCATTGGAGACAATGCGATGGAACAGGCTCTTCAAGATCGTCAAAATGCCGATGTCCGCGCCGTGGCGCTCAAGGCCTTCGGCCGCATCGCCGACGACTGGTCGCTGACCGTCAAGGAGGCGGCGGCCCTCGCCGACATGTCGGAATCGACATGGAAGCGGGCCCGCCGGCCGGGTTTTGCCGGCGACCTCACGCGCGATCAGCTGCTTCGTCTCAGCGCCCTCATCGGCCTCTATAAGGGGCTGGAACTTTATTTCAGTTCGCCGATCGCCGAAAGCTGGGTGAAGCGCCCCAATCGTGGCCCCGAATTCGACGGACGCCGCCCGATCGATGCGATGATCGAGGGCGGCTTGCCGAAGATCTTGCGGGTCCGAACCTATATCGATGCGTTGCGAGGCGGGGTTTGAGGTTCACCGAGATCAGCGAACGAGCCCTCGTCCGCCTCATTTCCGCGACCCACCACAAACCGCCGGTCCTTCGCGCCCTCGTCGACAGCGACGAGGAGGCGGAGGTCCTTGCAAGGCTCGAAGGGGAGACGAGCGCCCGCCTCATTGCCGAGCGTGAGGGCAGTCCGGCGCTCGACCGGCGCGAACTCGTCTTCGCGCGCCGCGCCCGCGATCTCACCCTTTATGGCGACACGCACATCAACGCGGCGTTCACCTACACACGGGCCAGCGGGAACCGCTTCAATAGCGGCGATCGCGGCGCGTGGTATGCGAGCTACCACGTGCTCACCTCGGCGGCCGAGGTCGGCTATCACCGTACTCGTGAGCTCGCTTATATCGGCCTCTTCGAGGATGAAGCGCTCTATGTGGAGCTCCTCGCCGACTTCATCGGGACCTTCCCCGATCTTGCCGACGAGCCGGCCCATCCCGCCCTCGATGCCGATCCCGAGATCGGCTATCCGGCCGGCCAGACGCTTGCCCTTTCCTTGCGGCGGGAGGGCTATCGGGGGCTCCTTTATCCGTCGGTGCGGGCGCCGGGCGGGCGCTGTCTCGTGGCGTTCGATCCGGGCATCATCCAGAATGTCCGGCCCGGCGCGACGTGGCGCTTCGTCTGGAACGGGGCGCCGGACTACACGCTCTGCGCGGTCTGAGCGGTCCGTCGATCGCCGCGCCGCGAGCGGGTGAAGGGCGCGCGCGGCAGCGTGTAGAGCCAGGTGAGCCCGCCCGCCTCGACGATCATGCGAAGGCCCAATGTCAGTGCGACGGCAGCGGCGACGATCGCCGGAACGCCCCAATAGCGCACCATCGGCGCGTCGGCCGCATATGTCGCGAGGAGGGCGGCGAGGGCGGCGACGATCATCACGTGCGCGACATAGATCGCCAGCGTGTTGCGGCCGAGATAGGTGAACACCACGCGCGACGGAAGGAACGCGGCGAGCGCCATCGAAACGGCTGCGCCGAGCGCCAATCCGGCGGCCGAAAGAGCCAATCGCGCGGCGCCGAAACTCAACCCGTCGAGATGGGCGACCGCGATGCTGAGCGCGGCGAAGACGAGCCCGCCGGCGAGCCCGATCGTCACCGGGCGCGCGGTGATCACGTGGAGGATCGAGGCGCCATACCACGCGCCGCCGAGGAAGAAGGGCGCGTACCAGATGAGATTGCGCTGCGAATAGGCGGCCGGCTCGATGACGCCGCCGAAGGTGAGGAACGCGAGCACCACGAAAATCGGAAACGCCACATGGCGCACCGGATAAAGAAGGTTCGCGAGCAGGAAGAAGATCGCGAGGGCCCAGATGAACCAGATCCCCGTATTGGGCGCGATCCAGGCGGTGACGAGCTCTGACATCGTGCGCCCTTCCTCCGGCGTCAGGACATTGGTCTGCACGTTGCCGAAATAGACCCAGCGGATCAGCGTCCAGAGCGCGAAGAGATAGAGGAGGGCCGCGATCCGGCCGGTGAAGAGGTCGCCGAAGCCCCGCGTCACCGCGCGCATGCCGAGAAGCCCCGAGACAGCGAAGAAGAGCGGCATCCGAACCGGGGCGAAAAGGTTGTTGAGTTGCGCATAGCCATACGATGCGAGATCGTATTGCCGCATATAAAGTGTCGCATGAAGGGTAACGACAAGTAGGATCGATGCACCTTTGGCGACATCGAGCCAGGCGATCCGGTCTTTCGTCGCCATGTGCGTGCGCCTTGTCTTGCAAATGTGTTGAGGAACACGGCGCAGTGTCGTCCCTATGAGGGAAAGATGCACCACCATTTGTTATGAGTGCGAACCGGCCGCCATCGCTTCGTCGGCTCGGCATCGCCCCTCAAGAACGACCCGGAAGGATACGCCGTGACACGACCGATCATCACCCGCACGGCCGCGACGGCCATCGGAGCGCTCGCGCTCCTCGCTCTCGCCGGTCCGGCGGCGGCGCAGAGCTTCGATTGTGCGAAGGCCGCGGCGGCGGACGAACACGCCGTCTGCCAATCGGGGGCGTTGTCCGCGCTCGACGACGAGATGGCCGCCCTCTATGACGACATCGAATCGCACGCTTTGATGGGCGTTTCGGGCGAGACGCGCGACAGTCAGGAGGCGTTCCTGGAGCACCGTGCCGCCTGCGGGGCGGACGATGCGTGCCTCACCAAGCTCTATCGCGACCGGATCGCAGAGCTCACCCGGATCAAGGCGGCGGTCGGGCAGGGCGCTGCGGACTGACGCGTTCGTCAGCCGCGCGGTGGGCCGATCGACCCGCGCTCGACGAACTCCGCCGCCACGTCCGCGTGCACGGGCGGTGCGTCGGCGTCCGCGCCCATTCGTTGCAGCAACATCGCCGCCGCGCGCCGGCCGAGCGCCTCCTGGTCCCAGCGCTGCACGCTGATCGCCGGGGTATGGAATTCGGCGAGCTCGCTTTCGCCCGCGCCGACGATCGAGATGTCGGCCGGCACCGCGAGCCGCTGCGTCCGCACCGCCCGCAACACCCCGGACAACAGATCGAGACCGCCGGCGATGATCGCCGTCGGTGGCTTGGCGGCCTCCAGAAGCTGGATCGTGAGGCGAAATCCGTCCGCCCGCAGGAAGCTCGATGCGCGGATGAGGCCCTCCTCGACCGGCAGACCCGCTGCCTCGAAGGCGTCCCGATAGCCGCGGACGCGTTCGTTCGCGGGGAAGATCTTCGGCGCCCCGGTGAGGAGCGCGATGCGCCGGTGGCCGAGCCCGATGAGACGGCCGACCGCCGCCCTCGTCGAAGACCTGTGATCGACGAGGATGCAATCGGCCCAGCGCGGCGTGTCCCTGTCGATGAGGAGGAGGGGGGCGCGAAAATCGAGAAGGGCGGTCTCGAATTCGAGATCCATCGGCGTGTAGGCGCCGAGCATCAGCCCATCGAGGCGCTCACGCGAGAAACTGCGGATCAGTTCGAGCTCCCGCTCGCGCGCGCCTTCGGAATTGGAAATGACGAAGGTGTAGCCGGCCTTTTCGAGCGTCTCGTGCGCCGCGCGGACGAACGCGGCGAGGGAGGGAATGTTGATGTCACGCACGATGCAGCCGACGATATCGCAGGACGGGCCGCCGCCGCTGCGGCCCGCCCCGAACGTTCCAGCGCGATAACCGAGCGCCTCCACCGCGGTGAGCACCGCCGCCCTTAATTCAGGCCGCGCGATCGTCCGTCCGTTGACGACGCGCGAGGCCGTGCCGATCGAAACGCCCGCCTTCTCGGCGACGTCTCGAATGGTGACCCGGTCTTGCTCTCTGCGCATGGTGATGGCCAATCGCCGAACGGGACTGCAGGCGATCGATCCCCGAACGGGATCCCGACACGATGAACCCGCAACCGTCGGACATTGTGGAACGCGCGGGCCGGGTCTCCGTTCCGATGGCGGACGGTTATGGAGGCGGTGCCGCCGCGCCCGATGGCGGCTGCGGTCAACGCTCTGGCCCGATCCGCAACGATCTCGCCCGATAAGGAAGGACGCGGCGTGTCCGACATCCCGACCCCACCCGTGACGAACACCTTCGCGACCCTCACCCTCGATCGGCCGGATCCCGACATCCTCCGCGTGACCCTCGATCGGCCCGCGGCGCGCAATGCCCTCGACACGCAGATGGGCCTCGATCTCATGCACCTCTTCGAGGGGCTCCAGGTGTCCGCCGAAGAAACCCGCGCGGTGATCCTGACCGGCCGGGGTGACAAGGCCTTTTGCGCCGGCGGTGATCTCAAGGAGCGGCGGGGCATGTCGGACGCGACCTGGACGAAGCAGCATCTGATCTTCGAGCGGATGGTGCGGGCGCTCCTCGCGTGCCCGGTCCCGGTGATCGCCGCCATCAATGGCGCGGCCTATGGGGGCGGTTGCGAGATCGCGGCGGCCTGCGATTTCATCTATGCCGCGCAAGGCGCGCGCTTTGCGCTCACCGAGGTGACGCTCGGGATCATGCCGGGCCTCGGGGGAACGCAGAACCTCGCCCGTGCGGTCGGCGCGCGGCGCGCCAAGGAGATCCTCCTGACCGGCGCCCCGTTCGGCGCCGAGGAGGCCGAGCGCTGGGGGCTCGTCAACCGCGTCTGCGCGGATGAGACCCTCATGGACGACACGCTCGCCACCGCCCGGCGCATCGCGCGCAACGCGCCGATCGCGGCACGGCAGATCAAGCAGTCCGTGAATCGCGGGCTCGATCTCAGCCTTTGGGACGGCCTCGCCTTCGAGATCGAGGCCTATCACCGTATGGTGCCGACCGAGGACCGCCGCGAAGGCGTCGACGCCTTCAACGAGAAGCGGCCACCACACTTCAAGGGGCGATAATGCAGCCGAGCGAACAGGTTCGAGAAATCTATCACCGCCGGGTCGGCGATCTCGTGATCACCACCCTTCTCGACGGATACGCCGATGCGGCGACCGACATTTTCGTCGGGATCGATCCCGAGGCGGCGACCGCGCTCCTCGAAGCGGGCGGCCAGCCGTCTCCGCCGCGCCTGTCCGTCAACACCTTCCTCGTGCGCGGCAACGGGTATACGGCGCTGATCGACACCGGGTCGGCGGATATGATGGGGGAGACGTGCGGCAAGCTCGGCGCGCGGCTCGCCGATGCCGGCCTCGCTTATGGCGACATCGACGCCGTGCTCCTCACCCACATGCATCCCGACCATTCGGCCGGCCTCCTCGACGAGGGCAAGGCGGCGGCGTTCGGGAACGCGGAGGTGATCCTTGCCGAGGCCGAACACCGCCATTGGCACGACGATGCGGCCATGGCGACGGCGGACGAGCGCCGGCGGCTGCGTTATTTCGAGGCCTCACGCGCGCAGATCGCGCCCTATCGTGGGCGCCTGCGCTGGGCCGAGGGGGAGGTTCTTCCGGGCATCACCGCCGTACCGCTTCCCGGCCATACGCCCGGCCATTGCGGCTATCTGATCGCCTCGGGCGGGGAGAGCGTCTTCGTCTGGGGCGACACGGTGCATGTGCCGGGCATTCAGATCCCGCGGCCCGATGTCGGCGTGCTCTTCGACTGGGACCATGACGATGCCGTCGCGAGCCGCAAGCGCGCGCTCGACATGGTGGCGACGGACAACATCCCGGTCGCCGGGATGCACGTCCATTTTCCGGGCTTTGCGCGGATCCTGCGCGAGGGGGCGGGCTACCGCCTCGTGCAAGAGGCGTGGGCGCACACTGTCTGAGGCATTCCGGCGAAGGCCCCGCGCCGCAAGCGGCCGGGGCGAGCGCGGCGGGGTGGGCGCGGCGCGCCGGTCAAGCTTCGGCCGGGCCGCGACCTCGGAAGGCGTCGGCCCGGCGCGGATCTATTCCTTCACCGCGCCCGTCATCGACGACACATAATGCTCGACGAAGAACGAGTAGAGGATCGCGACCGGCAGCGAGCCCATCAGCGCGCCCGCCATCAGCGAGCCCCAGTGATAGACGTCGCCCTCCACGAGCTCGGTGATCACGCCGACCGGCACCGTCTTGTTCTCCGACGAGGAGATGAAGGTGAGGGCGTAGATGAACTCGTTCCACGACAGCGTGAAGGCGAAGATGCCGGCCGAGATCAGCCCCGGTATCGACAATGGCAACAGGATCTTCACGAGGATCTGAAACCGGCTCGCCCCGTCGATCAGCGCGCACTCTTCGAGCTCGTAGGGGATGGAGCGGAAATAGCCCATCAGAAGCCAGGTGCAGAACGGGATGAGGAAGGTCGGATAGGTGAGGATCAGCGCAAACGGCGTGTCGAACAGGCCGTAATTGAAGACGATCAACGCCAGCGGAATGAAGAGGATCGACGGCGGCACGAGATAGGCAAGAAAGATCGCCATGCCCGTCAGGCGCGCGCCCTTGAAGCGCAAGCGCTCGATCGCATAGGCCGCGCACACCGCGCAGACGAGCGACAGGAACGTCGCCACCACCGAAACGAGCATCGTGTTCCACAGCCACAGCGGATAGCTCGTCTCGAAGAACAGCTTGTAGATGTTGTCGAGCGTCGGCTTGGCCACCCAGAAGGGGCTGTAATTCTCGTAGTCGTAGAGCTCCTCGTTCGACTTCAGCGTCGTGATCGTCATCCAATAAAACGGGAAGAGGAGGACGAAGAGGAAGATGAGGAGCGGGATATAAACCGTCACCACCTTCCGCGGCATGGAGATCAGATAGTCCGTGCTCGCGCCTTCGGGCTCCGACTTCGGGTTCTGCCGGCCCCACTTCCAGAAGCGGGCCGAGGCCCGGGTGAGGCGTTCTTCTTCGTCGATGGCCATGATACGCCCCTTTTAGTCCGAACCGCCCTGCTGCCAGCGGCGACGCTGCAGGCCGAAATAGGAGAACAGGATCGCCGCGAGCAGGAACGGGATCATCGAAACGGCGATCGCCGCGCCCTCGCCGAGCTGACCGCCGGGAATGGCGCGCTGGAAGGACAAAGTCGCCATGAGGTGCGTGGCGTTGAGCGGCCCGCCGCGGGTGAGGACGTAGATGAGCTGGAAGTCCGTGAAGGTGAACAGCACGGAGAAGGTCATCACGACCGCGATGATCGGCGTCAGCATCGGGAACGTCACGTAGCGGAAGCGCTGCCAGGGCGAGGCGCCGTCGATCACCGCCGCCTCATAGAGCGATTGCGGGATCGTCTGCAGGCCGGCGAGCAGCGTGATGGCGACGAAGGGGATGCCGCGCCAGATATTGGCGGCGATCACGCTCGCCCGTGCGTTCGCGGGGTCGCCGAGAAAGTCGATATATTCGGTGAGGATGCCGAGCTTCACCAGCGTCCACGAGATGATCGAGAACTGAGCATCGTAGATCCACCAGAAGGCGATTGCCGACAGCACCGTCGGCACGATCCACGGCAGCAGCACGACGGCGCGCAAAATCGCCTTGAACGGGAGGTGATGGTTGAGGATGAGCGCGAGCCACAGGCCGAGCCCGAACTTCACGATGCTCGCGACCACCGTGTAGAGGAAGGTGTTGAAGACGGCGAGCCAGAAGACCGGGTCGTCGAACAGCCAGGCATAATTCTCGAGGCCGATGAAGACGCCGGAGCGGCCTATCTTCGCGTCGGTGAAGCCGAGCCAGACGCCGAGGCCGAGCGGATAGGCGAGGAACAGAAGAAGGATCGTCGCCGCCGGCATCATGAACCACAGGCTCATCATGCCCTTCGACCGTGAAAGGCGCTTGAGGCGCCCCGGCTGCTCGATCGCGGCGGGCGCTCTTCTTTGATTGACGTCGACGGCCATCCTCACTCCTTCGGTGACGCCTCGCGCGCGGCCGATATCCCCGCGCGTTTCGCCCCGAGCGGGCACCGCGTGCCCACCCGGAACGACCGATCTTCGATTGTCGGATCAAGACGGCCGACGCGCGAGCGAACCCGCGCGCCGGCCATGTTCGCGATCAGACGCGGTAATAACGCTCGGCGCGGCGGGCGGCGTATTCGGCCGCTTCCTTGGGCGAGCGCTCGCCTGCGGCGGCCTGGGCGAACATATCGACGATGATATAGTCCGCCATTGCGGCCGCAGAGGCGTAGCTGAGGTCGCCCGAATAGCCGTTCCAGAGCATGTTCTTCACGCAGTCGCGGTACGGCGTCGACTTCGGGATCTCCGTCCACACCGCGTTGTTCGCGTAATCGGCGAGCGGATGGGAGATGTAGCCGGTGGCCGCGAGCTGCCAGGGCTCGTACTGCTCTTTCTCCCACATGAAGCGCAGATACTCTTTCGCCGCATTGGGATACTTGGAGTATTTGAACACCATCGCCTGGGTGAACAGGTGAAGTTCCGTCGGCTTGCCGACCGGGCCCACCGGCATCTCGGCGTGATAGGTGTCCTCGGCGATCGCCTGCATGGCCGGATCTTCCGAGTTCTTCGCCGCGTACCAGACGGAGATACCGTTGTTGGTCGCGCCGATGTCGCCCGCGAGATAGACCTTGTTGTTGTTCGGGTCGAGCCAGGACAGCGTGCCCGGAATGAAGCTCTGATAGAGCTCCTTCACATACTCGAGCGCGTCGACCGTCTCCTGGCTGTTGAGGACGACATTGTTGTCCTCGTCGACCATCTTGCCGCCGAAGCCCCACAGGATGGTGTGGGTCCAGCCGTTGGCGTCGCCGACGCCGTGGCCGAGCGCCATGCCCATCGGGTGGCCGTTGGCCTTCAGCTTCTTCGCGATGTCGAGGACTTCCTGATAGTCGGTCGGGAATTCCTCGTAACCGGCATCCTGGACCCACTTCTGGCGGTAGACCATGCGCGCGCCGGACGCACCGAGCGGCAGGCCGATCCACTCGCCATCACGCATCCCGTATTTCTGCGCCGCGTCGTACCAGCCGCCATATTTGTTGCCGAGATATTCGGCGAGGTCGGTCAGCGGGACCAGCTTGTCGGGATATTGGTGCGGGTCGTCGAACCAGCCGAGAATCACGTCGGGACCGGAGCCGACATTGGCCGCGACGGCGGCCTTCGGGCGGACGTCTTCCCAAGATTCGTTGTCGATGCGCACGGGCACGCCCGTCTGCTCGGTGAACTTCTTGGTGTTGGCGATCCACATATCCTCATCGCCCTGGACGAATTTCGACCAGCGCAGGAGACGCAGTTCTGCGCCGGGTTCGGGCTCGAAGGACATCGTGTCCTGAGCGAATGGGCGACGAACGCCCAACAATTGGCTCCCGGCAGCGCCCGCGGCCACGGCCGAGGATGTTTGCAAGAACCGACGTCTCGTAAAGCTCATGGTCTCCTCCCTCTGGGTGGCGGCCGGTCGTGATGCCGGCGCGCTCGTTCGTCCCGGACGAGCCGGGAACTCGTCAAAGCCGGCGACCGGTCTCCGCGTCGAAGACGTGGACGAGGTCGGTGCGCGGAGCGAGACTGATGGTCTCGCCCGGTCGGAAGGCATGGCGTTCGTCGAACATCGCGCAGACCTCGGCGTCGGCCATCTTCACGAAGGCGAGGGTGTAGGCCCCGGTCGGCTCGATGACGCTGACCTCGGCCGGCACGCCGCCGGCGCCGTTCGCCAGTTCGATGTGTTCGGGCCGGACGCCGTAGACGACCTTGTGCCCGTCCGCCGCCTGAAGTGTCTGCGGCACCGGAAGCCTCACCCCGTCGGCGGAGACGATGCGCGTTTCGCCGGCATCCCGTGCGACGCGCCCTTCGATGAAATTCATGGCCGGCGAACCGATAAAGCCTGCGACAAACATGTTGGCGGGATGGTCATAGAGTTCGAGCGGCGAGCCGATCTGCTCCACGATCCCGTCGTGCATGACGACGATGCGGTCGGCCATCGTCATCGCCTCGATCTGGTCGTGCGTGACGTAGACCGAGGTGGTTGTCAGGCGCTGATGGAGCGCCTTGATTTCCGTGCGCATCTGGACGCGCAATTTCGCGTCGAGGTTGGACAGCGGCTCGTCGAACAGGAAGACCTGCGGATCGCGCACGATCGCCCGTCCCATCGCCACGCGCTGACGTTGGCCGCCCGAAAGCTGGCGCGGATAACGCTCGAGATAGGCGCCGAGGCCGAGGATCTCGGCCGCTTCCTTCACCCGGCGCTCGATCTCGGCCGATTCGGCCTTCGCGAGCTTGAGGCTGAAGGCCATGTTGTCCTGGACGGTCATGTGCGGATAGAGCGCGTAGTTCTGGAAAACCATCGCGATATCGCGCTCTTTGGGCGGCACGAGATTCACGACTCGCTCACCGATGCTGATCTCGCCGCCGGTGATCTGTTCCAGCCCCGCGATCATTCTGAGAAGCGTGGATTTCCCACAGCCGGACGGGCCGACGAGAACCACGAACTCACCGTCGGAGATCGAGATGTCGACACCATGGATTACCTCCACGGAGCCGAAAGACTTGCGGACGTCGTGTATTCCGACGGACGCCATACGCGCCCTTCCTTCCCATTGTCCGGCTCACGGGTCCGGCACTCGCGTGTCTTTTGGGCATGCGCCATCGCTCGATGACCCACACCATCTGGTTGTCGGCATCAAACGCTGCGGGCCGACCAAGGTCAAGGCCTCGTATGAGAGGGGGAACCCACGGGACATGCGGATTTCCGGCGATATCCGGGCCGGAGAGGGGCCGCGGGAGACGTTGAAAAATGCTCTCAAGGGTGGTGTTTTAGGGCGGTGCAACGTCCGGATTTCTTGGAAAAATCGATGTTAAATTGTGCGATGCGGTAGGTTGCGTGCTTTGAATTTTGCACGCGAACATCGTGTCTGTGGAAAAATGACGATCGGCGCAGGGTGCGGGTGGTGCCTGAAAATGTTCTCAGACCCCCGGTCGCCGTGGAGTTTATTCTTTTGTGTATAAGGTTTTGTCGGATTCGATAAATAAAGCGGCCGTGCGATGGCGCGCGGCCGTGTCGTCGTCAGGTCGTTTTGCTTAAATGCGCCGCGTGAGTTGGGCGGCGGTCGTGCGGTGCAATATCGGACCGCGCGAGCCTCGTCCGGCCGGGAGGGCGCACACGGTGGCGCGCGATACTCCCGACGTGTCAGGCGCAAAGCCGGCTGCCGGAGGTCCCGTCGCCCGATCCGTCCGCGATCGCTTCGAGGCGGGCGCGATCGCGGATGATTACCACCCCGCTGCGCGGCAGATCGATGATGCCGGCGGTTCGGAGGCGGCTCATCGAGCGGCTCACCGTCTCGAGCGTCAGGCCGAGCGATTCGCCCATTTCAAGCCGAGTGAGGGGCAGGAGGATCGGCCGCTTCGCCCCGCCCGTGCTCTGCGCGAGCTCAAGGAGGAGCGCGGCGACACGGCCGAGCGCGGTGCGGTTGCCGAGAATGAGAAGCCGCTCGCGCGAGCGCGACAGCTCCTCCGTGCACACATTGAGGAGGCGGCGGGCGAGGCGCGGGTCATTGTCGATCGCCCGTTCGAGGGCGGCATAGGAGATCCGCCGCGCCCGCGTCGGTTCGATCGCGACCGCGCTGCATACATACCGCCGCCCACTTGAGAGGCCGACCAGCGCGCCTTGGGTGCGCAGGCCCAGGATCGTACGCCGACCGTCGATCGACGTGCGATAGATCATGGCCGCGCCGTCGATGATCTCGTAGAGCGCGACCGCATCGTCGCCTTCGTGGAGGAGGTGGCTTCGATCCGCGATGTCGACCGTGCTCGTTCCGTCCGCCGGCCACCATCGCGCGACGCCGGCGGTGCTTTCGGTGAACATGGCGCGCTCCTCTGTCGCGGGCTCGGGGACGCGCCGACCAGGCGGATCGGTCGAGGTCGGCCGGAACCATCACAATAAAAGTAACACCGATCTCGGTTGGAAAAAAATCGTTCACCCGGATCGGCGGACGAGCCGCCGGCATCGGCGCATCGTGCCCGGCAGGCTTGATTTCCATCAACGAAGAAAAGGCGAGGCTGGGCGAGAAAACCGTATCGTTCGCCTGGACGGGGGGCCGCGGTGCGCACCGATCACGATCTGAAAGCCGCAATCTTGAACGAGCTCGACAACGATCCAGCCGTCGAAATCAGCGATGTCGGGGTGACGGTCGTCGACGGCGCGGTCACCCTCGTCGGCGCGGTGCCGACCTATGTCGCGCAGCAGGCGGCGGAGGCGGCGGTCCTGCGCGTCGACGGCGTGCGCAGCGTTTCGGACGATCTCGTCGTCAAGCTGGCGGAGGAGGTCGTCACAGACGCGACGCTCGGCGAGCGCATCGCCCATATCCTCGCCGGTGATCCCGCCTTGAAGCACGAGGAGATGCAGGCGAGCGTCCGGGACGGCGCCGTCACCTTGATGGGCACGGCCACCACCGCGCACCAGCGCGAGACCGCCGAGCATCGCGTCGGGCGGCTCGCGGGCGTCCGCTCGATCCTCAATCGGATCGAGATCATGCCGCGCCCCAGCCCGGTCGACATCAAGCGCGAGATCGTCCGCGCGCTGCACCGATATGCCGACATCGAGGCGTCGCATATCGATGTCAGTGTCGAGGGCGGCACGGTCCGGCTCTTCGGCCGTGTCCACGCGCTCTACGAGAAAGATATCGTGAAGAAAGCCGTCTGGACCGCCCCTGGTGTCACCGCGATCGACGACCACATAGTGGTCGAATGACGAGGCGCCTCGTGAAAATTCTCTTGGGTTGAGTTGAGAGTTTTGCGCGCTCTATGGTAGCGATTCCCGAACGCCGCCCGACGGCTCCCGATCGAGCCGTCCGCGGCGATTGTCGATGCGATTGACGCGACCCGCTGCGTTTGGCCGTCGCCGGATGGAGGATCATCCGGCGCGCCACCGCCGGATGAGATGAAACCCGTGCGTCCGCTCTGGTCAGGAAGGGCCAAGCGTGACGTGCTTTTGAACAGAAAAGCCTCCGAGCCGTATTCTCGGAGACGTTCGCGATCACCCCGTCGGCACCGCGCCGTGCGGGGGCGTGGACGGAGTAGGGAGCACGATATGCGCTTCAAGGATCGTAGAGACGCCGGGCGGCGCCTCGCCTCAGCGTTGGCCGATTATGACCGGCCCGACGCCCTCGTCCTCGCATTGCCGCGCGGCGGGGTGCCGGTGGGCCGGGAAATCGCGCGCGCCATGCGTCTGCCGCTCGATCTGATGCTCGTGCGCAAGCTCGTCGTCCCCGGCGAGGACGATCTGGCGATGGGCGCGATCGCGCACAGCGATGTGATCGTCCTCAACGATTCGGTGATCGACGCCCACCAGGTTCCCGACCGCGTGATCGAAACCGTCACGGCGCGCGCCTGGCGGGAATTGGCCCGGCGCAACACGCTCTATCGCGGCGGTCGCCCTGCGCCCGACCTCAATGGTCGCCATGTCATCCTGGTGGATGACGGGGTCGCCACGGGGGCGGACATGCGCGCCGCGGTCGAATCGGTCGACCAGCAGGGCGCGGCGCATATCGTCGTCGCCGTTCCCGTCGCCTCCCACAGCGCGATCCTTCTGTTGCGCGAGGTGGCCGACGAGGTGATCACGCTGAGCGAGCCGCAACCCTTCCTCGACGTCAGCGACCATTATGACGACTTCACCCCCGTCCCGGATCAGGACGTGCGCGAGGTTGTCGAGGAGACGATGCTCGCCTCGCACTGAGGCGTAGGCCAGAGGCGCCGACGCCGCGAGGGCATGGCAACCGGCGTCCTTTCCCCGATTTGATCGATGCCAATCGGACGCCGGATGCGCTATGACCGGCGGTATGCGCTCGCGCCGCGAGCTGTGTGGATGCCGCCGGCTTTCGGCGCCGACCTCGAGGGGAGGCAGCGGGCCGCGCGGTGTCGCTCGTCGTCGCCTCCGAGGTCTTGTCTCCGTTGCCCAATCGCCGCCTCGCGCTCCTCTCCGCCGCGATCTTCTTTGAGAGCGGCATCTATCTTCCGTTCTTCTCGATCTGGCTGAACGCTCGCGCTCTCGACCCCGGCGAAATCGGCATCATTCTCGCTGCCCCGCTCATTGCCAAGATGCTGGCGAGCCCCGCGATCACCACGATCGCCGACCGGGTCGGTGCGATCGCCCCGGTGCTCTGGGGGGCGACGATCGTATTTGTCTTCGTCACTGTCGCGCTCGGCTTTGCCCACGGCTTCTGGCCGATCCTCGTCCTCGTCGTCGTGATGGGCTTGGCCAAGGGCCCCTTCGTGGCGCTCAGCGACGCGGTCACCTGGCGGCATTTGCGGCTGCGGCTCGATCCGGCCCTGCACGAGCATCGTTATGGGCGGATCCGACTATGGGGCTCGGTCGGGTTCATCGCGGCCAATCTCGTCGCCGGTCAATTTTTGGGGCTTTTCGATGCGGGGGCGCTGATCTGGTTGATCCTCGCGGCGGGCGTCGTCGCGTCCTTGTCGGCCTTCTCGCTCGTTCGCGTACCGGAGCGCGATGTCGGCGCCGTCAACGAGCCGGCGGTGCGCAGCGGGGCGATCGGGCCGATCGCCGTGCTGATCGCGGGAACGGCGATGATCCAGGCGACGCACGCGATGTATTATAGTTTCGGCAGTCTCCACTGGGCCGAGATCGGCTATTCCGGGGAGATGATCGGGGCGCTGTGGGCCGGCAGCGTCGTCGCCGAGGTGCTCTTCTTTCTCTATGCGCGGCCGATCGCGGTGCGGATCGGCGGGCCCTTCGCGCTCATTTCACTCGGAGCGGCGATGGCGATCGGGCGATGGGCCGCGATGTCGTTCGATCCCGGCATCGCCGTTCTCGTGCTTCTCCAGTTCACCCACGCGATCACCTTCGGCGCAACCCATCTCGGGGCGATGATGGCGATCGCTTATTATGCGCCGGCCGGGATGGAGGTGCGCGCGCAAGGCTGGCTCTCGGCGACGAGCGCCGCGATGATGGCGGGCTTCACCACCCTTTCGGGCCTCCTTTATGGGGCGCAGGGCGAGGCGACCTATTGGCTGATGGCAGCGCTCGCCGCCATCGGCCTCATCGTCGTCGCCCGCGCCCGGCGCATGGCGCTCGCGGGGTGAGGCGAGGGCCTCAGCCCGCGACTTCTTCGGCGGTCCGGCCGACGACGGCGCGATAGGTGTCGGCGTCGGTCGCCCCTTCGCTGCCGATCACGACAACCACCGACCCGGCATCCAGCCCGAGCGCCGCCTTGGCCGCCGGATCGAAGGTCGCGGCGATGAGGCCGGCGGTCGCCGCGCAACCCGATTCGCCGGCGACGAGCGGCAGATCGCCGTCGACGCCGTTCGCAAGGAGGCTCATTGCGGCGACGGCCGCATCGTCGGGGATCGCGATCGCATCGTCGAGCGCCGGGCCGAGGATGGGCCAGGCGGCCGGCGAGACTTCGCCCGCGGCAAGGCAGGCCATGAAGGTTTCGACATCGCCGGTCGCCGGGGTGAGGTGGCCCTGTGCGAGGGAGAGCGAAACGCAGTCCGCCTGAAAGGGCTCAACCGCGATGACGCGCGGGCGCGCGGCGCCGAACCGCTCCCAGAGCGGGCCGACGATCGCGGCCGCGAGCCCGCCGACAGCGGCCGGGGCGAAGACATGGGTCGGCGGCGTTCCGAGGGCGGTGAGGATCTCGTCCGTCATCACCGTATAACCCTGCATCACCAGCGACGGGACGCGATGGGAGCCGCCCGCGGAGGTGTCGGCGACGAGCTGCCAGCCATTCGTCTGCGCGTCGGCGGCGCACTGGTGGACCGACATGTCATAATTGCCGCGGACCCGGCGGATTTCGGCACCATAGCGGGCGATTTCGCGCTCGCGCGTCGCGCTGACATGCTCGTGCAGATAGATGACGCAGCGGCAGCCGAACATCTGCGCACCCCAGGCGACCGAGCGTCCATGATTGCCGTCGGTCGCGCACGCGACGGTGACGCCGCCGGCGATCGCCCGATGCTCGCCCGCCATGAGGTCCGCGGCGCTGGGGCGCGGTCCGGTCGCCGCGACGGCATCCTGCAGGATGACGAGAACGGCATAGGCTCCGCCGAGCGCCTTGAAGCTCTTGAGGCCGAAGCGCTGGCTCTCGTCTTTATAATGCACCGCGCCGACACCGGTTCGGGCGGCCAGACCCGGAAGGGCGACGAGCGGGGTCGGCCGATAATCCGGCCAGCTCGCGATCTCGCGCTTTGCGGCGGCAAGGCCCGTCTCGTTCAAGATGGCGGCCGCTTCGCCCCCATAGGCCCGGCCGCGATCGAGCGCGATATTGGGCTGGTGGCGCAGGGGAAAGCGTTCGATGGGCATCCGTCCTCGCATGGCGTCGTCGTGTCGGCGAAGAGTTAGCCCGTCTCCGCCCGTCGGCCAAGTCTCCGCCCGTCGGCCAAGTCGCCACAATCTCGGGGCCACATCGCAGCCTTGCAGCGAGGACGAGCGCGGGGCTCAAGCCTCGCGAATCGGTCCGCCGGGCCACGGCGCGCCGGTGAGAGAAAGGCCGAGCTCGGTTTCGAGGAGCCCCGTATAGGCCTCCGGCCGCACGACATAGGGAAAATGGCCGCCCCACAGGAAGCGATAGACTGTGGCGGGGGCGTGACGCGCGCGCACGCCGTTCCGGCGATCTTCGGATATTCGCGGGTCGTCGGCGCTTTCGATCGTCGCGACGCGCTCGGGCGGGATCGTGACCGGGCCGAGCGGCGGCGGATCCATCAGCGCACGCAGTCGCGTGCGAAGCTCGGCTTCGGGGATGCGGCCATCGACCTCGCCGAGGAGGAGGTCGACGAGGTCGGACTGATCGGGATGCGCCGTGCGCCAGGCCTCGAGCCGTGTGTGGAATGTCGCGCGCAACTCTGCGACCGGGCCATGATCGAGATCGAACGCGGCCGGGATGCGCGCCCGGCTCGCCTCCGTCGCGACCATCGTGTTGGCGGGGAGGAGCGTTTCGACGCGTTCGGGGTGCACGGATGCAAAATACTGGGCGAGATATCCGCCGAGCGAGGTGCCGAGCAGGCGCGCGCGTGAGATGCCGCGCTGGTCGAAAAGGGCGAGGAGATCGGCACTCCACTCGGCGATGCCGCCGGTGACCGGATAGGTCGGCACGAGGAGGCGGGCCCGATCTTCGAGCGCCTCGATCTGTTGCCAGAATATATCGGCCCGCCCGAGCGTTCCGGGAATGAGGACGAGCACCGGGCCGGCATCGCCCGCCTCGATGACGCCCCAGTCGCGCCCGTTCAGGCGAACCCGTTCCTCAGGGCAGCGCGCGGCGAACGCGTCGCGGCGCACAATTAAAGGGTTGGTCATTAAAGTGCCATGTGCAGAAATGGAGGTCGCGGGCGTGGCGAGAATGTGGGCCGGGCGAGACGCTCGATCATATCGCTTTATGCCGCGGCGTTAAGGTCGCGCCCGTGCGGTATGGGCAGCGCTCCGGCGATGCACCGCCTCGAGCGGCCATCGGGTGGCGGTCCCGATTTCCGTGCGAAAAGTATGATCTGATGCATATCTGTGCGTGTTGTTTTTGTGGCGAACAGTCACCGCGTGTGCAACCTGCACATCAAAACGCGCGGGTGGAGCGACGACAAGCATGTTGCAGTGCGAACTAGCACTTGCCAATTTTGAGTTCATGGTCAAAAGATGGGCATGTTGAACAGGAAATGCGTGATCTCTGTATGCTCGGTCCGACGATAGGCCCTGTCGCACTCGCGAACCGCGCGATCCTGGCGCCGATGTCGGGGATCAGCGATTGGCCGTTTCGCCAGATCGCGGCACGGTTTGGGGCCGGCCTCGTCGTCAGTGAGATGGTCGCGAGCGACCGGCTCCTCGCCAAGAAGACCGAAGCACGGCTTAAAATGGAAGGCGAGGGGCTGAAGGTCCACGCCGTCCAGCTCGCCGGCTGCCGGGCGGACGAGCTGGCCGAAGCCGCCCGTCTCGCCGAGGCCGCCGGCGCCGATATCATCGACATCAACATGGGCTGCCCCGCCAAGCGGGTCGTCGGCGGCTGGGCGGGATCGGCGCTGATGCGCAATGTCGACCATGCGACGTCGCTGATCGCGGCGACCGTGAAGGCGGTCGCGGTGCCTGTCACGGTGAAGATGCGGCTCGGCTTCGATCAATCGATGCGCAATGCGCCGGAACTGTCGCGCCGGGCCGAGGCGGAGGGGGCGCAGCTCGTCACCATCCATGGGCGGACGCGGTGCCAGCGTTATAAGGGCGTCGCGGACTGGTCGGCGATCCGCGCCGTCAAGGACGCCGTGTCGATCCCGGTGGTCGGCAATGGCGACGTGACCGACCTTGCCACCGCCCGCACGATGCTCGCCCAGTCCGGGGCGGACGGGGTGATGATCGGCCGCGCGGCGCTCGGCGCCCCATGGCTGCCGGGGCTCGTCGGCGCGGCGCTCGCCGGTGCCGAGCCGCCCGAGGGGATCCCGGCGACGCCGGCCGCGCTCGCCGCCCTCGCGCTCGATCATCACGAGCGTCTCCTCGTGCACCAGGGCGTCGAGCTCGGCGTGCGATGTGCGCGCAAGCACACGGCCGCCTATGCGGCGCACCTTGCCAACGTGCCGCCTTCGCTCGTCCGCGCCGCGCTCACCGCGCAAAACCCACAGGACGCGCGGCGCACCATGTTGGCGATGTTCGCCGCGGCGGACGGCCTCCTCGGCGATCGCGCCGCAATCGCCCCCCGATCCACAACCAGCTTCGCGGAGGCCGCATGACCGCGCCGATGCGCCGGGTGACATCCTCGGCGATCCTCAACGCGCTTCCCCACGCCGTTCTCGTCCTCAACGGCGAAGACGACATCATCGCGGCGAACGATGCCGCTCAGGCCTTTTTCGGCGCCTCGCTTTCCCATCTGCGCAAGCGGCCCTTGTCGGCGTTCGTGCCGTTCGGCAGCCCGCTCCTCACCTTGCCCTCCAAGGTGCGCCAGGAAGAGGCGGGTATGGTCGAATATCGGGTGGACCTCTCCTCGCCGCGTCTCGGCACCGGCCAGATCGTCGACATCCACGCGATCCCCTTGCCGGAGGATCCGACCATCGTCGTCCTGACGCTCGACCCGCCGTCGATGGCGGAGAAGATCGACCGGGCGCTCACCTCCCGCAGCGCCGCGCGCTCGGTCTCGGGCCTTGCGGCGATGCTGGCCCACGAAATCCGCAATCCGCTGTCGGGCATCCGCGGCGCCGCGCAGCTCATCGAGCCGACGCTCGAGGAGGACGACCGCGCGCTCGCCCGCCTGATCACCGCCGAGACGGACCGGATCGTGAAGCTCGTCGACCGCATGGAGGTGTTCGGCGATGCCCGGCCCGTCCAGCGCGCACCCGTCAACATCCATGACGTGCTCGACCATGTGGAGCGTCTCGCCCGGTCGGGGTTCGCCCGCGGGATCGAGATCCGCAAGCATTATGATCCGTCACTGCCGCCGGTCCACGCCAATCGGGACCAGCTCGTTCAGGTCTTCCTGAACCTCGTGAAGAACGCGGCCGAAGCGGTCGGGGCGACGGGGGGCTCGATCACGCTGACGACGGCGTTTCGCCCCGGCATGCGCGTCGCCGCGCCGGGCTCGCCCCACAAGGTCAGCCTGCCGCTGGAGTTTTGCGTGAAGGATGACGGCCCCGGCGTGCCGGAGGATCTCGTGCCGCATCTCTTCGAGCCGTTCGTGACGACGAAAACAAACGGAACTGGCCTCGGTCTTGCCCTCGTGGCGAAGATCGTGGGCGACCATGGTGGGGTCATCGAGATCGACTCCAACGCGGGAACCACGGTGCGTGTGTTGATGCCGGCCTATCAAACCGGCAGTACCCAAGGAGACGCAGAATCATGACAGGCACGATCCTGGTTGCGGATGATGACGGCGCGATCCGCACGGTGCTGAACCAGGCTCTGTCCCGCGCTGGGTTCGACGTGCGCTGTACATCCAACGCCGCGACCCTGTGGAACTGGATCGACCAGGGGGACGGCGACCTCGTCATCACCGACGTGATCATGCCGGACGAGAACGCCTTCGAGCTTCTCCCCCGCGTCAAGCGCCGCCGCCCCGATCTTCCGGTGGTGGTGATCAGCGCGCAGAACACCTTCATGACCGCGATCCGCGCTTCAGAGCGCGGCGCTTACGAATATCTGCCGAAGCCCTTCGACCTCAAAGAGCTCATCAATGTCGTCGGACGGGCCTTGTCGGAGCCGCGCGCCAAGCCGGTCGATCGTGCGGGCGATGCGATGGAGCCGATGCCGCTGGTCGGCCGCTCCGCCGCGATGCAGGACATCTACCGCGTCCTCGCGCGATTGATGCAGACCGACCTCACGGTGCTGATCCACGGCGAATCGGGCACCGGCAAAGAGCTCGTCGCCCGCGCGCTCCACGACTATGGCAAGCGCCGCAAAGGCCCGTTCGTCGCGATCAACATGGCGGCGATCCCGAAGGATCTCATCGAAGCCGAGCTGTTCGGTTACGAAAAGGGCGCCTTCACCGGCGCGACCAGCCGGCATTCCGGCCGCTTCGAGCAAGCCGAAGGCGGTACGCTCTTCCTCGACGAGATCGGCGACATGCCGATGGAGGCGCAGACGCGGCTCCTGCGCGTCCTCCAGGAGGGCGAGTATACGACCGTCGGCGGCCGCTCGCCGATCCGCACCAATGTGAGGATCGTCGCCGCGACCAACCGGGATCTGCGGCAGTGGATCGGGCAGGGGCTTTTCCGCGAGGATCTCTATTTCCGCCTCAACGTCGTTCCCCTTCGCCTGCCACCGCTGCGTGAGCGCAAGGAGGATATCGCCGATCTCGCCCGGCACTTCTTCGCCGCCTGCGAGTCCGAGGGGCTTCCCCCCAAGCGGCTCGACACCGACGCCGTGGCGGCGCTTCAGGCGCATCGCTGGTCGGGCAATGTGCGCGAGCTCGAAAATCTCGTCCGCCGCCTCGCCGCGCTCTATCCAGAGGACGTGATCACCGCAGCCCATATCGAGCACGAGCTCGATGATGGCCCGGCCACCGCCACACCGGCGTCGCCGGCAGGCGGCATGAGCGAGTCGCTGCAAGAGGCGGTCGAGCGGCACCTCAACGACTATTTCGCCGAGTTCGGGCCGTCCCTGCCGCCGCCGGGCCTTTATCACCGCATCATGCGCGAGGTGGAGTATCCGCTGGTGAGCGCCGCCCTCGCGGCGACGCGCGGCAATCAGATCAAGGCGGCTGAGCTTCTCGGCGTCAACCGCAACACCCTGCGCAAGAAGATCCGCGATCTCGACGTGCGGATGATGCGCGGCGTGCGCTGAGCAAAAATCGACGCCGCCGGCAACCGGCGGCTCGCCTCGCGCGTTGTTAAGCACGATCGGCTCGGTGGGGACGGGCGCGGTCATCGGGTGTGGATGCACGCGATGGCGACGGTTCGATTGGTTATCCGGCTCCGTAAGGATCCATCACCACAAGGAATGGATCTTTCGGGCGTTTCCTTCGTTAGTGAAACAAACGAAGGAGTGACCCTATGGCCGATCTGATCCGCATTTTGTGTGCGATTTTCCTGCCGCCGCTCGGCGTCTTCCTGCAGGTGGGGCTGACGCTGCAGTTCTTCATCAACATCTTGTTGACGCTGCTCGGCTTCTTCCCCGGCATGATCCATGCGCTCTGGATCATCGCGCGGCGCTGAGACGGGGGCCGGCAAAGGCGGCGGATCATTCCGCCGCCGCCTCTCTCATCACGTGATCATCCGATCACGTGGTCACCACAGGGGCTATAAAGCCCGCGGGCGTTCAGAACCGCACGAGGAAAGCGCGGTTCGCCCGGTTACGGCGTCAGCCGCCGTTTAGCGTGCTGGTGTTGCCACCCGTGTCGCACCCGATCTGACCGCCGCAACGTCCCACGGACGTATAGTCGGCCGAGGACACGGCGAGGGCGACGGGGCCCACCAAAATCACGCCCAGGACCGCCACCGCGGTTAATGCACCCAGCGCACGTTGCATCACATTCTCCGTTCGCTGACCGTACCCTTCGCAGAAGCTCGTGCGTCGGATCAAGTCGTCTTCGGCCCATTGGCATAGGCCGCGCATATTGAGGTGCGCCTTTGTCCCTCATTCTGAAGGGGGGTGCGAGGGGGCACGTGGAGTTGGCGTTTCCGGCCCCTTGTGGCCTTCGCTCAAATTCTATGGAATGGCCGGATCGCAAGGCTGGCCGTGCGTTGCCATGACCAGCATCACGCTGTACGGCAAGCGGCATGGAACCGCTTTATCTCTACGACACCCGCACCCGCGCCAAAGTGGCGTTCACGCCGGCCGATCCTGCCAATGTGCGACTGTATGTCTGCGGTCCGACCGTTTACGACCTCGCCCATATCGGCAACGCGCGGCCGATCCTCGTCTTCGACGTGCTCTTCCGTCTCCTGCGGGCGCGCTATGGCGAGACGGCCGTCACCTACGTCCGCAACATCACCGACGTCGACGACAAGATCAACGCGCGCGCGGCCGAGCGCGGCATCTCGATCCGCGAGCTCACCGAGACGACGCTCGCCGACTTCCATGCCGATATCGGCCAGCTCGATATCCTGCCCGTCACGTTCGAACCGCGAGCGACCGAGAATATCGACGAGATGACGGCGATGATCGACCGCCTCGTCGACAAGGGGCACGCCTATGTGGCGGCCGACCACGTCCTCTTTTCCGTCGCCTCGATGGACACTTATGGGAGCCTCTCAAAGCGCTCCGTCGACGACATGATGGCGGGCGCCCGCGTCGACGTCGCGCCCTATAAGCGCGATCCGATGGATTTCGTGCTGTGGAAGCCCTCGAAGCCCGGCGAGCCCGGATGGCCGAGCCCGGCTGGCATTGCGGTCGACGGCCGGCCCGGCTGGCACATCGAGTGCTCGGCGATGGCCGCGCGCTATCTCGGCGAGACGTTCGATATCCATGGTGGCGGCATCGATCTCGCCTTTCCCCACCACGAGAATGAGCGCGCCCAATCGTGCTGCGCCTTCGGGGTCGAGGAGATGGCCTCGGTCTGGATGCACAACGGCTTCCTCCAGGTGGAGGGGCGCAAGATGGCGAAGTCGGAAGGCAACTTCATCACCATCCGCGACGCGCTGCGCACGATCGACGGCGACACGCTGCGTCTTGCGATGCTGATGACGCATTATCGCCAGCCGATCGACTGGACGGAGCGCCGCGTCGCCGAGGCGCGCGGCCTCCTCGCGAGCTGGGCGGAGACCGCCGCCGGGCTGCCAAACGGGGCGGTCGACGCCGTGGCGCTCGCTGCGTTGGAGGACGATCTCAACACGCCCGCGGTGGTGGCGCGCCTGTCGGAACTGCAGCGCGCGAAATCGCCCGATCTCGGCGCGACGGCGCGGCTGATCGGCATCGATCTCGGCCGCATCGCCGCGCGCGGGGCGGCTGAAGCAGCGGCGAAGACCGCGGCCTTGTCGGTCGATGTCGACGCCATGATCGCCGAACGCCTCGCCGCCCGCGCGGCCAAGCGCTTCGACGAGGCGGACCGGATCCGCGACGCGCTTCTCGCCGAAGGGATCGTGTTGAAGGACGGTAAGGACGCCACCGGCGCCCCGGTGACGACCTGGTCGTTCACCGGGTGAGCGAGCGGCGCCCGGTCGGGCGCCACGCCTTCGGGTGATCAGAGGCGGCGCAGCATCGCCTCGCGCGGGCTGCGATCGGCGTGGAGCGCGGCCTGACGCGAGGTGAGGGTGGGGATCACCTCCGCGATATCGTCCACCACGTCGTAGCTGACGTCCCAGCCCGGCCGAATGAAGCCGGAAGCCGACATGTGAACGATGAGATCGTTGAGGGGGGCCCAGAAGTCCGCGATGTTGGCGAGGACGATGGGCTTTTCGTGCTGGCCGAGCTGCGACCAGGTCATCATCTCGACCACCTCTTCGAGGGTGCCGATGCCGCCTGGTAGCGCGACGAACCCGTCCGCCCGCTCGAACATGATGCGCTTTCGCTCATGCATGTCCTCGGTGATGATCAATTCGGAGACGTCGCGCAGCATGACCTCGCGATCGTGCAGGAATTGCGGGATGACGCCGATGACATTCCCTCCGGAGGAGAGAACGGTGTGGGCGATCCGGCCCATGAGGCCGAGCGATCCCCCACCATAAACGAGCGTGATCCCCGCTTCGGCGAGGGCCACTCCCAACGCGTCCGCCGCGGCGACGAACGCCGGATCATGGCCAGTGGACGATCCGCAATAGACACATACGCTTTTCAAGTCATGCATAGGCGGAAGGCTAGCACGTGCCCCCGGCGCTTGCATCAGATTCTGACGGCCGGGCGTGCGGATAGAGCGCGTGGGAAGCGTCGATCGGGCGCGAGGCCCGATCGACGCGGAATGGCCTAGTTCGTGGTCGGTGACGGCGTGGTTGCGGGCGCCGGCGTTTCGGCCGCGGGCGGTGGGGTGGGGGCAGCATCGAAGTAGCCCAAGAAATAGGCACCGCCGACGATGATCAATGCGATGATGACGAGGGTGACGATGATGTTGCTCACGCTCATAAAGGGTCTCGCTCCAGATCGGCGGTTCCGGCGCGCACCGGACCGCAGGTTATACGCCATCCGTGAAACGGCGCTTAGGCGATCGCGCACCCGCGCCACGCCGCAATGCTAACGCGGAAAGGGCGGCAACCGTTCACCACGGCCGGAACGCGAGAGCGTCGAGACGGGGTGTCCCACGAGGATCGGCCGCCGAAAGCATAGCCGATGAGCAACCTGGCGTCGAACGCGTCACAGGGCGACGCGCACGGAAATTGCGTCGCAGGCTTCGTCTACTGCACCGCCAGCTCAACATCCGCCTCAGACAGGACGCGATCGAGGCTGATATTTCCTCTGTCGGAAATGAAACCGAAGTTGATCGACTCGTTCGGCCCGATCGTGCCGTTCCAGTCGATATTTCGCAGCGTGATGCGATCGCCGGCTCGTTCGACGAGTTCCGCGTTCCAGATCTCCGTGAGCGTGAAGGGCAGGGCGATCGACAGCTCCCAAGCCGAGACTGGCGTCTGCGAAATGTTGCGGATCACGACATTGAACAGCGCCCCGTCCGACCAGGCGTCCTGCATCACGATGTCGATGGTCAGTTGCGGTGGCGCCTCGCTCGACGGGGCGAGGCCGATCTCGCCGCCTTCGGCCCGCGCCGCCGCGACGTGGGCGACGGCTTGGCCGTTGCGCACGGCCGCGCCGTCCGCGCCGGTCAGCGTGAGGACGAGGCCGTCGGCCGCGTCACGCGCCGGGAGGCGGGCTTCAACCACGGCATTGCGCTCGCCGGGCGGGATCGTCAGCGACGCCGCTGTGGCCGCGCCGTCCTCGCCGCCTTGCAAGGTGAAGTCGATCCGCACGGGGCGGTCGGCGGCCGCGGAGAGGGCGACGCGAAAGCGGGCCGTTCCTCCGGCATCGGGAATGACCGTGCTCGCGACATCGACGAACGGCTCGGTGGTCGCCGCGTTCGCGCCGGTGATCACGGCGGTGCCGGATCCGGTCGAGCCCGCGCCGCCGATCACGAGATGGAAGAAGCGGTCGCCCTCGGCGCCGTCGAGGGGAAGGATCGGGACGCTCACGATCGCTTCCTGCGCGCCGGGCGGAAAGGTCAGCGTTCCGGCGCTCGCGACATAGTCGAGGCCGGCTTTCGCCGTCCCGTCGGTCGTCGCATATTTGAGGACGGTCTCGCTTTGTGCCGGGGCGTCGAGCCTCACCACGAAGTCGGCGCTGTTGGTTTTGCCCGCGACGTCGCTGAAGCCGATATCGGGCCGCGTCCTTGCGAGGAACGGGTCGAGAAGGGTGAAGATCGGCCGCCGCCAAGTCGTCCAATCGTCGTTATAGAGGCCGCCGGTGTCACCCGAATTGGGGTTGAGCGCCCACCAGCTCCACGGGATTTCGAGGCGCTCCATATAGGCGGCGATGGCGTCCGCCCAGGCGCGGTCGGCGGGGGTTTGAAAGAGCGAGCCCCACTCGCCGATGAAGACCGGCGCGCGGTCCTCCTCGACGAGATAGCCCCAGTTCTGGCGGAACTTGTCTTCAAGGTCGCTGCCGTCCTCGAACCAAGGCTGGGGATAGACCGAGGGCGGATAATCGTGCGCCGAATAGACGAGCCGGTTCGGCTGCGACAGGCGGACCGGCCGGTCCGCCGCGCCTTGCAGATTGCCGCCCCACCAATAGGGATCGCCCTCATATGTGCCGATGCCTTCGACGACGATCAGCCATTGCGGCGCGATGGCGAGGACGGCATTGCCGATCCGCTCGGCCGCCGCGGCCCAGTCCGTCGGCGCCCCGTCGCCCCAGGTGCCGGCATGCGGCTCGTTGACGAGATCGGCACCGATCACCGCCGGCGCGTCGCTATAGCGGCGGGCCATCGTCTGCCAGATCGCGATGACGTCGGCCTCGGTGAAGCCGTCGCCATACCACAGGCCGTTGTCGTTGGGTCCGTCGCCGGCCGGGCCGCGATGATAATCGAGAAGGATGCGCAGACCGATCCGTCCGGCATAGTCGACGATCGCATCGAGGATCTGGAGCCCGTCGAGCCCGACGAGGTCGGGGTTCAGCGCCGAATCGATCCCCGACGGCGTTCCCCCGCCTGAGCGGACGAGTTCGCCCGAGAACGGGATGCGCATCAGGTTGAAGCCCTGCGACTTCACGTCGTCCATCATCGTGCGCCAATTGCGCGCCCACAGCCCGTGCGGGGCGTGGATGTCGGTTTCGAGGCCGAACCAGTTGACGCCGTTGATGATGGCGGGCGTTCCGGAGGCGTCCACGATCGCAGCGCCGCGCGTTTGGAACGGACCCGGCGCGAAGGTCGCACCCGGTAGGCCGGCGCGGGTTCCCACGGTGCGGGCGACGGTGACGTCATCGACGGCGAGCGGGCCGGCCGGCGGCGTCGGTGTCGCCGAGACCTGGCCGAGGCGGGTGCGGTCGCCGGCCTGCGGCGATGCTGGTGCGGTCGATTGCCGCAAACTGTCGAGCGGCGGCGCCCCGACGCGTGGCGGTGCCGGGATGCCGGCGACCGGTGGCGCCTCGTTCATCGCCGGCGGCGAGGCCGGCGTGGCGGGCGGCGGACCGGCTGGCACCGCGCCTTCGTTCGACGTCACCGAGAGGACGCGGACCGACCCGTCCCCCTCGGCCTGAAATCCGAATTCGGAGACGGTTCCGGCGGCGAGCTCGCGGTTATAGTCGACCGCGCCGACGCGGTAGCGCGTGCCGCTGCGGTCGAGAATTTCAGCGTTCCACAGATTGATGATCTGCCCGCCGACATCGATCTCGACGACCCAGTCGGACAATGACTGGCGCGCCGAAAGGGTGAGGTCGACGAGGCCGCCGGTGCCCCATCCCTCGCGCAGGCGCGCATCGACGCGCGCCACCTCGGTGGTGAGGCTCGCTTCGGCGATGTCGAAGGCGGCGGCGGGACGCGGCATCAAGACGGCCGCGAGCGCCGTCACCGCGAGGGTCAAGATGCGGACATTGCGGAACGAATGCAGCGTGCGGCTTGAAAACACGAAGGGTTGCCTCGGATTGCGCAAGGTGGACGGAAGGGCCGTTCGCGCCCTCACCGCAATTCTGACACGGCTGAAATGCTGTTGACCACTCTCGAGACCTTGCCCCCAGGTGTGCGTGATCGGTGGGGGAAGGCTTGTCGCGCCCCGACGTTTGGCGTAGGGAACACCGCGCGGCGACGTGGCGGAGTGGTTACGCAGCGGACTGCAAATCCGTGTACGCCGGTTCGATTCCGGCCGTCGCCTCCACCCCACAACCCGCGAGCCCGGCTCGCGCGCCACTTGGAGATGGGCATGGGCGACGAGGCGCTGCTTCGCACGCGAATGGTCAACAATCAGCTTCGCACGTTCGATGTGACCGATCATCGTGTGCAAGATGCGATGCTGGCTGTCGAGCGCGAGCGGTTCGCGCCCGTCGAGGAACGGGCGATCGCCTATTCCGACGAGGCGATCCCGATCGTTCGCGACGAAATCGGCCGGCCGACGCGCACGATGACGCGGCCCGCCATTCTCGGCCGTCTCATCCAACTCGCCCAGGTGGGCGAGGAGGACGTCGTCCTGCTCGTCGGCGCGGGGCTCGGCTACACGGCCGCCGTTCTCGGCCAGATCGCCGGCTCGGTGATCGCGCTCGAGAGCGATCCCGACCTTGCCGAGCGGGCGACCAACGCGCTCGAAGAGGCGGACGTCACCAACGTCGCCGTCGTCGTGGGTGCGTTGCCCGAAGGCTATGCGTCGGAGGCGCCGTATGACGTGATCTTCGTCGACGGAGCGATCCAGACCGAGCCCGCGGAACTCCTCGATCAGCTCAAGATCGGCGGCCGTTTGGTGGCGATCGAAGGCGAAGGCCTGGCCGGACGGGCGAAACTTTACGTCAAGGGAAGCACGTCGGTCTCCTCCCGCACGGCGTTCAACGCGGCGGCGGGAACGCTCCCTGGATTCACCGTCGAGCCGAGCTTTGTATTTTAGCGCGTTTCGGGATCTTTCCGAGATGTTAACGGGCGTTGCTCAAATGCCTCACAGGCTCTTCGCGATTGGCTCGCTTCACCGCTGAAGCCACCGTGACACTGGCCTCTGACCCCGCCGCGGCCTTAGGAAGGTGGCGTAGTCACTGAGGGTACGAGCGCAATGGTGAGGGTAAATCGAGTCGGCATTGCGGCGGCGGTCTGTCTGGTCTTCGGGGCGGTGGCCCCGACGACCAATGCACAGACGCTGACGGAGTCGCTCGCAGCAGCGTACAACACGAACCCGACATTGAACGCCGCGCGTTCGCGCCTGCGCGGCATCGACGAAAATATTTCAATCGCTCGCGCCGGCAATCGTCCCCGTCTCGAAGCGGCCTTTTCCCAGCAGACGATCACGACGCGCAGCATCGGTGAGCGCGGTTTTCGCGGCACCGGCGGCACGAACCCGACCCAGATCGCACTTCAGCTCACGCAGCCGCTGTTCCAGGGCTTCCAGGTTCGCAACTCGATCCGTCAGGCCGAATCGGCGGTGAAGGCCGAGCGCGCATCGCTCCAGAACACCGAACAGAGCGTCCTTCTCGATGTCGCGACCGCGTTCGAGGATGTCATCCAGAACCGCTCGATCGTGTCGCTGCGCGAAAGCGATGTCGAGTTTCTGACCGCCCAGGTGCAGGCCGCGCAAGACCGTTTCGAGGTGGGTGAGGGCACCCGCACCGACGTCAGCCAGGCCGAGGCGCGCCGGGCGCAAGCCGTGTCCGCCCTGGCGTTCGCCCGCGCGAACCTGACCTCCAGCGAAGCGACCTACCGCCAGCTCACCGGCCTCACCGCCGGCAGCCTGCGCAGCAATTTCGACGTCGAGCGCCTCCTTCCGAAGACGCTCGATACGGCCGTCACCACCGGCCAGAATGGCCATCCCGCGATCACCGCGACACTGTTCGACGTCGACACGGCGATGTTCAACGTGAAGGCGATCGAGGGCCAGGCGCTGCCGACCGTCAGCGTGACGGGGCAGTTGTCGACCACCTGGAACCCGCAGACGACCTCCAGCATCGACCGTCAGGATTCAGCCCAGCTCGGCCTCAATGTGTCGGTGCCGATCTATCAGGGCGGTCTCGTCTCGGCGCGGGTTCGCCAGGCGAAGGAGCAGCTCGGCACGGCGCGCATCCAGGTCGATTCCACGCGGGACCAGGTGCGCCAGAACACCGTCGCCGCCTGGGCCAACTACGAGGCCTCGGTCCGCTCGATCTTCGCAGCGCGCACCGGCGTCTTCGCTGCGCAGCTCGCTCTGCAGGGCGTCGTCGAAGAGCAGCGCGTCGGTCAGCGCACCACGCTCGACGTTCTCGACGCTCAGCGCGATCTCGTTTCCGCGCAGGTGACCCTCGTCCAGTCCGAGCGCGACAAGAAAGTCGCCGCCTTCTCGCTCCTGTCGGCGATCGGCCGCCTCGGCGTGCAGACCCTCGGCATCCAGGTCGCGATCTACCGCCCGCAGGAGCATACCGACGCCGTACGCGACAAGTGGATCGGCTTCCGCACCCCCGACGGGCGCTGACGCCTACCGGTGAGATCGCGAATCGGGCGCGCCCGATTCGCTTCCGAAAGGCGGCCCGGCGGGCCGCCTTTTCTCGTTCATGGGCCCGGATCATGGGGCATCGTCCGGCCGGCTGGTCGAAACGCCAGGCGTTCGGCCCCGCCGGCGTGCATCATCTGTGAACGAAGCGCCGTTTACGCGATGGCAACGCTTCATCGGAAATCGCGCCTGATACCATCGAACCTCCGAAGATGATTCGCGGCCGAAGTGGCCGGCCGGGGGAGGGACGATGGAGGATCTGTTGGCTTCGATCCGCAAGATCATCGCCGAAGAGAATGGCGTGCAGCAGACGGCCGCACCGCGCGGCGAGCCCACGTCGTCGATTCGATCATCCCGCCCGAATTCGCCTCTCAGCGACGCCGACCGGCTGCCCGAGCTCGTGGAGCGCTCGATCGGCGATGCGTTCGACGAGCTCGACGCCGCCGAATTCGACGAGATCGACGAGGCGCTCGCCTCGCTTCCCGAAGTCGACGACGATCCCGATAGCGACGCGCTCTCCTCGATCGCCCGCGCCATCGCCGCCGAGTGCGAGGTGCGCCGCGCCCGCCCGCAGGGTCGGTGGTCGCAGAGCGATCGGCGGCCCGGGTGGACGCCCGTCGTCCTCAGCGAGCCCGATATCGACGAGGCGCCGTACGAGGATGATGTCGAGGGCCACGTCGCGGCCGACGATATCCCGATCGACGAGGACGACGCGACCTTCGCCCACGCCGGAACGGCACAAGACATGACGGCCGAGCACGAGGCGATCGATGACGACAGGGCGGAGGCCGCCCCGCGCAATGCGCAGCCCGCGCCGGTGCAAAGTCAGTTGGCGAGCCTGCGGGACGCATTTCCCCCGCGCACGTCGATGCGGCCGCGTCCGAGCCCGTTCGGCCCGCGCCACGCCGATCCCGAGGACGACGCCGAACCGTTCAAGGCGGATCCGGCTGCGAGGGACGACGAGCCCGCGCCGGGCAACGCCACACGCGACAACAAGATCCCCCCTTTCGCCAGCGATCACAGGATGGCCGACATGAGCGATACCGTCATGGACTCGAAGCCGGACGCCGAAGGCAACGTGTTCCGCCGCACTGCCAAGATGGACGGGGACGACGGTCTGACGAGCACCAAGACGCGTCAGAACGTGACGAACTCGTTCGACCAGCTGTCACGGACGATCCTGTCCAACAATCCCCGCACGATCGAAGATCTGGTGCGGGACATGGTCCGTCCGCTGCTGCGCGACTGGCTCGAGGCGAACCTGCCCGACATCGTCGAGCGGCAGGTGCGCCAGGAGATCGACCGGGTGACGCGCGGCCGCTGATCGGCGCCGCGCGCAACGCTCGGGACACTCTCGCGCCGGGCGCGACGATGGGGCCACCCTAGAGGCGTTCGAAGCCGCTTGCGTCCGATCCCGCGCCGACGCAGTTAGGGGTCATGTTCGTCTGGTTCGCCTTCGCCGCCATCCTCCTCGTGACGCTACTCGCGCTCGCACGTCCGCTCCTCGGTCCATCGGGCGGCCAAGCGGAGGGCGAGGACGCCGACGTCTATGCCGCCCAGCTCGACGAGGTCGAGGCTGACCGTGAGCGGGGCCTCATCGGCGCGGAGGAGGCGGCGGCCGCCCGCACGGAGATCGCGCGCCGCCTTTTGAGGGTCTCGCGCTCGGTCTCGGACGGCCCGCGCGCCGGACGGCGGAGCTGGGTCGTCGCCGGTCTCGTCGCGATCTTTCTGCCGGTCTTCTCGTTCGCGGCCTATTTCGCCGTCGGCTCCCCGTCTTATGGCGATCAGCCGCTGGCGCTGCGGGAGCCCGTGTCGCCACAGGGTGAGGGAGACCTCATGGCGATGCTCGCCGCGGCGGAGGAAAAACTCGCCGCCAATCCGGACGACGGACGCGGCTGGGCCGCCGTCGCGCCGGTTTTCCTGCGGATCGGCCGGTTCGATGATGCCGCCGACGCCTATGCGCGGGCGAACGCGCTTCTCGGCGAGAATGCGAGTTTCCTCACCGGCGAGGCCCAGGCGCTGATGCTCGCGAACGAGGGCAGGATGACCGACACCGCGCGGACGCGCCTCGAACGCGCCCATGCGATCGAGCCCGACGCCGCCGCGCCCATGATCTTCCTTGCGATCGGCGAGCGCGAGGCGGGGGATATCGAAGGCGCCGCCGCCCGCTGGCGCACGCTTTTGGCGTCGAGTGACGGGACCGAGCCTTGGCTTCCGATCGCCCGTGCCGAGATCGCCCAGCTTCCGGGCGCGGACATCGCGCTGCCGAATGCGCCGAGGGGGCCGAGCGCGGCCGATATCGAGGCTGCGGCCGGTCTGTCCGACGAACAGCGCGGGGCGATGATCGAGGGGATGGTCACGGGTCTCGCGACGCGGCTCGACACCGAAGGGGGCACGCCGCAAGAATGGCTTCGCCTCGTCCGCACCTATCGCGTGTTGGGCCGCGAGGCGGACGCGCAGGACGCGGCCGCGCGGGCGCTGGAGGCGCTCCCGGAGGCCGAGCGCGCCGCCTTCGCCGAGGCTGTCGAAGCAAATGAGGGCGTCGATCCGATGGGGGGAGCGCAATGAGAGGGCGCGGCCGCAAAGCACGCCGTTTGGTGTTGATCGGGACGGCGGGCGGCGCATTGGCGCTCGCGGCGGCGCTGGTCTTCTTCGCGCTCGGCGACCGGATCACTTACGCGCCGACCCCGACCGAGCTGGCCGAAGGCCATGTCGAGGCGGGCACGCGCATCAGGCTCGGCGGTCTCGTCGAGGAGGGATCGGTCGAGCGGGGGGCCGACGGCGCGGTGAGCTTTGCCGTCACCGACACCGTGAACCGGGTCGCCGTCACCTATGTCGGCATTCTGCCGGACCTCTTCCGGGAGGGGCAGGGCGTCGTGGCGGAGGGGATTTTCGAGCCGTCGGGACACCTCGCGGCGGACACCGTCCTTGCCCGCCATGACGAAACCTATATGCCGAAAGAGGTCGTCGATTCCTTGAAGGCGCAAGGGCGCTGGCAGGAGGGGGAGAACGAAGCCGGCATGATTGGCACGACCGCTCCCGCTGCCCCCGCGAACGATGCGCCCGGACTGTGACCGCCATTGATCGTGGGGCGCCGATGAACAAGCCGACGAAAGATCGCCCATGCTGAACGAGCTCGGTCACTATGCGCTCGTCCTCGCGCTCGGAGTGGCGATCATCCAATCCGTGGTGCCGCTGATCGGAGCGCGGTTGCGCGATCCGCGCCTGATGGGCCTTGCGAGCCCGAGCGCCGTCGCGACCTTCGTCCTCGTCGCGTTCAGCTTCGCGGCGCTGACGGTCGCCTATATCCGCTCCGACTTCTCGCTCGCGAACGTCGTCGAGAACTCGCATTCGGCCAAGCCGATGATCTACAAGATCTCCGGCGTGTGGGGCAATCACGAGGGATCCATGCTGTTGTGGGTCCTCATCCTGGCGCTGTTCGGGATGCTCGCGGCGGTGCTCGCCAAACAGATGCCGGCGAGCCTGCGCGCCTGCGTCGTCGCGGTGCAAGGCTGGATCGCGACCGCCTTCCTCCTCTTCATCGTGATGACGTCGAACCCGTTCGAGCGGATGCTGCCGGCCCCGATGGAGGGAAGCGACCTCAACCCGCTTCTGCAGGATATCGGCCTCGCGATCCATCCGCCGCTTCTCTATGTCGGCTATGTCGGCTTCTCGATCGTGTTCGCGTTCGCGGTCGCCGCCCTCATCGAGGGTCGGCTCGATGCGGCGTGGGCCCGCTGGGTTCGGCCGTGGACGCTCGTCTCCTGGCTCTTCCTGACGCTCGGTATCGCGATGGGGAGCTACTGGGCCTATTACGAACTCGGCTGGGGTGGCTGGTGGTTCTGGGATCCGGTCGAGAACGCCTCCTTCATGCCGTGGCTCGCGGGAACGGCGCTCCTGCACTCGGCCGCCGTGATGGAAAAGCGCGACGCCTTGAAGGTGTGGACGGTGCTTCTCGCGCTGATCACCTTCTCGCTGTCGCTGCTCGGCACGTTCCTGGTGCGGTCCGGCGTCCTCACCTCGGTGCACGCGTTCGCGTCCGACCCGACGCGCGGCGTCTTCATCCTCACGATTTTGGCGATCTTCATCGGCGGGGCGTTCACGCTGTTCGCGGTGCGGGCCGGGGCGCTGAAGGCGGGCGGGGCGTTCGCGCCGATGAGCCGCGAGGGGGCGCTCGTCTTCAACAACGTCTTCCTGACGACGGCGTGCGCGACCGTTCTCGTCGGCACGCTCTACCCGCTGGTTCTCGAAACGCTGACGGGCGACAAGATCTCCGTCGGCCCGCCTTACTTCAATCTCACCTTCATTCCGCTGATGGTGCCGCTCCTCGTCGCGATGCCGTTCGGACCGCTGCTCGCCTGGAAACGGGGCGATGCGGCGGCCGCGGCGGAGCGGATGATCGCGGCGGCGATCGTCGCCGTTCTCGCCGGAGCCGTGTCCGGCTGGCTCGCCGGGACGGAGACGGCGCTGACGGCCTCCCTCGGCACCGCGCTCGCGGCGTTCCTGATCGTCGGCAGCTTCGCCGAGGTCGCTCTGCGCACGGAACGGGCGTCGTCCTTCGGGGGGCGGCTGCGCCGTCTCGTCAACCTGCCGCGGGCGACATGGGGCGCGGCGTTCGGCCATTTCGGCGTCGGGCTGACGGTGCTCGGCATCGTCGCCCTCTCGGCGTTCGAGACCGAGATCATCCGCGACATGAAAGTCGGCGATACGGCGGAGATCGCCGGCTACCGGCTCGATTTCCGCAGCGCCGAACAGCGCGAAGGGCCGAATTATACCGACGCCGTCGCGATCTTCACCGTCACCAAAGGCGGCGTCCCGGTCGCCCGCATGGAGCCGGCCCGCCGCTTCTATCCGGTGCGGCAGATGCCGACCACGGAAGCCGCGATCAAGACCTTCGGCCTTTCGCAGCTTTATGTGACGCTCGGTGAAGTCGACGGCGACACGGTCGTCGTGCGCCTCTTTTATAAGCCTCTCGTGTTGCTCATCTGGCTCGGCGCCGTCGTCGCCTCCCTCGGCGGTGTCGTGTCGCTGACCGACCGGCGCTTCCGCATCGGCCTTCCGGCGCCCGCGCGCCGTCGCGCGCCGATGGCGACCCCGGCAAACGCGGAGGCGTCGGCATGAGCCGGCTCCTCGCGGTGGTCGCGCTCGTCCTTCTCTTCGCGGCGGGCGCCCGCGCGGCCAATCCGGACGAGATGCTCGCCGATCCGGTTCTGGAGGAGCGGGCGCGCGAGTTGTCGAAGGAGCTGCGCTGTCTCGTCTGCCAAAATCAGTCGATTGACGCATCGGACGCCGATCTCGCGCGCGATCTGCGCCTCCTCGTGCGCGAGCGCATCCAGTCCGGCGACACGGACGACGAGGTGCTCGCCTATCTCACCGATCGCTATGGCGCGTTCGTCCGGCTGAAGCCGCCGCTGACGGCGGAGACGGTGGTCCTGTGGGGCGCGCCGTTCGTGGTCGTGGTGATCGCGCTCCTGGCGGGCGGCCTTTATCTGCGCAGCCGACGCAGGCCGGACGACGCGAGCGAGGCGGTGCCCTTGTCCGCCGAGGAGGAAGCCGCGCTCGCCGCGCTTCTCGCCGAGCGGAAGGAGCGATAGACGCACCGTCTCACCGAGACGGTCGAAAGCCCGTAAGGAGGTGAGGGTGGAAGAACTCAAGGTCGACGGCGCGCTCGGCGCCAAATTGTCGGTCCGGATCGATCGGCCGGAGGGCGAGCCCGTCGCGGTCGCGCTCTTTGCCCACTGCTTCACCTGCAACAAGGATATCTTCGCCAGCCGCGCGATCTCGAGCCAGCTCGCAGCGGAGGGGATCGTCTGCGTCCGATTCGATTTTACGGGGCTCGGCTCGTCGGAAGGCGAATTCGCCTCGACCGATTTCTCCTCCAATGTCGACGACCTCGTCCGCGTCGCGGATGCGCTGCGCGAGACGATCGGTGCGCCGCAGCTTCTCGTCGGCCATTCGCTCGGCGGTGCGGCCGTCCTCGTCGCCGCGCCGCGGATCCCGGAGGTGAAGGCGGTGGCGACCATCGGCGCCCCGGCCGATGCGGAGCATGTGACGAAGAATTTCGAGATGGACCTGTCGCGCATCCAGAGCGAGGGCGAGGCCGCGGTGAAGATCGAGGGCCGCCCCTTCACGATCCGCAAGTCGTTTCTCGACGATCTCGAGAGCCAGAGCGTCACCCGGGCGGCCGAAGAGTTGAAGGCCGCGCTTCTCGTCATGCACGCCCCGCGCGATGAACGGGTCGGGATCGAGAATGCGACCCGGATCTTTCTCGCGGCGCATCACCCGAAGAGCTTCGTCTCGCTCGACGATGCCGATCATCTGCTCAAACGTCACGAAGACGGGGCCTATGTGGCCGGCGTGATCGCCGCGTGGGCGGCGCGTTATATCGAGACGGGGCCGGCGAAGATGCGGCGCGAGAGCGCGGTGGCGCGCACTGCGGGCGGCCCGTTCCGCACGGACGTTCGCGTCAACGAGCACCCTTTGCGGGTCGACGAGCCCATCGAGGCCGGCGGCGAGAACACCGGGCCGACGCCTTACGACCTCCTGTCGTCGGCTCTCGCGGCCTGCAGCTTGATGACGATGCGGCTCTATGCCGAGCGCAAGGGATGGACGGTCGACGCGACCGTGAGTGTCGATCACGGAAAAGTCCACAAGGACGATTGCGCCGCCTGCGCCGATGTCGAAGCGGGGGCGGACGGGCGTGTCGACCGATTCGATCGGCACATCGTCTTCGGTCCCGGCACCGACCCGGAGCACCGGACGCGGCTCGTGGAAATCGCCAATCGCTGCCCGGTCCACCGGACGCTCGAACGCGGCGCCGGCGTCGTCACGACGAGCAATGCGTCGGCGGCGGTCGCCGTGTGAATTGTTGGTAAATGATTTGCCGATCTTATGGCAGGCGCGTCATGCGGCCGGTTTCGTTCCAGATCTTACGAAATCGTCACGCGGCGGACAGCGCGATGTAATGTACTCCTTCCTACCTTCATCGCGAGCCCGCTGGACGGGTATTCCGATTCCGATAGGAGATCTCAATGGCATTCAACCTGACCAAGGCGGCGAAGCAGCGGACCAGTGCCCTGCTCGTTGGGACCTTTCTGTTGGGTGCGGCGGGTGCGGCCTTCTTCGAGGGGCAGACGTCGACCCCCGCGTTCGCGCAGAATCTCTCTGAACAGATCCCGCAGAGCACCGCCGAGCAGCGCGCTCCGGGATTTGCCGATATCGTCGATCGCGTCAGCCCCGCGGTCGTGTCGATCCAGGTGAAGAGCCGCGCCCGGCCGCAGCTCTCCGGCTTCCGTGGCTTCGAGGGGTCCCCCTTCGAGCACTTCTTCGACAATTTCGAGGAGCGCTTCGGGACCCCCAACGACAATTCGCGTCGTCGCCCCGATAACAACCGGCGCCAGTACTCGATGGGTCAGGGCTCCGGCTTCATCATCTCCGCCGACGGTTATGTCGTGACCAACGGTCACGTCGTCGACGGGGCGGAGGAAGTCGACGTCATTCTGCAGAATGGCGAAGTCATCAATGCGACCGTCGTCGGTGTCGACGACAAGACCGACCTTGCCCTCGTGAAGGTCGACCATGACACCGATCTTCCGTTCGTCTCCTTCGCCGATCATGAAACCCGCGTCGGCGACTGGGTGGTCGCGGTCGGCAACCCGTTCGGCCTCGGTGGCACCGTGACCGCCGGTATCGTCTCGGCCCGCGGCCGCGAGATCGGCGCCGGTCCCTATGACGACTTCCTGCAGATAGACGCCCCGATCAACCGCGGCAATTCCGGCGGTCCGACCTTCAACCTCAACGGCAATGTCGTCGGCGTGAACACTGCGATCTACTCGCCGTCCGGCGGCTCGGTGGGCATCGGCTTCGCCATCCCGGCGTCGATCGCCTCCGACGTGATCGACGATCTCAAGGATGACGGCGTCGTCACGCGCGGTTGGCTCGGCGTTCAGATCCAGCCGATCACGCCGGAGATCGCCGAAAGCCTCGGCCGTGATACCGTCATCGGCGCCCTCGTGACCGAGCCGCAGGCGGGCAGCCCCGCCGAAAAGGCCGGCCTCAAGGCGGGTGATGCGATCCTCTCGGTCGACGGCACCGACGTCGAAGGTCCGCGCGATCTCGCCCGCACCATCTCGGGCCGCTCGCCGGACGAGACGGTGAAGCTCCAGATCTGGCGTGACGGCAAGGCCGAGACGGTCGACGTGACGCTCGGAAAGCTCTCCGCCGACGAGTCCGAAACGTCGACCCGCACGAGTTCGAACAGCGAGCAGGGCAGCGATGCCGCCGATCTCCTCGGCATGACCCTCGCCCCGACCTCCGATGTCGGGATCGACGGGCCCGGTCTCGCGGTGGTCGAGGTCGACCCGGACGGTGCGGCGGCCGAGAGCGGCATCCGCGTCGGTGACGTGATCCTCCAGGCCGGCGGTGTCGATGTCGCCTCGGCCGGCGACCTTGAGAACGGCATCGGTCAGGCCGACACCGAAGGGCGCAAGAATGTCCTTCTGAAGCTCCAGAGCGGGGAGAACACCCGCTTCGTCGCTCTGCCGACCGGCGAGCGCGGTTGAACGGCCGCGAGGCCCCCATATCCACGAGAGGGCCGGGCGTATGCGTCCGGCCCTTCCTATCCATGAGCGGGCGCTATGAAAGTTCTGATCGTTGAGGACGACTCCGACGCCGCGGCCTACCTCGCCCGCGGCCTGACAGAAGCCGGTCACGCAAGCGACAGCGCAGGCGACGGGGCGCTCGGCCTCGAGATGGCGCTCGACAACGACTATGACGTTCTGATCGTCGACCGGATGCTCCCCGAACTCGACGGCCTCTCGATGATCGAGAGCCTGCGCAAGAAGGACAGGCAGGTGCCGATCCTGGTCCTGTCCGCGCTCTCCCAGGTCGATGATCGCGTCAAGGGCCTGCGCGCCGGGGGCGACGACTATCTGACGAAGCCCTACGCCTTCACCGAGCTGCTCGCCCGCGTCGAAGCGCTCGCCCGGCGCAAGCAGACCGCCGAGTTCGAGGCGGTCTATCGTGTCGGCGATCTCGAGCTCGACCGGCTGTCCCACACGGTGAACCGGGCCGGCAAGCCGGTGGTGCTCCAGCCGCGCGAGTTCCGGCTCCTCGAATATCTGATGCGCCATGCCGGTCAGGTGGTGACGCGCACGATGCTCCTCGAGAATGTGTGGGATTACCATTTCGACCCGCAGACCAACGTGATCGACGTCCACATTTCGCGTCTTCGTGGCAAGATCGACAAAGCCTTCGAGCGTCCGCTGCTTCATACGGTGCGCGGCGCGGGCTATGTGATCCGCGCGGATGCGGAATAGGGGGACGATCCATGGCCGAGACGGTGGCCGATGCGCCGCCGGAGGGCGAGCGTCGGGCTGAAGGGCGAACGCCGACCGAGCGCGGCGAGGCGGACCGCCATCGGGGCATCGCGCGGCGCCTGCGCCTCGTCCGCACCACGGCGTTCAAGCTCACGCTCGTCTATCTCACCGTCTTCGTCGTCCTCTCGCTCGGCCTCATCGCCTACATCTCCTCGACGACGGCCGACCTGATCGACCGTCAGCTCGAAGCCTCGATCGACGGGGAGAGCGCGGAGCTGATTTCCGAGTTCCAGAGCCGCAATCTCTTCCGCCTGATGGCGACGATCGAGCGGCGCGCGATGCGCCCGGACGCGAGCGTCTATCTGATTACGGATTTTTCCGGCAACCCGATCGTCGGCAATGTCGGCGAACTGATCTACGATCCGGCCGAAGCGGTGGCGGGGGAGATCTTCCCGGTCCGCTATACGCGCCTGTCGCGCGCGGCAGAGGCGGACGAGCCGGCCCATCGCGCGCTCGCCAAGCTGTCGGTTCTCGGCGGCGGCTACCGGCTTCTCGTCGGCCGCGACGTCGAGGACCGGATCGAGTTCTCGGCCATCATCCGCCGTTCGATCCGGGGGGCGATCGTCGTCGTCGTCGCGCTCGCATTGGTGTCGTGGATCTTTCTGTCGCGCTCGGTCCTGCGCAAGGTCGACGCGATCGCGGCGAGCTCGCGCCGTATCGTCGCGGGCGACCTCGCGCGCCGCCTGCCGACCGACCATTCGGGCGACGAGTTCGATCGCCTTGCCCAGAGCGTCAACGCGATGCTCGACGAGATCGAGCGGCTCCACGCCGGGCTGCAAGAAGTTTCGCAGAATATCGCACATGACTTGAAGACGCCGCTCACGCGCCTGCGCAACAGGCTCGACGAAATTCTGCGCACCCGCCCGTCCCCTGAAGAAAGCGAGGCGGTGCTTGCCCGTGCGCTCGAAGAATGCGACCAGCTCATCCGCACGTTCGAGGCGCTCCTGACGATCGCCCGTGTCGAGAGTCACTCCGCCGGGGTGACGTTGGAGCGGACTGATCTGTCCGCGCTGGTGGGGGATATGGCCGAATTCTACGAGCCGGCTGCCGAAGATGTCGGGATGCGTCTCGAAACCCGGATCGACCCGGACATCGCCATCGCCGGCGAGCCGACGCTGTTGCGCAACATGATCGCGAACCTCCTCGACAATGCGCTGAAATATGGCCTCAGCGAATCCGGGCAGGTCGACCTCCATTTGGTGCGCGAGGGGAGCGAGGCGGTGATCAGCGTGCGCGATTATGGCGAGGGGGTCGGGGAGGGCGATCGCGCCCGTCTCACCGACCGTTTCGTGCGGATGGATGCCGCGCGCTCCAAGCCTGGCGCGGGGCTCGGCCTGTCGCTCGTCAAGGCGATCGTCGGCCACCATGGCGGCACGCTGGAGCTGAAGGACGCCGAGCCGGGTTTCGCCGCGCGGATCACGCTTCCGGTTCTCGCATGACGGGGCCGCTGCTCGCGCGCCTCACCGCATTGCCGGGGCCGGTCGACGAGGCGTTCGCCGATGAGATCGCGCCGGCCGTCGCGGGCCTCGACGGAGCGGGTGAGGGCACCGTCGCCGCGCTCGCCTCGGCCGCGTCGGTGTCGCCGTTCCTGCGGCATCTGATGCTCGCCCGGCCCGAGCTCCTCGCCGAGGTGCTGACGGCCTCGCTCGCCGAAACGGTCGCTGCCGCGTGCACCGTCACCCCCGATGCCGACCTCGATCGCGTCTCGGCCGAGCTGCGGCAGGCGAAGACGCGCGTCGCGCTCGCCGTGGCGCTCGCCGACCTCCTGTGCGGGGCGAGTGTTGCGACGGTGACGGGCGCACTCAGCGACATCGCCGATCACGCGATCTCCGTCGCGCTCGAAAGTCAGCTCATCGACGCCGCGCGGCGCGGGGCGATCGACGATCCCGACCCGGCGAAGAGCGGCATCATCATCCTCGCCCTCGGCAAGCTCGGCGCGCACGAGCTCAATTATTCGAGCGATGTCGATCTCGTCGCCCTCTACAATCCGTCGCGTGCCGGTGCGCGCGGGATCGATGGCGGCCGCGCGGTGCGGATCGTCCAGCGCCTTGCCAAGATGCTCGCAGAGCGGACGGCCGACGGTTACGTCTTCCGCATCGATCTGCGGCTGCGCCCCGATCCCGGCTCGACCCCGGTTGCCGTCTCGACGCGCAACGCGATCGCCTATTTCCAAACCCGCGCGCGGCCATGGGAGCGGCAAGCCCGCATCAAGGCGCGGCAGGTGGCGGGCGACTATGAAGCGGGCGATGCCTACCTCCAGGCGATCGAGCGCTCGGTCTGGCGCGCCGCCTACGACTTTTCCGCGATCGACGACACCATGGAGATGCGCGAGCAGATCGCGATGGTGCGCGGGGCGGGGACGCTCACCCTTCCGGGCCACAATCTGAAGCTCGGACGGGGCGGGATCCGGGAGGTCGAGTTCTTCGTGCAGAGCATTCAGCGCGTCGCCGGCGGGCGTGACCGGCATTTGCGCGCGCGCGGAACGGTCGAGGCGCTCGCCGCGCTCGCCGAGACGGGCTGGATCGAGCCGCAGACGCGGGACGAGTTGACCGCCGCCTATGAGACGCTGCGCAAGGCCGAGCATTGCGTCCAGATGGTCGCCGACGAGCAGACCCACGCGCTCCCCGAGGCGGACGGCCTCGCCCGCATTGCCCGGATGATGCGGACCGACGATCTCGAAGGGCTGCTCGTTCCGGTCTTCGAGGTCGTGCACCGTCACTTCGTCTCGCTGAACGACGTCGTTGGCCAGCGCAACCCGACGCTCGCCTCGATGCGGACCGGCGGGGTCTCGATGTCGGACGAGCTGGAGCGCTCGATCGACACGACGTTCGAGCGCTGGCTTTCGGGCGACCGGGCCTCGCTCAAGACCGAGCGGGCGCGCGACCTCCTCAAGGGGCTGCGGGGCGACATCACCCGCGCGATCGCCGCCTCCACCGACCCCGAGGCGACGCTCGTCGAGCTCGACGGCTTCTTCGCGCGCCTTCCGGCCGGGATCGACCTTCTGTCCCGTCTCGATCTTCAGCGCGATCTCGTGTCGGTGCTCGTCCTCATCGTGGCGACGGCGCCGCGCCTCGCGGGCGAGCTCGCATTGCGCGCGCACCTTCTCGATGTGCTGGTCGACCCGGCCTTTTTCGGCAATCTGCCCGGCGTCCAAACGCTCGAGACGCAGCTCGATGCGAGCCTCGACGCGGCGATGGACTATGAAGGCAAGCTCGACGCCCTGCGCGTCTTCGGCCAGGAGCAGGCGCTTCTCATCAATGTGCGGATCCTGACGGGCTCCGTTCTCGGCCCGGAGGCGGCGTCCGCGACGACCCGTCTCGCCGACGTTCTGGTGCGCCGGGCCCTCGCGGTCGCGAGCGAAGCGTTCGCCGAGCGCCATGGCGATTTCGAGGGCGGCGGCGTCGCGCTCCTCGCGCTCGGCAAGTTCGGCAGCCGTGAGATGACGGCGACGAGCGATCTCGACATCGTCTTCCTCTATGACTGCCCGGAGGGTGTCGGCGAATCGAACGGCGAGAAGCCGCTTTCGCCGGGCCATTATTTCACCCGGCTCGCACAGCGCTTCATCGCGGCTCTCTCCGCGCCGACGGCGCGGGGGACGCTTTACGAGGTGGATCTGCGGCTTCGGCCATCGGGTAAATCCGGGCCGATCGCGACGCATATCCGCTCGTTCGAGCGCTATCATGAGGAAAGCGCCTGGGTGTGGGAGCACATGGCGCTGACGCGGGCGCGCGTCGTCGCTGGCGAGGACGGGCTCTGCGCGCGTGCGATGGCGGCGGTCGATCGGGCGATCACCATCGCGCGCGACGTCGCGTCCTTGCGCACCGAGATCGCATCGATGCGGCGGCGAATCAGCGAGCAGGGGCGCGGCGGGCTGAAGCACATGCCGGGCGGCCAGGTGGACATCGAGTTCATCGCCCAGTTCCTGACGCTGAAGAACGGGCTCGTCCCGCCGGTCGGAGAGACCGGCACCGTCGCCTCTCTCGACCGGGCGCGTGCGGCGGGGGACCTTTCGGAGGATGATCACGACACGCTGGTCTCGGCCTATCGCCTCTTCGAGCGCCTGTCGCAGCTCATTTCGATCGCCTCGTCGGGTTCGATCCGTCTGACCGACGCGCCGCTTGCCCTTCAGCGGGTTCTGGTGCGGGCCGGGGAGGCGCCCGACATCGATTTTCTGAACGCCGATCTCACCCAGCGGGGCGCCGCCGTGCGGGAAATTTTCGAGCGTCTGATCGGCCCGCTCGAAGGCGAGCCTGTGGACAACTAATCGGGTTTCGAGATTGACGTTTTTCCGTCGTGAACCCGCTTGACTTCCCCCGGAGCGCCGAGTACTTCCCCCACACGCCGCGCCGAACAGCGCAGCGTCTGGGGGTGTAGCTCAGTTGGTTAGAGTGCCGGCCTGTCACGCCGGAGGTCGCGGGTTCGAGCCCCGTCACTCCCGCCAGTCATTCCCGCCCGTCCCGATAGAGGCAGCGCGGTCGATCCTTCTCTAAATATTCCGATATCGCACGCCACGGCGCGATCCGTTCGACCCCGAACGATCGAGCGTCCGCTTGCGTGCGTCCCGTTCGCCCTCATGTGCCGGGCCCGCGTCCGGCCCGTCGCCGTCGCCGTCAGTGGTGGTCGCGCCGTGTTTTCCTGCAACGGGAGGGGCGCGTCGTGCATTGTCGGGAGGGCGTGGCGTTCGGCCATGGCCTTCGCGCGGGGGCGCCGATGCGGCTGTTGCGGCTTCTTCTATCGATCATGGTCTGTGGCGTCGTGATCCGCGCGGACGCGCGGGCGGATGGGGACGGGGGCGCGTTCGCCTCGCGCATGGTGAACGGCGGCGGGGGGCTCGAGATCTTTACCGTGGAGGCGGGCAATCCCGACGGGCCGGACATCCTCTTCATTCACGGCTGGGCGCAATCGAGCGATTCGTGGGCCGCGCAGATGCGAGGGCCTCTCGCGGCGCGTTATCACATGGTGGCGATGGACCTTCGCGGTCACGGCCGGTCGGGCGCGCCGGATGAGCCCGCCCTCTATCAAAACGGCGCACTGATGGCGCGAGACGTCGACGCGGTGATCGAGGCCTATGATCTCGACGCGCCGGTTCTCGTCGGGTGGTCCTATGGCGGCGTCGTGATCGGCGACTATCTCCACCGCTATGGCGATGGAGAGATTTCCGGCGTCGTCACCGTGGGGGCGCTCGTGGGGCTCGGCACGGAGAAGATGAACGCGGTCGCGCGCGGCTCCGGCCCGTCGCTGTTCTCCGCCCTCGCGCGGCTGCCCTTCGATCGCCGGTTGCGCGGCGTCCTGTCCCGCTTCTGGGCGACGCCGGGCTATGTTCGCGACGCCTATCTCGGCCGCAAAGCCGATCACAGCGTTACCTATGCGCATCTGTCGAAGCCGCTCCTCGTCATCCAAGGGGCGAAGGACGGCATCGTGAGCCCGGATTTCGCCGCGCATTTCGCATCGGTGCAGCCGAAGGCGGAGGTCGTGATGTTCGAGGAGAGCGGTCACTTCCCGTTCGCCGAGGAGCCGGCGCGGTTCGACGCCGTCCTTGCGGACTTCATGCAGCGGGTCGACTGAGGCGCGCTCGCGCAATCGTGCGATGGCCGCTGCGGTGCGGTATGGGGCGGGCGATTTGCCCAAAATCGTGGCCCGACCGCCACAGACCGGCTGCGGCGCGGCGCATCCGGTCGCGGCGAAATCGATGCAATTTCATAACTCTTTGCCCACTCTCCCTAGAAACGGAGGAATTCGGGCATCACATTGAGGCGCATGAGGGCGATGTCCGAACCCGTTGGATGACGGGGACTTGCCGGGCCGTCTTTTGCCTCCCGGCGACGCTAGACCGCCAATCGTCGGTGATCAGATCGCGCCGGGTGCTTGAAAAAGCGGGCGGATCGGTTCTTAACGAGGCTGCCCCGTCGATTGCTGCGGCGCGTGAAGCTTGCGCCTGGACGACGGAGGGGCGCTCCGCGGTGGGCGCGAGGCACAAGGCCGGTTGCGGCCGAACCTCGTTTGAGTCATTCCAAGGGCAGCCCTCGAGGTGGTTTTGAAGTGGCGCTGGGTGCGCCGCAGCAAGGATCGATATGGAAGAGCTTCTCGCCAGCTATTTGCCGGTGGTCATCTTCGCCGGGGTCGCGGCCGTGATCGGCCTGGCGCTCTTGGTGTCGCCGTTCATCATCGCCTACAAGAGCCCGGACCGAGAGAAGCTGTCGGCCTACGAATGCGGCTTCAACGCGTTCGACGATGCGCGCATGAAGTTCGACGTGCGGTTCTACCTCGTCGCCATCCTCTTCATCATCTTCGATCTCGAGGTGGCGTTCCTGTTTCCGTGGATCCTCTCGTTCGATTCGATCGGCTGGTTCGGCTTCGGTTCGGTGATGCTCTTCCTCGCGATCCTGACCATCGGCTTCATGTATGAGTGGAAGAAGGGGGCGCTCGAATGGAATTGACGACCGAAAAGCCGCTGCTCGATCAGCGCAACGTTTCGCCGAACGAGCCCAATGCGCCCGAGGACACGTTCTTCCGTTCGGTGAGCGACGAGCTTGCCGACAAGGGTTTTCTCGTCACCTCCTCGGAAGCGCTGATCCAATGGTCGCGCACCGGGTCGCTGATGTGGATGACGTTCGGTCTCGCCTGCTGCGCGGTCGAGATGATGCAGCTCTCGATGCCGCGTTATGACGTCGAGCGGTTCGGCTTCGCGCCGCGCGCCTCGCCGCGCCAGTCGGACGTGATGATCGTCGCCGGCACGCTGACCAACAAGATGGCCCCGGCGCTGCGCAAGGTCTACGACCAGATGCCGGAGCCGCGTTACGTCATCTCGATGGGCTCGTGCGCCAATGGCGGCGGCTATTATCACTATTCCTATTCGGTGGTGCGCGGTTGCGACCGCGTGGTGCCGGTCGACATCTACGTGCCCGGTTGCCCGCCGACGGCGGAGGCGCTCCTTTATGGCGTCCTCCTGTTGCAGCGCAAAATTCGCCGCACCGGCACGATCGAGCGCTGATCATGGCAGATACGGTTCAGATCGATTCCCTGGTCGACTTGGTCGAGATGATTCGCGTCGCGCAGGCCGACGCGGTGATCGAGCACAAGATCGAGTTCGGGCAGCTCACGGTGATGTTGACCCGCTCGGGTCTCGTCGAGGTCGTCCGCTTCCTGCGGGACGATCCGCGCACCGCCTTCGTCAATCTCGTCGACATTTGCGGCGTGGACTGGCCGGCGCGGGCCGAGCGGTTCGATGTCGTCTATCACTTCCTGTCGCCGGTCCATAATCTGCGGATCCGGCTCAAGGTGATGACGGACGAGCGCACGCCCGTTCCCTCGCTCTCCGGCATCTTCCCCGCCGCGGACTGGTACGAGCGCGAGGCCTACGACCTCTACGGCATCCTCTTTTCCGGCCATCCCGATCTGCGCCGTCTCCTGACCGACTATGGCTTCGACGGTCATCCCCTGCGCAAGGACTTCCCGCTGACGGGCTTCGTCGAGGTCCGCTATGACGACGAGGCCAAGCGCGTCGTCTACGAGCCGGTGAACCTCGTGCAGCAATTCCGTGACTTCGACTTCCTCTCGCCCTGGGAAGGCACGGACTATGTTCTCCCGGGCGACGAGAAGGCGAACTGATGGCTGAGCGGCATGGGCGCTGCGCCTGCGGCGCCGTCACCTTCACGGCCGAGATTCCTGGCGATCATGTCAGCGCCTGTCATTGCACGACCTGCCGGCGGATCAATGGCGGGCCGTTCATCGTCGCGACAGGGCACGGTCTCACCTACGCCGAAGGGGCGCCGGTCGGCGCCTACGATTCGTCCGAGTGGGCCGATCGCACCTTCTGCACCCGGTGCGGGACGAGCCTTGCCTACCGCCTCAAGGGGCAGGACATGGCCTTCATCGCGGCCTACACGTTCGAGCCGCCGCTCGACCTTCCGCTGACCGACGAAGTCTTCATCGACGAGAAGCCGGCCGACTACGCCTTCGCCGGCGACACGCAAACGATGACGAGCGCCGAGGTCTTCGCGCTCTTTCAAGGACAGGGTTGATGGCCGAGCAACAGGTCCGCAACTTCAACATCAATTTCGGCCCGCAGCATCCGGCGGCGCACGGCGTTCTGCGCCTCGTTCTGGAGCTCGACGGCGAGATCGTCACCCGTGTCGATCCGCATATCGGCCTGCTCCATCGCGGCACCGAGAAGCTGATCGAGCACAAGACCTACACGCAGGCCGTGCCCTATTTCGATCGGCTCGACTATGTCGCCCCGATGAACCAGGAGCACGCCTTCGCCCTCGCGACGGAAAAGCTGCTCGGCATCGAGATCCCGAAGCGGGCGCAGCTCATCCGCGTCCTCTACAGCGAGATCGGCCGGCTCCTGTCGCATCTTCTCAACGTCACCACGCAGGCGATGGACGTCGGCGCGCTCACCCCGCCGCTCTGGGGCTTTGAAGAGCGCGAAAAGCTGATGATGTTCTACGAGCGCGCGTGCGGGGCGCGGATGCACTCCAATTATGTGCGTCCGGGCGGCGTCCACCAGGACCTTCCCGACCAGCTCGTCGAGGATATCGACGCGTTCTGCGAGCCCTTCCTCAAGGTCGTCGACGATCTCGACCGGCTCATCACCGGGAATCGCATCTTCAAACAGCGCAACGTCGATATCGGCGTCGTCTCGCTCGACGAGTGCTGGGCGTGGGGCTTTTCCGGGGTGATGGTCCGCGGCTCGGGCGCGGCGTGGGATCTGCGCAAGTCGCAGCCTTACGAGTGCTACGAGGAAATGGAATTCGACATCCCCGTCGGCAAGAACGGGGACTGTTATGACCGCTATCTCATCCGCATGGAGGAGATGCGTCAGTCGACCTCGATCATGCGCCAATGCTGCGAGAAGCTGCGCACCACCAAAGGCCCGGTGCACACGCTCGACGGTAAAGTCGCGCCGCCGAAGCGGGCGGAGATGAAGCGCTCGATGGAAGCGCTGATCCACCACTTCAAGCTCTACACCGAGGGCTTTCGCGTGCCCGAGGGCGAGGTGTATGCCGCCGTCGAGGCGCCGAAGGGCGAATTCGGCGTCTATCTCGTCTCGGACGGTACCAACAAGCCCTATCGCTGCAAGATCAAGGCGCCGGGATTTGCCCACCTTCAGGCGATGGACACGATTTGCGAGGGGCACATGCTGGCCGACGTCGCGGCGATCCTCGGCTCGCTCGATATCGTGTTCGGCGAGGTGGACCGATAGGCCTTCGATGCACGTGTTCGCCGATACGCTCCGCCCGTCCATGCTGACGATGCCGTCCCGTCGGGGCGGCGCGCGCGGAGGGTGGTGCGATCGCGGGCCGATCAGGGGCGACACGGGTGCCGCCCTCGCGACTGCCAAGCCGGCGCTCGATGCGTCGGCATCGACGATGTGGGAACGCGACCGGCGCCGGCCCGATGCCGCGCGCGGGTGCGGACCCGCTTTCTTTTGCGACGCACAATGATAGTGATGACCCGACCTGCCGTAAGTTCCGGAGCTAGCCCATGGCCGTAAGGCGTCTTGCGAGCGAACAGCCCGCCTCGTTCGAGTTCACGCCGGAGAACCTCGCCTGGGCAAAGGGCAAGATCACCGACTACCCCGAAGGCCGGCAGGCGAGCGCCGTGATCCCGATCCTGTGGAAGGCGCAGGAGCAGCATGACGGCTGGCTTCCCGAGCCCGCCATCCGCCTCGTCGCGGATATGCTCTCGATGCCCTATATCCGCGTCTTCGAGATCGCGACCTTCTACACGATGTTCCAGCTCCAGCCGGTGGGCAAAGTCGCCCATATCGGCGTGTGTGGCACCACGCCGTGCATGTTGCGCGGGGCGCAGGACATTGTCGGCGTCTGCAAGAAGCGGATCGCCGGCCATCCGTTCGAGCTGTCGAATGACGGCAAGTTCTCGTGGGAAGAGGTCGAGTGCGCCGGCGCATGTGTGAACGCGCCGATGGTGCAGATCGGCTCCGACACGTTCGAGGATCTGACGCCGGAAAGCTTCGAGGCGCTCCTCGACGCGCTCGCCCGTGGGGAGACGCCGACGCCCGGTCCGCAGAGCGCCCGCAAGGCCTCCGAGCCGATCAGCGGCGCGACGACGCTTCTCGGCGAGCAGCGCCGGCCGAAGCCGTCGACCGGCGAGGCCCCCGGCGACGCCGCGCCCGACCAGGGCGTCAGCCCCGCATCGCCTGCCGCCCATCGCGAGCAGGCCGGCGTGCCGAGCGGCTCTGACCGCCCGGAAGTCGAAGCGACGCGCTCGAGCGATGAGCCGGCCAGCGAGCCGAGCCCCGCCGCCCCCGAGGCGAAGACCAACGGCCGTGTCGCCGAGACGCCCGAAGAGGCGGCGAAGCAGAAGCCGGCGGACGCGTCCGATGTGAAGCCGGACCATGCCGCCGTCGGCACCGGCGCGCCGGTGGAGCGCACGACGACCGCCGCAAATGACGATGAGATCGAGCTGAGCCCCCCGTCCGACGACGAAGCCGAGAAAGACGCCGCCGATCGCGCGGCGCCGGGCGCGGAGTTCGCCGCGGAACCGGAAGAGGCCCCCGCCGAGACGAAGCCGGAGGAGGCCGCCGCGCCTGCCGAGGCCCCGACCGAGGCTAAGACGGAAGACGCTGCCGCGCCCGAGGCTCCGGCCGAGCCGAAGCCAGAGGAGGCCGCTGCGCCCGAGGCTCCGGTCGAAGCGAAGCCGGAAGAGGCCGCTGCGCCTGAGGCGCCGGTCGAGCCGAAGCCGGAGGCGGCCGCTGCGCCTGAGGCGCCGATCGAGCCGAAGCCGGAGGAGGCCGCTGCGCCTGAGGCTCCGGTCGAAGCGAAGCCGGAGGAGGCCGCTGCGCCTGAGGCGCCGGCCGAGCCGAAGCCGGAGGAGGCCGCTGCGCCCGAAACTCCGGTCGAACCGAAGCCGGAAGAGGCCGCTGCGCCTGAGGCTCCGGTCGAGCCGAAGCCGGAGGAGGCCGCTGCGCCTGAGGCGCCGGTCGAGCCGAAGCCGGAAGAAGCCGCTGCGCCTGCCGAAACGCCCGCCGCGGCGGAGCCGGCGCCGACGATGCCCGCGCCGCCCGATCGGGTCGCCGCGAAGCGCGCCGATGCCGCCGGTGTCCGCCCGCATGGCGTGATGGCCGACACGGTCGAGGCGTCGGACGATCTCAAGACGATCTCCGGTGTCGGTCCCGTGATCGAAAAGACGCTGAATCGCCTCGGCATCTTCACCTTCGCCCAGATCGCCGGCTGGACGCAGGAGAACAAGGACTGGGTGAACGCCTATCTCGCCTTCAAGGGGCGGATCGACCGTGAGCGCTGGGTCGAGCAGGCGGCCGAGTTCGCCAACCGATCGGACGCCTCGTGAACGCGCGCGCGTCTGACCTTCATGTCGCCGACGGCCCGTCCGCCGCAGATACCCCAGCGAGTGGGAGCTGAATGATGCTGAACGATCAGGACCGCATTTTCACCAACCTCTATGGATTCGAGGACTGGGGTCTCGAGGCGGCGCGGGGGCGTGGTCAGTGGGACGGAACGAAGGGTTTCATCGATCAGGGGCGTGATTGGCTGATCGAGCAGCTCAAGGCGTCGGGCCTGCGCGGTCGTGGGGGCGCGGGCTTCCCGACCGGCCTCAAGATGAGCTTCATGCCGAAAGGCGAGGAGGGGCGGCCTCATTATCTCGTCGTCAACGCCGACGAGTCGGAGCCCGGCACCTGCAAGGACCGCGAGATCATGCGGCACGACCCGCAGCTCCTCATCGAGGGCTGCCTGCTCGCCTGCCGCGCGATGGATTCGCACCACTGCTATATCTATGTCCGCGGCGAATATATCCGCGAGCGCGAGCATCTCGAGGCCGCCGTCCGCCAGGCGTATGACGCCAAGCTGATCGGCAAGAACAACGTTCACGGCTGGGACTGCGATATCGTCGTCCATCACGGCGCGGGCGCTTATATTTGCGGCGAGGAGACGGCCCTTCTCGAAAGCCTCGAGGGCAAGAAGGGGATGCCGCGCCTCAAGCCGCCATTCCCGGCCAATATGGGCCTTTATGGCGCCCCGACGACCGTCAACAATGTCGAGACGATTTCCGTCATTCCGGACATTTTGCGCCGCGGGGCGACCTGGTTCGCCGATCTCGGCCGGCCGAACAATGTCGGCACAAAGCTCTTCTGCATTTCCGGCCACGTCGAAAAGCCGTGCACGGTCGAGGAAGAGATGGGCATCACCTTCCGCGAGCTCGTCGAGAAGCATTGCGGCGGCGTGCGCGGGGGATGGGACAATCTCCTCGCGGTGATCCCGGGCGGCTCGTCCGTGCCGCTGATCCCGCATTGGGAGTGCGACGACCTCTACATGGATTTCGACACCCTGCGGGACAAGAAATCCGGTCTCGGCACGGCGGCGGTCATCGTGATGGACAAGTCGACCGACATCATCAAGGCGATCAGCCGGCTCAGCTACTTCTACAAGCACGAGAGCTGCGGCCAGTGCACGCCGTGCCGCGAGGGCACCGGCTGGATGTGGCGCGTGATGGAGCGGATGGTCGAGGGTCGCGCCGATCCGCGCGAGATCGACCAGCTCCTGTCGGTGACGAAGCAGGTCGAGGGCCACACCATCTGCGCGCTCGGCGACGCGGCGGCCTGGCCGATCCAAGGCCTCATCCGCCATTTCCGGCCTGAGATGGAGAAGCGCATCGCAAGCTTTTCGGCCAATCACGTCGCTCCGGCGCCCATGGCGGCCGAGTAAGGCGATGGATCTGGAGGATGCCCGCGAAGCGCTTCACGTGCGCCGTGTCAGCGCCGCGAACTCGACATTCGAGGACGTGAACCTTTCGAACGCCAAGTTCGACGAGGTCGATCTGTCGGCGGCGTCGATCACGCGGGCGAACCTCGCCAACGCGACGGTGGAGGACGCGAACCTGTCGAACGCGCACTTCACCAACGTGAACATGAGCAATGTGCGCGTCGACAACGCACAAACGGAGGGGATGCGCATCAACGGCATCCCGCTCGCCGATCTCCTCGCCGCCTACGCTATGATGCGCGACGGTCCCGCGGGGGATCGGTCATGACCGGCGGCGCGGCGATCATGACCGCGCAAGCCGCCTCCGGGTGGGCGCTCGTTGGCTTTGTGCGGGGCAATTGCCCACCGCGTTCGGGCCGAGGGGAGTTTGCGCGGGGCACGAATTTGAATAATGAGAAGGCCAATGCCAACGCTCGCAGCGCGTGTGGCGCGCACGGCGCTGCCGGCTCCCCGGCGGCTTTGGGGGCGACCCGTGGAACGAAGCGTAGCGTGAGGATGACACGATGACGAAGCTGATCATCGACGGGCAAGAGATCGACGTGCCCGATCACTACACGATCCTGCAGGCATGCGAGGCGGCCGGCGCAGAGATCCCGCGCTTCTGCTTTCACGAGCGGCTGTCGATCGCCGGCAACTGCCGCATGTGCCTCGTCCAGGTCGTGGGCGGCCCGCCGAAGCCGGTCGCGAGCTGCGCGATGGGCGTCAAGGATCTGCGTCCCGGTCGTGACGGCACGCCGCCGATGGTCAACACCAAGACCGAGTTCGTGAAGAATGCGCGGGAAGGGGTGATGGAGTTCCTCCTCATCAACCACCCGCTCGACTGCCCGATCTGCGACCAGGGCGGCGAATGCGACCTTCAGGACCAGGCGATGGCCTACGGTGTCTCCGGCTCGCGCTTCAAAGAGAACAAGCGCGCCGTCGAGGACAAATATATCGGCCCGCTGGTCAAAACGATCATGAATCGGTGCATCCAGTGCACCCGCTGCATTCGCTTCGTCACCGAGGTGGCAGGCGTTCCCGATCTCGGTGCGATCGGCCGCGGCGAGGACATGGAGATCACGACCTATCTCGAGACCGCGATGGGCTCCGAGCTTCAGGGCAACGTGATCGACCTCTGCCCCGTCGGCGCGCTGACCTCGCGTCCCTACGCCTATCAGGCCCGCCCCTGGGAGCTCACCAAGACCGAGACGATCGACGTGATGGACGCCGTCGGCTCCAACATCCGCGTCGACGTGCGCGGGCGTGAGGTGATGCGCGTGATGCCGCGTCTCAACGAGGCGGTGAACGAGGAGTGGATCTCCGACAAGACCCGCTTCATCTGGGACGGCCTCAAGACCCAGCGTCTCGATCGCCCCTATGTGCGCGAAAATGGGCGCCTGCGTCCGGCGACCTGGCGCGAGGCCTTCGCGACGATCGCCACCAAGGTGAAGGCGACGAAGAAAGAGCGGATCGCTGCGATCGGCGGTGATCTTGCCTCCGCCGAAGAGCTTTTCGCGCTGAAGGATCTGATGCACCGGCTCGGCGTCGCCTCGGTCGATTGCCGCCAGGACGGTGCGCCGCTCGATCCCGCGCTCGGCCGGGCCTCCTACACCTTCAACCCGACCATCGCCGGCATCGAAGAGGCGGACGCGATCCTCATCATCGGCGCGAACCCGCGCTGGGATGCGGCCGTGCTCAACGCCCGGATCCGCAAGGCCTATGTGCACAACGGCACCAAAGTCGGCCTGATCGGCGAGCGGCTCGATCTCACCTATCCCCATCAGTATCTGGGCGCGGGTCCGTCCACGCTGTCCGATCTCGGCTCGTTCCGCGAGGTTCTCGAGAAGGCCGAGAAGCCGATCATCATGGTCGGCGGCGCGGCCCTCGCGCGCGACGATGCCGAGGCCGTGCTGGCCGAGGCCGCCAAGCTCGCCGACGCGGTGGGCGCCGTCTCGGCGGACTGGAACGGGTTCGGCATTTTGCATACGGCGGCGGCGCGCGTCGGCGGTCTCGATGTCGGCTGTCTGCCGGGTGAGGGCGGTCGCACCACCCGCGAGATCCTCGCGTCCGCGGGGAGCGAGGATGTGATCTTCCTGCTCGGCGCGGACGAGATCGCGTCGGACGCGCTCGAAGCGCCCTTCGTCGTCTATATCGGCACGCATGGCGATCGCGGGGCCCACAAGGCCGACGTGATCCTTCCCGGTGCGGCCTATACCGAAAAGCAGGGCACCTGGGTGAACCTCGAAGGCCGTCCGCAGCGCGGCTATCGCGCCGCCTTCCCGCCGGGCGAGGCCCGCGAGGATTGGGCGATCCTGCGCGCGCTCTCGGCCGAGCTCGGGGCCCAGCTCCCCTATGACAGCCTCGCCGCCCTGACCCGTGCGATGGTCGCGGCCGTGCCGGTGCTCGGCGAGGTCGATAGGGTCGTCCCCGCCGATCCGGCCGGCGTCGGCCGCCTCGCGGCGCGCGGCGGCGTGATGGACAGCGCCCCGTTCGTCAACCCGATCGAGGTCTTCCATCTCACCAACCCGATCACCCGCGCCTCGAAGGTGATGGCCGAATGCGCCCGCCTTCTCGAGGAGCGGGCGAGCCCCGCTCAAGCCGCGGAGTAAAGCCATGCGCCGTCTCCTCGCCAGCATTCTCGCCGCGACCCTCACCGCCTCGATGATGACCGCGCCGGCATTCGCCGACGATATCGTCGATCCCCACGACGTCCTCGTCGAGGTCGGCGGCGACGGGCAGAAGGCGGCGTGCGGCGAGAGCGGCGCGATCGCCGGTGCCGGGGCCGACGGGATCACCGTCCGCCGCGGCCCGTCCGACGATTACGGCTATGTCGACCAGCTCAAGGATGGCACCAGCGTCTACATTTGCGAGACGCGCGGCGGCTGGCTCGCGGTCGTCTATGGCGACGGCGAATGTGGCGTGTCGGACCCGATCCCGACGCGCCAAACATACAATGGCCCGTGCCTGTCCGGCTGGCTGCCGGCGGACCGGGTAAAAGTCACCGCCGGTTGAGCGGCGTTCGAAGGATTGATTGATGCCTGAGTTCTGGAGCAACTACGCTGCGCCAACGCTGCTGATCATCTTGCAGAGCTTGGTCCTCCTCGTGGTCCTGCTCGTCATCATCGCCTACATCCTGCTGGCCGACCGCAAGGTCTGGGCCGCGGTGCAGATGCGACGGGGTCCGAACGTGGTCGGACCGTTCGGCTTGTTCCAATCCTTCGCGGACCTGTTGAAGTTCGTCTTCAAAGAGCCGGTGATCCCGGCGGGCGCGGACCGGACGGTGTTCCTTCTCGCCCCGTTCGTCACCACGCTCCTTGCGATGTCGGCCTGGGCGGTCGTGCCGGTCGCGCCGAACTGGGTGATCGCCGACATCAATGTCGGCATCCTCTACGTGCTCGCGATCTCTTCGCTCGGCGTCTATGGCGTGATCATGGGCGGCTGGGCGTCGAACTCGAAATATCCGTTCCTCGGCGCGCTCCGCTCCAGCGCACAGATGATCTCCTACGAGGTGTCGATCGGCCTCGTGATCATCACGGTGCTTCTGTGCGTCGGCTCGCTGAACCTCCAGGACGTCGTGATCGCCCAGGAGAGCGGCCTTGCGACGATGCTCGGCCTGCCGTGGCTGTCGATCCTCAACTGGTACTGGCTGCCGCTCTTCCCGATGTTCGTGGTGTTCTTCATCTCCGCCCTCGCGGAGACCAACCGGCCGCCCTTCGATCTTCCGGAAGCCGAATCCGAGCTCGTCGCCGGCTTCATGGTCGAATACGGCTCCACCCCCTACATGATGTTCATGCTCGGCGAGTATGTCTCGATCGGGCTGATGTGCGCGCTGACGACGATCCTGTTCCTCGGTGGCTGGCTTCCGCCGCTGGCGATCGCGCCGTTCACTTGGATTCCGGGCGTCATCTGGTTCGCGGTGAAGTGCCTCGGCGTCTTCTTCATGTTCGCCATGGTGAAGGCGATCGTCCCCCGCTACCGCTATGACCAGCTCATGCGCCTCGGCTGGAAGGTCTTCCTGCCGCTGTCGCTCGGCGCTGTCGTCGTCGTCGCGCTGGTGCTGAAACTCACGGGTTGGCGCGCCTGACCGCGGGTCGCCCCGGCACCGAATTTCGGTCGCGCCCATTGCGAGCGCGGCCATCGGCGCCATGTAGAATTGTTGTAAAGTCGTGCGGCGCGCCGCACGGCGTGTCTCACGATATGACGCAAGAAAGCTGAACGGACATGGCAACCCTCCAAGGCACAGCCCGATCGATCTTCCTGACGGAGTTCGTCTCGGCTTTTTTCCTGGGCATGCGCTACTTCTTCAGCCCGAAGGCGACGATCAATTATCCGTACGAGAAGAACCCCATCTCACCGCGCTTCCGCGGCGAGCACGCGCTGCGCCGTTATCCGAACGGTGAAGAGCGCTGCATCGCCTGCAAACTGTGCGAGGCGGTCTGTCCGGCCCAGGCGATCACCATCGAGGCCGGCCCCCGCCGCAATGACGGCACGCGTCGCACCACGCGCTACGATATCGATATGGTGAAGTGCATCTATTGCGGCCTGTGCCAGGAGGCCTGCCCGGTGGATGCGATCGTCGAGGGCCCGAATTTCGAATTCGCCACCGAAACCCGCGAGGAGCTCCTTTACACGAAGGACAAGCTGCTCGCGAACGGCGACCGCTGGGAACGCGAGATCGCCGCGAACATCGCCGCCGATTCCCCCTATCGCTGAGCGCCCCGCGCGCCTCACACGGCAAGGATGCGCGTCGAGACGCGCCTTCGGATGGAACGCGCCCGGTCACCGAGCCGGGGCGGGAGCGCAAAGCTCCACCCGCGTGAAAGGCGCGTTGCATGTCTGACGAACTCGAAAAGCAGAACAAGAACGCGCGCCGCGCGAAGGGCGCCGCCTTTTTCACGCTCTTGCTGGTCGGCGCGATCGTCGTCGGGATCCTGATCGTGATCGGCGCCGTGCGGAACTGAAGCGGGCCGGGCGACCGCCCCACCGCTTTCGCCGTCTCGTCCGGCTGCGCCTTGTTCAGGCGGTTTTGTCGGCCTTCGCGGCTTGTTTTTCCTGCATGATCCGCGCGGCGAGCGCCGTCACGGCGACGGTGTCGAGCTTGCCGGTGCCGAGAAGCGGGATCGCCTCGACCTCGAACACTTGGTGCGGCAGGAAGCGCTCCGACAGCTTGTCCTCCTTCAGCCGCGCATGAAGCTCGGAGGGATCGGGGTCCGGCTCGTCGGTGAGAAGGACGATAATCTCGCCCTTCCGCCCGTCCGGCAGGGCGGCGGCGGCATGGTGCGATTCGGGCCAGACGGCGCCGGCGAGATTCTCGACCGTCACCAGAGAGGTCATCTCGCCGCCGATCTTGGCGAAGCGCTTCAGACGGCCGCGGATCGACAGGAAACCGTCCTCGATCACGACGGCATCGCCGGTGTCGTGCCAGCCGTCACGCGGGCGCGTCAGCGCGCCGTCGGCGCCGAGATAACCCTCCATCACGTTCGGTCCACGCACATAGAGGCGGTAACCGTCATGAAGGCCGACCACCGGCTCGAGCAGCGCCTCGATGCCGTGAAGGAGGCGGCCGACCGTTCCGTCGCGGATATCGTCGGGATGGTTGGCGGCGAGCACCGGGCTCGTCTCGGTGACACCGTAGCCTTCGACGACCGCGAAGCCGAAGCGCGAGCGGACGAGGGTGCGCGTCTCGCTGCGCACGCGCTCCGCGCCGCACACGGCGAAATGGAGTGAGGAGAGGCTGCCGGCATCGCCGACGCGGGCGTACTGGCGCAGGAAGGTGTCGGTCGCGAGGAGGACGTTGGCCTGCGTCTCAGCGATCCGTTTCGTCACCTCCTTCGCGCGCAGCGGGGAGGGGTGGAGCACGAGCCGGCGGCCGGTGATCAGCGGCAGCACCATGCCCGGCCCGAGGCCGTAGCTGTGGAAGATCGGCAGCGGATTGAAGAACACCTTCACCCGGTCGAGCGGGAGGCCGTGGATCACCTGGTTGATGTTGGCGAGAAGGTTGCGATGCGACAGCATCACCGCCTTCGGATCGCCCTCGGCGCCGGAGGTGAACACGATGGCCGCTGCCGCGTCGGGATCGGCGCGGGGCAAGAGGTTAAGATGCGGGGCGATGGCGGCGAACGCCTTGTCGCGCCACGTCACCTTGGGCCGCAACGTTTCGAGCTCGATCACCGGCGCAGCCTCGCCGAGCGCGGCGGCAAGGGGTTCGAGCTTCGCCATCGTGATGAAGCGCTCGGCCGTCAGGATCGCGCCGGCATTCGCCACCTCACAGGCGGCGAGCAGCGTCGGACGACCGGCGGTGAAGTTGAGCATTGCCGGAATGCGACCGGCCGCGAGCACGGCGAAATAGGCGATGACGGCGGCGATGCTCGAGGGGAGCATGATGGCGATCACGTCGCCTTTGGTCTCGCGTTGGATGACGCGCGAGAGCGCGGCGACCGATCGGACGAGTTCGGTGTAGGTGAGGATGCGCCCCTCGCCGTCCTCGAGCGCGATGGTGCGCCCACCATAGAGCCGCGGTGCGGCAAGCAGCGCGGTGAGGACAGAGCGATCGCTTTCGCTGGCGATTTGACGGCTGGTCGGGCCATCCTCACGGGCGGGAACGTAGATCGTCCCTTCGGCCGCCCAGTCGGGGATCGCGGTGGCGGCGCCGTCTCGATCGCTCACAACGGACCCATGATGTCGTCCCTGCCGGCGGGATGGGTGACGATGCGTGCGGTCATAATCGGCTCGTAACTCAGTATATCACCCCTCGGGTGCCGGGGGCGATTCGGATCATCGATGAAATTGTCATATGTGTACTGCACTCCCTTTGAACGTCGCGCAATCATATGACTTTATTTTGGCAACCCCACGATAGTGTGGCGGGCATCGGCCGTGGGTGTGGCCATGCACCGCTGGGTGAAAAATGGAGCACTCGCGCGTCCTTCCAAGCGGCTCGGTCGCCAAAGATGTGTGCGCAACGTTCCGAACGGCGCTTCATGTGATGTAAAGAGCCGGTACGCGATCGCGTGCGCTCGACGGGCGCGTGCGATGCGGCCCATATGGACGGATCATGAAGACGAAGAATATCGACGCCTATGCCGAGCTGCACCGGCAACGGACCTATGGCAACACCGCGGTGCGGATGCGCCGGTTCGTCGAGCCTTGGGTGCAGATCGACGCGCCCGAGACGCTGATCGACTATGGCGCGGGACAGGGCCGGTTCGGCGAGATTCTGACGGCGCCGTCGCTCAAGGTGCGCGACAGCTACGACCCGGCGATCCCGGAAATCGCGACGTTGAAGCGCAACGCCTATGACTTCGCGATCTGCATCGACGTGATGGAGCATCTGGAGCCGGATGAGGTGGAGGGTGTCCTCGCCCATGTGGCGAGCCTCACCCGGCGCGCGGTCTTCATCATCGACACGCAGCCCGCCCGCGCGATCCTGCCGGACGGCCGCAACGCCCACACGATGCTGCAACCGGGCTCGGCGTGGGGCAAGATGCTGAAAGCGGCATTCGGCGAGGCAGTCGCGATCCCGGTGTTCCGAAAGGGACGCTGCGCCTTCAAAACTTATCGCTCCTCGCCCGCCGAATGGGCGGCCTATTGGTCGAAATTCCTGCCCGCCGAGGCGCGTTATCAGGCCTGGCGCTGGAAAGGCGGCCGGTACGACTGAGGGCGGCTTAGAGACCGCGCTCGGCGAGGAGGCGGCTCAGCGCCTCCGGCTGTGAGACGCGCGGCGGACACGGCGTTGCGATCAGGACATCGTGATCGAGCGCGGCAAAATCCGTAGCGGCGACGAGCCGGCGCGAAATCAGCGTGTCGATCTCCAGCCGGTCGCGCGCCGGGCCTACATAATTTTCCGCCCGGATGACGAGGGTCGGCCGCGCGGCTGAGATCGATTCCGTCACCATGGACAGGCTGTCGGCCGTCACCATGACGAGATCGGCGGCATAGGCGTCGGCATTCGACGCGACACCGCCGGCGGCGAAGCGGTGGGCCGTGAGGCGGGGGCCGAGCGGGGCGAGGGCGTCGAGAAAGGCGTCGAACAGGCCGGTCGCGGTGCGGCGCGAATCATAGACGTCGAGCGTCCAGTCGGTCTCGCGCTCGAGGATGGCGCGCAACGAGGCGGCAAGGCGCGTCATGTCGCTGTGCGTATAGGCGTAATGCTTGCTCTCGCCGCCGAAAAGGAGGGCGAGCGTGCGTGGCCCGGTTTCCTTCAACGGGCGAGGGGCAGGCAGCGCCGTCGCGTCGATATTGGAGGGGCGGGGCGCTTCGAGGACGGCCGCCGAGCCGGAGGGGATCGGGCTGACGATCACGTGGAATCCGCGCACCGGCCATTTCGGAAAGCCGCAATAAATGTTTTTCGCCCGATAGCGCCGGGCAATGGCGATGTTCGCCGCTGCCGTTGCCGGCCCGGTCGACACGACGATGTCGGCGTGTTCCGGGAAGGCGTCGACCGCGCTCTCGCGCCAAGCGGTCGCAACCCGCTCCGGCGCGAGGGCCACGCGGTCGGCGATCCAGCGGTCCGGCGGCATCAAGGCGGCGCTGAAGCGGGCGATGCGGCGCGAGCGCGGGCGGATCTCGCGGATCCCGAGCCAGCTCGGCCGCACATCGTGATGTCGGGCGAGGGCGGCGACGACGCCGTCGGACGACCGGTCGTGCCCGGCGACCCCGTCGGTGAGGACGAGGACGTCGATCAACGCCAGTGCTCGCGGATCCATGGTGTCGGTTTCACGTGCTTGCGGATCCGCTTCACCCAACTCTTTTCCGGCCACACCCCGTCGCGCGCATGGTCGGGATTGGGAAAGCCGGTGAAGCAGATGACCTTGGCGTCATCCGGCAACGGCGCGGTCTTCACATAATTGAGCGGGAAGGGGGGGAGGAGCGTGTGCTTGAAGGAGACGCACCAGGGCTTCGGCCAGAACGTGCGGGAGGCGATCGTCCGCGATTGGAAGGTCTGGCTGTTGGGATGGGCGCGCACCGTCCCCGCGGGATCGGCCATCAGCGTGTCGTAGACTTCGGTGTGGGCGCCGACGGTGAGGCGGAAGACGCTCGTGTTGCCGATGCCGCTGCCCATCTGCGTCCAATTCTCGATGACGCAATAGGTCGCGTCGGGCGCGAAGTCGAAAAAGTCGTCGATCCCGCCGGTGATCACGACATCGAGATCGAGGAACAGAACGTTTCCGGTCACGTCACCGAGGCTCGCCTGGGTCAGCGCGATCTTGCGCCAGGCTTTCCAGCGGTGGGATTCGGGAAGGTCGATCGCGGGAAGCGGTTTCGGCTCGATGCCGGGATCGAGCCCGTCGGCATCGTCGGTAAAGCAGACGAAGCGGAGCGGGCGATCGGTATGGCGGCGCACCATGCTGTGAAGGGTGTTGGCATAGTCCGTCCCGTAGGCGGTGCCCCACTTCATGCAGATGACGGTTTGTGTGTCGGTCATGTCCGATCCGGGTGGGGTTGACGGGAACTTGCCACAACACCCACCGAGATTGGACAGGAATTATCGGCAACCCAGGAGCGCCCGCACCGCCTTATCGGCACGCACGGACGCGCGGGCTCCATGGTCTAACCAAACACTATGCCAGTGGCAAAGCTCACTGATGTGAGCGTGCTGCCATATCTCGCAACATCAACAACGCCGCACCCTTCCGCTCCTGCGAGAGTGACGCGTAGAGCGACAGGCACTCCGTCGCCTCGGGGCCCATGTCCACGCCGTCGACGAGGTAGGTGACGGTCGTGTTGAGAACCTTGGCCAGCTTCTGGAGGTTGTCGATCCTCGGCGTTGCACCCTTTTGTTCTAGGATTTGGGTGAGATAGGCAGGATTAAGGCCTGCCTCGCTGCAAACTTGCGCGCGGGTTTTGCCGCTTTTTACAAGGCACCCACGCAGGCGCGATCGCCATTCAATCATGCTGTGCGAACACCACGGTTGCTGTTCCATGCCTCGGCCGCCCAGTTGACTTACCGCCAAACGGGGGGCCGATCCAAAGTATCGTTCCACCGTTTGGTCAGATCAAAATAGTTCAATCTTACAACCAGCGCTAGACCTAAAGCGCTACAGACACACAGTTTATGGCAAGACAATGACCGCCCCCCTCGCGCGGGGAGAACGATCTACCATGCGAAAAGTCTACCAAAATCGGCTTGGTTTTACGGCGGGCCCTTGCATGCGATCGCCCCGCGCGCGCCCGAGTGTGGCATTGTGGGGGTACAATCGAATTGCAATCTAAAAGGGACGAAAGAGCGTTCCGCAATTGAGTGCGGTGAGCAATTTCACGGTGGGGCGTTGCGTGAAATCGGCGCGCGGCGCGGGCAATTTCGGGGGCGAGACGCGGGCCCCGTTCGCGGGCGCGGGCCGATCCCACTCAGTCCTTGCACATTCAAGCCAGAGCGGGAATGAGATGCGTCCCATGGGCTTGTTTGCATTCATCAGTCGTAACGGGACGCGGATCATCGCTCTTTCGGCAATTGTGGGAATTTTGTTTCCCACCTTCGCCGGGACGGTCCGACCCTATCTCGGCTACTGCGTCATGGTGATGTTGTGCGTCTCGCTCTTGCGGGTCGACCTCACCGCCTTCGTCGGGCGGATGCGCCGGCCGCAATCGGCGGCGGTCGCGGCGTTATGGACCTCGGTCGTCTTTCCTCTGATCGTCCTGTCGCTCGCGCTCGCCTGGGGGCCACCGGCATCGCACCCGCTGGTGCTCGCGGTCCTCTTTCTCTTTGCCGCGCCGTCGCCGATCGTCTCGGCGCCGGCCTTCGCGATGCTGATGGGGCTCGACGGCGCGCTCGTCCTCGCGGTGACGCTGATCAGCACGATCGCGATCCCGATTTCCGCGCCGGTGATCGCCTCGCTCTTCGTCGCTGATCAACTTCCGATCAGCGCGCTCGATCTCGCGGTGCGGCTCGCCGTCATTCTCGGCGCGGCTTCGCTCGCCGCCTTCGTCCTCAGGCGGTTCTTCGGCGCCCGGCGCATCGCCGCCGGCAAGACGGTGTTCGACACGATCAGCGTCGCGATCGCGATGATCTTCGCCCTCGGCGCGATGGACGGGGTGAGCGAAGCCTTTTTCGCCGCGCCGGTCTTCACCGTTCTCGCCGGTCTCGGCGCGCTCGGCTTTGCGCTCGTGCAGACCGGCATTGCGTATGCGCTTTTTCGGCCCTTTGTGGGTGCGGACGCGATCGCGATCGCGTATGCCGCGGGCAACCGCAATTCGGGTCTGATGGTCGCCGCCTTGGGGACGATGCAGATCGACGATACGGTCTGGCTGTTCTTCGCGTTGGGACAGCTTCCGATTTTCCTGTTTCCACTGTTGCTGCAGCCGCTCGGACAGCGGCTCGCCGCCGGGCCGCGCGAAGCCCCGGCTTGAGGAGCGAACCATGATCCCCCGCTATTCCCGTCCCGAGATGGCGAACATCTTCAGCCCCGAGTCGCGGTTCCGCATCTGGTTCGAGATCGAATCGCATGCCGCCGACGCGATGGCCGAGCTCGGCAAGATCCCGGCCGAAGCGGCGCGCACGATCCGCGAGAAAGGGGGCGCCGCCGTCTTCGATATCGATCGGATCGACGAGATCGAGCGCGAGACCAAGCACGACGTCATCGCCTTCCTCACCCATCTCGCCGAGATCGTCGGCCCCGACGCCCGCTTCGTCCACCAGGGCATGACCTCCTCGGACGTGCTCGACACGACCTTCGCCGTCCAGCTCTCCCGCGCGAGCGACATTCTGATCAGCGATGTCGAAAAGTTGCTCGCGGCGCTGAAGCGGCGGGCGCTGGAGCACAAGCTCACCCCCACGATCGGCCGCAGCCACGGCATCCACGCCGAGCCGACGACCTTCGGCCTCAAGCTCGCCCAAGCCTATGCCGAGTTCAGCCGCGCTCGCGCCCGCCTTCTCGTCGCGAAGGCGGAGATCTCGACCTGTGCGATCTCCGGCGCGGTCGGCACCTTCGCCCACATCGATCCGCGGGTGGAGGCGCACGTCGCCGAGCAGATGGGGCTGACCGTCGAGCCGATCTCGACCCAGGTCATCCCGCGCGACCGTCACGCCGCCTTCTTCGCGACACTCGGCGTCGTCGCCTCGTCGGTGGAGCGCCTTGCGACCGAGATCCGCCACCTTCAGCGCACCGAGGTCGGTGAGGCCGAGGAGGCGTTCGGCGCGGGCCAGAAGGGCTCGTCGGCCATGCCGCACAAGAAGAACCCGGTGCTGACCGAGAACCTCACGGGCCTTGCCCGCATGGTCCGGGCCTATGCGCTGCCGGCGATGGAAAATGTCGCCCTTTGGCACGAGCGGGACATTTCGCACTCCTCGGTCGAGCGGATGATCGGCCCGGATGCGACGGTGACGCTCGATTTCGCGCTCGCGCGCCTCACCGGCGTGATCGAGGGGCTCGTCGTGAAGCCGGAGCGGATGAAGGCCAATCTCGACATGCTCGGCGGGCTCTTCCACTCGCAGCAGATCCTGCTGGCGCTCACCGTCGCCGGCGTCTCGCGCGAGGATGCCTATCGCATGGTCCAGCGCAACGCGATGCGCGCCCATGCCGGGGAGGGGACGTTCCGCGCCCTCGTCGAGGCCGATGCGGACATCACCGCCAATCTCGACCAGGCAACGCTCGACGCCGCCTTCGACGACGCGGCCCATGTGCGCCATGTCGATACGATCTTCGCGCGGGTCTTCGCGGACTGATCGTCGGTTCGGCACGAGACAACGCGCGCGATTTCCCGCATGATCGCGCGCGGCTCGGCCGTGAGAGACGATGGAGGAGGCACGCCATGGCAAGACAGATGAGCGGAGCGGTCCGCGCGGCGGCGCTCCTCGTCGCGGGTCTCGTCCTCGTCGGCGGCGCGCCGGCCTCGGCTCAGATCGACACGATGCAGGACATCAACAACATCCGGAACAACACGCCCTCCTGCCGGGATAACCCGCAGGCGCCGTGGATCGGGCGGGTCGCCGGCAACACGCAAGGGATTCTGGATCAATCGATCCCGGTCTCGTTCGTCGGCTGCTTTCCCGATCAGGCGAGCTGCGAGCGGTGGATGGGTCCGGCGAGCAAAATCATCACGTCGACGCTCACCCAATATAGCTGCCGGCCGCGGAACTGACGTCGCCGTCGCCTCCGCCCCAGGGCCGCAATGAGGGGCAAGACGCAGGCCCCGGTCGGCCGCGGTCGAGAGAGTTTTTCGCCGCGCCTTGACGTTCCACATGCCCGCTTCACCTCCCTCCCTCGGTGCAGAGTGACGGAGAGGCAAAGCACGATGGACACACTGCAACACAGAGAGCAGGACGAGCGGCTCTTCTATCCGCGCGGCTACGAGATGAGCCCGCGGCGGCGGCGGGTCTATGCCACCTATGAGCTCATTTACACGCTCGTGGATTTCGGCGCCGCCATCTCGTTCATCACCGGCTCGGTGCTGTTCTTCTCGGAGGCGTTGCGGACGGCCGGTACCTGGGCGTTCCTGATCGGCTCGATCCTGTTCGCGGTGAAGCCGGCGCTCCGCCTCGCGCGGGAGCTCACGGACCTTCACCTCGGGCGAACAGAAACCGTCGCGAAACGCGCGATCTATTGGTGATCGGGGCGGGGTGAGACGGGCCGAGGGTGGCGGCCCGTCGATCGCCTATTCGGCGGGGTCGAGATAGCGGGCCGCGGTCGCGGCAGGGCTACGGAAATGGACGTCGTGCGCCGGGTGCCAGGCGCGGCGTTCCTCGTCCTCTCGCTGGCGGTTCACGCGGCGCAGCTCCTCGAAGCTGTGCGCGGCTTCGGCGTCCTTGTGGCGCGGGTAGGTGCTGGAGCGACCCACCAACAGAAAGCGACACATCATGTTCGTCCCTCCCAATTGCTAGGCTTTCCCTCGGGAAAGCGGCCCACCGACATGTGACACGCTGCGGCTGACTGGGATCGGCGCCCGGGGGACAGGGTCCCCTCCGCTGCACGGTCCCGAAGCTGGTTGATGGCTCCCCGTCGTCCTCTGCTCACGTCGTTCGAATGTGACGCCGTCGTGACGTCATGCATTCTATAAAGCGCATTGTGTGCGCAAAATCAAGAGGCGTAGGCGACGTCAGTGCGCTTTTTTGCGTGTTTGCATGACAAAAGCGGGGCGATTGTGGGTCGGGACGGGTGCGCGAGGCTTGCAACAAAAAACGGCCGGGCTGAGGGCCCGGCCGTTTCGATTGCGCGCGGTAGGGGAAGGGCGCCGATCAGGTCTCCTGGATGGCGGAGAGCTGCCAGCGGCCCCCGGCCGGGCGGACGAAGGTCCAGATCTCGACCGTCTCGGTCGGCTCCGTCGAGCCTTCGGCGATATCGCCGGTCTGGCGGTCGCGCAGAATGTCGACGCTCGAATACCGCAGCGCGACGGTCGCGTATTCGGTCGAGCCCTCGCGCCAGGCTTCGGACAGGTCACCCTGGAGGAGGGCGACGTCGGTCACCTCGTTACGCACGCCGTTGACGGCATTCTGGCTGAGCTCCTCGGAGAGGAAGGAGACGATCTCCGGGGTGCAGCGCTCGCGAAGGCCGGCATAGTCCTCGCGGGTGAAGCAGGCCTGGACCTCGACGAGGAGCTGTTCGAACGCATCGAGATCGTCGGCGGTGATGCCGATTTCGTCGGTTCCGCTCGCGGCCATCGGCGCATCGCCGCCCATCGGAGCCGCGCCACCCATCGAAGCGTTGGGGGCTGCTTCATAAGCGTGGCTCGAGCCGCCGCGCTCTTCATACTGGTCGGGAACCGGCCGCGGGCCCATGCCGCTGCCGCGCGAGTCGCCACCGGCGAAGGCGGGCTTGTTGCCGCGGCTGCGGAAGAAGCGCATCGCGAGCGTCACGATGAGGACGATGATGCCGACCTGAAGGAGGAGGCCGAGAAGGCCAGCCATGCCGCCGAGGCCGTTGCCCATCAGCATCCCGATCAACCCGCCGAGCATGAGGCCGCCGAGAAGGCCGCCCGCCATCCCGCCGAACATGCCGCCGCGCCGCGTCTGTGCGCCGGCTTGGTTGGCGGCGGTGCCCGGCTGCTGCGTCGTCTGCTGGCGCGGCGTCATCGAATTGTTCACGGGCTGGGATTGGGTGGGCGCGGTCCGCGTCGCGGCGGGCGGGCTGTAGGTGCGCGCGCCACGGCTGCCGAACGAGCCGCCACGGCGGGCTTCGGCGAAGTCGGTCGCGACGAGACAAAGGCCGGTCGCGAGCGTCAGAAGCACGACGAGCCCACGAAGGCGATGAAAGAAGCGCATGAAGTCCCCTTGGTCGATCTCGAACGGGTCGATTCTAATTGGTGGTTGCGGGACAATATGGTGCCGGGCGGGGTGCGCCCAAGAGCGGGGCCCTGCGACCGAGTGTTCCTGCGTCGAAAGGAAGAGCTGGCGCGAGGCGATCGGCGCCCGCCATTCCGCCTTGGTGGGAAGGCGAGCGATGGTCTCTTGACGGCGGGCGATGTCCGCTTCTTCTTGATAACGCGCGGTTATTGTGGCGATGCGTCATGACCTCGCGAGCGGTCAATCGGCCCGAGGGCCCATCGAGAGGTGGTCGCGTGGAATATCGTTCAAGGCGGCAACGTGCCGCGACAAGACACGACGCGCGGTGGTGGCTCCTGCCGCCCGATCGGCCGCGCCGGACGGCGTACCGGGTCGGTGCGGTCGTCGCCTTCGGCATCGTCTTCGCCGGGCTGTCGGGCTGCACCACCTCGGACACCAGCATCCGCGTCGGCGGCATGATGGAAACGTCGGTCGGCCACTATCAGGACAATTTCTGATCGGCGACGGTCGTGCCGAGCCTCGGCGGGCCGATCGCGCCCGCGAGCCCGCCCTTGCCGAGCGACGAGCGCCGGCCGCGATCAAAGCCGTGTGAAGGAGAGGGCGCCCGGCGATTTTGCGCGCGGCAATGCTGGACGGTCCATTCGAGAGACGCCGCCCCGGTTCGGGCGCTGTGATTTTTCCACCGCATCCTCGATGATTCGTTTTGCCGTTCGCGCCGCCGCCGCGCCGCGTTCCCCGCTTGCGCCGGGCCGGCCGAATTCAGACGAGATTGACCGAAGCTGCCCGCCGAAACCGGCCGATCCACCGGGCAAAGCCGGCCATTCGGCGATGCTGCGGTGCGCAAAAGCGGGGCGGAATACGCGATCGCGGCTTGACTGTTCGCCGGTTTAGGCTTTTCCCGTGGGCGTGGCCTTCGTTCATCCCACCGTCTCGCGGCCGGTCTCACGTCACAGCATCGTGGCCGGGCGGCCCGCGCGATCCTCGACCGGATCGCGGATCGGATGGGGCGGTGTGCCTGTGGGGCCCGTCAGGCCGGTCGATCACGGCTTTCCTGGCGATCTTCAAATTCTGAACTATGCGCGTGCGGCCGCGATCGCCGCGGGGCGCCCGACCGAGGAGAACCCGCAACGTGGCTGCGGCCTTTATGGCGAGATGGCGATCGTTGCGGGCCGCAAGCTTGTTCGGGGCCGACTTCCACAGGGACAGGAGCCGTTTGGAATGGTTCAACGCAATGGGGGCGGTGGACGTGCCATGGTGCGTCCGCTAAGAGGTCAGTGGCCGCGGCGAGCCCACCGCTGCGCTTCCCCGTCCGACACGCGCGTGAGAGACGCCGAATGACCCTGGTTGCGTTGTTTTTCTACCTCTTTGCCGCCATCATGGTGGCCTCAGCGCTGATGGTCATTTCCTCGCGCAATCCCGTCCACTCCGTCCTCTTTTTGATCCTCGCATTCCTGAACGGGGCGGGCCTCTTCATGTTGGCCGGGGCGGAGTTCTTGGCCCTCATCCTGGTCGTCGTCTATGTCGGCGCCGTCCTCGTCCTCTTCCTCTTCGTCGTGATGATGCTCGACGTCGACTTTGTTGCGATGCGGCAAGGCGTGATGCAGTACCTGCCGGTCGGGGCGGCCATCGGGCTCGTTCTTCTGGTCGAGCTGATCCTGGTTCTCGGCGCCTATACGCTGTCGCCGGAGATCGCGTCGCAAGGCGTTCTGCCGATCCCGGATCCAGCCGCGGTCACGAACACCGAGGCGCTCGGCAACGTGCTCTACACGAAATACGCCTTCTATTTCCAAATCTGCGGATTGATCCTCCTCGTCGCGATGATCGGGGCGATCGTGCTCACCCTGCGGCACACCACCCGCGCCAAGCGGCAGGACGTCGGCGCCCAGGTGCGGCGTCGCCCCGAGGACGCGGTGGAAGTCCGTGAGGTGGCCTCCGGCCGGGGACTTCAGCTGTGATCGGACTGTCGCATTATCTCACCGTCGCCGCGATCCTGTTCGTTCTCGGCGTCTTCGGGATCTTCCTCAACCGCAAGAACGTCATCGTCATCCTGATGTCGATCGAGCTGATCCTGCTCGCGGTGAACATCAACTTCATCGCCTTCTCGGCCGCGCTCAACGACCTGGTCGGTCAGGTGTTCGCGTTGTTCGTGCTCACCGTCGCTGCCGCCGAGGCGGCGATCGGCCTCGCCATTCTCGTGGCCTTCTTCCGAAACCGCGGTTCCATCGCGGTGGAAGATATCGATACTTTGAAGGGCTGATCCGATGGTGGAGCTCATCGTCTTCCTGCCGCTGATCGGCTTCCTGTTCGCCTTCCTGTTCGGCCGTCAGGTCGGCGCGCTTACGGCACAGGTCGTCACCACCGGCCTCCTCTTTATCTGCGCCGTCCTGTCGTGGATCGTGTTCTTCCGCTGGGGCTATAACGGAGCCGACACGCAGCGGATCCTGATCGCCCAGTGGATCGTCTCCGGCGACCTCGAGATCGCCTGGCGCTTGCGCATCGACACGCTCACCGCCGTGATGCTCGTCGTGGTGAACACGGTCTCCTCGCTCGTTCACCTCTATTCGTTCGGCTACATGTCGCACGACAAGGCGAAGGCGAAGTTCTTCGCCTATCTCTCGCTCTTCACCTTCGCGATGCTGATGCTGGTGACGTCGGACAACCTCGTCCAGATGTTCTTCGGCTGGGAGGGCGTCGGTCTCGCCTCCTATCTGCTGATCGGCTTTTGGAGCGACCGTCCGTCCGCGAACGCGGCGGCCATCAAGGCCTTCGTCGTCAACCGCGTCGGCGATTTCGGTTTCCTGCTCGGCATCTTCACGCTGTTCGCGATGTCCGGCGTCGTCACCTTCGACGCGCTGTTCGCGGCCGGGCCGACGATCTCGGAGCAGACCTTCGGCTTCCTCGGCATGCAGATCCCGGCGATCGAGCTTGCCTGCTTCCTTCTCTTCATCGGTGCGATGGGCAAGTCGGCGCAGCTCGGGCTGCACACCTGGCTGCCCGACGCGATGGAAGGCCCGACCCCGGTCTCGGCCCTCATCCACGCCGCGACGATGGTGACGGCTGGCGTCTTCATGGTCGCCCGCATGTCGCCTTTGTTCGAGTTCGCGCCGTCCGCGCTCGCCTTCGTGACCTTCATCGGCGCGTCGACGGCGATGTTCGCGGCGACGATCGGCTGTGCCCAGAACGACATCAAGCGCGTCATCGCCTACTCGACGTGCTCGCAGCTCGGCTACATGTTCGCCGCGCTCGGCGTCGGCGCCTACGGCATCGCGATCTTCCACCTCTTCACGCACGCCTTCTTCAAGGCGCTGCTCTTCCTCTCGGCCGGCTCGGTGATCCACGCCATGCACGACGAGCAGGACATGCGCCGCATGGGCGGGCTCTGGAAGAAGATCCCCTACACCTATGTGGGCATGATGGCGGGGACGCTCGCGCTGACCGGATTCCCGCTGACCGCCGGCTATTTCTCGAAGGACGCGATCATCGAGGCGACCTTCGCCGGCGAGAACGCCTTCGCGATCTACGCCTTCGTCATGACGGTGGGGGCGGCGTTGCTGACGTCCTTCTACTCCTGGCGTCTCGTGTTCATGACCTTCCATGGCCACACCCGCGCGCCGGCCGACACCTTCAAGCACGCCCACGAATCGCCGTGGACGATGCTCGTGCCGCTCGGCGTCCTGACGCTCGGCGCGCTCGGCGCGGGCTACGTCTTCGCGACGCAGTTCCTCGGTGAGCCGACGGGTGATTTCTGGAACGGGGCGATCTTCGCGTCGGCCGCCAATCACGTGCTCCATGCGATGCACGAGGTGCCGACCTGGGTGATCCTGTCGCCGGCGATCGCCATGGTGATCGGCTTCGTGATCGCGCTGTTCGCCTATGTGCTCAAGCCGAGCCTGCCCAAGCAATTCATCGAGGCGATGCCGGGCGTGCACCGCTTCTTCCTCAACAAGTGGTATTTCGACGAGCTCTACGACACCATCTTCGTGCGGCCGGCACGCTGGCTGGGTCGTACGTTCTGGCGCGGCGATGGCCGTGTCATCGACGGCGTCGGTCCCGACGGGATCGCCGCGCGGGTCAAGGATCTGTCGGTCGTCGCGCACCGCTTCCAGTCCGGCTACCTCTACCACTATGCGTTCGTGATGCTGACCGGGATCGCCGTTTTCGTGACCGTGATGATCGCCCTCGACAGGGGCTACCTATGATGGCCAATGCCAAACCTGAGGCCGTGCGCCTGACCGGGGAGGCCGGCCGATGATGTCCGACTGGCCGATCCTTTCGATCCTCATCTTCCTGCCGCTCGTCGGCGTCGCCTTCATCCTCGCGGTGCGCGGCAACGACGAGGCGGCGGTCGAGAATATCCGCCGCGTCGCCCTCATCGCGACGACGTTCAACTTCATCCTCTCGCTCTGGATCTGGATCGGCTTCGATCCGGCCAATCCCGGCTTCCAGTTCGTGGAGCGGCGCGAGTGGATCCCGGGGCTGATCAGCTACTATCTCGGCGTCGACGGCATCTCGATGCTGTTCGTGATCCTCACGACCTTCCTGATGCCGTTCTGTATTCTCGCCTCCTGGAAGTCGGTGACGGTTCGCGTCCGCGAATATATGGTTGCCTTCCTGGTGCTCGAGACGCTGATGATCGGCGTGTTCTGCTCGCTCGACATCGTGATCTTCTACGTCTTCTTCGAAGGCGGCCTGATCCCGATGTTCCTCATCATCGGGGTGTGGGGCGGCCCGCGGAAGATCTACGCGACGTTCAAGTTCTTCCTCTACACGCTGACCGGCTCGCTCCTGATGCTCATCGCCATCATCGCGATGTACTGGCAGGCGGGCACGACCTCGATCCCGGATCTGATGGCCTATCAGTTCCCGGCCGACATGCAGGCCTGGCTCTTCTTCGCCTTCTTCGCGTCGTTCGCGGTGAAGATGCCGATGTGGCCGGTCCACACCTGGCTTCCCGACGCGCACGTCGAGGCGCCGACGGCGGGCTCGGTCCTGCTGGCCGGCATCCTTCTGAAGATGGGCGGTTACGGGTTCCTGCGCTTCTCGCTGCCGATGTTCCCGGACGCCTCGTCGGAGTTCGCCTGGCTGATCTTCACCCTGTCGGTGATCGCCGTGGTCGTGACCTCGCTGACGGCGCTCGCCCAGCAGGACATGAAGAAGCTGATCGCCTATTCATCGGTCGCGCACATGGCCTTCGTGACGATGGGCATCTTCGCGATGAACGTGCAGGGCATCCAGGGCGCGATCTATCTGATGCTGTCGCACGGTATCGTGTCGGCCGCGCTCTTCCTGTGCGTCGGCGTCGTCTATGACCGGACCCACACCCGCGAGATCTCCGCCTATGGCGGCCTCATTCAGCGGATGCCGTGGTATGCGACGGTGTTCCTGGTGTTCACGATGGCCAATGTCGGCCTGCCGGGGACGTCGGGTTTCGTCGGCGAGTTCCTGACGCTGATCGGCACCTACAAGGTGAACACGCTCGCCGCCGTCGGCGCGACGACCGGCGTGATCCTGTCGGCCGCCTACGCGCTCTATCTGTATCGCCGCGTGGTGCTCGGCCCGCTCGAAAAGGAATCGATGCGCCGGATGCAGGACCTTTCGCTGCGGGAAAAGGTGATCTTGGTCCCGCTGGTGATCCTGACCATCCTCTTCGGCGTCTATCCGAACCCCGTCCTCCACGTGACCGACGCCTCGGTGAACGCGCTCGTCAGCGACCTGTCGCAATCGATCGGCGCGCAGCCCGGACCCGCGGTCGACGGCGCCGCCTTCACCAACGAAACCGGCTCTTCGGCCGATGCGGTGAACCGCGGGCTCGAAGCGGCCGGCATGGCGCCCGCGGCCGGAGACGGCCACGGCGCGGCGAGCGGATCCGATCATGGCGCAGAAGAAAGCCAACTCGATGAGAACAGCCACGGTGAGGCCGCGACGGGCGACACCGATCACGCGAGCCCGGCCGATGCCGCGGACGGGGAGGAGGAGTGATGTCTGAGCTTCACCTCTTTCCCAATCTCGTCCCGGTCCTGCCGGAGATCATCCTCGCGGTCGTCGCGATCATCCTCCTGATCGCCGGCGCCTTCACCGATGAAGAGGCGGTCCCGACGCTGAACCTCCTCGCGATCTTCGCGATGATCGGGGCGATCGTCGCGGTGTGCACCTTGAGCGGTGGCTCGTCGACCTTCGACGGCGCCTTCCAGTTCGACAATTTCGCCCGCTATCTCAAAGTGCTGGTGCTGATCGGCGGCGCGGTATCGATCATGATGTCGATGTCGTATGCGCGGTTCCAATCCTTCTCGCGCTTCGAGTATCCGGTCCTCATCCTGCTCTCGACCGTCGGCATGATGCTGATGATCTCGGCGAGCGACATGATCGCCGTCTATCTCGGCCTCGAGCTGCAGTCGCTGGCGATCTACATCGTCGTCTCGATCAACCGCGACTCGGTCCGCTCGACCGAGGCGGGGCTGAAATATTTCGTCCTCGGCGCGCTGTCCTCGGGCATGCTCCTCTACGGCATCAGCCTCATCTACGGCTTCACCGGCGGCACGAACTTCTATTCGATCGCCGAGACGATCAGCGTCGACGGTGCCGGCCTCGGCGTCATCTTCGGCCTCGTCTTCATCCTCGCGGGCGTCGCTTTCAAGATCTCGGCCGTGCCGTTCCATATGTGGACGCCCGACGTTTATGAGGGCGCACCGAGCCCGGTGACGGCCTTCCTCGCCGCCGCCCCGAAGGTCGCCGCGATGGCGCTCCTCGTGCGCGTCGTGATGGAAGCCTTCCAGCCCGCCCTCATCGAGTGGCAGCAGATCATCATCTTCCTCTCGGTGATGTCGATGATCCTCGGCGCGTTCGCGGCGATCGGTCAGTCGAACATCAAGCGGCTGATGGCCTATTCCTCGATCGGCCATATCGGCTACGCGCTGATCGGCCTCGCGGCCGGCACCGAGCAGGGCGTGATCGGCGTCGTCATCTACATGACCGTCTATCTCGTCACGACGCTCGGCGTCTTCGCCTGCATCATCGCGATGCGGCGGACCGACGAGGGGATGGTCGAGGACATTGCGGACCTTGCGGGCCTTGCGAAGACCAATCCGTGGATGGCGGCGGCGTTCACCGCGCTGCTCTTCTCGCTGGCCGGCATCCCGCCGCTGGTGGGCTTCTTCGGTAAGTTCTACGTCTTCCTCGCCGCGGTCGAGGCGGACCTCATTCCGCTCGCGATCATCGGCGTCCTGTCCTCCGCGGTCGGCTGTTTCTATTATCTGCGCATCATCAAGGTGATGGTGTTCGACGAACCGAAGGACCGGCTCGAGCCGATGGCCGGCGAGCTGCGACTCGTCCTCGCGGTGAGCGGCGGCTTCAGCGTCCTCTTCTTCCTCGTATGGACGCCGATCCTCTCGGCGGCGACGGCCGCGGCGCAGAGCCTCTTTTGACCGCGATCGACCCGTCCTCGGCGGCGCTCGTCCGCCTCGGGGATGTCGGATCCACGAATGACGAAGCGATGGAGCGCCTCCGTGACGGAGGCGTTCCCGTCTGGGTTCTCGCCGTGCGGCAGTTGACGGGCCGGGGTCGGCGCGGCCGGCCCTGGGTCTCGGAGGCCGGCAATCTCTACGCCTCCTTCGCCTTCATCTCCGACCTTCCGACCGACGCGTTCGGCCTGCTGCCGCTCGCGGTCGCGGTCGCGGTCGCCGATGCGATCGACGCGGCGACGGGCCTCTCAACGCGCGTCAAATGGCCGAACGACGTCCTCGTCGAAGGCGGCAAGGTCTGCGGCATCCTCGTCGAAACGCAGATCAGCGGCCCGCCGGAGCCGATGCGCCGCGTGGTGATCGGCATCGGCGTCAATGTCGGCCACGCGCCGGAGGGGACGACGAGCCAGATTCCTGTGACTTGTCTGTCGGAACATTGCCCGGAAATCGACGCCGAGACCGTCTTTTCGCACCTGAAACCGGCACTTGCCGACGTCATTGCGACATTGGATGCGCCGAATGGCATCGGGGCAATTCGCGATCGATGGCTTGCGCGCGCGGTCGGCTTGGGCGAACACGTCATCGTGCGCTTCGACCAGGATACGCGTGAAGGCCGATTCGACGGTCTCGATCCGACGGGCCGGTTGATTTTGGTCGACGGCGCGGGCGGCGTTTCCCTAATTACCGCCGGTGACGTTTTTGTCCGCTCGGAGCGTGTATGAGCAATGCCGGTGATGAGCTCGTCTTCCTGCCGCTAGGCGGTGTGGGCGAGATCGGCATGAATTTGGCCCTTTACGGGTTCGGTCCGCCGCACAACAAAAAGTGGCTGATGGTCGATTGCGGCGTCACCTTCGCCGATGCGCGCGTGACGCCGGGTGTCGATCTGATCATGCCCGATATCGGCTTCATCGAGGAGGAGCGGCGCGACCTCGTCGGCCTCGTGCTGACCCACGCGCACGAGGACCATTATGGTGCCGTCCTCGACCTGTGGCCGCGCCTCGAATGTCCGGTCTATGCGACGCGCTTCACCGCGGGTCTCCTCCGCGCGAAGGCGATCGAGAACGGGCGGCAGATCTGGCCGGAGGTGACGGTCGTCGAGCAGGGCGATTCGATCGATCTCGACCCCTTCAAGGTCGATTTCATCCCCGTTTCCCACTCGATCCCGGAGCCCAACGCCCTCGCCATCACGACCCCGCACGGCGTGATCGTCCATTCCGGCGATTGGAAGATCGATCCGACGCCGGGCGTCGGCATCCCGATCGATGTGGAGCGTCTGAAGCGCGTCGGCGAGAACGGCATCCTCGCCCTGATGAGCGATTCGACGAACGCGACGCGGCCCGGCCGCTCGCCGTCCGAACACGATGTCGCCGAGGGGCTGAAGGCGATGGTCGCCTCGGCCGAGAACCGTGTCGCGGTGACGGCATTTTCCTCCAATGTCGCGCGGATCCGGGCGATCTGCGAGGCGGCCGCCGCGGCCGACAGGCACGTCGTCGTGATGGGCCGGTCGATGCGGCGGGTGATCGAGGTCGCCACCGAATGCGGCTTTCTCGACGGCCTGCCGCGCTTCCTCACGGAGGATGATTTCGGCCATCTCCCCCGGGACAAGGTGCTCGTCCTCTTGACCGGCAGTCAGGGTGAGGACAGGGCCGCCCTCGCACGCATCGCGAACGACGAGCATCCACGCGTGAACCTTGCGCCCGGTGACCGGGTGATCTTCTCCTCCCGCACCATTCCGGGCAACGAGAAGGCCGTGAACGCGATCATCAACGGCCTGTCGATGCAAGGCATCGAGGTGGTGACGGATGCCGATGGGCTCGTCCACACCTCGGGCCATCCCCGGCGGGACGAGATCGTCGAGATGTACAAGTGGCTGAAGCCGCGCGTGCTCGTTCCCGTCCATGGCGAGCCGATGCACCTGATGGCCCAGGCCCAGCTCGCCAAAGACGCCGGCGTGCCGGAGGTGGTCGTCACCGAGAACGGCAAGATGCTCCGCCTCTCGCCGCAACCGGCGGAAGTGGTCGACGAGGTGCCGGTCGACGTTTTGCTGCTCGATGGCCGGCTTCTCCGCTCGCCTGAGGATTCCAATGTGCGCGAGCGCCGTTCGCTCGCCGTCGCCGGCGTCGTCAGTGCCGTCGTCACCCTCGACGAGCGGTTCGAGCTCGAGGACGATCCGCAGATCGTCCTCATCGGCATTCCCGCACGCGACGATGACGGCGAGACCTTCAGCGAGCAGCTCGTCGACGAGGTGGCGAGCGCGGTGGAGAGCATTCCGCGCCATCGTCGGCGCGATCGCGACGTGGTGGCGCAGGCCGCCCGCCGCGCGATCCGCTCCCATATGTCCCAGCGCTGGGGCAAGAAGCCGACGTGCCACGTCTTCGTGGTGACGCTCGCCTGAGGAGCGGGGGGCGCGGCCTCTCGTTCACTCGTCTTCGCGCCGGATATGGTCCACAAAAGGCGCGGACGCGGGGAGGGAGAAAAACATGATCGGCCGTCTCAACCATGTGGCGATCGCGACGCCGAGTGTCGCGGCCGCCGCCGCGATCTACCGCGACGCCTTGGGCGCGGCCGTCTCTGCGCCGGTCGACCTGCCCGATCACGGGGTGACGGTGGTGTTCGTGACCCTCGACAACACCAAGATCGAACTCTTGGAGCCGTTGGGGGACGCCTCGCCCATCGCGCCCTTCTTGGAGCGCAACCCATCGGGCGGGCTTCACCATGTGTGCTATGAGGTGGAGGACATCCGCGCCGCGGCCGCCGCTTTGGCGAAGACCGGCGCCCGGATCCTCGGTGACGGCACGCCGAAGATCGGCGCGCATGGCAAACCGGTCCTGTTCATTCACCCCAAGGATATTGGCGGCGTTCTGACCGAGCTTGAAGAGGTCTGATGCAAATCGGAAGTGCCATCGCGATCTACTTTGTTTTCTGGTGGGTCCTGTTCTTTGCCGTTCTGCCCTGGGGCAACCGCGATCCTGTGCCCGAACGCGAGCGGGTCGCGGGGACCGAGCGGGGCGCCCCCGCGCGCCCACGCCTGTGGTTCAAGGCGTTGATCACCTCGATCGCGGCCGCCGTGGCGCTCGTGATCCTGATCGCGCTGCTGAACAGCGGGCTGACGCTCGACGACATTCCGCTGCCGGGCCCGCCCGAAGGCGACGGCGTCCTCAAGGTGATCTGACGCGCCGCGCAGCCATGCGAATTCGCGCTTGCACGATGCGCGGGAAGCCTATACCTCCCCGCGCATGATCACGACCGCGCCCATCGCCGCCCGCTACTATGCGACGTTTCCATAAGGAGCGGCGCGGTTCGATCATGTCTTGAAGCCAAAGCCGCCGTCGGGCGGCTTTTTCATGTTTGGGCCCTCCTGACGGCACGATCAGGAGCCCTACCGTGTCTCGACACAATCCGACCCTTGCCGAATTCGAGCCCCGCTCGGCGGCGCTGCGCACGCTGATCGCGCGCGGTCACGTCCATCAGGTCACCCATCTCAAGGGTCTCGACGAGGCCTTCGCGGGGGGCGCCGTGCCGGTCTATGCCGGGTTCGATGCGACGGCGGACAGCCTCCATGTCGGCCATCTTCTGCCGATCATGACGCTTCGCCGGCTACAGCAGGCCGGCCACAAACCGATCGTCCTCGTCGGCGGCGGTACGACGCGGGTCGGCGATCCGAGCTTTCGCGCCGACGCACGCCCGATGCTGAGCGACGCGGAGATCGCCCGCAACATTGCCGGGATTCGGACCGTGTTCGACAAGTTTCTGACCTTCGGCGACGGGCCGAGCGACGCCATCCTCCTCGACAATGCCGTCTGGCTCGACGCGGTGCGCTGGGTCGAGATGCTGCGCGATATCGGCCGGCACTTTTCCGTCAACCGGATGCTGACCTTCGACAGCGTGAAGGAGCGGCTCGATCGGCAGGACAATCTGAGTTTCCTGGAGTTCAACTACATGATCCTCCAGGCCTACGACTTCCTGGAGCTGTTCCGCCGCACCGGCTGCCGCGTCCAGCTCGGCGGATCGGACCAGTGGGGCAATATCGTCAACGGGATCGAGCTCGTGCGCCGGGTCGAGGGGGCGGAGGTGTTCGGCCTCACCGCGCCGCTCCTCACCACGGCCTCGGGCGTCAAGATGGGCAAGACCGCGGCGGGCGCCGTGTGGCTGAATGCCGACCGTCTCTCCGCCTATGACTACTGGCAGTTCTGGCGGAACGCCGACGATGGCGACGTCGTGCGGTTCCTCAACCTCTTCACCGACATGTCGGCCGAGGAGATCGCCGCCCATGCCGCGCGTTGCGCCGATGGCGGCACCGGGATCAACGCCGCGAAGGAGGCGCTTGCGACGGCGGTGACGGCACTCGCCCACGGCGCCGCCGCTGCGGACGCGGCGCGGGAGACGGCGGTGCGGGCGTTCGCCCACGGCGAGGCCTCGGACGGGCTGCCGAGCGTCACGCTCACCGAAGTGGAGCGGGGGGCGGGGGCGACGCTGGTCGACCTCATGATCCGGGCGGGGCTCGCGGTGTCGAAGAGCGAGGCGCGCCGGGCGATCGCGGGGCGCGGGGTCCGTCTCGACGGCGAGATCACCGAGGACGCCGAGGCGCGGATAGGCGGCGAGGATGTGCCGGTGCGCCTCTCGCTCGGCCGCAAGCGGCACGCCGTCATTCGTTGAGGCCGCCCTCGTTGGTCCCGGCGCGGCGATTGCGGCGTGCCGGGACCGTCCGGCGTCAGCAGACGGGCGGCGCGTTATACCGATAGCAGCGGCGCAGGCACCGCATCGGCCGGTCCCGTTCCTCGCACCGCTCCACGCAGAGCTGGGCGACCGTCGAGCAGATATCGACGCCGAGCATCGGCTCGATCGGCTTCAGCTCGCACGTTTCACGATCGTGCCGGTGGAGCTTGCCGTTCTCGTCGAAAAACGGGTTCGAGTGGCAACCATGGATTTCGACGAGGCCGGTGGACGGGGCCGGGGAGGGGAACGGCACTCTCGCTCCATCGAAGGGCATCGCCGCGAGCGGCGCGATCGTGGCGATGAGTGCCAGACAGTTCAACACGAGACGAACCATGATGCCGCGATACAGCCCCTGTGGTCTCCCTGTAAAGCATTTGAGCGGCTGCATCGATCCGTCGCCTACTTGCTGAAACTTTCTTCGCGCTCGCGGATCGTGGGGCCTTTGCCCTCGATCGCGGCGGCGGCTTCCGCGGCGGCCTGGTCCTGGAGCTGCCGGTTCCACATCTCGGCATAGAGCCCGCCTTCGGCGATGAGGCTCGGATGCGTGCCCCGCTCGACGATCCGCCCCGCCTCGACGACGATGATCTGATCCGCCTTCACGACGGTCGACAGGCGGTGCGCGATCATCAGCGTGGTGCGCCCCTCGGCCACCTCGTCGAGCGCGGCCTGGATCTCCTCCTCGGTCTTGGTGTCGAGGGCGGACGTCGCCTCGTCGAGGATGAGGATCGGCGGCGCCTTCAAGATGGTGCGGGCGATCGCGACGCGTTGCTTTTCGCCGCCGGAGAGTTTGAGGCCCCGTTCGCCGACCTCGGTGTCGAAGCCGTGCGGCAGCATGGCGATGAAGTCGGAGATCTGGGCCATCTCGGCGGCGCGTACGATCTCCTCGCGGCTCGCGGAGGGGCGGCCATAGGCGATGTTGTAGGCGATCGTATCGTTGAAGAGGACGGTGTCCTGGGGAACGATGCCGATCTTCCGGCGCAGCGATTCCTGCGTGACGGAGCGGATATCCTGCCCGTCGATCGTGATGCGTCCGTCCACCACGTCATAGAAGCGGAAGAGGAGGCGCGAGATCGTCGACTTGCCCGCGCCCGACGGGCCGACGATCGCAAGGGTCGTCCCGGCCGGCACCTCGAAGGAGATGCCGTGGAGGATCGGGCGTTCGGGGTCATAGTGGAACACGACATCGTCGAACCGCACGGTTCCTCGGGTGACGGCGAGGTCCGTCGCATCCGGCGTGTCCTTCACCTCCTGATCGATGCCGAGGACGCCGAACATCGCTTCGATATCGGCGAGCGCCTGTTTGATCTCGCGATAGACGAAGCCGATGAAGTTCAGCGGAATGGCGAGCTGCATCAGGAGCGTGTTGACGAGGACGAAGTCGCCGATGGTCTGCTCGCCGCGCATCACCGCATGGGCGGACATTGCCATGATGATGGTGAGACCGACCGTGAAGATGACCGTCTGGCCCATGTTGAGCCAGGCAAGCGAGGTCCAGGTGCGGATCGCCGCGTCCTCGTAGCGCTCCATCGAGCGGTCGAAGCGATCCGTCTCCATCCGTTCATTGTTGAAATATTTGACGGTTTCGAAGTTGAGGAGGCTGTCGATCGCCTTCGAGTTCGCGTCCGTGTCGGACTCGTTCATCTCCCGCCGGATGGTGATGCGCCATTGCGAGGCGCGCACCGTGAACCAGACATAGAGCACCACCACGACGACGATCACGCCGAGATAGGAGAAGGAGAATTGATAGGCGAGGACCACCGCCGTCAGCAAAAACTCCACGACCGTCGGCAGCGAATTGAGGATCGTGAAACGCACCAGCGTCTCGATCCCCTTGATCCCGCGCTCGATCACGCGGCTGAGGCCGCCGGTTCGCCGCTGGAGGTGGAAGCGCAGCGAAAGGCCGTGCAAGTGGATGAAGGTCTTGCGGGCGAGCTCGCGGACGGCGTGTTGGCCGACCCGGGCGAAGAGGGCGTCGCGAAGCTGATTGAACGCCATCAGCAAAATGCGGCCCATGCCGTAGGCGATGACGAGCATCACCGGGACGACGAGAAAGGCCGGAAGGGCCCAGCCATCGGCCCGCTCGGCCGCCTCTTTCGCGGCGGGGCCGAACTCGTCGCGGGTGAGGGCGTCGGTCGCGAATTTGTAGAGATAGGGGACGAGGACGGTGATGATCTTGGCGAGGATCAACAGCGCCATCGCGATGCCGACGCGCGCCTTCAGATCCGGCCGGTCACTCGGCCACATATAGGGCCAGAGGCGACGGATCGCGCGCAGGGTCTCACCGCGATCGGCGGAGACGTTGGAGTGTTCGGAAATCGTCATGCCGTCCGCGCAAGAGAGGTGTCGGGCTCGACTTAGACCAATTCCATATCGGTCCGAAAGGGTCCGGCACGGGAAGGTGATCGGTGACGCGCCGGCCGTCGGAGCCGGCGCGCCATCAAATTACTCGGCCGCTTCGGTGATCGTTCCGTCCCGTCCGCGTTTGTCGGCGCGCGTCGCGGCCTCTTCGTCGGGCCGTTTGGTCCGAGCGAGGACGGGGGCATAGACGTCGGGCGGCGTGCGCTCTTCGTGCGGTTCGCGATCCGGCTCCGGCGCGGGCGGCGTTCGCGGCTCGATCCGCCTCAGCGACGGCGCCGGCAGGGCGGCGGAGGCCGCCACCGCATCCGCCGGGCCCATTCCTGCCGCCCCGGCGCCTCCAGCCGTGGCCGGGGTCCACGCGCGGCCACGGGCCCGGGCGAGGGCGCGCGACACCGTCTCCGGCATGGCGAGCATCACCGGGACGACCACGAGGGTGAGGATCGTCGAGAACGCGAGGCCGGCGATGATCGCGGTCGAGAGCTGCACCCACCAGATCGCGGTGATGCCGCCGACGGCGACCGTGCGGGTGAAGAAGTCGAGGTTCACCTGTGTCGCCATCGGGATGAGGCCGGCGATCGTGGTGATCGTCGTGAGGAGGATCGGCCGGACACGCTGGGCCGCGGTGGCGAGCACGGCGGTCAATTTGTCCGGCTGTTCGAGCCGTTCGCGATTGTAGGTGTCGATGAGGACGATCGCGTTGTTCACGACGATGCCGGCGAGCGCGATCACGCCCGTCCCGGTCATGATGACGGAGAATTTCTGTCCGGTGATCAGCATCCCGAGGAGGACGCCGAAGACGGAGAGGATGATCGTGAGGAGCGTCAGCGCCGTCTGGTAGAACGAATTGAACTGCGTCACGAGGACGAGGAACATCATCACCAAAGACGCGATCATCGCCTTCATCAGGAAGGAGAAGCTCTCGGCCTGGTCCTCGTTCGCCCCACGGAACTTGAAGTGGACGCCGGCGGGCCAATCCTGCGCCTTCACCCATTCGTCGAGCTCGGCGATCTTGGCGTTGAGGTCATAGCCTTCCTCGCCGAGCACGTCGGCCTTCACCGTCATGGCGAAGAGCCCGTCGATGCTGGTGATCGACGAGACGCGCTGTTGCGGCGTGATGTGGAGGAAGTTCGAGACCGGCACCTGGCCGTTCGGGGTCTGGATGCGCAGATCGCCGAACTGGGCGAGCGTGCGGTCCGCCTCCGGGAAGCGCACGCGGATATCGATCTGATCCTCCGAATCATCCGGCTGATACTCCGAAAGGAGCACGCCGTTGGTGACGAACTGGATGATCTGGCCGACGGTCTGCACGTCCGCGCCGAAACGGCCGGCCTCCTGGCGGTCGATCTCGAGCTGCCACTCGATGCCGGGGAGCGGCCGGTCGTCCTCGATGTCGCGCAGACCCTCGACGGTATCGACATGGGCGCGAACGCGCTCGATCGTCTCGACGAGGGTCGCATAGTTGCTGGCCGAGACCTGGAGCTGAATATCCTTGCCGGTCGGCGGGCCGCCCTGGATCTCGCGCACCTCGGTCTTGGTGCCGGCAAAGTCGGTCCGGGCGCGGATGTCGTCGAAGATTTCGCTCGCGGGACGGCGGCAGCAATATTCGACAAGCTCGATCTGCAACGTTCCGATCACGTCCGCCGGTTTCTCGCCGCCGCCGTCGAGAAGACCGCCGCCGGTGGCCTCGCCGCCGGAGGGGAAGGCGTTCGTCACCACATTGTCGACGCCGTCGATCGCGAGCACCTCCGCCTCGACCTCGGAGACGAGGGCGAGGGCCTGTCGCGCGCTCATATTGCCGCGCGCGGAGACCATCACGACCGCGACGTCCGGCTCCTCCTCGACGAAGAATTCGACGCCGGAATTGTTGCCCATGAAGGCCGCCATGATGGCCGCGGCGACGCCGACCACGAAGACCACCGTGACGACGAAGCCGCCGACGCTGCCCGCGAGCCCGCGCAGGAGGCGGACATAGATCCGGGTCGGCCCGCGAACATTGTCGACGTCGAACGGACCGGTGTGCGCGGCGGAGCGGGCGGGAGCACGATCGCTCCCCCAGCGCTTGGCAAGGCGCGACGCGACGATCGTCGCGACCAGGAAGGCGCCCGCGGCCGCCACGTATTGGAGGGGACCGGCGGCGGCGAGGGCGATCATCGCGGCCGCACCCGCCGCCATCCCGGCGACGAGGCCGATGATGACGGCATTCGACAGCACCGAGCCGACCACCGGCAGGAAGACGAGGGCGGTGATCAGGGCGATCGTCAGGACGATGATCACCATGATCGGCAGGTAGCTCATGAACTCGCCCGCGACGCCCGGCCACAAGAGCATCGGCAAGAACGCGATCAGCGTCGTCGCGGTGGAGGAGATCAGCGGCCACGACATGAGGTGCGCGGCCTGGCGGAACGCTTCGCTCCGGCTGTCGCCCTCCGCGATGCGCCTGTCGGCGAACTCGACCATCACGATCGCGCCGTCGACGAGAAGGCCGACGGTGAGGACGAGGCCGAACATCACCATCATGTTGACCGTCATCCCGAGCCCGGACAGCACCAGGAACCCGAGAAGGATCGAGGTCGGGATCGCGATACCGACGAGAAGGGCGGAGCGGAAGCCGAGCGCGGCGACGATCACGATCATCACGAGGACGATCGCCGTCGAGATCGAGGCTTCGAGCCCGCCGAGCACCTCGTAGATGAAGCTCGACTGATCGAGCAGATAGTCGATCTTGATCGTCTCCGGCCAATCGGCGGTCGCCTCGTCGACGACGGCGCGCACCGCGTCGTTGTTCTCGATGATGTTCTCGCCGAGACGCTTGACGACGTTGATGGTGATCGCCGGCCGCCCGTTGACGCGGGTGAAGTTGGTCGGATCCTTGAACGAGCGGCGCACCTGCGCGATGTCGCCGACGGTGACGATCCCGTCCGCGTCCTGCTTCACCACCATGTTGGCGACGTCGCTCGGCTCTTCCACGAGGCCGGGGACCTTCACCGAGAAGCGGCCCTCGCCGGTGTCGAGGAAGCCGGCGGGCACCAAGGCGTTGTTGCGCGAGAGGCGCTGGAGAAGGTCGACCGGCTCGAGCCGGTAGCTCTCCATCAAGGTGCGATCGATGATGACCTCGAGCTGCTCCTCGCGCTCGCCCGACAAATCGGCGGAGAGAACGCTCGGGATCGCCTCGATCTGGTCCTTCAGCCGCCGGGCGTTTTGGAACAGCGTGCGCTCCGGCACGTCGCCGGAAAGGGCGACGATGATGGTCGGCACGAGCGAGAAGTTGGTCTCGGTGATGGTCGGCTCGTCGGCATCGGCCGGCAGCTCGGCCTTGGCGCGGTCGACCTTGTCGCGCACGTCGGCGAGGGCCTCGTCCTTGTCGAAATCGGCTTCGAATTCGAGGATGATGCCGGCATGGGACTCGGACGCGGTGGCGCGGATCTCCTTCAGCCCGTCAAGGCTGCGAAGCTGGGTCTCCATCGGCTTGACGAGGAGGCGCTGGGCGTCCTCCGGCGAAATGCCCTGCTGCGTCACCGAGACATAGAAGACCGGGACGTCGATATCGGGGTTCGCCTCTTTCGGGATCGTCGTGTAGACGACCGCGCCGCTGAGGAGCAGGAAGATCAGGAGGGTGACGACCGTCCGCGGACGGTCGAGAAACCCGTCGAGAATGGACCTCATGCCCCCTCACTCTCGGCGACCGGGTCGACGAGCTGTCCGTCCACCACATAATCCTGGCCGACGGTGATCAGCTTGACCGTTTCGGGAAGGCCGGACACCCAGAAACCGTCGGTGTCTTGCGTGACGATCTTCACCGGCGCGAAACTCACGCGGTTCTCCGCATCGACGGTGCGCACGCCGAGCTGTCCGGCATCGTCGAGCGTGAGGACGCCGGGGGAGACGCGGTGCGCTGTGATCGGGGGCAGCGGAATGCGTGCCTCCGCGGTGACGCCGTCGCGCAGCGCGCGATCGGAATTGGGCACGCGGATTTCCACCGTGAAGGTGCGCGTGTCAGTGTTCGCGGTGCTCGACACATAATGGACCGTGCCGTTGACGGTCTCGCCGGTGAGGAGCCGGACCTCCGCCTCGACGCCGGGTGACACGAGCGGAATTTCGCGTTCCGAGACCTGTCCCGTCACCACGATCGGGTCGGCATCGACGATCGTCGCGCAGAGGCCGCCGACGGCGACCACCGAACCGACATCGGTGAGCGGATCCTGGACGATGCCGGCGATCGGGGCCGTGACGATGGTGCGGGCGAGCTCCTGCTCGGCGGCGGCGACGACGGCGACGGCGGCATCGCGCGCGGCTTTGGTGGCGGCGACGCGGGTATCCGATTCGAAGCCTCGTCCGCGCAATTTGCTGGCGGCGGCGAAGTCGAGTTCGGCCTTTTCGGCTTCGGCCTTCGCCTGGGCGAGCTGGGCCTGGCGGACGCCCTCGTCGATCCGGCACAGCACGTCGCCGACCTCGACGGCGGTGCCGCGATCGACCGGCCGTTCGTCGACCCGCCCCGCCGTCTCGGCGGCGACGGTGACGAGCGCATCGGCGCGCGTGCGACCGCGCATGGTGAGGGCCCGCGGCCGCTCTTCGGCCTCGATCGACTTGACGCGCACGCGGAAGGGGGCGGCCTGCGCCTCGGTCCGCTCGGCCGGCGGCCGTCGGACCGCCTCCTCGGCGGTGCCGGAGACGATCATGTCGCCCGTCACCATCCAGGCCGTGATCGCGCCGGCGATCGCGAGGGAAAGGATCAGTTGGGTTCTCATTGATCTGCTTTCGCCTGCCGGTTCATTCGGCCGCTTGTGGGATATCTTGTCGCGCCATCGCGATCAGCCGGTCGCGATTGGCGTCGAGATAGTCGAGTGAGGCGGTCATACAGCTTCGGCCATAGCCGGTGATCCATCCGACGGCGGGGTTCTCGCACGCCTCCTTCTCGATGCGTTCGAGATGGGCGAGTTCGTCCCTAAGGTTTTTGCGACGCTGGTCGATCGCATCGCGCACCACCTCCTCGGGCAGTTCGGCCGCGAATTTCGCGACCAGCAGGAAGCGGGAGCGAAAGAGGTCCGGCCCCGGCTCGCGGGAGAGCGCATCAACCAGAGCGCGGTGTCCGGTCTCCGTGATCGCGTAGACTTTCCGCGCGGGTCTGCCGGCTTGAGTCTCTTCCCGAACCGTCACATAACCCTCGTTGGCGAGGCGCGAAAGTGCCGGGTAGATCGACCCGTAGCTCGCATCGACGAAATAGCGATAGTCGCCCTCGACCGATCCTTTCTTGATCTCGTAACCCGTCGCTTCCCCGTGGTGGAGGATCGCGAGACACAAGGTGCTGACGGGGCTCAATTGGTCGGCGGACAAAGGCGTCTCTCCCAAGGCGGTATATACTCGACCGATATATCTCAGCCCGATATGGCGGGTCGATATAAAAACTCAAGGGTGTGTCACGCTGTAACCGTGCGCGCTGAGTGCGCCTTTTTTCCTTGAAATCGCCGGATATGTTGCTTATCCTGCTTTCACTCGAAACATTTCTGGGGTGAACGGGGCGCGGATGGCACAACACCGCCTTTCTGCTGACGCGACGGACGTTGTCGTGGAGCTTGATGCAACTGACGAAGCGCCTGCGGCGATCGCGTCGAGTGAGGATCACTTGATGCTGCGCCGTGGTGTGCGCTGCGCCGGGGCACATCTCATCGTGGACGTGTATGGTGGCGATCGTCTGGACGATCTGGAGCATATCGAGACGACGCTGAAGCGCTGTGTCGAGGTCGCCGGGGCGACGCTCCTCCATGTGCACCTCCACCATTTCGACGAGAATGGAGGCGTGTCCGGCGTCGCGGTGCTCGCGGAAAGCCATATCTCGATCCACTCCTGGCCGGAGCACAGTTACGCCGCGCTCGACATCTTCATGTGCGGCGATACCCAGCCCGAGGCCTGTGTCGACGTGTTGCGCGAGGCCTTCTCTCCCGACCGGATCGCCGTCAGCGAGTTCTTGCGCGGTCGCGGCGTCTGATCGTGGGCAGCGAAGAGGATTGGGTCGTCGAGCACATCAATGACGCGTTCGGCTTCCGCACCGCCTTGAAGGCGGTCGGCGGGGTTCGCATGATCGACAGCGCGCAGCAGCTCGCCGTCTTCGAGAACCCCACCTTCGGCCGCGTCATGATCCTCGACGGCGCCTATCAGATCACCACGGCCGACGAGTTCGTCTATCACGAGATGATGGCGCACGTGCCGCTCTTCGCCCATGGCGCGGCGCGGGACGTGCTCGTCATCGGCGGCGGTGACGGCGGGGTGGCGCGGGAGATCCTGCGCCACGACACCGTCCGGTCGCTGACGATGGTCGAGATCGACCGGGCGGTGGTGGATCTCGCGCTCGAGATCTTTCCCGAGGTGTCGGCCGGCGCGTTCGACGACCCGCGACTTGCGCTCGTGATCGACGATGGCGCCGCCTTCGCCGCGCGGGCCGAGGGGCGCTATGACGTGATCATCGTCGATGCGCCCGATCCGATCGGCGCAGGCGCGGCCCTCTTCACGCCCGCCTTCTATGCCGGTTGCCGCGCGATGCTGCGGCCGGGCGGGGTGATGGTGACGCAGTCGGGTATGCCCTTCCTGGCGGCCGACTGGCTGCCGGGCCACGCGGCGAATTTGCGGAGCGTGTTCGCCGACGTCGCCTTTTTCCTCACCACGGTGCCGACTTATACCGGCGGCCCGATGGCGCACGGCTTCTCGACCGACGATGCCGCCTTGAAGGCGGTCCCGGTCGAGGTCCTCGCCGAACGACACGCGAGGACCGGGCTGCGCATGCGCTATTGGTCGCCGCAGGTCCATTCAGCCGCCTTCGCGCTTCCGCCCTATGTCGAGGCGGTGGTCGGATAAAGCGAGCCGGGCGATCGAAGCGGCGTCGGCGCCGCTCGCGCCCGCGGAAATCCTGGATTTGTCGCGGGCGACACTTGGCCGGTCGGTCAGGGCGCGCTATGGCCTTCGCGGTCCGGGCGGTTAGCTCAGCTGGTTAGAGCGGCTGGTTTACACCCAGTAGGTCGGGGGTTCGAATCCCTCACCGCCCACCATCTCCTCCACCTTTGCGAAACGGTTCGTTTGCCCTCGGCGGGGAGGGCGCGACATCCCGCCCGCGCGCCGGGGGCATCGCACACGGCGTATGGCGCACCTACTTACCTCTCGTCCTGTTCGTCCACCGCCTCCCGGAGCCATGGCCTCGTACGCTGCACCCGATACCCCGATACCCGTCGCCGGTCCCTTCCTCTTCATGCGCTCCCACCGCCCGGACCGTGTCACCCTCGCGGCGATCCGCGTCGGGCCGGAGGGGTTCGAGGCGGGTGAGGTGCGCACGCCGTTCGGCCAGTTTCCCGGCGAACGGCTCGCCTCCCGTCTCGGCCGCGACGTCGTCCGCTATACGTTCGACGTGCCCGCCACCGCCGAGGCCTGGTACGAGGTGGGGGACGAGCGCTATCCGGTGAACGCCGCGTTCGAGGGCGATCTCGCGATCGCCTTCGCCTCGTGCAACGGGCAGGAGCATGGCGACGAGGCGCGCGAGGAGGCCGAGCGCAATCTGATGTGGGGCCGCCTCGGCGAGCGCCATCGCGCGCGCCCCTTCAATCTCCTCCTCCATGGCGGCGACCAGATCTACGCGGACGAGGTCTCCCTCGCGCATCCCGCGTCCGCCGAGTGGCCGGACGAGATCCCCGACGTGTCCGGCCCGGAGGCGGAGGCGCTCGCCGAGGCGCTGCGCGACGGCTTCTTCCGCCGCTATGTCGACCAGTTCATCCATGCCGAATTCGCCTGGGTCGCAGCGCGCATCCCCTCGCTCGCGATCTGGGACGATCACGACATTTGCGATGGCTGGGGCTCGCTGCGCGCGAGGAAGCTCGATTCGGTGGTGGGCCGGACGATCTTCGATGCGGCGCGCGACATGGCTCTAATCTTCCAGTTCGGCGCGCGGCCGGACGAGGTGCCCGAGATCGCCATCGACCGAACCGGCCGCAGTCTTGGCTGGGCGGTCGATCTTCCGGGCCTCATGGTCGTCGCCCCGGATCTTCGCTCAGAGCGCCGTCCCGACCGGGTGATGGGGGAGGCCGGATGGTCGGGCCTGCGGGCCTGTCTCGGCGGGGTCGAAGGCGGCAAGGTGCTGCTCGTCTCCTCCGTACCCGCGCTCGGCCCGCGCCTGTCGGTGGTCGAGCGCCTCATGAGCCTCACGCCCTGGATGGAGAAATACGAGGACGACCTTCGCGACCAGTGGCAAAGCCATGCCCACCGCGAGGAATGGTGCGACTTCCTCTCCGAATTGATGAGGGTCCACGAGCGCGACGGGGCGAGCGTCACGGTGCTCTCCGGCGAGATCCACCTCGCGACGCGGGCGCACATGGAGACGGCGGCGGGCGCGCTTCACCAGCTCGTCGCCTCCGGGATCGCCCATCCCGCTCCGCCCGCGGCCTATGCGAAGGTCCTCGGGGCGCTCGCCTCGTTCGGCGAAGCGCCGCTCCCCGGTCATCCGATCCGGATCGAGCCCCTGCCGGGCCAGTGGGCGCGTTATATCGCCGAGCGCAACTTCCTCGTCCTCACCCGTGAGGGGGATGCATGGGAAGCGGTGTGGGATCTTGAGAAATCGGGGCCGACCCCGGCGCTTCCCATCTGAAGACGCCGCGCGCCGGTGAGGCGGCGCACCCGGTCAACGTCCCTCGGCCGGTGCGAGATGCGCATGATAGAGCGCCGTCAGGCTCTCGACGGCTTGCGAGACATACGGCTCCCTGTCGTACATGTCGTAATGATCGGCACCTTCGATGACGACGAAATCCTTGCGATTGCGGGCACGCTCCCAAAGCGACTTGCCGCCTTCATAGGAAAAGGTCGTGCCGAGCTTGCCGCCGACGATGACTTGCAGCGGCTGCACCAGCAACTCGCCCGCGAGGTGGAACGCGTCATAGCCGACGAGGAGCGCATCGCTGGTGGCGAGGCGCTGATTGGTGCGGTGATCGCTCTGCCCGCGCGCGGTCATGTAGAAGTCGATGGCGTTGAGCGTCGACGGATCGTCGATCCCGGCGGCCTTCGCCTCCTCAGGGTTCGGAAGCCATGGCGCCCGCTGGCGCTCCGCGCCCCGCGCTTCGGCGGTGCGCTGCTCGCCGATCGCCACCAGCAAGCGTTCCACGGCGTCCGCCTCGGGTGACATGCGCCGGAACGCGGTGCCGATATCGTTGGCGACGACGGTGCCGACGGCCTTGAAGCGGCGCTCGATCATCGCGGCGCCGATCGCATAACCACCCCCGGCGCAGATGCCGAGAAGGCCGATCCGCGCCTCGTCGATGAAAGGAAGCGTGACGAGGAAATCGACGGCGCTGCGGATGTCCTCGATCCGCGCCGCCGGGCTTTCGAGATCACGTGGCTCGCCGCCGCTCTCGCCCTGATAAGAGGGATCGAATACGAGGGTGACATATCCCTCCGCGGCGAGCTTTTCCGCATAGATGCCGCCGGCTTGCTCTTTGACGCTGCTGCCGGGTCCGACGACGACGACCGAAGCGTGACGTGCATTGGCGTCGAACCCCTCCGGGAGGCGGAGGTGGCCGACGAGTTCGTTCTGTTGGCTCGTGAAGGTCACGCGCTGACGGTCGATCGGCATGATGTCTCCCATGGTTGGGGCGGGTCCAGGCAATGATCGTGCCGGCAAGGCCTCACGATCCGGCCGTGTCACCGGCGAGCGAAAGGGCGGAGCGCATCAGCCGCCCGCCGGCGCCGGACAGCCACGCCTCGAAACGCATCGGGGGGGACATGGTCCTCGATCGCGAGCTTGCAATCGAGATTGGCGACGCCGGTCGGCCCACCAGCGAGGATAGCGGCGGAGGAATAGACGAGATGCTCGAGACCGGCCTCGACCGCGATATCGGCGACCGCCCGCCGCCAATGCCGTCGCCGCCGCCGTGTTCGGATCGCGGACCATGGCGCGGACGGGCGCGTTTCGTGCGCGCAGAGCGTTCGCGACGGCGCCGCCTTGCTGGCCGGTCGCACCGAGGACGAGCGTCGTGCCGACGGTGTCGTTCGGACCGTCTGTCTGTTGCGGCATCCCGTGTCTGCGAGCCTCCTTGCAACCGATGAGAGGGATGGATCGCTCACCCGCGCGGACATGGCCGCGCGGGTGCTCGGATCATCGAGGCGCGATCCCGGCGTTCCTTACGGGTAGCGCACGCCCCCTTCGGCGCGCATGACCTCGCGTGCGGTCTCGGGCAGCGGAATGAACTCCGCCTCGTCGCCGGGAACGGTCTGGAAACGGCCGCGCCGCCATTCCTCCTTGGCCTCTTCGATGCGCTCGCGCCGGGAGGACACGAAATTCCACCAGATATAACGCGGCCCCTCCATGGGCGCGCCGCCGAACAGCATGAACCGCGCGCCGTGCCCGGTGCCGTCGTCGCGTGCGATCACCGTCGCGGGGTCGCCGGGGCGCAGCACCAGGAGCTGGCCGGGCTCGAACGTGTCGCCGGCGATCTCGATCGTGCCGCTGATGGTGTAGAGGGCACGCTCTTCGGTGTTCGCCTCGATGGGGGCGCGGGAGCCGGGGGCGAGCTCGATGTCGGCATAGAGCGTGTCGGAGGCGGTGACGAGCGGCGAGCGCGCGCCGAAGGCGGATCCGGCGATCAGCCGCGCGGAGAACCCCTCCGCCTCGACGATCGGGAGGGATTCGGCGCCGTGGTGCATGAAGGCCGGATCGGATTCCTCCTCGTGCTGGGGCAGCGCCATCCAGGTCTGGATGCCGAAAAGGCGCTGTCCGGTGCTCTTGCGCTCCGCCGCCGTCCGCTCCGAGTGCACGATGCCTCGGCCCGCCTTCATCCAGTTCACCGCGCCGGGTTCGATCGCGAGCTCGGTGCCGAGGGAGTCGCGGTGCAGGATCTGCCCCTCGAACAGGTAGGTCAGCGTCGACAGGTTGATGTGCGGATGGGGCCGCACATCAATGCCTTGATCGGTCAGGAATTCGGCGGGCCCCATCTGGTCGAAGAAGATGAAGGGGCCGACCATCTGCCGCTTGGTGGAGGGAAGCGCGCGGCGCACCGTCATCTCGCCGAGATCGACGGCACGCGGCACGATCAGAGTTTCCACGGCGTCGACCGAGGCGGCGTCACCGGGCGTGGGATCGGGGCAGGGGGACCAACTCATGGGTTCAACCTCTCATCGTGGCTTTGCGGAACGGTCACGGCGCGCGGCTCCCGCACGGCGCACGCTCCACATTCGGGCAGGTTAGGCCGATCGGACCACCCGTTGATCTCGGCTCCGGCGCATAAAAAGGCGGCCCTTGGCCGCTGTGGCAGCCTCACGCCGTCTCGTCGGCGCGCGGCGCGGTGAGGGGCGGCAATATGCGCTCGATCGACGAGCGGCGGGATTCGTATTGCGGCGGCAGCTTGAGGGCCTCGCCGAGATGGGCCTCGTCCTCGTCGAGGGTGAAGCCCGGCGGATCGGTGGCGACCTCGAAGAGGACGCCGCCGGGCTCGCGGAAATAGATCGAATCGAAATATTGCCGGTCGATCACCGGCGTGACCTGATGACCCGCGGCGAGGAGCGCCTCGCGCCAGGCGAGCTGATCCTCTCGTGTCCGGGCGCGAAAGGCGACGTGGTGGTAGGTTCCGGCTCCCTGTTCGCCATAGGCCGACGCGCTAGCGTGAACGAGGTCGACCGAGGCATAGCCGTCAGCGGCGAACCGCAGCCTTTCGCCGTCGCCGTCCGCCTCGCTGCCCGCCATGCTCATGCCGAACAGATCGGTGAGGAGGCGGGCGGTTCGCTCGGGGTTCGCAAGCCCCAGCGTTACGGAATGGAAAGCGCCGATCTGAGGGGCGGGCCCCGCCGGCACCGTGGTCACGGACGCGACGTCGCCCTCGATCAGCTCGATGCGCATCCCGTCGGGGTCGCTGAGCCCGATCATGCGCGCGCCGAACCGCTCGTGCGGGCCGTCAATGGCGACGTTCGCCTCGGCGAGCGCTGTCATCCACGCATCGAGGGCGCCCGGCGGGACCGCGTAGGCCACCGCGCTCGCCATCCCGGGTCCGGCGCGGCCCGGTCCCGCATCGGCGAACGGGAAGAAGGTGAGGACGGTGCCCGGCGATCCGACCCGGTCGGCATAATAGAGGTGATAGGTGCCCGGATCGTCGAAGTTTACGGTCTTCTTTACGAGGCGCTGGCGGAGCACGCCCGTATAGAAGCGCAGATTGGCCTGCGGGCTGCCGCAGATGGACGTCACGTGGTGAAGTCCGGGGATCGGCTTGTCCATGCTCGTGTCCTTGCGCGTGGGTTGAGGGAGCGGCATTGTTCGTCAGGATGTCCCGTCGCGCCATAGGGGGCGCGTCGCGGCGGGAGCGAGAAGGTGACGCACGCGCGGCGGCTCGGCGCCGCGATGGTGGGCGCGGGCGAGCGCCTCCGTGTCGGCCTCGGCGTGGCTGACGCGCGCGTGTTGGCGTTGGTGCTCCAACCACGAGCCATGGCGGAAGGTCTCGAGCCACAGATGCGGCGCGGCGACGTCCTGGTGCAGCGACCAGCCGATCGCGCCATGGCGGCGCCGCTCCTCGCGGACCTCTGCCATTGCAGCCACGAACGCGGGGGCATCGTCCGGGTCGACATCATATTCCACGGTGACGAGGACCGGGCCGCGGTCCGGCTCCACGCTGTCGGAAACGATCGGCTCCGGCCAGTGCGCCGAGGCGGTGTGATCGACCTGCGCGCCCTGCATCAGCTTGAAGCGCCATGTCAGCGGGATCGCGATCACCGCCCCGGCGGCGGCGGCGAGCAGCGCCATTGAAATGCCGGCGGCGTTCGCCACCTGGCCCCAGGCGAGACTTCCGACCGTCATCGATCCGAAAAACACAGTGATGAAGACGGAGAGGCCCCGCGCGCGCACCCAATCCGGCAAGGCGGTCTGCGCCGAGACGTTGAGGTTGGCGAGCACCGCGATCCACGACGCACCGGCGACCAGCGAGGCGGCGATCGCCGCCGCCGGCTCGTGCACGAGGGCGAAGACGACGAGCGTCGCCGCCATGCCGAGCGTTCCGGCGGCGACGAGCCCGTCGGCGCCGAGGCGCGCCTTGAGACGCGGCATCACCAGCGCCCCGGCGACCGCTCCCGCGCCGGCGGCTCCCATCAGGCTGCCATAGAGCCCCGGCCCGCCATCGAGCACGAAGCGCGCAACGAGGGGGAGCATTGCCCAATAGGCGCTCGCAAACAGGAAGAAGGCGGCGGCCCGCACGAGGGTCGCCTTCAGCGCGCGGCTCGCGAACGCAAAGCGCAGACCGCCGACGAGTGCGCCGCCGAGCCGTTCGCGCGGCAGCATGTTCTCCGCCCGTGGCGGTGGCCGCCACCACAGGAGCGCCACCACGATCCCCGCATAAGAGACCGCGTTCGCCGCGAACGGGGCGGCGACACCGGCCGCGACGATGAGGACGCCGGCCATCGCCGGCCCGATGGCACGCGCCGCGTTGATGCCCATCGAGTTGAGCGCGATCGCCGACGTCAGCGCCTCGCGCGGGACGAGCTGCGGAACGATCGCCTGCCATGCCGGCGCGATGAAGGCCGCGCCGGTCCCGAACGCGAAAGTGAAGGCGAGGAGTAGGGCGGGGGTCATCACGCCGGACGCGGTGAGGGTGGCGAGCGCCACCGCCGCCCCGGCGAGCGCGATGTTCACGACAAGGATGAGCTTGCGCCGGTCGACGATATCGGCGACCGCGCCGGCAAAGAGCGCGAAGAGGAACATCGGCAACGTGGTGGACGCCTGCACAGCGGCGACCACCAGCGGCGAGGGCGACAGCTCCGTCATGAGCCAGGCCGCGCCGACATCGTGCATCCACGTGCCGACATTGGAGGCGACGGTCGCGATCCACAAAACGGTGAAGGCGACGTGGCCGAACGGGGCGAACGCACCCGGCGCCGCGCTCGGTCGGGCTGTCACGGTCATGGCAAAGTCTCTTCCGGGATCGAGGCGTGAACGGTGACGGCAAGGCCCGGCACGAGCGTCCGGTTGGGGTTCGCGAAGAGGCCCCAGACCGTCAGCGCGTCGGTCGACGGATCGATCGCGGCGCTCTCGAACAGCGGACGGCCGGCATGGGGATAGCGGGCGCCGGAGGGCAGTGTGATGTCGAGTCGGATGCGCTCGAACAGTTCGGCGGGATCGGCGGCGCCGGCGAGAGCGAGGGCGCGGGTCCGGTCGGCATAGGGGACGCGGTAGGCAACGCGGATCGGGTCGAGCACGACGATCTCGGCGAGCGCGGTCCCGGCCTTCGCCTCCACGAAGGCGCCTTCGGTCACACGCGGCGGCGAAATGGCGCCGTCGATCGGGGCGGACACCTGGGTGCGGCTCAGCGCGAGGGCGGCCGCGTCCTCTTCGGCGCGGCGCTTGTCGCGCAGGGCGAGGGCGGTGTCGCGTGCCACCTCGGCCCGGAGCGTCGCCACGCGCGAGCCGGTGCCGCGGGAGAGGAGTTGCGTCTGCCGCGCCGCATCGTCCTCGGCGAGGCGAAGCACCGCTTCGGCCTCAGCGAGCGCGGCCTTGGCGGCGCGCAGCGCAATCTCGAACTCCGCCGGATCGATCAGCGCGAGGATATCGCCGGCGGCGACGTCCTCGCCCCCCGAAAAGCGCAGATCCTCGACGACGCCATTCACGTGGTTCGCGACCACCACGGTGCGCGAGGGCACCACCGTGCCCTCGAAGGCGAGAACGCGCGGCGCGGCGTCGGCCGCCGCCCCGTCGATCAGCGCCGCCACCGAAACGGCGGCAAAGGCAAGGCGCACGGTTGCCGGCCGCGAGCGGAGGTTACGAGCGCTCCCGGCTTCGACGCTCCGGGCGAAAGCCGGCGTATCCGGCGGGCGGATCGAGGGCGGGCGCGGCGGACCTCGTCGTTCGGAACGCCTCGGGCATTCTGTCGTGGTCATGATGCTCCTGTTCGGCCTCATACCGCAAAGCAGGAGCAGCCGAGCGCGCCCCAGAACGAATTGAGGTCGGCGGCCGGAATCGGCTTCGTCCAGGCGATGTGGCGGTGGCCGTGGAGGCCGCAATGATTGGTGCAGCCGTCATGGCAGGCGCGTTCCAGCGCCATTTGCGGCCGCTGCGCCGGGGAGGGAATGTCTCGCACCGGCGACCAGTCGGGCATCGCCGCGGGCAGCGGCGGGGCAAGGCCGGCAAAGTCGCCGTCCCCGTGGACCACGCGGCCGTCGACCATGGTGAGGACGCTTGCGATCGAACGGATCTCTTCGGCCGGAACGCGCATATAGTCGGCCGAGAGGATTGCGAGGTCGGCGTACATGCCGGGCGCGAGCGTGCCCTTCACCGTCTCTTCGCCGGAGAACCAGGCCGAGCCGTGGGTCCACAGGCGAAGCGCTTCCTCGCGCGGGAGGACGTTGTCCTCGCCATAAAGCGGCAGGCCGCCGAGCGTCTTGCCGGTGGCGAGCCAGTAGAGCGCCACCCACGGATCATAGCTTGCGACCCGCGTCGCGTCGGTCCCCGCCCCGACGGGGACGCCCATCGACAGCATCCGGCCGATCGGTGGCGTCGCCTCGGCAGCCTCGGCGCCGTAGCGGTCGACGAAATATTCGCCCTGGAAGGCCATGCGGTGCTGGATGGCGATGCCGCCGCCGAGGGCACGGATCCGCTCGATATTCTTCGGCGTGATCGTCTCGGCATGGTCGATGATGAAGCGCGCCTCAAAGGGTTGGCGCTGGTTCACCCGCTCGAACACGGTGAGGAAGCGGTCGATCGATTCGTCATAGGTCGCATGGATGCGGAACGGCCAGCGGCGTTCGGCGAGGAGCTCCACCACGCGCTCGAGTTCGGTCTCCATCACGGGGCCGAGTTCGGGCCGCGGCTCCAAAAAGTTCTCGAAATCCGCCGCCGACCAGGTGAGGTTCTCGCCGGCGCCGTTCATGCGCAGCATCGCATCCCCGGCGCCGGGCTCGGTCATCTCCACCCAGCGCTCGTAATCGGTCAGCTCCTCGCCGGCGGTCTGGGCGAAGAGGTTGTAGGCGATCCGCACGGTGAGGTCGCCGGCCGCGTGCAGCTCGTCGATGACGTCGTAGTCGTCGGGATAATTCTGGCCCCCGCCGCCGGCATCGATCACCGAGGTGATGCCGAGCCGGTTCATCTCGCGCATATAATGGCGGGTGGAGTTGACGGCGTATTCGCGCGGCAGCTTCGGCCCACGCGACAGCGTCGAATAGAGAATGAGCGCGGAGGGCTTGGCGATCAGCATGCCGGTCGGGTTGCCGGCCGCGTCCTTCTCGATCACGCCGCCCGGCGGGTTCGGCGTATCGCGGTCGATCCCGAGCACGGTGAGCGCGGCGCGGTTGAGGAGCGCGCGGGCATAAAGGTGCAGGATGAAGACCGGCGTGTCCGGCGCCGCGGCGTTGATCTCCTCGAGGGTCGGCATCCGCCGCTCGGCGAACTGGAATTCCGACCAGCCGCCCACCACGCGCACCCATTGGGGGGCGGGGGTGCGGATGGCCTGTTCGCGCAGGAGGCGCAGCGCGTCGGCGACGGAGGGCACGTTCTCCCACCGCAGCTCCATATTGTAGTTGAGCCCGCCGCGAATGAGGTGGGTGTGGCTGTCATTGAGGCCCGGAATGACGCGCCGGCCGCCCGCATCGATCACGCGGTCGATCGGGCCGGCGGCCTCTCGCACCGCCGCCTCCGTCCCGGTGGCGAGGATGCGGCCGTCACGAACCGCCAGCGCGTCCGCCTCGGGCGCCGCGGGGTCGAGCGTCGTGATGCGGGCATTGTGGATGAGCGTCGTCATGGCGGGGTCCGTCTGGGATCGGGCGAGGCGTGGCATGGCGGCGAGGCCGGCGAGCGCGCTGCTCGCCTTCATGACGGTGCGTCGTGTGAAGGACATGGATGAATTCCTGTGTGTTCACGCGGGTCCGGTCGGGCGCGCCGCGGCGGTCGCTTCGCGAGCCGCGGCGCGTATCGGGGCAAAGGCGGCGCGATCGGGGGGCGCGCTCGGCGATCGAGGCGGCGCGAGCGGCGCGGATCGCCGCGGCGGCGCCGGCTTACTCGGCGGCCGTGACGGCGGCGGGAATGGCGGCCTGGCGCGGCCCATGGGCGACGCGCTCGGGCGCGCCATGGACCATCGTATAGGCGTAGTCGATACCCATGCCGTAGGCGCCGGAGTGCTCCTTCGCGATGCCGATGACGCCGTCATAGGTCTCCCGGCGCGCCCAATCGCGCTGCCATTCGAGGAGCACCTGCTGCCACGTCACCGGGACGACGCCGGCCTGCACCATGCGGTCCATCGCATATTGGTGCGCCTCCGCGGAGGTTCCGCCGGAGGCGTCGGCGACCATGTAGATTTCGTAGCCGCCCTCCAGCATCGCGCCGAGCGCGAAGGTGGTGTTGCAGACTTCCGTCCAGAGGCCCGAGACGACCACTTTCTTGCGGCCCGCCGCCGCCAGTGAATCGCGCACCTTCTGGTCGTCCCAGGAGTTCATCGAGGTGCGTTCCAGCAACGGATGCTCGGGGAAGACCGCGAGGAGCTCGGGATAGGTGTGGCCGGAAAAGCTGTCGGTCTCGACGGTGGTGAGCGTCACCGGGACGGCGAAGAGCTTTGCCGCCTTCGCCAGTGCGACGGTGTTGTTCTTGAGGGTCTGCCGGTCGATCGACTGGACGCCGAAGGCCATCTGCGGCTGATGATCGATGAAGATCATCTGGCTGTTCTGCGGGGTGAGCTGTTCGAGTTTCGGATCGTGCATGGTTTGCTCGTCACTCAAAGGTTCGGGGGGCTGAACGGAGGGGCCGGCCGGCATGACCGGCGCGCCGGGCGGCCTCGTCATGCGGCGGGGTCTTGCAAAGAAGGGCGGAGGGCGGTGAGCCATGCGCGCAGCATCGCGGCCGCCGCGACGCCGAGGCGTTCGCCGTGCGCCTCGGCATCGGCGCGCAGCGTGACCGGATCGATGCCGGCGTGCGCGATCTCGGCGGCATGGCCGATCAACCAGTGCTCGAACCGCTCCGCCGCGGCCTCGGCGTGGAATTGCAGCGCCAACACGTTCGGCCCGCGCGCGAAGGCTTGCGTCGGACAGACCGGGGTCGCGGCGAGCCGGTGGCACCCGGCGGGGAGGTCGAAATTGTCGCCGTGCCAGTGGAGAACGGGCGTGCCATCGAGCGCGGCGAGCGGGCTTGCCATCCCTTCGGGCGTCAGCGTGACGGGCGACCATCCGATTTCCCGCCCCGCGCCCGCGTGGACGGCGGCGCCGAGCGCCCGCGCCATCAATTGCGCGCCGAGGCAGATGCCGAGCGTCGGCCGGTCCGCCGCGAGGCGCGCCTTCAAGAGGGCGATTTCCTGGGCGATCACCGGGTAGGCGGCCGCGTCGCCGACCCCGATCGGCCCGCCGAGGACCACGAGGAGGTCGGCGGCGAGCGGGTCGAGTGAGGCGAGGTCGCGCTCGGCGGCCTCGACATAGTCGATCGTGTAACCCGCCTCGGCGAGGGGCGCGGCGAAGCGGCCGAGATCCTCGAAATGGATATGGCGGATGGCTTGAACGGTGGGGCGGGGCATCCGGCGCGTCCTCACGTTCCGCGGGCGCGACGGCGCGCGGCAAGGATGTGTTCGAGATCCTTGAGCGCGGCGGCGGCGGTCGCGACCGGCTCCTCCCCGCATCCGAGGGCGACGATCTCGCCCATGGTGTCGGTCGCGATGCGGATCGCTTTGGTTTTGCCGGGCACGCGCGCGAACGGATCGTCGGCGCAATAGGTCTCGATCCCGACCGCAGCGCGCCATGTCTCGCCCTCGCGCGACAGGCGGCCGACGAGCTTCGGAACGCGGCCATCGCGCCGCCAGCCGGCGATCTCGGCCGAGGTGACGGCCTCCATGCCGCCGACCCTCACATCGTCGATCGCAAGGGGCGCGCCGAGGCCGAAATTGGCGAGGATCACGAGCTTCGACGCGGTGTCCCAGCCTTCCACGTCGCCGCGCGGATCGCGCTCGGCGAAGCCGCCGGCCTGCGCCTCGGCGAGGGCGTCGGACAGTTCGATCCCGCGCGCCATCATGGCGTCGAGCAGGTAATTGGTCGTCGCGTTGAGGATGCCTTCGAGGCCGAGGATCGCAGCGCCCTTGAGGCTGTGCTCGATGAGGTCGATGGTCGGCAGCGCCGCGCCGCTCGCCCCGCTCACCTTCAGCATCGCGCCCGTCGCCCGGGCGGTCTCCATGAGCGCCGCGCCCGAGTGGACCAATGCGCCCTTGGAGATTGCAATGGCATCGTGCCCGGCGGCGAGGGCTTGAATGAGGTAGGCGAGGCCCGGTCCGCCGGTGCGGTGGTCGCTCGGCCCGGCGTCGATCACCACGTCGGCGCCACTCGCGGCGATGACGTCCGGCCCGCTGACGCCGGCCTCGAGGTCGGCGAAGCGGGCCTCGGCGATGCCGTCTTGGTCGATCAGGCCGGCGCGCGATCCAACGACCGCGACGAGGGCGACCTCGGTGCCGTAGAGATCGCGGTAACGCTCGCGCCGGGCGAGCAGCATGGAGGCGGTCGCCCGGCCGACGCGGCCGAAGCCGGCGATCGCGACGCGACATGTCTGCATGGCATTCTCCCCGGACACGCGTGGCAGCGACCCGCCCGGACGAGCGTTCGGGCGGCCTCTCGGGATCGGCGTCGTGCTGCCGAGATCAAGCGGGAGGGATGTAACGTGCCGAACAGATAACGAAAATCAATATCTCTTTGCTCTGAGCATCACGCCACGTTATCAATCGTCATGCTCGCCGAATTGCGTACACTCGTGGCGGTCGCGCGCCACCGCACTTTCGCCGCCGCCGGTCACCGCATCGGCCTGACGCAGGCTGCCGTCAGCGGTCACATCCGCCGCTTGGAAGACACCCTCGGCTTTCCCCTCTTCGAGCGGACGGGCCGGTCGGCGGTGCTCAACGAGGCCGGGTGGCGGACGGTGAAGCGCGCCGAAGAGATTCTGCAGAGCGTCGACGCGCTCGCCGCGCCCGAGGCGGAGGAGACGGCGCCGGGCATGATGCGGATCGGCGCGATCAACTCCGCGCAGCCGACGATCCTCGCCCGGGCGCTGGTGCCGTTCCGGCAGCGGTTTCCGCGCTGCCGGATCCATGTCGCGCCCGATCTCTCATTGCATCTCATGGACCGGATCGAGACCGGGCTGCTCGACCTTGCGATCATCACCCGGCCGACCTTCGACCTGCCGCGCGATCTTCAATGGACGACGCTCGTCCGCGAGCCTTACGCGCTTGTCGTGCCGGCCGGGATCGAGGGGGACGACTGGCGTGTGCTGATCGAGGAGCACGCGTTCATCCGGTATGACCGGGGCTCGTTCGCCGGCCGTCATCTCGACCGTTTCTTGCGCGAATCCTCGGTCAAATTGCGCGAAGGGCTCGAGGTCGACGACCTCGCCGGCATGGTGGCGATGGCTGCGAACGGGCTCGGCGTCGCGCTCGTGCCGCTCTCGGAAGCGCTGTTGCCGCTTCCCGAAACGGTGCGCGCGCTGCCGGTGACTCCCGAGCCGATCTATCGCGATATCGGCCTCGTTCGGCGTGCCGGGGAGAACTGGTCGCCGGCGATGGACCTGTCAGCCGAGCTGATCGCGGCGGCTTAGAGAACGCCCGGCGCGCGTTCCCGCCGGCGCCACATGCTAGACGCTCTTCGCCGCCTTTGCGCGGACCCGCTCGCGCCAGAAGGCGAATAGGCCGGCGCCGATCACGATCGCGCCGCCGAGGATCGTCCAGGGGCTGACGATCTCGCCGAAAATGGCGACGCCGATGGCGGAGGAGGCCACCGTCTGAAGGTAGGTGAAGGGTTGGATCGCCGAGGCTTCGGCCGCCTCGAACGCCTTGATGAGAAGATAATGGCCGCCCATGCCGGTCATGCACAGGACGAGCATCATCATCACCTCGGTGGGCGTCATCCACGACCAGAACCACGGGCCGATCAGCGTCATCGTCACCGCGCCGAAGACGCCGGTATAATAGAAGCTCGTCATCGCCGTGTCGGTGCGGGCGACGCGGCGGGTCATGAGCTGATAGGCCGAGAACATGAACATCGCGAGCAGCGCGACGCCGAGCTCGGGCGTCAGCGCACGCGCGCCCGGCTGAATGATCAGCATCATCCCGATGAGCCCGACGCCCACCGCCGTCCATCGCCGCCAGCCGACCTTCTCGCCGAGGATCGGGCCGGAGAGGGCGACGACGAGCAGCGGCATGAAGGCGAAAATCGCATGACTGGCCGCAAGACCGAGAAGCGCGAAGGCGGCGATCGCGACGCAGATCTCGAGCGCGAGCAGCACGCCGCGCAGGATCTGGAGGCGCGGTTGCCCGGAGGTGAGCCCGGCGCGAAAGCCGGTGCGCCATAGGAGGAGCAAGCACACCGCGCCGAACGCCCAATAGCGCCACATGGTCACGAAGACGGCGGAGTGATTGTCCGCCAGCGCCTTGGAGAATCCATCCTGTGCCGCGAAAATGATCGTCGAGGCCACCATGAAGGCGACCCCGCGCACTGTGTTGGTTTCACCAGCGGGAGCCGCGGTAGCAGGGATGAGTGTCATGATGTCGCTATCGCCCGGCGCGGAACGGGACGCAAGGGCGGCACGGCGAAGATCACCGCGAGGCCGCCGGGCGCGGTCGGCCCCATGTCGTCCGCCCGCGAAAGGGCGGGTCAATGCCGATGCGGGATCGGACGGGTGGCCGTCGCGCGCGGCTTGCCGTTTGACACCGCAGGATGAATGTCCGCGACAAGTTGCCACCCGGCGTTGTGGGTCTCGTCCGAGCAATTTTCACGGGATGACGCCTCGGGAGGCACGGGCAGAGCCTGTCGAGTGGCTCGGCGGGGGTTTGGGACGCCCTTGCGGGGCGGCCACTCCGGGTAATGAAGATATCTCGGAATGTCGCGCTCCGAACCTTAAAATGAATTGAAAATGTTTCCATATCCGCATATTTTGTGGATATGGATGACCTTGACCGCAAAATCATCGACCTGTTGTCCGCGGATGCGCGGCGCTCGCTCGCCGATATCGGCGGAACCGTCGGCTTGTCGCCGTCGAGCGTCAACGAGCGGATCCGGCGCCTGACGGCCGCGGGCGCGATCCGCCGCTTCACGGTCGAGCTCGACCCGGCCGCGATGGGGCTCGATACGCTGGTGTTCGTGTGGATCGCCCTGCGCGAGGACGCGGACGAGGCCGCATTCCGCCGCTATGCCGAGGCCGAGCCGGCGATCCTCGAATGTCACCACGTCACGGGGGGCTGGTCCTATCTGATGAAGATCCGTGTCGGGGAAACCGCGTCGATCGAAGGCGTCTTGGCCAACCTCAAGGGGCGTAAATTCTTGGGCCGCAGCGAGACGGTGATCGCGCTCTCGTCCCCGGTTGCCGGGGCCTATGTCCAGAAAGGGGAGGCGGAGGGCGGCTGATGGAACCGGTCTTGTTCTTCAAGAGCCTCATCCTCGGGCTCGCCGTCGCGGCGCCACTTGGGCCGATCGGGGCGCTTTGCATCAACCGGACGCTGGAGCGGGGCTATGTCGCCGGGATCGCCGGCGGGTTCGGCACGGCGTTGGCGGATGGGGTCTATGCGGCGCTCGCCGCGCTCGGCTTTGCGACGTTTTCCGGCATCCTCGGTGAGATCGATACGCCGCTTCGCCTCGTGGGCGGCGCCTTCATGGTGTGGCTCGGATTGACGAGCATGACGCCGACGGAGCGAACGGCGGCGGCGGCGGTCTCCGCGCGCGACCTCCTCGGCATCACGGGGGCGACATTCCTCCTCACGATCACCAACCCGATGACGATCCTCTCCTTCGCGGCGATCTTCGCCGGCCTCGGCCTTGCCTCGGGGACGGGAGCGGGGGGCGCCGCTCTCGTCGTGTCGGGGGTTTTTGCGGGCTCGATGCTGTGGTGGTGCGTCCTCAGCGGCGGAGTGGCGCTCGCCCGCCACCGCCTGCCGGAGCGCTTCGCCGGCTGGGTTTCGCGTCTGTCGGGGGCCGTGCTGATCGCCTTCGGGATATGGGCGATCGGCTCGGCCCTCGTCTGACGCGCCCGGCCGGGTTCAGGCCGAGACGCTGCGCGATTCCACGATGGTCGTCGAAACGAGGGCTTCGGGCTCGTAGATGAGCCGTGTCGCGAGGCCGGCGATCATCGCCCCCAGGATCGGCGCCAGCCAGAACAGCCAGAGTTGGCCGATATAATCGGGGCCGGCGAAGAGCGCCTGGCTGGTGCTGCGCGCCGGATTGACCGATGTGTTGGTGATCGGGATCGTCACGAGGTGGATCAGCGTGAGGCTGAGGCCGATCGGAATGCCGGCGAACCCGCTTGCCGCGCCCTTCGACGTCGTGCCGACGATGATGAGGAGAAAGAAAAAGGTCGCGACGAGCTCGGCGCTGAAGCAGGCGGCGAAGCTGTATTTGCCGGGACTGAGCGCCCCGAAGCCGTTCGCGGCGAAGGAGCCCGGTACCCATTCGGGCTTGCCCGACGCGATCAACCACAGCAGTGCGGCGGCGAGGACCGCGCCGAGAACCTGCGCCCCGATATAGGGCAGCACATGCTTGTTGAGGCACCGATTTGCCGCCCAGAGCCCCAGCGTCACCGCCGGATTGAAATGGCCGCCGGAGACGTGCCCGACGGCGTAGGCCATGCTGAGCACCGTGAGGCCGAAGGCGAAGGCAACGCCGACGAAGCCGATCCCGAGCTCGGGGAACGCGGCGGCGAAGATCGCCGCGCCGCATCCGCCGAACACCAGCCAGAATGTTCCGAGAAACTCCGCAACGATGCGCCGTGTCATGTCGTTTTGCATCGAACCCTCCCATGGCCGCTGAAGCGCAGCGGAGCGCACGCGTGAAACTGGATTCGCTCGTTCGACTCGATGTGCACCTGTTGGGCGCCGCGTGATCGCGGCGGCCCCGAAGGCGGGCGACGACGCCGTGCCGGCTGTCTCACCAGGGATGAAAAAGTAAATCTATCCAATTCGGCTGTCTACTACTTTAGAACATATTGCCAATTCTCATGGATTTCGGCTCGCGTGGATCGTGCAAATATACAAAGACGTCATCACTTGTCGGTTTGCTCAAATGGGCAGCCGCGCCGAATATTGATTTTCATCAATTTACCGATGCGGTGCATTTTTTATTGAGCAGGTCTTGCCGACATCCAAGCGCGGCCAGGATAGGGAGGGGAGGATGCGCCACTTGCGTAAGCTCGTCGCGGCGTTCGCCGTTACGCTCGTCTTTCACCTCGGTGGTTCGGCCGAGGCGCAACAGCCGGCGGGCGCACCGAATGCGACCACGACGCTGAACGGATTGCAGCTACCGCCGCCGCCGCCGGCCTTCGGCGGCACGATCGAGACCGATGCCATCGACTCGGTGCCCTGGTGGCCGCCGCGCGCCGCGCCGCCGGCCGATGCGCCGAACGTTCTTCTCATTCTGATCGACGATTCCGGCTGGGGCATTCCAAGCACCTTCGGCGGCGTGGTCCCATGGCCGACGATGGACGCCCTCGCGAAGGACGGGATCCGCTTCACCAACATTCATTCGACGGCGCTCTGCTCGCCGACGCGGGCCGCGCTGATCACCGGGCGGAACCACCACAATGCCGGCTTCGGCGTGATCTCCGAGCAGTCGACCGGCTTTCCCGGCTACAACAGCATCATCGCCGACGACAAAGCGACCGTCGGCCGGATCCTCCTCGACAACGGGTATGCGACCGCCTGGTTCGGCAAGAACCACAACACGCCGGCGTTCGAAGCGAGCCAGGTCGGCCCGTTCACGCAATGGCCGAGCGGCATGGGCTTTGAGTATTTCTATGGCTTCGTCGGCGGTGACGCGAACCAGTGGCAGCCGAACCTCTTCCGCAACACCACCCAGATCTATCCGTTCGAGGGTAAGCCGGGCTGGAATCTCGTCACGGCGATGGCCGACGATGCGATCGACTGGATCGGCCGGGTCCATCAGACCGACCCGTCGAAGCCGTTCTTCATCCAATACGCCCCCGGCGCGACGCACGCCCCGCACCATCCGACGCGCGAATGGGTCGACACGATCGAGGGTATGCACCTCTTCGATGCGGGGTGGAATGCGTTGCAGGAGACGATCTTCGAGAACCAGAAGTCGCTCGGCCTCTTTCCGGCCGACACGAAGCTCAATCCCTGGCCGACCGAGCACATCGACACCTGGGATCAGCTCGATGCGGACGCACAAAAGCTCTTCGTGCGCCAAGCGAACGTCTTTGCGGCCTATTCGGCCTATTCCGATCATGAGATCGGCCGCGTCGTGCAATTCCTGAAGGACATCGGGGAATATGACGACACGCTGATCATCTACATCAACGGCGACAACGGAACGAGCGCCGAAGGCGGCCTGCTCGGCACCCCGAACGAGGTGGCGTACTTCAACGGGATCAACGCGATCCCCGTCAAAGACCAGATGAAGTGGTACGACGTGTGGGGGACGGAAGAGACTTACAATCACATGGCGGCCGGCTGGTCCTGGGCGTTCGACACACCGTTCCCATGGTTCAAGCAGAATGCCTCGCAGCTCGGCGGCATCAAGCAGAACATGGTCGTCTCCTGGCCCAAGCGGATCCGGGACAAGGGCGCGCGGCGCGATCAATTCCTCCATGTCATCGATATCGTTCCGACGCTTCTCGATGTGACCGGCATTCCCGCGCCCGAGAGCGTCGACGGGATCACCCAGGCGCCGATGGACGGCAAGAGCTTCGCCTATCTGTTCGACCCGGCGAACGCCGACGCCTCGCCGCCGCGCGACACCCAATATTTCGAGATGATGGGCCAATGGGCGCTCTGGCAGGACGGCTGGTTCTTGAGCACCGAGGTGAACCGCGCCCCATGGGAGGCCTTCGTCGCCCCGAACCTCGACCCGCTCAACAACCAGGTCCTGGATCTTTACGACCTCAAGTCCGATCCGACCCAGACCACCAACGTCGCCGCCCAGCATCCCGACATTGTGCAGCGCCTGAAGGACGCGTTCATCCGCGAGGCGACCCGTTATCAGGTCTTCCCGCTCGACGCGTCGGTGGGCCAGAGACTGATCGCGCCACGACCGAACATCACCGCCGGCCGGGACGAGTTCGTCTATACGCGGCCGATGGTGGGCTTGCCGCAAGGTGACTCGCCGGTCCTCCTCGACACCTCCTACACGATCACCGCGGAGATCGACGTGCCGGAGGGAGGCGGCGAGGGCATGATCCTCACCTCGGGGGGCCGCTTCGCCGGATACGGCTTCTATCTTCTCCACGGCAAGCCGGTTTTTCTCTGGAATCTGGTCGATCTCGATCGGGTGAAATGGGAGGGGAAGACGGCGCTGACCCCCGGCCGGCACACCATTGAGTTCGCGTTCGATTATGAAGGGCTCGGGCTCGGAACGCTCGCTTATAACGACATGAGCGGGCTCGGCCGGCCCGGCACCGGCACGCTGAAAGTCGACGGTGCGGTCGTCGACACCAAGCGGATCGAAAAGTCCATTCCGATCATTCTTCAGTGGGACGAGAGTTTCGACATCGGATCGGACACGCTCACCGGCGTGAATGATGCCGACTATACCCCGCCATTCCCGCTGACCGCGACGCTCGACAAACTGACGATCAAGCTCCAGCGGCCGCAGATCTCGGACGCCGACAAGGCCAAGATGAAGGCGGCGATGCTGAAGGCGAGCGACTGAGGCGCAAGGCGGCCGAATGACGGCCGGATCGCGACCCGCCCGGCGATGGCGCCGGGCGGGTCGTCGTCGCGAACGAGGGACCCCGGTCGCGTCCTAGGCGTAGACGATATCGGTGTCCGGGTTGAACTCGCCGGCGACGCCTTCGATGAGGATGCTCTGTCCCGTCCCGATAGCCGCGGTGATCAAAACATCGTCGCCGGAGATCGTGGTCGTCACGTCCGTTTCCGCAACGCCGATCATGATGAGGCCGTCGAAGCCGATCTCGAAATCGGTGATGACGTCATGGCCGAACGTCGCCTCGAAGATGAAGAAGTCCGCCGCCTTGTCGCCACTGCCGTCGGCGTTGTTGGCGGACAGGATGTCGTTGCCGGCGCCGCCGTTCAGGAAATCGGCGCCGGCGCCCGACACGAGCCGATCATCGCCGCGATTGCCGAAGAGCTGGTCGGTGTCCGATCCGCTGCGGATGAAATCATCGCCGTCGTCGCCGAACAGATAGTTCGTGCCGTCGCCGCCATTGATCACATCGTCGCCACCGCCGCCGCGGATCGTGTCTTCGTCCTGACCGCCCAACAGCTTGTCGTTGCCGTCCCCGCCGAACAACTTGTCCGAGCCGTGACCGCCGACGAGCGTGTCGTCGCCATCGTCGCCGAACATGCGATCGGCGCCGCTCTGGCCGCGCACGATGTCGTTGCCGTCGCCGCCATGGAGTCGGTCGTCGCCGATGCCGCCGGCAACCGAATCGTTGCCCGCCCCGCCGTCGATCGTGTCCGCCCCGCGGCCGCCGATGAGCCGGTCGTCGCCGCCATTGCCGAGAATGCGATCCGCCCCGGTGCCGCCGGAGACGGTGTCATGGCCCGCGCCGGCGATGATGATATCGTCGCCCGTGCCGCCGATGACGCTGTCATTGCCACTGCCGGCGCGGATGAGATCGTTGTCCTCGCCGCCGTCGATCAGGTCGTCGCCGGAATTGCCGATCAGCGTATCGTTGTCGAGATTGCCGACGAGGGTGTCGTCTCCGGTCCCGCCGCGCAGGATGTCGTTGCCGGATTCGCCGGTCAGGAAGTCGTTGCCGTCGTCGCCGATCAGGGTGTCGTTGCCCGAGAGGCCGTTGAACTCGTCGTCGCCGCCGAAGCCGCGGGCGAAATCGTCGAACGAGCCGGTCAGGAAGACGTCGGCGAATTCGTCGCCGATAAAGCGATAGGCGAGCGGGATGACGAGCAGATCCTGGAAGGTGACGCCGGGATCCGATGCCTGTTCGTTGAGACGATCGAGCGACGAGTTGAGCTTGGACATCGTCCAAGAGTTCTCGGGGTTGGCCTTGTCATAACCGGTCCACGAGGTCACGACGCCCGTATAGCGGCCATTGGCGTCGATGCCGAAGCCTCTGCCATGAAGCTCTTGGACGTAGGTCGTCGTGCCGTCGAAGCCGCCGGAAAACTCCAGCACCGCCAGCGTGTCGGAGACGATCGTGTATTCGTTGTTCTGATCGGCCAAACCTTTGACGAAGTTCGGGCCGAACATGAAATTATTGACTTTGAGTGTAACGGGGCTGATGGGAAAACCGTCAGGCATCGTGCGCTCCTTGGTTCGTTTCGCGGTTTATTGGCAAAAGGCGAGGCGTCACCGTTCAGCCCGCCACATCCGGACGCGCCACCGTCGGTCACAGTCGAGCTGGGATGAGAGCGGGATCGGCGACAGGTTTCCCGCATCGAGAAGGGGAGAGGGGAGACGGCCTTCCTTCGTTGAAGTAAGGCCGTAGCGATTGGCCTGCGTTGCAAGGTTGAAACTATACGGTTTGTGCAACAACGGTGAGTCATTGAATCGTGACCCTCAGAAACGGACCTGACGGCGCGAGCAGGCCCGGCCGAGCGGCACGGGTCATGTTTCCTCGTCCGGCGGCCCGCGCAGATCGTCGAGCCCGGACCTGACGGCCTTGTCCATCCCGCTTGCAAGCATGTGGTCGCGAAGGCGCTGATTGTAGCCGCCCGGCGTGTCGAGGGCGCGCAGAAGCGCATGGCACGGCGTGCCGAGAAGGCTCGAGCCGACGAGGGTGCGCAGGAACGCCTCGCCGGTCTCCTGATCGGACACGTGCGGGCCGAGCCACGCCGCCGCGCTCGCGACGAGGCTCGTCGCGGGCGACAGCACCGCCTGCGCGCACAGATAGGCCGCGAGCTCGGCCTCGTTCGCCAGCGGGAAGATCGCGTTGCGAGCGCCGAACAGGGCATGGACGAGCGCGTCGTCGCCGAAGGTGAGAATGGGCGAGCCGCCGGCGGCGATCGGCGGAAAGGGGATCATTCGCGCCGCCATCCTCGCGGGGGCGATCGCGGCCTCGGTGTGGGCGAAGGACGCGTCGGCCATCAGCGAGATGACGGTCTGGCCCTCCCGAAACCGCAAAGGCGCGAGAATCGCGTCGGCAGCATCCGCCATGAGGCCGATGAAGACGACGTCGCTCTCGTCGAGAACGGCCTGGTTGTCGGCCGCCTCGACATTGGTGAAACGCGCGGTGAGACGGTCTGCGTTGGCGGCGCTGCGGCGTGACACGGTGATCGCGTGACCGTCGCCGGCGATGCTCTCGACGAGCGCCGAGGTGATCGTTCCGAGGCCGAGAATTCCAATCCGCAACGCCGTGGCTCTCCGCGTTTGTCCGACGCGATTCGCGATCGCCAATGAAGGCCGAAAGCGTAGGCGCAGGCACACCGCAACACCAAGGCACGACATGTCCATTTTGAACAAAGACGTGCCGCGAATGGTGCGGCGGTCATGGGCGGAGGGCTGCGGCGTTGCGGAACGATCGGTGGGCGCCGAGCCGGCCTCGCGGCGGCGCCGACACCCGGCCGCGGGGTCTGGTCTATCCCGCTGTGATCGCGAGATAGCCGGCCGGCCGGTCTCGGTATCCGGCCTCGCGGGCGACGATGGCGGCGGCGGCGATCAGCATGAAGAGGATGCCGAGATCGGGCACCGTTCCGCTCGTCAGCATGACAGCGAGCTGGGTGGCGGCCGCGGCGCGAGTCCCGAGAAAGACGCGCCGTGCGGTGGTGCCTGCCGCGAGTGTCACGGGCAGGGCGAAGGTGCTGCCGATGAAGGCGGTGAGGGCGATCAGCCCCGGAATGCCGACGCTGCCGAGGATCACCGAGACGAGCCCGTTGGAGCGCAGGGAGCCGACGCCGGCACCGAGGCCGTAGGTCTCGCCGAAGGCGAGGATGCCGTTCGCCGCCCACGCGCCGCGTTCGAGCCCGGATTCACTCTCCGCCTTGTCGAGGATGATCTCGCCGAAGAGCTTTGCGATCATGTCCGGCAGCGGCGTCGCGATCAGGATGACACAGACGAGCGCGACGAGGAGACACAAGACGAGCCCGAACCCGAGGGCGAGCCCGCGCGGATAGGGCCCGAACACGGCCCATCGCGCTTGCCATGCGAGGATGAGCGCTGCGGCGGCGAGGCCGACGAACCCGCTGGCGGACAACGACGACAGCGTCATCACGAGGGTCGCGAGCGCGATCAGCCCCTCGATCGGGCGGCGCGAGGTGAGATAGCTCGCGGCGAAATAAGCGAAGATCGCCGAACTGAAGCCGCCGAATGAAGAGGGTTCGGAAAAGCCACCAATATTGCGCGGAAAGCCTGCGGAAAATTGCGAGTCGGCGAGCGCGTAGGTCGCCGTCTGGACCGGCGCCAGGATCGCGTCGGCACCGGCGAGGCCGATCGCGCCGAGCACGATATTCACATAGGCGATCCCGCGCATGATCCGCTCGAAATAAGACAGGCCCGTTCGCCGGATGACGCCCCAGGAGGCGAGGAAAACGCCCGTGCTGAGGAGGATATAGGCCGTCTGCGAAATGTTGGAGCTGCCCGGCTGGAGCGGGGTCAGCGACGACTTGAAGTAGATGCTGACGGCCGTTCCCTCCGTGCTGCGCGACAGGGAGAAGACGTCGAACTGATAGGCGAAGAGGCGCACCAGGATGACGGCGGAGAACACGGCGTAGATCGAGAAAATCGCGAGCGGGATCGCCTTCTGCGGCAGGTGGACCGGCTGCCCGTCGAAGGCATCGACCGTGAGACGCAGCATGATGAGGCCGATGGTGAGCGCCATCATGACGTGGACCGCGAGGAGGGTGAGCCCGCCGACCGAAGGGAGGGTGAAGATCGCCATCATCCCGAACGGCAGCGTGAGCGCCGACACCGCGAAGGCCCGCTCCACGCTGCGCACCGCCGTGAAGGCCCACAGGAGGAAGATGATCGGCGTGATCGGGAAGATCTGCACCGGATCGCCTCAGGGCTCGAGGTCGAGCGCGATCTGCCGTTCGCGCTCCACCGTCACGGTGAGGGTGTCGCCGGGCGCAAGGCCCGTCGTCGGTCCCGCCTTGATCACCGTCGAGGTGCCGCCGGTGTTGCGGCGGATCGACATGAAGACCTTCGCCGTGCTCGCCCGAACGCTCTCCGCCTCGCTCCAACTCGTCAGCAGCGAGAGCTGGCCCTCGACGGAGCGGTACTCCTTCGTGAGCTTTTCGAGCATCAATTGCCGCTCCTGCTGGTCTTGAAGGAGGGTTTGCGTGCGCTCGGCGATCTTTTGGGCGAGGCTCCGCTCGAGCTCACCCTGGTTGCGGCGGGCGCGGGAAATCTCGCCGTAGATCTGGAGGAGACCGCTCTGTGCGTTCATCAGTTCCTGTCCGCGCCGGCCGACTTCGGCCCGCGCGGTGAGGCCGCGATCCTGGAGCTGTTTCGACCGATCGACCTCTTCCTCGTAGAACGCGATCGTCTTTTCCTGGTTCTCGACCAGCTTTTCGATCAACTCGACCTCGTTGGTCGCCGCCTTGACGGAGGCTTTGAGGGCGCCGGTATCCTGGGCGAACGCGCTCGCCTCGACGGAGATGATCTTCTCCTCGGTGACCTTGAGCTGGCCCACGAATTCGGGATCGAGCTCGATCCCGGCGATCGTCGGCAGATCGTCCTCGGCGATGCTGTTGCGGCCTGCGAGCTGGGCCCGGACGCGGGCGATCCAGACCGCCTGGCGCGCGATATCGGCCTCGATCGATTGGAGCTGGCCGCGCATCGTGGCGCGCGACAGGATCCGCTCCTCCTCGTTGTTGAGGAGGGTCGAGACGCCGCCCGCAAGACCGATCACCTGTTCGACCGTCATCAGGGGCTGAAAGCCGTAGGAGCCCGGCGTCTTCACGTCGCCGAGGACGAAGACGGGGCGATACTCGGCGATCGAGAGGCTGATCATCGGATCGACGAGGATCTCGTTCCCGACATAGCTGTCGGTGATCGCGTCATGCGCCTCGGAGATTCTGAGATCGGCGATCCTGACGCCGCCGACAAAGGGAAGCTGCACCTCGCCATTGTTGTCGATCACGAATTTTCGCGGGGCGTCATCGTCGTTGAGGATGTCGAACTCGACGATGTCGCCGACGGCGAGGCGGTAGTCGACCTGTGCGGCGGCGGGTGTCACCGCGCCGAGGAACGCGAGGAGTGCCGGCAGAAGGAAAGCAAGGCGGATCATGACGCCGCTCCCGTCTCGTCCCGGCGGCGCAGATAAAAGCCGCGGCTCACGCTGCGACCGAGCTCGGGATGGGAGCGGACGCGGTGGGAAAGGTCGGGGATCGTCCATTCGTCGACAACCTCGTATCCGGCCGCCGCCGCATCGTCGAGGAACGGGCCGAGCGAGCGGATCTGATAGGGCACGTGCGCGGCCCCGATCCGCTCCAGCGTCACGACGGTCGGCCCCGTCCGGGTCGCGACCTTGTTGAGGAGGATGTGGGCGGGCGGCCGTTCGAGGCGGGCGACGAGATCGCCAAACGAGGCGTCGATATATTGGAAAACGCCGGAGGCGAGGAGGAGATCGGCGGCCGGCGCCTTCGCCGGATCGTCGATGAAGGCGAGCGCGCCGGCGAGACCGTCGGCCTCGGCGCGTCGCCGGCCGGCCGCGCAGATCGCCGGTGTCTCGACGATGGTCCAGCGGTAGCGGGAGCGCACGTCGAGGTGCGGGTCGAAGGCGCGGAATTTCGTGCCCATATGGCCGCCGACATCGAGGATGTCGGTCACGCTGTCCCCCAGCCGGTCGAGCCAGAAGAGGACCGGATAGTCCCATATGGCGAGCTCGCACATCGTCGCGAAGCCGATCTCGGCGATTTCGGCATGGTCGCAGCCCGCAAGGCTCGACGTCGGGGCGGCGGCGATCGCCTCGGCGAAGGTGCGGTAGGCGCCCATGAAGGAGCGATGATGCGGCCGCAGCCAGAACTCGCTCCGACACGCGGCGATCGCGGGAAGGCTCTTGAGGCGCGACAGGAGGCGCCGCGGCGAGCGGTCCCGTTCGAGCGGGAGAGGGAGCAAGGTCGACTTTGCAAGACTCATGATCGTCCTCCGATGTGATGAGCGGCGTTGCGCACGACGCGGGGACGCACGAGGGCGACACAGAGCGCATAGATCGCGAGGGCGCAGAGCGAGGCGAGGGCGGCCGTCATGATGTCGGGCCAGCCGAGACGGGCAATGACCGAGGTGAGGCCGATCCCGCCGAGGAGGCCGAGCACCAGGGTCGGCACGATGAAGACAGAGCGCAGCAGGATGGTGCGCCAGTCGATGCCCGCATAGCGGGCCTGGAGATAGATCGAGGTGGCGATCGCGACGACCCCCGCGCCGACCTCGCCGAGGGCCACCGCCGCCGGGCCGAAATGCGCCGTCGCGAAGACGAGGGCGATGGCGACGAGGCAGTTCAGCAACGAGATCGGCGGCAAGCGCCGCACCTCGCCGACGAGGGAGAGGAGGATCAGCGTGACGCTGCTCGGGATGAAGAGGAGGCGGGAGGCGGCGAGGATCGCCATGATCAGCCCGGCCTCCTTCCAGCGGTCGCCGAAGACGAAGGCCACGAGCTCGGTGGAGAACCAGCCGACGAGGAAGAAGGCCGGCGTCGCGACGGCGAGGATGATCGGCAGGAAGGTGTTGGCGCTCTCGCGAAGGCCCTCCGATGCCGGCCGCCCCGCCGCGCTCGCCCGTGTCGCGGCGCGGCGGAACACGACCCAGGCGATGACGCGGACCGGATCGACGATCAACTCCGAGATCGCGCCGATCAGCCGATCGGCGGCCCGGTAGAGGCCGGCGCTCGCGAGCCCCAGAAACATGCCGATGAAGATCGTGGCCACATAGGAGCGCAAGGTCGCAAGGACGCGGGTCGCAAGAACGCTCCCGTAAAAGCGGACGATATAGATCGCCGTCTCCCGCCCGACGCGGGCCGCCGGAAAAAGCCGGCTCACGGTGAGCGCCCCGCCGACCAGCAAGGTCTGCTGCACGAGGCGGCCCCAGATGAGGGCGGTGACGTCATGGCCGCGATGGAGGAGGGCGATGGCCGTCACCAGCCCCGCGAGATCGCCGCAGATCTGGAAGCCCGCCCAATAGACGACGCGCTCGCGGCGGATGAGGATGCCGCTCTGTGTCGCCGCGACCGTCGACAGGAAGATCCACACCGAGAAGAGCGCGATGAGCTGGGCGATCGGGTGCGCCGCGTCGAGCGCGTTGGCGATAAGCGCGGCGCCGATGCCGAGCGCTCCGATTGCGAGGCCCGTCAGCCAGGCGACCAGGGTGATCTCCCGGATCGTCTCCTCGGTGTCGCTCCAGCTGATGATCAGTTCGCTCCACCCCGCCTCCGAGAATTGAAGGGCGATCACCGCGAAGGCCGAAACGAGGGCGAAGACGCCGAACTGTTCCGGGGTGAGATAGCGTGCCGCGACGATGAGGACCGCGAGTTGGGCGAGCTGGGAGAGGCCCCGGGCGACCGCCGTCGCCACACCCGAGCCGAGGACGGTGGTTCCGCCGAATTTTCGGGCGATGTCGGCCATCTAATGCTCTCCGACGGCGGTGCGGGGTTGGACGCGGTCGGCCGGATCAGGGTCGGGATCGCCGGAGGATTGGGGCGCGGTGCGCTTCATCCAGGCCCAGGCGGATCCGATGATGGTCTGAAGGTCGGACCGCTCGGCCCGCCAGTCGAGCGCGGTCTCGGCACGGGAGGGATCGGCGACGAGGATCGGCGGGTCGCCCTCCCGCCGAGGGCCTTCGCGCACGTTGATCGCCCGGCCGGTCATCGCCTGAACGAAGTCGATGATCTCGCGCACCGAAATCCCCGTCCCGCTGCCGAGATTGAACGTGCGGAAGCCGTTGAGATCGCCGGAGATCAGCCGCTCGACGGCCGCGACGTGCGCCGCGGCGAGATCCTCGACATGGATATAGTCGCGGATGCAGGTCCCGTCCGGCGTGTCATAGTCGGTCCCGAAGACGGTGATGTGCCGCGCCGGATCGAGCGCCGCGCCGAGGACGAGCGGGACGAGGTGGGTCTCGGGGTCGTGGGCCTCGCCGATCTCGCCGTCCGCATCGGCGCCCGCAGCGTTGAAATAACGCAGCGCGACGACATCGAGCCCGTAGCTCGTGCAGCAATCGCGCAGGATCGTTTCCATCATCAGCTTGGAGCGCCCATAGGGGCTGACGGGCGCCTTCGCCTCACTCTCGGTGATCGGAAGGCGCTCGGGCGTCCCATAGACCGCACAGGTGCTCGAAAAGACGAGGCGGTCGACGTTGGCCTGGAGGGCGGCGAAGATCAGCGAGATCGTGCCACCGACATTGGCGCGATAATATTTCACCGGATTGGCGACCGACTCGCCGACGAGCGAACTCGCCGCGAAATGGACGATCGCCGCCGGCTGGTATCGATGCATCACCTCGATGAGACGCTTGGTGTCGCATACGTCGCCGACTTCGAGCGGTCCCCATCGCACGGCGCGGGCATGGCCTTGGCCGAGATTGTCGTAGGTGACGGGCCGAAAGCCGCGCGCGGCGAGGCGTTTGCACGTGTGGGAGCCGACATAACCGGCGCCGCCCGTCACCAGGATGAAGTTCGACATACTGACCGCACCTCCTCATTGCGGCACGGGACGCGCCTCGGTCGGCGTCTATCGCGTAAGATTATGATATTGTTCATGGTTTTTGTCTGATAGCGGCTGCGATCGCGGCGGCTTTGCGCGGCCCGAGCGGCGTAGAGCGCGTTTGAAGACGCTGTTGGCGTGCGGATCGACGAAATGAAGGATCGCGGTGCAACGGATCTGATCGGGCCGGAAGCGGTCGTTGGTGTGGACCGAGCGATAGCCCCAGAAGAGGCAGAGACTGCCGGGCTCGAGCGGCACACGGACGAACGCGCCGTCGGCATAGCGATGGCGTAGCGAGCGCTGGACGATCTTGTTGTCGAGGCCGATCCGGTCGACGAGATTGCGCAGATAGGTCCGTCGCAGCGGGCGGCGGTTGGCGAAGATCACGAAGTCGCCGCCGCTCCCGGCCTCCGGGGCGATGACCGGGATCAGCGCGGTGAGGACGTAGGAGTCGTAATGGAAGATCAGCGACTCGGCCTGACCGCTTTCCCCGCACAGGATCCGCACGGTCTGCCGCCCCGCGATGCTGGGCAAAGAGCGCCTCAGCGCGTGTTCGCAGACCGCACGGCCGAAGGCGAGCATCGCCGGATCGCGGGCCCAGGTCTCGAGGAAGGTGCCGTCGAGCCCGTCGGTGCCTTCGATGAAGACGTACTCGCCGTTATTGGCGCTGGCGATGGACTTTATAGTGTCCTGCGTCCGCTTCAGCTCTTGGGCTGGGACAAAATTTCTGATGATGGCGACGCCATTGCGGTCGAGCTCTTTGGAAATCTCGGCCGGATCGAGGGTGGTGAGACGCGCCTCTGACGTATTCATGGTCGTATTCCTTTTGATTATGGACGAGGTCGCCGCCCCCGGACGGGGCGGCGGAAATCCGGGAAACCGACCGACGGCGCCACTGTCGCTCACCAGGTCGAAAGGGCCGGCTCGGCTCCTTGAGCGCGGGCGGCCTCTTGGGGGGGAAGGGTCACGGGAAGCAGGAAGGGCCGCGTCTCGTGCGCATGCATCGTGCGCTCGACGAGCGCGCCGAAGCGCTGGCGGAAACTCTCTTGGGAGAAGAGGCGCGCCTGGGCGACGATCCGCTCCGGATCGAAGCGGTCCTCGATCGTGCAGAACCGCTCGACCGCTTCGATGAGCGCCTCGGTCGACTGGGTGTCGAAGAAGAGCCCGGTTTCCCCGTCGATGACGCTGTCGCGCACGCCGCCTTTGCCATAGGCGATGACCGGCACGCCGGAGGCCATCGCCTCGACCGGAACGATGCCGAAATCCTCGAGCGGCGGGAAGATGACGGCCCGCGCGGTGCGATAGAGCACGGCGAGCTCCTCGTTCGGGACGCGGCCGAGAAAGCGGACATTGTCCCCCGCCTTCTGCTTCAGCGCGGCGGCGCCGTCACCCGAGCCGACGACGGTGAGGGGCAGGCCGAGCCGCGAAAACGCCTCGATGGCGATGTCGGCGCGCTTATAGGGCACGAGCTCGGAGATGAAGAGGAAGTGCGCGCCGCGGCGCTGCGGGCCGGGCCGATAGATCGACAGGTCGACCGGCGGATTGATGACCGTCGACTCGCGGCCATAATACCGGCGGATCCGTTCGGCCGCGAAGCTCGAATTGGCGACGAAATGATCGACCCGCGCCGCCGTCGACACGTCCCATTGGCGAAGCTGATGGGCGACGTGACCGAAGACGAAGCGCTGCACCGTCCCCATGGACCGGCAATAAAAGCCGTACTGGTCCCAGATATAGCGCATCGGCGTGTTGCAATAGCAGATGTGCGGCACGCCCGGCGGCACGATCACCCCCTTCGCGGGGCCCGATTCCACCGAGATCACGAGGTCGTAGCCCGACAGGTCGAGCTCTTCGAGCGCGCGCGGCATCAGCGGCAGATAGGCCTTGTAATGGGCCCGCGCCCCTGGAAGCCGGCCGATGAATGTCTCGGTGATCCGGTGGGCGCGGATGATGTCGGAGAGGCGCTCCGGGATCGCGACATGGGTGAAGATGTCGGCCTGCGGGTAGAGCTTCAGCATCTCCTCGAGGACGCGCTCGCCGCCGCGCATCTTGACCAGCCAATAATAGATGATGGCGATCTTGCGCCGCGTCCGCGTGCGGCCGTCATGATCGAGGTGCGGGCCGCCTTCGGTCTCGGATGCGATTCCAAATGGATATTGCATGGCTCAGGCTCCCACCGATCCGCCGCTGAGGACGGCGCGCTTTGCGCGGTTGAGGACGACGCCGGCGACGCGAACGTCGCTGTCAGCGAGGATGCGAAGGGCCCGCTCGACCATCGGCAGGCTCTCCTGCCCGGAGGCGACCACGAGGAGGGCGACGTCGGCATAGCGAGCGACGACGCGCGCGTCGGAGGCTTCGACGAGGGGCGGCGTGTCGAGGATGACGACGTCGTAGATGTCGGCGAGATGGTCGAGGAGGATCTGAAAGCGTGGCGTCGAGAAGAGATCGGCCCCGCCCATCGGGTGGACGGCGGCGGGGATGTAGTCGATCCCGGTCGGCTTATGGTGCTGAATCACCTGGTCGGGCTCGACAGTGCCCTTCAGATAGTCCGCAAGGCACGGCACGCGCGCCGTGCGGTTCGCACGATTGCCGAACACCTCCCAGAACACCGGGCGGCGCACGTCGCATTCGACCATCACGACGTGCCGGCCGATCACTTGCATCACCGAGGCGAGGGAAGTCGAAGTCGTCGTCTTGCCCTGGCCGGTCTCGGCCGAGCAGACCATGAGGACGAGACTCTCCCCGCCGAGCTGTTCGAGGTTGAGCGCCGCGCGGAGCGCCCGCACCGCCTCGGCGAACGGGGTGAGGGAGCGGCGCGAGAGCTGGCGCAGGATCCAGCCGCGACCGCGCACCCGGCTGACATTGGGGAGCGCGGCCAGCACCGGCAGGCGCAGGCGCGTGCGCACCTCGTGCGGTGTCTCGACCCGGTTCGCCGTCAGCGCCAGCGCGAAAACGAGCGCGATGCCGATCGAGAGGCCGAACCCACCCGCCGCCGCGAGCACCAGCTTCGAGCGCGGATAGGCGGGGGAGAAGGGTGCGTTGGCGACCGAAATGATGCGCGCGTCGGCCTGTTGGAGTTCGGCTTGCTGCGTCGTCTCCATGTAGCGGTTGAGGAACATCTCGTAGATCGCGCGCGTCGCGTCGGCCGACCGTTCGAGTTGGCGCAGCCGCACCGAGTTGCGCGAAATCTCGACGAGGCGCTCCTCGTGCTCCTTGATCGCCGCGTCGAGCTCCCGCTCGCGGGCGAGTTCGACCGCGACATCGCTCTTCAGCGCGGCGACCGCCTTGCCGACTTCGACGTCGAAGGCGCGGTCGATATCCTCGAGTTCGGCGGCGACGGCGACCTGGTCGGGATGCTCGCGCCCGTATTTCTTGCCGAGCTCGGCCTGACGGCGTTGGAGCTCCGCCTTTTGCTGGCTGAGGGTCAGAATGAGGGGCGAGGTGAGGGCGGAGGCGGCGGCCGGCATCCCGCCGCTTTCGAGGAGCTCGTGGACCTGGTCATAGCGCGCTTCGGCCATCACGCGGGCGCCGCGGGCGCGGGTGAGCTCTTGGTTGAGCTGGGCGAGCTGCTGGTTGATCGTGTCTTCGCTGCCGACCGTCAGCGCCTGCGAGGCCTTGAAGGCGACGACGTCCGCCTCGGTCCGCTCGACCGAATCCTTGAGGCGCGCGATGCGCTCGTTCAGCCAGACGCTGCCGTCCTCGGTGGTTTGGCGCTTCTGGTCGATCTGATCCTGGATATAGCGTTTCGCGATCGCGTTGGCGAAGCGGGCCGCGGTCTGCGGGTCGGGATCGGTAAAGCCGATATTGAGGACGTGCGAGATGCCCTCGCGGTTCACCGACAGGCGCTGTTGCAGCATGCCGATCACGAGATCGCGCGGGTCGCGGGGGTCGGGCGCTTTTTCCGGCAGCGGCGCCGCGGGTTCGGCGAGGCCGAGATTGGTCTTCGCCGACAGCATCCAGCCGCGCAACGTTTCGACGATGCGGTCGACGGCGCCTTTCGGCCGCTCGATACGCGGATCCCAGTCGGGATCGTCGACGAGATCGAGCTGATCGACCACCTTGCCGAGAAGAAGGTTCGACCGGATCACCGACACCTCGCCCGCGACCACGGAGGCGCTGAGCGACAGGTCGGCCACCACCGCGCGGACGTTGGTGACGTTCTTCTGCCGATCGTCGAGGAGGACCGTCGCCGCGGCGAAATATTGCGGCGTCACCTGGCGCAAGGCGTAGAGGGCGACGAGCATCGTTACGACGAGGCAGGCCGCGATCGTCCACTTGCCGGCCCAGATGATCTGGATCACGCGACCGAGATCGACGGTCTCGGCGGTTTGAGTTTCGTGCTCGACGGTCTTCAGCGGCACGATATCGTTGCGATTAAGGATGTTCATATGCACGGCTCTTTCGCCGTCGGGGCGATCGAATCGCGGCGTGCGGCCTGTTGCGAGCGGGGGTGGAACTTGTCGGCGTGTCCGTGCTTCTCCTCGAAAGGTCGCGTATGCCGGGATGTGGATCGCCGCGCCCCGGACGTGCGGGTGTTTGGCCGCGACGAAGCGAGGGTGAAGGACGGACCGCCGATGACGGTGCGACGCATGGCCGAAAGCAGGGGGAGCGGACTATTGCCGAACGACAATGACCTGTTGTTCTGGAACGGCAGGCGGATCCGCCTTGCCGTTTTCGTTGCATTGATCGTCTTCTGGGGCGCGGTCGCGCTCGCTTTTCTGCTGTAGGCCCGGCAGGCGTCCGGCCGGCGCGCCACGGTGCGCGGGCCGGTCATGACAGCGTCTCCGTCGAGAAGCGGCGGCGCGCGTCATGGGCGGCGGCGTGAGCCCGCGCGGCGAGCGCCTCGTAGGCGTGGCGGTCGTTCGCGAGGCGCACGAGAGCTTCGGCGGCCGCGTCGACGCTCGGATCGGCCCATTGGCTGCCGCCATAGATCCCCGCATCGTCCACGACATCGATGAGCGTATACGGCACGAGCACGCTATCGCGCGGCGACATGAAGTCGACATTGCCGGACCAGCCGGTGGCGATCGCCGGCACGCCCTGCGCCATCGCTTCGAGAAGGGGAAGGCCGAACCCCTCCGCCCGGTGCATCGACAAGATCACGTCGCTCTCCCGGTAGAGCGCGACGAGCGCGGCCTCGTCGAGGAAGCCGGTGATGACCGTCGCGTTCGCCATCGCCTCGACCTTTTCGAGGAGGCGCCGCGCCTCGGAACCGCCGCCATGGAGCTTGACGACGAGGCGGGCCTTGGGATCGGCGCCGAAGGCTTGCTCGAAGGCGGCGATGGCGGCCACCGGGTTCTTGCGGCTGAGGCTCGACCGGCTGTCGGCCATCACGAGGACGGTGAAAGGATCCCCTTGCCGGTGCTGGCGGGGCGTCGCCGGGTCGATCGGATGGGGGACGACGTGGATCGGCTGGTCGAACAGTTGGCCGAGGCTGTGGGCTGCGAAGTGGCTGGGCACCCAGATCTCGGAGACGAGGGAGCCGAATTCGCGCCAGCCGGGCGGCGGGTCGGGCAGCTCCCAGGCCCAATAGCCGATCCGGTACGCCTTCGCCGCCTCCGGCAGGACCGATTGCACGAGTGTCGCCGTCTGCGGTGCGGCGCAGTGGAAGATGTAGGCCGTCGCCGTCTCGTGCGGGACGTGAGCGAGCGGATTGCGCAGCGCCGCGGTGCCGTCGATCAATTGCGTTCCGGGATGCTCGCGGGCGAGGGCGTCGAAGTGGAGTTTCGCGCCGGAGCCGATGCCGTTGCGCCGGCCGAGCATCCCGACGACCGCGAGACGCGAGAGGTCGCGTCGTGCGTCCTCCCGGCCGAGGCGCAGGTGCGCCAGGGTGCGGCAGCTCGCGAGATAGGCGGACTTGAGCGGAGCCTTCAGTGTCGGGCCGAGGGCCCGCGCGGTCGTGGCGACGGAGCCGATCATAGCCGCCCCGCACGCTCGGGCCGCAGGCGCCCGGACACGAGATCCTTGATCGCGAGGAGATTGCCCTTGAGGCGGCCGCGCCGATCGACGAACGGCTCGGGCGTCAGCGCCTTTCCGACATTGGCCGCGAGATTGCGGCTGATGCGGATCAGCGCGTAGCTGAGCGGATAGGCGCCGCCTCTCGACTTATAAGCGAGATAGAGCGGGTTCGCGATCTGCGAGTAGCCGAGATTGAGGCCCGAGCCGCGGCCCGATTTGGTCCCGAGATGCACCCCACGCGCGGCCGAGAGGCGCGCGATCCCGCCATGCCGGCCGAGCCGGCGGGTAAAGTCGACATCCTCCTGCCATCCGTAGAGCTGCAGCCGCTCGTCGACGCGCACGCCGTGCCGGCGAACGGTCTCCATGCGCACGGCCATGTTGCAGCCATAGCCGCAAAAGGTCGGATCCATCCGCTTGTCGATCGGGCCGTGGGCGATCCAGTCGTCGAGGAGGACCGCGCGGCCCTCCTCGGCGCTGAAGCCGGGGCCGGTGATGCCGTCGGCGATCACGGTGCCGGTGGCGACGGCGAGATAACGGTCGTTCGCGAACGCCGCTTCCATCTCGGACAGATAGTCGGGCGCGGGAAGGAAGTCGTCGTCGAGGAAGACGACGATATCGGCGTCGCCCGCCTCGTCGAGGATCTTGTTGCGCTGCCGGGGCAGGCCCGGATCGCTGTAGAGGACGGTGAGGGTGCCCGGCCCGAAGGCGATACCGTCGAGGTCGGCGGGCTCGGTGGCGCAGATGATGACCCGGTCGGGCCGGCGATATTGCCGGTCGAGCTCGTGCAGCGTCTCCTGCAGGATCGGCGCCCGGCCGCGCGTCGCAATTCCGACGGCGATGGTGAGGTCGGACGGCTCGTCCCTCGGCGCGAGAAGGGTGACGAGATCGACCGGGATGCCGGTCTGCCGAACGTCGGTGCCGAGCGGTGCGCCCTCGCGGCTGCGAGAAACTGCGCACCTGTGCGGACCCGACGATCGGGCCTTGAACGCGAAACTGTCGGGTCGCCACGTGCCCATTCCGTCCTCCAATCGGGTTTTATTCGGCGCGCCGGGTCGGTCTCGCCGGGGGGCGAGGGGCGATCGTGTCGGCGTGTCGGTCTTGGTGCGGGCCATCGTTCAATCCCCCCAGGTCCGCCCGGGAGGCATGTCGATCTCGCGCCCTTCGACCCAGTAGATCTTGCCCGGCCCCTTGGTGAGGCGGCCGCTCGTCGTCTTCCAATTCCAGCCGCGAAGGCTCGTCATGTGGACGGCGGCGCCGGGGTCGTTGAAAGCGAAGAGCTGGTCGACCTTCGGGGGCTCCTTCCCGTTGATCAGGAAGAAGCCGCCGAAGAAGTCGATGCGGCCGACCGCGATGTGGAAGGGGGGCGTCGATGGCGGCCGGATCTCGATCCGGCAGCTCACGAAGTCGATGATGCCGTTATTGTCCCAGACGACGCGCTCGCAATAATCGAGCGAGCAGCTCACGAAGCGCAGCTCGAAGCCCGCCGTGTTCACCACGAGATTTTCGCAGTTGAAGAGCGCCGACTGATTGAAGGACACGCCTTCGCCGGCGTCCTCGAGGTCATAGGGACAGTCGAGCGCCGAGCGGCAATGATAGACGGAGATGTGGTCGAAGCTGATGATATAGGCCCGGTCGCCCATCAGGATCCCGGTATAGAAGCCGTGGATCGCGCAGTCGCGGATCACCGTCCGGCTCGAATGGGCCGGCAGATCCGTGTGGAAGAAGAGCCCGGCGGTGTAGGTCGAGGCGCGTCCCGGCCCGATCAGCTCGAAGCCTTGAAAGGCGGTCCGCTCGTGCCCGTATTGCGGGCTGCTGTCGGCGGCGAAGTGAACGGCGTTCGACTTTTCCGGGAGCCGGGTGAAGTCGAGCCGCGTGCCGTCGCCATAGACCGAGGTTCGCGCCGGATTGAGGCGGAGGCCCCGGTTGAGGACATAGGCCGCCCCGGTATTGGGAAGGTAGACCCCGCCGCCGGCCTCGGTTCGGGCGGTGGCGTCGAGCGCGCTCTGGATCGCGCACCAGTCGATCTCATCGTCGAGGCTCGTGGCGGCCGGAAAGTCGGCGCGTGCGGCTTCGAGGCTCTGATAACGCTCCGAGAGCGGGTGAGAGGCGCCGTCGCCGATCGCCTGGTGCGGCGTGCAGGAGGCGACATCGCGCTGGGGGGCGGCGTCGGCGGGTGATGCGCTCGCGAGCGCCTGCGTGCCGGCGACCGTTGCGGCCGCCCCGACGAGCCAGCGCCGCCGCGTCGTGACACAGAAATCGTGAGGAATGTCGATCGTTCTCATGGAAGGATGCTCCCGCGTTCGCGGGCGAGCGCCCGTGCGGTATCGAGGTCGAGGACGTCTGGAAGGCTTTCGGCGAGGGGCGCGTGGCGCTCGTCGCCGAGCGTCGTTTCAAAGAAGCCGATCACCGCGCCATGGATCGCTTCGGAGAGTGCGGCCCGGGCGAGCGGGTCGCCGGCGGCGTCGGCGCGACCCGGCCAGACGCGGCGGTCGGAGAAATCGACATGGGAGGCGGGCGGGATGACCAGCGTCTCGGTGGTCTCCGGCGCGGCGAAGAGGCGGGCGAGCTCGATCTTGGTGAGCTGCGCTTCGTAGCGGATCGCCCCGTCGGGGCTCGCGAGATCGGAGACCGGGGTGAAGAACGCGCCGCCCGACAGGAAGAGATAAGGCACGTCGACCCCACTCTCGCCGGACGCGCCGTAGGTCGAGCCCTCCATATTGACGACGGCGGCGACGCGGGGATCGATCTTGCTGAACTCGGCCGCGCTCGATCCGCCGAAGGAAAAGCCGAGCGCGCCGATCCGCCCCGTGTCGACGGCTTCGGCCCAGGGGCTTTGCCGGGCGAAATCGTCGACCGCGCGTGCGGCCGTCACCCCCGCGAGGTGGACGCGGGCCCCGGCGAGGACGAGCGAGCGGGCAAAGCCCTCGTCGGAGCCGTAATCGAGGCTCGCATCGAGAAGGCGCGGATCGCCGAGGCCGCGATTGTGCACGATGTCGTCGAGCGCGAGGATGACGAAGCCGTGGCTCGCGAGATCGGCGAGGAGGTAGCTGTTGTCCTCCCGCGTCGAGAACCAGGCGGGGAAGTAGACGATGAGGGGAAGGCGCTTCGTCGCGCGGGCGAGCGGCGCGCCGGGCTGCGCGGAGGCGTGGGTCGGGTGCGTCACGGTCCGCATCGCCCCGCGTGCCTTCTGCGACAGCGAGGCTGTGGGCGTGGCCGACGGATACCACACGTCGACGGGTATGGCGGTGCCGTCGATCGAAAGGGTCAGCGTCTGCAGTCCAACCCTGTGCGCCCCGGTCGGGTGAGGCACGCTGACCGCCGGCGACAGCACGCGGCGCGCATGTTCCTTCGCGACCGTGGCCCCGCCCGCCGCCACCCATAGGAAGAGGATGCCGGCGAGCACGACGATCAAGATGAGGAAGATGATGAAGCGCGCTGCCGTCATCTCAACGCGTCCCGCGCCGTCCGGTGCGACGATCGATCTCCTGCAGCGTCTGCGACACGACTTCGACGCCGAGGGGGTGGTCCGGATCGTCTTCGATGGAGGTGGCGTTGCGCCGGATCTCGGCGGTCTCGACCGGGCCTTTGACGAGGCCGACCCATCCGAGGAGCGGGTCGATCCCCGGCCCACGCGGCGATTCCGGCACCAGGATCTGCATGAACGCCCCGTCATAGGCCCGCGGCACGTAGGCATCGCGGGCGGCGACGAGGGTGACGATGAAATCGTCTTCGTCGGGTAACCCGGTGCGGGCGGGGATCTCGCGGATGAGGCCGAGCGCGCGGGCGGTGCGGAAGACGCCGAGCTTGTGGGGAAGTGCGTAGTTGCCGGCGGCCGCGACGATCGACTTTTCGCCCGCCCGAACGGCGGCGAGGTTCTTGCCTAGATCGGTAAAGCGCATTGCCCAGCGCTGGCGGGCCGACATCCGCGCCTTCAGCGCCGGGTGCCACATGTTGATGCCGATAAGGAGCGCGACCTCGATGCCGAGGGGCTTCAATTGCTGTGCGATCTCGTAAGCGAGGACGCCGTGCCAGCAGCCGCCGCCGAGGACGATGGGCCCCTCGACCTTCGCCTTGCGGATGAGGTCGACGTAAATCGCGGCGATCTTTTCCATCGGGAGCCCCTTGAGGCCGTGCTCGCGGCCGGGCTCGAAGGTGCGAAGGCACAGGATCCGACGCTCGCCCGCGCTCATGCGGGACAGCGCGTGGACTGTGCCGATATGGTTGATCCAGACGATCGTCACGCCGGGCCCGGCGGGGGAGAGTTCGACGATCCGCCAATCGGCGGCGGCGTCATCGATGGCGGCCGCGGGGCGCACGAGAGCGGCGATTTCGCCGGCGAGCGCGCCGAGATCGGGACTGCGATAGGTCGCGGCGAGGGAGGGGGCGACGCCGAACTCCTCCGCGACGCGGGCGAGCATCCGGATCGACAGGAGCGAATGGCCGCCGAGATCGAAGAAATTGGCGGTGACGCCGATGCCGGTCACGCCGAGCACCTCTTCCCAGATGGCGGCGAGGCGGCGGACGACCGCGTCCTCGGCCGGCCCTTTCGCCGTGGAGGGCGCCGCGGGCGCGAGTGCGCTCGCCGGAACTGTGAGGCGGGTGCGGGCGATACGGCCCGTTCCATCGCGCGGGAGCGCCTTGAGGACGCTGATCCCGTCCGGGGCGGTGCCGGCATCGGCGCGGGTGAGATCTTTGACGAGCCGGGCCGGGAGCGTTTCGAGGGGCATCGTCGCAGCGTCCGAGGGCGTCACGAAGGCGTAGCGCTTCGCCGTTCCGTCGTGCGCGGCGAAGGCGAGGGCCGCGGCGTCTTCGACGAGCGGATGGGCGCGAAGCGCCGCCTCGATCCGGCCGATCTCGCCGGCCGGGGCGCCGCTTTCGCCGAAGCCGTCCGGGCGGGGAAGATCGGCGAGGGGGCGGTCCGGGTGGTCGAGCGCGAAGGCGATCGTGTCCCGCCACATCGCAAGGAGGGTCTCGGCCGTTTCCTTGCGGAAGAGGTCGGACTTGTACTCGATCGAGATGCGCCAGCCGCTCGGCCGGCCGACCACCATGAAATTGAGATCGTAGATCGCGCCCGGCGCGTGCGAAGGGGCGCTCGACAGCTCGAAGCCGCCATAGCGCGCCGTCTCCATGAAGGCGTTCTGCTGGATGAGGTTCACCGAGACGAGCGGCGTGCGGGACGGATCGCGGGCCGGATTGATGATCTCGACGAGCCGGTTGAACGGGACGCTCTGGTGCGTCACCGCATCCTGGACGGTCGCCTTGGCGTGGGCGAGATGGTCCTCGAAGGTCCGCTCGCCGGGCACGTCGAAGCGCAGCACGAGATTGTTGATGAAGACGCCGATCAGCGCCTCGATATCGACATCGATCCGCCCGGCGACCTGGGTCGCGAAGATGACGTCGTTGGCGCCCGTCAGCCGTCCGAGCATCGCCGAGAGGATGGCGGCCCCGAAGGCGAAGGGCGACATCGCGCGCGCCTTCGCCGCCTCCTCGATGCGCGCGCCGAAGGTGACGGGAACGTCCGCGTGCACCGATCCGCATTCGGTGGTGCGCTGAAGCGGGCGCGGGAAATCGGGCTGGAGCTCGAAATAGGTCATCCCGCCGAGCTTTTGCCGCCAATAGTCGGCGTCCTCCTGGAAGGCGCCGCTATCGAGATAGTCGCGCTGCCAGAGGGCGTAATCGGCGTATTGGAGCGGGAGTTCGGGGAGCTCGGCCGGGCGTCCGGCCTCGATCGCGGCGGCGAACGCGCCGATCTCGCGGCCGAGAAGGCGGATCGACCATCCGTCGAAACAGATCTGGTGGATCGTGATCGCGAGGATCGCGCGCTCGGCGTCGAGGCGGATCAGGATCGCGCGGATCAGCGGCGCCTTGGTGAGGTCGAAGGGCTTGGCGGCGTCGGCGAGGGCGATCTCGTCGACGCGGGCCTCGTCGGCCGGTCCGCGGGTGCCGCGCATGTCGATCTCGGAGAGCACGAAATCGGCGCGCGTCAGGACCTCCTGCACCGGCCGCCCGTCCTTCTCGACGAAGCGGGTGCGCAGGATCTCGTGCCGGGCGATCACGGCGCGGAAGGCGCCCTCGATGCTCTTGGCGGCGACATGGCCTTTGACGTGCCAGCGGATCGCGACGTTGAGGGCCTGGTTGCCGGGGGAGAGCTGGTCGAGAAACCAGCAGCGCTCCTGGCCGGCCGACAGCGGGAAGGTGCCGAGACTGTCGGGCGCCGGCGCCTCGACGGGATGATCGCGTTCGGGGGTCGTCATGCGACAGCGGCCTCCTTGCGCCGTTGGCCGCCGCGGAACGCCTTGAGGGAGGGGGCGGTCGAGGTGTGCGCACCCGTCTCGGCGAAGGCGGCGAGTTCCTTGATGGTCGGGTGCTGGATGAGGTGGCGGGCTTCGAGGCCGAGATTGCGGTCGAGCATCCGGGCCGAGATGCGGAAGACGTTCAGCGAGTCCGCCCCGAGGGAGAAGAGATTGTCCGTCGTCCCGATCGGGTGGATGCCGAGGACTTCGCTCCAGATCTCGGCAAGCGTTGCTTCGAGCGGCGTCGCCGGGGCCACATAGGTCCGCTCCGTCTCGACGCTTCCGCTCGACGGATCGGGCAGCGCCTTGCGGTCGAGCTTGCCGTTGCCGGTCTGTGGGAGCGCGTCGAGCGCCACCCAGGCCGTCGGCACCATGTATTGCGGCACCATCCCGGCGACGTGGGCCGCGAGGCCGGCCGGTGCGATGTCCGCGCCGTCGGCGGCGACATAGTAGCCGACGAGCTGGCGGTTGCCGGCCGCGTTCGTGCGCACGTCGGCGGCCGCGGCGGCGACGCCCTCCATGCCGCGCATCGCCGTCTCGACATCGCCGAGCTCGATGCGGAAGCCGCGCAGCTTCACCTGGTTGTCGCGCCGGCCGAGAAGCTGAACCCTTCCGTCTGCCAGGCGGCGGCCGATATCGCCGGTCCGGTAGAGCCGGCGCGGCGCGTGGCCGGGCAGCGCCACCATCTGGAAGGCGGCCTCGGTGAGGTCGGGACGGGCGTGGTAGCCGCTCGCCAGCCCGTCGCCGCCGATCCACAGCTCGCCGACGACCCCGAAGGGCACCGGGGCAAGCCCGTCGCCGAGAATGTGCAGCTCGGTGTTCGCGATCGGATGGCCGATGGTGATGGGCGCCCCGTCCACGATCCGCTCGAGCGAGGACCAGATCGTCGTCTCGGTCGGGCCGTACATATTCCAGACCTCGCGGCCGATGCCGCACAGCGTCCGGGCGAGGTCGGCCGGAAGCGGCTCGCCGCCGGCGAGGATCTTGAGCGCGGGTTGCGCCTTGAGCCCCGCTTCGAGGAGCATTCCCCAGAGCGTCGGCGTCGCCTGCATGATCGTCGCATTGGTCTCGCCGATCATCGCGACGAGGCGAAAGCCGTCGAGGACGTCGGCGGTGTCGGCGATCACCACGCGGGCACCGACGGTGAGGGGAAGCATCAGCTCGAGAACGGCGATGTCGAAGGAGACGGTGGTGACGGCGAGGAGCGTATCCTCTGCCGTGATGCCCGGCTCGCGCGCCATCGAAGCGAGGAAGTTGACGACCGCGCGATGCGGGACGACCACCCCTTTCGGCTTTCCGGTCGAGCCGGAGGTGAAGATCACATAGGCCGGATCCGACGGAGCCGCGCGGGAGGCCGTGATCGCATCGCCTGCCGCATCGGGGCGCACGATCGCGATATCGCCGGCAAGGGCGGTGATCTCCTCGCGGTCGGCGATGAGGGCGACGGGCGCCGCCTCCTCGAGGATCGCAGCAAGGCGTGCGGGCGGGTGCCGGGGATCCAGTGGCACATAGGCGCGCCCGCTCCGCCACACGGCGAGAAGGGCGACCAGCATGTCGAGCGAACGTTCGAGCGCGACGGCGACCGGGCCTTCGCGTTCGCCAAGCGCGTCGCCGAGAGCGCCGGCGAGCGCATCGATGCGCGTGCCGAGCTCGGCATAGGTGAGGCGCTCGCCCCGGTGCTCGGCGGCGACGGCGTCCGGCGTCCGGGCGATCTCGGCCAATATGAGGTCGAGCGCGTTGGCCGTGCGATCGACCTTCGCCTCGGTCCGGTTCGGAACGTCGAGGATCGCCGTGAGGTCGCCTGCCGAGAGGATCGGCATGTCGGCGATCGGACGCGCCGCGTCCTCGGCGAAGGCGGCGAGGAGCGTGCGATAATGGCCGAGCCGGCGCTCGATCGTCTCCCGGTCGAAGATCTCGGTGTTGAAGTCGACGTCGATGCGAAGCCCGTCGGCGCTTTCGATCACGTTGAAGAAGGCGTCGAAATTGGACCGCGATTTGGGGTTCGGCGCGACGTGGACCGCCAGGCCCGGCAGATCGTTGATCGAGGCGACCCGTTCGAGGTTGAATTGCAGCTCGGTGAGGGGAAGGCGGTTGACGTTCCGCTCGATCCCGAGCGCGCGGACGAGGGTGCCGTAAGTGAAATCCTGGTGCTCGAAGGCGCCCAGGATCTTGTCCTGCGCGGCCTTCAGGTGATCGGCGAGCGTCGTCTCGAAGGTGAAGGGCGCGCGGATCGGCAGGAAGTTCACGCAGTGGCCGACAAGGCGCTGATCGTCGAGGAGCGTTTGACCGGCGGTCGGGCAGCCGAGCACCACGTCGCTCTCGCCGGATAGGCGGCCGACGAGGGCCTGAAGCGTCGCGAACAGGGTGGTGAACAGCGTCGCCCCCTGGCGCGCTCCGGCCTTTTTGATCGCGCGATAGAGGTCGCGGTCGATGAAGGCAGTGGTGGTGGCGCCGGCGAAGTTGCGCACGGCGGGGCGCGGCCGGTCCTGCGGCATCTCGGGAAGGCTCGGGACGGTGGCGAACGTTCCGCGCCAATACTCTTCCTCGGCGCGGTGGGCGTCCGGCCCCGCCGCAGCGCGCCCGAGGGCGTAGCGGGCAAAACTCGGCGCGGGAGGAAGCGCGGCCTCGCGCCCTTCGATCCTCGCGGCATAAAGGGCGCAAAGATCCTCGATCAGGATCGTCGTCGACCAGCCGTCGCACACGATATGATGCGCGGTGAGGACGAGAACGTGCCGCTCCGGCGCGAGGGTGATGAGCATGGCCCGCACCGGCGCGACGGTGAGGTCGAAGGCGGTCTCGGCATCCTCGTGGAGGAGGTCGGCGAGATCCGCCTCGGGGTTCGCCAAGGCGGAGAGGTCGACGGCCTCGAACGGCATCGGGCCGGGCTCGGCGACGCGGAAGGTCTCGCCGTTGCGGGCGAAGACGAGGCGCAGCGCGTCGTGCCGCGCGATCAGCGCGTCGAGCGCGCCGTGCAGCGCCTCGGCGTCGAGCGGCCCGTCAAAGGTGATCGAGGCGGATTCGTTGAAGGCGCAGGAGGCTTCGTTGCCCATTTGCGCCGCGAGCCAGACCTCGGTCTGGACTTCGGTGAGGGGGATGTCGCCCGGCACCGGCTCCGGTTCCGGCGTCGCCAGGGCGACCGGCTGCTCGGTGGCGGCCTTCGGAGCGATCGGGGCGGCGCCTTCGGACGCGAAGATGCCGGCGGCGCGCACCTCGTCGATCGCCTCGCGGAAGGCCTCGGCGACGAGGGCGCATTCGGCATCGCCGTGCGTCGTGGTCAGGAAGCAGGGATAGCCTTCCTGGACGTGGACGCCGCGCATTCGGATCGTCGGATAGACGAGGCTGCCGAGCGGGTGCTTGGAGCCGAAATCGATGATGAACCAGCTCGCGAAGGTCTCCGCCTTGACCGGCACGTCGCGGGCGGCGAGGTCGCGATTGATGGTCTCGACGAGCGACTTGGTGCGGGCGATGGTGCCGTCATAGAGCGCGGCGCCGCTCGTCTCGATATGGTCGAGGACCGCGTCGACCGCCGCGAGAACCAGCGGATGCCGCACGAAGGTGCCGGCGAAGAAGGTCGGCGGCGTCTCGGGCATCGACTGATCGCCGTAGGACCAGTTGCCGCCGTCGAGCGCGTCCATGAAGCGGGAGGAGCCGGCGAGAATGCCGATCGGCATGCCGCCGCCCACCACCTTGCCGTAGGTCGCGAGATCGCCGCGGATGCCCCAAAGCTCTTGCATACCGCCGCGCGCCACGCGGAAACCGGTGACGACCTCGTCGAAGACGAGCGCCCAGCCGGCGTGATCGGCGAGGGTTCGCAACTCGCGCACGAATTCGGCCGGGCGCAGCTCGGGATGCCGGCTCTGGACAGGCTCGATCACGACGGCGGCGATGTCGTCGGCCGCGTTGCGGATGAAATCGAGGCTCGCCGGATCGCCGTAGGCGAGGACGACGATGTTGCCGACCGACGATTTCGGGATGCCCGGCGCGATCGGCAGAGCGCCGTTGTCGCGCCGTCCCTTCACGAGCACCTCGTCGAACTGGCCGTGATAGTCGTTCTGGAAGACGACGACCTTTTCGCGCCCGGTGATCGCGCGGGCGACGCGCATCGCGGCCATCACGGCCTCTGAGCCGGTGTTGCAGAAGGTGACGCGGTCCATGCCGGTGATCGCCGCGATACGGGCGGCGATCGGTCCGGCGAGCTCGGCCTGCGGGCCGATCGCGAAGCCTTTCTCCATCTGCCGGGCGAGCGCTTCGAGGACGAAATCGGGCGCGTGCCCGAACGCCGTCTGGCCGAAGCCGTTCACGAGGTCGACGAACTCGTTGCCGTCGACGTCCCAGATCCGCGCGCCCTTCGAGCGCTCGGCGATGATCGGGAACGTCATCTCCTTCCATTCGGCGCGGAATCCGCCGGCGGCGCGTGGGTCGGCGAGCGTCTGACGGTGACGCCCGGTATAGGCCTTCGACCCGGCGTGTCGGCTCGCATAGCGGGCGATGAGGTCTTGCAGGAAACGGTCCTGGGAAGGCGACCTCTCGCTCGTCTGACGCGAGGTGATCCTGGCGAGCGCGAAGCGCGGATTGACCGGCTCCGCGCTCGCCACTTCCTCGGCCGTTGCGATGGCGTCCGGGGTGTGCGGCGCGGTCGCAATCTGGCGGGAGGAAGGAGCGTCCGCCGGGTGTGGCAAGCCGGAGGACGCCCGGGCTGAGCTCCCAGCGGGCGCGGTGGGGGCCACGCCGAGGGTGCTCAGCTGTTCGTGAAAGAGGGTCTGCATGGTCTGAAGCTGTGCGAGGAGCACGGCTTCGACGCCCGATCCCACCGCCGCCGGCAACGGCCGGGTCTCGGCTGGGAGGGCGGCTGGAATGGCGCTTGTCGGCGCAGCCGTGACGGCCATCGCCACCGCCGCGACGGTCTGGGTGGCGGGATCGGCCGGAGACGGTGCGGCGGGTGGGGCGAGACGCGCGGCGATCTCTGCCGGCACCAGCGGGGCGGCATGCGCGGCGATCGCGCCGATCGTCGGCAGCTCGGCGAGGAACTGGCGGAAGGTCACGTCGACCTTCAGCTCGCGTCCGATCCGCTGGGCGAACTGGCCGAGAAAGAGGGAATCGAAGCCGAGTTCGAGGAAGCTCGCATTCGCGTTCTCCTCCTCCAGCGGTTCGCCGGACAGATCTTCGAGGATCGCGACGAGGCGGTTGCGAATGGCGGCGAGGAGCGCATCCGCCGTCGATGAAGCGAGCGTCATGGGCTGATCCATTGGAAGGGGAGCGGCTTGGCTCTCTGACGATGAAAAGGCGGCGACGGGCGGCGTCTCGGTCGCCATGGTGGGGGGCGTCGGCGCGGCGGGCCGGCCGCTCGCGTGTGGCGGCGGGTCGATCCAGTGGCGCTTGCGGGCGAACGGGTAGGTCGGCAGCGACACGATCCGGCCGCCATTCTGCGGCGCGAGGCCGGTGGTCTCGATGCCGGCGCCGAGGCTCCAGAGCTGGCCGAGCGCGGCGGCGAAGGCCGTGGCGTCATCGCTCTCGCGCGCCGGTCCGGGGAGGGAGGCGACGAAGCCCGACGCCCGCTCGCGCCCGAGCGCGCGGCTCGCGAAGGTGAGGAGCGTCCGTCCGGCGCCGACCTCGAGGAAGATGGGCGGGGCGCCCTCCGCGAGCGTCTCGACCGCGTCGGCGAAGGCGACCGTGGCGCGGCAATGGTCCGCGACATAGGGAGCGCACCACGGATCCGCCGCATCGATCCAGCGACCGTGCACCGAGGAGACCATCGGAATCTGCGGCGCGGCGTAGGTGATCCCGTCCGCTTCGGCGAGCATCGCTCCGACGACTTCGTCCATCATCGCCGAATGGAAGGCGTGCGAGGTCTGAAGCCGTTTTGCGGCGATGTCGGCCGTGGTGAGCGCGGCCTCCATCGCCTCGATCGCATCGAAGGGGCCGGCGAGGACGACGAGATCGGTCGCGTTGCGGGCGGCGACGTCGACGTGGTCCGTGAGGAAGGGCTCGATCCGCTCCATCGGCGCCCGCACGGAGAGCATCGCGCCGCGTTCGACCTTGCTCATCAGCCTGCCGCGCGCGGCGACGAGGCGAAGCGCCGTCTCGAAGGGAAGGATCCCGGAGAGCGCGGCGGCGGCGAACTCGCCGACGCTGTGGCCGGCCATGGCGGACGGTACGATGCCGCGCGAGAGCCAGAGCTTGCCGAGGGCGTAGCTCGTCAGGAAAAGGGCGGGCTGGGCATGGTGCGTCGCGGCGAGGGATTGGGCGGCCTCGTCGTCCGCCGGATCGGCGTCGAGGAGCGCGCGCAGCGCCGTCGCCGTCTCCGTGTCGAGGACGGCAAGCCCCGCCTCGATCGCCTCGCGGTACACGGGCTCGCTCCGATAAAGCCCGCTCCCCATGCCCGGATATTGTGAACCCTGGCCCGGAAAGAGGAACACCACGCGCGTCGCATCCGCTGCTTTGCGGGGCGTCTGCGCCGGATCGCGCAGTGCCGCGATCGCAGCGTCGCGGGTTCGCGCGGCGGCGGCGAAGCGGACGGGGAAGGTGGTGCGCCCGCAAGCGAGCGTGTGAGCGATGTCGGTGAGGCTCACGGCCGGATCGGCGAGCCGCTCGGCGAGCGCCGCGCGCATCGTGTCCACCTGATCGGCCGAACGGGCCGACAGCGGGAGGATCGCCGCGCGTCCATCATCCGTCCGGTCGGTCGCCTCACCCACCGGGGCGGCCTCCACGACCACATGGACATTGGTGCCGCCGACGCCGAACGAGCTGACGCCCGCAAGGCGCGGACCGGCGCGTTCGGGAAAGGGCTGCAAGGTCGTCGGGACGAAGAAGGGCGAGGCGTCGAGATCGATCGCGGGATTGGCCCGCTCGAAATGAGCCATCGGCGGGATCGCGCCTTCCGAGACCGCGAGCGCGCATTTGATGAGGCCGGTGACGCCGGAGGCGGCGTCGAGATGGCCGACATTCGCCTTTGCCGAGCCGAGGGCGCAGCGGCCGATCGTGCCGGTCTCGCCGAAGGCGTCGAGGAGGCCGCGAAACTCGATCGGGTCGCCGAGCGGCGTCGCGGTGCCGTGACACTCGATATAGCCGATATCAGCCGGATCGATGCCGGCGCGGACATGGGCGAGGGCGATCGCCTCGGCCTGGCCGCCGACGCTGGGGGCGGTGAAGGCGACCTTGTCGCTCCCGTCATTGTTGATGCCACAGCCGCGGATGACCGCGTGGACCCGGTCGCCCGCCGCGATCGCGTCCGCGAGCCGCTTGAGGACGACGATGCCGGCGCCATGGCCGAAGACCGTGCCGTTTGCCGCCGCGTCGAACGGCCGGCAAACCCCGTCGGTGGAGACCATGCCGCCACTTTGCGCGACATAGCCGCGGTACTGGGGGAAGGTGACGGAGACGCCGCCGGCGAGCGCGGCGTCGCTCGCCCCGCTCGCAAGGCTCTCGCAGGCGAGCGCCACGGCGGTGAGCGAGGTCGAGCAGGCGGTGTGGACGGTGAGCGCCGGGCCGCGCAGGTCGAGCTTGTAGGCGATGCGGGTCGCGAGCGTGTCGGTGATCGCGCCGAGAAGCGTCGGTGCTTCGAGGGTGTGATAGTGTGTGGTGCAATTCTCGAGCGTCGCCCGATCCTGCAGAATGTGGTGCAGGAAGTAGGTGCTGAGGCTGCATCCGGCGAAGATGCCGACGGCGCCGCCGAACCGCGCCGGAACGAGCCCGGCATCCTCCAGCGCCTCCCAGGCGACCTCCATCAGAAGGCGAGCCTGCGGGTCGGTGATCGCCGCCTCGCGCGGGTACATGCCGAAGAATTCGGCGTCGAACGCTTCGATGCCGTCGATCACCGCGCGAGCCGGGACATAGCCGTTGCCGACCCGTTGGGCTGGATCGTCCTCGAGCACGTCCGGCGTGAAGCGGGTGATGAGATCGTCGCCCGCTTTCAGCCGCCGCCAGAAGGTGGCGACGTCCGCCGCGCCCGGAAAGCGTCCGGCCATGCCGACGATCGCGATCGGCTCGGCGCGCTCGTGCGCGAGAGGGGGCGCCGCGTTCATCGACGCCTCCGCACGTCGCCGAGCCGGCGGGCCGATCCGTCGCCCGAACCGTCCGCGTCGCCCGTATGACCGGCGTGCCGGATGCTGCCCTGGCGCAGGTTCTCGAGCAGCGCCTCGGCCAGGTCGTGGAGGCGCGGATGCTTGAACATCAACACGATGTCGAACGGCCGTCCGATGACGTGCTCGAGAAGGACGTGGGCCTCGATGAGCTGGATCGAGCGGCCGCCGATATCGAAAAAGGACTGGTCGGGCCGGATGTCGCTGCAGTTGACGACGGAACGCCAGACGCGGGCGATGGCGCGCTCGAGGCCCTCGATCGTGTCGAGACCGTTCGACTGGAAGCCGCCGGAGGCACCCGGCGCGTAACTGTCCTCGCGCGCCGTGCGGTAGCGCTCCGACAGCTTCGCATGGTCGATCTTCCCGACCGTGTTCAGCGGAAACTCGTCGATGATGTCGAAGCGGGAGGGGACCATGAAGGCGGGCAGCTTCTGAAGGAGCCGCGTCGCGAGCCCGGAGATGAACGCCTCGTCCGAGGTCGTCCCCCCGGCATCGAGGCGTCGCACGAAGGCGACGAGCTCCTTGGAATATTCCTTGTCGACCTCGGCAAGGACGCACACCTCGGCGACTTCCGGGTCCTTGCGGATCGCCTCCTCGACCTCGCCGAGCTCGATGCGGCGGCCGGCGATCTTCACCTGCCGGTCGGCCCGGCCGCAGAATTCGAGAACGCCGTCCGCGCGCTGCCAGGCGAGATCACCGGTGAGATAGGCGCGCTCCCGCTTGCCGTTGCGCTCGAAGGTGATGAACTTCGCCCCGGTCTCGGCCGGACGGTCGAAATAACCGAGGGCGAGGCCGTCCCCCATCACGGCGAGCTGGCCGACCGTGCCTTGCGGCAGTGGGCGAAGGCGATCATCGAGGATCACCACCTCGTCGTGCGCGATGGGCGTGCCGATCGGCACCGGCCCGTCGGCCCAGCCCGAGCGCGAGACCTCGAACGTGCAGGTGATCGTGGTGTTCTCGGTCGGCCCGTAAGCGTTGACGAGACGACAGCCCGGCAACGCCTCGACCGCCCGCCGGGCATGGCGCGGCGACATCACGTCACCGCCGACGACGAGCTGGCGAAGGTTGGCGAAGGCGTCGAGCCGATGGTCGACGATGAGGTGGAAGAGGGCGGCGGTGAGGGTCGCGAACGTCACTTTAAAGTGCGTGACGGCGTTGGCGATCTCGTCGAGCGAAGGTTGCGCGTCCTCCACGATCGCGACACGGCCGCCATTGAGGAGCCCGCCCCAGATCTCGAACGTGCTGACGTCGAAGGCGAGCGGGGCGGTGTGCAGCATCACCTGCTCGGGCCCGAAGTCGACATAGGTCTGTTCGCGCACCAGACGGACGATGCCGCGATGGGGGACGAGGACGCCCTTCGGCCGGCCGGTCGAGCCGGACGTGTACATGACGTAGGCCGCGCTCATTGCGTTGATGGCGGGCGGCGCGGTGGGGGCGCCGATCGGCTTGGAGGGGATCGCCTCCAGCGGAATGAGAGTGGTGACCGCCGGGTCGATCGCTTCGGACAGCGACGTCGACCCCTCCGCCATGAGGCCGACCTTCGGCTTGCAGTCGGACGCGATCGAGCGGAGCTGATGGGCCGGATAGGCCGGGTCGAGCGGCACGTAGGTCGCGCCGCATCGCAACACCGCGATCATCGCGGCGACGGCATCGACCGAGCGGCCGACCGCGATTGCGACGAGATCGCCGGGGGCGACATTCTCCGCGAGAAGCCGCTCCGCGATGGCCTCGGCGCGGTCGGACAGGGCCTTGTAGGTGACCTGTCTGGACTTGGTGAGGATCGCGACCGCGTCGGGTGTCGCGCGCACCCACGGCTCGAAACATTGGAGGACGGTGAAGCGAGGATCGTAGCCGAAACGCTCGCGTTCCGCGGGTTTGGCGTGGCGATGGCGCGGTGGGGTCACGCGGCCCCGGCCGCTCGCAGGGCGGTCGTCGTCTTGGGGCATCGTTGGCGTATTCCTCGTGAGGGCGCTGTGGCCGGCCTCGAAGGCGTGCGGATGATTCAGCATGACCCATCCCGCGAAATCAGAACTTTTGCTGTTTTCCATAGTATAGACAGGTCTCCACTGAAGCTGATTGTGCGGATATACGTCTCGTCGAGTTGAGTGCGCTGGAGATACGTCGTGTTGCTTCGGCCGCTGACTTGCCAGAGCCCGGTCATTCCCGGCCGAACGGACAGGTATGCGTGCCGGCTGTCGGCGTCGTAGTGGGCGAAGAGCTCGTCGCGGGGGACGGGGCGCGGGCCGACGAGGCTCATGTCGCCGCGCAGGACGTTGAAGAGCTGGGGGAGCTCGTCGAGGCTCGAGATGCGCAGGAGGCGGCCGATCGGGTGGACGCGCGGATCGTTGCGCAATTTGCGCGTCTCGTTCCATTCGCGGCGCGCGTCCGGGTTGGCATCGAGATGGCGGGTGAGCTGCCCGTCGGCGTCGCGCACCATGGTGCGGAACTTCAGGCAGCGGAACGTCTTGCCGTTCCGGCCGGTGCGCTCGTGGCCGAAGAAGAGGGGGCGCCCGTCGGACGAAGCGATGGCGATCGCGACCACGACGAAGAACGGCGCGAAAACGAGGAGAAGACTTGCCGCACCGAGAAGGTCGAGCGCCCGCTTGAGACCGTTGCGATAGATGCCGCGCGGTTCCGTCGGGTACAATTTGAGAGGGGCGGTGTCGGTGAGTAGGAAGATTTCCTCAACTGCGCTCTTGTCAAATTGGTTGTCGGAAAACCGCTGAGACATCGTCCCTCTCCAGCCACAAACGGATCGATCCGCCGGCGCCTCGCAAAGAATTCGAGGTCCATGGGGCGCGACGGGTCGTTGCGGCGAACGCACGCCATCGGCGGCGCTCGCAGCGGGCGAAAACAGATTTCTCGGCATCGAGGCCGGTCGAGGTCGATGGAGCGATCGCGGGCCGCTTGTGGGTGGCCTGCCGGTCCATCGGCGTAACTGCTTTATCGTCTAAAGTCGTTCAATGAAGTGGATCGCTATAAAGGTATTCATCAACGTAAATCGGAGTCGTATTTAGGTTGGTCTCGGGAAGCGTCGTAATGAAATCTTTGTAAGGAAACGGGCGTTCTGTTGTGTTGCCTTGAGGATGCTTCCGGCTTGATCAGTCGACTGGGATCGTAGCGTGTCGCCACGCGGCGGGCATAGACTCGGAGTATACGAATAGCCCCAAGTTGATCCGGCCCCGCCCCGTTTCTCTGGGCGGAATTGCGTCTATTCCCAAGCGTTTACGAGGCGTGGAGCGGGGGCCGAGTGGGGCGGAGGCGGCCCCGAAATGGCGTGCCATCGGGGCGAGTGCACCGCTTCGTGACCGCGCTGCCAGGGCAATATTGGTTGCCAAAGCGTTAAAAACGTTCCTAAGATAAAATTGTACCAATGGTGGAATAAAGATGGTCGAAATGTGGCGATCGGTATTCACCTAGTCTCACCACGGGAGAAGTTTCCCGGGATGGGAAGGTTGGGTCGGCCGCCCTCGTGGAAATGGGAATTTTTCTCGTCCACTTTAAGGCGGGGAGTTCATACTTAAGTATCGATTGTGTGACGCGGTGATGTTATAGGATTGATCGCCTATTTCCGGTTTCGATGATTTGAAAAATGTGAATCATCGGCGGATCACTGCAGAAATAAATTTTTAGAGCTAGAGCTCATCGATCATTCTCGAGGCGTCTGTGTGATATTATAGTTGTTGCATAGCGAGTTTGTAAAAATGTTGTTCGATCTATGGGGTTTTATATTTACTCGTCGTGAAGATGGTTCTTCTCGGGCCCTTTTCTCGTTGCGGCTCGCGTTCTGTTTGTCGTGCGGGGTGTGAGGTGATGAAAAGAAATGCAGAGACATCTGGCTTATTCGTCTCGATGGACCTTTATACTGACCTGAAGTCCAACCTCAGTTGGAACGAAGGACCGCACACGGCGCCCATCCCGGCAGAACCTGCCGGGATCGAGCGAAAACTGACGATCGATCAGCAACGCGTGCCTCGATCGGCGCGGGGGCGGGAGGGAAAATTCCTGTCCGATCCGGCAGCATTCGACGGCCTTGCGCAGAAGATCCTTCCGGATCTCCTGGCCCGCCACCCGGTCGACGTGCCGTTCCGGGTCTGGGTCCATAATTGCGGCCGCGGTGAGGACGTGTTCACGCTCGCGATCCTGTTGTCGGATGCGATCACCCAGTCCGGGCGCGACATCCGCTTTCGGATCCTCGCCTCGGACGAGGATCCGCTCGCGATCGCTGCGGCACGGGCCGGACTTTATCCGCATCACGCGGTCGCGGACCTCGATCCCGACCGGATTTCGCGCTTTTTCACGCCGGAGGTGGCCGGCTTTCGGGTGCGCGGCGAGCTGCGCCGCTCGATCCTTTATATGGTGCAGAGCCGGCTGAACGCGCCGTTCTTCTCGCACGCCAACCTGATCGCGTGCCGGAATGGGTTGAGCGCGTTCGACCCCCGCAGTCAGGACAGCCTGACGGCCACCTTTAGCCGCGTGCTCGACCGACACGGCGTGCTGTGGACCGGCGAGCCGGAGCCGGTGCTCGACGCCAGCAAGCGCTTCGCGGCGGAGGCCGGCGGCGCGTTCTATCGCCACGCGAACCTGCCGGATCCGGGCGAGGGGCGCTCGCCGGGCGACCATGCCGTTCGCGGGACAGGCTATGTCGGCGAGGGGGGCGACATCGTCGCGCTGCAGGAATGGGAGGCGCTCGCCCGCTCGATGGCGGCAGCGACCGACGCCTCGGCTGCCGTCCTCGTCGACGCGCAATGCATGCCCCGGCTCTATGTCGGGCCGGTGGAACGTTATCTCGACCTGTCGACCCGGCGCGGAGAGCGGAGCGTCATCGATATGCTCCCGCCGGAATTCTGCCCCGGTCTCGACGCGGCGATCGCAACGTCCCTGTCGCAGGACAAACGGGTCGACGTGCCGCTGCCGCGTGGGGACGCCGGCGATGGCGGCGCCCGCAATATTGTCATCCATCACCTGCGGCTGCGAAACAGAAGCCTCGCGCTCGTGTGTTTTCCCACTTGGGACGGCAAGAGTCGCCCCGCCGAGCGGGACTTCGAGAGCGACCGCGCCGAGACATTAGAGCGGGAGGTCGCATCGCTCCGTGCGGAGTTGGACACACGGGACGCGCGCCAGAAGTCGATCGAAGAGGAGCACGCCGCGCTCCTCGACCAAGCCGTCTCGCTGATCGACGAGCTCCAACAGTCGAACACCCAGTTCTCGCTCGCCGACACCGATCTGCGCCATCAGGTCGACGGTCTCGTCCAGCATGTCGGCCGGCTCCAGGCCGCGCTCGAATTTCAGCGTCGCAACAATGAGGAGATGCGCAATCTCCTCGACATCGTGGATCAGCCGACCTTGTTCCTCGACGGGGACCTCAAGATCCGGCTTTTCACGAAGGCGATGCGGGCGATTTTCGGTGTGCGGCCCCAAGATATCGGCCGGCCGCTCGACGACCTGCGGCCGCTCGCGCCGGACGATTCGCTGATCCCGGATGCGACAGCGGTCCTCCACACACGCTATCCGATCTCGCGCGAGATCCAGGCCCATGACGGCACCTGGTATAGCCGCAAGATCCGCACCTACGGCTCGCGTCTGGAAGAGCCGGACGGTGTCGTGGTGAGTTTCGTCGACATCACCGACCAAAAGCGCCGCGCCGAAGAGTTGAAGGCGGCCAAGCAGGCCGAGAAGGCCGCGGCGCGGGCGAAAAGCCAAGGTCTCGCCGCGATCAGCCACGATCTGCGCCAGCCTCTTCAGTCGCTGAATATTCTGAGCTCGATGCTGTCGAAGTGCGTGACCGACGAGCGGGGCAGCGAGCTCCTCTCGCAAGTCGATCGGACATTGTCGACGATGTCGTCGATGCTCGACGTGCTCACCGATATCCGGCGCATCAACTCGGGGGAGATCACACCGAAGATTTCGGACGCGCCGGTCAATGTCATCCTGAAGCGCTTGCGGGACGAATTTACCTACGTGGCCGCGGCACGGGGGCTGTGCCTGCGGGTCTTGCCGTCCAACGCCATCGTGACGACGGATCCGCAGCTCCTCGAGGCGATCCTGCGCAATCTCCTCGCCAATGCGATCAAATATACGCCGAAGGGTAAGGTGTTGATCGGGTGTCGGCGGCGCGAGAGTGGGCTCGAAATTCAGGTGCTCGACACCGGGATCGGGATCTCCGCGTCCGAGCTGCCGACGATCTTCGACGAGTTCGAGCAGGTGGCGTCGGGCGAGGAGAGCGGGATGGGGTTCGGCCTCGGGCTCGCGATCGTGAGAAAGCTCGCGGCGATCTTGAACCATACGCTCGACGTGAGTTCTGAAAGCGGCCTCGGGTCCGTGTTCTCGGTCACGGTCCCGTTCTCGGCGCGCAATTTGCGCGTCGACGGCGCCCGGTTCGATTTCTCGAACCGTCCGATCGCGGACAAGACGGCCATCGGCGAGATCTTGCTGGTGGAGGGGGACGCGGACCTGCGGCGGCTGCTGTGCGAAGCCCTCAAGGGGGCAGGGCACTACGTCTTGAAGGCGGCCGACGCGAAGAGCGCCCTCGATCTCGTTCGCGATGGGCCGACGCGGCCCGATCTCATCTTGGTCGACCAGGATCTGCCGGGGGACATGAGCGGCGTCGAACTGGTGAACGAGGTTCGGGCCTATCTCGGCGATGCCGTCGATGCGGTCATCCTGGCGGCCGACCCCTCTTATGAGGCGTTCGACGGGGTGAAATGCGACTGCGAACGGCTCGGAAAGCCGGTCCGGGTCGAGCAGATCCTCGATACGATCGCCCGCCTCCTGCCGCCCGGCGCACCCGGCGCGCAGCGGGTCGACATGCGCGGATATGCGCAGATTCCGTGGGCCTATATCGTCGACAAGCGGCCGGCGACACGGGAGGGGTTGAAGGCGATCCTGTCGGCGGCGGGCTTCTCGACATCGGTTCACGCCGACGAGGCATCCTTCCTCTCGGCCTATCGCCCCGCCGAGATCGGCTGCCTCATTCTCGGCACGGACGACGACCATGACGACCATGACGCCGCGATGGCTTTGTTGCACGAGCTGCGCCGTCAGGGTGGAGCGCTTCCCGTCGTGATGATCGCCGACAATGGCGATGTCGCGTTCGCCGTCGAGGCGATCAAGGCGGGGGCGTTCGAGTTCATCGAAAAGCCGATCGGGCGGCGCGCCTTGATCGATACGGTGAAGCAGGCGCTGGAAAATGCGGAAAATTCCAAAAAACGCGGCGCGTGGGGCAACGAGGCGGCGCATCAGATCGCAGCTCTGACACCCCGCCAGCGCGAGATCATGGACGCCGTGCTCGCCGGCCACCCGAGCAAGGTGATTGCGGCCAAGCTCGGGATCAGTCAGCGCACGGTGGAGGCCCATCGCGCGGCGATCATGGCGAAGACCGGCGCGACTTCGTTGCCGGCGCTCGCACGGCTCGCGGTCGCGGCGAGCCTCAAGGCCGGCGGCGGATACGCGGCGGCGCCGGCAATGCCAACGAACGAGGACGCGCCGGGCTGACACGGCGCCTCCTCGCGCTCGTCCGATCGGGCGTGATCGGATCGTTCGGGGGACGGCCTGTCGACCGGGCCCGTCGCCAGGGGGTCGGGCTCGCGGTCTGAGGCCGCCTTATCCATCACCGTCGCATCGTCGCGCGGTGCCTTCGACACATGACACCGTCCGGGTGCGGCGCGTCAGGCGGTCGCCCCTATGGCGCGGCCGGTTCGCTTCGCTCGCCGGGGCCGCGCCCGGTCTTCGGCTCTGCCGAGTCAGTGTCTTGTCTCAAGCGGTTCAGTATCGAGCGCACAACTTAAAAGACGCATGCGGAATCTACGATATAGACCGGGGTCGCGACCTCAGTTCTACTATCGTGACGTAACGGGTCTTCATCCGCCAAAGCGATCGGGCGGACCCATGAGGAAGTTCGGGCCCATGCAAACCAAGCATCACTATGCCGTCTTAGACGGTATGCGCGGCGTCGCGGCGTTCGTGGTTCTTGTCTTCCATGTCGAGCAGCAGAACGATCTTTCTGCTTTCCCCAGCGCGCGCCTTGCCGTCGATTTTTTCTATATCCTCAGCGGATTTATTATCGCCTATTCCTATGAGCATCGGTTGACCGGGGACATGTCGGTGCGCCGGTTTCTTGTGGTGCGCACGGTGCGACTTTATCCGCTCCTGTTTCTCGGCGTGTCGCTCGGCATCGGACTCGCCGCTGTCTCGGCGGTGCTGCAAGGATTTCCGGCGATGGACGATATCGCCGTCGCCGGCGTGCTGGGCCTCTTGGCGTTGCCCTCTTATGTCTTCCCGCAATGGCCGACCGCCTATCCGTTCAACGCGGCGGAGTGGTCGCTCTTCTTCGAATTCTTCGTGAATATTCTTTATGCCTTCATCGCGCGGTTCTTGTCGGCGATCGTGCTGACGATCACGCTCGTCCTGAGCTTCGCGGCACTCCTCGCGAACGCCATCTTCCAGCAGGGTATCGACGGCGGGTACGACCAGGACAATTGGGCCTTCGGATTCAGCCGCTCGATCTTTCCCTTCTTCCTCGGCGTGCTTCTTTATCGATTGCGGCCGGGCGTCCGCCAATCGACGGGGTGGAGTTGTCTTCTGTTGGCCGGGCTCGCCGTCCTTCTCCTCACGCGTCTGCCGGGGGGCGGGATGATGGATGTCGTCTATGTGGCGGTGTTGATGCCGGCGCTCGTGTGGTTCGGCGGGGCGGTCTATGCCATTGCGCCGGTCACGAAGGTGCTTCTGATCTTCGGGAAGCTGTCCTATCCGGTCTATATCCTTCAGGCGCCGATGTTGCGGATGGGGCTTGAGGTCAAGCATCGGGCGCTCCTCGCGCCGGAATGGACCTTTTACCTCGACCTGGCGCAGATCGCGGCAGTGGTCGCCTTCTCCTATTTCGCGCTCGTCTATTTCGACGAGCCGGTGCGGGCACGCCTCAGTGCGATGCTGCGCCGGCGGTCGGCCCAACGGGCGCTCGCGGAGCCGGCGGGGACGGCTTAGGCGCGGATCCACGAACGGCCTCGCCCCGGCGGGGGACGACGCGAGGGCCGGAGAGCGCGTGGCATGTGGTCGGATGTCACACAACTGATGTTGAAGTGCCGCGCCTCGCCTCTCTTTAAGGTTGGCGACGCGTCTCAAATTTGCTCTTGTGGAGGTCAAGCGGCCGAAAAAAGGCAGCGCAAACATATTCTGGAGGAATGTCCTATGCAGATGACGCGGACTTTGGCGATCGCCGCACTGCTCGCGGCGTCGGTGTCGACGGCGAGCGCGGAACGGGTGCTCAAGTTGAACGGCGTCCAGCCGCCCGCACACCCGGTGTCGATGACACATGAATTCTTTGCCGACCGGGTGGAGCAGCTCACCGACGGTGCGCTCAAGATCGACGTGAACCACGCCCGCGCACTGGGCGACGCGGTGGAATCGGTCGAGAGCCTGCGTGACGGAACGCTCGCCTTCGTCACCGTCTCGGCCTCGAACCTGTCCCAGATCGATCGGCGCATGGACATGTTCTCCTTGCCCTTCGTCTTCAAGAACGCCGATCACTATTGGACCTACCTGACGTCCGATCGCGCCGAAGAGTTCGTCGCCCCGCTGCAGGATCGCGGGATCCGCGTTCTCGCCTTCATCGATTCGGGCGCGCGCAACTTCTTCTCCGATCAGCCGATCCGCACGCCCAAGGATCTCGAGGGCAAGAAGATCCGCGTGATGGCCTCGCCCGTTCAGGTGAAGATGGTCGAAGCGATGGGTGGAACCGGCGTCCCGATCGCCTGGGGCGACCTTTACAACGCGCTGCAGACCGGCGTCGTGGACGGTGCGGAGAACAACCATCCGTCGATCTATTCGATGAAATTCTACGAAGTCTCGGACTATTACACGATCGACGAGCACGCCCGGATCCCGGACATGCTTCTCGTCTCGGAAGACGTCTTCCAGAGCTTCTCCGACGAGGAGAAAGAGGCCGTTCTGAAGGCCGCCGACGAGGCTGAGGCCTATATGCGCGGGGCCTGGGCGGCATCCTCGCAAATGTCGCTCGAGCAGCTCCGGCCGCTCTTCACCGAGATCGTGGAGCCCGAGAAGCAGCCCTTCATCGATGCGGTGACGCCGCTCCTCGAAGAGCAGGGCGCCGCACTCGGCGTCGCCGACGAGGTTCAATATCTCCTGGAGCAGGGCAAACAGTTTTAAGCGCTAGCCCGCCGTACGCCGCGATGGCGTTGTTCAACCGTTTCGTCGACGCCATCGTCTGGCTGGTGCGCCTCGTCGCACTGTGCCAGGCGACGGCGTTGTTCCTCATCGTGATCGTCACCGTCGTGATGCGCTACGTCTTCAACGACGTCTTCGCATGGTCGGAGGAAGTCCCGCGCTATCTCATGATCTGGGTCGGTTTTCTCGGCGCCGCGGCCGGTGTCGACGCGAAGGATCACGTGGCCTTCACGCTGCTCCTCGACAAGCTGAAGGGTCTTCCCGCCCGCCTTCTGTCCACCTTCCTCGATCTCGGCATCGTCGCCTTCGGCGCGGTGATCCTGATCTACGGGATGGAGCTCACGGAGCGCTTTGGCGGCGATTATATGACCTCGCTTCCGTACACGAATGTCTGGTTCTATTCCGCTGCGCCCGTCTCGGGTGCGCTGATGATCCTGTTCGCGGTGCGCAATCAGCTCAACGCTTGGTGCGGGATCGATCACGGTCCCCTCATCGACCCCCTTTACGAGTGACGCCATGACAGTCCTCGTTCTGGTTTCCATCTTCGTCGTCCTGATGCTGATCGGGATGCCGATCGCCTTCGCCATCGGGATCGCCTCGGCGATCGCCGCCATGTCGATGGATGTCATGACCAACATGACGATCGTTCGGCGGATGATCTTCGGGATCAACTCGTTCCCGCTGCTCGCCGTGATCTTCTTCGTCTTCACCGGCGTCATCATGGCCAATGGCGGCGTCGCGGGGCGGCTCGTGCGCCTCGCCGAAGTGATCGTCGGCCGCCTGCCGGGCGGTCTCGGGCAAATCAACGTGATGTCGTCGATGCTGTTCGGCGGCGTCTCGGGTTCGGCGGTCGCCGACGTCTCCTCGATCGGGCGCATGATGATCGAGGCGATGGAGAAGGACGGCTATACCCGCCGCTTCGCGACCTCCCTGACGCTCGCCTCGGCGACGATGGGACCGATCATCCCGCCATCGATCTCGATGATCCTCTACGCCTATATCGCGGGCTCGGTCTCCGTCGGCGGGCTTCTCCTCGCCGGGCTGACGCCGGGGCTCATGATCGGCGGCGGGCTTCTTCTCGTCGCCTATGTCCATGGCCGGCTCTATCACAACACCCGCACGCCGCCGCTCTCGACACGCGAAAAGCTCTGGCGCGTCGTCGATGGCGGGCTCGGCATGATGACGCTCGTCATCATTCTCGGCGGCATCACCAGCGGCGTCTTCACGGCGACGGAGGCGGGGGCGATCGCGGCCGTCTACGCGTTGTTCCTGACGATGGTGATCTACCGTGAGGTGAAGGTGAAGGATCTTCCCGGTCTGATGTGGGAGAGCATCTGCACCACCGCGGTCGTCCTCTTCCTGATCGCGACGACATCCATCTTCACGTTCATCCTCACTTACGAGAACGTGCCGCAATGGATCTCAGAGAACATCCTGCACCTGACGGACAACCGCTATCTGGTGCTTCTCATCATCAACATCCTCCTCTTGGTGACGGGTCTCTTCATCGACCTCACGCCGGCGCTCATCATGCTGGTGCCGATCCTGTTGCCGCTCGCGGAGGCGATGGGGATCGACCTCATCCATCTCGGCGTGATCATGGTGGTGAACCTCACCTTCGGTCTGATCACCCCGCCGGTGGGGACGGCGCTCTTCGTCGGGTGCCGGATCGCGCGGATCTCGATGGTGGAACTCGTGAGGCCGCTGATGCCCATGCTGGGCATCATGTTCGTCGTGTTGATGATCATCACCTACTTCCCGGCGACCTTCATGTGGGCGCCGCGGATGTTCGGCTTCGCCCCCTAGGTGAGGCGCCCGTCCTTCGGGGCGGGCGTCGCCGCGCGGCGATCGGCGGGGGCGCCCGTGTGTGCACCCCCGCCTTGGTTTTTCGCCGAACCAGCGTAGATGGCTGAAGGAGACGGGCGCGCCCACCGGCGCGGCCGCTCATGCGCGAGCGAAGAGGAGACCCATCATGCGGCAAATGACGGTGAAGACACCGGGCGGGCTCGACGCCCTCACCCTCGGCGAGGCGGCGGGCCCGGCCGATCCGGGGCCGGGCGAGATCCGCGTCCGCATTCATGCGAGCTCGCTCAATTATCACGATTATCGCGTCGTCTCGACGCCGGGCGCACTCGCCGACGGTCGGATCCCGATGTCGGACGGGGCGGGCGTCGTCGAGGCCGTCGGGGAGGGCGTCACCGCGTTCTCGGTCGGCGACAACGTCGTCTCGTGCTTCTTTCCGGATTGGCAGACGGGGGAAGAGACGCCGAGCAACTTCCTGCGCACGCCGGGCGACGGGATCGACGGCTATGCCCGCGAGGCGGTGACGATGCCCGCGACATGGTTCACCCACAGCCCCGCCGGCTGGTCGCACGAGGAAGCGGCGACGATCACCACCGCCGGCCTCACGGCCTGGCGCGCGCTGGTGGTCGATGGCGGGCTCAAGGCGGGAGACGTCGTCCTCGCGCTCGGGACCGGCGGCGTGTCGGTCTACGCGCTACAGATCGCGAAGGCGATGGGCGCGACGGTGATCATGACCTCCTCCTCGGACGAGAAGCTCGAGCGGGTGAAGACGCTCGGCGCGGACTATATGATCAACTACCGCACGACACCCGAATGGGGCGCGGCCGTCCAGGAGATCACCGGCGGACGCGGGGCGGATCATGTCGTCGAGGTCGGTGGTCCGGGAACGCTCGCCCAATCGATCGCGGCGGCGAAGGTGGCGGGCCACATCGCGCTGATCGGCGTGTTGACGGGGCGGGCCGGCGAGGTCCCGACCGGCCTGTTGATGGCGCGGCAACAGCGCCTTCAGGGGCTCATCGTCGGCAGCCGGAAGCACCAGCAGGAGTTCGTCGCCGCGATCGATGCGACGGGGCTGCGCCCGGTGATCGACAGTCGTTTCGACCTTGCCGACCTCAAGGCCGCCTTCGAGCATGAGGCGGCGGGCCGGCATTTCGGCAAGATCTGCGTCACGATTTGAGGCGGCGCACCTGCCGGGCCGAGGCTCGACGGGAAAGCCGCATTCGCCCGCGCGCTGCGGGCGGATGCGGCCGCGTCGGTTCTAAGCCGCCACCGCCGAGCGGCGCGCCATCTCGGCATCGAGGAGGGTGCGGGCGGCGGTGCGGATCCGGTCGTGCTCGGCCTCCGGCACCGGCGAGGAGAAGGCGAGGGGATCGCCGGTCTCGGCAATTCCGGCGAGCGCCACGGCCGTGTGGAGGACGCGGATCTCGTTGATCTCGCCGCGCAGGCGCTCGAGCGGCATGATCGGCGCCATCAGGCGCTCGGTCTCGGCCTTGTCGCCCGCCTTGAGGGCGGCGAGGATCGCCATCGACAAAGCCGGCGCGATGCACACCGAGCCCGAGGTGAACGCGGCAACCCCGAAATTGAGGAGGTGGTTCACCGCCGGCGGTTCACCGAAGCCGCTGACGATACGGTCCGCGCCGATCGTGTCGATGAAGGCGGTGAGGAGCGGGTCGGTCTCCGGCGTCTCGCGCGGCACGGCATATTTGACGCCGAGGAGGGCGCCGGCCTTGTCGAGCGCGGCGAGCATATCCGGCGTGAAGGCATTGTCGGTCTTCACATAGGCGATGAGCTGCGTGCCGCTCTCATCGTAGAAGCGGCGCAGCGCGGCGACGACACCGTCCGGCGTCGTCGGGCCGGCGGCGGGCAGGAAGAGGGCGGCCGGATACCCGCGTGCCCGCAGGATCGGCGCCTGGTCGACGAGGCGGCCGGCATCGGCGCCCACCGACGGGATCAGCCAGCTATCGGCCCCCGACATCGCCTCGAGACGGTCGAGCCAGTCGCCATAACGCGACATCGGCCAATGATAGAGCAGCGCGTTGCCGCCATAGAGCAGCGTGTCGACGCCGCCGGCCTCGAGATGGGCGATGATCTTGGCGTTCGCCTCGTCCGCGAAGGCGCCGTCTTTGTCGAGTGCGAGCGGCGGGACCGCCATCACTGATTGTGCGAGATCCACTTTCGTTACGGTCCGCCGCATGGCATTCTCCCTCGAACAGAATTTGTCTGAAGTTGTGATCCTTTCGGGGAGGTCGGTCAAGATTTGTCATGGCGCGGCATCGGCATTTGGACATCGGATCCTGATCGGAGGTGTACATGTTCGACGCGGAGAGTTCGCGGGCCGGAAGCGGGAACGCGGCCGCCGACCGCCCCTTGGCGGAGGCCTCGCGCGCCGGCCACGTCTATGACGACCTCATGCGCGCGATCGCCGACGGTGCCTATGCCGACGGCCGCCTCCCGGCCGAGGCGACGCTCGCGCGGTCCTATGCGGTTTCCCGTCCGGTGGTGCGCGAGGCGCTCGCCCGGCTGCGGGAGGACGGCATCGTCGCCTCCCGCCGCGGTTCGGGCAGTTATGTCGTGCGCCGGCCGAGCCCCGCCGTCTTTTCCGTCGTGCCGATCGGCTCGATCAGCGACATCCAGCGCTGCTACGAGTTTCGCATCGACGTCGAAGGGGCGGCGGCCGGATGGGCCGCGAAGCGCCGCACCGAGGCCGACCTTGCCGCCTTGCGCGCCACACATGCGCGGATGGATGCCGAGGCGGCGGCGGGCGAACTCGGCGCGGACGCCGACGCGGCGCTCCACCGGGCGATCACCGAGGCGGCGCACAATCCGTTCTTCAGCGGCGTTCTCGCCTCGCTCGCCGCGCAGATCGCGTTCGGTATGAACCTGTCGCGCAGCCTGTCGATGCGCCATCACGGGGCGCGGATCGAGCTCGTCCAGGCCGAGCACGCTGCGATCATCGATGCGATCACGCGCGGCGACGCCGAGGCGGCGACCGCGGCGATGCGCCATCACATCGGCGCGGCGCAGGAGCGGATGTTCGAGGGCGTCCCGCGCTGAGGGCGCTCAGCCGCCGAGGCTGAGGCCGCCATCGACCACGATGGTCTGTCCCGTCACCATCGGCGCGCCGAAGCCGAGATAGGCGATCGTTGCGGCGAGGTCTTCGGGCACGCAGCGCCGTTTGAGGAGCGCGCGGTCGATGCTGTCCTGGCGCTGCTTGTCGGTCCAGTCGATCATCCAGGTGGAATCGACCGCGCCGGGCGCGATCGCATTGACCCGCACTTCGGGGGCGAGCGCACGGGCGAGATTCTTGGTGAGGCTGATGACCGCCGCCTTTGTGGCGCCATAGGCCATTGAGCTGCCGACCTGGTCGAGCCCGGAGATCGAGGCCGTGCTGACGACAGCGCCGCCCGCCGCCTTCAGAGCGGGTGCGGCACGGCGCGTGCATTCAAAGACGCTGATGAGGTTCGTGTCGATCAGCGTTCGCCACAGGGCTTCGGTGATGAGATCGAGATCGGTCGGGGCGATGGTGCGGTTGGTGGCGGGCGTTCCCGCATTGTTGACGAGAAGATCGAGCCGTCCGAGCCCGTCGATCGCCGTGTCGACCATCCGCGTCGCCGCGGCGGCCTCCGCGACGCTTCCGGGGGCGGAGATGACGGTGCATCCCTCCGCGGTGAGGCGATCCACCACCTCCAGCCCGCGCGGATCGTCAGGCAGATGATTGACGGCGACCGCTGCGCCGGCGCGTGCCAGAAGCTCGACCGTGGCGAGGCCGATGCCCGACGCCCCGCCCGTGACCAGCGCGGCCTTGCCGCCGAGATTATACGTGATCGACATGGTATCCGTTGCTTCCGATGTGTTTACGGTTTCTTTGGTTCATTGCCGGAGTTCATCGAGTTTCTTTTATAAAACCTGGAAGTAAATTGTAAAATTCGGGATGAAATGCTAAAAGAACTTGAAATGTGTTGTGTGGGGTCGTAAGGGATGGGGCATGTCGACGATTGATGCCATCCGAAAGCTGCCCCGCCTCGAGCGGGACACGCTCGCCGCGCGGGTTCACCGGGATCTGCGCAATCTCATCATGTCGGGGCAGATCGCGCCGGGGGATCGGCTGTCTTTGAGGGCGACCGCCGAGGCGCTCGGCGTTTCGGTGATGCCGGTGCGCGACGCCGTTTCCCGCCTCGTCGCCGAACATGCGTTGATCGTCATGCCCAACCGGGCGATCCACGTGCCGCTGATGACCAAGAACGCCTTTCGCGAACTCGCCACCATCCGCGCCGAGATCGAAGGCTTCGCCGCCGAGACCGCCGCACTCACCCGGACCGAGGACGACATTCGCGAGATTGCGGAGGCGGACGTGCGCCACCGCGACGCCTGTCTGATCGACGAGCCGGACTTCGCCGAGGCGATGCGGCAGAACAAGAATTTCCATTTCGCCGTCTACCGCGCCGCGCGCCTGCCCCAACTCGTCGAGATCATCGAATCGATGTGGCTGCGCGCCGGTCCCGTCATCATCCTGGAGGCGAAGGGCAACCCGCAATGGCTGGCGGTCGGCGGCGCGACCGACCGCCATCGCCAGGCCCTCGAAGCGATCGAGACGAAGGACAAAGCCGGCGCCCGTGCCGCCATCGCCCGCGATATCCATATGGCCGCCGAGGTGATCCTCGATCAGGGCGGCCTCGCGGACTGACGGCGCCGGGCCCATCAGGCGACCGCCGTCACGAGATTGCCGAGATAGTCCTGGAAGCGGGGATCGGCGGCGAGCGTGGGTAGCGAGTCGGCATGGGTCAACGTCCCGTGGTGGACGAAGATGAACTGCTCGCAAACGTCGTTCAGCAGCTCGATATGGTAAGTCTCCGTTGGATGGAGGCAGATGAAGACGAGGCGCTCTTCCGCGCGTAATTTGCGGAAGAAGTTCAGCATGAAGCCGATATAGCCGTCCTGCGTGTTGAACTGCGGCTCGTCGAACAGATGGATGAGCGGATAGTCCGACTTCGCCTTTTCCAGCATGAAATCGGGCCGCGACCGATCGAAATGGCGCACCTGATAGGACTGGTGATAGTGGATCGCGAGGCGGTCGCGCTCGCCCGTCTTCACCCGGTGGATGTTCTGACCCGCGCACATGACGCGGCCGGCCGTCGGCGCGTTGGATCCCGTCATCAACTCGAACAGTGTCGTCTTGCCCGAGCCGTTGGGGCCCATCACGCCGATCACGGTCGGCTTTTCGATGGTGAAATCGGCCTCGATGCGAAAGGTCGTCTTCGGCTTGAAGACGCCCATCCGGTACTCCTTGACGAGCCCGTCGACCGCGAGAAGCGGGGCGCTCATGTCGCCGCCGCCAAGGTCGCGGCGCGCGCGGCGCCTTGTTTGCGATAATTCTCGGCCGGTCCTTCTTCCACGATCCGCCCGTGATTCATCACGAACACACGGTCCGCGACCGACAGCGCGATATTCACGTTCTGCTCCACGATCAGCATCGACAGACCTTCTTCGCGAAGGCGCCGAATGACGTTCATCACGTCGTTGACGATTTTGGGCGCGAGGCCCTGGCTCGGCTCGTCGAGAAGGATGAGGCCGGGTGCGCCGACGAGCGCGCGCGAGATCGCCACCATCTGCATTTCGCCGCCGGACAGGTTCTCGCATTCGCGCGGCAGGAGGTGTTCGAGCGGCGCGAAGATCTTGCACGCGTCGTCGATCGTCCAGTTGGCGAAGCCCGTTGTCTTGCGCGCGATCTCGAGATTGCGGCGGACGGTGAGGGTCGGAAAAATCCGCCGATCGTCCGGCACCCAGCCGACGCCGGCCTGGGCGATCTTGTGCGTCGGGGCGCGGGTGATGTCCGCCCCGTTGAAGTGGACGCTGCCGCGGCGGGCGCGCGTGAGGCCGAGGATCGAACGGATCGTCGTCGTCTTGCCCGCCCCGTTGGGGCCGAGAAGGGCGACCACTTCGCCCTTTTTGACCGACAGGGAGACGCCGAACAGCACCTGTGTCTCGCCATAGAAGGTGTGGATGTTGTCGACCTCGAGGATCATGCGAGGCCTCCGAGGCTGGAGCGCTTCACCCATTCGTCTTCTTGCAGGCTCGCCGGCGTTCCCTCCGCGATCACCTGGCCCCAATGGATCACGGTGATCTTGTCGGCGAGGCCGAACAGGAACTGCATGTCGTGCTCGATGATGACGATGGTGAGATCGCGCCGGATCTCGGCGATCAGCTCCGCGATGCTGCCGGTCGCCTCCGCGCCGAGCCCGGCGGTCGGCTCGTCGAGAAAGAGGATCCGGGGCGCTGCGGCGAGAGCGACGCCGATCTCGAGCGCACGCCGTTCGCCATAGGACAGATCCCGCGCCTCGACCCGTTCCTTTCCGGCAAGGCCGATGCGGGCGAGGATCCCCGCCGCCTTGTCGCCGGTCTCACCGTCGGTGCTGAGATCGTGCATCATGCTCATGCCGCGCGCCCGGACCTCGGGAAGCGCGAGGGTGATGTTTTCGATCGCCGTATATTGATCGAAGAGGTTCATGAGCTGGAAGGACCGCGCGATGCCCTTGCGGGCGATCTTGTGCGGGGGAAGGCCGCCGATGTCCTCCCCGTCGAAGACAATGCGCCCGCGATCGGGCTTGTAGCGCCCGGTGAGGACGTTGAAGCATGTCGTCTTGCCCGCCCCGTTCGGTCCCATGATGCCGTTGAGGCGGTTCTCCTCGAAGGCGAGCGTGATGTTTTCGAGGACGACCTGATCGCCGAAGCGCTTGTGGATGTGATGAGCTTCCAAGAGGGCCATGGTCACTCCGCCGGGCTTTGGTTGGGGTGGGGAGAGGGCGCGGCGGCGGGCTTGCGGCGCACGAGGCCGCCGACCGTGTCGCGCCAGATCCCGGCGAGGCCTTCCGGCTTGAACATCACGAGGAGCATGAACATGAGGCCGAACCAGAGGAGCCAGGCCTCGGTGTAGGCGCCCAGTATGTCGCGCGCGATGAAATAGAGGACGACGCCGAAGACCGGCCCCCAGAAGGAGACGAGACCGCCTCCGATGAGGGTCATCAGGACGACCGTCCCCGACCATTGGAGGTTCATGATCTGGATGTAGGCGCCTTCCTGGGCCATCGCGAAGAGGCCGCCCGCGAGGCCGGCGACCATCGTCGACAAGATGAAGGCGATCGCCTTGTAGATGAAGACGTTGTAGCCGAGGAAGCGCACCCGCTCCTCGTTCTGGCGGATCGCGCCGAGGATGCGGCCGAACGGCGAGTGGACGAGCCGCCACAACAGGACGACCACCACCGCATAGAGCGCGAAGGCGAGATAATAGAGCGAGGCGGTGTCCTGAATGTCGATCGAGAAGAGCCCGAAATCGACCGGCAGGCGCTGGATGTTGAGGAGCCCGTCCTCGCCCCCCGTCACCGAGGTCCACTTCGAGGCGATGAAGAAGAAGACCTGACCGATCGCGATCGTCATCAGCGCGAAGTAGATGCCGCGTCGGCGCGAGACGAGGAGCGCCGCGGCAAGGCCGCAGAGCCCCGTGATGATGATTGCGGCGAGAAGGCAGATCCACAGATTGGGGATGAAGTGGAACTGGGCGACGCCGAAGGCGTAGGCGCCGATCCCGATAAAGGCGCCGTGGCCGAAGGACGGGAGGCCGCCATAGCCGAGGAGGAGGTTGTAGCCGAGGGCGAAGATCACCCAGACCATGATTTCAAGCCCCAGATATTGGTAGAGGCCGACCGCCTCCACCCAGTAGGGCAAGGTGCCGAAGACGGCGAAGCTCGCGAGGATCGGAAGGGTGATCCAGCGGCCGACCGGATTGCGTGCGTCACTCATCCTCAACGCTCCAGGATGCTGGCGCGGCCGGCGATGCCGCGGGGCCGGAAGGTGACGACGGCGAGAAGCAGGAGATACATCGAGATCATCGACCAGTCGGGCACGAAGGCCGCCGTCAGCGCGACCGCGAGGCCGACGAGCACGCCCGCCGTGACCGCGCCCCAGAACGAGCCGACGCCGCCGAGCACGATGATGACGAAGGCCGGGATCACCGCATCGATCCCGACAACGGGCCGCACGCCCCAGATCGGGGCCATGATGATGCCGGCGATCGCTGCGAGCCCCGCGCCGAAGGCGAAGACGAGAAGGCGCAGGCGCGACAGGTTGAAGCCGAGCGCGCGCACCATCTCGTTGTCGTGCGCGCCCGCCTTGATCACCGCGCCATAAGGCGTCCGGTTGAGAAAGAACCAGAGCAGCGCGATCATCGCGCAGGCGAAGATCGCCGCGTAGATCCGATACGTCGAATAGATGAGATCGGCGAAGATGAAGCCACCCGAGATGTCCCGCGGGATCGGAAGATAATACTCCGACGAGCCCCACACGACGCGGATCATCTCCTCGATGACGAGGGCGGCGCCGAAGGTGAGGAGAAGGCCGTAGAGCGGATCCTTGCCGTAAGTGGGTCTCAGGCAAAGCTCGAGGAGCATACAGGCGGCCCCGACGAGGATCGGCGCGACGACGAGGGCGATCGCGTAGCGCGGCCAGGCGGGCAGCGCATAAAAGGGCTCCATGAACGCAAACGGCAGCCCGCCATCGGGCGCCATGATGGCGAGCGCGACATAGGCCCCGAGCGCGAAGATCGACCCGTGCGCGAGGTTGATGACCTCCATCACGCCGATGATCAGCATGAAGCCGAGCGCGATCAGCGCGAACAGGAGGCCGAGCGCGACACCATTGATGAGGTGCGGCAATAGCCAGGTGGCGGTGGACATTGGACCTTCAACTTCGAACTGGAGGGGTGGGGCGCGTGCCCGGCAGGCCGCGCCCCGTTGCCGACGCGGGACTCAGCCCTGGTCGTAGCTCGGCGTGTCCTCGTAGGATTCGAGGTTGCACATGGCTTCCGCCTCCGAGCGGACCTCCTCCGGTTTCGCCTGCGCGAGGATCTTGAAGTAATCGGTATCGTCGCGCGGGGCGTCGTTGCCGGTGGCAAGGTAGATCGTCTGTTGCAGGTGATGCGAATTGGGATCCATCACCGCATCGAAGTGCTGAAGGCGGTCCTCCGCCGCGAAACGGCGTCCTTCCATGGCCTTGATCAGTTTGATGTTGTCGGTGCTGCCGACCTCCTCGATGACGCGCAGCATCTCGCGTGCCGCCATATAGCCCTGGTGGAAGACATTGCCCGGCACATCGACGCGCGTCTCCGGATAACGCGCCTTGTACTTGGCGACGAACTCCGGAACGCCAGGCAGGTCGAGATAGTGATAGAAGGTCGTGCCGAAGACGCCGAAGGCCGCGTCCGTCCCGAGGCCGTAAATGTCCGGCCAGTCCTGCTGATTGCCGACCCAGGCGATCTGGTCTTCGAGCCCCATGTCGCGGACCTGCTGGCGCAGCACCTTATAGTCATCGCCGCCGATCGCGGTCGCGACGACATCGGGCTTGGCCTGCTGGATGCGCAGGAGGAAGCCGGAGAAATCGCGCGTGCCGACGGGAACGGGCACCTCGTCCATGATCTCGGCACCGTAGCTCGTCGCGACCTCGCGCGTCGCGTCCTTGGTGTCCTGACCCCAGACATAGTCGCTGTAGATGATCAGCCAGCGCGGGCCGAAGGTCTCGATCGCGTTCTTGCTGGTCGCGCGGGTGAAGTTCTCACCATTGCCGTCGAAGACGAACTTCACGCGGTGGCAATTCTCGCCCGCTTCGGTCGGCGAAGACGAATTGGTGTTGAGGTAGATGCAGCCATATTTCTGCGCCACCTGCGAGATCGCGTTCGCGACACCCGACTGGATCGCGCCCATCATGAAGTGGACATTGTCGCGGGTGATCATCCGCTCGGCGACGCGGGTGCCGGTCTGCGGCGTCGTCTCCGTGTCGTACCAGACGTGCTCGATCGGTCGGCCGAGGACGCCGCCATTGTCGTTGAATTCCTCGATCGCCATGATCGCGCCGCGCCGCTCGGACTGGCCGCTGTTGGCGTACATGCCGCTCGCGTCCATCGTGAGGCCGATCTTGATCGGCTTTTCGGATTGGGCGAGGACGCGGTTGTGCTTGAAGGGGCCGAAGAAGGCCGCACCGGCCGCGCCACCCGCCACGCCGGCGCGCAGCAGAGACCGGCGGGAAATCGCGCTCATGAGGCTTGTTTTTTTGGTCATGTGTGTTTCCTCCGATTATTTTTTCTTCTCGGGGTCGGACCGCGCCTGTGTTCTATTTTGCGGCGCGGTCCAAAGTCTGCGCCAATCGGCGCCGATCCGTCCAATCAGTTCGACGTTTTCTTGAACTCCGTCTCCGCCGTCTGCTTGTGGGCCGCGAGCGCCATCAGCCGGCGATCACGCCAGTCTTGCAACGGGCCGAGCATCGCCTCCGGCCGCTCGGCGCGCGCCGCCTGCAAGATCGCCTCGAGAAATGCCGGCGACCATTCGCGTACGTCGCTCTGCTCCTCGGCGAGCCGGCGGAACGGGCCCTTTGCCCGTTCGGTGTAGTCCCCGACGCCGCCGGGCGCGTTGAGATCGATCGTCTCGAACGGGCCCATGAACGACCAGCGCAGGCCGAGCCCGTCGCTGACCGTGATGTCGAGCTCGGCGGGCGTCGTCACCCCGTCCTCGATCAGGCGGAACGCTTCGTTGAGGAGCGCCGCCTGCAAGCGGTTGAGGACGAACCCGTACGTCTCCTTGCGGATGATGACGGGCTTTTGCTTCACCTTCGTCATCAGCGCGTGCGTGCGCTCGACGACCGCCTCGTCGGTGAACGGGGCCGGGACCAGCTCGACGACGGGGACGAGATAAGGCGGGTTCACCGGATGGGCGACGATGCAGCGCGCCCGGCCCGGAAGGTCGGAGGCGAAGGAGGTGACCGGCGCGAAGGAGGCCGAGCTGGCAAGGATCGTCTCGGGCGGGGTGAGCCGGTCGAGGTCAGCAAAGACGCTCTTCTTCACGTCGAGCCGCTCAAGGGCGCTTTCCTGCACATAATCCGCGCCGTCGAGGGCCTCGGGAAGGGAGGAGGTGAACCGGACGCGGGCCGCCACCGTCTCCGGCGCCTCGGCGAGCAGGCCGATTTTGGCCAGATCGTCCAGATTGCCGCGCATCGTCTCCCGTGACGGGGCGAGCGCCTCCTCGAAGAGGTCGTAGACCGTGACCTCATGGCCGGCGCGGGCGAAGACGATCGCCCAGCTCCGGCCGATGAGCCCCGCTCCGATGACCGCGATCTTTTCCATTGCGGTTTGTCCTTTCTAGCGGGGAGATCAGAAGCCGACGGCGTCCGCGCCTTTGAGGCCGAGGCTCTCGCGGGCTTCGTCGGGCGTTGCGATTTCGCGGCCGAGGCCCTCCACGATCTGACGCACGCGGCGCACCAAGGCGGCGTTGCTCTCGGCGAGCTTGCCCGGCCCGTCCCACAGCGAATCCTCGAGCCCCACGCGGACATTGCCCCCCATCGCCGCCGACATCGCCGCGATCGGCATCTGATTGCGGCCGCCGCCGAGGACGGACCAACGATAGTCGTCGCCGAAGAGGCGGTCGGCGGTCCGTTTCATGTGCATCACGTCGTCGGGGTGCGTGCCGATGCCGCCCAAAATGCCGAACACCGACTGGACGAAGAGCGGCGGCTTGACGATGCCCCGGTCGAGGAAGTGCGCGAGATTATAAAGATGGCCGATATCGTAGCACTCGAACTCGAACTTGCTGTTGTTATCGGCGCAGGTCGTTAAAATATACTCGATATCCGAGAAGGTGTTCTTGAAGAGCCCGGCGCGGCTCTTTTCGAGATGCTCGCGCTCCCAATCGTATTTGAAATCCTTGAAGCGGTTCAGCATCGGAAAGAGCGCGAAGTTCATTGTGCCCATGTTGAGCGAGGCGAGCTCCGGCTTCAGCTTCGCCGCGGGGCCGACGCGCTCCTCGACCGGCATGCCGGGTCCGCCACCCGTGGTGATGTTGATGACGGCATCGGTCGACTGCTTGATGCGGGGCAAAAACTGCATGAAGTCGTCGGCGGTCTGGACGGGGCTGCCGTCCTCGGAATCGCGGGCATGAAGGTGGACGACGGCCGCACCGGCCTCCGCCGCCTCGATCGCCGACTGTGCGATTTCATCCGGCGTGACCGGAAGATAAGGCGACATCGAGGGGGTGTGGATCGCCCCGGTGATCGCGCAGCTGATGATGACTTTGTTGGATTTCGCCATGTTCTCTTCTTTTGTCTCGACCTTGGCAGAGGGTCGTCGCGCGGCCGCGACGGCGAAGCGCGAAGCCTCGCCCGTCGAGCTGCATGCGCGAGAAGAGGGCCGGACCGCCCCATGTCAGGCGCACGATGAGAGGAACCTCCCCGTCCCGTCTGTGATCACAGATCACGATGACGAGGCGATGCTGCCATCGTTCTTTTTTGCTGTCCAGCGACAATTTAGGATCGATCCATCGTCTGCGCGACCGCCTTCGCGCGGGCGACGGAAGGCGTCGCTCACGCGCCCGGCCGGGCGGGGAGACGGTCGATGGAAGGAGAACGTTTGCCTCGCGCCGGCGCTAATCTCTCAGCCTACCAGCGCGTTTTGAGGCGATCGGCGTTAGGCCCGCCCGTCTGGTCGAGCGGGGCCGGCTATCGCCGCGCGACGCCGCTCACCGGGGTCATCGGCGTGCCGTCGAAGAAGCGACCGAAGCGAAATGCATGCGGGTCGACGAGGGGCGCCGCGCCCGTCACGAGATCGGCGGCAAGACGGCCCGCCGCCGGGCCGAGGCCGAAGCCGTGGCCGGAGAAGCCGGTCGCGAGGAAAAGGCCGGGCGTTGCTTCGACCGGAGAGATTACCGGCACGGCGTCGGGCGTCACGTCGATCATCCCGGCCCAGGTCTGCTCGACCTTCACGCCGGCAAAGATCGGCCAGGCCTTTTCAAGGTTCGTGAGGATCGCGCGGATCGCCTTCTCTTCGGGCTTCGGATCGAGGATGCGCACGTCCTCGAAGGGGCTGCGCTCGTCGCCCGACCAGTGTCGCTTGCGCTTCAGCTCGTCGATCAGGTCGCCGTTGACGGTGAATTTCAGCGTCCGCCACTCATTGCGGATCGCCGGAATGAAGGCCCGCATCAGGCGCATCGAATCGAGTGTGATCGCGTATCGGTTGGCGAGCACGCTCGCGATGGTGTAGCCGCCATCGTCGCGCTTTCTCAGCGTGAAATCGGGATGCTTGAAGGTCATCTCCGGCCCGCCCGGCACCGGCGCGGTGCGAAGGACGGTGTTGCGCAGGCGAAGCTGCGGCAGGCGATGCCCGAGATTGCCGAGAAAGAGGCGCGACCATGCCCCGCCCGCGACGACGACCGCGCCGCAATCGATCCGCCCGTGCTCGGTGAGGACGGCGGAAACCTTGCCGCCCGTCGTCTCGACGGTGCGCACGGCCGTGTTGGTGAGGATCTTCGCGCCGAGCCGCTGAGCGCCGATCGCGATCGCGGACGCCGCCTTTTGCGGCTCGGCCCGGCCGTCCGCCTCGTTCACCAGCGCGCCGGCGATGTCGACATCGAGGCCGGGAAAGGGCGCCAACGCCTCCTTCGCCGAGGCGAGGCGGGCGGGGAGCTGGTGTTCCTTCAGCCGTGCGAGCCATGGCTCCATCACGTCGAGATCGGCCTTTGTGGCGCAGGCGAAGGTGATCCCGCATCGGCGATAGCCGGTGTCCCCTCCGATGCGCGTGTCGAGATCCTGCCAGAGGCGGACGCTCTCCACCATGAGCTGCATCTCGCGCGGGTCGCGCTGGGTGAGGCGGACCCAGCCCCAATTGCGGCTCGACTGCTCGGCTCCGATCTCGCCCTTCTCGCACAACACCACTTTGTACCCGCGCTCGGCGAGTTCGAGCGCCGTCGATGCGCCGACGATGCCGCCACCGATGACGACGATATCGGCGGCGCGCGCCTGCGCGAAAGCGTCCGGCGTGACGGGAACGGGGGTAGGGCCTGGCATGTCGGGGCTCGTGGTCAGTCGTGGCGGATGATGAGGTCGAGAAAGCGCTGGGTGCGCGGCGATTTCGGTGCGGTGAAGAACGCTTCGGGCGGCGCGATCTCGACGATCGCGCCGGCTTCCATCAGCACGACACGGTCGGCGACCTCGCGCGCGAAGCCGGTCTCGTGGGTGACGACGACCATCGTCATCCCGTCTTTGGCGAGGCGGCGCATCGCGGCGAGGACTTCGCCCACCATCTCCGGATCGAGGGCGGAGGTCGGCTCGTCGAAGAGCATCGCCTTCGGCTCCATCGCGATCGCACGCACGATCGCGACGCGTTGTTGCTGACCGCCGGAGAGTTCGGAAACGCGCGAGTTGAGCTTGTCCTCGAGGCCCACCATCGCGAGGAGTTCGCGCGCCCGTGCCTCGGCGTCTTTTTTCTTGAGCACGCCGGCGCGGATCGCCGCGAGGGTGACGTTGGTCTTCACATCGAGATGCGGAAAGAGCGCGTAATTCTGAAAAACCATGCCGAGTTCGCGCCGCACCTTGCGCCAGCTCCGATCCGAGCCGCCATCGACCTGCTCGTTCTCGACGATGACGGTGCCGGAGGTGATCGTCTCGAGCCCGTTCATGCACCGGATGAGCGTCGACTTGCCGGAGCCCGAGGGCCCGAGGATCGCGACGACCTCGCCGCGCGCGATGGATAGATCGATCCCCGCGAGCGCCGTCACCCCATTGGCGAAGGTCTTGGTGAGCCCGGCGACTTCGATCACCTTGTCGCTCATGGCGCGGCCTCGTTCGCCGTGACGATGTGGGCGGCCGCTGCGTCGAGGGCGGCGGCGGCCTCCGCGCGGCGGGCGTGCCAGGCATCGAGACGCTGACGGTCGGCGGCGAGCGCCGCCTCGGCCGCCGCGCTGAGGCGTTCGGACTGGACGAGGCTCGGACCGGAGCCGGCCGCTTGGGTGATGATCCCCGCCGGATCGAGGGCGCGCTCGATCGCGGCCGCATCGAGGGGCGGGCAGTCTTCGCCCACCTCGCGCGCCGCCTCGGCGATCCGGTCGACCGGCGAAAGGGGGCGCCCTTCGAGCGAGAGGCGGACGAAGCGGCCGACCACGTGATGGGCGGCCCGGAAGGTCATCCCGTGCGCGACGAGGCTGTCGGCAAGGGCCGTCGCGGTGGCGAAATTGGCGCCGGCGAGTTCGGCCATGCGTTCCACCTTGGGCTCGGCCGCTTCCACGACGATGCGCGCGATCGACAAGAGGTCGGCATATTCGCCGAGCGCGTCCCACACCCAGCGCGTCGCCTCCGCGCCGACCTCCTGGCTGTGGCCGAAGGGAACCGACCGGGCGGCACCCACCGCGGTCGTGAGCGCGCCGAGAAGCACCGCCGGGCGCGCTTTCAAATGTTCGAGGACGGCGAGATTCTTCTTTTGCGGCATGATCGAGGAGGTGATCGCGATCCGGTCCGGGAAGGCGAGGGTGCCGAACTCGAACGTCGCCATGAGATAGAAGTCTTGCGCCATCCGGCCCGTGGTCGTCGCCGTCGAGGTCGCGGCATAAGCGAGCTCGTTGAGGCCGTCGCGGTTGGCGACGGCATCGAGCGGATGGGCGTGGGCGCGCTCGAAGCCGAGAAGGCGCGCCGTGCGCTCTCGGTCGATCGGAAAGCCCGTGCCGGCCTGCGCGCCGGCGCCGAGCGGGCATTCGTCGAGCCGGTCGAGCGCATCGGCGATCCGGGCGCTGTCGCGGCGCAGGCCCGCTTCGATGCCGAGAAGATACCAGCCCCAGGTGATCGGCTGGGCGTGCTGGAGGTGCGTGTAGCCGGTCATCACCGTCGCGAAATGGGGGGCGGCGCGGGCGATCAGCGCTTCGCGGAGCGCGAGCGTTCCAGCATAGAGCCGCTCGGCGAGGTCGCGGGCGCGCAGGCGATCGGCGGTCGATTTCAGGTCGTTGCGCGAGCGGGCCATGTGCAGCCAGCCGGCCGTTTGGCCGATCCGCGCGAAAACCTCCGCCTCATAGTTGAAATAGGCGTCCTCCCGCTCGCCATCGAGCGTGAAGGCGGCGGGGCCCTCGGCGGCGAGGGCGTCGACGGTGCGCAGAAGGTCGGCGGCGACGTCGCCCGGCATCAAGCCGGCCTCGGCGAGCATCACGATATGCGCGCGGTTGATCGCCGTGAAGGCGGGGAGCGAGGGGGCGAAGGTGCGCTCGAGGAGAGGCTTATAAAGCCCCTCGATGATTTCGGGCGCGAGGGCCTCGGAGAGGAAGCCGGACACTTTCGAGGGCGCGTTCATGCTGTTTCAGCCGTCTGGAGGGAAGCGGAGACGCGGCGGGTGCGGCGTCGCCCGATGGTGCGCTCCAGCCATGCCGTGAAGAGGTTGAGGCTGAAGCAGATGACGAAATAGACGATCAGCACGAAGCCGAAGACCACGAAGGCGGGGCTGTGGCCGGTCATCAGGGTCGAGCGTTCGACGATGATCTGCGAGGTGCGCAGGAACTCCATCGCGCCGACGAGGGAGGCGAGCGAGGTCGCCTGGATGAGGATCGAAAAGAGGCCGGTGAAGGACGGGAGCACCGGCAAAATGATCTGCGGCAGGAGGATGTACCACATCGTCTCCCACGGGCGCATCGCGAGGGCGGCCGCGCTCTCGCCCTGGTGGCGGGGGATCGCGGCGAAGCCGCCGCGCACGATCTCCGCCCCGTTCGCCGCGCCCCATGTAGTGAGGGAGACGACCGCCGAGGAGAAGGGATCGAGCGACAGGCCGACGAGCGGCGCGCCGAAATAGGTGAAGAGGAGGTTCACGATCAGCGGGATGCCGCGAAAGAACTCCACATAGAGCGTCGTCACCCACCGGGCCCAGCGATGGCGGGAGACGGACATGATGCCGAACACCACCGAGATCACCGCGACGAGGGCGAGGGTGATCAGCGCGAGCTGGAAGGTGGTGATGAGCCCGCGCCAGAGGAGCGGCAAGGTCTGGATGATGATGTCCATGGCGTCAGGCCGTCCGGAAGGGTTTGTGGAGACGATGCTCGAGCCGCCGCACGCACCAGGACAGGACGACGACGAGGACGAGGTAGAGCGCGCCGATGGTGGCGAACATTTCGAGCGTGCGGAAATCCATCGCGACGCGGGTGGTCGCAGCAAAGGTGAGCTCGGCGACGCCGATCGCCTGGAGATAGGACGAATTCTTGAGCACCGAGATCGAGGTGTTCAGCATCGTCGGAATGCAGATGCGCAGGCCGACCGGGAGCGCGATGAAGCGCAGATAGAGCCCGCGTGACAGGCCGAGCGCGGAGGAGGCCTCTTTGAGCCCCTCCGAGACGCCGGCGAAGCCGCCGCGCACATTTTCCGTCATGTACGCCCCGCCCCACAAAGTGAGGGCGAGGACGCCGGACCAGAACCCGCCGAGCGGCAGGCCCATCGAGGCGAGGCCGTAGAAGATGAAGAAGATCTGGACGAGAAGCGGCGTCGAGCGGATGAAGTGGACATATCCGGTGGCGATCTGGCTCGCCACGGGCACCTTGAAGAGGCGCGCCGAGGCGCACAGAACGCCGATGATCACCGCGAGAACGATGGACAGGAGGCTGATCAACACCGTCATCGCGAGACCGGCCATCAGGTCCGGCCAGGCCCCATAGATATACGCGAAACTGAACGAATAATTCATGGGCTGTCCGGGGCGGCTTGCGGCGGGGATGCGGAGCGGGCTCGCGGGCACTCAGGCGGCGGCACGATCGCCGGCGGTCGCCTACGGGGCGAGCGGAGCGTCTGCCGGACCCTGTCGGTCCGGCAGCGGGGCGTGCGGCGCTTGGTGAGAAGCGCCGGCACGGGGTCTCAGTCCTGCGGCATCTGGGACATGTCCCAGAATTTCAGCTTGTCCTCGAGGTTCTCGTCGTCCGCATGTTCCTTGAACCACTCGACGAACTTGCCTTCGTCGGCCATGCGGGTGAGCGAGGCGTTCACATAATCGAGCCACTCGGTCTCGCCGGGGCGGACGGCAGCGCCGCGCGTGCCGATCTTGTAGACTTCGTCGATCAGGCGGACCTGGTCGTTGTTGGCCGCGATCGACATCAGCACCGGCGTGTCGTGGGCATAGCCGTCGACCCGGTTTTGCATCAGCGCCTGAAGCGAGTCCGAAACGCCGTCGAGGAGGAGCTTGTCGACCTCGGGATAGCTCTCGTCGAAGAACGGGATCTGCCAGGCGCCCTTCAGGAAGGCGACGGTCTTGCCGTTGAGGCCGGCGAGCGTGTTCGTGTCGTCGTCGGCGCGGACGAGGACGCCGGAGGACGACCAGGCATAAGGCTGGGAGAAGTCGATGACCTCTTCGCGCTCGGCGTTGATGCCCATCGTGGCGATTACGAGATCGACCTTCCCGCCGACCAGCGAGGGGATACGGTTCGCGGCGGTCACGCACACGATTTCCGCCTCGGCGTCGTCACCGAAGGCGTATTTCGCGATCTGGTGACCCATCGCGACCTCGACGCCGACCGGCGTGCCGGACATGTCGAGATAGCCTTCCGGCGGATAGTCGCATTTCGTGCCGACACGCACGACGCCGGCCTCTTCGATCGAGGTGGGCAGCGGCGGCATGTCTTGCGCGAAGGCCGGCGCGGTACCGACGACGGCCGTGACGGCGACGATTGCGGTGCACAGTGGAGCAAGTTTGACCATAAGCGCGAACTCCTCTCGGAACGCCCCGCGAAAGGCGGGGTCGGGGTCAATCGGCCAGGTCTCGCGGTCTCTCCGCTGCCTGGATTTTAAGCGCATTAAGAACTCGCTTAAAAACTATCCAAGTGCTGTCCCTCGCTGTCAAAGGACGAAAAATCGCGATATCATAACTGAAACTCATGAGGGCTCGCGCGACGTGCACGGCTTCACGCATCGTCAGGTCGAGGCATTCCGCGCCGTCATGATCAGCGGGTCGATGACCGAGGCGGCGCGCATGCTGTCCGTCACGCAACCGGCGGTCAGCAAGATCCTGCGGCAGATGGAAAACGAGCTCGGCTTCTCGCTCTTCCGCCGCGATGGCGGCTTGAAGCCGACCGAGGCGGCGGAAATCCTCTTCGAGGAGGTCAAGCGCGCCTATGCCGGGCTCGACCATATCGCGTGGACGGCCGCGCAGATCCGCAGCCGTGCCTCCGGCGCGCTGCGCATCGCGACCCTGCCGGCCTTTTCGGGCGGTTTCATCCAGCGGGTGGTGCGCACGCTCACCTTGCGCGACGACACGGTGCGCCTGTCCATCCAGTCCTTCAATTCGGAAGAGGCCGTCGATCTCGTCGCGAGCGGGTTATGCGATATCGGTTACGCGATGACGCCGGTCGCGCCCTCGCGCGTTCTTGTCGGCGAGGTCATGACGGTGCCGTCCTTCGCCATCCTGCCGGCCGACCACCGGCTCGCTGATCGCGACGTCGTCTCGGTGCGGGAGCTGCCGGGCGAGAATTTCGTGTCGATGGGTGAGGGGACGTCGAGCCGCCAGCGCATCGACGCGCTCTTCGCCTCGCACAATGTCGAGCGGGTGATGCGGCTCGAGGCGCGCTGGTCGTTCGCCGTCATCGGGCTCGTCGGCGCGGGGCTCGGCTGGGCGATCGTGGAGGGGTTCACCGCGCAGGCCGCGCCCGCCTTCGGCTGTGTCGCGATCCCGCTTGCCGAGCCCGCCGACTTCACCTTCGTCTGCGTCCGCCCGCGGCGCAGCCACGACACCGCCTTCGCCCACCGCTTTTTCGAGGTCTTCCACGTCGAGTTCGAGCGGCTGATCGAGCGATCACGCCGACCGATCCGCGAGATGGACCCGATCCGCACGACCCCGCCGTCGCCGGAGCCGGGGGTGTCGTGAGAAAAAGGCGTCGCGGTTATCGCCGCGACGCCTCGACGCCTTACGCCGCGGCGGCGGAGACGACGATTTCGATCAGGCAATCCTTGCCGAGATCGGCGACGCCGATGGTGGCGCGCGTCGGCAGGTGGTCGGCCGGAAGCCAGGCGAGCCAGGCCTCGTTCATCCCGTCCTTCGCGGCGAAGTCGGAGATGTAGATCATCGCCGTGAGGAGGTTTTCTTTGCTGGTGCCGAGATCGGCGAGGAGCTTGTCGATCTTGCCGCAGATCTCCTCGGTCTGGCCCTTCATGTCCTTCGTCTTGTCGTCCGCCGTGAGGCCGCCGAAATGAAGGACGCCGTTGTGCTCCACGACCCGGTGGTTGATGCGGGTCTGGAAGTGCCGCTTGATCACGAATGTCTCCTTGGTTCGTCGGAATGGGCGGCGGATTCAGTCTCGGATCCGCCGTTGCTCGGCCTCCCGCCGTCAGGCGTGGTGGGCGAATCGGGTGATGGAAAAGGGCTCGAGCGGCGCGTTCGTTTGCCCGTCCACGATGAGTTCGGCGATGACCGAGCCGACCCCCGGCCCAAGCTGGAAGCCGTGCGCGGAAAAGCCGAACGCATGAAAGGCGCCGTCCTCGGTGGCGGATGGGCCGATCACCGGAATGTCGTCCGGCATCCGGCCCTCGATCCCCGACCAGGCGCGCACCAAGGTCGCGCCGGCCATGATCGGAAAGATCTCCTTCGCGGTCGCGGCGGTGTGTTTCAGCTCGGCGAAATCGAGATGCGTCTCGTTGGTCGCCGGGTCGGCGCGTCCGCGTCGCCCGCCGCCGATGACCACCGTCCCGTTCGGCATCTGCTTGAACGAAAGGGGCCGGCCCGTCGCGCCGACGACGGCGTCGCAAAAATGCGGCATTCGCGCGGTGACGAGCATCATCGGCGCGATCGCCTCGACCGGGGCGTGCTCGCCGAGTTGCGCGGCGAGGGTGCCGGCCCAGGCGCCCGCGCAGTTGAGGAGCTTGTCGCTCGTGAAGGTGCCCTTGTCGGTCTCGACGACGAACCGGCCGTTTTCCCGCTTGATCGTGTTGGCGCGCGTCTCCTCGAAGACCCGGACGCCCTCGGCGATCGCCTTGCGCTGGAAGGCGAACACGGTGCGATAAGGCTGGGCGAACCCGTCGCCAAGGCTGCCGAGCCCGCCGACACAATGCGGCGCGACGGCGGGCAGATGATGCCGCAGCTCGTCCTCCGACAGGACGACCTCGTGATCATAGCCGAGCCGGTTGAGCGTAGCGGCCCGCTCCGACAGCGTCTGAAGCTCCGCCTCGTTCTCCGCGACCTTGATCTGCGGCGCGGCCTGAAAGGCGCAATCGTCGTCGACGATATCGGCGATGCGGTGCCACATCGCCATCGACCGGATCGACAGCGGGATCTCCGCGACGTGCCGTCCGAGCTGACGCACGCCGCCGGCATTGACGCCGGAGGCGTGACGGCCCGCGGTGTCCTTCTCGATCAGGATGACCGACATGCCCTTCTGGGCGCAGAAGAGCGCGGCGGAGGTGCCATGCAGCCCCCCGCCGATCACGATGAGGTCGGCGCCGGTCGTCACCCGATCACTCCGCGGCGATCGGCTCGTCGAGCGCCGCGAGCTCGGCGAGCGGGAGAGGCTTCAGCGGCGGACGGATCCGGTAATAGCCGATCGCGTCGAGGCTCTCGCCGCGCGTCACCGCCATGATCTCGGCGACGACGAGCCCGCAGACCCGGCCCTGGCACGGCCCCATGCCGGCCCGCAGATAGGACTTCACCTGATTGGGGCCCGGCGCGCCGAGCTTGGCGGCGGCGCGGATGTCGCCGGCCGTCACCTCCTCGCAGCGACAGACGACGACGTCGTCGGCCGGCGCCAACGCCTCGGGCGAGGGGGCGTAGAGCGTGTCGAGGAGCGGGCGGATCGCCCGGTCCTTGCCGAGCGCGGCGCGCACCGAGGCGACCATCGCGCCGTCGACGGAGCGACCCGCGGCCGTCGCGGCCGCCATCGCGGCGAGGCGGCCCGTCAATGCCGCTGCCCGCGCGCCGGAGATGCCGCCGCCATCGCCGGCGACATAGACGCCTTTGAGCGTCGTCTCGCCGTCCTCGCTCAGCACCGGCGCGAACGCGCGCTGTACCGTGTCATAGCGGTGCTCGCAATTGAGGAGGCGCGTGATCTGCTGGTTCGGAACGACGCCCTGATGAAGCGCGACGTGCCGCGTTTCGATCCGCTGACGCTCGCCGTCCGCGGTGAAGGTCACCGCCTCGACATGGTTCGTCCCCTCGATGACGATATCTTCGCCATAGCGGTGGACCGGCACACCCGCTTTGCGCACCGCCTTCATCATCTGAAAGCCCTTGGCGAGGTAGTTCTGGGCCTTCAGCGCCTTCGGAAGATGCTTCGCCGCGGCGAGGAGCCGGCCGCGCGGCACCGTCTCCACGATCGCCTTCGGCTTGGCTCCGGCGGCGATCATCTGGCTCGCGATCAGCCACAGAAGGGGGCCGGAGCCGACGAACACCGTATCGGGCTCGACGACGCCGTGCGCCTTCAGGAGAATCTGCATCGCGCCCGCGGTGGTGACGCCCGGAAGGAGCCAGCCCTTCATCGGCGTCGATCGCTCGACCGCACCCGTCGCGATGATGATCGCCCCGGCCTCGACCTGGCGCGACCCGTCGCCGGTCGAATAGTCGACGACCTTCTCCGGCGACACGTTCCAGACCGAGGCGCCGGCCCGATAGGTGGCGCCCGAGGCGCGGAACGCCTTGGCGAGCTCCGCCCCGTGCGCATAGTCGGCGCCGAGGATCGTCCGGCGCGCGGCGTCGGTCGCCTCGACGGCGCGATAGATCTGACCGCCCGGGGCGGGGGCTTCGTCGAGGACGAGGACGGAAAGGCCGGCCTTGTCGGCCTCGATCGCGGCGGCCATTCCGGCCGGACCGGCACCGATCACGACGAGATCATAGCGCGTCATGACAAGGCCTCCATCGCACCGTCCTGGGTCGTGACGACGAGGCCTTCGCGCGCCTCGACCATGCAGGCCTGCCGGTTCGGAACCCCGTCGATCGCGACGAGGCAGTCGAAGCAGATACCCATCATGCAATAGGGACCGCGCGCCATGCCGGAGAGGGCGGAGCGACGCGTCGCATCGATCCCGGCGGCGATCAGGGCGGCGGCGACGGTGTCGCCCGAGCGGGCCTCGACACGCTGGCCGTCGAAGGTGAAGGCGATGCGCTCGCCCGAAGCGTCAATGCGCGTTGGCATCGAACCTCCCTGCGGTGAAGACGGACAGCTCGTCGCCGATTTGGCCCTTCGCGATCATCGGGGCGAGCCCGAGCGCGTGGGCGGCGGCGAGCGTGACGCCGGAATGGCAATTGACGGTGAAGGCGCCCGGATGGGCGGCCGACTCCTCGTAGATCGGGTAGCCGTCGGGCGCCATCACGCGCAGCGCGGCCCACGACCTGACGAGCCTCAGATCCTTCAGGAACGGGAACATCTTCACGGCACGCGCGGCGATCATCGACATGGTCGGGGTCGTCGAGGTGAGGTTGAAGCCGACATCCTCGTGGCTGTCGCCGATCATGAACGTGCCTTCCGAGGTCTGGCGAACCACATGGGTCGGCATCGGAAGGAGTGGGCGGGCGCGCTCGGTGACGAGGATCTGCCCCTTTTCCGGGGCGACCGGCACGTCGAGGCCGACGCCTCCGCCGAGCTTTCGATTGCCGAGCCCGGCGGCGAGGACGAGCTTGTCGCCGCGCATCGTGCCCTTCGCGGTCTCGGCACGGAAGCCGTTCCCGTCGGGAGCGACCGCGCTGACGGACGCGTTCGGCACGATCTTGCCGCCCCGTTTTTCGATCGCGGTGTGGAGGGCGCGCAGGAGATAGAGCGGCGAGGCGTGCCCGTCATGCTTACAATAGGTGCCGCCGACGACATCCGGCCCGAGCCCCGGAACGAGCTCCCGCACCTGTTTGGCGTCGAGGATCTCGGCCCCATAATGGGCCGCGCCGTGCACATTGTGCATCCGGTGGATGAGCGCGCAACGCTTCTCGAAGTCCTCCTCCGAGAGCGAGAAATGCAGCCCGCCGGGCTTTTCATAATGGGTGTTGATGCCGGTCTCTTCGCCGAGCGCATCCTGCAGACCCGGCCACAGATCGGCCGACCGGCGGGTCCATTGCGCGTATTCCGGCCGCCCGTCGCCCTTCGACTGGACCCACACGAGGCCGAAATTGCCGCGCGAGGCACGAAAGGCGATATCGCCTTCGTCGAGCATCGTGACCGAGAGGCCCTCGCGCAGGAGGCCGTAGGTGGTCGCCGCGCCGACGAGGCCGCCGCCGACGACGAGAACGTCGCTCATCGCTTGCCCTCCCCGATGAGGAGACGGTCCAGGCCGTAGAGGCGGTCGACGAAGAGCATGACAGCAACCGTAAACAGGATCGCGATGGTCGACACCGAAGCGACAAGCGGATCGGTCGTCTGCGCGATGTGGGAGAAGAGGCGCACCGGGAGCGTGGTCGTGGAGGGGTTTACGATGAAGATGGAGACTGTCAACTCATCGAAGCTCGTGATGAAGGCGAGCACGAAGCCGCCCACGACGCCGGGGGTGATCGCCGGCAACGTCACCCGCCGGAACACCGTGCCGGGTTTCGCGCCTAGCGAGACCGCGGCTTTCTCGATCGACGGATCCATGCCGATCACCGAAGCGAGCACGAGGCGCAGCACGAACGGGATGATGATCACCGCGTGACAGAGCGCAAGGCCGATGAAGGTGCCGTTGGCGCCGAGCATCGACAGGAAGCGCAAAAACGAGATGCCGAGCACGACCGTCGGCACCGTGAGGGGCGACAGGAACAGCGCTTGAAGCGCCTCGCGGCCCCGGAAAGAGCCACGCCCGATCGCAAGCGCCGCCGGCACCGTGAGGACGGTCGCGATCGTCGCGGAGACGAGGCCGAGCTTCAACGACATGATGAAGGCGTCGATGAAATCCGGGTTGTCGAGGATCGCCCGGTACCAGCGCAGCGAGATCCCGCTCGGCGGAAATTCCAGATAGCCCTCGGGCGTGAACGAGACCGCGATGACGACGACGATCGGCGCGAGCATGAAGATCGCGAACAGGATGGTGCAGACCGTCGCGAAGCGTCCATTTTTCATTGGAACACCCCGGCGAAGCGACGTTCGACGATGCGGTTCCACGAGATCATGATGACGAGGACCGCGACGAGCAGGATGACGGCGATCGCGGCGCCGAGCGGCCAGTTCAACGTGTTGAGGAACTCGTCATAGACCGTGGTGGCGACGACCTTCACCCGCCGCCCGCCGATGAGGGAGGGGGTCGCAAAGGCCGAGGCGGAGAGCGAGAAGACGATGAGCGAGCCGGAGAGGACGCCGGGCATGGCCTGCGGCAGCACCACGCGGCGAAACACGGTCCAGGGCTTCGCGCCGAGCGACTCGGCCGCGCTCTGCGTCGCCGGATCCTGCCGCTGAAGTGCGGCCCAGACCGCGAGCACCATGAACGGCACCATGACGTGCACGAGCGCCACCACGATGCCGCCCGAGGTGTACATCATGCGAAAGGGCGAGTTGGTGAGGCCGAGGCCCATCAACGCGTTGTTGATGACGCCGTTATTGCCGAGAAGGATCGCCCAGCCGAGCGTGCGCACCACGACGGAGATGAGAAGCGGCCCCAGCGTGACGAGCACCATCACCGAGCGCCAGAATGGCCGCATCCGGGTGAGGAAATAAGCCTGCGGCGTGCCGATGATGGCGCAGATGATCGTGGTTGCGAGGGCGATCGCGAAGGTGCGGCCGAAGATCTCGTAAAAGTAGCTGTCGGTGAGGACGTCGATATAGTTGTGGAGTCCGAGCGTCATCTCGATGCCGGTGTAGAACCCGAACGAGTTGAACGAGAGGATGAACGTCATCACCAGCGGCACCACCATCATGATGGCGAAGAGGACGAGCGCCGGGGCGGAGAGGAGGAACGGGTTCATGCCGCGTCCCCGGTGGCGAGGATCCGCAGGTGCTCCGCCTGCCAGGCGAGGTGGACGGTCGACCCGGTATCGGGCTCCGAACGTCCCGCATTGCGCCGCGTGACGAGAAGCTCACCGATCGGCGTGTCGATCTTGAAGAGCCACTGATCGCCGAGGAAGACGCGCTCTGTGACGGTCCCGGAGAGGATCGCCTCGCCGGGGTCGACGAACGAGATCCGCTCCGGCCGCAGCGCCGCGAGCGCGGCCCCGGTGTGCGCGGCGCCGGCCGGGCAATCGAGGCGCACGCCGGCGGTCGTGACGATCGCACCGTTCTCGATCCGGCATTCGATCGAGTTCGACTTGCCGAGGAAGGTGGAGGCGAAGACGTTGCTCGGGTTCTCGTACGCTTCGAACGGGGCGGCCTCCTGCACGAGGTGGCCGGCCTGCATGACGGCGATCCGGTCGGAGAGCGCCATCGCCTCGTTCTGGTCGTGCGTGACGAGCAGCGTCGTGACACCGGCCTCTTGCTGGATGCGGCGCAGTTCGAGCTGCATTTCCTCCCGCAGCTTGGCGTCGAGATTGGACAGGGGCTCGTCGAGGAGGAGAAGTTCCGGCTCGATGACGAGCGCGCGGGCGAGGGCGACGCGCTGGCGCTGTCCGCCGGAGAGCTGGCGCGGATAGCGCGAGGCGAACGGAGAGAGGTGGACGAGATCGAGCGCGCGGGCGATCCGCGCTTTGCGCTCGCGCCGCCGGATCGAGCGCATCTCGAGGCCGAAGCTGACATTTTCCGAGACGGTCATGTGCGGGAAGAGCGCATAGGTCTGAAAGACGATGCCGAGACCGCGCTCGCGCGCCGGAACGCCGGACAGATCACGTCCATTGAGGTGGATCGTGCCGGAGGTCGGCTCCTCGAAGCCGGCGATCATCTGAAGCGTCGTCGTCTTGCCGCAGCCGGACGGGCCGAGCAGGGAGACGAACTCGCCGCGCTCCACATTCAGCGAGAAATGATCGACGGCGAGGGTGTGTCCGAACGCCTTGGTGAGGCTGTCGAGTTCGAGATAGGCCATGGGGCGGGTCTCTGCCGATGGTGGCGGCCGCAACCGCGGGAAGGGCGGCCGGCGAGAACGCACCGGCCGCCCGCACTGACGAAGGGTCGGGAGCGGCTTACCGCTCCACCTCACGCGCCCAGCGCTGGGTCCACTCTTCGCGCTTGGGGTTGATCACGTCCCAATCGACGGAGACCAGCGCGGCGACCTCGTCCGGGCCATAGGGAACGATCGCGGCGAGATCCTCGGAGATCTCGGCCTTCGCGTTCACCGGACCGACGCCCATCGCGTCGGCGATGCGCTCCTGGATCTCGGGGGTGAGCATATAGGACACGAACGCCTGCGCCTCGTCCGGCGCGTTGCTCTCGACGACCGGACAGGCGGCGAGCATCAGCGCGACGGCGCCTTCCTTCGGATAGGCGAAGGCGGCGGGGAAGCCGGTATCGGCGAGGCTCTTGGTGCGGCCCGAGCCCCAGATCGACAGGGCGATCTCCTGGGATTGGAAGAGCTCGGACATCCGGCCTGAGGAGGGCTCGAACACGAGGACGTTCGGGGCGACCTTGTCGGCCATGACCTCGAAGCCCGGATCGATATCCTCTTCGCTGCCGCCGTTGAGACGGGCCATCATGACGAGCGTGTGAAGGCCGTAGGTGTTCGAGATCGGGGGCACCACGAGAAGGCCCTCGAACTTCGGATCCGCAAGGTCCATCCACGAGGAGGGCGGCTCCCAACCCTCGCGCTCGAACCACTCGGTGTTGTAGGTGAAGCCCGTCGCGACATAGCCGAGGCCGACCGCGTTGTCGGAGAATTTGGCGTTGTCGTAGATGTCTGCGTTGATCACGTCGTCGGCGATCGGGGCGCAGAAGCCGAGCGCGTCGGCCTGATACATCGGCCCATCGTCGAGGATGACGACGTCGAGCTCCTGATTGCCGCGCTGGGCGACGAGACGGGCGAGGTTCTCGGTGGAGTTGCCGGGCACGAATTCGATCGTCACGTTGTGCGACTTCTCGAATTCGGGAATGACGAGCTCCTTCATCAGGGTCTCGAACGAGCCACCATAACTGCCGACGGTCAAGGTTTCCTGAGCTTGGGCGGCGACGGACAATCCGGCCGCGGGGATGCCGACGAGGACGCCGGCTGCAACGGTCGTGAGAAGTTTGTTCAAGAGCCCCTCCATCTCATTTTGTCTTCAAAATGGGCAGGCGAATGAAATGAGCATCGGCCATAGCTTTCAAATCAGAAGTTGTGGCATTGGCATAACATTGAGTTATAGGCTGGAGCGACTCTAATCGGGTTGGTGCGGTCATGGCGCGGGCGAACATTCGGCAGATCGAAGCCTTCAACGCGGTGATGAAGGTCGGCTCGGTGACGGGCGCCGCCGCGACGCTCTATGTCAGTCAGCCCGCGGTGACGCGGCTGTTGAAGGCGTTCGAGGAATCGTGCGGCTTTCCCCTGTTCGAGCGGCGGCCTGGCCGGCTGACGCCGACGCGGGAGGCGCGCCAGCTCTTCACCGAGACGGCGACGCTCGAGACCGGGCTCGTTCGGGTCCAACGGGCCGCCCGCGCCATTCGCGACCGCGAGCGGGGGGAGATTTCCGTCGTCGCGTTTCCCGCGATCGCGATGCAGCTCGTGCCGCGCGTCCTCGCGAGGCTCTTTGCGGACCGCCACGATGTCCGCATCACGCTCCTGACGCGGACGTCGGTTTCGGTGGAGGACGTGATCTTGTCGCGTATGGCCGATTTCGGCCTGTCGCTTCTGCCGGCGCCGAGCGCGGCGCTCAACTCCGTGGCGGTGCGGGAGATCTCGTTCATCTGCGCGCTGCCGAGTGATCATCGTCTCGCGGGCGAGAAGTCGATCGCGCTCGCCGACCTGCGCAACGAGCGCATCATTTCGCTCGGGCGGGATGACCTGTCTTATGGGGCGACCGCCGCCGCCTTCGAGCGGGACGGGGTGCCGCTACGACCCGTTGCGGAGGTGCAGATGGCCGAGGCGGCGAATGCCCTCGTCGCCGAGGGCTATGGCGTCGCGTTGCTGCCGAGCCTGATGCAGGCCGGCCCCTACGATCCCGACGTCGTCCACCGCCCGCTCGCGGATCCCATCCGCATGAAGGTCTGGCTGATCAGCCGGTCCGATGTGCGCCTGCCGCGGGTCGGCGAGGAAGCGCTCGAAAAGATCCTCGAAGCGCTCGATGCGTTGGATGCCGTGACGGTTTGAAGCGGCACGGCCGCGGCGCCCTGGGGCGGCTCGATCTCGGCGCATGCGCGGGGGCGTTCCCACCGGCACCATCTCGTCTGAACGCACGCCTCGATGCGCCCTCGCACGCCCATTGACAATGGTTGGCGAACCACGCTTACTGATATGTAAGTAGGGGCAAGACTCCGAACGCCCATGAGCCGATCTTTTTCGATCTGACATGGACGCGGCGACACGCATAATGCACGTGTAAGACGAGCTGGTGATCGGAGCCGAGAGACGCTCCGACGCTGAAGATGGGACGAAACGCCGGCCACGCCCGGTCGACGAAAGGGGACGGATCCTTGCTTCTCCAAGGCATGAAGGTCGTGAGCTTTTGCCACTTTCTTCAGGGACCAGCCGCCATGCAGTATCTGGCGGACATGGGCGCTGAGATCATCAAGATTGAGCCGCCGCACGGGGCGTATGAACGCCATTGGGCGGGCGCCGATCGCGCCAAGGTCGCGGGCGTGTCGGCCTTTTATCTGTCCGCCAATCGCGGTGCGAAATCGATCGCGATCGACCTCAAGAAGCCCGAGGCGCGCGAGCTCGTCATGCGTCTTATCGAGCAGAGCCACGCGGTGACGGAGAATTTCCGGCCCGGCACGCTCGATCGGCTCGGCCTCGGCTACGACGCCGTGCGCGAGCGCAAACCCGACATCATTTACGCCTCCGCCTCGGGGTTCGGCCGCACGGGGCCGCTCGTCAAGAAGCCCGGCCAGGATCTCGTCATCCAGGCGATGTCCGGCCTCATCGCGGCCAATGGCGGCGGCGAATCGCCGGTCGCCGTCGGCTGCGCCGCTGCCGATCAGCACGGCGCGGCGCTGATGGCGCTCGGCGTCCTCGGCGCGTACGTGAAATGGCTCACGACGGGTGAGGGCACGCGGGTCGAGTCGACGCTCCTCGGCGCGGGGATCGACCTTCAGATGGAATCCCTCGTCACCTATTATGCCTCGAAGCGTGGGCGCGACATTCTCAAGCGCGACCCGCACCTCGCCACCTGGTTCCACGAGGCGCCCTATGGTGTCTACAAGGCCGCGGACGGGTTCATCGCCGTGTCGCTCAATCCGCCCGAGAAGCTGTCGCGGGTCTTGGAAAGCGAGGCGATCGCCGCCTTCATCGGCAAGAGCGCCTACGACAATCGCGATGCCTACGCGAAAACCCTCGCCGAGGAGCTGAAGCACCGCACGATCGCCGATCTGTCGGCCCGCTTCGATGCGGCGGATATGTGGTACGCGCGCGTCGACGATTTCGACGATCTCGTCGAGAACCCGCAGGTGCAGCACATGGAAGTGTTCCGCGAGGTGCCCGTCCACGACGACACGATTCGCCTCCTCAACCATCCCCTCCGCTATGACGGCAAGGTCCCCGACCATCGCCCATTCGCGCTGGAGCAAGGGGCGAACACGCGCGAAATTCTTGAAAATTTTGGTTTCGGTTCGTCCGAGATCAACTCGTTGTTCGACGCCGGTGTCATCCATGAGCCGGCCGTGAAGACAGAAATGGCTGGGGAGTAAAATGTCCAATTTCTACGTGAAGATCGGCGACACCGTCTCCGTGACGAAGACCGTCGGCGAGAGCGACGTGTACATGTATGCCGGCATCACCGGCGACCTGTCGTGGAACCACGTCAACGAACACTTCATGAAGAAGACCGCCTATGGCGGCCGCATCGCGCACGGCGCGCTGATGGTCGGCTTCATGTCGACCGCGTCGACGCTGATGGTCGAGAAGTGCGGCGGCGGCGTTCCGGCCGACGAAACGCCGGTCTCGCTCGGCTATGACCGGGTCCGCTTCATCGGCCCCGTCTTCCTCGGCGACACGATCACCGTGACCTACACGATCATCGGAATCGACGACGTGAAGCGTCGCTCGAACTCGGAGATCAAGATCACGAACCAGCGCGGCGAGACCGTCGCCGTCGCGAACCACATTCTGAAGTGGGTCCCGAACAGCAGCGACCTGCGCGCTGCCGAGTAACGGAATTCCATCATGGTCAAGTTTATCGACGCTGCGGAGGCCGCAAACCTCGTGGCGACGGGCGACACTGTGCTTTTTGGTGGCTCCGGCGGCGGTCACGCCGTGCCGGAAGCCATCATCGAAGCACTCGCGGCGCGGTATAAGTCGACCGGGGATCCGAAGGGGCTGACGCTCGTCAGCGTCGTCTCGCTCGGCGACTGGCAGGAGACCGGGTTCAACATCCTCGCCGAGCCGGGGCTCGCGAAGCGTGTGATTTCCGGCGGCTTCAACAACTGCCCGCGCTTCGCCGCGCTCGCCTTCGCCGACGAGATCGAGGCCTACACGCTGCCCCAGGGTGTCCTCTCGATGCTCTGCCGCGACATGGCGGCCGGCCGTCCCGGCCTTCTGACGCGCACCGGCCTCCACACCTTCATGGATCCGCGCCAGTCCGGCGGGCGGCAATCGCCCTCGGCCAAGGAGGATCTGATCGATCTCATCACGATCAACGGCGAGGAGTTCCTTCTCTACAAGAGCTTCCCGGTGAACGTATCGATCATCCGCGGGACGACGGCGGACGAGAACGGCAACATCTCCATGGAGGAGGAGGCGTTCTACGGCGAGAACTTCTCGATGGCCGCCGCCGCGCATCTTCATGGCGGAATCACCATCGCGCAGGTGAAGCAGGTCGCCACCGCCGGCAATCTCCACGGCCGGCACGTCAAGGTGCCGGGCGCCGTGGTCGACTATGTCGTCGTCGAGCCGGAGCAGCGGCAGACCTATCTCACCGGCTACAGCGCCGCCTATGCCGGCGAGATCCGCGTGCCCGACAAGAGCATCAAGCCGATCCCCTTCGACGTGCGCAAGGTGATCGCGCGGCGCGGGGCGATGGAGCTCTTCCCCGGCGCAGTCGTCAATCTCGGCTTCGGCGTGTCGAACGGTATCTCTGCCGTCGCGGCGGAGGAGGGCTTTTATCGCGAGCTCACCCTCACCGTGGAGCAGGGCATCATCGGTGGCGTGCCGGCCGTCGGCAAAGATGCCGGCGCGGGCGTCAATTACGACATGATGGCCGACCAGCCGCTCCAGTTCGACTTCTATGACGGCGGCGGACTCGATCTCGCTTTCCTCTCCTTCGCGGAGGTGGATGCGAACGGCAACGTCAATGTCAGCCGGTACGCGAAGTCGATCAACGGGCCCGGCGGGTTCATCAATATCGCGCAGGGCGCGAAGAAGGTGATCTTCTCCGGCACCCTGACGGCGGGCGGTCTCGACATCGTTCCGGGCGACGGTTCGCTGACGATCCGCAAGGACGGGGCTGTCCAGAAGTGGCTCCCGAATGTCGGGCAGATCACGTTCAACGGCCGCTTCGGCTTGGAGCAGGGTCAGGAGATCCTCTACATCACCGACCGCGCCGTCTTCCGGATGACCCCGGGAGGGCTCGAGGTGCAAGAAATTGCGCCCGGGATCGACCTCCAGAAGGACGTTCTCGACCGCATCGGCTTCGACGTCATCGTCTCCGACAATCTGAAGACGATGGACGAAGCGATCTTCCGCGAAGAGCCGATGAACCTTGCGACGCATTTCCGCGCCCGTTCCCGTCCCGCCGCCTGACATCCCGAAAGGAATAAGAGGATGAGTGATCCAGTTCTGGTCGATGTCAAAGACGGCATTGCGACTGTTACACTGAACAACCCGCCGCTCAACATCGTCACCCTGCCGATGACGGCGATGCTCGAAGAGACGCTCGACCGTCTCGCCGCCGATCCGGACGTCCATGTGATGATCTTGACCGGTGCCGGCGATCGCGGCTTCTGCGCCGGCTCCGATATCAAGGAGTTCCCGGACATGCAGGATCCGGGCGTCATTCTCGAACGGAAGCTGATCCGCGAAAACCGCGTCTACAGCAAGGTCGACGACTTTCCGAAGCCCACGATCTGCGCGATCAAGGGGCTCGCGATGGGCGGTGGCCTCGAACTCGCGGTCTGCTGCGATCTTCTGGTCGTCGACGAGGACGTGCGCCTCTCGCTCCCCGAGATCAAGCTTGGCTGGTTTCCGGGCAGCGGCGGGCCGGTGCGCGTGACGCGCCGGATCGGCGAGGGCCGTGCGAAGGAGATGATGTTCATCGGCGAGCCCATCAACGCGACGACGGCGCTCGCCTGGGGCCTCGTCAACCGCGTCGTCCCGAAGGACCGTGTGATCGCCGAGGCGGAACTTCTGGCCCGTGAGATCGCGAGCCGGTCGAACCCCGCCCTTCAATGCTGCAAGGCGGCGATCGACATGTCGTTCGACATGACCGAGGACGAGGCGATCGAAGGCGCGCTCAAGCTGAGCGACAAGGTGTTCCGCACGGCCGACAGCCGCGAGGGGGTCCGGGCCTTCCTGGCGAAGGACACGCCGCGCTTCACCCATAGCTGAGGCGCGAGCGAGATGAAAATTCTGGTCCTCCAGGGCGCCAACATGAACTGGCTCGGCAAGCGCGAGCCGGAGAAATACGGCACCACGACCGCCGACGAACTCGATGAACGCCTGCGCGCCCACGCGCAGGCCCAAAATGTCGAGATCGAGATCCGCTATCACAACATTGAAGGTGAGGCGATCGACACGCTTCAGGCGGCCGAGCGGGACGGGGTCGACGCCGTCGTCCTCAATCCCGGCGGCTTCTCTTATGCGGGCTATGCGCTGAGAGATTGCATGGTCGGCGTCACGGTCCCCGTGGTCGAGCTGCACATGACGAACCACTATGCGCGCGGCATCCATTCCGTCACCGCATCGGCGGCCGTCGCCGTGTTCCTGGGTCTCGGCATCGAGACCTACTTCCACGCCTTCGACGCTGCGGTCGGCGTCGCGCGCAAACGTCGCAACACGGATGGCTGAGACCGGCACCGCCCCGCTCGGTCTTCCCCTGCCTCTGACAGGGGAAACGCGGCTTTACATGATCATCGGCGATCCGATCGCACAGGTCGGCTCACCGGGTCTCGTCAACGCCTCCTTCCGCCGGCGTGGCGTTCCGGCGGTCCTCTTTCCCGCCCATGTGCGGCCCGAAGGGTTGAAGGCGTTTCTCGCCGGTCTTCGTCCGCTCGAAAATCTCGACGGCATCGTCCTCACCATCCCGCACAAACAGACGGCGATGGACGTGGTCGACACCATCACCCCGCGCGCGCAGGCGATCGGCGCCGTCAACGTCATCCGCCCCGAAGCGGACGGCACCTGGACGGGCGACAATTTCGACGGTGAGGGTTGCGTGCGCGGCCTCACCGATGCCGGTCACTCGATCGCCGGCAAGTCCGCGCTTCTCGTCGGCTGCGGTGGGGCGGGCAGTGCCATCGCGCATGCCTTCGCCGATGCCGGGGTGAGCCGCCTTCGCCTCGCCGACCTCGACGAAAGCCGCCTGGCGCGGGTCGCTGGCGACCTTGCCCGCGCCCATCCCGCGCTGGCGCTCGAGACCGGCCCGCCCGATCCGTCGGGCTTCGTGGTCGTCGCCAATGCGACGCCGCTCGGTATGCGCGAAGGCGACCCTCTCCCGGTCGATCCCGATCGCCTGACGCCGGGCACGCTCGTCGTCGACGTGATCACCAAGCCCGCGATGTCGCCGCTTCTGACGGCCGCCGCCGCGAAGGGATGCACGACGCAGCAGGGGCCGGCCATGCTGATCGGCCAGGTCGAGGCGTTCATCGACTTCTTTCTCGGCAAGCCCGCGGGCTGAACGCCGACACGACCTTTAGGAGACGCTCATGGCGCCGATCGAGACGGACGTGTGTGTGGTCGGGGCCGGCGGGGCGGGCCTTGCCGCCGCGATCGGTGCCGGGCGCGCCGGAGCGCGCGTCGTGCTCCTCGAAAAGGGGGCGACGCCCGGCGGGACGACGGGCCGTTCGGTCGGTTCGATCACCGCCTCGGGCACGCGCTGGCAGAAGGCGGCGGGCGTCGACGACACGACCGACGCCCATTTCGAGGACATGGCCCTTTTCGCCGGTCCGCGCGCCGAGCGGGACAATCTCACTCTGCGCCGCTTCTATGTGGAGAATGCCGGCGAGACGGTGCACTTTCTCGCCGATCTCGGGATCGAGTTCATCGGCCCGATGCCCGAGCCGCCCCATCGCGTCCCGCGGATGCACAACATCGTCCCGCACTCCCGCGCCTATATCAGCCAGCTTCTGCGTGAGGCGCGCCGGCTCGGCGTCACCGTGATGACGGAGACGAGCGCCGATGAGGTCCTGATGGAGGGCGGCCACGTGACCGGCCTCAGGGCCACGGCGCGGAGCGGCCCGGTCGAGATCAAGGCGAGCGCCGTGATCCTCGCGAGCGGCGACTACAGCTCCTCGCCCGACATCAAACGCAAGCTCGGTGCGGCCCAAGCGGCCGAGATCGAGGGCGTCAATCCGCTGTCGACGGGTGACGGCCAGCGCATCGGCGAGGCGGCCGGCGGTCATATCGTCAACGGGGACATCGTGTGGGGTCCCGAGATCCGCTTCGTCGCGCCGCCGAAGCCGAAGCTGATCGCCAAGATCCCGCCGAGCCGACCCTTCGCGAAGCTCGTCAAAGCCTCCTTCAAGGCGATGCCGGACAGGCTCTTGCGCCCGTTTCTCATGAGCTTCGTGACGACCTATCTCGCGCCCTCCCACACGCTCTTTTCGCAGGGCGCGATCCTGGTGAACCGTGACGGCGCGCGCTTTTGCGACGAACGCGACGGGCCGCAAGACGCGATCCCGCAGCAGACGGGGCGCGAGGCGTTCATCCTCCTCGACAAGGCGATCGCCGAGCGGTTCGAGGTCTGGCCGAACTTCATTTCGACCGCACCCGGCGTCGCCTACGCCTATCTCGCCGATTATCGCCGCAACCGACGCGACATCACCTTCGAGGGCGATACGCTGGAGGCGGTGGCGGGGAAGGCCGGGGTCGATCCGGCGGGCCTTGCCCACACGGTCGCCGCCTACAACGCGGACGCCGATGCGCGCGGCGAGCGTCCGGCGCTGTCGGGCGGGCCCTACACGATCCTCGGCCCGGCGCGCAGTTTCATCCTCATGACCGAAGGCGGGCTTGCGGTGAACACCGACCTCCAAGTCCTCGGCGCCGACGATGCGCCGATCGACGGGCTTTTTGCGGCCGGCTCGGCCGGGCAGGGCGGGCTCATCCTCGACGGGCACGGCCATCATCTCGGCTGGGCCTTCACCTCCGGCCGGATCGCCGGCGCCAACGCGGCGCGTTCGATCGGCTGATCGGAAAGCCGGCCCGACGAGGGCGGGACGATCAGGCGAGATCGTGAAGCCGGCTCATGCCGCCGTGCAGGAAATAGGCCTTGGTGAAGAGGCCGTCCGGCACCGGGTTCGGCAGACGCACATCGGCGACGCCTGGTAGCGCAGTCTCTCGCGGATCGAAGGATCGATCGATCTGCGAGATGAAGCCGAAAATGACGCCCGAGCGTGCCGCGAAGGCCTTGAGGGCGCGCATTTGTTCGGCGAGCACCGGCTTGCTTCGCTGCTGATCCAAAATCTGCAGATAATCGATGACGGCGACCGTGCCGCGCGGCGCACCGTCGAGATGACGGACGATGAAATCGGCGCTGATCGCATCCGAAGCCACGATCTCGAGCCGGGCCTCCTCGCCGCCCAGCGTGCCGACCCGCCTCAGCGCCTCCCGCTCGCTATATTCGAGGGTGAAGAACACCGCACGCCGCCCGGCCCGGGCCGCCTCGACGAGCAGTTCGATGCCGAAGAGGGTCTTGCCGTGGCCGGGCCGCGCGCCGACGAGGATCATCTCGCCCTCCCGGAGCGCCGGGAGCAGGGAAGCGGCGTTGATCGCTGGCGTATGGCGGGCTGCGAGGAGGCTCCAGGTGGCGAAGCCTTCATCGTGGGCGAGGCGATCCTGCGCGGCGTGGAGCGGGATCCCGGCCTGGCGGGCGAGCGCTTTGGCGCGTCGCTTCAATTGGTAGATCGGAGCGGACAACCGCATCTGCGAACCTTCCTTGCGAGCCGTGTTCGCAATCCCTCCCTCATGCGAGCGCTCGAACGGATGGTCCGATGATCGTCCTTGCCCCGTATGTGCGGATACTTCCCCGCTTGGGAGGGGGGAGGCGCGGGCCGAGCCTGTTCCGCGAGGGATAGTGCAGCCGCCTCGCCGGAGCAAGCGCGGGATCGGGACAAAAAAAAGACCGCCGGAGCGGTCGGCTCGGGGCGGGCAGGCGCCCGCCCCGAGGGGTGTTGTCGTGCCGGCTCAGTTGACGAACTGAGGCATCACCAGGCGCGGCAGGAACAGCGCGATCGACGGCACGAAGACGATCAAGAGGATCACCGCGATGAAGAACGAGTAGAACACGAACATCTGCGGCATCGCCTTGATCACGGGTATCTTCGCGATCGAACAGGAGAGGAGGAGACAGAGCCCGTATGGTGGAGTGCACAGCCCGAGCGCCAGCGTCATGATGACGACGATACCGGCGTGGATCCCGTTCGCCCCGGATTGCTCCACGAGCTCGGACACGATCGGCAGGAAGATGATGATCGCCGGAATGGCGTCCATGAACGTTCCGAGGATCAGGAACAGGATCATGATGCCGATCAGGGTCATCGTCACGCTGTCCGTCAGCCCGCCGACGAGGCCGGCGATCGCTTGCGGCGCCTGATAGTAGGCGAGGAGCCAACCGAACACCGTCGCCGTCGCCACCGCGAGCAGCGGCTGGGAGTAGAGGACCGCCGCTTCCGAGAGGATGTGCGGCAGGTTCCGGAACTTGGCCGAGCGGTAGATGAGGTACATCAGCACCATCACATAGACGGTGGCGACCATGCCCGATTCCGTCGCGGTGAACTTACCCGTCATCACGCCGCCGATGATGATCACCGGAACGAGGAGCGGGAAGAAGCCACCACGAATGGCGCCGAGGGCCTCCTTCAACGTCGGGAACGGCTCTGCCGGCACATCGTGGCGCAGCGCGTAGATGTAGACGTAGACCATCTGCGACAGGCCGATGAGGATGCCGGGGATCGCGCCGGCGAGGAAGAGCCCGCCGATCGAGACGCCGCCTTGCGCGCCATAGACCACCATCATGATCGACGGCGGAATGATGGAGCCCATCGTGGAGGACGCCGCGGTCAGCGCCGCCGTGAAGTTGCGGTCGAACCCGTTGCGGATCATCGACGGGATGATGACCGAGCCGACGCCCGCCGTGTCGGCGGTCGAGGAACCGGACATGCCGGCGAAGATCATCGACACGACGACGTTGATGTGGGCGACGCCGCCGCGAATATGACCGACGAGCACCTGGGAGAGCCGCATCAGCCGCTCGGTGATCATGCCCGTATTGAGGAGCTGACCGGCGAGCAGGAAGAAGGGGACCGCGAGAAGCGTGAAGGAGTTGAGGCCCTGGAACATCTGCTGGACGACCAGGGAGGGCTTCAGTCCTTCGAGGAAGATCACGAAGAGTGAGGCCAGTCCGAGTGAATAGGCGACCGGAACACGGATCGCGATCATCACGAAGAAGGTTATGAAGAGGATCGCAATCGGGTTCACGAGACGCCTCCGCTCGCGTCATGGTCTTCGGTGTAGGCGTGATAGACGATGGCGCCGATCAGCCGTTCGAGGGTGAAGAGGGTGATGGCGGCGCCGGCGACGGGGAAAGCCGAGAAGACGTAGACCATCGGGTAGCCCATCATCGGCGTGAAGCGGCGCATCCCGTTGATGGCCATTTCGAGCCCGAAATAGAACAGGATGATCCCGAACAGCACGGACAGGCAGCCGACGATCACCTTGAGGATCGTGTCGAGCATGCCGCGGGTCTCTGGGATCAGCTCCACCACGAAGTGAATGTTACGCCGGGCGGCCACGCTCGCACCGAGCATCACGGACCACACGAAGCTCATCACGGACCATTCGGAAGGCCACATCATCGGTGCTTGCAGCACCTGCCGATAGATCACGTCGATGAAGACAACGACGGTGAAGAGGGCGAGAAAGGCGCCCGCAAGATGCGAGAACAGCCTTTCAATCACATAGTTGAACGCCTGGAAGCGGTGAAACCATGGCGATACGGGCCTCTGTTCGGCGCCGTCGCTGCTGGTGGACATGGAGATCTCCCAAAGACTCGGACTGTTGGAAATCGAGCGGGCCGGATCGGTCTCCCGATCCGGCCTTTCCACGATGCTAGTTTTTCAGTTCGCGGATGCGAGCGAGGATGTCCTCAGTCCCGAGATTCTTCGCGGTCTCGTCCTGCAAAGGCGCAACCGCCTCGACGAGCGGGGCCGTTTCGACCTCGTTCACCTTCACGCCATAGTCCGCCATTTCTTCGATGAGCGCATTGTCGCTCTCGATGGCGTTGTCGACGCCGAAGACGGACGCTTCACGGCCGGCTTCGAGGATCGCGTCCTGCTGTTCCTGCGGCAGCGCCTCGAACTTTTCCTTGTTCATCATGATCAAGGAGATCGGCCACTGGTGGTTGGTCAGGGAGAAATAGGGCGCGACTTCGTTGTGCTTGTTCAGGATGTAGGAACCCGGCGAGTTCTCGGCGGCGCCGATCAGGCCGGTCTGCATGCCCGTGTAGACGTCACCGAAGGGGATGGCGACGGGAAGCGTGCCGAGCGAGCCCCAAACCTGGGATTCGACCGGCGAGGCCATCACGCGCATCTTCTTGCCCTTCAAATCGTCGAGGCCGGTGACGGGCCCCTGCGAGTTGTACATGGAGCGGGCACCCGAGGTGATCGTCGCGACGCGGATGAAACCCGGGTCAACGTTTGCGATCATCTCGTCGATGAGGCTGTTGAACGTGTCGTCGGCCACCGCGCGGCGGAAGTGATCGGCATCCTCGAAGAGGTAGCTCACCGACAAGATGCCGAAGGCCGGCACGAAGCTCGAGGCGTTGGCCGTCGTGGAGACGGACATGTCGAGATTGCCGTCGACGACCTCTTGCAGCATCGACGTCTCGGTGCCGAGCGTCCCGGACGGGAAGACGTTCACCGTGATCTCGCCGTCGGTCAGTTCGTTGACCTTGTCGGCGAAGAAGTTCGTCGTCGCGTGATAGGTATGCTTCGTGACCTGGTCGTGGCCGAGACGGAGCGTCTCGGCCTGCGCGGCGGTCGCAGCGGAGAACATGCCCGCTGCGAGGAGCACGCTCGCGCCCATGCGTGTAATCGATCTAGTGTTCATATGTTTCCTCCACTCTGTATACGGCTTCAGCTGCTCGCGGGCGGCTTATTGCAGCGCGCGAACACGCTCCAGCAGGCCTTCCGCGCCGAGCTGCTTGGCCACGGCGTCTTGTGTTTCGGAGAGCGCTTCGACGAACGGGGCGGTATCGACCTCATTCACCTGGACGTCATACTCCTCCTGAAGATCCTTCAGGAATTGAGCGTCGCTTTCGATCACGTAGTCGACGACATGGTCCGTCAGACCTTCGCAATTTTCCTCGATCGTCTGCTTCACGTTGTCGGGAAGATTGGCGAACTCCTCCTCGTTCGTGAACAGGAAGGCGACGAGCCACTGGTGCCCCGTCAGCGAATAATAGGGCGCCACTTCGTAATGCTTGTTGGACCCGTAGACGGCGGCGGCGTTCTCCGCGGCCTGGACGAGGCCGGTCTGCATCCCGGTGTAGACGTCACCGAAGGGGATCGAAACCGGCAGCGTGCCGAGCTGGTTCCAGACCTGGCTCTCGACCGGCGAGGCCATCACGCGCATCTTCATGCCCTTGAGGTCGTCGAGCGAGGCGACCGGATGGTCGTTGTTGTAGACGTTGCGGACACCGGCGGTGAACGTGCACAGGCGCTTCAGGCCGAGATCGTGCGAGGCGACGACCTCGTCGACCAGCGCGTTGAATTCCGGATCCTTCAGGACGCGGCGGAAATGGTCGGCGTCGGCGAAGATATAGCTGACCGAGAAAAGGCCGAGCTCCGGGATGAAGGTCGAGGCGTTCGCCGATGCGGCGACCGACATGTCGAGATTGCCTGACATGACGCTGTCGAGCATCGCCATTTCGTTGCCGAGCTGCGCGCTCGGGAAGATCGCGACACCCCATTCGCCGTTGGTGGCTTCCTTGAGCTTCTCGTCGAGATAGACGCCGACCTGCTGGTAGCCGTGCGCCTTCGGCTGATCGTGCCCGAGGCGGAGCGTTTCCGCGGCAGCCGGGGAGGCCGCGAGCGCGAGCCCGAAAAGTGTCGTCAGAAGAATCGGATTCGTCCTGCGCATGTCAGGTTCTCCTTCCTTGGGTCGCTCGAAGCGACGTTAAGTTCCTCGTCAACGCCCGATATCCGGGCGGTCTTTGTTGCTGACTTGCATGTCAGTCTGTAGGGCAAGTTAGCCGAAAAGACGGCCATGTCCATCCCAGGGAGGAACGAATGCCAGATTTGTTTAAATTAACCGGGCAGGTTGCCCTTGTAACGGGTGCCTCGCGCGGGCTGGGGCTCGCGATGGCCGAGGGGCTCGCCGCGCAAGGGGCGCATGTCGTCCTCAACGCGCGTTCCGTCGATGCGCTGGAGGCGAACGTCGAATCGCTGCGCGCGAAGGGCTACAGCGCGTCATATGCCGCGTTCGATGCCGCCGACGAGCCGACGATGGTCGCCTCCGTCGCCGAGATCGCGAAGACGCACGGTCGCCTCGATATCGCCATCGCCAATGCCGGCATTCAAAATCGGACCCCGTTTTTGGAGCTCTCGACGGAGGATATCCGGAAGGTGCTGGAGATCAATCTGATCTCGGTGATGACGCTCGCGCGCGAGGCCGCACGGCCGATGGTGGCGAACAAGCATGGCCGGCTGATCTTCACCGGCTCGATCATGGGCCAGGTGGGCCGGCCGACCGTGAACCCATATGCCGCCGCTAAGGCGGGCGTGATGGGCGTCATCAAGACGCTCGCCGCCGAGCTCGGCCCGCACGGCATCAACGTCAACGCGATCGCGCCCGGCTTCTTCGCGACGGAAATGAACACCGCGCTCACCGAGAACGCCGACTTCAATGCGTTCGTCTCCTCCCGCACCGCGCTCGGACGTTGGGCGCAGCCGGAAGAGATCGCGGGGGCGGCGGTGTTCCTCGCCTCCAACGCGTCGAGCTATCTGACGGGACAGACCTTGACCGTCGATGGCGGCCTGATGGCGATGGCCTGACGTCGGTCCCGGATGGGGGCGAAGCTGCGCGCTTCGCTCCCGTTCCCCCGTGGTCAGGCCTCGGCGCCCACCGAGGCGATGAACGCCGCGACGCGGTCGAGCACGGCGTCGGGCGCCTCGCGATGGGGGACGTGGCCGCATTCGGGGATCATGAACCGCTCGGCGGGGCCGGCCGTGTCGTCGACGATATGGTCGACCTGGGCCGGGGTGCCGTGCTCGTCGTCCATGCCCTGAACGGCGAGGACGGGGCAGGTGATCGACGGCAGGCGGCCGAGCATTTGCCACGCCTGGTTCTGCGGGCGCAGCCAAGCATCGATCCAGCCATAGAACATGGCCTCGGTCTGATCGCCATGATAGCGGCCGAGACCGCTGCGCAGCCGCTCGTCCTCGCTCCATTTCGCGCGCAATTGCTTGAGCGAGCCGCTGGTCTCCGCCTCGACCATCACGTGCGCGGCTTCGGTGATCACCGCGACGGGCTTGTCCGGGAAGGCGGCGGCGTAGAGGAGGGCGATCGTCCCGCCGTCGCTGTGGCCGAAGAGGATCGGCCGGTCGATGTGGCAGGCGGCGAGGACGTCCGGCAGCGCGGTGTCGGCTTCCCGCTCGATGAAGTCGATCGGGCGGGGGGCGTCGAGCGGCTCGGACTGGCCATAGCCATGGCGCTCATAGACGAGCACCGGGAGGCCCGTCTTCTCGGCGAGGCGGGCGGGAAAATCGTGCCATTGGCCGATGCTGCCGAGACCTTCGTGCAAGAACACGATGGTCGGCCTGCCGGCGGCCTGTTCGCCGTGGAGGACCGCCCGAAGACGGCGCCCCGCGGCGGTGACGAAAAACGGCTCGCTCATCGGTGGGTCAAGGCGTCGTGACGGCGACGCCGGACGAGATCAGCGCGTCGATATCGGCGTCGCTATAGCCGGCTTCACCGAGGATGTCGCGCGTCTGGGCGCCGAGGGGCTGCGGGGGAAGGCGAACCTCGGCCGTCTGCCCGTCATAGCGCACCGGATGGTTGACGAGGGTGATGTCGGATCCGCTCGCGCCCTTCACGGTCATGAACGAGCCGTTGTGCTGCACCTGGGGATCGGCGACCACGTCGTCATAGTCGTTGACGCGGGTGTGCCAGATGTCGTTCTCGGCGAGCGAGACGTGCCACTCGTCGTACGTTTTCTGAGGCAAGACCCGGTTGAGAATTTCGACGATGCCGGAGCCCTTCTCGAAGGCCTCCTCGTCCTTGAATTCGCGCAGTTCCGGCGCGTCGAGCGCGCGGGCGAGATCGTCGATCTTGGCGAGCGAGATCGCCATGTGCCCGTCCTTGACGGGATACATGCCGTAAGGCGCCGAATAATACCAGCCGCCGACGCGCGCCGGGGCGGTGATGTCGTGCTTCTGCTTGGCGTTGAGGTAGCAGATGAAGGATTCCATCTGCAGGTCGATCGCCGCGGAGAGGAGATTGACTTCGACCTTGCAGCCCTTGCCCGTCCGTCCGCGACGCACCAGCGCCGAGGTGATGCCGAGCGCGAGGAGCGCCGCGCCATGATGGTCGGCAACCGAAACGCCGACCGAGCGTGGGCCGGTCGAGGCTTCACCGGTGATCTTGGCGAGGCCGGACATCGCCTGGATGAGGAGATCCTGTCCGGCGAGCTTCGCATAGGGCCCGTCCGAGCCGTAGCCGGAGGCCGAGGCGTAGATGATGCCGGGATTGGCTTCCTTCAGCGCATCATAACCGAGGCCGAGCTTTTCCATCACGCCGGGGCGGAAATTCTCGCACACCACGTCGGCCTGCTCGACGAGCTTGCGGGCGACCGCGCGCCCTTCGTCGGTCTTGAGGTCGAGCGCGATGCTGCGCTTGTTCCGGTTGCCGGTGAGGAGGAGGGCGCTCTGATCATCGACCCATGTGCCGGCCCCGGCGAAGAAGCGTTGGAACGCCCCGCCTTTGGGCTCGACGGCGATGACGTCGGCACCGAGATCGCCGAGCGCCTGGATCGCGACGGGACCGAGAAGGAAGTGATTGAAGGAGACGACGCGCACGCCGTCCAGAAGGTCAAGCATCGTCGGCTCGTTCGTTCGGGGCTCGATGGAATGCCGCGGCGCGGGCGCCGCGGCATCGTCGTCAGTCTTACTCGGCCGCGTGGGCGAAAGCACCCTGGCCGAGAAGGCCGGCTTCCGTCAGCGCGCTGCGCAGGCGGGCGAGCTCGGCGTCCGACAGCTTCATGAGCGGCGGGCGCACGACGGCCTTGTCGAGCTTGCCGAGCATCACGAGGCATTCCTTCATGCGGTTGTGCATGTCGAGGAAAGGCGGGGAATAGAAGGCCTGGGAGAGCGGATAGATCCGGTCGTTGACGGCCTCAGCGCGGGCGAGATCCTTCGCCTGCACCGCCTCGAAGAGCTCGACCTGAAGGTCGGGGATCACGCTGCCGGCGCCCGACAGAAGGCCTTCGCAGCCCATCGTGAGCGAGGACATCAGCCAGGCGGAGTGCGTGGTAAGCACGGTCACGTGGCGGGGCAGGGCCTGGAAGACGCGCGTGTGACGCTCATGCAGGAGCCCGTCATTGCTCCAGTCTTTGATCGCCTTGATGTTCGGCACTTCCTCGAAGAGCTTGAGGAGCGTCTCGAACGGATAGCCGAGACCCGAGCCCATCGGATATTGGAAGAGGATCATCGGCAGATCGGTGGCGTCGGCGATCATCTTGAAGTGCGCGACCGCCATTTCCGGCCGAAGCTGGCCGCCCATCGACATAGACTGGGGCGGGAAGACGAGAAGGCACGATGCGCCGGCCTGCTCGGCCATCTTCGCGATCTCGGCGGCATAATGGCTGCCGTCGGCGAAGACGCCGTTGATCAGCGGGATCTCGTCGCCGACCTCGTCGAGCGAGAAGTCCAGAATGCGCTTCTGCTCGTCGAACGAGCAGGCGTGCACCTCCGAGGCGTGGCCGTTCACGGTCACGGCGGACAGACCGCGCGTCGTCGCGACGTCACGCAGGTGCTTGCGCGATTGCGCTTCGTCGATCGAATAATCCTCGTTGAAGGCGAGGAGCGTCGCGGGGATCACGCCTTTGGGCGAAAAGTCCTTGAAGCGAGCCATGTTCCGTTTCCTTCACTCTAGCGACGGTGGACGTTGCGAGGGGGGCCGCCGTTCGCTCTTCGTTGTCTTCGACGGGACCACCCCATCCCGTTAGGGCTCAGTTCAGCCAGAGACCACCAGTGATATTGATGGACTGGCCGGTCATATAGTCGGCCTCGTCGGACGCGAGGAAGCAGACGACGCGCGCGACATCATCCGGCTTGCCGAGGCGCCCGATCGGAATGTTGACGACCCGCTCTTCCGCGCTCGGAAAGCCGATCTTCTTGTGGATCGCCTCCGCCTCGGTCCGCATCGTCGTCTCCGTGATGGTGCCGGGGCAGACGCAATTGACCCGGATGCCGCTCTTGGCGAACTCGAGCGCCATGGTCTGGGTCATCCCGATCACCGCGGACTTCGATGCACAATAGCCGGAATAATGGGCCATGCCACGCTTCCCGAGCCAAGAGGCCATGTTCACGACGGATCCGTTGCCCTTCTCGAGCATCCACGGAATCACCGCTTGGGAGACGTGAAAAGTTCCATCCACGTTGATGCGGAACTGGTCGTTGAAGTCCTTGTAGGACTGTTCAAGGAACAGCCCGACCCGCAAGATCCCGGCATTGTTGATCAAAATGTCGGGGGTGCCCACCGCATCCTTCAACGCGGCGACGCCTTTGTCGACCGAGGCGCGATCGGCGACGTCGCCGATCGCATAAGCGGCCTTGCGGCCCTTCGCCTCGATTTCGCCGGCGACGGACGCGACGCCGTCGGCGTTGAGATCGAAAAGACCGATATCGCATCCATGCTCGGCGAGCTGGAGGGCGATCTCGCGGCCGATCCCGCCGCCGCCGCCCGTCACAAAAGCGGTCTTCCCAGATAGATTATACATGCTCATTGACTCGTCAGTAGGCTGTCATGCCGCCATCGACGGTCAAAATCGCTCCGGTGCAGAACGAGGACTCATCGCCGGCGAGGTAGAGGATGGCGTTCGCGATCTCTTCGGGCGTGCCGAGACGCTTCATGAGCTGGCGGTCCTGAAGGCCCTTGAGGGTGCCTGCCGGGTCCGGCGCCTTTTCGAGGATTTCGTCGAAATAAGGGGAGTGGATCGTGCCGGGGGCGACCGCGTTCACGCGGATCTTGTCGTCCACATGGTCGATCGCCATGGCGCGAGTCAGCGAGGCGACTGCGCCTTTCGAAGCGCAATAGGCCGCGCGATTGGCGATCCCCACCTGCGCGACGACCGAGGCGACGTTGACGATGACGCCGCCGCTCACCATGATCGGAATGGCGCCTTTGCACATCAAAAAGAGGCCGGTGACGTTGACGTTCATCAACGCCTCCCAGTCGGAGCGGGAGGTTTCGAGGACGCTGCCGGCGATGCCGTAACCGGCATTGTTGACGAGGATATCGATACGGCCGAAGCGCTCCCGCGTGGTGGCGATCGCGCGCTCGATGTCGTCTTCCTTGCCGAGATCGGCGACGATGATGGTGGTGTCGCCACCGCAAAGCGCCGCGGTTTCCTTGGCCGCCGCTTCGTTCCGCTCGACGATGACGAGACGCGCGCCTTCACGGGCGAACAACTCGCATGTCGCGCGGCCGATACCGGAGCCACCTCCGGTGATGAGGCAGACTTTGCCTTCGAGCCGCATATATCCTCCCGCGGCACCGGCCGGGCCGGGCCAGCGTTTCCGCAATCCCAAGACGGTCGGCCGATTCTTTTATTTTTCGGCCCTGACTGACAAGTCAGATAGCGCATTGGCGTCGCATGTGCAAGGATGCCGGTGGTTCGTTCCGCCGGCGGCTCTATACAGCCTCTTGTTGTCGGCTGGCATTCCGACGCCCGTTTGTGGCAAGGGAGGACGCGGCGTCGGAAGCCGCGAAATCGGCCGATTCGGCCAGAGTTGATGCGGAGATCTGCGAGCAACGTTTGCTCACAGCGATTGTCGGTGAAGTAAAATGCGAGACAGTATCAAGCAGGTGGCAACGAGGCTGTTCATCCTCCATGGCTATCGTGGCATGCGCTTCGGTGACATTGCAGAGACACTCGGGACGACGCGTGCGAATATTCACTACCATTATGGGACCAAGGAAAACCTCGTCGACGAGCTGATCGAGGATTACATCAACGACACCTTGGCGCAGCTCGAGCAGGTGTGGACCAACGACAGCCTCACCTTTCGTGAGAAGACGATCGAGACCAAGAATTTCAACTTCCGTCGGTACTCCTCCTTCAATGAGGACGAGAAGGGCCGGCAGTGGAGTATGATTTCCCGCGCGCGTCTCGAATCGGAAATACTGACGGATCGCAGCAAGGCGGTGTTGCGGCGTTTCACCGAAGCCTTGAACCGATGGGTCACGGATTCGGTCTTCGCCGCACAGCAGCGCGGGGAGATCGACCGTCGCGCTCCCGTCGACGATATCGCCGTCCAACTGATCGCGATCATCGACAGCGCCGGCTCGATCACCCAGGACGCCGGCGCGTTCGATCGCCTCGAGCATCTCTACATGGCGTTCATTCGCATCATCGGGAACGCCTATGGCGTCCCCGGTCATCAGCCCAACGCGATGGAGGGCCACCCGCCCGCGGCGCCTTTGCGCGAGGCGGAGACCACGACCTCCGCCAAGCCCTGACGCATCGCAGCGTGGCATCGGCGGTCGGCCTGGCACCGGCTGTTTCGGGCCGAAAGGGTGTCGACCCAGCCTAAAGAATGCCGCGCCGAGGCTGACGTGGCCGCCATCATCAGGCAAGCTCGGGGCTGTTCCGTCAAGAAACAGGAGACGGCCCATGATTGATGTTTACAAACTCGCTCGTCCGGCGGCGTCCGCGTCCGTCTCTCACGCCCATCGCCTTGCCGGGGTGTTGCGCGTCGCCGTGCTCGCGGGCCTTCTCGTCGCGGGGAGCGCGCTGGTCGCGACCGTAGAGGCCGACACGGCGGTGGACGAACGGCTCGACACGCTGTTCGGCGAGCATGAGCCGATCCGCGCCTTCCTCGCCGACCTCAAAACCGCCGTGGCCGATGGCGATCACCAGGCCGTCGCAGCGATGGTCGACTATCCGTTCAAGACCGAGATCGAGGGAAAGGCCGTCACGATCGACGATGCGAGCGGCTTCGTCGATCACTATGACGGGATCATGACGCCCGCCGTGCAAGAGGCGATCGCCGCGCAGGATTATGACAATCTCTTCGCCAATTATCAGGGCGCGATGGTCGGCGACGGCGAAGTCTGGTTCTCACCGGTCGGGGAGGACGAGGCGGTGAAGATTATCGCCGTCAATCAATAAAGCGGTCGCGGCGCGCGGCGTTGCAGTAAAGCGGCCGCGGCGCGCGGCATGGAACCCTAATCGCGGGATGCCGCGCGAGGAAGTGAAGAGGGGCGGCGCCCGAGACGCCGCCCGCAATCGATCAGCGCGCCTCGAGGCTCATTTCGGCGACGCCGGCGGCGATGTTGGCGCCGACCTGGCCCTGGACCGACACCGGCTGCAGGCTGATCGAGCGGTCGAACCCGCCGACGAGCACGTTCGCGCCGACACCGACGCCCGCCGTCACGTCCGCCGAAACGCCGTAATATTTGCCGGCGAGCGCGCCCGGTTCGACGCTGGAGGCCGGTGCGAGCACACCCCAGACGAGCTCGCCCTCCTGGGTCTCACCGATATCGATGCCGAGCTTGGTGATCGTGCCGTCATAGACCTCCGTGACGCCGGAGACGCCGCTATAGGTGCATTCCAGGGATTTGCGCGAGCCGACGATCAGGCCCAGGCCACCGCTCACGCGGCAACGCAGTTCGCCCGCCTCCACACCGGCTTGCGCCGAAGCGCTCGTTGCGGCGCCGAGTGCGCCGGTGGCGATGGTGCCGGCAGCCAGAGTTGCGACCATGAGTGTGCGAAGCATCGTCGTCGTCCTTATGTCGCCCGAAGGGCATGGAGTGTTGCGACCGAACATGCCGACCGTTCGGCGATGCCGGTTTGACCACGGCGCGGCCGACCCGATCGGTGGCTTGGACCAAGGTGCGGTCCGAGGCCAGCGCGGCTGTCCGCGGATATAAGGTCGCTGAACCAATCCGACAGGGGGAAACCGCGCAACATCCGAAAAGATCGACGCATCTCCAACAACGCAAAGCGGTCAACATTGGTTCGCGTGGGGGTGACACCGCCTCCGCCGGCCCGGCCGTCACGCCGCCGTCAGAGAGAGGGCGCGCGTCAGCGCCCCCGCCGTTCAGGCGGGCCCGTAGAGCGCCGGTTTCGCCGGGTAGGTGATCGGAACCCGTCCGCCGCCGGCGAGCGCTGCGACACCGGCCTCGGCGACGAACGTCGCGCAAAAGCCGTCCCAGGCGTTTGCCGCGATATCGCTCGGCCTTCCCGTCTCGATCGATCGGAGCCACGCCATCGCCTGACGGCGGTAGGCCTCGGCGAAACGGTCGCGCCAGTCGGGGGCGTAGGGCTCGTAGGACTTGAAGTCGGCATAGGTGCGCGTGGGCGCCGCGGCGTTGAGGAGCACGGAGCCCTTCTCGAAGACGAGTTCGCCGCGCACGTCATAGCCATAAGCGGCGTTGTTGTTGATCTCGACATTGACGAGCTGTCCCGCCTCGGTCTCGAGCACCATGAAGACCGGCGGGATGCGCTCGCCGTCTCGCTGCGGCTTGAAGGCCGACATCGCGCGAAATTCGGAGCCGAGCACGAAGCGTGCAATGTCGAATTCGTGCGGTGCGGAATTGGTGATCGCCATGTCCGCGGTGAACCAGGCGAACGGCGTTTCGACGTTGCGGTGGACGTTGTGCATCAGCATCGGCCGGCCGAGCGCGCCCGCTTCGACCGCTGCGCGCATATCGCGATAGGGCGGGTCGAAGCGGCGCATGAAACCCACCTGGACGAGGCGGCGGCCGGCGCGCACCTCCGCCTCGATCACCGGCCAGGCTTCAGCTGAGGTCGGCGCGAGCGGCTTTTCGCACAGCACCGGCTTGCCACGCTCGATCGCGGCGATGGTGAGGGCGGCATGGGTCTTGTCGGGGCTCGCGATGAGGACGGCGTCGACATCCTCGCGGATGACCGTCGCGGCTGCGTCGGTGGCGGCGTGGACGGCGCCCGTCGCCTCGGCGACCGCTTCGGCGCGCTCCGCGTCCTGATCGCAGACCACCTGGAGAACAGCGCCGGCCACCTCGCTGGCGAGGATGCGGGCATGGTCGGCGCCCATCACGCCCGCACCGATCACGGCAATTCTCGTCGACATCGCGTTCACCGGAATTCGACGATGGGCATGGCGCATCGTCCGGTCGTCATCACGCGGCGGGCGCCGCGAGGCGAAAGGGATGGGCGCCGAAGCGCCCATCGGAAGGGGGCTCAGCCGCTGACGCAGTTGTCGGCGTTGTCGGGCGTGCAAACGTCGAGGCCGGTATAGATCGGATCCTCGACCGACTTGCCGTCCTTGAGATCCTTCAGGATGAACATCGCTTTATAGCCCATCTCGAACGGACGCTGGCCGACCTGGCCGTTGGACAGCCCGTCTTTGAGCTGCTGCATCTGCATCGGCAGCGTGTCGGCGACGATGATCGACAGATCACCCGAGGCGAGCTTGTCCTTGTAGGGCTCGACCGCCTGGCGATACGCGTTGTCGTACCACTGGGTGAAGGCGCCGGTGGAGATGAAGGCGGTGAGGTCGGGGTTGGCGGCCAGAATGTCGGTCAGGCCCTGGACCGCCTTGTTGCCGTCATCGTCGGTGATGAGGGGGCAGCCGGAAATCTCGGTCCATCCATTCTGACCGTCGAGCGGGGAGCCGGGCGCATCGCCGAGCTTTTCGCCCGACAGCGTCTCGCGGATGCCGAGAAGGCGCTCATTGTGGTTCGCCGCCGCCGCGCCGCCGGTCTGAAGGCAGAGCTTGCCGCCATCCGGATGAAGCTTCTGCGCGATCTCCGCGAGGTTCACGCCGATATCGTAATTCTTGGTGCCGACGAAGGTGGCGCGGATGTCCTTGTCTTTCTCGAGAAGGTCGGCGTCCCAGGTCATCACCGGAATGCCGGCGTCCTTCGCCGCGCTGAGCGCCTTCGCCATCGCCGGGGCGTTGGAGGGCGACACCGCAATCCCGTCGACGCCTTGGGAAATCAGATCCTGCACGATCTGGATCTGCTCCATTTCGGTGTGCTCACCAGGGCCGATATAGACGCACTCGATCGAGCTGTCGTCTTCCTGCGCCTTGTAGCAACCGTCACGGGCGAGATCGAAGAAGGGGTTGTTCATCGCCTTGGGGACGAGCGCGAGACGCAATTTGTCCTGCGCATAGGCCGTCCCGCCCATCGCCACCGCGGCGAGTATCGCAAGGGATACGACTTTCTTCATGTGTTTCCTCCGGTTTTATTCGGTTATTGCGGATTAATCGCTCCGCTCGCGATTGCGGATCTGTTCGAGGAGCACGGCGAGCACCAGGAACAGGCCAACAAAGAATTGCTGCCAGAGCGCATCGATACCGCCCAGCAGAAGCGAGTTGCGGATCAGCTCCATGAGCGCCGCGCCGATCGGCGCGCCGACCGCGTAGACGACGCCGCCCATGAGGTTCGCCCCGCCGATCACCGAGGCGGCGATGACATTGAGCTCATAGGTGAGGCCGAGCGCGTTGGTGACGGAGCCGAACCAGCCGACCATGAGGAAGGCGGCGATGCCCGCCGTCATCGAGGAGATGACGTAGACCGAGACCACCATCCGCTCGACCGGGATTCCCGCGAGCTTGGCGGCCTTCGCGTTGCCGCCGATCGCCACCACCCAGCGGCCCCAGGTCGTGTATCGGTAGACGAAGAGGAAGACGAGCGTCAGGACAGCGAGCACGATCACCGGGTTCGGAATGCCGAAGATGCTCTCCCCGCCGATCCACTCGAACAGCTCCTGATCGGGGCCGAAATCGTAGATCATCTTGTTGTTGGAGATCACCATCGCGATCGATCGGGCCATCGCGAGCATACCGAGTGTGACGACGAACGGGGCGAGCCGCAGATAGGCGATCAGCACCCCGTTGATGAGCCCGACCGTCGCCGCCGCGGCCATGCAGCCCACGAAGCCGAAGGCGATGCCATAACCCGTCTGCATGATGAGGCCGGTGACGATGCCGGTGAGGCCCATCAGCGAGCCGACCGAAAGGTCGATCCCGCCGGTGCAGATCACCGCCGACATGCCGAGCGCCATGATGCCGAAAAAGGCGAAGTTGCGCGTGACGTTGAACATGTTCCGCTCGGTGAGGAAGACGTCCGAGGCGAAGGTCATCACGACGCCGATCGCGAGGATCGCGATGAACACCCAGAAGGGCTGCGTCTTCAGGATCGCGGCGAAACTCGACGATTCCTGGCGCGAGGTGATCGTGTCGTCGATCGCCGCATGGTCGACCGATTCGCTCATGGCGGTGGGTGAGACTTGCTGATTGGTGCTCATGCGGTCGCGATCGCCCCCGTGATCAGGCCCGTCACTTCCTCAGGGCTCGTTTCGTCGATGTGCTTGTCGGCGACCTTGTGGCCGCGCCGCATGACGATCACGCGGTCGCAGACCTCGAACACGTCCGGCATCCGGTGCGAGACGAGGACGACGGCGTGATGGGTCTCCTTGAGGCGATTGATGAGGCCGAGCACCTCCTTCACCTGCCGCACGGAGATTGCCGCGGTCGGCTCGTCCATCAGGACGAGCTTCGGGTCGGACAGGCGCGTGCGGGCGATCGCCACCGCCTGCCGTTGACCGCCCGACATCTGTTTGACGAGATCGCGCGGCCGCGTCTCCGATTTCAATTCCCCGAAGAGCTCGGCCGCCTTGGCGTACATCGCCGGATAGTCGAGCACCTTGAGCGGGCCGAGCCGGCGCTTGATCTCGCGCCCGAGAAAGACGTTCGCCGCGGCGGTGAGATTGTCGCACAAAGCAAGGTCTTGGTAGACGATCTCGACGCCTTTGTTGCGCGCGTCGATCGGCTTGTAGAAATCGACCGGCTCGTCATCGATTTCGATCTTTCCGGCGGTGGGGCGAAAGTTGCCGGCGATGATCTTCATCAGCGTCGACTTGCCGGCGCCGTTGTCGCCCATCAGCCCGACCGCCTCGCCGCGCTGGACCTCGAGGTCGACGCCGGCGAGCGCGTGGATCGCGCCGAAGCTCTTCGTGATCCCGGTCAGACGCAATGTCGCCACGGAACCCTCCCTTCGATATGCGCACGCGAGTGTGCGTTCTTGTTCGGCGTCACCGGCCTAAGCATCGGTACACGCATAGATTTTGCAAGACTGATTGCACGGCGCGGGGCCATGCTGCAACCTTAACTCAGCAAGAGTCGCTTGTGCGTCGTCGGCGTGATGCGGACCATGTCGGGCCCGGGGTGCGTCGGCCGCGGCGGAAGGTCGACAGGCTGCGGCGCTCCGGTCGCAGCGCTCCGCTCGAGTGCGCGCATGATTGCAACGTCTGCGAGACCTTCCGCGCCGTCCGGCTCCGGCGCCGTTCCACTTAAGATGCAATCGGAGAAATAGACCGTCTGCGCCCCGAACTGGTCGATCTGCGGAAACTCGCGGATCGTGACGGTGTCGCCCTTGCGCACGATCATCCGTGTCGCGACCTGGAATTTGTATCCGGGCTCGAGGACGATATCGCCTTCGGTGCCGACGACCCGGTACGAATTGACGTCGACGGCGCCAAAACTCGCCGTGAATTGGGCGAGAGCCCCGCCCGGAAAGCGCAACGTCGCGCCGATCGTCTCCTCGACCTCGGAAAAGCGCGCATCCTCGCCGCGCGCCGTGAGGGCCGAGACCTCGACCGGCTCCGCCGCGAAGACATGCCGTGCCGCATTGAGGCAATAAACGCCGATATCCTGGAGCGGGCCGCCCCAATGCTCGGCGAGGAGGCGGTGGTTCGCCGGATCCGCCGTCATCGTGAAGGTGGACGTGAAGACGCGCGGCGTCCCGATCTCCCCGGCGCGGATCGCCTCCAGCACCGCGATCGTGCCCGGCTCGCAATGAAGGCGGTAGGCGGTCATCAGATGGACGCCGGCCGCCTTCGCCGCGGCGATCATCGCGTCGCACTCGTCGACGCTGACGGCGAGCGGCTTTTCGACGAGCGCGTGCTTGCCGGCCTTGACGGCGCGGATCGTATAGTCGGCATGCATCGAGTTGGGCAGGGCGATATAGACCGCATCACAGACGTCCGCCGCCAGCATCTCGTCATAGCGATCATAGCCGAAAACGTGCTCGACACCGTGAAAATCGGCGAGGCGCCGCGCATTGTCGGGGCTGCCACTCACGATCGCGGTGACGACGGAATTGTCGGCGACGCTCGCGCCGGGAAGGAAGGCCTCCTGCGAGATCCACCCGGCGCCGACGACGGCATAGCGGACTTTGTCCATTCTGGTTCGATCCTCCTTGGTTGGTTTCTATGGTTCTCCGCGCACCGCCGCCGCCGGATTGGGCACGGCGAGCCACACCCGTTCCTGTGCCGATCGGGCAATGGTCTCGACGAGGGTTTGCACCCGCGCGCCGGCGGCGAAGCCGAACGGCTCGTCGATCTCCCCGGCGATCGCCCGCAAATAGCCGAGCACCTCGATCGCCTTGAGGTCGTTGAAACCGAGCTGATGGCCCGGCGCGACGCAGAAATCGCCATAGGGCGCATGGGCCGGCCCGGCCTCGATACGGGCGAAGCCGCGGCGGCCATCGGGCCGGGCGGCGTCGTAATGGTGGAGCTCGTTGAACCGCTCCTGGCTGAAGGCGAGGGCGCCTTTGGTGCCGTAGAGCTCGAAATCGTGCTGCATGGTCCGGCCGGTGGCGAGCCAGTTGGCCTCGATCGATCCGCTCGCCCCGGAGGAAAAGCGCAGGAAGGCGCGGCCGATATCGTCGACCTCGATCGGCCGATCGGTGCCGGTCGCGTCGCGCCGTGTGCGCACCACCGTCACCGTGTCGCCCATCACCTCGGTGATCGGGCCGAGCAGGAACTCCGCCGTCGCGAGCGCATGACTGCCGATATCGGCGAGCGCGCCGCCGCCGGCGGGATCGTGGCGGAAGGTGAACGGGCCGGCGGGGTCGGCCATATAGTCCTCCGCGTGGATCCCGCGATAATTGACGATCGTGCCGAGTTCGCCCGCTTCGATCATGCGCCGGGCGAGGGTGAGCATCGGATTGCAGACATAGTTGAAGCCGACCTGCGTCCTGACGCCCGCCCGCGCCGCCGCGCGCGCCATCTCGGCGGCGTCCGAGGCGCGCGGCGCGAGCGGTTTTTCGCAATAGACGTGCTTGCCCGCCGCAATCGCCGCGAGCGCCATCTCCTTGTGCAGCGCGTTGGGGGCGGTGATGTCGACCAGGTCGATCGCCGGATCGGCGACGATCGTGCGCCAGTCGAACGTCGCGTGCCGAAAGCCGAGGCGGCGGGCGGCGGTCTCGGCGAGCGTGTCGGTCACGTCGGCGACGGTATGGAGGACGATCTCATAGGGAAGGTCGAAGACCTTTGCCGCGCTCGCGAAGCCGAACACGTGCGTCTTGCCCATGAAGCCCGTGCCGATGAGGCCGATCTTGAGTTCAGGCTTGGGCGCGGGCATCGAGCGAGTCCTTGTTGACGACGAGCGCCGGGTCGATCCGTCCCGCGAAGAAGTCGATGATGTTCTGGACCGCGCCGACGGCCATGCGCTCCGCCGCGCCTTCGGTGACGCCGGCGATGTGCGGGGAGAGGATCACCTCGTCAAAGCGGGTGAGGGGGTGACCGTCGGGCAGCGGTTCGGCCTCGAAGACATCGAGCCCCGCCGCACCGACCTTGCCGGAGGCGAGCCCGTCGACGAGCGCCATCTCGTCGACGACACCGCCGCGCGCCGTGTTCACGATGACGACCCCGTCCCGCATCATCGCGATCTCCTCACGGCCGATGACGGCGCGATCGCCGCGCGGCACGCTGAGCGAGACGATATCGGCCCAGGCGAGACCCTCCGCGAGCGTCGCGACCGGGGCGACGGGGCCGTCCGGCCATCCCGCTTGCGCGAGGAAGGGGTCGAAGGCGCGGATCGTCATGTCGAAGCCGCTCGCCATTCGCGCCACATGGCGGCCGATCCGGCCATAGCCGACGAGGAGGAGATTGCGCCCCTTCACGTCCGCCGCTTCGAGCGTCTGGCGCCAATCCCAGGGGCCGCGACGCACTGCGCCATCGGCGCGCAAAGCGCGCTTTGCGGCGGCGAGCATCAGCATCATCGCGTGCTCGGCGACCGAGGTGGAATTGACGTCGCCGCAGATCGCGAGCGCGATGCCGCGCGCATTGAGGGCGGCGACGTCGACCGCGTCGTAACCGACGCCGTGACGGGAGACGAGCTTCAACCGCTCCGCCATCGCCACCGTCGCCGCGCTGAGCGGCTGGGTGCGGATGAGAAGGGCGTCCGCCTCGCCGATGAAGGGGGCGTAGCTCGCCTCGGAAATCTCCTCGACATAGCGGGCGGTGAGGCCCGCCGCGCCATCGAGAAGAGCGCGCCCTGTGGGATGGAGTTTGCCAGCCACCAGGACGTGCGCCATCAGTAGGCTCCGGTGCCGGTCGCTGCGGCCGTCTCGGCCGGCGCGTCGGTGAGTTCGCGAAAGCGCGCGACGCTCGCGGCGGCGGCGGCGGCGAGAAGACGCGCATCGCCCGACACCGTCGTCATGTCGAAACCCCAGCCGATCGCGCGGGCGGCATAGTCGGCGGCGCCGCAGTGGAGCGCGGCCTTGATGCCGGCCTTGTGCGCGGCGGCGACGATCGTCTGCAGCACCTCGATCATCTCCGGCTCCTCCCGGTCGAAGGCGGGCGGAAACCGGCCGCCATAGAGGGAGAAGGTGAGGTCGGCCGGACCGACATAGATGCCGTTGAGGCCCGGCGTCGCGGCGATCGCGTCGAGGTTCGCCATCGCCTCGGCGGTTTCGACCATGGCGAAGGCGAGCACTTCCTCGTTGGCCTCGTAGGGGATGTTGGCCCCTTGGGTGAAGTTCGCGCGGGTCGGACCGAAGCTGCGCTCGCCCATCGGCGGATAGCGCATCGCCTTGACGAAGCGGGCGGCCTCTTCGGGCGTGTTCACCATCGGGCAAATCACGCCATAGGCGCCGGCATCGAGCACCTTCATGATGATGCCGGCCTCGTTCCAGGGAACCCGCGCCATCGGGACGACGCCGGAGGCGCGCATCGCCTGGAACATCGGCAGCATCGCCGAATAATCGAGTGCGCCGTGCTGGATGTCGATCGAGACCGCGTCATAGCCTTGCGCGGCCATGATCTCGGCGGTGAAGGGGTTGCCGATCGACAGCCAGCCATTGAGAACGGGCCGGCCGGCGGCCCAGATCTCCTTGAGTGCGTTCTTCTTCATGTCGCTCCCTCAGAACACGAGCTGGGCGAGCTTGGTGTCGAGATAGTCGGCGATCCCCTCGGCGCCTCCCTCGCGGCCCATGCCAGAATATTTCGTGCCTCCGAACGGCGCCTCGGAGGCGGCCAAAGCGGGGCTGTTGATGCCGACCATCCCGGCCTTGAGATCGGCGACGGTGCGGCGGGCGCGCGCCGCATTGGTCGTGAAGGCGTAGGCGGCGAGGCCCATATGGGTGGCGTTCGCGCGGGCGATCACCTCATCGTCGCCGCCAAAGCGGGTGATGGGGGCGACCGGGCCGAAATTCTCCTCGGCGAAGACGCGCATGTCGTCGGCGACGTCGGTAAGGACGGTCGGTTGGTGGAAGAAACCGGCGTTGAACTGGCTCGGCCGTTTGCCGCCGGTCGCGACCGTTGCCCCGCTCGCGACCGCGTCGGCGATGACGCTCTCGATCTCGGCGAGGCGATTGCCGTTGATGAGGGGTCCCATCGCGGTCGCCTCGTCGAGCCCGTCGCCGAGCGTCAGGGCCTCGGCGCGGGCGACGAAGCCGTCGACGAAGCGGTCATGGACGGATTCGTGCACGAAAAAGCGGTCGGGACTGACGCAGACCTGGCCGCAATTGGCGAATTTCGTCGGCACGATGATATCGAGCGTCCTCTCGATGTCGGCGTCGTCATAGACGATGCAGGGCGCGTTCCCGCCGAGCTCCATCGACACCTTCTTCACCGTGTCGGCGGCGTCCCTCAGCATCTGCTGGCCGACGCGGGTGGAGCCCGTCAGCGAGACCTTGCGCACCTCGGGCGCGGCCATGATCGGGCCATAGGTGTTGGCGGTGGAACCGGTGAGGAGGCCGACCGCGCCATCCGGCAGGCCGCCCGCGCGCATGCAGTCGACGAGCACCATCGCCGTGCCCGGTGTCTGGCTCGACGGCCGGATGATGACGGAGCAGCCTGCCGCGAGCGCCGGCGCCGCCTTGCGGGCGGGAAGGGCGGCGGGGAAATTCCATGCGGTGAAGGCCGCCGCGATCCCGACCGGCTCGTGATGCACCTCGAAACGCCCGCCCGGAACGCGGCTTTCGATGATCCGGCCATAGATCCGCCGGGCCTCCTCCGCGTACCAGCGGAACTGGTCGCAGGCGAGGCCCCATTCGCGCAGCGACTGGGCGAGCGGCTTGCCCGTCTCGCGCGAGATCATCCGCACCGCCTCGTCCTTGCGCGACAGCATCTCGTCGGCGATCCGGTGGAGGGCGTCGGCGCGCTCGAACGCGCCGGTCGCGCGCCAGGCTTCGAGGCCGGCGCCGGCGGCTTCGATCGCCGCTTCGGTGTCGGCGACCGTGGCGGCGGCGGCGGCGCCCAGCGCGGTCTCGCTGACGGGGCTGACGACATCCATGGTCGCGCCACCCTCGGCGGGGCGCCATGCGCCCGAGATGAAAAGTCCGAACGTGCCATACATCGGATCAGCCCAATTCTGCGAGTTTCACGATCCGCCCTTCGCGGGCCGACAAGGTGGCGGCCTCGGCGAGGCGCTGAGCCTGCCGGCCGTCCTCGAAGGTGACCGCCGGGGCGGCCTTTCCCTCGACCGCGTCGGCGAAGGCGGCGATTTCGGTGTTGAACGCCTCGGTGTAGCGCTCGATGAAGAAGTCGAGGAGCGGGGCGGCCTTTTCGGTGAAGCCCTCACCCCACGCCGTCATCGCGTTGGGGCGGCAATTGTTGGAGGCGACCATTCCGGCCGATCCGAACGCCTCGACCCGCTGGTCGTAGCCGTAGACCGCGCGGCGCGAGTTGTTGATGATCGCCTGCCGCCCGCCCGCGGTGCGCATCAGGACGGACACCGTGTCGATATCGTCGATCCGCTCCATCAGCGCCGGGTCGACGAGGCGGGCGCCGAACGCCACCACCTCGCTCACCTCCTCGCCGAGAACGAAGCGCGCCATGTCGAAATCGTGGATCGTCATGTCGCGGAAGATGCCGCCGGAGACCGTCAGATACGCCTCGGAGGCAAGGCCCGGATCGCGCGAGGTGACGACCACCTGATGGAGCGTGCCGATCGTCCCGTCGCGCACCGCTTGCGCGACGGCGGCATGGGTCGGATCGAAGCGCCGCACGAAGCCGAGAAAGATCGGAATATCGGTGCCCGCGATCGCCTTCGCACAATCCTCGACGCGGGAAAGGCTGAGGTCGATCGGCTTCTCGCACAGGACCGGCTTCCGCGCCGCAACGCTCATCTTCAAAAGGTCGACATGGGTGTCGGTGGAGGAGGCGATCACCACCGCATCCACCGCCGGATCCGCGAAGATCGCCTCCGGGCTCGCCGCGACCGGCACGCCGAGCGTCTCCGCCACCTTTTGCGCCGACGGCCCATGAACGTCGAACACGCTGGCGAGCGTGGTGCGCGGATGGCGCGCGATGTTTCGCGCATGCATCTGGCCGATGCGGCCACAGCCCAGAACGGCGACGGCGACCATGAGCTTCCCCCCGGTTTCTTGTTGCTTGCAATGATCATTGCAGCATGTCAGAGTTGTCAATAAACATTTTGAGGGTAGCGTAAGACTACCCGAGGTTTTGCCGGTGGTGAACAACCACTCGGGGAGGAGGCCGCCGCGATGCGTGAGGGAACGATCCGGCTGACGATGGCGCAGGCCCTCGTCCGCTATCTTTGCAATCAGTTCATCGAGATCGACGGCGAGCGTGTCCCGCTCTTTGCGGGCGTGTTCGGCATTTTCGGTCACGGCAACGTGACGTGCCTGTCCGAAGCGCTCGAAGCCGTGCAGGATCGGTTGCCCACCTATCGGGGCCAGAACGAGCAGTCGATGGCGCTCGCGGGGATCGGTTTCGCGAAGGCCAAGCGCCGCCGCCAGATCATGATCGCGGCAAGCTCCATCGGCCCCGGCGCGACCAACATGGTGACCGCCGCGGGCGTTGCGATGGCGAACCGGCTGCCGATCCTCCTCCTGTCGGGGGACACCTTTGCGAACCGGCTACCCGATCCCGTCCTCCAACAGGTCGAGCATTTTTCCGACCCGACCGTCACGGTGAACGACGCCTTCAAGGCGGTGACTCGCTATTGGGACCGGATCGTCCTGCCCGAGCAGATCCTGTCCTCGCTCCCGCACGCGATCGCGACGATGCTCGATCCCGCCGATTGCGGACCCGCCTTCATCGCCCTCGCACAGGATACGCAGGAAAAGGCGTTCGACTACCCGGCCGCCTTCTTCGAGCCGAAGGTCTGGGCCGTCCCGCGCCCGCGCCCCGACCGGGCGGCCGTCGCCGAAGCGGCGGAGATTTTGAAAAGGGCGAAGACGCCGATCATCATCGCGGGCGGCGGCGTGCGCTATTCGCTCGCCGAGGCGGCGGTGGCCGATTTCGCCAAGCGCCGCGGCATCCCGGTGGTCGAGACGATCGCCGGAAAGGGCACGCTCACCCATGCGAGCGACGTTCATGCCGGCCCGATCGGCATCATCGGCTCCACCTCCGCGAACCAGCTCGCGGAGGAGGCGGACGTCGTGCTCGCGATCGGCACACGGCTCCAGGACTTCACCACCGGATCGTGGACCGCCTTCGCCGCGGATGCGCGGTTCGTCTCGATCAACGCCGCCCGGTTCGACGCGGTGAAGCACCGCGCCCACGCCGTCGTCGGCGACGCGCTGGAGTGTGTCGGCGAGCTCGACGCCGCGCTCGGCGACTGGTCGCTCGGCGCCGATCGTCTGACGCACGCCAAGAGCCTTTTCGCCGCGTGGGACCGGCTCCTCGACGAGCACCAGGCGCCGACCAACGCGCCGGTGCCGACCTACGCCCAGATCGTCGGCACGGTGAACCGCGCGGCGGGCCCGAACGATACGCTGATCACCGCGGCGGGCGGGCTTCCCGGCGAAGTCACGAAGGGGTGGCGGGTCAAGGCGCCGAACACGTTCGATTGCGAGTTCGGCTTCTCCTGTATGGGCTACGAGATCGCCGGCGGCTGGGGCAACGCGATCGCTCAGGCGGGGCCGGGCGCGACGGGCGGGACACCGATCGTCATGGTCGGCGACGGCTCCTACATGATGATGAATTCCGACATCTATTCGGCGGTCCTCACCGGCCACAAGATGATCGTCGTCGTCTGCGACAATGGCGGGTTCGCGGTCATCAATCGGCTACAGAATTTCAAGGGCGTTCCGAGCTTCAACAACCTCCTCGCCGATTGTCGGATCGCAACGCCGGAGGCGCCGCTTCACGTCGATTTCGTCAAGCACGCCGAGGCGATGGGCGCCAAGGGACGCGCGTGCGACAGCCTCGCCGATCTCGAACACGCGATCGAGTGGGCGCTCGGCAATGAGGGGGTAAGCGTCCTGTCGATCGCCTGCGACGCCTATGCGTGGGTGCCGGGCGATGCGGACTGGGATGTCGGCGTGCCGGAGGTGTCCGACCGGCAGGCGGTCAAGGATGCCTATGCATCGCAGCTCGCGATCCGCGCCAAGCAGCGCGTCGGGGTCTGATCCGATGGCGACGGCGAAGCTCGGTATCGCGCCGATCGCGTGGTGGAATGACGACCTCGAGGACCTTTCCGACGACGTCTCGCTCGACGAGTGTCTGCGGCAGGCCGCGGAGGCGGGCTTTACCGGCATGGAGACCGGCCGGCGCTTCCCGATGGACATGGACGAGCTCGGGCCGGTCCTCGCCCGTCACGGCATTTCCGTCTGTGGCGGCTGGTTCTCCGGTCTCCTCCTCGACGGGGAGATCGAGCGGGAGAAGGAGCGCATCGCCACCCAGCTCGCCTTCTTCAAGGCGGCCGGCGCGCCGGTGATCGTCTATGGAGAGACGGCGCGGTCGATCCAGGGCGACCGCGGCGCCCCGCTCGCGACCAAGCCCACGCTGACCGAAGCGGAGATCGCCATTTATGGCCGCAAGATCTCCGATTTCGCCGACTGGTGTGCGGGCGAGGGGATGGAGCTGTCCTATCATCACCACATGGCCGCGGTGATCGAGACGGAAGCCGAGCTCGACCTTTTGATGAAGCACTCCTCCGTGCCGCTCCTCTTCGATGCCGGCCACATGGCCTTCGCCGGCGGCGACGTGATGCGGGTCATCGAAAACCATCATCGGCGCATCAATCACGTTCACACCAAGGACGTGAGGGCCGAGATCGTGGTCGGTCTCGATCGGCGCCGAGAGAGCTTTCTGGACGCCATCGTGAAGGGCGCCTTTACCGTCCCCGGCGACGGCTCGCTCGACTTCGAGGCGATCGTGAAGGCGCTGAAGGCGGCCGGCTATGAAGGCTGGTTCGTGGTCGAGGCCGAACAGGATCCGAAGGTCAGCCCGCCGCTCGAGATGGCGAAAATCGGTCACGCGGAGCTCGTGCGCGTCATGAACGCCGCCGGCTACACGGTGGCCTCTGCGCAAAGAGGGATGACATGAACCGACTGGATGGAAAGATCGCGGTCGTCACCGGCGGCACGCAAGGGCTCGGGGCGGCGATCGCGCGGCAGTTCGCGGCGGCGGGCGCCGAAGGCATCGTGATCTGTGGGCGCAACGCCGACAAGGGGAAGGCGGTCGCCTCGAGCATCACCGGCGCGCGAACCGAGTTCGTCGCCGCCGACCTTGCCGAGACCGACGCCGCCTTCAAGGTCGTCGAGGCGGCCGACAAGGCGTTCGGCCGGATCGACATTCTCGTCAACGCGGCCGGGCTCACCGACCGGGGCAATTTGATCGACACGACGCCGGAGCTCTTCGACCGCATGTTCGCGGTCAACACGCGCGCGCCGTTCTTCCTGATGCAGGGGGCGGTGAAGGTGATGATCCGCGAGGGGGTCGAGGGCGCGATCGTCAATATCGGCTCGGCCTCCGCGCTCGCCGGACAGCCCTTCATCGCGCCGTATTGCGCCTCGAAGGGGGCACTCGCGACGGTGACGCGCAATTCCGCCTATGCGCTGTTGCGCAACCGCATCCGCGTCAACCAGCTCAATATCGGCTGGATGGCGTCGGACGGGGAGGACCGGATCCAGCGCGAGTATCACGGGGCGGACGCCGACTGGCTCGCAAAGGCCGGCGCCGAGCAGCCCTTCGGCCGCCTCATCGCGCCGGAAGAGGTCGCGAAGGCGGTGGCCTATCTCGCCTCGGAGGATGCCGGGATGATGACCGGCGCCGTGATCCACTATGACCAGTCGGTCTGGGGCGGCTACTCGTTCGCCCCGCCGACGCCGACCCAGCCGATGCACCTTTAGGGCGACGTCACCGTCGGGATCCGCGGCGTGTCGCCGTCCTGAAGGCGGGCGGCGAGCGCCACGGTCAGCGCCTGGGCAAGGCACATCGGCGCGGCCAGAGAGCGGGCGAAGGTGTATTCGTGCTCCGGCACGCAGAACAGCACGTTGGCATCGCGCGCGAGCGGGGAGAGGGTGGAATCGGTGATCGCCAGCACCGGCACGCCCCGCTGGGCGCTTTCCTCCACGATATTGACCACCTCCTGCGCGTAGAAGCGGAAGGACACGGCGAACACGAGGTCGTTGGGGCCGGCAAGGCGGGCCCGATGCGTCGCGAGGCCGCCGCTCTCGTCGAGCAGCACCGAGGGTTTGGCGAGCATGGTGAGGACATAGCGCAGGAGCACGAGGACCGGCGCGGAGCGAAGCTGGCCGACGAGATAGATCGTCTCCGCGCGCTTCATCATCTCCGCCGCCTCGTCGATCTGCGTGTCGGTGACGTCCGAGAGGAGACCGCGCAGGGATTCGACATCGCGCACGATGAGGTCGGCGAGGAAGCCCGCCGGACGCTTCTCCTTGGAGCCGATCAACTCGTGCTCGAGCGCCTTGATGCGCGCTTCGAAGCCGGGCGCAGCCGTCGACAGGCGCTTTTGAAAGACAGTCTGAAGATCCTTGAAGCCGGAATAGCCGAGCGACTGGCCGAAACGCACAAAGCTCGACGGATGGATCTCGCAGCGCGAGGCGATGGTGTTGACCGAAAGCACCGCGACGTCGTTCGGATTTTGCGTCAGATATTCCGAGATTCGCCGGTGCGTCTTGCTCATGGTGCTGTAACGCTCATGAATGACGCGTATCAGGGCCTCATAGTCCCTCGGTGCCGACCCTTTTTTCACAACCGCCTCGTTTGCCACGTCCGGCGCGCGACGGCGGGCGTCGCCATCGCGCGCAATCGATGGGCTCCAATCGATCGCGGAACCCCGGCACTGATAATTGCAGAAACGAGCGCCTTTACAATAATTATTCCGCCATGATCCCGCGGATCGGCGCGACGATCGAGGTCGGCCGAGGCGTGCGGGTTCAGAAGCTGCCGAAGAGGCTCGCGAGTACGATCACGACGATGAGGGCAAGGAGCGCGCCCACGACGGCAGCCATCACGACGTCGAGATAGCTCTCTTTGTGGGTGCAGCCGCAGACGGCGAGCATCGTCACCACCGCGCCATTATGGGGCAGGCTGTCGAGCGTGCCGGAGGAGATGACGGCGACGCGGTGCAGCACCGACGGGTCGAACCCCGTCGTTGCGGCGATGTCCATGAAGGTCGGCCCGAGGGCTTCGAGCGCGATTGTCATGCCGCCCGAGGCCGAGCCGGTGAGGGCGGCGAGGATGTTGGTCGCCACCGCGAGGGAGACGAGCGGTCCGCCTTCGATGCCGAGAACCCACGCTTTCACCAGCTCGAAGGCCGGCAGCGCCGCCACCACCGCGCCGAAGCCGACGAGGCTCGCGACGCTCATGATCGGCAGCACCGAGGCGTTCGCGCCCGCGTCGATCGTGTCGCGGATCTTCGGCAGGCGGGCGAAGGCGGTCGCGACGAGAACGATAATGCCCGACAACAACGCCACCGCGACCGCCCAGACGCCGCCGACCGCTCCGAGGCTCGTTCCCCCCCAACCCGGTTCGGCGAGGAAGGCGAAGTCGAGCCGCGGCAGAATGAGCTGCGCCATCAAGAGGTTGGTGACGACGACGACGACGAGAGGCAGCACCGCGAGGCCGAAGGGCGGCACGGAGGCGGCCTTCGGCGAAGCGTCGATCTCCTTGGGGTCGAACTCGCGGGCGGTGGTGGCGAGCTCGCGCACCGTCACGTCGTCGGACACCGGCGCGGTGCTCTCGCCATAGCCTTCCCCGGCCGCGGCGGCGCGGCGGCTGCGGTGGGTGAGCCACCACATGCCGAAGCCGAACATGACCACCGAAGCGATGATGCCGAGCCCCGGCGCGGCGAACGCGGTCGTGCCGAAAAAGGGCATCGGGATCGCGTTCTGGATCGCTGGGGTGCCGGGAAGGGCGGACATTGTGAACGTCGACGTGCCGAGGGCGATCGCAGCCGGCAGGAGGCGCTTCGGCACGGCGCCGGCGCGGAAGAGGGCCTGGCCCATCGGGGCGATGACGAAGAAGGCGACGAACAGGCTGACCCCGCCATAGGTCACGAGCGCACCGGCGAGCACCACCGCGAGGATCGCCCGTTTCGGCCCGAGCGTCTTCGTCATGAACGCGGCGATCGCGTTCACCGAGCCCGAATCGTCCATCAGCTTGCCGAACAGCGCGCCGAGCAGGAAGAGCGGAAAGAACTGCGCAACGAAGCCCGCCGCGGCCCCCATGAAGGTCTGCGTCCAATGGGCGAGCAGCGGCTCGCCGGAGAAGGCGGCGGCGACCAGCGCGGCGAATGGCGCGAGGAGGAGGATCGTCCACCCGCGAAAGGCGAGCGCCATCAAGACCGCGAGGGCGACGAGAATGCCGAAAAGCCCCATCGGCTAGACCTTTCCCATGCGCAAAGCGGGCGCTCCCGCCTCGTCCGTCGTCGCGACGGACCCTGTTCCATCGTCCGTCATGATGACGGACCATTTTCTGTTGGCCGTCATGATGACGGACCGTGTCCCATAGCTCCACCGTCGGTCTGGTCCCCCGCCGGGGTGGCGGGGGCGAGCGACTCGCTGTGGTTGCCTTCAAGCGGCGTGCCACGCCGGCCACCGGCGAGGATCACATAAAGCGCCGGCAACACGATCAATGTCAGGATCGTCGCGACGAGGAGCCCGCCCATGATCGCGAACGCCATCGGCCCCCAGAAGAGGGTCGGCGCGATCGGCAGGAGGCCGAGCACCGTCGAGAGCGCCGTCAGCATCAAAGGCCGCAGACGCGCCATCGCCGCCACCGCGGCCGCCTCGCGCGCCGTGAGCCCGTTCCGCTCCTCGTCGACAATCTGCGTGATCAGGATCACCGCATTCTTCGCGATCATCCCGATCAGCGCCAGGATACCGAGAATCGCGACGAAGCCGAGCGGCCGACCGAACGCGAGCAGCGCGGCGACGACGCCGATGAGCCCGAGCGGCAGGAGGAGGACGACGATCGCGACGCGGCGGAAGCTTTGGAGCTGCACCATCAGGAGCGTGACCATGACGATGACCATCAGCGGCACCACCGCGAACACTGCCGCCGCGCTTTCCGCGCTCGTCTCAGCCGTGCCGCCGAGCTCCACCCGATAGCCCGCGGGAAGGTCGGCGCCGAACGCGGCGACGGCCGCGTCGATATCGGTGACGACGGTCTCCGGCGACGTGCCGGGGGCGACGTCGGCGAGAACCGTGAGCGTCGGCATCCGGTCGCGCCGCCAGACGATCGGCTGCTCCTGTGAGGGCTCGAAGGTCGCGAACTGGCTGAGCGCCACCGTGCGCCCGCCCGGCACCGGCACTTGCAGCGTGTTCAAGGTGTCGAGCGTCACCCGGTTTCCTGCGCTCGCCCGCCCGACGACATCGACGAGATAGATCCCATCGCGAAGCTGGGTGATCGGCATCCCCGAGACGGCGGCGTTGAGGACGTTGGACAGCGCCGCGCTCGTCAGCCCGAGCCGCCGGGCCTGATCCTGGTCGATCACGATCCGCACCTCGCGTGAGGGCTCGATCCAGTCGAAGTGGACCCGCGTCGCGCCAGGGTGGGACGCGATCACGCCGGCGAGCGTCTGCGCCTCGGTCCGCAGGATCTCGATATCGGGGCCGGTGAGGCGATATTGGAGCGGCCAGCCGATCGGCGGCCCCATTTCGAGCGGGCTGACGCGGCTGATCGCTTCGGGAAATGCCGTCTCCAGAAAGTCGGCGAGCCGGTCCTCCAGCGCGAGGCGGGAGGCGACGTCGTTCGCCATCACCACGATCTGCGAATGATGGTCGCTCGGCGGCTGGATCGCGAGCGGGAGATAGAAGCGGATCGCGTTCCGGCCGACATAGGACGAGTAGAAATCGACCTCCGTCTGCTGGGAGAGCCACGCCTCGATCGTCTCCACCGCCGCCTCGCTCGCGAAGATCGAGCTCGATCGGGGAAGCTGGAAGTCGACGATCAGCTCGTTGCGATCCGACGGCGGAAAGAATTGCCGGTCGACCCTGTCGAGCGCGAGGAGGGCGAGGGCGAAGAGACCGATTGCGATCGCGATCGTGAGCCAGCGCGCGGCGATCGCAAGGTCGAGCACGCGGCGATAGGCGCGCAGGATCGCGCCCGGCCGGGTCGTCTCGCTCCCGCGGGGCGGGGCCTTCAGGAGCACCGACCCGATGATCGGCGTGAAGAGGACCGCGACGAACCACGACGCGATGAGCGCGATCGCGACGACCTGGAAGAGGGAGATCGTGTATTCGCCGGCAATGCTCTCGGCAAAGCCGATCGGGATGAAGCCGGCGATGGTGATGAGCGTTCCCGTCAGCATCGGCGCGGCGAGCATCCGGTAGGAGTAGGTGGCCGCCTCGTCGATCCGGTCGCCCGCCGCGAAGCGGCGCAGCATGGAATCGACCGTCGTCATCGCATCGTCGACAAGGAGGGCGAGCGCGATGATGAGCGCCCCGAGCGAGACCCGGTGCAGGTCGATCCCCAGCGTCTGCATCACGAGGAACACGGTGGCGAGCGTCACCGGGATCGCGATCGCGACGACCGCGCCAGGCCGCAAGCCGAGCGTCAGGAAGCTGACGACGAGAATGATCGCGATCGCCTGCCACAGCGAGGCGGTGAAATCGCCGATCGCGCGGGTCACGATCTCGGGTTGGTCGGAGACGAGGATCGTCTCGATCCCGATCGGAAGGTTCGCGACGATCCCGCGCATCGCCGCCTCGACATTGCGGCCGAGCTCCAGAACGTCGCCGCCTTCGCGCATCGAGATCGCGAGCCCAATCGCGCGCTCGCCGTTGACGCGGAAGAGGGGGCTCGGCGGGTCGACGAAGCCGCGCCGAATATCGGCGATATCGCCGAGGCGGATCATCCGCCCGCCGGCATTCAGCGAGACGTTGGCGACGTCGGCTTCGGTGTCGAACGCGCCGGTGACGCGCAAAGAGAGATTTTCGAGCCCGGTGTTGATGGTGCCCGCCGGCCGCACGACGTTCTGGGCGGCAACGGCGCTGAAGACCTGGCCATAATCGAGGCCGAGCGTCGCGATCCGCTGCGGGTCGAGGTCGACATAGATCCGCTCGTCCTGGGCGCCGATGAACTCGATCTTGGCGATCCCCGGAACGTCGGCGAGGAGGGCGGAGCGCACCCCGTCGACCGCATCACGCAGCTCGCGGAAGGTGAAGCCGTCTGCGGTGAAGCCGTAGACGATGCCGAAGACGTCGCCGAAATCGTCGTTGAAGAACGGGCCGAGGACGCCTTGCGGGAGTGTGTGGCGGATGTCGCCGACTCGCTTTCGCACCTCGTACCAGGAATCGGCGACCTCTTCGGGCGGCCATGCGCCCTCAAGATCGACATAGATGGTGACGATGCCGGGCCGGGTGATCGAGCGCAGCGCATCGAGACCCGGCACCTCCTGAAGCGTGCGCTCGAGCCGCTCGGTCAATTGATCGGACGTCTCGTCGAGCGTCGCGCCCGGCCACACGGCGGTCACGAGCATCGTCTTGATGGTGAAGGTCGGATCCTCGTCCCGCCCGAGGCCGACAAAGGCGGCGGCTCCGGCGATCACCGCAATGAGCATGAGGTAAATCGTGAGCGACCGGCTGCGGATCGCCCAAGCGGAGAGGTTGGGGCCGATCATGACCGGGCGTCGGGCAGGCGGACGGCTTGGCCGGGCCGCAGCGCCTGAACGCCTGCGGTGACGACCAGCTCGCCGGATTGGAGGCCGGTGGCGACGATAACAGTGCTCGGCCGATGCTCCGCCACTTCGACCGGCCGCAGCGCGACGGTCGATGTGGCGGGGTCGACGACCCAGACCGCCGGCGCGCCGTCGAGGCTCGTGAGGGCGGTCGCCGGGATGATCACGCCCGCCGCGCCGCCGAGCCGCACCTGCCCCGTGACGGTCGAGCCGAGCCGCATCTCGGGCGGTGGATTGTCGAGGCCGACACGCACCCGAAACGTGCCCGTCGTGGCGTCCGCCTGCGGTGAGACCTCGCGGATCCGGCCGCTCGCCGTGACGGCGGGATCCATCGTGAGGGCGATGCCGATTTCGGTATAAGGGGGCACCGTTCCCATGAGGTTCGCCGGCGCGTCGAAGACCGCGTCGCGCCCATCATCGCGGGCGACGCGCACGATCATCTGGCCGGGCTGGACGATCTCGCCGATCTCCGCGCCGCGGGCGATGACGGTTCCGGGCGCGTCGGCGCGCAGCTCGGTGTCGTCGAGGCGGGTCTGGGCGAGGTCGGACCGGGCCTGCGCGTCGTCGACGGCGGATTGGGCCGAGCGCAGCACCTGGGAGGCGTTGTCGAGCCGTGCGCGCGCGACGACATTGCGCTCGTAAAGATGCGACTGCCGATCGAAATCGAGTTGCGCCTCGACGAGGCGGGCTTCGGCGGCCGCAAGGTTCGCATTGGCCGACAACAGCGCGTTCTGTTCGTTGATCGGATCGAGCCGCGCGACGGTCGTGCCCGCTTCGAGCATATCGCCGACATTCACCGGCCGTTCCGTCATCCGCCCGCCAACACGAAAGGCGAGATCGACTTCGCGTTTGGCCTCCACGGTGCCGGTGAGGCTGACGGTGCGCCCCTCTTCCTCGGGCTCGACCGTCACGACGCGGACGAGGCGAGGGGCCTCCGGGGCCTCTTCCTCTTCCGGGGTGCAGCCCGAGGCGAGCAGGACCGCCGCCGCCAAACCCGCGAAAGTGAGGAATTGCCGAACGGTCATATCTGCCACCGGGTGCCAGTTAACTATCATTTTAATGACTGCTAATTGGCAAATTATTCGCCAAATTAGAAATCTATTATATCACACTCCATCTCGGTCGCGCACGCGATCGGCGGTGCTGCACCGCGAAAACGCGGCTGCGATGACAGGCGATGCATAGAGGAATCGCGGGCAATTGGTCGTTATGCGAATTGTGCATGACGGCATCGTCCTGCTCGCATTGCACTAATAGCTGACCTGTGTCGCTCTGATGGCGATGTCGGGCGATCTTGCCGGGGAACGTCGGGGCGATGGCGGCGAGCAGAGGCTATGCGAGGCTCTTCCAGTCGAAGCTCCTCACCCTCGTCGCAACGGGGGTGACGACGGTCGCCTTCTCGATCCTCGCCTTCGACATTGCGGGGCGGGACGCGAGCGCGCTTCTCGGAACGGCCCTCGCCATCAAAGCCCTTGCCTCCATCGTGGCGCCGCCACTCGTCGCGGCGGTGGTCGAGCGCTTTTCGCGCGGTCGCCTGCTGGTGCTGATCGACGTCCTGCGGGGGCTTGCCGTCCTTGGACTCGCCTTCGTGGCGAGCGAATGGCTTCTTGTCGTGCTCGTCGCGGTATTCCTCGCCGCCTCGGCCGCCTTCAAGTTGACCTATCACGAATATGTCGCCTATCTCCTGCCGGCGGAGGGGGACTATGCGCGGGCGCTCTCGAAGAGCCAGATCGTCGACGAGCTCGAAAGTGCGGCCAGTCCGCTCCTCGCCGCCGGGCTCCTCCTGCTCCTTCCCCTCGGCGGCGTCCTCGTTCTGACGATGGCGGCTTTCGCGATCTCGGCAGCTCGGATCTCGTCGGCCGGGCTTCCCGATCTGTCGCACGCGAAGACCGCATCGCCGGTGTCGCGGAGCCTTGCGGGGATCCGCCTCCTCGTCACCGAGCCGCGCTTTCGCGCGCTGCCTTATCTCGCTTTCGTCATGGCCGCCGGCACGGCGATGGTGATGACGACGACGCCGGTGATCGTTCAGGGCGTCCTCGGCCTCGGCGCGCGGGCGACGGCGGTCGCGTTCGCCGGGTTCGGCAGCGGCGCCGTCGTCGGCGCGCTCCTTTGGGTGTGGCTCGCGCGCCGGCACGGCGAACGAGCGCTGATGATGACGGGCGCCGCGCTCGTCGCGCTCGGGCTCTTCGGCGGGATCGTCGCCGCCAGCTATCCGGCCTTCATCGTCCTCTGGATCATGATCGGCGCGGGCGTGATGCTGATCCACACCCCGGCGGCGTTCGCGATCGGCCGCAATGTCGGCGCGGCCAGCCTCCAGGTCGCCTTCGGCGCGGGGCTCGCCCTCCAGAATGCGGCGCTTCTCGTCGTCTATCTGCTGGCCGGTTGGCTCACCGCCGCGACCAGCCTCGACACGACCTTTCTCGTTCTCGGCCTCGTCGCCGGGGCGGCATCGCTGCTCGCCTTCCGGGTAAGGCCGACGGCGCCGGCCATCGGATGAACGAAGCGCGTCCGCCGCGCGAAACGGCGCACCGGCGGCCCGTTCAGAAATCGTGCACCCGTTTCCGGTTAGGCCACGTCTCGATCGCCGGCCGGCCGATCCTTACCTAAGATGGCGACAAGGGCGCATGATGGCGTCTGTCGCCATGCCAAGGGAGCCACTTCTGAGCGAGATCGTGAACCATCGCCCGCGGCTATCGGAGCTCGTCTATGTCACGCTGCGCGAGCAGATCGAGGACGGGACGTTGCCGGCCGGCCTCATTCTCGAAGCGGCCCCGCTCGCGCGCTTTTTCGACCTGTCGCGCACGCCCGTGACGGAGGCGTTGCAGGGCCTTCTCGAGGCCGAACTCGTCCGGCCGACGGAGGGGCGGGGCGTCGCTGTCGGACGGGCGGGCGTTCCGTTTCGCGAGGATCTCGCGGCCGCGGGCCTGCGCCTTCCGGCGCGCACGCGCCGCTCCGTGAGCCAGCGCAATTGGCGATCCCGGACCTATTCGCAGACCGAGCAGGAGATTGCGGCCTGTCTTCCCTTCGGCCGCTTCGCGATCAACGTGTCCCAGTTCGCCGCGCACAAGGGCGTCAGCCGGACGCTCGCGCATGAGACGCTGGTGCGGCTCGAGCGTCTCGGCCTCATCCGCCAGCAGGGCGCGCGATGGTATGCGGGCCAACTCACCGAGCGCGATATCGATGAACATTATGAGATGCGCTGGATCCTGGAGCCGTCCGCGCTCGTCCAGTCGGCCGCGACGCTGCCCGATGCCGTCCTTCGCCAGGCGGTGCGGAACGCGGAGGCGGCGCTCGCCGAACCCGGCGCCATCACGGTCGAGATGCTCGACCAGATGGAGGCCGACCTTCACCGCACCATCGTCCTCCATGCGCCGAGCCGGCAGATGGCGGAGGCGATACGGCGCAGTCAGCTCCCGCTGATGGCGACGAACTTTTCCCTCAAGGACAAGAAAGCTCGCGGCGTCCTCCACAACACCGCGACGGAGCATTTCGCCGTGCTGCGCCCGCTCGCCGACGGCGACGTCGCGGGGGCGGCGGAGGCCCTCGCGGCGCATTTGAAGTCAGCGCGCGAGATCATCCAGCACACGCTCAAGGTGCCGCACCCGGACTTCGAGCCGCCCGCTTACATGGTGCGCAAAAGCTGAAGCTCAGGCCGCGCGATGGAGGAGGTCTTCGCCGGCCTCCATCCGCCGCAAATTCTCCTTGAGGATCGCCGCGATCCCGTCGAACGCCACGTCGGAGACGCCCGCGTCATGCGGTGTGACGACGATGCGATCGTGGGAGAGGAGCGGGGAGTCGAGCGGCAAGGGCTCGGCCGCGACCGTGTCGAGACCGGCGGCGTGGAGGGTGCCCGCATCGAGCGCCGCGACCAAGGCCGCCTCGTCGACGATCCCGCCGCGGCCGACATTGACGAGGCTCGCCTCCGGCTTCATCCGGGCGAGTGCCCTGGCGTCGAAGAGGTTGCGCGTTCCAGCGTTCAGCGGCGCGCAGATCACCACGACATCGCTCACCGCAAGCATCTCGTTGAGATCGTCCATCGTGCCGAGCGAGGCGAGACCGAGCGCCGCCGCCTCGCCGTCGGGATCGCCGGAGCGGCGCACGGCGTGCACCGTCATGTCGAAGGCTTTGAGGCGCTGGGCGATCTCCCGCCCGATATTGCCGAACCCGACGAGGCCGACCGTGCGTCCGGCAAGGCCCTGGTTCAGCGGAACCTGCCAATTCCACCGCTGCTCGGCGATGAAGCGCGCCTGCTGGGGCCGCAAGCGTGCGCACATCAGGACGAGGAGCACCGCACCCTCGGCGACCGCCGCCGCACCGCCCGACAGGTTCGACGGCGCGTTCGCCACCATGACGCCGAGGTCTTTCGCCGCCGCAAGATCCACCGTGTCGAGCCCGACGCCGAACTGGTGGACGAGGCGGATCGACGATCCTTCGAGGAGCGCGCGATCGACCTTCGCCGCCGCCGGAACCACGGCGTCCGCCGTCTTGCGCTCGGCCTCGCTCGCCTCCGACCACAAGAGGATGTCCCACCCGCCGAGAAGCGTGCGCAGGCGGTCGACGAGGGCCGGGGGCCAGGCGGCTCCGAGGAGAAGGCGGCGGGTCATCGTGATCTCGTCCCTAGAAATGCATATTGCGTGTAAAGCGCACTTATCATACGCTCCGAAACCATAAAAGGTCCGGCGCGGTATCAGCCGCCATCGCCCGCGAAGATCTACTTTGCCGGTGAAGAAGAAAAGGACCGGAAGGAGAGGAAACATGCTGCGGATCCGTCCGCTCGCCGGTCTCGTTGCCGGCGCCGCGATGCTTGTGACGAGCGCCCACGCGGCCGACTACACCATTCGCTTTCACGTCAGCCCCGCGCCGGACCAGCCCGCCGCCCTTGCCGCCGAGCGCTTCGCCGAAGCGGTGGAGACGCGCAGCGAAGGACGCATCGAGGTCAACGTCTATCCGTCCGAGCAGCTCGGCGGCGAGCCCGACGCGATGCAGAATGTGCGCATCGGCGGCATCCAGCTCGCCTTCATGAGTCCGGGCGCGATCGGCAATCTTCTGCCCGATTTCCTGATCCTCAACGGCCCCTTCCTCTGGAAGGATTGGGAGACCGCGCAATCGGTGCTCAACGGCCCCTTCGGCGAGACCTTGTTCGAGGAGCTGCGGACCCAGTCGGGCATTCGCGTCCTCGATCCGCTCTGGTATTGGGGCTGGCGCGAGATGACGGCGGACAAGCCGATCCGCACCCCCGCCGACCTTCAGGGCCTCAAAATGCGATCGCCCAACATTCCGGTCTTCGTCGAGATGTTCCGCGCGCTCGGCGCCAATCCGACGACGATCAACTTCCAGGAAATCTATTCCGCCTTGCAACAAGGCGTCGTCGACGGTCAGGAAAATCCGATCCCAGCGATCTGGTCCCAGCGGTTCTATGAGGTGAATCCGTACATCTCGATGACGAACCACATTTTGCAGACCAACGTCATCATCGCCAACGAAATGTGGTTCCAGTCGCTGCCCGACGATCTGAAGACGATCGTCGAGGAGGAGATCGTCGCGGCCGGCCAATACAACACCGAATTGCAAATGCAGGCGGAGCGCGATCTGGTCGCCCAGATCGAGGCGGCGGGCGGCACGATCGTGGAGGATGTCGACCGGGAGGCGTTCCGGGAGGCGACCCAATCCATCTACACGACGCTCGCCGATTCCTGGACCGAGGGTCTTTACGACCGCCTCCAGGACGCCATCGCCGAGGCAAACCCGAACTGACGATCCACCCGAGCGCCCGGCCGGGTCATGGCCGCGCGCTCGGGCCGACAAAGGCCGGCGCGCGCCGGTCGCGATCGAACCCGCCAAGAGCCCGCCCGCCGGGCTCCGACCGTCCGCAGCCGATCAATCTGGGAGGCGTCCCCATGTGGCGCGTCATTGCCCGCATCGAGGATGCGTGCGCCATCGCGGCGCTCGTCCTCTTCACCGTCCTCATCGTGACGAGCGTCGTGTTCCGCTATATCTTCAACAGTCCGCTCTCGTGGACGGAAGAGGCGAGCCTCATCGCGTTCGCCTGGCTCCTCTTTCTGGGGGCCGCGATCTGTGCGCGCGAGAATGTGCACATTCTGATCGACCTCGTCGCGCCCCGACCGGGCTCCGCTTTCGACCGTCTCTCTGAAGCCTTCTCGGCCGTCGTCGGCGCCATCGTCTGCGGACTGATGGCGTGGATCTCGCTGCGTTACACCATCGGCGCCTATCCGATGGTGACGCCGATCTTCCGCGTCTCGAGCGCCGTCTACAATGCGGCCGCCCCCGTCGGCTTCGCGCTCGTCACGATCCACCTCGTCATCCACGCGGTGAAGGCCGCTCTCGGGCCGGTCTCGGACCCGCACCCCGAAGAGGGGATCTGACGTGTTCGGCCTGATCCTCGCCCTTTTCGTACTTCTCATCCTGATCCGCATCCGGCTTGCCTTCGCGCTGCTCGCGGTGTCGATGATCTATTTCTGGCAAGTCGGAATGCCGCTCGACATCGCGGCGGCGCGCGTCGTGGCGACGACGCAGTCCTTTCCGCTGCTCGCGATCCCGCTCTTCATCCTCGCCGGCAATCTGATGAACCGGACGGGGATGACCGAACGGCTCTTCCGCTTCGCGTCGGTGGTGCTCGGCCGCGTGCCGGGCGGGCTCGGCCATGTGGTCGTCGCGGTCGGGATGCTGATGGCCGGCACCTCGGGCGCGGCGATCGCCGATGCGGCGGCGCTCGCCCGCGTCTCGATCGACGAGATGGAGCGGCGCGGCTATCCGCGCCCGTTCGCCGCCGCGATCTGCGCCTTCTCGGCGACGATGGGGCCGCTCATTCCGCCGTCCATCATGTTCATCGTCTATGGCTGGCTCGCGAGCGTGTCGGTCAATCGCCTCTTCATCGCAGGCGCGATCCCCGGCGTGTGCGTCGGCCTCTTCATGGTCGTCACGATCTTCATCATCGCCAAGCGCAAGACGTTCGGCGTCATGGAGGAAAAGCCGACGCGTCAGGAGGTCGTCCGCGCCTTCATGGCGGCGATCTGGGCGATGCTGATGCCGGTCGTGGTGCTCGGCGGCATCATCATCGGCGCCTTCACGGCGACCGAGGCGGCGGCGATCGCGGTCGCCTACGCGCTGGTGGTGGGGGTGGTGATCTATCGCGGCCTCACGTGGGACGGGCTTATCGGCGCGCTCAAGGAGACGGTCGTCACGGCGGTCTCGGTGATGTTCGTCGTCGCCGCGTCCTATCCGTTCGGCTGGATCCTCACCGCCGAGCGGGTGCCGCAATCGATCCTCGAGGCGGCGACGGTGATCTCGTCCGATCCGCTGTTGATCCTCCTTCTCGTCAACATCGTGCTGCTGCTTCTCGGCATGGTGATGGAATCGACGGCGGTTCTCCTGATCGTCGTCCCGGTGCTCTTGCCGCTGATGCATGCGATCGGCGTCGATCCGATCCATTTCGGCGTGATCGTCACCGCGAACCTTCTCCTCGGCACCATCACGCCGCCGTTCGGCATCTTGATGTTCACCACCTGCGCCATCGGCAAGGTCTCGACGCTCGATTTTCAGCGGGCGTCGATCCCCTTCTACATCGCCTTCCTCCTCCTCCTCGCCCTGGTGACCTACGTGCCGGCCATCTCGTTGTGGCTGCCGTCTGTCGTCCTGAACTGATGGGCCGCGCGCCCGAATAGAGAGCGTCCATGAGCAAGATCACAGAAATCGAGATCGTCGACTTCGGTTTCGACGTGCCCAATCTCGGGCAGGTCGGGGCCGGCCAGCTCGTCGGCTTCAAGAAAGGGGCGGTGACGCGTGCCGTGCGTCAGGCGATCGCGATCCGCACCGATGACGGCCTCGTCGGCGAATACGTGACCAACTGGTGCGGAACGGCGGCGACACGCGGCGAGATGGACATGCTCTGCCCCTTCCTCATCGGCCGCGATCCGATGGAGCGGGAGGGCATCCACGACGATCTGAAGCGCGAGATCCGCCAATGGTCGGGCATGGGGCAGGGCCCGCTCGACATCGCGCTCTGGGACATGGCGGGCAAGAAATACGGCGCGCCGATCTCCGAGTTGATCGGCGGTTATCGCAAGCGTCTGCCGGCCTACGCTTCCACCTATCTCGGCGACGATAATGGCGGGCTCGATTCCAAAGAGGCGTACGCCGCCTTCGCCGAGGAATGTTACGCGCTCGGCTACCGGGCCTTCAAAATCCACGGCTGGAACGAGGGCGATGCGAAGCGGGAGGCGGAGAATGTCATCCACGTCGCCAAAGCCGTCGGCGATCGGATGACGCTGATGCTCGACCCGGCGAACCAGCTTCGCACCTTCGCCGACGCGCTCTATGTCGGCCGGGCGTGCGATGAAGGCAATTATTTCTGGTACGAGGATCCCTTCCGCGATTCCGGGCGGTCGGCCTACGCGCACAAGAAGCTGCGCGAGATGATCCGCACGCCGATCCTCATCACCGAATATATTCGTGGCCTTGAGCCGAAAGCCGACGTGATCCACGCCGAGGGAACCGACTTTGTGCGCGTCGATCCGGAGTATGATCTCGGCATCACCGGCGCGTTGAAGACGGCGCATCTCGGCGAGGCGTTCGGGCTCGATGTGGAGGTGCACGCGGCCGGGCCCGCGCACCGGCATCTAATGTCGGCGATGCGCAACTCGAACTTTTATGAGGTCGCGCTCGTCGGGCCGGACGTGCCGAACATGATCGCCCCGGTCTACACCTGCGGCTACACCGATCAGCTCGATTGCGTCGAGGCGGACGGCTGCGTGACGGTGCCGACCGGGCCGGGTCTCGGCGTCACCTATGATTGGGATTATATCAACGCCAACACCGTGAACCGCCGCGTCTTTAAATGACGATGCGCCCCGTCGCGCACGAACGCGACGGGGCGGCCAACCGCTCGGCCGCCATGGTGGCGGCCGGCGTCTCGCGCGGCGAGAGGGCGACCCCGATCAGCCCGGCGGGGACGCGGCGGCGCGCAGCGACAGGCCGCCATCGAGCTGGATGTCCTGCCCGGTGATCCAACCGCCCTGCGGCCCGGCAAGGGTCGCGACCATCGCGCCGATCTCTTCCGCGTTGCCGAGGCGGCCGATGGGGTGGCGGCCGCGCCGTTCGGCGAGGGTGCGCTCCGGGTCCGCCGAAGCGTTGATCGCGCCGATCGACAGCTCCGTCAGAACGAGGCTCGGGCTCACCGCGTTGACGCGAATGCGGCGCGGGGCGAGGTCGAGCGCCATCTGGCGAACCATGCCGATCGCCGCCGCCTTCGAGGTGCAATACGCAACGCGCTCGGCGTGCGGCACGCTCCCGGCGATGGAAGCGATGGCGATGATCGCGCCGCCGTCCGTCATGTGGGGGACGACCGCGCGCCCATAGAGAAAGAGCGGCAGGATGTTGGCGTCGAGGACGTGCCGCATGTCGTCAAGGCTCGCGTCGACGATCGAGCCGACCGCCGTCGCGCCGGAGCTCACGACCAAGGTGTCGATACCGCCGAGCGCGGCGGCCGCCGCCTCGACGGTCGCCGTGACGTCGGCCTCGAGCGTGCCATCGGCGGCGCGGTAGCCGGCTGAGGCCGGACCGATGGCCTCGGCCGCGTCCCGAAGCGGCGCCTCCCGGCGGCCGGTGAGATAGACCCGGCCCTCCGCCGCGAGCGCCTTTGCGGCGGCAAGGCCGAGGCCCGTGCCGCCGCCGACGATGAGCGCCCGGCTCACAGCCGGAACGTCCGCGCGGCGGACGTGGCGTTCGCACGGATATAGTCCCAGTCATAGCTGACGCCGAGGCCGGGCCCGGTCGGCACCGGCATCCGCCCGTCCGCATCGAGGCCCTCCGGCTGGTCGCTATAGCCGCACGTATAAGGCGGGACGAGGTTCGCCATGCCGGGGCCGATCAGCGCCAGCTCGTAGAAGTGGGTGTTGCGCACGGCCGCGATGCAGGCCCGATGGGCAGGCCCGCAGGCGTGGACCTGAATATCCATGCCGATCGATTCGGCCATGTGGGCGATCTTCATGAGGCCGGTGATCCCGCCGTCATATTCGGGATCAGTATGGATCATGTCGCAGCCGCCCGCGAGGGCGAAGGCGGCTTTCTGCTCCGGCCCGCGAATATGCTCGGAGACGAGAAGCGGCGTCTTGAGCTTCTCGCGCAGCATGAGCTGGCCGTGCACCGACACCGAGGAGTCGCGATAAGGATCCTCGTACCAGAGGCATTCGGCTTCGTCGCAGGCGCGGCCGACATAGAGCGCATCGGCCCAGGTCCGCAATTCGCAACCCGGATCGACCATCACCTCCATGCTCTCCCCGACCGCCTCGCGCACGGCAAGGACGACCGCCGCCTCGCGCCGCTTGTCGCCATCGTGCCAGCCATGGATCTTGAAGCCGCCGAAGCCCTGCTCCTTGCAGGCGACCGCATAGTCGGCGAAGGCCTCGATGGAATCGAGCCCGCCCGGCGTTTCCTGCCCGTGATGGGTGGAGGCGTAGGTCGGCAGGCTCGTGCGGTAGCCGCCGAGCATGGTCGCGACGCTCATGCCGTATTTGCGGCCGACGAGATCCCACAGCGCGATATCGAGCGGGCCGTGCCCCATCCCGTCATAGGCGCGGACCTCGCGCTTCAGGTCGTCATAGATGCTTTCGCGGTGCTCCGGGTCGCGGCCGAGAAGGTGCGGGGCCAGCATCAGCGTCTGGCCGAGGGCCGCTTCGGTGCCGACCCAATGGGTGGCATAAAAGCCCTCGTGCCCGTCGTCGGTCGCAACGCGGATCGCGTAGCGCATCACCGTCAGCGACGCGCCCTTGTGGTAGCGCAGATTGGAGACACCCATCGCGCGGTGTCCGCCGAGATCGAGGTCGCGGACCGTGAAGGTGAAGGGGATGACTTCGACTTCGTTGATCGTGCTCACGTGTCGTTCCTGGATCAGCCGCCGTAACCGAAGAGGCGCGGCAAGGCGAGGGTGAGGGTGGGCACGTACATGATCGCGACGAGCCCGGCGAAGAGGGTGAGAAGGAAGGGGACGAGCGGGCGCATCGTGCGCGAATATTCGACGCCCCCGATCTTGCAGGTGAGAAGCAGCAGAACCGCGACGGGCGGTGTCAGCGCCCCGATCAACACGGCGATCACCGTGACGACGGAGAAGTGGATCGGATCGAAGCCGAAATTCGCCGCGATCGGGGTCAGCACCGGGACGACGAGGATGAGGGCGGAGATCGTCTCGATGAACATGCCGATGATCAGGAGGAGGATGACGATCAGCGCGAGGACGATCGTCCCGTTCGAGGTGACCTCCGACAGCCATGTCGCGATGGCCGCCGGCACACCGGCCCGCGCGATGATCCACGAAAACAGCGCCGCTCCGCCGAGAATGATGAGGATGCTTGCCGTCGAGAGCGCGGTGGAGAGGGCGAACTCATAGGTGCCGCGCAGCGAGAGACGGCGCGCCAGCGCGCCATAAAGGAGCCCGTAGGCGACGGCGACGATGCCCGCTTCCGTCGGCGTGAACATGCCCGACAGGATGCCGCCGACGATGAGGATCGGCATCAGGAGCGCCGGGGCGGCCGCGCCGAACGAGGCGACCACCTCCGAGGCCGGCGCCCGCGCCTGACGCGGCGCGCCGATCGTGTCCGCCTTGATGTAGACGAGCACCATCATCACGAACGCCATGAAGAGGCCCGGCAGGATGCCGGCGAGGAAGAGCGTGCCGATCGAGAGCCCCGTCATCGCGCCGTAGAGCACCATGAGGATCGACGGCGGAATGATCGGGCCGAGGATCGAGGAGGCGGTGGTGATGACGACCGACCATTCCGGCTTGTAGCCCTCCCGCTTCATCGCGGGGAGCATCATCGAGCCGACTGCCGCGCAATCGGCTGCGGCCGAGCCGGAGATGCCGGCGAAGATGATCGAGGTGAGGATGTTCACCTGGCCGAGGCCGCCACGAATATGGCCGACGAGGGAGCGGGCGAAGCGCACGATCGCCGCCGTCACCCCGCCGACATTCATGATCTCGCCGGCGAAGATGTAGAGCGGGATCGCCAGCAGCGAGAAGGAATCGAGCGAGGAATAGAAGCGCTGCGGCAAAACGAGAAGCGGCACCGTCCCCTCGACGCCGAGCGCCAGAACCGCCGACAGCCCCATCGCGAAGGCGATCGGCACGCCCATCAGAAGGAGGACGGCGAAGGCCGCGAACATCAGGAGGACGAGGGTCATAGCGTGTCCAGACGGGCAGCGTTCGCCTCGCTCGCGGGATCCTCGGCGGGACGCACGAGAAGGGCGAGGACCGACAGTGCCGCCCCGAGCGGGAGGGGGAGGTAGAACCAGGCGCGCGAGATGCCGAGCGTGATCGACATGCCGTTCACCGCGCGCATGGTGAACGCGTAGCCGGTGCGGGCGAGGATCGCGCAGAAGACGACCGACGCGGCGACGGCGAGGATGATCTTGACGCGCTCCATCGCCGGCGGCAGCCGCAGAAGATCGACCTTGATCTCCTGCCGCCGGTAGAGCGCGACGGGGGTCGCGAGGAGCACCACCCAGACGAGCAGCAGGCGGATCACCTCTTCGGTCCAGAAGAGCTGGGCTCCGATGAGATAGCGGTTGAGGACTTGCAACAGCGTCAGCGCCATGAGCGTCGTGAAAAGGGCGACGACCACGGCGCCGAGCACGGTCGCAACGGCGCTGGCGATGCGGGTCATTGGGGGCTTACTGCGCGCGGATCTCTTCGAGGAGCTCGGTGGCGCCGGCGCTCGCTGCGAACTCGTCCTGGAAGGGGGCGAGCTTTTCCTGGAAGGGCGCGGTGTCGACGTCGTTGATGGTGAGGCCGACCTCGGCGAGCTTGTCGAGCCAGGACTGGTTGCGCTCGGTCCACTGCGCGCGCTGCTCGTCGCCCGCTTCCTTCGCCGCCCGCAACACCGCCTCGCGGTCGGCCTCGGAGAGGCCGTCGAGGAAGGCCTGGTTGATGACGAACGAGCCGTCGAGAAGGATGTGCTTGGTCAGCGACAGATAATCCGCCACCTCGAAGATCTTATAGGTGAAGCCGGTCTCGGGGCTGCCTTCCATCGCGTCGACGACGCCGGTCTGCATCGACGTATAGATCTCAGGCGCGGGGATCGGCGTCGGGTTCGCACCGAGCGTCGTGAACGTCTTCACGAAGACGAGGCTTTCCGGCACGCGGATCTTCACCCCGGCGAAATCGTCCGGCGTCTCGATCGGCTTCGTCCGCAGGAAGGTGTGGCGATAGCCGCCATTGATCCAGTTGACGACGCGGATGCCATAGGCGTCCGACAGCATGTCGGAGAGCGTCTCGCCGACGGGGCCGGTCATCACCGCCTCGAAGTGGTCGAGGTCACGGTAGAGGTAGGGAAGGGCGAGGATGCCGAACTGCGGCGCGTAGTTCGAGTAGAGGCCGGATTCGCCATACCCCATCTCGAGCGTGCCGAGCGAGACCGACTCGATGATCTCCCGCTGCCCGCCCATCTGGCCCGACGGCAGCACGTCGACGGTGATCGCGCCGTCCGAATAATCCTCGACGAGCTCCTTGAAGCGCAGGGCGGCGCGATGCTGATCGGAATCGGTCATCACGTGGTGGGCGACCCGGATCGTGGTCTGAGCCGCGGCGGGAAGTCCGGTCGCGGTGGCGACCGTCGCGGCGAGGGCGAACGCCAACGCGCCCCGGCGGGCGGTTCGGAATGTCTGCATGGTCGTTTCCTCCATTCGCCGTTTTCGGGTTCGGCGATTGGTCGCAACGCTATCGCAATGTGTTGACGCTCGACAAGTGTGTCCCGTATAGAAAAACGATGTTGCTATATATGGAACAATGAGCTCTTTACAGAACGCCCTACGCCTCCTCGCCCAATTCAGTGCCGATCGCACCGAGCTGCGTGTCACCGACCTCGCCGAGGTCCTCTCACTGCCGAAAAGCAGCGTGTCCCGACTCCTCAAGGAGCTGACCGAGGCCGGATTGGTGGAGCGGGAGGCGGGCGGGCGCGCCTTTCGGATCGGCCCGGAGCTCTTTCGGCTCGGCCATCTCTATCGTGTGCGCGTGCCGGTGCAGGAGCGGGTGGACGAGGTCTGCCAGGAGCTGTTGAAGCGATATCCGGCGACCGCCTATCTCGCGGTGTTGCGCGGTTTCGAACTCGTCGTCCTGCGCCGCCACGAAGGCTGGCACCCGGTGCGCTATATCATGGAGCCCGGCGACACCATCCCGGCGTTCGCGACCGCCGTCGGCCGCGCCTTGCTCGCGCGCCTTCCGATGGAAACGCTCGAGGAGATCGTGCCCGATCATCTGACGCTGGACTACCGAGATGTCGATGCGAGCCGACAGGAGATGCTCGACGAGCTGGTCGCCATCCGCGAACGCGGTTGCGCGCTGATGGACGACCGCAAGCTTCGCGTCGCCGCGATCGGCGTCGCAGTCAGCAGCGGCACGGGGCGCGATCTCGGCTTCGCGCTCTCCTTCGCGACGGAGGCGATCGCGACGGCCGACCGGATCGTGCTCGAAGAGGATCTGATGGAGGCGGCGTGGGAGATCGGCCGGCTAAGCGGCGATCCCTATTGGCAACACCGCACCGTCCGGCAGGGCTGATCCCGCCGGTCGGTCTCGCGGCGCGCAGGTTGCGGCGTACCCTAGAGGCGGGTCTGCCCCTCGACCGCACGGGCCGCGCCGGCGGCGGCCGCCTCCTGGACGATCTCGGGACTATAGCGATCGGCATCGGCGATCCGCACCGTCACCTCCCGGTGGGCGAAGCGGATGCCCTCCTTGTCGAAGAGCTCGCTGATCCGGGCAAGGACATGGCGGCGCGCGATGAACTGGTTGCCGGGCTCGGTCATGAACTTCACGCGCATGATCATCGCCGAATCGTCCATCTCGACGACGCCCTGCGACTTCAGCGGCGCGAGGAAGAGGGGGCCGACCTCGGGATCCTCCGACAGCTCCTGGCCGAGCTTCTTCACGAGCTTGCGCACCCGCTCGATATCGGTGCCGTAGACGATGCGCAGCGGCAGCTTCATCACCACCCAGTCGCGCGAATAGTTGGTGAGCTGCTTGATGGCGCCGAACGGGATCGTGTGCAGCGGGCCGTTGTGGTGGCGAAGCTGGAAGGAGCGCAGCGAAATCTTTTCGACCGAGCCCTTCGCGCCCCCGACATCGATATATTCGCCGCGCCGGAACGCGTCGTCGATCAGGAAGAAGGCGCCGGAGAACATATCGCGGATCAGCGTCTGCGCGCCGAAGCCGACGGCGAGGCCGATGACGCCGGCGCTGGCGAAGAGCGGCCCCACATTGAGGCCGAGCGCGGCGAGAAGCACCATCCCCGACACGGTGGCGACGGTGACGAACACCACATTGCGCAGGAGCGGCAGGAGCGTCGCAAGGCGTGAGGAACCCGGCCCCATGCCCTCCTCGGGATCACCTTCGCCGCCCGGAAGTTCGTCTTCGAGCTTCCCGTCGATCCACGTTCTGACAGACGCGTAGAACGCATAGGCGCCGAGCAGGAAGAGGATGAGGCCGAGCCACTCGGACCCCTCGTCGGTGATTTCGAGCCGGCCCCAGATCACGAACATCGTCACCACCGCGATCACCACGGAGCCGATCCCGGCGAGGTTCTGAAACAGGCCATGCCAGCGCATCCGCCACACGGTGACGGGCTCGACGACGGCGATCGGCGCCTTCGGCTCGCCCGTCGCCTCGTCGATCTCCGGCTCGATCGTCGTTTCGCTGAGGAGCCGTGCCTGATGTGCCGCGAAGCGCCGCGCGAGCACGATGACGGCGATGCCATAAAGCGTCAGCCCGGCGAGGCCGGAGACGATCGGCACGAGAACCGGCCCGGCGCGGAACCCCTCCGAGAGAACGATATTGGTCACCGTGAGCGCGCTCGCGATCACGAGATAGGTGATGATCAGGAAGAGCCATGTGGCGGCGAAGAACTTGCGCACGCCGTTCGTCGGATAATCGGGCGCGCCGCGGATCAGGCCGCCGATCTCGACGCGGTAGATCACGAAATAGAGGCCGAGAAGCACCGATGAGGTCAGCGAGGAGATCATGCGAACCACATCGTGGTTCTTCTCCGGCAGATGGATCCCGTTCAGCCAGATGCTGAAGCCGAGAAGCGCGACGGAGACCGCCGTCATCAGGAGGAGCGTGCGCTGCATCCGGCGGGCGGTCGCATCGTCGAGCGCGAGGAGGCGAGCGGCCGGCTTGCGGGGAAGAAACAGACTGACGAAGAAGTCCCGGAACAAGAGATACATCGTCAGCGCGATGAGCACGACGATCGTCGTCATGCGGGCCGGGCCGGGCGAGGGCACGATGAGGATGATCGCGAGGATGCCAACGCCGAGGAAAGCGAGGTCGGCGAGATAGCGCAGCGCCGTGCGCAACATGACGTAGCTGGTACGGAAGGCCGGCACCGTCTCCGCGCGCGCTTCGAGGCGGCCGAGCACGCGGTTGCCCCAGAGGCGCAGGAGCGTGCAGACGATCCCGCTCGCGAGGATCGCGACCGCGGCGAGCGGCACGGTCCAGCCGAACCATTGGAGCGTTCCGCTGCGTCCCGAACCGCGGGCGGCATCGACGATCGCGTCCGGCGTGTCCGGCAGTTCTGACAGCGTGTCGACGATCGCAAAGCGCACGGCGATGGCGGTTTCGAGGGCGCTCGCGGCGGTCGCAGCGGCGGTCTCCAACGATTCGGGATTGTCGCCCGGTTCGGCCGCGGGCTCAGTGGTGGCCGGCTCGGCGGCCGCGACGGGGGCGGTTGTCGCCGATCCGGCGTGTGGCGCGGCCGCGCTGCTCGTCGTCGCCGGTTCGGCGTTCGTCGTGGCCGAGGGTGGCGGGGCGGAGGGCTCGGTCTGCGCCCATGTGGGCGATCCCCCCAGCGCGAGGAGGACGACGACGAGGAGTAACGCGGCCGCCCGCCATCTCATGAGCGCTGCTGTCATCCCCATCTCCTGAATTTCGTCTGCGGCGTGCCTGACACCAACCATTTCGTGCCGCGACGTGCCTCGTTTTCGGCGATTGCGTCCAGATAGATCGGACATCGCGATCCTTTCGCGACGTTGAAATTCTTGAAGTGAGACCCGTGCGCCTCAATTCAGCCTCGTCACGGCGCGCCGTCGCGGCCCCCGTATCCGCCAGACCGTGGACCGCCTTTCGCATCGACGGCGACGCGCCACGTCGGCAAAGACGCCCATTTCCGCTACCCTTGCCGATGTTGAAACATTGATTCGCCGCGATCGGCGTACGCCCGTCACAGTCGGGACCAGGGTATGCCCATTTGCAGTCTCGGCGATCCGCGGGGCAAAAGAAGCGGTGCTCGGATTTCGGCCCCGCAGCGTCCGATCCCGGCCCAGACCACCATAGATCCCGCACGATCAGGACATGATGACCGATAGCCAGAACAAGGCCGCGAACGAGACCGATCCGGCTGCCGGAGCACCGGGCGAGGTGACCCGCGAGGCGGCCGTACCGCCGCCCGCCGATGTGGCCGCGGCGACGACGCCGCAGACGCTGCTCACGAACGTCACCTGCTCGCGCGGCTTTGCACAGTGGCTGCAGCTCCACAACACGTCGCTCGCCTTCACCTCCTACCAGACGGGCCAGCTCTTCCTGGTCGGCGTGCGGCCGGACGGGGCGTTATCCCTCCATCAGCGCAATTTCGTGCGGGCGATGGGGCTCATTGGCGACCAGCAGACGCTGCTCCTCGCCGGGCTCGCGCAGATATGGCGGTTCGAGAACGCGCTCGGCCCCGATCAGCGCGCCAACGAGCATTTCGACCGGCTCTATGTCCCGCGCCGGGGGCAGACCGTCGCCGATCTCGACGCCCACGAACTCGGGATCGACAGCGCCGGGCGGCTCCTCTTCGTCAGCACGAAATATTCGTGCCTCGCGACCGACAGCGGGGTGCACTCCTTCAAGCCCGTCTGGCGTCCGCCGTTCATCTCCCGCCTCGCGCCGGAAGACCGTTGCCATCTCAACGGGCTCGCGATGGACAAGGGCGTGCCGCGTTACATGACCTCCGTTTCCACGACCGATGTCGTCGACGGATGGCGCAATCACCGGCGCGATGGGGGCGTCGTCGTCGATGTCGAGACCGACGCGATCCTCGCCGAGGGCCTGTCGATGCCGCATTCGCCGCGGGTCTATCGCGGGGCGGTGTGGGTGCTCGATTCGGGCAACGGCTACCTGACGCGGATCGACCCGGAGAGCGGGACGCGCGAACGGGTGGCGTTCTGTCCGGGCTTCTCGCGCGGTCTGTCCTTCCATGACGGGCACGCGCTGGTCGGCCTCTCTCTGCCGCGGCACGAAGGTGTCTTCTCCGGTCTCGCTTTGCAGGAAGAGCTCGAGGCGCGCCGCGGTGAGGCCTGGTGCGGCGTGCAGATCATCAACACGCAAAATGGCGACATCGTCGAATGGCTGCGCCTCGAAGGGGCGGTGCGCGAGTTGTTCGACGTGCGCTTCCTGCCGGGGGTCCAATGCCCGATGGCGTTGCCGACCTTCGGGCCGGAACTTGCGAGCTTCATCACGATCGAAGCGCCGGATCGGCCGCTCTCCGAGCGCGGTTGGCATCCGCCGGGCTGATCCCCGCGTCGAGATCAAAGACGAGGGCACGCCGCGGCACCGGCCGTCACCGGCGCGGGTGGGCGCTGCCCGATGAACGCGACACAAACACGAAGATCACTCAAGGGAGAATGACATGTCTCGTAGGCAATATTCAGCGACACGGCGTCTGCTGTCGGCCGGTCTCGCCGCGGCGATCGCGTGCGGTCCGGTCCCGGCCATGGCGTGTACCGGGATCCGCATCGTCTCGGCGGACGAGGCCGTGATCCGGGCGCGGACGATGGAGTTCGGGATCGACACGCAGTCGAACGTCATCCTGGTTCCACGCGGCTATGCCCGCACCGCAACGGCACCGGACGGCGCCGAGGGGAAGACCTGGACCACCAAATACGCCGCGCTCGGCATGAATATTCTCAACGAGAACGTCCTCATCGACGGGCTCAACGAGAAGGGCCTTTCCGTCGGCGCCTTCTATTTCCCAGGCTATGCCGGTTACCAGGATTATGCCGCGAGCGATGCGGGCAAGGCTGTCGCGCCGTGGGAGCTCGGCACCTACATCTTGGAGAACTTCGCCACGGTCGACGAGGTGCGCGCGGGCCTTCAGGAGATCGTCGTCCCCGCGACGGAGTATCCGGCGTGGAAGATGGTGCCGCCCCTCCATTATATCGTGATGGAGCCGTCGGGCACGGCGCTCGTGATCGAGTATGTCGACGGCACGCTCAACGTCCATGACAACCCGATCGGCGTGATCACCAATTCGCCGAACTTCGATTGGCACATGACCAATCTGAACAATTACGTCAACATGACGCTTCAGAACGTCGAGCCGAACACGCTCGGCCCCTTGAAGGTCGACGGTTTCGGCCAGGGTACGGGCCTTCTCGGCATTCCGGGCGATTTCACGCCGCCGTCGCGTTTCGTCCGCGCGGCGATCTTCCAATACGGCGTCCTCAAGAGCGAGACGAGCGACGACGCGGTGCTCGAGGCGTTCCACATCCTCAACAATTTCGACATCCCGCGGGGTGTCGCGCGGGACGGGGAGCCGGACGCCAACGGCAACATCACGGTCGATTACACGCAATGGACCGCCGCGTCCGACCTCGAAAATCTGCGCTATTATGTGCGGACCTACGACAACAGCGCGATCCGTTACGTGGACCTCTCGGCCGAAACGCTGGACGCAGCCGACATCAAGGTGTGGCCGGTTGGCGGAGACGAGTCCGTCGAGCCGCTCGCGCCGGCGAAGTAGACCCGCGCGGTCGAACGAGCCCGCGTTCCGGCTCGCGAGGCCGGAACGCTCGCGCGGCGCGCCACTCGCAAGAGATCGCCGCGCTTTCTTCTCGTTTACCGTCATCATGCATCGCGAGGGCGAGCCCGGGTTTGATCAGGCTCTCGACGCCGCGTCGGTGGTCAAATCGTTCGGCGGATAGGCGCTCAGGCTGCCGATCGCGGAGGCCTCGCCGTTCGCGCGGGGCCTACGGCTTCGGTAGCCGATCGGCGATCGTCATTCGCGCCGAAGCCCCAGCCACAAGTGTGCCTTGGGCTGCTTCAGTCCTGCCAGATTTTGCTGAGGATTACCGTGGTAGCGGAGGAGGGACTCGAACCCCCGACACGCGGATTATGATGCTTCGTGTTGCGTCCTATAAGTGTCTGAAAAGCATATGGAAAAACACGTTATACTCGCTCATGTCGCGCTCATGTCGCGTTGCCGAGAAGCGATTTTTCCGCCGCGGCGAGCGCATCGGCCTCGTCCAATGCTGGGAACAGGTGACCGTAGCGATCCATCGTCATCGTGATCGAGGAGTGGCCAAGCCGCTCCTGAACCATCTTCGCCGAAAGCTCCAGTCCGCCGTCCACACGTCTGTTGATGGCCCACGACGCGAACCAATGCCTGAAGGCGTGCCACCCGGTGTACTTGGCGCCGAGGATCGGGTTGCCCTCCTCGTCCTTCTCGCCGGTGTCCTTCACCACCCCCGCGGCAAGCTGCGTCGCCCAAAGGCCGCGCCGCGTCATGTTGCCGAGCGACTCGACGTTGCCGGCGCCGTTCGGGAAGACGAGCCCGAGCTCGCCCTTCGGGCACGCCAGTTTCCACTCTCGCAAGGTGTTCGCGGCGAGCGGCGGCAGCGGAATCGTCCGTCGGCCGGCGCTCGACTTCGGCGCGCCAATGGACTGATAGCGGTCGGCCCGCTGGTGGACGGCTATGCAATTCTTGGCCAGGTCAACATCCTGCCAGCGGAGGCCGCGCAGCTCCGAGGCGCGCATGCCCGTGAGTAGGGCCACGACGATGAGGGGCCTATAGCGGCCTTCCGCACCGCTGAGGATCGCGCGGACCTCTTCCATGGTGGGGATGTCCGTCCCATAGGCCAGTCGTGCTTTCTGGCGCTCCTGAACGCGCGCGCCAATGGTCCGTTGCCGGGCCATCTCCGAGACGACGTTCCGCATCACCAGGCCGCGGGCCTGAGCGTCGCCCAGGATGGCACCGAGGCTCACCGTCACCCGGCGCACCATGGTCGGCGACCGGCCAGCCGCGCGGAGCTGATCCTGGAAGGATCGCACCAGCGGCACCGTCAATTCATTCAAACGGCGATCCCCGATGAACGGCTCGATGTGGAGCGCCAGATGCTGCCGATACTGGGCGACGGTGGCGCGCTCCAGCCCGGCGTTGATGGCGCTCGTCAGCCAGCCCTTGCCTGCCTCGCGCACTGTGACGGTCGCCCGGTCCGCCACATGCACACCGTCGCCGACCTCGGTCGTGGCCCTGGCATGGAACGCGTCGGCGTCCCGCTTCCTCGCGAACGTCTTGAGCCGCCTCCGGCCCTGCGCATCGCTGTAATCCACAACCCAATTCGATTTGATCTCGCCGTTCGGTGATTTCCAGGTTCTCTTGCGGACGCTCATCATTGCTCTCAAGCGATCGTGTGCACCCCTTGTCCGTCAATGGTCACACAAGGACAAGTCGGCATTGCATTGATCAATCGGCGCACCTGAAGTGTCGAGGTCTGTTCGAAAAGAGGCCAGCAAGTTGTGGACCGGACACTAAGTCCACGAGCGCAATCCATTGAAAATAAAGCGAAAAATAGAACGAGCCCCGGATTTTATGAGAATAACGTTCTCGCTCTGTTGCGACTATGACTCTTTCTTGGCAGGTATGTCCTCGTAGTAACGAGGAAGGCGCAATGAAGTCGATGAAGGACGATGAGTTCGATCTGGTTTGGGGTGTTGGTAACATCGCCCGCCTTATCGGACGTACGCCAAGACAGACGTTCCACTACGTGCGAAATGGGCACCTGCCCGCAAAGAAGATTGGCCGTAGGTGGGTGGCTGAAAGGTCAGCTTTGGTCCGATTTTTTCGGATGGACAGTAATGAATAGCGGTATACCTACCGTTATGAATTTGCATAGATCAGATTGTTTCGAACAGACGGTCGGTTGGTCGGGGGCGAGGGCAAATCGATCCCGTCTGTTGGTCCATTACGCCCGTCAGGCACCGGAACTAACCGCGAACGAAGCGTGTCTTGTCATAGGGTTGGCCAACGGCCGCCGGAGGCGCTGATGGCGCGCCAGAACGAAAACGCCGCCCCGACCACGAGGGTCGAAGGCGGCGTCGAAGTCTCTGAAGCTCGAGAACAATACACCGCGCGTCGTTCACGCGCAAACTGCTTCGCGGGTGAGACTATGGACATGTCACATGGGGATGGAACGCTGCCGCTGTGGATTGCGGCCGATGCGCGAGCACGGCGCGAGGGGCTTGCGCCGGTGGCGGATCCACCGCCGCAGCCCGCGCCGCGGCGACCGCGCGCGCCTCGTCGCCGGCGGGTCTCTGAGCCGCTACCGACGGCGGAGGTGATTCCGATCGGCCTCGCAAGAAATCACCGAGTTGTCGGCGACCTTGTTCGAGCAGCAGGGTTCGACAAGCCGGAGCATCGCGTCGAGGTGGCCAAAAGCCGGATCCGTGTGCTCGCCGAAGATCTCGTCAGATCTAAAGGAGTTAGCCCGGTGTTGGCCGAGCGCGAACGAATTCTGCTCACAGCTCGAGTTCTGGAATCGCTGTGGAGTCTCGATCATTCTGATGGAGGTGCTGCGTGACGGTACACATGCCCGCCAGGGCGGCGATGCCTGCGCCGCGACTGCCCAATCAGCCGTCTTGGCACGAGGAATTGCGCAAAGACGAGCGGGGCGATCCGATACGCGACCTCGCGAACGTCATGATCGCTCTCCGCGCCGACACCTCAGTGTCACAGATTGTCGCCTGGGATGAGATGTTGCACGCGCCCATCCTTCGCTCTGCGGTTCCTGGCTCACCGCCGCTCGATGCGGCGCGACCGGCCACCGATGTCGATGTCGGCAGGCTGCAAGAATACCTTCAACTTTCGGGCCTCGGCCGCATCGCGAAAGATACCGTCCACCAGGCGGTGGATATGCGGGCACACGAGTGCGCCTTCCATCCCGTGCGCGATTACCTGACGCGGCTTGTGTGGGATGGTCGCACCCGCGTCGATGGCTGGCTTGCTCGCTATCTAGACGCAGAGGCGAATCCGTATGCCGCTGGCATAGGGCGAATGTTCCTAATCGCGATGGTCGCAAGAATATTCGAACCCGGTTGCAAGTGCGATTACATGATGATCCTCGAGGGCCCGCAAGGCGCTCGAAAGTCGACCGCCTGTTCGATCCTCGGAGGCAAATGGTTTTCGGACGGTCTACCGGACGTGACCACCGGGAAAGACGTTTCGCATCATTTGGCAGGGAGGTGGCTGATCGAAATCGCTGAGCTTTCCGCCACCAGCCGTGCGGAGGCTGCGGCGCTCAAAGCCTTCGTGACGCGGGACACCGAGCGCTATAGGCCGACCTATGGCCGGAAAGAGGTAATCCAGCCTCGGCAGTGTCTGTTCGTCGGCACGACGAACCGGACGACCTATTTGCGGGATGAGTCGGGTGGTCGGCGGTTCTGGCCGATCAAGGTGGGGGCGATCGATACCGACGCTCTTTCACGTGATCGCGATCAACTCTTCGCTGAGGCAGTGCATCTGTACCGTTCAGGCGTGCGTTGGTGGCCGGATGCCGCGTTCGAGGCCGAACATATCCGGAGTGAGCAAGAGGCCCGTTTCGAAGCTGATGCGTGGGAGGAATCGATTCGAGCGTGGCTCGACGATAAGGACCTCATCACCATCAAACAGGTGGCGATCGGTGCCCTCGGAATGTCGACCGCGGGCATCGGGCGTGCGGATCAGAATCGCATCATCGCGTGTATGACGCGCCTCGGATGGTCGCGACGAAACAAGGACAGCCGCGGCAATATTCCTTGGGGGCGCGATTGATGCGCCCGCTTGCCGAGGGTACGGACGACGGACGACCC
>NZ_JAKGCS010000025.1:249860-254489 GCF_021556395.1 Acuticoccus kalidii
CCGTCGTCCGTACCTCGATCTACGCTTGGACAGGGGTCACACCTCGCCTTACCCACCCCATGCCGAAGGCATCGCCCGGCTACGGCCTATCGTACGCCGGAGCCTGTTCGGTTCATGGGAATCTGAAAATCAAAAAAAAACGCTCACCCACCATCGTCGAGAGGTGAGTCGTGATGAGTGAAGAGCAGCGTAAGATCGTCGACCCGAGGGTTTCGGTTATGTGGGCGGAGCGCGAAGCCGTGCGGTCGTTCATGGCGGAGACGCAGCGGGCCCTCGCCAAGTTGGCGGAGGGGGCGGCGGCGCACGACCCGCTCCGATGGCGCCGGTCGCAGCTTCGACGGATCTGGAAGGAATCCTATCCCGGTATGAGCAGAGCAGCGGCGGCGCGCGCGATCGCGCTGGAATGGCTCGACGCGGTTGCCGACACGGGCGCGGAACCCGAGCCCGGTTCGCCGGCCGAGAGTTTGCGGAAGATGACGGCCGCCGGACAATCGCCTCTCGCCTGGAGAACGATCGCCGACGACTTGGACGCCGATCTCGACCGCTGACGTCCTCCTGCAAATTCAACGCAGTATTCTGCAAACTCATAGAAGCGACTCCCCGAATGACCGAGGCTGATTTGGTCCGAGGGGAGTAGTTCCATGCCGAGCGTTATCGAACGCATCTTCAAATCTGCCAAGCCGCCGGTCACCGCCGCGACGGTGCGGGTCGAGATCGGCAAGGCCGAGACCGCCAAGCGCCGCGCCGAGCAGGATCTCGCCGATGCTCGCCACGAGTACGAAGCAAGCTTGCTCGACGCGGATCCAGAAGTCACGACTCGGGCACGCGGTCGGATCTCAGCGGCTGAAGCTGGCGTCGATCGAGCGAACGCTCTCATTGCTGCCCTCAATGCAAAGTTTCGCGACGAATGCGAGGCGGAGGCCGAAGCCGAGCGCGCCGAGGCCTATGACGCGGCGGTCGCAGCGACGGCGAAGGCTCGGGCCGCTCTCAAAAAGTATCCGGCCGCGGCGAGGGCGATCACCGCGATCCTCCAAGAGGTGGCCGAGGCCGAGCAGATCGTTGCTCGAGCGAACCGGGACCTACCGGCCGGTCGCGATCCGCTGATCGCCGCTGAGCTCTCAGTTCGAGGGTTGCCAGCCGACCGACGCGAAACGATCGAGGTCACGCGCACGATCAAATGGTACTTCAGCGACACAGGCAGGCGTGTCGCGGAGGATCAAGTCTCGAAGATTGATCGTGACGAAAAGGGGCATTTCCTTCTCTCCGATGAGCGAGTCGATGGAAGCGCCCCGTTCCTCAATGGGCGCGTCCGCCGCCCGGTCTACCGCGAGGTGATCGAGAAAACGCGGTTCAACGAGGCGCGACCCGCATACGAGCCCGACCGACTGTGCACCGCGGTTCGTTTGCCTGGCCTCATGCCGGGCGAACCTCACTACTGGCGCCCAGCCGGAACGTCGGAGGTGTTGGGTGCACTCGCCGAACGGGAGAAGGCGGCGGCAAGCGCGCCCCGTGATCCCCGCCAGCCGCGGCGCGTCGACTTCGTCGCCCGTGAAGTGCCCGAGGACGAGCTATGAGGGCGGCCGGCACCCGTAGGTTCTTCCCGGCAAACCCCGGAGGCGGGGACGCTGCACCCCAGGATTTCGCGCTGTGCAGAGCGGAAAAAGGGGGTTGTGTTATTCCGCGGAAACGCTGGGCTTTTTCGTCCGGTCAGACGGAACGGAGTCTGAAATGACGATTCCGGCGACTGTCTCGGCCAGAGTTTTGGCGAATCTGTTCGGCGTATCGCCCCAAACGATCCAGGCCTATGCGGCCCGAGGTGTCATCGTTCGCCAAGGGCGAGGATCCTATCCGCTCGCCGAAAACGTGCAGCGCTACACGAGGCATCTTCGAGACGCTGCGAGCGGTCGTGGCGCCGACGAGGCAACATCGTCGTTGACGGACGAGCGGACGCGTCTCGCGCGAGAGCGGGCCGACGAGGCTGCCCTGAAGAATGCGAAGCTCCGTCGGGAGATGCTCCCCCGCGAAGAGGTGCTCGCGCGTTGGTCGACGATCCTGCGGAATGTGAGCGCGCGAATGCGGGCGGTTCCGTCTCGGGTCCGGGCGCAGCGTCCGCACCTGACGCGCGAGGACGTGGACCTGATCGACGAGGAGATCCGCCTGGCGCTGACGGAGGCGGCCGAGAATGCGTAACCCCCATCGCAAAGCGGTCGCCGTACATGAAGCAGGGCATGCGGTTGGCGCGCATCGATATGGGATCGCGGTCGAGGCCGCGACGATCGAACCCGCTGCGGACTATCTCGGCCGTGTGCGGCTTCGTGTGGCGGCTCCGCCCGATGGTTTGGATGCGAATGCCCGAACCCGGTTCAACGAGGGTCTGTTCCAGACGAACGTGATCGTCTTTCTCGCCGGACCGGCCGCGCAGCGGATGATCTATCCGCGATCGCACGTTCCGGTGAGTGCTGCCGGCGATCGCAGAGAGGCCGAGCACTATGTGCGGCTCTTGGCCGGGTCCGTGACGGCCGAGCGTGCCCTCTGGCGCTTCTGTGAGCTCGAGGCGCGCCATCTTGTGGAGACGTACCGGCACCGCGTGGCGGGCGTCGCGGAGGCGCTTCTCGCATACACGACCATTTCCGGGGACGAGATTGAAGCCGTCATCGCCGGCGCTGACGAGGTGCAGGCGCGCATCGTCGCCGAGGAGCGGGAGCGGATGAAGGCCAGCGACACGACGCCGACGGAGGCGGACGCGCTGCATCATCACGCCGACATGGTTCGCGCATCACGGCCGATCACGCGCCGAGACGCCGCGGGGGCAGCGCTGAATTTCATTCTCGCCCATCCCGATCGCTTCGACCTCAGCGAGGTGGCGAGCTTCGCGGACTTCACGCCGGAAGGCTTCGCGAAGGATGCCGGCGCGGTGCGCGAGAAGCTCGTGGCGCTCGCCGCGCGCGAGGCCGCTGGCCGTCAGATCGTCGAGCGTGTCGAGCTCGATCGGAAAGACCCGTCTGTGTGTGGAGGATCCGCGAAATGGCTCAATTGAAGATCACGCTGGATGACCGCGGGTTGAAGCGTTTCCGAAAGGCCGTGAAGGCGCTCGGCGAGTCCAAGGCCAAGAAGGCATATGCTCGCGCACTGACCCGTACGAACGCACGCGCGTTCACGCAGGTAAAGCGAACGCTTCCCGAGCAGGTCGGTCTCAACAAGACGACCCAAAAGGACTTTGTCGCCATGGCGGGCCTCCGAAAGGTGGACGCGTCCGGTGGGCGACTCGAGGCGAGGATCGTCTCGACCGGCTCCGCCCTCAATCTGAAAGAGTTCGGCGCGAAGCAATTCTCGTGGGGCGTCAGCGCGTCGCCGTGGGGCGAAAAGCAACGCTTCGAGGGCGCGTTCATCTTCGCGGGTCGGTGGAACAGCGGAAAGCCGGTGAAAGACGGCAACGTCTACAAGCGGCTCACCGCGGAGTCGCGACCGCTCCGCCCGCTTTGGGGCCCGGCGATCCCGAAAGAGATGGTGCGGGGTGCCAGTAAGGCAGCCTGGGAAAACGCCGCTCACACCCTCGACGAACGGATCGAACACGAGATCAAGCAGCTCACGAAAGGAGTCGTCTCTTGATGCCCATCAGCCCGATCACGCCGGCGCTGGCCACGGCGATGTCGCTCAGCAAGCAAATCGCCGAACGCCAGGCCCGCCTGGCGCGCGTCCTGGCGCCGCCTTCGATCACGCCGGTCGCGGCATCGATCTACGCGATGGCCTCCGAGATGGAGACCTCGAGCCGCCGCCTGGCCGCCATGTCCAAGGTCAACGTCCGCCTCGCCGCCATGATGAAGATCGACGTCACGCCTATCGCGGCCACGATCGCCAAGCTCACCAATCCCCCGTCGAAGGATCTTTGAACGATGGAACTAAAGCTGCCGAACCCGGTGAACATGAACGGTGAAACGCTCACCGCGATCACCCTCAAGCGCACCCGTCCCCTGGTGAAGGACACGATCGCCGCCGGCGACGCGACGAACCCGGTCGCCGAGGCGGCATGGAAACTCGCCAGCATGGCCGAGGTGCCGCGGTTCGTGATCGAGGAGCAGCCGGAAGAGTGGCTCATCTCGACCGCCTCGCAGGTGAGCGCCCCCGCGGGAAACGAGGAAGCGCAGACGACTGGCGAGACGTCGCTGGTCTCATCTGCGCCGTCCTCCATTGGGGCCGAGACGACGTCCTGACGCTGGAGCCGGAAGAGGCGCTCATGTGGGCGGATACCGCGATCCGCCTCTTCCGAAAAATGAACGGTGGCGAGTCGAACAAGGGCAGATAAATGGCGAAACTTCTAAGCAGTCTCAATCTGACGCTCTTCGACAACGTCACCGGGCGCATCCGCGGGATCGACTCGGGTCTCAGCCGTCTCTCCAACCGGATGGAGCGCTTCGCGGCGCGCCAGCGGGCGATGGGCAGCTCGATCCTACCGGCCGCCAGTCTGAAGAACCTGGCGATCGGTTATCTTGGGTTTCAGAGCCTCAGCGCGAGCCTCGACGCGACGGTCGGCGGGGCGATGAAGTTCCAGTCGGTGATGACGGAGATCGCCAAAAAGACGACGCTGTCGCCGGCCGGTCTCGAAAAAATGCGAGAGTCGATCATCCGAAT
>NZ_JAKGCS010000026.1 GCF_021556395.1 Acuticoccus kalidii
ACATCTGGGCTTACGTCCGCGACGACCGGCCGTTCGGCGGGAGGGCGCCTCCAGCCGCGCTCTACTATGCTTCGCGCGATCGGCGGCAGGAGCACCCCGAGCGCCATCTGCGCGGCTTCGCCGGCATTCTCCAGGCCGACGCCTACAGCGGGTACAACACGCTCTACGATCCGTCGCGCGCCGAGGGCGCGGTCACGCCGGCGCTGTGCTGGGCGCACGCGCGGCGTCCGTTCTTCGAACTCGCCGACATCGCCGCGCGGGTCCGGCGCGACGGCCGAGCGCCGGTCATCTCGCCGGTCGCGCTGCAGGCCGTCCGGCGCATCGACGCGCTGTTCGACATCGAGCGCACCATCAACGGCCTCGACGCGGCGGAGCGACTGCGGGTGCGACAGGAGGTGAGCGCGCCGCTCGTATCAGACCTCCAGGCGTGGTTACGCGAGGAACGCGCCCGCCTGTCGCGATCGGCCGCCGTCGCCAAACCGATGGATTACATGCTGAAGCGCTGGGACCGCTTCGCCGGCTTCCTCGAGGACGGCAGGATCTGCATCACGAACAACGCGGCCGAGCGGGCGCTCCGGGGATTTGCCCTCGGCCGCAAGGCGTGGCTCTTCGCCGGCTCCGAGCGCGGCGCCGACCGCGCTGCCGCCATGGCAACGCTGATCGCCACAGCGAAGCTCAACGACGTCGATCCGCAGGCCTGGCTCGCCGATGTACTCATCCGGATCGCCGCGATGCCGCAGGGGCGTCTCCACGAGCTGCTGCCATGGAACTGGAAGGGGCCGGCGTCCTCCGCCGAAACCACCTGAGCCATAGCCGCGATCCACAGTACCCGCGGCCCTCACCGAATGCTTACTTTCGGCTCAACATTCCAGACCTGGACGAGCGAGAAGTTCGCCGCCTTTAAGGCGGCGTTTGTTCGGCCTGATGGACGGGTTGTCGATGCGGAGAACCGATCGATCAGTCATAGCGAGGGGCAAGGCTATGCGATGCTTTTCGCGGTTCAGGCAAACAACGAGCGTGCGTTCCAGTCGATCTGGCGGTTCACAGAAACGCATCTTCAGCGATCTGATGCACTTTTTTCGTGGCGCTACGATCCAGCCTCATCGCCGCATATAACCGACCCGAACAACGCGACGGACGGGGATCTCCTCATCGCCACCGCTCTTGCGCTCGCCGATATCCGCTGGGGCAGGCCTGAATATCGGGATGAAGCCGCGCGGATCGCAGAAACAATTCGGCGTAAGCTGATTGTCAAGTACAAAAATTATACTCTACTATTGCCCGGCGTCGAGGGCTTCCTCCGTGACCGATTTCCATTTGCAGAATTCCTCGGAATTAATCAACAACAAAGCCCTATAATTAATCTTTCTTATTGGATATACATATCATTTACTGTGCTAAACATGGTTGATCCGTCTCCAGTCTGGAATGAACTCAGGGAGTCAGGGCTTCGACTATTGACCAGCACCCCAACGCCCCCGACCGAATGGAGCGTCATCTCGGAGGAGGGGCAGCTCGAACCGGCACCGGGGCGCCCGGCGGAATTCGGGTACAATGCTGTGCGAATCCCGCTCTACCTCCTAGTATCGGGCTATCGCGCACCGTACCTTCATCGTGCTCTACTTGCGGTCTGGGGGGCGCCGTCGCCCCGCGCGCCTTTCGTCTTCCACCATACGACGGGAAGCCGGATCGACCACATGGACCTTGCAGGATTTCGTCTAATACACGAGATCATATACTGCGGAGAGACGGGAAGACCGATCAATCAAAATCTTCTATACGTTGAACCGCAGACATATTTCTCAACGTCGATTTACCTGATAGCACTCAATGTCCTATATACCTATCAGGCAGATTGCTTCCCATCCGAACCCGGCCCATAACAGAGCTCGAGTTCAGGCGCCATAACCTCGACGCTCAACATTCGCCCCTTTAGCCACCTCGAAAGCGGTTAGGGCACATGGTAACGGCGGCCGATCTGAAACAGAATTATCTATTCTGTTGCAGATCATTGTTCAAGGGTAACGATTATGCACGCCTCCCGGCCAATCGATATCGAAGCCAGCCAGCAATTCAGGTGGAGGCAGTGCTCAATAAAGTGACAACGCCTCTGGCGGCGGTTTACTAGGAGGTATAGGTCGTACGCCGGTTTATAGTAAGGAGAATAGACATGAAAGAATTCCTGAGATTGCCTTACGATTCAAGTGGGTATGGTGATTTTGGTATTTCTTATGTGGGGATTAAGACAATAATTCATTTCCAATACATGAATGAAGGCGTCACTACAATCGGAGAATTGCATTTTGCTGAAAGTTTAAGTATTAAAGTAAATGGAATACTAAACGATCAAAAAAAGCTCCCGTATGATTTGGTAATGATAGAAGCATACGACAACCAAAGATACGATGACTTCTATGTTTATTCGTTTATGTTAAGTGGCAGTGATTTTCAATTCGATGTCATAGCTAAAGGTTGTATTTTCAAGGAATCGATTGAGCGTAGCTCACTTATTCAGGATAACTGAAGGCACGTCTCTACTCGTGCGCCTGACGATCAATGATCGTGAGTTGCAGCGTCTGTGCGATAACAGTGGCCTATAGTGACCTCGCCAGCCGGACGAAAACCTCAGAGCTTCAACCCGGCGCGCAGCGCTTCGTTGAGACGGGTTTGCCACCCCTTCGGCTCCGGCGTTTGCAAAGCCGCAAGCACGTCCCTGTCAATCCGAACCGTCACCTGCTCTTTGGTCCGTCCGAAAGGGCGACCACGGCGGATGGCCTTGGCGTCGGCGGGCGTTCCCCACGTGTCGGGATCGCTCGCGATTTGACGCTGAATCTCGGCCTCTTCCGTTGGGGTATTGTCTCTGATTTCAGGCGGCTTTTTCATGCTCCAATGTCCTTTCGCCAAATGGCGATTTCTGTTTGCTCGGCGCGTCGCAACGAGATCACCCTTACCGCGTCACCGCGCAGCGTGATGACGACGGCGAAAAGTCTGTCGCCTATCGGGCCGATCCACTTTTCACGCTCCTCGCCGCCCTCGTTCTGCACGTCGAGGCAGACGGCGTAGTCCCAATCGAACCCCCGGATGATGTCGAAGCCGAAGCCGCGATCAGCTCTCGTTCGCTCGCTTTTGGCATCGTCCCATTGGTAATCCGGCTCGTCCTTGTTCATTATTAAATGTAACTACTTTTATTCAATTTGTCAACAAGCCATGGAGCGTGATTCAAGCGATTCCGGCCTGAAACAGAATTACCCATTCTGTTTCGCTCTCACCTCCGGTTTCAGGGGAGCCTTTTCAGGCACCGTTTCGGTTCTTCGCACCCATTTTGGCCGAGGCTCGCGGAATCGTTCGAGGCTGTTGAAGAAGTCCGTCGAGACAAGCTCGTGGCCGATCGCCCTTTCCTCGATCTTCCGCCGTCGATTGTTGCCGCCCGGAGGATCACGTCTCGCAGGACCCGCCGGGCGGTTTACGCGGCGGCCGTCCGGGTCCCTGGGCCATCCGCGGGGAAGAACTTCGTCATTCGCTTCAAATTCTGCGCCGTTGCGGCGAGGACGAACTGCTCGTCGGCGCCGCGCAGACCGCGTAGCCGGAGGCGGTGGAGGCCATCGTTGTGCTTCACGCAGGCGAACAGCCGTTCGACGCGTTTGCGCAGCCGCAGCGAGCGCTCGAACGCCTCCGTGGCCTGGCGGGCCTGCACCGTCACCCGAACGTCCTGATGGAGCGATCGGCTGATCGCTCGCGTCGAACTCGTCGTACAGCGCGTCTTGATCGGGCATCCCTTGCAGTCGCTGGCGCGGCTTCGGTAGCCGGTCGTACCGCTGCGTCTGGCCTCTCCGCTGGCGTCGCCGACACGCCGTAGCGGCTTGCCCTGAGGGCATAGGTACAGGTCGCCCTCCTTGTCGTAGCCGAAGTCGGCATGGGTCATCCGCCCCGCCGTCTGATGCGTGCGATCGATGACGGGAACATGCGCCTCGATCCCGCGCCCTTCGATCCACGCCAGGAACGGGCCCGACCCGTAGGCCTTGTCCGCGGTGAGAACCTGCGGGACCGCGTCGTGCCGGACCCGCAGTCGTTCGATCATCCGGCGTGCGGCTTCGGGCTCGTCGGCAAA
>NZ_JAKGCS010000027.1 GCF_021556395.1 Acuticoccus kalidii
ACATCTGGGCTTACGTCCGCGACGACCGGCCGTTCGGCGGGAGGGCGCCTCCAGCCGCGCTCTACTATGCTTCGCGCGATCGGCGGCAGGAGCACCCCGAGCGCCATCTGCGCGGCTTCGCCGGCATTCTCCAGGCCGACGCCTACAGCGGGTACAACACGCTCTACGATCCGTCGCGCGCCGAGGGCGCGGTCACGCCGGCGCTGTGCTGGGCGCACGCGCGGCGTCCGTTCTTCGAACTCGCCGACATCGCCGCGCGGGTCCGGCGCGACGGCCGAGCGCCGGTCATCTCGCCGGTCGCGCTGCAGGCCGTCCGGCGCATCGACGCGCTGTTCGACATCGAGCGCACCATCAACGGCCTCGACGCGGCGGAGCGACTGCGGGTGCGACAGGAGGTGAGCGCGCCGCTCGTATCAGACCTCCAGGCGTGGTTACGCGAGGAACGCGCCCGCCTGTCGCGATCGGCCGCCGTCGCCAAACCGATGGATTACATGCTGAAGCGCTGGGACCGCTTCGCCGGCTTCCTCGAGGACGGCAGGATCTGCATCACGAACAACGCGGCCGAGCGGGCGCTCCGGGGATTTGCCCTCGGCCGCAAGGCGTGGCTCTTCGCCGGCTCCGAGCGCGGCGCCGACCGCGCTGCCGCCATGGCAACGCTGATCGCCACAGCGAAGCTCAACGACGTCGATCCGCAGGCCTGGCTCGCCGATGTACTCATCCGGATCGCCGCGATGCCGCAGGGGCGTCTCCACGAGCTGCTGCCATGGAACTGGAAGGGGCCGGCGTCCTCCGCCGAAACCACCTGAGCCATAGCCGCGATCCACAGTACCCGCGGCCCTCACCGAATGCTTACAGTTCGTCGACATCGCCACCCCGCAAGGTTCGTCGGTCGCCGAAGAAACACTGCGGGGCATCGCGGAGCTCTACGCGGTGGAAGAGAGGATCGGAGGCAAGCCGCCCGACGCGCGAGCCAACATCCGGCAAACCGAGATGAAGCCGCGCTTCGATGCGCTCGTGGCGTTCCGGACGACAGCGCTCCGGCAGGTGTCCGGCAAATCCTCGCCGCGTCGAGTGGCATTACATTGCCCCCGGCAAGCCGACGCAGAACGGGTTCGTCGAGAGCCTCAATGGCCGGTTCCGAGACAAGTGCCTGAACGAGCACCTCTTCCGCAGCCTGCCGGCTGCTCGCCGCCTCATCGAGGAATGGCGGGTCGACTACAATCACGACCGCCCGCACACCAGCCTGGGCGGCCTCACCCCGAACGAGTTTGCAACCCGGTCCCGACGGGACTACAACACGAACAGAGTCCAGCTATGAGCGGGGACACTTCGAGGGCAACGTCATCACCGATCTCGACGCGCTGATGCCTTGGCACTTCGCCGCCTCAGCCCGCTGACGGATTACCGCCCGTCAAGGTCGACTACGCCGGACGCTTACGACGAAGGGATCGAGCTGAGAATTACCCGCTCAACAGCTGCCGCGTCGGCCAAAGCGGCAGGCATCGGCCCCTGTGATCTACCTGCGGCCATCGTCGTACCGCGGTACCGCGCATCTCATCCTGAGGGCCGCCCTGGCCGTGCCGGATCACCTTCAGAAGGCCGCCGCGGCGCTGGCCAGCGACTGCTTAATCGTCGCGGATCAGTTTGCCATTTTTAGGATCGAGCAGCATTTCCCGATCGCCTGACGCGGTATCGATTTCGATTTCATACAGCAGACGCCCATCCTCTTCTTCGAGCGAAAGCTCTACGATCTGCCCCCCAGCCTCGGTCTCGGCCTTCGTAATGTTCGCGCTTAAACTGGCACTGATCTGCTGAGCGGCAGCAAGCCGATTTTCGTCGAACCAGCCCCGCCAGGTGCCTTCTATGGTCTTTTCATTGGCGGAAAGAACCTCTCCGCTCATAGCGTCGACCTTCACCTCCTGGATCATCTCGCCAACGACGACATCGATCTCCCAGACGAGCGTACCCCCCTCGCTCTCCAGCTCGGCTTCAAGAATGCCGCCATCAACCTGGGCTTTGGCGGCGTCCAATGCTGCAGCGATACTGATACGGATGTCTGTGCTCGTCGTCGCAGTCTGAGCGAGCGCAACAGGACTGACGAGGATCGCTGCTGCGATTAGAGTATTGCGGAACACGGCCATTCGCCTTCCCCCTTCGGAATTGCTCATGAAAACAACCGCCAAATGAGATCTTTGGTTTCAACACGGCTGGGTAGGCGGTGCAGCAACGGTGCCCTTCTCGTCAGAACCGCCGCCGATCGCCTCGAAGTGCAACGGGTTCAGCTCGAGAATAATCTGCAGGGTATCATGCTCCCACTCATACCGGATGTTGCCATCCAACTGCATGCGTACGGTCATATCCAGCAGACGTGCGCCAAAGCCGCCGGCCACAGGCTGCTGCGATTGACTCAGGCCGGATGCGTGCTCGATCCACTTAAGTCTGAAGCGATCGTTATGGCGATCGCACCGGATCGAAAGTTGACCCGCTGGATTACCCAATGCACCGTATTTGGTGGCATTGGTCGCAAGCTCGTTGAACACCAGGGCCAACGGGGTGACGGCAGCGGGCAAAAGCTGCGGATTGTCGCCGCCGATATCCAGACGGCTGGACTGGTTGCCGAGGCTCGGGCTAACCAACGTGGCAAGCAATGCGTGCAGATCCGGTGCGGATAGCATCGCTTCACCGTCGTCCGCCGTTTTCAGAACAGTCAGAGCATGGGCGGTGGCCAAACCATTCAACCGGGCCTGAACGGATCGAGCCAGTTCCTCTGGGGTCCGCGCCTCGGGTAGGCTGAGCCGAATCATGGCGTCGGCTAGCGCAAAGACGTTCTTGATCCGATGCAGCATCTCTTCCAACAGAAGCTGCTGCTGTTCGTGGGCGCGATGCTGCTCGGTGATGTCACGGGCGATCTTTGATGCCCCCACGATAGCGTCGTTGTCGTTGCGCAGCGGGGAAACGGAGAGTGAGATATGGATCTCTTGACCGTCCTTGCGCCGCCTGATTGTCTCATAATGATCGATCCGATCTCCACGACGAATGCGGTCAAGAATCTCTGGCTCCTCATTATGGCGTTCCGGCGGAATGAGAAGCGTCACTGGCTGCCCGATCACCTCTTCCGCTGAATAACCAAAAATCCGCTCGGCACCCCGGTTCCAGCTGGTGATGACCCCATTCAGATCCTTGGTGAGGATGGCGTCGTCGGAGCCTTCGACGATCGCCGCCAGCTGCTGATAGGCCCGATTGAGATCGGCCTGCGACGCCCCCGTCGAGACATTAGTCTGAGGAGACGTCTTACTGCTCAGCTCCACCAAACGACGGGTCATACTTATTCCATCGACGAACGCCGTTCCGCACGGCGGTAATTTTCTTAATCAAAGCGAAAATGACGCCCCTGTCATCTCTCAAAAAATTACAGCTTGAGCCGAGAGGATATATCACGATCGCATGGCGTAGCACCCGGGCAAGGTCTAGATGGTTGCCCGATCACGACCGCCGCCGCCATCCGCAAGGACATTGGCACTACGCCGGACAAGGCCAGCGGCGCATAGTCTCCCGGCTTTCCGCCCGACGCGGAGGATGCCGCGATGGAAGGACAGCTTGTTTGCTGAGCTGCAGAGGAAATTCGTAGCTTCCGAGGCGAACCACTACGCTCAGATCCACCTTAACCGATGGTGGCGTGGGTGCTGAACCGGAACCGGACGCTGCCGAGCTCGTTCGTCACTATACTCGTCAAATGCCCACGTAACCGACGACGAAGGCTAAACCGAGAAAAGGGCGACGCCATGTTTTTCCATGACTCCAGGTTGCAATACGAGGTTCGCGTCGACAATCCGAACCCGGTTTTCGCGAAGTACCTGCAACAGGCCATCGGCGGCGTCGAAGGAGAGATCCGGGTGGCGATGCAGTACCTGTTCCAGGCCATGGGGGCTCGGGGCCCGGTGAAGTATCGCGACATGCTCATGCAGACTGCGACCGAAGAGCTGTCCCACATCGAGTTCCTGGGCCACGCCGTGGCGTTGAACCTCGAGGGCGCGCCCGCGTCCATGCAGGAGGACGCGGCGAAGGACCCGGTCGTAGCCGCGATCCTCGGCGGACAAAACCCACGGCACATCTTGTCATCCGGCCTTTCGGCGATGCCGGTGAACTCCGTCGGCACGCCGTTCGACATGAGCCACGTCTATGCCACCGGCAACATCGGCGCCGACATGCTCGCCAACGCAACGGCCGAAGCTGGCGGACGCGTTCTTGCCTCGCGGCTCTACAATCTCACCGACGACGCGGGCATGAAGGACATGCTGTCCTTCCTGATCGCCCGCGATACAATGCATCAGCAGCAGTGGCTCGCCGTGATAGAGGAACTCGGCGGCTACAAGGCCGTGCTGCCGATTCCGAATTCGACGCCGCAGGAGCACGAGGCGATGGAGCACTCGTACTACTTCTGCACCACCTCGCTGGATAAGGATGCTCCCGAAGGGCGGTGGACGTCCGGCAAATCGCTCGACGGGAGGAGTAAGTTCTCAGTGCGCAAGGGCGAGCCGATGGGTCAGGAACCGAGCCTCGGGAAGGCGCGACCCGACTCCGCCGCGCAGTCCGAACAGATGTAGCGTCCGGGCGGCCCCCAGGACATAGGTGGTGTTCGCGACGCAACTAACCTTAAGGTTGATAAGGCTGGGCGATCCACCGACGCTGTGCTAGGGAATGATCAGGACATCCGTCCGGCCACGCCGGAGGAAGTGGGCGCAGACGCTGCCGAGAAGCGCTCGGCTGACGGCGCTCCGCGTCCGCGCCGAGAGGCCGATTAGGTCCGCTCCCGACTCCTCAAGTACAGTCTCGAGGACCGGGATGGGATGCCCCTCCCTGACGGCAACCACGTGGCGAGGGGCTGCAGCGCCTAACGCAGTCTCTATCGCCCGCCGAGCCTCTGTGGCCACCTCAGCACGATACACTTCGATCTCACGCGGGGAAATGCCAGCGTACGCCATGAACCCCTTCGCGACAGGATCGAAGGCGTTGACGAGTAGCAGCGCAGCGTCTCTGAACGCGTCCCTCTGCTCGACCGCGTCCACCACCATCGCCGCCGTTTCGGGCTCGACGCCCGCGACGATGGTGCAGTAGTGCTTCTCGACCGGCCGGCGCACAACCAGTAGCGGCGTCTTCGTGCAACGGGCGAGGCGTTCGATGGTGGTGTCGAGAAAAAGGTCCCGCACGGCCGAGTGACGATGATCGCCCGCCACGATCAGCGATGCGTCGCGCGCAGTCGCGACTGCCGGGAGGGTAGCGAACACGTCACCCTCTGCGACCTCGTAGGCTACGTTGCCGCTGGCGGCTCGTGCCACGTCGCGCAGCTCGGTCTCGGCTGCGGCTTTGGCGGCCTCGAGCATGTGAGGACTGACGTCCGCATCGACGACGTGGACGAGGGTGATGTCCTCAACGCTGGTGATCTGGCGGGCGCGTTCCAGCGCGAGCGCGGAGCGGGTCGAGAGGTCGGTCGCCACGATTATGGTCACGCGTCAGTCTCCGCTGTTGTCCGGGACGGTTCGCCTCCCCGGCGCTCCTCGTCGGCGGCCGTCATCGCGGCGACCGCCGCTATGGCCGCGTCCTTGAAAGGATGGAAAACGAGATCGACGCTAGCGAGGCCTGGATGGTCGGCGCCCGGGTCGCCGCGGCTCGTCAGCGCCATCCGTCCCTGGAATTTGTTCTCGCGCAGAGCGGAAAGGAGGCTGCCGACGGGATCGGCCTCTGTGAGGCGCATTGCGGTCGTCGGCACCGAGAGGACGACCCATCGTGCCGAGACCATCGGCAACTCGCTTAGGAATTCGTGATCGGTGACGTCGCCGTAGCGGACGCGAATCCCTCTGCCGCTCCATCCGCGAACGATCCGAGGGTCGAGATCGACGGCGAGGACGCGGTAGCCTTCGTCTTCGAGCCGGCGATAAAGCTGGAGCCCGAAGCGACCGAGCCCGAAGAGGATGACATCGTAGACAGGCCCCTCCTCGCTGCCGTGCTCGCTGAAGGCGCCCCGCCTAATGCCGTCGACCCGACGCAGCGCCTCACCGAGGATCTCTGCGAGCTGGTGCGAGTAGGTGATCATGTAAACGGAGAGCGCGATGGTGACGACACCGACGAGGGTGACGAGGCCGACGGCCGCCTCGTCCACATGGCCGAGCGAGAGGCCCATCGCCATGAAGATGAGGGAAAACTCCGAGATCTGCGCGACCGTGAGGCCGGCGAGGAACCCGGTGCGGGCGCGGTAGCCCATGGCGGCCATGATGGCGAGGACAATGAGAGGATTGCCGACGAGGACGAAGATCGAGAAGGCGGCCGCTCGCCCGATATCGCCACTGAGCGTGGAGAGGTCGAGCATCGAACCGATGGAGAGGAAGAAAAAGAGGAGGAGGAAGTCCCGCATAGGCGCGAGGCGGGCCGACAGCATGTCGCGGTAGGAGGTGGAGCCGAGGGAGACGCCGGCGACAAGGCCGCCGAGCTCCTTGCCGAAGCCGACGAAGTCGCCGGTGGCGGCGGCCGCCGCAGCCCATCCCATAGCGAAGATGACGATGAGTTCGGGCGTGCGTGCGAAGCGCTCCATCAGCGGTTCAGCGGCGAAGCGAACGAAAACGACGAGGGTGAGTAGCGCGCCTACCATGCCGGCGACCACACGCACGACATCGCCGAGCCCGGCGCCCTCTGCGCCGATGCCGAGCGTCGAGAGGACCACCATGGCGATGACAACGACGATGTCCTGGACGATGAGGAAGCCGAGCGCGATGCGACCGTGGAGCGTCTCGAGCTCGCGTTTGTCGGACAGGAGCTTCACGACGATGATGGTCGAGGAGAAGGTGAGCGCGACGGCCACGTAAAGGCTCGTTACTGTGTCGAGGCCTAGCGCGATGCCGATGAGAAAACCGATTGCTGCGGTGAAGATCACCTGGCCGAGGCCGGTTGCGAGCGAGACGCCCCCGAGCGTTCGGATGAGCCGCCAGTCGAGCTTGAGGCCGACGAGGAAGAGGAGGAGCGCAATGCCGAGTTCGGCCAAGAAGTCGATTTGCGCAACGGTCTCCTCGTTCCGCTCAAAAAGCGACGCGGCGAGGATGCCGACTGCGATAAAGCTGACAATCACGGGTTGGCGAAGAAGTGCGCCTAGGAAGCCGACTGCGGAAGCAATGAGGAGTAGGCCCGCCATTTCATAGAATACAATTTCACTCATGGCGACCCGATCTGCGGTCAAAGAGTCGAAAAGCGCAGCCGTCCCCTAAGTCATCGAGGGAACGATCCGAAATTTCAATGCTATAACGATGCAAGTGCATTATCGCCACCCGCGGGGCCCCGCATTAAGCCCACCTTATCATTCGCCTAGCCGGCCGAACGACGCAACTTCGCTCGGTTCGCACGAACGTGGCAAGTGAAGCGAGCCGGGGACGGGCAGGTAAGCGCGGGCTCCTGCGTCAGACCGTTTCGTATCCGCGTTGCAGCTTGCGGCGCGCGAGCTCGCGCAACGCATCGAGAGCGTTGCCGGCCGACGGGTACAAGTCATGCCGAAGCCGGCCGCCACGAACCGATTCGGCCCATGCGTCGAAGACGGGTGCGCTGAAGGAACAGCGCGTAGAAGCGACTTGTTGGCGCAGATGAAGATCCGTAGGGAAGAGATCGAGTTGGACCGTCACTGGGCCTCCTCGCGAGTGATCGTCGACCGGGCAGCAGGGAAGTAACGATAGATCTCCGGTGAAGACACCATGCGCTTGGCGACGTTGCCCACGATGATGGTGTCGGCGGAAAGCAGCGCACGCGCCATTTTGAGATCGTCATCGCTCATTGCCCGCGGCCGACCGCTCTTGCGACCCCTCACCTTAGCAGCGTCCCGGCGCGGGTCCGCTCGCGGATAACGCAAGGCTCGAACTCGGCGAGCGCACTGAAGATATGGAAGATCAGCCTGCCGTCAGAGATCGTGGTGTCGATCGCTTCGGCCATGGAACGAAAGCTGATGCCTTCGGTCTCGAGGCCTTCGGGGAGCCGTTTCATGGAGCGCGCCAAGCTTCCAGACAACAAGTGCATCGCCCTTTTTCCTGCAGCCCGATTACAGCGGCGCCGGCGAGATCTGGCGCCATGTCGCCGACCAGCTCCGCACCCGCTGGCCAAAACTCAGGGCGCTGATGGACGAGGTCGAGCACGAGATCCTCGCCTACGTCGCCTTCCCACGAGGAGAGCATCGTGCGCCTCATCGGCGCCGTGCTCCTCGAGGCCAGAGACGATTGGCAGCTCCAGCAAAGCTATATGCAGATCGAGGCGATGCCCAAGCTCGATGCGCTGCCGGCCGACGCTCCCTCACTCATCTCCACCGCCAATGCCACATGGCCACCTTCGCTACACCCCGATTCTCCACCTCATTGAGGGACGAGACCCACGGGCTGAGCGGTTCACGCACAGCCAAGGCAACTGCATGTTAGGCTGGGTGTGACGTCATCGAATGAATTTGGCGGTAGTTGACGGGCGCGGAGGAGACTCCGTCGAGGCGGCGCGGGGGGCTCGCTCTATGATACTGGATTATGCCACGCTGACGGTGGGGGGAGCTTTGGTGGCGCTCATCTGCGGCTTTCTCCTGATTGCCGCTTGGACGCAGTACGATGATAGCCGCATCGCTGTCAGCTTCGGAGCCTCCCACATCCTCGGCGGAGGCGCGATTGCACTTCTCGCTTTAGCGGAGCTTCATGCAGCTGTACCTGTCGCGCTCGCCCAACCAGCTTTCGTGCTGGCGGCGCTCCTCGTACTTTTTGGAGTTCTTGCCTTTGACGGTCGGCGGATCTCGCTTGGCCTCTGGGGCGCAGCCATCGCGGCCGTCGTTCTCAGCTTTGTCGTGAGCCACCTGGATCCGGACCGTGGCCACGCCCGCATTCTGCAGCTTTCGATCGTGACCGCCACGTTCGCGGCAGCCGCCACGATGCTTCGACTGAAGCGGGATGGCCTACGGGCTCGGGTGCCGCTGGCCGCCCTGTTGATGCTGCATGCCGTCATGAATGCCGTCGGACTTGCCGAGGCAATTCTTCAGGACGCGATCCCCTCGGGGATCGCATCTTTTTCCAACTGGTACGGGGCGGTCCACGTCGAATCCATGATCTACTTCATCGGCACGACGCTGTTCGTCGTGACCTTGCTGAAGGAGCGGAGCGAATCGGGCCATCAGGTCGCTTCGCTCACGGATCCGCTCACGGGCCTGCCCAACAGGCGTGCGTTCCTTGCCGCGAGCGAACGGATGTTGGCCCGCCGCCAGCGAACCAGCGCGCCCTTGAGCGTTCTTGCCATCGACCTCGACCGCTTCAAGGGCGTGAACGATACGTTCGGCCATGCGGTAGGCGACAAGGTTCTGATGGTCTTTGCAGCCGTTGCAAAGGAGCACCTGAGGCCGGACGACATTGTCGCCAGATTTGGCGGAGAAGAGTTCGCCGTTCTCCTTCCCGAGGCGAACGCAAGGCAGGGGTGTGAGATTGCGGAGCGTCTCCGCTCCTCGTTCGCGGCGGCGGCGAGCCGCGTCGATGGACACGACGTCGGAGCGACATTCAGCACTGGCCTAACATTGATCGTCGGGGCTGAAGCATCGATCTCCGACGCGCTTGAGGAGGCCGATGCTGCGCTGTATCGGGCGAAGCTGAACGGCAGGAACCGGATCGAGATCGCGTCCAGAGAGCAAAGGATGCGTCTGGTGATCTAGGTCGTGAACCCTCACCGCGGCGACGGGTGAAGTCCAAGCTGGATGGGGATCGCCAACGACGTATTCGCGAGAGCGTCGGCGCCACGCGCTATGGAGCACATCGGCTATGGCCGCTATTTCGAGGGTGGGCGCGGGCGATAGCGCGGCAGGGACCACGCCCACCGGATCGCGGCGAAGCGGATGGCCGCGGCTGCGAGGAAGCCGATCGTCAGCGCGCCCTCGCGTCCGAGGCCCAGCTTTGTCAACGCCACAAAAAGGGCCGCCCCCGTCAGCGCCGCCGTCACATAGACCTCTCGCCGCAACACCACCGGGCTCTCACCGCCGAGTATGTCGCGGATGATCCCGCCGAACGTCGCGGTCACGACCCCCATCGCCACGGCAACGGGCGACGCGGCACCCGCCAGCAAGGCGATCTCCGCGCCCGAGACGGAAAACAGCGCCATTCCGATCGCGTCGCACCAGAGCAGAACGGTGTACCGCGAGGCGGGGATCTGCGCGGCGAAGAAGGCGGCCAGCGAGACCGCTGTGCAGACCAGCAGATAGACCGGCTCTCGGATCCAGAACACCGGAAGCTGCCCCAGGAGGACATCGCGCAGACTGCCGCCGCCAACGCCGGTCACCGTGCCCAGCAGGATGAACCCGACGACATCCATCTGCTTTCGCGAAGCGACCAGGCTGCCCGAGACGGCGAAGACGACGATTCCGAACCAGTCGAGCGCCTGGGCGAACGTGTCGAACGTGTTCACCGCGCGGCTCTACGACAGGGCTGGTCGATAACCGACGCACCGGCCCAGTTCGATCCGCCCCGGAGGGTGTCGACGCTCCCCATCACCGCCGCCTCGCCTCGCTTCACGCTCGAACGACGATAGCAGCGCCGGGCCGAACCCGCTCGTGCAGATGAATGACGTCTTGGTTCAGCAGGCGCACGCAACCAGAAGAAACGGCCTTGCCGATGGTCCAGGCCTGTCCAGTCCCGTGGATCCGGTAGAGGGTGTCCGTGTTTCCCTGATGAATGTAGAGCGCTCTCGCGCCGAGGGCGTTGTCGATCCCCGGGGGCTGCCCGTGGCGCCATTTCTCGAGTTCGGGCTCACGTTCGATCATCGCCGCTGGCGGGGTCCAGATAGGCCATTCGCGCTTGTAGGCAATATGGGCGCGCCCAGACCAGGAAAAGCCCGCGCGGCCGATGCCGACCCCGTAGCGCGTGGCCGTGCCGTTCTCGCCCACATGATACAGGTAGCAGGCGGAGATTTCCACGATGACGGTCCCCTCGGGCTCGCTCGTCGCATAGTCCACCACCGCCCGGTAGTAGCTGGGATCGAGCTGGCCGAGATCGACCGCCGGCACCGGAAACTCCTCCTCCGGCATTGCGCGATACATGGCGAGCGCCCGTTGCGTGACGGGTGTGGGAACCGGCGACGATGCCTCAGGCGAGAGGGGTGCGCGCATCGCGCAGCCGGCGGCCGGCACGGCGATAAGGCCGGCCAGAAACAGTCGGCGACTCAGGGATTCAGAGGTTCGTTCCACTACAGCCTTCCAGAGGTGACGCATGGCTCACATGCGTGCCCCCTCTGTCATCGGCCTGAGAGTTTCGCAGTCTGCAGTCGCAGACCTGCTTACACCGTCGGCGGGAGCCTGCGCTCCTCTTTCCAGAGTGTTGTTCGACGAGCGGTCCGGTGGCCTGAGAGTTTCCGGGGCGGTTGCTCCTTCGGCGGCCGGCAACGCCGACACTCTCCCGCTCGTCGCGCCCTCCGTAGCGGGTCCTGGCCGGGTCCGGAACCCCGCTCGTCACACCTTCCGGCCGTCGGAAGGCAGTGTGCTATAATGGCCACAGTTCTCAGGGCGGTGAGCCGCCAAGGGCGGGCCCCGTGCCCCTGCGACCCTACCGGCCTCGGGGCAGTCGCGCAGGCGGCGGAAGGAAAGGTGGCGTCCGCGCCGTTCGGTCGGACCGATCTCCCCTGTTACCGATCCGGACACCTTGGCGCCGGTCGGTTTCACACACGGCAACGCGGTATCGTTATCCATCGCGGCACGAACATCCATCGCTCTGCGCGCTGGCGGCCGTGCCCGCCTTGCCAGGCTCGCTCCACCGGGTGCGACAGCGATGAGGAGAGGCTCGTTTCCGGCGGAAGAGCGCCGCAGGCGCTCCACGCGACGCGCCAGATTCACTTGATCAATTCCGAAGGTTCAACTACCGGTCCAAGGACGTCGTGGCGATGTTGGAATGGAGCGCGACTTTGACCTGTGAGTCTACGCCAACAGCGCCGTCCTCGACTTCTCGCGTCCGGGCAAGCCGACGGACAATGCCTTCATCGGACCTGCCGCGGCGAACACGGTTGGGCCACCAGGATTTTCATGGTGAACGTCGTTCGATGTGGGACGGTCCCTCAGCGTTGCGCCGGTTCAGTACGGTGTGCCCTTTGTCTGGCGCTGCGTCCGGGCCGCGTCAGCCCACCACGCAAGATCGGCGGCGAAGCGCGGAAAGGCCTGTGCCAGAGCAGCTCCGCCGTCGCCGATAGGCTGCCCATCGGCGTCCTGAACTCATGGTGAGGGATTCCCTCCGAGTATCGAGCGTGATTCAAGCTCCCTGTCAGGTGGGAGTTTGTCGTGGCGCGGTACGATCTGAGCGAAGTGGAGTGGTCCATCATCGAGCCGCTGCTGCCGCCGGCACCGCCCGGCAAGCAGCGGGTGGACGACCGGCGTGTCCTGAATGGTATCTTCTGGGTCCTGCGCACCGGCTCGCCCTGGCGCGATCTTCCGGCTCGGTACGGACCGTCGACGACGGTCTACAACCGCTTCAACAGGTGGGCGAAGCGTGGGGTGTGGCTTGCTGTGTTCGAGGCGCTGGCCCGCGAGGAGCCGGCCGCGCTCCAGCTGATCGACAGCTCCATCGTCAAAGCGCACCAGCACGCCGCTGGCGGAAAAAAGGGGGCCCGGATCACGCCATTGGCCGTTCTCGTGGAGAGATTGACGACCAAGATCCACGCCGTCGTCAACGAAGAGGGGCTGCCGATCCGGTTCGTCATCACGCCCGGTCAGGCCTCGGACAAGACCACAGCGCCTTTGCTTCTCGATGGCTTGGCTCTTGCGCCCGATATCGTCGCCGATCGGGGCTACAGCGCGAAGGCGCTTATCGACTGGTGCGCTGCGCGCGGGGCGACCGCGCACATTCCAAGCCAGCGCAACGTCCGCGTCATCCGCACCGTCGCGCCTCACCTTTACCGGCTGCGCAACCTCGTCGAGCGCTACTTCAACAAGCTGAAGCACTTCCGCCGCGTCGCCACGCGCTTCGACAAGCTCGCCAGCAACTTTATGGCCGCCGTTGCCTTGGCATCCACCCGCCTATGGCTTCGGCACCATGAGTCCACGACCTAGGGCGTGGCCGATATCGCCCACGGCGAGCGTGCTCGAAATGACGACCATCCCCATTTCCGATAGCGTACCGTGCCAGGCGAGCGCGGCGCGTGCGTCGGCGATGCGACCGGCCGAATAGCTGGCGATCGCCGCAGGCCGCCAAAACCATTCCTCAAGGAAATGGTCGGTCAGGTTCTTCAGTCCCGGCTGAACACCCCAATTGTTCACCGGTGACGAAGACGAAAGCGTCGGCGGAGTGGATCTTGCCAGCAAGCTCCTCCAGCGTGGGAGGCGCTTCGCCGGCGGAGTCCTCCTTGTACATGCGGTCGAGCATCGGCAAATCGAGCGCTTTGGCATCGATCAGTTCGGCATCGGCGCCGAATTCGGTCAACGCATCGACGAGATACCGCGCGAGGCGAATTCCCTGCCGGTCGGCGCGGTACGAGCCGTACAGGACGAGGATGCGCTCGGCCATGGTGCATCTCCTTGCGCGCCCAATGGTAGGGCAGGATCGCATCCCGGCCCACTGACATGTCGTCAACCCCGAATGAATGCCAGCAGATCTGACCTACCTGTATTCTTCGGACCACGCTTAGCGTGAGATCGAGGGCGCGCCAGCTTGCCGTAGATCGGCCCGCGCAAATCCTCGAGCCTGGCGGTGAGCCCGGCCCTGCGAAGCTCCTGCGGCTTCGCCCATTCGGCCGAGCCGTGGCTCGTGCGTTTGGGCTTGTGGCCGATGGCCGGGACCGCCACGACGAAGAAGGCCGCGACGCCGGCGAGGATGATGAGACCCGTCCGGAAGGGCTCGCCAAACCGGCCAACGGTCCACGGGGCGTGCTCGAAGAGCGTTCCGAACCCGACATCGGCGATGTCGCCGCCGATGCGCCAGGTCGTGTAGCCACCGGCAGCGAGCACCCCCAGCATGAGCCCGACGGCGAGCCCGATCAGCGCGAGGACGAGAACGTCGCGTGCGGTCTTTCCCACGAGGTCCGCCCCTAAAGCCCGCGTCCTCCATCTCTCTCGCGCGCTTTGCGGGCGGCGTTCTTTCTCTGCTGCTCGTCGCGCTCCCGCCGGTCGGTCTCGGCTCGCTGCGCCTCGGTGTCCCTGTCGGTTCGGGCCTTATCCGCCTCTGCCGCCGCGCTGCGCGCGGGCGGTGACGTGGTACGGATCCCGGGCCCAGCGTCGACGGCCGGCCCGCTGCGGGCTTCCTCGCGTGCCGTCTGATAGACGGCGGTGATCTCCCTGTGCATACGCTGCAAGGCGCGATCGCGCTGCTCGCGGGTTTCCTCGCGGTCGCCGCGCAGGCTTCGCGAAAGCTCGCGCTCGCGCGCCTCGGCCGCGCCATACTGGTCCGCGAGGGCCTTGGATGGTGGCCCGCCCGAATAGCGCTCCACCGTCGCCTCGCCGTTGAGACCGTATCTCTCGGCGATCCGGCGCACCTCGACATCGGCCGCCTCTTTGAGCGCCGCGCTTTGCGCATCGGTGCCGGCGAGGCTCTGATAGCGCCCAGGCGCGGCAGGTCGCTGGAAGTCACGATACTGGCCGTCCCGCATATAGGGCGCCGCCTCGGCCTTGAGGCTCGCCACCTGCCGCATCAGCCGCACGCGCTCCGCACCGCCCGGCAGATCGGCGATCCCCTCGTCCATCCGGTCGAACCGTGATTGCGTCTCGATGCGCGCCTGGTCGAGCTTCTGGCTCATCGTGGCGATCTCCTCCCGGCTGATCCTCGTGTGCGGGTCCTGCCGCTCGGATAAGGCCTTTCCATGTTCGATCGTGGCAGAGACACGACGCAGGGCCTCCGCCATCTCCGGCGCGTCGCGCTCCAGCATCGTCGCCTCGGCCGCAAACCGCCGGGCGTAATGGATGATCGCGGCCGCGGCTCGGATTGCCGAAACCTCGGAGTGAGCGGGCGCCACCGGTGTGCGCCCCTCCTTTGAAGCACGGCGGAACTCGGCGTCAGGAACGGTCCGCTCGTGAACGCCTCGGGTGTACCGCGGCGTCGCCTCGAGGTCGATCCCTTCCCCCTGCCCTACCGTCACGGCGAGGTCTCGCATCGCCTGATAATTGAACTCGCTGCGCTTGGAGACCTTCAGCCACGTCCCGTTGTCGAGGCCGCGTCGATGCACGACGACATGGATATGCGGGTGGTCACGGTCGGTATGGAACGCCGTGTAGTAGTCGAAGCTGTCGCCGCCATAGGCGCCGGAGCCGAACATCTCCTCGGCCCACGCGCGGCCGGCTCTCTCGGCCGCCGCCTCGTC
>NZ_JAKGCS010000028.1 GCF_021556395.1 Acuticoccus kalidii
ACATCTGGGCTTACGTCCGCGACGACCGGCCGTTCGGCGGGAGGGCGCCTCCAGCCGCGCTCTACTATGCTTCGCGCGATCGGCGGCAGGAGCACCCCGAGCGCCATCTGCGCGGCTTCGCCGGCATTCTCCAGGCCGACGCCTACAGCGGGTACAACACGCTCTACGATCCGTCGCGCGCCGAGGGCGCGGTCACGCCGGCGCTGTGCTGGGCGCACGCGCGGCGTCCGTTCTTCGAACTCGCCGACATCGCCGCGCGGGTCCGGCGCGACGGCCGAGCGCCGGTCATCTCGCCGGTCGCGCTGCAGGCCGTCCGGCGCATCGACGCGCTGTTCGACATCGAGCGCACCATCAACGGCCTCGACGCGGCGGAGCGACTGCGGGTGCGACAGGAGGTGAGCGCGCCGCTCGTATCAGACCTCCAGGCGTGGTTACGCGAGGAACGCGCCCGCCTGTCGCGATCGGCCGCCGTCGCCAAACCGATGGATTACATGCTGAAGCGCTGGGACCGCTTCGCCGGCTTCCTCGAGGACGGCAGGATCTGCATCACGAACAACGCGGCCGAGCGGGCGCTCCGGGGATTTGCCCTCGGCCGCAAGGCGTGGCTCTTCGCCGGCTCCGAGCGCGGCGCCGACCGCGCTGCCGCCATGGCAACGCTGATCGCCACAGCGAAGCTCAACGACGTCGATCCGCAGGCCTGGCTCGCCGATGTACTCATCCGGATCGCCGCGATGCCGCAGGGGCGTCTCCACGAGCTGCTGCCATGGAACTGGAAGGGGCCGGCGTCCTCCGCCGAAACCACCTGAGCCATAGCCGCGATCCACAGTACCCGCGGCCCTCACCGAATGCTTACCCAGAAGCACCGCCATGCATAAGCGAAACGGCAGATCCCTTGCGGGGATCATTGGGAATTGTTCCACGAACCATTCGGACATTTTGCGCTCTCCCTGCATGCCAACCCGAAGATAGTTCGCGAGGTGAAAGCTCCGATACAATGCCACTTAGAAGCCTGACCGTTTAGGAGCTCGGCCGCCCCCAAGAGTCAGACCGCCTCCCTGTCTCCTGAGCGGGCTAATGCAGTGTGCGGCCACTTTCGGCCGGCGGGTGCCATAGTTCGTCAAACTCGCAGCCTAGGGCGCGCGCAACGTGCATCAGCGCCCCCAAACCCATCCTCGGATCATGCTCTTCCTCAAATATGGTGAGTAGCGTAACGTCGACTTCGGCGATGTCGGCCAGCACGTCTATGGTCCACCCTCTCAACTCGCGCCGTTCCCGGACATAATTTTGCTGATACAAGCGTGTCACCTCTGCTCTTCGGCGAGCTAATCGTCTACGTCTGTTCATGCCGTCATCCCATGTATCTGCAAGCTGCAGGCGATCATGGCCAACTGCACTCGACAAGCCCAAGCCAATGCAGAGGGTTAACTTCGACGCCCCGTAGCGCGTCGACTGAAGAGCCCCTTCTCTGTGTTGAAAAGAAAGTTGATCAGAGCTCGATGCTCGAAAATGCTGGGTCGCTCGTTTTCATAAAGCATCGACCCCTCAACCATCCCCCATCAACAGGGCATTCAATGGCAAGGTTCGGCCTCCAGCGATGCCCCGTTTGTGGCGGGGATAACGCCATGACGTATCGCCTCTCGCATCCGACGAGGCGACTATACGATTGTAACGGGTGCGGTCCATTTGAGATCACATCAGCGTCGGCCGACCATCTAACATCTATGGCCGCGGCAAGACGTCTTGCGTGGCTACGACGAGCACAAGGCGAAACCGATCATGAGCGACCTATACCATTGCTCAACATGTCGAACCTAGCGCCTCCCCGGCGGTAGGCCGCCACCTGCCTCATCGCCACGTTGCGGAGGACGGCCGGTGGCCGGGTCCTTCCGGGCAAGGTGGGGTGCGGTGGTCGCGGCGCCCAGGGTTTGACCTATCTTCTGCCTCTTAAGGGGGTTGATTTGATTGCGAATAAACGACTTCGGCCATCGATAGCTCTCCATCTCTGTAAGTGATGTCGGTCACAGCACAATCAGGTCAGTATGAGCGCCGACCGGGGCTGTGCTTTTTTTCGCCGGGTGTACTCGGGCTATTTTCCTAGGTGCAGGTTACTTTCATCTACTATCTCGGGGAGGGAAATGTCTGGATACGACCGCCGCGCCGGTCCTCGTCCAGTGCGGCCAGCGCCTCGGCCACCTGCTTGTCCGTGGTCCACCTTTTCAAATCATCAGAAATTGGTGGTGCCGGGATGACGACGCCAACGTAATGATCGTCACGACCACGACGTAAGTCAGCGTGTAGACGTTTGAGGCATAACGGCTCACGCTTTTGTTCCAGCGGCAGCAACATCCAGCCCTTCTCGCGACCTTGATGAACCCGAGCAGCTCCAGGCGGGCAGCGCACGCGGAATGCCTTGCCGCCTTTTGGCCCCCGCTTCCGTCATCTTGGTATAGCTGACCTTCAGGCGTCCATTGTGGGTGCCGCCGTGGCGCATATGCTCCACCTCCAATCGGAAGAGGATCTTGAGTTCTCTCAGACCGAGGACCTCCCAAGCGGGTGGATCGCGCATGACCTGGCGGTGCGGGATCCACTGGCCCCCTTTTTTCCGCCAGCGGCGTGCCGACGCCTTGACGATGGAGCTGTCGATCAGCTGAAGAGCGGCCGGTTCGTCGCGGGCCAGCGCCTCGAACACAGCGAGCCATACACCGCGCTTCGCCCACCTGTTGAAGCGATTATAGACCGTCCTTGCCGGAGCGTACCGAGCTGGCAGATCGCGCCAAGGCGAGCCCGTTCGCAGGATCCAAAAGATGCCAGTGAGGATGCATCGATCGTCCACCCGTTGCTTGCCCGGCAGTGACGGCGGCAAAAGTGGCTCGATGATCGACCACTCGACTTCGCTCAGATCGTACCGCGCCACATTCAAACTTCCATCCACTAAGAGTTTGAATCACGACATCGGACTTTGGGGAATCCCGGCCTAGGCGCCCGGCCCGCTGACCCGTTTGCCACGGCGATAGACGATCCATCCCGCGAGGAGCATACCAGCACCCGAAAGCAGGAAACCGAGGTCCCAGTAGATCCATTGCTTGCGCGGGACAGTTTCGTTAACGTGGTGCAGGCTGAGGATGTGGTGGTCGATGATGCCCTCCACCAGATTGAACGTGCCGAAGCCGATCAGGACTGTGCCCACGAGCAGCTTCCAAGACCACCACAGGTGGCTGCGGTGCGCCGTCCGCCACAGGATGATGAGGCCCAGCACGACGAACACGTAAGTCGATGCGTGGAACAGCCCGTCGAAGAAGGTGTTGATCTCGAGGTTGCGTACCGTATTCGCGGGGTAGCCGGCGCTTGTCACCATGTGGTGCCACTGCAGGACCTGATGCAGGACGATGCCGTCGAAGAACCCTCCGAGGCCGAGGCCGAAGAGAACTCCCGCTGCCGTTGGAAATTTTCGCTCAGCTCGGTCCATCGCTGCGCTCCCGGCGTCTTCGAAGCCTATTCGGTGAACGCGCACGCGGTGCTGCGAGTTCTCGAAACAAGTTGAAAGACCCGCTGAAGCCGCCCGGTCGCAATGTACGCCGGGCACCGTCAGGAGAGGACCGATGGCCGAAACCGATGCCAAGGCGGTTACCCACCGTTCGACGTTCTCAAGCCCGTCGCGGACGACACCTGGATCGTCGACGGTCGACCGCTCCGGACCCTCGGCCTCACTATACCCATCCGTATGACCGTTGTCCGCCTCGCTTCCGACGCGATGTGGCTGCACTCTCCCACCGCGTACACCGACGAGCTGCGTTCGCAGATCGAGGCGCTGGGTCCGATCCGCTTCCTCGTGGCACCAAACATCGCCCATTGGATGTTCCTGAAGGACAGGCAGAAGGCCTGCCGCGATGCGAAGATTTTCGCTGCGCCGGGCCTGCGTCTCCGACCCAGCGTCGCGCAATCCGGTGTCGCGATCGACGAGGATCTCGGCGACGCCGCGCCGCCGGACTGGCGGGAGGACTTTGACCAGTGCCTTGTGCGCGGCGGCCTCGGCATCAGCGAGATCGCGTTCCTGCATCGTGCCACACGCACGCTGATCCTGGCCGACCTCATTCAGAACTTCGAGCGCGAGAAGACCAGCGGCGCGGGCCGCGCAGCGCTCACGGTGTCCGGCTCGATGGCGCCCGACGGCAAGGCCCCGATACACCTCCGCTTCGCGATGCGGCTCAACCGCGACGCTGCACAGCAAGCCGCTTATCGCCTGATCGAATGGGCGCCCGAGCGCATGATTTGCCCACGGGCGCTGGTTCAACAGCAACGCCCGCGCGGAGCTCGAACGGTCGTTGCGCTGGCTAATGCATTGTTCGAGCGGCCGGCGTCGACCATCAGCCAAGCGCGGAGACCTTGAAGTCGCCCGCCGGTCCTGAATCGCACCCGCTGCCCCGCCGCTAACCTCCGCCAATGAAGCCGAGACCGACGACGACCGCCCCTGCAGCGAGCGCGAAACCAATGGCCATGAGGAGGCCGTCACCAACCATTATGGCAAAGCCGAACGCCGCAATCGCCGCCATCGGCACTGTACTTGCGAACGGCACAAGCTCCAGCGGTGGGACCGTGAGGCAAAAAGCCAAACACGCGATCGCCCCGATCCTGACCACCTGCCGTCCCGTGAATGCCGGGAGCCGCTCGTGGAACCATCGGTCGAACCGTGTGGCCACCGGGCGCATCGCTGCAATCGCAGTACTCAATCGCTCCGCTGATATCGTGCGACGCTCAAAGAAGCCTGGAAGCCAAAGGTGCGAACGGCCCGCGACGATCTGGACTGCGGTCACGGCGATGAAGACGGCGAGCACGGTGGGAAGCCCGGGGATGACTCCGATCGGTGACATCTCAAGCACCGCCGGAACAAAGAGGAACGGGCCGAACCCACGGTGGCCAAGCGTTTCGACCGCTCGGTCGACCGACACCCTGTCCCCACGCTCGCACGCGCTGTCAAGATCGTAGAAAACTTTACTCAAGCTTCGTGCGCCAGCCACCATGCTGCCTCCAGTTAGTCACCTTGGAATTACTACGATGGAATCGGCATGCCTTCCTTAGATCCTGCGATCAGCAGGCGACCCGCCTTCAGGATGACTTCGGCCTCATCTCGGACGACGCATCCTGGCTGCGCCGCCTCAACCGGGACTATGTTCGAGGCCGACAATCCACGCAGATCGCCGGCCGTTTGAGACTGATCAACCCCTGCGAGTGGGCGCCACCAGAACTGGAGAGACCCTCGACGGCTTCCCCGACGGGCGGTCCTAGTCCCGGCGATGTCGGCGAGCGATACGTCGCCCGACGAGGCGCTTGTCGCGGTTCAGCACCGGCAGGTGCTTGATCTGCTATTCGCCCAGCGGTCTACACTATACAGATCGCTGGAGCTGACGCCGGGACTGCCGGCCTTACCGCCAAAACCCGGGCCATTGGCTTTTTAGATTGACCCGGAGTGCAGGCACGTTGGGGCAGTCGGCCCACGCTCTCGGCATCTCGCGCCTCATACGGCAACTGCACCGAGCCCGTGATTGATCCATCCGTCGGCGAAAAAGATCGAGCTACTTTCGCCCTGCGACATCGGACGGGTTTCCGCAGGTCGCAAACCGTTGGAATAGAAAACCACCATCGGAGGCACGATCATGCGCAGCCGCATTCTCCAGCGAGGGAGAGCGTACGGCGTTCATCGTCTTGTCCGATCAGGGCGATGAGGTCGTGGAGGGACTGACGCAGTTCGCGAAGGAGGCGCAACTAGTTCACGGGTCTCGGCGCGCTCAGCGATACTGACGTTGGGGTTCTGGGACGTCGACGCAAAGGAGTACCACCGCATCCCGGTGGACGAGCAGGTGGAGGTCATTGTGACCGAGGCGTCGGCGCGCCTCAGGCGGCGGAGGAACGAAACGACGGGCCTGCCCCTCATCGACCTGACCGGCTGAACGCACGGGGCGGATCATAGACATGCCACACCGACCGGTGGTCGCACGAGCGCGACGAGATGGTCGAGCGGCAGATCGGTCGCAGAGCGGCTCGCGCGGGATGCAATCACCTGGAGTGCACCCCATTTCACCGGACAAGCGGCGGTTGGATTTAGGCACTGAGCCTGATGAACTCGCGCGGCGAGCGGAACTTCAATCCTGAGTGCGGGTGGACCTCGCAATAATCCTCGATCCAGCCGGGGAGCAAGGCGAGGATGGTGTCGGCGTCGGGCAAAATGCTGATGCCGGCGTAGTCGCGCTTCAGCGTTTTGACGAAGGCCTCGGACATACCGTTCGACTCCGGGCTGCGGACGGGCGTGAAGAGCAGTGTAAGGCCGAGGGCACGGGCGGTGTCGGCGGTGTCCTTGGCGATGTAGGCGCTGCCGTTGTCCGACAGCCATTCGACGGCATGCGGAACCTTGGTCGTGCCGAAGCGGCGTTCGACCGCGGCGACCATGAGGTCGCGCGCCATCTCGCCGGAGATGCCGGCCTGCGCCACGGCCGACCAGGCGATGATCTCGCGGTCGCAGGCATCCAGGACGAAGAGAATGCGCACGACTTCGCGGTTGCGGGCGTGGATCTCCAGATGGTCCGAGCACCAGCGCACGTTCGAGCGCAGTGCGATGACCACGCCGTCATGCGTTCGGCCAGGACGACGCGCCGTGTGGCGCTCCAGCGTCAGGCCGTGATGCTGCATGATCCGCAGCACCCGTTTGGCATTGACTGTCGGGCGCCCCTCAGAGCGCAGGCGACGGTTCAGCAGCGCCGTCACACGCCTGTAGCCGTAAGTCGGCCGAGCATCGACGATGGTACGGATCGGCGCCAGGAACTCGGCGTCCTCGGCCTTGCGGTAGGGCCCCCGCGGCGTCACCGTCCTGCCGCGTCGCTCGTTGATGTAGGAACGAGCGACGTCGAGCGTCCGCGCCACGGCGCTCACCGTGAACCGTCCGTCGGATCGCTCCAGGACAGCAAGGGCGACGTCCGTTTTTTTGGGCGGACGACGTCGAGCGCCTCTTTCAGGATCTCGTTCTCCATCGTCTTGCGGCCGAGCAGGCGCTCGAGGTCGCGGACCCGCTTCTCCAGATCGCGGACCCTCGACGTACCGACGACATCCTCGTCGGCCTGGACCGCGGCATGGCCGCCCTCCAGCATCCGGCGCTTCCAGGCAAAGAGCTGCGACGGGGAGACACCCGCCTGCCGCGCCACGAAGGACACGCTCATTCCCGGCTGCATCGCTTCCTCGACGAGGCGGACCTTCTCGGCGGTCGACCATCGCCGCCGGCGCTGAACGGAAGTGATCACTTCAACCCGAGAAAACGGGCCATCAGGAGCTTTCGACATAGTCGTACTCATAGGCGGATGCCTATGCCTTATCGGCTATGCCACCTGTCCGGTCAAAACGGGGTGCGCTCCATCACCGACATTGCCGTATCTGTCTAAATTTATCATGCGCAGGAACAAATCTATGGCGAAGTATTTTATCTAAAGAAGATTGATACATAATTAACTGGCTGACCCTCTTGGGTGGGAAGCCATTAGATGGACCGCGACAAATGGAAACTCCTAATGATCACGAGCAACGCATCCGTGAAAGAGCGTACGCGATATGGAAGCGTGACGGTCAGCCGGACGGGCGACATTCAGAGCATTGGAACCAAGCCGAACGTGAGTTGCAGGATGCACTTGGTGGCGATCTCGCGCCTATGCCAGACGGAGGATCGACTCTGCGGGATGAGAAATCCTCTGCCAAAAAGCCTTAACTAAACTAACCGATGCCGTCGAGTAGACGGTCTATTTGAAGTGCCCCCCGTTTTGATCGGACAGCTGGCGTAAGCAGGAAGGCTCAAGGATATCCATTGAGAACGGGCTTATGTCGTAGGTCTATCAGCGGATCGAGCTGATCACCGAAACGCGCCGTCGCCGGTATTGGTCGACGGAGGAGAAACTGCGGATCATCGAGGAGAGCCTGGAGCCGGGCGAGACGGTCTCGTCGGTCGCCATGACCTGCCCCGGTAATTTCGGACCAACACTTCCTTGAGAGGCTGCCGTTCTGGATGGAGGGACGGATGCGCAAGTCGAGGTTCACGGACGAGCAGATAGTGTCGATCGTGCTGGAAGAGGACGCGACACGATACCGACGGTGACCAAGGGGCACGGCGTCAGCGAGCAGACCATCTACACGTGACGTAAGCGTTTCGGCGCGTTCAAGGCTGACGACGTACGGCGACTGAAGCAGCTGGAAGCGGAGAGCGCCCGGCTGAAGAAGCTGGTGGTCGAGCGGGACCTCGAGATCGAGGTGATGAAAGAGATTGCTGCAAAAATGGTGAGCGTGCCGGAGCGTCGCGCGGCCGTGGCCTATGCGATAAACGCGGCCTGTCGCAGCGGCGCGCCTGCACGCTGATCGGGTTGTACCCTCAGTTCCGACTCTGAAAGATCGATGATGTCGGTCCCCCCAAAGAGGCCCGCGAACCGAACTGATACGATGACTCACACCGCGCGCCTACGAAGGTCTGATCGGCGGCCCAGCTTAGGCTTCGCCGTGGTTCTGGTACCAAGTCTGGCAGAACTTCGCGAAGTGGGCGGCGGGCTTCTTGATTGGCCGCCGCGACTTGGCGCACCACTGCTCCCATTCCTGCCTCAGCATATAGGGATCCCACGAGGGAGCATTGTCGCGCGCGAGCTGCTGCCAATCCTCGCCGAGGTCGATCGAGGGTACCGCCTGCCCTGCCTCAGACTTGCGGCGCGGCATCGTCCCGCGGTTGTAGAAGGTGACGGTGTCCTTCGCCTCGTCGAACTCGACGCGGTAGTCCGGCAGGTGATCGCTGCGGGCGAGTTCCTTGATGGCGCGGCGGAACTCCTTCAGCGCCGAGCGCGAGCCAGACTTCTGGTGCAGGCGCGAGAGCGGCCAGGGTTTCCAGCTGTCCTGTTGCCCCACCGCCTTACGGGCGAGCTCGTAGACGCGCCGCTCGATCGGGCGCTTGAGACGGAAATAGTCGCGGTGGAGGGTGAGCACCGCGCGGCGCTCAATCGCCTCCAGCACCATGTCCGACAGCGTGATCCTGAGGCTGCGGGGCTTGCCGCTCTTCTCGTCGGTCTCCAGCGCGGCACGGTCGATGATGCCCATCCACTCGTCCTTGCGCGTCCCCTCAAAGACGAGATTGGTGCGGAAGCGCGTGCCGTCCAGCCGGTCAAGACTGTCGCACAGGGCATCGTAGTCGCGCCCGCCGGTGCCGCGCTGGGTGTAGACGAGAAAGGCGTAGGGGTCGATCTCGACCGTCTTGGGGAGCGGCTCGCCCTCCTCGTGCTTGGCCATGATCTGGCTGATCGCGTAGATGATCAGGTCCTTGTCGTAGATCGTCGGCAGCCCCTTCACCGAAGGGCGGAACTCGATCCACTTGTTGCCGTAGGTGTAGCGCCGCGGCTCCCTGTCGGGCTTCTTGGTGAGGGAGTAGAACGGGTGCTCCATCGAGGCCATGTCGTCCTTGAGGATGACATCGGAGAGGTCGCACACGAAAAGGTCGCTCTGGAGCGCGCGGCGTGCCTTGAGCGGGGTAGGCCCCCCGTGGTCGTCCCGCTCGTCGAAGCCGAGCGCCGTGAGGGTCAGCTGTCGGGAATCGCCCACCGCCTCGTCGAGCTTGCTCATGCCCATACCTCGAATTGCGCCTGCGCCGGGGTGTCCGCGGCGCGCGGCGACGCCACGTTTCGGCGCGCTCGACTTCGGGAATCACCCACCCGTCGAGAACTCCTTCCCTCAGATCCGCAGAAAGACCTAGCCGAATCCTTCGGGAAACGCACACGGTTCATCGGGGATCACCCACCGACTGTCACCGATTCCGCGGACCGGCGAAAGCAGAGGCGGACACCCCCTCATCTCCTCCGGCAAAAAACCCCACAGGAACCGGACTGTTTTGCGCATCGTGCGTGCCGGGCTGCGGTCATGAATAAGAGACTCGGGAATCACCCACCTCAGACGACCGGACGTCTCCCCGGTCCGCGGCCAACCGCCGTTTCACCCTGTTTCATGCTCGGAGAGCCGCAATTCGCGCGAAAATCAGCCTCGCGCGCCTCCTCCGGGTCGGGATTTGCCCCTGGAGAACGCAAGTCCTGCAAACCGGGGCGATCTTCTGCACGGTTAGGCGGAATCGGGATTCACCCACCGCTCCTCGGGATTCACCCACCCTGAAATCGGGATTCACCCACCGGGAGTCGGGAATCACCCACCCGAGCCTCCACATGGAAGACAATTTCTCCTATCGTTTCAGTGACATATCCCTCACCTCCAGGGCCTAAACACCTAAACGCAAAGGAAACACATTAAACACCAGCTCATACAACGGACGTCATCACTCTCTGCCAATCGCTGCAAGCCCTTGCGAACCCTGGACAAAACCACCCGTTTCCACCGATGTCATAGACAAGGCACCGAGTAGCAGGCGGCACCGCCGACGGCCAGGAAATCGGTCGATAATTGCGCTCTCGCGCGCGAACCCCACGCCTACCAATTTCGCGCATGAAATCACCTCATTCGTTCTCCCGCAGCCACGCGCGGAGCTTGTCACGCAGCGCCTCTGACAACGCCGGCCCCTTCAGCACCAGCTCGTCGTCCGTTTCCCGGCACAGAAGCCCCGGCCGCAGATACACCTCCTGGCGCGTCGTCCTGGAGGCGGAGCGCGGCGCCAACACAGACGCGAGAACGGCAGCCTCGGCCCGCGCGTCTTGTGGATCGGCCGCCCTGAGCGCGTCGCCGATCCGCTCCGCCGCCCCCTCGTCCGCATCGAGAACCTTGACCAGCGCCAACCCCTGCCGCTCGGGCAGCGACGCCGGGAACCGCAGCACCCCGTCGAGCGCCTGGACAATGCGAACGAAACTGCCGATCTTCGACCGCCGCGGCCGGCTCGCCGAGGCAAAGAGATCGGAAAGCGCCAGCCGCTCGTCGGCGTAAACACCCATCTCAGCCGCGCGCACCACGATCCGCGCCCGCTCATAATAAGAGAGCGCCGCGCGGATCTCGTTCTCTTCCACCATCGCTTGATACGCGTCGCGCGCAGTGTCCGGCCGGCGCACCGCCGCCAGCACATCCGATGCCCCGATCCGCCGCAGCGCCGTGACGCGCCGCCAGCCGGAGATCAGCCCCCACCGGCCCGCCGACCGCCCGTCGCCGAGGTCCGCCACCTCGATCGCGGTCTGCTGCCCCCGGCGACGCAGGCTCTCCTCCAGCGCCTCCATCTCGTCCGTGTCGAAGGCGATCCGATCGCGCACCAGATATGAAACGTCGATATCGTCAAGCGAAAGACGCACGAGCAGCCGCCCCTCGGCCCGCGCACTCTCCAGCCCCTGCCCCATCTCGTTGAGCGCGGCGATCGCGGCCGCCTCCCCGGCAACCCCTGCGATCGGCGGATGGCGCCGAGCCGGACGCGCGGAACTGTCGTCGGGCGCGCCGTCGCCAGCCGGCGGAGTCCGGTCCCGAAGCGTTCCGCCCGCCACGCTCTTCGTTTCGGGCGCCGGCAGGCTTTCCTCCGCCGCAGTCTCCGATTGGTCGAAGCGGACAGGTATGAGGCGTTTACGCTTGGCCATACGCAGCCCTTTCGCAATGGGAACCCGCAGCCGGGCTGTTGAAGGTCACAAACGCCGGACGACGCGTTTCGCACGCGAAACGGGCGCGGCAATTGATCGGCCGGTTGGTTGCGCAGCGCGTCATTCGGCGGCCTCGCGTGCGGCGGCTGCCTCGTCGCGGCGCCAGGCGCCCAGGATGAGCGACTTCAGCATCGCGTAGGTCGCGTCGAACGTTTCGCGACCGCGGGCGTAGGTCTCGCGGTTGAAGTCGCGGTAATCCGCCTCGTAGATGCCGCGCACCTGCTCGCCGGCCTGACCGATGAGGGCGGTGAAATCCTGCCGGTGCGGGCTCAGCGTCCGGCCGAGATAGGCCTGCATCAGCGACGCGAGCTCGCCCTGCTGCGCCGCGTCGAAGCGCGTCACCACCGCCCGCACCGCGTCCCACTGGAAGACCGTTTCGGGCCGCCCGAGCGCGCGCGCCGCCCGGTTCTCGCCGTCCTCGATGGAGCGGAAGGTCGAGTGCAGCATGTCGAAGAAGCGGCCGGTGGAGTCGAACTCTAGGAACGAGGCGCCGAGCGGGACGAGCAGGATGTCCGCTGCCGACAGGCCGTTGATCGTCAGGTAGCCGAGAGCCGGGGGCGTATCGAGGAAGACGATATCGTACTGGTCGAGGACGCCGTCCGCGGCCAGCGTCTCGCCCAGCGCGTCCCACAGGTTCCAGCCGCCCGCCGCCATCCGCCAGACGGGAATCTGGAACTCAGCCCAGTAGAGGTTAAGCTGCGCGCCGATGAGGTCGATGTTGGGCCAGTGTGTCGGGCGGATGAGGTCCGACGCCTTGACCCCGAGCGCCTCGCACAGCGTCTCGTCGAGTTCGGCCGGAGCCGTCCCGCGGGCGGCTCGCTGCGCATTCTCGCGTTCGAGGTGCTGCGCGTAGTGCCGGGCGATCAGCGGAAAAACCGTATCCCATTCGTCGGCGACTGTTCCGCCGAAGATGGACGTCATCGAGCCCTGGCTATCGAGGTCGATCACCAGCACCTTGTAGCCGTCGAGTGCGGCCGACATTGTAAGGTGCGCCGCCGTGGACGTCTTGCCGACGCCGCCCTTGAAGTTGGCGACGGTGATGAGCTTGGCGGGAAGCCCCGCCGGGCGCCAGGGGAGGTAGTTCTTGGCCTTCGACCCCTCCGCTCCGAAGTGGGCGCGCAGCCGCAGCACCTCGTCGAGGGAAAACCACTTCGCGCCGCCCTCGGTCTCGGACTGGCCCTGCGGCAAATCCGGGTTGGCGCGCAGGACGCGGCGGAAGTAGGCCGGCGCCACGGGGATGAGGTAACGCGTGATCTCCCAGGTTGAGAACGGGCGCAGCCGTCGTGCGCAGCCGTCTTCCAGGCCGCGGGAGATGAGATCTTTGCGCCCGGCGGCGCAGGCGCGCGCGATGTCTGCAAAACTGTCCGTCGTCGCCGGATCGCCGAGATCGCGCAGCGCCGTGTCGGGGTCGATCCCGAGATAGGGAGGTGTGTCGCTCATGTCCGATCCACTCCATATGCTGCGTTTGAGCGCAGATGCCGCATGATGCGGCACATGGAAGGAAACATAGACCTATTGCGAAGACATGAAGCTTAGCCTGCAGGACAGCAATTGTTTACTTTCAAAATTTGCAGCGACATGGCAGCGCGACGGCCTGCGCCAAGCCACTACATCTGGAATCGAGCGAAGGGAGGGGGAGAGACTCGACAGTTTCCTGCACATTTTCGCTGCTCTGGACCTGAAGCTCACCGGCCGTCCACGCATGCAGATGGACGCGGACCGCCCGGCGGCGCACAGACGGCGAGACGCGCCTCTCCCAAGCGGCGGCCTCATGACTATCTCCAGCCTTCTGGCGCGTGGCCGAGCAGCACCGGTGCACGTCTCCGCCGTCGATGCCGTGATGGGCGAGGACTGGGGCGAGATCACGTTCCGGGGAGGCGGCGCGATGCGTGCATCGCTGATGGCGGCGCACCGGGAGGACATTGCGCCAGGCGGCAAACCTATGCCGCCGTGCGTGCCTGGCCGCAGCGCACAGGCCGTTGTAAAAATGGTGCGGACCGGCGGGGCCCGCAACGTCGCCGGGCTGAAGGCGCAGATGACTTATCTGGCGCGGCAGGGCGGCGTCGA
>NZ_JAKGCS010000029.1 GCF_021556395.1 Acuticoccus kalidii
CATTCCCGCAGCAGCCGCGTCCCGGTGATCGGCTTGTCGCTGTGGTCGGCCCGCTTGCGGCTCTTCGCGCGGTCGCCGCCGTCGAGCTCTTCGCCGAGTCGCTCCAAGCGCTTAATCGTCTCAGGCTTCAAGCCACCATAGGCCAACTCCTGGATGCGGTACGCGAGTCGGCTTTCAAGGTATCGCCGGTTATATGGCGGCGGCTCGCTGTCGAAGAGGTCGCGCCACTGGTTCTTCAGCTTTTGCGTCGGGGTCGTCTTCAGCGCGGCAAGGCGCGCGGGAATGCCATTCGTTTTGGTCATGCGGTCTCCGTCGGGTTGGCGGGAGCATGACCGCTCTCGGCGGGCGAGGAGTGAAGCGGAAAGTCTCCGTTAAGCGCAGAACCTTCCCGCTCGCGCTGTCGCAGGCGGACGATCCCGCAGGCCAGGATCGTGCATACGGTCGCCAGCCGCTCTCTGGTGGTCATGTACTTCGGGTCGAGAGGGTTCATCGGGCCCCTCCATCGGCAACATTGTTGGTCGGGACCTTTTCTGGCGGTCGGATGCCGCCCCCTGTCACATCGGTCACAACTGTCACATCGTGGCGTTCGGACAGAGGTGTGTCACCAGAGCAGGCATCGTTTCCATCGAGCGCATCGGTCGTGGCGTCTGCGATGTCACATTCCGATGTCACAACGGGGGCCTTCGAGGACGCCCCGGTCTCGCTGGCGTTTTCCGGACAGCCGTCCTTGTCGTGACGGTTGTGACCGTTGTGACAGGGGAGTGCGTAGGCGCCGCGTTTGACCCGTTCGATGTCCCCCGCCTTCACCATGCGCGGCAACATCTTGCGAACGGATTGTGACGTCGCGCCTGTGACATCGGCGATGTCCCGCGGTGACATCGCCTCACTGCACTCTGCCAGCGCGGCGAGAATGCGCTGGCGCTGCTCGGAGCGCCGGACGTCGGTGGCGTCGCCCTGAAGATACCACTGCCCGTTGACGCTGGTCAGGGCGCTGTCCTTCTCCTCGACGTCGCGGCCGCGGACATAGAGCGTCGCGCCCTGGCTGTCGCGATCGAGCACGAGCGTGGTGTCGGCGACCGCGGCGAGTCCGTTGGACCCCGAAAGCGCTTCGAGTGGATCGTCGGCACCGCCCTTGCGGGTGTGGTGCAGCCCGAGCACGGCGATGCCGTAGCCGGTCGCCCACGACTGCAGCTCGCTGTAGCAATCGTAGTCGCGCTCATAGGCGTTCTGGGCACGATTGGACGTCGCGGGTTTGACCCTCTGCAGCACGTCGATGATGACAAGACGCGGCGTGGTAACGCTGGAGCGCCACGCATCAAGCATCTCAAGGAACGCTTCCCCAATCTTCGGCGCGTCGAAGACCCACTGCAGGCGACGGAGATCAGGGCGTTTCCGAACGTCGGGATAGGCCTCTAGGATGCGGCGCTGGACGCGGCGTTCACCGTTCTCGAGGTCGATATAGAGGACATCTCCGGGTTCGCACGGAATGGTCCCGAGGGCGCGGCCGCCGGACGCGATCGCCACGGCGACGTCCAGCGCCATCCGGCTCTTGCCTAGCTTTTGGCGACCCGCGAGGACGGAGAAGCCTTCCGCGATGTAGCCCTCAACCGCCCACGAAAGGTCGGGATAGGCCGCGGCCATGATGTCGGCCGTGCTGACGGGGCGGAAAGCGGCTTCGCGGCCGCTAGCGGCCGATCGCGCCGGAGCGCCCTGCCGGGGCGGCGGGTCAGGGGGCTTCCAGGCTTCGGTCGCGGTCTCGAACTCCTGGCGGAGGACATCCGCGCCGGATGTGCGGAGAAGACAGTTGGGGTCAGAAACCCTGCTGAGGCCGGCCATGATGTCGTCGCCGGTCACTGACCCACCTCCTGCGCCCGGCGAAGCCGGGTCACTTCGACGAAGAGACCGCGGTTGGTCAGGGCATTGGCGAGCCCTGCGACGGCGCGCCGCCCGGCATCGTCGTCATCCTCGACGATTGTAATGCAATCGGCCCATTCCGGGACCACCTCGGCGAGGCGCGGCATGTGGGTCGCCGACCCAGCCGCCCAGCACGCGATCCCGGTTGCCTCGAACGCCGACAGGGCATCCTCGATGCCTTCGCAGATGATGAGGCCGAGGGAGTCGGTCCACGCGGAACAGACGATCGGCACCCCTGCCGGCGAAGCAAGGATGCGCTTATCGGTCCGCTTCAGGCCATCGGAGGACAGCTTCGTAAGGTGAACCGCCCGCGGGGAGATCCCCTGCATCGTGAGAACGCCGGGTTCGGGCTCTGCCGGGATCGCGAATGCCGACACAAGGGTCGCCGGGTACGCGGCGGACGGCGGCAGAAAGCGGATCGTGGGCGGCAGGGGCGCCCGGATGCCACGGGCCTTGCGCAGGTACCGTTCACCCTTCGTCCCGGCAAGCGGCTGCGCCCGGCGCCAGAGGTATTGGGCCTTGTCGACGTTATCACTGGAGGCCGGTGTGGGTGACGCACTGATCGCCGGGCCAGGCTCCGGACCATAATGGGCGTGAGCGGCGAAGGGGGCCATGCCCAGGGCCTGGCGAACGTGATCCCGACAGGTGATGGGATCGTCGCCCGCGAAGGAGTACACGACGAAACCGTCGGGCGCCGTCGAACCGAAACGGACCGAGAGACTCCGGTCGTGGTGTGAGTGGCCGGGGCCGGGGCAGAGAACCTGCGCTCCGGTCACCTCGCCGCCCAGCTGGGCCGCAGCCTGCTTCAGATCGGCCCTCATCCGCGACCACCCGAGGTGAGGACGCGGTTGCGGTTGAGCCAGTCGAGGATGTCCTTGCCGGCGTAGAGAACCCGGGAGCCGGACTTGATGTAAGCAGGTCCGCGGGACTGGCAGCGCCACCGAGCTAAAGTTTGAACCGAAGCCACCGGTCGGAGTTCAGGCGCCGTCGGCGCGTAGAAACAGTGCGGTACGATCATATGCCGATCCTTCCGAAATCACCCCGCGCAATTCGCGGGAACGGAAAGATTGTGCCTGATCGCCTCTGGCCCTCATGGCCATTACGACATGGAAATCAAACGATCTCCTCCGGGCGGATTTCTTGTAGAAGAGATGGGTATTCCTTCCAGGCCTTACCGACGATGTACTTTGTGTACGGCGCGCCAAAGAGCTCTTCCGATTCGGCAGCGATCTCTTGGATGACCTGCTTACGGAGACTGTCACCGCTCGCGACTTTGCTCCGTCGCTCGATGATCCGAATGTTCCGACCGATCGCCACAGCCGTCCCCTTGGGCAATGTGGTAATTTGAGATTTGCCCTCGAACATTCCCCCTCGGTTATTCAGAGCATAGGCGGCATCCTCTAAGGCTTGCTTTAGAGCGTCTGGCACGACCGGTTCTTCGCCATTCGCTGCGCGTATGACATCACGACGAAAGGCCGTTAACATTTGGCGTTGCGCCAGGGCTTCATGTTTCGCGCGATCCGCCTCCTTAATCCGGCCTTCCCGTACGAGACGAGCGACATCGCGGTTCGCCATGTGAACGAGTTCGGGTGGAACCTGGAAATGTTGTTCGTACTCGTCATGGATGTCGTCATCAGACAAACGATCGACACTGCGATCAGACGCGTCATCCTCATAGGCAGAGTCGGCGCTGTTGGATAACGTTACACGCCGCCGATAGTCGGCTTTCGCTATTTTTTGGCGAAGTCGTTGGGCACACTCTTCAATGCGAGGCTCACTCTTTTCTCTGAGCCGGGCCTCACACGCCCCACCGATCTGAATAATAAGCCAATCATTAAGGGTTTCTGGCCGCCCAGCTCCAGCTCGCACTCCGCCGCGCATAATCACCTCCATCAAAGAAAGTACAGATAGGAGGAGAAGCCTTTGAATTCCACTACTGAACGGCCGAATGCATCTCTACAAGTTCATAAGATGAGATGCCGCACCTGCACGTGCGCCGCAAAATTAAGAACGGGGCGTCGGTTTCACATACCGTTGCCAGCCGAATGAAGCGCGAGTTGAACGATATGTCTCTCATCACATCTTCATTGCATATCGATCATCGTCCGATCGAGAGCCTCGTGCCGTACGCCCGGAACGCACGCACCCACTCCCCTACACAGGTCAGCTTGATCGCGGGGGCCATCCGGGAGTTCGGCTTCACCAATCCGGTCCTGGTGGATGGGGAGAACGGGATCATCGCGGGGCACGGCCGGTTGCTGGCGGCGCAACAACTCGGCCTATCCGCGGTCCCGGTGATCGAGCTCAGTCACCTGACCGAGACGCAGAAGCGGGCCTATATCCTGGCCGACAACAAGCTCGCCGAGCAGGCCGGATGGGATCGCGATCTCCTCGCGCTCGAAGTGGCGGACCTTTCCGAGCTCGGCGTCGACATCGCCGCGTTGGGCTTCGACGGGACCGAGATCGATAGCCTGTTATCGGCTGACGGCTTCGACCCACGCGAGGAGGAAACCCCTGAGCCCCCTGCCGTCCCCGTCTCTCGTCTGAATGACGTCTGGCTCCTGGGCCGGCACAGAGTTGTCTGTGGCGATGCCACCGATCTGAATGTGGTGGAACGCTTACTCGATGGTGTGCAGCCAACGCTGATGGTCACGGACCCGCCTTACGGCGTCGAGTATGAGCCGGCGTGGCGCAACAAGGCGCGTGGCACGCGGACGCGGCGCACCGGCAAGGTGAAAAACGACGATCGGGCCGACTGGCGCGAGGTGTGGACGCTGTTTCCAGGTGATGTCGCCTACGTCTGGCATGCCGGGCTTCACGCCGGGACCGTCGCAGAAAGCCTCTTCGCATCGGACTTCGAAATCCGCTCCCAGATCATCTGGGCCAAAGACAGGATGGTCCTCTCGCGCGGGCACTACCACTGGCAACACGAGCCCTGCTGGTACGCGGTCCGGGGCAAGGGACATTGGTCGGGTGGGCGGACGCAGACGACGCTGTGGCAGATCCCGAACCGAGACCAGGACGCGGCGACGGTCCATGGGACGCAGAAGCCGGTGGATTGCATGCGTCGGCCGATGCTGAACAACTCATCGCCCGGGCAGGCCATCTACGACCCCTTCCTGGGCTCCGGCACCAGCGTCATCGCCGCTGAGACCTCGGGCAGGGTTTGCCTCGGGATAGAACTCGATCCCGCCTACGTGGACGTCATCGTCACCCGCTGGGCCGCCTTCACAGGCGAGAAACCGGTGCTGGCAGAGACGGGCGAGACCTTTGCTGCGGTCCGTGCCGAGCGCCTCCCTCAACCACTTGCGGCGGAATAGGAGAGGAGAATGCGCGGACGCAAACCCGTTCCGACAGCCATGAAGCGTGCCAACGGCAATCCCGGCAAACGCAAACTCAACGCCCATGAGCCTCGGCCTGCTGACGTGAGGCCGCATTGCCCCTCCCATCTCTCACCGCTCGCGAAGGCCGAATGGCGACGGATTGCCGGGACGTTGCACGACATGGGTGTTGTTACCACTGTCGATCGCGCCGCTCTTGCCGCCTATTGCCAAGCCTATGGGCGATGGGTCGAAGCGGAGAGGAAGCTCGCCGAGGGACCGACCCTCATCAAGGCGCCTTCGGGCTATGTGCAGCAATCGCCTTGGCTCAGCGTAGCGAACAAGCAATTGGAGCTTATGGGCAAGTATATGGCTGAGCTCGGAATCACTCCGGCCTCGCGCAGCCGCATCGCGCTTCCTGCGAGTACCTCCACGCATCCAGTCACGGTGAACCTCGTGCGGTTTACCGCCGATGATCGGGGAGAGTTGCGGCCGGCCGAAGTAACGGCATCGCCCCTCCCCTCGAAGCATTGATCTGTCGAGCATGTCGCAAAGCCGCGCGATGTCGTTGCTGGAGGCGGTGGTCAATGTCCTCGCCGGCTACGGCCTGGCCGTCATCACACAGCTTCTTCTGTTCCCTCTGTTCGGCCTGCCGGCGCATCTCGGGACCGCCGCGGCACTCAGCATCGCCTTCTCTGTCATCAGTATCGTGCGAAGTTTTATCATTCGCCGCTTCTTTGAGAGACTTCGCATCTATCGTGGATGATCGTGAGCATTCGAGAAAAGGCGGAGATTCCCTATCAGGCCCTACACTCTCGGCTCGGATTGAGCGTACAAAACTGCGCAACCAACGTTAGGCAGTTCTGTACGGAGCCGATGACCCCTATGACCCTTATGCCTTTCCGCCTCGTCGCGTATCATCGCGTCTCGACGGCCCGGCAAGGACGGAGCGGGCTCGGCCTCGCGGCTCAGGAAGCGGCTATCAAGACGCTCGCGAGAGATCGGGGCGCCGAGGTCATTGGCACCTACACCGAGACCGAGAGCGGCAAGCGGTCGGACCGGCCTCAGCTCCTCGACGCTCTTCAGCTTGCGCGCCTCACCGGAGCGACGCTGGCCATCGCGAAGCTGGACCGCCTGTCGCGCAACGCGGCGTTCCTGCTCACGCTGCGCGACAGCGGGGTCCGGTTCATCGCGGCCGATATGCCGGAGGCCAATGACCTCACGGTCGGCATCATGGCGCTGGTGGCCCAGCAGGAGCGGGAGGCCATCGCGCGGCGGACCCGGGAGGCGCTCGCGGCCGCAAAGGCGCGAGGGACCCGGTTGGGCAATCCCAATGGCGCTGCGGCGCTGAGACGGGCGGGAAAAGGGAACGAGGCCATTCTGGGTGCGGTGCGCGAGAACGCCGATCGCCATGCCGAGGCAATCCGGCCCCTGATCGA
>NZ_JAKGCS010000030.1 GCF_021556395.1 Acuticoccus kalidii
CATTCCCGCAGCAGCCGCGTCCCGGTGATCGGCTTGTCGCTGTGGTCGGCCCGCTTGCGGCTCTTCGCGCGGTCGCCGCCGTCGAGCTCTTCGCCAAGTCGCTCCAAGCGCTTAATCGTCTCCGGCTTCAAGCCACCATAGGCCAGCTCCTGGATGCGGTACGCCAGGCGGCTCTCGAGGTATCGCCGGTTATATGGCGGCGGCTCGCTGTCGAAGAGGTCGCGCCACTGGTTCTTCAGCTCGTGTGTCGGGGTCGTCTTCAGCGCGGCAAGGCGGGCGGGGATGCTGTCGGTCTGGTTCATGCGGTTCTCCGGTCGGGCGGATTCGCACCACCGCTCTGGTCGGGCGAGAAGTGAAGTCGAAATTCTCCAGCTTCTGCTGGGGCCTGTCGGTCACGAAGCCGAAGACGGATGATCCCGCTAGCGAGGATCACGCAAACTTCGCCGAGACGCTCTTTGGTCGACATGAGTCTGGGAGAGAGCGGGTTCATGTCGGCTCCGGTTCATCTGAGGTCCCGACGAGGTTGGCGCTTGCCAAGGGATTAATGTTGATACTTACGCCAGACGCGCCCGGGTCGACCTCATCCCTATGCCCCCTATGACCCCTATGCATTTGCACCTTGTAGACAGAATTCGCCGTTGCCGTTCCATCGGTGCGGCCTCGGTGAGGAGCGCCTTCTAGGTCCCAAGTCCCGTTAGCCGTCGTGTCGGAAAATTGTTGCCGGTCCGGAAAAGCATAGGGAGCATAGGGGTCATAGGGGGACGAACCAGGCGCCTGAGTTGCGTCCGGATCATCGGCGTGTTCGTGGTGCCAACTTGTCCGCTCAAGGGCGTATTTGATCACGCTCCATTTGCTGGAGGGCTTTTGGCGAGTGAGCACGTAGCCGCCCATCCGAGTTCCGCTCAGGGCATCGAGCGTCGACGCGATGAACTGACGAGAGCGTTTTTGCAGGTTCAGAGCAGTTCGTACGTCGTCGGAGAGGTCCCTGGCAGCCACCGGCTCGCTGCCGCGCTCACTCCACCACACCTCGAATGCCTGAATGACCTGCTGCCGCTCGGTGTCACGCGACTTCGTCTCCCCGATCCTTGCAACCGGATCTTGGCAACCAAGGGCGAGAAGGGGATCCCTGACCCAGGATGTCCAGGTCTCGAAGCTTCCGAAAGGCCGCCCTTGCGAGCAGTGTTTGCTCAATCGGCCCCACCGCCAGATTGTCAACGCAGCCGCAAGAAGCTCTTCTCTACGTTCGTGGCAGATCGCCTTGATGTTGATCCGGAACGGACGTGCCTCAGGATCCTCAGTCCGCGCATCCAATTCGATGACCAGGAACCGACGCGCCAGATCTTCAGTGAGAGAAAGGCCGTTGCCGGTAAGAGCGACCCAGGCGGACGAGTTCAACGGAACCATCTGAGATCGACCCAGGATGCGAACGCGAGCCGGACGTTCGGTGAGCACGCTGGCAAGCAGTTCAGAGTTGAAGGTGCGGCCGTTGAGATTGTCGAGGAACAGCATCGGGCCAGCCTCCATGAGCTCAGCCGCGATTTTTTTCTCCAGCTCTTCGCGGTTGACCCCACCCGAAACGGCGTGTGGCTCGTTGCCATAGGCGATCAACGAGATGCAGCGCACGAATAGGCCCTTGCCCGTCCCCGCACCTGACATGGCGGCTGCGCGGATGACAACGCCCGGCGCAAGGGGGAGACTCGGTCGACAAACGGCGGTCATCAGCGCTGCCAACGCGGCAGATTCGTCCTGACCAGGAGGCAAAGTTATGTCGACCACCTCGACACCCGCCGCAGCATCGAACGTCATCAAAGCATCGGCGAAGCAGAAGGTTCGAAGGATCGTCCGAAGCGTCCGGAGCGCTCTTGCTGCATCGTCCATCGTCGGAACAGCGGGAATAAGGCGTTCGATCTCTGGGATCCGCTCGCACCAGTTTCCGGAAGCCGGATCGTATCCGTTTACGGCATGGATAGAACCATTCTCACGAAGTAATGGAGCGCAGGCTATACCATTGAGCGCCGGCAGGCGCCATTCACCGAACCAGTCAAGGTACATGCGAGCGACATGTGCTGGTAATCGAACATCGACTTCGCGAGACGAACCATCCCTGTCCGTCTTTACCGCGAAGGGCCTGCAAAGGGTGTGTGCATGCAGGACCAGCGAATCAGGGGTCAGCGGGCGTGCGACAACGATCCCTTTCGTGGCGTCGCAGGTCACCCGCACCGGGGTTCCACGGTCGTAGAACTCGCCTTCCTGGGCCAGGATGTTCCGTAGATCTGCGACCGTCCGGTCGGGATTTGCATTATCGATGAGGAGCCGCGGCTTAACGTCCGACAGTACCCTCTCGGTGCCGTCTCGAATCTCTTCAGCGCGCATAGTGATCATCGACACAGTCGGAGGTCGTCTCCCGAAGCTGGCCGATCCTGTTGCGAGCCCAGGCATCCAAGTCCTTCGGATCATAGAGCGGAGTCCGACCCGCCTTCCGAAACGGCGGGCCGCCACCTACGACGGCGAGTTTGGCAAGCCAACGCGGCGAGCAGGGAAACCCATATGCTTCGCGGATATACGCGGCAGCCTCATCGCGACGACAAAAGCGAGGTAGCGCGGCATGGCCGATGGAATATTGCACTCGTCTTCTCCTTCGGGTCGCCCGCAGAAACGCGGGGGCAGAGCGAGAGATGACGAGGTTCAAAAGCCCGAAATAGAGGCCCGAAATTGCCCCTGTCGTATTATTTCAGACCTTCGGACTGCGCTCGATAGGCGCGATGCTGGTCTCGAATGTTGTTCTGAATTGTCTTCGTGGTGGGCGCCGAAAGGTTAGGATGGCGCTCTAGAAGCCAGTCAAGCAGCCATTTGGCTTCCACCGCCAGGGTCATGTGAGCTTCTCCGCTTTGTATCCGCCTTTTAAACTCTCCTTGGATTAAATGCTTTGTGCTTGGGCGCCCTGAAAACCCGCTATGCGTAAGGGGATTTTTCAGCACCGAGGGTACATCAAACGGCCAGTGAGCGATGATGTGCTCGGCTCGAACCATGATTTTCGACCATATCGGCCCGTCTTCATTTCGGATCGAATCGTCGACGCCGCTGTGCCACTCAGATTCACCGACATAGGGATAGGAGACGAGGACCATAGGAGCGCCCCCCGAAACACCGAGAAACGAGTGGCTTTCGAAGGGATAGACGATCCGGATTCCGGCGAAGCGTAATCCGTCGATGGGCTCAGGAAGGCCATCGTGCGTTCCGATGACATTAACCTCACCCGAGTCAATTCGAGCGAGGAGCTGGCCATAGGCAGAGCGCCAATCGTGAGGTGACCAGCCCACGTCACTCGAAGCACCTTCGGTGGCGATCCACTGAGCTGCGCAGAACAGCGGGATGTAGCCCCCCTCCGCCGGTGAGCGCACCGGCGGAGGCAGTTCGGGCAGATCAATCCGTGGGGACCAAATACGCCTGACAGCTACGGCATCCAAGAGGACCTTCTCGTACCACGAGCGCGCGGGGAATACGTCGCAATCCTGCAGCACATCGCGATCCCTTTCGACGGCCGGCTTGAGGTGGAGCCATTCGGAGGGTTGGATCCTAACGCGCTCCTCTGAGTGGCAATCGATCGCCGTCGCCTGGATGGCGCCGCGGAGTAGCGCGCCCCACAGCTGCTGCCTGGATTCAGCCAAGGGAGCCAGCGCGGCCGCCTCAGGCTCCGTTTCATCCGCAAGATGCTCGCAGAGAAGCATCTCGATCACGGTGCCAACCTTTCGCTGTTCAAGGAATTCACCTTCGTAAACCGGCTGACCCGATCCGGAAGTCCAGCGTTCTCGTCGCCAATCCCAGCACTGTTCGACGTAAGTGTCCCACCACTCTCGAACGTGGTCGGGGGTACGCCATGCGATCCACGCGATCGCCATCGTCAAAGACCAATGCGAAACTGACATCGGGTTAAGGAGACTATCGTCGGGCTTCGACGCAAGAGGCCCGCACCCCAGGCGAGCTGCTTCATTCTCAGCTTCGACCCCGGTCATCTCTCCACGTCTAGCCCTGTCGAGCAGCTCACTCCTCAGCGCAATTCTGTGTTCGTCTTCGATATCACCCATGGCTTGCTCTTGTTTAGACGGTCATCGGGCTGATCGAACCGATTCTGACAAGTCTGGTAGCCGATATGCAAGACTGGCGTTAGATCGAACGAAAATCTACTCGCCTGCAATGGACTGTGTTCGGGGGTGGAATTGATCCTTGTCCTGTCGTGCTTTTGGACCTGGCCCTAACGATCCCGCCCGCAGCGTCGAGCAAGACAATCGGACCACTTTGGCCGCGTAAATTTACCGAAAATTCTAGTATATCTCGGAAAATTCGATCTATTGTGAGAATATATTTTGGATAAAACACAGCAACCCAGCACATGAATGGGCTGAAACCCGCCGAATCGATATAATATAAACCGAGGTACCATTGAGATACCTCTGAGAGAATTGCTAGTCACGACCCAGCACGCTGAGCGCATTTTACGCTGGACACTTCCCCTGCCGCGAAAACGCGCCGGGGGTCGAGAAGACGTTTGAGCCGAACTCGAAAGGCGCGCCAGATGAAGACTGAGAAGCAAACCCCGACAGTCTCCAACACGCGTCGGCTCAGCAATAACGCTATCTCAATTGATCATCGTCCGATCGAGAGCCTCGTGCCGTACGCCCGGAACGCACGCACCCACTCACCGGCGCAGGTCAGCTTGATCGCGGGGGCCATCCGGGAGTTCGGCTTCACCAATCCGGTCCTGGTGGATGGGGAGAACGGGATCATCGCGGGGCACGGCCGGTTGCTGGCGGCGCAACAACTCGGCCTATCCGCGGTCCCGGTGATCGAGCTCAGTCACCTGACCGAGACGCAGAAGCGGGCCTATATCCTGGCCGACAACAAGCTCGCCGAGCAGGCCGGATGGGATCGCGATCTCCTCGCGCTCGAAGTGGCGGACCTTTCCGAGCTCGGCGTCGACATCGCCGCGTTGGGCTTCGACGGGACCGAGATCGATAGCCTGTTATCGGCTGACGGCTTCGACCCACGCGAGGAGGAAACCCCTGAGCCCCCTGCCGTCCCCGTCTCTCGTCTGAATGACGTCTGGCTCCTGGGCCGGCACAGAGTTGTCTGTGGCGATGCCACCGATCTGAATGTGGTGGAACGCTTACTCGATGGTGTGCAGCCAACGCTGATGGTCACGGACCCGCCTTACGGCGTCGAGTATGAGCCGGCGTGGCGCAACAAGGCGCGTGGCACGCGGACGCGGCGCACCGGCAAGGTGAAAAACGACGATCGGGCCGACTGGCGCGAGGTGTGGACGCTGTTTCCAGGTGATGTCGCCTACGTCTGGCATGCCGGGCTTCACGCCGGGACCGTCGCAGAAAGCCTCTTCGCATCGGACTTCGAAATCCGCTCCCAGATCATCTGGGCCAAAGACAGGATGGTCCTCTCGCGCGGGCACTACCACTGGCAACACGAGCCCTGCTGGTACGCGGTCCGGGGCAAGGGACATTGGTCGGGTGGGCGGACGCAGACGACGCTGTGGCAGATCCCGAACCGAGACCAGGACGCGGCGACGGTCCATGGGACGCAGAAGCCGGTGGATTGCATGCGTCGGCCGATGCTGAACAACTCATCGCCCGGGCAGGCCATCTACGACCCCTTCCTGGGCTCCGGCACCAGCGTCATCGCCGCTGAGACCTCGGGCAGGGTTTGCCTCGGGATAGAACTCGATCCCGCCTACGTGGACGTCATCGTCACCCGCTGGGCCGCCTTCACAGGCGAGAAACCGGTGCTGGCAGAGACGGGCGAGACCTTTGCTGCGGTCCGTGCCGAGCGCCTCCCTCAACCACTTGCGGCGGAATAGGAGAGGAGAATGCGCGGACGCAAACCCGTTCCGACAGCCATGAAGCGTGCCAACGGCAATCCCGGCAAACGCAAACTCAACGCCCATGAGCCTCGGCCTGCTGACGTGAGGCCGCATTGCCCCTCCCATCTCTCACCGCTCGCGAAGGCCGAATGGCGACGGATTGCCGGGACGTTGCACGACATGGGTGTTGTTACCACTGTCGATCGCGCCGCTCTTGCCGCCTATTGCCAAGCCTATGGGCGATGGGTCGAAGCGGAGAGGAAGCTCGCCGAGGGACCGACCCTCATCAAGGCGCCTTCGGGCTATGTGCAGCAATCGCCTTGGCTCAGCGTAGCGAACAAGCAATTGGAGCTTATGGGCAAGTATATGGCTGAGCTCGGAATCACTCCGGCCTCGCGCAGCCGCATCGCGCTTCCTGCGAGTACCTCCACGCATCCAGTCACGGTGAACCTCGTGCGGTTTACCGCCGATGATCGGGGAGAGTTGCGGCCGGCCGAAGTAACGGCATCGCCCCTCCCCTCGAAGCATTGATCTGTCGAGCATGTCGCAAAGCCGCGCGATGTCGTTGCTGGAGGCGGTGGTCAATGTCCTCGCCGGCTACGGCCTGGCCGTCATCACACAGCTTCTTCTGTTCCCTCTGTTCGGCCTGCCGGCGCATCTCGGGACCGCCGCGGCACTCAGCATCGCCTTCTCTGTCATCAGTATCGTGCGAAGTTTTATCATTCGCCGCTTCTTTGAGAGACTTCGCATCTATCGTGGATGATCGTGAGCATTCGAGAAAAGGCGGAGATTCCCTATCAGGCCCTACACTCTCGGCTCGGATTGAGCGTACAAAACTGCGCAACCAACGTTAGGCAGTTCTGTACGGAGCCGATGACCCCTATGACCCTTATGCCTTTCCGCCTCGTCGCGTATCATCGCGTCTCGACGGCCCGGCAAGGACGGAGCGGGCTCGGCCTCGCGGCTCAGGAAGCGGCTATCAAGACGCTCGCGAGAGATCGGGGCGCCGAGGTCATTGGCACCTACACCGAGACCGAGAGCGGCAAGCGGTCGGACCGGCCTCAGCTCCTCGACGCTCTTCAGCTTGCGCGCCTCACCGGAGCGACGCTGGCCATCGCGAAGCTGGACCGCCTGTCGCGCAACGCGGCGTTCCTGCTCACGCTGCGCGACAGCGGGGTCCGGTTCATCGCGGCCGATATGCCGGAGGCCAATGACCTCACGGTCGGCATCATGGCGCTGGTGGCCCAGCAGGAGCGGGAGGCCATCGCGCGGCGGACCCGGGAGGCGCTCGCGGCCGCAAAGGCGCGAGGGACCCGGTTGGGCAATCCCAATGGCGCTGCGGCGCTGAGACGGGCGGGAAAAGGGAACGAGGCCATTCTGGGTGCGGTGCGCGAGAACGCCGATCGCCATGCCGAGGCAATCCGGCCCCTGATCGA
>NZ_JAKGCS010000031.1 GCF_021556395.1 Acuticoccus kalidii
GGCTTCGAGGTGCGGCGCGCTCTGCCGGCGCCGAAGCGGCAGATGGTCGGGCCGTTCATCTTCTTCGATCAGGCCGGGCCGGCCGAGCTCCTCACCGGCCAGGGGGTCGACGTGCGGCCGCACCCGCATGTCGGGCTCGGCACCGTCACCTACCTGTTTCGCGGCGACTTCCACCATCGGGACTCGACCGGCGCCGATCAGATCATCCGCCCCGGTGCGCTGAACTGGATGGTCGCCGGGCGCGGCGTCACCCATTCGGAGCGCACCTCCGCTGCCGCCCGGACCGGACCCAACAGCCTGTTCGGCATCCAGACCTGGCTCGCTTTGCCCGACAGCCACGAGGACATGGCGCCCCTCTTCGAGCATTACGGCAAGGACACGCTGCCGGTGATCGAGGATCGCGGCGTCTCGGTGCGGCTCATTCTCGGCACCGCCTATGGCGAGACCGCCCCGGCGCGCATGCTCTCCGAGACCTTCTATGCCGACGTGACGCTCGCCCCCGGAGGCCGCCTGCCGATGCCGGACGATCACGAGGATCGCGGCATCTATATCGTCGACGGCTCGATCAGCGTCGCCGGCCAGGACTATGCGGCGGCGCAGATGATGGTCTTCCGCCCCGGCGACCCGATCACGGTGGCGGCCGGCGAACGCGGCGCGCGGCTGATGATCCTCGGCGGCGCGACGCTCGGCGGACCGCGTTATATCTGGTGGAACTTCGTCGCCTCCTCGAAGGAGCGCATCGAGGCCGCCAAGGCCGAATGGCGGGCCGAGAATTGGGGCGTGGGGCGCTTCGATCTGCCGGTCGACGACCGGGACGAGCACATCCCTCTGCCGGACTGACCGCCGCCGCGCCGACGAGACACCCGTCCGCCCGCGGCTCGACCCGCGCCGGACGACCGACACGACACCGCGTGCCGCGCGCATGCTGGATGGAGGACGCCGAATGCCCGACGCGAATGCATGGCCCGAACTCGATTATCTCGGCTGGCGCGAGACCTGCTCTGCCTTGCATCTTTATTTGCAGGTGGCGGGCAAGTATCGGCTGGCGCACACCCCGTGGATCAACCATTCCTGGCACGCGACCTTTTATGTCACGCCGCGCGGCCTCACCTCCTCGCCGATCCCGGACGGGCCCGGCATCGAGATCCTGTTCGATCTTCACGAGCACAAGGTCGTCGGCACCAATGGCGAGGGCGGCACCGCGTCCTTCGCGCTCGGGCCGACGACGGTGGCGGCGTTCCATGCCGACTTCGTCCGCCTGGTGACCGAGCTCGGCGGCACGCCGACCTTCGACGGGCTGCCGAACGAGGTGCCGAACCCCGTCCCGTTCCGCGAGGATCATCGCGACCGGCCCTATGATCGCGACGCCGTCCGCCGCTTCCACCGGGCCTTGATGGCGATCGACCGGGTCTTCCAGACCTTCCGCACCGGCTTTCTCGGCAAGTCGAGCCCCGTCCACCTGTTCTGGGGCAGCTTCGATCTGGCGGTGACCCGCTTCTCCGGCCGGCGCGCGCCGCTCCACCCCGCCGGCATCCCGACCTTGCCGGACGACGTGGCGCAGGAGGCCTACGACCGTGAGGTGTCCTCGGCGGGCTTCTGGCCGGGGGGCGGCGGCATCGACTATCCGGCCTTCTATGCCTACGCCTATCCGACGCCGAACGGCTATGGCACGACGCCGGTCCGGCCCGATGCCGCCTTCTGGCATGACGGGCTCGGCGAGTTCGTCCTGCCCTATGAGGCGGTGCAGTCGGCGGCCGATCCGGCCGCGGCGCTTCTCGCCTTCCTGGTCTCGACCTACGAGGCGGCGGCCGATCGCGGCGGATGGGACCGCGATCTCCTCGATTGCGCGACGGGGAAGCCGGGCGAGGTGCGCCCGCCGGACGCGGTGACGGAGAAGGCGAAGACGGCGCTGCCGCCGGCCGACGCGCCGGTCGAGCGGGAGGACGGCGCGGCGAAGGGGCGTTACCGGATGGTCGTCGACGGCATCGAGGCGGAGATGACCTATAGCCGGGCGGGCGACGGGCTTCTGATCATCGACCACACGGAGGTTCCGGCAGCCTTGCGCGGCCGCAAGGTGGGCGAGCAGCTGGTGCGCCGGGCGATCGAGGACGCCCGCCGCGACGGGATCGCGATCATCCCCCTCTGCCCCTTCGCCAAGGCCCAGATCGACCGACACCCCGAATGGCAGGACGTCCTGCGGCGGTCATAAAAACGGCCGGCCGCACGGGCCCGGCCCCGAGGCGCCCCGCCCGGCATCGCGGGGCGGGGCGCCCCGCCGGCACCGGTGGCGGCGCGGGAATGGATCCGGGTGGCGGCTCGGCCCTCGGGCCGTCCCGACGGGGCGCGGATCGGCCGCGCCTCCGTCGTCCATCGTGGTCCAAGTCGGGTGGCGCGGTCAGATCACGCCCTCCTCCGCCAAGACGGCGATCTCGGCGCTGCCGTAACCCAGCAGCTCCCCGAGGATCGCCTCGTTGTCCTCGCCATAACAAGGCGCGCCGCGACGGGTGACGCCGCCGACATGCGCCGGCGTCTCGCTCAGTTTGACCGGCAGCTCGGCCACCGGCCAGGTGCCGATCTTGGTTCCCGTCACCTCCGTCAACCAGTCGAGCGCGGCCAATTGCGGGTCGCGGTCGCAACGATCCTGCGCCGTCTGGCACACGCCGGCCGCCACGCCCGCCGCCTGCAGCGTCGCCATCAGCTGGAAGGCATCCTGCTCGGCCGTGAACGCGCTGATGGCGGCGTCGAGCTCGTCCTGATGGGCGAGGCGGGCGGCGAGGGTCGCGAAGCGGGGGTCGTCGCGCCAGTCGTTCCGGCCGGCGACCTGTGCGAGAGCGTGCCACTCCGCCTCGGTGAAGGCGGCGATGGCGATCCACCGGTCGTCGCCGCGACAGCGATAGGCCCCGTGCGGGGCGGCGGGTTTGTAGGGCGAGCGGTTGCCGATGCGCGTCCAGACCCGCCCGTTCGCCGACCAGTCGAGCACCGGGGTCGCCGAGAGGAAAATGCCCGATTCGCATTGGGAGGAATCGATCCGCTGCCCCTCGCCGGTGCGTTCGCGATGATAGAGCGCGCCGAGAACGGCGAGGCCGAACCCGTAGGCGCCGATCCAATCGAGATAGGAATAGCCCCACCCGGCCGGCATCGCGGGCTCCGGCAGGCCGGACATTTCCGAGGTGCCGGCGAACGCCGCGGCGACCGGGCCGACGGTGCGAAACCGCCCGTAGGTCCCCTGGCTGCCCATACCGGACTGCTGCACGTAAATGATATCGCGCCTCAGGCCGCGCATGACGTCGTAGCCGAGGCCGGCACGATCGAGCACGCCCGGCGAGAAGCCCTCGGCCACCACGTCCGAAATCGCGATCATCCGCTTCGCGATCTCGAGCCCCTTCGGATGACGGATATTGAGCGAGAGGCCGCGCTTTCCGGGATTCTTGTTGTTGAACTGCCCGCCCATGTCGGAATCGGTGACGCCCTCGAGCGGCTCCGTCGCCTTCTCCCGCGCGGCCCGGCCGCCGATCGGGGCCATCGCCGCAAGGCGCGTGTCGGGATGGGCCTTCCACTCGACCTTGATGACCTCAGCGCCGAGCGCGGCGGCCATCCGCGTGCCGCCCGCCGACGCGAGGAACCACGAAAAGTCGAAGATCCGCACGCCTTGCAGGGGAAAGGGCTTGCCGTGTTCGGACCGGGTCGGCGCTGCCGCCGGTTGCGCGTGGGGCCGCGCGCGGGGCTCCGGCAGCGTCGCCAGGACCTCCGCGCTGTGCTCGCCGAGATGCGGCGCGCGGCGGCCCGGCCGCCAGGCCGTGGCCGTGCTCAACCACTTGCTCGTCGGATAGACGAGGCTGCGGCCGAGATCCTCGTGCTCGATCGCGCTGAAGGTGCCGCGGGCCTGCCAATGATCGTCGAGGACGTTCTCGTGCGGCTTGCGCAACGGCGCCCAGAAGAGACCGGCCTCCTGCGCTTCGGTCCACGGCAGATTGTCGTAGATGTGACAGCGCACGAAGCGCTGGATCACCTCGAGCGCGCGCGTGCTGGCATCGTCGGCGGCCGATCCGGGCACGTTGCGCGCCCGCAGATCCTCCCCCTCGGCCGGCGGCTCGAGATCGCCCGCCATCTCGTAGCGCTCCAGAAACGGGACGAGAGCGGCCCGGTCGCGAGCGGAGACGCCGTAGGCGATCATCCAGCGGCCGTCTTTGGTGTGGCTGATATTGGGGGAATGGGTCGGCGTCTCCACCGCGTGACGGCACGTCTGGCGGTAGAGCGGCGCGTGGCGCATCACCCACGACATGAGATCGAGCTCGGTGTTCTTCGCCACCGCCTCGTGCACGGCGCAGGCGACGTCCTGCCCCTCGCCGGTGCGGTGGCGGTGCAATAGCGCGGCGAGGATCCCGAGGGCGAGCTGCTCGCCGGTGATGTGATACGCGTGCCAGAGCTGCGGCGCGATGGGCGGCAGGTCGTACCGGCCGGCGGGATCGAAATCGTAGCCGCAATTCATCATCACCCCGCCGAGCGCGAGGTGGACGAGGTCCGAGGCCTTGTGATCCTTCCAGGGCCCGGTGTCGCCGAAGGGCGTGATGCGGGCGGTGATGAGCCCCGGCACTCGCGCGGCGAGTGCCTCCGGCCGCAGCGCTTCATGCCGGCGGCGGGTGTCCTCCGCGGCGTCGAGGACGATGTCGGCGCTCTCGGCGAGGGAAAGGAAGCGCGCGCGCCCCTCCTCGGTCTCGAGGTCGAGGACGACGGAGCGCTTGCCGCGATTATAGCCGAAGAAATGAAGCGAGCGCTCCGGGCCCGGCGTGTCGTCGAGGAAGGGCCCGAACGCGCGGGTCGGGCTGCCGCCGGGCGGCTCGACCTTGACGACGTCGGCGCCGAGCCCGGCCAGAAGCATGCCGCAATATTCGCCGAGCTCGTCGGCGATCTCGATGACGCGGACACCGTCCAGCATACCCGGACCGGATTGGAGGAACACGTCCTTATGGGGGATGGTCATGGAAGAACTCGTCTGTGCGATACGGATCAGGGCCCGTCGAGCGTCTGGAAACGGCCGCCGGCGACAGCCGATGGCGTCACGCGGCGTCGAAGACCGGCAGGATGAGATCCGGGAAGCGGTCGGTGAAGGTCACCTTCAGGGGCATCTTGTAACGGGGCGCCTCCTCGGCCGCGCCGACGAGATTGCTCAGCATCCGCACCCCTTCGTCGAGTTCGACGAGGCACACATTATAGGGAACGTCGGCGGCGACCCCGTCCCAATAGGAGCGGTGGAAGACGACCCAGGAGACGAGCGTCGCCCGGCCGCTCGCAGGCCGCCAATCGAAGGCGTCGTGCAGGCAATGCGGGCAGCGCGGCGATGGCGGGAAGTGAGTCTTCCCGCAACTCTCGCACCAGGGAAGCGCGAGGATCTGACGGTCGGCATGTTCCCAGAAGGGTGCGTTGACGGGGGTGCGTTTCGGCAGCGGGCGCGAGACGTCGGTGAGCATCGGGGGATCTCCGGATGATGGACGCGCGGCGGCCTTAGGCCGGGCGATAGATGATGGAGCGGGTGCAGGGCGTGGCGGCGACGTACTGGACGACCTCGCAATCGGGCACCTGGCGCGCCCCGCATTCGCCTCGCACCTGGCGCACGGCTTCGACGTTGAGGGCCCACCCCTGCATGTACGAATTGGACAGGTGGCCGCCGTCGGTGTTCGCGGGCAGCGCGCCGCCGAGGCCGAGCGTTCCGCCCTCGACGAAGGCACCGGCCTCGCCCGGCGCGCAAAAGCCCATCCCTTCGAGGCTGAAGAGGACCGTGGGGCTGAAATTGTCGTAGACCATCAGCGCGTCGATGTCCGAGGGGCCGACGCTGGCCATCGGATAGACCTGATCCGCCGTCTTCTGGAGGGCGTCGAACCAGAAGTCAGCCTGCGGATAGGAGGCGTGGCGCAGCGCGTCCTGCGCGCCGATGCCGGCGATGGCCACGGGCTTCTTCTTGAGATCCTTCGCCCGCTCGACCGAGGTGAGGATCAGGCAAACGGCGCCGTCATTGATGAGGCAATAATCGAGGAGGCGCAGCGGATCGCAGATCATGCGGGCCGCCTCGTGATCGTCGATGGTGAACGCCTCGCGCATGACGGCGGACGGGTTCATCACAGCATGCTTGCGGAAGGCGACGGAGACCTCGGCGAGCTGGCGTGTCGTCGTTCCGTATCGTTCCATGTGCTCGCGGAACAGCATGGCGTGGATCGCGCCCATGGAGGTGAACCCCCAGGGATCCCAGAAACCAGGCGACTCCTCGCCGCCATATTGGATGCGGCGCGAGCGGCCGATATTGGCGTAGAGCAGCACCGCGTAGTCGCAATATCCCGCGTCGAGCGCCGCGAGCGCCTCGATGATCGAGATGCCCGACATGCGCCCGTGCGGCGGCAATTGGAGCGTCCACCGCGGTTGCAGGCCGATCATCTCGGCCATCGGGGCGTAGTGGGGGACGCGACAGACGGCGAGCCCGTCGATCTTCGACTTGTCGAGGCCACAGTCCTCGATGGCATCGGCAAAGGCGTCGGCCGCGAGGTGGAAGTCATCCTTTTCCGGAAACTTGCCGTAGGCGCTCGTACCGACGCCGGCGACGGCATATTTTCCGGACAGACGCGGATCAATCATATCGATTCACTTTCATTGTTGGTGCGCCGGCGCCTTAGAACAGCGCACCTTGCGGCATCTGGACGTTGAAGAACGCGAGGAAGCTGGCGAGAGCGGCCGCCAATCCGGCGGTGTAGATCGCCACGACCCACCACCGCGCCCGGAAGACGACGCCGGTTGCGAGCGCGAGCGCCGCCATCGCGGGAACGAAGCCGATGAGGCCGATCCCGAGCGTGCCGAGGCACACGACGACGATCACCGCGATCGTGATGGGGGTGAAGCGCACCATTTGCGTTTCGGCGTCGGCGCTCGTCTCTGCCGCGCGCGGCTCGAAGCGCAGCCGGGCGAGGCCTCTCGCCAAGATCAACACCCCGAGGGGGATGATGAGGTAGACCGCGAGGGCGTAGGGAAAACCGCCGGCCATCTGCGAGTAGCCGGCCGTTTCGAGCGCCACCCAGCCTCCGAGCGCGAGCGCGAGAAGGCCGAGAACGGTGTCATTTCCGGGGGAGGCGCGCATCAGGCCGCCCTCCCCTTGGCGACGCGCAACGCGCCGAGGCCGGGCAGGAGGTTTCGGTAGAGCCCCCAGACGAGGAAGAACAGCGTGAGGAGGAGGAGCGCCAGCGCGCTCGGCTGCAGGAACCGTGAGAACCCGCCGATATTGTAGGCGAGGAGAAGCTCCTTCTCGATCGTCGGGCCGAGAATGGCGCCAAGCAGCACGTTGGCGACCGGCAGGTGCAGCCGTTCGAGAACAACCGCGGCGAGGCCGATCGCGAGCGCGATATAGATGCCGAGCTCGAAGCCGGTGGCGAGGAAGGTGCCGATCGCCGAGAACGCCACGATCGCCGGAATGAGATAGGCCGGCCTGACCTTCGTCACGTAGACCGCGATGCGGTGGAAGGGGAGCCCGAAGGCGACGAAGAACGCGCCGGTGACGAAGAGCCCGAGCAGGATCGTCCACACCTTGCCGGGATTGACCTCCATCATCTGCGGGCCGGGCTGAATGCCGGCGAGGAGGAAGGCGCCGAGGATCAGCGCCGAGGCGGCGCTGCCGGGGATGCCGAGCGCGAGAAGCGGCACGATGGTGGTGGGGACCGCGGCATTGTTGGCGGTTTCCGCCCCGGCGACGCCCTCGATGGAGCCGTTGCCGAACTCCTCTTTCGTCTTCGAGCTCCGATAGGCCTCCTGATAGCCGAGCCACGAGGCGGCGACGGTACCGAGGCCGGGAATGGCGCCGATACAGGTGCCGAGGATCCCCGTTTTCAGGAACAGTCCCCAATGCCGGCGCAGGAGCCCGAGAAAGCGGCGGAATTCGACGCCGAAGCCGTAATGCAGATCGAGCCCCCGCACCGCCTCGAAATATTTTTCGAGCGACGCGAGGCGGAAGATCTGCGGCACCGCGTAGAGGCCGACGATGATCCACACGAGGTGGAAGCCGTCCCACAATTGCGGGATATCTTTGACGAAGCGCACGAACCCGGTGTTCGGCTGCATCCCGACCGTCCCGACGAGCAGCCCGATGCCGATGGCGAGGAGGCCGCGCAGCGGATCGGCCCGCGACAGCGCGCCGGTGCCGACGAGCACGAGGGCGAGGAGCGCGAACAGCCCGCGTTCCGCCGTGCCGAACTGGGTGGCGAGAACGATGAAGATCGGCGTCAGGATCACGGCGCCGACGAAGCCGATGACGGACCCGATGAACGAGGCGTAGATGTCGGTGGTCAGCGCCTCGCCGGCGCGGCCCTTCAGCGCGAGCTTATAACCCTCCACGGTGGTGGGCACGCCGGCCGCGCCGCCCGGGATGTTGTAGAGAATGCCCCCCGTCGACGACGAATAGGTCGACGCGGCATAGATACCGATCAGCATGAGCACCGAGGTTTCGGGCGGCATACCGAAGGTAAAGGGAAGAAGAAGCGCCATCATCGACACGCCGCTCACGCCCGGAAGCGTGCCCGCGATGAGACCCAGCAAGGTGCCGAGCCCGATCCAGGCGAGATTGAGCGGATTGGCGAGAAAGACCAGCGCTTCGCCCATGCCCTCGTACATGGCGGACTCCAAGCGGTCAGGATTGCGGGAATCGTCCGGATGGCCGGGACGCGCGTGCGCCCGGCCGCTCGCGTCTACTGCTTGACGTGCTCGTCACGCAGCGGCTTCATCTCCTGAAGCTTGGTGTGGACCGCATCGAGATTGTCCTGCGCGGTCTCCCGGTCGCGCCAAAGCGCCGGCTCGCCATAATCATCCCGCGCCTTGCGGAATCCCTCGTCGTTGGCGACGGTCTCGAACGCGTATTCGAGGTAGTCGAGGCGCTCCTCCGGCGTGTCGGTCTTGGCGAAGACCGTCGCATAGCTCGCGCCGACGAGATCGAGTTCCGTTCCGATGGCGTCCTCCACGGTCGGCCAGTCGAACGGCCAATCGTCCGGGATTTCGCTCGGCTTGATGCCTTGGGCGAGGACCTCGAAATTCGGATGGTCGATCATGTCTTTCCGCGACACGCCGATATAGGCCATGTCGAGATCGCCGGAGAGAATGTCGGCCTGTGCGGCGGCGGAGGAGGAGTAGAACACCCAGTTCCACTTCCCGATGGTGTCCGTCGCCTGCATGAATTCAAGCATATAAAGGTCGTCGGCACGGCCGGGGCCGAGCGATGCGAGGGTGACGGAACCCGGCTCCTTGCGAACCTGTTCCACCGCATCCATCAACGTCTCGAACTGCGAATCCTCGGACACGACGAAGCCGAGAATGGACATCGCGAACTGCCCGATCGGCGTCCAGTCTTCCCAGGACCAGCCGAGCTCTGTCGGGGACAGGACGCTATGGGCGTGCGGGCCGTCCGATCCGGAGGCGATGAGGACGTGCGTTCCGTCGGACGGCCGCGAATAGACGAAGTTGGTCCCGACGAGGGCACCGCCGCCCGACAGGTTCTGCACCACGACCGGCACGTCGATGACGTCTTCCATATGCGCCTGGAAGGCGCGACCGCGCGCGTCGGTCAGCCCCCCAGGGCCATAGGGAATGACGATGGTGAGCTGTCGGTTGAGGAAATTCTCCGGCGCGTCCTGCGCAAAGGCGGATGTCGCCCCGACGAGCGCAGCAAGCAAAACGCCGACACGGCCTGTCATTCGGCTCATGCTGTCTTCTCCTGGTTGTTTCGACCCCAGACGAACACAGACCTCACCGCGGCTTTTGCCGCTGTTTTGGATTGAGGCCCATGTATGTAATCGCTTACAATCGATGATGCAGCGAGCGCGTAAGCGCTTACATAGCCGATCACAATCAATCGCTCTCGTCAATCGACTTGGTGATATTTAGCGAAAGCCTCCGGCGATGACACGGAGCGCACGGTGGCGTAGGAAAAACAGATGCAAAGGTCCCCCGCTGGTCGCAACCGGGCTCGTCGCGGCGCCGTCACACTTCAGACCGTTGCCGAAAAGGCAGGCGTTTCGACCGCGACGGTCTCTCGGTTCCTGAACGACGCCCATCTCGTCAGCCAGGAGGTGCGGGGGCGCGTCGAGGCGGCGATACGGGACCTTGGCTATATTCCGCACCATGCGGCGCGCACCCTCGCCTCGAACCGAAGCCGCACCATCGGGGCGATCGTGCCGACGCTCGACAACGCCATCTTCTCCAGCCACATCACGAGCTTTCAGAAGCACATCACCAAAGCGGGATACACGCTGCTCCTTGCGACGTTCGAATACGACCTCGAAGTCGAGTTCAAACAGGCTCAGACGCTTCTGGAACGCGGCGTCGACGCCCTCTCCCTCGTCGGCGAACGCCGCTCCGACGCGTTCTACGCGCTCCTCGAACGCGCCGACGTACCCTTCGTGAACACGTGGGTCTGGCGCGCCGATTCGCGTTATCCCTGCTGCGGGTTCGACCACGAAGCGGCGCTGAAGCGGGTCGTCGACCACCTCGTCGAGCTCGGCCACCGCACCTTCGCGGTCGTCACCGGCTTCGCCGATCGCAACGATCGCGTCGCCGCGCGCCTCGCCGGGACGCGCCAGGCCCTCGCCGCCCACGGCATCACGCTCGACGAGCGCCTGTTGCTGTCGGTCGAATACTCCTACGCCTCGGGCCGGGAGGCGCTCCGCCGCCTGCGCGCCCTCGACGTGACCCCGGCCCCCACCGCGATCATCGCCGGCAACGACGTCATCGCCGCCGGCATCCTGTTCGAGGCGAAGGCCCAGGGCATCGACGTGCCGGGCACCGTCTCGGTGGTCGGCTTCGGCGACTATGACATCTCGAAGGAACTCGACCCGCCATTGACGACCGTGCGCTCGCCGAAGACCGAAATCGGGGAACGGGCGGCCGAATATCTCCTCTCCCGCCTCGCGGGGCGGGAAACGCCCGAGCGCGTCGAGCTGGAGGCGCGTTTCTGCCCACGCGGCTCCACCGCACCTCCGCCGGCACCAGCGCCGGCGCCGGCGAAGCCCGCCTCCCCGCCTCCGTCCGGCGCGCGCAAAGCCGCGCCGAAGCGTCGTCCCGCGAAATCTCGATCCCGCTCCGCCGATTGAGACGGCCGGGACCGTATCCCGGACTGACCGGCGATCCGAACCCGCCTTACCCCACGTGCGAAAGGCTGTCGCGCCAAACCGGGTTCGACCAGGCACGCCGACCGCTTTCATCGATGACGACGAGGCGGAACCAAGGGCTCGCCGTCAGTGGGGCGAGTGGCAATTGCACCCGCGTCAGCCCGGATCCGAACCGGTTGCCGGCGAAGGGGGGTTTGTGCAGCGGACGTTGAAGCGATCGAGGAAATGGTCGGTCACCGCCAGAAAATCGTAACCGGCCTCACGATAACGGGCGACCACCGCCTCGACGGGCAAGGTCCCGTCAGAGCGGTCGGTGTGGGTGTGGAGGTTGCCGCGCAGGAAGCGGCGGGGCGTCGAAAACGGGGCGATCTCGGTCATCGGGGATGCTCTTCGGTCGTGAACGCGCCCGCCCGGCCGACAAGCGCTGCGATCTCGTGAAAATTGGTCACTGTGCCGACCGCCCCGGCGCGCATCAGCCGCTCTGCATGATCGGTCCCGCCATGGGTGCCGCCGCAAAAGCCGATCGTCGTGACACCCGCGGCCACGCCGGCGGTCACGCCGGCCACGCTATCGTCGACGAACAGGCAGTCCCGCGGGTCGACGTTCATGGTCGCCGCCGCGTGAAGAATGAGGTCCGGCGCGGGCTTGCCGCGCGCGACGTCCTCGGCGCTGAAGATCCGGCCGACGAACAGGGGGGCGAGTCCCGTCGTGCCGAGCGTCATCCGAAGGCGATCGTGCCCGCTATTGGAGGCGACGCACATCGGCAGGCCGAGCGCGCCGAGCACGGCGTGCACCTCGTCACAGACCGGCCGGAGCGAGGTGGTGAAGAGCGCCTCAAGATAGTGGTCATGGCGGGCGCGATGACCGTCGTCGACAACGATGTCCCAGTCGCGGGCGACCTGCGTCCACATCGCGGCATCGGTCATGCCGACATAGGCGGCGAGGATCTGGTCGACCGAAACGGTCCGGCCCGCCTCTGCGAGGACGCGGGAGGTTGCTTCGGCGGAAAGCCGCTCGCTGTCGACGAGAACGCCGTCGCAGTCGAGGATCAAGAGGTCGGTCAAGGAATGTCACCACTCACAGGATAGACGCGGCCGCCCGGTCCGAACGCAGGATCGCATCGGATCCGGCGCCCTTGGAGCGGTCGCCAAGAAGGGGAGCGGGCGATCCCCGCTCCGGTTCGCGTTCAGCGGGCGATGAGCCCGTCGGTCACCTCGACCATCTCGGCGAGACCGTCTTCCGGCGTTTCGTCGCCCCGCATCACGGCGCCGATTATGTCACGCTGGGTGCGCCAGATCTCCACGCCGTTGTTGCCCGGATAGCCTTCCGAAGGTTCGGCGCGCGACACCTGCTTCATGCTCGCCATCCAGTTCGGGTGCGCCTCGTTGAACGCGCCAAGATAGTCTGGCTCCATCGCGCTTGTTGGTCGGCATATAGCCCGAACCGAGGACGGCGATCGTCTGCCCGTCGGGGCCCGACGCGAACTTCACATACTCCCACGCCGCCTGACGCACGACCTCGTCGTCGGCGAGGATCCAGTGCACCTTTCTCCTCAGCGTCAAACTCGTGATCGTCGTCACCGTGGTGCACGAGGCGGGGGCGAGCCGCGAGGAGGCACGCAGCCTCGCGTGTCCATGGCGATGACCGCCTTCGGCACCGCCTTGCAGGCGCTGCCCCACGGGCCGGGCGGCTCCGGCTTCCTGGCGCCGCAGGTGTTTTCGGCGATCTCTCTCGACCCTTCCATCCTCGCGGTGAAGGCCGGCGGCCTCTCGGCGATCGCGTGCATGACGGTGCGAGCCGGCTCACCGAAATCGTCATCGCCCACTTCCTTCACAGGCTGCAAATCATCATGCAGCCGGCGATCAGCGGCCTCACCATCCGCATCGCGCTGGAGCTCAGCGTCGTCTGTCCGCCGCACGCGCTCGGGGTCGATGAGGCCGGCAGCCCCTTGTTGAGCGCACACATCGCCGTGCCGGAAATCACGCTCGCCGTCGGCTACACCGTATGGGGCAAGGGCGTGTGGCGGCTCGCCTGCTCACTCTTCGGACTATTGTCAGGCGTCGCTCGCCGCGGCCGGGGTTCTGACGGATCTCACCACCGAAACGGCCGACACCACCGAGGAGCCCGCCGTGATCGCCGGGCTCCAGAATGTCGGGTGCAAGTCCTTGCCGACCGTTTCACCACGATCGCCCGCGGCGCTGGGATCACACACTGCGCCCCAGCTTCGACATCTAGCCGCCCCGCAGCGCCCCGCCCCGCTTTATGCGCGACGGGCCGCCGACAGGTCGCCTCAGGCCGCCGCGCCGAGACCGATCGGGCAGCTCATTCCGGTGCCGCCGAGACCGCAATAGCCGTTCGGCACCTTGTGGAGATATTGCTGGTGCTCCGGCTCGGCATAATAAAACGGCTTCTCGTCCTCGATCGTCGTGGTGATCGGACCGTAGCGGGCCTGTTCCAGCGTCTTGGCATAGGCGGCGCGGATTGTTTCGGCCGTCGCCCGGTGCTCGGGCGAAGCGACGAAGATCGCGGAGCGATATTGCGTCCCGACATCGTTGCCCTGGCGCATCCCCTGCGTTGGATCATGCCCCTCGAAGAAGATTTTCGTCAGCGCCTCGAACGACACGACCTTCGGATCATAGACGACGAGAACGCCTTCGGTGTGCCCCGTCTTGCCGGAGCAGACCTCGCGATAGGTCGGATTCGGCGTGACGCCGCCGACATAGCCGACCGCCGTCACCTTGACGCCGGGGGTCTTCCAGAACAGCCGCTCCGCGCCCCAGAAGCAGCCCATCGCGAAGACGGCCGTCTCGAGCCCCGGCCAGGGCCCCTTGAGGGGCTCGCCGTTCACCGCGTGCCGCTCAGCCGTCGGAATCGGATCGGGCCGACCGGCGAGGGCTTCGGCCGGCGTGGGCAGCTCCATCGATTTGCCGAAACGCGCAAAAATGCTCATAGCCGCACTCCCTTTATCTCGGACGATAGATGAGTTGCGCGATCAGCAGGATCAATGTCGCGATGATGAAGAGAGCGAGCCAGGCCGGCAAACGGAGGATGACCTCGATCGCCGTATCCCAGAAGCCAGGCTCCATTGCGACAATCCGCGTGTGGACGGTATCGAGCGACGCCGGCCAAGCGAGATACCACAGATCGCCGAACGGGGTCAGCACGAGCGTGTCGCGATCGACCGATTGGTAGAGATCGCGGAAGCCGGCGACCAGCGCAGCGATGACGATGACATAGCCGAGGATGCGAAATGGCAGGCTGATGAGCCACAACAATCTGGACATGGGCAATCCTCCGCTTGACAAGGGTGGTCGTCCTGGTGTGCCAAGACGATGTAAGTACCCCCTTAACGCGGCTGACGAGGTCTGCTAAGCGGGTCGCTCACAAAGGAGGGGTGGCCGAGTGGTCGAAGGCGCACGCCTGGAAAGTGTGTAGGCGGGAAACCGTCTCGAGGGTTCGAATCCCTCTCCCTCCGCCATTTGCCCCCGCGAAAGCGTTCTCCCGATCCGGCTGCGGCCGGAATTTCCCGTTGTTTTCGAGGGTTATGCGGGACAGGCTGAGCACCAGCCCCGGTGCTGGGAGCCGCTGAAGCGGTCTCTCAGGGCCGATATTCTCCGGACCTCATGACTGTGCCGGTTTGGTGAATTCTTCACAAGCGATTGAATTTGAACAGGTTAATGTCCCGCCTGCTGAACATTTCGATTTCTGGGACGTTCTTGAGAAGGAACAGAAATCGAAGCTTTGGTCGAAATACGAGGTGGCTGGGCTGTCCCTTCGATCCTTGATCGGGACTTGTATGGTGATGCCCGATCATCGAGAAACCCCTGACCGTTTTCCAGCCAAACGATGCTTCTCATGTTCACGCCAACGGGGCACATGCGCTGTCATCAGCGCCTTGAAGACTTTGCCATGGTTGGGAATCCGTAGATGCAGCAACTCGTGTGCAATCACGAAGTCCTGGAAGCACTTCTCCTGATCGGCCAAGTCCTCGGCAAGTGTGATGATGCCGCCGGTTGAGCATGATCCCCACTTGCGCGTCATGCGCTGGATTCGAACGATGCGCGGTGTCGCCTTCAGACGCTCACACCAGTAATCGACCCGGGCGCGGAGAGAGGCGCGTCGGTCTTCAGGACTCGGCATCGTGATCGCCGTCGAGCAGGATCGCCAGCACCAGATCTACAACCCGGCCGCGATCCTCTTTGCCAAGTCCGAGAAGCGGGCGGTATAGGGTGGCGCGCAGCTTCCGACGTTCGTCGTCATTGACTCTGGCGTTAGGGAATCGATGCATCTCGGTTTCCGCGTCGCGCGCCAGCTCCATGGCTGAAATGCCTGCGTTACGGAGAGGTTCGTTGTCCTTAAGGTTCCAATAGACACCGAACGCTCGCGCGGAGAGCCCGCTATCCTTGGCGGCCTTGATCGCCTCATCCTTTTCCTTTGCCAGCGCCGCCAGCATGTCCATGGCCGCGAGACCAGTAGTGTTTCGATTCTCCAGATCCTTAAGGATCCGCTCGGCCCGGTCCTTCAGCGACTGCAGAACCGGCGCTGTATCTGCCTCGTCCTCGATCTCCTTTTCAAGTCCGCGCACGAGGTTGAATACCTTGCCCTCATCCGAGCCAGGCTCGCCGCGCAGGCCTTCCAGTGTCTTGACGTCGAAGGTCACGGTCTTGGTCAGCTTACCTAGACCTTCCTGCGTTGCGCTCTCCTCGACCAGGCGGCGCGTCTTGTAGGCAAGGTCGGCGAGGTAGCCAACGCGGTCGGCATATGCATTTCGCACGGCAGCATAGAGCTGCGCGAGGCGCTTGAACGTCGTGATGTGATCGCGCAGTTCGGGCGACGGCGAGAGGATTTCCCACAACGCTTCGATTTCCTTGTAGGCCTCAAAAAACGCCTTGCGCGGCTCAGGGTCGAGAAACCGGCCATACACCAGCTTCTCCAGCTTCTCGTCGGCGCTGCCCTCGTCCTCGACGTCGAGAAAATCGCCCTTCGCCTTCTCGATCCTGCCAAGAAAATCCTGGAGCAAGAGGTCCAGATCCTCGATTACGCCACTGACGTCGGAGCTGTCGAACTGCAGGGCCTTCTTCAGCTCGCGGAGCACGCCCACGAAATCGACGACGAGTCCCACTCGTTTCTGTACCCCGTTGGCATCGACATAGGGGCGGTTCACCCGGGCGATGGCCTGTAGCAGCACGTGGTCGCGCATCGGCTTGTCAAGATACATGCAGTAGAGCAACGGCGCATCGTAGCCGGTTAGTAGCTTGTCGGTGACGATCAGGATCTTGGGATTTTCGTTCGGCTTCTTGAAAAGCAGCCTCACATCGGCTTCGCGTTCCGGCGATAGCTGAACCTCGGCCACCAGTGGGCGGTCAACCACGTCCGCTGCATTGTCCGTGTATACTGCTTCGGACCATTCGGGCGGTAGCAGCCTGTCTAGTGCCCGTTTGTACTTGGCGCATGCTTCGCGGTTCACGCCGACCAGAAACGCCTTGTAACCGAGTGGGTGGACCTTCTCCCGGAAATGCTCGGCGACGAAGGCGGCAACCTTCTCGACGCGGTCGTCGGCGGTGAGGAAAGTGCGGAGGCCAACGGCGCGGTCGAGCACCTTGTTCAGCTCGTCAATATCGGTCACGCTCTCGGCTGCGGCGAGCTCAAAGAATTCCTTGTCCAGTCGCTCGGCGGGTACGGTCATCTCGCTCGGCGCCATGGTGTGGCGGATGGGAAGCGTAGTTTCGTCCTCGATCGACTCACGGATCGAGTATTTGTCGAGATAGCCCTGCTCGTCCTCGGTGCCGAAGATCTTGAAGGTGCCTTCGCCCTGCGCCGTCTTGGCGATTGGTGTGCCGGTGAAGCCGATGATGGTCGCGTTCGGGACTGCGGCCATCATGTAGGTGCCGAGGTCCTTGGCGACCGAGCGGTGTGCCTCGTCGATGAAGACGTAGATGTTCTCCCGGGTGTTGGCGTCTTTATCGATACCCTCGAATTTGTGGATCATCGAAATGATCAGGCCGCGCTTGTCAGTCTTGAGGAGATCCTGCACCTCAGTCTTGGAGTTGGCCCGCCAGACCGGGATATCCTGGCTCTGCATCTCGCCGAGCAGCTTCTCGACCCACCCCTTCAGCTGGCCTTCGAGCTCGGTGCGATCTACCACCAGGATGACGGTGGCGTTCTGGAATCGTGCCTTGTCCTCAAGGATGAGGCGTGCGGCTGTAAGCAGGGTGAAGGTCTTGCCCGAGCCCTGTGTGTGCCAGACGAGCCCACGCTTCTTGGCCTTGTCCTCACACCGCTCGACGATCTTGTCGACAGCAACACGCTGGTGCTGACGCAGGATGGATTTCCGCGTCTCGCCGTCCTCGACATAGAACAGGATCCAGTCACGGAGAGTGCGCAGGAAGTCGGTGGGCTCGAAGAATGCCTGAACCGCAAACCTGTAGGTCTCCTCGGGCGTCTGCTTCCAGCGCGCCATGTAGCGGCGGTTGGCGTTCCAAGTCACGCCATACCAATAGTCGAGCAGATGCGTGACATTGAAGAGCTGCGGCGTGCCGATCAGCTCGGGCGTTTCCTTCTCGTAGCGCTTGAGCTGCGTCACACCCCGATCGATGGCGCCACCGTCCTTGGGGTTCTTGTGCTCGACGATGCAGACGGGAACGCCATTGATGACGAACATCACATCCGCCCGGTTGCCCTTGCGCGCCGGCGGCTTTAGTTTCCATTCCCAGGTGACATGGAAGGCGTTTTCGCCCGGGCGCTCGAAATCGATGAGCTGGACGTGGCGGTGGCGCTTTTCACCCTCGTCGTACCATTGCCGTTCGCCGCGCAGCCAGGCGAGCATGTCGCGATTGCCCTCGATGGTGGGCGGGATTGCTTCCAGCTTCTCTATCACCTGCCGGATGGTGTCGGACGTCATCCACGGATTGAACTTGTTGAGCGCCGCTTCCAGCTCGTCACGCAGCATCATTCCGGCTTCGCCGCCGCGCTTCTGTTTGGCTACCTCTGGCGCAATCGGCGTCCAGCCGAACTCGGCGGCGTGCTTCACCATCGGGAACTGGACGGTGCCAGCCTCACTGATCCGGATCTCAGACATCGTACCGCACCGTCGGCAATCCGTTGTGTGTCACGGATGAACAGCGACTCCATTTGCGTGTAGCGAAAGAGGCGTTTGTTACACGCAAACGCAGTTGTATGTAGCGGATAACGCTCAAAGCACATTCCTCCCCTCGGCAATGTTCAGGAGCTCGGGGAAAGCGAGTATGGCTGGTCTCCGCCCAGAACCCTGACGGATCGTCCGGAGGATCGGATTGTCTCCCTCTCGCAGCAAGCGAAGCAGCCGCTGCGCCGACTCACGCGGGATCCCCGAATTCTCGACGAAGAGCGGGGTGGGAAACACGGGCCTTGAGAAGATGAAGTCAACAGCAAGCCCCGCGAACTGAGAATGCGTGCGCTCGGCAACTTCGCGCTGCATCCGGGTGTTCAGCGCAATGATCTGCTGAGCGCGCTCCTGATTCTGATGGGCCTGCTCGATGAGACCCTCGAGGAAGAACGAACACCAATCTGTCCATGTGCCGGCGCGCGACACTGCACGCATGCGATCGACATATTCCTCGCGTCGGCCTTCGAGGTAGCCGCTCATGTAGAAGCTCGGACTGGAGAGCACGCCGCGTTGCATGAGAAAGAGGGGGATGATCATCCTCCCTAGTCGGCCGTTGCCGTCTTTGAACGGATGAAGTGCTTCGAACTCGAGGTGGATAAGGGCTAACTGAATTAGCGGATCAGGCTGCCCCCGATCGGCAGTGTAGGCAGCCCAAGTGTCGAAACCGCTGAGAAGATGCTCCTGCGGAATGGGGACGAAGCTCGCCTGCTCAATGGTGCAGCCCTGCGGTCCAATCCAGTTCTGTTCGTCGCGGAATGCTCCGGGGTTCTTGTCGCGCCCGCGCACCCCCTGCAGCAGCAAGGCATGCGCCTCGCGAAGTAAATGGGGCGAAAGGGGCCGCTCCCGGAGCGCATTCGCGGCGAAGCTCAGAGCCACGCGGTAGTTGAGCACTTCCTCGGCATCGTCGCGTTTGGGCTGGTCCACGTCGCCGCCGGCTCCGGCCTCGATTTCCAGCACCTCGCCCATCGTGACGTTCGTGCCCTCGATCTTCGATGAGAGCACCGCTTCTTGGGTCGTCAACGGAGACAGCAGCACGCTGGCATTGGGGATGGCCGCAACGAGACCGTCATAACGGGCGAGCGCGGCATTTGCCGGACCGATCAGTGGCACAAGGCGCGGCCAGTCAAACTGCTCGGACGCAGGCGGGAACTGGCCCAGATGGTAATGGACTGGGCCAGTCATGTCGCACCCGTCCTGCGATGAGCCGGCATTTCGGCGACGATGATCTGCTGGGTCTGCTGGTCGAAGCAGTAATAGATCCTCATGCAGCGTGACGGATCGCGGGTGCTACCGCCGCTCTTGATGTGCCACTCGGCCGAGAACCTGCGGCTATTCCAGTCGAAATCGAACTCGTCAGCGCCGCAGGGAGCGTTCTGAGCCCCATCAAGGATGGGGATGTTGGCGAGCGCTCCGCCGCCATTGCGGAAACGGTCACGGCCCTCGGTGGCAAGCCACAGGAGGCTTCTCGCCGCGGTCTCGACATCCTGAAAGAGCGGCTTGCGCGTGCCCCGGTGCGCGTTGGGGGTCAGGACCAGCCGGCCAGCGAGGTTTTCGTTGCACCAGCTGGCGAACTCTGACCAGCCCGTCGGTAACTGGACCTCCTGATCGGGGTCATCACCCTTCGACGTCAGCTGATCGGTTAGCTGCTGGATCCGGTACGCCGACTTCTGAGCCTGGGCTTCCGCAAGCCCGGCACGTTCCCGCTCCTTGTCGAACTCCTCTATGTAATAGCTCTGCTCGGTCCTCAGATCTTCGATCTCGCCCTTCAGGGCCTCGATCCGCTTCAGCGCGGCAGCCAGCTGGTCTGCGTCACTGGCATCGGCTTCTCGCAGCTTCGATTGCTGAACTTCGAGTTGTGCCGCGCGGATCGCCGAGAAAGTCAGTACGTCCCTGCCAAGGCGCGTTCGCTGAACGCTGGCCTGCGCGGCGGACTCGCGCAGCCATCGTGTCGCGCGTTCCACTCCGTCGACCGAAACAAGCTGCCCCGACAGAAGGAGCCGATGCGCGAACGGATCGGCCATGTCTTCGAAACCAGGCTGATAGACCCTCGCCGCGCCGCCGAATACGGAAAGCCGCTTGCCCAACCACTCGGTGAGCCCCCACGCGGCATCCGGACGGGCCAAAGCAACATGAGCGAGCCCCGTCAGCGCAGCGGCGAGTCTCTCGGCATTAATGTACGGGGCCGATGCGCCGTCCGCCAGTGTCAACACAATGGTCGGCAGCAGGCGGCCGGGATTGGCAAGATGCTCGATCAGCCCTTCGGCGCCCTCGCCGTCGGCGTACACCGCTGGAGTTGCAGACGCAGCCTGCGAGCCAACCACCAGGCCGCACCTCTCCGCGACCTGGTGCACAAACCCCGGCACCGCCGGATCGATGGAAAAATCCTGCTCGGGCGTAGCGACGAGAAGGCGGGTGCTGAACTGAGCGGCCTTGCCGGGGACGTGGCCGAGGACAACCTCAGTCGTCCACGCGCGGCCCGGCACGGTCTTGTCGGGGTCGTGGATGCGGAAGGCCCAGAGATCGGATGCTCCGGCGCGGAGCCGGATGGCGGAAGGGTCGCGGCCGGGGAGCGGCAGCTCGAAGCTCTCGCCGTCCCAGGCCTCCCGCGGAAGGCCTTGGCCCGCCCGACGCTGAGCCCAGCGCAGCACCTCGCCAGCGGCCTTGTGCGCAACCGCATCGGGGTCTTCGCCCGGCATCCATCCTGCGACGCGCAGCACCTCGTGTTCGCGGACGATCCGGGGCATTCGGCTCGCCAGTTGCGAAAGCGCCTCGGTCATGCTGTTGCTCATGCGGCCACCTCGGGGGTCTTGCTGTCGGCGGGGGCCGGATCCGGGGACAGCGCCGAAAGATCGAGGTCGGACACCCGGATCTCGCCCGTCAGCAGCTTGTGCAGCAGCGCCTTGAAGAGTTCGTCGAGGGCGGCGCGCTTGCTGCGATGCAGGTCGATTTTCCGGTCGATCGCGTCGAGGACTGCGACGATCTCATCCGCTTCGACGGGGTCTGCGGGGCAAGGCACCATGAACGTCTCAATGTCATTCAGGTTCAACGTCATCGTCCCATGCGCCGACGGCACAATCTTCGTCAGCAGCCGATCCTTGTGGACATAGATCGCGGAGCGAAGGAACTTACCGTCGAAATCTCCACGCGACACGAGAGCCTTGATGTCCTGGTTGAAGGCCATAGGGCGGCTAATCACTGCGACGGGGAGGTCCTTTGCCAGACCCATTCCGCGCACCAAGACCAGCACTGTTCCTGCGGGCGCCAAACGGCTTCCGGCCTCGATCCCCTCGGCTGACACATGATCAATCGCATCGTCCAGCGTGGGTGCCTTCAGGTCTTTACCAGAAACCCATGGAATATCCCCGATCCAGTACTCAGGAACAGACTTTCGTGGCGTTCCGCCGCTCCGGATATCGCAAAGATCAAGGACCGAGCGAAGCTCCCAGCTTTCTGGAACCGGCCCGATCTCGGTTTCCTTCTGCGCCTCGCCCCGAAGCCCCTTCGTGAACAGCGCCCGCATAGCCGCGCGCTTGCATGCCTCCCAAGCCGCGACTTGCTGCGGCTGTGTCTCAAGCGCTGACTCAACCAATCTCAAGATCCGAGCAATATCCACCTGTTCAGCGTCTCCAGGGATGCCAATTTCCCTTTCTTTGAGGGCCTTGAAGTGACGATTGTAGCCGCGGCTCGGCAGATCGATGCCGCGAAGGGCGTAGAAGAAAAAGAGGGGATCGATGTCCCCTGTCGGCTTCAGGACTTGGGTGCCGTCAGCCCCACGCACGAACGGAAAATCGATAAACTTGAACGCACGGGTATGGTCGCCGAAGACGATGACTGGGAGATCGCGATCGATCAACCCGCCATCGTCATCGGTCCAACCGGCAATAAGAGACTGACCCTGATCGATAATCGGATAGCGCCCTGTCGGGCGATAGGCTTGCGTCGGGAGCTTCCTAACCGAACCAAAGCGAAGCCTCGAAAGGCATTTCTCCACTGACCGCGTAGGCCAATCAACCATTGACCTGCTCCTCGATCAAAGGCGCCAGCGCGCTCATCACGTCGCCTGTGAGGGCAATGTCTTTCTTATGGAGGCGCGACAGTTCTCGCAGAAGATCCGAAATTGAGCCGTGATCGATCTCGTCCTTATGCCCGGCCCAGCGGCTGGGGCTCAGATTGTAGTCCGCCTCCGCCGCCTGCTCGCGAGTGATGACTGCAATCTCGCCCTCGACCGGCTCACCCTTCAGATAGGCCGCTGCCAGCGGGCGAATGTCGTCCTGAAGGATGAAGTTCTTCGGCCGCCCTTTCTGCACGCGGCGCGAGGCATTCAACAGGACGATCTTGTCCTTGCGCGCGGCTGGCTTGCGCTTCGACAGCACGACGATCACGCCCGATGCAGTGGTGTTGTAGAACAGGTTGTCCGGCAGCAGGATCACGCCGTCGATCAGGTCATGTTCGACGAACCACTTGCGGATGTTCCGCTCCTTATCCTCGTTCTTGCTTCCCGAGCCGCGGGTCACCGCGCCCGTGTCCAGAACGACCGCCGCCCGCCCACGGTCCCCGAGGCAGGCCATCGTGTGCTGGAGCCAGGCCCAATCGCCCTTGCCCGAGGTCGCGCCGCCCTGCGTCCGGAACCTGTCGAACGGGTCGTCGGCGAAGATGTCGGGGTTGAACGGCTGATTCCACATCGGGTTGGCGACGACGATGTCGTAGGTGCGGATCTTGCTATCCGGCGTCTTGAACTTCGGATTGATCATCGTGTCGCCGCGCGCCATGTCGACGCTCATGTCGTGGATGATCGCGTTCATCTGGGCGACGGCGTAGCTCTCGGCCGTCAGCTCCTGGCCGTAGAGCTTGAGGGGAACCTTGCTGGTGGGGTCAAGCTCTCGTGCGACCAGCTGCAGCTTCACCAGCAGGCCGGCCGAGCCGCAGGCGTAGTCATGGCACTCCTCGCCGGGGCGGGGGCGCATGATTTGCGCCATCAAGAAGCCGACTTCGGTCGGCGTGAAGAACTCGCCCGCGCTCTGGCCCGAGCCCTCCGCAAACTTCCGCAGCAGGTACTCGTAGGCGCGGCCTAGGAAATCGGGCTGCACATCGGCGAGGCCAAGCCGGTAGCGCGGGTCGGAGAAGGTCTCGACCACCTCGCGCAGCTTGGCCGGGTTGATGTCACGCTCGCCGTTCCGCTCGGCGGCGAAGTCGACCACATCAATGACGCCTGACAGGGGCGGATTCTGCCGCACAACGGCGCGCACCGCCTTGGTCAGGTGCTCTCCTATGTCCTTTGGGCGGGTGGGGCGGCCCTGCTCATCGTTGGGCCATTCATAGGGCTTCCGACCGCTGATCACGGCCCATCTCGCCTCGGGCGGCAAATAGAACCGGAGGAGTTCGTGATCGTCCTCGGCGATCTCGAGAGCGGTGTCCCGGTCGCCGTACTCCTCCGCAAGGCGCCCAATTTCGTCGTCGAACACGTCGGATAGGCGCTTCAGGAAAAGGAGCGGCAGTAGGTAGTCCTTGAACTTGGCGGCGTCCTTCTCACCCCGGATCGAGCAGGCGGCATCCCAGAGCATCTGCTCCATGGACTTCGTGGACGGAGTGGTGGAGCGTGTTCCTGCGCGGCGACGCGTCACCTTTTCGGCGGCGGCAATGTCGTCGGATCCGGCCTCCGCCATGTCCACCCCAGCCTCTTTGGCGAGTGCCGCAATGGTGGCGCGGGCGGCCTTCTGGGGCAGGTTGGCGCCGCCCTCCCAGCGGTTCACAGTCGCGAACGATACGCCGAGCCGCTCAGCAAGCTGTTCCTGCGTAAGATCGAGCTTGGCGCGGATGGCGCGCAGCGTAGCGGCAATGGCGAGAGATTGTGTCATGTTTGCTATGTATGCTATATCGCATTACGGGTCAATCTTCGAGAATGCGCCTCGCCGCAGACTTTCGGAGGCAATTCAGCCTGTCGAAGCGACGAACGCTGCGCCGCCCATTCTGGCGAGAGCGGCTCCAGAACCCGCGCCAACGTCACCTCCGGCCTCTGCCGCCCGTCCAGGATCGCCTCGACGATGTCCGGCGCGAGCAGCGTCAGCCGCAGCACGCGCGTCATGTATGATGGCGCGATCTTCTCACGCTCGGCCAGTTCGGCGATCGTTGCGACCTCTTCAGACCGCAGTATGCGATCCCATCGGAAGGCGCGCGCCAGCGCCTTGACCAACGCGTCATCCAGCTCCGGCCTAGACGGCGCTCCCGGCGGCAGCCGGATCTCCTTTCGCCCCCCACGCTTCGCGACGCGAAACGGGACGTGCACGGTCACGGTGTTGGGGATCGGCGTGTTGCGGGTCACGCGGCGCGGTCCATTGCCCCCGCCAGCATCTCGCGCGCGAGCCCGACGAGTCCATCGACGCGTAGCTGCACGTTCAGGCCCTCGGTGCCGATCTGGATCCGCTCGACCAGCAGCGCCACGATGCGGGCCTGCTCGGCCGGAAAGAGCTCATCCCAGGTCGGGTCCAGCTGCTGCAGAGCGGCGTGGACGTTTGCGTCGGTGATTTCGTTGTCCTCCTGCCGCGCCGCCTTCCTTGTCCCGGCCACGATCTCCGGCTGGCGGAACACGGCCCGCAACTGATCGATGACTGCGGCTTCGATCTCGCCCGCCGGCACGCGCCCAACGGGGCATGACCCGGCGCCATGCTTCAGCACCGTCTGGCTGACGTAATATCGGTACAGCCGATCTCCCTTCCGAGTATGGCTCGGCGAAAAGGCAGCGCCATCGGGCCCGAATAGCAGCCCCTTCAGCAGCGCGGGTGTTTCGGCGCGCGTCCGTGCAGCGCGCTTGCGCGGACTCTCTTGAAGGATTGCTCGGACCTTCTCCCACAACTGCTGATCGATGATCGGCTCGTGCTCGGCCGGGTAGCTCACGCCCTTATGGACCGCCTCGCCGATGTAGGCGGAGTTGTTCAGAAGCCGGTACAGGTACTTCTTGTCGATCGGGCTCCCGCGCTTGGTCGTGACGCCTTCTTTCCGCAGCGCCTTCGCGAGCAACGTCGCCGAGCCGACCTCGACGAACCTCTCGAAGATCATCCGAACGGTCTTCGCCTCAGCCGGGTTCACGACGAGCTTGCGGTCCTTCACGTCGTAGCCGAGCGGCGCCCAGCCGCCCATCCACATGCCCTTCGCCCGCGACGCCGCGAACTTGTCCCGAATCCGCTCGGCGGTGACTTCCCGCTCGAACTGCGCGAACGACAGCAGAATGTTGAGCGTCAGGCGGCCCATGGACGTTGTCGTGTTGAACGACTGCGTGACGGAAACGAACGTAACGGCGTTGCGGTCGAACACCTCGACCAGCTTGGCGAAGTCGGCGAGAGAGCGGGACAGGCGATCGATCTTGTAGACGACGACCACGTCGACGAGGCCCTCCTCGATGTCGGCGATAAGCGCCTTCAGCCCGGGCCGCTCCAGCGTGCCGCCGGAGAACCCGCCGTCATCGTACTGACCGCGAAGCAGCACCCAGCCCTCGGGTTTCTGGCTTGCGACGTAGGCCTCGCACGCCTCCCGCTGGGCGTGGAGGGAGTTGAACTCTTGTTCCAGCCCTTCCTCGGAGGACTTGCGGGTGTAAACCGCGCAGCGGCGCTTCAGCTTGATCTCAGGATTCGTCTTCATGCCGACCGCCGCTGGTTCTTGAG
>NZ_JAKGCS010000032.1 GCF_021556395.1 Acuticoccus kalidii
GGCTTCGAGGTGCGGCGCGCTCTGCCGGCGCCGAAGCGGCAGATGGTCGGGCCGTTCATCTTCTTCGATCAGGCCGGGCCGGCCGAGCTCCTCACCGGCCAGGGGGTCGACGTGCGGCCGCACCCGCATGTCGGGCTCGGCACCGTCACCTACCTGTTTCGCGGCGACTTCCACCATCGGGACTCGACCGGCGCCGATCAGATCATCCGCCCCGGTGCGCTGAACTGGATGGTCGCCGGGCGCGGCGTCACCCATTCGGAGCGCACCTCCGCTGCCGCCCGGACCGGACCCAACAGCCTGTTCGGCATCCAGACCTGGCTCGCTTTGCCCGACAGCCACGAGGACATGGCGCCCCTCTTCGAGCATTACGGCAAGGACACGCTGCCGGTGATCGAGGATCGCGGCGTCTCGGTGCGGCTCATTCTCGGCACCGCCTATGGCGAGACCGCCCCGGCGCGCATGCTCTCCGAGACCTTCTATGCCGACGTGACGCTCGCCCCCGGAGGCCGCCTGCCGATGCCGGACGATCACGAGGATCGCGGCATCTATATCGTCGACGGCTCGATCAGCGTCGCCGGCCAGGACTATGCGGCGGCGCAGATGATGGTCTTCCGCCCCGGCGACCCGATCACGGTGGCGGCCGGCGAACGCGGCGCGCGGCTGATGATCCTCGGCGGCGCGACGCTCGGCGGACCGCGTTATATCTGGTGGAACTTCGTCGCCTCCTCGAAGGAGCGCATCGAGGCCGCCAAGGCCGAATGGCGGGCCGAGAATTGGGGCGTGGGGCGCTTCGATCTGCCGGTCGACGACCGGGACGAGCACATCCCTCTGCCGGACTGACCGCCGCCGCGCCGACGAGACACCCGTCCGCCCGCGGCTCGACCCGCGCCGGACGACCGACACGACACCGCGTGCCGCGCGCATGCTGGATGGAGGACGCCGAATGCCCGACGCGAATGCATGGCCCGAACTCGATTATCTCGGCTGGCGCGAGACCTGCTCTGCCTTGCATCTTTATTTGCAGGTGGCGGGCAAGTATCGGCTGGCGCACACCCCGTGGATCAACCATTCCTGGCACGCGACCTTTTATGTCACGCCGCGCGGCCTCACCTCCTCGCCGATCCCGGACGGGCCCGGCATCGAGATCCTGTTCGATCTTCACGAGCACAAGGTCGTCGGCACCAATGGCGAGGGCGGCACCGCGTCCTTCGCGCTCGGGCCGACGACGGTGGCGGCGTTCCATGCCGACTTCGTCCGCCTGGTGACCGAGCTCGGCGGCACGCCGACCTTCGACGGGCTGCCGAACGAGGTGCCGAACCCCGTCCCGTTCCGCGAGGATCATCGCGACCGGCCCTATGATCGCGACGCCGTCCGCCGCTTCCACCGGGCCTTGATGGCGATCGACCGGGTCTTCCAGACCTTCCGCACCGGCTTTCTCGGCAAGTCGAGCCCCGTCCACCTGTTCTGGGGCAGCTTCGATCTGGCGGTGACCCGCTTCTCCGGCCGGCGCGCGCCGCTCCACCCCGCCGGCATCCCGACCTTGCCGGACGACGTGGCGCAGGAGGCCTACGACCGTGAGGTGTCCTCGGCGGGCTTCTGGCCGGGGGGCGGCGGCATCGACTATCCGGCCTTCTATGCCTACGCCTATCCGACGCCGAACGGCTATGGCACGACGCCGGTCCGGCCCGATGCCGCCTTCTGGCATGACGGGCTCGGCGAGTTCGTCCTGCCCTATGAGGCGGTGCAGTCGGCGGCCGATCCGGCCGCGGCGCTTCTCGCCTTCCTGGTCTCGACCTACGAGGCGGCGGCCGATCGCGGCGGATGGGACCGCGATCTCCTCGATTGCGCGACGGGGAAGCCGGGCGAGGTGCGCCCGCCGGACGCGGTGACGGAGAAGGCGAAGACGGCGCTGCCGCCGGCCGACGCGCCGGTCGAGCGGGAGGACGGCGCGGCGAAGGGGCGTTACCGGATGGTCGTCGACGGCATCGAGGCGGAGATGACCTATAGCCGGGCGGGCGACGGGCTTCTGATCATCGACCACACGGAGGTTCCGGCAGCCTTGCGCGGCCGCAAGGTGGGCGAGCAGCTGGTGCGCCGGGCGATCGAGGACGCCCGCCGCGACGGGATCGCGATCATCCCCCTCTGCCCCTTCGCCAAGGCCCAGATCGACCGACACCCCGAATGGCAGGACGTCCTGCGGCGGTCATAAAAACGGCCGGCCGCACGGGCCCCGCCCCAAAGAGGCCCGCCCGGCATCGCGGGGCGGGGCGCTCCGCCGGTACGGCGCGAGCGACGCCCGAGACGTGATGCGATGTGCGTTCGTTAGTCCCGTCCGATCCCTCGTGCGCTGTCGTTCGCGGGGACTTTATCGTGTGCGGGGGGTTGGGCGCCGCCAAGAGGCCGAGGTCGGAAGAGGGCCGAGCGCCCCTCAACCATACCATCACGCAGGCCGATCTATCCCTCGGTTCAGTCGTTCGCGGGTCGCCGCGGACGTAGCGTCCCCCGATGCCGCATGTCTGGCGGCGGTCATCTGGAGACGAACATGAGCCTTGAGAATATAGCGAAAACCATCCGCCCGGTGCGCGACGAGTTGGTCCCCTCGCGGTATGCGCTGCGGATCGGCGAGATCGACGTGCTGGTGGTCAGCGACGGGGTCTTGCCCCTGCCGACCGCGATGTTGGCCCACAACGCGGATCCCGCCGTGCGGGAGGCGTGGTTGGACGACATGTATCTGCCGCAGGATGCGTTCGATTGGTCGCTCAACGTGGTGGTGGTGCGCAGCGGCGCGCAGACCATCCTCCTCGACGCCGGCCTGGGTCTCGATCCTGATCTCAACCTGCCGCGGGCCGGGCAGTTGATCCGACGGCTGGAGGCCGCCGGCATCGACCTCGGCGCCGTCACCGACATCGTGCTGACCCACATGCACATGGACCATGTCGGCGGGCTGCTCGTCGACGGGGTGAAGGAGAGGCTGCGCGCCGATCTGCGCATCCATGTGGCGGCCGCCGAGGTCGAATTCTGGAAGGCGCCGGATTTCACACACGCCGTCATGCCGCAAGGCTTTCCGGATGCGTTGCGGGCGACCGCCACGCGGTTCGCCGATGTCTATCGCAGCCGGTTGTGCCTGTTCGACGAGACGGCCGAGGTGGCGCCCGGCGTCGTGGCCCAGCGAACCGGCGGGCATACGCCCGGGCACAGCGTGATCCGCCTGTCGTCCGGCGGTGAGCGGCTGACCTTTGCGGGCGATGCCATCTTCGCGGTCGGATTCGACCATCCCGATTGGCACAACGGGTTCGAGCACGACCCCGAGGAAGCGGCCCGCGTCCGGATCCGCCTCCTGAGGGAACTGGCCGGGACCGGCGAACAGCTGGTGGCCACGCACTTGCCGTTCCCGTCCATCGGCCGCGTGGCGGTCGATGGCGACGCGTTCCGATGGGTGCCGGCCTTCTGGGACTACTGAACGCTCGCCCGTCACGGACGAGATCGGGGCGCCGACCCATGACGTCATGGGGCGGCGCCTTTTGTCGTTTCGGCGTCCGCGTCGGTGGGGGAGGGAACAGACGTGCCGCAGGATGGGATCGTCGGCCGCACAGGAGATCGAAATCCGGCGGGTGGCGCGCGCACCAAGGCGGCCCGAGCGAGAACGCCCGGACCGCCATGCGAAAAGACGTTGCGGCGACGGTGAGCCTGGTTCGCCAGGATCGGCGCCTCTGGGCCGGCGGCGTTCGGGGACTCGCGAACGCGCGATCCCGTGCCACGGCCACTCCCCGTGTCAGCCGAGACCGGCCTTTGTCAGCCCGTATTTTGCATCATAGGCGCCGGGTACCGGCCGAAAACCGACATTCAGCCGGTTCCACGCGTTGATCGCGACGATGATGAAGGACAGATCGGAGATCTCCTTCTCGGAAAACTCGGCGCGGACACGGTCGTAAAGGCCGTCCGGCACACCGTGTTCCCCGATCTTGGTCAGCCCTTCGGTCCAGGCGAGAGCGGCGCGTTCGCGCGCGGTGAACAAGTGCGATTCGCGCCACGCCGCGATGTGGTGCAGCCGCAGGTCCCGCTCGCCATGGATCTTCGCCATCTTCACATGCATGTCGATGCAGAAGGTGCAGCCGTTCATCTGCGATGCCCTGATCTCAACGAGATCGCGGATCGGCTCTTCGATCGCGCCCGTTGCGATCGCGACATTGAACTCGGTCAGCTTCTTCAGCAATTGCGGCGACTGCTCGGCATAATCGAGGCGTTGAGCCGGGCCGGTCGGCAGGGTCGCCGGCGCGCGAGGGGTGGTGTTGATGTCCATCTGTCTATCCTTCGCGGGGCATTAATCTTCGTAGGTCGCAAGTTCGGTCTCGTCCGTGTCGAGGACGAAGACCGCGAGGAGGCGGGCCGGCTCGGTCTGGCTCGCATTCTCGCTGACGGAGTGGTGATCGCCGGGAAATTCCGACCAACTGTCGCCGGCGCGGTAGACCGTGACGGGGCCCCCATTGACCGCGCTACGGATCGTCCCTTCGAGGACGGTGGCGTAGATGAAGGCCGAGTTCGGATGCGTGTGCGCGGGCGAGGTGCCGCCGGGAGCGTACTCGACGACAACGCCCCGGATGCTCATGCCCGGCACGTTCGGGAGCGGCTGGTCATAGGCGAGCGTCACGGTGGCGCTTTCATCGTGCGCGCAGACGGCGGCGGGCATGAGGACGATGCCGGCGCCGACGATGATGGTTCTGATCATGAAAAACTCCTCTCTCGGGGGTCAGGCCGGCTGTTTCGCGGGATGGTGTGCAGCGGCCGGTTGCGGGGACTTTGCCGAGCGGGCGAGCCAATCGGCGTAGCGGATGGCGCCGATACGGGCGCCGTCGTCCGGGACGAGCGAGCGCTCGTCGAGCGTCGCGCCGAAATACGGGGCGTCGACGTCGGGCATGACCGTGCGCGGGTCGTGGATCGCGGCGAGATATCGTGCGACGGCCTCGGCGAGGGGGAGGCGGTCCGGTCCGGCGATCTCGACGATGCCGCCGGCGGGGGCGGATAGGGCGACGTCCGCCATCGCGTCGGCGACATCGTCGGCCGCGATGGGTTGGACGGCGGCCGGTGAGATGCGGGGCACGCCGTCCACCGATCCCGATATCGCGATCGCGCCCATGAACTCGAAAAACTGTGTCGCGTGGACGATCGTGTAGGGAATCCCGGCAGCGCGGATCAGGTCTTCTTGCGCGCGTTTGCCGCGAAAGTAGCCGCTCGCCTGCAATCGGTCGGTGCCGACCACGGAAAGCGCGATGTGATGTTCGACGCCGGCCGCCGCCGCGGCGGCGAGAAGGTTGCGGCCGCTCGTCCGGAAGAAGTCGAGCACCTCCGCATCGTCGAACGAGGGGGAATTGGCGAGGTCGATGACGACATTCGCGCCGGTGAGGGCCTTGGCGAGGCCTTTGCCGGTGATCGTGTCGACGCCCGAAGCGGGGGAGGCGGCGAGGACCTCATTCGCGGTGCGACGCAAGCGTTCCACCGTCTTCGAGCCGATGAGCCCGGTGCCGCCTATGACGACGATCTTCATGGGTCTGTGTCCTTGGTTGGGGTGAGAAACCGGCCGCCGGAACGCGCCGGCGGCGAACGCCTCGGGAGCGGGAGGCGGCATTTCGAGGCGTCGGGACGACACGTCCGATCCGCGGATCGTCGACGTCCGACGGGCCGGGGCGGGATCGAACATCGCGCGACACGGGCGCGATGGCGTTCGATCGGCTCGCCTCCTCGTGTTCGGATCGGCCGGCTGCTTGCGAGAATGCGGGGGGCGTGTGCGCGGCGCTATCGGACGGACGGCGTGCTCGGCCTCGCCGAAGGTACAGGTCGGCGATCGATTGGGACGATGCGGACCGCCACGTGGCCCAGCCGGACCGCTGTCCGGCGATGGAGCCGGCATCGGTCCGAAGGCGACTGCGGGGCCTATCTGCGCGGCGCGCTGCGGCCGGCCACCAGCGCGGCCGGATTCTGCCCTTCCAGCCGGTGCATAGGGGACGCCAAGGCGGACCGCGGCGGCGCGGGAGGGGTCAGTGGGTTCGGCGCGCCCCGGTATCGGCCGTGCGCACGTGCGGGGGCAGGGTCTCCCACAGTCGGATCAACGCGGCGAGGGACGGCAGCTCCAGCTTTCGCATGCCATTGCCCCGATGCAGCTTCACGGTGACTTCGCTGATGCCGAGATCGAAGGCGATCTGCTTGTTCAAGCGCCCGAGCGCGACTTCGCCGAGGACCTCGCGTTCGCGCGGCGTCAAGCTATCGAGACGCTCGACATTGCGACGGACGACCGCCGCCTCCGCGCGGCGCGCGCTGTCGAGCGCGATGGCGGCCAACACCGCGTCGAGCAGCGCCTGATCCCGCACCGGCTTGGTGAGAAAATCGATCGCACCGCACTTCATGGCCTGGACGGTCATCGGAATGTCGCCGTGCCCGGTCAGGAAGATGACGGGCTTTTGGTCCCCCCCGGCCGCGAGCTGGCTCTGCAGATCGAGCCCGCTCGCGCCGGGCATCCGAACATCGAGGATGAGGCATCCGGGCTCGTCACGGACGCCGGCATCGAGGAGGTCGCCGGTGGAGGCGAAGGACACCGCCTGAAGTCCGCTCGACAGGATCAGCTCGGTGATCGCCTCGCGTACGGCGGGGTCATCGTCGACGATGAAGACGCACGGGTCTTTAATGGATCGGCCGCCACCTGCGGATGAAGCCGGCCGTTCGCGGATCGGTCGTTCACGTCCCATCGTCATCCTCCTTGGTTTCGGTGTGCAAGGCGTGGTCGACCGCCGCGAGAAGCGCGTCGCCATCGAAGGGTTTGCGGAAGAAGCCGGCCGCGCCCCGTGCGCGGTGCTGGTCGGCGATCTCGTGGCGTCCGGTGATGAGGAAAACCGGCATCTCCGGGCGCACCGCCCGCACGCACTCGCGCAGGTCGAAGCCGTTCATGTCCGGCATGCCGATATCGGTGATGAGGAGATCGAGGCTCGCGAGTCCCTCCTCGAGGAGGGCGCGCGCGGAGGCGTAGCTCCGGGCGACATAGCCCGCCGATTCCAGAAGCTCCTCGACCGATTCCCGGAGGCGCGGATCGTCGTCGACGATCGCCACGACGGATGGCCTCGCGCTCATGACACGTCACCGGAAGGGCGGCGCGAATGGGTGATCGGGATCTCGAGGCGTTGCGCGATGCGCACGAGATCGGCCAAGGACGCGGCCGCCATCTTACTCATAACGTTCCTTCGATGGATCTGAAGCGTCACCTCGCTGATGCCGAGCTCGGCGGCGGCCTGCTTGTTGAGAAGGCCGCTGACCACGAGGGGAAGAACCTCGCGCTCGCGAGGCGTCAGATCGTCGTAGCGTCGCCGCAATGCAGCTTGATCGGCGCGGGCCGCACGGTGCGCTCGGTCGAGATCGACGGCGGTCTCCACTGCGCCGATCAGGTCGGCATCACTGAAGGGCTTCGTCAGGAAATCGACCGCGCCCTCCTTGATCGCGCGCACCGAGGACGGAATGTCGCCGTGTCCGGTGATGAAGACGATCGGTGGATGCTCGCCAGCGGCGATCCTGCGTTGGAGGTCGAGCCCGTTGATATCGGGCAGCTCGACATCGAGGATCAGGCAAGCGGCCGCGTCGGGCTTTTCCGCCTCGATGAACGCGCCGGCGGAGGCGAAGGCGACCGTGCGCATCCCGTGTGACGCCAACAGCTCCTCGAGCGCTTCCCGGATCCGCATGTCGTCGTCGACGACATAGACGATGAAATCCGGACCGCTCATGGCGCGACGGCCGCCGAGACGGGCAGGGTGAAGACGAACGTCGCGCCACGAGGCGCGTTCGCTTCGGCCCAAAGGCGGCCCCCATGGGCCTCGACGATCGAGCGGCAGATCGCGAGCCCCATGCCCATGCCTTGATCTTTCGTCGTGAAGAAGGGCTCGAAGATCTTCTCGGGCGAGAGGATCCCGCCGCCGCAATCGGAGACCGCGATACGGATCGCATCATCCATCCGGCGCGCTTCGATGCGGATCGCCCGCTCGCTTTTGGGGGCCTCCACCGCGTCCATGCCGTTGCGGATGAGATTGACGAGGACCTGCTGAATCTGGACGCGGTCGACGCACGCGGGCGGCACGTCGGTCGCGATCTCGACGAGGAGGCGAATGCGCCGCCGCGTCGCCTCCTCCGCCATCAGCTCACGGGCTTCGGTGATGACGTCGGCCGGCGCGACGAGATCGCGCGTTTCGGCGGACTGTCGGAACAGGGCGCGAATGCGGCCGACCACGTCCGCCGCGGCGTTCGCATCGCGGATGATGCGTTCGGCCGTCGTCTTCGCGCGCTCCAGGTTGGGCGGGGCCGCCGACAGCCAGCGATGGCATGCGTGCGAATTGGCGACCACCGCGGCCAAAGGCTGGTTCACCTCGTGCGCGATGGAAGCGGAGAGCTCGGCAAGGCTCGCCGCGTGACTGGCGCGCGTCAGCCGATCGTGCGCGAGGCGCAGCTCTTCGCGGGCGCGCACCTCTCCATCGATGTCGAGGCAGATCAGGTTCCACTGGACGATGTCGCCACTCTCGCCCCGCATCGGCGCCGCGCGCGTTTCGACCCAGCGATATTCGCCATCGAACCGACGCAGCCGATGCTTGCGCAGATACGGCTCTCCCGTGGCGAGGCATCGGGCATAATGCTCCTTCACCGCGGCACGGTCGTCGGGGTGGATGGCGGCGTCGAGCGTGCGGTTGAGGCGGGTTTCGCCCGCCCCGTCGAGCGTCTCGACCCCGAAACCGAGATAGGTGCGCAACCGCTCGCTGCGATAGACCGGCTCGCCGGCCGGGTCGGCGCACACGATCATCGCCGGAAGGGTCTCGACAAGCTGCCACAAGGCACGCTCCCTCTCGCGCAACGTCTCCTCGATGCGGAGCTGGTCGTCGATATCGTGGCAAAGGCCGTACCATTGGGTGATGGCCCCGCTCTCGTCGCGCAGCGGTTCGGCCCGGACCGACATCCAGCGATACACCCCGTCGGCGCGTCGCAGGCGATGGTTCAAGGCGAAGCCCTCGCCGGTCGTCAGGCAGCGGTCGAGGGTTTCGATCACCCGCGGAAGGTCGTCCGGGTGGACGTGCGCCGTCGCCGAGGCGCCGACGCCGGCTTTTCCCGGCAAGTCGAAGGCCTCCACGTCGTCGCCGAAATATTCGACCATGCGCTTGCTGAAAAAGACCGGCCGACCGTCGGGGTCGAGGCGCCAGAGCAGGCCGGGAACCATGTCGACGAGCTGCGCCAGCTCTCGCTCGCGGCGCCGCGCCTCGTCCTGCGCGCGGACCTGGTCGTCGATGTCGAGACACAGGCCGTACCATTGGACGATGCGGCCGCCCTCGTCCGTGAGAGGCTCCGCGCGGCTCGACATCCAGTGATAGGCCCCGTCGGCCCGGCGCAGGCGATAACGCAGGGCGAAGGGCTCGCCGGCGTGGAGGGACCAGCCGAGCGTGCGCCGAAAGGCGGCCTGGTCATCCGGGTGAACCGCCGCGGCGAGACGGTCGAGCCGATCGAGGCCGGGGTTCGACATGGTCCCGACATCGAAGCCCAGAAAGTTGGCCATCCGGCGATTAAAGAAGATCGGCTCGCCATCGGGCGCGAGGCGCCACAGGTGGCTCGGAACCAGGTCGACGAGCCGAGACATTTCCCGCTCGCGCTCGACGAGCGCCGCCTCGGCTCGCTTCTGGTCGTCGATGTCGATGGTCGTGCCGTGCCAGCCGACGATGCGGCCCTCGCGGTCACGCTCGGCAAGGCCGGCGTTGCGGAACCAGCGATATATCCCATCATGACGACGGAGCCGATGCTCGGTGTCGTAGGGATCGCCGGTCGCGAGTGAGTGCCGCCATGCCTCGATCACGCGGCCATAGTCTTCGGGATGGACGACGCGCCGCCAGCCGAACTCATCCGAGCCCGGCAGCGGTGCAAGGTCGGCGACGGGCGCGCCGAGATAGTCGAGCGTGTTGGGGCTGACATATGTGAAGCGACCACCCGGATCGGCCGACCATGCGTGCGCGGGCATTGCCTCGATGATCCGGGTCGCGATCGCCGGCCGCCCCAACGGCGACCGCCCCGCCTGGATGGCGATCGTGCGGCCCACGGCGAAGGCGACCGCGCAGAACGCGGCCCAGTCGAGCGCGCGATGGGCGATGTCGGGGGGCGCGAGACCGGCCGCCAAAGCGAGCACCCCCGCCGCCACGGCGAGCGCGCCGTTCACGATGCGGGTCGCCGTCCCTCCGGCATAGAGGAGGAGGGCGGCGAAAGGTGCGAGGAGACCGAAGGGCGTGCCCGTCGCCACACACGCCGCGAGCCCGACGAGGAGCGCGAGAAGCACATTCGCCTCGCGCGGTTGGGAAACGACAGCTCTCATGCTCGGCGGCTCCTGCCGGAAAGGGCCCCGGTGGCGAGGGCCGCGCGCGGGCGCACGGCCCTCGATCCGGGATCTGCGGACCGACGCGCACTCTAGTCCCGGCCGCCTTCGGCCGCACCTCATGGAAACCCATGCATCGGGGCGGTACGGGCGAGCGCCCTTCGCCCCTCGTCGTGGGGACCCCACACCTCGGCATAGTTGTTCCGCGGCGTTGCTTCGACGAATTACGGCGTCGTGACACGGCGTCGGCCGAACGGATGCACGAGAAGAGATCGTCCCGCGTGGCCGGCCCGTCGTACTCGCCTCGCCGTCCGGCGCGGGCGAACGCGTCACCCGATCGTGGCCTCAGGCCGGTCTTACCGAATGAGAGAAACGGGCATGGATTTCGACCATAAGACGGACTTCGACCAGAAGGTCGTGATCGTGACCGGCGGTGGATCCGGGATCGGCCGCGCGGCGGCCCTCGGCTTCGCCAGCCGCGGCGCCCGGGTTCTGATCACCGGCCGTCGCTCGGAGCCACTCGAAGAGGTGAGCGCGGCGCATCCCGGCATCGTCGGTTGCATCGCCGACGTCGCGCAGACGGCCGACGTGGACCGGACCGTCCGGTCGGCGATCGACCGGTGGGGGCGGCTCGATGTTCTCGTGAACAATGCCGGAGCGGGCGCGATCCTGCCGCTTGCGGAGGCCACCGCCGAGCGGATCGCTTCGATATTCGCGGTCAATGTGGTGGGGCCGAGCCTGATGGCGCGCGCGGCGCTCGCATATCTGACGGCGGGGCAGGGCTCGATTGTAAACATCTCTAGCACATTCGGGCACAAAGCGGCAAAGTCGCTGTCGCACTACGCCGCCAGCAAAGCGGCGCTGGAGCATCTCACACGCTGCTGGGCGCTGGAGCTCGCGCCACTCAAAGTGAAGGTCAACGCTGTTGCCGCGGGGCCCACCGCCTCGGGGGCGCTGACCGGCATGATGGGCCTTTCAGCCGAGGCCGCCGCCTCGGTCGAGGCCGAAGAACGCGAGACCATTCCGCTCAAGCGTCGCGGGATCCCTGACGATGTCGCGCGGTGGATCCTCCACCTCGCCGACCCTGCCGCCGACTGGGTGACGGGACAGGTCATCTCCGTCGACGGCGGTCTTTCCCACTCGTGAACCGAGCCGTTCTCAACAAGGAGATTCGATGTGACGGACACGAACAACGACCCCCGAACGACGCCGGACCCGCGGCGCGAAACGGGGTTCGTATTGAACCGAAGGGACGCGTTGGCAGCCGGTGTCACGCTCGGCCTCATGGCCTTGGCGCCCGACATCGCGTCGGCGCAGCCACGCGACAGGACGGAATCCGATTTCAGCAGGAGCAGCAACATGAATTTCGTGACGACGCGCGACGGTGTTCAGATCTTCTACAAGGATTGGGGCCCGAAAGACGCCCAACCCATCGTTTTCCATCACGGCTGGCCGCTCAGCGCCGACGATTGGGACAACCAGATGCTTTTCTTCCTCGGCGAAGGCTATCGTGTCGTCGCCCATGATCGGCGCGGGCATGGGCGGTCTTCCCAGGTCTCGGACGGTCACGACATGGATCATTATGCGGCGGACGTCGCGGCGGTGGTCGAGGAGCTCGACCTGCGAAACGCGGTGCATATCGGCCACTCCACCGGCGGCGGGGAAGCGACGCGCTATGTCGCCCAACATGGGCAGCCGGCGGACCGGGTGGCGAAACTCGTCATCATCGGCGCCGTTCCGCCCATCATGGTGAAGACCGAAGCCAATCCCGGCGGCACCCCGATCGAGACGTTCGACGGCTTTCGGGCGATGCTGGCGGCCAACCGCGCCCAGTTCTATCTCGATATCGCGGCCGGTCCGTTCTACGGCTTCAATCGTGCCGGAGCGACGCCGAGCGAGGGGGTCATCCGCAATTGGTGGCGCCAGGGCATGGCGGGCGCCGCGAACGCCCACTATGACGGGATCAAGGCGTTCTCCGAAACCGACTTCACCGAAGACCTCAAGACAATCACCGTGCCGACGCTGGTGATGCACGGCGACGACGATCAAATCGTCCCGATCGCCGACAGCGCGCCCCTGTCGGCCGCCCTCCTGTCCGACTCCACCTTGAAAATCTACGAAGGCTTTCCCCATGGCATGTGCACGACACACGCCGATGTGGTGAACCCCGATATACTCGCTTTCGTCAAAGCGTGACCCTCGCGGCGTGCCGGGCCGCCAAGCCCGGCACGTCAGGGCGGGCAGCCCTCTTCGCCATCACGCGCGAAATGGACGGGAACACATGCGTATCTGCATCTTTTGCGGGTCCAATTCGGGATTCGATCCTCAATTCGTCGACGAAGCGCGGGAGCTCGGGCGGGTTCTCGCGGCCAACCGGATCGGGCTCGTCTATGGCGGCGCCTCGGTCGGGCTGATGGGCGCCGTGGCGGATGCGGTCCTCGCGCACGGCGGTGAGGCGATCGGCGTTATCCCGGAGGCCCTCGTCGACAAGGAGATCGCCCATCACGGCCTTTCCGATCTGCGGGTCGTCGGGTCGATGCACGAGCGCAAGGCGCTGATGGCGGACCTGTCCGATGCGTTCGTCGCGCTACCGGGCGGCATGGGAACGCTCGAAGAGATGTTCGAGGTCCTCACATGGGCGCAGCTCGGTTTTCATTCCAAGCCCTGCGCCGTCTATAATATCGGCGGGTTCTTCGACACGCTGTTGGCGTTTCTGGATCAGTTGGTCGCCACGGGTTTCGTGAAGTCGCAGCACCGGGACATGGTACGCGTCGCACACTCTGCGAGCGCCTTGTTGGACCGTCTGCGCGAGGACGCGCCGGTCGTCGTGTCGAAGTGGCACGACGTGCCGTCCACCGGCGGCCCGGCGCCGCGAAAGGGGCGTTGATCCGGCAACCGATGGTGGGCGGGGCCGAGCGCCGTGCGTGCGTCCACCGATATTGCGGGCCGAGGATGGCGGACTGGCGCGGCCGCCATTCGCCGCGAACGTCCGCCTTCAAAATTCCCATTCTAATTTACAACATCGGCGTGTAGGTTTCGCGCGAACGCGAAAGGGCGCCGTTTCGTCCTCAGCCGTCGGGCGGTGCTGCCGCGTCGCGGTTATTGGGAAATGGCAGGCTGCTTTTTTGCAATAATGCCGTCGCACGCGCGAGCAAAGCGTCGGGGAAACGAGCCGGTTCAATCGGCCGGCCGAGAGGAGGAATACGATGCGAAAGACAATCGCCGCGCTGGCGTTCGCCGGCGCATTGCCGTTGATGGCGGGCGGCGCCGCCCTCGCGCAGGATTTTCCGAGCAAGGACGTGCGCGTCGTGGTGCCCTGGGGCGCCGGGGGCGGCACCGATGCGATCGTGCGCAAGATCACGACGCTCGCGGAAGGCGAACTCGGCGGCACGATGTACGTCGAGAATGTCGAGGGTGGGGCGAGCGCCACCGGCATCATGGAAGTGATGAACGCCGCACCCGACGGCTACACGGTCGGTGCGCTGACCTATGACAGCGTCGTCACCGTGCCGCGCCAGGGCCTCCTCAAGAGCTATTCGCTCGACAAGTTGGCGCCGATCGCCCGCATTACCAGCGAGCCGGACGCGCTGATGGTCTCCAAGAACGCGCCGTTCCAGACGTTCGACGAGATGATCGCCGCCGCCAAGGAGCAGCCGGGCGGGGTTCGCGTCGGCATTCAGAATATCGGCTCGCGCACGCATCTCGCGATGCTCCAGCTTCAAAAGCTCACCGACACGGAGTTCGACCTGATCGCCTATCCGGGTGGCGCGGCCCCGCAAAAGGAAGCGGTGCTGTCCGGTGAGGTTGACGCCGTGGTGACGAGCCTCGGCGACTTCGCCCCGCTCATCCAGTCGGGCGACGTGAAGGGCGTCATCGAGTTCTCCACCGATCGCAATCCGACCTACCCGGACGTGCCGACGACGGCGGAGAAGGGCGTCGACTTCCAGATCGGCAGCTTCATCCTGCTCGCCGTTCCGGCCGGCACGCCCGATGCGGTGGTCACCAAGCTGACCGATGCCTATCAGGCCGCTTATGACAGCGAAGCGTTCCAGAGCTGGGTGTCGACCATCGGCGTCACGCCGAGCTGGCTCGCCGGCGCCGAAGCGCAGTCCTGGATGACCTCGACCCAGGCGGAACTCTTCCAGTTGATGGACGAGATCGAAGGCAAGTAGCGCCGGACATGCGGGCCCGGTTCATTGCCGGGCCCGCATCTGGCTCACAACGTCGGCGGTTCCATGCACCTCATCGCGCGTTTGTTCGTTCCGCTCGGCCTCATCGGCTTCAGCGTGATCTACTTCATCGAAGCGGGCCAGATCCGGTCGATCTATGACACCGGACCGATCCGCTCGGGCGACTATCCGAAATTCCTCGCCGTTGCGCTCGCGGTCGCCGTGGTGGTGGCGGTGGCGCTCGACTTCCGCAAGGCTCACAAGGCCGAGCGGGTCGAGTGGGGCGGCGTCGGGCTCGCCTTTCTCGTGATCGCGACGTGCGCGGTCTATCTCCTGCTCTTCCAGTTCGTCGGCTATTTCGTGTCGACGATCCTCTTCACCCTCGCGCTCCTCGCGATCTTCTCGCGCCTCGAGATGAGCATTCCGCGCACCATCCTCGAGGCCGTCGTCCTGACGGCGGTCGTCTACGGCCTGTTCGCCGTCGTGTTCGAGGTCCGCTTGCCGGCCTTCCCCTCCTTCGGTGGCGCGACGCCGCCTGCGGTTGAGGCACCCCAATGAGTTACCTCGCGGACGTGCTCGGCGGCAGCCTCGCGCTGTTCTCGCCCTCCGTGTTCGGGTTCATGGTCCTCGGATTTCTGATCGGGACATTCTTCGGCGCGGTTCCGGGGCTGACGGCGGTGCTCGCCATCGCTCTTCTCCTGCCCTTCACCTACAGCCTCGATGCGGTGAGCGCGCTCGTCATGTGCGCTTCGATCTTCATGGCGGGGATGTATGCCGGCTCGATCACCGCGACGACGGTGAACATTCCGGGTGCGCCGTCCTCGATCATGACCGCCGTCGAGGGTTACAAGCTGATGCAGAAGGGGGAGGGCGCCAACGCGCTCGGCCATGCCGCCCTCGGCTCGATGATCGGCGGCGCGATCGGCGCGGTGCTCCTCCTCGTGTCGATGCCGCTGACGGCTGAGCTCGCCCTCCTCATCAAGACGCCCGGCAAGTTCTCGCTCATCCTCTTCGCCCTCGTCGTGATCGTGGTGGCGCAGCGCGGCGAGGTCGCGAAGGCGGTCGTCGCGGCGCTCCTCGGCATGATGATCGCGACCATCGGCGTCGACGTGATGCAGCCGATCCCCCGGTTCGCCTTCGGCACCGAGACGCTGGTGGAGGGGATCGACCTGATGCCCCTGATCATCGGCACCTTCGCGATCAGCGAGATCATGATCCAGGCGGCGACGCGGGATGATCCGGCGGTCCGGCAGGCGGCGAGCCAGGCCGCGCGCGCGTTGCGTCGGCGCGATTTCGTGCCCCGCTGGAGCGAGATCCGCGAGATCGGGATCATCACCTACATCAAGAGCTCGCTCATCGGCTATGGCGTCGGCGTCCTGCCGGGGGCGGGCGGGTCGATGGCGGCGTTCGTCTCCTATGCGGAGGCGATGCGGGTCTCGCGCAAGAGCGAGGAGTTCCGCCATGGCAGCCGCGAAGGTATCGCCGCGGCGGAGGCGGCCAACAACTCGATGTGCGGCGGCGCCTTCGTGCCGATGCTGATGTTCGGCATTCCCGGTGATCCGACGACGGCCGTGGTGCTCGGCGTCCTCGTCATCAACGGCCTTCAGCCGGGGCCGCAGCTTCTCACCACCCAGACGGAGCTGCTCGGGCCGATGATCGGGTCGCTGTTCTTCAGCGCGCTCCTCCTCATTCCGCTGTCGCTCTTCCTGTTCGGGCCGCTCTTCATCCGGATCGTGTCGATCAGCCGGCCGCCACTCTATGCCGCGATCGCGCTCGTCGCTCTCGTCGGCGCCTATGTCGCCACCTATTCGATGTTCCAGATGGCGTTGACGCTGGTGTTCGGCGTGCTCGCCTTCGCGTTGCGCCGGGCGGGCTATCCGATCGTGACGCTGCTCCTCGGCTTCATTCTCGGACCGAGCCTGGAGGAATATCTGCGACGCTCCCTGTCGCTGAGCAAAGGCGACCCGACGATCTTCCTCACGAGCCCGGACAGCCTCGCATTTCTGGCCCTCACGGTGGTGTTCGTCTTCATGCTCACGCGGCCGCGGCGCACGCCGGCCTGAGGCGCCAATTTCGCCTGACAACGGCATCGCGGCGGCGCATATATACGGGCGCCGCCGTTCATCAGCAGGGCCGCACAGCGTCTCGTGCCGACGCTCCCTCGCGGTCGAGGACACCCGACATTGCCGATCGTCTTCAGCCATTCCCGCGGAACGGAACCCGCGATCGACGTTCCGGCCATCGGCCTCAATCTCTTCGTGCGGTTGCCGCCCGAGGCGAGCGGCGGGACCTACTGCTTTATCGAGACGGTGAACGCGCCCGGCGCGGGGCCGCCCCGGCACCGTCATCCCCAGGCCGAGATCTTCCGCGTCATCGAAGGGCGCTATCTCTACGAGGTCGATGGCCGCCGCTTCATCGCCGAGGTGGGCGATGTCGTCAGCATTCCGGGCGGCACGCCACACGCCTTTCGCAATGTCACCGACGCACCCGCCCGGCAATATATCCTGATCGCGCCGGCTCTCGATGCCGCCGGCTTCTTCACCGAGCTTGCGGCGGTGATGCGCGACGGCATTCCAGACAAAGCGGCCTTGAACGCCTTCGGAGCGAAATGGGAGGTCGATTTTCTCGGCCCGCCTCTGTCGCACACCGACGGCCCGACCGACTGAGGCCGGGCGCCCGAGTTCGACCCGGCGGCCTCTCGTCCGCCGTCGCTGACTGACGCCGTCGTTCAACTCTCGCGGAGGGTGCCGTGTACGTCGTGATCGTCGTCCTACTCACCGTGATCGTTCCGGGTCTGTCGATCGCCGTCGACTGGCTCCGGGGCGCCGGTGATCTCGTCGTCCTGCTCGGCAAATGGTTCGTCTTCTGGGGCGGCGGCGTGCGGCTCCTGCTCGCCGGCCTGTCCCAGGTCATGCGGCCGGCCGTCACGAGTGGTATCCTCGGCATCAAGGATCCGGCCGCCGAGAAGGTCGTGGCCGAGCTCGGCTTCGCCAATTGCGCGATCGGCCTCGTCGGGATCCTCAGCCTCTTCGTGCCGGGCTGGACCGCGCCCGCGGGGCTCGTGAGCGGCCTCTTCCTCACCGCGGCGGGGGTGAAGCATGCGCGCAATGCGGAGCGGACGCTTCGCGAGAATGTCGCGATGGGGACGGACCTCTTCGTCGCCCTGATGATCGCGATCTATCTCGTCGGGTGGCTGATCCGCTGATCCGGGACCGGCCGCGCCGCTATGGCCGGGCGGCGACCGCCTCGGCGTGCTGCAAACCGCGCGACAGGGCCTCGACGATCTCGTCGTTGGCGCCGTGGCGGCGGAAATAGGCGCTGGGATCACGCGAGAGCGGCCCGTACTCTGACAAATCGGCCAGCGCCTCCGCGGTCCGTTCCGGCATGTCGAGGGCGCCGGCCGCGATCGCGATGAGCGCTTCGCCGATGCCGAGACCGGGCGCGGCCGAACGTTCGGCGAGGCTCAGCATCTCCTGATAGTCGCCCCGCAGATAGAGATCGATCGCAATCAGATGATTGTACCATCCCGGCGGATCGACGCTGCGGGCGATCGCACGTTCGAGCAGGGGGATGCCCTCCTCGAAATTCCCGCGGACGGCGAGGCGCCAACCGAGTTGGGCAAGCGCGTCCGGATCGTACGGATTGCGAGCGACCGCCTCGCGCGAGAAGCGTTCTCCTTCGCGAAAGCGGCCCATATAGTGGTTGATCGCGGCGATCGCCTTGAGGGCGAGGCTGTTGTGCGGGTCGAGCGCGAGGGCGCGCGCGGCGACATCGAGCGCGCGTACGTAGCTCTCGTCCTGGGGGACGCCGTCGGCGAACTCGAACCGGCCCGCATCAAGATAGAGCCAGCCGAGCATGGCGAGCGCGTCCGGGTAGGACGGATCACGGGCGACGGCCTCCTCGAGGCAGGCGAGCGCCGGCGCGAAGGCCCTCCGGGCGAACGTTCGCCGATAGGTGTAGGCCTGCATGACGCACAGATAGCTCGACATGCTGGCCGTCGCGGGCGAGGTGTGAAGCTGGGCGGCCTTGTTGACGATCCCGTAGGGCTGGGCGAGCGCGGTGGCGAGTTCGCCGGCGAGATCGCGCTGCAGGCCCATCAGCGCCTCGGTGGTGAAGGGGCGATCATAGGTCGTCGCCCAGATCACTTCGCCGGTTCGCGCATCGTAGAGCTGGGCGGTCAGGCGGGCGTGTTCGGCTTCGATGCCGACACGGCCATCGACGACATAAGCGACACCGAGGTCGCGCCCGAGCGCGGCGGGCGATCCGTTGGCCAAGGGTTGGGCGACGGGCCTCACATAGACGCGAAACCCCGGAAACTGCATCAGGTGCCCGATCAGCTCGTTGCTGATGCCTTCGGCGAGAATGGGGCCGTCCTCGGTCCGGCCGAACGCCTTGAAGGGAAGCACCACGACGGCGGGTTCGCCGGTGCCGATCGGAGGCTTGGTCTCGCCGAAGACGAGCCACAGCGCCGTCGCGAGCATCGCGAGGCCGAAGATCGCCACGGCAGCGGCGGCGAGGAAGACCATGACATGAAGGCGGCGCGATGGGGCAGCCGGAGCGGCGTCGCTTGTCGCCGGCTCCAACGGCGCCGGTACCTGCGTCACCGGCGCGGTGTCGGGCTCGGCTAAGGGGGCGGGCAGGGCCGTCGCATCGGCGACGGGGAGGGGCTCGCCCGCCAATGCGCTCTCCGGCACCTCGAGGGGCGCGGATGGACGCGGCTCGGGGCGGGCGTGCCACTCGAAATTCGGCACATAGCCGCCCTTGGGGATCGAGATGCGGACGGGGTCGTGATGGCCGGCATCGAGATAATAGCTGTCGAGATCGCGCCGAAGCCTCCGCGCTTCGAGGCGCACGACGGGATCGGCGCTCGAATCGAAGGTTTCGTCACGGCCGAAGACGGATACGGCAATCGTGTAACCCTTCAGCCGGTCTGACCGGCCGTCGAGGGTTTCTTCCACGATATAGCGCAAGAAGGCGCGGCGTCGCTCGCTCGCATCGAGCCGCGGATGCGAGAGGAGGCGATCGAGCTCCTCTCGTATGTCGTTCGGAGAAGGGCCGGGATGACGCGGCCCTTCGCCGATTGCGACAGAAACAGGGCGCACCGATCGCTCCGTTCAAAAAAAGATGCGGGCGAGGCCAAACCAATCCGCAGGTGACAATAACACTTTTGGCGGGGATTTGCCAAAGACGTGGCGTGAACGCGCCGCCGCGGTGAAAGGTACGAACACGTTCGTACTGCGTATCGCAGCCGGAAACAGGCCAGAACCGTTCGCGTCTACCGGACTTTGGAAACCGCGAATGTGCGTCTCGACCGATCCGACGGGAGCAACGGGGCGATGCCGGACTCTATCCGCTCGATCGTCGAACGCTTCCCCGAGCGCGAGCTCGAGCTCTATCGACGCTGCGCGCGGGATGCACGGTTCCGGGCGGTCTGCGCCGATTATGAAGAGGCGTCGGCCGCGCTGCTCCGCTGGCAAAACGTTCCGGCGACGGGGCCCGGCAGGGTGGACGAGTATCGCCACCTGCTCGCCGAGCTCGAGGTCGAGATTCTCGCCCAACTCGAAAGGCCGGCCTGAGCGTTCGGGTCGCCTCCCAAAACAACAATATTTTCATGGAGAATGACATGCCGAACACCCCAAGACGGGGCCGAGCCAGCGTGCGCGCGTGCGTGCCGGTGCTCGCTCTCGCGATCGGCACGTTCGCCGTCGCGCCGGCGTTCGCCCAGAAGTCGACGCCGGACACCGGCGCGGCGAGCGAGGCCAAGCCGAACATTCTGCTGATCGTCTCCGACGATACCGGGTGGGGCGATCTCGGCCCTTATCTCGGCGGCGGTGCGCGGGGTATGCCGACGCCGAATTTCGACCGGCTCGCCGATGAAGGGATGACCTTCACCAACTTCTACGGACAGCCGAGTTGCACGCCGGGCCGCGCCGCGATCCAGACGGGCCGCATTCCGAACCGCTCCGGCATGACGACGGTCGCCTTCCAAGGCCAAGGCGGCGGGCTGCCGCACGCGGAGTGGACCCTCGCCTCGGTGCTCAAGGAAGCCGGCTACAAGACCTATTTCACCGGCAAATGGCACCTCGGTGAATCGGACTATGCGCTGCCGAACGCGCAGGGCTACGACGTGATGAAGTATGCCTTCCTTTATCACCTCAACGCCTACACCTACACCGATCCGAAATGGTTCCCGGGGATGAGCCCGGAGCTGCGCGAGATGTTCACCAACGTGACGAAGGGCGCGCTGTCGGGCAATGCCGGCGAGGAGGTCAAAGAGGACTTCAAGGTCAACGGCCAATATGTCGACACGCCGGACCAGGGCGTCGTCGGGATCCCCTTCCTCGACAAATATGTCGAGAGCGCTGCCGTCGAGTTCCTCGAAGACGCGGCGAAGGACAAGAGCACGCCGTTCTTCATCAACGTCAACTTCATGAAGAACCACCAGCCGAACATGCCGGCGCCGGAGTTCGAGGGAAAATCGATCTCCAAGTCCAAGTACGCGGATTCGGTGGTCGAGCTCGATGCCCGTGTCGGCAATCTCCTCGAAAAGCTCGATGAGCTCGATCTCGCGGACAACACCGTCGTCTTCTACACGGTCGACAACGGCGCCTGGCAGGACGTCTATCCCGACGCCGGCTATACGCCGTTCCGCGGCACGAAGGGCACGGTGCGCGAAGGCGGCAACCGGGTTCCGTCGATCGTCCGTTGGCCGAACAAGGTCGAGGGCGGATCCGTGAACGACGACATCAGCGGCGGGCTCGACCTCATGGCGACCTTCGCCTCGATCGCCGGCCAGGACCTGCCGACGAACGACCGCGAGGGTGAGCCGATCATCTTCGACAGCTACGACATGACCCCGGTTTGGACCGGCAGTGGTCCGTCACCCCGCAAGGAGTGGTTCTATTTCACCGAGAACGAGCTGTCGCCGGGCGCCGTCCGCGTCGACAACTTCAAATACGTCTTCAATCTGCGCGGCGATGACGGGGCGCAGACCGGCGGGCTGGCCGTCGACACCAATCTCGGTTGGAAGGGGGCGGAGAAGTATGTCGCAACCGTTCCGCAAGTTTTCGACCTTTTGGCCGACCCGCAAGAGCGTTATGATACGTTCATGACGAACTTCGTCGAACACACTTGGGCGCTGGTTCCGGCCAACGAGGCCATTGCCAAGCTCATCAAGACGTATGTGCAGTATCCGCCGCGGAAGCTGCAGAGCGAGAGCTACACGGGGCCGATCACGCTGACGAACTATCAACGGTTCCAGTGGGCGCGTGAAGCGCTTGCGAAAGACGGCGTCAATATCGGGTTGCCGACCGGAAACTGAGCCGGCGGACACATGCGGCCTACGGGTCGCCTTTCGGGCCGCACGTCGGCCCGAATCCCTGATGCGCCAACGGATCGAGGAGATATCTGATGCCGCTTGCAACCATGGTCCGCAGGCTCGCGTGCCTTGCCGCGATCCTCGTCACCGCCGCGCCCGCTTTGGGCGCCGACGATCCGCTCCCCTCCTGGAATGACGGGGCCAACAAGTCGGCGATCGTCGAATTCGTGGAGGCGGTGACGCGCGAAGGCGGCGCCGATTACGTGGCGCCCGCCGATCGCGTCGCCACGTTCGACAATGACGGCACCCTTTGGAGCGAGCAGCCGATGTATGTGCAGCTCGCCTTCGCGCTCGACCGGGTGAAGGCGCTGGCGCCCGAGCACCCGGAATGGACGACGACGGAGCCGTTCAAGTCCGTCCTCGCCGGCGATATCGCAGGCGTCGCGGCCGGCGGCGAGAAAGCCGTCCTCGAATTGATCGGCGCCACCCATGCCGGGATGAGCACCGACGAATTCGACACGATCGTGTCGGACTGGATCAAGACGGCGAAGAACCCGAAGACGGAGAGGCTCAACACGGCGATGATCTATACGCCGATGGTCGAGCTGATCGACTATTTGAAGGCCAACGAGTTCGAGGTTTTCATCGTGTCGGGCGGCGGGATCGCCTTCATGCGACCCTGGACGGCGAAGGTCTACGGGATCGAGCCGGAGAACGTCGTCGGCTCGTCGATCAAGCTGAAATACGAGGCGGGCGAGGCGGGGGCCGCGCCGTCGATCATGCGCCTCGACGAGGTCGACTTCATCGATGACGGGCCGGGTAAGCCCGTCGGCATCGTGAACCATATCGGCAAGCGCCCGATCGCCGCCTTCGGCAACTCCGACGGCGACTTCGAGATGCTGGCCTGGACGACGAGCGCGCCGGGCCGCCGCCTCGGCATGATCGTCCATCACGACGACGCCGCACGCGAGGTCGCCTATGACCGGCAGTCTCATTTCGGCAAACTCGACCGCGCGATGGATGCGGCGCCGGCAGAAGGCTGGCATCTCATCAGCATGAAGGACGACTGGGCGACGATCTTTCCCGCCGACTGATCGGACGACCGCGAAAGCGGCGGTCGGCGGCGTCAGTTTGGGCAAGGGCCGGCGCGACCGGCCTGCGCCGGGCACGGAATGCGCCGCGGACGGGCCGGAAATGCCCCGTCCGCTCGCAGCTTGCTACCTCTGAGTGTTTCCCCTTCGGCTCGGCCCGCGATATGCATAGGCCATCCTGAGTGCCGTCTCGGTGGCCGCCTCGGCGCGGTCGCCCTCGGAGCCCGTGGGAGCGACGCCTGGTTGTGAAACCGGGTTGGGACGCTTCCGGCCCCGCCCTGGGGCCGTTGTCGGTCGATATGATGACCGCCGGGTTTTGTGAGCACCTTGGCCCGCGCCGCCATCCGTCGACGGCGTGAGCCTATGTGCTCGTCCGATCGGCCCGTGCGCCCGATGGGTGGCGGACCACGGAGCACGACGTTTCGTTTCCGAAGCGACGCGCTCGCGGCGCTCGAGTGCGACGGCCGCGCGCCTGCCTTGCGGGTGCGGCCGCGCGATGGGGCGCGCGTCGGACGACGCGCGGAGCCTCGTGGCGCGGGTCGTCCTTCCCCGAAGCCGACGGTCCGGCCGTGGCGACTGCATCCGATCCGCAGCCGCCGGTCCGGACCCACGACGAGGAACGAATGAACAAACATCAGACCGCCACCGCCGGCGAGCGCGTGGCTGCGGACCGCCTTTATTGGGATCCCGCGCTGGAGACCCAGAGCCGGGCCGAATGGGACGCGATGAAGCTCGACCTTTTGAAGAAGAGCCTTCATCACGCCTACGCCAACGCGCCCTATTATCGTCAGCTCTTCGACGAAGCGGGGCTGAGCCCGGACGACGTTCGCAGCTTCGACGATCTGCGCCGCTTTCCGACGATCAACAAAGCCGTCCTGCGCGAGCGGCAGGAGGCGGCGCCGCTGCTCGGCGATCTCGCCGCGGTGCCCGAGGAGGAGGTCGTCTATGTGTCGGCCTCGTCGGGCTCGACCGGCGTTCCGACAGTCTCGCCGTTCACTGCCGAGGATTTCGAGGAGTGGATGGACTATGAGGCGCGCCAGTTCTGGTCATCCGGCCTGCGGCCGTCCGACCGCTATGCGCACTCGCTGAATTTCTCGCTCTTCATCGGCGGGCCGTGCGTGCTCGGCGCGCAGAAGATCGGTGCGCTTTCGATCCATGCGGGAACCGTCCCATCGGAGCGTCTCCTGTCGATCCTCCAGACCTTCCAGGCGACCGCGATGTGGACGACGCCGTCCTACGCTTGGTATCTCGGTGAGACCGCCGCCAAGCACGGGATCGATCCGAAGAAGGACCTTGCGATCAAGCGCATCTTCGTCGCCGGCGAGCCGGGCGGCTCGATCCCGGAGACGCGGGCGCGCATCGAGGCGCTCTGGGGCGCCGACGTCTACGACTATTACGGCCTGTCCGACATTTTCGGCGCTTGCGCCGGGATGTGCGAGGCGAAAGACGGCCTCCATTGGGCCGAGGATCATATCCATGTCGAGGTGATCGACCCGGAGACCGGGGCGCATGTCGCCCCCGGCGGACGCGGTGAAATGGTCCTCACCACGCTGAAAAAGCGGGCCCGGCCGCTGATCCGGTTCCGCACCGGCGACATCGTCTCCTTCTCCGAGGAAACGTGCACTTGCGGGCGCACCAGCATGCGCCTGATGGGCGTTCACGGCCGGCTCGACGATATGCTCGTGATCCGCGGCGTGAACATCTTCCCGTCCGACGTCGAGGCGATCATCCGCAAGGATCACGACTTCACGGGCGAATATCGCCTGGTGGTGGAGCGCGAGAACCATCTCGACACGCTGATCGTGGAGGCGGAGCGCATTCACGGCTTCAACGGGACCGACGCGGAGCTCGCCCAGCGTCTCAAGGACCACATCAAGGCGACGACCGGGGTGGGCGCGAAGGTGTCGATCCTCGCGGCCGACACGCTGCCCCGTGCGACGCACAAGGCAAAGCGCGTCGAGGATCGTCGCGGTCAGGTCTGGACCGAGTAGCGGCGACGCGCTGCCGATCGGGCCGTCCCCGCTGCGTGGGGACGGTCAGACCCGGCAATCGATCCGGGCGAACGCCGCGTGGTTCGGGTTGTAGCCAAGGCGGGGCGCTTGCGAGACCTCGTCCGTCATGACGGGCGAGGTGACCTTGTCGAGCGTGAGGGATTTCCACCCCTCGTGCGCTCCGCTGGACTGCCGCCGCGGACCTGCCACACGCTCGCGTGCGGCTCGTCCTGCCGGGTGTGGCCGACGATGTGGACCTCGACCACGCGGTCGGCACCCTCATAATGGAGAGTGACCCGCCGAGCATGGCGGAGCGCGGTGCAGAGCACGCGTGCGACAGGTGTCACGAGCATTTTTCCGCAAAAAAAATCGAAAGAGACGACCCATTTGAGGGGCGATTGTACGGTCACCCCGTCCTAGCATCATCTCGGATCTGTCGCGTTGCGTATCGACGGATCGATCTATGCGTAAATTCTATGATCTAGTGTTGCGTCATACTCTTGTTGTTTTCCGCGCCCCGTCGTGGTCGACGTGTCGGCCGCGACGGGGATGAGGGCGATCAACGGAAGAGGCTCACGAGCTTCTTCATGATCGGTGGCCGTTTCTGCTCGTCGATCGCGATGGAGTCGATCACGAGTCCGACTTCGCTGATCTTCCCCTCGGCGTCGAGCGCGCGGACGACGACGTCGAACGCGCCGAGCGACATGCGGTCGCCGATGTGCGGCTGGCCGTGAAATTCGCGATGCAGCATGTCGCCGAGCGTCCGGTCGGGCGGGCCGGTGAAGGACAGACCATATTCGCGGGCGAATTCGCCGATCGTCGTCTTCGGCAACAGCGAGAGCTCGCCGAGCACCTCCCGCTCGTCGACGCCGCCCGGCGAGGTGTAGACCTTGTCGAGGAAGGCGACCTGGCGCGGCGTCGAGAACAGATAGACCTGATCGTTGGCCTTCAACGGGCCCGCATTGTGAACCGAATAGGTCCTCCCATTGCGGATGATGATCAGCGGGCGGGCCCATCGCGGAATGCGTGTGCCGGTCGCGACGGCGCTTTCGGGATGAATGCGATAGCCGACGAGCTCGATCTCGGCGCGGCCTGGCAGCTCGATCTGGACACGGTTCATCATGCCGGGCGTCGGCGGCACCAGCAATTTCAGCCAGCGGGCGGCGCGCGCGATCGTCCACCCCTGAACGATCAGCGAGATCAGCACCATGATGAAGACGACGTTGAAGAAGAGGAGTCCGTCCGCCATGCCGCCGAGCCCCGGCAGGATGGCGAGCAGGATCGACACCGCGCCCCGCAGGCCGACCCAGCCGATGAAGAGCACTTCACGCGGGGTGAACCCGTAAGGGAGGAGGCAGAGCCACACCGCGAGCGGACGCGCGACGAAGATCAAGAGAAGCGCGAGCGCGATCGACGGCGCGGCGACGATGCCGAATTGCGAGGGGGTCGCGAGGAGCCCGAGCGTCAGGAACATGCCGATCTGGGCAAGCCAGGTGAGACCCGACTGGAAGCGCCGAACGCGACTGGCGAACCGGATCTGCCGGTTGCCCGCGACGACGCCGGCCACGTAGGCGGCCACGAAGCCGCTGCCGCCGAGGAGCCCCGTTGCGGAGAACACGACGAGCGAGGCGGCGACCGCCGTGATCGGGAAGAGGCCGGCTTCGAGATTGCCGAGCCGGTTGAGGAGGGAGGCGATCCCGATCCCCCCGACGACGCCGATCACGCCGCCGACACCGATCTGGATGACGAAGTCGCTGAGGAGCGCCCAGCCGAGTTGCGGCCCGCCTTCGCCGGCCGAGATACCCGATCCGACCGCGAAATCGACGAGCGTCGCGGTGAGGAAGATCGCCATCGGGTCGTTGGCGCCGGATTCGATCTCGAGTGTCGATTTCACCCTGTCGCGCAGTTTCGTCCCGCCGACGCGTAAGAGCAGGAAGACGGCGGCGGCGTCGGTGGAGGCGACGATCGCGCCGAGCAGTAGGCCTTCGATCCAACTGATGTTCAGCAGATAATGTGCCCCGACGCCGACAAAGGCCGTCGTCAGCACGACGCCGAGCGTCGCAAGGGTCAGCGCCGGGGCGGCGGCGACCTTGTAACTCGAGAGAGGCGTTTCAAAGCCACTGTCGAACAGAATGATCGCAAGGGCCAAAGAGCCGACGAAATAGGCGGCGCCACCGCTGTTGAACTCGATGCCGAGCACACCGTCCTCGCCGGCGAAAAGGCCGATCGCGAGGAAGATGAGAAGCAGCGGTGCGCCAATGCGTTGGCCGATGAGGCTCGTCAGCGCACTCGCTGCAATCAACCCCGCACCGATCAGGATTGCAAGGTTCATGGCGTCGAACATGGTCGCGTGGGTCCTGCCGCTCGGATCTCGTTGGTCGGGTGAATGCGCTGGCTGGGCAACGCGTCGGACTCATCCTAACGGGATGATGCGCGACTTCCCATATGGCGGGTCGGCGCAGGCGGCGATGAATGCCTGATCCGCGGTCGAAAGTGCTTGCCGTCGGATTCGACGGTCTCGCAGCTCGCGGATGGGGGGCCGCTTGGCGACGGGGTGCTCCGGTCGTGGGGCCTGACCGACCTCGATCGGGTCTTGCCGCTCCGCCTGGTGGGCGCCGACGATGGGGCGCTGCAGTCGTCCGGTAAGGGGCGCGGCGACCCTAGGGGCGCCGCTCCCGCTTCGCATACACCGTCCGGTTTGCGCCGGTCGGTTTGCCCCACTCCACCGTATTCGGAAGACTGGGTGGAAGCGATTACTTCGCTTCGTCTTCTTCCATCTTGGCGTCGCTGGAGTCGCCCGAGGACTCGGACAGGCTTTCGTCGAGCGATTCCATGCCCGAATCGGCCGGCGCTTCGTCAGCAGCGGCGGTGCCTTCTTCGATGGGGCGCTCGGCCTCATCTTCGTCCATGTGCGCGTCAGCCGCGTCGCCGGACTCTTCGGAGATGCTTTCGTCGAGGGATTCCATGCCCGAAGATTGCGCATACACAATCCCCGGCGAAAGCAGAAGAGCGAGAGCGAGCGCGAGAATGCTCATGTTCTTCATAAGCTATGCTCCTTATTTGAGTGAAATATTTTGAGACTTTTCCTTAACGGAATTCAAGTCGCGGCGGGTGAAGGTATTCGCTATCCTTCAGAGGCAATCATACAGAGATTTCCCCTATGAGTCAAGGCGATAGCGATTAAAATATCCCATTTGGGATATTGAATTGACGATCGAGTGTCCAAATGGGGTGAATTCGTTCTGCAAGTCTCAAATCGGTGTTGCGACAATTTTATATAATGATTGCAACCAGATGACATTTGCATGGCGCTTACGGCAGCGATTTCAAGGCGAGCAGATCTCATATCATGCTTCCAATGATCGGAACGTGACATTGAGTGAATGGCGAGTGAACTGAAATTTTTCAATATTCTAAAGGCGTGACTTCAGCGCTGGGAGTCAGCTTCATCTAAGATGTGCGGCAGGCCTCGTGCGCTCCGTGTGCGAGAAAGATTGACGTCATGTGAATGTTGCGGGTCGCGAAATCTCGATCGGCAGGTGCGATACGCGTTCGGGCCGCGGAGAGGTCCGCCGCCCGTGCATTCCCGCCGCCACGTGTTGATCCGCGGGGCGGGCCGTCCCACACTCCGCCGCGTCATGAGGGGCGGAGACGCCGAGGCGGCAGGCCCGTCCAGTCGGCGGTTCTCGCGTGTATGGGGCGCGTGTGCGTGCTGATCAGTCATCGGAAGGCGTTCATTTTCCTCAAGACGCGCAAGACCGCGAGCACGTCGTTAGAGGTGGCGCTCGAGCCCTATTGCCGGCCGGAGGGGGCTGCGCCGCCGGACCGCCGGACGGGAGAGGTCGTCACCGAGGCGGGGATCGTCGGCGCGCGGGGGCCTGGGGCGGAGTCGTGCAAGTTCTACAACCACATGCCGGCGCGGGCGATCCGCAGCGCGATCGGTGGCCGGATGTGGAAAGACTACACCAAGGTTTCGATCGTCCGTAATCCTTATGACAAGGCGGTATCGTGGTTCTGGATGCAGCTTTCGCCCGGTGATCGGCGGGCCTGCCAACACGATTTCTCGCTTTGCCGGCAGACCTTCAACGCTTGGCTCCGTGCGAAGCCGCGGCTGCCGGACGATAAGCCGATCATCACCATCGCGCGCAGCGATGTGGTCGACGTCATGCTCCGCTATGAGCAGCTCGAGGCGGATTTTGCCGCGCTTCTCGGCCGGCTCGGAATTGGCGACCCGATCACCCTCCCGCGGCTGAAGGCCGAGACGCGGGTCCGCCCCGAGCCGTTTGCGCAGTATTACGACGCCGCGGGCGAGGCCATCGTCGCGGCGGCCTACCGCTACGAGATGGCCCGCTTCGGATATGCGCGGCTCGATGTCCGCGCGGATGCCGGGCCGTCCTAGAGGCACGCCTTTATTCCGGATTGTTTCCGTAGATGAGGCGCACAACGTCGACCTGGCGGTGCACCTTCATCTTCTCCCGCACGCGGGCCATGTAGCTGCGCACCGTGTGGGCTGTGAGGCCCGTGACGTCGGCATAATCACGCAGCGACTGGCCGCTCGCGAGGGCGATCGCGAGCCGCGCCTCGGCATTGGTGAGGCTGAACTGGTCCTGGAGCTCCTTCTCGTCCGGAAGCGTCGGGCCGGCCTCCTCTCGCACCCGCACGAGGAGGCGGATGGGGCTGTCATTGTCCGGCACCCGCGCGATCGTGACGATCAGCGGCCGAGCGCCGTTGCGACGATGGACGGCGAGCGTTTTTGGTGCCGATCGGCGGATCTCGTTGGGCCGGGAGGGGACCTTGAGGAGGGCGGCGAGCGCCTTGCGCGAGGCGAGTTCCGTGGCGTGAAGCGTCGTGTCGCGGAGTGCGATCCCGTCGCGTTCACGGACGAGCTTGGCGGCGTGCGCATTCATGAAGCGCACGCACCCCGTGGCGTCGAGCAGCATGACCCCTTCGTCGAAGGCGTCGAGACTGGCGGATAGGCCATCGTGAAGGGGCGCCTCGTTGGGCGCACGTCCGCTGTGGCTCGCAACGTGTGCGGCATGGAAAGTCACGGCGTTTCAACCTTGTTCTTGTCTCAGACGAGGCGGTGAGGGACCGATCAGGCAGCAAGCGAGGGTTCGGCCGCCCCTCGGGGCGCGGCCGTTGCCGCCGGCGGAAGCGTCATGACGGGGGTGCCCCCGCCGCGACGGTCAATCGCGAAGACGCGAGGGGGCGCATCGATCGTGCGGCACGTGTGGGGCGTGCTCTGGGATCGACGCAAGGTTATGGGATGGCGACCACGATGGATCGAAGAACCGGGCGGTTCTTGTGTGATGCCGCGCGTCAGCGGTCAAGAATTCAGACCGAATTGGCCATAGGGAATCAATATTCGTCAAAAATACGATCCTTTTGGTCAGAGGAATACGATACGCAACATCCTTATTATGGGATGTAGCTATGTCTGAAACGAATGACCATACGGAGCGGTATTAAATTTAGGTAATTGCGTGCAGGAGTCCTCGTCGTCGTGGTGGCGACGACCTGCGATGAGCCGAAGGCTCGTACCGAATTCTGTGTAAAATCGGGGAGCGCCGGTCGAGGCGGCATCGCCACACGCGCGAGGGCGCGTGTGGCAGGCGCTCAGGCGCTCAGGCGCTCAGGCGCTCAGGCGGACAACCGCTTCGGTCAGCACACGGGCGCCGTCGGCGAGATCGCCGGGTTCGGACGATTCGGCTTCGTTGTGGCTGATGCCGCCGGCGCAGGGGACGAAGATCATCGCCGTCGGGCAGACATAATGAAGCTGCCGGGCATCGTGTCCGGCGGCGGAGTAAATCGCCATGTGATCGATGCCGAGATCGGTCGCCACCTCGTCGAGGAGCGTCGTCAGCGTCGCGGGAAAGTCGAGTGAGGGCGAGGTCGCGATCTCGCGGGTCTCGACACCGCACGGGCCCTTCCGCGCCTCGGCGATCGGGCCGACCATATCGCCGAGCCGCTTCAAAGTCGGCCAGTCCGGGTGGCGAAGATCGACCGAGAAGAAGGCGTGCGCGGCGACGACCGACGGCGCGTTCGGCGCGATCTCGAAGCGGCCGACAGTGAACTTCACGATATCGTCCGGATCGGCGAACGCCTCACGCAGTCCGTCGACGATATCGATCGCCGCGAGGAGCGCGTCCTTGCGCTTGCGCAGCGGCTCGGTGCCCGCGTGCGCCTCTTCGCCGGTGACAGTGACGCGGAAGCGGCGCGAGCCTTGAATCCCGGTCACGACGCCGACGGGCTTGCCCTCCGCCTCGAGGATCGGCCCCTGCTCGATATGCGCCTCCAGGAAGGCGTGGACGGGAAAGCCGAGCGGGATCTCCGGCACCTGCGGGAAGGCGGCGGCGACACGCTGCACCGCCTCCGCAACGCTGACGCCTTGATCGTCGGTGACGGCGAGAATGGTCTCGAGCGGCTTCGTCGCGGTGAAGGCCTCCGAGCCCATCATGCCGGGGGCGAAGCGCGAGGCCTCCTCGTTCATCCACGCGACGACGATGACGGGCCGGCGCGGCTCGATCCCAGCCGCCCGCATCGCCTCCACCACCTCGAAGGCGGCGAGGACGCCGAACGCGCCGTCGAACTTGCCGCCGGCCGGCTGCGAATCGATATGCGAGCCGGTCATCACCGGGTCGAGATCGGGCTCGGAGCCTTCCATGCGGAAGAACAGGTTGCCGATCGCGTCGGTGCTGACCGCGAGGTCGAGCGCGGCGGCCCACGCGATCAGCGTTTTGCGGGCGGCGATCTCCTCGTCGGACAGAGCGAGACGGCACACGCCGCCTTTGGAGAGGGCGCCGTGCTGGGCGAGCTCCATGTGACGCGCCCAAAGGCGCGCCTCGCTGACATGCTGGACGGCCGCGCTCGTCATGACGTCTTCATGATTTCGCTGGGGGCGGAGCGCGGGTCGCGGGCAAGCCAGCGGCCGGCCTCGACCTGGGCGATGAAGTCGGCCACGGAGCTGTTGAAGCGGTCGGGCTCTTCGAGATTGATGGTGTGGCCGGTTTTCGGCAGGATGAGCAGGCCGGAGGCCGGGATCACGCGCTTCATGTAAAGCGCCGGCTGGAGGCAATGATCGTCCTCGTCACCCGAAACGATCAGCGTCGGTACGTCCATCGCCTTCAGCGCGTCTTCGAGATCGTAGAGCGAGGGGCGGTGCATCTGGACGCCGCGCATGGTGTTCGCCGCGCCCTTGGAGGAATGCTCGCCGAGCATCCGCACGAACTCGGCGTGGCCGCGCGGATCCTTCACGAGGAAGGGGATGCGCGAGGCGGCCATGCCGTAGATCTTGGAGAAATTCTCCGCGCCCATGGATTCGAACTGACGGGCCACCTCTTCGGAGACGCCGCGGAAATAGTCCTCGAACGCCTTTTCCGCGCCATAGCCGGCGCCGGCGACGGTGAGCGAAAGGGCGCGCTCGGGATAGGTGAGGCCGAAATGGACGGTCGCGAAACCGCCCATCGAAAGGCCCACGATGTGCGCCTTGTCGATCCCGCAATGGTCCATCACGGCGGCGATGTCGGCGGTGGCGCGGGCCTGGGAATAGGCCTCGATCGCTTCGGGCACCTCGGACGGCGGATAGCCCCGCGCGCCGTAGGTGACGACGCGATGGCGACGCGAGAAATAGCGCATCTGCGCTTCCCACGAGCGATGGTCGCCGCCGAACTCGTGCACGAACACGATCGGGGTGCCTTCGCCCGCGCTTTCGACATGGAGACGCACGCCGTCGTCGGTGGTGGCGATGCTCGTCCCTTCGGCCATCACGTCCTCCTCAGACGATCGAGTTGCGCGAGACGATCCCGCCGTCGATGGTCAGGATCGTGCCGGAGGTGTAGCCCGACCGATCGCTCGCGAGGAAGAGCATCGCGTCCGCGATCTCCTCGACCTTCGCCATCCGGTGGAGCGGGTAGCGTTCGAGAAGCTCCTCCCAGCGATTTTCGTCGCCGAACCAGTCCTTGGCCCGCTTGCGCAGGAGCTTCGGCATCCGCTCGGTGTCGACCGGGCCGGGATTGACGCCGACGACGCGGATCCCGTCGGCCGTCAGCGACTTGCCGCCCAGCGCACGCGTGAAGGCCATCAGCGCGGCGTTGCCGGTCGAGCCGCAGATATAGTCGGCGTCGAGCCGCTCACCGGCGTTGCCGATATCGTTGATGATGACGCCGCGCCCCTCGGGCTTCATCTTGGCGTAGACCGCGCGGCACAGGTTGATATAGCCGTGCACCTTGAGATCCCACGCCGCGCGCCAGGTCGCCTCGTCGACCGACCAGAGGTCGCCGCCCGGAATGGCGCCGGCATTGTTCACGAGCGCATCGACGAAGCCCACCGTATCGGCGAGCGCCTCGGCCGCGCCGGCGACCGAGAGGTCGAGCGGATGCAGCGTGACATCGACATCGTGAGCGGCGGTGATCGCCACCTTCACGGCGTCGAGATTCGTGGTGGATCGCGCCGTCAGATGCAGATGGCAGCCCTCGGCCGCGAAGGCACGCGCGGCGGCCGCGCCGATCCCTTGCGAGGCTCCCGTGATCAGCACTGTGCGGCCGCTGAGACCTAGATCCATTCTCTCTATCCTTAATCGTTCGGCGCGCCGGCCGCGGGCAGGCGCGCTGCCGCTCTAGAAGAGGGCGATGTCTTCGTTGATGCCGCGCGCTTCCTCGACCGCCTCGGGCAGGAGGCGGCAGAAGGCTTCGACCCATTCGGTCGGAACGGAGACGGAGACCTTGATGAACCGGTCGCCGAATGTCTTCGTGTGGTACGAGCCCTGCCGGATCATGATGCCGTGCCGCGCCATCACCGCGCAGAGCGCTTCGGGGCGGACGCCGGCGCCGACGGTCTCGACCACGAGGAAATTGCCGTTCGACGGGAAGACCGGAATGCGGAAACCGGACAGCGCGTCGAACGCCTCCTTCACGAGGCGCTGATTGCCGCGCTGGTTCTCGAGAATGCCCGGAAACCAACGCGATTTCGCTTCGAGCCCGGCGAGGGCGCCGCGCTGGGCGAGGATCGACGAGCCGAGATTGTTGGGCGGCGCGGCCGCGAGGGTCTCGATCACGTCGGGTGCGGCGACGAGCGCGCCGACGCGCAGGCCCGCAAAGCCGAGCCACTTCGAGAAGCTCCAGGTGGTGATCGTCTTCTCGGGATAATGCAGCGCCGCGAAATGGTGGTCGAACGCGAAGTCGCGATAGGTGCAGTCGTGGATGAGATAGGCGTCGACGGAGCGCGCGATCTCGGCGATCTCGGCGATCTCGGCCTCGGTCTGGGTGCTGCCGATCGGGTTGTTGGGATCGACGATGTAGATGACCCGCGTGCGCTCGTCGACGACCTCGCGCAGGCGCTGGGGGTCGAGACGGAAGCCGTATTCGTCGCCATAGATCGGGAGCTGGATGACTTCGGCCCCGGCGGCGCGGGCGAACGACATCGGCCAGGCCCAGGTCGGATCCGTGGTGATGAAGCGATCACCCGGCCGGCAGAAGGTGTGGCACACATGATAAAGGCCGGACACCGCGCCGTCCGTCACCATCGCCTCCATACCGGGAAGGCCGAGATCGGCGACGATGCCGGCGCGCAGCGCTTCGAGGCCCAGCGGCGGGGCGTAGGCGTGGAACTCCTCCTTGTCGAGGCAGCGCACCATCGCCTCCCGAACGCTCGGGTCGACCGGATAGTGGTTCGTGTTCTGACCGAGCCACTTGAGGCCCTCGGTGTTTACAAGCCTATCGAAATGCCTGTTGCGGTCGGCGGATGTCGTCACGTCGTGCTCCGTGTCTCTCACGAACCAAAGTGCCATCCGTGGTATGCCAGATAAAGCCTAAAAATGCAGCATCGAGTGCTTAAAAGTTTTTCTTGGATACCAGACTAGTCAAAGTCACACTCATGTGGTCGGATCCGACTGATCGTAGCGTGCCAGACCAGCAACCATGGCACGCGCTGATGGGACGGATCGCCTGCAGCAAAGAGACAGGGTCGGAGGGACTTTGATGATGAAATCGATCACCAAGCGCGCGCTGATGGCGGGCTGCGCGTTCGCCTTTGCGGCGGGCATCGTGGCGGGACCCGCCGCGGCGCAGGATTTCCCGGACGGGCCGATCACGCTCGTCGTCAACTGGCCGGCCGGTGGCGGTGGTGACCGTGCGGGACGCCTTCTCGCGCAATATGGCGAGAAATATGCCGGTGTGCCCATCGTGGTGAACAATATCGACGGCGCTGGTGGATCGACGGGCGTTCGCTTCGTCGCCGAGGCCGAGCCCGATGGTCAGACCGTGGGCATCTTCGGCTCCAGCATCGTCGCGCAGCAATATATCAACCCGAATGCGCCGGCCGTCGCCGACCTCGCGCCGATCTCCTTTTTCGGTCCTGATCCCGGCGCCCTCGAAGTCCGCGCCGATACCGGCATCGAGACGCTCGAGCAGTTCATCGCCGCGCTGAAAGAAAATCCCGGCTCGATCAAGAACGGGAACGACGCGCCGGGCGGCTGGTCCTATGTCGTCGCCGCGCTGATCGAGAAGGCGGCCGACGTTCAGATGACGAAGGTGCCCTATAAGGGCTATTCGCCGACCGTCGCCGCGATCATGTCGGGTGAGATCCAGTCGGCGACGCTGCCGGTGCCGCAGCTCGTCGATCAGGCGAAGGCGGGCGACATCAACATCCTCGCCGTCACCGCCGACGAGCGTCACTTCATGGCGCCCGAAACGCCGACCTTCAAGGAAGAGGGCATCGACCTCGTCGCCGGTGACTGGCGTGCGGTGTTCGCGCCCGCGGGTGTCTCCGACGAGGTGAAGGCGAAGCTCGAAGAGATCTTCACGAAGACGGTCGAAGATCCCGAGTTCCAGGAAGCGGCCAAGAATGTCGGCTTCGTGATCCAGCCGAAGGGCGCCGAGGAGACCGGCACCTACATCGCCGCGTTCGACGAGAATTATTATCCCGTCCTGCTCGACGCCGGCCTCGTGAAAGCGAATCAGAAATAACACGCGAGGAGAGGCGGCCGGTGGCCGCCTCTTACGACCTCGAACGCGCGGTGAGGGATGAATGGACGATGAGGCGAACGAACGGGATCTGACCGTCGAATTCGGGGTTCCCGTCTTCTTCGGCCTGTGGGCCGTGATCGGCTGGTGGGCGATCCTCGGCGATTCCTATGTGTGGACCGATTTCGGGCTCGACCCCGGCCCGGTCCTGATGCCGGTCCTCGTCCTCTCGTTCCTGTCGATCGGCGCGGTGATCATGTTCGCGCGGGCGGTTCTCCTCACACTCCGGCGCGATGGGCGCTTCGAAGGCCGGATCTTCCGCAATCTGTGGATCCCCGCGGTCTTCGCCGGCAGCGTCCTCCTCATGGTGCCGGTCATGTACCGGATCGGCTTTCTCGCCACGGCGCTGATCTTCGCGTTCGGTTGGATGTGCGTGCTCGCCGAAGCCTGGCACGGCAACTGGAAGCGCCGCCTCCTGATGATCGTGATCGCGAGCGCGGTCGGCGTGGGCCTCCTCACTTACATCTTCGCGGAAGTCATCCGCGTGCCTCTTCCCTGAGCGACGACGCGGGATCTCATGTACGGCGATTTTCTCGGCCACCTCACCGGCGTTCTCGGTACACCCGAGCTGATTGCGCTCAGCGCGATCGGCGCGATCCTCGGGATCGTGCTCGGCTGCCTTCCCGGCATCTCCTCCACGATGTCGCTCGCGATCCTTCTGCCCGTCACCTACGCGATGGCGCCCGAGGCGGCGATCGTGTTCCTGATCGGTGTCTTCTCCGCCAGCGTCTATGGCGGCTCGATCTCGGCGATCCTTCTCAATATTCCGGGTACGCCCGGCGCCATCGTCACCCAGCTCGACGGCTATCCGATGGCTCGCTCCGGCCGAGCGGGGGAAGCGCTGACGATTGCGCTCTTCTCTTCCACCCTCGGCGGCATCGTCGGCCTCCTGGTGCTGATGCTGATCGCGCCGCTCATCGTGGCGGGGGCGATGCAGTTCCGCAGCCCCGAATTCGCGGCGGCGACGGTGTTCGGCCTCACGATGCTCGCCTACGCCTCGCCCGGCTCGACCTTCAAGGGGCTGATGGCGGGTCTCGTCGGGCTCGTCTGCGGCATGGTCGGCTTCGATACCGTCACCGACACACCGCGCTTCACGTTCGGCACGACGCTCCTCGAAAGCGGCATCGATCTCGTTCCGCTGACGGTCGGCATTTTCGGCCTCGCCGAGGTGATGCGCACGATCGAGCTCGGCTCGGCGAAAACTGCGGCCGTGGAGCGGATCGGCCGTCTGATCCCGCCATGGCGTAGCCTGCTCGGGCTTTGGGGCTCGATCGGACGCGGCTCGATCCTCGGGGCGGTGGTCGGCGCGATCCCGGCGGCCGGTTCGGCGATCGCGGTCGCCGTGTCCTATACGCAGGAACAGCGCCTCTCCCGCCATCCCGAGCGCTTCGGCAAGGGCGCACCGGAAGGCATCGCCGCGCCGGAAGCCTCGAACAACGCCTGTGTCGGGGGCGCGCTCGTCCCGATGATGACGCTCGGCATTCCGGGCGACTCGATGACGGCGATCCTGATGGCCTCGCTGCTGATCCACGGGCTGCGTCCCGGCCCCATGCTCTTCGCCGACCGGCCGGATTTCGTCGCCGCCGTCTATGTCGCGCTGTTCCTGGCGCTGATCTTCACGTTGATCTTCGGCCTCGTCTTCATCCGGCAGATCGTGCGGCTTCTGCAGCTTCCGCCGAACATCCTACTCGTGATCGTCACGCTGCTCTGCTTCGTCGGCGCCTTCGCGATCCGTAACAATGTCGACGATGTCATCGTGATGGTCGCCTTCGGCGTCATCGGATTCATCATGACGCGGCTCAAGATCCCGATCGCGCCGCTTGCGTTCGGGCTGATCCTCGGGCCAATCCTGGAGGAGAATTTGCGCCGCGCGCTGATCGTCAGCGACGGGTCGTGGCTGGTCTTCGTGGAGCGGCCGATCTCGGCCACGCTGCTTGCGATCTCGCTTCTCGCGGTCCTTTATCCGATGATCTCGCCGTCCCTCAGAAAGGGGCTGAAGGTCGGGCGCGCCAAAAGGCTGAACGATGTCGAATGAGACCGGATCCCGCGCCGACGAGATCGTGAAGATGCTGGAGGAAGAGCTTCTCGCCGGCAGTCTCGCACCCGGCGAACGGCTCGACGAGCGCGGCCTCGCCGCCCGCTTCGGCACCTCCCGCACCCCGGTCCGCGAGGCGCTCCAGCGCCTGTCGGCGAGCGGCATCGTGACGGTTCAATCGCGCCAGGGGGCGTCCGTCGCCCAGCTCGATGTCGCCGACCTCTTCGATTCCTTCACCGTGAACGCCGAGCTCGAAGCGCTCGCCGCCAGTCAGGCGGCCCGGCGCATCCTGCCCGACCAGCGCGACACGATGGCTGAGATGCACAAGGTCTGCGCCGCCGCCGCCCGTGCCGGCGATCATATCGCCTTCAACGAGGCGAACGGCCGTTTCCACGCCGTCATCATCGCGGCGAGCCACAACCGCATCCTCGCCGCGCAGATCCGCACCGCGCAGCTCTTTACGGCGCCCTATCGCCGGCGCATCACCTTCCAGCCCGGCCGCATGCTCGTCTCGGTCGAGGAGCATCAGCGGATCGTCGACGCGATCCTCGCCAACGACGCCGAGAGCGCGGCCGGCGAGATGCGCCTTCACGTCAATCAGCTCGGCAACGGCGCGGGTGACGTTCTCCACCATCTGCGGATATCCTCGCGCGTCGAGCTCGCCGGCTGACATCCACATGATCGGCAGATCGCGACGCGGGCTCTGATGCTCGTGATCGCCGCGCCAGCGGTGTCCGACCGCAGCCGGCCTGGGGTGTTTCATTCCGCCGCAAGTCACATATTTCGGACCTTCAAATGAGGAGAGAGCCTCGTGACAGCCCCCGCCGGGCCGGTCATACTCGGCTCTGTTCAATTTGAAGTAGCCAATTCGTGTATGCGCATTTTACCGTCATCAGCCGAGTTTGGCCAAAGCGAAGGCTTTACAGAGGCAACTGATCTTTTCGGGCGTGCCGGTTTCGCACGCAGTCTGACCAATCTGATGCAGGACGAAGAGCCGCCTCTGATGGTCTTTCTCGATTCCCCGTTCGGCGCGGGGAAGACGACATTTCTCAAGATGTGGGCGGCCGAGCTGCGCCAGGCCGGCCACCCGGTCGTCTATTTCGACGCCGTCGCGCACGACCATGTCGAGAACGCGTTCATCGCCCTTGCCGCCGAGCTCGCCAGCCTCGCCCCGGAGGCGAGCGAACCCAACCTGCGCATCGTCGAGATCGCCGCGCGTGCCGGCCGGTTCCTCACCCGAGCCGAGGCGCCGCCCGCCCTTCTCGCGGCCGACATGCAAGAGGTGAATGCCCGTCTCGACAGGGCCTCGGCGCAAACGGACGACCTGACCGGCGATCGCGAGGCCTATGTTCGCCGCCTGATCGCGCAGCAGCCTGAAGAGCGCCGCGCTCTCGCCGGATTTCGCGACGGCCTCACCACCTTCGCCAAGGAGCTCGGCGAGACCGTGCAGGGCACCACGCCGCGGCATCCGCTCATCATCATCCTCGATGAGATCGACCGTTGCCGCCGTTCCTTCACGCTCGATCTCCTCGAGACGAGCCGCTATCTCTTCAGCGTCGCCAACATCCACTTCGTCCTCTCGGCGAACCACGCCTCGCTCGAGAACGCGGTGAGTGTCGCCTACGGCGCGGAGGAGAGCGACGGCCGCACCTTGCGCTCCTTCTACGACATCGCGCTGTCGCTGCCGGATATGGCCTTCACCTCCCACGCGACGCGCGTGCGCTATATCGAGGACGTCGCCCGCCGGCTCTCCCCGAACGGGCCGCGCGACCCAGACCATGCGGCAACGCTCGCGATGCTCGCCGCCGTCGCGGAGGTGCGGGCGTTCACCCCGCGCACGATCGAGCGCATCGTCACGATCTTCACCTATGGCCTCGCGATGACGCCGCGCACCATGTTGAAGCTCGCCCCCATCCTGATGGGGCTCAGCGTCATGAAGGTGTGCGACCCGAAGCTCTTCGAGCGGGCGAAGAGCGGTGCGTTGACCGCGGCCGATGTCGAGGCGGTCCTGCGTTTTCAGGACTGGCCGGAGGGCTATCGCGCCGAGGCCGGATCGGCCCCCGAATGGTGGATGTCGAGCGTCGACGGTGGTGGGGAAGGGGAGGGAACGTGGGACCGGATGCGCTCCGATCTCTTCTCTTATTATGTCCAGGACCGGAAGACGCTCATCCCATCGCTCGCCCGCAATATCGTGGAGCGCTTTCTGCCGGAGGAATGACCGGCCTCAATGGCGCGGCCGATCGGGCCGCGCGGCAATGCCCAGGACGAGCGCAAAGCCTGTAAGCCCCGCCGCGACCAGGAAGGTCTGCGCGAAGGCGTCCGCAAGCGTGTCCGCCGAGACGAGGGTGACGTCGACGCCGCGTAGAGCGAAGGCGAACAGGCTCGCCATGGCGGACGCCCCCGTCATGAAGCCGAGATTGCGGGAAAGGCCCAGCAGGCCGGACAGCATCCCGCGCTCCCCGGCGCGCGCGCTTAGCATCAATGTGGTGTTGTTGGCGGCGAGAAAGAGCTGATAGCCGGGCGTGATGATCGCCAAGGCCGCGATATAACCCGCGACCCCGAACCGTTGCGGCAACAAGGCAAGGCAGACGAGACCGGCCGTCATCGCGACGAGCCCGGCAACGAGCACCCGAGAGGCGCGGAAACGGTCCGTCGCCCGTCCCGCCGGAAGCCCCGAAAGCGCCGAGACGACGGGGCCGACCGCGAGGACGAGCCCCACGGCGGCCTGGTCGAGGCCGAGCCCGAAGGCGAGATAGAACGGCCCCACCACGAGCGTCGTCATAATGACCGTGGTGACGAGCATGTTCATGAGGAGGGAAAACGCGACCGTCCGCTCGACGAGGACCCTGACGGGGATCAGCGGCGTCGCCGAACGCGCCTCGATCGCGATGAAGACGATGAGCCCGCCGACGGCGATGAGCGCGAACACGCCGCTCCCGAAGGGCAGCGTGACGGCGTTCCCCGCGGTGGCGAGAGCGTAGCCGCTCAGTGTGACGGCGAGAACGATGGCGCTCGGCCAGCGAAAGTCGATCCGGCCACAAAGCGGGGACGGCGCGCGCAGATTGATCCGCAGCGCAAGGCCGAGGGCAGCGAGGCTGACTAGCGCCAGAGCGGCGAATGCCGCGCGCCAGCCGAACCATGCGATCACGATGCCGCCCAAAGACGGCCCGAGCGCGGTGCCGATCGCCGACATCGTGCCGAGGAGGCCCATCGCCGACCCGGTCCGCTCCAGCGGCACGATCTCGCGCGCGAGCGAGACCGGCAGCGCCATCAGAATCGCGCCACCGATCCCCTGGACTGCACGCGCCGCGATCAATGTCCCAAGGTCCGGCGCCGCTGCGCTCGCCACAGACGCCGCGGCGAAGAGGAGGAGCCCTGCGACCAACACTCGTCTTTGGCCGAGCTGATCGCCGAGCCGGCCGACCAGGAGAATGGTGATCGTCACCGACAGGAGGTAGCCGATGACGACCCACTGCACCTGCGAGATCGTGGCTGAGAAGGCCTGAGAAAGCGCGGGAAGGGCGACGCTCGCAAGGCTCACGCCCAGCGATGCGAGGAGGATCGACGACGCAAGGGCGAACATTGCCGTCGGGTTGGTGTCGGCGCGGGTGGGGTGCGGCAAAGGCGGGGACTCTGATGGCTGGCATCGCAATCTGCCACCCAAAGCCGGCCTGGGGTCAAGCCCGGCCGCGGGCCGAAACACCGGCGCGAGGCCGGCCGACGCCTTTATGGACAAGTCGGCGCGATCGTTCGCACCCGGCACACCGCCTTCGCGCGGTTTCGGTCAAGCAAAGCCGGGCGCGGGATGATGGGCGCAAACTGCCAGCATCACACGGAGTGCGTCGGCCAATGATAGCAAGGGGAGGGGTGTGCGCTGCAGGAGTGCATCGATGAAGAGAAGATGTTTGAACGTCCTCGGCAGGCCTGGCAGCGACCTACTCTCCCGCGTCTTGAGACGAAGTACCATTGGCGCTGAGGGGGTTAACGGCCGAGTTCGGAATGGGATCGGGTGGGGACCCCTCGCAAAGGCCACCAGGCCAGCGGAGGACGTTCATGTGTTCTGATGGCCGCGCAATGAGCCTGGCCGTCCGGCCGTGCGGGGCGCCGATGAGGAGCCACGCACACGCTCGTTGCGCTGCGATCAGATCGTGAAACTGGCGGGTTGAACCCGTCCGGCAAAAGCCGGTCTTTCCTCAATCGTATTCGTTTCAGTTCTCGCCACCGCCTCACAACAAGCAGCCCGAAGGCCAGGCTCATTGCAGAGCAATCAGCAGAGAACCGTTCGCCATTGGCGAATGGGCATGAACTAATGAGAGTGATCAAGCCGATCGAGCGATTAGTACTGGTAAGCTACGCATGTCACCACGCTTCCACATCCAGCCTATCAACGTCGTCGTCTACAACGGCTCTCAAGGGAGAACTCGTTTCAAGGTGGGTTTCCCGCTTAGATGCTTTCAGCGGTTATCCCGTCCGTACGTAGCTACCCTGCAATGCGGCTGGCGCCACAACAGGTCCACAAGAGGTACGTCCACCCCGGTCCTCTCGTACTAGGGGCAGATCCTTTCAATTCTCCGACACCCACGGCAGATAGGGACCAAACTGTCTCACGACGTTCTGAACCCAGCTCACGTACCGCTTTAATTGGCGAACAGCCAAACCCTTGGGACCTGCTCCAGCCCCAGGATGCGATGAGCCGACATCGAGGTGCCAAACAACACCGTCGCTATGGACGCTTGGGTGTCATCAGCCTGTTATCCCCGGCGTACCTTTTATCCGTTGAGCGATGGCCCTTCCACTCGGGACCACCGGATCACTATGGCCGTCTTTCGACTCTGCTCGACTTGTCAGTCTCGCAGTCAGGCAGGCTTATGCCATTGCACTCAACGAGCGATTTCCGACCGCTCTGAGCCCACCTTCGCACGCCTCCGTTACTCTTTGGGAGGCGACCGCCCCAGTCAAACTACCCACCATACACTGTCCCGGGCGTAAGCCGCGGTTAGACATCCATGAAAGCAAGGGTGGTATTTCAAGGGTGGCTCCACGCAAGCTGGCGCTCACGCTTCAAAGCCTACCACCTATCCTACACATGCCGCCACGAATGCCAGTGTAAAGCTATAGTAAAGGTGCACGGGGTCTTTCCGTCTGACCGCAGGAACCTCGCATCTTCACGAGGAATTCAATTTCACTGAGTCGATGCTGGAGACAGCGGGGAAGTCGTTACGCCATTCGTGCAGGTCGGAACTTACCCGACAAGGAATTTCGCTACCTTAGGACCGTTATAGTTACGGCCGCCGTTTACCGGGGCTTCAATTCGGAGCTTGCACTCCTCCTTTTAACCTTCCGGCACCGGGCAGGCGTCAGACCCTATACGTCGTCTTGCGACTTCGCAGAGCCCTGTGTTTTTGATAAACAGTCGCTACCCCCTGGTCTGTGCCCCTCGGATCTGCTTGCGCAAACCCAAGGCCTCCTTCTCGCGAACTTACGGAGGCAATTTGCCGAGTTCCTTCAGCATCGTTCTCTCAAGCGCCTTGGTATACTCTACCAGTCCACCTGTGTCGGTTTCGGGTACGGTCTATACGGTGGAGCTATTTCCCGGAACACCTTCGCTGCCAGACCAATCCAATAAGGACTGACAACACACGGCATTCGTCACTACCACCAGGTTGCAGAATATTAACTGCATTCCCATCGACTACGCCTTTCGGCTTCGCCTTAGGGGCCGACTAACCCTGCGCAGATTAACTTTACGCAGGAACCCTTGGACTTTCGGCGAGGGAGTCTCTCACTCCCTTTATCGTTACTCATGTCAGCATTCGCACTTCCGATATCTCCAGGACCTCTCACGAGTATCCCTTCACGGACCTACGGAACGCTCCGCTACCGCTTGTCAAAGACAAGCCCACAGCTTCGGCACGTGGCTTGAGCCCCGTTACATTTTCGGCGCGGAGACCCTTATTTAGACCAGTGAGCTGTTACGCTTTCTTTAAATGATGGCTGCTTCTAAGCCAACATCCTGGTTGTTTTGGGGTCTCTACATCCTTTCACACTTAGCCACGATTTGGGGGCCTTAGCTGGTGATCAGGGTTGTTTCCCTCTCCACGACAGACGTTAGCACCTGCCGTGTGTCTGCTGGATAATTCTCTCGGGTATTCGGAGTTTGGTTAGGATCAGTAAGGCGGTAAGCCCCCATAGCCCATCCAGTGCTCTACCCCCCGAGGAATACGTCCAACGCTCTACCTAAATAGATTTCGCGGAGAACCAGCTATCACCGAGTTTGATTGGCCTTTCACCCCTAGCCACAAGTCATCCGAGAATTTTGCAACATTCAACGGTTCGGTCCTCCAGTTGGTGTTACCCAACCTTCAACCTGCTCATGGCTAGATCACCCGGTTTCGGGTCTAATCCGACGAACTGAACGCCCTGTTCAGACTCGCTTTCGCTACGCCTACACCTACCGGCTTAAGCTTGCTCGTCAGACTAAGTCGCTGACCCATTATACAAAAGGTACGCGGTCAGGCTTGCGCCCTCCCACTGTTTGTAAGCATCCGGTTTCAGGAACTCTTTCACTCCCCTTGTCGGGGTGCTTTTCACCTTTCCCTCACGGTACTGGTTCACTATCGGTCATCGAGGAGTACTTAGCCTTGGAGGGTGGTCCCCCCATCTTCGAACAGGATTTCACGTGTCCCGCCCTACTTGATACGTCAACGTCGGATCCACATACGGGGCTGTCACCCACTATGGCCCACCTTTCCAGATGGTTCTGCTTTCCTAAGTTGCTCGGCTGGTCCGCGTTCGCTCGCCACTACTAGCGGAGTATCGGTTGATTTCCTTTCCTCCGGGTACTGAGATGTTTCACTTCCCCGGGTTCGCTCCCTTTCGGGTACCCTTAACGGGTGGGTTTCCCCATTCGGACATCCATGGATCAAAGTTTGTTCGCAACTCCCCACGGCTTTTCGCAGCGTACCACGTCCTTCATCGCCTCTCGATGCCTAGGCATCCACCAGATGCTCTTAAGGCACTTGATCACTCTCATTATCGATGCCCACCCGAGATCCAATCGGATCAAACGCCCTGCGGAGGCGCGACGTCGTTCAACGTCGAATGGTGCTTCGATAAGGAAAGACCAGTTTCACGAGATCTGTTCGCATCATCCCCAAATGGCCGGTCAGGACCATCGGGGCAGGGGAGGGGTACATGTCTGCAGCTGAGCCACAGGATGTCGGAGATACCCTCCGCCCGTCGCATCGAAACCGATCCGTCGAGGAACGCAACGCTCGCGCGTTTCGTCTCCTCATCGATCCCGATGGGCGAACACATCTTCTCTTCACGATGTCAGTCTGAGCTTGGGCCGCACAAAGTGCTCGAGCCCGGCGCCGCATCCGCGGCGTATCCTGCAAAGCAGGAATTCGGTTCTGTTCCAGAACGGTAAACTTGGTGGAGCCTGTCGGGATCGAACCGACGACCCCCTGCTTGCAAAGCAGGTGCTCTCCCAGCTGAGCTAAGGCCCCTCTGTTTGCGTCGTCGGCGATCAGCCAAAACAAGCCAGACCAGCCAAATCCGTGGTGGGCCTGGATGGACTCGAACCATCGACCTTACGCTTATCAGGCGTACGCTCTAACCACCTGAGCTACAGGCCCCGCCGGCAACGCTCGCATACACAAGATGCGCGCATCACACAACGCTGGTTCGCGCCCAGCCCGTCCTCTCGTCGCCGAGAGGGGAGGGCCGGTCCCAACCGTTCTGTTCAGAAAGAGAAACGAAGGCGGCGTCGTCTCGCCAATGCCTGTGATCCGAAGATCCAGGCGTGTTTCCAAGCGTTCGGGAAAGGCAAGCCTTAATCCCAAACATCCTTAGAAAGGAGGTGATCCAGCCGCAGGTTCCCCTACGGCTACCTTGTTACGACTTCACCCCAGTCGCTGACCCTACCGTGGCTGCCTGCCTCCCTTGCGGGTTAGCACAGCATCTTCGGGTAGAACCAACTCCCATGGTGTGACGGGCGGTGTGTACAAGGCCTGGGAACGTATTCACCGTGGCATGCTGTTCCACGATTACTAGCGATTCCGACTTCATGCCCTCGAGTTGCAGAGGACAATCCGAACTGAGACAGCTTTTTGGGATTCACCCATTGTCACTGCCATTGTAGCACGTGTGTAGCCCAGCCCGTAAGGGCCATGAGGACTTGACGTCATCCCCACCTTCCTCTCGGCTTATCACCGGCAGTCCCTCTAGAGTGCCCAACTGAATGATGGCAACTAGAGGCGAGGGTTGCGCTCGTTGCGGGACTTAACCCAACATCTCACGACACGAGCTGACGACAGCCATGCAGCACCTGTCACCCTGTCCCCGAAGGGAAAACTGGATCTCTCCAGCGAGCAGGGGATGTCAAGAGCTGGTAAGGTTCTGCGCGTTGCTTCGAATTAAACCACATGCTCCACCGCTTGTGCAGGCCCCCGTCAATTCCTTTGAGTTTTAATCTTGCGACCGTACTCCCCAGGCGGATAGCTTAATGCGTTAACTGCGCCACCGAGATGCATGCACCCCGACGGCTAGCTATCATCGTTTACGGCGTGGACTACCAGGGTATCTAATCCTGTTTGCTCCCCACGCTTTCGCACCTCAGCGTCAGTACCGTGCCAGTGAGCCGCCTTCGCCACTGGTGTTCTTCCGAATATCTACGAATTTCACCTCTACACTCGGAGTTCCACTCACCTCTCACGGACTCAAGATCACCAGTATCAGAGGCAATTCCGAGGTTGAGCCCCGGGATTTCACCCCTGACTTAATGATCCGCCTACGCGCGCTTTACGCCCAGTAATTCCGAACAACGCTAGCCCCCTTCGTATTACCGCGGCTGCTGGCACGAAGTTAGCCGGGGCTTCTTTACTAGGTACTGTCATTATCATCCCTAGCGAAAGAGCTTTACAACCCTAAGGCCTTCATCACTCACGCGGCATGGCTGGATCAGGCTTTCGCCCATTGTCCAATATTCCCCACTGCTGCCTCCCGTAGGAGTCTGGGCCGTGTCTCAGTCCCAGTGTGGCTGATCATCCTCTTAGACCAGCTATGGATCGTCGCCTTGGTGAGCCGTTACCTCACCAACTAGCTAATCCAACGCGGGCCCATCCATCGGCAATAAATCTTTCCCCCAAAGGGCGTATCCGGTATTAGCTTCCGTTTCCGGAAGTTATCCCGAACCGATAGGTAGGTTCCCACGCGTTACTCACCCGTCTGCCACTCACCCCGAAGGGTGCGTTCGACTTGCATGTGTTAAGCCTGCCGCCAGCGTTCGTTCTGAGCCAGGATCAAACTCTCAAGTTGAGACAATCTGATCCGGCAAGATCACGTTTGCGACGAACTTCCCATAAAGAGAAGCCCGTTTGACGAGGACACACTCTCCGATATCTCATCGGAGCGGTCCGTCTTGAAAACGTGTCCGCCATTGTCTTGTTGATCCGCTCCAAACCCCGAAAGGTCCGAGCCGCGATCCGCAGAGACAACGCCGCCCACGTTTCTCTTTCTTCATCTATGCGATTGTCAAAGAACCCGAGGCCGAAACCTCGC
>NZ_JAKGCS010000033.1:0-261354 GCF_021556395.1 Acuticoccus kalidii
GCCCACACCCACGATGTCGGCGCGATCGACGGCCTCGAGGCGATCCTCGCAACGCGCGGCGCCGGGCTCGGCACCCGCCCCGGCGAGGCGCCCACCGATTGGCTCTCGTCGGTCGACGGCGCCGATACCGCGCTCGCCCATTATGACGCCTCCGCCGTCGCGGTCGGCCAGCACGGCGCGGTGCTCCGCATCAAAGGGCAGGGCGTCGTGGCGCCCGCCGTCCCGCGGGCCTTCGAGAGCTGGCACATCTATCGCCTGCGCGCCGCCTTCCGCATGTACCATCGCGGCAGCGATCCCGCCGGCGACACCGTCACCGTCGGCGTCGTCTGGCTCGACCGGAACAAGAAGCCGATCGGGACCGCGACCTTCGAGGAGATCCGCATCCTCGACGTGCCGGCGCGCTATGTGGCGGGGCCGTTCCACATGGCCCTCGATGCGGGCGAGGGGGTCGAGGCGGTCGCGCCGAACGGCACCGTCTATGCCCGGCCCTTCGTGCGCAGCTTCTCGGCCGACGCCGTCCTCGATGTCGAGGTGATCGAGACCGTCGACACCTGGGATCTCGTCACCTGGACGCCGAGCCTCGTCGGCGCCACCAACGCCGTCGCAGCGCTCGATGCCTCCGTTTCCGCGCTCGCCGCCGAGACGACGGCGCTTGCCGAGAAGATCGACCTCGCGCCGCGCACCGCGCGCCTCACCGTGCCGAACAACGCCGTCGTCGCGGTCGCGCTCGGCGCGCTGACGATCGGCCGCCTCGGCATCACCGGCCCGACCGACGCGCTGTCGGGCGATCTACGCATCAACACACCGGAAACGGGCCTCGCCAAAGCCTGGGGCCTCGGCGGGGTCGAGCTTGCGACCGGCGCCCATTCCGGCACGACCGGCGATCCCGGATCCGTCACCGTCAGCCTCGACGCGCCCGAGCGCCTCCTCGTCGAGAACCGATCCGGATCGACCTTGACCTTCATCACGACGCTCGTGGGGTAACGGCAGATGACCAATCTGACAGCGCGCACCAACGCCGACTTCTTCGCGGCGCTGCGCATCGGCGACGAATACACCCGCGGCCGTCTCGACGATTGGAAGATCGTCATGATGATCCGCGAGAGCGCCGACGCGGCCGGCTTCCTGCACGCCGTCTCGACGACCGGCGGCGGGCTCACGATCACCGATCCCGTCGGCCGGACCGTCGAGATCAACATTCCGATGGAGACGATCGAGGCGATCGGCGTCGGCCGCTACGTCTACGACCTCCAGCTTCAGAACAAGACGACCGAGGTCCGATCATCGACCCCGACCGGCGACTTCGAGATCGTCCAGGGCATCTCGCGCTTCGGAGACCTCGCATGAACGTGCCGATCACCAAGATCGCGATGGAGCGGACCGGCCGCGACGGCCTCGGCGTGATCACCGGCGACGGTGCGCCCGATCCCGCCGCCGGCCGCATCGGCGAACTCTATATCGATCTCGCGAACGTCAACCTCTACGGCCCCAAGAGCGGGCTCGCGGGGTGGGGCGGTCCGACCTCGCTCGCCGGCAACAGTTGGTCGCCCGTCATCGCGGCCGAGGATGACGGCGCGCGGTCCGTCCTGAAGGTCGTCGATTGGGTCGGCGGACAAGGGACGAAGCCCGCGTCGCCGGTCTATATCGGATCAAGCGGCCTTGTCTCGGACATCGCCGATGCGTCCAATGTGCGCGGTGCGCAGGGCGAGGCGACAGCCGCGCAAGGCGCGAAAGCCGATACCGCCGTTCAGCCGGGCGACCTCGCCGCGGTGGCGACGACGGGTGACGCGGCCGAGCTTTCCGGAACGCTTGCCGCCGCTCGGCTCGACGTCGCCGCGACACGCTCGCACCTCAAGGTGTTCGACGATTGCGTTTTCCTCGAGGAGTTCGGCGGCAAGCCGAACGACGGCTCGGCGGCGCAAGTCGCGGCGAACGATGTCGCTCTTGCGCAGGCCCTCGCGACGGGGCGGCCGATCATCCTGAATGAAGGCATTTGGTATGTCTCGGCGCCGCAGACCGTTCGCGATCAGAATGCCGTCACGATCCGCGGCCGCGGATGCCTCAGCACCCGCTTCGTCGTCACCGATCCCGACATCACCCTCTTCGACATCGCGCATAGCGAGACGCCGGCCCGAACCGACTGGATGATTTGCGACATCGGCGATTTCGGGATTTCGTTTCTGGGCGCCGGCATCGCCACGACGGGCCGCGCCTTCCGGCTCGAGTCCATCCTCGGCGGTCAGATCTCGAACATGCGGATTGAGGGCTATCACATTGCCTACGATCTCGTGTCGTGCGGCCACATGCAGCTTCACAATCTGCAATGCCAGTGCCCGTGGGAGGGAACGGGGACCGGTATCCTCACCGCCTACGCGACCTTCATCTTCCGCGAGAAGGGTTTTAAAGGCAGCTTCGGCCACTTCATGAGCAATTGCGAGGTGTGGGGCGGTGCCGGGGTGGAGAACGTCATTCTCATTCACGGCAATGATGGGCTTTACGTCACCAACTGCCACTTCAACAAAGCGAAGTACCACCTCCATCTGTGGCCGAACCAATTGGATGGAGCCGAGGAGGTGCACAACAAGCGGATTTTCTCGATCCGCTTCAACCAGGTCTATTTCGACGCGGACGGTGCGGACGTCGCCGGCCCGAAATTCTACGTTGAAAGCTCGGGATCGGCGGCGAACACCAACGACATCAGCCGCATCTCGTTCAACGGGTGCGAGATCCGCGGCGGCGCCGGCGCCTGGCGCTTCAACACCGCGCCGGGCGGCCTTCAAGGCTTATGGCGCATCGAGCTCGTGAGCTTCAGCGACTGCGAGTTCGGCGGGCAGACCGCCGCGCCGATCGACCTGAGGGTCGGGCCGGGCTTCAGCGCCAAGACGCTCTTGCAGGATTTTCGGATCAGCGGGGGCTTTGCGTACAGCAGCAACACCGCCGAGGAGGTCGCGATCCTCGCCGGCAAGGGCGCGCTCTTCTCCGACTTCAAAGCGCGCGGTACTTACGCGATCGGCGTCCGGATCGCCTCCGACAGCGTCGGCAACATCGTCGACGGTTTCTATCACAACCTCTTCACGCCCGGATCGACGCCCACCGTCGTCGATGCCGGGGCCGAAGCGGCCACCATCGGCAGCGTCATCAAGGCGGCCGCCTGAGCGCTCGGAGACATCATGATCACCACCAAGGTCGAACTCACGCCGGTCAACCAGAACGGCGAGGACGGGCGCACGATCGTCTCCGGGCGCGGCAGCCCGGCGCTCGCCGTCGGCCGCCTCGGCGACTTCTTCTATGACACGCTGAACGGCTATTTTTACGGGCCGAAGACGTTCGCCGGTTGGGGCGTCGGAACGCGCATCGGCCAGCAGGGTTGGACGCCCATCCCCGGCATCGCCAATGATGGCGGGCGGCGCGTCCTTCAAGTCGTCGACTGGCAAGGCGGATCCGGCGCGAAGCCGGCCACCCTCGGCTATCTCGGCAGTGCCGGCATCGTCTCCGACATCGCCGAAGCGATCGACGTGCGCGGCGCGACCGGCGATCCGACCGCCGCGGAGATCGTCACCCTGATCGCCGATGACGAACCCGCGCAAACCGGGCTCCTCGATGCGCTCGGCGTCGACGCCTCGATCGACCGCGTCAAAATCTTCGACACCCGCACCCAATCGCCCGTTCTCGCCGAGGTCGATCCCGCCGGGGCCATCGTGCGGCAAGTCTTCGAGAACCGGCCGCGCGCCAACCAGTTGGACGTGACAAAGGTTCTGACGCGAGCGACCTATGCGGGCGTTCCGATCATCGACACAGATCGTCGGATCGTGGGGTTCGTGTCGGCCGGCGAGCCGAGCCAAGCGGCCTATCCCGAGGACGATATCCGCGCCTTCGCGCCGGGGATCGATCTCACCGGCACGATCGACGAGAGCGCGGCGCTGAAGGGCGCCCACGACGCGGCAGCCGCGGCCGGCCTCACTTCGCTCTATATCGAAGGGCCGATCAACGCGCCGAGCGCGATCTTCCTGGGCGATGTCCATTTCCGGACGCGCACCGGCAAGGGCCGCCTCATCGGCACCTATCGCAAGCGCGTGATCCCCGAGACCGCGGCACCGCTCGCGGCGCTCAACGATGTCGTGCCGGAGACGCACCTCGCGGCCTGGAACGCGGCCGTCGCAGCGGCGACGCCGAGCGCCCCCGCGATCCTCTGCTACATGAGCGATAGCTGGGGGCAGCCGAACCAGCTCGTCGGCGCAACGTCGTATTTCGAGGAGCTGCTCCGCCAGGCGCTTTGGGCACAGTATGGGACCAAGGCGCTCGACGGCAGCATCGTGATCGTGAACCGCGCGATCGGCGGGTCGACGTGGCTCGACGCCGCCGGGGTCGGCAATGCCGCGTCCGTTCCCGGCTGGTATCTCGATCCGGAGGCCGACTGGCTCGACTACGTCACCACGCTCGACCTCACCGGCGACGGCCTCACCGCCGCCGAGGCGCCGCACCTCGTCATCCTCGCCTTCGGCATGAACCACGGCGCCGTGATGGAGGCCGCGACCTTCGACGCGATCGAGCATGTCGTCGACACGGTGCAAGCGATCTCGCCGGCGCCGGACGTCCTTCTCGTTCCGGGCACGGTCCCGTCCTCGATGTCCCCGACGCGCGGGGCGAAGGTGGCGCAAGAGGCGCGCGCCAGCATGGCCGGCATCGTCCGCTCGGTCGCCGCGATGCGTGGGCTCGGCGTCATCGATTTCGGTCGCCAGTTCGACGCCGCCCATTGGGGGTTCGATCCGCGGCTGCCGTCCTTCCAGCGTGTGCGCGACGCGAACGCCGCAATCACCCTGCCTTACGCCTGGCCGGAGGAGACGAGCGACTTCGCGATCAACATCACCGTGCCGGACACCGATGCCGCCTTCTGGGCGACCGGCGACGGCCTTCTCACCGTCACGCTTTCCTCGGTGCCCGGCAACGTCCTCATCCTGGAGCGGGATAGCGGGACCGGAAACATCGCCGTCACGGTTAACGCCTGCACCGGGCGGACGTCGATCCCGCGAACCGTGACCGAACTCGCAGGCCATGTCGGCTATGGCGGGGTTCTCAGCATCACGGCGCGCGGGCCCTCGCTTTACGTCATGTGGCGCTGGTCGGTCGTCCTCAATCGGCCCGTCATCCGCGGCGGCGGCCAGTTCACGCCGACGATCGGCTTCGGCGGCGCGTCGATCGACGTGACCGCCAATATTGTGGCGCGCGCGAACCTTCCGGCGGTCAACCCATACCTCACCGATGCGGAGGCCTGGGGCAATGACGGCACCGATGCCGGCGATATCGGCGGCAACGACGAGAACCATCTGTCCGAGCCCGGCCGCTCCGAGATCTTCGCAAAACTCTTTCATTCCACCCGGTTCAGGTGACGAATATGCTGGTTTTTCAGGTCAACACGGCCGCCCCCGAGGGCGCCGACATCCTCGTCGAGGACGATCTCCTCAAAGGCGCGAACAATGGCGTCCCGTGGCTCGTGCATATGGGCTGGCAAGGCAGCTATGGCGGCGAGACGCCCGTTCCGGACGGCGCCGTCGTCTCCAATATGGCAGGCCCCGACAACTCTAGCGTCGCGGTGCCGTTCGGTCAGCCGATCATCGCCGGGGGCGGGCTCGACTTTTCGACGGTCGACCGGTCCGGGACATATCTCACGATCCCGCCTTCGGTCTCCACGGCGATCGCCGATGCCGGGCAGGAGTTCCTGGTCTGCCTTTATCTGAAGCTGCCCCTCGAATCGGAGTGGGCGCAGATCGCCGGGCAGGCGCGGACGATCTTCTATTTCTGCGACTCGGGAAACTATCTCACCATGCCGGATATTCTGACGATCCGGCTTACCGGAAGCGGCGGCGTCGAGCAGATCCTCGCCCACCGGCAGACCGCGCTCGGCGAGTTTAATGCGCTCCTCGCGATGTCCCCGCTTGACCCGGCTGCTCATGGCGAAGTCGCGCAGCTCGCTTTCTGGCGGGATGGAGAGAAGGAATATTTCTCGATGAAGACGACGCCCACCGGGCGGATCACGCGGTCTGCCGCTGCTGGTGTCGACAACTTCAACGCGATCTCCGGGCTCACCGGCAAGATCGGCCTCACGCCGACATGGCCCTCGCCATTGTCCGGGCAGGACCTCGAAACGCGAAAATTCCGCTTCTATCGCGGCTTCGTCGAGATCCCGAGCGTCTCCGGCCGCGATCCGCTCGCCGTCCTCGACGAGGATTGGAGCCGGAATATCGCCGAGTTCGGCTGAACCGCATCAGGCGACAATGTGCCAGAGCACCCCTGACGGATCCCAGAGATAGGCGATACGCATCCCCCAAATTTGCATCGTCGGGGGACGAGGCGGGGTCACGCCGAACTCGCTCGGCAGGTCGAGTGTCTCGATATGGTGCCACCATGTATCAAGATCCTCGACCATGAGCTGCAGCATCAGGTTCTCGGCGAGCGCCTGCGTGTAAAAATCCTGCAACAGGAATGAAAACTCGCCCCGCTCATTCGCGAGTTTAATCAGTGCGATCTGCTCACCGAGATGCATCACCTCGAAGCCGAGTGTCCGATAAAAATCCTGGCTCTCCTGGAAATTGCGGGCCGGAACGAACGGCCGCATGCTGACGACGGCTGAGGCGAGATCATTCGAGGCCATACAGAACATCCCATCTGAAGTGGCAAAGCGGGCGCCGATTTCGCCCGGAGTATGGGTATCGCGGATCAGTCAGGATTGACGCAACGCAATCAGTTAAACCGCATGCGGGTGCTTTCAGTTCATCCGCAGTGTTTCGGCCCATTGGATTCGCTTAGGACGGCTGAAATCGCCGAGTTCGGCTAGGCCCGCCCTTCCTGGTGGCCCACGATGTGCCAGAGCACCCCGGCCGGATCCCAGAGAAAAATGACGCGAAGATCTCGCGTCATCGACTTCGGAGGCTGTGGTGCGTTCACGTCGAATTTGGTTGGCAATTCGAGAGCAACGATATGCCGCCACCAGCCATCGAGATTTTCGACGAAGAGTTGTATCATGGCGTTATGAGCGAACTCTTCCGTATAGAAGTCCTGCAATAAAAACGAGAAAGCGTTAGACTTTCTATCCAATTTGACGAGCGAGATCTGTTCGCTAAGAGGCCACACTTCGAAGCCAAGTGCGCGATAAAAATCCTGGCTCTTTTGGTACTGTAACGCGGGCACAAACGGCCGCATGCTGATGACGGTCGAGGCTAGGTGGTTCGGGGCCATAGCCCATCCCTTTCAATCGCCGACATTGCCGTCGGCATAGGTATCGCCGATGCCTATGCCGACCATTTGTGCCAGTCGGTTCGGATAGCGACTTGCGAGCCACCGATCCGAAACTGCGCACTTCAAACTTGAGTTCCGCCTAGTCGCCTCACTCGGCGCGGCTGAACCGGCACATCCCCACGACATGAGGTCAATTCTATGGCTGCCGCATCTGCGCAGAAGGATCCCCTATGGCCTGGCATCAGCGAGGCCCGGAAGGCGGCAATCCTCGCCGCGGGCGTTCCGCGCGGCTCGCTCGCTCACCTCGAGTATTTCAAGCTCTGGGACGGCGAGCGCGAGATCCCCGGCCCGCGCCACAATCCGCTGATCGTCGCGCTCGGCAAAACGGGCCAGATCACCTGGTGGAACAACGACGATGACGCGTACTGCGCCGCCGTCCTCAACGGCGTGATCGTCGTCGCCGGCGGCGTCAGCACCAAGTCGGCGCTCGCCCGCTCGTTCGCCGAGAACGGCTATGGGACGACGCTCGCTTATCCCGTGCCGGGCGCGATCTTCGTCCAGCCGCGCAACGGGATCGATTCGATCTTCGGCCACACCGGCCTCGTCGATCACGTCTCGGCCGACGGCAAGCGGATGACGGTGATCAACGCCAACGTCCAGAACATGATCAAGTTCTCGACCTATCCGGTCTCCTCGGCGCTGCCCGGCGGCTTCATCTGGCCGGAGGGGATCCCGATGACGGAGGCGGCGCGGGCGGCCGCCGAGGCCTATCGGAAGGGAACGGGCCGCCCGACGGCGATCGGCGCGCCGGCCGACGCGAGCGTGCGGATGCGGGCGCTTCTCGTGACGGGCATGTCGGGCGAGGACGTGCGCGAGCTCCAGCGGCGGCTCGCGCGTCTCGGGATCAAGCCGGCCCTCTCGGGCACCGGCTATTACGGGATCAAGACCGAACAGGCCGTCACCAACTTCCAGCGCGAGAACGGGGGTCTCGACGTCGACGGCGTTGCCGGGCCGGCGACGCAGCGCGCGATCGAGGTTGCGCTCGAGGCGCACGAGACGAAGGCGGCGCAGGAGAGGGCGGTCGCGAAGTCCGCCGCGCCGATCGCGACCGCCGGCGCGGCCGGAGCGGGCGCCGTGATCTCTGTCGTGAACGAGGCGAAGGGAACGCTCGACACCTTCGGCTCGATGGCCGCCACGGTCGGGCCGCTCGGCGAGATCGCCGTCGCCGCGGTGCTCGCGGCCGGCATCGCGGTCGTCGGCTATCTCGTATGGCGCAAGGTCCGCGGCCGCCGTGTCACCGAGGCGCCGGCATGAGCGCGCTCTTCCTCCTCCTCGGCGGCTGGCGCGGTCTCCTCGGCATCGCCGCCGGCGTCGCGATCGGCGCGAGCTCGGGCTATCTCGCGGGTCGCTGGGCGGAAAGCCACGCCACCGCCGCCAAGATCGAGGCCGCGCTGTCGGCCGCCATTCTCCAACAATCCGAGGTCGACAATGACGCATTGGACGCGACGAACCGCGCGCGCCGTGACGCTGCTCGCGATGCTGACGCTGGGCGCCTGCTCGACGACGACGGCTTCCGGCGGCCTTAGCTGCCGCGCCTTCGCCCCGATCACGTGGAGCCCGGCCGACACGCCGCCCACGCTCCGCCAGGTGAAAGAGCACAACGCCGCCTATGGAGCGCTCTGCCGATGACCGACGCCGAGACGCGAGAGGTTCGCGAGGAATTGCGGGATTTCAAATCGCAGTGGCACGCCGCACAGGAGAAGCGCGCGCGGGATTTCTGGACGAGCTTTCGTTGGGTGGTGGGCCTCGGCGCGAGCCTCCTCGTCTCGTTCCTCCTGTGGGCCTGGTACGTCACGACCGGGGCCGGGGACGGGAAAGAGGCGGTGATCCGTGTGGAGGCCGTCCAGAAGACCGCCGACGCCAATGCGCAGGCGCTCGAGGCGATGCGGCTGACGATCGACAAGCGGGCCGGGCACGAAACGCGGATCACCGTGCTCGAGGATCGCTATGGGCGGATCGAGAACTCGCTCGAGGCGATCCTCAAGGAGGTGCGGCAGGAACGGTGAAAAAAGCTTTCGTTGGGAGGCCGATTTCGCAACAAAATATCTGAAGGGGCGTCGCGTGGCCGAGCGGGAACTCAGCGGCATGGGATGGCTGCCCACGTTACTGGATCACTCTGCGTACGTCCGGCCGCGGATCCTGCTGCAAATACCCTTCCCCTCGGGGGTCGGGCTTTTCGTGTGAACGGCCCGATGTGGGGTGTCCCGATTCTTTGCGCGCGACAGAGGTCGCACGCGCTAGCCCGTCAACGGGCGCCGCTTCTTCGCTGGCGTTCCCGCGCTTCCTGTTTCCTGCCGCAAAAGGCTGTAAGGGATCAGGCTCCGACGTGCGGCGGATTCGCTGGGTGTATCGAGACCACCACCAGGACGGCCGTTCGAATAGCCTCCTACGGCATGTCGAGGCATCATGCCTGGTGTGGCTTTCGTCGGCCGACATGTTTTCCACATGCTAAGAAACGATGTTCCTGTAAAACAAAAAAGCTCTCTTTGTTCTTGTAACACGAAAATCCATGAGCTAGGCTGTTATCGTGTTCAAATCAGTGAGGCGCTATGGGCCGGCCAAAGGCGAATAAGCCAAGAAATTCAAATATTAACGTTAGGCTTACCGCCGAAGAGCGCGCGACATTTGATGATGTGGCTGCTAATCTCGGCTTTGCAAATGTCAGCGAGTATATCCGCTTTTTACACAACCAGCGTGTTGGGGAGACCGTTCAGACGCCCGCTGCGGGAAACTTCAAGACCCGCTACCACAAGCGCCTAATGCGGTCCTTCCACAAGACGAGCCTTGGTGAAATGATCTGGGGAGATTCACGTGCGTATTTGTTTAACGGGACCAAGCCGGAAAGTGTGGACCTTATTATGACGAGTCCGCCCTTTGGGTTGGTGCGCAAAAAGAGCTACGGCAACGAAGATGCTGACGAATATTGCAATTGGTTTCGGCCTTTCGCCGAAGGCTTCAAGCGGGTTCTGAAAGATGACGGCAGCCTGGTAATCGATATCGGCGGCGCGTGGATTCCAGGAAAACCTACGCGCAGCCTCTATCACTTCAAGTTGCTGGTGATGCTTGTTGAAGAGTACGGATTCCATCTGTGCCAGGAGCATTATTGGTGGAATCCGGCAAAATTGCCGACTCCTGCCGAATGGGTAAACGTGCGGCGGGTGCGGGTTAAGGACGCTGTCAACACTGTCTGGTGGCTGTCGAAAACTCCGTTCCCAAAGGCCAACAATCGCCGTGTTCTAGCGCCCTACAGCAAGTCGATGCAGGACCTGCTGCGCAACGGTTATGTTGCCAAGCTGCGCCCATCTGGGCACGACATATCTTCCAAGTTCCAGAAAAATAACGGCGGTTCCGTCCCACCCAACCTACTCGCCATCGCCAATACGGAATCAACGAGTCGCTATCAGGAGTATTGCCGGGACAACAACATCCCGATCCACCCGGCCCGTTTTCCGCCTCAATTGCCCGAATATTTTATTCGGTTCCTGACAGAGCCCGGCGATGTCGTGCTCGACCCGTTCGGCGGTTCGTGCATGACCGGTGCTGTTGCAGAAGTGCTCGGTCGCCGATGGGTTTGCTGCGAGATGTCCGAAGAATATCTGGATGGCGCACTGGCTCGCTTTAAGCCGAGTCCGGCGCCACTGCTCAAAGACCGCCCGGCAAGCTACGAGATTGCCCCACCATGTGCTGTCCCTGCCGATGATGCTGATACACCGCTCTTTTCCGATGGCGGGGCCAAGCGCCCGCTGCGCGTCACGGAAGAGCAATCAGAGTCGAAGCCCAAGCGTCGAGCCCATGCGGCTGTTTGAGCGTCTCGAAATCGACACTGAAGGGTGCCGGCGCATCGGGATCGATCCGCGCTGGCGCATGGCGGGAGAGCGCGACAAGTGAGCGCGAGAGCAATGGCGCTGTCGCATCGGTCGGCGCATAGCTTCGGCCATACCGTACGACCTGATCGACGGCTTCTCGGAAGCGCGTCGTTGCCGTGTCGCCGGCGATGTATTTGACTTCGACGACTGCCGCGACCGCATCCTGATCGCGGTCCACCACGATCAGGTCGGGCCGTTCCGTGCCGGTATTTATCCCGTAGGCTTGCAAGATTGCCCGCACGCGAAGTTCTGAAGGCTCGAGTGGCGGCGGCTGATGATACCCGGTGATTTGCTGCCAATAGATCGCAAACCTTCCGGCCGTCACGATAGGTCCGGAGAACTTCGCGCCCAGCAGGTGCAAATGCAGCGATTCCCCTGTCGCTTGAGCAAGCGCCTCGCCGATACTCAGGCCCACCGCCAGTTCAAACCGTCGCCAGTCTTCCAGTGGCGCGATCAGCGCTGACCGCGCAACACGGTCCATCGCATCCGCCTCCCCGCGTTCCAACCCCTGCAACAGTCGGTAGGCATCTACCGCAAGGCGATAGACTTGTCGCCGTGACCGCGCAGCGTCGCGGACCGACGCCGCATTGGGGCGATGTCCCAGCGAAACGGCCCGCAGCGGTTCGCGTAGCGCGTCGATCTTCTGTACACTACGAATGTCCGTCTGTGCCTTTTCAATTGTCGGTAGGTAAGGCGAGTCGGCACCCTGCCAGCTGAAAAGCCGCGCCGTATAGGACGCGGCCTCGCGCAGCACCCAGGCTAGCAGCAGGTTCGGCCCGGTATTGAAGCTCCGGACCGGCTCATGCGTGACCAGCGCCGAGGGGATACCGGACTGCTGCCGATAGAACCAGGTGCGGCGCGCGTCGAGGCGACCCCGCGCCACTGCGTCATCCACCCGTTCCCGATAGGACAGCAAAGCCTGCGTTTCATGGGGATGCGCAAGCAGGTAGCCCGTCAGATGCCGGACCGGTGCCGAAACCGCCCAGTGCCCCTTCAGGATATCGACATCCCGGCGCTGATCGAGGCGCGGAGCGGCACCTTCGATAGCAGCACCACTGCGGAAATATCTCAGCAGCAATCCCGCCGTATGATCGACAATCGCTGCATCCAGGCTCATCAGATCGCCACGCCTTCCAGCCGGCGTGTCACCCGATCGGCATCGGCCCCTGTCAGCGCAAAAGCCGCGATCACAGCGTCAGCGATATTACGGGCATCCTGAAGCACGATGCCGTCCAGCATCGGCAGCAGCACCATGTCAATTGCATCGATTGCGGCAGCGCGCAGCGCAGGATCAGCCGGCCCGAAGAAAATGGCGCCGGGGGCAATCTCGCGGATTGCCTTGATTGCATCGATGATCGGGGCCGGGCCGATAACGCGGACAGCGTTGATTGCGTGCCACACATCTGCCAGCGGACAAACCGCGCCCGCCGGCGGCGCGACCTGTGCGGCATCGAGTGTCGCCAAATAGGTCGCGATGAATCCGGCAAGATCAGTCGGGGCATCAACATAGACCCAGCCGAAACGGCGGCTCAGCGCATAGGACATCTGGTAAAGTGATGCCTTATCGATAGAGTTGATCGTCGCGATCAGCCGCCAGGCCGGACCGGGGGCAAATTCATGTGCGCCCGCCCCCGCCTTGGGACGGGGCAGGATAACGTAGGGCTGACTGTCTTTGTCGCTCAGGTCGGTTCGGTAGGGCAACGTGGTGTGCTGCCCTGAAAGCACCGTAAAAAGCGGGCCGATCACCTTGTCGATGTCGCAGCGGTTCATCTCATCGATGATCAATGGCTGGTCGAAGGAGCGCAGCAGAATACCTGGCACGAAATCCACGTCTCCGCCGCCGATGGGTTGGTAGCCTCCGATGATGTCCTGCGAACTCCAGTCTGAGGACCCTGTGACAAGCGTCCATTGACCGCCCGGCAGGCTGCTGGCGATCCATCGGGCCAACGAAGTTTTGCCCGTGCCGGGCGGGCCGTAGAGCATGATGTGCTGCTTGCCCGACCGCAGCATGGCGTTGATCTGGCGATACACAGATTCGTCAATGCCGAGCAGGTCCGGGTTTACCGGGATGTGGATGTTCGCAAAATCAAGCTCTTCGACGGCTTCCGCTTCATCCTCTGCGCCATCCGCCGCAGGTTTTGGCAATGGCCCCGCAGTCGCCCAGGCAGCTTCAATATCCGCATTCAGCTGTTCGGCCGTTGCGTCATCGCTCAGATCATAGACGGGAACCGGCCCGAGAGCCCCATCCTTCGGGTGCACGTGCAGCGCGGCACTGATCGCATCGAGGGCCTCGCCATAGGTCACGGCGCGCTGTGCTCCGTTGACTTCGACCGAAAACGCGTCGGTGCGCGGCCGCAGGCCCAGCAGCGCGGCGAATATATACACTTCCGGGTGCGGCGCGCGGTCAATGCTGCGGGAAAGCACGCCCGTTTTCGGATTGAAGGAGAAGGCATCCGAGGACGATCCGGCCGCAAGTGGTCCGTGAAAAACGAAGAGCAGATTGACTTCGAAATCATCAGAACGGCGGAAGGCTCCCTCGTCGGTCTGAATCAGCGGCAGGATGCGGACAGCCAGCCCCGCTTTGTCGCCTTGGGCGGTGTTCGAGCCGCCGATACCGATTTCCTGTAGCTCGGCGGGCAAACGGGCAACCGTTGCGGCACCGGTGACATCAATATGGAGAAGCAGCCGGGGTGGCTTATTACCGGAGTATTGCGGGTTTCCCCAAAAGCCTGTCGCCTCATCGACGACATGGTTTCCGATGCTGTTGCCGCCTTTGAAGCCAGATCGAGAGAACTGAAAATTAAAATCACTCAGGAATGTATTCAGACGGCTGAAAACAGTCTGCCTGTTCTCCGTTCCTGTTGCCATTACTGCGCTCCTGCCGCCTGTTCTTGCTGACGGCCGTTTTAGTAAATTTTTTGTACTCGGGCCAACGACTCCGCCGAGCACGACTCTAACAAAAAGAAATCCGTTTGGGATTCCCGAATCTTATCAAGTGCTAGGCGAAGGCACATAGCTCGGGACGAGGGCGCTGCAGGCTCAACTCGAGGTCAGTTCAAGCACCGGGATGCCGCACGCCAGGAATATCCACAGTCCCGAAAACCCGCCCGGTGGGCGACCCAGTCGGTGACCCGCCAACAGGTTCCTCGCTAACCCCGAGGGTCAGAACACCGTCCACTGCTGCGATCTCGGGCGGAAGCGAAAGCCGCACCGTATTCCCATCCGGCCACAAGCCCACCGAAGTCGCCGGAGCGTCCGGCCCATGCGCCCATACCTGCAAAATACGCCCGGCCGGTGCCGCGCCTCGCGTCCGCGTCAGAATCACCTCGTCCGAAGATTTATCGACGACCGCAACCACCCTGAAGTCACCCGTGTCCGACACGATCTCGGCCGCATAAAGCGGTCCGGAGGGCGGCGACGCCCGATCCGTGACGAACACGGCCAAGAGCGCGAGCGCGACGATGCCCGCGGCGCCCAGCGCCTGCCGTGCGCGAACCCGGCGCCAGAAGGCCGGCCGGGCTTTCACCGGCGAGACCGCAGCGAGAACCGCCCGCTTCGTCGCGGGCCGCGGCGGGACCGGCGGCAGGTCGTCGCCGAGCGCGGAGAGGCGGACCTCCCAATCCGCCACACGGCGCGCAAAGGCGGTGTCCTCGGCCGCGCGGCGGCGGGCGGTCTCCAGCGCGTCGCCGGTCAGCATTCGCAGCGCGAACTCTGCGGCGAGCATGTCGTCGTCGTCGGGATCATGCTCCTGCATCATCGCGACATGCACTCCTTCAGCTTCGCGAGGCTGCGGCGGAGCCAAGTCCGCATGGTGTTGAGTGGGATCTCGAACGTGTCGGCGAGCTCTTGGTATGTCTTTCCGTCAAAATAGGCACCCGTCACGGCTTTGCGGCGGTTCTCCTCGAGCTCGTGAAGGCAGACGGTCATCCGCGCCGCTTCCGACGTCGCGACGGCAGTGTGCTCGGGATCGGCGCCCGGTGCCACCAGGCGGTGATGAACGTCGGCGAGATCGTCGTGGGTGCGGCGCGCGCGCAACCGGTCGATCGCCGCGTTGCGGGCGATCGTGATCAGCCACGTCATCGGGGAATGGCCGTTCACCTGATAGCGGTCGGCGTTGTTCCAGATCTTGACGAAAACCTCTTGCAAGGCGTCCTCCGCTTCATCGCGGTTTTTGAGGACACGAAGGCAGACCGCCAAAAGTTTCGCCGCCGTCGCATCATAAAGTCGACCGAACGCATTTCGGTCGCCGAGTGCGGTCCGTGCGATCAGGTCCTCGATGGTGGCCTTGCCGTCTGTGCTCATGAAATCCGGGCGGCGGTCAAACAATGCGCGTTCTTATCGTCTCTGTGCACCATGAGGATAACAATAGCGGACGCGAAGTCCTGTCCGAACGTCCGCGGCGTCACGCCGCTGTGATGGGAGCGCGCCTCCAGGCGAGGGGATCGCAATTCCCCGTCCGAATTCCAGGAAAACCGGAGCGATCGATAGCGGACGGGCAACAATCTGCGGGGCAGAGGAGATTTTTTTGCCTCGCGGGTGAAACTCAGCGGCCGCGTCCTCCGTGCCTAGGGGCAGCCCGCATTCGGGCCGAACGCTTCAACGGAGAATCGACATGACGATCCGCACCCTTACCCTCGCCGCCGCGGTGATGGCCGCCACCGGCGCCGCCCATGCCGACGATCACGGCGACCTCATGGGCTACGCGCTCGCCGGTGACGGCATGACACTCGTCACCATGGCGAGCATCGCCGACCCTGGCGCCATCGAGACGCACGAACTCGCGAACCGCCTCGACGCGATTGCCTACCGCCCGGTCACCGGCGACCTTCTCGGCTTCTCGCGTGAGGGGATGATCTACTCGGTCGATCCGCTTTCCGGGACGGTCACCGATCTCGGCGCGTCTTTCGCCGATGATGCGATGATCTCCGGCGCGGCTGTCGCCTTCGACTTCAACAACGCGATCGACGCCGTTCGCCTGGTCGGCTCCGACGGGGCCAATCTCGTCTACTTCCCGGCGGATTTCGGTGACGAGAAGGCCGGCAAGGTCATCCGTTTCACCGATGCCTATTATGGAGAGGGCGACGCGAACGCGGGCACCGAGCCGCTGATCTATGCCAACGCCTACACAAACGCGGTCGAGGGCGCGAAGGCCGGCAGCACGGCCCAATATGCGCTCGACGCGCGGACGAACGCGCTTGTCTCGCTCGCCAACAATGACGGGACGCTGGCGACGATCGGCGCCGTGACCGTCGACGGTGAGCCGGTCGACCTCGTGAGCGGCGGCGGCTTCGATATCTATTCGCCCCAGGAGGGGACCGACGAAGCCTATGCGATCCTGCAGATCGACGGCAGCGGGACGTCCGGCCTCTACAGCATCGATCTCGACACCGCAGAGGCGACGTTGCTGGCGGACCTCGGGATGGTCGGCATCTCGGGCTTCGCGGTGTCGCAGAGCGGCATGTAAGACCTACGGCCGGTGGCGCGCACGCTCATGTGCGCGTCACCGGCTTCCTCAGTCCGATGCGGCCGAACTCGTTTCGGCGTTGGATTTATGCGCGTACGCGACATCCGGCGGACCCGCCAGGAGCGCGCCTTCAGCGGCGGATCCGGCCCAGGCCTCGGCGACGGAAACGACGCCCGGGCGGGGCATTCAAAGTTTGGCAGTCGGCGCTAACCCCTTGAAAAATCAAGAGGGGGTTGGCACCGACAAAATGACCTAATCCGTTGAATGACAACGGGTTTCACTGGATTAGCAAACCGTCGCCTTCAGCTTCTCGGCCACGGCCATCGATCACCTTGCCAGGCCAGTCGCAGGGCGCGCGTCGATGCGAAAGGTGCGATCGATCACGGATCTCTCGCGATCGTCGCACCGAGAGGCGTGAATTATGCGCGGGCGCGTTGGCCGAAGAGGACCGATTGGGCGCCCTTGTCGGTCGCGAGATTGTGGCGCTCGCGCTCCTCCTTGCCGAGAGCCATGCCGCGCTGCACTGCGGGGCGGGCCGTCACGGCGTCGAGCCAGCGCTTGACGTTGTGGAACTCGCCGATGTCCATCTTCTGTCGTTCCCAGCCGCTCGCCCAGCCGACGCACGCCATGTCGGCGATCGAATAGTCGCCGCAGATGAACTCGCGGCCGTGCAGGCGCTTGTCGAGGACGCCATAGAGGCGGTGCGTTTCGTCGGTGTAGCGCTTCTTGGCGTAGGGGAGGTCTTCCGGCGCGTAGACATTGAAGTGGTGGTTCTGGCCGAGCATCGGGCCGAAGCCGCCCATCTGCCACATCAGCCACTCGTCCACCTCGACGCGGCGGCGTTCGTCGGTCGGATAATATTTGTCGAACTTGCGGCCGAGATACTGAAGAATGGCGCCGGATTCAAAGACCGAGATTTCGCGCCCGTCCGGGCCGTCATGGTCGATGATCGCGGGCATCCGGTTGTTGGGGGAGATCGCCAGGAACTCCGGCTTGAACTGGTCGCCCTTGCCGATGTTCACATAGATGACGTTGTAGGGAACGCCGAGCTCCTCCAGCATGATGGAGATTTTCCAGCCGTTCGGCGTCGGCCAATAATAAAGATCGATCGGTTTGTCGCTCATCCGGCGAACTCCTGGTTTGCCCCACGCGGAACGTGGGGCGAAGAGACCGGCCGGACAATAGGTGCTATGTCACGTGTTGACGAGCCCGCATGATCGCGGGCTCGTTGATCGGGTCAGCGCGCCTCGATCAGCGCGTCGCAGACGAGGTGCGCCTCTTCGTCGGTGAGGTCCGGGCCCATCGGCAGGCTCAGAACCTCGTTGGACAGACGCTCCGACACGTCGAGCCGCTCGTTGCCGCTGAGGAGGCCGCTGAACGCCGGGTGGCGGTGGAGCGGGATGCGGTAGAAGAGGGCGGTGCCGATTTCCCGGGCGCCCATCGCCTCGCGCACGCGGTCACGCTCCGGCACGGTGATCGTGTAGAGCGCCCAGGCCGAGCGCGTCGCCTCATCATCGGCCTGCGGCAGGCCGACGAGGCCCTTGAGACGCGAGGCGTAGAGCGCGGCGATCTCGGCGCGGCGGTTCAGCTCCGCCTTGAAGACTGACAGCTTGGACAGAAGGATCGCGGCCTGGATCGTGTCGAGCCGCCCCGTCATGCCGATCCGCATCGCCTCGTCGCCGTCGCCCTGGCGGCCGTGCGTGCGGATCTGGCGAACGGCGCTCGCGAGGTCGTCGTCGTCGGTGAGGATCGCGCCGCCGTCACCGAACGCGCCGAGCGGCTTCGTCGGATAGAAGCTGACACAGGTGATCGGGGCGAGGGCACCGACGCGGGCGCCGTTCGACACCGCGCCGAAGCTCTGCGCCGCATCGGCGATCATGGGAAGGCCGTGCGCATCGGCGGCGGCCTTGATCGCCGCATAGTCGGCAGGGCGGCCGAACAGGTCGACCGGCATCACCGCGCGGGGCGTGAGGCCACGGCTCTTGGCGTCGGCGACGGCCGGCCCGATCGCGTCGGCGTCCATGTTGTAGGTCGCCTCGTCGACATCGACGAACACCGGCGTCGCGCCGACCGAGATCACCACGGCGGCTGTCGCCGAGAAGGTGAAGGCCGGAACGAGAACCGCGTCGCCGGCTCCGATCCCCATCGCCATCAGCGCCATGATCAGCGCGTCGCGCCCGGAGGAGACGCCGATCGAATGCTTGACGCCGGCGAATGCGGCGAGCTCGCTTTCGAGTTCGGCGACCTCCGGTCCGAGCACGAACTGGCCGTGGTCGAGGACGCGGGCGATGCGTCGGTCGATGTCGTGGCGGAGCCGCGTTTGCTGACGCTTCAAGTCGAACAGCGGGATCGGCTGGGTCTCGGTCGCCGGAACCCGTGCAAGAATGGCAGTCATAGTTCGACCTCTACGCAGTCAGCTGGAGCTTGGGGTTGGCAAGGGCCGCACGGATGCGGTTCGCGACGGCGAGTGCGGCCGCACCGGCCCGCCCGTCGACGCGGGGTGTCGCCTCGCCAAGAGCGGCGCGCACGAACTCGTCGATCTCGAGACCGAGATTGTCGTGCGCGGCCGGCAGATCTTGAGGCTCCGCACGGCCAGCGGTCGTGCGGGTCAGCGTGCCGGCGGCGAGATCGGCGCACCAGGAGCCGGTCGCGTCGTCGACATGGAGGGTGCGCTGGGTCGCCTCGGAGAGGCGGCTCGCGGAGAGTTCGGCCGTGACGCCGTTCGCGAAGCGAAGGTGCGCCTCAGCCGCTTCGCTTTCCCCACGGGCGCTGATCTCGCGCACTTGGGAACCGGCGAGGCTGATCGCAAGATCGATATCGTGGATCATGAGATCGAGAACGACATCGGCCGTCGGCGGCACCGGGCGCGGCATGTTGAGCCGGCGCGCCACGATGTGGCGCACGCCCGACACGCGCTCCGACAGCGCCTGAAACAGCACGGAAAAACGCTCGATATGGCCGACCTGGAGGATGACCCCGGCGCGGTCGGCCGCGGCGATGAGGTGCGCGGCGTCGGCATCGCTGGCGGCGATCGGCTTTTCGATGAAGAGGTGCGTCTTCGTCGCGATCAGCCGGTCGGCGACGCTGCGGTGCCATTCGGTCGGCACCGTGATCACCGCGGCGTCGACGTCGAGCGCGGCAAGGTCGGTCTCGACCGCCGCGCCGCACGTCGCGGCGACGGCCTCCGCGCGGGCGCGATCGCTGTCGACGACCGTCACGCGGCCCACACGCGGATGCTGACTGAGATGGCGGACATGGTGGCGGCCGAATGAGCCGGTGCCCACCACACCAACGTGAATCAATTGCATGCCAAGTGAAGTAGCATGCAGAACGCAACGAAGGAGTTACCAGAAACGGTCTCGGGGCCGAAACGCGCTCAATTGCTGTTGCAGCACGTTACACCGGCTGGTTTCCAAATTCCGAACGGGCGAAAAATGCCGGAAACCCTGGATTTTTCGATGGCTCGAGCGGCGTGGCGGCCAGAGCACACTCAACCCATCTCAGGCAACTAAAGACCACTTTTTTCCGCCTCGAAAGGCAAAAGCGATCACGCCGCGTCATAGTCCACCGCAATGGCGTCCGTGGTGGGCCGCGCCTGGCAGGTGAGGATGAAGCCGTCATCGACTTCGTCCGGGCGCAGCGAATAGTTGAGCGCCATCGTGACGGCTCCGGCGGTGAGCTTCGCGCGGCAGGTGCAGCACATGCCGCCGCGGCAGCTATAAGGCACGTCGAGCCCGGCCTCGATCGCCGCTTCGAGCACCGTTTCGCCCGGCCCGAGGGTCAGTTCACTCGTGACACCGTCGAGGGTGACGGACAGCCGCGCGGCCGGCGTCTCGCTCGTCCTCGGGTTGGCGGTGGCGGTGGCGGCGGTTCGGCGGGGCGGGCCGTCCTCGGTGATGAAACGTTCGACGAGGATCGACTCCGCCGGCGCGCCAAGCCGTGTCAGCGTCCCGATCACGCCCTCGAGGAAGTCGGGCGGGCCGCACAGCACGAAATGGTCAACGGTGGCGATCGGCACCACGTGGCGCATGAAGGCCGCGACCTTCTCCCCATCGATCCGGCCGTTGAGGGCATGAACGTCCTGCGCTTCGCGCGACAGGACATTGTGGACCGACAGGCGGTCGATATAGCGGTCCTTGAGGTCCTCGATGGCATCGCGGAAGAGGATCGAGCGCGAGGTCTGGTTGCCGTAGAACAGAAAGACGCGCGATTCCGGCTCCCGCACCAGGACGGTGCGCATTTGCGAGGCGACCGGCGTGATGCCGGAGCCCGCCGCAAAGGCGACGATGGTGCGCGGCCCAGCCGCTTCGGGCAGCACGAAGCGGCCGGCCGGCGGCATCACCTCGATGATTTCGCCCGCCTTCAAGGTCGCATTGGCGAAGGCGGAGAAGAGCCCGCCATCGACGCGCTTCACCGCGATGCGCCACTCGCCCTGATCGAGCCCCGAGGCGATCGAATAGGACCGGCGCACCTCTTCCCCGTCGATCGTCTTGCGCAAGGTGAGATATTGACCGGGCGCATAGCGAAAGCGCTCTACGAGATCGTCCGGCACCTCGAAGGCGATCGAGACGGCATCGTCCGTCTCGCGCCGCACGTCGCGGATGCGCAAAGGATGGAAGCGGGGGCGCAGGGCCGTTTCGGTGACGCCCGCGGCGTCGATCGTCGGATCTAGTGGCATTTGAAATAGTCGAACGGTTCGCGGCACGCCTCGCAGCGATAGAGCGCTTTGCAGGCGGTTGAGCCGAACGCGGAAACGAGGGCGGTCTCGCTGCTCCCGCAATGGGGGCAGCGGATGTCGTCGCCGGCGCCGAACAGCGCGCCACGGCGGCCTGAGCGGGCCGGCGGCGCGATCCCGTAGGCGGCGAGCTTGTTGCGGCCGTCCTCGCTCATCCAGTCGGTGGTCCAGGCCGGGGAGAGGGTGGTTTCGACGGCGACGTCGTGAAATCCCGCCTCCCGCAGCGCGAGTTCGACGTGCAGCGCGATCATGTCCATCGCCGGGCAGCCGGAATAAGTCGGCGTGATCGTCGCGATGATGCGCCCATTCTCCTCGCGCACGGACCGCAAGACGCCGAGATCGGCGATGGTGAGGACCGGCACCTCGGGATCCGTCACCGTCGCGGCGGCGGTCCAGGCCCGCTCTTCGGCGGCCGAGCGGGTCGAGGACGGCGCGGCGCTCACCAGCGCTGCCCCGGATAGGCGCGTTGCAGATGCTGCATCTCCGCGAGGAGAAAGCCGAGATGCTCGGTGTGCCGGCCGCTGCGCCCGCCGGTCTGCCGGCCGGGGCGGTCGGGGAGGGGAAGGCCCGACTCGTCGAAGGCGGCCTCGATGGTATCGCGCCAAAGGGGCTCGATGGCGGCGGGATCGGCCGCGACGCCCGCCTCGATCGCCGCGGCGAGCGTCGCGTCGGTCTCGAACAGCTCGCCGCCATAGGGCCAGAGCGCGGCGATCGCCGCATCCATCCGCGCTTTGCTCTCTCCGGTCCCGTCACCGAGGCGGACGAACCAGTCCCCGGCATGGCGCACATGATAGCGCGCCTCCTTCTCGGACTTCTCGGCGATCGCGGCGAGGGTCGTGTCGCTCGACGTCATGAGCGCCTGCCACAGCGGGAGCGCGAAGGCGGAATAAAGGAGCTGGCGCACGATGGTGTGGGCGAAATCGCCATTCGGCCGCTCGACCAAGAGGGCGTTCAGATAGTCGCGCGTGTCGCGCCGATAGGCGTAATCGTCCTCTGTGAGGCCGTCGCCGTGGAGGGTCGCGGCGTGCTGATAGAGGGCGCGCGCGGCGCCGATATGGTCGAGCGCGATGTTGGCGAGGGCGATGTCCTCCTCCAGCATCGGGGCGTGGCCGGCCCACTCGGACAGCCGGTGGCCGAGGATGAGCTGATCGTCGGCGAGCCGGAGGAGGTAGGTGAGGTGGGGCGAAAGGCCTTTCAGCGCGAGCGTTGTCATCGCGGCCTCACATATTCTCGATGTCGTCCGGGATGTCGTAAAAGCTCGGGTGCCGGTAGGCCTTGGAGGTCGCGGGCTCGAACAGCTCGTCCTTGTCGGCCGGATCGGACGCGGTGATTGCGTTCGAGGGCACGACCCAGATCGAAAGGCCTTCGCCCCGGCGGGTGTAGACGTCCCGCGCCGCCTGGAGGGCAAGGGCGGCGTCGGCGGCATGGACCGAGCCGACATGCCGGTGCGCCATCCCGTTGCGGGTGCGGATGAAGACCTCCCAAAGGGGCGTCAGCCCGGACATAGTCTCGTCTCCCGACATCCTCATGGGCGTTTCGCCCGGTTCGTTCGCGCGTCCGCCTCAGAGCGAGGACGCGTCGGCCGCCCGGCTCGCGGCCATCACCTGCCGGTAGACGCTGAGCCGGTCGGCGACCTGCCAATGACCGGCGATCCGCATCCCGTCGAAGCGATAGATCGTGGCGCCGGACATCGTGATCGACGCCCCTGTCGCCGGAAGACCCGGCAGCTCGCCGAGATGGGTGCCGCGCCAGGTCCACCACACGGCGACTTCGTCCCCCTGTTCGATCGCGCCGACGACGGTGAAGGCCTGGTCGGGCGCGGTGGCGCGCGATTGGAGGAGGCGGTCGCGAAAGCCCTCGCGCGTCAAAGTCTGTCCCTCCCACGGATCGCCCGGATCGTGGGCGATGGTATAGCGCTCGGCGATATGCTCCTCGATCGCGCCGGGATCCCCCTTCGACCAGGCCCGGTCGATGAAATCGAGAAGGGCGTCGATGCGCGGCGAGCGGCCGACGCCGTCCATGGTCAGGCCGCGATCGGCTCGGCGGCGCGCGCCTTGCGCTTTTCGGCGTGGGCGAGCGCCGCCTCGCGGACCCAGGCGCCGTTCTCCTGCGCGGCCTTGCGCGCGGCGATCCGATCGGCATTGCAGGGCCCGTCGCCGGATAGGACGCGCTTGAACTCCTCCCAGTCGATCGGCCCGATCTGCCAATGGCCGGTCTCCTCGTCGAGGCGGAGGTCGGGGTCGGGGATGGTGAGGCCGATCCGGTGCGCCTGCGGCACCGTCGCGTCGATGAATTTCTGGCGCAGCTCGTCGTTCGTGAAACGCTTGATCTTCCAGGCCATCGACTTTTCCGAATGGACCGATTCGGAGTCGGAGGGGCCGAACATCATGATCGACGGCCACCACCAGCGATCGAGCGCGTCCTGCGCCATCGCCTTTTGCTCGGGGCTGCCGGCGGCAAGGGTCATGATCTGCTCGTAGCCCTGGCGCTGGTGGAAGCTCTCTTCCTTGCAGATGCGGATCATCGCCCGCGCATAGGGCCCGTAGGAGCAACGGCAGAGCGGGATCTGGTTCATGATCGCCGCCCCGTCGACGAGCCAGCCGATCATGCCGATATCGGCCCAGGTGAGCGTCGGATAATTGAAGATCGAGGAATATTTCGCCCGGCCGTCGACGAGCTCGTCCATCATCGCCTCGCGCGATTTGCCGAGCGTTTCGGCCGCGCAATAGAGATAGAGCCCATGGCCGCCTTCGTCCTGCACCTTGGCGAGGAGGGCGGCTTTGCGCCGAAGGGTCGGCGCGCGGGTGATCCAGTTCCCCTCCGGCAACATGCCGATGATCTCGGAATGGGCGTGTTGGGCGATCTGGCGCACCAGCGTCTTGCGGTAGGCCTCCGGCATGAAGTCGTTCGGCTCGATGCGCTCTTCGGCGTCGATGCGCGCCATGAAGCGGGCCTCACGCGGATCGGTGCCGTCCGGCGCGAGGTCGAGGTTGTTCAGCGCCTGCGTGTACATCGCTCCCCTCCATTTCCCCCAACGACAAGATGTGTGACGGATTATGTCGCGTCAAGCCGAATTCTGTCACACGTCAGCATTCGCGCGCCCATTGCCGGTGTCGGCGAAGCGGTGCGCGATATCGGGGGCGGGGAGGGGGCCGCTCGCATTCTGGCCGTTGGCGTCGAGCCAGGTCTCCGACAGGGGGCGGAGGACGAGATAAAGGGTCGAGAAGGCCTTGTAGGCCTCGTCCGCCGGCCAGTCGGCGGGAAGGGCGGTCGACGACAGATGCGGATCGCGCAGTGCGATCCGGCGGAAGGCGTGGACGAGCATCACGCGGATCGCGAGCGCCTCGAGGGGGCCGGCATCGTGTGCGTGCCGCGAAAGGCCTTCGCTCGCCCGGATGAAGGCGTGATAGCGCGCCGCGATATCGTCGAGCGGATAGACCGCGCGGGCGAGGGCGTCGTCGTCGCCGGCGGCGTGGAGATGGATGGCGTTGGCGGGTTGCGCGGCGCCGTCGGTCCGGCGTGGGCGGACGAAGAGGCCCGGCGAAGCGCTTTCATAGCCGGCCTCGATGAGCGCCTTGCGGTCCGGCCGGTGCGGGGGGAGGGCGACGACGAGATCCCAACCCGGCGCCGCATGGGGCGCGCGCGTGCGGTAGATCACGGTCTCGGCCTCGTGCGAGACGGCGATCGCCGGCTCGGACAGGGCATAATGGCTCGTCCGCCCGACACGTTTGCGGCGCAGAAACCCGTCCCGCGCAAGGCGGCTCATCGCGGTGCGCGTCGACCCCGGCTCGACGTCGAGCGCGGCGAGCAGGTCGGTCAAGGTCCCGAGCCAGAGTTCGCCGCCGCGCGGCATGACACAATCCCCATAGATTGTGACAATTAAGGACCAGGTGCGCACGGGCGAATGGTCCAGCGAGTCGACGAATCGTGTAAGAACCTCTTGCATTGAAATATAACGTGATATCCGAGCGTTGAGGACAAGGGACCCCATTAAGGTGGCCACAGGAGTGATCCTGTAGACTTATCGGTTACAGTACGACTCGGAGAAGGGTGGTGTGATCGTAACGTGCGGCGAAGCCCTCGTGGACCTGATGCCGGAGACCGTGGGCGGAGAGACGCTTTATCGCCCGGTTCTCGGCGGTTCGCTTTATAATGTGGCCCTCGGCATAGCGCGTCTCGGCGGCCGAGCGGGCTATCTATGGGAATTGTCGAACGACAGTCTCGGCACCGATTTTTTGCAAGCCTTGCGGAAGGACGGCGTGTGCGTCACCGCCATTCGCCGCACGGATCGGGCGACTCCGGTGGCGGTGGTCGACCTTTCGGGCGCCGAGCCGCGTTACAATATTGCCGACCCGGACCGCGTCATGAACGAGATGGTGCCGCCTGCGATCCCGGCGGAGGCGACGTGCCTCGTGATCGGCTCGGCGGTGCTCGCACGCGAGCCGGTGGCCACGGAAATCGAGGCGCTTGCGGGACAGGCGCCGCTCGTCGCGATGGACTATAACGTCCGTCCGCCATCCATCCACGACCTCGCGGCGTATAAGGCGCGGTTGGTTCGCCTGTCCGAAAAAGCGGGGATTGCCAAAGCGAGCGTTGCCGATCTCGAGATTCTCGGCGAAGAGGATCCGACAGCTTTCATGCGCGCGCTGGTCGCATCCGGTACGGGTCTTGCCGTGTTGACGGCGGGCAAGGACGGGGCGAGCGCGTTCACGGCCGCGGGTGAGGCGCATGTCGCGAGCCGGGTCGACGCCATGGTCGATGCTGTCGGGGCGGGGGACGCGTTCATGTGCGGTCTACTTACGATGTTGCAGACTTGGGGATCTTTGTCCTACGACGCGCTCCGCTCTCTCGGTGAGGATAGGCTTCGAGCGCTTCTCGACTATGCTCAGAGTGTCGCGGCGGTGACATGTCGATCCAAAGGCGCCGTAATGCCCCGTGCGGCTGAGCTTTGGACTGGTGATGACGTCGCGATCGCGGCAGACGGTGCGGTGGCGTAGTTTGGAGGTGTTCTTGCAGCGCAGAAGGCAATCCCATATGCGTCTACGGCCTTGCGCTGGCCTCCCCCTGACCGGGCAGCGCTGGGGACCGGCACCATGTCGCCTACGCGGGCGCATGAAGCCTTCGTCAAGTCTTGTCGGTCGGACTAGAGGATCGTGTGTATGACCGTGTCCGTCTCGAAGGTCGCGCTTGTTGGCTCGGCCTGCCGTCTCCCGTCGGCACATGGTCTCGATGCCTTTTGGGATGTTCTGATCAACGGCCGCTGCACCATTACCGAGCTCGACGAGTCGCGCTTCGGGACCGAGCAGCACCGCCACCCTGATCGCAACCGGCCCGGCCGCGCCGTCACCTTCGCCGCGGGGCAGCTCGAACGGCCGTTCGCGTTCGACACGTTCTATTTCGGCATCTCGCCGCGCGAGGCGACGGCGATGGATCCGCAACAGCGTATCCTCCTCGAAGTCGCTGTCGAGGCGCTGGAGAATGCCGGCATCCCGGCCGATTCGCTCGCGGGCGAAGAGGTCGGCGTCTATGTCGGCGCGTCCTCGCTCGACTATGGCACGCACGCCCAGATCGACACGGCGGCGATCGAGCCCCAGTCGATGACCGGCAACACGCTGTCCATTATCGCGAATCGCCTGTCCTACATCTTCGACCTGCGCGGCCCGTCCTACGTCGTCGACACCGCGTGTTCCTCCTCGCTGATCGCCCTGCATCAGGCGATCGAGGATATCCGCTCCGGCCGGATCGACACCGCGATCGTCGGTGGTGTGTCGATGCTCCTCCATCCGGTGCCCTTTATCGGCTTCTCCCGTGCCTCGATGCTGTCGGCCAACGGCCGCTGCCGCGCGTTTGACGCCGGCGCGGACGGCTATGTCCGCTCCGAGGGTGCGGTCGCGATGGTGCTGCGCGCCGAGCATGTCGCGCGCGAGAACAAGGATCCGATTCGCGCGCGCTTTGTCGGCTCTGGCATCAATGCCGACGGCCGCACCACGGGCCTCTCGCTCCCCTCGATGGACGCGCAGGCCGCACTGCTGCGCAAAGTCTACGAAAAGGGTGAGATCGACCCCAACGCGCTCGCCTTCGTCGAGGCGCACGGCACGGGAACCCGCGTCGGCGACCCGATCGAGTCGGAAGCGATCGGCCGCGTGCTCGGCGTCAGCCGCAACGATCCGCTGCTGATCGGCTCGGTGAAGACCAATTTCGGCCACCTCGAGCCCGCCTCCGGCCTCGTCGGCGTTCTGAAGTCACAGCTCGCCCTCGCGAACGATACGCTGCCGGCGTCCCTCTTCTTCGACACGCCGAATCCCGACATTCGCTTCAAGGAGCTGAACCTCGAAGTCGCGGGCGAATCGCGTGCGCTCGGCAAGAGCGACGGCCTGCGCCTTGTCGGCGTGAACTCCTTCGGCTTCGGCGGTGCGAACGCCCACGTCGTCCTCGCCGACGGCGATCCCGTCGCCGCGCAGCCGGCTGCGCCCGCCCGCAGCACGCCGCTCGTGATCAGCGCAGCGTCGAAACCGGCGCTCCAGGCGCTCGCCGGCCTCAGCGCCGACGCGCTGGACGCTTCGGGCGATGCCGGCCGCTACGCGAACGCCGCCGCGCACCGCCGTCAGCGGCTCGCCCACCGCGCCGTCATCGCCGCCGGCCCCGCCGCCGAGATGAGCGCCGCGCTGAAGGCGGTCGAGACCGGCAAAGAGCACCCGCTCGCCGTCATCGGCGAAGCGGCTGTCGCCACGCAGAAGCCGGTCTTCTGCTATTCCGGCAACGGCTCGCAGTGGGCCGGCATGGGTCGCACCGCCTACCAGAACGAGACCGATTTCCGCCTTTCCTTCGACCGCACCGACCGGCTCTTCATGTCGGTCGCCGGCTGGTCGCTCGTCACGATGCTCTTCTCCGAGGATCTCGAGACCGAGATCGAGCGGACGGAGATCGCGCAGCCGCTCCTTTTCGCCCTCCAGGTCGCGATGACCGAGGCGCTCGCGCGGCAGGGGCTGACCCCCTCGCTCGTCGTCGGCCATTCGGTCGGCGAGGTGGCGGCGGCCTGGGCCTGCGGCGCGCTCTCTCTGTCCGATGCGGTGAAGGTGATTCACGCCCGCTCCACCCATCAGGAGGTGACGCGGCATCTCGGCGGCATGGCGGCGCTCCTGCTGCCCGCCAAGGAGGCGCAGGAGGCGATCGCCCCCTATCAGGGCCTCGAGCTCGCCGCGATCAATTCCAGCCGTTCGGTGACCATCTCCGGCCCGACCGACACGCTCGCCGATTTCGCGAAAGCCGCGCGGCAGAAGCGCTGGGCGGTCAAGCGCCTCGATCTCGACTATCCGTTCCACTGCGCGCTCGTGGAGCCGATCCGCGATCCGCTGCTCCATTCGCTGGAATCGATCACGCCGCGGACGGCCGAGATCCCGATGATCTCCACCGTCACGGGCGCGCTCGTCGACGGCAGCGAGCTCGACGGCGAATATTGGTGGAAGAATGTTCGCCAGCCGGTGCATTTCGCGGACGCGATCATCGCCACTCTGGCCGATCATCGGCTTTTCGTGGAGATCGGCCCGCGCCCGGTGCTCCTCACCTACATCAACGACGCCTCGCGCGGCTCGGACGTCAAGGCGATCGCGCTCTGCTCGTTCCGCCAGAACGATACGAGCACCGATCCGGTCGGCAACGTGGTGCGCAGCGCGCTCGCCAACGGGTCGATCGTCGACGACGTCCAGATGTTCGGCCCCAAGGTCGTCGGCCCGGATCTCCTGCCGGTCTATCCCTGGCAGCACGAGGATTTCCGCACCCAGGTGACGGTGGAGCGGGTCTGCCTCGATTCGCGCTACGAGCATCCCCTTCTCGGCCGTCGCTATCTCCTCGACGATCACGAGTGGCGCATTTCGATCGACCACAAGCGGCTGCCCTTCCTCGCCGACCACAAGGTCGAGGCGGCGGTGGTGTTCCCGGCGGCCGGCTTCTCGGAAATGCTGCTCGCCGTCGGACGGATCGTGTCGCCCGGCCACCCGGTCGAAGTGCGCGATCTCGACATTTTCGCCCCTCTCGTCCTCGACAATGAGACCGAGCGTGAGGTGCGCACCCGCGAAGTGTCGCCGAACACCTACATGATCGAGAGCCGTCCGCGTCTGTCGGAGGATGGCTGGACGCCGCACGTGAAGGCGACCGTCGGCCGCGCGCCGGCCGCGCCCGAAAATCCCGAGCCGTTCGTGCGGCCCGAAGGTGCGACGACCGTCCCCGCCGCGCGTCTCTACGAGATGACGACGGCGTTCGGTCTGCCCTACGGCCCGGTCTTCCGCCGTGCCAATCTCGTCACGCTGATCGACGAGGAGCGGGCGCATGTCCGCCTCGCCGCGGCCGATCCGGCGACGGCGCGCTATGACTTCGCGCTCGACCCGACGCTGTTCGACTCGACCTTCCACGCCCTTTTCGCCTTCCTCGCGGGGCGGATGATCGGGTCCGACATGGCGGTCCTTCCGATTCGCCTCGGGCGCATCGTGCTCGCCGAAGGCGCCCGCGCGCCGGTCGAGGCGGATATCACGGTGCGCATGCCGACCGACGGCATCGTCGAGGCCGATTTCGTCATGCGCGACGCGCAGGGCGACATGGTCGCGACGGCGAGCGCGGTGCGCTTCCAGGCCGTTCCGCTCGGTCGCAATGCGGGCGCGGAGACGATCATCGCCGCGCCGCTCCTGAAGCGCATCACCCGCGCCAACGAGCCGGCGACGGTCGAGGCGCGTCTGCCGAAGGATCTCGTCGCCGACGGCGGTGTCGAGCCGTCCGAGACGGCGCTTCTCATCGAGGCCGGCGTCCAGGCCGCCGCCGCCGAAGCGCTGCGGCCGCTCCTCGGCGAGCCCGCCCGCCTCTCCGATCTCGCCGCCAGCGGGACCGTTGCCGCGAACGCGCTCCCCCTCGTCGCGCGCTTCCTGATGGCGCTCGAAGCCTCGGGCAATGCGAGCGAATCCGAGGAGGGTTGGACCGTCCATGGCGACGAGATCGAAATCTCGGACGTCGTGTCGCTCCTCATCGCAGAGCACCCGGAGCGCCTCGCCGAGGCGGCGTTCCTGTCGGCGCTGCCCGGCTGGCTCTCCACCGCCTTCCACGACGGACTGCCCGCATTCGAGCGCCCGCTCGCCGACGCGCTGATGCAGCAACTCGTCAATGACGGGCCGTTCGCCGCGCCGATCTTCGCCGCGCTCGTCGAGACCGCGCGCGCGACGCTCGATGCGGATGGTGGCTCGCCGGTGCGCCTTTGCGTCCTCGGCGCCGGCAACATCTCGTTCCTGCGCAAGCTCTCCGAACTCGTCGATCCCGCGCTCACCCGCATCGTGATCAGCGACCGCGACGAGGTGGTGCTCGAACGCGCCCGGCTTCTCTGGGAGAAGACCGTCGGCGTCGAAGTGACGCCGTTCGCCGATCTCGGCGACACGGGCCATCCGTTCGATGCGATCGTCTTGCCGCCGACCCTCGGCGCGCACGACCTCAAGGCGCTCGCCTCACTGACGAAGCCCGGCGGCGCGTTGATCGCCGGCGCCTTTGCGCCGTCGCTATTCGCGGACGCTGTCGGCGGCCTTCAGGGCGATTGGTGGGCCGGATCGTCCGACGCGGAGAGCCCGGTCGGGCGTCTCATCGGCTCTGACGAATGGCCGACGGTGCTCGCAGAGGCCGGCTTCGAGGCGAACGAGATCGGCGCGCTCGCCGCGGCGGACACGGACGCGCTCATCGTGACCGCCCGCCGGATGGCCGGCGAGCCCAGCGAAGCGACCTTCCAGCTCCCGCACCTTCACGCGGTGGGCGACGCGGCGCGCAAGATGTGCGTCGCGCTCAGTGCCATGCAGACCGAGCGGCCCGACGTTCACGAGCTGACCGTCGTCGGTGATGGCCCGATCCTGCTCGCGATCGACGAGCACGATCCGGCCAAGATCGCCGACCATCTCGCCGCGCTCGGCACCTTCCTCGCCGCGCTCGGCGAAGAGACGCGGTCGGTGACGATCGTCACCTTCGGTGCGCAGGTCGAGGGCGCGAACGAGATCCGGCCGACGGCGGCGGCCCTTTCGGCCTTCTGCCGCGTCGCGCTCAACGAGTTCCCGCATCTCGACATGCGCCTCGTCGACGTCGCCGACAGCTTCGACGCCAGCGAGGCGGCGGTGCGCGTCTTCGCCGAGCTCGCGGAGCCGAACGCCGAGCGGGAGATCGTCCTGTCTAGCGATCATCGCGCCGCGATGCGCTATGTCCCGGCGATCCCGGCCGAGTCGCACTCGGGCGATGCGACGGTGCTCGCCATTCCGCGCCGCGGCTCGATCGACCATCTCGAATGGCAAAGCCGCGCCAATCCCGCGCTGCAGCCCGGCGAGGTGCGGATGCGCGTCGAGGCGACCGGCCTCAACTTCCGCGACGTGATGTGGACCCTCGGCCTGCTGCCGCACGAGGCGCTGCAGGACGGCTTTGCCGGCCCGACGCTCGGCATGGAGTGCTCCGGCGTCATCGAAGCGGTCGGCGAGGGTGTCACCGATCTCGTGGTCGGCGATCCGGTCATCGCGTTCGCCCCGGCCTGTTTCGCCTCCCACGTCACCGTGCGCTCCGAGGCCGTCGCCAAGCGGCCGGCCCTCCTCGACGCCCCGTCGGCGGCGACGATCCCCGTCGCCTTCCTCACCGCCTATTATGCGCTGGTCTCGCTCGGCGGGGTCGAAGAGGGCGAAACCGTCCTCATCCATGGCGGCGCGGGCGGTGTCGGTCTTGCCGCGCTCCAGATCGCCAAATGGCGTGGCGCGCGCGTCTTCGCGACCGCGGGGACGACCGAGAAGCGGGCACTCCTCGAACAGCTCGGCGCCGACGAGGTCTTCGATTCCCGCTCGCTCACCTTCGCCGACGAGGCCCTGAAGGCGACCGGCGGGGAGGGGGTCGACGTCGTCCTCAACTCGCTCGCGGGCGAGGCGATGGAGCGTTCGATCGCGACCCTGAAGCCGTTCGGCCGCTTCCTGGAGCTCGGCAAGCGCGACTTCTACGCCGACACGAAACTCGGCCTGCGTCCCTTCCGCCAGAATCTCAGTTATTTCGGCATCGACGCGGACCAGCTCATGAAGCACCGCGCGAAGCTCGCCAAGCGGCTGCTGACGGAGATCATCGGCCTCTTCGAGACCGGCGATCTGACGCCGCTGCCGTATCGCCGCTTCGCGCCCGAAGGCATCCGCGACGCCTTCCGTCTGATGCAGCATGCCGGGCATATCGGTAAGATCGTGGTGACGGCGCCCGAGCCGATCCCCGACACCGCCGAGGAGCCGGTCGCCGCGATCGACCCCGACAAGGCCTATCTCCTGGTTGGCGGCACGTCCGGCTTCGCCTTCGCGACGGCCGAGTGGCTGATCGGGGAAGGCGCGCGCCATCTGGTCCTCGCGAGCCGTTCCGGCGTGAAGGACGAGGCGATCGCCGAATCGATCGAGGCGCATCGCAAGGCGGGCGTCGAGATCGACGTCGCGGCGCTCGACGTCACCGACAAGGCGGCGGTGTCCGCCCTCGTCGGTGAGATCAACGGCAAGCGTCCGCTCGGCGGCGTCTTCCACATGGCTATGGTGCTCGACGACGCGCTCATCACCTCGCTCGATGCCGGCCGCTACAAGACCGTGCTCGATCCGAAGATCGCCGGCGTCATCGCCCTCGAAGCGGCGACCGCGGACATTCCGCTCGACCTCTTCGTGGTCTACTCCTCGATCACGGTTCAGCTCGGCAATCCGGGCCAGGCGAACTATGTCGCCGCGAACGCCTTCCTCGAGGCGATCGCCCGCCGCCGCCGCGCCGAGGGCAAGCCCGCCCTCGCCGTCGCCTGGGGCGCGATCGCCGACCGCGGCGTCCTCGCGCGCGACATGCAGACCAACGAGCTCCTGCAGCGCAAGCTCGGCCGCCACGCGGTGACCGCCGCCGAGGCGCTCGCCAAGCTGAAGCGCCTCATCGAGACCGGGGCGATGACCTCCGGCCCGGCGATGCGGATGGTCGGCAAGGTCGACTGGATGGCCGCGCGCAAGGATCTCATCCTCGCCGCCACGCCGACCTTCGAGGACCTCGCCGACGATCTCGGCGACAATGCCGACGATGCAGGGTCGATCGACCTCGCCAAGCGCCTCAAGGGGCTCACCGACGCGGAAGCGATGACGGAAGTCACCAAGCTCCTCGCCGGCGAAATCTCGCGCATCCTGAAGCTTCCCGCCTCCGAGGTCGACGTGCACAAGCCGCTGACCGCGCTCGGCATGGATTCGCTGATGGGTGTCGAGCTGCGCATGGCGGCGGAACAACGGCTCGGGATCGACATTCCCCTCATGTCGCTCGCCGCCGGCGCGACGCTCAGCGACCTTGCCCGCAAGGTCGTGCAACGCGGTCGTGGCGGCGCCGACGAGGTCCAGCCCGACGAGGCGGCCGAGGCGCTCATTTCTCGCCATCTCGGCTCGGATGGGCCCGACGTCAACGAGCTCGGCGAACTCGAATCCGCCGTCCGCGAAAAGACCGCGGGCATGAGGACGATTATATGAAGAAGCGTGGTTTCGGTGCCCTCAAGGACGTCGCGAAGGATCAGCTCCTCGCGGCCGCGCGGGCATCGCGCAAAGCCGGCCTCGAACGTCGCTTCGACCGGATCGTGCCGCACGAGGCCGAGCGGCGGACCCATTCGACGGCGTTCGATTTCGGCACCCTCGACGAGGTGCGTGAGCTGAAAATTCAGCGCGTGGCGGCGGACCTTCTCAAGATCGAGAACCCGTTCTTCCGCCCGCACGAGACCCGCGCCGCCGCCCATACGGTCATCGCCGGCCGGGAGATGATCAACTTCTCCTCCTACGACTATTGCGGTCTCAATGGCGATCCGCGCGTCGTTTCCGCTGCGATGAAGGCGATGGAGACGTTCGGCACCTCCGTCTCGGCGAGCCGCGTCGTCTCCGGCGAGCGCCCGTTCCACCGGGAGCTCGAGCAGGAGATCGCGCAGTTTCTCGGCGTCGAGGATGCCGTCGCGATGGTCTCCGGCCATGCGACGAACGTGACGACGATCGGCCAGCTTCTCGGCCCCAAGGATCTCGTCCTCACCGACGCGTTCATTCACAATTCGATCGTCGAGGGCGTGCGGCTCGCGGGCGCGACGCGCCTCACCTTCCGCCACAACGATCTCGACCATCTCGAAGAGCTGCTCACCGCCAACCGGCACAGCTTCAACCGCGTTCTGATCGCGGTCGAGGGGCTCTATTCGATGGACGGCGACGCGCCGCCGCTCGGCCGCCTCGTCCGCCTCAAAAATCGGCACGATGCATGGCTGCTCGTCGATGAGGCGCATGCGCTGGGCGTTCTCGGCCAGACCGGCCGCGGCCTTGCCGAGCGCGATGGTGTCGACCCGAACGCGGTCGAGATCTGGATGGGCACGCTGTCGAAGACGCTGTGCTCGTGCGGCGGCTTCATCGCGGGCTCGGCGGCGCTCGTCGAATATCTGAAGGCGACGGCGCCCGGTTTCGTCTTCTCCGTCGGCATGCCGCCTGCGACCGCGGCCGCCGCCCTCGAGGCGCTGCGGATCCTGGAAGCGGAACCGGAGCGGGTGACGCGCCTCACCGAGAACGGTCAGCGCTTCCTCGCCGCCGCGAAGGCCGCCGGGCTCGACACCGGGACCAGCGAAGGCCTCGCGGTGACCCCGATCATCATCGGCGACAGCATCCTCGCGGCGGTCGTCTCCCACCGTCTCGCCGAGCGCGGGGTGAACGTTCAGCCGATCATCTACCCCGCAGTTCCCGAGAAGGCGGCCCGGCTGCGCTTCTTCATCAACTCGACGCATTCCAACGAGGACATCGACCAGGCGGTCGCCATCACCGCCGAATGCCTCGACAAGACGTTGAGCGACGGGGCAGGGCTCAAGCAGCTCGCCGACAGCCTCGGCCGCTGAGCGCGGGCCCCGGCGGCCCGCCGAACGCGGGCCCGGCGGGGCCGGTGACACGATCGAGGCAAACCGTCATTCGCCGACGGCCTTTTCCGTGATCGCCGCGAAGATCGTGTCGAGGTCCGAGGCGGCCCGCGCGAGCGTTTCGCCGCCCGTCGCTTCATAGGGCGCGAACACGGCGCTGGGGCGCTTGTATGCGAGCGTCGCCGTGCCGTCCGGCTCTTCCATGATCATGAAACGGATCGGCGCCTCGATCATCGCCGCGGGCGCGGCGCGGATGATCGTCACGGCGAAGTCGTTGCGGAAGACGCCGAGAACCCTGTTACCGGGGATCGTCTCGCCGCGCTGGGCGGCCGCCTCGGTCGGTCCCGCTTCCGTGACGAGCCCCATTTTCTCCGAGGCGATCGCCGATTTGAGGTCGGACAGCAGCGCGGCGGAATTCTTGCCGGTCATGTGGACGGACCAGCCGTCGGGATGGCCGAGCGTCGATTGCGCGGCCGCCGCGGCGGAGGCCGGTGCGAGGGCGATCAGCAGAATGATCAGCGTGCGCATGGGAGGCTCCTGTGCGAGTGCCTCCCGAAGCTATCGCCGACCGCGCCGCCCGGTCGCCTCACGATCGGCGCGGCGCGCTCACGATCCCGTGCTGCGTCAGCTCTGGGCGCCGACGGCGTGGCGGGGGGCGACCGGTTCGCGCGGCGGATCCATCCCGATCCACTCGCGGATCCGCACCCCGGCGATGCTGCCCAGGAAGGCGAAGAGGAACCATCCCCAGCCGTGGAGGCTGCCCGAGGCGATACCGGACAGGAGCGCGCCGATATTGCAGCCGAAGGCGATGCGGGCGCCATAGCCCATCAGGAAACCGCCGATGATCGCGGTGGCGATATCGCGCCCCGAAAGGTTGAGCTTCGGGGCGAAGCGGCCGGCGAGCGTGGCGGCGAGGCACGCGCCGACGATGAGGCCGAGATTCATGACCGAGGTGCCGCTGGCGAGGATCGAGGCGTCGACCTGGCCCATCGCATAGGTCCAATAGGGCCAGTCCACGATCGGCACGCCGACCGCGTTGGCGATCTGCGCACCCCACAAAGTGAGGCCCGAGGTGATGCCCCAGGGGCGGCCGAGGACGAGAAGCGTGAGGACGCCGACGATGGTGAGGCCGATCGCGCCGGCCCACAGGGACCACGGCCCGTAGAGGAGGGAGCCCATCGCCTTGCCGTTGTCGAGGTCGCCATGGCGTTGGCGCTCGGCCCTTGCGATGATCGCATAAAGGAGGCTGAGGGCGGCGATGGTGACGACGATCGCGCCCATCGGCCCGAGCGAGGTGGAGGCGAAACCGACTGAAGGGAGCGCCGGGAGGGATTGCCAGAAGGCGAAATTATGGGTCGCCGCGAGGCCACCGGCGATGAAGAATGCGAGGGTGATCAGCATCCGCGTCGACCCGCCGCCCACGGTGAAGAGCGTGCCGGAGCCGCACCCGCCGCCGAGCTGCATACCGAACCCGAACATGAACGAGCCGATGATGACGGCGAGCCCGAACGGGAAGACGAAGCCGCTCGCCTGAATGCCGACAGCGTCGCCATAATGGATGATCGGGATCGCGAAGATCGTCGTCATCCCGACGAGGATGAGCTGCATTCGCAGCCCGCCGCCGCGCCGTTCGCGGATGAAGCGGCGCCATCCGGCAGTAAAGCCGAACGCGGCATGATAGAGTGAGAAACCGGCGAGCCCGCCGACCAGCGTCGCGAGCCCGAGATAGGGCCGTTCCGTGACCGCCGCGAGCACGGCGATGATCGCGAGCACGCAAGCCGCGCCGATCGCGAGGACGCGTTGCGGGTGCGGTGGCTGGCTGGCCGACATGGTTCCATCTCCAAGTGTTGGGCCCGTCTCGCGATGGGGGGAGATCCGCACCGCACGCGCCGCCCGAGGGGCATGACCCGCCGGATGTTCTTGCCGAAAGGCTAAACCGCTGCAAGGGGGCGTGACGCCGAGATAAGACGTGACCGGCAGGGCGCAACGTGGGCCGTCCGCGCCGCCCTCGGCGAACCGGCCATGGCGGACATGGTGGCCGGTTCGGCCACAGCGAATATGGTGGCCGGCTTTATCATGCGGCGTCCGACCGCGATAGCAGCCGGACCCGCCGGCTGATATGCGCCCCTGACGGCCCTAAGGCGGCTCCGCGACGGCTCCGTTTCGGCTCGGTTGCCGGCGGCCGAACGGCATCCGCGCCGGGCTCGGCCGGTGCGGACCACCCGCGATGATGCCCCTGCTCGCGCGCCGCTCGCGGCGCCTCGCGGCATCGTGTCCCGGCGGTCCGCGGGCGGCGGGCGGTTCATCCGAGGTTGGGGAACGCCCGGCGAAGGTGGCCGCCATGCGCCGCAATTCGTCTCACGAAGGTGTCAACCGTCATCCGTTCCTGTCGTCGCAACGTTATCTTTTCGACGGACCAGACGTACCGCCGCGCTCCGATTCGAAATCGGCAAGCCCGGCATTTCAGAGGCGAGGAGGACCCCTATGATCGCTCGCTCCGAGGCCCCTATTCCGCCATCCCTCTCCGACGCGCAACACGAGTGGACGCGCTTCGTCACCGCCGTCATGGCCCATTCGTCCACCATGCCCGATCGCCTCGCCGCGCTCGGTGCCGCCGCGCCCGATGCCCCCGGCTTTCTCGCGGCGAAGGGGCTCGCTTTTCTCCTTCTCGGCCGGCGTGAGCCGACGCGCGAAGCCGCAGCGCTCTATGCCCGAGCGGTGCGGCAGACCCCCGCCGAGGGGTCGCACGACGGTCTCCTCGTCGCCGCGCTCGGCGCCTTCGTCGAGGGCCGCCCATCCCGTGCGGCGGCGATCTGCGACGAGATCCTGACGCGTTTTCCGGCCGACGGCTTCGCTCTGAAGATGGCTCAGGCCATTCGCTTCCTCTATGGCGACACCGCCGGCATGAACGGCTCGGTGGCGGCGGCGATCGAGGGGTTCGGCCCCGATCATCCCCATATCGGCTACGCGCATGGTTGCCTCGCGTTCGCCGCGGAGGAGGCCGGCGACTATCACCGCGCCGAGCGCGCCGGTCGCCGCGCGATCGAACTCGCCCCGGACGATGCCTGGGCGCTCCACGCCGTCGCGCATGTCCACGAGATGCGCGGTGAAGCGGCGGCGGGACGCGCTTGGCTGCTCGACAGGCCCAAGGTGTTCGCCGACTGCAACAATTTCCGCCACCATGTGTGGTGGCATCGCGCGCTGTTCGAGCTCGAGCTCGGCGCCGTCGACACGGTCCTCGACCTCTACGACACCGAAATTCGCCGCGAGAAGACCGACGATTATCGCGATATCGCGAACGCCGTCTCGCTCCTCGCGCGACTCGAGGCGGAGGGCGTCGAAGTCGGTACGCGATGGGACGAGCTTGCAGCGCTCGCCGAGGCGCGCATCGAAGACGGGTGTATGGTCTTCGCCGATCTTCATTATCTGATGGCGCTGCTCGGATCGGGGCGCGGCGCGGCGGCCGACCGGCTCGTGGCGCGTCTCACGGGGGCTGATGATGGGACCGAGTTCGGCGTGATCGCGGCGGAAGTCGGCGCGCCGGCGGCCGATGGCCTCTCCGCCTTCGCGCGGGGACGGCACGCGGATGCCTTGCGCGGGCTTCTCGCCGCCCGGCGCGATCTCAACCGCATCGGCGGCAGTCATGCGCAGCGCGACGTGTTCGAGCGCCTCACGATCGACGCGGCCTTGCGGGCCGAGAATGTCGTGGTGGCGCGCTCCCTCATCGAGGATCGCGCGCGCCGGCGGGGGGCGTGGGACCGCTTCGCGCGGGACCGGATGGCGCGCTGTGTGCCGGCCGTGGTCGCCGCGCCGCCGGCCGTCGCGCTCGCCTTTTAGGACGCGATTCGGCGGGGCAGGCGTGGCGCGGTGGGCAACGGGCGGGTCGCCATCGCGCCGACGGGGCGGACGCGCCGATCGCCGTTGCCGCCTCGGATCCGGCCGCTTTGGTCGCACGAAGGCCGGCAGATTGCCGCAGATGCGGGATGATTGTGTTACCGTTCAGGTAAACGGCTGACAATGAAGTCTGTGTCGCGCGCAGCCTGATGGGCGCGGTGGACGACGACCCCGCAATGCTCGCCAACATGGATCGGTCGGGCTAAGGCCAAGCCCGCTCGGAGGATTTAATGCCGTTTTCGCCCTTCACCTCGACGTTCGCCGCATGAACGCATCTGCGCCCGCGCGCCGCCCCCGCGACCTTCGTCTCGACTTTTTCCGCGGCTTGGGGATGTACATCATCTTCATCGCGCACATTCCGACCAACGCCTGGAATAGCTGGATTCCGGCCCGATTCGGCGCCTCGGACGCGACGGAAATCTTCGTCTTCTGCTCCGGCATGGCCTCGGCGATCGCCTTCGGCTCCATCTTCCGTGACCGATCCTTCTGGATGGGCACCGCCCGCACGGCCTTCCGGGTCTGGCAGGTCTATTGGGCGCACATCTGCCTCTTCCTCGTCACCGTCGCGATGATCGCCTGGTTCGACCAGCTCCGCGGCGACACGTTCTACACCGAGCGCCTCTATACGCGGCCGTTCTTCGAGATGACCGGCGACCACCTCGTCGCGCTGATGACGCTGCAATATGTGCCGAATTATTTCGACATTTTGCCGATGTACATGGTCATCCTGGCGATGATGCCGATCGTGGCGCTGCTCGGCCTCAAGAATCGCTGGCTCGCGTTCGCGGCGATGGGGGCGGTCTGGCTCCTGGCCCAGTTCGATATCCTGCAGTTCAGCGCCGAGGTGCGGCCGGGCATCGAGCGGGAATGGTTCTTCAACCCGTTCGGCTGGCAGCTCATCTTCTTCACGGGCTTCGCGTTCATGATGGGGTGGATCAAGGCGCCGCCGGTGAAGGCGAGCCTCGTTGTGCTCGCGGTCGTGGTGCTGGCGCTCAACCTCCTCTTCGCCTCGCGCTTCGGCTGGAACAACGTGCCGTTCGTGATGCCCTTCCGGGAGGCGACCTGGCCGCTCTTCGAGAAGACCGATTTCGGCATCTTCCGCTTCACCCACTTCCTGGCGCTCGCCTATCTGGCTTATGCGGCGGCCGGCGCGCGGGGGCGACGTCTCGATGGGGACGGGGCGTGGGCCGCCTTCGTGCGCGTCGTTCGGAAGGTGGGGCAGCAATCGCTGGCTGTCTTCCTCACCGGCATGGTCGCGGCGCAGTTCTTCGGCATGGTCCTCGATCTCACGGGGCGGACGGCGTTCACCTATCTCCTCGTGAACCTCGCCGGGTTCGTGGTGTTGACCGCGGTCGCCTACATGGTCGCCTGGTTCAAGAAGCAGCCTTGGCGCGCCCCGCCGGCGGCCGCGCATGGAGCGTCCCGGCCGGCGAACACCGTCGCCACGGCGCCCGAGCCGCCGGCGCGGCCGCGCGTTCACGAGCCGGCCTAGGGCGTCCGATCGCGCTCGGCGAGGTTCAAACCCGGCGAGCGATGGGGTAGAGCGGGGAGGGGACGTTTGCGTGTCCCCGAGCCGTCCCGACCTGCGCCACGCGGCGCGACCCCTAGCGATCAGGCCTCCATGCGAATTCTCATCACCAACGACGACGGCGCGCGCGCCGATGGCATCAAGCTCCTCGAGGAGATTGCGCTGAGCTTGACCGACGATGTGTGGATCGTCGCCCCCGAGACCGACCAGTCCGGCGTCAGCCACGCGATCAGCCTGCACGAGCCGCTGCGGGTCCACCAGGCGGGCGAGAAGCGCTTCTTCGTGAAGGGTACGCCCGCCGACTGCGTCGTGCTCGGCGTCGAGCATCTCTTGGACGGCAAGCCCGATCTCGTCCTCTCCGGGGTCAACCGGGGCGGCAACATGGCCGATTCGATCGCCTATTCCGGGACCGTCGGCGCGGCGATGACGGCGCTCGCCGTCGGCGTGCCGGCGATCGCGCTCAGCCAGATGTTCCAGGGCGTCGACATCCATTGGGAGACGGCCCGCACCTACGCGAAGCCGCTGATCGAGCGGCTTCTCGCCGTGCCCTGGCCGCGTCCGGTCGCGCCCAATATCAACTTCCCGGCATGCGCGCCGGGTGAGGTGACGGGCGTGTCCATCTGCCGGCCGGGCCATGGGCTGATCGAGGGCGTCAACGTCACCGAGCGGGTCGACGTGCGGGGCGGATCTTATTTCTGGCTTCAGTTCCGGCGCGCCAAGAATCTCGTCGAGGACAAGGAGTGCGATTACGCGCAGCTTCTCGACAACAAGATCACCATCACCCCCCTCCGCCCGGACCGCCATGCGGAAGGGGATTGGGACAACTACCGGGCCGAGTTCGGCGACACGCTCGCCGTCGCGCCGCTGCCCAATCTCGGCTAGGGCGCGCGCCGCTCAGGCCGAGCGGGTTGGGGAATACACCCTAACGGAGTAGTCTCTTCGCCTTGCAATCGGGAGGTCTCGATGCGGCGATATGGTCTATCCGGCGCGATTTTGGGGTGTCTCGTCGGCGGGGTGGGCCTTCCGGCGCCCGCCTTCGCGGAGGGGATCACGGTGACCAACCGTTTCGTCCCGCCGCCCGCCAAGCAGGGCTATTCCTATCCCGACTGCTATTGTCGCGACAGCACAGGCGGCCGGGTGGAGATCGGCGAGCGGGCCTGTCTCACCATCGGTCCGCGCCGGATGACGGCGCGGTGCGACATGTCGCAGAACGTGCCGACCTGGCGGATGGAGGCCGAGGGGTGCCCCATCATGTGAGGCAAGGGCTGTCGCCCGCTCATGGCCTATCGGCCGGGGTGGCGTAGACGAAGCCCATGTCGCGGACGATTTCCGGCGGCAGCGGCGGCAGCGAATCGCGCGGGATCAAATAGGTCGACAAGCGGAAGAGATCGCCGAACACGCGGTGCTCGCGCGCGGTGCGGGAGAGATAGTCGTGCCCGGACGAGCCGCCGGTGCCGGAGCGCATTCCGATCATCCGCTCCACCATCAAAGCGTGCCGGTTGCGCCAGAGCGCCATCGCCTCGTCGATATCCATCAGCGCCGACAGGAGCGAGGCCGGCATGTGGAGCGCCGGCATGTCGCGATAGACGGTGATGAAGAGCGCCGCCTCGACGGCCTTCGCCGACATCGACCAGCCGGCCTTGGGATCGGGCTCGAAGATCGCCTCGAAGGCGCGTGCGGCGCGGTCGATGGCGGCGGCTTCGTCGGTCTGCTCGGCGCTGTGGGCGTCGTCGCGCTCGCGGCGGAGCATCGCGATCACCGCCTCGCGATAGGCTTTGCGGAAAGGGTAGCGCTCTTCGGCGACGAACGGGGTGCGGGAGAGCCAAGCGTCAAGCTGGTCGCGCAGCGTGGGCGCCGTCTCCGCGGCGTGATAGGCAGCGCGCTCCGCCTCGCTCATGTCCGCGTCGACGGTCTTTCCCTCATAGAGAAGGCGGCGGGCGGAGCCGAGGCCGAGACGCGTCTCGACGAGGCGGAATTGCAGCGACTGAAAGCCGGACGACGTGGAGAGGAGGCCGCGGAAATCGAGGAAATCCTGCGGCGTCATCGTCTCCAGCACGTCGATCTGGGCGATGCCGAGCTTCAGGATCGCGCCGATCCGGCGCAGCGCGTGGACCATCCGCCCGAGCCGCCAATCGTCGACCGGGCGTTCGGCGAAGTCGGCCTGGACGCGGTCGAGTTCGTGAAGGATCTGCTTGAACCAGAGCTCATAGGTCTGGTGGACGACGATGAAGAGCAGCTCGTCGTGCGCATCGACGCCGAGGCGGGCGCTCTCGGGGCGCTGGGCCCCGAGGATTTCGTCGAGGGCGAGATAGCTTGAATAGGTGATCTCGCCCGGTCCGGCGGGCTTGACGCCTCGCCTCATGCGGCCGCCTCGCTGGTTGCCGGCGGGGAAAGGAGCGCGCCGACGGCGTTTTCGACGATATGGATCCCCACATTGCCGCCGAGCGACATGATGCTCTCCGGGTGGAACTGGACGGCGAGCATCGGATAATGGCGGTGCTCGAGGGCCATGATCGCCCCGTCGTCGGACCGCGCGGTGACGCGGAAGACGGCGGGAAGGTGGGCGGGATCGGCGACCAGGGAGTGATATCGGCCGACCACGAACGGCCCGTCATGCCCGGCGAAGAGCTTCGAGACCGCCTCGACGGTGAGCGGCGAGGACTTGCCGTGCATCGGGATGTCGAGCTGGGCGAGTTGGCCGCCCTCGGCCTCCACCATCGCCTGAAGGCCGAGACAGACGCCGAAGATCGGCAGGCGTTTTTCCTGCGCGATGCGGATCGTCTGCGTGCAGTCGAAATCGGACGGGGTGCCGGGGCCGGGCGAGAGGACGACGAGATCCGGCGCAAATCGGGCGAGCATCGCCGGGGTGAGCGGCGCGCGCACCGTCGTCACCTCCAGGCCGGCGCGACGGAGATAGCCGCCCAGCGTGTGGACGAAGCTGTCGTCATGATCGACGAGGAGGGCGCGCTTGCCGGCGCCCGGCAAAGGCGGCTTCACCACCGCCTCGTCCGCCTTGCCCGCGCCGCGGATCGCCGCCCGCATCGCCGAGGCCTTGAGGACGGTCTCGCGCTCCTCCTCGTCCGCGTCGGAATCGGCGAGGACGGTCGCCCCGGCGCGCACCTCGGCGACGCCGTCGCGGATATGGACGGTCCGCAATGTGAGGCCGGTGTTGAGATCGCCGTTGAACTGAACGATGCCGACCGCGCCGCCATACCAGGCGCGCGGGCTACGCTCGTGCTCCTCGATGAACGCCATCGCGCGGCGCTTGGGCGCGCCGGTGACGGTGACGGCCCAGGCATGGGACAGGAACGCGTCGAGCGCATCGCGGCCGTCGAGGAGCGTTCCCTCGATATGGTCGACGGTGTGGATGAGGCGCGAGTACATCTCGATCTGACGGCGCCCCAGAACGCGCACCGAGGCGGGCTCGCAAACCCGGCTCTTGTCGTTGCGGTCGACGTCGGAGCACATCGTCAGCTCGGTCTCGTCCTTCTTGGAGTTGAGGAGCTTCCTCACCTGCGCCTCGTCCTCGATCGCGTCGCGACCGCGGGCGATGGTGCCCGAGATCGGACAGGTCTCGACGCGCCGTCCGTTGACGCGCACGAACATCTCCGGCGAGGCACCGACCAGATATTCCTGGTTCCCGAGATTGATGAAGAAGCCGTAGGGCGAGGGATTGATCGCCGACAGGCGCCGCATGATCTGCGACGGCGTTCCCGATAGCGGGTCGCGGAAGGTCTGGCTCGGCACCACCTCGAAGAGGTCGCCGCGGGCGAAATGGGGAAAGGCGCGGCGGACGGTCTCGGCGTATTCGCCGGGGGCATGATCGTCGTCGGCGCTGTTGCGGGCGACGGGAAGGGCCGTCGGTTGCGGCACGCGCGCGATGCCCTCGCTCGTCTCCCCGCCGAATGCGAAGTCGTAGGCGGCGACGGTCGCCCGCTTCGCATAATGGTCGACGGCGAGGATCTCGTCCGGGATGTAGAGGACGATATCGCGCTGGCTCTGCGGCCGTTCGAGCCGCATCGGGATCGGATCGAACTGGAAGGCGAGATCGTAGCCGAAGGCGCCGGCGAGGCCGAGCTGACCGTCGGCCTCGCTCGCGAAAAAGTCGCGGATAGCACGCAGGGCCGTGAAGGCCGAGGGGCGGCGGCTGCGATCCTCTTCGGTGAGCAGGCTGTCATCCGGCTCGGGCAGCTCGGTGACGACGGTGTCGCCATCACGCTGGGCCGCGAGGCCGGCGGCGTCGAATGCGGCGCTACAGGCGAGGAGCAAGGGCAGGCCGCGTGCATTGAGCGCGCGGACCGTCACCCGCCGGCCGCGCGCCTCGAGGGCGAGTGGCGGGTCGACAAGGGCGAAGTCCCATCGCGTATAGCGTCCCGGAAATTCGTAGCTCGACGAGAACACGCAGCCGCGCTCGCGATCGAGACGCTCGATCCATTCGCCGAGCGCCCCTTCATACTCGATGCCGCGGTCGATGCGGGTGACGCGAACGCCCCCCGCGGTGTCGAAGGTCTGTGTGGTCATTCCGGGTCTGCCGTTAGGGGACCGGGGGCCCCGCGCCCCGGTCTCAGAATCCGAGGGACGCTGGCCCGACGGGCCATGTCTGTCAACGTTTCTCGCGCCGGCGGGCGGGAGGCCCGCCCGCGCCGGGCTCAGAGCGTCTTGATCAGGACGTCGAGGATCGCACGCTGCGTCGCCGCGTCCCCATGGGCGGCCTCGACATTGGCGTAGGCGATCCCGCTCGCGACGGCATAATGGGAAAGCGAGCAGTCGGTGTCGTCGAGATCGACGGTTTCGACGAGGACGTTGACGCCGGCCGCGTTCAGCGCCTCGGCGAGACGGCGCACCTTGCCGTCCTCCGCCCCGTTGCGGCTCGCGAGGATCACCATCGCGTCCTCGCTGGCGCCGTCGACCGGGAAGGCGGTCGCGCCGGCATAGGGGGCGCGGATGGAGATGGAGCCGGAACCGCCGGTGCGGGCCGAGCCGCGCGCATTGGTGTGCAGCGCGATTACCGGCCGTCCGCCGGGGGCGAGCATCGCGGCGACGAACCGCTCGCTCCGCCCCGGCTTGCCGCAGCGCAGGGCCCCCGCGTCGAAATTGCGGTTCGGGTCGATCGATCCGTTCATGCGCCGGCCGCCGGTCTCCACCATCGTCGCCGCGCCGCCATAGCGCTTGAGGGCGTAGGCGGCGGTGGCGAGGGAGGCGTTCTCGTCATCGTGCGGCAGGACGAAGAGGGGGCCGCGCCGGCCGCTCTCGATCGTCTGGATCCGCCAGCTCTCGCCGCCTTCGGTGAAGGTGGTCTCGCGGGCGCACAGGTCGCCGAGCACGGAAAGGTCGTCGTCGGCATCGCTCAATGAGGCGGGGGCGACGCAGCCGCTGCGTGCGGCGTCCGCGCCGCCGTCCGCACCGCCGACGCAGCCGGCGACAAGGAGGAGGGCGGCGAGAAGGCCGCCGAAGCCGATGAAGCGGGTCGTTTCGATCGTCATGACGGTCCTCCGCGGGCCGGTGCGTGACCGGGTGAGCGGGCGTAGCACCCGCGCGCGATGGTGAACAGCAGCCGGCGCGTCAGATGACGAACGGCACCGGGTTGAGCGCCTCTTCGGCGGTCGGCGTATCGAGGAGGCCGAGCGCTACGGGCACGTCATAGAGGCGGCCGGGGCCGAAGCGCGGCAGCCAATCGCGCAGATGCGGCGAGATCACCTTCGCCGCCGGCACGCCGAGATCGGCGCGGGTGAGGTTCGCGACATAGACGTCGATACCACGTTCGTCGAAGGCGGCGGTGAGGGTGTCGAACGCGATGGGCGTGCCGAGTGGAGCCGTGCCGTCCCCGGCGAGGTGGGGCGATGCGTGCGCGTCGGTCTCCCCGGACCAGCCGAGAAGGTGCGGAATCGGCGGCGGGGCATCCCAGGTCTGCGCGATCGCCATCTGGGTCAGCGCAATTTCGCCTTGAAGGAGTTCGAGGGTCGCGGAGCGGACGGCGGCGGCCGGGTCGAGCGCGGCGGACGCGCCGATCGCGACGCCGCTTCCGTCGGGCTCGGCGGAAAGCGCGACGATCGCGGGCACCGGCAGGTCGGTCGCAATTCTAAGATGCCAGGTCTGCCGCTTGCGTTCTCGCAACCAAAGCGCGAGAGGTGGGGGTAGGGCGTGATCGGCCTCAGCCGGATCGAGGCGTGGGGCGACGAGTCGATTGTACCACCAGATCGCCACGGCATCGCGCTCCACGAGCTCCAGCACGGCGTGCTGTGTCGCGCCGGCGAAGGTTTCGCGAACCGCCGCACCACTGGACGAAGAAATAATGGGGGGAAGTCCGAGTCGTTCGTCTTCGCCGAGCAAAACGCTGCTTGCAGGCAGCCGATGTGCGGTGCCGCGGGTGAGGTGATGGCCCGTCACCCACAGCTCGTCCACTCCTTGTCCACAATTATAACGTGCAATAAAACGCATGTTTGCTCGAAACTGTTGCAGTTGTTTTGCACTATATTGCCACAACGACTCGATATTGAGGGCATCACTTTCAGCCGGTGGTTGATCCCCGAGTCGGCGGTCACTTTCCCCTTCCGTAAATAAAGAAGCGCGCTCAACGGCTTCACATATGGCGGCGAAGCGCCCGTCTTCGGCCGTCATCGCGCGGCCGGCGGCGGCGCGCCAGGCGGTCATCCAGGTCGGATCGGCCGCGTCGTTGGCCGCAAAAGCGATGAAGAAGTGGGCAGGGCAGGTGTGGATAAGCGTTTCAAGTATTCGCAAACGCAACTCTATGCTGCCGCCCAAATGCAGTGGTAGTTTTACGTCACTGCCGGACGAGATCCGGACGTCGATTGGTTTAAAAGGGGCCTTGGTCATGTTCTTCGAAGCTAAGATTGACTGTGATGCCTTTGATGTCTCGGAACATCTTGAAGGTTTGGTTAAGCGTGACTTGCGGGGCAAGCAAATGGCACGAATTGGCGTGAAGCGTTCGGCAATTCCTCAGATCGGCAAGGCGTTCGGCGAAGCCGCCAACGATCCGGCCAAGCGCGAAGCGTTCCGGAACGATCCGATCGCGTATCTGCGCTCTGCGGGTGTCGCTCAGGAAGAACTCGACGGCCTCAACATCGTGCTGCACGAGGATGACGACAACACGGTGCACGTGGTGCTGCCGCAGGTCGTGGATGCGGGCCGCCTGCGCGCCAACGATCACGAGTACCTGAAGATGCTCGGCACCATGGCGGTGCTCGGCTGCCACCGTCCGCTGAGCTGAGGTCAGCCGCGAGAGCCCCTTCGGTCCGGGTTAGGCGCCCGGACCGACCACGGGCACGCCGGCCTTTTCGAGCGCGTTGAACAGGCGCTGCCGGGTGGACTGATCGCGGGTCATGTTCGACCACACGATCCAGCGCGACAAGGCATCGCCGTCGACCGCAACGTGCGGCTGGCTGCGGCGGACTTCCCGATCGAACGAGACGCGCGCCGCCGATGCGGAGCGCGTGTCCCCCCGTTCCTGATGCGCCGCGACGGCGAGGAGGGACGAGTGGACATTCTCGGGCGCGCGACGCAGGTGGTTGACGCACTCCTCGAGGTCGCCCGCGAGATAGGTGATGTTCGCCATATAACCGTGGAACCACGGCGGCACGTAGTGGCCGGCGAGGTTGACGGCTTGGCTCGAAAGTTTCCGGGCCCGTTCGATCTGGCCGCAATAGGCATTGGCCTCGGCGGCCGCGATCAGGGTGCGGCTCGAATAGGGATTGAGCGCGAGCGCGTCGTCGAAGGCGTGCAGCGCACGGTCATGGTCATTGGTTTGAACGCGCAGCCAACCGAGAATCACGTGGTTGAACGGTTCGAGATCATCGAGACGCAATGCGTGGTCGATGCACTCGCGCGCGCGCTCGAGGCCGTTATTGGACAGCTCCTTGCCGGTCGGCACCATAAGCCGCTGGATCATCAGGATCGAGCTGATCGAGGAATGGACGAGGCTGAGGCGCTTGCCCTCTTCATCGCCCGCGAGATCCTCCAGGATCGCGAGCGCTTCGCGGTCGGAGGAGTGCGTCCAGCGGGTGAGGAGCTTATAGGCTTCGAGCCAACGGCCGAAGACGGTGTCGCGCGCGCTGCCCTCGTCGTCGAGAATATCCTGCTCGAGGCTGTTGACGGCGGAGGCGATGATCGTTTCCGCCTGTGTCCGGTCGGCGAGGCTCTCATAATCGAGCCGCACGCACGAGACCGTGTCTTGCCGCCGGGCGTTGACGCAGCGCAGATAGATCGATCGCGCGGCCGGTTCGTCCCACAACAACAGCCGATAGTCGTGGTCGACGGCGTCGCTCAGCTTGACGCGGCTGATGAGGCTCGCAGAAGGATCGATTGCGCCGCCGGCACCCGGCGCGTCCCGCTCGAAGCAGCGCATGGAGCGAAAACGAGCGAGCTGGAACATCACCTCCGAGTGAGCGAAGGAGAAGAGGTCGGGCGTCGGCCGCATTCCGTTCGGGCGGACGAGCGCGACGGTCGGCCGTTGGCGGAAATGGTCGATCGCGCCGCTTTTCTCCCGCAGCGGAAGCTGGTTCTGGAAGGTCGGCTGCGTCGAAGCCTCGATCGGGCGGCTCGGCGCCGGCGCGCTCATGGCGCCGACGAACTCGGCGAGGTGACGCGGAACGGTGACGTCGAGTTCCGCCAGGGCTGTGCTGTAGCTGCGAAAGCGCTTGGCGGCGGCCGCGGTGTCGCCTTCGTCGGCAAGGGCGTGGATCAGCCGTTCATTGGCCTCGGTGTCCGTCGGCTCGATGCGGACGATGAGCTCGCACAGCGCGATGAGATGGCTCGCCGGCGCCTTGTTCTGAACGAGGCCCTTCAGCCGGTCGCACAACAGACGGTGGGTGATGCCGACCGTGTCGGAGCGATAGGTCGAGACCCACTCGTCGAAGGACGGATCGCCGAGCTCCAGGCCCTGCAGCGGCTCGCCGCGCCACAGCCCGAGCGCCTCGCGATACGCGGTTTCCGTTCCGAGATTGAGGCATTGGTTGAAGAGGGCGAGATCCGACTTGGCCGGATCGCCCGCGAACCAGATGTGCGCGCGATCCTTGCCGAGCAGCGACTTCGATGGATCGACGGCAGTCAACATCGAAAGCGCCTTGCGCAGCGAGGCGCGGGCGAGTTCGGTCTCCGAATTGCTCCAAAGAAGGCCGCTGAGGCGCGCGCGCTCGATCCGGCGGCCCCCATTGGCTGCCAGAAAGAGGCAAAGCGCGGCGGCTTTGCGGGTCGGAAACTCAAGGCACCGCCCGTTCACCATGATGCATGGCGACCCGAGCAATCTCACTTGCGGATCGTTCCGGCCGGTCGTCACAACGCACCCCCCACTCCGTGACGTCGTATCAAGCGAGTGTCGCATATCTGATCGCCCGCGGGATAGATATTTACGTGTAGGTGAAACTCGCCGTCGGCACGAACACCCGCCAGCCTACATTTCCAATACATTTCACGGTGAAATCACGGTCGCATAATAATCCTGAGCTGTCACGCACCGTTCCCACGCGGATCGAGGAAATTATGTCGGCGGCTCCTAAAAATATATCTTTTATTGGGATTAAAAGCCTAGATCCTGGCGACCATGAAGTTCTGACGCGCATGGTCGAGTACGCGCGCGCCGAAGCCGATCGGCTCGGCGAGCCGCTCTGCGCCGAGCTGCTCTCGGCCGCACTTTTGTCGCTAAATGGCGGCTCTGCTCAAGTTATGCCCGAATACGACCATGATTCGGACGGCTTGCGGTGGCCGCACGAGGTGAGGCACTTTGTCGCATAAAGCGCGGGCCTCGTAGATCCACTCACGGCGTGTCGAGGCGATCGTGAGCCCATGATGTGGGGCACCCTCGCACGCGACAGCCGAATTCAAACACGCACGGCCTCGGGTCGATGTGTCAGCGAATCGAGAAATATGGATCTCTGAGCGCCAAAGTGCCTAAATGTGAGGGCAGCCAACAGAGGGTCATAACTGATATGACCAATTCGACGTCTTTTGCGTGTTCTGAGGAACCGCCCGACTCGTTCTTGATCACGGTTGGCCTGCGCGTCCGCAAACGGCGCAGCTCGAGCCGTATTTCCCGGCGTGTCCTCTCCGAGCGGAGCGGCATCTCGGAGCGCTTCATCGCTGATCTTGAATACGGCAAGGGCAACATTTCGATCGTCCGGCTGAAAGCGATCGCCGATGCGCTCGAGATCGCGCTCGAGGAGCTCGTCCGCGACCCTGAGCCGAAGCGCACGCCGCGTCCCGCACCCACCGATTGGCGGGCCCATCCGGCCGCGATCGCCGACCTCTTTCGTCATGCCGGCGCGAGCGAGCAGGAGGCCGTCGTCAAACTCCTCATCAGCTCCATGCGCGGTCGCCGCGCGGCGTAAGCCACGCGCACCGAACATCCGCGTGAGATCACGCGCTTCGGGCAACGCGTGATCGCACGCGCTTCGGAAACGGCGTGAAAAATCGCCCCGAACACGGCGCGAGGGCCCGCTCTTGAATTGGGCGTGTGCGCACGTCTCTCGGTTCGGCAAACCGGCCTGCCGCCTCGCGCGGGCCGGTTTTCCTGGCTCGCGCCGGTGGGGACATCCGGTCGGCGAAGAAAAACGCGCAACTCGGTCGTGGACGGCCCGGCGAATCCTGCTTTAAGCCTATGCACGAAGCGTGGTCGGCGATCGCGTCGCCGGATCGCGGCGGCGGTCGCCGTTGTGCGGAGACGAGAATGGCCGCCGAGCTCGAAGACCTCCTCGCCAAGACGGCGCTCGGTGACCGCCGCGCCTTCCGCAAGCTCTATGAACGATCGAACGCGCGCCTCTTCGCGCTGTGTTATCGCATCCTCAACGATCCGGCCGAGGCCGAGGACGTCGTCCAGGACGCCTATGTGAAGATCTGGCGCTATGCGGAGCGTTATTCGGCCTCCCGCGCCCGGCCGATGACCTGGATGATCGCGATCGCGCGCAATCTCGCGATCGACCGATTGCGGGCGCGCAAATCACCGGCCGCCGCGCTCGACGTCGCCTCGAGCGTCGCCGACACGGCGATGCGACCGGACGAGCGCAGCATGGCGTCGGCGGAGGCCAAGCGCCTCATCGCCTGTATCAAGTCGCTCGGGGAACAGGATGCGCGGCTCGTCCGCATCGCCTATTTTGGCGGCGTCACCTACGCCGCGCTGGCACAAAGAGACGGCACGCCGCTCGGCACCATCAAGAGCCGGATGCGCCGTGCGCTCGCCTCGCTTCGGGGGTGTTTGACGCAATGAGCATGATCGACGAACCCGAGGACGGGGCGGCGCTCGAATATACGCTGAGCCTCCTCGATCCCGAGGAGCGGCGCGCCTTCGAGGCCGCGCTGCTCGACGATCCCGAACTCGCCGCGCGCGTCTGGACCTGGGAGGACCGTCTCGTCCCGCTCGCCGAGGCGCTGCGGCCCCGTCCGATGCCGAAACGGGCGCTCGCGCGGATCGAGGGGCGCATCTTCGGCGAAGGGGGCCGGCGGCGGCGGGCGACGGATCGGGCCGTCGCCGTGTGGCGGCGGGCGTTCGCGCTCGCGAGCCTCGTCGCGGCGGCAGCGCTCATCGGTTTCGTCGTCCTCCTCGCGAAGCCGGAGCTGCTCGCGCCGCAGCATCCGCAATGGGTCGCCGCGATCATCTATGAAGACGGTGCCGTGACGCTTGCACGCCTGCGCGAAGACGGAACGCTGGTCGCGACCTCCGCCGCGCCGCTCACCGCCGCGGGCAGCCAGGAATTGTGGCTCGTCCCGGAGGGCGGCACGCCGATCTCGCTCGGCTTGATGCCGGAGGGGGAGAGCGGGCAGATGCCCCTCGGCCCGCAGATCGATCGGCAGTTCTCCGCGGGCGGCGAATTGCGCATCACGCTCGAGCCGCAGGGTGGTTCACCGACCGGCGAGCCCACGGGCCCGCTCGTCGCGGCGGGGCCGCTTTACTCGATCTGACGGCGGCGTTCGCTCGGCGGTGCGGGCGTTGGCGCCCGTTCAGTGCTTCGGCGGCGGCAGGTCTGAAGCGGGGCCCACCTTGGCGTGATGCTCGGGCGCGGCGGCCGTCGTCCCGTCCGGTGTCACGACCGTCGCCGGGCGGCTCGATGCTTCCTTGATCGCGCCCATATAATCGGGCGCGGTGACGCCCATCGAAACATAGATATTGGTGAGCCCCTCGACCCCGAACGCGGCCGGGCGCACCCATTCGGCAGGCAGAAAAAAGAGCCCGCCGCCGAACGGCACCGGCGCCGTCGGCACCATCACGATGCGATAATCGTTGCCTTCGATCTCGACCGGCTGGTCGGACGGCATCAGGCCGAGAACGGCCGTCCGCCGCTCGTCCGAGAAGAAGCACCAGACCGGGCTCATCGACTTCACGTCGACGTCGTCGCGCTTTTCGAGGAGCTGCACGAAGCGGGTGATCGTCGTGTAGATCGTGCCGATGAGGGGAATGCGGCCGATCGTTTCGGCAAAGAATTTGTTCCAGAGCTCGCGCAGGCGCGATTGGACGAGGAGGCCGATCGCATAAAGCCCCGCGAGCGCGATCGCCGCCCCGATCGCATAGGAGAAGCTTTCGTTGATGACCGCCCCGATGCTTTCGAGGAGGGAGCCGACGGCGCTGTTGGGGCCAAAATAATAGCGCACATAATTGGCCACCCACCCGATCAGAAAAATGGTCACGATGATCGGCAGGATCGCGAGGATCCCGGTCATGATCGGGCGGACGATGGGGATCAGCGATCGCATGGAGATGCCTTTGCGCTACGGACGTGTGAGGTCGCCGCGAGCGTTCGCGGCCTAAGTCACGAGCATCCGCCAACTGGTGGCAAAGACAAAGCTCGGCCGACCGATTTGGGTTCCCGGTCTCCATCGCCGCGCGCCGGAGGCGCCCGTTGCGCCGGCAAAACCGACCCTTCGGTGCAGCGCTCGCCCCACGCTGTCGAGAGGCATGGCGGAACGGGCCGAATTGCTTTACTTCCACCCGGCGAGTGACTACGGATTTGGCCATGGCACAAAGTTATCGCGACCGCTTCATCCAGGTGTTCTCGTGGTGGCAAGGCACCACTTTCGGCACCTCATTGACCACGTGGCTCCGTGGCGAGTTCGTCGGCGAGGACGAGTTCGGCAACCGCTATTTCCGCAGCAAGAGCGGCAAGGTCGATCCGGTGCTCGGCTTCGAGCGGCGCTGGGTGATCTACAAGGGCGTCGCCGACGCGACGATGATCCCGCCCGGCTGGTACGGCTGGATGCACCACCTTCGCGACATCGCCCCGGTGAACGACACCTACCGCGCGCGCGAGTGGCAGAAGCCGCATCAGCCGAACCTCACCGGGACGGCGAACGCGCACCGTCCGCTCGGCTCGATCCTCCGACCCGACCCGGAAGCGAAAATCTCCACCGGCTACGACGCCTGGTCGCCCGAATAGGCGGCGACCGCGCCGATCCGCGCAGGCTTCACGCTCGGCCGGGCGCGCCCGGCCTCAGAAACGACCCGGACAGGCGGCGGGCCGGAACGCTCCGTCCGCCCACCGGCGGGATAGGGAGAAAAGGCGGCCATCATGAAGATCATCCGCAATGGCGAAGCGCCGTCGGTCCAGGCGCCGGCGCAAAATTTCACCGGCACGGTCTGGCAGAACCCGATCATGCGGGCCGAGGATCCGGCGCGCGTCAACTCGGTCAATGTCACGTTCATGCCGGGCGCCCGCACCAACTGGCACCACCATCCCTACGGCCAGACGCTGCACGTGACCGCCGGTCTCGGCTGGTTTCAGACCGAGGGTGAGGCGCGCATCGAGATCCGCCCCGGCGATTCGATCTGGATCCCGCCCGGCGAGAAGCATTGGCATGGCGCGACGGATACGATGATGATGTCCCATATCGCGATCCAGGAGCGCGAGGGCGAAGGTCACGCGACTTGGCTGGAGCCGGTCTCCGACAAGGATTATCTCGCCCAATAGAACCGGCCGCGCGCCGGCGGGCGGGGCAGTGCCGACCGCGTCCGCAGCAGCATCATGAAAACGCCGCCCCGAAAGGGCGGCGTTTTGCGTTTCCGTGGGGCGACGCCCCTGGCGCCGCCGGCCTCGTTCAGGAGCGCTCGAGCCGGGCGAGCAGGCTCGACGTGTCGTAGCGGCCGCCGCCCATCTTCTGGACGTCGCCATAGAACTGATCGACGAGGGCGGTGACGGGCATTCGCGAACCGTTGCGCCGGGCTTCGGCGAGGACGATCGCAAGGTCCTTGCGCATCCAGTCGACGGCGAAGCCGTGATTATACTCGTCGGCGTCCATCGTCTTCCAACGGTTCTCCATCTGCCAGGAGCCCGCGGCGCCCTGGGAGATCACCGAGACCACCTTCTCGATGTCGAGGCCGGCGGACTTGGCGAAGTGAAAGCCCTCGGCGAGACCTTGGACGAGGCCGGCGATGCAGGTCTGGTTCACCATCTTGGTGAGCTGGCCCGCGCCGGTGTCGCCCATGAGGCCGACCATTTTGGCGTAACAGTCGATCACCGGCTTGGCGTGGTCGAACACGTCCTGCTTGCCGCCGACCATCACGGTGAGGGCGCCGTTCTCGGCGCCGGCCTGACCGCCGGAGACCGGGGCGTCGAGGAATTTGAAGCCGGCCTTCTCCGCGGCCGCGGCGAGCTCGCGCGCGACTTCGGCGGAGGCGGTCGTGTTGTCGACGAAGGTCGCGCCCGGCTTCATGGCCGCGAAGGCGCCGTCGGGGCCGATCGTGACCTGGCGCAGGTCGTCATCATTGCCGACACAGCAGAAGACGAAGTCCTGCCCTTCCGCGGCCTCGCGCGGCGTGGCTTTGAAGGCGCCGCCGAATTCGGCCGCCCACTTCTCCGCCTTGGCCGTCGTTCGGTTGTAGACGGTCACCGTGTGACCGCCCTTCGCGAGGTGGCCGGCCATGGGGTAGCCCATCACGCCAAGACCTAGAAATGCGACGTTAGCCATCGTCTGCTCCTCTCATTGAGAGGCCGTGTTAGCGCGCTTTCCGGCGAGGCGAAATCACCCGCTGGCAGAGAAATCGCGTTTCGGCGCGGATCCGGCCGGCCGCGTCGGCGGGAAAGGGGCTCAGGGGAGGGCGGCGAGGGCCTGTTCGAGGTCGGCGACGATGTCCTCCGTCGCCTCGATGCCGACCGACAGGCGCAGCAGCGCGGGCGGCATTCCGGTCGACGCTGGCTCGATCGAATGGCGATGCTCGATGAGGCTTTCGACACCGCCGAGCGACGTCGCTCGCTTGATGAGACGGAGCCAGCCGGCGACGCGCAAGGCCTCCTCCGCACCGCCCTTCACGTCGAATGAGAGGAGCGAGCCGAAGCCGCCGTCCATCTGCGCCGCCGCGACGGCGTGGCCCGGATGGTCGGGAAGGCCCGGATAGCGCACACGCGTCACCTTCGGATGGGCCGCGAGATAATGGGCGACATGGAGCGCCGAGCGGCAGGAGGCGGCGACGCGCAGCGACAGTGTGCGCATCCCACGCGTCAGGAGATAGGCGTCGAAGGCGCCGAGCACCGCGCCGTCATAGGCGCGCGCCTTGGCCGCGGCGTCGAATATCTCGCGCCGCTCGCCACCGCCGACGAGCGCGCCGGCGAGCACATCGGAGTGACCGTTGAGCCCCTTCGTCGCCGAATGGACGACGATGTCGGCGCCATGCTCCAACGGCCGGGTGAGGATCGGCGTCGCGGTGGTGGAATCGACCGCGAGCGCGGCGTCGAAGCGATGCGCGATCGCTGCCGCCTCGGCGATGGAGACGATGTCGAGGAGGGGGTTGGACGGCGTCTCGATCATGACGAGGCGCGGCTTGTGGGTCGCGCAAGCGTCCTCGAGGGAGGACAGATCGTTCGCATCGAACCAGCCGATCGGCGCGCCCTCGTCGGCGAGACGTGCGGCGAACGTGTTGGTTCCATAATAGGTGCCGTTCTGGACGACGATCGGCCCGCGGGCCGATCGCATCAGCGCGGCGATCGCGGCGAGGCCGGAGGCGTAGAGCCGCGCCTCGGTCCCGCCGCCGCCTTCGAGGGCGGCGATGACCGATTCGGCTTCGCGCACGGTCTGATTGTCGTCGCGTCGATAGATGCCGCCGGCGGGGAGGCTATAGTCCTCGGATCGCTCGAAGGTGGTCGACAGGTCGATCGGGCCGACGACGCCCCCGGTCGCGGAATTGTGTTGTCCGTTCGCCTGGGCGGCGATGGTCGCGCGTTGCCAATCACTCATCAGCTCATCACTGGCTGCCCGGCGGGGTCAACCACAGCCTCCTTGCGCTCGCGATCGAGGTGACGCGTCAGGCGCCGCTCGAAGATGTCCCACAGGCGCCGGAGAGTCTCAACCAGCACGAGGTAGAGCGCGGCGGCGTAGAAATAGACGTCGAAGCGGAAGGTATCCGAATAGGCAAGGCGCGTCTCGCCGAGAAGGTCGTAGACGGTGACGACCGAGGCGACCGCCGAGCCCTTGATCATCAGGACGATTTCGTTGCCGAACGGGCGCAGAGCGAGAAGCGCGGCCTGGGGCAGGATCACGCGCATGAAGGCGACGCGCCGGCCGACGCCGAGCGCCCGGGCCCCCTCCCATTGCCCTTCCGGCACCGCCAGAATGGCGCCCCGGAAGATCTCGGCCTGATAGGCCGCGGTGTTGAGGCTGAAGGCGAGGAGGGCGCAGTTGAACGGATCGCGCAGGAAATTCCACAGCCCCAGCGTGCGCCAGAGGCCGGAGAATTGGCCGAGCCCGTAATAGATCAGGAAGAGCTGGGCAAGGAGCGGTGTCCCGCGAAAAAGGCCGATATAGAACCACGCGAACGCCTTCAGCCACCAGCGGGGCGACATCCGCGCCGCGGCGACACCCATGCCGATGATCGCCCCGAACGCCACCGACATGCCGACGAGCTGGATGGTGACGAGAAAGCCGTCGAGGAGATCGTCGCCATATTCCGCGAGGATCGGGGGCAGGTACTCGGTCATCGCGCATACCCCCGGCTGAAGCGCGCTTCGAGGAGCGCGAGGATCGCCATCGAGACCAGCGAGATGATGAAATAGATCACGATCGCGACGGTGAAGAAGAAGAACGGCTCCTTGGTCGACCCGACCGCGATGAAGGTGCGCCGCAACAGGTCGGGCAGGGCGATGACCGACACGAGGGCGGTGTCCTTCAGGAGGACGAGCCAGAGATTGGAAAGGCCCGGAAGGGCGAGCCGCATCACCTGAGGGATAAGGATTTTGCGCAGGATCGGCCAGCGCCCGAGGCCGAGCGCTTCGGCCGCCTCGACCTGGCCGCGATTGATTCCGTTGAGCGCCCCCATGAAGACCTCGGAGGCGAAGGAGGCCGAAACCGCGCCGAGCGCGATGACGCCGGCGAGGAAGGCGGAAATCTCGATATGCACCGAGGTGACGAAGGACAGCACCCAGCGGATGGCCATCGACAGGCCATAATAGACGATGAAGAGGGTGATCAGCTCGGGCAGGCCCTTGAAGATCGTCGTGAATATGGTGGCCGGAACGCGCAGGCGCGCATTGTCCGAGCGGCGCATCAACGCGAGGCAAAAGCCGAGAACGAGCCCCACCGGGGCCGTCGTCAGGGCAAGAAGCAGCGTGATGCGCAGGCCGGCGAGGAGCTCATCGCCCCAGCCGTCGGGCCCGAAGCGAAGCAGTCCGAGCAGGCTGTCGTCCATAAGCGGGATATCCGGTGAACTCTTCTATCGGCTGTCTGGACAGGACACGTCGCAAAAAAAGGCGGCCCGTGTGAAGGGCCGCCTCGTCGGCGTCAGTCGCCGTATACGTCGATGTCGAAGTGTTTGTCGTTGATCTGTTTATAGACGCCGTTGGCGCGGATGGCCGCGATGGCCGTGTTGAACTTTTCCTTGAGCTCGGTGTCCTCCTCGCGCACGGCGATGCCGGCGCCGGGGCCGTGGATGATCGGATCGTTCTTCAACACCTCGAGGATCTTGCAGCACGCGCCGTCCTCGGAGTTGACCCAGGTGGAAAGGACCGTCGAATCGTCGATCGCCGCGTCGATGCGGCCCGATTGCAGGTCGAGCTTATATTCCTCCGGCGTGCCGTAGCGGCGAAGCTCGGTGTCGGGGAAGAATTTTTCGGCGTAATTCGCATGGGTCGTCGAGGACTGCGCGCCGAGGATGATGTCCGCCATGGATTCGGGGCTCGCATCGGCGAGGGACGAATCCTTCGGCACGGCGATGGCGGGCGGGGTATTATAATATTTGTCGGTGAAATCGACGATCTCGTCGCGCGCCGGCGTCATCGACATGGACGCGATGATGGCGTCGAACTTGTTGGCGAGGAGGGCGGGGATGATGCCGTCCCAGTCCTGGGTGACGAACGTGCATTCCGCGTTCATCTCGTCGCACAGCGCTTTCGCGATATCGATGTCGAAGCCGACGAGGTTGCCGGCCGAATCGAAATAGTTGAACGGCGGATAGGCTCCCTCAGTCCCAATCCGGAGTTGCATCTTGTCTTGTGCAGCGGCGGGTAGAACGGTCGCAAGGGCGAGGGCTGCGACGATAATCATGCGGTTCATGGAACCACTCCTATCCTGCTCTTTCGATACGCATCTTGACGGTTCGGGGTCGGCATGCAAGCGCTGCGCCGCTTTCGAGACTGTCGGAGTCGCGGATTCCAGAAAAGAGGCGCGAGACGCTTGACTTCGGCCTCTCCCGCTCGTAACTCCCAGCGCTCAGAGTTAAGAACCGCTGCCCGGAGCGCGTCGGCACGGCCGGCGCGCTTGTCGTTGCAACAAGCGTGGCGACACGCCGGCGACGACGAACCGTAGGTAAGCGCAGTCGACGGTGAGGCGAAATGTTCGCGGTAATTAAAACGGGCGGCAAGCAGTACAAGGTTGCCCCCGGTGACGAGTTGAAGGTGGAGACCGTGGCCGGCGCCGCGGGCGACGCCATTTCCTTTGATGACGTTCTGATGGTCGGCGAGGGTGATTCCACCACCATCGGTTCCCCGACTTTGGCGGGCGCTTCCGTGAAGGCGGAAATCGTCGACCAGGTGCGCGGCAAGAAGGTCATCATCTTCAAGAAGCGCCGTCGGCAAAATTCGCGCCGCCGCAACGGTCATCGTCAGCCCCTGACGCTGGTCCGTATCACCGGCATCGAAGCGTCGGCCTAAGGCAGGAGAGCAAGCATGGCACATAAAAAGGCAGGCGGTTCCTCCCGCAACGGTCGCGATACCGCTGGTCGTCGTCTCGGCTTCAAGAAGTTCGGCGGCGAGGCGGTGGAGCCCGGCAACATCATCGTCCGTCAGCGCGGCACGCGTTGGCATCCGGGCGACAATGTCGGCATGGGCAAGGATCACACGATTTTCGCGCTGATCCCCGGCCACGTGGCGTTCCGCAAGAAGCTCGGCCGCACCTACGTGACCGTGAACCCGGTCGCCTCGGAGGGTGACCCGACGGCGATGGCCGCGGAGTAACACGAGACACACGGCAGGATACGGGCGACGCCGAGGCGTCGCACGCTGACGCCGCGCTGATCGGCGCCGAGCGGGCCACGGCTCCCGGCGCCGCATGGATCGGCCGCGGCGTGGCCTTGTTCGTGACATCCAAGCATGAGACGAGGTCGCGCGCGGCCTCCGCCTCGGTGGCAACGGGCCGCCGAGGCTTTTCGTCTGTCCGGCGCAGAGTTCGGGCGCGCTGGCCGCACGTTCGGTGCGGTGACGGCCGCGCGGCAGCGGGCAATCACTATTCGAAGCGCGCGTCCGTCGCGAAGACGCGCACAGAGCGCGCGGGGCGGCGATCATGAAATTTCTCGATCAAGCGAAAGTCTATGTGCGCTCCGGCAATGGCGGGGGCGGCGCGGTCTCGTTTCGCCGTGAGAAATATATCGAGCAAGGTGGCCCCGACGGCGGGGACGGCGGGCGCGGGGGCGACGTGTGGGTCGAGGCCGTCGAGGGCCTCAACACGCTGATCGACTATCGCTATCAGCAGCATTTCCGGGCCGGTCATGGCGTCGGCGGCGCCGGTCGCAACAAGACGGGCGCCAACGGGGACGATGTCGTCCTCAAGGTGCCGGTGGGCACCGTGGTCCTGTCGGACGACAAGGAGGAGGTGATCGCCGACCTCACCGAGGCGGGCCAGCGCGTGCAGCTCCTGCGCGGCGGCAATGGCGGCTTCGGCAATCAGCGCTTCAAATCCTCGGTGAACCAGGCCCCGCGCCATGCCAATCCCGGCCAGAAGGGCGAGGAGATGGCGATCTGGCTGCGGCTCAAGCTGATCGCGGACGCCGGCCTCCTGGGGCTTCCGAACGCGGGCAAGAGCACCTTCCTCGCAGCCGTCTCCGCCGCGAAGCCGAAGGTCGCCGACTACCCCTTCACGACGCTCCACCCGCATCTCGGCATCGCCGAGGTGGACACGCGGCGGCTGGTGATCGCCGACATTCCGGGCCTCATCGAGGGGGCGAGCGAAGGCGTCGGGATCGGCGACCGCTTTCTCGGCCATATCGAGCGCTGCGCGGTCCTCCTCCATCTCGTCGACGCGACGAGCGAGGATGTCGTCGCCGATTATCTGACGGTCGAGAACGAGCTCGCCCTTTATGGCGAGGGGCTCGCCGAGAAGCCGCGTATTCTGGCGCTGTCGAAGATGGACGCGGTGCCGGACGGGGCGGAGGAGAAGATCGCCTCCCTCACAGAGGCGACCGGGCGGCCCGTCATGCTGGTGTCGGCCGCCACCGGCAAGGGCGTCACCGAGGTGCTGCGCGCGCTCGCCGACGTGGTGATCGCGCATCGCGAGGAAGACGCGGCCGCCGGCAAAGAGGACGAAGCATGGCGCCCCTGACGGAAACGATCGAGCAGGGGACGACGGGCCGCGTCTCGGCGGCCAAGCGCATCGTCGTCAAGCTCGGTTCGGCGCTGATCGTGGGCGCGGACGGCAATGTGCGGCGAAATTGGCTCGCCACGCTGTGCGCCGATCTCGCGCGGCTTCACCACAATGCCGACGTCGTCGTCGTCTCCTCCGGCGCGATCGCGCTGGGGCGGACGCCGATCGGCTACGGCAAGCGGCCTTTGCGGCTCGAAGAGAGCCAGGCGGCGGCGGCGGTCGGGCAGATCGCGCTTGCGGCCGAATGGTCGGGCGCGCTCGCCGCCGAAGGGGTGAGGGCGGCGCAGGTCCTCCTCACTTTGCGCGACACCGAAGAGCGGCGCGCCTACCTCAACGCCCGCTCCACCATCGCCGAGCTCCTCAAGGCGCGCGTCGTCCCGGTGATCAACGAGAACGACACGATCGCCACCAGCGAGATCCGCTATGGCGACAATGACCGGCTCGCCGCCCGCGTCGCGGCGATGATCTCGGCCGACTGCCTCGTTCTCTTGTCCGACGTCGACGGGCTTTATACAGCGCCGCCCGCAGACGATCCGGCCGCCGAGTTCATCCCCGAGGTGACGCACCTCACGCCCGAGATCTGGGCGATGGCGGGCGATGCGGGCTCGGCCCTTTCACGCGGGGGAATGAAAACCAAGATCGACGCCGCGCGCATCGCGACGAATGCCGGTGTCGCGATGGCGATCGGCTCCGGCCATGTCGACAATCCGCTCCGCCGGATCGACGAAGGCGGCCGCGCGACCTGGTTCCATCCCCGCTCCGACCCGGTGACGGCGCGCAAGATCTGGATCTCCGGCGCCCTTCAGGTGAGCGGTGCGCTCCTGCTCGACGAGGGGGCCGTCAAAGCGGTCATCAAGGGGCGCAGTCTGCTCCCGGCCGGGGTGCGGTCCGTCGAGGGATCATTCGCCCGGGGCGATGCCGTGCGGCTCCTCGGACCGGACGGGGTGGAGATCGGTCGCGGGCTCGTCGCTTATGATGCGGACGATGCTCGCTTGATTGCTGGGCAGAAAACGAAAACTATTGCCGAACGAATAGGCGCGCGGGCGCGCGCCACGATGGTCCATCGCGACGACATGGCGCTGAACGAGGCGCCGCCGGAGGCTTTGTGAGCGCCACCCGACCCCAGACCCGCGACACGGCGGAGGATCCTGCCTCCACCGTCGCCGAGCTCGGCCGCCGCGCGCGTGCCGCGCAGCGCACGCTGGCGCTCGCGAGCACCGAGGCGAAGCGGGGCGCGCTCGCCGCGATGGCCGCCGCCGTGCGCGCCGACGCGCAGACGATCCTTGCCGCCAACCTCGCCGACCTCGAAGCCATGGACCCGGCGAGCGCCTATTATGACCGCGCCCAGCTCGACACCGAGCGGCTCGAGGCGATCGCCGCCGCGATCGAGGCCGTCGCCGCGCTGCCCGATCCGGTCGGCCGCGTTCTCGCCTCCTGGGAGCGCCCCAACGGGTTGATCATCGAGCGCGTCGCGACGCCGCTCGGCGTGATCGGCGTGATCTATGAGAGCCGGCCGAACGTCACCGCCGACGCGTCGGCGCTCGCGCTGATGTCCGGCAACGCGATCATTCTGCGCTCCGGCACCGACACCGCACGTTCGGCGACCGCGATCGCGGACGCCTTGCGCAAGGGACTTCGCGAGGCGGGTCTCGCCGAGGACGTGATTCAGCTCGTTCCGACACAGGATCGCGCCGCCGTCGGCGCGATGCTCGCGGGCGCCGACGGCGGGATCGACGTCATCGTTCCGCGCGGTGGGCGCAGCCTGGTGGAGCGTGTGGAGCGGGAGGCGCGGGTGCCGGTCTTTGCTCATCTCGAAGGCCTCTGCCACATCTATGTCGACGTGCACGCCGATCGCTCGATGGCGGTCGCGGTGACGCTGAACGCCAAGATGCGCCGGCCTGGTATCTGCGGTGCGGTCGAGACGCTTCTCGTCGACGAGGCGATCGCCGACAGCCACCTTCCGGCGATCGCGAGCGCGCTCGCCGATGCCGGTTGCGAGCTGCGCGGCGACGATGCGGCGCGTGTCATCTACCCGATGCACCCCGCCGACGAGACCGACTTCGCCACCGAATATCTCGCCCCGATCATCTCGATCGCCGTGGTCGGCGGCGTCGAGGGTGCGCTCGCCCATATCGCGCGCTATTCCTCCCACCATACTGACGGGATCGTCACCAACGACGAGCCGACGGCGATCCGGTTCATGCAGGAGGTCGATTCGGCGATCGTGGTGCACAACGCCTCGACACAGTTCGCCGATGGCGGCGAATTCGGCATGGGCGCCGAGATCGGGATCGCGACGGGCCGCTTTCACGCGCGCGGGCCGGTCGGTCTCGAGCAGCTCACGACGTTCAAATATTGCGTCCACGGGCAGGGTCAGACACGGCCGTGAACGATCCGCATCCCGGGTTCGGCGACATGTCGTTGGACCCCTCTTATCTGCGTGTGCCGCGGGCCGGAGCGGGCCAACGCATCGCGTTGTTCGGCGGCTCGTTCAATCCGCCCCATCGCGGCCATCGTCACGTCGCGCTCGCCGGGCTGAAGCGGCTCGGTGTCGACAAGGTGTGGTGGATGGTGACGCCCGGCAATCCGCTGAAGGCGAACAACAATCTCGCCCCCTTGGCGCAACGCATCCATCTGACGGAGCGATATGCCGATCATCCGCGAATGGTCGTCACCGCGTTCGAGGCGACGATCGGAACCCGCTATACCGCCGATGCCATCGCCTATCTGAAGCGCCGCTTTCCGGCCGTGAAGTTCGTCTGGCTGATGGGGGGCGACAATCTCGCCCAGCTCCACCATTGGCTGAAATGGCGCGACATCATGTGGCAGGTGCCGGTTGCGGTGGTGGATCGGCCGGGGGCCTCGCCCTCCGTTCTCGCCAAGCCGGCGGCCGGAATGTTCGCCGATGCGCGCATTCCGGAGGCGGAGGCGCGCCGGCTCGCCGATAAGAAACCTCCGGCCTGGGTCTTTCTTCACGGGCCGCTCGACCCCACATCATCGACTCTTTTGCGCTCAAAGGCGGCGTTTTGAACGGTAAGTCTTGAAAGCGACATGGACAAAAACTTATCTTTTGCATTGGGCGTCCTTCGATTCGAAGGAACGTCCGGGCGCAGTCTATGAAAGGAACCCGCGCACACATGGCATTGACGTCCGATGGGACGGCCCACACGTCCCATAGCGAAGCGTACGGCGATACCGCCGTCCCTCTCGCCGTCGTCCTCGAGAGCCTTGAGGATTCCAAGGCCGAGGACATCGTCGCCATTGATGTGACCGGCAAAACGCCGATCGCCGACCATATGGTGGTCGCTTCGGGCCGATCGCACCGCCACGTGGGAGCAATCGCAGATCACCTTTTGCGTGACCTCAAGTCCGGCGGCGCCAAAGCCGTCCGCGTCGAGGGGCTGAATAGCTGCGATTGGGTCCTGATCGATGCGGGGGACGTGGTTATCCACGTCTTTCGCCCGGAAGTCCGCACCTTCTACAATCTCGAGAAGATGTGGCAGATCGACAGCGCTTCGCAGGTGGAGCTCGTCGTCTGAACATCCTCGTCCTTGCCGTCGGCAAGGCGTCGAAGGGGCCGGAACGAGACTTGTGCGCGCGCTATCTGGAGCGCGCGTCCAAATCGGGCCGACAACTCGGGCTTTCGTCGGTCACCGTGAAAGAACTCGCCGACGCGCAGGGGCCGACGCGCGCGGCGCTCGAGGGCGATCGTCTGCTCGCCCAGCGTCCGCCCGGTGTCCTCGTCGCGCTCGACGAAACGGGGGCGGCATGGTCGAGCATCGACTTCGCGAACCGCCTGCAGACCTGGCTCGATGAGGGCGCGGGAACGGTGACGTTCGCGATCGGCGGCGCCGATGGACATTCTGACGCGGTCAAGTCGGCGGCGAGCCATCGCGTTTCGCTGGGCGCGATCACCTTGCCGCATCTCCTCGCACGCGCCATCCTGCTCGAACAGATCTACCGAGCGGTGACGATCCGGCTCGGGCACCCTTATCACCGCGCTTGATCGGATCACCGCGCTAGATCGGAGCCGCCGCTCGATGGTGACGCGTCTCAGTGTCCTGCCGTTCCTGCTCGCGGTGTGCCTCGCGGCGGCGGTGGCGGCGCATGCGCAAGACGCTGCGGCCCCGGCGGCGGAGGACGAAGCCGGCGCGATCGCGCGCGAGCGACAGCAGCTCCTCACCCGCCTCGACCGCCTGCGCGAGCAGACCGAGGCCACCGAGGCGCGGGCGAAATCATTGAGCGACGCGCTCGTCGATCTGTCCGGGGACGAGGCGAAGCTGCGCCAGCGCCAGGAGGAGACCGCCGCGAAGGTCTCCGACTTGGAGCAGCGGATTTCCGACGAGGAGGTCGCGCTCGAGCAGCTCACCGACGATCAGGCGGCGATCCGCCATCGCCTCGCCGCCAAGCGCGAGGAGCTTGCGACCGTGCTGATGGCCTTGCAGCGTCTCGGACGGCGGCCACCGCCTGCGCTGTTCGCCGGCAATGACGGCGCGATCGGCACGGTGCGGGGCGCCATTCTCCTCAACACGATCCTTCCCTCGCTGGACGATGAGGCGAGGGCGCTCGTCACGACCCTATCGGAGGCGGCGCGGCTCGCGGCCGACGAACGCCAGCGTTGGAACGAGTTGCGGCAGGATCTCGCCTCGCTCCAAACGGAGCGGCAGCGCCTTTCCGAGCTCGGCGAGGAGCTCGAGCGGCGCCGCGCGATCTCGGTCTACGAGCGCGAGCGGGCTGCCGCGGACCTTGCACGCCTTGCCGAGGAGGAGGGGAGCGTCGCCGCTTTGCTCGATCGGCTGACCCGTGAACAGGCGCCGCAACCGCTTCCGCCGAATGAAGATTTCGTAACGCGGCGCGGAAATCTGGCCATTCCGGTTGCGGGGCAAATCGTTTCCGAATATGGCGACCCAACGCAAACTGGGGCGCTTTCGGAAGGAATTACGATTGCGGCGCTCCCACAGTCGACGGTGATATCGCCCTCGGTGGGCAATGTGCTCTTCTCTTCACCATTCCGTGGCTATGGCCATGTCTTGATCATCGACGCCGGGGATGGCTACCATATGGTGCTGGCTGGTCTCGAAGAGACATCGGTGGCGCCGGGGGACCAAATAGAAACGGGCACGCCTCTGGGGCGCATGGGACGGTCGAGTCGACGCTCCACGGTGGCGTCGGCCGGTGTCAAAGGGTCAGCCCTACTTCAGGCAAGACCCGCACTTTATGTTGAGTTGCGCAAGGACGGCGCGGCGATCGATAGTCACGGGTGGTGGCGCGACGAAACCGCAGTCGAAATTGGAAGGACAGGTGGATGATTCGTCGGATTGGTTTGGTGTTGACCGGCGCAGCGCTCGGGGCGGCCACGGTGATTGCTGTCGCAGACCCGGGCGCATTGCTTCCGATGAGCGCGAAGGCGGCCTCGTCGGACACCTATCGTCAATTGAACCTGTTCGGCGATGTGTTCGAGCGGGTGAAGGACGATTATGTCGAGGCTCCGAACGAGCAGGAGCTGATCGCGAACGCGATCAACGGGATGCTGTCCTCCCTCGACCCGCATTCGAGCTACATGCCGCCGGACGATTTCCGCGACATGCAGGTTCAGACCCGCGGTGAATTCGGCGGCCTCGGCATCGAGGTCACGATGGAGGGGGAGTTCATCAAGGTCGTCACCCCGATCGACGATACGCCGGCCTTCGAGGCGGGCGTCCTCGCCGGTGATCTCATCACCCATCTCGACGGTGAAGACGTTGCAGGCCTGACCCTTGCCGAAGCGGTCGAGAAGATGCGCGGTCCGGTCAACACGGACATCGTGATCACCGTTCGCCGCGAAGGTTCGGACGAGCCGATCGACATCACGATCACGCGCGACATTGTCCGCATCCAGTCGGTGAAGTGGGAAGAGATCGGCGACGATATCGGCTATATCCGCATCTCCCAGTTCAACGAGCGAACCTTCGACGGTGTTCGCAAGGCCCTGCGCGAGATTTCGGCCGACGTCAGCGACGACCAGCTGAAGGGCTATGTGATCGACCTGCGCAACAATCCGGGCGGCTTGCTCGACCAGGCGATCTCCGTGTCCGATGCCTTCCTCGACCGCGGCGAGATCGTCTCGACCCGTGGCCGCGAGGAGGACGAGACGCAGCGTTACAGCGCCCGCGCCGGCGACCTCACCAACGGCAAGCCGGTGATCATCCTGATCAATGGCGGTTCGGCCTCCGCCTCGGAGATCGTGGCCGGTGCGTTGCAGGATCACCGCCGCGCGACGATCGTCGGCACCCAGTCCTTTGGCAAGGGCTCCGTCCAGACGATCATCCCGCTGGGCTCCAACGGGGCGATCCGTCTCACGACGGCGCGGTATTACACGCCCGCGGGCCGCTCGATCCAAGCGAAGGGCATCGAGCCCGACGTCGAAGTGATCCAGCCGCTTCCCGAGGAGCTGCGCGGCAAGGTCGAAGCGCGGGGCGAGGCGTCTCTGCGCGGCCACCTCACCTCCGAGGACGGTGAGGACGGCGAGCGGACCGGGTCGTTCGCCTATGTGCCCCGTGAGCGCGATGACGACGAGCAGCTCAAATACGCCTTCGAGCTTCTGCGCGGCATCAAGGTCAACAAGGTGTTCCCGCCGAACCCGAACGAGGGCATCCCGAACTGAGACCGGCGCGGGCGCCACGCGATCGCATGGCGCTGCGCGGTTCCGATCCGCGACACGAGACGGAAAGCGAGCCCTCGGGCTCGCTTTTTTTGTGGACCGACCCCATCCGTCGCGGCGCAGAAGCCCTGAGTGGCTGTCCGAATATTTCCGGCCGAGAAACAATCGTATCACGTCGATCGCGCACGGTTCTTGCTAGGCTCTGTCCGAAAGTGACGATCGAAGGACCGCGCCGGCGTCTGACAGTCGCCGGATCGGCCTTTTTCGTGACAGAGATCGAAGAGCGCCTGTGATGTCCGCATGGATGTGGCAGGTTCTTCGTCGGGGCGCAGGAATCGTTCACAGGCTCGGTGCCGGCGTCGAACGAGGCTGTTTTAGAAAAGACGAGGTTTCTCAATGCGGGTTGTTGTGGTCGGAGCGCTGTATGGCGCCGTCGCGGTTGGGTTGGGCGCCGTTGGAGCACATGTCCTCGACGGGGCCGTCCCGGTGGAGAGCAACGAACTCCTGAGGACAGCGGTGTTCTATATGGCGCTTCACGCGGCGGTCATGGTCGCGATGGGCGCGCTCAAGAACCATGTGCTGCCGATTTTGCTCGGCGCCGCATCCTGGGCGATCGGCGTCGGCGTCCTGTTGTTCTCCGGTTCGCTGATCGCCATGACGCTCGGCGGCCCGATCGAACTGATGTACGTGACACCGGTGGGGGGCGGCTTGTTGATCATCGGCTGGCTGCTCCTCGCCGTCGCGGCCGCACGCCGCATCTGAGCGAGCCGCCTCCGGGGCGCGGAGGCTGTCGAAGGCCGCCGCGATAGCGGTGTTGATGGATGCCCCGCGGCATGAGCGTTTCGCCTGTCGCGGGGTGAGGCGCCTGCAAGGGGCGCGACGCTCGCCGCGGGTGATGCGCCTGCCGCGGGCAAAACGCCTGCCGGATGCGGGGCATTGCGCTTCTCTGAGGATTGCCCTGCACCGTGGTGGCGGCCGAGGTCGCCGGCCGACCGGGCTGGTGGACAGTCCTCGCCCCATTTTGGCGCGTGGCCGGCGAATGCCGCCACCCGTCATCCGGTGAGCACCAGCGCTGCGGCGGTGCTTCGCCGCTTCCTCGCGGCGCCATTCGTCGGAAACCGCGAGCATCGCGCGCTGAATAGGCGCGACCGTGGTCCGATCGCCGCGGCGATCGAAGACTCACCCTGACCTGTGCGGATTGGCAAGCGACGCTTTGGACCTCGCATGATCGGGTTCGCCGCCGCCATCGCGTGGCAGGGCGCTCGCCCGAATCCACCTCATTGCAAGGACTGCCTCACGCCGGTTTGAACCGCGTGGGCGGCGCGGTTCCGCGCTGTGAACCGCGCGAAATCCCCGCCAACGGTCGTGACATATGACCAGTTCCGCGCCGTGACGCGTCACCTTCCCCGAAGTCATCATACGAATGTTTGGCTGGATCTTTGGCTTCCGCCATTGGGGGCAGAAAGAATTTGTTGGTCTACACTCAAATCTAGTAATGACGAAGTCGTCGCCGCAGCAATCGGCCGCGTTGAGGCCGGAAATCGCCGCGGAGGGCGCTATATCAGCTAGCTCAATCCGGCATGAGCATGCCTGCCATGACAACGAGATATGGCCAATCGTCGCGCAATCAGCCTCTTTGACGCACATGCGAGCAATTTTGAATTGTGTTTTGCCGAATAGGAAGAAGCGGGGCGAAGCCGTCGCAGCGTGACCCATTATATTGCATTAAGGCAATTTCGGTTTTCTAAAAATCGAAACCGCCTTTTTCGCTTTGAAAGGTTGTCAGCGCCCGGCGCGAGGAGCGTCACAAAAGAATAACAAAGCGCCGGGGTGGATTACGAAATAATCACAATCGCCATGCGCCCTTCGCATACGACTTATGCGCTGCGGGTAGGCTGGGGCCAGGTTGCGGGTGCGGCATTTTCGGTGCGGCGAGGGGGCACGCGATCTTGTGGATGGCGGCGCGAATTTGCGCGATCGGGCGCGCGGGCCGCAATTGCCGAGGGATGGCGCGCGACGGCACGCGCCTAAAGGCCGACGCAAGCGTCAGCAATCGGTCAGGCTAATCGCAATATTGGGGGAATGGCTGGTGCCGCAGGGGAGGATTGAACTCCCGACCTCACCCTTCTTACCACCTCGGCTTTCGCCGCCGCGTCCACCGACGCGTTCGTGGTCTGGACTATCCCTTCGCCCGCTTCCCGTCGGGAAGGGAGGGCGCCGCCCGTCTAGTCTCTACACCGTCCCGCGGAGCGGGCTTGGCTCGGGATCGGCAACGGCAAGGCCGCCAGCTTTCCCCGAATTTGAGCGGTTTCCACCCCGCGATTTCTCGCGAGGGAGGCAAGATCGTTACCAAGGGTGCGCTCTACCACTGAGCTACTGCGGCAACGCGAGGGGGCATAGCACCGCTTTTGCCGCACGTCCACATCCTTCCGACATGCGGTTGTGGGTAGATGAAAACCAACTGCGCCTTTTAATAGCAGGGGGTAGCGTTCCCAACCAAATGGAGGCATACCACAAAGCGCACAAACGTTCGGATTTGTGCGCGGCCTGCGTTGTTGCAATTTGTTCTGGCTTTTTTGCAGCGACGAAGGCGGAAATGGACAGGCCATTGCGGGCGTTGTGACGGGCCTGTGCGGCAACAAAAATGCGGACCAATCGCGCATTGGCGTTGCGTGATCACGACGTGACGTTTAATTGCATATGCCAAATCGAATGGGGTTTGGCACAACGGAGCTCCATCGGGATGGGCGAATTGGGAAGTATACACTGTATTGGGTTGTCGATTCAGCCCGGATCAGTTACGTCCCCAAAGCGCAATCTCGTCGGCGAAGTAATGTTCATGAATTCAAGTCCATCCTCGTGGGGTGGGGTTGGGCTCGTTGAGTGTTGCAGTGAATCCGTCACGTCCAATTCACTCGGATTGCGCCAATGTGCCCGGCTCAGTCCGAACTGGGACCAGTGAGGATATTTAGGAATGACCAACGCGTCGGCTGAACGGAACACCATGTCGGAGTCGCGACCTGAAAACGTACCGAACCAGCGCTCTGCCAACTCCGTTGACAGTCATGTTGGATCGCGTGTGCGCCTTCGCCGCTTGGAGCTCGGCCTGAGCCAGGAAAAGCTTGCCGATCAACTCGGCATCACGTTCCAGCAGGTTCAGAAATACGAGCGCGGCACCAACCGTATCGGGGCGAGCCGGCTCCATCAGATCGCCCTCGTCTTGCAGGCGCCGATCACGTACTTCTTCGACGGTGCGTCCGAGCACGCGCTGCCGCGCAACAGCGACGCGTCGCCGCTCGCACAGGCGCTCAGCGACCCGGCGACGGTCCGTCTGGTGCGCGCGTTCGCGAGCATCAGCGACCCGCATTTGAAGCAGAAGGCCGTCGGCATCATCGAAGCGATCGCCGAGACCTCGTCGTCCGCTCGCTCGGACGAGCCGGCCTGATCACGGCCGCACCGGCGCGCCCACCTGGCCGAGCCCCTCGGCCGAACGGGACGGCGCGCCGAGGCAGCCTCGAAGCTTGCCGATCAAGGGCTGACACAGCCCGGTTCGCAAAATTACGCGCGAAAGTCGTTGGAAGGGCCGTCCGATCGCTGCTATCTGGCACGTAAGAAATACGAGGCCTTGCGCGGATGAGCACCAGAACCGAAACCGACTCCTTTGGACCCCTCGAGGTTCCCAGCGAACGCTATTGGGGCGCGCAGACCGCGCGGAGCCTGATCAATTTCAAGATCGGCACCGACAAGATGCCGGCCCCCGTGATCCGCGCGCTCGGCATCGTCAAGAAAGCGGCCGCGCTCGCCAACAAGGATCTCGGCAATCTCGACCCGAAGATCGCCGATGCCATCGCCGCCGCCGCCGATAAGGTGATTGCCGGCGAGATGGACGATGAGTTTCCGCTCGTCATCTATCAGACGGGGTCGGGCACCCAATCCAACATGAACGCCAACGAGGTGATCTCGAACCTCGCGATCGAGCGCCTCGGCGGAACCGTCGGCTCCAAGGATCCGGTTCATCCCAACGACCATGTGAACCGCTCCCAGTCGTCCAACGACACGTTCCCGACCGCGATGCACGTCGCCGCCGTCGAGGAGGTGACGCACCGGCTCGTTCCCGCGCTGAAGCACCTGCGTGACGCGCTCGACGCGAAGGGCAAGAGCTTCGCCGGCATCATCAAGATCGGCCGCACCCACACCCAGGACGCCACCCCGCTGACGCTGGAGCAGGAATTCTCCGGCTATGTCGCGCAGCTCGATTTCGCGATCCAGCAGGTCGAGGCCTCGCTCGCCGGCCTCCTGCCGCTGCCGCAGGGCGGCACTGCCGTCGGCACCGGCCTCAACGCGAAGCCGGGCTTTGCCGAGGGTGTCGCCGCCGAGATCGCCGACATCACCAAGCTCCCCTTCGTGACGGCGCCGAACAAGTTCGCCGTGCTCGCCGCGCACGATGCGTTCGTCGCCGCCCATGGCGCGCTCAACACGGCCGCGACCGCGCTCTTCAAGATCGCGAACGATATCCGCCTTCTGGGCTCCGGGCCGCGCTCCGGCCTCGCCGAGCTGTCGCTGCCGGAGAACGAGCCCGGCTCCTCGATCATGCCCGGCAAGGTGAACCCGACCCAGTGCGAGGCGCTGACGATGCTCGCCTGCCGCGTCTTCGGCAATCAGACGACGATCACCGTCGCCGGCAGCCAGGGCCATTTCGAGCTGAACGTCTACAAGCCCGTCATGATCGATGCGTTCCTCCAGTCGGTCCGGCTCCTCACCGACGGGGCGATGAGCTTCACCGATCATTGCGTCGTCGGCATCGAGGCGAACCGGGAGCGGATCCAGGATCTCATGGAGCGCTCGCTGATGCTCGTGACCGCGCTCGCCCCCGAGATCGGCTATGACAACGCGACGAAGATCGCCAAGCTCGCCCACAAGAAGGGGACGACGCTGCGCGAGGAGGCCGTCGGCGGCGGCTTCGTCGACGAGGCGACCTTCGATCGCGTCGTGCGTCCCGAGAAAATGATCGGCCCCGCCTGATCGATGAGCTCTGTCATCAATCTCAGGCGCGTGCGAAAACAGCGTGAGCGGGAGGCCAAGAAGGCCACCGCAGCCGAAAGGCGCGCGACGTTCGGGCGAACCCGAGATGAGAAGGAGCGTGACGACGGCGAAGGCGCGAAACTCAATGCCAAACTCGACGCGCACCGGATCGACCGGTCTCAGTAAGCGCTCGGTGGTCCTTCATGGCCATGCGACCAGCGTTGCGCTGGAGCCGGCTTTTTGGGACGCGCTACAGCGCTGGGCGAGCGAGGAGGGGCTGTCGACGGCCGCCCTCATCGCCTCGGTCGACAGGCGGCGGGAGGCCGGTTCGCTCGCCTCCGCCCTCCGCGTCGCGGTGCTGCGTTGGGCGTTCACCGCAGAGCGAAAAGACTGAGCGAGCAATCGCACGAAAGGCTCGCCCCCCGGGGCGGGCCTTTTTCGTGGGTGACGGCGATGACCGAACGCGGATCGGCGCCTCAATCGGCGCCGATGGGCGCATCTTCGGGCCGCATCGGGAAGGGGCGCGGGTTTGCCGTGTCCGGGGCGGCCGCGTCACCGGCCGAGCGGCGCAATTCCTCGCTCGTCCGCTCTCTGGCGCCCCGTCTCGCCTCGTAAGGGCTCTTCGGCTCGTCGAGGCCGCTGAGTAATGCGCCGATGGCATCCCGTCCGGCCGGCTCAAGCGCCGCGCCGCGCTGGGGGGCGGTCGCCGCGTCGCCGGGGGGCGGGGCGGGCGTCGGATCGGCCTCGTCCGCATCGCCCGCGGGCGGCGTTTCGGCCGAGGTGTCGGCGTTCGGAGCCGCCGGGCCGGCCGCATCTCGATCGGCAGGCGCGGGCGCGGCGGGAAGGGCGGCGTCGCGAGCGTCGGCCTCGGCGGCGAGCTCCTGGTTTTGCTCCTCCACCTGTTCGATCTGGCGCTGGAGGTCACGCAGGTTGAGCCATGCGGCGAGCGCTGCGCTCTCCACGGTGCGATCCGGCGCTGCGAACGGGCCGCCGATCCTCAGCCCGACCGGCGGTGCCCCCGGATCGGCCGCCGCGATCTGCCAGTTGCTCACCATTCGTTGCACCGCAAGATCGATCGAGGCGTCGACGAGCCGGAGCGCTCCGTCCGGCGCGATCGCCGGATCGCGCAGATTGAGGGTTCCGTTGACAAGATCGAGGCGCGCCTCTGCCGTCGTGAAGGCGAGGTCGCCGGCGTCGAGGTGCGCGACCACGCGTTCGCTGATCTGCGCCCCGTCGATCGCCGTGTCGGGGAGGGAAAGCGGCGCCGGGTCGAGGTCGGCGAAGCGGCCGCTCCGCAGCGTGAGACCGCCGCTGCCCGAAAGGCTGTTGACGAGATCGGCGACGGTGTAGCCCGAGGCATCGGCGTCGAGCGTCGCCGTCAGCGCCCCGGTCGCGACCGGGCGACCATCGCGGCGCGGCACGAGGTTGGCGAGCGCGACGTCGGAGAGCGCGACCGACGCATCGAGCCGCGCGAGCGTTCCCTCCCGCGACAGGGTGAGATCGCCCGCGACGGTGCCCCCCGCGAGCATGCCTTCGAGGCCGGCGATCGACAGACGGTCGGAGGTGAGGCCGAGGTCGAAACGGGCATCGCCGATGCGTTGGCCGGCGACGGTGAGTGCGCTCGCGGAGATCGCGAGATCGACGGGGATCGCCGGCAGCAGCGGCGCGCCGAAGGTCGTGGTCGGCCAAGGGGCGGTGTCGTTTTCCGTCCACGCGTCGGGGCCGAGAGCGAGGGTCGTTAGCCGTTCGAGGTCGAGGGGGCCGAGCGTCAAGCGTCCGTCGATGCCGGCCCGGCTTCCCGCGAGGGTCCCGCTGGCGGTGACGCCGGCAAGGCTCGCCCGCAGATCGTCGAGCCGCATCCCGCCCTCGCCATCGTCGCCGAGGGTGCCCGAGAGGCGCACCGGGCCGGCGTCGGGGAGCGTGGTTCCGACAAGGGTGCCGATCGCCGGCAGGGCGGCGGCGGAGGCTTCGAGTTGGCCGTCCCATCCGAGGCGGCCGTCGAAGCGCGCCGATCCGTCGAAACTCAGATGGGCGCCGGCCGCGGCGAGGGAGGCGTCGAGGTCGATGCCGGTGACGGCGCGGCCGTCGGCGGTGAGGCGAAGCTCGCCGGGCGAAGCCGTCTCGAGATCCCCGGCGGAGAAGCCGAGCTGACGCATCAAGGTCACCGCGTCGGGATTGCTGGCCTCGAGGCGGAGGGCGAGGGGGCGCGTTGCCCATTCGCCTTCGAAGGGCGCGCCGGTCGCCGACAGCGACAAGGCGGTGCCGCCGAGTGCGCCGGAGAGCGTCACCGACAGATCCTGCCGCCGCTCGCCGGGCCGCCCCACGACGGAGAAGCGCACGTCGCCCGGCGTGAAGGACGGAACGACCGAGGCGAGCTTCGCGGCAATGTCGCTTCCCGGAAAGACCTGCGCGAGGCCGGCGGCGAGGGCGGCGCCGTCGGCGAGGAGCAAGGTGCCGTCGATCGTCCCGACGGGCGCTTGGGTGAGGTTGCCGATGGTGCCCGACGCGAACACCTGCGCGCCGGCGATATTGTCCGCGACCAAGGCGTCGATCGTCAGCGTATCGTCCCGATAGTCGGCGTCGATCGTCAGCGAGGAGCCTTCCACCGAGCCGAGGCGCAAACGGTCGACCGAAAGGTCGAGGAGGATGTCGGCCCCAGCCTCGGCCGACAGTCCCGCGAGGGAGAGGAGCTGCGAGCTCGACACGATGTCGGCGAGGTTGAGGAGCGGGGCGTTGAGGGCGACGTCGAACACCGCATTTCCGTCCGCCGGGGCGGGACGATAGCGCGCCCGCCCGCTCGCCGCCGTATCCCCGATCCGCACGCGCAGGCGCTGGGCCTCCACGCTGCGGGCCGAGGCGTCGAGATCCGCCTCGATCAGGATCGGCTGGATCACGGTCTCGGCAACCGGCTCGCCGGTCCACCAGCGGATGAGCGTCGTCGGCTGCGAGGCACGCGCACGGATTGCGCCTTGATAGGCCCCGTCCCGGACGATGCCGTTGGTGTCGATCAGACTGTCGCCCGGAAAGAGCGCTTCGGCCCGCTCGATCACGAGGCCGTTGAGCGAGGTGTTGAGCGCGACCGACACGTCGCGCACCAGCGAGCCGCCGGAGACGATCGTACCGATATCGATCTGAGCCGAGAGGGGAAGGCGCGGCAGCGCGCCGCCGATGTCGGCGAAGAAGGGAGAGAGGTGGGCGAGGAGCCGCGTGAAGGCCTCGCGCGGGGGACGGGCCTGCGGCGTCGATACGGCGTCGGACGGATCCTCCCCGGCGAGGACGCGGTCGATCCGGTCGAGATCGACCTGACGCGATTCGAGCGCGATCCAGACGGGCTCGTTCGCAGTGAGGTGATATTCGGCCCGGCCCGACAGCTCCAACGGCGCTCCGGTCGGCCCGTAACGCAGCGTCGTCCGGGAGAGGATGGCGGTCGCGCTGTCGAGCGAGAGGTGACCGTCGATCGTGAACGGCGTCGGCCCATTGCCGGCCATCACGAGGCGTCCACTCACCGACGGGGCGGAGGGCGCGGGATCGAGCGCGCCGTCGAGGGTGATCGTCGGACCGCCATCGGCCGGGGCGAGGCGGGCGGAGAGCGCCATCGTGCCGTTCGCATCGAGCGCGCCACCGGCGATGCGGAAGGCGTTCAGCGTGCCGCCGAGCGCGAGCGAGCCGTTGACGTTGAACGGACCGCGCAGCGAACGGGCGCTGCCGGTGAGGTCGATGCCGTCGAGCGTGCGGGTAATACCGGTTCGTGCATCGTGGATCGAGGCGCTGAGGCCCTCCACCTCGACCTCCTCGACCTTGACGTCGGACGCGTCGAAGAGGGAGCCGAACCGCCGCTCGGCCGTGAGGTCGGGAACGGCGAAGCGTCCATCCGGCTCGACCCGAACGAAGATCGTCGGCCGGTCGAGCCGCATGTCGCGGATGGAGAGCGCGCCGCTGAAGAGCGGGGCGAGGTCGATGTCGAGCTCGACCGTCTCCGCCTCCATCAAAGGCGCGTCCTCGGGGCCGATCCGCACGTCGGACAACCGGATACGCGGGCGAGGGAGAAGGCGGATATCGGCCTCTCCCTCGACGGCGACGCGGGTGCCGAGGACGCGCTCGGCGTTCGCCTCGATGCTGGTCCGGTAAAGCGTCCAATCCACGAAATGCGGACCGACGAGCGCTGCCGTCAGCGCCATAACCAACGCAACGCCGAACGTGATGACGATCCAATTCACGCGATAGCCTCGTTGCCTGACGCGCCCGTCACCGGCGCGGGATCGGGATGGGACGGGATGGTGGCTCCTTGCTGTCGTCGCGGACGATAGGGCGGACGATGGGGCGGAGGCGCGCGCCGAAGCGCGCCTGACCGTGCGATCAGAAGATCTTCCCCGGGTTCAGGATATCGTGCGGATCGAGCGTCGCTTTGATCGCCTTCATCACGTCGACGGTGCCGCCGAGTTCCTGGCGCAGATATTTCATCTTGCCCTGGCCGATGCCGTGCTCGCCCGTGCAGGTGCCCTCCATGCGGACCGCGCGCTCGGCGAGACGCTCCATATAGAGCGCGGCGCGGGCCCGCTCGTCCGCATCGTCCCGGTCGACGAGAAGGAGGGTGTGGAAATTGCCGTCCCCCACATGGCCGACGATCGGGGCGATGAGATCGAGCTCCACGAGATCGGCCCGCGTCTCCTCGACGCACTCGGCGAGGCGCGAGATCGGGACGCACACGTCCGTCGAGATGCCGGCGGCGCCGGGGCGCAGGCCGAGCGAGGCCCAATAGGCATCATGCCGCGCCTGCCAGAGCTTGCTGCGGTCCTCCGGCCGGGTCGAATAGGTGAACGGACCGCCGCCGAGATCCTCGGCGATCGCCGAAACGGCCTCGGCCTGTTCCTTCACGCCGGCCTCTGAGCCGTGAAACTCGAGGAAAAGGGTCGGCTGCTCGGGAAGGTCGAGCTTGGAATAGGCGTTGACGGCGCGCATCTGCAACGCGTCGAGAAGCTCGATGCGGGCGACGGGAATGCCGCACTGGATGGTCATGATCGTCGCGTTGCAGGCCGCTTCCACCGAGGGGAAGGGGCAGACCGCCGCGGAGATCGCCTCCGGGATGCCGGACAGCTTCAGCGTGATCTTCGTGATGATGCCGAGCGTGCCTTCCGAGCCGATCAGGAGGCGGGTGATGTCGTAGCCGGCGGAGGATTTCTTCGCCCGGCTCGCGGTGCGAATCACCTGGCCGTCGGCCATCACGGCCTCGAGCGAGATCACATTGTCGCGCATCGTCCCGTAGCGGACGGCGTTGGTGCCGGAGGCGCGGGTCGCGGCCATGCCGCCGATGGTCGCATCGGCGCCCGGGTCGATGGGGAAGAAAAGGCCGCGATCGCGCAGATATTCGTTAAGCTGCTTGCGGGTGACGCCGGGCTCGACGGTGCAGGTGAGGTCTTCCTCATGCACGTCGAGGACGCGGTTCATGTGGGAGAAATCGATCGAGATGCCGCCCGCCGGCGCGTTGACGTGCCCTTCGAGGGAGGTGCCGACGCCGAATGGGATGATCGGCACGGCATGGGCGCGGCACAGATCGACGATTTCGACGACCTCCTCCGTGCTTTCCACGAAAATAACGGCGTCGGGCGATTCGGTCGGCAGCCATGTCGTCGTATGGCCGTGCTGGGCACGCATCGCCTCGCCGAGGTCGCAACGCTCGCCAAAGCGCTCCTTGAGGATCGGCACCGCCAATGCAATTCCATTGTCGTTGCGCGAAGGGCGTCTTAACGGCAGCGCCATTTTCCCGGTTCCATCGTTGTGAGGCTTTTGCAACACCCTAGCAAAATGCGCCATGATCACAACAGGATCGCAGGAAAGGGAGCCATGCTGAATACCTCCGGAGCCACAGCTCCGCTCGTCTGGTCGGACCCGTTTTCGATTGAGCTCGGGTGGCTGGACGCCAACGGCCATCTCAATATGGCCTACTATCACGTGATGTTCGACCGCACGGTGGACCTCGCGCTCGAAATGATCGGGCTCGGGGACAGCTATCGTGACAAGCACAATGCGAGCGTCTTCAACGTCGAAACCCATGTCGTGTATCGCCGCGAGGTGCAGGCGCACGATAAAGTGAGCGTCAGTTTCCAGCTTCTCAGCCGGGATCAGAAGCGCCTCCACGTCTTCCAGACGATGGTGCTCGAGGACGGCGAACTCGCCGCGACCTCCGAGAGCCTCTTCGTCCATGTGGACCTCAACGAACGCCGTTCGGCGGCGATCCCCGCCGATGCGGGGGCGGCGGCCGACGCCATGATCGAGGCGCACAAGGCGGCCGGCGAACCACCGATGGCGGGGCGCCGTATCAGTCCGCTGTCCTGATGGACGGTGGCGCCGAGCCTTCGGATCCGCAGGAGCGCGGTGAGGCGCCCGGTCGCGCTCCGGCCGGGCGGTTTATGCGTCTGTTGCGAAAGCTGCAGGCCGGGCAAGGCTGGGTGCGCACCACCTATTCGCGGACGGGCGAGAACATTCTCGCCTTCCTCGCCGACCGGAATCCCGTCATGTGGCTCTTCGCCCTTGCCGTCGGCGCGGCGGTGGGGGCGGCGGCCGTGGTCTTCCGTCTCGGCATCGGGGCGGTCCAATGGCTCTGGCTCGGCGAGTTCAGCGAGTACACTCTCGATGCGATCGCCGCGCAGCCTTGGTGGCGGATCGTCGCGGCGACGACTGTGGGCGGCCTCGTGGTGGGCCTCCTCAACACCTATGTCCTCACCGGCCGGCGGCCCGGCGGCGTCGCCGACGTCATCGAGGCCTCGGCGCGGGGCGGTCACGGGGTAAGCGCGAAGAACGGGCTCTGGTCCGCGCTCGCGACCGTCATCTCGCTCGGCGCAGGCGCTTCTGCCGGCCGCGAGGGGCCGGTCGTCCATCTCGGCGCGACGCTCGCCGTCGGGTTGACGCGGATCGCCCAACTGTCCCCTCAGGCCGGGCGCATCATCCTCGCTTGCGGCGCGGCGAGCGCGATCTCCGCCTCGTTCAACGCGCCGATCGCCGGCGTCCTCTTCGCGCACGAGGTGATCCTGCGCCACTATGCGGTGAGCGCCTTCGTTCCGATCGTGATCGCGTCGGTTTCGGGAACGCTGGTCGCGCGTCTTCTCTTCATCGGCGATGTCGCGGCCTTCCAGATTCCGCAATATTCGATCGGCTCCTATTGGGAGATGCCGGCCTTCGCCCTTCTCGGCGTGGTCGCGGCCGGCGTCGCCATCACCTTCCAGTTCGCCCTGATCGTGTTCGACGAGACCGCCCGCCAGATTCGGATGCCGGCGTGGTTCCGGCCGGTGCTCGGCGGGCTCATCGTCGGGACGATCGGCGTTTTCGTGCCGGAAATCCTCAGCGTCGGTTACGAGGCGACCGATACCGCGCTGCACGGCCACTTCGCGATGACCACCATGATCATGCTCGTGGTGGTGAAGATCCTCGCGACCGCCATCACGCTCGCCTCACGCTTCGGCGGCGGCATCTTCAGCCCGTCCCTTTATCTCGGCGCGATGACCGGCGGAGCCTTCGGCCTCATCGCCGCGATGGCCTTTCCGGAGCTTGCCTCACAGCACGGCCTCTACGCGATCCTCGGCATGGGCGCCGTCGCGTCCGCGCTCCTCGGCGCGCCGATCTCGACGACGGTGATCGTGTTCGAGCTGACCGGCGGTTACGCGCTCTCGATCGCGCTCCTCCTCACCGTGTCGATCGCGACCGGGCTGCATCTCGCGGTCCACGGCCGGTCCTATTTCCACTATCAGCTCGAAACGCGCGGCATCGTCCTCGCCAGCGGACCGCACCGCTATTTCCTGAAGACCATCATGGTGTCGAGCTTCATGACGGCGCGGCCCGAGCCGGAGCCGCTGGTCGACGTGGCGGAGAGCAACACGCTGCGATCCAACGACACGCTGGAGACCGCGCTCCGCGGTTTCAATGACACGGGCGCGGACCTCCTTTATGTCGTCGATCCGCGCGAACGGGGCACCCTGGTGGGAACGGTGAGCCACATTCAGGCGCTGCGGGCCTATAACCGCCTCCTCGTCGAGACGAGCGAGGAGGAGCACAAATAGTCCGCGGAGCGCCGGCCGGTGCTCCCGCTCCCCTCGCGGCGCCGCCGCCTAAAGGATCGCGGCGACGGGCCGCGTCCGCGCCTCCAGCCAGTCGCGTTCCTTGGCGTCGAGATCGCCGGACAGCGCGCCGCGGACGCGGGCGTGGTAGCAATCGAGCCAGCCGAGTTCATCCGGCGTCAGGATATTCGGGACGATGAGGCGCGTGTCGATCGGGGCGAGGGTCAACGTCTCGAAGCGGTGCATCGCGATGACACCGCCCGGCGGCACGGTCGCCTCCCGAACGAGGACGAGATTCTCGATCCGGATCCCGTAGGCGCCGGTGTGATAGTCGCCCGGCTCGTTGGAGATCACCATGCCGGGCTCGAGCGCGACGCGGCCGCGCTTCGAGATCGATTGCGGTCCCTCATGCACCGAAAGGTGAGCGCCGACGCCATGCCCCGTCCCGTGCTTGAAGTCGTGCCCCGCGCGCCAGAGGGCGATGCGGGCGAGGGGGTCGAGCTCGGAGCCCATCGTCCCCTCCGGGAAGCGGGCGAGGGAGACGGCGATCATCCCCTTGAGGACGCGGGTGAACTGGATGCGGAACACCTCACCCGGATCGCCGGCGGCGATGGTGCGGGTGACGTCCGTCGTCCCGTCGGGATATTGCGCGCCGGAATCGATCAGCACCGGGTCGCCGGCCTCGATCGTTCGGTTCGTCGAGCGGTCGACACGATAGTGCACGATGGCGCTGTTGGGGCCCGAACCGGCGATCGTGTCGAACGAGATGTCGACCGCGCCGACCTCGCGCCGGAAGGCTTCGAGCTTTTCGACGAGGTCGATCTCGCTTCGGCCGACGGCGTTCTCGTCGAGCCAGGCGAGGAAGCGGGTGAGGGCGACGCCGTCCCGCTGATGTGCGGCGCGCATGCCGGCGAGCTCGGCGGGGTTCTTCACCGCCTTGAGGCGCAGCGTGGGATCGGTGACGGCGGAGAGCCGGCCGCCCGCCTCGATCGCGGCGAGGGCGGCGTCGGAGGAGCGCGCGACGTCCGCCTCGACCGTCAGCCCTTCCGAGAGGGCGGCGAGGGTCGCGAGGAAGGCCTCGGGCGGCACGATGGTGGCGAACGGGGCGACGGCGTCCATCACCGCGTCGGGCACCTTCTCCGGGTCGACGAAGACGGTGATCTTCCCCTCGCGCGGAATGAACACGCGGGACAGCACGAGAGGCGTGTGGGCGATGTCGGACCCGCGCCAATTGAGGAGCCAGCTCACGGCGTCGCTCTCGGCGACGAAGACGGCGTCACCCGTCATCGTCTCGCGGACGGCGGCGATCTTCGCCTCGGCGCTCTCACCGGCGATCTCGATCGGGTGGAGGCGCACCTTGCCGCGGGGCGGGGCGGGGCGATCGGTCCAGATCTCGTCGACGGGGTTCGATTCGAGGTGGACGAGGGTGAGATCCTTCGCGCGCTTTTGCAGCGCCTCGAGGTCGGCCCGGCTATGGAGCTTGGGATCGATGCCGAGGGAGAGGCCGGCAAGGTGCGCCTTCATCCAGGTCTCGGCCGCCTTCGCGTCGCTGACCCGGGTGAAGATGTCGCCCGGCACCTGCGCGTCGGCTTGGATCGTGTAGCGCCCATCGGTGATGAAGAGCGCCGTCTCCTTCAAGATGATGGCGCGGCCCGCTGATCCGGTGAAGCCCGTCATATAGGCGAGACGCTCCTCCGAGGCGGGGAGATACTCGCTCTGATAGGCGTCCTCGTGCGGGACGACGAACCCGTCGACCCCGAGGGCGTCAAAGAGATGGCGGAGCCTGGCGACACGATCGGCCAGGGCATCGGCGGCGACGGAGGGAGGGTCGAAGGTCTGGAACGGCATGGCTGACATTTGCGCGAAGGAAGGCGGCCGGCAAGTCCTCCGATCAGAGCGCGGAGCGCTCATAGCGGCCGGCGGGTGAGCGCACCGTGTGTGAGCAGCGCGTGCACACTTTTGTTGCGTTGCAATATGCGAAGGCAGCCATGCATGGCGGCGCGTTGCGGGAAGTCCCCTGATCGTTAGGTATGGCCCAACGCCGCTGCGCAGCCGACCCCTTTCAAAATGGTTGCTGCAGCGCAGCAGGATTGGAGTAAAGCTGCCATGTCGACTGTAACCGCTCGCGAATTCACCCTTACCGGCTCCGACAAGGAGCGTGGCTTCTTCAGCCGTCTCGGCTCCGGGATCATCGCCTCCCGCAAGCGTCAGGCCGATCGTGCCGTCGCGGCGTACCTGATGAGCCTCGACGACGAGACGCTCGCCCGCCTCGGCTATGACCGTGCCGAGATCGAGGCGCAGCAGCCGGCCGGCTATCCGTTCTACTAAGTTACTGTAAGAACGGCGACAATTAGTCGTCCGCGACCAGGAGAGGGCGCCAGCTCTCTCCTCGCAAGCCCCGCACCGGCCCGGTGTGCGGCGCGCGACGCTTCAAGATCAGCGTCGCCCAGTTCTCGATGACCACCATGTCCTCGAGGCGAAAACCCCGATTGAGATAAGCGGCCCGCACCCGGCGAACGTCGGCGGTGCGCAGGCCCGACAGGATCAGCGTCTCGAGCGCCGAGGCCGCGAGCTTCGGCGCCATCGCGATGAGCGGACGCGCGAGAATGTTGGCGATCACCGTATCGGCGGCTGCCACCGGCCCCGCCGCCACGGTCACGTCGATCGGGAAATAGTGCCGGTTTTCCTGAACGTTGCGCTTTGCGACCCGCACCGCGATCGGGTCGATATCGCTCGCGATCACCGCTTCGGCGTCGAGCCGGTCGGCGGCGATCGCGAGAACGCCCGACCCCGTGCCGACATCGGCCACCGTGCCGAGCGGCCCCTTGATCGCGACCCGCTCCAGCGCCATCAGGCAGCCCTTGGTCGTCGCGTGATGCGCCGTGCCGAAGGCGCGCCCGGCGTCGATCTCGATCCGCCAGCGCGAAGGCGGCACCTTGTCCCTGTCATGCGAGCCGTAAATGACGAATCGGCCCGCTTTCACCGGGTGGAGCTGGCGCTGACTCTCCGCCACCCAATCGCGTTCGGCGAGCGCATCGAACTCGAACGGCGGCAAATCGGGCAAAAGAGACCTTGCCGCTGAGAGAAAGCGGTGTTGCGCGGATTCGTCAGCCTCCTGAAACAGCACATCAATTAGCCACGGCGCGTCCTCGTCGAGCCGGTGGACCGACACGATCGGCTCGCCATCGTCGACCAGAACGTCGAGCGTCTCGAGGGCGATCATCGCCTGTTTCTGGAAGGCGTCGCCGACGCCGATCGTGCAATAGGCTCGCGTGACCATGGCTCTCTTGCGAAATTTCGAGGGGGAGGGCGCAACTGTGCGCAAGGGTGTAGCGCGCTTTCGGAGCGGGTGAAATCCACCGGCTCGGAGAGGGCGCCGTCGCCGGCATCGCGGCGAGGGGCCGAAACGAAAAGAGCCGCGCAACGCGGCGCGGCTCTCTCCTTGTCCGATTGGACGGGTCGGTCGGACTTAGAAGTCCATGCCGCCCATGCCGCCCATGCCGCCGCCCGGCATCGCCGGCGCGCCGGAGTCCTTCTTCGGCGCCTCGGCAACCATGGCCTCGGTCGTGACGAGAAGGGAGGCGATCGACGCCGCGTCCTGGAGGGCGTGACGCACGACCTTGGTCGGGTCGATGATGCCCTTCTGGATCAGGTCGCCATATTCCTCGTTCTGCGCGTCGAAGCCGTAATCGTCCGTGCCGTTCTCGAGGATCTTGCCGACGACGATCGAGCCTTCAACACCGGCATTCTCGGCGATCTGACGGACCGGAGCCTCGAGCGCGCGAAGCACGGTCTTGATGCCGGCCTGAACGTCCGGGTTGTCGGAGGACAGCTTGGAGACGGCCGCCTTGGCGCGCAGGAGCGCGACGCCGCCGCCTGGGACGATGCCTTCCTCGACGGCCGCACGGGTCGCGTTGAGGGCGTCGTCGACGCGGTCCTTCTTCTCCTTCACCTCGACCTCGGTGGCACCACCGACGCGGATGACGGCCACACCACCGGCGAGCTTCGCAAGGCGCTCCTGGAGCTTCTCGCGGTCGTAGTCGGAGGTGGTCTCTTCGATCTGCTGCTTGATCTGCGCGACGCGGCCCTTGATGTCTTCGGCTTCACCGGCGCCGTCGACGATCGTGGTCTCGTCCTTGTTGATCGTGACCTTCTTGGCGCGGCCGAGCATCTCGATCGAGACGGACTCGAGCTTGATGCCGATGTCTTCGGAGACGACCTGGCCACCGGTGAGGATCGCGATGTCCTGGAGCATGGCCTTGCGGCGATCGCCAAAGCCCGGCGCCTTGACGGCCGCGACCTTCAGGCCGCCACGGAGCTTGTTGACGACGAGCGTCGCGAGCGCCTCACCTTCCACGTCCTCAGCAATGATGAGGAGCGGACGGCCGGACTGGACGACGGACTCGAGGATCGGAAGCATCGCCTGGAGGTTGGAGAGCTTCTTCTCGAAGATGAGAATGTAGGGATCGTCGAGCTCGACGGTCATCTTCTCGGCGTTCGTCACGAAATACGGCGAGATGTAGCCGCGATCGAACTGCATGCCCTCGACGACCTCGAGTTCGGTCTCGAGCGACTTGGCCTCTTCGACGGTGATGACACCCTCGTTGCCGACCTTCTGCATGGCGTGGGAGATCATCTCGCCCACTTCCTTGTCGCCGTTGGCCGAAATCGTGCCGACCTGGCTCACCTCGTTCGGCGTGTTGATCGAACGCGAACGGTTGGTGAGGTCCTTGATGGCCTCGGCGACGGCCATGTCGATGCCGCGCTTCAGGTCCATCGGGTTCATGCCGGCGGCAACCGCCTTGGCGCCTTCCCGAACGATCGCCTGGGCGAGAACGGTCGCCGAGGTGGTGCCGTCGCCGGCGAGATCGTTGGTCTTCGAGGCGACCTCGCGGACCATCTGGGCGCCCATGTTCTCGAACTTGTCCTCAAGCTCGATTTCCTTGGCGACCGTCACGCCGTCCTTCGTGATGCGCGGGGCACCGAAGGACTTCTCGATGACGACGTTGCGACCCTTCGGGCCGAGCGTCACCTTGACGGCGTTGGCGAGAATGTCGACGCCGCGGAGCATCTTGTCGCGCGCGTCGGTCGAAAACTTAACTTCTTTGGCTGCCATCGTGGGCTCCTAAAACTGTCGTTTCTAAGGTGCGTGCGCGGAACTTACGCGGCGGCCTTCGCGGCGGCGCCCTCGACGACGCCCATGATGTCGCTCTCCTTCATGATGAGGAGATCTTCACCATCGAGCTTCACCTCGGTGCCGGACCATTTGCCGAAAAGGACGCGATCGCCAGCCTTGACATCGAGCGGCGTGACCTGGCCCTGCTCGTTGCGAGCACCGGGGCCGACGGCGACGACTTCGCCTTCCTGCGGCTTTTCCTTGGCGGTGTCGGGAATGATGATCCCGCCCTTGGTCTTCTCTTCGGACTCAATGCGGCGCACAACGACACGGTCGTGCAGCGGACGGAAGTTCATGTCTGTCCTCATGGGGTCAACGTCGATCTTGACGCTGTTAGCACTCACCCGAGAGGAGTGCTAGCAGTTGAGGCGCAGATAGTTTGGCCTCGCCGGCGTGTCAACGGGAACGACACGAAGTTTTCCGAGTTTCGCGAGCGCGCGAGGGGCGTTTGATAAGCCCGAACCGGGAGCCCCAAAGGAGCCACGCGTGCCTCCGGTCCGCGAGCGCGAAACAGTCGCGCGGCGGGTTCCGATCACCCTCCACATAGGCGGTATCACGTTGCCGTGTTAGGGGCGCGGGCCGACTTTCTCCGATTTCCTCGCCGATAGAGCCCGGAATCGGCCGGGGTTGCGACAAAGCGCGCCCGCGAGAGCGCGCGGCCACCCGCGGATCAGAACGGGATTTCGCGTGACAGGACGAAGAGCGTCGGATGCTCGGGCAGGGTGTTGAGGGAGAGGCGCAACGTGTCCTCCGGGAACATCATCACGTTGAGGCCGGCATTGCGCGTCTCGCTCACGAAGGCGGACAGCGTATATTGGCCGAACCAGTGCATCGGGATGACGACCGAGGAGCGCAAGCGATCAACCACGGTCATCATGCCGGCATGGTTCATCGTGTAGGTCCCGTCGATCGGAACGAAGACGATGTCGAGCCGGCCGATCTCGGCGATCTGCGCATCCGACAGCATCTGATGAAGATGGCCGAGATGGCCGATACAGAGCCCGGCGGTCTCGAAGATGAAGATCGAGTTGCCGCTCTCCTCGAGGCCGCCATAGCTACGGATATCCGTCGCCACATTTCGCACGAGAACGTCGCCGAAGGTGAGGAAATGTTCCGCCTTGCCACCGCCCGGATTCCAGCCGCGCAGCACGTGCTCGATCTCGGGGGAGGGGGTGTTGGTGTAGTGGCTCGAATGCGCGTGGTTCATCGTCGCGATATTGGGCGCGGCGCCGGCCCCGGCAGCGCCGTTATAGTCGGTCGCGATGACCACGCCTTCCGGCGTCTCGATGCGGAAGGTCGAATGGCCGACATAACTGATCGCCACTTCATAGGCGGAGGCTTGGGCGAGGGTGATGCCGGGCCCGCCCGCGAATGCGGCCGGAATGAACCGTGCGTCGGGAAGCGCGCGGGCGATCGCCTGACAGTTCGACACCATCTGCGCCGCGGCGGGGGATAGGAGAGTGACGAATGCGGCGAACGCCGCGACGAGGCGCAGGCCCAAGATCCGAGCCATGAGATTGCGGCCACACATGACGTCCATATGCGTCTCCAAGGTTCGCCGACCTCGAACACGATAGGGGCGTTGCAGAATTTGTCGCCTCACAAAGGCTTCAATACGCAGAGGTCTTGTCTGCGCATCAGCTTTAATACTCGGAAAAATCAGGCCGGCTAGGCGACGTCCCGCCGTTTGTCGAGACGCTGTGTCGCTGCCGGAAGCGCCTTGACGAGGTGCGGACGCGGATAAAGGCGATCGATCAGCTCGGAGCGGATGATGAAGTCGGCGCTCGCCTCGTTGATCGCGACAACGGTCTCCGACAGCGCGGCGACGCGCAGCAGCGGTGCGGGATCGATATCGTGGGGCTGGCGCGTCACCGGATCGGTGAAGAAGATCAGGATGTCGATCCGGCCCTCGGCGATGAGGGCGCCGAGCTCCATGTCGCCACCCAGAACGCCGGAGCGCAGGCAGTCGAGCTGCAGCCGGGTCTGCTCCATCAACAGGCGGCCGGTGTTGCCGGTCGCCGTCAGGTGATGGCGGGTGAGCGATTTCTCGTTCGCGAACGCCCAGGCCGCGAGCGGCTGCTTCGCGGCGTCGTGGGCGCAGAAGGCGATGCGCTTTTGTCCTTCCATGGACGGAGTTTAGGTCTTCTTTCGGAACGCGTCGAGGGAGACCACCTCCGCGCCGGAATTGGGCGCGTTCTCGTCCGGCTCGGCCTCACCGTCTTCGCCGGCGGGGGCCTCTCCGGTCGCCGCCTCGCCGGGTTCGGCCGCGCGGGTCGGAAGGGAGGGGATCGGCGAGGCCTCGCCATCGGCGACGGAGGCGTGCTCGGCCGTCTCCTCGGTCTGCTCGCCATTGTTCGACGGGTCGAACTGAAGGCCGAACTGAACCGACGGATCGAAGAAGCCTTTGACCGCCGCGAAGGGGACGAGGAGCCGCTCCGGCACGCCGCCGAACGACAAACCCACCTCGAAGCCGTGATCGGTGACGGCGAGATCCCAGAATTGATGCTGCAGGACGACGGTCATCTCCTGCGGATGCTGCTGGCGCAGCCGGGACGACATGCGCACGCCCGGCGCCGTCGTGTCGAACGCGATATAGAAGTGATGCTCGCCGGGAAGACCGCCATCGGCGACCTCGCGCATCACTTTTCGCACGACGCCCCGAAGCGCGTCTTGGACCAAAACGTCGTACCGGATGAGGTCGTCTGCCACCGTCAGCCTCCAATGCCCCGCCGGATTTAGCGCGTCGGGAGAGCCAATCCAATGCGGTATTGACGGATTAAGGTCCATTTATGCCGCAGCGCGCCTGAGATGGGCCCGGCGCCGGCGAGAACCAGTCCCGTAAAACGGCTTTGAACCGAGTTGGTTGCACTTTGCGTACCAAAGCCGGCCCATCGCGTGGTTTTCCCCGGATTTGATGCCGAGTGCCACCGTGTGGGGCACACTCCATGAGTATGCCGCGCGCGATGAGCTCGCCGGGCGCGCTCGATGAACGTGCCGTGCACGCTCGATAAAACGGAAAGGGGAGAGAGAAGCGAAGGCTTCTGTTGCCAGGTGCCTTCAAACCCCGCCTCCTACTTGCGGTAGGAGGGCTTAAATCGAGGTGTCACGCCGCATTACGCAGCGAGACGGGCCTCAGCATAGTTGTCATTCGCAACTACAAGGTTCGGTCCGATAACGGTGGTACCATACCGAGCGAAAGAAAAGCCTTTACACCCTCGTCGATCCTATTTCGCCCCCGCCGAAACCCCGCCGCGTCCCTGAGGATCGCGGGGCTTGGGTGGAGGCGCCGGGTACCGCCCCCGGGTCCGAAGAGCTTATTACGCAGTCCGTTTATCGCCATAGCCAACCGTCGCTGGCAGAACGGAATGTAGGGGGAAACCACTCGGAAAAAAAGGGGGGTGGCGCGCACCCGCTCTCGCCGAGGCGAGCCACGGGAAATGCTGACGCCGCGGACGAGAATTGCGGTGACAATCCGCGGCGAAGGCGCGCGAATCCTATCCATGCGGCAACCCGCCGCCTATTCCGGATTGAGCCGTTCGCTTCCATTTTTCCAGAACGGCCGTTGTTGAACGGCGAATATTTTATGATCCATTTTTCTCCCGCCACGTGGCTTCGGCTCGCCATCGCGCTCGCCGTGACCACGGTTCCCGGCGCGGCCGTTGCGGCCACTTGCAAGGACTACAGCACCTGCCGGGAGGCGGTGGTGAATTGGTGCGCGGGCCGTCATGCGCGTGCGGACGGCGACGGTGACGGCATCCCGTGCGAGAATGTCTGCGGTTCGCGCGCCGAGGTCGAGGCGATCATGCGCGAGATCGGCTGCAACAGATGAGGGGGCTCGGATGAAGGCCTATCATGAGCTACTGAACCGCATCCTCACCGAAGGGGTGCGCCAGGCGGACCGCACGGGCGTCGGAACGCTGTCCGTCTTCGGCCATCAGACGCGTTATGATCTGTCCGCCGGTCTCCCGGTGGTGACGACCAAGCGCGTGCATCTGAAGTCGGTCATCGCCGAACTCCTCTGGTTCATCGCCGGGGAGACCAACGCACGCACCCTCAACGCGCGCGGCGCGACGATCTGGGACGAGTGGGCCGACGCCGACGGCGAGCTCGGACCGATCTACGGCCGCCAATGGCGCGCTTGGCCGACCGAGAACGGCCCCGTCGATCAGCTCGCCCGCGTGGTGGAGGGGATCAAGAGCGATCCCGCCTCGCGCCGGCACATCGTCTCGGCCTGGAATGTCGGCGACCTCGACAAGATGGCGCTGCCGCCGTGCCATCTCCTCTTTCAGTTCCATGTCGGCGCCGGCCGGCTGTCCTGCCAGGTCTATCAGCGCTCCGCCGACGCGTTCCTGGGCGTGCCCTTCAATATCGCCTCTTATGCGATCATGACGCACATGATCGCCCACGCGACCAATCTCGAACCCGGCGATCTCGTCCACACGCTCGGCGACGCGCACCTTTATCTCAACCATCTCGAGCAGGCCCGGCTGCAATTGTCGCGCGAGCCGCGTCCTCTTCCGCGCCTCGATCTGTCGGGCGCGCCGCGAGACCTCTTCGCCATCACGGCGGAGGATATCCGCATCGAAGGGTACGACCCCCATCCCGCGATCAAGGCGCCCGTCGCGGTTTGATGGTGGGAGAGGGCCAGCCCGTCACGCTGATCGCGGCCGTCGCGGAGAATGGCGTCATCGGTCGCGGTCTTGCGATTCCCTGGCGCGTGTCGAGCGATTTGCGGCGGTTCAAAGCGCGGACCACGGGCAACACGATCATCATCGGCCGCCGCACGCACGAATCGATCGGCAAGACGCTGCCGGGGCGGCGCACGATCGTCGTCACCCGCCGGCCGATCGACGGGGTCGAGGCGGCGAAAAGCCTCGCCGAGGCGATCGCGATGAGCACCACGCCCGTCTTTCTCGCCGGGGGCGCACGGATCTACGCGGAGGGGATGGCGCTCGCCGACGGGATCGAAATCACCCGCGTTCACGCCACGCCGGACGGCGACGTCCACTTCCCGCCGATCGATCCGGAGCGCTTTCGCCTCGTCGACATCGTGCCGGGCGAACAAGGTGAACGAGACGAATTTGCGTTCTCATTCGAGACTTATGCTCGCACCCCCACCGGCAATTGATTGAAAGAACGCCGATCCCCAGCCTATAAGGCGGGTTCGCGTGGCGCATTTCGCCGCGTTTGCGGAGCAAGCGCGAATGATTATCTGCGCATGCAACCGGCGAAACGCCGGTCTCATCATCGAAGCGGCAAGGGGAGCGGGGATGCCCTGGAATAACCAGTCGGGCGGCAAGGGTGGCGGACCCTGGGGCGGTGGAGACGGCCCTTGGGGTGGCGGCGGTCCCAACCGCCCGAATCCTTGGGGGGGCAACAACAACGGACCGCAGCGCGGTGGCGGCCAGGATCCACAAGGGTCTCCGGACCTTGAGGAGCTTTTGCGTCGCAGCCAGGACAAGCTGCGCCGGGTCTTCCCGCGCAAAGGCGGCGGCGGCAACAACAACAATCAGGGCGGTGGTCCCTCGCTCGGCGGGATCGGCGGACGCGGCATCGCGCTCGCGCTGGTGGTCGTCGTCATTCTTTATGGCTTGACCGGGTTTTACCGCGTCGGCCCCGGCGAACTGGGTGTCGAGCTCGTTCTCGGGCGCTATCAAGGCACGACGCAGCCGGGCCTGAATTACAATTGGCCGTACCCCTTCGGCGAGGTCTATACGCCCGATGTCCTGCGTATCCGCGAGGTCAATATCGGCTCGCGCGGTGACGGACGGGGCCAGGGCCAGGACGTGCCGGAAGAAAGCCTGATGCTGACGGGCGACGAAAACATCGTCGACGTCGACTTCAAGGTGCAATGGCGCATCTCGGACCCCGCCAACTTCCTCTTCAACATCGAGGATCCGGAAGGCACCGTGAAGCAGGTCGCCGAGAGCGCGATGCGCGAGGTCGTCGGCCGCCGCAACATTCAGCCGATCCTCACCCAGGAGCGCCAGCAGGTCGAACAGGACGTGCAGACGCTCATGCAGGCGACGCTGAACGAATATGGCGCCGGCGTGCAGGTGAGCCAGGTGCAGATGCAGAAGGTCGACCCGCCGCTCGAGGTCATCGACGCCTTCCGCGACGTGCAGGCTGCCCGCGCCGACCAAGAGCGCTTCCAGAACGAGGCCGACGCCTACGCCAACGAAGTGGTTCCGCAGGCACGCGGTCAAGCGGCGCAGATCGTCGAGGCGGCGAACGCCTATCGCGATCAGGTCGTCGCCGAGGCGACCGGTCAGGCCGACCGCTTCGTCTCCGTGCTGACGGAATATGAAAAAGCGCCTGACGTGACCCGTCAGCGTATGTATCTCGAAACGCTGGAGCGCGTGATGGCCGGCACGGACAAGGTCATCATCGATCAGCCCGTCGGCAACGGCTCCGGTGTCGTCCCCTATCTGCCGTTGGACCGCCTTGACCGCGCCCAGTCGCAGCCGACCGCCCAGGGAGCCCGTTGATGCGCGCCGGCCTCATTGGAATCGTCGTGATCATCGCCATCGTGGTGGTGGTCGCGCTGAACTCGCTTTTCATCGTCAATCCCACCCAGCAGGCCCTCGTCCTGCAGTTCGGTGAGGTGCGTCAGGCCATTCGCGAGCCTGGCCTCAACGCCAAGATCCCGCTCGTCCAGGAGGTCCGCTTCCTCGACCGGCGTAATCTCGACCTCAACGTGCCGGCGCAGGAAATCATCGCCGCCGACCAGAAGCGCCTCGTGGTGGACGCCTTCATGCGCTACCGCATCGCCGATCCGGTGCGCTTCTATCAGACGGTGAACAATGTCCGCGAAGGTGCCTCGCGCCTGTCGACGTTCGTTCAGGCCTCGCTCCGCGCCGTCCTCGCCGACGCGACGTTCGAGGCTATCGTGCGGGACAACCGCTCCGACCTGATGCACCGCATCCGCAACGACGTGTCGAACCGCGCGGCCGATATCGGCGTCGAGATCGTGGACGTGAGGCTCCGCCGTGCGGACCTGCCGGAGGCGAACTCGGAGGCGATCTATCGCCGGATGCAGACCGAGCGTCAGCAGGAAGCGCGCGAGATCCGCGCCCGTGGTCAGGAGGCCGCCCAGCGCCTGCGCGCCGCGGCCGACCGTACCGCGACGGTGCTCCGCGCCGAGGCGCAGCGTGAATCGGAACAGATCCGTGGTCTGGGTGATGCGCAAAAGAGTGCGATCTTCGCCAACGCCTACGAGCAGGATCCGCAATTCTTCGCCTTCTATCGCGCCATGCAGGCCTACGAAGAGGGCTTGAGCTCGCAGGACACGCGCCTCGTGCTGTCGCCCAATTCTGAGTTCTTCCGCTACTTCAACCGCCCCTTCGGCGAGGATCCGATGAGCGGTGCGACGCCCGCCGCGGCCCGCACCGGGACGGGCGGCGAGACCGGAGCGCCGAGCGCCGGGGCCGACACGTCGAGCCTCACCCCGCCTGCGGCCGGGCTCGAAGAGGACGCCGCCACGGCCGAGGCGGAGGAAGCCACCGACGCCATGGCCGCCGAGGACGAAGCGGCGGCGATCGAGGCGGAGGCCGACGCGGCCGCTGCTGAGGCGGCCGCCGAACCCTCCGAGGCGAGCACCGACGCCGCGGTCGACACGGCCGCCCCGGCGACGTCTCCGGCGGCGGATGCTGCGGCCGAAGGGCAGGCGGGAGCGAATCCCGCCGCCGATGACGCAGACGTGACAGGCGCCGGCGCAAGCCCCGCGCAATCCGGCGAAAGCGATGCGAGCGCCACGACGACCGGGTCCGACACTGCGTCGGGCGCGGCCGACCAACGCCCGGATACCGCAGCGGGCGCGGCCGATAGCGCCGGTACGTCGACGACGAACGCCGACGACAATGGAGCGGCGGCGACCGGTCAGGCTCGATAACGGGCCGCATGACCGACCTCCTGTCTGCGCTGGGGCTTGTGCTCGCCGTCGAAGGCGCGCTCTACGCCCTGGCGCCTCGGGCAATGCGTGACATGATGAGCAGGATCCTATCGACCCCGACCGACACGTTGCGGATCGCCGGTCTCGGAGCGGCGATCCTCGGGGTGGGATTAGTTTGGTTGGTGCGCGCCGCATGACGCGGCGCATGGAGGACCCGATGACTGCGATCACCCGCCGCTTGTGCGCCGCTCTCGCGGGCGCCGTTCTGGCGCTTTCCCCCGCCGTCGCGACACTCTCTTCCACGAGCGCGATCGCGCAGGAGACCGGCCCGCGGTCCGTCGCCGATCTCGCCGAAGGTCTGCTCGGGTCGGTGGTCAACATCTCCACTTCCCAGCGCGTCGCGACGGATCGGCCGACCTTGCCGACCCCGCCGGACGGCGCGAACCCGGACGATTCGCCTTTTCAGGAATTCTTCGACGACTTCTTCGATCAGGACGAGAATTCCCCGGACCCGCGCCGCGTCCAATCCCTCGGCTCAGGCTTCGTCATTTCGGCGGACGGCGTCGTCATCACCAACAACCACGTCGTCAAGGACGCCGATGAGGTGACGGTGAACTTCGCCGACGGTCGCCAATATCCGGCCGAGATCGTCGGCCGCGACCCGAAGACCGATCTCGCCGTCCTCAAGATCGAGCCCGACGAACCGCTGACCCCGCTGGAGTTCGCGGCCTCTGAGCGCCTTCGCGTCGGCGATTGGGTGATGGCGATCGGCAATCCGTTCGGCCTCGGCGGCACGGTCACGGTGGGCATCATCTCCGCCCGCAACCGCAACCTGCAATCCGGCCCCTATGACGACTTCATCCAGACGGATGCGGCGATCAACCGGGGCAATTCCGGTGGCCCGCTGTTCGACATGCAGGGCAATGTCATCGGCATCAACACCGCCATCATCTCGCCGAGCGGCGGTTCGATCGGCATCGGCTTCGCGATCCCGTCGGAGATCGCGCAGAACGTCATCGGCCAGCTCCTGGAATTCGGCGAGACCCGGCGCGGTTGGATCGGCGTCAGGATCCAGCCGGTCACGGACGATCTCGCCGACAGTTTCGGCATGGACACCCCGCACGGTGCGATGATCGCCGGCGTCACCGAGGACGGACCGGCCGACAAAGCGGGCATCAAGGCCGGCGACGTCGTCGTCCAATTTGACGGGCGCGCCGTGCCGACGATGCGGGAGTTGCCGCGCATCGTCGCCGAGACGCCGATCGGCAAGCATGTCGACGTCGTGGTGATGCGTGACGGGGAAGAGGTGAACATCGCCGTCGATCTCGGCCAACTCGAAGAGACCGAGGCGCGCGCCGCCTCCGCGACGGCCGAAACGGACGCCGAGGAGACCGACACCACCGAGGCCGAGAACGAGGGCACCGCCGTGCTCGGCATGGTCCTCGCCCCGCTCGACGACACACGGCGGGAATCGTTCGACATCGACCCCGACATCGACGGCGTCATTGTCCTGATGGTCGAGGAGAACAGCCGGGCAGCGGAAAAGCGGGTGGTCGCGGGGGACGTGATCCTCGAGGTCGGCCAGCGCGTGGTCGCGACGCCGAAGGACGTGCTCGACCAGATCGAGGCGCTGAAATCGGACAGCCGCAAGACCGCTCTTCTCACCCTGTCCAACAAAGACGGCGAGTTGCGCTTCACCGCCATCCGCCTCGAGGACTGACGCGCCGCCATCACCTCCGGCCTGAAACGAAAAACGGCGCCCCGATCGGGGCGCCGTTTTTTTTGGGGAGCGGGGCGCCCCGCTTTAGAGCTGGACGCCGCGGGTGAGTGCGCCGTCGACGAGGAGGTTGGTCCCCGTCGTGAACGAGGAAGCGGGGCTCGCGAGGAAGACGACGCCGCGGGCGACCTCCTCCGGCTTTGCCATCCGGCCGGTCGGGTTGAGGGCGAGGGCCTCGGCGAACAGCTCCGGATTGCCGGTCTCGATCTGGTTCCAGATCCCGCCTTCGAAGTAGGTGTTGCCCGGCGAAACGGCGTTCGCGCGGATATTCTTCGCGGCGAGCTTCACCGCGAGGCCGTGCGTGTAGTGGACGAGCGCGGCCTTGTAGGCCCCATAAGCGGGCCCGGTGAAATCCGTCTCGCGGCCGGACACGCTGGAGATCGCGGTGATCGACGCGGCCTTCGACCGTTCGAGATAGGGCATCGCCGTGTTGACGAGGCGGACCGTGTGCATGAGGTCCGTGTCGAACCCCTTCTTCCAGGCCTCCTCGTCGTCGGCGACCGCGAGCGCGGAGACGTTCGCGACCACCATGTCGAGCCCGCCGAGCGCGTCGGCCGCGGCGGTGACGAAGGCCTCGAGCGCCGCCTTGTCCGCGACGTCGACGGCCTCGCCATAGGCTTTGACGCCCTTCGCTTCCAAGGCGGCCACGGTCTCGGCCACCTCGTCCTTGTTGCGGGCGCAGACGGCGACGCTCGCCCCCTCGGCGGCGAAGATCTCGGCGCAGTGCCGGCCGATCCCCTTGGTGCCGCCGGTGACGAGCGCCTTCATTCCCTTGAGACCGAGATCCATGGTGTCCCCTCAGACGAGATATTTGCGGGCGATCGAGGCACCGACCGTATATTTTGGGTCGACCATGTTGCCGAGCCGGACCTTGCCGGCCATCGTCAGCAGCATATAGGCCTCGTTGATGTGCATCCCCGTCTCCGCGGCGACGAGACGGCAGAGCTCACGATAGGCGATGCGCGAGGCATCCTCCAGCGGGCGCGCGCTGCCGATCGTCATCACGAACTCTTCGTTTTCGAGCCGCGGCCAAGCGATCGTGTGGCCCTTGATGAGGTCGACCTGCAGCTCGACCGTCGCCGGCATCTCCATCGCGACGCCGCAGAGCTCACCGTCGCCCTGCACGGCATGGCAATCGCCGACATAGAGGAAGGCGCCGGGCGTGTTGACGGGTAGGTAGATGATCGCCCCCGGCGCCACGTCCGGAAGGTCCATGTTGCCGCCATAATAATCCGGCTGGAGGGACGAGATCGCCTCGATTTCCGGGCTCGTCCCGATGGTCCCGATAAAGGGCTCGTAGGGAAGGGTGATCTTGTCGGACCAGTAGACGCCGTTCTCGTCGAGGCGGACTTTCTTCACCTTCTCCGGCAGCGGATCGTTGAGAAGGGCGGTGTCCCCGGTCGCGACGAGGCCGCCGAACTCGGGAATGAGGCAGGTCGTGCCGACCGGCTGCGGCCCGCGCGGCTTCACCGAGTTGATCTTGACGGCGAGACAGTCCCCTTTCTCGGCGCCCTTCACATAGATCGGGCCGGTTTGGGGGTTGAGGTAGGGAAAATTCAGGATCTTCGAGGGCTGATCGCTCTCGGAGGTGATCTTGCCCTCGAAAGCGTCGTGCGTCTCGACGGTGACGACGGCGCCCGGATCGACCTCGATCACCGGGTCGACATAGGGGCCGTAGACATAGTGGAATTTGCCCTGGTCGGCGATGGTGATCGAGTGGGTCGTGCGGGCCTCGCCCTTTGCGACACCGCTCTTGGCCATCAGTGAGGTTTCGAACCAGCTCACGTGTTTCACTCCGATTGCGAAAGGTCTTCAGAGCGCGAGGTGTCTGCGGACGACATCGCGCGAGGTGATCTCTTCCGGGCCGAGTTTTGCGACGATGCGGCCCTTGTCGATGACGAAGCCGCGCCGAGCCATCGACACGATGAGATCGAGATTTTGCTCCACGAGCAAGACGGCAACGCCGGTTTCGGCGTTGAGGCGTTTCACGTTGTTTGCGATCTCCTGGACGATCGAGGGCTGGATGCCCTCCGACGGCTCGTCGAGGAGCATGAGGCGCGGGGCGCCGATCATCGCGCGGCCGATCGCGAGTTGTTGTTGCTGGCCGCCCGACAGCGTTCCCGCCGCCTGCCGTGCCCGCTCCTTCAGGATCGGGAAGAAATCGTAGACACGTTGATAATTCGGCTCGGATCGGCCGGCGCCGGCAGTCTCGCCGACCATGAGATTCTCCGAGACGCTGAGGCGCGGGAAGACCTCGCGCCCTTGCGGAATATACCCGATCCCGACCTTCGCCCGCTTGTCGGCGGGAAGCGACGTCACGTCCTCCCCGGCGAAGCGGATCGTCCCGTCCATCGGTGAGAGGAGACCGATCAGCGTCTTGAGGAGCGTCGTCTTGCCGACGCCGTTGCGGCCGATGACGGCGACGATCTCGCCTTCCTCGACGCTGAGATCGATGCCCTGAAGGACCGGCTTGCCGCCATAGCCGCCGCGCAGCCCGCTGACCGAGAGAAGCGTCTCACCCGCCATGGCCGCCTCCGAGATAGATTTCGGCGACGCCTTGGTGGGCGATGATGTCCGAGACGGTGCCTTGCGCGAAGATCGCGCCGAAATGGAGGACGGTGACGCGCGAGGCGATCTGTTCGACGAAGGCCATGTCGTGCTCCACGGCGAGGATGGTGATGCCTTGCGCGTTCAACTCGTGCAGCATCTCGCCGGTCTTGTGGGTCTCGTCCGGCGACATGCCCGCCGTCGGCTCGTCGAGAAGGAGAAGCTTCGGCTCCACGCCGACGGCCATGCCGATCTCGAGCCATTGTTGCTGACCGTGCGACAGCGCGCCGGCCGGCTCGGTGGCGACGTCAGCGAGGCTCACGAAGTCGAGGACGCGGGCGATGGTCGCCTCGAGATCGTGCCCGTGCAGGTGGTTCTGGAAGGCGATCGTGAGGTTCTGGTGGACGCTCAGCGCCTTGAAGATGCCGGGCACCTGGAACTTGACGCTGATCCCCTTGCGGATGCGGGCGAACGAACGGGCATCGGTGATGTCCTCGTCCATGAAGAGGATCTTGCCGCCGTCCGGCCGATGCTCGCCGAGGATGAGGCGGAAGAAGGACGACTTGCCCGCCCCGTTGGGGCCGATGAGACAGTGCATCTCGCCCTTTTCGAGGGTGAAGTCGATGTCGCGGGCGACGTGGACGCCGCCGAAGCTCTTTTTCAGCTTCTCGGTCTTGAGGATCGTCATGCGCCCCTCCGTTTCGTGAGGCGGTCGACGAGATTGGCGAAGCCGAGCACGATACCCTCCGGCGCGAGGAGCACGATGAGGACGAGGAGCGCGCCCATCGCGACCAGCGCATATTGGCTGCCATAGATCGTCAGCGTCTGGAAAAGGGACAGAACGAGGAGCGTTCCGATCAGCGTCGCCGTGATGTCCCGTCGGCCGCCGACGGCGACCCAGACGACGGGGAGGGCGGCCGCGGTAAGGCCCATCGAGTTCGGTGTGATGTACTGGCCCCAGGCCGTGTAGAGGACGCCCGAGAGCCCCGCGAGCGCGCCGCCGACCACGAAGGCGAGGAGCTGGTAGAGCCGGATGTCGTAGCCGAGCATCTCCGCCCGCTCCGGGTTCTCGCGGATCGCGACGAGGACGTTGCCGAACCGCGAGTTGAGAAGCATCCGCAGCCCGAGATAGACGATCACGGTGAGGGCGAGGAGCACATAATAAAGCGGCCGGTCCGGCCAAAGCGCGATGTCGCCGCCGAACCAGGGCACCGTGAGGGGTGGCATCCCGGTCATGCCGTTGAAGCCGTTGAGGCGGGCCGAGCCGATCGCCCATTGCGGCCCGGCGGTCTGGGCCATGAACGTCTCGAAAACGAGCGTGACGGAGAGCGTCACGATGCCGATGAAGACCCCGCGGATGCGGCCATAGAACATGAAATAGCCGAGCACCGCGGCGAACACGCCGGCGAGCGCCACGGCGATGACGAGCGCGATGAAGGTGAAGCCATAGGTCTCGCCGACATTGATCGTCAGCACGCCATAGGCGTAGCCCGCAAGGCCGAAAAAGGCGGTCTGGCCGAAGGAGAGCGCGCCCGCATAGCCCCAGATGACGGACAGCCCCATCGCCATGAACGTCCAGACGAGGAAGTAGGCCGCGTTGCCGACCGTCCATCCGTCGGCGAAAAAGGGATAGGCGCACGCCGCGGCGACGACGAGGACGAAGATCGTCCAGAAGGCGATGCCGCTGCCGAAGGTTTGCGGGCCTTCGAGATGGGACAGCCAACGCCTTGCCCGCGAGCGGCGGGCGATCGGGGCGCTGTCGACGAGGCTTTTCTCGTGGGAGATATCGGTCATCGACGGTTCCCCAGAATGAGGCCGGACAGACCGTTGGGAAGAACGCGGATCACGAGGATCACCGCGACGAGAAGCCCGATCTGGCCGAAGAACTGGCCCTGCCAGGCGGTGAGGCCGGCGCGGATCACGCCGAGGATCGCCGCCGCCGGGGCCGCGCCGAGGAAGATGTCCGCCCCGCCGACGACGACGGTCACGAAGCTCTCCACGATGAAGGTCGCGCCCATCGTCGGCACGAGCGTCATGGTCGGGGCGTAAAGACCGCCCGCGAGGCCGGCGAGGGCTGCACCGAGCGCGAAGGTGAGGGCGTAGACGCGCCGCGTGTCGACGCCGAGGGCGCGGGCCATCTGCGGCGCGGCGATGGTCGCGCGGGCGATCACGCCATAGCGCGTGCGATAAAAGAGGAGCCAGAGGACGAGGAGGATCAACACCGCGGCCGCCATCAGCACGATGCGGTAGGTGGAATAAGAGAGGGCGCCGACCTGAACGCTCCCGAGGGGCGTGCCGATCCCCTGCATCGTCGAGCCGAGGACGATGAGGACGCCTTGCGTCGCGATGAGGCTGATCCCCCATGTGGCGACGATGGAATCGAGCGGACGGTGATAGAGATGGCGGATGACGAGCCGTTCGATCACGAGCCCGACGAGGCCCGCCGCGATCGAGCCCGCGACGATCGCGAGCGGCAGCGGAACGCCCATCCGCGCGACGGCGACCGTGACGTAGGCGCCGCACATGATGAACTCGCCATGGGCGAGGTTGATCACCCCCATCATCCCGAAGATCACGGCAAGGCCGGCCGCGGAGAGAACGAGAAAGGCGAACGCGTCGCCGAATTGGTAGATGATGGCGAAGGCGGTCGAGAAGAAATCCATCCGCTCTGGTCCTCGTGATGTCCGTTATGGCGAAGCGTCCGGTCGGCGGCGCAGGGGGCGAGCGGGCCGAGGCCCGCCCGCGTCGCTCGCGCCGGCAAGCGCGCCGGACCGGCCGGCGCGCTTGCGTGTTCGACCGGATCGTCGGCTTTATTGGGCCGGCGGATTGGACGGGGTGTATTGGGCCGACGGATCGTTCTGCGTGAGGTCGCAGCCGGCCTCGCCGAGCCAATAGGGGTCGATGTCCTCCCACACCGTCGGGAAGGAGATCGAATGATCGTCCTCGACCTTCGCGAGGTAGATCGTGTGCGACATATGCTGGCTCTTCGGGTCGAGGCAGACATTGCCGGACGGCCCGTCGAAGCAGACATCGCCCTTGGCGAGCTCGGCGCGGATCGCGTCATGGTCGGTCGACCCGGCGCGCTCCACCATCTGCTTGTAGAGATACATCGCGATATAGGAGTTCGCCGCTTCCTGGTTCACGTACGGCTCATCCGGGAATTTCGCGTGGAACTTGTCGAGGAATTCCTTGCTCGCCGGCGTGTCGACCTCTTCGATGTAGTTGGTCGTCACGTACATGTTCGCGAGCGAGGGCGGGGTGAACCGCTTGTGCTCGTAGCCTTGGCCGACATTGACGGAGGAGGCCATCGGCTTGCCGAGGTTGGCGGAGGCGGCCTGCTCGTAATAGGAGGCCTGCGCCGCGCCGACGAGGAGCGTCACCACGAAGTCGGGATTGGCTTCCTGGATGTTCTGGATCGTCTGCGAGAATTGCGAGACGCCGAGCGGGATGAACTCCTCGCCGACCATTTCGCCCCCATTCTCGGCCACGATATTGCGCACCCATTCGGCCGAGATCTGACCGAAATTATAGTCCGCGGCGATCGTGTAGACCTTCGGTCCGTAGGTCTCCATCATCCAGGGGATGAGGGTGGAGAATTGCTGCTCCGGCACCGCGCCGGTGACGATCATGTTGGCGTCGCAGACGCCGCCTTCATACTGGTTGTTGTAGAAAGCGAGGCCGTCGAACTGATTGACGATCGGCCGGTAGGCCTCGCGAGAGGCGGACGAGAAGCCCGCGAACACGACGTCGACCTGGTCGCGCTGCAGGACGCGGCGCATGAATTCCTGATAGCGCCGGTTGTCGGACTGGGTGTCGTAGACGACGAGCTCGATCGGGCGGCCGTCGATGCCGCCGGCCTCGTTGATCTCGTCGGCCGCGAGCTCGATCGCGTGGACCTTGACGGTGGTGGCGGCGGCGAAATCGCCGGACTGATCCTCGAGGACGCCGATCTTGATCGGATCCTGCGCGAGAGCGGGGCCGGCGACGATGGCCGCAATCGCGGCGGTCGCCAACAGGCGCGTGGGACGGAAGGTGCTGGTCATCTACATCCTCTTCGCATTTCGGGTTTCTGGGGCGGTTTGGTCGTCGTCATCCGCCTGTTCGATCAGCTCCCGCGCGACGTCCTCGACGGGAACCCGCCGGCGCATCGCGTCGGTCCGGAGCGATTGGAACGCGGCGTCGTCGTCGAGCCCGTCACGGCGCATCAGATGGAGGATGGCCTTGACGATCGGGCGGCGCCCGGCGAGGCGGCGGGACAGCGCCGCACGCTCGTCCGCTTCGGCCTTCCGGCGCGCGTGCTCGGAAAAGGCGACGACGAGGGCGGTATAGATGCCGGAGGAGCGCACCGGCTTGATGATGTAGGCCGCCGCCCGCCGCTTCACGACGCGGGCGAGCCGGCTCGGCGCCTCGACGCCGATGAGCGCGATGAGGGGAATGTCGAGCGGCTCGGCCGCGCCGTCGATCCCGTCATCGGCGTCGAAGAAGACGACGTCGAAATTCGTGATCGGCGGCTTCGCGCCGTCGGCCGGATCGCAGAGCGTCACCTCGAGGCCGAGCTGTTGCAGCGTCGCGGCGAGCGTCGCGCGGCCGCCATCGTCGGCATGGCAGACGAGGGCGTGGGCGCCACGGAAATTGCGGACCACCGGCGGGGTCATCGCACGATCCTCAGTTTCGGGGCGGAACGGGTCGGGCGCTGCTGGCGAAACTCCTCCTCCCAGACGAGATAGGGGTCGGGTTTCACGGGACTGACGCTTTCGGTCAGGATCTCGAAGGTGCCCTCGCGGGTGGAGCGGCCGATGCGGGTGCGCATCGCGGCGTGGTGGTTGTCGGGATCGATCGTGACGGGCCCCTGCGGCGCGGCGATCGACAGACCGGCGACGGCCTCGCGCACCGCGGCGAGACCCGGCTCGCCGGCGATCTCGACCGCGCGGGCGAGGACATGGGCCGCGACATAGCTCGCCTCCGCATCAGCCGAAGGCAGGCCGAGCTCGGGATAGCGATCGCGCCAGATCGCCTTGAAGCGCTGGTTTTCCCGCGTCTTCACGGTGGAGAAATAGACGCTCGACGAGAGGTGTCCGTCGCACGCGTCGGGCCCGATGGAAGCAAGTTCCGGCTCGGCGAGGCTGCAACTGACGACCGGCATGTCTTGCGCCTGGTCGAGGCCCTCGGGCATCGCGTCGCGGAAACGGCGATAGAAGGCGTAGGCGGATTCGCCGATCAGCGTGTTGAAGACGAAGTCCGGCCGCAGGTCGACGATCTGTCGGATGACCGCGTCGAGATCGGTGTCGCCGACGGGAAGATAACGCTCGCCCACAATCTCGCTGTCGGCCGACGTCAGGACGTCCCGCAGGATCCGGTTGTTCTCCCACGCCCAGATATAGTTCGAGCCGATGAAATAGGCGCGGCGCCAGCCGCGGGCGAGCACATAGCGCGCGAGCGGCATGACGTGCTGGTTCGGCGCCGCGCCGGTATAGATAACGTTGGCGCTGGTCTCGAACCCCTCATAGTGGGACGGATACCACAGCAGCGCGTCATGCTTCTCAAAGTATGGAAGAACATCCTTCCGGCTCGACGAAGTGTAACAGCCGATGACGTGCTTGATTTTCTGGTTGTCCAGGATGTCGCGCGCCGCATCGATATAGGCGCGCGGCTCGCCGCCGGGATCGGCTTCGGTCGGCTCGAAGGCGACGGGGCCGCCCGAGGTGTTGATCTCGTCGATCGCGAGGCGGGCGCCCGCCCGCATGTGCTCGCTCACCGCGGCATAGGAGCCGGAGCGCGAAAACAGCAGGCAAACTGGGACAGTGATCGCCAAACCGCCCTCCGAAAACAAAAAAGCCCCCTGCGCGGCTGCGCAAGAGGCTCCATTGCCGGACGCTCGAAGCGTCTCGAAAATCCGTTCAAGTGAGCGACTGCCTCGCCGTTGAGGTCGTCACGTCGCTTGATTTGAAGGTCCGTGAATAAGGATCGGAAGTCAACAGAGATGTTGCTGAAATATTAAACCAACGCCGCTCGATTCTGAGCAACACGCTTACCAAGGCCGCAACGGGGGTCGGAATGCCTGAGACACTCGTCCCGTTACGCATCGCGGGCGAGGCCGGTGAGAACGGATGCCTCCCGAAGGGCCGCGATCAGACTGCGATCGTCGGCGATCCCTTTGCCGGCGATGTCGAAGGCGGTGCCATGGTCGACCGAGGTGCGGATGATCGGCAGGCCGACCGACACGTTCACCCCCTCGTCGAGCCCCATCACCTTGACCGGACCGTGGCCCTGATCGTGATACATCGCAACGACGAGGTCGAAATCGCCGCGCGCGGCCCGGAAGAAGAGCGTGTCGGCGGCGAGCGGGCCGGTGACGTCCCAGCCTGCCGCGTTCGCCTCGGCGATGGCCGGCTCGATCTTCTCGGCCTCCTCGCCATGGCCGAAGAGGCCATGCTCGCCCGCATGAGGATTGATGGCGCACACGCCGATCCGCGGCTCGCGGCCGAGCATTTTGAGGAGCGCCTTGCGCCCGCGCTCGATCGTGCGGAGGACGAGCCCCGGCTCGATCTTCGCGATCGCGTCGATGAGGCCGATGTGTGTGGTGACGTGGATGACGCGCAATTTCGGCGTCGTCAGCATCATCGAGACTTCCGAGGCGCCGGTCATCGAGCCGATCAGCTCGGTGTGGCCGGGGAATTTGTGGCCGGCCGCGTGGAGCGCCTCCTTGCTGATCGGCGCCGTCGCGATGGCGTCGACCGCGCCCTTCACCGCCAGATCGACGGCCATGGCGATGCAATCATAGGCGGCCTGGCCGGCGACCGGGGAGACCGCGCCCCAGGCGAGCGCTTCGCCGACCGCGCATGCCTCGACGAGGGGGATCGGCCCCGGCGGATCGCGAAGGTCCGCGCCGGCCTCGACGATGGTGAAATCGGGTGGCGCGATTCCGGCGGCGCGGGCGGCATAGGCGATGCGGTCGGCATCGCCGACGATCACCGGCTGGCAGATCTCGAAGAGCTCCGGCCGGGCGAGCGACTTGGCGATGACCTCCGGGCCGATGCCGGCGGGGTCGCCCATCGTGATGGCGATAGTGGGCCGGGTCATGGTGTGTGTCTCCTTCGAAGGGCGGGCGTGAAGTGCGGCGCCGATCCGCACGAACGTGTCGTCCGTCCCGAACCCGCCGGCCTTGAGAACGATGCGAAGAGGGCCCGCCGGTCCGTCGGCCTCGCCGAAGGGCACCCCCGGCTCGATTTCGCCGATCAGACGGACGGCTGCAACGCCATAGGCGGTCAGAATGCGCCGGGCCGTCGCGCCGCCGGTGAGGACGAGGCTGGCGCCGGTCGGAAGCATCGCCGGCAACCCGGCGACCATGGCGTCGAGCAAAGCGGGATCGAGACCGTCGCCGCCGGTCGCGGGCGACAGGGTGACGATCGCATCGCCGCCGGCTGCGAGGGTGGCGGCGAGGCGGGCCGCATCGGGCGGCGCGATGGCGCCGGACGGCGAGGCGACGACCCGCTCGCCGCATTCGATCCGCGCGGCCTGCGTCCGGCTGATGCCCGTCGCCGAGCCGATGACCCAGAGGATGGGGCCGGCGAAATCGGCGTCATCGCCATGCTCCGGCGCGCCCGCGACCAATGGGGCGAGCCCGCGAGCGATGCCGCCCGAGCCGACGAGGCGGGCCGATGCGTCGACGTCGAGCGCGGCGCGGGCGATCGCGTCGAGGTCGCGTTCGTCCACCGCGTCGGGAAGGAGAATGTCGCAATCGGCGGCCCGGATCGCCTCGCTTAACCCGCCGCCGCGGACGGTCGCGAGGGAGAGCGGGGCCACGCGAAGACCGCGCGCGGCGAGGCGCGCGCTAAGGTCGGACGCGCCGGGCGCCAGATGCTGCGAGCGGCCGAACGCCGTTTCTTCGACCAGGACGCCGCCGAGCCGGGCGCAGCCGCCCTCGAAGGTGCGCCCCAGCGCCGGGAAGGCGGGATTGACGATCACCGGCCCAGCGCCGCCGGCGCGCGCCATGGCGGCGACCCCGTCCTCGATATGGCCGCGCAGGGTGGAATCGATCTTGAGGACCCGCACGCCCCGATCGCCGACCGCGGCGAGCGCCCGCTCCAGCGCCGAAAGCGCGGATGCGGCGGGCGCATCGCGCGTGTCGAGGTCATAGGCGACGACGCCGGCGCGGCGGGGGGCGCTCCCGTCCGGTGCACCGAGGCGCACTTCGACATGGGCGGTGCGCGCGAACGCCACGGCGCAATCGGCCGCGCCGGTGAGGTCGTCGGCGAGGATCGACAGATGCGGGAACGGTGTGCCCATCACGGAAGACTATGCTGAGGCCGCCGCCGCGTCGATCGCTCACATCTCGCCGAAGAGGGTCGCGCCGACCGTACCGGAGGCCGCCCGCAGGATCGTGCCGGACTCCGATTCGGTGATGAAGAGGTCGCCATTGCCGGGTCCGCCGAAGGCGGCGTTGGTCGTATGGTCGCCCTCATGGGAGACGACGCGGGCGACGAATTCGCCGCGCGGGTTGAGGAGCCACACGCTTCCGAGACCGATATGGCAGATCGCGAGCCCGCCATCGCGGTCGATCGCGAGCCCGTCCGGGCCGCCGCCGCCCGAAAGCTGGATGAAGACGCCGACCTTGGCGACGCCGCCGTCCGGCAGCAGAGGCACGCGCCAGATCGCGTTTGCCCGCGTCACCGCGACATAGAGCGTCTTCTCGTCGGGCGAGAGGACGAGGCCGTTGGGGCTCGGCACATTGTCGATCAGGCAGTCGACCGTCCCGTCGGCGCGGATGCGGAACACGCGGCCCGTCGGGTCGTGCATCCCGGTCATGCCCTGGTCGGTGAAATAGAGGTCGCCGGTGGTGGAGAAGGTGAGATCGTTGACCGCCTTCAGCCGCTCCAGCCGGTAACGGTCGAAGAAGCGTTCGACGGTCCCCTTCGCCGGGTCATAGACCATGATCCCGTTGCGATAGTCGGCGATGAAAAGCCGGCCGTCACGATGGAAAGCGAGGCCGTTCGGCTCGCCCTCATAGGTGATCACCGTCTGGAACGCGCCGTCCGGGCTCACCTTGAAGATGCGGCCATAGGCGATGTCCACGCACCACAAATTGCCCTCCCGGTCGAACGCGGGGCCTTCGAGGAGGGAGTGCTCGGGCGTCGTCATCGGTTGGCCGTCGCGCCATTCGGACGGACCGCCGGTCCGCATGTCGTCCGGCAGGCGAGCGAAGGGCGCGGCGTCGATGACGCGCGGGTTCATGAACAGCATCGAATGGGCCTCGGCATTCAACCGCGCATCGCCTGCGGCAGGAAGAGCGCGATGGAGGGGAAGACGTAGAGCAGCAACGCGAAGCCCACGATGATCAGCGCGTAAGGCAGCGAGGCCCGCGCGATCGTCCCGAGCGGCGCGCCGCTGACCGATTGTATGGCGAAGAGATTGAGCCCCATCGGCGGCGTCAGCGCGCCGAGCTCGATGAGGAGGACGAGAATGACACCCATCCAGACGACGTCGTAGCCCATCGCCAGGAAGACCGGAAACAGCACCGGCACGGTGAGAAGCATGATCGACAGCCCGTCGATCAACATGCCGATGATCGCGTAAAGGACGATCAGCATGCAGAAGAAGGCGAACGGCCCGAAGCCCGCTTCGGCGAGCGTCGTCGACAGGCCGCGGCCGATGCCGGACTGCACGATCGCGAAGGACAGGAACTGCGCGTTGATGGTGATGAACATCACGACGCACGAGCTGACGACCGCATTGCGCACGGCCGCGCCCAGCGCCTTCACGGTGAGGTCGCGATAGAAGAGGCCGAGAAGGAGGGCGAGCGCGCTGCCGAACCCGGCCGCCTCGGTGGGGGTCACGACGCCGGCATACATGCCGCCGATGACCGCGCCGACGAGGAGCACGACGGGCAGCGTGTCGAGGAGCGCGCGACCGCGATCGCTGCGCACTTCGTCTTTGTCGATGGGGGCGAGACTCGGGTTGAGGAGAACCCGGATGAAGAGATAGGCCGAGAACAGGAGCGCGAGGAGAAGGCCCGGCACGATGCCCGCCATGAAGACGTCGAGCACGGAAGCCTGGCTGATCGTCGCGTAGACGATCATCGGGATGCTCGGCGGGATGAGAATTCCGAGACATCCGCCGCCGGTCAGCGATCCGAGGGTGATCCTGTCGTCATAGCCGCGCTTGCGCATCTCCGGCACGGCGACGGTGCCGACGGTGAGGGCGGTGGCGACGGTCGAGCCGGCGAGGGCGGAGAAGGCCGCGCAGCCGACGATATTGGTGTGCGCGAGGCCGGCCGGGAGCGGCCCGAGAAGCGTGGCGACGCCGCCATAAAAGCGCTGGGCGAGCCCGCTGCGCAGGATGATTTCGCCCATCAGGATGAAGAGCGGGATCGCGACGAGGGTGAAGGATGTCCCGGTGTTCCAGATGATGTCGCCGAAGGTCGGCCACAGGCGCGTGCCGGACGCGAGCGTGATCCCCATGATGCCGACGAAGCCGACGGCGGTGCCGATCAGCGCGCCGCCCGCCAGAAGGGCGATGACCACGATGCCGTAAATGAGAAGGGCGGTCGTCCAATCCATCAGATCAGGTCCGATCCTCGAAGCCGAGAAAGTGCCGCATCGCCTCTTCCGCGAAGGAGAGAGCGAGGAGTGCGAAGCCGATCGGCAGAACGGACTGCGGGATCCACAGGGGCGTTTCGGAGGCGTAGGAGGAGGTGGAGTTAAAGAGGAAGCTGAGCGCGAACGTCTTGTAGCCCGCATAGGCCGAGAAGATCGCGAGCACGGTCGAGAAGAGGGCCGTGATCCCGAGAAGGATCCGGCCGGCCCGCCCTTTGAGGCGCGAGAGCGCGAAGTCGACGCGCAGGAGCGCGCGCCGGCGGTGGGCGTAGATCAATCCGGTCAAAATCATCACGACGAAGCCATAGCCGGCATATTCGTCCGAGATCAGCGTCGACGTGCCGAAGAGATAGCGCACCACGATCTCGACGTTCATGACGACGAGGATGGCGACGAGGGTGAGCCCCGCGATCCAGAGCGCGACGATGGCGACGGCATCGAGACCGCGGCGGAGACCACGGGCCCATCGCGGTTCGGCGACGGACCCGTTTTGACCGGACGATGTGGGCAAGTGCGTCAGGCTCCGCAGGCGCCGCTGACGCTCGACAGGAGACGGTCGGCAAGCTCGCCATTCTCCGACACCCACTGTTCCCTGAGCGGGCTCGTCAACTCGCGCGCCTTGGCGATGTCGGCCTCGCTCGGGTCGATGAGCGTCATGCCCTCGGCCTCGAGGTTGGTCTTGGCCGCGGCGGCCGCCTCTTCGATGCCGGCGCGGAACTTGTCCTGCCAGGCGGCGGCGGTGTCGGCGAGCGCCGTCTGCGTCTCGGGGGAGAGGGCGTCGAACGCGGCCTGGTTCACGGCGATGAGCTGGTTCGTCATCGTGAAGTTCAGCATATAGCCGTACTTCGTGACCTCGTAGAACTTCCAGTCATAGGCCGGGACGACGGCGGTGATCGCCCCGTCGACGACGCCGCGTTGCAGGGCCGGAATGACCTCGGCCGGGGTGATCGACACGCCCGAGCCCCCGAAGAGCTCCATCATCTCGGCCTGCATCCGGTTCCAGGTCCGCACCTTGCGGCCGGCGAGATCGGTGATCCCGTCGACGCCGTCTTTGAGCCAGATTTCTTGCGGCGGCATCGTCCAGGCGGTGAGCGCATTGACGCCGAATTTGGAATTGAGCCGCTCGTTGATGATCGGCAGTGCCTCTGCGGTGGCCGCGTAGAAGCCGTCCATCGTGGTGCAGAGGAACGGCAGCACGAACACGTTGAGGTCCGGCACGTCACCCGCGACGGGGCCGACGGCGAGGTCGGCGATCTGGACCTGCTGCGTCGCGAGCGCCTTGAGGACGTCGGAGTTTTTGTACGGCAGCTCGCCGCCAGTATAGACCTCGATCACCAGGTCGCCGTTGGTCGCCGCCTTCACGTCCTCGGCGAACGCGCGATAGAGCTGGGTCGGCTTGTCGTTGGTGGTGAAGGGGGTGAAGAGCGTCCACGTCTCAGCCGACGCGGGGCCGGTGAGACCGATCGCGACGGCTGCGGTCGCGAGAAGGGCTTTGCCCATCATGTTGCGTTTCCCTCGTTCGATATGGGCGGTTCGGCCCGTCTTGGACTTGGTGGGCCGCGGCCTCAGGCGCGCGGCCGGGTGGTTGAGCGTGACGCTCGTGCGGCTCCGTCTCACCAGGAGGGCGAAGCCTCGTAAGCGCGCCGGTCGGCGTGTCGCCCGGCGCGCACGGCAACGCCCTGCGAGGGGCGGGTCGCACCGACGAAATCATGCTCCGAATGTCGGCGGCAGGTTCTCCTGCAGGATCCATCATTCACAGGGAGCAAAATGTGTCTAATGCAAAGCGAGAGCCGTGTCATAACGTAAGGCTATGTCACGCCTCAGCATCCGTCAGCTCGAGATCGTCCGCGCCATCATGCGGACCGGCGGTCTCACCACCGCTGCGAGCGCGCTCGGGATTTCCCAGCCCGCTGCGAGCCGTCTCCTGCGTCATGCGGAGGACAGTCTCGGTTTTCCCCTGTTCGAGCGCCGGGCCAACGGATTGCGGCCGACGCACGAGGCGAAGGCGATCTATCCCGAGATCGACCGCGTCTTCTCCGATCTCGAATTCATCGAGCGGACGGCCGGCGATCTCGCGCGTCTTCAATCGGGCCGATTGCGGGTCGCGGCGATCCCCTCGATCGCGCTGACGGTGCTCGCCGACGCGCTCGGCCTCTTCCGGCGGACCCATCCGGGGGTGACGGTCGCGATTGAGACGGCACTCAATTACGAGGTCGCCGACCTCGTGCTCGATCGGCGGGTCGATCTCGGCCTCGCCTACATGCCGACGCGGGTCGACGATCTCGCGGTGGAGGAAGTGGGTCTCACCTCCGTCGTCCTCGCGGTGCCGAAGGGCCATCCGTTCGCGAACCGCGATTCGGCCAGCGTCGCCGAAATCCCGGACGATCCTTTCATCTCGTTTTCGAGCACGTTGCCGATCGGGGAATATATCTCGTCGGCGCTTCGGGCGGCGGGCGCCGAGCGGCCGGTGGCGATCGAGGTGGGGCATTCCTTCCTCGCCTGCGTCCTCGTGCGTGCGGGGGCGGGGATTGCGATGGTCGACCGGCTCGCCGAGCGGAGCGGGCTGTTCGGCGACTTGGCGTTCGTCCCCTTCGATCCCCCGATCCCGATCCGCGCGGCGCTCCTCACGCTGTCGGATCAGGAGCCGTCGCTCGCGGCGCGCGCGTTCTGCGAGACGCTGCGCCGCGTGCGGGATTGAGGCGGCGCGTCGTCCTGCCGGCCGCTCCGCCTCAGGCGCGCGGCACGAAGGCGAGAACCCGCAGCGGGCTTCCGCTCCCCCGCCGGATCTTCAACGGCGCGGCGACGAGGACGGCGCCCGTCGGCGGCAGCTTGTCGAGATTGGCGAGACATTGCAGTCCGTAGCGGTTCGCGCCGTGGAGCGTGTAGTGGGCGGGGTAGGGTGGGTTCAGATAACTCGCCTGGCCGGCATCGGTGCCGATCGTCTCGGTGCCGAACCCCAAAATGTCCCGCTCTTCGACGAGGAAGGCGACGCAGCGCGGGTCGGGGCCCGGCGTGTGCTGGCCATCGGCGGCGAAGTTCTGGAAGGCGACCGGATCGAGCGCGCGGCGCGCCCAGCCGGTGTGCATCAGCACCCAGCTTCCGGGGGCGATCCGCCCGTGCTCGGCCTCGAAGGCGAGCACATGGTCGACGGTGAGGAGAAAATCCGCGTCGGCGTCCGAGGCGGCAACGCAGTCGATCACCGCAGCGGGGCCGACAAAGCGCGCGGGCGGGATCGTGTCGACCGTGTTGTCGGGTTGATTGCGGCCCGAAATCCAATGCGCCGGCGCGTCGAAATGGGTGCCGGTGTGTTCGCCGCAGGAGAAGTTGTTCCAGTACCAGGCCGGCCCGCGCGCATCATAATGCGAGATCTCCTCGATCCGGAACGGCGCGGAGGGCACCGTCTCGGAGGGCAAGGTGATGCGCGGAAAATCCGGCGACAGCGTGTGCGTGAGGTCGACGATCTCGACCGCGCCGCTCGCCAGCTCGGCGAGAAGAAGCGGCAGCGCGCTCATGCCCCGGCCTCGGCGAGCTCGCGGGCGAAGGCGGCCGGATCGTCCCGCCAGCGCGCATACCATTGGCGCGCGACAGGATCGGGAAAGACGTCCTCCACCCCGGTCTCGAGCGCCTTCACCGTGGCGCGGGCGAGCGCATCGGGCGCGATCTTGGGCGGCAGATCGAGCTGGTTCCAGCCCTCGTCCACCGGTCCGGGAAAGACGTTGACGACGCGCAGCCCGCTCGCCCGCATGTCGGCCCGCATTCCCTGGGCGAAGGCATAGGCGGCCGCCTCCGCCGCCGAATGGGTGGCCTTCGCCGGAGAGGCGACGAGGGCGGTGATCGAGAAGAGGTTCACGAAGGCGACCGCGTGGTTCGGTCCCTCGGCGGCGCGGGCGGCGAGCGCCGGGCCGAACGCACGGGCAAGGCGGAGGAGGCCGAAATAGGTGGTCTCCATCTCGGCCCGCGCGCTCTCGACGCCCATTGCGCCGAGCGCACGGCCCGGCCGGTGATAGGTGGCGGTGTTGACGACGATGTCGGTCCGCCCGCCGATCCGTCCGGCAAGGCTCGTCACCGAATCGCCGTCGGTCACGTCGAGCGGGAGGACGGTGACGGCGGGGTGGGCGATCGCCTCCTCATAGCCCGGCACGACGCCCCACGGCTCGGCCCGCCCGGCCCAGACGGTGGCGGCGCCCGCGGCGCACATCGCCTTCACCATGGCGATCCCGGCGGGGGACGCGGCGTCGGTCACCAGGATCTTGCGCCCTTTGGGGGACGCGGTGAATTCGCGCATCGGCGTCACCTCGAAGTTGGCGGTCTCATCGGGAAGGGCGATCAGCGCGGCCTGGCCCGCCCTGTCGAGCCGTGCGGTGACGAAGGCGGGCGCCGGGGCTTCGCCGAGATCGGGATGGAGGAAGGCGGTGACGCTCACCCCGGCGGCGAGACGCACGATCCCGGTGCGCCAGGGCGCGCGTTCCCTGAAATAGAGCTCGTAGGGATAATGCAGCCTCGTCGTGGCGAGGAGCGCGCCCGCCCCGTCGGCCGGCCGCCAGCGGAGGCGCGGCGAGAGGCAATTGCGGCAGACGTCGCGCGGGGGATATTGGACCGCCTCGCATTCGCCGCAGGTCTGGAGCGCGAAGACGCCGGCGGCGGCCCACGCGCTCATCTCGGTCGCGACGCGGCTGCGCCGGGCCGGTGGGATCGTCGCCCTGTTGGGGGCGAGGACGGGATTGCGGCGCGGCGCGCTCATCGGGCGAGGATCGCGGCGCCCGCGGTGAGCCCGCGGTCGTAGTTGATCATGCCGAATCCGGTGACGAGGCCGATATCCGCCTTGGGGACGGCCGCGCCCTCTGCGGTGTCGGTCAATTGTCGCACGGCCTCGACGATGCCGAGAAAGCCGCCCGCGGCGCCCGCTTGACCGGCCGAAAGCTGCCCGCCGCAGGTGTTCACCGGAAAGGATCCGGCGGTGGTGAGGTCGTGCGCGCGCAAAAACGCCTTCGCCTCGCCTTTGTCGCAGAAGCCGAGGTCTTCGAGCTGCATCGCGACGACGACGGGATAGTCGTCATAGAGCTCGGCGAAGTCGATCGCGGCGGGTGTCATGCCGGCCTGGGCATAAAGGTCGTCGCGCCCCTCGGCCCATCCGCCGCGCATCTGGATCGGATCGTCCGGGTAGGCGTTGTGGCGCTCCATCACGGCGAGGAGGTTCGCGTAAGGAAGGCCCTCGCGTTCGGCGGTCTCGCGCGTCGTCACGATGAAGCCTTCGGCGCCGGCGCAGGGCATCACGCAGTCGAAGAGGCGGAGCGGCTCGGCGACGGGGCGGGAGGCGAGATAGTCCTCCATCGTCATCGCCGAGCGCAGCAGCGCGTTGGGATAGGGCCCGGCATTCGCGCGCTGGGCGACGCAGATCCGGCCGAGATCCTCCGCTTCCACGCCATAGGTTCGCATATAATGATCGGTGAGGAGCGCCACGGTGGCGTTGGTGCCCGACGCGCCATAGGGGTAGGCGGCATCCTGGCCGAAGCGGCTGAAGGCGGCGGTCGACCGGCGGAAGGCGTCGGGGTCGTTGGTGTCGCCGGCGATACACGCGACGATCTCGGCGTCACCGGCCTGGACGGCACGCGCGGCGCGGTGGAGGGCGAGAATCGCGCTCGCACCGCCGAACGGGAGGTGATCGACCCAGCGCGCGCTGATCCCGAAATGCTCCGTCAGCGCGACGGCCGAATCGGGCGCGAGGGAGAAACTCGCGACGCACAGCCCGTCGATCCGCGCCTTCGCAAGGCCGGTGCGGGCGAGGATCGTGCGCAGCAGCTCGCCGAGAAAAGCGTGCGCCGTGCGGGTGGAAAAGCGCGCATAAGGCACGCTCACCGGCGCCGCGACGACAACGCCCTCATAGCCGAGCCGCCTCATGCGGTCGTGCTCCGCAAGGCCTGTTTTTCGCCGCGGAGATCATGACAGCCCGGATGGCGTTCGGGGGTCTCGGTAAGGGCGCCGAGATCGGCTTTGCGCACCTTCTGGGTCGCCGTCGTCGGCAGGGAATCGACGAAGGCGACGTAGCCCGGCACCTTGTAATAAGCGAGCGAGCGCGCGGCATGTGCGAGGATCGCCTCAGCGAGCGTGCGATCCGGCGCGATGTCGGGGGCGGGGACGATGGCGGCGAGCACCTCCTCGCCGCGCAGCGGATCGAGCACCGCGACCACCGCGACCTGACCGACCGCCGGATGCGCCGCGAGAATGCCTTCGACCTCGATCGCGGCGATATTCTCACCCGAGCGGCGGATGATGTTCTTCTTCCGGTCGACGAAATGGAGCGCGCCGTCGTCCCCCTCGCGCATGATGTCGCCGGTGTGGAGGTAGCCGCCTTGCCAGATCGCGTCGGTGGCCGCCGGATCCTTGAAATAGCCGGAGAAGAACCGGGCCTTCGGGTCCGGTCCGGCGGCGCGGATCAGGAGTTCGCCGGGCGTGCCCTTGGCGACGGGCGCGCCGTCATCGTCGACGATCAGCGCGTCGAGCGGCGGGCCGGCGCGGTCGGGCCGTCCGAGGCAGCGCTCGCCCACATGGCGCGGCTCCTCCATCGCGCACAAGATCCCCGCGCCGCCGCATTCCGTCATCGCCCACCCTTCGAGGAGGGGGACGCCGAACCGCGCCTCGAATGCGGCGTGGTGATCGGGATGGACGCCGCCGCCCATGCCGAAGCGCAGTCCATGGGCGCGCTCGTCCTCGCTCGGCGTCAGCGCGAGGAGGATCGCCGGCATCACGCCGAGATAGTGAAAGCACGTCGCGCGGGTTTCGATCGCGGTCTCCCACCAGGCGCGCGGGTGGAAGCGGTCGATGATGATCTGCGTGCCGCCCGCGCGCAGCATCCCGACGAAGGAGTTGCCCATCGCGTTGACGTGGAAGGTCGGAAGCGGCGTCATCAGCCGCTCGCGGCCGGGCCGCAATCCGATCAGCCCTTGCTGGGCGACGTACCAATCGCCCCAGCCGAGAAAATAGGCGTTGGAGAGGAGGCAGCCTTTCGGCGTCCCGGTGGTGCCGGAGGTGTAGAGAAGGGCGCACTCGGCGTCCGCCGGCGAGGTGGGGGAAGAGGGATCGGCCGGTGCGGTGGGCGCGGCCGGGCGCGCGGTGGGCGGCGCGGTGTCATCGTCGACCATCACCGGAACGCCGAGCCGGGCGGCGACGTCGGCGATCTCGCCCCGCCGGCCGGGAAGCGTCACGATGAGCGCCGCCTCGCTGTGCTCGATCACATAAGCGAGCTCGGCCTCGCGATAGTCCGGGTTGAGGGGGACGATGCTGACCCCGAGACTGTTGAGGGCGAGCCAATGGAGGTAGTGGGCCGGCCGGTTCTCGAGGAGGAGCGCGACGCGGTGGCCCGGCCCGTATCCCGCCGCGCGATAGAGCATCGCGAGGGTGTCGGCGCGGGCGAGCACGGCCGCATAGGTGAGGCTCGGCGGCGCGTCCCCCCACAATGCGGCGACGGCGCGCGGTAGCGCCAGAAGCTCGTTGTCCGGGTACCGGGCGGCCTGCGCCTTCAGGAGGTCGTAGACCGAGCCGTCATGCGGAACGGCTTGACCCGCGCCCGGTGCTGGGCCTTGTTGCGGCGCACTCACGCCGTGACCTCCCGTGCGGCGCGAACCGGCCGATGGACAGGATGACGATGACGAGCCCCACGCACGAGAACACCGACGAGACCGCCCTCTATGAGCGGCGCCTTGCCGAGTTCGAGTACGCGATCTGGCACCTCGGCGCCGCCTTCGCGCGCTGGCGGCGGGATTGTCTCGGCGCGGTCTCCGACACCAACCTGTCGAGCACCGAGGCGGCGATCCTCCATGCCGTCCACATGATGGGGGCGCCGAAGGGGCTGATGGAGATCGCCCGCCTCCTGCATCGCGACGATATCGCGAACCTCCAATATGGGCTGAAGAAGCTCACCCAGCTCGGCCTCATCGAGCGGCAAGGGCGCTCCAAGAAGGCGACCGTCTATGCGATGACGGAGGCCGGAACGGAGATCGTCGAGGCCTATCTCGCGCGCCGCCGCGAGGTGCTCCTGCGCCTCTTCATGCAGGCCGCGCCCTCGCACGGCGAACTCGACGAGCTGATCATGCGTATGCACGTCATGATCGGCCTTTATGATCAATCGAGCGATCTGCTTCTGACCCGTCAGCCCTGACAACGCCATCTCCTACTGCATCCGGTAGCCGCCATTGACGTCGAAGGTGGCGCCGGTGATCCAACCGGCCTCCACCGTGGCGAGGAAGGCGACCATCCCCGCGACGTCTCCCGGCGCGCCGACGCGGCCGAGCGGGATCTTGTCGAGAAGGCCCGGCACGGCCTCCGGCGGCATCGCGCGCTGGAACATCGCGGTGTCGACGGGCCCCGCCGCGACGGTGTTGACCGTGAGGCCCGAGGGCGCCGCCTGCCGCGCCGCGATCTTCGTGAGGCCGAGGACCGCCGCCTTGGAGGCGACATAGGCCGCATCGCCCCGATAGCCGCCGAGCTGGGCCGCCGCGGACGAGATCGTGACGATCCGGCCGTCCGCGACCGGCACCGCCTCGCGCCGCCGCAACATCTCGCGCACGGCGATGAACGTGCCGGTGGTGTTGACCTTGAAGGTCGCCTCCCAGGCATCGACCGACATGTGCGCGATCGGCACCGGCGCATTGGCCATGATGCCGGCGGAGGTGACGAGAATGTCGACCGGGCCGAGCGCTGCCTCGATGCGTGCGAAGGCACCCGCGACGGCGCTCTCGTCGGTGACGTCGGCCGTCATCGTCATCATGCCGGGGATGGTGATGTCGGCGAGCATCGCCGCGTCGCGATCGAGGACGGCGAGGGCGCATCCGTCGCGCGCGAGACGTTCGGCGCACGCGCGGCCGATGCCGCTCGCCGCGCCCGTCACCAATGCGATACGCTGCCCCGAAACCGTCGCCATTGCCGCCTTTTTCCTCACGTCTCGCCTAAAGATCTACCGAGATTGTGGTTCAGAACAAGCTTTTCATCCAATAAATTACGTTATAACCTCGTTCGAGTTTGGTGCCGAGAGGATGCGTTCAGCAGCCCGAAAGCGCACCGAGGGCGACGTCGAACCACGAAAACGGGGAGTGAGTGACGATGGTCAGGAACGCAGCGCGCGGCCCGATACGGACAATCTTCAAGGCGGGCCTTAAGTCCGGCCTCAAGGCGGGCGGTCTCGCCGCCATGGGCCTCGGTGCGGCCCTCGTCGCCGCGCCGGACAAGGCGGCCGCGCAGGATGTGTCCCTCACGGTGCAGAGCGCATGGCCGCTGACGCTGCCCGCCTCGGGCCGCGATGCGCAACACTTCGCCGATATCGTCACCACCGCCTCCGACGGCGCGATCGAGGTCGATCTCTACGCACCGGGCCGCCTCGTCCCGCCGCTCGAAATCTTCGACGCGGTGCGCAACGGCACGCTCGATGCCGGCTTCACGAGCCCGCTTTATGTCGCCGGCAAGTTCCCCGCGGTGCAGCTCTTCGGCGGCATCCCGTTCGGGCCGGACGCGTTCGAGTATCTCGGCTGGATCTACAATGGTGGCGGCCTCGACATTTGGCGCGAGATCTATGACGCGCAGGGCGTCGTCACGATCCCGTGCAGCCTGATGGAGGCCGAATCGGGCGGCTGGTACGCCGAGCCGATCGAAACCGTCGAGGATCTGGAGGGATTGAAACTCCGCTTCGCGGGCCTCGCCGGTGAAGTGATGAAGAAGCTCGGCGCCTCCGTGGTCCTCCTTGCCGGCGGCAACATCTTCCCGAACCTCGAGCGCGGGGTGATCGACGGCACGGAATTCTCGATGCCGACGATCGATCAGGCCGTCGGCTTCGAGAAGGTCGTGAAGAATTATTACGTCCCCGGCTGGCACCAGCCGGCGGCGATCAACGAGCTGATCATCAACAAGGCGAAGTGGGAGGAGATGAGCGAGGGTCAGCAGAAGCTGATCGAACTCGCCTGCCGCGAGACGATGGTCTGGGGCGTCACCTCGACGCTCACGGAGAACGCGGCCGCCATCGACGCCTTCAAGGAGGCCGGTGTCACCATCCGCCAGTTCCCGCCCGACGTCCTTGCCGCCTTCGAGCAGGCGACCGCGGAGGTGATGGAAGAGCAGGCGGCGAACAATCCCGATTTCAAACGCGTCTGGGATTCGCTGCAGGCCTACCGGGCGAACGCGGCGAGCTGGACGCAAGCGGGCGGCGCCGACTGACGGGAGTGATGCGGGTGGCGCCCGTCCGGGCCGCCCGCACGCCCGACGTGCGATGATGGACGCCTTCCTTCCCGCCCTGGTGCGACGCATCGATGCGCTGAGCCGCGCGATCGGCCGCGCGTCGGCCCTTCTCTTGCCGGTGATGATGCTCGTGGTCGTCGCCAATGTCGTGATGCGCTACGGCTTCGGCATCGGCATGATCGAGTTCGAAGAGCTCCAATGGCACATCAACGCCATCGTGGTGATGGGGTGCCTCGCTTACGCCTACCGGGACGACGCGCATGTCCGTGTCGACGTCCTTCATGCCCGCTTCTCGGAACGGGGGCGGGCGGTGATCGAAATCGTCGGCGGGGCGGTCCTTCTGCTGCCGTTCGTGATCGGCATCGCCTATTTCGCGTGGGACAATTTCGCTTATTCCTTCGCCATTGGCGAACGCTCCCCGATGCCGAGCGGACTGCCGGCGCGCTACGTCATCAAGTTCGTCCTCTTCGCCGGATTCGTCCTTCTCGGCCTTCAGGGGATTGCGGCGATCGGGCGGGGGATCCTCACCCTCGCCGGCCGGCCGCTTGCCGACACTCAACCGCGAGAATTGCCGTGAGCCAGGACCTCCTCTTCGTCGTCCTGATGTTTTCGACGTTCGCGGTCTTCCTCTTTCTCGGCTTTCCGGTCGCCTTCGTGCTCGGCGGGGTGGGCGTGCTCTTCGCCGTTCTCGGCGAGATCCTGCCGCTCTTCGGCGTGAAGGTGCTCGCCGGCACCAACTTCATCGGCTTCGCCGCCGACCGCATCTTCGCGACCATCTCGAACTACAGCCTCGTCCCGATGGCGATGTTCGTGTTCATGGGATACATGCTCGAGCGCTCCGGCGTCGCCGAGCGGCTTCTCGACTCGCTGTCCGCCTCGCTGCGCCGCGTGCCCGGCGGGCTCGGCCTCGCGGTGGTCCTCATCGGCGTGGTGCTCGCCGCCTCGACCGGGATCATCGGCGCTTCGGTGGTGCTCTTGGCGACCGTCGCGCTGCCGGCGCTCGCGGCGGGGCGCTATGCGGCGCCGCTCGGGCTCGGTGCCGTCGCTGCGTCCGGGACGCTCGGCATCCTCATCCCGCCCTCCATCATGCTGATCGTGATGGCCGACCAGCTTCGTCTGTCGGTCGGCGATCTCTTCATGGCGGCGATCCTGCCGGGGCTCCTCCTCGCGGTGCTCTATGCGGTTTATATCGTCGTCTATGCGGCTCTCCGCCCGTCCGACGCGCCGCGGCCCGAGGCGGGCGAGGGGGACGCCTCGATCGGCGCGCTCCTGCGCGCACTGGGGCCGCCGCTGGCGCTGATGATCGCCGTCCTCGGCTCGATCTTTCTCGGCATCGCCTCGCCGACCGAGGCCTCCGGCGTCGGCGCGCTCGGCGCGACGATCCTCGCCGCGGCCGACCGGCGGCTCGACTGGAAGACGCTGCGCGCGGTCTGCGATGCGACGGGCAAGACGACGGCCTTCCTGTTCGCCCTCATTTTCGGGGCGAGCTGCTTTTCGGTGGTGCTGCGAGGCTATGGCGGCGATCAGGTGATCGAAGGCGCGATCACCGGGATCCCGCTGCCGCCGGAGGGCGTCCTCGCGATGCTTCTCGTCATGATCTTCCTGCTCGGCTTCGTGCTCGACTGGATGGAGATCGTCCTGATCGTCGCCCCGCTGACGGTGCCGGCGGTGGTCGCGCTCGGCTTCGATCCGGTCTGGGTGGCGCTGTTGATCGCGATCTGCCTTCAGACCTCGTTCCTCACGCCGCCGGTCGGAATGGCGCTCTTCTATGTGAAGAACGCCGCCCCGCCGGGCACGACGACGTTCCAGATCTATCGCGGCATCATCCCGTTCGTGATCCTGCAATTGATCGGGCTCGCCCTCGTCTTCCTGTTTCCGCAGGTCGTGCTCTGGCTGCCGCGGATCGCCTATTGAGCGTCAGATCGCGAACGGGGTGACGCGGTTCAGAACCTCCCGCGCGAGGCTGTAGACGGTGGAGACCGACGTCTTCGGATTGTCGGGCGACACCTTGCCCTCGAGGCGCATCGTGAAGTTCACCGCGCCGGACCGCACCTCGTATTCGTGGATGTTGCCGGGAGCGGCGGGATCGGCGACGAGGCGCACCTTGGTGCCGGCAAAGCCCGCTCCGGCGAGCGCCAGGGTCGCGGCGACATTGGCGTTCTTCGGATAGGCCGTCGCCGCTTCGCGCGCGTCGCCGGTGAAGAAGACGGCCTCCGCGGTGAGGCCGTCGAGGTCGACCGCCTTCTCGGCCGGCGTGCCCTTCCAGGCGGCGGGGGGCTTGCGCGAGGTGTAGGTCACGCTCTCGATGCCGGACAGTTTCGCGGCGGCGAGCGCGTCGATCCCGCCGACCGCGCCCGGCACCAGGACGGCGCGGGTGAGGCCGGCCTTCGCGGCCGCCGCGAGCTCGGCCTCGATCGCCTCGTCGGCCAGGGCGCCGATCGACACGATCACCGCCTCGCGCCCGGCACGCAGCACGGCGGGAACGGACGTGCGCACCGCCTCGTGCGTCGCGCATTCGACGACGAGCTCGGGCCCGTCGGCGAGAAAGCCCTCCACCGTCTCGAAGACGTTGATCTCGGCGGCGAAGCGAAGCGCGTTCTCGCGCAGCGCCTCGATCGCGGGTTCGACCCGGCCGGGGCGGGCGAGGATGCTGATCTGATCGAGTTCGAGGTGCCCGGATTCGGCGAGAACGCCGCACAGGGTCTTTGCGATGTTGCCGTAGCCGATCAGTCCAAGTCGCCGCATGGTTCGCTCATTGTGTTGAGAAGATCGGCGAGGGATAGCGGAACTTCGCCCGCTTCACCACCGAAGGGGCCGCAAGGCCGTCGCCCACCCTGGGACGAATGGCGGGATCGGCGCGGCGTGTTGTCGAAACGTCATGCGGCTCGCGTATGGGCAGCTCGAAACAATCCTCGAGTGGAGCCCGATCCCATGAAAGCGATCGCCCTTGCGACCACGGCACTCACCGTTCTCGCTGGTGCCGCCTTTGCCCAAGACGTCCCCCAGGAGAACAATTCCTGGTACGTGGACGGACAGGCCACGATCCAGGACCGTTTGGCCCGCCAGCCGAACACCAATCGCGCCAAGAACGTGATCCTGTTCGTGGCGGACGGCAACGGCGTCGGCACCAACTATGCGCTGCGCGTTTTCGCCGGGCAGGAAGAGGGCAAGCTCGGCGAGGAGCACGTCCTTCCCTACGAGACGTTCCCGAACCTCGCGCTCGTCAAAACCTACAATGTGAACGCCCAGACGCCCGATTCCGCGCCGACCGCCGGCTCGATGAACACCGGCGTCAAGCAGGTCTTCAACACCATCAATCTCGACCCCGACGGCGCGATCCACGACGAGTGCGCCTCCGAGGCCGGCAACGAACTGAAGACGTTCGCCGAGATGGTCTCCGACGAGGGCAAGTCGGTCGGCATCATCTCCACCGCGCGCCTCACCCACGCGACCCCGGCCGCCGTCTACGCGAAGACCGCCAACCGCAACTGGGAAGGCGCCGTGCCGGAAGGCTGCGATAACTCGCGCGACATCGCCGCCCAGCTTTTCGACCAGATGACCGCCGGTGTCGTCGACATCGCGCTCGGCGGTGGGCGCCGCTATTTCGCGCCGACGGGCGTGAACACCGAGGAAGGCGGCGAGGGCCGCCGCGAGGACGGCCGCAATCTCATCGCCGAGCTTCAAGAGGCGGGCGGCGAGTATGCCTGGAACATGGAGACCTTCAACGCGCTGAGCCTCGACGGCGAAACGCCGGTTCTCGCCCTCTTCGAGGACAGCCACATGAAATACGAGGCCGACCGTCCGAAGGACGAGGAGCCCTCGCTCGCCGAGATGACCCGCGCCGCGATCGAATATCTCTCGCAGAACGAGGACGGTTATTATCTCGAAATCGAATCCGGCCGCGTCGACCATGCGAACCATGACGGCAACGCCTATCGCGCGATGACGGACGGCGTCGCCTGGGCCGAAGCGATCGCGCTCGCCGACGAGCTGACCAACGAGGACGACACCCTCATCATCGTCACCGCCGACCACGAGCACGCGATCGCCTTCAACGGCTATTGCGGTCGCGGCACGCCGATCCTCGGCCTCTGCCACGAGGTCGCCAAGGGCCAGGTGAAGCATTCGGACGAGCTGGCGCTCGCCGACGACGGCAAGCCCTACACGGTCATCGGCTACCTGAACGGCCCCGGCGCGGTCCTCAAAGAGCAGGCCGACGGCTCCTTCTCCGGCGAGCGCGCCGAGCTCACCCAGGAGGACGTCACCGACATGGAGTATCTCCAGGAGGCGCTGATCCCGATGTCCTCCGAGAGCCACTCCGGCGAGGACGTCGCGGTCTATGCCAAGGGCCCGTTCGCGCACCTCTTCGACGGCACCGTGGAGCAGAATTACATCTTCCACGTGATGAAGCACGCCGCGATGGACGCCGCGAACTGAGCATCGACCTCGGGGAGGGGCCACCCGCGCCCCTCCCACCCCCTCATGACCTATCGGAGGCGTTCGATGGACCGCCGTCTTTTCCTCGGATCGCTCGCGGCGCTCGCCGCCCCGCGCATCGCCCTTGCCGCGGACGACGTGATCCGAATGCGCGACCTTTACAACAAAGACCTCAGCTTTTCCGATCTCGCCCGTGCGCTCGACGGCAAGCGCGTCACGATCCAGGGCTTCATGGCCCCGCCTTTGAAGGCCGAATCGGCGTTCTTCGTCCTCACCAAGCGGCCGATGGCCGTCTGCCCGTTCTGCGAGACCTCGGCCGAATGGCCGGACGATATCGTCGCGATCTACACCAAGCGGATCGTCGAGGTCGTGCCGTTCAATGTGCGCATCGTGAGCCGCGGCGTTCTCGAACTCGGCGATTATCGCGATCCCGAGACGGGGTTTTTGAGCCGGGTGCGGATCGTCGATGCGAGCACCGAGCGCACCTGAGACGATGGGCCTTCCGCTCGAGATCGCCGACCTCGCCGTCTGGGCGGACGGGGGGCGGCGTCTGCTCTCGATCGAGGCGCTGGCGCTCGCGCCGGGCGCCTGTCTCGGCGTCGCCGGGCCGTCGGGGGCGGGCAAGTCCACCTTCCTTTATGCGCTCGCCGGCCTCTCGCCGCGCGCGACGGGCCGGATCGGCTGGGGCGAGGTCGACCTGCTCGCCCTCTCGCGCGGCCGCCGCGCCGCCTTCCGGCGGGACAATATGGGCTTCGTCTTTCAAGACTTTCTGCTGTTCGAGGAGCTGGGCGCGACCGCCAACGCTGCCCTTCTCGGCGCATTCCTACCGGCAAGACGGCGGGGCGCGCTCGCGGCGCGGGCTCGGGCGGAGCTCGCCGCGTTGAACGTGCCGCTCGACCCCCCGCGCCGCGTGCGCACCTATTCGGGCGGCGAGCGCCAGCGCGTCGCGCTCGCCCGCGCGCTCGCCAACGACCCCGGCGTCATCCTCGCCGACGAACCCACCGCGAGCCTCGACCGCGAGACCAAGGACCGCCTCGTCGACGATCTCACCCGCGAAGTCCGTGCGAGCGGCAAGACCATGATCGCCGTCAGCCACGACCGCGCGCTGCTCGACAGGATGGACCGCGTCCTCACCATCGAAAACGGCGAGGTGGCCGGGTGAATGTGACCGCCTTCTGGGAGCGCCTCAGCCCGTTCCAGCAGGATCTCGGCCTCTTCGTCGCGCTCCTCGTGCCGGCGCTCCTCGTCGGGCTCGCCTGCGTCGCGGGTTATCGCCCCTATCGGCTCGTCGGCGCGATGCTGTGGCGCTTTCGCTGGACGAACCTTCTCTTCGTCCTCCTCATCGCCGCGTCGGTGGGCATCGGCGTCGGGCTGATCGCGCAGGAAAGGGGCCTGCGCCAGGGCACGGCCCGCGCGGCGGAGAAGTTCGACCTCATCGTCGCCGCGCCCGGCAGCGAGATGACGATGCTCCTTGCGGCGGTCTACCTGCAACCGGCCGACGTGCCGCTGGTGAGCGGCGACGTCTTCAACGAGATCGCCGCCAATCCGCGCGTTGCGATCGCCGCCCCGCTCGCGTTCGGCGACAGTTATGAGGGCGCCTCGGTCATCGGGACGACGGCGCAATTCGTGACCCATCTGTCCGGCGCGCTCGGCGCTGGCCGCGTGTTCGAGACCACCGGCGAGGCGGTCGCCGGGGCCGCCGCCCCGCTCGCGATCGGCGACATTTTCACCCCCGCCCACGGCCATGGCGACGGGGCCGAAGCGGACGCCCATGCCGGCGCCGACTATCGCGTCGTCGGCAAGATGGCGCCGACGGGCAGCCCCTGGGACCGGGCGATCCTCGTGCCGGTCGAGGCTGTCTGGATGGTTCACGGCCTCGCGCCCGGCCACGGCCCGGAGTGGGACGGGCGCGTCGGCCCGCCTTTCGCGGCGGACGCCTTTCCCGGAACGCCGGCCATCCTGGTGCGCGCGGACGAGCTTTGGGCGAACTATGCGCTGCGCTCGGAATATAACCGCAACGACGTGATGGCCTTCTTTCCGGGCGCCGTCCTCGCGCAGCTTCACGGTCTGCTCGGCGATGTGCGGCAGGTGATGTCGATCCTCGCGATCGCGACACAAATGCTGGTGACGGCCGGGGTCCTCACCGGGCTCGTGGTTCTGACGCGCCTTTATGCCCAGCGCCTCGCTCTGTTGCGGGCGCTCGGCGCGCCGGCGCGGTTCGCCTTCGCGGTGGTGTGGTCCTATGCGGCGGCGCTCATCGGGGCGGGCGCGCTCCTGGGGGCCGGCCTCGGATTCGGCGCGACGATCTGGATCTCGCGGATTGTCAGCGCCCGCACGGACATTCTCGTCACCGCCTCGTTCGGCTGGCCGGAGGCACACCTCCTCGCCGCCTTCGTCAGCGTCACGATCGCGCTCGCGATGCTTCCGGCGCTCGCCGCCCTCTCACGCGATATCGTGGCCGATCTGCGTGGCTGATCGGCGTTCACCCATGAAGGAATAGACCGATGGGCCCACGTTCGGCGGCGCGCCTTGCCGCATTCGTCCTTGCCGTCACCGCATCCGCCGCCGGCGCGGACGAGGCGCACCACGCGCATGTCAGCGCGCAAAACGGCGTCGAGATCGTCCATGCCTGGACGCGCGCGGGTGAGGGCGGCACCCGTCTCGTCTTCGCCGAGATCCGCAATTTGACCGGCCGCGAGATCGTCCTCGAAGGGGCGGAGAGCGGGATTGCCGAGGCGGGCGGCCTCGTCGGTCTCTCCGTCCAAGGCGGAACGCTCGAACACGTCGCAATCCCGTCGGTGCCGATCGCGCCCGGCCGCACGCTCGACCTTGCGCCGGACGGCCTTGCGATCCGCCTTTCCAACGTGACGACGCCGCTGCGCGAAGGGGACGAGTTCGAGGCGGACATTCATTTCGATGTCGGCACCATCGCGGTGCACGTCGCCGTGGAGGCTGCGAACGCGCGCCGGCACAGCCATGCCGGCCATCAGCACTGAGTTTCAATCGGTGAGGCCGAGAAGGGGCGCGGTGGGATCGGCTGCGCTCCAGTCCACCGGGCCGGCGTGGATCGCGGCGATCTCGCCGTTCGCCTCGACCGCAATGGTCGACGGATAACCCTTCACCTTCAAGACCTGCCCCGGATTGCCGTGCGCGACGCGCCAGGTCGGCAACGCGCCGAGATCGAGCCGCTCGGACAGGAAGCCTTCGATGCGCGCCCGGTCCATGGTGTCGACCGACACGATGACGATGTCGTCCGCGCGCTCTGGATGCGCATCGAGGAAGGCGGCGAGGGCGGGAAGCTCGTCGAGGCACGGCGCGCACCATGTCGCCCAGAGATGGACGATCGTCGCCTCCCGTCCGACGAGATCGGACAGCGCCGCGCATGTCGTCCGATCCTCCAGAATCAGCGTCGCCAGCGGCGCCGGCGGCTCGGCGCGCGCCGGGAGCGACGGCAGCGCGAGGACGAGGAATAGGAGGACGAGGGGCATGGGCTCACTCCGAAAAGTCGTCCTCTCCCGCATCTCGACGACATGGGGATGACGGCCGGGATTCGGCGTGGATTGGCGGTTGCAAGTACGGATCGTATATTATACGCATCCCAGCTCCACGTGACGGGCCCGAATGAACGCGAAACTCAACATCACGCAGACCGCGGCGCTCTCGGCGCTCAGAGAGGCCGGGCGGCCGCTCACCGCCTACGAGGTGCTCGACGTGTTGCGGGCGTCGCGCCACTCGGCCGCGCCGCCGACGGCCTATCGCGCGCTCGGCAAGTTGATCGAGCTCGGCCTTGCCCATCGCCTCGAGTCGGTGAACGCCTATGTCGCCTGCTGCGCCGAGCATGAGGAGGCGCAACCGGCCTTCTCGATCTGCGGCGATTGCGGCGCCGTCGCCGAGCTGACCGACCCGACGATCGGCGCCGGCATCGCCGCGATCGCCGCGCAGGGCGGCTTCGCGCCGACGAAATCGGTGATCGAGCTTCACGGGCGCTGCGCATCGTGCCGGGGGAACGCATGATGGATTGGCTGAAGGCGCCGCTCCTCGCCGGGCTCGGCGAGCGGGTTCTGTTCGCGGCCGTCGCCTCGGCAATCCTTTGGGGCCTCTTTGCGTGGGCGGTCGGATGAACGCGGCGCTGACTCTCGACAATGTGACGCTCGGCTATGACCGGCATCCGGCGATCCATCATCTGAGCGCGGCGATCGCGAAAGGGTCGCTGACCGCAGTGGTCGGCCCCAACGGGGCGGGCAAATCGACCCTCTTCAAGGGCATCGTCGGGGAATTGCGGCCGACGACCGGGCGCATTGTCGGCCCGGCGGCGCGCGAGGACATCGCCTATCTGCCGCAAATGTCGGAGATCGACCGCTCCTTCCCGCTCGATGTCGAGAATGTCGTGGCGATGGGGCTGTGGCGGCGGATCGGCGCCTATAAGCGCGTCACGCGCGACCATCGGCGCGCCATTCGCGATGCGATCGGTGCGGTGGGGCTCGCCGGTTTCGAGGGCCGCTCGATCGGCGCGCTCTCCGGCGGGCAAATGCAACGCGTCCTCTTTGCACGCCTCCTGTTGCAGGACGCGCCGTTGATCCTCCTCGACGAGCCGTTCGCCGCGATCGACCGCCGCACGGTCGACGATCTCCTCGGCCTCATCCGCCGCTGGCATCAGGAAGGGCGCACCATCCTCGCCGTGCTGCACGATTATGAGGAGGTCCGCCGCGTCTTCCCCGAGACGATGCTTCTCGCACGCGAGTTGATCGCCCACGGACCGACCGAGACGGTGATGTGCGCGGAGAATCTCGTGCGGGCCCGCGCCGTCGGCGAGGCGTTCGACGAAAGCGCCGGCATTTGCCGCAGGGCCGCCTGACGCGATGCTCGTCGATCTGCTGATCTCTCCCTTCGCCGATTTCGCCTTCATGCGCCGCGCCCTCGTCGGCTGCATCGCGATCGCGCTCGGCGCGACGCCGGTCGGCGTCTTTCTGATGCTGCGCCGGATGAGCCTCACGGGCGATGCGATGGCGCACGCGATCCTGCCGGGCGCGGCGGTCGGGTTCCTGTTCGCGGGGCTCTCTTTGTCGGCGATGACCATCGGCGGGCTCGTCGCCGGGATGGCGGTGGCGCTCGCGGCCGGTTTTGTGACGCGCTCCACCGTCCTCAAGGAGGATGCGAGCCTGGCCGCCTTTTATCTCATCTCCCTCGCACTCGGCGTCGCGATCGTGTCGACGCACGGCAGCAACGTCGATCTGATGCATGTCCTCTTCGGGACGGTGCTCGCCTTGAACAACGAGGCGTTGATCCTCCTCTGCTCGATCGCGACGGTGTCGATCTTCACGCTCGCCGCGTTGTTTCGCCCGCTGGTGATGGAATGTCTCGACCCGGCTTTTCTCGGGACGGTGAGCCGCCTATCCCCGGTCGCGCATTTCGCCTTTCTGGGGCTGGCGGTGCTCAATCTCGTCGCCGGCTTTCATGCGCTCGGCACGCTGATGGCGGTCGGGATGATGATCCTGCCGGCGGCGAGCTCGCGCTTCTGGATCCGCAATATCGGGCCGATGATGGGGCTGTCGTTCACCTTCGCGGTGACGGGGAGCGGGGCGGGGCTTCTGCTGTCCTATCATTATGGGATCCCGTCGGGGCCGGCGATCGTGCTCTCGCTCGGCGCGATCTACGTCGCCTCGCTGCTCTTCGGCCCGGTCGGCAGCCTCGCCGCGCGCTATGCGCCGCGAACGCGCCATCTCGAAGCATGAGTTGGTCGCGTGTGGACCCGCCTTGGCACGGCGTCGACCCGGCGCGTGCGTTGCGGCATAGTATCGGCGCGACGTTGTCCGCCTTGACGAAGGGGGCGCTTCTGGCCCCCGTTGCGACATCGAGTTCGGGTGCAAGGACGAGGGTATGAGTTCAGTCCCCACGGTCGGAACACGCGCGCTTCCCGTCGAACGGCGGCGACCGTTGCGCATCGTGGTCGGCATCGTGTTCGTCGTGGCGGGATTTGCAACGCTCGCGGCGGTGCTCTCGTCCGGCCTCGGCCTCGTCGACATGGCGCGCTGGGCGGCGACGCAGCAACGCGCCTTCCACACGATGGTGAGCGAGCTTCTCAACCACAATCAAGGCGGCGCCATCGCTTCGGCGGGCCTCATCGGCGCATGCCTCGCCTACGGTTTCCTCCACGCCGCGATCCCCGGACACGGCAAGTTCCTGATCGCCGGCGCAGGGATGTCGAGTGAGATCAGCACGCTTCGGCTCGTCCTCCTGTCGCTCGCCGCGAGCCTTGCCCAGGCAGTGACGGCGATCGTCCTCGTCTATGGCAGCTTCGTCCTTCTCGACATCACGGCCGGTTGGGCGATGGCGGCGACCGACAAGGTCCTCGTCCCGATCAGCTATGTCGCGATCCTCGCGATCGGGATCATCCTGATCCGACGCGCGCTCAAAGGGTTGCGCGGCTTCTGGGACGTCCATTCGGCGCGCTTCGGCCTCGGGCGCACCGCGGACCATTCCCACGGTGATGAGCACAGCCACGACCATGTCCACGACGACCATTGTGGATGCGGCCATCGCCACGGGCCGACGCCGGAGGAGGCGGACGCGATCCGCAATTGGCGCGATGCGGCGATGTTGATCATCGGGATCGGCCTGCGCCCGTGCACCGGCGCCGTCTTCGTCCTCGTCGCGGCGTGGCGGATGAACCTTCTCGGCGTCGGCGTCCTGTCGGCGTTCGCGATGGCGCTCGGGACGGGGGCGTTCATCAGCCTCGTCGCTCTGTCGGCGGCGACGGCGCGGGGGGCGACGCTCTTTGCCGCCGGGGTCAAACATGCCGGTGTCGCGGTGCCGCTTTTGCAGCTCGCCGCCGGGCTCGCGATCACGTTGATCGCCGTGGCTTTCCTTCTCGCCAGCCTCTGGCCGAATATCTGATTGTTTCCGACTGAGGGGGCGCGCTCCGCAAGCCTGGAACCAGCGTTCTCCCGTCACGTTGCCCCAGTCAAAGATGGAGCGACATGATGGCGACTGCACAACGCACCGACCCCAAGCTCTGGGACGACGTCAAAGGCGAGATCACCCGGTCCGACAAAGGCGGGCCGCCGGGCTCATGGTCCGCCCGCAAGGCCCAGATGGCCGTCCGCATGTATAAAGAGCGCGGCGGCGCCTATGTCGGCGGCAAGCCGAAAAATGTCGACCTCGAAAAAGGGGCGACGAAGAAGAGCGCTTCGCCGAGCGCACCGAAGCGCGGCGCGGGCTCCAAATCGTCCGCGAAGACGAAGGCCGTTTCGGCCGAGAGCGCATCCGCCAAGGCGGCGCCCTCACGGAAAAAGCCCGCGACGGCCGGTTCGACCGCCGCTTCTGCGACGAAGACCGCGAAGCCGAAAAACACTGCCTCCCAATCCGCCAAGCCCAAAGCGCAGGCAGCGGGTACGCAGAGCAAGCCCGCAACGCCGGCCAAGCCGGCCAAGGCGGCGAACGGCACGAAGAGCACCGCCGACGCGGTCCGCAAGGCGGATCTGATGGCGGCTGCGGAGCGCGTCGGCCTCGAAGGCGCGTCCTCGAAGACGAAGGCCTTGTTGAAGGAAGGCATCGCAGAACGGCTCAAGACGCGTTCGAGCGCGATGAAGAAGGCCGAACTCGACGAGATCGCCCGCCTCTTCAAGGTCGATGGCCGAACGCGGATGACGAAGGCGGAGCTTCAAAAGGCGGTGATCGCGGCCTCGCATTGAGGCCGCGTCACGCGCGATCGATCAGTCCGGCGGGGCGAGGCGCCGATAAAGGTGCCACGTCGCGTGGCCGAACCAGGGCAAGATGATCAAGAGCCCGAGAAAGGCCGGGATCGACCCGACGACGAGCCCGACCGCGACGACGGCGCCCCAGGCGAGGAGCGTGCCCGGCTCGCGCGCAAAGGTGCGGATCGACAGGCCGATCGCCATGCGGGCGCTGAGCCCCCGATCGTAGACGGCCGGGAGCGACATCGCCCCCACCGCGAGCGCGATGAGGGCGAAGACGAAGCCCGCCCCGCACCCGACGACGAGGAGCGTCCACCCCTCCGGCGTCGACACCACGCGCTCGACGAGGGCGGCGAAGTCGGCCGGGACATAGGCCCCGAGGGTGAGACGGTAGATGAGGATCGCCGTGCCGATCCACGCGGCATAGATCGCGAGGAGGACGAGACCGATCCGCACGACCGGGCCGAGCGGACCGTCGCCGAGCGCCCCCATCGCCCGCACGCCGTCGAGGTCGTCGGCGGCGCCCGCCTCGCGCCGCGCGCTGATCGCGTAGAGGCCGACGGCGGTGAGGGGGCCGATGATCGCGAAGCCGGACGCCAGCGGAAAGAGGATCGAGAGAAGATCCCGATGGAACGCGACGGCATAGAGGAGGAGGCCGGTCAGCGGATAGACGAAGATGAGAAAGATCCCGGTCGACGGGCGCGCGCGGAAATCTTGCCAGCCGCGTCGGAGACTGTCGCCGATGATCGCCCGGTCGACATGGACCGGGTAGGGATCGTGATAGGGATGCGTTGCGATACGGGCCATGGGACTGCAACCTTTCGTGCTGTCACCGTCAGGCGTTTCTGTTCTCGCTCTATTTTAGATGTAGGTGCGCGTCCGGCGAAGAAAAGCGGCGCATCGTTGCCGGAGGGACCATGCCGATTTGTAAAAGGCGCCGCGAAATCGCCACGAAGGCCGGCGCGCGGCGGCCGGCGGCCCTTTGCGTCTGGAAGACGGATGTCCCCGGCTGCCCTCCTGTGGGCGGGCCGATGCAGTCGAACAGCAGCAAGCGTGCGAGATCGCATGCATTGCCACAATTTGATGTCATATGATCCGCGGCATCGACCGGATGCGGCGGCCCGCCGGGTGTGGCGGGTGCACTGTGTGGCAGAGGTAAAAGCGTCTCGTGGCATGGCTTCCGGTTCTCCCAGAGAACCCTGTTGTTCTCCTCGTCCCGGCATTGTTGTTCGGCTTCGCGCTTAAATTCTTCGCCGTTTGGATCGCCATGCCGAGTGCTTGGTATCTCAAGCTGCTGTTCTCGGCGTGCCTCCTCTTTTTCGCCGGTGCGCTGATCGAAATCTTCCAGTGGCCGCCGGGCCGGGAGGCAAACGCCCTGTTGGCCGCGGTCTTCAACGCGCTCGGCGCCTTGTGCACCGCGGAAGGTCTGTTGGCGCGCTCCGGGAAGTCGCTCGGCCGTACGGCGCTCGTGGCGACGATGGCCGTCGCCACGGTCGGCGCGGCTGCGCTCGTTTATGTCGTGCCGTGGATCGATGCGCACGGCGCGTTCGAAAATCTCGTTTTCGGCATGTTGTTCCTGTCGGTCAGCTATCAGCTCCGCTTCCTGCTGCGTCGGAGCCGCATCGAGGCGATTCTGTTCTGGGTGCTTCTGGTGTTCGCGCTGCAATATTTCCCGCGGGCGATCCTGACCGCGCGGAACGGTTGGCCGACCGACGCGGCGGTCGTCGAGCATTCGGGCGTCTTGATGATGCACGTCTCGCTCGGCCTCGTGAGCGCCGGGCTCGCCATCATCGTGCTGGTGGCCAGCCTCGCCGATCTGATCGAGCGGTTGCGCTCCGAACGCAATCGCGACGACCTCACGGGGCTCTATAACCGCCGGGGTTTTGCCGAGAAGGCGCACGCGCTGCTGGCCAGTTCCGCCGATCCCGTCTTCGCCATCATGTGCGATATCGACCACTTCAAGGGCATCAACGATCGCTTCGGGCACGCGGCGGGCGACCGTGTTCTCACCGCCGTCGGCCAGTCGATCGCGAACCGTGTGCGTGACGGCGACATTGCGGGGCGCCTCGGGGGCGAGGAGTTCTCGGTCGTCGTCGTGGGGCTTCAGGCGCATGAGGCGGCGGCCCTCGCCGAGCGGCTGCGCATGGCCGTCTTCGAGCTTCGCAATCTCGCCGAGCCTGAGATGGCTGGCCTTTCGGCAAGCTTCGGCGTTGCGGAGCGACGGCCGGGCGAGAATTTGTGGAACGTGATCGAGCGTGCCGATGCCGCGCTCTACGATGCGAAGGCGGAGGGGCGAAACCGGGTCGTCATCGCGCCGCCCGCCGAGGGGGACGGAACCGACGCCGCGGAGGCGCGAAAGGTCGCGATGGCCGTTCCCGGAACGCTGACGATCCATTGAGATCGACCGCGTCGGGCGCGGCCGGCAGTGTCGCCATCCCGTCCGATCGGGCTGATCGGCCCCGGCCCCGTCCCCGGCCCCGGTCGCACCGCCGGGGCGCTATGCGCTCCAGATTCGCCCGGCGTCCTTGAAGGCGCGCCAGGCGTCGACGAGCTCGGCCTCGCCAGCGGCCGCGCGGTAGGCCTGAAAGCCGAGAATGGCGCCGAGCGGCTTGGCGAACGCGTCCGCCCCGTGGCGCGCCTCGAGCGCCTCGACGAGCGCGGTGGTGGTCGTGATGTCGTTCAGATGGCCGAGACGGTCCTGGAAGCGGCTCAGAAATTTCCGGTACGCGGTGATTTTCTTGCCCGACCCGAACAGCGGCAGGAAGAAATCGGCGGCATAGCGCAGGCTCTTCATCGCGAGGCGCACCTGGTGGCGCTCCTCGGTCGACAAATGCGCAAATCCCTTGCCGCGCCGGACGACCTTCGTCTGAAGGTGGGAGAGGGCGGTGTCCGCGAAATCCCGCGCGCGGCCGGAGAGTTGGGCAAGGCCCGTCGCGTCGACCGCCTTGCGCCAGCCGCGCTCCTCGATCCAGAGGGCGAGCTCGAGCTGGAAGCGGCCGGAGCGCGGATCGTCGAGCGCGGCGCGCACGGTCTCATAGGCCTCGGCGCGCATCGCCTCCGCCGCCTCGCGCAGGGCCGGAAAGCCGGGAAGACCCGTCGCCTCGTCCACCGGCGGTAAGGTCTCGGTCAAAAAGACGTCCCAGTTGCGCGCGTCGTCGAGGCTCTTGGCGAGCCATTTCGCCTCCTCGCGCAGCCGCTCGAGCTCGTGTGAATGCGTGTGCTTGGCGAGGAGCTTGAGGAGCGCCCGCAGCCGGCGCAGCGCGACGCGAACCTGATGGACCCCTTCCGGGTGGCGCCCGTCATAGGCCGCCGCCTTGTTCTGGAGGAGGTGAGCGAGCGCGGCGCGCATGATCGCCTCGATCGTCTCGTCGAGCGTCGCGGAGGAGGAGAGGTGCAGCTTCACGGCCTTGGTGTAGGCGGGGGCGAGATTGCGCATCAGATCCTGCCCTCGTGCCGATTTCGAGCGCGGGCTCGGATCCACCCGGCCGCTATCGGCCAACCCGAGGGCAAGGCGATAGAGCGCCGCGGTCTCCCCCGATTTCAGCTCCAACTCGATCTCGTCGACGCGCTCATGACGCCCATCGGCGCTGATCGTGCCGGAGTCCGCCGCGAGCTCGACGGTGGCGGATTGAAAGTCGAGAAGCACGGTGTGGCGCCGCACCGCGGTCGTATAAAGCGGGCGGAGCGGGCCGCGGCCGGCCGCCTCGGTGACGGCCTCGGGCAGCGCCTCGCCGAAGATCGAAAGATCCGGTTCGGCGCTCGGCGCGACCATCTCCCATTCGCGCCGGGCGAGCGGGGTGTCCGCCTCGGCCTTGCTCGCCTTGACGGTGATGTGGTGGGTCTTGCCGGTGCGGCGGACGCGCAGCGTGTAGCCGGCGGCCTCCAGCGCGTGATCCTCGGTGTCGAAATAGGTGGCTTCGAGATGACGCACGACGCCCTTGTTGCGCGCCGCGGCGGCGATCGCGGGCGCTGTGAGGACGGAGGTGACGAGCCCGTGGTCGGCGAGCAACTTCAGCTCGACCTCGACCAAGTCGGTCTCGGGGGCGGGGTCCTCGATCGGAACGGCGGGCGGCGGTGTCGCCGCCTCGTCGGTCTCGTCGAGGGGAGGCGTATCGGCTTTCATCCCGTCATCCCTGGGCGCACGCTCGCGCGCCGCCATGATGGCCACTCAATCGCGTCCCCGAGATACGCGCCGAAGTGGGCGTCTTTGGCAAGGCCTGCTTGATCTTTCGCGAGCAGCGCCAGCGTCATCGTTGGCACTGCGGGCAATAAAATGTCGACCGGCCGGACTGGACGATCCGCTTCACGACGCCGTCGCAGGCGGGGCGCGGGCACGGCTCCCCCTCCCGACCATAGACGGCGAAGGTGTGTTGGAAGCGGCCGAGCGAGCCGTCCGCGGCGACATAGTCGCGCAAGGAGGAGCCACCGGCGAGGATCGCCTCCTCGATGACGGAGAGGATCGCGGCGGTGAGACGCGCCACACGGTCGCCCGCGCTGCCGTCGCGCCGCACGATGGAGCCGGCGAGCCGCTTGGGCGACAGGCGCGCGCGCCACAGCGCCTCGCACACATAGATGTTGCCGAGCCCGGCGATCACCCGCTGATCGAGGAGGGCGGCCTTCAGCGGCGCCGCCTTGCCGGCGAGCGCTGCGGCGAGGCGGTCGGCGGTGAGGGCGCCCGGCATCGGTTCCATGCCGAGATGGGCGAAATAGGGATGGGCGTCGAGGTCGGCCGTGACGGCGAGCGTCATGAAGCCGAACCGGCGGGGATCGTTGTAGATGATCCGCCGTTCGCCGAGGGCCATCGTGACGTGATCGTGCGCCGCCTTCTTGGAGCGCGGAAACACCATCGCCCCGATCGGCTCGCCGCCTTCGACGCGGAACGCACCCGACATGCCGAGATGGGCGATCAGCGCCGTTCCGTCGTCGAGCGCGCCGACGAGATATTTCGCGCGTCGGCCGAGCGTGTCGATCCGTCGCCCCTCAAGCCGCTCGGCGAAGCGTTCGGGGAAGGGGAAACGCAGATCGGCCCTGGCGAGATGGACCGTGTCGATCACCGCCCCCTCCATCACCGGCGCGAGCCCGCGGCGCACGGTTTCCACTTCCGGCAACTCAGGCATTCACCATCCCCATCGTCCGAGCGCCATCAAGCGATGGCCGAGCGGGCTTTCCCCCGCTATGTGTGGCCGCGATGGCAGAGAAAGGTAGCGGCATGAGCGATGCGTCCTTCGGGTTCCGGAAGGTGCCGGTCGAGGAAAAGCAAGGGCTCGTCAACCGCGTCTTCGACACGGTGGCAAGCCGTTATGACGTGATGAACGACGCGATGTCGGGTGGTCTCCACCGTGTGTGGAAGGACGCGATGGTGGCCTGGCTCGCCCCGCCGCGCCAGCCCCGCGAGCGCTATCGCGTGGTCGACGTCGCGGGGGGAACGGGTGACATCGCGTTTCGAATCGCGCGGCGGATCGAACAGAACGGCACCGTCACGGTCTGCGACATCAATCCGGAGATGCTCCTCGTCGGGGCCGAGCGCAATCGCCGCCGTCTGCGGCCGACGACGCCGTGCCATTTCGTCGCCGCCAACGCCGAATCGATGCCGCTGCCGGACGGCTCGTGCGACGTCTATACGATCGCCTTCGGCATCCGGAACGTCACCCACCGGGATGTCGCGCTGAAGGAGGCGCACCGCGTGCTGCGCCGGGGCGGGCGTTTCATGTGCCTCGAATTCAGCCATGTCGATATTCCGGGCGTCGACAAGATCTATGACGCCTATTCGTTCAACATGATCCCCGCGATGGGCAAGATGATCGCCGGTGACGGTGAGCCCTACCGCTATCTCGTCGAATCGATCCGCACCTTCCCCAATCCCGGCCGCTTCGCCGCCGAGATCGAGCGGGCCGGCTTTTCCCATGTCGCGGTCCGCCCGCTGACCGGCGGTGTCGCGGCGCTCCATTCGGCGTTCAAACTCTGATGGCGATAGCCCCGTTCGTCAGGCTTTTCCGAGCGGGCTTCGTGCTGGCCCGCGAGGGGGTATTCGGGATCGTCCCGATGGACGACGACGTTCCGCCGACGGCGCGTTTCGCGGTGCGGATGGTGCGGCTGATCGAACGCCGCTCCGCGCAAAAACGCGACATGGCGGCGCGGCTGTCGAACGCGCTCGACCGGCTCGGCCCGTCTTATGTGAAGCTCGGCCAGTTCCTCGCGACCCGCGCCGATGTGGTCGGCGAGGAGGTGGCGAACGAGCTCGCCAAGCTCCAGGATCAGGTGCCGCCGGTGCCGGACGCGGCGGCGCGGGCGGCGATCGAGACGGCGCTCGGCCAGCCGGTCGAGGCGCTCTTCACCGATCTCGGCACCTGTGTCGCGGCGGCCTCCATCGCCCAGGTCTACCGCGCGACGATCGACGATCCGCACGGCAAGCGCATCGTCGCGGTGAAGGTTCTGCGCCCAGGCGTCGCGCGGCGTTTCGAGAAGGATCTCGAAGCCTATTTCGCCGCCGCCCGGTTCCTCGAACGCTATGTGCGCCCGGCGCGGCGGCTTCGGCCGGTCGCGATCGTCAACACGCTCGCCGAATCGGTGCGCTTCGAGATGGATTTCCGCCTCGAGGCCGCCGCCATCTCGGAGATGGCGGAGAACACGAAGAACGATCCGCAATTCCGCGTGCCGCGTGTCGAGTGGTCGCGCACGGCCCGGACCGTCCTCACGATGGAGTGGATCGAGGGCATCAAGATGAACCGCGTCGGCGAATTGCGCGAGGCGGGCTTCGACATGCCCGAGCTCGGCCGGCACGTCATCCAGACCTTCCTGCGCCATGCGATGCGGGACGGCTTCTTCCATGCCGACATGCACCAGGGCAATCTGTTCGTGGAGTCGGACGGAACGCTGGTGGCGGTCGATTTCGGCATCACCGGCCGTCTGCCGCGCAACGAGCGGGCGGCGCTCGCGGAAATCCTCTACGGCTTCATCACGCGCGATTATCACCGCGTGGCGCTCGCCCATTTCCGCGCCGGCTATGTGCCGGCCGACCAGGACGTCGACCTTTTCGCCCAGGCGCTCCGCGCGGTCGGCGAGCCGATCCGCGACGTGACGGCCGCGGACATCTCGATGGCGCGCCTTCTGACGCAGCTCTTCGAGATCACCGAGCTGTTCCAGATGTCGACGCAGCCCCAGCTCATCATGCTGCAAAAGACCATGGTCGTCGTGGAGGGCGTCGCGCGTTCGCTCGATCCGCATCTCGATATGTGGCGGGCCGCCGAGCCCGTGGTGCGGGATTGGATGGCGAGCGAAGTGGGGCCGGCGGGCACCGTGCGAAAGGCGCAGGATTCGTTCGGCGCCATCGTGCGCGCGGCACTCCAGGCGCCCGATCTCGCCGAGCGGGTGGACCGGCTGTCGAAGGATTTCGAGAATGCGCTCGAAATCGGCATCCCCCTGTCGCCGACCTCGGTGAACCAGATCGCCAGTGCCGCCGGGCCGTCGCGCATTCGGACGCTGGCGCTTTGGGTGGGCGCGGCGAGCCTTGCCGCGATCGCGCTCGGCGTGTGGCTCTGATCGAGCTTCGCCGGGCGTCGTCCGCACCGTCCGATCGGCGCGCACTATACTGATTTCAGATTCGGTTAATCAGGGCGCGATTCTGCGAAAGCGTTAAGTCGATCGGTGTTCATCGGGCCGGGATTGACAACTATAGCCGGCGCGGGCCGCCCGGAGCGCTTCGGTAAGCCCTTGAAGACCCGAGGGAATTCTGAACCGCCACGCGCGACAATTGACGCCATTTCGCAAGTGCGAGACAATCGAAGCGGTTGGTCAACGTCTCCTTAACCAATTCTGATCATCGTGACCAGCATAGCGGGCGACAGGACCGCTTGATGATTCACTCTAGATGGCGGGCGGTATGTGGTTCATTGCGGATCTTTTTGAGCGATACACCAACAGTGTCGCCAAGACTTTCTTCAAGATGACGGCGCTCGAGCCGACGGCGGATCGGAACGCGGCCGAGCAGGAGCGGCTCAAGCAGCGCGCCCAGCGGTGCACCGTGGCCGAACCGGACGATGAGGCGCGGGCCGAGGCGGAAGCCGCCGTGGCGGCCGAGCGCGTCAAGGACGCGCCGCGGCATGAACACGAAGCGCCGCGCCGCGCCGAGGTCGAGGTCAACGGCGAGACCGTCGAGATGCCGATGGGCGTCCGCGGCGACGTGGTCCTCCAATATCGGGATGCGTTCGAGGCGGTGTCGCCGGGCGCAGAGGGCGCCGCGCTCGTCGAGAAGCTGCGCAAGGACAAGCGGGTCCGCGTCGCGGAGCTGCGGATGATCTCCGCCTGTGTCCTCAACGAGGAGCCCACGGTGCGCAAGAAGCCCGAGCACCTCGACGCACTGCGCGCCCGCGTCGCCTGAGCGGCGCCGGCGCTCTCCCTTCGACGGCACAGCCCCGCGCCGGATCCCGCCCCGGCGCGGAGAGGTGTGCCCGAAACGCGCCGCCGGCACGGTCCCCGTGTCGGCTTTTTTCGTTGCGATTGTTTCGCCGAATCGCCGAATTTCGCGCGTCTTCGGCCCCACCGTGCCCGAGAACGACTCCAATCCGCGCATCAGAGGTCAAAGAGCCATTCACAATGGCGTCGCAAACCGTCTATGAGAGCGCCACGGGAGGATACGCTCCCATATTTTAAAGTCTCAAGGGAGCCAACATGCGCGTCTACTACGATCGCGATGCCGATATAAATCTCATCAAGGGCAAGGCCATCGCCGTCGTGGGCTATGGCAGCCAGGGCCACGCCCATACTCTGAACCTTCGCGACTCCGGGTGCACGAACGTTGCTGTCGCCCTGCGTCCGGGTTCCGCCTCCGCCAAAAAGGCCGAAGCCGAAGGCATCAAGGTGATGTCCGTCGAGGACGCCGCCAAGTGGGCCGACGTCGTCATGATGCTGACGCCGGACGAGCTTCAGGGCGACATCTATGCCGAGCAGCTCGCCCCCAACATGAAGGAAGGCGCCGCCCTCCTTTTCGCGCACGGCCTCAACGTGCACTTCAACCTCATCGAGCCGCGCAAGGATCTCGACGTCCTGATGGTCGCGCCGAAGGGGCCGGGCCACACCGTGCGCTCCGAGTATCAGCGCGGCGCGGGCGTTCCCTGCCTCATCGCCATCGCGCAGGACTCGTCCGGCAACGCCCATGATCTCGGCCTCGCTTACGCCTCCGCCATCGGTGGCGGTCGCGCCGGCATCATCGAGACGACCTTCAAGGAAGAGTGCGAGACGGACCTCTTCGGCGAGCAGGTCGTGCTCTGCGGCGGCCTCGTCGAGCTGATCCGCGCCGGATTCGAGACGCTGGTGGAAGCCGGCTACGCGCCCGAGATGGCCTATTTCGAGTGCCTCCACGAGGTGAAGCTCATCGTCGACCTCATCTACGAGGGCGGCATCGCCAACATGAACTACTCGATCTCCAACACGGCCGAGTATGGCGAGTACGTCACCGGCCCGCGCATCATCACCGACGAGACCAAGGCGGAGATGAAGAAGGTCCTCGCCGACATCCAGTCCGGCACCTTCACGCGCAACTGGATGCTCGAGAACAAGGTCAACCAGACCTCGTTCAAGGCGACCCGCGCCAAGCACGCCGCGCACCAGATCGAGACGGTGGGCGAGGAGCTTCGCGCGATGATGCCGTGGATCAAGGAAAAGGCGCTCGTCAACAAAGAGCGCAACTAAGACGTCCGGCGAACCCTTCGCCGCGTTCGGAAAGGCCGGCTGCCCCCGCAGCCGGCCTTTTTCTTATTGTTTGGTCAGCGTGTATTGCTGGCGCTCCCGCTGGCGCCCGTCCTCGAACCGGGTGATCTCGGTCACGACCAATGCGTCGCCGCGATTGACGCGGAAGCGGAAGGCGTGCGTGCCCTCCTCGTCGACGATATTGGCGGAGAAGAGCCGGCCGTTGGCGTTGGCCGCCGTCGCCATCGTGATGGGCAGTTCGCACGCATCGGCATTGCCGCAAGCCCGTGTGATACGGACGCGATAGCCCGTCGGCACGAAGCGGTCATCGGCGAGCGTTCCGCCGCACTGGAAGGCGAGGTCGACGCTCATCAGTGCGCCTTCCTGAAGATCGGTGTTGGTGTAGAGGCCGCCCGGCCCGAGCGCGCCTTCGTCGCAGCCGAGCGGTTCGGCGAGATTTGACGCTTGGGCGGCGGCGGGGGGCGCCGCCATCGGCGTTGCGGCCAGCATAGCGGCCACGGCGAGAGCCTTCGCGCCCCGCCATCCGTCAATCCGTGTCATCTGTCGCTCCTTTGACGCACGCCCCGCTCGATCGAGCGGACAATCGTGCTCGGCACCAAAGAGATCCCGCGTCCCGCGCGCTTCGGGCGAGAAGGACGCCGACGGCAACCGTCTTTGCGACAATGCGGGAAAGGCTCAACCGCTTCCCTGGCCGCGTCCTCCGGTCGCTGGCGGCTCACCGCCGCGTCTGCGGCGCGGCCCGGACAGCGAGAGCCCATAGACCACCGCATCGTCCCCGAAGCGGGAACGCAGCGTGTCCATGGCCCGTTCCGCCTTGCCGAGGCGGGTGCGCTCGGGGTCGAAGAGCTCTTCCATGTCGGCGCCGTCGATCGGCACGAGGTGGGTGACCCCGATCCCGATGAGGCGAAAACGGCGCGTGCCGTCGGCTTCGCCGGCGAGGAGCGTCTTCCCGGTGGCGAAGATGCGGTGCGCCATCGCGGTCGGCGCGCCGAGCTGCTGGGCGCGCGTGATGGTGCGAAAATCGCGCGTTTTCAGCTTCAGCGTCACGGTGCGCCCGCCAATCTCCGCCGCCTTGAGCCGCGTCGACACCTTTTCCGACAAATGCCGCAACAGGGCGAGGAGGGTGTGACGGTCGCTGATATCCTCCTCGAAGGTCTGTTCGGCGCTGACGCTCTTGCGCTCGCTCGATGGATCGACGGGCCGGTCGTCGGTCCCGTGGGCGAGGCGCTTCAGACGCTGCCCCGTCTCGCCGAAGCGGCGCATCAGGTCCGTCAACTCGGCGCGCTGAAGGTGCGCGACGTGCGTCACACCGCCCTCGGCGAGGCGGCGCGCCGCGGCCGGGCCGACGCCGGGGAGGCGGGTGACGGGCTCGCTCGCGAGGCGGCGCGCGGCGTCGGTCTTGCCGATCACCGTGAAGCCGCGCGGCTTGTCTTCGTCGGAGGCGTATTTTGCGAGGAATTTGTTGGGCGCGAGGCCGACCGACACGGTGATTCCGATATCGCGCTCCACCTCGCGCGCGAAACGGGCCATCACGACGGCCGCAGGCGCCCTGTGGACGCGTTCGGTGCCGGACAGGTCCAGGAAGGCCTCGTCGATCGAAAGCGGCTGTACGAGCGGCGTGAGGGCCTGCATGCGCTCGCGCACCTCACGACCGACGGCGACATATTTCTGGAAGTTCGGCCGCACCACCACCGCGTCGGGGCACGCCTTCAGCGCCTTGAACATCGGCATCGCGGAGCGCACGCCATGGATCCGCGCGAGATAGCAGCAGGTGGAGACGACTCCGCGCCGCCCACCGCCGACGATCACCGGGACGTCGCGCAGCGCCGGATCGTCGCGCTTTTCCACCGCGGCGAAGAAGGCGTCGCAATCGACATGGGCGATGGTGAGGGCCGTCAGCTCCTCATGAGAGACGAGGCGGGGGCTGCGACATTCGGGGCAACGGTTCGGGTTGGGCGCCTCGAAGAGGGCCGTGCAGTCGCGACAGAGCGTCGCCGCGCTCACGCCCAGTCGTCGGCAGTGCGTGGCGGCCAGTCGTCATCGGCCGCGCGGGGACGGTCGAGCCGCTTGCGGGCGGCGACGATTTCCTCGGGGCTGATTTCCTGCGCCTCGGCCACGGCGAGGAGGACCTCTTCGTCCTGCAGGACGAAATCGAGCACACCGGCAATGAAGGTCGGCGAGGCGGCCGCATCGCGCAGGCTCGTCGGGTCGAGGCCCGTGAGTGCGAAGAACTGGTTCAGCACCTTCGGGGTGGTGGCAAAGTGCGACAGCGCGGCGATCGCGATCGCTCCAGCCTCCGGTACGTCACCAGGATCTCTTGACGGCACCGTCTACTCCTCACACACACGGATGGGGCGCACGGTGCGCCGAGGGAGTGGGTGACGGCATGGGGCACCGCGTGCTCATCGTTGAGGACAACGAGCTTAACATGAAGCTCTTCCACGATCTGCTTGAAGCAAGTGGAATGGACATTCTGCAAACACGCAATGGGATCGATGCGCTCGAGGTCGCCAAGCGAGAGCGACCCGACCTCATTGTGATGGACATCCAGCTCCCCGAAATGTCCGGTCTCGAAGTCACCGAACGGATCAAGTCCGATCCGGACTTGAGGCCGATCCCGGTCATCGCCGTCACGGCGTTCGCGATGAAGGGGGATGAAGAGAGGATTCGCGCCGCAGGTTGCGAGGCTTATCTCTCCAAACCCATCTCCATCGATCGTTTTATTTCGACCGTAAAGTCGTTCCTACCGAAGTAGGGCGTTATTTGATTTTCGCTTCGCGGAATTCGACGTGCTTCTTCACGACCGGGTCGTACTTGGTCTTGGTCATTTTCTCGGTCATCGTCCGGGTGTTCTTCGTCGTGACGTAGAAATACCCGGTATCGGCGCTCGAAACGAGCTTGATCTTGATAGTGGTGGCCTTGGCCATGCGATGCCTCCAGCGCCGCCCATGCGGCCGCTCAGTCAGGGGATAAGGTCAAACTTTGCCAATGGGGGCCGGCGCGTGGGAAGTCAAGAGCCGAGCCCCTTTCGTCCGATACGCAGCAGCGCCATCAGGACGTATGTGCCGAAGATGACGGCGATTGCAACGGCGAATCCGTGCGGCGGGAAAAGGTCGAGCCCCGCACCCAGCGAGACCGGGCCGATCAGCATCCCGAAGGCGTACATCATCACGAACGCCGCGTTGGCCGAGGCGAGGTCGCCGCCGCTATAGCGCGCGCCGAGCTGGGTGAGGCCGATCGTATAAAGGCCGGTCACGATCCCGCCGGTGATGAAAAGAAGGGCGAGGAGGAGCGCGTAATTCCCCGCCGCGAAGGGAATGAGCGCCGCGCCGACGACGCCGACGGCGGCCGAGCCGATCAAGAGGAGGCGCCGGTTCACCCGGTCCGCGAGATAGCCGATCGGGATCTGCGACAGGACGTTCCCCGCCGCGATCGCCGACACGAGGATCACCGCGTGTCCGCTCGAAAGGCCGATCGCGGTGCCGTAGAGTGGCAGGATCGCCGTGCCGCCGGATTCGACCGCGCCAAAGACCAAAGCGGCGAAGAGGGCAAGCGGCGCAGCGACGACGAAGCGCAGGAGATTGCGCCCGCCTGTGGACGGAAGCTCCGGCTCCTGCCCCCGCACGAGGACGACCGGCACGGCCGCAAGGAGAATACACAGCGCCCCGATCAAGAAGGGCAGGATCCCCTCGGTGCCGACGAGCGCGAGGATCAGCGGCCCGATCGAGATGCCGATCGACAGGAACGCCGTATAGACCCCGACGATCAATCCGCGCCGATGCGGCGGGGCGAGGGACGAGATCCAGAATTCGGTCATCGCGAAGATCAGCGTCACCGAGGCGGAGAAGACGAACCGCATCGGGAACCACAGCACGAACGGCTCGATGAGATAAAAGCCCATCAGCATCGCCGCCATCGTGACGAAGGCGGTCGTCATCGTCCGCGCGACGCCGAAGCGTTTCGCGAGCTCGCTGACGAAGGGAAGGATGGTGATTGCCGCGACGCCGGCGGTCGCCGTGTTGATGCCGACCCAGACCGGCGAAATCCCCCGCCCATCGAGGACGACCGACAAAAGCGGCAGGCTGAGGCTGAGCGCGACGCCGACGCCGGTGATCGCGCTGATCACGGCGGCGAGCGCCATCGCGTCCATCGCCTTCGCAGGCCCCGCGCCGAGCCGTTCGACGGCGCGGCGTCCGAGCCCCGTCAAGTCGGCCGGATCGGGCACGGCCGGCGAGCCGGCGAGGGGAGAGCGGGGGGTGGAATCCATGGCGAGGCAATTCGGGAGATCGACGAGCCGAGTGTGTGGCGCAAAATTGTGCAGAGCGCCAGATGGATCGTGATCGAAAGAGGGCGGACGGGCGCCGCCCCGCCGCCTCAGAGTGTCGTGCGCAGGAAGCCGTTGCGGACCCAGCGATAGAACGGAACCGGCGCGTCGGACGGCAGCGACGGGTCCGCGTCGAGCCGCGCCATCAATTCGTCGAGGACCGTGAGGGTGATCGTCGGCAGCGGCATGGTGCGCGCCTCGTCGATCGTAACCCAGCAGATTTCCTCGAGTTCAGCGTCTTCTCCAACACAGTCGGGATCGATATCGGCGACCGCATCGCGGTTCACCACGAAGAAGCGCGTGTCGTACCGGCGCGGACGGCCGGGCGGGGTGATGGCGCGCAGGAGAAAGCGCATCGCGCCGAGATCGAGGGCGACGTCGCGCTGTGCGAATGGCTGCCATGCCGTCCCGCGCGGCAAGGCCGCCTCGCCGGTCCGGCCGATGATGACGCCGGTCTCCTCATAAGCCTCGCGCAAGGCGGCGACACCGAGCGCGCGGGCGCGCGCCGCACCGCTGCCATTGCGCATCTCTCGCGTCAGCTTGCCGAGCGTCGTCTCGTCATAGGGCGCGGCGACCTGCACCCGCGAATCGCCCGGATCGACGCGGCCGCCCGGAAACACGAAATGGTTCGGCATGAAGGCATGCCTGGCGCTGCGCCGGCCCATGAGGAGCTTCGGCTCGGCACCGGAGCGGTCGAGGATCAGGATGCTGGAGGCGTCGCGGACGGTGATCGGCGGGTGTTTCTGGTTGCGCTCGGCCTCGTTCATCCGGGCCATCAGCGCTTCGGCGGTCGTCATGCGTGGGTTTCCTCACCTCCGAAGCCGTGCATCTCGTTTGCCCATTGGAGGCCGATGAGCGTGCCCTTGACCGGCTGGAGAAGGACGAGAGACATCGCGATCGCCATCGGCAGGAAGATCGCCGCGTGAAGCCACATCGCGGGATGATAGGCGATCTCGAAGGACAGCATCAGCCCGATGACCACATGCCCGACGATCAGCATCACCATATAAGGCGGCGCGTCGTCGGCCCGCTGATGGTGGAGCTCCTCGCCGCAATGGGCGCAGACCGGTTCCACCTTGAGAAAACGGCCGAAAAGGCGGCCTGTCCCGCATTTGGGGCAGCGGCAACGCGCCCCGTGATAGAGGGATGCGAGTAGGGGCCGGGTGCTCATCGTTTGCCTCGCTTGAAGGACGGGCGGGAATTGCGGCGGACCGGCCGCATCGGACGTCGCGCCCGCTTCTTCGGCGCGGCGGTCGCCTCGTGATCTTCGATCTCGAACCGCAGCGCGCCGGAGATGGGCGCCGCCTCCATGAGGCGCACCGTCACTCTATCGCCGAGACGATAGGTGACGCCACTCGTTTCGCCGACGAGCTCGTGAGCGTCCTCGTCGTAGATCATATATTCGTTGGCGAGCATCGAGATCGGAATGAAGCCGTCCCCGCCGGATTCGGCGAGCTTCACGAAGAGGCCGGACTTGGTGACGCCGGCGATCCGCCCCTCGAAGGTGGCGCCGACCTTGTCGGCAAGCCAGCCGGCGATCAGCCGGTCGATCGTGTCGCGCTCGGCGAGCATCGATCGGCGCTCGGTCGCCGAGATCTCCTCGCCGATGACGGTGAGGGAGGCGATCTCGTCATCGGTCAGCCCGTCCTCGCCGAGCCCCTCCGCCCGGATCAACGCGCGGTGGACGATGAGGTCGGCATACCGCCGGATCGGCGAGGTGAAGTGCGCATAGCGGCGCAGATTGAGCCCGAAATGGCCGAGATTGTCCGGCGAATATTCGGCCTGGCTCTGCGAGCGCAGGATCACCTCGTTAACGAGCTGGGCGTTGGGCGTGCCTTCGACCCGGCTCAGAATGTCGTTGAAATGGGACGGTCGCATCCGGGTGCCGCGGGCGAGGCGGATTTCGAGCGTCGCCAGGAACTCGCGCAGCGCGTCGATCTTGTCGAGGCCAGGTGCGTCGTGGATGCGGTAGAGGAGGGGGATGCGCTTCGCCTCGCACGTCTCCGACGCGGCGACGTTCGCCTGGATCATGAACTCTTCGATCAGCTTGTGCGCATCGAGCCGCTCGGGAACGACGACGCGCAACACCTCGCCTTCTGGGGTGAGGAGGATCTTGCGCTCCGGCAGGTCGAGCTCCATCGGCTCGCGCGATTGGCGCCCGCGCTTCAGGATCGCATAGGCGTTCCAGAGGTCTTGGATCTGGCCGGAAATGTCGGACGCCTTGCCGTCCGCAATCGTCTGCGCTTCCTGATAGGACAGCCGCCGTGCCGAGCGCATCAGGATGCGGTGCACCGAATGGCGCTGCTTGCGCCCGTCGGCGGCGAACACCATGCGGATCGCCATCGCGGCGCGCGCCTCGCCCTCGCGCAACGAGCAGAGATCGTTGGAGATCCGTTCCGGCAGCATCGGGACGACGCGATCGGGGAAATAGGTCGAGTTGCCGCGAAGGCGCGCCTCCTCGTCCATCGCCGAGCCGGTCGTCACATAATGGGCGACGTCGGCGATCGCGACGGTGACGATGGCGCCGCCTTCATTGTGCGGGTCGGGTTCGGCGAAGACGGCGTCGTCATGGTCCTTCGCGTCGGCCGGATCGATGGTGACGAATGGAACGTCACGCCAGTCCTCGCGGCCGCTTTCGAGGCGGGCGGGGGTCGCGGCCTCCGCCTCCACCAGCACCCGTTCGGGGAAGCGGTCGGGAATGCCGTGCGCGTGGATCGCGATCAGCGACACCGCCTGCTCCGAGCCGACCGGGCCGACGACCTCGACGATACGCGCCGACCGGCGACGGTCGACCTCGATCTTGACGAGCGTGTTGGACGCCACGTCCTTCACGTCGGCCGGATCGAGGAAATAGACGTCGCGCTCCTTCTTGGTGATCGGCGTCAGCTGCGGCTTGTCGCCGAAGCGCTCGAGGACGGCGAGCGTCGTCGCCGGCCGCCGTTCGATCACCTTGATGACCCGGCCGAGCGGGCGCTCGTCCGCGTCCTGCGAGATGCGGGCGAGAAGACGGTCGCCGATCGCCGGCGCCGGCCCCTTGCCGACGAGCGTCACCTTCGGCTTAGCGCCGTCATCGTCGTCCCACTGGGTGGGTTCGGCGACGAGGTCGCCGTCATCGTTGCGGCCGGTGACGACGAGCAGTGTCACGCGCGGCAACTTGCCGGGCATGCCGATATGCTTGCCGGTCTTGGCGAGGAGGCCTTCCTCCGCCATCTCCGTCAACAGGTTCTTCAGTTGGATGCGCTCGCCGCCTTTGACGCCGAAGGCCCGGGCGATCTCGCGCTTGCCGACGCGGCCCGGGCTTTCGGCGACGAAACGCAGGATCTCATCGCGAGTGGGTCCGTCAGTCTTTGCCATGCCCCTGATGTGGCATCACCGGACCCGTTCGTCGAGAGCGGCGCGCGAACGGGTGGGCGTGTTTGCGAATTTGATGCAGGGATGTCGATCGCGGGGGCGAGCCGTTTCGCCGAGACGACGATCGAACGGGGAGAGCGCGATGGCTTTGGCGGCGGCGGACGGGGTTTCGATCCATCCGAACTATCTGACGGGCGAGGCGCAGGCCGCGCTCCTTGCCGACATCGAAGCGGTGATCGCGGCCGCGCCCTTCTTCCGTCCGACAATGCCCCGTACCGGAGCGCCGTTTTCCGTCGAGATGACGAATTGCGGTCCGCTCGGCTGGGTCGCCGACAAAAACGGCTATCGCTACCAGGCGCACCATCCCGAGACCGGCGCGCCATGGCCGGCGATGCCGGAGCGCCTTCGCGCGCTCTGGCGCGATCTCGGTGCGCCGGCCGAGCCGGAGGCCTGTCTCGTCAACCGTTATCCCGAAGGGGCGAAGATGGGCCTTCACCAGGACCGCGACGAGGAGACGTTCGACGCCCCCGTCGTCTCCGTGTCGCTCGGCGACACCGCCGTGTTCCGCATGGGCGGGACGACGCGGCGCGCGCCGACCCGCTCGGTCCGTCTCGCCTCGGGCGACGTCGTGGTGTTCGGCGGCCCGTCGCGGTTGATCTATCACGGCATCGACCGGATCCTGACGGGCTCCTCCCGCCTCGTGCCGGAGGGAGGGCGCATCAATCTCACGCTGCGGCGGGTGACGCCGCTGCCGGCCGCCTGACGGGCTCAGCCGGCCGGTCGGGGCCTATTCGTAGTCGGTCACGAAGTTGCGGGCATCGTCGACCGCAAGGTTCGAGAAGCGCGTGATCTCCGCATCGAACTGGAGCTTCACCGTGCCGGTCGGACCGTGACGCTGCTTGCCGATGATCACTTCGGCAACGCCGTGGACGGCCTCCATCTTGGCCTCCCACTCGAAGAATTCCTGGCTACCCTCGGCCGGCTTGCGGCTCTGGAGATAATACTCCTCGCGATAGACGAACATCACGACGTCCGCGTCCTGCTCGATCGAGCCGGATTCGCGAAGGTCGGAGAGCTGCGGGCGCTTGTCGTCGCGCTGCTCGACCTGACGGGAGAGCTGGGACAGCGCGACGATCGGCACCTCGAGCTCCTTGGCGAGCGCCTTGAGGCCGGTCGTGATCTCGGTGATCTCGTTGACGCGGCTGTCGGAGGCGCGCTTGCCCGAGCCGGACAGGAGCTGGAGATAGTCGACGATCAGAAGATCGAGCCCCTTCTGCCGTTTGAGGCGCCGCGCGCGGGCGGCGAGCTGACCGACCGTGATGCCGCCGGTCTGGTCGATATAAAACGGCATCGTCTGCATCGCCTTGGAGGCTTCGATGAGATCGTGGAACTGGTTCTCGTCGATCGAGCCGCGGCGGATGTGGGAGGAGGAGATGCCGGACTGCTCGGCGAGGATACGCGTTGCGAGCTGTTCGGCCGACATTTCGAGACTGAAGAAGCCGACGATGCCGCCGTCGGTGGTCTTCGGCACGCCGTTTTCCGTCGTCGTGCGGAAATTGCGGGCGATCGCGAAGCCGATATTGGTGACGAGCGACGTCTTACCCATCGCCGGACGGCCGGCGAGGATGATGAGGTCGGAGCGTTGCAGCCCGCCCATCAAACGGTCGAGATCGGACAGGCCCGTCGCGATACCGGACAGGCCGCCGGCGCGATGGAAGGCGGCGTCGGCCATGTCGATCGCGGCGGTGAGCGCATCGGAAAAGCCGACGAAGCCCTGGTCGAAACGGCCGGTTTCGGCAAGCTCGTAGAGGCGGCGCTCGACGGCCTCGATCTGGGTACGCGGCGGCGTCTCGGGCGGCGCGTCATAGGCCTCGTTCACCATCTCCTCGCCGATCGAGATCAGCGAGCGGCGCAGCGCGAGATCGAACAGCGTGCGGCCATAATCTTCGGCGTTGATGATGGTGGTGGCGTTCGCCGCGAGACGGCTCAGATACTCGACGGCGGGAAGGTCGGCGATCTGATCGTGCGCGCCGAAGAAGGTCTTGACCGTGAAGGGCGTCGCGAGCTTGCCCTGGCGGATGAGCTTTCCGGCAATGTCGTAGATCTTGCGGTGCGGATCGACGAAGAAATGGTCGGTCTTCAGGAAGTCGCTGACGCGATAAAAGGCTTCGTTGTTGACGAGGATCGCGCCGAGGAGCTGCTGCTCGAGCTCCAGGTTTTGCGGGGCCGTGCGGATGAGTTCGAGCGCGGCATGGTCCAGCGGTTGGTTCATTGAGCTCGCCTTTCGTTGGCGACAGTCCTACGCCGGATTGCGCTCGGGCGCGCGTGGGCCGCAAGGATCAAAGCAAGAACGATCTTGCTATCCACACAGTCCGTCCACGATGACGAAAAATCGGTTAATGAAAAATTGACAGACCGTTCAACCCTTGCGTCGCGCAAGGACGAGATCGCCGGGGACGGGCACGCCCTCTTCGTGGCGTACGATGATCGCTTCGCTCGTCAGCACCTCGAAGCCGGCGGCGGCGAGGGTCGCCTCGACATAGGCGCCGGCGTGGGCAAAGCGCTGGGTCTTCGTCACGGACCATCCCGCCTCGCCGCGCTCGGTCGAGGCGACGAGAAGCCCGCCCGGCGTCAGCGCCTTCGCCGCCGCAGCCGCGAAGGGGGCGAGATCGCCGAGATAGGGCCACACGTCCGTCGCGACGATCAGCTCGAAGGGGGCCTCGTCCCAGGTCTCGAGAAAGTCGACCGCCTCGGCGATATAAAGATCCTGATAGACGTCCCGCTCGTCGGCCATGGCGAGCATCGTCTCGGCAAGGTCGACGCCGATCGCATGGCCCGCAATGTCGGCGAAGGTCTCGCCGGAAAGGCCGGTGCCGCAGCCGAGATCGACCATCCGCACCGGATGGGAGACGAACGGGCCGACGAGGGCGCGGGCGAGCGCCGGCACGTCGTAGCCGAGGCGCGAGACGAGCACGTCGTCGAACACTTCGGCGTGCTGGTCGAAGAGGGTCGCGACGTAGGCCGGCGGCGCCCGGTCGGGCGTTGCGAGGCCATAGGCGGCGAGCCGCATCGCGACGCCGCAATGATCGTCGGGGTCCATCACGAGGCATTCGCGAAAGAGGCGGGCGGCGGTCTCGATGTCGCCGGCGTCCTCGGCGGCGCGCGCGTTGGCGTAGAGCTCGCCGAGCGCGTCCGCGTCGAACAGGGGGGTGGGCTCGCTCACCCGTGCCGCGCGACGAGTGAGGGGCCGGAATGGCCGGTGTCGCGCGCGGCGAGGGTGCGCTCGGCGGCCGCGATATAGTCGCGGGTGAGCGGCACGGTGAAGGCGTTCTTGGAGAGCTGGATCTGGAAAACCATCATGTCACCGGAGCGGAAGGAGGCCTCGGAGCCGGCAAGATAGAATTCCCACATCCGCACGAAATTCTCGTCCGTCAACTGCGCGACCTCGTCCGCATGGGACATGAACCGTTCGCGCCAATGCCGCAACGTCTCGGCATAATGAAGTCGCAGAATTTCGATGTCGGTCACGATCAACCCGGCCCGCTCGATCGCCGGGAGCACCTCCGACAGAGCGGGAATGTAGCCGCCGGGGAAGATATATTTGGCGATGAACGGGTTGGTGGAGCCCGGCGCGTCGGTCCGTCCGATGGAGTGGAGGAGCATCACGCCGTCGTCCTTCAGGAGGCGCGCGCAGTGGCGGAAATACTCGTCATAATAACCGACGCCGACATGCTCGAACATGCCGACCGAGACGATCCGGTCGAACGTCTCTTCGACGTGGCGATAGTCCTCGATGCGGAAGCGAGCGTCGGGCCGGCCCGCCGCGCGCTCATTGGCGCGCGCCGCCTGGTTGTCGGCGAGCGTGATGCCGGTGACGTCGACGTCGGCCGTGCCGGCGAGGTAAAGCCCCATCCCGCCCCAGCCGCATCCGATATCGAGAATCTTCTGGCCCGGTTCGAGCAGCATCTTCGCCGCGATGTGACGCTTTTTGAGGAGCTGCGCCTCTTCGAGGCTGATATCCGGGCTCGGAAAATAGGCGCAAGAATACTGCCAATCCTCGTCGAGGAAGAGGCGGTAAATCTCGTTGCCGACGTCATAATGGTGGGTGGCATTCCGGCGTGCCGCGCGGAGCGTGTTGTGCTGGGTGATCGGCCGCAGCAACTTGCGAATCGCAAGGCGCGTGCGCGACGGATGGCCGAGCTGCATATTCCGCATGAAGAGCACGAGAAGGTCGATCAGCGTGCCTTCGGTGACGCTCCAACGGCCTTGCATATATGTCTCACCCAGCGTCAGCTCGGGGTGGCGCAGGATGGCCTTTTCGACATTCTTGTCGTGGAGGGTAATGGCTTGGGGAGCGCCGGTGCCGTCGCCGAATGTGGTTGCACGTCCCGCCGCATCCACCATCGTAAGAGATCCGACGCGGATCAAGCGTTTCAAAAGCAGTGTCAGAAGAGAATTCATTTCGCAGGTTCGCCTAGCCGCAACCCGGAAAAGTCTCTAGACGCGCCGACGTGAGTCAATACCACATTCGGGATATGTCTGCGTCAGAGCCCGCGTACGCTGGCGGACGTGACATCGTTGTCGCCCACCCCGTTGGGGAGGGACGTCGCCTTGCGGCTACGCTGAGAGTGGGAGCGCGGTGCTAGACCGCGCTCCGATCGTCGATCAGAGCTGCTCTTCGGGCTGCTCTTCGGTGGTCTCTTCGGTCGCCTCGGCGGCGTCCTCGAACTCTTCCTCGTCCTCGTCGTCGGCATAGACTTCGGGGGCGAGCACGTCTTCACCGGCGGCCTGACGCTCGGCTTCGTCGTTCGAGCGGGCGACGTTGATCGTCACCGGGACGATCACCTCGGGGTGCAGCACGAGGCTGATCTCGTGCAGGCCGATCGCCTTGATCGGCACGGACATGTCGACCTGGCGGCGCTCGACGCGGAACCCGTCAGAGGCGAGGACCTCGACGATGTCACGGGTCGAGACCGAGCCGTAGAGCTGGCCCGTCTGGCCGGCCTGCCGGATCGCGACGAAGGTCTTGCCGGCGACGCGCTTCGACAGCGCCTCGGCCTGGGCGCGACGCTCCTTGTTGCGCTCTTCGAGATCGGCGCGCTGGGCTTCGAAGCGGGTGCGGTTGGCGTCGTTCGCACGCAGCGCCTTGCCCTGGGGCAGGAGGAAGTTGCGCGCGAAACCATCGCGCACGCGGACCTCTTCGCCCATGTCGCCGAGCTTGGGCACGCGTTCGAGAAGAATGACTTGCATTTCGGTGTTCTCCGATCTGTCCCGCCCGGAGGCGGTTAGAGGCGTATGCGCCCCAAATGGCGGCCGGACGGGGATGTCCGGCCGAAGGCGGCCGCGAACGGCCGCCGGAGCTTATTTGATGACGTAGGGCAGGAGGCCCAGGAAGCGGGCGCGCTTGATCGCCTTCGCGAGCTCGCGCTGCTTGCGCGCCGAGACGGCGGTGATGCGCGAGGGGACGATCTTGCCGCGCTCGGACACGTAGCGCTGCAGGAGCTTGACGTCCTTATAGTCGATCCGCGGCGCGTTCGGGCCCGAGAAGGGGCACGTCTTCCGGCGGCGGAAGAACGGGCGGCGCGTCGGGAGCTGTGCGATATCGACCATTAGGAGAACTCCCTCTCACGACGTTCCGGGCGGTCGCCACGATCCGGGCGGTCGCCGCGCTCACCACGCTCACCACGATCCGAACGCTCGCCGCGCTCGTCACCGTCTTCGCGCGGGCCGCGTTCGCGACGGCGGCGGTCGTCGCGGTCACGCTTCTGCTTCATGACCGAGGGGCCATCCTCGTGCTCTTCGACGCGGATGGTGAGGGTGCGCAGCACGTCTTCGTTGAGGCGCATCTGACGCTCCATTTCCTGCACGGCGGCAGCAGGGGCGTCGATGTCCATCAGGGCGAAGTGCGCCTTGCGGTTCTTGTTGATGCGATAGCTGAGGGTCTTCAGACCCCAGTTCTCGGTGCGGCCGACGGAGCCGCCATGCTCACCGAGCACGGCCTTGTACTGTTCGACAAGCTCGTCCACCGCCTGCCCCGACACATCCTGTCGGACCAAGAAGACGGTCTCGTAAAGTGCCATTCTGTTCCTCAAATCCAGGGCGCCGACCATCGGCGCGGCACTCCGTCGGCGCAAAGCCTCGTCAAAAGCCCCGTGAGGCTGCCGACCTTTGCGAGCAAAGACACGGGAGGATCGGATACGGTTGAAGAAGTCCGCTCCGGGATGCGAACATGCCGCACCCCTCCGTTCAGCCCTTGGCCAACGTGAGTGAAGGCCCACATAGGCGCTGTTGTGCCCACAAATCAAGCGCGAAACGCGACGTGACGCACAGTTTCTGATCTAACGGACTTGACGCGCTCTCGGCGCTAATGGTCTTTGCGCCCACGCTGCGGCTCTCGAGTCGCGCCTCACAAACAATAAGTCGGCTAATCGATGACGTTTGCGTACACCTTTCCCGGACAAGGCAGCCAGAGCGCAGGAATGGGCCTGTCCCTTTTCGAGAGCTACCCGTCGGCACGCGCCGTGTTCGAGGAGGTGGACGACGCGCTCGGCGAGCGTCTTTCGCGGACCATTTTCGAAGGTCCCGAAGAAACGCTCCGCCTGACCGTCAACGCCCAGCCGGCCCTGATGGCCGTGAGCCTCGCGGCCATGCGCGCGATGGAGGCCGAAGGCGTCGGCATTGACAATGCGATGCTCGTCGGCGGCCATTCGCTCGGCGAATATTCGGCGCTCGCCGCGGCCGGCGCGATCTCCGTCGCCGACGCCGCGAAGCTTCTGCGCCTCCGCGGCGAAGCGATGCAGGAGGCCGTTCCCGAAGGCGAGGGCGCAATGGCCGCGTTGCTCGGGCTCGACCTCGAAACCGCCGAAGCGGTCGCGAGCCTTGCCGCAGAAGACGGCGTCTGCGAGGTCGCGAACGACAATGCGCCCGGCCAATGCGTCGTCTCCGGGACGCGCGCCGCCGTCGAGCGGGCGATCGAGATCGCGCGGGAGAAGGGCGCCCGGCGGCCGATGCTGCTGCCGGTGAGCGCGCCCTTCCACTGCTCGCTGATGGCCCCCGCGGCGAGGGCCATGGAAGCCGCCCTCGGCACCGCCAAGTTCGAGGCGCCCAAGGCGCCGCTTCTCGCCAACGTCTCGGCGAGCCGTCTCATCGACCCGACCGCGATCAAGGACAGTCTCGTCGCCCAGGTGACGGGGCGCGTGCGCTGGCGCGAATCGGTCGCGCAGTTCGCCTCACTCGGCGTTCGCACCGTTCTCGAGATCGGCGCGGGACGGGTTCTCACCGGCCTCGCCAAGCGAATCGATTCCTCGCTCGAGACGATCACCATCAACAGCGCGGCCGATGTCGCGCGCCTCGCAGAGCGTGGAGCGGCCGCCGCATGATGTTCGACCTATCCGGAAAGACCGCCCTCGTGACCGGGGCGACCGGCGGGATTGGCGGCGCGATCGCCGCCGCCCTCAAGGCGCAGGGCGCGAAGGTGATCGTGACCGGCTCGACCCTCGAGCGGGCGGAAGCGGCGAAGGAGCGCATCGGCGCGGACGTGGCGCTTTCCGCCAATCTCGGTGATCGCGCGGCCGTCGACGCCCTCATCAGCGCCGCCGACGCCGCCGGACCGGTGGATATCCTGGTGAATTGCGCGGGTGTGACGCGTGACGGTCTTGTCATGCGCATGAAAGACGCGGACTTCGACGAGGTGATCGAAGTCAATCTCACTGCCGCCTTCCGTTTGTCGCGCGCGCTCCTACGCGGGATGATCAAGCGCCGTGGCGGCCGCATCATCAATGTCGGCTCCGTCGTCGGTGCGACCGGCAATGCGGGGCAGGTGAATTACGCCGCCGCCAAAGCCGGTCTCGTCGGGATGACGAAATCGCTGGCGCGCGAAGTCGCAGCGCGTGGCATCACGGTGAACACCGTGGCGCCCGGTTTCATCGCCACCGCGATGACCGACGTCCTCAAAGACGAGCAGCGCGAGGCCATCCTCAAGGACATCCCGGCCGGCGATCTCGGCAGCCCGGACGACGTCGCTTCGGCGGTCGTCTATCTCGCGAGCACCGAGGCGCATTATGTCACGGGCCAGACCATTCATGTGAATGGCGGGATGACAATGGGATTCTAATAGGGGCCACGGGCGCAACGCCGCTTTTCAAACGGCGAAGTGTTGTGATACCGGCGATCCCAAGTTCACGCCCTCGGAATGTGTCTCCGAGGGGCTCTCAGCAATCGTCACGCGCTGCGCCGCGCCAGACGCAATCCCAGCGGCCTTTGAAACGGCCTAGAGACTTGAAGGACAATCCATGAGCGACACCGCAGAACGCGTGAAGAAAATCGTCGTCGAACACCTTGGCGTCGACAAGGAGAAGGTGACCGAGGAAGCCAGCTTTATCGACGACCTCGGCGCCGATTCGCTCGACACGGTCGAGCTCGTGATGGCCTTCGAGGAAGAATTCGGCGTCGAGATCCCGGACGATGCGGCCGAGACCATTCTGACCGTCGGGGACGCGATCAAGTTCCTCGACAAGAACGCGGCCGCCTGATTCGTCAGGCCTAAGTCTTCGTCAATCGCGGTAAGGAGTGTGATGGTGCGGCGCGTCGTGGTGACTGGTCTGGGAACCGTCAATCCGCTGGGCAGCGGGGTTGATGCCTCCTGGAGCGGCATCCTTGAGGGGAAAAGCGGAGCGGCGCCCGTCACGCGCTGCGACGTCAGCGACTTGGCCGCGCGTATCGCCTGTCAGGTTCCGCGAGGCGAAGGTGTCGCCGGCGCATTCAATCCGGATGCGGCGATGGACCCGAAGGACCAGCGTAAGTTCGACGAGTTCATCGTCTTCGCGACCGCTGCGGCGGACGAGGCGATCGCCGACGCGGGCTGGAAGCCGACCGATGAGGAAGAGCAGGACCGGACGGGTGTCCTGATCGGCTCGGGTATCGGTGGATTGCTGGGCATCGAGCGAGCCGCGCTCATTCTGGAAGAAAAGGGGCCGCGGCGAATCTCCCCGTTCTTCATTCCGGGTGCGCTGATCAACATGGCCTCCGGCTATGTGTCGATCCGCCACAACTTCCGGGGACCGAACCACGCGGTGGTGACGGCCTGCTCGACGGGCGCGCATGCGATCGGCGACGCGGCCCGTCTCATCGCGCTCGACGATGCGGACGTGATGGTCGCCGGCGGTGCGGAAGCGCCGATCGGACGTCTCGCGATTTCGGGGTTCGCGGCTTGCCGTGCATTGTCCACCGGCTTCAACGACACGCCGGACAAGGCGTCGCGGCCTTATGACCGCGCGCGTGACGGCTTCGTCATCGGCGAGGGGGCCGGTGTCGTGGTGCTCGAGGAGCTCGAGCACGCCAAGGCGCGTGGCGCCAAGATTTACGGCGAAGTGATCGGCTACGGCCTCTCGGGCGACGCCTATCACATCACCGCTCCGGCGAGCGACGGCAACGGCGCCTATCGCTGCATGAAGGCCGCGCTGAAGCGGGCCAAGATCGACGCGTCCTCGATCGATTATGTGAACGCACACGGCACCTCGACGCCGCTCGGCGACGAGATCGAGCTGGCGGCCGTTCACCGTGTCGTCGGCGGCATGGGCGACGGGCTCACCATGAGCTCGACCAAGTCGGCCACGGGGCACCTTTTGGGGGCCGCGGGCGCCGTCGAGGCGATCTTTTCGCTCCTCGCGATCCGTGACAATGTCGCCCCGCCGACCATCAATCTCGACGATCCGTCCGTGGAAACGGCCGTCGATCTCGTGCCGCACGTGGCGCGGGAGAAGAAGATCGACATCGTGTTGTCGAACTCGTTCGGTTTCGGGGGCACGAACGCATCGCTCGTGTTCCGTCGCTATTGATCATAGGAGGCGCCGGTGCGGCATCGTCGTCGAGGTCATGTCGGGGACGGTGATCCCGAGAACCATGGGGACGGATCCAACAAGATCCGTCCGAGGCGCCGGCCCGAACCGTTGGTGACCGATCCCGGCAAGCGCAAGACGCGCCGTCATCAGGCCGAGGCGCCGCCCGTGCGACGTCGCTCGCGCGCCGCGCGCCATCCCCTGGTGCTCGCCGCCAATCTCGTTATCTTCCTCATCGTCGTCGGTCTGATCGGCGGCGGGGCGCTGGTGCTGTTCGGGCGCCAGGCCTACGTCGCGGCCGGCCCGTTGCCGGAGGACGTGGGCGTCGTCATCGATCGTGGCGCTTCGGTGGAAACGATCGCGGCGGGGCTCGAAGAGCGCGGCGTCATCACCAACCGCTACGTCTTCATGGCCGCCGCCTATACGACCGGCGCGACGCGGCGGATGCAGGCGGGCGAGTACATGATCCCCGCCCGCGCCTCGATGGAAGATGTGCTGGACCACCTCGTTTCCGGCCGCGTCGTGCGCCACGCGATCACCTTCGCCGAAGGGCTGACGTCGGCGCAGATCGTCCAGCGGCTCAACGAGGCGGATATCCTCACCGGCCGCATCGACACGATCCCGCCGGAAGGCTCGCTGCTGCCCGAGACCTATCAGGTGACGCGTGGGATGCCGCGCCAGCGCCTCATCGATACGATGCAGACGGCCCAGGCGAGCGCCCTGTCGGAAATCTGGGCGAATCGGGATCCGAGCATCCCGCTCTCCTCGCCGGAGGAGCTCGTCATCCTCGCCTCCATCGTCGAGAAGGAGACCGGGCAGCCGAACGAGCGTGACGAGGTGGCCGGGGTGTTCATCAACCGCCTGAACACCAACATGCGCCTCCAGTCCGACCCGACGATCCTCTACGGGCTCTATGGCGGCGACGCGTGGGCCCAGTCGCGGACGATCTACCGCTCCGACATGGATCGCGAGAACCCGTACAACACGTACCAGATCAACGGACTGCCGCCCGGCCCGATCACCAATCCCGGCCGCCAGGCGATGGAGGCGACCGCCAATCCCGCCACCACCGAAGCGCTCTATTTCGTCGCCGACGGAACCGGGGGGCACGCCTTCGCGCGGACCTACGAGGAGCATCAGCGCAATGTTGCGCGTTGGCGCGAAATCGAGCGTCAGCGCGGCCAGTCCACGGACTAGATGATGGCCTTTCCCGTCCAGTCGATGACCGGTTTCGCGAGCCTCGAAGGCGAGGAAAGCGGCGTCTCCTACCAGTTCGATGCCCGCTCGGTGAACGGCAAGTCGCTCGATGTGCGCCTGCGCGTTCCGGCCGGGATGGAGCGCACCGAGCCCGAGCTGCGCCGTCTCGTCGGCGCGACGTTCAAGCGGGGCAATGTCACGTTGTCCTTCATGCTGCGCCGGGGCGAGACCGCGGTCCGCTACACGGTCAATCAGGAGCAGCTCGACGCCTATATCGAGGCCATCCAGGCGCTTGCGGCGAGCGGCTCGGTCGCCGCGCCGCGCGCCGATGGGCTTCTCGGCCTGAAGGGCGTCATCGAGACCGCGACGGAGGAGAGCGAGGAGACGCTCGAAGACGCGCGCGTCCTCGAACTCGCCGCGACGCTCCTTGCCGCTCTGGAAGGGCACCGACGGGAGGAGGGCGCGCGGATCGTGCCCGTGATCCTCGACCAGCTCGCCGAGATGGAGCGGCTCGGACAGGCGATCGACGCCCATCCCGAGCGCGCGCTCGCGGCGATCAAGGCCCGCTTCGATCGCCAGCTCGACGACCTCCTCGCCGGCCGCGAGGGCCTGTCCCCCGAACGGCTTCACCAAGAGGCGGCGCTGATGGCGACGCGCGCCGACGTGCGCGAGGAGCTCGACCGGCTGCGCGTCCATATCGAAGCGGCCCGCGACCTGATCGCCGAGGGCGGTCCGGTCGGCCGCAAGCTCGACTTTCTCTGCCAAGAGCTCAACCGCGAGACCAACACAATCTGCTCGAAGGCGCCGCACCACACGATCACTGCCCTCGGGCTCGAACTGAAGGCGGCGGTGGAGCAGGTGCGCGAGCAGGTGCAGAACCTCGAATGACGGCGCCCGACACCTATACCCGCCGGGGCCTTCTCGTGGTCCTCTCCTCGCCCTCCGGCGCCGGCAAGAGCACGATCTCCCGCCTCCTGCTCGAGCAGGACAAGAGCCTGTCTCTCTCGATCTCGGTGACGACCCGCAAACGCCGCGCGAGCGAGGTGGAGGGCGTGCATTATCACTTCGTCACGATGCGCGATTTCGAGCTGATGCGTGACCGGGGCGAGCTTCTGGAATGGGCCGAGGTTCACGGCAACTGTTACGGCACGCCGCGCGATCCGGTCGAAAAGGCGCTGTCGTCCGGGCGTGACGTGCTGTTCGACATCGACTGGCAAGGGGCCTCCCAGCTCCAGGCGGCGATGCCGGACGATCTCGTCTCGATCTTCGTGTTGCCGCCGTCCGGCGCCGAGCTTCATTCGCGTCTCGTCCGCCGCGCGGAGGACGACGAGGCGACGATCCTGCGCCGTCTGCGCAATGCCCGCGAAGAGCTCACCCATTACACCGAATACGACTATGTCATCGTCAATGACGAGCTGCAGTCGGCTCTCGCGAGCGTTGGTGCGATCCTCGCCGCCGAGCGCGTGCGTCGCCGCCGCCTCAACGGGCTCGACCGCTTCGTGGCGAGCGTGTCCGACGCGCTGGTGACGGACGGCACGGAAAAGGTCTCCGACTAAAGCGGCCCTGCTGAGCGAATGGACGCGCCTCGGCATCCGGCTCCCGACCCTCAGATCGACGCTGTAATGGCGGCGCTCCGCGAGGTTTTCGGGGAAGGGCTCGTCGGCGTCTATCTGCACGGCTCGGCTGTCTCCGGCGGGCTCCGTCCGCACAGCGACATCGATATTCTGGCGGTCGTCGCCCGGCCGTTGAGCGATGAGGAGCGCCAAGGGCTGCTTGCCGCCCTGCTGGCGATTTCGGCGCCTCATCCGGCGCCGGTCAGCGGACCGCGTTGCATCGAGGTGATCGTGTTCACCCGCGCGGCGCTCGGGGCAGGGGGATTTCCGGCCGAAGCGGAGTTCGTCTTTGGCGAATGGCTGCGCGCGGCCTTCGAGGCGGGGGAGGCGCCGGGTCCGGTGCCCGACCCGGAGAACACGTTGATCCTCGCACAGGCGCGGCTCGCGTCTCACCCCCTTTATGGACCCGGCGCCGCCGCGCTCCTACCGCCCGTGCCGGCGCAAGACGTGCGCCGTGCGATGCGGGAGGCGCTCCCGGCGCTTCTCGCCGGTCTCGCAGGCGATGAGACCAACGTCCTCCTGACACTCGCGCGCATGTGGCGAACGGCGACGATGGGCTACTTCGTGGCCAAGGACGAGGCGGCGCTCTGGGCCGCGGCCCGGTTGCCGCGGCGTGCGGCGGCGGTTCTGGATCTCGCCAAAGCCGGTTATCGCGGAAGCGCCGTCGATTGGGACGACCGCGCCGCGGAGGTCCGGCGGACGGCGGCGTGTCTCGCGGAGCGCGTCACGGCGCAGTTGTGACCCGAGGGGCGCGCGGGCGGCGTTATTGCCCTCGCCCCTCGCTCGCATAGATCTCGGCGAGGCGCACGAACGCGTCAAGGCTCAACTGCTCGGCCCGTTCCGTCGGGGCGATGTCGGCGGCCGACAACAGTGCTTCCGGCGTCTTCGTCAGGGCCTTCAGGCTGGAGCGCAGCATCTTGCGGCGCTGGCCGAATGCGGCGGCGGTCACCTGGCTGAGCGCGCCGATCGGCACACGGGCGGCGTCCGGCTTCGGATCGAGCCGCACGACGCTCGACCACACCTTAGGCGGCGGCACGAAGGCGCTGGGCGCGATGTCGAAGACGCTTTCCGTATGGGCCCTGACGCCCGCGAGGACGCCGAGGCGGCCATAGGCCTCGCTCGTCGGGGCCGCGGTGATCCGGTTCGCCACCTCCCGCTGGACCATGATCGTCGCGTTCGCCCACCAAGACGGCCAACTGCCTTTGGTCAGCCAGCCGACGAGGAGCGGTGTCGCGACGTTATACGGAAGGTTCGAGCAGATGATCGCGCCTTCGGGGGCGATCGCCGTCCAGTCCGCCGTCAAGGCGTCGGTGATATGGACGGTGAGGCGGCCGGCGGCGGCGTCCTCTAGGGGCGCGAGGATCGTCGCGGCGCGGGCGTCCTTCTCGACCGCGATGACGTGCGCGCCGGCCTTGAGGAGCGAGCGCGTGAGCCCGCCGGGGCCGGGGCCGACCTCGACCACGGTCTGCCCGGCGAGCGGCGCGTCGGTCGGTGCGCCCGGCATCCGCGCGGTGCGGGCGATCTTGTCCGTCAGGTTGAAGTCGAACAGGAAATGTTGGCCGAGGGACTTCTTGGCCGTCATCCCCTCTGCGGCGAGGATCTCGCGCAGCGGGGGCAGGGCGTCGATGCGCTGTCTCAGAGCGGCGAGGGCGGCGTCGTCCTCGCCCCCACCGGTCGGAGCGTCCATCGGGCTCAGCGGCGTTCGATCACCGCGTCGCGGCGAAGCTGACGCAGATACTGCTTGGAGAATTGCTCGCCGCGCTCGTTGGCGAGCTCGGGCTCCAGCGCCTTCATCGCGGCGTTGGTCGATTGCATGGTCTTCTTGTCGCACACGGCGAAGAGGACGAGGCCGCGCGGGGTCTCGATCGGGGCGGCGAGCTTGCCGACGGGAACGTCCTTGAGGGCGTCCTGAACATCGTTGGTCAGCTCGGATTCGGTTCGGCGGCCGAACGGGCGGACGACGACATTGCGCGTCTTCTTCACGAGCTCGATGCCGTTGGCGCAGCCGTTGAACTCGGCCCGCAGCTTGCTCGCGATCCGGTTGGCTTCGGCGAGACGCTGAGCGGACGGATTTTCCGGCATCGCGACGATGACCTGTTGCAGCGTGTACTCGGCGGTCTCGATCTGCCGCTCGAGGGTGTCGTCCTTCAGGAGGGCGGCGACGAGGTCCTGCTCGGTCACTTGCGATTCGGCTTGGAAGCGGGCGCGGACGAGGCGGTTGAAGGCGATTTGCGCGCGAATGCGGTCGCGCAACGTCTTGATGTTGACGCCCTGCTGGCTGAGCGCCTGGCCGAGCTGCCCGGCGGACAGCTTCACGCGGCCGGCGATCTCGCCGATCGCCCGATCGACGTCGCCTTCGTCGATGGTGACATTGGCTTGCCGCGCGGCGTTCAACTGAAGCTTCTCGTCGATCAATTCGTCGAGAGCCATCGAGGATAGCGCGCCCTGCGTGCCGGTGAGGCGCAGCAGGCGTTCCCGCTGCCCGACATCATAGGAGGTGATCGGGCTTCCGTTGACGACGGCGACGATCGACGTTGCAGATGCCGGCGCGGTCGGCGCCAGCATGAGGACGACAAGCAGAGCGACTAGGATTCGAACCATGACAACACACTCTCGGCTTCGGGGCGCTCTCGGTCTCACCCCGGTCGGTCTCGTGGTTTGCGAGGCGTGTCGGGGTCGACCGCATTCAAGGTTCGGTTGAGACTCCCGCACGCCGCGCACCCCCTCTCATACCGCACGGAGAGGAAGTTTCAACGCGTGCAAGGGTCTCAGTTGTCGAGCCCGGTCGAAACGGTACCGTCGCCGATGGTGCGCAGGCCGATGCGGAAGAACACCGTCCGGTCGACCGGATCCTCGGGAAGTCCGCCCCGATCCTCCGAATAGGCGACGGAGACCGACAGGGAATCGTCGTCATAGGCGACGCCGATCCCCTCGCGGATGATGTCGCGATCCTTGAGGTCGTAGCGGAGCTGGCCGAAGATCCGCACCCGCTCCAGCGCGCGGAGCGACGCGGCGACCTGGATCTCCTCCCGGTCGTCGATGATGCCGAGGTCCGGCTGCTTGGCGAGGAAGGTGTAGACGGCGCTGCTGGTCAGCGGCCCGGTGCGTGCGGCGGCCGAGACTTCGGCCCGCTGGATGTCGAGCGTCTCGTCGTCGAAGCGGCCTTTGGCGGTGATCGCGAGGCCGCCATTGGTGTCGAAATAGAGGCCACCGACGAGATCGGAATCGTCGGACGAAAGGCCCGAATTGCCGGTCGAGTCCATGATGTCGGGCACGGCGTAGGAGTTGCGCCCGGCGAGGTGATAGGACTGGCCGACCGTCGCCGCGAGCATCGCGCCGGAATAGGTCTGCAGCACGTAGCGCACGCCGATATTGGCGCGCACGCCGCCTTCCACGCGGTCATAGCCCGAAAAGCGCGTCGTCCCGAACAGGTTGGTGTCGTCGAACACGACGGACTGCGCGTCGTCGTTCGGTAGCGAGCCGATATGCGTTTCGTTGGGGCGGGCGATGATCTCTGCGATCGGCTCGATCGTCTGCGTGCCCCATTTCGAGGAGACGAGCCACGGCCAGCGATAGGTCAGGCCGACCCAGGGCATCGCCCGGCCGAGAACATCGTCGTCGAGCGAGGTGACGTTCGGATCGCGATTGTCGAGCGCGAAGAGATCGCCGCGCGCGCCGGCGAATGGGGTGAACACCTGGCCGAGCGGGGCGAACACGCGCTTGCGCCAATTCACTTCGGCGCTCGCACGGGTGAACGTGCCTTCGACGCCGCGGAAACGGGCGATGCGCTGATTGTCGACGATCGCGCCGAACGCGTCCGTCTCCTGATGGGTGAGGGAGATCAGGTTGAACTTGTAGGAGAGTTCGCCGGACAGGACCGACCGGTTGACCACGCCTTCATAGTCGATCGCCGGGTGCACATAGGCCTGCTTGCCCTGGAGCTGCTGGCCGACACCGCTGAAGGGGGCGGGGGCGTTGAGGACCTGGGTCGAGTTATAATCGTCCTGGAGGATGCGGAAGGCCCAGACCCGCGCGTCGAAATAATTCCGGTCGCCGAGGCCGGTGAGGTAGATGGTCGTCGGCTCGGTGAGGTTGTCGCCCGTCGACTGTTTGTAGTCGCTGAGATAGCGCCGGTCGGTCGTCGCGGTGCTCTCCCAGCCCCACTGCCAATCGGGGTTGATGTAGAAATTGCCCTCCGTCGACACCGAGCCGCGGAAATTGCGGTTGCCGGAGGAATCGTCGAACGCCGACGGGTCGAGCTGGTAGATGCCCGTCGCGCGGACGCGGAAGCTGCCGCTGCCCGTCCGCTGGCGATACTCGACATCGCCGAAGACGCCTTGGCGCGAGAGCGGCGTCGCGGCGAAGGTCACGTCGCGGCTCGGCCCGAGCGTCTGGAAATAGGGGACGCGGACGCCGAAGCCGAGAAGGTTCGAGTAGATCGCCGTCGGCATCAGGAAGCCGGATTTGCGGCGCACCGTGGGGTCCGGCACCGAAAAGTTCGGCAGGACGGCGACGGTGTTGCCGAAGAGGTCGAATTCCGGCTTCTCGAAGCGCAGCGTCTTGTCGGCCTCGTTGTAGATGACCTTGCGCGCCTTAATGGCCCAGGTCGGCGGCTTGTCCGGCCGCTTGCGGCAGGAATAGCAGGCCGTATAGCCGGCATCCTCGAAGATGGTGACTTCGCCGTCGACCCGCTCGGCGCGGTTGGCGGCGAGGCGGGTGCGATAGATCGTGTCGGCGCGCAGACCGGTGAGGAAGCCCTCGCGCAGATCCTCCGACAATTCGATCTCGCGGGCGACGACGATGTTGCCGTCCGGCTCCTCGAGACGCACGCCGCCGGCGGCCGACAGCCGGTTCGCCGCCTGGTCGTAATGAACCCGCGAGGCGAAGATCTGATAGCCGTTATATTCGATGAAGACGCTGCCGACGGCCGTCACCGCCCCGGTGTCGACATCGTAGACGAGCGTGTCGGACTCCAGAAGCATCTGCGAGCCGGGGGCGGCCTGCAGCGGACGGTCGAAGAGCTGCGCGGCCGCGGGCGGTGCCGTCGCGGCCGCGACAGTCGCGACGCAGGTGAAGGCAAGCGCCAGCCGGCGCGTGTGATCGAGGATACGCACTACCCGTCCTCGCTGTGCAAAAGGGCGGATATGCCGAAGAGAGCGGCCCCGATACCGGGGAGCCAGGCGGCGAAGATCGGCGGAACGGCCCCCGCTTCGCCAAGATCGGACGCGACCGCGGAGGCGATATAGAGCGCGAAGCCGGCGACAATGCCGCCCGAGATCGCGCGCGTCACGCCGCCGAGGCGGACGAGGCGCAGGGAGACGCTCGCCGCGATCAGCACCATCGCCGCAAGGAGGAGGGGGCGGGCGAGGAGCACCTGATATTGCAGCGCGAAGCGGTGCGCCGGCAGTCCGGCCCGCTCGGCGAGCGAAACCGCGTCCGGCAGGCGCCAGAAGGAGATCGTGTCTGGCCGGGCGACCGCTTCACGCACCTCGACCGGGGTGAGGGCGGTCTGCACGACGGCGCTCTCCTCCTGGGTCGCGTTCCCTTCGACGTCATAGCGGGTGACGTTGGTGAGCACCCATTCGCCGGGCGTGAGGCTCGCCGTGTCGCCTTCGACACGGCCGATGAAACGGTTTTCCGAATCGAGGAGGTGGCCCACGACGCCGAACAGAGTGAGGCCGTCGGACGTCGCGGCGCGCGCATGCATGATCGATCCGCCGTTCGGCCCCTCCTGGCGGAACCAGACGGAGCTCGAGCTGCCGGTCAGCATCCGCGCCTCGTTGCCGAGCACGCGGGCGCTCAGGGCCTCGGAGCGCTCGCGGGCGGCGGCCGAGAGGGGATTGTAGAGCGTCGTCGACACGATACCGAGCGCGATCACTGTGAGGATGCCCGGCAGGATGAACTGCCAGGCCGAGATGCCGGCCGCCCGCATGACCGCGAGCTCGAGTCGGCGATTGAGCGCGAGGAACGCGGCGATCGCGCCGAAGAGAACGGCAAAGGGAAGGAACTCCTCGGTCAAGGACGGCGTTTTGAAGAAGGATGCGGCGACGGCCTCGGCCGCATTGAAGGATTCCCGGTCGACCGAGCGGCGAACGAGCTCGATCACGTCGGCGAGGAAGATAATGGCCGTACCGAGCAAAAAGAAGCCGCCGATCCAGCGCAGGAATGTCAGCGAGAGATAAATCGACAGGGTACGGCCTGGACCGATGCGGGTCATCATGCGGGCGCCCCCGCGATCCGCTTCTGTGTCAATCGGTTGAGCGTCGCGACGAGGCTGTTCCAGATCCGCTCATGGAAGGTGACGGAGCGATCCGTAACGATCAAGAAGAAGACGAACGCGCCGATGCCGATCAGCAGCGGATAGACCGCGACGGCATATTGCGGCGTGTCCTCGACCGCGAGGAGGATGCCGTAGGATGCGCCCCGCACCACGGCGACGGCGATCGCGGCGGCGAAGATACCGGCGAAGCGGCCCTGACGGTGCATCCGCGGATCGCCGACGAAGAGGAACACGATCAGCGCATAGACGAACGGCGCGATCGGCTGGGACAGCCGGTCATGCAGCTCGATCGCGAAGCGGGCCTCGCGGTCGGCGCGATAGGTGTCGTCCGGCTCGGGATAGAGAAGCTCGACGAGGGTCCGCTCCGAGGGGCGGAAGGTCGGCGTTTGTGGGCCGGCGGTGAGGTCGGTGAGGTCGAAGGCGTAGGCGTCGAAGGCGGCGACGGACAGCTCGTTCGAAGGACGCTCCATGCGCTGCGCGCTGCCGTTCGTCATCACGAGGAGGGTGTTGTCCTCCGCTTCGACGACGCGGGCGTTTTCGGCGAGATAGGTGATGCCGAGATCGGGGCGCCGCTGATCGTCGAGCAGGAGCCCGTGGAGGGTCCCGTCGGCCTGGCGGTCGCGAATGTTGACGGTGAGGCCGTCTTCGATCTCGATGAAGCGGCCGGGCTGGACGATCGAGGTGACGACATCGGCGCGCACGCTCGTCAGCAGGACGCGGGCCTCGGCGAGCCCTTTGGGGCCGAGATAGGCCGTTCCGAACGCGACGAGCGCGGCGCACACCGCGGCGGCGACCAGCGCCGGCTGAAGGAGGCGCAGCCGACCCGCCCCCGCGGCGCCGATGACGACGAGCTCGCTGTCACGGTTCATCGAGTCGTAGACGACGATCATCGCGATCACGAAGGCGATGGGCGCGAGCATCGTGGCGAGGAAAGGGACGGCGAGGGCGGTGAGGCCGAAGAAGACGGCGAAGGTCTGACCCTTCGCGGTGACGAGGTCGAGCCGCTGCAGCGCCTGGGTGGACCAGATCACTGCGGTCAGGATCAAAAGCGCTGCCGGAAAGATCGTCAGAATCCGCCGACACATATACCGATTGATCAGCGGCATGGACCTTCCAGACACCTCGGGCCAACACAAGCGCGCCGCAAGAGAAGGCATACGGCGCGCCCCACCCAATTCGCCTACACTAAGGATTGCCAGGGTTGAAGAATCGCTCGCAAGAACGGTGAACGAATGATTGAGAGCGTGGCTTCAGGGCCGCACTCCTAGCGGTTGTGAACAGGGCGGAAACGGTCTAGGTGCGAACGAGCATCGAAAGGATCGTCATGGCCAAGAGCCCCATCATCCAATTCCGCCCTGTAGAGTTGCCGAAATCCGGGACGCTGGTCGTCTTTGCCGGGGACAATATGGCCCTCGGCGAAGCGGCGCGACGCGTGGATGGGGCGACCGACGGGCTGATCACCTCCGCCGCAAACAGCCAGGGGTTCAAGGGAAAGCGGTCCGCGACGATGCTCGTGCCCTTGCCGCGCGGGCTCGATGCGAACGCGCTTCTCGTCGTCGGTCTCGGCGATCTCACGAAGTTGAAGGAGGCCGACTGGTCGAAGCTCGGCGGCACCGTGATGGGCGCGCTTCCCGGCGGCCCGCAGCGTGACGTCACCGTCTTCGCCGAAACGCCGGATGCGCCGTTCACGGCCTACCAGGCGGCCGATTTCGCGCTCGGCATGAGCCTGCGCGCCTACACGTTCGACATCTACAAGAGCAAGAAGAGCGACGAGGACGACGCCGTGCCGCGCACCGTCACGATCGCGCTCGCCGATGCCGCCGCCGCCGAGGCGCGTTGGACCGCCGCCGCCGCCATCGGCGAGGGTGTCTATGTCGCGCGCGATCTCACCAACGAGCCGCCCAACATTCTCGGCCCGGTGGAGTTCGCCGAGCGCGCCGCCCAGCTTCGCGATCTCGGCGTCGAGGTCACGATCATGGAGCCGGACGAGCTCGAGCGTCTCGAGATGCGCGCCCTTCTGGGCGTCGCGCAGGGGTCTTCCCGTCCGGCCCGCGTCGCCGTGATGGAGTGGAAGAACGGCCCGGCCGAGGTGAAGCCCGTCGCCTTCGTCGGCAAGGGCGTCGTGTTCGACACCGGCGGCATCTCGATCAAGCCGGCCGCCGGCATGGAGGACATGAAGGGCGACATGGCGGGCGCCGCCGCCGTCGTCGGAACGATGCACGCCCTCGCCGCGCGCAAGGCGAAGGTCAACGCGATCGGCGTGATCGGCCTCGTCGAGAACATGCCCGACGGCAATGCCCAGCGGCCCGGCGACATCGTGAAGTCGAAGTCCGGCCAGACGATCGAGATCATCAACACCGACGCCGAGGGCCGTCTGGTCCTCGCCGATCTCCTCACCTACACGATCGAGCGTTTCTCGCCGAGCGTCGTCATCGACCTCGCGACACTGACGGGTGCGATCATCGTCGCCCTCGGCAACTATCATGCGGGCCTTTATAGCGATGACGACACCGTCGCCGCCCAGCTTTCCGACTCGGGCAAGGCGACCGGCGATCTCGTCTGGCGGATGCCGCTCTCCAAGGACTACGATCAGCTTATCGATTCCAAGGTCGCGGACATGAAGAACACCGGCGGACGCTGGGGCGGATCGATCACCGCCGCGCAGTTCCTGCGCCGTTTCGCGAGCGATGCGACCTGGGTCCATCTCGACGTCGCGGGCACCGCCATGGGCTCGCCGTCGAACGAGACGAGCCGGACGTTCGGCTCGGGCTTCGGCGTGCGGCTCCTCGAGCGCTTCGTCGCCGATTTCTATGAAGACGGCGCCGACGCGATCCCGCGTGGCCCCGCGGCCTGAGGACACGCTGATGAAGCTCTACACCACACGGGCGACCCCCTTCGGTCGAACCGTCGAAATCGTCGCCCACGAGCTCGGCCTCCACGAGGATATCGAGCTCGTCGAGACGGTGGTCGCGCCGGCGAAGCCGAACCCCGATTATCTCGCCGTGACGCCGTTGCGGAAGATCCCGGCCCTCGTCGTCGAGGATGGAACGCTGATCGTCGATTCCGCGGTGATCACGGACTATCTCGCCGCCCGTGTCGGGGACACGCGCCTCTTCGCCCGTTCTTCGCCCGACCATTGGAAGGTGTTGAGCCGGTACGCGATCGCCCGCGGCATCGCCGATTGCGCGGTCGGCTCTCGTTACGAGATCGCCGCCCGTCCCGAGGACAAGCAGTGGCCCTTTTGGATCGAAGACCAGTTCGAGCGCGTGACCGCAGGGCTCGGCGTCTTCGAGGCCGATTTGCCGCCGGCGAGCGGGTCGATCACGATCGCCGACATCGCGCTCGGCGCGGCGCTCGGCTATCTCGACTTCCGCTTTGCGGACTATGGCTGGCGTGATCGCTTCCCGAACATCGCGGCGTGGATGAAGCCGATCGAGGCGCGCCCGTCCTTCGTCGCGACGTGCCCGCCGATCTGAGGGCGATGGCGGAGGTCCTCTTCTACCATCTGGAGCGGCAGACCCTCGAAGAGGTGCTGCCGACCCTTCTTGAAAAGACGCTCCAGCGCGGCTGGCGGGCGGTCGTCCAGGTCTCGGACGACGCGCTGCGCGATGCTCTCGACCGGCATTTGTGGGTCTATCGCGATGACAGCTTCCTGCCGCACGGGAGCCGGGCGGACGGCCACGCCCCCGACCGCCAGCCGATCTGGCTGACCGTCGAGAACGACAATCCGAACGGCGCCGAGGTCCGCTTCCTCGCCGATCGCGCGGTGCCGACCGACGTCGACGCCTATGAGCGGGTCGTCATCCTGTTTTCGGCCGATGATCCGGCCGCCGTGCAGGAGGCGCGGCGCCACTGGTCGCCGCTCAAGGCGGCCGGCCATACCTGCACCTATTGGCAGCAATCGGCGGGCGGGCGTTGGGAGAAGAAGGGCTGAGCCTCAGCGCCAGAGGCGGCGAGGCGTGGTGCGGGGCGGCGTGAACGGAAGCTCGATCTCGTCGCTCGGCGTAGCCTTTGCCGGCGTCACTGGCGCGGCGGCGATCTTGCGCGTCTGAATGCGCGCGTTCGCCGGTTGGCCGATTTCCGCGATGGCGCTCACCTTGGGCTTTGCCGGCTCGACGAGGGCGAGGCGTTCGGCCCGCCGCTCGGCGCGGATGTTCGAGCGGTTCTCCTCGAGCGCGAGGACGCGGCGCATCAGATGCGTGAGCATTCCTTCAAGCCGCGTGACGTCCGCCTTGGTGGCGAGAACCGCAAGCTCCTTCTGGATCACCGCGAGAAGCTCGTGATCGCGCGGCATCGGGCTCGCTTCGCGCCGGGTCGGCGCCTCGCCGTTGGCGGAGGAGGTTGCGTTCGCCCGCTGGGTGGTGCGGGCCTGCGCCGGCATCGCTCCTGCGGTGGCGGCGGCCCGGAACGGTTCCGGCTGCCGTACGGGTGCGGCTCGATCCTCGCTCAAGGGGCGCCGCGGGGAAGCCGCCGTCCTGCGGGCCGGCTCGGGGGCCGCGTTGCGATAGGTCTCGCGCACATCGTCGAGCCAGGACGCGGGGCGCGCCGTATCCTGCGGCGCGTCATGACGGTTCATCGGCCAGACGCGGCCGGTGGGGCGGACGGGCGCCTCGCCCGCGAAGGGGGCGCGCTCGCGCCGTGTCGACGCGGGGACATGTTGCGCCGGCCGCTGTGCGGCGGCAGCCTCGCCCGCCGGCGTCGCGGTGCGGCTCTTGATGCGCATCCGCTCGATGGTGCGGGCGAGATCGCGGAAGGTCTCGGCGCTCGCGTCGGCGCCGGAGGCAAACGAGGCGCGGATCGCGCTCGGCCGTTGCGGCTGTGGCTCGCGGGGTGTGTCTGCGGCGGGGGTGTTTCGGTTCGAGACGGGCCAGTCGCGCGCCTCGGCCTCGCGCCGGTCGGTCGCGATCGGGCGGAGGTCCGGCGCATCGTCCTCCCAGGCTTCGATCTCACCCTCGAAGACGGGATAGACGCTGTGTTGCGACATCGTTTTGAACATCGGCGCCCCTAAATCGTCCCAAAGTTCGGTCCCGTTGTGGAGGCGAATCAAGCAGCCGTTCCACGTATTGCATCGAAATTAGGACTAGGGATGATGCGGCAGCGCAAAGGCTCCCGGGCCTTTTGCACAGTCGGTGAGGGTGGCTGTCGCCCCGTCGTGGAAAACGGCGAATTTGTGGCAACGCGTTTACCATTGGTTCGTCATTCGCGACGCGCTCGCGTATGCTGATTCTCCTCCCCAGATAAACGCACGCTGAGGTGCCGAGGTGGCGTTGCGGATGACGCGCTATTGCCAAACGATATGTGGAGTGGACGAGGCCGGACGCGGACCGTGGGCGGGGCCCGTCGTGGTCGCGGCGGTGATCCTTCCCCGTGAGCGGCTGATCGACGGGATCGCCGATTCCAAGGTCCTCTCCCCGCAGGTCCGCAACGAGATTTATGAGATGATCGTGCGCGAGGCGATGGTCTCCACCGTCGTCGTCAGCGCGCCGCGGATCGACCGGATGAACATCCGCGCCGCGACGTTGTGGGGGATGGTCCGCGCCGTCGAGACGCTGCCCGACGCGCCGACCGTCGCGCTGATCGACGGGCGCGATCTACCGAATGGCCTCACCATCAAAGGGCGCGCGCTCGTCAAGGGCGATGGTCGCTCCACCGCGATCGGCGCCGCTTCGATCGTCGCCAAGGTGACGCGCGACCGGATGATGACCCGTCTCGCCCGCGCCTTTCCCGGTTACGGCTTCGAGCGCCACAAGGGGTACGGCACGGCCGAGCACCGTGAGGCGCTCGATAGGCTCGGCCCATGCCTCCATCACCGCCGCAGCTTCGCGCCGATCCGCGAGGCCTATGCGCGCCTCGCCGGCGAGACGATCGGCGAAGCGGCGGAGTAGGGCTCAGCCGAAGAGATCCATCTGCGCCGACGGGGCGCGGGGATGGACGAAACGGGTCGTGTCGAGCCGCACCGTGCCGATATTCATCCCGTGCCGCTTGGCCGCCAGCGCGAAACGCTCCGCGACGGCCTTCGCGAACGGTCCTTCGCCGCGCTGGCGCAGGCCCCATGTCGCGTCATAGTCCTTCCCGCCGCGCATCGCCTGCATCACCGACATCACCCGCCGCGCGCGGTCGGGGAAGTGCTTGGCGAGCCAGTCGCGCACGATGTCCTTCACCTCGTGCGGCAGGCGCAGGATCACGAAATTGACGTGCGTCGCGCCGGCGGCGGCGACCTCCGCGACGATCGCCTCGATCTCGTGATCGTTGATGGCGGGCAGGATCGGGGCGATGAGTGCGCTCACCGGCACCCCCGCATCGGCGAGCGCCTTGATCGCGGCGATGCGCTTTTTCGGCGTCGGCGCGCGCGGCTCCATCGTGCGGGAGAGGGTGGGGTTCAGCGTCGTCACCGAGAGGCCGACCTTGGTGAGGTTTTCGGCCGCCATCGGGGCGAGAATGTCGAGATCGCGCAGGACGAGGTCGGACTTCGTCACGATGCCGACGGGATGTTTCGTCTCCCGCAGGACCTCGAGGATCGAACGCGTGATGCCCCGCTTCTTCTCGATCGGTTGGTAGGGGTCGGTGTTGGTGCCGATGGCGATCGAGCGGCAGCGATAAGACGGCGCCGACAGCTCCCGCCGCAACAGTGCCGCGGCCTCGGGCTTGGCAAAAAGGCGCGTCTCGAAATCGAGGCCGGGGGAGAGGCCGAGATAGGCGTGGGTCGGCCGAGCGAAGCAATAGACGCAGCCATGCTCGCAGCCGCGATAGGCGTTGATCGACCGATCGAAGCCGATATCGGGCGAGGCGTTGCGGGTGATGATGGTCTTCGCCCGCTCCTCCGTCACCACGGTTTTCGGGCGGGTCTCGTCCTCCTCGATGTTCCATCCATCGTCGAAGGCTTCGCGCTGTTCGGCGTCGAAGCGGGGGTGGGGGTTGATGTCGGCCCCGCGCCCGCTCTTGCGTGATTTGGGAACGAAAAGTGTTTCGACCATGCTCGGCCACCCTGTTGAGGGGCCAAGCTAGCGCCGCTTCCGACCGCTCGCAAACACTTTTTGTTCCCTATTTGATCGCATTATTTTTCGGCGATCCGCGGCATGATCTCGATGAAATTGCACGGCTTGAAGCGGGAGTCGAACTGCTCGACCAGGATGTTGTCCCACGCGTCTTTGCACGCCCCGGGCGAACCCGGCAGCACGAAGACGAAGGTCTCGCCGATGAGGCCGGCGGTGCAGCGCGACTGGATCGTCGACGTGCCGATCACGGCGCGGCTGACGGCGTGGAACACGGCGGAAAAGCCGTCCATCCGCTTGTCGAACATCGGCTCGATCGTGTCGGGCGTAACGTCGCGGCCGGTGAAGCCGGTTCCGCCGGAGGTGATGATCACGTCGACCTCGGGGTCGGCGACGCCCGCCTCGACGGCGGCGCGGATCGCGGCCCGATCGTCCGGCACGATGGTCCGCGCGGCGAGGCGGTGGCCGGTGCCCTTGATGCGGCCTTCCAGCGTGTCGCCCGACTTGTCCGTCTCCGGATCGCGCGTGTCGGACACGATGATGACCGAAAAGCCAACCGGCTCGAATGGGAGCGTTTCGTCGATATGAGGCATGGTCGTCCTTCCTCTTTCCCCAGTGGCATCACCGCGCGGCACTCGTGCCCATTGCGCTTATGCCCCCGCGCCGCCTAAAGCCTATGGACGGGAGGGCCACGATGACCGAAGAACCGACAGCCGCCGACGCCGCAGCGCTCGCCTACCATAGGCTGGATCCTCCCGGAAAGCTCGAGGTCCGCGCCACCAAGCCGCTTTCGACCCAGCGCGACCTTTCGCTCGCTTATTCCCCCGGCGTCGCCGCGCCGAGCCTCGAGATCGCCCGCGATCCTCTGACGGCGCTCGATTACACCAATCGCGGCAACGTCGTCGCCGTCGTCACCAACGGGACGGCGGTCCTCGGGCTCGGCTCGATCGGACCGCTCGCCGCCAAGCCGGTGATGGAGGGCAAGGCGGTCCTCTTCAAGAAATTCGCCAATATCGACGGCATCGACATCGAGGTCGACGAGACCGATATCGACCGCTTCGTCGACATCGTGGCGGCGCTGGAGCCGTCCTTCGGCGGGATCAACCTCGAGGATATCCAGGGCCCCGCCTGCTTCGCGATCGAAGAAAAGCTGAAGGCGCGGATGGCGATCCCCGTCTTCCACGACGATCAGCACGGCACCGCGATCATCGTCTCCGCGGCGATCAAGAACGCGCTGCTGATCTCCGGCAAGGAATTGTCCGAGGTGAAGATCGTCACCGCCGGCGCGGGCGCCGCGGCGATCTCCTGCCTCAACCTCCTCGTCAGCCAGGGGGCGAAGCCGGAGAACATCATCGCGACCGACCTTCACGGCGTCGTCTATGAGGGTCGCGAGGTCGAGATGGACCCGTGGAAGGCCCGGCACGCCGTCAAGACCGACAAGCGCACCCTCGCCGAGGCGATCGAAGGAGCGGACATCTTTCTCGGCCTCTCGGCCGCCGGCGTCCTGAAGCCGGAGATGCTGAAGGGGATGGCGGCGAACCCGCTCATTCTGGCGCTCGCCAACCCGAATCCCGAGATCATGCCCGAGATCGTGGCCGAGCTGCGGCCCGACGCGCTGATGTGCACCGGCCGGTCGGACTATCCGAACCAGGTGAACAACGTCCTGTGCTTCCCCTTCCTGTTCCGCGGCGCGCTCGATGCCGGTGCGACCGGGATCGACGAGGCGATGAAGATCGCCGCCGTCGAGGCGATCGCCGCGCTCGCGCGTGAGCGGCCGACCGAGGAGGTGGCGCGCGCCTATGGCGGCACCGCGAAGAGCTTCGGGCCGGATTATCTGATTCCCGCGCCGTTCGATCCGCGCCTCATCCTGCGCATCGCCCCCGCCGTCGCCGAGACCGCGGCGCGCAGCGGCCTCGCCCAGCGCCCGATCACCGACCTCAAGGCCTACAAGGACCGCCTCAACCGCTTCGTCTTCCGCTCCGGCTCCATCATGAAGCCGCTCTTCGACAAAGCGAGCCAGTCGAAGACGCGCGTCGTCTATGCCGAGGGCGAGGACGAGCGCGTCCTGCGCGCCGCCGAGATCGTGCTCGAGGAGGGGATGGGGGTTCCGATCCTCATCGGCCGTCGCCGTGTCGTCGAGGCGCGGGCGCAGCGGGCGGGCCTGCGGCGCGTTCCGCGCGAGCTCGAGATCATCGACCCCGAGGACGACCCGCGTTATCGCGAATATGTCGACACCTATTTCTCCGTCGTCGGCCGCAAAGGCGTGACGCCGGAGGCGGCGCGCACGGTGGTGCGCACCAACTCGACGGTGATCGGCGCCCTCGCGGTCAAGCGCGGCGAGGCGGACGCGATGATCTGCGGCGTCGAGAGCCCGTTCAGCCAGCACGTGCGCGCCGTCCGGGACGTGATCGGGATGCGCGAGGGGGTGAGCGAGCTCGCCGCCCTGTCGCTCCTCCTCGAGGATCACGGGCCGCTCTTCCTCCTCGACACGCAGGTCTCCGACGCGCCGTCGGCCAAGCAGGTCGCCGAGATGACGCTTCTCGCGGCCGAGCAGGTGGAGGCCTTCGGCATCACCCCGCGCGTCGCGCTGTTGTCGGCCTCGCGCTTCGGTTCGCGTGACATCGAATCGGCGCGGGTGATGCGCGAGGCGCTCGAACGCCTCCACGCCGCCAAGCCCGATCTCCAGGTCGACGGCGAGATGAACGGCGAGGACGCGCTCGACGAGGTGGTGCGCAGCCGCGCAATGCCCGACGGCTCGCTGTCCGGCGCGGCGAACCTTCTGGTGTTCCCGAACATCGATGCCTCGCACATCGCGATGACGCTGCTGAAGTCGGTGACGAAGGCGCTCCATGTGGGGCCGATCCTTCTCGGCACGCGCCTTCCGGCGCACATCATCACCCAGTCCTCGACGGCCCGCGGCGTCCTCAACATGACGGCGATCGCGATCGTCGACGCGGAGTCGCGGACTTAGAGCGCGGCTGGGCGCCGGAGGACGAGAAACCGAAAGAGGGTCGCGCGAACGCCGGTTCGCGCGACCGGCTTTACCCCATCAGACTCGGCAGCCAGAGCGCGAGCCCCGGAATCGCGAGGATCAGCGCGACGCGCACGATGTCGGCGAGGATGAACGGCCCGACGCCGCGGAAGATCGTCCCGAGGGGGACGTCGGGCAGCACCGTCTTCAGGACGAAGACGTTGAGGCCGACCGGCGGTGTGATGAGGCTGATTTCCGTCATCACCACCACGAGAATGCCGAACCAGACGAGATCATAGCCGAGCCCCGCCACCAGCGGCGCGAAGATGGGCACCGTGAGGAGCACCATCGACAGGCTCTCCAGCACCATTCCGAGAAAAAGATAGATCGCGAGGATCGCGATCAAAATGACGAAAGGCGGCCAGGCGAGCGCCTCGACGAAGCCCGTCATCGCGGCCGGCAGGCCGGCGATGTTGACGAAGTTCGCGAAGATCAGCGCGCCGATCAGGATCGAGAACATCATCGTCGTGGTGGTCGCCGTCTCGGCGAGAACCTCGCCGAAGGTGCGCAAAGTGAGCTTGCCGCTGAAAAGGGCGATCAGAAACGCGCCGAACGCGCCGATGCCGGCGGCCTCGGTGGCGGTGAAGACGCCGGCATAGATCCCGCCGATGACCAGGACGAAGAGGCCGAGCACCCCGATCACCCCCCGCGTCGCGGCGAGCTTTTCGGCCATCGTCGTCTTCGGGCCGCGCGGGCCCGCGGCGGGGTTGATGAGGCAGGTGACGCGCACCGCCGCCATATAAAGCGCGATGCCGAGAAGCCCCGGAATGATGCCGGCGATGAAGAGGGCGCCGATATCCTGGCTCGTCGTCACCCCGTAGAGGATGAGGATGACCGAAGGCGGGATCAGGATGCCGAGCGTGCCGCCGGCCGCGATCACGCCGGCGGCGAGGCTGTCGGCGGTGCCATAGCGGCGCATCGAGGGCAGGGCGACCTTGCCGATCGTCGCCGCGGTCGCGAGGGAGGAGCCGCACACGGCCGAGAAGCCGCCACAGGCGACGGCTGTCGCCATCGCGAGGCCGCCGCGCCGGGCGCCGAGCCAGGCATAGCAGGCGGCATAGAGCTTATCGGACAGGCCCGCCCGGGTGACGAAATTGCCCATCAGGATGAAGAGCGGCACCACCGACAGCGTATAGGACAGGCCGGTATCGAAAAGGGTCTGGCCGGTGATCGACCAAGCGCCACGCGGCCCGAGGATCATCACGAGGCCGACACTGCCGACGAGCCCCATCGCGAAGGCGATCGGCAGACCCGCGAGAATGAGGAGGACGAGGGCGACGAGCCCCGGCACCCAGGGGTCGAGACCCATCATGAACGAAACGCTCCGGCGTTCATCGCGCGGCCGCGAGGCATTGGAGAACGAAGCGCACCGCCGCGACGAGCGAGGCGGCCGCCGAAAGCCCCATCAGCGCGAACGCGACCGGGGCGAGGGGAATGCGCAGGAGAACGGTGGAATCGCCATAGGAGGCGAGCGACATGCCCCGCTCATAAAGAAGATAGGCCGCGCCCGCGAGCAGCAGCGCGACGGCGAGCTCGACCACACGGTCGACGACAAAGCGAACGCGTTGCGGCGCGCGGTCGACGAGCAGGCGCACGGTGACGTGGTCGCCGCGCGCGGTGACGATCGGCAGCCCCGCGAAGATCGACAGAGCGAGCATCACCTCGGTCGCCTCGAAGGCGCCCGGCACCGGCGAGTTGAAGACATAGCGGCCGACGACGTCCACGACGGTGAGGAGCATCATCGCCATCAACAAGACGCCGGCGATGGCGATCAGCAGGATCGATGTGAGGGGGATGAGTTTCACGAGCGTCCTTCCGGGACCGAGCGCGGCGTGGCGCGTGGCGCGATGGCGCGGGAGGCGTCCGGGCCTATCGTGCGGCCCGGACGCGGTCGGTTGGTCCGTCGATCAGGAGCCGGCGGCCTTCTCGCGCAGCGCTTTCAGCGCCGCCTCGCCATCGATGCCCTTTTGCGCCGCGGCGTCGAGGAAGACGCTGTCGACCCCGTCGAGCGCACCCTCGATCTCGCCCATGAAGGCCTCGCTCGCGGTGATGGTTTCCATGCCTTCGGCGTTCATGGTCTCGCGGCCGGCGGCGTCGGCGGCGTCCCAGGCCTGACCGGCACGGCGGGCGAGCGCGACGCCGGACAGTTCGTCGATCGCCGTCCGGTCCTCTTCGGAGAGGCCGTTCCAGGTCTCTTCGTTCATGATCATGAAGAAGGAGGTGTTGTAGAGCCCGCCGGGAACCTCGGTCGCATGCTTCACGACCTTGTCGATCTTGAAGAAGGGCACCGATTCGGGCGGGAAGAGGATGCCGTCCGCGACGCCGTTCGACAGGATCTCGTAGACCTGCGGGGAGGGGGCGGAGACCGGCACGATGCCGAGCCGCTCGGCGACGATGTTGGCGAGCCCGCCACCGACGCGCATCTTCTTGCCGGAAAGGTCCGCGAGCGAGGTGACTTGCGAGTTCACCATGTAGATCTCACCCGGCCCGTGCGTCCAGACGGCGAGGAGCTTCACCCCCTCGTGTTCGCCGGCGGGGGCGAGATAGGCGTCGTAGACTTCTTGATAGGCAACGGAGAGCGCCTCGGACGAGTCGCCGAGGAAGGGAAGTTCGGCGATCGTCGTCAGCGCGAAGCGGTTCGGCGTGTAGCCGTGGACGCCGAAGCCGATATCGGCCGCGCCGTCGCGCACGAGGTCGTACTGGGCGGGCGGCTTGCCGATCGGTGCGGCCATCACCTCCACCGTGACGCGCCCGTCGGTCGCCTCGCTCACCGCCTCACCCCAGGGGATGACGATGTCGCGCACGATCGGGTGACTGGGCGGAAGCCAGTTGGACACGGTGAGCGTGGTGTCGGCGAGCGCTTGGGACGCGCCGAGCGCGAGAATGGCGGCGAAGGAAAGGGCGCGCACTGTTGGCATGTCGTCTGTCCTTGTCATAAGCCGGCGCCGTCGCGGGGCGCGGACGGGCGAGAGATTAGGGGGCAAGGCCGGTCTCTGTCGACAAGAGGCACGTCACGTGCCGGACCTTCGCACATGAGGCGACGTCATTTGCTCTGTCATAGGCGCTTTGCCGCTCTCGCATCGGCCGCATCTTCGCCTTAGATCAGTTCCATGGATCAGGAACTCGCTCCCGACGCCGCATCGTCGACCGGCCGCCCCTTCGCCGGCCGCGAAGGCGGCCCCCGCCCGGCCGATCACCCCGCCGCCCCGTTCGGCAGGATCGGCGTTCTCCTCGTCAATCTCGGCACGCCGGAGGCGACCGATTATTGGTCGATGCGACGCTATCTGAAGGAGTTCCTCTCCGATCGGCGCGTCATCGAGGTGCCGCGCCTCATCTGGTGGCCGCTGCTCAATCTCGTGATCCTGTCGCGTCGCCCGCAGCGCTCGGGCGAGGCGTATGATCAGGTCTGGAACAAGGAGCTCGACGAATCGCCGCTGAAGACAATCACCCGCAGCCAGTCCGATAAGCTCGCGGCGTCCTTGATGGCGGCCGATCCACGGATCGAAGTCGACTGGGCGATGCGTTACGGCCTTCCGACGATCGCCGATCGGCTCGAGGCGCTGCAGAAAAAGGGCTGCGAGCGCACGCTCATCGTGCCCCTTTATCCGCAATACGCGGCGGCGACGACGGCGACGGTGAACGATAAGGCGTTCGACGCGCTGAAGACGATGCGCTGGCAGCCGGCGATCCGCACCGCGCCGCAATGGTGCGATGACCCGGTCTATATCGACGCGCTCGCCCGCTCATTGGAAGAACACCTCGCGACGCTCGATTTCGAGCCGGAGATGGTGCTCACCTCCTATCACGGCGTGCCGCTGTCCTATCTTCTGAAGGGCGACCCCTATCACTGCCAGTGCCACAAGACGACGCGGCTTCTGCGTGACCGGCTCGGCTGGCCGGACGAACGGCTCAAGGTCACGTTCCAGTCTCGCTTCGGGCGCGAGGAATGGCTCCAGCCCTATACCGACGAGACGGTGAAGGCGCTCGCGCGCTCGGGCGTCAAGCGGCTCGCGGTGATGATGCCGGGCTTCGTCTCCGATTGCCTTGAGACGATCGAGGAGATCGGCAGCGAGAATGCCGGCTACTTCATGGAAAACGGCGGAGAACATTTCTCCGCCGTGCCGTGTCTCAACGATTCAGATCACGGAATGCGCGTGATCGAGAATGTGGTGCGCCGCGAGCTTATGGGTTGGCTTTGACGAGCGAGGCGAGCGGCGCCGGCTCGGGAACCTGATCGGGCCGGCCGAGGCTGCGATAGACGAAGCCCGCCTTCTCGGCGTCCACGCGGTTGAAGACGTTGCGAAGGTCGACGAGAACGTCGCCGTTCATCGACCTGCGCATCGCTGTGAGATCGAGCGCGCGATACTCGTTCCACTCCGTCATCAGGACGAGGACGTCCGCGTCCTTGGCGACCTCGGCGGCGCTGTCGCACCAATGGGCGCCCTCAAGGAGGGGCTCGGCCTGCCGGCGGCCTTGCGGATCGTGGACCTTCACGGTCGCGCCTTTGTCCATCAGGCGCGGCAGGATCACGAGGCTCGGCGACTCGCGCATATCGTCGGTGTTCGGCTTGAAGGTGACGCCGAGGACGCCGATCGTCTTGTCGCGCACCTCGCCGCCGGCGGCGCGCACGATCTTCGTCACCATCGACTGCTTGCGCTCTTCGTTGACGATCTGGACCTGTTCGATGAGCGACAGGGGAGAGGAGGCCTCGCGCGCCGTCCGCACGAGGGCCGACACGTCCTTCGGGAAGCAGGAGCCGCCATAGCCGGGGCCGGTGTGCAGGAATTTGTCGCCGATGCGGCGGTCGGAGCCGATCGCGTTCGCGACCTGCTGCACGTCCGCGCCGACCTCCTCGCAAAGGTCCGCGATTTCGTTGATGAAGCTGATCTTGAGGGCGAGGAAGGCGTTCGCCGCATATTTCGCGAGCTCGGCCGATTCGCGGGAGGTGAAGATCAGCGGCGCGTTGCGCAGGGCGAGGGGCTTATAGAGCCGCGACATCACCTCTTGCGCCCGCTCGTCGTCGCAGCCGACGAGGATACGGTCGGGATGGGTAAAGTCCTGGATCGCGGAGCCCTCGCGCAGGAACTCCGGGTTGGAGCAGACCGCGAAGTCGCCGTCGGGCCGCAGCATGCGCAGGCGGCGCTCGATCTCGCGGCTCGTGCCGACGGGGACGGTCGATTTCGTGGTGATGACCGTGAAGCCGGTGAGATGCGGGGCGAACTCTTCGACCGCGGCGTAGATGTAGGACAGGTCCGCGTGGCCGCTGCCGCGCCGCATCGGAGTGCCGACGGCGAGGAAGACGAGATCGGCGTCCTTCACCGAGCTCGCGACATCGCCGGTGAAGGTGATGCGTCCCGCGGCGCGGTTGCGCTCGACGAGGGTTTCGAGGCCCGGCTCGAAGATCGGGATCTGGCCGTCGAGGAGCATGGCGAGTTTGCCGGCGTCCTTCTCGACACAGGTGACGGACCACCCGAATTCAGAGAAGCAAGCGGCCGACACGAGGCCGACATACCCGCCGCCAATCATGCAAATCTTCATGAAATCAACTCTCGGATTGACTGTTGTTCGGCGCGAAGGGCCCTCTGACCGTTTCCCGTCGTCCTATGCCTACAACACGCCTCGCGGGATCTGAAGTGGCCGTTGGGCATAAGCTCCCCAAGATGTTCGCCAGCCGGACGCCTGTATAGAACGATGCCCGACGACAGGTTGTAGGAAGATACATTGACATCAATCATGGCGGGATTGAGGATCGCGCCGGAGTTGACGTCGGAATTGATGAATTCCTGGTGCGTTCGCCGATTGCCGGCGTCGTCGAGACTGGAGTTGCACATGGCAATCGGATCATCGCCCACCAGCGGGCAACACCGCAGATTGCGTCTCGGCATGGTGGGCGGCGGACATGGCGCCTTCATCGGCGCGGTCCACCGCATGGCCGCCCGGCTCGACGATCGGTATGAGCTCGTCGCCGGCGCACTCTCGTCCGATCCGGACAACGCGCGTCGCTCCGCACTCGATCTCGGCATCGCGCCGGACCGTGCATACGCCTCCTTCGCGGCGATGGCCGAAGCCGAGGCGGCGAGGGAGGACGGGATCGACGTCGTTTCGATCGTCACGCCCAATCATCTCCATTTCGCACCAGCGAAGGCATTTCTCGACGCCGGTATCAATATCATTTGCGACAAGCCGATGACCTTCACCCTCGAGGAGGCGAAGGAATTGGTGGCGACGGTCCGCGCAAAGGATCTCGTGTTCGTTCTGACGCAGAATTACACCGGCTATCCGATGGTGCGCCAAGCGCGGGAGATGGTCGCCGCGGGTGCGATCGGCGACATCCGTGTCTTGCAAACCCACTATGCACAGGATTGGCTCGCCACCGCGATCGACCAAGAGGGCCAGAAACAGGCCACGTGGCGGACCGATCCGAAGCTTGCCGGCGCGGGCGGGTCGATTGGCGATATCGGCGTGCACGCCTTCAATCTCGCCGCGTTCGTCTCCGGGCTCGAGATCGAGGCGGTGTGCGCGGATATCCGCAGCACGGTCCCCGGCCGCCGGCTCGACGACAATGCGAACGTGCTCCTGCGCTACAAAGGCGGCGCGACGGGAACGCTGTGGGTCTCGCAGGTCGCGCCGGGCAACTACAATCACCTCACGCTCGGCGTCTACGGCACGGCCGGCGGCCTGCAATGGAACGGGGAGGACAACGACAATCTCGTCTACAGCCCCCTCGGCGAGCCCTCGCGCATTCTGACCCGTGGCGGGCCGGGTGTCGGTGAGGCGGCGAACCGGGTGACGCGGCTTCCGACACGCCACCCGGAAGGCTTCGTCGAGGCCTTCGCCAACGTCTATTCGGACGCCGCCGAGTTGATCCTCGCCAAGCGCGAAGGACGCGCGCCCGACCCCGGCGCGACGACCGTTCCGACCGTCGAGGACGGGGCGCGCGGGCTCGCATTCATCGAAGCGTGCGTGCGATCGAGCACCGGCGGCGCCGTCTGGACCGACGCGTCCTTCGACTGACGCGCACGCGGCTTCGCGACCCCGTCATGGGGTGCGCGAGATTTTAAAATCTCGAAACGGCGCGCATTCCGTTCGGATCGTTCGTCGGCATGATTTTTTGCGGAACGGTCGCACGCCGGGAACCATTAGATCGTTAGACGCCGGTTCCGTCCGGACGCCTCTTGCATGCATCCGCTCAAGAGATCGAGGTTTCCATGTCAAATATTCGCGTCGCCCAGAGGTCCCACGGTGTGGGCCATTGGGCGGTTATGCTCCTTGCCCTCGTCATCGGCGCGCTCGGCGTCGTTTTGATTGGCGGCGGGGTCTGGCTCATCACGCTCGAAGGCAGTTGGTATTACGCCATCGCCGGAGCGGGGCTCCTGATCACCGCCATCCTTCTCGCACGGCGTCAGATGGCGGCGCTCTATGTCTACCTGCTCGTCTGGATCGGGACGCTCGGCTGGGCCTATTGGGAGGTCGGCTTCGACTGGTGGGCGCAAGTCCCCCGCGTCGTCGCGCCGACGGTGCTCCTGATCTTCGTCCTTCTCGCAACGCCGGCCCTCGGCAATCGTTACCGCGCCACCGTCCACGAGGTGCCAGCATGACCCGTCACCCGAAGCTGAGCCTCTTCGTCTCGGCTCTCGCCCTCACCCTCGCGGCGCCGGCCGTCGCGCAGGACACGGCCCCGCCCGCCGCGACGACCGAACCGTCCGCGCCGACCACCACCGATCCCGCGACGCCCGCTTCGCCGGCCGAGACGAGCCCGCCGGCATCGAGCGAGTCGAGCGTGCCGGACGCCTCGTCCGCCGGCGACAGCGCCGCGAGCGAGACACCCACCGCGCCCGAGACCGCCACCCCGGCGGACGCGGCGGCGACCGACACCGCCGAAACGCCGACGACGCCCGCCGACACGCCGGAGGCGGACGCCACCGCCGAAGACGCGACGCCGAGCGCCGAGACGGCGGAGGAGGCGCCCGCCGACACAGCCACAGAGACCGCCCCTCCGTCCGCCGGACAGACCACCGTCGCGCCCGAAGGCGAGGCGATGCCGACGGCGGAGACCGCTCCGACCGGCACCGGGGACAGCGCCGCCGCCGAGACGCCGCAGAGCATGGCGCGGAACGCGGCCCCGCAGCCCGAGGTCGGCACAGACTGGCCGTTCTATGGCGGTGATGCGCACGCGCTGCGCTATTCGCCGCTCGACCAGATCACGCGGGACAATGTCGGCCAGCTCGAACGCGCCTTCGTCTATCGCACCGGCGACATGCCGAGCGAGGCAGCCGCGGGCAAATACGCGCCGGAGACGACGCCGCTCAAGGTCGGCGATGCGCTCCTGATGTGTTCGGCGATGAACATCCTCATCTCGATCGATGCCGCCACCGGCGAGGAAAACTGGCGCTACGATCCGCAAGTCTCGGATGACGCGATCCCGTATTCCGCCTCCTGCCGTGGCGTCTCGATCTACACCGACCCGGACGCTGCGGCCGACGCGCCGTGTGCGACCCGCGTCATCGAGGCGACCCTCGATGCGCGTCTCGTCGCCGTCGACACCGCGACCGGCGAAGTCTGCGCCGATTTCGGCGAGAATGGCGAGGTCGATCTCTGGGACGGGATCGGTGAGCGCGTTCCCGGCTGGTACGCCGTGACGGCGCCGCCCGCCATCGTGCGCGGCATCGTCGTCACCGGCGCGCAGGTGAAGGACGGGCAGGCGGAGGATGCGCCCTCGGGTGTCGTCCGCGGCTATGACGCCGTGACGGGCGAACTCGCATGGGCCTGGGATCTCGGCGCGCCCGAGGCGAACAAGGACGGCCCGCCCGAAGGCGAGACCTACACCCGCGGCACACCGAACATGTGGACCGCCGCCACCGGCGACGAAGAGCTCGGCTATGTCTATCTGCCGATGGGCAATTCGTCGGTCGACTATTATGGCAGCAACCGGAGCGAGCAGGAGAACGAGTATTCGACCTCGCTCGTCGCGATCGACGTGACCACCGGCGATCCGGTCTGGACCTTCCAGACGGTGCACCGTGACGTGTGGGACTACGATCTCGGCAGTCAGGTCTCGCTGATCGACTTCCCCGCCGATGACGGACCCGTGCCCGCCATCGTCCTGCCGTCCAAGCAGGGGGACATCTACATCCTCAATCGCGAGACCGGCGAAAGCCTCTTCCCGGTCGGCAGCATCGAGGCCCCGACGGTCGGCAGCGTCGAACCGGACTATCTGTCGGGCGAGCAGCCGGTGTCGGAGTATCACACGCTGCGCAAGGCGGACCTTACCGAGCGCGATATGTGGGGCTTCACGCCGATCGATCAGATGGTGTGCCGCATCCTCTTCAAACAGGCGAACTATGCCGGCTTCTTCACGCCGCCATCGACCGATCGCCCGTGGATCCAGTTCCCCGGCTATAATGGCGGGTCGGACTGGGGCTCCGTCGCGATCGACCCGGAGCGTGGCGTCATCATAGCGAACTACAATAATATCCCGAACCACAACCGGCTCCTGACGCGCGAGCAGGCCGACGAGCGCGGCTTGCGCCCGATCAACGAGCAATCGCCGGGCGAATCCGGTGGCTCGAACGCCGAGGGTGCTGGCGATCCGCAAGCGGGCTCCCCCTATGCGATCGACGTCAATGCCGGTTGGCGCGCGCCGGGCACGGGCGTTCCCTGCACCCGTCCGCCCTATGGCGGGATCCGCGCGATCGACCTCAAGACCGGCGAAACGCTGTGGGATACGCCCCTCGGCACCGCCCGTCGCAACGGGCCGTTCGGAATCCCGTCCTATCTGCCGTTCAAGATCGGCACGCCGAACAATGGCGGCTCGGTGGTGACGGCGGGCGGTCTCGTCTTCATCGCGGCGGCGACGGACAATCTGTTCCGCGCGATCGACATCGAGACCGGCGAAACGGTGTGGGAGGACCTCCTTCCGGCCGGCGGGCAGGCGAATCCGATGGCCTATGAGGTCGACGGCCGCCAGTACATCCTGATCGCGCCGGGCGGGCACCACTTCATGGAAACCCCGATCGGCGACTATGTGATCGCCTACGCCTTGCCCCAAAACTGAGGGCTCCGACACGATGCCGCCGCGCCGAGACGGTGCGGCGGCGCTTCCGCCGAACAGGACATTCTTCAGGGATGGACAGGATCGACGGCGAAGTCGCATCCTCCCGCTTCGGCCGGCCAGACCGGCATCTCTGGAGAGCGACATGAACACCGCCGTGACGATCCGCCGACTGACGCCTCGTGACGAGGAGGATTGGCGGCAATTGTGGTCCGGCTATCTCGCCTTCTACGAGACGAGCCTTCCCCCCGTCATCTACGCCACCACCTTCGCGCGCCTCTTGGGCGACGATCCGATGGCCCCTCGCGCCTTCGTCGCCGAGGCGGACGACCGGCTCGTCGGCCTCGTGCATTATTTCTTTCATCCGCATTGCTGGCGGATCGAGCCGGTCTGTTATCTCCAGGATCTCTTTGCCGACGAGAGCGTGCGCGGCCAGGGCGTCGGCCGGGCGTTGATCGAGACGGTCTATCAGGCGGCCGACGAAGCGGGCGCGCCCTCGGTCTATTGGTTGACGCAGGAGTTCAACACGAACGCCCGCCAGCTTTACGACCGGATCGGCACGGTGACGCCGTTCATCAAATATCAGCGCCCTCACTGAGGGGCGCTGTCCCGGATTGCGTCAGAGAAGGGGGCCGAGAAGGCGCGCGGCGGGCGCAAGGATGCGGATCTTGCGCGGCCGGGCGGCGTGGGCCTCCTCGTCATAGGACTTCGAGCGGGCGATGTCGTTCTCGAGCATCGCCGCGACCTCCTCGTTGAAGGTCGGGTCGAACACGTAGACCATGTTCTCGAAGTTGAGCCGTAGCGAGCGGCTGTCGAGATTGACCGTGCCGATCCCTGCCGCCCAATCGTCGATCAGCACCGTCTTCTGGTGCATGAAACCCGGCTGATAGCGGTAGATCTTCGCCCCGGTGCGCAGGACGTCCTCGGCATAGGCGAAGGCGGCGTACCAGACGATCTTGTGATCGGGGATGTCTGGAATGATGATGCGCACATCGACGCCGCGCAGCGCCGCGACCCGCAACGCCGTCAAAACGTCGAGGTCGGGCACGAAATAGGGCGTCGCGATCCAAACCCGTTTCTGTGCCTCGGTGATGAGGTGGATGAGGCCGAGCGAGCAGGCGGGGAGGGCATCCGCCGGGCCGGTCGGGTAGAGGAGGATCGGTGAGGTCTGCCCCGCTTCACCCGGCTCCGGGTCGAGGAAGGGACGGTCGAGGGTGCCGCCCGTCCACACCCAGTCCTCGAAAAAGGTCGTCGTGGCGATTGCGGCCGCGGGGCCGGTCAGGCGGACCGCCGTGTCGCGCCAATCGGGAAACCATTGGCTGGGGCCGAGATACTCGTCCGCCAGGTTCGGCCCGCCGACGATTGCGACGCGCCCGTCCGCGGCGACGATCTTCCGGTGGTTGCGGAAGTTGATATAGAGGATGCGCGACATGCGCCGCCGCACGTCGAAGCTGCGCACCTCGACGCCGGCATCGCGTAGCGCGCGCCAATAGGCCGAGCCCGCATTGCGCGCGCCGATGCTGTCATGCAGGAGGCGGACGCGGACGCCCTCGCGCGCCCGCGCGATCAGCGCGTCGCGGAATTTGGTGCCGATCTTGTCGCTGCGCATGATGTAGAACTGGATCGACAGATCCCGCTCCGCGCTCTCCACCACATCGAAAAAGTGCTTGAAGATTTCCGGCCCGTCGACGAGCAGTTCCGGCTTCGGCGAACGGGTGATCGGCGTCGGGCCGAGATCGGCGAGGAAGTCGAAACGCGGCGCGGTGTGGTCGTCCGGCACGAAGGCCTCGGGCGGGACGGCGACGAGCATCGGCGGCAGCGCCTGGCTGCGCACATTCTGGAGCTGCATCGTCAGCGTGTTCGAGGCGGGCGGCCCGAAGAGGGCGTAGGCCGGCAGCGCGAGCCAGGGAAAGGCGATCAGCGAGACCGCCCAGGCGATGCCGCCCTCCGTGGTGTGCGCGTGATAGGCCGCGTGGAGGGCGCATAACGATCCGCTGATGTGCGCAAGCGGAACGACGAGGGCGATGAACGACTCGATGGACATGCGAAACTCAGTCGGCGCTCGGCAGGACGATATCGGCCCAGAGCGGGAGGTGATCGGAGGCACGCCGGGCCGTCTGGCTGCGGTGAACGCCATGATCGAGGAAAGCGATGTCCGGGCTCGCTGCGATCCGGTCGAAGGCGGCGACGGGGCGGCTCGCATGATAGGTCGGTGCCGGGTTGGCGAAGACCAGTGATTTCGACAGGATCGCGATGCAGCCGGCCTGTGCGCGCCACTCGTTGAGGTCGCCCATGAAGATCGTCGGCCGGGCCGGGCGGGAGGACAGCATTTCGGCGATGAAGCGCGCCTGCGCCGTGCGTCGGTCGGGCGTCAATCCGAGATGGGTGCCGACGATGCGGACCGGCTGCCCGTCGATCCGGGCATCGACGAGGACGGCCCCGCGCGGCTCATAGGCCGGAAGGTCGGTCCGGTGGGTGTCCTCGATCTGGACGCGGGCGCTGAGGAGGATCGCGTTGCCGTGCCAGCCGAGCCCGCCTTCGTGCATCGCGACGGAGGCGGGGCGCCAGCCTTCCTCCATCAGCGTCGTGTGCGACAGCGTGGTGATGCGTTGGCCGAAGCGCCGGTCGGCCTCTTGCAAAGCGACGATATCGGCGTCGAGCTCGTTGATGACGCGCAAGATCCGATCAGGCTGACGACGCCAGTCGAGGCCGACACATTTGCGAATATTATACGTCGCGACGCGAACGCGCATGGATGTCTTCCGATCGTCGCCGCCGTCAGCTCGGGGGCAGGGGATGAAGGCCGCAAGAGCCCTCCGAGATTATGGGAGCGCGCGGCGCGATATCGAGGGGTCAACACTCATTGAGGAGGACGTCGAGGTCGCTGGTCGCGCGCTTTCCGAGGTCTTCGCCATGGACGAACAGGAATTCGTCGGCGGCGCGATAGCCCTCGGTCTTCAGCATCGAGATGAAATCCCATTCGGCGTTGAGCTTCGAGGATGCGCCGAAATCGGCGAGATTGTCGCTCATGATCCGGTGCGGCCGCATCCGCGCCCAGCGTGCGCCTTCACCCGTTCCGGGATCGGCGGCCTGACGCATCAGCGCGATCATCCGCAATTCCTTCATCAAGGGGGAGTTGAAGGAAATTTCGTTGAGGCGGTTCAGGATCTCGCTCGCCGAGCGCGGCGTCTTCTCCCGGACGCGGGGATTGATCTGGACGAGGATCGTGTCGTCCGCATCGCTCTCGCGCACCAGCGGCGTGATGGTCGGATTGCCGGCAAAGCCGCCGTCCCAATAGGGTTCGCCGTCAATCTCGATCGCCTGGAACATCGTCGGAAGGCAGGCGGAGGCGAGGAGCACGTCCGGCGTGATCTCCGCATTGCGGAAGATGCGGCCGCGGCCGGTGTGGACGTTGGTCGCGGTGATGAAGAGCTTGATCGGCGCGGCGCGCAGCCGGTCGAAGTCGATGCAATCGTCGAGGATGCGGCGCATCGGGTTGAAGCCGAGCGGATTGAGGTCGTAGGGCGAGGCCATCCGCGTGAGGAGATCCACCACGACGTAAGCGGGGGAGGTGTCGAGCGTCCATCGGCCGAGCGCCCGGTCGATGGGGGAGCGCTGGAACGGGCTCGCCTCGGCCGCCCGCGCGACGCGCCGCCAGTAGGTTTCGAGGTTGGCGCGCGCGCCGGCCGCGCCGTCTTTCGCCCAGCCGTCGGCGAGGACGGCCGCGTTCATCGCCCCCGCCGAGGTGCCCGAGATCGCGTCGATGACGATCCACGTCTCCTCGAGCAGCCGGTCGAGGACGCCCCAGGTGAAGGCGCCGTGCGATCCGCCGCCTTGCAACGCGAGATCGATCCGCAATTGCGAACGCGATGCTTCCGCCGGCGCCGCGTCCGCTTCGGGAGTCATGGCTTGATCCATCGCGTGTATCCGCTTTTGGAATGAGCGTCACATGGGTTAGTGAACGACCTTGGACTTGCTGTAGGAATATCGCAGAAATCCGTAAAGACTGCCCCCCGTGATCGCGCCGAGCACGTATGCGACGACGACGAGCAATGCGAGCGGCAGCGTGAAGCGCAGTCCGAGGAACGCCACCGTCACCGACGTGAAATTCTGCAGCGCGAAGATCACGATGAGGACGACGAAGATGATGATCAGGGCGAGATAAAGGTATCGCATCGGAAGCCTCCGTTCGGGATCTGAATTGCAGATCGGATCCACCCGTGACGAGGGCGGGCGGCCGGGCGCAATGCGTCGACAATAGTGGCTCTCCGGGGCATCGGTCGAGCCGCCGCGATCGGATTTGAGGGACGCCGCGCGGCCGGCCGTCCGAAGCGGAGGCGCGATGCGGCAGGGAGGGACGGTTGGAGCGCTTCGATATTCTCGGCCTGCAGGCCTTCGTGGGGGTCGCCGAGCAGGGCAGCTTTCGCCTCGCCGCCGAGCGCTTGAACCTATCGGCGACGGCGGTGAGCCGCCGGCTTCAGAAGCTCGAGGACACGCTCGGCGTCGTCCTCGTCAGCCGCACCACCCGGCTCGTGACGCTGACGCGCACCGGGGCGGAGTTCCTGCCGCGCGCGCAAGAGGTGCTGTCGAGCCTCGAAGGGGCGATCAGCGACCTGCGTGCGCAAAGCCATTTCGGCGCCGCCGACGTGCGGATCGCCTGCCTGCCGACCATCGCCGCGCAGCTCCTGCCGCGGATCATCGCCGAGTTCCCGGAAGACGCGGCGAACCGCGTTCAGATCACCGACCTGTCGGCGATGGAGATCCTCGAACGGGTGCGCGACAAGCGGGCCGATTTCGGCATCAGCTTCATCGGCGCCGATCATTTCGACCTCATCATCGAGCCGCTTTTCTCCGAGCCTGTCGTCGCGCTGGTGCGGGCCGACCACCCCCTCGCCGCGAAGGGCACGATCACCTGGCAGGGGCTCGAGGGGGAACGCCTCATCTCGATCGGCCAGCGCAGTGGCACGCGCCGGCTCATCCAGACGGCGCTCCAATCCCATTCGATCGCCCTCGACTGGGTCTATGACGTGCAACATCTCGCGACGGCGGTCAGCCTCGCCGCGGCGGGGGTGGGGATCGCCGTCCTGCCGGCGATCGCCGGGGAGATGGTGACGCCGCCGCTGACGCCGGTCGGGCTCACCGAACCGCGCGTGGAGCGGGCGATCGGCCTCATCCGGCGCAACGACATGCCGCTTTCGCCGCCCGCCCGGCTGATGCGCGAGATCGTCATGAAGCGGCTGAAGCGCGCCTCGGGCGGACGGTGATCGGTTGGTCGTCGATTGTTGCGCACCACGCAGCGAAAGCGCAGATAATTGCATTGGAAGCAGCTCAGCATCGAGCGCTAGTCTCCTTTCAACGATACCAATGACGTGTTGGGAGACACCAAGGTGAATGCCTTCGACCGCATTTCCGCGGACGCATCGACATGGATCGGACGCGAGGAGATCGCGACGGACGAGGTCTCGGGCACCGAAGCGCGCCGCCTCGCCGCGACGCTGAACCTCGACCCGGCCCCTTTCGTCCCCGGCGCGACGCTGCCGATCGGTTGGCACGTGACGCTCTTTCCCCCGCTCGCGCCTTCCGCGCAGATCGGCCCGGACGGCCACCCGAAAAAGGGCGACTTCCTTCCCGATCTCGGCTTGCCGCGCCGCATGTTCGCCTCGCGCAAGCTGATCTTCCGGGGCGACCTCAAGATCGGCGAGCCCGTCCGCCGGGTCTCGCGCATCGCCGAAGTGACGCCGAAAATGGGCCGCACGGGCCTCCTCGCCTTCGTCACCGTGGTGCACGACATTCACGGCGAAGACGGCCGGATCGCCGTCACCGAGGAACAGAAGATCGTCTATCGCGAAGAGGCGGCTTCCGGCGCCAAGAAAGGCCCCGCCGAGGATCGGCCCGAGGGCGATTTCGAGTGGCAGCGCGAGGTGACGCCGTCGCCCGCGCTCCTCTTCCGGTATTCCGCGATCACCTTCAACGCGCACCGCATCCACTATGACGGCGACTATACGCGCGAGGAGGAAGGCTATCCCGAGCGCGTCGTGAATGGCGGGCTGACGGCCATTCTCGGACTGACGATGATCGCCGAGAAACACCCCGCGCCGCTCGCCGAATTCGCCGTGCGCAACCGTCGCCCGCTCTTCGTCAACCGCAAGGTGACGCTGATGGCGCGGCGCACCGGCGAAAACGAGACGGGCGAGACCGGCGAGTTCTGCGCCGTCGACGCCGACGGCTTCATCGCGGCCACCGCCGATCTCGTCTGGACGCGCCCCTCGTGAGCGCGCTTCCCCTCGACGGCGTGCGCGTGCTCGACCTCACTTCGGTGGTGGTCGGCCCGCTCGCGACGCGCTGGTTCGCCGATTATGGCGCCGATGTCGTCAAGCTCGAGCCGCCGGAAGGCGACCTGATGCGCACCCTCGGCGGCGCCTCGCCGAGCGGCGCCTTCTCGCCCAAATTCCTGAACCTCAACCGCAACAAGCGGTCGATCGGCGTCGACCTCAAGAAGCCGGGTGCGACGGCGTTGATGGAGCGGCTCATCGCCTCGTCCGACGTGGTTTTGACCAATATGCGGCCGAAAGCGCTGAAGAAACTCGGCCTCGATGCCGACAGCGTGCGGGCGATCAACCCCGAGGCGATCCATTGCGCGATCGTCGGATTCGACCAGCGTGGGCGCTATCGCGACAAGCCGGCTTACGATTCCATCATCCAGGGCGCCTCCGGCATGGCGGCGACCAACGAGCGGATGACCGGCGAGCCGCGCTATGTGCCGATGACGATCTGCGACCGGATCGTCGGCCTCATCGCGGTGCAACAGGTGATGCTCGCGCTCTTCAACCGGACGAAGAGCGGGGAGGGGCAGGCGATCGAGATCCCGATGCTCGAGACGATGAGCGAGTTCGTCCTCAACGAGCATATGGGTCAGCGCGTCTTTGTCGGCTCGGACGGGCCGACGGGGGATCTGCGCATCCTCAACCCGCTCGCCCAGCCGATCCCGACGGCGGACGGCTATGTCTGCGTCACCGCCAACACCGACAAGCAGGCCTTCGGCCTCTTCGATGCGATCGGCCGACCGGACTTGAAGGACGATCCGCGCTTTTCCTCGGTCAAGCAGCGGCTCAAGAACGTCCAGGCCTATCACACGGTGCGCGGCGAGGCGCTCATCGAGAAACCGACGGCCTACTGGGTCGAGGAGCTCGGCAAGCGTGACGTGCCGGTGCTCGCTTATCAGACCTTCGAGAGCCTTCTCGACGATCCGCACCTCAACGAGGTCGGCCTCTTCGAGGAGATCGAGCATCCGGTCGAAGGGCCGATCCGCAACATGCGCTCACCGAGCCGGTTCTCGTCCGGCTGGGCTGCCGGACAGCGGCCCGCCCCGGTTCTCGGCGCCGACACGCGCGCCGTCATGGCGAGCCTCGGCTATGCCGATGACGAGGTGGACGCGCTCGCGCAGGCGGGCGTGGTGATCGAGGCGCGTGACGCGGCGCACGCCGCGCCGTGAGCAAGGCCGATGGCGCGCGTCGGCGCGCCGGTCAAAAAGGAGGGGCCGACAAGGCCCGACGGACGAGAAACGCCAAGGGAGGACAATGGCGATGACACGTTACACACCCAAAGCGACGGCGCTGACCGCAGCACTTTCATTGACGGCTTCGATCGCGATGGCCGGAACGGCCGCGGCCGACTTCTCGCTCGAGGGCGAGCAGATCGAGGTGATCGTTCCCTATTCGCCTGGCGGCGCGGCCGACGCCTATGGCCGCTTCATCAGCGCCCAGCTCGGCAAATTCCTGCCCGGCAGCCCGACGGTGATCGTGCGCAATGCGCCGGGCGCCGGGGCGATCGCCGGCACCAACGGGTTCCAACAGGACGCCGATCCCGACGGCCTCACGCTCCTCGTCACCTCGACGTCGACCCTGATGAACGCGCTTCTCGAAGACCCGCGCGTCAAATACGACCTGTCGACGATGACGCCGGTCGTGGTCAATCCGCTCGGCATGATGGTCTATGGCCATGAAAGCCTCGGCATCGAGGATGTCGGCGGGCTCGCCGATCTCGGCGGGGACACGCCGCTGCGCTCGGGCGCGCATACCCCGACCTCGGCCGATCTCGTCCAGCTCATCGAGTTCCACATCCTCGGTCTCGACGTGACGCCGATCTTCGGGCTGCAGCGGGCCGACGCCAAGCAGGCCTTCGAGCGCGGCGAGATTTCGATCTCGTATGACAACCCGCTCTCCTACAACACCTATGTCGCGCCGATGGTGGAAAGCGGCATCGCGATGCCGCTCTATGCGATGGGCTATGTCGATTCGAGCGGCGAGCGCGTGCGCGATCCCGCCTTCCCGGACCTGCCGACCTTCCCGGAAGCGGCCGAGACGGTGCTCGGCGAAGCGCCGTCCGGTCCCGCCTATGATGCGTGGCAGACGATGTTCTTCAGCCGCGTGATGGCCTCCAAGGCGGTGCTTCTGCCGGAGGGAACGCCGGACGAGATCGTCGCCGCCTATCAGGCCGCCGCCGAGGAGATGGCGCAGGATCCCGAGTTCATCGCCGAGACGGAAAAGATGTTCGGCGGGTATCCGACCCTCACCGGCGCCGAGGCCAAGGACCGCTGGCTCGCCGCGCTGAAGTTCGACGACGAGGCGCGGGCCTGGCTCTATGGCTGGCTGGAAGAGTCCTTCGGCGTCAGCCGCTGACGGTGACACGATTGGAACGGGCGGCGCCGTCGCCGCCCTTCCCGACGGATCCGGGGCGCACTCGGCGGCGGCCCGTCTCCCTGTCGCGGCCCGATCGGGGCGCTGATCCCGTGCGCCGGCCGTCGTGCCGCGCGCGGACGGTCGAGGCCGCACGCCGACGTCGCTACCATCATCTTCATCATCATCCGAATGCGCCGGGCCCGCGTCATCGCGAGCGTCCCGCGCTTCTCGAGGCATTCTCATGAATGGTCCGTTCGAGACCATGCTCGCCGCATGGGCCCAGCTCTTCGAGCCGGTACACTTTCTTTATCTGACGGGCGGGGTGTTCTTCGGCCTCGTCATCGGCATCCTGCCGGGGCTCGGCGGGATCGCCGGCCTTACCCTGCTGCTTCCCTATGTCTACGGGATGGAGCCGAGCCTCGCGCTCGCGATGATGGTGGGGATGCTGTCGGCCACCGCGACGTCGGACACCTTTCCCTCGGTGCTCATGGGCATTCCCGGCACCAGCGGCTCGCAGGCGACGGTGGTCGACGGCTTCCCGCTCGCCAAGAAGGGGGAGGGCGCGCGGGCGCTCGGCGCGGGCTTCGCCGCCTCGCTCTGTGGCGGTCTCTTCGGCGCCTTTCTCCTCAGCATCGCGATTTTCGGCGTCCGCCCCGTCATCCTCTATTTCGGCTTTGCCGAGCAGTTCATGCTCGTCGTGTTCGGCCTCTCGATGGTCGGCGTCCTCACCGGGCGCAGCGTCTTCAAGGGGCTCGCGGCGTGCTGTGTCGGGCTGATGCTCGGCTCGGTCGGCGCCGCGCCGGCGACGGGCGATCTGCGCATGTCCTTCGGCTCGACCTATCTGAGCGACGGCATTCCCCTCGTGATCGTCGGCCTCGCGATGTTCGCGATCCCCGAGGTGATCGACCTCCTGTCCCGCCGCAAGGCGATCGTCGAGAACCAGAAGCTCGGGCTCGGGATGCTGACGGGCGTGCGCGACGCGATCCGCCATCGCTGGATCATCCTGCGCTGTTCGGCGATCGGCAGCCTCGTCGGGGCGTTGCCGGGCCTTGGCGGCTCGGTGGTCGACTGGATCGCCTATGGCCACGTCGTCCAGACGAGCCGCGACCGGGACAATTTCGGCAAAGGCGACATTCGCGGCGTGATCGCGCCGGAATCGGCCAACAACGCCAAGGAGGGCGGCGCGCTGGTGCCGACGCTCCTGTTCGGTATTCCGGGCTCGGGGGCGATGGCCGTGCTGCTCGGCGGGTTCATCCTCGTCGGCGTCGAGCCGGGCGTCGGGATGCTGCGCAATGATCTCGACCTCACCTTCATCATCATCTGGTCGCTCGCGATCGGCAACGTGATCGTCGTTCTGATGTGTCTGGGGCTCGCGCGCCCGGTCGCGCTGTTGACGACCGTTCCCTATACGGTGGTCGGCCCCTTCATCCTCGTCATCGTGATGTTCGCCTCCTTCCAGGCGACGCGCTCCTGGAACGACGTTGCGACGCTCGCCGCGCTCGGGGCGGTGGGGCTCTTGATGATGCGCTTCGGCTGGCCGCGGCCGGCGCTCCTCATCGGCTTCGTGCTGTCGAGCCGGCTCGAGGCGTCGGTCTATCAGACGGCGCAGATCTACGGCCTGTCGATCTTCGAGCGGCCGATCGCCCTCGTCCTCCTCGCCCTCACGATCGGCGTGATCGTGCTCGCCGTAATCCAGCGCCGCACCAATCCGAAAGAGGAGGTGGAGAAGCTCGCTTTGACGACGCGGCCGCTTCAGATCGCCTTCGCGCTGGTGCTGTTGGCCTTCGCCGGTTTCGTCGCCTGGGATGCGTCGGGCTTCGGCTTCATGGCGCGGGTCTATCCCCTTTCGGTCGCGACGCTCGGCCTCATTCTCATCGCTATCGTGATCGGGCGGCAGGCGATGACGCATCGTGTCGTGCCGGAGCTTGCCGACAGCTCGGCCACCGCGCCGCGCGAGACGCCGCTCGGGCTGCAATTCGCCTGGTTCCTCGGGCTCGGGCTGCTCGGCTATCTCGTCGGCTTCCCGATCGCGGCGGGCCTCTTCCTGATCGCCTATCTCGCCCTCGGCGCGCGGCTCAGCCTCGTGAAATCGGTGGCGATCGGGGTGGCGACGAGCGTGATCTTCATGCTCCTCGCGCGCTATCTCTCCGTCGCGTTCCCGGCCGGCCTCATTCCGGACATGTTGAACGCGCCGCGTTGGATCGGCGGGTAAGGCGCACCAACCATCCGGGCGAGGGACGCCCGCGCGGGCCGGGCGTCGTCACCGCGGGAACGGCGGGTCAGCGGGGCGGCATCTCGATCATGCCGCCTTCGGGCAGGATCTGGCCGCCGTCCACGACGATCGTCGTGCCGGTGATGTAGGCGGCTTCCTCGGAGGCGAGGAAGAGCGCCGCGTGGGCGATCTCGCGCGGCGTGCCGAGCCGGCCGAGCGGCACCGAGGCGGACATCTCGCGGATGAATGCCTCGCCGCGATCCTCCTTCATGCCCTCGGTGAGGATGTTGCCGGGTTCGATCGCGTTGACGGTAATCCCGTCACGCGCCCATTCGAGCGCCGCGGAGCGCACGAAGCCGACGATCCCCGCTTTCGAGGCCGAATAATGGCCGTGACCGGGGCTCGTCACGCGTGGGCCGGTGATCGAGGAGGTGAAGACCATCCGCCCGCCGCCGGCCGCCCGCATCGGGCCGAGCGCGGCCTTCGCGGTCATGAAGGTGCCGCGCAGATTGACACCCAGCACCGCGTCCCATTCGGCCGGCGAAATGTCCTCGATCAGCGTCCAGGGATAGATGCCGGCATTCTGGACGAGAATATCGAGCCCGCCATGCGTGGCGACGGCCGCCGCGACCGCCGCCTCGGCGCCTTCGGGCGTTGCGATGTCGGCGGCCACGAAATCGGCGCCGATCGCCTCCGCCGTCGCCGCACCCGCCGCGCTCACGTCGCTGATCGTAACGCGAGCGCCTTCCTCGACGAAGCGTTCGGCGATCGCGCGGCCGATCCCGCGCGCGGCGCCGACGATGAGGGCGCGCTTGCCCTGAAGGCGTCCGGTCATGGCCATTCTCCGATCATAGATAGCGCCGCCGCACCGCGCCTTTGAGGGCGTCGAGGAGGACGGCGAGGAGGACGAGGCTGCCTTGGATCATCTGCGTATAATGCGGCGGCATCCCCATCACGTTGATCGCGGTCTGGATCGAGGTGAGGAGGAGGACGCCGGCGAAGACGCCCGATAGCCGCCCCTGTCCGCCCTTGAGGCTGACGCCGCCGATGACCACCGCCGCGAACGCCTGAAACAGCATCCCGATGCCGAGATTGGCCGTCGCGCCCGCCGTGCGTGAGGCGAGGAGCCACCCGGCGAGCCCCGCGAGCGCGCCGGAGAGGACGAAGGCGATCGTCACCGTCCGCTTGACGTCGATGCCGGCGCGGTAGGTGGCGACGGCATTGCCGCCGATCATCATGAGATGCCGCCCGAACGGCGTCCTTCCGAGAATGAAGGCGAAGACGGTGAAGGTGAGGATGAGCGCCCAGGCGGTGAGGGGGACGCCCGCGATCCGCTCGACCGCCATCACCCGCAGAATATCGGGGAGCCCGTAGACAGAGCGCCCCCCGGACAGCGCGACCACCATGCCCCGCACCAGGATGTAGGAGCCGAGCGTCACGATGAAGGCGTTGATGCCGAAGCGGACGACGAGCGTGCCGTTGAAGAGGCCGATGAGCGCACCGACCGTGAGGGCCATCGCGAGGGAGACCGGAAAGGCGAGAAAGGCCGGCGTCAACTCGAGGCCCGACCCCGCGCCGCCGGTGCCGAAGGTGAGGGCGACGATCATCGCCGCGAGCGCCATCACCGATTCGACCGAAAGGTCCATGTGTCCCGCGATCAAGGTCAGCGAGAGGCCGACGGCGATCACGCCGACGAAGGTCGATTGCTCCAGAATGTTGAGCAGAATGCCGATCTGGAAGAAGCGCGGGATCGTCAGCGAGAAGACGACGAGCACCACGAGGAGGATCAGCCAGACGAGATTGTCGAGCGCGAACTCGAGAACGGCCCGCCGGCGGGGGCCGAGACGCTGGCTGTCGTCGGTGATGGCAGTCATGGAGGGCGCTCGACGCTCGACAGGATTGGCGGACGGTTGGCCGGAAGCGGGCGGCTGAGCGCCGCCCGCCCGAAATCACTCGACCGGCGAGACCGGCTCCGCGGGCGGCTGCAGGTTGCCCCAGAATTTCGGGTCGTCGACGTTGTCGGCCGTGATGACCGCGCCCGGAATTTTGATGTTCGGGCCCCATTCCTCGACGGTGAGGGTGGAGGGAAGGCCGGTCACCTCGTAGGTGCCGGGCGTCAGCTCCTCGCCGTTCACCACCTTGTCGGCGAACATGGCGAGGGCGGCGGCCTGGGCGTAGAGCGGCTGTTCGACCTCGACTTGCTCCCAGCCTTTGCGGATGAGGTCGAGGCCCACCGGCGCGCCGTTCGACGACACGAGCATGATCTCGCCCGGCGCCTTGCCCTGCGCTTCGAGGACGGCCGCCACGGCGACCGCGAGGTGCGCGGCGTGGACGAAGATGAGGTCAATATCGGGATTGGTCAGGAGCTGGTCCTGGGCGATCGACCCGGCGTTCGAGGCCTCCCACTGCATCGCCGCCTGGGTGATGATGTCGACGTCGGTGCCGGCCATCGTGTCCTCGAAGCCCTTTTGGATGTCGAGGGTGTAGGGATCGCCCGGATCGCCGAGGATCTGGAGAACCTTGCCGGTGGCCGAGCCGTTCTTCTCCTCGAGGAGGCGCTTGATCTCTCCGGCGGCGAGCTCGCCGATCTCGACCGTTCCGGCGACGGAGGTGAGGTCCGAGGGGGTCGAGGTGATCTGACGGTCGAAGATCATCACCGGAACGCCGGCCTCGCGCGCTTTCTCGATCCCGGGCTTGATGGCGTCGAAATCGACCGCGGCGATGATGAGGGCGGCGGGGTCGAGATTGAGGACGTCGTCGAGCTGGTTGAGTTGAAGGTCGGTGCGGTTCTGCGCGTCGAGCGACTTCACCTCGTAACCGACATCACCCATGAACTTCTCGATCGCCGAGACCGAGCCTGTCTGGAACTCGTCGAGAAGGGTCGGGACGAGATAATAGATCGTCCCCTTCGTATCCTGCGCGGAGGCGGGGGAGATCGGTGAGACGGCGATCGCCGCCGCAAGGACGGCGCCTGCGCAAAGGCGCAAAAACTTCCTCATGATGGTCGTTCTCCTCTTATGGGTTCCGCGTCCCGACGGTTTCGATTTCGCCGGTGATCATGTGGACGACCTCGTCGGGACTGGTGTCCCTCGTCGCGAGGTCGCCGGCGACCGCGCCCTGACGCATCACGACGATCCGGTCGGCGATCGCGAAGGCCTGGGCCATGATGTGGGTGATGAGAACGACGCCGATGCCGCGCTGGCGGACGCGGTCGATCATCTCGAGCCCGCGCCGCGTCTGCTCGACGCCGAGCGCGGCGAACGGCTCGTCGAGGAGCACGAGCTTGCCGCCCCAGTGGACGAACCGATTGAGTTCGATCGCCTGGCGCTGTCCGCCCGACAGATGCTCGACATGGGTGCGCAAGGAGGGAATGCGCGTGCCGCCGTCTTCGAGTGCGCGGGCGGTCTCCTCGCGCATCCGCCGCTCGTCGAGCACCGGGATGCCGAGAACGCGCTTGGTGATCTCGCGCCCCATGAAGAAATTCGCCACGACATCGACATTCGTGCAAAGCGACAGGTCTTGATAGACGGTCTCGATGCCGGCGGCCTTGGCCTCCGCGGGGGAGCCGAAATGGCGAGGCACTCCCTCGAAGACGACCTCGCCCGATGTGGGCTCGAGGCCGCCCGAAATGATCTTCACCAGGGTGGACTTGCCGGCCCCATTGTCTCCGAGAAGGGCGACGACTTCGCCGGCCGCGATCGAGAAAGTGACATCGCGAAGGGCTTCGATCGCCCCGAACCGCTTGCGAATCGACCTGAGCTCGAGCAGCGCGCCGTCGGTCGACGGGCCGGGCGTCGGGAGGCTGGCGGTCGTCATCTCAAGCGATGCCCTCGTCGCTCGTATTTGTTCGCTCACCGCACCATAGGCGTCGTGGCGCGAATATGGCAAGCGGATGTGCAGTGCATTGCGCTGCACAAAAGCGCGTCAACGCGAGCCGAAAGCGTGGCGGGATCGCGGCGGGCAGGCAGGGGCGCGGCGGCCGAGCCGCTGAAATTTTTACGGGGTGTGGCGGATCTTGCCGCAGTGCAACCCGGCGGAGCCGGGAGGGGAGAGGCGGGCGCGTCCCGCCTCTCTTGGTGTTGCTGGCCTCAGGGGAAGAGGCGCGTTATCGTCCACCCGTTGCCGTTCGGGACGTAGCGGAACCGGTCGTGCAGGCGATAGTCGCCATTCTTCCAGAACTCGATTTCCGCGGGCGTGATCCGGTAGCCCGACCAGTGTGGCGGGCGCGGCACGTCGGTCGGATATTCCGCTTCGCGTTCGGCGACGCGGCGTTCGAGCTCGGCCCGGTCCTTGGCGGGGCGGGATTGGTCGGACGCCCATGCGCCGAGCTGACTGCCGCGCGGCCGGCTGGCGAAATAGGCGTCCGCCTCCTCGGTCGTCACCGGCGTCACGGGTCCGCGCACCCGAACCTGTCGGCGCAAGCTCTTCCAATGGAACAGCAAGGCGGCTTTTGCGTTCGCCCCGAGTTCGCCACCTTTCACACTCTGCGTGTTGGTGTAGAACACGAAGCCGTCCGAATCGTGGCCTTTCAGCAATACGGTGCGCACATTGGGCATTCCGTCACGGTCGACGGTGGCGAGCGCCATGGCGTTGGGGTCGTTCGGTTCGGCGGCGTTGGCTTCGGCGAACCATTCGTCGAACAGCGCGAACGGATCCGGGGCTTGTCCCGCAAGGATGGAGTTGTCGGTGAGGGTCGCGCTCATGATGCGCTCACACTACATATGGGTGTCTTCATAATCACACCGTTGTTGGGGATGACGGGGCGAGCCACCTTGCTCCGGGTCCCGTTTCGCAAGATTGGACAAGGATGGCGCGCGATCCATACACTGTTCTTGGGGTATCGAAGTCCGCTTCGGAAAGCGAGATCAAGTCCGCTTACCGACGGCTTGCCAAGCGCTATCATCCCGACACGAATTCCAACGATCCGAAGGCGCAAGAGCGTTTCTCCGAGGTGAACGCCGCCTATGAGATCATCGGCGACAAGGACAAGCGCCGTCAGTTCGACCGCGGCGAGATCGATGGGGCCGGCCAGCCGCGTTATAGCGGCTTCAGCGGCGGCGATCCGTTCGCGGGCTTCGGCGGCTTTTCCGGGTTCGGCGGTGGTCGCGCGGGCGCGGGCTCGGCTGGTGCGGGAGCTGGGGCCGGGGCGAGCGCCGGTGGTGCGGGCGGCGGCCGTTTCCGCTTTTCGACCGACGGCACGGCCGGTGTCGACGAAATCCTGCGCGAGTTCATGAGCGGGGCGAGCCGCAGCTCGGAGCGTCAATCCGGTTTCGGCAGTGCACCGCCGCAGCGCGGTCAGGATCTCGAGGTCGTCGTCACCGTGACGCTCGAGGATATTGCGAGCGACGAGAAATTGCGCGTCTCGCTGCCGACGGGGCGGACGGTCGACGTCAAGATCCCGGCGGGCGCCGAGCAGGATCAGCAGATCCGCCTGCGTGGCCTCGGCCATGAAAGCCCGCGCGGCGGCGCGGCCGGTGACGCGATCCTGACCTTGCGGATCGCCGCGCACGCCGAATTCGTGCGGGATGGCGCGAACTTGAAGCTCAACCTTCCGGTCACGCTCTATGACGCGGTGCTGGGCGCCAAGGTGCGGGCGCCGACGCTGACGGGGTCGGTGAACATCACCATCCCGCCGGGCTCCTCGGGCGGAAAGACGCTTCGTCTTCGCGGGCTCGGCCTGCCGACCAAGTCGGGCGGCAAGGGCGACCTCCTCGTGACCTTGCAGATCGACCTGCCGCGGGACCTGCCGCGCGATTTCGTCGAGATGATGCGCCGCTGGCGTGAGGACGAGCCTTACCACCCCCGTCCCCCGGCCTCTTAACGGGCGAGCGGGGCCGGCTCCGGCTTCGCCTCTGCCTTCAGTCGCCGATTTCGGCCAACAGCCAGGCCGCGTGCCGCTCCAGCCCGCGCTGCGAGAGCGGGCCATAGGGCCGCGCCTGCGGCACGTGGACAAAGAGCGTGCGCGGGTTCGCGGCGAGCGCCGCCCCATAGGACGCATTGCAGATATAGGCCCCCGCCGAGGCGCTCGTGACGACCGGGAAACCGGCGGCGCGCGCCGTGTCAGCGAGGCGGTCGACGTCGAACACCGTCCGGCGCGAGCGGGAGGGCGGCGCGTCCGCGGTCCGGCCCGCCGCATCGGGGTTTTGCGAGGCGGTCGGCAGGGAAACGCGCTCATAGCGGATGCGGTGCGCCGTCCCCGCGACTCCGAACATGATGACGGTGCGGTAGCCCGCCACGATCTCGGCGAGCGTGTCGCAGACGGCCCATTCGGTCGCAAGGAGGAGCGCGTCGACGCCCGGTGGCGGGTTCGCGCCGAGGGCGCGCACCAGATGGCTCGTCGGATTGTCCGCCATGCCGGGGAAGGGGCCGAAGCCCGTCACGAGGGTGTGGGCCTTCATGGGAGCCGCCTCAGGATGGTTTCGGCCGCGGCGCTCGGCGCGAGGCGACCATCACGCACAGCGGCGACGGCCTCGTCGAGCTCGGTGCCGGCGTGGCGCGCGAGATAGGCGTCGAGGCCCTCCCGGATCATATCCTTCATCCAGACCACTCCCTGATCGCGGCGTCGCTTGTCGAGCCGCCCGTCGGCCTCGAGCCTTGCGCGGTGGTCGAGTATGGCCTGCCAGAGCGCGTCGAGCTTGTCGCCCGTCGCGGCGGACAAAGTGAGGACGGTGGGCGGATCCTCGGCGGCGAGGATCTTCACCGCGCTCAACAGCTCCGCCGCCGCCTGGCGTGCCGGATGAAGGGCCGCGCCATCGGCCTTGTTGACGGCGATGATGTCGGCCCGTTCCAACAGGCCCTTCTTGATGCCCTGCAATTCGTCGCCTGCGCCGGGGAGCATCAGTGCGAGGAACGTGTCGACCATCTCGGCGACCGCGACCTCCGATTGGCCGACGCCGACGGTCTCCACGATGATGATGGTGAAGCCCGCCGCCTCGGCGAGAAGCATCGCCTCGCGCGTCTTCGCGGTGACGCCGCCGAGCGATCCGGCGGACGGGGAGGGGCGGATGAAGGCGTCCTTCTCCGCGGCGAGGCGCGTCATGCGCGTCTTGTCGCCGAGGATCGCGCCGCCGGTGCGGGTGGAGGACGGATCGATCGCGAGGACCGCGACGCGATGGCCGTCGTGGACGAGGCGGGTGCCGAGGGCGTCGATGAGGGTCGATTTGCCGACGCCCGGAACGCCGGTGATGCCGATGCGGATCGCTTTGCCGGTGCGGTCGAGGAGGCGCTGGATCAGCGCGCTCGCTTCGGCGCGATGCTCGGCCCGGCGCGATTCGACGAGGGTGATCGCCCGGGCGAGCGCGGCCCGTTCGCCGGCGGCGACGCGGGCGGCGAGGTCGTTCAGGTCGCGCGCCACACGATGCGCTGGAGTTCGGCCTCGTTCAGCACCTCGCCGGAGGGGAGGCGATCGAACGGACCGTCGAAATCGGGAATCGAGAAGACGAGCTCGACATGGCTCGCCCCGCGCGCCTTGCAGATCGCCATGCCGACCCAGAGCGACTTGCCCGGCCGGCAGCTTCCGCGATTGACGCGGGCCTGGGCGAAGGTCATCCCGATCCGCTCGCCATTGGGGCCGGACAGATGCTGTGCGACGCCGTGGATCTCGCCGACGGTGTTGCCGGGGCCCTTGAAGAATTGCACGGCCTGCACGTCGCCGACAAAGGCGGCCTGGGTCCACACGGTGGTGCTTTCCTTGGCCGTCTGGATCGGGCGGATCTCCGCGCCGGGCGCCACCGTGGCGAGCGCCGATTCCTGGAACGGCGTGCCCTTGTGGATCGTGCCGACGCCGTCATCCGTGATCGTGAGCCATGTGCTCGACGAGACGGTCGCGTCGGTCGGCGGCTCCGCGGCCACACAACCAGACAGTGCGAGAGCGATTGCGAAAAGGGACAATGAGCGGACCATGGCCGAGCCCGTAGCAGGAGAGAGCGCTTCTGTCAGCGACGAGAAGCATCCATCGTCAATGCTTCGCGAAAGCGTTTTATGCAATCCTTCAAGTCGTTGAAAGGGACTGGAAAGGTGGGGCTGTCGGTCACATTCGGCTGAACGGTGCGGCGCGCCCCGCGATCATGGCACGGACGGCCCTCACGTGTCGGCCGGCGGCGTCCCGACGAGGGCGGCGCGGCCGAAAGCGAGGGGGAGGAGCTCTTCGATCGTGTGGGTCGTGACGCGGGTAAGGGCGCGGTTCGCCAGGTGGATCCGGGCGCCCGAGGCGGCGAACTCGGCGATCATCTGGCGGCAGCGGCCGCACGGGGCGGCGAGCGTGTCGTCCGGCGGAAGGTTCGCGGGATAGCCCACCACGGCGACCTCGGTGATGACGCGGGACCCGGCGACGGCGGCGGCCGCCACCGCGTTCGCCTCGGCGCACAGGCTGAGCCCGTACGATGCATTCTCGACGTTCGCGGCAGTAAAGACGCGCCCGTCCGCCGTGCGGATCGCGGCGCCGACATAAAAGTTCGAGTAGGGCGCGTAGGCTTGCCCGGCGGCCGCGCGGGCCGCCTCGACGAGCTCCTTCGCCGTTTCGCTCACGGGCGCCGCGCCGGGCCTATTCGGCGGCGTCACGGTTGGCGTATCCGTGGCGCTGGCGCAGCGTCTCGATGAGGCTTTCGGCGGCGTCGGCGATCACCGTGCCGGGGGGGAAGACCGCCGTTGCGCCCATTTCCTTCAAAATCGGCACGTCGGCCGGCGGGATGACGCCGCCGATGGTGATCAGGATATCGTCGCGCCCCTCCTCCGCGAGCGCCTTCTTGAGCTCGGGCAGAAGCGTCAGGTGCGAGCCCGCGAGCGAGGAGACGCCGACGACGTGAACATCGTTGTCGACGGCCTGACGGGCGCATTCTTCGGGCGTTGCGAAAAGGGGGCCGATATCGACGTCGAAGCCGAGATCGGCGAAGGCGGAGGCGATGACCTTCTGGCCACGATCGTGCCCATCCTGGCCCATCTTGGCGACGAGGATGCGCGGGCGGCGCCCATCGGCCTCGGCGAAGGCGTCGGCCTGGCGGCGGACTTCCTCGATGCGCACGCCCATATTGCCGGCCTCCCGCTTGTAGACGCCCGTGATCGACCGCAGCTCCGCCGTGTGCCGCTGAAAGGCGGCCTCCATCGCATCGCTCATCTCGCCGACGGTCGCCTTGGCGCGGGCGGCCTCGATCGCGAGGGCGAGGAGATTGGCATTGCCGCGCGCGCCTTCCGTCAACGCGGCGAGCGCGCGCTGGGTCGCCGCCTCGTCACGTTCGGCGCGCAGGCGCTCGAGCTTTTCGATCTGGCGGCGGCGCACATCCGCGTTGTCGACCTTGAGGACGTCGATCGCCTCTTCCTCGCGCGCCTTGTAGCGGTTGACGCCGACGACGGTTTGCTCGCCCGAATCGATGCGGGCCTGCGTCTTGGCGGCAGCCTCCTCGATGCGCAATTTCGGCGTTCCCGCCTCGATCGCCTTCGCCATGCCGCCGAGCGCCTCGACCTCCTCGATATGCTCCATCGCGCGCGCCGCGAGGTCGCGGGTCAGCGCCTCGATCGCCGGCGAACCGCCCCACGGGTCGATGAAACGGGTGGTCTGGCTCTCCTCGGCGATCACGAGCTGGGTGTTGCGGGCGATGCGGGCGGAAAAGTCCGTCGGCAGGGCGATCGCCTCGTCGAGCGCGTTGGTGTGGAGGGATTGGGTGCCGCCCTGGGTCGCAGCCATCGCCTCGATCATCGTACGGGCGACATTGTTGTAGACGTCTTGCGCCGTGAGGGACCAGCCGGAAGTCTGGCAATGGGCCCGCAGCGACAGCGAGCGGGGATCCTTCGGCGCGAAATTCTTCTCCATGAGCGTCGCCCAGAGATAGCGCGCGGCGCGCATCTTCGCGACTTCCATGAAGAAGTGCATCCCGATCGCCCAGAAGAAGGACAGACGCGGGGCGAACGCGTCGACATCGAGGCCGGCGGCGACGCCGGTGCGGACATATTCGAGCCCGTCGGCGATGGTGTAGGCGAGTTCGAGGTCGGCCGTCGCCCCGGCCTCCTGCATGTGGTAGCCGGATATCGAGATCGAGTTGTATTTCGGCATGTTCTTCGCCGTGTAGGCGAAGATGTCCGACACGATCCGCATCGACGGGCGCGGCGGATAGATGAACGTGTTGCGGACCATGAACTCCTTCAGAATGTCGTTCTGAATGGTGCCCTTAAGGTCCTTCTGGGCGACGCCCTGTTCCTCGGCGGCGACGATATAGAGCGCGAGGACGGGAAGGACCGCGCCGTTCATCGTCATCGAGACGGTCATCTCATCGAGCGGGATGCCGTCGAAGAGGGTGCGCATGTCGAGGATGGAATCGATCGCGACGCCCGCCATGCCGACATCGCCGGTGACGCGCGGATGATCGGAATCGTAGCCGCGATGGGTCGCAAGGTCGAAGGCGACCGAGAGGCCTTTTTGCCCGGCGGCGAGATTGCGCCGGTAGAAGGCGTTCGATTCCTCGGCCGTCGAGAAGCCGGCATATTGCCGGATCGTCCAGGGCTTCTGGACGTACATCGTCGGGTAGGGGCCGCGCAGATAGGGGGCGATGCCGGGGAAGGCGTCCGCCGCGAACGCGTCGAGCGCGCCGGGCGGGGTGTGGGGGTGGATGACGATCCCTTCCGGGCTCGTCCAGGCGGGCGAGGCGCTGTAGGTCGAGAGGGGATCGGCGCGATAGGCGATCTTCGCGAAATCGGGAACCATGGGGTCAACCCTCCAATGGTGCGGCGACGCGCGAGGGAGCGATCGCCGGCGCCGTCAATATGTCGCCGTTTGCCAGCGCTCCGGCAAGATCCGCGATCGACGCACCGCCCATCGCCGCGGCGAGAAGGGCGCCGAACTCGGCCGAATCGGGGCGAATGTAGGTTTCGAGCGGCATGGCGGACGCGGGCCGCACCGCGATCGGCGTCTTTGTTTCCGGCGGATGGCGCGTGACGCCGATCATGACGGCTTCGCCCGCGGCGAGTGCGGCGGCCTCCCGCTCGGCGGATGCGCCGACGATGCGGGCGACGGTGCCGTCGGCGATCCGCTCGATGAGGCCGCCGGCGTCGTGGGCCTGGAATTTTTCCCAGGCGGCCGCGGCGATCGTGTCGGTATAGGCCTCGATCGCCCCGGATCCTGCACCGGGATCGGCAATCGCGTCGACGTGGGATTCTTCGAGGAGCAGCGTCTGGATATTGCGGGACATGCGCCGGGCGAAGGGCGAGCCGATCCCGTCAAAAGGGAGCACCGTGACGGCGTCCGCGCCGCCGACGCCTGCCGCGAAGGCGGCGATGGTGAGGCGCAAAAGGTTCGTCTGCGGATCGCTCAGCGAGAGCATACGCGCCGCCGTGGTGGCGTTCAGCGTGAGCGGGGCGTTGACGCCGCAGGCCTCCGCGACGAGGGCGAAAAGGCGCCGCGCGGCGCGGAATTTCGCGATCGTCGCGAATTGGTCGGCCGTCGCGGTGAGCGTCATCTCGATGCGCGGCAGGATGGTCTCGGCGGCGATCCCCTCTTTGTCGAGGGCGCGCAGCATGGCGGTTACGCTCGCAAGGGCGAAGGCGAGTTCCTCGGCGGGCGTCGCTCCGGCCTCGGCGACGATCCGCCCGTCGGCGCGCACGAGGGTGCCTTCGGGAGCGAGGTCGATGAGGGTGCGCACCGTCTGCGCGAGGCGGGGAAAGAGGGTGTCCGGATGCGCCATCGTCCCGGTCGCGGCGAAGGCGCCGATCGGATCGATGCCGGCGTGGAGATATTGCGGCCGGCTCGCCCGCGATTCGGCGAGGGCGATGAACATCGTCAGCGCGGCGATGCTGTTCGCGCCGGCTTCGAGATGGACGGGAAAAAGGCCGAGATGGACACCGTCGAGCGCGCTGTCGAGCGCGGTGACGGTGCCGGCGGACAGACCGCCCCCGAAGGCCGACGGCGCCCCGGCGAAGACGATCGACAGCGCGTTCGCCCCGCTTTCGAGATCCTCACGCGCCTGTGCGGCGGCGTTCGCATCGGTGTCGACGCGCTGGACGATGTCCCATCGGCCGTGACTGGCGCGACCGGAATAGACCGGCTCAGCCGGCCGATAAAGCGGCTGCAGCACCGCTCCGTCGGCGGTCGTCGTGGTCAGCGTCTCGAAGGGGGCACCCTTCAGCGCCTTGTCCACCAGCGCGCGCCAGGCGTCCGCGCCAGCTTTTACCGTGTCGACCATATCTGTTCCTCCAGGCCGGAGTATGATCAAGGAACGCCGGAAGGCAACACGAAGGATGTAGCATGGATATCGACGCCATCTTGAAGCGCATCGACGACAATCTCGACGAAAGCCTCGGCCGGCTTTTCCAGCTTTTGTCGATCCCGTCGATCTCCACGGACCCCGCCTATGACGGAGAGTGCCACCGTGCCGCCGCCTGGTTGCGCGAGGATCTTGCCGCGCTCGGCTTCCTCGCCGAGGTGCGGGAGACGGAGGGCAAGCCGATGGTGCTCGGCCTTGCGAACGAGGTCGCATCGAGCGATTCGCCGCACATCCTCTTCTACGGCCATTATGACGTGCAGCCCGTCGACCCGCTCGACCTTTGGGAGGACGACCCGTTCGCCCCGCGCCTCGTCTCGCGCGAGGACGGCTCGCAGATGATCGTCGCCCGCGGCGCTTGCGACGATAAAGGTCAGCTCATGACCTTCATCGAGGCGATGCGGGCGATCATCGCGGTGGAGGGGCGCCTTCCGGTTCCCGTCACGGTGCTGATCGAGGGCGAGGAGGAGTCCGGCTCGCCGTCTCTGCCGGGCTTCCTCGCCAAGGCGGCGGACGAGATCCGGGCCGATGCCGCGTTCGTCTGCGACACGGGGATGTGGGACCGCGACACGCCGGCGATCGCGATGTCGCTACGCGGTCTCGTCGGGGACGAGATCGTTATTCGCGCGGCGAACCGGGATCTCCACTCTGGTGTGTTCGGCGGGGCCGCGCGCAACCCCAACCATGTCCTCGCGCAGATTCTCGCCGACCTTCATGACGAGACGGGCAAGGTCATGATCCCCGGCTTCTACGACGGTGTCGGCGAGCCGGCGCCCGAAACCAAGGCCAACTGGGAGGGGCTCGGCATGACGGCCGAGAAATTCCTCGGCCCGATCGGCCTTTCGCAACCGGCGGGGGAGGAGGGGCGGACGGTCCTCGAACAGACCTGGTCGCGGCCGACCTGCGAGATCAACGGCATGATCGGCGGCTATACCGGCCGCGGCTTCAAGACCGTCATCCCGTCCGAGGCGAGCGCCAAGGTCTCCTTCCGGCTGGTCGGCGAGCAGGATCCCGACACGCTGCGGAAGAATTTCCGCGCCTTCGTGACGGAACGCGTTCCGGCCGATTGCACCGTGACGTTCCACGCTCACGGCGCCGGCCCCGCCCTCAGCGTGGACGAGGATTGGCCGATGCTGAAAAAAGGCGCGGAGGCGCTGGCGAAAGAGTGGGAGACGACCACGGCGATGGTCGGCATGGGCGGCTCGATCCCGATCGTCCACGACTTCAAGCACAAGCTCGGCATGGACACCTTGATGATCGGCTTCGCGCTCGAGGACGACAACGTGCACTCGCCGAACGAGAAATTCGACCTCAAGTGCTTCCACAAAGGGATCCGCTCGTGGGCGCGGGTGCTCGCCGCGCTCTGACGGACGCGGAATGACGGCGGGCGGCCCGCCACAGTGCGGCCGCCCGCCTTTTTATAAAAATGCTATTTGTGAACGTCGCCACTCCGCCGCCCGACACGGGGCGAATGCGGTTCGGAACGGTGACGAAGCGTTCACTCCTTTTGCGATTATGGAAGAATGAACCGCCTAAATTTGCTAAACGTAACTTGCGTCACCGCAACATTCGCGATTGACGAATACGGATCGTGGGCACCCCCACTCGAACCATGAGGGACGTTATGAGCAGCAGTGATTTGTCGACCGTGTCCGACCCGGTCTACGGCGAACTCACGATCAACTGGAAGTGGATGCTGGCGCTCGGCATCCTCATGGCCGTTCTCGGCGTGATCGGCCTCGGCCTCACCTACGGGTTGACGATCATTTCCGTGCTTTGGTTCGGTGTTCTCTCGCTCATCGGCGGCGTCGCCCAGCTCATCGACGCCTTCAAATGCAAGGGCTGGAAGTCGATCGCCTCGCACGTGATCCTCGGCCTTCTTTATATCGCGGCCGGTATCGTCCTCATCACGATGCCGGTTCAGTCGGCTTGGTGGCTGACGCTCCTCATCGGCGCGATGTTCTTCGTGACCGGCATCATGCGCATCATCCAGGCCATCCAGATGGAAGGCTCGGGTGGGTTCCGCGTCTTCCTCGGCCTGTCCGGCCTCGTGTCGATCCTTCTCGGCGTGATGATCTACTCGATCGTCGATTTCCCCGGCGCGGAAGCGCTCGCCACCGTCGAGACCGCGGTCGCGTGGTTCCGCGAATGGGGTTGGGTGATCGGCCTCTTCGTCGCGATCGAGTTCATCGTGCACGGCGCGTCGCTCATCGCGCTCGCGCTCGCCGCGAAGAAAATGTCCGAGAAGCCCTCCGGCCCCGGCGGGGCGACCGCAGCGATGGCCTGACAGGGCCACCCTCCGGCGCCGTCGCGCCCATTTTGAAAGCGGGGCCTCGGCTCCGCTTTTTTTGTGCCTCAGACCGTCTCTAGGCCGACGAGCGAGGCGAGGGTCGCGGCCGGCGGCATGTCGGCGAACTCGTCCGGCTCGTCCGTGCGGTTGATCCAGACGCTGCGAAAGCCGAAGGCCGACGCGCCGGCGATGTCCCACCGGTTCGAGGACTGGAAGGAAACCGCGTCCGGGAAGACGCGGAAGCGGGTCGTGACGAGCTCGTAGACCGAGGGCAGCGGCTTGTAGGTGGCGAGGGGGTCGACCGAGATCACCGCGTCGAGACAGTCGCCGAGGCGCGCGGCCTCTACCGCGAGGTCGAGCATCTCGGGGCTCCCATTCGACAGGATCGCCGTCTTCGCCCCCGCCTGCTTCAGGCCGGTGAGGGTGTCGATTACCTCTGGATAGGCGTCGAGCGTGCGATAGGCGTCGAGAAGGTCGTCGCGCTTGGCGCGCGGCGCGCTCGGAATCTTGGCGAATGCGTAATCGAGCGCATCCTCGGTGAGCCCCCAGAAATCGCGATAGCGATCGGTGAGGGCGCGGACCCAGGAATATTCGAGCTGCTTGGTGCGCCATAGGGCGGAAAGGCGGTCGGCGTCCGGTCCGATCTCGCCGGCATGGCGGCGCACGGCGGCGTGGACGTCGAACAATGTGCCATAGGCGTCGAAGACATAGATGGCGTGCATGGGCTTTCCCCTTCTCCGCTGTCGTCCTACACCAATTCGGTGCCCGTCCTGAGGTTGAAACGATCTGTCGGGACACGGAGGCGGGGTCATCGTGCCGATCCTCGGCGCGTCGCCCTCCGGCTGAGGAGTTGAGGACGATGGTGGACTGGTCGGCGACATGGACGTGGATAGACGGCGAATGGCTTTCGGGAAATCCGTCGATCATCGGCCCGAGAACACACGCTTTTTGGCTCGGCTCCTCGGTGTTCGACGGTGCGCGCGCCTTTGAAGGGGTGACGCCCGATGTCGACCTCCATCTCGAACGGGTGAACCGCTCGGCCGAGGCGCTGTTGCTGAAGCCGACGATGAGCGTCGGTCAGATGATGGATCTCGTGTCGGACGGGATCGAGAAATTTCCCTCCGGCACCCCGCTTTATATACGGCCGATGTACTGGGCCGAGGATGGCGGCCCGAGCGCCGTCGCGCCGAATGTCGAGACGACGCGATTCCTCCTTTGCCTTTATGAAACGCCGATGCCGGAGCCGCAGGGCTTTTCCATCACCGTCTCGCCCTATCGCCGGCCGACTATCGAGACGATGCCGACGAACGCGAAATCCGGCTGCCTCTATCCCAACAACGCGCGGGCTCTGATGCGGGCGCGGGAGAAGGGCTTCGACAATGCGCTGGTGCTCGACATGCTCGGCAACGTCGCCGAGCTCGCGACCTCGAACGTCTTCATGGTGAAGGACGGGATCGTCCTGACGCCGCGCGAGAACCGCACTTTTCTCGCCGGAATCACCCGCTCGCGGGTGATGTCGCTCCTCAGCGCGGCGGGCTATCGGGTGGAGGCGACGACGCTCACCGTTGCCGATTTCCTCGACGCGGACGAAATTTTTTCGACAGGCAATTACAGCAAAGTGAGCCCGATCACGAAGATCGAGGATCGCCGGTTGCAGGTCGGACCCGTGTCACAAGCTGCGCGGACCCTTTATTGGGAGTACGCCCACGCTTAAAGCATAGGGACGCGTTGGGATTGGAGGGGCCGTGCTTGAAGGCGGCGCCATCCGGCCTAATTCGCGCTGCAACGAAACCGCGCGGGCTTTGCCGCGCGACAATGGAGGACGCACATGTCGTTCCAACTTCCCGACCTGCCGTATGCGTACGATTCGCTGGCGCCTTACATGTCGGCCGAAACGCTCGAGTTTCATCACGACAAGCACCACCAGGCCTATGTGACGAACGGCAACAAGCTGCTCGAAGGCTCGGGCCTCGAAAATGCGTCGCTCGAGGACGTGGTGAAGAAGAGCTTCGGCACCAATGCCGGCCTCTTCAACAATGCGGCCCAGCACTACAACCACATCCATTTCTGGAAGTGGATGACGGCGAAGGGCGGCAAGGGCACGATGCCCTCCGAGATTGCCTCGAAGATCGATTCCGATCTCGGCGGCTACGACAAGGCGCGTGACGATTTCCTCGCCGCGGGCGCCGGTCAGTTCGGTTCCGGCTGGGCCTGGATCGCGCTGAAGGACGGCAAGCTCGAAATCATGAAGACGCCGAACGGCGAGAATCCGCTCGTCCACGGCGCGACCCCGCTTCTCGGCGTCGATGTGTGGGAGCACTCCTATTACATCGACTACCGCAACGCGCGTCCGAAATATCTCGAGGCCTGGTTCGACAATCTCGTGAACTGGGAATACGTCGCGGAACTCTATTCCAAGGCGTAAGCCTTCGCGCGATCGTGCCTTGACGGCGTGACAGGGCGGCGGGATCGAAGGGATCCCGCCGCCTTTCGTTTGTCCCGATCAGGAACGGACGTCGCAGCTCGACTGGATCAGCCGGCCGGAGATCTTACCGGAGACGGGACCCTTCCACGCCTCGCACGCGCCGATCGAGGGAAAGCAGCCGGTGAAGCTGACGCCGCGCGCCGGGCTCCCGCCGACGATGCCGGAGACCCGGCCCACAAAGCCGAACTCGGGATAATCCCGGCATTGCGGCGTCTCGGCGTTCACCTCCGCGATCAGGAAGGCGGTGCCGACGCCTTGTGCCGCGACCGGGCTTGCCGCGAGGCCGGTGATGGCGACGGCGAAGGCGACGACGGAAAATGCGGAATTGTTGAACGTCTTCATGGTTTTGATCCCTTCCGTGGCCGCCCGATCGCGGCTGGTGGGACCGATATGTGCGAGCCGTTCGGCGGCGGAAGACGCCGGGCGGCGCCATACAACCGGGCTGTGACGCGGGTCACGTCGACGGGGGAAATTTCCTCGGATCGAGGATGCGGGGCGGCCGGGCGCGGCGGCCCGGCCGTCCACGCGTCAGCGTTTGCGGCGCGCCTCGCAGCGATTTTGGATGAGCCGGCCCTCGATATGGCCCGACAGCGGTTGGCGCCAGGTCTCGCAGGCGGCGTAGCTCGCGAAACAGCCGGTGAAGGAGACGCCGCGGGCCGGCGAACCGCCCATGATGCCGGACACCCGCCCGACGAACGGCGCGTCCGGATAGTCGCGGCATTTCGGCGTCGCGCGGTCGACCTCGGCGATGAAGAATTGCGTGCCGACGCCCTGCGCCGTGGCGGGAAGTGCCGTCGCGCCGCATGCGGCGAGGACGAGGGCGAGGGTGGCGAAGGGTTTCGTCATCGACGGGCCTCTTGGACGTATCGGAACGGGAAGGGGGCGCACCGCCGGCCGCGCGGGCCGGGGGTGCGCCGACGGATCGGCGCTGCCGCGCCTCACGCCGGCTCGTGGCCGAGGACGGCGAGCACGAAGGCCTGGATCAAGGCGATCTCTTCGAGCCGCTTGAAGCGGCCCGAGGCGCCGCCATGGCCGGCCTCCATGTTGGTTTTCAACAGGATCAGCGGATCGTTGGTGGCGGCTTCCCTGAGGCGGGCGACCCACTTTGCCGGCTCCCAATAGGTGACGCGCGGATCCGAGACCCCGGCGAGGACCAGCATCGCCGGGTAGGCCTGGTCCGTCACATTGTCGACGGGCGAATAGGACTTGATCCGCTCGAATGCGATCTGGTCGCGAATAGGATCGCCCCATTCGGGCCATTCGGGCGGGGTGAGCGGCAACGTTTCGTCGAGCATCGTCGTGAGCACGTCGACGAAGGGGACTTCGGCGACGATCGCGCCGAAGCGATCCGGTGCGATGTTGGCGACCGCGCCCATCAGAAGACCGCCCGCCGAACCGCCCTGCGCGGCGATGCCGCCGACATGCGTATAGCCCTCGGCGATCAGATGGTCGGCCGCGGCGATGAAATCGGTGAAGGTGTTGGTCTTATGCTCGCGCCGGCCTTTGTCGTACCAGGCAAAGCCCTTGTCCATGCCGCCGCGAATGTGGGCGATCGCGAACACAAAGCCGCGATCGACGAGGCTCATTGCATTGGCGTTGAAGCTCGCCGGGATGGTGATGCCATAGGCGCCATAGCCATAAAGGAGGCACGGGGCGGAGCCGTCGATCGGCGTATCGACATGGTGAATGAGGCTGACCGGCACGCTGTCGCCATCGGCGGTCGGCGCCATCAGGCGGCGGGTGACGTACTTCGCCGGCTCATGCCCGCTCGGGATCTCCTGGCGCTTTCTGAGACGCCGCTCGCGCGTCGCCATGTCGTAATCCCACACCTCGGTCGGGGTCGTCATCGAGGAGTAGGAAAAGCGCAGGATGTCGGTCTGGAACTCGTAGCCGACCTGGAGACCGAGTGCGTAGGCCTCTTCGTCGAAGGCGATCTGGTGCTCGTCCCCGTCGGCGAGGCGGCGGATCACGATGCGCGGCAGCGCGTTCTCCCGCTCCAGCCAGACGAGATAGTCGGCGAAGACGACCATATCGACGATGAGAACGCCCGGCCGGTGGGGGACGATGTCCTCCCAATTCTCGCGGCCCGGACGGTCGGCCGGGGCACGCACGATGCGGAAATCCTGCGCGTCGCGGTTGGTGCGGATGAAGAGGGCCTCGCCATGATGGGCGACGTCATATTCCTCGCCCTCCAGCCGCTCGGCGACGCAAAGTGGCGTCGAGGCGGGGTCGAGCGCATCGAAGAGGTGGACTTCGGAGGTTTGGTGGTCGTGCGCGTCGACGACGATATAGCGGCCGGACAAGGTGCGGCTCACGCCGACGAAGAAGCCGGGATCGTTCTCCTCGTAGATCAGCATCGGCGGCTCGCCGGGGCGGCGCGCATAGACGCGGGCGGGCCGGTGATTGTCGTCGAGCTCGACGGCGAGAATGGTCTCGGCGTCTGCGGCGAAGGTGTGGGCGGGCGTGACGCGCTCGAAAAGGGTGACGTCCTCTCCGCTTTCGATGTCGCGGACATAGAGCGTGAAGAGCTCGCCACCGGTGCGATCCGCCGTCCAGGCGAGGCGCTTGTGGTCGGGCGAGTGGCTCGCCGAGCCGAGGCGGAAATAGCCCGCGCCCTCGGCCTCACGATTGGCGTCGAGGAGAATGTCGGGATCGCGCGGTCCGGCCTCCGGGCCCACCGCCTCGGCGACGTGACGCGCCATTCGGATGAGGCGCGGATGCTCGGCCCCGTGCGTATAATCCGACCCATAGCCGAAATGACCGTCGAGGAGCGGGACGGACCAATCGTCCTCGGCGATCCGGCCGCGCATCTCCGCGATCAGTTTTTGTTGAAGCGCGGCGAGCGGCTTCAGGACGGCTTCGGTATAGGCGTTCTCACCTTCGAGATAATCGCGAATCGCCGGGTCGAGGACGCTGGGGTCGGCCATGACCTCGCGCCAATTGACCGCACGCAACCAGGAGTAGGGGTCTTCGACCGTGATCCCGTGATGGGTGACCGTGGTGGGGTGCCGGGCCGCGCGAGGCGGCTCGGCTGCATTTTTGTCAAGGCTCATTGATCGGATTTGCTATCGTCTGGCTGAAAATTAAGGGCGGCGCCATTCATGCAATAGCGCAATCCGGTCGGTTGCGGACCATCGGGAAAGACGTGTCCGAGATGAGCCTCGCAACGGGCGCATCGTGTTTCGGTTCGTTGCATGAACAGGGACCGATCCTCGTGCGCTTCGACCGCATTGTCTTCGACCGGGGCGGTGAAGCTCGGCCATCCGGTTCCCGAATCGAATTTCGCTTCGGATCGGAAGAGCGGTTGGCCACAACACACGCATGTGAACGTGCCCGCGCGCTTCTCTTGATTTAACGGGCTGGTGAATGCGCGTTCGGTACCATGCTTGCGCGTGACCCGATACTGCTCGTCAGTCAGCTCCGAGCGCCATTCGGCGTCGCTTTTCTCAACTTTCTCGGGTGTGTCTTGCGTCGGCATACTTGTGCTCCGTCTTAATCATCCTGCATATGCGCCGACTTAGGTGTTCTTCTAGTGGGATGGCCCGTCCAATCGCGCCGTGCCAGCGTCTTTGGCGTTTTTCCCGTTCCTCGATCGGAGCTTCCATTTGTCGCTTCAACCGGACCTCATGCTGTGGCTCGCACTTGCCCCATTCGTGGCGGCCCTGTTCGCACCGGCGCTCGTGCGCCGGATCGGCTCGTCTGCCGGATGGGTGCTCGCCATCGTGCCGGCGGCCCTCTTTCTCATGTTCGTCACGATGGTGCCGCAGATCGCTGCGGGCGACACCGTGTCATACGGAGTGGATTGGGCGCCATCCTTCGCCGTTCGCTATAGCCACCTCATCGACGGCCTGTCGCTGACATTCGCGCTCCTCGTCACCGGCATCGGCACCTTCATCGTCATCTATGCCGGCGGTTATCTGAGCGGCCATCATCAGCAGGGGCGGTTCCTCGCCTTCCTCCTCCTCTTCATGGGGGCGATGCTGGGTCTCGTGATCGCGGACGACCTCGTGTCGATGTTCGTCTTCTACGAGCTCACCTCGATCACCTCTTTCCTCCTGATCGGGTTCGACCACACCCGCGCCCCGGCACGGCGCGCGGCCCTTCAGGCGCTCGTGGTGACGGGGAGCGGCGGCCTCGCGCTCCTCGCCGGTTTCATCCTCATCCGCGTCGTCTCGGGCGAAACGAGCGTCTCGGAGCTGTTCGCCTCGCCGGACGTTCTGCGCGACGCCGCGCTCTACCCGGCAATTTTCGTTCTCGTGATCCTCGGCGCCTTCACCAAATCAGCGCAGGTGCCGTTCCATTCGTGGCTGCCGAACGCGATGGAGGCGCCGACCCCGGTTTCGGCCTATCTCCATTCCGCGACCATGGTGAAGGCCGGCGTCTTCGTCCTGATGCGCTTCTCGCCCGTGCTCGGCGACACCGCCCTTTGGGAGACGGTGCTTCCCCTCTTCGGCGGCGCGACCTTCCTGACCGGCGTGCTCCTCGGCGTACGGCAGACGGACCTCAAGCAGATCCTCGCTTATACGACCGTCGCCTCGCTCGGCCTGCTCGTGATGCTGACCGGCGTCGGGACGGAATATGCGCTCGCCGGCGCGGTCCTCTATCTCGTCGCCCACGCGCTGTTCAAAGGCGCACTCTTCATGGTCGCGGGCGCGATCGACCACGAGACCGGCACGCGCGACATCACGATCCTCGGCGGTCTCCTGAAGTCGATGCCGATCACCTTCGTCGCGGCCATTCTCGGCTGCCTGTCGATGGCGGGCCTTCCGCCGATGATCGGCTTCATCGCGAAGGAGGTGCTCTATGACGGCGTCTGGGAGGCGGGCGGCGTCTCGGCCGTGACGGTCACCGCGCTCGTCGGCAACGCGTTGATGTTCGCGCTCGCCGCGGCGGTGCTGATCCCGTTCTTCGCCAAGCCCGGCGAACTGCCGAAGAAGCCGCACGAGGCGCCTCCCTCGCTCTGGCTCGGGCCGATCGTTCTCGGCGTTCTCGCCCTCGTCGGCGCCTTCATGATCGAAGGGACGGCCCACTCGCTCATTTCCCCGATGACCTCGGCGATCGCAGGGGAGGCGGTGGAGCTTCATCTTCATTTGTGGCCGACCGGGCTTTATCCGCCGGTCATCCTCACGATGATCACGATCGCCCTCGGCATCGTGTTCTTCATCTTCTTCAAGACGCTGCGCCTTTTGATGGTCGACCTCCTCGAGACGGTCGGCTGGGGGCCGGACGTCGGCTTCGACCAGTTGATGCGCGGTCTCGTGAAGGGCTCCCACGCGCTGACGAAGCGGCTCCAGTCGGGGGCGATGCAGCAATATGTGACGCTCACCTTCGTCATCCTCGCGGCCGTTCTCCTTCTGCCGATCGCGGTGGATGGGCTGCCGGACTTCCGCTTTGTCGGCGAGGTCGATCAGCCGTTCGATCTCGTCATCCTGGGGCTCGCCGTGGCCGGGCTCTGGGTGGTGATCATCTCGAAATCACGGCTCGTGGCGATCGTGTCGCTCGGCGTTCAGGGCGTGATGGTGGCGTTGATCTTCATGCTCTACGGCGCGCCGGATCTCTCCTTCACGCAGTTCATGGTGGAAACCTTGTCGGTCGTCATCCTGGCGCTGGTGATGACCCGGCTCGACCTCAAGACGGTCGATCATCGTCTGCCGGCCGACGCGATGAAGGATGGCGTGATCGCGCTCGCGTGCGGCCTCGGCTTCGCGCTCGTCCTCTACAACACCGTGCAGCAGCCGTTCGACGATCGGTTGTCGCAATTCTTCCTGAAACACGCCTACGAGATTGCGCACGGCCGCAACGTGGTGAATGTCATCCTCGTCGACTATCGCGCGCTCGATACGCTGGGTGAAATCTCCGTCGTGATGGCCGCCGGGCTCGCCATTCTCGCCCTCATCCGTATGGGGCCGCGATTGAAGAGCGCCGTGGTCGGCCCGCCGGCCGATCGGGCCGACGCCACGCGCGTCGGCGCCGAGCCCAGCGCAGCAACGATCGCCGCAGAGAGGCCGTCATGAGCACACTCATCTTTCGGACCATCGCGCCGTATCTCTCGGCGTTGATGGTGTTGTTTTCGGTCTTCGTGCTCCTGCGCGGCCACAACGAGCCCGGCGGTGGATTCATCGGTGGGTTGATTGCGGCATCCGCCCTCGCGATCTACGGCATCGCCTACGGCGTGGACGTCGTGCGCCGCGCGCTGTGGGTCGATCCGAACGCCCTCGCGGGGTTCGGGCTCTTCATGGCGGCGGTCGATGGTCTGTCGGCGATCCTTGCCGGCAAGCCGTTGCTGACCGGGCTCTGGTTCGTCCCGGTGATCTTCGGCGTCGAGATCCCGCTGTCGACCGTGCTGGTCTTCGATGTCGGCGTCTACTTCGTGGTCGTGGGGTCGCTCGCGTCGATCGCACTGGCGCTTGAGGAGAGCGACTGATGGAAACCATCCTTTGCGTCGTCGTCGGGCTGTTCTTCGCGGCGAGCATCTATCTGATGCTCTCGCCGCACCTCATTCGAATTCTTCTGGGCGTTGCGATCTTCGGCAATGCCGTGAACCTTTTGATCTTCACCTCCGGCCGGCTGACGGCGGCGGTGCCGCCCGTCCTGTCCGATCACGGTCCGCCGACATTGCAGACCGTCGAAGGGGAACGGGTGATCGGGATGACCGACGGTGGACCCGTCGCGGGGCACGGCGCGCCGGTGGTGGCCGATGGTGCGCCGGGCGTGGCCGATAGTACGCAGGCCGCGGCCGACGCCGTGACCCCCGCGACGCAAGTGGCCGCTGACGCCGCAGCGCATACGGGGGCCGCGGCGAACGCGGCGGCCGATGCCGCGGCGCACACGGCGAACGCGGCCGCCAACGCCTCCAGCGCGGCCCTCGACGCGGCTCTCTCGGTCACGGCGAACCCGTTGCCGCAGGCGCTCATCCTCACCGCGATCGTGATCTCCTTCTCGATCTTCGCCTTCCTGCTGGTGCTGACCTTCCGCGCCTACCAGTCGCTCGAAACCGACAATGTCGACGACATGCGCCTCGCGGAGCCGTCGCCCACCGTGCCGCCGCTCGGCTACTGAGGACCAGAATGCCGCATCGTCTCTTGCCGGTTCTTCTGGCGCTCTTCATCCCAAGCCTCGCCGTCGCCGCTCCCTCGGGTGGCGAGGTCGACCGGTCGGTCGCCATGTTCGAGGGCGCGACAGGCCTCATTCCCTGGCTCGTCGTCTTGCCGATCCTAATGCCGCTGATCGGGGCGGGGCTTTCGCTCACGGTTCGCTCGCGCAGCAGTGTCCAGCATCGGATCGCGTTCGTCGCGCTCCTCTTCGGCGCGATCGCCGCGCTCGCCTTGTTCCTTCAAGTCTCGGCCAATGGCCCGCTGACGATGGTGGCGGGCAACTGGTTGCCGCCCTTCGGCATCGTGATGGCGGTCGACCCGTTCGGCGCGCTTCTCGTCCTCGTGACGGCGCTCGTCGGCCTCGCCGGCCTTGCTTATGCCCGGGGCGACGTCGACGAGGCGGGGACGCACTTCGGCTTCTACACCTTCTACTGCCTGCTTATCGCGGGTGTGACGGGCGCCTTCTCCACCGGGGATATCTTCAACCTTTATGTCTGGTTTGAAGTCTTCCTGGTGTCGTCGTTCGGGCTGATCGTCCTCGGCGGCCGGCGCGTCCAGTTGGACGGCGCGGTCAAATACGGCGTCCTCAACCTCATCGCGACGACGATCTTCCTGATCGCGGTCGGCGTCCTCTACGGCTTCACCGGCACGCTCAACATGGCCGACATCCACCTCGTGGTGGCCGAGCTCGACGGCGCGCCGATCGTCACCGTGGGGGCGATGTTCGTGATGGCCTTCGCCATGAAGGCGGCGGCGATCCCGCTGCATTTCTGGCTGCCGGCCTCCTATCACACGCCCAAGGTGATCGTGTCGGCGCTGTTCGCCGGTCTTTTGACGAAGGTGGGCATCTACTCGCTGATGCGGGTGATGATCATGCTCTTCGCCGACCAGGGCTCGATGTTCATTCCGATCATCGGTTGGCTCGGGGTGATCACGGCGATCTTCGGTGCGGTCGGCGCGCTCGCGCAGGTCGATCTGAAGCGCATGGCGGCCTTCCTGGTGGTCTCCGGCGTCGGCGTGATGCTGATCGGGCTCGGTTACGGGACGGAGGCGGGCCTTACCGGCGCGATCGTCTACGCCGTCCACTCGATCCTTGCGATGACCGCGATCTTCCTGGTGCTCGGCTATGCGCAGCGTCTGTCGGGCGTGACGCATCTGACGACGGGCACCAACCTATATGCCGTCCACGGGCTCGCGGCGACGCTCTTCCTGGTGTTCGGCTTCGCCGCCGCCGGGCTGCCGCCCTTTTCGGGCTTCTGGCCGAAATTGATGCTGGTGGAGGCGGGTTATCAGACCGGCGACGTGTTCGGGATCGCCGGGATCGTCGGTATCATCCTGTCCGGCCTCTTCACGACGATCGCGATCGGGCGGGCCTGGGTGCTCGTCTATCTGCGTCCGCCGCAGGAGGACGGGGTGCCCGATCCCGAGCCGACGCTGGAGCCGGGAGCGTCCACGAGGCCCTTCGCCCTCGCACTGGTCGCGCTGGCGGCGCTCATCGTCGCGATGGGTCTCTTCCCGAGCACGGTGATCGATGCGGCGCGCTCCGGTGCGCAGGGGCTTCTCGATCCTGCCGCGTATCTCGAACGCGTCCTGAAGGTGGAGTGATCCGATGGCCATCATCCTCGTCAACATCCTCCTTGCGATCGCATGGGCGGCGGTCAGCGGCTCCTTCTCGGTGGTGCAACTCCTGTTCGGCTTCGTCCTCGGCGGCGCGGCCCTGTGGCTCATCCGCGAGCAGATCGGCGGCGTCCGCCACTTTCGCGGCGCCTGGAACGCGCTGAAACTTGGCGTCATATTTATTATTGAGCTGATCAAGTCTTCGATCCACGTGGCCATCTTGGTGTTGTCGCCGTGGCGCCAGCTTCAACCGGCGATTATTGCCTATCCGCTGACGGTGGAGAGCGACGCCGAGATCACGCTGCTTGCCAATCTCATCACGCTGACACCGGGCACGTTGTCGATCGACGTCTCCGACGATCGTCGAACGCTCTACGTCCATGCGATCGATGCTCCGAACCCGACGGAGGTGATCGAGGACATCAAAACCGGCTTCGAGGAGCTTATCTTGAGGGTCTTCAACCCATGACCGGCGCCGATTTCCTAACCGTTTGTTTGATCATCTCGTTCGCGATGCTGTCGGCCGCGTTCGTTTTGATCATCGTGCGAATCGTCCGGGGCCCGACCTTGCCCGATCGGATCCTCGCACTGGATCTTTTGGTGTCGTGTGCGGTGAGTTACATCGCCGCATTCGGTATTCGGACGGGTTTCTCCATTTACGTCGATATCGCCATCGCTCTCGGTATTGTCGGATTTCTTTCGACGATTGCGCTCGCACGGTTCGTGTTGCGGCGCGGCGAGTTGTCACTAGACGACGGTAGTACGAAGAAGGATATCAGCGATGCCTGAGTGGGCTCTATACACGACCGGTGTGTTGGCTGTTATCGGCTCGTTTTTGGTTCTCGCCGCGGCGATCGGCGTGCTCCGTCTCAATGACCTCTACATGCGGATGCATGCGGCCAGCAAATCCGGCACTTTGGGTTCCGGCCTGCTGCTGATCGCGCTGGCCGTGTATTCGCAGCAAAGTGAAGTTGTGTTGCGGGCGCTGGCCGGCGTCGCTTTCTTCATGCTGACGACGCCGATATCGGCCCATCTCTTGGCCCGCGCGTCGTACACGGTCGGCTACCGGCCGTGCGATCTCACGAAGCATGACGCTCTGTCGCACCGCACGGAATCGTGAGAGTGTTCTATCGGTCCGCTTTTTTCGGCAGTGATTCGACTGTTCAGTAAGAAAACCCGCCAAATTTTGCGGCATACGGATCACTGAGCTGACCGATTTGAACCAATTCTTCGACCCAAACGTGTCCGCGAATTCATGTCACAGGCGCGTGCCAGCGATGCTTTGATGCATACATAGGCGCAACGCCTAGTCTCTGGCCGGTGGTGGATCTTAGCATCTGTGGCTAAATTGGGACCGCGCTAGAGAAGCTGCTAATCGGTTTTCTTGCTCAATTGTGAATTTACGGATGGTGTCGGGAAAACTTGCCATGTGATCTTGCAGACGACATGCCACTCTAATAGATGGTATGTGGTCTGAACGAGAGCGCCGCGCGAGACCGATAATGGACACGCAGTGGCGCTCATTTACAAGAATGAGTGACAAATGTCGGAACCGTTACAAGACTCTAATCTTATCGATCTCGCAGCAGAGATCGTTTCGGCGTATGTGAGCAACAATTCGGTCGCGTCGCATGACCTGCCGAATCTGATCTCCGACGTGTATGCGGCCCTCCAGAAGACCAATGGTGGTGAGCCCGAGCCCGAGCCCGAGCCCCTGAAGCCCGCCGTTTCGATCAAGAAATCGATCACGCCCGATTATCTGATCTGCCTGGAAGACGGTAAGAAGTTCAAGTCGCTGAAGCGTCACCTGCGCACGCATTACAACCTGTCGCCCGAAGAATATCGCGAGCGCTGGAATCTCCCGAACGACTACCCGATGGTCGCGCCGAACTATGCGGCCGCGCGCTCCGAGCTTGCCAAGCGCATGGGTCTCGGCCAGCAGCGCAAGAAGCCGACCCGCGCCTCGCGCAGCAAGGCCGCCGCGTCCTAAGACCGGCCGGGCCGCTCGGGCGGCCGTCACCCACCTTGGTGGGGTAGGGATCGAGCGTCCTGTGCGCCGCGGTCCATGCGAGACGATGTGCGGTGTCGCCGCCCGGTGGCACTGTGGTTGAGCCGTACGCCCGTCGCCTGGCCATCCGCCGGGCGCGGCGCGTATCTGTCGGACCGGCGCGCGCGATGACCGTTGCCGGACGCGCCGACATCATCCGGCGGAAGGGGCGATCATTCCCTTCCGCCGCAATGCGGTTTCCGCCTCCCGCAACGCCCGCGCAAGCGCGAGATGGCGCGTCAGATCATACGTCCAGTGCCCACAGCGCGCGCGCGCCCGTTCGCGCCGCAGGGCGCCCCTCAGCTTCGCGACAGCGACACACGGTTCCGGCGCGCCCGCTTCACTGCGCCCCGATGGCGCAGAATCACGCCGGATGGCGGTCTGGACAATTCCAAATTGTAGAGATTTGTGCGGCTCTGCGACGAGCATCGGCTTTCCCCTGAGCGTTGCGTTGACCCAGAGGATAAAAGTCGCCTTCGGCACGGGGATAAGCGCCGCAAAAAATGGCGGATTTATTCGGATTTGCTAAATTTCGAAAGCAATAGTTAATGTCTCTTTCTGAAAAGTTATCCCCGCTTTCGCGACCAACTTTAGATTGCATTTGCTGGCCGGGAAAATGGCCCGCCTTCGAGGAACGAGGCGAGGGGCTGAGGGAATGCAGACGAACGGGATCGCGGTTCTGGATGCCAAACCGCTAAACTACCCACGACAAACGATTGATCGGCGCACGATCCGCCGGATGATCGAGGTCACGGTCGCCGCGGCGCTCAATCTTCCGGTCGAGGAGCTCGGCGCCAAGACGCGCCGCACCGCGCCGGTGGCCTTCGCGCGGCAGATCGCAATCTATTGCGCCCATGTGACGTTCGGCTGGTCGCTGACCGAGGCCGGCGCCATCTTCAGCCGGGACAGGACCACTGCGGCGCACGCCTGCCGCGTCGTCGAGGATCGGCGGGACGACGATGAGATCGATACCATCGTCCAGCGGGTCGAGGACGTCCTGTCGATGTGGCTCGCCACCATGGAAAGCTGCCAGCGGGGCGTCGAATGAGCACGAGCGAGGCGTTCGTCCGCGCCCTGCGCATCATCGGTGAGCGCGAGGTCGACATTTGCACGCTCGCGGCGGCGCGCGAGGGCGGTGTCGATGAGGGCGCAGTCGCCGCAATGGTGGGGGAGGGGCTCCTCATGCGGACTGGCGGCCGCGTGCGGCGGAGCGATGCGGGACGCGCCTATCTGCGCCGCGCGCTCGCCGGCGGCGGCGATGCGGGGTTTGCCGGACAGCACCGGGTGGTGGAGCCGCGCCGTGTGACGGCGGACGCCGAGCCGGTGGCGGTGAACGCGCTCGAGAGCCCGCTCGCTTGGCTCGCGACGCGTAAAGACGGGACCGGCGAGCCGATGATCACGCCGACCCAGTTCGAGGCCGGCCGCCGGCTTCATGCCGACTATCTGCGCGGCCACCGGCAGGAGCGGGTGACACAGAGCTGGGATCCGTCAGGCGTTGCAGGCGAGGCGCCGCGTGACCGGCTTTCGGCGAGCGAGGCGGTTCTGGAATCCCGGCGGCGGGTGGAACATGCGCTCGGCCATGTCGGTCCGGGCCTTGCCGACATTCTCCTCGCCGTGTGCTGTCACGAGATGGGGCTGCAAGCGGTGGAAAAGCGCCACCGATGGCCGACCCGCAGCGCGAAGGTCGTCCTCCGGCTCGCGCTCGACCGGCTCGCGGCTCATTATGGGCTCGCCGCCTTCGCCAAGGGCCGTATGCGACAAGGCATCGTCCAATGGGGGACGGAGGATTTCAGGCCCACCGCCTGAAACGCGCCCGAGGGGCCCGCCGCCCGAGTGGCGTCCGACGGCCCGCGCCGCGCATTGTCGGGGGGCGCATCGACGACGATGGACCGGAAAATTCCAGCGCGGGGCGATGTTTGTGCCTCGTGCGGATTTCATGACGGCGCAAGCTGCTCTATCTCCAGCATCGAGAGGGAGCCAAATGACCGACGCTGACGACATTGCCGAAGCCTTCGAGCTGATCGACGACTGGGAAGAGCGCTATCGCTATGTGATCGAGCTCGGACGGGAGCTGCCCGATTTTCCCGACGCGTTGAAGACCGACGCGACGAAGGTCGAGGGCTGCGTGTCGCAGGTGTGGCTGATGACGGGCGTCGAGACGGACGGTCTCGTCGTCAAAGGCGACAGCGACGCGATGATCGTGCGCGGCCTCGTCGCGATCCTGATCGCCTTTTATACCGGCCGCCGCGTCGAGGAGGTGCCGACGCTCGACGTCGAGGCGTTCCTGAGGCGTCTTCAGCTCGGCGAGCATCTCACCCCGCAGCGCTCCAACGGCCTCGCCTCGATGGTCAAGCGCATCCGCCAGGACGCGGCGCGCCTCGCCGCCGAGGCCTGAGCGGGGCTAGACCGCGCCGGGCGCCGGCGGCGCCCAGCGATAGATCCAGTCGACCCGCGAGAGGATTCCCTCCGCGCCGAGCCGCCGCATCGCGAGATCGCGTGCCAGTGAGAGCGGAGCGGGAAGGTGGTAGATCCGCCCCTGGTTCACGGTCTGCGCCGCGAGGCGCCGCGTGCGGGGCTCCCGCGCCGCCTCATAGGCGGCGAGCGCCGTCTCGCCGACCCCGTGGGTGGTGATGGCGGCACGCAGCACCGCCGCATCCTCGATCGCCATCGCGCCGCCTTGGGCGAGGAACGGCAGCATCGCGTGCGCCGCATCGCCGATGAAGGCGACCTTGCCGGCGCGATAGATGTGGCGCTGCCGCACGCTCATCGGCCAGGCCATCCAGTCCGTAACGTCGCGCAGATGGGCGCCGCTGCGGGTCTTTGCGAGCGCGTCCGGTCCGCGCTGGCGCTCATGCGCGACGAGGACGCAATTGTCGTTCTCCGTGCTCAGCGCGTAGCGAACCACATGGTGGTCGTCGGCGAGGACGAGCTCGGTCTCGTTGCCGGGCCGCGTCCGGCCCTTGCCGCGCCAGGCGATCCACCCGGTCGGTCGCGCCGTGTCGCCGACGAGGCTTTCGCGCAGCGCCGAGTTGACCCCGTCGGCGGCGACGATCAGCGCCGCGGGCGTATCGATGCCGTCGACGCGCCATCCGTCGCCATCGGCCGCCAGTCGGGTCGAACGCCAATCATAGCGGATCGTGATCGACGGGCGCGCCGCGGCCTCGGCGAGGAGCGCGCCGTGGAGGGGAGCGCGCGCGGCGGTGAGATAGGGCGCGCCATAGCGGGCCTCCATCGTCGAGCGGTAGTCGAGGAGGGAGAGGGGGCGAGGGCTGCCGGCGGCGCGCACGCAAAGGCCGTCCGGCCGGTTCGCGGCGGCGGCGACGCGGTCCGCCGCGCCGATCGCCTGCAAGGCCTTCATCGCATTCGGGGCGAGCTGGATCCCTGCGCCGGAATTGGCGGCCTCCGCGGCGCGCCGCTCCAAGACGAGGATCTCGTCGAGATCGCTGAGCGCCAGAGCGGCGGACAGTCCAGCGATGCCCGCGCCGACGACGATGATCATAAAACGCTCCGACGCGGGTGTGCCGGTCGCCCGGCGCCGTCTCTTGGGCCGATCCCCGCGTCGCGGCCGGTGAGGCTCGGGCGCGAGGCCGGCTGCGATGCGCGTCCGCGCACCGCGTCCCTCTTCAGATCACGCTGCCGTGGGCCGCGGTCGCGGAGGCGATGCACTCCTCGGGATCCGCCTCGTTCGCCTTCAGCGCCGGGTCGTAGACATAGACGGTCGAGCAATAGGGGCAGATCGCCTCGGTGTCGCCGCCCATGTCGAGGAACTCGTGCGGATGGTCGAAGGGCGGCAGCGCGCCCATGCACATGAATTCGCGCGCGCCGATGCGGACGCGGCGCACGCCCGGCGTGTTGTGGAAGAGCGGGGTCGACCCCTCAGCCATGATGTCACTCCATATCGGCCGTCGTCGGCGCAGCGCCGGCCCGGCTCACATTCCGAGATAATTCGGGCCGCCGCCGCCTTCGGGCGGAACCCAGTTGATGTTCTGGTTCGGATCTTTGATGTCGCAGGTTTTGCAGTGAACGCAATTCTGCGCATTGATCACATAATGCGGCTCGCCGTCCTCGAGGTTCCATTCGTAGACGCCCGCGGGGCAATATCGCGCCGACGGCCCGCCGAACACACCGAGTTCGGACGACTTTTGCAAGGCCGGGTCCAGCACCTTGAGGTGGACCGGCTGATCTTCCTCGTGGTTCGTGTTCGACAGATAGACCGAAGACGGCCGGTCGAACCGCGTGACGCCGTCCGGCTTGGGGTAGGCGATGGGCTTGGTTTTCGCCGTCGGCTTCAATTTCGCAAAGTCCGGCCCGCCGTGGGACTGGGTGCCGAACAGCGAGAATCCGAAGAGCGAATTCATCCACATGTCGATGCCGCCGGCCATCAGGCCGCCGAAGGTGCCGAATTTCGACCAGAGCGGCTTCACGTTGCGCACTGGCCTCAGGTCCGCACCGATGGCGGAGCTGCGCCAGGCGGCCTCATAGCTATCGAGCGTGTCGTTGGCGCGGCCGGCGGCGAGGGCGGTCATGATGTGCTCGGCCGCGAGCATGCCGGAATGAACTGCGTTGTGGCTGCCTTTGATCCGCGGCACATTGACGAAACCGGCCGCGCAGCCCACGAGACACCCGCCGGGAAAGACGAGCTTCGGCACCGACTGATAGCCGCCTTCGGAGATGGCGCGGGCGCCGTAGCCCTCGCGCTTGGCGCCGACGAGCATCGGAGCGATGGCCGGATGGTCCTTGAGGCGCTGAAGCTCCATGAAGGGGTCGAGATGGGGGTTTTGGTAGTTGAGATGGACGACGAACCCCAGCGCCATCATGTTGTCGCCATAATGGTAGAGGAACGAGCCGCCGCCGGTCGAATTGTCGAGCGGCCAGCCCATCGTGTGCATCACGAGGCCGGGCTCGAACACGTCGTCCGAGACGCGCCAGAGCTCTTTGAGACCGATGCCGTATTTTTGCGGCTCACGGCCTTTGTCGAGCCCGTATTCGGCGATGATCCCCTTGGTGAGCGAGCCGCGCACGCCCTCGGCGAGGACGACATATTTGCCGCCGAGCTCCATACCGGGCGTGAATCCGTCCTTCGGCTCCCCGTCGCGGCCGACGCCGAAATCGCCGGTGACGATGCCTTCGATCGTCCCGTCTTCGCGGCGGATGAGGCCGGCGGCGGGAAAGCCCGGATAGATCTCGACACCGAGTCCTTCGGCGACCTCGCCGAGCCAACGGCACAGATTGCCGAGCGAGCCGACATAATTGCCGTGATTCGACATCAGCTTCGGCATCATGAAATTCGGCAGGCACATGTCGCCGGCCGGGCCGAGAAAGCGGAAGACGTCCCGCGTGACGGGGGTTTTCAACGGGCAGGCCTCGTCGGTCCGCCATTCGGGCACCAGCGCGTCGAGGCCCGAGGGGTCGATGACGGCGCCGGAGAGGATGTGCGCGCCGACCTCCGAGCCCTTCTCGACGACGACGACGGAGATTTCTTCCTCCCGCTCGGCCGCGAGCTGCTTCAGGCGGATGGCCGTCGCGAGGCCGGCTGGGCCCGCTCCGACCACGACGACGTCATAGTCCATGCGCTCGCGCTCGATGGTCATCGGTCTCCTCGATATCGTTCGTGTTGGGCGCCGGCCTCGACAGTGGTGTCCCGCGCCTCTTACCTTTGTCTACGTTGAAGGTAGGCGAGTATGGAAGAGGGACACCCCACGCGCGACCCTTTAGAGGACTTTCTCAAGGCCTGCGGCGTGACCGTGCGGCTCGAGGAGGCGCCGCAAGACCGCTTTGCCGAGTTGCCGCCGATCCCGATCGCCGCGCATCAGCCGGCGAAACTGCCGAAGGCCCATCCCCGCCAGCCCGTCGTGCCGGAATGGGAGCCGCCGGTGGAGGCGGCGCCGCCGGCCGCCACCGCGGCGGGCCAGGCCGCGATCCACGCCGCGCGTGAAGCCGCCCGCGCGGCGACGACGCTCGACGCCCTCCATGCCGCGCTCGCGAGCTTCGAGGGATGCCCCCTCAGGGAGACGGCGCGGTCGACCTGCCACGGGGAAGGGCCCGTCGGCGCGGCGATCATGTTCGTCGGCGAGGCGCCGGGGCGGGACGAGGACGATGCGGGCCGGCCCTTTGTCGGCCGGTCGGGGCGGCTCCTCGAAAAAATGCTCGCCGCGATCGGCCTCGGCCGTGACGAGGTCTTCATCTCGAACGTCATTCCGTGGCGCCCACCGCTCAACCGGACCCCGAGCCCGATCGAGACGGCGACGTGCGAGGTCTTCGTGCGCCAGGAAATCCGCCTCGTGCGGCCAAAAGTCCTGGTGCCGCTCGGCGGGGCGGCGGCGAAGACGCTGTTGCAGGTCGATCAAGGCATCGTGCGCCAGCGCGGGCGCTGGGTGAGTTACGCGCTCGACGAGCACGCGCCGGACGATACGATCGATGCGGTCGCCACGTTCCACCCCGCCTACCTCCTCAGAACGCCGGCGGAGAAGCGGCGCGTCTGGTGGGATCTCCTCGCCATTCGCGAGCGGCTCGAAAGCCGGCACGGCTTGCCTCCGGTTCGCTGAAGGCTCACATCCTCGCCGACGACGAATTTCCACCCGGACACGCGCCGCGCCCCGCCGGCGAGACGAGGAATTTTCCATGAGGTTTTGGCGTTCGAGCAAGGTCACGGTGCCGGTGGTGCGCCTCAATGGGGTGATCGGCATGGCCTCGCCGCTGCGTTCGGGCCTCTCGATGGCGGGGGTCGAGGCGGCCCTCCACAAGGCGTTCGCGGTGAAGGGGCCGGCCGTCGCGCTCCTCGTCAATTCGCCGGGTGGCTCGCCGGCGCAATCCTCGCTCATCCATTCGCGCGTGCGGGCGCTCGCGGCAGAGAAAAACAAGCGCGTCTTCGTGTTCGTCGAGGATCTCGCGGCCTCGGGCGGCTATTGGATCGCCACCGCCGGTGACGAAATCTACGCCGACGCGACGTCGATCGTCGGCTCGATCGGGGTGGTGAGTGCGAGTTTCGGCTTCACCGAGCTCATCGAGAAGCTCGGCGTCGAGCGCCGGGTGCATACGATCGGCGAGAACAAGGCGATCCTCGACCCCTTCCGCCCGGTTCGCCCGCACGATGTCGAGATCCTTCATTCGGTCCAGCAGGACGTGCAGGACGCGTTCGTCGCCCTCGTGAAAGCGCGTCGGGGCGACAAGCTCGCCGACGACCCGGAGCTGTTCTCCGGCCGCTTCTGGTCGGGCGCGAGCGCCGTCTCGCTCGGCCTCGTCGACGGGCTCGGCGAGGCGCGGACGGTCCTGCGTGCCCGCTATGGCGAAAAGGTCAGCCTGAAGACGATCCCGCTCGGTAAACAGCCGTTCTGGCGCAAGGGGCTCGGCCTGTCGGCGGGCCTTTCAGCCTTGTCGGCGGACAGCCTGATCGGCGCGTTGCGGGCTGACCGGATGTGGGACCGTTACGGCCTCTGATCGCCGGCCGCGGCGGGCGGCAATCCCCGCACCATCCTCCGCCTTTATGGTGCGGGAAGGTCTCATCGGGCAGACGGCGCGCTTGTAACGGCGCCATCCATCGAGCCCGACGGACGCGGTCTTTCGCGTCCCTGGCCGCCATGAGTCGGGCGGCCGGACTGACGATGCAGACGATCCCCGAACCATCGCCCCTTGCCGCGCCATGCCGTCCGCATGGCGCGCCGAGGCGCCGCATCGATCGCCCTACGGGTGGTCGACCCCTCGCGGTTCGCCGTGAGGGACCTCGCGTCGTCGCGGCACGGTCGAAGGCCATGCAAGGCCGATATTTCGGGATTTGAGACGGTGAGGAGATCGAAGCGCGACACACGAGGCTCTGTGCGTCGCCGGAGCCATTGCGGGGACGGAAGATGGAAATCAAGCAGCTTCGCTATTTCAAGCGTGTCGCCGATACCGGCAGCGTGTCGCGCGCGGCGGCCGCGCTTTCGGTGGCGCAACCGGCGGTGAGCCGGCAGATCGCCAACCTCGAAGAGTCGCTCGGTACGCCGCTTTTCTTCCGCAATGGGCGCGGCGTGAAGCTCACCGACGCCGGCCAGCAGCTCTACACCCACACCAGCGAGATCCTCGATGCGATCCGGCAGGCCGAGCAGAATGTGCGCGACACGATGGGCATCGCGCGCGGCACCATCCTCCTCGGGTCGATGCCGACGGTGATCCGCTATCTCGCCCCGCCGCTGCTCGCCCGGATCGCGACGTCGCATCCCGAACTCGTCCTCGAATTCACCGAAGGCCTGTCGGGCTATGTCAACGAGTGGCTCTCGAACGGCCTTCTCGATGTCGCGATCCTGCACGATGCGGCGCGCACCCAGCATTTCCTGACCGAGCCGCTGATGCGGGAGGAGCTCGTCTATGTCGTCGCGGGGGAGGCGCGGATCGGGCCGACGGTGCCGTTCCGCGAACTCGCCGCGCAGCCGCTCGTCCTGCCGCGCAAAGCGCATGGTCTGCGCCTTCAGGTGGAGCGTGTCGCGAATCATTGCCGCTTGCCGCTCACGATCGTCGGCGAGGTCGATTCGCTGGCGGCCATCAAGGCGATGCTGCATGAGGGGGACAAGGGCGCGGTCCTGCCCCGCGGGGCGGTGCTGCCCTCCGACGGGCTGACCGTGCACCCGGTCACCGATCCGCCGCTGAGCCGCACGCTTCTCCTCGCCACCTCGTCCCAGCGGCCGGTCTCGCAGACGACGCGGGCGGTGATACAGGAATTGAAGCAGGTGGTTCGCGCCTACACCGCCTCGAACGGGGGATGGGCGGGGGCCGAACGCTATGTCGATCGCCCGGCGGCGACCCAGGCCGCCGACCTCGTTCCGGTCCGCGCGGGCGAGATGCGGCCCGAGCGTTATGGGCATGTTGCTTGACCATTTCAGCACACTCGCCCGCGAAGGCGCGCGAGAAGGGTTGATCAGTCTTCGGTGTGACCGTAAGCCAACGCGGATTCACCGGAGAGATCAGCGTGACGAAGATCAAAGGTATCGTGTTGGCCGGCGGTGCGGGCACGAGGCTGCGCCCTATCACCAATGTCATCTCCAAGCAGCTCCTGCCGGTTTATGACAAGCCGATGATCTATTACCCCTTGGGGGTCCTGATGCTCGCCGGCATCCGCGACATTTTGATCATCACCACCCCGGAAGACGCCCCGCTCTTCCACCGCCTCCTCAAGGACGGTTCCGACTGGGGGATATCGATATCCTACGCCATCCAGCCGAAGCCCGAAGGGCTCGCGCAGGCGTTCGTCATCGGCCGCGAGTTCGTCGGCGACGACAAGGTCGCGCTCGTCCTCGGTGACAACATTTATTATGGTCACGGCCTCGAGGATCTGCTCGCTTCCGCCGCGTCTCGGGAGGAGGGGGCGAGCGTGTTCGCCTACTACGTGAAGGATCCGGAGCGTTATGGCGTCATCGCATTCGACGCGGCGGGCAAACCCTCCCGCATCCTCGAAAAGCCGAAGTCGCCCCCGTCCAACTACGCCGTGACAGGGCTCTATTTCTATGACAACCAGGTTCTCGACATCGCGGCGGACATCAAACCGTCCCCTCGTGGCGAACTCGAGATCACCGACGTGAACCAAGTCTATCTCGACAAGGGCCAGCTCCACGCCGAAACCATGGGACGTGGCTATGCCTGGTTCGACACGGGCACGCACGACAGCCTCGTCGATGCGGCGATGTTCATCCGGGCGCTCGAACAGCGTCAGGGCCTGCGTATCTGTTGCCCCGAGGAGATCGCCTGGCGTCGTGGCTGGCTGTCCGACGATGGGCTCGCCGAAATCGGCGCGCTCCAGGAAAAAAGCGGTTATGGCCGCTATCTCCTCGACTTGCTCGATCAGGGGAAAGTGTGAGTCTTCTTCAATCGATCCGTCAGGTTCTACCGTTCCTCATGCATCCGAGGTCGGCTTGGCTGCACCTGAGGTGGCACCTGAATGGTCGACATAACCGCCGCGTGCGGCGGGAGCTCCGCAAGGAGTTCGACGATGCCTTTTATCTGCGCACCTATCCGAAGGTGCGCAAGCTGAAGATCGGACCTCTTCGGCACTACATCCTGGTCGGCTGGAAGGAGGGCAAGGATCCGTCCGAGCTCTTCTCCACCCGCGCCTATCTCGACATGTACCACGACGTCGCCGCGCAGGGCATGAACCCCTTCCACCACTTCGTGGCCTATGGCCGGGAGGAGGGGCGCATCGCGACAGTGTCGACCGCGCGCCGGCGCAATCTCCACCGGCCGACGGAGCCGCTGCGCGTTCCGGTGCTGCCGAGCGTCGCGGCGTGGGCCGCCGCGCCCCGCCGCGTCGTCGACCCGGAGACGGCGCCGGCGGTCAATGTCGTGATCCCGGTCTATAAGAGCCTCGAACACGTCGCTGCGACGATCTACAGCGTCCTCACCGCCGAGTGCGAGGTGCCGTTCGAGTGCCTCGTCATCGACGATTGCTCGCCCGAGCCGGAGGTGAGCGCGCTTCTCGCCAAGCTCGCCGCGTCCGGTCATATCCGCCTCATCGTCAACGAGACGAACCAGGGGTTCGTGCGCACCGTCAATATCGGCATGGCGCACAACACCCACCGCGACGTCGTCCTCCTCAACGCCGATACGGTGGTCCATGAGGGTTGGCTCGACCGCCTGATGCGCCCCTTGCGGGACCATCCCGATATCGCGACCGTCACCCCACTCTCCAACAACGCAACGCTCGCGAGCTATCCGAATACCGCCGTCGACAATGCCTTCGAGCTCGAATGCGATTCGGCGATGCTCGATCGGCTCGCCTTCAAGGCGAACGGGACGACGGTGGTCGACGTGCCGACCGGCGTCGGCTTCGCGATGGCGATCCGCCGCGCCTCGCTCGACGAGCTCGGCCTCTTCGATGCGGAGACCTTCGGCCTCGGCTACGGCGAAGAGTGCGATTTCTGTATGCGCGCCATCAAGGCGGGCTGGCGCAACGTCCTCGCGACGGGCGTCTATGTGCGCCATTTCGGCTCGATGTCCTTCGGACCGAGCCAGCTCGCCCGCTCGGAAAAGGCGCAGGAGCTTCTCGCCACCAAGCATCCCGACTATGCCGGCCGGATCGCCCGCCACATCGCCGCCGACCCGGTGCTGCCCTCGCGCATCCTCCTCGACATCGCGCGCTTGCGGGAGATGATGGGGCCCGTCTCCGTCCTCTTCTTCAGCCACACCCGCGGCGGTGGCATCGAGACCTATCTCGAAAACACCGCGAAGGCGCTCATCGAGAACAATATGCGCGACGTCGCGCGCCGCTCGATCGTGGTGCAGACCCAGGTGCAGGGCTTCGTGAAGATCGGCCCCTTCGGCCGCAAGCCGTTGCCTTATCTGCCGAACCTCGAAGCGCTCAATCTCGAGCGCCACAAGGATCTCCTCGCGCCCTTCATCGAGCTCCTCGATCCCGAGCTCGTGCACATGAATTCGTTCGCGGGCCTATCGGTCCCGTCGATCTCGCGCCTGATGGAGGCGCTGATCTCGTCGGGCCGGCCATATTGGCACATCTGGCACGACCATCAGCCGCTCTGTCCGCGCCTGACCTTCCTCGACGCCGAGGACCGCTATTGCGGCGAGACCGATTCGACGCGCTGCAGCTCCTGCCTCGCGGCGACGAGCACGTCGTTCGAATGGGTCCGCATCGCCGATTGGCGTGAGCGTTTCCGCACCTATCTCGCCCATGCCGAGCTGGTGAGCGCGCCGAGCGAGGCGGCCGCTCTGCGCGCCCGCAGGCTCGCCGACGTCGCCAAGGTGGAGGTTCACCCCCACGCCGAGCCGCACCTTACGGACGTGACGCCGATCACCCGCGCCCAGCACGCCGACGGGAAGCGCCATATCCTCATTCTGGGGGCGATCGGGCCCCACAAGGGCGCCTATCTCATCCATTCCATGTTGCAAGATATCGAACGGCGCAATCTGCCGCTGCATCTCGATATCGTCGGCTACACCGCGCTCAAGGAGATCGCGACCGGGCCGAACTGCACCCTTTATGGGAAATATCATGGCGACGCGGACGCGATCGCGCGCATCCAGGCGATCCAGCCCGATGTCAGCCTCTTCGCCTCGATCTGGCCGGAGACCTACCTCTTCACCATGTCGGTGACGATGGCGCTCCATTTGCCGACGGTCGCCTTCGATCTCGGCGCGCAGTCGGAGCGCTTGCGCGAATATGCGCGCGGGGCGGTGCTGCCGGAGCGGCTGATGGAGGATCCGGTCGCGCTGAACGATGCGCTTCTCGCCCTCGACCTCGACGCATTGTGGGAGGCGAAGGCCGACATCGCCTTCCCGAACGATAGCACGCTCTCCGACTATTTCAGGGCGAAGGCGGCTCTGCAGGCTCCGGAGACGGCTCCGGCGGAAGCGACGACGCCGCCGTCACCGCATGTGAAAACAGCGGTCCATCCTGCTTCAGGAAACGGGTCGCAATCAGCCGGTCCGATACCTCTGCCTCTTTGAAGATCGTATCGCGCTCGGTGTCGGTCATCAGGAGCGACATCGAGCCGCTCGCCCGGTGGGCGCCCATGACCTGTTTGCGCTGCTTCGCCTTCTCCGCCTCGTCGGCATCCGAACGGTTGATCTCGAGGAGGAGGGCGAGGCCGTCGGCGGTCGGCGAAGGGTTCACGCGGGCGAGGGGAATGTTCGTCTCGACGTTGATGCCGAGCGTGTCGCAGAACGCGGCATAGACGTTCTCCTTCACATCCCCATAGCGCAGGACGTGGACCGCCTCGGCATCGAGGAAATAGGCCCAGCGGTTGATCACGCGGAAATAATGCAGCCCGCTATTGGTGCGCTGGAGGGTCTTTTCGAACCATTCCTCGAAGGGCCGCGCCTCGCCATTCTTCACCGCCTGAAGGTAGGAGGACATCGCCCACTCGTCCTGTCGGCGGATGAAGGCGACGACCTCGAAGCGGGCGGGGCGAAAGGCGTCGGCGAAGGCCTTGTAGACCGTCGGCGGGAGCGAGCCCCAGAAATATTCGCTGGAGACGACGATCGTGTCGGCGCCCTTCTCCTCCGCCTCGGCCTTGATGGCGGCGACGGTCTCGTCGAAATAGGCGGCGCGGTCGGACGGGAGTTCGTCCTTGTGCATCTGCCAGGCGCCGGGATGAATTGACGCGGCGAGGAGATGGTGGGCCCCGGCGGCAACACCATGCGCGCTGTAGAGGGCGCCGGCTTCGGCGAGCTGGTCACGACGTGCGTTCAACGTCGCCTGAAGGGCGGAGCTGCCGGTTTTCGTCGATCCGATGTGTAGAATGAGCCGCATCGCTTGGCGATCTGTTCCGTGATTAGGACACGAGGGTCGGGCGGAGAGGCCGAACGTGGCCGCGAGGCGTCGTAGCGGAATTTGCGCCACACTCCAACGTCACTTGGTGTCCTGGGACGTGCTGGCCACTGTGCGCACGCCAGCCTTGCACAAGTCAGTCTTAAGCTTTCCCCCCGGATGACGCTATGAGGGGAAACGCGCGACGCGCGGATAAGAGACGCATCGCGATCATGCCGTGGACGATGCGCGAGAGGAGGGGACATGTCGGAGGCGAAACGCCAGGTGGCCGAAGCGGCCGCCGCGATGGTGAAGCCCGGAATGAGGCTCGGCCTCGGCTCGGGATCGACGGCGCTCTTGTACGTCGAAGCGCTCGGACGGCGCGTCGCCTCGGGTCTCACCCTGCCGCCGGCGATCGCGACCTCGAAGGCCACCGAGGAGGCCGCCCGCGCCGCCGGCATTCCGCTCGCCGACATGATGTCCGCCGACGCGCCGACCCGGCTTGATCTCGCGGTCGACGGGGCGGACGAGGTCGATGCGGACCTGTCCGCCATTAAAGGCGGCGGCGCGTGCCTGCTGCGCGAAAAGATCGCAGCCACCATTGCCGACCGATTCGTGATGATCGTCGACGCGTCCAAGCGCGTCGAGCGGCTCGGCCGCTTCCCGCTTCCGGTCGAGGTGGTCCCCTTCGGATGGGCGGCCGCATCCGCCGCGATCGCGACGGGCCTCGGCGTCACCCCCGTTCTTCGGATGGCCGAAGGCGGGCCGCTGGTGACGGACAATGGAAATTATATCCTCGATTGCCCGCTCGAGGCGATCGCCGATGCGCGGGCCGTGGCGGATCTCCTCTCACCGATCCCCGGCGTCGTGGAGCATGGTCTCTTCGTCGGGTTGGCCGAAGAGGTCCTCATCGCGGGGCCCGAGGGCGTGACCAGGCTGACGCGTACCCCCTGATATGGAGCCCATGGCGGACCGCCTGCGCTTCCTGTCGCACCTGACGGCCTCGCTGCTTCTCGGCATCATCGTCCTCGCGCTGACGACCAACGTGGTGGCGCGGACGTTCGCCTTGCCGATCGTCGGCGCGAGCCTCGTCGCGCAATGGGCGCTGCCGGCGCTCGCCTTCGCCTCCCTCGCAACGCTCGCGACCTCGGCGCCGGGCCGGCGGCGTTGGCCGGGGCAGGTGATTCTCGGCTTCGTCTTCGCCACCCTCCTTGCCGGTCTCCTCTCGGCGGGGGAGCGTGTCGGCGGGGTGGAGGCGGTTCTCGGCATCCCGACCGCCTGGCGCTATCATGTCGCCGCGGCGCTGACGGCGCTCGGCTTCGCGGTGGCGTTGTTGCGCGGCGGGCCGTGGCTCGCGCTCGCCGGTCTCGCGGGGGCGGCGCTCGTTCTTCTGCCGCTGCCGCAACTGCCGCTTTGGGTGGCGCTCGCCGTCTTCGCCCTGGCGCTTGCCTTCGAGGTGCCGGTGGCGCTCGCACTCGTCGCCGGCGCTGCGCTCGCGCCGGGGCCGCTCTCCGACGCCGCGATGGCGCAGAGCGTGATGCGCGGCCTCTCGCCCTATGTCCTCCTCGCGATCCCGCTCTTCGTGTTCGCCGCCGCGTTGATGGTGGCGGGCGGGATCGGCGCGCGCATGGTGGTCGCCGCGCGATGGATCGCGCAGCGCCGGGCGAGCGCGCTCGGCGAGGCGAACGTGGTGACGAGCCTCCTCTTCGGCGGCGTCTCGGGATCGAGCATCGCGGACGCCGCCCTTGGCGCGCGGCTCCTCGTTCCCGGCATGGTGGCGGCGGGTTATCGGCCGGGCCGTGCCGCGGCGATCACCGCGGCCTCCTCGGTCCTTCCGAATGTCCTGCCGCCGTCGATCGCGCTCCTTTTGGCCGCTGCGGCGACCGACCAGTCGGTCGGCGCATTGTGGCTCGCGGGCGTCGGCGCGGGGCTCACCCTCACGGCAGCGCTGTGGATCGCCGTGCGCCTGACCCCGCCCCAACCCGCCGCTGAGACCGTGGAGGCCGAGCCGGTGAGGGGGCGCGACGCGCTCCTCGGCGTCCTGCCGCCGGTCGCGATCGCGATCGTGGTCCTCGGGGGCCTCCGCCTCGGCATCGTGACGGCGGTGGAGGCGGGGCTTCTCGCGGTCTTCATCGCGGCCGCCTTCGCCGCGGCCTTTCGCGGGCTCGGCGCCTTCTTGGCGGCGATCTCCGAGGCGGCGGTGCAGACCGGGCGCGTCGCCTTCCTGATCGGTGCGGCGACACCGATCGGCTTCCTCTTCGCCACGAGCGGCCTCAAGGCAGCGGCCTTCCTGCCCGCCGGACCGGCGCTCCTCGTCCTCCTCGCCGCCGCAGGGCTCTGCATCCTCATCGGCACGGTGCTCGATGTCGGCGCGGCGATTCTTCTGATGCTTCCGGTCCTGTTGCCGGCCGCGGTCGCCGCCGGGTTCGACCCGATCCATGCGACGCTCGTCCTCACGACGGCGCTCCTTCTCGGCGGTCTCACGCCGCCGGTGGGCGTCCTCGTCCTCGTCGTCAAAGACATCACCAAGGCGCGCGGCGTCTATCGTGCGCTCATTCCCTATTTCGCCGCTCTCGTTCTCGCGGTGGGGGTCCTCCTTCTCGTGCCGGCCTTGACGGTCGGACTCGTGAAGACCCTCTAGAGGAGGCGCCGAAATCCATGAGACCCAAGTGATTGGATCCCAAAAATGATACGTCTCGCTGTCACGATCTGCCTGAGCCTTGCCGCCGGCACCGCTTCGGCCCAAGCGCCCATCACGCTCGCCTCCCAATACGGGCAGGACAAGCCGCAGACCCAGCTCTGGGTCCGTTTCGCGGAGATCCTCGAGGCCGAGCGCCCCGACGCCTATCGCGTCACGATCACCACCAACGGCGCGCTCGGCGGCGAAAAGGAGGAGGCCGAGGCGATCCGCCTCGGCGCGATCACCGGCGCTGAATCGACCATCGCCAACCTCACCACCTGGGTGCCGGAGGGGGCCGTCCTCGACTTGCCCTTCCTGTTCGACGGACCGGAGGAGATCGAGCGCGTTCTCGCCGGGCCCGTCGGCGATCGGCTGAAGGCCGCCTATCGGGCGGAAGGCTTCGAGGTGCCGGCCTTCATCATCTTCGGCTCGCGTCACCTCCTGTCGGACCGTCCGCTCGCCGATCCGCAGGATGTCTCCGGCCTCACGATGCGCGTCCTCCAGAGCGATCTTCACGTCGCGCTGTGGCGCTTTCTCGGCGCCAACCCGACGGCGCTGCCGATCACCGAAGCCTACACGGCGCTCTCCAACGGTGTCGTCGACGCTATGGACATGACGAAGTCCGGCTATGACGCGTTGAAGCTCTTCGAGGTCGCCCCGGTGCTGACCGAAACGGCGCACATCTGGGCCGTCGGCGTCGTCTATTTCGACGTCGCCTTCTGGGACGGGCTCAGCGAGGAGGACCGCGCGCTCTTCGACCGCGCCGCCAAGGAGGCCGCCGCCCACTTCAACGAACTCGCCGCGGCCGAACAGGATGCGGCCATGGAGGCGACGCTCGACCAGGGGGCGGAGCTGATCGAGGTCGACCAGTCGGTCTGGCGGGCGGCGGTCGCACCCTTCGTCGACGATTATGTGGCCGAGCTCGGCGACCCGAACGCGCTCGCGGTGCTCGAAGCGATCCGCGAGGCGCGCTGAGGGCCTGCCAGCATCCCAATTCGGCGAAACGTTGACGTTGCGGGGGGGCGCCGCCACATCCCAATCATAAGATAGGGATTGATGGGACCGCCCGTGACGCAACGAATCTTCGACGGGCACAATGATGTGCTCCTTCGCCTATGGCAGCGTGACCGCACCGGGCGGCGCTTTTTGGAGGGCGGTGACGACGGGCACGTCGATCTCTTGCGTGCACGGCGAGGTGGGCTGAAAGGCGGCCTTTTCGCGACATTCGTGCCCGATGCCCCACGCGCGCCGCAAGAGCGGCGCGCGCCGGGCGCGGATGGGCGGATCGAAGCGCCGCCTCTCGCCGCGCTCGGCAGGGAGCGGGCGCTCGACGTGACGCTCGCCCAGCTCGCGGTTGCCTTCCGCGTCGAACGCGCGTCTGACGGCGCGGTCAAAATCTGCCGGACCGCCGATGAGATCGCCGCCGCCGCCGCGGACGAGGCGTTCGCGATGATGCTCCACCTCGAGGGCGCCGAGGCGATCGGCCCCGATCTCGACGAACTCGATGTCCTTCATGCCGCGGGTGTCCGCTCGATCGGTCTCGTCTGGAGCCGGCCGACCATCTTCGGCCACGGCGTACCCTTCCGCTTTCCCGCGACGCCCGATATCGGCGACGGGCTCACCGAGCGCGGCGTCGCGCTGGTGAAGGCCTGCAACGCGCTCGGCGTCATGGTCGACGTCAGCCATCTGAACGAAAAGGGCTTTTGGGACGTCGTGCGCGTGTCCGATGCGCCCATCGTCGCGACCCATTCCAATGCTCACGTGATCTGCCCGGTGTCCCGCAACCTCACGGATGCGCAGATGGACGCGATCCGCGACAGCGAAGGCGTGGTCGGGCTCAATTTCGCGACCTTCTTCCTGCGCGAGGACGGCCAGCGCTCCGTCGAGACGCCGCTTTCGACGATGACGCGGCACCTCGACCACATGCTCGAAAAGCTCGGGCCGCGCGGTGTCGCGTTCGGTTCGGATTTCGACGGCGCCTTGATCCCGGCGGCGATCGGCGATGCGTCCGGGCTTCAAAACCTCGTCGCGGCGATGGCGGCGGCCGGTTATGGCGACGATCTGATCGACCAGATCGCCTACCGCAACTGGCTCGACGTTCTCGCCAGAACGCAGCGAATTGCCGCAAGGTCGACTGGAACGGCCGAGCCACTCACCAGTTGACCTTGCGCCAACACGGGAGGCTTTTTCGATGACGAAATTACCAGCCGACGCTTGGGTCATGGTCGGCGACGGCGAAAAGGCGCTGTTTCTGAAAAACGAGGGAGACGAGGTGTATCCCAACCTCGTCGTGGTCCGCACGATGGAGCAATCCAACCCCTCGACGCGTGAGCAGGGCACCGACGCGCCGGGCCGCTTGAAGGACGGTCCGGGCCATCATTCGAGCGCGGTGGAAGAGGCGGATTGGCACCGCCTCGAAAAGGAGCGGTTCGCCAAGGACATCGCCGAACGTCTCTACAAGGCCGCGCACAAGGGGCAGTATCGTCACCTCGTGGTTGCGGCGCCGCCGCAGGTTCTCGGCGAACTCCGCAAGGCGCTTCACAAAGAAGTGTCCGAGCGCATCCTCTTCGACGTGCCGAAGGAGCTGACCAATCATCCCGTGAACGAAATCGAGAAGGCATTGACGTCACATTGACGCGCCTTTTCGGCCTTTTGGTACACGATTTGAAACAAATCGGAAGGTCGCGGCTCTATCGCCGCGGCTTTCATTCGTTCTAAACACGGGTTCGGGCCGTATGTAGGGTTCGACGGCGAATCTCGACGCCCACCGGAAACGGCAAGCGTTGCACTGCGGTTGATTCGACGGATGCAGAATTTATCCTCTGTGCAAGAGACAAGAACGAAGGGCAAACCGTGCGTGAGCTTCTGGACCGGGTAAATTCCCCTAGGGATCTGCGGCTTTTGTCCGAGGCGGACTTGCGTCCTCTGGCGGACGAGTTGCGCCAGGAGCTGATCGAAATCGTCTCCCAGACCGGCGGGCATCTCGGTGCCGGCCTCGGTGTCGTGGAGCTGACGATCGCGCTCCATTATATTTTCGATACCCCGCGCGACACGCTGATCTGGGACGTCGGCCATCAGTGCTATCCGCACAAGATCCTGACCGGCCGGCGCGAGCGGATGACGACGCTGCGCCAAGGCGGCGGCCTGTCCGGCTTCACCAAGCGCTCCGAGAGCCCTTACGACCCGTTCGGCGCGGCCCATTCCTCGACCTCGATCTCGGCCGGTCTCGGCTTTGCGACGGCGCGCGACCTCCAGGGCGGCAACAACGAGGTGATTTCGGTCATCGGCGACGGCGCGATGTCGGCGGGTATGGCCTATGAGGCGATGAACAATGCCGGCGCGCGCGATGCCCGGCTGATCGTCGTCCTCAACGACAACGACATGTCGATCGCGCCGCCGGTGGGGGCGATGAGCGCCTATCTCGCGCGCCTCGCCTCGGGCGAGCCGTACACGACGATGCGCGAGGCGCTCAAAGGTCTCGTTCGCCGCCTGCCGCGTTTCGTGGAGCGGGGCGCCGCGCGGGCCGAAGAGTTCGCCAAGGGCATCACGATGGGCGGCACGCTCTTCGAGGAGCTCGGCTTTTATTATGTCGGCCCGATCGACGGGCACAATTTCGATCACCTTCTGCCGGTGCTGCGCAACGTGCGCGATGCCGACAACAAGCCCGTCCTCGTCCATGTCGTGACGCAGAAGGGCAAGGGTTATAAGCCGGCCGAAAGCTCGAGCGACAAGTATCACGGCGTCTCGAAATTCGACGTCATCACCGGGCAGCAGGCCAAGGGCCAGTCGAACGCGCCGAGCTACACCAAGGTGTTCGGCAACACGCTCGTCCAAGAGGCCCGCAAGGACGACAAGATCGTCGGCATCACCGCCGCGATGCCCTCCGGCACCGGCATCGACCTCTTCGAGAGGGTGTTTCCCGAGCGGACCTTCGACGTGGGGATCGCCGAGCAGCACGCCGTCACCTTCGCGGCCGGGCTTGCCGCCGGCGGGATGCGCCCGTTCTGCGCCATCTACTCGACCTTCCTGCAGCGCGGCTACGATCAGGTCGTCCACGATGTGGCGATCCAGAAACTGCCGGTTCGCTTCGCGATCGACCGGGCGGGCTTTGTCGGCGCCGACGGGTCGACGCATGCCGGTTCGTTCGATGTCGCCTATCTCGCCTGCCTGCCCGACATGGTGGTGATGGCGGCGGGCGACGAGGCCGAGCTCGTCCACATGGTGACGACCGCCGCGCGCTATGACGACGGTCCGATCGCCTTCCGCTATCCGCGCGGGGAGGGGATCGGCGTCGAGATGCCCGAGTTCGGCGAGCCGCTTCAGATCGGCAAGGGTCGCATCCTCAGGGAAGGCAACTCGATCGCCATTCTGTCCTTCGGGGGGCGGCTCGGCGAGGCACTCCAGGCGGCGGAAGATCTCGGCAATCGCGGTCTTTCCGCGACGGTCGCCGATGCCCGCTTCGCCAAGCCGCTCGATCGCGACCTGATTTTGCGCCTGGCGCGCGAGCATGAGGTGCTGATCACGCTGGAAGAGGGCTCGATCGGCGGCTTCGGCAGCCATGTCCTCACCCTTCTTGCCCGTGAAGGGGCGCTCGATCGCGGCTTGAAGGTGCGGCCGCTCACATTGCCCGACGCCTATATCGATCAGGACAAGCCGGAGGTGATGTACGCCGCGGCCGGCCTCGATGCGGCGGGTATCGTCGCGACGGCGCTCGCCGCGCTCGGCGTCGAGGCCGTCGCCCACAGAGCCTGAGAGAACCCATGACGACAATTGAATGCGTGGACGATACGCGCTCGCTGCTGGGCGAGAGCGCGGTGTGGGACGTTGCCGACGGGCTCCTTTATTGGGCCGATATCGACGGCGGCCTCCTCCATCGCTACGACCCGGCCGCCGGCAGAGGGCTCGCCCCGCACGATGTCGGCGAGAAGGTCGCCGCGATTGCGGTCCGCGAGGCGGGCGGTCTCGTCATCGGGACCGAATCCGGCATTTACACCTACGATTTCGACACCAAGGCGCGGGTGAAGATCGCCGATCCCGAGGCCGACCGGCCCGATAACCGCTTCAATGACTGCGTGACCGACCGGCAAGGCCGGTGGTGGCTGGGCTCCTTCGGGATGATGCGCCCCCAGCGGGCCGAGGCTGCCTTCTGGCGCTTCAATCCCGATCATTCCGTGACGCGCTGGCTCGACGGCGTCTACACCACCAACGGCCTCGCCTTCTCGCCGGACGGGTCGACGATGTATCTGTCCGACTCCCACCCCGATGTCCGCACCATCTGGGCGTGCGACTACGATATCGATACCGGAATGCCGACCGACCGCCGCGTCTTCTTCGACACGCGCGAGGTCGCCGGGCGTCCCGATGGCGGCACGGTCGACGCCGACGGATGCTATTGGATGGCCGGTGTCGGGGGCTGGCAACTCGTGCGTCTGACGCCGCGCGGCGAGATCGACATGATCATCGACATGCCGGTCGAGCGCCCGTCGAAGCCGATGTTCGGCGGGCCTGATCTCGCGACCCTCTTCGTCACCTCCATCGGCATCGGTCAGACCGAGGGGACGGAACAACCGCAGGCCGGCAGCCTCTTCGCGGTGACCGGCCTTCCCGTCGGCGGCGTACCGGCCGCGCGTTTCGCCGGCTGAGATCCGCCGACGTCCCGCATTCCGGCGACATTTGCCGACGCGTCATTCAATCGCCCGCCGTCCGGCGGGCGATTTTTTGTTTGAATTGCGATGTGGGGCGGACACATCGCGATCATTTTCGGATGTTTCCGAGGCGGCGATCGTATTCTTTCGCCCTCATGGCACATCGTTCGGCCCTATCCCCATCATTTTCAGCGAATGCCCGTTTATTGAGGCCACACGCGCCGCCGACAGGAGGCCATGCGGCTGCGAAACTTCAACGATGACGGGCTCGCAATTCCATCGAATGTTAGGGGCTCAACAGCGCCGAGTATTTCGTGCTAGGATTGGTCTGTGCCATTTCCGCGAAGCATGTATGTGCGCGAATGGACCGCGCTGCGCGCGGTCCGCGTGATGGCGGTCCCGTCTCCTCATTCGGGACATTTCGCAAAGAATTCGCCTCAAGTTGCTGAGGATACAGAAGTTGTACAAGAAAATTGTCGTGCCCGTCGATTTGGAGCACATCGATAAACTGTCAAAAGCGCTCGATGTTGCTGCAAATCTTGGGAAGTTGTTCGAAGCCGAGCTGATTTATGTCGGGGTGACGCCGACGGTTCCGACCACGGTCGCCCACAATCCGGACGAGTATGTCGCCAAGCTCAAGGCGTTCACGACGTCCGAATCCGGGCGACGCGGCCATCCGGCGACGTCGAAGGCGTTCACGAGCCACGATCCCAGCATCGATATCGATCAGTACCTGCCGCGGGCCGTCGCCGAAGTCGGCGGCGATCTCGTGGTGATGGCCTCGCACGTTCCCGGATTTTTCGACCGATTTTGGCCGAGCCACGGAGAAAACCTCGCGTCCCATACGAACGCGTCGGTTTTCCTCGTCCGTTAGACCGCGGTCCGGCGGCATGGAGCATGTCGCCACTCGACACGACACGACGCGGACCGGGGACGGGCGCCGACGACGCACGATCGCCCGTCTCCAGCGCGCCGGCCGCGCTTCATGCGGCACCGAACACAACGCCTGACACGACCCAAGACGAAGGACATCAACCATGTCGGTGGACACACCAGCCGAGGATCTCATCCCGCCCCCCGAAGGCGATGTGGATTTGATCGAGACCGATTACGAAATCGGTCAGGACAATATCCAACCCAAACTCGGGCCGCTCGGGTTCGACATCCACAACCCCGTCTTCGCGACCTCCGCCATCGTCATCACGCTCTTCGTGATCTTTTCCCTCGTCTTCCACGATAGCGCCGGTGACGCCTTCGAGGCGATGCGGACCTGGCTGACGTCCAATTTCGACTGGTTCTTCCTGCTCGCCGGCAACGTCTTCGTGATCCTCTGCATCGGCCTCGTTCTGAGCCCGCTCGGCTCGGTGCGCCTCGGCGGCAAGGACGCGACGCCGGATTATAATTATATCGGCTGGTTCTCGATGCTGTTCGCCGCGGGCATGGGCATCGGTCTCATGTTCTTCGGCGTGTCGGAGCCGATCTCGCATTACACCTCGTCCCTCGGCGGCATCACCGAAGAGGGCGGATTGCGGACCGACTGGGCCCCGCTTGGCGGTGCGCTCGAGGACCCGGAGGCCGCGCGGCGTCTCGGCATGGCGGCGACGATCTTCCACTGGGGTCTCCATCCGTGGGCGATCTATGCCGTGGTGGCGCTGGCGCTCGCGCTCTTCACCTTCAACAAGGGTCTGCCGCTCACCATCCGGTCGATGTTCTACCCGATCTTCGGCGAGCGGGTGTGGGGTTGGCCGGGCCATATCATCGACATTCTCGCCGTCCTCGCGACGCTCTTCGGCCTGGCGACCTCGCTCGGCTATGGCGCGCAACAAGCCTCGGCGGGCCTCAATTTCGTGTTCGGTATTCCGGGCGGCATCAACACCCAGATCATCCTCATCTGTGCGATCACCGGCGTCGCGACCTATTCGGTGCTGCGCGGCCTCGATGGCGGCGTGAAGGTGCTGTCGGAAATCAACATGGCGCTCGCCGCCGTGCTGCTCCTGTTCGTCCTCCTCGTCGGGCCGACCATCGGCATCCTCACCGGCTTCGGTGCGAACCTTGCCGCCTACGCGCAGGATCTCATCCCGCTGTCGAACCCGTTCGGCCGGGCGGACGACAATTTCCGCCAGGGCTGGACCTCGTTCTATTGGGCCTGGTGGATCTCCTGGTCGCCGTTCGTCGGCATGTTCATCGCCCGCGTCAGCCGTGGCCGCACGGTGCGTGAGTTCATCATCGCCGTCCTCGTCATTCCCTCGATCGTGTCGGTCCTGTGGATGACGGTGTTCGGTGGTACGGCGATCACGCTGATCAACAATGCCGGCCTCACGGAGATCGCGGATGCGGCGCTCGAACTGAAGCTCTTCGTCATGCTGGAAGGCCTGCCGCTCTCGGCGATCACCTCGCTCGTCGGCGTGATCCTCGTGATCGTCTTCTTCGTGACCTCGTCCGATTCCGGCTCCCTCGTGATCGACACGATCACCGCCGGCGGCAAGATCAACGCCCCGGTGAGCCAGCGCGTCTTCTGGTGCACCTTCGAGGGGCTGGTCGCGGTCGTCCTGCTGCTCGGCGGCGGGCTCGGCGCGTTGCAGGCGATGGCGGTGTCGACGGGCTTCCCGTTCGCGATCGTGCTGCTTCTCGCCTGCTACACCATCGTGAAAGGGCTGATGAGCGAGCCCCGCTGAGGCCGATACGCGCCGCGCGGCGCTTTTCCGCGCGGCGCGACGGTCCGTTCGGGCTGTCATCGGCTCAAATCCCCAACCCCGTCGCACAAAGGGTTGCGAACGGGCGCCCATCGTGGCCATTTGCGCCCCGATGAATGATTTGCCGCCCATCGCTGTCGCGCCGATGATGGATTGGACGGACCGGCACTGCCGCGTCTTCCATCGCCGGCTGAACCCCGCGCTTCGCCTCTTCACCGAGATGGTGACGGCGAAGGCGGTGCTGCATGGGGATCGCGAGCGGCTTCTCGGTTTCGCCGAAGAGGAAAAGCCGCTCGTCCTCCAGCTCGGCGGAAGCGATCCGGCCGAGCTCGCCGCCGCGAGCCGGATCGCCGCCGATTGGGGCTATGACGAGGTGAACCTCAATGTCGGTTGCCCGTCCGACCGCGTTCAGGGCGGGCGCTTCGGTGCCTGCCTGATGCGCGAGCCCTCGCTCGTCGGCGAATGCCTCGCCGCGATGGGGGAGGGCGGGCTTCCGGTGTCCCTCAAATGCCGCATCGGGGTCGACGATCAGGACCCGGAAGAGGCGCTCGACGCCGTCGCCGACCGTGCGGTCGCGGCGGGCGTGTCGGCGATCTGGGTCCATGCCCGCAAGGCCTGGCTCGAAGGCCTCTCGCCGGCCCAGAACCGGGATGTCCCCCCGCTCGATTATGACCGCGTCCACCGGCTCCATGCCCGGCTCGACACGTTCGTCGGCATCAATGGCGGTATCGGCACGGTCGAGGCGGTGCGCGAGGCGGCCGCGCGGGTCGACGGGGTGATGATCGGCCGCGCCGCCTACCAGCGGCCGGGGATCCTCGTGGCGCTCGCCGGGATCGACGGGGAGGGGTCTTTCGCCCACCGCATCCGCGTCGCCCGCTCGATGGTGCCTTATGGAGAGGCGTGGGTGGCGGCGGGCGGCCGGCTCGCGGCCATCACGCGCCACATGCTCGGCCTCTTTCATGGTGAGCCCGGTGCCCGCGCCTATCGCCGTACGCTCACGGTCGACACGCTCGGCGACGCCACGCCGGCGGTGCTGACCGGGGCGATCGATGCGATCGAAATCGAGGCGGAGCGGGCGCGCATCCGGCGCGCGGCCGCAGGTGAGAGCGTCGCTGCATGAGATCCTGGCGTGACGACCTGACGGTGGTCGTCGGGTTTTATTCCCGTCTTCCCGTTCCCCCGATCCGGCACGGCATCAACCTTGCCGAAGCGGTGTGGATCGTTCCCATTGCGAGCCTCGTGATCGCGCTGCCGGCGGCGCTCGGGCTCGGGATCGCCGCAAGCCTCGGCGCGCCGCCGCTCTTCACGGCGATCGTTGCCGTGGCAGCGGGTCTAATCGCCACCGGCGGCCTCCACGAAGACGGCTTTGCCGACTGTTTCGACGGTTTCTGGGGTGGCCACACCCATCCGCGCCGGCTCGAAATCATGCGCGACAGCCGCCTCGGCACCTACGGCGTGCTCGCGCTGATGATGGCGGTCCTCGCCAAGGTCGCGCTCGTCGAAGCGGCGCTCGCCGAGGGCACCGGCGCGGCGATGTGCATCGTTCTCGCCGGGGCGGTCGCGGGGCGGACCGTCGCACTCTATCCCTGGGTCGGGCTGCCGCACGCACGCGAGGACGGGATCGCCCGCACGATCGGCCGGCCCCGCGGCAGCGTCTTCCGCACGGCGCTGGTGCTCGGCATCCTGGTGACGGCGGCGCTCACCATCTGGCAGACGATCTTCGGCTTCGTCGTTGCCGGCATCGTCTCGGCCGTCGTCGCGATCGGCGCGGCGCGTCTTGCCGAGCGCAAGATCGGCGGCCATACCGGGGACGTGATCGGTGCCGCCGTCGTCGCAGGCGAATTGGCATACCTCGCGACGATCATTATCTGGCTGGGAGCCTAGAGCGCTCCGTCGGGGCTCTCACGGGCCCGATCGAACTCGAGCGGAGGGCTCTCGACCTTGATGCGCAACACGCTGCCGGTGACGCCGCAAACCGCATTCGCCGTTCTGACGCGGCTCGTGGCCGGGTTCGGCGTCCTCGCCTGTTTTGCCGGCACGGCGTTCGCGCAAAGCGTCCCCCCGATCGAGATCGACAACACCGCCCCGCGGATGGTGAAGCTCATCATCCTTCTGATCGTGTTCCTGGTGATCCTCTTCGGAATGCGCCGGATTGGGATTCCGCACATCATCCGCTCGGCGGCCATCTGGCTCGTCGCGATCCTCGCCCTCGTCGCGCTCTACGGCTATCGCGGGCCGATCGAGATGGCGGGGCGGGAGATGGTCGCCGTCCTCGTGCCGGGCGTTGCGGTCAATCAGGGGGGCAACGTCATCGTCCACCGCTCCTATGGCGGCCATTTCGTGCTCGACGGCGCGGTCGACGGTGCGCCGGTGCGCTTCCTTTTCGACACCGGGGCGAGCACGGTGGTCCTCTCCTCGGAGGATGCCGCGCGCGCCGGTTTCGATGTCGATCAGCTCGACTTCCGCATTCCCGTCACCACCGCGAGCGGCATGACCGAGGTGGCCCCCGTCCGCCTCGGTGAGATCCAGATCGGCGACATTCGGGTCAACGATGTGCGCGCGGCTGTTGCCAAGCCCCACGATCTCGACCACAGCCTCCTCGGCATGACCTTTCTCAACCGCCTCGACGGGTACGAGGTGCGACGCGACCGTTTGGTTCTCAATCCATGACTTCATCCTCTTCCGACACGACGAGCGACATTTCGCCGTTCGCCGATTTCCGCAAGCTGGCGTTCGCGCCCGGCCCCAATCACGCCGCCGCCCTCGCGGCGACGCGGGCGCGTGAGGCAGCGCTCACCAAGCCGGCCGGCTCGCTCGGCCGCCTCGAAGAGCTCGCCGAATGGCTGACCGCCGTCACCGGCCTCGCCCCGCCGAAGGTCGAGCGCCCGCGCGTCGTCGTCTTCGCGGCGAGCCATGGGGTGACGGTGGAGGGGGTCTCGGCCTTTCCCGCCTCGGTCAACGCGCAGATGCTGAACGGCTTCCGCGAAGGCACGGCGGCGATCAACCAGATCTGCGCCGCCGCGGGGATCGGTTTGTCGGCCTTCGACCTCGCGGTCGAGGTGCCGTCCGGCAACATCGCCGTCGAGGATGCGTTCAAGTCCGACCGGGAGGCCGCCGCAACGATGGCCTTCGGCCTCGAAGCGATCGCGAACGGCGTCGACTGTCTGGCGCTCGGCGAGATGGGGATCGGCAACACGACCGTCGCGGCGGCGCTCTTCGCAGCGTTGTTCGGCGGATCGGGGGCGGACTGGTGCGGCGCCGGAACCGGCGTCGCGGGCGAGGCGCTGGCGCGCAAGATCAAGGCCGTCGACCGGGTGGTCGAGCGGCTCGACGGGGAGAGCGATCCGCTCGTGATCCTGCAGCGGGCCGGCGGCCGGGAGATTGCGGCGATGGTCGGTGCGATCCTCGCCGCCCGAAGCCAGAACGTGCCGATCATCGTCGACGGCTTCGTCGCGACGTCGGCGGCCGCGGTGGTCCACAAGATGTCGCCCGAGGCGACGGCGCATTGCCTCTACGCCCACCGCTCGGCAGAGGCCGGGCACGGGCGTGCACTCGACGCGCTGGGGGCTGTGCCGCTGTTCGATTTCGGCATGCGCCTCGGGGAGGGGACGGGCGCCGCGCTCGCGATCTCGATCGTGAAGGCGGCCGCCGCATGCCATAGCGGCATGGGCACCTTCGCCGATGCCGGGGTCGACGGGCCGGTGTGACGCCGCGCGCGCGGGCGACGGCGGGCGGCGCCGCGGTCACCGCCGCCTGGGAGGCGGAGGCGGGCCGGATCCGCGCCTGCCGCATCTGCCGTGACGCGCCGTCGGGCGCCCCGTTGGCGCACGAGCCGCGGCCGATCTTTCAGCTCTCCGGCACCGCGCGGGTCGCGATCTGCAGTCAGGCGCCCGGCAATCGGGCGCATATCGCGGGGCTTCCCTTCTTCGATCCGTCGGGCGTCCGGCTCCGCTCCTGGCTCGGCGTCGACGAAACCATCTTCTACGACGCGGCGAAGATCGCGATCGTCCCGATGGGATTTTGCTTTCCGGGCTATGACAAGAATGGCGGCGATCTTCCGCCGCGCAAGGAATGCGCCGCGACCTGGCATGACCGGCTCTTCGCGGCGCTGCCCTCGATCGAGCTGTTTCTGTGCATCGGGCGTCATTCGATCGCCTATCACCTGCCGGAGCTGAAACGGCTGCCGATGACGGAGATCGTGCGGGACTGGCGCGCGATCGCGGAGCGGACCGCGCCACGCTCGCGGATCGTCCTGCCGCACCCATCCTGGCGCAACAATGCGTGGCTAAAACGCAATCCGTGGTTCGAGGAAGAGCTGGTGCCGGATTTGCGCAGACGTGTGCGCGTTGTTCTCTGAGGAAGGGGCGATCGCGGGATCTATTGTGTAACCGGGCATTAAATGTGTTGACCCGTTACGCGATTCTGCGCTGGCCCTGGATGAAATGGGACGATAATATGGCGGTGTTGCCCTATTTTTGGCGGAGGGAGAGAGCGATGGGTCTGGTGCAACGCATCAGCCGCACGAGAGGCCTGTTTCTCGGTGGCACGATCGCGACGTTGATGGCGTCGGCCGTTTCCGCTCAGACCGTCGTGGTCGCCCCTGTCGATGCGATGCCGGGGGACACGGAGCGCTATTTCGTCGACGGCCGGATCGTCGACCTGCGGGTCGATCAGACGGCGACCGTGGCGGTGCTCGACCAGGTGGCGATGAGCGGCTGCCCGTCGAACAATTATGTCTTCCCCCGCGACCAGGCGAAGTGGCTCTATCAGACGGGCCGGCTGATGGTCGCCGAGCAACAGGGGGCGACGATCCGCTTGTCTGTCTCCTGCGAGGACGGCGAGCAGAATATCAACGCGCTCCAATTCCTGACCCCGCCGCCAGCGTCCGACAGCGTGCGCAGAATGCCGAGCCGATCGAGCGTCGCGGCCTACCAGCCGACCACACGGCGCGCGGCGTCACGCCCACTCGATGGCTCATTTCCAGTCCCCTCGGGCGACCGGAACGCTGTTTCGGATCCGATGAGGATCGTTCCCCTTCCTTGATCCAATCGACCTCGGTCGATGCGACGCTCATCGATTCGGTATGGCGCGAACCGGCGCGCCATCGTGCGTCGGCACGTGGGGGTTGCGCATCCCCATTGTCCGGCAATTGAAGGAATTGCAAATACAGTTTTAGTGAATTCCTTGGTCGGTGCGTCTCTATGCCGAAACGTCATCGTCGTCTATTTTATATGGGCATAGCGACTTTGATCTAAATCAATATTGCGCCCCTAATTTTCTAATTTACGGTCGCAATCGGTCGATCGACCGGGTATCTTTTGGGCAAGTGCGCACCAAGCTGTTCAAGATCGCCCACCTTTTATTTATATGTTAAAGCGAATTATTTGACGGCAACCCTAAGCGGTGTCGCGAAAGGGCGATCCTCGGGGACGTGGCGGAGTGGGTCGCATGACCGTGTTGGACATCCAGTTCGAAGTGGACGCAATCGCGGAAAGTGCGTTTCGCGCGGTTGCCGATCCGTCGGGATGGGTGACTGTCGCCGACCGGATCAGGGCATTGTGCGAGGGGCCTGCGGTCGTCGCGCTGCGCACCTTCGGGACAGGCGGTCGCGACGAGCGGATTGTCGGCCTCGCCGGCGTCGAGGAGAGCTTTCTCGAAAGCTATGCCGCCCATTATCACACGACGAACCCCTACAACTCGCTGATTCACACCGCGCCCGTGGGGCGTCTCGTCCCCGATCGTGAGCTCGTTGCGCGCGAGATCGTGGCCAAAGGGGCGTTCTTCAACGAATGGATGAAGCCGCAAGGGATCGACGGGGGCGGCATACTCCTCAATGTCGCCCGCAACTCCCGAAGTGTGCTCGCCCTCTCGCTCGACATGGCGGACAGCGGCATCGCCGCCATGAACAACGGCCTGACGGACGTGTTGAAGCAGATCATGCTGCCGCTCGAGCGGGCGACCACACTCGCCCAGCGCGTGATGACGGAGAGCGTCACCGGGGCAACCGGCGCGGTGATCGCGACGATGTCGGTCGGCGCCATCGCGGTCGACAAGAATGGACGAGTCGTCAACGCAAACGATGCAGCAGAGCGGCTCTTCCGGCGTGGCTTCCTATTCCTCGATCGAGCGCGGCGCTTGCGGGGGATCACACCTCATGCGGAGGCGACCATCCAGCACCTTCTCGGCGCGGCGCTCGCGCCGAGGGCCAGGCTCTCGACGGCGCGGCTCAAGGATTTCGGCACCGACGGGGAGATCCTGCTGACCGCCGTGCCGATGGCCCGCAATGTCGATACGGTCCGCCAATGGGCGCTCATCCCGGTGGAGGATGCGCCGGTGGCGATCGTCTATCTGGCGACCGAGGCCCAGTCCCGGATCGAGATCATGAAGCGGCTCGAAGAGCTGTTCGACATGTCGCCGAACGAAGCGCGGCTTGCGCACGGCGTCTATCAGGGCGTTCGGATGGATGTGCTCGCCGCCAAGCTCGATCTGTCCGAGGCCGAGGCGATGGCCTGCTTCGCCGCCGCGATGCGCAAGATCGGCGTCGAGCGGGAGGTGGATCTCGTGCGCCGTGTTGGCCACCTCTCTTACATGACCGGCTGAACGGCGCGGCGGTCCATCAGCCGGCCGCCGAGCCGCAGGCGCAAACCGAGCGACGGACGCAAAAAAGGCGCCGCGAGGGCGCCTTTTTTCGATCGCGTGCGTCCGAGGGACGGGCCGGCCGGAGCCGGCGCGGAGGCCTCAGGCCTGCTGCGTTTCTTCGGTCGGGGTCTCGACGTCGCCGGGGGCCGGCTGCATCAGCTCTTCGACCGACGCGCCACCTTCGGTGGCCTCGGCAGTCTCGGCAGCGGCCTGACCTTCCGGCTCGGCTTCCGGTGCGGGCTCCACGATGGCGGTCTCGACCGGGGCCTCTTCGGCCTCGCCGAGGTCGTAACCGGAATCGCCCTGCGAGCGGAGCAGACCGTCGAGCGCGGCGCGGGCGATCAGGTCGCAATAAAGGGTGATCGCGCGGGCGGCGTCGTCATTGCCCGGGATCGGGTAGGTGATGCCGTCCGGGTCGCAGTTGGTGTCGAGGATCGCGACGATCGGAATACCGAGGCGGCGGGCTTCCTGCACGGCGATCGATTCGCGGTTGGTGTCGATCACGAACACGATGTCCGGAACGCCGCCCATCGACTTGATGCCGCCGAGGTTGCGCTCGAGCTTCTCACGCTCGCGGTCGAGGTTGAGACGCTCCTTCTTGGTGAGGCCCTGGGCCTCGCCGTCCATCATCTCCTCGAGATTGTTGAGGCGACGGATGGAGTTGGAGATCGTCTTCCAGTTGGTGAGCATACCGCCGAGCCAGCGGGCGTTCACATAATACTGGGCGGACTCGGCGGCGGACTGCGCGACGGCGTCCTGCGCCTGGCGCTTGGTGCCGACCATCAGGAGGCGGCCACCCTTGGCGACGGTGTCGGACACCGCCTTCAGCGCCTGGTGGAGGAGGGGAACGGTCTGCGCAAGGTCCAGGATGTGGACGTTGTTGCGGGCGCCGAAGATGTACTCTTCCATCTTCGGGTTCCAGCGGTGCGTCTGGTGACCGAAGTGGACGCCAGCCTCGAGGAGCTGACGCATCGTGAAATCGGGAAGTGCCATGGTCTTACCTATCCGGTTGAAATCCTCCGCGAGCCTTGTCCCTTCGGGGACACCGGAAATCCGCTGCTCGCGTGTGAGATGGGCGCGCATATACGTCACTGCCGGGAAAAGTGCAACGCTTGATGGATGGGGCGCCGGTCATGCCGCGCGTGCCGTACCCGCCTCGGGCGGCAAGGCGTTTGCGCGAAGCCATTCCCTATCGCGGCTTCTCGGCAGCTATGCGCAGGTCCTATGCAAGTTGGAATTGATCGCCATCCCGCCTGAGCCTACGAAGACGCGGCGCGGCCCGCGTCACGCGTGAGGCCCGCGTCAGAGTTCGAGCGCGACGTGTCCGGAGGTTTCGGCAAATGTGTGAAATCGAGAAGATTTTTGAGCGGAACCGGCTGTGGGCCGATCGCATCAAGGAAATCAATCCGGACTATTTCATCCGACTGTCCGAGCAGCAGGCGCCCGATTATCTGTGGATCGGCTGCTCCGACAGCCGGGTTCCGGCGAACCAGATCATGGACCTGCCGCCGGGCGAGGTGTTCGTCCACCGCAATATCGCGAACGTCGTCGTCCCGTCCGACCTCAACATGCTGTCGGTTCTTCAGTTCGCGGTGGAAGTCCTGAAGGTGAAGCACATCCTCATCACCGGCCATTATGGCTGCGGCGGCGTTCGGGCCTCCCTGTCGGACGAGGATCACGGCCTGATCGACAACTGGCTGAACCATCTGCGGCTCGTTCACCGCCTGCACCGCGCGGAAATGGCGGGGCTCGAGGGCGAGGCGGCGGTCGACCGGCTGTGCGAGCTCAATGTCGTCGAGCAGGTGCGCAACATCACGAACACGACGATCGTGCGCAACGCCTGGGCGGCGGGGCAATCGCTGTCGATCCATGGCTGTGTTTACGATTTGAAGGACGGGATCCTGCGCGAGATCCTGACCCACAAGGACGTGCAGCCCGGCGGCCGGTTCGAGGGCTGAGAGGCCGGCGGGGGAGGCGGGCGCGAAATCCAGCGAAACCGCCACCTTTGCGCGGGAAACCCTGGATTGCGTGAGGCAAAGGTTTAAATTCGGCGCGCCTTCGCATATGTGAGCGCGACAAGCCATCGCACCCACGAACGACGCCGGACGGGACGGTCCAGCGGCGTAAAGTGTCGTGCGGGGCTCGACACCGGCCGCTCAATCGACCAAGAGGGAGCGGCTTTTAGCGATATTCCAAGCACCCGGGAAAACGAGACAATGACGATTACGGCGCAGCAGGTAAAGGCGCTCCGCGAGAAAACCGGCGTCGGCATGATGGACTGCAAGACGGCGCTGAACGAAACCGGCGGCGACATGGAAGCGGCCGTCGATTGGCTGCGTAAGAAGGGCCTGTCGAAGGCCGCCAAGAAGGCCGACCGCGTCGCCGCGGAAGGTCTGGTCGGCGCCGTCGATGCCGGTCCGCGCGCAGCGCTCGTGGAGGTCAATTCCGAGACGGACTTCGTCGCCCGCAACGACACGTTCCAGGCGCTCGTGAAGAGCGTCGCCGAACTCGCGGTCGGCGCTGGCGGTGACGTCGAAAAGTTGAAGGCGATGCCCTTTCCGGGCACGGGCCGCAATGTCGGCGAGGAAGTGACCGAGGCGGTCGCCACGATCGGCGAGAACCTCGCGCTGCGTCGCACGGCGGAGCTCGGTGTCGAGGACGGCGTCGTCGCGACCTACCTTCACAACGCGGTTGCCCCCGGCCTCGGCAAGCTCGGCGTCCTCGTCGCCCTCCAGTCGACGGGCGATAAGGACAAGCTGAACGAGCTTGGCCGCAAGATCGCGATGCACGTCGCGGCGGTGAACCCGCTCGCCCTCAACGCCGACGAGCTTCCGGCCGACGCCGTGGAGCGTGAGCGTTCGGTCTATGCCGAACAGGCTCGCGCCTCCGGCAAGCCCGACCAGATCGTCGAGAAGATGGTCGAGGGCCGCATGCGCAAGTTCTACGAGGAGGTCTGCCTCCTGAAGCAGACCTTCGTGGTCAATCAGGACCAGACCGTGGAGCAGGCCGTGAAGGAGGCCGAATCCGATGTCGGCGCGCCGATCACGGTGACCGGCTTCGTGCGCTATGCCCTCGGTGAGGGGATCGAGCGCGAAGAGTCCGACTTCGCGGCGGAAGTCGCGGCGGCAGCCGGCGTCTGATCGCAGTGGCATCTTCCCGTATGAAGCCGGCGTCCGAGTGGCGCCGGCTTTTGATCAAAGTGTCGGGCGAAGCGCTGATGGGCGACGGCGCCTACGGCATTTCGCAGCCGACGCTCCAGCGCATCTGCGGCGAGATCGTCGAGATCGTGCGCCAGGGTCGTGAAGTCGGCCTCGTGATCGGCGGCGGGAATTTCCTACGCGGCGCCAACAACGCGTTGACCGCCGTGGACCGCGTCGCCGGCGACCAGATGGGTATGCTCGCGACCGTCATGAACGCCGTCGCCGTCGCCGCGCAGCTTCGTGCGCTCGGCACAGAGGCGGTCGTTCTTTCGGCGATCGACGTTCCGGTGATCTGCGATCGCTTCACCCACCGTGGTGCGTTGCAGCACATGGCGGAGGGGCGCGTCGTCCTGTTCGCCGCCGGCACCGGCCATCCCTTCTTCACGACGGACACCGCGGCCGCGCTGCGGGCGGTCGAGATGGGATGCGACGCGCTCTTGAAGGGCACGCAGGTCGATGGCGTCTACACGGCGGATCCGAATCGCGATCCGACCGCGACGCGCTATGAGACGCTCACCCACCAGGAAGCCTTGTCGAAGAATCTCGGCGTGATGGACGCGGCCGCGATCGCGCTTGCGCGCGACAACGACCTGCCGATCGTCGTCTTTTCGATCCAGGAGGTCGGTGCGCTTCCTATGGTGGCGCGCGGCGAGGGCGTCTGCACGATCGTCAGCGAATGATCGCGAGCGGCCGGACGGCGTGTCCGGCC
>NZ_JAKGCS010000033.1:261391-501368 GCF_021556395.1 Acuticoccus kalidii
CGCAGGACGGCGCCGCTCTGGCGTGTGCGCCCCTTGGGCGGAACCCGTCTTTGTCTTTTTCAATAGGCGCTCGACGAGGGGACGACATATAACCTCGTCAAAACTCCACATTGCCCGAATGGTACTGTCCTTGATACGAAGGCCGCCATCTCGGGCGCTCCGATAAGAACGATGCGGAAGGAAATACGGTATGGACGCGGTTGATCTTGATGACCTGAAACGGCGGATGGACGGCGCGATCCAAGTCCTCAAGCAGGAATTGTCCGGCCTCCGCACCGGCCGCGCCAGCTCGTCGATGCTGGAGCCCATCACCGTCAATGCTTACGGCTCGCACATGCCGTTGAGCCAGCTCGCCACGGTTTCCGTGCCGGAGCCGCGTCTCGTCACCGTGCAGGTGTGGGACCGTTCGATGGCCCAGGCTGTGGAAAAGGCGATCCGCGAATCGAGCCTCGGCCTCAATCCGGTCGTCGAAGGGCAGCTCATGCGGATTCCGATCCCCGAGCTCAACGCCGAACGCCGGCAGGAGCTCATCAAGGTCGCGCATAAATATGCCGAGGCGGCGCGCGTCGCCGTCCGTCACGTGCGCCGGGACGGGATGGAAGAGGTGAAAAAAGCCGAGAAAGATGGTCTCGGGCAGGACGAAATGCGTGCCTTGTCTGATAAAGTGCAAAAATTGACGGACCAGAAGGTCTCCGAGATCGATCAGGTCCTCGCTTCCAAAGAGCAAGAGATTTCGCAGATCTGACAGTGAGTCATGACCCCCTCGCGTCCGAGCCGCTCGTGATGCCACAACGCGACGATCCGCATGTGGGGGTCCCGCGGCATGTTGCCATCATCATGGATGGCAATGGCCGTTGGGCCGGACAGCGCGGGATGCCGCGAACCTTCGGCCATCACAAGGGGGTCGAGGCGGTGCGGCGGATCGTGCGCCATGCCGGCGAACGGTCGATCAGAACGCTCACCCTCTTCGCCTTCTCGCGCGAGAATTGGGGGCGGCCGAAGTCGGAAATCTCCGAATTGATGTCGATCCTGCGGCGGTTCATCCGCAGCGATCTCGGCGAATTGGTCGAGGCGGGGGTCAATATCCGCGTCATCGGCTGCCGGGACGAGCTCGATCCCGACCTTCTGCAGATGATCGAGGACGCCGAGCAGCGCACGCGCCACAACACGCGCCTGCGCCTGGTGCTCGCCTTCAATTATGGCGGACGGGACGAGATCGTTCGCGCCGCGCGGCGCATGGCCGAGGCGGCCGCGAGCGGTGAACTCGATCCGGCGACGATCGACGAGGCGTGCTTCGCCTCCTACCTCGACACCGGGGCGTGGGGTGATCCCGATCTCGTCATCCGCACCAGCGGCGAGAAGCGGATCTCGAACTTCCTGCTGTGGCAGTCGGCCTATGCGGAGTATGTCTTTCCGGCGGTGCTTTGGCCCGATTTCGGCGAGGACGAATTCGACAAGGCGCTCGCGGAATATGCGAAGCGGGAACGGCGCTTCGGCACCGTTCCGGAATCGATCGTGGAATCATGAAGCGATTTCGCCGGCGCACCAACCCGACGGATCATACCAAACAAGTCCCGCCGCGCCCCCCCTCCCGGATCCGCGAGCGGGTGAGGGCGCTGCGCGCGCGCTTCGTCTTTCAGCGCGAGTTGCGGTTGCGCCTGTTGTCGGCGGTCATCCTCATTCCGATCGTCCTCTTCCTCACCTGGTATGACGAAATCACCTTCGGCGTGCTCGTTCTGGTCGCCGGTCTTCTCGTCCTTCACGAGTGGATGCGGATGATCGGGGCGGGAGGGCTCACGGTGTTGCGCGCCGTCGCCTTCATCGGGATAGGCGCGGTTGCCGTCGCGACGCTCGTTCAATCGGTCGTCTTCGCGCTCGGCACGCTCCTCCTCGCCACCATCGCGGCGATGGCCGTCGCCTCGCGTCACCGGTTCGACATCGCGGTGCGATGGGTCACGGTCGGGATGCTCTATTGCGGGATCGCCGTGATCGCGCCGATCGAGCTGCGCAAGGGCGATGACGGGTTCGGCGCGGTGATTTTCGTTCTCCTCATCGCCTGGGCGACGGATATCTTCGCCTTCTTTGTCGGCCGCAAGATCGGCGGGCCGCGCTTGTGGCGGCGCGTGTCGCCGAGCAAGACGTGGTCCGGCGCACTCGGCGGTCTCGTCGCGGGCGTCCTGTTCGGGGCGCTGGTCGCGGCCTTTCTCAACGTCCCGCTCGGGATCGCGACGATCCTCGCCGCCGCCCTCATCGCCGCCGCGGCGGAGGGGGGAGACCTTTTGGAATCGGCGGCCAAGCGTCGGTTCGCGATCAAGGATGCGGGATCGCTCATTCCGGGGCATGGTGGGGTGATGGACCGGGTGGACGGGGTGATCGCGGCGGTGTTCGTCACGGTCCTTCTCGGAAGCGCCGTTTCGGGGGAAACTCCGGCGAGCGGGCTTCTCATGCTGTTGGGGCGCTCATGACGACGCGCGTCGTGCTTCTCGGGGCGACCGGATCGGTCGGCACATCGGCGCTGGAGGCGATCGCCGCCGGCCCGTTCGAGCTCGTGGGCGTCGCCGCCAATCGCGACGTCGCGGCCCTCGCGGCCATCGCCGAGCGCTTCCGGCCGCAGATGACGGTGGTCTCCGATCCTTCGGCCGGGGGCGAGCTCGCCGCGCGGCTGAAGCCATCCGGCCTCGCGAGCGACGCGGGTGCCGACGCGCTCGCCGCGCTCGCCGCGATGGACGCCGATCGCGTCATCGTCGCCATTCCGGGCTTTGCCGCGCTGCGGCCGGCGCTCGCGGCGGTGGATGCGGGGCGAATCATCTGTCTTGCCAACAAGGAATGCCTCGTCGCGGCCGGGGACGTCGTGATGGCGCGGGCGCGGGCGCGCGGGGCGACGGTCCTGCCGGTTGATTCGGAGCACAACGCGATCTTCCAGGTGTTCGAGCCGGCGGCCGACGCGGCGATCACCAAGATCGTGCTGACCGCTTCCGGCGGCCCCTTCCGCACCGCGACGCGTGAGGCGATGGAGCGGGCGACGCCGAAAGAGGCGCTGAAGCATCCGAACTGGTCGATGGGGGCGAAGATCACCATCGATTCGGCGACGATGATGAACAAGGGTCTCGAGGTGATCGAGGCGCACCATCTCTTCCCGGTCGGGCCGGAGCGGATCGGCGTCGTCGTGCATCCCCAGTCGATCGTGCACGGGATGGTCGTCTATTCGGACGGCTCGTGCCTGGCGCACATGTCGAACCCGTCGATGGTCACGCCGATCGCCCATTGCCTCCATTATCCGGCTCGCGGGCCGGCGCCGGTCGCGCCGCTCGATCTCGTTGCGTGCGGCTCGCTCACGTTCGAGGCGCCGGACGAGGAGCGCTTTCCCGCGCTGCGCCTCACCCGCGAGGCGCTCCGCTCGGGCAATGTCGCGACCAACGCGCTGAACGCGGCGAACGAGGTCGCGGTCGCGGCCTTTCTCGCCGAGCGAATCGGCTTTCTCGACATCGCGCGCACGGTCGAAAGCACGCTCGATGCGATCGCGGGTCTCTCCCTCTCGTGCGACAGCCTCGACGATGTCGAGGCGACCGACCGCGAGGCGCGACGCCTTGCGCAGTTGGCATCGGCGGCGGCCGTCACGACCTGACAAGGCTGGTGCCACCGGGTGGATGCAGTTCTGCACCGCCCATACGTGACGATAAGCGTGCCGTCGACGCGGCGACGTTCGATTGGCTCGAACAGTAGGTTGCAACATGGAATGGGTTTCGCACCTTGCCACGAATGCGGTCGGCTACATCCTGCCGTTCCTGTTCGTGCTCGGGATCATCATCTTCATCCACGAGATGGGGCACTTTCTGGTGGCCCGCTGGTGCGGTGTCGCGGTCGACGCCTTCTCGATCGGCTTCGGGCCCGAGCTGTTCGGCCGGGTCGACAAACATGGCACCCGGTGGCGCCTGTCGGCGATCCCGCTCGGCGGCTATGTCAAGTTCGCCGGTGACGAGAATGCCGCGAGCGTGCCCGATCGCGAGGCGATCGAGCAGATGAGCGAGGCGGAGCGCCGGTCGAGCTTCTATCTGAAGCCGCTCTGGCAGCGCGCTGCGATCGTCGCGGCCGGGCCAATCGCGAATTTCCTTCTCGCGATCGTGATCTTCGCCCTCTTCTTCATGTTGAGCGGGCGGCCGGTCGCCGACGCGGTCGTCTCCGCCGTCGAGCCGGAGAGCCCCGCCGCCGAGGCCGGCTTCGAGCCCGGCGACGTCATTTTGTCGATCGACGGCAACTCCGTGCGGGATTTCTCGGCCGTTCAGCGCCGTGTCGCGAGCGCGGCGGGGTCGGAGCTCCAGTTCACCGTCGATCGCGGCGGCGAGATCGTGCAGCTCACCGCAACGCCCGAGCGGCGGGAGATGACGGATCCGTTCGGCAATGCCTACACCTCGGGGGTTCTCGGCGTGCGGCGCGATGTCGGGTCTGAAGGGATCCCACGGGAATATCTCGGACCGATCCAGGCCATCGGGGCGGGGATCGGGGAGACCTGGTACATCACGACCCGCACCGTCGAGGTCGTCGGCGGAATCATCACCGGCACCCAGTCGGCGAGCCAGCTCGGCGGGCCGATCCGCGTCGCCCAGGTCTCGGGCGAGGTCGCGGGGCTCGGAATCGCGGCTCTTTTCAGCCTCGCAGCGATGCTGTCGGTTTCAATCGGGCTGATTAACCTTTTGCCCATTCCCATGCTCGATGGCGGGCACCTTCTCTTCTACGCGATCGAGGCGGTGAGGGGACGACCCTTGTCGGAACGCGCGCAGGACGTGGGGTTTCGCATCGGTCTGGCGCTGGTGCTTTTGTTAATGGGTTTCGCCACTTTCAACGACATCGTTCACCTTACGTCTTAGAAAGGCGTTGCTCTTGCGCAACGGTCGGGGGGCAAACAGGCCTGAAGGCAGCCCTACTGCCTTGTTCTGCCAGGCTCGGTTGCGCATAGCTGTCGTGGGTCGTCACCACTTCGCGGCCCATGTCGAAAGCGAGGCACCGTCCCGACCATGTTCTTTTGTCCGGGCCCCATGATGCGAACATTTTTCCGAGCGCTGGTTCTCGTCGCCGTTCTAGGCACGTGTACCTTCACCGTCGTCGCGCCGGCTCTTGCCGCCGTCGCCAGCCGCATTGTGGTGGAAGGCAATGAACGGGTCGATGCAGACACCGTCCGCGCCTACGTCACGATCAAACCGGGGGTCAGCTACGGCCCCGGCGATGTGAGCGAGAGCATTGATACGCTCTTCGCCACCGGCCTCTTCGAGGACGTTTCGATCACCCAGCAAGGCGGCTCACTCGTCGTCCGGGTGACCGAGAATTCGGTGATCAACCGGGTTTCCTTCGAAGGCAATCGCCGCGTCTCCGACGAGATCCTCGAGGGGACCGTCGACAGCCGCTCCCGCGCGATCTTCAGCCGGAGCCGTGTCCAGTCCGACACGCAGAAGATCCTCGAGGTCTATCGCCGTCGCGGCAACTATCTTGCGACCGTTGAGCCGGAGATCATCGACCGCGGCCAGAACCGCGTCGACCTGATCTTCAACATCAACGAAGGCAAGAAGACCACGGTCGACCGGATCACCTTCATCGGCAACCGCTCCTTCTCGGATGCGCGCCTGCGCGACGTCATCCGCACCAAGGAGACGGGCCTTCTCGGCTTCCTGCGGTCCACGGACACGTATGATCCGGAGCGGCTCAATGTCGACCAGGAGCTTCTGAAGCGCTTCTATTTCAACCGTGGCTTCGCCGATTTCCGCATCCTGTCGGCGACGGCGGACTATGACCGCGAGCGCAACTCCTTCTACATCACCTTCACCCTCGACGAGGGCGAGCGTTACGAGTTCGGCACCGTCCGTGTCGACACGACCCTCGCCGACCTCGATCCCGAGGAGCTGCAGCGCCGTGTCGACACGCGTCCCGGCCGCCGCTACTCGGCCGAGAATGTCGAGAAGTCGCTCGAAGAGCTGACCCTCGCCGCGAACCGCCAGGGCTATCCCTTCGCGAACGTCGTGCCGACGGGTGAGCGCAACTTCGAGACCAACACGATCGACGTCGTCTATCGCGTCGACCAGGGCACCCAGGCCTATATCGAGCGGATCGATATCGTCGGGAACACCACGACGCGCGACTATGTCATCCGTCGCGAGTTCGATATCGCGGAAGGCGACGCCTATAACCGCGTGCTTCTCGACCGGGCGGAGCGTCGCCTGCGTGCACTCGGCTTCTTCGAGAGCGTCCGCATCGCGACGACCCAAGGCTCCGAGCCCGACCGCGTGATCGTGACGGTCTACGTCGTCGAGCAGGCCACGGGTAAGGTCTCCTTCGGTATCGGTTACTCGACCTCGGACGGCGTGATCGGCGATCTGTCGATCGAAGAGCGCAACTTCCTCGGCCGCGGCCAGTATGTGAAGGCGTCGATCGGCGGTGGTGAGAACACGCAGAACGCCGAGTTCTCGTTCACCGAGCCGTACCTCTTCGGTCGCCGGATCTCGGGTGGTTTCGACCTCTATACCCGCCTGTCGGAAGAGAGCGACACCCAGGCCTACGACATGAACGAGACGGGTGGCACGCTGCGTCTCGGCCTGCCGATCACCGAGCAGACCTCGATCCAGGTGTTCTACAACCTGTTCACCCGGAACGTGAACGTGAACGAGGGCGACTGCGGTGGCAGAAACCCGACGCTCCCGCGCGCGATCTGCGAATCGAACGGCGACCGTCTGACGTCGGCCCTCGGCACCTCGCTGATCTACAACTCGCTCGACGACCAGTACAATCCGAGCGAGGGCATCTACGCGAACTTCACGACCGAGTTCGCCGGTCTCGGCGGTGACGCCTACTACTGGCGCAACACGGCCCGTGCCCGCTACTACCAGGAGGTCCTCCCGGCCTATGGTATCGTCGGCATGCTGAGCTTCGAGGGCGGTGCGATGCAGGCGCTCAACGACGACCTGCGCATCCAGGACCAGTTCTTCGTCGGCGGCAGCAAGATCCGCGGCTTCCGGTCCTCGGGTATCGGTCCGCGCGACAAGGCGACCGGCGATGCGCTGGGTGGCCGCTACTACATGGTCGGCACCGCCGAGGCGACGTTCCCGATCCCGTTCCTGCCGCCCGAGGTGGGCCTGTCGGGCGCGGTGTTCGCGGACGCCGGTTCGCTCTGGGGCGTCGACCCGGACATCGTGCGGCGCAATGGCGGCTCCTCGACGATCGTGTCGAACGACTTCGACCTGCGCGCCTCCGGTGGTCTCGGCCTCATGTGGAAGTCGCCCTTCGGTCCGATCCGTGCCGACTTCGCGGTTCCGTTCATCGAGAACGATGCCGACAAGACCCAGGTCTTCCGCCTTTCGGGTGGCACGCAGTTCTGATCGAACGAACAACATTGTTCGAAAACGCCGCCGGTTTCGGCGGCGTTTTCATGTCAAACGGATCCTAAGCGAAACGGATCGTGGCCCTACACGTGGATCGTGACCCTATGTCGAGCCCCTTCTTTCCGCCCGCAGAGCCCCAGACCCTTGGCCGGATCGCCGATGCGGTCGGCGCCGTCGTCGACGATGCCGCGCGAGACAGGATCATGTCCGACGTGATGCCGCTCGACAGCGCCGGGCCGGAGCACGTGACCTTCCTGCGCGACGCGAAGATGCGCACGATGCTGCAAGAGACCCGTGCCGGCGCCGTCTTCTGCCATCCGCGCTTCGCCGATATCGTTCCCGCCGAGACGGTGGCGCTCCTGACGCCCTATCCGGCGAACGCGTTCGGCCTCGCGGCCGGCCTCTTTCACCCGTCGGCGATGCGGCCGCGCCCGCTGACCGCCCGCGCCGGCGGCGAGATCGCGGCGAGCGCCATCGTCGAGGAGCCGGACAGGCTCGAGGCCAACGTCATCGTGGAGGCGTTCGCGGTCATCTCGCGCGGCGTCGAGATCGGGCGCGGCTCGGTGATCGGTCCGAACGTCGTGATCGGTCCCAATTGCACGATCGGCCGCAACACCACGATCGGTGCGAACACCACCCTCCAATGCGTCCATATCGGCGATCGGGTCATCATCCATCCGGGTGTTCGGATCGGTCAGGACGGGTTCGGCCTCGCCCGCACCCCGGACGGCTATCGCAAGGTGCCGCAGGTCGGCTCCGTCATCATTCAGGACGATGTCGAGATCGGCGCCAATTCGACCGTCGATCGCGGCTCGCGCCGTGACACCGTGATCGGCAAGGGCACGAAAATCGACAACCTCGTGCAGATCGCCCACAACGTCGTCATGGGCTGCCATTGCGTGATCGCAGGTTGCACCGGCATCGCCGGATCGGTCACGATGGGCGACTATGTCACCATCGGCGGACATGCAGGATTGAAAGACGGTGTGACCATCGGAAGTGGTGTATCCATAGCCGGTAAGGCCGCCGTTGGGGATGACATTCCCGCCGGGGCGAGTTACGCGGGGTATCCAGCGATGCTCGCACGGGATTATTTGGCCGAGCGGCGCGCAATCGGGCGCCTCACCCGGCGCAAGACGGATGCTTCAAATTCATAAGCCGTCCACCTATGTTGGCGGCTTACCGTGACATGGGACGGACAACAGGACGATGGATGGAGGAAGCGGACTGACCGAGGCGAAAAGGACCGTCGAGACGGTCGAGATCCGCGACGTTCTCAAGTACCTGCCTCACCGCTATCCGTTTTTGATGATCGATCGCGTCATCGATATCGATCAGGACAATTTCGGAATCGGTATCAAGAACGTCACGATCAATGAGCCGCAATTCCAGGGGCATTTCCCGACGGAGCCGGTGATGCCGGGCGTTCTTCTCATCGAAGGAATGGCCCAGACCGCCGGCGTCCTGTGCGTCCTCGCGCAGGGGCAGGACGAAAGCCCCAAGCTCGTCTATTTCATGACGATCGATAAAGCGAAATTCCGCAAACCCGTCGTTCCGGGAGACGTCGTGGCCTATCACATGACGAAGGAGCGTCAGCGCGGGAACATCTGGCGCTTTCACGGCGAGGCCATCGTGCGCGACCAGGTCGTCGCCCAGGCCGACGTCAGCGCCATGATCGTCCGCGATTGAGACGGACGTGACCATCCATCCGACGGCCATCGTCGCCGAAGGGGCGCAAATCGGGGAGGGGGTCACGCTCGGCCCCTACACCGTGATCGACGGTGACGTCACCCTCGGCGACCGCGTCACCATCGGCCCTCATTGCGTCGTGACGGGCCACACCACGATCGGGGCCGACACACGCCTCTTTCCCGGTACCATGGTCGGCGGTCCCCCGCAGGATCTCTCCTATAATGGCGAGCGCACCGAAGTCGTCATCGGCGCGCGGACGGTGCTGCGCGAGCACGTGACGGTCCATGCCGGAACCCAGCGCGGCCGGGCGCGCACGGTCGTCGGCGACGATTGCTTCCTGATGGCCGGCGCCCATGTCGGGCACGACTGTGTCGTCGGCAATCATGTGATCTTGTCGAACAATGTGCTTCTCGCCGGGCACGCCTCGCTCGGCGATTATGTCCTGATCGGCGGCGGCGCGGCGATCGTCCAGCGCGTGCGGATCGGGGCCTATGCCTTCATCTCCGGCCTTTCCGGCGTCACGAAGGACGTGATCCCCTACGCCTATGTGATCGGCCATCGCGGCCGGCTCGATAGCCTCAATCTCGTCGGCCTCAAGCGGCGCGGGTTCGGGCGGCAGGACATCCGCACCCTCCTCGACGCCTATGCCATGCTGTTCGAGGGCGAGGGCCTCTTCCGCGAGCGTCTCGCCCGGTTGACCGAGGCAATGGGCGAGGATCCGCTCGTCGCCCGCATCGTCGATTTCATCGCCGAAGGGCACAATCGCCCGCTGCTCCATCCCCTTCCCAAATCCGACACCGACGCCCAGTCGGAAATCGATCTCCTCGAAGCCGGGGTGTGAGCGGGCCACTCGCGATCATCGCCGGCGGCGGCGCGCTTCCCTGGGAGGCGGCCGCACTGGTCGCCCCGCGCCGCGAGGTCGTGGTCTACGCGCTCGACGGGGAGGCCGATCCCGCGCCCGCCGGCATCGAGACCCATCCGATCGGCTACGGCCAGATCGGCCGCCTCTTCAAGATGCTCGCCGCCCGCAATTGCCGGGACGTCATGTTTCTCGGCGCGATCCGCTCCCGCCCCGATTATCGCCGCATTCTGGGTGACGTCGAGACGCTGAAGCTCGTGCCGAAGATTGTGCGCGCCATCGTCGGTGGCGACGACACGATCGTGCGCAACGTCATGGCGCTCGTCGAGGCGGAAGGCTTTCGCGTCGTCTCCGTCGAGGACGCCGTGCCGGAGCTTCTGGCGCCGGCCGGCCTCCTCGGGCGACATGGGCCGAGCGAGGCGCAGCGCGCCGATATCGCCTTCGGCACCCGCTATCTCGACGCCGCAGCGTCCTTCGATATCGGCCAGGCGGTCGTCGTCGCGGAAGGCCGGATCATCGCGGTGGAGGCGGCGGAGGGGACGGATGCCATGCTCGAACGGTGCGCGAGCCTGCGCGAGGCGAAGCGTTTTCGCACCCCACGCGGCGCGGGCGTCCTCGTCAAACGCGCCAAGCGCGGGCAGGACATGCGCTCCGACGTTCCGGTCGTCGGCGCGGGCACGCTCCAAAAGGTGATTGCGGCCGGTTTCGGCGGCATCGCCGTGGAGGCGGGGCGCACGATCCTTGCCGAGCGCGCGGCGATGATCGCAGCGGCCGACAAAGCGCGCGCCTTCGTGATCGCCCTATGAAGTCGCTCAAGATCGCGATCATCGCCGGCGAGGAGTCGGGCGACCGTCTCGGCGGAGCGCTGATGGCGGCGCTCGCCGAGCGGGCGGAGATCACCTGGTTCGGCGTCGGCGGCGAGGATATGGCGGCCGCCGGCCTTCAGCCGATCTTCCCGCTCGACGAGATCGCCGTGATGGGGTTCGACGCGATCGTCCGCCGCCTTCCACAGCTCCTGAGGCGCATCTCGGAGACGGCGACGGCGGTCGCCGAGTTCGGACCCGACGTCCTCATCATCATCGATGCGCCGGAGTTCAATCACCGCGTCGCCAAGCGCTTTCGCAAGGCAATGCCCGCGGTGCCGATCGTCAATTATGTGAGCCCCACCGTGTGGGCGTGGCGGCCGGGCCGGGCGAAGGCGATGCGGCCCTATGTCGACCTCGTGCTCGCGCTCTTTCCCTTCGAGCCGGAGGTCCATGCCCGTCTCGGCGGGCCCAAATGCGTCTATGTCGGCCATCCGCTCTATGAGCGCCTCCGTTCGCTGCGCCGCGGCGGAGAGGGGGAGACGCTGCTCGTCCTTCCCGGCAGCCGGCGCGGCGAGATCGATAGGCTGATGCCCCTCTTCGGCGATGTGCTCGCAAGGCTTCGGCCGGAGCTTCCGGTGCGCCTCCTTGCGGTCCCGCGCCATCGCGCGCGGATCGAGGCGCTTCTCGCCTCCTGGCCGCTCGCGCCCGAGATCCTGTCGGGCACCGAAGGCCAGCGCGAGGCCTTCCGTTCCGCCCGCGCGGCGCTCGCCGCGTCGGGCACCGTGACGCTGGAGCTTGCCGCCGCGCGCGTGCCGATGGTGGTCGCATATAAGCTCGACTGGGGCTATCGGCAGGTGAAACGCCTCCACCGCGTCCTGCCGATCGTCACCGCGCCCTCGATGGTGCTCGCCAATATCGTGATCGGGCGCAATGCGATCCCGGCCTTCCTGGAAGACGAGGCGACGCCCGAAGCGCTCGCCGCCGCGCTCGGCCCGCTGCTTCTCCCCGAAAGCCCGGAGCGGACGTGCCAGGCCGAGGCGTTTGACGCGTTCGACGCGGCGATGGGGGTGGAAGATTCGCCGGCCGAGCGGGCCGCCGACGCAGTGCTGACGCTTCTGTCCGAACGCTGATCCTCCCGGGTGCGGCGCGGCCGCGGCGCTCCGACGTCACCAAAAAACAGGCTAGGCCGTAGATGCATAAGCGTGGAGCCACAGGCGCACTGAGTCGAGCTGAACCATAGCGAGGAAGTTGGCAGCGAGCTTGTCCTAGCGGGTGGCGACGCGGCGGAAGTGCTTCAGCTTGGAGAAGAACCGCTCGATCAGGTTGCGCTCGCGGTAAAGCCACTTGCTGAAGCAGGGTTTCCAGCGGCGGTTGCTCTTGGGCGGGCTGTTGGGCGTGGCGACCTGGTCTTGGATCAGCTCGCGGATGCCGTCAGCGTCATAGGCCGAGCCGGCCAATACAATTGTACGTGTGCCAAGGTGGTCGAGCAGCGTGTCAGCGATCTGTCCGTCGTGCGTCTGCCCGGCGGTCAGGCCGAGCCGGATCGGGAGGCCCTGCGCATCGACGGCGACGTGGATCCTGGTCGTGAGCCCGCCGTGTGATCGACCGAGGCAATGATCTGCACACCTTTTTGCCGTCGCGGCCTGCTGTGGGCGCGAACGGTGCTGTTGATCATCTAGATGTCGCCGCCGTGCGCGGCGGATGTGGTATCCTCAGCCGGTCCCACACGCCTGCCTTTCGCCATCGCACGAAGCGGGTGTAGCAGGTGGTGCGTGGGCCGTAACGCTCCGGCTGGTCCCGCCACGGCGCACCGGAACGCAGCACCCGGAAGATGCCGTCTGGCACGCGCCGATCATCGACGCGCGGCACGCCTCGGGGGTTGTTGGGCAGAGGCGGCTCGATCACGCACCGCTCAAAATCAGTCAGGTCGTATCGGCTCATTCTGAGCGTGAATCATAAGTCGTGAGGACCGAAGAGCCTATGAACAGCTAGAAAGGCTTGGTCGCCCAATCTCGAAACGCTTCAAGAAGCGATCGAAGGTGTAGGGCGCCCCCGGCGCCGTGAAACACGTTGCCCTCAGTCCAACACATCCACCAGTCGGCTTCATGTTCACAATTGTGCGAGATCCGCTCCAGCGTCCGCCCGTCGCAATCCGTTCCTTCAAGGTCGATCTTCAGCGACCAGCCTGGATTGTCGATGGTGCCGATTGAAGCACCGAAGCTGTGCTCCCAGTCCCCATCGCATTGCGCCTCATACCACTGGGCTAGCCAATCCAGAACGTCCATCTCGCTATGCTATCGGAGCGCTGTCGAGGTGTGAAGATCGATCGCTCATTTCCCGGCCCTTATGGGTTCACGACCTAGGCGAGGCCTCTGTCTTCCGGGGGATGGGGCGAGGTTTCGGGGGCCAATAAAGGGTCAGTCGCGCTCCACGGTGGGCGCGACGTGCCAATGGCGGACGCGGCCGTTCGGGCGGGCGGTGTCGCGCCGCCACAGGCCGTCCACGCGCCGGGCGCCGATGCTGCCATGGGCGATCAGGTCGCGTCGGTCGATCCGCAAGGGGGCGGTGCAGGTTCGCACGATCCCGCGGCTCACGACCGCCTCGGCGCTCGCGCAATCCTCGGCGAGGGCGCGGGGGGAGCGGGGGACGGCGAGGAGGCCCTCGGCGAGCCCCAGCGTGCAGCCGAGCGCGTCGCAGCGGGGCGCGGGAGCGTCCGCCGCCGGCAAGGCGGGTGCGCCGTCGGCGCGGCGCCAGCTCTCCGCCGCGAAGCCCGCCGGGCGTCCGAGGATCGTGAGGCGGCCGTCTTCGCCGCGCGCGGCGACGGTCTCGCCGTCGTCGGCGACGAGGATGTCGTAACGCGGCGCCGTCGGGGCGAGCGCGAGGCCGGCGAGGATCGCGCCGATCCCGAGAAGGCGCCAGGGCGCGAGGAAGATCGCGAGCCAGAGGATGCCCGCCGCGACGAGGGCGAAGGAGAGAGCCGGGATCGCTCCGACCGCGCCGGCCGAACCCGTCCAGTCGCTAACCGTGTGGGCGAGAGCGAGGATCGCCGTGAGGCCCGTGCCCATCGCCATGAGCGGCAGTTCGGCGAGCCCGACGGGCCAGGCGAGGAGGGCGAGGACGCCGGCCGGCATCGCGAGGATTGTGAGGATCGGCATCGCGGCGAGATTGGCGAGGAGGCCGAGCGGGGCGAGCTGGTGAAAATGATAGGCCGAGGGTGCCGCCGTCGCGAGGCCGGCGATCATCGAGGTCGCCGCGAGGCCGGCGGGGAAGAGGACGAGGGGCCTCGCCCATCCTCGGACCGTTAAGCGGGGCCGTCCCGCCCACCATTCATAGGCCCCGACGAGGGCGACGACGGCGAGGAAGGACATCTGGAAGCCGGGCTCCACGACGCTCACCGGATCGATCAGCATGACGACGATCGCCGCCACCGCAATGGTGCGCATCGTGAGGGCGGGCCGATCGGCGAGGATCGCGACGAGCGCGACGGCGAGCATGATATAGGCCCGCATTGTGGCGACCGAGCCGCCCGAAATCGCGAGATAGAAGGTCGCCGCGAGGAGACCCACCACCGCCGCCCATTTGCGGATCGGATAGCGCAGCGCGATCGGCGGGACGAGAGCGAGCCCGCGCCGCACGAGGGCGAAGACGGTGCCGGCGACGAGCGCCATGTGAAGACCGGAGATCGCGAGGATGTGGCCGAGCCCCGATCGGCGGAGCGCCTCGACATCGCGCTCCTCCATTGCGCCGCGTCGGCCGACGAGGAGGGCGGCGGCGAAGGCGGCCTCGCGCGGGGGAAGGACCGCGGCGATGCCGGTCTCGATCCCGCTGCGCAGCCGGTCGATCGCGCGGATGGGGCCGTCGCGCGGTGGCGCGCCGGTCGGCCGCAAGGGGCCATAGGAGAAGCCGGTGGCGCCGATCCGGTCGAAGTAAAGGCGGCGGGCGGCATCATAGCCTCCGGGATAGACCGGCCCGGCGAGCGGGAAGAGGCCGACGAGGCCGCTCACCGCGTCGCCGACCGCGAACGTGTCGCCGCCGCGCATCGCGATCCGCACGGCGTGAGGCACCGGCCCGTCAAAGTCGCCTTCGAGGTCGCCGATGACGAGGCTCTGGCGGCCTTCGCCGCGCGATTCGGCTGCGAGGACGCGGCCTGTGATGGTCAGCGTTTCGTCGGCGGCGAGCACCGGGGTCGCGCGATATTCGGCCTGGAGGGCGAGGAGAAGGGCGCCGAGAACCACCATCGCGAGGGCGAAGAGCGGCCCCGTGAACGCGGCGAACCGGTCCGATCGCGCCGCGCCCCAGCGGACGACGAGGAGAGCGGCGAGCGCTTCGCCGAGGCGCAAAGGCGAGGGGTCGAAGGGGGCGGCGACCGCGAGCCCGATCCCCGCCGCGACGAAGACCGGCGTCCACAGCCCCGTGCGGCCGAAATCGACATCGTGCGCGATCATGCGGCCGAGCCACGTGGCGACGGCGAAACGGCCATCGGCCGGGGTGAGAACGAGGCTCATCGCCGATGCCCTCTTGCGTGCAGCGGGGACCCGCGTACTTAACGGGCTTCGTCTTCGTCCCGTCGGCCGGAAGGGTCGACGGACCGGCAGTCGGTTCGCTACATCTGCCGGGACCTAGCCACACTAACGTGTATCGGATGATAATGAAACCCAAGGTGGTAACGCGTTTCGCCCCGTCGCCCACCGGCTTCCTGCATATCGGGGGCGCGCGGACGGCACTCTTCAACTGGCTCTATGCCCGCCATCATGGCGGTGAGATGCGCCTGCGCATCGAGGACACCGACCGCGCCCGCTCGACCAAGGAAGCGATCGACGCGATCCTCGACGGTCTCACCTGGCTTGGCATCGAGGGGGACGGGGAGGCGCTCTATCAGTCCGAGCGCGCCGCGCGTCACCGCGAGGTCGCCGAGGCGCTGCTCGCCAAGGGCGCGGCCTATCGCTGCTATACGAGCGCCGAAGAGCTCGCCGCGATGCGCGAGACGGCCGCCGCCGAGGGGCGCCCGCCGCGTTATGACGGGCGTTGGCGCGACCGGGATCCGTCGGAGGCGCCGGCGGGCGTCGATCCGGTGATTCGCCTCAAGGCGCCGCTCGAGGGCGAAACGGTGATCCCCGATCTCGTACAGGGCGAGGTGCGTTTCGCCAACAAGGATCTCGACGATCTCGTGATTCTGCGGTCCGACGGATCGCCGACCTATATGCTCGCCGTCGTGGTCGACGATCACGATATGGGCGTCACCACCATCATTCGCGGCGACGACCACCTCACCAACGCCGCGCGGCAGTCGCTGATCTACAAGGCGCTCGACTGGCCGGTGCCGGAGATGGCGCACATTCCGCTGATCCACGGGCCGGACGGGGCGAAGCTCTCCAAGCGGCACGGTGCGCTCGGGGTCGAGACCTATCGGGCGATGGGCTATCTGCCGGAGGCGCTGCGCAATTATCTGGTGCGTCTTGGCTGGTCGCACGGGGATGACGAGTTCTTCTCCACCGAGGCGATGATCGAGCTGTTCGATCTCGGCAGCGTCGGCCGCTCGCCGGCGCGGTTCGACTTCGCGAAGCTCGAGAATATGAACGGCCATTATATGCGCGAGGCCGATCCGGCCGCGTTGCTGGACGCGCTCGGCCCGGTGATCGACGCCGAGGAGGACGCGCCCGCGCTGAAGGCGGCGCTGGACGCCGGCGGGCGTGAGCGGCTCGCGATCGCGATGCCCTCGCTCGCGGAGCGGGCAAAAACGCTCAAGGAGCTTCTCGACAACGCGCGCTTCCTCTGGGCCGCCCGGCCGCTCGCGATGGAGGAGAAGGCGCAGAAGCTGCTCGACGGCGAGGCGCCGGCCCATCTCGCGGCGCTCAACGCGCGCTTCGCGGCGTTGCCGGACTGGACCGCCGAGGCGATCGAGGCGGCGGTTCGCGCCTATGCCGAGGAGGCGGGGCTGAAGCTCGGCAAGGTCGCCCAGCCGCTTCGTGCGGCGCTCACCGGGAGCACCACGTCTCCCGGGATCTTCGACGTTCTCCTCGCTCTCGGGCGGGACGAGGCGATGGCGCGGATCGCCGATCAGGCGGCCTGACGGGCGAGCGTCGGGAGCTGACCCGACAGGCGCGTGGCGACGATGGTGAGAAGCACCGTCGTCGCCGCGCAATAGCCCGACATGAAGAGCGCCTGCTCGGGAAAGGTGACGCCGAGATCGATCAGCCAGCCGGTGACGCCCGGACCGAGAGCGGTCGAGAACACCATGCCCGACGTCACCAGCGCCTTGATGCTGCCGATATGGCGGGTGCCGTAGAGGGTCGGCCAGAGCGAGCCGAGGAGCGTCGCCGCGATGCCATGGCTGGCGGCGATGCCGACGAGGGTGGCGAACCAGATCCAGACCCCGCCCGGCACCGCGAGGAAGGCGACGCCGGCCGCGACCGGGATGAGGAAGACCGGCAAGACGCGCGTCGGCCCGAGCCGGTCGATCACGCTGCCCGCGATCAGCGTCGTCGTCAGCGATATGGCGGCGTAGAGCGGGAAGGCGAACGCCATCGTCTCGAGATTGAAGCCGCGGATCTCGGAGATGTGAACCTGGTGGAAGATCACACAGGTTCCGATGAAGGGCGGTGCGAGGACGGCCGGCAGCAACGCCCAGATCGACCAGTGGCGCAGCACCTCCCTGCGGCGCCAATGTCGGCCGCCGATGCCGACGGCCTCCTCGCCACCGCCTTCGCCCTGCGGCGTGCGGCCATGGCGCAGGAGAAGAAAGAGGATCGGCAGGAAGACGAGGAGGAGCACGGCGATCACCACCGCCCAGGTCGCGCGCCAGCCCAAAACCTCGATGAGGCGGACGGTGACGAGCGGAAAGATCGCCTCGCTGATCGGAAAGCCGATGATCGCGATCGCGATGGCGCGGGCGCGGTTCGCCCGGAACCAGCGGGCCATCGCCGTCATCGAGATGTGGGTCATCATGCCCTGGCCGCAAAAGCGCAGCCCGAAGACAGCAAGGGCGAGCATGATGGGGCCGGTGGACAGCATCATCGTCGCTGCCGCCGCCGCATAGAGAACGAGCACGGCCATCGTGAGGCGCGCGAGGGGCCGCGTATCCGTCAGGCCGCCGAACTGGAAGAGGCAGGCGGCTGAGAGGAAGGTCGCGATCGTGTAGAGCCCGCCCCATTCGCCGTCGGACAGGCCGAATTCGGAACGAATCCCACCGGAGAACAGCGAGATGAAGTAAGTCTGCCCAAATGCTGAGCCGAACGTCAGGAGGGTGCCCGTTGCGAGCCACCAAGCGTTCTGGCGATAGAAGCGAGATCGCATGCGCCAGTCCTACGCCTTTGTGGCCGCTCAATAAAGCGGCATCTGGGGCTCGTGGGACGTCGGAGACTTGAAGGGGCGGTGCGCTTCAGATAATCCGCGGTGGACAGAATCTGAACGCAACGTGAGCGGCTTCCTCTCCGGTTGCCTACAGACACGGCGCGTCATCCACTTTAGAGGAATACGGGGCCGACGATGACCACAGACCATAGCGCGCAGTTTGCCGTCGGTGCCGAGACGGTGGACTACGATGTGATGCACGGCTCGGAAGGGCCGAGCGTCGTCAATATCGCTTCGTTCTACAAAGACACCGGGATGTTCACGTACGATCCCGGTTTCACCTCCACCGCTTCGTGCGAATCGAAAATCACATACATCGACGGCGATAAGGGCGTTCTCCTTTACCGCGGTTACCCCATCGAGCAGCTCGCCGAGCACGGCGATTTCCTCGAGACTTGCTACCTCCTTCTCTACGGCGAGCTTCCGACGCAGCAGCAGAAGGCGGACTTCGTGAGCAAGGTGACCTACCACACCATGATTCACGAGCAGATGAACCGCTTTTATGCGGGCTTCCGGCGGGACGCGCACCCGATGGCCATCATGGTCGGCTGCGTGGGTGCCCTGTCGGCCTTCTATCACGACTCGACCGACATCCATGATCCGCAACAGCGGATGATCGCCTCCATCCGCATGATCGCGAAGATGCCGACGATCGCGGCCTGGGCCTACAAATACTCCGTCGGTCAACCGTTCGTGTACCCGCGCAACGATCTCGACTACTCGTCGAATTTCCTGCGCATGTGCTTCTCCGTCCCGTGCGAGGAGTACGCGGTGAACCCGGTCCTCGCCCGCGCGATGGACCGCATCTTCATCCTCCACGCCGACCACGAGCAGAACGCGTCGACCTCGACCGTCCGTCTGGCCGGCTCTTCGGGCGCCAACCCGTTCGCCTGTATCGCGGCCGGCATCGCCTGCCTCTGGGGTCCGGCGCATGGCGGGGCCAACGAGGCTGCGCTCAACATGCTGGAGCAGATCGGCAGCGTCGACCGCATCCAGGAGTACATCGCCCGCGCCAAGGACAAGGACGATCCGTTCCGCCTCATGGGCTTCGGACACCGCGTCTACAAGAACTACGACCCGCGCGCCCGCATCATGCAGAAGACCTGCCACGAGGTGCTCGGCGAGCTCGGCATCAAGGACGACCCGCTCCTCGAGGTCGCGATCGAACTCGAAAAGATCGCGCTCAACGACGAGTATTTCGTCGAGAAGAAGCTCTATCCGAACATCGACTTCTATTCGGGCATCACCCTGCGTGCGCTCGGTTTCCCGACGACGATGTTCACGGTCCTCTTCGCGCTCGCCCGCACCGTCGGCTGGATCGCGCAGTGGAAGGAAATGGTCGAGGATCCGAACCAGAAGATCGGCCGTCCCCGCCAGCTCTATACCGGCGCCCAGCGCCGCGACTACACCCCGATCGTCCAGCGCGGCTGATCGGCGGCGGAGGGCGAGGCCGCCCTCCGCGACATGTCGGGCGTCCGCCCCGACCATGCGAACAACGACCGAACCGGGTGCCCGACGGCGCCCGGTTTTTTGTTATCTCGCCGGTCGGGATCGAGCGGCGCTTGGGTGGGGCTCCGCGCTCCATGCTCCAGAATGCCGACATGCGGCTTCCAAGGAGGCCGGGTACCTCGGCCCCGCCGCGCCAAGTGCCGGATGTCGCCCGGATCCCCGCGGCGTGGCCGGTCCGGAGACCGTGAGCCGCGTGGCCGATGACCCGTTCACCTTGCCCTGCCTCTGACAGGAGGCGGACGCGCCGGCTGCGCCACGTCGGGCGCTGGAGGGCGCCGCGAGCTTTGTTGAGCCGCGGGTCTGGGTACGGCCGATGACCCGTTGCCCTAACCCTGCCGCTGACAGGAGGCGGGGACGTCGAGGATGCCACGCCGCGTGACGGGGCGCCCGGCGTTTCAGCTCCCTTGTCGGCGGCGGTGACGGGCGGGCCGGATAGCTCCGCGCCGCCAGGATGCTTAGAGGTGCGGCTCTGCTACGCCGGGACTGAAGGGCGTTCGGTGTTGTGTCGTCCCGTCGGTCGGCGTGGCCCCTGACTCGTTCATTTAACCTGACGCTGACATGAGGCGGTACGTTGAGGATGCCACGCCGCGTGATGGGGCGCCCGGTGTTTCAGTTCCCTTGTCGGCGGCGGTGATGGGCGGGCCGGATAGCTCGGTGCCGCCAGGATGCTTAGAGGTGCGGCTCTGCTACGCCAAGGCTGAAGGGCGTCCGGTGTTGTGTCGTCCCGTCGGTTGGCGTGGCCGCTGACCCGTTCATTTAACCCTGCCGCTGACAGGAGGCGGGGACGTCGAGGATGTCACGCCGCGTGACGGGGCGCCCGGCGTTTCAGCGTCCCTGTCGGCGGCGGTGATGGGCGGGCTGGATAGCTCCGTGCCGCCAGGATGCTTAGAGGTGCGGTTCTGTCCCGCCGGAGCTGGAGGGCGTCCGGTGTTGTGTCGTCCCGTCGGTCGGAAGCGCACAATGGGTGCCCTGCGTCCCGTGCCTGTTCACGGGAGCGGGATATCGGGCGCGTTAGCCCGAACGCTGGCTGAGCCGCTCGCCGGGTCCATGCCAGCCGGGGATGAGAGGGGCGTCTCGCGTCAGGCCTTCCACCTCTTATTGCTCACAGAGATTGGGGTCGGTCGCGCCAAAATGGGTGTGCGAGGCGTGTCCATTCTTTGGTTGTCCGGTAGGTCGCTGGCGGCGCGGCGCGACGCCGATGCTCGGGTGACTTGCCATGTTCGAGCACGTCCGCCGCCTCTACCAGCGCGACCGCGACGTCCGCAGCGAGGTCGATGGGTTATGTCGAGGGTTTCGAGGCGCAGACGGGAGCCCGCTGCCTGCGCCGATACCGCCGGGCGTTACCAGGGAATGGGGTGTCGATTTCGCCATCCGGTCCGCTGCGTGCTCGGGCGTCTTTACCCTCGAAGGCGGAGCGAGGTTGCTCGGTGAGGTGGTGCGTTTCCGGTGCCGCGCGCCGGACCGCTGGAACGGAACCTGTTGGCGCCGGCGTCGCCGGTCAAACGGCTCGACTTGCGGCACGCAGAGCGGCCGGGGCGGTGGCGGACGGCTCCGACCGGCAGCGGCTGGGGGCTCGGCCGGCGCTCTCCATGATCCGCCGCATGGGGCGGGCGCACGGGACTGCACGGGTCCGTCGGATGTGGGTGGTGCTCGGACGGACCGACCTTGTGCGGCATCGGGGCAGGGGCGAGGGACGCCTCTGCCGCGGGGATGCATAGCGCCTGAGGGATCGATCATTCCGGCCGAAGAATGCGCGAGGGCGCTCGCGGGGCATGTCTCGCCGTCGGCGGGGAATACGGCAATGCCGTTTGGGGTGGCCATGTGTGCACGCGGGCCGATTAAGGCCGACCGGTTCATGATGAATGCGGCCCCATCGTAGGCGCGTCATGCGGGCCGGGGATGTAGGCCGCTCGGGGTGGCGGGCTCTCTTCGTGACCGCCGGGTTTGGTCTGGTCTCCCGCCCGGTCGATGGGGCGGGTGATAGCATCCGCCTAGAAGGGCGCCCGCGATGATGGCCGCCGGGCCCTTGCCGGGGGCTTGGCGGCGTTGGACCGACGGGCGGGACGCCGCGTCGGCCAGCGCGCCGGGATGCGGCTTCAGCGCGCCGGGATGCGGCTTCAGCGCGCCGGGATGCGGCTTCAGCGCGCCGGGATGCGGCTTCAGCGCGCCGGGATGCGGCTTCAGCGCGCCGGGATGCGGCTTCAGCGCTTCGGGACGCGGCTACAGCGCGCCAGGACGCGGCTACAGCGCGCCAGGACGCGGCTACGGCGCGTCAGGACGCAGCTACGGCGCGTCAGGATGCAGCTACGGCGCGTCAGGACGCGGCGAGGCCGGGCAAAAGAAAAGGCCGCTCCGCGGGGGCGGGGCGGCCTTTTTCGTGGTTGGGGAGGCGCTCGGCTAGTTCAGGCGGCCGGAGGCGTGGGCGAGGAGGGTGTAGAGCTTGCCGTCGTCCGACATCAGCGCGTCGCGGGTGCGGCGGCCGGTGGTGTCGGCGCGGGCGGCGGCGTCCATCTGCTCCTCGAAGCCGTCGACATAACGGTCGACCTCGCTGCGGAAGTCGCGGTCGCGCTGGTAGCGGCGGCGGACGTCCTCGAAGGTCTGCTGCCCGTCGAGCGTGTAGAGCTGGCGGGAGAAGATCTGCCGCTCGCCGCGATTGAAGCGGGTCCACAGCTCGCGATAGGTGCCGTCTTCGATCGCGCCGGCGGCGGTCTGGGCGAGGCGGGAGAAGCGGTCGTCGCCGTTGCTCTCGCCGTTCTCGATGTTCGCCTCGGCGCGGCGCAGGAGGCCGTTCATCCAGCCGCCATTGTCGCGCCCATCCTCACGCCCGTTGTCGCGGGGGCGGCCGTTCGCGCCCTCCCGCTCCGTCGGAGCGGCGGCCCGGCGGACCTCCGGCAGACGACGCTGGTCGTTGCGGCGGTAGGTCTCCCGGCTGCCTTCGTCGGCGGCCTTGGCGCGACCCTCGGCATGGCCGGAGGAGTGGCGGGCGACGATCGCGCCCAGCTCGCGCACCGCGTCGAGCTGATCGGTGATCGCGCGGCGGAGGGCTTCGGCGTTCTGCACCGTCTCCTCCGGCAGCTCCATCACGGACCGCTCCAGCGCATTGCGGGTGCTCTCGAACTCCTCTTTCACCTCGCGGGCCGACTGGCGCATGTCGCCGGTCGCGGACTGGAAGCGCTCGGCGACGCCTTGGAGCGCCTCGACCATTTCGGCCGCCATCGCCTCGTAGGAGATCCGCAGATTCTCCCGCACGCGCTCGGCGTCCGCGTTGGCGCTCTCGTGGAGCTGCTCGAGTTGCGGGGCGACCGCGCGCGAGGCCTCGTCGAGCGTCCGCTCGAGGAGGAGGCGGGCGTCGTGGACGCGCTCCTCGGTGGTGCGGAGCTGTTCGTCGACGCGCTCGGTGAAGGAGCGCATCAGCGCGTCCACCTGCTCGGACTTCAGCATGAGGTTGCTGGAGAGGTCCTCGAGCGCGGTGCGGCGATCGTCCATGCGGCTGTCGAAGGACGACGCGTCACCCTCGAAACGCTCGACGGTGTTGGCGAGGAACTGGCCGTCCCGCTCGATGCGTTCGGCGATCGAGGAGAGGTCGGACAGGGCCGCATCGGCCGTCTCGCGCAGCGCGCTCGCCTGGCGGGACATTTCCTCGCCGGTGCGGTTGGTGTCCTCGAGCGCGCCCTGGACGACATCGCGCAGCGCCTCGCCGCGGGTGGACAGGTTGTTCTCCATGTCCGCGAGCGTCGCGCCGACCGAGGCCAGCATGTCGTGAAGGGCGGTGTTGGTGGCGTGAACGCGATCGAGCGTGCCGCCGAGTTCCTCGATGAGGGCGCGATGGGTGTCGCGCAGCTCGGAGATCGCACCGGCGCCGCGCTCGGCGAGGGCGTTCAGGAACTGGTCGCCATGGTCGTCGATGACATTGCGCAGATCGGCGAGCGAGGCGGCGGCGTCGCGGGCGACGGACTTCATCGCCTCGGCCGTGCGCGTGCCTTCTTCGGACAGCGCATGATGGGCGCTCGCCATCGTCTCGGAGATCGCCGTGCGCGTCGTCTCGGTGCGCTCGTCGATCATCTGGAGGAGCTGGTCGAGCGCCTCGACCATCGCGTCGCGCATCATCTTGCCGCCCGAGGCGACCTCGCCGGACATCGACGCCATGGTGTCGGCCAGCATGCGGTTGACGGCGGCGGTCTCCTCCTGGAGCTGGGTCGAGATGCCTTGCATCGGCTCCAGGATATCGCGGCGAGCATCGTCCACGACGCCGCGCAGCGCCTCCTGGGAGCGGGTGCCCTCGGCCGCGAGGCCGTCGGCGATCGTGTCGGTCGCTTCGCGCGACAGATGCGCGATCTCTTCGAGACGCGAGGCGAAGGCGTTGTTGATCGCCGCCTGGCCGTCCGAGAGCGCCTCGGCGATCGAGCGGGCGCGTTCGACGAGGGCGTCGGAGACCTTCTCGACACGGCCGTCGAGCGCGTCTTCCATCGCGTCGAGACGCTCGGTGAGGACGGTCGCGATCTCGCTCGCGTGGTTGGTGAGTGCGGTGACGACGGCGGTCGAGCGCTCGTTGACGAGCTCGTCATAGCGGTCGATCGCCTCGGTGAGTTCCTTGGAGATCGGAACGCCGCGCTCGTCGAGGATCGTCGACAGGCGCGTCATGTCGCCGGTGATGCCCTCGCGCAGGAGATCCATCCGGCTCGCGAACGCGTTCGCCTCGGCGTCGAAGGCGGCGGAGAGGCCGTCCATGCGCTCGCTGAGGGTGCGCTCATAGCTGTCGGCGGTGTCGCCGAGGAGGGACTCGATGAACGTCGCCCGATCCGAGATCGCGTTGGTCAGACGGTCGCCCCGCTCGGCAAGCGCCTGCTCGAAGGACATGATCTGCCCCTCGATCGTTTCGCTGACCTCGCGATTGCGGCTGACGACGGCCTCGCTATAGCGCTCCAGCGAGCCTTCGAGGCTGACGCGGATCTCGTCACCACGCTCAGCGATGATTTCGGCGATGCGGTTGGCGGAGCGGTTGATCTCCTCGGCCGCGTTCGCGCCGTTCTCCGTGACGGTGTTGGCGATCTCGGTGCCGGCGCGGGCGAGGGTCTCGGCGAGCTCGGTGCTCTGCTGACGCATCGCGCTGGAGACGCCCTGGACGGCGTCGGCGAGATTGTCGCGGACACCCTCGGTGTGGGTCCTGAGATTCTCCTGGAAGGCCTCGGTCGACTGGCGCAGCGTGATATCGAGCTGGCTGCCCTCGGAGGTGATCGCGAGTTCGATGCGCTCGGCGGTCCCCTCGATCCGGCCGGCGAGTTCGCCGCCGGACTGGGTGATCGTCTGCGTCATCGCGATATGGACGCTCTCGAGGCGCTCGGTGAAGGATTCCGTGCGCACGGCGATGTCTTCCACCAGCGAGGAGCCGGAGCCGGCGATGACATCGGCGACGCGGTCGACCTCGCCGGTGATCCGCTCGACGATCTGGTCGGTCCGCTCGGACAAAGCCTGGCCGGCATGGTCCGTGCCCTCGGCGAAGGTGCGCTCGAGCGCCTCGCCGAAGCGGGCGAGGGTGGCTTGGAATTCCTCGGCGTGGTTGAGGAAGTTCTGCTCGAGCTGGACTTGACGCTCCTTGAGCACCGACTCGGAGCGGTCGGCCTGGGCGAGGAGCGTTTCCGACAGCGTCGTCGAGGTCGACGACACGGCGTCGGTGAGGCGGTCGCCGAGCGCGTTGATCGAGGATTCGATCTGGTCGATCTGGGCAAACACCGCATCGTGCATCTGGGTGGAGGCGCCCGAGATCGTCTCGGTCATGCGGTCGCCGAGATGGGTGAGGCGGCCTTCGACCTCATGGATGCGGTCGCCGAAGGAATCGAGCATCGCGGTCGTGGTGGACTGGACGCTGCCGGACATGTGGTCGGAGAGGACGCGCAGGCGGTTCTCCATGTCCTCGACCTGGCGGCCGACCGATTCCGTGAAGTCGCTGGAGGCACCGGACACGACATGGCTCACCCGGTCGCCGAGCGTGTTCAGCGTCACTTCGAGCTGCTCGGCGTGGGTGATCAGCGTCTCGCTCATCGTCGAGGACGAGGAGGAGACGGCGTCGGTCAGACGGTCGCCGAGGACGCCGAGCGTCGAGGAGACCTGATCGACCTGGTTGAGGAGCTGGTTGGAGAGCTCCTCGGTCGCGGCCTGGATCGAGCTCGCCGCGACGGTGCCGCCCTGGGCGATCGTGGCGTCGAGTTCGCCCATCTTGCTCTCGATCGAGGCGACGAGGCGGGAGGCTGTCTCGGTGAGGCGCTCGTCGACCATCGTGGAGCGCAGCGTCACGGTCTCGACGGCGCGCTCGGCGGTCTCGGAGACCTCGCGCTCCATGAGGCTCATGCGCTCGCCCATCGTCGTCGTGATGTAGCGCGAGGCGATCTCGACGCGCTCGTCGATCTCGCCGAGGCGGCCTTCGATCATCCCGCCGATCCGCTGAGCGGCATCGGAGAGGGTGGTGTCGAGATGGCCGAGCGAAGAGGTCACGACGGTGGTCAGATTCTCGCCCGCCTCGGACATCCGCGCGGTCACGATGTCGAGCCGCTCGCCGACCTGGCCCTCCAGCGACTGGGAGGCGGTGACGAGGGTCGATTCGATCGTCGCGAGGCGCTCGTCCACGATCGTGACGACCTCCTCGGAGGCGCGCGACAGGGTGGCGTCGATGCTCGAGATCTGGCTGTCGAACGTCGCGGTGAGCGACTCGTTGGCGCGCGTCATCTCGATGGTGACGGCTTCGGCGCGCTCGGACAGGTTGGTGGTGAGGTAGGTCGCCGTGCGCGTCAACGCGTCGTCGACGTCGCCGAGACGGCCCTCGACGGTCTCGATCAGTTCGCGCGAGGCGCGTTCGAGCGTGCCGTCGATGCTCTGAACCGAGGTGTCGACGAGGCTCGAGAAGGTCTCGGACGAGCCGGTCACGGAGTTCTCGAGCGCCTCGAGGCGTTCCTCGATCATCGTGGTGAAGCGCTCGGAGGCGAACGACACCGACGTGTCGACGACGTTCATCCGGTCCTCGACGGTGCTCGACAGGCGGTCGGCCGAGAGCGACACGGCGGTTTCGAGCGCGCCCATGCGATCGGTGATCGTCTTGTCGAAGTTCGCGCTCGCGTCGGCGACGGTCACGCGGACCTGTTCGAGGTTCGATTCCAGCGTGTTGGTGAGCGTGCCGTTCACCTCGGTGATCGCGCCGGAGACCTTGTCGCCGGTGGTCATGAGGATCTTCGTCACCTCTTCGGCGCGTTCGAGCACCGTGTCGGCCATCGTCGAGCCGGTGCTCGCGAAGCTCTCGGTCATCGCGACGGTGCGGTCGGCGAGGGTGTCGACGAGTTCCTGGCCGACGCGGCCGAACTCGTTGGTGATCTCCTTCGACTGGCCGGCGATGGAATCGATCAGGATCTCGGAGGTCGAGCGGATTGTCTCCGTCGCGGAGCCGGCCTCGGCCTGCAGGCTGCCGACGAGATATTCGGTGGTGGAGCGGATCGTCTCGACGGTCTGCCCGGTCTCCGAATGGAGGCTGCCGACGAGCGCTTCGGAGGCGGCCTTGACGGCGTTGATCGTCGCTTCGGACTGATCGTTGAGGGCGGTGATCAACGCATCGACGAAGCCGTGCACGGCCTCGGACTGGGTCGTCGAGGTCGCTTCGAGCTTGGCAACCATCTCGCTGCCGGTGTCGGTCAGCTTGGTTTCGAGCTCACGCGAGCGGTCGACGAGCTGAGTGACGTAGGAATCGCCCGAATCCGTGAACGTCGACACCAGCGACGAGCCGGACGTGCGCAATTCCGCGATGAGCCGGTCGGTCTCGTCGTGGAAGGTGGATTTGATCTGGCCGGTCGTGTCCCCGAGGCGTTCGGTGAGGGTCGACTGAAGGCCCTCGACGAGATCGGCGAGGCCGGATTTCGCCTCGGTCAGCTCGTCGCGGACCTTGTCGGAGTTCGCCATCAGCATTTCGCGCTCGGCGACGAGCTCTTCGAAGAGGGCGCGGATCTTCGCCTCGTGATCGCCATAGGAGCGTTCGAGGGCGGCGACTTCGCGATGGACGAGGATTTCGAGTTCGCTCGCACGCTCGAGCGCCTGCTCGATGCCCGCGCTCATGCCTGCGACTTCGCGGCGGATCGCCTGGCCGATATTGGCGACGCCCTCGGAGGCGTTGATCTCGGGCTCGGTGAGGCGGGCGGCGATGTCGGTGACGGCCTCGGTGGTGGCGCGCAGCTCCTCGGACCGGCGGGCGAGATAGGCGGCCATGACGATGAGGAGGATCGGCCCCACCGTCGCGCCGAGGACGGCAAAGGCGATCGGGGAGGTGAGGAAGGTGGCAAATCCGTCCTGCGCGGCGAGGCGAGCCGCGATGAGGACACCACCCGCCGCCCACACCAGCGAGGCGACCGTCGCGACGGTGAGCGCCGTCAGCCCGCGCCGTCGTCCGGCCCGGGTCGCGGTCTCGAACCGGGCGCGATCGTCGTTCGCGGCGGCTTGCTGCTTGGCGAGCGCGCGATGACGGCGCCGTCGCGGACGGGCGGCGTCTCCGTCGGGTGCGTCGTTCGCGGGCGCGAAGCCGGCGGGGCTCTCAGCGGCGGCGGTGGTCGCCGTCGCCTCCTCCCCATCATCCAACGAGCGCTCGATGCCGGTGACGAGATCGACCTGTTCGTCGCTCTCTGGGCTGTCGAGATCGAACTTCAGCGCCTCTTCGACGGCGTTGAGCGCGGCATCGGACGGGTCCGAGCCGGGTTCGTCTGTTGCGCGGTGCGGGTCTGTGGCCATGGATCGTCGCCTCGATCGTACGCTACGCTGGTATCGGACACGACGTCCGACACACCTGTCGTGACCCCTTTGGGCCACGGAAGTGCGGCGGTTGAAAGATGCCGCCTGGGTCAGCCGTTAATGAATTGCTAATGCCATACTCGCATAGGGCGAACAAGGAAGCCGACTCGTTGACGAATTTTAAGGTTAACAGCATTAACCCCTGTCGCCGCGGGGATGATCTTTCGCATGGGAGGGATGCGCCGAGGAGGGGCGTTCTCGCCGCACCTCGACGCGGCTTTGCTTGACGCCACCCGACGAATGGTTATGTCGCACGCAGCTTGCTGCGAGGACCCATGCCCACGATCACCTACATTACTCACGACGGCGAAACCCACAAAGTCGAGGCCGATGCCGGCGGAACGGTGATGGAAGCCGCGGTCCGTTCGATGGTCCCGGGCATCGAAGCCGAGTGCGGCGGCGCCTGTGCGTGCGCGACGTGCCACGTCTATGTCGAGGAGCCTTGGCGCGAAAAAGTCGGCGGACCCTCGCCGATGGAAGAGGACATGCTCGATTTCGCCTTCGACGTGAACGAAGGCTCCCGCCTTTCCTGCCAGATCAAGATCACCGATGAGCTCGACGGGCTCGTCGTCCGGGTTCCCGAACGGCAGGCCTGACGGCGAGGGAACGATTGTTCGCGAAAAACCGATATATCGCGAATGGCACGCCCCTCGCGGGCCGCGTGCGACCGATGCGGCGCTCCCGACGAGCGTGAGCGTGCCTGACGATGTTCGCGGCCCGAGGCCGCCTTTCCGACTGCGGGGCCTTGCCTGATGCCGAGCTTCTCCTCCGACGGCGTGACGATCGACTATCTCGACGAAGGGGAGGGGCCGGCGGTCCTCCTCATTCACGGCTTCGCGTCGAACCGGATGGTCAACTGGGTCAACACCTCTTGGACCACCTTGTTGAAGCGCGCCGGCTACCGCGTTCTCGCGATCGACAATCGCGGGCACGGCAAGTCCGAGAAGCTCTATGACCCCGCGCAATATCGCGCCGAGCTGATGGCGGCGGACGCGATCCGCGTGCTCGACCATGCCGGCGTCGAGAAGGCGGCGATCTTCGGTTATTCGATGGGCGCCCGCATTGCCGCCTTCGCGACCGTCGCCGCGCCCGAACGGGTGTGGGCGCTGGTGATCGCGGGGCTCGCGAGCAATCTCATCGCCGGGATCGGCGGCAGTGAGGAGATCGCCGAGGCGCTCGAGGCCGCCTCGCCGAGCGACGTCGCCGACGACGAGGCGCGCGCTTTCCGCATCTTCGCCGGCCAGACCGGGGCCGACCGCAAGGCGCTCGCCGCCTGCATCCGCGCCTCCCGCCAGGCCTTCAGCGAGGCGTCCGCCGCCTCGATCGACGTGCCGACCCTGGTGGTCGCCGGCGAGTTGGACGAGATCGCCGGCTCGGCCGACGGCCTTGCCGCATTGATCCCGGGCGCGAAGGCGCTCACACTACCGGGGCGCGACCATATGAGCGCGGTCGGCGACAAGTTGCACAAGTCCGAGGTGGTCGCCTTCCTGGACGCAACGCGCATGTGAGTTGCCCTGCGGGGCATCGGCGCTTATGTGCTGGCGGCCGGGTGGAGCCGGCCAGGAGAGGGACCATGAGCGAAGCAGCCGTCGTCGTTGCGCACGATCCCGTCTGGCGCCGTGTCCGCACGGAAGCCGAAGCGATCGCCAAGCGTGAGCCCGCGCTCGCCGGGTTCGTCTACGCGACCGTCCTCGATCAGACCTCCCTGGAGGAGACGATCGCCGAACGGGTCGCCAATCGGCTGCAGGACCCGCAACTCCACGCCACCCACATCCGCAATGCCTTCCACGATGCGCTCGACGACGACCCGACCCTTGCCGACGTCTTCCGCGCTGACATCCTCGCCGTGTTCGATCGCGACGCTGCGTGCGAGCGGATCATCGAGCCGATCCTCTATTTCAAGGGCTTTCAGTCGCTCGCCGCGCACCGGGTCGCTCACTCGTTGTGGACCCGCGGACATCGCGATTTCGCGCTGTTGATGCAAAGCCGCGCGTCGGCCGAGCTCCAGGTCGACATTCATCCGGCCGTGCCGATGGGGCGCGGGATCTTTATCGACCATGCGACCGGCGTCGTGATCGGCGCCACCGCGCGGCTCGGCAACGACGTATCGCTCCTCCAGGGGGTGACGCTCGGCGGGACGGGCAAGGAAAAGGGCGACCGGCATCCGAAGATCGCCTCGGGCGTCCTCGTGGGTGCCGGCGCGAAGATCCTCGGAAATTTCGAGATCGGCGCCTGCTCGCGCGTGGCGGCGGGCTCTGTCGTGTTGTCCGCGGTGCCGCCTAACGTGACGGTCGCCGGCGTCCCGGCGAAGATCGTCGGCTCGGCCGGCTGCCGCGAACCGTCCCGCTCGATGGATCAGATCCTCGCCGACCTCGCCGAGGTGTGAACCGGGCGCATTTCGCGCGCCTCTCGACCGGACTTCCACCGCCATCGAGGGGCGGGTGTGCGCCGCAAAAGTGAGGACGGTCCGCGACTTCGTCCGTGATCGGGCCGGCAAAAGCACGGGCGAGCGGTTGATTGGTCAGCGTCCATCGGGCAGCGTGCCGCTCGACCGCGCCGTGAGTTTGCGGTGCAGCATTGAGTAAACCAGACACGATGGAGTCGAGGGTGAACAAAACCGAAATCGCCAAGCTTGAGGCCTATATGCGGCGCACCTTCGCGAACGATACGCTGTCGGTGCGCGCCCGCCCGCGCAAGGACGACTCGGCCGAGGTCTATCTCGGCGAGGAATTTATCGGCGTCCTCTATCGCGACGAGGACGAGGGCGAGCTGTCGTGGAATTTCACGATGGCGATCCTGGAAGTGGACTTGGAAACCGTCTGATCCGATGGCGACCTATCGGCTCGAGGGAATCCTGCCCGAATGCGACATGCGCTCGTGGGTCGCCCCCACGGCCGTCGTCATCGGCCGCGTGCGTCTCAAGGCCGATGCGTCGGTCTGGTGGGGCGCGGTCCTTCGAGGCGATATCGAATGGATCGAGGTCGGCGAAGGCGCCAACGTGCAGGACAATTCGGTGTTCCACACCGATTTCGGCCTGCCGATCACGATCGGCGACCGGGCGACGATCGGACACCGATCCGTCCTTCATGGTTGCACGATCGGCGCCGGCGCACTCGTCGGCATGGGGGCGACGGTGCTGAATGGTGCCGTCGTCGGCGAGGAGGCGATGGTGGGCGCCAACGCGTTGGTGCCCGAGGGGATGACCATCCCGCCACGGACGCTCGCCCTCGGCTCCCCGGCCCGCGTGATCCGCGACCTCACGGTCGAGGAGATCGCCCGCATCGCGGAAGGTTCGCGGTGGTATGTCGAGAACGCCCAGCGCTACACTGCCGCGTGCGACCCGCTCTGAACGGGCGCCGGCGATGACCGCGCGCCCGCTCCTGTCCTCCGCCGATCCTGGCGGATCGATCGCAACGGCGGTCCCCGCAAGGTCTCACATGACGGTCTCGATGGCCCACATCCCCAAAATCCCGTCCCAGGATCCGCCGCAAGAGCCGACATGGTCGGAAGAGGGGCCGCCGCCGCCGCCACAACCGCCGCAACCGCCGCTGACACCCCCGCGCGAGCCGCTCTTCATGCTGCCGGGCTCGGTGATGCTGATGCTCGGCCTGATGGTCGTCATCCATGTGGTGCGGTCCGCGCTGAGCTTTACCGAGGATCTCGAGATCCTCGCCCTCTTCGCCTTCATCCCGGCGCGCTATGCGGGTGATGTCGTGGGCTTTCCGGGCGGCGTCGCGGCGGATGTGTGGACGTTCGTGACCTATGCGATGCTGCACGGCTCGTGGGCGCACGTCATCACCAACGGCATTTGGATGGTGGCCTTCGGCACGGCCGTCGCACGGCGGTTCGGGGCTCTGCGCTTCTGGCTCTTCTCCGCCGCCGCCGCGGCTGGCGGGGCGGCATTCCATCTCATTTTCCACATGGGCGAGGCCGTCCCCGTCGTCGGCGCATCTGCGGCGATTGCGGGGCAGATGGCGGCCGCGGCACGCTTCGTGTTCGACGGAGGCGGGCCGTTGCGGATCGGCCGGAGCGGCGACCCGGCGGCGTTTCGTCGCCCCGCGCGCTCCCTTCTCGGTATCCTCGAGAACCGGACGGCGGTCGCCTTCATCGTGGTTTTCTTCGCGCTCAACGTGGCGATCGGGCTTGGCGGGAGCTTTTCGGGCGGGGTTTCGGTCGCCTGGCAGGCCCATGTCGGCGGCTTTCTCGTCGGCCTTTTCACCTTCCGCTGGTTCGACCCTGTGAGTCGGTAGGCATTTTCGCCAAAGTGTGGGACCATCATCATACAACCAAGGGCAGATGGGGAGGTCCCGCAATGAGTGTGAAAACAATCCTCCGGGGAAAGGGCGGCGACATTTTCTCGATGGCGTCCGACGCCACGCTTCAAATGGTTGTAGCCGAACTCGCAAAGCGCAAGGTCGGCGCGCTGCTGATCATCGATGGTGAGCGTCTCGCCGGCATCGTCTCCGAGCGCGATGTCGTCCGCGTTATCGCGCGCGACGGGCCGTCGGCTCTCACTTCGCCGGTGTCCGCCGCAATGACGCAAAAGGTCGAGACCTGCGGGCTCGACGAGCCGATCCACGACGTGATGAGCCGGATGACGGCGAGCCGTTTCCGCCACATGCCCGTGGTGGAGGAGGACCGGCTGGTCGGCGTCATCTCGATTGGTGACGTGGTGAAGGAGCGGATCGAGGAGGCCGAGCGCGAGCGGGACGAGATGCAGGCCTATATTCATTCCGTCTGAGGGCTCCGGTCCATCGCATCGCGAATGGTGGCGCGGTCCCCCGCGCCGCCAGACACCGTGATGCGCCGGCGCCGTCCGGCACGCGCGCGCCGGACAGAAAACGCCGCGATCTGATCGACGCGGCGTGCGGAATCGGGCATCGACGCGGGACGTGATTCGACGAGGCGAACGATGTTCCGTGACTATCTCGGCGACCCGGCGGACGGACGGCTCGGCCGCGGTCGCTTCATCCTGTTGTGGCTGCTGCTCGGTATCGTCACCGTCGGCGTGCTGATTGTGGTGATGATCGCCTTCGGTGCGCTCGGTGGCGTGCTCGCCCGCATCAGCGCCGAGACGGGGACGCCGCCTCCCTTCATCGACGCCTTTCCGATTCCGATGATCCTCGCCATCGTCGCGGTGGTGCTCGGCTCGATCTATGCCGGCCTCAACATCACCGCCAAGCGGGCGCGCGATGTCGGCCTACCGGGATGGCTGGTCGCGATCGTGATCGCGTTCGTCTCCGGCGGAACGATCCCGCTCAGCGACAACGGGGCGACGATCGGCGCGGGTTTCCTGCTGAGCGCGATCCTCGCGCTCCTTCCGAGCGGCTGGATCGGGCGCGGCTGAGCGCGCCCGTCCGCTCCGCCTAGCCGACCCGCGCCAGCGACCCGTCCGGCGCGACGGCCCTGTAAAAACAGGAACGCGCCCCGGTATGGCACGCCCCGCCATCGCCCCCGACGCTGACGCGCAGGAGCACGGCGTCCTGATCGCAGTCGACGCGGATCTCGGTCACCGTCTGAATCTGGCCGGATGTCTCGCCTTTTTTCCAGAGCGACTTGCGCGACCGGCTGTAATAGTGGGCAATCCCGGTTTCGAGCGTTGCGGCGAGCGCCGTCTTATCCATATGAGCGAGCATGAGGACCTCGCCGCTCGTCGCATCCACCGCGAGCGCCGTGACGAGGCCGTCAGGCCCGAATTTCGGGGCGAGCGTCTCGCCGAGCTCCTGTACGGAGGCGTCGGGGGAGGGGGCCGGGAAGTCGCGCACGTCGTGAACCCTTCGTCTTTCGATGTCGTCGGCGTAGTCTTATATGGGAGTGGGCGGAGGATCGTTATGCTCAGCGACCTTTACAACGACAAGATACTCGGCTTTGCCGCCAATATTCCGCGCCTCGGCCGGCTCGACGACCCGGACGGCACGGCGACGCACCGTTCGCGCCTGTGCGGCAGCCAGGTGACCGTCGACGTCAAGATGAAGGACGGCAAGGTCAGCGACTTCGCGCACGAGGTGAAGGCGTGCGCGCTCGGTCAGGCTTCGTCCTCGATCATGGCGAGCCACGTGATCGGCGCGACCATCGAGGAGCTCGAAGAGGTCGAGCGGCAGATGACCGCGATGCTGAAGGAAAACGGCCCGGCGCCGGCCGGCCGTTGGGCCGATCTCGCTTATCTGGAGCCGGTGCGCGAGCACAAGTCGCGTCACGCCTCGACGCTGCTCACCTTCGGGGCGACGCTCGAGGCCGCGCGCAAGGCCGCCGGGGTCGCCGAGGCCGCGTGAGGCCGGTCGCCGCGATCCTGCGCGGGCTCATCTTCGTCTATCGCGTCACGCTGTCGCCGCTGCTCGGGCGGCAATGCCGGTATCTTCCCACCTGTTCGCAATATGGCGACGAGGCGATCAAGCGTTATGGCGCGTGGGTCGGCTTCTGGCTGACGCTCGCGCGGATGCTGCGCTGCAATCCATTCGGCGCCGCCGGCTATGATCCCGTCCCGGATCTGCCGCCGGACGCATGGCGCCGGCCCTGGCGCCACGCCCGCTGGGGCGCCTCCCACATGGACCCGAAGAGCCGCATCGACCGCTGAGGCGGATTGCATCTGGCGCATGAACGGTTAGATAGGGCGCACCTACCTGCATCCGTAGGCAGCGAGTGGGCGAGAGAGACCATGATCAGCGTAACATTCCCCGACGGGGCGTCCCGCCAGTACGAATCCGGCATTTCCGGCGCAGAGATCGCCGCTTCCATTTCCAAGTCGCTCGCGAAGAAGACGATCGCCATGGTCGTCGACGGCGAGGTCGCCGACCTGGCCGATCCGATCGAGCGGGACGTGTCGCTGCGTTTCGTGACGCGGGCCGATCCCGAGGGGCTGGAGCTCATCCGCCACGATGCGGCGCACGTGATGGCCGAGGCCGTCCAGTCGCTCTGGCCGGGCACCCAGGTCACGATCGGCCCGGTGATCCGCGACGGCTTTTATTACGACTTCTACCGCGACACCCCCTTCACGACCGACGACTTGCCGAAGATCGAGGCGAAGATGCGCCAGATCATCGCCGAGAATCGGCCGTTCACGAAGGAGGTGTGGTCCCGCGACAAGGCGCGCGACACGTTCGCGGAGATGGGCGAGGGCTTCAAGGTCGAGCTCGTCGACGCGATCCCCGAGGACCAGGACGTCAAGATCTACAAGCAGGGCGATTGGTTCGACCTGTGCCGCGGGCCGCATATGGTCTCGACCGGCAATGTCGGCGAAGCCTTCAAGTTGACGAAGGTCGCGGGCGCCTATTGGCGCGGTGATTCCAACCGCGAGATGCTGTCGCGCATCTACGGCACCGCGTGGGCCGACAAGAAAGACCTTGCCGCCTACATCACGATGCTCGAAGAGGCCGAGCGGCGCGACCATCGCCGCCTCGGGCGCGAGATGAACCTCTTCCACTTCCAGGAGGAGGCGCCGGGCGCCGTCTTCTGGCATCAGAATGGCTGGCGTCTGTTCCAGACGATGATCAACTATATGCGCCGCCGCCAGAACGAGGCGGGCTATGAGGAGATCAACACGCCCGAGCTGATGGATCTCGAGTTGTGGAAGAAGTCCGGCCACGCGGAGAAGTTCGGCGAAGGCATGTACCTGTCCGAGCCGAAGGACGAGAAGACCTTCGCGATCAAGCCGATGAACTGCCCGGGCCACGTCCAGGTGTTCAAGAACGGGCTGAAATCCTACCGCGATCTGCCGGAAAAGGTCGCCGAGTTCGGCAAGGTGCACCGCTATGAGCCGTCGGGCGCGCTCCATGGCCTGATGCGCGTGCGCGCCTTCACCCAGGACGACGCGCACATCTTCTGCACCGAGGAGCAGATCACCGAGGAATGCCTGAAGGTCAACGACCTCATCCTCTCGATCTATTCCGATTTCGGCTTCGACAATATCGACATCAAGTTCTCCGACCGCCCGGAAAAGCGCGTCGGCACGGACGAGGTGTGGGACCAGGCCGAAGAGGCACTGAAGAAGGTGCTGGAATCGACGGGCCGGCCCTGGACCCTCAACAAGGGCGAGGGCGCGTTCTATGGGCCGAAGCTCGAATACACCTTGCGCGACGCGATCGGCCGCGAGTGGCAGTGCGGCACGCTCCAAGTCGACTTCAACATGCCCGGCCGTCTCGGTGCCTTCTATATCGGCGCCGACGGCGAGAAGCACGTTCCGGTCATGCTGCACCGGGCGCTGTTCGGCTCGCTGGAGCGTTTTCTCGGCATCCTGATCGAGAATTTCGCCGGGCACATGCCGCTCTGGCTCTCGCCGATGCCGGTGAAGGTCGCGACGATCGTTTCCGACGTCGACGATTATGCCCGCGAGGTGGCGGCGGCGCTGCACGCGGCCGGTCTCGTCGCCGAGACCGATCTTCGCAACGAGAAGATCAACTACAAGGTCCGCGAGCATTCGGCCGCCAAAGTGCCGGTGATCCTCGTCGTCGGCCATCGCGAGGCGGAGGAGCGCACGGTCAATGTCCGCCGCCTCGGCTCGCGCGATTCGCGCACGGTGCCGCTCGACACGATCGTCGCCGAGCTCGTTTATGAGGCGATGGCGCCGGATCTGAAACGCACGCTCGAGACGCGCCAGACGGCGGCCGATCGGTTCGACCAGCGCATCGACGTCGTCGAGGTCTTCGAGGGCTTCGTCGTCAATGACGGGGCCGAGGGGCTGTCGAGCGACGTGTTCGAGCATCGCGAGGAGGCGGTGGAAATGGCCCGCCGCATCCTCGCCGAACGGGGTGGCGGCGTCGCCACCGTGTCGACCTTGGCGGGCGAGACCGAACGCATGACGGTCGATCCCGCGGAATGACGGACGGGAGGCGCGCCTCCCGCTCCTCGACGCGTCTCCGCACCCCATGACCGCGCCGGCCCCGATTGGCCGGCGCAGACACGGAGTGAGGAAGAATGCCGCCGATCCTTCACGCCCTGGCGCTCCTGTCGCTGGGGCTCGCATGTCTGTCCGCTTTGTTCATCCTGGCCGACGTGGTCCGCCGACCACAGCCGATGTGGATCATGAACGTCGTCTGGCCCGTCATCGCGCTGTTTTCGAGCCTTGCCGGGGTGTGGTTCTATTGGCGCCATGGCCGCGCAATGCCGCGAGGGGTGGAGGGCCACCACCATGGCGATACGCCGTTCCCGGTCGCCGTCGCCAAAGGCACGCTCCATTGCGGGGCGGGCTGTACGCTCGGTGATATCGTCGCCGAACTCGTGGCGCTCGCGGTGCCGGGGATCGCGGTCGTGTTCGGTTATCAGCTCGTTTTCTCGGAGCGGATCTTCGCGATCTGGGCGTTCGACTTCGTGCTCGCCTTCGCCTTCGGCATCGCCTTCCAGTTCTTCACCATCGCTCCGATGCGCGGGCTCGGCCTCGTTGACGGTCTCATTGCGGCGCTGAAGGCGGACGCCTTGTCGCTGACGGCCTGGCAGATCGGGATGTATGGCGTGATGGCGCTCGCGCATTTCTGGTTCTTCGCCGTCGTCATCGGCGTTCCGATCGACGCGTCGATGCCGGAATTCTGGTTCGCGATGCAGATCGCGATGATCGCCGGCTTTGCGACGAGCTACCCGGCCAACTGGTTCCTCCTCAAGGTGGGACTCAAAGAGGCGATGTAGGCCGAAGGAGACGGCCGCGGAGCGAACCCCGCGGCCGGGCGCGTTATTTCGCGGCGAGAAGCTCGGGCACGGCGAGGAGGAAGAACTCGTTGTTCATCGCCTCGTCGAGCTGACGGCCGGAGGAGAAGGGCAGATTGTTGTCGGTGCCGACGAGGATGTGCCCGTCGTCGATCTTCATCACGTCTTCGATGGTGAAGAACGGCACGGTGTAGGTGCCGGTCATGTCGCGGTTCGCGGCGGTCTCGAGGAGCGCCTTGCCGTCCGGGTCGTCGATGTTCATGAGGTCGACGTGTCCGATGCGGCGCACATGGCCGGCCTCGTCGCGATCGGCCATGTCGATGAGGACGATGCGCTTGATCATCGCCGGGTTCGGAAAGCAGTCGTTGCGCGGCTCGCCTTCGCATTTGAGGCTCGGGTCGCCTTCGCCATTGTCACGCTCGATGACGAGGGCACGGGTTTCGTCGATGAAGTTGAAGTCGCCGATCGCGGTGGCACCCTCGTCGAGCGGGAACTTCACGACCTCGCCGGTCCATTCGCCGGCCTCTGGGTCGAACGCCATCACGGTGAGGCTGTTGTCCGTCACCTCGCCATTGTCGTCCATCAGCGGCTTTTCGAGCATGGCCCACAGGAGGCCGGTGCCCGGCTGAAGGGCCATCCCCTCGTAGCCGCCGGAGCGGGCGACTTTATAGTCCTTGCCGGCGGTCGCCGGGATCTTGAGCGCGGGATTGTCCGGCCCCATCAACACCTCGCCGTCGAGCATCGTCGGGTAGACGGCCGTCACCACGCCGTCGAGCGAGGCGCGGATGATATAGGGGCCGAATTCCTCGCCGATGAAGATCTCGTCGCCGACGCGCTGGATGCTCTCGAGGTCGAAATCGGAGCCGGTCAGATAGCGCGCATCGGTACCCTCATAGGCGATGCGGAAGGGGACCACCTTGTTGGGATCCTTCAGAAAGATCGTCTCCTTGACGGCGATCTTCCCGTTTTCGAGGTCGGGCGTCAGCGTGTGGAAGAACAGCAGCGTGTCGGGGCTGTTCGCCTTGGAGCCGAACCCGTTATCGGTGAGGGCGTAGATCGATCCGTCCTCGGCGCGCTCCATCGCAAAGCCGGAAAAGCCCTGAAGCGGCTGGCCGATAAAGGGGAAGAAGAGGCCCGTTCCGCGATCGCCGTGAAAGGCGCCGGTGGTGCCTTCGACGCTCATCGGGGCGTCGATGCGGTCCGGGCCGCCGGCATATTTGCCGCTGACCCAGGTGTCGGCCGGCGCGTCGGCGGGCGGCGTGATCAGGCTGAGGGCGGGGATATAAGCGTGCCCGGCGAGCTTCGCGGGAAAGACGGTCTCATCCTGCGCGAGTGCCGGGGACAGCATCAGCGCCGAAAGCGCCACGGCGAGGCCAGAGTGACGAAGCATCGAAATCTCCATAGGTCGATGGGTTGCGATGCCGGTAATCGGGCCGATTAACGCGGCGATGACCGTTTGTTGACAGTTCGGCGACGTCGGCCGTCGATACCCGCGCTGCCCGCAGATCGCCGCACCGGGCTGGCGTGCGGGGAGCGCGCTCCCACATGCGTTGCGAGGCCGGCCGGCGGATCGCCGGTCGGCCGGGAATTCGCGGGTGGTTCATATGCACGTCTTTATCGCAGGCGCCGGCCCCGTCGGCCTCAGCGCCGCCATCGCGCTCACCGCGCGGGGCCATCGCGTCACGATCGCCGACCGCGCGATGGGCGTGACGAGCGAATCGCGCGCCGTCGCCGTCAACCACAATTCCCTCGGCCTTCTCGCCCCCTCCGGCGTCGCCCAGGCGATCCTCGAAACCGGCGAGACGGTCCGCACCGTGCGCATCATGAAAGAGGATGCGCTCCTCGCGCGCCTCAAGGTGCCGGGGCAGGACCGGCGTTGGCCGACGATGGTGGCGCTGCCTCAGAGCGAGACCGAGCGCTTGATGGAGACGGCGTTCGAGCGGATCGGCGGCCGCGTCATGTGGGGCCATTCGCTCGTCACGGTCAGCCAGACCCAGGCGGGCGTCACCGCCACCATCCGGGCGGACGACACCGGCGCCGAGACGGTGATCGAGGCCGACCTCGCGTTGGGCGCCGAGGGCACGCACAGCGTGACGCGCGAGGCGCTCGGCCTGCGCTTCGAGGGCCGCCAGTTGCCGACGACCTGGAGCCTAGCCGACATCACCTGCGACTGGCCGTTCGCCGAGCAGGCGTGCGCGGTGATCTCCGACGAGGGGACGATCAATTTTCTCATCACCCTCGGTAATGGCCGTTTCCGCGCGATCGGCAATCATCCCGACGTCCTCGCCGTGGTCGAGAGCATGATGCGGATCGAGGAGGTGCACTGGTCGAACCCCTTCACCGTTCAGCTCCGCGTCGCCTCCGCGATGGGCAAGGGGCGCATCGCGATCGCCGGGGATGCGGCGCACAGCCACTCTCCGGTCGGCGGGCAGGGCATGAACCTCGGCATTGCCGACGCGTACGCCTTCGCCGATGCCGTCGATGCGGGCGATCTCGCTCCCTACATGGCCGAACGGCCGGGCGCGGCGCGCCGCGTCGTGGCGCGCACGGATCGCGCTTACCGGCTGCTGTCGTCGACCTCTAAGGGGGCGCGCATCGCGCGGGACACGCTGTTGCGCAGTGCCGGATTCGTGACCCGTCTTCTCGTCTGAACGCCTTTCCGATTGCGCGGGCGAATGTTCAATGGAAGCCTCAGCAGGAGGCCCCACATAGTTTGTGGGATCCAATTGGAGAACGAGCATGACTGGTGATCCTCGCTCCACACCGCGCGAGCCGCAGCCGCAGCCGAAGCCGGAGGAGGTGACGCAAGACCCGCCTCTGACCGACGAGGGGCTCGACGAAGCGCTCGACGAGAGCTTTCCGGCGAGCGATCCGTTGCCGCCGCCGACCCATACGGGCCGTCACTGACGCGGCCGTCCTTGTGCGAGCGGATCGGGCGCGTCTCATCATGAAGGTCGGAGCGGGGTTCGCTGGGCTCGGCTTTATCGTCCTCGCGTTCGTGCTCGGCGTCCTCGCCGGGCCCGCAGCCGCTGCCGCCGCCGAGACGTGCGGCGGCGCGGAGAATCCGTGCGAGACGCCGCTCGGGACCTATCACGTCATGCGGCCGGCCGGCCTTGCGGGCCCGCTTCCGGCCTTCGTCTATTTTCATGGCGCGGGCGGATCCGGGCGGACGATCTTCGAGGCCGACTTCGCCGCGGCGCTCGTCGCGCGCGGCTTCATGGTGATCGCGCCGAACGGGCTTGCACGACCGGACAGCCGGTTCGGCCCCGGCTGGTCCTTCCGTCCCGAAAGTCCCGCCCTTCGCGACGAGCTCGCCTTCACGCGCGAGATCCTCGACGATGCGGTCGCCCGGCACGGGCTCGACCGGGACCGGGTGGTGCTCTCCGGCTATTCGATCGGCGGCTCGCTGGTCTGGTATCTCGCCTGCCGCGACGCCGATCTCGCGGCGCTCTATACGCCCTACGCCGGCGGCTTCTGGCGCCTCTTGCCCGAGACCTGCGACGGCCCGGTGCGCCTGCTCCACACCCATGGCTGGCGCGATCAGACCGTGCCGTTGGAGGGCCGCCCCCTTCGCGGCGGCGAAATCTACCAGGGCGATATCTTCGCCGGCCTCGCGCGGTGGCGCGCGGTCAACGGGTGCGCCTTGCTGCGTGCGGACAGTTTCGAGACCGAGGGCCGCTATTGGCGCCGGCGCTGGACCTCGTGCGATGCCGGTTTTCTGGAGCTCGCCCTCTGGCCGGGCGGTCACACCCCGCCGGACGCCGGCTGGTCGGACATGGCGGCCGATTGGGTCGAGGCGCAATTTGCGGCGGTGGACGGCCAGGACGGCTAGCCTAACGCTCCATGAGGGCTGCTCCGTCGCCGGCGGGGCTCACGCCCGCATCAGCATCATGCCACTGAGGATGAGGATCGCGGCGAGGATGCGCCAGCGCCCGACATGCTCGCCCAGAAAGAGGACGCCGATCAGGAGGGCGAACAGGACGCTCGTCTCCCGCAGTGCCGCGACGAGGGCGACGGGCGCGCGGGTGAAGGCCCAGATCGCCACCCAGTAGGAGCCGAGTGAGAGCGCGCCGGCGAGGAGGCCGGTTCGCCAGATAGGCGCGAGCCGGGTGAACGCCGCCCGCCCGCGCGTCGCCGCGGCGAAGCCCGTCATCATCACGCTGTCGAGCGCAAAGAGCGCCATCGTGTAGCCGGACGCGGTCGCCGCGAGGCGGGCGCCGACGGCATCGGTCAGCGTATAGCTCGCGGTGAAGACGGCGGTTCCGAGCGCGAAGGCGATCGCGGCCGGGTGGGGCGGGCCATGATCCTTTCCGCCGCGCAGCGACATTGCGATCACCCCGAGCCCGATCGCCGCTACGGCGAGGAGGCCGAGCGGAGCGAGCCGCTCGCCGAGAAAGAGCGCCCCGACGAGGGCGACGATCAAAGGCGCCGTCCCGCGTGCGAGCGGGTAGACCTCGGCGAGGTCGCCGTGGGCATAGGCGCGGATCAGGAAGAGCCGATAGCCGACATGGAGCGCGGCGGAGAGGACGAGCCAGCCCCACGCCTCGCGCGCCGGAAACGGGAAGACCGCGAGAAGGGCGAAGGCGATCGCGCCTTGCGCGAGCGAGAGCATCAAAATCGCGGAAAAGCGGTCGCCGACTTTCACGACGGCATTCCATCCGGCGTGCATCAAGGCTGCGGCGAGAACCGCGAGGTAGGTGAGGGTGTCGAGCGGTGCTGTGTCCATTCCGCTCACATGGCGGATGGATCAATTGCGGTAAAACGACTATTTCGGAGATCTATCGTGAGGAAAACTCACGAACTCTCGTCGGAGACGAAATGCGCCGTGCTCTTCCCTCGCTGAACGCTCTGCGCGCCTTCGAGGCGACGGCTCGGCTCGGCCGGATGACGGAGGCTGCCGATGCGCTCGGCGTGACGCACGGCGCGGTGAGCCGCCAGGTTCGCGGGCTCGAGACCTCGCTCGGGCTGCGGCTGTTCGAGGGGCCGCGCAACCGGCTCGTCCTCACCGATGCGGGGCGGCTCCTCCTCACCCATCTCGCCGAGGGATTCGACCGGATCGAGACCGGGGTCCGCCTCGTCCGCGACGAGGCGGAGGGGACGCTCGACGTCTCCTGTCTCGGCACTTTGGCGCTTCGCTGGCTCATTCCGCGCCTCGATCGCTTCCGCCGCGCCCATCCCGCGATCGAGGTGCGGCTCACCCAGTCCGACGCCCCGGTCGATCCGGCGCGCGAGCGGTCCGAGGTCGCGATCCGGGTGAGCGCCGACCAACCGCCCGAGGGCATGGTGGCGACGACGCTGTTCGTGGAGACGGTGGGCCCCGTCCTGTCGCCGCGGCTGATGGAGCGCGACGCGCGGCCGATCCTTCAACTTCCGCGCCTTCACACCGAGACGCGGCGGCCGGCCTGGGCCGATTGGCTTGCCGCATCCGGCCGGGAGGACGCGCGGGAGGCCCCGGCCGGCACGGTGTTCGATCATTTCTATTTCATGCTGGAGGGGGCGACCGGGGGTCTCGGCGTCGCGATCGCCCCGCATCTCCTGGTGCTCGACGATCTCGCCGCGGGCCGCCTCGTCGCCCCGTTCGGTTTCGTGCCGAGCGGGAAGACCTACCGGGCGATCCGGTGCGGCGGCCGCCACCACAAGGCCGATGCCTTCTGCCGATGGCTCGCCGAGGAGGCCGAGGCGACGGCCGCCGCGCTCACGCAAGGGTCCGGTCCGGAGACGCGATGAGCGCCTCGTTGGGGCGGTTCGCGCGCGATTTTCTCAACTGCCGACCCAAAGGCGGGTCCCGGACAAACGGCATGGCAATGTGCGGAGCCGGCCCGCAAGATTGTTTCTGAGCCGTCGCATCGAGGCGAATTTCCGCGCTTGCCACGATGGGTGGGGGGTGTCAGACGGAAGGATGGCGCAATCGGGGCAGCGCCCGTCGCGGTCCCGCTCAGCGCATCCGAATCGGCCGGGGAGACCGCATGAGCGACTACGAGCATCGTGATGCCCGGATCTCCGAGCGTATTTTGGAATCGATGCGCGACGGCGTCGTGACGATCGACCTCAGCGGCAACATCATCACCTTCAATGCCGCCGCGGGCCGCATTCTCGGCAAGGATTCGCAGGCCGTCCTCGGCCACTCCTTCGCCGAAGAGTTTCTCGCCGAAGAGAGTTTCGACGACTTCAACGAGGTCGTCTTCAAGGCGGTCTACGAGGCGACGACCATGCATTCGGTCGAAATCGCCTTGCAGGTCGACGGCAAACGGGTCGACCTCCTCGTCGCCTCGTCCTTTCTCACCTTCGACGGGGACGACGGTGAGGCGCAGCGCTTCGGCGTCGTGGTGGTGTTCTCCGACACGACGGAGGAGCGCAAGCGGCGCAAGATCAAACGCTTGTTCGGCGAATATGTGGACCCCCGCATCGTCGACCGGATCCTGTCGAACACCGAAGCGACGCGGAACCGCCGCGGTGACATGACGATCTCGTTCGTCGACATGCGCGATTTCACCGGCTGGTCCGAGCGGCTCGAGACCGACGCGCTCGTCGACCTCCTCAACCGTTTCCTCGCCGCGATGACGGAGCCGATCGGCGCCGAAGGTGGCATCACCGACAAATATATCGGCGACTCGGCAATGGCCTGCTGGGGCGCGCCGTTTACCGATACCGAGACGCAGGCGCGCGACGCGTGCGCCGCCGCCCTCGGCCAGATCGGCGCGTTGCCGGGGCTCCGCCAGGCGCTCGTGCGCGAGGGCGTCGCCGGCGGGGACACGCTCGACGCCGTCGTCGGCGTCGCGACGGGGGACGTGCTCGCCGGCGATATCGGTCCGCCATCGAGCCGCAACTTCACCGTCATCGGCAACGCGGTGAACCTTGCGGCCCGGCTTCAGGAGGCGGCGAAGTCCTACGGGCAGCACATCCTGGTGGCGGAGGAGACGGCGATACGCGCGGGGGCGGAATTCGTCTTCCGCGAGATCGACCGCATGACGGTGCGCGGCTCGCAGCGACCGGTGACCATCTTCGCCCTTCTCGGCGTGAACGGCGATGTGGATCCCGAGATCGTCCGCCTCGGCGAAATCTATCTGAGCGGGTTGAAGCTGATGCGCTCGCGCGATTGGAGCGCCGCGCGCAAGGCCTTCAACGCCTGTCTCGAGATCGAGCCGGACGATACGCCCTCAAAGCTCATGCTGGAGCGGGTCGAGGCCTATGAGGCCGACCCGCCGCCCGATTCATGGGACGGCGTGTGGCGGCGGGCGCAGCGGTCGCTGATCAATCATCCGCCTTTGAAATAGCGCAGCGCGACACAGGTCAGATCGTCCGCCCGATCGGCGCCCCGCTCGAATTCGAGCACCGCATCGCGCACCCGCTCGGCGACGATATCGACCGTCTCGCCCCGCGAACGGGCGACCTCCGCCTCGATCCGCGCCTCGCCGAAGGCCTCGCCCGCGACGTTGAAGGCTTCCGTCGCCCCGTCGGTGAAGAGGAAGAGGAGGTCGCCGGGCGTCATCGTGACGTGGGTCTCGCTGAAGGGGAAATCCTCCATGATGGCCAGGGCCGGATCGCCGGTCCGCGGCAGCGGCCGCACCGCACCCTCGGCGCCCGCGAGATAAGGCGGGTTGTGGCCGGCATTCACGTAGGTGAGGCGGCCGGTCGCGAGATCGAGGACGCCGTGGAAGACGGTCACGAACATCATCTGTTCGTTGTCGGCCGCGAGGAAGGTGTTCACCTCGGTGATCGTCGCCGCCGGTGAGGCCGATTTCAGCGCGGTCGCTTTGATGAGCGTCCGGCTGATCGCCATGAAGAGCGCCGCTGGAATGCCTTTGCCGGACACGTCCGCCACGACGAGGCCGAGGCGGTTTTCATCGATCATGAAATAATCGAAGAAGTCGCCGCCGACCTCCTTCGCCGTTTCCATCACCCCGTCGATCGCGAAGGCGGGGTGAGCGGGAAGCGGGCGCGGCAGGAAGGAGAGCTGCAGCTCGCGCGCGATGTCGAGCTCCTGTTCGAGCGCGGCGAGGCGGGCGCGGGTGATGATCGCGCCTTGCAGCTCCTTGATCAGCTCGGTGAGGCGGTGGTGCTGGTCGGTGATGCGCTGGGACATGCGCTGAAGCACCTCGGCGAGGATCGCGAGGTCTTCGTTCGGGCGGTGCTGGGTCGCGCCCTCGGCGCCGGGCTCGGCCATCACCGCCTTGAGGTCGGCGAGCACCTCCGCGTGGCCTTCCGGGTCGAGCGTGCCGGCGAGGCGTTCGAGCTGCCGGCGGATGACGCGCTCCTGCCGCCGCCGCTGGCGGGCGATGCCCTGTTCCTGCTCCACGAGCTTCAGCGCATTGCGCCGGAAGATGACGAGCGACTCGCCGATGCGGCGGATCTCGCCGGCCCCGCCCGGCTCGGGATTTTGGGTGAGATCGCCCTGGGAGAGGGCCCCGAGGGTCGAAATCGCCGCTTCCAACGGGTCGAACGCCTGGCGCAGGAAGATGTAGAGCCCCGCCACCATCACGATGCTGAAGGCGGCGATGATGATGAAGCCGCGCTGCTCGACCCTGCGGCTCGCGGCGAGGCTGTCGGTCGCGTCGCGCAGGGTGACGAGCGTGCCGGCGATCCCGCCGGTGACATCCTCCACCGGCGAGCCGGCGGCGAAATAAGACCGCCCGTCGGCGGCGAGGAACTCCGCCCCGGCGCTGCGGCGGGGAAGCTCGGGGCCTGCCGCCTCCCACAGATCGAAATCGCTGCCGGCGATGACCCGTCCTCGCAGCGAGACGAGATAGGCCGGCCCGCCGATCAACTCGCTGAGGCTGTCGATCACGGTCTGCGCGTCGATCGCGACGGAGACGACGGCGCGCGGCGTGCCGCTCACGGTGATCCCGCGGGCGGCGAGGACGACATAACGGTCGGGCCGCTCCTGGCGCAGGCCCTGGAGGGAGGCGACGCCGGTGGTCAACAGCTCGATCGCCGTCGTCCCGAGGAGCGAACGCGATCGGAAGAGGGGCGCATTCGAGGCGATCAACTCGCCATCGAGGCCGAGAACCTGGACCGTCACGTCGTTCGGCACGAGATCGGGCGAATTCTGGAGAACGCGCACGACGGACGAGGCGGCAAGGTCGGGTGCGGCGACGGACAGGCGGGCGGAGAGCTCCGCCGCGTCGGTGTTGAGACTGTCCGCCCGGGCGCGCACGAGGCTGCTCCAGAGCGAGCGCTGACTGTCGATCGCGATGTCGGCGAGGCGGTCCTGTTCGAGCTGGGAACGGATATAGCCGAGCCCGACGAGGCTCGCGATCACGAGGATCAGCGCGATCGACAACAGGAAGGTGATGCGGGTGCGCAGAAGCATCTAGCGGTGCCCCCGCGTGCGCCGAGCCCGTCCCGACGCGAGCGCGGTGAGGAGGGAGAGGAGGACGAGGAGCCCCGCCACCGGGATGGCGATCATGATGCCGGCGAAGGCCAGCGGATAACCGAAGCCCTCGCACAGCGCGGTGAGGACGAGGGCGGCGAGGATGATCGCCGCCGCGGTGCCGCCGAAGCCGCGCGCGCCGAGGGCGTGGATGGTGAAGCCGAAGCCGAGACCGATCGAGACCGTCGCGACGATCGCCGGCAGGTCGATCAGGAAGGCGGCGGCGAGGGCGGCCGCCGCGAGCGCCGCGCCGAAGAGGGCGGGCGGCCGCGCGCCGGTCGCGACCGGGACGAAGCTTGCCGCGCCGAGGATCGCGAAATGCATCGCCATCGTCGCGTAATTCTCGGTGAAGGCGGCGGCCGAGACGTAAAGATCGCTCCAGGTGAAGATCGTCATCGCGGCGGCGGCGAGGGCGAAGGTCTCGCTTGGGCCGAGCGTGAAAAGGGTGCGCACGCGCCGCACCCGGCGCGGCGCGCCGGCGGTCGAGGCGAGGGCGACGATGGCGAGGAGGACGCCGATCGTGAGGAAGGCGAAGCGGCGGCCGACTGATTCCGCGATCAACCCGCCGAACGCCGGCCCGATCGCCGCCGCTGCGAGAAAGACGAGCGCGGCGCGCCATGGCCGTCGCGCGCCCGCCCCCTCGGCGAGAAGCACGGTGAAGGCCGCGAACCACACGCCGAAGCCGGCGACGGCGTTGGTCGCGATGAAGATCGTGACATCGCGCAGGATGAAGGTGCTGCCGATCGCGATCGCGGCGGCGAGGGTCGCGACGAGGGTCACGAGTTTGGACAGACGCCCGCCGAGAAGACGGGCGGCGAGAAGGCCGAATAGGCCGCCGAGCCCGGACGCGGCCATCGTCGCGGCGATGACGAGGGGGAGGATCGGATCGTCGCCCACCCGGTCCTCGGCGAAGTTCGTGGCGAGGGGCCGCGTCGCCATCGCCATCGTGAGGAGGAGGAGCGGCCACCAGACGAACCCCACTTCGAGACGGCGCACCTTGAAGGGGCGGTCGAACCGGTAGGCCGAGAGCGGGGCGAGGGCCGCGCCGATCCGCTCGTGAAGGGTGTGGGTGACGTCGAGCGCGCGCACCTCGTCGACGACCGATTGAAGGCGTCTCTGCCCCCGTCTCAATCCGACGGTGAGGCGCGCGGCCGCCTGGCCGAGGGGCTGAAACGGACCCGGCCGCGGCGCGCTGAAATCGGCGAACACGCCATGGCTCACCGCCCGTCCACCGACGACGAACCGCGCCTGCGGCAGGTCGCGCCGTTCGAGCGCCACGATCCGGTAGAAGACACCGGCGGCGATCCCGGCCGCGATGGCGATCGCGATCGCCGCTTCGACGATATGATCGTGCACCCGCTGCAGCATTTGACGGGAGGGAACGACGACGATCGTGCCGTCCAGGCTTTCGCCGCTGATTGCGGCGCGGACCTCACGGTGCGCGCCATAGACGAGGCCGGGCTCGCCGGCGGCATAGAGGGTCCGCTCGGTCGGATCGAGAACGCGGATCTCGGCGACGCTCGGATTGGCGCTCAGGATATTGTCGAGATAGGGCTCGACGCCGCGCATCGCGTCGAGGGGGATGCCGAGGCCGATCGCGCGGTGAACGTCCGCCGCGACCGACTCCGCGATCGACGTCGCGACGTGATCGGAGCGTGTGTCGAGCGCCTCGAAGGACCGTTCGATGCGCGGCAGCAGCACGAAGAGCGCCGTGGCGAGCACCACGGCCATGATGAGGAGGGCGGTCGCGACCGCCGCGCGTGTCGAGCCGGCCGCGCCGCTGAGATGGGGGCGGTCAGACTTCTTCATCGAGACGCTGCAATTCGCCGGCGGCGGTGTCGAGCACCGCCTCGGCTTCGCGAACACGCGCGATCGCGACCCCGGCGGATGCGCCGATCGGCTCGCGCGCGTCGCGCGGGGGCTCTTTGGCGAGGATCGCCGCATGGGCGGCGAGGATCGCGGCGTCGCGGCGCGGGATCAGCACTGCCCCGAGAATGAGGGCGGCGAGGCCGGCGAGCGCGATGATCACGCCGTTTTGTGCCAGCAACGGGCCGAGCAGCGAGAGCGGGGCGGCAAGCGAGGCGCGGTCGACGATCAGCGCGACCCATCCTTCGACATGGTTGAAGTCGTTGGCGAGCGGGCGGCCGATCGTCATCGTTTGCGGCTCTTCGGCCTGCCAGCTTTGATGCGTCCGGCGGTTGGCGATCGCCTCGCGCCAGGCCTCGGGCACCGGCTCGCCGACGGCGCCGCGATCGGTCGAGAACAGCGTCGTGCCGTTCTGGGAGAAGACGTCGGCGGCGATGACGCTTTGGGCATGGGCAAGGGCGCGCTCCAGGAGCGGCTCGACCTGTTGGAGTTCGGCGAGCGGCAGGCCGAGCTGCAAATTGCGCTCGATCGTCTGCTCCGTTTCGCCGAGCACGAAGTCGAGTTCGGCGCCGCCGAGCGCGCGATCACCCTGTTCCACCGTGCGCGCGGCGACGACCACGAACGCGGTGAGCGCCGCGAGTGTCGCAAACAGCACGAGAGCGAGGCCGCCTATGCGTCCCATCGGGTGTCCCTAGCAGGGGATTTGGTCGAGGTCTGTGCCGAATACGCCACAACTTCGCCACGTTGTGGTAAGGGATCGGGTGAGATTTGTCGCGTGGTCGATGCATAAAACTCGACACGATTCTTCCGGTGAGCGCCAGCGCGGCGAGGACCGACGCGACGCCGCCAAAGGAAACGCCATGCGCAGGCTGGGATTGACGTTGCTCCTCGTGCTGCTGCCCTTGATAGCGGCATCGTTGTTGCTCGGCGGCTATCTGAATTATGCGAGCGTGCGCAACACTTATCTCGAGATGGTCGGCCATCGCATGGAGACGGTCGCGCGGCGGATCGCGAGCGACGCGCAGATGGCCCTTTCGATGGGCCTTCCACTCGCCGGGCAGGACGCCTTGGAGCGCGCTCTGGTGCGCGAGAGCGAGGCCGATCCCGACCTTGCTTCGGTCGACGTGGTGTCGAGTACGGGGCGGATCCTCTTTTCGAGTGACGAGAGCCGGCGCGGCATCGACGATGCGCCCGACAGGGCGATCGCCGAGCGGCGCACCGTGCCGATCATCTCCGCCTTCGAGACGGCCGAGGGCACCGTCGTGGTGCGCGCTCGTCGGAGCGCGATCGATGCGGCACTGACCCGCCTCGAGGGAACGATCGGCGTTGCGGTCGGCCTCGCGCTCGCCATCGCGGCGCTCGCGGTGGCGCTCGTCGTCCTCCTCGCGGTGCGGATCCTCTATCGCCGCCTGACCGAGCGGGGCGAGACGTCGGCCGGACGCGCCGTCCCGGCGGAAATGCTTGCCGTCGTCGACGAAGTGGACGAGGCCCACCGCGCGATCGCCGCCCGCCTCGCCGCGACCGGCGCCGAAAGGACGAGTGCTCATGCGTCGCTTTGATGGGGCCATCGTCGCCTGTGTCACCGCGATCCTGATCGCGGGGCTCGCCGCGATCTCGTGGCAGACGATCCGGGGCGCGCAGCAGCTCCTCCTGCCGGCGCTCGACCAGAAGGCCGACACCGTCGCCCGCTCGCTCGCCGGCCTTGTCGCTGATGCGGCCGGTTACGGGGTCGATCTCGACCATCTGGTGCGGGCCGAGGAGGTTCTGTCCGCCACGCTGAGCGAGAACCCCGAATTCGTCGTGATCTCGATTCTCGATCAGGACGAACGCGTCGTCGCGACGGCCGGGGAGGCGGCGACCGCGGAGCGGATCCGCACGGTCGCGGCGCCGATCGAGGTGGGCGGGGCGACCGTCGGTTCCGTCATGGTCGCGATGCCCGACGCCGTGGCGCGGACCATCCTGCGCGAGCTCTGGCTCGACGTCGCCGTTCTCCTGATGGTCGCCGTTCTCGTGGCGCTGGAGCTCGTCGCCTTCGCCTTCTCGATCCCGTCGGCGGTGCTCCTGCGCGGTCTCGCGCAGCGGCTCGATTCGCTGGCGCGCGGCGATCTGCGCCCGCATCTGCCGCTGTCGGGTCGCGGTATGATCGCCGACGAGGTCGTCGCGGTCGACGAGGAGCTGGCGCGCCTTCGCACCGACCATGCGCGCCTGCGCGAGGCGGCGGAAAAGGCAGACGACCGGGAGGCGCTCGCCCGCCTCGACGCGCTCGATGCGCGCTATGAATTCACCGGCACGCGCCATCTTCCGCCGGTCAGCCTCATCGCGGTGCGCGCCCCGGTCTTCCTCTTCTTCTTCGCCGAAGAGCTGACGCGGCCGTTCCTGCCGAGCTACATCAAATCGCTCGCCCAACCGATCGCGGGGCTCTCGATCGAGTTCGTGATCGCTTTGCCGATCATCCTCTTCATGGCGATCGTCGCCTTCATGCAGCCGACGCTCAACGGGTGGACCGAACGGTTCGGCCGGGCGCGCTCTCTCCGGGCGGGGGCGCTCGTCGCCGTGCTCGGCTATATCGGCACGGCGATGGCGGGCTCGATGCTGGAGCTCGTCCTCTACCGAACCGTGACCGCTTTCGGCTTCGCGACCGTCTTCGTCGCGGCGCAGGGCTTCATCGTCGATCGGACGGGCGCTGCGAACCGGGCGCGTGGGATCGGCCTTTTCGTCTCCGCGATCATGGCGGCGATGCTGTGCGGCCCGCCGATCGGGGGGATCGTCGCCGACCGGCTCGGCGTCAATGCCGCCTTCATGATGTCTGCGGTGATGGCGTTGATCGCCTATGTCTGCGCGCTCGTCGCTTTGCCGCGCGATCCGGCGCTCGAACAGGCGAGGGCGCGCGGGGTGCGGCTCGGCGATATCGTCGTGGTGCTGCGGCAGCCGGCGCTGTTTTTGCTCCTCGTCGGATGCGCCTTCACCTCCAAGATGATCCTCATCGGGGTGTGCATGTACTATCTGCCGCTGACGCTCGCGACGACGTTCGAGCCGGCGGTGATCGGCCGCGTCCTCATGCTCTACGGGCTCGCGATGCTGGTGGTCGTCCCGGCGATCTCACGCCTTTCGGACGAGGGGAGCCGGCGCGTGCCCTATGTGGTGATCGGCGGTGTCCTGTCCGGCCTGTCGGTGCTCCACCTCTTCCTGTGGCCGGCGCCGTGGGGCGCGGCGCTCCTCGTTCTTCAGGTCGGCATCGCGCAAGGCATCTCGACGACCCCTCAATCGGCACTGGTGGGGGAACTCGGCAGGCGCTATCTCCCGGACCTGTCGGAAGGGGGGCTCTATGGCGTGTTCCGGTTGATCGAGCGGACGGGCACGGCCGTCGGCCCGGCGGCCGTCGCGACGGTGTGGGGCGCCTATTCGGGCGACGTCGCCATGCTCGCGATGGGCGCGCTCCTCATCGTCGGCGCGCTGCTTTTCGCTCTCGCGTCCCTTTCGACCGGCGCGCGGCCGGTTCCGGCGGCCGGTGAATGAGGTCCAACATGATCACACGACGCTCGACCTTGAAGCTCGGCGCCGGCCTCCTCGCCATGCCCGCCATCGCGCGGGCGCAGGACCCGACGCCCTACACGATCTACCAGATCACCTATCGCGGCCCGACCGACGTCGAGCGCGGCTTTCGCGACTATCTCGAACAGCGCGGCATCCCGGTGAACATCATCGAGCGCAGCGCCGACCTCGATCCCTCGCGTGTTGCGGGCTTCGTCTCGGAAATCCGCGAGATCAAGCCGGACCTCGTCTATACCTGGGGAACGCCCGTCACCCTCGCGGCCTTCGGCCGGTACGACGAAGCCGATCCCGACCGTTTCGTGAGCGATATTCCCGGCGTCTTCACGATGGTCTCGGCGCCGGAAAGCTCGGGCGTCGTTCCCTCGCGCGCGTCCTCGGGGCGCAACATCACGGGCACCTCGCACGTCGTCCCGCCCGAGCCGCAATTGCGGGCGATGGAAGCCTATCGGCCTTTCAAACGGCTCGGCGTCCTCTACACCTCGACGGAACAGAACTCCGTCGCGATCGTCGCGGAGCTGCGCGAATTGACGGGCGCGCTCGGGTTCGCGCTCGAGGAGCGCACCTTTCCGCTCGGCGCGGACGGAAAGCCGACGACGGAACACGCGGCCGAGCTCGTGAAGGAACTGTCCGAGGCGGGGTCGGAATGGCTCTATTATCTGCCGGACACCTTCCTCTCGACGAACATCGACAAGGTCGCTCCCGTCGCGACCTCGCTCGATCTGCCCGGCTTCTCCGCGACGGAGCTGTTGCACCGGGATGCGCTGATCAGCCTGATCAGCCGGTATTATTCGCTGGGTCAGCTCACCGGCTACAAGGCCGAGCAGATCCTGACCCTCGGCGTTGCGCCGGCCGACATTCCGATCGAGACGCTGAAGCGCTTCGCGCTCATCATCAACATGCCGCTTGCCCGGCAGCTCGAAATGTATCCGCCGCTCGCGATGCTGAACTACGCCAATATCTTGACCGAATGACGGGATCCGCATGAGCCACCGATCAACAGACCCGCTCGCGTGCGTCGCCGTCGATCTGTCCCCGGCGGACATTCCGCGGATCTATGCGGTCTATACGCGCGCGCTCGCGGCGGTGCCCGATCCGGCCGCGGTGCGGGCCGATGCGCCGAGCTTCTTTGAGGAGATGTTCGCGGTCGGGGGGGAGATTATCGGCTTTCTCGACGAGGGCGAGCTCGTCGCCTACGGCGTCCTGCGCCCCGAGCTCGACAGTGAACACGACCGGGCGGGGCTCGACGGGCTGGTGGCGCCCGGCGCGATGATGCGCGTCCTCGACGGCTCCGCCGTGTGTCCCGCCTATTGGGGGCGTGGCGTCCAGCGGGCGGTGATCGAGACGCGGATTTCCCATGCGCAGACGCAAGGCGCAAGCGACGTGATCGCCAAGGCCGCGCCGCGCAACGTGCCGTCGATGCGCAATCTGACCAAAGGCGGATTTCGGATCGTCGGGCGGGTGATGAAGCCCTATGGCTGGCGTTATGTGCATCATCGCCCAGTTGCGCCGTGCCCGGCCGTGCCCGAGGCCGGGGAGTGGGCGCGGGCGGACGATGTGGACGCTGCCGAGGCGCGCTTTCGCGCCGGAGGCTTCGCCTTCGAGGCTCGGCGCGACGAGGCGGGCGAGCCGATCCTGCGCTTTGCCAAGGGGCTCGCGCCCCAGTCCGCCGACAGCGAGGCCGCATCGGTCACGGCCTGAGGCGACGGCGGCCGGGGGCGCCGGCCGACGCGTCAGTGACCGCCGCCGCCACCGCCCGGCGATGTCGGGCGCCGCATCAGAGGCGTCGCGCAGACGAGAAGCACGAAGAGCGCCGTCAGCGCGGTGAAGACATCGGCGAACGCCATCACCGTCGCCTGCTGCTGCACGATATTCCCGATCTGGGCGAGCGCGGCGGTCTCGGCGTCTGAGCCGAGGCTCGAAAAGCCCGCGGTCAGCGTGGCGAGCGTTTGGTCGGCCTCGCCCTTGCCCCAGGTGACGCTCTCGGCGAGGCGGGCGGCGTGAAGGTCCGTCCGGCTCGTGATCAGCGTGTTGATGATCGCGAGGCCGACGGCGCCGCCGAGATTGCGCATCACGTTGAAGAGGCCGGAGGCGTTCTTGAGGGCGTGCGGCGGCATCGTGCCGAGCGACAGGTTGGTGATCGGCACCATGCACAGCATCAAGGACACGCCGCGCAGCACCTGCGGCCAGAACAGCTCCCAAAAATCCCAGTCGGCGGTGATGCCCGAGGCCATCCACGTACCGGCGGCAAAGCCCAGAAAGCCGATCGCAATCATGATGCGCGGATCGATCTTGGCGGCGAGGCGCCCGGCGATCGGGGCGGTCACGAACATCGCGAGCCCGCTGACGAACATCGTCTCACCGATCATCAACGCCGAGTAGTCGCGCACGCGGGCGAGATAGATCGGGTAGAGATAAGTGAGGCCGTAAAGGCCGATGCCCATGACGAAGCTGAAGGATGAGCCGGTCGCGAAATTGCGGTCGGAGAAGGCGCGCAGATCGACCACCGGCTCGCGCGCGGTGAAGGCGCGCCAGAAGAAGCCGACCGCCGACACCCCCGCGATGAGCGCGAAGACAGTGATCTCCGTTTCCTCGAACCAGTTCTTTCGCGCACCCTCCTCGAGGACATATTCAAGGCTGCCGAGAAAACCGGCCATGAAGAGGAGGCCGGCCCAGTCGAACCGGTCGAGCAGGGACAGGTTCGGCTCGTCGAAATCGACGAGCGTGACGACGGCGATCGTCACGAGGATCCCCGGCACGATGTTGATGAGAAACAGCCAGTGCCAGGAGAACAGCTCGGTGAGATAGCCGCCGACGGTGGGGCCGATCGTCGGCGCGAGCGTCGCGACGAGGCCGATCATCGGCGCCACGATCGGCTGCTTCTCGCGCGGGAACACGGAATAGGCCGAGGCGAACACCGTCGGGATCATGCCGCCGCCAATGAAGCCTTGGAGCGCACGGAAGACGATCATCTGCTCGATCGAGGACGCCGTCGCGCACATGAAGCTCATGAAGGTGAAACCGGCGCAGCACATCACGAACAGCCACCGCGTCGACAGCGCGCGCGACAGGAAGCCCGACAGCGGGATCATGATCACTTCGGCGATCAGATAGGAGGTCTGGACCCACGAAATTTCGTCGGCGGAGGCGGAGAGGCCGGCCTGGATCTCGGAGAGCGAGGCGGAGACGATCTGGATATCGAGGATCGCCATGAACATGCCGAACACCATCGCGATGAACGCGAACATGCGCCGCCGCTCCACGTTGGGGGCGACGGTGGGGGCGGCGGGAGCGGTGAGGGCGGCGCCGGCCATCTTCAGTGTGTCCGGCGACCCGTCTGTGCGGGCGCCTCGGCGGCGTGCGCGGACCCCGGCGCGAGCGCGGCCGATTGCGGCGCATCGGTGCGCCGATCGACGGTCACGACCGCCGACATGCCGGGCCGCAGGATCCCCTCCGCCACGGCGTCTTCGGACAATTCGATCCGCACCGGAAGGCGCTGCACGATCTTGGTGAAGTTGCCGGTCGCGTTCTGCGGCGGCAGCAGGCTGAAGAGGGCGCCTGAGGCGGGTGCGATGCTCGCGACCTCGCCCTCGAAAATGCGGTCCGGGTAGGCGTCGATGGTGACCGAGGCGCGCTGACCGGGGTGCATCGTCTCGAGCTGCGTCTCTTTGAAGTTCGCGTCGATATAGACCGAGGAGAGCGGCACGATCGCGGCGAGCCGGGTGCCGGACTGAACGAGTTCGCCGACCTCCACCGCCCGGTTTCCGACGACGCCGTCCACTGGAGCGCGGACGATCGTGAAGGAAAGATCCCGCTCGGCCTGCTGCAGTGCCGTTTGGAGGCTGTTCAGGGTCGCCTGTGCCTCGGCGCGTTCGGCTTCAAGGACGGAGACGGCGGCGACGGCCGAAGCATGGGCGGCCTTTGCCGCCGCGACCGAGGCGCGGGCCTTGTCCCGCTCGGCGCGTGCGTTCTCGACGGCCTGCTTGCTCGCGAAATCGGATTTGGCGAGCTTCGATTTGCGGTCGAGCTCGGCGTTCGCGAATTCGAGCGAGGCCTGCGCGCTGTCGATATTGGCCGTCGCCTCGTCGATCCCGGCCTGGGCGGCGTCGATCTGGACGCCGATGCGCTCGATCGTGGAGGACTGAACGTCGATCCGGTCCTGCGCGGACTGCACCGCGAGGCGATAATCGCCATCGTCGATGCGGGCGATCACCTCGCCTTTCGTCACATGCTGATTGTCCTCCACCGGCACCTCGGTGACGTAGCCCGAGACCTTGGCGGCGAGGATCGACATGTCGGCGCCGAGATAGGCATCGTCCGTGCTGACCTCGAAGCGGCCGACGGTCCACCAATGGTGGCCTTCATAGGCCCCGGCGGCGAGGGCGATCGCGATGATGGCGAAGAGGACGAGGCGCTTGCGCCGCGGCTTCGGCGGGGCCGGCTCGGCCGTCGGCGGCGCGGCCGGGGGGGCCTCGTCGGACGGGGCTGCGACTGTGGGACGGCTTTCGAGCGAAGCGGGTTCCGGGCGGGGCGCAGTCTCGTTGCGTCCGCTCGGGGGCGGAGCGTCGGCAGAGGTATTCTGTCGCGCCGTCCGGTCGAGCGCCGTTTCCGTCCGGAGATCCTCGAAGGTCTCGGGTTCGCTGTGGAGCTGCATCGCGGGGCCGTTTGGTTATTGGGTTGACCGAACCGTTCGGTCATACAATATCGGCAAGGTAGGTTGACTGAACGGTTCGGTCAATGGTCACTCTTTACCGGCTTCGTTCACTTCCGGCTAAATGGCGTGCATCGGCATTGAGAGATTCGAGATGGGCAACCCCGACGAGAGCACCGCCACCGCGGCCGAGACCGGCAAGCGCAAGATCATCCTCGACGGTGCGCGCCGGGTGTTCCGCGCGGCGGGCTTCGATGCCGCGAGCATGGACAAGATCGCCCAGGCGGCCGGCGTCTCGAAGGGGACGCTCTATGTCTATTTCCGCAACAAGGAAGAGCTGTTCCAGGCGCTCGTGATGCTCGACCGCGCCGAGGCCGCCGAGCAGGTCTTCAAGATCGAGGAAGACGACCGCGAGCCGGAGGAGGTGCTCCTTCAACTCGGCCGCCGTTTCGTCGGGCTGATGACGAAGCCGGACCATATCGCCCTCATCCGCATGGTGATGGGCGCGGCGGAGAAGGTGCCCGATGTCGGGCGGACCTTCTACGAGATGGGCCCGGCCTACGGGACGAAACGGCTCGCGGCCTATCTCACCACCCAGGTCGAGCGCGGCAAGCTGACGATTGAGGACGACGTGTCGCTCGCCGCCATCCATTTCCTCAATCTGTGCCAGGGCCATTGGGTGAAGGAGCTGCTCTTCATGCGGGCCGACCAGCCGAGCGAGGCGGAGATCACCAAAACCGTGGCGAGTGCGGTGCGCATCTTCATGGCCGCCTACCGGACGCGCCAGCCGGCCGAGCGGGCGGCCGCCGACTGAGCCGGGCCGCCCCGCCGGCGTTGTCAACAGGCCGGGCGCGCTTTACCCCTGGCGGGGGATCGCACCCACGCGTTCCCTTGTCCGGGACACTGCGATGCCGACTGCCCCTCTGACGCTGCCGCTCAATCCGCTCCTGATCGCGACGGAAGGGGCGCCGATCCCGGCCGCGGTCGCCTGGCTCGGGCGCTATGACGGGTCGGCGGGGCCGGCGATCAATCTTTCGCAGGCGGTGCCGGGCCGCGCGCCGGAGCCGGTGCTGCTCGACGCGATGGGGCGCGCCGCCGCCTCGCCCGAGGCGGCGCGTTACGGGCCGATCGTCGGCGATCCCGCACTCCGCAAAGCGCTCGCGGCGGACATCCGCGCCGCGTATGGCGGCGATGTCGATGACGGCGACGTCATGATCACCGCGGGGTGCAATCAGGCCTTCTTCGTCACCCTCCTGGCGCTCGCGGCAGCGGGCGACGAGATCATCCTGCCGGCCCCCTGGTATTTCAATTACAAGATGGATTGCGACATGCTCGGCATCCGGGCCGTGCCGCTGATGTGCCGGGCGGAGGATGGGTTCGTGCCCGACATCGCGACGGCGCGGCGGCTGATCACGGCGCGGACGCGGGCGATCGTGCTCATCACGCCGAACAATCCGACGGGCGCCGTCTACGACCCTGCGACGATCGCCGCCTTCGGCGCGCTGGCGCGGGAGGCGGGGGTGCGCCTCGTCCTCGACGAGACCTATCGCGACTTCCTGCCGGAAGGGCATGACGGGCCGCCGCACGCAGCCTTCGACGATGCCGATTGGCGGGGGCGGATCGTGCATCTCTACAGCTTCTCGAAATCCTGTGCCATTCCGGGGCATCGGACCGGGGCGATCGTGGCGGGGCCCGATTTCACCGCCGAAGCGGTGAAGGTGATGGACAGCCTCCAGATCTGCGCGCCGCGGGTGGCCCAGATCGCGCTCGCCGAGACGCTCGCCGCGTTATCGACCCCGCGCCGCGCGATGCGGGCGGATTTCAACCGCCGCGCCACGCTGTTCGCCGCCGAGATCGCCAAAAGTCCCGGATGGGAGATCGCCTCGATCGGCGCCTATTTCGCCTATGTCCGCCACCCCTTCGCGGCGAATGGGGCGGCGGTCGCCGAGACGCTCGCGAGCCGTCTCGGCCTCCTTTACCTGCCGGGCTCGTTCTTCGGCCCGGATCAGGACGATTATCTGCGGATCGCCTTCGCCAATGTCGACGAGGCCAGCCTGTCCTTCATCGCCGAACGTCTCAACGCGGTCGCCGCGATGCTGCCGGCGCGCTGACCGGATCAGGGTGAGGCCGGGCGGTTGAAACGGTTCAATCCGCCGCGACCAACGCCGTCATCCGCTCCAGATTGTCCATCGCCACGATCCCGTCTGCGATGGTGGGGGCGGGGCTCGGCTCACCGGACAGGCCGGCCACCACGTCGACCATCATCGCGTGATAGCCTTTGTGATCCTCGTTCACGGCGGCGGTGAAGTTGGGGCGCCAGGTCAGGCTGTCACGGGCATCCGAGAGGGTCGCGGCCGGATCGTCCGCCTTGAAGGGCGGGTCGCGGTGGTAGGTGACGCCGATGATATTGTCGATCTCGACGCGTCGATGGTCGCCCATCACGGTGACGAACTCCATCGGCGTGCCGCGCGATTGGACGGTGCCCATCACGATCGTTCCGATCGCACCATTGGCGCAGGCGATGTTGACATGGAGGAGGAGCTTGCCGGGGGTCGGCTCCGCCTTGCGCAGCCCCATCTCGACGATCGGCGCCCCGACGAGCCAGGGAACGAGGTCCATATAATGGACGCAGTGATGGAGGAAGAAGCCGGAATAATCGACCTCCTTCTCGAAGTAGGTGGGCGCCGTCATATACGTTCCGGTGATGCCGAGAACGTCGCCGAATTCGCCGCCGCGAATGATGTTGTGGGCGATCTTGTTGCCGGTCGAATAGCGCTTCATGAAGCCGACGAGGACCGGCTTCCCGACTGCCTTGGCGGCCGCCTCGATCTCGCGCGCGCCGGCGCTCGTCGCCGCCGGCGGCTTTTCCATGAACACCGGCAGGCCGCGCTTCAAGGCGGCGATGCTGGCCACCCGGTGGAGATCGGGCCCGACGGCCATGCCGATCGCATCGAGCCCCGCATGGGCGATCAGATCCTCGAACCGGGTGTGGACATGGTGGACGCCATATTGGGTGGCGACGGCGCTCGCCGCGTCGGCGTTCACATCGCAGATGGCTTCGAGGCGGACCCCGCAGCGGGTGATCTGCGGCAGAAGCATCTGGGTCGCGTGGCGGCCGCAGCCGATCCAGCCGATCTTGAGTGTCACTGGTTCACCTCCGCCATCGCGAGCGCGGAGCGGATGAGGCCGAGGCCCGCGCGCAGCTTCTCCGTCTCGTCCTCGTGCGGCGCGCGCCAATGGGCGATCGGCAGGCCGACGCGTTCATCCTCCCGGCGGAAGGGTTCGAGCGAGACGGGACCGCGATAGTCGATATCGGCGAGGGCGCGCATGATGACCGGCCAATCGAGATGGCCGGTGCCGGGAAAGCCGCGATGGTTCTCGTTCGCCTGGAAGTGGACGAGGCGGTCGCCGGCGGCGCGGATCGCGTCGGGGATCGAACGCTCTTCCATGTTCATGTGAAACGTGTCGAGGACGATGCCGAGCCCCTTGTCGCCCACCATGTCGACGACCTCGATCGCCTGACGGGTGGTCGACACGATGTCGGTCTCGAAGCGGTTGAGCGGCTCGAGCGCGAAGACGACGCCCGCCGCGCGCGCCTCGGGTGCGACGACGGCAAGGCCCTCGACGGTCCGCTCGGCACGCCTTTTTATTGTCGCCTCGTCATGGGCGACCGGAGCGCGCGCGGCGAAGACCAGCGGTTCGCCGAAGAGCGGACCGCCGACGATCTTGGCGCCGAGTTCGGTCGCGACGTCGATGGTGCGGCGCAAATAGTCGATCCCGCCCTGCCGCGCGGTGGCGTCCGCGCTGGCGATCGAACGGTGCATGTTGACGCGCGCCGCAAGCACGATCCCGAGATCGTTGTCGGCGAGCGCGGCGCGGGTCGCGGCGAGGTCGAGCCCGTCCTCCGGCTCCGGCACGAGAAGTTCGATGAAGTCGAAGCCGAGCGCGCGGATCTTCGGGAAGAGCGACAGGTGCTCCGGCCCGAAAGGCCGGACGAATTGCATCGAGATGATCCCGATCGGATTCTGCATTGAAAGGTGTCCTGAGAGCGTAGGGCTTGGGTCGAGAGGGATCGTCAGGTCGTGATGGTCGCGCGGAAGACGCGGCCGGCGTCGGCGATGGCCTCGCGGGCTTCGGGCAGAAGCTCGCTCATCTGCATGAAGCCGTGGACGACGCCCTCATAGGTGAGGACGGTGTCTGCGCGGCCGAGCCCGGCCAGGCGCTCGGCGAGGCGTTCGGTGTCGCTGCGCAAGGGGTCGATCCCGGCGGCATTGACGAGGAGGGGCGGAAGGGCGGCGAGCGCGGCATCGCTCGCCTCGAGGGGGCAGACCAGCGGGTTCGCCCGCGCGGCGAGAGGCACGTACCAGTCGAAAAAGCGCTGCATCTTGGCGCGCGTGAGGCCCGGCCCGTCGCGATAGGTGGTGTAGGAGGGCGAAGCGAAGTCCGCGCCATAGACGCCGTAGAAGAGAAGGCCCGTCGCCGGCATCGCGCGCGGCTTATTCAGCATCACCGCGAGGGCAAGGTTCGCCCCGGCGCTGTCGCCGGCGATGGCGAGCGCACGCCCCTCGTAGGCCGCCGCGAAGGCGTCCCAGCCGGCGACGCAGTCCTCGAGGCCGGCCGGGAAGGGCGCTTCGGGCGCGAGGCGGTAGTCGATCGAGACGACCGGCGCCGCGGCGGCGACCGCGAGGGCCCGCGTACAGCGCTCGTGCGTCTCCTTCGAGCAGAAGGCCCAGCCGCCACCGTGGATGTAGAGGATCGCGCCGCGTTCCTCGTCATTCGGCGGCGTGAACTCGGCCGCGTCGAGGCCCGCGAGCGCGAGGCGCCGCACCGAGGCCATGTCCGGCAGATTGCGGTTCCAGCGGACATTCGTGCGCGCGGCGAGCGCACGGCCTTCGGCGGACGGAAGGGTCGTCGGGTCGGGAAGGTCGCCGTCCTCCTCGGCGAGGCGGAGGAGGATCGCCATCATGGCGCTGGTCGGCTCGATCTCGCTCATGCGTCCGCTCCGGGTGCGGTGCCGCCGATGATCGACGGGCCGAAATCAACGATCGTGGCGATGTGGTGGGAGAGCGTCTTGCCGACGGCCTTGGCATCGCCCGCGACGATCGCATCGATGATCGCGACGTGCCGATCGGCCGTCTCGCGAAGGGCGCGATTGGGGGCGCTGTTCAGGATCTTGAAGCGGTGATTGTGAAGGAGGCAGCGGCTCAGGATCGGTTGAACCGCCGGAAGGTCGGCGGCGGCAAAGAGGATGAGGTGGAAGAGGCGGTCATGCGCCGACAGGGCGAACTCGTCGCCCGCATCGGCGGCTTTGCGCATCGCCTCGAGCTCCACCTGAAGCGCGGGGACGACGGCCTGCGGGTCGCGCGCCATCGTGCGCAGGACGCCGCGCGTCTCGATATCATGGCGGATATGGAGGAGTTCGCGCGCATCGTCGGCATTGCAGTCGGCGACCGCCGTGCCCCGGTGCGGGATGCGGTTCACGAGCCCTTCCTCCTGAAGCTGGAGAAGGGCCTCGCGCACCGTGCCTTGGCTACAGGCGAACCGGCTCGCGAGGTCGAGCTCGAGAACCACCTGCTTGGGCGAGAGCTCGCCCAGCATGATCTCCCGCTGGAGCGCGATATAGACGGCATGGCTCCGCCGCGATGCCGAACGGATGGCCCCGCCAATTGCGGGAGGAGCGGACTGAAAGCTTTCGATCGCCATAAGACTCGTATGAGTTATCGTTATCGATATTTTATACCATGCCCGCCGTTTGCCCGGAAGGCAAACGGCGTGCGGCGTGCGGGGCGGGTGTCATCCGTCACGCTCACGTTCGATGATGCGGGCGTGATGCGGGTCGATGGTGATCGCAATGGACTCGCCTTCGCTCCGCAATCGCTGCGCGCCCTGCTCGATGAGGAGGAGGGGGCCAAGCGAGGTCTCGACGCGATATTCACACTGCGCCCCGAGATAGGACGCCCTGCGGATGGTGCCGCCGATCGCCTCCCTGGCCGCATCCGTGATGCGCAGATGCTCCGGCCGCAGCATCACGTCGACCGTCATCCCGGCGGGAAGCTCGGTGCCGAGTGGGAGCCCGTCGAGGACGACGCGGCTCTGTCCGTCCGGGCCCGCGATGGTGGTCGCTTCGATGACGTTGGCATCGCCCATGAAGTCGGCGACGAAGGCGCTCGCCGGTTCGTTATAAAGGCTGCTCGGCGGGCCGGATTGCTCGATCCGCCCGGCCTTCATGATGATCACCCGGTCGGAGATCGCCATCGCCTCGGATTGGTCGTGCGTGACGTAGAGGACGGTGAGGCCGAGGCGCTGTTGGAGGTCCCGAATGTCCTCGCGGACCTGGCGGCGCAATTTGGCGTCGAGGTTCGAGAGCGGCTCGTCGAAGAGGAGGACGGCCGGTTCGAGGACCAGCGCGCGGGCGACGGCGACGCGCTGCTGCTGGCCACCCGAGATTTCGCTCGGCAGACGCTTTTCGTAGCCCGCGAGGCCGACGAGCTCGAGCTGGGCGCGGGCCCGCTCGTGCGCCTCCCTCTTGCCGGTGCGCTGGGCGATCAGCCCATAGGCGACATTGTCGACAACGTTCATGTGCGGAAACAGCGCGTAGGATTGGAAGACCATCGCGATATCGCGCTGGCTCGCCGACAGCGTGCTGACGTCCGCCCCGTCGAGGAGGATCCGCCCACGGGTCGGCATTTCAAGCCCCGCGACGAGGCGCAGGGTCGTGGTCTTTCCGCAGCCCGACGGGCCGAGAAGGCTGACGAGCTCGTGCCGCTCCAGCGCGAAAGAAATCCCTTTGACGGCCTCGTAGGAGCCGAAGGACTTCCCGACGCTGTCGAAGACGAGGGCGGGGTCGCTCACTGTGTCTCTCCCGTCGACTTGGTGTTGACGCGGCGAAACTCGGTCCGCGTCAGGATGAGCTGAAGAAGCGCCACGATGACGATCAGGAGAACGATGAGGACGACGCTATAGGCGATGGCCCGGCCGTAATTCGTGTTCTCGACGAGGCCGATGATATAGGTCGTCGCCCAATCGTATCGCGGCGAAACGAGGAAGATGACCTGGCTCAGCGTCGTGACCGAGGAGACGAAGGCGTAGATCACCGCCGTCGCCACCGCGGGCTTCATGAGGGGGTAGAGGACGCGCCGCAATGTCATGCCGGGTCGCGCGCCGAGGGTGGTCGAGGCTTCGTCGAGACTCGGATCGATCTGCGAGAATTGCGCGAGCCCCACACGCACGCCGATCGGCATGTTGCGCGAGATGAAGGCGACGATGAGGATCACCGCGGTCCCGGTGATTTCGATCGGCGGTGCGTTGAAAGAAAGCACATAGGCAAGGCCGATCACGGTGCCGGGCATCGCAAAGCTCATCATCGCGGCGAACTCGAAGACGCCGCGCCCGACGAAGCGCCGCCGCGCGATGAGGTAGGCGGTGAGGAGCCCGAGCGCGGCCGTCAGCGGGGCGGCGACGGCGGCGATCCACATCGTCGTGAAGAAGAAATTCCACGCGCCGCCCGACCAGACGAGGCCATGCGGGCCGGAGATCACGTCGAACGCGTCGAGATAGTGCGTCAGCGTGAAGGAATAGTCGCGGCCCCAGATCTGCGCGAAGCTGCCGGCGATCACCGTGCCGTAGACGGTGACGATGAGGACGCCCCAGATCAACGTCACCCCGCCGACGAGAAGCTTCAGCGAGGGCGCGAGTTCGCCGAACTTGCCGCCGTCCCCCTTGCCGGTGACGGTCACGAAGGATGCACCGCGCAGCCAGACCGTCTGCAACAGGAAGACGGTGAGCGAGATCGCGAGGAGGATGAGGCCGAGCCCCGCCGCCTCGCCGAGATCGGCCTGCGCGCCGACGATCTTGAAATAGATGCCCGAGGCGAGGACGCGGAAGCCGCCGCCGAGGATCAGCGGATTGCCGAGATCGGCGAGGCTTTCGATGAAGCAGAGCAGGAAGGCGTTCGCGAGACCCGGACGGATGAGCGGCAGCGTCACGGTGCGGAAGGTGTACCAGCGGCCTGCGCGAAGCGTCTGCGCGGCCTCCTCCACCGAGGGGCTGACGGAGACGAGGGTCGCGTGGATCACCATGAAGGCGAGGGGGGTGAGACCGAGCGTCTGCGCGAGCCAGACCCCCTGCGGGCCGTAGATCCAGCGTGAGGGGCGGATGTCGAAGACATCGTACATGAAGAGCGTCACCGATCCAGACCGGCCGAACAGCAGGATCAGTGCGAGGCCGACGACGAAGGGCGGCGTCACGAGCGGCAAGAGCGTCACGAGGCGGAGCGGCCCGCGCATCGGCGCGTTGGTGCGCACGATGAAGAGCGACGCGCCGAGCCCGAGAAGCGTCGCCGATAGGCCGACGGCCGTGCCGAGCCCGACCGAATTCCAGACCATGCCGCAGCGTCCGCCATCGACGAGGCAGGTCAGCCCCCAGATCTCGCGGCCGCCGAGCCGGCCCGCGAGCCCGGCGAGGACGCTGCCGGTCTCATCGGGCCGCGACACGGCTTCGAGGATTTGGGCGAGGGGAAAGAGGACGAAAAGGGCGAGGATCGCGCAGACGAGAACGAGGAGATGGGCGCCGAACCGGTCGCCATCCATCATCCCGGCACGGGCGAGCGCCGTCGCCCCGAGACCGAGGAGGGCGACGACGGTGAGGCCCGCTCCCCAACCGACCGCCGGTTGGTTCGATAACGTGAGGGCAAGGGCGGGGTCGTAAGGTGTCCCTTGAAGGCCGCTCGACACGAGGATCCAGACCGCGCCGGCAAATGAAGCGAGCGCGGCAAGGCGTTGCGCCGCCCGGCCGCCGCCGCCACCGCCAACACCGATCCCCGCGAGAGCGAGAAGGACGGCGTAGACCGGCAGGACGGCGACCGATCCACCGAGCGCGAGGAGGAGGCCGCTCGACGCCGCGTTCGCGGGCGCCACGGCATACCAGGGCAGGACGCTCGCCGCCGCTGCGACGACGAGCCAGAACACGAACGGCCTCATGAGACGGGGATCAGTTCAACGGTCAGCGCTGCGAGGCGATCTCGTTATCCCACCGTTTCAGGAGATGGGAGCGCGTCTCGGCCGAGCCGTATTTGGCGAAGTCATAGTCGATGAGCTTCGTCTCATCGAGCTTCGGCGCTTCCGGCGCGGGCTCGACATTCTTGTTCGCCTGGATCTGATAGGCGCCGGCGTCGAGGGCGAGGCCCTGCGCCTCGGCCGTCAGCGCCCAATCGTAAAATGTCTTGGCGACGTCCGGGTTCGGGCCATCTTTGATGAGGCTCATCGAGCCGATTTCGTAGCCCGTCCCGTCCGACGGTGCGACCGCCTTCACCGGGAACCCGGCCGCCGCCTGTTGGATGACATCGTGGAGGAAGGCGATGCCGATCCCGGTCTCGCCGAGGGCGGCGGCGCGGATCCCGGCGGTGCCGGACTGGGTGTACTCGCTGATATTGCCGTCGATCCGCTTCAGATAGTCGAACGCCTCGTCCTCGCCATAGAGCTGCACGAGCGTCGCGAGCGCGGTGTAGGCGGTGCCGGACGTGTTCGGATTGGCGACCTGGATCTCGCCTTCATAGTCCGCCTTCTCGAGGTCGGACCAGGCGAGCGGCGGGTCGAGGCCTTCGCGCTCGAAGAATTCGGTGTTGTAGCCCCAGCCGAGGACGCCGGAATAGATGCCGATGGTCTTGTAGCCGGTGGTCTCGCCCTGCTCGACGGCCCAGTCCCGCAGCTCGGAGACGTTGGGGGACTTGTACTCCTGCGTCAGCCCGTCGCTCGCGGCCTGGATGTGCGCGTCGCCCGAGCCGCCCCACCAGACATCGGCCTGGGGATTGGCCGATTCGGCACGGATCTGGGCGAGGGCCGCCCCGGTGTCCTTACGCTGCATGGCGACGCGAATGCCGGTCTCCTTCGTGAAGGCGGCGGCGGTCGCCTCGCACCAGGACTGCTGGACGCTGCAATACATCACAAGGTTCTGCGCGGATGCTGCGCCGCTCGTGAGGGCGATGGCGCTGACCGCCGTCGCGAAGATGAGGTGTTTGGTGCCGATCATGCGGGCCTCCCGTGTTCTCGTTTCTCTTGTCGCGGCGGCTTGTGTCCGCCTGCGAATTATCATTATCGTTATCGAGATTGACGGGGACTGCAACCCCCCAGAACGAAGAGAACGCAATGAGTGTGATTGAACGGGTCGAGGTCACGGGCTTCGAGTATGTCGTGGATGACCTCTCGGTCGACGAGGGCGGCTTCAATATCGTCTGCGCGCCCGGCAAGAGCCACCGGATGGTCCGCCACGCCATCACGATCCGCGACAGCGACGGCGTCGAGGGGGCCTATGTGACCGGGTGGGGCGGGACGCCGGCGGCGATCTCGCAGGTTCTCCAACTCGCCCCGCAGCTCATCGGCCGTGATCCGCTGCACCGCGAAGCGATCTATGCCCATTTCCGCTACGGCCTCCGCCAGACCGACATGATGGGGATCGGCCTTCTCGACATTCCGCTCTGGGATCTCGCCGGCAAGCGCTTCGGCGCGTCGATCGCGACGCTCCTCGGAGGGCACAAGGATCGCGTGCCGGCCTATGCGAGCACCATCCATGGCGACCGCAACGGCCGCCTCTCATCGCCCGAAGCCTATGTCGCGTTCGCGGAGGAGTGTCGCGCGCTCGGCTATACCGCCTTCAAGGTTCACGGCTTCAGCGAGGGCGATCCGAACGAGGAGAGCGAGACGGTGCGCCTCCTCGGGCGCCGATTTGGCGGCGAGATGAAGCTGATGCTCGACCCGTCCTGCGATCTACGCACCTTCTCCGACGCGCTGCAGGTCGGACGGGCGTGCGACGAGGCGAATTTCATGTGGATCGAAGACCCTTACCGGGACAATGGCGTCTCGATGCACGGCGCGAAGCGGCTGAAATCCTTCATCAAGACGCCGCTCCTGATGACCGAGCATGTGCGCGGGCTGGAGCAGAAGGCCGATTTCATCGTCTCCGGCGCGACGGACTATGTGCGGGCTGATCCGGAATTCGATCTCGGTATCACCGGCACGATGCGCATTGCTCACCTTGCCGAATCCTTCGGGCTCGATTGCGAGTTGCACTCTTGCGGCCCCGCCCAGCGCCATTGCATGGCCGCGATCCGCAACACCAACTTTTACGAATCGACCCTCGTCGGCCCCGGCATGAAGAACGCGCTGCCGCCGATCTACACCTGTGGCTATTCCGACGATCTCGACGCGATCGGCGCCGACGGAACCTTCCCCGTTCCCGCGGGCCCCGGTCTCGGCGTCACGTATGACTGGGACCGCATCAACGGGAACACGGTGAGCCAGCACGTCTTCACGGGGGACTGACTGCGGATATTTCGCAACACTGCGCAACGATTGGCGCAAATATGTGAAAAGATAAGGCCCGACATATGGCATTTTATTAGGCAGAATGCTGTATTCCGGGCATCGGATGGGTCGGAAGAGGGCACTTCCTCGTTCGACCTCCGAAGCAGCGATGCGAGAGGAGAGCCGCGAGCGGCCACGCCCCACTGTGCGGGGTGACAGGCCCGTAGCCTCTCCGGACGTCGAAAGATCGGCGATCCGGGAACAGCGGCGATTTTTCCGATCGATGAGGCCGGTTCGCCCCGCGCCGTGCCTTCAGGCGGCCTCGAGCGCATAATAGCCGCGCCGCCGCTTCTTCCGGGCGAGTTCGCTGAGCGCGTCGAGCGCCTTGCCGGCGGTCGGATAAAGGTCGCTGCGCAAGCGGCCGGAGCGGCCGATGCGGCCCCATTCGCGCACCAGAACCCATTCGCCGAACAGCGTCTTCTGGATCGAGAGTGAGTAGAAGCGGCGGCGATTCTCGATCGGATCGATGCAGCGCAGATGCAAATCCGTGGGGAAGAGATCGAGCTGTTGCATCGCGAGTTCCTTACGGCACGCGGCCGCCGGGCGACCGGGCAGGCACGTTAGTGCGTTCGAGCCCGAAGGTTGAGACGGCCGGCCGAGTCCTCCACCGCTAATGGCCTCGAGTGAGGGCGTCAGGGTTGATTCGCGGGGGCGGGGCCGAAGGCGCAGCGCTCCGGCTTGATGTCGATCAGCGGCGTTCCGTCGAGACAGTCGAGCCCGCGCACGATCAGCCGATTGCCGCGAACGGCGACGAGCGGCACGACGAGCGTGCCAATCGGATTGGGCCGCACCGGCGAGCGCAGGGCGAAGGTGCCGCGGCGCTCACCATGATGGCGTGGCACCTGGGCAACGAGATCGCGCCGCGCCTCGTGAAGCCAGTAAAGCACCTCGATGCGCGGGGCGTTCTCGATCCCTTCGAGCGCCGCCGCCCAGGGCTCGAACACCTCGATCTCGCATTCCGGCCCGTCGGCGCGCCCTTGCCGCGGACATTCGCTGCGGTCCGTGTAGGGCGTGTGGATCCGGCCGATAAAATAGACGCCGGCGTCCGTCGCGGCGGGAAGGGCGACCGCGCGTTCGCCGTCGCGGATCGTGGGGTCCGTCTCGGGTCGGTTCATGGGCACTCCTTACGCGCGAAGGGCGGGCCGAATGCCAGCCTCGACGATCCTTCCGACAAGCCGCGCCGGTCGAAAGGCGGCCGATAGCGGCGCTCGATCGGCGAGGCGTCGAGCGCCGCCCTTGATATAGGCTTGTCATTCTGGCCGGATTAGCTGCACCCGCCGTGAATCGGCATGACGAATGTCATGGCCGGTTTCGCGACCGGGCTCGGACTATGAAGGTGGACTATGGCGAACGGACATGCCGGCGATGCGACGATGGAGGCTTTGATGGAGCCCGTCGGCGCGATCATGGAGCGCCGCTTCGCGCGCCTTCCGGAGGCGATCTCCTGCGCCGACGCCGTCGCGAGCCTCGCCGGCCAGGCGGAGGCGGCGACGATCTATCAGGCGGCCGTGATCGGCGAGGGGGGCGGATTTCTCGGCTTCGTCTCGCTGCGCGACTGCCTCGCGGCGCCGGGAGAGACGCCGCTCGCCCGGATCATGACGCGGCCGTCCGCGCACCTGCGCGAGACGATGGAGGCCGAAGTCGCCGCCCACCGCCTTCTCCATGACGGGGCCGAGGCCTGGCCGGTGGTGGCGCAGGACGGGACGATCGAGGGGATCGTCACCGCCGAGCGGGCGCGGGCCTATCTCCTCGCCAATTTCGAGGAGGACGCGGACCGCTTCGTCGGCATCGTCGGAACCGTGAAGGACGACTATCTCGACCACACGGTCTGGTCCGATTTCCGCCGCCGAATCCCCTGGGTGCTCGGCCTCGCGGTCGCCGGGCTCGCGGCTGGCTATGTCGTCCACATCTATGAGGACGCCCTCAGCGCGCTCGTCATCCTCGCGCTTTATATGCCGATGGTCGCCGATACCGGCGGCAATGTCGGCACCCAGTCGGCGAGCCTGATCACCCGCGCGATGTCCGTCGGGGATGTGTCGGTGCGGGACGCGGGGCGCGTCCTGTGGCGCGAGGCGCGTGTCTCGCTCCTGATGGCGGCCTCGCTTTTCACCTTCGCGTTCTTGAAGGTCTACCTCATATCGAACGCGGCCGACGTGCCGGGCGGCCTCTCGATCGAGATGATCGGCGCAGCGATCGGCCTCGCGCTCGCAATGCAGGTGATTTCGGCGACCCTCATCGGCGCGCTGCTGCCGCTCGGAGCCGTCGCGGCCCGGCAGGATCCGGCGGTCATCTCCGGCCCGGCGCTCACCACGATCGTCGATCTGTCGGGGCTGATCCTCTATTTCTCGATCACCACTTGGCTCCTCGGCCTCACGGGCGCGGTTTGAGCACAACCATGAAGGCCATGATGTCGCTCCACGTGTTGTCGCGCCACGTTAAGCGCTATCCTCATCGACCGGCCGCGACGAACCGGGCCGGGAACGCTGTTCGCTTCGGCCAGGGCCATCGGAGCGAGCAGGATTCGCGCCCAAGAAGAGAAGCGAGCACGCATTTGTCCGCGCACGGGGGTCCACTCCAGCGGGTCGTGCTCAAAATGAGCCGAAGCTTATGAACCGGTCCACCGAGCCGCTGATTCCTCCCTTGTTCGCCGGGCGATTGCTCGTCGCGACGGTCGTCATCGTCGGGATCTATTTCCTGCACGGCTTTCTGGTGCCGGTCCTCGCCGCGCTCGTGATCGGGTTCGCGAGCTGGCCGCTCTACGTCAGACTCTGCGACCGGATGGGCGGCAACACGATCCTCACCGCCTCGATCGCCATCCTTCTCCTCCTCGTCTTCCTGATCGTCCCGATCACGATCGCAACGCTCTATGCGATCGGCGAGGTCGGCATCTGGTTCCACTGGATCGTTCAGCTCAACCGGACCGGGGCCGAGCCGCCCGACTGGATCGCCAACGTGCCGGCCATGGGCGAATGGCTCCAGCAGCAATGGGCGCTCTATCTCGGCCGCCCCGGCGGCATCAGCGAACTCGTCCAGGTGCTGAGCGGCGAGAATGTGCGAACGATCTATCAGGCGGTGATCACGGTCGGTTATCGCGTGTTCGACGGTGCGCTGACGCTGATTTTCATGCTGATCGTTCTCTTCTTCGTGTTTCGCCAGGGCGAGATGCTCGTCGAGCAGTTGGACCGGATCGGCGCCAAGATCCTGCCCTTACGGTGGGAGCGGTTGTCGCGCATCGTGCCGCTCGCCGTGCGTTCGGCGGTTCTCGGGATGACGCTGATCGCGATCGGGGAGGGCATCGTTCTCGGCGTGGCCTACTGGCTCGCCGGCGCGCCGTCGCCCGCGACGCTCGGCGTTCTCACCGCGATCATGGCGCTGGTGCCGGGTGGCGCGCCGCTGTCGATGACGTTGGTCTCGATCTATGTCGCGACGAGCGGATCCCCCTTCGCCGGCATCGCGCTGTTTTCCTGGGGCACGCTCGAATTGTTCATCGTCGACAAGACGATCCGGCCGAAGCTCGTCGGCGGGCCGATCAGCTTGCCGTTCCTGCCGACCTTCTTCGGCCTGATCGGCGGGGTGAAGACGATGGGCTTTCTCGGCCTCTTCGTCGGTCCGGTGTTGATGGCGATCCTCGTCGCGCTTTGGCGTGACTGGGTGGAAGACGCCAAGGACGAGCCGGCGCAGCCGCTTCAGGCGACCGACGAGCGGGAGAAGGTCGCCTGATCCTCACTCCATCGCGAGGATCATGTTGCGCACGACGGGATAGACCTCGAACTCCCAGCGCCGGCCGCTGAACACGCCATAATGCCCGGCATTGGCCTGGAGATGGTGGCGTTTCAGATGCGGGCGGAGGGAATTGCAGAGGTCATGCGCCGCGGCAGTCTGGCCGAGGGCGCAGATATCGTCGCGGCCGCCCTCGACAGTGAGGAGGGCGGTCTTGCGGATGGCGCCCGGATCAACGACTTCGCCGCGATAGGTGAAGGTGCCCTGCGCGAGTTCGGCGTTCTGGAAGATCCGGTCGATCGTCTCGAGATAGAACTCGGCCGTGAGGTCGAGAACGGCGAAATACTCGTCGTAAAATTCGGTAATCCGCCGCGCTTTGGCGAACTCGCCGTGGAGCAGGTGGTTGAACAGCTTCTTATGCTGGTCGACGTGGCGGTTCATGTTCATCGACATGAAGGCGTAGAGCTGCACGAAGCCCGGATAGACGCGCCGTCCGGCGCCGCGATAGCGCATCGGGACGGTGGTGATGAGGTTCTCCTCGAACCAGTCGAGGCCGTGATCGTTGGCGAGGTCGTTCACCTCGGTCGGGCTCTCGCGGGTGTCGATCGGGCCGGCCATCAGCGTCATGGTGCGCGGCGTCGCCGGATTGTCCGCCGCCGACATCACCGCGACGGCGATCAGCGCCTGGACGCAGGGCTGGCACACCGCGAGAATGTTCCCGCCGGGCCCGATCGTCTCCATGAAGCGGATCATGTATTCGATATGATCCTCGACGCCGAAGCTTCCGGCGGAGAGCGGCACGTCCCGGGCGTTCTTCCAGTCTGTGACGTAGACGTCGTGGTCGCGCAGCAGCACCTCGACCGTGTGGCGAAGGAGCGTCGCGAAGTGACCCGACAGCGGTGCCACCACGAGGATCGGCGGCTGCGGCGTGTCGATATCCTTGGCGAAATGGAGAAGATTGCCGAACGGCAGATCGAGGGCGACCTCCTCACGAACGGCCACCTCGCGATGGCCGACCGGCACGCTGCGGATCCCGAAGGCGGGCCGCTTGTGGGTCAGGCGAAAGCGGGCGATCATCTCCATCGTCGCATCGAAGGCATGCGGCGTGAGCGGCATCAGTTGCGGCGGAGCGAACGCGTCGAGCCGTGTGTAGCGCGCGAAAAGGCGCATCGGCGCGAGCAGGTCGTCCTGCATCTGATACATCTGATAGAGCATACTCAGTCCCATCGAGCCCATTTAACGCAGCCAAAAAATGCTAGTGCATCCCTTGCTGCGGTGCGACAAAATTCTCGGACACGCCAAACGATGATGAGAGTGGGGCCGGCATGGCACGAGCGACACTGACGATATCCTCGAAGAATTATTCCTCCTGGTCGCTGCGGGGGTGGCTGTTGTGCAAAATGGCCGGGCTCGACTTCGAGGAGCAGCCGGTCGCGACGGACGATCCCGAGGTCCGGCAGGAGCTGTTGCTCCTTTCGCCGTCGGTGCGCGTCCCGCGTCTCAGCCATGACGGCGTCGAGGTTTGGGACACGCTCGCGATCGCGGAATATCTCAACGAAGTGGCGCCCAAAGCGGGGCTCTTCCCGAAGGACCGCGCCGCGCGGGCGCATTGCCGCGCGGTTTCCGGCGAGATGCACTCCGGTTTCTATAATCTGCGCTCGGCCTTGCCGATGAACATCAAGGCCCAGCACGAGCGGTTCAAGATCTTCTCGGGCGCTCGGCCCGATGTGCAGCGCATCAAGGATATCTGGACCGACTGTCTCGCGACGTATGGCGGTCCGTTCCTGTTCGGCGAGCCGACGGTCGCCGATGCGATGTATGCGCCGGTCTGTACGCGTTTCCGAACCTACGCGGTGGAGCTTGAGCCGCCCTTGCAAGCCTATTGCGAGACGATCTTCGCCTGGGAGCCGATGGTGGCGTGGGCGGAGGGGGCGCAGGCCGAACCCGACGAGATGATCGAGCTCGAAGTCGAGTTCTGACCGGCTTCGACCGGGCGGAAAGATGCCCGCATTTCGATCGGCGCGGCGGCGTGTGCCGGTCATGCTCTCAGCCTAAGCGTGTATTCACTCGGTCGCGCGGCGTATCGGGGGCGGCCGCTGCCGTCTCCGCCGTGCTTTAGGGTGGTGGCCCGCACATCACCGCAGATGTTCCTTTGCCTTCTTCGTCATCATTGAAGTTCTAATATTTGTCCGTGACACCTTTCTGGGCACTGCCTAAGCTAAGGCCACGCGCGAAGGGCGTCGTCTACATTTCGTCCGTCGCGCTGATCGTTTTTTGAACAGAAGGGGTCTGTGATGATCTCCTACAAGTGCGTCAGACCCATCCTGGCGGCTGCACTCCTCACCAGCGGGCTCGCGAGCACCGGCGCCGTGGCGCAGGAGCAGAGCGTTCTTCGCGTCGTGCCCTATGCGGATCTGCGCAATCTCGATCCCGTGTGGACGACTGCGATCATCACGCGGCACCACGCCTACATGATCTACGACACGCTGTTCGGCCTCAACGAGCAGCTCGAGCCGCAGCCCCAGATGGTCGCGGACTACGAGGTCAGCGAAGACGGGCTCACCTACACGTTCAATCTGCGTGAAGGGCTCACCTTCCATGACGGCGCCCCGGTGACGACGGCGGACGTCATCGCGTCCATCAAACGCTGGGAAGCGCGTGACAATGCCGGCGGCGCGCTCGCCGAAGTCACCGAATCGCTGACGGCGGTGGACGACGACACGTTCGAGCTGACGCTCAACACCCCCTATGGTCTCGTTCTGGAGAGCTTTTCGGCGCTGACCGGCCCGTTCATCATGCCGGAATCGGTCGCGTCGACCGACCCGTTCGAGCAGGTGCAAAGCCATATCGGCTCCGGCCCCTTCGTGTTCAACGAAGAGGAGTGGGTGCCCGGCAACAAGGTCGTCTACGACAAGTTCGAGGACTATGTGCCCCGCGAAGAGGCCCCGAGCGGCGCGGCCGGCGGCAAGATCGCCAAGGTCGACCGCGTCGAGTGGCTCTATCTCCCCGATCCCGGCACCGCGATGTCGGCCCTCCTCAACAACGAGGTGGACTATTGGGAGGCCCCGCCGGTCGATCTCGTTCCGGTCATGGAAGCCGATCCCAACGTCTCGGTCGACGTGCAGGATCCGTTCGGCCTCATCGTTCTCCTGCGGCCGAACCACCTTTATCCGCCCTTCGACAAGAAGGAAGTGCGGCAGGCGCTCGCCTACATGGTCGACCAGTCCGAGTACATGACCGCGATGGTCGGCGACCCGAAATATTGGCAGACCTGCCCCTCCGTGATGATGTGCGGGACACCCACCGAGACGAGCGCGGGCGGGGCCGAGCGCATGGTCACCAGCGACATGGCGAAGGCCCAGGAGCTGATCGACCAGGCCTATGACGGTGAGACGGTGGTCGTCATGCACCCGACCGACCACCCGTCGGGCCCGGCGGCGCTGATCACGGCCGCGAAGCTTCGTGAACTCGGCGTCAAAGTGGAGCTGCAGGCGATGGACTGGGCGACGCTCACCTCGCGGCGCGCCTCGAAGAACCCGCCGAATGAGGGCGGCTGGTCGATTTTCCACACCCGGACGGGCCTCGGCGCGGCGTCCCCCATCGAGCACTCCGGCGTCGCCGCCGGCGAAACCGCATGGTTCGGCTGGCCCGAGAACGAGAAGATCGAAGAGCTGCGCATCGCATGGGGCCGCGAGGCCGATGCGGAAAAGCGCAAGGCGATCATGGACGAGCTGTCGGCCGAGATCATGGACTACGGCTCGTTCGTCATGCTCGGCCAATACCAGATGCCGTCGGCGTGGCGCGCCAATGTCTCGGGTGTCGTGAAGGGCCCGATCCTCGGCTTCTGGAACATCGAGAAGCAGTAAGCGGGCGGCGGCGCCTCGCGCGCCGCGCCACACGTTCGGGCCGGCGCGCACGTCGTCAGGCCCTCATGGGCGGCCCCTTGGGCCGCCCGCATCTCCGTTGAGAGTATATTGATGCTTGCCTATGCCGTGCGGCGCCTGATCGCGACGATACCCGTTCTCTTCATCGTCGCGGTGCTGATCTTCATGCTCCTGCATCTCGGGCCGAACGACCCGGCGGCGGTGATCGCCGGCGACTTCGCCCAGCCTGAACACATCGAGCGCATCCGCCAGCAGCTCGGGCTCGATCAACCCCTTTATGCTCAGTTCTTCGATTGGATCTGGCGGGTTCTCCAGGGCGATCTCGGGGCGTCGATCTACAATCAACAGCCGGTGCTCAACCTCGTCCTCCAGCGGGCCGAGCCGACCATCGCGCTGACCCTCTCCACCATCAGTTTCGCCGTCATCGTCGGCATTCCGATGGGCGTGCTCGCGGCCTGGAAGGCCGGCAGCATCGTCGACCGTGTCGTGATGGTGCTGGCGGTGACGGGCTTTTCCCTTCCGGTCTTCGTGCTCGGTTATATCCTCGTCTACGTCTTCGCGCTGAACCTCCAGCTCCTGCCGGTGCAGGGCTATGTCAGCTACAAAGACGGGCTCGTGCCCTTCTTCCGCAGCCTCGTCCTGCCGACTTTGTCGCTCGGCATGATCTATGTCGCGCTGATCGCCCGGATGACGCGGGCGAGCGTGATCGAGGTGCTCAACCAGGATTATATCCGCACCGCGCGGGCCAAGGGCCTGTCGACCCCGCCGATCCTGTTGATCCATGCGCTCAAGAACGCCGCGATCCCGATCGTCACCACGATCGGTCTCGGCATCGCGCTGCTGATCTCAGGCGTCGTGGTGACGGAAACGGTGTTCGCGATCCCCGGCGTCGGCCGGCTGACCGTCGATGCGATCGTGCGCAAGGACTATCCCGTGATCCAGGGCGTCCTCCTGATCTTCACCGTGGTCTACGTCCTCCTCAACCTGCTCGTCGATCTCAGCTATTCGCTGTTCGACCCGCGCATTCGCTACCAGGGCTGAGGCGAAGAGCATGGCAATTTCAACCGTTTCGACGACCCGCACCCCGAGCCGCTTCCGCCTTCTTCTCGGCGAAGGGGGCACCTTCACCCGGCGCAATCCGACCCTTGTCGCCGGCGGCGTGATCATCTCCTTCCTGGCGCTCCTCGCCATCTTCGCGCCGCTCGTCACGCGGTACGACCCGATCGCGCTCGACGTCGTCAACCGCCTCAAGGCACCGTCCTCCGAGCATCTCTTCGGAACCGACATGATGGGGCGCGATCTCTTCTCGCGCGTCATCTACGGCAGCCGCGTCTCACTCATGGTGGGGCTCTCGGTGGCCGCGATCGCGACGGCGATCGGCCTCGTGATCGGCCTCGCGGCGGGCCTCGTCCGCTGGGTCGACGTCGTGGTGATGCGGGTGATGGACGGGTTGATGGCGATCCCGTCGGTGCTCCTCGCGATCGCCTTCATGGCGCTCGCCGGTTCGTCGATCCGCAACATCATCATCGCGATCACCATTCCGGAGATCCCGCGCGTCGCCCGCCTGGTGCGCGGCATCGTGATGAGCGTACGCGAGCAGCCTTTCGTCGAAGCCGCGATCGCGGCAGGGACGAAGGACATTCCGCTTCTGCGCCGTCACATCCTGCCGAGCACCATCAACCCGCTCATCGTCCAGGCGACCTATATCTCCGCCTCGGCGATCATCTCCGAGGCCTACCTGTCCTTCCTGGGGGCGGGGACGCCGCCGGAGATTCCGAGCTGGGGGAATATCGTCGCCGAAGGGCGGGCGCTCTTCACGATCGCGCCGGGCGCCGTGCTCTTCCCGAGCATCTTTCTGGCGCTCACCGTCCTCGCGGTGAACATGCTGGGCGATGGTCTGCGTGACCGGCTCGACCCGCAAATGCAGCGGAGCCTGCGCTAAAGACGGTGGCGCGGGACAGCGCCATCGCCCGCTGACGGGCGCATGACATGACGACGCCCCGCGATGCGGGGCGTTGATCGACAGAAAAAGGCCGGGTCAGACCCGGCCTTTTTCGTGTCAGTCGTTGAGGTGGCAGGCGGCGTAGTGGCCGGGCTTCACCTCGCGATAGGCCGGCGCCTCGCTGCGGCAACGGTCGAAGGCGAGGGGGCAGCGGGTGTTGAAGCGGCAACCCTTGGGCGGGTTCAACGGGCTCGGCACGTCGCCGCCGATGATCGTCCGGTCGCGCGTCACCTCGGGATCGGGGATCGGCACGGCGTTGAGAAGGGCGCGCGTGTAAGGGTGGAGCGGATCCTCGAAGAGGGCGCGCTTTTCCGCAAGCTCCACGATCTGCCCGAGATACATCACCGCGATGCGGTGGCTGATGTGCTCCACCACAGCGAGATCGTGAGCGATGAAGAGATAGGCGATCCCCCGCTCGCGCTGCAGCTCGGTGAGGAGGTTGATCACCTGCGCTTGCACCGAAACGTCGAGCGCAGACACCGCCTCGTCGCACACGATGACCGAAGGCTCCAACGCGAGCGCCTTCGCGATCACGAGGCGCTGGCGCTGCCCGCCGGAGAATTCGTGCGGATAGTGGTCCATCTGCTCGGGACGCAGGCCGACCCGCTCGAAGAGGCTCGCAATGTGCGCCCGGTCCGCCGGCTGGCCGAAATTGACGAGCGGCTCGGCGACGATCTCGCCCGCGCGCATCCGCTGATTGAGCGAGGAGTAGGGATCCTGGAAGATCGCCTGGAGGTCCTGCCGGTGCGGCCGCATCGCGCCGCGATCGAGATGGGTGATGTCGTCGTCGCCGAGGCGGATCGTGCCGCTGGTCGGCTCCACGAGGCGCAGAATGCAGCGCCCGACGGTCGACTTCCCGCAGCCCGATTCGCCGACGAGGCCGAGCGTTTCGCCGGCCCCGAGATCGAAGCTCACCCCGTCGACGGCATGAACGCGGGCGACCTCGCGGTTCAGGATGCCGCGGTGGATCGGGTAGTGCTTGGTGAGATTGTCGACGACGAGGGGGCGCGCCGCATCGGTCGCCGCCGGGCGGTCGAGCGTTGCGGCCTCAGACATTGGCCGTCTCCGGCATGGCGTTTTCCATCAGTCGGTGCGCCTCGAAGCAGGCGGTAAGGCGGCCGGGGGCCTTTTCCATGAGCGGTGGGCTCTCCTCGTGGCACTTTGCGACGGCGTAGGAGCAGCGCGGCGCAAACCGGCAACCGGGCGGCACGTTGCGCAGCGAGGGCACGAAGCCCGGCAGCTCGGTGAGGTTGCCACGCGCCTCGCGTGCGGCGGCGCCGGGCTCGGGAAGGCGCGGGATCGAGGCGAGGAGCCCCTTGGTGTAGGGATGGAGCGGGTTGCGGAACACCTCCCGCACCGTCCCGCGCTCCATCACCTTGCCGGCGTACATGACGACGATCCGGTCGCACGTCTCGGCGACGACGCCGAGATCGTGGGTGATCATCAGCACCGCCATGCCGATCTTCTCGCGAAGCTCGCGGATCAGCTCCAGGATCTGCGCCTGGATCGTGACGTCGAGCGCGGTCGTCGCCTCATCGGCGATCAGAAGCTGCGGATTGCACGAGAGCGCCATCGCGATCATCACGCGCTGCCGCATCCCGCCCGACAGCTCGAACGGATATTGGTTGATGCGCCGTTCCGGCTCGGGAATGTGGACGAAGCGCAGCATGTCGAGCGCGCGCTTGCGGGCGGCCGCCTTGTCGAGACCCTGGTGGACGCGGATCGTCTCGGTCATCTGATAGCCGATCTTGAGCACCGGATTGAGGCTCGTCATCGGTTCCTGGAAGATCATCGAGGCGACGTTGCCGCGGATATCGCGCATCTTGCGTTCCGAGGCGGCAGTGATCTCCGTATCGACGAGGTGGATCGACCCTTCGACGATCCGCCCGGTCCGCTTGGCGAGAAGGCGCATGATGGACAGAGCGGTGACGCTCTTGCCGCTGCCGCTCTCGCCGACGACGCCGACCGTCTCACCGCGCTTCACGTCGAAGCTGACGCCGTCGACGGCGCGGACGATCCCGTCGCGGGTGAAGAATTGCGTTTTGAGCCCCTCGACGGCCAGCACGGTCTCGTCGGGGGCGGCGCGCTCTGGCGCGGTGGGGTTCGCCAAAAGGGAGCCTCTCTCGTGTCGTTCCGTCCGGGATGGCCGGGGCGGGCGGTGGCTTCGACCGCCCCGGAATGCGATCAGTAACCGATTGCGCAGCCGTCTTTGCGCGGCTCGGAGCCGGCGATGAGGGTGCCGCGTTCATGGTCGATATAGATCGCCTGACCGCCGCCGACCGGCTCTTGCCGGACCACTTTGTGCCCGCGATCTTGCAGGTCCTGTGCCACGGCATCGCTGAAGGTCGCCTCGAGGCGCAGCTCGCCATCATAGGCAAAGGAACGGGGCGCGGCGAGGGCGTCCTGCGGGTCGAGACCGAGATCGAGCATCCCGGTGACGACGTTGGTGTGCCCGACGGGCTGGAAGTGGCCGCCCATCACGCCGAACGGCATCATCATCGTGTCGCCCTTGCCGAGCATGGCGGGGATGATGGTGTGCATCGGCCGCTTGCGGGGCGCGATCGCGTTCGGATGCCCTTCTTTGATGCGGAAGGAGGTGCCGCGATTTTGCAGCATGACGCCGCTCTTCGGACCCATGATGCCGGAGCCGAAACCGGAAAAGAGCGAGTTGATGAAGGAGATCGCATTCCGGTCCTTGTCGACGACGGTGAGATAGGTCGTGTCGGAATGGACGAACGGATCGACGGGCGCGGGCGTGCCGGCCCGGTCGAGGCTGATCGAGGCGCGGATACGGTCCGCCTCCTCGGCCGAGAGGAGCCGCTCGACCGGAACGTCCACCATCGTCGGATCGCCGATCAGCGCGTCGCGGCGCAGATAGGCGGCCTTCGAGGCTTCCGCGAGGAGGTGGACCCGGTCGGCAAGGGAAAGGGACGGGTCCGTCAGGTCGAAGCCGGAGAGGACATTGAGGATGATGAGGGCGGTGATGCCCTGACCGTTCGGCGGGATCTCGTAGACCTGATGGCCGCGATAGGTGGTGGAGATCGGCTCCACATAAGTCGGCTCGCTGGCGTCGAAATCGTCCATCGTGTGGAGGCCGCCGAGCTCGCGCAGGCGGTTCACGATGTCTTCGGCGACGGGGCCGCGATAGAACCCGTTGCGCCCGTCCTTCGCGACGCATTTGAGCGTCCAGGCGAGCTCGGGCTGGACGTGCCGTTCGCCGACCTTCGGCGCGCGGCCGCCGGGCAGGAATCGGGCGCTGGTGTTGGGATCGAGCGCCAGCTTGGAGGTGAGCTTGTCCCAGTCATAGGCGACGCGCGGGGCGACGATGAAGCCGTCTTCGGCCGCCCTGATCGCCGGCTGGAGAAGTTCGCCGATCGACTTCGTGCCATGGTCCTCGATGAGGCGGCACCAGCCGTCGACGGCGCCGGGGATCGTGACGGCATGGGGCGTCTCGACCTGGATCTCGTCGATGCCGTGCTCGCGATACCAGTCGACGGTGGCCGCGGCGGGTGCGCGGCCCGACGCGTTGAGCCCGATCGGCTTGCCGGACGACCCCTTGGAGTAGATCGCGAAGCAATCGCCGCCGAGCCCGGTCGCCTGCGGTTCGATCACGCACAGAAGCGCCATGGCCGCGACGGCTGCGTCGACGGCGTTGCCGCCGCTGCGCAAGACGTCGACGGCTGCGAGTGTCGCCATCGGATGGGCGGTGGCCGCAGCGCCGTTCTCGGCATAGATCGCCGAACGGCCCACGTTGAAATCGCGTCGCATCATAGAATTCGTCCTTCGGGTCGGCATCGCCGGGATGCCGGGTCGTTGATCGGTCCGGACACGCCCGGTCGAGCCGAGCGTACGCATCCGTGCCGATTTTTGGGCAAGGCGCACATCGTCGGCGCACCACGCCGGAAAGGGCGAAACGCGCCGTTGCTTCCGCGGCGAAGACCGCCGGGAAGATGTCTCATGCTGCCGTATGCAAGAAACGGGCGCAATTGAATAAGAGCGGAAAGGGCGCCGCACGAGTGGATCGATGGCCCGCCAAGTTCGCCGGGCATCGGCGCGGCGCCGCCACGAGCGCCCAGAATTTGCGCACCGCGCGGCCTTCCTCTCGATGCCCGAGCGTCGATCAGGAGGGCGTCCCCGTGCCGCCTTGATCGACCGGCGGGGCGGGGGTGGGCGCCGGTTCGACGAAGACGCCTTCGTTGTAGATGATCAATTTGCGCAGCGCGGCGGCGACCTGGTCGCGCTCGCGCTTGGTAAGCGGGGCGAGGATGTCGTGCTCGGCGTTTGCCTGGAAGGCCATGGTCGGCTCCGTCAGCGCATGGCCCGCCTCGGTGAGCGCGACGATGACGCTGCGACGATCCTCCTCGGCGGTGCGGCGCACGATGAGCCCCTGCGCCTCCAGGCGGCCGAGCACCTTCGAGAGGCCGCCGGAGCTCAGCGCCATCATGTTGTGGAGCGCCGAGGGGGTCATCTCGTAGGGGGCGCCGCTCGCCCTCAGCGTCGCGATCACCGCGTAGTCGGCATATTTCAGCCCGTGGCTTGCGAGCACGCGATTGAACGCGCGCAAGATGATGTCGTGAAGTCGCAGAATGCGCCCGGTCACGGCCTTGGCGGACGGATCGAGATCGGGTCGCTCGCGGTGCCATTGGGCAAGACCCACGTCCATCACGTCGCGACCGCCTCCGCCATTGTCGGCGCCCGATTTGTTAGCATCCTGCCTAGCATTTTCCCTGCGAGTTGCCCGCGCCATCCTTGCTCCCGCTGTGTTGGCGGCCGTGCTCAATTGTCTTCTAAATATCTTTCTTGACAGATAAATGGAAGCATATTTAGCTAACCTCACCGTGAGCGGCCGTCTCGTATCCGGCACGGTTTTGCTCGCGCAAAAGCCAACGATGCACGCTGCGACGAGGGAGGCCGGGATGTCGAAGACCAAGGCGGAAATCAAGGCGGAGGTCTGCGCCGCCATCGACCGACGCGCCGACGAGATCATCGATATCAGCAAGCGGATCCTCGCTCACCCCGAGCTCGGTTTCAGCGAGTTCGACACGGCCCGCCTCGTGGCCGACGCCTTTTCGGAGATGGGGCTTCAGTCGCGCACCGGGCTTGCCCGAACCGGCGTCAAGACGCGCCTCAATGGTCGCAAGTCGGGGCCGACCGTCGGCATTCTGGGCGAACTCGATGCGATCATCACGCGCGACAGCCCGGTCGTCGATCCGGCGACGGGGGCCGCCCATGGGTGCGGGCACAACGCGCAGATCGCGTCGATGATCGGGGCCGGCATGGGCCTTCAGGCGGTGATGCAATATCTCGACGGCGACGTCGTGTTGTTCGCGGTGCCCGCCGAGGAATGCATCCAGATCGAAGAGCGCCTCGCCTTGAAGGATGAAGGCGAGATCGAATTCCTCGTTGGCAAACCCGAGCTGATCCGGCTCGGCGAGTTCGACGATATCGACATGATCACCATCACCCACACACCGCACGGCATGGACGACAGCCATGCGAGCGTCGGCGACACGCACAACGGCTCCCTGATCAAGCGGATCAAGTTCACCGGCATCACCGCGCACGCCGGCTCGTTTCCGAGCAAGGGAATCAACGCGCTGAAGGCGGCGATGCTGGGGATCGCGGCGATCGACGCGCAGCGGGAGAAATTCCGCGAGGAAGATACCGTGCGGGTGAGCCCGATCATCACCAAAGGCGGCGACGGCACGAGCTCGGTCCCGGCCGACGTGCGCATCGAGACGATGATCCGCGCCCGTACGGTGGAAGCGATGCAGCAGGCGAGCGAGATCGTCGACCGCTCGATGCGCGCCGGCGCGCTCGCGATCGGGGCGACGGTCGAGATCGAGACCGTCGGCGGCTATCTGCCGAACAATCCCGACAAGAACCTCATTAAGCTTCAATACGACAATTGCGCCGCCGTCGTCGGCGAGGCGCACATGGGGCCGGCGCGGCAGCAGACCGGGTCGACCGATGTCGGTGATGTCGGCTTCATGATGCCGGTCGTCCATCCGCGCAGCGGCGGCACCGAAGGCTCGCCCCACTCACGGGACTATTATGTGCGCGACCATGTGCTCGCCGCGGTCAATCCGGCGAAATCGATGGCGATGCTCGCGGTCGATCTCCTGTTCGACGATGCGGCCGAGGCAAAGCGCGTCATCGCGGAGGCCGGGCCGAAGCTCGACCGCGAAGGCTACTTGGCGCTGCGCCGCTCGTTCGACCGGAAGGAAACCTTCCCCGAGCCGGCATAGGGCTCGCATCGGGGCGCCCCGCGCGGGTGGGGCGCCGTCAAGAGGTTTCGTTGCGCCAGCCGAGCCGTCGCCGCGTGAACAGCGCGGCGGTGAGGGCCGCGTTGGCGAGAAGTTGCGCCCCGAAAATCGCGAATGGCCATTGGTAGTCACCGAACGATGAGACGAGGAGCGAAAAGGTCACCGGACCGATCAGGTAGCCGAGAAAGGCGACGAGGGCCCCGCCCGACGTCGCCTCGGCAATGCGATCGGGCGGCGTCATGCGGGCGATCTCGGCCATGAAGATGCCGTTCCAGCTCGCCGCGCTGAAGCCCAGAAAGAACGTCACCGCGCCGACGAGAGCGAGCGGCGTTCCGACCGGGAGGAGGCCGTACCCGGCGACGAGGACGGCGGCGATCACCGCCTGGATCACGAGGTTGGCTGACGGGGTTCCGGTCCGGTCGGCGAGCCATCCGAGAAGGATCCGCGCGCTCGCCCCCGCGACGAGAAGGATTGCGTGAGCCATGCCCGCCTCCGCCAGCGCCAACCCCCGTGCGGTCGACAGATACGTCACCGAGAACGAGAAGAGGCAGCTCTGGACGAGGGCGAGCGAGAAGGCGAGACGCGCGATCGCGAAGACGCGGGGATCGGCGGCGAGCGTCGTGAAGGGCGCGGCGAGATTGCGCGTCGCGAAGAGGGGCAGCGCGGCCCCGCCGTGCGCCGGCGGATCGAGCCGCATCCTGAGCGGCTGGATCGAGAGGGCGGCGACGACAGAGACGGCGATCGCCGTCATCAGCGCCACGCGCCAACCATATGCGGCCGCGATCGGGGCGAGGAGCATCGCGGCGATGGCGCCGCCGAGTGGCGCGCCCGATTGCTTGATCGAAAAGACCAGCGTGCGATGCCGCGGCGGCGCCGTGGCGGCGAGGATTCGGCTGCCGGCCGGCGGCGTCGGGCCATACCCGACGCCGATCAGGAACGCGGCGAGAAGGAGGGCGGGCCAGAACGCCGAGGTCGCGAGCGCGGCTCCCCCCGCCGCGAGCAGCGCCCCGAATTGGAGCATCCGCACCGCGCCGAAGCGGGCGATGAACGGCGCGCCGAAGACCAGAAACAACACCACCCCGGCAGCGCTCGCCGTCGACAACATGCCGACCCGCTCGGGCGCGATGCCGAGTTCGGCCGTGATGAGCGGCGCGATGATCGCGAGCCCCTGGTCGAGCATCGAAGCATTGATCTGCAGCGCTGATGTCGTGGCGAGGGCCACGGCCCATAGCGGTGGTCGCATGAAGGCGTATCCGTCCGGTTCATAGCGTTCGATCATATATGCGAATGCTATTTCTATATGTGAATGATTTGTTGACACCCGAGTAAATAGGCCTGAATGTCGAGGCATTCGTCGCGAGGCGGCCTCTGCGTTGGAAGCGAAAGGCAGGCGTGTGATTGCGAGCGGTACAGACGGGAAAAAGGTCGAACGATCCGTCGCGGTCGTGACCGGGTCTGCAAGAGGCATAGGTCGTGCCAGCGCATGTGCGCTCGCCCGCCGCGGCTTCGATCTCGCGCTCGCCGACAGGCTGGAGGCCGAACTCGCCGAGACCGAACGGCTCGTTCGCGATATCGGCGCCGATGTGATGATCCTGACCGGAGACGTGTCGGATCATGCCGACGTCCAGGAGAAGGGGCGGGCGGTGATCGAGCGGTTCGGCCGCGTCGACGTTCTCGTCAACAATGCGGGCGTGTCACAGCCGAAATCGCTGATCGAGATCAGCGAGGAGGAGTATGACCGCACGATCGCGATCAACCTCAAGAGCTGCTTTTCCTGGTGCAAGGCCGTCGCGCCGACCATGCTGGAGCAGAAGGCGGGTCGGATCGTCAACATCTCCTCGGTGAGCGCCCATATGGGCGCGAACGCCAATGCGGTGTCGAAATTCGCCTATGTGACGGCGAAGGCCGGCATGCTCGGCATGACGCGGGCGCTGTGCAAGGAACTCGCCCCGTACATCACCGTCAACGCGATCTGTCCCGGCGCAGTGCGCACGGACCTGACGAGCGCGCTGTTCGACAAGCGCGCCGAAAAGCTCGTGGAGACGATCCCTCTCGGCCGCATCGGCACGCCGGAGGATATCGCCGAAGTGGTCGCCTTCCTCGCGACCGTCTCACCCAATTTCATCACCGGCGAGGTCATCGACGTCGACGGTGGTCAGTACGTGAACTGACGTCGCGTCCGCGTCTCTCGAAGAGGAGCTCCGTTTGACGCCTGATCCGGATACGCCCGGCATGACCGCTGCTCCCCGCCGCGAACGACGCGACTGGACGCAAGTGCTGTTGGTGCTGCCGAACACGGTTTGGCTGCTCCTCTTCATGGTGGGCGCGCTCTTCTTCTTGTTCCTCATGAGCTTGCGCGGCTACGAGCCGGGCGGGCGCGGCATGCTCGATACGTGGGAGCTGTCGAATTATTGGGCCTTCATCAGCGACCCGTTCTATCTGAAGATCCTCGGCCGCTCGCTCCTGATGGCGCTCTGGGTCACGATCGGCTGTCTGATCCTCGGCTTTCCGCTCGCCTATGCCCTGTCGCGCCTGCGCGGCATGAAGCGGGCGCTCCTCTATTTCGCGGTCCTCGTGCCGCTGTTGACGAGTGCGGTGATCCGAACCTTCGGCTGGATGATCCTTTTGTCGAACAAAGGGTTCGTGAACCAGACGTTGATGTCGATCGGGCTGATCGATAGCCCGATCCCGATGATGTACCGGATGACCGGCATCATCATCGCGCTGATCCAGGTGCTCTTGCCCTTCATGGTGCTCGCGCTCGACGCTGCGCTCCTCAATATCGACCGCCAGATCTACGACGCGGCGCGCAATCTCGGCGCGGGGCGGGTGCGCATCTTCTTCCGCGTGACCTTGCCGCTCGCGCTGCCCGGCATCGTGTCCGGCTCGATTCTCGTCTTCACGCTGGCGATCTCGGCCTTCGTCACGCCGGCCCTCGTCGGGGGGCCGCGCATTCCGGTGATGGCGACGCTCATTTACCAGCAGGGCATCGCGCTCCTGAACTGGCCGCTCGGCGCCGCGATCTCCCTCGTCATGCTGGTTGTCCTGGTGGTGATCTTGAGCGCTCTCATGTCGATCGCCTCGCGCGCGATGCGGAGGGCGTCATGATCCTCTTCCTCGTCAACGCGATCATCGTCCTCTTCCTCGCCGCCCCGATCCTCGTCGTGATGGCGACGGCGTTCACGACGACGGGTTATCCGGTCTTCCCGCCGGAGGGCTTCACGCTGAAATGGTTCGCCCGCGTCTTCGAGACGGGGGAGTTCACGGACGCCGCCCAGCTCTCGGCGCTGCTCGCGATCTGCGCCACGGCGATCGCCTGCACGCTCGGAACGCTGACCGCACTCGGCCTCTCCCGCTGGAAGGGGCGCGGCCAGTCGGCGCTGTCGGCCTTCGTGCTCTCGCCGATCCTGTTTCCGACGATCGTCCTCGGCCTCGCGCTCCTCGTCTTTTATAGCCGCATCGGGCTTCAAGGCTCGTTCCTCGGGCTCGTGATCGGTCACTCGATCATCACGACGCCGTTCGTCGTGCGCCTCGTGATGGCGAGCCTTTCGGAGTTCGACCCGGCGGTCGAGGAGGCCGCGCGCAATCTCGGTGCGGGCTGGTGGCGCACATTCTTCCAGGTGACGCTGCCCCTCATCCGCCCGGGCGTCCTCGCCGGCGGCGTCTTCGCCTTCATCCTCTCCTTCGACGAGCTGGTCGTGACGCTGTTCCTCGCCGCGCCCGGCATGTCGACGCTACCGATGCGGATTTTCACCTTCGTTCAGTATTCGAGCGAGCCGACGATCTCGGCGATCGCGACGATGCTGATCGTCGTCTGGGCGCTGATCGGCGTCCCGCTTTACGCCCGTTTCCTGTCCATCCGGCACAAGTAGGTCCATGAGCACACTCAAGCTCCAGTCCCTCGGCAAGGTCTTCGGCAACACCGCCGCGGTGGAGAAGATCGATCTTGAGGTGGGCGAGGGCGAGATGGTCGCCTTTCTCGGCCCCTCCGGCTGCGGCAAGACAACGACGCTGCGCATGGTCGCCGGCTTCGTCGAGCCGTCCTCCGGTTCGATCCTCGTCGGCGGGAAGGACATCACCCGCCTGCCGCCGAACCGGCGCAATATGGGCATGGTCTTCCAGTCCTACGCGCTGTTTCCGCACATGAATGTCAGCGAGAATGTCGCCTTCGGGCTGAAGGCGCGGCACGTTCCGAAGGGGGAGATCGCGGGGCGCATCACCGCCGCGCTCGAGCTCGTCGGCCTGTCGGGCTACGAAGCGCGCTATCCGAAGGAGCTGTCGGGCGGCCAGCAGCAGCGCGTGGCGCTCGCCCGCGTGCTCGCATTGCGCCCGCAGCTTCTCCTCTTCGACGAGCCGCTGTCCAATCTCGACGCCAAATTGCGCGTTCAGATGCGCCACGAGATCCGAACCTTGCAACAAGAGGTCGGCATCACGTCGCTGTTCGTCACCCACGATCAGGAAGAGGCGATGACCATCGCCGACCGCATCGTCGTCATGAACAAGGGGCGGATCGAGCAGGTCGGTCCGCCGGCCGAGATCTACGACAATCCCCGCACCCGCTTCGTCGCCGACTTCATCGGCGCGGCCAATCTCGTCGAGGGGCGGCTCGAAGGGGATGTCTTCCAGTCGGCGCGCGGAGCAAGGCTCGATTGCGCCCCGCCCGATTTCGCGCCGACCGGCGCCCCAGTCGTCCTGTCGATCCGTCCGGAGAAGATCGAAATCCTTCCCGGCGCCGGGGAGGGCGGAACCCCCGGAACGGTGATGCGCGCCACCAAGCTCGGCGGTCTCATCGAATATGTCGTCGAGCTCGCCTCCGGCGACACGATCCTCGTCCAGAAGCAGGACCGCTCACCGGCAGATCATCTGCGCGTGGGCGAACCCGTTCGGGTGTCCTGGAACACGAACGACGCAAGGCTCCTGCCTTGACCGGCTCAACTCGACCAGAAAGGGGACTGATATGCGGACAGTGAAACTGCGGGCTGCGGCACTTGCCGCCTCCGCCGCCGTTCTGATGGCGGCCGGAGCCGCCCACGCTCAAGAAGAGCTCACCGTGATCGTCTATGGTGGGTCCTTCGAAGAAGGCTGGCGCAAGAGCGTCATCGAGCCCTTCGAGGCCGCCAATCCGGACATCAAGGTCCGTATCGCGACCGGCCTCACCATGCAGACCGTCGCGATGATGCGCGCCCAGAAGGATGACGTGAACATCGACGTCATCATGATGGACGAGATCGGCGCGGCGCAGGCGAACGCCGAAGGCCTCTACGAGCCGCTCTCGGTCGAAGCGGTGCCGAATCTGGAGAAGCTCTATCCCCAGTTCCGCGTCGAGGGCGATCCCTACACCAAGTTCATGTATGTGAGCCAAGCGCTCGTCTACGACACTGATATCGTGACCGAGGAGCCGACCTCCTGGAAGGCGATGTGGGATGAGGACTATGTCGGCCGCATCGCGGTGCCGGACATCACCACCTCGCACGGCGCCTTCTTCCTGCTGACCGCGGCCGACATGAACGGCGGCAGCGTCGAGAATATCGATCCCGGTTTCGCGCTGATCAGCGAGTTGAAGCCGAGCATCCTCACCTTCTGGACCCAGCACGCCCAACTCGCCCAGCTCTTCAGCCAGGGTGAAGTGGTGATGTCCTCCTGGACGACCGACCGCGCCCAGGCGCAGATCGATGCCGGCGCGCCGCTCGCTTGGACGATCCCGGAAGAGAGCGCCTACATCATCGATTCCACGATTGGCATCGCCAAGGGGACGAAGCACCTCGAAGCCGCGCAGAAATATATCAACTTCGTCCTCGGCGAAGAGGCGCAGGCGAAGAACGCGGAGTTCACCTATCTCGCGCCGGTCAACAAGGACGTCGTGCTCGAGGAGGACGTCGCCGCCAAGCTTCCGGTGGGCGAGGGTGTGCTCGACAGCCTGAAGCAGGCCGATTGGGACTACGTGACGACGGTTCGCCCCGAGTGGACGCACCGCTGGACGCGTGAGATCACCTCACCCTGATCGGTCCGGCACGATGTCCACGCCCTCTCTGACACCCGACCCGTCGTCGGTCGATCGTCCGGTCGCCATCGTCACCGGTGCCGGCCAGAGCCTCGGCAAGGCGATCGCGGAACGGCTCCATGGCGACGGGTTCTCCGTCGCCGTGACCGACCGCGAGGCCGACCTTGCCGCAACGGTCGCGAACGGTCTCGATGCGGACGGCCGCACGGCGCGGTCCTACCATCTCGACGTGTCGTCGGCCGAGGCGATCGTCGCGGTCTTCGCCAAGGTGGCGGCGGAGATGGGCGTGCCTGCCGCGCTGGTCAACAACGCGGGCATCTACCCGAACCATGCCCTCATCGACATGCCGGTCGAGGCTTGGGACGGGGTGATGACCGTCAACCTGCGCGGCACCTTCCTGTGCACCCAGGCGTTCGCCCGGGCGCGCGCGGCCATCGGCGGCGGCGGTGCAATCGTTAATCTCGCCTCGGCCGCTGCCTTCTCCGCACGGGTCGGCGTGGCCCATTATAGCGCCTCGAAGGCGGGCATCGTGATGTTCACGAAGTCCGCGGCGCAGGAGTTCGGACCGCTCGGCATCCGGGTCAACGCGATCGCGCCCGGCCTGATCGAGGTGCGGGACGATCAAGTCACCCCGGAATACCGGGACAATTATCTGTCGATGATCCCCCGCGGACGTACCGGCGTCGCCGCCGATATCGCGTCCGCCGCCGCCTATCTGGTCTCGCCCGAGGCCGACTTCGTCAACGGCCATTGTCTCGTGGTCGATGGCGGCTTTCTGACCGGACGCACGCTCGTGCGGTCCGGGGACGATGGTTGACGAGGCGTCCCGCCCGTGGGGCTGATGGGGCTCATAGTCGTGATGCGAAGAGGACTGGAATGCGCACGATCGATTTGCTGAAGTCCGAGATCAGCTCGGCCAACTTGTTCTCTCATCTCGAAGAGTTCGCCCGGCGCGTGAAGCTGTCTGGCACGCCTGAGGAACTCGAAAGCTTCCACTATCTGGAGGCGCAACTCGCGGCGATGGGCTATCGCACCGAGCTTTTGCTGCACGATGCCTTCATCAGTCTGCCGGGCGACGCCAAGTTGACGGTGAACGGGGAGGCGATCGACTGCATCACGCACTCCTTCTCGTGCGCCAACGCCGACGGCCTCACCGCGCCCGTCGTCTATGTGGGCCGCGGAACGGAGGCCGATTTCGCGGCGGTCGACGTGACCGGCAAGATCGCCCTGATCGACGGGCTCGCCTCGCCGCCGGTCAGCCGGCGGGCGAGCGAAGCCGGCGCGTCCGGCCAGATCCACGTCTCCGTTCACGAGCACAAGCACGAGATGTGCATTTCGCCCGTATGGGGAAGCCCGACCGACGAGACTGCCGGAAAGCTCCCGCGGACCGTCGTCCTCACGGTGACGAAGGCCGACGGCGACGCCCTCAAGGCGCGGGTCGCGGCGGGGCCGGTCGAGGCCACCTTGCAGGCCGAAGTCGACACCGGATGGCGCAAGATCCCGCTTTTGGTCGGCGATATGGCGGGGCCGAAGGGCGATGCGGACGAGCCGTTCGTCATGCTCTCCGGCCACCACGACACCTGGTATTATGGCGTGATGGACAATGGCGCGGCGAACGCCACGATGTTGGAGATCGCGCGCATTCTCGCCGCCCATCGCGATGACTGGCGTCGCGGGTTTCGCGTGTGCTTCTGGTCGGGCCATTCGCACGGGCGCTATGCCGGCTCGTCCTGGTACGCCGAGCATTATTGGCGCGAGCTCGAAAGGCGCTGCGCCGTCCACGTCAACGTCGATTCCACCGGCGGGACGGGCAATGTCATTCTCAGCGACATGCCGGTCTCCGCCGAGCTTCGCAGCTTCGCCCGCGACGTGGTGTCCGAGACGGGCAAGCAGGAGATCAGCGGTCTTCGGATGAGCCGGGCCGGCGATCAGTCCTTCTGGGGGATCGGCGTTCCCTCGCTCTTCAACACCGCGGGCGAGCAATCGCCGGAGGGCGGCGAGAATGTCGCCGCGTCGATCTTCAGCGGTGGCGGGCGCAAGGGGGCGGGCTTCGGCTGGTGGTGGCACACCCCCGGCGACACGATCGACAAGATCGACGCCGAGATCCTCGACCGCGACACCGCGATCTATCTCCACGCCACCTGGCGCCTCGTCGCGGATCCGGTCCTTCCGTTCGACTATGCCGCCTTGGCCGCCGATCTCGCCGCCGAGCTCGACGCGCTCGCGGCGGTGTCAGCCCATGGTGTCGACCTCGAACCCGCCCGGACGCGTCTTGCGGACCTCGCCGGCCGGATCGAGGCCTTCAACGCGGCCATCGCCGGTGCCGATGGGGCGGCAGCGGAGTCGGCGAGCCATACGCTTCAGCGTCTGTCGCGCCATCTCGTTCCGATCGACTATACGAGCGGCGACCGGTTCACCCAGGATCCGGCGGTCGGTCAGTCGCCGTTCCCCGTCCTCGACCCGCTCCGCGCTCTCGCAAAGGCCGAGATCGGCTCGGACGCGGCGAAATTCTGTACCGTCTCGGCCGTGCGGGCGTTGAACCGCGTCGTTCATGCCCTCGACGGCGCGTGCACGGAGATCGACGCTCATCGCGCGGCCACGAAGAGCGCGGCGGTTTAGATGCTCGACCGGGTCTTGATCTGGGGCGCGGGGGCGATCGGCGGAACGGTCGGCGCCGTGCTCGCGCGCAAGGGCGTCGACGTCACCTTCGTCGATGTCGTGCCGGAGCATGTCGCGGCGATCGACGCGTCGGGATTAACCGTCGTCGGTCCCGTGGAGGCCTTCACCGTCGCGGCGCCCGCCGTCCGTCCCGAGGCGCTCACGGGGACGTGGCGTCACGTCTTTCTGTGCGTGAAGGCCCAGCATACCGCCGACGCGGCCGAACGGCTGAAGCCCTTCCTGGCGCCGGACGCCTATGTCGTCTCGCTCCAGAACGGGCTTTGCGAGATGGAGCTCGAGGCCCGGCTCGGGCGTCAGCGGGTGATCGGCGCTTTCGTCAATTTCGGCGCGGATTATTTGGAGCCCGGCAAGGTGATCTTCTCCGGTCGCGGCGCCTTCGTTCTCGGCGAGCTCGATGGGGCGATGACGCCGCGCCTCGCCGCGCTGCTCGAGACCATCCAGCTCTTCGAGCCGGGAGCGATCGCGACCGATCGCATCTTCGCCTATCTCTGGGGCAAGCTCGGCTATGCCTCGCTCCTCTTCGCCCAGGCGCTCGGCGATCTCGGCATCGCCGACTGTCTCGCCCGCGAGGAGCTGTTGCCGCTCTTCCGCCGGCTCGCCGGGGAGACGATGCGCGTTGCGCGGGCCGAAGGGGTCGCCCCGCTCGGCTTCAACGGCTTCGATCCGGCCGCCTTCATGCCGGAGGCGAGCGAGGCCGATGCGCGGCGCTGCGTCGCCGATATGGTCGCGTTCAACCGGCCGAGCGCCAAGACCCATTCCGGCATCTGGCGCGACCTTGCGATCCGCAAGCGGCGCACCGAAGTCGACCAGCTCGTCGCCCCGATCGTCACGATCGGCGCGCGGCACGGGATCGACTGTCCGACACTCGCCCGTCTCGTCGAGATGATCCACGAGGTGGAGGAGGGCGACCGCCTGATGAGCGACGATAATCTTCTCGTCCTCGCCGACGAAACGGCCGGCTGATCGCCGACCACGCCGGACGGGACTCCTTGGGCGCCGATCTCAGTCGCGCGCGGCGGTCGTCGGTCCTTTGGCGCGGGACCGGGTCGCGCGTTTCGGGCGCGGCGCATCGGTCTCTTCAAGCTGGCCGAGCTTGGTCGCGAGCTCGGCGTTGAAACGGTCCGTGGTCCGCACGAGGCTTTCGATGATGTGCTCGCGGTTGGCGAGGAAATTGGCGGTGACGCAGCCGATATTGAGCGTTCCGAGAATGGCGCCCGCCGTATCCTTTAACGGCGCGGCGACGGAGGAAGCACCATCGACATGCTCCTCGATATTGACCGCATAGCCCTGGCACCTGACGCGCGACAGGATCCCGCGCAATCCGTCGGCATCGATCACCGTCTTCGGCGTGCATTTCGTGCGCGGGACGGTGGCGAGATAGTGGTCGACGGTCTCCTGAGGGAGGAAGGCGAGGATCGAGCGACCCATCGACGTGCAATAAGCGGGATAGATTGCGCCGAGCTCGATCTCGTAACGCACCTCACGCGGGCTGCGCGCCTTCTCGACGACCTCGATCTCATAGTCCGAGGTGAGGACCCCGAGCACGACGGTCTCCTGCACCTCGTTGGCGAGCGCTTTGGCGATCGGCCGCGCGAGCTTGCGCAGCACCGCGAGGCGGCCACCCACCCACTCGTTGCCGTTGACGCGGAAGATCGGGTCCAGCCGATATTGGCCGGCGCCGTCCCGCTCGAGATATTGCTTGGCGACGAGCGTGCGCAGAAGCATCAACGCACTGCTCTTCGGGATCGAAAGTCCGGCGGCCACATCGGCAAGGCTCACCGGATGATCCTGATTGGCGATGTGCTCCATCACGTCCAAGATCCGTGCGCCCGATTTGACCGAGCCCGGCCCGTCCTCAGCCATTCGTGCTGCTCCTCACATGCCTTGCGCGCGGCGCACGGTCGCCGGCGAGAGCGTCGCCGCGCCATGTCCATCCGACGCTGCCGATGACCGCAGAGATAAGTCCCGCATCGCGGCCGTCGACACTCGCACGCATCCTTGATGGCGGCCACTATTATGAATGGGATTCAGATATGTAAACTGTAGCATATCGGCAAGATGATGGCGTCTTGGCTCTTCGGGGTCGTCGTCGCAGCGCCAGCGGCTGATGGCGCGATAGTGATCGGCGAAGGCGCAAACTGAAGCCCCGCCGATTGTACATATCTTAGGATCAACTCAAAAGATTTCCCAACCATGAGAAACAACTTCAACGGAAAAGTGGCGCTCGTGACGGGCGGTGCACAGGGGATCGGCCAAGCGATAGGCGAAGCCTTTGTGAAGGGCGGCGCCCGTGTCCATCTCGCCGATATCGCGGCCGGGGTCGCGGACGGCGGCGCCGCGATCGGGTGCCCCACCCACATCGCCGATCTGTCGAGGCCGGACGAGGCCGCCTCGATGGTCGAGGGGGTGATCGCGGCGGAGGGGCGGATCGATATCCTGGCGCTCGCCGCGGGCGGGGTTTGCGGCCAGGAAAGCGGCATCGGCATCGAAGAGACGACGATCGAGGGCTGGCACGCCCTGTTCGCTGCGAATGTCGACGCGGCCTTCAATGTCGTGAAGGCGGCCGCGCCGCATCTGCGCGCCAACGGGTGGGGGCGGATCGTGACGATCTCGTCGAGCGCGGGCATCCGGCCGAGCCTCACGGGTCTGCCCGGCTATACCGCAGCCAAGCACGCTCTCGTCGGCCTGACGCGGCAGATGTCGGCCGAACTCGGACCGCATGGGGTGACGGCCAACTCGGTCGCGCCGGGTCTCATTTTGTCCAATCCGAGCACGATCAAACAGTGGGAGAATTACGGCCCCGACCGGCAAAATGCGATCCTCGCCTCCCTCCACACCCGCCGTCTCGGCAAAGCGAGCGACATTGCCGCCGCCGTGGCGTTTCTCGCGAGCGAAGACGCCGGCTGGATCACGGGCCAGATCCTTCCGGTCGACGGTGGCCGGCTGTAACGCAACGCGTCAGGGCCTCATATTGGAACGGTGCGTCCTGAAATGATGCGAGAGCCCCGTGATTTCTGAAAGGATGTGACCGAGGCAGCAAATATATTTTCGCATTCCCTATCGCTCTCACCTATGCGCAGCCCATATAGTTCCAATTGCGGACAATTTCGTCCGCGGGCGTTCGATCGCGGCTGCGCAGAGTGCCGGCACGTTTTTGCAAGCAGACGAGATTTGATCGAACCAATTTCTGGGGCTCGACCGCCTTGCCTGATGTGGATTTCCTCGTCGCTGGAGGCGAACGCTCGCGCATATCGCAAGGCGAAAATCTGCGCGAGCAGGTCTATCGGATCCTGAAATTCGACATCATGGTCGGGCGGTTTCGCCCTGGCGAGCACATCACGTTGCGTCAGATCACGCGCCGCCTCGGGGTGAGCACGATGCCGGCGCGGGAGGCGATCCGCCAGTTGATCAGCGAGCGGGCCCTCACCACCCAAAGCCAGCGCGCCGTCATGGTGCCGCTGATGCGCCGGACAGAGTTCGAGGAGATCACGGCGCTGCGCCTCCACCTCGAGGGCTGGGCGACGGAGACGGCCGCCCCGCACATCACCGCCGCCGACCTCGACCTCCTTCGCACGCTGTCGCAGAATATGGACCATGCGTTCAAGCGCAACGATCTCGACGCCTATCTCGGCGACAATTTCCGCTTCCATTTTCTCATTTATGAGCGGTCCGATCTCGACGTGCACCGCTTCCTGATCGAACTGCTGTGGATGCGGAGCGGGCCGTTGCTGCGCTATTGTCTGAGCAGCGAGGGGGCCCGCTTCACCGAGGGCACGCACGAGGCGATCATCGCGAGCCTCGAAGCGGGCGAGGCAGCGTCCGCGGCCGATCAGCTGCGCGGCGACATTTCGGAGGCGGCGAAGCGCATCAGCGCCTCCCGCTGGCGGCAGGACGGCGAACCGGCGACCTCGTGACGCCCCGCCTCCGGGGCGTCCGGGCTCGGGCGCGATTTCGGCCGGACTCAGGCCCCGAACAGCGCTTCCGTCAGCACCAGGACGACCGGCAGAGTGACGAGCGCGAGGACGGTCTGAAAGGCGACGATCCCGGCCATCAGCGGCGCGTCGCCGCCGAGCTGGCGGGCCATCACATAAGACGATGACGCCGTCGGCAGCGACTGGAACATCACCGCGACGACCGCCGCCCGCCCGTCGAGCCCGAACAGGAGGCAGGCGAGAATGGTGACGCTCGGCATCACCGCGAACTTCACGACGGAGGCGGCGAGCGTCGGCCGCAGCGCCCGCCCGATCACCGACCATTCGAGCGCCGCGCCGACGCACAAAAGCCCGATCGGCAGCGCCGCCTGGCCGAGCGCGCGCACGCTCGCCGCGATCGCGTCCGGCAGGTCGACGCCGAGAAGGCGCACCATGATCCCCGCCGCACAGCCGAGGATCAAAGGGTTGGTGACGATGCCGCGCGCGACGCCGCGCACCGTCGGCCGCGCCGCGCCATAGCGGGCGAAGACGAGCACCACGAGAATGTTCACCGTCGGCACGATCGCCGCATTCGCAACCGCCGCGATCCCGATCGCCGGTGCGCCGAACAATGCGAGCGCCGCCGTGATGCCGACATAGTTGTTGAAGCGCACGCCGCCTTGAAAGACCGAGGTGAAGGCGGCCCCGTCGATCCGCACATAGCGCTCCGCGACGACGAGCATCAGCGAGACGGTGACGAGCGAGAGGACGAGCGTTCCGGCGAGCTGCGGCACCGGCACCGCGCCGAGATCGGCCGTCGCGAGCCCGTGGAAGAAGAGGCAGGGCAGGAGCACGAAATAAGACAGCCGCTCCGCCGCCGGCCAGAAGCCGTCCGCCACGAAGCCGCGCCGGCGAAGGAGATAGCCGAGCCCGATCAGGAGGGCGATCGGCACAAGCGCGAGAAGGGCGGCGTGGATCATGTCCGCCGTCCTCCGCCCGTCCGCGAATGCGCATGTTCGCGCGCTCGCGCCGCTGCAATCGTCCGTTCCATCGTTGGCGTGGCCTCGGCCTACGGCGCGAGACACCGCGCCCTCATCGGTCCGCGTCGTCGGACCTTCCACGCAAAATCTAGCGCCGTTCGCCGTGAAGGGAAAACGCGTAATCCTCGACCGAATGACGAGGAAAACTTTATGCTTCGTCCGCCTTCATCGCCTCGAAAAGCGGAGTGATGCCGCCGCTCCGGCTCTGCCCCTCGCGGATCAGGAGGCCGACGCGGCGGGTGAGCTGCGGTGAGCCGAAGGGCAGGCGCATCAGTGGCGGCAACCGCTCCATGCCGCGCGGCGACAGAGGGAGGATCGCGACGCCGAGCCCGTTCGCGGCCATGCGCGCCAGCGCCTCGCGGCTGTCGAGTTCCATTTCCTCGCCGATCCTGTGGCCCTGGCGGCGCAATTCGTCCTCGATGAGCCGGCCCGCCCACGCCCGCTTGTCGAAGCGGAGGAAGGGAAGGCGCGCGAGAAGGTCCGACAGGCTCGCCCCCTCATGCTCCGGCGCGGCGACCGCCCAGAAATGATCGGTATAGACCGGCATGAAGGCAAGGCCCGACGGGTAGGGCTTCACCGGCTCCGTCGTCACCGCGACGTCGAGGGTGCCGGCCTCGACCTCGAGCGCCAGCTCGGCCGACATTCCGGAGCGCACGCGCACGCGAAGGCGCGGATGGGCGCGCTGGAGGCGGGCGAGGCTTTCCGGCAGGCTCTCGGCGAGCGCGGTCTGGATCGCCCCGACCCGCAAGCGCCCCGCGACGCCCGGCCCGCGGCTGATCTCGTCGCCGATCGAATCGTAAAGGTCCACGACCTCGCGCGCCCGATTGACGGCGATCTCCCCCGCTTCGGTGAGCACCGGCCGCCGGCGCGAGCGGTCGAAGAGGCGGGCGCGAAACTCCTCCTCCAACGCCTTGACGTGGAGGCCGACGGCAGACGGCGTCAGCCCCAACGCATGAGCCGCGCGCGCAAAACTGCCGTGCTGGACGATGGCGAGAAGGCTGCGAAGCGCGCGGATCGACATGACGGTCCCGTTGGCGAAGACGAGGCAGGACGGTGCCGCGCCCGTGCCGGTTGGGCAAGTCGCGCGCGGGCGAGGCGGCGTCGGATGCCTTTCGGCGAGGCGGGCGTGGATTGTGCGGATGGCCGGGTTGGAGCGCCGGGGAGGGGACGCCATGATGGCCGTCCACGGCCTCCTCGCGGGGGCCATTGCTGCGCGGGAGGGAACGATGTCCGTCACGATCTACGGCATCAAGAATTGCGACACGATGAAGAAGGCCTTCGCCTGGCTCGACAGCCACGGCGTCGCCTACACCTTCCACGATTACAAGAAAGCGGGCGTCGCCGAGGCGGATCTCGTCCGCTGGTGCGAGGCGGCGGGCTGGGAGACGGTCCTCAACCGCGCCGGCACGACCTTCCGCAAGCTCCCCGACGCGGCGAAGGCCGACCTCACGCGCGACAAGGCCGTGGCGCTGATGATGGAGAATCCGTCGATGATCAAGCGGCCGGTGTTGGAGACGGGCGCGACGGTGGAGGTGGGGTTTAAGCCGGAGCGGTATGGGGCGCTGTTTTAGGGGTATCCGAGGTTAGGCTGGTGGACGTGTTCTATATTTTTCGTTCGTCGGATTGCTAAAAATTACGATTATCGTCGTATCCTCTCTAGGATATCTGGGGAATTCGAAGAAAATAGTTGGGATAGTATCCGAGATTCTATGTCCAATTCGAAATGTTGTGTGATTATTGCCTTCCCAATATGTGGATTTATAAAAATACTCCGGATTCTCGGAGCCATCCTTCGATTGAATCAAACCTTAAAGCGTAAGCGAGTTCTCGCGGTGGATAATTGGCGTTTTCTATGGTTCTTTCTCCTAGGTATAAGCCCGAAACTTCCCAATTTTCGCCCAACTGCGTAATTATTGGCGCTCCCGAGCATCCTGTTCCGGCAACTTCGCTGAGTTCGAAAAAGGCTGAGCCTACCAAGCCGGGAATGGTAAAATTTGTCCTGCGGCGTATATATCCTGAATTATAAACAAGATCGGGGTATTGCTGCCTTCGCCCGAACTGATCGTTGTGTTCGCGATCGAAAAGAATGTCTTCAGGGTATCCGAAGAGGTGATACTTCCCGCCTGAGTTATGGTGTTTAATCGATGCTTGTAAAAAAGGATGGTCAGTTACTGTTGGCCTTGCATCGATGACGGATATGTCTTCGTTCGGATGATGTTTTATAATTTCAAATTTTACAGGCGCCCACCTATCGTATTGAATTTGTAGGGCCATTTGTTTGGTGTTCGTATTTAGTACATGCTTGGCCGTGATGAGTTTATAACTCGGCTTCAGCAAGAATCCTGTACCAGAAAGCTTGATGAATTTAATCTCAGAAGGACTCTCATATTCAAATTCAATGATCGGAAGTATATGGTTGAGGATGGCTATATCAGTCATGGTGTGCCATGAGGTGCTGTCTTACAAATGGTCAGTAGCAGAGGGTGTCAACGAAATAAGTGAAAATTCTCATGCCTGGCGTGGATATGATCCTGGTTCGGTGTTCAGGTAATTATTGAGGAAATGCACTCGCTGTAAACTGTTTCGACGACCATCAAGCCGTTCGCAGATTCCGTAGCCCCCTTGCACCCATCCCTTCAGTCCAATACCTCCACCTCCCGCCCCACCCGGACCCCCAAAATGATTCTCGACTTCCTCCTCAAAAGCGTCGTCATCGGCACCGGCGCGACGCTTCTGTTCGACATCTGGGGCAGGCTCCTCAACCTCCTCTTCGGCATTCCCCTCGCCAATTGGGGCCTCGTCGGGCGCTGGTTCGCGCGGCTGCCGAAAGGGGAGTTCGTGCATGACAGCATCGCCGCGGCGCCGGCCGTGCCGGCGGAGCGGGCGATCGGGTGGATCGCGCATTATGCGATCGGCATCCTCTATGCCGGGGTCGTCATCGCCATCTGGGGGCTCGACTGGACGCGGGCGCCGACGCTGTGGCCGGCGCTCATTGTCGGCCTCGTCACGGTTGGCGCCGGGTGGTTCATCCTGAGCCCCGGCATGGGCAACGGCATCGCCGCCAGCAAGGCGCCGAACCCCACCAAGGCGCGCTGTCTGAACCTTGCCGCGCACACCGTCTTCGGGCTCGGCCTCTGGCTCACCGCCCTCGCGATCGCGCCGTCCGCCTGACACCGTCACGGCCGCCGCCACCGCGCCCGCAGAACGCGCGCCTCACAGCATCCCAGGCCGGAAGAGCGACTTCCGGCTGATCGTCTTGCCCGCCACCATGAAGACGCCGCCGCCGGTATAATGCAGCGTCTGCGGATGGGCGGGCACCGGCGCGACATGCGCGGCGACGATCTCGAAAATGAAGAAGTCGTAGCCCTCGACGAGCGCGTCCTCGTGGAGCCGGCACTCGAACGAGGCGTGGCACTCCCCGATCATCGGCGCGTCCACCGCGTCCGCCTCGATGGCGGTGAGGCCGAAGGCGTCGAACTTGTCGATCTCGGCGCCGCTGGTGTTGCCGATCTTCACCGTCTCGTCGGTGAGCGCCGTCGTCGGCAGATTGATGACGCAGACGCGGCTCTCCTGGATCAGCCTGTGACTGTGATTGCCCCGCGAAATCATGCATCCGACGAGGGAAGGGCTGAACTCCAGGATCGTGTGCCAGCCGAGCGTCATGATATTGCGCGCCCCCGCATGGGCGCTCGAGACGAGAACGATCGGGCCCGGCTCCAGATAGCGCCGTGCGTCGTGGACGGGGTAGGGCTCGCGTCGGGGAAGCTTTGCCATGGGGCGCCTCGTGAAGGAGCGATTGAGATTTCGTCACTCGTCTGCCATGGCGAGGACGCTTATGTCTTGGTGTCGATGCGACCGCCTTGGTAACGATGCGCCCGGCGCTTCGCTTGATGGAGAGTGCGAATGAAGGCCTATCGTTTCCTGACCGGACCCGATGATGCGAGCTTCTGCCACCGCGTCACCGCCGCGCTCAGCGCCGGTTGGGAGCTCCACGGCGCGCCGAGCCTCACCTTCGACGCGGTGAACGGCCGGGTGGTCTGCGGCCAGGCCGTCGTGAAGGACGTGCCGGATCGCGATTATGATCCGGCGATGAAGCTCGGCGAGCTCTGATCCGGCAAGGGCGTATCATCGGCGAAGCATTATGGCGGGGGGCGGCGGGATGAGCGAGACACCGATCATCACCGTGCCGGGTATTACCGGCTCCGGGCCGGACCATTGGCAGAGCCTCTGGGAGGCGCGCGATCCGCGCCTGTCCCGCTTCCGTCCCGCCGATTGGGACACGCCCGATCTCGGCGACTGGTGCGCCGCGCTCGGCCGTGCGGTGGACGCGGCGCCGTCGCCGCCGGTGCTCCTCGCGCACAGTCTCGGCTGTCTCCTGATCCTCCATGCGGCGGCGCGGCTCGGGCCGGTGGCGGGTGCCGTCCTCGTCGCGATGCCCGACCCGGACGGGCCGGCTTTTCCGGCCGAGGCGGCGGGCTTTCGCGATCCGCCCGCGGCGCGACTGCCGTTCCCCGCGCTCCTCGTCGCGAGCCCCGATGATCCCTATGGGCCGATCGCCTATCCGCGGGCGCAGGCCCCACGGATCGGCGCCCGTCTCGTCGAGGTCGGCCCGTCGGGCCACATCAACGCGGCGAGCGGGCTCGGCGACTGGCCGGAGGGGGGCCGCCTGCTGACGGCCTTCCTCGCCGGTCTCGGCCGGTAGCCGCCCAGGCGCATCCGCGCCGGACCGTACGGTTTCGCCCTCGCGATCCCAGCATATCTGCCTCCCATCCCGAGCAATGGTGATGTCCTCAACGTGTCGGCACGATGGTGCTTGCGGTGATCTCGGACGACGTTCAGCATTCGTCGCGTCCGGGGCTGACGACATCGGGGACGACACCTCGAGAGACCGCCGGGGAGGACGATGACGACCAACGGCATGAAGATGATGCGCCTGCCGGTTCCCCTCAACGCCTTGCGCGCGTTCGAGGTGGCGGCGCGGCATTTGTCGATCAAGGACGCCGCCCAGGAGTTGAGCGTCACCCCCTCCGCCGTCAGCCACCAGCTTCGGATCCTCGAGGCGAGTCTCGGCTTCGACCTGATGCGGCGGACCGGGGCCGGGCTCGAGCTGACCGAAGCCGGCCGCGCGCTCGCGCCGGAGCTGACGGAGGGATTCTCGCGCATCGCGCAGGCCGTCGGCACGTTGCGCCGGGAACGGGCGGAGGGTCCGCTGCGCGTTTCGATGCTGCCGACCTTCGCGAACCACTGGCTCTCGCCGCGCCTTGCGAATTATCCGTTCGAGCGGACGGGGTGCGAACTCGTCCTGTCGACGAGCCAGTTCGCGGTCGATCTCGCCGCCGGCGCGGCCGATGCCGCGATCCGGCATGGCAAGGGACACTGGGCCGATCTTCATGCCGACCTCCTCTTTGCCGAGACGGTCGGCCTTCTCGGCCATCCCGCACGCTTCGCCGAGGGAGAGGCGCTCCGCGCCCGCCTCGCCCGGACGAACCTTTTCCTTTCGCAGCACCGCCGGCGCAACTTCGCGGCGTGGAACGAGACGCTGCCGGGCGGTCCGATCGAGGTCGCCGGGACGACGATCGTCGACAGCGCCGGCCTCGCTTTGCGCGCGGCGATCGACGGCGCGGGGGTGACGCTCGCGGGGATCGAGATCGCCGAGGCGGATATCGCGGCCGGCCGCCTCGCGCTCCTCATGCCGCACCGCGTCACCTGCGGCGGCTACTATCTCGTCTATGCCGACGGGATGAAGCGGGACCGGCGTCTGCGGTCGCTGCGCGAATGGCTGCTTGCCGAGCGCGCCGCGCCTCAGTCGGTCGCCTCGCCCTCCCAATAGTCGACCGCATCGGCGGCCCGCACCGTGAGGGCGAGACGCCGGGCCGCCTTGTCGCCCCCCGGCGCGGCGCCCGCGAAGACGGTGACCTTGCCGGAGTCGGGATACTCCATGGCGTCCGGCTCGTTCATCGTGCTGATCGCGAGATAGCGCATCGGCCCGTCCGCCGAGGCGGTGAGCTGATGGGCGGTCTCCGCCCCACCCGCCGGACAGACGACGACCTCCCCGGCGGCGACGGGATGGGTCTGATCGCCGAAGCGCAACGTGCCGGCGCCGTCGAGGATCACGAAAAGTTCGTCATTGGCGTGGTGGCAGTGGAAGGGAAAGGCGCTCTTTCCCGCCGGCAGAACGCAGAGCCGCGCGCCGAGCCGCTCGGCGCCGAGCGGGGCGGCGATCGGGGCGAGCTCCACCGCATAGCGGCTCCCGCGGTTCTGCATCGACAGCGCGAGCTCGGACAGTTTGACGACGGGCGAAACGCTCATGATGGGTCTCCAATCTCGGCGATGCGCCATTTTACGCGCGGGCGCCGCGCGCCAAGCGAGAAACGCGCTTCGGCGCGATTGCGCCAGTGAGGAAATCTCAGCCGCGGCGGAGGCATGTTCAATCGACAATCGGACGCCGATGGGCGGCAATCGCGGGCAGGAAGGAGACCCCCAATGCCGACAGTCATCGCCGAGCGCGACGGACCGATCATGCACCTCACGCTGAACCGGCCGGAGACGCTCAACGCCCTCGATTTCGAGATGATCGACACGCTGACCGCCCACCTCTTGGAGGCCGAAGGCGATCGGGCTTTGCGGGCGATCATCCTCACCGGGGCGGGCGAGCGGGCCTTCAGCGCGGGCGCCGACATCGCCGATCTCGCGGCGAGCATCGCGAAGGGGACGGAGGCGGCGATGGTCGAGATCGTCGCGCGCGGGCAGGGGCTCACGCGCACGATCGAGACCCTCACCAAGCCGGTGATCGTCGCCGTGAACGGCATCGCCTATGGCGGCGGATGCGAGGTGACGGAGGCGGCTCCGCTCGCGATCGCGAGCGACAGGGCGCTGTTCGCCAAGCCCGAGATCCGCCTCGGCTTCCCGCCGCCTTTCGGCGGCTCGCAGCGTCTGCCGCGCCATGTGGGGCGCAAGCGTGGGCTCGAAATGATCCTCACCGGCGCGCCGATCGACGCCGAGCGCGCGGCGGCGATCGGGCTCGTCAACCGCGTCGTGCCGCACGGGCGGCTGATCGAGGAAGCGCGGCGGCTCGCCGACGCGATCATCGTCCACACGCCGGCCGCCGTCACGGCCTGCCTCGCCGCGGTCACGCGCGGGATCGAGGTGCCGATCGAGGAGGGGCTTGCAATGGAGGCGTCGTGGTTCGCGGGGCTTGCCGAAAGCGACGGCGTGCGCGATGGGCTTCATCGCTTCCTCGCCGCCCACCCGGATCGGCGGATCGAGGGGCGGCCACGCGCTCCGGCGGACCTCGCCCCGCGCGGCCGCACGGACGCATGATGTGAGAGGAACGATGGTCGAAATTCGCAAGGCCGGTCCCGCCGACCGCGCCGGCTGGGAAGCGCTGTTCCTGCCGCACTGCCGCCGGTTCGGTGCACCGCATATGGACGAGCCGACGCTCGACGGCCTCTGGCACCGCATCCACGATCCGGCGCATCCGATGTCGGCCTACCTTGCGACGATGGAAAACGCGCCGTCCCGCCCCGTCGGCCTCGCGCACACGATCCTTCACCCGCACACCTTCTCGCTGCGGATGGTCTGTTATCTCGAAGACCTTTGGGTCGACGAAGCGGCGCGCGGCCATGGGATCGGCAGCGCGCTGATCGACCATCTTGTCGCCCTCGGCCGGGCCGAGGACTGGGAGCGGGTCTATTGGATCACCACGGGCGACAATGAAGGCTCGCAGCGCCTTTATGACCGGATCGCGATGCGGACCGACTATATCCTCTATCAGCGCGACATCCCGGAGCGCGCCGACTGACGCCAACAAGAAGAAGGACGAGGCGATGACCGTGACGGGGGAGGGGGACACGATCGAGGCCGTGCGCCGGCGCGTGCACGACAGCTTCGCGCGGCAGGGGCTGATGGCCCATCTCGGCGCGCACATCGTCGACGTCGCGCCGGGTCTGGTCACGATCCGGATGCCGTTTCGCGAGGAGCTGACCCAGCAGCACGGCTATTTCCACGCCGGCGGCACCAGCGCCATCGCCGATTCGGCCGGCGGCTATGCGGGGCTGACGATGTTTCCGGCCGACAGCTCCGTCCTCACGGTGGAGTTCAAGATCAACCTCATCGCGCCAGCTGAAGGCGACGCGCTCGAGGCCGTCGGCCGTGTGATCAAATCCGGGCGAACGCTGACGATCTGTCAGCTCGACGTCTATGGCATCAAGGGCGAGACGCGCACCCATGTCGCCGTCGGCCAGCAGACGCTCATCTGCCTCGCGGGCCGGCCCGATCGCCCGGCGGCGGCGGCGTCCTAGTCGGTCAGGCCGCCTCGGTCGCCCGCGCCCGTGCCGCGTCGACCCGGTGCTGGTTCGCGACCGCCCAGTCCCCGAGCGCATCGAGCGGGACGAGGAGATCCTTGCCGAGATCGGTGAGACAATAATCGACCCGGGGCGGGATCGTCGGCGTGACGGTGCGGGTGACGAAGCCGTCGCGTTCGAGATCGCGCAATGTGGAGGTCAGCATCTTCTGACTGATATCCTGGATCGCCCGCTTCAGCTCGGAAAAGCGCATCGGCCGGTCGCGCAAGGCGCGGACGACGATGACGGTCCATTTGCTGCCGATCTTGGCGAGGAGATCGCCCACGCGGCCACAGGCGGCTGTTGAATGATGAGGATCTGGTTTCATCGAGGTGCCTATGGTGAGACGAAGGTGCCGTCTTGCGGGAAACGGCTGGAATCCCGACACCCTATAGCTAACGCAGTCTCCATCGGATACCAGGGTTTCCAATGAAAACCATCGCCGTCCTCGTCGGCAGCCTTCGCAAAGGGTCGATCAACCTCCGCTTCGCCCAGGCGCTCGAAAAGCTCGCCGGCGACCGCTTCCGCTTCGTCTATCCCGATCTCGGCGCGATCCCGCATTATAATGAGGATCTGTGGGCCGACCTTCCCGAATCGGTCTCGACGCTGAAGCGCCAGATCGAAGAGAGCGACGCCGTCCTCTTCGTCACCCCCGAATATAATCGGACTTTCGCGCCGATCCTCGCGAACACCATCGCATGGGCCTCGCGCCCCTATGGCAAATCGAGCTTTCTCGGCAAACCGGGTGCGGTGATCGGCACCTCGCCGGGGCCGATCGGCTCGGCGGCGGGGCAGATGCACCTTCGCGCGCTCCTTCCCGTCGTCGGCATCGTCCAACTCGGCCAGCCGGAGGTATACCTCCAATGGAAGCCGGACATCGTGAACGAGGATCTCGCGTTCACGGACGAAGGGACACGCGATTTCCTTCTCCGTTGGATCAACGCCTTCGACCGATTCGTCGGCCAGACCGCGATCGCCGCTTAGGCATGTCGGAGGGGCGGCGGTCGGCGCCGCCTCTATTTCCGCCTCGACCGCTGGCGCGCTCAGGCCGACACCCTTAACAATGGACCGAGAAACGACCCACGACGGAGCGTCGTGCACGCCGCTTCGATCAGAAGGTAAGAAGGATCGTCCATTGAATACGTATGATTTTTCCGGCCGCGTCGCGGTGGTGACCGGCGGAGCGCAAGGGATCGGCGGCGCGGTCGCGTCGGTGCTCGCGGCGAACGGGGCGAAGGTCGCCGTGTGGGATCTCGACCGATCGCTCGCCGAGACGTTCGCCGCCTCGATCGGCAGTGCCGCCGCGTTCGAGGTGGACGTTGCGAACTGGGCGTCCGTCGAGGCCGCTTATAACGCCACGATCCGCGCCTTCGACAAGGTGGACATTCTCGTCAACTCGGCCGGTATCGCCGGGATGAACGCCACCGTCGCCGACTATCCGGTCGACGAGTTCGCCAAGATCTGCGCGATCAATCTCAACGGCACCTTCCACGTGAACAAGGTCGTCGTCGCGGGGATGCGGGCGCAGAATTATGGCCGCATCGTCAACGTCGCCTCCGTCGCGGGCAAGGAAGGCAACCCCAACGCCTCGGCCTATTCGGCCTCCAAAGCGGGGGTGATCGGCCTCACGAAGTCGCTCGGCAAAGAGCTCGCGGACGTCAATGTGGCGGTGAACTGCATCACGCCGGCCGCCGCCCGCACGCGAATTTTCGATCAGATGAGTGAGGAGCATATCGGCTATATGCTCGCGAAGATCCCGCGCGGCCGCTTCCTGGAGGTCGACGAGGTGGCGAACATGGTCGCCTGGCTGGTGAGCGAGGAAAATTCCTTCACGACCGGCGCCGTGTTCGACCTTTCGGGCGGCCGGGCGACTTACTGATTCGCCGGCGCCCGCGCCTCAGTTGCGCACGATGATCCGTGTGTTCTCCGCTCCGACGGTGACCACGAGATCGAAGAATTTCTCTGCATCCGCCGGGTGAAGGCGGATGCAGCCGTGCGAGGCGGGGCGGCCGAGGCTGCCCGTGTCGTAGCTGCCGTGAATCGCGTAGCCGCGGTCGTAGAAGACCGAGTTGGGCATCGGCGAATCGTCATATTGTTTGGAATAATATTCCCGGTACATCCGCATCGGTCGGAACGAGCCGGTCGGCGTGCGGTAACCGGCGCGCCCGGTCGACACCTGCCAGGTGGCGATCGCCTTACCCTTGTAGACGATGGTCAACACCTGCTGCGACAGACTGACCTCGGCGACGAGGGGTTTGGCGAGCGTGGGCGCGATGCTGAGAAGAAAAACCGAAACGATCGCGGCGAGACGGAACATGTTTTCATCCGGCGGACATTGGAACGATTCTCGATAAAGCTTTACAGATAGAGCGTTCAAAAAATCCTACTGAGGCCTGCGATTCTGGGGCCGATCACGGAGATTTGGAATGCTCTTGATGGTTCTCGGCCTCGTCCTGTTTCTCGGGGTGCATTCGTTGCAGATCGCGTGGCCGCTCCGCGCGCGGCTTCTCGCCCGATTCGGGGCCGGCCCTTACCGGGCGCTCTATTCGCTGGTCGCCGTGATCGGCCTCGTTCTGACGGCGGTCGGCTATGCCGTGTGGCGATTCGAAGGGGCGCCGCTGATCTACCGCCCGCCGATCTGGGGCCAGCATCTCGCGCTCCTTCTGATGTGGTTCGCGTTCGTGGCGCTCGCTGCGGCGTATGCGCCCGGTCACATCCGCAAGCGGTTGAAACATCCCATGCTGGTGGCGGTGAAGATCTGGGCCGTTGCCCACCTCCTCGCCAATGGCGATGCCGCGACCGTCACGCTCTGCCTGGCGTTTCTCGCTTGGGCCGTGGTCGACCGAATCGCCGTCAAACGGCGCGAACGGGCCGGGCGGGCGAGCGTCGCGACCTTCAAGCCACGCTGGCGCGCCGACGCGATCGCTGTGTCTATCGGCACAATTGTTTACGTCCTGTTTGTTTGGAAGCTGCATCTGTGGCTAATAGGGGTTTCGCCGATTGCCATGGGTACGGCGATGTGAGTTCAGCCCGACCGGAAATGTGATGTCCGATATCTTTCAGGAAGTCGAAGAGGATCTGCGGCGCGAGCGCTTCAAGCGAGCGTGGGACCGCTATGGCATTTACCTCCTCGTCATCGCGGTCCTGATCGTGGTGGTCACCGCCGGCTGGCGCGGGTACGAGTATTGGCGCATGACCCAGGAGCGGGCGGCGGGCGAAGCCTTCGTCTCCGTCCTCGACGCGGTCCAGGAGACGGGCACCGTCACCTCGGCCGAGGCGCTGGTCGAATATGCCGACAGCGCGCCCGGCGGTTACGCGATGCTCGCGAAGTTCCGCGCCGCGACCGCCTATGCCGATCTCGAAGACCCCGATCGGGCGGTCACGCTCCTCGAGGAGATCGTGTCCGATCGCGACGTTCCGGCGCTCTATCGCGATCTCGCCCGGATCCGCGTCGCCCAGATCCATCTCGATCAGAACGACCCGGACGCGGCGAAGGCCGCGATCGGTCCGATCGCCCAAGACACCGGCAACGCCTATTCGCGCACTGCACAGGAGCTCATGGGGCTCGCCGCCTACATGCAGGACGATGTCGGCGAAGCGCGCCGGTGGTTTTCAGGTCTGCGTGATGGAGCCGGCACGCCGCAAGCGCTGCAACAGCGTGCGCGTCTGATGCTGGCTTTGATCACCCAGACGGCCCCCGAAGAGCAGTCCTCCACTGAGAGTGCGGCTCAGGAGACCAACTGATGCGTGTGTTGTTCCCGATCCTCCTTGCGGCCGCGGTCGGCGGTTGCGGTTCGATCTCAAGCCTCAACCCTTTCGGTTCCAAGGACGAACATCTCGTCGGCGATCGCGAATCGGTCTTTTCGACGAACAGCCCGATGATCGACCCGTCGGAGGCGCGCGCCGCCTCGATCGGTCCGGTCCGCAACAATCCCGATTGGCCGCAGCCGGGCGGGAACGCGTCCAACGATCCCGGTCATCTCGCTTATAATGGCGGAGGCTCCCGCGCCTGGCGGGCGAGCGTCGGCTCGTCGAGCAGCTTCGGCATGTCCGCTTTGCGTGGCACGCCGCGCATCTCGGCCCGGCCCGTCGTCGCCGGCGACCGGGTCTATGTCTATGCCCCGAACGGCACCGTCACGGCCTTCTCCGCCTCGAATGGCGGGCGCGCCTGGCAGGTCTCGCTGCGCCCCGACGGGGAGCGCGACGCGGGTGCGGGCGGCGGCGTGACGGTCGAGAATGGCCGCGTCTTCGCCGCCACCGGCTATGGCCAGGTTGTCGCGCTCAACGCCTCCAATGGCGACGTGATCTGGACGCGCGACCTCGACGCCCCGGCCCGTGGCGCGCCGACGGCGGGCGCCGGCAAGGTCTTCGTCGTCTCCCAGAAGAACAAAGTCTACGCGATCAACCAGGAGGACGGGACCGAGGCCTTCACCTATGCCGGCATCCCCGAGCAGGCGGGCCTTCTCGCGGTCTCTTCTCCGGCGGTGTCGGGCGATACGGTCGTCATCCCGTACACCTCGGGCGAGGTGATGGCGTTCTCCGTCTCGAGCGGCGAGCCGACCTGGCAGAGCTTCGTGACGCGCTCGATGCGCACGCTCGCCGTCTCCGGCCTCACCGACATCTCGGGCAGCCCCGTGATCGACGGTGGCACGGTCTATGCGACCGGGGTCTCCGGGCGGACGATCGCCGTCGGGCTCGGCAACGGCAACATGCAGTGGGAGCGCGATATCGGCTCGGCCCATACGCCGATCGTCTCCGGCACCACACTTTTCCTGATCGATCTCGCCGACCGCATGGTCGCGCTCAACAAGTCGACCGGCGAGACGCTGTGGATGACCGAGCTGCCGAAGCCCCAAAAGAAGAAGGACCACGCCTATGCGGGTCCGGTCCTCGCCGGCGGCTCGCTCTACGCCATTTCGAATGACGGCCGCCTTGCGCAGCTCGACCCGCAATCGGGTAAGCTGATGGGCGATCGCAATATTGGTTCACCAGCCTATACCGCACCGATCGTCGCCTCCGGGCAGATGATCATCGTGTCGGACGCGGGCGAGATCACGGCACTTCGATAACACCATGAAAGTCGCCATCGCGGGGCGCGCGAACGTCGGAAAATCGACGCTGTTCAACCGTCTCGTCGGCAAGCGGCTCGCCATCGTCAACGACACGCCGGGCGTCACGCGCGACCGGCGTGAGGCCGATGCGCGGTTGCAGGACCTTGCCTTCACCCTCATCGACACCGCCGGCTTCGAAGGCGCGGACGAGACGACGCTCGAAGGGCGCATGTGGCGTCAGATGACGCGCGCGCTCGACGATGCCGACATCTACCTCTTCGTCGTCGACGTGCGCGCCGGCGTCACCCCGCTCGACGAGATGCTCGCCGCCGACGTGCGCCGCCGCGGCAAACCCGTCGTCCTCATCGCCAACAAGGCCGAGGGGCGGACCGGCGATCTTGCCAGTCTCGAGGCCTATAGTCTCGGGCTCGGCGACCCGATCGCCTTCTCCGCCGAGCATGGCGAGGGGCTGTCGGACCTGCGTGACGCGCTCGCCGATGCGATGGAGGCCGTCGAGGCGGATCAGGCCCTCGCGAGCGTCCACGAGCCCGTGCTCGACACCGAGATCGACGAGGAGACCGACGGCGAGATCGACACCGCCGCGGTCGATCCCGCCCGGCCGATCCACGTCGCGATCGTCGGCCGGCCGAATGTCGGCAAGTCAACCCTCCTCAACACGGTGATCGGCGAGGAGCGGATGCTGACGGGCCCGGAGGCGGGTCTCACGCGTGATGCGATCTCGGTGGAGTTCACCTCCGGCGATCAACGCTTCAAGCTCGTCGACACGGCGGGCCTGCGCCGCCGCGCCAAGGTGGTCGCGCCGCTCGAGCGCCTGTCGACCGCCGACACCATCCGCGCGCTGAAATATGCCGAAGCGGTGATCGTCGTCCTCGACGCGACCCAGCCTTTCGAAAGACAGGATCTGTCGATCCTCGACCTCGTCGCGCGCGAGGGGCGGGCGATCGTCATCGCGCTCAACAAATGGGATCTCGTTCGGGCGCCGGACGAGACGATCCGCGCCGCGCGCGAGGCGGCCTCGCGGCTCGTCCCGCAAGCGGCGGGCGTGCGTGTCGTGCCGGTGTCGGCGCTGTCCGGGCGCGGCGTGCCGAAGCTGATGGATACGGTGCGCGAGGCGGTCACCCGCTGGTCGGCGCGTATCTCGACCGGGCGCCTCAACCGTTGGCTCGAAATGGCGACCCAGCGCCATCCGCCCCCGGCGGTCGGCGGTCGGCGCATCCGCATCCGGTATATGACACAGGCGAAGACCCGTCCCCCGACCTTCATCGCCTTCTGTTCGCGGCCCGAAGTCCTGCCCGCCTCCTATCAGCGCTATCTGATGAACGGCATTCGCGAGACGTTCGATTTGCCCGGCGTGCCGATCCGTTTGACCTTGCGCAAGCAGGACAACCCCTACGCGGATTAAGGTCCGTCCTCAGCGGCCCGCGCCCCCCGGCGCATAAATCCGGCCGCTTTACCCCGCACGGGATCGAGGACGACCATGAAGGACGCTGCGCGCCCGACCTTCACCGAGCTTTTCACGCCGAAGCTCGTCACCGTATTGCGGGAAGGCTACGGCCTTTCCAACTTCCGCTCCGACGCGCTCGCCGGGCTGACGGTCGCCATCGTCGCGCTGCCGCTGTCGATGGCGATCGCGATCGCCTCCGGCGCGAGCCCCGCCCAGGGGCTCTATACCGCGATCATCGGCGGCTTCTTCGTCTCCGCGCTCGGCGGTAGCCGCTTCCAGATCGGTGGCCCGGCCGGGGCCTTCATCGTCCTCGTCGGGGCGACGGTCGACGCGCACGGGATGGACGGGCTGATCCTCGCGACGCTGATCTCGGGCCTCGTTCTTGCTGCGATCGGCTTTTTGCGGCTCGGCACCTATATCAAGTTCATTCCCTATCCGGTCACGGTGGGCTTCACCGCCGGGATCGCGGTGATCATTTTCGCGAGCCAGATCGCGCCGCTTCTCGGCCTGTCGATCGCTGGGGAGGAGCCGCGCGCGCTCCTCGACAAGCTTCCCGTCCTCTTCGATGCGCTGCCGACCATCAATCTGCCGACGGTGGTCGTCTCGGTCGCGACGATCGCCATCATCGTCGGCCTCAAGCGCTATCAGCCGCGCTGGCCGGGGATGCTCGTCGCGGTCGGAGCGGGCGCGATCGCGATGGCGCTGTTCGACCTTCCGATCGCGACGATCGGCAGCCAGTTCGGCGGCATCCCGATGGGGCTGCCGGCCCCGCACCTACCGACTTTGTCGTTCGAGAAGGTAGTGGCGGTTCTGCCGAACGCGCTCGCCTTCGCGCTCCTCGGCTCGATCGAATCGCTCCTCTCCGCCGTCGTCGCCGACGGCATGACCGGCCGGCGGCACCGCTCGAATTGCGAGCTCGTCGCCCAGGGTGTCGCAAACGTCGCCTCGAGCCTCTTTCACGGCATCTGCGTCACCGGCACAATCGCCCGCACCGCCACCAATGTGCGCGCCGCCGCCCACGGTCCGATCGCCGGGATCCTGCATGCCGCCTTTCTCCTCGTCTTCATCGTCGCGGCGGCGCCGCTCGCGGCCTATATCCCCCTCGCATCGCTCGCCGGTGTCCTCGCCGTGGTCGCCTGGAACATGGTCGAGAAGCAGGCCTTCATCACCCTCGTGCGCGCCTCGTGGGGCGATGCCGCGGTACTCCTCGTAACCTTCGGGCTCACCGTCTTTCGCGACCTCACGGAGGCGATCGTGGTCGGCTTCGCGCTGGGATCGGTCCTCTTCATCCACCGCATGTCGAAGACGACGGCGGTGGAGACCGCACCTTTCGTGACCGAGGACCAGGCCGACGCCGAGGGGGGACGCACACCCTATCGCGAGGCGGAGGCGACCGACCCCGATATCGTCGTCTATCGGATCACGGGTGTTTTCTTCTTCGGCGCGGCGGCCTCGATCGGCTCGGTCCTCGACCGGATTTCCGACCGCAGACGCGCCTTGATCGTCGACTTCGCGGCGGTCCCGTTCGTCGATTCCACCGCGGCGAACACCATTGAGGGGCTTGCCCACAAGGCGAAGCGCCAAGGGGTCGCGCTCATCCTGACGGGCGCGTCGGCGGCGGTGCGCAAGGCGCTCGAGGCCCACGGGCTGACGCCGCCATTCGTGCGGTACGAGGCGAGCGTCGAGCTGGCGCTCGCGGCGCTTCATCCGCGAGCGGAAGCGGCCTGACGGCGGACGTGGCCGAGGGGGGTCTCGAGAAGGTGATGGGTGCGGGACGGCCGGAGCGCTCCGACGTCACCAAGAAACAGGGGGAGCGCCTGTTCCTCGGAGCCCGCCATCGCTGATCGATGCCCTGAGACGGATGGCGGCCGGGCGCAAGGCACGCGCCGCTGCGCGTCGCTCTTCGGCCTTGCCCCCGACCGCCATCCGCCTCTGATCGGGCATCAGCGATGGCGGGCTCCGAGGAACAGGCTAAGCGGCGCCCGTGTTTCCGGGGAGGGGGCGAGGCCGTGCCCCTCAGGGGGCGGCGGCGCCGTTAGACGAAGCCGCGCTCTGTGAACGCGTAGGTGACACCGTTCTCGGTGAAGGCGGGGACGCACATCGCGGCGACCAGCGGGGCGACGGCCTCGGGCGGCTCCAGCGTGTTCGGATCCTCGCCGGGGACGGCAGCGGCGCGCATCCGGGTGCGGAGCGGGCCGGGGCTGAACAGATTGGCGCGGATCGCGGTCGAGCCGGTTTCCGCGACATAGGTTTGCACCAGCGCGTTGAGCGCGGCCTTCGAGATCGAATAGGCGCCCCAATTGGCGCGCAGCTTGGTCGCGGCGCCGGAGGTGATGAAGACGCAGCGCGCAGCGTCGGAGCGGCGAAGCGCCGGGTCGAGCGTGCGGATGAGGCGCCAGTTCGCCGTGAGGTTCACGTCGATCGCCTCCTGCCAGACCTTCGCCGGAATATGGGCGAGGGGGGAGATGCGGCCGAGCACGCCGGCATTGCCGACGAAGACATCGAGCTTGCCCCAGCGTTCGAAGATGGAGGCGCCGAGACGGTCGATGCCTTGCCCGTCGGTGAGGTCGAGCGGGACGAGGGTGCCTTCGCCGCCGATCGCCTTCAGCTTGTCGTCGAGGGCTTCGAGATCCTCGATCTTGCGGCCGACGGCGATGACGTGCGCGCCATGGCGGCCGAGCTCGAGGGCGATCTGCTCGCCGATCCCGCGCGTTGCGCCGGTGACGAGGGCGATCCTGCCGCCCAGCGGCGACAGGTCGAAGGTCGCGAGCGGATCGCTCACTGCGCGTTTTCCAGGAAGGACAGCTGAGAGTGGGGGAGTTTTTCCATGCGGTCGGTCAATTGGGTCGGATAATCGCCGGTGAAGCAGGCGTCGCAATATTTCGGGCTTTCGAGGTCGCGCCGCTCTTCGCCGGCGGCGCGATAGAGGCCGTCGATCGACAGATAAGCGAGGCTGTCCACCCTGATATAGCGGGCGAGCTCCTCGACACTCATGCGTGAGGCGATGAGCTTCGACTTTTCCGGGGTGTCGACGCCGTAAAAGCAGGAATCGGTCGTTGGCGGGCTTGCGATGCGCATGTGCACCTCGGCGGCCCCCGCCTCGCGCACCATCTCCACGATCTTGAGCGAGGTGGTGCCGCGCACGATGGAATCGTCGACGAGGACGACGCGCTTGCCGGCGAGCACCGGCCGGTTCGCATTGTGCTTCAGCTTCACGCCCATATGGCGGATCTGGTCGGACGGCTCGATGAAGGTGCGGCCGACATAATGGTTGCGGATGATGCCGAGATCGAAGGGCATGGCCGAGGCTTCGGCGAAGCCGATCGCCGCCGGGGTGCCGGAGTCCGGCACGGGGACGACGACGTCGGCCACGGCGGGTGCCTCGCGGGCGAGTTCGGCGCCGATGCGCTTGCGGACCGAATAGACGTCGCGGCCGGCGACGGAGGAATCGGGCCGGGCGAAATAGACGTACTCGAAGACGCAGAAGCGGTCGGCGCTCGGCGGGAAGGGGCGGATCGATTCGAGGCCGCGATCGGACAGGATGACGAGTTCGCCCGGCTCGACATCGCGCACATAGCGCGCGCCGATGATGTCGAGGGCGCAGGTCTCCGAAGCGAGGACGAAGGCGCCCTCATAGTCACCGATGACGAGCGGGCGAATGCCGAGCGCGTCCCGGCAGCCGATCATCATCGACGGGGTCAGCGCGACGAGCGCGAAGGCGCCCTCCACCTGCCGCACGGCGTCGACGAAACGCTCGATGAAGGTGCCCTTGGTCGAAGTCGCGAGCAGATGGATGAGCACCTCGGTGTCCGAGGTGGATTGGAAGATCGAGCCGCGCTCGCGCAATTCCTTGCGCAGGCGATGGGCGTTGGTGAGGTTGCCGTTGTGCGCAACGGCGAAGCCCCCCATCGCGGTCTCGGCGAAGAGGGGCTGGACGTTGTGGAGCGCGGGCTCGCCGGTCGTCGAATATCGATTGTGTCCGATGGCACAATCACCCTTCAGACGAGCGATGACATCCTGGCTGGTGAAGTTGTCACCGACGAGGCCCATGTGGCGCTCGACCCGGAAGCTGCCGCGATCGCAGGCGACGATCCCGGCGGCCTCCTGGCCGCGATGCTGCAAGGCATGGAGGCCGAGCGCCGTGAGGGCGCTCGCACCTGGATTGCGGAAGACGCCGAAGACGCCGCACTCATCGTGGAAGCGGTCGCCCTCGCGAATATCGATGAGGCGGCGTATGGCCAAGTTAGTTCTGCACTCCGTTGCTGGTGGCGGGCGCTGTCGTCGTCCCGCTCGGAGCAGAGGTTTCCGGCGTCGTCGTGTCGGTCGGGGCGGGCGTCGTGGTCTCGCCGGTGGCGGGAGCCTCGGTGCTCGTTCCGGTCGCGCTGTCGTCTCCGTTATTGTTGGAGTCGATGAGCTGGTCGATCTGCTGCTGGTTGGTCTCGGTGCCCGGGGTCGGTTCCGTCGGCGTCGTCGGAGCGGGGCTCGTGGACGGGGCGGTCGTGGTGTCCGGAACGGTGGTCTCGGGGGTCGTCGTCTCGGGCGACGGCGTCGTGGTGCCCGGCGTCGTGACGGGGGACGGGGTCGACGTGGTCGGGGTCGAGGTGGCCGGGGTCGTCGCCGTGCCGTCTTCCTCGTCGAACGCGCCGCGGATTGCCGCTTCCGGGTCTTCGGGGATGGCCGCGATCAGCGTGTCGCCCCACTCGGACAGCTTTTCATAGCTGACGGCGGTCGTGACCCATGCCGGGCGGTTCTGCTCGTCGACGAGCCAGTTGAAGAAGATGACCGCCACGATCACCAGAAGAAGGCCGCGCGCCGCACCGAAGATGAAGCCGATCAGACGATCGAGCGCACCGACGGGGCTGTCCATCACGAAGTCGGAGATCTTCATGGTGATGAGGCTGACGATGATCAGCGACACCAGGAAGATCGCAGCGGCCGAGATGCCGACGGCAATCGTGCGATTGTCGACATATTCACTGATGAAGGGGAGGAGATCCTCGTAGAAGAGGTAGGCCAGGATCGCCGCGGCGACCCAAGCGGCTATGGACAAAACTTCGCGGACGAAGCCACGGAACATGGCGAGAAGTGCCGAAATGAGCACTACGGCAATTACCACGCCGTCCAGGATCGCGATATTCATCAATCGTCTCCAGAGAAGGTGCTCTGCCGCTCGTCGGCAAAGCCAGCCGGTGCGATCCGGTGGACCAAATTGACGAGCAATGCAACCTCGCTCGTGGCGCAACCGTCGACCTCGCCCGCAGCTTGTGGTGGCACGATCGCACCTTGAAAGCCGAGTTTGGCCGCTTCCTTTAAACGTCCCGTGGCGTGGGGCACGGCTCGAATGCGCCCCGAAAGACTGACTTCGCCGAAATATACCACGTCCGCCGGCAGCGCGACGCCCGCGCGCGAGGAAATCAGCGCTGCGGCGACGGCGAGATCGGCGGCGGGCTCGGCGATGCGAAGTCCTCCTGCCACCGCGAGGTAGATATCATGGGTCGATAAAGCAAGGCCACAGCGGGCTTCGAGCACCGCGAGCACCATCGAGAGGCGGGCCGAGTCCCATCCGATGACGGACCGTCTCGGGGTGCCGAGGCGGGAGGGGGTCACGAGAGCCTGGATTTCCACAAGAAGTGGTCGCGTCCCCTCCATTCCGGCGAAGACGGCCGCCCCCGGAGAGGAGACATCGCGCTCGCCGAGAAAAAGCTCGGACGGGTTCGCGACCTCCGACAGCCCGCCGCCGGTCATCTCGAAGACGCCGAGCTCGTCGGTCGGGCCGAATCGGTTCTTTGAGCCGCGCAGGAGGCGGAAGGCGTGGCTCGGGTCGCCCTCGAAGGTGAGGACGGCGTCGACCATGTGCTCGACGACGCGGGGGCCGGCGATCTGGCCGTCTTTGGTCACGTGGCCGACCAGGATGACGGCGGCGCCCGACAGCTTCGCGTAACGGATGAGCGCTTGGGCGGAGGCGCGGACCTGCGTCACCGTGCCTGGGGAGGCGTCGGCGATCGAGGTGTGGAGGGTCTGGATGGAATCGATGACGACGAGCGTCGGCGCCGGTCCCGCGCTGAGCGTTTCGAGGATCGTCTCGACGCTCGTCTCGGCCGCGAGCGCCACCGGGGCGGCGCCGGCGCCGAGACGGCGGGCGCGGAGCTGAACCTGTGCCGTCGCCTCTTCGCCGGTCACGTAGACGACGGCGTGCCCGGCGCGCGCCAAAGAGGCGGCGGTCTGGAGGAGGAGGGTCGACTTGCCGATGCCCGGATCGCCGCCGATCAGGATCGCCGAGCCGGGCACGATGCCGCCGCCCGTCACCCGGTCGAACTCGGCGATGCCGGTGACGATGCGCGGCTCCTCCGCGATCGGCGCGTCGAGGGTCGACAGTTCGAGGCGGCGGCCTTTGGTGCGTGAGGCCTTGCCGGTCGCGGCGGTCATGATGTCGGCCGTCGCGGCCTCTTCGACGATGGTGTTCCACTCCCCGCACGTGTCGCAGCGGCCGGCCCAGCGCGTCGTGACGGACCCGCAATTCTGGCAGACGAAACGGCCTTGTCGGCGGGCCATCGTCAGAGGGGGCCGTAGCGGCGCACCGCGCGTCGCGACAGGTCGGTGAGGAGCTCGTAGCCGATCGTGCCGTCCTTCTGCGCGACGGTCTCGAGCGGCACATTGCGGCCGATGAACTCGACATAGTCGCCGCGCTTTGCCGCGATGTCGGTCACGTCGAGCGCGACGAGATCCATCGAGACGCGGCCGACGAGGCGCGTGATATGGCCGTTGACGAAGACGGGGGCGCCGTTCGTCTCGTTCGTGCCGCCGGCGGCGCGCAGATATCCATCGGCATAGCCGAGCGAGGCGATCGCGATGCGCGAGGCTCGCCGCACCCGTTCCGCCGCTCCATAGCCGACGCTGTCGCCGGTCTCGACCTCGCGGACCTGGACGATGCGGGCTTCGAGCCGCACCGCGACTTCGAGGGGGGCGAGGTCGGGGGAGGCGGTGCCGCCATAAAGGGCGATGCCGGGCCGCACGAGGTCGTAATGGGATTGCGGCCGGGTGAGGAGGGCGGCGGAGTTCGCGAACGAGGCGGGCACGTCCTTGAAGGCCGAGCGGGCGGCGCGGAAGGCGCTTTCCTGAAGCGCATTCAAAGGGTGATGGGGCGTGTCGGCGCAAGCGAAATGGCTCGCGATCATCACCGGACGCCGCGTCACCTGAAGAGCGTCCGGCAGGGCGACGCCGAGCCGGTTCATGCCCGTGTCGATGTTGAGGACGAAGGGGAGATCGTCCGGCCACGCATCGAGCGCGTCGAGCGAGGAAATGAACGGGATGAGACCGGCCTCGCGCGCGGCGGGCGGGTCGAAGACGCCATTGAGGATGTAGATCGTCGCGTCGGGGAGGAGGCGGCGCAATGCGAGCCCTTCGCTGACGAGGGCGACGCAGAAGGTGCGGCAGCCGACTTTCGCGAGGTGAGGCGCGATCTCGGCCATCCCGAGACCGTAGGCGTCCGCCTTCACGGCCGCGCCGCATTCGGCCTTGGTAAGGGCGGCGAGGCGCTTGTAGTTGCGCGCGACCGCCTGCGGGTCGATCGCAAGGCGCGAGGGGGCGCCCTCGAAGTCTGTTTCGGCGAAGTCAGATGTGGCCACGGCCGCTCCCGTCTCCCAAGTGGTGACAGCGCGTCAATCGCGACGCTGCGTCAAGACGGCGCTGCCACCGCGCGGCGGACTTGTCCACCGATCCGGCGCGGCGACGACAGGGCCTTTCGCCACACCTCAGCCGACCAGTCCGAGGAACACCGCGCCCGCGAGGCTGACGCCCACGAACAGGCAGGTGATGAAGGCGAGATTGCTGCCGAGCACGAGCTGGTTGCGCGGCACGCGAAAGACCGCCGTGGCCGTGAGGAGCGCCAGCGAGCCGAGGCCCGTCACCGAACCGATATACCAGCCGAGCAGCACGAAGATCGCGAGCACGAGATCTTGCATCGGGTTGCCCGTGCCGATGTCCTGATAGATGGCGAGGACGATGGTCGCCGGGACGATCATGTGGATCCCGAACAGCGGGACGAGGCCGATGAGGAGCCCGCCGGCGACGATCAGCGGATAGATCGGAAGATGCTGCGCCTCTAGCCCGGCGAGCAGGCCTTCGAGCGCCGGAATGTCGAGGATCAGCGCGGCGAGGATCAGAGCGAGTGTGAAGAGGGTGAGCTCGCCCTTCAGCCGGTCGAGCGAGAAATAGGTGTTGGTGACGGTGGTCTTCAGCGTGCCGGGGCCCATGGTGAGGGCCCAGAGGGCGCAGAAAGGGAGGAGGACGAGCGTGGCGTTCGCGAGCGTCGGCTTGTCCCAGACCGCCCCCATCAGGACGATCGCGGCGGTGAGGCCGCAGATCGGCACCAAAATCGGCCGCACGGCGACGAGAATCGCCCCCATCGCCGACGGCCGCATCCGCACCTCGCCGAGTTGCAGGCTGCCGATGAAGGTGACGAGGGTGATCACGGCGCCGGCCAGCGCGATCTGCCAGAAGGGCAGCGCCGGCAGGTTGGTCGTCACGGTCGCCATGCCGATCGTGAACGGCGACCACAGGATGATGAGCGAGGAGCCGCGCACCGAAAGCTCCGCCGCCCGCCGCCGCTCACTCGTCGGCGCGTCGCCGACGAGGGGGGCGAAGAAGGACATCACCCCGACGAGCAGAACCGAGCCGAGAAGGTGATTGACGAGGAGGATGCCGCCGCTTCGATCCGTGACGTCGACGGCTGAGAATCGATTGCGCACCGTCTCCAGCGCCGGGTGCGCCGCGATGGTGCTCCTCAGGAAGAAGAGCATCACGAGGAAGGAGGCGATGAGGGTCGCCATCCACAGCCGGTCGAGCGCACGCGCCGGGTCGGCGCCCAGCGCCACCGCGCCGATGCCGAGGATGACGAGAAAGATCGCCCCGGCGCGCGTGAAGGCGTCGATCTCGAGGAAGGCGAAGACGAGGAAGACGAGAAGCGCGCCGATCGCGATCATCCCCGCCACGGACGAGCCCGTCAGAAGGTTGACGAGCTCGCAGGCCCAGACGAGCGCCGCGCAGACACGCATGAAGGCGCGTGCATGCGGACGCCGGCCGTGCCCGGCGGAAAGGGGGACGTTCATCGTCGAAGCCTCGGTGCGATGAGGGGCCGCCGGCGATCGGGCGGCTCGCGTGGTCCCCGATTATCGCGCGCCTCGGCCTTGGATGGGAAGGGGGGGAAGCAAAAATGCTTTGCCCCCGACCGTCATCTCCGCCTCAGGCGGCCGCCAGAAGATCGCGCAGATCGAGCCGCTGATTGCCCATCGCGACGGAGCCGTCCGCATCGACGGGCCACGCCTCGCGCGGCCGGTCCCAATAGAGTTCGACCCCGTTCTGATCGGGATCGCGCAGATAAAGTGCTTCGCTGACGCCATGGTCGCTCGCCCCGTCGAGCGGCACATTCGCGGCGGTGAGACGGCGCAGCGCGTCGCCGAGAGCGGCGCGCGTCGGATAGACGATGGCGACGTGGAAGAGGCCGGTCGTGCCGCGCGCGGGCGGTGATCCGCCTTTGCTGTCCCACGTGTTGAGACCGATATGATGGTGATAGCCGCCGGCGGAGAGAAAGGCCGCCTGATCGCCATAGCGTTGCATCAACTCGAATCCGAGAATGCCGCAATAAAAGTCGATCGACCGTTCGAGATCCGCCACCTTGAGGTGGACGTGACCGATCCTGACGCCGCCATCGACCGGCGTGGGCGTCCGGTCCGGGTCGATGGGTTTCAATCTGTCCACCATGACTGTCCTCTTCTCCGGTTGTGATCGTCTCCGCGAGCATGCAAAGCCGCCCGCCTAACATAAGATGCGAAAATCTGGCGTGAATGCACGACGCGCTGCGATTGTGCAGAGCCTATATTGCGTCTCTGCAATCGGGCCGGCCCATATGCGGATATGCTGCGATGCTCGGCCAGCGTGGGGGCGCTTGGCGCGCTGGGCGATCCATGCTCAACAGGGCGGGCCACTCTCAACTGGGAACGAGGCCCGTGAAGTCCGCAGACCGAACCACCTGAATGATCCCCGCGCCACGGCTCGGGGCATGGACGCGGTGCCCCCGGCATCCGCGAGTTTTCTGCGTGCGCGCAGACAGTCAACTCATTCAGAGATCTGCACATGGACAACCCCTTTGAAAGCCCCTTCCGGGGTGTGACCCTCGACAGGCAAGTCACCAATCCGAACATCGTGGTCGGCCGGTACAGCTATTATTCCGGCTATTATCACGGCCACGGCTTCGATGATTGCGCGCGCTATCTCCTTCCCGACGACGGGGTGGATCGGCTCGTGATCGGGAGCTTCTGCTCGATCGGATCGGGCGCGGCCTTCATCATGGCGGGCAATCAGGGCCACCGGGCCGACTGGATCAGCACCTTCCCCTTCTACTGGATGTCCGAGGAGCCGGCCTTCGCGGCGGCCGAAAACGGCTTCCGGCCCGCCGGCGACACGGTGATCGGCAACGATGTGTGGATCGGGTCGGAGGCGATCGTGATGCCCGGCGTGACGGTCGGGGACGGCGCGGTGATCGGAACCCGTGCGCTCGTCACCCGTGATGTCGAGCCGTACGCCATCGTCGGCGGCAATCCGGCGAAGACGATCCGCAAACGGTTCGATGACCGTGAGATCGGGTTGCTGCTCGAGATGAAGTGGTGGGACTGGCCGATCGATCGGCTGACGGCCGCGATGCCGCTCATGACCAGCGGCGACGTCGAGGCGCTTCATCGCCATTGGGCCGCGACGATCCGGGGCTAAACGAAAGCGCCCGCGTTCCGGTCGGAACGCGGGCGCGATCATGGTCGCTCGTCGCCGCGCCGCTCGGTCTGACCCGAACGGCGCAGCGGATCGCGGATCAGGCGGCGGCTTTGTTCGCGCCGTTGATCGTCTCCCAAAGAATCGCCGGCGTCGCCGGCATGTCGATCTGGTCGATGCCGACATTGCGATGAAGCGCATCGATGATCGCGTTCATCACCGCGCTGCACGAGCCGATCGAGCCGGCTTCGCCCGCGCCCTTGATGCCGAAATGATTGTGCGTCGACGGTACGTTGCGCGTCTCGAAATGGAAGGACGGCACGTCGTCGGCGCGCGGCAGGGCATAGTCGAGGAGGGAGGCGGTGAGGAGCTGGCCTTCCTCGTCATAGACGGTGTGCTCGAGGAGCGCCTGACCGATACCCTGAACGACACCGCCATGAACCTGACCCTCGAGGAGCATCGGGTTCACCGTCACGCCGAAATCGTCGACGATCGTGTAACGCTGAAAGGCGACTTTGCCGGTGTTCGGGTCGATCTCGACCTCGCAGATGTGCGAGCCGTTCGGGAAGGTGCATTCGGTCTGCACGATCTCGCCTTCGCCGGACAGGCCGCCGGCCTCCTTGGCGAGCTCGGCGAGCGTCACCGCACGGTCGGTGCCGACGACACGGACCGAGCCGCCCGAAAGTTCGAGGTCGCCCGAGGAGGCCTCGAGCTTGTCGGACGCGAGCGACTTCAGCTTTTCGGCGAGATCGCCTGAGGCGACGTCGACCGAGGGAAGGCCGAGCGGGATCGAGCGCGAGCCGCCGGTGCCGCCGCCGGTCTTCACCTTGTCGGTGTCGCCCTGGATCATCGAGATCTCGGAGGGGTCGACGCCGAGCTTGTCGGCGATCACCTGGGCGTAGGCCGTCGCGTGGCCCTGACCGTTGCTCTGGGTGCCGATGAGGAGGGTGAGCTTGCCGCTCTCATCGAGCTGGACCTCGGCGCGCTCCGAGCCGGGGAAGGCGCAGGCCTCGATATAGGTCGAGATGCCGATGCCGCGGAAGACGCCGCGGGCCTTGCTCTCCGCCTCGCGGGCGGCGAAGCCGTTCCAATCGGCCTGTTCGAGGGCGCGGGTCATGTGGCCGTCGAACTCGCCGGTGTCGTAGAGGCGGCCGGAGGCGGTGGTGTAGGGCATCTGTTCCGGCTTGATGAAGTTGCGGCGACGCAGCTCCAGCCGGTCGATCCCCGTCACCCGCGCGGCCTGATCGACGAGACGTTCGATCGTGTACGAGGCCTCGGGACGGCCGGCGCCGCGATAGGCGTCTGTCGGCAAGGTGTTGGTGTAGATGCCTTTGATGGTGACGTGCATCACCGGAATCGCGTAGACGCCCGGGCTCATCGTCGCCCCGCCCCAGGGAATGAAGGGGCCGAACTGGGCGAGATAGGCGCCCATCGCCGCCTTCAGCTCGACGCGGAGGGCGGTGAACTTGCCGTTCTCGTCGATCGCCACCTCGGCCGTCGTGACATTGTCGCGGCCCTGGCTGTCGGCCATGAAGGATTCGGTCCGCCCGCACACCCATTTGACGGGCTTGCCGAGGCGCTTGGCCGCGACGAGCACCAGCGGATACTCGGCATAGACGAAGATCTTGGTGCCGAAACCGCCGCCGACATCGGGCGTCACCACCTTGAGGGCGGCCTCGTCGATCTTCAGCACTTCGGAGATGACGTCGCGCATCCCGTGGCCGCCTTGCGTGCCGGCGGTCAGCGTATAGCGCCCCGATGCGGTGTCGAATTCACCGATCGCGCCGCGCGTTTCCATGTAGTTCGCGACGACGCGGTTGTTGATGAGCTCGACCTTCGCGGTCTTGTGCGCTTTCGCGAAGGCGGCGTCGGTCTCGGCCTGGTTGCCCTGGCCGTAGGTGAAGGCGAGGTTGGAGCCGTGATCGGGCCAGACCAGCGGCGCATCCGCGGCGAGCGCGGCGGCGGTGTCGGCGATGCTCGGCTCGCTGTTCCAATCGACGTCGATCAGCTCGACCGCGTCGTTCGCCGCCTCGACGCTGTCGGCCACCACGAACGCGACCGGGTCGCCCACATGATGCACCCGGTCCTTGGCGAGGACGTTGCGCGGCTTGATCGGCGTCGGCGAGCCGTCGACCTGCGGGTTGGTGAAACGGCAGGGAAGGGGGTTGAGATCGGCGATATCGTCCGCCGTCAGGACGAGGTGGACGCCCGGCGCCGACCGGGCCGCTTCGATGTCGTTGATCTTGAACGTACCGGCCGCGATCGGTGACCGCAGCAGGACGGCGTGGAGCGTTCCCTCGGGCTGAACGTCGTCGACATAGCAGCCGTGCCCAGTGATCAGTGCGTTGTCTTCGAGCCGCGTGATCCGTGCACCGATCCCGAACTTCGCCAACGTCATGTCGTTCATGGAGCTTATCCCGCTCGATTGGGTGATTATGATTTAGAAGGATCCTAGCCTGCGGTTGGCGTGGCCGCCACCCGCGGACAAGGTCTTTCGCCGCCGCGCGACGCACGCGCCGCGGTCGGGCGATGGGCGACCTTAACCTTTGGCTGTGAGATACGCCAGGAGCTGCATCGTCGACGCGTCGGCGTCGAGGGGCGCGTCGCCGGTGATCGCCGGGAGGAGCGCGCCCGCGAGCTCCTTGCCGAGCTCGACGCCCCATTGGTCATAGGAATTGATGTTCCATAGGACGCCTTCGACGAACACCTTGTGCTCGTAGAAGCCGAGAAGGAGGCCGAGCGTCGCGGGGTCGAGCGTCCGGTAGGCGAAGGTGTTCGAGGGGCGGTTGCCTGGAAAGACGCGGTGGGGGGCGATCCGGTCGGCTTCCGCCTCGTCGAGGCCCTTGTCGAGGAGCTGGGTCTTGGCCTCGTCGAGGGTGCGGCCGCGCATCAGCGCCTGGGTCTGCGCGAGGGCGTTCGCCATCAGCTTGGCGTGATGGTCGGACAGGGCCTCGTGCGGGTGGGCGGCGATCAGGAAGTCGCAGGGGATGACGTCGGTCCCCTGGTGGATGAGCTGGTAGAAGGCGTGCTGGCCGTTGGTGCCGGGTTCGCCGAACACCACGGGGCCGGTGGGGCCGGTGACGGGGGAGCCGTCGCGCTGGACCGATTTACCGTTCGATTCCATGTCCACCTGCTGGAGGTGGGCGGCGAACTCGATCAGCCGCTGGTCGTAGGGGAGCACGGCCTGGGCGGTATAGCCGAAATGGCGGCGATACCAGTGGCCGAGCAGGCCCATCATCACCGGGATGTTGTCGCCGAACGGGCGGGTGCGAAAATGCGTGTCCGCCGCCGCGCCGCCGGCGAGGAAAGCGCGAAAATGGCGCGAGCCGATCGCGATCGCCACCGAAAGGCCGATCGCCGACCACACCGAATAGCGCCCGCCGACCCAGTCCCAGAAGCCGAAGATCCGATCGGGCGAGATGCCGAACGCGGCGACCTTGTCGAGCGCGGTGGAGATCGCGGCGAAGTGGGCGCCGACGGCCTCCTCGCCGAGCGCGTCGACGATCCAGGCGCGGGCGGTGGCGGCGTTCGTCATCGTCTCCTGGGTGGTGAAGGTCTTCGAGGCGATCAGAAAGAGGGTGCGCGCCGGGTCGAGATCGGCCAGCGTGTCGGCGATATCGGCCCCGTCGACATTCGCGACGAAGTGCACCTTCGGTCCGCCGTCTCGGTAGGGCGACAGGGCACGAACCGCCATGCGCGGGCCGAGATCAGAGCCGCCGATGCCGATATTGACGATGTCGGTGAAGCCGCCGTCGTCGGCGGCGGTGACGGTCCCGTCGCGAACCCCGTCGGCGAAGGTGAGCATCGCCCGCAAGACACCCGCGACATCGCCGGAGACATCCCGCCCCTCGACGGTGAAGGGGCCGGGATTGCGCAGCGCCACATGAAGGACGGCACGGCCCTCGGTGAGGTTGATCGCCTCGCCGGAGAACATCTTGTCGCGCCACTCGGCGAGGCCCGCCTCCTCGGCCCGTGCGAGGAGGAGGCGTTTCGTCTCGTCGGTGATGAGGTTCTTGGAATAGTCGAAGAGGAGATCACCCTCGGTGATCGAGAAGCGCTTCGCGCGGTCGGGGTCGGACGCGAACGCCTCGCGAAGATGGAAGCCGGCAAGGCTCTCGCGATGGGCCGATAGGGTCTCGATCAGTGCCATTCTCGTCCTCCGGCAACCCGCTCCGCTCCGGGCGGACACGGGATCGACAATCTGGTCCGTGTCCTCCTCTCCCGGTCGGTGGCCGCTCCGGTCAGTTGGACGCGGCGATCACTTCCGGGGAGAGGCCGTTCGCCCGCTGAAGGTTCTCCCAGAACTGGCGCACGCTCGACTCCCAGGAGAATTCGAGGGCGTACTCGCGGCAAAATGCCGGCGAAATCTCCAGCGCGTCGAGCGAGGCCTGGCGCAGATCCTCGCTGAGGACACCCGCTCCCGAATCCCCGATCACGTCGATCGGCCCCATCGTCGGATACGCTGCGACGGGGACCCCGCATGCGAGCGCCTCCATCTGAACGAGGCCCAACGTGTCGGTGAGGCTCGGAAACACGAACACGTCGGCGGAAGTATAGTGCGCGGTCAGCTCACGTCCCGTCTTGTTGCCGGTGAAGACGACATCGGGATAGCGGGCCTTGAGCTGCGGCAAAGCCGGCCCGTCGCCGACGACGAGCTTGGTGCCCGGCAGATCGAGATCGAGAAAGGCCTCGATATTCTTCTCGACCGACACGCGGCCGACATTGATGAACACCGGCTTCGGCAGGTCCGGCAGCGCCGGCGGCACGCCCGGATTGAACGTCTCGGTGTCGACGCCGCGCACCCACCGCACGAGCCGCTTGAAGCCGCGATCGGCGAGGTCCTGCTCCAAGGTGGTGTTGGAGACCATGCAGCCGACACCGGCATTGTGGAAGGAGCGCACGAAGGCATAGGACCAGGACAGCGGCACCGGCGCGCGTGCCCGCACATATTCGGGAAAGCGCGTGTGATAGCTCGTCGTGTAGCCGATCTTGTGACGCTTGCACCAATAGCGCGCGATCATGCCGAGCGGGCCCTCGGTCGCGATGTGCACATAGTCCGGCTTGACGGCGCTGATCGCGCGATAGACGCGGCCCGGCCAGGACACGGTGAGGCGGATCTCAGGATAAGTGGGCATCGGCACCGTGCGATAGTCGCTCGGGGTGATCATCGTCACTTCGATGCCGAGTTTTTCGAGCTCGTGGCGCGTCGTGTCGAGCGTGCGCACCACGCCGTTGATCTGAGGGTGCCACGCGTCGGTGACGAGGGCGAGACGGGTCATGCGGCCTGCGGGCGCTCGTCCGCAACGATGCTGAGTTCGGCGCGCTGACGCACGCGCGTCCAGCGGATCAGCTCGAACGTTCCGTCTTCGTGCTCGCCGATGGCGGTACAGGATTCAACCCAGTCACCCGTATTCACGTAATGAGTTCCATGCATGTCGTGCATCACAGCATGATGGATGTGGCCGCAGATCACCCCGTCCGCACCGCGGCGCTTCGCCTCGGAGGCGAGGGCGGTCTCGAATTTGCCGATGAAGGAGACGGCGTTCTTCACCTTGAGCTTGGCCCAGGCCGACAGCGACCAATAGGTGAGGCCGAGCTTGCGGCGGACGATATTGACCCAGGTGTTCAGCGTCAGCGCGGTGACATAGGCCCAGTCCCCGAGGAGGGCGAGCCACTTGGCGTGCCGCACGACGACGTCGAACTGATCGCCATGGATGACGATGTAGCGTTTGCCGTCCGCCGTCACATGGACGATCGAATCGACGACTTCGACGCCGCCGAAATGGGTGCCGAGATAGTCGCGCAGGAACTCGTCGTGATTGCCGGGAAGATAGACGATGGAGGCACCTTTGCGCCCCTTGCGCAGGATTTTCTGCACGACGTCGTTGTGGCTTTGTGGCCAGTACCAGGTCTTTTTCAGACGCCAGCCGTCGATAATGTCGCCAACTAGGTAAATCTTGTCGGCATCGTGATGGCGGAGAAAATCGACGAGCAATTCAGCTTGGCAACCCCGGGTTCCGAGGTGGATATCCGACAGGAAAAGTGTGCGAAACTTGCGGACGTTGGGCTCGTCCGCTGTGTTGCTTTCCGCCATTGATTCGTGCCGCTTGCCGTTGCCGAGGGAGGGCTAGCACAGTTCGCCCCGCGTTGCACATGGTGTGGCACGAACGTCCTTCAATCAATAAAGGTCGTGTGGTCGTTAGGAGACTCCATGCCCACACGTCGCGTCCTCGTCCATATCGGTCTGCCCAAGGCGGCGAGCACGTCGCTCCAGGCGACGCTGGCCGCAAGTCGCCCCGCCTTCGGTGAAAACGGCATCGCCTATCCCGTGCTCGGCGGCGGTGGCACGAAGGACCAGCGCCCCTTGCGCGGGGCGATCGCGGGCGACCCGGTCGACCGCGCCGCGACTGTGGACGGAATCGCCCAGTGCGCCGACGCCCACACGCTGATCCTGAGCGGCGAAACCCTTTCAGGTGGCGATCCGGCCGGCCTTGCCTCCATTCTCGAGGAAGGGCCGTTCGCGGGCTGCGGTATCGAGGCCTTCGCGATCGTGCGCGATCCGGCGAGCTGGCTGAATTCGATGTACGCCTTCCGCGCCATCCAGTTTCTGGAGACGGCCGCCTTTCCCCATTTCGTCGCGGCCGCGCTCAAGGAAGGCCACGGCGATTTCGGCGCAACCTTCGCGAAATGGGCGGCCACGCGAGCGGCGGGCGGCACGGTCGCGTCCTTCACCCCGTTGCCGCTGCGCTCCAAGATCGACAATCGTTCGGTGATCACGCGCCTCGCCGAGCTCTGGGATTTCGGCCCGGATCTCCTCACGGAGGAGGAGCCCCGCAACGAAGCGGCCGATCCGCGCACCGTGGAGGCAGCGCGGCGCCTTGCTCGGCGCGGCCTCAAATCGCGCGACCTCCCGACACGCAGAAAGGCGCGGGCGCTCTTGCAGAAGGCGGCGCGCGCCTATGGCTGGGCGGAGCGCTTTTCCGGCCTCAACCCCGCCCTCACTGCGCGCATCGCCTCCCGTACCCGCGCCAACGACCTGTTCGCGCGCACCCATTGGGGCGAGAATTGGAACACGATTTACGCCATGCCCGACCCGGCGCGGCTCGCGCCGCAATTTGCCGAGTTGGGCGAGCGGACGGAGACCGAGATCGCCGAGGTGGTTGAAAGTCTCTCCGAGCAGTTGGCGCTCAAACGGCAAAGTGTGTTTGGTTGGCTTCGGTCCTGAGATCTTTGGAGACAGTCCGGTGTTCGAAAGCGTCTTGATCGCCAATCGGGGCGAAATCGCCGTTCGGATCATGCGCACCGCGAAGCGTCTTGGGATCCGAACGATCGCGGTCTATTCTGAGGCGGACAAGGGGGCGCTCCATGTCCGCGAGGCGGACGAGGCGATCCTCATCGGGCCAGCGGAGGCCCGCCGCTCCTATCTCGACAAGGATCGGCTGATCGCGGCCGCCAAGGAGGCGGGCGCGGCGGCGATCCACCCCGGCTACGGGTTCCTGTCGGAAAATGCCGAATTCGCCGAGGCGTGCGAGGCGAACGATCTCGTGTTCGTCGGCCCGCCGGCCGAGGCGATCCGGGCGATGGGGTCGAAATCGGGCGCGAAGCTCCTGATGGAGCGGGCGCGTGTTCCCGTCGTCCCCGGCTATCATGGCGAAATGCAGGATCCGGCCTTTCTGAAGCGCAAGGCCTATGAGACCGGCTATCCGGTGCTGATCAAGGCGGTCTCCGGCGGTGGCGGCAAGGGAATGCGCCGCGTCGACAAGGCGATCGACTTCGAGGAGGCGCTCGCCGCCGCAAAGCGCGAATCGGGCGCCTCGTTCGGCGATGAGCGCGTCCTCGTCGAGCGCTTCATCCATCGCCCGCGCCATGTGGAGATCCAGGTGTTCGCCGACCGGCACGGCAACGCCGTCTCCCTCCACGAGCGCGACTGTTCGGTTCAGCGCCGTCACCAGAAGGTGGTGGAGGAGGCGCCAGCCCCCGGCATGACGCCCGAATTGCGCGCCAAGATGGGCGAAGCGGCGGTGCGGGCGGCGAACGCCGTCGGTTATGTCGGCGCCGGAACGGTGGAGTTCATCGTCGAAGGGGGCGAGCAGCTCTCCGAAGAGCGCTTTTATTTCATGGAGATGAACACGCGCCTTCAGGTCGAGCATCCGGTGACCGAGATGGTCACGGGGTTCGATCTCGTCGAATGGCAATTGCGCGTCGCAGCGGGCGAACTTCTGCCGCTCGAGGAGGAGGTCGCCGCGCCGCCGAAGGGGCATGCGGTCGAGGTGCGGCTTTATGCCGAGGATCCCGACCAGGGCTTCCTGCCGTCCGCCGGCCGGCTCGCCGCCTTCCGGGTGCCCGGCGGGGTGCGCGTCGATAGCGGGGTCGAGACCGGCGACACGGTGAGCTCTTTTTACGACCCGATGATCGCCAAGCTCATCGTCCACGGTGAGGACCGGGCCGACGCGCTCGCCAAGATGGCGGACGCGCTCGACCGGTCGGTCGCGATCGGTCCGAAGACCAATCTCGCCTTCCTGCGCGCCGTCGTCACCCATCCCGAATTCGTCGCCGGACGGCACGATACCGGCTTCGTCGATCGCGAGATCGACAATCTGACCGGCGGCGCGGTGAGCGCGAAGGCGATCGCCGATGCGGCCGCCTCGCTGCTGACGCCGGCCGAGGCGCCGGCGGCGGGCTGGGCCGATCCGTTCACGATCGACGACGGCTTCCGGATCTCCGGCGAGGCGGCGGCGGGGATCGCGATCCTCGTCGATGGTGCCGAGCGGGTCGCGCATTTAAGGCCGGGAGAGGGCGGTCTCATCCTCAGCGTCGATGGGGTGGTCGGCGAGGCGGGGTCCGACCATGTGATCGAGGCGGACGGCGACGCCTTCGCCGTCCAGGGCGGACGCGCGGTGCGGGTGCGCATCGTCGATCAGCTCGCCCGTGTCGCCGAGGACGACGTCGCCGCCGACCGTGCCGTCGCGCCGATGCATGGGCGGATCGTCGCGCTGTTCGTCGCGCCCGGCGATCTCGTCGAGCGGGACACCAAGCTCTTTTCGATCGAAGCGATGAAGATGGAGCACACGGTGAAGGCGGGGTCGGACGCCCGGGTCGTCGAGGTGCGGTTCGCCCCCGGCGATCAGGTCGAGGAGGGGACGGAGGTCATCGTTCTCGGGTCGGCGGACGAGCCGGTCCCCGCAATAAGGCTGGCCGCGACGGATGCGGAGGCCGAGCCGGAGCCGTCGCCGGAGGAAGTCGCGGATATCGACGAAGACGTTGCCGGACCCACGACCGACGAGGGGTTCATGGATCCGGCCGAAGCCGGGCTCGCCGACGTCGATGCGGTCTATGCCGACGCCTATACCGATCCGGCCGGAGAGACGGGCACCGCCGGCCCCGACGATGGCGAGGCGCCCGCCGAGCCGTCGGACGAACCCTCTCGCTCGCTCTACGACGATCGGTGAGGCTGGCGCCGAACGGCGGCCCGGCGCACGCCGCGGTGGATGAGCCGGTGGATAGCCTCGCCCACCACCGGCGCCGATCTTGCCGCGGGCGGCGGAGAGAGGCATCTCGTCATCCATGACGGTGCATTTGCTCAAGCTCTGCGTTGGCGTCTCCTCGGTTGACGAACTGAAGGACATCGTCGCCGACCGGGCGGCCGAGCGTTTGGCCTCCGGGCTCGAGCCGGCATCCTGGGCGAAGACGCGCATGGCCCCCAAACGCGCCGACGAGGTGATCGACGGCGGCAGCCTTTATTGGGTGATCAAGGGCGCGATTCAGGCGCGTCAGCCGGTCCTGTCGATCGAGCCCTTCACCGATGCCTCGGGTATCGGCCGCTATCAAATCTTCCTCGCTCCTGTCGTCACCCCGGTGCGGCCGCGGCCGTGCCGTCCGTTCCAGGGCTGGCGGTATCTGCGCGAGGGCGATGCGCCGGCCGATTTCGTGATCGGTGAGCTCGACGATCAGATGCCCGCCCAGATGCGCCGCGAGCTGATGGAACTCTGCCTGATCTGAGTTCGCGGCGCGGCATTCTGCTCGGGCAAATCGTCATCTTCGATCTTCTCCCGTGGCGGCGATCGCATCCGGCCTTATCTTATGGGCTGTGAGCAAGAACCCCACATATCGGCCGCCTTCGGAGAAAACCGGAACAGCGGCCACGAATCGCTCGGAGCGCGGCGAAATCGACGCGTTTCTGGCACGTGCCCGGACCATGGCGCCCGCGACCGGCGGCGCGCGCGGCAGGCTGATGTTCGCGCTCGACGCGACGATGAGCCGCCAGCCCACATGGGACCGCGCCTGCGCGATCCAGGCGGACATGTTCAGCGAAGCCGGCTCCGTCGGCGGGCTCGACGTGCAACTCGTCTATTTTCGCGGTTTCGGCGAATGCCGCGCCTCCAAATGGGTGTCGGATGCCGGCACGCTCGGCGGCCTCATGACCCGGATCGAGTGTCGGGGCGGCCTCACCCAGATCGGCAAAGTCCTGTCGCGCGCGATCGATGAGACGCGCAAGGCGCCGGTGCAGGCGCTCGTCTATATCGGCGATGCGATGGAGGAGGATATCGACCGATTGTGCAAACGGGCGGGCGAGCTCGGGATGCTCAAAGTGCCGGTTTTCGTATTCCAGGAGCGGCGTGACCCGGTCGCGTCGCGCGCCTTCAAGGAAATCGCGCGGCTTTCCGGCGGGGCCCATCTCACGTTCGACGACAGTGCCGGCGCCGAACTCTCCCGCCTGTTGAAGGCCGTCGCGGTCTACGCCGCCGGGGGGCGCAAGGCGCTCGCCGATCGCAGCGCTGAGGGCGATGACGGGGCGCGTCTTCTTCTGGAGAAAATGTCGTGATCGTCTTGTTGCTGCCGCTCCTTCTCGGCGCGGCGGTGTTCGGCTCCGTCGTCCTCGCCGGACGCTGGTTCGCGAGCACCGATCCGCAAAAGCTCGCGGCGAAGATGCGATCGAGCGGCGGCTTGGCGATGATCGCGGTCGGTGCGCTGTTGTTGACGCGCGGGCAGGGGCTCGTCGGCATGAGCCTCATTACGGCCGGCCTCGCGCGGCTCGGCCTCTCCGGCGGCGGGGCGCGTTTCGGCGGCCCGTTCGCGGGCGGTCCCTTTTCCGGTGGGCCCTTCACCGGGGGGCCGTTCGGGGGAGGGCCCTTCGGTGCGCGCCGCGCCGACAAGCGCCCCGGCCAGAATTCGACGGTGCGGACCTCGAAGCTGGCGGCGACGCTCGATCATGATTCGGGCGAGATGGACATCACCCTTCTCGCGGGGCGCTTTCAGGGAAAGCGCCTTTCCGCGCTCGACGATGCGTCGGTTCTCATGGTCTGGCGCGAATGCGCCGGGGACGAGGAGAGCCGTCTAATCGTCGAAGCATATCTCGACCGCCGGGCCCCCGGATGGCGTGACGACGTCGAGGGTGATCGTCACGACGGGGCGGGCGGCGCGGGCGGCTCTGGCGGCGCGCACGGAGCCGGCGCGATGACGGAGCAGCAGGCTTATGAGGTTCTGGGTCTTCAGCCCGGCGCGAGCGAAGCCGAGGTCCGCGCAGCGCATCGCCGCCTCATGAAGCAGATGCACCCGGACAGGGGCGGCTCCGCTTACTTTGCGACCCAGATCAACCTGGCGAAAGACGTCCTTTTGCGTCGACGGTGACACAACGCTCATCGTTCAACTCACAACTGGCGCACATGAGCGCGCCAGTCATTGGGAGCGCCGGTGCGTTACATCGATACCGCCCAGCATGGCCGGTTATGGTTAGCGAACTGTTTGCAAGCGCGTTGAGCGTCTTCCATCGTTTGAAAACCGGCGAAGCGGGCTCGGTAGAGCGTGCCGTTTCTCGTCCGCACGGGCAGCATTACCTGCTCCTGCTGGCGCATGGCTGGCTCCTGCGAAGCCGCGGCCTCGAGAAGCCGGCGGGCCTCGTCGATGGTTCCGACGGCGCCGACCTGGATCTGCCAACCCGTTTGCGATTCGACTGATTCGACCGCCGCCGGCGCGCTCGCCACCGATTCGCGCGTCGCTGATTCGCGGGTCATTGATTCGGTGGTGGCGGCCGCGATCGTGTCCTCGATGCGGGGCGCGTCGGTCGTGGTCGCGCGGGGGGTGTGCGAGGCGAGGGCGATCTTGGCGGTGGCCGGCGTCGCCGGACGGGCCGAGCCCATTTCGATCGTCGTCACGCCGCCGGTCTCGGGGCGCGACCGCTCGATGGCGGCGACGATATCCTCACGGTCGAGCCGATCGTCGCCCGCTTCGCCGAAGATCGCGAAGGCGGTGACGAAACGCCCGTCCTGGATCCGCCCGGTCGCGGCGACGGCGGCGGTATCACCCTGCACGGAGCGTGCGAGAGCGGCCGGCGGCGGCGTCGGCGTGACGGCGGCGAGCTGCGAGCCGGAGGCGTCGTCGCCCGGATCGGCGAGCGCGATCACTGCGGTGAGGGCGTCGGTCGCGACGGCGGGGGAGGTGATCTTCGGCTCGTTCGCGTCCGAGCGCATCTCGGCGGCGAAGGCGACCACGGTGTCGGCGATCGGATCGTTCTCACGCGCCTTGAGGCGGGAGGCGTAGAGCGCGTTGAGGGAGGGCTTGCGGCCGGGGATCGGCGGCGGCCCGAAGTCGCTCCAAGCGGCGAAGACCATCGGCTGGCCGCGCGTCGCCTTCGGCAGATAACGCTCCACGAGCTCACGCATATGGCTGTCGCGCGAGGCGCCGGTGCGCCCGCCCATCACGACGGCGACGATATGACGACCATCGCGCCGCACGGACGTGACGAGGTTGAAGCCGGAGGCGCGGATATAGCCGGTCTTGATGCCGTCGACGCCTTCGACGCGGCCGAGAAGCTTGTTGTGGTTGCCGTAGCGACGGTTGGAGTACTCGAACACACGCGTCTGGAACACGCCGTAATACTGCGGAAAGTCGCGTTGGATGGCGATGCCGAGAAGCGCCATGTCGTGCGCCGACGTGTGCTGCTGGGGGTGGGGCAGGCCGTGCGCGTTGCGAAAGACCGTGTTCTGCATCCCGAGACGCTTTGCCGTGCGCGTCATCCGCTCGGCGAAGGCGCTTTCCGACCCGGCGATATTCTCGCCGACGGCGGTCGCCACGTCGTTGGCCGACTTGGTCACGAGGGCCTTGATGGCATCGCGAACGGCGATCGTCCCGCCCGGCTTGAAGCCGATCTTGGACGGCGGCCGCGCGGCGGCATAGGCCGACACGGTGAACTTGTCGTCGAGCGAGAGACGGCGCGCGGCGAGCTCCTCGAAGACGATGTAGAGCGTCATGATCTTCGTGAGCGAAGCAGGGTAACGCTGCTTGTCCGCATCATCCTGATAAAGGACTTTGCCGCCGATCACGTCATAGACGTAGCCGGCATATTTCTCGTTCGCGGCCGCTGGACCCGAGAGCATCACGAGCGGGAGGAAAACGAAACAGAAAGCGCGTGTCAGGCAGCGCATCCATGCGCTGTGACGTCGTTGGGAGGCGTGCATACGGTCCTTCGACGCTTCGGCTGCGGGATCATCGCCGCACCATGCCGACGGTTGGGGGACAAACACGACACCAGCATGTGGCTGGAAGGCGTTACGGCTCGGTCAACTGCCGTGGTTGAGAGAGGGTTTACAAAATCGGTCTGACTTCAGGCTTGTGCCATAAGAGCAGGGTTTGGTCCAATTTCGACAAGAGACAAAATTCCTCCTGCGGCAGAATCACCCTTTCGTGAAAGAGGATAGCACGATGGACAAGGCGCCGATCGACGAGGTCTCGGCAATCCACGAGGCCGCGATCAGCGCCGTCCGTCCCGATCTCGACGGGCTCGCGCGGACCGTCTGCCCGGACGGCTGGGACAGCCTCGCGATCGAGGTCGCCGGGGTGATCTTCCGCTTTCCGAGGAGCGAGGGGGCGGGCGCGCGGCTTCTCACCGAGCCGCCCGCGCTCGACTTTCTCGCCCCGCACGTTGCCCTGGCGGTTCCGCGCGTGCGGATCCACACGTCGCCGGTCCTGTTTTCCGAGCACGACAAGATCGACGGCGCGCCGATCGACCCCGGGGCCTACGCGCGCCTCGATGCGCCGAGCCGCGACCGACTGGCCGAGGATCTCGCGGCCTTCTATCGCGCGGCGCACACGCTTTCGACGGAGGCGGCGCTCGCCGCGGGGGTCGCGCGGGTGCGGATCTGGCCGTCTTATGAGGCGATCGCGGTGGCGGTGCGGCCCCATCTGTCGCCCGACCTCATGGCCTATGCGCGGGCCACGCTCGACCGGGCGGCGACCTACGGTCCCGACACCGCCGTCGTCGGTCACTTCGACACCCATGGCTGGAACATGGCTTACGATCATGCGGCCGGCCGCCTCGCCGGGTTGTTCGATTTCGCGGGGGCGGGGGTCGGCGATCTCCATAGAGATCTTTCCTATCCCGCCTTCGTCCACCCCGATCTCGTCGCCCGGATCGTCGCCCGTTATCGCGCGATCGGTCCCCATCCGGTCGACCTCACGCGAATTTTGAACAGCCATGCCACACTGCGGCTCCTCGATGTCATCGAGGCGGGAAGCGATCGCCTGCATGTCGTGAAGCTGTTGGAAGAATGGTGTGCGGTCGAGAGGGAGTGGCGCGAGGGGGGCGATCTGCGCTAGCCTTGCTCCACGCGCGGCAGGGCATTCTGTCCCAAGGCGCACTTGAACGACAATGTTGACTGCATCATCTAGGATTGGTGTGCTGGCTTCCCTTTGACTGCGGCGACAGAGCGTCTACCATCGGGGCCGCGGGCTGCCACATTATCCTCCATCGACAGTTGGGTGCGAATGACGCCTCGCCCGCTTGCGTGTTGATGATCGAAGACCCAGGATGGCGATCATGACGAGCCTTCCGGACCAATCGGCACCGCGTCGACCCGGCTGCGAGCCGGCGTGGACACGCTTGTCGGCGCCGATAGCCTCCGACCAAGGCAATGACGACGGCGGCGATGATGGCGGCAACACGGATGCTGGCACACTCGTCATCACGCGGCCCAAGCCGAAAACGAAGCGCCCGAACATGTATCGGGTGCTCCTGTTGAACGACGACTACACCCCGATGGAGTTCGTCGTTCACGTGCTGGAGCGTTTTTTCCAGAAGTCGCGGGAAGAGGCCACCCGTGTCATGCTTCACGTCCACCACCATGGCGTCGGCGAATGCGGCGTCTACACCTATGAGGTGGCGGAAACAAAGGTGACGCAGGTGATGGACTTTGCCCGCAAGCATCAGCATCCTCTCCAATGTGTCATGGAGAAGAAGTGAGGAGCGACCGTGCCGTCATTCTCTCGTAGCCTCGAAAAGGCACTGCATCAGGCGCTCGCCGCCGCCAACGAACGTCGCCAAGAGTACGCAACGCTCGAGCACCTTCTCCTCGCCCTTGTCGACGATCAGGACGCGGCGGCCGTCATGAAGGCCTGCAATGTCGACCTCGATCGGCTGAGACGCGATCTCAGCGACTATATCGATGCCGAACTCGACAATCTGGTCGTGGACGGGGACGACGATTCCAAACCCACCGCGAGCTTCCAGCGCGTCATCCAGCGCGCGGTGATCCATGTGCAATCGTCGGGACGCGAGGAGGTGACGGGCGCCAACGTCCTCGTCGCCATCTTCGCCGAACGTGAAAGCCACGCGGCATACTTCCTGCAGGAGCAGGAGATGACGCGGTACGATGCCGTGAACTACATCAGCCATGGAATCGCGAAACGCGCCGGTATGGGTGGCGAACGCGCACGTGATGCGGAGGACGATACGCCAGCCGAAGAGGGCGGCAGCGGCCCGAAGCGCAAGACCGATGCGCTCGAGGCGTACTGCATCAACCTGAACGAGAAGTCCAAGAAGGGGAAAGTCGATCCCCTCATCGGTCGCGAAAACGAGGTCCGCCGGACGATCCAGGTGCTCTGCCGGCGGCAGAAGAACAACCCGCTCTTCGTGGGTGATCCGGGCGTCGGCAAGACGGCGATCGCGGAAGGCCTCGCCAAGCGTATCGTCGACGGCGAAGTGCCCGAAGTCCTCGCCGGCTCGACGATCTTCGCGCTCGACATGGGCGCGCTGCTCGCCGGCACGCGCTATCGCGGCGACTTCGAGGAGCGGCTGAAACAGGTCGTCAAGGAGATCGAGGAGTATCCGGGCGCCATCATGTTCATCGACGAGATCCACACCGTGATCGGTGCCGGGGCGACGTCGGGCGGCGCGATGGACGCCTCGAACCTCCTGAAGCCGGCTCTGTCCTCGGGCGCCATCAAGTGCATCGGGTCGACGACCTACAAGGAATATCGCCAGTTCTTCGAGAAGGACCGCGCGCTTGTGCGGCGCTTCCAGAAGATCGACGTGGCCGAGCCGTCGGTCGACGACGCGATCGAGATCCTCAAGGGCCTCAAGCCCCATTATGAGGAATTCCACTCGATCAAGTACACGAACGACGCCATCAAGTCGGCCGTGGAGCTGTCGCACCGCTACATCAACGACCGCAAGCTCCCCGACAAGGCGATCGACGTGATCGACGAGACGGGCGCCTCGCAGATGCTCCTGCCGGTCAACAAGCGGCGCAAGCAGGTCGGTGTGCGCGAGATCGAAGCCACCATCGCGACGATGGCGCGGATCCCGCCGAAGACCGTCTCCAAGGACGATGCGGAGGTGCTGCAGACGATCGAGACCAACCTCAAGCGCGTGGTCTACGGTCAGGAAGCGGCGATCGACGTCCTGTCCTCGGCGATCAAGCTCGCCCGTGCGGGCCTTCGCGAGCCCAACAAGCCGATCGGCTCGTACCTCTTCTCCGGCCCGACCGGCGTCGGCAAGACGGAGGTGGCGCGCCAGCTCGCCGAGCTCCTCGGGGTGGAACTCCTGCGCTTCGATATGTCGGAGTACATGGAGCGCCACACGGTGAGCCGCCTGATCGGCGCGCCTCCGGGCTATGTCGGCTTCGACCAGGGTGGCCTGCTGACCGACGGTGTCGACCAGCACCCGCACTGCGTGCTCCTGCTCGATGAGATCGAAAAGGCCCATCCGGACCTCTTCAACATCCTCCTGCAGGTCATGGATCACGGCAAGCTGACCGACCACAACGGCAAGCAGGTCGACTTCCGCAACGTCATCTTGATCATGACGACGAATGCGGGCGCGGCCGATCTCGCCAAGGCCCCGATCGGCTTCAACCGTCAGCGCCGCGAGGGCGAGGACATGGACGCGATCAACAAGCTGTTCACGCCCGAGTTCCGCAACCGTCTCGACGCCGTCGTGCCGTTCGCGCCGCTGCCGCAGGACGTCGTGCATCGCGTGGTCGAAAAGTTCGTCATGCAGCTCGAGGCGCAGCTCGCCGATCGCAACGTCACCTTCGAATTGTCGGAGGACGCGGTCCAGTGGCTCGCCGCGGAAGGCTATGACGAGAAGATGGGTGCCCGCCCGCTCGGCCGGGTCATCCAGGAGCACATCAAGCGGCCGCTCGCCGACGAGGTGCTCTTCGGCGAACTCAAGAAGGGCGGCACCGTGAAGGTGACGGTCGGCGAAGACGAAGACGGCAAGAAGAAGCTCGTCCTCGAGGCGATCGCGGATCCGGCCGCCCCGTCTCACGCGACCTCCGACGAGGATCCGGACGAGTCCGACCCCGATGACGAAGGGGGGCCCGATCCCGAACCCACCGGCGGCAGCGCCGGCAACGGAGGCGCTTCGCGCATTCCGCGGATCCCGGCATCGAGCTGACCGGGGCGAATTGGAACTTGGGAGACGGGCGCGATTTTCGCGCCCGTTTTCTTTTGCGCTCAGAGAGCCGAGACCGAGCCCCGCGCGGCGAAGCCGAAGGGCGCTCCGATTTCACCAAAGAACAGAGGGAGCGCCTGTCCTTCGGAGCCAAACATCGCTGAATGAAGCCCTGCGCCGGACGGCGGCCGGGCGCAAGGCACGCGCCGCTGCGCGACGCTCTTCGGCCTTGCACCCGGCCGCCGTCCGGCGCTGATCGGGCTTCAGCGACGTTTGGCTCCGAAGAACAGGCTCGGCGACCCCCCGTGTCTTGCGCCGAGGGACGATAGGCCGTGCCGAGGACGCCGAGCACCAGCGTCGGCCAGTGTCGCGGCGCGTGCGGTAAGGGCCAGCCCAGCATGGGTGGCCTCCGGTCGGCGGCGAGTAATGGGGCGTGGGCAGGCCGGGGCGATGCGATTTTGAGATGGTGCGGACGCGATGATGGATGACGTTTCGCGCCCGTCTGCTTGCGCCGCGCGTCGGCGAGGTCTGGAGCCTTGCGCCGCCTATGGCGGGGCGGTGCGCGCTGACTAAAGGCCGCGCGTTGGCTGCTGCGTTGCAGCGCGAGGGCAGGCCTCGTGCCGCCGGCCGCGTGGGCTTGCGCAAGTTTGACGCTGCGGCCACTGGCCGTTCCGGCGCGCGTCGGCTAAGGCGAGATGATGGAGACCTCCGACACCGCGAACGTTCCGGCGCGGGCCTGGTTCTTGCGCGGCGCCTCGCACCTCTTTTCGCTGCCCGCCTTCGTGCTCATCGGCGCACAGATCGGTTTTGCCGCGCTTGCGCGGGAGGCGGGGTTTTCGCTTGGCCAGGCCCTCCTTCTGACGCTCGCCGTCTGGGCGTTGCCGAGCCAGGTGGTGTTCGTCGGGATCGTCGGATCGGGTGCGAGCCTGCCGGCGGTTATGCTCGCCGTGGGCCTCTCGGCGGTACGCTTCATGCCGATGGTGATGTCGTGGACGCCGGTGGTGCGGACGCCGCAGACGCCGCGATGGCTTCTTCTGTTCATGTCCTGGTTCGTCGCGGTGACGGCCTGGGTGTTCGCGATGGCGCACCTGCCGGACATGCCGCGAAAGGCACGGCTCCCCTTCTTCGCGGGCTTTGCGATCTGCCTCACGGTCATGAACGCGGCGGTGGTGGGGCTTGCCTATCTCGTCATCGGGGCCGTGCCGCCGATGATCGCGGCGATGCTCGTCTTTCTGACGCCGATCTATTTCCTGATGGCGCTCTGGGGCGCGGCCCGTGCCCACGCGGACCGTTTCGCCCTCGGGCTCGGCCTGGTCCTCGGTCCGGTCTTCACGATCCTCGCCCCGCAGATCGACCTCCTGGCGGCCGGGTTGATCGGCGGGACGCTCGCTTACGGGCTCGGCCGCCTCGTGCGGAAGCCGCTCCGATGAGTGCGGAGACGATGCGCACCTTCGCCGAGCTCGGGCCCTATCTCACGATCCTCGTGGGGGCGGCCCTGCCGACCCATATCTGGCGTTGGCTGGGGGTCCTCTTCGCCGGCAAGCTCGACGAGCAGTCGGAGCTCTTCACCTGGGTGAAGGCCGTCGCGACCGCGCTCGTCGCCGGCGTGATCGCGAAGCTGATCCTGTTCCCGACCGGGCCGCTCGCAACGCTCGACGTCACGATCCGCGCGCTCGCGGCGGCCGCCGGTTTCGGCGCCTATGTCGCGAGCGGTCGGCGGCTCGCGCTCGGTGTTCTCGTCGGGGAGCTCGTGATCCTCGGCGGGTGGCTCATGCTCCGCTGAGCGCGGCGCGCAGCTTCGCGGCGGCGGCCTGGATCTCCTCGGCGGGCGCCATTTCGCCCGAATGCGGGCGCAGCGCGACCCCCTCGAAGCGGGGAAGCACGTGCCAATGGGTGTGGAACACCATCTGCCCGCCGGCGCCTTCCACGAAATGCTGCACGGTGACGCCGTCCGCCTCATAGGCGGCCTTCGCGGCCTTTGCGACCTTCTGCACGGTCTTCACGCAAGCGGCGAGGGCCTCGGGCGAGATGTCGAGAATGTTGCGCGAGGCTTCCCGCGGCAGGACGAGGGCGTGGCCCGTGGTGCGGGGCATGATGTCCATGATCACCACCGTCGCGTCGTCCTCGTAGACCGTCTCGGACGGCAGGTCCCCCTTCAGGATTTTGGCGAAGATATTGTCCGGGTCGTAGGGCGTCATCGGGGTTCCTCTGGTTCGAGGGGGCGGGCGGGGGCGGCGATCCGCTCGGCGACCGGCCGGCCCACGAGCCCCTGCCACCGCCTGTACAGCGACTGGAGGCGGGTGTCACGGATGCCGAGGCGACGGATCGAGAGCTCGAGGGCGTAGGAGTAGAGGCCGACATCGTCGGTCATCTGCCGGGCGATGGCGGTGCGGGTATCGCGGTCGGCCATCGGCTTCTCCGCATTGACGTTCGACCAGCGTTGCTGATCCCTGAGGCCGATGAGCGGCAGCATTCGCGAGAACTGCTCCGTGACGCCGACGAAGCCGGCTTTCTCGAGCTGGAGCGGGCCGCAATATTGGGTCTGGACGTTGGTGATCTGCGGCAGCGTGACGAACTCGTCGAGCGAGATGCCTTGCTCCTGGACGGCCTGATAAAGCGGACCGCCGTCGCCCTTCGAGGTGCGCACGAAGTGGTAATAGGAGATCACTTGCTCGATCGGCTCGCGCAGCCAGACCCAGTAGCGCGAATGGTCCGGCACCGAGCGCATCAGAAGGTTCGCCCGCATATGGCCGTGCAGGATGCGCACGCCGCTCGCATGCAGCCGGTCGAAGAGGTCGGCGTCGAGATCCTTGGGGCGGACGCGGGCGAGCGGGTGGGTCTTCGGGTTGTTCGGCCCATAATAGTAGGCGAGGGCGTCGCCATAACGGGCCTTCAGGATCTCGCCGAAGCGGCTTCCGGCCGTCTTCGGCACATGGATCGAGATGATCAGCGGCCCGTCTTTGGCGACGCGGCGGACCGCCCCAGCCTCAGCCCGTGCTCTCTTTTCGGAAGGGGGCATGGGCATTCAGGACCTCGTTGTGGCGGTGGACGGCGCGGCGCTCGTCGGCGAGGAAGCGTTCGACGGCTTCGCTGAGGCCGGGATGGCAAAGATAGTGCGCCGATCGCGTCTCGCACGCCTCATAGCCCCGCGCAAGTTTATGCTCGCCTTGCGCGCCGGCCTCCACTCGGGCGAGGCCGCGGGCGATCGCGAAGTCGATCGCCTGATAATAGCAGACCTCGAAATGTAAGAACGGGTGATCCTCGACACAGCCCCAATAGCGTCCGAACAGCGTTTCGGAGCCGATGAGGTTGAGCGCACCGGCGATCCTCTCCCCGTTCCGCTCGGCGAAGACGAGAAGGACGCTGTGGGCAAGGCGCTCGCCGAGAAGGGAGAAGAAGGTGCGGTTGAGATAGGGCCGGCCCCATTTGCGCGAGCCGGTGTCCATATAGAACTCGTAGAAGGCGTCCCAATGGTCTTCGGTGATGTCCTCGCCCGTCACCCAGTGGATGGTGATGTCGTTGGCGAGCGCCTCGCGCCGCTCGCGCTTCACCTGTTTGCGCTTGCGCGAGGCGAGAGCGGTCAGAAAGTCCTCGGGCGACTGGTAGCCGCGATTGGTCCAGTGAAACTGGGTGTCGAGGCGGGCGAGATAGCCGGCGTTCGTCAGCGCGGCGAAGTCGTCCTCGGTGGCGAACGTCACGTGGACGGAGGAGGCGTTCGATTGCTCGGCGAGGGCGACGAGGGCGCGGGCGAGGAGATCGCGCCGATACGCCTCGTCCCGGTCACCGACGAGGAGGCGCGGGCCCTGTGCGGGGGTGAAGGGGACCGAGCTTTGGAGTTTCGGATAATAACGGCCCCCGGCGCGCTCGAACGCGTCGGCCCAGCCATAATCGAAGACGTATTCGCCTTGGCTGTGGGTCTTGAGATAGGCGGGGGCGGCGGCGATCGCCTCGCCGGCGGGATCGCGCACGACGAGATGGCGCGGAAACCAGCCGCTGCGCCCGCCGACGCAGCCGGCATCTTCGAGCGCGCTCAGGAAATCATAGGTCACGAAGGGATTGAAGGCGCGCGGTCCGCTGCCCGAGATCTGTCCGCGCGGGCCGACGGTCCACCCCGGATTGGCGAGCCCGTCCCACGCGGCGCGCCCGACATCCTTCAACGCTCCGACCGCCTCGATCGACAGTTGATCCATGCTGCACTCCTTCGGCGCGTCGCGCCGTCACACGCATCGGGCCCGCGTCGGACCCCGACCCTTTCAGGATCCGGGCGCCCATCCCACGCCGCGAGCGTCACGCGGTCGACGCTCGCTCGCCCCTCCGGCCAAAGGTGGTGTCGCGGGCCAGGTTCCAAGGGGATGGATTTGCACGGGCGTCATGCAAGGCGTGTGTCAGGCGAGAAAATCTTCAAAAATGATCTGGTCACTATAATGCGAGACCCGCTCCGCCTCGACGCGCGACCGTACGGTCCAGGTCAGGATGGGACGTTTGCGCCGGGCGAGCCGCACCGCCGGATGCGGCAAAGCGGTCGCATAATAGGACACGAAGTCGGGCTTCGTGCGCGGCATATGGAGGAGCATGTCGCGACCGAACCGGGAGACGAGCGAAGCGCTGCGCTCCTCGTCCCCCGCGAGGATGCCGAGCGGCGTGTTCGGCAGCGCCGTGCGCAGCATCGCGAGAAGGTCGGGATCGAACGTCATCACCGCGGCCGCGCCGCCATAGGTGTCGAGCGCCTTGGCGATGGCGGCGGTCATCCGCGCCTTCTGAGGCTGTTGATAGGGCGCTTTCAGCTCGATGAAGAGCGCCGAGCGGCCCGAGGTGAGGGCGAGGAGATCGGTGACGGAGGAGAGCGTCTCCTCCGAGCCGTTGATGCGGATCTCGCGCAACTCGTCGAGCGTATGGTCGATGACACGGCCGCGCTCGACCGTCATGCGGTCGAGCGTCGCGTCGTGTGTCATGACGAGGCCGCCATCGGCGGTGAGCTGCAAGTCGATTTCGACCGCATAATCGGCCTCGATCGCGGCCTCGACGGCCTCGAGCGTGTTCTCGACGATCACCTCGTCGTGAAGGCCGCGATGGGCGATCGGTCGCCGCAGCAGCCAGTCGGGGACGAGGCCCGTTATGGGGTGATCTCCACGATCGCTTCCACCTCGACGGCGACGCCGAAGGGAAGGTTGGCGACGCCGACGGCGGCGCGCGCGTGCTGGCCCTTCTCGCCGAAGACCTCCACGAAGAAGTCGGACGCGCCGTTGATCACCTTGGGGTGATCGGGAAAGTCGGGCGTCGAGTTGACGAAGCCGTTCAGCTTCACGATGCGGGCGACCTTGTCGAGGCTGCCGACGGCGCCCTTCACCTGGCCGAGAATGTTGAGGGCGCACATCTTGGCGGCGGCCTGCGCGTCTTCGACGCTCATCCCGGCGCCGCACTTGCCGATATATTGAAGACCGTCCGGCCCCATCGGGATCTGGCCGGAAATGAAGAGGAGGTTGCCGCTCTGCACGACCGGGACATACGAGCCGGCGGGCTTGGCCGCGGGCGGCAGGGACACGCCGAGTGATTTCAGTTTGTCTTCAACGGTGCCTGTCATGTCGATTTCCTTGTCGCGATGCGGATTCATTAGGTGCGATATGGGAAACGGGTCAACCCGGCCGCGGCGATCGGCTTGACGGAACCGCCTCGTCATGCGCAAAGCCCAGGCCGATCGGGGCGTGGCCGCGAGCTTGCCATCGCTAGCGATCCCGCCCACAACGAAGCCTGGGTCGTGTGTTGCCGGGCGCCTCGGAATGGCGCGCGGTACGGCCCGCGAGGAGTGCGCTCATGCCCATGAGAATTTCGGCAGGGTTCTCGACCCGGTCGTTCCTGGCGTCCGCCGCGGCCGCCGTCGTGGCGATCGCCGCCGTCGCCGCGCCGCGCCCGGTTTGGGCGGACGGTCTTTTGCCGCATCGCGCCGTCTACGACATCTCGCTGAAGCGGGCCGAGGCGGGGGCGAGCATGGTGTCCGTCAAGGGCCGTCTCGTCGTCGAGATTTCCGGCGGGGAGTGCGAGGGCTATGTCGTCAACTCCCGCTTCGTGACGCGCGTCATCGACCGGGAAGGCGGCCAGCGCACCACCGATCTCCGCTCGTCGACATTCGAGACGCTCGATCCGGCCGACTTCACCTTCTTGAACCAGACCTATGTCGAGGATCAGCTCGTCAGCCGCGTCAAAGGCAAGGCCGAGGCGAAGGCGGACGGGGTGATGGTGGACATCACCGAGCCGAAAGAGACCTCGATCTCGCTCGGACGCGCCGTTTTCCCGTCGATGCACACGCGCCTCATCCTGCAGGCGGCGAAGGCCGGCGATCGGGTCCTCGAGGCGCCCGTCTTCGATGGCGGGGATTCCGCGGACGAGATCTATGATACGACGACGCTGATCGGTCCGCAGATGACCGGCCTTCCGAACGCCTCATCGATGGAAAAGGAAGCGCTGAAGGTGCTCGCCGGCGCGGAGAATGCCGACACCTGGCATCTCGTGATCAGCTTCTTCTCCACCAATGGGATCACCGGCGAGAGCGTGCCGGATTATCAGCTCACCTTCACGATGCTCGACAACGGCGTCAGCTACGACGTGACGTTCGATCACGGCACATTCGCGCTGTCGGGTAAGTTGCGGGAGTTGGAGCTCCGCACCCCGCCCGACTGCTGAGCGACGGGATGGCCGCTCTGGCCGCGCTGGCCGGGGCGGACTAGTTGCGGTCTTCCGGCAGGATGGGGAGGGGAAGAACGTCGATCCCCTCTTCGACCAGCGCACGGGCTTCTTCGAGATCGGCCTGACCGTAGATGCCGCGCGGCTCGGCCTCGCCATAGTGGATCCGGCGCGCCTCTTCCGGGAAATTGCGGCCGACATCGACGCCATTTTCCTCGACCGCCTTGCGCAGCGCGGCGAATGCGGCGCGCAGCCGTTCGTCCCGCTCGGCGGTGAGGGCGACATTGGCGCCGGCGCTCGGCTCTTGCGGCGCGGTGGCTTCCGCGCCTTCCGCGTGAGCCGGCGCGGCCGCCTCGGCTCCGCCTTTGGCGATCGCGGGTGACATCAAAGCGCGATCCACATCGCTCGATCCGCACATCGGGCACGACAGATAGCCGCCCTCCTGCTGCCGGCCGAACGCCTCCGACGAGGCGAACCAGCCGTCGAATCGATGCCCTTCGGCGCAGCGCAACGTGTAGTGGATCATGAGGGAACCGGTATCATGGAGCGCCGCGCCGGCCGCGACCAAATCAGAACGGAAGAAACACCTAGCCCGATCGGTATCGCCGTCACAAGAGCGTCACGCCTGGCCTGAGGACGCACCCGCGACACCCGGCCGGTGCCGCGGGGCGCCTATATTGCGTTCTGCAGGACTGCGTCGAGCTTGCCGGAACGCTCGCACGCCATGAGATCGTCCGATCCGCCGATATGGATGTCACCGACGAAGATCTGCGGAAAGGTGCGTCGGCCACTCCGCTTGATCATCTCATCACGTGCGGAAGGTGTCTTCGAAGCGTTGTGCTCCGTGAACGTGATTCCCTTCGCCTCCAAAAGACGAATGGCCCGCGTGCAGTAGCCGCAAAAGTCCCGCGTGTAGATGTCCACCTGATTGGACATAGCGAATCCCCAGTCTTTCCTCGTTCGTTGATATGGGTTCAACCATGTCTAACGCAACTTGGTTCGCCCGTGCGCCCACGGCCGCGCCGTCGTCACGCGGTTTTCGGGCGATGCAAAACCCTTGCCAGGGCCGATATGGGGGCGGTCGAGCCTATGCGGGCTCGCGCACGTTGCCGACGACGCGGGCGAAGACGGCGACACCGACCGATCGCGCCCCCGCCGCCCGCAAGGTGAAGGCGAGCGCGTCGGCCGAGGCGCCGGTCGTCAACACGTCGTCGACGATGACGACGCGCCGGCCGGCGATCGCGTCGGGGTCGGCGATGCGGAAGGCGTTGTGCAGATTGTTCGCGCGCTCGTGCCGGCTGAGGCCGATCTGCTTGTTCGTATCGCGCACGCGCGCGACCAGGCGGCGGCGCACCGGAACGCCGACGAGCGGGGATAGAGCGTCGGCGAGGAGCACCGCTTGATTGAACCGCCGTTCGGCGAGGCGCCGGCGATGGAGCGGCATCGGAACGAGGAAATCCGCCTCATCCGTCACCTCACGAACGGAGCGGCTCATCAGCCGCGCCATCAGCGCGGCGACGCCCGGAACATCCTGATATTTGAGCTGGTGGACGAGGCGCTGGCTCAAGGGGCCGAACACCGCCGCCGCGCGCGCCCGATCATAAAGCGGGTGGTTCCACCGCAATTCCGGCGATCGCGCGGTGGGGCCGGCATCGAAGGCGAGCGGCGTTCCCATGATGTCGCAGATCGGCGGGGTGATGATTTCCATCTGGCTCCAGCACGGGCCGCAGAGCGACTGCGGTTCGGCAAGCGGCTTGCGGCAGACGAGGCAGAGCGGCGGAACGAGCCAGTCGACCAGCGCGTGAAGGGCGCGGCGGCCGCGCGCGCGGGAGGATCCGGCGGGCACGGTGGCGGACGAGGGAGCGGGCACGGGCTCGGGCAACGGGTCGGGCGAGGGGGCGGACAACAGCATCGTCGCGAGGCTCCATCGATCGAAGAATACAACTATAAGATGTTTTCCGGTGGTTCGCCAGACGCTGCCGGGCGGGAGGAGCAAAACGGCTGCCGGCACGCTCATCGCGACGGAATCCGTGACATCGCGCCGGGCGGCCTTATCTTGGCTCACAGGGGCCGCTGGATCTTGGCCCGCAGGGCCACAGGCCCAATTCAAAACCCCCGAATGATGCGATAGAACCCGCCGATGTTGTTCGACCGGACCAAGTTTCGCCGGCGCCCGCGCCTCGCTTCGGCGGATTTCCTGCACACGCTGCTCGCGCGGGAGATCCTCGACCGCCTCACCTTCGTGAGCCGCACCTTCGAGCGCGGCCTCGTCGTCGGGCCGCTGACGCCGGCGCTGCGCGAGATATGGTCGGAGGCGGCGATCGCGTGGACATTCGCCTCGCCCGCCGGCGACGATGGTGCGGATCTTGCGGCCGACATCGACATGCCGTTCCGCCGCGCCTTCCCGCTGACGATCTCGATCAACGAGCTGCACCTCGCCAACGATCCGGTGAAGGCCCTCGGCGAGTTGCGGGGAACGCTCCTTCCCGACGGGCTCTTTCTGGGGGCGGCGCTCTCCTCCGGGAGCCTTGCCGAGCTCGCCGATTCGCTCCTCCATGCCGAGGCGGAGCTTTCCGGCGGGGCGGCGATGCGGGTCGCGCCGTTCGGCGACGTGCGGCGGTGGGGGGACGGGCTGTCGCGCGCCGGCTTCGCGCTGCCGGTCGCCGACGAGTTCCGCATTACGGTCCGCTATGACGATCTCTTCGCGCTTCTCGGCGATCTCGGCGCGATGGGGTTGCGCGGCATCCTCACCGAGACGGCGCCCGCGCCGCGCCGCCTCTTCGAACGGGCGGATGCCTATTATCGGGCCCATCATGCCGACCCGGACGGCCGGCTGCGGGCAACGTTCGCATTCGCCTTCCTATCGGGCTGGGCGCCCGACGCGACGCAGCAGCGCCCGTCGAAGCGCGGTTCGGCGACAATGCGTCTGGAAGATGCGCTGAAAGCGATCGAAGACGAGACATAAGGGCCCCGCGAACGGGAGCCCTCGCGGCGGTGCGGCGCTCGCCGCCCACCCGTCGAGGCGCGGCTAGCGCAGCGCGGCGATCGCCTTGCGATAATCCTCCTGACCGAACACCGCCGAGCCGGCGACGAGGACATCCGCACCCGCCACGCGCGCGATCGGCGCGGTCTCGGCAGTGATCCCGCCATCGACCTCGATCCGGATCGGCCGGTCGCCGACAAGGCGCTTCACCGAGGCGATCTTGTCGGCGGAGTTCGGCAGGAATTTCTGTCCGCCGAAACCCGGATTGACGGTCATCACGCAGACGAGATCGATCCGGTGGAGGACGTTCTCGATCGCGCTCGCCGGCGTCGCCGGGTTGAGTGCGACGCCCGCCTTCACCCCGGTGGCGCGGATCGCTTCGAGGGCGCGGTCGAGATGCCGCGTCGCTTCGGCATGAACGGTGATCCCCGCCGCGCCGGCATCGACGAAGAGGTCGATATAGGGCTCGAACGGTTCGATCATCAGATGGACGTCGAAGGGGAGCCGCGTCGAGCCGCGCAGGGCCTTGATGACGGCCGGCCCAAACGAGATGTTCGGCACGAAATGGCCGTCCATCACATCGAGATGCAGCCAGTCGGCGCCGGCGCTTTCGATCGCGCCGGCCTCTTCGCCGAGGCGGGCGAAGTCGGCGGCGAGAAGCGACGGGGCGATCACGAGTTCAGGCGCGTTCCAGCTCATGCGTCGGTGTCCGGTTCGGCGAGGATGAGCACCCAGTAGGATTTGTAGATGCCCTCGTCGGTGAGGGCGAGACCGATTCCCATGTGTGTCATGTCGGGGTTGAGAAGGTTCCTGTTGTGGCCGCGCGAGTTCTCCCAACCGTCGACCGTCATGACGAGGGTGGGATAGCCGGAGCCGAGATTTTCCGCGGCGCGGAGGGCGGGGTAGCCTGCCGCATCGAGCCTGCGGGCGAGGCCGGGGCCGGAATGCATCCGCGTCTTCAGCCGGTCGCGGCGGGCGAGCTCGCGCGCGGTCTCGGCCGCGACGGCGTTCAGCGCCGGATCCACGGTGAGCGGCTGGCGGCCATGGGCGGCGCGGTGGGCGTTGATGAGCTGCGCCGCGGCGGCGGGGCTCACGCTCCGTTCGCGCGGCACGTTCGGGACGGTCATCCCGTCCTTGCCGGGTCCGCCGCAGCTCGCGAGCACGGTGACGACGAGGATCAAGAGAAGAGAACGCATTCGCATTGTCGCTCCATGCACGCTGGCGCGAATTTGCTCAAGCACAACTCGTCGCTCCATGCCGACGCGCCCCTGCGCGCAATGACGCGGCGACGAGTGGAACGGAAGGGCGCGCACGGGCGTAGATCGTCCATGGTGGAGCATAGCAATTATGGTTGATCGATCTGTCGCTGTCGCGATCATCGGTGCAGGGACCGCCGGTTTGGCAGCATTGCGTGCGGCGCGGCGTGAAACGCAGGACGTGCTCCTCATCGAGGGCGGCGCCTTTGGAACCACGTGCGCGCGGGTCGGCTGTATGCCATCCAAGCTGCTGATCGCGGCCGCGAACCGGGCGGAGGCGGTCCGCGACGCGGCCACCTTCGGGATCGATATTCCGGCCTGGTCGATCGACGGTGTGCGCGTCATGCAGCGCGTTCACGACCTGCGCAACGCGTTCGTCGATTCGGTGCTTCAGTCGATCGAGGCCTTGCCCGAGGGGATGATACTGCGCGGACGAGCGCGCTTCGTGAGCGACGACCGGCTCGACGTGGAAACGCAGACGGGCACCGTGACGGTGGAGGCGGAGCGGATCGTCATCGCGACGGGATCGCGACCCACGATCCCGGAAGAGTTCGCCAATCTCGGCACCCGGGCGACGAGCGAGGATGTCTTCGAATGGTCGAGCCTGCCGGCCTCGGTCGGCGTGTTCGGGGCGGGGGTGATCGGATTGGAGCTCGGCCAGGCGTTGTCGCGTCTCGGCGTGCGTGTCTCCCTCTTTACCAAGGATGGCATGGTCGGACCGCTCACCGATCCCGCCTTGATCGAAGAGGCGCACACCCTCGTCGATGAGGCGCTGGAGTTCGTCCCGGACTTTCGGATGATCGGCTTCAGTGAGACCGAAGACCACGTCACGATCGACTATAGCGCGGCCGGACGCGAGTTCTCGACGACGCTCGAGCGCGTGCTGATCGCGGTGGGGCGCACGCCGAATGTCGACGGGCTCGCCCTCGAAAACACCTCCCTCGCGCGCGACGAAGCCGGCATTCCGCTGTTCGACCGCGCGACCGGCCGATGCGGCGACAGCACGATCTTCATCGCGGGCGATGCGATGGACGAAGCGCCCCTCCTTCATGAGGCGACGCGGAGCGGCGTGATTGCCGGCACCAATGCCGGCCTTTATCCCTCGGCCCGCACGGGCACCCATGCCGTCCCGCTGACGATCGTCTTTTCCGAACCGCAGATCGCGCTCGTCGGCTCGACCTATCGCGCCCTCGACGAGACGGGGACGGAGCATGTGGTCGGCGCCGTCGATTTCGGCGAGCAGGGTCGTGCGCAGGTGATCGACCGGGCGAAGGGGCGGCTTCATCTCTATGTCGCGAAAGGCACGGCGCGGCTCCTGGGGGCAGAGATGATGGCCCCGGAGGCGGAGCATCTGGCCCACATCCTCGCCGTCGCCATCGATCGCGGGATGACGGTGCGGGAGATGCTCGATCTCCCGTTCTATCATCCGACGCTCGAGGAGGGGCTTCGCACCGCCTGTTGCGACGCGCTCGCCCGACTCGGTGAGCGCGAGGTGCCTCGCCCGAACGAGCTCGCCTTCGGGCCGGGCGGGTGAGGGCGGTCAGCTCAACAGATCGTCGAAATTGCTGACGAGGCGGAAGTCGCTCGGGTCGACCACGCCGTGATCCGTCTCGAAGGTGAAACCGAACAGCTTGGTCGCCTGGCCGGGGGCGAGGTCGGGCCGTGAGTCGCCCGCCCACGGTTCGACCGCGAAGGTCCGGCTATAATAGTCGGCGCCCCACACTTTATCGGTGACGGTGATGGAGCGATCGGTGAAGCGCAGCTCGATATTTTCGAGGTCGGTGAGCGTCGTGTTGCCGATATTGCGGATATAGACCTCGGCGGAGGCACCGCCGTCGAACGGATTGGTGATCTTGACGGTGATGCGGAAGCCGACCTCGTCGGTGATCGCCTTGCCGCCCGGATTTTCCGGCGTGTAGCCGACCGCCACGAAATCGTTCGCGTCGATCACGACATTGTCCGGCCGATCGCGCACGAAGAAGCCGAAAAGCTCGATCTCGCTGTCGGCGGGAATGGTGCGTTCGCCAGCGCTCGCGAGGTCGAAGACGCCGTCTTTGTAGGTCGCGTTGAAGGTGCGGTCACCCTGGATGTCGAGCTTGCCGGCCTCGGTCAGCTTCACGTCGAGATCGGCGATATTGGCGATCGTCTGCTTGCCCTCGTTCGACATGAACACCGAATAGATTTCGACCTTCGTGCCGTTCTCGGTGTACTCGCCGGTCTTGCGGACGGTGAAGTCGTAGACGTCGACCTTCTGGACGACGCGGTAGGGCCCGCCATCGGCGCCGGGCTTGGGCTTCTTGTAATTGTCGCCGATATCGTCCTGGGTCAGGAAGGCGTTCGCGACGAAGATCTGATCGTGCGTCTTGATGTTCTCGATCAAGGTGCCCTTGCCACCGAAGAGCTTGATCTGTCCGGTCGCGATCACCCGCAGGTCGCCGGTGAGGTCGACGATCTGATCGCCGCGCCCGAAGTCGCGGATGATGTCGCGGGTGCGGCCACCGGCAAAGTCGCTCGCCTCGAAGAAGAAGGCGTCTGCGCCACCCGAGCCGATCAACAGGTCGCTCCCGTTGCCGCCAAAGATCTTGTCGTTGCCGTCGCCGCCGATGATCGTGTCGGCTCCGGCGCCGCCCTTCAAGAAATCATCGCCCCGCCCGCCGAGGATCTTGTCGCGCCCCGGCCCGCCGTCGACGAAATCGTCGCCGGCGCCGGCGGCGATCCGGTCGTTGCCGCCGCGCCCGAGGATCACGTCGTCGAGGCGGGTGCCGTTGATGCGGCCGGAGGCGTTGTCGTCGATGATCCAGAACTCGCGAAAGCCGTCGTGCTTCTCGGTGTAGCGGACGAAGCCGCCGATGCCGCGAATGTCGATCTGTTTGACGCCGTTGTTGATCGGCTGCTCGCGAAGCTGGGACAGAAGGTCTTCGAGGGCGCCGGCCCGCACGTCGCGCGGCATGCCGAGATCGATGAGCTTGTTGGGTTGACGGGCCAGCTCGTCGAGATAGCGCTGGAATCCTGGGCGCGCCACATCGTCGTCGATATTGGAGATGACGTAGCCGTCTTTCCGCGTGAAGCGGACCGTCGAGAAAGAACCAATACGCGCCATATCGGACTCCGGGAGTCGCACACATGCGACTCGGGTGATTGTCTTGCAGCGGGCAGAAATAGCCGAGAGGCTAGGGAAAACGAACTCTTCAATTCATACAACTGTGTAATATTCGATATCGAGGAAATCAATCTTGAATTGTATATTGACCGCGTGTTGCTGTCGAGATGCGGAGGCGAGGGGGCAGGGAGCTTCGCGCCGCGGCATTCGCGCAACGGATCGGGCCAAAGTGGCGCGAGGGGGCTGGCGCAGCCGGGATGACCGGGGACAGCGCCTTGGTGGTGGGCCATAACGAGCGGCGCTGTAACGCGTTAGTTCGAGGGAGCCGGTATGCGCCGCCTACTCGCCGTCATGTTCGTGATCGTGCTCGCCGGGTGCAATACCACCCCGCCGCCGACCACCGACGGCACCAGTCTCGCCGCCGCTCCGGCGATGCCGCTTCAGCCGATTGCGGCGCCGACGGTCGCGACGCGGGCCTTCGCCTCGATCGTGGTCGACGCCAATTCCGGCAAGATCCTCGAGGAGGACGGCGCGCGAAGCCTGCGTTATCCGGCCTCGCTCACCAAGATGATGACGCTCTATCTCTTGTTCGAGGCGATCGAGACCGGCCAGCTCACGACGCGCAGCAATCTCCAGGTCAGCGAGGAGGCCGCCGGCCGCCCGCCCGCCAAGCTCGGCGTGAAGGCCGGGACGACCATCGACGTCGACACCGCCGCCCGCGCCCTCGCGGTGCGCTCGGCCAATGACGTCGCGGTGGTGATTGCGGAGAACCTCGCCGGCTCCGAAGAGGCGTTCGCGCAGAAGATGACGCAGAAGGCCCGCGCGCTCGGCATGATGCAGACGAATTTTCACAACGCGTCCGGTCTGCCCGACCCGCTCCAATATACGACCGCCATGGACATGGCGATCCTCGGCAAGGCGCTTTACGACCGTTACCCGCGCTACGTGAAATATTTCGAGACTGAGAAGATCACCTATAACGGCCGCACCTGGACCAACACGAACAAGTTGCTCAACAAGGTCGACGGGGTGAACGGGATCAAGACCGGCTATATCCGCGATTCCGGGTACAATCTTTGCACGTCGGTGCAGCGGGGCGGAAAGCATGTCATCGCCTGCGTGTTCGGCGGAAAGAGCGGAACGTCCCGCAACAGGCGGATGGAAGAGCTGATCGAGAGCAACATGCCGCAGGCATCGGGCGGCGGATTGTTCGGCGGATCGCTTTTCTGACAGTGCGTTCGGGACCACTCTCCGCCTCACGAGGCGGCCGCGCCGCGGCCGGGACGAAGGAGGCTATATGGATCTCTCAGTCACCGATCTCGAGGCCATTCGGGCCGAGATAAGGGGCGCGACGCTCGGCGACGAGGCTGTGCTTCTCGAGGGGCTCGCTGCCGCCTCGGGTCTCGATGCCGCGACGCGTGAGGCGAATGTTGCGCGCGCCGCTGCGCTGGTCGAGACGGTGCGCACCGCCGCCTCGCCAGGGCTGATGGAGACCTTCCTCGCCGAATATGGCCTGTCGACCGACGAGGGCATCGCCTTGATGTGCCTTGCCGAGGCGCTGTTGCGCGTTCCCGACGCGCAGACCATCGACGCGCTGATCGAGGATAAGATCGCCCCCGCCGATTGGGGCAAGCATCTCGGCCATTCCTCGTCCTCCCTCGTCAACGCCTCGACCTGGGCGCTTCTCCTCACCGGGCGTGTGCTCGACGAACGGGGGCGCGGCGTCGCGGGCGCTCTGCGCGGCGCCATCCGCCGCCTCGGGGAGCCGGTGATCCGCACCGCCGTCGCCGAAGCGATGCGCCGTCTCGGCCGGCAATTCGTCCTCGGCGAAACGATCGACGGGGCGTTGAAGCGCGCCGCCGCGATGGAGGCCAAGGGCTACACCTATTCCTACGACATGCTCGGCGAGGCGGCCCGCACCGCGGCGGACGCCGAGCGCTATCGCGTCGCCTATGCGAACGCCATCGCCGCCATCGCGGGCAAGGCGACGCACGACGATCCGCGCCTCAATCCGGGCATTTCGATCAAACTCTCCGCGCTTCATCCGCGGTACGAATGGGGCCAGCGCGAAAGCTGCGTCGCGGACCTCGTGCCGATCGTCACCGATCTCGCCCGGCAGGCCGCGTCGGCGAATATGGGCCTCAATATCGACGCGGAGGAGCAGGACCGGCTCGACCTCTCGCTCGACATCATCGCCGCGGTCGCCGCCGATCCGAGCCTTGAGGGCTGGGACGGGTTCGGCGTCGTCGTCCAAGCCTATGGCCGGCGGGCCTTCCCCGTCATCGAATGGCTCGACACGCTCGCCTCGACAACGCGCCGCCGCCTGATGGTGCGCCTCGTGAAGGGCGCCTATTGGGACTATGAGATCAAGCGCGCCCAGGTGACGGGAACGCCGTCTTTCCCGGTTTTCACCCGCAAGGCGGGAACGGACGTGTCCTATCTCGGCTGCGCCCGTGCGCTGCTCGACCGGGCGGACCGGCTCTATCCGCAATTCGCGACCCACAACGCGCACACGGTGGTGAGCGTCCTGTCGATGGCGAAGGGGGAACGGTTCGAGTTCCAGCGCCTGCACGGCATGGGCGAAGCGCTCCACGAGGCGATCCGCAAAGAGACGGGCATTCCCTCCCGGATCTACGCTCCGGTCGGGGCGCACGAGGATCTTCTCGCCTATCTGGTGCGCCGCCTTCTCGAGAACGGGGCGAACTCCTCGTTCGCGAACCAGATCGTCGATCACCGCGTGTCGCCCGAGACCGTCGCGGCCGATCCGTTCGCCAAGCTCGCCAAGGCGCCGGTGGTGAATGCCAAGCTGCGCCAGCCGCCCGCGCTGTTCGGTGCCTCGCGCCGGAATGCCCGCGGATGGGATCTCACCGATCCGCTCGGCGAACGCGAATACGATGCCGCCCGCGCCCCCTTCGCCGAGACGACGTGGACCGCCGAGCCGCTGACCGTGAGCCCGGCCGCCGTCGCCGAGGACACGCGGGCGACGAACCCCGCCCGGCCGGACGATATCGTCGGCACGGTCCGCGCGCTCGATCCGGCCGCCGCCTCTGAGGTCGTCGCCGACGCGGCCGCCGGCGTCGGCTGGGCCCCGCCGGCGGAACGCGCCGCGGCCCTGCGGCGCGCGGCCGACCTTTACGAGGCGCACGCCGGCGAGTTCTTCGCGCTTTGCGCACGTGAGGCGGGCAAGTCCGCCTTCGATGCCGTGGCGGAGCTGCGCGAGGCGGTGGACTTTCTGCGTTTCTACGCCGCCGAGGCCGAGCGGCTGTCGCCGGAGCCGGTCGGCGTCGTCATCGCGATCTCGCCGTGGAACTTTCCGCTCGCGATCTTCACCGGGCAGATCGCCGCCTCGCTCGCGGCGGGCAATGCCGTGATCGCCAAACCCGCCGAGCAAACGCCGCTGATCGCGATGCGCGCGGCGACCTTGATGCACGAGGCCGGCATTCCGAGGCGCGCCTTGCAGCTCGTGCCGGGCGCCGGTCCCGTCGGCGCGGCGCTCGTCGGGCAGGAGGGGATCGGCGGTGTCGCCTTCACCGGCTCGACGGCGACGGCGAAGGCGATCGACAAGCAACTCGCGAAGACCGCGCCGGAGGCGGTTCTCGTTGCCGAGACCGGCGGGCTCAACGCGATGATCGTCGATTCCACCGCGCTGCCCGAGCAGGCCGTGCGCGACATCGTCGCCTCCGCCTTCCAGAGCGCGGGGCAGCGCTGCTCGGCCTTGCGCATCCTCTATGTCCAGGAGGATGTGGTCGAGCGGGTGACGAAAATGCTGTGCGGGGCGATGGAAATCCTCGTCGTCGACGATCCATGGCGGCTGTCGACCGATATCGGTCCGGTGATCGACGACGAGGCGAAGGAGCGCATCGAGACCCATGTCGCCGGGGCGAGCCGAGACGGGCGCCTTGCCTTGCGAGTCGGGCCGGAGCGCGGCCTTTTCGTTCCGCCGAGCCTCATCCGGGTCGGGGGGATCGCCGATCTGAAGGAGGAGATTTTCGGCCCCGTCCTCCACCTCGCGACCTTCCGGGCGGACGAGATCGACGATGTGATCGCCGCGATCAACGCCAAGGGTTACGGCCTCACATTCGGCCTCCACACCCGGATCGACGACCGGGTCGACGAGGTGGTGCGGCAGATCCATGTCGGCAACATTTACGTGAACCGCAATCAGATCGGCGCGGTGGTCGGCTCGCAGCCGTTCGGCGGGGAGGGGCTCTCGGGCACCGGCCCCAAGGCGGGCGGGCCGCGCACCGTCGCGCGCATGGCGCGGCGCGAGAGCGCGCATCTGCCGGCCGACGAGGGGGCGAAGGCAACGCGGGCCGACGTGCAGGCTGCGCTCGACTCCCTCGCCCGGCCGACGGAGCCGCTCACCGTCGAGGATCTTCCCGGACCGACCGGCGAATCGAACCGCCTGTCCACCTTCCCCCGCGGCAAGGTGCTGTGCGCCGGGCCGAGCCTGGAGCAGGCGCGCCATCAGGCGGCCGCCGCGCGGGAAGGAGGCAACGCCGTCCTGATCGTCGCCCCCGGCGCGGTCGATGGCGGCGAGCCTCATTTGCGCGGGATCGACGGGGTGCTCGATCCGGCCGACCTCGCGGCCCTCCGCGGGCTCGACGCGCTCGCCTATGAGGGGGCCGATCTCGGCCCCGTCCGCCGCGCACTCGCCGAGCGTTTCGGGCCGATCGTCCCGGTCTTCAGCGCGCGGGATTCCTTCGTGATCGAGCGCCATCTGTGCATCGACACGGCGGCCGCTGGCGGCAACGCGAAACTTTTATCCTCGACCGAGGACGAAGCGGGCGCACCAAATTGAAACGGACGTGCAGATTTAATCTTTGGCGGCGGTAAGGCGTGTTACTGTCCATTTAAAGGCCCCGGTTGAGACAGGAGGAGCCAGCGGATGGATAAAACATCAAAGAAAACCGCTGAATTCCTGCGCTTTTTGATCACCCACGCGGTGATAGGGATCGTCGGAGCGGTCGCGATGGTGGGTCTCTGCCTCGCGACCGACTTCTTCAATCTTTGGACGCTCGTATCGTCCAACGATTCGGGGGTCCTTGCCGTCGTGGTGATGACCGCGTTCTTTGCTATCACCTTCGCCAGCGTTCAGATGGGATTTGCCATCATGCTGTCCGCAGAGGACGGCCATACCCCTCGGGCGCGGAAGCTTCGCGTCGCGGCCCTGCCGGCCGCGGCGCGCCCGGATTGGGCTCCGATCCCGGTCCGCGCCCGCACCGGGCGCGTCCGCTAGTCGGAGCATCGCGGCGCGGCACGACGCCGACAGCGAACCAACCAGCCTGAGCGCGTCCCGGCGCCAGCGCGGCCATCGTGCCGTGCCGACCGGCGGCGCGTCTTCGCGTCTTTTCACTTCTTGCCATTCAGACCGTCTGCCGCGATGCGCACCGCGGCGCGTGGCGTTCCGTGTTCTGGTTCGTTGTTGCAAATCGTTCGCAGTTGCATTAGTTAGGTTGGTGCACGCTTCGGCGAAAAGCAGCATTCGACCGGTCACGCGGTCGAACCCGCCCGAGCGCTGCGACGCGTATCGGAAAGGCGGACGATGCAAGGCCGATTGACCAGACGGAGCGTTCTCAATCTCACGATCGCGGCCGCCCTCGCCGGCATGATGCTGCCGGGGCCCGCAAGCGCTGCCGAACCCCTCGGCGTCGTCGCCACCACGGGGATGATCGCCGATGCCGCGCGCCGGATCGGCGGCGATCTCGTCGAAGTGCGCGCCCTCATGGGGCCCGGCGTCGACCCGCATTCCTACCGTCAGACCCGGTCCGACATCGTCGCGCTGATCCGCGCCGATCTCGTCCTGTCGCACGGCCTCTATCTCGAGGCGCAGATGGAGCAGTTTCTCGGCCAGCTCGGCGAGCGCAGCACCGTCGTCCCGGTCGCCGACACGTTGCCGCCGGATCGGCTGTTCGCCCACGCCACCTATCAGGACAAATACGACCCGCATGTGTGGATGAGCCCGGAGCTGTGGGCCGACGTCCTCCCGGCGATCCGTGACGCGCTGATTGCGGCGCGCCCGGATGGGGAGGCGACGTTCCGCGCCAATGCCGACGAGTATCGCGCCGAGATCGAGGCGCTCGCCGCCTACACCGCCGAGATCATGGCGAGCATTCCGGCCGAGCGGCGCGTGCTGGTCACCGCGCACGATGCATTCTCTTATTTCGGCCGCACCTTCGATGTGGAGGTGATGGGGATCCAGGGCATCTCGACGGAGAGCGAGGCGGGCCTCGCCCGCATCGAGGCGCTCGTCGATACGCTGGTCTCGCGGCAAATCCAGGCGGTCTTCGTCGAGACCTCGGTGTCGGATCGCAACATGCGCGCGCTCGTCGAAGGCGCGCGGGCGAGGGGCCACCGCGTGACCATCGGCGGCGAACTCTATTCCGATGCGATGGGCGAGCCCGGCACCTATGAAGGAACCTATCTCGGCATGATCGACCACAATGCGACGACGATCGCGCGTGCGCTCGGCGGGACGGCGCCGGAGCGCGGGCGGCTCGGCAAGCTCGGCGCGGCGAGCTGACGATGGCGAAGACGATGCCTCGTGTTCAACTCGCGGCCGCCGGTGGCGAAGCGGTCCGCGAAGACCTGTCGGCGAGCCCCCTCGCGGTCCGTGGCCTCACGGTCTCCTACGGCAACAAGCCGGCCGTCTTCTCGATCGACGCGACCTTCCGCGCCGAGGCGATGACGGCGATCATCGGTCCGAACGGCGCCGGCAAGTCGACGCTGCTCAAGGCGGCGCTCGGCATCGTGCCGCGCCTTTCGGGACGCGTCACCGTCTTCGGCGAGGCGCTCGACAAAGCGCGCGGGCGGATTGCCTATGTCCCGCAGCGCGCGAGCGTCGACTGGGACTTTCCGACCCGCGTCGTCGACGTCGTGATCATGGGAATGCAGCGTGAGCTCGGCCTGTTGCGCCTCGTGCGGCCGGCCCATCGCAAGCGGGCGTTCGAGTGTCTGGAGCGGGTCGGGATGGTCGATTTCGCCGATCGGCAGATCGGCCAGCTTTCGGGCGGACAGCAACAGCGCGTCTTCCTCGCTCGCGCCCTCGCGCAAAATGCCGACATCTACCTTCTCGACGAGCCGTTCGCGGGTGTCGACGCGGCGACCGAAAAGGCGATCATCGACGTCCTGAAGGCGCTCAAGGCGGACGGGCGGTCGGTCGTCTGCGTCCATCACGATCTCGCGACGGTCGCCGATTATTTCGACGATGCCTTCTTCATCAACGTGCGCAAGATCGCGGAGGGGCGGATCGCCTCGATCTTCAACGCCGAGACGTTGCAGGCGACCTATGGCGGACGCCTCGCGTCCACCCATATCGACCAGCTCCGGCTCGCCTGACGGGGCCGCGCGATGAACAATTTCCTCGCCGCACTCACCCTCGGTGCCGGTTACAACTCCGCCCTCGTCGCGATCGGGGCGACCTGCCTCGGGGTTGCGGCAGGGGTCGGCGGCACGTTCCTCTTTCTGCGCAAGCGCGCGCTCGTCAGCGACGCCGTCGCCCACTCGACGCTGCCGGGTGTCGGCCTCGCCTTCATCATCATGGTGATGCTGGGCGGGGAGGGGCGCAGCCTCGCCGGTCTTCTTCTCGGCTCGGCGGCGTCCGCCTTTGTCGGCCTTCTCGCGGTCTCTTGGATCACCGAGCGCACGCGCCTTGCCGAGGATGCCGCGATCGGGGCGGTCCTCTCGGTGTTTTTCGGTGTCGGCGTGGTCCTCCTCACCGTCATTCAGACGATGTCGTCGGGCCGGCAGGCGGGCCTCGAAAGCTTCCTTCTCGGTTCGACCGCCGGCATGCTTTTCTCCGACGCGGTGGTGATCGCGGTCGGCGGAGCGGCGACGGCGCTCGCAACCGTCCTGATGCGCCGCCCGATGACCATCGTCGCCTTCGACCCCGACTATGCCCGCTCGATCGGCATCGACGTTCCCCGCATCGACCTTTTGATGATGGCGCTCGTGATGGCGGTGACGGTGATCGGGCTCAAGATCGTCGGCCTCATTCTGATTGTCGCGATGCTGATCATCCCGCCCGTCGCTGCGCGCTTCTGGACCGACCGATCGAGCAACGTCATCTGGATCGCGGGGCTGATCGGCGGAAGTTCCGGCTTCGTCGGCTCGGCGATCTCGGCCTCGGCGCCGGCGCTGCCGACGGGGCCGATCGTCGTGCTCGTCTGCGCGGCGATCTTCTTCGTCTCGCTGCTCGCGGCGCCCGATCGCGGGGTGCTCGCCGCGGTCCTGCGGCACCGGGCCTTTCAGCGCCGCGTCCATCGCCGGCAAGGGCTTCTCGCGTTGTCGCGCGGCGAGCCGATCCACGACGTGATGACGCTGCGCGTTCTCAGCGGCGAAGGCCTCATCCGCGCCGACGGGGTGGCGACGGAGACGGGCCGCAGTGCCGCCGCCCGCGCCGCTCGCGATGAACGGCGGTGGGACGTCGCCCGCTCGCTCTATCAAGACACCTCATTGCCCGGCCGCTATGACGGCCTCACCGCGATCGACACCGTGCTCACGCGCGACGAGATCGCCGCGATCGATCGCGAGATCGGCGGGCCGGCCGCACTCGACATCAAAGGGGCCTCGTGATGGGCGCGGAGTTCGTCACCTTGAGTTTGACGCCGATCCTCATCGGCGTGTTCGCGGCGATCGCGTGCGCTTTACCGGGAAATTTCCTCATTCTTCGCCGTCAGGCGCTGATCGGGGATGCGATCAGCCATGTCGTCCTGCCGGGGATCGTGGTCGCCTTCCTCGTCACCGGTACGACGGCGAGCCTTGCGATGATGGTCGGTGCGGCGGTGGCCGCGGTGGTCGCGGTCGTCCTCATCGAGGCGATCAAGCGGCTCGGCCGGATCGAGCCGGGTGCGGCGATGGGGGTGACGTTCACCTCGCTGTTCGCCGGCGGTGTCCTCCTTCTCGAACAGACCGACACGAGCGCCGTCCATCTCGACGTGCAACATGCGCTGATGGGCAATCTCGAAAGCCTGATCTGGTTTTCGGGCGAGGGATGGGGCTCGCTCCTCGATCCCGTGGCGCTCGCCGATCTGCCGGTGGAGTTGCCACGCATGGCGGTGGTGTGCGCGCTCGTCATCGTCTTTACGATCGTGCTGTGGCGCCCGCTCGCCATCACCACCTTCGACGAGGGGTTCGCCCGCACGCTCGGGATGCCCGTCAACCTCATCGGGTTCACGCTCGTGGTGATGGCCGCGATAGCGGCCGTCGCCGCCTTCGACGCGGTCGGGTCGATCATCGTGATCGCGATGTTCATCTGTCCGCCCGCCGCGGCGCGGCTGATGACGAACCGTTTGTCCCATCAGGTTCTGTGGAGTGCGGCGTTCGCGGCTTTGTCGGCGGTGCTGGGCTATGTTGCCGCAGGCTACGGGCCGATCTGGCTCGGCGGCGACTATGCGGTGAGCGCTGCCGGGATGATCGCCGCCGTGTCTGGAATCGTTCTCGGCCTTGCCGTCTTGTTCGGGCCGCATCGCGCCCGCGTCGGAGAAGCGGTCGGCGAGGGTTGATCGCCGATTATATTAGAGCCGTTATAGACTGAATGCGCCTCGGCGGCCGCTACTGGGTGCGGGCGTCGGCCTCCAAATTGCGCGCCGGCGGCAGATCGAGCGTCGAGGCCGTCTCCTCCTGCAGGAGGTCGAGCACGGTCATCTGATCGAGCGCGGTGAGGAATGCGCGAAAGCCGTGCCCGAGCGCGCGGTTGAGGTTTCGGTCGACGACATCGGATTCGACGGCCTCGACGGTGAGGAGCTCGGCCGGGGCACAGTCTCTGAAACGGGGCTCGAACGTGCGAACAACGCAGCCCAGCGTGGTTTTTTCCGGCGCCCGTGCGAGACGGATGCCGCCATTGCGGCCACGGACCGTCACGATGAGGTCCGCCCGAGTCGCCGTCTTCAAGAGCTTGAAGATGGTGTACTCGGTAAGCTGCGTCTCCTGGGCGATCGCGCTTACTTGGACGAGGTCCGGATGGCGCGCGGCGCACTCGGCGAGAACGCGAAGGGCATGGCGGGTCTGTTCAGTCAAACGCATGGAGCATACGTACCAGTTTTTTCAATTAGTCTAGATAGAAAATACGGTCCAGGCGCCCGGATATTCCCGACCCGGTGCATCTTTTTGAATTTGACCAGCTCTGCGGAACAATCCGAGGGTCGCAATTTGGTCGAATGGTGGCTTGCATTTATCCACTTGTGGCATGGGAGCGATCACCATCTGCTGCGTTCAGGTATTCTTGCCACGATAACCGAACTCCGATAGTCCACTTTCCGGCTCGCGACCGCGACCCCTCACCGACAATGCGCGGAGATTTCGGAATGCGCTCCTTCATGTTGCCTTTGATCACGGCTGCCGCTCTGGCTGGCGCGGTGCACGTCAACGCCCAAGAGGCGGTGACGGGACCGAACGGTGACGCTCCCGTCACCGCGGTGAGCGAGGCGACGGCGACGGGCGACGCGGCGGCGGGGGCGCTGTTCCTCGAACTCAACAACCTCGCGGCGGCGCAAAACGGGTGCCGTGTCTCCTTCCTGGTGCGCAACGAGATGGGCGGCGAGATCGACGACCTGTCCCTCGAGGTTGCCGTTTTCGGCAAAAGCGGCGCGCTCGACCGGCTCCTGCGCCTCAATTTCGGCCTCTTGCTCGAAGGCAAGACGCGCGTGCGGCAGTTCGATCTTGACGCGACCCCGTGCGATGGGATCGGTAACGTCCTCGTCAACGACGTCGCGAGTTGCGACGGCGACGGGCTGACGCCGCTTTCCTGCCTTCGCGCTGTGGAAACGCGGTCGGCGCTCGACATAACGTTCGGTCTCTAACGGCGCGCGGGCGTTTCGGCCCGCCGACGTTCGACCCAATTGAAATCGCGTCGATGCGCGGGGAGGGGTTCTCTTCCGGCGGCACGGCGCTCAAGCGACAGGATGCCGGTACGTCATGGACATGAACTCCGTCGTGGCCACCCTGAGATCCGTGGATTTTGACGGGCTGTTCGGGATACTCGCCCTCGGCGGTCCCGTGGTGGTCCTCCTCCTCGTCCTTTCCGTGGTGGTCATCGCGGTGGCGATCGCCAAGGCCTGGCAATTCAGCCTCGCGCGGGTCGGACGGCACGGACGCGCGAGCGAGGCGGTGCGCCTGTGGCGCGCCGGGCGCACCAAGGCCGCGCGCGAGGCGTTGCGGGGGCGGGCGCTCAGCGTCGAAGTCGTCGAGCGGGCGATGGACCTCTTCGAGGATGTCAGCATCGATGCCGCGCGGGAGGGGGCGGAGAGCTACGCGGCCGTTCGCCTTCACGAATTGCGCCGCATGACGGGCGTTTTGGAGACGATCGCGCAGGTCGCCCCGCTTCTCGGCCTGTTCGGCACGGTTCTCGGCATGATCGAGGCGTTCCAAGCTCTCGAAGGCGCGGGGTCCGCGGTCGACCCGTCGATCCTCGCCGGCGGCATCTGGGTTGCGCTGTTGACGACGGCGGTCGGTCTCGCCGTCGCGATGCCCGCCTCCGTGATCGCGGCGTGGTTCGACGGCCGGCTCGAGAACGAGCGGATCGTCCTCGACGCGCTGCTGACGGACATGTTCACCGGCACCGTCGAGCTCGATATTCCGCTCGACGCGCCGATCGGCGCGGCCGCGCCCCAGCCGCTGCGCTGACGCCGCACGTCGAGCGGAGCGCCGGGGTGAGCGTGGGCATGAATTCGTGGGTCGACTGGCGGGCGCCGGATCCGGTGGTCTCGGGCTGCTCGGTGCCGCGCGCGCGGCGCGATGGCGCGCGTTCGGGCGGGAGGTGAGCAATGGCCATCTCGTATCCCCGTCGTCCCCGTAAGCGGCTGCCGTTGACGCCGCTGATCGACGTCATCTTCCTCCTCCTCCTCTTCTTCATGCTGTCATCGACCTTCCTTCGCTATGCCGCGGTCGACATCGCGACCTCGCCGCCCTCGGCCGCCCAAGGGGCGAGCGCCGGCCCGTCGAAGACGGCGCTGTTGAAGCTGCGCCATGACGGCACGCTTTCCTTGAACGGGACCGACGTTGCCGCGGACGGCCTCATCGAGGCGCTCGAGGGCCTCAAGGAGACCGGCATCGCCCAGGTCATGCTGTCGAGCGAGACGGGCGCTTCCGTGCAGAATCTCGTGACGCTGATGGAACGGCTCGAAGCGGGCCCGATGCCGGTGGCCTTGTCCGCCGGACGGCAGAGGCAGGTGCCCTGATGGCGCGCAAGCGGCACAATCCGCTCGCCGTGCGGCCGCGCCGACGCGATGCGGGGGAGAGCACGATTCCCCTGATCAACGTGGTGTTCCTGCTGCTCGTCTTCTTTCTCGTCGCCGGCACGCTGTCCGCGCCGCGCGATGAGGAGGTGGAGCTTGCGACGGCGGAGGAGTTCACCCCGTCCGGTCTTCAGGCCGACGCGCTCTATATCGCGGCCGACGGCTCGGTCCGCGTCGGCGGCGCGGTGATGGAAACCCGTGCAGCCATCGAGGCGATCGGCGCGATCCACGAGGAGAGCGGCGAGCCGCTCGTGGAGATCGCCGTCATTCCCGACCGCAATCTCGACGCGCCGGCTCTTCTTGACCTCCTCGCCGAAGTGCGCACGATTACCGAGATCCCGTTGCGGATCGTCGTGCGCCGGCCGATGGGCGGGGAGAGCGGCGAATGATGCCGATCACCCGCCGCGCCTGGTTTGTCGCCTTCGCCCTGTCGATCGTGGCGCATGCCGGCTTTGCCGCTTGGCTCTTCCTGCGCGATCCCGACGAGGCGGAGGAAGAGACGTTCAACAATCCGATGCCCGTCTACGTCACCCCGTCGACCTTCGATGAGGTGGAGACGGCGGACGTGTCGGAGGCGGAGGTGGAAACGCCGGAGGCTGTCGCCGCCGCCGCCGACATGACCGACATGGAGGATGCCGAAGCGCCGGAGACGCCCGATGTCGTCCCGCCCTCGCAGGAGGAAGCGGCCGCGTCCGAGGCGGAGGCGGTCGAGGCCGAGACGGTCGAGGCGGAGGCCGCCCCGGCGGAAGACGTGCCCGGGATCGAGGCGACCGGCATCGAGGTGGCGGCGGACCCCGCCGAGCCCTCCGAGAGCGAGACGGCGGAGACCGACGCCGAGCCGATCGATACGCCCGAGACGGCGGCGTCCGAGCCCGTCGAGCCCGCGCCGTCCGAGCCGGTTGAGACTGAGACCGTAACCGCCCCTGCCGAGCCGTCGGACCCGGTCGAGGCTCCGGCGACGGCCGAGGCGCCCGCGCCGGTGGTCGAGGCGGCGCCGCAGGTGGGTGTCGCCCTCGCCGAGCCGGACGAAGTGACCGAACCCGCCGAGCCCGAGCCCGCCCCCGCCGAGCCGGCCGAGAGCGAGGCCGTCGAAGAGAGCGTCGCCGAGCTCGGGATCGAGACCGTGCCCGTTCCGGTGCGCTCGCCTTTCGCAGCGCCCGCGCAAGAGCCTGTCGAGGAAGAGGCCGTCGAAGAGGAGGTCGCGGCGATCGATCCGGAGACGCCGCCGCAGGAGGCGCCTGCCGCGAGCACGCCCGACGTGTCCCTCGACGCGCGGCCGAGCGAGGACTGGGTCCCGTTCCCGAACCGCCGCCCGTCGCCCGACGCCCCGAACACGATCACCGATCCAGAGGCGCTCGCCGCGCTGGAGACGATGCCGGTGCCTCGTCTCAATCCCGTCCCGGACGATGTGCGCGAGACGGCCGAGCTCAGCGAAGTCGCCCAGCGCAGCGCCCAGCGGCGCGAAGCGGAAGCGGCGGCGGCCGCAGCGCGCCGGGCCAACGCGGCCCGCGCGGCACAGGAGGCCCGCTCGCAGCCGAACAGCAGCGGCACCGGTGGGACCGCCTCGAACCAGAGGCAGCAGCGCGCGTCGACGGATTCGAGCTCCCGCGCCGAGGCGAATTATGGCCGCGTCGTCCGTTCGCGGATCGCCGGTTCCTTCCGCGGCCGCGCGCAGCTTTCGGCGGCCGTCGCGACGGTGAGCGTCACGATCTCGAGCGCGGGCCGCATCACGGGCGTGAGCCTGTTGCGCAGCTCCGGCGACCGGGAGGTCGACGCCGCCGCGCTCGATGCGGTGCGGTCGGCGCGTTATCCGTCGTTCCCGCCGGACATCAGCCGTCCGAGCCTCACATTCACGGTGCCGCTCCGCGTCCAGTAGGCGTTGCGCTCACGCCCTAAACGAAAAGCCCCGGCGGGTTGCGCCGGGGCTTTTGCGTTCGATCCCGTGCCGTGCGGCGCGGGGGCGTCAGACGAGGTCTCAGGGGCCGAGATTGATGATCTGAACCCGGCGGTTGATCGCGTCATAGGGGTTCGCGAAGTCCTGAAGCTGTTCCTCGCCGAGGCCGATGGAGATCACTTCGCTTGCCGGGACGTTGAACGTCGTCGTAAGGGCCGCGGCCACCGAGGCGGCGCGCTTCTTGCTGAGCTCCAGATTGAACTCGCGCGGACCCGACGCGTCGGTGTGGCCGACGACGAGAAGCCGCTGACCCATCAGTGCGGGGGTGTGGAGCGCGTCAGCAATAAGGCCGACCGAGTAATAGCTCTCCGGGCGAATACGGGCCGAATTGAGGTCGAAATTGATCTCGACGCTCAATTGGGGAAGGCGCGTGAGGCGATCGGAGACGGGGCCGGGCGCGTTGTCGCCGCCCATCGCGGCGGCACGCTCGGCCTCGCGCTGCAGCGCCATCGGGTCGAACGCACCGACGGTGCCCTCGGTGCGCTGGAGGCTGTTGACGATCTCATTGCGCGTGAGGCGGCTCTGTGCGTCGGCCGCGGTCGCCATGACACCGACGAGGGCGACACCGGCGAGCGCGCCGGCAAGGTGTTTCATCATGATCATTCCTCGTCTTCCTCAGCGCCAGCCGGCGTTGGTGATCGCCTGGTTACAGGACTTGCTGACGCTCCGCTCGGCGGTGATGAGGCAGCTCAGCACGAAACCGCGGCCACGCTGGGTCATCGGACAGAAGCGCTGCGCATCGCGATTGCAAATCTGCCAAATGTCGTTCTGTGCTTTCATCCGTGCGGCGATGGAATTGCGGACCTGGACCATCGAGGTCTGGCACTGCGCCGCAAGGTTCTGCCGATTTTCGGCGAGGCAATTGGTGATGCCGCTGTTGGCGAGATTGGCGCTCTTGCAGTATTTTTCGATGTCGCTACCGCAATCACGCGCGAGGATCTGGATCGCATCCGCATAACCGATCGTTTGCGCATTGGCGTGACTGCCGATGCCGATGGCGATGAGGAGCGATAGAGCGAAGGCTTTTATCATGACCACCTCGATGGAGTTCTCGTTTCGCAAAGCCTCGTTATCTGCCACGCGCACATGGCGCCACTTATGATCGATCCTGATCGCAGGTTTTGCACCTTTGTGGAGCAACATGAGACGCATTGCGGCAACACCCGCATTTAGTGGGTTTATTTCCTTAATTTGAGAAAGAAAGATGTCCGCTATGATGCGGAGAACTTTCATGACGCCGTATTTCCGCACGTTCTAACTGACGATCGGCGTATTCGGCTCACGCCGATTTTGACGCAGACTGCCTTTCCGGCGGGGCCGTCGGTGTCTTAGGTAGGGCGGGCAGATGAGGATGGTTGATCCGATGAACGACCCCACGAAGGCGAAGCTCAAGACCGTCCGGCCGCGACAGTCGCTGCCGTTCGAACGCATTGCGCTGCTTCTACAGGGCGGCGGCGCGCTCGGATCCTATCAGGCCGGGGTCTATCAGGCGCTCGCCGAGAACGATCTTCACCCCGATTGGGTCGCCGGTATTTCGATCGGCGCGGTCAATTGCGCTCTGATCGCGGGCAATCCGAAGGGAAAGCGCGTCGAGGCCCTGCGCACATTTTGGGAGCTGGTCACGAGCCCGCCGACCACGCCCACCGCCGCGATGCTCTCCTTTTTCGGAAACGCCGCGCCGCGCGGCGACCTCGCCCACCAACTCCTCAATCAGGCCCGCGCCTTCTCCACGATGATGGGGGGCGCGCCGAACTTCTTCGCGCCGCGCACCTTGCCGCCTTATCTCCATCCGGCCGGCAGCATGGAGGCGCAGAGCTTTTATGATGTCACCCCGCTTCGCGACACCCTCGAAAGGCTTGTCGATTTCGACCGGATCAACGCCGGAGAGACGCGCTTTTCCGTCGGTGCGGTGAACGTCCGATCGGGAAATTTCGCCTATTTCGATTCCACCACCCACGATATCGGCCCCGAGCACGTCATGGCGTCCGGTGCGCTGCCGCCGGGCTTTCCGGCGGCCAAGGTGGAGGGGGAATATTATTGGGACGGCGGTCTCGTCTCCAACACGCCGCTTCAATGGGTGCTCGAAAGCAAGCCGCGGCGCGACACGCTCGCCTTTCAGGTGGACCTGTGGAGCTCGCGCGGTGACTTCCCCCGCGATCTCATCAGCCAGGATGTGCGCCAGAAGGACATCCGCTTTTCGAGCCGCACCCGCGCGGCGACCGACCAGTTCAAGAAGATGCAGCGGATGCGGCGGGCTCTGTGCGATCTTCTCGAGCACGTGCCCGATCGCGAGGCGTTGCAGGACGATCCGGACCTCGCCCTCCTGATGAACGAGGCCGACCGCAAGGTCTACAACATCGTCCATCTCATCTACCGGGCGAAGAATTACGAAGGGTCGTCGAAGGATTACGAGTTCTCGCGGCTCACGATGGAAGAGCATTGGGAGGCCGGCTACAACGACGCGAGCCGGACCTTGCGCTTCCCGGATGTGCTCGCCCGCCCGCAAACGCCCGACGGCGTCGCGACCTTCGACGTCGCCGACCTCACCTGACCGCATCCCGAAGGAGCGCCTCGGCTCCGCAACATCACGGAAGACGCCATGAAGATCGCCGACGTCCGCGCCAATGCCTTCGCGATGCCGCTCACCAACCCGGCCTATCCGAAGCCGCCTTATAAATTCTACAACCGCGAATTCGTGGTCATCACCTACCGCACCGACCCCGAAAAGCTGCGCGCCGTGGTCCCGGAGCCGCTGGAGCCGGTGGGCGACACGGTGGCGTATGAATTTATCCGCATGCCCGATTCCACCGGCTTCGGCGACTATACCGAGACCGGCCAGGTGATCCCGGTGCGCTATACGACGCCCTCCGGCGAGGTGCAGACCGGCGGCTATGTCCACGCGATGTATCTCGACGACAATTCACCGATCGCCGGCGGGCGCGAGATCTGGGGCTTTCCGAAAAAGCTTGCGTGCCCGAAAATCATCCACGAGGCCGAAACGCTCGTCGGAACGCTGCATTATGGCTCCGTCCTCTGTGTCAACGCCACCATGGGCTACAAGCACCGCGAGGCGGACATGGCGGCGGTGCGCAAGGGGATGGATAACCCCGCCTTCATGATCAAGATCATCCCGCACGTCGACGGCACCGCGCGGGTCTGCGAACTCGTCCGCTATTATATGGAAGACATCACGCTGAAGGGGGCCTGGGAAGGGCCGGCGGCGCTTCAGCTCTTCGACCATGTGAGCTGCGACGTGAACAAGCTGCCGGTCCACGAGGTGGTGTCCGGCAGCCACTATATCGCCGACATCACCCTCGGGCTCGGCGAGGTGATCCACGACTATCTGAAGGACTGAGGCCCCCCGGCCGGCGTTCAGTCGTCCCAGCGCACGCCATAGGCGCGGGCGGCGCCGTCGGGGCTGAGGAAGCCCGCTTCGAGGTCGGCGCGCACGGCGGCCGTCGGCCGTTTGGCGGGCGGACCGTAGCCGCCGCCGCCCGCCTGGTTGAGGGTGAGGCGGCCGTCCGGCATCAATGTGTGCCGGCCCTGGCCGCTCACCGGCTCGCCGTCGATGAGATGCTCGCGGAGCGCACCCGCCTTGCCGCCGAAGAGGCCTTCGGCCGGAAATTGCGTGCGGTTCGCCATCGAGAACACGGTCATCGGATGGCCGGTGGCGTTCCTGAGGACGATGGTCTGCCCCGCCCCGCCGCGGAATTGGCCGGCGCCGCCCGAATCGGGCCGGAGCGCCTTCTTTTCGACGAGAAGGCCGGAGAGCGGCTCGAACACCTCGATCGGCGTCGTGCCGATATTGGAGGAGCCCGGCGTCGTCTGGCGGCCGTCGAGCCCGTCGAGACCGCCGAAACCGCCGGCCGCGAAATAGGTGGCCGACAGCTCCGAGCCGTCGGCGTGCCGCCCCTGGATCGTCATGATGTCGGTGAGGCCGGAGGCCGCCGTCACGCGGTCGGGCACGATCTCGGCCATCGCCGCATAGATCAGCGGAACGACGAAATGGCCGATCGTGTGCCGGCCGGCGGAGGCGGCGGGGGGCACCGCGTTGAGGATCGAGCCGACCGGCGCGGTGACGGTGATCGGCACGGTCGAGCCGTCATTGTTCGGAATGTCGGGCGTCGTCAGGCATTTGATCGCGTAGAGCGCCATTGAGCGGGTATAGGGAAACGGCACGTTGATGCCCGCGCCGACACAGGGACCCGTGCCCTCGAAATCGATGGTGAGGCTCTCGCCCGCCTTGTTGATGCGGCACTTGAGGGTGCGCACCTCCTCGTGCGCCTCGACGTCGGTCTCGCTCGTATATTCGGCGTCTGGCAGCGCGGCGAGGGCGGTGCGCACGGCGGCTTCCGTCTGGGCGAGGATCTCGTCGGCGAGCGGGGTCAGCGAAGCGAGGTCATATTCCTCCATGAAGTCGAGCACCTGGCGGGCGACGACGGCGCTCGCGGCGATGCTCGCATGGATGTCCCCCATCACCTGATCGGAGACGCGCACATTAAGGCGGATCAGCTCGACGATATCCTCGTCGAGGACGCCTTCCTTGACGAGCTTCAGGATCGGCAGCCGCAGCCCCTCATGGTAGATCTCGCGCGCCGAGACCGAAAACCCCATGCCGCCGATATCGGGCAGATGGGTGATGCTCATGGCGTAGCCGGCGATCTCGCCGTTGCGGAAGATCGGGCGCATCACGGCGAGGTCGTACATGTGGCCGGTGCCGATCGTCGGATCGTTGGAGACGACGACATCGCCCGGCTTCAGCTTGCCGCCGAATTTCATCAGCATATGCGATAGCGTCACCGGCGCCGTGCCGATGAAGACGGGAATGCACTTCGTGCTCTGCGCGATCATGCGCCCGGCGGCGTCGAAGATCAGGATCGAGAGGTCGAAGCCCTCGCGCACCAGCGTCGAGAAGGAGGTGCGGATCAGCGCCGTCGCGCCCTCGTCGGTGATCGAGACGAGGCGTTCCCACAGGATCGAGAGGTCGACGGCGTCGAAGCGTTCTGCGGTCATGCGAAGCCCTCCTCAGAGTGCGATGGCGGCGACGATGTCGCCCGACGGGGTGACGGTGCCGACATCGCCGGCATCGAGGAGGACGGTCGATTCGCGCTCTTCGATGAGGGCGGGGCCCGTCACCTCGGCATCCGTGGTGAGGCGATAGCGGTCATAGACCGGCGTATCGATGAGGCCGCCCGCCGTCGGGAAATAGGCCATGCGGGAGCCTTTGAGCGCGTCTTCGGCCGAGCCGGTGGCCTTCGCGAGGATCGGGACCGGCACCGGGCGCGGACCCGAGGCCTCCACCTTGAGGCTGACGATCTCGACCGGCTCGTCGAGCGTCACCTCGAAGACCGCGCCATAGGCTGCGTCGAAGAGGGCCGGCAGCGCGGCGAGGAGCGCGGCGGGATCGCCGGGCGGCAGCGCGACCTCGATGTCGTAGCCCTGGCCGCGATAGCGCATGTCGAGCCGCCGCTCGATGCTGATCGCCTCCGGCGCGAGGCCGGCCGAGAGGAGATAGGCGGACGCCTCTTCCTCGAGCGGGGCGAACGCCCGTTTGAAATCGTCGCCGGTGAGGGCATCGATCGCGGTGCGGTGGGAGCGGATCACTTCGAACTGCGCCGCGCCCGACAGCATCCCGAACGCCGACATCACGCCCGCGCCGGCCGGGAACACCACCTGCGGCACCTTGAGCTTGCGCGCGATCCGCGCGGCGTGGATCGGCCCGCCGCCGCCGAAGGCCGCCATGCCGGAGCGGCGATAGTCGAACCCGCGCTCGGTCGCGTGCATCCGGAAGGCGCGGCTGATGTCCTCGTTGGCGATGTCGTGAATGCCCCAAGCGGTGCGCAAGGTCTCGAGGCCGAGCGGCTTGCCTCGCGCGTCGAGGGCGTTGCGCGCGCCCGCCGCGTCGAGGCGCATCGCGCCGCCGAGAAAATAGTCCGCATCGAGATAGCCGAGTACGAGGTTGGCGTCGGTGAGGGTCGCCTCCTTGCCGCCCCGTCCATAGGCGACGGGGCCGGGCATTGCGCCCGCACTCTCCGGGCCGACCCGCATCAGGCCGAGCTGGTCGATCCGCACGATGCTGCCCCCGCCGGAGCCGATCTCGGCCATGTCGATGACGGGGATCTGCAGCTTCAGCCCGCTGCCGCTCTTATGCTTGTAGGCGTGGGCCGCCTCGAACGAATAGGTCTTGAACGGCTTGCCGCCCCGCACGAGCGCGCCCTTCGCCGTCGTGCCGCCGAGATCGAAGGAGAGGAGATTGTCGATCCGGTGTGCCTCGCCGAGCCGCGCCGCCATGAGGACCCCCGCGGCGGGGCCGGACTCCAGAAGCCGCACCGGGTGCTGTCGCGCCGTCTCGGGCGACATCAATCCGCCGCCCGAGCCGATGATCGCGAGACGGCCGGCAAAGCCGATTTCCGCGAGCCCGTCGGTGAGCCGCGCGAGATAGGTGTCGACCATCGGCTGCGCGTAGGCGTTCGCGCAGGTCGTCGTCCAGCGCTCGAACTCGCGCGCATAGGGAAAGACGCCGGAGGAGGTGGAGACCGGGATCTCGGGATAGAGCGACCTCGCGATCGCCTCGGTCGCCTCCTCGTGCGTCGCGCTCCGATAGGCGTGGAGATAGCAAACCGCGATCGCCTCGCACCCTTCGGTCTCGACGAGATAGGCAAGGGCGCTGCGCACCGCCGCCTCGTCGAGCGGCGTCAGCACGGCGCCGGTGTGGGTGATCCGCTCCGCGATCTCGACCCGGTGCCGGCGGGGGACCAGCGGTTCGGCGAACCGAAGGCGCATGTCGTAAAGGTCGTAGCGCTGTTCCTGGCCGATATCGAAGGTGTCGCGAAAGCCCTCGGTGACGAGCATGCCGACCTTCGCCCCGCGCCGTTCGATCAGCGCATTGGTGACGAGCGTCGTGCCGTGGATGATCTCCTCGATCGCGCCGACCGCGATGCCGGCCTCGTCCGCGATAGAGGCGACGCCTTCGAGCACGGCCCGCGCCGGATCATCGGGCGTCGTCAGCCGCTTGTGGATGACGGTGCGGCGGGCGCTCCCGTCGATGAGCGCGAAGTCGGTGAATGTCCCGCCGATGTCGATCCCAAGGCGTAGCATCAGCACTCCCAAAGTCGATTGCGCCGGCCTTATCGGGCGCTGCGTGGCCGGGGTCAATCCGCATCTGGTCAGAGATTGGGCGCTGGTCGAACCTTGGGCACTCGCACGCGCCGACGAGGATGCGCGAGGTTTGGCCGCCGCGAGGACATTCCATATCGCGGAATATTGCGCATCGTTTGCGCAGCGCCGGGCGCAAACGGTCTTGTGCTGGCGCCATTTGTCCTCAAACTGCGGGCGAGGTCGTGGCGGATTGCATTCGGCCCGGACGAGGCAGGCGTTTGTGGTTCTCGGCCGGCCCGCAGACGGATGCGCCGAGCGCGTTCGTCTGCGGCCCCACGCACGACCGCAACGAGGAGATCATCGTCATGCCGGGCCATTCGGCCGCCGAGCGGCTCTCGCGCCCGGAGACCATCGCGGAACTTGCGCGTCGCCCGGTCTTCGGCTGGGCCGACGACGCCTTCGACAAGAAGTGACCATGATTTACGAAGAGAGAGATTACCGGATCAAGGCCGGAAAGCTGCCCGAGTTCGTGGCGCTTTACGGGCAATACGGCCTGCCGATCCAGAAGAAGCACCTCGGCACGTTCGTCGCCTACTTCACGACGGAGATCGGCGAGTTGAACCGCGTGGTCGCGCTCTGGGGCTATCAGAGCCTCGACGAGCGGATGGAAAAGCGGAAGGCGATGCTCGCCGATCCCGCGTGGAAGGAATATCTGTCGCGCGTGACCGACCTCATCGACACGCAGGAGACGCGTATCCTCACCCCCGTCGAATTCTCCCCGCTTCAATGACCACCTTCGATGTGACGACCGCCGACGGCGCGGTGTTGAAGGCGAGCCGCGAAGGGGAGGGGCCGGCGCTCCTCCTCGTCTCCGGTCTCGGCGGCACGGCGAGCTTCTGGGGGCCGACGGTCCCCGCGCTCTCCAAAGATTTCGAGGTCATCCGCTTCGATCAACGCGGCATCGGCGCCTCCTCGCGGGGCACGGCGACCTGTGACATCGCTTGCCTTGCGAGCGATGCTCTCGCGGTGCTCGACGAGGCCGGGATCGAGACCGCGACGCTCCTCGGTCACTCGACCGGCGGGTGCATCGGTCAGGCGGTCGCCCATCAGGCGGGCCACCGGCTCGACGGGTTGATCCTGAGCGCGACCTGGCTGCGGCCGAGCGTCTATATGGGCGCCCTCTTCGAAACGCGGCTGTCGCTGCTCGACCTGTCGCCAGAGGCCTATGCCGGCATGGCCGCGCTCCTGTCCTATCCGCCGGAATGGCTCGAAGAGAATATCGCCCAGTACGAGAACGCCGTCGCCCGCGCGCCGTCGAGCGAGGTGGCGCGCAAGGTCGTCCGCGAGCGGATCCATGCGTTGCTCGCCTTCGACGGGTCGGCCTCGACGCACCTCGTGTCGATGAAGACCCTCGTTCTCGGCGCACTCGACGACGTCGTCGTCCCCGCCTTCTTGCAGCGGGCGCTTGCCGAGGCCCTGCCGGGGCCGGAGCTCGTGCTCTATCCCGATGGGGGACACTTCTTTCCGGTCTCGCGGACGGAGCGCTTCGTCGAGACGGTTCGCGCCTTCGGCGCATCACGATAATCGGGCCACGATCGGCCAAACACTTCGAAAGAGAAACGACGATGAAGCTTGTCGGCAAGGTTGCGATCATCACAGGCGGCGGATCGGGGATCGGCCACGAGGCGGCGAAACTCTTCGCCACGGAAGGGGCCACCGTGGTCGTCGCCGACCGCAACAGCGCGGCCGCGACCAAGGTCGCCGACGAGATCGTGTCGGCCGGCGGCAAGGCGACGCCCTACACGGTCGACGTCACCCAGGAAGGCGAGGTGAAGGGCATGATCGAGGACGCCGTCGCGCGCCACGGCAAGCTCGACATCCTCGTCAACAATGCCGGCTACGGCTTCGCCGGTACGGTGGTCGACACCGCGGTCGAGGATTGGGAAGCGCTCTTCGCGGTGAATGTCCGGGGCGTCTATCTCGGCTGCAAGCACGCGATCCCGGTAATGGAGGCGCAAGGCGGCGGCGTGATCGTCAACACCGCGTCGGCAGGGGCGGTGGTCGGCATTTATAACCGCGCCGCCTATGTCGCCTCCAAGGGGGCGGTGGACGCTCTGACGCGGGCGATGGCGATGGACCACGCGAAGGCGAAGATCCGCATCAACGCCGTCGCGCCGGGAACGATCGAGACGCCTTATTTCTCGAAGATCTTCGCCGAATCGCCCGATGCCGCGAAGCTTCGCCACGAGCTCGAGCAGCGCCAAATCATGGAGCGCCTCGGCACGCCGCTCGAGATCGCGCGCGGGATGCTCTATCTCGCATCGGACGATTCGTCCTTCTCGACCGGCTCCACGCTGGTGGTGGACGGCGGCTGGACCGCGCGCTGACGCGGTCCCGGCGGTTCGGGGCGATCGCCCCGGCCGCGCAAATCGGCGCGCGGCGTCAGACGACGCCGGCGCGCAACAGGTCGTGCATGTGAAGAATGCCGACGGGCCGGTTCCGGTCGACGACGAAGAGGGCGGAGATCTTCGCCCCGTTCATCACGTCGAGCGCGGCCGAGGCGACGACGCCCGGCTCGATCGTCTTCGGCGCGTCGCTCATGACGCTTTCGACCTTGTGGGCGAGGAGGCCGTCATGCAGATGGCGGCGCAGGTCGCCGTCGGTGATGACGCCGCAGAGCGCCCCGGCCTCGTCGATGACGCCGAGAATGCCGAATCCCTTGTTCGTCATCGCGAGGATCGCGTCGCTCATCAGCGTGCCGTGCGCGACGAGGGGAATTTCGTCCCCCTGATGCATGAGATCGCGCACGAACTGGAGGCGCGCGCCGAGGCGGCCGCCGGGGTGGAAGACGTGGAAATCGTCGGAGGTGAAGCCGCGCTTTTCGAGGAGCGCGACGGCGAGCGCATCGCCCATCACGAGCTGCTGTGTCGACGACGAGGTCGGCGCGAGGCCGAGCGGGCAGGCCTCACGGCTCGCCGGCAGGACGAGCGGGATGTCGGCGGCCTTCGCGAGCGCGGATTTCGCGCGCGAGGTGATCGCGATCACCGTCACGCCGAAGCGCTTGGCGTAGGCGAGGATCGAGGCGAGCTCTTTCGATTCGCCCGACCATGAGAGGGCGAGCACCACGTCCTTCGCGGTGATCATCCCGAGATCGCCGTGGCTCGCCTCGGCGGGGTGGACGAACTGGGCGGGCGTCCCGGTGGAGGCCAGCGTCGCGGAGATTTTCGCGCTGATATGGCCGGATTTTCCCATGCCGGTCACGATGACGCGGCCTTCGCAGGCCGCCATCCGCTCGACGGCACGCGCGACATTGCGACCCAAGGGGCCTTCGAGGGCCTTTTCGAGGGCATCGAGGGCGGCCGCTTCGGCCTTGATGGTCCGGCTCGCGGACGCCACGACGTCCCGGTCTCCGGGGCCAGGGCGCAACTCAACGACGGTCATTTCGACTCTCTCTACCAGCGACATAAGGGTGTCTTAATCCGCGATCGATTTCATGCAAAATGAGGACGTCCTTAACAGTTTCTGTGTGATGCAGCGCGGGAGTGGCGTTGCAGTTGGAGTCCGCGATATGCGCGAATCCCTTTCAATCTTGACCGACCGCGTCGGAGGCCGGGCGCTGACCATGACAGCGGTCGCCACCGTTGCTCTCGCTCTGTCGACACCGACGGCGAGTGCCGACGCGTTTTCACAGTGCGTGGCGGGTAAGTGGTCTGCAGCGCAACGTATCGGTGTCACCCGTGCCAATTTCGATGCGGCGACTCGCAATCTGAGACCCGATCCGACGACGCTGAAGCTCGTCAACAATCAATCCGAATTCGTCAAGCCGATTTGGGAATACCTGGACAGCGCCGTGTCCGACAAGCGTGTTTCGGACGGGCGCCGGAAATATCGCGAATACCAGTCGACGCTGCAGAGCGTGTCGCAGCGCTTCAAGGTCGACCCGCAGGTCATCCTCGCGATCTGGGGCATGGAGACGAGTTACGGCTCCTATATGGGCGACCATAATGCCGTGCGCGCCGCGGCGACGCTCGCCTGTTCCAGCGGCCGGCGCGAGGATTTCTGGACGCAGCAATTCGTCACCGCGATCAAGATCGCCCAGGACGGCCACATCTCGATCAACGACATGGAATCCTCCTGGGGCGCCGCGATGGGGCACACCCAGTTCATCCCGACGAGCTGGCAGGCCTACGCCGCCGACCATGACGGCGACGGCAAGCGCGATATCTGGAATTCGATCCCCGACGCCTTCGCGTCGACCGCGAACTATCTCGCCAAGCACGGCTGGAATTACGGCGAGACGTGGGGTTACGAGGTCGTCGTGCCGCGCAACTTCAATCACAGCCTCGCGGACGGGCGGAAGAAGCGGTCGCTCGCGGATTGGGAGCGCTACGGGATCAAGCGCGTGAACGGCCGGTCGTGGCCGCGTCCGAGCGATCAGGCCTATCTCTATTATCCCGCCGGCGCGAATGGTCCGGCGTTCCTGATGCTGCACAATTTCGATGTCATCAAGCGCTACAATAACGCCGACGCCTATGCGCTCGGCGTCGGGCATCTCTCCGATCGGATCATCGGCGGCGGCGACTTCTCCCAGAAGTGGCCGCGTGACGAGCGCCCGCTATCGCGCACCCAGGTCCGGGAAATGCAGTCGCTCCTGACCCGCCGCGGCTTCTCCACCGGCGGCGTCGACGGCCAGGTCGGCCCGATGACGCGCGACGCGATCCGCAAATATCAGCAGTCTGCCGGCAGCGTGCCCGACGGATTCGCCTCGACGCGGCTTCTGAACGAGCTTCAGCGCCGCTGATCCGCGACGGCTCAGGAGAGGGCGGCCGCCGCCCTCTCGGCCCGCACCGCCTCGGCGAAGGCGCGGGCTGCGGCGAGCGTCCACCCGTCCGCCGGCGCCTCGACTCGCTCGGGAAGATGCCGGCGGTGGAACGCTCTGACGAGGGCCGCGAAGGCCGCCTCGTCGTCCTCCACGCCATATCCCGCCTCGCGCAACGTCGCCTTTAGCGCGGCCTCGTCATAGGTGGCGGGCGTCTCGGGCGGCGGGACATAGAGCGCGTGCCCCGCCAGCGCGAGCGTTCGCCACGGAAAACGCTCGCCCGGATCGATCTTGCGCATCGGCGCGATGTCGGAGTGGGCGACGACATTGCGCTTCGGCACGGGCCAGCGCCCGCGAATTTGCGCCACCAGGTCGATCAGCGCCTCGATCTGCGCGTCGGGGAAGGTCGGCGCGTCGGGACGGTGGCCCGGATTGTCGAGCTCGATGCCGATCGAGCGGGAGTTGATGTCGTCCGTTCCGTCCCAGAAGCTCAGCCCGGCGTGCCAGGCGCGCCGTTCCTCCTCCACCATCTGGACGAGGCGTCCGCCGGCCTCGATGAGATAATGACACGACACCTTCGAGGCCGGATTGCAGAGCCAGCGCGCGGCGGCGTCCGCGCTCGCCATGTCGGTATAATGGATGACGATGATGTCGGGCCGCGTGCCCTCGGGCCGCGCATTGTGGTTCGGTGAGGTGAACGCGCTCATGCCGATGGGCGCATCTGACGCTGGATCGCCTCATAGGCCGCGTTGATCGAGGCGAGGCGGTCGGTGGCGACGCGCAAGAACTCTTCCGGCACGCCGCGCGCGATGAGGCGGTCGGGGTGATGCTCGGCGACGAGGGTGCGATAGCGGCGCCGCACCGTCTCCCACGTCGCATCGCGCGGCAGGCAGAGGACGGCATAGGGGTCGTGCTCGGGCTCCAGATGGCTCGCTTTGACGCGGTTGAATTCGACCGGGTCGAGCCCGAAAATCGCGGCGACGCGCTCCAGAAAGTCGAGCTCCGCCTCGTGGATCACACCATCTGCCGCGGCGATCGTGAAGAGGATGTCGAGAATGTCCTCCTTCAACGCATCGTCGTCGGGAAAGAGGCGGGTGATGCGCTGGGCGTAGGCCTCGAAGCCGGCGACGTCGCGCTGGGCGAGGTCGAACAGCCGGCGGATCGATTTGCGCGCGTCGTCCGGCACGTCGAAGCGGCGCCAGAAGGTCGCCGCCTCCGACATCGTGACGACGCCGTCCGCCTTCGCCATCTTCGCCGCGAGCGCGACGACCGCCATCGAGAAGGCGGCTTGCCGCGATTGCGGGCCGGTGCCGGTCACCGTGCGCAGGCGATCGAACGTATCCGCCCCGAAGGCGCCCACCGATTGGACGACTTGTGCGAGTTGGTCCCAGAGCGCCACGTCACCGTCGCCTTGGCAGAAGTTTCGATCCGAGGCGGCCGCGTCGGCTGGGCGGCGCGATGCGGTCATGCCCGGTGATGTCGATCGGCCGGCCGGCGCCCGGCGTCGTGTCCGCCTCGTTGGCGCCGGTGGCGCCCGGTTTTTCGGACGCGCTTTGCGATGCGGGGGCGGCGTGGGGGGCCGCGTTCTCGTCCGAGCCGGTCTTTGCCAAGTCGGTCTTCGCGAAATCGGGCTCGGCGATCGCGGGATCGGCCGCGCCAGGCTTCGGCGCCCGGTCGCGGCGGTGCAAGCGGCTGCGTTTCAGACCGGCGCGAAGACGGTCCGATGCGGCAAGCTTCGGTCGCTCCGCCGCCGGCTGCGGGGGATCGGCCGCGAGCAGCGTCACCACCTCGGCGAGCTTTGCCTCGCCGCTCTGCCCGCTCTCGGCCTCGGCGGCGGCGATCTCCGCGGCGGCTTCGACGGCGGCGATATCGGCCGGGCGCGGCTCGGAGGCGGGGGAGAGGGGGGAGGAGGGAGCGGCCGCAGCGCCCGGCAGGTTCGGCGCGCCCTCACCGCCGAGGGTGAAGCGCTGCACCCGCCGCGAACGGGCCGGACGCGCGCGTGCCAGACGCGGCGGGGCGTTCGTCACGAAGGCGTCGAATGCGGCGAAGAAGAGTTTGCGCAATTCGTCGCGCTCCAGGTGGACCTGGTGGCGCGCGCCCGGAATGATCACGAGACCGCCGCCGGCGGTCCCCCGCGCGAAACGATCGATCGCGACCGTCGACACCACGCGGTCGTGCCCGCTCGCGATGAAGAGGGTCGGAACGGCGAGCGGCCGCCCCTTCGTCGCCATGACGCGCCGCATCGCGCCGAGTGCGGCGCGCAGCCAGCCGAGCGTCGGCGGGCCGACCATCAGCTCCGGATTGGCATCGGCGAGGGCGATGAGGGCGTCATAACGCGCTTTGTCGCTGGTGAGGCGGTTGTTCGCGAACGGCGTGTTGCCCGTCTCGCGCTGGACCGGAATGCGGCCGAGGCCGACGAGGGATCCGGCGGTCGATGCGGCGCTCAGGAGGCCCGGCGAAGCGGGTAGGCCGATCACTTCGAGCATCGGCGCGGTGAGGACGATCCGGTCCACCTCTTCGGCGAGAAAGGGCGCCGCCATCAACGCGGCGAGGCCGCCCATCGAATGGCCGAGAACATAGAAAGGGCGCGGCAGACCGATCTGCCCGGCATAGCGCACGACGGCGACGAGATCGTCCCGATAGTCGGCGAAGCGGCCGATATGGCCACCGCGGCGGGCCTGCTTGTCGGACCCGCCCTGTCCGCGAAAATCGAACGCGATGACGGCGAGGCCTCGGGCGCGAAGATCGCCGATCGTCTCGCCATAGAGCTCGATGAATTCGCCGCGGCCCTGGGCGAGGATGATCGTGCCCTGCCCCTCGGACAGGGCGGGCCAATGGGCGACACGCAACGTCGCTCCGGCGTGCAACGTGCCGATGGTGCCGCCGAGATCGGTGGACCCCCAGTTCGCTATCGCCACGTTTTCTCCACGGCCAAAAAACCCTTGAAAGGCACCGATGGGGTGCCCAGATTTCGGGTGCGGTCGCCAAGACGGGGCCGCAACCAGACCAGGATCGCTGGCCAATCGGCAGCTATCCACCAACCGTTGCTTCTCATGGAGGACGACTATGCGTCAATTCGATCTCACCCCCCTTTACCGCTCCACCGTCGGTTTCGACCGCCTCTTTTCGCTGCTCGACAACGCGTCGGCCGTGAACCAGGCGCAGAGCTATCCGCCCTATAATATCGAGCGGACCGCCGAGGACGAATATCGTATCACGATGGCCGTCGCCGGCTTTACCGAGGATGAACTGACCGTCGAGGTCAAAGAGGGCTCGCTCACCGTCACCGGCCAGAAGGCCGAGGCCGATCAGAACGACGAGAATATCCTGTATCGCGGCATCGCGGCGCGGGCGTTCGAGCGTCGTTTCCAGCTTGCCGACCATGTGCACGTGACCGGAGCTTCCTTGGAGCACGGCCTGTTGCACGTCTCGTTGAAGCGTGAGGTGCCGGAGGCCAAGAAGCCCCGCACGATCGCGATCGAGTCGGCCAATCAGCCGAAGACCATCGAGCAGGCGGCCTGACGACCGCCGGCGCGCCACCTCGCGGCGCGAATGGTGATGTGGCGCTCCGGGTCGACCGGAGCGCCTTTTTCGTGTTCGCCGACGCCTCGTCTATGCCGCGAGCGCGTCTTTCAGCAGCGCGACATCGGTGTCGGTCGTCCGGAAGCTCGCGACGAAGCGTTGCATCGTCCAATCCGGCGAGCGTGGACCGGGCAGCGTCTTCGAATCGCTCATCCAGCCGCCCGTCTTGATGCCGACCTCGACGAGCGCGTCGAGCGCGGCGGGGGAGAGGTAGGCAAAGACCTCGTTCGACTGGGGCGAGTAGACGAGCTGCGCCTTGCCGCTCGCCGACAGGACCTCGGCGACAGCGCTCGCCATCCGGTTGGCGTGGCGCGCGAGGTTGATCGCGAGCTTGTCCTTCAGCATCGCCGACACCTGGGCGGCGACGAAACGGTTCTTCGACAAAAGCTGCGCGTACTGCTTGTGCCGGTAGCTGACGTCCCGCCGCATCGCCGGATCGAAGAAGACGACCACTTCGGCGCACCAGGCACCGGCCTTGGTCAATCCCAAGGACAAAACGTCGACGCCGGCCCGCCAGGTGAGTTCGGCCGGTGTCACGCCGAGATGGGCAATCGCGTTGGAAAAGCGCGCGCCGTCCATGTGGACGGCCATGCCCCGCTCCTTGGCGATCATCGCGATCTCGGAGACCTCGCGCGGGCCGTAGCACTGCCCGATCTCGTTGACATTGGTCAGGCTCACGAGGGCCGGTTGGCCGTGATGGACGACGCCTTCCGGGTAGGCACTGAGCCGCCGGCGGAAGGCGTCCGGGTCGATCATGCCGCGCGGTCCGTCGAGAAGGTCGAGCGCGAGGCCGGGCGCGGCGAGTGCCGGCGCGCCGGCCTCGTCACGCGAAAGATGCGCGTCCACATGGCAGAAGACGACGCCGCCGGGCCGTGAATAGCTCGCGACCGCGAGGGCGTTCGCCGCGCTGCCGGTGGAGACGAAGAAGGCGGCGACCTCCTTCTCGAAATAGGCCGAGAGAGCCTCGCGCGCCTGCGCCGTGGCCGGATCCGCCCCATAAGAGGGGGCAAGACCCGTGTTCACCGCGGCGAGCGCCTCCATCACCTTGTCGCAGGCGCCGGCCCAATTGTCGGACGCGAAGGTCATCGCGGCAGACGGAGCCGCCGGATGCGCCGACCCCAGAAATAGTCGAGCGAGAACGGGCCGGGTCCCGTAAAGACCAGCGTCAGAAGCAGGAAGCCCCAAAGGGTGCGGATGTCGGTGATCGGCGAAGCGGTCTCACCGTTGAACCAGGCGCCGATCGTCGACGAGGCGACGTCGTGGCCGTTGATGTCGACATAGGTCATCACGGCGAGAAAGACGATCATGCCGACCGAGGCGATCCGCGTCAGGAAGCCGATGACGATGAGGATCGGCAGAATGATCTCGGCATAGGTGCCGACATAGACGAGGATCTGATCGTTGAGGGGAAGCTGCGTCGGATCGTAGCCGACGGCCTCCATCTGTTTCGGCAGAATTTGAGCATAGGCCGCCGGGCTGAGTTCGAACAGCCCCCGCAGCCCGGAGCCGAGCTTCGTGAGCGCACTCTCCAGGAAGTAGACGAGAAGAACACCCGCGAAGATGAGCCGGCCCAGCGTGCCGAGTACCCACCGTCCGAAGATGCGATCGAAGAGGCGGAACACGAAGTCGTGCGTCCGCAGGATGATCAGCATGGGGCAGCCTCTTTTTTATTGTGTGAATGCGTCATACGTGACCGCGAGTTGCCGTCTCTCCTGAGCCGTCCGACGATCGAGGGATCAGGGCGCGGCGGTGACGCGAGAGCCGTGAAATGAACGCGCTCTCTCCTCTCTAGCGGTGATTCCACCTGCGGCGAACGAACGCTAGGGCCTTTGTGCAACACTGACGTCGGCGAACGCGCCCATCGACAGAAGAGACGCGAGCGCGCCGGACAGTTCAAGCCCGTCGAGGGTGGCCGCTTCGGCGAGGGGCGCGCCCGCGATCAGCCGCCGCGCGAAGGTCGCCGCCGGCGCGTCGAGGCCCATCACGCGGACGGTTTGGTGGGGGCGTGTGAGGAGCGCGACCGCACCGTCGAGGCCCTCACGCGGGGGATCCTGGTTCGCGGCCCAAGCGGTGAGCCCGCCTCGCGGCGCATCGACGAGGCGCGTGGCCGGATGCGCGCGCAAGACGAGATCGGCGAGTGCGCCGGGCGCGAACTGGGAGAGCGCGTCGGCGGGGAGAGGGGCGGCGTCGGCGGCGTGATAGGCCTCGGTGTGGGCCGCCTCGATGCGCGCCGCTTCGATCACGAACGGGTACGCAGCGAGCCCCTCGAGCGCGGCGAGCGCGTCGGGGAACGTCTCGCCATAGGCCGACAGGACCGGCGATGACGGGCGGCTGGCGCGGGCATAGTCCGCCGCGGCAGCGTCGAAGAACGGGCCGCCGAGGAGGCGGCGCGTCGCGGGGAAGCGGGCGGCAAGCGCCTCGCAAGAGGCGGCGAGGACGGTGTTTCGATAGACGGCGAAGCGGTCCGAAGCATCGCGCCCGCGCCCGTCATGAAGGCCGGAGACGCGGTCTTGTTCCGACAGGGCAGCGGCGAAGGCGGACTGGGCGTGAACGTCGCGCGGTTCAGGCCGCATCGGCTCGCCCATTGGCATCGGCGTGCCCGTTGGCGTTGGCGTCGACCTCGCGCATGAGGCGCTCGGCGGTTTCGGCCTCCCGCGCCAGTGTCTCGAAGGCGGGCACGTCCGTGTCCCATTCGATGAGGGTCGGGGTGGGGCGCCCGAGACGGCGCAGGAGCGCGAGGTAGAGTGACCACACCGGGTTTGCGATCGGCCGGTCGTGCGTGTCGATCAGAAGGGGCTCGCCGCGTGCGTCGACCTCCTCGAGATGGCCGGCGAGGTGGACCTCCCCGACGGCCTCGACAGGGAAGGCGGCGAGATAATCCTCAGCGGAGAGGCCGAGATTGGTCGCGGAGACAAAGACGTTGTTGATGTCGAGCAGGAGGCCGCAGCCCGTGCGCGCGGCGACGGCGCGGATGAAGTCGGTCTCGCTCATCGTCGAGGCGGCGAAAGCGACATAACTCGACGGATTTTCCAGAAGAATCGTGCGGCCGAGCGCCGCCTGCACCGCGTCGACATGGTCGGCGACACGGGCAAGGGTCGCCTCGGTATAGGGCAGGGGCAGGAGGTCGTTGAAATAGGCGCCCGCGTGTGTCGACCAGGCGAGATGCTCGGAGACGAGGCCCGGCTCATAGCGGGCCGCGACGGCGGCGAGACGGGCGAGATGGTCCCCGTCGAGGGGAGCTTCGCCGCCGATCGACAGACCGACCCCGTGGAGGGAGACCGGCAGCACCTCGCGCACCTTCGACAGCGCATGATGGGGCGGCCCACCCGCGCCCATATAATTCTCGGCATGGATCTCGACGAAGCCGACCCGGTCCGGCGCCGCGAGAAGCGCCTCGGTGTGGGCGAGCTTGAAGCCGACGCCCGCCCGCGCCGGGATCGTCCCGTCGGTGCGGGTGGGCGCGGCCATCGCCTGTCAGCCGGCCGGCTTGGCGACGGGCTTGAGGTCGGCGGTGCTCGTCCCGGCGGGAAGATCGCGGTCGAGACCGTCGAAGCCTTCCGTTTTCAGCGTCGCCTCGGTCGCGCCGACGCGGCCGCCGGGCAGCTTGATCTCGGTGCAGGTGCCGGCGGGGACGAGCTTCCAGGCGTTGCCCTGATAGTTCACGGTGGACGTCGCCGCGCAGGTCGTGCCGGGGCCGGCCGCGCAATCATTTTCGCCGGCGAGGGCGACGCCGAAACACTTCTCGTTTTCCGCGGCGCGCGCATCGTTCACCGCAAGGGTGGTCGCGGCGGCGACGGCGCCGGCAAGTGCGGCGAGGGTGAACACGTTGGTCATCGGTCGGCTCCGGGCATCGGCAAATCGATCGCCCGCACGCTAATAGACGTTCTCGCCCCAACACAATGAACAATCTGCGATTGATCTGTGAATTCGCGCGAATCCCCGCCGCGTGGCAACTTTTTACCACCACGCCTTCAACAGAATTGGCAACAGAACTGCCGTGCAGCCGTCTGCTACTGTGACGCGCCGCGTCGCGCCGCGGGGGGCGCGGTGCCGGGCGCCTTCAACGTCGCGGGCCGTGTTGCTAAAAGGCCCCCGTGTCTATTCGTGAGCGGGCGTCGAATGCGCTCGCCGGGAGATCGGTTATGCCGTTTGTCGAACTGTCCGGGGTGGTGTTCCATTGCGAGGCGCGTCTCGCCGCGCCGGGTGCGCCGACGATCCTCTTCTCCAATTCGCTCGGCACCGATTTTCGCACATGGGACGCCGTCGTCGCCGCCCTGCCGGAGCGCTATGGCATCATCCGCTACGACAATCGCGGGCACGGCCTCACCGATATCGCACCGGCCTCGACGCTCGACATTCATGTCGGCGACGTGATCGCGCTTCTCGATCATTTCGGGGTGGAGAAGGCGGTGGTCTGCGGCCTGTCCGTCGGCGGCACGATCGCGATCGGCACCGGCGTTGCCCATCCCGATCGGGTCGCGGCGCTGATCCTGTGCTGCACCGGCGCCAAGATCTCGACCGCCGACGATTGGGATCGCCGCATCGCCGCCGTGCGCGAAGGCGGCATCGAGGCCCTCCGCGAGGCGACGCTCGGCCGCTGGTTCCCGCCATCCTTCCACGCCGGGGAGGCGACGACACTGGCGGGGATCCGCAACATGCTCGTCCGCCAGACCGCGCCCGGTTATATCGAGATCTGCACCATGCTGCGCGACGCCGATCTTCGCGAGCCGTCCCGCGCGATCACGGCGCCGACGCTCGCGATCGCCGGCTCGGAGGACAAATCCTGCCCGCCCGCGCTCCTCAAGGAGACGGCCGAGCGGATCCCCGGTGCACGCTATGTCGAGATGGCCGGGTCCGGCCACATCCCGTGCATCGACGCGCCCGACGCTCTCGCCGGGCACATCGTGGACTTTCTCGACGCGAGCGGCCTCTGATCCGCATTTTGTTGAAACTTAAAACGTTTCAATCGAACCGAAATTTTCGGCGCCGATCCTTAAAATTCTCGGATTCGGGCCGAAAAATCGTCTCGGAGGGGCGAACTTCGGCCGGCCTTTCGCTATAGCGGCACGTGTTCGGCAGGTCGCGCGTCGCGGCCGGGCGGTGTCCCGCTCGGCGCGCCGACATGCGCGCGTTCCTGCCGGCGGCAATGAAAGCCCTTTCGGGCACGGACGGACGGAGCAAACGACCATGCGAGGCAAACCCTTCCTGACCCTGACGACGGCGATCGGCCTGACGATGCTGTCCGGTACCGCCATGGCGCAGGAGGTGACGCTCACGCTGCACCATTTTCTGAGCCCAAAATCCAGCACGCACGTCAACATGCTGGCGCCGTGGGCGGAGCGGATCGAGGAGGCCTCGGACGGTCGGATCAAGATCGAGATCTATCCGTCGATGAGCCTCGGCGGCGCGCCGCCCCAACTCGTGCGGCAGGCGGTCGATGGTGTCTCCGATATCGTGTGGACGGTGAACGGCTACACGCCCGGCCTCTTTCCGCGCACCGAGGTGTTCGAGCTGCCGACCGTCTTCAACGGCGATATCGAAGCGACCAATCTGGCGATGCGCGAGATGTTCGAGGAGGACCTCGCCGAGGAGTATCGCGGTCTTCACGTCCTCTGGCTTCATGTCCATGCCGGCAACGCGCTGCAGACCGCCGACACCCCGGTCCGTTCCCCGGACGATACGAAGGGGATGAAGCTGCGCGTGCCGAACCCGACCGCGAATGCGGTGGTCGAGGCGCTCGGTGCGACGCCGGTCACGATGCCGGTCCCCGAATTGCCGCAGGCGCTGACGACGGGCGTCGTCGACGGGGCGCTCATTCCTTACGAGATCATGCCCTCGCTCCAGCTCGAGGATGTGACGAACTATCATATCGAGGGGCCCGACAATGAGCGCTTCGGCGGCACCGTCTTCCAGCTCTCGATGAACGAGGCGCGTTGGAACGAATTGCCGGACGATCTCAAGGCGATTCTTACCGAGAACACCGGCGAAGCCTGGCTGCGCGAGCTCGCCGAGGTCTGGGCGCGCGCGGACGAGGAGGCGATCGCCGCGGCGGTCGAGGCCGGCAACGAGCGCATCATCCTCTCCCGCGAGGAGATGGACGCCTTCAACGCCGTCCTCGCGCCGACGGTCGACGCGTGGATCGACTCCCATCCGGACATCGACGGCGCAGCCCTCGTCGAGACGGCGCGGGAGGCGATCGCGAGAAACACGTCCGCCAAGCCTTGAGGCGGGAGGGGGCGCGCGACAACGGGGCTCGCAGCGCTCCGGTCATCGCGACCGGGCGCATGGCGCGGCTCGTGCGCGTTGCGGCGCGGCTCGTCACGGCATGGGCGGTGCTCGGCGGGTTCGCCGCTGCCGCCATCGCGGTGATGACGGCGGCGAGCGCCCTCTCGAACCTCCTCTGGAGCAAGCCGTTTGCCGCCGATCACGAGCTCATCAAGCACGTGATCGCGGTGGTGGTCTTCATGTTTCTGCCCTACTGCCAGCTCGTCGGCGCGAATGTCAGCGTCGATATCTTCACCGAGCGGATGGGGGCGCGCACGAAGAGCGCGATGGGGCTCGCCGCCTCGTTGATCGCGCTCCTCGTCGCGCTGGTGCTCCTGCGCCAGATGGCGCTCGGCTATGAGAGCTACCGCTCTTATGTCGAGGTGACGCCGGTCCTGAAGCTGCCGCTCTGGACGGCTTTTCCGCCGATTCTCGTGTCCCTCGCTCTCCTCGCGCTCGCCGCGATCCTGACGGCGCTCGACGGGGTGCGGGCGCTTGCCGGGCGGGCGCCTTATCTGCCGCCGCGCCAAACGCGGGCCGAGGAGGCCGGTTGATGGACGGTATCGTTCTCGGCCTGTCCGGTCTCGGCGCGCTCGTCGGCCTCATCGTCGTCCGGGTGCCGATCGCCTATGCGATGATCCTCGTCGGTGCGGTCGGCATCATGGTTCAGACGCGGCCGATGATCCTCTTCAGTCAGTTGAAGGATCTCGGCTACGCGACCTTCTCGAACTACGATCTGTCCGTCCTGCCGATGTTCATCCTGATGGGGGCGTTGACGGAGCGGACGGGGCTGTCGCGGGCGCTCTTTCGCGCCGCGAACGCGTGGCTCGGGCGGTTTCGCGGCGGCCTCGCGATGGCCTCGCTCGTCGCCTGCGCGGGATTTGGCGCGCTCTGCGGCTCGTCCACTGCGACGGCGTCGACCATGGGCCAGGTCGCGCTGCCCCAATTGAAGCGCTACCGCTTTTCCGACCAGCTCGCGACCGGGACCATCGCCGCGGGCGGCACGCTCGGCATCCTGATCCCGCCGTCGGTGGTGTTGATCGTCTACGCGATCACCGTGGAGGCGAACATCGTGACGATGTTCGCGGCGGCGCTCCTGCCGGGCCTCCTGGCGCTCGTCTTCTTCGTGCTCACCGTCGCCCTCTATGTGCGCCTCGTGCCGGGATCCGGGCCGGAAGGGGAGGCGGTGGACCGGGAGGAACTCGTCGCGGCGAGCCTCGGCGTCGTCCCCGTGGCGGTGATCTTCCTCATCGTGATCGGCGGGATCTATGCGGGGATCTACAATCCGACGCCGGCGGCTGCGATCGGCGTCGTCCTCGTCGCGCTTTACGGGATCGTTCGCACCGGCCTCACGTTGCGCGCCTTCGTCGACGCGCTCCTCGAGACGGCGCGCTTTGCCGGAATGATCTATCTCATCCTCTTCGGCGCGCAGCTCCTGACGATCTTCATGGCGCGGGCGGGCGTTCCGCAGGCCGCCGCCGGCTTTCTCACCGAAAGTGGGCTTGGGCCCTATGCGATCCTCGTCGTGGTGATCGTCGCCTTCCTCGTCCTCGGGTGCCTGATGGATTCGCTGTCGATGGTGATCCTCGCCGTGCCGTTCGTCTGGCCGGTCATCGCCGGGCAGGATTTCGGGCTCGGGCCGGAGGAGGTGAAGGTCTGGTTCGGGATCATCATCCTCGTCGTGGTCGAGCTCGGGCTGATCACGCCGCCGGTCGGGCTCAACGTCTTCATCATCAGCCAGCTCGCCGACGGTGTGCCGATGCGGCAGACCTTCAAGGGCGTGATGCCGTTCTTCGCCTCCGAGATCGTGCGCGTCGTGCTGCTCGTCGCGGTGCCGCCGATCGCGCTCGTCCTGCCGCGTCTCCTCGCCGGCTGACGGCGCCGCCGCGACGGGCCGTTACGAAACGACCGCTGAAGCCTCGCTCCAGCGGTCGTGTAAGCGCGCTCGCCGCGCCTCTTCAGAATATTATGGGGCGCGCTGGCCGCGCGCCTTGAGACGGATGGGGGGCGCTGGCCGCGCCCCCGGCCGATACCTCAGATAATGTCTTCGATCAGAACCGAGCCGCCCCCGTCGAAGACGAAGAGGAGGTCGGAGCCGATGACCGTCGCGGAGGTCGTCGGATCGAAGTCGGTGTTGAGGAGGATCGTGAAGAGGGTGAAATCGAGCGCCGAGTCGAGCGTGTAGTGCGTGCCCTTAAAGTCGAATTCCAGGGTGTCGAAATACTGCTCGCCGATGGTGCGGACGTCGAAATCGGTGATCGTGTCCGCGCCGGTATCGGTGCCGCTGACGTCGCCGAGCTGGAAGACGTTGCGCGCCTCGATCGTTTCCGCATCGACGCCGACCTCGTCACCCGTCATCACGTCGTCGCCGAGCCCGCCGTCCAGCGTGTCGTTGCCCGTACCGCCGACGAGGACGTCGTCACCGTCGCCGCCGAAGAGGGAATCGTCGTCCGAGCCGCCGCCGATCCAGTCGTTGTCCGCGCCGCCATAAAGCTGGTCGTCGCCGCTGCCGCCGCTGATCGAATCGGCGCCGGCGCCGCCCTCGATGCTGTCATTGTCGCTTTCGCCGCTTAGCGTATCGTCGCCGGCCTGACCGAGGATGATGTCTTCGCCCGACCCGCCAAAGATGACGTCGTTGTCGTCGCCGCCGTCGATGAAGTCGTTGCCGGCCGAGCCGTTGAGGCTGTCCTCGCCCGCGCCGCCCATGATCGAATCGTCGTCGGCGCCGCCATTGACCGTGTCGTTGCCGTCGCCGCCGAGGATGGTGTCGTTTCCGTCATTGCCCTCGAGATAGTCGTTCTCGGAGCCACCATCCATGTGGTCGTTGCCGGCGCCGCCGAGAATATAATCGGCGCCCTGACCGCCCGACATTTCGTCGTCGCCATCGCAGCCGTCGAGATGGTCGTCGCCGTCACCGCCGGTCATGGTGTCGTTGCCGGCGCCGCCATTCATGGAATCCTCGCCGAGGCCGCCGTCCATGACGTCGTCCCCGCCATCGCCATCCAGGGTGTCGTTGCCGTCACCGCCCTGCAGGTCGTCGGCGCCATCGCCGCCGGAGAGGTAGTCGGCACCGAAACCGCCGACGAGGCTGTCATCACCCGCTTCGCCGAACAGCTGGTCGTCGCCGTCGCCGCCATGCAGCGTGTCGGTGTTGTTGCCGCCGAGGAGGTAATCGTTGCCGTCGCCGCCATAGAGGATATCCGCGCCGTTGCCGCCGCTCAGATAGTCCTCGCCGTCGCCGCCCATGAGGGAATCGTCGCCCGCGCCGCCGAAGATCTCGTCGTCGCCCTTCTGGCCGTAGATCGTGTCCGAGCCGCTTCCGCCCATGATGGAATCGTCGCCCGGCCCGCCATAGATGCGGTCGTCGCCGTCGCCGCCATAGATCGAGTCGTCGCCGAAGCCGCCGAGCACGGTGTCGTCGTTGCCGCCGGCGAAGATCCTGTCATGGCCCGTGAAGCCGACGATGAGATTCCGAAGCGGCCCTCCGATGAGAAAATCGCTGAAGATCGTTCCGAAGATGGGAAACATAGTGCTCACCCCGATGATGTAAGTCATCGCAACCCGCGCGGCTGCGCAGGGTGCGCTGTGTTGTCGACAAATTTGACGCGATTACCCGGAGGTCGGTCGGCCACAGAGGCGGATATACATCAATCCAGTCCGGCGCCCCCCAGCGCACAGATCAATCTCGAAGAGAGACGGTCTGACCAGCCGATTTTCTTTAATTATGGCGATAGATATACGGAAGACACAATTGGAGACAAGGCGCGTTTTGCCGATGCGTCATATTTTTTCGACAATGCGTCACATGATGGGAAGGTTGGGGCGCAATTTGTGAAATAAGGCGCAAATGTCTGCGGTCTTTCCTTGAAAGATCCGCGCCCCGTATGTGTCTCGAATGTGGCTTAAAGTGGTGCCGAGGCCTGGAGGCCGATGGTTCGGCGCCCGATGCGCCGTCGTGACGAGGGCCGCCGCCGGGTTCCGTGGCGCCGGCCTCGATGCGCCGATCACGATCTCGTTATAGACGTGCGGCCGGGTCGACGTCGGCGCGGATCGTCCGCGCGACCGGCGCCGAGGTGAAGTGGGCGCCGGCCAATCCGCATCCACTTCCATGACGCGCCGTATGCGCCACATGATGAGAGCAAGGCCCGCCGCTCCCCGACCCGTCGGCGCGTGCGATCGACCGGCCCTTGCGAGCGATGCGCCGTACGGGCGATCGCCTTCCTTTGCTGTGCAGTTGCGCCGTCTTTCGAGGCGGCGGAAAGGACGCGTGTGACAGACGGTGCGAAGATCAGAACCCCTGATCCGGACACGCTCCCGGAGACCGAGCCGTTTCACCGGGCATTTGCGCCCTTCGAGCGGATCATCAGGCCATTTCACGATTATGATGCGGCGCGTCCGCCTTCGGAGCTTCTTCCCTTTCTGCGCTGGGCGCTGAGGGACACGGGCTGGGCGATCGTGCTTCTTGCGCTGTTCTCGTTGTCCTTCGGGGCGGCGGAGGCGGTGGTGTTCTATCTGATCGGCAGTCTCGTCGACCGGGCGGCGGCGGTCGGCCCGGCGGAGATCTTCGCGCAGGAATGGCCGTTCCTCGCCCTTCTTCTCTTCTTTGTGGTGATCGCGAAGCCGGTGACGCAGCTCGGCCAGAGCGCGATGACCTCACTCGCCCTCGGCCCCGGCCTCAACCCGATGACGATCTGGCGCCTCCACCGCCACACGCTCGGCCAGGCGATGACCTTCTTCGAGGAGGACTTCACCGGCCGCATCGCGCAAAAGCAGTCCCAGACCGCGAACGCGTTGACGACGGTGGTGGTCGATACCCTGACGGCGCTCGGGATGCTCGTCGCCTATATCGTGACGATGGTCGCGATCCTCGGCTCGGCCGAGCCTTGGCTCGGCGTGATCGTGCTCCTCTGGGCGGCGGGGTTCGTGTTCGCGCTGCGCTGGGGCGTGCCGCGCATCCGGGCGCGGGCGAAGGCGCGGGCGGCGGCGCGCGCCACGGTGACGGGCCAGCTCGTCGACAGTCTCAGCCACATCAAGACGGTGAAACTCTTTGCCCACGCCAAGCGCGAGGAGGACGCCGCCCACCGCGCCCTCGAAGGGTTCCGGCAGACGGGGCTGAAATTCGGCCGCTCCATGATGACGATGCGCGTCATCATGGCGGTGATGAACATCATCATCACGATCGCGATGATCGGCGGCGCGTTGTGGTTCTTCCACACCGGGCAGGCAAGCCTCGGCGTCATCGCCATGGCGGCGATGATGACGTTGCGCCTCACCGCGATGTCGAACTGGATGGCGCAGTCGGCGCTGTCGATCTTCGGCGAGCTCGGCACCATCGAGGATGGCGCGGCGACACTCTCCCCGCCGCATCAGGTGGTCGATCGGCCGGCCGCGAAGGAGCCCGTCGTGACCCGCGGTCACATCCGCTTCGAGGATGTCACCTTCCGCTATGGCCGCACGATCGGCGGCGTCCACCATCTCGATCTCGACGTGAAGCCGGGTGAGAAGGTCGGCCTCGTCGGCCGGTCCGGGGCGGGCAAGTCGACGGCGGTCTCGCTGCTCTTGCGGCTCTATGAAGTGGAGGAGGGGCGGATCACGCTCGACGGCGTCGATATTCGCGACCTGACGCAGGACGGGCTTCGCCGGGCGATCTCGACGGTGACGCAGGAGACGGCGATCTTCAACCGCTCCGCCCTCGACAACGTCCTCTACGGCCGCCCCGACGCCGGGCACGAGGCGGCGGTCGAGGCGGCGCGGCGGGCGCGGGCGGACGAGTTCATCGCTCACCTTCGCGATGGGCGCGGGCGGACCGGCTATGAGGCCCATCTCGGCGAGCGCGGGGTGAAGCTCTCCGGCGGCCAGCGCCAGCGGATCGCACTGGCGCGCGCGATCTTGAAGGACGCCCCGATCCTCGTGCTCGACGAGGCGACGAGCGCGCTCGATTCGGAGGTCGAGGCCGACATCCAGGAGGCGCTCGACGCGGTGATGGAGAACAAGACCGTCGTCGCCATCGCGCACCGCCTGTCGACGATCGCCGCGATGGACCGCATCGTCGTGATGGACGAGGGCCGGGTGGTGGAAAGCGGCCCCCACCAGACGCTACTCGCCCGCGGCGGCCTTTATGCCGATCTGTGGTCACGCCAATCCGGCGGCTTCCTCCAGGCCGCCGAATAGTCAGAGCGTGTCGCACCCCTCGCCACAGACGGCGGCGGGGTCGGCCGCGAGCGCGATCAGGATCGCGGCGAGCGGATCGAGCGAGGGGCCGAATTGCGGAAGGTGGGAGCCGGAGGGGAGCGCGTGGAGCCGGCAATTTGCCATCGAGGCGCACATCGCCTCGGTCGCGGGAAACGAGACGTCCCCGTCATCGCGCGCCATCACGATATCGACCCGTCCGGGGTAGGCGGCGACGCGGGCGGTGAGCGAGGCGCCATAATCGAAGAGGCGCAGCACCGCGTCGGGCACCAGATAGAAGAAGATATTCTGCGCGAAGATCGCCGCGCGGACCGGCCCGTCGCTCGCCCGTGGGTTCGGCACGCCGCACCCGAGGGCGACGATGTCGCAATAAGGCGACCAGAGGCGGAAGGCACCGAGCGCGATGCGGTTCGTCGGCGTGTCGGCCGGAATGTGGATGGCCGGCGCCATCAGGATCGTGCGGACCTTCGGATCGAGCCCGCCCGACGTCAAAAGGTCGGAAACGAGCGCACCGCCGAACGAATGGCCGACGAGGACGACGCGTTCATAGTCCGCCGCCCGTTCGGCGAGGCGTGCGGCGAAATCGTCGCGAATCGCAGAGGGGGCGAAGGTGCGGAATTCGGCGAGCGTTCGGCCATGATCGAGGAGGAGGGGGCGCCAAAGGTCATAGTCCGTCTCGGCCGCGAAGCGCTCGGCGATCGGCGCCATCGTCATCGGCGAGGCGCCGAATCCGTGGAGAAGAACCACGAGCGTCGCGGAGCCGCGGCGCAAGGATTGCGGTTCGGCCTTCAAAATAACGCCGTCAGCGTCGAACGGATTGTGGTGGCGGTGGGTGCGCTCTGCATTAAAGGCGTAGAGCCAGCCGGACCCTAGGAAGAGCGCGATCAGAACGGCCAGCATCGCGGCAATCGTGATCAGTCTATGTCGTCGTCGTGCCGGCAAGATACCACCTTTCCGTTGCGTCACCTCTTGCATAATCGTTCGCAAGTTCGCACAGAAGAGCCGTGCCGGTTCAGTCGGCCCCGACTTTGCAAACAGGGTTCGGGGCGGCGTGGCCGACGGGCATGTCGCAGGCCGGTTTCGACGGCGCGGCACGCCGTGTCGGCGAGCCGAGCGCGAACCCGGGTGGGACGGAAGCAGTGATCGCGGCCATGGTATGCCATGGCGGCATTTGCGGACCGCGCCAAAACCGCTATATGCGACGGCCACGTTGCGGCAAATTGAGATTGCGGCCGCACGTCAGACGAGCCTCCGAACAATGTGACGGGTGCTCGAGCCGTTCGTCCTGCGGGAGGCGAGCGACCCGATGAGGAGGCGTGCCCGGATGGTCGGGCCAAAGGAGGATGACGATGACAAGAGCGGTGACAATCGCAGGATCATCCCACGTGGCGATCGATGCCCAACGTGACGCCGCGGCGACCGCCGCGACGAACAATGCGTCGATCGCCGAGACCATCAAAGCGACCACCAAAGCGCCGCGCCGTGCACCGACCGATGGCCTCTATCGCGCCGATCGTGAGCACGATGCCTGCGGCGTCGGTTTCGTTGCCGATATCCACAACCGCGCCGACCATTCGATCATCGAAAAAGGCCTCCAGATCCTCGTGAACCTCACCCATCGCGGTGCGGTGGGCGCGGACCCGGAGATGGGCGACGGGGCGGGCATGCTCGTCCAGCTCCCGCACGAATTCTTCGCCGCAGAGGCCGAGCGCCTCGGCTTCACGCTGCCCGCGCCCGGCGAATATGCCGTCGGCATGGTGTTCCTGCCGAAGGGGAGCGCGCAGCGCGGCGTGATCGAGGATGTCGTGAAGGCCGAAGGGCAGCGTCTGCTCGGCTGGCGCGACGTGCCGGTGAATTCCGCGTGTCTGCCCGATTCCGTGCTCGCCTCCGAGCCGGAGATCGTCCAATTCTTCATCGGCCAGGGCGAAGAGATCACGGACGCCGACGCGTTCGAGCGTCGGCTCTTCATCCTGCGCAAGGTGATCTCGAACACCGTCTATGACGGGACGCCGCCGGCCGATCGCGGCTTCGTCATCTGCTCGCTGTCGTGCCGGACGATCGTCTATAAGGGCATGTTCCTCGCCCATCAGCTCGGCGAATATTACGAGGATCTGCGCGATCCGCGCTTCGCTTCGGCGCTGGCGCTCGTCCATCAGCGCTTTTCCACCAACACGTTCCCCTCTTGGGGCCTCGCGCATCCCTACCGGATGGTCGCCCATAACGGCGAGATCAACACGCTGCGGGGCAACGTGAACTGGATGGCCGCGCGTCAGGCGTCGGCGTCCTCGAAGCTGTTCGGCGAGGAGATCTCCAAGCTCTGGCCGATCTCCTATGAGGGCCAGTCCGACACGGCGTGCTTCGACAATGCGCTCGAATTCCTCGTCCAGGGCGGCTACTCGCTCGCCCATGCGATGGCGATGCTGGTGCCCGAGGCCTGGGCCGGCAACCCGCTGATGGATGACGAGCGCCGCGCCTTCTACGAGTACCACGCCGCTCTGATGGAGCCATGGGACGGGCCGGCCGCGATCGTCTTCACCGACGGCCGCCAGATCGGCGCGACGCTCGACCGGAACGGCCTGCGCCCCGCGCGGTACTGCATTACCCATGACGGTCTCGTCGTGATGGGCTCGGAGGCGGGCGTCCTGCCGATCGAGGAAGAGCGGATCGCCAAGAAATGGCGGCTCCAGCCGGGGCGCATGCTCCTCATCGACCTCGAAGAGCACCGCCTCATCTCCGACGAGGAGGTGAAGCACCACCTCGCGGCGAGCCAGCCTTACGGCGAATGGCTCGACAAGACGCAGATCGTGCTCGAAGACCAGCGCACCGTGCGGCCGCGCGCGCCGCGCACCAACGAGTCGCTGCTCGATCGTCAGCAATCGTTCGGCTACACGCAGGAGGATCTGAAGCTTCTCCTGTCGCCGATGGCGATCACCGGCCAGGAAGCGCTCGGCTCGATGGGCACCGACACGCCGCTTTCGGTGCTGTCGGACCGCTCGAAGCTGCTCTACACCTATTTCAAGCAGAACTTCGCCCAGGTCACGAACCCGCCGATCGACCCGATCCGCGAAGAGCTCGTGATGAGCCTCGTCTCGTTCATCGGCCCGCGTCCGAACCTGTTCGACATTGACGGGTTGCAGGAAAAGAAGCGGCTCGAGGTGCGTCAGCCGATCCTGACGAACGACGATCTCGAGAAGATCCGCGAGATCGGCGACATCGCCGACAACCATTTCCACACGAAGACGCTGGACATCACCTATTCGGCGGATCGTGGGGCGCCGGGTATGGCGGCGATGATCGAGCGGCTGTGCGAGCGCGCCGAGAAGTCGGTGCATGACGGCTACAACATCATCATCCTGTCGGACCGTCTGGTCTCCCGCAATCGCATCGCGATTCCGGCGCTGCTCGCGACGGCTGGCGTCCACCATCACCTGATCCGCAAGGGCCTGCGCACCTCGGTCGGGCTCGTGGTGGAATCGGGCGAGCCGCGTGAGGTGCACCATTTCTGTGTCCTCGCCGGTTATGGCGCGGAGGCGATCAACCCCTATCTCGCGTTCGAGACGCTGGTGGAGCTGCACAAGACCTTCCCCGAGGAGGTCGACGACCACGAGGTCGTGCAGCGCTATATCAAGTCGATCGACAAGGGGATGCTGAAGGTGATGTCCAAGATGGGCATCTCGACCTATCAGTCCTATTGCGGCGCGCAGATCTTCGATGCGGTCGGCCTGTCGCAGGCCTTCGTCGACAAGTTCTTCTTCGGCACCGCGACGATGATCGAGGGCGTCGGCCTCGAGGAGGTCGCCGAGGAGACGGTGCGCCGTCACACGGTTGCCTTCTCCGACGACGTGCTCCTTGCCGGCTCGCTCGAGGTCGGCGGCGAATACGCCTTCCGCACCCGCGGCGAGCACCATATGTGGCTCGCCGACACGGTCGCGAGCCTTCAGCACGCCGTGCGCCTCAACGCGCAGGAAAAATACGACGAATATTCCCGCCTCGTGAACGAGGAGTCGGGCCGCTACAACGTGCGCGGTCTCTTCCGCATCAAGGATGCCGAGGAGTTCGGCGCGGCGCCGGTTCCGATCGAGGAGGTGGAGCCCGCCGCCGAGATCGTGAAGCGGTTCGTGACGGGGGCGATGAGCCTCGGCGCCATCTCCAAGGAGGCGCACGAGACACTGGCGCTCGCCATGAACCAGATCGGCGGCCGCTCCAACACGGGCGAAGGCGGCGAGGACCCGATGCGGTTCACGCCATTGCCGTCCGGCGCGTCGAAGCGTTCGGCGATCAAGCAGGTGGCGTCCGGCCGTTTCGGCGTGACGACCGAATATCTCGTCAACGCCGACCAGATCCAGATCAAGGTCGCGCAGGGCGCAAAGCCCGGCGAAGGCGGTCAGCTTCCGGGTCACAAGGTCGACGCGGTCATCGCCAAGCTGCGCTATTCGACGCCGGGCGTCGGTCTCATCTCGCCGCCGCCGCACCATGACATCTACTCGATCGAGGATCTCGCGCAGCTCATCTTCGATCTGAAGAACGTGAACCCGGCGGCCGACATCTCGGTCAAGCTCGTCTCCGAGGTCGGTTGCGGCACCGTCGCGGCGGGCGTTGCGAAGGCGCGGGCCGATCACATCACCATCGCGGGCTATGATGGCGGGACGGGCGCGTCGCCGCTCACCTCGATCAAGCACGCCGGCTCGCCCTGGGAGATGGGCCTTGCCGAGACGCACCAGACGCTGGTCGCGAACGGCCTGCGTTCGCGCATCGCGTTGCAGGTCGATGGCGGCCTGCGCACCGGGCGCGACGTCTTCGTCGGTGCGCTCCTCGGCGCGGACGAGTTCGGCTTCTCGACGGCGCCGCTCGTCGCGACCGGCTGCATCATGATGCGCAAGTGCCACCTCAACACCTGCCCGGTGGGTGTCGCGACGCAGGACCCGGTGCTGCGCCGCCGCTTCAAGGGGCAGCCGGAGCACGTGATCAACTTCATGTTCTTCGTCGCCGAAGAGGTGCGCCGCTACCTCGCCGCGTCCGGCTTCCGCACGCTCGCGGAAGCGACCGGCCGCGTCGAAGTCCTCGACCAGACGAGGCTCGTCGATCACTACAAGGCGAAGGGGCTCGATTTCCGCAAGGTGTTCGTCAAGATGAACGCGCCGATGGACGAGCAGCGCCACACGACGCTTCAGGCGCACCCGATCGAGACCGTGGTCGACCGCGAGTTGATCGCCCGCGCGCGTCCGGCGCTCGAGGACGGCGAGCCCGTCACGATCGACACCCCGATCAACAGCGTCGACCGGACGGTGGGCGCGATGCTCTCGGGCGTGGTCGCGCAACAATACGGGATGGAAGGCCTGCCGGACGGCACGATCACGGTGAACCTCACCGGGACGGCCGGCCAGTCCTTCGGCGCCTGGCTCGCCCAGGGCGTGACGCTGAACCTCACCGGCGATGCGAACGACTATGTCGGCAAGGGCCTTTGCGGGGGGCGGATCGTGGTCCGTCCGCGGCCCGATTCCCACATCGTCGCGGCCGAATCGATCATCGTCGGCAACACGGTTCTCTATGGCGCCGTGGCGGGTGAGTGCTACTTCGCCGGCGTCGCGGGCGAGCGCTTCGCGGTGCGCAACTCGGGCGCCGTCGCGGTGGTCGAAGGCGTCGGCGACCATGGGTGCGAGTACATGACGGGCGGCGTCGTCGCCGTCATCGGGCACACGGGTCGCAACTTCGCGGCCGGTATGTCGGGCGGTGTCGCCTATGTCCTCGACGAGGCGGGCGACTTCGCGCGGCGCTGCAATCTCGCGATGGTCGAGCTCGAGCCGGTGGTGGAGGAAGACGACCTGATGGAGCGCCTGCACCATCATGGCGGCGATCTCGAGACCAAGGGCCGGGTCGATGTGACGGCGAACATGACGCGCCATGACGACGAGCGGCTGCGTCAGCTCATCGTCAACCACGTCGAATATACCGGCTCGGTTCGCGGCAAGATGATCCTCGACCATTGGGAGGAGTACCGGCCCAAGTTCGTGAAGATCATGCCGGTCGACTATCGCCGCGCGATGGAAGAGATGGAGTCTCAGCGCCTCGGCATTGCTGCCGAATAGGGCGCTTCGCCTCCCGCATCACCAAAGTGACGGACAGGCGCGACCCGGTCGCGCCTGTTTCCGTTTCGGCGGGCGTCAGGCCCGGTCGCGCTCGATCTCGACGCTGACGCGGCCGGCCGCGATCGGCAGCGGCGCGCCGGGCTTGTGGACGCGCACCCGCACCCGTTCGATCCGCCCGTCGACGGCAAAGGTCGCCTCCGCGATCGCGCCGGCGAGGCGCTCGATCAGCCTGAAGCGCGACGTCGTCACCACGCGTTCGATCGCGGATGTGATCGCGCCATAATCGACGGTGTGCCCGTAATCGTCCGAGCGGCTCGCCGGACCGAGATCGAGCCAGCAGGTGAGATCGACGTGAAAGCGTTGGCCGAGCCGGGCCTCCTCGTCATAAAGGCCGTGAAAGGCGTAAAAGGCGAGGTCTTCCAGATGGATCGCGTCCACGTCACCCTCCGCTGTGGCGGGCGGCGACGCGATCGCGCCGCCATGCCGCCGAGAAAGGGCGAGGCCACCCTTGAACTATCGCCACATCTATCATGCCGGAAATTTCGCCGACATTTTGAAGCACGCGATCCTCGTGCGCCTCATCACGTATCTGAAGCGCAAGGACAAGGCCTTCCGGGTGATCGACACCCACGCCGGCATCGGCCTTTACGACCTGTCCTCCGACGAGGCGCAGAAGACCGGCGAGTGGCGCGAGGGGATCGGCCGTCTGATGGAGGCCCCGATGGGGGACGAGGAGAGGGCGCTTCTCGCGCCCTATCTCGATGTCGTCGCGGGCTTCAACGAAGGCGGGCGGCTCGAGCGCTATCCGGGCTCGCCGCTCCTCGTGCGCGCGCTCCTGCGCAAACAGGACCGCTTGTCGGCGATCGAACTTCACCCGGACGATTATCGCGAGCTCGCCGGCCGCTTTGCCGGCGATCATCAGGTCCGCGTCACGATGCTCGACGGGTGGCTCGCCCTCGGGGGGCATTTGCCGCCGAAGGAGAGGCGGGGGATCATCCTCGTCGATCCGCCGTTCGAGGCGCCGGGCGAATATGAGCGCATGGTCGAGGGGCTCGGCGCCGCCTATCGCCGCTTCGCCGGCGGGATCTATGCCCTATGGTATCCGCTGAAAATGGGGGCACCGATTGGACGCTTCCATGCGAACCTTGCCGCGCTCGGCATTCCGCGGATGCTCGTCGCCGAGCTTTCGGTGACGGGCGGAGGGGCCGAGGCGGGGCTGTCGGGCTCGGGTCTCGTCATCGTCAATCCGCCTTATACGCTCGTGGACGAGTTGGAGATCCTGCTGCCGCGCCTCTGCGCGATCCTGCGCCAAAGCGAGGGCGCGTCGTGGCGGGTGAACTGGCTGCGCGGGGAGGAATAGGCCCCGATTCGGATTCTTGCTCCGTTTGCATGATTGAATCGCAACGAACGCCTCACTTGTGGTAGATTTTCCGAAACGACCACGGGAGGTAACAACTCATGCTACGTGCGCGTTTCATTCGTTTCGCATTGGCCCTCGTCGCCTTTGCAACTCTCGCAGCTCCCCCGACAACCCGCGCGGCCGATCTCGCCGTCACCGCTTCCGGCGGGCTCCTTTACGAGTTCGCCGCCTTCGAGCGGCGCGGCGCCGCGATCCTCGAAAACGGCCTCTTCGAGGTTCGGGCGGACGGCTGTTGGAACGCCAACATGCGTGTCGTGAACGCCAATCCGGTGCCGGTTACGGTGTCGATCTGGCTGAATTTCTACACGCCGCGCGGAAACGACTATACGAGCGTGCCGATCGCACGCCCGTTCGTCGTGGAGCCGAACGAGATGGCCATCATCAACGAGGCGGGGTGCGACGGCGCGCTTGCGCGTGCGTTCCCTTATCTGCGCGAATATGGCGTGCGGCGCGTCTTCTCCGTCCGCTGACACGATGTGACGAGAGCGCCGTGACCGGGCGTTCTCGCCACACCCGCCGATATTGAGGGCGACGTTCCGCGCCGCCACACGTTTCCGACTTTTGTCGACGGCCTCGCTTCGGCACATTCAGCCGGTTTGATCTCAGCGAGGACGTCCATGCCGACATTGACGCTGCGCGCCGTGTGCGCCACCGCCGCCATGCTGTTCGCCGCCGGCCCCACCGTCGCGGCGGCGCTCGACGATACGCCGCGCATCGCGATCCTCTCCGCCTTCGAGCCGGAGTGGGTCGCGCTGCAGGACGGGGTCGAGGCGCGCGAGGAGATCGTCGAGCACGGTATCCGTTACGTGACGGGACGGCTCGAGGGCGAGGAGGTCGTGCTCCTTTTGTCGGGCGTCGGCATGGTGAATGCGGCGATGACGACGCAGATGGCGCTCGACCGCTTCGAGATCACCGCGATCGTCTTTTCCGGCATCGCCGGCGGCATCGACCCGTCGCTCTCGATCGGCGATGTCGTCGTCCCGGAGGCGTGGGGGCCTTATTTCAACGTTCTGATCGCACGCGAGGGGGAGGGCGGCGCCTACGCGCTTCCGTCCTTCTACGACGCGCCGTTCGCCAATTATGGCATGATCTTCCCCCAACCGGAGGAGGTTCGCCGTGAGGGGGCGGAGGAGCCGGAGGACGTCTTCTGGTTCGCGGCGGATCCGGCGCTTCTGGAGGCGGCGAAGGAGGCGGCCGAGAGCTTTGCCCTTGCGCGCTGCTCCTCCGACACGACATGCCTCGGCAAGACGCCCGAGGTGATCGTCGGCGGCAACGGCGTCTCCGGTTCGGCATTCGTCGACAATGCCGATTTTCGCCGTTATGTGTTCGACACGTTCGAGGCGCGCGTCGTCGACATGGAAAGCGCCGCTGTGGCGCAGGTCGCCTACACCAACTCGGTTCCGTTCATCGCCTTCCGCTCGCTGTCGGATCTCGCCGGCGGCGGTGAGGGCGAGAACGAGCTGCCGGTGTTTTTCGCGTTGGCGGCCCAGAACTCCGCCGACCTCGTGCGGGCGTTTTTGCGGGTTGAACCGAAAGGTGACGCAAATGGCGCGGGCTCTGCTAAGGACGACGAGACGCCACGGCCGGCCGAGTGAAAACATCGGCGGATGGGCAAAGAAACCTCCGAGACAGACGGGGGCACTTTACGATCCGGCGCGGGGTCATTACTCCGCTCCGGAACCGATAGAAAGCGAGCGTATGGGCAAGGTTACCGGATTTCTGGAGATCGACCGGCAAGAGCTGAAATACCAGCCGGCATCGGACCGCATTCGCCACTTCAAAGAATTCACGCTGCCGCTGACCGATCCGGAAGTGGAGCGGCAGGCGGCGCGGTGCATGGATTGCGGCATTCCGTTCTGCCAGAGCGATGCCGGTTGCCCGGTCGACAATCAGATTCCCGATTGGAACGATCTCGTCTATCGCCAGGATTGGCAGGACGCGGCGCGCAACCTCCACTCCACCAACAACTTTCCCGAGTTCACCGGCCGCATCTGCCCCGCCCCGTGCGAAGAGGCGTGCACGCTGAACATCGAGAACACGCCGGTGGCGATCAAGGCGGTCGAGCAGGCGATCGCCGACAAGGCCTGGGACGCGGGTTGGATCACGCCGCAACCGGCCGGCCGCTCGACCGGGAAGAGCGTTGCGATCGTCGGCGCCGGGTCGGCCGGTCTCGCCGCCGCCCAGCAGCTCGCCCGTGTCGGTCACGAGGTCCACGTCTATGAGCGCTATGCGCGGCCGGGCGGACTTCTGCGCTACGGCATTCCCGACTTCAAGATGGAGAAGGGGATCATCGACCGGCGCGCCCAGCAGATGGAGGCCGAAGGCGTCCTCTTCCACTATGGCGCCAATATCGACGCCGACGGCCTGCGCGCCCTCGTCGACAAGCACGACGCGGTGTTGCTGACGACGGGCGCCGAGCGGCCGCGCGATCCGGGGCTTCCGGGCGTCGAGCTCGAAGGCGTTCATTATGCGATGCCGTTCCTCGTCCAGCAGAACCGCCGCGTCGGACGCGAGCCGTTCGACGACATGCCGATCGTCGCCTCCGGCAAGCATGTCGTGGTGATCGGCGGCGGCGACACGGCATCGGACTGCATCGGCACGTCGATCCGTCAGGGCGCCCTTCAGGTGACCCAGCTCGACATTCGCCCGATGCCGCCGGTGCGCGAGAACAAAGACATCGTGTGGCCCTATTGGCCGACCAAGTTCCGCACCTCGTCGAGCCAGGCGGAGGGCGCGGACCGTGAGTTCGCCGCCGCGACGCTGGAGATCATCGGCAAGAACGGGCGTGCGACGCACGTGCGCTGCGCCCGCGTCGACCCCTCGCGCCGTCCGATCGAGGGCACCGAGTTCGACATTCGCGCCGATCTCGTCCTCGTGGCGATCGGCTTTTCCGGGCCGCTCCTCGACACGTATCTGAAGGCCTACGATTTCTCGCTCGACGGGCGCACCAACATCGCCGCGAACACGGACGATTATCGCACCAACGTCGACAAGGTGTATGCCGCCGGCGACGTTCGGCGTGGACAATCCCTGGTTGTGTGGGCGATCCGCGAAGGGCGCCAGGCGGCCCGCGCCATCGATCTCGACCTCATGGGTGAGACCACGCTGCCGCGCTGAGCGAGATCATCGTTCACCGAATGGCCGAAATGCAAAATCGCATGCTTCGGTCCAGCGGTGATTTGTCCTAGAAGGGGGAAATGGCCTTGCCATTTCCCCCTTTCGGTTCGCCCGGTCGCGACTCACCCAAGGTCCGCACCCTCGTCCTGACGCTTGTCACGCTGTGCGTGGGCGCGGCGGGTGGCTTTGCGTTCTATGCGCTCTCCGCGCCGGCCGCGTTCCTCACCGGCAGCACCGCGCTCGTCACGCTGTGGGTGGTCTTCAAGCTGCCGACCCACATTCCAGACGTCATGCGCAACGGCACGTTCTCGGTGCTAGGCATGATGATCGGGGCGGGGATCACGCCCGAGGGGCTCACCCATCTCAGCGCTCTGCCGGTCGCGATCGTGGGCCTTTTCGCGGTGATCGCGGGGGCGACGCTCGCGAGTTATTGGGTTCTGCGCCATGTCGGCGGATGGGACCGGTTGTCGAGCCTGTGCGGTTCGATCCCCGGCAACTTCTCGCTGGTGGTGGCGGTGTCGCTCGATCAGGGAGCGCGGATGGAGCGGGTGGTGATGTCGCAAGTGACGCGGCTCATCATCCTCGTCACCGCGGTGCCCTTCGCGCTCGGCGGAGCGGACGCCGCCGGGCTCCGCTCCACGGCGCCGCCCGACTACACGCTCATCGATGTCACGGTCACGCTCGGCCTCGCCTTCGCCTCGGCCTATGCCGCCAAGGCGATCCGCCTGCCGGCGCCGACGATGCTCGGCCCGCTCCTCACGAGCACGGTCCTCTCCGGGTCCGGGCTCCTCACCATCGCGGTGCCGGCCTGGCTCGCGGCGATCGCCTTCACGGTTCTCGGCTCATCGGTGGCGGTGCGCTTCTCGACGGTGACGCGCCAAGGGCTGAAGCGGATGGTGGCGGCCTCGCTCCTTGCTTTCCTCGCCGCGTTCGCGGTGGCGATGACGATATCCTTCGTCATCTCACTAATAATTGAAGCTCCACTGGGCGCGGTGTTTCTCGGCTATGCGCCTGGAGGGCTCGACGCGATGATCGCTCTGACCTTCCTTCTCGGGTTCGACGTGGCGTTCGTCGCTCTGCTACACGCGACGCGGATGATCGCGCTGGCGGTCGCGGTTCCCTTCGTCATCGCGTTGTTCGCCGACAAGGTCCGTGACGCCGACGAGCGCGACACTCTCGACGCCGCCACTCCTCGCTAGATCGCGCCGGACGCCCGTCCGGTGACGGGCCTGGCATTCGCAATCGGGCCGTATTTCTTCGCGAGAACGGCTCCGGGGCGCGGCATGTTTTGCCCGGCGCTCCATCGGACTATGCCTGGTGCGCCCGGTCGCGGCGCATGGCTGCATGATAAGGATTAGACAATGACCCGTGGGGCACAAGGTCTTGGCCTCTCGATGGCTGAATTCGTGACGATGATGGCCATGATGATGGCGCTGACTGCGCTGTCCGTGGACATCATGTTGGTGGCATTGCCCAGCATGGCGTCGGATTTCGGCCTCACAGACCCCAACCAACAACAGTTTATTGTTACTGTTTACTTGATGTCTTTCGCGGCCGGGCATCTCTTCGCCGGGCCGATCTCGGACCGTTTCGGCCGCCGGCCGGTGATCCTCGGCGGTCTCGTCATTTATTCGATCGGCGCGATCCTCGCGGTGGTCGCGGAATCGTTCACCGTTCTCCTCGTGGCCCGCGTCATCCAGGGCCTCGGAGCGGCCGGGCCGCGCGTCGTCGCGGTGGCCGTCATTCGCGATAACTTTTCCGGCCGCGCGATGAGCCAGGTGATGAGCTTCGTGATGACCGTCTTCATCATGGTGCCGATCATCGCCCCGGCGCTCGGCAGTTTCATCACGCTCGTCGGCTCGTGGCACCTCATTTTCGTGTTTCTGCTGGCGTTCGCGATCGTCGGGTTCGGTTGGATCTACATGCGGCTGCGCGAGACGAACCCGGAGCTTGCCGAAGGGGAGACCCGCGCGGGCGTCCGCGTCGCCATCCGCACGATGGTCGGCAGCCGCCAGACGGTCGGTTACGTCCTCTCGCTCGGCTTCGTGTTTGGCTGCCTCATGAACTATGTCGCGACCTCGCAGCAGCTCTTTGCCGACATTTACGGCATCGTCGACTGGTTCCCGCTGGTGTTCGCGAGCGGGGCGGGGGCGATGGTGGTGTCCTCGCTGGTCAACGCCCGTCTCGTGCAGCGGCTCGGGATGCGCTTTCTGTCGCACGGTGCGCTGTTGCTGATGGTCGCGCTCGCCGGGTTGATGTCGATCGTGATGGCCGTGATGCCGATCATTCCGGTCTTCGTGTTCCTGCCTTTCATCATTCTGTGCTTCTTCCTAGTCGGCCTGATCCTGCCGAATTTCAACGCGATCGCGATGGAGCCGTTGGGGCGCGTCGCGGGGACAGGCGCGGCGTTCGTGGGATTCGTGATGACGGGGGCGGGGGCGATTCTCGGCGGGACGCTCGGCCAGCTTTACGACCAGACGGTGCACCCGATGATCCTCGGCTATTTCATTTATGCTTCGATCGTACTCATCATCGTCACGATCACGGAAAAAGGCCGCATCCTGCAACCCTCTCAGGGGCATTCGGAGTAATAGCTCCTTTTCAATCTAGACGTGTACACGGCGCCGAGATCTGTGCTAATCTTTGCATAGCTAAGCATGGAGGGGCCGATGTCGGCAGAGTCACGCATGGTTGCGCTGGAACGTAAGCACGCTGCCCTTGAAGCTGAGTTGCAGTCACTTGCGACCAAACCGAGTGTCGACACGACAATCGCCGCACAGATCAAACGCGAAAAGCTCCGCCTCAAAGACGAGATTGCGCGTCTTAGAACTTAACGAACACAGAAAATACGGGAGAGTTCTTCTCTCCCGTTCCATTGCACACTTCAATCGTGGTGCGTGAGGGTGTCACGCGCCTCAACCTAAACGTTTGTTAGAATTCTCCTGTTTGCGTGGCGTTGGTGTTGGTGCCATCGTTCTGGCGACGCCGGAAAGAGCGTGTGACGGGAGGGCCCTATGGCTGGTGAATATGCCGCCACCATGCAGGCGTGGCGGGATGATCCGTCCGCGTTTTGGTTGAGGGCCGCAGACGCCATCGATTGGGTCGAGCCGCCCAAGGCGGCGTTCGACCCGAGCGCGGGCGTCTATGGCCGCTGGTTTCCCGACGCGGTCTGCAACACGTGTTGGAATGCGGTGGACCGGCACGTCGAAACCCGTGGCGATCAGCCGGCGATCATCCATGATTCGCCGCTGACCGGGCGGCAACGCATCATCACCTATCGCGACCTTGCCGCGAGGGTGGGGGCGATGGCTGCGGTGCTGAAGGATTTCGGCATCGCAAAGGGCGACCGCGTGGTCGTCTATATGCCGATGATCCCGGAAGCGCTGGTTGCGATGCTCGCCTGTGCGCGGGTCGGCGCGATCCATTCCGTTGTGTTCGGCGGCTTTGCGGCGCGCGAGCTCGCGGCTCGTCTCGACGATGCGGAGCCCGCGCTGATCCTCGCCGCCTCATGCGGGATCGAGCCCGGCCGCGTCATCGCCTACGAGCCGCTGATTTCCGAGGCGAAGCGGCTCGCCAAGGTGCGTCCGCCCGTCCTCTACTGGCAGCGCGAGGCCGCGCCCGCCGACCTTGCGGCCGACGATTACGATCTCGGCGCGCTCTTCGCCGCCGCCCTCGAAGAGGGGCGCACGGTTCCGTGTGAGCCGATGAAGGGCACCGACCCTCTTTACATCCTCTACACCTCCGGGACGACGGGCCGGCCGAAAGGCGTCGTGCGCGACAATGCCGGCCACATGGTCGCGCTCGCCTGGTCGATGCGCAATATCTACAATATCGAGCCGGGGGAGGTGTTCTGGGCGGCCTCGGACGTCGGCTGGGTCGTCGGTCACTCTTATATCGTCTACGCCCCGCTCCTGATCGGCGCGACGACCATCGTCTACGAGGGCAAGCCCGTCGGAACGCCCGACGCCGGCGCCTTCTGGCGTCTCATCGCCGAGCACAAGGTCGTCTCACTCTTCACCGCGCCGACGGCGATCCGCGCGATCAAGAAAGACGACCCGGACGGGCGGATGCCCGCCGACCACGATCTTTCCCATTTCCGCGCGCTGTTCCTCGCCGGCGAACGCGCCGACCCCGCCTCGATCGTGTGGGCCGAAAAGGCGCTCGGCGTGCCGGTCGTCGATCATTGGTGGCAGACGGAAACCGGGTGGGCGATCGTCGGCAATCCGCTGGGCCTCGAGCCGCTGCCGATCAAGCACGGCTCGCCGACCAAGCCGATGCCGGGCTATGATGTCGTGATCCTGTCCGATGACGGGGAGCCGGTGCCGGCTGGAACGCTCGGCAATGTCGCCATCAGGCTGCCCTTGCCGCCCTCCTGCCTGCCGACATTGTGGGGCGACGAAGAGCGCTTCCGCAGCGCCTATCTCGACGCCTTCAAGGGCTACTACAACACCTCCGACGCCGGCATGATCGACGATGACGGCTATGTCTTCGTCATGGCCCGCACCGACGATGTGATCAACGTCGCCGGTCACCGCCTGTCGACCGGGGTGATGGAGGACGTCCTCACCTCGCACCCTTCGGTGGTCGAATGTGCGGTGGTGGGGGCCGACGATCCGATCAAGGGACAGGTGCCGCTCGGCTTCGTCGTCGTGCGTCCCGGGGCCGAGATCGACGGGCTCGAGGCGGAGCTTGTGGCAAAGGTGCGTCACGAGGTGGGTCCTGTCGCCGCTTTCAAACATGTCATTCCCGTCCCGCGCTTGCCGAAGACGCGATCGGGGAAGACGCTGCGCGCCACGATCAAGAAGATCGCGGACGGGGAGACTTACACGATGCCCGCAACCATTGATGATCCCGAGGCGCTCGCGGATATCGAGATCGCCGTCACCTCGCGTGGCGCCACCGCGTGAAGGGGCTCGACGGGAAGGTCGCGATCGTCACGGGTGGCGCGCGCGGGATCGGGCGCGCCGTCGCCGAGCGGCTGATCGCCGAAGGCATGTGCGTGATGATCGCCGATGTCGACACGCAGGCCGGCTCGAAGACGGCCCACGCCCTCGGCCCGGAAGACACGGTCCGTTTCACCGAATGCGATGTCGGTGAGAAGCTCGACGTGCGCAATCTCGTGGCGGCGACGCTGAACGCGTTCGGCAACATCCACGTGCTCGTCAACAATGCCGGCATCGTCGGCGGCGGCGATTTCCTGGAGCTGAAGGAGGAGGATTTCGACCGCGTCATGCGGGTCAATCTGAAGGGCGCGTTCCTCCTCACCCAGGCCGTCGCGCGGCACATGGTGGAGCGCGTGAAGGCGGGCGATGAGCCCGGCGCCATCGTCAATATGAGCTCGGTCAACGCCGTTTTCGCGCTGCCGGCCCAGGTGCCGTATTCGATTTCCAAGGCAGGCCTTTCGCAATTGACGCGCGCTGCCTCCCTCGCGCTCGCCCCTTACGGAATCCGCGTGAATGCCGTCGGCCCCGGCTCGATCCAGACCGAGATGCTGAGTTCGGTGAACCGCGACCCGGCCGCCCGGCGCACCTTGATGTCGCGCACCCCGCTCGGGCGCATCGGCGAACCGGACGAGATCGCGGCGATCGTCGCCTTCCTGGCCTCGGCCGAAGCGAGCTACATCACCGGCCAGACGGTCTACGCCGATGGCGGCCGCCTGCCGCTGAATTATGTGGTCTCGACGAAGGACTGACCGGACGCGCAGACGGCCCGCTCGCGCCGATGTGCGCGCGCGGGCCGAGAAAATGCGTTTCGCCTGATGTCATGAGGCGACCGGCGCGCTATCCACTATCTAAAGAGCATCCGGTGGCCGGTGCACCGCCCACCGTTGCAACGAAGGGATGGATACGATGACCGCAGCCATGGTGGGATGGGCGCACACGCCCTTCGGCAAACTTCAGGACGAAACCGTCGAGACGCTGATCACCCGTGTCGCGACCGACGCGATGGCGGACGCCGGGATCGGTCCCGAGGACGTCGACGAGATCGTCCTCGGTCACTTCAATGGTGGCTTTTCCAAACAGGACTTCACCGCCTCGCTCGTCCTCCAGGCGGACGATCGTCTCCGCTTCACGCCGGCAACGCGCGTTGAGAATGCCTGCGCCACCGGCTCGGGCGCGATCCACCAGGGGATCAACTCGATCAAGGCGGGCAATGCCCGGTTCGTCCTCGTCGTCGGCGTCGAGCAGATGACGAAAACGCCGGGGCCGGAGATCGCCGAAAACCTCCTTCGCGCCGCCTATCTTCCCGAGGAGGGAGACGTTCCGGGCGGTTTCGCCGGCGTCTTCGGCCAGATCGCGGCCAGCTACTTCCAGCGCCATGGCGACCAGTCCGACGCGCTCGCGAAGATCGCCGCGAAAAACCACAGGAACGGGGTGAAGAACCCCTTCGCGCAGATGCGCAAAGATCTCGGCTACGATTTTTGCCGCAATGAGAGCGAGAAAAACCCCTTCGTCGCCGGCCCTTTGAAGCGGACCGACTGCTCGCTCGTCTCCGATGGGGCGGCCGCCGTCGTGCTCACCGATCTCGGGACGGCGATGACGCGCAAAAAGGCCGTCGCCTTCCGCGGCATGGCGCATGTCCAGGACTTCCTGCCGATGTCGAAGCGCGACATCATTCGCTTCGAGGGCTGTGGTGAGGCTTGGCGCCGGGCCTTGGCGGCGGCGAACGTCTCGCTCGACGATCTCTCCTTCGTCGAAACGCACGATTGCTTCACCATCGCCGAGCTCCTCGAATACGAGGCGATGGGCCTTGCAAAGCCGGGCGAGGGGGCGCGCGCCATCGAAGAGGGGTGGACCGAGCCGGACGGCAAGTTGCCGGTCAACGTCTCGGGCGGCTTGAAGTCGAAGGGGCATCCGATCGGCGCGACAGGGGTGTCGATGCACGTCATCAGTGCGATGCAGCTCGCCGGCGAAGCGGGTGACATGCAGCTTGCGAACCCCGAGCTCGGCGGCATCTTCAACATGGGCGGCGCGGCCGTCGCGAACTATGTTTCGATCCTGCAGCCTCTGAAGGCATAGACCGGTCCGCCGACCCTCGGAGCGACGAGGCCCGCGCCCCGCGGCGTGGGCCGGTGGCAGATCGACGCATTGCTTGCTTCAGGGGCCGTTCAGCAGACGCTTGCCACAAAGTCGTGTGCAACTGACACGACGGTAGAGGCCTTCTCCAGTTCGTGGGGCCATCCCCACGGACCGGGTTTGTTGTGAGGAGCGGGGATGAGATCACGCGCGCTGACGGCGCTCACGCGGTTCGGCCTCGGGCCGCGCCCCGGCGAAGTCGCCGCCATTTCCACCGACCCGGTCGGGTTTGTCCTCGCCCAGTGCGATCGCCCGCAATCGGCGCTGATCGATGCCGGTCTGTTGGATCGCGAGACGCTGCGCGAGCAGTTCATGGAGCTTCAAGGCGCTCTTCAGGAGGCCTCGCGCGCCGTGCGCACCGGCGATACGACGCCGGAGGAGGAAGAAGCGCGCGAGATGGCGGTCCAGGACCGCAGCCAGATGGTGCAGAAATTGCGCCGGGACGAGGTGAGCGCGCGCGTCGATCATGGGCTGACGACGGACAATCCGTTCGTCGAACGGCTCGTCCTGTTCTGGTCCAATCATTTCGCCATCGAGTGGCGCAAAGCGGTCCAGGTGCGCTTCACCATCGGCCTTTTCGAGCGGGAGGCGATCCGCCGCAATGTGCTCGGTCGCTTCGACGAGATGCTGATCGCCTCGACGACGCATCCGGCGATGCTCACTTATCTCGACAATCACCGCTCGATCGGCCCGAACAGCCGAATGGGACAGCGCCGCAACAGCTCGATCAACGAAAATCTCGCGCGGGAGCTCCTCGAGCTTCACACCGTGGGCGTCGGCGGGGGCTACACGCAAGAGGACGTGATCGAGCTTGCCAACACGCTGACCGGGTGGAATGGCGGCATCATGGGCCGGCGCAACATACCGGCCTTTCAATGGCGATGGCACGAGCCGGGCCCGCGCACGATCATGGGCACGCACTACACCACGGAAGGTGAGGAGCAGCTCACGGACGTTCTTCTCGGCCTTGCCCATCATCCGGCGACCGCGCGCCATATCGCGACGAAGTTCGCGCGGCATTTCGTCGGCGACGATGCGCCGGACTCCCTGATCGCCGACCTCGAAGCCAGCTTCGTCGACACCGGCGGCGATCTCAAGGCGCTGTCGCTGACGCTCCTCGAAAGCGATGTGGCGTGGGACGCACCGCCGGTGAAGACCGTGCCGCCCTACGACTTCATGATCGGCAGCGGGCGGGCGTTCGGCATCTCCCGCCTGCCGGAGAATTTCGTCCTTCGCTCTGCGCGCGATCTCGCACAGGACGTGTGGGCCGTGCCGTCTCCGGCCGGCTGGCCGGACGATGACAGGGCCTTTCTTGGCGGCGACAGCCTCCTGGAGCGAATGGACTATGTTCTCGAACTCGTGCGCCGCCACACGTCGGTGCGGGATGTTCCCGAGCTTGCGCATCGCCTGTTGGCGGACGACCTCGACCCCTTCGTGGCCGAGGCGGTCGAACGGGCGGAGGATCCGAGCCAAGGGGCCGTCCTCCTCCTCATGAGCCCCGCTTTTCAACGGAGATAGATCGGTGTTGCACCCCACTCGACGCGGCTTTCTCGCCGGCGGCGCGGCCTTCACCGCCTGGGCCTCCATTCCGAAGATCGCCTATGCGGCGCGGCCCCGCGATCCGCGCTATCTGACGATCATCCTGCGCGGCGGCATGGACGGGCTCGCGGCCGTCGCGCCGGTCGGCGATCCGGCTTATGAAGCGGTGCGCGACGATGCGGTGATGCCGCTGTCCGGCCCGAACGCGGCCATACCGCTCGACAATTTCTTCGCGCTTAACGCCCGCCTGCCGACGGTCGCGGACCTTTATCGGCGCGGCGAAGCGCTCTTCGTCCATGCCGTGCAGACGCCTTATCGCGATCGCTCCCACTTCCAGGCGCAGGACGTGTTGGAAAACGGGATGACGTCGGATGTCCACCATCGCGACGGGTGGCTCGGCCGGGCGATCGCCGAGCTTCCGTCCGCCGAGCGGATCGCGCGGCAAGGCGGTTTCGCCGCCGCGCCGTCGACGCCGCTCGTGATGCGCGGCGCGCCCAACGTCGTGACGTGGCTGCCGCCGGGCCTTCCCGCCACCTCCGACGACACGCGCGCCCGGCTTCTCTCGCTCTATGAGCACACCGACCCGGTGCTCGCCAAAGCGCTCGCCGAAGGGCTGAAGCTCGAAGAGGTCGCCGGCACGGAAAGCGACCTCGCCGCCTCTCTCGATCAGCAGATGATGGACATGGGACAGGTTCGGGCGATCCACCGTCAGGCTGTTTCCGCCGCGACAGCGGCCGGCCGGTCGCTTGCCGCGGACGACGGCCCGCGTGTCGGCTTTCTCGACATGACGGGCTTCGACACCCATCGCGGCCAGCGGGTCGTCGATGGCGCGTTGGGGATGACGCTGGCCGGGCTGGATCAGGTGATTTCGGCGCTGCGGTCCGCGCTCGGCGATGCTTGGAAGGATACCGTCGTCGCCGTCGTCACCGAATTCGGCCGGACCGTGCGGATGAACGGCTCGCAAGGCACCGATCACGGGACGGCGACCGTCGCAATGCTCCTCGGGGGCGCTGTCGATGGCGGGCGCGTCGTCGCGGATTGGCCGGGCCTTGCCGACCGCGCCCTTTATGAGGGACGCGACCTTTATCCGACGACGGATCTTCGCGCCGTGCTGAAGGGCACGTTGCGCGACCATTTGGGGCTCGATGCGCGCCTTCTCGGCACCAACGTGTTCCCCGACACGGCCGATCTGCGCCCGCTCGACGGCCTGATCCGCGCCTCGAGTGGCTGAGAACCGAAGCGCGGCTTAAACGCGAAAAGGCTCAGGCGCTCGCCTGGGCCTTTTCTTTTGCGCCCTCGCGCGGCGGGCCGAGAAAGGCCGGGACGACGACGAACGCCGCGATCAGCGTGAAGACCAGCGAGATCGCGAGGAGTTCGCCCATCGACGACGTGCCGGGATGGCTCGATGCCCACAGCGAGCCGAACGCGGTGCCGGTGGTGAGGGCGCTGAAGAAGATCGCGCGGGTGAGGCTCGATGCCAAAACGTCCGCGACGCCGATGCGCCACGCGATCAGATAATAGACGTGAAAGGCGATCCCGACGCCGAACATCAACGGCAAGGCGATGACGTTCGCGAAGTTGAGGCTGAGGCCGATCAGCGAGGCGAACTCCAGCGTCCAGATCCCCGCGAGCACCAGCGGTCCGAGCGCCAGGATGACATCGAACACGCGGCGCAACGCGATCCAGAGAATCACCGTGATCGCGAGGAGGGCGAAGATGCCGGCCTCCAGGAAGGCGCGCACGATGAGCTTGCCCGCCTCGGTGATGCCGATCGGCGGACCGGAGGCGTTCGGCGCGACCGTGCGCACCGAATCAGCAAAGCGCTGGAGAACGGCGTTGTCGTTGGAATCGCCCGTCGGCGAGACCTCGATGCGCGCCCGTCCGTCGGCCGCCACCCAATCGGCGCGGAAGTCGCCGGGAAGCGAAGCGAGCGTCACCGGCGCCGTCGGTGAGAGGGCGGCTTTGAGGTTCGACAGGAAGGCCGGGAAATAAGCGAAAAGCGCGTCTTGGGCGCGCGTGCGTGCGGCCTCCGGCGCATCCGCGAGGGCGGAGAATCGGTCCGCGAGGGACGACAGCGCCTCGCCGGCCTCCGGCGCCTGGCGTGCGGCGGCGCCGAGCACTTGCGCCCCGCGCGTGAGGGCGGCGACGGTCTCGTCATCGGTCGGGGCGGGGGTGGGCGTCATGGCGAAGACGGGAGCGAATCGCGCGCGGGTCGCTGCGATGAGGGCGAGCTTGTCGGCCTGATCGGGCGCGAGGAAGGTTGCGACCGATACGGTGTGGTCGACTTCCGGCAAGGCGTCGAGCCGCTCGGCCATGGCCGGTATATCGTCGATGCTCGGCACCAGCACCTGCAACTTGTTCGGCGCCGTCTCGGGGTTCTGTGTGAGGTCGAGGAAGGTCGACACCGATTCGACGTTCGCGCTGCGCAGATTCATCGGGTTGGAATCGAACTCGACCGTCACGAGGAAGGGAATGCCAGCGAGCGTGACGAGCGCGGTGAGGGCGATGACGAGCGTCCGATTGCGGGCGATCCAATGGTCGACATGGGCAAGCGCCGCGGTGTCGACCGGGCGCGGCTCCGTTTTCAGCCGCAAAAGCGTCATCAGCGCCGGCAGGAAGGTGAGGCTCGCAATATAGGCGACCACCATCCCGATCCCGGCGATGAGGCCGAGTTCGGAGACGCCGCGAAAGGCCGTCGGCAGGAACGAGAAGAACCCGGCGACGAGGGACAGCGCGGCGAGCGTCAGCGAAAAGCCGACACCGCCCGCCGCCTTCAGGATCGCCGGCCTCAGCTCGCCGATCGCATGACGTTCGGCGCGGTACCGGGTCGAGAGCTGGATCCCGAAGTCGACGCCGAGGCCGATGAACAGCACGGCGAAGGCGACCGAGATCATATTGAGCTCGCCGACCAGGAAGAGCCCGAGCGCGGAGGTGACGACGAGCCCGACGATCAACGTGGCGAGCACCGCTCCGATCAGGCGCCCCGAGCGCAGCGCCATGAAGAGGATCAGCGCGACGGCGCCGATCGTCAGCGCGGCGTTGAGGAGCGCATTTTCCTTCAGCGTGCCGAATTCCTCGTCGGCGAGCGGCACCGGGCCGGTGAGGCGGAGCGAGACGCCATTCGCCTCGTCGATACCCTCGGCCGCGGCGAGGTCGCGCAACAGAGAGATCGCGGGGGCGCCCGGCTCGATGGCGTTGAAATCGAGAACCGGCTGGATGACGAGGATGCGCGTCGTCTCCTCGCCCGCCGCGCCGGGGTCTAGGGCATTTTGCCACGATAGGGGGCGGGCCTGTCCGTCGAGCGCGGAGTCGATCGGGCCGGCGACCGTGTCGAGGAGGGGGGCGACGGCGGCGAAGGATGCGGGGTCGCGCGCCTCGGTTACGAGCCCTTCGATGACGCCGGACAGGCCGCGCAGGCTCGGATCTTGCGCGAGGCCGGCCACGAGCGGTGCGGCGCTGTCCAAATTCTGAAGCATCGTCCGCAACTCGTCTTCCGGCAGGAAGAGAAGGCCGTTGCGTTTCAGGAATTCAGAGGTCTCCGGCTGTTGGACGAGCGGAAAAACATCGGCCCGCGCCTTTAAAGCGGTGGCCAGCGTCTCGGCGGCTGCGTTCGCTTTTTCGGGTAGATCCGCGCTGACGACCGCGATAATGAGGTTTTGGGTCTGCGGGAACGCCTTCGCGAAGGCGATCTCATCTTGCCGGTACGAAACGTCCGAGGCGATTAACTGATCCGTATCGGTCGTGATGGCAAAGTGATTGGCAGCGTAGAAGCCACAGAATAGAGTGAGGAGGATGCCGATGCCGACGATTGGAAGTGGCATGCGGGTGCAAATTGCAACGACCCTTTGAAGCACGCTCATCCTCTTTTCTTGGGAGTTTTACCGGGCGGTCCGTGGTGGAACCCAGGCAGTACGTGCTTGGCTGAAACTCTTCAACCTACCGGGGCGAGCATATCGGCCGCAGGCGAGACAGCGCGCCGCAGCGTCGGCGTTCATTTCGCCACAGACGCACGAAAATGCTGGCGGACTCTGGACAGTAGAGTTTGACAGGCCCCATGCTCCGTCCATATTCGGGGCCACTAAGCGGGACGAATAAAGGCTTAGGCGACTATGGCGATACAGTCAGACGCATCAACGACGCTCAACGTCATACTCGCTCAGCCACGCGGGTTCTGCGCCGGAGTCGTCCGTGCCATCGACGCGGTGGAGGACGCGCTCCAACGCCACGATGCGCCGGTCTATGTCCGGCATGAGATCGTGCACAATCGGCACGTCGTCAACGAGCTCGAGAAGAAGGGCGCCGTCTTCGTCGACGAGCTGAGCGAGGTGCCCGACGGCGCGGTGACGATTTTCAGCGCACACGGCGTCTCGCGCGTGGTGGAGCGTGAGGCGGAACGGCGCAAGCTCCCGGTGATCGACAGCACCTGCCCGCTGGTCGCCAAAGTCCACAAACAGGGCCGCCGCTACCGCGCCGACGGGCGCGAGGTCATCCTCATCGGGCATGCGGGGCATCCGGAAGTCACCGGCACGCTCGGCCAGATCGACGGGGAGGTGACGGTCGTCGCCACGGTGGACGATGTCGAAAAGTTGCCTTTCGACAATGCGGCACCGCTCGCCTACATCACCCAGACGACGCTCAGCGTCGACGACACCTCGACCGTGATTGCCGCGCTAAAACAGCGCTTCACGAATATCGTGGGTCCCGACACGCGCGATATATGTTATGCCACGCAAAACCGTCAGGCGGCCGTGCGCGGTCTCGCGGACGTTGCGGAGGTCATCATCGTCATCGGCGCATCGAACAGCTCGAACTCGACGCGGCTCGCCGAAGTCGCGCGTGAGGCCGGCGCGATTTCCTACCTCGTGCCGGACGAGACGGCGCTGGAAAGCGCATGGTTCGACGGGGTGACGACCGTGGGAGTGACCGCTGGAGCGTCCGCGCCGGAGGTTCTCGTCCAACGGGTGGTCGAGCGCCTCGCCACGTTCCGTCCGATCGAGACGTCGACCCTCGCGGGGCCGCAAGAAAGCGTTCGCTTCGCGCCGCCCTCCGAACTTTCGCTCGCCTGACCGCAACACGTTCAACCCGACCGCAGGGGCCATTCATGTCCATTCCGCTTCGTCAGGCCGTCGCCGTCGGTGCCTATATCCTGCGGCAGCACCTCAAGGGCAACAAGCGCTACCCGCTTGTCCTGATGCTGGAGCCGCTGTTTCGCTGCAATCTGGCCTGCGCCGGTTGCGGCAAGATCGACTACCCGACCGAGATCCTCAATCGCCGCCTGTCGAAGGCGGAGTGCATCGAGGCTGTGGAGGAGTGCGGGGCGCCCGTCGTGGTCCTCGCCGGCGGCGAGCCGCTGATCCACAAGGAATTGCCGCAGATCGTCGAGGAGCTCGTCGCCCGGCGCAAGACGACCATCGTCTGCACCAACGCGCTGCTGCTGCCGAAGAAGATCGACGAGTACAAGCCCAACCCCTATTTCACCTGGTCGATCCACCTCGACGGCGACCGCGAGATGCACGACGCCTCGGTCTGCCAGGAAGGCGTCTACGACAAGGCCGTCGACGCGATCCGCCTTGCCAAGGAAAAGGGCTTCCGCGTCACCATCAACGCGACGATCTTCAACAACGCCGATCCGGCGCGTCTCGCGACCTTCTTCGATGAGGTGTCGGCCCTCGGCCTCGACGGGATCACCGTTTCGCCGGGCTATGCCTATGAGCGGGCGCCCGATCAGGAGCACTTCCTCAACCGCACCAAGACCAAGGAGCTCTTCCGCTCGGTCTTCCGGCGCGGCAATGGCGCGAAGAACTGGAAGTTCAACCAGTCCTCGCTGTTCCTCGACTTCCTGGCCGGCAACCAGACCTATCATTGTACGCCGTGGGGCAACCCGACGCGGACGATCTTCGGCTGGCAAAAGCCCTGCTATCTCCTCGGCGAAGGCTACGCGAAGACCTTCACGGAGCTGATGGAGACGACGGACTGGGATTCCTACGGCACCGGCAACTACGAAAAGTGCGCCGACTGCATGGTCCATTCCGGTTTCGAGGCGAGCGCCGTCGAGGACGCCGTGCGCCGGCCGTGGAAGTCCGCCGCCGTGGCGCTCCGCGGTGTCCGCACCGAAGGACCGATGACGCCGGATATCCCGCTCGATCAGCAGCGCCCGGCCGAATACGTCTTCTCCGCGAATGTCGAGCAGCGTCTGTCGGAGATGCGCACGCAGAACGCCGAGAACGCCAAGAAGGCGTCAGCCAATCGCGAGAAGGCCAAGGCCCGCGCCAAGGAGAGTGCTGACGCGGCGTAGCGTCCGCATCGCCCGCGCCGTACCCCAGGCCGTCGCCGGAAGGGTGGCGAGCTGACCGGGACGGCGCGCGATCTCACTCACGATCGCCGGAAGATCGAGCCGTCCGTTCGCGCCCACCGCATGGATCGCGAGCGGCGGGAGCGGCTGATCGACGGGATCGCACACCGCCCGCAAGGTGACGAAGGGAAGGCCGTGCGCCTCGGCAAAGCGCGCGGCGAGGTGGGATTCGGTATCGACCGCGATCGCCCCGTGTGCCGCCGCGAGGGCGCGCTTCTCGGCCGGAGTGAGGACGGGCGCGTCAATCGCGACGATCGATCCGCGATGGACCATGAGCCGCGGGGAGAGGGACGCTGCGAGCCGAGCGCCGACCGGATGGCAATCGAAGCTCTCGCGGCCGACGATCCGCTCGGCGATGACGAGATCGCCAGGCCGGACGCCGGCGGCGAGCCCCCCCGCAAGGCCGAAGCTCACGACCGCAGAGATCGAGGCCGGGTCGACCGCGGCAAGCCGCGCGCCGAGCGCGTGCGGCGGCGCGGCGAGGGTGGAGACACCGGCTCGCGCCGCGATCCGTGCCTCGCCCGCGATGCCGCAAACGGCGAGGACCGCGCGCGCGGCCATCACATCCCGACCGAAACGGTCCGGCTGTTGCCGCGCATCAGGTTGCGATAGCGTGCCATCGCCCAGAGCGGGAAGAACTTCGAGTAGCCGTGATAGCGAAGGTAGAACACGCGCGGGAAGCCGACGGCGGTGAAGATATGCTCGTCCCAGAGCCCCTCATCGTTCTGCGTCTCGGCGAGATAGGCAACCCCGCGCGCGACCGCGGGGTGATCGGCCCGTCCCGCAGCCATCAGGCCGAGCAGCGCCCAGGCGGTCTGTGATGCCGTCGAGGAGGCCGGCTCGTGGCCGTCATAGCCGAGCTTGTAGCTCTCGCCGTCCTCGCCCCAGCCGCCGTCCGCGTTCTGGATCTCGATCAGCCATTCCGCCCCTCGCTTGATCGGCGCAGAATCCGGGCCGAAGTCGGCGGCGTTGAGCGCGCACAAAGCCGACCATGTGCCGTAAATATAGTTCGTCCCCCAGCGGCCGAACCAGCTTCCGTCCGCCCGCTGTTCGGCGAGGAGATTGTCGACGGCCGCCTTCAAGCGGGCGCTCGTGTCGACCCGCTCGCCGAGCTGGGCGAACAGCGAGATGCACCGCGCCGTAACGTCCGCGGTCGGCGGATCGAGCAGGGCGCCGTGATCGGAAAAGGGGATGTAGTTCAGATAGTCGTAGAAATTGTCGGCATCGAACGCGGCGAAGCCGCCATTCTTGCTCTGTAGCCCGCCGATCCATTCCGCCGCGCGGGAGATCGGCTCCTCGAAGCGGTCGCGCTCGCCCGTACGCGCCGCCGCGCGATCCATCGCCATCGCGACCACGGCGGTGTCGTCGAGATCGGGATAGTCCGGGTTGTCGTACTGGAAGGCCCAGCCGCCGGGACGCACCTCGGGCCGGCTCACCTGCCAGTCGCCTTTGTGCTCGAGCACCTGGCGGGGGATCAGCCAGTCGAGCGCGGCGCGGGCCTGTTCCTCCTGATCGTCGCCGCCGACCTCGAGGAGGGCGTGCGCCGTCAGCGCCGTGTCCCACACCGGCGAGAGGCACGGCTGGCAATAGGCTTCGTCCTCCCGCACGACGAGAAGATCGTCGATCGCCTGCCGTGCGGTCACGACGCGCGGATCGTCGTCCGGCACGCCGAGCGCGTCGTACATGAGGACGGCGTTCACCATCGCCGGGAAGATCGCGCCGAGGCCGGAAAGGCCGTTGAGGCGCGCATCGACGAACTCGACAGCCTGCTTGATCGCCTTCTCGCGATTCGCTTTCGGAAAGCGCGGCTCGACGACTTTGAGGATCCGGTCGATCTCGCCGAAAATCTGCGACCAGGGAGCGACCTGGTGCGGCCCCTTCGGCCAGGTCTTCACCTTCTCCGGGGCGATGTGGAAGAGTTCGCGGATATGCCGGTCGCGCGGGTTGCGGGCCTTCGGTCGGAGCGCCTGGAGGACGAGGAGCGGCACGAGAACCGTCCGCGCCCAATAGGACATTTTCGACAGGTGCACCGGGAACCAGCGCGGCATCAGCATCAGCTCGACGGGCATGTTCGGCACGCCGCGCCAAGGGATCTCGCCATAAAGGGCGAGGAGAATGCGGGTGAAGACGTTGGCGTTCGCCGCACCGCCATGGGCGAGGATCGCCTCGCGCGCGCGCACCATGTGCGGCGCGTCGACCGGATCGCCGATCATCTTCAGCGCGAAATAGGCCTTCACGCTGGCGCTGATATCGAAGCGGCCGTCGGCGAAGAGCGGCCATCCGCCGTGCCCGCCCTGAATGCGTCGCAGATAGTTGCCGATCTTGGCCTCGATCTCGGGATTCTCGAGCCCGAGAAAATGGAGATAGAGGACATATTCCGACGGGATCGTCGCATCCGCTTCGAGCTCGAAACAGAAGTGGCCATCGTCCTGCTGCCAGCGCGTCAGACTGCGGCTCGCGCGCTCGATCGCATCGGAGAGCGCGTCGGCGGCCGGGCCGTCGGGATGGGCGGCGAGAGCGAGGTCTTCGGTGTCGGTGCGCTGTGGCATGGGCTCCGCAATCGTCCTTGATATCGTCACGTGGCGCGGCGAGCGAAGTCCGCCGCGCGTTCGCCTGAACGGATCGCGCCTTCGATCGTCGCGGGCAGACCCGTTGCCGTCCAGTCCCCCGCGAGGAAAAGGTTCTGCAACGGCGTTGATGTGTGGGGTCGCCGGGCCTCTTCTGCGGGGGTCGCGGCGATGGTGGCTCGCCGTTCGCGCACGATCTGCCAGCGGGGCATGTCGTCGGAACGGCCGATGATTGAGGCAACCTCATGCCAGATTTGGCGCGCGATGTCCTCTCGCGGTGCGTCCATCAGCCGGTCGGCTGCGCTGACCGTGACGGATAGACGCCCCCGGTAGCGGAACAACCACTCCGAGATACCGCCGACAAGACCGATAAGTGTCGCGCTATCGGGGGTAGCTTCCTCATCGTCCACAAAGTGGACGTTGAGGATCGCACGATGCGCGAGCGGCACCGTGATGTCGGGGACCATCGCGCCCGCGACGCGCGGCGGCACGGCGAGAATGACCCGGTCGCCCGGCCCGAGCGGCACCCTCTCACCGGCGAAGACGAGCGCGCTCGCGCGGCCGCTCTCCCGTTCGAGCGCCTTGAGGGATGCGCCGAAGCGGATCGGAACGCCCGCCGCCGACAGCGTGGCGAGCGCCGGGTCGACCAGTGCGGCGCTGAGCCCGCCGGAGGCGATCACCGGCCGGCAGGCGGCCCCGCCTTTGCCGAAGGTCTCCCGGATGAGGCGGGCGGCGAGACGGGCGGAGGCCTCGCGCGGATCGGTGTTCAGCGCGGCCACCAGGATCGGATGCCAGAGGCGTTCATAAAGCGCGCCGTCCGTCGCCATTCGATCGCTGACTGTCGCGTCGGGGCCGGCGAAGAAGAGGCGGGCCGGGCCGAGATAGTCGGCCGGCCGCGTGCCGGGGACGCGGCGTGAGCCGTCGAAGATCCACCAGGGCGTGCGGCCCATTCCGGGCCGCAGCGTCCAGCGGGCGCCGGTCGACAGGTCGGCGAAGGGGAAGCTGCAATCGGGCGCGATCTCGAGCGCGGCGTCACCCCCGATCCGGCGGGCATAGGCGAGCGCCGACGTGTTGGCCGACAGGAGGAGGTGGTTGCCGTTGTCGATCACCATCCCGAGCGTCTGGTCGTGATAGGAGCGGCAACGCCCGCCGGCCTGGGGCGAGGATTCGTAGAGCCGCACGGCAACCCCGGCGTCGGCGAGCGAGAGGGCGGCGGCGAGGCCGGAGAGCCCCGCACCGATCACATGAACCGTGCCCGTCATCAGATGAAGGCGTAGCGCAGCATGGCAAGGGCCAAGGCCGCCTTGCTCTTCGAGACCCGCGTGCGCGGCGGCTGCCAGCCGGCGGCGACCATCTTGACGAGCATCGGCCGATAGGCGGCCGCCATCAGGCGGGGCGCCCGCACCGCACGGCGCGGCGCGGCGTCCATGATCCGCGCCGCTTCGTCGAAATGGTGGGCGGCGTCGTGGGCAAGGCTCGTGCAGGCGGCCGTGAGCTGTGGGGCGGCGAGGACCGCCTCGATGCGCATGTCGGTGATGCCCGCGGCGCGAAGGCTCTCTTGCGGAAGGTAGAGGCGGCCGCGCTCGGCGTCCTCGTCGAGATCGCGCAGGATATTGGTGAGCTGGAGGGCGCTGCCGAGATGGCGGGAGAGGTCGATCCCCGCGGCCTCGGACAGTCCGAACACGCGCACCGAGAGCCGGCCCGGCGCCGAGGCCACGCGATCGATATAGAGATCGAGCGTGGCACGGTCGGGCGTCACGATGTCGGCATCGACGTCCATTGCCATGCCGTCGATGATGGCGTCGAAGTCGGTGCGGCGGAGGTCGAAGCGGCCGATCGCGTCGCCGATCGGCTCGAGCCCCGGCGGGACGCGTCCGGCATAGAGTGCCTCGATCGCGCCGCGCCACGCGTCGAGGTCCGCATGTCGGCCCGCCCGCGGCCGGTCGCAGTCGGCGATATCGTCGACGGCGCGGCAAAAGGCGTAGATCGCGTACATCGCCCGCCGCTCGTCCGGCGGCAGAAGTCGCATCGCGAGATAGAACGAGCTCTTTTTCGGCGCCGGTGCGACCGTGGGCGTTCCCGTGCCGGGCCGCTCGACCGTTGCCGCCTCCGCTGCCATCACCGTCTCCCGATCAACTTTGCCGCGGTTCCGCCGACGCTTTCGCGGAGAATCGCACCGATTGCTCCCGCCGCCATCGCCGTTCGCGACAGATGCACACGCTCGCTGAGCGGGTCGTACCGCAAGAGTCGCGCCACGATGCGCTCAGCAAGGCCGTGTATTACGGCAATTTCCATACGGAGCCGTGAATCTTTGACCGATGGAGCAAGTTTCGCCGATTCGCTCAACAACCGGTCAGCGGTTCGCGTGACCTCCCGCAACGCCTCGCCGAGCGCCGGAGAGGCGGCGGATGCGCCGAGATCGGCGACACTTGCCCCGTGGCGGGTGAGAATGTCGTCCGGCATATAGACGCGGTCGATCTCGCGATAATCCTTCCCGCAGTCCTGGACGTGGTTGATGATCTGGAGCGCGGCGCAGAGGGCATCGGATGCCGGCCACGTCGCCGCCCTGTCCTCGCCGTGCACGTCGAGCACATAGCGCCCGACGGGCATCGCCGAGAGGGCGCAATAGGCCATCAGCTCGTCCATCGAGGCATAGCGGGTCTTGCCGACGTCCTGGCGGAAGGCGCCGAGAAGGTCGGTCGCGTGGCGGGCGTCCATACCGCGTTCACCGAGCACGCGGCGCAGCGGGAGCGCATCGGCGAGTTCGTCCTCGCCGCGCAGCGTCGCCTCGAGGCGGTCGAGGATCGCGAGCTTCTCGGCGGGCGCGAGCGCCGGGTGATCGGCGGCATCGTCGGCCGCGCGGGCGAAGCGATAATAGGCCATCACCGCCGGACGGTGCCGCTTGGTGATCAGAGCCGAGGCGACGGGGAAATTCTCGTCGGTGTGACCCTTGCCGGAGCCCCATTCGGTCGTGCTCATGCCTCGTGCGTCTCGCCGGTCGCGGCCTGGACGCGGCCTTTCCAGGCTCCGCCGCGGCCCATGGCGTGGAGGACGGCCGATTGGACCGTGAACACGCCGTAAAGAGCGGCGACCCCCGGCAGCGCGAGCCCCCGCCACGCTCCGACGCCATAAAAGCGGGCGATCGGGACAAAGGAGAGCGCCATCGCCGCCCAAGCGATGATCCCCGCGAGCCGCGCCGGTCCGTCGCCGACGAGGGCGGCGACAGGCGGAACGAGGAAGACCAGCGAGAGGCCGAGGATCGCGATCAGGAGGCGCAGCGGGCTATGGCGCAGCTCCGTATAGGCGGAGCGCACCACCATCGCCTGAATGTCCTTGAAAGCCGGATAGGCGCGCACCGAGTGGACCGCGTTCGTGAGGCCGAGCCAGACCGGTCCGGCCTTCTTCATGAGGGTGCCCATCGCGACATCGTCGATCAGCGAGCCGCGGATCGCATCGAGCCCGCCCATCGCGTCGAGCGCCTTGCGATCGACCAGCATCGCGCCGCCGGCGGCGGCCGCCGTGCGCCGTCCGGGATCGGCGACCCAGCGGAAGGGATAGAGCATCCTGAAAAAGTAGACGAAGGCCGGGATGAGCCACCGCTCGGCCGCACTCTCGGCCCGCAGCTTGACCATCAACGAGGCGAGCACCGTGCCCCGCTGGTCGGCCTCCGCTTCGAGGCGGGCGAGTGCGCCGGGGCCATAGGCGATGTCGGCGTCGGTGAAGAGGATGCGCTCGGCGCTCTCGCCGGTGGCGCGGGCATGATCGAGGCCGGATTGCATCGCGCCGAGCTTGCCGGTCCAACCCTTGCGCAGCGGCGCGGCCTCGATCACCGTGAGGCGGTCGGCGGCGCCGCATTCGGCCGCGAGGCGCCGCGCGAGGGCGCCGGTGCCATCGCTCGAATGATCGTCGACGAGGAGAACGCGAAAGGGGCCGCTCGTCGTCTGGGTGAGAAGGGCGGGCAAGGTGGTCGGCAAGACATCGGCCTCGTTGCGGGCGGGAACGATGGCGAGGATCGCACGGCGCTCCGCTCCGGGTGCAGATCCTTTGCCTTCGAGCAACTCTCCATCCACACGCCAAAAGCCGCCCCGCGCGAAGAGGAGCACGCCCCATACGCAAAGGGCGAGGATCGCGCACACCATCATCGCAGCATTCCCATCCGTTCGAACCAGGCAAGCGCATCGGTGATACCGTCTTGCCAGGGGCGTGCGCGATAGTGGAGCCGCTCTCGGGCCTTTGCATCGGTGTAAAACATCGGCCGGCGTGCCATTCGGAGCGCGTCGAACGAGACGAACGGCGTCCGCCCGGTGACACGCGCCATCGCCTCCGCGACCGCCGCCACCGGGACGATGGCCCCCACCGGCAGGCGGACCGAGGGCGCGCGCCGCCCGGTCTGCCGCGCGATCTCGGCGAGCATCTCCGCCAGCGGCACATTGTGGCCGCCGAGAATATAGCGCTCGCCGATCCGGCCATGCCGCGCCGCGAGCACGTGCCCCTGTGCGACATCGTCGACATGGGCGAGATTGAGCCCGGTGTCGACGAAGGCGGGAATACCTCCTGTCGCGGCCTGGACGATGATGCGCCCGGTGGGCGTCGGCTTGATGTCCCGCGGCCCGATCGGCGTCGACGGGTTGACGATCACGACGGGCAGACCGTCGCGCGCCATGTCGCTCGCCACATGCTCGGCCATCGTCTTCGAGCGCTTATAATGGCCGACGACCGCTTGCACATTCTGCGTCGCGTCCTCGTCGGACGGGGTCGCAGCCGTGCCGGGCACGAGGGTCGCGACGCTCGACGTGTAGACGATGCGCCCCACCTTCGCCGCTCGTGCGGCCGACAAAATGGCTCGCGTGCCGTCGACATTCGCTTGGTAGAGTTCGGATGGATCGCGGGCCCAGAGCCGATAATCGGCGGCCGCGTGGACGAGGATCCCGATCCCGTCGAAGATCCGTTCCAACGACGCCGCGTCCCGCAGATCGCCGACGAAGATGTCCCGCTCGTCGAGATCGACCGTGGTGCGCGGGCTGGTGGCGCGCACGAGCGCCTTGACCGGGTGGCCCTCCCGGCGGAAGGCCCGCACCAGCGCGGAGCCGAGAAAGCCGGAGGCGCCGGTGATCAGCACCGGCGGCGGCGACGCGGTGGCCGGCCGCGTGTCGGGCGCGCCGATCGGCGTCTCATGGGTCGCCATCTCGTGGCTCATCGCAGCGGACCTCGCCCGAATGGGACACCGTGACGTTCGCCTTGTCCGGTCCCGTTCGGCGGCGCCGTCACGCCTCCGGCCATCGGCGGCGGGCGGGAGCGCGATCGGCGCGTCGAAGTCTTCCGCATTCGTTTCCTCGTCACGCCGCGCCGACCCGTCAGGTCGAATACTGAAATGCCTGAGCGGCCTCAATATAATGGCTCATGCGTCAAGTTGGACGGCGGTTCAAAAGCGAAAAGAATTGATGATGACGCGCGGTTTCGTGATCGACCATCCGGGAGACGAACACCTTCGCCGCATCCGTGACGAACGCGAACCCGATCGAGTAGCCCCAGACGATCGCAACATCTGTCCAACTGATCGGCGTCATCAGCCCCATGGGATAGACGACGAGAAGGGTCGCGAGCACCTTGGTCACGATCGCGGACCACAGCACCGCCGCCGACGGCCATGGCGGGGCGATGAACCAACTCCGCGAGCGTGAGACGAACAACGCCAGATGCCCCGCGACCGCGAGCTTCAGGAACACGTAAGTCTGGATCTGATCGATCGTCAGGTGAAGCACGTCGCGGGCGAAATAGAGCATCCCGAAGCTGCCGATCGTGCCGACGATGCCCATCGTGCTCGACACGACGAGGACGCGGTGCATGTCCCAGCGGACCGGCTTGGCGGCGACGCGCGTGTTGTCATAGGCGATCGCCATGATCGGCACGTCGTTGAAGAAGGCGAGGAGAATGATCATCACCGCGGTGATCGGATAAAACCCAAACACGATCATCGCGAGGACGACGAAGATCATCGTGCGGATGGTCTCGTTGATCCGGTAGATCGCGTAGGAGTTCATCCGCTCGAAGATGCGCCGCGATTCCTCGATGGCGTTGATGATGGTGGAGAGGCCCGGCTTGGTGAGGACGAGGTCGGCCGCCGCCCGTGCCGCATCCGTCGCGCCGCTGACGGCGATGCCGACATCGGCCTGCTTGATCGCCGGCGCGTCGTTCACCCCGTCCCCCGTCATGCCGACAATGTGGCCCTTCGCCTGAAGCGCCTTCACGATCTCGTATTTGTGCTGCGGGAAGACGCGGGCGAAACCGTCGGCCCGTTCCACCTCGCGCGCGACATCGCCGGTCAAGTCGCTCCCGTCATTGCCGAAGATCGCCGCGGCCGGCCGTATGTTGCCGCCGAGCCCGAGTGATTGGGAGACCTCGCGCGCAATCGCGACATCATCGCCCGTCACCATCTTCACGTCGACACCATGGGCCTCGGCGTTGCGGATCGTCTCCGCCGAATCAGCCCGTGGCGGGTCGAACAGCGGCAGGAGGCCGAGAAAGCTCCAATGGGTGCCGTCGGTGGAGCGGGCGACGCCGAGCGTGCGATATCCCTTGGCCGCGAATTCGTCGACGACGCCCTGCGCCGCGGCGAGCGTGGCGCCGGACACATTGGCGAGGTCGAAGATCACTTGCGGCGCGCCCTTGCTGACGTGAAGCGTCGTCCCGTCCGGTGCCGTGAGCTGCGCTTCGGTCCGTTTCCGCACCGGGTCGAACGGCACGAAATTCGTCTGACGATAGGCGCCGACGGCCGCCGGATCGGACAGCCCCGCGATGACGGCAAGGTCGATCGCGTCGCCATCCTCGGCCTTCGAGGCGAGCGCCGCCATCAAGATGACCTCGCCGGCATCCCTCGCGCCGAAGAGGGCGGCGGGGCCGAGCGTCAGGCTGTTTTGCGTCAGCGTCCCCGTCTTGTCGGAACAGAGAATGTCGATCCCCGCCATCTCCTCGATCGACTGGAGGCGGGAGACGATCGCCTTCTCCCGGGCGAGCGCCATCGCGCCCACCGCCATCGTCATCGACAGGACGGCGGGCATCGCGACCGGGATCGCGGCAACGGTGAGGATGAGCGCGAACTGGACGAGCTCGAGCGCCGGTGCGCCACGAAAGAGCTGGACGAGGACCAGCGCCGCGGCGAGGACGACCGAGATGGCGATCAGATAGTCGCCGATCGTCATCACCGCTCTCTGGAAATGGGAGGGCGTGCTCGCTTCGGCGACGAGGGCTGCGGTCTTGCCGAAAAAGGTGTCGGCGCCCGTCGCGGTGACGATCGCGACCATTTCCCCCTGCCGCGCGATGGAGCCCGAATAGGCCGTGTCGCCGACCTTGCGCGAGACGGGAAGCGATTCTCCGGTCAGCGCCGCCTGATCGACCGAGAGATAGTCGCCGTCGGCGAGGCGCACGTCCGCCGGCACGATGTCGCCGAGCCGGATGCGGATGACGTCGCCAGGCACGAGCGCGTCGGCGGCCATCTCCGACCATCGTCCGTCCCGCAGCACGCGGGCTCTCAGCGCGAGGCTCTTCCTGAGGGCGTCGAGCGCGTTGGAGGCTTTGAATTCCTGCCAAAAGCCCACCCCGGCATTGAAGAGGAGGAGCGCGATGATGATCGCGAATTCGCTCCAATGGCGCAGGATGGCCGACAGCAGTGCGGCCACTTCGATCATCCAGGGGATCGGCCCCCAGAAATAGCCGAGGAGTTTGCGGACCGGGCTGACGTGCGTCTCCGCGATCGCATTGCGCCCGCCGCGTGCGAGGCGGGCCTCTGCGTCGCGGGTGGATAGGCCGGTGTCGAGCGGGCCAGGCGGCAAGGCGGATGCTGTCGTGACGCTGTCTTGGGGGTCTGTCTTGCCGACGTCCATGGTCTACTCCACTGCGCGTCGTCGTCCGGTCGGGGGTGCGATGGGAAGTGGCAGCGGCGGGGCGCCGAAGGGCGCGGCGAAGGCCGCAAGGTCGTGCGCGCGAGAGGCACGCGTTTTGGCAGCCGAGGCTACCTTGTGCCCAATGGCGCGGCGGACGGCCAAGCCCGTTCGCCCTTTGCCCGCCTGCCTTGTCGGCCCGTCGCGCCTTGCCGCGTGGCGCGGTGGCCCGCGGCGTAGGGGCGCGAAGTTGGGGCTCGGGTCAGAAGAGGCAGTGTTGGCGGCGGGCATGGCGGGCGTCTGCACCTCTTGGTGCGTGCCGAGGCGCGGTCCGGCGCGTCGGCGCAACGGTTGCTGCCGATGAGATAAGCGAGTGTCCGCCTTCGCGCGGTTTCGGTCAAGCAAGGCCGGGCGGGGGATGATGGGCGCAAACTGCCGGCATCACGCGGAGCGTGTCGGCCGCTGATAGCAAGGGGAGGGGTGTCCGCTGCAGGAATGCATCGATGAAGAGAAGATGTTTGAACGTCCTCGGCAGGCCTGGCAGCGACCTACTCTCCCGCGTCTTGAGACGAAGTACCATTGGCGCTGAGGGGGTTAACGGCCGAGTTCGGAATGGGATCGGGTGGGGACCCCTCGCAAAGGCCACCAGGCCAGCGGAGGACGTTCATGTGTTCTGATGGCCGCGCAATGAGCCTGGCCGTCCGGCCGTGCGGGGCGCCGATGAGGAGCCACGCACACGCTCGTTGCGCTGCGATCAGATCGTGAAACTGGCGGGTTGAACCCGTCCGGCAAAAGCCGGTCTTTCCTCAATCGTATTCGTTTCAGTTCTCGCCACCGCCTCACAACAAGCAGCCCGAAGGCCAGGCTCATTGCAGAGCAATCAGCAGAGAACCGTTCGCCATTGGCGAATGGGCATGAACTAATGAGAGTGATCAAGCCGATCGAGCGATTAGTACTGGTAAGCTACGCATGTCACCACGCTTCCACATCCAGCCTATCAACGTCGTCGTCTACAACGGCTCTCAAGGGAGAACTCGTTTCAAGGTGGGTTTCCCGCTTAGATGCTTTCAGCGGTTATCCCGTCCGTACGTAGCTACCCTGCAATGCGGCTGGCGCCACAACAGGTCCACAAGAGGTACGTCCACCCCGGTCCTCTCGTACTAGGGGCAGATCCTTTCAATTCTCCGACACCCACGGCAGATAGGGACCAAACTGTCTCACGACGTTCTGAACCCAGCTCACGTACCGCTTTAATTGGCGAACAGCCAAACCCTTGGGACCTGCTCCAGCCCCAGGATGCGATGAGCCGACATCGAGGTGCCAAACAACACCGTCGCTATGGACGCTTGGGTGTCATCAGCCTGTTATCCCCGGCGTACCTTTTATCCGTTGAGCGATGGCCCTTCCACTCGGGACCACCGGATCACTATGGCCGTCTTTCGACTCTGCTCGACTTGTCAGTCTCGCAGTCAGGCAGGCTTATGCCATTGCACTCAACGAGCGATTTCCGACCGCTCTGAGCCCACCTTCGCACGCCTCCGTTACTCTTTGGGAGGCGACCGCCCCAGTCAAACTACCCACCATACACTGTCCCGGGCGTAAGCCGCGGTTAGACATCCATGAAAGCAAGGGTGGTATTTCAAGGGTGGCTCCACGCAAGCTGGCGCTCACGCTTCAAAGCCTACCACCTATCCTACACATGCCGCCACGAATGCCAGTGTAAAGCTATAGTAAAGGTGCACGGGGTCTTTCCGTCTGACCGCAGGAACCTCGCATCTTCACGAGGAATTCAATTTCACTGAGTCGATGCTGGAGACAGCGGGGAAGTCGTTACGCCATTCGTGCAGGTCGGAACTTACCCGACAAGGAATTTCGCTACCTTAGGACCGTTATAGTTACGGCCGCCGTTTACCGGGGCTTCAATTCGGAGCTTGCACTCCTCCTTTTAACCTTCCGGCACCGGGCAGGCGTCAGACCCTATACGTCGTCTTGCGACTTCGCAGAGCCCTGTGTTTTTGATAAACAGTCGCTACCCCCTGGTCTGTGCCCCTCGGATCTGCTTGCGCAAACCCAAGGCCTCCTTCTCGCGAACTTACGGAGGCAATTTGCCGAGTTCCTTCAGCATCGTTCTCTCAAGCGCCTTGGTATACTCTACCAGTCCACCTGTGTCGGTTTCGGGTACGGTCTATACGGTGGAGCTATTTCCCGGAACACCTTCGCTGCCAGACCAATCCAATAAGGACTGACAACACACGGCATTCGTCACTACCACCAGGTTGCAGAATATTAACTGCATTCCCATCGACTACGCCTTTCGGCTTCGCCTTAGGGGCCGACTAACCCTGCGCAGATTAACTTTACGCAGGAACCCTTGGACTTTCGGCGAGGGAGTCTCTCACTCCCTTTATCGTTACTCATGTCAGCATTCGCACTTCCGATATCTCCAGGACCTCTCACGAGTATCCCTTCACGGACCTACGGAACGCTCCGCTACCGCTTGTCAAAGACAAGCCCACAGCTTCGGCACGTGGCTTGAGCCCCGTTACATTTTCGGCGCGGAGACCCTTATTTAGACCAGTGAGCTGTTACGCTTTCTTTAAATGATGGCTGCTTCTAAGCCAACATCCTGGTTGTTTTGGGGTCTCTACATCCTTTCACACTTAGCCACGATTTGGGGGCCTTAGCTGGTGATCAGGGTTGTTTCCCTCTCCACGACAGACGTTAGCACCTGCCGTGTGTCTGCTGGATAATTCTCTCGGGTATTCGGAGTTTGGTTAGGATCAGTAAGGCGGTAAGCCCCCATAGCCCATCCAGTGCTCTACCCCCCGAGGAATACGTCCAACGCTCTACCTAAATAGATTTCGCGGAGAACCAGCTATCACCGAGTTTGATTGGCCTTTCACCCCTAGCCACAAGTCATCCGAGAATTTTGCAACATTCAACGGTTCGGTCCTCCAGTTGGTGTTACCCAACCTTCAACCTGCTCATGGCTAGATCACCCGGTTTCGGGTCTAATCCGACGAACTGAACGCCCTGTTCAGACTCGCTTTCGCTACGCCTACACCTACCGGCTTAAGCTTGCTCGTCAGACTAAGTCGCTGACCCATTATACAAAAGGTACGCGGTCAGGCTTGCGCCCTCCCACTGTTTGTAAGCATCCGGTTTCAGGAACTCTTTCACTCCCCTTGTCGGGGTGCTTTTCACCTTTCCCTCACGGTACTGGTTCACTATCGGTCATCGAGGAGTACTTAGCCTTGGAGGGTGGTCCCCCCATCTTCGAACAGGATTTCACGTGTCCCGCCCTACTTGATACGTCAACGTCGGATCCACATACGGGGCTGTCACCCACTATGGCCCACCTTTCCAGATGGTTCTGCTTTCCTAAGTTGCTCGGCTGGTCCGCGTTCGCTCGCCACTACTAGCGGAGTATCGGTTGATTTCCTTTCCTCCGGGTACTGAGATGTTTCACTTCCCCGGGTTCGCTCCCTTTCGGGTACCCTTAACGGGTGGGTTTCCCCATTCGGACATCCATGGATCAAAGTTTGTTCGCAACTCCCCACGGCTTTTCGCAGCGTACCACGTCCTTCATCGCCTCTCGATGCCTAGGCATCCACCAGATGCTCTTAAGGCACTTGATCACTCTCATTATCGATGCCCACCCGAGATCCAATCGGATCAAACGCCCTGCGGAGGCGCGACGTCGTTCAACGTCGAATGGTGCTTCGATAAGGAAAGACCAGTTTCACGAGATCTGTTCGCATCATCCCCAAATGGCCGGTCAGGACCATCGGGGCAGGGGAGGGGTACATGTCTGCAGCTGAGCCACAGGATGTCGGAGATACCCTCCGCCCGTCGCATCGAAACCGATCCGTCGAGGAACGCAACGCTCGCGCGTTTCGTCTCCTCATCGATCCCGATGGGCGAACACATCTTCTCTTCACGATGTCAGTCTGAGCTTGGGCCGCACAAAGTGCTCGAGCCCGGCGCCGCATCCGCGGCGTATCCTGCAAAGCAGGAATTCGGTTCTGTTCCAGAACGGTAAACTTGGTGGAGCCTGTCGGGATCGAACCGACGACCCCCTGCTTGCAAAGCAGGTGCTCTCCCAGCTGAGCTAAGGCCCCTCTGTTTGCGTCGTCGGCGATCAGCCAAAACAAGCCAGACCAGCCAAATCCGTGGTGGGCCTGGATGGACTCGAACCATCGACCTTACGCTTATCAGGCGTACGCTCTAACCACCTGAGCTACAGGCCCCGCCGGCAACGCTCGCATACACAAGATGCGCGCATCACACAACGCTGGTTCGCGCCCAGCCCGTCCTCTCGTCGCCGAGAGGGGAGGGCCGGTCCCAACCGTTCTGTTCAGAAAGAGAAACGAAGGCGGCGTCGTCTCGCCAATGCCTGTGATCCGAAGATCCAGGCGTGTTTCCAAGCGTTCGGGAAAGGCAAGCCTTAATCCCAAACATCCTTAGAAAGGAGGTGATCCAGCCGCAGGTTCCCCTACGGCTACCTTGTTACGACTTCACCCCAGTCGCTGACCCTACCGTGGCTGCCTGCCTCCCTTGCGGGTTAGCACAGCATCTTCGGGTAGAACCAACTCCCATGGTGTGACGGGCGGTGTGTACAAGGCCTGGGAACGTATTCACCGTGGCATGCTGTTCCACGATTACTAGCGATTCCGACTTCATGCCCTCGAGTTGCAGAGGACAATCCGAACTGAGACAGCTTTTTGGGATTCACCCATTGTCACTGCCATTGTAGCACGTGTGTAGCCCAGCCCGTAAGGGCCATGAGGACTTGACGTCATCCCCACCTTCCTCTCGGCTTATCACCGGCAGTCCCTCTAGAGTGCCCAACTGAATGATGGCAACTAGAGGCGAGGGTTGCGCTCGTTGCGGGACTTAACCCAACATCTCACGACACGAGCTGACGACAGCCATGCAGCACCTGTCACCCTGTCCCCGAAGGGAAAACTGGATCTCTCCAGCGAGCAGGGGATGTCAAGAGCTGGTAAGGTTCTGCGCGTTGCTTCGAATTAAACCACATGCTCCACCGCTTGTGCAGGCCCCCGTCAATTCCTTTGAGTTTTAATCTTGCGACCGTACTCCCCAGGCGGATAGCTTAATGCGTTAACTGCGCCACCGAGATGCATGCACCCCGACGGCTAGCTATCATCGTTTACGGCGTGGACTACCAGGGTATCTAATCCTGTTTGCTCCCCACGCTTTCGCACCTCAGCGTCAGTACCGTGCCAGTGAGCCGCCTTCGCCACTGGTGTTCTTCCGAATATCTACGAATTTCACCTCTACACTCGGAGTTCCACTCACCTCTCACGGACTCAAGATCACCAGTATCAGAGGCAATTCCGAGGTTGAGCCCCGGGATTTCACCCCTGACTTAATGATCCGCCTACGCGCGCTTTACGCCCAGTAATTCCGAACAACGCTAGCCCCCTTCGTATTACCGCGGCTGCTGGCACGAAGTTAGCCGGGGCTTCTTTACTAGGTACTGTCATTATCATCCCTAGCGAAAGAGCTTTACAACCCTAAGGCCTTCATCACTCACGCGGCATGGCTGGATCAGGCTTTCGCCCATTGTCCAATATTCCCCACTGCTGCCTCCCGTAGGAGTCTGGGCCGTGTCTCAGTCCCAGTGTGGCTGATCATCCTCTTAGACCAGCTATGGATCGTCGCCTTGGTGAGCCGTTACCTCACCAACTAGCTAATCCAACGCGGGCCCATCCATCGGCAATAAATCTTTCCCCCAAAGGGCGTATCCGGTATTAGCTTCCGTTTCCGGAAGTTATCCCGAACCGATAGGTAGGTTCCCACGCGTTACTCACCCGTCTGCCACTCACCCCGAAGGGTGCGTTCGACTTGCATGTGTTAAGCCTGCCGCCAGCGTTCGTTCTGAGCCAGGATCAAACTCTCAAGTTGAGACAATCTGATCCGGCAAGATCACGTTTGCGACGAACTTCCCATAAAGAGAAGCCCGTTTGACGAGGACACACTCTCCGATATCTCATCGGAGCGGTCCGTCTTGAAAACGTGTCCGCCATTGTCTTGTTGATCCGCTCCAAACCCCGAAAGGTCCGAGCCGCGATCCGCAGAGACAACGCCGCCCACGTTTCTCTTTCTTCATCTATGCGATTGTCAAAGAACCCGAGGCCGAAACCTCGC
>NZ_JAKGCS010000034.1 GCF_021556395.1 Acuticoccus kalidii
CAGGTCAGCTTGATCGCGGGGGCCATCCGGGAGTTCGGCTTCACCAATCCGGTCCTGGTGGATGGGGAGAACGGGATCATCGCGGGGCACGGCCGGTTGCTGGCGGCGCAACAACTCGGCCTATCCGCGGTCCCGGTGATCGAGCTCAGTCACCTGACCGAGACGCAGAAGCGGGCCTATATCCTGGCCGACAACAAGCTCGCCGAGCAGGCCGGATGGGATCGCGATCTCCTCGCGCTCGAAGTGGCGGACCTTTCCGAGCTCGGCGTCGACATCGCCGCGTTGGGCTTCGACGGGACCGAGATCGATAGCCTGTTATCGGCTGACGGCTTCGACCCACGCGAGGAGGAAACCCCTGAGCCCCCTGCCGTCCCCGTCTCTCGTCTGAATGACGTCTGGCTCCTGGGCCGGCACAGAGTTGTCTGTGGCGATGCCACCGATCTGAATGTGGTGGAACGCTTACTCGATGGTGTGCAGCCAACGCTGATGGTCACGGACCCGCCTTACGGCGTCGAGTATGAGCCGGCGTGGCGCAACAAGGCGCGTGGCACGCGGACGCGGCGCACCGGCAAGGTGAAAAACGACGATCGGGCCGACTGGCGCGAGGTGTGGACGCTGTTTCCAGGTGATGTCGCCTACGTCTGGCATGCCGGGCTTCACGCCGGGACCGTCGCAGAAAGCCTCTTCGCATCGGACTTCGAAATCCGCTCCCAGATCATCTGGGCCAAAGACAGGATGGTCCTCTCGCGCGGGCACTACCACTGGCAACACGAGCCCTGCTGGTACGCGGTCCGGGGCAAGGGACATTGGTCGGGTGGGCGGACGCAGACGACGCTGTGGCAGATCCCGAACCGAGACCAGGACGCGGCGACGGTCCATGGGACGCAGAAGCCGGTGGATTGCATGCGTCGGCCGATGCTGAACAACTCATCGCCCGGGCAGGCCATCTACGACCCCTTCCTGGGCTCCGGCACCAGCGTCATCGCCGCTGAGACCTCGGGCAGGGTTTGCCTCGGGATAGAACTCGATCCCGCCTACGTGGACGTCATCGTCACCCGCTGGGCCGCCTTCACAGGCGAGAAACCGGTGCTGGCAGAGACGGGCGAGACCTTTGCTGCGGTCCGTGCCGAGCGCCTCCCTCAACCACTTGCGGCGGAATAGGAGAGGAGAATGCGCGGACGCAAACCCGTTCCGACAGCCATGAAGCGTGCCAACGGCAATCCCGGCAAACGCAAACTCAACGCCCATGAGCCTCGGCCTGCTGACGTGAGGCCGCATTGCCCCTCCCATCTCTCACCGCTCGCGAAGGCCGAATGGCGACGGATTGCCGGGACGTTGCACGACATGGGTGTTGTTACCACTGTCGATCGCGCCGCTCTTGCCGCCTATTGCCAAGCCTATGGGCGATGGGTCGAAGCGGAGAGGAAGCTCGCCGAGGGACCGACCCTCATCAAGGCGCCTTCGGGCTATGTGCAGCAATCGCCTTGGCTCAGCGTAGCGAACAAGCAATTGGAGCTTATGGGCAAGTATATGGCTGAGCTCGGAATCACTCCGGCCTCGCGCAGCCGCATCGCGCTTCCTGCGAGTACCTCCACGCATCCAGTCACGGTGAACCTCGTGCGGTTTACCGCCGATGATCGGGGAGAGTTGCGGCCGGCCGAAGTAACGGCATCGCCCCTCCCCTCGAAGCATTGATCTGTCGAGCATGTCGCAAAGCCGCGCGATGTCGTTGCTGGAGGCGGTGGTCAATGTCCTCGCCGGCTACGGCCTGGCCGTCATCACACAGCTTCTTCTGTTCCCTCTGTTCGGCCTGCCGGCGCATCTCGGGACCGCCGCGGCACTCAGCATCGCCTTCTCTGTCATCAGTATCGTGCGAAGTTTTATCATTCGCCGCTTCTTTGAGAGACTTCGCATCTATCGTGGATGATCGTGAGCATTCGAGAAAAGGCGGAGATTCCCTATCAGGCCCTACACTCTCGGCTCGGATTGAGCGTACAAAACTGCGCAACCAACGTTAGGCAGTTCTGTACGGAGCCGATGACCCCTATGACCCTTATGCCTTTCCGCCTCGTCGCGTATCATCGCGTCTCGACGGCCCGGCAAGGACGGAGCGGGCTCGGCCTCGCGGCTCAGGAAGCGGCTATCAAGACGCTCGCGAGAGATCGGGGCGCCGAGGTCATTGGCACCTACACCGAGACCGAGAGCGGCAAGCGGTCGGACCGGCCTCAGCTCCTCGACGCTCTTCAGCTTGCGCGCCTCACCGGAGCGACGCTGGCCATCGCGAAGCTGGACCGCCTGTCGCGCAACGCGGCGTTCCTGCTCACGCTGCGCGACAGCGGGGTCCGGTTCATCGCGGCCGATATGCCGGAGGCCAATGACCTCACGGTCGGCATCATGGCGCTGGTGGCCCAGCAGGAGCGGGAGGCCATCGCGCGGCGGACCCGGGAGGCGCTCGCGGCCGCAAAGGCGCGAGGGACCCGGTTGGGCAATCCCAATGGCGCTGCGGCGCTGAGACGGGCGGGAAAAGGGAACGAGGCCATTCTGGGTGCGGTGCGCGAGAACGCCGATCGCCATGCCGAGGCAATCCGGCCCCTGATCGACGAGCTGCGGGCAGGGGGATGCACCAGTTTGCGAGCCATCGCGGATGCGCTCAATACGCGGGGTGTCATGACCCGCAGGGGCGGGCGATGGTGCGTGTCCAACGTCCGGAACTTGCTTACGCGACTAGATGTCTAACTCCCATTCACCTGATCGGCACAGGATGAATGATATGCTCTCTGTCGCTTGGAACGCTCTCGCGCCCTTTTTGGCGGATGGGGGCTCGTCCTGAACGGTACGAGACTGAAATCCGAGGTTCTTTGGGGGAAATCTCCGGGACGCACGTCTCGAACGCCACCGCGATCTGGCTGCAGACAATGGTGCCGCTGTCCTCCGGCGATACCGTCGAGCTGCAGGGCTATTTCCGCGGCGCCGACGGATACTTCGCCGCCGACCACACCACCTTCTGGGGCACGAAGATCGGCTGAGGGAGGCGCGCCATGGCACCCCAAAGACCCGAGGACGGTTTCGTCCGCATGCCGGAGCACGAGTTCGAGGCGATCCTAGCGCGCGCCGCCGAAGTAGGTGCGAAGCGTGCGTTGGCGGATGTCGGGCTGGAAGGCGATGAGGCCGCGCTCGACATCCGCGACCTGCGCTCGTTGGTGGACTGCATTCGGATCGTGCGCCGCACGGGGATTCAGACTGCCGTGCGCATGATCACCACCGGTGTCATGCTGGCGCTGCTCGCGGGCATCGCCATCAAGCTTAAGATCTTCGGCGGCGGCCCGTAGCCGCGCTCCATCCCCACTCATGACCTCACCCGCACCCACCCTCAAGGCGGGTTTTTTCGTTTTGGAGGACCCCATGACCACGACCTTCCACCGTCATTGGCGCGACGTGCCGGAGAGCACCTGGCGCTGGCCGAATTTCAGCCCTGCTGAGATCGCCTGCCGGGGCACCGGCAAGCTGCTCATTAACGAGCCTGCGCTCGACAAGCTGCAGGCGCTCCGCGACCGGCTGGGCAAGCCGCTGATCGTGCGTTCAGCCTACCGCAGCCCCGAGCACAACCGTGCCGTCGGCGGCGCGACGCGTTCGAAGCATATGGATGGCGCGGCCTTCGATATCGCCATGGCGAACCACGACCCCGTGGCCTTCGAGGCTGCGGCGCGCGAGGTCGGGTTCCTCGGCTTCGGCTTCTACCCGAGATCGGGGTTCATCCATGTCGACCTCGGCCCCGCGCGCCAGTGGGGGGAGCGGTTCCCCGCGCAAACCGCACCCTTCGCCGCCGAGACCCCGCCGCAGCGCGAGGTCCTGGCGCAGAGTCGGACCATGAAGGGCGGTGGCGCGGCGGGCGTCGCGACGCTGGGCGCAGCCGGGGTCGAGATTGCGCAGAGCGTCCTGGCCGAAACCCAGTCCGCCATACTGCCGCTCGTGCCGTATCTCGACACCCTGCGCTGGGTGTTCATAGCGGTCGCCCTCGGTGGAATCGCGGTAACGATTTACGCCCGGCTCGATGACTGGCGACGGGGGCGTCGGTGATCGGCGGGCTCCTCGCCACGCTCGCCGGATCGGCATGGGCGCGCACGGCGCTCCGCTACGGCGTCACCGCCCTTGCGATCCTTCTGTTCCTGCTGTCCCTGCGCCGTTCCGGAGAACGCACGGGGCGGTTGGCCGAGCAGTTCGAATCCATGGAGAAAACCCATGACGCACAACGACGGATGCTCGAGGCGGCGGCGCGTCGCCCTCGCTCTCGCGACGATCTGGCTGAGCGGCTGCGCGACGGGCGCTTCTGACCTCACCGGCCTCGGGGTGTGCCCGCCGGTCGTCGATTACAGCCTGGAGTTTCATGCGCAGGCGGCCGAGGAACTGACCCTGCTGCCGGAAGGGTCGGCAATCGCAGAGATGCTGGCGGACTACGCGGTGATGCGAGAGCAGGCGCGGCGGTAGCCTTCTGTAGATCGCTGCTCTTGTGAGTCCGTCCACTTGCGACCTATGCTAAGTCCTATGACTTCATGGGTTTTTAGGACGCGGCCTGGCGCACAATGAGTTTATCCCCTGACCTGGACGAGGCTGACCAGCCGCAAACCTCCGGCCGTCGCACGGGCCGCTCATTCTACGCTGCACCTGTTTCAGAGTTTCGCATCACCGACGATGACGCGATCATCGGCAGGCTGTCATCTCGCCACGTTGCCTTCCACGCCGCCGCGGAGGCCGAACAACTTCGCGCCTGGGAACGCGAAATCGAGATCCTGAAGGAAAGTTTCGCAAAGCTAGGCTCGCTCTGCGACGACTGGCAGCTCCTCCTCGAAATCCCGCTGCTGCGTCTCGGAAAACGGATCGATGCGGTTGTGCTCGCGCCCGGCGTCGTCGGCGTGATCGAATTCAAGATCAACGCCACCGGGTTTCAAAGCGCTGACCGAGTCCAGACGGAACGCTACGCCCAATCGCTCAGCGATTTTCACGAGGCATCGCAGCAGCGGCTGATCCTGCCGATCCTATGCGCTGAGCGAGCTCGGGCGAGGCCGCCGGCAACGACCTTCGTCGAAGGCGTCGGCACGTTGATGGAAGCCAATGCGACGACGCTCGCAGACGCGTTTCTGGTTCTGCAAAGCCATGTCGACCCGAATGCTGCCGCGATTGACGCGCACGGGTTCGACTACTCTCCGTACAGACCGACTCCCAACATCGTCGAAGCTGCGCAGGCGCTCTACGCCGGGCACGAGATTGCAGATATTGGGCGCGGCGACGCGGCCGATGCAGAGTTGCAGGCTGCGGCCGCGGCGCTGCAGGAAATCGCCGCCGACGCAGAGGCATCGCGCGCCAAAGTTGTGTGCTTCGTAACCGGCGCACCTGGCGCCGGCAAAACGCTGCTCGGCTTGGACCTCGCACTCAAGAGCAGATCGGGGACCCGTCCCGCGGCGCTTCTCTCGGGTAACCGCCCACTGGTCCACGTGCTGACCGAAGCCTTGGCGGAAGACAGTGCTGCGCGGGGCGCTATGACGAAGACCGAGGCGCGACGTTTCGCTGACGCAGCCATTCAGAACCTCCTTGGCTATTTGAAGGAGCACACGGACGGCGCTCCGCCGCCGGAGCATGTGATCGTTTTCGATGAGGCGCAGCGCGCCTGGGACGCCGAAGTTGGCAAGGAGCTTATGGGACGGCCGAGCTCCGAGCCCGAATTGTTTCTCGAGATACTCGATCGCTTGGACTGGGCCTGCCTCGTCTGCCTGGTTGGTCCTGGCCAAGAGATCAATCGCGGCGAAGGCGGCCTCGCTCTCTGGGGTGAGGCGCTGCGCTCGGCTAAGAGTGCAGGCAGTCGATGGCGTGTGGTCGCCGCGCCCCAAGCGCTTGACGGTGGGCCGGACGTTCCGGGTTCCGGCATGTTCGCCGAGGGCGGGCTCGGCGGTGTCGAGGTTCGACGGGAGCCATCTCTGCACCTGTCAAACGCTATCCGGGCGTATCGGAACCCCCTTCATGCTCAGTGGGTGGCGCGCCTTCTGGATGGTGACCTCGCGGAGGCAAAGGCCCTGGCCGCCAGAATGGACGCCCCGCCAGCCCTGATGACGCGTGACCTCGCCGTCGCGAAGCAATGGCTCCGTCAACGGCGACGGGGCGGTCGGACTGTCGGTCTGCTTGCCAGCTCGGGCGCTGTCCGCCTCGTCGGCGAAGGAGTGCCGCCTTCACCGCGATCAAATGAGTTGAACCCCATCGGCCACTGGTTCTTGAAGCCCTTCACGGATTTCCGCAGCGCTGGCGCGCTTGAGACCCCGATGAGCGAGTTTGGGTGCCAGGGGCTCGAGTTGGATTATGCGTGCCTGTGTTGGGGTGGCGATCTGATCTGGACTGATCAGGGTTGGCTACCCAGGATGATGCGTGCGCCTCGATGGCAGATTGCACGAGACCCTGAGAAACAGCGTTTTCGACTGAATGGCTATCGCGTGCTGCTTACCCGGGCCCGGGCCGGTCTCGTGCTCTTCGTGCCGCGGGGCGAGGCTGATGATCCGACCCGTTCCCCGGATGAGATGGACGCTTGTGCCGACGCTTTGATTGCAGCCGGGTGTGCGGAACTCACGCAGAACTAGAATCGCCGCTGATTGAACTATTGAGCGTATGAACTGTGGACAGTCTGGCTACTCGACCACCGGGTAGAAGGGACGCCCCCAATCCTCCTTCGGGTTGTCCATCATCAGGTCCACGAAGACTGGGAGGAGGAAGCCGAGTATCGCGGCGCCGTCACGGACCTGTGCTCGGTTCACGCCGCTGTTCCACGTCGATCCGCCATGCACCAGCTGATTGCGCAGCACGTAGAGCCGGTCAAAGACGAAGCTGAGAACGCGAACGCTGTCGCCGGCCTGGAACGCCTGTGCAAAGCTGCGCGATGAGGTCCGGAACCTTTCCTCCCAATCCTCGAACCCGTCTATGCCGTTCTGATGCTGCCAGAATGGGTTGAAGACGAAGCGGTTCTCCATGAGCATCGGACCTGAGAACCGTTGCCATAGCGCCTTGTAAACGCGTTGCTCTTCATCGCGCGCCACCAGCTTGCCAAAGTAATCGACGATCGCAGCCCTTTCCCCGGGTGCAACCCACTGGAATTCGCGCTCGTCCGCATAGGCTGCGTTGAAAGCGATCCAGAGGAAGATGAAACGTGCATCGTGATCGTCGCCGCACGCCTCGGCTCGTCCGATCCAGCTGATGGAGCGGTGTACGCGCAGGCCCATCGTCTCGGGGAACTCTGCACGGATCGCGCGTTGCTTCTCCTTCAAGGTGTCGCCGCCGCTGGAAAACTGACCCGGTCGCCGACTGAAAGCTGACCCACCCGATAGCCTTGGGCCCGACGCGATGCGGAGGGCCTGGATGATCGGAGTGGAGCTGTCGATGGAGATCCGGGTGTTGGCCAAGCATGGCAAAGGGGTGCGAGAGATCGCGCGGGAGGTGGGCGTGTCGCGCAACACCGTGCGGCGCTATCTGCGGGACGAAGAGGCGTCGCGCTACAAGGAGCGGCCGGCGCGTCCGGCGAAGATCGATCCGTTCAAGGGCTATATCCGCGAGCGTCTGGCGGCCGCGGCGCCGGACCTGATCCCGGCGAAGGTGCTGTTCGACGAGATCCGCGAGCGCGGCTACGGCGGCGGGTATACGATGGTGAAGGTGTTCGTGGCGACGCTCAAACCGGCCGTAAAGCCGGAGCCGGTTGTGCGCTTCGAGACGACGCCGGGTCAGCAAATGCAGGTCGACTGGGCGACGATTCGGCGGGGACGGAACCGGTTGTCGGCCTTCGTCGCGACGCTCGGCTGGAGCCGGGCGGCCTACGTCGAGTTCGTGACGGACGAGCGCGTGGAGACGCTGATCGCCTGCCACGAGCGGGCCTTCCTGGCGTTCGGCGGCGTGCCGCGTGAGGTGCTCTATGACAACGTGAAGACCGTGGTGATCGACCGGGATGCCTATGGACCAGGCCGGCACCGCTTCCACGCCGGCTTCCTCGACTTCGCCGGGCACTGCGGCTTCCGCCCACGCCTGTGCCGTCCCTATCGCGCGCAGACGAAGGGCAAGGTGGAGCGCTTCATCCGTTACGTTCGGGCGAGCTTCTACGTGCCGTTCGCGAGCCGTCTGTCGCAGGACGGGGTCCCCGTCGACGCCGCGGCAGCGAACTCCGCGGTGTATCGCTGGCTGCGCGAGGTCGCCAATGCCAGGGTTCACGCCACGACCAAGGCCGTGCCGAGCGAGCGTCTGGCCGTCGAGCGCGCGATGCTGCAGCCGATCCCGACGCCATACGGCGGTGAGATCGTTCGGTCCGATCCGCGTCCGGCACCAGTCCCGATCGTCGGGCTCCAGCATCCACTATCGATCTACGACGAGCTGATGCCGCCGGGAGCCGGCCGATGAACGCTCTCCAGCACGAGCGCATCGCCGACCTTTGTGCCGAGCTGCGGCTGAAGACGATCGACACTGCCTGGACCGCGGCGGCGCAGACGCAGGCCGCGAAGGAAGGCTCGTTCGGTGACTTCCTCGAGGAGGTCCTGCGCAGCGAGGCCGAAGGGCGACGTGTGCGGGCTCGAGAGATGGCGGCACGCGTCGCCGGCTTCCCGGCGATCAAGACGCTGGAGAGCTACGACTTCGCGTTCGCCACCGGTGCACCGCGCAAGCAGCTCCTCGAGCTCGCCAGCCTCGCCTTCGTCGAGCGGGCCGAGAACGTCGTGCTCCTCGGCCCCTCCGGCGTTGGCAAGACGCACCTCGCGATCGCGCTCGGTCACCTCGCGACGCAGCGGGCGATGAAGGTGCGCTTCACCACGGCGGCGGACCTCGTCCTGATGCTCGAGGCCGCCCAGCGCCAGGGCAGGTTGAAGGAGGCGATGCACCGCGCGGTCAACGTCTACAAGCTCCTGATCGTCGACGAGATCGGCTATCTGCCGCTGGGCCGCGAGCAGGCCAACCTGTTCTTCCAGGTCGTGGCCAAACGCTATGAGCGCGGCTCGATGATCCTGACCTCGAACCTCACCTTCGGCTCCTGGGATCAGGCCTTCGCCGGCGAGACGGTGCTCACCGCGGCGATGCTCGACCGCATCCTGCATCACGCCACGGTCGTCTCGATCCAGGGTGAGAGCTACCGCCTGAAGGACAAACGCAAGGCCGGCCTCATCGCCGCAACGGCCCCAAAGAGGGAGGCCGCCTGAACACGAGGGGTGGGTCAGATTACAATCGGCGCGACCGCCGAAAGTGGGTCAGATTTGGATCGGCGTTGACAGCGATAGCGGCGTTCGCTTCATCGCCGCCGATATGCCCGAGGCGAATGACCTCACGGTGGGCATCATGGCGCTCGTCGCCCAGCAGGAGCGGGAGGCCATCGCGCGGCGGACCCGGGAGGCCCTGGCGGCCGCAAAGGCGCGAGGTACAAGGCTGGGCAATCCGAACGGGGCCGCTGCCCTGCGGCGCGCCGGACACGGGAACGAGGCCATCCTTCGCGCCATTCGTGCCAATGCCGATCAGTACGCCGCCGAACTCGCACCCGTCGTTGCAAAAATCCGGCACAGCGGGGCCACCAGCCTGCGGTCCATTGCCGAGGCGCTCAATGATCGCGGGATCATGACACGCCGCGGCGGAACGTGGGGTGTTTCGAATGTCCGGAACCTGCTGGGGCGGATTTAGCGAAATCTGACCAAACTACAGCCCCCCTCAGTAAACCAGTAGCCGTGTATTCTTCTCTCTTTATTAAGCGACCCTGTGCTCTTTCAGCACCTCGAAATTGGGAAAGACGCCTATTCCAGGCTCATCGGGCGGTGTAACAGTTCCATCGGGGTTGAGCATCAGCGGGTTCTTATACATGTGAAGCCAAAGAGGATCGTGAGTGTCGCGATAATATTCGAGCATGAGCCCGTTCGGAATGGCCGCCATCAAATGGATATGGATGTCCTGCGTACCATGTGATGAAATATCAAGGCCGTGAGCCTGGGCCAGCGCAGCCACTTTCATGAATTCCGAAACCCCGCCAAGGATCTTTGCGTCGGGATTGAGTATCGCAGCCCCCTCCTGCGCGATGATGTCACGAAACCCAAAGAGAGTATACTCGTTCTCGCCAGTTGCAATCGGAATGCTTGTTGCCTCGGCGACTTTGCGATGGCCCTCGTAATCGTCCGGCAAGACCGGCTCTTCGAACCAAAAAACATCATAATCCTCAACCTGTCGTGCGAGGCGTATCGCATCATAATAGCGGTAGGCACAGTTGGCGTCGATCATGATCTTCACGTCAGGACCAACCGCATCGCGGGCGACCCGTACCCGATCGGCATCTTCTCGTACGCTGAGGGCGCCGACTTTCATTTTGACAGCCGTGGCGCCCATCCGAACGTTCTCGTCCATCTCGGCGGCGAGTTCTTTCAGACCCTTACCCTCCTGATAATAGCCACCGGCGACATAGGTTGGCACCGAATCCCGGAAACCGCCGAGGAGCTTGTGAAGCGGCAGCCCGGCGATCTTTCCCCTAAGATCCCATAGGCCGATGTCGATCCCGCTGATGGCGCGTGTCGTCAGGCCGCGCCGGCCCATCAGCTTCGGGATCCACATCTTCTGCCAGAGCCGCTCGGTGTTGAGCGGGTCCTCCCCGATCAGCAGGGGTGCGAGTTCCTCGATAGCTGCCCTGACGATCTTCCCGGAACTTGCCAGCCCCAGACCCGTAACTCCCTCATCTGTACTGATACTAATAAACGTAACGCCCGACCAAGGATAGGTCAGCATCCCGTCCACGATCGGGATCTCACGCTTCCATTTGTATTCTTGCACTTCAATGTTCGTGATCTTCATACGGGCCCTTCTTCACGTGCCAGTTGAGAGGTCGGATTGGATTGTTGTTGGCTTTCACGCTTTAACGGCGCCTGCGGTGAGACCGGACGACATATATCCACGCACTGCGTAGTAGAAGATGGCTGGTGGTATCGAATACAAAATACCCACTGCCATCAAGAGATTCCACGGAGCTTCATCGCTCAGCAGAAAATATCCAATTGAAACAGGAAGCGTCATGTTCATTTCTTGGGAGACTAACAGGAACGCGTACAGATATTCATTCCAGGCTAGCAGCAAGGCATAGGTTCCGATTGCCACGATCGCCGGCGTCATCAGCGGCAAGAACACGAGGCGGTAGAGTTGCAGCGGTGAGGCGCCATCGATCCGCGCCGCTTCATCGAGCTCGCGCGGGATGCTGTCGGCATGCTGAACGAACACCCAGATCGCATACGGCGTGGCAAAGGTAACCATGACCATGATCAGGGAGAGGCGGGTCTCGACCAAGTCATAGTTGGTCATCGTGACATACATCGGGATCGCCAGAAAGGACGCGGGGATCAAATACGTAAGGAGCGCCGTACCAGAGACTGCCCCGCCCAAGGAAAACTTGAGACGGCTGATCGCAAAACTTGCCAGCGTCGAAATGAAGAGCGTCAGAAACGCGACCGACAGGGCGACGAACGCGCTGTTATAAAGGTGCTGCCAGAAGTGCTGCACCAGGAAATGCTCCTCGGTGAGCGTCAAAGCGAAGTTGTCGAGTGTCGGATCGCTCGGGATCAGCTGCCCGGCCGGAGTGCCGCCCGTGGGCGAGAGGGCCATCACGACCATGTGGTAGATCGGGATCAGGGTCCACAACAGGATGACGAACGCAATCACGAGATTGGTCAGTGCGACAGAGGGCGGCTTGCGCGTCATTTGTCGGCGCTCCTCATACGGCGAATCATAATCCAGACGAAGGGGATGAGCAGCGGCAGCGCGATAATGACGGTCGCCATGCCGGTCTCGATATCGCCGAAGCCGAACGCGTAGCGCACACCCAAGGTGGCGAGAACATGGGTCTTGTCCCCCGGCCCTCCGCCCGTCAGCAGGTAGACGCTGTTGAAGTCGCCGACGCTAAAGATGATCGAGAGGATGGTGCTGGTGATGTAGAGCTTGGCGAGCCCCGGCCAGGTCACGAAGCGGAAGCTTTGAAAGCGGCCCGCACCATCGATCGACGCCGCTTCGTAAAGATCCTTCGAGATTGCAAGCCGGCCGGCGAGCAGGATCAGCGTCCAGAACGGCAAATACTTCCAGATGTGGACGAGAATTACCGCGCCGAACGCGAGGACAGGATCGATCAGCCATGCCGGCCCCATGACCTGAAAGGCGTCCCACAGCACGTTGTTCACGAGACCCCACTCAGCGTTCAGCATCCAGCGAAACGATAGGATCGTGACGACGGAGGGAATCGCCCAGGGCAAGATGAAGATGAAGCTCAGCCAGCGCACCCATGGAGCCGATGAGGCCAGGAAGCCCGAGATGAGGAGCGCCAGAAAGAGCTTCAGATTAACCGCCACGATCAGGAACACCAGCGTGTTCACCATCGTCCGGTAAAAGATCGGATCATTGAGGAGCTTGATATAGCTCTGCGGGTTGGACCCCAGAAAGAAGCCGTATCCGACAGGATAGATTACGAAAAGCGCGAACACCACCAGATACGGCGCAACCATGATCAGTGCCCACGCGTGATCCGTGAGGCTCTTACGGGACGACCATTGGCGACGCACCAAACCGACGGCCGAGCCGGCTGAAGCCCCCGATGCCACCACTCCCTTCCATCGATTTCCATCCATACGTCGGTCTTTCCTTTGAAGAGCTGCAACTCTCGACATGCACGTTATAACATGCAATCTAGAACGGCAACCCGGATCCGACCAATTCCGGGCCGCCACCAACAGTGGCGATCAAAAGGAGGAACGCTGTGAGACAAAACGTTTTGGCCGTGGGCGGCCTCGCTCTCGCCCTGGGGCTTTCGCCAGCCCTAGCCAGCGCCGAGGGAACGATGACGATTTGGTGGGCGAAGGGGTTCTACGAATCCGAGGACAACGCATTCGCGAAGGTCATAGAGGACTTCGAAGCAGAGACCGGCATCGATGTCGAAGTCAGCCTCTTCGGCGGCGAGGACGGGCTCATCAAGGCGATCAGCGCAGTTGAAGCGGGCCGGCCGCCTGACGTCGGCTACGGCCACACCTATGACTTCCGTGCACTGAACCTGTGGGCCTATCAAGACGAGCTCGACCCGGTTAGCGATATCGTGGAGCCCCTCGAGGAACGCCTGCAGACGGTCGCCTACGAGGCCGTACACGTGCGCAACGGCACCACCGACGAGGTGGATATCTATGCGGTTCCCATCGCCCAGTCCTCGATCCATATCTTTTATTGGAAGGATCTTCTGGAGGAGGCCGGCTTCACGCCTGAAGACATTCCGAACGAGTGGACGGCCTTCTGGAATTTCTGGTGCACCGACGTCCAGGCATCTCTGCGCGACAAGGGTCATCGGATCTACGGCGTGGGCCTGCCCGTCAGTACCGCAGGCTCTGATACCTACGACATTTTCATGGAGTTCCTCTCGGCGCACCAGGCAAAGATCCTGGATGCGGATGGCAACTTGGTGCTCGGCGAGCCGGAAAACCGCGAGGGATTGATTGCAGCTTTAAAGGACTATGTGGCGCTCTATGAGAGCGGCTGCACGCCCGCCAGCGCCTTGACGTGGGCGAACGGCGACAACAACACTGCCTTTCACAATAAAACGACTGTCATGACGCCGAATGCGACGCTATCAATCCCGGCCAAGTATTTCGGCGAGGAGTCGCGCGACACCTACGACGCGATTGCCACGAGCTTGTTCCCCAATGCCGTTGATGGCTCGCCGCTAGCCTATCGATCTGCGGTCAAGACAGCGGTTGTCTTCAAGAATGCCGAGAACAAGGAGGCAGGCCACCGCTTTCTCGAATTCCTGATGCGGCCGGAGAACATCAACCCGCTCGTCGATGGCGCCTTAGGCCGCTGGTTCCCTGCAACGACCGACGGTCTGGAGACCGAGCTTTGGCAGGGCGACGACCCCAACCGTGCCGCTTTGAAAGCGCAGTATGCGAACCCGATGGAGCCCCATCCGTTCGTGCGCAACTATCGGATGATGCGGGTAAACGCCGAGGCTCTGTGGGGACGCGCGCTACACAGCATCATTCAGGACGGTGCGTCCGCGGAAGAAGCGGCGGATAAATTGGTGCAGCGGATCTCAGAGTACGTAAACGCGGATTAACCACGCATCAAAAAGACCTGACGGCCGAAGCGGATCGTCAGGCTCCGCGACCGACGCTCGGTGTAAACAACACCCCGCCGCGACGCCAATAGGTAGTCTCGGCGGCTCTTCGACAAGAGAAAACAAGTGGCAAATCGATATGGCTCATGTTGAGATAAACGACGTACGCAAGGCCTTCGGAACGGCGGAGGTTCTGCATGGAATTTCGGCGAATATAACTGATGGCGAGTTTGTCGTTCTTGTCGGCCCATCCGGGTGTGGCAAGTCGACATTGTTGCGAATGATTGCGGGGCTGGAAGACATCACGAGCGGAGAGATGTTCATCGACGGTGTGCGAGTCAACGACATCGCACCGAAGGATCGGGACATCGCGATGGTTTTCCAGAACTACGCCCTCTACCCCCACATGACTGTGGCTGAAAATCTCGGCTTCTCGCTCCGCTTGCGGGGTCAATCGCGCAAAATTATTCGCGCCGAAGTCGCAAGGGCAGCTGAGATCCTTCAGCTTACCCCGCTGCTCGACCGCCAGCCCCGGCAGCTCTCGGGTGGACAACGCCAACGCGTTGCGATGGGGCGAGCGCTTGTGCGTAATCCCAAAGTCTTCTTGTTCGATGAGCCGTTATCTAACCTCGATGCTAAGTTGAGGGTAGAAATGCGCGCTGAAATCAAGGCTCTTCATGCAAATCTTAGAACTACGATGATTTACGTAACCCACGATCAGATCGAAGCCATGACCATGGCCGACAAGATTGTCGTCATGCGGGACGGCTACGTGGAACAAATTGGCGCGCCGCTCGAACTCTTTGATTCTCCGGCGAATATGTTCGTTGCCGGCTTTCTAGGGTCGCCTGCCATGAATTTTCTCAACAGCAGCGCCGCCTCGCATGTCTTTAGACTGACCGACGGCATCATCGATCCCGCCATGAATCCCGATCAGATCGTGCTCGGTGTCCGGCCGGAACACTTCTTCATCGAGGATTCTCCTGATGCAGCCCACGGCCCCGTGACTGGTGTCGAGAACACCGGGTCCGAAACCCAGGTGTCGATCGACCTATTTGGTCAGAACGTCGTTGCGATCTTCCATAGGAGAATCGACGTCTTCCCCGGCGACCAGTTGCCGCTGCGCATCGATCCCGCCCACGTGCACGTGTTCAATCAGTCCAACGGCCAACGGCTGGATTTGCGACAGTCATGAGGATCTTGCGGACCTTCGATTGTCGTTGCGGATAAAGGGTGGGACCGATGGAGGCAACGACAGTTTTCGACCCGTTGGAGAAAAGAAGCCTCGGCGCGCAGGCGTATGAACGCATTCGGCATGCCCTCACTGTTGGCGAACTTTGCCCGGGACAGGCACTCACCTATCGCGGAATGGCCGCGCTCTTGAACACGAGCGTGACGCCGGTACGCGAAGCCATGCTGCAGCTTCTCGCGGAGAACGTTCTTATCGATGGTCCGGGCCGGTCGATCAGTGTCCCGATCTTGACGGTCGACAAGATCGAGGAACTGAAGAAGATCCGAATGCTGACGGAAGTCTATGCGGCAACCTGCGCCCTCAATCTGATCAACGACGACGTGATAGAAGCGCTCGAAGAAGCGCATTCGAAAATGGTCCACTCAGCAACGGTGGGCGAACGGTCCAAGCACAATCGCGATTTTCACTTTATCCTCTATCGTCACAGCGCCATGGCAACCCTCGTCGAGATCATCGAGAGTGTGTGGCTGCGCGCTGGACCGATGAATTATTATGTCTTCCGAAACGCGCGGAAGTTGCTCGGCAACGAAGCTGAAGCATCCGGCCGCAAACGGGTTCATCCTCACGTTGATGCCGTCGCGGGGTTAAAGCGGAACGACCCGCAGCTTCTCACATCAGCCATCCAGCGAGATATTAATGAGTCGATCCGCGTCTCGATCCTGGCAATGCAGCAAATCGATGACCAATCGTGAATATTATCATCGGCGGACGGGCTGAACGGACAATTGTATCCACCGCCCCTCAGTTACTTGCCTTATTTCGTATTGGTAAAGCGTCCACCTACGCTGACTATTTCGTACGGAGTCTCGGCGCTGCGTCGTGCAAGACGTGGGTACGCGGCCATTCTTCGTGCCATTCGCACCAACGCCGATCAGTACGCCGCCCTGCTTTCGCCGGTGATCGCCGAGATCCAGCAAGGCGGGGCCACCAGCGTGCGGCCATTGCCGACGCGCTCAGTGACCGCGCAATTATGATATGCTAGGGTAGGACGTGGCGTATTTCGAATGTTCGAAACCTGCTCGGGTGGCTGGCCGCCTGAAACATCTCGTGAGGCGGATGGTGCCTGCGCGTGTGGCCAGGGTTCAATTTAAGACCGCTCCCGCTGCGGCCGTCTAGCCTTGGCTGATGTGCGGCCCGATGGAATTGACGCGTCCCCCCTTTTGCCGCCGGCCGTGCACCGGTGCGCCTTCACCGCGCTGCGCGACGTTCTCACTCGCATCGCTGACCTTCCGATGAACCGGATCGCCGAACTGCTGCCTTGGAACATCACGACGATCGCCTGACCGACCTCACCGGACGCTTACTTGCTTCCGGAGATGTCAAGCCGAGAAAGTCCGCGAACCTTTATGGGGCCACGTCCTGGTCACGTGGCGATAGCTCCCAAAGCTGAAGGGGGTCAGCAATCGGCCATCCGAGACGGCTATCTTCAAAATTTCCTCTGAGATCGTGTTCCGGGCAGCGGGTTGACATTCGTGCTGTGCGATGGCCGACATGAATGCAGTTTGGCACGTCGATAAGTTCGTCCGGGCCGCACCTACCGCTTTCTTTCAAGTTCCCGTGCATTTCGCTGCGGGACGGCCTTCGCAACCATGGAGCCGCAATTCCAAGTGAATCGTCGTCGTGACGGACTGCAATACAACCCATTCTATCTACTAGACGCGGACGCTTCTTCCACCGGACCGGAGCTGCGGGAGCGGCTGGACGATGCGCAGTTCGAAGCCGTCCATGACGAAGCGGTTCTTGCCGACGCGTTCAGCCGTCTGAGCTCGCCTCGAGGGCGGGTCCAGGCCGAACTGGCCTGGCCTTTCATGCTGCCCCACGCTCACATCATGGAGCTGGCACGGCACCCGGAGGATGCCCGCAAGCGCGCTGCCGTCGGCATCGCGTTGGATGAAGCCAGCGCCCTCGGGCTCGCAAATGTTCTCGTACATGCCGCATCGTCCGGTGTTGCCGACGGTGAGCACATCCGGGAGATCGATGACGCCTGGGGCCGGGTCGCCGATCCGCAAGTCGTCTCGGCGCTCACGGCCCTGCACCGGCGTTCTGGCTCGCCGCCGCCCGACAGCGGCATGATCTCGCCAGCCATCGAAGAGTTGCTGCGTGACCATGTGGCGACGGTTCACGAGGCGATGGATCGTGCCGGGCGTGCGCCGCGGTGGATGACTGACCTCGCAGAGCGCGCGGTGGAAAACGGCCGATGCGGGCGCTTCCTGTCCCGGCTCGCCGAGCGCTACGATGCCGCCTGCGAGGCGGATCTCCAGATGATCCGCGGGCAGATCCACGACATGGTGACGAAGGTGCGGGCGGTGCCGGACCGGCCCGGTGAGCACCTCGCCGAACTGCCCCGTCTCTTGGCAGCGTGGGATGAGCTTAACCAGCCCATTCAGTTGCTCGAGCAGCTGCGTGGACACGAGGAAGGGCGCTCGCGCGCTCTTGCAAACGACCTCCGGGACCTCGCGATTTGGCTGGCCAACGAGAAGCAGCTGTATCCGCCCGCCGCGACGATCACGGACTGCCTGCTGGAGACCTTTCCGGAGCTGGATCATCTGACGGCCCAACTGCTCAAGGACAGGCAGGCCCTCCGTGAATTGACGGAAGAACAGGAGCAGTACGGCCCGTTGCTGACGTTGTCGCGGCTGGGTCAAGCGGCGACCGTCGATCCAGGGCCGCTGGTGGCCGACGCCGGGCGGCGGGGCTTCGATGCCGCGAACGACGGGACCGCCGGCGAGTTCGCGCAGGCGCTCCGGGCGGCGGTCGCCTTCACCGCCGGCAGCCAGCTTGCGGAGGTTCCATGGGTCGTTGCGCTGAAGTTGTTGCAGCACCTTCGCGACGACGCCGGCGCGCCGGGGGCCGCCGCGATGCTCGGCGATTTCGCGCTGGGCCTTCCGAAAATTCCGTCGCGTGCCGTTCGGAAGGCGCTCACCTCCGAACGTGACCTGGCGCGTCGGGCTGCACGTTCGGCCGGGCAGCCGACGACACCGCCGCGTCCGGCGGCCCCTCCGGCCCGCGAACCCGGCCTTCCGACTGAGAACGCCGGTGAGGCTAAGGTCGGAGCGATACGGGCCGGCCGGTCATCGACAAGCCTCGGACCTGCCGTCTTCTGTCTCTTCGTCATCCTGGCCGCGTTTGTGCCTTTGTTCATTCTAGGGGCCGAAGACGGGACGGGGCCAGGCGCGCCTCCGCCGCCAGCAAGCACCGCGAACGCGTTGCGCTCGCCCGAACCGGCAGGCGACCGCACGCCGCTCCCGCAGTCGCGTCCGATTGCCGCCGTCGCTCGACCATCCGCAGGGGTCACGCCGCGTCGTGCATTCGTCGAGAAGCCCCAGGCCGGATATGGCCGGATACTCGACGTCCAACAGATCCGCTGGTGCCTGTTCGAAGCCGCTCGTCTCGATGGAGCCCGCAACGCCGCCGACAACGTCACGCAGTCCCAGGTCGATGCGTTCAACGCGCGGATCGAGGACCTCAATGCGCGGTGCGGAAACTACCGCTATCACGACGCCGACATGACCGAAGCGAGAGAGGACCTTGCGGCACACCGGAGTTCATTGGGTCGCGAGGGGGCGGCGTGGATAGACGCGATCCGCGTCCCGCCCCGACCGAGCGCATCGCGGCGTGCTGGTCCGACCGAAGCCGCGCTCACCTGCGCACGGATCGAGGCGATCTTCGATGCCTTGGATACACTGGCGAAACCGAGCGAGAAGGGGTGGGCCCGCGATCTCCGGCGCGAGAGGCTCCGCAACTGTGCACAGGGCTCGTTCGCTGCCGACGACATGGCTTCGGCACGGTCCTGGGTGGCCGGCGAGATCGAGGACTCCCTTCGCGCGGCTCGCCAGCTTGTATCGGGTTACCGCGCCAGCTTCGCCGATGCGCTGAAGGATCGCGAACTCGCCCGCCGGGTGCAACGCCGCCTGAAGGCGCTGGGGTACTACCGGAGCGCGATCGACGGGGCATTCGGGCGCGGCTCGGTCGCCGCCCTTCTCGCCTTCAAACGCGACCATCCCCGATTGCCTGCGAACGCGGTCTGGGACCCCGACACGTCCGCCGCACTGCTCAAATGACCTCCGAAAGACAGCCAATGGATAACGCTGCCGAGCTGATCGCCGAGCTCTCGGTCGACTATTGGAAACTGCTGCGCGCCTTCGAGCGCGCCCGAGACGCCGCGTCGCCCGATCGCTCAGCCCGATTGACCGCGCAGGCCCGTTACGCAGAAAGCCGGCTTGTCGCCGGGCTGCAGGCGGCCGGCATGCGCCTCGCCACGTTCGACGGCGAGACCTTCAGCGCCGAGCTGCCGGTCTCCGCGCTCAATGCGGAGGACTTCACCGACCGCGGCGCGGAAACGCTGCGTATAGCATCCACGGTGGAGCCGGCCATCATTCGCGACATGACGGTGATCCGGACTGGGAAAGCGCTCGTCGAGGCCGCCCCTGCCGAAACAAAACCCGCTGACGAGGACTGACTGCCATGTATCTGGGAATCGACCTGGGGACGTCGAACTCCGCGATCGCAGGCGCGGACGACGGCCTTCCACGCATCTTCAAGACCGCGGAAGGCTCGGACGTGCTGCCGAGCGTCATCCATCTCGACAAGCGCGGGCACCGCTTCGTCGGATTGCGCGCCTACGACCGCATCTTTACCGCGCCGGAGAATGTCGCGCAGGGGTTCAAGCGCGCGATGGGCACGAGCACGCCGATCACCTTCGCCGGCGCCAGCTGGACGCCGGAGGAATGCAGCGCCGAGATCCTGCGCGCACTCGTCGCCCAGGCGCGAGTGGAGGGCGGGGAGGCACCGGTCGACGGGGCGGTTATCACGGTTCCGGCCGCCTTCAACCAGATGCAGAGCGAGGCGACGGTACGCGCCGCCGCGCTGGCCGGTCTCGATCGCGTGACGTTGCTGCAGGAGCCCGTCGCCGCGGCCATGGCGTCGATCTCCCGGCGGCGCGACAAGAACGGAATGTTCCTGGTCTACGATTTGGGCGGCGGAACATTCGACGTCGCGCTGGTCCAGAGCGCGTCGGGTGCCGTCAGTGTGATTGCGCATGAGGGCATCAACATGCTCGGCGGCCGCGACTTCGACCGGATGCTGTTCGAGAACAAGGTCCGGCCCTGGCTGCTCGACACATTCGATCTGCCCGCCGACTTCCAGCGCGAGCCCGCTTGGCGGCGACTCATCGGCATCTCACGGCATGCAGTCGAGAAGGCGAAGATCGATCTCTCCGCGGCGGAGGTCGCCACCGTTTTCGCGGGTGACGAGGAGATCCGCCTGCAGGACCGCGCCGGCGAGGACATCTACATCTCGGTCGAGCTCACGCGTCGGGACCTCGACAATCTCGTGCGCGAGCGCATCATCGAAAGCATCGAACTCTGCCGCAAGACGCTCTCGGACAACGGGCTGGGCAACGAGGATGTCGAGCGGGTCGTCCTGATCGGCGGTCCGTCCAAGATGCCGATCGTGCGCGAGATGGTCCCCTACGAACTGGGGATCGCCGTCGATCAAGATCTCGATCCGATGACGGCGGTCGCAATCGGGGCGGCGATCTTTGCCGAGAGCCGTGACTGGAGCACGACGGGATCCCGGCGAAAGACATCACGCGGACACGAAGAAACCGCGGGCGAGGTCAAGATCGCGTGGGACTACCAGGCGCGCGTCAGCGGCGAGGTCGCGCGCCTGCGCGTGACGCTGGACGACGCGGCGCCAGCAGGCTGCACTCTGGATGTGATCGATACCGACGGCAGGTCGAGCGGCTCGGTTCCGCTGAACGGCTCCGCGACTGTGAAGCTCAGCCTGCCGCGCCCGGGCGAGAACCGCTTCCGCGCCACGGTTCGGGATGGTTTAGGCCGGGTTCCCAGTGGCGGGTCTCACGAGTTCACGGTTACGAGAACCGAAGCATCGGCTGCCGCGATCACCGCAGCGTATACGCTGGCCGTCAAGGTGATCGACGGCCGCGTCGGCTATGAGAAAAACGTGCTGGAGCCGCTGCTGCGCAAGAACTCGCCCCTGCCTGCCGACGGCGTGACTACCGTTCGTGCGGCGCGGGCGCTTCGCGGCGGCCGGGCCGAAAAGATCACCATGCAGTTTTTCCAGCAGAGCGAGGGTATTGCCGATCCGGAGCTCAATCTGTGCATCGGTGACTTCGTTCTCGACGCAGAAGTCGACCTCGATCCTGGCGAGATTCTGCCGCGTGGCGGAGAACTTCGCATCCGCTGGGCGATGGACGACAATGGGCTGTTGCAGCTCGGGGTGGAGTCGCCGGACCTCGGACGGGTGATCGACGGTCGAAACCTGTACGCACCCGAAGCGCACCACCGCAACTTTGAGGGAGAACGCGGTGCGGAGATCGCTTCCGAGGCGGTTCTCGGTGCCGAGGGCGATCTCGCGCGGGTTCAGGAGGTGCTCGGGCCGGTCCCCGAGCTTCGGCCACTGCGCGATCGGATCGAGCGCTGCCACGCGAACCTGGCGAGCTCGACCGAGGCAGACGCCCACCGCATGGTTGCCGAGGAGGCGCGCAAGATCCGGCAAGACGCGTCGCTCCTGCAGCGTCGTCCCGAACATCGGGCGGCGCTGACGCAGTCGCGGCTCGAAGCGCTGGAAAGCGATTTTCCGTCCGAGCACGCGAGCGCCGTTGAGGTCGATCGGTTCGATCGCCTAGCCGCGACCGCGCGCAGGGCAGTCAGGTCTGACGATTTCGATGAAGCCGACAGGGCGATCGAAGCCATGCATGACATTTGCGGTCAGGCGATGCACCGCGACCCTGCCTTTGTAGTTCGTGCGTTCCGATATTTTGCACCGCAGAAACTGACCGCGCGAGATCCCGCACTTCACGACCGCCTGGTCGAGGAAGGGCTCGAGGCTGCGCATAAAGAGGATATCAACGCGTTGAGAGACGTTGTTCTCCGATTGGCGCGCAACAGTGCGCTGCCCGAAGTGCAAGGTGCGGAGATCGTGGATCTCGCCGATCTGATGAGGGCATAGCGCAGCGACAAGACGCCCCTTGCGTTACGCTCAGCGTTGGTTCGTGAGGCGGCGCCGCCGATCCCGCCGGGCATCCAACATCCTGCGAGGGCGCATCGAGACCGACTTATGCGGCGTTTGTCGGATGGAGAATGTTCGCTCCCAGACCCTCTCCCTCCGCCATATGCCGCCGATTTCCCTCCATGGCGCGATATTGCCGCCGATTGCCGTATCACCACCAAATGGCAGGGAGCCACGCACTCAATAGACTCTTTACTCATCTCCTTGGTGCTCGGGATGCTGAATAGTTAAGTTCCGCGCATAGCCGCCGAGGCGAGCGTCTCCCCAATCTGAACGGTCCAGCGACACCCGCACGCCATCGATTACGAAGGCTTCGGGCTCGGAAGTCTGAGCGCCCACGTAGATCGTCGTCGCCCGATCAGCGTCAAACGCCTTAGCCACCAGGGTCAACGCGCGTTCATCGAAGGCCTGCTGCGACTCCTGCGTGTCGTTCTGGTTTGAGCCATCCAGTGCGAGTCGGAGCCGCGTCACGGCGCGCTCATTGCCGGTCAGGCAGTATGAAATCCGATCCGCCAGCACTTGGTCGTTCAGTTTCACCGATGGAATGTGTGAGAACCACTCCCATTGTGTGCGGTGATAGTCGTCAGTGACGAGGCCGTATTCTTCAAGAAATAGCCGCGCTGCGTGCGGCGACCAACCTTCGGCGCGCGGAACAGAAGGCGGGTTCTTTTCAGTTTTGAAGAGCCGCTTGATCTCCCGGATGGCCTCTTTGATGCCCTGCTTCTCGGCGATGTCGCGCTCGCGAATATCCCGCGCGAGACGTTTCACCCCGTCAATATTCCACCCGAACGCGAGCAGAGCGCGCCATCGCGCATAGCGTGCGATGGGAGCCTGTTTCGGCCTCATCTGCAAAGAGATGAAGGCTTCCTCGTAGGTCATATAGACCGCGAGTAGAAAAATGAACGGAATGAACATGAGCCAGAGCAGCAAGGGTAACCCGAACTCGCGAAGCGTGTTCAATGACCAGAATTCAGTAATGCTGGCGGAAACCAGCCAATAGCTGAAGCAGAGGATAGTGAAGCCTGCGAACATCTGGAGCCCACGCAGCAGATTTAGCACTCGTGGGATGCCGGGTTTGTCAGGCTGATGTTCGCCAACGGTTATAAGGAGAGTGAGAAACCCCAGCGCCGGAAGCATGAGCAGTTCGACCCAGAGTGGGAAACTCACCAACTCGGCGATGAACGAGACGACGGCAGAGAGCGCGAAGGCATCGCGCACCAGCTTGCGTAGCGCATGCGGCTTGTCTTTAAGCTGCTGGGCTTTGAAGACGCTAGAGATGCCAACTGTCAGCCACCAAAGCACGGTCGATTTGAGATTGGGCCAGTCCCACAAATTCAGCGATGCGAGCAGCAAGACACAAGCCGCCACGTAGAGGGACATAAGCAGCCAGAGAAGTGCGAGCTTCGGCATAAGGAAGGCACGCACGACATCGAACGCGAGAGATCGCCTCTCTTTCCACAGAAGCACTGCGGCCAGTAGTGTGAGTAGATAAACTAGGGCGGCAATCTCTCGGTTGCTTAGGTCGAATCCGAAGCTGGCCAATGTGAAGGGCATATCTTTTTCTGAACCGCATCCCACGCGCGGCGGCAATCGCCAATTCGAAACTGCCGCCGCCGTCCCCCGCACGGGCGCGGCGCAGAGGCCCGACCGTCGCCGTGAGACGGCGAGCGGGGCTCAATCCGCGACCGCATCTTCGAAGGGCCGCATGATCGAGTTCGCCTGGGTCCGCTGAAGGGCGCACTCGTGGGCGAGAAAGTCGACCAGCATTCGGACCGAGGGCAGGAGCCCGCGGCGGGAGGGGAAGACCGCGTGCACGACGCCAGCGCGTGGCCGCCAATCGGGAAGGACGTGGGCGAGGCGGCCGGCGCGGACATCCTCCCAGATGAAGATCGTCGGCAATTGCACGGCGCCCGCGCCCGCGATCGCCGCGCTGCGAAGGACCGCCATGTCGTCCGTCACCAGCCGAGGCGCATGCGGAACGCTCGCCATCCGGCCGTCGGCGTGGTGCAACTGCCAGGCATGTTCCTGTTGGGATCGACCAAAATCGAGGCTGGGGAGGCCGGCGAGATCGGCCGGTGATGTCGCCGTCCCGTCCACCAAGGCGGGCGCGGCGACGAGACACTGGCTGCTCTCGTCGAGGCGCCGCATGACGAGATCGCTCGATTCCAGCGGCGGAAGCCGCACGCGGATCGCGAGATCGAACCCTTCGGCGATGACGTCGACACGGCGGTTCGTGCTCTCTAGATGCACCTCGACGAAGGGGTGCTCCATCATGAAGCGGGCCACCATCTCTCCGAACTGGAAGGAGAGGAGGGCCGTGGGACAACTCATCCGCACCACACCGCGCGGCTCGGCCCGGACCTCGGCGACGACCTGCTCGGCCGCCTCCGCCTCGACAAGCATAGCGACGCACCGCTCGTAGAACTCGCGACCGATCTCGGTCACCGAGAAGCGGCGCGACGAGCGATTGAGAAGGCGGACCTCCAAGCGCTCCTCGAGCAGCAGAATGCGGCGGCTCAGCTTCGATTTCTGGATTCCGAGCGCACGCCCTGCGGCGGAGAAGCCGCCATGTTCGACGACGGCGGCGAAATAATAGAGATCGTTCAGATCCTTCATCGTCCGCTTCATAGGACGCTGCGTCGTGGCGGGCAATCTTTGTGGGTCATCGTTTCGATGTTAGCCCTCACTCACGCAACGCATCCCGGCATGTGGGGTCCGAAGGACAGGCATGACCGAGACAAGCCCGACGGGGGCGAGGGTGGCCACCGCCGCTCCCGCCCGACGATGAAGCAGACATTCGCCGTGCCGCTGCGGGTGCGAACGACGGACGCCTCGTCTCGGCCGACATGACCGAGGGCGGCGGTCCGCCAGCGTAGACGTGTCCCATCGAGGAATAGACTCGCCAATGGCCAGTGAAGCAATCCGCAATCCGCAGACCGATCACCTTCTCACCCCCGAGAACGCGGCTTTCATCATCATCGACTATCAACCGATCCAGGTCTCCTCGATCCGCTCGATGCCGCGCGACGAACTCGTCTTCAACATCGTGAGCACGGCCAAAGCCGCGGTGACGTTCAACCTTCCGGTGATCCACTCCACGGTCAACGTCGCAACAGGTCGCAACAAGCCGCCGATTCAGGCGTTGCAGGAGGTGCTCGGGCACCTGCCGACCTATGACCGCACGTCGATCAACAGTTGGGAAGACACCGAGTTCAAGGAGGCGGTCAAGGCGCTCGGCCGGCGCAAGCTCATCATGACGGCGCTCTGGACCGAGGCGTGCCTCGCCTTCCCCGCGCTCGACGCGATTCAGGAAGGCTACGAGGTCTATGTGCCGGTCGATGCGGTCGGCGGCACCTCGCTCGCCGCGCACGAGGCGGCGTTGCGCCGTGTCGAGCAGGCCGGCGCCAAGCTCATCAGCCGCGTCCAGATGTATTGCGAGCTCCAGCGCGATTGGGCGCGCGAGGCGACCGTGCCCGGTTTCATGGACGTGTTTGAAAGTCATGACGGGTTCAACCCCGAAAAGGCCGCCGAGCAGGCCGCTTAGGGACGCCGACCCGCCGGCATCTGAACCACCGGCACGCGAAATCGACCCCATCCGCGATCGGCGACATCCGCGATCGACCGAGGCCGGCGGCTCCGCCATTGGCCTCGGTCGCCGTCGCGAGAGCGGCCGGCCGCAATTCCGATCCAAGGGCCACCGGCCCGCAAGCTGAAGAGGAAGACCCATGACGAAGACGGGCCTTGAGGCACTGCTCCGCCCGGAAGACAGCATCGTCGTCCTGATCGATCATCAGCCATTCCAGTTCGCGAACCTCAACAGCCATGAGCCGACGATGGTCGTGAACAACGTGATCGGTCTCGCGAAATCGGCGAAGGCGTTCGACGTTCCCGTCGTGCTGACGACGGTGATCGAGGATCGGGGCGGCTATCTCATCAAGGGATTGCAGGACGTCTTCCCGGAGCAGAAACCGATCGACCGGACTCTCATCAACACCTGGCAGGACGAGCGGGTGGTCGACATCGTGAAAAAGAGCGGGCGCAAGCAGCTCATTCTCGCCGGTCTCTGGACGGAGGTTTGCCTCGCGATGCCGACCATCCAGTCCCTCGCCGATGGCTACGACGTCACCATCGTGACCGACGCCTCCGGGTCCGTGTCGGCGGAGGCGCACGATATGGCGATCCGCCGGATGACGGCCGCCGGCGCGACGCCGATGACGTGGATGGCGGTCGCCTCCGAGTGGCAGCGCGACTGGGCGCGGGAGGCGACGGTTCCGGCGCTCGCCAACGTGCTCGCCGAGCATGGCGGCGGCAGCGGCGTCGCGTTCGCGTGGGAATCGCAGCTCCTCAACGCTCCGCGCGGCTGAAACCCGGCAGATCGCGCACTTGCCTCCGCCCCGACGAGGGGCGGGGGCGTCCCGACCAACGGAAGCAAAGGAAGAGGCGGATGAGCTGGAATCCAGGGATCGAGCCCGGTTGCCCGGATGCGGTGGGTGCGGATGCGATCGAGACGCTGATCGTGCCGCGGGCGCGCGATCTCGGCGGCTTCGAGGTGCGGCGCGCTCTGCCGGCGCCGAAGCGGCAGATGGTCGGGCCGTTCATCTTCTTCGATCAGGCCGGGCCGGCCGAGCTCCTCACCGGCCAGGGGGTCGACGTGCGGCCGCACCCGCATGTCGGGCTCGGCACCGTCACCTACCTGTTTCGCGGCGACTTCCACCATCGGGACTCGACCGGCGCCGATCAGATCATCCGCCCCGGTGCGCTGAACTGGATGGTCGCCGGGCGCGGCGTCACCCATTCGGAGCGCACCTCCGCTGCCGCCCGGACCGGACCCAACAGCCTGTTCGGCATCCAGACCTGGCTCGCTTTGCCCGACAGCCACGAGGACATGGCGCCCCTCTTCGAGCATTACGGCAAGGACACGCTGCCGGTGATCGAGGATCGCGGCGTCTCGGTGCGGCTCATTCTCGGCACCGCCTATGGCGAGACCGCCCCGGCGCGCATGCTCTCCGAGACCTTCTATGCCGACGTGACGCTCGCCCCCGGAGGCCGCCTGCCGATGCCGGACGATCACGAGGATCGCGGCATCTATATCGTCGACGGCTCGATCAGCGTCGCCGGCCAGGACTATGCGGCGGCGCAGATGATGGTCTTCCGCCCCGGCGACCCGATCACGGTGGCGGCCGGCGAACGCGGCGCGCGGCTGATGATCCTCGGCGGCGCGACGCTCGGCGGACCGCGTTATATCTGGTGGAACTTCGTCGCCTCCTCGAAGGAGCGCATCGAGGCCGCCAAGGCCGAATGGCGGGCCGAGAATTGGGGCGTGGGGCGCTTCGATCTGCCGGTCGACGACCGGGACGAGCACATCCCTCTGCCGGACTGACCGCCGCCGCGCCGACGAGACACCCGTCCGCCCGCGGCTCGACCCGCGCCGGACGACCGACACGACACCGCGTGCCGCGCGCATGCTGGATGGAGGACGCCGAATGCCCGACGCGAATGCATGGCCCGAACTCGATTATCTCGGCTGGCGCGAGACCTGCTCTGCCTTGCATCTTTATTTGCAGGTGGCGGGCAAGTATCGGCTGGCGCACACCCCGTGGATCAACCATTCCTGGCACGCGACCTTTTATGTCACGCCGCGCGGCCTCACCTCCTCGCCGATCCCGGACGGGCCCGGCATCGAGATCCTGTTCGATCTTCACGAGCACAAGGTCGTCGGCACCAATGGCGAGGGCGGCACCGCGTCCTTCGCGCTCGGGCCGACGACGGTGGCGGCGTTCCATGCCGACTTCGTCCGCCTGGTGACCGAGCTCGGCGGCACGCCGACCTTCGACGGGCTGCCGAACGAGGTGCCGAACCCCGTCCCGTTCCGCGAGGATCATCGCGACCGGCCCTATGATCGCGACGCCGTCCGCCGCTTCCACCGGGCCTTGATGGCGATCGACCGGGTCTTCCAGACCTTCCGCACCGGCTTTCTCGGCAAGTCGAGCCCCGTCCACCTGTTCTGGGGCAGCTTCGATCTGGCGGTGACCCGCTTCTCCGGCCGGCGCGCGCCGCTCCACCCCGCCGGCATCCCGACCTTGCCGGACGACGTGGCGCAGGAGGCCTACGACCGTGAGGTGTCCTCGGCGGGCTTCTGGCCGGGGGGCGGCGGCATCGACTATCCGGCCTTCTATGCCTACGCCTATCCGACGCCGAACGGCTATGGCACGACGCCGGTCCGGCCCGATGCCGCCTTCTGGCATGACGGGCTCGGCGAGTTCGTCCTGCCCTATGAGGCGGTGCAGTCGGCGGCCGATCCGGCCGCGGCGCTTCTCGCCTTCCTGGTCTCGACCTACGAGGCGGCGGCCGATCGCGGCGGATGGGACCGCGATCTCCTCGATTGCGCGACGGGGAAGCCGGGCGAGGTGCGCCCGCCGGACGCGGTGACGGAGAAGGCGAAGACGGCGCTGCCGCCGGCCGACGCGCCGGTCGAGCGGGAGGACGGCGCGGCGAAGGGGCGTTACCGGATGGTCGTCGACGGCATCGAGGCGGAGATGACCTATAGCCGGGCGGGCGACGGGCTTCTGATCATCGACCACACGGAGGTTCCGGCAGCCTTGCGCGGCCGCAAGGTGGGCGAGCAGCTGGTGCGCCGGGCGATCGAGGACGCCCGCCGCGACGGGATCGCGATCATCCCCCTCTGCCCCTTCGCCAAGGCCCAGATCGACCGACACCCCGAATGGCAGGACGTCCTGCGGCGGTCATAAAAACGGCCGGCCGCACGGGCCC
>NZ_JAKGCS010000035.1 GCF_021556395.1 Acuticoccus kalidii
GAGGCTGTTGAAGAAGTCCGTCGAGACAAGCTCGTGGCCGATCGCCCTTTCCTCGATCTTCCGCCGTCGATTGTTGCCGCCCGGAGGATCACGTCTCGCAGGACCCGCCGGGCGGTTTACGCGGCGGCCGTCCGGGTCCCTGGGCCATCCGCGGGGAAGAACTTCGTCATTCGCTTCAAATTCTGCGCCGTTGCGGCGAGGACGAACTGCTCGTCGGCGCCGCGCAGACCGCGTAGCCGGAGGCGGTGGAGGCCATCGTTGTGCTTCACGCAGGCGAACAGCCGTTCGACGCGTTTGCGCAGCCGCAGCGAGCGCTCGAACGCCTCCGTGGCCTGGCGGGCCTGCACCGTCACCCGAACGTCCTGATGGAGCGATCGGCTGATCGCTCGCGTCGAACTCGTCGTACAGCGCGTCTTGATCGGGCATCCCTTGCAGTCGCTGGCGCGGCTTCGGTAGCCGGTCGTACCGCTGCGTCTGGCCTCTCCGCTGGCGTCGCCGACACGCCGTAGCGGCTTGCCCTGAGGGCATAGGTACAGGTCGCCCTCCTTGTCGTAGCCGAAGTCGGCATGGGTCATCCGCCCCGCCGTCTGATGCGTGCGATCGATGACGGGAACATGCGCCTCGATCCCGCGCCCTTCGATCCACGCCAGGAACGGGCCCGACCCGTAGGCCTTGTCCGCGGTGAGAACCTGCGGGACCGCGTCGTGCCGGACCCGCAGTCGTTCGATCATCCGGCGTGCGGCTTCGGGCTCGTCGGCAAAGCGCTCGGGCGCCGCCTGGACGCCCAGCACTACACCCGATTGGGTGTCGACGAGCGCGTTCATGCCATAGGCGAACCGCGCCTTGCCGTGCTTGCGGCTCAGCGCTGCCGCCGGGTCGGTCAACGACACGCGTTTGGCCGCCGAACGGCGGACGCCTTCCAGATCCGGGCTGGCCTGGTCTAGATCGGACAGGTATTCGCGAACGGCGCGCGAGGCCTGATCTGCGCTTGGGAGGTCGGTGACGGACGCGACACAGCGATCCTGCGCCGCCGACGCCCGCATATGGCTGCCGTCGACCGCCACATGCGCAGCGCTCGCAATGCCAGCCGACAGGCACTGTTCGACCGTCGTCTCGAACACGGTCCGCATCAGACCGCTCTCACGGAAGCGCCCATGGCGGTTCTTCGTGAAGGTCGAGTGATCGGGCACCTTGCCGGCCAGATCTAGTCTGCAGAACCAGCGATATGCGAGGTTGAGGTCGACCTCCTCGCAGAGCCGCCGCTCGGATCGAATGCCGAACAGATAGCCGATGAGCAGCATCCGAACCATCAGCTCCGGGTCGATCGACGGCCGCCCGGTGGCGCTGTAGTGCGCGGCCATGTGACGGCGCACGAAGCTCAGATCGAGAACCGCATCGACCCGTCGCAGGAGGTGACCGTCCGGAACGCGGTCCTCCAGATTGAACTCGTAGAAGAGCGACGCGTGCTCGATCTGCCGGCCCATCATCGCGCTGCTCCGCCTTCGCCCTACTCGCAGAGCATCGATTCAGATCGGCGGCTTCCCGACCATCAACGACTGGCGTTTTTCAACAGCCTCGGTCGTTTTGGAGAGTCCAATCCACCGGACAGGTCGGGCGCACACCGGGAGGTCATGTAACGCAGGCTGCGTCGTTTCGACGTGGGCATCAGCAGCCCATCTAAAACAGTTTACATCAGAAGTGTTTCAAGTGGCGATTTCTCATATCTTGCTAAGATGACAGACGGTCGGTCATTCGCCACCTTTGAATTCAAGCGATGGCCCAAAGCTGAGAATGCGGAGCCCGGGACGTGAGCACCGACAGCGAGATCGCACTCAGATGGCTCCCGCTTTCAGATTTTCCTCAAGCCGCATGCTCACACTGGAGGATGAGGTCCGACAGCGATTTTAGGCTCACCGTGGAAGGGGATTTTTTTGTCGGGGTCGCCGTGAAAACGCTTGTGATTGAGTTTTCGCGGGTTTGCGCAGTCGCCGCTCACGACGACATGGGCGGCAAGAGCATGTTTGGGTCAGAAACCGAAATCCCCATGATCGGCGGGGAGTCAATCGCCAGATGGCCCATGTTGAAAATTCAGAACTCGAGGTGGCTAGCGGCAGTATGCGCGTTCCCAGAAGAGAACTCGCATTTCGCCCTGCTCAGTTATGAATGCACCGTCGAAGCGATTGCCCCCGGAGAGCCCGAAGTTCATTGGAAATGAGACCCGCGATGCTTAGAAGGGCGGCGTTCTATTGGGCGTATTGGTTCGCCTGTTTTCTACCGTATGCTGCTGCGGCGGATTATACTCGCCGGCAATGGTCGGCTTCGCCGCTTCAGCCCAAGATGCGCGCATCACTCACACCGATGGGAGGCTGAAACAGAATTCATCATTCTGTTTCAAATCGCGCTGCGCTCGCCATCCTCCGGATACGCATCCGAGCTGACGCAATTGGCCAGCATCCCGGTTTTACCAGTCCGAGACCGCTGCCCCGCGCGTCACAATCGACCGGAACAGCGCATCCGCTTCGTCCCCTCGATCCTGCACCGGCTCGTCGGGTGAGTCGGACGCTCTGATCTCGGTCTCGATCAGCGAATCGAGGGCGGCATTGCGAGGCCCCTTGCCGCTCTCCTTCGCCTGTGCCTTCGAGGCCAGCAAGCGGTCGATCTCCCCGGTGGTCGCCGCATCGAGGCTGACCCCACGGATCAGCTCGCCCATGTTCATTGGCGGCATGATGTCGGGATGAAGCCGCCCCCAGCGCAACGCAAGAGCTGGCCGTAGGACGTAGAAATACTTTTTGAGGTTGACGAACTCCCGCCCCTCGAGGTGTTCGCGATGCTGCCGGGTGGCAAGCCGGCGATAGTGATGCCGGCAGGCGCGCGCATAAGCGGTCCCCGCCGCAAAATCCGTGAGCCGGGCGCAGACCTCATCGTCCCAGACATATCGGATCGGGCTCGACAGCCATTCGAGCAGAACGGGGTTGGGCTTCGCCAACAGCGCCAAGGCCTTCTTCACGTCCCAACCGCTGAGATCGATATCGTCCTCGATGGGCCGCTCGATCACGTCCGGACGGGAGGCGAGCGAAAGATACCAGTCGAGCGGGCGGACATAGACGAAACGGACATCGTAGTCACTGTCGGGCGAGGGGTGCCCCCAGGCGCGGCTGCCGCTCTCGACGGCGAAGAGAAGGCGGACGCCTTCCTGCGCTGAGACCTGATCGAGACGCGCCTCGATCTCGATGCGTTTGCTGGCGGCGATATCCAATGGTGCGGTCTTCTCGTTTGAGGGGCCGGGGCGAGTGGGGACAGCGGGACGATAAAACAGAATTATCCATTCTGTTTTAAATCACGGCGCAATGGCTTCACGGGGTCGCCGAAGCGGCGCGGTCGCAGCTCTGGCGTTTTGAGAGGGCCTTTTAAGCCCCTCGCAACTGGCCGTCCCGCCTGGAAATGCAAGAGCAGCCAAACGAAGCCCCTGGCCAAAACGCTTGACGGTTATTCGGCCGGCTCCGCCTTCGGTGACATAAGGCTCGCACGGACGACATAATGACGTATGGCCTTCTCAGCCTTGCTGCGGATGAACTGCTTCAGTCGTCTCTGCTGCCGCAATATGGGCGCCCCAGCGTCCCCAAAGGCCTGCGAGGCCCGCCGGGCATAGGTGTGGAAGTTCCAGGTGCGGGGGTCGGCAGTTCGGGTCTCGCGCCGCCGCCTCGAAAACCGCTGGTACAGTTGTCCGATCCCACCTCAGCGCCTCGAGGCGGTTGTTTGGCAGGGCTCGAAGCGTTTCCAGATTGGGAGCAGCATTGAGGATCGAAAGGTGGCGCGACGCTCGAACAAAGCCCCCCTGCGCAAAACTCTGGGTCAGCCTGCTGCGATAGGTCAGGATCATCGGCGCAGATACAAATGTTTTGACGCAGTACATCAAGCGTCAATGAAAAATGGCTCCGTTGCTTCCTTTCAGAATGCGCCGCAGCTGCCTCCTGCCGCGCAGCGATGCGCCTTTACCGCCGAAGAGTCGATCAGGATCGCCGCAGGCGGGCCGCCAGCGGCGGCCAGGGCATGGAAGACG
>NZ_JAKGCS010000036.1 GCF_021556395.1 Acuticoccus kalidii
TCTGCCGCTGCACCGGCTACCATAACATCGTGAAGGCGATCAAAGCCGCCGCCGACGACATGGCGGTCGGCACGCCTTCGATGGCCGCCGAATAGCCCGTCTTTCGGCGCCCGCGCCGCGATCGCGGCGCGATTTTCCAAAAAGAAAGCCACCCGAGAGGGTGGCTGATAGGTCTTATCGAAGGTGGATGTTGCTTCACCCGGACGGGGACCGGCCGACTTCAGCTTCTACATCAGTGCACGAAGCCCGCTGAACGTTCCGCGAGAACGCAAAAAAAAAATCGCGCGCCTTACGTGCTCGCTGAAGGCGCGCATCGATGCTGCCGGTCCAGTGGCCAAGCAAGTTGCGTGAACGCATCCCTGCGATTGGCGGCATATATAGCGAACGTCCCGATGCAGAGGGCATCCCAATTCAAGGGAGCGAAGCCAAAGCGGCGGTTCGGGCGGGAAGGGGGATCGGGTTGGAGCGGGCGATGGGGATCGAACCCACGACATCAAGCTTGGGAAGCTTGCGTTCTACCACTGAACTACACCCGCCTCGCCGCCACAACACGCCGAACGGGGCCGCCTGTCAAGATGGCCCACCCGCATCGGATGGGGATCGTCCGACGCGACAAGACCGTCGCTTGACGAGGATCGCGCGTCGCCGCACATCGAACGGCGCGCACGTCGGCCGATCGTTCGGCGCGGCGGCGCAGCACCGTCGACACGGACCGGAAGCCGCCGGCCGCCGGTCGATGCGTGTGAACCGCAATCGATGCCGTGCTGTCTCGCCCGTCGCCTATTGAGGGGGGAGGGGGCATGCGATCCGGCGCGGCCCTCGGATCCGAGGCGTCGCGTGTTCCACACTTGGGGGTGTCCGTGCTCGAGCCTGTTCGCCGGCTGGTGGAATCGCGCCAGTGGGAATATTTCATCGTCGGGCTGATCATCGTGAACGCGGCGATCCTCGGCCTCATGACCTCCTCGTCGGTGATGGCCGCGATCGGACCCGTCCTCAACGCGCTCGACGTCCTGATCCTGGCGGTCTTCGTCGTCGAGATCGTCATGCGCATCGCGGTTCACAGGTTGCGCTTCTTCACCGACGGGTGGAGCCTTTTCGACTTCTTCGTGGTCGCCATCGCGCTGGTGCCGGCGAGCCGGGAGTTCTCCGTGCTGCGGGCGCTGCGCATCCTGCGGGTGCTGCGGCTCGTCTCGGTCGTGCCGACGCTGCGCCGCGTGGTCGGCGGGCTGATCGCTGCGCTTCCCGGCATGGGCTCGATCGTCTTCCTGATGATCATCATCTTCTACGTCTTCTCGGTGATGGCCACCTCGCTCTACGGCGCGTCCTTTCCCGAGTGGTTCGGCTCGATCGGTGCCTCGGCCTACTCGCTCTTCCAGATTATGACGCTGGAATCCTGGTCGATGGGGATCGTGCGGCCGGTGATGGAGGTCTACCCGTCCGCCTGGGCCTTCTTCGTCCCGTTCATCATGGTGACGGCCTTCGCTGTCCTGAACCTCTTCATCGGCATCATCGTCTCCGGCATGCAGCAGGAGGTGGAGGAAGAGGCCAACGCGAGCCGCCAGGCCCTTCTCGAGGAGCAGACGACGATGGCGCAGGACGTCAAAGCGCTGCGTGAGGAGGTGCGCGCTTTGACGAAGACCATCGAGATGCTCTCCACCGAGCCGCGCGGATGAGGCCGGCCGAGAGCGGCGCCCCGTGCCCGTTGCGGCGCCGATGACGGCCCCGGCGCGCGTCCTCGCCCTTCACGCCGCGACGCGCGACCGGCACGATTTTGCCGGCCTCGTCGCCGCGCTGCCGGCCTTCACGGTGGAGACGGTGGACATTCTCGGCCATGGCGGTGCGCCGCGCCGGCCTTATTATACGATCGATCTGATGGTGGAGGCGGTCGATCTCGGAGCGGATCGGCCGATCCTCTACGGCCATTCGCTCGGCGGGCTCGTGGCGCTGGCCGCGGCGGCCCGCTCGCCCGAGCGGATCCGGGCGCTCGTCCTCGAGGACGCGCCGTTGTTCGAGGCGATGATGCCGCGCCTCGCCGAATCGCCCTTTTATCGCGGGTTTCAGGGCCTCAAGTCGGTGATGACCGGCCGCGCCAAAGATTATGCGCTGTCCGACTGGGAGCGTGAGGTCGCGGGGTGGCCCTCCGGTCATCATGGCCGCACAATGCTGGAGGCGTTCGGGCCGGACGGGGTCGCGATGCGCGCGCGCCAGCTCTTCGCGTTCGACCATCACGTGCTCGACGGCCTGCTCGACGGCTCCTTGACCCGCGGCTACGACGCGATCGCCAATCTGCGCGCGGCAAGCCTGCCCGTCGCCTATATCGCCGGCGCCCGCGAGCACGGCAGCGCGATCGCGCCCGACGATGTCGCCCGCCTCGCGGCCGAGCCCAACGTGACTGTGCACCGGGTGGCGGAGGAGGGGCACTTCATCCACGAAGTCCTCGCCGCACGCTGCGCGGATATCGTGAAGGGCGTCGTCGACCTCTGAGGGGCGACGGGGGCGAAGGCCCCAGCCCGGCGCAAGCCTCCCGCACTAGAGTCCGTGGTGGTGCCGGGTGTGACCTTTGGTGGATCCCCGGCTCGTGTTCGGACGAGTGGGGGAGCTTCATGGTAGAGGACGGGCGCAAATTCGGGTGGAGAGGCGTGCTTTGCGCCTCTGTCATGGCGGCGATTCTCGCGCCCTCCGGTGCGTCGTCGCAAGGGTTGAACGCCGCACTCATCGACGAGACGTTGATCGAACGCTTGCGCGACCATCTCGCGATGGAGATCGTCTGGCGCTCGGTCTCCAACCAGAACCGGATGCGCGAGGACGCCTCTCAGTCCGACATCGACCGGCTGGACGAGCAGTGGCGCAGCGAGCGGGACGCGGAGGCCAAGCCGCTGATCGCGGCGACGCTCGCGAGCCCGTTGTCCAATTATCTCACCCGCATCCAAGCCCTCTCCCTCGGCCTTTATTGCGAGATCATCGTGATGGACGCGAACGGCCTCAATGTCGGCCAGAGCAACATCACGAGCGACTATTGGCAGGGCGACGAGGCGAAGTGGCAAAAGACCTACGGCGCCGGCAAAAGCGGCCAGTTCATCGACGCGGCCGAATGGAACGACGAGACGAAGACCTGGCGCACCCAGGTCAACCTCACGATCGATGATCCCGATACGGGCGAGCCGATCGGGGCCGCGACGTTTGAAATCAATCTCACCGAGTTGCAGCGACGGGAGCACGTCCAATGATGGCAAACATGTCCATCACGCGGAAGGTGACGATCGCCTTCGGTGTGATCCTCTTCGTGACGATCGTGACATCGTCGTTCATCGTCTATCAGACGATGCAGCTCGAACAGAATGTCCGAAACAACGAGCGGACCGGCAGCCTGCTGCATCATCTTCTCACCTATCAGGATGCCGTCGGCGCCGGCCATAACGAAGTGCTCCGGCTCATCAACTCCAGCGATATCCAGTATCTGCCGAATATCGAGCAGGCGATCGGGCAGGCGGCGGCGCTCGAGCCCAAGCTCCTCGCCGATTTCGCCGACGACCCGGCCTTGTCGCGACAGGTCGAGGAGATCGTCGCCCTCGCGAAGACGTGGCGGGGCGACATCATGCGTGCCCAGCTCATCGACATGCGAGATCCCTATACGGTCGACCTCGCCCGGCTCCGCGAAACCTCGATCGAGAATTTCCAGCTCTGGGAATCCGTGAACGAGCTCTTCGCGAGCGTCGCCGACGCCGTTCGGGCGCGGCAGATGGAGGGGCGCGATATGCAGAATGCCGAGCTCGGGCTGCTGCGCAATGCCTCGATCGGGGCGAGCGTCATTCTCTTCGGCATCTGTGTCATGATGGCGTTCATGACCCGCGGGACGGTGGTCATGCCCTTGCGGCGGCTCGCCGAAGTCACGGCGAAGCTGCGCGACAAGGATTGGGGCATCGTCGTCACCGGAACCGACCGGGGGGACGAGATCGGCGACATGTCCCGTGCGCTCGAGGTCTTCCGCGAGACCGGGCTTCACAACGAGGAGGTCGAGCGCGAGCAGAAGCGTACCGCCGAAGCCGAAGCGCGCAAGGCCGAGGCGGTCCGCGAGGCGGTCGACCGTTTCCGCGACAATTCCTCAACGCTCCTCAGCCAGCTCAGTGCCGCCGGCATCAGCCTCGGCGGCGCGGCGAACTCCTTGGAGCGCGTGGCCGGCGACAGTTACGATTTCACCCAGAGCTGCACCACTGCCGCCGAGGCGACCGAGGCGAGCGTTCAGAACGTGGCGGCCGCCATCGAAGAGATGTCGATGTCCATCCGCGACATTTCCGGTCAGCTCCAGAACGTCACCCAGCTCACCGAGCGGACGAGCCAGGCCTCGACCCAGGCCGGCCATAAAGTGACGGGTCTCAAAGCTCGGTCCGACAAGATCCACGAGGTGGTGGACCTCATCACGGACATCGCCGGGCAGATCAATCTACTCGCCCTCAACGCGACCATCGAATCGGCACGCGCCGGAGAGGCGGGCAAAGGGTTCGCCGTCGTCGCCCAGCAGGTGAAGCAGCTCGCCGACCAGACCGCGAAGGCGACGGACGACATCTCGCGGGTGATCGGTCAGGTGAGCGGCGAGGTGAACGAGGTGGTCCAGGCGATCCAGGTGATCGAAGGATCGATCGCCGAGGTGAACACCAACACCGCCGGTGTCGCCGCGGCCGTCGAGGAGCAGAGCGCCGCGCTCGACGAGATCTCGCGCAACGTGACGGTGGTCACGACGCAGACCGGCAACGTCGCCAACAACGTCAAGGGTGTCGAATCGAAGGTCGGCGAAACGCGGAACGTCGCCGGCGAGGTGAGTGAACTCTCGACCTCGCTGAAAGAGAGCAGCACGCGCCTCGGCGGAACCATCGAGGGCTTCATCGGCGCCGTGGCGAGCAATTCCAACGAACGCGGCGCCGCCGCCTGAACCGGGCGGCTTTCCGCGCACGGCCGATCACGATCGATCGGCGATCGAGTAGCGCCGCCAGTCGCCGGCGGCCCTCGCCGGCGCGTCAGGCCCGGTTCGAGGCATTGCGCGTCCCCGGGTGAACTTGCGCCGAGAGGCGGCGCCGCCGCTCTCTCCCGCCGTGCGGCGAGCGTGCCGAGTCTATCGCGAACGAACGACAGTCCCCATTTCCCAGCGCGGACAAAAGAACGCGCCCTGTGTGCAATTCGGATTGTCCGAATAGGCCGCGTCATCGGCATGGGCGTGAACTGTCCAGTCTTTCTCCCGTATTTTCGCGTATTTTTCGTCCGCTAAGCGCCGGAAGGGTGGCCGATCGACTCGGTCGGCGCCATTTCTGACTCGTTGCTGCCGTTGCCCCCCACAAAACCCTATGCTATCGGCCCGCAAATGACAGCGGTCCGGGGGTGGGCCGCGATTGAGGACGAAAGAGCAAGCGTCTTGGCCGATATCCAAACTTCAGGCGTTGCGCACCGTTATGCCTCAGCGCTGTTCGACTTGGCGCTGGAGGAGAACGCGCTCGACAGCGTCGAAGGCGGGGTGAACACTCTGCAGGCGCTTTTGAACGAGAGTGCGGACCTGCGCCGTCTTGTCGCAAGCCCGGTTTTTTCCGCCGAGGATCAGAGCCGCGCGCTCGGTGCCGTGATGGAAAAAGCCGGCGTGACGGGACTCGTCGCGAACTTCATGAAGCTCGTGGCCCGCAACCGTCGTCTGTTCGCCGCGCCGGATATGTTGAAGGTGTTCAACCACCTTCTCGCCAAGCACCGCGGTGAAACGCTCGCCATCGTCACGAGCGCGGAGCCCCTGACGGATGCGCAGGCCGATGCGCTGCGCCACGTTCTGGCCGAGAAGGCCGGTGGAACCGTGAAATTGGAGGCGCATGTCGACCCGTCGCTGATCGGCGGTCTGATCGTGCGTCTCGGAAGCCAAATGATCGACACCAGCGTTCGCACGCGCCTCGCGGGTCTGCGCACTGCCATGAAGGAAGCCGCATAAGATGGACGTCCGTGCCGCCGAGATTTCGGCCATCCTCAAGGACCAGATCAAGAATTTCGGCCAGGAGGTGGAGGTCTCCGAAGTGGGCCAGGTGCTGTCCATCGGTGACGGCATCGCCCGCGTCTACGGCCTCGACAAAGTCCAGGCCGGTGAGCTTGTGGAGTTCCCCAACGGCGTCCGCGGGATGGCGTTGAACCTCGAAGTCGACAATGTCGGTGTCGTCGTGTTCGGCGACGACCGTCACATCCGCGAAGGCGACACGGTCAAGCGGACCGGCGCGATCGTCGACGCCCCCGTCGGCATGGGTCTGCTCGGCCGCGTCGTCGACGCGCTCGGCAACCCGATCGACGGCAAGGGCCCGATCGACGCGACCGAGCGCCGCCGCGTCGACGTGAAGGCGCCCGGCATCATCCCGCGCAAATCCGTGCACGAGCCGATGTCGACCGGCCTCAAGGCGATCGACGCCTTGATCCCCGTCGGCCGTGGCCAGCGCGAGCTGATCATTGGCGACCGTCAGACCGGCAAGACCGCGATCATTCTGGACACCTTCCTGAACCAGAAGCCGATCCACGATGCCGGTGACGAGAGCAACCGGCTCTACTGCATCTACGTCGCCGTCGGTCAGAAGCGCTCGACCGTCGCGCAGTTCGTGAAGGTGCTCGAAGAGTCCGGCGCGCTGCCGTACTCCATCGTCATCGCCGCGACCGCGTCCGACCCGGCGCCGATGCAGTTCCTCGCGCCCTTCACCGGCTGCGCGATGGGTGAATATTTCCGCGACAACGGTATGCACGCCGTGATCGGCTATGACGATCTGTCGAAGCAGGCCGTCGCCTACCGCCAGATGTCGCTCCTGCTGCGCCGTCCTCCCGGACGCGAGGCCTATCCGGGCGACGTGTTCTATCTCCACTCGCGCCTCCTGGAGCGCGCGGCGAAGATGTCGGACGAGCATGGCGCCGGTTCGCTGACCGCGCTCCCCGTGATCGAGACGCAGGGCAACGACGTGTCGGCGTTCATTCCGACGAACGTCATCTCGATCACCGACGGCCAGATCTTCCTCGAGACGGACCTGTTCTATCAGGGCATCCGTCCGGCGGTGAACGTCGGTCTGTCGGTGTCGCGCGTGGGCTCTTCGGCGCAGATCAAGGCGATGAAGCAGGTCGCGGGCAAGATTAAGGGCGAGCTCGCCCAGTACCGCGAGATGGCCGCCTTCGCGCAGTTCGGCTCCGACCTCGACGCGACGACGCAGCGCCTTCTCGCGCGCGGCGCCCGCCTCACCGAGCTTCTGAAGCAGCCGCAATTCTCGCCGCTGACGACGCCGGAGCAGGTCGCCGTGATCTATGCCGGCGTGAACGGCTATCTCGACACCGTGCCGGTCGGCGCGATCCAGCGTTATGAAGAGGGCCTTCTCGCCCTGATGCGCGGCCAGCACCGGGATATCCTCGACGGCATCTGGGCGGAAAAGCAGCTCACGGACGAGCTGGGCGCCAAGCTGAAGTCGGCCGTCGAATCCTACACGAAGACGTTCGTGGCCCAGGAGCCTGCGAAGGCGGCCTAACGCCTTCGCATCGGAACCGACTCCATGGCGTCTCTCAAGGATCTCCGCAATCGCATCGCCTCCGTGAAGGCGACGCAGAAAATCACCAAGGCGATGCAGATGGTCGCCGCGGCGAAGCTGCGTCGCGCACAGGAGGCGGCCGAGGCTTCCCGACCCTATGCCGAGCGCATGGCGTCGGTCCTCGCCAACCTCGCCGAGATGACGGCGGGCGACCCCGATGCGCCCGTCCTGATGACCGGCAACGGCAAGGACGACACGCATCTCCTCGTCGTCTGCACGGCCGACCGCGGCCTCTGCGGCGGCTTCAACGCTTCGATCGTGCGCAAGGCGGTGTCCGATGCGCGCGACCTGATGGCCGCCGGCAAGACGGTCAAGTTCCTCTGTGTCGGCCGTAAGGGCTACGACATTCTGCGCCGCGGCTTCCGCGACCAGATCGTCGACGTGATGGAATTCAAGTCGGTTCGTCGCATCTCCTTCACCGAAGCCCATCTCGTCGGCGACCGCGTGGTCGCGATGTTCGACGAAGGCGCGTTCGACGTCGCGACGCTCTATTATGCCGAGTTCCGTTCGGTGATCAGCCAGAAGCCGACCGGGCTTCAGCTCATCCCCGCCGCGGCGGCTGCCGCCGACGCGATCGAGCACGAGCACGAGCATGCACCCGCAGCCGGCAACGCCGTCTATGAGTACGAGCCCGACGCGACCGAGATCCTGGACGCGCTCGTGCCGCGCAATATCCGGGTGCAGATCTTCCGCGCGCTCCTCGAGAACGCGGCGTCCGAGCAGGGCGCCCGCATGAGCGCGATGGACAGCGCCACCCGCAATGCCGGCGACATGATCGACCGTCTGACGCTGCAGTATAACCGGACCCGTCAGGCGCAGATCACGAAAGAACTCATCGAGATCATCTCGGGCGCCGAGGCGCTCTGATGATCGGCGATCGGACCGTGGGTGCGCCGCGCGCCGGGAGCGACACGACCGCTCCGGCGCGCGCCACCGCGGTTCGATCACGATGGCCGGCGCACGGGGCGGGAGACCGCCCTGTCTGAGGTTTGAGAAGAGGCGCGCCGCGAGGCACGTACGAGATTCCCGCGGATCCGCCAGAACGGACCGCCGTAGCCCCAAATCCACGGCCAGCGGGGCGCAGGCTCGCAAGTTGAACTTGCACCCGCGCACCAAGCCGTTCAAAGCAACATGACGTGTTGAGATCCCGAGGACCCCGCCCCATGGCTGATAAGACGACCGGAGAAGTGACCCAGGTGATCGGCGCGGTCGTGGACGTGAAGTTCACGGACCACCTCCCCGCCATCATGAACGCCCTCGAAACCGACAATAACGGCCAGCGGCTCGTGTTGGAGGTTGCGCAGCACCTCGGCGAGAACACGGTCCGCACCATCGCGATGGACGCCACCGAGGGCCTCGTGCGCGGGCAGAGCGTGGCCGACACCGGCAACCCGATCGAAATGCCGGTCGGCGACGGCACTCTCGGCCGCATCATGAACGTCATCGGCGAGCCGATCGACGAAGCCGGCCCGATCAAATACGAGATGACCCGCCCGATCCACGCCCCGGCGCCCTCTTATGTCGATCAGTCGACCGACGCGGAAATCCTCGTCACGGGCATCAAGGTCGTCGACCTTCTCGCGCCGTATGCCCGCGGTGGTAAGATCGGCCTCTTCGGCGGCGCCGGCGTCGGCAAGACCGTGCTCATCCAGGAGCTCATCAACAACGTCGCCAAGGCGCACGGCGGTTATTCCGTGTTCGCCGGCGTCGGTGAGCGCACCCGCGAGGGCAACGACCTCTATCACGAGATGATCGAGTCGGGCGTGAACAAGGAAGGCGGCGGCGAAGGCTCCAAGTGCGCCCTCGTCTACGGCCAGATGAACGAGCCCCCGGGCGCCCGTGCCCGCGTCGCGCTCTCCGGCCTCACGGTCGCCGAGAACTTCCGCGATCAGGGCCAGGACGTGCTCTTCTTCGTCGACAACATCTTCCGCTTCACGCAGGCGGGTTCCGAGGTGTCGGCGTTGCTCGGCCGTATTCCCTCGGCGGTGGGCTATCAGCCGACCCTCGCGACGGACATGGGCGCACTGCAGGAGCGCATCACGACCACCAACAAGGGCTCGATCACGTCCGTGCAGGCGATTTACGTCCCTGCCGACGACCTGACCGACCCCGCCCCGGCGACCTCGTTCGCCCACTTGGACGCGACCACGGTTCTCAACCGCGCGATCTCGGAAAAGGGCATCTACCCCGCGGTGGATCCGCTCGATTCGACCTCGCGCATGCTGTCCGCCTCGATCCTCGGCGAAGAGCATTACAAGACCGCGCGTGACGTCCAGGAGGTGCTCCAGCGCTACAAGTCGCTGCAGGACATCATCGCGATCCTGGGCATGGACGAGCTGTCCGAAGAGGACAAGCTGACCGTTGCCCGCGCCCGCAAGATCGAGCGCTTCCTGTCGCAGCCCTTCCACGTCGCCGAAGTCTTCACCGGCAAGTCGGGCGTCTTCGTCGAGCTTGCGGACACCATCAAGGGCTTCCGCGGTCTCGTGGACGGCCTCTATGACGACCTGCCGGAGGCGGCCTTCTACATGGTCGGCACGATCGACGAAGCGATCGAGAAGGCGCAGGAGCTCGCCGAAGCGGCGTAACCCGATCCGATCCGGCGTCCTTGGGCGCCGGATCATCACCGCCACAAGGCGGCCGGCTGAGACCCGACTGGCCGCGTCAGCGGCGTGCGATGACACTGAGGACCAAACGACATGGCCACCTTTCCCTTCGAGCTCGTTTCTCCGGAAAAGCTCATCTTCTCCGGCGACGTCGAAGCCGTCCGCCTGCCGGGGGCCGAGGGGGAGTTCCAGGTGATGGCCGGACATGCGCCGCTTCTGGCGCTGCTCGGACCAGGAATCATGGAAGTTTCGGGCGGTGAGGCAAAGAGCCGGCGCGTCTTCATCGACGGTGGCTTTTGCGACATGAACGGCACCACCTGCACCGTGCTCGCCGAAGCGGCGACGAGCGTCGATGACCTGTCGGGCGAGGCGATCGACCGGCTGATCCGGGACGCGGAGCAGGCCGCTGCAAAGCTCGAGGTGCCCGCTGAGCGTGACGAGGCAGAACGCCGCATCGCGACCCTGCGCACCGTGAAGGCCGAGCTCTAAAACCGCCGCTTCACCGGCACGATTCCCGCCGCGCCGCCGTGTATGGCGGCCCGCGGCGGCTCTTCGGGCGACGGCGCCCGCTCTCCGATCCGCCCCGATCACCGGAACATTTTCCCGCCTGCTCCATTCCTTGAGCATCCAGCGGACGATGGGCGCGCCTGTGCGGCCGCCCGATCGGCGGCGCGCGCGTCGGCATGGCCCGGCACCCTGCGGATCTTTTCAGCAAAATCGAAGTAGATGCCTTGAGTCTTCAAGAATCCGTGTGCCGGGTTCTCCGGGGAACCTCCAGCATAATCGCAGCGTTTGTTCCGCTATAGAGCGATTGTTGAGGGGAAGTCCGATGTTCAGAAGAATTGCGGTTATTTCTAGTGTGTGTCTGTTGCCGTTTGCTGCGTTGGCGCAGAACACGATCAACGAAGGCGGCCAGGGCGGCAACAGCACGCGCGATGCGATGCAGGACAACAATGTCGACCGCCTGCCGCCGCCGAAAAATGCCAATGCGCCCACCGTGCAGACCTCGACGTCCGCCGGCGCTGGGCTCGAGAAAAATCTCGATTCGGGCGTGAGGGCCGTCACCAAACAGCAGCCGCGCGTCACGAGCGGCGACGGGGACGGCATCGAGGATGGCGACGAGAGCCAATCCACGCTGAAATCGATGCAGGAATCGAACGTCGACCGCCTGCCGGTGCGCTGACGGTTTCGCACGAACGGGAAGCGGCGCCCTGGGCGCCGCTTCTGTCCGTTATTCGGCGGCGATCGCCGGGGGCGGCGTGAGCGCCGAGCTGCGGTCGAGTTCGGCGATCTTCTTGTCGATCGTCGACAGGACCGTTTTTGCGAACGGACCGGTGTGGGTGTAGGCCGCGAGGCTGAGGAAGACCGATTCCATCGCCTGCGAATCCTGTTTCGCGGCGTGGAGGAGGGTGCCCCAATAGAGCCGCTTGCCCTCGGGCGCCGCAATGCCGAGGTGCCAGGACAGGCGCACCACGAACATCACATTCTTGATCAGGCCGGACCGCAGGACGTTGATGTTCGCGTCCTTGAAGTGCAGCAGCTCGGAAAGGCGTCGCACACGCTTGTGGTAGTCTTCCAGATTGTAGGTCCGCGCGATGACGGTGCGGAAATCTTCCAGGATCTGCCGCCGCGGCCGCACCGTGTCGAAGTTCAGCCCCTGGGTGCACTGGTCGGCGCTGCCGGCGGCCATGATGGCTTCCATGTCGCCGTCGGGGTGCAGGCGGCCTTCCCGCTCGAGCCGGCGGGTGAGTTCGGTGCCGGGTAGGGCATAGAGCAGGCCCACCATGGCGATCGGGATCGCCGCTTCCTCGATGAGATCGGCGATCGCGTCACCCACCGGGCCCTTTTCCTCGTCGAAGCCGACGATGAAGCCGGCAAGCACGGCAAGGCCGCTCGCGTAGACCTTGTGAACGCTCTCGGCGATGTTCCGCTTGGTGTTCTGCTTCTTCTTCGTGGCGGTGAGGACGTCAGGGTCGGGGCTCTCGATGCCGATGAAGACGCCGATGAAGCCGGCCTTGGAGAGCATCCCCATGAGGTCGGCGTCGTCGGCGATGTTGAGCGAGGCTTCGGTCGAGAAGTCGAACGGGTATTTGTGCTCTTCCTGCCAGCGGATCAGCTCCGGCAGGAACGCCTTCACGGCCTTTTTGTTGCCGATCAGATTGTCGTCCACGAAATTGACGTGGCCACGATGGCCGAGCGCATAGATCCGGTCGAGTTCGGACAGCATCTGCGCCGTCGCCTTGGTGCGCGGACGGCGGCCGAACAATTCGATGATGTCGCAGAATTCGCAGGTGAAGGGGCAGCCTCGGGAGAACTGCACCGTCATCTGGAGATATTTGTCGCGATTAAGGAGGTCGAAGCGCGGGATCGGCGAGGCCTCGACGTCGGCCTTGAAGCGCTCCGGGTCGAACCGGCCGCGCTCGGCACCGCTGCGCCACGCCTCGATCAGCGCGTCGATCACCGTCTCGGCCTCGCCGGTCACGATGAAATCGGCGTGTTCGTAGACGTGCGGGCTCGACATGACGTCCGGCCCGCCGACGGCGACCTTGCGGCCGAGCCCCTGCGCCCACTCGACGATGTGGAGGAAATCGGCCCGCTGGGGCAGCATCCCGCCGGTCATCACGAGGTCGGCGGCGAGGATGTCCTCGTCGGTCACCGTCTCGATATTGCGATCGAGCAGGCGCACGTCCCAATCCTCGGGCAGCATCGAGGCGACGGTGATGAGGCCGAGCGGCGGCATCGGATATTCCGCGCCGTACATTTGGCAGGTCGATTCCATCGACCAGAACGAGCCGCCCATAAAACGGGGATAGATCATCAGGACCCGTGGAGGCGCCGAGCGCAGCACGGGTCGTTCCGGATAGACGAGCTCAGCTCGGATGGGTGGTTGTGACATAACGCGCGAACCTCCGCTGCCCCGAGGAGTAGACGATTTTCGACGCCCTGACCATCGGGGGATTGGCGCGCGTTTTCCGTGGGATCGGCCGGCCATACGCACAGCGGGAAACGGGTATGCGGTCGAATACCCGCATAACGATATCTTTATATCGTTGCATGACGGGCCATGTCGCCGTATACAGCGGCCGACAAACTGAAGGACTATTGCATGGACACCCTTGCGGACGTGAAATACGTCGTCAAAGACATCGAGCTTGCGGACTACGGGCGCACCGAGATCGGTATCGCCGAAGTGGAGATGCCGGGGCTGATGGCCGTGCGCGAGGAAAACGCCGCTGCGCAGCCGCTGAAGGGCGCGCGCATTGCCGGCTCGCTGCACATGACCATTCAGACCGCCGTCCTCATCGAGACGCTGGTCGCGCTCGGCGCCGAAGTGCGCTGGGCCTCTTGCAACGTGTTCTCCACGCAGGACCACGCTGCCTCCGCGATCGCCGCGGCCGGGATTCCCGTCTTCGCCGTGAAGGGCGAGACGCTGAGCGAATATTGGGACTACGCCGACCAGATCCTCGACTGGGGCAACGGCGAGACCTGCAACATGATCCTCGACGATGGCGGCGACGCGACGATGCTCGTGATGCTCGGCTCGAAGGCCGAGTCGGATCCGTCGGTGCTCTCCAAGCCCGCCAACGAGGAAGAAGAGGCGCTGTTCGAGACGATCAAGCGCCGGATCGCCAAGGATCCGACCTTCTATTCGCGTTGTAAGGCCAACATCCGCGGCGTCTCCGAAGAGACGACGACGGGCGTTCTGCGCCTCTACCAGATGGAGAAGCGCGGCGAGCTCGCCTTCCCGGCGATCAACGTCAACGACTCGGTCACCAAGTCGAAGTTCGACAACAAGTATGGTTGCCGTGAGAGCCTCGTCGACGCGATCCGTCGCGGCACCGACGTGATGATGGCCGGCAAGGTCGCGATCGTCTGCGGTTATGGCGACGTCGGCAAAGGCTCGGCCGCCTCGCTCGCCGGCTCCGGCGCCCGCGTTCTCGTCACCGAGATCGACCCGATCTGCGCGCTGCAAGCCGCCATGGACGGCTTCGAGGTCGTCACCCTCGACGATGCTGCGCACCGCGCCGACATCGTCGTCACCGCGACCGGCAACAAGGACGTCGTCACCGTCGACCAGATGCGCAAGCTGAAGGACATGGCGATCGTCTGCAATATCGGCCACTTCGACAACGAGATTCAGGTCGCCGGCCTGAAGAACATGAAGTGGAAGAACGTGAAGCCGCAGGTGGACCTCATCGAGTTCCCGGACGGCAAGCGGATGATCCTCCTCTCGGAAGGCCGTCTCGTGAACCTCGGCAACGCCACGGGTCACCCGAGCTTCGTGATGTCCGCCTCGTTCTCGAACCAGACGCTGGCCCAGATCGAGCTCTGGAACAACGCCGGCAAGTACGAGAACAAGGTCTACGTGCTGCCCAAGCACCTCGACGAGAAGGTTGCCGAACTGCACCTTGCCAAGCTCGGTGCGACGCTGACGAAGCTCTCCCAGGAGCAGGCCGATTATATCGGTGTCGGCGAAAGCGGCCCCTTCAAGACCGAAGCGTACCGCTACTAATGGCGACGCCGTTCACCTCCTTGGTGGCGGCGCTCCCCGCGAGCGTGCCGTTCGTCGGTCCGGAGGCGCAAGAGCGCGCCATGGGTTCGTCGTTCCGCGCTCGTCTCGGCGCGAATGAGAATGCATTCGGGCCCTCCCCGAAGGCGGTGGCCGCGATGGCGGCCGCCGCCTCGGAGGTCTGGCAGTATGGCGACCCGGAGAACCACGATCTCCGGGCCGCGATCGCGGCGCATCATGGCGTCGCGGAAGATCGCATCGCGATCGGCGAGGGGATCGACGGTCTCCTCGGCCTCGTCGTCAGGATGGTGGTGGAGGCGGGAACGCCGGTGATCACCTCCGCCGGGGCCTATCCGACATTCAATTATCATGTGCACGGCTTCGGCGGCCGTCTCGTCACGGTGCCGTATCGCGACGACCGGGAAGACCCGGCCGCGATCCTCGACGCCGTCCGGCGCGAGAATGCGCCGCTCGCTTATTTCGCCAATCCCGACAATCCGATGGGCACCTGGCACGAGGCCGGCGACGTCACCGCGATGATCGACGCCTGGCCGCAGGGCGCGATCCTCTGTCTCGACGAGGCCTATGTCGAGTTCTCGGACGGGGTGGCCCCGCCGATCGATCTCGAGCATCCCGGCCTTATCCGCATGCGGACCTTCTCGAAGGCCTACGGGCTCGCCGGCGCGCGGATCGGCTATGCGATCACGACGGCGGAGCTTGCGACGGCCTTCAACAAGGTGCGCAACCATTTCGGCGTCAATCGGATCGCCCAGGCCGGAGCGCTCGCGGCGCTCGCGGACGAGGCCTATCTCGCCGAGGTGACGGGACAGGTCGCGGCGGCGAAGGCGCGGATCGGAGCGATCGCCGCGGCGCACGGCATGGTCGCGATCCCGAGCGCGACCAATTTCGTCGCGATCGATACCGGCTATGACGGAGCGGTCGCGCGGGCGCTGGTCGCCGCGCTCGGCCGGCGTGGGGTCTTCGTCCGCATGCCGTTCGTCGCGCCGCAAGACCGGTGCATCCGCATCTCCGCCGCGCCGGACGCGCTTCTGGACGTGTTCGAGGAGGCGCTGGGGCCGGCCCTTGCGGATGCCCTCGCCGCGGCGGGAACGGCGAGCGCGGCCTGAAACGGCAATGGCGGGCGGGCTCACCTCCCGTCCGCCTCCTGAAAGATTTGATCCCGGCGTCGCCGCTCCGCCGGCGCGTGCGGCGCGCATCGGGATCGTCAGGCGCCGGACCCTGCGCACCGTCCGACCTCTCCCCCGTTGGACCTCTCCCTTGTCCTCGCGGTTCCGCCGGCGTGCCCGATGCCGGGCGCGTCACGCGGCGCCGCCTCTGCTCGCCATCTTAGGCGCGCGCTGACCCGCGGGGATTGGTCCGCGATCGTTCAGCGGTCGGTGGTGGGGCGGCTATAGCCGTAACGGTCCTGGGCGCGGTTCGCGTCGAGCATGAGGCTGCGGTCGACCCGGCCGTCCGCGCCGATGAGGTTCGCCGAGGGCTGGCGCCGGCCACTGCTATAGCTGCGCGTTGCGCGTGCCGGCTCCTCGCCGACGAGGAAGGGCTGGTTGAGGCCGCGACCGGGGACGAGATCATCGTCATAGACGACGCCGTTCGAGTAGGAGAGCTGGGTGTCTCCATAGCTCTGAGCAGCGGCGGGAGCGACGATCGCGGCGAAGAGGCCGATCGCGGCGAGGGCGGTAAGGGGGATCGTCTTCATCGCAGGACTCCTGACAGACGCAACGGGCAGCGCGAGACGTCGCCGCCCGCCCCGCGACAAGGTTGGCGAAGGGTTGACGACATCTCGACAAATGAAACGTGCCATGCGGTGCTTTCCAGACCGTTAGCCGAACCCCGGCCGTGCCATTGAAAAGCCGGGAACGGGCCCGATATGGGCGCCGAATACCGCTCATGCGGGGCACGCGATGGACCGGCAGGCAAAACGTGCTCTAGGTGGGCGGGAATCGACCACGAGGGATCACGGGAAACGCCATGGACGTCGAACTCACTGTCTATCTCTCCGGAGAGATCCACTCCGATTGGCGCGATCAGATCGCCGACGGCATCGAAGAGCTCGACTTGCCGGTCGACCTCACCGGCCCCGTGACGGATCATGACGCGTCGGACGATTGCGGAGTGACGATCCTCGGTCACGAGGACAGCAGCTTCTGGAAGGATCATAAAGGCGCGAAGCTGAACGCGATTCGGACCCGCACGCTGATCGGCGAGGCCGACCTTCTGGTGATCCGCTTTGGCGACAAGTACAAGCAATGGAACGCCGCCTTCGATGCCGGCTACGCCGCCGCCCAGGGCACGCCCTATATCGTGATGCACTCCAAGGAGCACGCGCACGCCCTCAAGGAGGTCGACGCGGAGGCCTTCGCCGTCTGCGAGACGCCGGAGCAGGTCGTCGCGATCCTGCGCTATGTCACCCGCGGCGAGCTGATGCGGCCTTCGCCGACGCTTTCGCTGGTGCGCTGAGGACCCCACGGCTCACGCGCCGGCGCGGAGAAAGGCGGCGAGACGGGCAAGGCGCCGCCAGGCGGTCGCCCCCGCGCCGATCGCGACGAGGAGCGTGGCGGCGAAGAGAATCTCGCCGCGCCCGCCCCAGACCCCCTCGAATGCCGCGAGGATGGCGGCGACGGTGATCGCCGCCATCCGCTGCTGCTTGGCGAAGGGGCCGGAGAAGTCCGCTGGAGCGCCGAGCGCGCGGCCGAGTTCGCGCACATAGGCGGTGAGTAAGGCGGCGATCGCGGCGAGCCATCCGGCCGTCGCCCCCCAGTCGGCGATCCATCCCTCTTGCGCCGCCCGCGCGGCCGAGACGCCGGCGGCGGCCAGGATCACGATATCGGCGATCCGGTCCGGCACCTCGTTGAAGAGCGGGCCGAGGGCGCTCGCTTTGCCGTGCTCCACGGCGACCATCCCGTCGATGAGATTGGCGAGGAGGCGCAAGGGGCAGAGGAGGGCGGCGAGGAGATAAAGCGGCGGCCAGCCCGGCGCGGCGAGGAGCGCGAGCGCCGTCCCGACGGCGAAGACGAGGCTCGCCGCCGACACCTGATCGGCGCTGATCCCGGCATGGGCGACGCGGCGCGCGAGGGCGACGGCCCAGCCGGACGTGCGGCTCGGGATCGGGCGGCGATTGTCGGTGGTCATCGGGCGATCCTCTCCCGGCGGCGCGGCGCGATCGCCGGGGCGGGTGATGCGCCGGCGATCTCGCCGACGGGGTCACAATCGTGGTCTAACGCCGTCTCAGTCATCCATGTCCTCGTGAGAGCGCCCATCTCCTCGGAGCCGTTATGTTCACCGCCTCGCCCCTCCTGATCGGCTTCGCGTCGATCCTTGCGCTCCTGATCGCGGGCACGATCGCATCCTTCTGGATGGCGGGGATACGGGCGCGGGTGAAAACCTGGTGGGTGATCGTCGTCGCCCTCGGCGCGGCGATGCTCGCCGGGCGGATGGGGGTCATCGTCCTCTTCGCGCTGATCTCGTTCATCGCCTTGCGGGAATATCTGTCCTTGGTGCCGACGCGCCGGGAGGATCGGCCGGCGCTTCTCCTCGCCTACGCGCTCGTTCCGGCGAGCTATCTGATCGTCGCGCTCGACTGGTACGGGATCTATCTCGTGTTCGTGCCGGTCTACGTGTTCCTGTTGATGCCGGCGGTCCTCGTTCTCAATGGACGGACCAAAGGCTATCTCGCGGCGACGGGGATCCTCCATTGGGGGATCGTCATCACGGTCTACAATCTCGGCTATGGCGCGCTGTTCATGAACACGCCGCCGGCGGAGGCGCCCTTGGGCGGTGCGGGGCTGTTGTTCTTCCTCCTCGTGGTGACGGGGCTCAACGACGTCTTCCAATATATCGCCGGGCGGACCATCGGCGGGCCGAAGATCCTGCCCTCGGTGAGCCCGAACAAGACCTGGGCGGGTTTTCTCGGCGGCGTCGTGTTGAGCGGGATCCTCGTCTGTCTGCTCGCGCCGATCTTCACGCCGCTGCCGTGGCGGGCGATCCTGATCCTCGCCGTGCTGATGCCCGTCGCCGGCTTCGCGGGGGACGTGACGATGAGCGCGGTGAAGCGCGATCTCGGCGTGAAGGACGCCTCGAAGCTCCTGCCGGGGCATGGCGGGGCGCTCGACCGGCTCGATAGCTTGACCTTCACCGCGCCGCTCACCTTCCACGTGTTCGCCTTCTTCTCGAGCGTGCGGTTCTGACGGATGCGCGGCCTCGCCCTCGTCCTGTTGCGGCCGGTGTGGTGGCTCCTGTTCGGCCTCAGCGTCGGCGGGCGGGAGCGGTTGCCGCGCGAGGGGCCGGCGATCGTCGCGGCGAACCACAACAGCCATTTCGACATCCTCTTCCTGCTCAGCGCCTTCGATCGGCGGGCGGTCCAGAATGTACGCGTCGTGGGCGCCGCGGATTATTTCTTGGCGACGCCGGTCCTGCGCTTCGTCGCGCTCCGGCTCATCGGGCTCCTGCCAATCGAGCGGCGGGTGGAGCGGGGGGCGGTCGATCCGCTGGAGGGCGCGCGGGCGGCGCTCGCGGCGGGGCGGATCTTGATCGTCTTTCCGGAGGGGACACGCGGCGCACCGGAGGAGATGGGGCGGCTGAAATCCGGGTTGACGAAGCTCGTGCGGGAGACGGGGGCCCCGATCGTGCCGGTTTATCTGCAAGGGGCGGGGCGGATCCTGCCGCGCGGGGCGCGGGTGCCGGTGCCGTTCACCTGCACGATGCTCGTCGGCCGGCCGATCGCGGCGGACGGGGACAGGGCGGCGCTGATGGCGCGCCTCGGCGCGGCGTTCGCGCGGCTGAAGGCGGCGGCGCCGCCGCTCCATTGGACCTGAGGCGCTGCGCCCTCCTTGCGGTGGCGGGCGTTCTTAGTAGTCTCGCGCGATGACAAAGATCATCTCCGTCATCGTGGTCCTCGCGATGGCCGCCCATCTCATCCGTCCGCTCGGACTGCCGGGTCTCAAGCGTCGCTCCGACGTGTGGAAGCTCGCTGCCTCGGCGTTCGTCGTGATCGTGCTCGTGGTTCTCGTGCGGCCCGAATAACGGGGCGCGTGCGGCCCGATCGGGGGCGCGGGAACGATCTCGGACGGTCGATTTCCGAAACGATTGTGCGAAAGGATGGAACCTTACTGCGTGCTTTTCAATTTTGTTCAACGAAGCACAACGGAGCACGCGCTACTATGGACTTCCTCACATGGGCAATCATTTTTGCCGTGATTGCGATTATCGCCGGTTTCTTTGGCTTTAGTGGTGTTGCTGCAGGCGCAGCGACGGTGGCACGAATTCTTTTCTTCATTTTCCTCGTTATCGCGGCAATCTTCGTCATTCTCCTTCTCGTGGGTGGCGCTGCGGTCACCTGATGGACGGCGGGGCTGTCCGATCCGTTCGGGCGGCTCCGCCGATCCTCTCCTTCCTCCAACCTGCCGGGTGTCTCGCACGCCCGGCATTTTTCGTGTTGGGGGCCGCCACCGCCCCGTTGCTCCGACGGGGCATTATGGCGATCGGAGGAGGGGGCGGGGATTACCCGCCCGGACGGCTCAGAGGCCGTAGCAGTTGGCGTAGTAGGTGACGGTCGCCGGCCAGTCGGAGAAGACGCCGACGACGCCGACATCCTGCGCGAGGACGTGGAGGACGTTGTAATAGTCCGCGTCGCTGTCGATCGCGTCGGTGACGGAGTTGAAGTACCAGCCGCCGCCATTGGCGAGCGGGCCGGAGCGCTCCAGCGACCAGGTGATGAGGTTGAGGCCCGCCGCCGTCGCCGCCTCGGCGTAGGCGGAGGGGACGATCGCGCCCGTCTCGTCGAGGTCGACGAGCATGTTGATCGACGGGGCGAGATAGTGAATGCCCATTTCGGCGATCTCGGCCGGGGTGTTCACCCAGGTGCTTTCATCGGCCCCGTCCCAATCATCGCCCGGCTCCACCAGGAAGACGGCCTGCTGACCATAGTCCGGCTCGCTCTCCACCCAGTGGCGGATCACGTCGAGATTGAAAGATTGCGGGAAGACGTCGGAAGCGGGGATACCGGCCTCGCGATATTCGTCGATCATCTTGGTGGCGTAGTCGTCCATCGAGAAGCCGTCGAAGGGCATGTCGACGGCCGGGTCCTTCAGCTCGGGCGTGAACTGGGCGCCGAGTTCCTGGAAGAGGGCGATCGACTCGGCATGGGTGAGAAGCGCCGCCCCGTCGCTATAGAGGGTGGTGCGGAAGCCGGGGACGCCGCCGAGATAGGCCTCGGCCGTGGTCGCGGTCTTGTCGGACGCGTCCATTTTCGGGGTGAGGGTCTGGAACTCGGCGAGGGTGAGGTCCGAGGTGCGGCACTCGGCGGCGGCGGGCGTGTCGCCGGAGGCGGGCGTGAAGGGCGTGCTGCACTTCTCGGCGAGATCGCTCGTCACGATGTCGGTCGTGGTGTGGAGATCGTTCTGCGCGTGGCGGCAGACGAGCGCCTTGTCCTTGGTGAAGGCGACGTCGCATTCGAGGATGCCGGCGCCTTGGCGGGCGGCGGCGAGGTTCGACTGGACGGTGTGCTCGGGAAATTGCAGCGGCGCGCCGCGATGGCCGATGGAGAAGGCCGTCTTCTGCGGGCTCTGGCCGACGCAGGAGAGCAGCTTGTCCTTGAGGTCGCCGTCTTCGAGCTTGTCGATCAGGAAGAACGGGCGGTCGCCGTAGGACATCGCGACCGGGGCGCTCTCGGACTGGGCGAGAGCGGCGAGGGGGAAGCCCGCGAGGAACGCGGCGAGGGCGAGGCTGTGTCGCATAAAAGAGGCCTTCTGATGGGGCCCGGAGGCCGGGTCAGACGAGACCAATTGCGCGGGTCAATGTCGTGCAGTCAACAGTTGTGTGAATGTTTTGTGACGCCTTCGGTTGTGGCGCTGGGGTCGCATGTCGGCCGGGGCGGCGCGGTGGGGGCGCGCGGCGCGGTGGGGCGAGCGCGGCACGATGCGGACGTGCGCGCGCGGCCCGGCGCCGTGTGGGCCGGGTCGGAGGGACGGGACGCGTGAGAGCGACCGTTGATTTTTGTGTGGAGGCCGCCATCACGCGTCCCGCCATTCGGCGCTTTGGGACGGTTCGGGGGCGTACTCGCCGCGCGGAGCCTCTGGCTCGCGTGCCCATTCAGCGGTTTGTCCGCCGCCCTTGCCTCCAGCGGTACGGCAGACCGATGGCCCCGTACGTGCGGTAGGTTTTCGGCGGGCCGCTGACGACCCGATACGGTCCGCCGACCCCACGCGGTTCTCGTTACACCGCGAACGGGGCCGACTGCCGAAGCCTCACCCGCAGTCGGCCGGTCCGGACCGCCTCCAATCGGGTGATGCGGGGGGAGTTTGGCATGGGGGGTGGGGGCGGGGATAAGTTCCCCGGTGTCTTAGCGAACGTCGTTGCCCGTCACGGCGTGCTGGACGACGAGATCGCTTTCGTTGCGATCGATCTGCTTGTGCGCATTCAGAAACCGACGCCGCCCGGCGAGATGGGTGGCTTGTCATCGATTGCGTGGTCGTCACTTATCATGTGCGTTCTGGCTTCGACCTTGTCTTCATGCGGATAGATATAGACGGCGATCGCATCAAAGTCATAGGTGGTCCTCATCTCCGTCGCCGCAGTATGCTTGCGGAAAAGTAATTAGAGCTCATCCGCCTTCATTGTCCTAGCTTGCTGACAAATAGATTGATCATACACCTATAAGATCCTGCCTTGATTCGCGCCGTTTCGATTTTCTGGTTGTGGACAAAAGCTATTGGGTCACTAGCCGAGTGGTCCCATTGGTCCCATTAGGTAAGTTAATTATAGCCGCTTCAATGTAGCGATAAGCGCGCGATATAAGATGGAATTGATTTGTGAGGGGATTGCAATACTGTATTATAAAATAAGAAGAATTTAAACCAATTGAGGTTGCTGTGTTTGAAAACGAGATTGAAAAGAAGGTGAGCCTCATAGAGGATATTAAATCTATATATCATTCAATTCTGAGTGTTTATCCGGATGATGAATATACTATTTTAACTCCGAAGGGAATGGCTTCGCGTGCGAAGTCGTTCATTTTCTCAAAAAATCAGATATCCTTGCATGAGTATTACTTTAGGTATAATAAATTTATATGGACAGAGATATGTGTGGATGTGCTATTTTATAGTCATTTAATCGCCAAGAGGGTGGAGTTGTTATTGGATAGTTGTTTGTCTTCGATTAAAGAAGAAAATTATTTAGCTTCGGCGATAATTGCCAGATCAATTTTAGAGCTAGGTACGGCTGCCCTCGCGGATGTCGGGGAGGTTGGAGAAGTTTTTCCAAAACCAAGTGATATGCGAGCTTTTAGGCGACGAAAAATTATCAATAGTACCAATGCTGATGTTGATATTTTCGATTTTTTTCAGAAATTTATATGGGGAAGTCGTTCAAGGGATGTCGAAGATATTTTCCGGCGCCCTCAAGTCTACTCAAAGCTTGTTAAGCCAAGTTTAGAGCAAGTGCTTGGGGAAGGGGCGCAGGGAATGTTGTCAGTATACGAGAATTTATCGGAATGTGTGCACCCTTTCAGGGGTGGGTACGCCACGCTAACGGCCGTCTCATATAATAAGCTTCGACACACCCACAATTTTTCATTAAAGAACGAGCACAATATCCTTGTTTCTCTAGAAAATGTGAAGCGAGCTATCCTTGTAGGTGCGTCGTTGCAGATTCTGTCAGCGGAATGTCTTCTAACGACCGTCAGGGATGTCTCTAAAGAGTTGGGGATTAAGGGGAGTATTAGAAGTGTTTCTTGGAAATATACTGATGAATTTAGAAATATTACCAATATGAAAACTGCTCTTTAAGGGGGCGAGCTTCGAGGTCTACCCATCCACCTTCAAAGCCGCAATAAACGCCTCCTGCGGGATCTCCACCTTCCCGAACTGGCGCATCTTCTTCTTACCCGCCTTCTGCTTCTCCAGAAGCTTCCGCTTGCGGGTCGCGTCGCCGCCATAGCACTTGGCGGTGACGTCCTTGCGCAGCGCGCGGATCGTCTCGCGGGCGATGATGCGGCCGCCGATCGCGGCCTGGATCGGCACCACGAACATATGCTGCGGGATCAACTCCTTCAGCTTCTCGCACATCGCCCGGCCGCGACGCTCGGCCTGGGAGCGGTGGACCAGCATCGACAAGGCGTCGACCGGCTCGGCGTTGACGAGAATGTTCATGCGGACGAGATCGCCGGCGCGATACTCGGCAAGCTGATAGTCGAACGAGGCGTAGCCCTTCGAGACGGACTTCAGCCGGTCGTAGAAGTCGAACACCACCTCGTTGAGGGGCAACTCGTACGTCACCATCGCGCGGCTGCCGACATAGGACAGCTCGGTCTGGATGCCGCGTCGCTCCTGGCACAGCTTCAGGATGCCGCCGAGATACTCGTCCGGGGTGAGGATCGTCGCCTTGATCCAGGGCTCGGCGATCTCCTCGATCTCGTTCGGCTCCGGCATGTCGACCGGGTTGTGCAGCTCCTTCTCCTCGCCATTGGTGAGGGTGAGCTTGTAGACGACGGACGGCGCGGTCGCGATGAGGTCGAGATTGAACTCGCGCTCCAGCCGCTCCTGGATGATCTCAAGGTGGAGGAGGCCGAGAAAGCCGCAGCGGAAGCCGAAGCCGAGCGCGGCCGAGGTCTCCATCTCGTAGGAGAAGCTCGCATCGTTGAGGCGGAGCTTGCCCATCGCGGCGCGCAGATCCTCGAAATCGGCGGCGTCGATCGGGAAGAGGCCGCAGAAGACGACGGGGATCGCCGGGCGGAAACCCGGAAGCGCCTCGGCGGCGGGCCGCTTGTCCTCGGTGATGGTGTCGCCGACGCGGGTGTCGGCGACTTCCTTGATGCCGGCGATCAGGAAGCCGATCTCGCCCGGCCCGAGCGCGTCGACCTCGAGCATCTTGGGCGTGAAGACGCCGACTTTATCGATGCCGTATTTCGCGCCGGTGCGCATCATGCGGATCGTCTGGCCCTTTTTGAGGTAGCCGTCGATCATGCGCACGAGGGTGACGACGCCGAGATAGGGGTCGTACCAGGAATCGATCAGCATCGCCTTGAGCGGCGCGTCGGGATTGCCCATCGGCGGCGGCAGGCGTTTGACGATCGCCTCGAGCACGGCGGGGACGCCGACGCCGGTCTTCGCCGAGATGGGCAGCGCGTCGGACGCATCGAGGCCGATGACCTCCTCGATCTGCGCCTTGACGCGCTCGGGCTCGGCGGCCGGCAGGTCGACCTTGTTGAGGACGGGGATGATCTCGTGGTCGTTGTCGATCGCCTGATAAACGTTGGCGAGCGTCTGCGCCTCGACGCCCTGCGAGGCGTCGACGACGAGGAGGGAGCCCTCGCAGGCGGCGAGCGAGCGGTTCACCTCGTAAGCGAAATCGACATGGCCCGGCGTGTCGATGAGGTTGAGCGTGTACTCGATCCCATCCGAGGCCTTGTAGATGAGGCGCACGGTCTGCGCCTTGATGGTGATCCCGCGCTCGCGCTCGATGTCCATGGAATCGAGGATCTGGTCCTTCATCTCCCGGTCCGTCAGCGAACCGGTGAGCTGGATCAGGCGATCGGCGAGGGTCGACTTACCGTGGTCGATGTGCGCGACGATCGAGAAATTGCGCACCTTGGTCATCGGGCGCGATTTGCCGGCAGACTGGGTGCTGGCGGGGGCCGCTTCTTGCGTCAGGGGGGCGAGGTCATCCATGCCGTCTATTTAGCAGCACGCTCGCCCCGCTGGAAGGTGCCATCGGGTCGCCGAAGAGAGCCTTTTCGCATGTCCTGACGGGGTGGCGTCAGCCCCGGCCTTCCCCCACGGCGAGACCGTTCATGAAGATGTGAAGAGCGATGTCGAGGCGGTTTTCGGCGACGGCCGAGCAGGCGTGGACCGCATCGGGGTCGACCAGCTTGTCGATCGGGCTCGTGAAGACCATGTCGCACAGGATCGTCGCCGCCGTCTCGGTGTCCTCGGTCGAGATCTCGCCGCGCTCGCGCGCCCGGTCGAGCTCGGCGCGCACCATGGCGCGCACGGTCGCCGGGCCGGCGCGCAGGAAGGTCCGGGCGAGCTCGGGGTGCCGTTCGGCCTCGGCGATGAGGGCGCGCAGCACCATGATGCGATGCTCGGAGATGGTGGTTTCGGCCTCCTTGCGCAGCATCCGGCGCAGGCGCTCCTCGAGGGGCAGGGCGTCCTCGGCCGCGGTGAGGGGGCGAATGATGGAGGCGCGGACACGGCCGACCCAGGCCTCGAACAGGGCATCGCGACTATCGTAGATGGTGTATAGGGTCCGCTTGGACATGCCGGCCGCGCGCGCGATGGCGCTCATCGTCATGCCCTGAAGCCCTTTTGTCGCAGCGACGCGCTCAACCGCGTCGAGAATAGCTGCTTCCCGCTCACCGGGGGTGAGCTGGGGCGGCCGGCCTCGGCGGCCCTGACCGCAGCAGATCAACTGGGGTTTGGTGCAAAGATGGCTCATCTCACGACTGCTTCCGCGTTCCGGTGCGGGTCTTGCTTCACTAGCGAAGAATGATACATAAGGGAACCGAAGAGTTTCCTAATCGCGCACGTCATCATCAACGCAGGGATGGCGCGCGCGGTTTCGTCTAGGAGCCTGCAATATGTTGATCGGAGCCAGAGGCCTGCGGGTTCTCTCGGTAACGGTGGGTCTTGCCATGGTGACGGCCCCCATCTCCGCGCAGGAGGGGCAGGGCGGCGGTCCGCCGCCGGCCGTTCCCGTGACCGTCGTCTCGCTCGAGGCGCAGAATGTGACGCTGACCTCGACCTTGCCGGGCCGCGTGGTGGCCTCGGCGATCGCGCAGGTTCGGCCGCAGGTGGCGGGCATCATTACCGATCGTCTGTTCACTGAAGGCGCGGATGTGGAGCTCGGTGAAGAACTCTACAAGATCGACCCGGCGACCTACCAGGCGCAGGTCGCCCAGGCCGAAGCCGGAGTGACTCAGGCCGAGGCGCGCCTCAAGCAGGCGAACCGCGAGCTCGAGCGCGCCGATACGCTGTTCGCCCGCAATGTGGGCAGCGAACAGGTGCGCGACACCGCCGAATCGGAGCGGGACACGGCGCAAGCCTCGCTTCAGGTCGCCCAGGCGGCCTTGCAGGCGGCCCAGATCGATCTGCAGCGCACGACGATCACCGCGCCGCTCACCGGCGTCATCGGCCGCTCGCTGACGACGCGGGGCGCGCTGGTGACCAGCGGGCAGGAGACGCCGCTCGCGATCATCCGCAATATCGATCCGGTGCTCGTCGACGTGACCCAGTCGGCGGCGGAGATGCTGGCCTGGCGCAAGGGCATCACCCAGCAGAAGCTCGCCGATATCGACGACACGGTGACGCTCATCCTCGCCGACGGCGAAGCCTATGAGCTCACCGGACGGCTGCGCGCGGCGGAGCCTTACGTGAACGAGCAGACCGGCGTCGTGACGCTGCGTCTCGAGTTCCCGAACCCCGACCGGCTTCTGCTGCCGGGCATGTATGTCCAGGTGAAGATGCCCCAGGGCGTCGCCGAAAACGTCGTGCTCGCCCCGCAGGAAGGCGTCTCGCGCGACCGGCGCGGCCGGCCGACGGCGCTCGTCGTCAACGCCGACAATGTGGTCGAGGAGCGGGTGCTGCAGATCCTCGAGTCGCGTGACAATGACTGGATCGTCAGCGGCGGCCTCGCCGATGGTGACAAGATCATCGTCGAAGGCCTGCAGAAGGTGCGACCGGGCGCCCCGGCCGCACCGCAGGAGCGTGGTGCGGAGGCGGCGTCTGCCGCCCCGGCCACGGGGCAAGCAGGGCAGGCGGGGCAGGCAGCCGGCAGCGGTGACGCTTCGCCGGCAGCTTCCGGCGCGGCGACGGGCGGCGAGGCCGCCGCTGCACCCGCGGCGGACGAGACCGTACCGGCCGATGCGAGCGGCGCGGCCAACGAGGCGGCCCCGGCCGATGCGGACGCCGCCGGCGCCGCGCCTGCAACGGACACTTCGGCCGACACGTCTGCGGACACGTCGGCCGACACCACGGCGGAGACCGCCGCGGATACGGATGTCGCCGCCGCCGCGGACGACGATGCGACCCAGCCGACCGAGCGCCGGAAGGGCCGGAACCCCCGCCGCACCGTCCGCGACTGACCGAGCCGCGACGAGTACGCAGTAGACCCCCGCGCCCCGGCGCGAACAGGACACTGGAATGGCGCAGTTTTTCATCGACCGGCCCATTTTCGCTTGGGTGATCGCGATCCTCATCATGGGGATGGGCGCGCTCGCGATTCTGACGCTGCCGGTCTCGCAATATCCTCAGATCGCACCGCCCTCGGTGAGCATCTCGGCGAACTATCCGGGTGCATCGGCGGAGACGGTCGACACGACGGTCACGCAGGTGATCGAGCAGCAGATGACCGGCCTCGACGGGCTCCGTTATATCAGCTCGAACTCGACCGCCGCCGGTTCGGCCTCGATCAGCCTCAATTTCGAGACCGGGACCGATCCCGATATCGCACAGGTCCAGGTGCAGAACCGCCTGTCGCAGGCGACGAGCCTGTTGCCCGAGGTGGTGCAGCGCCAGGGCGTGACGGTGCGCAAATCGTCGGCCGGCTTCCTGATGGTGGTCGGTCTCATCTCCGAGGACGGCCAGCTCGAGCAAGTCGACCTCTCGGACTATCTGAACTCCAACATCGTCGACGAGATCAGCCGCGTCGACGGCGTCGGCGATGTGCAGGTGTTCGGCTCGGCCTATGCGATGCGCATCTGGCTCGACCCGTCGAAGCTCGCCGCCTATGAGCTCGCCGCGTCCGATGTCGTCAACTCGGTGCAGGCGCAGAACGCGCAGATCTCGGCCGGTCAGTTCGGCTCGCTCCCCTCCGTCAGCGGCCAGCAGCTCAACGCGACGATCACCGCGCAGTCGCTTCTTCGCACGCCGGAGGATTTCGAGCAGATCGTGCTGCGGGCGGAGACCGATGGCGGCCTCGTCCTCCTCAAGGATGTCGCGCGCGTCGAGGTCGGCGCGGAGACCTATCAGACGATCTCGCGCTATAATGGCCAGCCGGCATCCGGCATGGCGATCCAGCTCGCGAGCGGCGCGAACGCGCTCGACACCGGCGAGCGGGTGAAGGCGCGGATGGACGAACTCGCCGAGTTCTTCCCCGACGGCGTCGTCTACAATATCCCGTACGACACGACCCCGTTCGTCGTCATCTCCATCGAAGAGGTGGTGAAGACGCTGTTCGAGGCGATCGTGCTCGTCTTCTTCGTGATGCTGTTGTTCCTCGGCAATCTGCGGGCGACGCTCATTCCGACGCTCGCGGTGCCGGTCGTGCTCCTCGGCGTGTTCGGGGTGCTCGCCGCCTTCGGCTTCACCATCAACACATTGACGATGCTCGCGATGGTGCTCGCGATTGGTCTTCTCGTCGACGACGCGATCGTCGTCGTGGAGAATGTCGAGCGCATCATGGAGGAAGAGGGGCTCGGGCCGCGCGAGGCGACGAAGAAGTCGATGCGGCAGATCACCGGCGCCCTCGTCGGCATCGCATTGGTCCTGTCGGCGGTGTTCGTGCCGATGGCGTTCTTCGGCGGCTCGACCGGCGTCATCTACCGCCAGTTCTCGGTCGCGATCGTCTCGGCGATGGCGCTCTCGGTGGTCGTCGCCGTGATCCTGACGCCGGCGCTCTGCGCGACGATGCTGAAGCCGAAAAAGCACGGCGCCGGCTGGGGGCCGCTCGCCTGGTTCAACCGCGTCTTCACGCGGTTGACGGGCGGTTATACCGGCTCCGTCGGCTGGCTGATCCGTCGGCCGCTTCGCATCGGCATCATCTATGCCGCGCTCGTCGGCGGGATGGTCTATCTCTTCGTCAACACGCCGACCGGCTTCCTGCCGGACGAGGACCAGGGCATCATGTTCGTCCTCGTGCAGGGGCCGTCCGGCGCGACGGCCGAGCGGACCGGCGCCGTCCTCGAACAGGTGCGCAGCTATTTCGAGGAGAACGAGCAGGACGCCGTCGCCTCGATGTTCACCGTGGTCGGCTTCTCCTTCGCGGGTTCCGGCCAGAATGTCGGTCTCGCATTCGTGCGGATGAAGGACTGGAAGGATCGCGCCGATCCGTCATTGAACGTCCAGGCCGTCGCCGGCCGGGCCTTCGGCGCACTGTCGCAGATCAAGGACGCGATGGTGTTCCCGATCGTGCCGCCGGCGGTGATCGAGCTCGGCAACGTGTCCGGCTTCGACATGTTCCTCCAGGCGCGCGCCGGTCAGACGCACGAGGAGCTGCTCGATGCGCGCAATCAGCTCATCGGCCTCGCGACGCAGAGCGACAAGATCGCCTCCGTCCGTCCGAACGGGCTCGAGGACGCGGCGCAGTTCGGCCTCAATGTCGACTGGCGTAAGGCCGGGGCGATGGGCGTGACGGCGGCCGACGTCAACAATCTGCTCTCGATCGCGTGGGCGGGGCGCTATGTGAACGACTTCCTCGATCGCGGGCGCGTCAAGAAGGTGTATGTCCAGGGCGAGGCGGATTCCCGCCGCAACCCGGACGATATCGAGCGATGGCGCGTGCGCAATGCGAGCGGCGGGCTCGTGCCCTTCTCGAACTTTGCGGAGGGCGATTGGCGCTTCGGCCCGCAAGGCCTCTATCGCTATAACGGCGTGCCGGCGATGCAGCTCCAGGGGCAACCCGCCGAAGGGGTGACGACCGGCGAGGCGATGGCGGAGATGCAAGCGCTCCTCACCCAGCTTCCGAACGGCCTCGACATCTCGTGGACCGGCCTGTCGCTGGAAGAGCAGGAGACCGGGGGGCAGGCGCCGTTGCTCTATGCCTTGTCGCTCGCCGTCGTGTTCCTGTCGCTCGCCGCGCTCTATGAGAGTTGGGCGATCCCGATCGCGGTGATGCTCGCGATGCCGCTCGGTATCGTGGGGGCGCTGGTCGGTGCGCGCTATGGCGGGTACCCGAACGACGTGTTCTTCCAGGTGGCGCTCTTGACCACGGTGGGTCTCACCGGCAAGAACGCGATCCTGATCGTGGAGTTCGCGCGGGCTCAGCAAGAGGCCGGGAAGGAACTCTATGCCGCGGTGAAGGAGGCGGCACGGCAGCGTTTCCGGCCGATCGTGATGACGTCCATGGCGTTCTCGCTCGGCGTGACGCCGCTGGTGCTGTCGAGTGGCGCCGGCTCTGCGGGCCGTAACGCGATCGGCACGGGTGTCTTGGGCGGAACGCTGTCGGCGACCATTCTCGGCGTGCTGTTCGTGCCGCTCTTCTACGTGATCGTGCGCCGGATCGTGCCGCTGAAGGTCGAGCCGCAGACCGCGGAGGCGGACGCGGTCGGGCCGCACGAGGTGACGGTGAAAGAGGCGGCCGAATAAGGCCGCCGCACGGACCGAAAAACGCCCCGGACGGTTTCCCGTCCGGGGCGTTTTTGTTTGGGCGGCTTCGGGTGCAGGCGGCTTCGTGTTCAGGCCGCGTGGCGGGCTCTCGCGAGAGCATCGGAGAAGGCATCGGCGAAGGAGGCGCGGTCCTCCGGGTTGAGGAAGGCGCCGACGACGATGGTCTTGCCATGCGAGCCGAGATCGAGGCGGACGACGCCCTCGTCCTCCTCGCGGGTGATGCTGAGGCGGGCCCAATAGGGGTTGAAGCGGTGCTCCGTCACCGTGCCGGACGGCGTCACCTTGCGCACCAGAACCTCGGTGTCGGTGACGCTCACCTCCTCGAACTGGCGTCCGCTGCGATAAGAGAGCTTGAAGGCGCCCCACACGAGCGCGACGTCGAGGGCGGCGAATATCGTGACCGGCCATGCCCCGAGGGCGAGCGCGCGCAGGCCCGCAAGGCCCATGACCCCGCCGACAATGGCCACGAGAACCCAGAAGCCGCGACGGCTCAGGGAGCGATGCGGGAAGAGGACCGCGTGAAAATTTTGCGCAGGCGTCACCGACATGGTGGACAATATAATCGCGATTATGAGTGAGGCGAAGCATCGGATGACGCGATGACGGCGCGGGGGTCGGCCTCGGGCCGGGATCTTCTGTGGCGGGCGATCGCGGCAGTGGTGGGCGGGCTGCTCGTGCTGCCGGTGCTCGCCGGGCTGTCGGGCATCGTGTTGCCGGCGTTCGGCTATCTGCCGGCGCTCGGGGCGCGGACGCCGACGCTCTCGGTGTTCGGCGAGTTCTTCGCCGCGCCCGGCGTGTGGCGCTCGATCGCGACGAGCGCATGGACGGGGTTCGCGGCGACGCTCGTCGCGCTGGCGGTGACGGCGGCGATCCTCGCGGCGGCGTTCGAGACGCGGGGGCTCGCGCTGGTCGAGCGGCTGATCGCGCCGATCCTGTCGGTGCCCCATGCGGCGGCGGCGCTCGGCTTCGTCTTCCTGTTCGCCCCGTCGGGGTTCGTGCTGCGGCTGTTGTCGCCCTGGGCGACGGGGTTCGAGGCGCCGCCGGATCTCGTTCTGATCCGCGACCCCTGGGGGCTTGCGATGATCGCCGCCCTTGCGGTCAAGGAGGTGCCGTTCCTGTTTCTGATGGCGCTCGCCGCGCTCGGTCAGGTGAAGGCGCGGGAGCGGGTGATGGTGGCGCGCTCGCTCGGCTACGGGCGGCTCGCGGCGTTTCTCCATACGGTCTGGCCGCTGCTCTATCGGCAGATCCGCCTGCCGGTGCTCGCGGTCCTCGCTTATGGCGTCTCGGTGGTGGATGTCGAGCTGATCCTGGGGCCGACGCGGCCGGCGCCGCTCGCGGTGCGGGTGGTGGAGTGGCTGCAGGCGCCGGACCTGCGGGCGTGGCTCGTCGGGAGCGCGGCGGCGGTGGCGATGCTGGCGCTCGTCGCCGCGTCGATCCTGGCGTGGCTGGGGCTCGAGTGGGCCGCGGGGCGGATCGCGCGGCCGTTGCGGCTCGGCGGATGGCGGGCGCGCGGAGATTTCGGCGTGCGGCTCGGGATCCTTCTCGTGGCGGTGGCGGGCGCGGGGAGCCTGTTCGCCGGGTTCGGCGGGCTGATCCTCCAGTCGGTGGCGCTCTATTGGCCGTTTCCCGAGGCCTGGCCGCCCGCCCTCAGCCTCGCGGCGTGGGAGCGGCATCTGCCGATGGCGGCGGCGCGGCTCGGCGACACGCTCGGGATCGCGCTCGGGGCGAGCCTTGTCGCGCTGCCGCTCGCGGTGCTTCTGGTCGAGGCGCGACGGCGCGGGGCGCGGGTGATGGGGCTCGTCTATCTGCCGCTGATCGCGCCGCAGGTGGCGTTCCTGTTCGGGCTCAACGTGGTCGCGATCGCGGTGCGGGTGACGCCGGGCGCGGTGGCGGTGACGCTGGCGCATGTGGTGTTCGTGCTGCCTTATGCGTTGATCTCGCTGTCGGGCCCCTGGGCGGCGCTCGATCCGCGTTATGAGCGGGTGGCGGCGAGCCTCGGCATCGGCGCGTGGCGGCGCTTCTGGACGGTGCGGCTGCCGTTGATGACGACGCCGCTCCTCGTCGCCTTCGCGCTGTCGGTGGCGGTCTCGGTCGGGCTCTATCTGCCGACGCAGATGATCGGAGGGGGACGGGTGGAGACGGTGACGACCGAGGCGGTGGCGACGGCGACCGGCGGCGACCGCCGACTGACGGGCATCTTCGCGACGCTGCAATTGGCGATCCCGTTCGTCGCGTTCGCGTTGGCGCGGGGCGTGCCGGCGCTCCTCTTTCGCGACCGGCGGGGGATGCGGCCGGTGCGGGGCGGCGCATGAGCCTCGTCTTCGCCGGATTTTCCGTCGCGCTGCGGGGGCGGACGCTCGCGCGGCTCGACGAGACGGTCGCGGGCGGCGAGGTGCTCGCGCTGATGGGGCCGTCGGGGAGCGGGAAATCGTCGGTGCTGCTCGCGGTGGCGGGGCTCCTCGGCGCGCCGTTCATGGTCGCGGGGCGCGTCGTGCTCGATGGGCGGGAGATCGGCGGCCTTGCGGCGGATCGGCGCGGGGTCGGCATGGTGTTCCAGGACGCGCTTCTTTATCCGCATATGTCGGTCCTCCAGAATGTGATGTTCGCGGTGAAGCGGCGGGACGGCGAGGGGCGGCGGCGCGGGCGCGAGGCGCGGCGCGCGATCGCGATGCGGCACCTCGCGCGCGTCGCGATGGAGGGCTTTGCGGACCGCGACCCGGAGACGCTGTCGGGCGGGCAGAAAAGCCGGGTTTCGCTCGCCAGAACGCTCGCCGGGGAGCCGCGCGCTCTGCTTCTCGACGAGCCGTTCTCGGCGCTCGATCAGGCGCTGCGCGGCCAGACGCGGGCGATCGTCTTCGCGCTGGCGCGGGAGGATCGGCTGCCGGTTCTGATGGTCAGCCACGATCCGGTCGACGCCGAAGCCGCCGGGGCGAACGTCATTGAAATCGGGGCCTTGCCATCGGCGGGGGGGACGTTGATATAAGGGCCTGGGAGGTCGGCGGTGGACGGTCCACTCGCCAACCGGGTCAGGTCGGGAACGAAGCAGCCCCAACGAGATTCGGTCCGGGTCATTCGCTGGCCTCCTTCTTCAGCCACCGCAGCACGCGCCTCGTCGCGGATCCGGCGCATCGCACGGTGCGCCCCGCCGCCACCACCGCCACTCCACGGAATGGCTCGACGGGGTGGCGCGGTCCGTCCGGCCGGGGTCGCCGCGCACGGGTGATGTGAGGCGGACGGTGCGCCCGTCGGCGCTTCTTCAATTTTCCAAAGCGTGAAGACGTGGCATGTTGCGGCTCGCCCGGCGCGGGGCGGGTGTGCGAAGTGTGGACAGCGCCCATGCGCGTTTGGTGTTTCGGGCGCCGTTCGCGAGGATGTGCGGGTAGATCGAAGCCGGAGAAAGCGCTTGGCGGATTTCCCTCAAAATGGCGATGGTTCGGCGCCCTATCGGGTTTTGGCGCGGAAATACCGGCCGAGCCATTTCGGTGAACTGATCGGGCAAGGGCCGATGGTGCGGACCCTGCGCAACGCGTTTGCGCACGATCGGATCCCCCAGGCCTGGATGCTGACCGGCGTTCGCGGCGTCGGCAAGACGACGACGGCGCGCATTCTCGCGCGGGCCCTCAATTACGAGCGCGAGGGCGAGGAGCGTCATCCGACCGTCGATTTCGTCGACGAAGGCGTGCATTGCCGGGCGATCATGGAAGGGCGCCATGTCGACGTGATCGAGATGGACGCGGCGAGCCACACCTCGATCAACGACATTCGCGAGATCACCGACGCAGCGCGTTACAAGCCCGTGTCGGCGCTCTACAAGGTCTACATCATCGACGAAGTGCACATGCTGTCGACGGCGGCCTTCAACGGGCTGTTGAAGACGCTCGAAGAGCCGCCGGCGCATGTGAAGTTCATTTTCGCCACGACCGAGATCCGCAAGGTGCCGGTGACGGTGCTGTCGCGCTGTCAGCGCTTCGACCTGCGCCGGATCGACGGCGAGGAGCTGACCCAGCATCTCACGATGATCGCCGGCAAAGAGGCGATCGAAGCCGACGAGGAGGCGCTGCGGCTGATCTCGCGGGCGGCCGAAGGCTCGGTGCGCGATGCGCTGTCGTTGCTCGACCAGGCGATCGCCCATGCCGGCGGGCGCGTCACCGCCGAGACCTTGCGGGACATGCTGGGCCTTGCCGACCGCACGCGGATCGTCGATCTGTTCGAGCTCGTGATGAAGGGGGAGGCGGCGGGCGCGCTCGCCGAGCTCGCCGCGCAATATGAAGTCGGCGCGGATCCGACGGTGGTGCTGACGGATCTTGCGAGTTTCACCCATCAGGTGACGCGTCAGAAGGTGACGAACGCCGCGCCGGAGCCGGGCGAGCCGCAGGAGGTGCGGGAGCGTTCGGCGAAGTATGCGGCGGCGTTGCCGATGGCGGCCCTGTCGCGCATGTGGCAGGCGCTGCTGGCGGGGATCGCCGAGGTGCAGGCCGCGCCGAAGCCCATGATGGCGGCGGAAATGGTGGTGATCCGCCTTTGTTATCTCGCCAACCTGCCGGACCCCGCGGCGCTGCCTTTGAGCGCCGCGCCGGGCGTGTCGACCGGGGGCGGCGGCTCGCATGCGGCCTCGGGCGGCGGAGGGGGCGGGGCGCGCGGCGCCGCGTCGGTGGTGCCCTATGCGCAGGCCGCGCCGGCTCCCGCGCCCACGGCCCCCGCCGGGCCGCCAATGCCGACGAGCTTTGCCGAGATGGCGGCTTTGATCGGCGCGCAGAGCGTGAAGCTGAAGCGGTCGATCGAGCGGGAGATGCGGTTGAAGCGCTTCGAGCGCGGCCGCATCGAGGTGTCGCTGGAGCCGGAGGCGGAGCCGGCGGTCGTCGGGCAGATCGGCAAGAAGCTCACCGAGATGACGGGCGAGCGCTGGATCGTGACAGTCAGCGACGGCGCGACGGCACCGACCTTGCACGAGGCGCACGAGGCCGAGCAGGCACGGTTGAAGGCGGAGGCGGAGAAGGATCCGCTGGTTCGCGCCTTGCTCGCCCGCTTCCAGGATGCGGAGATCGCGAGCGTTCAGACCAACGCGATCCCCGACGGCGAGCAGGCGCGCAGCCGCGCCCAGGGCGAAGGCTGACCGCGAACAATCGGACAATCACACGATCGAGAGCTTGTTTACGGCCGGGTGACGTGAACAGGTCTCCCGCGACAGAAGGAGAGGTTTTATGGATTTCTTGAAGCTGATGGGTAAGGCCAAGGAGCTGCAGACCCGCATGGGCGAGCTCCAGGAAGAGCTGAAGGCCATCGAGGCGACCGGCGAGGCGGGCGCGGGTTCGGTGAAGGCGACGGTGAACGGTCAGATGAACCTCACCGGGATCAAGATCGACCCCTCGCTCCTGAAGCCGGAAGAGGCCGAGATCGTCGAGGATCTCGTGATGGCGGCGATCACCGACGCGCGCAACAAGGTCGAGCCGATGGTCCAGGAGAAGACCCAGGGTCTGATGGGCTCGCTCGGTCTCCCCGCGGGGCTGAAGCTTCCCTTCGGGGGCTGACCCTTGGCCGCGATCGCCGGACCCGAGATCGAGCGGCTGATCACGCTGCTCGCGAAGCTGCCGGGGCTCGGGCCGCGATCGGCGCGGCGGGCGGCGCTCGCGATGGTGAAGAAGCGCGAGACGCTGCTCCTGCCGCTCGCCTCGGCGCTCGCCGAGGTGGGCGAGCGCGTCACCGTGTGCAGCGTTTGCGGCAATGTCGATACCGCGGACCCGTGCACGGTGTGCATCGACGGCGGGCGCGATCCCACGATGATCATCGTCGTCGAGGATGTCGCGGATCTGTGGGCGCTGGAGCGGGCCGCGGTGATGCGAACGCGCTATCACGTGCTCGGCGGGACGATCTCGGCGCTCGACGGGTATGGGCCCGAAGATATCGGAATCGGTCGGCTCGTGGAGCGGGCGGCCGAAGAGGGCGTGCGCGAGGTCGTGCTCGCGATGAACGCCACCGTCGAGGGGCAGACGACGGCCCATTATATCACCGAGCGGCTCGAACCGCTCGGCATCACGGTCTCCCGTCTCGCCTCGGGCGTGCCGATCGGCGGCGAGCTCGATTATCTCGACGAGGGAACGCTCGCGGCGGCGCTCAATCAACGCCGTCCTTTCGGTTGAAATCCGGTCCGGTTTGACCCAACCTTTGCGCGAAGGTTGACCGCGCGGCCTTCGCGTGTTGTTCGAGACGTCCATTCCGCGGGCGTTTTGCCGGCGGCCGATGACGGCTGCACGCGTGCGAAACGCCCCCCAATCGAACCGACGAGCCCCGTTCGGACCGCCGAGATGGCCGGCCCGAATCCGGCACGACAGGAGAACTGATGACCGACGCGCGCTACGACATTCTCGGGATCGGCAACGCGATCTTCGACATTCTGGGCCACGTTGACGAGGCGGCCCTGACCAAGCAGGGCATGGTGAAGGGGTCGATGCAGCTCGTGACCGCGGAAGAGGTGGTTGCGATCGACGACATGCTGACCGAGGCGATCCGCGTCTCCGGCGGCTCGGCCGGCAACACGGTGGCGGGCGTCGCCTCGCTGGGTGGCCGCGCGGCCTTCATCGGCAAGGTCGCCGACGACGAATTCGGCGAAGCCTATGCGCACGACATGCGCCGCGTCGGGATCGAATATCGCACGTCGCCGCTGACGGGCGGCGCGCCGACGGCCTCGTCCGTCATCCTCGTGACGCCGGACGGCGAGCGCACGATGAACACCTTCCTCGGCGCGAGCCAGGATCTCACCGTCGACGACATCGACAACGACCTCGTCGACAATGCCGCGATCACCTTCCTCGAAGGCTATCTGTTCGACCCGCCGCACGCCAAGGAGGCCTTCCGCGCCGCCGCCGAGCGGGCCAACAAGGCCGGCCGCATCGCCGCGCTGACGCTGTCCGACACGTTCTGCGTCGAGCGTCACCGGGGCGATTTCCTCGATTGGCTGAAGCGCGGGCAGATCGGCATCGTCTTCGCCAACGAGAAAGAGGCGCTGGCGATGTTCGAGGGTGACGATATCGACACCGCCTGCCGCAAGCTCGCCGAGCTCGTCCCCACGGTGGTGGTGACGCGCAGCGAGAAGGGCGCGCGCGTGATTTCGAACGGCGACGTCGTCGACGTGCCGGCGGAGAGCGTGTCGAAGATCGTCGACCTCACCGGCGCGGGCGATCTCTTCGCCGGCGGTTTCCTCCTCGGCCATGCGCGCGGCAAGGCGCCGGCGGACTGCGCGCGCCTCGGCGCGATCGCGGCGGCGGAGGTGATCTCGCATTTCGGTGCGCGGCCGCAGGTGCACCTCAAGGAACTCGCGGCGAAGTCGGGCTTCTCGCTCTGAGCGGATGAGGCAACCCCTCCGGCGGCTCGCCGGAGGCTTGTGCGGTGCGATCGGATCGCACCGCACCTGCGAAAGATGGCTTTCGCGACGACGTTCACGGGTGTACGAGAAAAAGGCTACTCGGAGTGTCGTGATGGTTTGGAATGTGGGGCGCCGGCGACGGCCGGCTCGTCGGGTCGGACGGGGCGGAGCGCTCGCGGCCTTGGCGCTCGCCGGGCTTTTCCTCCCGCTGTCGCCGGTGTGGGCCGAATGCGTGCCCCCGGCCTCCGATGCCGAAATCCTCGCCGACCCGGACGTTGCCGCCGCGATCGACGTGGCGGACGCCACGATGGTGAACGCCGAGGGACGGCTGTGGCGGGTCGAGACGGACCCGCCGTCTTTCCTCATCGGCACCTTTCACATCGCCGGCAGCGGCATCGAGGATCCGGGCGCGCAGCTGTCCGGCATCGTCGAGGGTGCCAAAGAGTTTTTCATCGAGGTCGATCAGGACGATTTCGCCGCGACCCTCGCCGAGTGGCAATCCGATCCCAGCAAGATGATGCGCCCGCCTTGGGACCGGCTGTCCGACGGGATGAGCCCGGCCGAGATCGCCGCCGCGCGGGAAGTTCTCGCCCATTATGGGATGCCGTTCGAGGCGGCGGACCAGATGCGGCCGTTCATGGTCGTCGGGATTCTCAGCATTCCGCCTTGCGCGCTCGCGACGGCGGGGCGCGAGAAGGGGCTCGACCAGCGCCTCGAGGCGATCGCCGCCGAGAACGGCGTTCCGGTGACGGCGCTCGAAAGCGTCGCCGAGCAGTTCGCTTTGTTCGAAGGCAATGCGGACGAGACGGACGCGATAATCCGCATGCTCCTCGCGCAGGCCGATATCGAGGGCGCGGGCTGGGCGGTGAACCTCGCGCTTTACCGCGCCGGCCATATCGGCGCGCTGTGGACCTTCGGTCTGGAACAGATGCGTGAGGATCTCGGCGCGGAGGAGGCCGACAGGCTAGGCGCGTCCTTCATGCGGCGGATGATTACCAATCGCAATCACACCATGGTGGACCGGATGCTGCCGGGCCTGCGCGAAGGCGGCCGCGTCGCGGCGATCGGGGCGCTGCATCTGCCGGGCGAGGAGGGCCTCGTCACGCTGCTGCGCGAAGCGGGATTCACCGTCACGCCCGTCGCCGAAGAGACCGGAGCACCACTTTGACCTTAGAAGCGTTCGACGCTACTGGATGGGCGCACACGCAAGGGGAGATTCATGGCCAGCGCTGACACCGAGGTGAGCGGCGGGCGACGCCCGCGGCCGCTGTCGCCGCATTTGTCGATTTACAGACCGATCGTCACGATGGTGATGTCGATCATGCACCGCGTGACGGGCATGATGAACGTCGCCGGCCTGCTTTTGGTGCTGTTCTATCTGTTGGCGCTCGCCGCGGGGCCCGAAGCCTTCGCGACCGCGAACGGCATTTACGGCTCGTGGCTCGGCCGTATCGTTCTCGTCGCCTTCACCTGGTCGCTGATCCATCACGCGGTGGGCGGCATCCGCCATTTCATCTGGGATACGGGCCACATGCTCGGCGAGGAGCGTTATGCGCTCTCCTGGATGACGGTGACGATCTCGATCCTCGTGACGACGGTGCTGTGGGCGCTGATCGTGGTGCTGGAGGCAGTCTGATGCGGCACCCCTTGAGGCAGACCGGCCACGCCCAGCAGTTCGAGACGCCGCTGAAGCGCATTCGCGGCCTCGGCACCGCCCGTGAGGGCACCGAGCATTTCATCCGCCAGCGGCTGACGGGCCTTGCGAACGCGATCCTGGTGGTCGTTCTCGCGGTCATCGGCATCGCGCTGTCGGGCAAGACCTATCCCGAAGCGGTCGAGATGGTGGGCAGCGTCTGGGTCGCCGTGCCGCTCGCGCTGGCGTTCATCTCCGTCGCGATCCACATGAAACTCGGTGTTCAAGTGGTGATCGAAGATTATATCCAAAACGAGGGAGCGCGCGTGCTCCTGTCGCTGTTGAACACGTTCTTTGCGGTGGCGGTCGCGGCGGCGGCGCTGTTTGCGATCGTGCGCATCATGCTGGCCGCCCTCGCGGCCGGCGCTTGAACGGAAGGCTGAATTGATGGCTACGAACGGTGCAAACGGGGCGAGCACGACGGGCCCGGCCTACAAGATCGTCGACCACGAATATGACGTGGTCGTCGTCGGTGCGGGCGGCTCGGGCCTGCGCGCGGTCGTCGGCTGTGCCGAAGCGGGACTGCGGACCGCCTGTGTGACGAAGGTCTTCCCGACGCGCTCGCACACGGTGGCGGCGCAGGGCGGCATCTCCGCCGCGCTCGGCAATATGGGTCAGGACGACTGGCGCTGGCACATGTACGACACCGTGAAAGGGTCGGACTGGCTGGGCGATCAGGACGCGATCGAATATCTCTGCCGCAACGCGCCCGAGGCGGTCTACGAGCTCGAGCACTGGGGCGTGCCCTTCTCGCGCACCGAAGAGGGCAAGATCTACCAGCGCCCCTTCGGCGGCATGACGACGAATTTCGGCAAGGGCACCGCGCAGCGCACCTGCGCCGCCGCGGACCGCACGGGTCACGCGATCCTGCACACCCTCTACGGCCAGTCGCTGCGCCATTCGGCCGAGTTCTTCATCGAGTTCTTCGCGCTCGACCTCATCATGGAGGACGGCGCGTGCCACGGCGTGATGGCGATGTGCCTCGAAGACGGCACGATCCACCGCTTCCGCTCCCACAAGACCATCCTCGCGACCGGCGGCTATGGCCGGGCCTATTTCTCCTGCACCTCGGCACACACCTGCACGGGTGACGGCAACGCGATGGTGCTGCGCGCGGGTCTGCCGCTCCAGGACATGGAGTTCGTGCAGTTCCACCCGACTGGCATCTACGGCTCGGGCTGCCTCATCACCGAGGGCTCGCGCGGCGAAGGCGGCTATCTCACCAACTCCGACGGCGAGCGCTTCATGGAGCGTTATGCCCCCTCCGCGAAGGATCTCGCCTCGCGCGACGTCGTCTCGCGGTCGATGACGGTGGAGATCCGCGAGGGCCGCGGCGTCGGCAAGCTGCAGGACCATATCCACCTGCACCTCGAGCATCTCGACCCGGCGATCCTCGCCGAGCGGCTGCCCGGCATCTCCGAATCGGCGCGGATCTTCGCCGGCGTGGACGTGACACGCGAGCCGATCCCGGTGCTGCCGACGGTGCACTACAACATGGGCGGCATCCCGACGAACTTCCACGGCGAGGTGCTCACCAAGGTCGACGGCGATCCGGATACCGTCGTGCCCGGCCTGATGGCGATCGGCGAGGCGGCATGCGTGTCGGTGCACGGCGCGAACCGTCTCGGCTCGAACTCGCTGATCGATCTCGTGGTGTTCGGCCGCGCGACGGCGCAGCGCTGCGCCGAGACGGTGACGGCGGGCGAATCGCTGCCGCCGGTCTCCGACGCGGCATCCGAGCCCGCGCTCGCCCGCCTCGACCATTTCCGCCATGCCTCCGGCGGCACGTCGACGGCTGAGCTTCGGGACAGGATGCAGCGCACGATGCAGTCCAACTGCGCCGTGTTCCGCACCGGCGAGGTTCTGGAGGAGGGGCACACCCTCATCCATGACGTGGCGGGCGGCGTGAGCGACATCAAAGTCATCGACAAGACGCTGATCTGGAACACCGATCTCATCGAGACGCTGGAGTTCGACAATCTGATCGGCCAGGCGGTGGTGACGATGGACTCGGCGCTGAACCGCACCGAGAGCCGCGGCGCCCACGCCCGCGAGGACTATCCGGAACGCGATGACGTCAACTGGATGAAGCACACGCTGTCGTTCATGGATCCGGCGACCTACAAGGTGACGCTGGAGGATCGCCCGGTGCACACCTATACGTTGTCGAATGCGATCGAATATATCGCGCCGGCCAAGCGCGTTTATTGACGATCCCGTTTTGATCGACTTTTGACGGCGGCCCGGTCTCATCGACCGGGCCGTTTTCGTATCGGGCCGGGCTTGCGCGAGGCTGGCCCGTTTTCAAGTTCTAGTTGTGTTCCCTTTCGGATCGTGTATCCTTCCCATGTGGCGTTCGTTGTTCCGACGAAAGGGACACTGCCGATGGGAATGCATCTCGACGCCTCGTTTGAGAGGATCCGCCACGCAGCGATCGAGCGTCGTTGCCTCAGTTATCAGGACATCGCGGCGGCGAACGGGCTCGGCTGGAGCGATGACCTCCGCCCCGAAATCCTCGCCCATCTCGCGCTCGTCGACGCCTTGGCGCTGAAGCGCTGCCTGCCGATGGTGACGGCGATCGTGCTGCCGCAAGAGGTCGTGCCCTTCGGGGTCATGCCACCGCGCGCCCTTCTCGGCTTCGAGGCGAGCGCACGGCGTCTCGGCTATCGGTTCGAGGATGGCTTGGTGTTTCACCGCGTCCAGCGATGGCTCACCTTCGAGTGGGGCCGCAAGGGCGCCCCCTATGAAGGGCGGCCGGCGCATTGCGCGGCCTGACGCGCCGCGCCGTGCTCACCTCGCCTTGGCGCGGATGGCCGGCTTAACGCTCAGGGACAGCGCGTGTTGGCGCGGGTGCTGGAGGAGAAGATCCACTCCGGCTTCACGTCGAAGCTCGGCGTGAGGTTCGCGGACGCGGTCCATCCGTCGAAGGTGCCGTCGTCATTATAATCCACCTCGACGACATCGCCGGCGCGGCGGCCGATCCGGGCGGCGTTCGCGAAATCCACCGTGTCGCTGTGCGGGACGGCACGGCCATTGCGGCAGATCTTGTCGGCGCTGATGAGATCGCCGGGGCTGGAACGGGCGGTGCGACGGATGCGGGCATCGCCATCGCAGGAGAAGCGCCGCGCGGCGTGGACGGAGCGGATCCGCTGCGGCTCGATCCGCACCGGCGTGTCGACGCGCCAGAAGCCGAGATTGCGGTTCGCGAAGCGCGCATTCTGGACGTTGGTGTCGAGCGGGAGGCCGCGACGGCAATTGCCGGGCGAGCCGGTGAACCATTCGAGGTTCACCCCGCTCTGGAAGAGGTGCCAGCGGCCCGAATTGTGAAACGCGCTCGTGCCGGGATAGGCGCGTGAGGCCGAAAGCCAAGCGTGCTCGATGAGCCCTTCGTCGAGCAGGACCTCGAGCGCGTCGCCATTGCCGTAGGCGGCGAGATCGTATCCGGCGCTGGAGAGGATGCCGCGCACCTTGCGGAAATAGGCGACCATCGCCCGCCGCGTGGAGGCGTCGCTCTTCGAGAAGGCGATGTCGACGCCGAAATAGATCGCCGAGCCGCGCGGCTGGCCGAGCGCGCGGGCCTGCTCGACGGCGGCGCGCGCATCGAGCTCGGCCTCCGCCTCCGGGCTGCGCTCGGTCGAGGTCGGGCGGCAGTCGGCGCCGGGAAGCGGTTTGCCGTTCCGGTCCTTGCCGTGAAACTTGTTATTGGAGTCGTTGTTGTACTGGTAGATCGACAAAATCCCCATGCCGGCGCTGAGGATCGCGACGACCTCGCTGTCGGAATCGCGGATGGTACCGTGGTCGATGAGGCGCTTTTCCGGGATGTTGCGCTCCGGCTGCGGACAGCGGGCGAGATAGCGGCCGACGATGAGGACCCCGTTGGCCTTCAAATCGTCGACATAGGGGCGCGTGTCCCAGGCCGCGTCGATGATGGCGATGCGTGTTTCGGCCGCGCTGGCAGGTTGCGTCGCCGCCCCACCTACGAGGGCAAGTGCGAGGGCGGTGGTGAGGGCCGAAAGGGTACGCATCCTGCCTCCTTGGCCACCCCGACAGGGGCGGCGTTGTTATTCGTGGGGGCCGCTTGCCGCTGGCGCCGCCCCGTCTCCTCGTGGGCACCGCGCGTCGCTGGCGGATGGCCCGTGTCGTTGTTGGACACCGCGCGCCGCTGGCGGCTGCCGGTGTCGTCGTGGGGCATCGCGCATCGCTGGCGACTCGCCCCTGTCGTCGTTGGGCATCGCGCATCGCTGGCGGGTCGCCCGTGTCGTCTTTGGGCACCGCGCGTCGCTGGCGGATGGCCCGTGTCGTCGTTGAGCACCGCGCGTCGCTGGCGGCTCGCCCGTGTCGTCGTTGAGCACCGCGCGTCGCTGGCGGCTCGCCCGTGTCGTCGTTGGGCACCGCGCGTCGCTGGCGGATGGCCCGTGTCGTCGTTGGGCAGCGCGCGTCGCTGGCGGATGGCCCGTGTCGTTGTTGGGCACCGCGCGCCGCTGGTGGCTCGCCCGTGTCGTCGTTGAGCGTGCCGCTGGCGTTGCCGCCACCCCTCGCGGGGCACTGTTCGCCGTCGGCGTTGCCTTGCGGTGGGCAGCGCTCGCCTTGGGCTTTGTATCGTGGGCACGGCTCGCGGACGTCACCCCTTAAGACGCGCAGGATTGTCCCGAGCGCCGGGGCCGCGTCAACTCCCTCGCGCGCGCCGGGAGGGTGCGCGAGCGTCGCATGTCCCGGCGCGCGACGGACTTAGACGATGAAATCCTCGGCGTTGAGGGCGTGGGTGACGCCTTCAAGGATCATGACGTCCCCTTGGCCGAACTTGAGGACCGTGTCGCCGCCGACGACTTTCGCGTTCGCGAGGATCGTATCGAGGGGAAGGTCGATCGTCTTGAGGAGGATGGCGTCGCCCTCTTTGCGGGCGAAGTCGGTGATGATGTCGACCCCGCCGCCGCGCTGCGCGATGAAGGTGTCGGCCCCGTCGCCGCCGGTCAGCCAATCACGGCCTTCGCCGCCGGCGAGGACGTCGTCGCCATGCTGGCCGTCGAGGCGATCGTTGCCGGCGCCGCCGATGAGGGTGTCGGATTGGCCGTCGGGCCGCCCGGTCTCGTCGTACGTCGTGCCGCCGAAGAGGCGATCGTCGCCGCCACCGCCGACGATGCGGTCGGCGCCCTCGCCGCCATAGAGCCAGTCGACCCCGTCGCCGCCGATGAGGGTGTCGTCGCCCTGGCCGCCATCGACGCCACTGAGACCCGTCACCGTGCCTGAGCCGTGGGCGTTGTAGAGGTCGTCACCGTCACCGAGGCTCACACCCGAGGTGATGGTGCCGAAATTGTGGACGATATCGGCGGCGTCACGGCCGCTCACATAGTCGATCTCACCGTCCGCGAAATTCACGACCCGCAGCCGCCCCTCGCCGCCGAAAATGGAATCGAGCGTGCCGTGATTCTTGGCCGTGCCGCCCTGATCGCCGAAGTCCACCGTCCCTTCGACGACCGACCCGGCGGCGCCGAGATAGGCATCCGCGCCTGGCCGGTCGTGAAAGACGATATCGCCGCGGATCGTGCCGGCATTGACGACGGTCTCCGCCCGACCGTCGAGGTCGAGGGCGACACCGTCATAGTCTGTGTAGGAACCGGAATTGAGCGTGTAGCCGTCAGGGGAGGTGATCTCGCCGCGGTTGACGATGAGCCCGCTGAGCTTGCCGCTCGTGGTGATGGCCTTCGTCGGGATCGACGAGGACCAATAGAAATCCCAGTCGTCTTCGAAGCGGTCGGGGTCGGCGGAATTGTCGACCGTGTCGGCGCGGATCTGCCCGGTATTGCGGATCACATAATGCGAGCCGGAACCGCTCACCATGATCGGGTGATGGCCTTGGATGGTGCCCGCGGACGCAATGCTGATGTCGGTGTGGAATGCATCGATGTCGATAATGTTATAGCCGCGAAGTTCACCGGATGGGGTGACGGTGATCACCGGGTCGGTCTGCTGCTCTTCGACGAGGGTCGTGATTTCTGTAGCCATATGGGGAACAATTGCTGATCGCGTGCCGAGACCTGCCGGAAGACACGGTGTCCGTGACGTCTTCGGGGGAGCGCGATAAAACGAAAAGGCGAACCGGCATCCCCTCGATCCGACCAGAGATTGAACTTTTATGCAAGGGCCGGCCGCCAGCGCCGCCAGGTCCGTCGGCGCGAATGACGGACGGCGCGGAGAGGCGGGGCGCGGGGCGAGGCCGCATTGCGTCCGCCGCCACCGCGCGCGACAACGGAAGGGCGGAGCCCGAATGGCGGGTGAGCGACCGCGGCGAGTTGGAACGAGCCGGCGCGAACCGATGCGCCGCCGGCTGTGGGAGGGCCTATGACGCTGACATTCTGGTACGATTTTTCCTCGACCTACTCCTACCTCGCCGCCATGCGGATCGAAGAGAAGGCGGACGAAGCCGGCGTTCCCGTCGAATGGATGCCCTTCCTGCTCGGGCCGATCTTCGCCGAGGCCGGCTATGACGGAACGCCCAACCTCGTGACGCCGGCGAAGGCGGACTATATGTGGGCCGACATCGCGCGGCGGGCGCACCATCGCGGCCTTCCGTTCGTGAAGCCATCGACCTTCCCGCAAAAGAGCGTCGCCGCCGCCCGCGCGACCTTGTCGCTCTCCCAGCGCGAGCGCCCGGCCTTCAGCCGCGCCGTCTTCACCCAAGAATTCGCCTATGGCCGCGACATTTCCGATTTCTCGGTCCTCGAGGCCGCCGCGAAGGATGCGGGTCTCCACCCCGACACCGTCCTTGAAGGCGCGCGTGACGAGGGGGCCAAGGCGGCGCTCTTCGCCTCCACCGATGCCGCGAAATCCCTCGGCATCTTCGGCGCGCCCACCTTCGTGACGACTGACGATGTGCTCTTCTGGGGGGACGATCGACTGATGGACGCCCTCTGCTGGGAGCGCACAGGCTCGCTGCCCGAAGGCGGTTGAGACAAAGGGAAACTTTTTAGTTGCGTATTGACGTCAGGCGGGGCTAGATAAGCAACCAGGAGGTTGCTTATGACCCAGCAAGCCACATCGCTCATGATCGAGAAGGAAGTGCGCATCGCCGCGCCCGTCGACCGGGTGTGGCGCGCGTTGACCGATTATCGCGAGTTCGGCACGTGGTTCCGCGTAGCGCTCGACGGGCCGTTCGAGGTCGGCCGCTCCGTGCGGGGCACGATGACCTATCCCGGCCACGAAGGCGCGCCGTTCGAGGCGACCATCGAGGTGATGGAGACGCCCCGCCGCTTCGTCTATAGCTGGGTGCCGGATGGCGCCGGCGATGGCGGCCCGGACGAACCCCGCACCCGCGTCGAGTTCACGCTCATGCCGACCGAGGCGGGGACGACCCTGGTCGTGCGCGAAACGGGGTTCGAGGCGGTCGACCCCGACCGGCGCGTCGGTTCGATGCGCAGTCATGACAAGGGGTGGACGGCTCAGTTGCAGAATATCGAAGAGCATGTCGCAGCCTGATTGGCATGCGGCCTTGTTGAACCGGGCGCCGGCATTCGCGGCGCTCGGCGACCCGACCCGCCTCGCGATCGTTGCGACGCTGAGCGGCGGCGACGTGCGGTCCATCACCGCGCTCGCCGACGACACGCGCCTCACCCGCCAGGGGGTGACGAAGCATTTGCGCGTTCTGGAACGCGCGGGCCTCGTCAAGAGCCGCCGCGAGGGGCGCGAAACGCTGTTCGAGTTGGAGCACGAGGCGATCGACGATCTCGGCGATCAGCTCGCGGCGGTGTCCCGCCAGTGGGACGGGACGTTGGCGCGCCTCAAGGCGTTCGCCGAGGGGACGACGTGACGACGCGGTTGGCGTCGAGTGACGCCATAGGGTGAAGGGCGACCGGCCGCGATGCGGTCGGCGCGCGGCCGCCACGGGGCGCGGCGACCGTCTCCGTCGTGATCTTTCGATCGCCTCGTTCCTGCGCGCCGCGTCGGCCTCGGCGCCCTGCGCCTCGATGTCTTCTCCGGCTGCGGGTGGACGGCAGTTGGCCGTGACACGACTCTCCGAACATTGCGGTGGCGGGGTCTTCGGGCCCGTGTCGACTCTATGCGCGAGGCACGCGTCGCGGCGGTGCGACGGAGAGCGGCGGCAGAACGAAAAAGAGCGCGCCGATCGTGGCGCGCTCCGCAAGGGGCTCGTCGGCCCGCGATAAGCCGGCCGGCAAAGGTGCCGGCCGGGATCCGATCAGTCGATGATGCCGCGTTCCTTGAGGGCGGCGACGATCTTCTCGGCGTTCTCTTCGGGCTCGCCGGAGGTCGTGTCGATCCGCAGCTCGGCCGATTCGGGCGCTTCGTAAGGCGAATCCACGCCCGTGAAGTTCTTGAGCTGGCCGGAGTCGGCCTTCTTGTAGAGACCCTTCGGATCGCGCTGGCGGCACACCTCGATCGGCGTGTCGATGAACACCTCCAGGAACTCACCCTCGGCCACGAGATCGCGCGCCATCCGACGCTCGGACCGGAAGGGGGAGATGAAGGAGACGAGCACCACGAGGCCGGCATCGACGAAGAGCTTGGCCGTCTCCGCGACGCGGCGGATGTTCTCGACGCGGTCGGCGTCGGTGAAGCCGAGATCGCGGTTGAGGCCGTGGCGGACATTGTCGCCGTCGAGGATATAGGTGTGACGGCCCTGCGCGTTGAGGCGCTTCTCGACGAGGTTGGCGATCGTCGACTTGCCCGAGCCCGAAAGGCCGGTGAACCACAGCACCGCCGGCTTCTGGCCCTTCATCGCCGCGCGCGTGTCCTTCGAGACGTCGAGCGCCTGCCAATGGATGTTGGTCGCGCGGCGGAGCGCGAACCAGACCATCCCGGCCCCCACCGTCGCGTTGGTGAGGCGGTCGATCAGGACGAAGGCGCCGGTGTCGCGGTTCGCCTCATAGGGGTCGAACGCGATGTCCTCCGAGAGGGAGACGTTGCAGAACCCGACCTCGTTAAGACCGAGCTCCTTGGCGGCGAGATGGTCGAACGTGTTGACGTCGATCCGGTGCTTGATCTCCGTGACCGTCGCCGTGACCGTCCGCGTGCCGATCTTCAGGAGATAGGGGCGGCCCGGATAGAGCGGCGCCTCTGCCATCCAGACGATATGGGCGGCGAACTGATCGGCGGCCTCCGGCCGGTGGGACGGTGGCACGAGGATATCACCGCGGGAGACGTCGATCTCGCGGTCGAGGACGATGGTGACGGCCTCGGAGGCGGACGCCTCGTCACGGTCGCCGTCCATGGTGACGATGCGCGAGACGACGGCATCGCGGCCGGAACCGGCGACGACGACCGGATCGCCGGGGCGGATCTTGCCGGACGAGATGGTGCCGGAGAAGCCGCGGAAATCGAGGTTCGGACGGTTCACCCACTGGACCGGCATCCGGAAGGGACGGTCCTCGAGGTCGGACTGGACCTCGATCGTCTCGAGATATTCGAGAAGGGTGGGGCCGTTATACCAGGTCGTGCGCTCCGACTTCGCGACGACATTGTCGCCAAAGCGGGCCGAGATCGGCACGGCGGCCATGGTGTCGAAGTCGAACGAGCGGGCGAACGCCTCGAAATCGCGCTTGATCGCCTCGAAGCGGCCTTCGTCGAAGTTGACGAGGTCGATCTTGTTCACCGCGAGGACGACGTGACGGATGCCGAGGAGCGAGACCAGGAAGGCGTGCCGCTTCGTCTGGACCTGGATGCCGTTGCGCGCGTCGATCAGGAGGACGGCGAGATCGGCGGTCGAGGCGCCGGTCGCCATGTTGCGCGTGTACTGCTCGTGGCCGGGCGTGTCGGCGACGATGAACTTGCGCTTGTCCGTCGTGAAGAAGCGGTAGGCGACGTCGATCGTGATGCCCTGCTGGCGCTCGGCCTCGAGACCGTCGACGAGGAGGGCGAGGTCGATGTCTTCGCCGGTGGTGCCGTGACGGCGCGAATCGCGCTCGACGGCGGCGAGCTGGTCCTCGAAGATCAGCTTCGTCTCGAAGAGGAGACGGCCGATCAGGGTCGACTTGCCGTCATCCACCGAGCCGCAGGTGATGAAGCGCAGAAAGCTCTTCTTCTCCTGGCTCGCGAGATATTCGGAGAAGGCTTCGGGGCTGAGATTCTCGGCAACGGACATCAGAAATACCCCTCGCGCTTCTTCTTCTCCATCGAAGCAGCTTCATCGTGGTCGATCAGGCGGCCGGACCGCTCCGAGGTGCGGGCGATCAGCATCTCGGCGACGATCTCTTCGAGCGTCGCGGCCGGGCTCTCCACCGCGCCGGTCAGCGGGTAGCAGCCGAGCGTGCGGAAACGGACGGTCTTCATCTCGGGCGTGCGGCCTTCGAGCGGGAAACGGTCGTCGTCGACCATCAGGAGCTGGCCGTCCTGTTCGACAACGGGGCGCTCCTTGGCGTAATAAAGCGGCACGATCTCGATCCCCTCCAGCATGATGTACTGCCAGATGTCGAGCTCGGTCCAGTTGCTGAGCGGGAAGACGCGGATCGATTCGCCCTTCGCGACGCGGCAATTGTAGAGGTGCCACAGCTCGGGGCGCTGGTTCTTCGGGTCCCAGCCGTGATTGGCAGTGCGGAAGGAGAAGACGCGCTCCTTGGCGCGGGACTTCTCCTCGTCGCGGCGGGCGCCGCCGAAGGCCGCGTCGAAACCGTATTTGGTCAGCGCCTGCTTCAGCGCGTCCGTCTTCATCACCTGGGTGTGGTAGGACGACCCGTGCGAGAAGGGGCCGACCCCGTCCCGTACACCCTCTTCGTTGGTGTGGACGATGAGGTCGAGCCCGAGCTCCTTGACCTTGCGATCGCGGAACTCGATCATCTCGCGGAATTTCCACGTCGTGTCGACGTGCATCAGCGGGAAGGGCGGTTTCGACGGATAGAAGGCCTTCATCGCGAGGTGGAGCATCACCGCGGAATCTTTGCCGATCGAATAGAGCATCACGGGATTGCGGAACTCGGCCGCGACCTCCCGGATGATGTGGATCGACTCGTCTTCGAGCCGCTTCAGGTGCGAGCCGCGATCGACGGCCATAACGCTCTCCTACTTCAAGACCAGGCGCCTGGATATTCGCCGGACGGCAAGAGCCATGGCGAACGCAAGGGCCACGTCGGCTCGTCGATTGACGGGCGGTTGAGTGACCAGAATGTCGGCGGAATGCCGACCGGTGGTTTCGTGCGCGGGCGTCTTAGCAACGTCCGCGTACGGTTGTCGCGGTGATTCTATAATAAGTCGGGAATGATACTTCAGCTCGCGGCGCGGGCGACGATCGCGAACGGATCGAAGTTTGCGGCCGCGACGAAATAGGGGTTGGCGTAGGCGCCGGACGAATGGTCCGACTTGCCATAGAGGAATGGGGTGCCGTCGAGATTGGAGACGGTGCCGCCGGCGGCCGAAAGGACCGCGTGGCCGGCCGCCGTGTCCCACTCCATGGTGCGGCCGAGGCGGGGATAAAGGTCGGCCGCGCCTTCGGCGAGACGGCAGAATTTCAGCGAGGAGCCGGAGGAGACGAAATCGGCCACATCGAACTGTTCGATATAGGCCTTGGTTTCGTCCGTCAGGTGCGACTTCGACGCGACGACGCGGAGCGGCCCGGTCGGGGTCGAGACGCTGATCGGCGTCTTGGCGCCGGGCTTGCCGTCGGTCACGGCGGCCTTGAAGGCGCCGCTCTCGTCACCGGCATAGAGGATGTCGAGCGCCGGGGCGTAGACGACGCCGGCGACCGGCCGGCCGTTCGAGATACGCGCGATGTTGACCGTGAACTCGCCGCTGCCGGTGACGAACTCCTTCGTCCCGTCGAGCGGATCGACGAGGTAAAAGTCATCCGCGACATCGGGGATACGGCCGGCGGCGACCGATTCCTCGGCGATGACGGCGGTGATCCCCTTCTCGGCGAGGCGCTTCAGTATAACGGTTTCCGCCGCTTCGTCTGCGGCGGTGACGGGCGAGCCGTCGTCCTTCGTGCGGGCGGCGGTTCCTTCCGAGCTATAGAAGGGAAGGATCGCGGCGCCGGCTTCGATGGCGATCGCAACAAGCTCGTCGACAGAGGGATGATTCATCGGACACGCTCCAAGACCAGGGTGCCCTAAACGAACCCATGGTGCGGCGCAATGGGGCGAGGCCGACCGGGGTGCATGTCGGCGATGTTCCGCGCGGTCAGAGGAGGGACGTGCTGCGGTTCGGCGCACCCTGCGGCCGGCGGACGAGGAAGGGGCGGATCCAGAAATCGAAGACGGCCATGGCGACCGCGATCCCGATCACGATGAGAAGGTCCCTCTCCGGCACGAATGAGGCGATCACACCGACGAAGGCGATGAATCCGGCGAGACCGATGACAGATAAGATCCAGTCGAGTGGGCTCATGAGATGGGGAGCCTCCTTTGCTGAAACGACCATATCGCGGACCGCCTGCGGTGGAAAGGCGCATAGGACATATCAGCCCATCACGCCCCGTCGCACGAGATTGAGGCCGGCGATAACGAGGACCGCGAGCGTCGCACGGCGGAACTTGTCCTGGTCGAGCCGGTCGGTGACGTAAAAGCCGATCGCGATGCCGATCATCGAGGGGATGATGAAGAGGGTCGAGAAGGCGGCGCTTTCACGCGAGAGGACGCCGGATTGGATGTGCGCGAGGAGGAGCGCGATCGAGGCGAAGCCGTAGACGATGCCCTGGGTGCGCATCTGCTCCATTTTCGGCGTTTCGAGCGCCGTGAGATAGAGCGCCGTCGGTGGCCCCCAGACGCCGGAAAGGCCACCGACGAAGCCGGCGAATCCGGCGAAGCCGACCTCCGCCGGAATGCGGCGGCGCGGCGGGATCGACAGGCGCAGGCCGGCGAGCTGCGCGATCGCGAACAGCGTGACCGGCGTGCCGATGATGAGATAGAGCGCCCGCGTCGGAAGCACTGTGACGAGCTGCGCGCTGAAGCCGATCATCACCACGATGACGAGGATATAGCGCCAGTGATGGCGCGCCGATTCGATGGCGGCGCGGCTGCCATTGCGCAGCGCCTGCACCGCATTCGTCAGCACCGTCGGGATGATGAGGGCGGACAACGCGACCTCCGGCGCGACCAGCGAGCCGAGGCCGGAAATCATCACCATGGGCATGGCGAATCCGACGGTTCCCTTGACGAAACCGGCGAGGATGGTGACGGCGAAAGCGACCGCCCAGATGAAGGGGGTGAAGTCGTGCAAGGAACGTTGTCTCGGCTCGGATGAGGCCCCGCCGGACGGCGGCGCACCGTGCGACCTTTACGCCGTCATGGGCGAAATGTCGCGCTGGGATTGCCGCCGAGCGTGACGATGGCGGCCCGGCCTCCGAAGCCGGGCCGGGCGGCGCTCAAGCCTCGGCGAGGCGGTCTTGCAGCCAGCGGGCGGTGCGGAAGAGGCGGGCGTCCTCGCCGGGCCGGCCGACGATCTGGATGCCGATCGGCAGCCCCTTCGGCCCCTTCGCCACCGGAAGCGTGATCGCCGGCGCGCCGACGAAGGTCCAGAGCTGGTTGAAGGCGGAATTGCCGGTGGAGCCGTGGCCCTCCGGCGCCTCGCCCGGTGCGGCCGGGGTGATGATCGCATCATAGCGGTCGAACACCCGGTCGAGGCCGGAGGCGAGGGCGGCCTTCCAGTCGAGCGCGGACATGTAGTCGACGGCGCTCGTCTCCGCGCCCTCGGCGATCGCGTCGCGCATGCGCTGGCTGACGCCGCTCGGATCGCGCGCGACATAATGGGAGAGGTTGCGCGCGAAGTTCGTCACCATGATGCGCCAATGGGCGGGCGCCATGTTGTCGAACGCGTCGGGCAGGTCGACGAAATCGGCCGCGTCGCCCAGCGTCTCGGCGATCTCACCGAGGAGGCCTTCGAGAGCCGGCTCGGCGGCGCTCCAGGTCGGGCCTTTGACGATGGCGAATTGCGGGGTGAGCGGCGGCGCCGACCGCACCGCCGCGAGGAGGCGCGGGGCCGGCGCCGGCCGGGTCCGCGCGTCGGACGGGTCGAAGCCGAACATCGCGTCGAGGATGAGGGCGGCATCCTCGAGCGTCGTCGCGAAAATGCCGGCGGTGTCGAACGGTTCGCAGATCGTGAGCGCGCCGGTCATCGAGACCGCGCCATAAGACGGCTTGGCGGCGACGACGCCGCAGAAAGAGGCCGGACGGATCACCGACCCGGCGGTCTGCGTGCCGACGGCGAGCGGGATCATCCCGTCCGCGACGGCGGCGGCGGAGCCTTGCGAGGAGCCGCCCGGCGTGTGGGCGGTGTTGTGGGGATTGCGCGTCGGGCCGGGCGTCAGGAAGGCGAACTCGGTGGTGATCGTCTTGCCGATGATCACGGCGCCGGCGGCGCGAAGCCGCGCGACCAGCGCCGCGTCCTTTTTCGGACGGCGGCCGACATCGAGCGGCGAGCCGTTCTCGGTCGGATAGTCGGCGGTGTCGATGATGTCCTTGATGCCGATCGGGATGCCGTGCAGCGGGCCGAGCGGGCGGCCCGACTTGCGGTGACGGTCGAGCGCGTCGGCCTGGGCCCGGGCATAGTCCGGATCGAGATGGGCGAAGGCGTGGATCTCACCATCGCGTTCGGCAATGCGGGTCAGACAGGCCTCGACCATTTCGCGCGCGGAGAGGGCGCCGGCGGCGATCCGCTCGGCGAGTTCGACAGCAGACAGTGCACTCATTGACCGTAGACCAGATCCGGAAGCCAAAAGACGATGTCGGGCACGATATAGAGGATCGCCATCGTGATAAACACCATCGCGAGGAAGGGCATGCAGCCGGCGAAGATCTGCGCGAGGCGCACGTGGGGTGGCGCGATACCTTTCAGATAATAGGCGCTCATGGCCATCGGTGGCGTTAAGAACGAGGTCTGCAGGTTGAGCGCGACCAGAATGCCGAAGAACAGCGGATCGATGTCGAAGACCACGAGCAGCGGCAGGAAGATCGGCACGAAGATGATGATGATCTCCGACCATTCGAGCGGCCAGCCGAGCAGGAAGATGATGATCTGCGCGAGGATCAGGAAGGCGAGCGGCGACAGGTCGAGGCTCGTGACGAACTGGGAGACGAGCTGCTCGCCGCCGAGATAGGAGAACACGCTCGCGAACGTCCACGACCCGACGAAGAGCCAGCACACCATCGCCGACGTGCGCACCGTGAGATAGACGCTCTCGCGCAGCCGGTCCCAGGTGAGGGCGCGATAGGCGATGGCGAGGACGAGGCCGCCGAGCGCGCCGACCGCCGCGGCTTCGGAGGGCGTCGCGAGGCCGAACAGGATCGCGCCGAGCACGGAGAAGATGAGCACCGCGAGCGGCACGAAGGAGGTGATCATCATCATGACCACCTTGGAGGTGGAGATGCCCACCATCTTCTCCGGCGGCAGCTTGGGCGCGACCGACGGGTTCAGGATCGCGCGGCCGATGACGTAGACGATATAAAGCCCGGCGAGGAGCATGCCGGGCAGGAGCGCGCCGGCATAGAGCCGCACGATCGACACGTTCGAGGTCGCCGCATAGACGATCAGCATGATCGAGGGCGGGATCAGGATGCCGAGCGTGCCGCCCGCGCAGATCACGCCGGAGGCGAAGCTCGTATTGTAGCGGGCGTTCAGCATCGCCGGATAGGCGAGAAGGCCCATCAGCGTGACGACGGCGCCGACGATGCCGGTGGCGGTCGCGAAGAGGGCGCAGGTGATCAGCGCCGCGACGGCCATCGAGCCGGGAATGCGCCGCGCCGCGACCTGGAGCGTCTCGAACAGGCGATCGACGATGTTCGCGCGCTCGACGATATAGCCCATGAAGAGGAAGAGGGGCACGGCGGTCAGAACGTCGTTCGACATGACGCCGTAGGTCTGGTTCACCAGAAGGTCGAAGATGCGGTTGTTGAGAAAGCCGCCGAACCATTCCTGCGCGAGCTGCAACGTGCCGGCGTCGCCGTTTTCGACCAGGCGGTCGAACAGGCGCCATTGGCGCGCCGCGTCGAAATAGGCGTAATAGCCGAAGCCCACGGCCATCGCCATCAAGGTGAAGGCGATGGGAAAGCCGAGCATGATGATGATGATGAAGGAGCCGAGCATCAGGACGGCCACTTGAGGGTCGGTCAACGGTCGGTCTCCTGATTGCGCGTGCGGGGACGGACGATGTCGACCGCCTCCGAGCCGTGCGCGAGGATCTCGCGGTCGTGTTCTTCGATGAGCTGTTGCTCGAGTTCCTTCACGTCGCTCTCGACGCCGAGCCACTCGCCGCGGCGGATGCATAGGATGCAGCGGAAGACCTGCGCGATGCCTTGAATGAGGAGGAGCGTGCCGGCGGCGACGATGATCACCTTGAATTGGAAGATCGGCACGCCGGCCGGGCTCATCACGCTGACTTCGCGGTATCCGATCGAGCGCGAGGCGTATTTCCACCCGGAGAAGATCAGCGCGAGGACGCCGGGGAAGAAGAAGATGAAGTAAAGGACGAGCTCGACGGTCGCCTGCACGCGCGGGGGCCAGAGGCGATAGAAGACGTCCGCCCGGACGTGGCCGTCTCGCGAGAGGGTGTAGGCGCCGGCCATCATGAAGAGGGCGCCGTACATCATGTAGGAAATGTCGAACGCCCAGGAGGTCGGGGCGCGGAAGAAGTATCGGGCGACGACTTCGTAGGCAACGCCGAAGGTCATCAGGATGATGCACCAGGCGAACGCGCGGCCCACCCAGGCGGAGAATTTATCGGCGAAGCGGATATAGGCTTCCATGCGGGCCTTCTGGTGCGTTGCGCTGGCGGCTCGACCGATGGGTGTGGCCGGTCCGCCGGTCTCCCCTAGTGGCGCCGGCCGGGGTGTGAACCGGTGGGGTCCGCCCGAACGGCGCCCTCGCGCCGCGACGCGAGGCCATGCCGGCGGCGAGCGGCGTGGCCGTGGTCCGGCCGCATGCCCCCTCCGACGATGAAAACGCCGGCACTGGGGCCGGCGCCTTGAAGTTGCGGCGCGGGCATGGGCCCGACGCCGGAGCGGCTTGTTGGGCCGGTGCCGGACTGGCGAAGGCAGTCGCCAGCAGTCGTCACCGACGCGTCAAGCTTATGCGGATATTAGGCGATATGATTTCGTATTATGCAAGGAGTTCTGAATAAAAAATTTATACAGAACTGACATATACTTAGGCAATACTATCCCGTGGCGCCGAGATTCGGCGCGGGCTGCGCGACGCGCGTGGTGGCCGTCCCGGCACGCGGGGCGCCGGGACGGAGGGGGCGTCAGAAGCCCAGCTTGTTCGGGAAGTAGTGGTCGTAGGCCATCTTGTAGTCGGCCTGGTTCTGCAAGATGTAGTAGCCGACCCGGTCGGACCACGCCTTCTGCGATTCCACGACGCGATTGAAATACTCGTCCTGGGTCAACTCTTCGAGGACGGTGTCCCACGAATCGAGCTGTGCGGCCATGATCGAGTCGGGCGTACGGAAGATGTTGACGCCCGAATCATCCCGCAGGGAGACGAGGTCACTCGAATAACGGTCCATCGCGAGGCCGTAATTCGCGGTCGACGCCGCTTCGGCGGCATGCTCCAGAATGGCCTGGAATTCGCCGGACAGGCTGTCGAACAGGCTTTTGTTGAAGATGATCTCGAAGAACTCGGCGGCCTGATGGTAGGAACCGAGCATGTAATATTTCGAGACGTCCTGCGCGCCGAACTGCTTGTCGGCGGTCGGGTTGTTGAACTCGAACGCTTCGATGACGCCGCGCTCCAGCGCCGGGACGATTTCGCCGCCGGGAAGCTGCGTCACCGACATGCCGATGCCGTTCATGATGTCCGTCGCGAGGCCGACCGTGCGGTATTTGAGGCCCTGCATGTCGTCGAGCGAGGTGATTTCTTTCTTGAACCAGCCGAGCGGCTGGGTCGGCATCGGCATGGCGAAGAAGCCGACGACATCGAGGCCCAGAATGTCCTCGATCAGCTCCTTATAGAGGTCCTTGCCGCCGCCGAAATGGATCCAGGCGAGCATCTGGCTCGCGTCGGTTCCGAACACCGGGCCGGTGCCGAACAGCGAGGCAGCCTTGTTCTTGCCGTACCAGTAGGCGGTCACGTGATGCCCGCCATCGAGCACGCCGTCGGCCACCGCGTCCTGCAGCTGGAAGGCCTGGACCACCGCGCCCGCGGGCAACAGGTCGATCCGCAGCTTGCCGCCCGACATCGCTTCCACGCGGTCGGCATATTGCTGGGCCATTTCCTGGAAGATGTTTGATGCCGTCCACGCGGACTGCACCTTCAGCACTGTCGCCTCCTGCGCCCGGACGACGTTCGGGGCTGCGAGGGCCGATGCGCCTGCGACGGCGGCGGTGCCGGTTTGCAGGAATCGGCGGCGAGTCGTATTCGTCATACGTTTCCTCCCATGCGATTCTACCGATCGCTGTCGCAAGGAAGGCATGAAAGGGAAGGTAGAGCAAGTCCTGGTTGAGGAGTGTGCGTCGGGTCGATGTTGCCCGAAAGTTTGCAGAAAATACCAGCCTGGGTGCGGTGTTTCGGCAAAACGGACCTCGATTCAAATCGCTACACCGCGCAATTTTGTTTCGTTTGCAGGGGGTTCCTTGCATTTTTGTTGGAGCAGAGGTCATGGGACTCGCCAAAGGATTGCAGAAAATTTTCATTCCGGCATTGCTTCTCGGCACTCTGCTCGCCGCCGGCCCGGCGACGGCGCAGACGCCGAGTTGCGAGGAGCGGCGGCTCGATAATCCGCCGCGTGTGATGGTCGATTGCGGCGGCGGAATTTTGATCGAGCGGGAGGCGGCCGTCGAAATGGGCTTCATCTCGGCCACCGGGGGCGCCGCGATCGAGGTAAATTCGGGGGCCGTCCTCGTCGAGGTCGACGCGGCTCAAGGCGGCTTTCAGATCCGCACGCCGCAAGCGATCGCCACGGTGCGCGGCACGATCTACGCGGTCGACGTCTCGGACGGGCACACCGCCGTGTTCGTGGAGCGCGGCGTCGTCGAGGTGGCGCCGATCGAGGGCGGCGAGGCGGCGACACTTCAGGCGGGCGAGGGGGTGGACGTCACGCCCGGTGAGCCGCTCGTCGTGCGCGAATGGGGTGCCGGCCGTGTCGCGGAGCTGATGGCCCGCTTCGGCCGGTGAGGCTCCGCCCGCCTCTGCTGATCGCGATCGGGGGCGGGATCGTCGCGCTGATCTGGGCGGCACTGCTCGGGGTGCCGCATCTTTCCGTCAAGCAAAGCCCGCTCGACGGTCTCGAGGAGGCGCTCGTCGATCTGCGCTTCAGGCTGGTCGGACCGGCGGTGCCCGACCCGGCGGTGATCCTCGTCGGGATCGACGATGCGACCCTTGCCGAGGACGGTGTCGGCTTTCCCTTGCCGCGCGAGGTGCTCGCCGACATCGTGCACCGCGTCGCCGATGCCGGGGCGAAGGCGGTGGCGGTCGACATCCTGCTACTCGGCGCGGACGGGGCGGCGCGACCGGCGACGGAGGCGCTGCCGGTCGACGATGCGGCGCCCTCCGCCGACGGCGCGCTCGCCGATGCGCTCGCGGAACGGCCGGCGGTGATCGCCGCCGCGGCACAGTTCGGCGAGGCCGGCGGCGCGGTGCCGCGCGCGACGACCACATTGTGGCCCGCGCCGATCTTCGCCGACCGGGCGGCCCTCGGCATCGTCAATGTGGCGACGGCGGTCTCCGGCACGCCGCGGCATCTGCCGCTTCTGACGCTGACCGATCGCGGGCCGCTCACCCATCTCGTCGTGCGGGCGGCGGCGGCGTTTCTGGGTGTCGAGGCGGAGCTTGCGCCCGGTCTGTTGCGGCTCGGCGGGCGCGAGGTGCCGCTCGATGCGGGCTTTTACATGCCGCTGCGGATCCTCGGCCCGCGCGGGACGGTGCCGACCGTGTCGGCGCGCGACGTTCTCGCCGGGACCGCGGACGCGGCGCTCGCCGGCAAGCTCGTCTATATCGGGTTTACCGCCACCGCCGTCGGCGACACCTTCGCAACGCCCTATGACCCGGTGACGCCGGGTGTCGAGCTCCTCGCCGGCGCGACGAGCCAGATCCTCGCCGGCAACGGTCTCGCGCGGACGCCGACATGGCGGACCGTCGACGTCGCGGTCTCGGGCGGGATCGGCCTTCTGGGAGCCGTCGCGATCGGGCTGTTGCCGCTGGCGTGGGGGCTCGCGCTCGCGGGGGTGGCGCTTTTCGGCTGGATCGCGGCCGCCATCCTGCTGTTCGGGGCGGGGGTGTGGCTGAGCCTCGCGCTGCCGATCGCCGTCTGCGTGCCGCTGTTCGCGGTCATCGGCCTCGCGCGCTATCTCCACGAACGCGATCGCGCGCGGACGGCCCGCCGGACGGTGGTGGCGCTCAGCCGGTTTCATTCGCCGGCCCTCGCGGCGCGGCTTGCCGACGATCCGGCCTATCTCGAAACGCCTGAGACGCAGCGGCTCGCGATCCTCTTCGTCGACCTTGCGTCCTTCACGGGCCTCAGCGAGACGATCGGCCTCGATGCGACACAGGTCATGCTGAAAGGGTTTCACTCCGCCGTCGCCGACGTCGTCGGCGCGAAGGGCGGCGTGGTGCTGAATTATCTCGGCGACGGCGCGCTCGCCGTGTTCGGGATGCCCGATCCGCGGCCGGACGACGCCGACCGGGCGCTCGCCGCCGCCCATGCGCTGATCGTGGCGACGCGGGGGCTCGACGCGCCGGCGCCGGGCGCGCCGCCGCTCGATGCGCGCGTCGGGCTGCATGTCGACCGGGTGGTGCTGTCGCGGCTCGGCCACCGGGAACACCAGCAGCTCACCGTGACGGGAGACGGCGTCAATCTCGCGGCGCGGCTGATGGAGGTCGCGAAGGGGGCGGGGGCGAACATCGCGGCGTCGTCGGCGGTGATGGAGCGCCTCGTCTACGCGCCCGATCCGGTGCCCGACCGCCTGATGAACGTGCCGATCCGCGGCCGGAAAGAGACGATCGACGTGGCGCTGTGGGCGGTGAAACGGGCGCGCGCCGCCGAGGACGCGGCGCGGCCGGTGGTGCGCGCCGAATAGGTTTCGCTGCCCATCCGGCGCCGCGAGCGACGCCGGACGGGCGAAGCGTCAGATGCAGCGGCCGCCATCCACCTCGAGGTTGACGCCGGTGACGAGGTCGGCCTCGTCGGAGGCGAGATAGAGGGCAGCGTTCGCGATATCGGCGGGCTTCGACATGCGGCCGAGCGGGATCGTCGCGATGAAGCGGGCGCGGTTCTCCGGCGTGTCGGGCATACCCATGAAGGTCTCGAGGAGGCCGGTCTCGCCCATCACGGGCGCGATGCCGCAGACACGGATCTTGTCGGGCGCGAGCTCGACGGCGAGCGACTTGGTGAGCGTGTTCACCGCGCCCTTGGTGCCGTTATACCAAGACAGGCCCGGGCGCGGGCGCAGGCCCGCCGTGGAGCCGATATTGATCATCATGCCGTGGCCGATCGAGCGCCAATGCGGAACGATCGCGCGGGTGAACAGGAAGATGGACTTCACGTTGATCGCGAACACCTTGTCGAACGCGGCTTCGTCGATCTCCATGATCGGCCGGTTGGGGTGCGACCAGCCGGCATTGTTGACGAGAATGTCGATCTCGCCGAACGCCTCGATCGCCGATTGGATCGCGGCGTCGACGGAGGGGCCGTCGGCGACGTCGACGGTGATGGGGGTCGCGGCATTCCCGATCGCGCGGGCGACGGCGGTGGCCCCGTCGCCGTTGATGTCGAGAACGGCGACGCGGGCGCCTTCGGCGGCGTAACGCTCGGCGATGGCGCGACCGAAACCGGAGGCGGCGCCGGTGATGACGGCGGTCTTGCCTTCGAGGCGCTGGCTGTCGGGCATGGGTGTTTCCTGTGTTTGTCGGGCCGGGGCCCTTTGCTTTGGGGCAAGCCTAGCGCGCCGGACCGCGATAGGGAATCGCCAGCGTGCGGTGGTGGATCGAACCGGGGAGTTTGACCGCAAGCATCGGATGGGGCGAGGACGGGGAATGCGCCATCTTCCGGGCCGATGAAGGAGAATTGCCATGGACGATGGGATGATGTCCGCAGCGCTCGCCCCTGAGGCCGACCCCGATACGGGGCGATGGGCCGCGCTGGTCGCCCGCGACAAGGAGGCGGACGGCACGTTCGTCTTCGCGGTGGTGACGACCGGGGTCTATTGCCGGCCGAGTTGCGCGGCGCGCCGGCCCTTGCGCAAGAATGTGCGCTTCTTCGCGCTGGGGCGCGAGGCGGAGGCGGCGGGATTTCGGCCCTGCAAGCGCTGTCGGCCGAACGAGATGTCGGTGCATCAGAAGGTGGCGCTCGCGGTCGAGGCGGCGTGCCGCCGGATCGAGGCCGCCGACGATGTTCCGACGCTCGACGCGCTGGCGGCAGAAGCGGGGATGAGCGCCTATCACTTCCACCGCCAGTTCAAGGCACACACCGGACTGACGCCGAAGGCCTATGGTGACGCGGCGCGGGCGCGGCGCGCGCACACGGCGCTCGCGGCGGGCGGACGGGTCACGATGAGCGCTTTTGAAAGCGGCTTCGGCAGCCTCTCGCGCTTTTACGACACCGCCGTCGAGCGGTTCGGCATGGTGCCGTCGGCGGTGAAGGCCGGTGGCGCGGGCGAGGTGATCGTCACCGCACAAAGGCGCTCGGCCCTCGGGGTGGTGACGGCGGCGTTCTCCCGGCGCGGGGTCGCCTCGGTCCGCCTCAGCGACAGCGCGGCGGAGGGGGCGGCGGCCGTCGCCGCGCAGTTCCGCGAGGCGCTGCTGATCGAGGGCGGGGCGGACTTCGACGCGCTTCTCGCCGAGATCGTCGCGGCGGTGGAGGAGCCCGCGAAGGCGGCCGAGATGCCGCTCGACATTCGTGGCACCGCGTTCGAGGAACGGGTCTGGGCGGCGCTGCGCAAGATCCCCGTCGGCACGACCGCCACCTATGGCGAGATTGCCGCGACGATCGGCCGGCCCACCGCGCACCGGGCGGTCGCCAAGGCGTGCGGGGCGAACACGCTTGCCATTCTCGTTCCCTGCCACAGGGTCATCCGAGCGGACGGGAGCCTTGCCGGCTATCGCTGGGGTGTGGAGCGCAAACGGGCGCTGCTCGCGACGGAGGCACGGATCGCCGAACGGGTGACGGAGGGCGAACATGGATGAGCGGATCGCCGCGCTCGACTGGGTGCGGATCGACGAGGATCTCGACACGTTCGGCGCGGCGCGAACCGGGCCGATCCTCTCGGGCGCGGAATGCGAGGCGATCGCGGGCCTCTATGACGGGGACGGCTTTCGCAGCCGGGTCGTGATGGCGCGGCACGGCTTCGGCTCGGGCGAATACAAATATTTCGCCGCGCCGGTGCCGGACAAGGTCGCCGCGCTCCGGGCGGCCGTCTATCCGCACGCAGCGCGGGTCGCGAACCGCTGGGCCGAGCGGCTCGGCACGCCGACCTTCCCGGACACGCTGGGCGGAATGTTGGCCCGCTGCCATGACGAAGGGCAGACCAAGCCGACCCCGCTCCTCCTCAAATACGGGCCGGGCGACTATAATTGCCTGCACCAGGATCTTTATGGCGCGGTCGCGTTTCCGCTGCAGCTCGTCGTCCTCCTCTCCGATCCGGCGACGTTCGAGGGGGGCGAGCTGGTGCTGACCGAGCAGCGGCCGCGGATGCAGTCGCGCGCCGAAGTGGTGTCGCTGAAGCAGGGCGAGGGCGCGCTCTTCACCACCTCGATCCGGCCCCGGCGCGGGAGCCGGGGCGACCATCGGGTGAACATGCGGCACGGGGTGAGCCGCTTGCGATCGGGCGAGCGGATGACGCTCGGCGTGATTTTTCACGACGCGGCGTGAACCGCGCCGACAGGCTTAGGCGCGGGCGGCGTCCATCAGGCGGCGCATTTCCTTGATCGCGCCGCCGAAGCCCAGCGCGATCGCCTCGCCGACCAGGAAGTGACCGATATTGAGTTCCATGATCGTCGGGATCGCGGCGACCGGGCCGACCGTGTCGAAGGCGAGGCCGTGGCCGGCATGGCATTCGATGCCGAGCTCGGCGGCGGCCTTCGCCGCGTCGACGATGCGGGCGAGCTCGCGGTCACGCTCCGCCGCCGGCGCGTCGCAATAAGAGCCGGTGTGAAGCTCGACGACCGGAGCGCGAACCTTCAACGCGGCCTCGACCTGAAGCGGTTCGGGGTCGATGAAGAGGGAGACGCGAATGCCGGCGTCGGTGAGGCGCGCGACCGCGTCCGGCAGCTTCGCGACGCCGAGAACGTCGAGCCCGCCTTCGGTCGTGACCTCGGTGCGGTTTTCCGGGACGAGGCAACTCGCGTGCGGCCGGACATCGAGGGCGATCGCCACCATCTCGTCGGTGACGGCCATCTCGAAATTGAGCGGCAGGGGCACCTCGTCCTTGAGGCGGCGAATGTCGGCGTCGCGGATGTGGCGGCGATCCTCGCGCAGATGCGCGGTGATGCCGTCGGCACCCGCCTCCGCCGCGATCAGCGCGCCGCGGACAGGGTCCGGGTGCACGCCGCCGCGGGCGTTCCGCAGGGTGGCGATATGATCGACATTGACGCCGAGACGCAGAGGGCCGGTCACGCTTTCGTCCTTTCATGACGCCGCGTCGCGAGCTCGGCGGCGAGGGAGATGGCGGAAATCAGGCTTTCGGCGCGCGCGACGCCCTTGCCCGCAATGTCGAGCGCCGTGCCGTGATCGGGCGAGGTGCGCACGAAGGGCAGGCCGAGCGTGACGTTGACGCCTTCATCGAAGGCGAGCGTCTTGATCGGGATGAGGGCCTGATCGTGGTACATGCACAGCGCCGCGTCATAGGTGCGGCGGGCACGGGCATGGAACATCGTATCGGCCGAGAGGGGGCCGACGATGTGGAGCCCTTCGGCGCGCAGCCGCTCGACCGAGGGAATGATGAGGTCGATCTCCTCGCGCCCCATGCGGCCGTCCTCCCCGGCATGCGGGTTGAGCCCGGCGATCGCGATACGCGGCACGGCGATGCCGAAATCGGTGACGAGCGCCTTGTGGGTGATGCGCGCGGTCTCTTCGATCGCCTCGGCGGTCAGCTCGGCCGGCACGCGCGAGAGGGCGATGTGGATCGTGACGGGGACGACGCGAAGCTCGGCCGAGGCGAGCATCATCACCGTGCGTGGAACGTCCGCGAGGGCGGCGAGGAACTCGGTGTGGCCGGGATGGGCGAAGCCCGCCTCCTGAAGAACCGCCTTGTGGATCGGGTTGGTGACGATCCCGGCGGCCTCGCCGGAGCGGGCGAGGCGCGTCGCCGTCTCGATGCTTTCGAGGACGCGCGGGGCCTGCGCGACATCGAGCGATCTGATCGCGAGCGGGACGGGCGCCGAGAGCGGCATCACCGGAAGGACCGAGCCGAAAGCGGCGAGCGCGTCCGACGGACGGTCGATGATGGCGATCGGGGTCGGTCGGCCGATCGCCTCGGCGAGGCGGGCGAGACGGTCCGGATCGTCGAGGACGAAGAAAGGCGGGCCGCCCGCGTTCAATTCGTGCCAGGCGGCGAGGGTGATCTCGCCGCCGATGCCGGCCGGTTCGCCCATGGTGACCGCGAGGGGAGAGCCGAGGCGCCGCATCGCCGGCCCCTAGATCAGGATGCCGGCGACCACATCGTCGTCGGTGATGTCGCGATAGACGAAGCCGGCTTCGTCGAGGCGCGCGGTGAGGGTGTCGAAATTGTCGCGCGAGGTGGTCTCGATGCCGAGGAGAATCGAGCCGAAATTGCGGGCCGATTTCTTCAGATATTCGAACCGGGCGACATCGTCGTCAGGGCCGAGCATGTCGAGGAATTCGCGCAGCGCGCCGGGGCGCTGGGGCAGGCGCAGGATGTAATATTTCTTGAGGCCGGCCGCCTTCAGCGCCCGCTCCTTCACCTCGGGCAGCCGCTCGAAGTCGAAATTGCCGCCGGACGTCACGCAGACGACGCGCCGGCCGGTGAGCCGCTCGGGCGGGAGGGAGCGCAGGACGTCGATCTGAAGGGCGCCGGCGGGCTCGAGCACGATGCCCTCGATGTTCAGCATCTCGAGGATCGTCTCGCACAGCCGGTCCTCGGGCACGGTGACGACCTGGGCCGGATGCCGGTCCTTGAGGGCGGCGAAATTGTTCTCGCCGATCAGCGCGACAGCGGCCCCGTCGACGAAGGTGTTGATGTTCTCGAGCGGGACGCGGCGGCCCGCGATCAGGCTCTGTTGGAGCGAGGGCGCGCCGGCGGGCTCGACGAAGACGATCTCCGTCTTCGGCGCGAGGGCCTCGAACACCTGGACGACGCCGGCCGCGAGGCCGCCCCCGCCGACCGGCAGGATGAGGACGTCGGGCGGGGTCTCGAGCTGTTCGAGGATCTCGAGGCCGACGCTTGCCTGGCCCTCGATGATGTCCGGGTGATCGAAGGGCGGCACGAAGACCGCGCCGGTCTCCTTGGCGAATTCGATCGCGGCGCGGTTCGCCTGGTCGAACGTGTCGCCGACGAGTCGGATTGCGATATTGTCGCCGCCGAACGTCTGGGTCTTCTGGATCTTCTGCTTGGGCGTGGTGATCGGCATGAAGACGGTGCCGGTCACGCCATGGTGCGCGGCGACGAAGGCGAAGCCTTGCGCATGGTTGCCGGCGGAGGCGCAGACGAAGGTGCGATCCTTGCCGCCGTCGGCGAGGGCCTTGCGGAAATAGTTCGCCGCCCCGCGCAGCTTGTAGGAGCGCACCGGAGTGAGATCCTCACGCTTGAGGTAAATCTCCGACTGATAGCGCTCGGACAGGAAGGCGTTGCGCTGGAGCGGTGTCGGCTCCAGCAGCGGGCGCAGCGCATCGGCGGCGCGGACACAACCGTCGACGAAGCTTTCGCCGGTCGGCGCGTCAGTGGGGGCGGTTGCAAGGCTCATGGGGCCTCTCTAACGCATCGGCGGCTTTGTTTGAACAGAACAGAGTGGCAAGAGGGGGGTCGAATTTGCGATTCTGATATCCGGCCAGCGCCCGCCTCCCGGCGACGGTGGCCCGATATCGTCCGACGAGGAGGACCCGGCGCGCCGATGGCGACCATTTATATCGATGCGGATGCCTGTCCGGTAAAGGCCGAGACGCTGAAGGTGGCCGAGCGACACCGGGTGCCGGTGGTGATCGTCTCGAATGGCGGCATCCGCCCGAGCCGCGATCCGATGGTGACGACGGTGGTGGTGCCGGAGGGGCCGGACGCGGCCGACCAGTGGATCGCCGAGCGCATCGGACCGGGCGACGTCTGCGTCACCGGCGACATTCCGCTCGCCGCGCGCTGCATCGAAAAGGGCGGTCAGGCCGTGCGCCACAACGGGGACGTGTTCACCGAGGCCAATATCGGCCACCAGCTCGCGATGCGGGATCTGATGGCGGACCTGCGCGCCGCCAATCCGCTCGGCGTTCAGGGTGGTGGCCGGCCGTTCTCGCAGCGCGACCGCTCCCAATTCCTGCAATCGCTCGACCGGCTCGTGCGGCGCTCGGCCGGCGCTTAAGGGCGCCCGAAGGCGGGGGCGCCGGGCATTTTCTTGCCGCGGATGCGTGATAGGCTTCCTGCAATAAGAAATTGCGGGAGGGACGAAATGTTCTTGTACAACAAGCTCTTGGCGCGCGCCTCGGAGCGGCCCGTCCGGGTCTGCCTGATCGGGGCGGGCAAGTTCGGCTCCATGATTTTGTCGCAAGTGCCGACGACGCCGGGGCTCGAGATCGCGGTGGTCGCGGACCTGCGCGCCGACGCGGCGCGGGCGGCGTGCCGCACGGTGGGCTGGCCGGCCGAGCTCATCGAGAAGACCGCCTATACCGACGACACGATGGCGGCGATCGCGCGCGACGATGTCGATGTCGTGGTCGAGGCGACGGGGCATCCGCGGGTGGGGCTCGCCCATGCGCGGGCGGCCTTCGCGGCGGGCAAGCACATCGTCATGGTGAATGTGGAGGCGGACGTCCTCGCCGGGCCGGCGCTCGCGCGGGAGGCCGCCTCGGCGGGCGTCGTCTACTCCATGGCCTATGGCGATCAGCCGGCCCTCGTCGCCGAAATGGTCGAGTGGGCGCGCTGTTGCGGCTTCACGGTGACGGCGGCCGGCAAGGGAACGAAGCACCTGCCGCATTATCATCAGTCGACGCCGGACACCGTGTGGGGCCATTTCGGTGTCACCGAAGACTATGCGCGCGCCGGCGGGATGAACCCGAAGATGTTCAACTCCTTCGTCGACGGGACGAAATCCGGGATCGAGATGGCGGCGATCGCCAATGCGTGCGGGCTCGCCGTGCCGTCGGACGGGCTGCTCTTTCCGCCGGCCGGGGTGCACGATCTTGCGCACATTCTGCGGCCGCGTGCGTTGGGCGGGGTGCTGGAGCGCTCCGGCATCACCGAGGTCGTCAGCTCGATGGAGCCGGACGGGCGCGAGACGGCCGACAATCTGCGCTGGGGCGTTTATGTCGTGGTCGAGGCGCCGAACGATTATGCGGCGGGCTGCCTCAAACTCTACGGGATGAAGACGGACGAGACGGGGCGCTATGGCGCGATGTATCGGCCGTTCCACCTCATCGGCCTCGAACTCAACATCTCGATCCTCGCCGCGGCGCTCGAAGGCAAGGCGACCGGCGCCTCGCGCGGCTTCGTCGGCGATGCGGTGGCGACGGCGAAGCGCGACCTCGAGGCGGGCGAGACGCTCGACGGGGAGGGCGGCTATTGCGTCTGGGGCAAGCTCGTTCCGGCCGAGCGGTCTTTGCGGGAGGGCGCGCTGCCGATCGGCCTTGCGCAGGACGTGAAGCTGACGCGGGCGGTGAAGGCGGGCGAGGTGGTCGGCTGGGCCGATGTCGCCTTCGCCGAGGACGACGAGGCCGTCGCTTATCGCCGGGCGATGGAGGAGGCGGAGCGGCCGCGAATGGCGGCCTGATTCAGCCGGTCGCGCGGGGCCGCATGGCATCGTCGCCGTGCGGCGCCTCCGGCGATCCGTGGCGGATCAGACCGCCTCGGACGGCCGTCCCCAGCGATAGAGGACGTGGCTGCCGCGATCGGCGGCGAACGCCATGCCGATCCCCTCGGCGATCTCGCGGGAGCGGGCATTGTCGCGGTGGATCTCGGCGATGATCGAGGGAAGGCCGAGATCGTCCGCCCCGTAGGCGAAGAGGGTGAGCGCGGCTTCCCGCGCGAAACCCTTGCCGCGCGCGGCGTGGGTGAGGCGCCAGCCGATTTCGACCTCCGGGCCGACGGCGTCCTCCGGGATGAGGAGAACCCAGCCGAGAAAGGACGTCGGGTCGGCCTTCTCCGCGATCACCCAATAGCCGAGGCCCTGCGGATAGGGACCGCGCGTGCGCGCCGCGATGAAGGCGCGATGCGCGGCCTCGCTGTGCCAGGGCCCGGCCACATAATCGAGCGTGCCGGGCTCCTGGTCCATGGCGAAGGCGGCCTCGTGGTCCGCCTCGGTTCGCGGCCGAAGCACGAGCCGCGGCGTGACGAGCGTCGGATGGTTCGGCCAGTGCCAACGCTCGGCCATGGGTCAGCCCATCGTCGAGTTGAACGCGCCGCCGTCGAGGAGGACGTTCTGGCCGACCATGAAGCCGACATGCTCCGAGCACAGGAACGCGGCGACCTTGCCGAACTCCTCGGGCGTGCCGAAGCGGCCGCGCGGGTTGGCGGCCTCGGCGCGTGCGCGGGCGTCTTCGACGCTGATCTTTTCGCTTTCGGCCGTGCGGTCGAGCATCCCTTTGATGCGGTCCGTGTCGTGCTGACCCGGAAGGATGTTATTCATAATGACGCCGTGCTTGGCGACCTGGCGCGCGGTGCCGGCGACGAAGCCGGTGAGGCCGGAGCGGGCGGCGTTGGACAGGCCGAGCTGCGGGATCGGCGCCTTCACGGAGCCCGAGGTGATCGACACGATGCGGCCCCAGCCCCGTTCGATCATGCCGGGCAGGAGAGCGGTCGCGAGGAGGATCGGCGTCAGCATGTTGGCGTTGACGGCGGCCTCCCACTCGGGGCGCTTCCAGTCGGACCAGACGCCCGGCGGCGGACCGCCGGCATTGTTGATCAAAATGTCGGGGTTGGGTTCGGCCGCGATGAGGGCGGCGCGGCCCTCGTCGGTGGTGACGTCGGAGACGACGGTCTGCACGTCGACGCCGTAGCGGGTGCGGATCGCTTCGGCGGTCGCCTCGAGCGTTTCGGCGGTGCGGCCGTTGAGCGTCAACGCGACGCCGGCTTCGGCGAGCGCTTCGGCGGTGCCCCGACCGAGCCCGCGCGACGACGCGCAGACGATCGCCCGGCGGCCTTTGATACCAAGATCCATTTCGATGCCCTTGTGTTTGGGATGCCGGATCGCACGAGCGCCTGGATGTCGCAAGCGTTGGATGCCGATCGGAGGTGCTTCTGCGGCAATCAATCCAACCAGTCAGTCTAAATCGCAGCACTTGCTTGGGCTGCATGATCATAATCGCTAATGAAATCGTCAGAATCTTGATGCCAACGCCTCTTATTTAGGCGTCGAATCGAATTCGCTTGGCAACGTGTTCGTGATATGCATTCGTTAGGATCGAGATCCGCGAAGTTTCTCTCGCGAGCCGATTGGGATTTAAGAACGGACGACGGAACGAATGAAGAAATGCCGCCGGGCCGTTTCGATCCCGGGATTGAAGACAGACATCGGCAGTCCTCTCAATGAAGGCGCTGGAACGTTGAGCCGCAGAGCGCAACTGCCGCGGCGTGACGATGGCGCGTTACAGCTTTAGCCCACAGTTTATGGATGTTTGGTCTGGCAACGGCCGCCGGAAGGCGCGCTGTGCCGGTCTGAAGAGCGATTTCGACGCCGGGTGCGGGGCCCGGCGCGAAGGGTACCGGGAGACAGGAGGCCGTGATGGCGACAGGTACTGTTAAGTGGTTCAACGGAACCAAGGGCTACGGATTCATCCAGCCGGACGAAGGCGGTGCCGACGTGTTCGTGCATATTTCTGCAGTCGAGCGCGCCGGAATGAACTCGCTGACCGAGGGGCAGCGGGTTTCTTACGAGTTGTTCAAGGACCCCAAGCGGGGCCGCACCTCGGCCGAACAATTGAAAGCGGTTTGACGTAAGTCTCGACCGCCCGAAGGCGCGCCCCGACGATCCGGCTGCGGACTGTCGGTGGCCTCACGACAAGACCGTCCCGCTGACTCGGCCCGGAGCGTTCGCGTTCCGATCAGAGGGTGACAGGCGTTCTTCGACGCTGCGGCCCTTTGATGATCGAGTGAAAGGATCCAGTCCGGACCGTTCTCGTCCGATCTGGAGCGCACTCGCCCACCCGGAAGGCCCGTTTTATTGGAATCGGCCCGGTGAGGCGGGGAAGGCCGCGCCGGGCTCCGGCGGGGCGGTATTTTTAGGGCGTCCCACGGACAGAGCAGTCGCCCCAAAATTGTATTGAAGCAGGGCAGCGCCCGAGCTGCCACGCTCGAGGGTGACGTTTGCGCCGCCGCAGCGGCCCTTCCGTCCCGCGAGGCGCGAGCCTCATTCCAGGACGATCCCCACATTCTTCGCCTTATGCTCCGGTTCGACGTGGATGGTGATCGTGCTGTCCTCGATCTCCTTGCGGAGCGCGGCTTCGATCTTGTCGCAGATGCGGTGGGATTCGGCGACGGTCATCGCACCGGGGACGATGAGGTGGAACTCGATGAAGGTCCGCCGCCCGGCGTGGCGGATGCGGATATCGTGCGCCTCCATCGCCCCCTCGGCATTCTCGCCGATGATGACGCCGATCCGGGCGATATCGTCGGGCGACGTCTCGTCCATCAGCCCGCCCACGGCCCCACGCATGACGCGCCAGCCGGACCACAGGATGTTGAGCGCGACGAGGGCGGCGATCGCCGGGTCGAGGATGATCCAGCCGGTGAACTGGATGAGCACCACCGCGAGCACGACGCCGACCGATGTGACGACATCGGTATAGATGTGTGTCCCGTCGGCGATCAGAGCGGGTGAGCGCAGCGCGCGACCTTGGCGGATCAGGATGAAGGCCCACACGCCGTTGAGCATCGAGGCGATCATGTTGATGCCGATGCCGAGCCACGGCGCTTCCAGTGGCGCGGGTGCGAGGAAGCCCTGATAGGCCGCGTGCAGGATCGCAAGGGCAGCGACCGCGATGAACACGCCTTCGAGGACGGCGGAGAAATACTCCACCTTGGAGTGGCCATAGGGATGATTGTCGTCGGGCGGGGCCGCGCTGATGCGCACCGCTCCGGCCGTCGCGATCGCCGTCACGATGTTCACGATGCTCTCCATCGCGTCGGAGAAGAGCGCCACGCTGCCGGTGACATAGGCGGCGACGAGCTTCAGCCCCAGCACCGCGACACCGACGGCGATGCTGTAGAGGGCGAGGGTGATCGGATTTTTCAACGAACACTCCTTGGCAGCCCCACGAGGCGGCCTCGTGGACGCGGGCGTTCGAGCCACAACAGGTGAGATGCCGATGTGGTTGCGACGGTTGGGGGTCGAAAGTCAACGTCGCGCCGGCGAAGAGCGGGCCGCCGGCCGCGTGATCACCAGGCTTGGGTCGGCTTGTCCATGATGGTTTTGCCGAACAGGCTCGCGGCGAGCTCGACCATCAGCGAGGCGGTGCGGCCGCGCTCGTCGAGGAAGGGGTTGAGCTCGACGAGATCGAGCGAGCCGACGAGGCCGCTTTCATGGAGAAGCTCCATCACGAGATGGGCCTCGCGGACCGTCGCCCCGCCCGGCACGGTGGTGCCCACCGCCGGGGCGATATCGGGGTCGAGAAAGTCGACGTCGAGGCTGACATGGAGATGCCCGCCCGCCGCTTCGACGCGGCGCAGCGTGTCGCGCACGAGATGGCCGACGCCGAACTCGTCGACGACGCGCATATCGTGGACGACGACGCCGTGGGCGCGCAGCAGGGCCCGCTCGTCCGGGTCGACGGAGCGGATGCCGATCATCGTGACGCGGGTCGGGTCGAGCGGAGTGATCGGCTCGCCATAGATCGTCTCGGCGCCGGCAAGGCCCGCGGCGAGCGCGACCGGCGTGCCGTGCAGGTTGCCGGAGACGGTGGTCTTCATGGTGTTGAAGTCGGGGTGGGCGTCGAGCCAGAGGACGTGCGCGCCGGGGTCGATATCGGTGACGCCGGCGAGTGAGCCGGCCGCGATCGAATGGTCGCCGCCGAGAAGGATCGGAACGTGGCCGTTGCGCAGCGCGCCCGCGACGGCGCGGCGGACGGCGCGCGTCCACCCTGCCACGTCGCCCACATGATGGGCGGGGCCGAAATCGGCATCGGGGAGCGTGACGGGGTCGGGGGCGAGGTCGCGATCCTCGGCGACCGTGTGGCCGAGCTCTTCGAGCGTTTCGACGAGGCCGGCGGTTCTGAGAGCCGCCGGCCCCATGATGCAGCCGCGCCGATAGGTGCCCGCCTGTGTCGGCGCGCCGATGAGGGACAGTGTCGCCATCGGGTATCGTCCTCCCCTTCGAGACATGACGAGCTGGCCGGTGGCGGCCGGCGCGTCAAGGGGCTCGAAGGGGTGTGGGGGTCAGGCGGCGGCGGCCTGTTTGTTGAGTGTGCTCGTCGCGAGACCGGAGAGCTTCTCGTCGGCGGCACTTTCCTCGGAAAGGGTCGCGGAGAGGAGCTTCGCGGCGTCGGCATGGCCGAGCTGCTTGGCCCAGGTCACGAGCGTGCCATAGCGGGTGATCTCGTAGTGCTCGACGGCCTGGGCAGCGGCGATGATCGCGGCGTCCCGGGTCGCCTCGTCCTCCGATTCCTCCATCAGTTCCTTGGCCTCTTCGATGATGCCGTCGATCGCCTCGCAGCGCACACCGCGGGCGCTCTTGCCGAGCCCGTCGAGCACCGTCTGGAGACGCTCGACATGGGTTTCGGTCTCGGACTGGTGGGCGGCGATGAGCGTCTTCAGGGAATCGGCGCTCGCCTTGCGCTCCATCGTCCGCATGGCCTTCAACGCCTGCTTTTCGGCGTAAAGTATGTCGCGCAAGAAATGGATGAAAAGGTCGTCGAGAGACTTCATTGACATGGTTTAAACCTCGCAAAACAGGTTGTGTTCGCCAAATGCGAGGGCGGATGAAAGGTTCCGTGATCGCTGTCAGTCGGTGAAATCTATGATGTGGGCGAAGGAGCCGGCGACGGTGCCGGCGCGGGTGCCGATCGGTCCGATCCGTGCGCCGGCGGCGTCGCGCGCCTCGAAGAGGGGCGGACCCTCCGCGTCGATGGTGGCGTAATGGAATTCGTGGCCTTTGAGGTGTTGGGGGAACAGCGCGCCGTCATGGGTGAGGGCGCGATAGCCGAGCGTGCGGCGCGGGGCGGCGAAGCTCGTCTCGATGGGGAGGAGGCCGGCCATCGCGTGGCCGCTCCCTTCGGCGTCGACGAGGGTGCGGCCGAGGGCCATGTAGCCGCCGCACTCGCCATAGATCGTCGCGCCGCGGGCGGCGGCGGCGTGGAGGCCGTCGATCCAGGGCCGGTTGGCGGCGAGGCGGGCGGCGTGAAGCTCGGGATAGCCGCCGGGCAGGATGACGGCATCGGCGGCAGGGTCGGGCGCCTCGCCGGCGAGCGGAGAGAAGCGGTGCACCGACGCGCCCGCGCGGTGCCAGCCATCGACGATGTGGGTGTAGGTGAAGGCGAAGGCCTCGTCCGCGGCGAGGGCGATGCGGTTGCCGAGTGGGGGAAGCGGCGGCGGTGCGGCGGCGGCGGCGGACGGCGGCGGCGGTGCGCCGGACGATGCGAGCTCGGCGAGGGCGGCGAGGTCGACATGGGCGGCGATCGTCTCGCCGAGGGTGGTGACCCATGTGGCGAGATCAGTGCGCTCGGCGGCCTGATGGAGGCCGAGATGGCGGGAGGGAAGCGTCAACGCGGCATGGCGGGGGATCCGGCCGAGAAGGGGGACCGAGGTTCGCGCCACCGCGTCCCCGAGCATGGCGGCATGGCGCTCGCTCGCGACGCGGGTGAGGATCACGCCGGCGACCCGAATGGTCGGGTCGAAGGTCGCAAAACCGTGGATCAGCGCGGCGACGGAATGGCTCTGCCGCTCCGCGCTCACCACGAGGACGACCGGAAGGCCGTAGCGGCGGGCGATGTCGGCCGAGGAGCCGATGCCGACCGCGGGGCCGTCGAAGAGGCCCATCACGCCCTCGACGACGAGATGCTCGCGGGCGGCGAGATGGTCGACGAGGCCGGGACGCATCGCCCACAGGTCGAGATTGATTGCGGGCGATCCGGCGGCGGCGGTCAGATAGCCGGGGTCGATATAATCCGGCCCGACCTTCGCGGCGGTGACGGGCGCGCCGCGGGCACGAAGAGCGGCGACGATGCCCGCGGTGGTCACGGTCTTGCCGGAGCCCGAGGCGGGCGCGGCGATCAGGAAGCTCATACGTCTCGGTCGATCCGGCGCATCGCGCCTCGTTCGCGTGGGACGCCTCAGCGCGGGGTGCGAGGGCGCCTTACCATTGGTCGATCCGGCGCCAGCGACGCCACTGTTTTTCCCCGACCGCGCAGTCGACCCGCGGCGGGCTGCCGGGTGCGCGATATTGCGCGCGCATCATACGCGGCCGCGCATTGGCGATCTCCAGGATCAGCTTGCGGCGGATCGCCTCCTGGAGCCGGGTCTTCTCGTTGACCGTGATCATGAAGGAGTTGAAGCCGCCGATCACGCAATCTTCGTAATAGACGTCGAGCTTGTCGAGCTGAAAATAGCCGCCGCTGCTCGTCTGTTTGATCATGATCGGCAGGCCGTTGATGGTGATCCCCTGGGCGAGGAGCTGGTCGCGAGCGGCGGTGACGAGGATGCCCATATTGTTCGGGCCGTCACCGGACACGTCGATCACACGGCGCATGCCGTCGATGTCGTTGTCGAACAGCGTCGCGGCGTGGGTGAGCATCGAGCTGATCGAGGTGCGCCGCATCCGGCCGATCGGAGCGGAATCGAGCTCGGCGGCGAAGGTGGCAGCGGCGGCGGGGCCATCGATGATGGTCCACGGCACCAGGGTGCGTTCGAGGCCGACGCCCGCCCACTCGACATAGGTGACGGCAATCCGGCCCCAGTCGCCCTTCTGAATGGCGGCGACGACGTTGGGATCCTGGATCGCTTCGACATAGCCTTGGCGTTGAAGCCTCTGCTCGTCGAGGTCCATGGACCAGGAGACGTCGACGGCGAGGATCAGCTCGACGTCGACGACGGGGGGCAAGTCGGTTGCGCGCGCGTTGGGGATCGCGACGGCGAAGAAAGAGAGCGTGAAGAACAGAATGCGGAGCATCGATCGGGCCTCCTTCGGATACGACGCTGTAGAGAGGCGGGCAGCTCTGTGCCTTGGGACACCCTGCAGGCGCCGTGCCATCGCCGAATCTAAGGTTGCGTCTGGTGCGGCTTATCCGTCGTCGAAGAATGCGTCCCGATGCCTGTCTCCAGACTGTCGATGATCACGCTTGGGCGAAGCTGATATCTCGCATCGTGCCGTCTTGTTCAGAGAACGGCTCAGCCCATCAGGCCGTTGCTCGCCGCGGCGTCGAACCACGCAATCGTGTTCGCCATGTCGACGGCGGCCCCGACGACGATGATCGCGGGCGTGGGGAGCGATCTTTGCATGGCAGCCTCGCGCAAAGTGAAGCGCACGAAAATTTGTTCGGGAAGCGTCGCATTGGCGATGACGGCGACGGGCTCGTCCGGGGCGCGGCCGGCCTCGATGAGGCGGACGGCGATCGCCGGCAGATGCTTCGCCGCCATGTACATGACGAGGACCGGGGAGGCGCGCGCGACGGTGGGCCAGTCGATCGCGTTCGGGAGGGCTCCGGTGAGATCGTGGCCGGTGAGGAACGTCACCGACTGGTTGATATCGCGGTGGGTCGCCGGAAGCCCGGCATAAGCGAGGCCGCCGATCCCGGCCGACACGCCCGGTACGATGCGAAAACCGACGCCCTCGGCTGCGAGGGCCTGGCATTCCTCCCCGCCGCGGCCGAACATGAACGGATCGCCGCCCTTGAGCCGCAGGACGCGCGCGCCGCTCTTGGCCTTGGCGACCAGCGTCTTCGTGATGTCGGTCTGATCGGCGGACGGCTTGCCGCCGCGCTTGCCGGCATGGATGAGCTCGGCCCCGGCGCGCGCGAAGCCGAGAATCGTGTTCGAGACGAGAGAATCGTGCACGACGACATCGGCATGGGCGAGGCCGTGATAAGCCATCAGGGTAAGGAGACCGGGCGCGCCCGGCCCCGCGCCGACGAGCCAGACCGTTCCCGGCTCGAAGCGGGGAAAGGGCGCATCGTCGAGGGCAGCGAACGGGCCGATTTCGGTGTTGTGAAGGGGGTTCATTGACCACCTCTGAAGGGGAGACTGTCGAGGAGCCGAACCGGCCGCTGCGCAGCGGCTGGACGACCGGCGCGTGCGCGACCGCCGCCGCACAGGCGGCGTGGACCGCGGTGTTGACCGGCGCTTTTCCCGATCCGGTGGAGATCACCTTGCCGCGCGGCGGGACCGCCGCCTTCGCCCTCGCGCGCGAGGGGTTCGAGGCTGACGCGGCCTTTGCGGGCGTGATCAAGGATGCCGGCGACGATCCGGACGTCACCCATGGCGCGATGGTGATGGCGCATGTCCGGCGCGGTCCCGCCGGGGCCGGGGTGCGCTTCTTCGCCGGCGAGGGGGTCGGCATGGTGACGCGGCCGGGCCTGCCGATCGGCGTCGGCGAGCCGGCGATCAACCCGGTGCCCCGCCGCATGATGCGCGCGGCGATCGAGACCGTCGCCGCCGCTCACGGCGTCGCACCCGACGCGGACATCACCGTCTCGATCCCCGGCGGCGCGGCGCTCGCGGCGAAGACGTGGAATCCGCGTCTCGGCATCGTGGGCGGGCTGTCGATCCTCGGGACGACCGGCATCGTGCGGCCGTTTTCGTGCTCGGCATGGATCCACTCGATCCATCGCGGCATTGATGTGGCGCGGGCAGATCATCTCACGCACGTCGCCGCCTCGACCGGATCGACCTCCGAGGCCGCCGCACAAAAGGCGCTTGCCCTGCCCGACCATGCCATGCTCGACATGGGGGACTTCGCGGGGGGAGTTTTGAAGTATCTGCGCCGCCATCCCGTCGATCGGCTGACCATCGCCGGAGGCTTCGGCAAACTGTCGAAGCTCGCCGCGGGGGCGCTCGATCTTCATTCCTCGCGCTCGCAAGTCGACTGCGCGTTGCTCGCGGCGTGGGCGCGGGAGGGCGGTGCGGACGGCCCCCTGGTCGCCGCGATCGCGGCCGCGCCCACCGCGATGGCGGCTCTCGCCGCGGCCGAGCGGGCGGGGTTCGACCTCGCCAGCCTCGTCGCGGCGCGGGCGCGCGACGCGGCGAAACGCCAACTCGAGGAGGCGCCTGTCGAGGTCGATATCATGATCGTGAACCGCGAAGGGCGGATCGTCGCGCATGTCTAGGATCCTATTGCTCGGAGGCACCGAAGAGGCGCGTGAGCTCGCCGAGCGGCTCGTCGAAAAGCGCGCCGACGTCACCAGTTCGTTCCAGAGCGAATTCGCCGAGGATTATGCGGGCCATGTCCGCCGCGGCGGGTTCGGCGGCGAAGAGGGCCTGACCGACTTCATCCGCGATGGCGGCTTCACCATCGTCGTCGACGCGACCCACCCCTTCGCGGCGACGATCAGCCCCGCCGCCAAGCGGGCCGCGAAGGCCGCGGGCGCACGTTATTATCGGCTGGAGCGTCGGCCCTGGCGCCGCGCGACCGGCGATCGGTGGATCGACGTGCGCTCGCTCGAGGAGGCCGCCGAGCGGATCGACGACGGGGCGCGCGTCTTCCTCACCGTCGGCTCGCGCGGGCTCGCGCCCTTCCTCGCACGGCGCGATCTCGAGCTGTTCGCCCGCGTCATCGAACGGCCCGATCTCGGCACGCGGCACGACGTGACGCTGATCACTGAACGCGGCCCGTTCGACCTCGAGCACGAGCGCGCCCTCTTCCAGCGCTATCGGTTCGACGCGATGGTGACGAAGAATTCCGGCGGCGAGGCGACCGCGGCCAAGCTCGTCGCCGCGCGCGAGCGGAAGATGCTCGTCTACATGGTCAAGCGCCCGCGCGGGCAGCCCTGGGCGAACGCGGCGACCGTCGACCAGATGATGCGAAAGCTGCGCCGCCACCTCTAGGCGCCGTCCTTCGCGGGTCGCGCCGCGCCGGTCTTCTGATTGCGGAAGATGTGGCGATGATTGGGGTCATAGAGCGCTGAATCGGTGAAGTCGCCCGGCGCCAGCACGCGGCCGACCAGGATGAGGGCGGTGCGCGTCACCTTCGCGGCGCGGACGGCGGCGGTGATCGTCTCGAGCGTGCCGGTGATCACCTCCTCGTCCGGCCAGGTGGCCCGCACGACGACCGCAACCGGACAGTCCGCCCCATAATGCGGCGTCAGCGTTTCCACCACATGGCGCATATTGCGGACCGACAGGTGGATCGCGAGCGTCGCCCCGGAGGCGCCGAGCGTCGCGAGATCCTCGTTGTTCGGCATCTTGGAGGACTTCATCGCCGTGCGGGTGAGGATCACCGTCTGCGAGACGTCGGGCAACGTGAGCTCGGTCCGCAGGAGCGCGGCCGCGGCGGCGAAGGCCGGGACGCCGGGGACGATCTGATAGGGAATGCCGGCCGCTTCGAGCCGGCGGATCTGCTCGCCGATCGCGCCATAAAGGGACGGGTCGCCGGAATGGACGCGGGCGACGTCCTCGCCGCGGGCGTGCGCGGCTTCCATCTCCTCCATGATCTCATCGAGGTTCATCGGCGCGGTGTCGATGACGCGGGCGCCCTCGGGCGCTTCTGCGATCACCGCTTCGGGAACCAGCGATCCGGCATAGAGGCAGACAGGGGCGGCCTTGATGAGGTTGAGGCCGCGCACGGTGATGAGGTCGGGGGCGCCGGGACCGGCGCCGATGAAATGGATCATGGGGCAACCTCGTAGCCGCGAGGGGTGTAGACGTGCGCCTTGCCGTCGCCGCGAACGAAGCGGCGGGTGGAGCTGGCGCCGATGATGACGGTGGCGAGCATGTCGACCGAGGCAGGGTCGAGTGCACCGAGCGTCGTGTGGAGGATCGCCTCCGCCGGGCGGCCGAGGCTCGACGCGATGATGACGGGCGTCTCGTCCGGCCGCTTGTCACGCAGAATGCGGATCGCCTCGACGAGCTGCTCGGTGCGCCGGCGCGAACGCGGATTATAGAGCGCGACGACGAAATCGCCCGCCGCGGCGGCTTCGAGCCGGGTGCGGATCGCGCTCCAGGGCGTCATCAGGTCCGACAGGGAGATGAACGCGAAATCGTGCCCGAGCGGGGCGCCGACGCGCGCCGACGCCGCTTGCGCCGCCGAGACGCCGGGCGCGACGGTGAGGGCGACGCGGCGGGCGGCGTCGGAGAGGTCGCCGGTGTCGAGGAGCTCCATCGCGAGCGTCGCCATCGCGTAGATGCCGGCATCGCCGGAGGAGATCAGCGCGACGGTCTTGCCCTTGCCGGCCTCCTCGAGCGCGAAGCGCACGCGCGCCGTCTCGTCGCCGAGCGGGAAGTCGTGGCGGGACTGATGGGCGCGCAGATCCTCCACGAGGTCGAGATAGAGGCTGTAGCCGACATAGGCGTCGGCCGCGGCGAGGAGCGCGGTGCACTCGGCCGTGCGCCAGGCCGGCGTTCCGGGCCCGATGCCGACGATCGCGAGATGGCCGCGCGCCCGCCCCGTGTCGCCGATCGGCGCCGGTGCTTCGGCGAGCGCGATGGTGAGGCCGTCGCGCTTCGCCTTCGGTGCGAGGAGCGCTCCCTCCGGTCCGGCCGCCGCGAGGGCCGCCGCTTCGGCGACGCCGCCGACGCCGACCGCGGCCCGCACGATCTCTGACGTTTCGGTGAGGCGCGGCTCCTCGGCGGCGAGGGTTGCGGCGTCGAAGACGCGGAAGGGAACGCCGAAATGGGCGGCGACGGCATGGAGCGCGGCCTCGTCGGCTTTCTTGTCGAGGCTCGTCACCACCGCGATCGCGCGCGGGTCGATGCCGGCCGTGGCGATCGTCTCCTCCGCGAGGCGGATGGCGGCTTCCGGCGCGGCACCGCGTTCGGCGCCCATGCCGATCGAGACGGCGCGCGGGATATACGTGGCGACCGTGCCGCCGTCGGTGACGCGGCGCGTGGTGGCGCGGATCGGGGTCGGGCCGGCGGGAAGGTCGGCGAGGAAGCTGATGGCGGGATCGGCCGTCGCGCCGCCGCCCGCGGCAAGGTCCGCGGCGAGGCGCTTGAACGGGGCCGGATCAGCGATCGCCCAGCCCGCCGGCGGCGCGTCGAGGGCGAGGCCGAGGCGGATCTCGCTTTGCGTCGTGGTGGCCGGCGGAGTGCCGAACGCCGCGCCGAGCGTCGCCGCGATCGCCGTGCCGCCGCGATGGGCGCCGAGAAGCGGGACGATGGCGCTGCCGTCTTCGGCGAGGGCGAGGATCGCGGGCTCGGCGGGCTTGTTGGCGAGATAGGGCCCGATCGAGCGCACCAGGATGCCGGCGGAGAACACCCCGACGATCGCGCAGCCATCGTCGAAGAGGCGGGCGATATGGTGGGCGGTGCCGGAATAGAGCGTGTCGACCGCATCGGCGTCGACGCGTCCGGCGAGGCCGTGGATCGTCGCCGTGTGGCCGGCTGCGGCGAGCGCCGCCTTCGCCGTTCGGGCGGTCGGGAGGGCGGACGGGCCGAGGACGAGGATCGCGACCGGGCGCGGGCCGTGCATCGGGGGCGCTTCGCGCACCGCGCGCGGGGCGGGCGCGGCCTCGCGGGCGGGCAGGACGATCGTGGAGAAATAGGGTTTCGGGCCCGCCGGGGTGGCCTCGAGCGGCCTCACGCTCTCTTCGGGGAGCGTCGCGCGGGCGACGAGGGTGCCGGTCCGCCCCTCGGCGCGGACGAGCGCGGCGACGCTGTCGAAATGGCGGCCGACTTTATAGAGGATCACCGCGCCGGGGCCGCGGAGCGCGGCGCGCAGCGTCTCGGCCTCGCTCGTCGCGGGCAGGATCGTGAGCGGCTCGTTGCCGCGCACGAGGCTCGTCCGGGAGACGGCGGCGCAGGCTGACGCGGCGGTGACGCCGGGGACGATCTCGACGGCGAAGCGATCGGCGAGGCGGGCCATCAGCGAGGCGGCGCTGCCATAGAGCATGGGATCGCCTTCGCACAGGAGCGCGACCGAGCGCCCCTGCGAGAGGTGGCCGGCGAGCGTCTCGGCGGCGGCGTCATAGGCGGCCTCGGCCGCGCCGTCATTCGTCATCGGGACGGTGAAGGGCACGTGAAGGGCGTTCGCGGTGTGCGCGGCGGCGATGCGCGCGGCGAAGCTGCCCGACGAGGTTGTCGGATAGGCGACGATGTCCGCCGCTTCGATGGTGCGCGCGGCCTTCAGCGTGAGGAGATCGGGATCGCCTGGGCCGACGCCGACGATGGAGAGAGTCATGAACGGCCTTCCGGCTTACGGGGGGCGGGCGTCATTTGACGACGCGCCATTGGAGAACGGGCATCGCCGGCCGCATCGCGAGAAGGCGGCCGACGGGCTCGGCGTGGGAAAGGGCGATGCGGGTGAGCGTGCCGCCGAGCCGCGCCTGGCGGGCGATGGTGGCGGCCTCGCCACCGAGGGTGACGGCGTTCGAGACGAGGATGCCGCCCGCGGGAAGGCGGGCCCAGAGCGCCTCGAAGAGCGCGTCGTCGCCGACGGCGCCGCCGAGAAAGATGCGCGCCGGGTCGGGAGCGGTGCCCAGATGGTCGATCGCCGGCCCTTCGAGGAGCGTCGCGCGTGTGTGCGTCGCGGCGAGATTCTGGCGGATCGCCACGGCCCGCGCCGGGACGCGCTCGAACAGCGTCGCGCTGCCGCCGGCCCGGCACCAGTCGATCGCGACCGCGCCGCTGCCGGCGCCGATGTCCCAAAGGTGGCCGGGTGGGGCGAGGGCGGCGATCGAGAGGAGGCGGATTTCGTCGCGCGTGACGCAGCCGTCATGGGCGAGGTCGGCGACCCGGACCGGATCGCGGCGCGCACACTCGACGGCGAGAACGTTGAGCGGCGCCGCCTCGCCGGTGAGGTCGCTCGCGCGGGCAGTCTGGCGCGCGGCCTCCGCCGTGCCGAGATCGGCGAGGACGGTGAGCGTGCTGTCGCCGAAGCCCGCCTCGGTGAGGATCGCGGCGATTGCGGCGGGGGCCGCGCCGTCGCGGGTGAGACAGAGGAGCCGGCGGCCGGGGGCGGCGGCCGTCAGGATGTCGGCCGGCGGCGCGGCGTGGAGGGACAGGCAGGTGACGGTCTCGAGCGGCCAGCGCATCGCCGCGGCGGCCAGCGAGAAGGCGGACGGGGCGGGGAAGACGGCGATCTCCTCGGCCGGCAGATGGCGCAGCAGCGTTGCCCCGACGCCATGATGCAGCGGATCGCCGGACGCGAGGATCGTCGTCGCCTCGCCGCGCCGGGCGAGCACGGCGGCGATGCCGTCGGCGAACGGGCGCGGCCAGGGCCGCCGCGCCGCCTCGGGGATCCCGGCGGCGGCGAGTAGGCGCGCGGCGCCGAACACCGCCCCGGCGTCGAGGGCCGCTTGCGGTGCGTTCGGCGCGAGCGCGCCGTTCGGCAAGGCGCCGATGATGGTGAGCCAGGCGCTCATCGCCGGGCTCTCGTGTCCAGGGTCATGTCCGCCTCAGCCGTGCGCGTGGGAACCGGGCGCCGACACGGGGCCGGTACCGGCGCCGGAAGCGCCCGCGATCGCGTTGAGCGCGCCGCCGGCAATGGCGCTGCCGCCGCGCCGACCGGAAAGGGTCGCGAAGGGAATCGCCGGATCGAGGGCGACGAGGGCGGCCTTCGATTCCACCGCGCCGACGAAGCCGACCGGAAAAGCGAGGATCGCCGCCGGGCGAGCGCCTTTCTGGAGAAAAGCGAGGAGCTCGAAGAGGGCCGTCGGCGCGTTGCCGACCACGACGACCGCCCCATCAAGCTCACCCGCCGCGCGGCGGATCGCGATCGCGGAGCGCGTGGTCTTTGCGGCCTTCGCCTCCGCGGCGGTCTCGGGATCGTTGAGGTGGCAGACGACTTGCGCGGCGGGGACGAAGCGGGTCGAGATCGCGTGCCGCGTCATCTCCGAATCGACGATCACCGGCGCGCCGGCGGCGAGGGCGGCCCGCGCCGCGGCGATCACGTCGCCCTTGATGACGAGATTGGCGAGAATGCCGGTGTCCCCGGCAGAATGGGCAATGCGCTCGGCGATCGGGGCGTTCGTGCCGAAGCGGGCGAGATCGGCCTCCTTGCGGATGATCTCGAAGGATTGGCGGGTGATCGCCTCCGGGTCGCGCTCATAACGCAGCGTGTCGTGCTGGAAGACGCTGACCGGGCCGAGCGGGTGCCGCTCGTGCGGGTAGGGGTGGTGATGGTGGTCGTGGCCGTTTCCATGCCCATGCCCATGCCCATGATGATGGTGGTGGTCGTGGGCGTCTCCGTGCGCGTGGCCATAATGGTGATGGTGGCCGTGATGATCCTCGCCGGTGGTGATCACGCGGCAGGCGCCGGTACAGAAGGTGTCGCAGAGCGTGCACGTCTCGACCGTCGCGCCGGGGGCGGAGGCGCCCATGCCCTCGACATGATGATGGTGGCTCTCCTGCGCCGCGCCCACCTCGTCCTCGAAGCCGAGAACCTGGGTGCGGTATTTGCAGAGGCCGCAATTCATCACGTTCTCGCCGTCGAGGATCTCGGTGACGCGCTCGACGAAGGTGTCGATCACGGCCGGATGATCGCCGAGATAGTCGGCCTTCTCGAAGGCGATCTCGGGATAGCGGGCGGCGGCGGTATCGGTGAAGCCGTAGATCCGGTCGATCAGGATCCCCGAGAAGAGGAAGTAGGGGAACACGATGACGCGGCGGAAGCCGAGCCGTGCGACCCGGTCGAGGCAAGGCTCGACGAGCGGGAAGGTGACGCCCGAATAGCCCGTCTCGCACCAGCCGAAGCCGAAGCCCTCCCACAACAGGCGCGCGACCTTCGACACGTTGGCGTTGGCGTCGGGATCGGACGCGCCGCGGCCGATGACGACGAGGCAGGTCTCGGAATTGGGGAGCGCGCCGTCGCGTGCGTTGAGCGCGTCGACGGCCGCCTGAACGCGCTCGCCGGCGGCCACGAGCATCCGCGCGTCGACGCCGAGATCGCGGCCATAATCGACCTTGATGCCGTGCTTGGCGGCGTAGGTGTTGAGGACGCTCGGAATATCGTTCTTGGCGTGGCTCGCAGCGAACAGCATTCCGGGCACGGCGAGGATCCGGTCGACCCCTTTCTCGCGCAGGGAATCCAGTCCGTCACGGATGACGGGGTTGGCGAACTCGAGATAGCCATATTCGACCGGCCAATCGGGAAAGCGGGGGCGCAGGGCCTCGGCGAGCTTGGCGAACTCGTCGACCGCGCTTTTCGAGCGCGATCCATGGCCGCACACCATGACGCCGATACGCTCGGTCATGCGGGCACCGGGCGCGATGACGCGGCGGTGCGCGGGTGCGAGCGATCGTAAAGGGTGCGCATAGGACCTCCGGTTCCGTGACACACGCGCACCAAGAGGCCGTGGGGTTCGCCCCACCATCCGGCAGCCGCGGAGTTTCGGCCCCCGGATTGGGTCGGCCTCACCACGATCGCTTTCAGTTCCCGCGAGGAACGCTGCGACCTCGGCAGTAACAGTCCAGTGAGCGGCTTACAAGGGCGCTCCCCGCGGCCGGAATTCGCGATAGAGTTGGGATCGTGCTAGGATTATGGGGTGCCGCGCACGCGAGGGTTGTTCGGTGCGCCGGCCGTGCCGAAGTGTGATGCCGGGCATATGTTCGCCGGCCATACGATCGGAAGCGGCGACAGGTCTGCCGAATGGGCGGAATGCGATCCTAGTCTCGACGGAAGACAGGCAACTGATCCTGGCCCCAACCCGTTTGTTCAGGTTGGTCCATTGTGTGGAGTTGAAGTTGGTATGTTGAAAAACGTGGCTTTCGCGTGTCTCGCGACGGTGGTTCTCACCGCTCCGGTGCTCGCAGCCGAAGATTCTGTCGGCATCGGCGGAGAGTGGAAGGGCACGGGCTTCGTCCAGAAGGACGAGAAGTCGAAGCCCATGCAGGTGAACTGCACGATCGAAGGCACAGAGTCCGCGGATCGCATCGGCTTCGACGGCGAATGTCGGGCGATGCTGATCATGAAGCGGGCGATCGGCGCTGATCTTACCCGCAATGGTGACCAGTATTCGGGAACCTATGTGGGCTCGAATGTCGGCGTCGCCGAGCTTCAGGGCGGGCCGGAAGGGCCGGACTCGTTCGTGCTCACGATGACCTTCCCCAAGGAAGTGAACGGCGACGACAAGGCGACCATGACGATCGAACGGCCGCGCGACGGCAAGTTCACCATTACCACGGTCGACCGGATGACGTCGGGCGACGATGTGACGACATCGCAGATCACGTTCGAGCGCAGCGGACGCGCCGTCGCGTCCGAATAGGCCGCGCGACGGACCAAGGTGACGCGCACCTTGTGCGTCACCGAGACGATGCGCATTGCGTGCGTGTCGGAGCTCATGCATATCCTGAGGCGTGAAGACGCCGAGGCGCGTCCTAAGGCGTGAAGACGCTGGTGCGCGTCATGGCCGTGAAGGCGCGCGCCCTGGGCGCGACTGGGCCAACGCGCTCCGGCGCCCCGCCAGGACGAGGCGGGGCAAAATTTTTGGGGGCGGCGACCGATGCCGACCCCGGTGCCCACTCTTTCGACATCGGCGAATGGCCGCGCATGCCGTCGGCCGGATGGCCTCGTGGCCCCGACGCGTGTCGGGGCGAGGAGCGCCTCGGCTCGGCCCTAGCGGCCTCGGGCGCTCTCCACGACTTCGCCGTGCTCCATGGCCTTCAGGCGGCCGGGGCGGCCGTCGGCTTCGTTGATCCGTTCGAGCGCCGTCGCGATGGCCTCGGCTTCGTCCTCCGATAGCGTTTCGAAGCTCGCCATATCGATCGGCGCGGCCGAATTGGTGTCGTACGTCGTGATGTCGACGCCGAGGCGCTTGGACATCCAGCGCAGATCGCCTGTGGCCATCTGCATCGCCGCCTCCTCGACCTCGACGGGAAGCGCGAAGCCGGGCCCCTTGATCGACGTCAGCACGCGCGCGGCGGCCGATGGGAGCCGCCCGCCCGGCGCCGCCTTCGCGAACGCCTCGGCGAAGCAGCGGCCGAGATGGCCGGAGCGCAACGGCGCATCGACCGCCTTCGGCAGGCCGGCCGGGATGGCCTTCTGCTGGTAGGCGGCGTTCACGATCGAGAGGATCTTGGCGGCGGTCAGGCTGATCGATTCGTTGGCGCGCGGCGCGCGATCGGCGGCGAGGGCCGAAAAATCGCGGTCCATCATCGACAGAAGCGTCTGAAGAATGCAGCCGTCTTTCATCGTGCTCGGATGGAACATGACGAGGCGCAGATCCTTGCCGAGCACTTCATCGTGCGGCCCGAAAAAGCGCCGATAACGCGGCCGCCTCGGGCGCGTGAGGAAGTCCCGCATCGTCATGCCGAGCTGGAGGCTCTGCTGGCAGGACGAGCGCACCCACGCCCGCGGCGGGCGGACGAAGGCGAGCGAGACCATGCGGTCGAACATGCCGACCGTCTCGCGCATCTCGACCAACTCCTCGGCGGTGAACGAGGATCCCATCTCGGCGGAGACGAGCGCGTCGGACCCTTCGGCGGCGACGCTTTCCATCTCGGCGAGGAAGGATTTCAGGATCTCCTCGCGGTTCTCGACATATTGGCGGTGATTGCGTGCGATCAGCGACGCGTCGATCTTCGCGCGCGGCTGGCGAAACTGGGATTCCACGAACGGATTGTGGTTCGCCGTCGGGAGCGAGGCATAGGCGAGGCCCGTCTCGCGAACGCGCTCACGATTGTCGTCGAAATAAGCCTGAATCGAGGTCGACCCCGTCTTCGGCATCCCGATGTGAAAATAGAGGGTCGACATTTTTAAATAGCCCACGCGTTGGGAAACGCACGCGATATTGCACTCGCGTTACTGTGTTGATGGCGCAAACGACTTTGATCGGATGGGACGTCTCCGAGAGACCGGGAGTGTTACAAATCGAGGCTGCGCGGCGCAAGCGCACCGGCCGACCGGATCAGAGAAATGGCCGGCGAATCTCGTAAAGCGCGATCGCCGTCGCGATGGCGAGATTGAAGCTGTCGGCCTGTCCGGCCATCGGGATCTTGAGGAGGGCGTCGCAGCGGGCGGCCATCTCGTCGGTGAGGCCGGACTGTTCGGTGCCCATCACGAGAAGCTGCGGTTCGCTCGCCTCGATCGTGCGGATATCGACCGCGCCGTCGAGGTGGGTGCCGTAGACCTTGCCCGGCCAGCGTTTCAGGAATTGCGCGAAGGCGGCATCGTCGGCGCGGGCGAGGGGCATGTGGAAAATTGAGCCCATCGTCGCGCGGACCGCCTCGACGCCGAATGGATCGGCCGAGGCGCCGACGAGGATGACACCGGCGGCGCCGGCCGCGTCGGCGGTGCGGATGATCGTGCCGACATTGCCCGGATCGCGCGGCGCCTCGAGGGCGAGGATGGTGCCTCCCCGCATCGCATCGAGCGGGGCGAGACGCTGCTCGAAGACGCCCATCACGGTCTGTGGATTGTCGCGGCGGGCGAGCTTTTCCATCACCGAAGGCGTCGTGAAGACGACGTCGCCGCCCGACGCGCGCACCCGGGCGGCGAGCTTGGCGACGGGCGTGTCGCCCTCCGGTTCGAGGGTGATGATCATCTCGGGCTGCCAACCGACGGCCAGCGCGTCGAGGACGAGCTTGTGCCCTTCGGCGAGGAAGAGGCCGCTCTCCGCGCGTGACTTGCGCTGATGGAGCGCGCGCACGGCCTTGATGATCGGGTTCGCCGTGCTCGTGACGTGCTTGACGGAGCCGGTGCGCGCGATCATGGCCGCCACGTCGCGAACATCGAGGTGGGGAGGAGGCCGCCGCTCGCTTCGGACAAAGCGAGCTCGCCGGCGGTGACGGTGCCGCCGCGCCCCTCCATCGCTTCTTCCATGAGGCGGCCGACGGCGAGCGCCGAGGCGCGGATCGCATAGGCAGTGAGAATCACGAACAGGGCATCCTCGGCGACGATTTGGCGGACGTCCGCGAGCAGCGGGGGCAGGTCGTCGAAGAGGTTCCAGACCTCGTTCTTCGGCCCGCGCCCGAATTTCGGCGGATCGAGAAGGATGCCGTCATAGCGCCTTTCGCGGCGAACCTCACGCGCGACGAATTTGGAGGCGTCGTCGCAGATCCACCGGATCGGCTTGTCGTCGAGGCGGGAGGCCGCCTGATTCTCGCGCGCCCAGGCGATCGCCTTCTTCGAGGCGTCGACGTGCGTGACCTCCGCGCCCGCGGCGGCGAGGATCAGCGAGGCGGCGCCGGTATAGCCGAAGAGGTTGAGGATGCGCGGCTCGCGCCCGTCGCGCGCCGCGGCCGCCACCATGGCGCTCGCCGCGTCCCAATGGGGCTGTTGCTCGGGGAAAAGTCCGACATGGCGGTTGTTGCCGATGCGGCAGATCATCCGGGCCGGGCCGCAATCCACCGTCCAGTCGGGCACCTTCGCCGACCAGCGGCCGGGGCCGTCATCATCGTCGCTGCCCTCGAAGCGGGCATCGGCCACGTCCCATGCGGCGGGATCGCGCGGACGCCACATCGCCTGCGGTTCTGGGCGAACGAGGCGGACATCTCCGTATTGCTCGAGCTTCTGGCCGTTGCCCGAATCGAGAAGGCGATAGCCCTCCGGCTCGGAGACCAGAACCGTCAGCGCTTCATTCCGTCCGCCGCTCGTCACGCCGATCCTTTCCATTGCGTTCAATCGATCGCTCGTTGATTTTGTTTAATTGTGCCTTTGATATCAGGAAGCCGCGCAGCGCAGGGGCCGTTGCGTGGGTGTATCGCCGCATTCGAGGCGAAAGGCGAGGACAGCCCCGTTGGAGGCCTAACCATGGAGCTAAGCGGCGAACATCGAATCCCCGCGCCGCGGAGCGTGGTGTGGGAGGCGCTGCACGATCCCGAGATCCTGAAAGATTGCATCAAGGGCTGCCAGCGGCTCGAAAAGCTGAATGATCACCAGATGGAGGCCACCGTCCAGGCGAAGGTCGGTCCCGTCAAGGCGACGTTCGAGGCGAATGTCGATATCGTCGATCCGGTGGCGCCCGAGCGCTACACGCTGACCGGCGAGGGTAAAGGCGGCGTCGCGGGCTTTGCGAAGGGGTCGGCCGAAGTGATCCTCACCGAGGATGGCGACGACACGATCCTGACCTACAATGCCAACGCAAAGATCGGCGGCAAGCTCGCGCAGCTCGGGTCGCGCCTCGTCGACACCACGGCGAAAAAATATGCGGCCGATTTCTTCGCCACCCTGTCGGAGAAGCTCGGCGGCGGAACACCGACCGCGGCGCCTGCCGAGGCGTCGGGAGCGGCGACGACGGCCGCGCCCGTGGCACCTGCCGCGGACGATGCGGAGGTCGCCGGCCGTATCGAGCCGTCGCTCGTCGAGGAGGGCGCTTATGAGCTCGAGCTCGCCGGCGAAGAGACGGCGATCGATTCCCCGCACATGGAAGACACCATTGAAAAGGCAATCGAAGCCGAGGCGACGAAGCGTGCCTGGGGTGGTCCGTGGTTCTGGGGAATTTTGGCGTTTGCCGCAGTGATCTTGGTTCTGATAGCGTTGCAATAACTGGAATAACTCCAGGTGCATTCAGGCAACTGCGGCGAACGCGGGGACGGAGAAGGGAGACAGGGGGATGAGTGAGGTCAAGCTCACGGTAAACGGGCGTGCGGTGACGCGCGATGTCGAGGACCGTACGCTGCTCGTGACGCTCCTTCGTGAGCATCTGGGGCTCACCGGAACTCACGTCGGCTGCGACACGTCGCAATGCGGGGCGTGCACCGTCCACATCGACGGACACGCGGTGAAGTCGTGCACGGTCCTGGCGGCGCAGGTCGACGGATCCGAGGTGGTGACGATCGAAGGTCTCGCGGATGGTGCGTCGCTGCACCCGATGCAGGAGGCGTTTCGGACGCATCACGGGCTGCAATGCGGCTTCTGCACACCCGGCATGATCATGATGGGGATCGACATCGTGCAGCGCCATTCGAGCCTCGACGAGGAGACGATCCGCAAGGAGCTCGAAGGCAATATCTGCCGCTGCACCGGCTACCATAACATCGTGAAGGCGATCAAAGCCGCCGCCGACGACATGGCGGTCGGCACGCCTTCGATGGCCGCCGAATAGGCCTCCCGGCGGAGCGGTCCCGCTCCGCACGCGACACGGCTGGGCGGGACGTGCTCCCGCCCGCCGAGCGACCGTCGGCCGATGCGGCGCGGCGGTGAAAGACAAGGCGACATAACGCGAGCGATCACAGCTCAATTGTCTGGGGGGTAAGATGGGAGAGGGTATCGGCGCGCGCGTCCTCCGCAAGGAAGACCAGCGCTTCATCACCGGCAAAGGCCGCTATACCGACGACATTTCCGAGCGCGACATGACGCACGGCGTCTTCGTCCGCTCACCGCACGCGCACGCGCGGATCCGCTCGATCGACGCGAGCGAGGCGAAGAACGTGCCCGGTTTCGTGGGCATCGTGACGGGGCAGGACCTCATCGACGGCGCGATCGGCAACATCATCTGCGGTTGGATGATCTATTCCAAGGACGGCAGCGCCATGAAGGCGGCGCCCTGGAAGGTCATGGATCCCGAGATCGTGCGCCATGTCGGCCAGCCGGTCGCCTTCGTGGTGGCCGAGACGCGGGCCGCCGCGGTCGACGCCGCCGAAGCGGTGACCGTCGACTATGAGGAGCTGCCGGCGCTCACCAATTTCCATCATGCGCTCGATCCGGGCGCCGTCGAGGTGCACCCGGAGGCACCCGGCAATCTCATCTGCGACTGGCAGCTCGGCGACGAGGCGGCGACGGACGACGCCTTCGCCAAGGCGGCGCACGTCGTGGAGCTCGATCTCGAGCAGAACCGCCTCGTGCCCAACGCGATCGAGCCGCGCGCGGCGATCGCCTCCTACAACGTGGCCGAGGAGCATTATACGCTCAACACGACGAGCCAGAACCCGCACGTCGCGCGGCTCTGCCTGTCGGCCTTCTACAATGTCGCGCCCGAGCACAAATTGCGGGTCATCGCGCCGGATGTCGGCGGGGGCTTCGGCTCGAAGATCTACATCTATCCCGAGGAGATCACCTGCCTCTTTGCCGCCCGCGTGCTGGAGCGGCCGGTGAAATGGGTGGCCGATCGGTCCGAAAGCTTCCTGACCGATGCGCACGGCCGCGACCATAAGACGAAGGCGAAGCTCGCCCTCGACGCCGATCTCAAATTCACCGGGCTCAAGGTCGAGACGATCGCCAATATCGGCGCCTATATGAGCCTCTTTTCGTCCGCGACGCCGACCTATCTCTATGCGACGCTGCTGTCCGGCCAGTACACGACGCCGAACATCTACTGCAATGTGAAGCTCGTCTATTCGCACACGACGCCGGTGGACGCCTATCGCGGCGCCGGGCGGCCGGAGGCGACCTTCGTGGTGGAGCGCATCGTCGAGGCGGCGGCGCGCAAGCTCGGCGTCGATCCGATCGAGCTGCGCCGGAAGAACTTCATCCGCGAGTTCCCCTATCAGACGCCCGTCCTGATGGCCTACGACCCGACGGACTTCGACGCCCTCGTCGAAAAGGGCCTCGCCCACGCCGATCATGCCGGTTTCCCGGCACGCCGGGCCGAAGCCGAACGGCGCGGCAAGCTCCGCGGCATGGGCTTCTCCTGCTATATCGAAGCGTGCGGGCTCGCGCCGTCGAAGGCGGTCGGCCAGCTCGGCGGCGGAGTCGGCCAGTGGGAATCGGCCGAAGTCCGGGTGAACCCGGTCGGCACGATCGAGATCCTCACTGGCTCCCACAGCCACGGGCAAGGGCACGAGACGACGTTCGCCCAGGTCGTCGCTGATCGCCTCGGCGTGCCGGTCGGCAATGTCGCGATCGTGCACGGCGACACCGACAAGATCCAGTTCGGCATGGGCTCCTACGGCTCGCGCTCCGGTCCGGTCGGGATGGGCGCGATCGCCCGTGCGCTCGACAAGGTGGAGGCCAAGGCGAAGGTGATCGCCGGCCACCTCATGGAGGCCGACCCGTCCGACATCGTGATCGAGAACGGAGAGCTGAAGGTCGCCGGCACCGACAGGAAGCTCGGCTGGCACGAGATGACGCTCGCGGCCTACACCGCGCACAATCTGCCGGACGGCATCGAGCCGGGCCTCACGGAAAAGGCGTTTTACGATCCGGCCAACTTCACCTTCCCGGCGGGCTGCTTCGTCTGCGAGGTGGAGATCGACCCGGACACGGGCATCACCCGCGTCGTGCGGTTCGTGGCGGTCGACGATTTCGGGGTGATCGTGAACCCCAATGTCGTCGAGGGGCAGGTCCATGGCGGGCTTGCGCAGGGGATCGGTCAGGCGCTCTATGAAGGCGCCTATTATGACGATGCCGGCCAGCTCCTGACGGGCTCCTACATGGACTATTGTCTGCCGCGCGCCGACGACCTGCCGTCCTTCTCGCTCGACCATGTCGAGACGCCGAACCCCAACAACCCGCTCGGGGTGAAGGGCTGCGGCGAGGCGGGCGCGATCGGTGCGCCGGCCGCGGTGATCAACGCGGTGACGGACGCTCTGCGGACCGAGGCGATGACGATGCCGGCGACGCCCGAGAAAGTGTGGCGGGCCGTGCAGGCGATGCGCGCGCCGATCGCCGCGGAATAGAGATCGAGGGGCGGCCCGACGCGCCGCCCCTTTCACGAAACGGCCCGCAGCGATGGCGCGCGGGCGGACATTTTCGCCGCAAGGCGGCTGGCGGGACGCCGGACAGGAGCGAGACGGGACATGTACGCAACGAACTATGCCAAGGCGACGAGCCTCGAGGACGCGGTCGCCAAGCTGAAATCGTCCGAGGACGGCAAGTTTCTGGGCGGTGGGCAGACGCTGCTCGCGACGATGAAGCAGCGCCTCGCCGCCCCGACCGACATCATCGACGTGACGAAGATCCCCGAGCTTCAGGGGATCAGCGTCGAGGGCGGCAAAGTCGTGATCGGCGCCGCGACGACGCACTCGCAGGTCGCCGCGTCGAAGGAGATCGCGAGCGCGATCCCGGCGCTTGCCGAACTCGCCGGCACGATCGGCGATCCGGCGGTGCGCAATATGGGCACGATGGGCGGCGTACTCGCCAACAACGACCCGGCGGCCGACTATCCGGCCGCGGCCCTCGCGCTAGACGCCACGATCATGACGACGCGGGGCGAGCACGCGGCGGCGGACTATTTCACCGGCATCTTCGAGACCGCGCTCGAAGAGGACGAGATCATCACCAAGATCGCCTATACGATCCCGAAAAAGGCGGCTTACGAGAAGTTCCGCAACCCGGCCTCGCGCTATTCGCTGTGCTCGGTGTTCGTGGCCCTGCTCGACGATGGTCCGCGCGTCACCGTGACGGGTTCGGGCAATGACGGCGTCTTCCGCGTCACCGAGATGGAAGAGGCGCTGAAGGCCAACTGGTCGCCCGACGCGGTGCGCTCCATCGCGATCGACCCGGCGACGATGCTGGCCGACATTCACGGCTCGGCCGAATATCGCGCGCACCTCGTCCCGGTGCTCGCGGCGCGCGCGGTGGCCAAGGCCGGGTGAGCGTCGAAACCGACACCGGCGCGGGCGGCGAGACCGCCCCGCCCGCACCGCGCGGCTTCGAGCGTCTCGACGAAGCCTTCGCGGTGCTCGGCATCGACGTCGAGACGATCGAGCACGAGGCCGCCTATACGGTGGAGCAGGCCAAGGATCTGCGTGGCACGATCGACGGCCTCCACACCAAGAACCTCTTCTTGAAGGACAAGAAGGGCAGCCTCTTCCTCGTCACCGCGCCCGAGGCGAAGCCGGTGGACCTCAAGCGGCTCCATGCGGTGATCGGCGCGAAGGGGCGGCTGAGCTTCGCCTCGGCCGAATTGATGGGCCGCCATCTCGGCGTGACGCCGGGGTCGGTGACGCCGCTCGCCCTCATCAATGACGACGAGAGGGCCGTCACCTTCATCGTCGACACGGCGCTCGACGCCGCGGCGCTGATCAACGTCCACCCGCTTCGCAACACGGCGACCGTCACCCTCCCGCGCGAGGCGTTTTTCGCCTTCCTCGACCATGTCGGCCATTCGCCGCAGGTGATGGAATTGCCGGAACCGCCCGCGACCGAGTGATGCCCGGTCTCGCAATGTGGACCGGGACTTCCCAACTTTAGACAAAGGCCGCGAGACACGACGCCTTCGGTTGGGCCATGATGGCCCTGACGAAGCGTCGCCTGGCGGCGTTGGCGGTTGCCTTGCCCTGGGCAACTCCTATTCCTATGGCACAAGCCCGTGGCGCATCGCGGGCGAGAAGACGAGCAGAGAGACCGTATGAGCACCCTTCTGGGTCCCGGGGGCGAGGCGATCTCGTCCACCCCGAACACCGCGGCGACGGACGCCCCGTCCGGCGATGTGATCGAAACCACGACGCAGACATTCGCGCGGGACGTCCTCGAGGCTTCGCGCGACATGGTCGTCCTCGTGGACTTCTGGGCGCCTTGGTGCGGCCCGTGCAAGCAACTCGCGCCCGTTCTCGAAAAGACCGTGAAGGCGTTCGCCGGATCGGTGCGGCTCGTGAAGATGAACATCGACGATCATCCGGAGATCGCCGGCCAGCTCGGCATCCGCTCGATCCCGGCGGTTATCGCCTTCCGTCAGGGCCAGCCGATGGACGGCTTCATGGGCGCCCAGACGGAGCAGCAGATCCGCACCTTCATCGAGCGTGTCGCCGGCCCCGCGACCGACGGCGTCGCAGAGCTGCTCGCCGAGGCCGATCAGGCGCGCGCCGCCGGTGCGCACGAGCAGGCGATGATGCTCTATGGCGAAGTGCTCCAGCGCGACCAGGAGAACGTCCAGGCGATCGCCGGGCTCGGTATGGTCAGCATCGAGGCCGGCAATCTCGAAGGCGCGAAGGAAATGTTCGGCTCGCTCCCCGAGCCGATGAAGAAAGAGCCGCCGATCCAGGCGCTCGAGGCCGCGATCCGTCTCGCCGAACAGGGCGCGACGCTCGGCGAAGCGGCGCAGCTCGAAGCCGCGGTCGCGGCGGATCCAAACGACTTCCAGGCGCGTTTCGATTATGCCGTCGCGCTCGCCGCGGAAGGGGATCGGAAAGCCGCCGTCGATCAGCTCGTCGAGATCATGCGCCGCGATCGTGAGTGGAACGAAGGCGCCGCGCAGAAGGAGCTGATCAACTTCTTCGATGCGTGGGGGCCGGCCGATCCCGCCACCGCCGCGGGACGGCGCAAGATGGCATCGATACTTTTCGCTTGATCGATCGGGGGACGGACATGCGTATCGGCAACGCGAATTATGACAGCGTTACGGACTTGCCGTCTTCCGTGCCCGTCTTCCCGCTGTCGGGCGCGCTGCTCCTGCCGCGCGCCCACCTGCCGCTCAACATCTTCGAGCCGCGTTATATCGCGATGATCGACGATGCGATGGCCGGCGATCGTCTGATCGGCATGGTGCAGCCGCGCTTCGACGACGAGGCGGACCTCGTGGACGACGACATGCCGGATCTGTGCGATGTCGGCGCGCTCGGCCGCATCGTGTCGCTGCAGGAGAGCGGGGACGGACGGTATCTCATTCAGCTCGGCGGGGTTTGCCGGTTCGAGATCGTCGAGGAGGCGCAGACGGGTCTGCCCTATCGCCGCTGCCGGATCTCGGCCGAGCGGTTCGCCGCCGACCTCACCCTCGGCTCGGACGAAAGCGCGATCGATCGTGATGCGCTGATCCGCGCCTTCCAGAACTATCTTGACGCCAACCACCTCGAAGCGGATTGGAAGAGCGTCCGCTCGGCCTCCAACGAGGCGCTCGTCAACACGCTCGCGATGATGAGCCCCTACGGGCCGGCGGAGAAGCAGGCGCTTCTCGAAGCGCCGAACCTTGCCTCTCGCGCCGAGACGCTGGTGGCGATCACCGAAGTGGAGCTTGCCCGACAGGCGAGCGACAAGCCGATACTGAATTAGGAGACGACGGCCATGGCCGAAGATCGCAAGGTGGATCCCAAGCTCCTCGAGCTGCTGGTCTGCCCGGTGACGAAATCGACGCTGCGTTTCGACGCGGCGAACAACGAGCTGGTCAGCGACGAGGCGAAGCTCGCCTATCCGATCCGCGACGGGATCCCGATCATGATCCCCGACGAGGCGCGTGCCCTGGATCAATAGAGCGCGACGCCCTACCTCCCACTGGTTCGACCGGAGGAGGCACATGAGACTGACCAAAGCCGATCGCGCGCCCAAAGGCATTGCGGCGCTGTTTGCGCGAACGAGAGCGCGGACGGGCGAACTCGCCTCCCGCCTCTCCCCCGAGGATATGGTCGTGCAATCGATGCCCGACGCCTCGCCGGCGAAGTGGCACCTCGCGCACACCACCTGGTTCTTCGAGACCTTCGTCCTGAAGCCCTACGAGGCGGGCTTCCGCCTCTATGACGAGCGCTTCCCGCACTGCTTCAACTCCTATTATGCGCAAGCCGGCACACGTCACGCACGGCCGATGCGGGGGATGCTCACGCGGCCTTCGGCGGCCGAAGTGCTCGCCTATCGCGAGGCGGTCGAGGAGCGGGTCGCGGCGCTGATCGCCGATCCGCCGGCGGAGCATCGCGCGGAGATCGAGCGGCGCGTGGAGCTCGGCTGTCATCATGAGATGCAGCATCAGGAGCTGCTCCTCACCGACATTCTCCACGCCTTTTCGCTGAGTCCGCTGGAGCCGGCCTATCTCGCGCCGGCGCCGATCGTGGTGAACCCCGATCTCGGCGCGGCCGACTGGCATTCCTTCGAAGGCGGCATCGTGCCGATCGGAACGGAGGAGCGGTTCTCGTTCGACAATGAGGGCCCGCGGCACGATGCGCTGGTGCATCCCTTCCGCATCGCGGGCCGTCTCGTGACGGCCGGCGAGTGGGCCGCCTTCATCGCCGATGGCGGCTATGAGACCGAGACGCTGTGGCTCTCGGACGGCTGGGGCGCCGTGCAGCGCGAAGGGTGGACGGCGCCAATGTACTGGCGTCACGAAGACGGCGCCTGGTGGACCTTCAGCCTACGCGGGCCGCAGCTCGTCGACATGACGGCGCCGGTCCACCATGTCAGCTATTATGAGGCCGACGCGTTCGCCCGCTGGGCGGGCAAGCGTCTCCCGAGCGAATTCGAGTGGGAGCTCGCGAGCGCCGACGCCGTCGATGACGGCCATTATCTCGATGGCGGCTTCCTGCGCCCGCGGCCGACGGAGACGCCGGCGGGGCTTCGCCAGATGGCCGGCGAGGTCTGGCAATGGACGCAATCGTCCTACGCGCCCTATCCGGGCTTCCGCCCGGTCGACGGCGCGCTCGGCGAGTACAACGGCAAATTCATGGTCAGCCAATATGTGCTGCGCGGCGCGTCCTTCGGCACGGCGCGCGACCATGTCCGCCCGACCTACCGAAACTTCTTCCATCCGCATCTCCGTTGGCAGTTCGCCGGACTGCGGCTTGCAGAGGATCTCTAAGTGGACCTACCCGGACCCGATATCGCGCTTCAGAACTCCCCGTTTGCGCGCGACGTCCTCACCGGCCTCGGCACGAGCCCCAAGGCGATCGAGCCGCGTTGGCTCTACGACACCGTCGGCGCCAAGCTGTTCGAGGCGATCACCACGCTCGACCACTATTATGTGACGCGCACCGAGCTCGCGCTGATCGCGGAGGCGGCGAACGACATCGCCTTCACGCTCGGCGAAGGGGTGACGATCGTGGAGCCGGGGAGCGGGGAGGCGCTCAAGGTGCGCCCATTGCTCGACGCTCTCGGCGTCAATGCGGCGGGCTATGTCCCGATCGACATCGCGGCGGACCAGTTGAAGGCCGTCGCCTCCGAGCTCGGCGCTCTCTACCCGCAACTCGCGGTCACGCCGGTCGCGGCGGACTTCTTCAACCCGTTCACGATGCCCCACGTCGACAATGCGGTGGTGTTCTTTCCGGGATCGACCATCGGCAACATGCAGCCGGAGGCGGCGCGCACGTTCTTGATGCGCCTGCGCCAATCGACGGGCGCCTCGCGCGTCCTGATCGGTTTCGATCTGGTGAAGGATCGCCGCGTCCTTCTCGACGCCTATGACGACCCGGCGGGCGTGACGGCGGCATTCGCGAAGAATCTGCTGCAGCGGATCAATCGCGAGCTGGACGGCACGTTCGATCTCTCCCGCTTCGCCTACAGCGCCCACTATGACGAGGTGGAGCAGCGGGTGGTGATGGGCCTGCGTTCGTTGGAACGGCAGAGCGTCACCGTCGCGGGCCGCAGCTTCGGGTTTGCGGACGGAGAGGTGATTCACACCGAGGACAGCCGCAAATTCACCGTCCCCGGCTTTGCCGCCTTCGCGCGCACCGCGGGTCTCGAAGAGGTCGAGACATGGACGGACGCGAAGGACTATTTCGCGCTGATGCTGCTCGACGCCAAAGGCTGAGCGGCTGCCGCGTCGCTACGCGCCGCCGGGATGGCGGCGCGGTCGCTCTAGACAAGCATCGGGCCGAAATTGTTCACGATCAGAACCTGCAGGAAATAGATCCCGAGGAGCAGGACGATCGGCGACAGGTCGAGCCCGCCGAGATCGGGCAGGACATTGCGGATCGGGCGCAACAAAGGTTCGGTCAATTTATAAAGCGTGCTGCCGATCATCGCGACGAACTGGTTGCGCGGATTGACCACGTTGAAGGCATAAAGCCACGAGAAGACCGCCGACGCGATGACGACCCATTGATACAGATTGAGGATGACGAGGATCAGATTCAGAATTGAGGCCATGGGGCGCCTTTGGACATTTCGCTAGAGCTGTGCCGGATGGCGGGACTCACCGGATCCGGCGACGACAGCTTGCATTCAAAAACGTTAGAACATCTGATCCGGGCCTGAGAAGGCCCAGGACGTTCTGGCGCATCGCCCAACCCGTCAAACAGACGGACCGGACCGACCCCTGCGCCGGGGCGAGTCGGCCGCGAATTTCCCGCGGCGAGGTCGCCATTTCGGAAAACGCGCTTCGTAACTAGCGATGGCCACGCGCCCTCGCAAGCAATCGTCACATGTCGCTCGCCAGGTGGGCGAGGTTGACGCAATCTGGAGAGGGGCAAGACGCCGCAGCCTCCATCCTCGATCCCCTCCTCCGTGGCGAACCGTTCGAGAGACGATGGCCGACCGACCGACACGCAGCGACTACAAGACCTTCCGCACCATCACGACCCGCTGGATGGATAACGACATCTACGGGCACATGAACAATGTCGTGCACTATTCCCTGTTCGACACGGCGGTGAACGGCTTCTTGATCGAAGCCGGCGTGCTCGACCCACACGGCGGGCCGCAGATCGGCCTCGTGGTGGAGACCGGCTGCCGTTATTTCGCGCCGATCGCTTTCCCGGATCTGGTGACGGCCGGAATTCGCGTCGCACGGATCGGCACATCGTCGGTGCGCTACGAGGTCGGGCTCTTCCGCAACGCGGAGGAGGCCGCGCTCGCCGAGGGGCATTTCGTGCACGTCTATGTCGATCGGGAGAGCCGGCGGCCGACCCCGCTCGCCCCGCCGCTGCGCGCGGCACTCGAACGGGTCGCGGTCGACGCCCGGACCGAGGGCGAGGCGGGGTAGAACGGCGCGTCCGCTGCGCTGGCGGACCGGCTTTTTCCGCGCGATCGATTCCAATTGGCCAGCACGTGTTCTAACGATGAGGCGACAAGAAAAGACGCGCCGCGGGCCCACCCGGCGCAATGAGGAAACCCGCCCATGCGTGCCATTATCGCCCACGCCGCCAAGGATCTTCGGATCGGCGAGATCGACCCTTGCGCCGCGCCCGGCCCCGGCGAGGTCGCGGTGCGGCTCAAGGTCGGCGGCATCTGCGGCTCGGACCTTCATTATTATCTCCATGGCGGTTTCGGCACCGTTCGCATCAAGGAGCCGATGATCCTCGGCCACGAGGTCGCCGGCGAGATCGCGGCCATCGGCGACGGCGTGGCCGGGCTCGAGGTCGGGATGCCGGTCGCGGTGAACCCCTCGCGCCCCTGTCGGCGTTGCCGGCAGTGCACGCGCGGGCGGGCCAATCTCTGCCCCGAGGTGATCTTCAACGGCAGCGCAATGCGCTTTCCCCACGTTCAGGGCCTCTTTCGCGAGTCGGTGGTGGTGCCGGCGGCGCTGGCCGTGCCGGTCTCGTGCACCCTGTCGCAGGCGGCGATGATCGAGCCCTTCTCGGTGGCGCTCCATGCGGTGAGCCGCGCGCCCTCGCTTCTCGGCGCCGATGTGTTGATCTCCGGCGCCGGGCCGATCGGCTGCCTCGTCGCGATCGCGGCGAAGCTCGCGGGCGCCCGCGCCATCACCATGACCGACATCGCCGAGCCGCCGCTCGCGATCGCCCGCACCGTCGGCGCCGACGAGACGGTGGACGCGCGCGACGTCGAAGCGCTCGAGGCGATGCGCGACCGGTTCGACGTTGCGTTCGACTGCTCGGGGGCGGCGGCGGCGCTCGAAGCGGCGTTCGGGATGATCGGGCCGGGCGGAACGCTGGTCGTCGTCGGCAATGGAGGCGATCCGCAAATGCCGACCTCCCGCGTCGTGGCGCGCGAGATCGAGGTGCGCGGCAGCTTCCGGTTCGATGGCGAGTTCGCGCTCGCCGCGCGACTCCTGTCGAGCGGGCGGGTCGACCTCTCCCCGCTGGTGACGGCGACTCGGCCCCTCGCCGACGCCGTCGCCGCCTTCGACCTCGCGAGCGACAAAGCGCGCTCGATGAAGGTGCAGCTCGACCTCGCCGCCTGAGGCGGCCTTCCGCGAGGATCAGGCAGGGGGCGGGCGTCCGAAATGAACTTCGCCGATCATGACGCGCTTCGCGATTCGCTCGCCGCGGCGGGCCTTCGGATCGAGGCGGGGCGGATCATCGCCCATGCGCGGCCGGTGATCGCCTTCGCCCGGCGACACGTTGCGGCCGGCATGGTGCCGTTCGCGGCGTCGCGCCTCGCCGGTGACCCGGATCTTGCCGATCCGTCGGTCTGGCCGTCCCGCCCGCCGGCGCCCGATCTCGCCGACGCCCAGCGCCGCGTGAAGCTGCGCTATGCGCAGTGGTTCGGGGACAACCCGTCGCTGCTCGCCTCCATGAACGATCGCGCCGATGCCGCGATCGCCGCGCTTTCAAAGTCGATGCCGCTCAATTTCGTGGGGCAGCTCAATTTCGAGACGCTCGGCGCCGAGCCCGGCTTCGATCCCGCCCTGCCGCGGCACGGAATGCTGTCGATCTTCAATGAGCCCTTCGATTTCACCGGCGCCTATACGCGGTTTCTCTATCGCGAGGACGCCGGGGCCGGCGAAACCGTGCCGTTTCCAGAGGCGCTCGCCGCTCTTTCCGATGCGACGAGCGGGGAGGGGGCCTTCGCCGATCGGTCGTTTGTGGGCGCGCTCCATCCGATCTCCGGCGTGAGCGTGCCGGAGCATTTCATGATCGGCGGCGTTTCGGATCCGCGGCTCGCTGGCTGGGTGATCGAGCCGACCCATGAACTGACATGGGATCAGGCCGATCCGATGCTGTCGGAGTGGTTCGGCGATCAGCTCGGCGGTTGGCCGCAAAATATTCAGGGGCGGAACGCCGAGGACGATGCGGCCGCCACCTACGGCGTTCCGGGAGTCTCCGCCTATGGGAGAACCCCGCTCTTTCACCTCTTCTCCTATGGAGGGGAGGCCTATACCGACACGCGCTCGCTGCTCCGCGAGAGCGATGGGGACGGAAATATCTACCTATTCGTCCTTGCCGAGGCGCTGGCCCGGCGCGATTTCGGCCGGGTTTTCGATACCGTGCAGATGACCTGACGGGCTCGGCCGGAGCCGGCGCGGGAGGCCGAGACCTCCGACGCCGCGCGCCAATTTCAGCCGCCGCGCCTCAGCCGCGCAGTGTCGCGCCGGTCGCCTTCGTCACCGCGGCGACGACCGCCGAGGACACCGCGTCGATATCCTCGTCCGTCAGCGTGCGTTCGGCGGGTTGCAATGTCACCTCGACCGCGACGGACTTTTGCCCCTCCGGCACGCCTTGCCCGCGATAGACGTCGAACACCGTCACGTCGGTGATGAGATCCTTGCGGGCGCCCTTGGCGGCGCGGGTGATGGCGCGAGCGTCCGTCTCGTCGGCGACGAGGAAGGCGAAGTCGCGCCGGACCGGCATCAGGTCGGAGGCGGAGAAGGCGGGCTTCTTCGTCGCCTTGCGGCGCGGCTCCGGGACGGTCTCGAGGGTGAGCTCGAACGCGACGAGGCGCTCGGGCGCGTCCATCGCCGTCAGCAATGCGGGGTGCAGCTCGCCGAAATGGCCGAGAATCTTGGGGCCGAGGCGCAGCGTGCCCGATCGGCCGGGATGGTAGTGGCCGGGCGCGTCGCGAGTGACCTCCGCCTTGTCGGCCGGACCGCCGATCGCGGTGAGGGCGGCGAGGAGATCGGCCTTCGCGTCGAACACGTCGGCGGCGGCGCCGGGGTGGGACCAATGACGGCCGACCGCGTTCGGGCGGTTCTTGCCCTGGCGAACGCCCGAGGCGGACGTCGTCTGATCGTCCGGCTCGTCGCCGGCGAAGACCTGGCCGACCTCGAACAAAGCGACGTCGGGATGGCCGCGATTGACGTTGCGGGTCACGGCGCGGACGAGGCCGGGCAGCAGGCTCGGCCGCATGTCGGACAGCGCCTCCGCGATCGGGTTCGCGAGGGCGATCGCGGCGGACCCGCCGCCGAAGGCCGTCGCGTCCTCATGGCTCACGAACGACCAGGTGACGGCCTCGACCATCCCGCGCGCGGCGAGCGCCCGGCGGGTGGTGGAGACTCGGTTCTGAAGTGTCGTCAGGACGCGCGGGGCGACGGCGCCGGGCCGGTCCATCGGCGTCGGCGCGACATCGTCGATCCCCACGATGCGCACGACCTCCTCGACGAGATCGGCCTTGCCTTCGACGTCGGCGCGCCATGTCGGCGTCGTCACCGACCAGGGCGACGTGCTCCGGTCGACGGTGAAGCCGAGCTTGACGAGCACCGCTTCGGCCGTGTCTTCGGCGACATCGAGACCGGAGAGGCGCTTGATCTCGGACGGGGGGAAGGCGATCGTCCGCGTGCCGTCCGGGACGGCGCCGGCGAGGGTGATCGGGCCGGCCGTTCCACCGCACAGATCGAGGATCATGCGCACCGCGGCTTCGAGGCCGGGCACGGTGAAGGCCGGATCGATGCCGCGCTCGAAGCGATGGCGGGCGTCGGAATTGAGGCCGAGCGCGCGCCCCGTGCGGGCGATATTGTAAGGATCCCAGAGGGCGGACTCGACGAGAACGCGGGTGGTCGCGTCGGTCGAGCCGGAGGCTTCGCCGCCCATCACGCCGGCGAGCGACTCGACGCCCTTGTCATCGCCGATGACCACGACCGACGGGTCGAGCGTATAGGTCCGCCCATCGAGCGCCTCGATCGTCTCGCCATCCTTCGCCATGCGGACGGTGAGGCTGCCGGTCACGCTGTCGGCGTCGAACACGTGGAGCGGGCGGTCGAGGTCGTAGGTGAGATAATTGGTGACGTCGACGAGGCGGTTGATCGGGCGCAGGCCGATCGCCTTCAGGCGCTTTTTCAGCCAATCCGGCGACGGGCCGTTCTCGACTCCCTCGATGAGGCAGAGCGCGAAGGCGGGGCAGAGCGCGTCGTCCGGCACGTCGAGCGTGACGGTGGGGGTCGCGACGTCGTCCGAATGGGGGACGGCGGGGTCGGCGAGCGGCTTCAGCGTGCCGAGCCCGGCGGCGGCGAGATCGCGCGCGATGCCGCGGACGCCGAGACAGTCCGCCCGGTTGGGGGTGAGGCCGATTTCGATCACCGGATCGTCGATCCGCGCCCACTCGACATAGGGCGTGCCGACCGGCGCATCCTGCGGAAGGTCGACGATGCCGTCATGATCCTCGGACAGACCCATCTCGCGCTCGGAGAGCATCATGCCGTGGCTCTCGACGCCGCGGATCGAGCCGACCGACAGGTCGACGCCGGTGCCCGGAATGTGCGTGCCGGGCGCGGCGAAGACGCCGACGAGCCCCTCGCGCGCGTTGGGCGCACCGCAGACGACCTGCAGCGCGGTGCCGTCGCCGGGATCGACCGTCAGGACGCGCAGACGGTCGGCGTTCGGATGCTGGATCGCCGAGGTGACGCGCGCGATGCGGAAGGGGGCGAGCGCGGCCGCGGGATCCTCGATCCCCTCGACCTCGAGGCCGATGGCGGTGAGACGTTCGGTGATCTCGTCGATCGACGCCTCGGTCGCGAGATGGTCCTTCAGCCAGGACAGTGTGAACTTCATGACGAGACTTTAGACTTCCAACATTCGGGGCGCGGGCGATCCGGTCGACCTGCAAGAAACAGAACGGTTCGCAATGCGCAAGTGTGTGCCATAGGCGGGTTTTGCGAGAGGCGCGTGCCGCCGCGGATGAGTGAGCGGGCGGGACCGGCCGCGACCCTCGCCGAGGGCGAGGCCGCCCTTACGTCCCGATCGAGTAGCCGTATTGGCGCAGATAGCGACGGAAGCGGGGCGCGTCCGTCTCGTCGAAGCGGGTCTGCTCCTCGACGTGCGCGGCGGCGATCGGCGCGATCAGCTGTTCCATCTTCGCTTCGAGCGCCTCGCAGGTCGGTGCGGAGGCCTGCTTGTAGGCCGCTTCGAGCTGGCGGGCGTATTTCTGGCTGATCTTGATGTGCCCGGCCTCGTGGATCAGCGCGTACTGGCTGATGATGTCCCACTTGGCCTGGAGGTCCGGCGAGGCGGTCTCGCGTTGGCGCCATTCGGGCAGGATCACTTCCGAGCGCAGGCCGACCCGGCCCTTTCGCGTATAGCGGCAGCGACTGCCGATCTGCTCCGGCTCGAAATTGTGCAGGAAGGTGGTCTCGACCGCCGCGAACGCCCGGCCATGAAGACCGGGCACCGCGGGGCCGTGAACCGACAAAGAGCGTTCCAGCGAGGAAAGCGACGTGCCGGTGACCTTATAGGTTCGCACGCTGACATCCGTCGGCGGTGTTGCGATGCAGCTCGCGAGCGCGAAGACGATTGAAAGCGCGAGAACGCGTTTGATCACCTAGAGAGACCTCCTCCGAGGGATGGACGGTCGAGCGGCTGGAAGCCGTAATGCTTGAGCCAGCGCACGTCCGCTTCGAAGAATGCCCGAAGATCCGGCATTCCGTACTTCAACATTGCGATACGATCGATGCCCATGCCCCAGGCGAAGCCCTGGTATTTGTCCGGGTCGATCCCGCAATTGCGCAGAACGTTCGGATGAACCATCCCGGAGCCGAGGATCTCCAGCCAATCGTCGCCGGTGCCGAGCTCGATCCCGTCGGCGGATCGCTTGCAGCGGATGTCGACCTCGTAAGACGGTTCGGTGAACGGGAAGTAGGAGGGGCGGAAGCGCATCGCCGCGTCCTCCACCTCGAAGAAGGCCTTGCAGAATTCCGTCAGCACCCACTTCAGGTGGCCGATATGGGCCGTCTCGTCGATGACGAGGCCTTCGACCTGGTGGAACATCGGCGTGTGCGTCTGATCGGAATCGCAGCGATAGGTGCGGCCGGGCGCGATGATGCGGATCGGCGGCTTCTGCTGCAGCATCGTGCGGATCTGCACCGGCGAAGTGTGGGTGCGCAGGAGTCGACGCGTTCCGTCCGCCCGCTCGGGCAGGAAGAAGGTGTCGTGCATGTCCCGCGCGGGGTGTCCCTCGGGGAAGTTCAGCTTGGTGAAGTTGAGATCGTCGGTCTCGATATCGGGCCCTTCGGCGATCGAGAAGCCGAGATCGGCGAAAATCGCGACGAGCTCGTCCATCACCTGGCTGATCGGGTGGATCCGGCCGGCGACGATGTCGGCCGCCTGCGGGTCGAGCGTGACGTCGACGCTCTCGCTGGCGAGCTGGCGGGTGAGGGCTTCGGCGACGAGCGTCTCGCGGCGGGCGGCGATCTCGTCGGTGATGCGGGCCTTGAGGCCGTTCAGCGCCGGACCCATGGTGCGCCGCTCGTCGGGGCTCATCTTGCCGAGCGTCTTCATCCGCTCGGCGACGGTGCCCTTCTTGCCGAGCGCGGCGACGCGCACGGTTTCGAGCGCCGCCTCGTCGGCCGCGGTCTCGATCTCGGCGGTGATGGCCGCCTCGAGTTGGGCCAAATCGTCCGGCAGCGGGGTGGGCGCCACGTCCATGTCTTTCGATCCTAACTTTGGTCAGACTCTATCAAACCGCACCCTGTAGAGAAGGTGCCGCCCTCGTCACGTCGGCGTGCAGCGGCCGTTTGATGCACCAGCCGTGGCGAAAGCGCTACAGGCCAAGCGAGGTAGGTTGCAGTTCGATCGGCTTTCTACAATAAGAGAGAACTCGAGGGCCAAATAAACGTGCACCGCCGTGTGGACGCGACGATGCCTGACAGCTCAGCCGGGCGCCCTGTCGATGGAGTGAGCGATGACGAGTGATGCCACCGCGTTCGAGCCGGATGTCGCCGCTGCGGGAAGCAAGCCCCCGACGCCGATCAGCATCATCGGCATGTCTGGTTTGCGTGACATCATCATCGTCTCGACCTCGCTCGCGCTGCTCTACGCCCTCGTCGCCCTGATCTGGAGCGGCTCGCCGCTGATGGTACTCGGCGTGGTCGCGCTCGGCCTCTTCTACTGGACCTTCCTCGAGTACATCCTGCACCGCTGGATGCTGCACTGGGAGCCGGAGAAGAAGCACTATAAATTGATCCGCAAGTGCTTTCCCTCGCATCGGTCGCACCACAACGATCCGATGAAGGAGCGCATGAACATCATGCTGCAGCTCAAGATCACCGTGTATCTGTCGGTGGTCTATACGGCCTTCATGTGGGTGATCGGCGTGCCGCTGCCGGTGACGCTGGCGCTGAATGCCGGCGTGCTGCTCGGCTATCAGGCCTACGAATACGTGCACGTCGCCTGCCATCATCTGCCGATGCGCAACGCCTGGGCGGCGCGGCTGAAGCGGCACCACGCGATCCACCACCATCGGGACGAGACGGCGAATTTCGGCGTGACGACCACGATCTGGGATTCGGTGTTCCGCACCACCTGGAAGCCCGCAAAGGCGCGCCAAGCGGCCTGATCGGCCGCAGCGCGTTGGGCGCCGGGCACCGCACACGGCCCCGGCGCGCCTGGCGGCGGCGTCTGGCGACACGTTCCCTCACATCGGCTAAGGCGAAGGTGGCCGGCCCGACGGCCACTTACGCAACACCCAATTCTACGAGAGCGACGATCCGCGGGAAAGGTCCGGTCCGGCGCGCTTCGGCAGCGTCAAGCCGGGCGTGGCTCACTCTGTCCGGAAGGCAATAAAAAAGGCGGGGCCGCGCGGCACCCGCCTTTTCGCAATTCGCAGAAGCCGCGATTACGCGGCAGCCGTGCCCTGAAGCTCGGCGGGGAGGGCGGCGCGGGCCTGCTCCACGATCGCCGCGAAGGCCGCGGGCTCGTGGATCGCGAGGTCGGCGAGCACCTTACGGTCGACCTCGATGCCGGCCTTGTTGAGGCCGTCGATCAGGCGGGCGTAGGTGAGGCCGAGCGGGCGAACGCCGGCGTTGATCCGCTGGATCCAGAGCGCACGGAAATTGCGCTTCTTCACCTTGCGGTCGCGATAGGCGTACTGGTTCGCCTTCTCGACGGCCTGCTTGGCGACGCGGATCGTGTTCTTGCGGCGGCCATAATAGCCTTTGGCCTGCTTCAGAACCTTCTTGTGCTTGGCGTGGGCGGTGACGCCGCGTTTAACGCGAGACATCTGTCAGCTCTCCTTCAGGCTCAGGCGTAGGGCATGAACGACTTGACGATCTTCTCGTCCTGCTTGGACAAGACCGTCGTGCCGCGGGCTTGGCGGATGAACTTCGTCGTCCGCTTGATCATGCCGTGCCGCTTGCCAGCCTGGGCGACCTTGACCCGACCTTTGGCGGTGATCTTGAAGCGCTTTTTGGCGCCCGATTTGGTCTTCATCTTGGGCATTTCAATCTCCGGTTCGTCAGGCGGTCGCCGCGGCATGCCCGTGCGATCCGGCACGAAGCCGGAATAGGCCGGGCGACCTTCTTAGTGCGAGCGCGCGATATAGCCCTTCCCGCCGCGTATGGCAACCATAGCGCGCCGAGAAGATGCCGTCAGGCCGCGTGCGCCGCTGCGCGATCCGGCGGATGGCGGTGCAGGGCGGTCCGCCCGCCTAACCCGTCTCGCCTGCGGGAGCGATCACGCCGGCCTCGACATGGAAGCGGTCGGCCCGGTCGCCGAGGGCGGTGAAGAGGGACGGATCCGTGCCCGTCATGAAGGTCTGCGCGCCGAGACCGTCGAGCGTGTCGTAGAGGGCGGCGCGGCGGCCGGGATCGAGATGGGCCGCGACCTCGTCGAGGAGGAGGACGGGCGCCTCGCCGGTCGTGCGGGCAACGAGCGCCGCATGGCCGAGCACGATGCCGATCAACAGCGCCTTCTGCTCGCCGGTCGAGGCGAGGGCGGCGGGCATGCTCTTCTCGACATGGGTGACGTCGAGATCGGCGCGATGCGGACCGATGAGCGCCCGGCCGGCGGCGCGATCCTTCTGGCGGTTTTCCGAGAGGGTGAGGGCGTAGAGCACCTCGTCATGCTCACCGATCTCGCCGACGACGGAGACGATGGCGCGCGGAAAGTCGGCGCCGCCATTCTCGACGCGGTTCATCTGCGCAACGTTCAGCTTGGCGACGAGTTCGAGCCGCGCCCGGCCGATCGCGGCGCCATGCTCGGCCATCTCGCGCTCGACGGCGGCGAACCATTTGGGATCCGACACGCCGTCCTCGAACATGCGATTGCGCTGACGCATCGCGCGGTCGAACGCGTTGGAGCGGCGGCCATGTCCGGGATAGAGGGCGAGGGCGAGCCGGTCGATGAAGCGGCGCCGGTCCGAGGTTCCGCCGGTGAAGAGACCGTCCATCGCCGGCGTCAGCCAAAGGACGCGGAGGCGATCGGTGAGATCGTCGACCTTGGCGTCTTCGCCATTGATGCGCACCTGGCGGCTGGTCGCGTAGGCGGCGAGGCCGGTGCCGATGGTGGTCTCGTCACCGTCCTTCTCGACGCGGGCATTGACCGTCCAGCCGCCGTCCCCGCCTTTGCGGGCCATCTGGCCATAGGTCGCGCGGCGCAGGCCCCGGCCAGGGGAGAGGAGGGAGATCGCCTCGAGGATGTTCGTCTTGCCGGCGCCGTTGGGGCCGGTGAACACGACGTGTCCCGCCTCGGCCTCGAACCGCGCGGCCTCGTAGTTGCGGAAATTCGTGAGCGCCAGCCGCTTCAGGCGGACGGCGCGTGCCGGGTCGGCCACGAGCGTCGCATCACACGCGCATCGGCATCAGGACATAGAGCGTCTTCGCCGCGTCCCCGTCATGGATCAAGGTCGGCGAGCCGGGGTCGGCGAGTGCGAAGGTCGCGTTCTCGGAACCGAGCTGACCCGTGATGTCGAGAAGATATTTGGAGTTGAAGCCGATATCGATCGGCTCGGAATCGAAGTCGACGACGAGCTCGTCGGTCGCCGAGCCGGAGTCCGGGTTCACCACCGACAGGGTGAGCGTGCCGTCCGCGAGCGAGAGCTTCACTGCGCGGCCGCGCTCCGACGAGACGGTCGACACGCGGTCGACGGCGGAGGCGAAATCCACCCGGTCGACCTGCATGATCTTGGTGTTGTTCTTCGGGATCACGCGGTCATAATCGGGGAAGGTGCCGTCGATCAGCTTGGAGGTGAGGACGACGCTGCCGAAGGTGACGCGGATTTTCGTGTCGGACAGCTCGACCGCGATTTCACCGTCAGGATCGTCGAGCAGGCGCTGGAGTTCGCCGACGGTTTTGCGCGGAACGATGATGCCGGGCATGCCGATCGCGCCTTCGGGGGCGGGCATCTGGGCCTGGGCGAGGCGGTGACCGTCGGTCGCGACGGCGCGCAGCATCTTGATGCCGTCGACGTCGATCGAGTGGAAATAGATGCCGTTCAGATAATAGCGCGTCTCTTCGGTGGAGATCGCGAACTGCGTGCGGTCGATCAGCCACTTGAGATCGCCGGCGGCGAGCTTGAAGCGGTGCGTGAACTCGCCGGCCGTGATGTCCGGATAGTCGCTCTCGGGCAGCATCTGGAGGGCAAAGCGCGAGCGGCCTGCCGACAGTGTCATCGTCGACCCGTCGGCATTGGTGTCGAGCGAGATGCGGGCGCCTTCGGGAATCTTGCGCACGATGTCGTGCAGCATATGGGCGGGCACGGTGATGGTGCCCGGCTGGTCGACCGCCGCCTCGACCGTCTCGACCAGTTCGAGATCGAGGTCGGTCGCCTTCAGCGTGAGCTGAGCGCCGTCCGCCTTGATGAGGACGTTCGAGAGGATCGGGATCGTATTGCGCCGCTCGACCACACGCTGGACATGGCTGAGCGGCTTCAACAGATGGGCCCGTTCGAGGGTCGCACGCATAACAATTCCGTCGGAAAAGGCGCGGAGGCTCTCCGCTGGGCGCTTACGTTGAACAAGAAAGAGCCGGGCATGCAAGCCCGGCTCGTGCGTCCTGGACGCCTTTCGGTCCTACTGATCGAGGAGGCGCTTCAGAGTCTCAATATCCTCCGCGACTTGGGGATCGCGGTCGATCATCTCCTCGACCTTACGGACGGCGTGGAGAACCGTGGTGTGATCGCGATTTCCGAATCGGCGGCCGATTTCCGGGAGCGAACGCGGGGTCAGCGTCTTCGACAGATACATCGCAATCTGGCGTGGGCGAACGATGACGCGGGTCCGGCGGGCCGACACGAGATCCTGACGCGAGACACCGAAATGCTGCGAGGTCACGCGCTGGATGTCCTCGATCTTCGGGCGGCGCGTTTCGCGGGCCTTCAACAGGTCGCGCAGCGCGATCTCGGCCATCTTGAGGTCGATCGGCGTCGAGGTGAGCTGGTTGTGCGCCACGAGGCGGTTCACCGCGCCGTCCAGGTCGCGACCGTTGGTCGTGACCGATCGGGCAACGAAGTCAACGACCTCGTCCGGGAAAACGAGCTGGTCGAAGATCTCCTTCTGCGCCGCGATGCGGTGCTCGAGGATGTGGCGGCGCATCGAATAATCCGGCACGTCGAGTTCGACGAGGAGGCCACCGCCGAGGCGCGAGCGAACCCGCGGCTCGAGGCCGTCGAGATCGTTGGGCGCGCGGTCGGCCGCGATCACCACCTGCCGCTGCGAGTCGACGAGCGTGGTGAGGGTGTGGCCGAACTCCTCGTGCACCTTGGTGCCGTTGAGGAATTGCAGGTCATCGATGATCAGAATGTCGATTTCGCGCAGGACGTCCTTGAAGGAGAGCGTGCTCTTGTTCCGGATCGCCTGGACGAACCGATACATGAAGTATTCGGCGGTGAGGTAAAGAACACGGCGATGCGGATTTGCCGTGCGCACCGAATTCGCGATGGCTTGAAGGAGATGTGTCTTGCCGAGACCCACCGCTGCGGAGATGAACAGCGGATTATAAGGAACGCGATCGCCGGGCTGCGCGTCGGCCACCTTCTTCGCGGCCGCGACGGCGAGTGCGTTGGAGGGGCCCTCCACGAGATTATGGAAGGTGTACCGCGTTTCGAGAGGGGAGCCTTCGAGACCGCCGGAGAGATTGGAGCTGGTCGGAACCGGCGTGTCGGCCTGGCGATGCGGGGCGGGGCTCGCCTGCGGAGCGGGGCCCGCGCGGTTCGGTGCGGTCGCGCCGGGCTGCTGCGCGGCCTTCGGACGCAGCGCGCCACGCACCTTGAACCGGACCTCGGTCAGGCTGGAGTCCAGCTTCCGGAACCGCTGGAGAATCTCGGGTCCGTAATTGTTTTGCGTCCAATGCCGGATGAACGGCGTCGGCGTCGACAGCACGACGACGGTCCCGGCAAGGCCCTCGAACTCGATCCGCTCAAACCACGACGTATAGATGTCCTCGCCGTGGGCCGCCCGCAGTTCGGCCTGAATGCGCTGCCAAAAGGCACGACCCGCATCAGCCTCGTCTTCGCTGAATGTCGAAGGCACTAGGGCTGTCATTCCTCACAATCTCCTTTCTAATCCCTAAGCGTAGGGCTCGGCTTTGTCCCGGTCACACGGACACACCTCACCGGTCCGGCGACCGGGTGCGCCGGGGGGATCTCGTCTGTTCTACTGATTACGCGCAGTATTCGTTAGGATTGCCGCCAAGGAAGGTTCGACGCCTTCCAACCGGCGCGCTGTCCGCGATGCCCGTTACCGTCCGGCGGCCCTTCGAAGCCGTCTTGGATGTTGTAGCACCGTTCATAACCCATTGAATTAGCAAGTTTTGCCGCAGCCAAACTGCGCACGCCGCTGCGGCAAAGGAAATAGAGCGGAGCGGACCGGTCGGGACAGGTCTCGCTCAGCGCGGCGCCGAATTGGGGTTGCACGTCCATCGTCGGAAAGGTCTGCCACTCGATGAGCACCGGGTCGGATTCGGTCTCGGAGAGATCGGGCAGGCCGACATAAGTCCACTCGGCGCGAGTCCGCACATCGACGAGCCGTGCGCGCGGATCGGACTTCAGCGCGGCATAGGTCTCGCCAGGGGTGGCATCGGAGACGGGGGTGTCCGAGGTTGTGGACATCGACAAAGCTTCCTCATTCGGACAATTCAATGTCCGGCGACCTTGGACGAAATGGCTAAGGTGATCGGGTGTTTAAGCCGTCGGGCTCGTGAACGCTAGGTCACCATCATGACCATGATGCATGACTGCGTCTCGCAATCAGTACGTGCAATCAAGGTCATGGTTTAAACCCTCTTCAGAACTTCACTCAGCCCTTCATGGTGGCCGAGCCATTTATTCCTGGAGGCATCGGGCTGCCCCGTCGGTGGAGTGAATGAACCACGCGGCGGCGTTGGGAGCAAGTCCAAATGGTGGGTTGACATTAACGTCAGTCTTCGAAAATGCCGCAATTCCTGTGGCGTTTTGCGGTAAACGAATTAAAAAACACCTTGCAATGCAGGTAGTTCGTTCATGATCCGGTAAGGTGCGCAGAAAGTGCGGTAAGCGCCCTGAAAAAATTCACTTGACTTTCACATAACCTACATAAAAGCCGGCTAACAAATGCAACCTTAGGTAACATGTTGATATTGCTGACAATTTTCTAGCCGATCGCGGCGAAAAGTGCATTTCGCGCAGAATCAAGTGCCCTGTATCGTCCACAGGGATGGGTAAATCCCAGGACAGCGTGGAAAAGCGAATCGGGCCATTCCATTTCGCAGCGCATTGAGGCAGCCGCGAACACCACAAACGCCGGCGTCTCCCCGAACGGTTTCGACCGTTCCGCTAGGCCAAGCATGCGAACGCGCCGGGCGCGATCTTGCCTGTCGTCTCGATGTCAGTCGGGGAGATAGGAGCCACGTCGCATTCGACAAGTCGAAAAAACGACGGCTCGGTGCGCCACTTCGTCAACTCGGGAACATGGCCGAATGGCCGCCGGAGCGAGAGGGTGGCGGGGCGGGCGCAACACAATCGGTCGCGGCCCGCCTAGCGTTGACGGTCGGCGCCAGCATGCCGGCGTCGACGGGCGTCGTGTCAGGCGAGGGCCTTCACGCGCTGCGCGAGGCGGGACATCTTCCGCGAGGCGGTGTTCTTGTGAAGGATGCCCTTCGTCGCCGCACGCATGATTTCCGGCTGCGCGGTCTTCAATGCGGACTGCGCGGCGGTCTTGTCGCCGGACAGGATCGCCTCTTCGACCTTGCGCACGAAGGTGCGCATGCGCGAACGGCGCGCGGTGTTGATGTCGGTCCGCTTCTTCAGCTTGCGGACCATCTTTTGGGCGGACTTGGTATTAGCCATCTACTCTTCCGTTGAGCGGTCGGCACACGTTCCGACCAAAGGATTGACCCGCGCGCCTAGCTTGTCCTCGACAAATGGTCAAGTCTTATCGGTTCTTAAAGGCCGCTTTCCGCTTTTCTGCGAAGGCGGCCATGCCCTCTTTTTGATCGTCGGTCGCGAACAGGGCATGGAACAGGCGGCGTTCGAATTTGACGCCTTCGGCGAGCGAACCCTCGAAGGCGCGGTTGACGCTTTCCTTGGCGGCGACGAGCGAAGGATGCGATTTTTCCGCGATCGCCGTGGCGACGGCCTTGGCCTCGTCCATCAGGGATGCGGCCGGGACGACGCGGGCGACGAGCCCGGAGCGTTCCGCTTCGTCCGCATCCATCATCCGGCCGGTGAGGATCAGGTCCATCGCCTTCGCCTTGCCGATCGCGCGGGTGAGGCGCTGCGTGCCCCCCGCGCCCGGCATGACGCCGAGATTGATCTCGGGCTGGCCGAACTTGGCGCTGTCGGCGGCGATGATGAGATCGCACATCATGGCGACCTCGCAACCCCCGCCGAGCGCGAAGCCCGAAACCGCCGCAATCAGCGGCTTGCGCATCGTTCCGATGCGGTCCCAGCTCGAAATGAAGTCATTCATATAGGCGTCGGTGAAGGACAGCGACGCCATTTCTTTGATGTCGGCCCCGGCGGCGAAGGCGCGCTCCGAGCCGGTGAGGATCATGCAGCCGATCGCGGGATCGGCGTCGAACGCGCGCAGCGCCTCGACCGTTTCGTCGACGAGCTGCGCGTTGAGCGCGTTGAGCGCCTTCGGACGGTTGAGCGTCACGATGCCGACCGCGCCGTCGCGCTCCGTCAAAATGGTCTCGTAGTCCGCCATGGCGTTCTCCGCGTTCAGAACGGTCTGGTAGAGCGAGGACGCGATGCTTTCAAGCCGTCGGTCGACGTGACAGAGGCCGCGTCAGGCGCTATCCGCGTCGAAAACCGCGATGAGGACCGATGACCGTTCCATTCTCCGCTGCCGCCGCCCGCTTCGCGCCAGCCCCCGGATACGCGCATGGCTGATGCCCGCCCGACGACGGTCATCGCCCGCTATGAGAGCCTGGTGCGCCATGACGAAATGAAGCGCGATGCGGCGCAAGTGGCCATCGCGCACCGGCTCGATTCCGTCGTCGACGATCTGCGCGAGGAGGCCGCCGGCCGGCTCACCCGCTTCCTGCGCCGGCGCAAGGCCAAGGCGGTGCGCGGCCTTTATGTCTGGGGCTCGGTCGGCCGCGGCAAGACGATGCTGATGGACCTCTTTTATCAAGCGGTCCCCATCGAGGCGAAGCGGCGCGTCCACTTCAACGACTTCATGGCCGACGCGCACAATCGCATCGCCCGTTTGAGGAGCGAGACGTCGGACGATGCCGTGCTCGCCTGTGCCGAGGAGATCGCCGACGAGGCGCGCGTCCTCTGCTTCGACGAGTTCGCCGTCACCGACATTGCCGACGCGATGATCCTGTCGCGTCTGTTCGCCCGGATTTTCGAGAAGGGCGTCACGCTCGTCGCGACGTCGAATGTCGCGCCGAACGACCTTTATGATGGCGGGCTCAACCGGCAGCTCTTCGTGCCGTTCATCCGCCTTCTCGACCAGCACGTCGAGGTCGTCCGCCTCGACACGCCGCGCGATTATCGGCTCGACCGGCTGGAGGACCACCGCGTCTGGTTCCAGCCCGGCGATGTCGGCTTCGAGCGGCTTTGGCGCGCGCTGCTCGGCGATCGCGAGGCCAAGCCCACCGAGGTGCCGGTGAAGTCGCGCAAGGTCCATGTGCGCCGCGCGGCCGGCGGGGTCGCGCGATTCTCGTTCGCTGAATTGTGCGAGGCGCCGCTCGCGGCGGTGGATTTCCTCGCGCTCGCCAAGCGCTTCCATACGATCTTTCTCGAGGGTTGCCCGGTCATGACGCCGGCCCAGCGCGAGACGGTGCGGCGCTTCATCGTCCTCATCGATGTCCTTTATGATCAGAAGGTTCGCCTCGTCGTGACCGCCGCGGCCGAGCCCGACGGGCTGTTTCAGCCGGGTGAGGGTGGGGCGCGGGAGGAGGCGTTCGCCTTCGCCCGGACGGCCTCGCGACTCTATGAGATGCGCTCGGCGAGCTACCTTCACGATGCGGAAACGACGCCGCTCACTTGATCTGGCCTTGCGAATGCGGCTTGAACGGCGCGGACGAACGCGCTAGGCCGCAATCGCCGCACTCAACATGCTTTTGGAATGCTCATGTCACGCTCAAAGATCGCCCTCATCGGATCGGGCCAGATCGGGGGCACGCTCGCCCATCTCGCCGGCCTCAAGGAACTGGGCGATGTCGTGATGTTCGACATCGCCGAGGGCACGCCGCAAGGCAAAGCGCTCGACATCATGCAGTCGTCGCCGATCGATGGCTTCGACTCCGCGCTGTCCGGGACCAATGACTATGCCGGGATCGCCGGCGCCGACGTCGTCATCGTGACGGCCGGCGTGCCGCGCAAGCCCGGCATGAGCCGGGATGACCTGCTCGGCATCAACCTCAAGGTCATGAGCCAGGTGGGCGAGGGCATCAAGACCCACGCCCCGAACGCGTTCGTGATCTGCATCACCAACCCGCTCGACGCGATGGTCTGGGCGTTGCAGAAATTCTCGGGCCTGCCGGAGAACATGGTCGTCGGTATGGCCGGCGTTCTCGATTCGGCGCGCTTCCGCACCTTCCTCGCTCAGGAATTCAATGTCTCGGTCGAGGACGTCAGCGCCTTCGTGCTCGGCGGCCATGGCGACACCATGGTGCCGCTGACCCGTTATTCGACGGTCGCCGGCGTTCCGCTGCCCGACCTCGTGAAGATGGGTTGGACCACGCAGGAGCGCCTCGATGCGATCGTCCAGCGCACCCGTGACGGCGGCGCCGAGATCGTCGGCCTCCTGAAGACCGGGTCGGCCTTCTACGCCCCCGCCGCGGCGGCGATCCAGATGGCCGAGGCCTATCTGAAGGACAAGAAGCGCGTCCTCCCGGCCGCGGCTCACCTGTCCGGCCAGTTCGGGATCAACGATCTCTATGTCGGCGTGCCGGTGGTGATCGGTGCCGGTGGCGTGGAGCGGGTGGTCGAAGTCGAACTCCAGGGCTCCGAGAAGGACAATTTCGACACCTCGGTCAACGCGGTGCGCGGCCTGCTCGAAGCGTGCCGCAATATCGATGCGAGCCTTGCATAGGCTGGCATTGCTGGTGGCTGCTACGCTCGTGACGACCTCCGTCCGGGCAGAGGGGCCCAGTTGGTATGTGAAGGCGGGGCTCGATGGCCCCGTCGCCCAATGGGGGATCCCCCAAATGGACGCCGTCGGCTTCGAGGTGATCTGTGACGGGCCAGGCAATCTGGTGCTCCGTCCGGCCCTCTTTTCCGAAACCGCACTCGATGAACGACCGAACGTCCGTTACGACGTCGACGGCGAGGCGTACACGCGGCCGGCCAGCATGGACGTGACCGAGCGCGAGGGCTACTGGCAGGCGGCGAGCCACGTGAGTCGCGAAGATCCCCTCATCGACGCGCTGCGCCGCGGCTCGGCACTCACCTACGATTTCTCACCACCCCGGCGTGACGGCGACGCGTTCACCTTGTCGCTGTCCGGCTCCGCCAACGCCATCGACGAGGTGCTGGCCCAATGTTGAGCGTGGGTCACGCTCCAGCGGGCCGCCCATGCGAACATCGGCCGACCGGCCGGTGTGTTCCAAATCCGATCCGACGACGTCTGACCGAACCCCGGCCCGGCGTCGTCTTTCCTTTTCAAAGCCCTTGCTCGAGCCATCCCTTCCGCCATGTGGCGAGGGTGTCGTTCGGTGAGGCGTCGGCCACATCCATGATCTGCGGGAGCCACCATGAACATCCATGAATACCAGGCCAAACAGCTTCTGAGCGGGTTCGGCGTGCCGGTGGCGAAGGGCGTCGCCATCACGTCGGCCGCCGAGGCGGGCGCCGCGGCCAAGCAGCTGCCCGGACCGCTCTACGTGGTGAAGAGCCAGATCCACGCCGGCGGGCGCGGCAAGGGCAAGTTCAAGGAACTCGGCCCGGACTCCAAAGGCGGCGTGCGCCTCGCCAAGAGCATCGAAGAGGTCGAGGCCTTCGCGAAGGAAATGCTCGGCAACACGCTCGTCACCAAGCAGACGGGTCCGGCCGGCAAGGTGGTCAACCGCCTCTATATCGAAGACGGCGCGGACATTGCGCGTGAACTCTATCTCTCGCTCCTGATCGACCGCACGGTCGGCGAGGTCGCCTTCGTCGTGTCGACCGAAGGCGGCATGGACATCGAGGCCGTCGCCGAAGAGACGCCGGACAAGATCGTCACCGTGCCGATCGATCCGGTGGCCGGCGTGACCGACGCCGACGTTGCCAAGCTGCAGCAGGCGCTGCTGCTCGAAGAGCCGGCCAAGGGCGAGATGGCGACCCTCGCGCGCCAGCTCTACAAGGCGTTCACCGAGAAGGACATGAGCCTCCTCGAGGTGAACCCGCTGATCGTGATGGAGAACGGCCACCTGCGCGTCCTCGACGCCAAGGTCTCGTTCGACGGCAACGCGCTCTTCCGCCATGCTGATGTCGTCGAGCTGCGCGACCTCACCGAAGAGGACGCCAAGGAGATCGAGGCGTCGAAATACGACCTCGCTTATGTCGCGCTCGACGGCAATATCGGCTGCATGGTGAACGGCGCCGGCCTCGCGATGGCGACGATGGACATCATCAAGCTCTACGGCGCCGAGCCCGCGAACTTCCTCGATGTCGGCGGCGGCGCGTCGAAGGAGAAGGTGACGGCGGCGTTCAAGATCATCACCGCGGATCCGAACGTCGAGGGCATCCTCGTCAACATCTTCGGCGGCATCATGCGCTGTGACGTGATCGCAGAGGGCGTCGTCGCGGCGGTGAAGGAAGTCGGCCTCAAGGTGCCGCTGGTGGTGCGCCTCGAGGGCACCAACGTCGAGCAGGGCAAGGCCATCCTCAACGATTCCGGCCTCGACATCACCTCCGCCGACGATCTCGACGACGCGGCGCAGAAGATCGTCGCCGCGGTCGGAAAGTAACAGACCGTGCCGTTCGGCCTCGCACGCCCGTTCATCGCCCGTGGCGCTTCGGCGCCGCGCGCGATCGCGCGTGCGTGGCCGGCGACGGGGATCCGGGCGCCCGACAAAGGGGGCGTGCGATGAAGCCGACCTTCATTTTCGGCATCGGCGCGCAGAAGGCCGGCACGACCTGGCTGCACGACCAGCTCCGCCGGCATCCGCGCTTCGCCTTCCCGTTCCACAAGGAGCTGCACGTCTTCAACGTGCGCTATTGCCGTGATCTGTGCGGCCAGTTTCTCGACCGCCGCGTGCTCTCGCTGCTGAAGAACGACTATGCGGAGCGGGCGGCCGGCACCAAGAAGCTCGAAGAGGTCGACGAAGAGATCGGGCTGATCATCCGCGCGTTCGTCTACGACGAAGATTATCTGAAGATCTTCGCGCCGAGCCGGCTCGGCCAGTATGCCTTCACCGGCGATTTCTCGACGCTCTACACCCTCCTTCCGGTGGAGGGGTTGCAGCGGATGCGCGATGTCGTCGAGGGCGCCGGATATGCGCCGTGCGTCATCTTCCTGATGCGCGATCCGATCACCCGATATTATTCCGCGCTGCGGATGCTCGACACGACCGAGGCGACCGAGAAGGCGTTCGCGCGCTTCACGCCCTCGCTGGAGCGCCCGTTCCACCGCGCGAACGGCGCCTATGACGAGATCATCGAGCGGCTCGAGACGGTGTTCGCGCCGGACGAGATCCTCTATGGCCTCTACGAAAACCTCTTCAACGACGCGTTCGCCGCGCGCGTGCGCGAATTCCTGACGATCAAGCATTTGCCGATGCACTACGCCAAGCGGGTGAATGTCAGCCGTGACGGCTCGCCTCTGACCGAGGAGATGGTCGAGGCGGCCGTCGACGTCTATCGCCCCGTCTACGCGTATTGCGCCGAGCGTTTTCCCGAGACCGCCGAACTGTGGCCCTATGCGAAGAGGGCCCTCGCGTGAGCGAGCTCGGCACATCATTCCGTCCGAACGGCCCGTCAGCGCGCTGACCGGCCTCCGCCGCAACTGGAGCCTTCCATGTCCATCCTCGTCGACCGCAACACCAAAGTCATCGTGCAGGGGCTGACGGGCCGCACCGGCACCTTCCATACCGAGCAGGCGCTCGCCTATCACGGCACGCAGATGGTCGCCGGCGTCCACCCCAAGAAGGGCGGCGAGACGTGGACCGGCGCCAACGGCAATGCCGGACCGCTGCCGATCTACACGACGGTCGGCGAGGCCAAGGAGGCGACCGGCGCCACCGCGAGCGTCGTCTACGTGCCGCCCGCGGGTGCCGGCGCCGCGATCATCGAGGCGATCGAGGCCGAGGTTCCGTTGATCGTCTGCATCACCGAGGGCATCCCGGTGATGGACATGGTCAATGTGAAGGCGAAGCTCGAAGGCTCCAAGAGCCGGCTTCTCGGCCCGAACTGCCCCGGCGTCCTGACCCCGAACGAGTGCAAGATCGGCATCATGCCGGGCTCCATCTTCCGCGACGGTTCGGTCGGCATCGTGTCGCGCTCGGGCACGCTCACCTACGAGGCGGTGTTCCAGACCTCCGCCGAGGGGCTCGGCCAGTCGACCGCGGTCGGCATCGGCGGCGACCCGGTGAAGGGCACCGAGTTCATCGACATGCTGGAGATGTTCCTCGCCGACGACGAGACCCAGTCCATCATCATGATCGGTGAGATCGGTGGTTCGGCCGAAGAGGAGGCCGCGCAGTTCCTCGCCGACGAGGCGAAGAAGGGCCGCAAGAAGCCGATGGTCGGCTTCATCGCCGGTCGCACGGCGCCTCCGGGGCGCACGATGGGCCACGCCGGCGCGGTGATCTCCGGCGGCAAAGGCGGCGCCGAGGACAAGATCGCGGCGATGGAAGCGGCCGGCATCACGGTGTCGCCGTCCCCCGCGCAGCTCGGCAAGACCCTGTCGAAGGTCCTGAAGGGCTGATCGATCCGGCATGACGCGCCTCGCCCCGAGGGACGAGGCGCGTCATGCGGTCAGAAGATCGCGAAGAGGGTGCCGAGCGTCGCAAGACCCATGGCATAGCCGATGAGGGCGAAGAGCCCGTCATGGGCGATCATCGCGAGGCCGAAGGCGACGATGCCGAAGGCCGGCGCGGTGACGCCCCAAGGCACGAACTCCAGCGGAAACATCACGATCGCGAGGACGCCGCTCGCGCCGAGCAGCAGCGCGTTTTGCAGGCGTCCCTCGGTGAGCACCGTGAGGCGGCGTTTCAAAAGGTGGTCGATCCACCGCGTCATCCGCCGGCCACGCTTGATGCCGGCCTGGAAATTGCGGCGCGAGACACCGAGATTCCCGATGAGGTCCGGCAACCACAAGGTCCCGCCGCCGATCACCGCGTTGACGATCGTGCCGAGGATCATGATGCTGACGACCATCGAGATTCCCGGCACCGCACCGATCGCCGGAAGCGCCGCGATCAGCCCGAGCATCGTGATGACGACGCCGGTGGAGCGCGCGCTGAAGGTGGCGAGAATGTCGTTCAGGGAAACCTTGTCGGTCTGTCCGGCGGTCGCGAGGCGATCCATCACGTCGTCGAGCGAGGTCTCCTCGCTGCCCCTCCAGCGGCTCGCAACCATTCAGTATTCTCCCGGTCCTATCCTGTCGTCGGTCGTGCGTGGCGCGATCCGGGCCAGCCGTGCCGGCCGATTCAGCGCGTTCGGACGGCGAGGGGTCGCCGGATCGTATCGTCGCACCCACATAGGGAATGCGTGAGGGGCGCGTGGGTTGCGTGATCGCTTTGAAGAGCGGGCGCGGTGACGCGCGTCGCACGCAGCAGCCGGAGGAGGCGATGAGCGATCCGTTCGATCTTCAACGTTTCGTCGATGCGCAGGAGGCCGACTTCGATCAAGCTTGCGCCGAGCTGAGGGCGGGGCGCAAACAGAGCCATTGGATCTGGTATGTGTTCCCGCAACTGCGCGAGCTCGGGCGCAGCGCGACGGCAAAACGCTACGGAATCGGGTCATTGGCGGAGGCTGAAGCCTATCTCGCCCACCCGATTCTCGGCCCGCGCCTACGCGTCGCAACGGAGGCTGCGATGGGGAGTGGCGAAACCGATCCAAACCGCCTATTCGGCTCCCCGGACGACATGAAATTCCGGTCCTCGATGACGCTTTTTTCGAGGGCCGGTCCCGACATCCCGGTTTTCCGGGAGGCAATCGACAACTTTTATGCGGGTGTGCCCGACAGCACCACCCTCCAAATGTTGAAGCAGCCTCGCAACGAAAATGCTTGACCGCGGCTGCTTCGCGCAACGTATGCGGTTCAGATCTTCGCGCAAAACCCCTACACTCTAGGGGCAACGCTCAACTCACGGACACCTGCCATGGCCCGCCAGGACGCGAATACCGCGTTTCTCAACTCTTCCTTCCTCTACGGTGGCAACGCCGAGTATCTGGAGCAGCTGTACGCCCAGTATCAGGTCGACCCCAATAGCGTCGACGCGGGCTGGCAGGCCTTCTTCGCCGACCTCAAGGACGACAAGGCCGCCGTCATCGCCGAAGCGAAGGGCCCCGGCTGGCAGCGCAGCGACTGGCCGGTTCCGCTGAACGGCGAGCTCGTCTCCGCGATGGATTCGGATTGGCGTCCGATCGAGGCGCGCGTCAAGGACAAGGTCGCCGAGAAGGCGCAGACGTCCGGCGCCGGCATCAGCGAGGCCGAGCTGCAGCGTGCCGCACGCGACTCGGTGCGCGCGATCATGATGATTCGCGCCTATCGGATGCGCGGCCATTATCACGCCAAGCTCGACCCGCTCGGCATCTCGGGCATCACCGACGAGGAACTGTCGCCCTCCGCCTACGGCTTCACCGAGGCCGATCTCGACCGCCCCATCTTCATCGACAACGTGCTCGGCCTCGAGTTCGCGACCGTCCGTCAGATGGTCGAGATCCTGACGCGGACCTACTGCTCGACGATGGGCGTCGAGTTCATGCACATCTCGGACAGCGCCGAGAAGGCGTGGATCCAGGAGCGGATCGAGGGGCCGGACAAGGGCGTCACCTTCACCCTCGAAGGGCGCAAGGCGATCCTCAACAAGCTCGTCGAGGCGGAAGGCTTCGAGAAGTTCCTCGGCGTGAAGTATACCGGGACGAAGCGCTTCGGTCTCGACGGTGGCGAGGCGGTGATCCCCGCCCTCGAGCAGATCATCAAGCGCGGCGGCAATCTCGGCATTCGCGACATTGCGATCGGCATGGCGCACCGCGGCCGTCTCAACGTGCTCGCGCAGGTGATGGGCAAGCCGCTCCGCGCGATCTTCCACGAGTTCAAAGGCGGCTCCTTCAAGCCCGACGAGGTCGAAGGCTCCGGCGACGTGAAGTATCACCTCGGCGCCTCCTCGGATCGTGAGTTCGACGGCAACCAGGTCCACCTGTCGCTGACGGCGAACCCCTCGCACCTCGAGATCGTCGACCCCGTGGTGCTCGGTAAGGTCCGCGCCAAGCAGGACATGATGAACGACACGGAGCGCTCGCAGGTCCTGCCGCTGCTCCTCCATGGCGACGCGGCGTTCGCGGGGCAGGGTGTCGTCGCCGAGTGTTTCGGCCTGTCGGGCCTCAAGGGCCATCGCACGGGCGGCTCGATCCACGTCATCGTCAACAACCAGATCGGCTTCACGACCAATCCGGGCTTCTCGCGCTCCTCGCCGTACCCGTCCGACGTCGCGAAGATGATCGAGGCGCCGATTTTCCACGTGAACGGCGACGATCCGGAGGCGGTGGTCTACGCCGCGAAGGTCGCCACCGAGTTCCGTCAGATGTTCCACAAGCCCGTGGTCATCGACGTGTTCTGCTATCGCCGCTTCGGCCACAACGAGGGCGACGAGCCGGCCTTCACGCAGCCGAAGATGTACAACATCATCCGCTCGCACCCGACGACGCTGGAGATCTACGCCAAGCGCCTCGTCGACGAAGGCGCGATGACGGCGGACGATATCGAGGCCCGCAAGGCCGAATGGCGCCAGCATCTCGAGGACGAGTTCGAGGCCGGCCAGTCCTATCTGCCGAACAAGGCCGATTGGCTCGACGGGCGCTGGAAGGCGATCAAGCCGTCCGACGATGTCGACGAGCCGCGTCGTGGCTCCACCGGCGTCGCCGAGGACGAGCTGAAGGAGATCGGCGAGAAGCTGACCGAGGTGCCGGAGGGCTTCAACGTCCACCGCACGATCAAGCGCTTCCTCGAAAACCGCCGCAAGATGATGGAGACCGGCAAGGGCATCGACTGGGCGACCGCCGAGGCGCTCGCCTTCGGCTCGCTCCTGCGCGACGGCTACCCGGTGCGCCTCTCAGGTCAGGACGTCGAGCGCGGCACCTTCTCGCAGCGTCATTCGGTGCTCTACGATCAGGAGAACGAGGAGCGTTATATCCCGCTCAACAATGTGGGCGAGGATCAGAAGCGCTACGAGGTCATCAACTCGATGCTCTCCGAGGAAGCGGTGCTCGGTTTCGAGTACGGTTTCTCGCTCGCCGAGCCGAACGCTCTCGTCGCCTGGGAAGCTCAGTTCGGCGATTTCGCGAACGGCGCGCAGGTGGTGTTCGATCAGTTCATCTCGTCGGGCGAGCGCAAGTGGCTGCGCATGACCGGCCTCGTCTGCCTCCTGCCGCACGGCTATGAGGGGCAGGGGCCGGAGCATTCCTCCGCACGCCTCGAGCGCTTCCTCCAGCTCTGCGCGGAGGACAACATGCAGGTCGCCAACTGCTCGACGCCGGCGAACTACTTCCACATCCTGCGCCGCCAGTTGAAGCGCGATCTGCGCAAGCCGCTGATCCTGATGACGCCGAAATCGCTGCTGCGCCATAAGCGTTGCGTGTCGACGCTGCAGGAAATGGGCCTCGATTCGACCTTCCACCGCGTTCTCTGGGACGATGCGGAGGTCGGCCTCACCGGTGATTTCAAGCTGAAGTCGGACGACAAGATCCGCCGCGTCGTGATGTGCTCGGGCAAGGTCTATTACGACCTTCTCGAAGCGCGCGAGGAGCGGGGCGTCGACGACGTCTATCTCCTGCGCGTCGAGCAGCTTTATCCGTTCCCGGCGAAATCGGTGATCAACGAGCTGAAGCGCTTCCCGAACGCGGAGCTCGCCTGGTGTCAGGAAGAGCCGGCGAACATGGGGTCCTGGACCTTCGTCCAGCCTTATCTCGATTGGTGCCTGCAGCAGACCAAGATGCAGAACGATCGTCCGCGTTATATGGGCCGTCCGGCGGCTGCGTCACCCGCGACGGGTCTCGCGGCACGGCACGTGCAACAGATGCAGGCGTTCATCGATCAAGCGTACGGTTGATCGAGGGATGACGCACCCGTTCGCGCCTCCAGTCACTTGCCAGGGGCAAGCGAACGGGTGCACAAGGCAACCGGCGCGGTCGACAGCGCGGCCAACCGCTCCGGTTTCTTCAACACGCGCCGCCGCAACCAAATTGTCCAATAGAGCGCCATGACCGATATTCGAGTCCCCAACCTCGGCGAGTCCGTGACGGAAGCCACCATTTCTCAGTGGTACAAGTCACAGGGCGACGCGGTGGCCGCAGACGAACCGCTGCTCGAGCTGGAGACCGACAAGGTCACAGTCGAAGTACCGGCCCCGGCCGCAGGCACGTTGAGCGAAATCACGGCAAAGAGCGGTGAGACCGTCGAAGTCGGCGCCCTCCTGGGGCAGATCGCCGACGGCGCCGGCGCGGCCGCCAAGCCGGCCGAGAGCCCCAAGCCGTCCGAGGCGAAACCGGCCGAAAAGCCCGCCGAGACCGAGCAGAAGGCCGACACGGCTCCCGCTCCTGCCGCCGCCAATGGCGGCGCGGCGACCGAGGTGAAGGTGCCGACGCTCGGCGAATCCGTCACCGAGGCGACGGTGTCGCAGATCCTGAAGAAAGAGGGCGAGAGCATCGGCGCTGACGAGCCCTTCATCGAGCTCGAAACCGACAAGGTGAGCGTCGAGGTTCCGGCCCCTGTCGCCGGTTCGATCGCGAGCCTCGCCGTCAAGGTCGGTGACACGGTCGAGGTCGGCGGACTTCTCGGCACGATCGCCGCCGGCGCTGCCGGTGCTGCGCCCGCCGCCGCGAAGGCCGAGGCCCCCAAGTCGGACGGGAAGCCCGCCGCATCCGGTTCGGGCAACATGCCGCCCGCGCCGTCCGCGCGCAAGGCCCTCACCGAGGCGGGCCTGTCGGCCGATCAGGTCGACGGCAGCGGCCGCCGTGGTCAGGTCCTCAAGGGCGACGTGATCCAGGCGCTCGAGAAGGGCGTCGCCGCGAAGGCCGAAGCGCCGAAGGCCCCGCCGCGCGCGCCCACTGCCGCGGACGATGCCTCGCGCGAAGAGCGCGTGACGATGACGCGTCTGCGTCGCACCATCGCGCGCCGCCTGAAGGATGCGCAGAACACCGCCGCGATGCTCACGACGTTCAACGACGTCGACATGACGGCGGTGATGGAGCTGCGCAAAGAATACAAGGACGTGTTCGAGAAGAAGCACGGTGTGAAGCTCGGCTTCATGGCCTTCTTCGCCAAGGCGTGCGTACAGGCGCTGAAGGATGTCCCGGCCGTCAACGCCGAGATCGATGGCGACGACCTGATTTACAAGAATTACTACCATCTCGGCATCGCCGTCGGCACGGACAAGGGCCTCGTCGTCCCCGTGCTGCGCGACGCGGACGAGCTGTCCTTCGCAGGCATCGAGAAGACGATCGCCGGTTTCGGCAAGCGCGCGCGTGACGGACAGCTCAAGCTCGAAGAGATGCAGGGCGGTACGTTCACGATCACGAACGGCGGCATCTACGGTTCGTTGATGTCGACCCCGATCCTGAATGCGCCCCAGTCCGGTATTCTCGGGATGCACCGGATCGAGCAACGTCCAGTGGCGATTAACGGTCAAGTTGTGATTCGGCCGATGATGTACCTTGCGCTGAGCTACGATCATCGTATCGTGGACGGGAAAGAGGCGGTCACGTTCCTCGTCCGGGTCAAAGAAGCGATCGAGGATCCGCAGCGGCTCCTGCTCGACCTTTAATCCCGAGGCGAACAAGGCCCTTGGGAGACACGTTTGGAACCTTATTTCGAGGCGCAAGTCGCCCCTGAAGCGCAGCTTCCATACGTCGCAAACGTGAGTTGGCCGCGCAGCGGCCATCATCTCTTCGTGCGATTGCTGCACGGTTATTTCGGCGACCGGTTCGGTTACTGCGAGTATCATGTCCCGCGGCACCGGCCGGACCTTTCCTGCTGCGCGCAAGCGCCGTGCGGGAAGGGCGGGCCGATCTCGATGTCGAAAAATCACGACTTCGAGCTCGATATGCCGGTCCCCGAAACGCCCTTCGTCGTCCAGTATCGCGAGCCGCTGGCGGCGCTGGAGTCGGAGTTCGAGCTCTTCGTTCGCAACGGCAATCCGGACAATGAGCGCGCGTTCGCCGAGTTCGCGCGCAAGCGCGCACGCGTCTATCGCGCCTTCACCGCGAAGTGGGTCGAGCCGGACATGCCGCAGCGCACGCTGGTCGACTATGCCGAGCTTGTGGCCGATCCCGTGGGCACCCTGCGCCGGATGCTGCCACTCTGGGGCGAACGCGAGCCGGACGAGACCCGTCTTGCACAAACCATTCAGTCCGTCCCGCACGTGAGCGTGCGCGGCAGCCGTGTGCACGTGCAGCCGAAGAGCGGCGTCCTCCTCGACCGCAATGTCGAGGCGTTTCGCTATTACGACGCCGCCTTTTTCGACGAGCTGCGCCACATCGCGCTCGAAGCGCCGGTCGAGCCGCTGCCGCAACGGGCGCGGCGGACGGAACTCGCCAAGCCGGCGGTGGTGCGGGCGAACAAGGGCAAGCGCCGTTTCTTCGCCTATGTGCACATTCAAAAAACCGCCGGCACCTCGATGCGAGCCGTCTTGCGCGAGCTCTTCGGTCCGCAACAGGTCTTCTGGCATGGCGAGGACGGGATCCTGAAGGACGCCGTCGAAGCGCAAGGGGAGGACTTCTTCGAGCGCTATCGCCTGGTCGGCGGGCACTTCGATGCGGTCTATCCGACGGTCTGCGCCCCGAACCGGCCGCTCATGATCCTCGGCATGACGCGCGATCCGTTCGAGCAGATCATCTCGCACTACGAATACGTCTATCATCGGCCGGAAAATCCGCTGCACACGACCGAGCCGCTGATCGACCTTCTCGAGGCCGACGCCCGCTTCGCGCAACATTCGCGAAACATCCAGTGCCGGATGCTGAGCGCGAAGCCGCGCGCCCGTGACGCGATGACCTATCTCACGCGTCGCCCGTGCCTGCTCGGCACGGTGCCGGCCTCGCAGGCCTTCGTGGACACCTTGGCCGATATCCTGAACAAGCCGACGCGGGCACTGCCGCGCATCAATGCCGGCTCCAAGGGCTACGAAGAGCGCTATGGCGACCCGAAACTGCGCGCTCTGATCGACCGGATCTCGTTGGAGGATCGTATGCTCGTCGACGCGATCACGGCGAAAGGAGGCGTCTATGCCAATCTTCGCCCGCGGAGCGGGATGATCGCGCCGCTCGGCCACGGCTTGCCGGCCCGCGCGGTCGACGCCTAGCGCACGTCGCCTCCGATCGCGCCTCTACCGAGGTCGCGGCCGATCCGGGTAAGCTGCGCGCGAGAGCGGCGATACGCCACGCGGCCGACATGCCGGCAACGCCGTTAAAGATCGTGTGAACGACGATGGTCGCCTTGGTGACCTCACGGCGCGGGAGAAATCATGTCGATCGAACTCGTATGCGTCGCATTGGGCGGGGTCCTCGTCCTTGTCCAAATGCTTCTCGCGGCCGGGCCGCGGATGATGTCGGCCGGTGTCGACTGGGCGATGGGGCCTCGCGATAGCGGGCCGCCCGCGGTCTCGCTCGCCGCCCAGCGCGCCGACCGGGCCTTTCGCAACGTCCTTGAGACCTATCCCGTGTTCGCCGCGGCCGCGATCGGCGTGGTGGTGGCGGACGGGGCGAATGGGCTTTCGGCCGTCGCGGCGATCCTCTATCTCGTCGGGCGGATCGTCTATGTCCCCGCCTATATCGTCCCGATGGGCCCGCTGCGCTCGTTGGTGTGGGGGCTCTCTCTTCTCGGCATCGGTCTGATGCTTCTACGTCTTTTGGTGGTGGCGGCTGGGTGAGTAACGGAATTTGTGTGGTGACGGGCGGCTCCCGTGGGATCGGGGCGGCCGTCGCCAAGCGCGCGAGCGCGAGTGGCTGGGATATCCTGATCAATTATCGGGCGAACGCCGAGGCGGCCGAGAAAGTCGCCGCCGCCGTGCGGGACAATGGGCGCAAGGCCGCAATCGTTCGCGCCGATATCGGCACCGAGGCGGGCATCGCCGCGACCTTCGAGGCGGCGGACCGGATGGGCCGTGTGACGGCGCTCGTCAACAATGCCGGGATGGGCAATGCCGTCGGTGACGTGACCACATTCTCCTTCGAGCAGATCGACTGCCTCGTGCGGCTCAATCTCACCGGCGCGATCGTCTGCGCACGTGAGGCGATCCAGCGCATGGCGTACCGCTTCGGCGGCGAGGGTGGGGCGATCGTCAATATCAGCTCGGTCTCCGCCAAGCTCGGCGCGCCCAACCAATATGTCCACTATGCCGCGACCAAGGGGGCGCTCGAGACGCTGACGGCCGGCCTCGCGCTCGAATGGGCGCGGGAGGGGATCCGGGTCAACGCCGTCCGGCCGGGCACCATCGATACCGAGTTCCACCACTCGATCGGCACGCCCAACCGCGTTCGCGACGCCGGGCCGACGATCCCCCTCGGCCGCGCCGGCGCACCGGAGGAAATCGCCGAGGCTGTCGTCTGGCTGATGTCGGATGCCTCTTCCTATTCGACCGGCAGCGTGATCGACGCCACCGGCGGGCGCAATGTCGCTTGAGATGTGGGCGCGGCGCCCCGCGTTGCATTCGGCACAATCCACCTCCGCACCGCCTAGGCCTTGACCGCGCAAGCCTCAGCCGTCAGGTGAACGGAACCAGTGATAAGAGGGACGATGAACATGGCGGCCTATGACGTGGTGGTGATCGGCACCGGACCGGGAGGCTACGTGGCCGCGATTCGCGCCGCGCAGCTCGGCCTCAAGACGGCGGTCGTCGAGAAGTGGCCGACCTTCGGTGGAACGTGCCTCAATATCGGCTGCATTCCCTCCAAGGCGCTGCTCCACGCGTCCGAACTCTACGAAGAAGCCGGCCACGGTTTTGCGGATATGGGCATCGGCGTCGACCCGAAGCTCGACCTTGCCAAGATGCTGGCCTTCAAGGACGAAGGCGTTGACGGCAACGTCAAAGGCGTCGAGTTCCTCCTGAAGAAGAACAAGATCGACACCTATCGGGGTGTCGGTGCGGTCGCCGGCCCTGGCAAGGTGAAGATCACCCCGGAGAGCGGCGACGCGCAGGAGATCGACGCGAAGTCGATCATCATCGCGACCGGCTCCGACATCGTGCGGCTTCCCGGGATCGAGATTGACGAGAAGCGGGTCATCTCCTCGACCGGCGCGCTCACCCTCTCCAAAGTGCCGAAGCGCCTCATCGTCGTCGGCGGCGGCGTGATCGGCCTCGAGCTCGGCTCGGTGTGGCGCCGTCTCGGCTCCGAAGTGACGGTCGTCGAGTTCCTCGACCGGATCCTGCCGCCGGAAGATGGCGAGATCTCCCGCCAGTTCGAGCGCATCCTCAAGAAGCAGGGCATGACCTTCCGCACCAAGACCAAGGTGACGAGCGTCGACACCTCCGGCAAAACGCTGAAGGTGACGCTCGAGCCCGCCGAGGGCGGTGAGGCGGAAGTGGTGGACGCCGACGTCGTTCTCGTCGCGATCGGCCGCCGGCCTTACACCGAGGGTCTCGGCCTCGAAGCGGCGGGCGTCGAGATGGACGAGCGCGGCCGGATCAAGACCGACGACCATTTCCGCACCAATATTCCGGGCATCTACGCCATCGGTGACGTGATCACCGGCCCGATGCTCGCCCACAAGGCCGAGGACGAGGGCGTCGCCGCGGCCGAGATCATCGCCGGCCAGGCGGGCCACGTGAACTACGAGGCGATCCCCAGCGTCGTCTATACCTACCCGGAGGTCGCTTCGGTCGGCCGCACGGAAGAACAGCTCAAGGCCGACGGAGTCGCCTATAAAGTGGGCAAGTTCCCCTTCACCGCCAACGGCCGGGCGAAGGTGAACCGCACGACCGACGGTTTCGTGAAAATCCTCGCCGACAAGACGACGGACCGCGTGCTCGGCGTTCACATGATCGGCCCCGATGTCGGCACGATGATCGCGGAAGTGACGCTCGGCATGGAGTTCGGCGCCGCGGCCGAGGACATCGCCCGCACCTGCCACGCCCATCCGACTCTCTCGGAGGCGGTGAAGGAGGCGGCGCTCGCCGTCGACGGACGCGCCATCCATATGTGAGCCGGTCTTTCTCCGACCGCGCGATGGTTTCGGCCGGCCCTCGTGGCCGGCCGTTTTCGTATCGGGGCCGTGTTCCGTGCGGCGGCGCCGGGCGCTCCGATGTCACCAAAGAATAAAGCGGGCTCCGAGGAACAGGCTGGGACACGCCCTCGTGTCCGATAGGGGAGGCGATGCCGTACCCTCGAACGGGCGAGGCGCGGTCAGCGAAGGGGAGCGCGTGGGGCGGCGAGCGGCGGGCGCTGGGCCGCAGCCGTGCGCAGCGCGTCGACCTCGCCGCGCAGTCTCTGTAGCTCGCGCTGCTCTAGCCGGGCCGAGCGACGCCGATGCCGGCGTCCGTACCAGCTTCCGAGGCCGCCGATTACGACACCGGCGGCGAGTGTCGCGAACAGGATCGCGTAAAGCGGCAGCGAGATGGTGAGATCGTCCGCCGCTCGGAACGGGCTGACGGCGAGCGTGATCGGTTGGCGGTTCGCCGCCGCCAAGATGACGATCGCGGCTGCCGCCAACACGATCAACGCCGTGCCGAATGCCCGTCCCATCGCTGGCGTGCGCGAACGCTATTCGGCAGCGTCGCGCACGATCGTGCGTTCGTCGTCCTGGTTTCGACGACGGGGGGACGAATGGTCCGAAGACCGCACCGATTGGCCGGAATCGTTGATGCGGTCACGCATCTCCTTCCCGGTCCGGAAGAATGGAGCGGCCTTCTCGGCAACCTCGACCGGCTCGCCGGTTCGTGGGTTGCGCCCTGTACGCGGTCCCCGCAAGCGCACCGAAAACGCACCGAACCCCCGCAGTTCGACACGGTTGCGCTCACGTAAGGCCTCGGTGACTTCGCCGAGGACGACATTCAGGACCGCCTCTACATCACGCTGGTAGAGATGCGGGTTTTGCAGTGCCAAACGGGTTACCAACTCGGACTTAATCATTGTTAGCCACCTTTGCGTCCGAAGGTGCTGAACCGTGCCAAATGGACCAGAGACCGTCAACCGAGATCGTTGGGCGAATTGTTGGCATTTCCATGCCCAATGCGCCGAAAATACGCCCAATCACATAGTCGGCCATATGGGTCGAAAGAGAAAAGTCGTTTTCATCGCGCGGTTCATAGGTTTTGACTGGCAGATCGGCCGGGATATCCCGGTCGCTCACCAGCCAGGCGATGGCGACGTCCTCGCCGCCGATCTCGTCGATCAGGCCCTCTTCGAGCGCCTGGTGGCCGGTGAAAATCCGGCCGTCGGCGAGGCGGCGGGCCTTCGCTTCGGGCATGGCGCGGCGCTCTTCGACGAGGCTGAGGAACCAGGCGAACGTGTCATCGACGACCGACTGCAGCGCCGCGACCGCGTCGGGCTGGGCAGGCTGGAAGGGGTTCGGCTCGGCCTTCAGCGGGCCGGAATCCACCTTCGAGACCTCGATGCCCCAGTTCTTCAGGAGCTGGTTGATTTGTCCATATTGGATCAGAACGCCGATCGAGCCGGTGAGACTGGAGCGATGGGCGACGATATGATCGCTCGCCAGCGCCGTCATGTAGGCGGCGGAGGCGCCGATGGTGTTGATATGGGCGACGACAGGCTTTTCCGCGTTGAGGGCGCGGAGGGCCTCGTAGAGGCGTTCGCCGCCCACCGAGGTGCCGCCGGGGGAATCGATCGAGATGAGGACGCCGGCGATCCGGTCATTCTCTTTCATCGATTCGATCATTTTGATCAGCGGCCGGCTCGACACGATCGCGCCCTGCACCGGAATGCGGGCGATGTGGGTCGGTCGCAGATCGACGGTCCAATAGATGCCCGCACCGATCGCCGCGATGACGATCAGGATGACGAGCCCACGCCAAAAGCTCACCCGGCGGGCCAGGCGGCGGCGATCGAGAAGAGTGTCGACGTCGAGCGACATGGGCGTGCCTCGGGAGCGTTACCGTTCGTGACACCCTTGTAGCACAAAGACTTAAGTGGGTGGCGTCCCGTTTTGCGCGAGAACGTCTCCGACCAGATAGAGCGAGCCGGCGATCAGAATTCGCGGCGGCGGCTCGAAACGCCAATTCTCGGACAGGAGGCGGAGGGCGGTGCGGACCGAGCCGGCGGGCTCGGCCGAAAGCTGCGCGGCCTCCGCCGCGTCGGCGAGCGCCGCCGCCTCGATCGCGGCCTCACTGCCCGGCACGCGCACCGTGAAGACGTGCCGGACGAGGCCGGCGAAGGGGCGGAAATACGCCTCCGGATCCTTGGTCGACAGCATCCCCGCGATCAGGAAGAGCGGCCGAGAGACGCGCTCCTCGAGATCGGCCATCGCCGCGGCGACGACCTCGCCCGCGTCGGCATTGTGGCCGCCATCGAGCCAGATCTCCGCGTCCTTCGGGCCGGCTTCGACGATGCGTCCGCGGGTGAGGCGCTGAAGCCGTCCCGGCCAGTCGACATCGCTCATTCCGGCTTCGAGGCTGTGCGGATCGTCGAGGAGTTCGGTGACGCGCGCCGTCGCGATCGCGACGCCGGCATTCACCGTCTGATGGCGGCCCGGAAGGCGGGGCACCGGCAGGTCGACGAGGCCGTCATTGTCCTGGAAGACGAGGCGCCCGTGCTCCTGGATCACCGCCCAGTCGGCCCCGCCGAGATGAAGCGTCGAGCCGGTGCGCGCCGCGGCCCGCTCGATGACGGCGCTGACCTCGGCGCTCTGCGGGGCGGAGATGACGGGGACGCCGCGCTTGATGATGCCGGCCTTTTCCGCCGCGATCTCGCCGACCGTCGGCCCGAGAAAGCCGACATGATCGATGCCGATCGAGGTGATCACCGAGGCGAGCGGCTTGTCGACGACATTGGTCGCGTCGAGGCGGCCGCCGAGGCCGGTCTCGAGAACCAATGCGTCGGCCGGGTTCTCGGCGAAGAGGAGGAAGGCGGCGGCGGTGGTGATCTCGAAGAAGGTGATGGGCTCGCCGGCGTTCGCCTCCTCGGCGCGCACGAGCGCGTCCATCAGCGCCTCGTCGGTCACGAGCGTGCCGCCGCCGGGGGCACCGAGGCGGATGCGCTCGTTGAAGTTCACGAGGTGGGGCGAGGTGTAGACGTGGACGCGCTTGCCGTCGGCTTCGAGCATCGCGCGCAGCATCGCCGCGACGCTCCCCTTGCCGTTGGTGCCGGCGATGTGGATCACCGGCGGGAGGCGCTTTTCGGGATGATCGAGCGCCGCCAGAAGCCGTTCGACCCGCCCGAGCGACAGGTCGATCCGCTTCGGATGAAGCGCCGAGATCCGTTCCAGGATCGGGCTCGTGGCGTCCATGATCAGGTCGAGACCGACGCCGGCTCCTGCTCGGCCTTGGGCGTGCCGCCGGCGCTCTCGCCCTCGGCTTGGGTTTCGCCGCCGGCGACGCTTTCGGGTGAGGGAAGCGCGATCGCCTCGGGGGCCGGCGGAAGCTGGTGCATCATCACGCGCATGAGCTTGGCGAGCGTTCCCCGCATCTCGTGGCGGTGGACGACGAGATCGACCATGCCGTGCTCGTGGAGATATTCGGCGCGCTGGAAGCCGTCGGGCAGCTTCTGGCGGATCGTCTGCTCGATGACGCGCGGGCCGGCGAAGCCGATGAGGGCGCCGGGCTCGGCGATGTGGACGTCGCCCAGCATCGCGTAGGACGCGGTGACGCCGCCCGTGGTCGGGTTGGTGAGGACGACGATATAAGGAAGGCCCGCTTCGCGCAGGGCGATGACGGCCGCCGTGGTGCGCGGCATCTGCATGAGGGAGAGGATGCCCTCCTGCATGCGCGCGCCCCCCGAGGCGGCGAACAGGACATAGGGCGTGCGCTCACGGATCGCGGCTTCCGCGCCGGTGACGATCGCCTCACCGGCCGCCATGCCCAGAGAGCCGCCCATGAAGGCGAAGTCCTGGATCGCGACGGTGACCGGAAGCGTCTCGATGGCGCCCTTCGCGACCGTCACCGCGTCGTCGCGGCCGGTCTTGGCGCGGGCGTCGCGCAGGCGGTCCTGATAGCGGCGCTCGTCGCGGAATTTCAGCGGATCGAGCGGGACCGAGGGAAGGGAAAGCGTCTCGTAGGTTCCGCCGTCGAACAGCGTCTCGAGCCGCTTCGGCACCGGCATCCGCATGTGGAAGCCGGACCCCGGAACGACCCACTGATTTTGCTCCAGATCGCGATGGAAGACCATCTCGCCCGTCTCGGGGCATTTGATCCAGAGATTGTTCGGCGTGTCGCGCTTGGTCCAGAAGGAAGAGATCTTCGGACGGACGACGGAGCTGATCCAGTTCATACGGCAACCTCAGCGCGGGCTTGGCGGACACCGCTCGCGAGGGACTTCACAAAGGCATGGGTGGCGGCCGGCGCGGTGCCGGGTTCCGCCTTGGCGATGACGTCGACAATGGCCGAGCCGACCACGACGGCGTCCGCGACGCGCGCGATTTCGGCGGCCTGGTCCGGCGTCTTCACGCCGAAGCCCACGCCGACCGGAAGCGTCGTCGCCGCTTTCAATCGAGCGACGGCACGGCCGATATCCGCAGCGGCCGCGCTCGCCGTGCCGGTGATCCCGGCGATCGCAACGTAATAAAGGAAGCCGGACGTGTTGGCGAGGACCGCGGGAAGGCGCGCGTCGTCGGTCGTCGGCGTGGCGAGGCGGATGAAGTCGAGACCGGCCTCGCGCGCGGGCAGGCAGAGCTCGTCGTCCTCCTCGGGCGGCAGATCGACGACGATGAGCCCGTCGACGCCGGCATCGGTGGCGGCCTTCAGGAAATCGGCGACGCCGCGATGATAGATCGGGTTGTAGTAGCCCATCAGGACGATCGGGGTCGTGTCGTCCTTCTTGCGGAAATTGCGGACGAGGCCGAGCGTCGCGGCGAGGGAACCGCCGGCATCCAGCGCGCGGCGCGAAGCCGCTTGGATCGCCGGGCCGTCGGCCATCGGGTCAGTGAAGGGCATGCCGAGCTCGATCACGTCGGCGCCCGCATGGGGCAGGCCGTCGAGGATCGCGGCGGACGTCGCAAGGTCCGGGTCGCCGGCGGACACGAAGGTCACGAGCGCGGCGCGGCCTTCCTCGGCGAGCGCGTCGAAACGGGCTTTGATGCGGCTCATCAGTTTGCCTTCAGCTCACGCGCGTCGAGCGCCGAGGCCACGGTGTGCACGTCCTTGTCGCCGCGGCCGCACAGGTTCATCACGATGATCGCGTCCTTGTCCATCGTCGGCGCCACCTTCGCGACGTGGGCAAGAGCGTGCGCGGGTTCGAGCGCCGGCAAAATACCTTCGGTGCGGGCGAGTAGCTGGAAGGCCGCGAGGGCCTCCTCGTCGCCGATCGGCACATAGGAGACGCGGCCGACCTCCTTCAGCCAGGAGTGCTCCGGCCCGATGCCCGGATAGTCGAGACCGGCCGAGATCGAATGCCCCTCGAGGATCTGCCCGTCATCGTCCTGCAGCAGATAGGTCCGGTTGCCGTGGAGCACGCCGGGCTCACCCGCGGTGAGCGAAGCGCAATGCTTGTCGCCTTCAAGCCCTTCGCCGCCAGCCTCGACGCCGGTGATCGCGACGTCCTTGTCGTCGAGGAAGGGGTGGAAGAGGCCGATCGCGTTCGAGCCGCCGCCGACCGCCGCGACGACGAGATCCGGCAGGCGGCCCTCGGCGGCGAGGATCTGCTCGCGCGCCTCATCGCCGATGATCGACTGGAAGTCGCGCACCATGCGCGGATACGGATGCGGACCGGCGGCGGTGCCGATCAGATAATAGGTGTCGTCGACATTGGTCACCCAGTCGCGAAGCGCCTCGTTCATGGCGTCCTTCAAGGTGCCCGCACCGGCCTCGACCGGGATCACCTCGGCGCCGAGAAGGCGCATGCGGAAGACGTTGGGCGCCTGCCGCTCCACGTCCTTCGCGCCCATATAGACGACACAGGGAAGGCCGAAGCGCGCACACACGGTGGCCGTCGCGACGCCGTGCTGGCCCGCGCCGGTCTCGGCGATGATGCGCGTCTTGCCCATGCGCTGGGCGAGCAGGATCTGGCCGATACAGTTGTTGATCTTGTGCGAGCCGGTGTGATTGAGCTCGTCGCGCTTCAGGTAGATTTTCGCGCCGCCGAGCTCCTCGGTCAGCCGCTCGGCGAAATAAAGCGGCGAGGGGCGGCCGATATAGTGGGTGCCGAGATGGGCGATGTCGGCGGCGAAGGCCGGATCGGCGCGCGCCGCGTCATAGGCCTTCTCGAGCTCGAGGATCAGCGGCATCAGCGTCTCGGCGACGAAACGGCCGCCGAAAATGCCAAAGCGGCCCCGCTCGTCGGGCCCGGTGCGGTAGGAGTTCGGCCGTTCGCTCACGCTGTGATTCCTTCGGCGGCAGATGCGGTTCGGACGGCCTCGACGAAAGCGGCCATCTTGGCCGCGTCCTTGACGCCGTTCGTCTCGACGCCGGACGAGACGTCCACCGCGTAGGGGCGCACGAAGCGCGCCGCTTCACCAACGCTCGCTGGGTCGAGACCGCCTGAAAGCATGAAGGGTCGCGAGGGGTCAAGCGCCGTCAGAAGGCTCCAATCGAAGCGCTTGCCGTGTCCGCCGGGGCGGTCGGCGCCCTTGGGGGGCTTCGCGTCGATCACGAGGAGCGCGTCGTAGAGCGAGGCGGCGGCGAGGTCGTCCGCGGTGGCGACGCCGAGGGCCTTCGCCATCGGCAATCCGGTGCGGGCGGACAGCGCGGCGACACGCGCCGGCGGCTCCTTGCCGTGGAGCTGGAGCGCGTCGGGGCGGACGGCATCGATGAAGGGCATGAGGGTCGCGTCGTCCGCGTCGACCGTGAGGGCGACGATCGTCGCCCGGCCGCGCACCGCTTCGGCGACGGCGGCCGCCGCATCGATCGCGAGATGGCGCGGGCTCGGCGGGAAGTGGACGATGCCGACCATGTCGGCGCCCGCCGCCACCGCCGCATCGGCGAGCGCTGGCGTGGTGATCCCGCAGATCTTGATCAGCGGGCCCCTGCGGGCAGGTGGCCACCCGGATATGGGGCCCGCGTCGATCACGATTCCTCGGCGAGGATGTCGGGCCGGCGGGCCTCCACCTTCTCCTCGATGATTTCGCGACGCTCCTCCGCCCGCAGCTCGTCGAGCTTGGGCATCGACATCACGCTGAAGCCGGAATCCACATAGTGGATCTCGCCGGTGACGCCGGAGGAGTAGTCGGACAGGAGATAGGCGGCGGAGCGGCCGATCTCTTCGAGCGTGACGGTGCGCTCGAGCGGGGAGTGCTTGCGCTGATAGTTGAACATCAGCCGCGCGTCGGTGACGCCAGCGCCGGCGAGGGTGCGCACCGGGCCGGCCGAGATCGCGTTGACGCGCACGCCGGTGGCGCCGAAATCAGCCGCGAGATACCGCACGGACGATTCGAGCGCCGCCTTGGCGACTCCCATCACGTTGTAATTCGGCATGACCTTCACGGAACCGCCATAGGTCAGCGTTAACATGGACCCGCCGTCGGTCATCAGCTCGGCGGCGCGCCGCGCCGATTCGGTGAAGGAGAAGCACGAGATGAGCATGGTGCGCGTGAAATTCTCGCGCGAGGTGTCCGCGAAGCGGCCCTTCAGCTCGTTCTTGTCCGAGAAGGCGACGGCGTGCACGAAGAAGTCGATCGACCCCCAGTGCTTCGCCGCGACGTCGAAGAGGCCGTTGACGCTGTCGAGATCCTCGACATCGCACCGTTCGAGGAACGTCGCCTCCACCTGATCGGCCAGCGGACGCACGCGGCGGCCGAACTGGTCGTTCTGGAAGGTGAGGCCGATCTCTGCGCCTTCAGCGTGGAGCTGACGCGTGATTCCCCAGGCGATGGAGTGGTTGTTCGCCACTCCCATCACGATACCTCGTTTGCCGGCCATCAAGCCGCCGGCTTTCAATTCGCCATCAGCCATCATAGCGCGCCAAGACAATAGAAGCATTGGTGCCGCCAAAGCCGAAGCCATTGGACAGCACGGTTTCGATCGGAACGTTATCCTGCCGTTCGCGGACGATCGGCAGATCGGCGAACGCGGGGTCGAGCTCTTCGATATGGGCGGAGCCCGCGATGAAGCCGTTGCGCATCATGATGAGCGAATAGATCGCCTCGTGCACACCGGCCGCGCCTTGGGCGTGACCCGATAGGGATTTGGTCGCCGAAATGGGCGGCACGTCGTCACCAAAAACTTCGCGCACCCCTTCCATCTCCTTGAGATCGCCGATCGGCGTGGAGGTGGCGTGTGGATTGATATAATCGATCTTGCGATTGCCGGCCTGAGCGAGCGCGGCGCGCATACAGCGCACACCACCTTCGCCGGAGGGGGCGACCATGTCGACCCCGTCGGAGGTGGCCGCATAGCCGACGATCTCGGCGATGATGTTCGACCCGCGCGCCTTGGCGTGTTCGAGCTCTTCGAGAACGAGCACGCCCGCGCCGCCGGCGATCACGAAGCCGTCGCGGTTCTTGTCGAACGGGCGGGAGGCGACGGCCGGCCGATCGTTATAATGGCTCGACATGGCGCCCATCGCGTCGAACAGGACGGACAGCGTCCAGTCGAGCTCTTCGCAGCCGCCGGCGAACACGATGTCCTGCTTGCCGAGCATGATCTGCTCGGCGGCGTGACCGATGCAGATGTTCGTCGTCGCGCACGCGGCGGACATCGAATAATTGAGACCCTTGATCTTGAAGTGCGTCGCGAGCGTCGCCGAGGCGGTGGAGCTCATCGCCTTCGGGACGGCGAACGGGCCGATCCGCTTCGGACCCTTGGTCCGCGCGATGTCGGCCGCCTCGACGATGGTCCGCGTCGACGGTCCGCCCGAGCCCATGACGAGGCCGGTGCGCACGTTCGAGATCTCGCTCTCTTCGAGGCCGGCGTCACGGATCGCCTGGTCCATGGCGACATGGTTCCAGGCCGTGCCGCCGCCATGAAAGCGCATGGCGCGGCGGTCGACGCACTCGGACGCGTCGAGCGTCGGCGCGCCGTGCACCTGGCTGCGGAATCCGTGTTCGGCGTATGACTCGGCACGCACGATGCCCGAACGCCCCTCTTGGAGCGATGCGGTCACCTCTTGCGTCGACCCGCCCAGCGGCGAGACGATGCCCATGCCGGTGACAACCACCCGTTTCATGAAAACTCCAAATTCCGACCGGCCCAGAGGCCTAGAGCGTGAGTGCCCTTAGGAGGCTTGCGCCGCGTCCTTGAACAGCCCGACCCGAAGATCTTCCGCCTTGTAGATGGCTTCCCCGTCCGCCTTCAACCAGCCGTCGGCGATGCCCAAGGTGAGCTTCGAGCGCATGACGCGCTTGAGGTCGATGCCATATTCCACAAGTTTCACGTTCGGAAGCACCTGACCGCTGAACTTGATCGAGCCGACCGAGAGGGCGCGGCCGCGCCCTTCGCCGCCGAGCCAGCCGAGAAAGAAGCCGAGCATCTGCCACATCGCATCTAGGCCGAGACAGCCGGGCATCACCGGGTCGCCCTTGAAGTGACAGTCGAAGAACCAGAGGTCCTCGCGAAGGTCGAGCTCGGCACGGATCTCGCCTTTGCCGTGCGCGCCGCCGGTTTCCGATATTTTCGTGATGCGATCGAACATCAACATCGGCGGCAACGGCAATTGCGCGTTGCCGGGGCCAAACAGCTCGCCGCGGGCGCAAGCCAAAAGATCTTCGTACTCGTATTGCGACCGCTTAATGGTGTTCGTCATTGCCATCGGTAAAATCAGTTCTCATCCCCGAGCGTTCCACCGAGATTGGGGTCGAGGTTCCTCTGGCGCAAGCGACCGGGTGGTCACGAGCGCACGGTTATCGTTGCCGTTCGTTATGGCCGATTATCGATCCGTGGCAAGCGTGGCACTGACACGGATCATTGATCTCGTTGATCCGGACCGTTATATCCATTCCCGAGCGCGTGGCAAAAGCCACGTTTTTGAGCAGTTTTTTAGGGTAGGCCATGGCAGTTTTCTTCTCACGCGAAACGACGGACGGCGCTAAGGACGTGCAGCCGGTTGGCGTTCACGTGCGGGAAATGCTGAAAGGGTCCGGCCTTCGGCCGACCCGGCAGCGTGTCGCGCTCGGCAATATCCTGTTCGGCCGCGGCCACCGCCACGTTTCGGCGGAAGGCCTGCACGAAGAGGCAGTGTCGGCTCGCGTCCCGGTGTCGCTCGCGACCGTGTACAACACGCTGCATCAGTTCACCGAGGTGGGCCTGCTGCGCGAAATCGCGGTCGACGGTACGAAAACCTATTTCGACACCAACACCGACGATCACCACCACTTCTTCGATGAGGCCACCGGCGCCGTGACGGACATTCCCTCGCGCAGCCTGTCGCTCACCCGCGTCCCCGAGGCGCCGGAAGGGATGGAAATCTCCCGCGTCGACGTCGTGGTGCGCATTCGCCCGCGGAGCTGAGCGGGTCAGGCGATTCGTCGCGGATTGCTCACCCGCGAGAATCGGTGACCGGCGGTCGCGCTGGTTGCGACATCAAGCCGCCTCGATCGAGGCGGCTTTTTTTATTTTTTCGCCCTGCTCACGAATCGCGATTCACCTCATGCGAGGAATATCGCCGAATCGTAAAGTGCGTCGGCGACGCTGAAATCCTCCCGCGCCGGGAGACCCACGGTCCATAGATCGGCGAGCGCGAGGCGCTCGGCCAGCGCCGGCGCGATGTCGAGCCCGGCGGGCAACGCGCGCTCCTCGACGATCACCACCCGCTCGATGCCGGTGAAGGCGAGCCCCAAAGCGGGGATGCTCACGTCGCCGATCGCCCCGCCGAATCCGCGCGAGGCGTCGATCGCATCGATCACCAGCGTCCGGTCGCCAGCATCGGGCAGGATCAGAAGCAGCGTGTCCCATCCGGGGCCGCCGTCGAAGACGTCGATGTCGGCCGCGTTCGCCGCCGTGCCGCCGAGAAGGGGCTCGTCGACATGGACGAGGAGGTCGTTGCCCCGGCCGCCCCGGACCAGATCGCTGCCGAGACCGTCGAAGAGGGCGTCGTGTCCCGATCCGCCGTCCAGCGTGTCGTTCCCGTCATGGCCGTCCAGGATATCGTTGCCGGCGGGGAGGCGGATGCCGAATAGACGCGGTCCGGCGCCGCCATGCAGCGCATCGTTCCCGCTGCCGCCGGCCAGAATATCGTCCCCGCGGCCGCCATTCACAGTGTCGTTGCCGGCCCCGGCGAACACGATGTCCGCCCCGCGATCGGTGACGATCGCATCGTTTCCGCCGCCCATGATCATCAGATCGTCGCCGGAAAACAGCGTGTCGCGGGTGAAGCCGCCGGCGTCGCCGCCGAATGTCACCGTGCCGGTGAGGGAGGCGTCGAGAAAGGCGGCGATGAGGTCGTGGGCATTGGCGTTCGGATGGAGGATGTCGAAGAAGAAAGAGCGATCGTCCGGCGCGGCGAAGGGGAAATCGGGATTGACCGGCTCGAAGAGGGCGAGCGCGCCGCCCTCGTCCACGGGATAGGGGCTCGAGGCCTCATAATAAGGCTCGGCGAACGCCTGGATGTTGAAGTTCGACGGGTCGGCCTCCACCGCGCTCACCAAGGCGGCGACGTCGACCGTCTTCACCTGCGCGTCGAAGTCCGGCCGGAGCGTCAGCGCCGAAAGTGCGGCGCCGAGAACCGCGTTCTGCAGCTCCATCAAAATGTCGGCGATCGCGGGGACGGGCGCAGCGATGCGGTTCACGAGGGGGACGTTGGCGATCGGGCTCGTGAGATAGACGATCGTGTCCACCCCGGCGGCATCGAGCCGCAGTGCGGCCTCGACCGTGGTCTCGACGATGCCCGCCATCGTCGCCGCGAACTCGGGCAGGATCGCGAGAACCGTCTCGATCGACACGGCGCCGGAGAAGAGGTCCGCGTTGCCGGCGACGACATCGGCGAGGTCGTTCGCGCCGACGAGAAGGGTGACGGCGGCGTTGGCCGGCGCGCCGCGCTCCTCGAAATCGGCGATGATCCGGTCGACCTGGGCGGTGAGGTTGATGTCGTAGGCGCGCTGCTCGGGTGTGAGGTCCGCACCGGCGAAATCGAACAGGCTGACAGTGCCGCCGGGGTCGGTGCCGTTGCGCAGCGATTGCTCGACGGTGCGCGAGCCGATCGCCCGCGCGGTCGCGACGGCGACGTTCACGATGTCGCCGGCAAGGCCCAGCGTCCACACGGCGGTCTGCGGGTAGGAGACGCCATCGTCCTGCCCGTCCCCGTCGATGTCGCCCTGGAGATTGGTGATCGAGAGCGAATAAAGGAGCTCTTCGCGAAGCGTCGCGTCCATTCCCGGCGGGGTGATGAGGGGAATGAAATTGCCGTAATCGGTGAGGCTGTCGCCGGCTGCGTAGAGGACGCTGTAAGGGGGCCTTGGACCGAAAAGACTCATTGTGTCCTCGCGCACGGGAGAATGAGGCGAAGTCTAGCGCCGTTTCTGGCGAGGATGATCGTCGGTCGGCGGAAAAATACTCGGAATTTCGCGAAAAAAGCCCCGTCCGGCGTGGGCCGGGCGGGGCGGTCGCCTTAGCGGTAGATCAGCGTCGGCAGCCACATGGTGATGGCCGGCACGAAGGTGACGAGGATGAGCACGATGCCGAGCGGGATCAGGAACGGCGCCGTCGCCGTGACGCAGCGCTCGAACGGCACGTTGGAGACCCGCGAGAGAACGTAGAGCACCATCCCGATCGGCGGCGTCAGCAGGCCGATCATCAGATTGAGCACCATGATCACGCCGAAATGCACCGGGTCGACGCCGACATTGATGGCGATCGGCAAGAGCACGGGCACGAGGATGGTGATCGCCGCCACCGTCTCCATGAAGCAACCGACGATCAGGAGGATCAGGTTGATGAGGATCAGGATGACGATCGGATTGTCCGATGCGGACAAAAGCAGCGCCGCGAAGTGCTCGGGCACGCGGTTGGAGGTGAGGATCCAGGCGAAGATCGACGCCGCCGCGACGATGAAAAGGACGACGGCCGTGGTCTCGATCGTGTCGTAGGAGACGCGCAGAAAGCGCCGCCAGGACAGCGTGCGATAGACGAAGAGGCCAAGGACCAGCGCCCACACACAGGCCGCGATCGCCGCCTCCGTCGGCGTGAACGCGCCCGTCAGGATGCCGCCGACGATGATCACCGGCGTGAGCAGCGACAGGAAAGCGCTGCGGAAGGTCTTGCCGAGGCGGACGATCGAGAAGGACTGGTCGCGCGGATAGCCGCGCACGCGCGAGAAATAGGCGACCATGATCATCAGCGCGATGGCCATCACGAGGCCGGGAATGAAGCCGGCGGCGAAGAGCTGACCGATCGAGGCGCCGGCGACGACGCCGTAGATCACCATCGGCAGCGAGGGCGGGATGATCGGTCCGATCGTCGACGAGGCGGCGGTGACGCCGACCGAGAAGCCGGGATCGTAGCCGGCATCGCGCATCGCCTTGATCTCGATCGCGCCGAGGCCGCCGGCGTCCGCGACGGCGGCGCCCGACATACCGGCAAAGATCACCGAAGCGCCGACATTGACGTGCCCGAGACCGCCCCGCATCCAGCCGACGAGGGCCTTCGCGAACTCGAAGATCCGTTCGGTGATGCCGGCGGTGTTCATGAGATTGCCGGCGAGGATGAAGAAGGGCACTGCGAGGAGCGGGAAGGAGTCGACACCGTTGATCATGCGGTGGGCGACGACCATCTCCGGCACCTGGCCGGTGATGAGGATGAAGACGGCGGACGACCCGGCGAGGGCGATCGCGACGGGGAAGCCGAGGGCGATGGCTCCGAAGAGGAGCACGAAGAGGACAACGAGTTCCATTCAGTCTATCGCAGTCGACGCGGCATGCCGCTCTGGGTCAATGAGCCGGCTGGTGCCGGTGGTGAGATGGCGAATGGCCGTGATGATGGCGTAGACGGTCATGCCGGCGAAGCAGACCGCGACGCTGTAGTAGACCCAGGATTTGGGCACATCGATCGAGACCATCATCTGGAAGGTCTTCCCGGCGAGTTCGTAGGTGAGCCAGGTGAGCGCGCCGTAGAAGACGACGGCGGTGATGTCGACGATCGTCTGCAAGATGCGGCGCAGGACGCGCGGCATCCAGCGATAGAGGATCTCGACCGCGATGTGGCTGCCTTTGCGCACCGCCATGATCGAGCCGATGAAGGTGACGCCGATCAGCAGGAAGCGCGCGATCTCCTCCGTCCAGCCGAGCGAGTCGTTCAGCACATAGCGCGTGAAGAACTGCAGGAAGACGACGAAGGCGAGCACCCAGAAGACGATGAGGACCGGCACGTCGACCCAGCGCAGGTCGGACAGGTCGATCTCATCGTCCTGGAAGAGGGGGGCGGATGCCGTGGCCGAATCGGCCGGTTCGGTGGTCATGGGTTCGGGCACACTCACGCTTTGCGGGAAAGGCCCGGCCGCGTCGCGGCGGCCGGGAGACTGAGCGCTTCGGGCGTTATTCGATCGCCTGCAGGCGGTCGTAGGTCTCCTGATCCCAGGTCGCCATGTCGCCATTGTGGAGCTTCATCGTGGCCTCACGGAAGGGACCGCGATCGACCTCGTTGACGTTGACGCCCTGGTCACGGAACCACTGAACGAGGTCTTTTTCCTGCTGGATGATCTGCTCCGTGGCGCAGGCCGAGGTCTCGACCATGATGTCGCTCAGCGCCTGACGGTCTTCCTCGGACATCTGGTTCCAGGTCGGCCCGCCGATGATCGTCAGAAGCGCGTCGGTGATGTGGCCGGTGAGGTTGATGTCGGATTGCACCTCGTAGAACTTCTTCGCCTGGATCGTGGGAAGCGGGTTCTCCTGCGCGTCCACCGTGCCCTGCTGAAGCGCGAGATAGACCTCGGCGAAGGCGATCGGGGTCGGGTTGGCGCCGACCGCGCGCGGGAACATCATGTAGAGCGGGGCGTTCGGCACGCGGATCTTGAGGCCCTTCATGTCCTCGGGGCCGTTCAGCGGCTTGTTCGAGGTCGCATGGCGGTTGCCATAATAGGTCATCGCGACGATGTGGTTGCCGGTCGCGTCCATGTAGCCCTTCGACAGCTCGTCGAAGAGGTCGGACTGGCGGAACTTGTCCCAGTGATCATAGTCGCGGAACATGTAGGGCGCGCCGCCGATGGCGATCGGGCCATAGGCGCGGCCGGCGAAGAGCTGGCCGGTATAGATGATGTCGACGGTGCCGAGGCCGAGGCCTTCGTTGATGTCGACTTCCTTGCCGAGCGAGGAGGCGGGGAACACCTCGAGGCCGTAACGGCCTTCGGTGGCCTCCTGCACCTTCGGATCCGCCTCGACGGCGCAGGTGTGATACGGCTCGCTTGCCTCGTAGACGTGCGCGAATTTCAGCATCTTCGGAGCAGCCGACGCGCTGAGCGGCGAAAGCGCCGTCGCAGCCGCGGCGGCGAACGCCACGAACGTGAGTGCCTTCATGGTAACCAATCCTCCCAGGTAGGTTCTCGACACTTAAGGTCGATATTGGCGAGACCGTAGTGGATGCGCATTCCAGGCTCAAGCTCTCGCATTCGCTCGCCTGCACGCCGATTCGTCCGTTGTCTACACTGTTGTTGAAATTTGCGGCGCGAGAGCGGCTGAACTTTAGCGCGCAGGCGGCGTTCGGCACGCTGGGCGTGCAGTCGCATTGGATTAAAGCCGCGGGTCGTTTTGGGTGCAAAGCGCGTGGATCGCCAAGCGAACCCAAGCGAAAGCGACTGCAAGCCGATCGCGCTTCGAGCGCCGGTGTCGACGGGCGGATTTTCCGGTGGATGGCGCGGTCGCGAGACGGCCCTTTGGTCAGTGCTCGTCACCAGCACGCGGACGGGGCCGGTGCCTTCGGGCAAAGCCGCATTTCATCGGTGCGACAGCGCTTCGCGGGCCACGATGGCGAGGACCTCCCGGCGACCGGTCGAGGTCGACGGGGGCGCGCCGACGGGATTCGGCCCTGAGGCGCGGCGATCGTTCCATGCCCCGGCGCTTCGAGCCTGTTCTCGCGGTCCGCGCGGCGGCGGGGACGGGCGCGTCGCGCCGATCATGCCCGCAGCCCGGCGGATCGGCATGCGACAGGCGTCGGCCCGCCGGGCCGTTGCCGACGTGATCGCCGGAACGCGCAGGATGTTCGGGAGGCGGCGGCCTCGCGCCCGCCGGTTATGCGCCGGCGGTCACATCGTCGCGCGGTCTATTCTTCCGGCTCGGTGGTGAATTGGAGCGGATGGCCGGCGTACTTGGCCATGTCGTTCGCCTCGTTCGCCTTCGTCTCGGCGATGTCCTTCGGGTAGACCGAGACGACACACGCGCCGCGCGTGTGTGCGACGTGCATGATCCGATAAGCCGTCTCGCCGCCGATGCGGAACACGCCCTTCAGCACCTGCACCACGAACTCGCGCGGCGTATAGTCATCATTCAGCAGGATGACCTTGTGCAGCTTCGGCCGCTCGACCTTCGGTTTGACGGCCGGTCTCTTTTGAACCTCTGTCGACATTTCGACGTCTCGCTCAGCTTCCCGGCCGGCCGGTCTTGCGCTTGCGGCGGCCGGAGCGTTTCACGTCCGCCGGATCCTCGTGGCTGCCGATGCCGACCTTGTGGCGCACCACGAGCCCGGCGGCGTCTTCGTCTTTGCGCAGGGGTTTTTCGGTGCGCTTCACCGTCATCTCGTCCAGATTGTTCTTGCGCGCGCGCGTCGGCGGATCCTCCTCGCGGCGCACCCGGCCGCGATCGGTGCCGGGGCCCATGTTGTCGAGCGAGGGCTTCGTGGCGCGCGATTTCAGGTTTCCCGCCTTGCCATAGGAGCGCTCGCCGGCATAGCGGCCCGCGCTCGCCTCGATGTCGCTCTGGCGCGTCATCGGATCGTCGGAGATCGCGAGCTCGGTCTTCTGCAGGCGCTGGATCTCGTCGCGCATGCGGGCGGCCTCCTCGAACTCGAGGTTGGCGGCGGCCTCGCGCATCCGGCGTTCGAGATCCTCGAGCGTCACCTTCATATTGTGACCGACTTCGGCGCCGCCCTCGGCCATGCCCTTGTCGACGCGGACATGGTCGCGTTCGTAGATCGAATCGAGAATGTCGCCGATCGAGCGCTTCACCGATTCGGGCGTGATGCCGTGCTCCTCATTGTAGGCGAGCTGCTTCTCGCGGCGCCGGTTGGTCTCGGCGATGGCGCGTTCCATCGAGCCCGTCATGTGGTCGGCATAGAGGATGACGCGGCCGTCGACATTGCGGGCGGCGCGGCCGATCGTCTGGACCAGCGAGGTCTCGGAGCGCAGAAAGCCCTCCTTGTCGGCGTCGAGGATCGCGACGAGGCCGCATTCGGGAATGTCGAGCCCCTCGCGCAGGAGGTTGATGCCGACGAGGACGTCGAACGTGCCGAGGCGCAGATCGCGGATGATCTCGATGCGCTCGAGCGTGTCGATGTCGGAGTGCATATAGCGCACGCGCACGCCGTTATCGTGGAGATATTCGGTGAGGTCCTCCGCCATGCGCTTGGTGAGCGTCGTGATCAGCGTGCGATAGCCCGCGTCGGCGACGGCGCGGATCTCGCCGAGCACGTCGTCGACCTGATGCTTGGCGGGACGGATCTCGACCGGCGGGTCGATGAGACCCGTCGGGCGGATGACCTGCTCGACGAAGACGCCACCCGCCTCGTCCATCTCCCACCCGGCGGGAGTGGCGGAGACGGCGACGGTCTGCGGCCGCATGATGTCCCATTCCTCGAAGCGGAGCGGGCGGTTGTCCATGCAGGAGGGGAGGCGGAAGCCGTATTCGGCAAGGGTCGCCTTGCGCCGAAAGTCGCCGCGATACATCGCGCCGATCTGCGGCACGGTGACGTGACTTTCGTCGAGAAAGACGATCGCGTTGTCGGGCAGATATTCGAACAAAGTGGGCGGCGGCTCGCCGGGTTTGCGGCCGGTGAGATAGCGCGAATAGTTTTCGATGCCGGCGCAGGCGCCGGTCGCCTCCATCATCTCGAGGTCGAAGCGCGTGCGCTGCTCGAGGCGTTGGGCCTCGAGCAGGCGGCCCGCATTGTTGAGCTCGACGAGCCGGTGCTTCAGCTCCTCCTTGATGGATCGCATCGCTTGCTGAAGCGTCGGCCGCGGCGTCACATAGTGCGAGTTCGCATAGACCTTCACGAGCTCCATCTCTTCCGACTTGTGGCCGGTGAGGGGATCGAACTCGGTGATCGATTCCACTTCGTCACCGAACAGCGAGACGCGCCAGGCGCGGTCTTCATAGTGCGCCGGGAAGATTTCGACCGTATCTCCACGCACCCGGAACGTGCCGCGCACGAAGTTGACGTCGGATCGCTTGTATTGAAGGGCGACGAGATCGGCGAGAAGCTGGCGCTGATCGAGCTGCTCGCCGACCTGGATCGAGAACGTCATCGCCGTATAGGTCTCGACCGAGCCGATACCGTAGATGCACGAGACGGAGGCGACGATGATCACATCATCCCGTTCCAGGAGCGAGCGCGTCGCCGAGTGGCGCATCCGGTCGATCTGCTCGTTGATCGACGATTCCTTCTCGATATAGGTGTCCGTCCGCGGGACGTACGCCTCCGGCTGATAATAGTCGTAGTAGGAGACGAAATATTCGACGGCGTTGTTCGGGAAGAAGGACTTGAACTCGCCATAGAGTTGGGCGGCCAACGTCTTGTTGGGGGCGAGGATCAGCGCCGGGCGCTGCATCGTCTGAATGACTTGCGCCATCGTGTAGGTTTTGCCGGAGCCGGTGACGCCGAGCAGGACCTGCATGCGGTCGTCGTTGGCGAGGCCGGCGGTCAGCTCCTTGATCGCCTGGGGCTGGTCGCCGCGCGGCTCGTACTCGGAGACGAGCTCGATCGTGACGCCGCCTTCGCTCTTGTCGGGGCGGGGCGGGCGGTGGGGCTGCCATTCGCCGGCCCGGAATTCGGGGCGGCCTTCCTGGATGAGCTGTTCGAGGGCGGTGACGGTCGCCGTCGCGCCCGAGGTGGGCAGGGCCTCGGCGTCCTCGAGGGTGATGTCGAGCCCCGCGACGGGATTGAGGCCCGCCCCGGCCCGCTCTCGCGCCGATGCCTTGCCGCCCATCGAGGTGCCACGCGCGGTCCGTTCCGCACTCGCAGCCTTGCCGCGTTTCGCGGCGGATTTGCCGCCTGCCGTCTTGGTGCTGGCCGTCTTGCCGGCGGCCGTCGTGCCGTTGCCCGCGCTGCGGCTGGCCGATTTGCCGGAGGACGCTTTGCTGATGGCCGGCTTGCCGGCGGTCGCGGCGCCGGCTTTGCCGCTCGCCGCCTTGCCGGTGGGCGCTGTGCCGTTGGTCGCCGTTTCGACGGCCGCCTTGTCGGCGGGCGCGTTGCCGCTGGCCGTCGTGCCGACGGCCGCCTTATCGGCGGGCGTTGTGCCGTTGGTCACCGTGCCGACGGCCGCCTCATCGGCGTGCGCGTTGCCGCTGGCCGTCGTGCCGTTGGCGGCCTTATCGGAGGGCGCATTGCTGCTGGCCGTCGTGCCGGTGGGGTCTGTATCGTTGGCGGCTTCGCTGCTCGCCGACTTGTCGGCGGTCACCTGGGCGGGGGAGGCGAGGGTCTTCGTTGGCTTGCCGCGCGCCGCATTGCCGGCGGCGGTCGTGTCGCCGGCCGCTTCGTCGCTGGCCGATTGTCCGGCGGTCACCGTGCTCGCCGGTAAGGTGCCGTGCGCCGCCGAGCCACGAGCCGCCTTACCGGCCGCGGATTTGCCGCCGGGCGGTGTCGTGTTCGACTCGTCGGTGACTCGCGCCTTCGGTTTCGACGCGTTTCCAGTTTCGGCCCGGGCGTTGGCGCCACGGGCGGCGTTGCCCGATAGGGCGTCACCCGGCCCGCCCGAGCTTTCGGACATGGTGGACGACGGCGCTTCGAGGGCCGCGCCTCGGCCCGTCGCTGCGGTGTCGCCTTTGGCCTGTTTGCCGCCGGCGCGCTTGGTCACGCCGCCGGAACCTCGCGGCTTCGCAGCCGAGCGCGCGCGCTTCGCCGTGTTGGTCGGCGATGGCGCCCTGTCGTTCGGCGGTGACGCTGGACGGTCGTCGCCGCCGTCGTTCGCGATTTCGTCAGCCCAGGCCTCGATCGATCGGGGCGATTCGGCCTTGCGGTTCGGGCTCGAACCCTCGGCGAACCCGTCAGGATCTTCGTGGTCGGTCATCGTCCTGATATGGCGCAGATGGCCGCGCTCTACAACGTCTTCCAAGGCTTGAATCGGCGGCCGAATCCATTCGCCCTCGTGCCTCGTGCCTCGTGCCTCGTGCCTCGTGCCTCGTGCCTCGTGCCTCGTGCCTCGTGCCTCGTGCCTCGTGCCTCGTGCCTCGTGCCTCGTGCCTCGTGCCTCGTGCCTCGTGCCTCGTGCCTCGTGCCTCGTGCCTCGTGCCTCGTGCCTCGTGCCTCGTGCTTCGTGCTTCGTGCCTCGTGCCTCTCCCTCGCCGCCGCTGGCCTCATCCTTCGGATCTCGCCCGCGTCACCATTCCAGCCGGGGCACCGGCGAAGGCCGTCAACAGCCGCGTCGGATGCGGCAGGCCTCGTTGCGGCGCGAGCCCGGCGCGAAATAGGCGGCGCAGACGGCGCGCTCGCGGGCGCAATACCGAGCTTCGCCGCGACGGGTGATCACGAAAGGCGGGGCGCGATTTCGGCATCGCCCGTCGGCCGCGCAGCGGCGCCACCAGGGGCGCGCTCTCAGTGGTGTGTCGCACGCAGGGCCGCGGCACGGCCGGGCGGCGCGACCGGGGCCGGCCCGCATATGGGGGCTCTCGGCCAGCAACGGGCGTTCGGCTGGGCGGACGCCGGGCGGCTTGCCCCAATTTTTGACGGCGACACTCGTCGGGATGAAGGGCGGTGAGCCGCGGGCGGACGCGCCGGCGTCGGCGGCCCGCGCGGGGATCGCGCCGAGAAGGAGCGCGGCCACCGAGAGGCATGACACCAGGCACGACAGAAGGCGGATCGACATTTGCGGTATGGGCTCCTCCCACCGAACGAGAGAAGTTCTAGCATGAGTTGCAATATGCGATCTAGGGGTGTATCGTGATTTTGTTCTAGAGACGGTCCAGCAACATGAAGAAAGCGAACAGCACGGGCTGATGCAGCAGATAGATCAACAGGCTGTTGCGGCCGAGGGCCATCACGCCGTCCCAGAATGGGCCGGGATCGCCCGTCTGCGCCGTCTGGCGGAAGAGGCGGGCGAAGGCGACGCCCACCAGCGTCGCCCCGAACCAGGGGAAGATCGGTTCATAGTCGAAGGTGAAGGGCGGCACCGTCGCGAGGCCGAGCGGGTAGGCCCAGGGCGCGTTAAACACGTCGCCCCGGACGAAATGGGGGAGGGCGAAGGTGGCGAGCGCGGCGAGGAGCGTCAGCGCGACCGGCGCACGCAGGAAGGGAAGGGCGAGAAGGCTGAAGGCCGCGATCGCGTGCAGGATCCCGAAATAGACCGGCGCCGGCATCGCGAATGCAGTTCCGAGCGTCACCAGAAGCGCCGCACCGGCGATCACGGCGAAGCGGCGCCAGAATGACCGCCACCGGATCCCGTCCGGATGCGAGATCACGAGGCTCACCCCGACGAGGAAGAGAAAAGAGCTTGCGATCGAGGCGGCGAAGGCGCGCCAGCCCGCCCCGGTCGTTACCGGCCAATCGACATAGCCGAAAAAGAGGAGATCGAACGAGGCGTGATAGGCGACCATCGCGATGATCGCGACACCTCGGGCCGCGTCGAGCCAGAGGATGCGCGGGCGGCGCGCCCGCGCTGTGCGCCTCAGTATCGCCACGCCTCCGCCTTCGCCAAGAGGAAGTCACGGAACGCCTGGACGCGCGCCGAATTGCGCAGCTCCTCCGCGTAGACGAAATAAAGCTCGTATGACGGTGCTTCGGCGCCGAGATCGAGCTGAACCAGCCGGTCCTCGTCCTCGATCACGAAGTCCGGCAAGACGCCGAGCCCGGCTCCGCCGGCCACCGCATAGCGGAGCGCGAGGATGTTGTTGATCCGCACCGATGCGTTGCGGGGATCGTCGCCCGGCCGCCCGGCCGTCTCGAGCCAGTTAAGCTCACGCAGATAAGACGGCGGGTTGGGGCCGAAGGCGCAGATCCTGTGCTGGGCGAGATCGTCGAGCGAGGTTGGCGTCCCGTATGTCTCGAGATAGCTCTTCGCGGCATAGACGTGGAAGTGCACCGTGAAGAGGCGCCGCTGGACGAGATCGGGCTGCACCGGCTGACGCCAGCGGATGGCGATATCGGCCTCACGCATCCCGATATCGAGCTCGTTGTCGTCGAAGATCAGGGAGAGCTGAACGTCGGGATAGAGCTCGATAAAGTCGCCGATGCGGGCGCAGAGCCAGGATGAGCCGAGCGCGATCGTCGTCGTCACGCGCAGCACGCCGCGGGGGTGATCGCGCGAATCGAGGAGCGCGCCCTCCACCATCTGCAGCTCGCGCGCAATCTCGCTCGTCGTGCGGAAGAGCCGCTCGCCTTGCTCGGTCAGCAAGAGGCCGCGCGCATGGCGGTGGAACAGCGGAACGCCGATCTGCATCTCGAGCGCGTGAACTTGGCGGCTCACGGCCGACTGGCTGATATTGAGATCCTCACCCGCATGGGTGAAGGACCCCTTCTGCGCAGCGGCGTGAAAAACCCTTAGCTTGTCCCAGTCCATGGGCGGCCTCCGTCGACCCATGGGCGACTGTGGAAGTGAATTGCCGTGATCATTATGCTGCGATCGTCTCGGCGTCGTCTTTAGTGATCGGGTTTGCGGCGATATATCGCTCTGCTTCGAGCGCGGCCATGCACCCCATGCCGGCCGCCGTCACGGCCTGGCGATAGATCTCGTCGGTCACGTCACCGGCGGCGAACACGCCGGGAATGGTCGTCGCCGTCGAGTCGGGCTCGGTCCAGATATAGCCGGACGGGCGCAGGCGAAGCTGGTCCTTCACGAGCTCGGTCGATGGCGCGTGGCCGATCGCGACGAAGATGCCGTCGACCGGGATCACCCGCTCCTCGTGGCTCAGCGTGTCGCGGATCCGCGCGCCGGTGACGCCGAGCGGCTGACCGCCGCCTTCGACGTCGGCGAGCTCGGCGTTCCAGATCACCTCGACCTTCGGATGGGCGAACAGCCGCTCCTGGAGGATCCGCTCGGCCCGCAGCTCGCCGCGGCGGTGGATCAGCGTCACCTTCGAGGCGTGGTTGGTGAGGTAGAGCGCCTCCTCGACGGCCGTATTGCCGCCGCCGATCACGAGGACCTCCTTGCCGCGATAAAAGAAGCCGTCGCAGGTCGCGCAGGCGGAGACGCCGAAGCCCTTGAATTGCTCCTCGGACGGCAGCCCGAGCCATTTCGCCTGCGCCCCCGTCGCGATGACGACGGCATCGGCGAGATAGATCTTGCCGCTATCGCCGGTGAAGCGGAACGGCCGCTGCGACAGATCGGCCGCGGTCAGGTGATCGTACATCATCCGGGTGCCGACATGCTCGGCCTGGGCGCGCATCTGCTCCATCAGCCAGGGGCCCTGGATGACGTCGGCGAAGCCCGGATAATTCTCGACATCGGTCGTGATGGTCATCTGCCCGCCGGGTTGAATGCCCGCGACCAGCACCGGCTCCAACATGGCGCGTGCGGCGTAGATCGCCGCCGTGTAGCCAGCCGGACCCGAGCCCACGATGAGGAGCTTGGTTCTGACGGTCTCGACCATGGTACGCGCTCTCCTCGTCTCAACGTCATTCTGTGCGCGGCGCCGATCCGATCGGTGGTCGGGCGCGCATTGATCGGCATCAAATGCGATGCTGAGCGTGATCCAGCAACCCCAGCGATGCGCCCAGCGTATCAGCAATCACCGACGCTGCATCCAGCGGATCGTATTTCCACGACTTTAGGCTCCCGTCGAACCAGCGCATGGCGCCGTGGTCAAGGAGGCCCTGGTAGAAGAGGTCGAATTTGGCTTTTCCGCCGGGAAGACGCCAGCCGTAAATCGGTTTTCCCGTGGCTGCCGCGTCACTCAGCATTGCCACCGAATCGGCGGTCACGACGAAGGCGGTGGCGCGTTCGACGATGCCGGCATAGGCGATCGACGGATCGACGGGAGCGCAACTCGCCGGATCGGTCGGGTCGACGAAGATGTGCGCCACCGTGCGCAGTCGATCGCGCAAGATCGCGGTCTCCGCCGCGCCGGTCCGTCGCGAGGTGGAGACGAGGAGGCTCGCTTCGTGCGCCTCGGCGAAGGCGGCGAGGCGGGAGGCGAGGTCGTTGGCCTCGTCCACACCGAACGAGTGCGCCCGGCTCGCACCGCCGATGAGGACGCCGATCCGCGGCGCGGGCAAGTCGCTCACGCGGGATGCGATCCAGGCCGCGCCGCGCGCGCGCTCGTCCGCCGTGACGGCCGACGGGGCGGTCAGCGTCTCGAGGCGATGGCGGCGGCCATAGGGGATCGACGTTCCGTCGTGCAGCGGCGCCCAGACGAGATCGAATTCCTTGGGACGCCACACGACCGGTTGCAAAATTGCGACGAGAGGGCGCGGGTTCGGCCGCCGCGCGATCGCCCGGGCGGGGGCGATGCTCTGCCGTCCGGCACCGATTACGACGGCGGGACGGATCCTTTCCAGCTCTGAAAGTATTGTTAGCGTGTCGCTGCGTTCGCCGACAACGCGGACGATCGTATCGAGACCCAACCGCTGAGCGATCGCCAACGCTTGGCGCTCGTGTCCTTTCTTTCCTTTTGACGCAAGGATCAAGCAAGTCGGCATGGCAGGTGATATCAAATTGAATGAAAGTGTTTGCGCGAAGAGCTTGACCTACCCCGCGGGGGACACAAGTCCTTCATGAAGAGACCCATTCGAAATGGCATTTTTGCTGAAAGTGCACCCTTCGTCCCATGAAAGTTCGTCTTGATTCTGTAGACTGGAAGATCCTCGCCGCTTTGCAGGCAAACGGCCGGATCACCAATGTCGAGCTCGCCAGGCGGGCCGGCATCTCGGCGCCACCGTGCCTGAGGCGAGTGCGTGCCTTGGAACAAGGCGGCATCATCAAAGGCTATCGGACGCTGATCGATGAAAAAGAGCTCGGGTACGATCTCACCGCCTTCGCCTTTGTCGGGCTGAAGAACCAGACCGAAGCCGAGCTGTTGCGATTTGAAGAGCAAGTCCGGCAATGGTCCGTCGTGCGTGAAGCTTGGATGGTGTCGGGCGAGGTGGATTTCATCCTCTTTTGCATCACCGACACGCTGCGATCGTTCCAAAATTTCATCATCGAAACACTCACATCGGCCGAGAACGTGGAGAGTGTGCGCACCTCGCTCACCATCCGTCAGTCGAAGGCCGAGCCGCGCGTTCCGATGTTGAGCGAAACGGACGATGACGGAAAGGCGCAGTTCGAATCGGCATGATGCGGTATCGCAAAAGTTCGCCCGCGCGCATCGAATTCGCTTCGCGCGGGCGACGCACCGTCTGCCCGCGGGCGGGTGATCGGCACGGCTCAGCGTGCGCGGTCGAACAGGGGCACCACCTCGCCGGACGGCCGGCGAGGGAGCACCGTGAGCGGTCCGTTCTCGGTAAGTGACAAATTGACGCATGCGAGGTCGGCAAGCGCCCTGATCCGCCCCGACTGAAGCACCGCCTCGAACAGCGATGCCTCGCTGCATTCGATCACGATCGAGCCCGGATGACGCCGAGCCGTGATCACGCTTCCGCCCGTCGCACGCGCCGCGACCGACAGAAGAACGAGGCGCAGGAGATGGGCCTCGAGTTCGGGTTGGCTCGGCTCGGTGATCGGCGCGTCGTCCTCGTTGATCAAGAGAATAGCCGCATCCTTCACGAGACGGCGCACCTCCCGCACCGCCTGTTCGAGCGGCGAACCCGGTTTGGCGGGCACCGCATCGGCGGTCGCATCGGCCGGTTCGTCGTCCGCGTTCGCGGCGATGGCGGCGAAAGGAGAGGGCGCGGCGGGCGCCGGCTCGCCGGTCGCGATGCGGTGGAAGACGAGACAGCAAAGCCCCTCATCGGTGAGTGCGCCGGCCGTCATTCGATAGGCCGCCCCATCGAGATGAACGCGCTGCGTGCTGCTCGCCCCGTCCTCCGGCAGACAGAATGCGAGCTCCATCAAATTGAGCGCCAGTCCGTGATCGGCCGGTGTCAGCCCGTCCGGCAGCGAACGCGCGTCAGGGGCGAGGCGGCGGAAGGCGGCATTGGCGACGGCGATCGTCCCGTTCGGCTCGACGAGCGCGATCGGGTCGGGGTTCGCATCGAGGAGGGCGGCGAACGCGCCGAGCGGCTGGGCGGGCGCGTTCGGCACCGCGCCAAAGGTCTCGCCGGTCGGCTGGACGGTGATCATCATGGCCCGGCCGAGCGACCAGTCGGTCGTCGCCATCGTGACCTTGGCGCGGAAGCTGGTGCCTTTCGCGGTCGACATGAGCATGACGCCGTCGGCGCCGGGCTCCGACCCGTCGAACAGGGTGCCGAGCCCGCCCGCCGCTTCGAGGATATTGCAGGAGCTGTATCCGAAGAGGGCGATCGCGGCGCGATTCATAAAAGCGAGGCTGTCGCGCGTCACCACCAGGATGGCGACGGGAATGCGGTCGAGCAGGGTCGCGGCGCGGGGATCGGCGGGGGCGACGTCGAGAGTCGAACCCGCGCGCGGCGCGGCGATCGCAGCGTCATCGATCTGCGGCACCATGTCACCGGCGAAGCGGACGCCCAGGGATTTCGCGATATAGCGATAGGCGTCGGCCTCCGGCTTGGTGAGCCGGTCGATGTCGATATGGGCCTCGCGTCCCTCCATGGATGCCCCTTTCGTGCCCCCTTTAGTGATAGCCAAGTTGTGATCCAGTGCGCAAACTATGCTTCGATTGCGTTAAGACGGCACGAGTCCGGTCTCCTCATCGAAATGTGCGGTTGCAAAAGAAAAATGTTGCAGTGCACAAAAGAGCGATTATGTTGAGCTCACCGCGCCATTAGGACGCGGCCGCGAACGCCACGGAAGTGGCGGCGCCACAATCCGTGGAAGGAGGGTCACATGTCGACGAATGAGAACCTACCGAACACTGATGCGGTGGTTAATCAGACCTTCGAGGCCGCTCATAAGGCGACCGAAGAGTTTGCGTCCGTATTGCCGGGTTCGGACGCCACCAATATGGTCCGCGAGATCGCCGTTCACGGCATCACGTCGGCCCGTCAGTTTTACGAAACCGCCCGCAATGCAGCAGAGGATGCGACGGATATGATGGAAGACACCTACGAACACGCCCGTAAGTCCTTTACGGAAATGAACCTCAAGCTCATCGACCAGGCTCAGGCCAACACGGACCGCGTGTTCGCGTTCGCCAAAGAGGTCGCGGGTGCGAAGACCGTGTCCGAGGCGGTTGAACTGCAGACGAAGTTCGCCCGCGAGCAGTTCGAGGCGTTCGCCGCCCAGGCGCGCGAGCTCCAGGAAACCGCTCAGAAGCTCGCCGGCGAGACCGCCGGTCCGATGAAGGACGCTTGGGAAAAGGCGACCAACAAGTTCAACTCGTAACACACGCGGATGCTCGCCCTCGACGGGCGAGCCGTCCCGATTTCGCCAGCCTGGCTGCGACCCCCCGCTCTCGATCGGCTTCATTCAGTCATCGTGGACCGGCCCGCGCCGTCGCGGTGCGTTCACCTCGCATACAGGTGAAACCCCGCAACTGGTGAACAGGAGGGGGCGGTCTTGTGGATGCGTCCCGCCCCTTCTATCAGAAAGGCGTGCCGGCTCTTCCCGGCGCGCTTTTTTTGTGCCAAGAGGCACGTCACGCGATCGATGCGTCCGGGCCGACGTAGCTCAGCTGGTTAGAGCGCTGGATTGTGGATCCAGAGGTCCCTGGTTCGAACCCAGGCGTCGGTACCATTCCGACATCCGATTCCCCGTCAAATTCCGAGATCATCCGTGAACGCGCCGGTCGGCGCGCGACGATCCGTGCGGAACGCCTTCCGCCGCGCCGAAAAGCACGCTAGGGCAGACGCCTCACGTCCGCCCGCCGCGCGGCTCGGCTTGTCCCACAACGCCACCTGCACGACGGGCTCATGCATGAGAACGACGCGCTGTCCGCCGGGTCCGACCGTTTTTCGTGGGCCGGAACGCGCGCTGGAGCCTCCCGCGCTCGATCGGGCGCGGACAAGATGCTCTATATGTCCGATGTCGAGCAGCGATCCCCCGCGATCGATTCCAATCGCGCGGTGGCTGCTCTAGTCTCGAATCAAGAATGAGGCTGGAAGCACCGGCCGAGGAGGGCCCGTGGCACACTATTTGACGATCGAAGATTTGCGCGTTCGCCACCACCGCCGCGCGCCCAAAATGTTCTACGACTATGCGGACTCCGGCTCCTACACGCAGGGCACCTACACGGAGAACGAGCGGGCATTCGCCGGGATCAAGCTGCGCCAGCGCGTCGCCCGCAACATCGACAGTCGCGACCTTTCGGGCACCATTCTCGGCAAACCGGCGACGCTGCCGCTCTATCTCGCCCCCGTCGGGATGACGGGAATGCAGTATCCGGACGGCGAGATCCTCGCCGCTCGCGCGGCCGAGAAATTCGGCGTTCCCTTCACGCTCTCGACGATGAGCATCTGCTCCATCGAGGACGTCGCGGCGAACACCACCAAGCCGTTCTGGTATCAGCTCTACGTGATGCGCGATCGCGGCTTCGTCGCCGACATGATCGCCCGCGCGAAGGCGGCCGGCTGCAGCGCGCTCGTCCTGACGCTCGACCTTCAGATCCTCGGCCAGCGCCATAACGACCTGCGCAACGGGCTCACCGCTCCGCCGAAGATGACCCCGAAGGTCATCGCCGATTTGGTGCGCCATCCGGCCTGGTGCCTCGGTATGCTCGGCACCAAGCGGCGCACCTTCGGCAATATCGTGGGCCATGCGTCGGGCGTCACGTCAATGTCCTCGCTGATGGAGTGGACCGCCTCGCAGTTCGACCCCACGCTCGACTGGTCGTCGGTCGAATGGATCAAGTCGCAATGGGACGGACCGCTGATCCTCAAGGGGATCGGCGATGTGGAGGACGCGAAGATCGCCGTGCAGACCGGCGCGGACGCGATCACCGTGTCGAACCATGGCGGCCGCCAGCTCGACGGTGCGCCGGCCTCGATCCACATGCTGCCGCAGATCGCCGAAGCCGTCGGCGACAAGATCGAGATCCATTTCGACGGCGGGATCCGCTCGGGTCAGGATGTCTTGAAGGCACTCGCCCTCGGCGCCGACGTCGCCTCGATCGGGCGGGCCTATATTTACGGGCTCGGCGCGATGGGCGAGGCGGGCGTGACGCGCGCGCTCGAGATCATCAAGAAAGAGATGGACATCACCATGGCGCTCTGCGGTGAGACCAAGCTGTCCGACATCGGGCCGAACAATATTTGGGGCGGTGTCCCGCGTCCGGTGCCGTTGACGAGCGATCCGGAGCGCGTGCCGCTCGAGGCGATCGGCGCGGCCTGAGGCCGCCGGCCCCCCAAGCGCCCGCCGAATGCGAAGCGCCGCCTCACGGGCGGCGCTTTTTTCGTGTCAGTCGACCTCTTCGCGGGGATAGACGCCCCACAGGAGGCTCTGCGGAACCTGCCCCCGCCAGCCGCGGCCCGAAATTTCACACCACGAGCCGTCGCAGCGATTGACGTTGCCGAGCACATAGGGCTCCAGATAGGCCGTCGGACGCGCCGCCTGCTTGGCCTCGGCCCGCAGCGGCACATTCTCGTTCTGGCTCCAGGGGCTCACGAGGACAGTCCGCCGACCCGACAGGAGCGACTGATGCACCCATCCTTCGTCGCCTTCCGCATCCCTCACCTGACGCCAATTGCCGAATTCGCGGATGACCTCCACGGGCAGCCCCGATTTGGTGTACGTCCAGACAACCTTGTGGTTGAAGGATGGCCCGATCCGCACGTTCACCTCGGAGGAGGAGAGGCTCACGAAACGCGGCAACGGCAAACCGCTCGCCCCCCGCTCCAGCGCATCGGCCGCATAAGACGGCGCCGCCAGCGGCAGGAGCGCGACGGCACCGGCGAAAAGCATGGCGAACAGGAATGGTACGCCACGAAACCCGATCCGTTTCATATTTTCCTCAGCTTGAAGAGGGTCACAAGCTGCCACGCCCGGGTTGCACGATCGTTACCGATCTGCGAACCACGCGCGGCCGGTCGTTAGGGGATCGCCATGGGTGACACCGTCATCGTCACGCGCCGCCTGCCGGATACGGTCGAGGAGCGGATGCGCGAGCTTTTCGACGTGCGGCTCAATGAAAGCGACCGACCCTTCACGCAAGCCGAACTCGTCCAGGCCGTGCGGGAGGCGAAGGTCCTCGTCCCCACCATCACCGACAGGCTCGATGCCGGGGTGATCGGTCAGGCCGGCCCGAATCTCGGCCTCATCGCCAATTATGGAAACGGGACCGACCATATCGACATCGAGGCTGCGGTCGGACGTCGCATCGCCGTCTCCAACACGCCCGCGGTTCTCACCGAGGACACCGCCGACATGACGATGGCGCTGATGCTCGCATTGCCGCGCCGGCTCGTCGAAGGCGTCCGGGCGATCGAGGAGGATCGGTTTCCGGGCTGGTCGCCGACTTGGATGCTCGGCCATCGCGTCGCGGGAAAACGCCTCGGAATCGTTGGGCTTGGGCGGATCGGCGCGGCGGTCGCGCGCCGGGCGCGCGCCTTCGGCATGGCGGTGCATTATCACAATCGCCAGCCGGCCGCCCAAAGCGTCGTCGAGCCGCTCGGCGCGACCTATTGGCAAAGCCTCGACCAGATGCTCGCGCGTATGGATTTTGTCTCGATCCATTGCCCGCACACGCCTGCAACCTATCATCTCTTGTCGGCGCGCCGTCTCGCGCTGATGCGGCCGGAGTGCATTCTCATCAATCTCGCCCGCGGCGAGATCGTCGACGAGGAGGCGCTCATCCATCGGCTCGAAACCGGCGGCCTCGCGGGCGCCGCACTCGACGTGTACGAGCGCGAGCCGGCGGTCGATCAACGTCTCCTGGCGCTCGCGCGGGCGGGGCGGGCTCTGCTTGTCCCTCACATGGGATCGGCGACGATCGAGGGACGGATCGACATGGGAGAAAAGGTTATCGTGAACATCCGCACCTTTTTCGACGGGCATCGCCCGCCGGACCTTGTGTTATCCCACATGGGTGGCGTTCACCGAACTCTCATGCTTTGACGGGCACGAGTTTTTGTGTCCGAACCACTCGCCTCTAGTCTTGCGCTCCTTCTGAGAGGAAACCGCCCATGATTGCGACCGTCACGATCCGCCACGTCCGTGATGTGGCGTTTGTCAGCATCCTGACGCTCGCCCTTGCCGGCTGCTTTTCGTCCGGGCAACGCGCGCCCGCGCCGATCCAAGCGGCTCCGTCCGCGCCGGTGCGAAGCGCCGAGCTCGCGCCGCCGCCGCAGCCGCAGGTTCCCGAAGCCCCGGTCGCCGAGCAGCCGCTGCCGGAAGAGCAGGAGCAGACACAGGTCGCCTCGGCGCCCGCGTCGTCCTCCGTCTCGGTCGGGCGGACGGATCTCCTCGGTGGCTGGACGCTGTCCTCGGCTGGGGAAACGTGCCAGCTCTTCATGTCGTTGACGACGTGGACCGGCGGCTATCGCGCCTCGACGCGCGGTTGCTCCTCGCAGCAGCTCTCCGGCATCAGCGCCTGGGATCTCAGCGGCAACACCGTCACGCTGAAGAGCGGCGACGGCGCGACCACGGTCGCGACGCTGTCGGCGACGCAGCCGCAGCAATTCTCCGGCACGACCTCCGGCGGTTCGGGCATCACCGTTTCCCGCTGACGGACCGCACCCGCGACGATCGGAGCCCGTATTAATCGGGCTCCGACGGCCGGGACGGACCCGGCGAAGCGACCAACGAGGCACGACATGGCCGATCCGGCCTGGCCTTTCGCGACGCCGGTCCTCAAGACCGAGCGCCTTTTATTGTCGGCGCCGACGCCGGACGATCGCGCCGCGATCCAGCGCCTCGCCGACGATTATGACGTCAGCCGCTGGCTGATGCGCGTTCCCCATCCCTACACCCTCGACGACGCGGATTTCTTCTGACGCGACGTGATCCCGAACGAGTTCGTTCTCGCGATTCGCGAGCCGGACGGCGGCTTCATGGGCTGTGTGGGGCTCTCGATGGCCGAGGTGTGGCCGGAGATGGAGTTCGGCTATTGGCTCGGCCGGCCCTTCTGGGGCCACGGCTATGCGACAGAGGCGGGGCGGGCGACGATCGCCCACGCCTTCGCCGTCATCGGCCTCACGCGCCTGACGGCCGGCTATTTCGCGGGCAATCACCGCTCGGCCCGCGTTCTCGCCAAGCTCGGCTTTCGCGAGGTGGGGCGGTCCCGCGTGACGCCGCTCGCGGTGGGCGACGAGGTCGAACGCGTCGACCTCGTCCTCGATCGGGCCGCCGGGGGTGAACCCGACGCGCCGCGCCTCAGAGAATGAAGCGCGACAGGTCCGCGTTCTTGGCGATTTCCGACACGCTGCCCCGCACATAATCGCCGTCGATGACGAGGGTCTCGCCGGACCGATCGGTCGCGGTGTAGGAAATGTCGTCGAGCACGCGCTCGATCACCGTTTGCAGCCGCCGGGCGCCGATATTCTCGACCGTGGCGTTGATGTCGACCGCGACTTCGGCGATTGCGTCGATCCCGTCGTCGGTGAAGTCGAGCGTCACGCCCTCCGTCGCCATCAGCGCCGAGGACTGCTTGATGAGGGAGGCTTCCGTCTCGGTCAGGATCGAGCGGAAATCCTCTTTGGTGAGCGGCTGAAGCTCGACACGGATCGGCAGACGGCCCTGCAGCTCCGGCAAAAGGTCGGACGGCTTCGAGACGTGGAAGGCGCCGGACGCGATGAACAGGATATGGTCGGTCTTCACCTGGCCGTGCTTCGTCGCGACCGTCGTTCCCTCGACGAGGGGCAGGAGATCGCGCTGCACACCCTCGCGGGAGACGTCGCCGCCACCACCCCGCTCGGAGCGGACGGTGATCTTGTCGATCTCGTCGAGGAACACGATGCCGTTCTGCTCGACCTGGCGGAGCGCCTCCTTGGTGAGGTTCTCCTGGTCGATCAGCTTGTCCGACTCCTCGTTGATGAGGATCTCGTAGCTGTCCCGCACGGTGGTGCGGTGGGTCTTCTTCTGGCCGCCGAACGCCTTGCCGAACATCTCGCCGATATTCATCACGCCGATATTGGCGCCGGGCATTCCCGGAATATCGAAGCTCGGCATTTGCGGCTGCGCGGTGATCTCGACCTCGATCTCGCGCTCGTCGAGCTCGCCGGAGCGCAGGCGCTTCGCGAAGCTCTCGCGCGTGCCGGGGGAGGCGTTCTTGCCGACGAGGGCGTCGAGGACGCGCTCCTGGGCGGCGAGATGGGCGGTCGCCCGCACCTCCTTGCGCCGCCGGTCGCGCACCTGGGTGAGGCCGATCTCGACGAGATCGCGCACGATCGATTCCACATCGCGGCCGACATAGCCGACCTCGGTGAATTTCGTCGCCTCGACCTTGATGAACGGCGCGTTCGCGAGCTTGGCGAGGCGGCGGGAAATCTCCGTCTTGCCGACGCCCGTCGGGCCGATCATCAGAATGTTCTTCGGCATCACCTCTTCGCGCAGCTCTTCGGAGAGCTGCTGGCGTCGCCAGCGGTTGCGCAGCGCGATCGCGACGGCGCGCTTGGCGTCCTTCTGACCGATGATGAAGCGGTCGAGCTCCGACACGATCTCGCGGGGTGAGAAATTGCTCATTGATCGTCCTTTCCGCCGGCGTGCGAAGCGCCCCACCGGCCGCCGCCCTGAGGCGCGGCAAAACAGTCGTGCGAACGAACGCCGAGGTCACGCGTTGGCCACACATGGTTGATCTCTATCTCGATGCGGCGCGGCCCGTGCAAGTCGCGATCGCCACCATTTTGTCCTTCGCGCTGCTCGTTCTCCTCTTGCGCATCAGCGGCAAGCGGACCCTGACCGATCTCAACGCGTTCGATTTCGTGGTGACGGTGGCGCTCGGCTCGGTTCTCGCGACCACCATTTTGTCGCCGAGCGTCGCGCTCGTCGATGGGTTCACCGCGCTCGTGGCGCTCGTCGTCTGCCAGGCGGTGGTCGCCTCGATCGCCGTTCGGTCCGAGTCTGCGCGGCGCGCCATCAAGTCCGAGCCGACGCTGTTGGTCCGCAACGGCCGTCTGTTGACCTCCGCGATGCGGCGCGAGCGCCTGACCGAGGCCGATATCCTCTCCGCCATTCGCGCGGCGGGGCAGGCGAGCCTCGACGAAGTGACCGCTGTCGTCCTCGAAACCAACGGCGAGCTCAGCGTGATCGAGAATCGCCCGCCCGAAGGGGAGGCGGCTCTCGCCGCAGCGCGCCGAGACGGTGTCTAGCTCAAGCCTCATCAAGGCTTTCGACGATGAGTTGGTCATTGGTGTAGACGCAGATTTCGGCGGCGATCGCCATCGCGCGACGCGCGATCTCTTCGGCGCTCATATCCGTGTCGGCGAGCGCGCGCGCGGCGGAGAGGGCGTAAAGGCCGCCCGAGCCGATGCCCGCGATGCCGTTCTCCGGCTGGAGCACGTCCCCGTTGCCGGTGATGACGAGCGTCTCGTGCTTGTCGGCCACGATCATCATCGCCTCAAGATGGCGCAGATAACGGTCGGTCCTCCAGTCCTTGGCGAGTTCGACGGCGGCGCGCATGAGCTGGCCGGAATGCTGTTCGAGCTTGGCCTCGAGCCGTTCGAGCAGGGTGAAGGCATCCGCGGTCGCACCGGCGAACCCGGCGATCACGTCGCCCTTGCCGAGGGTGCGCACCTTGCGGGCCGTGCCCTTGATCACGGTCGCGCCCATGGAGACCTGGCCGTCACCCGCGATCACGACCTTGCCGCCTTTGCGGACGGTGAGGATCGTGGTGCCGTGCCATGTCGCTTCAGTGGTGTTGGTCATAGGATTCCTGCTTGTGTGCTCGACATATGGTTCGGGAGCGCAAGGCGCGCAACGCGGGGCAGGGGCGCCGGATGCGGCGGGTTGCGGCAGCGCACGGGCGGATGCGATCTTTGGTCTCGGACGGCGCGCCGCGGCTCGGCTTTTGAGGCGCCGCGCTCCCTCCGAGAGGATGGAAGGCGATGACATGAGCCACGGGCACCACCATCACGTTGACCCGGACGCCGGGGATCGCCGCGTCGCGCTCGCGGTGATCGTCAACCTGGCGCTGACGGTTGCGCAGGTGATCGGCGGCGTTCTCGCCGGCAGCCTGTCGCTGATCGCCGACGCGCTGCACAATTTTTCCGATGCGATCTCCCTCGTCATCGCGTTCGGCGCGCGCAAGATCGCGCGGCGGCCGGCCAATTCCGACATGACGTTCGGGTATGGCCGGGCCGAGGTCGTCGCCGCGCTGATCAACTACACGACGTTGATCGTGATCGGCCTCTATCTCGTCTACGAGGCGGTGCTTCGCTTTTTCGAGCCCGAACCGGTGGTCGGCTGGATGATCGTCGTGATCGCCGGGATCGCGCTGGTGATCGATGTGGTGACGGCGCTGCTCACCTTCTCGATGGCGAAATCGAGCGTGAACATCCGCGCCGCCTTCCTGCACAATGTCGCCGACGCGCTCGGCTCGATCGGCGTCATCATCGCCGGCACGCTGATCATCCTGTTCGGCTGGCAGATCGTCGACCCGCTCGTGACCTTGATGATCGCCGGTTATATCCTGTGGCAGGCCTTCAGCGAGATCGGCGGCGTGATCCGCGTCCTGATGCTCGGCAGTCCGCCCGACACGGCGTCGGAGGATGTCGTCGACGCGGTGCGGGTGGTCGACGGCGTGACCGACGTCCACCATACGCACATCTGGATGATGGGGGAGCACGAGACGGCGCTCGACGCCCATCTCGTGATCGCGGAGGGCGCGTGGACGCGCGCCGATGCGATCAAGGCGGACGTTAAGGCGATGCTCGCGGAGCGCTTCGGCATCGACCACGCGACGCTGGAGCTCGAATGCGCCGCCCATCCGTGCGTCGATCGTCGGGTGTTCGGTCACGGCGATCCGGCCGACCATGCCCATGACGGCCCGCCGGCCGCGCACGCGCACGGGTGAGGGGAGGCATCGGCGTCGCGTCGCATGGTACGGCGTTGCCGCAGGTGTTCGGAGGAAGGCGATGAGCGCCGGTCTGCAGGCGCCTGTCGGCGCCGGCCTGGTCGCTCGTCGTCAGGCGGCGATCGAGGAGCGCTCGACGACGGCGCGATAGAGCCACACGCGCGCCGGCGGCAGGTTCGCGAGAACCCATCGCGACGTCGAGAAGGTGGCACCGACCATCCGCTTCACCGGCGGCACGAGCGCGTAGGAGAACTGGATGAACGGCGCGCCGGGGTGCATCAGCCGCATCGCATCGGCGAGCAGCCGCTCACGCTCCGGCAGCGGACGTGTGAAGAGGGGAAGGCCGGAGATGACCGAGGCGATCGGCGGGTTGCCGAGCTCGGCCATCGTGTCGCTGAGCGCGTAGGCGTTGCCGTTGACGACGGTCGCGCCGGGGAAGCGCTCGCGCAGCAGCTCGCAGAAGTCGGGCGAATATTCGATGAGGACGAGCCGTTCGGCCGGCACGCCGCGCTCGAGGAGTGCCTGGGTCACCGCGCCGGTGCCCGGCCCGAGTTCCACGATCACGCCCGGATGCTCGGCCTCGACATAATGGGCCATCAGCCGCGACAGCTCCTGCCCGGAGGGAGCGACCGCGCCGGTTTTCAGCGGGTTGCCGGCCCAGTTGCGCAGGAAGCGCGCCTCGTCGACCAAGCGAAGCTGGATGTTCCGCAAAACCTGCCGGCGACGGCTGATCGGTTCGAGGTCCGACTCGGTTCGGCGGGCGCGGGCACGCAGCTCGTTGAGCAGCGTGAGCTCCCGCCGTCTCGTTCCCTTGTCACCACCGGCCAGCGGCCTTTTCCGAAGCGCCTGAATTTCGGCCGACAGGCGCAATTGCATGTCCTTGGCACGTTGGCGGGCGGTTTCGATCATGTGAAGGGCTCCGAGGCAGCGCCGTCATGGCGCGAAAGCAACAAACGCTATTGGCTGAGATTGTCAAAGAACTCTTTAGCTCTGGAGAAGAACCCGTGACTTTCCGGATGGTTCTCCGTCGATGACAACTCCTCGAACTCGGTGAGCAACTCACGCTGACGGCGCGTGAGATTCTGGGGGGTCTCAACCACGACCTGGATGAACATATCGCCTTTTTGGCTCGATCGCATCACAGGCATGCCTTTGCCGCGCAAACGGAACTGTCGGCCGGTCTGCGTCGCCTCGGGGATCTTCACGCGCGACTTCTCGCCGTCGATCGAAGGCACCTCGATCGAGCCGCCGAGCGCCGCGCGCGCCATCGAGATCGGCACACGGCAATAAAGATCGGCTCCCTCGCGCTCGAAAAAGTCGTGCGCGCGGAGCGACAGGAAAATGTAGAGATCGCCGGACGGGCCGCCCATCAGGCCCGCTTCGCCTTCCCCGGCGAGGCGGATCCGCGTGCCGTCTTCGATGCCGGCCGGAATGTTGACGGACAGGTCGCGTTCCTGGGCGACACGTCCCGCCCCGCCGCAATTGTGGCACGGATCGCGGACGACGGTTCCCCGCCCTTGGCAGGCGACACAGGTGCGTTCCAGGGTGAAGAAGCCTTGCGCGACGCGGATGCGGCCCGTGCCGGAGCAGGTCGGGCAGGTGACCGGGCTCGATCCGGGTTCCGCGCCCGAGCCCTCGCACACCTCGCACGTCGCCGAGGTCGGCACTTTGATCTCGACCGTCTTGCCGTTGAAGGCGTCTTCCAGGGAGATCTCGAGATTGTAGCGCAGGTCCGAACCGCGCTGACGGCCGCCCGCGCGGCTTCCGCGCCCGCTTCCGCCGAAGAACTCGTCGAAGATGTCCGACATCGCGGAGGCGAAATCGGTGCCGAAGCCCGGACCACCAGCGCCGGCACGCCCGTCGAAGGCGGCGTGGCCGAAGCGGTCATAAGCGGCGCGCTTCTGCGGGTCGCGCAGCACTTCGTAGGCCTCCGTCACCTCCTTGAAGGTGATCTCGGCCTCGACATCCCCCGGATTCCGGTCGGGATGGTACTGCATGGCGAGCTTGCGATAGGCGGACTTCAGCGTCTTCTCGTCCACCGACCGTGGTACGCCGAGGAGATCGTAATAATCGCGCTTTTCAGTGGATGCCATGGAGTTTGAAAAATGAAAGGCGCCTGGGCGCCGGTACGTCGTGGAAAGGGCCGCGCGGGTTAGCCACGCGGCCCTTGGCGATGGTTACGCTGAGCGCTTCTGCTCGTCGTCCTGGACCTCTTCGAAGTCCGCGTCAACAACATCGTCCTGTTGCTGGCCGGCGCCGGCGTCCGGTCCGGCATCGTCACCACCGGCGTCGCTGGAGGCGTACATCGCCTCGCCGAGCTTCATCGAAGCCTGGGCAAGGGCCTGCGTACGCTGCTCGATCGCGGCCGGATCGTCGCCTTCGAGGGCTGTCTTGAGGTCGGCGACCGCCGCCTCGACCGTCGACTTGTCGGACGCGGCGATCTTGTCGCCATTTTCCGACAGCATCTTCTCGGTCGAGTGGATGAGGGCCTCCGCCTGGTTGCGGGCCTCCACCAGCGAACGACGCTTCTTGTCGTCTTCCGCGTGGCTTTCGGCGTCCTTCACCATCTGCTCGATGTCGGAGTCGGAGAGACCGCCCGAAGCCTGGATCCGGATCTGCTGCTCCTTGCCGGTGCCCTTGTCCTTTGCGGAGACGTTCACGATGCCGTTGGCGTCGATATCGAACGTCACCTCGATCTGGGGCACGCCGCGCGGGGCGGGCGGGATCCCGACGAGATCGAACTGGCCGAGCATCTTGTTGTCGGCCGCCATCTCGCGCTCACCCTGGAAGACGCGGATCGTCACCGCCGACTGCGAGTCCTCGGCGGTCGAGAAGACCTGGGACTTCTTCGTCGGGATCGTGGTGTTGCGGTCGATCAGGCGGGTGAAGACACCGCCGAGCGTCTCAATGCCGAGCGACAGCGGGGTCACGTCGAGAAGGAGCACGTCCTTCACGTCACCCTGGAGCACGCCGCCCTGGATCGCGGCGCCGATCGCGACGACCTCGTCCGGGTTCACGCCCTTGTGGGGCTCCTTGCCGAAGAAGGCCTTCACCTTCTCCTGGATCTTCGGCATGCGCGTCATGCCGCCGACGAGGACGACCTCGTCGATCTGACCGGCGGAGAGCTCGGCATCCTTCAGCGCCGCACGACACGGGCCCATCGTACGCTCGACGAGATCCTCGACGAGCTGCTCGAGCTTCGAGCGCGAGAGCTTCATGGTGAGGTGCTTCGGGCCGGTCTGGTCGGCCGTGATGAACGGGAGGTTCACCTCGGTCTGCGTCGCGGACGACAGCTCGATCTTGGCCTTCTCGGCGGCTTCCTTGAGCCGCTGAAGGGCGAGCTTGTCCTTGCGCAGGTCGATGCCCTGCTCTTTTTTGAACTCGTCGGCGAGATAATCGAGGATGCGGATATCGAAATCCTCACCGCCGAGGAACGTGTCGCCGTTCGTCGACTTCACCTCGAACACGCCGTCGCCGATCTCAAGGATCGACACGTCGAACGTGCCGCCGCCGAGATCGTACACGGCGATCGTCTTGCCCTCGGTCTTGTCGAGACCGTAGGCGAGGGCGGCCGCCGTCGGCTCGTTGATGATGCGGAGCACCTCGAGCCCGGCGATCTTGCCGGCGTCCTTGGTGGCTTGGCGCTGGCTGTCGTTGAAGTAGGCCGGAACCGTGATGACGGCCTGCGTCACCGTCTCGCCGAGATAGGACTCGGCGGTCTCCTTCATCTTCTGCAGGATGAAGGCAGAGATCTGGCTCGGCGAATAGCTCTTGCCGCGCGATTCGACCCAGGCGTCGCCATTGTCGGCCTTGGTGATCGTGAAGGGCACGATCCCCTTGTCCTTCGCGACGGTCGGATCGTCGTACCGACGGCCGATCAGGCGCTTGACGGCGAACAGCGTGTTTTCCGGGTTCGTGACGGCCTGGCGTTTGGCCGGCTGGCCGACGAGGCGTTCACCGTCTTCGGTGAACGCGACCATCGACGGCGTCGTGCGCATCCCCTCGGCATTCTCGATGACTTTGGCATTCTTGCCGTCCATCACCGCGACGCACGAATTGGTGGTGCCCAAGTCAATGCCGATGACTTTGCTCATGGGTTCTCCTTCATGGCGGACCGGTGGGACCCCTCAGGCGTCCCGAGTGTCGCGGAACCGGCCCCCGGTTTCAGTGGCTCACAACTCGGAGGGCGACAACCTCCGCACCGGGTCAGATATAAGGGCGGGTCTGAAGCGCACAAGTCGGTGAGCAGTATCCTCAACGGCCGTTTTTGCCGCTTTGCGCTTCATTTAGCGCTTCGATGTGGACCCTGACAATCACTTCGGGCGCGATCCACGAGCCGTCGGGATCGTTCTTCACGCCGATATCGAAGGTGGTTCGATCGAGCGAAACCGACCCGTCGGCGACCGCCGCCCCGTCCGCGATCGCGAGCGTGAAGGGCAGGGACACAGGAACGGCCTTGCCGCGCAAGGTCAGCGTGCCTTGCGCAATGTAGGAATCGCCTGAGACGGCGTTGATCGTGTCGGCCTCGAAACGGGCGACCGGATCGGTCTCCACCGCGAGGCCGTCGGCGCCGAGGAGCTGATTTTTCGTCACCGCCGTTCCCTCGATGCTGGCGCTCGATAGGTCGAAGGCGGCCGCGATATGGGAGCCGGGGAGATCGCTCTCGTCGAACACGATATCGGCGGAGAAGCTGCCGATCGCGCCCTTCACCTCCGCCCCCTGGAAGGTGAAGGAGAACGTGACGAGGCTCGTTTCTGGAACCAGCGTCCACGTGTTCGAGCCGGCCTCGCCGACCGCGGCCGGACCGGAGGACGCAAGGCCCGACGGCGTGTCGGACGGTCGCAGCTGGGTCGCGATCGCCACCATGATCGCGACGAAGAGAAGGGGAAGGGCGATCGTCGTGAAATGGCCGAAAGCACGGCGCGGACCATCGCCGCGCGAGACCGGCCACATCCGCGCAAGATAGCCGCGCTCGGCGAACTGATGTTTCACCGCGCCGACGATATGCAAAACCACGAGAAGCGCGACGGCGTAGGCGAGCGTTGCGTGCACATCACCGACGGTGCCGACAAAGGCGTTCTGCGTCTCGGCCGAGAAGCCGCCGAAACCGGGCAGATTCGGCCAGGGCAGCGCCTCCTGGAAGAAAAGGACCGTGTCGACATCGACCGGCGAGGCGCTGATCAAGACCCAGCCCGAGAGCGGAATAACGAGAAGGAGCGCGTAGAACACGACATGCACGAGTCGGGCGAGGCCGCGCTCCAACCGGCTCACCGAAGCGGGCATCGCCGGGGGCGGATTGAAAAACCGCCAGAGGATGCGGGCGAGCGTCAGGACGAGGATCGTGATGCCGAGGCTCTTGTGCAGCTGGAACACGTCGTACTGCGTCGCCGACCCCTCCTGCAGGATGTCGGTCATGGCGTAGCCGCCCGCGATCTGGGCGAGGACGAGGAGCGCGATCAGCCAATGAAGGAGGATCGCCCCCGTCGTGTAACGCGAGGAGCGAAACGGCGGCTCGGCGGTGGTCGTCACGAAAGGCGCATCCTTGGCTCTCCGCGCATAAGGCGCCGTGTCATCGCAGGGCCGCCCCGTCGGCGGCCGGTCGTCGCGTGGGGCGCCCGCACGGGCGGGACCGCCACGGCTCAGATATAGCCGAGGGTCTTCATCACGGGATGGAAGCGCTCGGTCAGATAGCCTTCGGCTTCGGGCGACAGATGCTTCTTATAATTGCCCGGCGTCACCTGGCGCACGTGGGCGCCGGGATTTTCCTCGGTCGGGCGGATATCGTGCTTCTTGACGATCCGCGCACGCTCCTCCGGCGGCAATTGGAGGGCGCACATGCTGCAGATTTTGTCGAAGAGCGATTCCTTGTCGAAGATGATGTCCTCGTAACGAACGATGTCCATGTTCGGGTAGAGCTCGGCATGCTTCACGAACGTCGTCAGGTTCGCGATCACCGGGTTCACCTTACCCTTGAGGACGTATTCCGACAGCTCCTCGGCCAGCGCCGTCTCCCGCAGCGCAAGGACGGCCTCGCGTGCCGTGCCCTGTTTCGGCAGCGCGTGGCTCTTCGCCATCGAGAAATAATAGGACACCGCGATATCGCGCGGATCGCGGACGAGGAGGAGCTTCTGGTTCTCGCGATATTGTCGCACGAACGGCAGGAGCCAGGGGGAGCGGAACCCACCGAAGGCGTAGCCGCGCATTTCGAGAAGCATCGCCGCCTCGAGCGGACAGTCGCCGAGCACCACGCCATGGCGGAAGAGATCGGGCTCGAGCTCGATGAGGGCGCGATTGCCGCTGCGGCAGATGTCGCTCACCATGCGCTGCAGGAGCGTCGACCCGGCCTTGTGCACGGACAGGAAGAAGACGGAATCGAAGTCGCCCGGCTCGTCGACATTGACCTCGAAATCGCTTCCGTCGAGTGCCACGAAATTTCGCTTCACGGATAATCTCCAACTTCGTCCGCCAGATACGACGCTCGAGGCCGCCGGTGGGCAGTCGATCTTCGCAAAAAGAAGCACGCGTTTAGCGAGGAATCTCGCCCTTGCGCAATCACCAAACGATTGGGCGCAGTATGGCACCCTTCAACCATCCGCGTCACATGGTGCGAGTCGGGCGCCACGACACCGCGGGCACGATCGCCTCCGACGATCATTTGGGCGCGCCGAGCCTGGGTTTTCCATGCGATAGGCGCGTGCCGAAATCATGTCCGCATCGGGACGGGCCATCACACTCGCGCCCGACAATTCTCCGAATTTATGAGATATGGCGCGGGCAGGTCGGCGGATTTGGCGAATCGGTGCCGAATGTCCGAAACTGCGAGAGCCGATGATAGCTGATGTGTAGCAAACCCTCTGGCGTAACCGGGCTGAGCATCCTATCCACGTGGGACCGATATCCGATCTCCCGGCCACGTTCCTCGCCCAATCGACTCGGGCGACGACTCCGGGCGACCGCCCGCAGTGTTTGTTCGTGAGGCGTTCCAATCAATACGATGACCATATTCGATGATCCCCGCGAGTTGGCGCGGCTCAATCTTCAACGATCTTTTTCGCGGGGCGGCGAGGATCGGCTGATCCTCGACGCGCTCGGCAATCCGTCCACCGGATTCTATGTCGATGTCGGCGCCCATCACCCTTATCGACACTCAAAGACTGCACTTTTCGCGGAGCGAGGCTGGACGGGCATCAATATCGACGCCGCGCCCGGCTTCTGTGAGCTGTTCGATCGCTATCGGCCGAACGACCTCAACCTCAACGTCGCGATCGCCCCCGAGGCGGGCACCGTGACCGTGCCCCTGTTCGATGACGGTGCCTGGGACGCGACCCGTCTCGAGGAGACGGACGACCGGCCGAGCGAGGTCGAGATCGAGGCGGTGCGGCTCGATACGATCCTCGACATGCATGTGTTTCCCGGCGAGCCGATCGACGTGATGAACCTTGCGATCGGCGCGCTCGCGCGGCCGGTTCTCGAAGGGCTCGACCTCAAGGCCCGGCGGCCCCGTTATCTGATCGTCCCCGATCCGGACTTCGATTTTGCCGCCGCCGAGGCCTCGCCGATCTACACGCTCCTTCTCGGCCGCGGCTATCGTCTCGCCTTCCGCACCAACGCCAACAGCGTCTTCGTCCGCGACGACGCGGCCGAAGAGCGCGTGTCGGCCCCCGTCGCGCCGGCGCAGCCGGACAGCGCGCCCGCTGCGGTCCCCGAACAGGAGGTCCCCGAACAGGACATGGCCGAGCGCGTCGCCGACGTCGAGACGGCGCTCGACGGCTTCGTCTGGGACGCCGAGGCGCCCGACCGCCTCGCCGCGAAGTCGGCCGCGGCCCACGATGCCCGGCGCCGCCTCCAGGCGGTCATGGCGCGCGAGACGGTTCGGATCGCGCCCGGCAATTTCGGCTTCCTCGGCAAGAGTGTGGGCGTCACCTTCAAGCCGGTGCCCTTGCAGGACGTGTTCGCCGGCGCGGACGCGGACCTCATCCTCCTCACCGGGCATCTCTTCTTCCAGGGGCCGGACTTCTACCGCCAGCTCGCCGAGGCCCGTGCGCGGCTTCCCGAGGCCGTCATCGGCCTCTATCTGCGCGACAATCACCGCGAATATGCCGAAAATCTCAGGATGGCGGAGGCGGTCGATTTCGTCATTCCGGGGCATGGCTACCGGGCGCATTATCTGCGCGCCGCGAACTTCAACATTCTCGACGCCGAGCCGATGGCGAGCGGACAATTCTCCGCCAGCCACATGCGCGCGATCTTCGACGAGGCCGAAGGCGCGCCGCGCAGCGATGCCCTCTATGGCCGGTTCAATCACAATCCGAACGCGCCCTGGCGGACCGCCTTCCTCGATGCCGTCGCGGCCGGCGTTCCGGGCAACGATGTCGTCGAGTGGAAGCCCGGCATCGAGCGCGACGACGCCGACCAGTCGCCGGACAGCCGCTATCGCGAGTGGCTCGGCCACAAGGTCTCGCTCGTCGCCCAGTCGGATTTCGCGACGCCGCGGCGGGTGTTCGATGCCTTGCTCGCCGGGCAAATTCCCCTCATCCCGCGCGGTCTGCCGGATCTCGACGCGCTGATCGCCCCGGAGCGGCAGGCCGACCTTCCGATCGTGTTCTACGAAGAGATGACGGTGGAGGCGGTCGCGGCCGCGCATCGCATCGCGCTGCAGCGGTTCGATGAGGGCGGCACGGCGGGCGCCCGCGCGCGGCACGAGTTCGCGCGGGGCTCGCATCAGATGCAGCACCGCTATCGCGCGATCCTCACGCGCCTCGTTCGGATGGGGCGCGAGCCGCTGTCCGAGCCGACCGGGCCGCAAGAGGGGGCCGCACACTGAGGCGCGGCCCACGCGATCGAAATAACGGCGTGGGGGAGGAACGGGCGTCTCTGCGCTTCAAGCGTCCCCGCGCCCGAGCGGGACGACGCGCCTTCGCGACATCATCCCGCACCCGGCCGGGCGCGGGATGATCGAGCCGGGCGGGGACTCAGTCGTCCCCGCCGCTCGATGATCTCTTCGCGGCTGCCTTCGGCTTCGCGGGCGCCTTCTTCGCGGCCGTCTTCGTCGTCTTGCCGGCAGCGGCCTTGGTCGACTTCGCCTTGGTCTCACCGGCCGCCTTGGTGGTTTTGGCCGACGACTTCGTCGCTGTCTTGCGGGTCGCCTTCGGCTTGCCGGCCTTCGCCTCGATGAGCTTGACGGCGTCTTCCAGCGTCACGGTCTGCGGGTCGGTCCCCTTCGGCAGCGTCGCGTTGACCTTGCCGTGGTTGACATAAGGCCCGTAACGACCCTCGCGCACGGTGATCTCACCGCCCGAAGGATGCTCACCGAGCGACTTCAACGCCGCCGGCGTGCGGCCGAAGCCCTTGCCCTCTTTGCGCTCGGCGATCAGCGTCACCGCGCGGTTGAGGCCGATCTCGAACACCTCGTCGATCGATTCGAGCTTCGCATACTTCCCCTGATGGAGAAGGAACGGGCCATAGCGGCCGAGCCCCGCCTGGATCGGCTCGCCCGTTTCCGGGTGTGCGCCGACCTCGCGCGGCAGATCGATCAGCATGACGGCGCGATCGAGGGTCATCTCTTCGGGCGTCCAGCCGCGGGGGAGGGAGGAGCGCTTCGGCTTCTCGCCCTCGGCGGCCTCCATCTGCACATAGGGGCCGAAGCGACCCGTGCGCAGGGACACCTCGAGACCCGTATCGGGATGGACGCCGAGAACGACCGGCCCTTCCGCCGCGGCCGCGTCCTGGTTCGGATCGTCGCCGAGCTGCCGGGTGAAGTTGCACTCCGGATAGTTCGAGCAGCCGATGAACGCGCCATAGCGGCCATTCTTCAAAGAGAGCTGGCCGTTGCTGCACGCCGGGCAGGCGCGCGGGTTCGAGCCGTCTTCCTTCGGCGGGAAGAGGAGCGGGGCGAGCTCGTCATTCAGCGCGTCGAGGACGGCGGCGGTGCGGACCTCCATGACCTGGCCGATCTGGGTCGAGAAATCGTCCCAGAACTCGCGCAGGACCGTGCGCCAGTCGAGCTGGCCGTCGGAGATCGCGTCGAGCTTTTCCTCGAGATCGGCGGTGAAGCCGTATTCGACATAACGCTCGAAGAAGGATTCCAGGAACGCCGTCACGATGCGGCCTTTGGAGCCGGGAATGAGGCGCTTCTTGTCGAGCGTGACATAGTCGCGATCGCGCAGGGTCGACAGCGTCGCCGTATAGGTCGACGGGCGGCCGATGCCGAGCTCTTCCATCTTCTTGATGAGCGTCGCTTCGGTGTAGCGCGGCGGCGGCTCGGTGAAGTGCTGGGACGGCTTCACCGCCTCGCGCTTCAACGGATCCTTCGCCTCGATCTTCGGCAGGCGCCCGTCTTCGTCACCCTCAGGATCGTCGATGCCTTCCTGATAGACCGAGAGGAAGCCGTCGAACGTCATCACCGAGCCGTTGGCGCGCAGGCCGATCGACTGGCCGCCTTGGCGGGCGTCGATGTCGACGACGGTGCGCTGGAACTCGGCCGATTCCATCTGGCTCGACACGGCGCGCTTCCAGATGAGGTCGTAAAGGCGCGCCTCGTCGTCATTGAGGCGGCTCTTGATGTCGGCCGGGGTGCGGAACACGTCGGTCGGGCGGATCGCCTCGTGGGCCTCCTGCGCGTTCTTCGCCTTGGTCGCATAATAGCGAGGCTTTTCCGGCAGGTAGGGTTCGCCATAGCGCTTGCCGATGATGGAGCGGATCGAGGCGATCCCCTCCGGTGCCATCTGCACGCCGTCGGTCCGCATATACGTGATGAGACCGACGGTCTCGCCACCGATATCGACACCCTCATAGAGCTTTTGCGCGACCTGCATCGTCCGCGCAGAGGAAAAGCCCAGCTTGCGGGAGGCTTCCTGCTGCAAAGTCGACGTGGTGAACGGGGGCGAGGGGTTGCGCTTTTGCGGCTTCGCCTCGACCGAGGTCACGGTGAAATCGGCCGCCATCAGATGGTTGACGATCGCCGTGGCGTCCGCCTCGTTCTTGATGCCGAGCCGATCGAGCCGCTTGCCGTCGACGACCGCGACGCGGGCCTCGAACGCGTCGCCCGAAGGGGTCACGAGCGTCGCGATGACCGACCAATATTCCTGCGCGACGAAGCGCTCGATCTCGTTCTCTCGGTCGCAGACGAGGCGCAGCGCCACCGACTGGACGCGGCCGGCCGACCGCGCGCCCGGCAGCTTGCGCCACAAGACCGGGGACAGATTGAAGCCGACGAGATAGTCGAGCGCCCGGCGCGCCCGGTAGGCGTCGACGAGATCGGATTCGATCGCCCGCGGCGCGGCCATCGCATCGAGCACGGCCTTTTTCGTGATGGCGTTGAACACCACACGCTCGACCGGCTGCGATTTCAGCGCCTTCTTCTCTTTCAGCACCTGGAGGACGTGCCAGGAAATCGCCTCGCCTTCGCGATCCGGGTCCGTCGCGAGGATGAGGCGATCGGCGTCCTTCACGGCGCGAGCGAGATCGTTGAGGCGCTTTTGCGCCTTCGCGTCCACCTGCCAGACCATTTCGAAATCATGATCCGGGTCGACGGATCCGTCCTTCGGCGGCAGGTCGCGCACGTGTCCATAGGAGGCGACGACGTGGTAGGCGTCCCCCAGATATTTGTTGATGGTCTTGGCCTTGGCCGGAGATTCCACGACGACGACGTTCATGCGAATGATCCCCCTTCCGCCGGACCGCACATAGAGACCTGTCCGGAGCAAAGCAAAGGGCCCGTAGCTGGAAAATGCGCGATCCGCCAAATTGGCCGCGGTTAGTATATGCAACCAGTGATGGAATTATGCGTGTGGCAAGGTTGGGAACAGCGAGGGTCGACACAACAGAAGGGTGCGGAACCCCACAGGCGGGGGAGACAGTCAAAGCCTTGAATTCATGAAAGGAAAGGCAGAACCGTGGCCACTTTCCGAGACGACCTCGACGAAACTCATTCCGGTTGTGTTACCCCAATGCCTCCGTTGGCGGGCGCCGATGCCGCAGCCTATGTCGAGCGCATGTGCACCGAACTTGCCGGTATCGCCGATCGCGGCGGTCTCGGTTTTCTCGCCTACCTCCTCGAGGTCGCGCGGGAGGAGGCGGTCCTTCATTGCGTCCCGATGCAGCATGACGGCCTTTCCCTTCACGACCATCCGGTGGTCCGCCATCCGGGGTGAAGGGCGCGCGCCGCGTTTGAACATGGCGCCGAGGGTCAATTAATACGCGATTGTCATGCGACAGCGCTTGCCCGGATCATCCGCCTATCCCATTGTCCGGCCGTCCCAGTGAATTGAGTCCAGGGGGCAGGCCATGCGTGTGCTGCTTCTTTGTTTCCTATCCTTCGTCGTGACGGCCCACCCCGCGTTCGCGCAGGAGGTGCCCCAATCCCGCACCGAGATTGCGCTCAGCTTCGCGCCGATCGTGCGGCAGACCGCCCCCGCTGTCGTCAGCGTCCATTCGTCCGATCCGGAGGCCGAGCGGGCGCTTTTCCCGAACGATCCGTTCCTGCGCCGCTTCTTCCAAGGGCCCGGCGCGCCGCAGCGTGGCTCCGTCCTCGGCTCCGGCGTCATCGTCGATGCGAGCGGGCTCGTCGTCACGAACGCCCATGTCGTGAGGAGCGCGCGCGAGATCCGCGTCGCCTTCAACGATCATCGTGAATATCCCGCGACTCTCCTCCTGAAGGACGAGCGCACCGATCTCGCCGTCCTCAAGATCGAGACCGAGGAGGAGACGACGTTCCCCTTCGTCACGCTCGGCGATCCGGCGGCGCTCGAGGTGGGCGATCTGGTGCTCGCCTTCGGCAACCCGTTCGGCGTCGGCCAGACCGTGACGCAAGGCATCGTGTCCGCGCTCGCCCGCACCCAGGTCGGCGTCTCCGATTCGCGCTTCTTCATTCAGACCGACGCGGCGATCAATCCCGGTAATTCCGGCGGCGCCCTCATCGACATGGCCGGCCGCCTCGTCGGCATCAACTCGGCGATCTATTCCCGCTCCGGCGGCTCCAACGGCATCGGCTTCGCGATCCCGGTCGACATGGTGAGGATTGTCGTGGAATCGGCCCGCGAAGGGCGCAATGTCAGCCGGCCTTGGTTCGGTGCCCGGCTCGAAAGCGTCGACCGGCGCCTCGCCGAGCAGCTCGGCCTCGACCGTCCGGTCGGCGCGCTGATCTCGGAGCTGTTGCCGAAGAGCCCCGCCGCCGATGCCGGCCTGCGCGTCGCCGATGTCGTCACCTCGATCGACGGGATCGACATCGCGGACGAAGATTCCTTCGGCTACGTCTTCGCCACGCGCGGCACCGAGGGGGAGGCCGAGGTCGGCGTGATGCGCGACGGGGCGCCTCAGACCTTCACCGTCGCCCTCGAGGTCCCGCCCGAGACCGTGCCGCGGGACGCGCGCCGCATCGGTGGGCGTTCCCCCTTCACCGGCGCCATCGCGATGAACCTGTCGCCCGCGGTCGCCGACGAGCTCAATCTCGACATGGCGACGAAGGGCGTCGTCATCGCACGGGTCGACGAGCAGACCATCGCCCGCCGCGTGGGCCTGCGCCCCCGCGACATCGTCCGCGAGGTGAATGGCTGGCAGATCGAGGACACGGCAGCGCTGGAGAACGTCACCAAGCGGCGTGAACGCTATTGGGACATCATCATCGAGCGGGACGGCGAGCAGCTCAGTCTCGTCCTCGGCGGCTGAGATGACGAACCTCTTCGCCGCGGCGGGCCTCGAAAAGGCGGCGCCCCGCCCGCTGGCGGACGAGCTGCGCCCGGAAAAACTGTCCGACATCGTCGGCCAGCCGCACCTTCTCGGCCCAGAGGGGCGGCTCACCCGCATCCTGCGCTCCGAACATATCGGCTCGCTGATCTTCTGGGGGCCGCCCGGAACCGGAAAGACGACGCTCGCCCGCCTCCTCGCGGCGCACGTCAAGCTGGAGTTCATCCAGGTCTCGGCGATCTTCACCGGCGTCGCCGAGCTCAAGAAGGTGTTCGACCGCGCCCGCCAGGCCCGCGCCATCGGCCGCGGCACGCTCCTCTTCGTCGACGAGATCCACCGCTTCAACCGCGCCCAGCAGGACGCCTTCCTGCCCGTCATGGAAGACGGCACGATCACCCTCGTCGGCGCGACGACCGAGAACCCGTCCTTCGAGCTGAATTCGGCGCTTTTGTCGCGGGCCCAGGTGCTCACCTTCAAGCCGCTCGACGTCGAGGCGATCGAGGAGTTGATGGCCCGCGCCGAGGCCGTTCGCGGCCCGCTGCCGATCTCGGGCGACGCGCGGGCGAGCCTCGTCCGCATGGCCGACGGGGACGGGCGCGCCGCCCTCACGCTCGCCGAGGAAGTCTACCGAGTCGCCGCACCCGGCGAGACGATCGACGCCGAGACGCTGCAGACGATCCTGCAACGCCGCGCCCCGGCCTACGACAAGGACCGGGACGGGCATTATAACCTCGTCTCCGCGCTCCATAAGTCGGTGCGCGGTTCCGATCCCGATGCCGCTCTTTATTATCTCGCCAGGATGCTCGACGCGGGCGAGGATCCGCTCTATCTCGCAAGGCGGATCGTGCGCATGGCGGCCGAGGATATCGGCCTTGCCGACCCGCACGCCCTCACGCTCGCGATCGCCGCGCGCGACACCTACGACTTTCTCGGCTCCCCGGAGGGCGAACTGGCGCTCGCCGAAATCGTCGTCTATCTCGCCCTCGCGCCGAAATCGAACGCACTCTATAAGGCCTACGGCGCGGCGCGGCGCTTCGTGAAGGAGACGCCGTCTCTCGCGCCGCCCAAGCATATCATGAACGCGCCCACCCGCCTCATGAAGGACGAGGGTTACAGCGCAGGATACGAATACGACCACGATGCCGAAGGCGGCATTTCCGGCCAGGCCTACTTCCCGGAGGGCCTGACGCCGCAGACTTTTTATCGCCCGACCGAGCGGGGCAAGGAGCGTGATTTCAAGGCGCGGCTTGCCATCGTGGCGGAACGGCGTGAAGAACGCCGCAGGGCCGACGCGTCGACGCCGACCCGCGACGATCACTCCCGTCCGAGGAAGGAGGAGAAATGACCTCACTCGTCGAGTTTCTGGCGCTCTGGGCGGCAGTCTACGTCGTCACGTTCGTGCTCTATATCGGCTTCGGTGCGGCCTTTCAGTGGTTCGCGCATCGATCGCCGGAGCGACGCATCCAGAAAGGGCGCTATGGCGAGAAGCGAAAATGGAAGGAGATCCGTCAGAGCGCGATTTCGCTGACGGCGACCTGCTTCTGTCTCGCGGGCGGGTTGTTCCTCCAATATAAAGGCTGGACGTTGGTCGCACCGCTGGATTTGTCGTGGTGGTCGGTGCCGCTGATGTTCGTCGTGTCGATCATCGCGTTCGACACCTGGTTCTATTGGGGCCACCGGCTGATGCACTGGCCGCCGCTCTACAAGCACCACCAGTTCCATCATCGCTCGGTCGCGCCGACGGTGTGGTCGAACTACTCCGACACGCTGGTCGATGCGTTCGTGATGCAGAGCTATTATCTCTGGGCGCCGCTCTTCCTGCCGATCCCGCCGGTCGTCCTCATCGCCCACCGGCTCTACGATCATTTCAACGGCATGATCGGCCATTCGGGGTTCGAATTCGCCGCGTCCGACATCACGCGCGTTCCCTCGCCGATGGTGTGCACGCTCTTTCACGACCAGCATCACGCGCACTTCAACACCAATTATGCGAACTTCTTCTCGTTCTGGGATCGCGTGATGGGCACGCTCGACAAGGACTATGATTCGGGCGTGGCGCATTGGACCAAGGTGAACGGCGCGCCGGAAAAGGCCGCGGGCGAGGACGACAGCCGCGCCACCGCGACGTGAGCCCACTCGTCACGAGCCTCCTCGTCGCCGCGGGCGGCGGTATGGGGGCGCTCGCCCGCTTCTGGATCGGCGTCGCGGGCATGGCGGTCTCGCCGGCCTTTCCGCTCGCGACGCTCTTCGTCAACGTCGTCGGGGGCGTTCTGATCGGCTGGATCGGCTCATCGATGTGGGCGACGCCGATGGTGCGCGCCGCGCTGATGTCGGGCTTTCTCGGCGGCTTCACCACCTTTTCAACCTTTTCACTGGAGGTCGTGCGCATGGTCGAGGAAGGCCGGGTCGGCCGCGCCGCGCTTTATATCGGTCTATCCGTGTTTCTCGCGATCGGCGGGGCGGCGATCGGTGTCGGCCTGTCACGGACCACGTCATGAGCGAAACGGATGCGGCGGGCGCGAAGCCCGCAGTCAGTCATGTCGAGGTGACGGCGGACGACGAGGGGATGCGCCTCGATCGTTGGCTGCGCCAGCAATTTCCCAGCGTGCCCTTCGGCGCGCTGTCGAAGGTGGTGCGCACCGGGCAGGTCCGTGTCGACGGTGCGCGGGCCAAGCTCGAGACGCGGCTGTCGGCTGGACAGAGCGTGCGCCTGCCGCCGATCATGGTCGCCGAGACCGCCGCTCCGCCGCGCGCGGAGGGGGACGGGGCGAGCCTCGATGCGATGGTGATCCACCGGGACGATGCGCTCGTCGTCCTCAACAAGCCGTTCGGGCTCGCGGTGCAAGGCGGGTCGGGCCTCTCGCGCCATATTGACGGGATGCTGGAGGCCTGGCGCGACCGCAAAGGCCGCAAGCCGCGCCTCGTCCACCGGCTCGACCGGGACACGACGGGCGTTCTCGTCGTGGCGTTGACGCGGGCCGCCGCGGCCCATCTCGCCGAAACCTTCAAGGGCCGCGACGCGCACAAGGACTATCTCGCGCTGGTGCGCGGCCATCCCAATCCGCCGGAAGGGCGCATCGCGACGTGGATCGCGCGCGACCCGGAGGATGGGGAGAAGATGCGCGCCTATCGCGACAAGACGAAAGAATCCCAGCGGGCCATCAGCGACTATGAGACGCTCGACCGCTCCGGTCAGCTCTCGCTCCTGAAGATGATGCCGGTGACGGGGCGGACCCATCAGCTCCGCGTTCATGCCGCGCACATGGGAACGCCGATAATCGGCGACAGCAAGTATTTCAACATCGAGAATTGGGCGCTGCCGGGGGGCATCCAGAACCGGCTCCACCTCCACGCCCGGCGCATCCGCCTGCCGCATCCGGCGGGCGGCACGCTCGATGTGACGGCGCCGATCTCGCAGCATTTCCAGCAGAGCCTCAACGTCCTCGGCCTCAGCGAAGCGGAGAGCTGAGGCCGGGCGGCGCACGCGGGCGGCCGCATCCGCGAGGCCGCCCGAGGGGCGGCCGGGCACGGATCGTCGGCGAAGGGCACGGGCGCTCGTGGCGTCCGGTCCCTGCTCAGCCGCGTACAGAGGCGGCTGGCGGCTCATCCAACCGAGCCGCGCATCTCGGCGGCGTCGCGCCGCTCTCGGCCTTTGCAGGCGGTGCCGCGAGGCATCCCCCCGCGTCCGTTGCGCGCCGAGGCTCAGCCCCACGCTTCAAGAACACCCACGCCTCAAGCCGCGGGGCTTGCGGATCGCCGTGATTTTCCCGGCGAGCGCCGGGCGACCGCGCGCCGTCTTCGCGGACCCGCCGTCCAGAGAACGGCAGGCCTTGCGAGGAAGTGCGCCGGGGCCCCGGCGCGGCCTTTAGGCGACCGGTTCCGGCAAGGACAGGGGGTAACGGTCCTCGGTGATGTATGGCCCGCCGCCCACCGAATCCTTGGACGAGAGGAGGTCGAACGCCTCGGCCGTGAAGGGCGGGGCGGAGAAGCCGCCGCGGATCGTGAGCCAGTCGGCGACTTCGCGGGGGCTCGTGCCCCTGAGGCGCGCGATCGTCACGTGCGGGGTGAAGCGGCGCGCTTCCGGGGGGAGGCCGACCCGCTGGAGGATCCGCTCCTGTTCGGCCTGAAGCTCGGACAAAGCCGGCGACGGCTCCACGCGGGCCCACACCGAATGCGGCTTCTTGTTGCCGAAGGAGCCGAGGCCGGTGAGGCGGATCGGGATCGGCGCGCGGCGGATCTTGCCGAGCGCGAAGGCGACCTCGTCGGCGGTGCGCTCATCGATGTCGCCGATGAAGCGCAGGGTGATGTGGTAATTCTCGGGGTCGATATATCGGGCGCCGCGGAGCCCACCGCGCAGATTGGTGAGCCAGAAGCGGACATCCTCGGGAAGGGTGATGGCGGTGAACAAGCGCGGCATAGGCACCTCCCATGGATCCATGGCGAGTGTCCCGAGTCGCATGGTGCAGCGCAAGGGACCCGCAAAACAAAAAAGGCGCGGCTGATGCCGCGCCTTTCGTCGTTCGCGCTGTTCGGCCGACTACTGGCGGTTGCCGAAGAGCGACAGCAGCATCATGAACATGTTGATGAAGTTCAGGTAGAGCGACAGCGCGCCCATCACCGCCTTGCGGCCGGCGACCGAGCTGTCATCGCCCACATAGTACATCTCTTTGATGCGCTGCGTGTCGTAGGCGGTGAGGCCGGCGAACACGAGGACACCGATCACCGAGATGGCGAACTGCAACGCCGAGGAGGCGAGGAAGAGGTTCACCAGAGCGGCGATGATGATGCCGATCAGGCCCATAAACAGGAACGAGCCCCAGCCGGACAGGTCCTTCTTCGTGGTGTAGCCGTAGAGGCTCAGCGCGCCGAAGGCGGCGGCGGTGATGAAGAAGACCCGGCCGATGCTCTCGGACGTGTAGACGAGCAGGATCGACGACAGCGAGATGCCCATCACCGCGGCGAAGGCCCAGAAGGTCATCTGCGCGGCGGAGAGCGACATTTTGTTGATCCGCGCGCCGAGGAAGAAGATGAACCCGAGCGGTGCGAGCATGAAGAGCCACTTCAGCGGGCTGGTGTACAGCGTCACGCCGAACTGGGTGAGATACATGCCGTTGCCGACCTGCGCCGCGGCATCGGCGGCGTTCGTCGTCACGGCGAAGTTGAAGACGGCCAGCGCGGCCACGCCGGTCACCACAAGGCCGATGGCCATGTAGTTGTAGACCCGCAGCATATAGCTGCGGAGGCCCTGATCGATGCCGACGTCGGCGGGCGCGGCCCCGATGGTCGGCCGCGCGTACGGATTACGATCGTAGGTCGCCATGTGCTTCCCTATGGTTCGTTATGTTGAGCCGGTCGGCGAAACGCGCGACCGACGGCGGACGCACCCCGTCCATTGAGGGAGAATATGGATGGGTTGAAAGCCTGCCGCAAGCGCACCAAGCATGCGACGCACGGACGCTCTATGCGCGGATGACGAATATCTGTTCTCAATATTGCGCTAATCGGGGATTTTACGTTTCGCGTCGAAGCTGAAATCGTTTCGACCTTCGTTGCCAAGGGCGGCGCTATGGGGCCGCGCCCTTGCCGTTTTGCAAAATCCGCCGTCAAGACCCCGTTCGTCGCGAGATGCCGGCGTCGTTGGCGTGACGCAGGTTCGACAGGAACGATTCGACGCTCGATTTGACGCCGAGACTTTGGTGGTCGAGCGACGTGGTTGTGGTGCACACGGTGTCGGCCGCCGATCGCGTCTCGTCGACGCTCGAGCGCATCCGGCTCATATTGCGGCTGATGGCGTCGGACGATTCGGCGGCGAGCGCGATGCTCGACGCGATTTCGCGGATCGAGGAATCCTGTTCTTCGAGCGCGGTCGCCATCGCTGCCGTGTTCGCCGAGAGTTGGGTGACGGTGGTCACGATCCCGTTGATCGCCTCGACGCTCTGGTTCGTTTCCGCCTGCATGGCGCGGATCTGCGCCTCGATATTGCCGGTCGCCTTGCCGGTCTGCTCGGCGAGGCTCTTCACCTCGTGTGCGACGACGCTGAAGCCGCGCCCCGCTTCGCCCGCCCGCGCCGCCTCGATCGTCGCGTTGAGGGCGAGAAGGTTCGTCTGCTCGGCGATATCGTTGATGAGGCGCGTGACCTCGCCGATGCTGCGGCTCGCTTTGGCGAGGGTGGAGATCGACAGCGCGGCGCCCTCTGCCGCCTCGACCGCCCGATCGGAGGCGGTGGCGTTGCCCGAGATCTGCCGCGCGATCTCGCGGGAGCTGGCGCTCAGCTCCTCGGCGGCACGCGCCACGATGTCGACGCTTTCATGGCCCGATTCGCACGCGCTGTACGTCTCCTCGGTGGTGGTGCGCATCCGCTCGGCGATATCGCGCATCGCCTCGGCGCGCGAGACCATGGCTTGCATGCTCTCCTGCATCGCATCGACGTCGTCCGAAACGCTGGCATCGAGCGAATCGGCGAGCTGCTGCATCGCGAGAGCGCGCTCCTGGCGGCGCTCCTCGCTCGCCTTGGTCTGCGCCTGTTGCAGCTCGATGCGTTCGATGACGACGCCGCGCAAGGCGGTGACGGCGCGGGCGAGAGAGCCGATCGCGTCGCGGCGGCGGCCATAGGCGCTTTCCGCCACGACTTCCCCCTGCGCGAGGCGCGTGATCTTGCTGGCGAGATCGCCGGCCGGCCGCGATATGTCCCGCGCGATGAGCCAGCTCGCGAACACGACGACCGCCATCGCGATCAGCGTCACGAAGGCCGCGGCCCAGTTGAGGCTCGCGAACGCGCTGTCGATCCGGTCGGTGTAGACGCCCGTGCCGACATAGATGCCCCACTCGGATAGCGGGACGACGTAGGAGATTTTCTCCATCGGATCGTCGCTGCCGGGCTTCGGCCACCAATAGGAGACGGAACCGCCGCCCTCACGCGCGGCGGCGCTCAGCGCTTGGAAGAGCTTGAGGCCGGCTTTGTCCTCGAAATTCCAGAGGGACTGGCCTTCGAGTTCGGGCTTTGCGGCGTGGGCGAACACCGTCCCATCGAGATCGATCGCGAACAGATATTCCTTGTGGTCGTCGTACCACATCGCGTGGATGGCCTCGACGAAGCGCGCCTTCGCTTCGTCCCGCGAGAATTCGCCGGCTTGTGCGCGCATCTCCAAGCCGCGGGCAAGATTCGCGGCCGCTTCGCTGAGCGAGCGAACCTTTCCGACTTCGAGATCGAGGACGAGAGTCCTGGCTTGAGGCACCAGGACGTTCACGAGAACGATCAACGAAATGAGGTTGATCCCGGCGAGCAGCCACAGCTTCGCCGAGATGGAAAGGCGCCGATAAAGTCCCATCATCCGCAAAATTCCTCCGCACCGGACGGATTTTGGCGATTCGATATTGCGCGACGCTGGTCTCGACCAAGGCGGGTCGGATCGCCCGGCCGGCCGGCGCGACGGGACAAAAGAAAAGGGCGGCCCGCGAAGGCCGCCCTCGTTCATCCCGCTCGGATCGGAGCGGATGGTTCGCTGATCAGGCCGCGACGCTCTCACGTGCGAGGCCGCGCAGCACGTAATGCAGGATGCCGCCATTGTTGTAATAGGCGAGCTCGTCGGCCGTATCGATCCGGCAGAGAAGCTCGATCGACTTCTTCGAGCCGTCCTCGAAGGTGATCTCCGCCGTGAGGGTCTGGCGCGGCTTGATCTCGGCGAGGCCGGCGATCGACACCTGCTCCTTGCCGGTGATGCCGAGGCTCTCCCAGGAATCGCTGCCGGTGAAGACGAGCGGCAGCACGCCCATGCCGACGAGGTTCGAGCGGTGGATGCGCTCGAAGCTCTCCGCGATCACCGCGCGCACGCCGAGAAGACGGGTGCCCTTCGCCGCCCAGTCGCGGGAGGAGCCGGTGCCGTATTCCTTACCCGCGAACACGACGAGCGGCACGCCCTCGCTCTGATAGCGCATCGCCGCGTCGTAGATCGGCATCTCTTCGCCGTCCGGCTGATGATAGGTCACGCCGCCTTCGACGCCGGCCACCATCTGGTTCTTGATGCGGATGTTGGCGAACGTGCCGCGCATCATGACTTCGTGGTTGCCGCGGCGGGCGCCGTAGGAGTTGAAGTCCTTCACCGCGACCTGATGCTCGGACAGATAATGACCCGCCGGGGACGTCGTCTTGATCGAGCCGGCCGGGGAGATGTGGTCGGTCGTGATCGAGTCCTGGAAGAGGGCGAGGACGCGGGCGTCCACGATGTCCGTGACCGGATCGGGCTCGAGGCTCATGCCCTCGAAATAAGGCGGGTTGCGCACATAGGTCGACGACATCGGCCAGGAGTAAGTGAGCCCGCCGGAGGTCTTCACCGCCTGCCAGTGCTCGTCACCCTTGAAGACGTCGGAATAGCGGTTGTCGAACATCTCGCGGGTGATCGCGCTGCGGACGGTGTCGGCCACCTCTTTGGTGGTGGGCCAGATGTCCTTGAGGTAGACGGGGTTGCCGTCTTTGTCCTCGCCGAGCGGCTCGGTGGTGATGTCCTTGGTCATCGTGCCGAGGATCGAATAGGCGACGACGAGGGGCGGGGAGGCGAGATAGTTCGCCCGCACGTCCGGGTTCACGCGGCCTTCGAAGTTGCGGTTGCCCGAGAGCACCGAGACGGCGACGAGATCGTTGTCGTTGATCGTCTTGGAGATCTTTTCGGGCAGCGGGCCGGAGTTGCCGATGCAGGTCGTGCAGCCATAGCCGACCAGATCGAAGCCCATGGCGTCGAGATCGTCCTGGAGGCCGGTCTTCTCGAGATAGTCGGTGACCACCTGGCTGCCCGGGGCGAGCGAGGTCTTCACCCACGGTTTGGCCTGGAGACCCTTGGCGCGCGCATTGCGGGCGACGAGGCCGGCCGCGATCAGCACGGACGGGTTCGAGGTGTTGGTGCACGAGGTGATCGCCGCGATCACGACGTCGCCGTCACCGATCCGGTAGTCCTCGCCCTCGACGACGTGGCCGGGCTCGGCCGACTGGTCGATCTGCGCGCCTTCGGCCATGAAGCGGGCCTCGCCCTCGCTCGTCGACGGGGCGGCCTTGGATTTCGAGCCGCCCTTGATGGTGTCGACGGCTTTGGAGAAGGCGGTCGCGGCGTCGGTCAGCGCGACGCGGTCCTGCGGGCGCTTCGGGCCGGCGAGGGAGGGGACGACGGTCGACAGGTCGAGTTCGAGGGTGTCGGTGAAGACCGGATCCTCGGTGTCGTCGGTCCGGTAGAAGCCGTTCGCCTTGGCGTAGGCCTTCACGAGCTCGATGCGGTGCGTGTCGCGGCCGGTCGAGGTGAGATAGCGGATCGTGTCGTCATCGACCGGGAAGAAGCCGCAGGTCGCGCCGTATTCGGGGGCCATGTTGGCAATCGTCGCGCAATCCTCGAGCGACAGGGCCGAGAGGCCGGCGCCGAAGAATTCCACGAACTTGCCGACGACGCCCTTCTTGCGCAGCATCTCGGTGACGGTGAGCACGAGGTCGGTCGCGGTGGTGCCTTCCGGCAGCTTGCCGTGCAGCTTGAAGCCGATGACCTCGGGAATGAGCATCGAAATCGGCTGGCCGAGCATCGCGGCCTCCGCCTCGATGCCGCCGACGCCCCAACCGAGAACGGCGAGGCCGTTCACCATCGTCGTGTGCGAATCGGTGCCGACGAGCGTGTCGGGGAACGCGTAGGTGACGCCGTCTTCGTCCTTCGTCCAGACGGTCTGGGCGAGATATTCGAGGTTCACCTGGTGGCAGATGCCGGTTCCCGGCGGCACGACGCGGAAATTGTCGAACGCCGACTGGCCCCAGCGCAGGAACTGATAGCGCTCGCCATTGCGCTCATATTCGAGGTCGACATTCTGCTTGAACGCGCTCTGCGTGCCGAAATAGTCGACCATGACCGAGTGGTCGATCACGAGATCGACGGGCACCAGCGGGTTGATCTTCTTCGGGTCGGCGCCGAGCGCCTCGGACGCGTCACGCATCGCGGCGAGATCGACGACCGCCGGAACGCCGGTGAAGTCCTGCATCAGGACGCGGGCGGGGCGGTAGGCGATTTCGCGATCGGACTTGCGGTCGTCGACCCACTTGGCGAGCGCGCGGATGTCGTCCGCCGTCACTGTCGAGCCATCCTCGTAGCGCAGGAGGTTCTCGAGTAGGACCTTGAGCGACATCGGAAGCCGGGATACCCCCGCAAGTCCGTTGCGCTCGGCGGCCTTCAGGTCGAAGATGGTGTAGCTCTTGCCGTCGACGGTGAGTTCGGTACGGCTTTGGAAGCTATCGAGCGAGCGGGCCACGGCTCAACTCCCTTGTTTGGAACTAGAAGACGTTGCCGCTATCAACGCCCAATCGCCGCTATGATCAAGCGGAGCCGACGTCTCGACGGACAATTCACCAACCATGAAAAGCTTGCAGGTGGCCGAATTGTGCGTCGATCGCGGCGAAAGGCGTGTCCTCGATCGCGTGAGTTTTACGGTCGCGGCCGGGCGTGCGTGTGCCGTCACGGGTCCGAACGGTGTCGGCAAATCGACGCTGTTGCGCGCGATTGCGGGACTGACGGGAATCGAAAGCGGGACGGTCACATTTCTTAATTGGGACAGCGAGCGCGCCGGCGCAATTCATTTCGTCGGCCATCTCGATGCCGTGAAGCCGCAGTTCAGCGTGGCTGAAAATGCCGCATTCTGGTGTCGCTGGCTCGGCGACGGATCGGCCGGCGAATCGGTGGTCGAGGCCGCGCTCGATACGGTCGGCCTTCTCCATCTCGCCGAAATGCCGGCTCAGTTCCTGTCCCAGGGCCAGCGTCGCCGCCTCGCGCTCGCACGCCTTCGCATGGCGCCGCGCCCGCTCTGGCTGCTCGACGAGCCGACGGCCGGCCTCGACACCGCCTCCCGCGCGACCTTCGCGGCGATGATGGCGAACCATCTCGCCGGCGGCGGTCTCGTCCTCGCCGCGACGCACGAACCGCTCGGCATCGACGGCGCCGACGAATTGCGGCTCGCGCCGTCATGAGCCTCGGCGCCCTCTTCGTCCGCGACGTGCGGCTTGCCTGGAGCGCCGGGGGCGGCGGCCCGGTCGGCGTGATCTTCTATCTCGCCGTCAGCGCCGTCGCGCCGTTCGCGCTCGGCCCCGATCTGCCGCTCCTTGCCCGTCTCGGCCCGGCGCTCCTGTGGATCGCGGTGCTTCTCGCGCTGCTTCTCGGCCTCGAGCGGCTCTTCCAATCCGACCAGGAGGACGGGACGCTCGACCAACTCCGGCTCGGCGGCGCGCCGCTGGAGCTCGTCGTGATCGTGAAGGCGGCGGCGCACTGGACGGCGGCGGCGCTTCCCTTGATCGTCGCGACGCCGCTCGCCGCGATCCTCCTCAATCTCGACGGGGCGACGCTCGCGCTCACCCTCGTGACGTTCCTGCTCGGCACGCCGGCCCTCGCGCTGATCGGCTCGATCGGGGCGGCGGTCGCCGTGTCGCTTCGCCGCGCCGGCGTGCTGATCGCGATCCTCGTCTTGCCGCTGTCGATCCCGGTTCTCATCTTCGCGGTGGCGGCGATCGAAGCGGCCGGGGCTGGGCGCGCCGTGTTGCCGCCGCTCGCGCTTCTCGGCGCGCTGGCGCTTGTCTCGGCGGTGGTCGCGCCGATCGCCGCCGCTGCCGCATTGCGCGAGATCGATTGATCGGCGAAACCAACCTCGCCCGAAGATGGACGAGGCGGCTCGCGATGCTTTCCAGCGCCGTTGTCTCGGCCTACGATCGTCGGGAGGGAGACCCGATTGTCCACGTCAGTTTCAGCCGATAGGGCCGCGCGCCCGTCGATCATCAATCCGGGCCGCTTCGCGAGCCTTGCCGACCGCGCGATCCCCTGGTTCGCCGCGGCGACGCTGATCGCCTTCGCCGTCGGCCTCTATTTCGCGCTGTGGGCCTCCCCGGAGGACTATCAGCAGGGCGCCACGGTGCGGATCATGTATGTCCACGTGCCGGCGGCCTGGCTCGCCCTCTTCACCTATCTGGTGATGACCTCCGCCGCGCTCGGCACCCTCGTCTGGCGCCACCCGCTCGCCGACGTCGCGGCGAAAGCCGCGGCTCCGATCGGCGCGGCCTTCACGCTCTGCGCGCTCGCCTCGGGCTCCGTCTGGGGCAAGCCGATGTGGGGCGCCTGGTGGGTGTGGGACGCGCGGCTCACCTCGATGTTGATCCTCTTCTTCATGTATCTCGGCCTCATCGCGCTGTGGCGGGCGATCGACGAGCCGTCGCGGGCGGCCCGCGTCGCGGCGATCACGATCCTCGTCGGCTTCATCAACATTCCGATCATCAAATTCTCGGTCGACTGGTGGAACACGCTGCACCAGGGCGCGAGCGTGATGCGCTTTGACGGGCCGACGATCCATGCCTCGATGCTCGTCCCGCTCTTCATCATGGCGATCGCCTTCATGCTTCTCTTCACGACGCTGCATCTCGCCACGATGCGCACCGAGCTTTTGCGCCGCCGCGCGCGCAGCCTGCGCCTTCGCCTCGCGAGGGGGGCGCGCTGATGGGCCAATATGCCGGTTATGTGATCGCCGCCTATGCGATCACCTTCGGGACGATCGCCGCCCTCGTCCTTTGGGCGGTCGTCGATCGGCGCATGGCGCGGGCGGCTCTCGCGCGGGCCGAACGCGCGACGACGCGTCTGGCGGGCGACGGCATCGTATCGGCGCGGGAGAACGAGAATGCGCTTTAGGGCGACCCACATTCTCCTCGCGGTGCCGCTCGTCGCCTTTCTCGGTCTCGCGGCGATCTTCGCGCTGCGCGTCACCGATGGGGCGGACCGCTCGGTCGTGCCGTCCGCGCTCATCGGCAAGAGCGCGCCGGGCAGCGTGTTCCCCGGCCTCGGCGTCGGGGCGGGCTTCGATCCGGCGGCGCTCGCCGGCCGCGTCTCGCTGGTCAACGTCTTCGCGTCCTGGTGCGCGCCGTGCCGCGTGGAGCATCCCCTCCTGATGGACCTCGGGGAGGAGGAAGGGCTGACGATCGTCGGCATCAACTACAAGGACAAGCGCGCCAGCGCGGAGCGGTTCCTCGCCGAGCTCGGCAACCCCTACGATGCGATCGGCGTCGATCCGGACGGGCGCAACGCGATCGAATGGGGCGTCTATGGCGTGCCGGAAACCTTCATCGTCGGCCCCGACGGCACGATCCGGGGCAAGCATGTCGGCCCGTTGAGCCGGGAGGCGCTCGACGGCTCGTTCGGCGACACGCTGCGCGGGCTCCTCGAGGCGAACAAGGGCGCTGCCGCATCGTGAGCCAGACCTTCTCGCGCCGCGTTCCCGACGGGGACAACATGGAGCGCGCGGTGTGCGACACCTGCGGCTTCGTCGCCTATGACAACCCGAAGATCGTGGTCGGCGCCGTGGTCCGCGCGGGCCCGCGCATTCTCCTATGCCGGCGCGCCATCCACCCCTCGCGCGGGCGATGGACGCTGCCGGCGGGCTATCTCGAACATGGCGAGACGCCGGAGGAGGGCGCGCGGCGCGAGGCCTTCGAGGAGGCGACCGCCGATATCGTGATCGAGGGGCTCCTCGCGGTCTATACGATCCGCCGCCTCGGCCAGGTGCAGCTCATCTACCGCGCGCGGCTCGACACGCCGTCCTTCGCGCCGGGGGTCGAAAGTCAGGCCGTCGCGCTCTACGGTGAGGATGCCATCCCGTGGGACGACCTCGCCTTTCCGTCGGTTCGTTGGGCGCTCCGCCAGGAGCGGCAGCGGGGTGGTCCGTTCGTCAATCCGCCGGGCGAAGACGGCGCGCACCCGCCAGGTGCTCGCCCGAATGTCACCGGCGAGTGATTGGTCAAAAGCGAAGCCGAGGGATTAGGTTGGACGACAAGACGCCCACAAGGAGCAACACGGTGTTGCGTGCCACTCTCGGCCTGATCGTCATCCTTTGCGGGACCGTCGTCGCGACGGCCGGCGAAAAGCCGCGCGCGTTCCTGGAGCTTTTCACGAGCCAGGGCTGCGCGTCCTGTCCGGCCGCCGATGCCCTCATCGGCGAGTTCGCGGAGGAGGAGGGCGTCTACGCCGTCTCGATGCCCGTGAAGCTCTGGGACTTTCTCGGCTGGGCCGACACGCTCGCCACCGACATGCTGACCAAGCGGCAGATCGCCTATTCCGTCGCCCGTGGCGACCGCGAGGTGTTCACCCCGCAGCTCATGGTGAACGGTGAGCGCTCGGTGCTCGGCAACGATCCCGATGCGATCCGCACCGCGATCCGCGAGACGGAGCGTCGTCTGACGCTGCCGATCGACCTGTCGATCAACAACAACGTCCTCACGATCGATGTCGGCGAGGACCGCCGGGCCGCCGCCGACAAGGCGACGCTGTGGCTCATCGTGACCGACGAGGAAATCCGCGTCCCCGTCCGCGAGGGGGAAAATCGCGGCCGTAAGCTCACCTATCACAATGTGGTGCGCGAGATGCGGCCGATCGGGATGTGGAAGGGCGAGCCGATGACCTTCGACCTGCCCCTCAACGATATCGACCGGGACGCCTCGGCCGGCTGCTTCGTGATCGCCCAGGTCGAGACCTTTAAGGGGCCGGGGCCGATCATCGGCGCGGCGAAGGTCGATCACCTCTTCCCCGCGCGCGCCGCCGGAGTGCAGCGCAGCACGGTCGCGTCCGGCCGCTGAACCGGCGGCCGCTGCGGCTTCAATCCTCGGGCAGCGGCGTCAGCGCGACATAGGTGATCGACAACAGCGCGCCGTAGATGAGGCACATCGCCAGCATGGTGCCGATGAAGATGGCGCCGAGATCGCGCGCGAAAACCTCGTGTCCGGCCAGCGGCATGAACGAGGCCATCATCGCCAGCCATAGAATGATGCCGAACGCGCAACCTTGCCCGAACGAGCGACCTGGCAGAATATGACAGAGGAAGGCGAAGATCGTCGGGAAGATCAGCACGCCGAACACGGCATGCGTGCCCCAGACGGCGCGGGACGATGTGGGCAACCCGAGCCGTTCGTTGAACGCTGCGATCTGATCGAGGAGATTCGCTTGCGGCAACAGGTCCATGCGAGCGTTAAGATAGAGCAACGCCGATACGATGGCGGTTGCTATAATCCCGGCGAAAAACGCGCGTGTCATCGCTGACCTCATTTCGTTGCCACACACACTCTATCGTCTCGTCGCGCATCCTTCGAGGTTGTCGCGCAAGGAATGAACCTTTTTGCGATGGGCTCCGTTCATTCGGAGTGAAATGGGGCTAAGTATGCGGCGGCGTATGATTGACTCGGTGGGATCGTTTGAGGGACCGTGACGAATAGCTGCCTGATTGCCAAGCTCGGCCGATTTACTGAACTCTCCGAAGCCGACAAGCGCCTTCTCGCGATCCTCGAGGAGGACGAGCGGGAGTATCGCAAGGACCAGATCGTCCGCCGGGCGGGGCGGCCCGTCGAATATCTGTTCGTGGTCAAGTCCGGTTGGCTGACCTCGTTCTCCATGCTGGAGGACGGGCGTCGGCAGCTCCTGCGCATCTTTTATCCGGGCGACATCGTCGACCTCTCGGAGATCGCGCTGCATCAGGCTCAGCACGACATCAAATGCGTGACCGCCGCCGTGCTCTGCCCGTTCCCGAAGGCGGGCCTCGAGCCGCTCTTCTCGCAATCGCCGCGGCTTACGGCACTGCTCTTCTCGATGACGGTGAAGGAGAATGCGGCCCTTCTCGACCGCATTCGCGCGATCGGGCGGCTCAGCGCCTATGAGCGGCTGTGCTATCTGCTCCTCGAGATTTCGAGCCGCCTGCGCCTCACCGTCAACGGGATCGAAGACGGGTTCCGCCTGCCCCTGACGCAGAGCGATATCGCCGACCTTCTCGGCCTCACCAACGTCTACGTGTCGAAAACGATGTCGCGGATCGAGCGGGATCGATTGATCCAGCGCCAGGGCAACCGGGTCCAGATCCTCGATCTGAAGCGGATGCGCGATGTGTGCGAATATAGCGAGAACGCCACGATCGACACGAGCTGGTTCCCGCTCGGCGACTGAGGCGTGCCGACGGGAATGAGCGGGAACGCGGGTGGGGCGATGGCCGTCCGCTTCCCTGCGTGCGGCTCGCCCATCGTCATCGTTGAGGCGCGAGCCGGGCGCGACCCCCGATGAAAATCGTCTTCGCGAGCCATGGTTCGCTCGGTGATCTCGTCCCCTTTCTCGAAATCGGCAAGGTGCTGCGCCGGGCCGGCCATGGCGTGACCGTGGCGACCCATCGGGCGCACGAAACGGCGGTCGCGGCGGCCGGGCTCGACTTCGCGCCCATGCGGCCCGACCGGCCCGCCGACCCCGACTTTCATGCCCGCTTCATGCATCCGCGCCGCGGGCCGGCCTTCATCTTTCGCGAGGTGCTCGGCCCGCATATCGCCGAGAGCGATGCGGACCTCGGCGCCGCGCTCATGGGCGCCGACCGCCTCGTTTCCGTCACGCTGGCGCTCGCCGCGCCCCTTGCCGCCGCGCGCAGCGGGGTGCCCTGGCGCTCGGCCGTCTTCCAGCCGGCGATGCTCTATAGCGCGCAAGATCCGCCGAAACTTCCGATGCTGCCCTTCGTGCGTGGCGCGCCGGGTTATAATCGCTGGCTCCTCAACGTGGCGAAGAAGGGCGTCGAGGATTGGGCGGCGCCGCTGCGGGCCTATCGCGCGGCCGAAGGGCTCGGTGTCTATCCCGATCATCCGGCCTTCGGCGGACAGCACGCGCCGGGCGGAGTTCTTGCGCTCTATTCGCCCCTCTTCGGCCGCCTTCCGTCCGATGCGCCCGCGAACACGGTGCAGACCGGCCAGGTTCTGCAAACCGGCCGGGCCGCGCTCGATCCGGCGATCGAGGCATTCCTCGCCGCCGGTCCCGCACCGATCGTCTTTACCCTCGGCTCGGCCTCCTCCCATGTCGCGAGGCGGTTCTTTCATGAGAGCGCCGCGATCGCCGAACGGCTCGGCATGAGGGCGCTCCTCCTCGTGGGGACGGAGGCGAATGCGGCAGGCCTGCCGGCCCGGCCCGACCGGCTCGTCGCGCTCGCCGCGCCCTATCAGGCGGTTTTCGAGCGGGCGGCCTTCGTGGTCAGCCAGGGCGGGATCGGGACGATCGCGCTCGCTCTGTCGGCGGGGGTTCCGATGGCGCTCGTCCCCTTCGCACACGATCAGCCCGACAATGCCGCCCGCGTCGCCCGCACCGGCGCGGCGCGGGTGATCCCCCGCTGGCGATATGGCCGCGCGGCGGCGGCCATCGGCGCGATGATCGCCGATCCGCGTATGCGCGCGGCGGCGGAGGCGGCGGCCGCGACGATCAACGCCGAACGTGGCGCGGAGCGGGCGGCGGCGGAGATCCTCGCCGCGCGTTGAGGCGGTGGTCCGAGACCGGCGCTAGCCCGACCGCAAGGCCGCCCGTTCGGGGAGCGCGCCGAGCGCGGCGAGCAGCGGCACCGGCGGCTTGCCGGCGAGGATGCGGGCCTGATCGGACCGCTTCAGCGCGCCGGCATAGAAGCGCTCGATCAAGGGCTGCGGCAGGCCGTGAAAGCGTTGCAGCACCAGATGGCGCCGCTCGGGCGGTCCGGCGAGGAAGAGAAGGCGGTTCAACATCCGGTCAAAAGCGGAGCGGGCGAAATGATCGCGCGCGATGCCTTCGACCGCCGCCATCAGCCGCGCCGTCGTGACGGGGCCGGCGAGCTCGGCAAGGCGCGTCGCCGTTCGTGCGGCGAGCGGCAGCGAGTAGCCGGTCACGGGGTGGAAAAGACCCGCCCGCAGGCCGACCGGCACCGCTCCTTCGGCCGTCGCCTCGCGCCAGAGCGTCGGAAGGTCACCGGCGAGGAGGAGGGGGAGGGCGCCGACCTCGACCCGCTCCTCGGCGCGGATCGTCCAGCCGCGCGCGGCGGCATACGCGTCGATCCGTTCGGTGAGGACCGCGGCGTCGACCGCCGGATCCTCGGCATAATAGGTGTCCTCGATGAGGAGCCGATCGGGGCCGAAGGGGAGGAGATAGACGAAACGATAGCCGTCGAGCTGCGGCACGGCGGCGTCCATGATCGTCGGCTGTGTGAGGCCGTGCGGGTCGGCGAGGCGCACCTCGCGGCCCAGAAATTTCTGCCAGCGCAGGGTGACGCCGGCGAGCTGTCGCGGCCCGCGCGCATCGATCACCGCATCGGCCTCGATGCGGCTGCCGTCCGCCAACACCGCGCCCGCCGCGTCGAGCGCGGTCACCGGCGTATCGAGACGCACCGCATCGCCCAGCCGGTGGCGCGCCACGCGGTCGAGATCGTCAGAGGCGATCGAGAGATAGGGGGTCGAGTAGGTGAACGCGCCGCCGGTAAAGCGGCAGTCATAGCCGTCCCATCGGTGGCTGACGAAGGGATCGATCAGAGCGCGCTCGCGTGGTCCGAAATCGGTGCCGAAGGCGCTCCATGTGTGATTGCCCCCGAGGCGATCCCCACTCTCCGCGAGCGTGATCGCGACATCCGGGCGACGCGCGGCGAACGCGGTCGCGATCAGCGTGCCGGCGAGCCCGCCGCCCGCGATGAGAAGACGCTGCGGGGATTGCAATTTACTCACACATCGTATCAATTAAAAGTTGCATAGATGAGGCAGGCCGGGAGCCGTCATGGACATCGCAACATTATCGCAGCTCGCCCGAACGGCGGAGAGCCGGACGGCGCTCTGGGCATCCATCTTCGAGGCGATGGAGGCGCGCGAGGCGCTCGAAATCGGCGTGTGGAAAGGGGCGTTCGCCGCGTCCATGCTCGCCTCTCCCCGGTTGACGCGCTATTTCATGCTCGACCCTTGGCGGATCCTGCCGCAATGGAACAAACCCTTCAACCGCAACGAGGATCGCCTGACCAACGCATACGAGGCGGCGATGAAGGCGACGGCGTTCGCTGCCGATCGTCGCACCGTCCTGCGCGGGACGACGGCCGAGATGATCGACGAGATCCCAGACGCCTCGCTCGACATCGCCTATATCGATGCCGACCACACCTTGCGGGGGATCGCGATCGACCTCATCCGGACCTATCCGAAAGTGAGGCCGGGCGGCATTCTCGGCGGGGACGACTTTTCCGACAGCGTGTGGCAGCACCGGCCCGAGTTCGAGCCGACGCTCGTGAATCCCTTCGCGGTCTATTTCGCCGAGGCGCACGAGGCGACGATCGTGATCCTTCCCTTCGGCCAGTTTGCGATCTTGAAGCCGGTGGGAGAGAATAGGGGCTTCCGGGCGGTCGATCTCGTCGGTGGTCAGCAGGATTGGTCGTTGCTTCCGCGCCTGTCCCGACGCCAGCGAAAGCCGGCCACGGTCGACTAGCCGGGAACGAGCGCCGGGCCGGACCGGGCGACGACCACAGGACGGTATCGTCGCGTTCACGTCCGGCGGAAGCCAGTGAGGCGGGATGACGGTGGGCACGGCATGGGCCGCGCCCGGCTCCCCGTCTCGGATTGCGAGAGATCGATGAGTGACGCCATGTTGGCCGAACGCCGCAAGAGCCGCCTCGCGCAGACCGCGATCGGGGTCGGCCTCGCCTGTCTCGTCGTCGCGGCGTGGCTCACGATCCATATCGTCGCGATCTTCGGTATCGACTGGGGGGCGACGTCATGGTGGCTCGCCCTGCCGCTGATCCTCATCGAGATGTGGCTCTTTGTCGGCCTCTTCATCATCGCGCACGACTGTATGCACGGCTCGCTCGCGCCCGGCCGTCCGGCGATCAACCGCGCCTTCGGCCGGGTGGCGCTCTTCCTCTACGCGGCCTTTTCCTATGATCGCCTCTTGCCGGAGCACCACAAGCACCACCGGCGCCCCGGCACCGCCGACGATCCTGACTTCGACGCCGACCATCCGAGCGCCTTCTGGCCCTGGTTCGCCCGCTTCATGCTGCATTATTATGGCTGGCGCGAAGCCGTCTCCATGACGGCGGCGATGGCGGTCTATGTCCTCCTGCTGGGGCCGCCGATCGGGCCGCTACTCGTGTTTTACGCGCTTCCGGCGATCCTTTCGGCCGTGCAGCTCTTCTATTTCGGCACCTACCGGCCCCACCGGGTGGAAGAGGCTGCCTTCACCGACGATCACCGCACGCGGACGGATGATTTTCCGTGGCTCCTCTCGCTGATCACCTGTTTCCATTTCGGCTATCATCACGAGCATCATTTGAGCCCCACGGTGCCGTGGTGGCGCCTTCCCACCGCGCGGCGGACGCGCCGGCATGCGCCGCCGGCCCTCGCCGGCGCGCCCCGCTGACGCCTCACGCACGATGATGCTCTTGATCGAAGGTCTCGTCGTCCTCGCGACCGTGCTGGTGATGGAGGGGGTCGCCTATGCGGTGCATCGCTGGGTGATGCACGGGCCGCTCGGCTGGGGCTGGCACCGCTCCCATCACGAGGAGCGCGAGGGCGTCTTCGAGCGCAACGACCTTTATGCGGTGGTGTTTTCCATCCTCGCCGGCGCTCTGATCGCGTTCGGGATGGCGGGCGTGTGGCCGCTCCGCCAGGTCGGCGTCGGGCTGATGGTCTACGGCGTCCTCTACTTCGTGGTGCATGACGGGCTCGTCCATCAACGCTGGCCGTTCCGTCTCATGCCACGGGGCGGCTACGTGAAGCGCCTCGTCCAGGCCCACAAGATGCACCACGCGGTCGACGGGCGGGACGGGTGCGTCTCGTTCGGCTTCCTCTATGCGCCGCCGGTGCGCCTCCTAAAGGCGCGGCTTCAGGCCAACGCATCCGCCCGCAAGCCGCGCGGGCCCGATGGCAGCTTTCGCGCCGTCGATGGCCGGCCGGCCGAGCGTGCCGTCGGCCCGCCGCCGGGGAACTGATCGCCGGCATCCGGCGAGATCCGGCGACGTCCGCGCGATCGTGATCCCGGCCGCGCTCTACGGTCGGGGCGGCCGTGTCCAGAGCCCGTCACGGGGCCTCTCGGGTCCGCTGCGCCGCGCGGCGATGGCGGCCTCGGTGATGAGCACGAGCTTGCGCGCCGCGCTCGTCCCGACGCGGGTGGCGAGCCGCCGGGGGCCACCGCCGCGCCGCTTCATCCCGATCGCGCGATAGACCGCGCCCGCCGACCCGATCGCCCAAGCGGTGCGGTAGGGAAGCCGTGCGATTCCGGTCGCGGCCGAGGCATAATAAGGCTCCGCCGCATCGACGAGACGGGAGGCGGCGCGCCAGACGCCGGCGGCATTGTCGGCCGCGAGCACTGCCTCGGGCGTCGACGGCACGCCCTCGAAGGCCAGCCAGTCGGTCGGAAGGTAGATCCGGCCGATCTGCGCGTCCGCGATCACGTCCCGTGCGATGTTGGTCATCTGGAAGGCGAGGCCGAGATCGGCGGCGCGGTCGAGCGTGTCGGCCTCCTCCGGGCGAACGCCGAGGACGAGCGCCATCATCACACCGACCGATCCCGCGACACCATAACAGTAGGTCGCGAGATCGCTGACCGTCGCATAGGTCCGCCCGGAGACGTCCATCGCGAACCCGTCGAGGAGGTCGTGCGCCAGCGGGCGGCTGATCCCGTGCCGCCGCGCGACCTCGCCGAAGCCGTCGAAGATCGCGTCGCCGGTTCGTTCGCCGCCGAGCGCGGCGTCGGTGCGCGCACGCAGGCGGTCGAGATGGCCGGCCGCGTCGGCGACCGGCTGCGCGCCATGGCCGTGCTCCTGCCCGTCGATCAGATCGTCGGCATGGCGGCACCAGGCGTAGAGCCGGGCGACGTCCTCCCGCTTGCCCGCCGGAAGGAGAGTCGCGGCGGCGGCGAAGCTCTTGGAGCCCTTCTTGAGGATGGTCTTGGCATAGAGCGCGTCGGCGCCGGCGCTCACGCCGCGGCCTCACGGTCCGCGCCGGACAGGATGAGGCCCGCCGTCGCCTTGGCGGAGGCGACGACGCCGGGCAGCCCGGCGCCCGGATGCGTGCCGGCGCCGACGAAATAAAGGTTCGGGATCACGTCGTCCCGATTGTGACAGCGGAAGGCGGCCGATTGGGTGAGGATCGGCTCAAGCGAAAAGGCCGAGCCGAGATGCGCGTTGAGCTCGCTCGCGAAATCGGCCGGGGTGAAGATCCGGGAGGTGACGAGCGTCTCCCTCAGGCGGGGAATCGCGCGCTCGTCGAGCTGGGCGAAGATCGCCTCGGCGAAGCGCGGCCCCTCGACCGACCAGTCGATATCCGCGGCGCCGAGATGCGGCACCGGCGCGAGCACATAATAGGCCGACTTGCCGGGAGGTGCGAGCGAGGGGTCGGTCTTCGACGGGGCATGGAGATAGAGCGACATATCCTCGGGAAGGGCCGGCCCGTTGAAGATCTCGTCGATCAGCGCGCGATAGCGGGGGCCGAAGAGGATCGTGTGATGTTCGAGTTCGGCCGGCACCTCGCGATCGAGACCGAAATAGAGGACGAAGAGCGAGTTGGAATAGCGCTTTTTGGTGAGCCGCCGCGCCTCGCTCTGACCGCGCGCGGTCTCGCCGAGGAGGTGGGCGTAGGTGTGGACGACATCGGCGTTGCTCGCGACGATGTCGGCCTCGATCGCCTCGCCCTGGGCAAGGACCACTCCGGTTGCCCGGTTGCCCTTCGTAACGATCCGGCGCACCGGCGCGGACAGCCGCACCGTCCCGCCGAGATCCTCGAAGAGCCGCACCAGCGCCGCGACGAGCGCCCCGGTGCCGCCCATCGCGAACCAGACGCCCCACCGGCGTTCCAGCGCGTGGATGAGCCCGTAGATCGAGGAGGTCGCGAACGGATTGCCGCCGACGAGGAGGGTGTGGAACGAGAACGCCTCGCGCAGCCGCTCGTCCCGGATGAAGGAGGCGACCTTCGCGTAGAGCGTGCGGTAGCTCTGGAGGCGCATGAGCTGCGGCGCGACGCGCAGCATCGAGCGGAAGTCCAGAAAGGGCTCGGCGCCGAGCTTGACGTACCCTTCCTCGAGAAGCGCCTCCGAATAGGCGAGGAAGCGGCGATAGCCCTCGACGTCGGCGGGATTGAGGGCGGCGATCTGGCGGTCGAGCTCGGCCTGATCGTTCACATAATCGAACCGCGTCCCATCCTCCCAGCGGAGCTGATAAAACGGGCTCACCGGAACGAGCGTCACATAATCCTCGATCCGCCGGCCGGCGAGGGTGAAGAGCGCTTCGAGCGAGGTCGGATCGGTGATCACCGTCGGCCCGGCATCGAAGACGAAGCCGTCGTCTTCGTAGACGTAGGCGCGTCCGCCCGGCTTGTCGCGCGCCTCGACGAGGGTGGTCGCGATGCCGGCGGCCTGCAGGCGGATGGCGAGCGCGAGCCCGCCGAAGCCCGCCCCGATGACGACTGCTTTGGTCATTCTTCCTCCCAAGCGCCTCTTCAACATAGCGGAGATGAGGTCTTCGGCCACGCGAACCGATGCGTCCACTTGCCTCTCGCCGATCCATCGGCTTTCAAGGACGGGGAGGATCTTTGATGTTGAGAGCGATCTTGTGTGCGGCCGTCCTGATGGTGGCGACATCCGCGAACGCGGCGCAACGGCTCGCCCTCGTCATCGGCAATGCCGCCTATGAGAGCGAGGCGATGCCGAGCCTCGCCAATCCCGCCAACGACGCCGCCTTGATGGCAAAGCGCCTCGAAGAAGCGACGTTCGACGTGACCCTCGTCCTCGACGCCGACCTTCGGACGATGAAAGAGGCGCTGCGTGACTTCGCGAACGCCGTCGAGGACGCCGGAGAGGGCGCGCTCGCGCTGTTCTATTATTCCGGGCACGGCTTCCAGGCGAACGGGCTCAATTATCTCGCTCCCATCGGCGCCGACCTGCGCGACGAGGTGGACGCCGAGTATGAGGCACTCGCGGTCGATTGGGTGCTCGCCCGCCTCGAAAACGCCCATGGGGGCGCGAATGTCGTGATCCTCGACGCGTGCCGCAACACGGCCTTGTCGCGCGCGGTGGGCGGCGGCCTTGCGCTGATCGGGGCGACACCGCCCGGCAGCTTCATCTCCTTCGCCACCGCGCCCGGCAGCACCGCCGCCGACGGAAACGGCCTCAACAGTCCCTATACGGCGGCGATCGCGGCCGAACTCACCGTGCCCGGCCAGTCGATCGAGGCGATGTTCAAGGCGGTGCGCCGCCGCGTGGTCAGCGCGACGGGCGGCTTTCAAGTCCCGTGGGATCACTCCTCGCTGACGACGGACATCATGTTCGTCCCCGATGGAGCCGCCACCGCCGGGGCGAGCGCGCCGCCGCCCACCGGCCCGCAAATGGCGATGGAGCTCGAATTCTGGAGCGCGGTGAAGGATTCCGACGACCCGGCCGAGCTCCAGGCCTATCTCACACGCTTCCCGGAAGGGGCGTTCGCCCCGCTCGCCCGCGCCCGGCTCGCGGCCGACGCGCCGAACGGCGATATCGAGCGCCTCTTCGCCGCGCTCCAGAACCGGGCCACCATCGTCGCCGAGCCGACCCGTCCGCATGAGTTCTACGCCAATGCGCGGCTTCACGAATTGCGCGGCGACTATCTGCGGGCACGGCAGGATTATCTCAAATATTTCGCTTTCGACCCGCCTTATGTGGATCCGCATTTGCGCTTTCAGCGCTTCCTGACGGCGCAGGACGGGCGGGCCGGGGCGGAACGCGTCTATCGCGCGCTCGCGAGCGGGGCGGGGATGCTGCCGACGGGATTCGCCGCCGCGCTGTTGCAGGAGCGGCCGGAGCGGATCGCGATGCTGGAGGCGATCGTCGCCCGCAATCCCGACTATGCGCCGGCCGTCTACGCCCTCAGCCAGGATTATTCCGAGGCGGCGCTCGGCGCCCAGTCCTCCGCCGACAAGGAGCGGGAGAAGGCGCTGCTGGAACGCTTCGAGGCCCTCGACGAGGCGGGGGAGTTCCTGCGCCACTATCTCGATCAGCAGGCCGCTGCCGATGCGTTGGAGGATGCGAAGGTGCGCCTCGCCGCGCTCTCGGCCCTCAACATGCCGGCGCTCGCCAACCCGGTATCGATGATGGCGATGCGCTCCAATTCCGGATGGACCGTGACGCTCCAGATCACCGACACGGTGCGGGAGATCTTCGTCGCGAGGCCCGGCGAGGAATTCCGCTCCACCGGCTATCTCGGGGTGGTCGATCCGCAGACGGGCCACCCGATCCCGAGCCCGAATATCGAGCTCGATCCGACCGTCGAGGAGACGGTGCTGCGTGTGCGCTATACCGATCTGCGCGGTGACCTGCGCGGCCCGTTCGAGCTGCCGTTCGAGGCGGCGAGCGCGCTCGTCAGCGGGCAGAAGCAGATCCTCGAAATGCTGACCAATGCCTGGATCGCGACGCGGCCATGGGAGGGGCAGACGCTCGTCTACTTCACCCACCTCATCAGCTATCGATGTGCGATCGACACCGTCGCCTACAGCTATGACGGCGATGCGCTCGACCGGACCTATGCGCTCGCTCCGTGCGATGCGCGCGATCCGCACGTCGTGAAAACCGCATCGGGCAACGACACCGACATCTACCAGGCCGCACCCGGCGGAGCGCACTCGATCAGCGTGCAACTCACCTACAAAGACGGCACGCGGTCGGACGTCAAACGCTTCCCGATCGAGTGAGGTCGGGATGCGGGGGCGGGGCCGGCGTCCTTGCGGCTACGCCGTCTCGCGCAGCTCTTCCGCCGCCTCGAGCGTGACGGAGACGAGCTGGCTCACGCCCTTCTCCACCATTGTCACACCATAGAGGCGGTGCATCCGCGCCATGGTGATCGGGTTGTGGGTGATGATGAGGAAGCGCGTCTCGGTGAGCCGCGTCATCTCTTCGAGAAGGGCACAGAACCGCTCGACATTGGCATCGTCGAGCGGGGCGTCGATCTCGTCGAGGACGCAGATCGGGGCGGGATTTGTGAGGAAGACGGCGAAGATCAGCGCGGTGGCCGTCAGCGTCTGCTCGCCGCCCGACAGGAGCGAGAGGACTTGCGGCTTCTTGCCCGGCGGGCGGGCGATGATGTCGAGGCCGGCATCGAGCGGGTCTTCCGCCTCGGTCAGTTGCAGCGAGGCTTCGCCGCCACCGAACAGGTGGGTGAAGAGGCGCTGGAACTCGGAGTTGACCTTGTCGAAGGACGCGACCAGCCGCTCGCGCGCCTCCCGGTTCAATTCCTTGATCCCCTGGCGCAGCTTGTCGATCGCGGCGAGGAGATCGTCGCGCTCGGCGAGCATCGTGCCGCGCCGGTCCTCGATCTCCTTGAGTTCGTCCTCGGCGCACAGATTGACCCCGCCGAGGCGCTCGCGCTCGCCCTTCAGCTTTTCGAGGCGCTGCTCGGAGGCGGCGCGGTCGGGAAGCGGGGCACCGGCTTCGAGCCCGGCGAGACGCGCGGCGGCTTGCGGCGCGCAGTCGAGCGTTTCGGTGAGCGCGGCCTCGACCTCTTCGATGCGCGCGCGGGCGGCATTGAGACGCTCTTCGGCGCGGCCGGTGTTCTCGCGCGTGGTCGAGAGGTTTTCGAGCGCCTTGCGGGCGGCCTCGACGGCGGCGCGCTCGGCGGCCTCGGCGGCGGCGCGGGCCTCGCGCGCGGCTTTGTCCTTGGCGGCGGCGTCGGCCTCGGCGGTGTTGAGGCGGCGGCGTTCGAGGATGGTCTCGTCCGGCGCGTCGGCAAGGGCGTCGCGCTCGGCGCGGGCGGTCTTCAGCCGGCCGGCGAGTTCCTCGCGATGGCCGTCGGCGCCGGTGAGGCGGCCTTGCCAGTCCTTCAGCTCGGCGGCGAGCCGTTCAAGCCGGCGGGAGCGGCCATAGACGGCGCGGCGCTCGGCCTCGGCGGCGTTGACGGTGTCGTTGGCGCGGCGGCGGGCGGCGCCGGCGGCCTCGCGCAGCCGGTCGCGCTCCTTGGCCTCGGCTTCGCCGGTGGATGCGGCGTCACGGGCAGTCTGCGCTTCGGCGCGGGCGGTCGCGGCCGTCTCGGCGTGCGATCGCGCGGCGTCGAGGGAGGCGGCGAGGCGGGTTTCGGCGGCTTCGGCCTCGCGCGCTTTGGAATCGGCGGCGGAGAGGCGATTGCGCGCCTCGCCGGCCGCACGACGCGCCGCCGTCAGCGCTTGACGGGCGGCGGCCTCCTTGTCGGTCGCGGCCTTCAGCGCGCTGCGTGCGGTCTCGGCGTCGCGGTCGGCGGCCTCGCGGCGCGGCGTGAGCTCGGCAAGCTCCGCCTCCAGCGCGGCGAGACGGTTCTTCTGGGCGAGGCGCTCGGCGGCAGCGCTCGGCGCGCCGGCATTCATGGCATAGCCGTCCCAGCGCCACAGAGCCCCGGCGCGGGTGACGAGCCGTTGCCCGGCCGACAAGAGCGGCTGCAGGCGCGGCCCGTCCGCCTCCGAGACGACGCCGACCTGCGCGAGGCGGCGGGCGAGCGCTTCCGGCGCGCTGACATGCGCCGACAAGGGCTCCGCGCCGGCCGGAAGGTCGAGATCGGTGCCGGCGTTCACGCTCCAGCGGCGCGGCGCGTCGGCGCTCACCGGGGCCTGGAGATCGTCCCCGAGGGCGGCGGCGAAGGCTTGCTCATACCCTTCGCCGACCGTGCAGGCCTCGAGGATCGCGTCGCCGCTCTTGGCGAGCGTCGCGGTGAGACGGGCGAGCGCCTTCGCCTCGGTCTCGCGCTCCGAGATCGCGGTGCGGATCTTCTGAAGCGCCTCGCGGGCGGTGGCGTCGGCCTCCTTGAGGGCGGGGAGGGCGGTTTCGGCCGCGCCGAGCGCGTCGCCGGCGGCGGTCTCGGCGGTCTCGGCCTCGGCGAGGGCGGCGGCGGCCGCCTCGCGTCGGCGCATCGCGTCGTTGCGCCGGGCCTCTTCGAGAAGGGCGGTCAGGCGTCGCACCTCGTTCGCCGCCTTGTCGGCCTCGGAGACGGCGCGGGAGAGCTGCGCCTCGGCGGAGGCGCGGGCGGCGAGGACGGTCGCGGCCTTCTCGGTCGCCTCGGAGGCGGCGCGGTCGGCCGCGTCGGCGGCGGTCTGGGCGGCTTCGGCGGCCGTCTGGAGCTCGGCGATGCGCGCGTCGGCGCCGTCATTGGCGCGCGTCAGCTCGGCCTCTTCGCGGGTCAGGCGGTCGACGGCGCTCGCGGCGTCGGCCTTCGCGCCGTCCTGACGGGCGAGGTCTTTTTCGAGCGAGGCGCATTGCGCTTTCAGCGCGGCGAGCTTCTCGGCGAGCTGCTTGTCCTTGGCGTCGAGGGCGGCGATCGCGGCGGCGATCTCCTGGCGCTTTTGCGCGGCGGCGGCCTCGGCCTCGCGCAAAGGCGGGAGGGCGTGCTGGGCGGCGGCCTCGTCGGTCGCGGTGCGCGCCTGGCGCTCGGCGGCCTCCTTCTGCGCGGCGCGAGCGGCCTCGAGTGCGGCCTCGCCGTCGCGAACGGCGCCGCGCGCCTCGATCCAGCGCAGATGGTGGACCGTGGCCTCCAGCGTGCGGATCTCGGCGGAGACGTTGCGATAGCGGCTCGCCTGGCGGGCCTGACGCTTCAGCGTCTCCATCTGCCGATCGACCTCGGCCGACACGTCGTCGACGCGGGACAGATTCTGCTCGGCGGCGTTGAGCTTCAGCGACGCCTCGTGCTTGCGCGCGCGCAGGCCCGAGATGCCGGCGGCCTCTTCGAGGATGTTGCGCCGGTCGGTCGGCTTCGCGGCGATCAGCTCGGCGACCTGGCCCTGACGCACCATCGAGGGCGAACGCGAGCCGGTGGCGGCGTCCGCGAAGAGGAGCTGTACGTCGCGCGCGCGCACGACCTTGCCGTTGACCCGATAGTCCGACCCGATGCCGCGGCTGATGCGGCGCGTGACTTCGAGCTCGTCGGCATGGTTCATCTCGGCCGGGGCCGAGCGATCCTTATTGTCGAGAAAGAGGGTGACTTCCGCCGTGTCACGGGTCGCGCGGCGTCCGGTGCCGGCGAAGATCACGTCGTCCATCGAGGAGCCGCGGACGGACTTGTATGACGCTTCGCCCATCACCCAGCGAAGCGCTTCGACGAGATTGGACTTGCCGCACCCGTTGGGGCCGACGACGCCCGTCAGCCCCGGTTCGATCAGAACGTCGGTTTGTTCAACAAACGATTTGAACCCAGTCAGGCGGAGCTTGTCGAATTTCATCGCTCCGCCTCATACTGATTCGCCTTACGTGTCGAGCTTCGGATCGATGATTTCACGGAAAGCGTTCATGGTACGCGCGCCTTCCAGCTTCTCGCCATCGATCAGGATCGTCGGCGTTCCGGTCACGTTGAATTCGCTATAACCGCGATCCTTCACCGCATTGATGCCGTCGAGAAGTTTCTGATCCGTTAAGCATGCTTCGAACGCGGAATCGGTCATGCCGGTCTGGCGGGCGAGGCCGCGGATCTTGGCGAGCGCGCCTTCGCGGACGGCCCATTCGCCCTGCGTCTCGAAGAAGAGGTCGACGACGTCGTAATATTTGTCGTCCGAGCAGCGGGCGATCATGAAGACGGCCGCGGCCAGGGGATCGAACGGGAACTCGCGGAGCACGAACTTCACCTTGCCGGTGTCGATGTACTCCTTCTTGAGCTCCTGAAACGTGGTCTTGTGGAAGTTCGCGCAATGCGGGCACGTCATCGAGGCGTATTCGACGATCGTGACGGGCGCGTTCGGGTCGCCGAGGACGACGTCGGGCAGCGGCTCGGCGGCGGCGGTGTCGGCCGATTGCGCGAAAGCGGGAAGGCTCAGGCCGGCAAGCGGCAGGGCGAGCGCCACGGTCATGGCGGCGAACGTTCGACGGGTCAGCATCACTAAAAACCTCGCTGGTCAGTTCCCCTCTTATGGCCGCTTACGGGCAGAAGTTGAACCGCGCCGCTCGATGCTGGCGCCCAATCGCGACAATGCGGCCTTCAAATTTTGGTGGGTTATGTCCGTCAGCCCCTCCGCGATGGCGGCGGCGCGCTCCGGATCGGGGGGCGGCGGGGCCGGCGCGATCGGCGCGAGATGGCGCGGCGGGGGGACGGCGCGGCCGCGCGTTTGGGTGAGGCGAAGGCGGGCGATCGCCGGCCAGCCGATGAGGATGTTCACCCGCTCGATGATCTGAGGCGAGAGGTGCTGGAGCGCGAGGGCGGTCGAGGCGTCGGCCCGCACGATGAGCGTCGCGCCCGTCGCCGAATCGATGCGCGAGCCCTTCGGCCAGACGATCCGCTCGATAACGGCGGCCTTCGCGAAGCGCTCGCCGAAAATGTCGGCGGGCTCCAGCATGAGCGCGATGTTGGCGACGCCGCGCCGCCGACAGGCGGGCGTGACGAGATCGCCGATCAGCTCGGCGAGGGGACGGGCACCTTTGTTGCGCTTGATCGTCGACATGGCCCATTCCTCCGCCACTCGGGCGCGCGTTTCAATGGGGGATCGGTGGGAGGGCGAATGGTGCACAAGAGCGGGGATGACACGGACTTCGCCGCGGCTTGGACTTGCGCGGCGCATCGGAGCGCGATCACCCTTTCTCGGGTGTTCCGGACCCCAATCTCATGACGCGACGACCACGCGCCAATGGCGCCGCACGCCCCTCGGGAACGGCCGCCAAGGCACGGAGCGCCCGGCGCGCCGCCAAGGCGGCGACGATCGCAACGCCCGCGAAGGCCGCCCCCGCCATACCCGCCGAGAGCGTGGCCCCGCCGACGAACGCCGCCGCCCGGCCGGCGCGCTCCACACCGGCGTCCGGCGACCGGAAGCGGAAAAGCCCCGCGCCTGTGGATCCCGCGCCCCTGGATTTCGCGCCCATGGCCTCAACACCCCCGAACCCGGCGCGCGCCGCGTCCGCGAACACCGACGCCCCCGGCGCTGCCGAGGGCGAGGCGCTGCTCGCCTGGTACGACCGGCACGCGCGCCGTCTTCCCTGGCGCGGACCCGACGGCACGGCCGAACCCTATCGTGTGTGGCTTTCGGAAGTGATGCTGCAACAGACGACGGTCGCGGCCGTCATCCCTTATTTCGCGCGATTCACGACCCGCTGGCCGACGGTCGCCGATCTCGCCGCCGCGCGGGACGAGGAGGTGATGTCGGCCTGGGCGGGGCTCGGCTACTATGCCCGTGCGCGCAATCTTCTCGCCTGCGCGCGCGCCGTCGCCGCCGCTGGCGGGGCCTTTCCGCAGACGCGGGACGGATTGCGGGCGCTCCCCGGCGTCGGCGAATACACCTCCGGCGCGATCGCCTCGATCGCGTTCGGCGAGCGGGTCGCGGTGGTCGACGGCAATGTCGAGCGGGTGATCGCGCGGCTTCTCGCGCTCGACGTTCCGCCCAAGAGCGCCAAGGCGGTCGTCACCGCGGCGGTGGAGGCGATGCTGCCGGCGACGCGTCCGGGCGATTTCGCGCAGGCGATGATGGACCTCGGCGCGACGATCTGCACGCCGAAGAACCCCGTCTGCGCCCTCTGCCCGGTCGCGCCGGCCTGCCGGGCGCGTGCGCTCGGAACCCCGACCGACTTTCCGGTCAAGGTCGCCAAGAAGGCGCGCAAGATCTGGCATGGCGTCTCGTTCGTCGCGGTGCGGCCGGACGGGGCGGTGCTCCTGCGGCGCCGGCCGCCCAAGGGCCTCCTCGGCGGAATGCTGGAGGTCTACGGCTCGCCCTGGGGCGCGCTGCCGGAGACGCCGCTCGATCATGCCCCCTTCGCAGCCGAGTGGCGGGCGAAAGGGGCGATCAGCCACGGCTTTACCCATGCCGAGCTCAATCTCGACGTCTTCGCCGCCGAGGTGGAGGCGGCGCGGCGTCCGCCGGAAGGCGCGCTCTGGCTGACGCCCGAGGAGGCGGGCCTGCCGACGCTGATGAAAAAGGTCGTCGTCCGCGCACTCGCCGACCGATCGCGGACAGGATGACGCGGGACCGAACGGTCGCAAGGCGGTTGCGCATTGGTTGCGGCGCAACATGTCTTCGCGAGGCCGTTTGACCCGAGAGGTAATTCAATGAACGTTCGCCTATCCCGTATCGCGCTCGCCGCCGCATTCGTCTCGTCCGCATCCGTGGCGCCGGCCTTCGCCGAACCGCGCGACTATGAGATCGATCCGACCCATTTCGCGATCGTCTTCAACGCGGACCATATCGGCTACGGCAATGTCTGGGGCCTCTTCGTCAAAGGCGAAGGCAGCTTCACCTTCGACGAAGAGAGCCGCGAACTCTCCGATCTCACGGTCACGATCGACGCGAGCAGCGCCTTCACCGGGCTGGAGGATCGCGACGAGCATATTCGCGGGGCGGATTTCGTTTCGGCCGAGGAGCATCCTGAGATCACCTTCGTGATGACCGATGCCGAGGCCGAGAGCGACACAGAGGGCAAGGTGATGGGCGACCTCACGCTGCGCGGCGTCACGAAGCCGGTGACGCTCGACGTGACGCTCAACAAGATCGGCGAATATCCGTTCGGGCCGAATTACGTCATCGGTATCACGGCGAAGACGACGCTGAAGCGGAGCGAGTGGGGCATGACCTACGCGATCGATAACGGCCTCGTCGGCGACGAGGTGCCGATCGTCCTCGAACTCGAGGCGATCCGCCAGTAGCTTGCGCGGTCACCCGCACGCGGCGTAAGTGCGGGTGACTTCCCTACAGAAACGAACGACGAGGAGGACGCGAACGATGCGGCTCACATGGTACGGACATTCGGCATTTCGCCTCGATTTCGGTTCGACGTCGCTGCTCATCGACCCGTTCTTGACCGACAGTCCCAAATGGGACGGCGGCTGGGAGGAGCCGGCGCAGGGCATCAGCCATCTCCTCCTCACCCACGGGCATGACGACCATCTCGGCGACACCAGCGCGATTCTCGGCAAGACCGGCGCCCAGCTCGTCAGCTCTGCGGAGGTTTGCACCTTCTTCGCTCGCCAGGGCCACGAGAATGTGAACCCCGGCAATCACGGCGGCACGCTCGATTGCGGCGAGTTCACGGTCTCCTTCGTGAACGCGCTTCATTCGTCTTCTTCGATGGGCGGCGGCGATTTCGTCTATCTCGGCAACCCGCTCGGCCTCGTGATCACCCCGAAGGCCGACAAGACGGTCTATGCGATGGGCGATACCGGGATTTTCGGCGACATGGCGCTCGTGAACGAGCTCTATTCGCCCGCGGTGGGCCTCGTGCCGATCGGCGATCGCTTCACGATGGGCGCCAAGCAGGCGGCGCTCGCCTGCAAGCGCTATTTCCAGTTCGAGACGATCGTGCCCTGCCACTACGGCACGTTCCCGATCCTCGACCAGACGGCGGACAAGTTCCTCGCCGAGATGGGCTCCGACGCCGCGAAGGTGACCGTGCCCGAGATCGGCGTTCCCTTCGACGTCTGATCCCGCGACAAGGCGCGCCGGGCCGCAACGTTTGCGGTTCGGCGGGCGTTCCTTCCGAGCGACAAAGAAGGAGCCCACCATGCGCAAGATCCTACGAACGAGCGCCGCCGCGATGTTCCTTGCGGCGACCGCCGCGGCGAGTGCTCAGGACGGGATGCCGACCATGATGGCCGACGTGATCGACACGTCCGGCGCGTCGGTCGGCACCGTATCGTTCATGCAGACCCCGTCGGGCTTCGTCGTCATCAAGGCCGACATCTCCGGCCTCGAACCCGGCGTGCACGGCTTCCATATCCATGAGACGGGCGAGTGCGATGCCGAGGGCGGGTTCGAATCCGCCGGCGGCCATTATAGCGGCGGGATGGAGCATGGCGTGCTCACCGAAGGCGGGCCCCATGCGGGTGATCTGCCCAATGTCGAAGTCGGCGGCGACGGGACGCTGGTCACCGAGATCTTCACCGATCGGGTGAGCATCGGCGGCGAGACGAACCCGCTCGACGACGCGGACGGCTCGGCGATCATGGTCCATTCCGGCGCCGACGATTATCAGAGCCAACCGTCCGGTGACGCCGGCTCGCGCGTCGCCTGCGGCGTTTTGAAATAACAGGGGCGCAACGGCCCTCAAGAAAAGGCCCGGCCGTTCGGTCGGGCCTTTTTCGTGCCCTCAGACCCGCGCGGCGAACCGGGATGCGGATGAATCGACGGGTTTCGGTAAAAGCGGATGAACCGATGCGTGACTAGCTGGCGGCGCGCTGAGGAGAAACGCACATGAAGACCTGGCTTCTCGCAGCCGGCCTCGCCGTCACGCTCGGATCGACCGGATACGCGGCGGATGTCTGCACCATCGTGGCGGACGCCTCGGACGGGCGGATCCTCGTCGAGGAGGGCGACTGTGCCTCGCGCGTGACGCCGGCCTCCACCTTCAAGATCCCGCTCGCTTTGATGGGCTATGATGCGGGCATTCTGAGCGATGCCCACGCGCCGGTCCTTCCGTTCCGCGAGGGATATCTCACCTGGGGCGGCGAGGCTTGGAAGCAGCCGACCGATCCGGCGCGGTGGATGAAATACTCGGTCGTCTGGTTCTCCCAGGAGATCACCCCGCAGCTCGGAGCCGAGCGGATCGAGGCCTATCTGGACGCGTTCGGCTTCGGCAACGCCGACATGGCGGGCGATCCGGGGGAGGGCAACGGGCTCGACCGGGCGTGGATCAGCTCCTCGCTGCAAATCTCCCCGCGCGAGCAGGTCGTCTTCCTGCAAGCCCTCGTCGACGGAACGTTGCCGGTGAGCGCTTCGGCGCGTGCCCACACGATGGAGATCGTCGAGGCGGCGCAGCTCGCCGATGGCTGGATCGTCCACGGAAAAACCGGCGCGGCGATGCCGAAGGGGCCCGACGGGCGCTGGATGCGGGGCTATGGGTGGGGTTGGTTCGTCGGCTGGGCCGAGGGGGATGGGCGCGTTCTCGTCTTCGCCAAGCTGATCAAGGACGAGGGGAACGTGTCGGGGTCTCCCGGCAAGCGGGCGCGGGCGGCCTTTCTCGAGGCGCTTCCGGCGCGACTTGCGACGGATCTTGCACCCTAGCGCGAGCGGCGGCCACCCTTAGGCGTCGATCTCGAAGCGGGGGAGGGTGGCGATGAAGCGCGCTCCGCCGCCGGGGGCTTCACCGATATCGAGCGTGCCGCCATGCGCCTTGAGGAGGCTTTGGACGATCGCAAGGCCGAGGCCGGCGCCGCCGGTCATCCGGCTGCGTGAGGTTTCGAGCCGCACGAACGGTTCGAGGAGGATATCGCGCATCTCTTCGGGGATGCCGGCGCCCTCGTCGTCGACCGCGAGCACCAGCCGGTCGCCGGCGAGACCGATCCCCACATGGGCGACGTTGCCATATTTCAACGCATTGTCGACGAGGTTCGAGGCGACGCGGCGGATGGCGATCCGGTCACCGAGGATCGTGGCGCCCGTTGCCGCGGGGGAGACGATGAGATCGACCGGCGCCCCCGTCTCCCGGCGGTCCTCCACCTCGGCCTCGATGATCTCGTCGAACGGCAGCAGCTCCTCGGCGAGCTCGCCCGCCCCGGCACGGGAGGCGAGAAGCGCGTCGTCGAGAAGGCGGACCATGTCGGTGACGTCGTTGATCGCCCGCTCCTTTTCCGGGCCGTCGGGCAGCGTGTCGAGGCGCAGGCGCAGCCGCGTCGCGAAGGTGCGCACATCGTGCGAGATGCCGCCGATCATCGCCATACGGGCGCGCAGAAGCTGCGCGAGGCGGATCTGGAGCCGGTTGAAGGCGATCACGAGCGTCTGGATCTCCGGCGCGCTCGACCGCGATTCGGGAAAGGCGGTCGGCTGACCGGTGAGGTCGATCGCGTCGGCCGCGCTCGCGAGGCGTCGGAGCGGCACCATCTCGCGGTTGAGGACGATGAGCGCGATCAGCGCGATCAGCGTGCCGATGAGACCCGCCCCGAAGCCGACCGGAAGCCCGATCGCATTGACGAGCGTCGGATTCGCCGTGTTCATGATGAGCGTCTCCCCCGTCGCGAGGTCGATGCGAAACTCGAAGCCGGTGCGCGTCGCGACGACGCGGCGCACGGGAAACCGCCGCTCCTGGGCCGTCAGGCCCGGATGCTGCGCCGACACGGCGAAATCGCGGCCCGCGAGCGCGTCGGCATAGAGCTTCTCGAGCGTCGGGTCGGCGGCGTGGCGGGCCGTGAGCTGGTTGGCCTCGGTGCGGCGTTCGATTCGGATCTGAAGGAGGTCGGAGGAGAGCGCCTCGACGATCCGCGCGCGCTCTTCGCCTTGCGTCGTCTCCAACAGTTCGACGATCGAGGCGAGACGCTGCGGGCTCGGCGTCGTCGGATCGTCGAGCGGGCGATGCCATTGGTAGGTGAGGCCGAGGACGATCAGCCAGCCCACGATGAGGGCCGCGATGATGATGAGCGTGATGCGCGTGCCGAGGCTGAGCTGCATCGCCTAGGTCACCGGCTTGACCGTCGCGGTGAAGAGATAGCCGTTGTTGCGTACGGTGGTGACGAGATTGGCGCCGGGCGAGGCCGTGTCGAGCTTCTTTCTGAGGCGCGAGACGAGCATATCGACCGTGCGGTCGAACGGCTCGGCGCTGCGGCCGCGGATGCGGTCGAGGATCTGATCGCGCGTCAGGACGCGGCGCGGCTGCTGGACGAGGCAGGAGAGGAGATCGAACTCCGCCGTCGTCAGGGACACCGCCTCACCGTCGAGCGTGGCGAGCGAGCGGGCGTCGAGATCGACGACGAAGCGATCGAACGCATAGCGGCGGGAGGCGGCGGCGAGCGCCTGCGGACCGTTCGCGCGGCGCAGCAAAGCACGGACGCGGGCAAGGAGTTCGCGCGGGCCGAACGGCTTCACGACATAGTCGTCCGCGCCCATTTCGAGGCCGAGCACCCGGTCGATCTCGTCGCTCTTCGCCGTCAACATCAGGATCGGCACGCTGTCGCGCGTGCGGATCCTGCGGCAGATGGCAAGGCCGTCCTCCCCCGGCAGCATCTGGTCGAGGATGATGAGGTCGGGATGGACGCGGGCGAGGACGTCGTCCATCGCGGTCGCATCCTCGGCCGTCTCGACCGCATAGGCGTCCTGGCGCAACAGATCGCCGACCAGACGGCGAATATCGGCGTCATCCTCGACGATCAGCACCGTGGGAGCGGGTGTGTTCATGATGCCTTGTGCCATGCCGCGCGCGCCGGGACAGCGCCCCCGCCGCGTTTTTACAAACTGTTACGTGGCAGTGACAAAGCTCGACGAAACGATGCATCCCGATCATACAGCTTCGACATTGCCCCCCCAATATAGGCTCATCGCGTAAGGGACACGCCGAATGCGTGGTCTGGGTGGATCGTATGACGAAGTTGCGGATCGCGGTTTCGGATGCCGTTCCACCCGGTCGATGCCCCTCGCGCGGCAGATCGAATCCCCGCTGAGAAGCGGGAAGGGTGGGCGGCCGTCATGGCGGTTCGGGGTGAAGAGCCACCTCGTCTCGAACCGCACCGAGGGCAGAGCGAGCGGATGATGGACGGCCGACGCATTCCCCGATGCTGTGGCCGGCACCTTCGGCAATCCGGTGGGGCAACTCGCTGCATTATGAGGTGAAGGGAGCGACGGCGCGCGGCCGCGCGCTAGTCTCCGTGTGGCGGTCGCGCCGTGTTCCATTGCGGAGCGGCGCGCCGTGGCGCGATGGCCGTCGCCCGTCCGGGCGTCGCCGCCGTCTTCCGACCCATCCCAGCGTGAAGGAAACCCGATGACACCGACAGTTCACGAAGGAACGAGATCGCGCGCCGCCGGCGCCGTCGCGGCCACGCTCGCCGCGGCCGTCTTCGGCCTCGCCTTGTTGGCGACTCCGGTCCTTGCCCAGTCGAACCAGAATGAGCCCGACATCTCGATGGCCGAGGGGATGCAGATCTATCGCGCCTGCCGCACCGATCTCGATCGCTATTGCCCCGGCATCAAGCCGGGCGGCGGCCGCATCGCGAACTGCATGAAGGAAAATTATCAAAAGCTGTCCGACGGCTGCAAGACGACGCTCGGCGAGGTGATCAACAAATGAACGATCGCGGTCATGCGACCCCCTTCGGTCAGCTTCGCGCGCCGTTGGCCGGCGATGGCGTGACCGCATCATCCCTCGCGACACCGACCGGCCGAGGGGGCGGCGAGGCGTCGTTGCGCCTCCTGACCGAGGCGCGGGAGACGACGCCCGCAGGCCCCACCCCAGTCACCCGGCGCATCGGTGAGGCGGACCGGCCCGCCGAATCGCGACCCGGTGCCGGTCTGATGGCGGGACGCCCGCCATCGCGCCCCCGGCGGCCGAAACGCACCCTCGGTGCACTCCTCGTTGTCCTGTTGCTCGTCGGGGGAGCGGTCGCCGGGGTGCGCTACGGCTTGCCGCGCACCGCAGAACATTATCCGATCCTGCCCGGTATGCTGGCCGTGGAGCTGTCCGGCCCGGCGACGCTCGACGCGATCAATCAGACCGATGTCGCGGCGACGAGCGCCGGCCGGATCATCCGACTGCCCGTCGACCGCAACGACGTGGTGAAGGCCGGCGACGTGATCGCGGTCATCAAGTCCGACGATCTGGAGCGTCAGGTCGCGGCGGCGCAGGCGAGCGTCGAATCGGCCGATCGTGGCGTCGACGAGGCGAAAGCCCAGCAGACCCGCGCCGAGGCCGCGCTTCAGAACGCGCAGGAGAGCCACGACCGGCTGCAAAAGCTCGTCGCGAGCGGCACCGTCACACAGGCCTCCTACGATGCGGGCCTTGCGACGCTGCGCCAGGCGACCGCCGATCTCACCGCCGCCAAGGCCGCCGTCGCGCGGGCCGAGGCGGAGCATCGCGCCGCGATCTCGCAGGCCGACCTTCAGCAGACCTATCTCGACGACGCGGTGGTGCGCGCCCCGATCCCCGGTGTCGTCGTCTCCCGCGCCCGCAATCTCGGCGACGTGGTGAGCGCGGGCGCCCCGATTGTCACCATCGTGGACCCGGGTTCGATCGTGATGAGCGCACGCTTCGACGAAAGCGCGATCGCCTCGATCGAACCCGGCCAATCGGCTTCGCTCGTCTTCCCGTCCCGTCCCGGTACGCCGATCGCCGGCCATGTCTTGCGCCTCGGCCGCAAGGTGGACAACGAAACGCGCGAATTCAGCGCCGATATCCGCCCCGACACGCTGCCGCCCAACTGGGCGATCGGCCAGCGCGGGCGCGTCGTCGTGACCGTGGCGACGAAACCCGGCGTCCTCGCCGCGCCGACCGAGACGCTGACGCGCCGCGATGGTCAGGCGGGGGTCTGGGTCGCCGAGGGCGGCCGCGCCCACTGGCAGCCGGTAACGCTCGGCGCGGTCGGCGACGGACGGGTCGAAGTCATCTCCGGCCTTCATCCGGGCGAAACGGTGCTCAAGCGGGCGCGTCTCTTCGAGGGGATGCGGATCCAGCCGCCGAGCGCATCGTCATGAGCCTCGCGCTGAAGGATATCGCCTTCAGCCCGACCCGGTTCATCCTGACGGTCCTGGGTGTCGGCTTCCTCATCACCGCATCGATCGGCATGGTGGGCATCTATCGCGGCATCGTCGACGACGCGATGCTCCTCGTCGAGAAGGTCGGGGCCGATCTGTGGATCGTCCAAGGCGGGCGGCAAGGGCCGTTCTCGGAAGGCTCCTCGGTGCGCGCCGACCTCGACCAGCGTGTCGCGGGCGTCGCGGGCGTGACGAGTGCCCGGCGTTTCCTCCAGGTCAGCCAGCAATTCGATGCGCCGGATGGGGTGGGGCAGATGCGCGCCGCGATCGTCGGGCTCGACTATCCGAAGGATGAGGGGAACTGGATCGACCTCGTGGCCGGCCGATCGATCGCGACCGGTCATTTCGAGGCGATCGCCGACGAGACGATCGGCCTCGCGCTCGGCGATGTCGTCCGCCTCAACCATGACGACTATACGATCGTCGGCATCACCCGGCAGATGGTGGACCTGTCGGGCGACGGCATCCTCTTCGTGACGATCAACGACGCGATGGAGATCGCTCAGCGCCGGTCGAGCGAAGAGGTGCTCCTGACGCGCGCGGTGATGGACGATGCGGGGCCGGAGGCGGCGCTCTCACCGGCCGCGAACAAGGTCGCCGCGGTGCTCGCCACCGTCGATCCGGCGGCCGATATCGCCGCGGTGCGCGCCTCGATCGCCGCATGGGGCGACGTCAACGTCATGAGCCGGGCGGACCAGCGCGACCTTCTTCTCAATCAGCGCCTGTGGCGGTTGCGGGTGCAGATCCTCGCCTTCACCGGCGTCCTGTTGATCGTGATGACGATCGTGATCTCCCTGATCATCTACATGATGACGCTCGAAAAGCTCCACCAGATCGCGATGCTGAAGCTGATGGGGGCGCGCAACAGCCTCATCACCGGGATGATCGCGCAACAATCGGCGGCGATCTCCTTTCTCGCCTTCGGCGTCGGGATCGGGCTCGCAAAGCTGATCTTTCCGCTCTTTCCGCGCCGTGTGGTGATGGCGCCGGACGACATCACCTATCTGTTCATCGCCGTCGCGGTGATTGCCGCGTGCGCGAGCCTCATCGGGATATCCCGGGCGATGCGGGTCCGCGCCCAGGAGGTGCTCGCATGAGCGCGACGATCCATGTCGAGAATGCGCGCAAGCACTATCAGAGCGGCGACACCACCGTGCGCGCCCTCGACGGGGTGACGATCGAGGCCCGGCCGGGCGAACTCATCGGCATCATGGGCGCGTCCGGCTCCGGCAAGAGCACGATGCTCCTGATTGCCGGGCTCCTCGAGCCGCCGACGGAGGGGGAGGTGTTCTTCCGGGGCGAGCGGGTGTCGTGTCCGGGCGCCGATCTCGACCGGCTGCGCGCGTTCCGGCGGCGCAATATCGGCTTCGTCTTCCAGAAGGCGAACCTCATTCCGTTCCTGAGCGCGATCGAGAATGTCGCCCTCGCGCTCAAGATCGACGATGTGCCGAAGCGCGCCGCGCACGACTATGCCGAGGCGCTCCTCGTCGAGCTCGGGCTCGGGCACCGGGTGGACAACCGGCCCGCGCGCCTCTCGGGCGGCGAGCAGCAGCGCGTCGCGATCGCCCGCGCCCTCGCCAACGATCCGCCGCTCCTCCTCGCCGACGAGCCGACCGCCGCGCTCGATTCGGTCCGCAGCCGCCACGTGATGGAGTTGTTTCGGACCATCGCGGACGTCCGCGGCGCGTCCATTCTGGTGGTGACGCACGATCCGCGTTCGGTCGATCTCTTCGACCGCGTCTACGAGTTCTCGGACGGCAAGATCGTCGCCACGTCTCGGCGAACCGCGCCGGAGGCGCTTGCCGCCCACTGACGGTGCCAGCGCCAGGCAGTCTCGACGATGGTGTCGATATCGGAGCGGCGCGTGCTGTCGGCGCCGAATGCGGCGTGTGCCGCCTCCGCGTCGGTATAAAGGGCGGGCGGATCGCCGGCGCGTCGCGGGGCGAGGATCGTGGGCACGGTCATCCCGGTGACGCGTTCCACCGCGTCGACGACCTCGCGCACGGAGTGACCCTTGCCGCTGCCGAAATTATAGGCCCCACCACCATGCCCCTGGCGCAGTTGCGCGAGCGCCTCGAGGTGCACGTCGGCGAGGTCACTCACATGGACATAGTCGCGGATCGCGGTGCCGTCCGGCGTCGGATAGTCGGTCCCCATGATGCGGATCGGGTCGCCATCGCCGGTCACCGACTGGAACAGGCGCGGAATGAGGTGGGTCTCGACCTGCCGCGCCTCGCCGATCTCGCCGTCCGGATCGGCGCCGGCGACATTGAAATAGCGCAGCGCGATCGAGGGAAGGCCGCCGCGCGCGGCCTCTTCGAGAAGGGCTTCGGCGGCGAGCTTCGTCTCGCCATAGGGATTGATCGGAACCTTCGGGGCGCCTTCGCGGATCGGAAGCCAATCGGGAATGCCGTAGACCGAGCAGGTGCTGGAAAAGACGATCGGCGGCGCGCCGTGCCGCATCGCCGCCTCGATCAGATGGCGCGTTCCGGTGACGTTGACGGCGAGATAGGCGTCCGTCTCCTCGAAGGAGGCCGCGACGTCGGAGAGGGCGGCGAGGTGGACGATGCCCTTCGGCCGGTGCGCGGCGAACACCGCGTCGAGCCGGTCGGCGTCGAGAAGGTCGCCCTTCTCGAACGGTCCCCATCGGACGGCCCAGCGATTGCCGGTCGCGAGATTGTCGAAGACGACGGGCCGGTAGCCGGCCGCGGCGAGCGACTTGGCGACGTGGCTGCCGATATAACCGGCACCTCCCGTGACGATGATCGAGTCCATATCCGGTTTCCTCGGCGGGGCAGCCACGCGGACCACCTGTCACTCGACATGATGCGAGGTTAGAGGCTTTCGAGCGCGCTCGTCCACCGGGCGATCGCCCTGTCGGGTGCATAGTGGATATGGCGGGCGCGGGCGGCTGCGGCCATCGCGGCGCCTTGATCGGGCAGATTCGCCACGAGCTCGGCGACACGCGCAGCCCATTCCGCGGGCCGATCGGCTGCGAGGACGACGCCGAACCCATGGGTTTCGATCTCGCGCGCCACCGACCCGTCGGGGTCGCCGAGGAACAGCACCGGCCGCCCGGCCGCGAGAACGCCATAGAGCTTGGAGGGCATGATCAGCCCCTCGCACGCCGGATCGAGGCTGACGAGATGGATATCGGGCGCCGAAAGGCTGAGGCTCAGCCGCTCGCGCGGTTGATAGGGCGCGCGCGTCACCGCCGCCTTGGTCTCGGCCAGCCGGCGGATCCGGTCATGGCCGGCGCCGCCGCCGACGAAGAGCCAGCGCAAACCGTCGACCGCCCGTGTCGCCTCGACGAGTGCGGCGACGCGGTCCGGCATGTGCGCGAGGCCGAGATTGCCGGAATAGCCGATCACGCAGGTGGCCCCGGCCGCCCATTCTTTGCGAAGCGGGTTCGCCTCCGCCGCGACGGGGGCGATCGCCGCATCGCACCAGTTCGGCAGCACGCCGATCCGCTCCGGCGCGACGCCGGCATCGAGGAGATGCGCCCGCATCGGCGCGTTGAGCACGGCGTTGAAGGCAGCGCCCCGCAAGGAACGATCCCGCAAGGCCGTCAGCCCGCGTCCCGCGATCCCGTTCGCCCACGTCATCCCGAGCGCCCCCGCGACTTCGGGAAAGAGGTCCTGACACCAATTGACGAGGCGGGCGCGCCGGATCCACGCCACGGCCCAGGCGCCGACGGAGATCATCGGCGGATCCGTCTTCGCGATGACGATATCGCCGCGCCGGACGGTGACGAGGAGCGTGACGACGGCGAAGAGATAGAAGGTCAGATAATCGAGCATCCGCCCGGCGAGCCGCGCGCGGCCGAAGCGTGTCGACCAGACACGGCGGACGGCGACGCCTCTCCGCTCTTCGTGCGCCGGAAGGTCGCGGGCCGCCGAATAGGACAAACGTGCCGTGATCACGACGACATCGTGTCCGGCCTCGGCGAGTGCCTCGGAGAGATCGGCGAGAAGCTGGGCCGTGGCCGACTCGTCGGGAGCATAAAACCGATTCACCGCGACGACCCGCATCGAACGGCTCAGCGCGCCGTCTCGCCGCATCGCCGGCGCGAAGTGCCCAAAAAATCGGCCAAAATTGCCTCGGGACATGAACTCGACGAAATTATGGCGAGTTTGCCCGCATCATCGCAGCGCGTCGAGGCCCGTCCGTGGTTGCCGGCTTGCATTCAACGCAAGGCAGGGCCGACCAGCGTGCCCTCGCATGTCGGCGCCTGTCCGATTATGTTGGGGGCGAGAGAAGGGGAGAACCATGGTCACACTGGTCGATCGGACCTCCGAGCGCGCCCAAGCGGACAAGCCGGCGTCTGTCCGCCATCCGGAGAAGGCGAAGCGGCCCGATACGCCGCTTTTGCGCAAACCGGAGTGGATTCGTGTGCGGGCGCCCGGTTCTCCCGTCTGGCGTGAGACGCGGGAGATCGTCCGCTCGCAAGGCCTCGTCACGGTGTGCGAGGAGGCGGGCTGTCCCAATATCGGTGAGTGCTGGTCGAAGAAGCACGCCACCTTCATGATCATGGGCGACACGTGCACGCGCGCCTGCGCCTTCTGCAATGTGCGCACCGGCCTGCCGCAGGCGCTCGACGCGGCGGAGCCGCAAAAGGTCGCCGACGCGGTCGCCTCGCTGGGGCTCGAGCACGTCGTCGTCACCTCGGTCGATCGGGACGATCTCGCCGATGGCGGGGCCCATCACATGGCCGAGACGATCAAGGCCATCCGCAAAACCTCGCTTGGCACCACGATCGAGGTTCTGACGCCCGACTTCCTGCGCAAGCCCGGCGCGCTCGAAATCGTGGTCGATGCCCGCCCCGACGTGTTCAACCACAATCTCGAAACGGTGCCGTCGCTCTATCTCCAGGTCCGTCCCGGCGCGCGCTATTACCACTCGATCCGCCTGCTCGACCGGGTGAAGATGCTCGATCCGACGATCTTCACGAAGAGCGGCATCATGGTCGGCCTCGGTGAGATCCGGAACGAAGTCCTCCAGTTGATGGACGACCTGCGCAGCGCCGACGTCGATTTCCTGACGATCGGCCAGTATCTGCAGCCCTCGCGCAAGCACTATCCGGTCAAAGAGTACATCACCCCGCAGGCCTTCTCGGCATATGAGAAGATCGCCTTCGCCAAAGGCTTCCTGATGGTCTCGGCCTCGCCTTTGACGCGCTCGTCCTACCATGCCGGCGATGATTTCGCCCGCCTGAAGGCCGCTCGCGAGGCCCGCGCGAAAGCCGAAGAGCGCGCCTGATGCCTCAATTCGAGACCACCCGACGCGTCAAGCACTCGGCCGAGAACATGTTCGACCTCGTGGCGGACGTGAATTCCTATCCGGGCTTCGTGCCGCTCTGCCGGTCCCTCACGGTCCGCCGTCGCGACACGCTGCCCGACGGGCGGGAAGTGCTCGTCGCCGAGATGACGGTCGCCTACAAGCTGATCCGCGAATCGTTCACCTCCCGCGTCGTGCTCGACAAGGCGAACAACGTGATCGATGTCAGCTATCTCGACGGCCCGTTCAAGGAAATGCACAACCGCTGGAGCTTCAAGCCCGTCAGCGAGAGCGAGACGGACGTGCACTTCGCGATCCGGTACGAGTTCAAGAACCGGATGCTCGCCACCATGATGGGCTCCATCTTCGACCACGCCTTCCGCCGCTTCGCCACCGCGTTCGAGGCGCGCGCCGATGAGGTCTATGGTTACGCTTGAGCGCGTGCCGTCATCGGGCGAGGGGCCGGGCCTTCAGCCACAAAAAGAGCGGTAGCCGCGTCCACCGCGCCATCGGATCGGCGTCCGAGCGGAGCTCCGGCACGGGCTCGCGCAGCGACGTGACGGCGAGCCCCGCCGCCTCCAATGCCGCGGCATAGGCCTCCAAGGGTTGGGACCAGCCGAAGAAGGGCATCTCGAGCCCGTCGCGCGCCTCCGTCCCAGCGAACGCCTTCCGCCCGAAATAGGGTTCGGTGATCACGAACGGTGCCTCCGCCGCGTCATCGGCGAAATGTCCGATATCGGCGAAGGGGTGCACGATCGAGATCATCAGCGTCGCCGATGGTCGCATGACGCGGCGGATTTCCCGCAGCGCGGCGGGCACATCCACGATATCCATCAACACGTTATAAGCGACGACGAGATCGAAGCTGGCGTCTTCGAAGGGGAGGGCGTCGGCGGGCGCCGCGCGATAATCGTGCGCCGAACCGGCCTCTTCCGCCGCGGCGAGGAGGGCCTTCACGGGCTCCGTCGCGGTCACGCGAAACCCCAATTCCTGCAAGAGCCGCGAGACACGCCCTTCGCCGCAACCCACTTCGAGCGCCGCGCCCGAGCCGGGGCCGACAAAGGCCGCGAGCCGGCCCCGATAGGCCCAGAACGCGTCATGGCCGGGCCTGCGCGCCCACTCGATCCACGCGCCTGCCGCCTTCGTCCAGTGCGCTTCGTCCGCATTCATGTCGGCCTCGTCCGTCTCGCCTCGGACCGGGGTGCCGGTCTCAGGCGGCGTGGGCGCGCCGCTCGGCCGGCACGGCGGGCCGGCGGTCCCGGTAGGCCTGACGGAGCCAGTCGTCGAGATCGCGGTGCTGCCGGTTGCCGAAGCCGACGGCGTTGAGCAGTGCCCGCAACGCATCGGGGTTCGCCGCCTCGAACATCACCCCTATCGCCGAGGCATTCCAATCGGGAACGCTGAGCGCCGTCGTGGTCGCGATGATGGTGCCGTGAAAGGCGGTGCGGCTCCGCTTCAGAACGCTCGCCTGGACGAGATCGTCGATCGCGAGGCTGTCGACCAGCGATTGCGCGCTGTCGCCGTCGATCTCGCCCTTGCGAACGTGACGGCCGAGCTGGCGCTCCAGCAAGGTCAGCGCCATCCAGTCGAGCGGGAAGGCGGCGTTGAGGAGGACCGTCTCAGTCCCGAACCCCTGGCCGTGCCGGCGTCCGTCACCGCGCCGCGTGACCTCGATCCGCTCGCCGCCGATGATGCGGATTCCGGTGCCCGGCGCGACGAGATAGTGCCGGTCCCATTGCGCGCTTTGCGGGCCCTGGCGCCAGCCGTTCAAAAATCGCGGCGCCTCCCGCATGAAGACGCCGAATTGAAAGGGCTCACCATCGCGCATCGCCGCCACACTCCCACTCGATGAGACGGGCGGGAGTGTTGCGGCGACATGGTTAATTCGCGGTTGACGGGCTCACTCGTCCGTTACCACGGGGCGTTTCTCGTCGGACCCCCATTCGGTCCACGATCCGTCATAGACCGCGGCTTCCGTGCCGACATTGCAGAGCGCTAGGGCGAGGATCGATGCCGTCACGCCGGAACCGCAGGTCGTGATGACCGGACGGTCGAGATCGACGCCCGCCGCTTCGAACGTCTTGCGCACCTCCTCGTCCGGCTTGATGTTGCCTTGGGCGTCGAGAAGGGCGGTGTAGGGCACGTTCTTCGCCCCCGGCATGTGCCCCGCGCGCACGCCCGGCCGGGGCTCCGGCGCGCGGCCGAAGAACCGCTCCGCGCCCCGCGCATCGGCGACATTGGCGTCCCGCTTCAGCGATTTTGCGACGGTGTCGGCGTCGGCGAACTGCTCCTTCTGGAAAATCGCCGTGAAGGTCGCCGGGAACGGCTTGCGCCCCGGCCCGGTCTCGAGCGGATAGCCGGCGCCTTTCCAGGCGGCGAGACCGCCCTTCAGGATCTTCGCCTGATGCCCCATCACGCGGAACATCCACCACACGCGCGGCGCAGCGAAGAGGCCCTCCTGCTCGTAGATGACGATCTCGCTATCGTTCGAGATGCCGAGAGCGCCGACCATCTTGCCGAAGGCCTCGGGCGTCGGAAGCGTATGGGGCAGATCGCTCGACGTGTCGGCGATCTTGTCGATGTCGAAGCGGAGCGCGCCGGGAATATGGCCCGCCTCGTATTCGGCCTGTGGATCGCGCCCGGCATCCGGCATGTGCCAGGAGGCGTCGAGCACGACGGTGGATTTCAAACACCCGTTGAGTTCGTTCGCTGTGATCAGCATCATTCCACCAGCGCCAGGCGGACACGGCGGTTTTGCCGGCCCTTCTTCTCGATTTTCGTCACGGCGAGCGGACCGATTTCCCCCGTGGAGGCCACATGCGTGCCGCCGCAGGGCTGAAGGTCCACGTCCCCGATCCGCACGAGACGCACGCGGCCCGACCCCCGCGGCGGCTTCACCGCCATCGTCTTGACGAGCTCGGGATTGGCGTCGAGCTCGGCGTCGGTGATCCACTCGGTGGTGATCTTGTGATCGGCCGCGACGAGATCGTTGACCGCGCGCTCGATCGCCTCCTTGTCGAGCGTCGGGTCGGGAATGTCGAAATCGAGCCGGCTCTCGCTGGCGCCGATCTGCCCGCCGGTGACGGGGTAGGGAAGCGCGACGGACAAAAGGTGCAGCGCGGTGTGCATCCGCATCAGCCGGTAGCGCCGCGTCCAGTCGAGATGTTGCGTGACCTCGGTCCCGACAGGGATCGGCAGCGGCACGGCGAGCATGATCGCGGTGCGATCCTCGCCATAGCGCGCGTCGCTGACCTCGATGGTCGACCCGTCCGGCAGCTCCAGCGCGCCCGCATCGCCCGGCTGTCCGCCGCCGGCCGCATAAAAGACGCTCCGGTCGAGGCTGACGCTGCCATCGCCCGCCGCGATGACGGTCGCTGTTGCGGTGGTGAGGTACGCGTCGTCGCGAAAAAGCGGCTCGGTCATGCCTCCACCTTCTCATAGGGAACGCGGATCGCAGAGGTCCGCTCCAGCCATTTCGGCACCGGCAGATCCTTGGAGCGCAGGAACTCCGCGTTGAAGAGCTTGGAGGCGTAGCGATTGCCGTAATCGCAGAGCACGGTCACGATCGTGTGGCCCGGCCCCATCTCCCGGGCCATGCGAATCGCCCCGGCGACGTTGATGCCGGACGAGCCGCCGAGCATCAGCCCCTCGTGCTCCAAAAGGTCGAAGATGATCGGCAGCGCCTCCGAATCGGGAATCTGGAAGGGCATGTCGACCGGCGCGTCCTTGAGGTTCGCGGTGATGCGCCCCTGGCCGATCCCCTCGGTGATGGAAGAGCCTTCCGACTTCAATTGGCCGGTGGTGTAATAGGAATAGAGCGCCGCGCCCATCGGATCGGCGAGCCCGATCTTGACCGACTTGTTGTGCGATTTCAGCGCCATGCCGGTGCCGGCGAGCGTGCCGCCGGTGCCGACGGCGCAGATGAATCCGTCGACCTTGCCGCCGGTCTGTTTCCAGATCTCCGGCCCGGTGCCCTCGATATGGGCCTCGCGATTGGCCGTGTTGTCGAACTGGTTCGCCCAGATCGCGCCGTGCGGCTCCCGTTCGGCGAGCTCGGCGGCGAGCCGGCCCGAGACCTTCACATAATTGTTGGGGTTCTTGTACGGCACCGCGGGAACCTCGACGAGCTCGGCGCCCGCGAGGCGGATCATCTCCTTCTTCTCCTCCGACTGGGTCTCGGGGATGACGATGACCGTGCGAAAGCCCATCGCATTGCCGACGAGGGCGAGGCCGATCCCGGTATTGCCCGCCGTTCCCTCGACGATGACGCCGCCGGGCGTCAGCTTGCCCCGCCGTACCGCGTCGCGAATGATATAGAGCGCGGCGCGATCCTTCACCGATTGACCCGGATTGAGAAACTCGGCCTTGCCGAAAATTTCGCAGCCGGTCTCTTCGGATGCCTTTTTGAGACGGATCAGCGGCGTGTTGCCGATGAGGTCGATCATTTGTGCCATAGGGCCTCCTCGGGGGCGAGGCTTAGCCCGGCCCCCCACCGCCATCAATATCGCGGCAAGGACATGGGGTCGTCGGCGTGCTCGAAACGCGATGCGCCGCGTTCGACGATCGCATGGCCGGGGTTGGAGTGGAACGCGATCCCGGTGGACGTAGCGCGGCGGTGGGTCACGGTCTCGTGCTCCTCGGGTCCGGCCGGCGGTGCGGCGACCCTTCGACCTTTTATTTCGGTCGCCGTGTTGCGATCGTCAACGTTGCGATCGTCGACGCGGCGGGTGACCCGGCGGCCGACGTTTCCGGTTGACGGTGACGAAGACGGCCCTTTTTTGAAGAGGATGCGCCATGCGCCCCGCCGCGCCAAACGTGGAGACGTTGCACATGATCGAGACACCGCTGCGCGCTGGGCGTGAGGAGCCGACGATGCCCGACGGGCGCGGCTATCGGATGCGCGGTGCCGGCTCCACCGTGGTCGCGATCAGTCCGCAGGCGCTGTGGGAGATCGTGATGGACGAGCAGCGCCTCGCCGCCGCGATCCCCGGCGCGGAGACGCTGCACCGCGCCGATCGGGACGAGATCCGCGTCTATGCCGCCGATGTCGGGATCGGCGTCGGCAAGATCAAAGGCACCTATCGCGTCTCGGCCGCCTTCGCCGAGACGATCGCGCCGTCGAGCCTCGTCCTGTTCGGCGGCGCCGAGGGGCCGTTCGGCAATTCGACCGGCGAGGGGTGGGTGGATTTCCGCCCGGTCGAGGGCGGCACCGAGGTCTCTTACGCCTACGCGATCCTGATTTCCGGTTTCGTCGCGCGGGTCGGCGGCCGGCTCCTCGACGCGGCCGCGAACACCTTGATCGACAAGTTCTTCGCCCGCCTCGCCAAGGCCGCCGCCACGGTCTGACGGTTCGGCTGAGGCATGGCCGGCTCTCGAGGGATGCGGCGGGGTCAAGGGCGGCCGAAGGCCGGGCGGAGCCTTCACCCTTGACGCCGTCGCATCCCGGCCCACGCTCGCAATGGCCTGCCAACGGTTCGAGCGCCGAGCGCTCGCTCCGCTGGCAGGCCTGCCCATCGGCGAGATGGGGGAGCGCGAGGGGGAACGCCCTCGCATCCTGGCGAACAATGTCGGCGCGAAGCGCCGTCCGCCGATCCCTGAGCGCAGCCGCTTGAGGCGGCGGGGCCGATCGCCCCTTGCCGGTTCCGTCGGTGCGATGGAAGGATGCAAGAAAACGGGAGGGGACGATGGGACAGATGAAGGGGCCGGGCCTGTTTCTGGCGCAGTTCGCGGGCGATCGGGCGCCGTTCGACACGCTGCCGTCGATCGCGCGCTGGGCGGCCGAATGCGGCTATGTCGGCATCCAGATCCCGGCTTGGGACGGGCGGCTGTTCGATCTCGCCCGCGCCGCTGACTCGAAGGATTATTGCGACGAGGTGGCCGGGATCTGCCGCGAGGCGGGTGTCGAGATCACGGAATTATCGACCCATTTGCTCGGCCAGCTCGTCGCCGTTCACCCCGCTTATGACGATGCGTTCGACGCGTTCGCGCCCGCCGCGCTCCATGGCAAGCCCGCGGCGCGCCAGGAATGGGCCGTCGGAGAGGTGAAGCGGGCGGCTAAGGCGTCGGCCAATCTCGGGCTGCCGGTGAGCGTCTCCTTCACCGGGGCGCTCGCCTGGCCGTTCCTCTATCCCTGGCCGCAGCGGCCGGCCGGCCTCGTCGACGAGGCGTTCGACGAACTCGCCCGTCGCTGGCGCCCGATCCTCGATGTTTATGACGAGGCGGGCGTCGATATCGGCTTCGAGATTCATCCGGGCGAGGACGTCTTCGACGGGGCGACGTTCGAGATGTTCCTTGAGCGCCTCGGTGGGCACCCGCGCTGCCGGATCAACTATGACCCGTCGCATTTTCTCCTGCAGCAGCTCGATTATGTCGGCTTCATCGACCTTTATGCCGAGCATATCTGCGCCTTCCATGTGAAGGACGCCGAGTTCAACCCGACCGCGCGGCAGGGCGTCTATTCAGGGTTTCAGTCCTGGAAGAACAGGGCCGGCCGGTTCCGCTCGCTGGGCGACGGCCATGTCGATTTCACGGCGATCTTCTCCGCCCTCGCGACGATCGGATATGAGGGATGGGCGGTCGTCGAATGGGAGTGCGCCTTGAAAGAGGCCGAGGTGGGGGCGCGTGAGGGCGCCGCCTTCGTGGCCGAGCACATCATTCCCGTCACCGATACCGCGTTCGACGATTTCGCCGGCGGGGGCAGCGATCCGGCGACGGTGCGCCGGATGCTGGGTCTCGATCGCTGAGCCTCGATCGCTGAACGGAGCCGGGGCTCAGAACTCGTAATCGGGCCGGCTCTTGCGGGCGCCTTCGAGGAAGAGGCCGATATCGCTCGGCCCCGCGATCAGGCGGCAGCCGAGATCGTGGAGTTCGCGCGGGCTGCGTCCCGGGCGGACGATCGAGCCGAGATATTTGCCGGAGGCGAGAACGTCCGTCTCGACCTTTTCGGCGAGGGCGAGGAGTTCGGCGCTCTCGAGCTTTTCGAGCCGGTCGATCGAGCCGGCAAGATCGTTCGGGCCGATGAAGAGCATGTCGATGCCGTCCACCGCGGCGATGTCGGCGATCGCGTCGGCGGCGACGGTGTGCTCGATCTGCGCGATCAGGAGGAGATCCTCGTGCGCGCGTTCGGCGACATAAAGCGGCGTCGTCCCATAGGAGGAGCCGCGCACGATCGGGGCGGCATAGCCACGTGTGCCGCGCGGCGGATAGCGGCAGGCGGCGGCGAAGGCCTCGGCCTCGGCGCGGGAGTTGATCATCGGCGCCATGATGGAGCGGATGCCGCGATCGAGGGCGAGCTTCAGATAGACCGGATCGGCCGTCGGAATGCGCAGGATCGCCTCGCCGCCCGCCGAGCGGATCGCCCGGTCGATCGCCACGGCCTGGTTGAGATCGGCGACGCCGTGCTCGTTGTCGATGATGATGGTGCGCCAGCCCAGATGGACCGCCGCCTCGGCCAGATCGGGCGAACCGGTTCCGATCCACATGGCGCAGACGGTTTCGCCACGCTGCAAGGCGGCTTTGATGGTGTTCGGCGGCATTCTCTCGTAATCCTAAGTTCGATGAGGCGGCATGAGCTGGCGATCATCCGGCGCGCCCGAAGGCGGGCGGGCGGATCACATGAGCCAGGGCGGCGCGGCTGAAGGATGGTGGCGCGGATGGCGCGAACGGTTCGGCCGGACGGCGGGGCGGCTCATCACCACCCGCGTCGATCGTCGTCCGTGTCGTCGGTTGTCGTCCGCTTTGGCGGGCGCGACGCGGACCTCATGGGCACCCCGACGCCCTCCCTTAACGGTCCCCTCCCGTTTTTCATTTTTATCATGAAGGGATAACCGAGCAGTGTGAGGTCCGCAATCGGGAAGCGGCGCGGATCGGGTCGCGCCGGCTCTCACTCGGTCGGGTCGTCGAACACCATGCGAAAGCGAAGATGGCCGCCTTCGAGCCAGGAGGAAATCGTCGCCCTGAGGCGCGAGACCGAGCCGTCCGCCGCGGCCGTCTCGACGAGCACGCCGTCGTGCGCGTGGACGCTGCCGCCGTCGGAATACGTCAGGAAATGGGCCGCGCGCAGGTTCGGCCAGTTCGGCACGAAATCGGTGATGCGCCCGGCATGGAGCGTCTCGGCGGTGACGCCGAGGCGGGCGCGTGCGGCGCGGTTGGAGCGCACGATATGGCCGTCGGTGTCGATCTCGAGGACGCCGTTCGCCGAGGTGGAGGCGACGCGGGTGAACTGCGCATGGTCGGACGGCCGGCTCAATTCGTGCACCGCGCGCTCGATCTGATCACCGACGAGGGCGGCGAGCGAGGAGAGGATCGAGATCTCTGAGGCGGGCGGCGCCGGGCGCGACACATAGTCGATGACGCACAGCGCGCCGATCGCCGCGCCGGAGCGGGAAAAAACCGGCACGCCGACATAAAAGCGGATGAACGGGAAGCCGAAGACCATGATGTTCTCGCGAAAGCGCGAGTCGGCCGCCGCATTCTCGACGACGAGGGCCCGCTTGTCGCGGATCACGCAGGCGGTGAACGAGGCGCTGCCGGCGCGGCGATCGCCGCCATAGGGCGCGCCGCTCAGGGACCCGTTCGCCTGCGGATCGACGAGGGACACGACGGCGGTCGGGCAGTTGAAGATCTGTTTGGCGATCCCCGTGATTCCGTCGAAATCGGCGGGAACGGGTGCCGCGAAGGCGGCCTCCTCGGAACCGTCACCGTGGAGCTCCGCAGCGGCCCGCCGCAATGTGAGAGCTGCGTAAGGCATCACGATCCTTCAACCGCTTTCCCAAATTATGGCCACAAGCGCTGCACCGCAGAGCGCGCCCCGGCCGCCCGGCAAAGGGCGACGTTCATAAGCGAGGTGTCTACGCCCTTTTGCGGGGCGGTAGGCAAAAATATCGCAAATGTCCTCCGACTGAAAATAACAATCGAAAATTGTTTTCTGGCAATGTTTCGCGTTGTTCGTTTCTGTCGTCAGGCCGTTATTTTGCTGCCGAGGCGCGAACGCAAAGGTGGGATTGTGCCCGATGGGTCAGGCTATGCCCGCCCACCATGGGGGCCGTCGCTAATGGAGGCGTGAAACGGTGAAGGCGACGACCTCTTCGAGGATCTCACGCATCTCCGAATCGGGCAGGCGGGACAGATCGGCGAGCGCCGCATCGGCGAAGGCCTGAGCCCGCTTGCGGGTGTCGTCGAGCGCGCCGGTCGCTTTGACGCGCTCGGCCGCGGTGAGGACGTCCTCGTCGTGGACCTCGCTGCGTTCGATGCAGCGGCGCCAGAAAGCGCGGTCGTCCTCGTCGCCACGATCGTAGGCGAGGAGGACCGGGAGCGTCGCTTTGCCTTCGCGCAGATCATCGCCGACATTCTTGCCGAGGGCGGACGCGTCGCCGGAAAAGTCGAGCACGTCGTCGATGAGCTGGAAGGCGAGGCCGAGATTGCGGCCGAACGATTCGGTCGGCGCGCGATAGGCGGAGGCCCCGGCGATGATCGGACCGGCAGCGGTCGCCGCGGCGAAGAGGGCGGCGGTCTTGGCGTCGATCACGGCCATATAATGGCCTTCGCCGACCGACAGATTCTTCGCGCCGGCGAGCTGACGCACCTCACCCTCGGAAATCGTGGCCGCCGCGTTGGAAAAGACGCCGAGCGCTTCGAGGGAGCCGACATCGACCATCAGGCGGAAGGCCTGGCCGAGCAGGAAATCGCCCACGAGGACGCTCGCCTGATTGCCCCAGATCTTGCGCGCGGCAGGGCGGCCGCGGCGCATGTCGCTCTCGTCGACCACATCATCGTGCAGCAGGGTCGCGGTGTGCATGTACTCGACGGCGGTCGCGAGCATCACGTCACCATTGCCGCGATAGCCGAAGAGCGACGCGGTGGCGAGCGTGAGCATCGGACGGATTCGTTTGCCCCCCGACGATATCAGATGGTCGGCCACCTCCGGAATCATCGCCACATCCGAGCCGGCATGGCGCAGGATCAGGGCGTTGACCTCCGACATTCGATCGGCGACGCTTCGCACCAAGCGATCGATGTCGGGGGCGGGGGGCGACGCTGCGCTAAGAGACGCCGTCACTTAAATCTCATGCTTTTGTTGCATGGCGGGACCATAGGGGCGAGCCGCCATGCCGGCAAGCGCCTCCCGGCGCAAGCGGCCAGTCTGTCGCGACGTTTTAGCCATAGAGTGACTGAGTGTGAAGGGCCGTGACGTCGGTTTGATCGGTTCCGACACGATTGGCATAAATGAAAGGGCGAGGAATTTGGAAGAGCTCATCCGCACCAACGACATGGTGATGATCTCCTTCGTCGACGCGTTGTTGCGGGACGCCAAGATCGAACATCTCGTGCTCGACCAGAATATGAGCGTCTTGGAGGGCTCCATCGGCGTTCTGCCGCGCCGGATCCTCGTGGACAAGACCCGGATCGAGGACGCGCGGGCGCTCCTCGCCGATGCCGGCGTCGCCGGTGAATTGTCCCAGCCGAAGAGCTGAGGTGGCCGCCGGCGGGGCGGGCGCGCAGACGAGCCTCGACACCTTTCTCGGCGGCCGCATTCACCTTCTCCAGCCGAAAAAGGGGGTGAAATGCGGCTCCGACGCGATCCTCCTCGCAAGCCTCGTTCCGGCGAGCGCCGCCGGGCGTCTCGTTGATCTCGGCACCGGCAATGGCGGCGTGGCGTTCGCGGCCGCCGTGCGCGCGCCGGGGCTCACGGTCATCGGCGTGGAGCAGGACGGGGCGGCGCTCGCCCTCGCGCGCGCCTCGTTGGCGCTTGCCGCGAACGCCGCGTTCGCCGACCGGGTCCGTCTCGTCGAGGCCGATATCGCCGATGTTTCGAGCGAGGATGCGGGCGAAGCGGCGATCGTCCTGATGAACCCGCCATATTATGCCCACGGGACGGGCCGCCGTTCCCCTGATCCGAGCCGCGACGCGGCGCGCGCCTTGGGTCCCGAGGGGCTCGCCCCGTGGTTCGAGGCAGCGCGCCGGCTGCTTCGCCGGCATGGCATGCTCGGCGTCATCCTGCCGCCGGCGCGGCTCGGGGAGGCGCTGGCGCTCGCGACGCCGGCCTTCGGCGGGGTGCGGCTCTATCCGATCCTCAGCCGTGTCGGTCGGCCGGCGCTTCGCGTCGTTCTTGCAATGACGCTCGGTCGCCGTACGCCGCTGACGTTGATGCCGCCGCTCGTGATGCACGGCCCCGGCGACGGCTTTTCCCCCGAGGCCGAGCGCCTCGTCGCGGGCGAGGCGACGCTCGACGCGGTGGTCGGCCGCGGGGACTGAGCGCGGAAGCCTACGCGGCGGAGGGTTCGATCTCCCCCGGCGCGATCCACCAGCCTTCGCCCGCTTCGGCGAGACGGGGGAGAGCGGCGTCGCGTTCGGCCGCATTGGCGAAGAGGGCGAACACCGTCGCCCCGGAGCCCGACATGCGCGCGAAGCGACAGCCCGGCATCGCGCCGGCGGCTTCGATCACCGCGGCGATCGCGGGCGCATAAGCGATCGCCGGCGCTTCGAGATCGTTGCGCGTGGTGCCGAGCCAATCGACCAGCGTGGCGAGATCCGGCTGGACGGGAAGGGGCGGGAGCGGGGCGTTCCGTTTCTCGGCAAGGTGGGCGAACACCGCTTTCGTTTCCACCGGAACGCCCGGATTGACGAGGATCGCCGGGATCGCGGGCATCGCGGCGGGGGTCAGCACCTCGCCGATCCCCGCCATGCGGCAGGGCCGGCCGGCGACGCAGACCGGAACGTCCGCGCCGAGCTCCAGCGCGATCGCCATCAGCGTCTCGCGCTCGTCGCCCCGGGCGAGCGCTGCCTGAAGCACGGCCGCCGCGTCCGCCGAGCCGCCGCCGATGCCGGAGGCGACCGGGAGACCCTTGTGAAGGTGGACGGCGGCGATCCCACCACACGCCTCGGCCGCGCGCACCACGATGTTGTCCGAGCCGTGCGGCACGCTGCCGGCGAACGGTCCGTCGATGGTAAGGCGTGGAATGGTTGCGCTGCCGTAGGTCACGGTCAGCCGGTCGCCGTTCGCAATGTCGGCGAAGGCGACGAGGCTGTCGAGCTCATGATAACCGTCCCGGCGCTGGCCGGTGACGTGCAGCGCGAGGTTGATCTTCGCCCGCGCACGCAGGTGCACGGTTTCGGCCGTGATGTCGGTGGCCATATCGTGTCGTCCCTTGGGTGGCTGAGCCTATCCCGCTTGGCCATGCCGAAGAAGACGGATCCGGCATTCCAGTCGTGGAATGCCGGATCCTTGGGACAGGCTCGCGGTGTCGCGCGGCCTTGGCCGCGTCGGTCTCCCCGCCGTCAGTTCGCGTCGGCGGGAGCGGGAGCGGGAGCGGGGGCCGGATCGGCCGGCGGCGTCGGCGCGCTGAGGGCCGGCTCGGGCGCCGTCTCGGCGGTCTCGGTGGCGCTGCCGCTGGGCAGGCCTTCGCGCAACTTCTTCAGGATCTTCACGAGTTCGTCTGGCTCGGGATCGCTGTCACGCGCGTGGGACCACTGGAACATCGCTTCGAGCTTGCGCCCGACCTGCCAATAGGCATCGCCCAGATGGTCGTTGATGACCGGATCGCCGGGCTTCAGCGATACCGCGCGCTCGAGTTCGCGGACCGCGTCGTCCATCCGGCCGAGCCGGTAATAGGCCCAGCCGAGACTGTCGACGATATAGCCGTCTTCCGGCCGGGCGGCGACGGCGCGTTGCACCATGTCGAGCGCCTCGTCGAGATTCTCGCCGCGGTCGATATAGGAGTAACCGAGATAATTGAGGATCAGCGGCTGCTCCGGCTCGAGCTCCAGCGCCTTGCGGAAGTCGGCCTCGGCGGCGGTCCATTTGTCGGTCCGCTCGTTGGCGATGCCGCGATAATAAAACAGCGTCCAATAAGGCTGCGGCACTTCGTCGAACGCGTCGATCGAGGTCGTGTAGACCGCGGCGGCGTCGCTGAACCGCTCCAGGCTGCGATAGACATTGCCGAGCGCGATCGCGGTGCCGACGTCGGTCGGATCGTTTTCGACGAGCTTGGAGAGGATCTCGATCGCCTCCTCGTGCCGCTCCAGGATGTTGAGGTTCAACGCCTCCTGGACGAGCGCGTTGCGGCGCATCGGCACCTCGGTCGGGATCGCGCGATAGACGCGGATCGCGGCCTCGTTCTGGTCCATCGCCTCGAGCACCTGGCCGAGCGCCATCGCCGGGAAATAGCTGTCCGGCGCGAGATAGAGCGCGAGCTGGAGGAGGCTCGCGGCGAAGGTGTCGCCGCCTTCGCGGCCGACGGCGCTGCCGATGCCATAGAGGGCTTCGGCCGCACCCTGGCGCGGGTCGGTGATCTGCGCCTCGATCGGGTCGCCGGCTTGGATCGCGGCGCGAAGCGGCGCGGTGAAGTGATCGTTGCCGCCGATCCGCTCGTCGAACGAGGCGAGGGTCGCGAGGGCGCGATCGGTGTCGCCGCTGCGGGCGAGGAGGCGGGCATAGGCGTCGACGACGCGGACCGCGCCGGGATCGCGCTCATAGGCGAGGCGCAGGCGGTCGGCGCCGATCTGGCTGAGGCCCGCATAGTCGGCGATGAGGCCGGCATGAAGCGTCGTGAATGCGGAGAACCAGGACGGCCCCTCGAGATCGTCGAGCATGTTCACCGCTTGGGCGGCGCGTCCGTCGGCCGTCGTCGCCCAGGCTTGCATCAGGGTCGAGACGAGCTCCTGAAGCTGGCCGCCGAGATCGCCGAGCTTGCCGATGGTCTCGCCGGCCGCTTCGTTCTCGCCGTCACGGAGCTGGGCGACGGCGAGGGTGATGAGACCCACCTGGTCGGACGGATCCGATTCGAGGAGCCGGCGCGCGAGTTCGGCCGCTTGCGCGATGTTGCCGCTCGCGACGTTGAGGAGGACTGAGCTGTCGAGCAGCTCGGTATTGTCCGGGTCCTGGGCGAGGGCGGAGGTGTAATAGCTCGCCGCCGCACTCAGATCGTTGTTGAGACCGGCATGGCGTGCGGCGAGATAATAGCCGGACAGCGAGCCGAGCCCGAGCGATTTGACCTGATCGACCGTCTCCGCAAGCGGGGACAGCTCGTTGCCCTCTGGCGCGGCATAGGCGCCACCCGTCGGCAGGGCGAAGGCGAGTGCGAGGCCGAGCGAGGCCGAGAGACATCTATTCAAGGCGAACCCTTTCGTCAGATGGCGGAGGCACGGCTGTGTCGTAACGCATTGACCTAAGACGGCTCGCATTCGGGAGCAAGCGACATGCGGCTCACAACCAATCTACGACGACGAATGTAACACTTGGCATTTCCCGACGCCGCTTCCGGCCCTATAGGATGGTGCATCGCAGTAGGGAGCGAATGAATGGGACAGTGGGTGTACACGTTCGGCGACGGCAAGGCCGAAGGGGACGCGAGCCAGCGTGACCTGCTCGGCGGCAAGGGCGCGAACCTAGCCGAGATGGCGAGCCTTGGCCTTCCCGTCCCCCCCGGAATGACGATCACGACCGAGGTCTGCACCTATTTTTACGAGCACGGCGAATCATATCCGCCCGAGCTCGAGACCGAGGTGAACGCCGCGCTCGATCATATTGCAGCGTCGACAGGCCGCACCTTCGGCGACGCCGAAATGCCGCTTCTCGTCTCCGTGCGCTCAGGCGCACGCATCTCGATGCCGGGGATGATGGACACCGTCCTCAATCTCGGCCTCAACGACGCGACCGTCGATGCGCTCGCCAAGAATGCCGGTGACGAGCGATTCGCGGTCGATTCCTATCGTCGCTTCATCCAGATGTACGGCGATGTCGTGCTCGGCGTCCCGATGCGGCTCTTCGACGAGCGGCTCGAGGACCTCAAGGCTGAAAAGGGCGTCGAGCTCGACACCGAAATTTCTGCCGACGAATGGCGCAAGCTGATCGAGGTCTACAAGGCCCTCGTCCTCGAGGAGACCGGCAAGCCGTTCCCGCAGGATCCGCGCGATCAGCTCTGGGGCGCGATCGGCGCCGTGTTCGGCTCCTGGCGCAACGATCGGGCGATCACCTATCGCCGCCTGCACCAGATCCCGGAGCGCTGGGGCACCGCGGTCACCGTCCAGGCGATGGTGTTCGGCAACATGGGTGAGACGTCGGCGACCGGCGTCGCCTTCACCCGCAACCCGTCGACCGGCGAGAAGGCGCTTTATGGCGAGTTCCTGATCAACGCGCAGGGCGAGGATGTCGTCGCCGGGATCCGCACCCCGCAGGACATCACCGAGAAGGCGCGCCAAGAGGCCGGCTCCGACCGTCCCTCGATGGAAACGGCGCTGCCGGAGGCGTTCGCCGAGTTCAAGGCCGTCTGCGACAAGCTCGAGGGCCACTATCGCGATGTCCAGGATCTCGAGTTCACGATCGAGCGCAACAAGCTCTGGATGCTGCAGACCCGTTCGGGCAAGCGCACGGCCAAGGCCGCGCTCAAGATCGCGGTCGACATGGTGGACGAGGGCATCATCAGCCAGGACGAGGCGGTGAAGCGCATCGAGCCCGCCTCGCTCGACCAGCTCCTCCACCCGATGATCGACCCGAAGAGCGAAAAGGTGCTGTTCGCGAAAGCGTTGCCCGCCTCGCCGGGTGCGGCCGCGGGCGTCATCGTGTTCTCGTCCGACGAGGCCGAGCGCTTCGCCGCGGCGGGCAAGCCGTGCATTCTGTGCCGTGTCGAGACGAGCCCGGAGGACATTTCCGGGATGCACGCCGCCGGCGGCATCTTCACGACCCGTGGCGGGATGACGAGCCATGCCGCCGTCGTCGCGCGCGGCATGGGTAAGCCCTGCGTGTCGGGCGCCGGTTCCGTTCGGATCGACTATGCGAGCGGCACCATGATCTCGAACGGGGTCACGCTGCGAGCCGGCGACGCGATCACCATCGACGGGGCGACCGGCGAGGTGCTGCTCGGCGAAGTCCCGATGATGAAGCCGGAGTTGTCCGGCGACTTCCAGCGCATCATGGATTGGGCCGACCGCGCGCGGCGCATGAAGGTGCGCACCAACGCCGACACGCCGCACGATGCGCGCACCGCGCGCGAGTTCGGCGCCGAGGGCATCGGCCTTTGCCGCACCGAGCACATGTTCTTCGACCCGGCGCGCATCAACGCGATGCGCGAGATGATCCTCGCGGACGACACCGAGGGCCGCCGCGCCGCGCTCGACAAGCTGTTGCCGATGCAGCGCGAGGACTTCACCCAGCTCTTCGAGATCATGGCCGGCCTTCCGGTCACGATCCGGCTTCTCGATCCGCCGCTGCACGAGTTCATTCCGCACGGCGAGGAGGACATCAAAGAGGTCGCCGAGGCGCTGGGCGTCGACCCGGAGAAGCTGCGCAACCGGGCGCGTGCGCTCGCCGAGTTCAACCCGATGCTCGGCCATCGCGGCTGCCGCCTCGCCGTCTCCTATCCGGAGATCGCCGAGATGCAGTCCCGCGCGATCTTCGAGGCGGCGATCGCCGCCGCGCAGAAGACCGGGGCGCCGGTCGAGCCGGAAGTGATGGTGCCGCTCGTCGGCCTCCAGACCGAGCTCGAATTCGTGAAGAAGCGGATCGACGCCACCGCCCGCGCGGTTTCCGAGGAGACGGGGCAGACCTTCTCCTATCAGGTCGGAACGATGGTGGAGCTGCCGCGCGCCGCGCTGAATGCCGACAAGATCGCCGAATCGGCGCAATTCTTCTCCTTCGGCACCAACGACCTCACCCAGACCGCGTTCGGCATCAGCCGAGACGACGCCGCGACCTTCCTCGGCTCATATCTGCGGGAATCGATCATCGACGTCGATCCGTTTGTGTCGATCGACGTCGACGGGGTGGGCGAGTTGATTCGCATCGCGGCCGAGAAGGGGCGGAGCGTGCGGCCCGACATCAAGCTCGGCATCTGCGGCGAGCATGGCGGCGACCCCGCCTCGATCGATTTCTGCGAGACGGTGAACCTCGACTATGTGTCCTGCTCACCGTTCCGCGTGCCGATCGCCCGGCTCGCCGCGGCGCAGGCCGCGCTCACCCACGCGAAGGCCGCCTGAGCGCGGCCTTCTGAACGGCTCGGCCTTTCGCGCGGTTCGCATTGGACCCGTGCGAAAGGCGAGGGCGGTCGCCGCCTGCGGGCGTGCGAAATTTCGTCCTCACTCCACACGTTCCTATAGTGGGAGACGTCTGGATCGACCGCGCGTCGCAACCTATTTCGAGGGGATGACGGGGCGATCATCGTCCGTCATCGCCGTGGTCTCGCGACGCGCATGCAGAAAAGGACGTTTCCGATGCATCCCACCAGCCATGACCTTCCCGAACAGACGCGGCAGGCGATCTGCGGCCTTCTCCAGGCCAATCTCGCGGACGGGATCGATTTGATCTACCACATCAAGCAGGCGCACTGGACGATGCGCGGGCCGAATTTCATCGGTCTGCATGAGCTTCTCGACCGCCTGCACGAAGAGGTCGAGGACAAGGTGGATCTCGTCGCGGAGCGGATCTCCGTGCTCGGCGGCCAGGCCGAGGGAACCGTCGACGTCAGCGCCTCCCAGTCCCGCCTGCCGAAATATCCGCTCGACGCGGTGAGCCCGGACGAGCACATCCTCGCGGTCAGCCGCTCGATCGCCGCCTATGCGAAGAACAATCGCGCCGCGATCGACGAGTCGGAGGAGGCCGGCGACAAGGCGACGGCCGATCTCTTCACCGAAATCGTCCGCATGGCCGACCGGGCGCTCTGGTTCATCGAGGCGAACAAGCCGGCGAAGTGACCCTTTCGGGGGCGGTCCGCCGATTGCGCTCGATCGGCTTTACGTTTCGGAAAGCTCAACTCCATCAAATTGCGTCGGGGCGCCCCATCGGCGCCCCGATTGTGTTGGAGTGTTGTCGCGTTGCGTTTGGCCGACCTTCCCCACGGAGCCGTGCGTCTTTCGGGCTCCGCCGAGCCGCTTTATCTGCCGCGCACTGCGGGGGCGGGATCCGGCCGGCGACTGAAGATCGGTCGCCGGATCGTCCTCGGGCTCGCCTTTCTCGGCCTTCTGACCGTCGCGGTCGGTGATGGCGGCGTCCTCGCCACGGTGAAGGACGAGCGCCCGTCATGGGCGACGGCGCTCCGGGCGCCCGATCCCGGCGTCGCGCTCTCGCCGCATTTCGCTCCCCTTCAGGATGGCCTCACGCCGACACTCGCGACGGCACAGAACGAGGCGAATCTCGCCCAGAAGGGCGATCGGCTGATGACGCCGGTCGCGATGACCGAGCCCGGCCAGCGGGCGAGCGTCACACACCTTCCGGGCCTTCTCTCTCCGGTCGAGACGACCGAGCTTCCGCGCGTCTCCTTCGTGATGCCGCGCACCGTTGCCGCCTCAGACGGCGTGCCCGGCGCGCCGCCGGCGCGTCCCGCCCCCTCCGCGCTCGCCGAGGCGGCGATGTCCTCGATGCTGACGGCCTACGCCTCCGACAGGGTGGAGATCGAGGAGCCGTTCCAGATGCTGCTCGGCGAGGATGTGCGGGGCGGCCTCGCCGAAGATCGGCCTTATGGCGTTTCCGGCAAGGGGCGCGATCACTGGTGGTCGGACCGGCCGCTTCCCGAGGATCTCGCGAGCGCGGAATCGGTGAAATGCCTCGCGCAGGCGGTCTATTTCGAGGCGCGGGGCGAAAGCGTGCGCGGCCAGGAGGCGGTCGCGCAGGTGGTGATCAACCGGGTGAAGAACCCGGCCTACCCGGACGATGTGTGCAGCGTCGTCTTTCAGAACCGCAAATGGTACAATCGGTGCCAGTTTACCTTCGCGTGCGACCGGATCCCCGATGTCGTCCGTGACCCCGAGGCGTGGGAGATCGCGATGACGATCGCCACGAACTACGCCGAGAAGAAGATCTGGATCGACGATGTCGGCGCCTCGACGCACTATCATACGGTGAATGTGAGCCCGAAATGGGCGCCGCTGATGCGCCGCGTGAAGACGATCGGCGATCACATTTTCTATATCACCCGCAACGGTGGCTGGACCTGAGCCGCGCCGCTGACCGGCCGACCTGAGAATTCCTCGCTTCGTCAGACGCGGCGAACGCGTGTAAGGATCCGGACATGCCGCCGGGGCCGGAGCCGTCGCGCCGGGCTGATCGGCCGAAAAGTTGCTACGGCACGTAAATCGGTCTAAGAGGCATTTCGTCGCCGGCTCGGAGCTCATCATGGCACGGACATTCCCGACTTCGTTGGTTCTCGCGTGCGGTTGCGGCATCGCGCTCCTGTCGCTCGGCGAGCGCTCCGCGTTCGGCCTCTTCCAGAACGACATGGTGGCCGCCAGAGATTGGGGCCGTGAGACGTTCGCCCTTGCCTTCGCGCTTCAAAATCTCGTCTGGGGGATCGGCCAGCCGATCGCCGGCGCGCTCGCGGATCGGTTCGGCACGATGACCGTCCTCATCGGCGGCGGCATCCTCTACGCGCTCGGCCTGCTGGGCACGATCTATTCCCAGGGCGCCTTTGGGATGCATCTCTTTTTCGGGGTCGTTCTCGGCTTCGGGATGGCGGCGAGCTCGTTCACCATCGTCATCTCCGCCTTCGGCCGAGCCGTCACTCCGGCCAAGCGCACGCTCGCCTTCGGTCTCGGCACCGCGGCGGGGTCGATGGGGATGTTCCTGTTCGGCCCGCTCGGCGCGGTGCTGATCAGCACGCACGGCTGGGAATATACGCTCCTGATCTTCGCCGGCGTCGCGCTTCTCATCATTCCCTTCGCGATTCCGCTTCAGGGGCGCGCCAAGGCCGATCCCGGGCAGGCACCCCAATCGCTCGGCGCGGCGCTGCGCGAGGCGTTCGCCTATCGCAGTTATGTGCTCCTCACGTTCGGCTTCTTCGTGTGCGGCTTCCACGTGGCGTTCATCATCGCCCACATGCCCGCCTATATCGAGGATCTCGGCCTCTCGCCGACGCTCGGCGGCACGGCGATCGCGCTGATCGGCCTTTTCAACGTCATCGGCTCGCTCGCGGCGGGGGCGATCGGGCAGCGTTATTCGAAGGCCTACTCGCTGTCGCTCCTCTATCTTCTGCGTGCCGTGGCGATCACCGTCTTCGTGCTGACGCCGATTTCGGGAACCAGCGTCATCGTGTTCGCGAGCGTGATGGGTCTCTTGTGGCTCTCGACCGTGCCGCTCACCTCCGGCCTCGTCTCGGTGATGTTCGGGCCGCGTTATCTCGCGACGCTGTTCGGCGTCGTCTTCTTCTCCCATCAGGTGGGATCGTTTCTCGGGGTCTGGCTCGGCGGCGTCATCTACGCGCAGACCGGGTCCTACGATCTCCTGTGGTGGATCGGCGTCGCGCTGGGGCTGTTTGCCGCGATCGTGCACCTGCCGATCCGCGACGCGCCGTCGCCCCGTCTCGCGGCGATACCGGCCTGAACGCCCGTGTTCGCCGCTTCAACGGGGCCTCTTGGGTGCGGCGATTGTGATTTCGATGACCAACCTTGCGACGGGCCCTTGCTGTCATCGCGCAGGATAGCGACTATATATCGGTCATGAAGGATGTGCCGATCGAACTGCGGACCGAGGATCGTATTGTGACGGAGAGCGCTGCCGCGTACCCGTGCACGTGTTTGAGGCTGCGCCGAATTTCGCGGCAAATCACCAACATGTACGACGCCGCGCTCGCCGAGCACGGCGTGTCCATCGTCACCTATGCCGTGTTGTCGGTGCTCTCACGCGAGGCGCCGCTGACGCTGTCGGCACTGGCCGACCGTGTCGGCACCGATCGGACCACGCTGTCACGCACCGTGGAGCGGATGCGCGCGGCCGATCTCGTCATGACGACATGCGGGGATGACCGGCGCGAGCGCCGCCTCAGCCTCACCGAGCACGGCCGGACCACCGCCGCCGCCGCCCGCACCGCATGGCAGGAGACGGCGCGCCAACTGAAGGCGCAATATGGCGAGGAGCGTCTCGCCTCGCTGCACGCCCTCCTCGCCGACCTCGAAGAGGTGGCCGGCAAGGATCCGGCGGACGACGAGTGCGTCGAGAAGAAAAGCCCGCATCACGCCTGAAACAGGCCGCCGGCGCCTTACGCCTGAAGGGCGGCTTCCAGCGCCTCGAAGCGCTCCAGGAAGGTGCGCTCCGCCCGGTCCGTCGGCCAGGGATAGAGATAGTCGACGAGGGCGTCCGCCCCGATCTGCGGCGCGCCGAAGATCTGCCGCGCCTCCACCTCACTGAAGCCGGCGAGCGACACCGCCTCATGATAAGCGGCGATCGTGTCGCAGAGCTTGATCCGCTTCGAGCGGCCAGGCTCGCCGTCGGCCGGGATGGCGAAGCGGAGGTGGACGGCGTGCGAAAGGCGCGCCTCGACGCCCTTATAGGCCGCGCCGATCACCGCCTTGAACGGCGAGATGAGATCTCCGACCACATATTCTGGCGCGTCGTGAAGGAGCGCGGCGAGCCGGTCGCCGGGGGAGGCGGCGGGGCTCGCTTCGGAAAAGATCGCCTCGACGAGGAGGGAGTGCTGGGCGACCGAATAGGGGTATTCGCCGACGGTCTGCCCGTTCCAGCGGGCGACGCGGGCGAGGCCGTGCGCGATGTCGACGATCTCGATGTCGAGCGGAGAGGGGTCGAGAAGATCGAGCCGGCGTCCGGACAGCATACGCTGCCAGGCGCGCGGCGCCTCGCGGGTCCGCCGGCGCGTGCGCCGGGCGGGTTCCTGTCGGTCGGCGCTTGTCACGCGTCGGCGGCGGCGGTGAGCGCGAAGGAAGCGCCGTCCGGCGCGCGCACCGCGACCGGAATGCCTTCGATCTCGGCGCCACCGGCAACGCGGTCGATCCGCACGAGAGCGAGCCCGCGTTTGCCGAGGCGCGTGCCGAGCTTGCCGGCGGGCTTGCCGTTCGCGGTGATCTCGGCGCCGGGAGCCGGAAGCTCGGCCTCGCCTTCGACGATCACGGTGCGCCGCCGTGCGGTGCCGCGATGGCGCATCCGCGAGACGACCTCCTGGCCGACAAAGCAGCCTTTCGTGAAATCGACGCCGTTGGTGACGTCCATGTTGATATCGTGCGGGAAGGCGTCACCCAGCGCGAAGTCGATCACGGCGTCGGCGATCGCGTTGTCGATCCGCGCGGCGCGGTAGGCGTCGAGCACGGACTCATCGAGCGCGACGCTGCCGGCGGGGGCGATGGCGCGGTGGGGAAGGGCGGGGGATCGCGGGTCGGGCCGGCCGTCGTCGCCGATCGTCACGATCTCGTCGGTCGGTTCGATCGTCACCTTGGCGCGCAGCCGGTAGAGCGAGAGGCGGCGCACGAGATCGTCCGCCGCTTCCTGCGGCACGTCGAGGACGAGGCGATCCTCGAAGGCGAAGACCATCATGTCCGAGATGATCTTACCCTGCGGAGTGAGGAGCGCGCCATAGCGCGTCTCGCCGGGCGCGATCCCCTCGATATGGCAGGACAGGAGACCTTCGAGAAAGTGGACACGGTCCGCGCCGCCGATCGAAAGAACGGCGCGTCCTGGCAGGAGACTGTTCACGGCTTCCTTACTCCAGATCGCCAGCGGTGAAATATCGGATCCGTCCATCCGCCGAGATGCCGACGCGGAAGAAGAGATAGCGGCCCATCCGCTCCATCTCCTCGACGTCGATGGCGGTGAGGATCCGGTAGAGCTCCACGTATTGCGCCGCGTCGAGGTCCGCCAGGGGGACTTCGGCGAAGTAGGGCCAGATATAGGTCGCAGCGCGCCCTTCGCCGATTTTGACGTACCCCGTTTCGAGCAGCTCCATCAGGATCGCGAGGATCTCGCGGCCCTCGTCGTCGCCCGACTGGCTGCGCAGGGAATCCACCGGATCCTCGACGATCGCGGTGCCGGCGACGAGCGGCGGGCCGCGCTGGCCGTCGAAGATGGGGCGCAAAGCTTCGATCTCGCCGGTGCGCGAGGCGTCGATCAATCGGGTCCGGGTCTCGACGACGGCCGGCGGAAGATCATCTGTTCCATAATGGACATCACCGATCTCCGCCCGGCCTTCCTCTGGCACGCCGGTTGCCTTCAAATCGTCAGAATGCGGTTCTTCAAGATCTTCTTCATGGCTATCGGACGACGCCGGCCCGGTCGGCAAATTTGTTTTGCCCCCGCGGGTCGGGTTGAGCGGCTCGAGCGTCGGGCCGGTGACGGTCGGCGCCGTCGTCTCGAGTTCCATGGGGGCGTAGGCGAGCGCATTGGTCGCGGCTACGCTCAGGATCAGCGCGGCGAACAGGTGAAGGGCTTGACGTCGCATGGACCTGCCGTTCCTCTTTGGCCTATCGAGCGGCTCGCGAGGCTCGATGGATCTCTCCTTCGCATTTTTCACGGGCTGATACCAACCATGTTCCCGGACCAGCTCGTTTGACGCCGCTCGCTTATATCGGCCTCGGCATTCTCGGCGGGGTCTTCGTGACGGCGCCCCTCGGGCCAGTCAACGTGATGATCATGCAGCGGGCGTTCCGCTATGGTTTCATGGTGGGCCTCGCGGCAGGCATCGGTGCGTCGCTCGCCGACGTCGCATTCGCGACGGCAGCGGCGTTCGGCATCTCGACGGTCAGCGAGTTCGTCGAGGGGCACAGCCGCCTGATCCAGCTCATCGGCGGTCTCCTCATCATCCTGTTCGGCTCCCGCATTTTGTGGCGGCAGCCGGGGTTCGGCCATCCGCTGCCTGTGGAAACCCGGCGGCGGAGCCCGGCGGAGGTCGCGGTGACGACCTTCTTCCTGACGATCACCAACCCGGCGACCGTGTTCGGCTTCATCGCCTATTTCAGCGCTCTCGGGGAATGGGGCCCGGATCCCGACGAGATCTGGGGCACCGTGCAGCTCCTCGTCGGGGTCGCGCTCGGCACGCTCGGCTGGTGGTGCGGTCTCGCGGCGGTGGTGACGCGGCTGCGCGTGCGCATCACCGAATCGACGCTCGCCAAGGTGAACGTGATCGCCGGGGCGCTGCTCGTCGGCTTCGGTGCCTTGATCCTCGGGCGCCTATCGGTCACCTATTTCGGGCTGATCTGACCAGCTCGCGAGCGATGCGGGCGAGGGGTGGAGGCGCCGATGTGCGGCCGTTTCAATCTGACGCTCCCGGTGGAAGCGCTGCGCGCCGTGTTCGCGGTGAAGGGCGAGATCGTGCCCTTTCCGCCGCGCTACAATATCGCCCCGACCCAGCCGATCCACGTGGTGCGCGAGAGCCGTGAGGATCGGACGCGGACGGTGGGCCTCGTCAAATGGGGCTTTCTGCCGTCCTGGGTGAAGGATCCGGCGGCCTTTCCGCTTCTCATCAACGCCCGGTCGGAGACGGCGGCGGACAAGCCGACCTTCCGCAACGCCTTGCGCCGGCGGCGCATCCTCGTCCCGGCGACGGGGTTTTACGAGTGGAAGCGCAGCGGAGCGCGGAAGATCCCGTATCTGTTCGAGACCGGCGGCCCGTTCGCGCTCGCCGGGATCGAGGAGACTTGGATCGGCCCGAATGGCGAGGAGCTCGACACCGCCGCGATCCTGACGACGGCGGCGACCGGCGTTCCGGCCGACTATCACGACCGGATGCCGCTCACGGTCCCGGAGGCGGCCTGGTCGGCCTGGCTCGATCCGTGGATGGAGGACGCGCCGCGCGCGCTCGCGCTCACCGAGCGAGCGGCTTATACCGCGCGCCCGGTGTCGATCCGCCTCAGCAACGCCCGCAATGAAGGGGAGGGTCTGCTGACGCCCGACCCGGAAGAGCCGGCGAAGGCGGAGAAGCCGGACACCGCCGCCGCGCCGGCGGCGGACGATCAGCCGTCCCTCTTCTGAGGCGTCAGGCCCCGCGCGGCTTCGTGGGAAGGACGCGGCCGGGGTTCATGATGTTGTCGGGATCGAAGGCGGCCTTGATCGAGCGCATCATGTCGAGCTCGACATCGTCGCGCACGGTATAGAGCATCTCCCGCTTCAGCCGGCCGACGCCGTGCTCGGCCGCGATCGAGCCGTTGAAGCGCTTCACCACCGCGTGCACGGCGGCGTTCACCGCCTCCCATTTGGCGAGGAAGGCGGCCTTGTCGCCGCCCTCGGGCTGGGAGAAATTGAAGTGGATGTTGCCGTCGCCGAGATGGCCGAACGGCACCGGGCGCGCGTCGGGCACCACCGTCAGCGCCGCCTCGATCCCCTCCTGGAGGAATTGCGGCACCGCGGCCACCGGCACGGACACGTCGTGCTTGATTGAGCCGCCGGCCTTTCCCTGCACCTCGGAGAGCTGCTCGCGCAGGCGCCAAAAATCCTCCGCCTCGGCGATCGATTGGGAGACGACGGCATCGGTGATCGTGCCGTCTTCGTAGGCCGCCATGAGAACCGCCTCGAGAACGTCGCGCATCGGACGGTCGGGCGAGAAGGTGCTCGCCTCGATGAGGACGGCCCAGTCCGGCAGCCCATTGGTGAACGGGTCGCGCGCGCCATGCCCGTAGGTCAGGACGAACTGGAGTCCGATTCGGGGGATGAGCTCGAACGCCGTCAGCGATTCGCCGACGGCGCCGCGGACGCGGGCCATCAGCGAGAGCGCGGTCGCGGGCGAATCGACCCCGACGAGGGCGACATCGCGGGCATAGGGTTTCGGCGCAAGCTTCAGCACCGCGCGCGTCACGATGCCGAGAGTGCCCTCCGCGCCGATAAAGAGGTGTTTCAAATCGTAACCGGTATTGTCCTTGCGCAGGCCCCGCAGACCGTTCCAGATCCGCCCGTCCGCGAGCACGACTTCGAGGCCGAGCACCTGATCGCGCGTGTTGCCGTAGGCGAGCACCCCCGTGCCGCCGGCATTCGTCGAGATCAGCCCGCCGACACGGCAGGAGCCTTGGGAGGCAAGCGTCACCGGGAAAATCCGGTCCTCGGCGAGGGCGGCTGCCTGAATGTCGGCGACGATCGCGCCGGCCTCGACCGTCATGGTGTTGCCGCGCGCGTCGACCTCGACGATGCCGTTCATCCGCTCCAGGGAGACGACGACCTCACGCCCGCCGGTCACCGGGATCTGCCCGCCGACGAGGCCGGTGTTGCCGCCTTGCGGCACGAGGGCGACGCGATTCGCGGCGGCATGCCTGACGATCGTCGCGACCTCGCCGGTGTTGCGCGGACGCAGCACGAAGGGTGTCGTTCCGTGGAAAAGATCCCGCCATTCGCGCAGATAGGGGACCATGCGGTCCGGGTCGTCGAGCAGGGCGTCGCCCCCGAGCTCTCCCACGATCGCTGCGCGAAAGGCGTCGATCGCGGCCTGCGACGTTTCGTGCGGTTGGGCGGGGAGAGGGTCGGTCATCGTTCGGCTCCGCTTGCTTGGCACTTTGGGGGCCGGTATGTCATAGCGCGTTCCTTGACGCGCGTGCGCGCATTCAATTCCAAAGGCGTGAATTATGAGTGGCTCCGGCATTCTCGCGGGAAAACGCGGACTGATCTTCGGGGTCGCGAACAATCGATCAATCGCGTGGGGCATTGCCAAGGCGGCGCACGACCAGGGTGCGCAGCTGGCCTTCACCTATCAAGGTGATGCATTGCGCAAGCGCGTCGAGCCGCTCGCGACCTCTCTCGATGCAATGGTGGCTGGCCATTGCGACGTGACCGACCCGGCGAGCCTCGATGCCGTCTTCGACAATGTGGCGAAGGCTTGGGGCGGGCTCGACTTCATCGTTCACGCGGTCGCCTATTCGGACAAGACCGAGCTGACGGGCCGTTTCGTCGACACCACGCTCGACAACTTCACCCAGTCGCTGGTCATCTCCTGCTACTCGTTCACCGAGATCGCACGGCGCGCCGAGCCGCTGATGTCGGATGGCGGCTCGCTTCTGACGCTGACCTATTACGGCGCCGAGAAGGTGATGCCGAATTACAATCTGATGGGTGTCGCAAAAGCCGCGCTCGAAGCCTCGGTGCGCTATCTCGCGGCCGATCTCGGGCCCTCCAATATCCGCGTCAACGCCCTGTCGGCCGGCCCGGTGAAGACGCTGGCGGCGTCGGCGATCGGTGACTTCCGCTATATCCTCAAATGGAACGAGTTGAACTCGCCGCTCCGCCGCATCGTCGGTATCGACGAAGTGGGCGACGCCGCGGCCTATCTCCTGTCGCCGCTCTCGCGTTCGGTGACGGGTGAGGTTCACCATGTGGATTGCGGCTATCACGTCGTGGGCATGAAGGCGCCGGACGCGCCGGACATTGCCCGCGTGCTCGATCCCGGCGATTCGGCGAGTTGATGCTCGCCGACGGCGTGCGCCTCATCCACATCCGTCACGGCGAGACCGACTGGAACGTGGAAGGGCGGCTGCAGGGGCAGCTCGATATTCCGATCAACGCCAAGGGGCGCGGCCAGGCCGCCGGCAACGGCGAGCGCCTCGCCAAGCGTCTGGCGGCCGATGGCGTCACGCCCGGCGGGCTCGCCTTCGTCTCCTCGCCGCTCGGCCGTTCGTGCGAGACGATGGCGATCGTGCGCGACAAGCTCGGCCTCACTGGCAAGGCGCCGACCGACGACCGGCTGAAAGAGGTTCATTTCGGCGACTGGTCCGGCTCGACCTATGACGAGCTGAAGGACGGCGGACAGCGCGGCCTCGTCGACAAGCGCAAGAAAGACAAATGGAGCTTTCGCCCGCCCGGCGGGGAAAGCTATGCCGAACTCGCCGCGCGCGTCGGGGAATGGCTCGAAGGCATCGAAGAGGATACGATCGCGGTGACGCATGGCGGCGTCTATCGCGTCCTTCAGGGGCTGATCCTCGGCATTCCATGGCACGAGGTGCCGAGCCTTCCGACCCCGCAGGACAAGGTCGCCGTCTTCGAGGCGGGCAAGCTCGAGCTCTTCTGATGTCGCACAACACGTTCGGTCATCTTTTCCGCGTCACCACCTTCGGCGAGAGCCACGGGCCGATGATCGGCGGCGTCGTCGACGGGTGCCCGCCGGGCATCCGCCTCGACATGGATGCGATCCAGAGCGCGATGGACCGCCGCCGCCCCGGCAAGAGCCGGCACACGACCCAGCGGCGCGAGCCCGACACCGTGCGCCTCGTCTCCGGCGTGCTCGAGACCGAAGACGGGCTCCTGACGACCGGCACGCCGATCGGCATCATCATCGAGAATGTCGACCAGCGTTCGAAGGATTATTCCAAGATCGCCGACCGCTACCGCCCCGGCCACGCGGATTACACCTACGACGTCAAATACGGCCTGCGCGACTATCGCGGCGGCGGCCGCTCATCGGCGCGCGAGACGGCGGTGCGCGTCGCGGCCGGCGCGATCGCGCGGGCGGTGGTGCCGGGCGTGACGATCCGCGGCGCGCTCGTCGAGATGGGGGGCGACAAGGCGCACGCGCGCGACTGGTCGATCATCGACGACAACGACTTCTTCTGCCCCGATGAAGCGGCGGCGCTGCGCTGGGAATCGCGTCTCGACGAGGTGCGCCGCGCCGGATCGTCCGTCGGCGCCGTGGTCGAAATCGAGGCCTCGGGGGCACCGGCCGGGTGGGGCGCGCCGATCTACGGCAAGCTCGATCAGGATCTCGCCAGCGCGATGATGTCGATCAACGCCGTGAAGGGCGTTGAAATCGGGCTTGGCTTCGAGGCGGCGCGCCTCTCCGGCGAGGAGAACGCCGACGAGATGCGCATGGGCCCGAACGGCCCGGAATTTCTGACCAACAATGCCGGCGGCGTGCTCGGCGGCATCTCCACCGGGGCGCCGGTGGTGGTCCGCTTCGCCGTGAAGCCGACATCGTCGATCCGCACCGCGCGGCGCTCGGTGACACGCGGCGGGGAGGAGGTCGACGTGTCGACCACCGGCCGCCACGATCCGTGCGTCGGCATCCGCGCCGTGCCCGTCGGTGAGGCGATGATGGCGATTGTGCTCGCCGATCACCATTTGCGGGATCGGGCACAGACAGGGGAACGATCTTGACCGAGGATACGACGCGCGTTGCCGCGGCGCTGCGCGCTTTCGAGCGGGGCGAACTCGTCGTCGTCACCGACGATGACGATCGGGAGAATGAGGGCGATCTGATCTGCGCCGCCTCGCTCGCGACGCCGGAGCAGCTCGCCTTCATGGTGCGCCACACGTCCGGCATCGTCTGCGCACCGATGACGCGCGAGGCGGCCCGGCGGCTCCATCTGTCGCCGATGGTCGCCGACAATGACGCGCCGCTCGCCACCGCCTTCACCGTCTCCGTCGACGTCAAGCACGGCCTCACCACCGGCATCTCGGCGGACGAGCGGACGAACACCGTCCGCGCGCTCGCGAACCCCAACTCGGGCGCGGCCGACTTCGTGCGGCCCGGGCACGTCTTTCCGCTGATCGCGCGCGATGGCGGCGTCTTGATCCGCTCCGGCCACACCGAGGCGGCGGTCGATCTGTGCCAGCTCACCGGACTGCCGGAGGTCGGCGTTCTGTCCGAGCTCGTCAACGATGACGGCACGGTGATGCGCGGGCCGCAGGTGACGGCCTTCGCCGAACAGCATGGCCTCGCCCAGGTCTCCGTCAACGATCTCATCGCCTGGCGTCAGCGCAACGACCGCCTCGTCGAGCGTGTCTCCGATCAGAGCCGCACGATGGGCATCGGCCCGGTCCGCTTCGTCTCCTACACGACGCCGTTCGACACGCTGCATCACGTCGCCATCGTCGTCGGCGACATTCGTGACGGGGCCGACGTTCCGGTGCGTCTGGTGCGCGAGAGCGTGATCGACGACGTGTTCGGCGCCGGTGGACCGAAACGCGTGGTCGATCGCTTTCAGAGCGAAGGGCGGGGCGTTCTCGTCTATCTGCGCGACGGGGCCGTCGGCGTTGCCTCCGCGTCCGGCTCGTCGGAAGACGAGGGGCATCAGAGCGCGCAGGCCCGCTCCCGCCAGTGGCGCGAGATCGGCCTCGGCGCGCAGATCCTGCGCGATCTCGGCGTTCACTCGATCCGCCTCCTCGCCTCGCATGACCGGCGTTATGTCGGCCTCGAAGGCTTCGGGATCGCCATCACCGCGACCGAGCCCGTCGACGGGGCGGTCTGACATGGACTTCAGCGGCAGCTTCGGCGACGGACCGGGCCCCGGCGGCGGAACGCCGACTCCCTTCGTCGCGGGATACAAGCCGCACCAGGGCGACCTGATGGTCTATGGCGGCGGCGTCGCGACGCTGATCGGCGTCTTGGCGACCGTCGTCCAGGTCAACCCGGTCTTCCTCGTCATCAGCCTGATGGGGACGTTCTCGGCGCTCTATTTCTGGCCGACCCTCGATCCGCGCGTGCCTCAGCTCGGCGCGGATCTGCGGGGCATCTATGTGGCGCGCGTCGGGATCATTCGCTGGGAAGCGATCGCCGACATGAAGGTCGAGTGGCACGCGCTGCGCACGATGCAGCTGTCGACGCTCGTTCTGAAGGTCGACGGGCCGTTGAAGGATGCGCTCGCCTACCGCGAAAAGGTGCCGTTGCTGCACCGTGTCTCCGCGCACAATGCGCGCGTGTCGGGCTCTACCGTGAAGGTCACGCTTCACACGTTGAACATGGATCCCGCGGTGATCGAGAAGCGCCTCGTCGCGCTGCGCGCGGCCGCCAAGGACGCCTGACGCCCCCTCGACCGGCCACCATGCCGTTTCCCCCGCGTTTCGATGCCGGCCTATGTCACGGGACGGTTATCACCGCGCGCGACTTGCTCTAAAGCAAGATGACAACGCTCCACTGACAGGGGTGTAAAGGAGGAAACATGGTATCTGACAGCGCGCCGAAGCTCGTCGCCCCCAAGAACACGTGCGACACCCACATGCACGTCTACGGCAAGGAATATCCGCTCGCCCCGACGGCTCTCGGCCCCGCACCCGACGCGACGGTCGACGATTATCGGCTCCTGCAAAAGCGCCTCGGTACGACGCGGACGGTGATCGTCCAGCCGAGCGCCTACGGCAAGGACAATCGCTGCACGGTCGACGGCATCGCCGCGCTGGGCCTCGAGACCACGCGCGGGATCGCCGTCGTCGACGATCAGGTGACGCTCGACGAGCTTCGCACGTTGACCGACCAGGGCATGCGCGGCGCGCGCTTCCACATGCTGCCCGGCGGCGCGATCCCCTGGGAGATGCTCGACACCATCGCGGCGCGGGTGCAAGAGGTCGGCTGGCACGTCCAGCTTCAGCTCGACGGCCGGCTGCTGCCCGAGAAGAAGGCGCAGATCCTGTCCTGGCCGGGGACGATCGTGATCGATCATGTGGGCAAATATCTGGAGCCGGTCGGGGTCGACCATCCGGCGTTCAAGACGCTGCTCGACCTCGTCGACACGGGGCGGGTGTGGGTGAAGCTGTCCGCGCCCTACGAGGTGTCGCGCACCGGCCCGCCTTACTCCGATGTAGGCACCCTCGCGAAGGCCCTCGCGAAGGCCGCGCCGGAGCGGATGTTGTGGGCCTCGAATTGGCCGCACCCCTCCGTCACCGACAAGCCGGACGATGCCTTGTTGCTCGACCTCATGCTCGATTGGGTGGAGGACGACAAGACGCGGGAGCGGATCCTGGTCGACAACGCGGCCGAGGTCTACGGCTTCTAAGATAAAGCGGCGTCAGGCCGGGCGTCGATCGCGAGAAAGACTTGTGTTTGTCTTTTCTCTTTGTCGGCCGTCCGGCCTGATGTAGATTTCAGCGGCGATCTGATGATGGGCGAACGGCGACGCATCGCGCGGCCGCCGTCCGCGACGGGCGGAGGGCGAGGGCCGCATGGCGCGTCTCCTCAAACGCCGCCACCGGATGACCAGTGCGTTGTTCTGAGCCCTTTCAGGGGGTGGAGATATGACGTTCGCTGTTTGCAAACGCGTCGGGAACGAGCTCTGCGTTCACGCCGACTCGCCGTTGCCGGCGGACGTTATCGCCAAGTTCGAGGCGAATTTTCGCCAGAGTTCCATCCTGGCCGGCCTGTTGGAGACCGTCATTCTCCATCCCCACGCGTGCCTGTCGACCGCAGGGCGCACCGTGGAAACGACGGAATTTCTCAAGCATTATTTCGCGGGTGAGCCCGCCGATTGGGATACGCCGCGCGTGCTGCGCGCGTTGTTCGACATTCACATGACGTCGCGTAAGACGTGCGAATTCATTCTGTGCGAGTCGATCCGGCGGGTGCCGCGGGTGTTCGTGATCAAGGGTGGCTCGATCGAGAAGGACGTGCCGAACGCCTGGATCGGTTCGCCGCGCGCCTTCACCACCTTCCAAACCGCCTATGACATGGCGGAGACGCCCGATATCTGGGAAAAGCTGCGCGCCTCCTTTCGCGCGGTCGCCGAGGAGGACGAACGCGCGAAAGGCGGGCATCTTCATATCGAGGTGTTTCTCGATCATCGCGGCACCGGTTATCGGAACGATGCCGTGTTTTCGATGAACGTGCGGTCGGCGTCGGCCTGAATTGCTCAGCCCGCCGCCACCTCCACCCATGCGCCCCGCTCGGCCGATTCGAGGAGCGCGTCGATGAGGAGCTGCGTTCTCAGCCCGTCCCGCCCGTCGACCGCCGGAGCGCGGCCCTCGCCGATCGCAGCGGCGAATTCGGCGTGCACCGCGCGATGCGCCTCGGACGAGAACGCCATCGGGTCGGCCCCGCCGCCGGTCGCCGCTTCTTCGCCGAACGTTTCCTGACGGCCGTCCGCCCAATCGACGGTGAGGAGGGCGCCGATGAGGCGGGCGACGCCCTTTTCCCCGATCAGCGTGATTTCCTCGCTGTGCCCCGGATGGCACGCGGTGGTCGCCATCAGCGTGCCGACACCACCATTCGACAGGCGCAGCGCGGCGCCGACATAGTCTTCGCACTCCATGCTGTGGATCGCGGTCGTCGTCGCGGCGGCGCTCACGGCGGCGATCCCGCCCGCGACGGCGCGGAAGACGTCCAGCGTATGGATCGCCTGGGTGATCAGGACGCCGCCGCCATCGCGCGCCATCGTGCCCCGGCCGGGCTCGTCATAATAGGACTGGGGACGCCACCACGGGATGATGCAGGTCGCGGCCGTCACCTTGCCGAGCGCGCCGGATTCGACGAGCCGGGAAAGCGCCGACGACGCCACGCGATAGCGGTGCTGGAAGACGATGCCGAGCCGCCGGTCTTCCGCCTCGGCGAGCTCCACGAGGGTGCGCGCCTCCGCGCTCGTCAGCGCGAGCGGCTTTTCGAGAAGGACGTGTTTGCCGGCGCGCAGGAACGCCGAGGCGATCTCGCCGTGCGAGGGCGGCGGGGTGAGGATGAGCGCGGCATCGATCGTCGGATCGGCGATGAGGGCGTCGAGATCGTCCACCGTCTTGAAGCCGCGGCTGGCGGCCTCGGCCCGTCGCGCCTCGGAGCGGCTATAGGCGCCGGCGACCTCGTAGGTGTCGGACAGGTCGTGGAGCGCCTCTGCGTGGGGGGCGAAGGCCATGCCGGTGCCGACGATCGCGATGCGGTATGTCATTCTTGTTGTCTCCGAGCGTGCGGGCGGAACGTCCTCGCGGGACGACGATGGGATGGAGCGTTCCGCCGAGGCAACCCCCGGCGGGGTCGATCATTTGCGCCGGGCGGCGAGAAAGGCGCCGACGCGCTCTTTCTTCTCGGCGGTGTCGAGGACGAGGGAGGCGAGAAGGCGCTCGGTGCGGAAGGTCTGGGCAAGGTGGCCTTCGCTGGCGCTCCACAGGATCTCGCGCGCGAAGCGGATCGACGGGGCACTGCGCTCGGCGATCGCGGCGCCGATCTCGAGGGCCGTCGGCACCACCGCGTCTGCGGGCACGGCGCGCGCGGCGATCCCCGTCTCGCGCGCTTCGATCCCGGACAGGACGCGGCCGGTGAGGGCGAGGTCCGTCGCGATCGCGCGGCCGGCGAGGGCGATGATGCGCTGCGTTCCCTGCTGGCCGGGAATGACGCCGATGCCGGTTTCGGGCAGCGAGAAGCGGGCGTCCTCGGCGGCGACGATCATATCGCAGCCGAGGGCGAGCTCGAAACCGCCGCCGACCGCATGACCGCGCACCGCCGCGATGACGGGCTTTTGCCGGCGGGTCAGTTTGTCATGACCTTCGAGCCAGTTGCCGAGGACGGCGGCGATCGCCTCGCGGGTGTCGATATCGCGCAGATCCGCCCCGACGCAGAAATGCCGCTCGGTGCCGGACAGCACCATCGCCTTGACCGCGTCGTCCGCCTCCGCCGCGTCCATCGCGCCGAGGAGAGCGGCGACCATCTCCTCCGAAAGCGGATTGCCGCGGTCGGGGCTCCCGATCATCTTGATGTGGGTGACGGCGGCGCGATGCTCGACCTCGATATGGCTCATGCGCCGGCGGCCGAAATGGTGGCGATGGACGCACGCGCGCCGACCGCACGCCCCGTGACGGAACGTTGCATCAAAGTCCTCCCTCAGACACTCGACAGGCGTCGATCATTGTGACTAGATCGATCTAATTGCCGGCGAGTATGGGTCACACCCGAAGCGTGCGCAAGCGCGCGGCCCATCCGGCGGAGCAAAAAACACGATAGGGAGATAGCCCGTGGATCTCGTCCAGGATGAGGATCGCGCCGGCCGACAGGCGATGATTGAGCGGATGGTGCGATCGTTTGCGCAGGACCATGTCCGCCCCCGCGCCGAAGAGCTCGACGAAACAGAAGCCTTTCCGCAGGATCTTTACGAGGAAATGGCCCGGCTCGGCCTCTTCGGCATCACTGTGCCGGAAGACCTCGGCGGGGCTGGGGCCGATTGCGTGACCTACGCGCTCGTCATGGAGGAGCTGTCGCGCGGCGCGGCCGCCGTCGCCGATCAGTGCGGCCTCGTCGAGCTCGTCGCGACGCTCTTGTCGGAGCATGGGACGCCGGCCCAGCAGGAGCGCTATCTGAAGCCGCTCCTCGCATTCAAGAAACGCTGCGCCTACGCGATCACCGAATCGGAAGCGGGGTCGGACGTGTCCGGCATTCGCACCACCGCGACGCGCACGGACGATGGCTGGCGCCTCGATGGCGGCAAGCTGTGGATCCACAACGCACCGATCGCCGATTTCGCCGTCGTCCTCGCGCGGACCGATCCGTCGGCCGGGCATCGCGGGATGAGCATCTTCATCGTCGACGCCGACAGTCCGGGTTATTCGGCCGGCCCGAAAGAGCACAAGATGGGTCAGCGCGCGAGCCAGGTCGGCGGGCTCACCTTCGACGGGATCGCGCTGTCCAAGGATGCGCTCCTCGGCGAGGAAGGGCGCGGCTTCTACATGATGATGAGCGTCCTCGACAAAGGCCGCATCGGCATCGGCTCCCTCGCCGTCGGCATCGTGGCCTCGGCGCTCGAGGAAAGCCTCGACTATGCCCGCACGCGCCGCCAGTTCGGCGAGCCGATCGGCTCCTTCCAGGGCGTCCAGTGGATGATCGCCGACATGGCCAAGGATGCGCACGCCGCGCGCCTCATGGTCCGCGACGCGGCCGAGCGGATGGACCGGGGCGAACGGGCGACGACCGAGTGCTCGATGGCGAAGTGCTTCGCCGGCGACGCGGCGGTCGCCCACACGCAAAATGCCGTCCAGATCCATGGCGGTATCGGCTATATCCGTGGCACTGTCGTGGAGCGGCTCTATCGCGACGCCAAGATCACCCAGATCTACGAAGGCACGAACCAGATCCAGCGGATGATCATCGCCCGCAATCTCCTCGCGGGGAAGTGAGATGACGGCCAGCAAGGGCGTCGCGCTCGTCACGGGCGCGGCACGCGGGATCGGTCAGGCGATCGCCTTCGCGCTTTCCGAACGCGGCTTCGACATCGTCGCCAACGACCTCGCCGAGGATACGCTCGGCGAAACGGTGGCCGGGGTGGAGGCGCGCGGGGGACGCGCCGCCGCCGTCGTCGCGGACATCGCCGATGTCGACGGACACGATGCTTTCCTGGACGCAGTCGCCGCGCCGTTCGGCGTGCCGACATCGCTCGTCAACAATGCCGGCATCTCGGTGAAGGTGCGGGGCGATATCCTCGACGTGACGCCGGAGAGCTTCGACCGGCTGATCACGGTCAATCTGCGCGCGCCGTTCTTCCTCACCCAGGCGCTCGCCAAGCGGATGCTCGCCGTCGCGGACGAACGGGCGCGATCGATCATCACCGTGTCCTCGGCCAACGCGTTCATGGCTTCGCCCGACCGGGCGGAATATTGCATCTCGAAGACCGGCCTCTCGATGATGACGAAGCTCTACGCGCTGCGTCTCGCCGAAGCCGGGATCGGCGCCTACGAGATCCGCCCCGGCGTCATCCGCACCGACATGACGCGCGTCGCCGCGCCCCGTTATGACGCGCTGTTCGAGAACGGCTTCACGCCGCAAAATCGATGGGGCGAGCCGGCCGATGTCGGCCGCGCGGCGGCGATGCTCGCGGCGGGCGATCTCGCCTTCTCCACCGGCGAGGTGGTCCATGTCGATGGTGGGCTCCACATCGCGCGGCTGTGAGGCGGGCACCGCGCGGAGGATGGCGTTGGAATAGCGTTTCGCAGCGGGTGCGGGCGACGTGGAATCGCGTAGACTGGCGGCGCGGGGCTCCCGGCGATCGGGGCTCGCCGCTGGCCGCCTGGCCGGTGCAGCATGACGTTCCATCATTGGGGACCGAGGGATGACGGACGATCCGGCGGGAAAGCCGCCGCGGCAAAGGGTTCGTTTGCTCGAAGTGGCGGAAGAGGCGGGCGTCTCTCGGGCGGCCGCATCGCTCGCGCTGCGTCATCACCCCTCGATCCCGGCGGCGACGCGCCAGCGCATCGAAGCGGCGGCCCGCAAGCTCGGCTATGTCTATAATCGCGGCGCGGCGAGCCTCAGGACGGCCTCGACCCACACCGTCGGCATTATCGTCCACGATGTGACCAACCCTTATTTCGCCGAGATCGTCGCCACGATCCAGGACGAGATGAGCGCCAGCGGGCGCGTCGTCCTCTTCGGCAACACGCAGGAATCGCCGGAGCGGCAGCGCGAGTTCATTGACACCTTCCGCGAATATAACGTCGACGGCATCGTCCTTTGCCCCGCCGCTGGCACGGACCCGGAGGACATTCGCACCGTGCACCGGAGCGGTCTGCCGGTCGTCCTCTTCTCGCGCGATCTTCCCGAGCTGTCGGTCGACTATGTCGGCGGCGCGAACCGGGACGGGATGCGGCTCATCACCGAGCATCTCGTCGCGCTCGGCCATCGCCGGATCGCGATGATCGGCGTCAACGAGACGATCGCCACCGGCCGCGACCGCCTTCGCGGCTACGAGGACGCCCTTCTGGCGGCGGGGATCGAACCCGATCCCGCCTTGATGGTGACGGGCCCGGCGACGCGCATGTTCGGCATGGAGGCGATGTCCCGTCTCATGGAGCGCGATGTCGGGATCACCGCGGTCGCCGCCTTCAACGACGTGCTCGCCTTCGGCGCGATGCTCGGCCTTCGCCAACGCGGCTTGGAGCCCGGCATCGACGTGTCGGTGACCGGCTTCGACGATCTCACCGAGGCGCGCATGTGGAGCCCGCAGCTCACCACGGTGGGCTTCAGCCGCGAGGCGCTCGGCCAGGGCGCGGCCTCTCTTCTCAGACGGCGCATCGCCGCGCCGGACGCTCCGCCCCAGCGGATCGTCATCGACACGACGCTCACGATCCGGGCGAGCAGCCAGTTTTTGCGCGAGGCGGTCACCGGCCCCGCGTGAGGCGCGGCGGAGAGGCGGCGCGCGGCCTCACTCGGCCGGGCCGGCGGGACGCGTTCCGGCCGCGAGCTCCGGCCGCTGCCAGGAGGCGGCGTCGGACTTGATCCGCTCGAGCATCGTGCCGGCGACGCGCGCGCATTGCTGGCGCATCGCCTCGGGAATCGTTTCGTAGAGCGCACCGACCGAGAGACCCCCGACCGCGAAGAGGCCTTCATTGCGAGCGCCATCAGGTGCGAGCGCGGTCGCGTCGGCGGCGATGTCGACCCCGAGCCGGGCGGGGCCGGGCCGGATCATTCCAGCCTCCATCATGCCGCCGAGCAGCGGGAGGGCGGCGATCGTGCGGGCCGGACCGGGGCAGAGGATGACCCGCGCGAACGACGCCCGACGGGTCTCATGCGACCCGCGCGGCCTGACGGTGACGTCGATGCGGCTGTTCGCGACCTCCATCGCGGTGATCGTACCGGCGAGGATCCGCAGGCGGCCGCTCGCCCGGCACGCGTCGATCACGGCGCCCGCCTCAGGCGGGATGCGGTGGCGGTGGGACTTCCAAAAGGGGCGCAGATGGCGCAACGCGCGCAATTTCTCGGCAGCGCTCAGCGATTGCCAGAGCGTCGGGACGGACAGAGCCGTGCCGTCGATCACCGGGCGCCAGTCTTCCCCATTTCCGGCGGCATCCGCGACCGCATCGCGCACCATGCGGACCATGGGGAGAAGGCCGGTCGCGGGCCTTAGTCCGGGCGGCGGCTTCGCCTCGCCGGCGACGGGCTGATGTGCGAGCGGGGCGAGCCCGTGCCGCGAGATCGCGGTGATCGGCCCCTGATGGCCCGCGGCGTTGAGGAGAAGGACCTGATCGGCCATCGACGGGCCGGTCCCGACGATGAGGACGGGATCGCGCTCGTCCATCTGCGCCAAGGCGCCGGGGGCGAAAGCGGTGACGATCGGCCGGCCGGATGCTGCCCGCGGCCTCCGCCGGGTGAGCCCCGTTGCGAGGGCGACCTGGCCGGCGGCTAAAGTCTCGCCCGATCCGAGTTCGATCCGGTAGCCCACCCGATCGGGCTGCACCGCCGTCACGTCGCTTCGGACGAGGCGGAACGCCGCCGACGACAGCGCCGCGGCGCTGGCGAGCGTCTCTTCGAGATACTGCCCATAGAGCTCGCGAGGAATATAACTGTCCGGTCGATAGATGGCGCCGATATGGAAGCGGCGGCGAAACAACCACTCGACGAGATGATGCGGCTGATCGGCCCGGACGCTCATTTCCCTCACGGAGCGATCGAGCTTGAGACAGGGGGTGCCGATCCCGTAGGCCGGGCCTTGGCCGGGCGCGCCGGATCGCGAGACGAGGGTGACACCGACGTCGCCGCCGCCGCGCGTCAGGAGGGCGACCGCGAGAGCGGTTCCTGCAAAGCCTGCGCCGATGATCACGATGTGCACGATAGCGCTCTCTCTTTTCGCCAGAGCCGGACAGTGCGGTCCATCCTCGCAGCGAAAGCGTGCCCGAAGCTCGCTCGGCTGACACCGCCGGTCGCGCCGGGCGGCGATCAATCGAGACGACGCCGAGCCGATCGCAGGAGGATGTCCGCCGCTTCGATCGGCTGACCGGGCCGAATGGTTCGGCCGACACGCGAATTTGACGAGCCCGGCTCGGCGCGGCGCGGGCCTGTTCCGCTATTTATAGTTCTTTGAATGAAAATGAGTGGAGGGCGAACGATCGCGTCCGCCCTGCGTTTTCCGACCATCTCGCACGGCTCCGGGAGCGCTGCGGCTGCCCGGCGAGGCCATCGCCGACCGCCGCGCTCCCTTCGTCCTGCCTGTTGCCCCAACGTGAAGGACATCCGATGAGAACGGACCTTTCGATCAATGGCGAGCATTTCAGTCTCGAGGCGGACCCGCGCACGACACTGCTCGACGCGCTCCGTCATCATCTTCATTTAACGGGTACGAAAAAGGGATGCGATCACGGTCAATGCGGGGCGTGCACCGTCCTCGTAAACGGCCGCCGCATCAATTCCTGCCTGACGCTCGCCTGCATGCACGATGGCGATGCGATCACCACCATCGAGGGGCTCGGCGTTCCAGGCCAGCTTTCGCCGCTGCAGGAGGCGTTCGTCGAGTTCGACGGCTATCAGTGCGGGTACTGCACTCCCGGACAGATCTGTTCGGCGACCGCGATGCTCGACGAGGTCAAGGCCGGCTGGCCGAGCCATGTGACCGAAGACGTCAACGACATGCCGAAGCTGACCGAGGCGGAGATCGCCGAGCGGATGAGCGGCAATCTGTGCCGCTGTGCCTGTTATCCGAACATCGTCGACGCCATCATGGACGTTGCCGAGGGAGGCCACAAATGAAGGCGTTCGACTATGTGCGCGCCCCCTCGCCAGCCGAAGCGAGAGCCGCAGCGCGAGGTGCCGGCGCGGCCTTCATCGCTGGAGGCACCAATCTTCTCGATCTCATGAAGCTCGAGGTGATGGCGCCGGCAACGCTCGTCGACATCAACCGGCTCGACATGAAGACGATCGAGACGACCGACGAGGCCGGGATGGCGATCGGCGCGCTCGTCACCAACTCCGATCTCGCCGTCGATCCGACGATCCGGGAGCACTATCCGGTCCTCACCAAGGCGATCGTCGCCGGAGCGAGCGGGCAGCTTCGCAACAAGGCGACGACCGGGGGCAATCTCCTGCAGCGCACGCGCTGCCCGTATTTTTACGACACCAGCCAGCCCTGTAACAAACGCGAGCCCGGCACCGGGTGCGGCGCGATCGGCGGCTTCACGCGGATGCACGCCATTCTCGGCGGCAGCGACCATTGCATCGCGACCCATCCGAGCGACATGGCCGTCGCCCTGATGGCGCTCGGCGCCGACGTCGAGATCGAAGGGGAAAGCGGTATGCGGCGCGTTCCGCTCGACGAGTTTTACCGTTTGCCCGGAGATACGCCGCACATCGAGACGGTGCTCGAGCCGGGCGACCTCATCACCCGCGTGATCCTGCCGCCCTCGCCGGGCGGGCGTCAGACCTACCGCAAGGTGCGCGACCGCGCCTCCTACGCCTTTGCCCTCGTCTCCGTCGCCGCGGTCGTGGTGATGGACGGCGACGTGATCGACGAGGTGGCGCTCTCCTTCGGTGGTCTCGCGCCGAAGCCTTGGCGCGATTTCGCCGTCGAGGACGTGCTGACCGCAAAGCCGGTGACGCCGGACCTCTTCGACGAGGCCGCCGACGTCCTCCTCGCCAACGCGGCGGGGGCAGGGGAGAACGATTTCAAGATCCCGCTGGTCCGCCGCACGCTCGCCGCGGCACTCGCAGACGTGACGGGAGGCTTCTGATGAACATTCGCTTCAAATTTGACGAGCCGGACACGCGCCACCGTCTCGACCAGATGTCGCAGGACATCATCGGCAAGGCCTTCGACCGGCCGGACGGGCCGATGAAGGTGTCCGGGCAGGCGACCTACGCCGCTGAATGGGAGGTCGACCGTCTCGCCCACGGCGTCCTCGTGCGCGCGCCCGTCGCGCGTGGCCGGTTGAAGAGCCTCGGCATCGAGGCGGTGAGCGCGATGGACGGCGTCATCGCGGTTCTCACCGGCGAGCGGTTCTTGCGTGTTCCGGCGCAGGGGACCGAGAACACCGCGCCCCATCAAGGCGCGTCGGACATCTATTATCACGGCCAGCCGGTCGCCCTCGTGGTCGCCGAGACGTTCGAGGCGGCCCGTCACGCCGCCCACCATTTGGCGCTCGAGATCGAGACCAGCGGGCCCGCCCCGGTCGATCCGGAGGCGAGCGACACGGTGCGCGAGGAGACCGACCGCTCGAGCCAGGGCGATCTCGATCGCGCGATGGCGGAGGCCGCGCACACCGTCGACGTCACCTATCGCACGCCCGGCCACAACAGCGCCGCGATGGAGCCGCACGCCGCGATCGCCCAGTGGGACGGGGACGAGCTGACCCTGCGCGGTGCCTATCAGATGCTGAAATTCAACCGCAACGAACTCGCCGATTCGCTCGGCATTCCGGCCGAGAAGGTGCGCATCCTCGCGCCTTATGTCGGCGGGGGTTTCGGCTCCAAGCTCGGCATCTCGCACGAGGGGGTCGCCGCCGCGCTCGCCGCGCGCGAGATCGGCCGGCCGGTGAGCGTCGTCCTCTCGCGGCAGCAGGTGTTCGAAACGACGATCCGCCGCTCGGAGTCGCGTCAACGGATCCGTCTCGCCGCCGGCGAGGACGGGCGCCTCACCGGGATCGGGCATGAATATCTGGTCTCGAACCTTCCCGAGGAGGATTTCGCCGAGCCGGTCGCCCAGGCGACGCCCTTCCTCTATGCCGGCGAGCATCGCGAGGTGGTGGAGGAGCTTGCGCGGGTCCATCGGCTGCTCGCGGGCTCGGTGCGCGCGCCCGGCGAGGCGATCGGCGTCACCGTCCTCGAGAACGCGATGGACGAGCTTGCCGAAAAGGTGGGGCTCGACCCCGTCGAACTGCGTTTGCGGAATATCCCGGACGTCGATCCGTCGAGCGGCAAGCCGTATTCCTCGAACCGGCTCGCGGATTGCCTCGTCCACGGCGCGGAGCGCTTCGGCTGGGACAATCGCAACAAGGAGCCCGGCAGCGAGCGGCATGGGGAATGGCTCATCGGCCAAGGCATGGCCTCGGCCGTCCGCGTCAACATGCTGGCGCCGGCGGAGGCGCGGGTCCGCCTCTCGCCGGAAGGCGACGTGACGATCGAGACCGATATGACGGATATCGGCACGGGCACCTACGCGATCCTCACTCAGATCGCCTCCGAGATGCTCGGCATCGTGCCCGACCGGATCGAAACGCGCCTCGGCGACACGGACTTTCCGCCGGGCCCCGGCTCCGGCGGCTCATGGGGGGCGGCCTCGACGGGGACGGCCGTCTTCATCGCCTGCGAGGAGATCCGCCGGCGGATCGCAAAGCGCGTCGCCGTCGCGGAGACGGATCTCACCCTCGTCGACGGCCACGCGATCACCGACAATCGGAAGATCCCGCTCCCGGAAATCCTCGCCGGCGTGGCGATCGATGTCGTCGGCGAGCTTGAGCCCGGCAAGGCGCAGAAGGCCCGCCGCCAGGCGACATATGGCGCCTATTTCGCCGAGGTCGCCGTCAATGCCGTGACCGGGGAGACGCGGGTGCGCCGGATGCTCGGCGTCTTCTCGGCCGGGCGCATCCTCAACGCGAAGACGGCGCGGTCGCAGTGCCTCGGCGGGATGACGTGGGGCATCGGTATGGCGCTCACCGAAGCGCTCGTCCACGATGCGCGCGATGGGCATCTCATCAACCACGACCTCGCCGAATACCACATCCCCGTCAACGCGGACGTGCCGCAGATCGAGGTCGACCTTCTCGACGAGCGGGATGATTGGGCGAACCCGCTTCAGGCGAAGGGGATCGGTGAGCTCGGCATTTGCGGGGCGGCCGCCTCCGTCGTCAACGCGATCTACAATGCGACCGGCGTCAGGGTGCGCGACTATCCCGCCACCCTCGACAAGGTGCTCGCCGGCCTGCCTTGAGCCGGCCTCGCCGCGAGGGGACGCCCGGCCATGGTGCCGGGCGTTTTCCTATCGGTCCGACGTTTCCCAGCGTGGGTTGATCCAGGGGGCGCGTTCATCGCGCGCGAGCGGCGACTTGCCGAGAATGTGGTCGGACGCCTTCTCGCCGACCATGATCGAGGGGCCGTTGATGTTGCCGTTGGTGATCCGCGGAAAGATCGACGAGTCAGCGAGGCGCAGATTGTCGATGCCGATCACGCGGCATTCGGGATCGACGACGGCCATCGGGTCGTCCGCTCGTCCCATCCGGCAGGTGCCGCACGGATGATAAGCGCTCTCGGCGTGCTCGGCGACGACGGCGTCGAGCGCGTCGTCGGTGGTGAGGTCGGCGCCCGGCTGGATCTCACGCCCGCGATAGGGGGCGAAGGCGGGCTGGGCGAAGATTTCGCGCGTGACCCGGATCGCACGGCGGAAATCGGCGCGATCCTCCTCCGTGCTCAGATAGTTGAACCGGATGGTCGGCGCGGTTCGCGGGTCGGCCCCCGCGAGCCGGACTTCGCCGCGCGAGTTGGCGCGCATCGGGCCGACATGGACCTGATAGCCGTGCCCCTCCGCCGCCGCCTTCCCGTCATAGCGGACGGCGAAGGGAAGGAAATGAAACTGGATGTCGGGATAGGGAATGCCCGCGCGCGAGCGGATGAAGGCCGCGCTCTCGAACTGGTTCGACGCACCGAGACCCTTGCCGGTGAAGAGCCATTGCGCGCCGATCACGGCTTTGCTCACCAGGTTCCAGTGCTTGTAGAGGGTGATCGGCTGGGTGGAGGCCTGCTGGACGTAGAGTTCCAGGTGATCTTGGAGGTTGGCGCCGACGCCCGGCCGGTCGGCGACGACACCGATGCCGTTTTCCGACAGATGCGCGGCGGGCCCGATGCCGGAGAGCATCAGGAGCTTCGGCGAGTTGATCGACGAGGCGGCGACGATCACCTCGCGCCGCGCCCGTACGACCTCGACCTGTCCGCCGCGCTCGACCTCGACGCCGATCGCGCGGCCGTTGTTCATCACGATCCGCCGCACGAAGCAGCGCACGAGATCGACATTGCGGCGTCGCAGTGCCGGCCGCAGATAGGCGTTCGCGGTGGACCAGCGACGCCCCTTCCAGATCGTCGCCTCCATCGGCCCGAAGCCTTCCTGCTTCTCGCCATTATAGTCGTCCGTCGTCTCGAAGCCGGCCTCGCGGCCCGCGTCGACGAAGGCGCGGAAGAGGGGGTTGGTGCGCGGCCCGCGCGTGACGTGGAGCGGCCCGTCATGGCCGCGCCAGGTCGGGTCGCCGCCATGGCCGCCATCGTGCCAGGTCTCCATCCGGCGGAAATAGGGAAGGACGTCGGCATAGGCCCAGCCGCTCGCCCCGGCCTCGGCCCAGTGGTCGAAGTCCATCGCGTGCCCGCGCACATAGACCATGCCGTTGATCGAGGACGACCCGCCGATCACCTTGCCGCGCGGACACGCGAGACGCCGCCCGCCGAGATGCGGCTCGGGCTCGGACTGGTAGCCCCAGTCATAGCGCGACATATTCATCGGGATCGACAGCGCCGCCGGCATCTGGATCAGCGGCCCGCGATCCGATCCGCCATATTCGAGGACGAGCACGGACCGCGCGCCGTCCTCCGACAGGCGATAGGCTATCGCCGAGCCCGCCGACCCGGCGCCGATGATGACGAAATCAGCCTCCACGGTTCGCCCGCTCCTTGGTCTCGTCGCAACAGAGGGCGCCGAGGGGCGCCCGAACGCGTCTCAATAGGGGCAATCCACCGACCCCGTCGTTACGTGCACGCTCTTCACCTGGCTGTAGTGATCGATCGCGGCCCAGCCATTTTCCCGCCCGAGGCCGGACGCCTTCACCCCGCCAAAGGGGATTTCGACCGGCGTCAGATTGTATCCGTTGATCCACAGCGTCCCCGCGTCGAGCGCGGCGGCGACGCGGTGGGCGCGCGCGAGGTCTTTGGTGAAGAGACCCGCCGCGAGGCCGAACCCGGTACCGTTGGCGCGGGCGATCACCTCCGCCTCGTCCTCGAAGGTGAGGAGGGAGAGGACGGGGCCGAAAATCTCCTCGCGCGCGATCGTCATCGTGTCGGTGACGTCGGCGAAGATGGTCGGCTCGATCCATGCCCCGTTCGGGAAGCCCGCGACCTCGGGGATCCCGCCGCCGGTGAGGAGGCGCGCGCCTTCCTCCCGCCCCGCCTCGATATAAGACAGCACCTTCTCGCGCTGGGTGTGGGAGACGAGCGGGCCCATCTGGGTCGCCTCGTCGAGCGGATCGCCGATGCGGATCCGTTCGGTCCGGGCGACAAGGCGCTCGATGAACGCATCGCGCAGGCTCGCATGGACGAAAACGCGCGTGCCGTTGGTGCACACCTGGCCCGTCGAATAAAAGTTGCCGAGCATCGCGCCGGACACCGCGTCGTCGAGGTCCGCATCCTCGAACACGATGAGGGGCGACTTGCCGCCGAGCTCCAGCGTCGCCGGCTTCAGCCCTTCGGCGGCGGCCGTGTAGACCTTGCGCCCCGTCGGCACCGACCCCGTCATCGACACCTTGGCGACGAACGGGTTCGCGGTGAGGTTGGAGCCGACCGCGCTCGCCCCCTGAACGACGTTGAAGAGGCCGGCGGGAAGCCCCGCCTCGGTGAGGATCTCCGCGAGCTTCAACGCCGACAGGGGCGTCACCTCGGACGGCTTGAAGATCATCGCGTTGCCGCACGCGAGCGCCGGCGCCGCCTTCCATGCCGCGATCTGGATCGGATAGTTCCACGCCCCGATGCCGACACAGACGCCGAGCGGCTCGCGCCGCGTATAGGCAAAGTCGGCTCCGAGCGGGATCATCTGGCCGCCGATCGACGCGGCGATCCCGCCGAACCATTCGAGTGCGTCGGCCGCAGAGGCCGCGTCGGCGACCAGCGTTTCCTGGAGGGCCTTGCCGGTGTCGCGCGTCTCGAGGACAGAGAGTTCGCGATTGCGCTCGCGCAGCAGCGCCGCGGCGCGCAGGAGAACGCGGCCGCGTTCGACGCCGGGCCGGGCCGCCCAGTCCCGCCACGCCCCATCGGCCGACCGAACGGCCGCGTCGATCACCGCCTTGGTGGCTGCACGCAGGCGGGCAATCGGCTCCCCGGTCGCCGGGTCGTAACTCTCGAACGGCGTTCCGCCGTTGTCCTCCAACGGCGCGCCGGCCACATAGTGGCTCGCGTCCGGCTGCGCCATCTCTCGTGGGCTCGTCATCTCAGCTTGCGACATGTCGCACCTCGTCCTTGCGTCCGGCGCTGGCGAGAAGGCTGGCGAGCGAGTGCTCGACCATCGCCTTCGACCGCATTCTGTCGGCCCGTCCCGGCCCGAGGGCCTGGCGGATATAGACCCCGTCGATCAAGGCCGCGACCTCCTCCGCGATCCGGTTCGCCTCGGCGGGGTCGACGAGACGCTTCAGGCTCGCGAGGAGATTGGAATGGAGGCGGGCCATGTAGACGCGCAGAAGCCGCGCCGCCCCGTCCGAGGTCTGCGCCTTCACATAGAAAGCGAGCCAGGCCGCGACGACCTCCCTCGCATATTGCTGCTCGTCGAAGCTCGCATCGATGATCGCGTTGAGCCGGGCGAGCGGCCCGACCGCGCGGGCGAGGCGGGCGATGACATCACGGCGATAGCGGGTCAGAATTTCGCGCATTGCGGCGAGGAAGAGCTGTTCCTTGGAGCCGAAATAATGATGCGCCAGTGCCGAGGAGACGTTCGCGCGCTTGGCGACCTGGCTGACCGTCACGTCGAGCGAGCCGGTGCTTCCGATCTCGGTGATCGCCGCTTCGATGAGTGCGGCCCGGCGCAAATGCTGGACGCTGGGTCTGGCCATGCTGAGTTCCGTTTTCGACAGGCGGTTGCCATGCACCGACCATATGGGTTTTAATTGACTGGTCAATCAACTCATAAACGCGATTTTTCGCGACAACCCGTTGAGGAGATCTCTGATGCCCATCCGCACTCGCGCCGCCGCGCTCATTCTCGCGCTGGCGGCTCCCGCGACCGCGTACGCACAATGCGAGGACATCACGTTCTCCGATGTCGGCTGGACCGACATCACCGCGACGACCGCCGTCGCCGAAACGCTGCTCGACGCGCTCGATTATGATGTCGACATCAAGGTCCTGTCGGTCCCCGTCACCTACGCATCGCTCGAAAATGGCGATGTCGACGTGTTCCTCGGCAACTGGATGCCGACCATGGAAGGCGATATCGCCCCCTACCGCGAGCGCGGCACGGTCGAGACGGTGCGCGCGAACCTTGAAGGCGCGAAATATACGCTCGCCACCAACGCCGCCGGCGCGAAGCTCGGCATCAAGGATTTCGCCGATATCGCCAAGTTCGAGGACGAGCTCGACGGCGAAATCTACGGCATCGAGCCTGGCAATGACGGCAACCGTCTGATCCTCGACATGATCGACGCGAACACCTTCGATCTCGGCGATTTCGGCCTGCGCGAATCCTCCGAGCAGGGGATGCTCGCCCAAGTCGCCCGCGCCAGCGAGCGCGACGAGCCGATCGTGTTCCTCGGCTGGGAGCCGCACCCGATGAACGCCAATTTCGACCTTACATATCTCACCGGCGGCGACGACGTGTTCGGCCCCGATCTCGGCGGCGCGACGGTTTTCACCAACGTGCGCAAGGGGTTTATGGAGGAGTGCCCCAATGTCGGCGCGCTGCTCAAGAATCTCGTCTTCTCGCTCGACCTCGAGAACGAGATCATGGGCGCGATCCTCGATGACGGCGAGGATCCGGAGGACGCGGCCGAGGCCTATCTCAAGGCCCATCCCGAACTTCTCGAAGGCTGGCTCGAAGGCGTGACGACGCGCGACGGTGAGCCCGGCCTCGCGGCGGTGCGCGCCGACCTCGATTAATCCGACGGACGGAGGTGCCGTTGGCCCTTTTCGAAGATACGAAAATTCCCATCGATGACGCCGCGGAGGCGGTCTTTGCGTGGGCGAAGTCGAACGGGCGCGTCTTCTTCGACGCGCTCTCCGACGGGCTCGGCGGATTGATCGACACGATCCTCTGGGCGCTCGAAGCGGTCCCGCCGCTCGTCATCATTCTGATCGTGGTCGCGCTCGCCTGGCTCGTCCACCGCAACTGGAAGGTTCCGGCGCTCGCGGGCGTCGGGATGCTCTTCATCCTCAACCAAGGCTATTGGACGGAGACGATGGAGAGCTTGACGCTGGTCCTGTCGGCCTGCGTCGTCTGCATGGGACTCGGCGTCCCGATCGGGATCCTCGGGGCGCGCAAGCCGCGCTTTTACGCGGCGCTCCGCCCCATTCTCGACCTGATGCAGACGCTGCCGCCCTTCGTCTACCTCATCCCGGCGATCGTCTTTTTCGGCATCGGCATGGTGCCGGGGCTGATCGCGACGGTGATCTTCGTCTTGCCCGCGCCGATCCGGCTCACTCAGATTGGCGTCGCCTCCGCGCCCAAGCCGCTGATCGAGGCGGCGGAGGCGTTCGGGTCGACATCCTGGCAGCGCCTCGTGAAGGTCGAACTCCCGTGGGCCGCGCCGCAGATCATGGCGGGCCTCAACCAGACGATCATGCTGTCGCTGTCGATGGTGGTGATCGCCGCGCTCGTCGGGGCGGACGGGCTCGGCGTGCCGGTGGTGCGGGCACTCAACCGCGTCGACACCGGGCTCGGGTTCGAGAGTGGGATCGTCATCGTGGTCGTCGCGATCGTGCTCGACCGGCTGCTGCGCGTGGAACGGAGGGGCTCATGAGCGAGGCGATCGTCTTCGACAATGTGTCGATCATCTTCGGCGGTACGGCGGAACGCGCCCTCGCGCTCGCCGATGCCGGCCAGACGCGGGCGGAGATCCAGGCCGAGACCGGCGACGTTCTGGGCGTACACGACTGCTCGCTCACCGTGGAAGCGGGCGAGATCGTCGTCTTGATGGGCCTGTCGGGGTCCGGCAAGTCGACGCTCCTGCGCGCCGTCAACGGCCTCAACGCGGTGACGCGCGGGGCCGTGCGCGTCGATGGCGGGGAGGGGCTCGTCGACATGGCGAGCGCCGACGCCCGCACGATGCGGCGCATGCGCCGCTCGCGCATCGCGATGGTGTTCCAGCAGTTCGGGCTGATGCCGTGGCGCAACGTGACGGAGAATGTCGGCTTCGGGCTCGAAGTCTCCGGCATGTCCCGCGCCGAGCGGGAGGCGCGGGTCAGCGAACAGCTCGCCCTCGTCGGCCTCTCAGACTGGGCCGACCGGCGCGTCGGCGAGCTGTCGGGCGGGATGCAACAGCGGGTCGGCCTCGCCCGCGCCTTCGCGACCGAGGCGCCCATTCTCCTGATGGACGAGCCGTTCTCCGCGCTCGACCCGCTGATCCGCCAACGCCTTCAGGACGAGCTTCTCGACCTCCAGGCCCGGCTCAAGCGGACGATCCTCTTCGTCAGCCACGATCTCGACGAGGCGTTCCATATCGGCAATCGCATCGCCATCATGGACGGCGGGAAGATCGTCCAGGCGGGCACGCCGCAGGAGATCATCGCCAACCCGAAGACGCGTTATGTGGCCGATTTCGTCGCCAACATGAACCCGCTCCGCGTGTTGCGGGCCGAAGACATCATGCAGCCCGGAGCGACGGCGCCGGAGGATGCGCCGCGGATCGCGCACGACACGCCGGTTCAGGCGCTGATGGCCGAACAGCTCGCCGCCGACGGCACCGTCGCCGTCGAGGAGGGCGGCGCGGTGGTCGGCATGGTGACGGCGCGCGATGTTCTCACCGCGCTCACGAACGCCGACAAACGGCGGCCGGACGAGGACAAAGACGGCGACAAAGCCTGAAGCCGCTCCGCCTCAGGCCGTCGTTGCGATCGGCACCTCCGCCGTGTCGTCGACGTCGGTGACGAGCATGTGGCCCGGCGCGTGGGTGATCGCGAGTTCGAGACCGGCGTTGAGGATCACGCTCTGCGGGGTGACACCGCAGGCCCAGAAGACCGGAACCTCGCCCGCACGGGGGAGGACCTGGTCGCCATAATCGGGGCGGGCGATGTCCCCGATCCCGATCGCGGCCGGGTCTCCGACATGGATCGGAGCGCCGTGGGCGAGCGGATAGCGCGAGCAGATCTCGATCGTCTCGGTGACGCGATCTTCCGGGATCGGCCGCATCGAGACTACCATCGTCCCGTAGAAGGGGCCGGCGGGAAGGCAGTCGATCGTCGTGTCGAAGACCGGAACGGCCGTGCCGCTCTCGATATGGTGCATCGGTATCCCGGCCTCGAGCAGCGCGTGCTCGAAGGTGAAGGAGCAGCCGAGCGCGACGGCGACGAGATCACTCCGCCACAACGCCTTCAGATCGTCGACCTCGCCCTCGAGGACGCCGTTGCGGAAGACGCGGTAGCGGGGCAGGTCGGTCCGCACGTCGACGTCGGCGCCGAGGGTGCGGAACACCGGGTCGCCGGTATCGGTGATGCCGACGACGGGGCAGGGCTTCGAGTTCCGCTGGCAAAAGCGCAGAAAATCGAGGGCGTAGCGCTCCGGAAAAATGGCGAGATTCGCCTGGAGCTTTCCGGGCGCGAGGCCGGCGGTGTGCCAGCGATAATCCCCCCTGCGGATTGCGGCGCGTACCTCCGCCGCGGTGAGGCCTTCGAGCCTCGCAGCCGGATCCATTGGCATCGCGTCCATTCAATCCTCCCGTTTCCATGGGAAGGTTCGATCAGTTTGGTTTTCCAGTCAAATCGTCGCGAGGCGACACCGCCGGTGGCATTCGCGCTGAACCCGGCGCCGCCTCGCGAAACGGGGCGCTCCATGATGCCGGGCGCTCTTCCCCGACCGTGGCGTGCCATTATGTCATTTGTAAAAGGCGAAGTTGGTGAGACAATAGAACGTCCGTCAATTCACGACGGGTTGAAATAAAAGAATAAGACGTTGTCGTAAGAGGAAACGTTATGATCTACAAACTTTCCGTCAGTCGGCGGTCGTTTCTCCTGACGTCCAGTGCGGCAGCGGCCGGCTTGTCTGCGGGAATCCCGACCATGGCGGCCGCGCAGGCCGCTGAAGAACTGCCCGAATACGTCGCGTGGAAGAACCCCGCCTCGGTCATCGTCCATTCACCGCAGACGATCGAGACGACGCGCGAGGCGATCGGCGCGTCGTCGATCACGGCGTCCGATATTCTTTATGTCCGCAACAACCTGCCGGCCCCGCCGGAGGATATCGTCGCCGATCCCGACGTTTGGGAGGTCGCCTTCGAGGGCGTCGGCTCAGAGAGCACGATGACGCTCGGCGAGCTCAAAGGCTATGGCGTCGAGAACGTCGCGGCGGTCTTGCAATGCTCCGGCAACGGGCGCGCCTTTTTCGATCACGAGGCGAGCGGGACGCAATGGTCGGTCGGCGCCGCCGGCAACGTCTTCTGGACGGGCGTGCCCCTCGCGGCCATCGTCACCGCCCTCGGCGGGCCGGGCGAAGGCGCCGCCTTTCTGACCGCGACCGGCGGCGAGGCGCTTCCCGAGGGCCTCGATCCGCTGTCGATCATGGTCGAGCGCTCCGTGCCGCTCGACGCGTTGCAGAACGCCATCCTCGCTTACGAGCTCAACGGCGCGCCGATCCCCGTCGCGCATGGCGGGCCGGTGCGGCTGGTGGTCCCCGGTTATTACGGCGTCAACAACGTGAAATACGTCAAGAAAATCGCGCTGACGGCGGAGGAGAGCCAGGCCAAGATCCAGCAGAGCGGCTATCGCGTGCGCCCGGTCGGGGAGAGCGGCGGCCCGTCTCAGCCCTCGATGTGGCTGATGCCGGTGAAGTCCTGGGTGACGGCGCCGATCGAGGATACGGCGAGCGGCCGCGTCATCATCGAGGGTGTCGCCATGGGCGGGACCAGCGAGGTGACGGGCGTCGAGATCTCCACCGACGGCGGCGAGAGCTGGCAAGAGGCGACGTTCAGCGGCCCCGACCTCGGCCCCTTCGCCTGGCGTCCCTTCTCGATGCTCGCCGACCTCGCCCCCGGCACCTACGAGATCATGAGCCGGGCGACCAATGCGGACGGCGATACGCAGCCGGAGGACTTTCCGCCCAACGAACGCGGCTATGGCCACAACGGGTGGCGCGCGCACGGCGTGACGGTGACGCTCGCGTGAAATCGGTCGTTCTGATGGCGGCCAGCCTCGCCCTTCTCGGCGGGGCTTCGGCCGGTGCGGCGGAGGTCTCGCCGGAGATGCTCGCCGAAGGCAAGGCGGTCTTCACCGAGACGGCCGTTCCGAATTGCGGCATTTGCCATACGCTGGCCGATGCCGGAACGGCCGGCATGATCGGCCCCGTCCTCGACGATCTGAAGCCGGACACGGCCCGCGTCGAAAAGGCCGTCACGTCCGGCGTCGGCGTCATGCCCGCTTATGCCGAGACGCTGTCGGCGGACGAGATCGAGGCCGTCGCGCGGTATGTCGCGACGAGCTCGGGGGGCGAATGACGGGATCGCGGTGGCGGCTCAGCCGCCGTTGATCATCTTGTAGCGCTCGACACAGGTGGACAGCACTTCGTCCACCGGCCGCTTCCACCAATTCTCCTTCGAGAAGATCTCCACCTCCTGGTGGCGGTGGAAGCCGGCCCCCTCGATCATCGCGCGGATGCCGGGCAGGTCGATCACCCCGTCGCCCATCATCCCGCGATCGAGGAGGAGGTCGTTCGTCGGCACCAGCCAGTCGCAGATGTGGTGGGCGAAGATACGGTGTCCGGCCCGTGCGATCTGGTTCGCAAGGTCCGGGTCCCACCAGACATGATAGACGTCCACCGCGACGCCGACGCCCGAGCCGACTTTGTCGCAGATGTCGAGCGCGTGGCCGAGGGTGTTCACGCACGCCCGGTCCGCCGCGTACATCGGATGGAGCGGCTCGATCGCGAGGGCGACATTCTGGGCGAGCGCATACTCGGCGAGGGCGGCGATCCCGTCCTCCACCATCTGCCGCGCGCCGACGATGTCCTTCGAGCCTTTCGGAAGCCCGCCGACGACGAGAACGAGGCAATCCGCCTTCAGCGCCACCGCCTCGTCGACCGCGCGGCGATTGTCGTCGAACGCGGCGGCGCGGCCGGCGGCGTCGGCAGCGGGGAACATCCCGCCGCGGCAGAGGCCGGTGACGGTGAGGTCGTGCATCTCGACGAGCTTGGCGGCCCGGTCGAGGCTGATCTTCGCCACCTGATCGCGCCATGGGGCGATCGCGGTGATGCCGTGGCGCAGGCACGCCTCCACGGCTTCCTCCATGTCGCACTGCTCGCGGATCGTTGCGAGGTTGATGGACAGGCCGTCGAGCATCGAGAGTTCTCCTGATTGCGGTCCGATCGTTGACCCGGACCGGCTTATGGCGAAACGGCGTGGCCGGTCAGGCCGCCGCCTCCATGAGGCCGCGCAGATAGCCGAGCGCGCGGGCCGCGCACGCCTGTCCGTTCGGGGCGTAGACGAAAGGTTCGACCGCGATGTCGCCGCGATAGCCGGCGTTCTTCAAGGCGGCGAGGATGGGGGCGAATTTCATCTCGCCCTCGCCGGGGCCGCGGCGGTTCGGGTCGTTGAACTGGCAATGGGCGATGCGGCCGTTCGGGACGTGCTCGGCGATCAGCGCTTCGATCGGCTCCACCTCGGTGATGCCGGCGGCGGACGTGTCGAGCATCGTCCTGAGGTTCGGGCTCCCGATCTCCTCGATCAGCGTGATCGCCTCGGCGAAGGTGTTGATGTTGTTGGTCTCGCGCTCGGCGAGCGGTTCGACACAATAGGTGACGCCGGCGTCCTCGGCCGCGCGCGCGGCGGCGGCGAACGCCTCCAGCGTCCAACTCGTCTGGTCGCTCTCGAGGCCGGCCTGGATCATCCGCTGATGCGGCGAGCCGTGGACGAGGACGGGCCCGTCGAGGTCGGCGGCGAGGTAGCAAAGGTCCTGCATCACCGAGATGGTGTGCGCGCGGATCTCCGGGTCGGGGCTCGTGATCGACAGGCCCTCCGGGGCGACGAGGAGCCAGTGGAGCGAGGTGATCTTGATCCCCGCGTCCTCGACCTGCCGGCGGATCGCCCGGCGCTGGGCGACATCGAGAAGGTGCGGAGTCTCCGACAGGGTGAACGGCGCGATCTCGAGCCCGTCATAGCCGACCGCGGCGGCGAAGCTGCATTGGTCGGCGAAATCGAGTTCGCAGATCACTTCGTTGCACAAGGCTAGGCGCATCAATTCGGCTCCGCGGCAGCGCGATCGCTCCTGTTGCCGGTGACGAGGCGCGTGATGGAGCGTCGGACGATGGGGATGCTGGCGAGAATCGTCAGCAGGATGAGGATCGCGAATGTGACGCTGATCGGCCGCGTGATGAAAGGAGAAATATCGCCGTCGGACAATGTGAGCCCCCGGCGCAGATTCTTGTCGAGAAGATCGCCGAGAATGATTCCGAGAACGAGCGGGGCCATCGGATACTGCATCCGCCGCATGAGGAAGCCGATGATGCCGAACACCAGCATGACGACGACGTCGAACATGCGCAGCGTGATGGCGTAGGGGCCGATGACGCACAGCACGAAGACGATCGGCATCAGCCGCTCGCGCGGGATCCGCAACACGAAGAGGAGCGGGCGCGCCATCAGGATGCCGAAGATCGTGATCGCGATGGTCGCGAGGAGCAGCATCGCGACGACCTCGTAGACGAAGGTCGGCTGCTCGATCATGATCATCGGACCAGGCCGCACGCCGTGGATGAAGAGCGCGGCGATGAGGACGGCCGCCGGCGCGCTGCCCGGCACGGCGAGGGTGAGGGCGGGGATCAGCGCACCGGGGACGACGGCGCTGTTGCCGGTCTCGGCGGCGGTGAGCCCGTCGATCGAGCCGCTGCCGAACTGGGCCTTTTCCCGTGAGGTGCGCTTGGCGAGCGCATAGGAGGCCCATGCGCCGATATCCTCCCCGACGCCCGGAATGACGCCGACAAAGGTGCCGATCACGCCGGAGCGGACGGCCGTCCATTTCGTGCGCCAGATGTCGATGAAACGGGGGAAGATCCGGTCGACTTTGTTGGAGACGAGCTCGGCCTTCTTGTCGAACATCACCGTGAGGATCTCGGCGAAGCCGAACGCGCCGACCATCGCGGGAATGAGGCCGATGCCTCCGTTCAGCTCCGAGATGCCGAAGGTGAAGCGCACATGTGCGTGGATCCCCTCCATCCCGACCATCGCCACCATCAGCCCCAGAATGCCGGCGATGATGCCCTTGATCGGCTCACCCTGCGCGGTGAGCTGGCCGGAGATCACGATGCCGAACAGAGCGAGCCAGAAGAACTCATAAGAGCCGAAATCGAGCGCGACATTGGCGAGGAGCGGGGCGATGACGGCGAGGCAGACGATGCCGATGAAGGTGCCGATCGCCGAGCTGGTGGTCGCGATCGCCATCGCGTAGCCGGCGCGGCCCTGGCGGGCGAGGGGATAGCCGTCGAGCGAGGTCGCGGCGTTCGCCGGGGTGCCGGGGATGTTGAGGAGGATCGCCGAGCGCGAGCCGCCATAGATCGCGCCGACATACATGCACAACAGAATGAGGATCGCCTGCTCGGGCGGGAGTTTGTAGGTCAGCGTGGTGAGGAGCGCGACGCCCATCGTGGCCGTGAGGCCCGGCAGCATTCCGACGATGATGCCGAGCACCGTCGCCCAGGCGACATTGAAGAGCGAGGTGAGCGTGATGAGCCCGATCAGCCCCTCGAAGAGATACTGAAGTCCCTGCATTCGGGGCGCCCTATGGCAGGCGGACCAGGAAGAATTCCTGGAACACGTAAGCGGTGACGAGGCCGACGAGCGCGCCCTGAAGAAGCGCCGTCGCGAGGGCGATCAGGTGCCGGGCGGGCGAACGGTGGTGCCATTCGAACGCGGCGATGAAGACGGTCACGAAGATGGCTGTGGCGAGCCAGAAGGGCATCGAGCCGACGAGGACGAGCGGATAGACGAGGGTCAGCGCGAGGCAGAGGGCGAGGCGGCCGGTCGCGGCCCGCGTCTCGGGCGCGCGCAGCGAGAGGCCGGCGCGCGTGAGACCGCCGGCCTTCGCCGCGCCCACGAACAGGATCACCGAGCAGATTGCGAGCGCCACGCCGAGCGCCATCGGCACGAGGCCGGGAATGCTCGCCGGATGGATGCGCCGGATTTCGAGGCGGTCCATCGTGTAGCCGCCCCACAGCATGGCGAGGGCGAGAACGAAGAGGACGACGGCGGTGAACACGTCCGCGTGCGCCATCGTCAATGTTCTGGATCGATCGGTCTGGTCGTCCCGCGTCATAGGCTCCTATCCCGCGACAGAAGAGGGGCGGTGCGAGGGGCGTACCCCTCGCACGAACACGGTGAGGGCGTCAGGACGCCGGGCAGTCGATGCCGATCTCGGACGGATCGATCACCGCTTCGCCGCGCGTCACGCGCGAGCACGCCTCGGAGATGACGACGGGCATCGCCTTCTCGCGCGCGTCGTCGCCGAAGGCCGGGTCGAAGGTCGCGCCGCGGTTCTTCGCGTAGTCCTTGAGCTCCGGCGCATCCATGATCGCCTCCTGCCACACGCGGTCCATCGTGTCGTAGACCTCCTGCGGCGCGCCCGTCGGAATGAAGATGCCGAAATAGTCCGGCGCGACGTGCATCTCGACGGTCTCGGTGATCGACGGGATCGGGTCGATGCCTTCGATCTCGAGCGGCGCGCCGGAGAGGGCGACGAGCGGACGCAGCTTGCCGGCGCGGATCAGCTCGGCCTGCTCGGAGGCGAGCTGCGTCGTCACCATCGCCTCGCCGGAGGCGGCGGCGAGCACGGCGGGGTTGCCGCCGTCATAGGCGACCATGCGCGGATCGATGTCCTCGCCGAGCGCCTCGCGGATCGCGGCGAGCGCCATGCCGCCCGAGGAGTTGATGCCGGCGGTCGCGACGGTGATGTTCTCGCCGGACTTCATGGCCTCGACGAGCTCCTCGAAGGTCTGGAACTCGCTGTCGGAATTGACGCTGACGACGGGAACGTTCGCGATGTGGAGATAGATCCGATAGTCGTTGATATCGGTGTCCTCGACGAGGCCTGTCACCGCATAGGTCGCGTTGTTGGCGATCGCGTTGGCGGTCCAGGTGTAGCCGTCGCGCGGCGCGTCGAGCGCGGCGCGGGTGCCGATCGAGCCCGATGCGCCGGGCTGATTGACCACGACGACGGGCGTGCCCAGCACCTCCTCGATCAGCGGGGCGACGACGCGCGTCACCTGATCGGTGGAGCCGCCGGCCGACCAGGGCACGATGATGTTGACCGGCCGGTCGGGCTGCCAGGTGTCGTCGGCGAGGGCCGCGGGCGCGACGAGGATCGCCCCGGCGAGGGTCGCAAGAAGAACGCTCTTCATCCTTGGTCTCTCCTTCCCTTGGGTTGATGCGGGGTCCGTCTTTGGCGCGGACCTCCGCGGGTGTATCGGCCGGCGAGCGCCGGCGTCGGTCACGCCATGCCGTGGACAGCCATGACCTTTTTCATGCGGTCCGCCGCGACATCCGGGTCGCGCATAACGCGCGCCTTGTCGGCGAGGCGGAACAATTCGGCGAGATGCAGCGCCGAGCGGCCGCTCTGCTGGCCGCCGACCATGGTGAAATGATCCTGGAGGCCGTTCAGATAGGCGAGGAACACGACGCCGGTCTTATAAAACCGGGTCGGCGCCGAGAAGATGTGACGCGAGAGCGGGACCGTCGGCGCCAGCAGATCGAAAAAGCGGTTGTCGGAGCCCTCGCCGAGCGCGTCGAGCGCGGCGGACGCGGCCGGGGCGATCGCGTCGAAGATGCCGAGAAGGGCGTCGGAATAGCCTTCCTCGTCACCGGCGATCAGCTCGGCATAGTTGAAATCGTCGCCGGTATACATCCGCACCGAGGCCGGAAGCTGGCGGCGCATCTTGATCTCTTTCTCCTTGGACAGGAGCGAGATCTTGATGCCGTCGATCTTGTCGGCATGGGTCGACAGGACGTCGAGGCAGGTCATCATCGCCTCGTTGTGGTCGGCCGAGCCCCAATAGCCGTCGAGCGCGGGGTCGAACATCTCACCGAGCCAGTGGATGATCACCGGCTCCTTCACCTGCGACAGGATACGGTCGTAGACGGTGACGTAGTCGCCGGGCCCTTCGGCCGCCTTCGCGAGCGCGCGCGAGGCCATCAGGATGATCTGACCGCCTTCGCCTTCGACGAAGGAGACCTGCTCCTCATAGGCGCGGATCACGTCGTCGATCGTGACGTCCGGTCCGGGGGCGAGGTGATCGGTCCCGGTGCCGAACGCGATGCGGGCATTGCCGCGCGCCTTGGCGGCGGCCTGCGCCCGGCGGATCAGATCCTGCGCGTCTCTCCAGGAGAGGCCCATCCCGCGCTGGGCGGTGTCCATCGCCTCGGCGACGCCGAGGCCGAGATCCCAGAGATATTCCCGGAACGCCATCGTCCGTTCCCAGTCGATCGCGGGGGGATCGAGCCAGGGGTCGTGCTCCTGGAACGGGTCGGCGACGACATGGGCCGCGGCGAAGGCGACGCGGTTGAAATTGTGCTGCCCGCCATTGAGGAGCGCCGCAAAATCGAGCGGCTCGCCCGTGGTGTAGGGCTCCATGCGGCGGTCGGGGGTCGGAAGGTTCAGGGTTGCCATGGTTGGAATCGCGTTGTGTGCGTGGGGGGAGGCGGCGTCGCCGCCTCGATGAATCGCAGGGGCCGGACGCCCGTCAGGCCGAGATCGTCGGAACGTCGATCCAGCGGCGCTCGCGCCAGCTTTCGAGGCCGAGCTTGGCGAGCTGCACGCCCTTCACGCCCTCGATCAGGTCGTATTTCCACGGCGCGTCCTCGACCACGTGGCGGATGAAATCCTCCCACTGCACGCGGAAACCGTTCGGGTAGGGCTCCGTGTCGGGGACCTCGGCCCAGGTGTCGAAGAAGTCGATCGACTGGGGGATGTCCGGATTCCAGGTCGGCTTCGGCGTGTTCGCCCGGTGCTGGGTCACGCATTTGGTGAGACCGGCGACCGCCGAACCCTCGGTTCCGTCGACCTGGAAGGTCACGAGATCGTCGCGGCGGACGCGCACGGTCCAGGAGGAGTTGATGTGCGCGATCACCCCGCCTTCGAGCTCGAAGGTGGCGTAGGCCGCGTCGTCGGCATCGGCCTTGTAGGGCTTGCCGTTCTCGTCCCATCGCTCGGGAATGTGGGTCGCGCCGAGGCAGGAGACCGACTTCACGTTGCCGAACAGATTGTCGAGCACATAGCGCCAGTGGCACAGCATATCGAGGATGATGCCGCCACCGTCGGCCTCGCGATAATTCCAGGAGGGGCGCTGCGCGGGGATCCAATCACCCTCGAACACCCAATAGCCGAACTCGCCGCGCACCGAGAGAATGCGGCCAAAGAAGCCGGCATCGATGAGGCGCTTCAACTTGCGCAGTCCCGGCAGGAACAGCTTGTCCTGCACGACGCCGTTCTTGACGCCCTTTTCCTTGGCGAGGCGGGCGACGGCGAGGGCGGTCTCGATATCGTCCGAGATCGGCTTTTCGCAATAGACGTGCTTGCCCGCGTGGATCGCCTTTTCGAGGAGGCTGCACCGCATCAACGTGGTGCCGGCATCGAAAAAGACGGTGTCCTCGTCGTTGGCGAGCGCCTCGTCGAGATCGGTCGTCCAGTGCTCGACGCCATGGGCGGCGGCGAGGCTCGCGATCTTTTCGGCGTTGCGGCCGACGAGGATCGGATCGGGCATGACCCGAGAGCCGTCGGACAGAACGACGCCGCCATCGGCGCGGATCGCGGCGATCGAGCGAATGAGATGCTGGTTCATGCCCATGCGTCCGGTGACGCCATGCATGATGATGCCAAGCCGTTTTGCTTGCGGTGCTTTTTGTGCGCCGCCGGCCACTCGCGGTTGCTCGGTCAAGTCACCCTCCCATTCCAAGCGAGCCGTTCTTGTGACGGCTTAAGTAACCACGCGGTTACTCCTGACAAAATCAACCTTCGATGTCAAGAGGGTCATGGGCGAAGATAGTCCATGATGACGCTCGCGATGTGCTCGCGCCGGGTCTCGAGGGCCTCCGGGGTGGCGAGATTCCGGCCGAAAATGGTCGAAAGGGTCGGGTTGTTGGCCATGTAGAAAAAGCCGAGCGCGGCGATCGAGATGTAGAGCTGCACCGGGTCGACATCCTCACGGAAGACGCCGTCGGCGGCGCCGCGCTTCAGGAGCTCGGCGAGGGTGCCGACCAGCGGGGAGTGCATCTCCTGGATCTGCTCCGAGCGCTTCAAATGCCGCGCATGAAGCATGTTCTCGGTGTTGAGCAGGGTAAGGAATTCCGGGTTCTTCACGAAATAGTCGAAGGTGAAGAGAACGAGCCGGCGGACCGCCTCGGGCGGTGCGAGATGGGCAAGGCACAACTCGCTCTCGGCCGAACGGATCCGGGCATAGGTCTCTTCGAGGACGGCGAGGAAGAGACCCTCCTTGTTGCCGTAATAATGGTAGATCATCCGCTTGTTGATCGCGGCGCGCGCGGCCACCTCGTTGACGCTCGCGCCGCCGAATCCGTGGGCGGTGAATTCCGCCGTGGCGGCTGCGAGGATCGCGGCGCGGGAGCGCTCCGCGTCACGCTGGGCGGGCCGAGACTTGGCTTTGGCTTGTCGGACGGGTGCGTGCAAGGTTCGGCCCTTTCAGCGGGTTTATCCTTGGTTGGCGTGTTCTTGGCGGTGCGTCAAATCTGAAGCGGCCGCGGCGCGCCGTTCGCCGGGCTGGCGGGGAATGGCGGTCCGCCCCATCTAGCCTTGAGGCTCAAAGGTTCGCCGCGATGTTCGACAATCCTGCGTTCGACGGTCACGAGGAAGTCGTCTTCTCCTTCGACGACGCGACCGGCCTCAAGGCGATCGTCGCCATTCATAACACGCGGCGCGGAGCGGCGCTCGGCGGGTGCCGGGTCTGGCCCTACGCGACGAGCGAGGAGGCGCTGACGGATGTCCTGCGCCTGTCGCGCGGCATGACCTACAAGGCCGCGATGGCCGATCTGCCGCTCGGCGGCGGCAAGAGCGTGATGATCGTCGCCGAACGCGGGGCGAAGACGCCCGCCATGTTCGAGGCGCTCGGCGAACTCGTCGACGGGCTCGACGGTCGCTATGTCGTCGCCGAGGACGTCGGCTCCTCGCCGGCCGATATGTCGTGCGTCCGGCGCGCGACGCGGCACGTCACCGGCGTCCTCCCGGAGGATGGCGGCGTCGGCGATCCGTCGCCGACCACGGCCTATGGCGGCTTCATCGCGGTGCGGGCGACGGCACGCGCGGCGCTGAAGCGCGAGGGGCTCTCCGGGGTGCATGTCGCGGTGCAGGGGCTCGGCAATGTCGGCTATGGGCTCGCGCGGCATCTGGCGGAGGCCGGCGCGCGCCTCACCGTCGCCGATATCAGCCCCGACCGCGTGGCGAAGGCGGAGGCCGAGCTCGGCGCCACCTCGGTCCCGCCCGAGGAGATCGCGTTCGTCGAGGCGGACATCTTCTCCCCCAATGCGCTGGGGGCCGGCCTCAATGGCGAGACGATCCCCCGCCTCGCGGTCGCCGCCATCGCGGGATGCGCCAACAATCAGCTCGCGACCGAGGCGGACGGCGCGGCGCTGAAGGCGCGCGGCATCCTCTATGCGCCCGATTATGTCGGCAATGCGGGGGGCGTCATCAAAATGTGCGGCGAATATTTCGGCTGGTCGGACCGCGAGGTCATGCGCCGGGTCGAGAGGATCGGCGCCCAGCTCGGCGCGATTTTCGCCGAAGCGGCGGCGACCGGGGAGCCGACGGACCGTGTGGCCGACCGGATCGCCCGCTCGCGCTTCATGCCGGCCTGAGGGCGGCGCTCCGCGTCAGGACGCCTTCAGCCTCTTTGCCATGACGACGCGCTCTTCGATCTGGTAGCCGAGCGCTTCGTAGAAGGCGGCGACGGCGGCGTTCTCGGTCCGGATCATCAGATTGAGCTTCGGAACGCCGCGCTCGGCGAGCCAGTCCTCGGCCGCGGCCATGATCGCGCGCCCGTGGCCCTGGCGTCCGAACTCCGGGTCGACCGCCACGTAATAGACGACGCCGCGATGGCCGTCATGACCGACCATCACCGAGGCGACGAGACGATCGCCCCGATGGCCGAGCAACACGGTCGACATGGGGCTCGCGAGGGCAAAGCGCAGATCCGCGAGCGGATCGTTCCAGGGACGCGTGAGGTTGCAACGCTGCCAAAGCGCGATCACGGCATCGATCGTCGCCGCGTCCGCGACCTCACCCGGCGCCGACACGATCGGCGCGATGCGAAGGGCCGATGCCGGCCGCAAGGTCTCCGTCATATCCGTTCCGTCCGATCAGCCGCCGAAGAGGCGGCGGAAAAAGCCTTCGTTGCTCCGCGCCGGGGCGGGGCGGATCCAGTCCCGACCGTCGCGCGCGGAGGCGACCGGCGGGCTCTGGACCATTTGCTGGTTTCCGTCCTGGACCACCCAAGGCTCGTCGACAGGCATCTCGTCGCTGGATTCGAGCGGGGCCGGGATCGCTTCGAGACCCGGAAGATCGGCCGGCATCATGCCCTCATGGACCTTCGTCATGAGCTGCTTCCACAGCTCGGCCGGAAGATTGCCGCCGGTGACCTTCTTGGTCGGAGAATTGTCGTCGTTGCCGAGCCAGACACCGGCGGTGAAGAAGGCCGTGTAGCCGACGAACCAGGCATCGCGCCAGTTCTGGCTGGTGCCGGTTTTGCCGGCGGCGGGCCAACCGAATTGCGCCCGCTGCCCGGTGCCCGACGTGATGACCTGGGACAGCATCGCGTTCATCTGCCCCATGTCCTGGAGCGAGGCGACCTGCTGCGCGCCGCCGCCGGGGCGCTGATAGAGGAGCTGCCCGTCGAGCGTCTTGATCCGCCGGACGATGTGCGGAACGACGCCCACCCCGCCATTGGAGAACGGCACATAGGCGGTGGTCAGCTCGAGAAGCGTCACCTCCGACGTGCCGAGTGCGATCGAGGCGTTGGCTTCGAGCGGCGAGCGGATGCCAAGCCGTTCGGCGACCGCGGCGACGGCCTGCGGGCCGACTTCGTTGGTGAGCTGCGCCGCGATCGTGTTCAGCGAGTGGGAGAGGGCATAGGTGAGGGAGACCGGGCCCTTATAGTTGCGGCTGTAATTCTGCGGGCTCCAATTGCCGATCTGCGTCGGCTGGTCGATCCGCATCGTCTGTGGCGTCAATCCGTGTTCGAGCGCCGCGAGATAGACGAAGGGCTTGAACGAGGAGCCCGGCTGACGGGCTGCCGCTACGGCCCGGTTATACTGGCTGTCGCCATATTGCCGGCCGCCGACGAGCGCCTTCACCGCGCCGCCGCCATCGAGCACGACGACCGCGCCCTGATGGACGTTCTTCGCCTCGCCTTCCTTCTCCAGCATGTCCTGGAGGGCGTCCTGGGCGAGGTCCTGAAGCTCGAGATTGACGGTCGTCTCGACGATGATGTCCTCGGTCAGCGATCCGACGAACTCGGGCAGCACCTCGGCCACCCAGTCGGCGACATAGCCGCCCGAGGTCGCGACGTCCGGCGCGCGCAGCGTCGCGGGGTTGTCGCGCGCATAGGTGGCTTCCTCGGCGGTGATGAAGCCGGCCTCTTGCATCGAATTGAGGACGGTCGACGCGCGGGCGTTCGCGCGGGTGAGATTGTTGGTCGGCGCGTAGTAGGAGGGCGCCTTCAGGAGACCCGCGATGAGCGCGGCCTCCGGCAGGGTCAGCTCCTCCGCCCCCTTCGAGAAATAGCGCCGCGCCGCGCCGTCGATGCCGGTCGCGCCGGCGCCGAGATAGACGCGGTTGAGATACATCTCGAGGATCTCGTCCTTGTCGTACTGCATCTCGAGCCAGACGGAGAAGATCATCTCCTGGATCTTGCGCTCGAGGGTACGGGACGGGTCGAGGAAGAGGTTTTTCGCGAGCTGCTGGGTCAGCGTCGAGCCGCCCTGCTGCAGGCGACCCGAAGTGAGGTTCGTCACCATCGCGCGGGTGAGGCCGATCGGGTCGACGCCGGGATGGCTGTAAAAGCGCCGGTCTTCGATCGCGATGACGGCTTGCGGCACATAGGGCGGAAGGTCGGCGAGATGGACCGCGCGGCCGCCGGTGTCGCCTCGGTTCGCGATGAGATCACCGCCTTCGGACAGGATCGCGACGTTGGGCGGACGCTCCGGCACGGCCCATTCGGCGCGCGGCGGCAAGGTCGCGGCGAAGTAGGCGATGACGGCGCCGACTGCGACGAGGCCCAGAAGCGAGAGCGTGACGCCCATGCGGAAGGCGAAGCGGAAGAAGCTGAAGCGCCGACGCGGCCGCGCCGCGCCGCTGGCGCGCTTGGGTCGCCGGCCGTTGCCGCCGCTGCGCGAGCCGCCACCGCCGCCTTTGCCGCCACCGCTGCCGCGGCTGGTGCTGGCTGTGGCGCGAGTTCCCTCGGGCGCGCGCTTGCGCGGCGCGGCGCGCTCGGCGCCTGCCGTGTCGGAGCGGGGGGAGGCGCTCCGTGAAGGCGCCTTTCCTGTGGATTGAGATGGGGCTTTGGCGCGCGGCTCGGCCTGCGTCCGCCCCTCTGCCGGGGCCTTGCGGGGCGCGCGTTTGACCGTCTCGGCCTCGGGCGCTGCGGCGCGCGGCCGCGTCGTGCGGGGGCGGGGCTCTTCGGCGGGACGTTCGGTCTGTTTCGGGCGGGCCGTGCGCTGCGGCGCTGGATCGCGGGCCTCGCGCGACGGGGCATTCAAACTCGGCTCGCGACGTGAGCGGCCATTGCGGTCCGGCGACATATCGAGCCGTCCGCTCTCTCGCTTGGTTGGGGCCAAAACGCACCTCCATGGGCCACTACGCGCCCGACTGCGCATCCGTTAACACGGACGACGCTCGAAGTGGACCTTGATCGTCGCCGATCCTGTCCGCATGGTCCGCACTCGACAGCAGGAGCCTTCCGATGACCGAACCTCGCGCACCCGGACCGGGGGACACCGTCTTTCTCGTGGATGGCTCTTCGTTCGTATTTCGCGCCTACTTCCAGTCAATGAACCAGGATAGGAAGTACAATTTTCGCGCCGACGGGCTACCGACCGGCGCAGTGCGACTGTTCTGCAACAAAGTGTATCAATTCATTAAGGATGGTGCGGCGGATCTCCACCCCACGCACCTTGCGATCATCTTCGACAAGTCGGAACAGTCCTTCCGCAATGAACTCTATGCCGACTACAAGGCGAACCGCTCCGCCCCGCCGGACGACCTCGTTCCGCAATTCCCCCTGATGCGCGCGGCGGTCGAGGCGTTCGGCCTCGTTCCGATCGAAAAAGGCGGCTACGAGGCGGACGACATCATCGCCACCTATGCGCGGCAGGCGGCCGCAGCGGGGGCCGACGTGATGATCGTCTCGGCCGACAAGGATCTGATGCAGCTCATCGACGAGCGCGTGTCGATGTACGACCCCGCCTCCGGCGAAGGGCGGCGCGGCGCGCAGGGGAAGATGGGCGTGCGTCCCGAACGGCGCATCGGCGTCGACGAGGTGGTCGAATATTTCGGCGTGACGCCGGACAAGGTGGTCGACGTCCAGGCGCTGATCGGCGATTCCACCGACAATGTGCCCGGCGTGCCCGGTATCGGCAAAAAGACCGCCGCCCAGCTCATCGAGGAGTTCGGCGATCTCGATACGCTCCTCGCCAAGGCCGACACGATCAAGCAGAACAAGCGGCGCGAGAATCTCATCGAGTTCGCCGACCAGGCGCGCCTTTCGCGCACCCTCGTCACCCTCGACGATCAGGTCGAGGTCGAGGATCCGCTCGAAACGCTGGTGATGAAGCCGATCGACCCGAAGCCGCTGATCGCCTTCTTCAAGGCGCTCGATTTCGGCACGCTCACCCGGCGCGTTGCCGAGGACACCGGCGTCGACCACGGGGCGATCGAGCCGGATCCGCGCTATCTGCGCATGAGCCCGTCCGGCGATGTCGCGCTCGAGGACGACCCGGCGATCGCGGCCGAGGACTCCGGCCCCGCGAGCCCCGAGAGCCTCGCGGCCCGGATGGAGCACGAGGCCCTCGGCGCGGCCTTCGATCTCGACAAATACGAGACGATCACCACCGAAGCGCGCCTCTTGGAATGGCTGGACGCTGCCACAAAGACCGGCGTTCTCGGCCTCGCCGTACGGCTCGGCGGGCCGGCGGTGATGCGTGACGACATCGTCGGCATCGCCATCGCGACGGGGGCGGGCCATGCGGCCTATATCCCGCTCGCCCATTCGGCGACCGACCTCATGACCGCGAACGAGGTGATGGATCCCGAGGTGGCCGAGCGCCTGTTGCGGGGGCCGCTCCTCGATCGCGGGATCATCAAGGTGTCCGCGTCCATGAAGCGGGACTATCTGGCGCTCCGCCGGATCGGTCTCGACGTCGCCCCGATGGACGATACCGGCCTCCTCTCCTACGCCGGCGACGCGGGGGCGGGGCTCCACGATTTTCACGGCCTCGCGAAGCGCTTTTTCAACCACACGCCGCTCGACGATCGGGATGTGATGGGAAGCGGGCGCAATCGCGTCACCTTCGGCGAGGTCTCGCTCGATGCGGCGACGCGCCATGCGGCGGAGGAGGCGGACATCGCGGTGCGGCTCGCGCCGGTCCTGCGCCAGCGGCTGATCGCGAAGAAGGTCATGCGGGTCTATCAGACGCTCGAGCGACCGCTCCTTCCGGTGCTCGCGCGGATGGAGGAGGCGGGCGTCGTCGTCGACCGCGACGTGCTGTCCCGCATGTCCGGCGATTTCAGCCAGACGCTCGCCCGCATCGAGGACGAGATTTACGAGCAGGCCGGCGAACGGTTCAATATCGGCTCGACGAAGCAGCTCTCCGACATCCTCTTTGGTAAGCTCGGCCTGCCGGGCGGCAAGAAGACGAAGACCGGCGCCTGGTCGACCGGGGCGCAGGTGCTCGAAGAGCTCGCCGCCGCCGGCCACCCGCTGCCGGTGAAGCTTCTCGAATGGCGCCAGATCTCCAAGCTGAAGTCGACCTATACCGACGCCCTTCAGGAGGAGATCAACCCGCGCACCGGCCGCGTGCACACCACCTTCGCGATGGCCTCCACGACGACGGGGCGCCTCTCCTCGACCGATCCGAACCTGCAAAACATCCCGATCCGCACCGAAGAGGGGCGCAAGATCCGCACCGCCTTCGTCGCGGCGCCCGGAACGCGGCTCATCGCTGCCGACTATGGGCAGATCGAGCTGCGCGTGCTCGCTCACATCGCCGACATTCCGCAGCTCCGCCAGGCCTTCGCCGACGGGCTCGACATTCACGCGATGACGGCGTCCGAGATGTTCGGCGTTCCGGTGGAGGGCATGGACCCAGCCGTTCGCCGCCGCGCGAAGGCGATCAATTTCGGCATCATCTACGGCATTTCCGCCTTCGGCCTTGCGAACCAGCTCTCGATCCCGAACAGCGAGGCGAGCGCCTACATCAAGCGCTATTTCGAACGCTTTCCCGGCATCCGCGACTATATGGACGCGACGAAGACGTTCGTGCGCGCCCACGGCTATGTCGAGACCCTCTTCGGTCGCCGCGCCCACTATCCCGAGATCGGCACGAACAACCCCTCGCTGCGCGCCTTCTATGAGCGCGCCGCGATCAATGCGCCGATCCAGGGTTCGGCGGCGGACATCATCCGCCGCGCCATGGTGCGCATCGAGCCGGCGCTCGCCGAGGCGGGGCTTGCGACGAAGATGCTCCTCCAGGTCCACGACGAACTCCTCTTCGAGGCGCCGGAGGCGGAGGCGGACCGTGCGATCGAGATCATCCGCACCGTGATGGAGGGCGCGGCCGAGCCGGCGGTGAAGCTCGCCGTGCCGCTCGAAGTCGACGCGCGGGCCGGGGCGAGCTGGGCGGAGGCGCACTAGGCGCGCCTCCCTCCGCAGCGTCGCGGTTGGCCGGCATGGGTCGCGTCGCGGGTGGCTGCGTGGGCGGTGTTTCGCCCTCCGCGCGGACCGTCAGCGGCGCGTCACCTTCACCTTTTGCGCTGCGCCGACGACGGTGACGACGAGCACGGCGAAGACGATGAGGTGCGGCTCGAGCGCCTCGCCGCCGATCAGATAGGCGATCAGGATCGTGATGAAGGGCTGGAGGAGTTGGATCTGCCCGACCTTGGCGATGCCGCCGATCGCCATCGCCCGGTTCCAGAAATAGAACCCCACGAACACCGAGAACACCGCGAGATAGCCGAGCGCGATCCAGACCGATGGCGTCGTCGGCCACACGTCCGGCCGCGTCGCATACGAGGCGAGGCCGGTGAAGGGGAGGGTGAAGATCAGGGTCCACGCCATCACCGTCCACCCCGGCATCCGGCGCGCGAGCTTGCCCGACAGCGCGTAGCCGAACGCGGCGAAGGCCGCGCCGATGAGGAGATAGGTGTCGCCCCATTGGAGCGACCATCCGGCGTCCGAGAGCGAGAAGACGAGCACGATCGCCCCGCCGAGCACGCCGAGCAGCCAGAAGAGCAGCCCCGGCCGCTCACCGCCGACGATCGCCGCGGCAATGGTCGTCGCGATCGGCAGGATGGCGAGGACGACGCTGCCATGGCTCGCCGGAACGTGCACCATCGCAAGGCCCAGAAAGATCGGAAAGCCGGCGATCAGGCACACCGAGATCATCGCGAATTGCGGCAGATCGCGACGCGCGGGCAGCGGGCTGCGCGTCACCATCACGACGAGGAGGGCGACGAGGCCCGCACCGAAGGCGCGCCCGGCCGAGATGAAGCCCGGACCGAACCCGTCGAGCGCGATCCGTGTCGCGGGGAGCGTTCCGGCGAACATCGACATGCCGATGAAGCCGAGAATGAGGGCGACGACGCCCTCCGGCAAAAGCGGCCGCGCCGGTTCGTCCGCGAGGGCGCGCGGATCGCCGGTGCGAGTCATCCCGCCGACCGCGTGAGTCGGCGCGAGAGGTTCGCCGATCCGGGGCGGATCGGCATGTTGCGGAGGAGGCGGGACATGGTTCGGTGGGTCAGCCGTTCAGGATTGCGAGGATCGGCTCCAGCAGGCGTTTATCGCCGACGGCCACGGCCTCGCCGCCATAGGCCGACGGAAGCGTCGGTCCGATGCGGTTGCCCGACCAGTCCGTCAGCGAGCCGCCGGCCCGCTCGATGATCGGCACGAAGGGGGCGATATCGAACGGCTTGAGCCCCCGTTCGACCACGACGTCGATATGTCCTGCTGCGAGCATGGCGTAAGCATAGCAGTCGGTCCCGAAGCGCACCATCCGGCAAGCGTCGGCGAGCGTCTCGAAGCGGGCGCGGGAGGCGGGGTCGAAATCACGCGGGCTCGTGCTGGCGAGGATCGCCTGATCGATGGTCGGGCATTCCCGCGTCGCGATCGGCCGGGTGCGGCCGGACGCGTCGGCATGGAAGGCGCCTTCGGGGGAGGCGAAGAAGCGATCGCCGACGAAGGGTTGGCTCATCATGCCGGTGTGCGGCCCGTCGGCCTCCGCGATCGCGACGAGGACGCCCCAGGTCGGAAGCCCGGTCATAAAGCCGCGCGTGCCGTCGATCGGATCGATGATCCAGGTCCGGCCCGTGGTGCCGGCGCGGTCGTCCTGCTCCTCGCCGAGGATCGCATCGTCCGGCGCGGCCTCCTCAAGGACGCGGCGCATCGCGGTCTCGGCCGCCTTGTCGGCGATCGTGACCGGATCGAACCCCTCGGCGGCCTTGTTCTCGATCGATGGAAGCTGCCGAAAATGCGGCAGAATCGCTTCGGCGGCGGTATCGGCGAGCCTGTGAAGGAGCGCGATGTCGTTTTTGAGCATGTGCATAGGAGGCATGTCGAATGAGATACGTCAATTGTTAGGCGTGGTGTCCGTGGGGCATCCGCGCAAACGCCCGGAATTCCTTGAATAAATTCGAAAGACGCGTTTCACCCGCCGATTCAATAACCACAATTGCCGCACTTGAGGGCAGTTTTCTCGATTGAACGCGAAAGAAGCATCTTGACGATTGTGCACCGCGGACGCATTTGTTGCAGCGCGGGACGGCGGTTGTCGTCCTGCTGCCCTCCTTGGGCGTTTCCTCCCTAGACTTCAGGCCGCTCTTCGGAGCGGCCTTTTTTTTTATTCCGCGGCGATCGCCCAGGGCGGGTCGAGGTGGATGGTGTCGAACCACTCGACGAGCCGCCCGCACACGCCGAGGAGTTCAGCCCGCAGCGTCGCGAAGCCGGGCGCCCGCGTATAGCGCTGCTCGTCCATATAGAGCGCGCGGTTGATCTCGATCTGGATGGCGTGGACGAGTGGCGGGCGGCCATAGGACTCGGTGATGAAGCCGCCGGCATAGGGCCGGTTGCGGCCGACGACGAAGCCGCGCTGGCGCAGGAGCCTGGCGAACTCGTCGGTGAGGTGGGGCGAGCAGCTCGTGCCGAAACGGTCGCCGAGGATGATGTCGGGCTTGGCGGAGAGCTTTTCCTCGACGGCCCGCACGGCGCCGGACGGCATCGAGTGGCAATCCATCAGGACGCAGGTGCCGAAGGCCGCGATCGTCGCCTCGATCTCGGCGCTCAAGGCCGCGTGGTAGGGGCGATAATAGGTTTCGATGCGCCGCTCGGCCTCGGCCGCGGGGAGGGGGCGGGCGTAGATCTCCTGCCGCTCGCCGACGATCTTCGCGATCACGCCGAGGCCACCGGCGACGCGCGGGGTGTCGACGAGGCCCTCGGTGGTGAGCGGGCCGTCGAACATGGCCGGGTCGAGTTCGCCGGCCTCACGGTTGAGATCGACATAGGCGCGGGGAAAATGCGCCCGCATCAACGGCGCGCCGAGATCGACGACACCGTCGAACAGCTCGTCGACGAAGGTATCCTCCGATCGGCGCAGGGTCATCCGGTCGAGCTTTGTGCGTCGCAACAAATCTTTGGGGTAGGTCGTGCCGCTGTGTGGTGCGTTGAAGACGAATGGCGCGGTTCGCTTTGCCGGCGCCAGCACCTCGAAGGCCGATGCATCTGCGAAATCGTCGACGATCCTCATTGGCCTCCCTCGGCGAGCACGGGTGTGCTCCGGCGCGTGTTACATATAGCGTTCGACAAAAGTCTCATCGATTTTGTTCGATCGGGTAATCGCTTCGTAAGCGTGACCCTTGACTGCAGTTTTACAGGACTGTCGCCACAATCCCCCTCGTTGGTCCAGGAAACAAGGGGCGCGGGGTCGAACCCTCGCGTATGAACTGTGCGTATCCTGCTCGCGGAAGACGATGAAGACATGCGGCGCTTCCTCCAGCGTGCCCTCGAACGGGCAGGCTATGAAGTGACGCCGGTGGGGGACGGCGAGGCGGCGTACGAGCGTCTGCGCGAAGAGCCGTTCTCCCTGCTTCTCACCGATATTGTTATGCCCGAGATGAATGGGATCGAGCTTGCGAAGAAGGCGACGCGGCTCGACCCGGATCTCGCGGTCATGTTCATCACCGGATTCGCCGCCGTCGCGCTCGACGGAGAGCACGGCGCGCCGCGCGGGGCGAAGGTGCTGTCGAAGCCGTTTCACCTGCGCGAACTCGTCCGCGAGGTCGGTCGGATGTTGGAATATGCGTGAGAGTTCACAAGGGCGCTTGCCGAGCGCGATCGAGCCCGCTATAGGGTGCCCTCGCTGATGCACTTTTGGGCGGTTAGCTCAGCGGGAGAGCGCTGCCTTGACACGGCAGAGGTCACTGGTTCAATCCCAGTACCGCCCACCACCAAAATCAAGCATCTAGCGACCATCTAGGAAGCGGACGAGACACCGGAATTTGGGACTAGTCCCAAATTCTATCGCTTAATCCCATGTATGTATCGCAGCGACTCAAGTCCGAGTCGCATGAGCCCGGACGGCTTCTCGTCGCCCGCGGCCTCTGGAATTCTGTATCCAGTGTCCCTGCCAATGACGGGCTCTGAGGGCCTAGGAATTGGTGGCGTTCCGCGTCGTTCGCTAATCGCGAATTCTCACTGTTGCCGCGAATAGAACCATCGCGCTTCGCAACAGATGAAAGTGTCCCCCCAGCTCGATTTCATCGCCCGCCGACTCGGTGCGGTCGCCATGCTCTTCCGTAGGGCGGCGGCCCACGCCGATCTTCGGCGCCCGTCGCGGTCTCGATAGCCCGGCGCGAACGTTGCACCGCAAAGGGGCATGAACGCCCGCAATCTGCGCATCCATTGGCGACAATTGGAGCATGAATCGCCTGTCGCTGCCGTTGATGTGCATAGTTAAACATATAGAGTATTAGGACGAAACAGCGCGATTTCAGCCGCTTCTATTGAAGCGGTGGTGGGCGGTTCTCCCATCGCGCGACGCGGCGAAATGCGAAGGGGTGGCGGTTATGGCGACGAGGCTCGGGTTTCCACCTCTCGATTCCTATGTGGACGCTGCCTCCGCCCCGTCGTTCGATGTCGTCGCTTACATGGAGGAGTGCCTCCAGCGGATCGCCGCCGTCGACCCGGCGCTGAAGGCGTTCGTCGTCACCGATCCCCGCAGGGCGCGCGACGCCGCCGCTGCCAGCGCGGAGCGCCGCCGGGCCGGCGCGGCGCTGTCGCCGATCGACGGAATGCCCGTCGCGGTGAAGGACATCATCGACACCGCCGATTTTCCGACCGAGATGCTGAGCCCGATCATGGCGGGGAACCGGCCGCGCTTCGATGCGGCGTCGGTCGCGGCGCTCCGCCGGGCGGGTGCGATCGTCGTCGGCAAAACGGTGACCACAGAGTTCGCCTGCGGACGCTCCGGCGACACCGTCAATCCTCACGATCCGGACCGCACGCCGGGTGGCTCCTCGTCCGGCTCGGCGGCGGCGGTGGGGGCGGGGCTCATTCCCGCCGCGCTCGGCACGCAGACCCGCGCCTCGACGATCCGCCCCGCCTCCTTTTGCGGCGCCTATGGCTTCAAGCCGAGCTTCGGGGCGCTCGATCTCGGCGGCACGCATCCGGTCTGCGCGAGCCTCGATCATCTCGGCGTCATCGCCGGGTCGCTCACCGATACATGGGTGGTGGCGCGGATCATCGCCGCCGATGCGGGCGGATGCCTCGGCAAGCCGCCAATGGCCGGGCCGCTCGAGCTTCCGGCCGCAACGGCGCCCCGCCGCGTCGCCATCGTCCGCACCCCCGGCTGGGACGAGATCGACGACGCGACGCAGACGGCATTCGATGGCTATGTCGCGCGCCTCGTGGCGGCCGGCGCCGATGTGCGTGATCCGGGGACGGACGTCTCGCTCCGGGCCTTCGAGGTGCTCCTCGACGGCTCCGATCAGCTCGCCCGCGAAATTATCGGCTGCGAGATGGGTTGGCCCTATCGCAGCTATCGCGATGTCGATCCGTCGACGCTCAGCCGCACGGTCCACGACTATCTCGCGATGGGCGACCGGATCGACGAGGCCGGCTATGCCGAGCGTCTCGCTCGCCGCGCCCATATCGCGGGCGCCTTCGAGGCGCTCAGTGCGGAATACGACCTCTTTCTGACCCTTGCGGCGAGCCCCGCGCCCCTCGGCCTCGAACACACCGGCAGCCGCGCGTTCATCACGCCCTGGACGCTCGTCGGCGCGCCGGCCATCAGCCTCCCCCTCCTCACCGTCGACGGGCTCCCCGTCGGCGTGCAGGCGGTCGGGCCCGTCGGCGGCGACGCCGCGCTCGCGGCACGCGCGGGGTGGCTCGAGCGCCGGGCGACATTTCGACAAGAACAAGCGACAGCGGCCTGAGAAAGCGCCGCGCGGAGAGAAGCGTCTGGTGGGCTCCACATCCGCCGTGCGGATCGACCACCCCGAATGAGATCTGGAGCACTCATGTACAGGAAACTGCTACTCAGCATGGCCGGCGCCGCCGCGATGCAGGCCGCCGTCTCGACGGCACACGCCGAGACGCTGCAATTCTACTCCTCGCTGACGACCGATGCGAACACGGCGTTCATGGAGAAGATCCTCGAGAAGTTCCCCGAGACGGACATCGAATGGGTCCGCGCCGGCGGCGTCGGCCTCTTCCAGCGCTTCGTCACCGAGCGCTATGCCGGGGCGGGCAACATCGATCTCCTTCACTTCAGCTACACGCCGGGCTGGTATCTCCTCGCCGATGAGGGCTGGGTGGTCGAAGGTGTCGCCGAAGGTGGCGAGGCGGATGCGTTCGTCGACTTCGCCAAGGACACCGACGCCGATTTCGTGGCGTTGCGCGTGTCGACGCTGCGTGTCGTCTACAACACCGAGAATGTCTCCCCCGAAGAGGTGCCGACCACTTGGGCCGAACTCGTGTCGGACAAGTGGAAGGGCCGGATCGTGATGAACGATCCGTTCGAATCCGCCGGCACCTGGGACTTTTTCTGGGGCTCGGACGATTTCGGCAAGCCGTTCATCGACGGCCTCTTCGCGAACGACATTCTGATGCAGCGCGGCATGGGCGGTCAGGTCGACGCGGTGGTGCGCGGCGAGCGCGATATCGCGCCGGTGTTCGAATATCTCGCGGTCGCCGCGATGGAGCGCGGGGCACCGCTCGCCTTCGCCGATCTCGAGGAAGGCGTGCCGGTGGTCCCCGGACCGTTCGGCATCATCGCCGACGCGCCCAATCCCGAGCTCGCCGAGAAGGTCTTCGAGTACCTCATCTCGCAAGAGGGGCAGACCGTGATGGTCGACAATGTCGGCACTTATTCGGGCCGTCCCGACGTCGCGCCGCCGGCCGACCTGCCGCCGCTCGCCGATCTCAAGGTCATGCAGTCCAACTGGGAGAAGGTCTACCAGGAGCAGGACGAGTATCGCGACTACATGAACGAGAAGATCCGCAGCGCGCGCTGACACGGAGCGCGGCGTGACCCCGCCGGGGTCGCGCCGCCCCGTGTGCACCCGCGGGAGACGGGGCTCGCCCCGACGGCGCGCGGCATAGAGCGCGCCTTTCTCCGCCCTCGGCGAAGGCACATTCCAGGAGCTGCAGTCCCATGATCAGCAAGGCGCTTCGTCGGCGGGTGATTCCGTCGGGCGTGGCATTCCCCGCGTTTCAGAGCCAATCGCTCATCCGTGTCGCGACGATCCTCATTCTCTCGGTCCTCGTCCTTTATCCGCTGTTCTGGATGCTGGTCGGCAGTTTCCAGCCGACGCCGATGCGCATGGAGTTCTCGCTGCGCGCCTATGAGCGTGTCTTCACCTCGCGCTATCTGCCGGAGGTTCTGTGGAACACCGGCGTGATGACGGTCGCGACGACATTCTTCGCGACCCTCCTCGGTGTGCCGCTCGCCTGGATCGTCGCGCGGACCGACACGCCCTTCAAACTCCTCATCAACCTCGTGGCGATGATCCCCTTCATCACCCCGCCGATGCTGGGGGCAATCGCCTGGGCCTATCTCGGCAGTCCGAACAGCGGGTTCATCAACGTCGCATGGTCGGGGCTGACGGGCGCGGAAGAGGCGCTCTTCAATGTCTATTCGATGACCGGCCTCATCGTGGTGATGACGCTCTACCTCACGCCTTACGTGTTCCTGTTCACGTCGATCGCGATGCAGAACATGGATCCGACCTTGGAGAACGCCGCCGCGATCACCGGCGCAGGTCCGCTGCGCACGACCTTCACCATCACGGTCCCGCTCGCGATGCCGGCGATCCTGTCGGGCGCGATCCTCGTTTTCATCCAGTCGCTGGAGATCTTCGCGATTCCGGCCGCCATCGGCTCGCCGGGCGGCATCTACGTGTTCGTCACGCAGATCTATCAGCTCCTTCTCGGCGTTCCCCCGCGCTTTTCCGACGCCGCGGCGCTCTCTTTGCCGCTCCTTCTCATCTGCGCGCTGGCGCTGTGGCTTCAGCTCAAGATCATCGGCAAGGACAAGTCCTATACGACGGTCAGCGGCAAGACCTTCCGGCCCAAGCTGATCACGCTCGGCAAATGGCGCTATGCGGCGCTCGCCTATGCGGGGCTTTATCTGATCCTCGCGGCGGTGCTGCCGTATCTCGTCTTCATCTACGGTTCGGTCATCCGCTCTTCGGGCCTACCGATCACGCTCGACAATCTGACGCTCGACTATGTGATCCGCTTCTTCACCGGCGAGGCGAACCCGCTCATCTGGCGATCGATCCGCAACAGCCTCGTGCTCTCGCTCGGCGGGGCGACGATCGCGGTGATCCTCGCCGCGCTCTGCTCCTATTATTCCTCGCGCGGGAAGGGGCGCTCGAAGGCCTATCTCGACTTCATCTCACTGGTGCCGATCGCGATCCCCGGCGCGGTCATCGCGATCGGGCTGCTGTGGGCCTATATCCGCCCGCCCTTCCAGCTCTACGGGACGCTCTGGATCCTGCTGATCGCCTACACCACGCGTTACATTCCGTTCGGCGTGAAGGCGGTGTCGAGCTCGATCATCCAGATCTCGCCGGATCTCGAGAAGGCGGCGCACATCTGCGGGGCGGGCTGGATCCGTGGCTTCGTAACCGTGCTGGTCCCGCTTTTATTGCCGGGCCTCTTCGCCGGCTGGGTGCTGATGTTCGTCTCGATGATGCGGGAGCTGTCGGCCTCGATCATGCTCTACAGCTCCGGCCGCGAGACGATGGCCGTCGCCCTCTACCTCCTCTGGGACGAGGCATCCTTTCAATACGTGTCGCTCATGGCGCTGACGCTCGTCGCGATCTCGCTGATCTGCATCGGGCTCATGCGACTGGTGGTGAAGGCCGGTAATCCGGCAGGAGTTCACTGATCATGAAAAATGTCGAGATTAACGGCCTCACCAAATTCTATGGTGACGTGAAGGCGGTGGACGATATCTACCTGCGCGTCAATCAGGGCGAGATGATCACGCTGCTCGGCCCGTCCGGTTGTGGCAAGAGCACGACACTCAACATGATTGCCGGCTTCGAGACCTTGGATGCCGGCGAAATCTATGTCGGCGACAACGTAATCTCCAGCCACACGCTGTCGGTGATGCTGCCGCCGCATAAGCGCAATCTGGGGATGGTGTTCCAGTCTTACGGGCTGTGGCCGCACATGACCGTGGCGCAGAATATCGGCTATGGCCTCAAGCTGCGCGGCATTCGCGGGGCGAAGGCGAAGGAGCGGATCGCCGATGCGCTCCGCCTCGTGCGGCTCGAACCTTACGCCAACCGCTATCCGAGCCAGCTCTCCGGCGGTCAGCAGCAGCGCGTCTCCTTCGCCCGCGCCGTCGTCTACAATCCGGACGTCCTCCTCCTCGACGAACCGCTTTCCAATCTCGACGCTACGCTGCGCGAGGAGATGCGCTTCGAGCTGAAGGAGCTGCAGGAGAAGACCGGCCTCACGACGATCTTCGTCACCCACGACCAGATGGAGGCGATGGTGATGAGCGATCGCATCGTGGTGATGCAGGCGGGCAAGATCGTGCAGATCGGCGAGCCGCGCGACATCTATGAGAGCCCGGCCAACCGTTTCGTCGCGAGCTTCATCGGCGTCACCAACTTTGCCGAGGGAGAGGTGCTGTCGCGCTCCGATAGCGGGATGCGCGTCGCCCTCGGCGGCGCCGTTCTCGCCTGCGCGGCGCGGCCCGATATCGCGGTCGGCGAAAAGGCGCTCGTCAGCATCCGCCCGCAGGACTGGTCGGCCGACACGGTGCAGCCTGAGGCGGGGACGCCGAACCTCATCGAGAGCCGGGTCGAGAAGGTCGTCTATCTCGGCGGGAGCTACGAGATCTGGACGGTGACGGCCGGCGCGCGCTTCCGCATCCACCGCTATGGCGAACTCTCGGTGAGCCCCGGCGACACGCTCTATCACTGGGTCGCGCCCGAGCGCGTCCGCATCATCCCGAACTGATTTCGCGCCGACGCGGCAAGGATATTCCGCATGTCTGACATCACCAACGCGGGCCCAGCGCGCCAAGCGCTCGTTCGCCTCGCCCGCTATGACGCGCCCTCAGAGGCGCGCGCCGAGGAGATCTTCACCGAGGTGAAAACCATGGTGGAGGTCAAGGAGGCGACGGCGCTCACCGCCCGCTTTATCGACGAGCCGCTCGACTTCTACTGGATCCAGCGCGAGGCGCGGCGCGCGCGGGGGAAGGGCGCATGAGCGGCGAACTCTGGAGCCTCACGCTCGCCGAGATGAGCGCCGGCCTCGCCGCCGGCACATTCTCGTCGGTCGAGCTCGTCGAGGCGCACGCGGCGCGGATCGAAGCGCACAATCCGGCGCTGAACGCGGTCCTGCGGGTCGATCTCGAAGGGGCGCGCGCTGCCGGGGCGGCCGCCGACGCGCGCCGCGCGAAGGGCACGGCACGCGGCCCGCTCGACGGCATCCCGCTCGCCCACAAAGATATGTTCTGGCGCAAGGGCGCGGCCGTCAGCGGCGGCAGTGCGATCCTTCCGGGGGTGACCGGAGCGGAGACGGCGACCGTCCTCGAACGGCTCGACGCGGCGGGCGCGGTCGAGCTCGCCGCACTCAATCTCGCCGAGTTCGCCGCCGGATCGACCGGCCACAACGAGCATGTCGGCGATGCGTGCAATCCGTGGAACACCGCCTGCGTCACCGGCGGCTCGTCGAGCGGGTCGGCGGCGGCGGTCGCGGCGCGCCTCGTTCCCGCCGCGCTCGGCTCCGACACCGGCGGGTCGATCCGCAATCCGGCGACCTTTTGCGGCGTCTACGGCATCAAGCCGACCAACGGGGCGGTGCCGCGCTCCGGCGCGATGCCCCGCTCGTGGTCACTCGACACGATCGGCCCGCTCGCCCGCACCGCGGCCGACACGGCGGCGGTCTTCGCCGTCATCGCCGGCACGTCCCCGCGCGATGCGAGCACCATCGCCGCGCCCGACCATGGCGCGTATGACGGACGGGTGGTCGCAGAGCGCGCGAAGACGCTGACGATCGGCGTTCCCGAAACGCTGCTCGCACGCGCCGGCGTCGATCCCGACATGGCATCCGGCTTGGAGCAGGCGCGCGGCGTCCTCGCGAGCCTCGGCATTCGCATCAGGGCGGTCGAGCTTCCCGATTTCGACCGTCTCTTCACCCTCGGCGACATGATGCTGAAGGCCGAGACCGCGACCATGCACTCGGCCTGGCTTCGCAAGCGGCCGGAGGATTATGGCCGCACCGCACGCGCCCGGATCGAGGCGGGTATGATGATCCCGGCCGTCCAGTATCTCGAAGCGGCGAGCCTGCGCGGGCGTTGGCTGCAACGCTATCTCGACGAGGTGTATCGCGACGTCGATATCGTGATGTCGCTCGGCCCGGTGATGCCCGCCCCGACCCGCGCCGACACCGACTTTACGTCCACGAGCGCGGTTCCCGAGCTTGCCGCGAGGATCACCAAGCTGAGCCGCCCGGTGAGCTATCTCGGTCTGCCGAGCCTCAACGTTCCGTGCGGCTTTTCCGCGGGGGGGCTGCCGCTCGGCTTCCACCTCATCGGCCGCCCCTTCGCCGAGGCGGACCTCTTCGACATGGCGGCGCTCTATGAGCGGGAGACGGGATGGCCGGCGCAGATGCCGCCGCTCGGCGAAGCCGGCTTGAAGAGCGCGGCATGACGGACGCACCCGAACGCCTGTCCGCGCTCGAGGCCCGCACGGCGATCGATGCGGGCCGCTTGAGCGCGACCGACCTCCTCGAGGCCTGTCTCGAGCGCGCCACGAGCCGGCATAAGACCGTCCGCGCGTTCGTCCATATCGATGCGGAGGGCGCGCGCCGGGCCGCGCGGCGGCTCGATGCCGGGCCCGCCGGCGGGCTCCTGCACGGGCTACCCTTCTGCGTGAAGGACATCGTCGACAGTCACGATCAGCCGACCGCCTATGGCGCGCTCGGCGGCGAGGCAAACGTGCCGCCCTGGGACGGTGCGGCGATCGCGCTCTCCCGCCGGGCCGGCGCCGTCCTTCTCGGCAAGACGACGACAACCGAACTCGTCTACCCACGCCTCAAGACCACCCGTAACCCGTTGCGGCCGACCCATACGCCGGGCGGCTCCTCCTCGGGCTCGGCGGCGGCGGTCGCCGATTGTCAGGTGCCGTTCGGGATCGGGGCGCAGACCTCGGGCTCGTTGCTGCGTCCGGCGGCGTTCTGCGGCATCACCGCGTTGAAGCCGACCTTTCAGCACATCGGCAATGCCGGCGTGCGGACGAACACCGAAGCGTTCGACACGCTGGGGCCGATGGCGCGCACCGTCGCCGATCTCGCCTTGCTGCGCGCCGCGCTGATGGGCATTCCCTATGCGCCGGTCGCCCCCGAGAGCGTCGTCCGGCCGCGCATCGCCATCTGCCGAACGCCCTATTGGGACCGCGCGGAGCCCGCGACGGTGGCGGCGATGGCCCGGGCGCACGATGCGTTCGCGGTGGCGGGCGCGCGCCTCGTGGATTTCGAGCTGCCGGACGAGTTCGCCCGCCTCGAACACGCGCACGCGAGGATCTCGAACTTCGAAAGCGCCCGCAATTACGCGCACGAGGAGGTGCGCGCCCCGGACGCCTTCAGCGCCGACTTCATGACGAAGCGTATGGGCCCCGGCCTCGCGGTGACGATGGCACAGTTCCGCGAGGCGATGCGTCTCGTCATGGGGTGTCGCCGCTGGCTCGACCGGGCCTTCGTGGAGGAGGGGATCGACGCGATCCTCACCCCGAGCGCCGCGGGGGAGGCGCCGGCGGGGCTCACCAACACCGGAACGTTCATCTTCAATCTCATCTGGAGCGACGTTCACACACCGGCCGTCACCGTGCCCGCTGGCGAGGGGGAGGGCGGGCTTCCCGTCGGCGTTCAGCTCGTCGGCCGGATGCACGAGGACGCGCGGCTTCTCGATCTCGCGGCGTGGGCCGAACGCCGATTGGCGGCGCAATGAGGCAAGCGATGACGACGACGATGACGGCGCCCGCCGAGGCGCGCGATCTCAGCGCGAGCGAGGCCGCCCGCGCCATCTCCACCGGCCACCTCACGGCCGAGGCGCTCGCCCGCAGTTGCCTCGACCGCGTCGCCTCGCGTGACCGGCATGTCGAGGCATGGGCCCATATCGACCCCGACCAGGTGATCGCCGACGCGCGAGCGGCCGACCGGGCCGGTCCCAAGGGGCCGCTTTACGGCGTCCCCGTCGCCTTCAAGGACATCATCGACGCGCGGGGCGCGCCGACGGGGTTCAACTCGCCGATTTATCCCGACTATCACCCGCGTTCCGATTCCGCGGTGTCCGCCCTCGTCCGCCTCGGTGGCGGCATCGTGATGGGCAAGGTCGCGACGACGGAGTTCGCGAACATGCACCCCGGCCCGTGCCGCAACCCGCTCGATCTCGAGCGGACGCCGGGCGGCTCGTCGTCCGGCTCGGCGGCGGCGGTGGCGGATCGTCAGGTTCCCCTCGCGCTCGGCACGCAGACGAGCGGGTCGATGCTCCGCCCCGCCGCCTATTGCGGCATCGTCGGCTACAAGCCGAGCTTCGGGGAAATCAGCCGCGTCGGGGTGAAGCAGCAATCGGGCTCGTTCGACACGCTCGGCCTGTGCGCCCGCACGCTTCCCGATATTGCTTTGTTGCGCGCCGTTCTCACCCGCACGCCGCACGCGCCGTTGCAGCCCGCCGACCACCCGCCGCGCGTCCGCCTTTGCCGCATTCCCGAATGGATGGACGCCGAAGAGCAGGGCCGCGTCCGGGTGGAGCGCGCCGCGAACGTCCTTGCGGACGCCGGATGCGACGTCGACGAGCTCGCCTTGCCGGCGGATCTCTTCGCCGAGTGGTTCGACGTGCACCGGCGCATCGCCAACTTCGAATCGGCGCGCAATTTCGCCTTCGAGACCGATCAGCATCGCGACAAGCTGAGCGCGACGATCTATGAAGGCCGCATCCTGGACGGTCAGCGCACCACGTTGGACGCTTACGTGGCCGCTTGTCGCCAGGCGGAGGCGATGCGGATCTGGCTCGAAGGTGCGATGGCCGAGGTCGATTGCCTCCTCACGCTCGCAGCGCCGGGCGAAGCCCCGCTCGGCATGGCGACCGGCCGGCCGACCTTCAACTCGCTGTGGACGCTCCTTTACGTTCCCTGCCTCTCGCTGCCGTATGGCAAGGGGGCGGCGGGGATGCCGCTTTCCGTGCAGCTCGTCGGCCACCGTTTCGCCGACGAGGCGCTGCTGTCGGCGGCGGCGACCGTCCAATGGATACTGGATACCGAGGACCCATCATGACCAGCACGACCGAGCCGGAAACACCTGGCACGTCGCGCCACGACACCTTGACCACCCGTTTCAATGCGATGAGCCGCCCGGCCCGCATGATCGTCGCGCTTCTGATCGCGGTCGCGGCGGGCTATCTCGCGAGCCTCGCCCATATTCCGCTTCCCTGGCTCCTCGGCTCGCTGACGGCTTGCGCCGTCATCGCTTTGTCGGGCTTCGATCTCGGGGTCCACGACTATGTGCGCCGGGGCGGGCAGATCGCGGCGGGCTTTTCCGTCGGCGTCTTCTTCACGCCGGAGGTGCAGGAGCGCGTCCTCGATCTCGGCTGGCTGATGGTGGTCGGCGGCGTGTGCTCGATCATCGCCTCGGTGTTCATCTCGATGCTGTTCGCGCGCGTCAGCGGGTGCGATCGAACGAGCAGCTTCTTTGCGATGATCCCCGGCGGTCTCGCCGAAATGGCGGGGCTCGCGCACCAATTCGGCGCCAACATCACCGTGGTGGCGCTCTCCCAGAGCCTGCGCATCGTGACGATCGTCTTCACCCTGCCGCCGGCGCTGACCCTCATCATGCGCCATTCCGACATCGATGCGATCCATCCCCCGGCGATGGAAACGATGTGGGTCGTGATCGGTCTCGTCCTCGCGACCGCATGTGCCTTCGGCGCGGCGCGTCTCAAGATCTTCAACCCTTGGCTGATCGGCGGGCTGATCGTCGGGATCGGCTTCGGCGCGACCTCCGTCGAGGCGATGTCCGCACCGACCTATGTGCGCGTTCTCGCTCAGCTCGCGATCGGCGCGGCCCTCGGCGCCCGCTTCAAGTGGGACGTCTTGCGCGCACTCGGCGTCCGCTTCCTGCCGATCTCGATCTGCGCGACGCTGCTCCTCATCTGCGTCAACGTCTTCATCGCCTGGATGATGTCGTCTCACCTGCCGTTCGCGACCGGCGTCCTCGCGACCGCGCCGGGGGGCATCGCGGAAATGTCGCTGACCGCGGAGGCGCTCAATCTCGCGCCGCCTCTGGTGACGGCATGGCAGCTCGTGCGTATCCTTTTGGTTGCACTCCTGACGGGGCCGTTGTTCAAGCTCTTTCAGCGCATGACATGAGGAATGGCGCGGTTTCGCGCCATCCTTCGACGATGCGTTCGCCCGCGCGGCGCCTCTCCGTCCACTCGCGAGTCCTCATGTCGGTTGTCGATCGAAGCGCGGAGGCGCTCCCCCTCCACAAGCAGATTAAGGCGGATCTCGTTCGCAGGATCACGACCGGCGAATGGTGGCCCGGCGAGCTGATGCCGAGCGAGACGGCGCTGGCCGCGGAATACGGCGTCAGCGTCGGGACGACGCGCAAGGCGATCGACGCCCTCGTGCAGGACAATCTCGTCGTCCGCCAACGTGGCCGGGGGACGACCGTCAACTCCACCCGCCAGCGCTACAAGCCCTATCATTTCGATCGGTTCGCCAACGCAAAGGGGGAGCGGGCGGCGGAGACGACGCTTTATCGATCCTGTGAGGCGGCGAAGGCGAGCGCGGCGGAGGCGGCCTATTTCGGCCTGTCGCGGGGCGCGCCGGTGGTGAAGATCCGCCGCGTCCGCGTCGCCGGCAAGACGCCGGTGGTGGTGGAGGACATCCTGTTGCGGGGCGACCGCTGTCCGAATATCGCGAGCCTGTTGTTGGACGCCAAGCCCACCAGCGTCTACGCCTTGATCGAGCGCACGTTCCATATCCTGATCATCCGCGTGGAGGATAAAGTCCGCGCCGTCGCGGCCGACGAGGACATCGCGGCGACCCTCGAAATCGCGCCCGGCGAGGCGATTCTCGAAGTCGACCGGCTCGCGTTCGATCCGGCGGGCGACGTGATCGAGCACCGGATTCTGTCCGTGCGCAACAGCATCCATTACACCAACGACTTCACCTGAATGGCGCTGATGCCGGCCGGGGTGTGCAGCGCTCCGGGGCATTATCAAATGATGGGTTCATCTCTTCGCAAAGATGTTGCACGTAGAGGCCAGAGTGGGGGTGTGTTGAGGGTCGCAAGGCGGTTTTCCGTTCCTGCGACGCACGCCATTTGGGGTGTCTTCCGGCGGTGTTACGCTCGACGATCGCGCTAATCTCAGGGCTGGTATTGGGTTGCGTTCTGGCGATCCTGCAGGCGATCACGCCTGCGATGGCGCTCGACCTGGACGACGCCGAACGCAGCTGGCTCGAGGCCAATCGGAGGGTCAGCGTCGGCGTCGTCTCCGACAACGAGCCTTACTCCTTTTTCCGCAACGGGCAGACGATGGGCTGGACCGTCGACGTTCTGCGCCGTGTGGCCGACATCGCCGGCTTCGAGTTCAATATCCGGCTCGGAACGTGGCCGGAGATCTATGACAGCTTCCGCAAAGGCGGGATCGACGTCATCGCGGACATCTCGCAGACCGCGGCCCGCAACGAATTCATCAATTTCACGGACGCCTACCATCTGCGCCGGACCGTGGTTTTCCACAATGTCGGCCATCCGTTCGTCGATCCGACGGATCTCGACGCGATGCGGCAGAAGCGCATCGGCGTCATCAAGGACATTTATTACGGGACGGCCCTGCGCGAGGCGGGCTTTGACCTCGTGGAATATGACAGTTATCGCGACCTGATGGCCGCGCTCGCCTTCGGCTGGGTGGATGCCGCCCTTGCGGCCGAGATGACGGGGCAGTTCTTCGCGCGCGAGAACGGTTTCTCGAACATCGCGGTCGCCGGCACGCTGCCTCTCGCGGGGGTGACGCTGGAGGATTTCCACCTCGGCACGCTGAAGACCGGCGACGCCGACGGGGCGATCCGTTCGCAGATTCTCAGTAAGGCCGTCGCGGCGCTTTCGACCGAGGACCTTGCGGCGATCACCGAGGAGTGGCTCGCTTACCGCACCGGCCGCAATCCGACGGCGCTGCCGCTGCGCCTCCTTCCCGAGGAGCAGGCCTTCATCGCCGAAGCGCCGCCGCTGAAGATCGGCTTCATCAGCGACTATGAGCCGTTCAGCTTCCTTTCGGCAGGGGTCGGCCAGGGGTTCGCGGTCGATCTCGCGCATGAGATCTCGGCCCGGACGGGGCTCGTTCTCGAACCGGTTTTCGACAATTGGTCGACCCTTCTCGACAATTTTCAGGCCGGCGATCTCGACATCATATCGAACATCTCGTTCACCGAGGACCGGGCCGCCTACACGCTGTTTTCGCGGGAGTATCACCGCATTCCGAACACGGTGTTCGTGCGCTCCGGGTTCGGGCCCTATCGGGGTCTCGACTCGCTGGTCGACAAGCGGGTCGGGATCGGCAAGGGCATCTATTACGCCGACACGCTTCAGGCGCGTCTGTCGAATGTCGTCACCTACGAGACCCAGGACGACATCTTGAAGGGGCTCGCGGCCGGCGAGGTCGACGTTGCGATCATGGCGCTGTCCAACGGGAACGCGATCATCCGCAAGCTCGGGCTCATCAATATCGAGATCGGCGGCGAGTTCCTGATGGACGGGATCGAGCGGGAGGATCTGCGATACGGCATCTCCCCACAATTTCCCTATGCCCGAAGCATCATCGATCGGGCGATGAGCGCGATCCCGTTCTCGCGCTGGAACGAGCTCGAGACGCGCTGGCTGGGGCCGGCTTTCGCGAGCCTTCACAGCGATCGCGCGCCGCTCACGATGGCGGAGCGGGATTATCTCAGCGAGAAGGGGGTCATCAAAGCCTGTATCGATCCCGACATGGCGCCCTACACGGCGATCGACAAAGACGGCAAGTTCACCGGCATCGCCGCCGAAGTGATGAACCATCTCGCCAATCGGGGCGGCTTCACCTGGCAGGCGGTTCCCGTCGACATGCAGAGCAATCCCTTCGCGGCGACCAAGGGCCTCGATTGCGACGTGCTCCCGTTCGCGATGGTGAGCGGCCCGTCCTCCGACGATTGGCAATTGACGCTGCCTTATCTCGTTCTGCCGATGGTGGTCGCCGCACCGCTTCAGCATCCGTTCGTCGAAAGCGTCTCCGAGCTCGCCGGCGAGCGTGTGGGTGTCGTCGCCGGCCGTGGGCCTTACGAGATGCTCCGCGAGCGCTATCCGGGCGTCCGCTTCGAGGAGGTCGAGAGCGAAGAGGCGGGCATCCAGCGTGTTCGCGACGGCGAACTCGATGCAACGGTCGGCACCCTCGCGACGCTCGGCTATCTGATCGCCGCGACGAATGTCGACGATATCAAGATCTCAGGCCGCATCGACGAATCCTGGCGCGCGGTGATCGCGACGCGCGCCGACGAGCCGCTCCTCGGCTCGCTGTTCTCCAAGCTCGTCGCCGGGCTCGACGAGAACGAGGTGCGCTCGATCCTCAACCAGCGGATCCTGGTGCAGATCGAGGAGGATGTGAATTATACGCGCCTCGTCCAGCTCGGCCTCGTGGCGCTGCTGGCGCTTGCGATGGTGGTCTACTGGAACCGCAAGCTCCACCGGCTCAACGTCGCGCTCAACGCGACCAACCAGAAGCTCCACGAGGTCAGCATCACCGACTCGCTGACCGGCCTCTATAATCGCCACCATTTCGACGAGCGCGGCCGGGAGGAGTTCAGCCTGTGCGCGCGCAATGGCTGGCTGTTCTCGATCGCGATGATCGACGTCGACCATTTCAAGCCGATCAATGACGAGATGGGCCACGTGTTCGGCGATCTGTGCCTGAAGCACATCGCCGATGTCGTCCGCGCGCATTTCCCGAAGGACGGGGAGATCGTCGCCCGTTATGGCGGGGAGGAGTTCGTGATCTTCACGATGGGCGGGACGGCGGAGGATTTCGTCACGCGTCTCGAGGGCTTGCGCGCGGGGGTCGCGAACGGACCCGTCATGCAAGGCGACGCGACGCGCTCGCTGACGATCAGCATCGGCTGCCATGCCGGCGTGCCGTCGCCCGACCAGTCACTCGACGATGTCATCAAGCGCGCCGACGGAGCGCTCTACGAGGCCAAGGACCGGGGGCGGAACCAGCTCGTCGCCGAGATCGACGGGCGGACGGCATTGCGCGCCGGCGGCCTGTCGGGGCCGCCGGAACGCCGGTTCAATATTTGACGCCCGGCAGGACGCACAGCATCTCGTAGAGAAGGTTCGCGCCGATCAGCGCGGTGTTGCCGGACGGATCATAAGGCGGCGAGACCTCCACGAGATCGCCGCCGATGAGATTGAGCCCACGGCAGCCGCGCACGATCTCGAGCGCCTGCCAGGTGGTGAGCCCGCCGATCTCGACCGTTCCCGTACCGGGCGCGAAGGCCGGGTCGAGCGAATCGATATCGTAGGTGAGATAGACCGGCCGGTCGGGTCCGATCTTGGCGCGCACCTCCTCCATCAGCGGGACGAGCGACTTGTGCCAGCAGGCTTCGGCCTGGACGACGGTGAAGCCCTTGTCGCGGGCCCAGTCGAAATCGGCGGGTGAATAGCCGGTGCCGCGCAGGCCGATCTGGAAGGTGTGGGCGGCGTCGAGGCAGCCGTCTTCATAGGCGCGGCGGAACGGCGTGCCGTGCGCGATCGCCTCGCCGAACATCTGCTCGTTGGTGTCGGCGTGCGCGTCGATATGGATGAGGGCGACCGGCCCGTGGCGCTTCGCCGCCGCCTTCAGGATCGGATAGGTGAGGGTGTGGTCGCCGCCCATCGTGAGCGGCGTCGCGCCGGTCGCGAAGATGGTGTCGAAGGCCGCCTCGATCCGCCGCACGGTGTCCTTGAGGTCGAACGTGTTGATCGCGACGTCGCCGATATCGGCGACCTGGAGCGATTCAAACGGCCGCGCCCCGGTTCCCATGTTGAAGGGCCGCAGATTGCACGATTCCTGCCGGATCTGGCGCGGGCCGTGCCGCGTGCCGGAGCGGTTGGACGCGCCGATATCCATCGGGACGCCGACAAAGCAGGCGTCGAGACCGTCGGCGCTGTCGGCCGAGGGAAGGCGCATCATCGTCGCCGGTCCGCCGAAGCGGGGCATGTCGTTGCCGCCGAGCGGCTGGTTGAATGATCGCTCGCTCACCGCGGTCCTCTCATGGTCACTGCTCGGCAAGGCCGGATACGGGCGCCCGTCACGGCGCGATACCGATAGCGCCTTCGTTGGCCATCGCGTCGATTTCCGCGTCGTCGTAGCCGAACGTCTTCAGGATCTCGCGGGTGTGCTCGCCATAGATCGGCGCGCCGCGGTCGATGCTGCCCGGCGTTTCGGAGAACTTCACCGGCAGGCCGATCGTGTTGACGGAACCGTGGCGCGAATGCTCGCACGGCACGATCATGTCGCGCGCGATCGCCTGCGGATCCTGGTGCATTTCCCGCACCGAAAGGATCGGCCCGGCCGGCACGCCCGCCTTTTCGAGAATGTCGAGCCACTCGTCGCGGGTGCGGGTGATGAAGTGCGCCGTCAGCGCCTCGTCGAGCGCGTCGACATGGGTGAGGCGGTCGGTCGGGGTCGCGAAGCGCGGATCCTCCGCGAGCTCCGATGCGCCCATCGCCTCGACGAGGCGGCGCCAGTTCGCCTGGTTGGCGCCGCCGATATTGATCCAGCCGTCCTTGGTCGCGAACGCCTGATAGGGCGCGCTGAGGGGATGGCGTGAGCCGAGTGCGCCGGGGCTGTCGCCGGTCGCGAAGGCGATCGCGGAATGCCAATAGGAGAAGGTGATGCCGGCCTCGAACAGCGAGGTGTCGACCAACTGACCGCGTCCCGTCTGCGCGCGGCTGACGAGCGCCGCGCACACGCCCATCGTGGCGAGAATGCCGGCGGTGATGTCGGTGACGGGGGCCCCGGCCTTCACCGGCGGGCGGCCATGGCCTTCGCCGGTATAGCTCATGATGCCGCTCATTCCCTGGGCGACGAGGTCGAACCCGCCGCGCGTCGCATAGGGACCGGAGCGGCCGAAGCCGGAGACGGCGCAATAGACGAGGCGGGGAAAGCGCTCGTGCAGCGTCTCGTAAGAGAGGCCGAGCTTTTCCATCGTGTCGTGGCGATAATTCTCGACGAGAACGTCCGCCTTTTCGAGCATCTTGAGGAGCGCGGCCTTGCCTGAGGCGGACTTGAGGTCGAGTGCGATGCCGCGCTTGTTGCGGTTCATCATCATGAAGGCGAACGAATCCTCGCCTTCGGTGCGCGGTTCGCCCGGCACGATGTCGCGCCGCGTGTCGTCACCGCCCGGCAGTCGCTCGACCTTGATGACGTCGGCGCCCATGTCGGCGAGCATCCGCCCGCAGGTGGGGCCCGCCATGACGTGGGCGAGCTCCAAGACGACGACGCCGGATAGCGGGCCCTTTTGCGCGCGTTCCATGAAAACTCCTGGAGGCAGATCAGATGGATTGAAGGGGGCGGGGGCTGGGTGCGGGTGGCGCTCAGCGCCCGACAAAGCGCGGCGTTTCCTTCCGCGCAAAGGCGTCGCGGCCGATGCGATAATCCTCGCTCTCGAAGCAGTCGAAGGCGGCGGCCTTCTCGGCTTCGGTGAGCGGCGCCGGGTCGGCGAGGCGGCGGATCATCTGCTTGTGGATGCGGTTCACCAAGGGTGCGGATTCGGCGATCCGCTGGGCTGTGCGCGCGGCGTCCGCGGCGACCTCCTCGTCCGGCACCATGCGCGTGACGAGGCCGATCCGCTCGGCCTCGGCCGCACCGAAGACGCGCCCTTCGAGGAGCATCTCGAGCGTGCGGCGTGGGCCGATGAGGTCGGTCAGCATCGGCAACTCGTCATAATCGACATTGAGGCCGAGGCGGTTGATCGGGATGCCGAAGCGGCTCGACGTGCCACAAATGCGAATGTCGCACTGGCTCGCGATCTCCATACCGCCGCCGACGCAGACACCGTGGATCTGCGCGATCGTGGGGTGCGGGCAGGCGGCGACCGCAAGGACGCTGGGGTTCGTCACCTCGGAATATTCCCGCGCGGCGGCGATGCCTTCGCGCGTGTCGTCGAACTCGGAAATGTCGCTGCCGGGGCAGAACGCCCGTTCGCCCGCGCCGCGCAGGACGACGCAGCGCACCGTGTCGTCGGCCGAGAGGGTCGTCATGATGGTGCCGAGCGCGTCGTACATCGCGCGCGACATCGCATTCAGCTTATCGGGCTGCGACAGGGTGACGGTCGCGATCGGTCCATCTCGAGTGAGGTCGACGGTTCCGGCCATGGTGGTCCCTTCGCATCGCTGGTGTCGTTGTTTTCCGTTCGGGCTGGACTATAGAATCGCGCCATGTTGTCTGACAACAACTGTGAGCAGCGAGGGATCCGGCACAGTGTCAGAGCGGAACGAGCGCGGCGAGGCGGGGGCGGACGCGGCGGAGCGGCGCGGCTCGGCGGCGCCGGACGTCATCGCGAGCGCGCTCGAGGACGAGATCGCGCGCGGCATCTATCCGGCCGATTCGCGGCTCCCGACCGAGCGCGAGCTTTGCGCCCGATTCGGCGCGAGCCGGGCGACGATCCGCGAGGCGATCTCGAAATTGAAGCATGACGGGATCGTCCGCAGCCGGCGCGGCTCCGGGGTCTATGTCGCCCGACCCGATAACAGCTTCCGTATGGCGCGTGCCGCGCCGACCCCGCGCGAGCAGGCGGAGATTTTCGAGTTGCGCATGATCGTCGAAACCGCAGGCGCGGCGCGGGCCGCCCTCCGCTGGGACGAGGACGACATGACCGCCATCGGTGAGGCGCTCGAGGCAATGCGCCGCGCCGCGGGGGACCGGGCGGCGACGGTCGACGCCGACACCACGTTCCATCTCGCGATCGCGCGGGCGACGGGAAACCGCTATTTCAACGACTTCGTGCGGCTTCTCGAAACGTCGCTGCGGACCAATGTCGCGCTGTCTTATTCGCCCGCCGATTGGGACGAGGAGCAGTTCCAGCGCAACTATTCTGAGCACGTTGCCATCCTTCGCGCCATCGAGGCGCGAGACGCTGAACGGGCGCGCGCCGCGATGCTGATCCACCTCGGGACAGCGGCCGATGACGCCGGCCTGACGGAAGTCTTGTCGAACCTGCGGCCCTGATCAAAATTTGCGCAGAAGAATGATTTGTCAGACTACTTGTTCTTCGCTTAACCTCCCGTTTGGATGCGGCACGCCTCGTAATCGACCTGCGAAGGATGCCTTCCTGACCATGACGGGAGACGAAACGTTGCAACGGAAAACCACTTTCGCGGCCATCCTCATCGCCGCAGCCTCATTCGGCACCGCATCGGCCCAGGCCCAGGAATTTCCCTGCGATAGCGTGGAATGGATCGTGGGCTGGGGCGCCGGCGGCGGCAGCGACACCTTCGCCCGCTCCATCGCGCCCGGCGTCAGCGACGCGCTCGGCGTGCCGGTGACGGTGATCAACATGCCCGGCGCCTCGTCGATCGTCGCGATGGAGGAGGTCCTCGGACGCGACGCCGACGGTTGCACCCTCTTCAGCATCACCCCCGACCAGCTCACCAACGAGCTGACGGGCCTCACCGAGCTCTCTTATCGCGATCTCGACGCCGTGATGCGCGCCCATGTCGATATCGGCATGATGTACGGCGCGGGCGACGGCCTCCAGAGCTGGGACGATGTGACCAGCGCCAGCGAGGACGTTCTCGTCGGTGGCACCGGCGCAGCGAGCTTCGACGAGATCGTCGTCCAGATCGTGATGGACGATGCCGGCGTGCCGTACCGTTATATCCCCTACGAGAACGCGTCCGACATGCATGCCGACCTCATCGGCGGCCGCCTGCACCTTATCTATGACGAGGTCAGCGTGATGAACCCGATGATCGAAGCCGGTCAGGTGACGCCGCTGTTGGCGCTCGCCGACGAACGCCTTGAGGCCTTCCCCGACGTGCCGGCCGCCGGCGAGCTCGATTACACGGTGCCGCCGTCTTTGTGGCGCGGCGTGTCCGTCGCCGGTGACGCGCCGGAGGACGTGGTTGCGATGCTGGAAGCGGCCTTCTTGAAGGCGGCCGAAACCGAGGCCTACACCGAGTTCGAGGAAGGGCGGATGCTGAACCTTTATCCCGGAACGCTGGGCGCGGCCGACTTCACCAGCCTTCTCGATCGCGAGTTCGAGGCCTACCGGGCCGTGACGGAGTCCAAATGAGCCACCGCGCGCGCTGCGAGGCATTCCGCCGATGAGCCTGTCCCGGTCCGCGCGGTCGCGCTTCGGCGCCCTCGCCCTGCCGGGACTCACCCTCCTCGGGTGCGTCTATCTCTGGGGCGTCACGGGAGATTTCCGTGCCGTCTCCGGTCGTTATGAGGCGATCGGCCCGGAATTCTTCCCGCGGCTTCTGATCGGCGCGCTCGCGATCATGTGCCTCGTGCAGATCGCGAGGTCGCTGTTGCGTCCGGCCGAGACCACGGCGGAGGAGGCGGACGCGGCGGCGGCAAGCGGCTCCGTCGACTGGCGCAATCTCGTGACCGCGCTCGCGATCACCGGGCTCTATGCCGCGAGCCTCCACACGGTCGGGTTCCTGATCGCGACGCCGCTCTTTCAGGCCGCGCTTCTCGGCATCGTCTTCAAGACGCGGCGCCTCGTCACGCTCGTTCTCGTGCCGCTTCTCTTCACCGCGGCGATCGCCGCCCTCTTCATCGGGGCGATGAACGCGCCGTTGCCGCGCGGGCGTTGGCTCTTCGGCACCTTCAGCCGACTGTTCTACTAGGCGTATCGATGGAAGCGTTCGACGGCCTCCTCCTCGTCCTTTCCCCGGACGTCCTTCCGTTTCTGATCCTCGGCGTCGCCGTCGGCATGGTGTTCGGGGCGCTTCCCGGGCTCGATGCCACGACGGGGATCGCACTCCTCCTTCCCGTCACCTACGCGATGGAGCCGGTCGCGGCGCTCGTCTTCTTCAGCGCGCTCTATGTCGGCGGCGTCTTCGCCGGATCGATCACCGCGATCCTGTTCCGAACGCCGGGCTCCTCCGAGGCGATCATGACGGCGATCGAGGGGCACCAGTTCACCATGCGGGGGGAGGCGCGCATCGCGCTCTCGACCGCGGTCTATTGTTCGGCGATCGGTGGCCTCCTCGCCTCGGTCGCGCTGTTCCTGATCACGCCCTTTCTCGCCTCGGTCGCGCTGAAATTCGGGCCCGCCGAATATTTCGCGCTCGGCCTCGTCGGGATCAGCTGCATTGCCGCGATCACGGCCGACAATCCCGTGAAGGGGGCGATCGCCGCGCTCATCGGCCTCCTCCTCGCGACGGTCGGCATCGACCAGTTGACCGGCGTGAAGCGCTTCGATTTCCAGGTCACCTCGCTTCTGTCCGGCGTTCCGTTCGTGCCGGCGATCATCGGCCTCTTCGCCGCCTCGGAGGTCTATCGGCGGATTGCGGTGCGGGAGACGCGGCTCGTCTCCGAAGCCGTCGAGGGGAGCGCTGAGCGGCGGACGAGGGGGATCTCGCTCATCGAGTTCCTGCGGCTGAGGTGGACGATCCTGCGCTCCAGCGTCATCGGCCTGTGCGTCGGCATTCTGCCGGGGGCGGGGGCGACCACGGCGGCGATCCTCGGTTACGCGGCGGAGGTGCGCATGTCGCGCGACCGCTCGGGCTTCGGCAAGGGGCGCATCGAGGGCGTGGCGGCCCCCGAATCGGCCAACAACGCCGCGACCGTCGGCGCGATGATTCCGCTCCTGTCGCTCGGCATTCCAGGCTCCGGCACCACGGCGGTGATGATGGGCGCCTTCCTCATCCACAATCTTCAGCCGGGACCGTTTCTCTTCCTGCGGGAGCGCGAGCTCGTCTATGGCCTCTTCTCCGGCATCGCGCTCAGCAACGCGCTGATCCTCGCGCTCGCGTTCATCTTCATCCGGCTCTTCACCCGGTTGACGCTCGTTCCCTATCCGGTGCTGGCGACCGGCATCCTGTCGATCGCCGTCGCGGGTTCGCTCGCTTATGGCGACACGACGGCGGTGATGATCATGCTGATCTTCGCCGTTCTCGGCCTCGCCCTCGAAGCCGGTGGCTATCCGCTGGCGCCGGTGGTTCTCGGCCTGGTGCTCGGGCCGATCGTCGAGACGTCGATGCGCCGCGCACTCCTGATGTCGGACTTCGATCCCTTCATCTTCGTCGAAAGCCCGATCGCCGCCGGCCTCATCCTCATCGCGCTCGCCTTCTTCGTCGGGCCGCTGATCGCCGGGCCGCTGCGGCGGCTGCGGGCCGGGCGGGGCGACGCGCCGGGATCCTGACGCACGGCGATCCTGTCACTCGGCGGGCGCGACGTGCGCCTTTCGTGACGGATCGGCGCATCGCCGTGCGGTGATCGCCCTGTCTCCGGGGCGCTCGTCGGCGAAGTGTCACGCCGTCGGCACAGCCTTCGCAGGACTGTCGTCACACTGTCGTCGGCGTGTCATTCGGGCGGCGTAGCTGGGGCTCACCAAAGCCACAGCCCATAGGATCACCGTGCCCTCCCATCGCATCACGTCGCGCGCTCTTGCCGCCGGGCTCGCCGCCCTGTCGATCGCAGGCGCCACGTCTGCAGCCTTCGCCGCCGACCGCCCTGATCTCGTCATCGGTGTCGCCGATCTGCCGCCGACTTTGGAGCCGGCCAAGGAACTGTCCAATGTCGGTACGCGCATCACCTACTCGGTGTTCGACACGCTGATCCGCCGCAATTTCCTGTCGGCGGACGGCGGCGGCGGCTCCGCGCTCGTTCCGGGTCTCGCCGAGAGCTGGGAGCGGATCGACGATCTGACCTTCGAGGTGAAGCTGCGTGACGGCGTCACCTTCCACAATGGCGAGCCGCTCACCGCCGAAGACGTCGCCTTCACCTTCTCGCCCGAACGCCTTCTCGGCGACGACACGCAGCTTCCGCGCGGCCGCGCCTATTTCGCAGTGCTCGACCATGTCGAGGTCGTCGATCCGCTGACCGTCCGCTTCGTGACCAAGGCGCCGGATCCGCTCATCGAGCAGCGTCTCGCCTCCTGGGCGTCCTGGATCGTCAACAAGAAGGATTGGCTCGAGAAGGCCGAGGCGAACGGTGGTCTGCCGCGCTATCCGGTCGGCACCGGGCCGTTCAAATTCGAGGATGCGAAGACGGATCAATATATCCGCCTCACCGCCTTCGACGACTATTATGGCGGCACTCCGACCGCCGAATCCGTCACCTTCCGCGAGGTGCCGGAACAGGCGGGGCGGATCGCCGGTCTCGTCTCCGGCGAGTTCGACATCATCACCAACGTCGCGCCCGATCAGCTCGCGCAGATCGACGCCTATGACGATGTCGAGACGCGCAGCGTCGTCCTCGCGAACTCGCACGTGCTCGTCTACAACGTCGATCAGCCGGCCCTCTCCGACAAGCGCGTCCGCCAGGCGCTGAACCTCGCGATCGATCGCGAGCTCCTCGTCAAGGCGTTGTGGGACGGCAAGGCGGTGGTGCCGCTCAGCCATCAATACCCGACCTATGGGGACATGTACGACGCGACCCGCGAGGGCCTCGTCTACGATCCTGAGCAGGCGCGGGCGCTCCTTGAGGAAGCCGGCTATGACGGCGAGGAGATCGTCTATTCGACGCACCCGAATTATTATCTCAACGCGCTGCCGGCCGCCCAGGTGCTCGTCGAGATGTGGAAGGCCGTCGGCCTCAATGTGACGCTGAACGTCACCGAAGGGCTCGACGATATCGCGAACGAGGATCTGATGATCCGCAACTGGTCGAACTCGACCCGCTATCCCGATCCCCTCGGCGCGATCTGGATCGCTTGGGGTCCCTATGGCGGTGCGCAGGGCAACTGGCACTCCTGGGACTCGATCGCCGGTGACTTCAACGACATCGGCCGCAAGCTCGAAACGACCGTCGACCTCGCCGAGCGTCAGGCGTTCGCCAAGCAGCTCCTCGACGTGTGGGAGGACGAAGCGCCGGGCACGATCCTCTATCAGCCGCTCGAAAGCTACGGCGTGCGGTCCTCGCTCGAATGGCAGCCTTACACCTTCTATTATATGGACCTGCGGCCCGATAACCTGAAGGACGGGGCGGCTCGGTGAGCCTGTCTCCCACGATCGCGGAGGGCGCCGCCGGCGCCTTCCGTTCCAACGCGGCCGCCGTCCTCGCCGTGGAGAGTCTCGCGGTGCGGCGGGGCGGGCTCCGTCTCGTCGAGGAGGTCTCCTTCTCGGTGCGCCCCGGCGAGACGCTCTGTCTCGTCGGCGAATCGGGGTGCGGCAAGAGCCTCACGTTGATGGCGATGCTCGGCCTGTTGCGCGCGCCTTTGGCGGCCGAGGGTTCCGTCCGCCTCGCTGGACGGCAGATGATCGGCACCCCCGACGCGGCGCTCGACGAGATCCGCGGCCGCGACGCCGCGATGATTTTTCAGAACCCGATGTCGGCGCTCAACCCACTGCGCACCGTGGGCCGTCAGATCGAGGAGGCGCTGCGTCTCCATACGGATCTCGGCGGGCGGGCGAGGCGGCGAGAGGTCGTCGCGCTGCTCGACCGGGTGGGGATCGCCGATCCCGCGCGGCGCGCGCACGCCTATCCGAACCAGCTTTCCGGCGGAATGTGCCAGCGCGTCATGATCGCGATGGCGATCGCCTCGCGCCCCAAGGTGCTTCTCGCCGACGAACCGACGACGGCGCTCGATGTGACGATCCAGGCGCAGATCCTCGATCTTCTGAAGGCGCTGCAAGTCGAGACCGGAATGGCGCTCGTCTTCGTCACCCACGATCTCGGTGTCGTCGCGGAGATCGCCGACCGCGTCGCGGTGATGTATGCCGGCCGCATCGTCGAGACCGGCCCGGCGGACGCGCTGTTCGGCGATCCGCGCCATCCTTATACGCGGGCGCTCGTCGAATGCCAGATCGGCCCGGCGACCCCGCGCGGCGCGATGCTCGACACCATCGAGGGCAGCGTTCCGCCCCCCGGTGCGCGGCCGGGCGGCTGCGCCTTCGCCACCCGCTGTTCGGCGGCGATGGGGATCTGCACGGTGGCGCCGCCGGCGGTCTCGGTCGGACCGGATCATGTCGCGAGCTGCCATTTCGCCGGGGCCGGGCAATGACCGGCGCGGCGCTCCAGCTCCATGGCGTCACGAAGCTGTATCGCAGCGGACGGCGCTTTTTCGGCGGCGTTCCGGTGTCCGCCGTCGACGGGGTGAGCCTGTCGATCGCGCCGGGCGAGACGCTCGGCATCGTCGGGGAGAGCGGCAGCGGGAAGTCGACGCTGGGCCGCATCGCGGCGGGGATCGAGGCGCCGAGCGCCGGCGAGGTGCTGTTCGACGGCCGCCAGTATGCACGCCCCGGCTCGACCGCGTGGCGCAAAGAGCGGCGCTTCGTGCAGCTCGTCTTCCAGAACCCGGCCGATGCGCTCGACCCGCGCATTCGCGTGCGCGAGCAGGTCGCCGGTGCGCTCGCGGCGCACGAGCGGCTGCCGCCCGCCGAGCGGCGGCGGCGCGTCGAGGACATTCTCCACCGCGTCGGCCTCGCCGAGATCGCGGGGCGGGTGCCGCAACAGCTTTCCGGCGGTCAACTTCAGCGCGCGGTGATCGCGCGGGCGCTGGTGCTTCAGCCGCGCCTTCTCGTGTGCGACGAGGCGGTTTCCGCGCTCGACGTCTCGGTGCAGGCGCAAGTGATCAATCTGTTGATGTCGCTGCGCACGGCGTTCGGCCTCTCGCTCGTCTTCATCACGCACGACCTGTCCGTCGCCCGGCATATCTCCGACCGGATCGCGGTGATGCGTGCCGGCCGGATCGTCGAGACGGGCGATCCCGACACGCTCTTCTCCACGCCGCGCGAGGACTACACGAAACGCCTGGTGGCCGCGATCCCGGCGATGCGCCATGCGCCGCCCGTCCGGCCCGCCGCTGCCGAAAGGATTGCCCTATGATCGCCATCGTCGCCCACCGGGGCGCCAGCGCCACCCATCGCGAGAACTCGCCCGCCGCCTGGCGCGCCGCCGTCGCGGCCGGCGCCGATGCGGTGGAGGCGGACGTGCGCGTCACCCGCGATGGCCGCGTCGTGATCCTGCACGATGCGGATCTTCTGCGTCTCGCCGGCCGGCCGGAGCGGATCGACGCGATGAACGCGCGCGATCTCGCCGCCATCTCGGCCGGCGATGCGCCGGCCGCGCCGTCCTTCGCGGCGGCGCTCGATGCCGTGCCGCCGCACATTCCCTTGATGCTCGATGTGAAGGACGAGCGCCCCGCCGCGCTGAAGGCGCTCGCCGCCGTGCTGCCGGAGGCGTCGACGCGGCGCATCGTGCTCGCGTTCCACGAGGTGAACAGCGTCTCCGGTTTCGCCGGCTGCGGGCATGCGATCCTCGCCATGGTGCCGGAGCCGGCGGCCGCGCCGGCCTTTCTGGGCGCCGGCGCCGACATGGTGCGGCTGTGGGAGCGGGACGCGGTGCCGGCGCGCCTCGCGCCGTTCGCCGAGCGGGACGTCCCCGTGTGGATGACGGCCGGAGGGCGGGGCACCGACCGGGAGACCGGCGATATCGATCCCGCCGCGATCGAGCGATTCGCCGGGCTTGGTGTCGCGGGGGTGCTCCTCAACGACCCGGCGGCGGCCTGCCAGTTCATCGAAGGAGCCGTCCTGTGACGCTCGGCAGCACGCTCCTCGTCACCTTCGACGGCCTTCGCAGCGACCGGGCCACGGCGGCCCTGATGCCGAACCTTGCGGCCTTCATGGCCGAAGCGAGCCGGTTCGCGAACGCCCGCAGCGTCTTTCCGAGCGAAACGCGCGTTGCGGTGACGAGCACCTTCACCGGCGCGCCGCCGCTGCGCCACGGCCTCGTCGCGAACGCCTTTCGCCATCCCGCTGTGCCGGAGCGGACGCTTCAGACCGGGTCGGTCGCCGATCTTCTCCATGTCGCCTCGAAGGGGCCGCTGATCGACCGCCCGTCGCTGGGCGACAGGCTCGCGGCGGCCGGCAAGTCGATGGTGGTGGTGAGCAGCGCCTCCACCGGGGCGACCCATATGATGAACCCGAACGCCGCCGCGCACGGTCATGCGGTGTTCTCCTGCCATCAGGACCCCGACCGGCCGACCGCGCTCCAGGCCGAAGCCCGTGCACGGCTCGGGCCGATCCCCGCGACGGGCCGGCCGAACGCCGCGCGCATCGCCTATGTCGCCCGCGTCGTGACGGACATCGTGTGGCCGACTCACGATCCCGATGTGTGCGTGCTCTGGCTGAACGACCCCGATCTCACCTCGCACGCGTTCGGCGTGACGGCCACGGAGACCGAAGCGGCCCAGCGCCACGCCGATGATGCGTTCGGCGAGATTCTCGCCTGGTGGCGCGCCGGGAAGGGGCCCGAAAACCTCATCGTGATGTCCGATCACGGCCAGATCACCGGCGCCGCGGTCGCCGATCCGCTCGCCGATCTTCCGGCCGAATGGCGCGACCGGTCGGCCGCAGGCGTCTTCAACGGGATCTGGTTCGACGATCCGTCGGCGGCGACGCTCGAGCGCGCGGTCGATCGCCTCATCGAAATGCCATGGTGCGGCCTCGTCTTTTCCGGCCGCGCCGGTGCGCCCGCCGTGAGGGGTACGCTGCCGCTCGATCTCGTCGGCCAAGGCCATGAGCGCTCGCCCGATATCGCCTTCACGCTGCGCTCGACCGGCCCGGACGCGACCGGACCGGAGGCGCAACGACGCCTCTTCGTCGAGCATATCGACGTCGGCGGCGGGATCCATGGCGGCCTCAATGAGGGAGAGCTCGCGACGGTTCTCGCGATGGCGGGTCCGTGCTTTCGTGACGGGTTCGTCTCCGAGACGCCGTGCTGGTTGCCGGATATCGCGCCGACGATCCTCACCCTTCTCGGGTTGCCGACCGAAGGCACCAGCGGCCGGCCGCTGACCGAGGCCTTTCTAGACGGCGAGCCGCCGCGGGTGCTGCACACGGTGCATGAGGCGGCGCATCGCGGCTTCGAGCAGCGTCTCGCGCGCTGGACGGTCGCCGGCAAGGGGATCGTCGATCGCGGCTGGACGGACGGGACGGGGGCGTGGCGATGAATGCCGGCTTCGTCCTCACCAAGCTCCTGCGGTGCGCGGCGACATTGTTCCTCGCGCTCACCTTCGTTTTCGTGGTGCTGCGTCTGTCCGGTGATCCGGTGGAGCGGATGTTGCCGGACGATACGCCGCCCGAGGTCCAGGAGCGCTACCGCGAAATGTGGGGCCTCGATCGCTCGCTGCCGGAGCAGTTCGTCGGCTATCTGCGCTCGGTCGTCACCGGCGATCTCGGCTTCTCCTTCCGCGACGGACGGGAGGCGACGGAGGTGGTGATGGAGCGTGTTCCGGCGACGTTGACGCTCGCCTCGCTGGCGCTCGCGCTGATGCTCGGCGTCGGGATTCCGGCCGGCATTTTCGCCGCCCTCAACAAGGACACCTGGCTCGACCGGGTGACGATGGGGGCGACGGTGCTCGGCTACTCGGTGCCGAATTTCTTTCTCGGCATCCTTCTCATCATGCTCTTCTCGATGACGCTGCGATGGCTGCCGAGCTCGGGCAGCGGTAGTTGGCAGCATCTCGTCATGCCCGTCGTCACCTATGGGACGGCCTATGCCGGGACGGTCGCCCGGTTCACCCGCTCTTCGATGCTCGAGGTGCTCGGCCAGCCGTTCATGCGGACGGCCTGGGCAAAAGGCGTGCGGTGGCGTGCGCGCGTTCTCGGCCATGCGCTGCCCAATGCCGCCATTCCGCTCGTCACGGTGATGGGCATTCGCATCGGTGCGATGATCGGCGGGGCGACGGTGATCGAGACGGTGTTCGGCTATCCGGGCGTCGGCTCGCTGCTCGTCAACTCCGTCGCCCAGCGCGATCTCGCCGTCGTCCAGGTGATCGTCCTCCTGATCGCCTTCACGATGGTGATCGTCAATCTGTGTGTGGATCTCGCTTATACGCTGCTCGATCCGCGTGTGGCGGCGCTCGAGGCGCGGGGAGGGGCGAAATGACCATGGTCGCCACCGCCGCGCCGCGCATGGCGCGCCTTCGCGGGGCGCTGTTCGGCCGCTGGTCGAAGACGCCGCTCGCCGTCGGTCTCTGCCTCGCCTGGCTCGGGCTCATCGCCTTCGTCGCGATCTTCGCCGACGTCATCGCGCCCTACGGGTTCGCCGAGCAGAGCCTTCTCGACCGGCTGAAACCGCCGGTCTTTCTCGGCGGGACATGGGACCATGTCCTCGGCACCGACGGCCTCGGGCGGGATGTGCTGAGCCGCCTCTTCTTCGCCATCCAGACGAGCCTCGTGATCGCCCTCGTCGGCACGCTGATCGGGGCGGTGGTCGGCACGCTGATCGGCTTCGTCGCGGCGCACTTTCGCGGTCTCGTCGACGATATCGTGATGGTGTTCGTCGACTTTCAGGCGAGCGTGCCGTTCTTCATCGTCGCGCTCGCGATCCTCGCCTTTTTCGGCAACTCGTTCGAGCTCTTCCTCGCGATCGTCGGCCTCTATGGTTGGGAGACCTACGCGCGGCTGACGCGCGGGCTCGTCCTCTCGGCGAACGCCAAGGGCTATGCCGGGGCGATCCGTACGCTGGGGGTCCATCCGGCGCGGATCTATGTGCGGCACGTCCTGCCGAACATCCTCAGCATTCTCGTGGTGCAGGTGACGCTGAATTTCCCGGAGATCATCCTCCTCGAGACGTCGCTCTCCTTCCTGGGGCTCGGCGTGCAGCCGCCCGACACGAGCCTCGGCCTGACGCTCGGCGCCGGACGCAACTATCTCGCCACCGCCTGGTGGATCGGGATTCCGGCCGGGTGCGCGATCTTCCTGACGACGCTGTCGATCAGCATTCTCGGCGACTGGATCCGCGACCTCCTCGATCCGTCCCACGCGACGGAAGAGAACGCCGCCGCCCATCCCTGAGCCCGCCGGGTCGGGCCGCGGCAATGGAAAGCGCCGCCATGGGAGCATGGCGGCGTTTTGCGTCGATCAGGCGGCGTTGACGTCGAGGATCAGCCTGTCGAAGGTGGCGCGCGCCTCCTGCGCGGTCCGCGTCGCTTTCGACTTGCGTTCGGTCGCCTGATTGTAGCTCGCTTCGAGCTCTTCGAGGCGCTTCATCTCGGCGGTATCGGCGGGGGGACCGTCGGCCTGGAAGGTGCCGAAGGGGCCGTAGCGGCGGCGGAGATTGTGCTTATAGGTGATGAGGGCGTCGAGCGCCTCCCGCTCGCGCGAGGCGGCCGCGCTCGCCTCCGCGCGCCGCTGCTCGAACCGGGCGAGGGCCGCACCCTCGGGCGACCACGGGTCGATCCGCGGCATGTCCTCGATGTTGATGATCGGGTCCGTATAGTCGGACTGCTGGCGCAGATCGAGCCGGGTGACGCGCACCGTCGCGATGCACAGCATGACGGTGATGACGATCAGCGGCACGCCGCCGACGATCGCCGCCGTCTGCAAGGTGTCGAGCCCGCCGACCACGAGGAGCACCGCCGGCAGAAAGGTGAGGGCGAGCGCCCAGAAGAGACGGTTCCACGCCATCGGCTCCTCCGACACGTCATTCTGCACGACGGAGGCGAGGATATAGGAGATGGAATCGAAGCTCGTCGCGGTGAACAGGATCGCGAGGATGGTGAAGGTCAGGACGACGAGCCACGTCAGCGGCAGCGTGTCGAGGATGGCGAAGATCGCCGCGAACGAGTCTTCGCCGTCAAGGATCGTGACGACGTCGAGGCCGCCGGAGATCTGGAGCCAAAGGCCGTAATTGCCGAGCACGATGAAGAACAGGAAACACCCGATCGAGCCGAAGACGATCGACCCGGCGACCATCTCGCCGATCGTGCGCCCACGCGAGATGCGGGCGATGAAGAGCCCCATGCTCGGCGCGAACACCAGCCACCAGGCCCAGTAGAAGATCGTCCAGTCCTGCGGGAAGTGGCTGTCGCCATAGCCGCCCCAGCCGCCGAAGGATTCGGTGTAGGTCGACATGATGAAGAAGTCGGCGAGCATCCGGCCGAAGGAAGAGAGGCCGGTCTCGAGCAAAAACACCGTCGGTCCGACGACGAGAACGAAGACGAGGAGGGCGACCGCCATCCACAGGTTGATGTTGCTGAGGAGCTTCAGCCCGCGTCCGAGCCCCGCGTAAGACGAGAGGGCGAAGATCACCGTGCAGACGAGCAGCGCGCCGATCTGCGAGACGATCGACATGGGGATGCCGAACAGGATGTTCGCCCCTTGCGAGATCAACGGCGCGGCGAGGCCGAGCGTCGTCGCCGCCCCGCCGAGCAGGCCGAAAATGAACAGGATGTCGACGATCTTGCCGGGCCAGCCCTCCGCCGCGCGTTGGCCGATGACGGGCATCACGGCGATCGAGATCTTCAGCGCCGCCCGCCGGCGCACATAATAGAAGTAGGCGATGGGAAGGGCGGGGATCAGGTAGATCGACCAGGCGATCGGGCCCCAGTGGAACATGCCATAGGCGGCGGCCCATTCACTCGCCGCGCGGCTTCCCGGCTCGATGCCGAAGGGCGGCGCCGTATAATAATAGGCCCACTCGATCATGCCCCAATAGAGGATGCTCGCGCCGATGCCGCCGCAAAACAGCATCGCGGCCCAGGAGCCGAGGGGAAACTCGGGCGGCTCGTTCGGGTCGCCGAGCTTGATCTTCCCGACTTTGCTGAGAACCACGTAGACCATGAAGAAGAACGCGGCGAGGCCGAGGATGAGGTACGCCGAGCCGATCTTGTCGACCATGAAGGACCGCGCGACGCCGACCCAGAGGGCGCCCTCGGTCGGCCAGAAGGCGAGCGGGAGTGTGGCGACGAGGAGGAGTCCGATCGCGCCGAAAAAGGTCGGGCGGTCGATGAGGCGAAAGGAGTCGCGCCACGTTTGAGGGCGGGGTGCGGTGTCCGTCACGTCAGCAGCCTTGCTGTTCTGGTCTTGCAGAGAGGGCGAATGTCGATGGAAATGAGAGAATGATCTCAGAAATTCTGATGGTGTTCTGCGGGGCCGGCGGCAGGATGTATGTCTCGTGTTCGAGGCATCCCATTTGGGATGATAATCAATCAGACTCTTGAGAGAAATATATCAAACAATATAGAAACTGATTGAGAGTATGCGTAAAGGATTGCATTAAAAATATCAATGGCGTGAATTTTGCTATAAAAAGTCAGCAAGCCATCACGTGCCGAGGATATTTAATGATGGCGGGTTGGCCGCCGCTGCGCGCAACGCGTCACGGGCGGGGCGATACGCTGGCAATCTGGTCGGGTTGAAGCGGCCGCGCGGGGGACCCGCTCGCGGCGCCGGCCTATGCGGACGTCTTGCCGAACAGGCGGGCAAGGCCCGCACCGATATGGGCATCGATCGCTTCGCGCGCCGATGCCGGGTCGCGCGCTTGAATGGCGCGCAGCACGCGGGCGTGCTCCTCGTAGACCCGCGCGCTTTCGTTGAGCGGCACGATCCGCAGTGACCGGCTGAAGCCGTGCCCCATTCTGAGCGAGGGCTTCAGCCCCTTGATGGTCTCGATGAAGAAGGGATTGCGCGAGGCGCGCGCCACGGCGAGGTGGAATTTGTAATCGAGCTCGAAGTCGCCCTTGCCCGGGAGGGCGGAGCGGAACTCTTCGAGCGCGGCCTCGATATCGTCGACCAGCTCGGGTGGGGCGCGTTCGGCCGCTTCGCCGGCGCCCGCCACCTCGACCGCGCGGCGGAAGCGGAAGCAGGCGTGAAGGTCGTCGAGGGAGCGGATCGAGATGGCGCCGAACGTCGCCGCCTCGTCGTCGGCGGGCGAGGGCGGGCGAACGTAGCTGCCGGAGCCCTTGCGCGAGACGATCCGCCCCTCGTTGCGCAAGCGTTCCAGCGCTTGGCGCACCACGCGGCGGGACATGCCGAGCGCGCCCGCGAGGCGCTCCTCCGAAGGAAGCCGTCCGCCGTTCGCCCATGCCGGTTCATTCAGCATCTCGCAGAGCTGGGCATAGGCGATGTCGGAGAAATTCTTCGGGGACCGCCTCTCTTCCATCGTGCCGTGTCTCCTGTCGCCGGGACGTCGGTCCGTCCCGGTCGCGTTCGCGTCTCGCGGCCTCGCCGTGCGGGGCATCGGGCGCCGATGACAGGCCCGACGTCCCCGCGCAGGCGGGTGTCGCCGATCTAGATCGCGCTCTTCCCGGTCACGCGCTTGATGATGTCGGGCCGGTCGAGCGCCTCCTCGTTGAGAGAAGCGCCGAGGCCGGGGCCGGTCAACGGCTCGACATAGCCGTTCGACACCTTCGGCAATTCCGTCATCACTGTGCCGTAGAAGCCGTCGAGATGCGAGCGGACGGTTTCGGCCATCAGCGCGTTCGGCATATGGGCGAGGAGCTGCAGGTTGGCGAGGAGCGTCACCGGCCCCGTGCAATCGTGCGGGGCGATGGTGCGGTCGTGCGCGAGGGCGAGGTGGGCGACGCGCTGGCCCTCGGTGAGGCCGCCGGTCCACGCCATGTCGAAATTCGCGACGTCGACCGCGCCACGGCCGAAGCACTCCCGGTACCAGGGAAGGGTGCCGAGATTCTCGCTGCCGGCGAGGCGCGTGTTGGTGCTCTGCTTGAAGGTGGCGAGGTCGTCGAACGCGTCGAGCGCGATGGGATCCTCGTGCCAGTAGATGCCGTATTCCTCGGCGGCGCGCGCGATTTCGATCGCCGGGGCGAGCTGCCACAGGCCGTGATATTCGATCAGGATATCCATCTCGTCGCCGACCTCGTTGCGGATCTCCTCGAAGACGGAGAGACCCTCCTTGAGCTCCGAGGTGCGGATCGAGTGTCCGTGATTGCGCAGGGCGTAGACGTCGAACGGCCAAATCTTCATCGCGGTGATGCCTTCGTCGAGCAGTTCCCGCGCGAGGCGAGCCGGCTCGTAGACCTGCATCAGAAGATCTTCGTTGCGTGAAATGTTCTTCGGCGCGGGATCGCTGCGCGAATAGATCTGCGTGTTGTAACCGGCGCGGACGCGGTTGTTGTATCCGCTGTTGGCGCAGGTGTTGTAGAGCCGGATCTTGTCGCGCATCCGCCCGCCCATGAGCGTCGCGATCGAGTGGCCGAGCGCCTTGCCCCAAAGATCCCACAACGCGATGTCGATCGCCGAATTGCCGCGAATCTCGATCGAGCGGGTGGCGAACCCGGTGAAGTGATTGCCGACATCGTGCCGCAGCGCGTGGGAGAGGGCGGTGCGATCCATCGGATCTTTGCCGAGAAGAAAAGGGGCGCACGTCTCGTGGATATAGGCGACGACGGGCTCGGGATTGCGGAAGGTTTCGCCGAGACCGACGACGCCCTCGTCCGTGTGAATCCGGACCCAGACGAGGTTGCTGAACTCCTCGATCTGGATCGTTTCGACGCCGATAATCTTCACGGGCTTTCTCCTCCACATCTTGCGTCTTTTCGGGCCGACCGGCCGATATAGATGGTTTGACCGTACAGAATAGCTGTGTCAATATGATTTCAACCGATGCGCTAAGTCACTGTTTTTACTGAGTTTAGCGAATCATACAAGAACAGAAAGATACAGATTTTGAACTCATCGACCGAGCTGGCGCGTCGCGCTCTCGGCGGAGGAAAGTCTGAGGAGACTGGGAAATGCTTGACGAGGCCACCGGCCTTCATGTCGTCGCGCAAACGCCGTTCCAGCCGGACGGCGCGATCGACCACGACAGCATCGATTCGCTTTCGGCGTTCTACTATTCACACGGCGCACGCGGGCTCACCGTCCTCGGCGTGAGCGGGGAAGCCGGAAAGCTGACGCAGGACGAGACCGTCGCCGTCGCGGCGCGTTTCGTCCGCGCCGCGGACGGCCATCGCATCATCGCCGGCGTCTCCAATCCGAGCCTTGCCGTCCTCGTCGAGACGACGCGCCAGGTGATGGCCGAAGGCGTCGACGCGGTGATGATCTGCCCGCCCGGCGCGGTCCGCACGGACGAGGAGCTGTTTCGCTATTTCGAATCCGTGTTCGAGCGCATCGGCGACGTGCCGACGGTGCTGCAGGATTTTCCCTTCCACTCCGGCGTGCGGATGTCGGTCCCGGCGATCGTCCGGCTGATCGAGATGTTCCCGCAGATCTCGGTGATCAAAGAGGAGGATCTCCCCTCCGTCACCAAGATCTCGGCGTTGCGGGAGGCGCTGGATGGCGGCCGGCAGGTGCGCATCCTGACCGGCAATAACGGCCTCTATCTTCCGCAGGAGATGGAGCGCGGCGCCGACGGGCCGATGGCGGGCTTTTCCTATCCGGAGGTCCTGTCGGGCGTCTACGACCTGATGACCGCCGGCAAACGGGCCGAGGCGCACGATCTCTTCAATCGCCATCTGCCGCTTTTGCGTTATGAGGCGCAGGGCCAGTGGGGCATCGCCATCCGCAAGGAGATGATGCGCCGGCGTGGGGCGCTCCAATGCGCCGCGCTTCGCGCCCCCGGCCCGTCGCTCAACGCGCGCGATCTCGCCGAGATCGACTATCTGGTCAGCCGCATGGATCTGCCGGCGGCCTAGGCTCTCCGGCGTTCTCCCCGGAGACGGCTCCCACCATCGGGACGGAATGTGCGCTTTCGGGGACGGCCGGTCCGGGCCGCTCCGAGGCGCTCTCTTGGGGCGGACGCCACCGCGTCACGCCGACCCGGCGGATGCCGCGATCGTCCCATCACATAGAAATCGGCAAATCTGGGAGGATTATAATGCCGTTCGTTTCAAAGTTTCACGCGCTCGCCGTCGCCGCGGGGGCTCTTTCCATCGCCGCGCCGATCGGAGCCTTCGCCCAGACCGACTATCCGACGAAGCCGATCGAGATCATCGCGCCGGCCGCGCCGGGCGGTGATACCGACTTCAACGCCCGCACGATGTCGCATTATCTCCAGGAGGAGCTGGGCGTCTCGCTGCCGGTGATCAACGTGCCGGGCGCGGGCGGGTCGCTCGGCGGGCGCCGCGTTCTGTCGGCCGAGCCCGACGGCTACACGACCCTCTTCTATCACGGTGCGGTGCAAGTCGGTTCCGCGTCCGGGATGACCGAATTCACCTGGAAGGATTTCGAGCTCGGCGCGATCGCCGGGCAGGAGACCGGGACGGTCCTCGTCGTCCAGGCCGATGCCCCGTGGCAGACCCTCGACGAGCTGATGGAAGACGCGAAGGCCAATCCCGGCTCGATCGACCTCACGGCCAATATCGGCGCGACGACCTACCTCATCGCAAAGCAGCTCGAAGCGGCGGGGGCCCAGTTCAATCTCGTCGATGTCGGCGGCGCCTCCGGCCGTCTGACGGCCGTCCTCGGCGGCAATGTCGACGTGTCGCAAAACCCTTACGCCCAGGTGCGCGACTATCTCGAGACCGGCGAATTGCGCGCGCTCGCGACCCTCACCGACGAGCCGATCGAGCCGCTGGCCGACGTGCCGACCGCCCGCTCGCAAGGCTACGAGGTCGGGTTCCAGTACAACTATTTCTTCCTCTTCCCGAAGGACACGCCGCAGGAGGTGGTCGAGAAATTCGGCGCCGCGGTCGAGGCCGTCGTCCAGAATCCGGATTATGTCGACGCGATCCAGAAGCAGTACGCGCAGGACGCGATGGCGCTGACCGGTGAGGCCGCCGCGGCCCGCCTCGAGGAGCTCGACGCGATCATCGGGCAAGTCGATCTGAAGTGAAGCAAGAGGCCCGGGTCGTCGCATGGCGGCCCGGGCCCCGCATGCATGGACAGTCAGATATGACGGACCGGAAGGAAAACCTCCTCGGAGGCGCGCTCTTTCTCATCTTCGGCCTCGCGGCATACGTCTATGCCCGCTCCATTCCGCGACGCGCCCCGGTCGGGATCGACAGCGGCTTCTTGCCGGAGATCGTCGCCCTAGCCATCGCCGTGCTCGGCGCGGTCCTTCTCGTGCGCTCGCTGCCGCGGCGGGGACGGACGGACGGCGATGCCGATCGGGCGCCGGACGCGGGCGAGGCGGAGCGGATCGTGTGGCTGACGCTGGGGCTCACCGTCGCCGCGATCGCGGGCTATATCGTGCTCCTTCCGATCGCCGGCTTCGTGATCGCGACGGCGCTCTACCTCTTCGTCCAGCTCGTGATCTTCGCGAGCCGCTCGCCGCGCGCACTGCTTTATGCGGCGCTCTTCTCCATCGTCACCTCGGTCGCGGCGTGGGGACTGTTTCGCCACGGCTTCGGCCTCATCCTGCCGCACGGCCTCTGGGGTTGATCGAATGTATTGGTTAGACGCCCTCAGCGCGGTTCTGACGATCGAGCCGCTTCTCGCGATCGCGATCGGCGTGCCGATCGGCATGATCTTCGGCGCGATCCCCGGCCTCAGCGCGACGATGGCGGTGGCGCTCTGCCTGCCACTCACCTTCACGATGGCCCCGGTCACAGCCCTCGTGCTTCTCCTCGCCCTTTATATCGGCGGCGTATCGGGCGGCCTCGTCTCGGCGATCATGATCGGCATTCCCGGAACGCCGTCCTCGATCGCGACGACGTTCGACGGCCGGCCGATGGCACTCAAGGGGGAGGGCGGTCGCGCGCTGGGGCTTGCGATCTTCTACTCCTTCGTCGGCGGCCTGTTCGGGATCGCCGTCCTCATCCTCCTCGCGCCGCCGCTCGCGCGCTTCGCGTTGAAATTCGGCACCTTCGAGTATTTCTCGGTGTCGGTTTTCGCCCTCACCCTCGTCGCGGGGCTCGCCGGCAAGAGCCTTCTGAAGGGCGTCCTCGCCGCGCTGCTCGGTATTCTGATCGCCGCGACGGGCTTTGCGCCGACTGACGGCATCCCGCGCTTCACCTTCGGCAATCCGCAATTCGATGCCGGCTACGCCCTCCTGCCGGTGCTTCTCGGCATGTTCGCGGTCAACGAGATCCTCGATTATGCGGCGCGGCCGCCGGAGAGCCGCGTCTCGCCGCCGGCCGAGTTCACGCGCCCCCGTTTCCCCGGCGTGCGGATGGTGGAGTTCATCGCGAGCCTTCCGAACGTGGTGCGTTCGGCGGCGATCGGGATCGGCGTCGGCTTGCTGCCCGGCATCGGGTCGAGCGCGTCGAACCTTCTCGCCTATGCCGCGGCGCGCAGCTCCTCGAAGGAGCCGGAATCGTTCGGGACCGGCAATCCGGCCGGCATCGTCTCCTCCGAGACGGCCAACAACGCCAATGTCGGCTCGGCCATGGTGCCTCTGATGGCGCTCGGCATTCCGGGCGACTCGGTGACGGCGATGCTGCTCGGCGGGTTGATGATCCACGGGCTGCAGCCGGGGCCGTTGCTGTTCACGAATAACGGGCTCATCGTCCACGCGCTGTTCGTCGCCCTGTTGATCGCCAACCTCGCGATGCTCCTCGTGGCGTTTTTCGGCATCCGCTTCTTCGTGCGGATTCTGGCGGTGCCGAAGCCCTATTTGCTCGCCCTCGTGATGGTGACGTGCGTGATCGGCGCCTACGCCACGGGCAACCGGATGTTCGACGTCTACACGCTGCTCGCCTTCGGCGGTCTCGGCCTGTTGCTGACACGGCTCGGCTTTCCGCTGCCGCCGTTCATCCTGGGCTTCATTCTGGGCCCGCTGATCGAGGTCAATCTGCGGTCGGCACTGATGTCCTCACGCGGCTCCTTCGTCCCGTTTCTGGAACGCCCCTTCTCGGCGATGTTCCTCGGCCTCGCCGCGGCCTATATCGTGCTGGTGATGGTGCGAAAGGTGCGCCTGATGCGCCGGGCCGCTTAGGCCGGGCACCCGGGCGCGGGCCGCTGTCGCGCGCGTTGCGCGACGGGGGCTCCACCGAAACGGGAAACCGGGGCAAGGTCGTGGCCTGGCCGGCCTTCCGGTCGAGCAGGTCCGCCGGGCGGATCGCTGCGGGATGAAGCGAGCCGGCATTTCATGGCTTTGCGTCGCAAGGGGAATTCCCCGCAGGCCGGAGCGGCGCGTTGATCGGACCTTGGTTCAGTTTCGATTGAGGCCCATCTCGCGGCTTTGGAGCTTTCGCTTCCAAAGCTGCTCAATGGCGATGATCTCTTCAACCGTTGCAGCCGATCCGGCAACTTCCAGGATGCTGATCTGATAATCGCTCGGCTCGCTGCTCTTCAGTCCCAGGTTTCCACCATGGCCGTCTTGCGCATAATTGGCCCATCGGCCGAAAAAGCCGCCTTCTCCTGTCGCCGACCCAACATGCTGCTCCCGTGTCTTCGCTGAGGTGAGCAAGTAGACCCCCCGCGCGACCCGCAAGGCGCTGGCCCAAGTCAGGGGCAAACCCTGGATCTCGGACACATTGGTCACGAAATGGGTATATCCGGGAAAAGCGTCCTCACGGAATACCTTGGTCAGCTCGACGATCGCCTTGACCTGCATATCCGCCCGCTGAACCCAGGAACGCGCGCCTTTCCCCCACTCGATGGACAGCCGGCCGACGTAGCTCTCGAGCGCCGTCATCGGTCGCGTCTGGTAAAGGTCGAGCCCATCTTGCGTGAGCTCCGCGCCGGGTCGGCCGTAAAGCGGATCAATCCAATCCGGATCGGCCGGGCCGATGCGCTCTGCCGAATAGAGCCCCGCGAAGAGCGTGCCTCCGGCTGGCGGGACGACGAAGCTCGCCCAGATCGGCGACGCCAATCTGGCGCGAACGCCGACGGTCTGAACGCTTTGGTACTCTTCGAACGCTCCACGCTGATCGCGCCATAAAAGATAGGGTGTACGTCCCATCGGCGTTTTCGTCTGGTGCCGCAGCAACCGCACATGCTCAGGTTCGATTCCAGCTTTGCAGAGCAGGTCAGTAAAACCGAAGATCATGGTCTCTATCCGGTCGAAGATCGTCAATCACGCTTTTGAGAAAGTGTATTGCCCGCGGTCGCGGTTCGGATGCGCTTCGATAGCCACGAGGTACCCATAAACACGCTCAAGCACACGGCGATCTCGTGGGCCGTCGAGAATGGGATGCGGATCGAAGATGCGGCCGACTATTTCGACACGTCGGCCCCGACGCTCCGAAAGGTCTATTACCACCTCAGCCCGCATGACCAGGACCGAGCGCTCGAGGCGCTCGAGAAGCAGGCGATCTCCATCCCGCGGACGAAAAAGAGTCGGAATTTGGGACGAGGCACAGAATCGGATTCCGATCCGCTTCCTAGGTGGTCGCTAAATGCTTGATTTAATTGGCGCACCCGACAGGATTCGAACCTGTGACCTCTGCCTTCGGAGGGCAGCGCTCTATCCAGCTGAGCTACGGGTGCAATCGGCCTAAGGGTGAGTAACCGATCGGAGCGCGGGCGGCAAGGTGGTTGCGCGCCTCGCCCACCGATCCATCGGGCGGCGGGGTCAGAGGCCGGCGATCGCGCGGGCGAAATCGCGCGCCTCGAAGGGGGCGAGATCGTCGATCCCTTCACCGACGCCGATATAATGGATCGGCAACGCGTGCTTGTTGCCGATCGCGACGAGGATGCCGCCGCGCGCCGTGCCGTCGAGCTTCGTCATCACGAGGCCGGTGACGCCGACGCTCTGGCGGAAAATGTCGACCTGGCTCATCGCGTTCTGGCCCGTGGTGGCGTCGAGCGTCAGGATCACCGCATGCGGCGCGTCCGGGATGCGGCGCTTGATCACGCGGACGATCTTTTCGAGCTCGGCCATCAGCTCGGCCTTGTTCTGGAGCCGGCCGGCGGTGTCGATCAGGAGGAGGTCGCTGCCCTCCGCGGCGTCGAGCGCCTCGTAGACGAGACCGGCCGCATCGGCCTTCGGCAGGCCTGAAATGACCTTGGCGCCCGCCCGTTCGCCCCAGATCTTGAGCTGCTCCACCGCCGCCGCGCGGAAGGTGTCGCCCGCGGCGAGGACGACCTTCTTGCCGCTCGCGGCCTCCTTGGCGGCGATCTTGCCGATCGTCGTCGTCTTGCCGGTGCCGTTCACGCCGACCACGAGGACGACATAGGGCGTGGCACCGCCGGGCTTGAGCGGCGTCGCAAGCGGGGTGAGGACGCGCTCGACCTCCTCGGCGAGAACCTCCTGGAGCTCGTGCGCCTCGATCCCTTTGGAAAAGCGGCTTTCGGCCAGGCGGTCGGTGATCGCCATCGCGGTGTCGACGCCGAGATCGGCCTCGATGAGGATGTCTTCGAGATCCTGCAGCGAGCTCGCGTCGAGCTTCTTTTTCGTGAAGAGCGCCGAGACGCTGTCGCCGAGGCGGTTGGAGGAGCGGGTCAGCCCGTCCCGCAGCCGGGTGAACCAGCCGCCGCTTCTGGCCTGTTCCTCGCCGGTGGCGGGCGGGGTGGGCGCGGGGTCGGCCGGCGTCGGCGTCGGTTGCGGCGCTGGTGACGGCTCGGGGGCGACCTCGGGCGCGCTGGGGGCCTCGGGCGCGGCATCCGCCTCCGTCGCGGTGTCCGGGGGAGTCTCGGTCTCGCTCGCCCGTTTGCGGCCGAAACCCCAGAACGATCGCCGTCCTTCGCTCATGCCGCGAGCCTTTCGACCGAGAGTGTGCCGTTCTCGCGGCCCGTCACGCGTCCCGGTACGAGATCGCCGGGATGCGCTTCGGGACCGATCAGGCGTGCGGGGAGATAATGCGGCGTGCGGCCGCGATTGCCGTCCTCCACGAGGAGCTCGACCGTGGTGCCGTCGGTCGAGGAGAGGGCGCGCTCCAGCCGGTCGGCGGCGGCCTCGCGCAGCGCCGCGGCGCGCGCCTTCACCGTCTGCCGGGGAAGCTGCGGCATCCGTGCGGCCGGCGTTCCGACGCGGGGCGAGAAGGGGAAGACGTGCACGTGCGTCAGCCCGCAATCGGCGATGATCGCAAGCGTATTTTCAAACATTTCGTCCGTTTCGGTGGGGAAGCCGGCGATGAGGTCGGCGCCGAACACCACGTCGGGCCGTCGGGCGCGGACCTCGGCGCAGAAGCGCACCGCGTCCTCGCGCAGATGCCGGCGCTTCATCCGCTTCAGGATCATGTCGTCACCCGCCTGGAGCGACAGATGGAGATGCGGCATCAGCCGCGCCTCACTCGCAAAGACGTCGAGAAGGGTCGTGTCCGCCTCGATCGAATCGATCGAGGACAGGCGCAAACGCGGCAGATCGGGCACGAATGTCAGGATCCGGGCGACGAGATCGCCGAGACGGGGGGCGCCGGGAAGGTCGCCGCCATAGCTCGTGAGATCGACGCCGGTCAGCACCACCTCGCGATGGCCGGAGGCGACGAGGCGCGTCACCTGGTCGACGACGACGCCCATCGGGACCGAGCGCGACGGGCCGCGGCCATAGGGAATGATGCAGAAGGTGCAGCGATGGTCGCACCCGTTCTGCACTTCGACGAAGGCGCGGGTGCGGGTCGAGAACGCGTCGACCATGTGCGCGGCGGTCTCGCGCAGCTCCATCACGTCGCCGACGACGACCTTGTCGTGCCGGGGAAGGCCGGCCCAGAAGGCGGGCTGGAGCTTTTCCGCGTTGCCGATGACGTGGTCGATCTCGTCCATCGCGGCGAAACCGTCGGGATCGGTCTGCGCGGCGCAGCCGGTCGCGATGATGCGGGCGCCGGGTCGTTCGCGGCGGATCTTGCGGATCGTCTGGCGCGCCTGGCGCACGGCCTCGGCCGTGACCGCGCAGGTGTTGACGATCACCGTGTCGGTGACGCCGGCATCGGACGCGAGCGCGCGCACGTTCTCGCTCTCCAGCGTGTTGAGCCGGCAGCCGAACGTGACGATATCGAGATCGGGCGGTGCGCTTGTCTGAGTCACGGGCGTGATATGCGACGGCTGAGCCAAGCTTGCAACTCGCGAGACGCACGGCTGGGATGAACAGAATAAAACTTGCGGACCGCGCAAACGGGGGTCACCATTACGCCATGAGTATCGCGGCCCTCGCCATACGCACCGCCAAGCCGAGCGACTGTCACGGCCTCGCCCGTGTGCATGACGCGTCGTGGCGCTTCGCCTATCAGGGGGTTCTGCCCGGCCGCGAGCTCGAGCGGATGATCGCCCGTCGCGGGCCGGATTGGTGGGAGCGGGCCGTGCGCCGGCGCGTGCCGATCCTCGTCCTCGAGTCGGGGGACGATATTCGCGGCTACATCACCTTCGGGCTGAGCCGCATCAGCACGCTGCCGTTCCAGACCGAGATCTACGAACTCTATATCCAGCCCGAATATGCCGGCCTCGGCTTCGGCAAGCGCCTGTTCCGCTCCGCCCAGCAGCGCCTCGTGCGGCGCGGCCACGATTCGCTCGTCGTCTGGTGCCTTTCGGAAAATGGTCCGGGTTGCGCCTTCTATGAGCGCATGGGAGGGCGTATCGTCGCCACCTCGCACGAGATGTTCGGCGACGTCGCGGTCGGCAAGGTCGCGTTCGGCTTCGACCGTCTCGGCCCCACAACACCCCGGTTGCCACCATCATGATCCGACTGGACGGCGTCGCGCTCGGAGCCGCTCCGCCCGATGACGTGAACATCCTCGTCACCGCCTCGATCGGGAGCGAGCCGCTCGCGGTGCGCGTCGACGACGTGTCGGGCGCGCTCACCGTCTCGCAGCTCTTCCACACCGCGATGCGCTATCCGGGGAATATCGGTTTGATCCCGCACACGCTGTCGGAGAGCGCCGATCCGCTTCAGGCGATGGTGGTGACGGGGCATGTGATCGCCCCCGGCACGGTGATCGCGCTCCGGCCCATCGGCGTCCTCTATGTGACGGGCGAGGGCGGCGAGGAGATCACCGTCCTCGGCGTTCCGGCGGCGCGCCTCACCTCCCGCTATGACAGCGTGGCGAACTACACCGATCTGCCGGCGGGCCATCTGCGTCAGATCGCACACTTCTTCTGCCATTATCGCGACGTCGAGGAGCACAGCCGGCCGCGAAAAAGCGGCTGGGGCGATGTGAGCGAGGCGCGCCGCACCATCCAGGAGGCGGCCGAGCGCGCCCGCAGCCCGGTGCGGATCACCGATTGAGGGGCCGAAAAGCCGTCAACGTCTCAACGGCTTAGGCGCTTTTATCCAATCTCGGACGTCGATACCGATCTCATGATGAGCTAACCTCGCCGCCCATGCTGCGAGGAGGACAAACCATGTCGATCAAATTGGCCGGGCGCTCGCTCGGCGTCGCGCTCGTGTTGGCGGCGGGCCCGCTCTCGATCGGCGCCGCGATCGCCGCCGAGCCGAGCTTTGATTGTGCGAAGGCACAATCGTCCGCCGAGGAGGCCGTGTGCCAGGATCAGGCGCTGGCGCAGCTCGATGTCACGCTCTCCAACATCTATCAGCTCGCGCTGAACGAGGCGTCCGCGTCCGGGGATGAGGAGAAGACGGAGACGCTGAAGGCCATGCAGCGCGGTTGGGTCAAAGGCCGGGACGATTGCTGGAAGGCGGACGACCTCAAGTCCTGCATCACCAACGAATATGCGATGCGCATCCACGCGTTGCGCGCCGAACTGACCGACATTCCCGCGAACGAGCCGGCGGCCGACAATGTCCTCGGCCCGTTCGGTTATCATTGCATGGGGCTGCCCGAGGCGTTGAAGGCGGTGTTCATCAACACCGACCAGCCGATGGTGTCGCTGAACTGGGGCGAGAATTGGCTCGTTCTGCCGCAGGCGATCTCGGCCGACGGCGCGCGCTATGCGATCGAGAGCGGCCCCGACGCGGCGACGTTCTGGTCGAAGGGCAACAGCGCCTCGTTCGACATGCCGGGCGGCAAGTCGCTCGAATGCGATGGTGAACAGGAAAGCTGAGCGCGGCGCGGTCGGCGGCGCTCAATCGTCCGCGTCGTCGATCGCGTACATATCGTCGTCCGAGAGGCCGAAATGGTGGCCGATCTCGTGGATGAGGACGTGGCGGATGACGGCCTGAAGGTCGTCCGCCCCGTCGCCGTCCTCGACGAAATGAATGATCGGGCGGCGGAACAGCCAGATCCGGTTGGGCATTGCGCCCGTCGTCAGGATGTCGCCGCCCTCGGCAAGGCCGATCCCCTCGAAGAGGCCGAGGAGATCATCGGGATATTCGACGTCGACGGACGCCATCATCTCGGCGCTCGGATCGTCGGCGACGGCGAGCTGGATCGTGCCGGTCAGCGCGCGAAACTCCGCCGGAAGGCTGTCGAGTTCAGCCTTCGCGAGTGCGGCGAAGGTGTCGAGGTCGATCACGCAGGGCGGCGCTTCACCGCGGCGGCCGCGAGGAGGACGATCCCCGCCATCACGCTCGCGACGACATTCCATCCGGCGAAGCTGATGCCGAGAAAGCGCCCGGCGGCTTCGGTACAGCTCACGATCCGCGTCTCCTCCAAAACGGCCAGCATGTTCGAGGCGTCGCGCACGTCGGCCCCGCCGCCGCACGTTTCCGGCCCCGGCCAGAACCCCCATTCGGCCCCGGCATGATAGATGCCGAGCCAGGCCGAAAAGAAGATGGCGATCGCCGCGAGGATGAGAAGGACGCGCGACAAGGTGTCGGACCGCGCCATCGTCAGCATCGCGATCAGCGCGAGGGGAATGGCGACATAATAGGGAATGCGCTGTTCGAGGCAGAGCTCGCACGGGACATAGCCGCCGATGAGTTGGAAGCCCCATGCCCCGCCGATGGCGGCGAGCATGATGAGCGTGCCGATGAGGGCGAGCTGAAGACGCGCAAGAGTCATAGAACCTTCACCAACAAGAAGCCGCCGATCAGCAGCGCCGATCCGACGGTGAACACGAGCCACAACCGCTCTTCGATAAAGGTGCGGATCGGCGTGCCGTAGCGATAGAGAAGCCCCGCGACCAGGAAGAAGCGCAAGCCCCGTGCGAAGATGCTGGCGATGATGAACACCGGCAGCGAGAGGCCGGCGGCGCCCGAGGCGATGGTGATCACCTTATAGGGAAAGGGCGTGACGCCGGCGAAGAACACGATCCACGCGCCATAGAGATGGAAGCGGTCCGTGAAGGACGCGAACTTTTCGCCATAGCCGTAGAATTCGATCAACGGACGCGCGAGCTGCTCGAACAGGAGATAGCCGATCGCATAGCCGAAGAGGCCGCCGATCACCGAGGCGATGGTGCACAGCGTCGCATAGAACAGCCAGCGGTGCCGTTCGGCGATCACCATCGGGATCAATAGGAGATCGGGCGGCAGCGGGAAGAACGAGCTTTCGGCGAACGAGACGCCAAAGAGGGCGGACTTGGCGTGGCGGCCGGCCGCGAGGGCCAAGGTCTTGTCGTAAAGCTTGCGCAGCATGTCTCAATCGCCGTGGGAGGGGGGCGGAGCGGGCATCATTCGGCGAAATCCGGGGCGCCCGCACGATGAAATGATGGTGCGACCGGCCGGCAACGCCGCGTCTTCGTTACACGCTCCGCCGAAAGTCTCCCACCACCTCATGCGCACGGCCGCTCACAACCCGCCATCGGGCGAGAAGTCGAGGTCGGGGCCGAGCGGAACGATGCCGGACGGATTGATGGAGCGGTGGCTCTCATAATAGTGGTGCTTGATGTGGAAGAGGTTCGTCGTGTCGCCGAAACCGGGCTCGTTATAGAGCATGCGCAGATAACGCCACAGGTTCGGATAGTCGACGATCCGTCGCACGTTGCACTTGAAATGCCCGTGATAGACGGCGTCGAAGCGCACGAGCGTCGTGAAGAGGCGGATATCGGCCTCGCTGATCGCGTCGCCGACGAGGACACGGCGGGTCGAAAGGCGATCCTCCAACCAGTCTAGGCTCTCGAAGAGCGCCGCCGCCGACCGCTCATAAGCGGATTGTTTGGTGGCGAAGCCGGCCTTGTAGACCCCGTTATTGACGGTGTCGTAGACGCGCTGATTGACCGCATCGATCTCGTTGGTCAGGTCGCCGGGGCGGTGGGTGCCGGGCGTTGCGCCGAGGCCGTCGAAGGCGGTGTCGAACATGCGGATGATCTCGGACGATTCGTTCGAGACGATGGTGTCCCGCGCCTTGTCCCATAGGACCGGGACGGTGACGCGGCCCGAATAGTCCGCATCCGCCTTCTGATAGACCTCGCGCAGGAAGGCGGCGCCGTTCACCGTGTCGGGCACCACGTCGCGGCCTTCCGCGAAGGTCCACCCGTCATCGCCCATGAACCAATGGACGACCGAAAGCCCGATCATGCCGGCAAGGCCCTTGCGCTCGCGCATGATCAGCGCGCGGTGGGCCCAGGGGCAGGCGAGCGAGACATAGAGATGATACCGCCCCGGCTCGGCCGGAAAGCCGCCTTCACCCGTCGGACCCGGCCCGCCATCGGCCGTGATGAAGCTGCGAAAGGCGGACGCCTTGCGCTCGAACTCGCCGCTCTTGTTGGCAAATTCCGGTGAGCCGGTGTGCCAGCGTCCGTCGAGGAGGTAGCCCATGCTTCGTCCAATCGTGTCGATCTATGCCAGCTTCCACAGATGGAGCGGCTCGTCGCAACCCGCCACCTCGCAGGCGCCGAGGGAGGTCGGCGTGCCGTGATAGCCCTGTGTCTCGGCCCGCCTCAACGTCTCTTCGGTGGTGAGCGCGGCGGTCTTGGCGATCTTGTTGTGCTTTTCGAGCTTCGCCGCGATATTCGCCGCCGAGCCGATGACGGTGAACTCGAGCCGCTCCTGATTGCCGAGCGTCGCGGCAACGACACGGCCCGCGACGGCGGCCCCCTGGATCGGCACCGGCGGCAGGCCCTTTGCGGCGATGTCGTCCGACCAGGCGGGGGCCTGTTCCATGATCGCTTGGAGCGCCTTGAGAGCGTCCGCCGCAGCGCTTTCGGACGGCGAGACCGCGCCGAAGGTCGCCATCACGCCGTCGCCGAGAAATTTGTCGATGATGCCGCCTTCGCGCTCGATCAGCGGGATGACGAGGGCGTGATAGGCGGTCAGCGTCGTCACCACCTCGCGCGGCGCGCGGACCGCGGCGAAATGCGAAAAGTTGCGCAGATCGAGCATCAGGATCGCCGCGTCGCGCCCCTCCGCCTCGCCGGCGCTCGCCTCGGTTTCGCGTGAGGTGATGGATTCGGCGACGCCCGCGCCGAAATAACGCCGCATGTCGCGCGTCGCGGCGCCCTCGCGCGCCGCGGTCAGAAGCGTGGCGCGCGCCCGGTGAAGCGCGAGGGCGAGAACGCCCGTCAGCATCAGGATTGTGAAGATCTTGTCGAACTCGGCGCCGATCAGCACGAGATTGTCGGTCAGGTAGGCGACGAACGAGCGGGTGATCGCCGCGCCGCCGCTCGACCACACCGCATAGAGCACCATGAGGAGCCAGCCGACCGCCGCGATCAGCCCCTGGCTGATGACGAAACGCGGATCGAAACGCAGCGCCCGCACCGCGATGAACAGAAAGACGTACGCGAACGTCGGCACCTTGAGATAGAAGGCGGCCGGCTGCCCATAGGCGATGTGGAAGCTCCAGATCAGCCCATAGAGCAGCGTGACGTCGGCGAGCATCGAGCAGACGAGGAGCCAACCGGGCAGAAAGCCCCGATAGGCGGCGATGATGCGGATGGCCGTGAAGGCGAGATAGACGGACAGCGCGATCGGCACCGGCTCGAACATCGTGCTGGCGTCGGTCGGGCGGGGGGCGATGAGATAGAGCGTCGCGAACGTGCCGGCGATGACGAGCTGGACCCAGCCGATCAGCCGTTCGGACCGCTCCTCCTCGGCGACGACGAGGTTCCACACCCTTGCGGGCATCCGCGCGGTCATCGCATCGGACAGTCCGAGATGCCGAAACAAGCTCTTCGGCAAGAGTGTCATCACCCGCCCTCCCGCAACCCGTCGGTCAAAGCATGCCTTTGCCGGGAAAACGAGTGAAATCGTGGCCGATGGCGCACCTTTGATTGCGCGGGTGGTCGCCTGCCGGAGGGTGTCCGGCAGGCGATGGCGTGTTGGATCTTAGCGAACGAGGACGTTGCGGAACTGCCAGGGATCGCTTTCGTCCATGTCCTCCGGGAAGAGGCCGGGGCGACCGTGCAGCGGGGTCCAGTCGGTATAATAGCCGTTCACCGGGCCGAGATAGGGAAGCTGGACCTCGAGGCAGCGCTCATGGTCCATCTCGTCGGCTTCGACGATGCCGGCCTCGGGGTTCTCGAGCGCCCACACCATCCCGGCGAGAACGGCGGATGTCACCTGAAGGCCGGTCGCGTTCTGATAGGGCGCGATCCGCCGCGTCTCTTCGATCGAGAGCTGCGAGCCGTACCAGTAGGCATTCTTCGCATGGCCGTAGAGGAGGACGCCGAGCTCGTCGATCCCGTCCACGATCTCCGTCTCGTCGAGAACGTGGAAGACCTCCTGCGGCTTGCCCGCCTGGCCGAACATTTCGTGCAGCGAAAGAACCGCATCGTTGGCCGGGTGGTAGGCGTAGTGGCAGGTCGGACGATATTCGGGATCGAGGCCTTCGCCGATGGTGTAATAATCGGCGATCGACACACTCTCATTGTGCGTGACGAGGAAGCCGTATTGCTCGCCCGGCGTCGGGCACCAGGTGCGCACGCGGGTGTTCGCGCCCGGCTGGAGCAGATAGCGCGAGGCGCGGCAGCCGGACCCTTCGGGCTGGATCTCCATATTGTCGGGCATCCACGTCTCGTGCGTGCCCCAACCGAGTTCGGCCGGTTGCAGCCCTTCCGAGACGAAGCCTTCGACCGACCACGTGTTCCAGAACGCGTCCATCGGCTTGGGGGCCTTGGTGCGCTGGGTGTCGCGTTCGGCGATGTGGACGCCTTTGACGCCGAGCGCGCGCATGAGCGTCGCCCACTCCTCGCGGCTCGTCGGCGTCGGGGCCGCATGGCCGAGATCCTTGGAAAGATTGACGAGCGCCTGCTTCACGAACCAGGACACCATGCCGGGGTTCGCCCCGCAGCAGGAGACGGCCGTGGTGCCGCCCGGATTGGCGCGCTTTTCGGACCGCACGGTCTCGCGCAGATGGTAGTTGGTGCGCGTCGCGTTGGTGGCGTTCTTGTCGAAATAGAAGCCGGGCCAGGGCTCGACGACGGTGTCGATATAAAGGACGCCGAGCTCGCGGCAGAGCTTCATGAGGTCGAGCGAGGACGTGTCGACCGAAAGGTTGACGCAAAAGCCCTGTCCGTCCCCCTTCGTCAGGAGCGGCGTCAGCACGTCGCGATAGTTCTCGCGCGTGATCGCAAGCTTCTCGAATTTGATGCCGCGATCGTCGAGCAGCGGACGGTCCTCGTCCGACGGATCGATCACGACCATGCGGGTCTTGTCGTAGGTGAAGTGGCGTTCGATCAGCGGTAGCGTTCCGCGGCCGATGGATCCGAAGCCAATCATCACGATCGGCCCCGTGATGGTGCCGTGTCGCGGCCAGTCGTTCATGAAGGTCTCCCTCTGGGCAATGAGAGGGGACTACATCATGAGGTGGGGCGAGGGCTATGGCCGATGATCATGCTGCACGCTCGCGTGAAGCATGGCGGTCATTCCCAATCGGCGGAACCGCCTCGCTCGGCGCGCTCCCCATCTCGATGACGGCGCCGGGAAAGGAGCGGACGATCTTGCGGACGGGCTCGACCGGGCCGATCGCCCCGTTTGCCATGCGCCCATTCGCGAGGAAGAGCTCGCCCTCCGCGATCCCCAGAACATCGAGAGGCAGTTGCGTGCCGTCGACATCGGCGATCCCGATCGAGACGGTGATGCGACCGTTCGGCATGTTCGGACGCGTCACCGTCCGCGCGACGCGCGAAGCGATCCGCTCGGCGACGGGGCGGGCGAGCGGCAAGGTGGTGTGCGGCAAGAGAACGGCGAAGCGGTCGATGTCGGTGCGCGTGCACAGATCGCAATGGCGTATTGCGCCACGCAGAGCCCGCGCGATATCGACGACGAGCCGCTCCCAATCCGCCCCGCGATAGGTCCGCCGCAGCGCCGCCACGTCATCGATCGAGACCAGCATATAGACGTAGCCGCTGCCATAGCGCTCGTGCAGGCGCCAATGCTGCATGAGCTGCGCGTCGAACAGGGTGCCGTCGATGAGACCCGTCGCCCGTTCGAACTGGCCGGTGAAACGCTTGGCGCGCAGCCTATTGGCGCGCGACAGCTCGTTCATGGTCGACAGCCCGAAGACCAGCGTCGAGAACGGCAGCCAAAGCAGCAGCGCGACGGCGATCTCGGCGCGCAGGCCGGCGGTGGAGGCGGGGGCGAGGCCCGGAATATAAAGCGCCAGGATCACGAGCGGGCTCGCGGCCGCCAACCACAGGACCGATCGGCGCTCAAACGCACCCCCACCGCGCTTGCGCAGGTGTTGGACGGCGACGCCGAGCATCGCCTGAGCCACCATGGACACGACCCCGGTGACGACCGCGGGGCCGCCGATCTCGTTGCGCAAGAAAAGCGGCAAGGGGAGGGCGGCGACGGCCCCGATCGGCCCGCCGAAGAGGCCGGCCGCCGCCAGCACCGCGCCGCGCCCATCGATGACGAAGCCGCTCGCGCGCATCGACATCGCCATCAGCCCGCAGGCGAGGAGGCCGCACGCGATGCCGACGCAAAGATCGCGCCGCGCGCTGGTCGTGTGGTCGAAGACGACGCCGAGGACGACGGCGCCGAGCATCAGAATCCCGGCGGATTGCGCGAGGTGAAGAAAAATATCGGTCAAACCCAATCTCCCGCGTTGGCGAGGAGATTATGGGGCGCGCCACTGAAATGGCGCTAGAATTTCAATTATGCGTTGGATGCGCGTGCGCGATGCACGTCCCCATAAGGCGGGTTGGGAATCGACTGGTGCGCCTCCCGCAACGCGTTCGACCAGCGGTTACGAACATACTCGAAATATTTGTCGTCCTGATCGATGCGTGTGTTGATCGAGGTCGCGAGCGCGTCGCGCGGGAGCACCATGATGTCGACCGGCAAGCCCACGGCAAGGTTCGAGCGCATCGTGGAGTCCATCGAGATCAGCGAGATCTTCAACGCCTCGTCGAGCGGGGTGCCGAAGGTGACAGAGCGATCGATGATCGGCTTGCCGTATTTGTGCTCGCCGATCTGGAGGTAGGGCGTGTCCTCGGTCGCCTCGAGGAAGTTGCCGGCGCGATAGATCATGAAGAGGCGCAGGCGGCGATTGCCGATCTGCCCGCCGACGAGGATCGAGCAGTCGAAGGCGCCCCCGTCCTGTTCGAGGGCCGCCGCGTCCTGCGCGCGAACATGGCGCACCACGCGGCCGGTGAATTGGGCCATCTCGAACATCGAGGGGATGGTGTGGATCGTGTGGACGTCGCCGGTGACGGGGTCGGGAAAGCCTTCCGTCATGTGGCTGATCACGGCCTGCGAGACAGCGAGATTGCCGGCGGTGGCGAAGGCGATCACGCGTTCGCCCGGCACCTCGAAAATCTGCAATTTGCGAAAGGTCGAGATGTTGTCGACGCCCGCGTTTGTCCGCGTGTCGCCCATCATCACCAGGCCCGACTTGAGAAGAAGGCCAACGCAATAGGTCATCGAAAGTCCGGTCCCGTCCACCGCGAGCGAGGGCGTCGTTTGGAACTGACCCCAGCCGCTCATGCTCTTCCGTCTCCTTCTACTGCGAAAACTGGGTCTGTGTCTGGCCTTCGCTGGATTGGGACTGCCATTGGAACTTGTCCATCGTGACATCGACGGTCAGTGTCTCCCCCGCGCCACCATAGACCGCGCCTCGGACGGGTGAGGCGCCGAGGGAATCGAGGCCGCAGGCGATGCGGACATAGGCGTCGGTCGTGCTGATCGCGGCGGTCGGATCGAAGCTCACCCAGCCGAGTTCGCTGACATGGATCTCGGCCCAGGCGTGACTTTCGTGCTCGGTGCGCTGTCGCCCCGGCGTATATTGATAGCCGGATATGTATCGCGCCGGAAAACCCTGCGACCGCGCCACCGCGAGGAGGACGTGGGTCAGATCCTGGCACACGCCCTTGCCGGTCTCGATCGCGTCGACGGCCGATGTCGCCGTCGAGGTCATGCCGTGCTGGAACTCCATGGCGTCGTGGACGGCAACGTTCATCGCGTGTGCGACACCGAGCGCGGTCCCGTCGCTCGCCTCGATCGCCCGCTTGGCGAGCGAATGGATCGCCTCGTTCGCCTCGGTCAGGGCCGTCTCGCGCAGGAAGGCGCCGAGCGGAAGCGGCTCGAACGAGCCGGTGACGACGCCATTGTGCGGCTCGGTCTCCACCGTTCCCGAGGCCGTGATGACCAATTCGTTGCCGGGGTCCTTCAGCGTGAAGGTGTGCGTCGTGTTGCCGAACGCGTCACGCGAGCGGCGCAGCGCCGCGTCCCCGGTGACTGAGATTCGCCAATCGCGCACCGACTGCGTCGCCGTGCTGCACGGCGTGAGGCGCAACACCTCGATCACCGAAGCCGGCGCTACATCGTAGTGATAGCGAGTCTCGTGTTGGATGGAGAGGCGCATGACGGCTCCCGTCTACCGCAGATACTGGGCCTCGATCGCGTCGCCCACCGCATTGTTTTCGCGAATTACCCGCTGCAGGAACTCGTGCAGCCCTTCTCGATAGATCGCCTCGACCGAGGAGTTCGCAAGGCTTGCGTGATAAGCGCGCGCGCTGCGCTGTGCCGGTCCCTGCCGCCCATAATCGTTGGCAAGTTTATCGAGAAACCAAAGGGTGTTCTCGGAACAATTGACAATAGAGCGCGGCAATTCCTTTCGCAATGTCAACAGTTCAGCCACGCGCCAGGATCGCAAGGCATCACGGAACACCCATTGATAGGCGGTGAGCGCGGAGGCGGCGCGCAGGATCGACGTCCATTGGAAATAGTCGAGGCCGCCGCCGACAGTGTCTCCTTCGGGAAGGAGGACATGATATTTCACGTCGAGGATGCGGGCGGTCGCGTCACCCCGCTCGATGAAGGTGCCCAAGTTGTAGAACGCGTGCGCATCGGTGCGCAGCATCGTGCGGTAGGCGAAGCCGTCAAGACGGAGGCAGGCGTCCTTCACGAAGGCGAGAAACTCCGCAAGCTGGCGCGGGGTCATCGCGTCGACCGAATGGCGCTTCAGCTCGAGCCATGCGTCGTTGATCACCTCCCACATCTCGCGCGTGATCGCCGTGCGGACGGATCGAGCCGAATGGCGCGCGGTCGCGAGACAGGACGCGATCGAGGACGGGTTCTCCCGACTGAAGGCGAGGAAGTCGATGACGTTGCGCCGGTTCGCCTCGTCATAGCGCTGGTCGAACAAAAAGTTTCCGCCCGTCGCCGTCATCGCCGATTCCCACTCGTTGGTGGAGCCGGCATAGGTCGTCGGCAGCGAGGAAAGGCGCGAGGCGACGTCGAGGAGACGCGCGGTGTTTTCGGCCCGCTCCACGTAACGGGCAAGCCAGTAGAGATCGGCGGCAACGCGTGAGAGCAGCATTCAGCTAACCAGAACCCAGGTGTCTTTGGTCCCGCCGCCCTGGCTGGAATTCACCACCAATGAGCCCTCCTTCAATGCGACACGGGTGAGCCCGCCCGGCACGGTGCGGATGCCGTTCGAGCCGGCGAGAACGAACGGACGCAGATCCACATGACGTGGCGCGACACCCTCGCCGACGAAGGTCGGGCAGGTCGACAAAGCGAGCGTCGGCTGGGCGATGAACTCGTCCGGGTTCGATTTCAGCTTTGCGCGGAAATCCTCGATCTCGGCCTTCGTCGCGGTCGGCCCGACGAGCATACCGTAGCCGCCGGAGCCGGACACCATCTTCACCACCAGCTCGGGCAGATGGTCGAGCACATAAGCGAGCGAATCGGGCTCGCGGCAGCGCCAGGTCGGCACGTTGTGCAGGATCGGCTCCTCGCCGAGATAGAAGCGGATGATCTCCGGCACGTAGGTGTAGACCGCCTTGTCGTCGGCGACGCCGGTGCCCATCGCGTTCGCCACGGCGACGTTGCCGGCGCGATAGGCCGAGATGAGGCCGGGCACGCCGAGCACGGAATCGGGCCGGAAGGCGAGCGGGTCGAGGAAGTCGTCGTCGAGCCGGCGATAAATGACGTCGACCTGATGCGGCCCTTCGGTGGTGCGCATATAGACCTTGTCGTCGAGGACGAAGAGGTCGCGCCCCTCGACGAGCTCGACGCCGAGCCGGTCGGCGAGGAAGGAATGCTCGTAGAAGGCGGAGTTGAACGGGCCGGGCGACAACAGGACGACCGTCGGCTCGCGCGGAGCCGAGGCCGGGGCGAGCGACTGGAGCGTCGCGAGAAGCTCGTTCGGATATTGCTCGACCGGCTCGATCGTGTGCTCGGAGAAAAGGTCCGGGAAGAGACGCATCGTCACCTCCCGATTTTCCAGCATGTACGAGACGCCCGACGGCGTGCGCAGATTGTCCTCGAGGACATAGAAGGTGTCGGCGTCGACGCGGACGATGTCGATCCCGCAGACCGGCGTGTAGATCCCGTGCGGCACCTTGATGCCGACCATTTCCGGGCGGAAATAGGTGTTCTGATAAATCAGCGCAGGCGGGATGACGCCGGCCTTCAAAATCTCGCCGGGGCCGTAAATGTCGGCGAGGAAGAGGTTGAGCGCCCGCACCCGCTGCTCGAGCCCGGCGGACATCGCGCGCCACTCTCCACCCGTCAGGATGCGGGGGACAATGTCGAACGGAATGATCCGCTCCTCGGCCTGATTGTCGCCATAGACGGCGAAGGTGATGCCGATGCGGCGGAACAGCATTTCCGCCTCACGCGCCCGTTGACGCATGAGGTCGGGCGGAGTCCCCTCGAGCCAATCTTTGACGATCTTATACGCGGAGCGGAGCTCGCCGCCGGTTCCATTCATTTCGTCAAAAGACTGGGTCATAAGCCATGTTTGCGCGCCTCATGTCGCAACGGTGGCTTTTGCTGGCGGTGAAATCAAGTGTGCGACAAGCTCCTTTCAAAGGCACCCGTCGATATGGCGGCGCACACGGCCGCGACTCGGATGCAACGACGCGCCCATCCGCACGCGGCTCGGCCGGTGTGGCGATCTCGATCCGGCGATCCACCGGCGTCCGCGTGCCGGCCGGCAACGGGCGCAACGCGTGTGCCGGGCCATTGCCCGTTTTCGCGGCAGACCCACCGTGCGGCAGCGGCGGCGCGACGCGATTCGCCTGCCGGTTGTGCTCGGCGCGGCGGGGTGGGCCTGCGCGCGAAGAAACCAGGCCCATTTGGTCTAGTTTATCTGCGTGTTTCTCACACACTATTGTGAGGAGAGGTGAGCCTCACCTTCAGTTGACAGTGTCCCGGCCCCTGTTTACCGCGAGTCTATGGGGCGCACCTTTAAAACGATGTCCGAATATGGCGTGACGACCGGTCGCCTGTCGCGATCCGCCACGCTGTTCGGCATGGTCGTTCCCAGTCTCACAGCCTCGGCCGCTCGCGTATGACGTGTGCCGCCGCTTTCATCATGTGACCGAGGAGACTTCGAAATGAAGACGTGGCTTGCTTCCCTCGCCTGCGCGGCCCTTTGCGCAACCGGCCTCGCCTCGGTCGCGGTGGCCCAGGATCCCGTCGAAGCGCGACACGAAGCGATGGAAGAGATCGGCGACGCGAACCGCCCGATGCGGCGGATGTTCAGCGGCGAGGCCGCCTATGACGAGGCGACCGTGCGCGACAGCGCCAATCTCATCGCGAGCCTGGCGGGCGACGATCTGATCGCGCTCTTTCCGGAAGGCAGTGGAAGCCCCGAATCCGACGCGCTTCCGGCGATCTGGGAGAACTGGGCCGAGTTCGAGGAACTCGCCATGCGGCTGCAGACCGTCGCCGAAGGGCTCGCCCTCGCGGCTGGCAACACCGAAGCCGCCGCCGCGAACGAGACCTCGATGGGCGCCTTGATGGGCGGACCGGCCCCGGCGGCCGAGACGGAGATCACCGTGCAGGCCCTCGCCGAAATGCCCGCCTCCGACGTCTTCGAGATGCTGGGCGACACCTGCGGGGCGTGCCATTCGAAGTTCCGCGCCAAGCGCAACTGAGCCCGATGCGCACGCTCTTCGCGCTCGTCCTCGTCCTCCTCGCGGGGGCGGCTGCGGGCTATATCGCGCTCGCCGTGTGGCCGATCGGGCCTTCCGGGTCGATCGACGCCTCGCTCGAGGGTGATCCGCAGCGCGGTGCCTATCTTGCGCGGACGAGCGGGTGCATCTCCTGCCATACGGATTTTTCGGCCGGCGGCGCGCCGCTCGCCGGAGGGCCGGCGCTCGATACGCCCTTCGGGGTCTTCCACGCGCCGAACATCACCACCGATCCCGAAGTCGGGATCGGTGCCTGGACGCTCGCGGATTTCGATCGCGCCGTCCGCGGCGGCGTCTCCCCCGACGGGGAGCCGCTCTATCCGGTCTTTCCCTACGAATTTTATGCCGGCCTGACCGACCAGGAGGTCGCCGACCTCTTCGCCGCGTTCCAAACCGTGGCGCCCGTCGCCGAGGCGGCACCGGCGCATGTGCTCGACTTTCCGTTCTCGTTGCGCCCGACCCTCAAGGTCTGGCGCGCGCTCTATTTCCGCCCGGACGAGGGCGCGGCGACGACCGTGGCGGGGGCTGACGCGGCGGCGAGCGAGCCTGCGGCGCGCGGTCGCCATCTCGTCGAGAGCGTCGTCCATTGCGGCGCCTGCCATACGCCGCGCAACATGCTCGGCGGGCTCGATGCCGCCGCGCCCTTCGAGGGGAGCGACATGCTGCCGGGCGGCGATGTCGCGCCGGCGATCACCCCGGCGGCCCTCGCGCAAGACGGCTGGTCTATCGAGAGCCTCGCCTACGCGCTGAAGAGCGGGATCACCCCGTCCGGGGATGCGTTCGGAGGCGAAATGGCCGAATTCGTCAAGCAGGCCACCGCCTTCTTGAGCGACGACGACCGCACCGCGATCGCGACTTATTTGATGGAGCGGCCGGGGAGACCGTAACCCGAATGCATCGTTTGCGATGCACTCGCACCAAAACACGTCGAATTGCGCACTTCTCGCAAGCTGTGCGGGATCTTTGATGGCAAAATGGCGTTCGTGAACTGTGCGGGGGACACGACGCTCCCGACAAGCGGGCCCTTGCGGCGCGTACGCGTCGACTGATCCCGGGAGCCAGAAGTGTTGAAGTGTGAGTTTATGAAAGCCGAGTCTATTTGTTTGACCAGCCGCGAAGGGGCCGCCCGATGAATGTGGACCTCACGCGGCGTGGCGTCCTCATCGGTATGGGCGCGATGGCAGTCTCCGGTTGCACGATCGCGCAGGAGCAAGAGCCGTTCGCGGTCGAAAGGCCGACCATCCCTGCGGAATATGTCCGCATGTACGGGCCCGTGCTCAACGAGCCCTATCCGATCCCGGCGGTCGATCTCAGCAAGATTCAGCCGCAATTCTTCCGCCGTCAGGTCCCCGACCCGACGGGGGAGCGTCCCGGCACGATCGTCGTCGATACGCCGAGCCGCTATCTCTATCTCGTCCAGGAAGGCGGAACGGCGATGCGTTACGGCATCGGCATCGGCCGTCAAGGCTTCGACTGGAACGGCGACGCCACCATCCGCATGAAGCGCGAGTGGCCGGTCTGGACGCCCCCGTCGGAGATGATCGCGCGCGAGCCCGACCTCGAGCAGTATCGTGACGGTATGCCGCCCGGCCTTCAGAACCCGCTCGGCGCCCGCGCCCTCTACCTCTTCGAAGGCAACCGCGACACGCTCTATCGCCTCCACGGTACGCAGGAAGCCTACTCCATCGGCCGCGCCGTCTCCTCCGGCTGCGTGCGCCTCCTCAACCAGGACATTATCGACCTTTACAACCGCGTGCCGGTCAACACGCGCGTCGTGGTCCGCCCGCTCGACGCACCGGCGCTGGTCGCCTGATCCGGCCAACGGTCCGTCTCACGCCCCCAAGGGCGATACGAAAAAGCGCCCCCGAACGGAGGCGCTTTTTTTTGTGGCGTGAACTGAGGGCCGCGCGTCAGGCGGCAGCGGCGTAGCGCGCCACCTCCTCGTCCGTCAGTGGGGGATAGTCGGTGTAGCCGATCTCGTTGCCGCCATAGAAGGTCGCCTCGTCCCATTTGGCGAGCGGGGCGTTGAGCTTCAGCCGCTCCACCAGGTCGGGATTGGAAATGAACGGCCGCCCGAAGCAGACGAGATCGGCAAGGCCGTCCGCCACCCGCTCGATCGCGAGCGCGCGGGTGTAGTTGTTGTTGCCCATATAAAGCCCGCTGAAGTCCTCCTTCAGCGTCCACGGCTTGAAGACCGCCGGATCGCGCTCGCCGCGCGTTGCCCCTTCGATGACGTGGAGATAGGCGAGGCCGCGCTTGGACAGCGCCTTGGTGTAGGCGGTGAAGAGCGAGCCGGGATCGGAATCGGCGATGTCGTTCGCCGGGCTCACCGGCGAGATGCGGATTCCGACGCGCTCGGCGCCCCACACGCCGACGACCGCATCGACCACTTCGAGCGGAAAGCGCATCCGGTTCTCGATCGAGCCGCCATAATCGTCGTCGCGTCGGTTGGTCTTGTCGGCGAGGAACTGGTGGAGGAGGTAGCCGTTCGCCGAGTGGATCTCGACGCCATCGAAACCGGCGGTTTTCGCGTTGGTCGCTGCGTTGCGGAAATCCTCCACGATGCGCGGCAACTCGCTCGCCTCGAGCGCGCGGGGCGTCGAGATATCCTTGAAGCCGGCCTCGGTGAACGCCTTCATCTCCGGCTTGACGGCGGAGGGGGCGACCGGAAGGGCGCCGCCCGGCTGAAGATCGGGATGCGAGATGCGCCCGACATGCCAGAGCTGAAGCACCATCTTCCCGCCGGCCTCGTGGACGGCGTCGGTCACGTGCTTCCACCCCTCGACCTGTTCTGCGGAGTGGATGCCCGGCGTCCAGGCATAGCCCTTGCCCTCGGGGGAGATCTGCGTCGCCTCGCTGATGATGAGGCCGGCGCTCGCGCGCTGCCGATAATAGGTGACGTGCATGGCTTGGGGGACGTCGCCTTTGCCGGCCCGGCTGCGGGTGAGGGGGGCCATCACGATGCGGTTCGCAAGGTGGATGGGCCCCATATCGATCGGCGCGAAGAGCTCAGCGTTCGCCATAGAGAACGATCCTTCAACGATGGGCGTGAGGGGCGGGGCTCTCCCGCCCGCGATTCCTCCTATTTGGTGTAGTAGCACCTATTGTCCATCCCCACCCTCTCGATTCGCCGCGGCGGAGGGGTGGGGCGCGTTCTCTCAGGCGGCGCTCTTCTCGAAGCGGGCGCGCAGCGGCGGGATGATGCCGGGCGGCTGATTGCCGGCGAGGAGGGCGGTGACGCTGGCGAGAAGGCGTGCCGCCGCCTCATCCTGCGCCTCGAGGGCGACCCCTCCGACATGCGGCGTGACGACGAGATTGGGCACGTCGAGAAGCGCTTTCGGAATGCCCGGCTCGTTCTCGAAGACATCGAGCCCGGCGCCGGCGATCGTCCCGTTTCGGAGCGCGTCGATCAGGGCCTCGGTGTCGGTGACGCTGCCGCGGCCGACATTGACGAAGAAGCCGTTCGGGCCGAGCGCCTCGAACACGTCGCGGCCGATCATATGGTACGTGGCCGACCCGCCGGGCACGGAGGCGATCAGGCAGTCGACGTCGCGGGCGAGGTCCACCACATTGTCGACATAGCGCCACGGAAGGTCCGGCTTCGGGGCGGTCGCGTGATAGGCGATCTCCATGTCGAAGCCGGCGGCGCGCCGGGCGAGCGCCTGCCCGATCCCGCCCATGCCGACGAGGCCGATCCGCTTGTCGCCGATCATCGAGCGCTCCGGCATCAGCTCGCGCCATCCGCCCTTGCGCGCGCCCGCATCATAGGCCGGAATTGCGCGGACCACGGCGAGAAGCAGTCCCATCGCATGATCGGCCACCGCCTTCGCGTTCGCGCCGGCGGCGTGGGTCACAAAGATCCCGCGCTCGGCCGCCGCCTCGATGTCGACGGCATCGAAGCCGGTGCCGATGCACGAAATCATCTTGAGGGACGGCAAAAGCGCGATCTCCTCGCGCGTGATGCCGCGCAGGCCGCTGGTCACGATGATCTCGGCGCGTGCGCGCACCGTTTCGTCGACGGCGGCGATGGAGCGGCGCGCGTCGACGATGTTGCAGATGTCGGCGAGCCGGCTGACATAGGGCGCGGCGTCGACGCATACGAGCACGTAGTCGGTCATCGGGGATCGGATCCTTTTGTCGATCAGGGCTCGGCCCGGTCGAAGCGACCGAGACCGTTTTCGTCGAGAAACTCTATAGTGAGGGCCGTGCTCGCCGCGCCGTCGCGATCGAAGGTGACGGCGGAGATGGAGCCGTGCGGCATGTTCTCGTTGAGCACGGGGAAGGTGAAGATGTCGCCCGACCAGGGGCTGAGCGCAAAATGCTGCTCGTCCTCGCCGACCGTCAGCGTCAACGTCTCGCCGTCGAGCGCGACGGAGGCCTTGCCGAAATAGGCGCTCTCGAAAACGCCCGTATAGTCGGCGAGCGGTCCGGCGGGGGCCGCGTCCGACGGCGGCGTTTTGCCGACATATTCGCCGACCGGGTCGGTGAGCGGGCCGATCGCGCCGCGGAAGAGGCTCAACCAGTCGCGCTGCACCTCACCATTGATCACGAGGTCGATGAATTCGGCCGAGACAGCCTCCGGCGCGCCGATCGGCAGAGCGTTGGTGAACACCACGATGCCGAGCTTCTCGGACGGCAGCATCACGTAGGTCGTCGCCGCGCCGAGGACGAAGGCGCCCGAATGGCTGAGCGCGACGACGCCCGGCCCGCGCGTTCCGACACCGACGCCGAAGCCGTAAAAGCTGGGCAGGCTCGCGGCCGAGGTCGTGGGGTCGGAGACCGATTGCGGCGTGAGGGCGGGCAGGAGCGCACCGTTCTTCACGATGTCCTCGCCCTCATAACGGCCCTCATCGAGCACCATGATCATCCAGCGGGCGAAATCCTCCACGGTGGAGCTCACCCCGCCGGCGGGCGATTGGGGATCGGGCATCCGCACGGTGACGGGCGCGAACGCACCGTCGATCAGCGTGTGACCGACCGCGCGGTCCTCGATGGCGGCGAAGTCGGCGAAACGGGAACTCGTGGCGCCCATGCCGAGCGGCGCGTAGAGCACCGTGTCGGAGAGGCTCTCCCACTCCGTGCCGGCATTGCGGGCGACCGCCTCGGCGGCCGCCGTCAGGCCGAAATTGGTATAGGCGTAGCTGTCGCGAAAGGCGTTGAGGGGGAGGAGGCGAAGCCGGTCGAGGATCGCTTGGCGGCCATAGCCGAGAAGCTCCAGATCGTCCCCCGCATGGTCGGGAAGGCCGGACCGGTGCGCAAAGAGATCGCCGACGGTGACGTGCTCGCTCACCCAGGGATCGGCGAGGGCGAAATCCGGCATCAGGGTCTGAACCGGGGTGTTCCAGGCGACGGCCCCTTCGCCGACCTGGTGGGCGACGACCGACGCCGCGAGCGACTTCGACAGCGAGGCGATCTGGAAGACGGTGTCGGCGCGGACGGGCGCGGCCTTGCCCACTTCGAGGACGCCGAAGCCGTTGGAATAGATCATCGTCCCGTCATGGACGACCGCCACGGCGAGGCCGGGCACGTCGGTGCGCTCCAGGATCGTCTCGGCGATCCCGTCGAGCGCGGCGACGGCGCTGTCGATCCGCTCCTTGGTCACCGCTTCGTCGGCCTCTGCCGCGATCGGGGCGGCGAGGACGCCGATGGCGAGGAGGGCTCGGAGGCCGTTTCGGAGCGAAAAGGCTCGCGCGGCGCGGATCGACGTCATTGCAATCACCCTTCTTGGATCGCCGACTCTCGGGTCGGTTCTGATCCCTTCTTACGCGATCTTTCGGATTTGCATGCCCTCGTTCGCCGGCAGCATATGCCGTGCCAGCCGCGCAAGAACCGGCGCGGGCGAAAGGGGTGGGCGGCCGCCGGTCAGAGATCGCTCCCTTGGTGTGACGTTATGGCGCCTCCCAGGCGAGCCATTCGCGCTGCACCTCGGCCGCCACTCCATCGTGAGGGCCGGCGAGGTCGGTTCCCCGGCGCGTCGCAAGGGTGAGGGACAGAAGCTGGCACCAGAGCGCCGCCTCGAACAGCGCGGCGAGACGGTTGGCCGGCGAAAATCCTGCCCGCGACACCGACAGGCCGAGCCGGCGGAGCCCCGCGCCGAGCGCTGCCGTCCGCGCGTCCGCCGCGCTGCCGTCGCCGAGAAGGACGGCATGGTCGCCGGCGCGGAAGGCATGGGCCGCGCAATGGGTGGCGCTCTCGGCCTCGAGCGCCATGGCGTCGACGCCGGCGCGCCGCGCGAGGTTCGCCCCGTAATCGGCGAGGCCGAGCGCCGGCCCCGTCGCGAGAAAGACGCAGCGTCCGTCCGCCTTCAGCCCGGCCGCGACCGGCGCGGCCTCGCGCGCGAACGGCGCGTAGGCCTGGTCGAGCCGGTCGATGGCGTCGGCGCACGTCTCTTGCGGCGTGCGGGCGAGTACGGCAAGGGCGAGGACCGTCATCATCATGCCGAGCGCCGCGGGATGGGTGTCGGTGCGTGCCGGCAGGGGGAGGAGAAGCACCTGCTCGGCGAGGCGGGCGAGCGGGCTTTCCGCATCCGTCGTCAGCGCGATGGTGCGCGCGCGCCGCGTCCGCGCCACGGCGAGCGCCTCGATCGTGCGCCGTGTCCGGCCGCCATGGGAGAGGGCGATCAAAGTCTCCCCCGGACGCGGTGCGTTGTGCCACAGAATATCGGCGGCGAAGGTGGGGCGGACGTCGAAGCCGCCATCGCGAAACAGACCGGCGACGCAAAGGCCCGCCGTCCGTGCGTCGGCGCCGGTGATCCAGACGGGCCGGGTGTTCTCCACCGCGAGCATCGCGGCGGCGTCGAGAAGAAGAGGGAGGGCAGCGCCGAGGGCTTTCGGCTGAATGCTCACCTCACGCGCCATCCGGCGGTGGCTCTCGCCGGCTCGATCTGACATAGGGCGCGGTTCCTCTCGCTCCACTTGGTTCGTGGCGTCTTGTTGGGCCCGGCCGAGACCGGCCGGGCATCCGATCAGACAATCACGAAAGCAGGCGAAAATGCCAGCGCGGCAAAAGCGTCAGCCGTCGATCAGGACCTCGCCGAAGAGCCTGTTCTGGACCGCGCGCGGCTTGGCTGCCTCCGCCGCGTCGGCGGCCATGAAGGACGACTTGCCCCCTTCGAGCTCGGCGGGAAGGACCATCACCCGGACGAACGCCGCATTGGTGCCGCCGATATTGGTGCCGACCACCATGTCGGCGCCGGTCTCGAACCAGGCCATGCCGGCGTCGATCCGCTCGACCGTGTCGCCGACCTCGGCGAGGATGCGGCCGAAGACGAGGCGGCGGATACCCGGCCCGCGATGGCCATGGCGCGGCGTCGCGGCGCCTGGCGGCGATTCGATCCGGTCCGCCCGCACGAGGCTCGCCGGGCCGAAGGTCGGCCTGACGAGTTCGGATCGGACGATCTCGGCGCCCTCCAAGGACGCGGCGTCCGGCGCGGCGAGACGATAGATCCACGCGCGTCCGTTGCCGCCCAGCCGGGCCCCGTTCGGCGCGAAGGCGCCGTCGTCCTCGCCGAGGTCTCGGACGTCGCCGTCCGGGCCGATGAGGGTGAGCGCGCCTGAGACGGCGTAGACGAAGACGGTGCCGTCCGCCGGCAGCGTGATGCCCGGCTCCGCGTCATAGACGGTGAGGCGGAAGCGGGCGGGGGTGGCCGAGGCGGGCGTCATGATGCGGCCTTCGCGCGCTTCGCATGGCCGAGGATCGAGCGGACGAGAAGGCTGTCGGCGTCGAGATATTCGTCGAGAATGTCGAAATGGTTGAACCCGGGCAGGACATGCACGGCCGGATCGAGCCCATTGCGTCGCAAATGGTGCGAATAGCGATAGCTCTGGTCGATCCAGTGCCACGGCTCCTTGCCGCCGACGAAAAGGGCGACCGGGCATGACAGGAGCGGCGACCGCGCCTCCACATTGCGCCGGGCGATGAGCGCCTCGGTGAGATTGAGCTCGGCGTTGACGGTCGTCAGCCGCGCGGGGGTCGGGTCGTAGATGCCGCTGATCAGCGTCGCGCCTTTGACCGGGGCGGTGAAGCCTTCGCGCGCCCAATCATAGGCGATGATCTCGGCGCCGAGATGGGCGCCGGCGGAGTGACCGGACAGGGTGATCGCCGCGGGATCGCCGCCGAAATCGCCGATCTTGCGCGCGATGAAATCCATCGCCGCAATGGCCGAGGCGGCGACCGCGTCGAGCGTCGAGGCCGGGCACAGCTCATAATTGGCGATCACGGTGGTGATGCCGCGCGGCACCAGCGTACCGGCGATAAAGGCGAAATTCGCCTTGTCCTGCGCCCGCCAATAACCGCCATGCAGGAAGAGATGGACCGGGGCTCTGTCACCCGCCGGATAGATATCGAGCGTGTGGAGCGGATGGTCGCCATAGGCGACGCTCTCGTGACGCGTCAGCGTTTTCGCGGCATCATTGGCCGGCGCGCGATGGGCCCGATAACGCTCATAATCCGGCACGGCGTTCTGGGGATTGTACTGGAACTCGTGCTCTTCTGGCGTCAGACTGGTCCAGATCGGCGGACTCGTCATGAAGGCGTCTCCTCAATCGGTGCGCATTGGGCGAGAAATTGACGGGGCAAAATGCCCTGGTCTCCATAACTTAAATTGCTAGCGTATGGTGAGAAAAATCCCAATCCGGTCTTGCGGCGCACGGACGATAATGGTTCTTTCAGACGCCAGATTGAGTCGGATTTGGGCGTAAACGGTTGCGATCCGGCGCGCGATAGGGAGAACGCGGTGAAAGTCACGTCGGTCCAGTGCATCGCCCTGACCGCCCCCCTTTCCGAGGGGAAGGCGTATGGGATGTCGAAGTCGCTCTCCGGCGGGCGCCAGTCGACCTTGGTGAGGCTCACCCTCGAAGACGGAACCGAAGGATGGGGCGAGGCCTGGGGGATGCCCGAGGTCAACCTTGTCTATGAGCGCTTCCTCGCGGCCTACATCGTCGGCACCGACGTCTTCGATATCGAACACGTGTTCGGCCGGATCCTCGCGCGGCACTATCATTTCGGCATCCAGAACCAGATGATGGCGATGATCTCCGGCATCGACATCGCCGCCAAGGACGCCGCCGGCAAATTGCTCGGCCTGCCGGTGAGCCGGCTGATCGGCGGCAAGCGCGTCGATGCCGTCCCGTTCTACGCCTCCGGCGGCTATCTGACCGAGACGCCCGATGCCGATTTCGCGCCGCAGATCGAGGCGATGGCCGAAGCGGGCTATGCGGCGGTGAAGATCAAGATCGGCGTGTCGCCCGCGAGCGACGAGACCCGTGTCGCGACCGCCCGGCGCATTCTCGGCGATGACGTCGAGCTCCTCGTCGACATCAACACCAACTACACCCACGATATCGCGCTCGAATCCATCGCCCGCCTCGCGCCCTACCGGGTCGGCTGGGTCGAGGAACCGCTTGCCCCGCAGGACGTCGCGGGCCTCTCCCGCCTCAACGAACGCGTCGCGGTGCCGATCGCGACCGGCGAGGCGCTCTATACCGCGTTCGACTTCAAGCGTCTGACCGACGCGAACGCCGCCGATGTGCTCCAGCCGGACCTCACGCTGTGCGGCGGCTTCTGGCAGGGGCGCAAGGTCGCCGAGCTCGCCCTCGCGAGCCATGTGCGCGTCAGCCCGCATGTCTGGGGCGGCGCGATCGGGCTTGCTGCGGCGCTCCATTATATCGCCGCGCTGCCAGTCTATCCGCACGCCGACAATATCCCGAAGCCGACGCTTCTCGAATACGATCTCGGCCACAATCCGCTGCGCAGCGAGATCCTGAAGACGCCGATCGTCCCCGATGGAAACCGGATCGCCGTGCCCGAAGGCCCCGGCCTCGGCGTGGACGTCGATCTCGATGCGGTCGAGCGTTATGCCGTCCGCTGAGGTCGCGCCGGCTGGCGCCGTCCCGGTCGGGACCGTTCTCGCGATCCGCGATCTCAAGACCCATTTCTTCACCGATGCCGGGGTGGTGAAGGCCGTCAACGGCGTGACGCTTCAGGTCCGCGAGGGTGAAACGCTCGCAATCGTCGGCGAGTCGGGGTCGGGCAAGTCCGTCACCGGCCTCACGGTGATGCGCCTTCTCGCCCGCACCAGCGCGCGGGTGACGGGCGGAAGCGTCACCTTCCGCGGCCGGGAGGGGGAGGCGGTGGATCTCCTCGCTTTGCCGGAGCCCGACATGCAGCGCCTGCGGGGCCGCGACATCGCGATGATCTTTCAGGATCCGATGTCGAGCCTCAATCCGATGTTCACCGTCGGCGAGCAGATCGCCGAGCCGATCCGCATCCACAAGGGGCACGACCGCCGCACCGCCCGCAAGGAGGCGCTCGCCCTCCTCAAAGAGGTCGGCATCTCCGACCCCGAACGGCGCATCGACGCCTATCCGCATCAGCTTTCCGGTGGGATGCGCCAGCGCATCATGATCGCCGTGGCGCTCGCCTGCGAGCCGCGCCTTCTCATCGCCGACGAGCCGACGACCGCGCTCGACGTCACGATCCAGGCCCAGATCATCGCCCTCCTGAAGCGGCTTCAGGAGCGGCACCGGATGGCGATGATCTTCGTCACGCACGACCTGAAGCTGGTCGGCGAAATCGCCGATCGCGTCGCGGTCATGTATGCGAGCCAGGTGGTGGAGGAGGGGCCCGTCGAGGACGTGCTCGCCCGCCCGCGCCATCCTTATACCAAGGCACTGATGGACTGCATTCCGCGCCGCGATTACGGCGTCGCCGAGGGTACGGGCCTCAAACCCATTCCGGGCCTCCTTCCCAACCCGCTCTCCCCACCCGACGCATGCCGCTTTCACGAGCGCTGCGCCTTTGCCGAACCGCGCTGCGCGGAGATCGAGCCGGTCCTCGAAGCGGTCGACCCGAGCCACGATGTGCGCTGCCTGCGCTGGCGGGAGATCGCACTATGAGCGAGGTGGCGGAGATGGAACGGGAGGCGGCGAGCACGGCGCGTCCGCTCGTCGAGGCGCGCGGCCTCACCAAGCATTTCGGTGGCGGGGGCGGGCTCCTGTCGTCGAAGTCGCGGCCGGTGCGCGCGGTCGAAGGCGTCGACCTTTCGATCGCGGCCGGCGAGGTGCTCGGCGTCGTCGGTGAATCGGGGTCCGGCAAGTCGACCCTCGGCCGCCTGGTGCTTCGCCTCATCGAGGCGACGGAGGGCACCGTCTCGTTCGACGGGACGGACCTCAACGGCTTGTCGTCCGGGGAGTTGCGCGCGTTCCGGCGCAACATGCAGATGATCTTTCAGGATCCGTTCGCGAGCCTCAACTCGCGCATGACGATCCGCGACGCGCTGCTCGAGCCGATCACCCTCCATCGCGGCGTCAAGGGCCGCGAGGCGGTGGAGCTCGCCGAGGGGCTGATGCAGCAGGTCGGCCTCACGGCCGAGCAGATGAAGCGCTATCCGCGCGCCTTCTCGGGGGGGCAGCGGCAGCGTGTGGCGATCGCGCGGGCGCTTGCCTCCGCACCGCGCTTCATCGTGGCGGACGAGCCCGTCTCCGCGCTCGACGTGTCGGTTCAGGCCGAGGTGGTGAACCTCCTGCAGCGCCTCCAGCGCGAGCTCGGCCTCTCGTTGATGTTCATCAGTCACGATCTGTCGGTGGTGGAGATCATCTCCGACCGCGTGATGGTGCTTTATCTCGGGCGGGTGATGGAGGTCGCGCCGACGCGGCAGCTCTATCAAAACCCCGCCCATCCCTATACGGCCGCGCTGCTCCAGGCAGTCCCCGGCGCGCGCTCGGCTGAGGACAGGCTGATCCTCGCCGGCGAGATCCCGTCGCCGGCCAATCCGCCGTCGGGCTGCGTGTTCCGCACGCGCTGCCCCTTCGCGATCGCCGCGTGCGCCGAAACGGTTCCCGAGCTGCGCGAGGTCGCGCCCGGCCAGAAGAAGGCATGCATCCGCGATGACCTCACCCTCTGATCCGCGTGGCGCGCTCCCGGCGCGCGTCCTCGTCGTCGGCGGGCGCGGCTTCGTCGGCTCCCATGTGGTGCGGGCGCTCGTCGAGGCGGGCGCGGCGGTGCACGTCTTCGGCCCGCCGATGGCGGACGATCTCCTCGCCCCGCTCGCCGGCCGCTTCGAGGAAACCGAAGGCTCCGTCGAGGACCGGGACGCCCTTGCGCGGGCGATCGCGGCGAGTGGCGCGGAGGCGATCGTCACGACAGCGGCCTACAGCGCCGGCCGGCAAGGGCTGATGCGCTCGGGCGACGAGGCGGCCGACAAGGCGCTCGCCGTCAACGTGGCGGGCCTGCGCAACGTGTTCGAGGCGGCGCGCGAGGCCGGGGTCGCCCGTGTCGTGTGGACCTCGTCGACCGTCGTCTACGGGCCGGCCGACCGCTACGGGCCCGAACGGGTCGACGAGGACGCGATGCGCGCCCCCGTGACCTTTTACGGCCTCACCAAAGTCCTCGGCGAGGACATCGCCCAATATGGCCGCGACCGGCACGCGATGGCGATCACCGGCCTTCGCCTGCCGCTCGTCCTCGGTGAGGGGCTCTGGTATCAGGGCGCGGCGAGCGCGATCGCGGAGATCGCCTCGGCGGCGCGGCCGGGCGCCGTGCACGCGGTCGCCTTCCATGACGATCCGATGGACCTCATGCACGTCTCCGACGTCGCCGGCGCGATCCTTGCCGCGCTGCGCACCCCGGACCTCAGTGCCGTCTACAACATCAACGGCTTCACCGCCCGTCTGTCGGACGTGATCCGCACCGCCGAGGCGCGCGTGCCGGGATACCGCGTCACGCACACCGAGCGGCCGGCCGCCAACACCTTTCCCCTGATCGACGATGCTCGCTTTCGCCGCGATGCCGGATTCGTCCCGGCGCGCGGGCTCGACGAGGTCGTCGCCGACATGCTCACCGAGGAGGTTTGATGTACGAAGCGCGCCTGAAGGAATTGGGGCTGACATTGCCGGATGCGGCGGTGCCGTCCTTCGATTATGTGCCCGTCACCGTGCACCAAGGTGTCGCCTATGTGAGCGGCCAGCTTCCGAAGGTCGACGGCGAGATCCGCGTCACCGGGAAGGTCGGCGCGGAGGTGGACCTCGAAACCGCGCAGGGCGAGGCCCGGATCTGCATCCTCCAGGCGCTCGCGTGCCTGAAGGCCGAGCTCGGCTCGCTGGAGCGCATCGTCAGGATCCTCAAGGTCAACGGTTATGTCGCCTCGGCGCCGGGCTTCAATGCGCAGCCGAAGGTGATCGACGGCGCGTCCAACCTGATCGGCGAGATCTTCGGCGAGGCGGGGCGTCATGCCCGCGCGGCGGTCGGCGTCGCCGAGCTTCCGCGCAACACGCCCGTCGAGATCGAGATGATCGTCGCCGTGCGGGACTGAGATCGAAGCGAAGGGGAGGCCGGCGCCGCGACAGGCCATGCGGGCCCGCCGCGCTTCCGGCCGGTCCTTCCGATGAAAACACGGCAGAGAAGAGGGGATAGGTAGAGACGAGATGACCAGACATTCACTGAAGCGGGCCTTCGTCGGCGCCCTCCTGTGCGGGGTGGCGGCGATCACGGCGCCGGGCGCGTTCGCCGAGGATCTTTATGGTCCGATCCCCGCGAATCCGACGATGGGCGGAGCGCTCAATATGGGCCTCCTCGTCGAGCCGCCCGGCCTCGACCCGTTCCACCAGGCCGCCGACGCGCGCATCCGCGTCACCGTCCTCATGTATCAGGGCCTCTTCTATGAAGGGGGCAATGGCGAGGCGATCCCGTTGCTCGCCGAGAGCTTCGAGGTCTCCGAAGACGGCCTCGAATACACGATCAAGCTGCGTGACGGCGTCGTCTTCCACAATGGCGAGGCGATGGACGCCGAGGACGTCGCCTACAGCTACAACTATATTCGCGATCCCGAGAACGGCTCCCCCGGCGCCGGCGACTTCTCCGTGATCGAGAATGTCGAGGTGGTCGATCCGCTGACGGTGAAGTTCATCCTCTCGGCGCCGAACGCCTCGCTCCCGATGACGCTCGGCAACAAGTATGGCGCGGTCGTCCCCGCCGGCTATTTCGACGATCCGAGCGCCAAGAACCGGATGAACGCCGAGAGCGTCGGCACCGGACCGTTCAAGCTCGTCGAGTTCAACCCGAACTCCAACCTCCTCCTCGAGCGCAATGAGGATTATTGGGAGGAGGGCGTTCCCTATCTCGACGAAATCGACTTCGCCTTCCTGCCGAACAGCGCGTCGATGCTGGTCGCCCTGCGCAACAACCGCATCGACCTCGTGAAGCTCGAGCGGCCGCAGGACGTGCAGCAGGTGGAATCGGTCGAGGGCCTCGAAGTGGAGCGTTGGCCGTCGCTGAACCAGAAGCCGATCGATCTCGGCGCCGAGCTCGCGCCGCTCGACGATGTGCGCGTGCGCCAGGCGATCGCGCTCGCCGTCGACAAGGAGGAGATCAAGAACGCCTCCGTCGGCGACTATGGCGAAGTGATCACCACGATGCCGGCCGGCATGGCCGATGCGTGGGGCGTGCCGACGGACGAGCTGTCGTTCATGTCGCGCGATGTCGAAAAGGCGAAGGCGCTGCTCGCCGAGGCCGGCCATCCGGACGGGTTCGACCTCACCCTCACCACCATCAACGGCTATGACTGGATGGATCCGGCCGCGGTGACGCTCAAGGAGCAGCTCGCCGAGATCGGCATCAATCTCAACATCCAGCGGGTCGATCTCGGCGTGTGGATCGACAATTTCCGCGGCAAGACGATGGGGTTCACCTTCAACGATTGGGCCTCGCAGCCGGATCCGCACCTCCTCTTCTATCGTCACTTCCACAAGCAGCCGGAAGGCGCGGATTTCCGCAACTGGAACAATGACGAAGCGAGCGCGCTCCTCGACGCGGGGCGGGCGGAAAGCGATCCGCAAAAGCGCAAGGAAATCTACGCCGATTTCCAGAAGGTTCTCGCCGAGACGGTGCCGACCATCATGCTCTTCTCCGCCGACCACGTGACGGTGAAGAACGGCAAGGTGCAGAACTTCAGCCAGCATCCGACGGGCTGGTATTACGGCCTCGCCCGGACCTACGTCGGCGAGTGAGCCTCGAGCGGGGCGGACGTCGGTCCGCTCCGCCGGCACGGCGGGCCGCCTCGGTCCGCCGGATCGTATGCAGACCGGGCCGTGCGCGGCCCGTCCTCTTTTCCCGTAAGTGACAGGCGAACGCCTCATGGCCTCCTATCTCGCAAAGCGCCTCGGCGCGTCGATCCTGACCGCCTTTCTCGCGAGTATTCTCGTCTTCATGCTCGTCCGCCTCGTGCCGGGCGACGTGGTGGCGCAAATGATGGGGCAGGCTGGCGGCGCGGAGGCTGAGGCCTCTTTGCGCGCCTTTTTCGGCCTCGATCAGCCGATCTACATGCAATATCTGATCTGGATCGGGAACGTCCTCCAGGGCGATCTCGGCACGAGCTGGGCGCGTGGCCTGCCGGTCTCCGACATGGTCGGAAAGGCGTTCATGGTGACGCTCGAAATCGGCATCGTGACGCTCGTCGTCGCGACGCTCGTCGGCGTCCCCCTCGGCGTGATCGCGGCGATCTACGAGGGGCGGCCGCTCGATACCATCATCCAGGGCTTCAATCTTCTCGGCCTCGCCGCGCCGGTCTTCTGGGTGGGGCTGATGCTCCTCGTCGGAGTGTCGAGCGCGCTCTCCTGGTCGCCGCCGCTGCGGTTCGTGCCGCCGACGCGCTCCCTCGCCGACAATATCGCGATCCTCGTGCTGCCGGTCGCGAGCCTCGCGCTGCTGCAAGCGGCCGCCTACAGCCAGTTCGTGCGCCAGAACGTCGTCTCGGCGATGCACCAGGAATATGTGCGCACCGCGATCGCGAAGGGCGTGCCGGTGCGGCTGATCTTCTTCAAGCACATCCTGCGCAACGTGCTCGTCCCGATCGTGACCTTCATGGGGCTGATCCTGATCCAGATCCTCGGCGGGGTGGTGATCATCGAGTCCCTCTTCGCGCTGCCGGGGCTCGGCCGTCTTCTTCTCAATGCCATCGAGACGCGCGACTACCCGGTGGTCCAGGGCGCGCTGCTCCTCGTCGTCGTCGCGGCGATGGTGGTCAATCTCGTCGTCGATCTCGCCTATCGGCTGATCGATCCGCGCCTGCGTACCGCGTGAGGGCCTGAATTCATGAAAGCGATGACGATGACCCGTAACGGGCGCCCCTCGACCCTTGCCCGGATCGCCCGCGAGCCGGGGCTCGTGCTCGGCACCATCCTGATCGTGTTCCTCGCCTTGGTCGCGCTCTTTCCGGGGCTGTTCGCGAGCCAGTCGCCGAACGCGATCTCCGTTCCCGATGCGTTGCAGCCACCATCGGCAGCCCACTGGTTCGGCACCGACGATGTGGGGCGCGATCTCTATGCCCGCGTCGTCTATGGCGCGCGCGTCACCTTGTCGATCTGTGCGGGCTCGCTTCTCCTGTCGGCGCTGATGGGCGGGCTTCTCGGCCTGATCTCGGGCTTCTTCGGCGGCTGGGTGGACCAGGTCCTCGGCCGCCTCATCGACGTGATGCTGAGCTTCCCGCCGATCATTCTCGGCGTGATCATCACCGGCGTTCTCGGCCCGGCGACGCACAATCTGATCCTTGCGTTGTCGATCGTCTATCTCCCGGTCTTCTTCCGCATCGCGCGGGCGGGGGCGATGTCGGAGACAGGGCAGACCTATGTCGAGGCGGCGCGCAGTATCGGCCTCTCGGAAGGCGCGATCCTGCGCCGGCACGTCACGCGCAACGTGACGCCGCTGATCCTGACCCAGTACATGATCCTGTTTCCGCTGATCCTTCAGATCCAGGCGGCGCTCGGCTTCCTGGGACTCGGCGTTCAGCCGCCGACGCCCGACTGGGGCGCGATCCTCGAAGGCGGCAAGGACTACATCCTCTTCGCTCCGTGGATGTCGATCTTTCCGGGGGCGGCGGTGCTCGTGACGGCGCTCGCGCTGATGCTCGTCGGACGTGGGCTCCAGCGGCGCATCGACCGGCGCTGACCGGACGGGGCGAGGCGGGCGCCTCGCCGGGCGGTGCCCGGCCGTTTCGGTGATCGCCGGGCGGTGCCCGGCCGTTGCAGTGATCGCCGGGCGGGCCGCTGGCGCCATGGCCGGATGGCGGTGCGCCTCAGAACCAAATCGCGCGCCAGGCCGGGGCCGGGCGCGCGATCATCACACAACGAAAACAAAGGGTGCGCTGCGGGCAGGCAGGCGCACCCTCGGCATCAGTTTTCCATGTACTGGGACTGGTTCGCCTTCTCGACGTCGGCCTTGAAGGTCTCGAGGAGTTCCGTCGCGTCGTCGCCGAGCTGGGAGGAGATGTGCTCCTCGAACGCCGGGAGCGTCACTTCACGCATCTTGGCGCGATCCTCCGGCGACAGCGCCGTCACCTTCATGCCCTTTTCGGCGAGACCCGTCACGCCGCGCTCCGAGGCTTCGATGATGCGGGCGAGACCGCGAGAGGCGGTGACGCAGGACTGCGCGGCGGTGCGCAGGATCGTCTGCTGCTCCTCGCTCATCCCGTCCCAAAGCGCCTTGTTGAAGATCAGGGTGTAGGGCGAGAAGAGGTGGTTGGTGAGCGTCATGTACTCCTGAACTTCGTTGAAGTTCGAGAAGGAGATGATCGGAATCGGGTTCATCTGCCCGTCGATGACGCCGGTCTGCAGCGCGGAGTACACCTCGCCCCATGCGAGCGGGTAGGCCTCGGCGCCGAGCGCGTTCATAATCGCCTGGTGCGACGGCACCGTCATGGTGCGCAGGCGGATGCCCTTGAAGTCGTCGAGCGTGGCGATCTCGTGGTTGGAGTTCGTCACCGCGAAGAAGCCGCCGGTGTCGGGGAAGCCGAGCACGACGACGTCGCCGAGCACCTCTTCCATGTTCGCCTTCAGCGCCTTGCCGAAATCGCCGTCGAAGACCTCGTAGGTCGCCCCGTTGTCGGCGAAGGCGAAGGGCAGGTTGAGGACGTCGATGTTCGGATAATAGGGGGCGAGGGCGCCCGTGGAGGACAGCGCCGCTTCGATCACGCCGTCCCGCACCATCTGGACCTGCTCGGCGGCGGTGCCGATCTGGTCGTTCGGATAGATCTCGACGGCGATTTCACCGTTCGAGTCCGCCTGGACGATATTCTGGAAAACTTGGGCGCAGGCGTGGGCCGGGTTGTCGTAGGGATCCGGCTTGTTGTTGTGGGACAGGCGGATGGTGACGTCCTGCGCGGAGGCCGCAGTCGCCACGGGGGCGGCGCCGATCGCGACAATCGCGGCGCTCGCCATCAGGGTACGAAGGGTGCTGTTCACGGACGATTTGCTCCTTTCTGGGCTTATTCGACCTGCGCGGCTCACGAGAAACCGAGCGCGCGCGGCACCAGGAGGGCCAGATCCTCCCAGTAGGCGAAGAGGAAGAGGACGGCGATCTCGGCGATCAGGAACGGCCAGAGCTTGCTCGCGATCGCTTCGAGCCGTTCCCCGGTGACGGACGAGAGCACGAAGAGACAGGCCCCGACCGGTGGCGTCATCAACGAGATATTGAGGGCGACGACGAAGATGATGCCGGCATGGATCGGCTCGAGCCCGATCTGGGCGGAGAGAGGGACGAGGACCGGCGCGAGGATGATCAGGATCGCGGTGATGTCCATCACCGTGCCGATCAGGAGAAGGATCGCCACGATCAGGAAGATCACGATATAGCGGTTGTCCGAGATCGCGAGCACGGTGTTCGCGATCTCCTGCGGGATGCGGTTGAAGCTCATCCACCAGCCGAGCATCGACGCGAAGGCGATGATCACGAAGATGACGCCGGTGATGCGCGCCGTGCGCAGGAGCATCCCGTAAAGGTCGCTCACCGAAACATTGCGATAGACGAAGATGCCGAGGAACAGCGCATAGGCGACGGCGAGGGAGGCCGCCTCGGTCGGGGTGACGATCCCGCCGAGAATGCCGCCGAGGATGATGAGCGGCATCAGGAGCGCCGCGATCGAGCGGATCGCCGTCACCGCGACGTCGCGGAACGTCGCCCGCTTCTCCGGGTCGGGGAGGCGGTTGCGGCGGGCGCCGAGCGCGATGATGCCCATGCAGGCGATGCAGATGAAGATGCCGGGCAGGATGCCGGCGGCGAACAGGCCACCGATCGATACGCCCATCAGCGAGCCGTAGACGACCATGAGCCCCGAGGGCGGAATGGTCGGCCCGATGATGGAGCCGGCGGCGGTCACCGCGCAGGCATAGTCGCGCCGATAGCCGTTGCGGACCATCTCCGGCACGAGGGTCTTGCCGAAGGCCGCCGCGTCCGCCGTCGCCGCGCCGGTGAGGCCGGAAAACAGGATCGAGGCGACCATATTGGCGTGCGCGAGGCCGCCGCGGAAATGGCCGACGAGCACGTGGGCGAGCCGCATCAGCTGATTGGTGATGCCGATATGGTTCATGATCTCACCCGCGAGGATGAAGAACGGCATCGCGAGGAAGGGAAAGCTGTCGAGACCCGAGAACATCTTCGACACGCCCATCAGGAGGAAGCGCTGTCCCCCCATGTCGATGAGGCCGGAGAGGCCGGCGAGGCCGATGGCGAAGCCGATCGGCATGCCGATGAGAAGGAGGACGAAGAAAATGACACCGACGAACATCTGATTAGGCCTCGTTCGCCTGGTCGGCGAGTTTCTGCTCTCCCCCGTCCCGGACGAGGACGAGCGCGAGTTGGAGGGCGCAGAGGGCGGCGGCCGCGGGGATCGCGGCGAATGCCGGCCCCATGGACAGACCGAAGATCAAGGCGCGGCGGTTGAAGCCTTGCGCGGTGAACTGGATGCCGAACCACAAGACGTAGAGGAACAAGGCGATCGCGAGGAGATCGCACACGATGAGAAGCGTCCGGCGCAGCCCGTGCGGCAGCCGGTCGAGCACGATGGTGAGGCCGATATGCTCACGCCGCGCGATGGCGCAGGAGATGGCGAGAAGCACGGTCCAGATCATCAAGTACCGGGCGAGGGGCTCCGGCCAATTGAGCTGCCAATGGAAGAAATACCGGTCGAGCACGCCAATCCACACGGTCATCACCAGCGACGCCATCATGATGACGACGATGAACTCGACGATCCGATTGAGGATTGCGCTGAGGGCGCCTGCCTTTTGTCTCATTGACTTCCTTTGACACCTTCGCTTTCGGGGCGCCGCCCCGCATCGTTTCGGTTCTAGTCGCCGATCGGCCGGCCGGAATCGCTCATGTTGAGCGCCGAAAGGCTCGTTCGGATGCGCCGCAGTCCCTCGAGCACGCCAGGACCCAGCATTTCCGCCGTGACGGTGGACAGGATGTCGAGGATCATCAGCAGCGAGTAGCGGCCCGATGTGGGCTTGAAGACCTTGCTGTCGCCGGGGATCGTGAAAGGGAGGAGGAGCTCGGCCTCTCTCGCGAGCGCCGACGTCGGATCGGTGATCGCGATCGTACGCGCGCCATATTGGCGGGCGATCCGCGTCGCCTGCACGACCGAATTGGCGTGGCCGGACGAGGAGATGGCCACGATCGCCGTGTCACGTCCGGCAAGCGCCGCGGTCATGCGCTGCAACTGGCCGTCGGTGTGCGCGGTGATCGCGAGGCCGAAGCGGAAGAGGCGAGTCTGAAGCTCGATCGCCCCCATCGAGGAGACCCCGCCCGAGCCATAGACGATGATCTGCCGCGCCTTCGTCAGATGCTCGGCGGCGGTGTTGATCGTGGTCACGTCGAGGCTGTCGCGGACGCGGTCGAGGGCGGCGACCGCCCCGTCATAGACGGAGTTCACGACACGCGCCTCGCGCTCTTCGCGCTCGAGCGGTTCGGGAAAGAGATAGAGCCCGCCGATCGCGAGGATCTGCGCGAGGCGGAACTTGAAATCGCGCATCCCGTCGCAGGCGAGCGAGCGGCAGAAGCGCGTCACGGTCGGCTCGCTGACGCCCGCCCGCAGCGCGAGCTCGGCGATCGACGCCTTCGACGCATATTCGATGTCGTTGAGGACGACCTCGGCAATCCGCCGTTCCGCCTTGCTGCCATCGGCGGCGAGGTGGCGCATTTGCGCGACGATATCGATCGTCGACGCATCGCTCATGGGTGCGGCCGACGCGCGCGACGCCGTCGTCCCCCACCGTACCCGCACTGTCCGTCAAACCTGTTCATGCGGCTAAGCTGACGGTCAAAATCTAAAAAAGCAACATAGAATTTCGAGCACTCCGTGCCGGAAATGCAGTCAAACCCGTCTATTTTTTCAGCGCTTGAATGAAAGTTTCAGAATAGCGTTGATCTTTGTCGCACCTCCGTCATACGCTCGAAATCGCTGCTGTGGATTGGGTCCGCCCGGTCCGGGGATGGCTCGCGCGCGCCTCCTCGTCTAAGTGGCGAAGGCCGTTCCGGCGCGAGCGTCGGGCGGATGGAATTCTGCTCGTTCAAGGAGAAAATTCGGTGTCTAAGGAATGTTTCGGTTCGGCGGCTGCGCCCCTGTCCCCCGCGGTTCGTGCCGGTGACTACATTTTCGTCTCCGGCCAGGTGCCCGTCGGCGCGAATGGCGAGATGGTCGGCGGATCGATCGAGAATCAGACGCGCCAGGTTCTCAAGAATGTCGAGGCGGCGTTGAAGCTCGCCGGCGCGACCCTCGACGATGTCGTGAAGACGACGGCCTGGCTGCAGGACGCGCGTGACTTCAACGGCTTCAACAAGGCCTATGGCGAAGTCTTCAAGGGCAACTTCCCGGCCCGCAGCACGGCCGAGTCGCGCCTGATGGTCGACATCAAGGTCGAGATCGAGGCGATCGCCTACAAGCCGAAAGGCTGATCCTTTCGGCGGGGGCCGCGTGGTCGCGGCTCCCGCTTCTTCCCACGATTTTGCGGCCGTCCGCCGCTCTTTCGCTCCTCTCGGGAGCAACGCAGGCCATCCCATGAGCTTGGATCTTATCCTCAAGAATGGTCGGGTCATCGACCCGTCGCAGAATATCGATCGTGTCGCCGATGTCGGCTTCGCCGGTGGCAAGGTCGTCGCCGTCGGTGACGCTCTTTCGGCAGACGGGGCCGACGTGCGCGATGTCTCCGGTAAGATCGTGACGCCAGGCATCATCGACCTTCACACCCACGTCTATTGGGGTGGCACCTCCCTCGGCGTCGACGCGGACGAATATGCCCGCCGCAGCGCGGTGACGACCTGCATCGACACCGGCAGCGCCGGGCCGGGCAACTTTGCCGGTTTCCGCAAGCACGTGATCGAGCAGTCCGGCGCGCGCATCCTGGCCTATCTCCACGTCTCCTTCGCCGGCATCTACGGCTTCGAGCCGAGCCTCATGGTCGGCGAGAGCCACGACTATCGCCTGATGGCGGCGCGCAAAGCGGCCGAGGTGATCGGCGCGAACCGCGACCTCATCGTCGGCGTGAAGGTCCGCATCGGCCGCCACGCGAGCGGTCCGGCGGGGATCGATCCGTTGGTCGTCGCGCTCGACGTCGCCGAGGAGATGCAGGTTCCGCTGATGTGCCATATCGACGAGCCGCCGCCCTCCTATGAGGCGGTCGTGTCGATGCTGCGCAAGGGCGACGTCCTCACCCATTGCTTCCGCCCGTTCCCCAACGCGCCGATCGACGGCAAGGGAGGCGTGAAGCCGGAAGTCCTCAAGGCGCGCGAGCGCGGCGTCTATTTCGATGTCGGTCACGGCATGGGCTCGTTCGCCTGGAAGACCGGCCGCGCGATGATGGCCGCCGACTTCCCGCCCGACGTCATCTCCTCCGACGTCCACGCCTTCTGCATCGAGGGGCCGGCCTATGACCAGCTTACCACGATGACGAAATTCCTCGTCCTCGGCATGTCGCTGAACGACGTGATCGCCGCGTCGACCGTCAATCCGGCGAAGGCGCTGCTGCGGCCCGATCTCGGCACCTTCAAGGAAGGCGCGACCGGCGATGCCAGCGTCATCTCGCTGGAGGAAGGTCGCTTCGAGCTCGAAGACGTGCGCGGTGTCGTCGAGACGACCGACAAGAAGCTGAAGGCCGAGGGCGTCGTGATCGACGGCCGTTGGTGGCATCCGGCCTGATCGGGCGACAGCGATGAAATGGGAAACCAACACGAGCGCCGAAATCGCGGCGCTCGACAAGACGACCCCGGTGGTGCTCTCGATCGCGGCGATCGAGCAGCACGGCCCGCACCTCGCCCTCGAGACGGATGCGGTGATCGGTGGCCATTTCCTCGACCGGCTCGACGCCGAACTCGGCGATGCGGTGCTGATCCTTCCGCAGGTGAAGGTCGGTTGCTCCGAGCATCACATGGATTTTCCGGGCACGCTCTCGGTCGGGCATGAGGCGTTCATCCTCTATGTTTCCGATATCGTGACCTCGGTGGCGCGGCACGGCTTCCGCAATATCGTGATCCTCAACAGCCATGGCGGCAACCAGGCCGTCGGCGGCCTTCTTCTCGAAAAGCTCGGCGCGATGCATCGCGATTGCCGCGTCGCCTTCTTCACCTGGTGGCGCCTTGCCGCGCCGGAGCTGACGGCGATCCGCGAGAGCGCGCCCGGCGGCCTCGGCCATGCGTGCGAGTTCGAGACGTCGGTGATGCTCTCGGCGAAACCCGAGGACGTGCGGCGCCAGAAGATCGGCGGCTTCTCCTGCGCGCAGACGTTCGACTGGGACGCAGGCGACATGCTCCTCGGCGGCCGCGGGACGCTGCTGCGGACGATGGCGGAGAAGACCAACGGCACCGGCGTGCTCGGCGATCCGTCCTTGGCGAGCGCGGCGAAGGGCGAGGCGATCACCGCTGCGGTGGTCGACCAACTCGCCAAGGTGGTGAAGAGCCTCGCAGCGGCCGGGCCGAAGCCCATGACGCACCCGGTGATCGGCTGATGGCGGGCGAGCGGGACCACATGGTGTGCACCGCGTGCGGCGCGGTGACCCCGATCGAGAGCGTGCCGTCGACCTGCCCGCAATGCGACGGTATTCTCGATCTCGTTCTGGGCGAGGCGCGCAACGCCGCGCCGGAGGGGCCGGAAAGCGCGGGCATCTGGCGCTTTGCCGAGCATCTGCCCTTCTGCCGGCCGGAGCATCGCATCACCCTCGGGGAGGGGCATTCGCCGCTCCTCGCCGCGCCCCGTCTCGGGGCGGCGCTGGGGGTCGAGGATCTGTGGATCAAGAACGATTCGCTTCAGCCCTCCGGCTCCTTCAAGGACCGGGCGGTGGCGATCGCCACCTCGCTCGCCCGCGAATATGGGCGCGAGGCGATGGTGCTCTCCTCGAGCGGCAATGCCGGCGCGTCGAGCGCGGCCTATGCGGCGCGGGCGGGCCTTCCGCTCTTCGTGCTCGTGCCGAAGACGGCGCCGCCCGCCAAGCTCCGCCAGATCGTCGTCGCCGGGGCGCGTCTCGTCACCGTCGACGGGCAGACGCACGATTGCTGCCGCCTCGCCAAGGAGGCGGCGGAGACGATGGGGTGGGTGAACCTCACCACCACCTACCACAATCCCTATGGCGTCGACGGCTATGCGACGATCGCCTACGAGCTCGCTGACCTTGCACCCGATGTGCTTCTCCTGCCGATTTCGAGCGGCCCGCTGCTCGGCGGTATGATGAAGGGCTTCGAGCGGCTGAAGGCGCTCGGCCGGATCGACAAGATCCCGCGCCCCGTCGCCGTGCAGACCGCGGCCTGCGCGCCGATCGTGAAAGCCTACGAGGAGGGCGGTGCGGTGGAGCCGTGGACCCACCGGCCGACGATCGCCTCCGCCCTCAACGACACGCTCGCCGGCTATGAGCGGGACGGGGACTACACGCTCTCCTTCATCCGCAAGCATGACGGCGCCGCCGTCGCAGTCGACGACGAGGCCATCGTCGAGGCCGTCCGTCTCACCGCGTCGACGGAGGGGGTTGTCCTGGAGCCGAGCGCGGCGGTGCCGATCGCGGCGCTGAAACATGCGCGCGACGCGCTTCGCCTTTCGCCGGGCGATCGGGTCGTCGCGGTCACGACCGGGCACGGACTCAAGGATCTTTCCACCGTGGGTGATGCGGCGCTGCCGGACGCAATCTCCCCGAGTTTCGTGAATTTGCGACCTCTGCTCAACGGATCGACGTGATATTGGTTCGTATATGTGCAGGACGGCGGGAAAATGTTTGGAATTCGATCTGGAATGCTCTGAAATTGTTCGCTAGGTTGCCAGCGTCAACGTGAATTGCGTTGAAAATAAATCGCGACTGTAAAGACGACTCGTCTTCGTCGGCGAGCTGGAAGGAGAGCGGAAATGATGAGCGATCTTGGAAGGCGCGTCGCGTCAACTCGCTTCGCGTCGGTTTTGACTGCGGCGAGCATGACGGCGACGGCGCTGTGCTTCGGCGTCACCCAGGCTAACGCCGCCGACTATACGATGGCAATCGCCCATCTTCTGCCGGAGGACATGGAGAACGAGGTTCACCCCGCGCTCGTCCACTTCAAGCAGCTCGTGGAGTCGAAGACCGACGGCGCGGTCGAGGTCGAACTCTTCGGCGCGGGCCAGCTCGGCTCCGAGGTCGAGACCGGCAAGCAGGCCCAAGACGGGGCGCTGCTTCAGTCGACGGTGATCTCGTCGGGCGCGATGTCGTCCTTCTTCCCGAAATATCAGGTCATCACGGCGCCGTTCCTGTTCCCCGACTATCGCGTCGCGCACGCCTTCTTCGATGGGCCGTGGTTCGCGAAGTTCATGCACGGGTCGATCGAGGAGTCGGGCCTGCGCTATCTCGGCACGTTCGACGATGGAGGCGGCTTCGTCGCGTTCACCAACAACAAGCACCCGATCAAGACCGCTGCGGACATTGAGGGGCTCAAGATCCGCGTCGAGGAGAACCCGGCCCACGTCGCGACCATGAAGGCGCTCGGCGCCTCGGCGACGCCGCTCCCCTGGGGCGAGGTGATCACCGCGCTGTCCACCGGCCTCGCCGACGGCCAGTTCAACGCGCCGGGCGTGTCGAAGACCTGGAAGCTGTGGGAGGTGAACGACTACACCACGCTGTCCGGCCACGTGTACAACTCGCAGTCCTGGCTCGTCAGCGACAAGTGGTTCAAGTCGCTCCCCGAGGAATATCAGGAGGCGATCGTGACCTCCGCCCGTGAGGCGATCGAGATCGCGCACGGCATCTCGGCGCTCGCCGCGATCGAGGGCTGGGAAGCGTCCTGCGCCGAGTTCGACGAGTGCTATGTCCTCCCCGCCTCCGAGCGCGAGGCGATGGCCGAGATCGCCCGCCCGGCCTGGCGCGAGTGGATCACCAACGATTTCGGCCTCGACGCCGCTCTGGTCGACGAGCTCTTCGCCGAAGTCGAAAAGGTCAATGACGAGATGACCGCCGAAGAGATGGACCTTTACGCTAAGTAATACGTCCCCACCGTTCGCAACGGGCCGGCCTTCGGGCCGGCCCGTTTGTTTCCGCCCCTCCCTCGATCATCACGGTGGACTTATGCCGTTTGCCGAACGCCGCGCGTTTATCAGCGCGAAGCTGAACGAGTTGGTCACGACGGTCTGTGTCCTCTTCGTTCTGGCGATGCTGTCGATCTCATTCGCCGGCTTCTTCTACATGATCATCACCGGCAATGCGTTGTCGTGGACCTATTCCCTCGCGCGCCTGTTCATCCCGTGGCTCGGCCTGTTGTCGATCACGGTGGCGTTCGTCTACGGCGAGCACATCGCGATGACCTCGCTGCTCGGCATCATGCCGCGCCCGGTCGTGCGGGTGATCATGGCGATCAATTACGGGTTGGTCGCGCTCTTCGCCCTGATGATGATCTGGTACGGGACCAACTTCTTCCTCAGCTCCAGCGACGTCTACATGGTCTCCGATCAGATCCAGATTCATGCGCGCTGGGTGGTCGCGGCCGTTCCGCTGACCGGACTCGTCCTTCTCATCCATGTCCTTTGCGGGGCCGATCTGCTGTCCGCCGAAGACCCGATGGAGGAAGCCGAACATCTCGCCGCCGGCGATAAGGAGCCGCTCGCATGACGTCTGCCGTCGCCGTCTTCGTCGTCCTCATCCTGATCGGCACGCCGATCGCGCTCGTCATGGTGATGTCCGGCCTCGCCGGGGGGTGGGAGCTCGGGGGGATCCGCTTCCTCCAGATCATCTCCGAGCGCATGTTTTCGGGCGTCTCGGGCTATCTCCTGATGGCCATTCCCTATTTCATCTTCACTTCGGAGCTGATGAACCAGGCGGGCCTTACCGAGCGCCTCGTCGCCTTCAACAATGCGCTGCTCGGCCGGATTCGTGGCGCGCTCAGCCACGTCAACATCGTGGTGAGCCTCTTCTTCTCCGGCCTCACCGGCGCTGCGATCACCGACACCGTCGCGGTCGGCAAGATCCTCATCCCCGCGATGAAGAAAGAGGGCTACACCCCGGCCTATAGCGCCGCGGTGACGGCCTGCTCGTCGATCATCGGGCCGATCATTCCGCCGAGCGTCGTGATGGTCGTCTACGCGGCGATCCTGCGGAACGTGTCGGTGCTCGATCTCTTCGCGGCCGGCATTCTGCCGGGTGTCCTGATGGCGGTGTCGCTCCTCGTCGCGTCCGGGGTCATGGCCTGGGTGAAGAAGTTCCCGCGCCATGGCGATACCAATCTCAAGGCGGCGGCGAAGGCCTTCCTGCCGACGGTGCCGGCGCTGCTCGTCCCGGTGATCATTCTCGGCGGCATTCTGGGCGGATTCACCACCATCACCGAAGCCTCCGCCTTCGCCGCGATGTACACGATGATCCTCGGCTTCGTGTTCTACCGCACGCTGACGCTGCACAAGATCTGGCTCGCGCTCATCGCGACGGTGCGCTTTTCCGGCGTGGTCTTCTTCCTGCTCGCCGCGTCCACCGTGCTCGGCTGGTTCGTCACCCGCTCCGGCATCGCCCGCGACGCGGCCGACATGATCACCTCGGTGAGCGACAACTGGATCATCCAGATCATGCTGGTGAACCTCCTCCTCATCCTGCTCGGGACTGTCCTCGACGTGTTGCCCGCGCTGGTGGTGGTGGCGCCGGTTCTCGTGCCCGCGATGGTGCAGCTCGGCTTCGATCCGCTCCACTTCGCGATCGTGATGATCATCACCCTCAACGTGGCGAACATCACCCCGCCCGTGGGCATGACCTTGATGACGGCCTCACAAATAGCCGGGGTCTCGTACGAGAGAGCGATCTTGACATCGCTGCCCTTCTATCTGAGCCACCTCGCAGTGATCGTCATCGTTTCACTTTGGCCGGCGTTCGTGCTCTTCATCCCGAACCTTCTCGACTAATCGGCCGTACGGAGTCTCCCATGTCGCTCGACGAGCAGACCAATTCCACCGTCATCTCCGAGTACAAGGAGCGCACCCTGCGCTCCGCCGCGCTGGCGGCCACCGCGCGGGAGGTCTTTCCGAGCGGGATCACGCACGATTCGCGCTATATGCGGCCCTATACGATCTATGTCGATCAGGGGAAGGCAAGCCGGAAGTGGGACGTCGACGGCAACGAGTACGTCGATTATTTCGGTGGGCATGGGGCGTTGCTCCTGGGGCATTGCCACCCGCAGGTGACGGCGGCGATCCAGGACGCGGTCGTCGACGGCACGCAGTTCGCCGCGAGCACCACGCGCGAATTGCGCTGGGGCGAGCAGGTCAAGAAAATGGTGCCGAGCATCGAGCGCGTGCGCTTCACCGCCTCCGGCACCGAGGCGACGCACCTCGCGCTGCGCCTTGCCCGCGCCCATACCGGCAAGTCGAAGCTCGTCCGCTTCAAGACCTACTTTCACGGCTGGCACGATCACATGACGTCCGGCTACACGAGCCACTTCGACGGCTCGCCGACGGCCGGCGTCGTCGACGCGATCGCCGAAAGCGTCATCCTCCTGCCGCCCAACGACCTGCCCGCCGTGACCGAACTCCTCGCCTCGCGTGACGATGTGGCCGCGGTCATCATCGAGCCGACGGGCGCTTCGTTCGGCCGCGTGCCGATCGCGGAGGGTTTCCTCGAGGGTCTGCGCGCGGCGACCGAGAAGGCCGGCGTCCTCCTCATCTTCGACGAGGTGATCTCGGGCTTCCGCTGCGCGCCGGGTGGGGCGCAATCGGTCTACGGCATTCGCCCCGACCTCACGACGCTCGCCAAGATCCTCGCGGGTGGCCTGCCGGGCGGCGCGGTCGGCGGCCGGGCCGACATCATGGAGCGCCTCGATTTCTTCGCGGCCGAGGAAAAGGGCTTCGAGAAGATCCAGCATCCCGGCACCTTCAACGCCAATCCGGTGTCGGCCGCGGCCGGTCTCACCGCCCTCGAGATCATCGCGGCGACCAACGCGTGCGAGAACGCCAACGCCTACGGCGCGGAGCTGCGCGATCGTCTCAACAACCTCTTCAAGGCCGTCGGCTCGCCGTTCGCCGCCTATGGGACGTTCTCGTCCTTCCAGATCTTCCTCAATGTCGAGAAGCGGGCGATCGACCCGACGGACTTCGATCCCTTCTCGGTCCCCTATCAGGAGCTGAAGGCGGCGCCGCGCGAACTCGTCGACCGGCTGCGCATGGCGCTGATGATCTATGGCGTCGATATCGGCGGTTGGCCGGGTGGACTCATTTCCGCCGCACACAATGCCGACGACATGAGCCATACCCTTACCGCGTTCGAGAAGGCGCTTGCGCGCCTCGAAAACGAACCGGGCCTGTGAGTGTGGAGACCGCAATGAAGATCCAGGACATCGAGACCCCCGCCATCGTGATCGATGTCGCGAAGGTGGAGGCGAACCTCGCCCGTGCGCAGGCGTATGCCGATGCGAGCGGGCTGAAGTTGCGCCCCCACATCAAGACGCACAAGCTGCCGCTCTTCGCGTTGCGCCAGGTGGCGCTCGGCGCGGTCGGCATCACCTGCCAGAAGGTGGGGGAGGCCGAGGTGATGGCCGATGCCGGCGTCACCGACATTTTCCTGCCCTACAACATCATGGGCGCGAAGAAGCTCGACCGCCTCGCCGCGCTCCATGACCGCATCTCCCTGTCGGTGACGGCCGACAGCGCGGCGACTGTCGAGGGCTATGCGGGCCGCTTCACCGATCCCGCCCATCCGCTCCCCGTCCTCATCGAGTGCGACACCGGGGCGGGCCGTTGCGGGGTCCAGAATGCCGCCGAGGTGGTGGCGCTTGCCAAGCGGATCGACGCCGCGCCCGGTCTCCGTTTCGACGGTCTGATGACCTTTCCGCCGCGCCGGCAGACCGAGAAGGTGAACGCTTGGCTCGGCGAGGCGATCGCCGCGCTGAAGGCCGAGGGGCTCGACGTCAACCGCGTGTCGAACGGCGGCTCGCCGGACTATTATAACGCCGCCACCGTGACCAACGCGACCGAGCACCGGCCGGGCACCTACATCTATTCCGACCGGATGCAGGTCGGGTTCGGTGCCGGCACGATCGAGGATTGCGCCGCGACCGTGCTCGCCACCGTGGTGAGCCGTCCCGAGCCCAACCGGGCCGTCCTCGATTCCGGGTCCAAGGCGCTCGCCGCGGACCAGTGCGAGGCGGGCGGGCATGGCCATCTCGTCGAATATCCGGGCGCGGTCATCAAGTCGCTCAGCGAGGAGCACGCGGTGGTCGACGTGTCGGCCTGCGAGAGGAAGCCGGAGATCGGGGAGCGCGTGCGCGTCATCCCGAACCATGTGTGCCCCGTCGTGAATCTCTATGACGAGGTCTATCTGCTCGATGGCGACACCGTGCGCGAAGCCGTGCCGGTGGCGGCGCGCGGCAAGCTGCGCTGATTACTGGCAGACGTCGACCCATTCGGCGCCGGTGAGGGCGGCGAGGCGGTCGGTCGCGATGTGCACGGCCGAGTTCGTCGCCCCCGCGGCGGGCACCACGGTGTCGAAGCGCTGAAGCGAGACGTCGCAATAGATCGGGAGCGGGGCGGGGAGGCCGAACGGGCAGACCCCGCCGACCGGATGGCTCGTGATCTCCACCACGCGTTCGGGCGGGAGCATCTTGCCCTTGCCGCCGAAGGCCTGGCGCACCTTCTTGTTGTCGAGACGCGAGAGACCGCTCGCGACCACGAGGAGAACGCGGTCGCCGACGCCGAGGCAGATGGTCTTGGCGATCTGGTCCGGCTCCACCCGGTGCGCTTCGGCGGCGAGGGCGACGGTCGCCGAGCTCTCCTCGGTTTCGACGATGGCGATATCGGGGGCCTTCTCGGCGAAGAAGGCGCGGACGCTTTCAAGACTCATGGAAACGAACTGCTCAGTTGAATGCTGCGCCCGGTCGGCTCGCGGGTTGGGCGAAGACAAGGCGAGGCGAGGGAAGGCGCGGCCGGGCGATCCGGCCGCCCGGCACGTCGAGCCGGCGCCATCCTAGACGAGGCGAATGCCGCGCCGCCAGTCGCGGCGCGCATCCGTTCGCATCAGCGCAGATGTTCGTTGAAGAAGGCGATCGTGCGCTCTTCGGCGAGCTTCGCCGCCGTCTCGTCATAACGGGGCGTCGTGTCGTTGTGGAAGCCGTGATTGACGCCGTCATACATCTGCATCGTGTAGTCGGTGCCGGCGGCGTCGAGCGCTTCCTTGTAGGCCGGCCAGCCGGCGTTGATGCGCTCGTCGAGCTCGGCATACTGGATGAGGAGCGGGGCCTTGATGTCGGCGACGTCCTCCGGGGCGGGTTGGCGGCCATAGAAGGGGACGCCGGCCGCGAGCTCGGGATAGGCGACCGCGATCGCGTTCACCACGCCGCCGCCATAGCAGAAGCCGACCGCGCCGACTTTGGTCGTCTCGTCGAGCCCGTCGAGATACTCGAACGCGGCGAAAAAGTCGTTCATCAGCTTCTCGGTGTCGAGTTCGGCCTGCATCGCGCGGCCTTCGTCGTCGGTGCCGGGATAGCCGCCTGCCGGGGTGAGGCCGTCCGGCGCCATCGCGAGGAAACCCGCCTTCGCCAAGCGCCGCGTGACGTCCTCGATATAGGGGTTGAGCCCGCGATTTTCGTGGATCACCAGGACCGCCGGGCCGGGCGCTTCAAAGTTCGCGGGGCGGACAATATAGGCCTCGATCTCGCCGTGCCCGTTCGGGGAGGGGTAGGTGATCCGGCTCGTTTCGATGTCGGGATCGTCCGGGTCGACCTGGGCGGCGAGGGCATAGTCCGGCGAGAGTTGCTTCAAGAGCATCGTCGCCGTCAGGCCGCCGACGGCGAACTTTCCCGCGCGGTCCAGGAATTCCCGTTTCGAAAGGCGGCCGTGCGCATAATAGTCGTAGAGGTCAAGGAGCTCCTGCGGGAAGTCCTTCGCGGTCTTACGGCGTGGCGTCGTTTGCTGCATCTTACGATCCTCCGCGACGGCGCGATGGTGCGCCTTGCCGGAGAAACTGCGGCGACTGGCGGCAGTAATCCACCACCGGACGGCAAAATGTTCGTGAACGGCGCCCGCACGCCGCGGCGCGGGGCTTGGTCATCGAGACCGATCGAGACCGACTGAGACCGGCGCGCGCCGGCTAACCGCTTCTCTCAAAAGGCCATTTGTTGTTGAGGAGTGGTCCAGTTTGGAACAAGATTGATTCTGATCAATGCAATCGTTCCCGTCCGGGTGCGACGCAATGCGCGGACCATCATGGGAGGACGTGATGTCACGATCGCGCTGGAGCGCCGCCGCCGTCCTCGCGGTGGCCGGTCTGTCCGCGGGCGCCGCGCTGGCGCAGGATCCGTCGGTGACACGGGGGCGCTCGATCGCGCAGGCCTGGTGCGCGAACTGTCACGTCACCGGCGACGTCACGCAGGGCGACGTCCTCGCCGACGCGCCGGGCTTTCCCGAACTCGCGACACGGCCCGGCTTCGGTGCGGACTATATCGCCCGGGCGCTTCTCATCCCGCACCCGGTGATGCCGGACATGCCGGTCACGGACGCCGATTTCCGCGCCCTCGCGGCCTATATCGCGACGCTGAAGCCCGCCGCACGGAGCGACGCCGCGCCGGTTGAGACCGAGGCAGCGGAAGGGGCGCCGAGCGGGACCGCCCCGACCGAGCCCGCCACGACGGCCGAGCCCGCCACGACGGCCGAGCCCGCCGCGACGGCCGAGCCCGCCGCGACGGCAGGGGTCGCGCCGACCGGCGACGCCATCGCCGCCGGCGAGGCGATCCTCAGCCGGGATTGCGCGCTCTGCCACGCGATTTCCGGGCCCGGACCGAGCCCGATCGCCGACGCGCCGCCATTCTCGACCCTATCGGAGAATTATCCCGTCTCCTTCCTCGAGGAGGCGCTCGCGGAGGGGATCATGGTGAACCACCCCGAGATCGAGATGCCGCAATATCAATACGACCCCGACGAGATCGCCGCGATCATCGCCTATCTCGAATCGGTGCAAGCGCCGGAATAGTCACCGCGCCGGATCCCGCCAGGGTTTGACAGGGGCGACCTTCGAGACGAGCCTCGACCTCCGCCTGAGGCTCAACGAAGAAGACCTATGACCGCCCCCATTCTCGCCATCGACCAGGGCACCACGTCGACCCGCGCCATCGTCTTCGACGGAGCGGGTCGGATCGTCGGCGTCGGCCAGCACGAGTTCAAGCAATATTTCCCGCGCTCCGGCTGGGTCGAGCACGATCTCGACGAGATCTGGGCGACCACGGTGCGCACGGTGAAGGAGGCGCTCGCGGAGGCGAAGCTCGACGCGTCCGAGATCGCCGCGATCGGTATTACCAATCAACGCGAGACGGTCGCGGTGTGGGAGCGGGACACGCTGAAGCCCGTTCACAAGGCGATCGTCTGGCAGGATCGACGCACGGCCGAGCGCTGCGCCGCGCTCAAGGCGGAAGGCCTCGAGCCGATGGTCACGGAGAAGACGGGTCTTCTCCTCGACCCTTATTTCTCCGGCACCAAGCTCGCCTGGCTCCTCGACAATGTGGAGGGGCTCCGGGCCCGCGCGGAGGCCGGCGAGGTGGTGTTCGGCACGATCGACACCTTCCTGATCGCAAGGCTTACCGGCCGCTTCGCGACCGACGTGACCAACGCATCGCGCACGCTTCTCTACGATATCGGCCGCCAGCGTTGGGACGAGGATCTGATGAAGATGCTCGGCGTGCCCGCCGCAATGCTCGCCGAGGTGGAGGACAACGCGGCCGATTTCGGCACGACCGACCCCGCCCTCTTCGGCGCGGCGATCCCCGTGCGGGGCGTCGCGGGCGATCAGCAGGCGGCCGTCATCGGCAATGCCTGCTTCGAGCCCGGCATGGTGAAATCGACCTACGGGACCGGCTGTTTCGCCTTGATCAACACCGGCGAGGAGCGCGTCGCCTCGAAGAACCGCCTCCTCACGACGATCGCCTACCGGCTCGACGGGAAGACCAATTATGCTCTCGAAGGCGCGATCTTCGTCGCCGGAGCGGCGGTCCAGTGGTTGCGCGACGGGCTCGGCATCATCGAGGCGGCGGCGCAGTCGGGCGAGCTCGCGGCGAACGCCGATCCGCATCAGACGGTGATCATGGTGCCGGCCTTTGTCGGCCTCGGCGCGCCACATTGGGACGCGGACGCGCGGGGCGCGATCTTCGGCATCACCCGCAACACCGGGCCGGCCGAATTCGCGAAGGCGGCGCTCGAGAGCGTCGCGCTTCAGACGCACGATCTGCTCGCCGCGATGCGCAAGGATTGGGGCGCCGGACACGGCGAGGAGACGGTGCTTCGTGTCGATGGCGGCATGGTCGCCTCGGACTGGGCGATGCAGCGGCTCGCCGACATTCTCGCCGCCCCGGTCGACCGGCCGGTGATCGGCGAGACGACCGCGCTCGGCGTCGCATGGCTCGCGGGCTCCGCCGCCGGCGTCTGGCCCGATCAGGCGGGGTTTGCGAAGGCATGGGCGCGCGATCGCCGCTTCGAGCCGCAGATGGCAGAACCCGAGAGGGACAAGCTCATCGCGGCCTGGAAAGACGCCGTGTCGCGGACCCTCACGCACCGCACCTGACGGTGGAGCGCGCGGCGACGGAGGTCACCGCGCCGCGTCCGCTTTGACTATGCCGGCGTGAAGGCATATGGCGGCGGCGCGACGCCGGGCGGGGCGCAACCGTCGGCCTGAAGCGGCTCCCGTCGCCGAGGCGGACGCCACGATGGGGGCATGGCGGGGCGCGGATGCGCGCACCCGTCTCGGAGGTTTGTCTTGGGCGACGAGTTTGACGACCTCATCCTGGAAGCGGAGCGGCGGACGGAACGCCTGATCGCACTGTTGCGCGTTCTGATCGCGGTCTCGCTCGGGGTCGTGCTCTACTTCGCGGTGATCGACGACGCGCCGGATTGGAGCATCCTGCGCTCGACGGCGATCCTCGTCGCCTGGGCGACGCTGGCGGTCTATGCGGTGATCGGCATCGTCGCCCGCCTCCTGTCCCGTCGCGGCCGATTTCGGCGCTACTACGCGCTGGTCTTCGCCGTGCTCGATGTCGTCTTCGTCGTGTTCAGTCTTCATCTCTCGGCGGTCAATTGGGGCCTCACCTCGGCCTATCTCGCGGCGCTGCCGACCGCGTGGATCGTCCCGATCGTGATCGCGTTCGGGGCGATGCGCTATTCGGTCTGGCTGCAGGTTCTGACCGGCTTTCTCCTTCTGCTCGGCATCGCCTGGGCGAGCGCGCCGACGGTGACGGGGTCGATCTTCGTGATCGACGCGGTCCCGCCGGGCTCGCTCGCGGGCATGTTCGGCGAGATCGGCAATTCGCTGCGGCTCGCGATGCTGCTGCTCGCCTGCACGGTGATCACGGTCGCCTCGGCGCGGACCCGCCGCCTCGTCCATCTCGCGATCGAGCAGGGCCAGCGGCGGCGCTCGCTGACCAAATTCATGCCGCCCAAGGTGGCGGAGATCATCGAGTCGAGAGGCGCTGCGGAACTGCGCGCCGGTCGCCGCCAGCAGGTCGGCGTCCTCTTCGTCGACATTCGCGGCTTCACCGCCCGCACCGAGAGGATGCCGCCCGAAGCCGTCAGCGCCTTCCTCACCCATTATCGGGCCGAACTGCGCAAGGCGGCGGACCAGTCGGGCGGGGTGATCGACAAGTTCGTCGGCGACGGGGCGATGATCGTCTTCGGCGTCCCGAAGCCGCACGAGAGCGAGGCCGCGCTGGCGCTCGAATGCGGACGCGATATCTGCCGGCGCATCGCCGCCTGGTCGGACGCGCTGGTCGCGAGCGGGGAGGAGCCGGTCCGCGTCGGGATCGGCATTCACTGCGGCGAGGCCTTTGTGGGCGCGGTCGGCGACGAAGAGCGGCTCGAGTTCACCGTCATCGGCGACACCGTGAATGTCGCGGCCCGGATCGAGGATCTGAGCCGCACCCTGAAGGCCGATATCGTCGCCACGGCGCCGGTTCTTGCCGAGGCGGGAGAGGCGGGAGGCGCGTGGCGCGAGCTCACCGAAGTCGCCATCCGCGGCCGCTCCGAGCCGGTGACCATCTACGCGACCGGCTGCGCGCCTTGCTCCATCGCGGAGGGAGAGGCAAGGGCCTGATCGGCCCGCGAAAGGGGGGCGCCGGAGCCGAGGGTGCGGCAAATCGGTCCACGACGTTTGTGCGAATCACGTTTTGACACAACCCATCGGTGATGGCCTACTTCCGAACAATGAGAGCCAAAGGCTCCGTTTTGTTTGGGAGGACATGCATGAGCACGGCACTTGCCGTCGTCCATGGGAGATTCGGGCGCGCGTCGCTCTACCGGTTGAGCAAACCGCTCGCACCGCACGCGCACCGGGAAGGTCATCTGATCTTCCTGATCGACGGTCGGCCCGCCACCGTGGGGGTCGAAGGAAAGGACTATACGCTCGACCGCGACCATGCGGTCGCCGTGAGCCCCTGGCAGCCGCACGAGTTTCGACCCGGCGATCTCGGCAAGGGCGCGATCTTTCTGACGCTCTACATCGCGCCGACCTGGTTCATGGAGGCCTCGAGCGCGCGGGGCCACGCGATGATGCGCTTCGGCGCGCCGCTGATCCGAATGGACGCGCCCCTGTTCGACCTCGCGCGGACGGTCGCCGAGCGGATCGGCAATGGTGAGGCGGGCCCGGCGCTCAACGATGCGATCCACGATCTGACCGCCTACGCCTTCGAGGAAACCTGGTCGATCGGCCGCCGCCAGCCGCCGATGTGGCCGCGGATGAACGATTTCCGCATCCGCAACGCCGTCCGGCTGATGAACGAGCGTGTGACGGATGCCTGCATTCTCGACCGGATCGCGCGCGATGCGGGCCTGTCCCGGCCGCATTTTTATAAGTTGTTCCGGCAGAATATCGGCCTGACGCCGAACATGTACCTCAACACGCTGCGCCTCGAACGCTCGATCGTCCGCCTCACGCGGTCCGACGATCCGGTGACGGCGATCGGCCTCGATCTCGGATTTGCGAGTCAGGCGAGTTTCACGCGCTTCTTCTCCAACAATATCGGCATCGCGCCGACCGATTATCGGCGCGTGTCGTTGGTCGCGGGCTGAGCCGCACCGACCGACAAAAGTCGAGACTTTCGGGTACGTCGTTCGCGAAGCGGCTCGGTATTGTCGAGCTTCCGCCGGGACTTGTTCTCGGCGGAGCGATTTCTCGCAGGGGATAGGATGGTCCGATTCGCCGAGCGTCGCCCGTTTTGGGCCGCAGTCATCGTGCTGGCGGTCGCCGTGTTGCTTTGGGCGATCTTCGCACCCTGGCCCGAGGCGCTCGAGGACGTGGTCGGCCGTAAGAAAATCTTTCTGAACGCCCTCTTCAACGGGATCACACTCGGCGCGCTCTACTTCTTGGTCGCCTCCGGCTTCACGTTGATCTTCGGGTTGATGAAGAACGTCAATCTCGCCCACGGCTCGCTCTATATGCTGGGCGGCTATATCGGCTACGAGGTCGCCGACGCCACCGGCTGGTGGCTCCTGTCCTTCCTCGTCTCCTTCGTCGTCGTCGGCGCGATCGGCGTTCTCCTCCAGCTCTTCGTGTTCGCGCGGATGGAGGGGCAGGATCTCAAGCAGACGCTGGTCACGATCGGCATTTCGATCGTCATCGCCGACATCATGCTGTGGATCTGGGGCGGCGATTTCTACCAGATCCTGACGCCGGACTGGATCACCGGGCCGATCGAGTTGCCCTTGATCACCGGCATCTCGCGCCGCTCCGGCGAATATATCTACCTCACCTATCCGGTGGTCCGCCTCGTGATCCTTCTCGCGGCGATCGCGATCGGCATCGGCATGTGGCTCGTCCTCAACCGCACGCGCATCGGGATGCTGGTTCGCGCCGGGGTGGACGACCGGGACATGCTGTCGGCGACGGGCGTGCGCATCCAGCGTGTCTTCATCCTCGTCTTCGCCTTCGGAGCCGGGCTCGCCGGGATCGCGGGCGTGATCGGCGGCACGTTCCAGTCGATGGCGCCGGGGGAGGATATCCGCTTCCTCCTCGCCTCGCTGGTGGTGGTGATCGTCGGCGGGATGGGCTCCATTCCGGGCGCGGCGCTTGGCGCGTTGCTCATCGGCCTCGCCGAGCAGTTCGGCTCCGTCTACGCCCCGACCTACGCGGTGGTGCTGACCTTCCTCATCATGGTCCTCGTCCTCGCCTTCCGCCCGCAAGGCCTCATCGCGGTGAGGCGCTGACATGGCCGTCATCGAGGAAGCCGCTCCGCGCGCGGTGCGCTGGTGGGACGTCTCGCGCATCCCTGTCCAGTATTATGTGCTCGGCGTGATCCTCCTGATCCTGCCGGCGATATCGGGCGATTTCGTCCTGCGGCAGATCTTCTCCTGGGCGATGATCCTCGGGATGATCTCGCTCTCGCTCATGTTCCTCGCCGGCTACGGCAACATGGTGAGCCTCGTCCAGATGACGGTGGCGGGCGTCGCGGCCTACATGGTGGCGATCTTCGGAACGAGCGCGATCGACACGATCAGTTTCGGCTGGCCCTGGTGGGTGGCGGCGCCGCTCGCGGTCCTCGTCGCCGTCGTCTTCGGCACGCTGTCCGGTGCGCTCGCGGTGCGGACCGAAGGCATCTACACGATCATGATCACGCTCGCGATCGCCGCGGCGATGTTCTATCTCGTGCGCCAGAACTACACGCTGTTCAACGGCTTTTCCGGCCTCAACCAGGTGCGTGCGCCGGTCTTTCTCGGGGTCGACTGGCGGGCGCCGGTGCCGTTTTATTATCTGACGCTCGTCTGGGCGGTGCTGGCTTATTTCGCCGTCGTCTACGTCTCCCGCTCGCCGTTCGGCCTCGCGCTTCAAGGGGTGCGGGACAATGCGCGGCGGATGGCGGCGCTCGGCTTCAACGTCACCGCCCACCGGATCACCGCCTACGCCTTCTCGAGCCTGATCGCGGGGATCGCCGGCGTCCTCCTCGTGTGGCTGAACGGCCAGGTCTCACCCGGCACGATCGCCGTCGGGCCGGCGATCGATATCCTGATCATCGCGGTGGTCGGCGGGCTCGCCCATCCGATCGGGCCGTTTTTGGGGGCGATCCTCTACGTCCTCCTGCGCACCTTCGCGCTCGACGTCCTCGTCGCGTTCGGCCTCGGGGGGGAGCGGTTCCAGCTCCTGATCGGGCTCGGCTTCCTGGTGATCGTGTTCTTCTCGTCGGACGGCATTCTGGGCCTGTGGCGGCGCTATCGTGAACGCGCGCGGCGCGACCCGGTGACGGGGGAGGCGCGCGATGGCTGAAACCGTCGCCTCGCGCCTGTCGGCGACCGGCACCGCGAACGCGCTCGAACTGCGCGGCGTCTCCCGGCATTTCGGCGCGCTCGTCGCCCTCGCGGACATCTCGATGACCGTGCGGCCCGGTGAGCGGCGCGCCGTCCTCGGCTCCAATGGTGCCGGCAAGACGACGCTGTTCAACTGCATCACCGGCGATTTCGCGCCGACGACCGGCACCATTCGCCTGTTCGGCGAGGACGTCACGGCCTTTCCGCCCTATGAGCGGATCCGGCGCGGCCTCAGGCGGACCTATCAGATTTCGCTGCTCTTCACCGGCCTCTCGGTCCTCGACAATGTCTATCTCGCCTGCCGCGGCGTCTCGCGCGGGCGCTTCTCGCTGATCCGTCCGCGCCGGAACGACGCGCTCCTCCAATCGGCGCACGATCTCGTCGACGCGGTGCACCTCACCCCGGTGCGCGACACGCTGGTCGCCAATCTGTCCTACGGCCAGCAGCGCCAGCTCGAGATCGCCCTCGCGCTCGCCGGCGCGCCGCGCTTCATCCTGTTCGACGAGCCGGCCGCCGGCCTCTCGCCGACCGAACGGCGCGAGCTGATCGACATCCTCACCGGCCTTCCCGAGCATATCGGCTACATGATCATCGAGCACGACATGGACGTCGCGCTCCGCGTCGCCGAGCGGGTGACGATGATGCACAATGGCCGCATCTTCAAAGAGGGCGCCCCGCGCGAGATCGAAGAGGATCCGGAGGTCCAGGAACTCTATCTCGGAGGCGGTCATGGCGGCCACTGATCGCGCCATCGGCCCGCCGATCCTCGAGGTGAGCGGCCTCAACGTCTATTATGGCGCCTCGCACGCGCTGCAGGGCGTCGACCTCACGCTCCAATCGGGCGTCCTCTCCGTCGTCGGCCGCAACGGCATGGGCAAGACGACCCTCTGCAAGGCGATCATGGGGATCGTCCCGTCGTCCGGCTCGATCCGCTTCGCCGGGGAGGAGATCCGCGGCAAGAGCTCCACCGAGATCGCCCGTATGGGGGTCGGCTATGTCCCGCAGGGGCGGCGCCTCTGGCGCTCGCTGACGGTCGACGAGCATCTGCGCATCGTCGCCGGTCGCGGAGCGGGGCCGTGGTCGATCGAACGGATCTACACGACCTTCCCGCGCCTTGCCGAGCGCAAGCAGAATGGCGGCGGCCAGCTCTCCGGCGGCGAACAGCAGATGCTCGCCATCAGCCGCGCGTTGCTCCTCAACCCCAAGCTCCTCGTGATGGACGAGCCGACCGAGGGCCTCGCCCCGGTGATCGTCGCGCAGGTCGAGGAGATGCTCGTGCGCCTCGGCGAGGAGGGCCAGCACGTACTCGTCATCGAGCAGAATATCGGCGTCGCGACCGAGGTCGCGCCGAACGTCGCCATCATGGTGAACGGGCGGATCGACCGGCTCCTCGATGCCGGCCAGCTCGCCGCCGATCGCGACCTGCAACAGCGCCTTCTCGGCGTCGGCCGCCATGCGCACGACGAGACGCCCGAGCCGGAGGCGCAGGACGCCGGCGCCGTCACGGCACCGAGCGGCCCGCGCAAGATCTACCTGTCCAACCCCGAGACGCCGACGCGCTGGTCGCGCCCGGTTCCCGTCCGCCTCCTCGAGCAGCGCGCCCGCACGGTGTCCGAGCTGCCGCGTGTCGGTGGCGGCGCGGAGGCGGAGCTGCGACCGCTCGCAGCGCCCGGCGAGCGGGTGGTGATCGTCGCCGGAACGCTCGACACCAAGGGTGCGGAGCTGCGCTATATCCGCGACATCATCCGCGGCCACGGCCTGCCGGTGCGTCTCGCCGACCTGTCGACGAGCGGGGCGCATTCGGGTGCGGAGATCCCGGCCCATCAGATTGCCGCCTTCCACCCGCGCGGCGCATCGGCGGTGTTCACCGCCGACCGCGGCGCGTCCGTCGCCGGCATGACGCTCGCCTTCGAGCGGTGGATCGCCCGCCAATCCGGTATTTCCGGGATCATCGCCGCCGGCGGCTCGGGCGGTACGGCGATGGTCGCGCCGGCGATGCGGCGTCTTCCGGTCGGGATTCCGAAGCTCATCGTCTCGACGGTCGCCTCGGGCAATGTCCGCCAATATGTCGGCGCGTCCGACATCACGATCATGCATTCGGTCGCCGACGTGCAGGGCCTGAATGCGATCACGCGCAAGGTGCTCGCCAACGCCGCGCACGGGCTCGCCGGCATGGTCGCCGGCAGCGAGACGGCGAGCCCGGCCGGGCTCCCCGCGATCGGCATCACGATGTTCGGCGTCACCACACCGTGCGTGCAGCAGATCACCGCCACGCTGAAGGGCGAATATGACTGCCTCGTCTTCCACGCCACCGGCATCGGCGGCCAGGCGATGGAGATGCTCGTCGATTCGGCGATGGTGAAGGGCGTCATCGACGTCACCACCACTGAGATCTGCGACATGATGATGGGCGGCGTCTTCCCCGCGACGGAGGATCGTTTCGGCGCGATCATCCGCACGAAGATGCCCTATGTCGGCTCCGTCGGCGCGCTCGACATGGTGAATTTCGCCGCGCCCGAAACGGTGCCCGAGCGCTTTCGCGGCCGCAATCTCTATCATCACAACCCGCAGATCACGCTGATGCGCACGAGCGCGGAAGAAAACGCGCGGATGGGCGTGTGGATCGGCGAGCGGCTCAACCAGATGGACGGGCCGGTGCGCTTCTTCCTGCCCGAAGGCGGGGTGTCCGCGCTCGATCGGCCGGGCGGTCCGTTCCACGATCCGGCGGCCGATGCCGCACTCTTCGACGCGCTCACCCGCACCGTGCGCCAGAGCGAGACCCGCCGGCTGATCCGACTTCCCCACAACGTCAACGATCCCCCTTTCGCTGCGGCGTTGGTGGATGCGTTCAGAACGATCGGCGGCGGACGTCAGCCGCGCCGGAAGGCAGGATGATGATGGACCGGACGAGCCTCCTCGCGAAGTTCCAGGCCATGAAGGCGCGCGGCGAGCCGATCATCGGCGGCGGCGCGGGAACGGGCCTGTCGGCCAAATGCGAGGAAGCGGGCGGGATCGACCTCATCGTGATCTACAATTCCGGCCGCTTCCGTATGGCCGGCCGCGGCTCGCTCGCCGGTCTCCTCGCTTATGGCGACGCGAACGCCATCGTCATGGACATGGCGCGCGAGGTGCTGCCGGTCGTGAAGCACACCCCGGTCCTTGCCGGCGTCAACGGGACCGACCCGTTCCGCGTGATGGACACCTTCCTCGACGAGGTGAAGCGCACCGGGTTTGCCGGCGTCCAGAATTTCCCGACCGTCGGCCTGATCGACGGCGTCTTCCGCGCCAACCTCGAAGAGACGGGCATGGGCTACGGCCTCGAGGTCGAGATGATCGCGACGGCGCGCGAGAAGGAGCTTCTGACGACGCCCTACGTGTTCAGCGAGGGCGACGCGGAGGCGATGGCGAAGGCCGGGGCGGACATCATCGTCGCCCATCTCGGCCTCACCACCGGCGGCTCGATCGGCGCGGAGACGGCGGTGACGCTGGAGGAGGCGCCCGCACTCGTCGACGCCTATGCCGGCGCGGCGCTCGCGGTGAACAAGGACGCGATCATCCTCGTCCATGGCGGTCCGGTCGCTTTGCCCGATGATGCCGCCTTCGTCCTCAAGAACACCAAGAATTGCCACGGCTTCTACGGCGCCTCCTCGATGGAGCGCCTGCCGACCGAAATCGCCCTCACGGAACAGACGCACGCATTCAAGAAGATCGGCCGGTGAGCCGGCGGACACGAAGGGAGGATCGTTATGACGGGTGAACTCATCGGTGAGCTCATCCTTTGGCTCATCCTGGCGGTCATCGTCATCTTCGTCATCTACTGGGTGATGAATTGGCTCTATCGCCGGTCGACCAAGGAAACCGCGTTCGTTCGCACGGGCTTCATGGGCGAGAAGGTGGTGATCGACGGCGGCGCGTTCGTCTGGCCGATCATCCACGACATCACGCCCGTCGCGATGCACACGCTGCCGCTCGAAGTGATGCGGGCGAGCGAGAACGCGATCATTACCAAGGACCGGATGCGCGTCGACGTGGAGGCGGAATTCTACGTCCGCGTCCGACCCTCGCGCGATGCCGTCTCGCGCGCCGCGTCGACGCTCGGCCGGCGCACCACCGATCCCGACCGGCTCCAGCCGCTCCTCGCCGGCAAGTTCGAATCGGCCCTGCGCACCGCCGCCGCCGAGATGGGGATGGGCGAAATCCACGAGCAGCGCGGCCGCTATGTCGCCCGCGTTAAAGAGCTCGCCCAGGAGGCGCTCGAGCAGAACGGCCTCGAGCTCGAAACCGTCGCCATCAAGGATATCGACCAGACGGCGCTCGAATTCTTCAACCCCTCCAATCGCTTCGACGCCGAAGGTCTCACCGAGCTGATCCGCGAGATCGAGGCGCGGCGCACCCTGCGCAACGAGATCGAACAGGATTCGATGATCCGAATCCGCGCGCGCAATCTGGAGGCGGAGAAGGAAGCGCTCAACATCGAGCGCGACTCCGAACATGCGCGCCTCGAACAGGAGCGCGAGCTGGAATTCCGCCGCGCCCAGCAGCGCGCCGAGATCGCCCGTGAACGGGCCGAGCGCGACACCGAGGCCGAGCGCGCGCAGATCACCGCGCGCGAGGCGATCGAACTCGCGCGGATCGCCAACGAACAGTCGATCTCCGAGGTCCGCATCCAGTCCGAGCGGGAGATCCGCCAGCGCGAGATCGACCGCCAACGGGCGATCGACGCCGCCGAGATCGCCTCCCGCCGCGACACGGAGACCGCCCGCATCGAGCAGGAGCGTGCCGTGTCCGAGGCGCGCATCCAGAACGAGCAGGAGGTCGAGGCCCGCGAGATCGCCCGCCGCCGCCTGATCGAAGAGACCGAGATCGCCGCCCGCGAGGCGACCGACCGCGCCCGGATCGAGCAGGAACGCGCCGTCGCCGAATCGCGCATCACCAACGAGCAGGAGACGCGGGCGCGCGAGATCGAGCGCCAGCGTGCGCTGGAGGCCGCCGAGATCTCGGCGCGCGAGGACACCGAGAAGGCCCGCATCGCACAAGACCGCGCCGTCAACGAGGCCGAGATCCTCGCCCGCGAGGCGATCGAGAAGATGCGCATCGCCGAGGCCGCCGGCACGAGCGAGGAGCGCATCGCCAACGACAAGCGGGTGAGGGCGCTCGAGATCGAGCGGCAACGCGCGCTGGAGGAGGCGGAGATCGCCGCCGCACAGGCGATCGAGGCCGCCCGCATCGCCCGCGAAAAGACCGTCGCCGCCGATCGCATCGCCTTCGAGCAGGACGTGCGTGAGCGTGAGATCGCCCGCAATCGTGCGGTCGACGAGGCCGATATCGCCGCCCGCGAGACGGTGGAGACCCGCCGCATCGCGATCGACCGGAAGATCGACGAGGACCGGATCACGGCACGCGAGGCCGTCACCCTCCAGGAGACGCAATCGGGCGAGCGCACCGAGGTCGCCCGCATCGGTCAGCAGCGCACCGTGGACAAGGAGCGCATCAACGCCGAGGGCGAGACGCGGTCGCGCGAGATCGAGCGAAACGAGGCGATCCAGTCCGCCGAGATCGCCTCGCGCCGGCTCGTCGACCAGGTCCAGATCGAGAAGGAAGCCGAGACGGCGCGCGACCGGATCGCCCGCGACGAGGCGATCCGCCAGCTCGAGATCGTCCGCAACCGCGTCCTCGACGAGGCGCAGGTGATGGCGGACGAGGCGGTGGAATCGGCCCGCATCGCGCAGGAGAAGATCCTGAAGGCGGAGCGGATCGCGGCCGAGCAGGATTCGCGCGAGCGTGAGATTTCGCGCGAGGGCGCCGTCGAGGCCGCCGACATCCGCCGGCGCGACATGACCGAGCGCCAGCGGATCGAGATGGAGCTCGGTCTCGAGATCGAACGCATCGCCTCCCAGCAGGAGCGCGAAATCTCCGATATCGACCGTCGCCGCGTGGTCGAGGAGGCGGACGAATCCCGCATCATCGATCTCGCCGGCAAGAAGGCCGAGCGGGCCGGCGCCGACGCCAAGGTGCGCCGGGCCGAGATCGAGGCGGGCCGCGATATCGAGCGCTCCGATATCGAGCGCGAGAAGGTGCTCGACGCGGTCAAGCTCGAACGCCGCCGGGCGACCGAGCAGCTCGAAATCTCCCGCGTCCAGGCGCTGCGCGAGGCTGAAATCGCCTCCACGGAGGAGATCGAGCGCGCCCGCATCGCCTCCGAGCGGGGCCTCGACGAAGCGCGCATCGGTCACGAGACCGAGCGCCGCCGCCGCGAGGTCGCCCGCGAGCGCGAGGTCGAGCTCGCCAACATGGAGAAGGCGATCGCCCTTTATGCGAAGTCGCTGGAGGAGACCGCCGCGCGGATCGAGGCGGACAACGCCCGCGCTCGCGCCGCCGAGGCCGAGGAGCGCGTCAAGACCGTGCGCGAGACGGAAGAGGCGCAGCGCAGGAAGTCGATCGACGTCCTGATGGCGGAGAAGGCCGCCGAGGAGGCCCGTTTCGCCGCCGACGCGGAGAAGGTGCGCAAGGCCGTCGAGGCGGAGGCGCAAAAGCTCATCAACGAGGCGGAGAACGTCCTCACCGACGGCTCGCGCGCCTCGCTCTTCCGGCGCCGGCTGCTGGAGCGGATCGAGGGCATCGTCGCCGCGTCGGTCAAGCCGATGGAGCGCATCTCCGACATTCGCATCGTCCAGCTCGATGGGGCGAACGGCGGGGGCTATCCGAACGGGGACGGCACCAACCGTTCGGCGACCGACGAGGTGATCAACTCGGCGCTGCGTTACCGCGTCCAGGCCCCGCTGATCGACAATCTCCTCGCCGATCTCGGCATCGAGGGCGGCAACCTGTCCAAGATGGGCGGCCTCATCCGCGAGGCGAGCGACATGCAGCGCATCGCCAAGGACGCGAGCCGCGGTGGCGGCTCCGGCTCGGGTGGCGGCTCCGGCTCCGGCGGCGCGTCGGGTGGCGGCGCGGGCTCAGGGGCTGCGGCGACGACGGAGACCGCCGGCTCAGCCGGTGACGGCAGCGAGCGGAAGGGCGAATAGATGCCGCGCGTCTACGTCTCGAGCGTGATCAACGCCCCCGCTCCCTCGGTCTGGGAGCGGGTGCGGGACTTCAACGCCTTGCCCCGCTGGCATCCCCGCATCCGCGAATGCCGGATCGAGAACGGCGAGCCGGCCGACAAGATCGGCGCCGTGCGCGACTTTCGCCTTCAGAATGGCGACCGCATTCGCGAAAAGCTCCTCGGCCTTTCCGACTACGATCTCTTCTGCACCTACGCGATCCTCGAAAGCCCGATGCCGCTCACCGACTATGTGGCGACCTTGCGCCTCACGCCGGTGACCGACGGCGACCGGACCTTCGCCGAATGGACGGCGGAGTTCGAATGCGCCGAGGAGGCGGCCGACGATCTCGTCGCCGGGATCGGCCAGAACGTCTTCCAGGCGGGCTTCGACGCCCTCAAACGCCATTACGCGCGCTAGCCATGGTGAAGGTCGTAAAAAGCACCATCATCGATGCCCCGGTGGAAGCGGTGTGGGAGGTTCTGCGCGACTTCAACGGCCACGATCGCTGGCACCCCGCCGTCGTCGACAGCCAGATGGAGCGCGGCGCTCCGACCGATAAGGTCGGCGGCGTGCGCCGCTTTCACCTCGCCGACGGGTCCGAGTTGCGCGAGCAGCTCCTGACGCTTTCCGACCTCGACATGGCCTTCACCTACTGCCTGCTCGACACGCCGATCCCGCTGCTCAATTATGTCGCGCACGTCCGCCTGTCGCCGGTGACCGACGGCGACATGACCTTCTGGCACTGGGAATCGCGCTTCGACACCCCGCCCGGCCGCGAGACGGAGCTTCGCGACCAGGTCGCCGAGAACATCTATGCCGCCGGGATGGAGGCCGTCCGCGCCCATATCGCCGGCGACGACGGGACGGGCGCCCGATGAACCGCCCTCGATCTCTCGCAAATTCCGCGGCGCGGCGCCGCCAAGGAGCCCCGACATGCCGATAGAGGTCCGCACCCACGCGACGCTCGCTGAGACGGCGCGCGCCTTCGCCGCCTCGCGCGGCGCGCATATCTTGGGCGGCGGCACGGTCCTGATGCGGGCCGTGAACGCGGCGGACCCGTCCGTCGCGACGATCCTGCGCCCGGCCGATCCGGTGCTGCGCCAAATTCGCACCGAAGGGCGGGAGATCGCGATCGGCGCCGGGGTGACGATGGCCGAGATCATCGCCCATCGTGAACTCGGATTCCTCGCCCCCGTCGCCCGGCTCGTCGGCGGGCCGCAAGTGCGCACCACCGCCACCATCGGCGGCAATCTCTTCGCCGCCGCGCCCTATGGCGACGTCGCGGGCGCGCTCCTCGCCCTCGGGGCGAGCGTCGTGACGGGTGAGGGGCGGCGTATGCCGCTCGACGATCTCTTCCGCCCGCACGCGCCGCGCGCCTTCGTCGCGACGATCCTCGTCGCCCCTTCGCGCGACTTCCATTTCGTGAAGGTGAGCCGGGTGCGGCCGAAGGGGGTGTCGGTGATGTCGATCGCGGCGAACCTGCCGCGTCCGGGCGGCCGGCTTCAGGATCCGCGCATCGTCTTCAACGGGATGGGCGCGCGGCCGATGCGGGCCGTGGCGGCCGAGCGAGCGCTGTCCGGCCAGCCGCTCGACGCCGCCACCATCGCCCGCGCCGCATCGCTCGCCGCAGAAGGCCTCGCCCCCGAGGACGACGCGATCGCGAGCGCCTGGTATCGCCGCGAGGTCGCGCCCGTCCACCTGCGCCGCCTCCTCGAAGGAGCCGCATGATGGCCAAGACGCCCATCCGCTTCAGCCACAATCGCGAGGAAAAGGCGGTGTTCGTCGACGAGGGGGCGAACCTTCTCGACGTATTGCGCCGCTCGATCGGCGATCTCACGCCGAAATATGGTTGCGGGCAGGGAACCTGCGGCGCCTGCACCGTCCTCGTCGACGGAGCGCCGCAGCTTTCCTGCCTCACCCTCGCCGAGACCGTCGACGGACGCGCCGTCGACACCGTCGCCGGCCTCTCGGACGGGGCGCGGCTGTCGGCTCTGCAACGCGCCTTCATGGACAATTTCGCCGCCCAGTGCGGCTATTGCACCGATGGAATGCTGATGTCGGCGACCGCGCTTCTGAAGCACAATCCGCGGCCGACGCGGGAGGAGGTCGTCGAGGCGATCTCCGGCAATCTGTGCCGCTGCACCGGCTACGAGGCCATCATCAACGCCATCCTCGACGCGTCGCAAGGCGGCGCGCGCCGCACGGGGTAGGGGCCATGCCCATCGAGTTCCGCAAGGATTATTTCGCCGACGAGCGCGACGACGACCTCAACGAGATCGGCAAGCCGACCCAGCGTCAGGACATGACGGGCCACGTCACCGGCCGCTCGCCGTTCTATGACGATCACCAGTTCGACGGCCTCACCCATATTCGCTGTGTCCGCTCCCCACACCATCACGCGCGGATCCGCCGGGTCGACGCCGCGGCGGCGGAGCGGATGGCGGGCGTGCGCCGCGTCATCCTCGCGCGGGACGTGCCGCACAATCTCAACACGCTCCTGTCGCTCCTCGATTTCGGCCTCGACGACGAGGAGCTGATCGCGAGCGAGCGCGTCGCCTATCGGGGCGCGCCGGTCGCGGCGGTGGTCGCCGATACCGAGCGCCAGGCGCGCGAGGCGTGCGCCGCGATCCGCGTCGATTACGAAATTCTGCCGCACGTTCTCGACGTCGAGGAGGCGATCAAGCCGGGCGCGCCCGCCGTCAACGACGCCTATCCCGACAATCTCTTCGTCTATCACGGCAAATACGACCATCAGAAGCTGCGCTATGGCGATGTCGATGCCGCCTTGCGCGAGGCCGATCACGTCATCGAGGGGCGCTATCAGATGTCGCCCATCGAGCAGGCGCCGATGGAGACCTGCGGCGCCATCGCCGCGCCGGAAACCAACGATCGTTTCGTCTGCTACACGTCCACCCAGGCGCTGTTCTTCTCGCTCGGCACCGCGGCCAAGCTCCTCGATGTCTCGTCCGCGCGGCTTCACTTCATCGGCGGCACGGTGGGGGGCGGGTTCGGCGGCAAGGTCGATTCCCTTCACGAGCCGCTCGCGATCCTCGGCACGATGCTCACCGGCCGGCCGTGCAAATATATGTTCGACCGGGAGGAGGAGATGCAGGTCGGCGCCCCGCGCGGGGCCGAGCGCTGGTATCTCACCGACGGGGTGATGAACGACGGCCGCATCGTCGCCCGCAAGTTCATCGGCTATTTCGATGCCGGGGCGACGACGCGGCTCTCCTCCTACGCGATCATCAAGGCGGCCGGGCATTTGCCGGGGCCCTACACGATCCCCAACGTCTACGCCGATATCTACTGCGTCTATACCAACCGCACGCCCGCGACGGCGATGCGCGGCTTCGGCATCACCGGCGTCGATTTCGCCATCGAATGCCATATGGACGAGGTGGCCGAGCGGGTCGGGATGGATCCGATCGAATTGCGCATCCTCAACGCCTATCGCGATGGGGACATGAAGGCCCATCGCCGTCTCGCGAAGAACACCGCCCTCATCGAATGCTGCCAGGTTGCCGCAGAAAAGGCCGGCTGGGGTCTTTCCGACGCCGCCCGCCTCGCCTCTTCGCTCCGCGATGGAGGCGGCGCGCGCGCCGAGCTGCCGCGTTTCACCGCGACGGACGAGAATGGCCGCGTCTCCGGCTATTCCTCGGGCAGCTACGCGCGTGGCGACGGGGCGGGTACGGCACGTGGCGAGAGCCCGCCGCCGCCCGCCCGCAGCGCGCCGCCGCCGCCACCGCGCCAGCGGCCCGAACGGGCGAAGCCTGACGCTCCGGCGTATCGCGAGCCCCAACGGGAGCCGGCTCCGGCCACGGCCGGTCCCGAGCGGGCGCCGCCGTCGGCAGAGCCGCATCGGCCCGATCCGAACCGCACCGAGCCGCGACGCGGGCCGACCCGCTTTTCCTCGATCTCCGGCTTCAGGAGGCGGTGATGAGGATATCTCACAGCCGCCGCGCGCCCCTCGCCCTCACCGCTTGGTCGGTGCAGAATGCGCCGGAGTATGATTCAGGCGAGGTGATCCATGGTCGAGGCGACATGTCATTGCGGGGCGGTGCGGATCGCCTTTCCGAAGCTCGATCTCGCGAGCGCGCGGCGCTGCGATTGCTCGATGTGCCGGCGGCGCGGCGCGATCGCGGTGACGGTGCCGCGCGAGGATCTCACCATCGTCTCCGGCGAGACGCTGCGCCTTTACCAGTTCCACACCCACACGGCGGAGCATTATTTCTGCTCGGTGTGCGGGATCTACACCCATCATCGTCGCCGTTCCAATCCGAACGAATGCGGGGTGAACATCGCCTGCGTCGACGGGGTCGACATCCGGTCCGTCGAATGGAGCTGGGTCGACGGGGCCAATCACGAGAACGACCGCATCCCGGAGACCTGATCGGGGCGGACGCGCGCCGGATTTCGGACGGCGCGACCTTCGCCTCGCGGCCCGCGGGGCGGCTGGCAGGCGCGCAAAGACGGGCCGTGTTCGCCGCGAAGGCGGCACCGATGGGGCGGAGGGGCTGAGATGGCCGTGCATCATGGGCGCGGCTTCGCCGCGATCAACTACCCGATCGGCATGAACCTCGGAGGCGATCCCTCCCAGGCGCTCGTCCACTCCAACCCGGACGGCAAATTCATGGTGGCGCTGTCCTCGATCGATCTCGGTCAGGGGATGAAGTCCGTCACCCGGCAGATCGCGGCCGAGACGCTCGGCGTCCCGGTCGAGGACGTCTATGTTGACACCGCCGATTCCGACACCGGCCCGCATTGCATGGGCTCGTTCGCCTCGCGGGGCACGCACCGGGTCGGCAATGCCGTCATCCAGGCCGCCCAGGAGGCGCGCGCCGTGATGCTCGAGGCGGCGGCGGAGGAGCTCGAAGTCAACGCCGCCGACCTCGTGACCGACGGCAAGGGCAACATCCACGTCCGCGGCGCGCCCTCGCGCTCGATCACGACCGGCCAGGCGAGCGCGGCGGCGCAGTTCAAGCAAGGGCGCACCGTCTCCGGTCGCGGCATCTTCCTGATCCCGCTCTCGGAGGTGAGCCCGGAGACCGGCGAGATGACGCCCGTCTCCTGTTTCGCCCACGCCGCCCTCATCGTCGATCTCGAGGTCGACGACGAGACCGGCGAGGTCCGCGTCATCGAGATCAACTCCGCCTACGAAGTGGGGCGGGCGCTGAACCCCAAGCTCGTCGAGCAGCAGCTCGTCGGCGGGGCGTGGATGGGTCTCAGCCACGCCCTTTACGAGACGACAGAGCCCTATTATCCGAGCCGCGAGCACGGCCCGGTCGACTTCAATACCTATCTGATGCCCGGCCCCGGCGACATCGCCCCCCACAATATCGCGGTCCTCGAGCGCCCGGCCCCCGATGGGCCCTATGGCGGCAAGGGGCCCGGCGAGATGTGCGCCAACCCGGTGCTGCCCGCCGTCGCCAACGCCGTCTATGACGCGGTCGGCGTCAGGATCCGCGATCTTCCGATCACCCCGGAGAAGGTGTTGCGCGGCCTCAAGGAGAATGGCGGCGCGCGGCCGAGGGCGAGCCGGGCGAACAGGGCGCGCTGATGGCGGTGCGGGCCAACATCGTCGGCATCGACACGCCGGACAGGCTCGCCGCGGCGCTGCGCGATGCGCAATATCTCGCCGGCGAGTCGCTCGCGACGGCGGCCTATCTGGCGCTCGCGCTCGGCAAGCCTTTGCTCCTCGAAGGGGCGCCGGGCGTCGGCAAGACCGAGGCGGCGAAGGCGCTCGCCTCGATTCTCGGCCGCCAGCTCGTCCGCCTCCAATGCTATGAGGGGATCGACGCGGCGGCGGCGCTCTATGAGTGGAACTATCCGCGCCAGATGCTCGCGATCCGCCAAGCGGGGGACGCCTATGTCAACATCTATGCCGACGAGTTCCTGATCGCCCGACCGATGTTGGAGGCGCTGGAGCACCCGCGCGACACCGTCCTCCTGATCGACGAGATCGACCGGGCCGATCATGAGTTCGAGGCCTTTTTGCTCGAATTCCTCTCCGATTTCTCGATCTCGATCCCCGAGCGCGGGACGGTGCGGGCGCAGGAGCCGCCGGTGGTGGTTCTCACCTCCAACCGAACGCGTGAGCTCCACGAGGCGCTCCGCCGCCGCTGCGTCTATCACTGGATCGATTATCCGGACGCCGCGCGCGAGGCCGATATCGTGATGATGCGCGCCTCGACCGTCACGCGGCGGACGGCCGACCGTGTGGTCGCGGCAGTGGAGCGGTTGCGCGCCGAGCCGCTCGCCAAGGCCCCCGGCATCGCCGAGACGGTCGAGTGGGCCGAGGCCGCGACGCTGTTGGAGGCGCAGGGCAATCCCTGGCCCACCGCCTTCCGCCGGGCGATCGGCGTCGCGCTCAAGGACCAGGACGATATCGCCTTCCTGTCGGGCCGGCTCGACGAGATCCTCGACGAGACGGTCGGGTGAGGCGAGCGGCGGAGAGCATCGCCGAGCTTCCGCGCGCGGCGGCGCCGTTCGTCACCTTTTCGACCCTCCTTCGCGCCAACGGCTTCAGCGTCGCGCCGGAGCAGACCCAATCCTTCATCGCCGCCGTCGGTCTTCTCGGGCCACGCCGGATGGCCGACATCCACGCCGCCGCCCTCGCGACGCTCGCCCCGTCGCCCGACCGGCGCGAGGCGTTCGACGCGCTCTATCGGGCGCACTTTCTCGGCCAGACGCTTCCCGGCGCGACTCCCACCGAGGAGGAGGAGGTCGCCTATGAGCCGGAAGAGGGGGCCGACGAGGATTTCGAGCCCGAGGAGATCAACGAGGCGGGCGGCGAGGCGACCGCCGCCGAATCCCTCGCGCTGCGGGGCTTTCCGCCGCTGAGCGAGGCGGAGGCGCTCCGCCGCTTCCGTCGCGCGGCGCCGGCGCGCCTGCCGCGCCGCCGCTCGCGCCGGATGGCGAGCGGGCGCGCCGGCGAGCGGCCCGACATGCGCCGCGCGTTGCGCGACGCGGTGCGGCGCGACGGGGAGATCGTCCGCCTGCCGCAGCTCCGCCGCCGCACGCGTCAGCGCCGCATCCTCCTCCTCATCGACGTGTCCGGCTCGATGAAGGGTGAGACGGATGCCGCGATGCGCTTTGCCCATACGCTGACGCACGCCGCCGAGCGGGTCGAGGTCTTCACCGTCGGGACGCGTCTCACCCGCGTCACCCGCGCGCTGCGCCATCGTCGGCGCGAGACGGCGCTCGCCGCCGCCGCCGCCGCGGTCGCCGACTGGGACGGCGGCACGCGGCTCGGCGATGCGCTCCGCGCCTTTCTCGGCGTGCCGCGTTATGCCGGATTCGCGCGCTCGTCCTACGTCATCATCCTGTCGGACGGTCTGGAGCGGGGCGATCCGGCCGCGCTGGTCGACGCGGTGATGCGCCTGTCGCGCCTCGCCTGGGCGATCCTGTGGCTCACCCCGCTCGCCACCCGGTCCGACTTCGTTCCCGAAACCGAGGCGCTGCGTGCCGTCGCGCCGTATCTCACCCGCATTGGCGATGCTTCGTCGCCGGGGCGCATCACCGATGAGATTCTAACCTTCGCGAGAGAGACATGAGGATTGTCGACGCTCACCACCACATCTGGCGCCGGGCGGATCTGCCGTGGCTTCTCGGGCCGACACAGCCGCGCATTTTCGGCCCCTATGACCCGATCAAACGCGACTATCTGATCGAGGAATTCCTCGAGGACATCGACGGCACCGGCGTCGAAAAGTCGGTCTACGTCCAGGCGAACTGGTCGCCGAACTGGTTCGTCGACGAGGTCGCCTGGGTCTCGCGGTGCGCTGAGGAGTCGGGCTGGCCGCACGCGATTGTCGGCTATGCGGACATGACCCAGGAGGACGCCCGCCGCGATCTCGACCGGCTCGCCGCCTATCCCCTGATGCGCGGCGTTCGCCACCAGATGCATTGGCACGAGGAGCCCCTTTACCGCTTCGCCTCCGGGCCGGACGTCGTCGGCTCCGACGCGGTGGTCGCGAATGTCGGCCGGCTCGCCGAATATGGGTTCGTCTTCGAATTGCAGATCTTCGCCCACCAGGTGCCGGCGGCGCTCCGCCTCGTGAAGGCGTGTCCCAAGGTGACCTTTGTCCTGCAACATGCCGGCATGCCGGAGAACCTCACCGAGGAGGGCAAGGCGGCCTGGCGCGCGTCGATGGAGACGCTCGCCGCCTGCAAGAACGTGCGCTGCAAGGTGTCGGGCTTCGGCACCTTCATCCATCGCAACGACCCGGCGCACGTCGCCTGGGCCGTGTCGGAGGCGGTCGCCCTCTTCGGGGCCGATCGGTGCCTCTATGGATCGAATTTCCCGATCGAAAAGCTTTGGACAGATTACACATCGTTGATCGATGCGTTCATGGCAGCGACCGCTTCGATGTCGGATAAGGAAAAGGACGCGATTTTCCGCCGAACCGCAGAAAAGATTTATCGTCTCTGAGCTGGCGACCGCCGCACGACCGCGCCGATGTTGCTCGGCGTGGTGCGACAATTTGATTTTGGAACCAAATTCACGAAAGCGAGGCCGAAAACCCAGCGAAAAGCGGTGGAACGGATCGGCGAAAGCACACGTTGGCTCCCCGTACCGGACGCGGCGCTGCCCCCTCGACGGGCGATGCGCTTTCCGAGTGAATGGAGTGATACGATGATCTCGATGCTGAAACGGGCCACGATCGCGACCACTTTCGCCGCCGTGCTGGCCGCGCCGCTGGCGTTCGCGCCGTCCCCCGCCGATGCGCAAGTCCGCATCGTCCCGCAGAGCGAGAGCAACGCCGCAACGGCCGAGCGCCGCGGTGAAATTCGCGAAGACCGGGCGATCCGCCGCGGCGAGCAGCGCGCCAATATCGCCGAGAGCCGCGGCAACTACCGTCAGGCCGATCAGATCCGCCAGAAGGCCGACCAGCGCGCCGACCGCGCCGAAGATCGGGCCGAGGCGCGCGAAGACCGAGCCTATTACAACAATCGTGACGGCTATGTCGCGCAGAATCCCTATCGTCGCGACCGCTACAACGATGATGGCACCGAGGTGCACATCAATCTGAACTGATCGAGCGCAAGCATTGATCGGATGAGGAGGCCGCCGCGAGGCGGCCTTTTTCGTTTTTCGCGGCGCTGAGACTTACCCTGTCGTCTGATTTTTCATGTGAACCCCTTTGCCGCCGCCGGCGCATCGGTAAATTTTTTTCCACCGCGCGACAAAACCCGGTCGCGTCAACAACGACAATCGGCGGTTGGGGGAGACGATGGCGCTGGAAATCAAGCTGCTCGACTATGGCGATATCGAACTGGAATCGAGCTTCCTTGTCCTCGGTCGCGATTGCGGACGGACGCGGCGGGTGCCCGTCTACGGATTCCTGATCCTCGGCGGCCAATATCCGGTCGTCGTCGACACCGGCTATCGCGACAATCGGATCATGGAAACGCTCGGCATGCGCGGGCTGCAATTCCACGAAAACATGATCGAGAACCAGCTCGCCCGGCATGGCGTGAAGGTCGGCGATGTCCGCTATGTGTGCCACACGCACCTTCATATCGACCATGCCGGCAAGGACGATCACTTTCCGATGAACACCACGGTGGTCCTCAACCGCCGTGAGATGGAGCATTCGGTCTCCGGCCTCATGCATCCGCAATATCCGAAGCCGGACATTCAGCATCTCGTCGAGCGGCTCCACACCCCCGGCGCGCTCCGCTTTGAGGATACCGAGATCACCGGCGAGGTGGAGTTGATCCCCGGCGTGACGCTCGATTGGGCGGGCGCCCACACCGAAGGCTCGATGAACGTCCATGTCGAGACCGCGGAGGGGCGGGCGACGATCTGTGGCGACGTGATCTATGACTTCAACGACCAGATCGTGACCCCTCTGCACGAGGTGAACGACCACGAGCCGCGCGTCACCGGCAACCATTCCTGCACCAAGCGGCAGGAGAAGGCGGCGATCAAGAAGCTCCTCAACTCCTCCAAATTCCTGCTGCCGATCCACGACAAGCCGGCCAAGATCGAGGCCGCGCAGGTGGTCGGCCGCCTCGACATGGCGGTGCCGGGGCCGGTCAGTCAGACCGTGCCGCGCCGCAATTGGTTCCCGGTGTGAGGAGGACGCCATGAGCCACGAGGCGCTTCACCCCGAATTTCGCCATCTCGTCGACGAGCACGCCCCGGTGCGCCAGCTCGGCACCGGATTCACCTTCACCGAGGGGCCGATCTGGCATCCGGAAGGCGGCTATCTCCTGTTCTCCGACATGCCGGAGGACGTGCGCCGCCGCTGGGACGGGGCGGGCGTGCGCGCGGTGCTGAACGGCACCAACAAAGGCAACGGCATGACCTACGACGAGAGGCACAATCTCGTCGTTTGCGAGCATGCCACGTCGAGCCTTGCCCGCATCGCGCCGGACGGCACGCGCACGGTGCTCGCCTCCCATTTCGAGGGGCGGGAGCTGAACAGCCCGAACGATGTCGTCGTCGCCTCGGACGGGGCGATCTGGTTCACCGATCCCTGGTATGGGCGGATGCCGGTCTTCGGCGTGGAACGCCCGCGTGAGCTGGGCTTTCAGGGCGTCTACCGGGTGACGGAAGGGGCACGCGAGCCGACGCTCGTCGTCGACCGCTATCAGTTCACGATGCCGAACGGGCTCTGTTTCTCTCCCGACGAGACGAAGCTCTACATCAACGACACCGAGCAGGCGAACATCCGCGTCTTCGATGTCGGGCCGGAGGGGCGGCTGTCGAACGGCCGGGTGTTCGCCTCCGGCATCAAGGACACGTTGAAGCCCGGCGTGCCGGACGGGATGAAGTGCGACCAGTACGGCAATGTCTGGGTGACGGCGCCGGGCGGGCTGTGGGTCTATGCGCCCGACGGGCGGCATATCGGGACGGTTTCGATCCCGGAGCTCGCGGCGAACCTTCATTGGGGCGGCCGCGATTGGCGCACGCTCTTCGTCTGTGCGAGCACCTCGCTCTATGCGGTCGACGTGAAGGTCGGCCCCCGCAACGAGCCCTTCATGAAGGCGACGGCCGGTCGCCGGGCCGGCTCCGCGAGCACCGCCGCCGCCCCGCCGCCACGGTCCGAAGGCGCGGCGCAGACCGGCGAAGCGGGCGATCTCCGCCTCGACCCGTCCCGCTGCGCGCTCATCATCCAGGACATGCAGAATGATGTGGTGATGGACGGCGGCGCCTTCGCCGCCTCCGGCGCGCCGGACCATTGCCGCGAGCAGAACGCGATCGCGAACACGGCGCGCCTCGCCGCGCGGTGCCGCGAGCTCGGGATTCCGGTCATCCATGTGTGGTTCGTATGCCCGCCGGGCGCGAAGGGGCTCACGATGAACGCCCCGCTCTTCGAGGGCATCGCCGAGACCGGCGCGATGACGCGCGGCACCTGGGGCGTTGCGCCCGTCGCGGGGCTCGAGCCGCAGCCGGGCGATCATGTCGTCGAGAAGATGCGGATGAGCGCCTGGGAGGGAACGAGCCTTGAAACGGTGCTCAAGGCGGAGGGGCGCGACACCATCATCGAGTGCGGTGCGTGGACGAACATGAGCATCGAGCACACGGCCCGCACCGGCGCCGACAAGGGCTATCTGATGGTCATTCCCGAAGACGGCTGCTCGACGATGAATGCCGACTGGCACCGGGCCTCGATCGAGTACGCGTTGCAGAACGTGTCCGCCGTCACGACGGTCGATGTGGTGATCGCGGCTTTGCGCTGAGCGCCCGTTCGCGGCTTGGCAAATATGTTTCATGCGCGCCGTGTTAATCGTCGCGAAAAATCTCCGTTCCGGATCCAATTCGGCGCGGTATCTCGGTCTCGTTCGGGTCTTCCCGCGAAAAAATCAGACTGGTGGTAACAAATTCCGCTCGAATGACTTTGGGGGGTGACGGCCGACACCTGTATCCTCCCGCCCGGACTTGGACATCGGAGCGACTGTTGCCCCGGTAAGACCAACGGGGTTGCAGAAAAGCTCGCATATCAAAAACGAGAGCGTCGGCGGCGGCCACGGCCCCCGCGCGGTGCGACACCGTCCAATGGGAGGACAATGATGATACGCACTTTGATGACCACTGCGGCCGTCGCGGCGATCATGGCGACCGGGGCGCACGCCCAGGAAGGCGAGCCGCTGAAGGTCGGCTTCATGGCGACCCTCGAGGGCACCTATACCGTCCTCGGTGAGGACGGCCAGCGCGGCTATCAGCTCGCGATGAAGCAGCACGACAGCGAAGCCGGCGGCCGCCCGATCGAGACCATCGTCGCCTCGACCGATGCGAGCCCGGATTCGGCCGTGCGCGCCGCGCGCAAGCTGATCGAGCAGGACGGGGTGGACTTCATCATCGGTCCGCTCTCCGGCTCCGAAGGCATCGCGATCCGCGATCTGGCGAAGAACTATCCCGACGTCACCTTCATCAACGGCGCGTCGGGCGCGCAGGAGACGACCTATGTCGATCCGGCGGAGAACCTGTTCCGCTTCAACATGGACGGGGCGCAGTGGGGCGTCGGTCTCGGCGACTATGTGGCCAATGAGAAGGGTTGGAAATACGTCGCCGCGGTCGCGGAAGACTATTCCTTCGCCTACACCAACTTCCTCGGCTTCGCGCACGAATATTGCGAGGCCGGCGGCGAGATCGTCGAGCGCTTCTGGGTGCCGCTCGGCACCAAGGATTTCGCCTCGGTAATCGCCGCGCTGCCTGACGATGTGGACGCGATCTATGTCGGTCTCGGCGGCGGTGATGCGGTGAACTTCCTCAACCAGTATCAGCAGGCCGGGGGCGATGCGAACCTCATCGGCGGCACGATCATGGTCGACGGCACCGTGCTCAACTCGAAGGGCAACGCGAAGCAGGCCCTCATCGGAACGCCGGCGTCCGGACCCCAGGCCGACACGTGGGATGATCCGAAATGGCAGGAATATGTGAAGGCCTATCAGGACGCGTGGCCGGCCGATCAGCGCTTCGCGAGTCCGTCCCTTCTCGGCACCGCCTATTATAACGCGACCAATGCCGCGCTGGAGTGCGTCGACGAAGTGAACGGCGACCTCGGTGAAGGGCAGGCGGCGTTCCGTCAGTGCCTCTCGAACCTCGAGCTCGATGCGCCGAACGGCAAGATCACGCTCGACGAGAACCGCCAGGCGATCGGCTCCAACTTCGTGATCGAGGTGGTCGAGACCGACGATGGTGGACTTGCGACCAAGCTCGTGAAGAAGGTTGACGGCATCAACCAGACGCTCGGCATGGACAAGGCCGATTTCGACGCCATCGGCAGCCCCGGCCGCGACGTTCCCAAGTGCTGATCCCGGCCCTCTAATTCGGGCCCCACGCCCATTCGAGATGGCGCGCCGCACGGTGCGCCATCGTCGTTCGCGGCGATCGATCGGCTCTTTCGATCATCGTCGAAACAGCGCTTGACGCCGTCATCGGGCAGCTTCATCCTATTTCGATGGATGTCGAAATAGCAGCGCGCCAGCTCGAGGCGCTCGGAAACGTCACGCGCCTCGAAGTCTATCGCGCGCTCGTGCGGGCAGGGCCCGACGGGCTCGCCGTCGGTCAGCTCCAAGCGCGCTTCGGCATCGCGGGCTCGACCCTGTCGCATCATCTGAAGCGGCTTTTGGAACGCGGCCTCATCTCTCAGGAGCGGCAGGCGACGAGCCTCATCTGCCGGGCGAATTATAAGGCGATGGACGGCCTCATCGGCTTCCTGGCCGATGAATGCTGCGCCGACGGTGCGGGCGCCACGCGCGGCTCGCCGAGGGTGCGGAGTCTCGCGTCCGCGCCATGAGGGAACCGGTTCACTCGAAGATGGCGGGGGCCGCCTCCGGGATCGTCACGTCGCGGGGCGGGGATCGCGCACGGCGCGTCGCCCCTGCGGCGCGCGAGGCTGCGGGCCGGCGCCCATGACGATCGGCGCCGCGGCGGAACCGGGCGAAGCGGACCCGCACTGGACGCGCCGTCACGTCATCATCTCCGCGCTCGGCATCACGCAAATCCTCGCCTGGGGCTCGTCTTATTATCTCCTCGCGGTGCTCGCCGCGCCGATCAGCCGGGCGACCGGGTGGAGCAGCGGTTTCGTGGTCGCCGGCTTCTCGGTCGGTCTCCTGGTCTCGGGCCTGATCTCGGTGCGCGTCGGCCGGTTGATCGACGATCATGGCGGCCGGCCCGTCCTCGCAGGTAGCGCGGTCTGTCTCGCAGCCGGTCTCGCGCTGCTCGCGGCCGCGCCCAATCTCGTGGTCTATCTGTGCGCCTGGCTCGTCATCGGGGCGGGCATGGGGACGGGCCTTTACGACGCCGCTTTCTCCACCCTCGGCCGGCTCTACGGCGCGCGCGGCCGCAGCGCGATCACCATGCTGACCCTCTGGGGCGGCTTTGCGAGCACCGTGTGCTGGCCGGTGACAGCCGCTCTCGTCGAGGCGGTCGGATGGCGCGGCACGTGTCTTGTCTTTGCCGGGATCCAGCTCGGGATCGCCTTGCCGATCCACTGGCTGGTGCTGCCGGCCGAGACCCCGCGCCGCGCCCGCGCCAAGCCGGCGGACGACGCGTCACCGCCGCGGCCCGCGCCCGACGGCGCACGGCTGAGGCGGTTGCTCCTTCTCGGCGCGATCGTCACGACGGCGGGGGTGATCTCGGCCACATGGTCGGTGCACCTCATCACGATCCTGCAATCGCAGGGGCTGACGCTCGCCGCCGCGGTCGGGCTCGGCGCCCTCGTGGGGCCGGCCCAGGTCGGCGCCCGCATCGTCGAGATGCTGGGTGGCGGGCGGCATCATCCGATCTGGACGCTCGCCGCGGCGACGCTCCTCATCGGCGCGGGCCTCGCCCTCCTCGCGGCGGGCTTTGCGATCCCGGCGATCGCGCTCCTCGCTTATGGGGCCGGCAACGGGATCTTCTCGATCGCCCGCGGAACGCTGCCGCTCGCCCTTTTCGGCCCGGCGGGCTATGCGCGGCTGATGGGGCGGATCGCGATGCCGAGCCTCATCGCGCAGGCGCTCGCGCCGTCGCTCGCCGCGCTCCTCATGGTCCGCTTCGGTGCCCATGCGACGCTCGTGACGCTCACGGCCCTCGCGTGCGCCAATGTCGCCGCCGTCGCGCTGTTGTGGCTCTCCGCGCGCCGATCGCTCCGCGCCTAACCCTTGCAGGCCGCGACCAGAGCCTCCGTGTCGTCGAGAAGGTCGCCGATCTCGGGAAGGAGGTCGTTCTCCGCCTCGAAATCGCGGCCGGTGAAGGCCGACATCAGCGCGAGCCCGCCTTCGTGGAGCGGCAGCGGCACCGATTTCGCGCGGGCGGTCAGGATCAGCGGCCAGATCCCGAACGGGACATCCTCGGCGATATAGCGCGTGTCGAGCGAGGTCGGGCCGCGCGGGCCCTCTTTCATCCGGTGGACCGTTGCCGCCATCTCCGCGAGGGGGGCGGCGGCGATCGGGAAGGTGTGCACGTAGTGCTCCTCCACCGTCTTCACCCCGTAGCCATAGGAGCGGGCGAGCGCGAGGCGCTCGGCGTCGAGGCCGAGGATCAGGCGCGCGACGGCGGGGGTGATGCCGTCATAATTGTCCCAGGCCTCGCCCTTCTCGATCCGGGTGAGGTTGCCGAGCGCGTTCGCGAGGTGGATCGGCGGATTGAGGTTCGAGAAGGAGAGGGCGAGGAGATCTTCCACGGGATGGAAGCGGTCGCCGAACAGGATGCGCTGGAGCTCGCGCACATGGCCGGAGGGGTCGGCGAGCACGGCGACGTCGATCCGGCTTCTGAGGTCGTCGACCTGGACGCGGTCCGGGGCGAGGCGGCGGCCGGTCGCAAGCGTCGTCGACCAGGCGGCGATCGGCGCTTCGACCCCGCGCGCGGCGAGACGACGGGCGAGCACCAGCGCGGCGAACGAGGCGTGGCTCGATATCACCACCGCCTGGCCGCTCTCGATATGCGGGGCGGCGCGATCGATCATGCGGCGCATGCCGTTGGTGGGCAGCGCGAAGATCACGAGATCGGCCCCGGTGACGGCGCCTTTCATATCCGCCCACTCGGGGCGCCAGGTGCCGGAGACGGCGCCGACCGAGTTGAGCGGCCGGCCCTCCTTCAGGAAGGCGAGGCTCGCGCCGGAGGGGGAATGGAGAATGGCCTTGTGCCCGAGGCTTTCGAGCACTGAGGCGAGACCGAGGCCCATGGCCCCGGCCCCGACGATCGCAACACGCATTTAGGATCCGCCGGCAAACACGTTGGGCACGAATGTCTTCGCGAGGAAGAGATAGGGGCCTGGGATGAAGATGACCGTCAAAATCACGAGGATCGTGAGGGCGACGATCGGCAGGATGGCGAGGAAGGCGCGCGGCATCGACACCTCGCCGATCTGCGCGGCGATGAGAAGGCAGATGCCGTAAGGCGGCGTCACGAGCCCCAGCGCCAGCGAGAGACAGACGACGAGCGCCATGTGAACCTGGTTGATCCCCGCTGCGGCGGTGATCTCCTGGATGATCGGCATGAAGATGATGATCGCGGTGATGGGGCTCAGCACCGTTCCGACGATCAGCATGAAGACCATCATCAGGAGCATGATGATGGTCGGCGAATCGGCGAAGTCGATGATCAGGCTCGCGACGAGCCGCGCGACGCCGAGATAGGAGATCAGCCAGCCCATGATGCCCGCCGCCGCCACCGCGAAGAGCGGCAGCGAGTAGGACACGACCGTCTCCCGCATCATCTGCGGATAGGCCCTGAGGGGCACGGTCCGATAGATCACCGTCGCGAGGACGAGACCGAGCACAACGGCGATGGCCGCCGCCTCGGTCGCGGTGAACACGCCGCCGGTGATGCCGCCCAGAATGATCAGCGGGAGAAGCAAAGGCGGCGCGGCGGAGACGAACGCGCGCCGCGCCTCGGCGCAGGTCTTGCGCTCCAGATCCTCGACGCTGAAGGAGCGGCTCACGGTGTAGGTGTAACCCATCTGGATCGCGCCGATCAGCAGGCCGGGCAGGATCCCCGACAGGAAGAGCGCCGCGATCGAGACGTTTCCGAACGCGCCATAGATCACCATCATGATGCTCGGCGGAATGATCACGCCCAGTGTCGAAGAGGCGGCCGTCAGCGCGACGGAGAAGGGCGCGGGATAGCCCGCCTGCTTCATCGCCGGAATGAGGATGCCGCCGACGCTCGCCGTATCGGCCGCCGCCGAGCCCGACAGGCTCGCGAACATCATCGAGACGACGACATTGATGTGCCCGAGCCCGCCTTTGACATGGCCGACGAGCGCATCGGCGAAGGCGAGGAGACGGGTCGTGATGCCGCTATCGTTCATCAGCCGGCCGAGAAACAGGAAGAAGGGCACGGCGAGCAGCGCGAACGAATTGATGTTCGACTGCATCTGATTGACCACCGAGACGAGCGGCAACCCCAGCATCAGGACGGTCAGGACCGACGACAGGCCGAGCGCGAACGCGATCGGCACGCGCAGCGTCACGAGCAGCAGGAACGAGACGAGAAGGAAGATGACGGGGGTCACAGATCGCCCTCATCGAAATGGGGTGCGGGCGCGGTGCCGGAGCGGAAGGCGCGAACGTCCTCCAGGAAGACCTCCACCGTGAACAGCGCCATCGCGACGCCGGCGACGGGGAAGGAGAGGAAGAGATAATAAAGCGGCATCCGCAGCGAGATCGAATAACGCCGCCATCCCATCTCCGCGAGGCCGTAGCCGGGGACGATCATCACATAAATGAGGACGAGGCAGGCGAGCCCGGCAAAGAGCTGAAGCCCGCGATTGGCCCGCACGAACGACGCCGGCAGCACTTCGACGACATAATGAAGGCGTTTGCGCACGGCGACCGCCGCGCCGAGAAGCACGGTCCACACGAAGCACAACAGGGCGACTTCGTCGGTCCAGAGCAGGGAAATCTGGAGGTAGTTGCGCGCCACGACCTGGAGAAACACGATCGCGATGAAGAGGACGAAGAGGAGAGCCGCGATATTGAGGAGCACCGCCTCGATCGCATCGTTCACGCGTTTGAGCATTCTGTGAGGCCTCGGCGAAGCGGGGAAGCGCGCGGGCGGAGGACGGGCCGCACGGGGCGGCCCGGCCTTGGTCAGTCGTTGTAGGACTGGAGGATCTTCAAAAGGTCGAGCGCGTCGAGCTCGCTCGCGATCTCCTCATGGAGCGGGACGACCATTTCCATGAAGGCGGTCTTGTCGACATCGGTCACGGTGACGCCGTGCTCCTTCTGGAGCGTGTCGAGGAGGGTCGCGTCGTACTCCTCGCCTTTCGCGGTGCCGAGCGCGGCGGCGTTCGCGACCGCCTCGAGGAAGATCGCCTGATCCTCCTCCGACAGGCGGTTGAAGGACGGCTCGGCCATCGTGATGTGGCTCATCATGAACTGATGCTGGGTCTGCGCGTGATAGGGCGCGACCTCGTAGAGCTTGGAGCCATAATAGGCGGCGATCGAGCTCTCGAAGGCGTCGACGACGCCGGTCTGAACGCCAGTATAAAGCTCGGTCCAGGGCAGCGACGTCGTCAGCGCGCCGAAGGTCTGCCACATGCGCGCGTCCATCTGCGAGCCCGGCACGCGCATCTTCATGCCCTTGATGTCGCCCGGCTCGTGCACCTCGCGCACATTGTCGGAGAAGTTGCGGATGCCGCCGCCGGTGAGGGCGAGGAGCTTCAGGCCGAGGCCGGCCTCGTCATAGACGTCCTGGAAATAAGCGAGCACCTCGCCGTCGGATGCGGTCGCCTTCTCGAAGGAGTCCATGCCGCCGAACAGATAATTGAGGCTGAAGATCTCGAACTTCTTGAAGAAGGGGGAGGCGTTCTGCGTACCGCCGATGATGAGATCGATCGTGCCGAGACGCATCTCGTCGAGCACGGTCTGGTCGTTGCCGAGCGAGCCGCCCATGAAGATCTCGATCGTGACGCGCCCGTCGGTCTTCTCCTCGACCTCCGCCTTCAACGCCTCCGCGGCGTCGATCCAGGGATGGGGCGGATTGACCATCGTCGCGAGTTTGAAATTCTGGGCCGAAGCCGCGCTCGCGGTGAAGGCGAGGGCGGCGCCCGCAAGGGCTGCGATCAGTTTCATGGCGATCCTCCTGATAACGGGGTCGTTGCCGTGCTGTGACGCATCAGCATAGGCATGGCCGATGCCAAAGTCGTGTCTTGGATGTGACGATCGGGCGCAAACGCCTGCGCGCGCTCACGGAGCAGCGTGGCGCGGGCCTTTTCGTCCGGGGCGAATGGGGGTGGCGGCGATGGTGCGGGCGGCCCGGTGATCGCGGGGCGCCCGCCGATCGCGGTTCAGTCGATCGGGTCGCCGATGCTGACTTCGAGCGGAGAGAGGCCGCCCATCGTGCCGACGAGCTTGTCGCCCGGCACCACCGGACCGACGCCGTGCGGCGTGCCGGTGAGGATGATGTCGCCGGGGGCGAGTTCGTAGAAGGTCGACAGGCGGTTCACGATCTCCGGCAGCTTCCAGATGAGGAGGCTGACGTCCGATTCCTGCTTCGTCTCGCCGTTGACCGTCAGCTTGATCGGCCCGTCGGTGATCGTTCCCGTTTCGCTCGCGGGGGTGATGGCGCCGACCGGGCAGGAATGGTCGAAGGATTTGGCGACCTCCCACGGTCCACCCTGCAAATCGCGCCGCGTCATGTCGAGGCCGACGGCATAGCCGAACACGTGGTCGGCCCACTTGTCTTCCGGGATGTGGCGTCCGCCCTTGCCGATCGCGAGGACGAGCTCCACCTCGTAATGAAGGTTCTTCGTCACCGTCGGGTAGGGCATGACCGCGCCGGAGGCGACCACGGCATCGGCCGGCTTCTGGAAGAAGAGCGGCGGATCGCGATCGGCGCTGCCGCCCATCTCCTCGACATGGGCGACGTAATTGCGGCCCACGCAATAGATGCGGCGCACGGGGAACCGCTTGGACGTTCCGGTGATCGCGATACTCGGCTGCGGCGGCGGCGCGAGCGCGAAATCCTGCATTGCAGACGTATCCGCCATGGTTTCCTTCCCCTTTATTTAACCGGGCGCGTGGTTCGCGCCTCGTCCTTGCCTTGAGGCATAACGTATATTTTGCGCCATTTCATCCAGGAAAATCTATTTTTGGCTTGAGATCCGCCTTTGACAGTTTTTTGGCGCCATGTATCGTGTCCGGTGCGCGTCTCGTGCACCGTGTTGTTTCGGGCGTGACACAACAAAAGCGGCAAGAAAGCTGCATCATAGGGAGGACGGGTCTGATGTTGTCAGGCTATAGGACGGCATTGTTTGCCGGTGCGGCGCTCGCCGTCGCGACGTCTTGGGGTGCGATGGCGCAGACGACACCGATCACGGTGGTCGTGCCGAACCCCTCGGCGATCAACAATTTCCCGCTTTTCGTGGCCATCGGTGAAGGCTACTTCGCCGACGAAGGGCTCGAAATCACCGTCGAGGCGGTCAACGGCTCAGCCTCGGTGCTCCAGACGATGGCGGCCGGCCAGGCGCAGATCGGCAATCCGGGCCCCGGACCGCTCCTCAACGCCCGCGCGCGCGGCGAGGATGTCGTCTTCATCTACAACCAGTTTCCGAAGTCGATCTTCGGCCTCGTGGTGAACGAGAAGGCCGATGTCGACGACATCGCCGACCTCAAGGGCACGGTCGTCGGCGTCGGCACGGCGGACGGGGCCGAAGTGGCCTTCGCGCGCGGCATCCTCGCGGGTGCCGGGCTCGAAGAGGGCACCGACTACGAATTCCTGCCGATCGGTGACGGCGGCACCGCGGCGGCCGCCTTCCTGCGCGACGAGGTGACGGCCTATTCCGCCGCCGTCAGCGACGCGGCGATCATCCGGTCGCGCGGCATCGGTCTCGATGAGATCACGCCGGAAGAGTATCTCAGCTATTTCGGCAATGGCTGGGCGACCACGCGCGACTTTCTCGAGTCGAATCCGGAGGTGATCGAGGGCTTCGGGCGCGCGCTCGTGCGCGGCACGCGGTTCGGCCTCGACGAGGCGAACACCGAGAAGGTGCTCGAGCACACGACCGCGGGCAACCCGCAAGAGGGTGAGGATCGCGAGTTCGCCGCCTCTCTCCTCACCGCGATCCGCGACCGGGTCACGCCGCTCGACGTCTCCAACGGCTACGGCTATCAGCCGCCCGAGGCCTGGGAGCAGTGGCACCAGAGCCAGCTCGACACCGGCGGCCTCTCCGCCCCGCTCGACGATCTCGAAGCCGCTTACACCAACGAGTTCGTAAAGACCTGGAACGAAGGTCAGTGACCACGAACCTCGCCATGGTGGCCGAGGGCGAACCGGCCGGCGATCCTCGCCGGCCGGTCTACGAGCTCGTCGACGTCACCAAGAAATACGGCCACGTCGTCGCCCTCGAGCCGGTGAACGTCACCCTGCGCGAAGGCGACTTCGCGGCGGTCATCGGTCCCTCGGGTTGCGGCAAGAGTACGCTCCTCAAGATCATGGCCGGCCTCGTCCCACCCTCATCCGGCGCGGTCGTGCTCGAAGGCCAGCCGGTGAAGGGACCGCGCCGCGAAATCGGCATGATGTTCCAGCAGGCGACGCTCTTTCCCTGGTGCACGACGCTCGAAAATATCGTGCTTCCGATCAGCATTCGCGACGGGCGTGCGGCGGCGAAGAAGGCCGAGAAGGACGCGCTCGAGCTCCTCGAGCTCGTCGGCCTCAAGGGGTTCGAGAAGGCCTATCCCGGCCAGCTCTCCGGCGGTATGGCGCAACGCGCGGCGATCTGCCGGATGCTGATCACCGAGCCCGACGTCCTCCTCCTCGATGAACCGTTCAGCGCGCTCGACGAGTTGGCCCGCGATTTCATGAACCTGGAACTCCAGCGCATCACGTCGGCGCGCAACGCGACGGCCTTCCTCATCACCCACTCGATCCCCGAGGCGGTCTTCCTGTCGGACACCGTCTACGTGATGTCGGCCCGGCCCGGCCGGATCGTCGAGGCGGTGACGATCGACCTGCCGCGCCCGCGCACCATGGAGATGATGGTGGAGCCGGCCTTCGGCGCGTTCGTCAACCGGATCCGCTCGCTCCTCGACAAGGGAGGTTTCCTGTGACCGACCAGACGCTTTCCGAGGCGCCCTCCGTCGCGCGCAAACGCTACGAAGACACGGTCTGGACCGAGGAGGTCGCCTTCATCGACCGCATCCCGCGCGGGATCGCGATGGTCGGGCTCTTCGTCGGCTTCATCGTCCTGTGGCAGCTCGTCTATCTGTCCGGCCTCGTCTCCCCGCTCATTCTGCCCTCGCCGTTGGAGACCGGGGCGGACATCGTCTTCGTCGGCAAGAACCTCTTTTCCGGCGGCTACATGCTGACGGCCTTCTTCGTCACGACGCAGGAGGTGCTCGTCGGCTTCGTGATCGCGATGGCGATCGGCTTCTCGCTCGGCATTCTGGTCGGCGAGACCTCATTCGGCGAACGGGCGGTGCTGCCTTATCTCGTCGCGATCGACACGATGCCGAAGGTCGCCTTCGCGCCGCTCTTCCTCGCCTGGCTCGGCTTCGGGATCTCCTCCAAGGTGGCGCTCGCCGCCTTCATCGCGACCTTCCCGATCGTCGTCTCGACAGCCGCCGGCCTCCATGCGGCGGACGACAACGCGCGGATGCTCTTCAAGGCGATGGGGGCGACGCGCTGGCAGACCCTCTTCCGCATGAAGATTCCGACCGGACTGCCGCACATCTTCACCGGCCTCAAGATCGCCGCCGTCGGCGTCATGGCCGGCGCGATCACCGCCGAGTTCCTCGGCGGCGGCAAGGGGTTCGGCGAGCTGATCCGCGTCGCGGCCTCGCAGCTTCAGACCCCGCGCGTCTTCTCGCTGATCATCTATCTCAGCCTGCTCGGCTTCGTCCTCTTCTGGACGGTGGTTCTCGTGGAGCGTCGCCTCGTCTTCTGGCATCGCTCGACGATCTCGGGGGTCGATGGTGGGCGCTGAAGCGGGAGCGTCCCGACCCCGATGAGCCTCGCCGACGGAGACAGTGGGGCCGAGAGCACGGCCCGGCGTGAGAAGAGGACCGCCGCCTCGGCGGTCTATCACGATCTGAAGCGCGATCTGATGCGCGCCGCCTACAAACCCGGCGAGCGGCTCCTCATCGAGCAGGTCGCCGCGCGTTATGGCGCCGGCGTCAGCCCGGTGCGCGAGGCGCTCAACCGTCTCTCCGCCGAACGTCTCGTCGACCGGGAAGACCAGCGCGGCTTTTCCGTGCCGCCGCTGTCGATCGAGCGGTTCCGCGAGCTCGTGAAGACGCGCTGCTGGATCGAGGGGCGGGCGCTCGAGGAATCCATCCACAACCGGACCGACGCGTGGGAGGAATCCCTGGTCATCGCCTATCACCGCCTGTCGCGGGCCAAGCTCCGCTTCGGCGCGCGCGAGGACGATGCGGGGGAGCCGGCCGACAATTCGGACTGGGAGGCGCGCCACCGGGCCTTCCATCGCACGCTGATCATGAACAGCGGCTCGCGCTGGATGACCCGCTTTTGCGACGAGCTCGCCGACCAGGTGGAGCGGTATCGCTATATCGCGCTGACGACGAGCCTGCATTTGCGCGAGGTGATGCCGGAACACCAACTCATCCTCGAAGCGACGATCGACGGCGATGCCGAGACCGCCGTTTCCCACCTCGTCGATCATTACAAACTCACCCTCAGCCTTTATGAGCGTCAGGTGAAACTCGCCGACGACGACGCGTAGGTCGCCGCGCCGACGGGATCCGGTCGCTCTGTCGCGAAGGGCGTCCGGCACGTCATTCTTGCTAAGTGAGCCGCATTGCTCGCGCCGGTACCTATCGCGGCCGACGCCTCCGGCTCCGAGGAGACCATTGTGGAGGATATCGTAACGCTGGCGCTCGCTCTTGCCGCGGCGGGAGCCGTGACGGGCGTGCTGGCGGGCCTTTTCGGAATCGGTGGCGGGGCCATCATCGTCCCGGTTCTCTACGAAGTGTTCGTCTTCAACGACGTGCCCGAAGACGTGCGGATGCCGCTCGCGGTCGGAACGTCGCTCGCGATCATCGTGCCCACCTCGATCCGCTCGGCGCTCGGTCACGCGAAGAAGGGGGCGGTCGACAAGCCGGTCCTGCGGATCTGGGCCGTGCCGATGATGGTCGGCGTCGCGGCGGGCTCCTTCGTCGCCCATTTCGCCCCGCCATTCGTGTTCCAGGCGGCGTTCATCATCGTGGCGAGCATCGTGTCGACGAAGATGCTGTTCGGCCGGTCGGATTGGCGGCTCGGCGAGACGCTTCCCTCGCGCCCGACGCTCGGCGTGTTCGGCGGCGTCATCGGCGTCCTGTCCTCGCTGATGGGGATCGGAGGCGGCGCGATGTCGACGCTCGTCCTGACGCTCTATGGCAAGCCGATCCACCAAGCGGTCGCGACGTCGGCCGGCGTGGGGCTCCTGATCTCGGTTCCCGGCACGATCGGCTACATCCTCGCCGGTTGGGGCAAGGCGGGTCTGCCGCCCGATTCGATCGGCTTCGTGTCGCTGCTGGGCTTCGCGCTCATCGTGCCGACGACGCTGATCACCGCGCCGATCGGCGTCCACCTCGCACACCGTCTGTCGCGGCGCACGCTCGAGATCATGTTCGGCTGCTTCCTCGTGATCGTCTGCCTGCGCTTCATCTACTCGGCGGTGACGGGATGAGCCTTTCACCCCGGCTGCGGGGCGGGGGACGCGCCGCTTTTGCGAATATCGACGCGGGCCTCCTCGTCTATAGTCGTCCCGGCGGGGGGTGCGTCGCACGCCTCGTCATCCATCCGTCTCCAACGATCTGAAAGCGGAACCATGCTCTTCGACCATCGCACCTACACCTGCCGTCCCGGCACGATCAAAAAGCACCTCGCCCTTTATGAGGAGCATGGCTTCGCCGTTCAAAAGAAGCATCTCGGCGAGCCGTTCCTTTATGCCGCGACCGAGACGGGCGACGTGAACACCTATGTCCACGTCTGGGCCTACGAGAATGCCGGCGATCGCGAGACGCGTCGTGCCGCGCTCCAGGCCGACCCCGATTGGCAGGCCTACCTGAAGAAGAGCGGCGATGCCGGCTATCTCGTCTCGCAGGTGAACAAGCTGATGATGCCCGTTCCCTTCGTGAGCCACAAAAAGGCGTAAGCGGGCGACGTCCCCGTCCGGCCGCTGGCCGGGTGGGGACCATCGAAACCCGATTGACTTCGGCCTCCCGGCGCGGGAGGCTCCTGTCCGACAAGCCTGGGGAGCTCCGGCAAGGAGCTGAGAGGCCGTTGGACGCGCAGAGGCGTCGGCACGGCGACCCATTGAACCTGATCCAGTTCGTACTGGCGAAGGGAGGGAACGGGTCGCCGCACGCCGGTGGTCTCTTGGCCGTATTCCTGACCGAACCGATCGAGCCTGGATTCACCCACACGAAGGGAGAACCAGATGGACGCGATTGCCCCCAAAGTGACGACGGGCCCGCTTCCTGCCTCACGCAAAATCCACGTCTCGGGATCGATCCATCCCGATATCAGCGTGCCGCTGCGGCAGATCGAACTTCATCCGAGCGCGCTCGAGCCGCCCGTCACCGTCTATGACGCCTCGGGGCCCTACACCGACCCCGCCGCCCGGATCGACATCTCGTGCGGCCTTCCGCCGCTGCGGGCGGGCTGGATCGAGGCGCGCGGCGACGTCGAGGCGTATGAGGGGCGAGGGGTGACGGACGCCGACAACGGCTTCGTCTCGGCCGGGCGCCTCACGCCGCCATTTCCCATTCCGCGCCGGCCATTGCGCGCGCGCGGCGTGGCCGCCGTCACCCAGCTCGCTTATGCGCGGGCGGGAATCGTGACGCCGGAAATGGAGTTCGTCGCGATCCGTGAGAATCTTGGCCGGCAAGCGGCACGCGAGGCGGCCCGCGACGGGGAGAGCTTCGGCGCTGCGATCCCCGACCATGTGACGCCGGAATTCGTGCGCGAGGAGATCGCGCGCGGCCGGGCGATCATCCCCTCGAACATCAACCATCCCGAGTCCGAGCCGATGATCATCGGCCGCAACTTCCTCGTGAAGATCAACGCCAATATCGGCAACTCGGCCGTCACCTCCTCAATGGCGGAGGAGGTCGACAAGATGGTCTGGGCGATCCGCTGGGGGGCGGACACGGTGATGGACCTGTCGACCGGGCGCAACATCCACAATATCCGGGATTGGATCCTGCGCAATTCGCCGGTGCCGATCGGCACCGTGCCGATCTATCAGGCGCTCGAGAAGGTCAGCGGCGTCGCCGAGGATCTGACCTGGGAGATCTTCCGCGACACCCTGATCGAGCAGGCCGAGCAGGGCGTCGACTATTTCACCATTCACGCCGGCGTGCGGCTCCCCTTCGTGCCGCTGACGGCGGGGCGGACGACGGGCATCGTCTCGCGCGGCGGCTCGATCATGGCGAAGTGGTGCCTCGCCCATCATGAAGAGAGTTTTCTCTACGAAAATTTCGAAGAGATCTGCGACATCTGCCGCGCCTATGACGTCGCCTTCTCGCTCGGCGACGGTCTGCGTCCCGGCTCGATCGCCGACGCCAACGACGCGGCGCAGTTCGCCGAGCTCGAAACGCTCGGCGAGCTCACCCAGATCGCCTGGGCGAAGGACTGCCAGGTGATGATCGAGGGGCCGGGCCATGTCCCGATGCACAAGATCAAGGCCAACATGGACAAGCAGCTCGCCACCTGCGGCGAGGCTCCGTTCTATACGCTCGGCCCCCTCACGACCGACATCGCTCCCGGCTACGACCACATCACCTCCGGGATCGGGGCGGCGATGATCGGTTGGTACGGCACGGCGATGCTGTGCTACGTGACGCCGAAGGAGCATCTCGGCCTGCCCGACCGGGACGACGTGAAGACCGGCGTCATCACCTACAAGATCGCCGCCCACGCGGCCGATCTCGCCAAGGGCCATCCGGCCGCGCAGGTGCGCGACGACGCGCTCTCCCGCGCCCGCTTCGAGTTCCGCTGGGAGGATCAGTTCAACCTCTCGCTCGATCCCGAGACGGCGCGCGAGTTCCACGATCTGACGCTGCCGAAGGAGGCGCACAAGGTCGCCCATTTCTGTTCGATGTGCGGGCCGAAATTCTGCTCGATGCGCATCTCGCACGAGATCCGGGCCGAGGCGCAGGAGGGGATGGAGAAAATGGCCGAGCGCTATCGCGATGGCGGCGATCTCTACGTGCCGGTGGATCCGCAGAGCGCCTAGGTCGCCTCGCCGTCCGATGAATTCGGCAAACATTCTCGTGAGGGGGCGTCGGAATGGAGCCCCCTCGGGCATAATTGTCGAGACAGGCCGTGGCGGCCTGCGGCGAGCGGCTGATCCGCCGCTGCGGGACGCCGTCCGGCCGATCGGAAAATGGCGGAGCGCTGATGGAACTCTCGGACATCCTGCCCTGGAACGACCGGCGCGGCCGGTTCTCCTGGCTTCGTATGGTGGCCTTCCTCGCCGCCGTGCTGCCGAGCCTCTTCATCGTCTGGGCGCTCTATACGCGCCATTTCGCCGCCGAGCCCTTCAAGGAGGCGACGCACCTTTCCGGCACCTGGACGCTCTATTTCCTCCTCGCCTCGCTCGCGGTGACGCCGCTACGACGGCTCGTCGGCTGGTCGCGCCTCGTCGGGATCAGGCGTCTTTTGGGGCTGACCGCGTTCGCCTACGTCTTCGGTCACTTCATGCTCTATGTGATCGATCAGGACGGCGATATCGCGATGGTGGCGAGCGAGATCGCCTTGCGCATCTATCTCACCATCGGCTTCGTGGCCCTCGTCGGCTTTGCGGCTCTCGCGGCCACCTCGTTCGACGCGGCGATCCGGCGGATGGGGCAGAATTGGCGGACGCTTCACAAGTTCGTCTATCTCTTCACGGCGCTCGGCCTCCTGCATTTCTTCATGCAGACGAAGGTGGACGTCACCCAGCCGGTGCTTCTGACGGGCGTCTTTATCGGCCTCATGCTCTACCGGGCGCTCGATGGCGTGCGGGCGCGCTTCGGGGCGGTGGCAGCGATCGTGCTCGTCTCGGTCCTTGCCGGGCTCGGCGCTTCGGTGGTCGAGTTCCTCTGGTACGGGATCGCGAGCGGCGCGCCGCCGGGGCGCGTCTTCCTGTCGAATTTCGACTTCAGCTATCAGATCCGGCCGATGTGGTACGCGATGCTGATCACCGCCGCGCCGCTTCCCGTCGTCCTCGTGAAGGAGATCGCCCGGCGCATTCGCCCCGCGCCGCCGCCGCGCCACGCCAAGGCGTGACGCCGCACCGGCGGCCGGTGGCTCACAGCGCGCCGATATCGCGCCGCGCGATGCTCGTCGCCTTCAAGATCGCATAGCAGGGCGAGCCGGGCGCGAGGCCGAGCCCCGAGACCGAGCGCCGGGTGACGCGCGCGAGAAGCCGGTCCGTCCCGGCGAGGAGGCCGACCGCCGCGCCCGGGCCTTCGCCCTCGTGGATCGCCGTCACCGTCGCCGGCAGGACGTTGAGCGCGCTGATCCCCTCCGGCGCGCTGTTCGCGAGGATGATGTCCTGCGCCTCGATACGGACGCGCACCGCGTCGCCCGGCTCGGCGTCGACCCGCGGCAAAAACAGCGACCCGGCGCTGACGCTGAGTTCCGTCAGCCCGTCCGCATGGTGCGCGACGACGCGGGCGGTGAGGATCGCCCCCGCCTCCCGCACGCCGAGCAGCGGCACCGCGTCCGGGTCGGCGAGGATGTCGCCTGCGGGGCCGGCCCGGATCACGCGGCCATTGTGGATCGCGACGATCGTCGTCGCGATCCGGGCGACCTCGGCGAGAGAGTGGCTGACATAGAGGATCGGCACGTCCGTCCCGTCCCGCAGGCGCTCCAGATAGGGAAGGATCTCGTCCTTGCGGGCGTCGTCGAGCGAGGCGAGCGGCTCGTCCATCAGCAACAAATGCGGGGCGGAGAGGAGGGCGCGGCCGATCGCGACGCGCTGCTTCTCGCCGCCCGAGAGACGGCCCGGCCGGCGGGCGAGGAGGTGGCCGATGCCGAGCATTTCGACGACATGGCCGAAATCGGCCCGGACAGCGCCGCGCGGCGCGAACCAGCGGCCGAACGACAGATTTTGCCGCACGGTGAGGTGCGGGAAGAGCCGGCCCTCCTGGAACACATAACCGATCCGCCGGCGCGAGGCGGGCAGGTCGATGCCGCGCGCGGTGTCGAGAAGCACCGTGTCGGCGGCGACGATCCGGCCGGTATCGGGGGTGAAGAGGCCGGCGACGGCGTTGACGATGGTCGTCTTGCCCGAGCCCGACCGGCCGAACAGAGCGGTGATCCCGGCGGGGGCCTCGAAGGCGGCATCGAGGGTGAAGGCGCCGAACGAATGGCGCAGCGAGACGTCGAGTGTCATCGGCCCGCGATCCGCCGTGCGACGCGCCGCGCCACGATCTCGGAGGCGAGCACCGCCCCCATCGCGACGAGGATCGAGATGATCACGAGGCGCAGCGCCTTCGGCTCACCGCCCGGCACCTGGAGGAGGGCGTAGATCGCGGACGGGATCGTCTCGGTCTCGCCCGGAATGGCGGAGACGAAGGTGATCGTCGCGCCGAATTCTCCCATCGCCTTGGCGAAACAGAGGATCGCACCGGCGATGATGCCGGGAAGGATCATCGGAAAGGTGATGATGAAGAAGGTCGCAACGCGGCTCGCGCCGAGCGTACCGGCGGCCTCTTCGAGCTTCGGATCGACGGCCTCGATCGCGAGGCGGATGGCGCGCACCATCAGCGGAAAGCCCATCACCGCTGTCGCGAGGACCGCGCCGGTCCAGCTAAAGGCGAAGGTGATGCCGAAGGTCTCATAGAGGAAGCCGCCGATCGGCCCGCGCCGTCCGAACAGGACGAGGAGGAGATAGCCCGTCACCACCGGCGGCATGATGAGCGGCAGAAGAACGAGGCCGTTCACCACCTCCTTGCCCCAGAAATCGCACCGGGCGAGGACGAGGGCGACGATCACCCCGAGGGGAAGGCTCACGATCGTCGCCCACACGGCGACGCGCAGCGAGAGCGCGACCGCCGTCCATTCCTGCGGGGAGAGAAAGTCCGTCAACGCTCAGTCGAGGACGGTGAAGCCCTGGCGCTCGAAGAGGGGGCGCGCCGTCGGGGAGGAGATGAAGTCGAGCAAGAGCGGGGCATCCGGGTTGGTGCTGTCGGCAATGATCGCCGCAGGATAGATGATCGGCGGATGCGTGTCGGCAGGGAAGGTGCCGACGACCGTCACGTCGTCCTCGGCGACGGCGTCGGTCGCGTAGACGATGCCGTACGGCGCTTCGCCGCGGGCGACGAGGGCAAGGGTGGTGCGGACATTGTCGGACTGGGCGACCTTCGGCTCCACCGCGTCCCAGACGCCGAGTGAGGTGAGGGCGGCCTTGCCGTAGATGCCGGCCGGAACCGCGTCGACGAGGGCCATGGCGAGGCGTCCGTCGCCGAGGAGGCCAACGAGATCGACGCCGGGCTCCAGCGCGACGGGCTCGGCCGATCCGTGCGCGACGAGGACGATGGCGTTGCCGAGGAGATCGCGGCGCGTGCCCGCGACGATGAGGCCATCCGCCTCCAGCGTATCCATCCATTCGGGATTGGCGGAAATGAAGAGATCGGCGGGCGCGCCCTGCTGGATCTGCCGGGCGAGGGCGGAGCTGCCGGCATAGGAGACGCGGGCGGACTTGCCGGTCTCCTCGGCCCATTCGGCGACGATGTCGTCGAGCGCATTCTTGAGGCTCGCGGCGGCGAAGACGGTGACGTCCTCTGCATGGGCCACGCGCGGACCGATGGTGGCGAAGGCGGCGAATAGGACCGCGACAGCGGCGAAGGCCGGGCGGCGTATGAGGTCGCGCATGGGGCGTCTCCGATCGATATATCCAATCGGGAATATCGCTTCCGTCACCAGCGGAGGCAAGCGTTATTTCTCGTTGGCTATATCCCTCAACATCGCCCGGATTGCCGCGATATCCTCCTCGCCGGCGGCGAAGGCGCGGCCTTGAAGGCGGCGATAATGGGCCAGAACGCGCTCGCCCTCTTCGGTGAGTTGGGCGCCGCCCCCGGCGGGTCCGCCCCGAACGCGGGCGACCAGCGGCTCCTCGAAAATCGTGTTCATCGTCTCGACGAGGGTCCAGGCGCGCTTGTAGCTCATCCCCATGCGCCGGCCGGCGGCGGAGATCGATCCGGTCTCGCGGATCAGCTCCAATAGGTCCGCCTTGCCGGGGCCGATCATGGCGTCGTCGCCGAAGGTGAGCCTCAGATGAAGGTCTGCGGAGGGCGCCTTTTCGGCCATGCGGGGATCGCCATTCCTCGTTGCGTCTGTCGCCCCGATCTTAGGGCGGCGCGCCCCGGCTTCAAAGTGGCGGGGCGGGCAGGGTGGCCGATGCGTCCCTGTTGGTGAGATAGCCGAGCATCACGTCGACGACATTGGCGCGGTAGCGGGCGATGGCCTCGTCGTCGTGAAGATCGGTGCCGAGGAACACCGACAGCGTGTGCATGTTGGAGGCGTAGAAGAAGCAGAGCGAGGCGATCGTCGTGTAGAGCGTCGCCGGGTCGACATGGCTGCGGAAGATGCCGTCCTCGCGGCCGCGTTCGAGGATCTGGGCGAGCCGGTCGACGAGCGGGGTGCGCATCGTCACGAGTTCGGCGGAGGATTTCAGATAGCGCGCTTCGAGGAGGTTCTCGTGGGCGAGGAGACGCACGAACTCCGGATGCTCGATCACATAGTCGAAGGAGAAGAGGACGAAACGTTTCATCGCCTCTTCGGGCGCCGTGTCGGCAAGGGCAAGGTTCGCCTCACGTGCCCGGATATCGCGATAGACGGTTTCGAGAGCGGCGACGTAAAGCCCCTCTTTCGAGCCGAAATGGTAATAGATGAGCTGCTTGTTGGCCGCCGCCTCGCGGGCGATCACGTCGACCCGTGCGCCCGCCAGCCCGCGCGCGGCGAATTCGCGGACGGCGGTGGCGAGAATGCGCTCCCGCGCCTTCGGGGCGGGGGGCGGCGCGGCGGAGGCCGAGCTCGGAGGTGAAGCCATCGGCGTCAGCCGAGCCAACGGTCGCGATTGTCGGCGACGAACGCGTCGTCGACGAGATCGGGATAGTCTGCCGCGACGCGCGTGAGCTTCTCGGCCTGACCGCGGCCGAGCCCTTCGGCCGGATCGAGGCACCAAATCCCGTCGAGAAGCCCTTGTCGGCGCAGGATCTCGTGGCAGCCGGCGATCACCCCGTGAAAATCGTTGTCGACGTCGAAGACGGCGGCGTTCATGTCGGTCACCTTCGCGTCGAGGGCGAGGAGGTCGGCCGGGATCGGCCCGTCGCCCACCGCCTGGCAGCGCTTCAGGATTTCGCTCGCGCTGCGCGTCCACACGCTCCAATGGCCGAGCAGGCCGCCTTTGATGCGCATCCGCACCGTCTCCGCGCCGCGTCTCACGTCGAACCGGGTGAGGAGATCGGCGACGATATGGTCGTCGTTGCCGGTATAGAGCGTGACCCGCTCCTCCGCCTCGGCGAGGGCGACGCCGCGGACGACATCGAGCGTGCGGTAGCGGTTGAAGGGCGCCATCTTGATGCCGATGACCTCGGGGATCGCGGCAAAGCGGGTCCAGAACGCGTCGGAGAGGGGAATCCCGCCGACCGCGGTCTGGAGATAGAAGCCGAAGAGCGGGATCCGCGCGGCGACACGCTCGCAATGGTCGATCAGCTCGTCCTCGCTCGCGCCTTTGAAGGCGGCGAGGCTGAGAAGGCCGGCATGATAGCCGAGCCCGACCGCGATGTCGGCCTCGCGGCACGCCTGCTCGGTCCGGCCCGCGAGACCCGCGATCAGCGCGACGGGACGGTCGGTCCACGTCGTCGCCTCCTCGCGGGCGAATTCGAGGACCGGGGCGTATAGGCCGACCTCGCGGATCGCGAATTGGGTGGTGTGGACGCCGACCGCGAGCCCCCCGGCGCCAGCGTCGAGATAGTAGCGGGAGAGGGCGCGCTGGCGGCGTTCGTCGAGGGTGCGGTTCGCCGTCAGCGCGAGAGGGTGTGCTGGAATCACGGTTCCCGTCGACAGGATCTCGCGGATCGGGGCGGGGATCTCGTCAGCCCGAAGCGGCATCCGGTATGTCCTTCCAGCGCATATCGATGGCGTGACTTAACCATTCGGGCGGCGGCGCCGCAATCCATATCAACCGTCCGGTTGAGGGGCCGTGGACCCAGCGTCCCCGCCCAGAACGAAAAAGGCCGCCCGGCGCTGTAGCGCTGGGCGGCCCGATGGTCGGGACAGAAGTTCGAATGCGGGAGGCGCTTACGCGGCCGGCATTCCCTTGGCGAGCCATTCGGTCGCGTCGGCGAGGGTCAGCTCGAAGCGGCGCAGCAGCTCGTCGACCTCCTCCTCGGTGATGATCATCGGCGGGCAGAAGGCGATCGTGTCGCGGATGGCGCGGATGATGATGCCGTGCTCGTGCCCGCGCTCGAAAATGTAGGTGCCGAGCTTGCCGGGGGTCTCGAACGTCGCCTTCGTGGCCTTGTCGGCGACGAGTTCGACGGCCCAGATGAGGCCGAGCCCGCGCACTTCGCCGACGAGCGGATGGTCCGCCAGCGCCTTGAGGCCCTTGCCGAGCCGTTCACCGACCCGCGCCCCGTTCGCGACGAGATCGCGCTCTTCGATGATCTTGAGGTTCTCGAGACCGACGGCGGTCGAGACCGGGTGCGCCGTCGCGGTGTAGCCGTGGCCGAACGTGCCGAGACGCTCGGTCTCGTCGGCGATGCCCTGATAGACCTGATCGCTGATCACCACCGCCGCGAGGGGGAGGTAAGAGGAGGTGATCTGCTTGGAGAGGACGAGAATGTCCGGCTTGATGCCGAACTGCTCGCACGCGAACATCGTGCCCGTGCGGCCGAAGCCGTTGATGACCTCGTCGGCGACGACGAGCACGTCGTATTTGCGGCAGACGGCCTGCACCTTCTCCCAATAGCCCGCCGGCGGCACGAGGACGCCGCCCGCGCCCATCACCGGCTCGCCGATGAAGGCGGCGACCGTCTCCGGCCCTTCGGCGAGGATCGTGGCTTCGAGCTCCTCGGCGAGACGGGTCGCGAACTGCTCTTCGCTCTCACCGGGATTGGCGAAGCGATAATGATGCGGGCAGGTGACGTGCCGGGCGAAGTCGAGCGGCAGGTCGAAGCCCTTCTGGTTGACCTGCAGACCCGTCAGGCTGCCGGCGGCGACGGTGATGCCGTGATAGCCGCCATTGCGGGCGATGAACTTCTTCTTCTCCGGCCGGTTCAGCGAGTTGTTGTAGTACCACACCATCTTGACGACGGTGTCGTTCGCTTCCGAACCCGAGTTGGTGAAGAAGACGTGGTCGAGCCCGTCCGGCGTCATCTTCACGAGCTTCTCGGCAAGCTCGACGCCCGGCTCGTGCGTCTTGTGCGAGAAGGAATGGTAGTAGGGCAGGCGCGACATCTGCTTCGCTGCCGCCTCGACGAGGCGCGATTCACCGAATCCGAGCGCCACCGACCAGAGGCCCGCCATCGCCTCGATCATCTGATGACCCTGATCGTCGTAGACATAGATGCCTTCGCCGCGGTCGATGACGATCGGACCCTGACGTTCGTGCCGGCGCGCGTTCGTGTAGGGGTGGAGGTGATAGGCGATATCGCGCGCGGCGAGCGAATTCGGATGCGCAGTCATGAAGCGTTCTCGCTGGGTTCGAGTGAGGCGGATGGCGTCCCGGCGGTCCCGGCACACGTCGGGGCATTTGGTGCGATCCGCATGTTCCACTTACTAAACCAGAACGACGGCGAATGCGCGGCCGATCATCATTCGATGCGACATTCTCGCCGATCGGGCATGCCGTGGCCGGCTATGTGGCCGGCATCCGTGTCGATCCGCCGATAGCCCCGCCCACGCCTCTCCTTTACACTCCTCGGTTAATTGGCCGGCACCCGCGCCGTCGGGATCGGCTCGCGCCGCAGCACCCAAAGGGTGGTCCCGGGAGGAACGAATGCGTGTAAGCGATCTCGACGCGGACAATCTCGATGACGACCAGCGCCGCGTCTACGATGCGATCGTGACCGGCCCGCGGGCGACGGTCCCGGCTCCGTTACGGATCTGGCTCCACAGCGCAGAACTCGCCGACCGGGCGCAGTCGCTCGGCGCTTTCTGCCGGTATGGGACGACGCTGCCACCGCGCCTCTCCGAACTCGCGATCCTCACCGTCGCGGCCTATTGGCGGGCCAATTATGAGTGGCAGGTCCACGCGCCGATCGCGGCGTCGGAGGGGCTTTCCCCGGCGATCATCGAGGCGATCCGCATCGGCGAGGCCCCGCAATTCGCCGACGCCGAGGCGGAGGTCGTCCATGCCTATGCCGCGCAGTTGCTGAACGAGCGCGCCGTCAGCGAGGCGGTGTCGGACCGGGCGAAGGCCGTGCTCGGCGAGCGTGCGGTGGTCGAGCTCGTCGGTGTCCTCGGCTATTATACGCTGATCTCGATGACGATCGTCGGCTTCGACGTCGATCCCCTCGATGGAGAGCTGCCCTTTCCGCCCGCCTGAGGCCGCCTATTCGGCCCCGCCGCGCGGCACGCCCTCGACGGTGCTGCGCTCGGCGGCAATCGCCTCGGCCAAGAAGTCGAGGAGGACGCGCACGCGCGGCGATGCCCGAAGGTCGGCATGGGTGAGGAGCCACAGGTCGGTCGCAAATTGCGGGTCGGGCTCGGTGAGGCGCACGAGGCCGGGATTCTTGTCCCCGATAAAGACCGGAAGATGGCCGATGCCGATCCCCTCGGCGACCGCCTCGGCGAGGCCGAGAACGGTGTTGATGCGATAGACGATCCGCTCCGCCGCGACATGCTGGCGGACGAATTGGACCGCCTTCACGCTGGCCATATTGTCCCCGAGGGAAATCCAGTCGTGCGCGAAGAGCGCCTCGAGCGGCGGGACCGGTCGACCGGCGAACGCGTCGGCGCTGCCATAGAGCGCCCAGCCGATCGTCGCGATGCGGCGCCCGACGAGATTGTCCTGCGGCGCATCGGTCGCCCGGATCGCGACGTCGGCGTCGCGCCGCGACAGGTTCAGCGGCTGATTGGCGATGACGATATCGAGCCGGATGAGCGGAAAAGCCTGCCGGAAGCGGGCGAAGAGCGGCGTCAGCAGGCAGGTGAGGAGGGTGTCGCTCGTGGTGACGCGCACCTCGCCGGAGGGCGCGATCTCCCGCCCCGCGATCTTGCGCGAGAAGGCCGCGACGCCCTCGTCCATGCCGGCGGCGAGGGCGGCCATCTCGTCGCCGGCGGGGGTGAGCTCGTAGCCGCTGCGGTGACGCTCGAAGAGCTTGAGGCCGAGCGCCTCTTCGATCTGGCGCAGCCGGCGGAAGACGGTCGAATGGTTGAGGCCGAGCGCGTCGGCGGCGGCGGGAAGGGTGCGATGGTCCGCGATCGCCTTCACGATGCGGAAATCGTCCCAGGTGAGACCCTTGGGAAGCGTCATCGCGGGCGGCGCCGCGGGGGGGCGGCGACGGATGCCGGGCGCACGGGGCCCGGCATGGCTGCGCAAGAGGGGACGGGCGCGGTCAGGCGGAGGCGTAGCGTGCCCCGAGCGCGGCCGGAATCCGGGTCGGCTTCGCGGCGAAGGCGCCTTCGCCGATCAGAATGTGGGCGAGCGCGGTGCCCGCGAGGAAGGCGGGATATTCCCATCCGCCGTTCGGCGCGTTGAAAACCCAGCCATTGGGCGCATGGACCGCGAGCGCGCCGAGAAGGACGGGCATCAGGACCAGCGCGACGATGCGGCTGTGAAAGCCGGCGAGGATCGCGAGACCGCCGAAGAACTCGCCGAGTATGATCGGCCAGGCGAGAATGGTCGGAATGCCGACCGAGCCGAGAAAGCCCTCGAACCCCGGCACCGTGAAGACGGCGACCTTCAGATACGCGTGGGCGATGAACATGACGCCAAGTGCGGCGCGGATGACGAACGCTCCATAGGGAGCCAAACGGTTGTCGATCATGGACCTGCCTCCAGAGCCGAAATTGGCCGGGCCCAATCTGGTCGTGTTGAGGGTGCAATGCCATGGGCGCGAGTGCAGTTGTCCGATTGCGTTTCTGCAATGCGCGAGCGGTAGCACTTTGGGCGGATGGCGTCCATCTGTCTGGTCACACGGGCACGGCCCGAGCACATGGAGGCCTCAGATGTCCCAGTCCGGTATTCACCACATCACGGCGATCGCCGGCCCCCCCGCGCGCAATGTGGATTTCTACACGAACACATTGGGCATGCGCCTCGTAAAGAAGACGGTGAACTTCGACGATCCCGGCACCTATCACCTTTATTATGGCGACGAGACCGGCCAGCCCGGAACGATCCTGACCTTCTTCCCCTGGGAGCATGCGGCGCCGGGCCGGGTGGGAATCGGCGAGACCGAAGAGACGAGTTTCCGCATCCCGCAATCGGCGGTCGGCTACTGGACGCATCGGCTCCTCGAGAAAGGCGTCGCCGCGACGCGCGAGGAGAGGCGCTTCGGCGACACCGCGCTCGTCTTCAAGGATCCGGATGGAATGCGCGTCGCCTTGGTCGCGGTGCCGGGGATCGAGAGCGAAACCGGGTGGTCGAACGGCGTGGTTCCGGCCGAAAGCGCCGTTCGCGGGGTTCATGGGGTCGACCTCCTCCTCGAAAAGGCGGCGCCGACCGGCAGGATCCTGACCGACGTGCTCGGCTTCGAGGAGATCGGCCGCGATGGCACGACGACCCGCTATCGCGCCGCGGGCGCGCCGTTCGGCGCGATCGTCGACCTTCACGAAGCGGGCCAGTTCCTGCGCGGTCAGTCCGGGCGGGGCAGCGTCCACCATATCGCCTTCCGCGCCGACGAGGCGGGGCAGGCGGCGATGGCCGAGCGTCTCAGGAGCGAACACGGCATCCGCCCGACGGAGCAGCTCGACCGCAACTATTTCCGGTCGGTCTATTTCCGCGAGCCGGGCGGCGTCCTCTTCGAGATCGCGACGGACGATCCGGGGTTTGCGATCGACGAGCCGGTCGCGACGCTCGGCGAGGCGTTGAAGCTGCCGAACAATTACGAGCCGTTCCGCAGCGAAATCGAGGCGACCCTGCCGGCGATCGCCTAGGCAGGCGGGGCGCCACGGGAAATGGGGCCGCGGGATGGCGGCCCCCGAACGCCGGTCGGCGGATGACCCTGCCGACCGGCGTTTTGCGTGCTGGTGCCGCCGGTTACGGCTTTTTCGGCACAGCGGCGATCTTCGGGCGGCATTGCGGTGTGGACGCGGCGGGCAAAGTCTCCCCAGGGACGACCATTGCGGGCATGGTGAATCCTCCAAACCGAGCTGGCCGAGTAAAGGAGATCGCAGCATGACCATTCCAAGGACCGCATCGCCTTCGGCCCGCAGCCGGTGCACCGCCCTCGTGATGGGGCTCGTCGCGGCGGCATTGCCGCTTTCCTCCGTCGCCGCCCAGGATGCGGGGCCGGATGCCCTCACCGAAGTCTATCGCGATTGGACCGTACGTTGCGCGACGCCCGATGGCGGCGAGCGCCGGTGCTGGATGACCCAGGTCGTCAACCAGACGGAGACGGGGGAGCGCATTCTTCAAATCGAGATCGCCCTGTCCGATGACGGTCCGCTCTTGGCGTTCCTCACGCCCTTCGGCCTTCATCTGCCGTCCGGATTGGACATCGCGATCGACGAGGGGACCGTTCGCACGCTCGCCTTCCGCACGTGTTTGCCGCGCGGCTGCCTGATCGAGGAACGCCCCGACGAAGAGGAATTGAGCGCCATGCGCCGCGGGCAGACGATGTCGGTGACGATGGTCGCCGCGCAGAACGAGAACGCGGTCAACATGGAATTGTCACTGTCCGGCTTCTCGGCCGCCTACAATCGGCTCAGCGCGCTGCGGCAATCCTAGGTCGCGATACGGCGGTTGCGTCGGTCGTCCAAGGCGCGTCTGCCTTTGTGCTAGAAAACGTCGCGCTCGGTCAACGGTGACTTCTCGCTCCATCCGATGATATAAAAAGGCGCGAGGTAATCATGGTCGATCTGACGCTCACGCTCTTAAAAAACGCCGGTTTTATGGCGTTTATCGCGCTTGTTTATGGCTATATACAAGTAAAGATCGAGGGCGTTCAGCGGAATATTGTCCTTGGTTTGTTGATGGGATCCGGTGCGATCCTGTCGATGCTCGATCCGAGCGAACTCATTCCCGGCGTCATCGTCGACTCCCGCTCGACGATCGTGACCCTGTCGGGTTTCTTCGGTGGGCCCATCACCGCCGGCATCACGTGGGCGATGACGGCGGCCTATCGTTATCATCTGGGCGGCGTCGGGATGCCGGCGGGCCAACTTGCGATCTGCGGCGCGGTCGTTCTCGGTCTCGTCGGGCATTATCTCGTGCGTCGAGCCGGCCGGAGCGTTCGGACCTCGGACGTCGCGATGCTCGCGATCGCCTCGCCGTTCTTAACGTTATCGATGCTGACCTTGCCGCGGGAACTCGCCGTCGTCGTGATCGAGACGACGGCCGCGCCGTTGGCCCTCGTCACGTTGCTGGGTACGGCGGTTCTCGGCCTCTTCATCCTCCACGAGGTGCGACGGGTCGAGGCCGAGACGGAGGTGCGGCGCCTCGCGTTCGTCGACGAGCTGAGTGGGCTCGCGAACCGACGGGCCTTCTACATCCACCTCAACAAGACATGGGCGCGGTGGGAGCGTTACCGTAATCCGATGTCGATCATTCTGATCGATATCGACTATTTCAAGTCGATCAACGATCGCTTCGGCCACGCCACGGGGGACGAGGTCATCCGGCTTCTCGCCAGGCTGATGGCGGAGGCGGCGCGAACGGCGGACATTCCGGCGCGGATCGGCGGCGAGGAGTTCGTCATCCTCCTGCCGAACACGAGCAGCCGGGCCGCCTTGAGCGCGGCCGAGCGCATCCGCGCAATGGCCGAGCAGCAGGTGATCGAAATCGAAGGCGACGTGATCCATTTCACGATCAGCCTCGGCGTCAGCGCCGATATCGAGTCGCACAAGAGCGTGCAGGATTGCCTGTCGAGCGCCGATCAGGCGCTCTACGAGGCCAAACGGTCAGGGCGCAATCGCGCCATCCTCGCAACGCCGAAGGTCACGACCGTGGAGCCTGCAATGACGGTTTCCGGCCCCGTCGAGCTGATCGCCAAGGCGTAGCCGCGCACCAAGGGCGCGCGGCGAGACGGGTGGGGCGAGCGCCTGCACCCGCCGAGGCTCATTCCTCGATATAGGCGTTGACGAACCCGTCATTCACGCCGATCGCGGTCGAGACGAGATCCTTCACATTGCAGCGATAGATCGTCGGAAACTCGAGTTCGAGCAGCCAGGCGACCGGCACGTCCTCGACGAGGATCTGTTGCGCCTCGTCGTAGAGCGCTTGCCGGTTGTCGGCCCCGACGGCGACGCCCGCCTCTTCGAGGAGCTCGTCCACCGTCGGGTTGGAGTAGCCCTCGACATTGTTCCAGGGGCTGCCCTTCGCGATGTTCGAGGAGATATAATTCCTCGACACGCCGAGCGCCGGATCGCCATACTGGTAGAGATAGGTGAAGGCGAGGTCATAGTCCCAGTCGGAGACCTTCTGGTTCCAGCCCGCGACGTCCGTCGCCTCGATCTCGACGGTGATTCCGACCTCTTCGAGATTCTGCTTCACCGCCTCGGCCCAGCGCTGCCACGTCTCGCCATAGGGGAGGGGGAGGAGGCGCACGGGCGTGCCGTCATAGCCCATCTCGTCGAGGAGGGCGCGCGCCTTGTCCGGGTCGTGGCCATAATCGGGCAGGTTCTCGTCGAAGAAGTTCGTCTTTGAGGAGACCGGGCCTTTCGCGACCGTGCCGAAGCCGTTCCAGATCACGTCACGCATGAACTCGCGGTCCATCGCGTACATCACCGCCTGGCGGAAGCGCTTGTCGGCGGTCGGTCCCTCACGGTTGTTGAGCCACATCCAGGAGTGGGGCGCGAAATATTCCCAGCCTTTGCCGGTGGAGCAGACGCCGTCCATCTCGGTGAGGCGCGGCACGTCCCAATTCTCGATCGAGCCGCCGGGCAGAACGTCGACCTCGCCCGTCTCGAACGCCACGGCGCGGGACGCGGCGTCGGGGATCACCTGCCAATAGATCTCATCGAGATAGGGCTGGCCCTCGACGTGATAATCGTCGTTCTTGACGAGATGGATGTAGGAGCCCTTCACCCACTCCTCGAACTTGAAGGGGCCGGTGCCGATCGGCGTCGCGTTGGCCGGATTGGTGGTGTAATCCGTCCCCTCATAGATGTGCTTCGGGACGATCGGCATCGTGCCGACCTCGAAGATCCCGAGAAAGGGGCCGAACGGCTCTTTCAGCGTGAAGACGACCGTGTTCTCGTCCGGCGCTTCGATGCTCTCCACGTGTTCGAGCGACACGCGAAGGCGCGGATGCGTCTCGCGCAGGAACGTGTCGACGGAGAAGACCACGTCGTCGGCGCTGAACGGCTCGCCGTCATGCCAGGTGACGCCTTCCTTGAGGTGGAAGGTGTAAGTCAGCTCGTCGTCCGAGACCTCCCAGGACTGCGCCAGTGAGGGCATCGGCTCGAGGTCGGTGTCGTAGCGCAGCAGGCTCTCATAGATGTTGCCGGCGACCATCTGGGTCGGGCCGTTCTGAATGAGGCCGAGCATGAGGCCGGGCGGCTCGGGCTGGATCACGACGTTGATCCGGCCTCCCGCGGTTTGGGCACTGGCCGGTGCGGCCGCGACGAGGGCCGCGAGAGCGGCGGGCAGAAGGAGTCGTCTCATCAAAAATGGGCTCCTGTTGTTGTGACCTCGCACCGCCGGCTTGGGACCGTGCCGGTGGTGCGGAAAGCGGCGCTCCGCGCGATCGCGCGGCATCGAGGGCGTCGCCAGCGCAGGTGAAAATCGGCTCGATCCGCACTCCGAATGTACTGATCGCCAGTCTGACGATGCACGCGCTGGTGTCAAACGATTGGGTTGTGCAATCAAAGTGACAACGATTCGAGGTTGGCGGTCGCGCGCCAGGCGATGGCGCAAAAGGCCGCCCCGTTCGCCCCCGATCCGGCCCGGTCGCTCGATGTGGCCGGTCGTGGGATTGAAGCGCGGCGGCTCGTCGATGATGATTGCATGCCGCCTCTGGCCGGAGGCGCGCCGCCGATGGAGATTGAATGCGCGTCTTCTATGCAGCCGACACCGCACGCCATGCGCCGGAATTCTTCCTCCTGCGCGGCCGTCCCGCGGCGAACGAGGAACGGGCCGAACGGGCCGAGCGGCTCCTTGAAGGGATCGGCCGTGTCGGGCTTCAGACCGAAGAGCCGCCGGCGCCGTCCGGCCCTCATCCGGCCGCGCTCGTCCACTCGCCCCGCTATCTCGAATTCCTGGAGACGGCGTGGACCACCTGGCAGGCGCTTCCAGGCGCCGGGCCGGAAGTCCTCGGCAACGTCCAGCCCCGGCGGGAGGAGGCGAGCTATCCGACCGGGATCGTCGGCCGGGCGGGCTGGCACATGGGCGATCTCGCCTGTCCGATCGGCGAGCACACGTACCGCGCCGCCCTCCGTGCCGCCGACTGTGCCATCGCCGTCGCCGACACGGTGGCGCAAGGGGCGCACGCCGCCTATGCGCTCGCCCGTCCCCCCGGCCACCACACGAGCCGCGAGGTGGCGTCGGGGCATTGCATCCTCAACAATGCCGCGATCGCCGCGCAGCATCTCGTCCTCAAGGGCGCGCGACCCGCGATCCTCGACATCGACGTCCATCACGGCAACGGCACCCAGGCGATCTTCTACGACCGGCCCGACGTGATGATGGTCTCCGTCCACACCGATCCGAACAATTTCTATCCCTGGTTCGTCGGCCACGCCCACGAGACGGGCATCGGTCCCGGAGAGGGGGCAAACCTCAATATTCCGCTCGCGATGCGGGCCGGCGATGCAATCTGGCTCGACGCGCTCGAGACCGCCCTCGGCGCGATTCACCGCTTCGGGGCGGACATTCTCGTCCTCTCGCTCGGCCTCGACGTGCACGAGAGCGACCCCCTCGGCGGCATGAGCGTCACGACCGAAGGGATACGCCGTGCGGGACAACGCCTCGGCCAGCTCGACATTCCTGTCGCGATCATCCAGGAAGGCGGCTATCTCTCCGCCGCTTTGACCGACAACATCGCCGCCTTCTTCGACGGCTTTCTCGGCGAGGCCTGAGGAGAGCGGGGCGCCGGGTCGGATCGCCCGCGACAGGATTGAAGGAAGGTGAGGTTGGTCGACATCCAAGATAAGGTCGTCGAGGTCGACGTCACCGTGCACGAGGCGCGCATCGAGCACGGTGTGGGCCGGCTTTTTCTCTCCGCACCGCCAGAGATTCGCGCCGCCCGCGCCGGCCAATATGTGATGATCCGAAGCCTGAGGGCCGGCGGGCCGCTCCTCGGCCGCCCCCTCACCATCCTGCATTCGGGCGGCCATCTCGAACTGATGTACAACATCGTCGGCGAGGGAACGCGCCATTTGTCGACGACGCTGCCGGGCGAGGTCGTCCAGCTCGTCGGCCCGCTCGGCCGGCCCTTCGCGCTGCCGGACACCGAGGTCACGATCATCGGCGACGCAGGCCATGTCGGCACGACCCTCTCGCTCGCCCGCGAGCGCGGCGAGGCGAAGCGGCCGACCCGCGTCATCTTCACCGGCACGCCGGATGCGGCGGGCGTCTATCCGGCGGCGATTCATTTCCTGGTCGGCGAATTCGAGGCGACCGGCGCGACGGTCGATCTCGTCGACGAGCGGACGATCGCCGAGGCCGTCGAGACCGCGCGACCCGCGCTGATCGCGGCCGGTGCGTCCGACGGCATCATGGCGAAGGTCCAGGCCGTCGCCGACCGTCTCGCGATTCCGGGCTTCGTCGCCCTCCAGGCGCCGATGGCGTGCGGGGTCGGTGTCTGCCAGGCCTGCGTGCGCCATTTCCGCGACGGGGCGATGCGCATCATCTGCGAGACGCCGATCGTCGACCTCGCCGCACCCGTCTTCGCCGAAGGGGGGCGTCATGGCTGACCTTTCGGTGACGATCGGCAGCGTCCGGCTGCCCAACCCGGTGATCCCCGCCTCGGGCACGTTCGGGATCGGCCATGCGCGCGTCATGGACATCAGCCGCCTCGGCGCGCTCGTCCCGAAGACGGTGATGCCGGAGGCGCGGACCGGCCATCCACCGCCGCGCCTCACGGAGGCGGCGGGCGGGCTGATTAACGCGATTGGCATTCCCTCGGTCGGGATCGAGGCCTTTCTCGCCGACGTGCTGCCGGCCTACCGGGCGTTCGGTGCGCCGATCGTCGTCTCGGTCTCGGCCGACACGGCGGAGGCGTTCGCGATGATGTGCGCGGCGATGGCCGACACCGGGATCGCCGCGATCGAGCTCAATCTCTCCTGCCCCAATCTCGAAGCGGGCGGACGTGCCTTCGCCCTCGATCCGGGCCCGGCCGCGGACGTGGTGCGCGCCTGCCGCGCGGCGACGGGTCTTCCCCTGTGGTGCAAGCTCTCCCCCAATTCCGGCATCCCCGGCCAGGTCGCCGAGGCCATCGAAGCGAACGGCGGCGACGCGCTGATCGTCGCCAACACCATGCTCGCCATCGCCTTCGACAAGGAGGGCAATCCGCGCCTTGCCAACCGCACGGGCGGAATGTCGGGCCTGCCTTTGAAGCCCATCAATCTGCGCCTGACCGACGAGATCGCCCGCCGCGTCGCGCTGCCGATCATCGGATGCGGCGGCGTCGCGACCTTGCAGGACGCGCTCGATTATTTCGCCGCGGGCGCGAGCGCCGTCGCGATCGGCACCGCGACCCTTTCGCGACCGACCACGATGGTGCATCTCATCGACGCGCTCGACGCGCATCTCACCGAGCGCGGGCTCGCCGCGCAGGATCTCGTCCGCAGGAGAACGACTTGAGCGACACGATCACACTTCACCGGCCGGACGATCTGCACCTTCATTTGCGTGACGGCGCGATCCTCGAGGCCGTCGCCGCCGCCTCGGCCGACTTCGCCCGCGCGATCATCATGCCGAACCTCGTGCCCCCGGTGACGACGGCGGACACGATCGCCGCCTATCGCACCCGCATCGAGGCCGCATTGCCGAAGGGCGCCGCCTTCGAGCCCTTGATGACGCTCTACCTCACCGACGACACGACGCCGGAGACGATCGACGCGATCGACGGTGTCGCCATCGCCGCGAAGCTCTATCCCGCCCACGCCACCACCAACTCCGCCTCCGGCGTCAACGACATCGAGGCGCTGACGCCGGTCCTCGAGCGGATGGCCGAGCGGGGCATTCTCCTCCTCGTCCACGGCGAGGTGACGGATCATGAGGTCGACATTTTCGACCGCGAGGCGGTGTTCCTGGAGCGCGTGCTCGATCCGCTCCGCCGCCGCGTGCCCTCGCTCAAGGTCGTTCTGGAGCACATCTCCTCGAAGACCGGCATCGATTATGTGAAGAGCGCCGACAGCGGCCTTTGCGGCACGATCACCGCCCATCACCTCGTGATCGACCGCAACGATCTCCTCGTCGGCGGCATCCACCCGTACAATTATTGCCTGCCGATCGTGAAGCGCGCGCGGGATCGCGAGGCGCTCGTCGAGGCGGCGACCAATGGCGACACGCGCTTCTTCTTCGGCTCCGATTCGGCGCCGCACACCGATCCGAAGAAGCTCGGCCCCTGCGGCGCGGCCGGCTGCTTCACCGCGCCGGTCTCCCTCCCAATCCTCGCTCATGTCTTCGAGGAGGCGGGCGCCCTTCAGCACCTCGATCCGTTCCTGTCGCGCCATGGCGCGGCCTTCTACGGCATCGCCCCCGCCGAGGCGACGATCACGCTCGAACGGTGCGAGCCCTATACCTTGCCGCCGATTCCGACCCCCGACGGCCCGATCGCCGTGTTCGATCCGGGCTTCGCGCTCACCTGGCGCGTCGCGGGTGCATGAGGAGACCCGCCATGCTCACGATACCCATCGCCTCCGAAGCCGAGATCGCGAAGATCGCCGCCCGTGCGCTGATCGAGGTGCAGGCGGTGCATCTGCGCCCCGAGGAGCCGTTCACCTACACCTCGGGCCTCAAATCGCCGGTCTATGTCGATTGCCGCAAGCTGATCGCCTATCCGCGCCTTCGCTCCGTGCTGATGCAGCTCGCCGTCGCGACGATGGTGCGCGAGGTCGGGCTCGAGCGGTTCGACGCGGTGGCGGGCGGCGAGACGGCGGGCATCCCCTTCGCCGCCTGGATCGCCGACCTGATGGGCCTGCCGATGCAATATGTGCGCAAGAAGCCGAAGGGTTTCGGCCGCAACGCGCAGATCGAGGGAAGCCTCTCACCGGGACAGCGCACGCTCCTCGTCGAGGATCTCGCCACCGACGGCGGCTCGAAACTGAAATTCGCCGATGCGCTGCGTGAGGCGGGGGCGGAGGTCTCGCACTGCGTCGTGGTCTTCCATCACGACATCTTCCCCGAAAGCCGCGCGCGTCTGTCCGATCACGGGCTGACGATCCACGCCCTCGCGCGCTGGGCGGATGTCCTCTCGGTGGGCGCCGCGGACGGCTCGCTCGACCCGGCGAAGATCGAGGAGGTGAACGCCTTCCTCGCCGCGCCGCTCGCCTGGAGCGCCGCCCGCGGCGGCGTCGACACGCTCGACCGCCTCGCGTGAGGATCGACCAGGCGGCGCCCAGCGGCGCCGCTGAGCGGTTTGGGGATCGGTCGATCTGAAAACCCGCCTTCCGGGGGATGCGACGGCGGGCGGAGCAAGCAAGGCGGCGATCGCTCCTCGCGGGGAATGGCCGCCCTCAGGCTCGACCCCTCCGCAACGTGCCTGTCTTGAAATTCGGCGTTCCCGGGTCTCGAGTGTCCCAGGTCTCCCGGGTCTTTGGCGTCCTGCATCGCACGCCCGATGAGCCCGCCCACCGGCGATGACGATTTTGCGTGAGGCGGCCGATGGCGCCGTATCGGTGCGCGCCGCCCCGCATTGCAGTCGGTTCCCGTTCCCGGTGGGCGCGGCGGACCCCGGAACTTGCCGGATCGAACGGCCGACGGCCGGTTCAGGCGGCCTCGGTCGGGGCTTCGGCGCGGATCGCGAGGGCGTGGACCGGCCCCGCGAGCTCGGCGGCGAGCGCTTCGTTGATGAGCCGGTGCCGGGCGACACGCGAGACGCCGCGAAAATCCTCGGCTTCGATGATCACGCGAAAATGCGTCTCGCCTTCCGGACGGGCGCCGGCATGACCGGCATGAAGATGCGACTCGTCGACAACGTCGAGCTTCGCGGGGTGAAATTGCTCGGTGAGCGTGGCGACGATCCGCGCGTGTACCGGTCCCATCGTCATCGTCCTTCAATCTGGTGTCGTTCGCGGGCGAAGGCGCCTCAGCAAGCGCGCCCGCATCGCCGTCATCTCATGCACGATATGGTCGTCGAATGCACGCGGGGGCCGCTTGAAACGGGAGACGCCGCCGCAAAAGCCATCACCGTGTCGGACCCCCCGCGCATCAACATGGCGCGGCAATCGAACGGTTTGGCGGGGACGGGGGGAACAGCGTCGGGTGACGGCCTAACAAACGCGCGAAGAGGCGGGCACTCGGGCCTCTTTCGTCGACGATTGCTTGTCCGGGCGAGCACCTACCGAGGGTCGATCAGCGCCTTGCGACGCGGTCGGACGGGCGAGCGGAAGCGGTTCCGAACGGCATCACCAGACGAAATCATCGTTGGACACGGCGTCGAAGGCGTTTTCCAGATAATCCAGCATGCCGGGCCACACGAGCGCGACGTCGAAACGGAGAGTGTGTTCGGCAAAGGCGGGATTGCGGGACAACCAATCATCGGCCGCGGCGCTGATCCGCGCCTGCTTCGTTCGCGTCACCGCCTCGAGGCCGTCATAGCCCCGGCGGCGCGCCTTGACCTCGACGAAGGCGACGGTGTCGTCACGGACGGCGATGAGGTCGACTTCGCCGCCGCGTGTGCGTTCGCGCGATCCGAGAATCGTGTAGCCACCGGCATGGAGATAGCAGGCGACCGATTTCTCCGCCGCGACACCAAAGTCGAACGAGCGACGGCGTGATGCCGCGGACCGGCCAACGGGCGCGGTCTGCCGGCGATGGGGTGACGTGCGGGCACGATCGGGCATCCGCCCCGATGCGTTCCGATCCGATGGATTGACGGCCAGAGCGGTTTGCATCGCCACCTCCAAAATGCCATCATAGGATGCATCATTCCCCAATAAGTTGCAAGTCCCTATCGGTCCCCTTGCGGACCCTTGACCGCATCGCGCACCTCGGCTGCGTGTTGCATCAGGGTTTCCGGGTCGGTCTGGGCCTCCCCCTCCATCAGCATTGCGAGAAGCGGCGGCTTTTTCTCCGGGATCGGGGGCGGGCCGCCGCCGACGATCGGGCCGGAGAGCGGGTCTGGCCGCGCTTTGTCGGCGCCGCCGACGGCGATCGAGATGAGGCTGACGCCGCGGCTCGGGCCGAGATAGGTCAGCGGCAGAGCCGAAGGGCGTTCGCCGATCGGGGCGCGCAGACCCGCCGTCTCGAACGGGTTGGGGATCGGCTGGGCCGGGGAGGGCGTCCAGTCGGGCGGGGCGAAATCGGCCGGCGTCACCATCGCGCGTTCGGTGAGCGTCGCCTTGCGGGTCGGGTGCTGATGCGGCGCCATCGCGGGGAAGGGGCTCGTCCAGTCTTCCGGACGCAGCTCCGCGTCGGCGAATTGGCGCGGGGGCATGCCGTCGGTTTCGACATCGGGGCTCGCGCTGCCGGCGAGCGTCTCGGCGTCGGCATTTTCGTCCAGCAGGTCGTCCGAGGGGGCGCTGCCCTCTTCGAGCGGCGCCGTCGCCGTGCCTTCGAGGGGCTGGCTCACCGTGCCTTCGAGCGCATCGGCCGGCGTGTCGTCGGCCAGCGTCGCCGTCCCGCGGGTCGCGGCGAGGATCTTGCGCTTTTCCGCGTCGCGGTCCTTTTCCTTGGCGAGGAAGGCGAGGAGGGCGACGCGCTGGCGCTCGACCTCTTCGACGGTCGCGACGGTCCCCTCGTCATAGCGGGTCTCGGGACGCCGCGCGCCGCAGACCTCGCTGCGTCGATCGGCGACCTCGCTCGTCGCGGCCGGTTCCATCTCGGCGACGGTCCCCATCGGCGGGCGCTCGCCGGTCACCACCGCGAGGGAGAGGCGGGCGTCCATGTCGTCGAACCCGTCGAGGGCGACGACGCCGCCATTCTCGACGGCTTGGAAGCCCTTTTCGAGAAGCTCGGCGGTCCGCTGGTCGCGCTCATGCGAGGTGAGGCCGCCGAGGACCACGGCACCGAGGCGCCGCCCGTCACGGGTCGCGGATGCGGCGAGGTTGAAGCCGGACGCGCAGATGAAGCCCGTCTTCATCCCGTCCGCACCGGGAAAGCGGCGGATCAGGGCGTTGTGGTTGCGCATCTGCTTGTTGCCGAGCCGCACGCCGCCCATCGAGAAGAAATCGGCGCGGTCCGGAAAGTCGCGCTGGAGCGCCATCATCAGAAGGGCGATGTCGCGCGCGCTGGTGAATTGCTTGGTGTTGGGCAGGCCATGGGGATTGTCGAACTGGCTCGCCGTCATGTCGAGCTTGGCGGCGGTGGCGTTCATCCGGTCGACGAATTCGCCCTGCGTGCCGCCGACCGCCTCGGCGAGCGCGACGGACACGTCGTTCGCCGATTTGGTCAGAATGATCCGCAGCGCGGTCTCGACGGTGATCACCGTGCCGATCGCAAAGCCCATGCGGCTCGGCGGCTGCTGGTGGGCCTGGGGCGAGATCCGGACCGGCGAGGTCATCTTGAGGCGGCCCTCGCGGATCGCCTCGAAGGTGACGTAAGTCGTCATCAGCTTGGTGATGGAGGCCGGATACCACGGGCGCGTCGCCTCGTGCTCGGCGATCACCTCGCCGGTGCCCATGTCGAACAGCAGATAGGCGCCCACCTCGGCCCGCGCCGTGAGGGGCGCGACCGTTCCGAGACATGCGAGCACCACCGCAAGGCTGACTGCGTGGCGTTTCAGCAACTCATTGCCTCCCGCGCTGGACTGCCGGTCGCCGACGCGCCGCCCGATCGGACGGCTGCGTGCGCGCGACGACGGCGTCGGCCGGATTCCGTCGACACGGCCGATCGTGGCCGTCCGCGCCGCACGGACGTCATGCGGCGATCGGACGGTGTCGATCAACCGTCGCCCGAAGAATAATCGACGTGACGCCGAGATGAAATCGTCGCGGCTTCATTCGCGTCATCCCGGCGCAACGAACCGTCTCGGCAATCTTTAAGGGGTTTCGCCGGCCGATTTCAACCGCCGCGGGCGGCCGCGACGCCCTTGCGGGCGAGCGCGTCGGCGCGTTCGTTCTCGGGATGGCCGGCATGGCCCTTCACCCAGTGCCAGGCGACGTCATGACGCTCGGTCAGGTCCGAGAGCGCGCGCCAGAGGTCGTCATTCTTCACCGGTTTTTTCGTCGACGTCATCCAATTGTTGCGCTTCCATTTCGGAAGCCACTCGGTGATGCCCTGCCGGACATACTGGGAGTCGGTGTAGATATCGACGTGGACGCGCCGCTTCAGCGCTTCGAGCGCGCGGATGGCCGCGGTCAGCTCCATCCGGTTGTTGGTGGTGTGCGCCTCGCCGCCGAAGAGCTCCTTCTCGTGCCCGTCATAGGCGAGGATGACGCCCCAGCCGCCCGGACCCGGATTGCCGCTGCACGCTCCGTCGGTGAACACCGTGACGCGCTTCTTGGCCGCAGGCGCGGCGCGCTCCGTCTCCGTGGCGCTCATCGCGCGGCACCCGTCCGCAACATGCCGCGCGTCATTCGGCCCGCGTCAGAAATCGACGCCGTATTCGGCCGCGCTGCGCACGCGCTGGTGAAAGCGGAGACGGTCATAATACGGCGTCGGATCCTTCGGTGTGACGAGCGCGTTTTCGGGCACCCGCAGCCAGTCGTGCAGCCGCGTCAGGCAGAAGCGCAAGGCGGCCCCGCGGCACAGGATCGGCAGCGCGTCCTTTTCGGCGCGGGAGAGCGAGCGCACGGCCTCGTAACCCGTGACCATGGCGTGAGCCTTCGTCACGTTGAAGGCGCCGTCTTTCTCGAAGCACCAGGCGTTGAGGCAGATCGCGAGATCGTAGACGAGGATGTCGTTGCAGGCGAAATAAAAGTCGATGAAGCCGGACAGTTGCCGCCCGACATAAAAAACGTTGTCGGGGAAAAGATCGGCGTGGATGACGCCGGTCTCGAGCGCGGTCGGCCATTCGGCCTGGAGCGCTTCGAGTTCGGCATCGACGACGGCGGTGATGCCGGGGACGACGCTATCGGCCGTCTCGCGCGATTCGGCGAACAGCGGCGCCCAGGCCGCGAGGCCGAGCGCGTTGGGCCGCTCCATCCCGAAATCGGCGGTCGCGAGGTGGAGCGCGGCGAGGCCGCGCCCGAGCTCGGCGCAATGGACCGGCGTCGGCTTGTCACAGGCAATCCCGTCGAGAAAGGTCACCATCGCCGCGTGCCGGCCGCACAAGGTGGCGAGGAGCGATCCGTCACGCCGGCGGATCGGCTGCGGGGCGGAGAGGCCCCGCATTGCGAGATGATCCATCAGGCGCAGAAAAAACGGCAGATCCCGCGCCTCGACCCGCTGTTCGTAGAGCGTGAGGATGAACGTCCCGGTGGTGGTGCGGACGAGATAATTGGTGTTTTCCACCCCTTCGGCGATGCCTTTTGCCGAAAGAAGCTCGCCGACGTCATAGTCGGCGAGAAAGGCGACGAGCGAGGCGTCGTCGACCGCAGTATAGACCGCCATGGTTCCAGCCGATCAGGAGGTTGCGAGAGCCTTTTCGGCAGGCGTGGCGGAGACATCGGAATCGCGCAGCGGCCGGGGCAGGGGAAAGGAGATCGTCTCTTCGGCGAGACGGACGGTTTCGAGCGAGAGCTCGAAGTGTTCGGAAAAGGCTTCGAGCACCTCTTCGACCAGCGTTTCCGGGGCCGAAGCGCCCGCGGTGATGCCGATCGTGTCGATGCCGCGATAGGTCGAGATGTCGATCTCGGCCGCGCGCTGGATGAGGTTGGCGCGCTTGCACCCCGCCCGCAACGCCACTTCGCGCAGCCGCTGCGAGTTCGACGAATTCGGCGCCCCGACGATGATCATCGCATCGCAATCGGGCGCGACGTGCTTCACCGCCTCCTGACGGTTCGTCGTCGCATAGCAGATGTCGTCTTTGTGAGGGCTCACAATGTTGGGGAAACGATCTTTCAGCGCCGCGACGATGTCGCGCGTGTCGTCGACGGAAAGGGTGGTCTGGCTGATCCAGGCGAGATTGTTCTCGTCCCGCGGCTCGAGCCGCATGACGTCGCCCACGGTTTCGATCAGCGTCACGACCCCCTCGGGAAGCTGACCCATCGTGCCGACGACTTCCGGGTGGCCCTTGTGGCCGATGAGCAGAATGTCGCGCCCGCGGCGATAATGAAGCTCGGCTTCCTTGTGGACCTTCGAGACCAGCGGGCAGGTGGCGTCGAGATAGAAGAAATTGCGCGCGACCGCGTCCGATTTCACCTCTTTCGGCACCCCGTGCGCTGAAAAGATCACCGGCCGGTCCTCGACCTCGATCTCTTCGAGCTCCTCTACGAAAATCGCTCCGCGCTTCTCCAGCGAGGCGACGACGAATCGGTTATGCACGATCTCATGACGCACGTAGACGGGCGCGCCATACCGCTGGAGCGCAAGCTCAACGATTTGGATCGCACGGTCGACGCCCGCGCAGAAGCCGCGCGGCGCGCATAGGATGACGTTCAGCTTGGGACGCTCGCTCATGTCCGCGCCGCTCCGCATTGCAATGGCCACACGCTCAGTCATAGAGGAGGCTAGGGTAGTGAAGTCAAGGATCGCCGATCGATGGGTATGCGTGTGGCGGTGAGAACTCTTCGACATATGATGGGCCAGAAACTGAATTCAGTGCGCGCGATTGGCGCAGCAATCTTGATCGCGGGCGGCCTTGCCGCCTGCAATTCGAGCTCCGGCGTCGAATCGGCGAGCCAGGAGCCAGCAGAAACCGCGCTCGGACAATTTTTTCGTGGGACGAGCGCCGAGCCGACGACGATCGATCCGGAGCTGATGCGCGGACCGGTCGCCTGTCCGACGGTCAGCATCCTGTCCGGGACCGAGGTCGTCCGCCGCGATGACGGGACGGAGACGCCCGAGGGCCTGCGCTGGCAAGCCTCGATCGTCCGCACCGCGCGCGAGTGCGAACGCGGCGAGGGAGAGGCGATTACCCTGCGAATCGGCGTCTCCGGGCGCGTCGTGGCGGGGCCGAAGGGCGCGCCCGAGGTCGTGGAGCTTCCGGTGCGGATCGCGGTCCGCGAAGGGGAGACCGTGAGCTATAGCCGCGTCCACAATGTCCGGGTGACGATGTCGGGCGTGTCGCAATCCTGGGCCTATGTCGATGGGCCCATCCCGATTGCGGCGCCGGGCTCGGCTCAGATCGTGGTCGGGTTCGACAGCTAGCGCCTTGCCGGATGCGGCCGGATCGATCCGGCCGCATCTGGGGACCGACGGCCCGGAACGCGCGTCTCACTTGACAGTGCCGCGTCAGCCCATAGTGTTGGGCTGCACACGCGGGAGAGACCGCCATTGGCGGCGCCGAAGGAGCAACGGCCCGGAAACTCTCAGGCAAAAGGACCGCGTGCGCTAAGACATTCTGGAAAGCGGTGGCCCAAGCAGGCCGCCCACCGAAGGAGTAGCCGCGGGTGAGCCCGTGGGAAATCTCTCAGGTGCCATGACAGAAGGGCAGTGTGCGGCAACGGCCGCGCACGCTTCGTCATGGGCTTTGGAGGATGCGTGGCTAATCCGACCGATCACGGCGCCGAGGCGCTGAAAACGACTCCGCTCACCAGCCGTCACCAGGCGGCCGGGGCGCGCATGGTGCCGTTCGCCGGCTACTCGATGCCGCTCCAGTACGAGGGGATCGTCGCCGAGCATAAAGCGACGCGCGAAAATGCCGGCCTCTTCGACGTGTCGCACATGGGCCAGATCCTGCTGACCGAATCGCGCCCCGGCGCGGCGGCGGCCTGGCTCGAAAAGCTCACCCCGTCCGACATTGCGGGCCTCGCCGAAGGTCAGGCGCGTTACACCGTCCTCACCAATGAGGCGGGCGGCGTCGTCGACGATCTCATCATCACCCGCTTCGGCGACACGTTCCGCCTCGTCGTGAACGGCGCGCGCCGCGCCGCGGTCGCCGCCCATTTCGAGACATATGCCGATCCCGACGTGCGCATCGCGCCGCTCGATCGGGCGCTGATCGCGCTCCAGGGGCCGGCGGCGGAAGCCGTGCTCGCCCCGCATGTCAACTCGCCGATCGGCGAGCTGTCCTTCATGCACGCCATCGAAACGACCGCCTTCGGCGCGGGCGCGATGGTGTCGCGCTGCGGCTATACCGGCGAAGACGGCTTCGAAATCTCCCTCCCCAACGAGACCGCGGGCGAGGCGTGGGACGCGCTCGTCGGCGACGATCGGGTCAGCCCCGTCGGGCTCGGCGCGCGCGACACGCTGCGCCTCGAGGCCGGGCTCTGCCTCTACGGCCAAGATCTCGACGAGACGATCAGCCCGATCGAAGCCTCGCTCCTGTGGATTATTCCGAAGGCGCGCCGCACCGAAGGCGGCTTTCTCGGCGAGGCGCGCATTCTGAAGGAAATCGCCGACAAGCCCGCCCGCAAGCGGGTCGGCCTCGCCGTCGAGGGCCGCGTGCCGGTCCGTTCCGGCGCGCCGATCGCGCTCGACGGGGCCGAGATCGGCACGGTCACCTCCGGCGGCGTCGGTCCGAGCGTCGGCGCGCCGATCGCCATGGGCTTCGTGCCCCCCGAACATGCCGCGACAGGCACGCGCCTTGCCGCAATCGTGCGGGGCAAGAGCGTCGACGTCAGCGTCGCGAAACTTCCCTTTCTGGCCTCCCGCACGAAACGCAAGGGCAACTGATTCATGAAGCGCTTCACCAAGGATCACGAGTGGGTCGAGCTCGACGGCGATATTCTCACCGTCGGCATCACCGAGCACGCGCAGGAGGCGCTCGGCGACATCACCTTCGTCGAGCTGCCCGAAGCCGGCCGGACGCTCGCCGCGGGTGACTCGTTCGCGGTGGTCGAGAGCGTGAAGGCCGCATCCGACGTCTACGCCCCGGTCGCGGGCGAGGTGACGGACGTCAACGCCGCACTCGACGACAAGCCGGAGCTCGTCAACGACGCGGCCGAGACCGACGGCTGGTTCATTAAGTTGAAGATCGCCGACGCCGGCGCGATCGATGGGCTGATGGACCGCGCGGCCTACGATGCGTACCTGAAGACCATCGAATGACCTCGCCGCGTCTCGCCGCGCGTGCGGTGATCGTGGAGGGCGGCAAGCTCCTCCTGGTCAACGCATACCCGGACGGCCGCAGCGATCTGTGGTGTGCTCCGGGTGGCGGCGTGACGCGGGGAACGGATCTTCCCACCAACCTCGCCCGCGAGGTCGAGGAGGAGACGGGCTTGCGGATCGATGTCGGTCCGCTGGTCCTTCTGAACGAATTCCACAATCCGGCCGATGGCTTTCACCAGGTCGATCTCTTCTTTCGCGCCACCATCCGGTCCGGCGCGATCGATCCGGCCTGGCTCGACCCGGAAGCCGTGGTGACGGAGCGGCGCTTCTTTGCCGAAGCCGAGCTCGCCACCATCCGCTTCAAGCCCGACAGCCTCGGCCGCGTGGCGTTCCACCCTTCCGACGGCGTCGTCTATGACGGCCTCGAGGAGCTCGTTGTCTAAGCCTCACGCAAGCGGCCGGCGCGATGTGCGCCACGCGCCGCGGCGCGAGTGTTCGTTGTCACCGCCCAACGAAGGACGGATCATGCGATATCACCCGCTCACCTCAGACGATCGTGAGCTGATGCTCTCCCGGATCGGCGTCAAGTCGATCGACGACCTCTTTGTCGACGTGCCCAACGCGCACCTCGTCGAGGGGCTGATGGACCTGCCGAAGGGCAAGTCGGAAATCGCGGTCGAGCGGCTTCTCGCCAAGATGGCGGGCAAGAACCGCGCGGCCGGCGAGGGCCCCTTCTTCGTCGGGGCCGGCGCCTATCGCCACCATGTGCCGGCGAGCGTCGATCACCTCATCCAGCGTTCCGAGTTCCTGACCTCCTACACGCCCTACCAGGCGGAGATCAGCCAGGGGACGCTTCAGGTCCTCTTCGAGTTCCAGACCCAGGTGGCGCGCCTCACCGGGATGGAGGTCGCCAACGCCTCGATGTATGACGGCTCGACCGCCGCCGCCGAGGCCGTGATGATGGCCGCGCGCCTCACGCGCCGCGGCAAGGCGATCGTCGCTGGCGGCGTCCACCCGCAATATCGCGACGTGATCGAGACCGTGGCCGTCGGCGTCGACGTCGAGGCCATGCCGGCCGATCCGACCGCCTCCGAGGACGTGGCGACCAAAATCGATGACAGCATCGCCTGCGTCGTCGTCCAGTCGCCCTCTTTCTACGGCCATATCCTGGACCTCAAGCCGATCGCCGAGGCGTGCCACAAGGCGGGCGCGCTGCTCGTCGCGTGCTTTACCGAGGTGGTGGCGCTCGGCGCGATCGAGCCGCCGGGGGCGCAGGGCGCCGACATCGTGGTCGGCGAGGGGCAGTCGCTCGGCAATCCGCTGACCTTCGGCGGTCCCTATGTCGGCCTCTTTGCCGGCCTCAAGAAGCACGTGCGGCAGATGCCGGGCCGCCTCGCGGGCGAAACCGTCGATGCCGACGGCAAGCGCGGCTACACGCTGACGCTCAACACCCGCGAGCAGCATATCCGCCGCGACAAGGCGACCTCGAACATCTGCACCAATTCGGGGCTCTGTTCGCTCGCCTTCACCATCCACATGACGCTTCTCGGCGAGACTGGCCTCACCCGCCTCGCGCGGCTCAATCACGCCAAGGCGATCAAGGCGGCCGACGCGCTGGCGCGCGTGCCGGGTGTCACGGTCCTCAACGAGAGCTTCTTCAACGAGTTCACCATCAAGGTGCCGGGCGACGCGCACACCGTCATCGAGAAGCTCGCGGAGCGGGATGTTCTCGGCGGCGTTCCCGTCTCGCGGCTCGACGAGAAGGCGCCGGGCGACCTCATCGTGGTCGCCGCGACCGAACTCACCACCGACGACGATATCGACGCCTACGCCTCGACCTTGGGAGACGTGTTGTGACCTTTACCGGAAACGAAGCCCTCGCCCTTTCCGAGCCGCTGATCTTCGAGACCGGGCGGCGTGAGGTGACCGGCGTCGACATCGAAGACGCGGGTCTCACCGAGGACCGTCTCGGCGGTCAGGCGCGCAAGACGCCGATCGACCTGCCGGGCCTCACCGAGCCGGAGACGATGCGCCATTATGTGCGTCTCTCGCGCCAGAATTACGCGATCGACATGGGCCTTTATCCGCTCGGCTCGTGCACGATGAAGCACAATCCGCGCCTCAACGAGAAGATGGCGCGCCTGCCGGGCTTCGGCGACATCCATCCGCTTCAGCCGCTCTCCACCGTGCCGGGCGCGCTGGAGCTGATGGGCGAGCTGTCGCGCTGGCTGATCACGATGACGGGCATGAAGGCCGTCGCCCTCTCGCCGAAAGCCGGCGCACAGGGCGAGCTCGCCGGGATGATGGCGATCCGCGCGGCTCTGCGCGCCCGCGGCGAGAATCGCGGTACGGTTCTCGTGCCCGAGAGCGCCCACGGCACCAATCCCGCGACGGCGGCGGCGCTCGGCTACCGGGTCGAATCGATCAAGGCGCGCGAGGACGGCACCGTGTCGGTCGAGGCGGTGCGCGAAAAGCTGTCCGACGATGTCGCGGCGATCATGCTGACGAACCCCAACACCTGCGGCCTGTTCGAACCGGAGGTCGCGGCGATCGCCGAGGCCGTGCACGAGGCGGGCGCCTATTTCTACGGCGACGGGGCGAACTTCAACGCCATCGTCGGCAAGGCGAAGCCGGGTGATCTCGGCGTCGACGCGATGCACATCAACCTCCACAAGACCTTCTCGACGCCGCATGGCGGCGGCGGGCCGGGCGCCGGTCCCGTGGTCCTGTCGGAGCGGCTCGCGCCGTTCGCGCCGCTGCCCTTCCTGCGCGATGACGGCACCCTCGTGGAGCGGTCCGACGAATGCGATGCGGGCGAGACCCCGTTCGGCCGCCTCGTCGCCTTCCATGGCCAGATGGGAATGTATGTCCGGGCGATGGCCTACATGCTCTCGCACGGCGCCGATGGGCTGAAGCAGGCCTCGGAGGACGCCGTTCTCGCGGCGAACTACATCAAGGCCCAGCTCGCCGACGTGATGAGCGTCTCGTTCCCGGACCGGCCGGCGATGCACGAGGTCCTGTTCGACGAGCGCTTTCTCAAGGGGACCGGCGTCACGACGCTCGATTTCGCCAAGGCGATGATCGACGAGGGCTATCATCCGATGACGATGTATTTCCCGCTCGTGGTGCCGGGCGCGATGCTGATCGAGCCGACCGAGTCGGAGTCGCTCGCCTCGCTCGACCTCTTCATCGCGACCTTGCGCGATCTCGCCAAAGGTGCGCGCGACGGTGACACCGCGCGCTTTACCGAGGCGCCGCGTTACGCGCCCCGCCGCCGTCTCGACGAGACGCGGGGTGCGCGCAAGCCCGTTCTCACCTATGAGGCGTCGTCGGACTTCAAGGAAGCCGCCGAATAGGGCACGATCGACCGGGCGGACGCATCGCCCGGTCGACAAATCGCGTGAGAGGCGTATGTCATTCTGCATGATCGAAGATCGCCTCAAAGACCGCCTGAAGCGCACGCCGCGTGAACCGGCGACGTGCGCCGTCATCACCGGCGCGACCCGTGGCATCGGCGAGGCCTTCGCCCGCGAGCTTGCGCCGACGACCCGCCTCATCCTCACCGGCCGCGACGAGGAACGCCTCGCCGCGCTGAAGGCGGAGTTCGGACCGCGGACGGAAATCGTCTCCGCCGACCTCACGACCGACGAGGGCATCGGCGCCGTCGCCGCGACGGCGGAGGAGGCGGGGTGCGACCTCCTCATCAACAATGCCGGCGTCGGCGATTATGGCAGCTTCCTCGATGTCGATTTCGAGAAGCACCGCCAAACGCTGCGTGTCGACAACGAGGCGGTCCTCGCGCTGATCCACCGTCTCGTGCCGGGCATGGTGGAGCGGGCCGAGCTTTCCGGTCGCCGCGCCGGGGTGATCAACGTCGCCTCGTCGCTCGCTTTCTTCCCGGTGCCGACCTTCGCGACCTATGCCGCGGCGAAGGCGTTCGTGCTCTCCTTCACCGAATCGTTCGCGGCCGAGATGGCCGACAGCCCGATCGACATCCTCGCCGCCTGCCCCGGCGCGGTGAAGACCGGCTTCGGCGAGCGCGCGGGCTATCGCGGCGCAGCGATGCCGGGTGCGATGTCGGCCGAGAAGGTCGCCCGCGCCTCGCTCGCGGCGCTCGGGCGTCAGCGGACGCTGGTGATCGGGCCGGTCTCGTCCGCCGCCTTCGGGCCGGTGGCGTTCGCCCGCTCGATGTTCGGTCAGGCCTTCATGCGCGCCTCCCAGGTGATGGACCGGGTCCAGACGCGTGGTTGACCGGCGGGCGGGAGCCGCGTGGCGTCTCGCCTGATGGATCCACACGCTGCGACCGAGCACGATTTGTCCGCAGTCGAGGCGGCGGCATGGGACAGCCTCGTCGCCGGCCTCGCGCCCGGAACCGCCTTCCACGCCTTCACCCTCGCCACCGTTACCGCCGCTGGCGGCCCCGCCGCACGAACGGTGATCCTGCGTGACGTCGACCCGTCGGCGCGCACGCTCGGCTTCAACACCGACGCGCGATCCGGTAAATTCGGCGAGATCGGCCGTGAGCCTCGCGTGACGCTCCTCTTCCACGATCCCGCCGCCCGCCTGCAACTCCGCATCGAGGGAGAGGCGCGGCTCCATCATGAGGATGCCGTCGCGGCGGCGCGCTGCGCGGTGATCCCGGAAAAGGGGCGGTGGGTCTATCGCCAGGCCTGCGCGCCAGGCATCGAACTTGCTTCTCGCGATGGGGCGGCGCGCCTGGGCCTCTTGTCGGAGACGGCTGCTTCCGCGCATTTTGTATTCGTTTCGGTTTGCGTGCATCAAATTGATTGGCTTTATCTTGCCGACACGGGCAACCGGCGCGCCCGGATCGGTTATCGTCCGCCCGCGGCGCGATGGCTCGCTCCATGATGGCGGTACGGGCGGCGGAATCGGTGTCGAGGCGAGACGGCGGCGAAGGAGCGGATTGATGGTTGGGGCGGCGGCGGGTCTGGTGCGCATGGTTGCGATGACGACCGCGGCGGCTGCGGTCGGCATTGCGATTCGCAAGCGGCGCGGGCGCGGGGCGGGTGATGCGCCGCCACTCGACTGGTCGGCCGTGCCGCTCGTCGGCATCGACGGCGCGCCGCTCGATCCGGCGATCTTCGCCGGCCGCACGGTGCTCCTCGTCAACACCGCCTCGCGATGCGGCTTCACCCCCCAATATGAGGGGCTCGAGGCCCTCTGGCAGGCGCACCGTGAAGCCGGGCTCGTGATCCTCGCCGTGCCCTCGAACGATTTCGCGGGGCAGGAGCCGGGGGCCAATGACGAGATCGCCAGCTTCTGCACACGCAAATATGGCGTGACGTTTCCGATGCTCGCCAAGACGAGCGTCATCGGTCAGAAGGCGCATCCGCTCTATCGCTGGGTGCGCCGAGCAGGCGGGCGGCTCGCGGCGCCTGCCTGGAACTTCCACAAAATTCTAATTGGTCGAGACGGGACCTTCGTGAAAGCATTTCCATCTTTTATCTCCCCACGTTCCCCCCAGCTGACGGAGGCCGTCGAGCGCGCTCTTGCGGCGCCGGTGGGCTGATGCCGGAGCTCATTCGCGCACGGCCCGGCAAGGGGTATCGTCCGTGCGTCGGCATCGCGCTCTTCAACGGTGAAGGGCGCGTGTTCCTCGGCAAGCGCGCCTCCCGCGGGGTGGTGCCGAAATTTTCCTGGCAGATGCCGCAAGGTGGCGTCGATCAGGGGGAAAGCCCGATCGAGGCGGCGATCCGCGAGCTCTATGAGGAGACGAGCATTCGCTCCGTCACCCTCCTCGGCGAGGTCGAGGGATGGCTCCACTACGATCTTCCGAAAGACCTCGCGGTCTGGCGGGGCCGCTTTCGCGGTCAGGCACAGCGCTGGTTCGCCTTCCGCTTCGAGGGGCGCGAGGAGGAGATCAACGTGACCGAGCCGCCCGACGGGCATCATTCGGAATTTTCCCGCTGGAAATGGGAAGATCTCGACAAGACGCCCGAGGTGGTGGTGCCGTTCAAGCGGGCGGTCTACGAGCACGTGGTCTCGGCCTTCGCGACCTATGCCGCTCCGGACGAGCCCTTGCGCGACGTGGTCTCAGGCGCTATTTAGGCTCCATACTCAGGTTTGTGCGATGACATACCGGGTTGGCCCCGACCGGAGCCGGCCCGATCTGCATTGGTCGCAACCCATCGGATCGCCACGCGCCACGAGGCGCCCAATTCGAAGAGAGTGCTGTTGCAGAACGACGATCGGTTGATCACGGAATCCGGCCTTGATGCGCGGGTCGCGCGCATCGTCGCCCCATTGCTGGAGGCGCTGGGCTTTCGCCTGGTGCGGGTCCGTGTGACGGGGCAAAATGGGTGCACGGTTCAGGTGATGGCCGAGCGCGAGGACGGCACGTTGGCGATCGAGGATTGCGAAGCGATCAGCCACGCAGTTTCTCCCGCGCTCGACGTCGATGATCCGATCGGCAAGGCTTATCATCTCGAGGTATCCTCGCCGGGGATCGACCGCCCGCTCGTCCGCCGTATGGATTTCGAGCGTTGGAGCGGTCACGAGGCGAAGCTCGAAACCGCCGTGCCGATCGAGGGGCGCCGCCGCTTTCGCGGTCAGATCGTCGGCCTCGAAAACGATGCGGTCGGGGTTCGCCTCCACGATTTGGGGCACGAGACCGTTTGGCTCCCGCTCAGCGAGGTGTCGGACGCGCGGCTCGTTCTGACCGATCAGTTGGTCGAACAGTCGCTGAAGGCCGGTAAACGCGCTCAGGCGCTGAACTAACAGACCGCGCTCAGGCGCTGAACCAATAGACAAAGACGGAGTTTCGGCTCCGCCAACCAGATTGGGGCGTCATCGCCCCGGGTGACAGGAACGTTCCATGGCAGTCAGCGCGAACAAGCTGGAGTTGTTGCAGATCGCGGATGCGGTCGCGCGCGAAAAGCAGATCGACCGGGCCATCGTACTCGAAGCGATGGAGGACGCGATCCAGAAGGCGGCTCGCGCGCGCTATGGCCAGGAGACCGAGATCCGCGCCGAGATCAACCCGAAGAGCGGCGAGACGCGGCTCCAACGGCTGCTCGCCGTCGTGGACGAGGTCGAGAATCCGGCGACGCAGATCGCGCTCGTCGACGCGCTGGAGAAGAACCCGGAAGTCCAGGTCGGCGACTTCATCGCCGATCCGCTCCCGCCGATCGAATTCGGCCGCGTGGCGACGCAGTCGGCCAAGCAGGTCATCGTGCAGAAGGTCCGCGAGGCCGAGCGCGACCGCCAGTTCGACGAGTACAAGGATCGCGTCGGCGAGATCATCAACGGCATCGTGAAGCGTGTCGAATACGGCAACGTGATCGTCGATCTCGGCCGCGGCGAGGCGATCGTCCGGCGCGACCAGCTGATCCCGCGCGAGGTGTTTCGGCCGGGCGACCGTATCCGTTGCTACATCATGGATGTGCGCCGCGAGCCGCGTGGTCCGCAGATTTTCCTCTCCCGCACGCATCCGCAGTTCACCGCGATGCTGTTCCGCCAGGAAGTGCCGGAGATTTATGACGGCGTGATCGAGGTGAAGTCGGTGGCCCGCGATCCGGGCAGCCGCGCGAAGATCGCCGTCATCTCGAACGATTCGTCGATCGACCCGGTCGGCGCCTGTGTCGGTATGCGCGGCTCCCGCGTCCAGGCCGTCGTGCAGGAGCAGCAGGGCGAGAAGATCGACATCATTCCCTGGTCGCCCGACGCTGCGACCTTCATCGTCAACGCGCTGCAGCCGGCCGAAGTGTCGAAGGTGGTGCTCGACGAGGATTCCGAGCGCATCGAGGTCGTCGTCCCGGACGAGCAGCTTTCGCTCGCCATCGGTCGACGCGGCCAGAATGTGCGCCTTGCCTCCCAGCTTACCGGCTGGGACATCGACATCATGACGGAGGCCGAGGAATCGGAGCGCCGTCAGAGAGAATTCCAGGAGCGGACCCAGCTTTTCGTCGACGGTCTCAATGTCGACGAGGTGGTCGGGCAACTTCTCGCCTCGGAAGGCTTTACCTCGATGGAGGAGGTGGCCTATGTGGAGATCGACGAGATCGCGTCGATCGAAGGCTTCGACGAGGAGACGGCCGAGGAGATCCAGGCCCGCGCCCGTGAGCATCTCGAAGAGCTCGAGCGGCGGAACGACGAAGTCCGCCGCGAACTCGGCGTCGAAGACGATCTGCGGGACGTTCCCAGCATGACGACCGCGATGATGGTCGCGCTCGGCAAGGACGACGTCAAGAATCTGGAAGACTTCGCGGGCTCCGTCCCCGACGATCTCGTCGGCTGGGTGGAGAAGCGCGGGTCGGAGACGATCCGCCATACCGGCCCGCTCGCCGAATTCAACGTCTCCCGCGCCGAGGCCGAGGAGATGATCATGACGGCCCGCGTGAAGGCCGGCTGGATCACCGAGGACGACCTCGCCGAGGACGGCGCCGTCGAAGACGAGGTGACCGTGGACGACGATGACCCGACACTGGAGAACGCATCCTGACCGCACGGCGGACGAAACCACCTGAACGAACGTGCGCCCTGACCCGGCGCACAGGGGCGCCGGAGACGATGATCCGTTTCGTGGTCGCGCCCGACGGGACGGTTGTACCCGATATCAAGCGGCGCCTTCCGGGGCGCGGCGTGTGGATCGACGCGACACGTGAAAGTGTCGCAATGGCGGTCAAAAAGCGCGCCTTCTCGCGTGGGTTCAAGGCCCAGGTGGAGGCGCCCGAAACGCTGGCGGACGATGTCGCGGCACTCTTACGCCGCAGCGCCCTTGAGCGTTTGTCGATCGCCCACAAGACCGGAGCGGTGGTGACAGGCTTCGAAAAGGTTAAGGCCAGCCTGGCCGCCGGCGAGCCGGCAGGGCTCGTTTTCGCCTCGGATGGGGCGATGGACGGGCGGCAGAAGCTGGAATCGCTTGCAAAAAAAGCCTGCGATCTCCATAACAAAGGAAACGTGATCGACCTGTTTTCTTCGGCGGAGCTGGAGAGCACGCTAGGGCGCGATCGTGTGGTTCATGTCGCACTAATGCCCTGTCGGTCGACTAAAATCTTCTTTCTGGATGCTGAACGCTTGCGCGCCTATATGTTTGGCGTAACGCACCCCGAAAAGCATCGCGAACATCAGCCCGACGAACACACGTTCGCAGGACCATTGGCAGTATGAGCGAAACGAACGACACCGGCGAACAGCTTGACGGACGCAAAAAGACCCTGTCTCTGCGTCGTGGCGGCGTGGAAAAGGGTACTGTGCGTCAGAGCTTTTCCCATGGCCGCACCAAGTCGGTGGTTGTGGAGAAAAAGAAGCGTCGCGTGGTGGTTCCGGGGCAGAGCTCCAATGAACCAGCGGCGCAACAAGCCTCTGCACCTGCACCTGCGAGTGAAGCGCGTAAAGCGCCTGCTCAACCGGCGCCCACCCCTTCAGAGACACAGCCGTCCGCGGCCGAAGATGCGCCTGCGAGCGTAGCCAAGATCGCTCGCGCGGACGTGGCTGCCGAGGCGCCCGCCGCGGCCGAGCCCGCAGAGAGCGCGGCAGCGCCGGCTCCGGCGCCGGACGCCGAGCCCAAGGCGGCCCCCGCCGAGGCGGCGACGCCGGCACCCGGTTCGCCGAGCGCCGAAGAACTCGCCGCGCAGGCTCTCAACATGACGCGCCGTCCGCGCGTGATCGGCATGGCGGAGGTGCGCAACGCACCGGCGCCCGTGACCGAGAGCGGACAGCCGCGTCGGCGATCCTCTCAGGCGTCTTCTCCGGGACCGCGCGGCGCGAACGCCCGCACCGAGGCGCCGCAGCGCGACAACCGCGAAGCCCGCGGCAATCGCGATCGCGGCCCGCAGGGCGGCCGGAACGACCGGAATGATCGCAACGACCGCAACCAGCGTCGCACCTCCAGCGGCACGGGTCAGGTCCATCGCACCCTTTCGAAGGCCGAGCAGGAGGCGCGCGCTCGTGCGCTCGCCGTCGCTCGTTCGCAGGAAGGCGAGATGCGCCGCCGCGCCGAGGAAGAGGCGCAGCGCGAGCGTGAGGCGATCGATCAGGCGAAGCGCGACCTCGCCGAGGCCGAGCTGCGCCGCGAGCGCGAAGAGGCTCGCCGCAAGGCCGAGGAGGCTCTCGCCGCCAAGCGCGAAGCCGAAGCCGTCACGGCGGCCGCCAACCAGGCCGCCGACGCGTCGGCGACGCCTGCGGACGGCGAGCAGCGCACGGCCCGCACCGCGACTCCGGTCCGCCGCAAGACGGGCAAGGAGCTCGAAGAGGATGAGGCGGCGAGCGCCAAGGCCAAGAAGGCCCGCGCGACGCCGACCAAGACCGCGACAAAGGGCGACGATCGCCGCAAGACGAAGCTGACGATCACCACGGCGCTCGAGGACGATTCCGAGCGCGGTCGGTCGCTGGCCGCTCTGCGCCGTCGCCGTGAGAAGGAAAAGCGCGGCTCGCGTTCAGGTCCGCGTGAAAAAGTTATGCGTGAAGTGACGATCCCTGACGCCATTTCCATTCAGGACCTGGCGTCCCGTATGTCGGAACGCGGTGTCGACGTGATCAAGCTCCTGATGAAACAGGGGCAGATGCACAAAATCACCGATATCATCGACGCCGATACGGCGGAGCTGGTGGCGACGGAACTCGGCCACTCGGTGAAGCGCGTGTCCGAAGCCGACGTCGAGGAGGGCCTGTTCGACGAGCGGGCCTTCGACCAGGAGAACGCCGTTTCGCGGCCGCCGGTGGTCACCATCATGGGCCACGTCGACCACGGCAAGACCAGCCTTCTCGACGCGATCCGCCATGCCAACGTGGTGTCCGGCGAAGCCGGCGGCATCACACAGCATATCGGCGCCTATCAGGTCGAGCTGAACGGCCAGAAGGTGACGTTCCTCGATACGCCCGGTCACGCCGCGTTCACGCAGATGCGTGCCCGTGGTGCGAAGGCGACGGACATGGTCATCCTCGTGGTGGCTGCCGATGACGGCGTCATGCCCCAGACGGCGGAGGCGATCAGCCACGCCAAGGCGGCCGGCGTTCCGATCATCGTCGCCATCAACAAGATGGACAAGCCGGGCGCGAACCCGCTGAAGGTCCGCACCGACCTCCTCCAGCACGATATCGTGGTGGAAACGATGTCGGGCGACGTTCAGGAGGTCGAGGTGTCGGCGCTGAAGCGGACGGGTCTTGAAGAGCTGCTCTCCGCCTGTCTTCTGCAGGCCGAGATCCTGGAGCTCAAGGCGAACCCCGATCGCGACGCGCTCGGCTCCGTGGTCGAAGCTCAGCTCGACAAGGGGCGCGGCGCCGTGGCGACCGTCCTCGTCCAGCAGGGCACGCTTCGCGTCGGCGACGTCATCGTCGCGGGCACCGAATGGGGCAAGGTCCGTGCGCTCGTCACCGATCAGGGTGAGCGCGTCAAGGAAGCCGGCCCGTCGATGCCGGTCGAGGTGCTCGGCCTCAACGGCACGCCGGAGGCGGGCGACCAGTTCGTGGTCGTCGAATCCGAAGGGCGCGCACGTGAGATCACCGAGTATCGTGGCCGCCTGAAGCGCGAGACGAGTGCGCCGTCGACGGCCGTGTCGCTCGAGCAGATGATGACCAACCTGCAGTCCGCCGGGCTGTCGGAGTTCCCGATCGTCCTCAAGGGCGACGTGCAGGGGTCGGTCGAGGCGATCACCGGGGCGCTGGAGAAGCTCAACACCGACGAGGTGGCGGCGCGGATCCTGCACCATGGCGTCGGCGCGATCACCGAATCGGACGTCACCCTCGCGGCGGCGACCGGCGGCGTGATCTTCGGCTTCAACGTGCGTGCCAACAAGCAGGCGCGCGAGGCGGCCGATCGTGCGGGCGTCGAGATCCGGTACTACTCGATCATCTACAACCTGATCGACGACGTGAAGGACGCAATGTCCGGCATGTTGAAGCCGGAAATGCGCGAAACCTTCATCGGCTACGCGTCGATCCTTCAGGTCTTCAACATCACCAAGGTGGGCAAGGTGGCAGGCTGCCGCGTCACCGAGGGGATGGTGGAACGGGGCGCCGGCGTGCGTCTCCTGCGCGACAATGTCGTGATCCACGAAGGCAAGCTGTCGACCTTGAAGCGGTTCAAGGACGAGGTGAAGGATGTCCAGGCCGGTCAGGAATGCGGCATGGCCTTCGAGAAGTACGAGGACATCCGAGAGGGTGATCAGATCGAGTGCTTCCGTGTGGAGCAGATTGAGCGGAGCCTCGCTTAATCCGATGTGACTTGGCGGACGGCGGGCATCGCCCCGCCGTTTTCCGAGGGTGCAATCATGACCGTTTCACAAAGACAGTTACGTGTCGGAGAGCTTGTCCGTCACGCGCTGGCGGACATCCTGATGCGCGGCGGGACTTACGATCCCGATCTCGACTCCCGCCCCATCACGGTGCCCGAAGTGCGCATGAGCCCCGACCTGAAAATTGCGACCGTCTTCGTCATGCCGCTCGGCGGCGGCGACGGCGATCGTATCGTGAAGGCGCTGGCGCGTTCCGCCAAGTTCCTTCGTGGCGAAGTCTCCAAACAGATCCGACAGCTGAAATACATGCCCGAGTTGCGTTTCCGTCTCGACACCCGTTTCGACGACGATGACCGCCTGCGCGAGATGCTGGCCGAGCCGATCGTGGCCGCCGATCTCGACCAAGACGACGCCGCCGAAGACGGGGAGGGGCGCGATGGTTAGAACGTTCGACCTGTCCGAAGCCGGACCGTCGGCCCCGCCGCGCCCGCGCCCCAAAGGCGGCCCTCGCGGCCGCGGCAAGCCGAAGAACCAGCTCGATGGCTGGCTGATCCTCGACAAGCCGCAGGGGCTCACCTCAACCCAGGCGCTTGGCGCCGTGAAGCGTCTCTTCCTGCCCGAGAAGGCCGGCCATGCCGGCACGCTCGACCCGTTGGCGACCGGCCTTCTCCCGCTCGCCTTCGGTGAGGCGACGAAGACCGTGCCCTTCGTGGTCGACGGTGCGAAGACCTACCGTTTCACCGTGAAGTGGGGCGAGGGGACCGACACCGACGATTCCGACGGCACCGTCGTCTCGACGTCCGAGGTGCGGCCCACGCGCGAACAGATCGAGGGCGCGCTTTCAGCCTTCATCGGCGAGGTCGAGCAGGTTCCGCCGCGCTATTCGGCGGTGAAGATCGGCGGCCAGCGCGCCTACGACCTCGCTCGCGAGGGTGAGGTCGTCGAGCTGAAGTCGCGCATCGTGACGATCACCCGGCTCGATATCGTCGACATGCCCGACGAGAACAGCGTCACGCTGGAGGCCGATTGCGGCAAGGGAACCTATGTCCGCGCGATCGCGCGTGACCTCGGCCTTGCGCTCGGCACCTTCGGTCATGTCACGGCGCTGCGCCGCACGCGGGTCGGTCCGTTCGGCGAAACGGACATGATCACCCTCGACGCGCTGCGCGAGATGGCGGGGGCGGACGTGCAGGAGGCGATCAATCACGTCCTGCGCGCCCCGTCCGACGCGCTGCTCGGCCTGCCGCGCTTCGAAATCGATCGGAATGCCGCCGGGCGCCTCCGCCGCGGCCAGAGCACCTTGCTCCGGCCTGGCGAAGACGCCGGCGAAGGGGACATCTGCGCCATGCTCGGTCCCGATCTCGTCGCCCTCTGCTCCGCGCAAGCTGGTTCGTTGCATCCTGTCCGTGTGTTCCGCAGCCCCCGGCGGCGGATCACGGTCCCGATCAACCAGCCAGAGCCGACGAGTTGATGCCGAACGCCACCACACGAGTTGCAATCCTGGCCGGCGCCGCGTTGTCCGCCGCACCGGCCTTCGCCGCAGACCTCCCCATGGCGCCGCCGGCCGAGTATGCGCCGCCGGTGGAGTATGCGCCCCCGGTGGTGGCGGTTCGGCCCGATAATCTGTGCTATACGGGGACACCCATTGAGGTGTATCTCGCTCCCGGCAACGTCTCGAACGGGATCCTTCCCGCCGGGATGGAGGTCGAAGTGATCGACATGCCCTATAGTCGCGTTCGCGACCTTTGGGTACGGATCAAGCCGCCGCGCTTCAACCAGTATTATGGATGGGTGTACACGCGCGACCTCATCTGCCAATAACAGCGCGCCGGCCGCGAGGCCGACGAAAAGAGTTGAGCGGGCTTCGGCGGGTCGCCATATGAGGCGGGGCCGGGCTCGTTTTTTGGTGTTTCGCCATCCGATGGCGGGCACCGGCACGATCTTCCGCGTGGGCTGGACGACATCCCGGCTCATCGCGTCTCTCTAAATGCAAGGAGATCCCCGATGTCGATCACTTCCGAGCGCCGTCAGGAGCTCATCAAGGAATACGCCACGAAGGAAGGCGACACCGGGTCCCCCGAGGTCCAGGTCGCGATCCTCACCGAGCGGATCATCAACCTGACCGAGCACTTCAAGACCCACGCGAAGGACAACCACTCGCGCCGCGGCCTTCTGAAGCTCGTGTCTCAGCGCCGTCACCTGCTCGATTACGTGAAGGGCAAGGACGTCGCGCGCTACCAGAACCTGATCCAGCGACTCGGCCTGCGCCGCTAAGCGATGATCGAAGAGGCGGCCGTCTTCGTGCGGCCTCCTCGACCTTCGAGACGCGAGGGCCCACCCGGATGGGGCGGACCGCATCGCCGTCTCTCACGAACGCGGCGCGGTGCGCGGCGAGCCTGGCCCTCGGAGCGACATGCAGGGGGCCTCGACGCCAACGAGACTGCGCCTCGAGACCGTGCCCGACCGAGAGGAGCCCCAAGGCTCCACCCGAGACGGGAGCCGACGCGACCCGCCATGCGGGCCTCGCGGCTCAAGGATCGCACCGAGCCATGTGGCTCGGAGACCGAAATGGGCCTCATGGCTCGATGCTTGATACGAGCCTCGCGGCTCGATGTCTGATACGAGCCTCACGGCTCGATGTTTGAAACGAGCCTCGCGGCTCGATGTTTGAAACGAGCCTCGCGGCTCGGAGATCAGAACGAGCCTCATGGCTCGCCGAACGTAGAGCCTCACGGCTCGCTGAACGAGACGGATCGCGGCGGGGACGGACCTCGAGCGCGATCGCAAGAAGCGGGGCAGGGCGCCCCGAACGGCGGGGCGAGGAGCGCCCCGATTGGCCAAATGGCCGCCGGCCTCGGCGTGGGGCAGGATTGCCGGCCGCTGCGGGATGATCCCGGCAGCGGCCCGTCGTCTTGCCCGCCCGCGTGCCGGATACGCATGAAAGGCAAGACATGTTCGACATTCAAAAAGAATCGATTGAGTGGGGTGGCCGCACTCTGACGCTCGAGACGGGCAAGATCGCCCGTCAGGCCGACGGTTCGGTCCTCGTCTCCTACGGCGAGACCACCGTGCTGGCGACCGTGGTTTCCGAGAAGGAGCCGAAGCCCGGCTTCGACTTCTTCCCGCTCACGGTGAACTACCAGGAAAAGGCGTTCGCGGCGGGCAAGATCCCCGGCGGCTACTTCAAGCGTGAGGGCCGTCCGTCCGAGCTCGAGGTTCTCACCTCGCGCCTCATCGACCGTCCGATCCGCCCCCTCTTCGTCGAGGGCTACAAGAACGACACGCAGGTGATCATCACCACGCTGTCGCACGACCTCGAGAACCAGCCCGACATCGTCGCGATGGTCGCCGCCTCCGCGGCGCTGACGCTGTCCGGCGTGCCCTTCATGGGTCCGATCGGCGGCGCGCGCGTCGGTTATGTCGATGGCGAGTATGTCCTGAACCCGACGCTCGACCAGATGGAAGACTCCGTGCTCGACCTCGTGGTCGCCGGCACGGGCGATGCCGTCCTCATGGTGGAATCGGAAGCCAAGGAGCTTTCCGAGGAGGTCATGCTCGGCGCCGTGATGTTCGGCCATCGCGAGTTCCAGCCGGTGATCGATGCCATCATCCGCCTCGCCGAGCGCGCGGCGAAGGAGCCCCGCAATCACAACGTGCCGGACGTGTCCGCGCTCGTCTCCAAGGTCACCGAGCTTGCCGGCGCCGACCTCAAGACCGCCTATGCGATCCCGGCCAAGTCCGAGCGCCGCAACGCGATCGACGCGGTGAAGGCGAAAGTCCTCGAGGCGCTCGTCGCCAAGGACGGTGAAGAGGGCCCGACCAAGCAGGACGTCGGCGGCATCTTCAAGAAGGTCGAAGCCTCGATCGTCCGCAACCAGATCCTCGACGACAAGACCCGCATCGACGGCCGCAATCTCGAAACCGTGCGTCCGATCAAGGCCGAAGTCGGCATTCTGCCGCGCGCCCACGGCTCGGCGCTCTTCACCCGCGGCGAGACGCAGGCCCTCGTGGTCGCAACGCTCGGCACCGGCGACGACGAGCAGTTCGTGGACCTTCTCGAAGGCACCACGAAGCAGACCTTCATGCTGCACTACAACTTCCCGCCTTATTCGGTCGGTGAGACGGGCCGCATGGGTTCGCCGGGCCGCCGCGAAATCGGTCACGGCAAGCTCGCCTGGCGCGCGGTGCACCCGATGCTGCCGGCGCATCACGATTTCCCGTACACCACCCGCGTCGTCTCCGAGATCACCGAGTCGAACGGCTCGTCCTCGATGGCGACCGTCTGCGGCTCCTCGCTGGCTCTGATGGATGCGGGCGTGCCGCTCGCGGCGCCGGTCGCGGGCATCGCGATGGGCCTCATCAAGGAAGGCGACCGTTTCGCCGTCCTCTCCGACATTCTCGGTGACGAGGACCATCTCGGCGACATGGACTTCAAGGTGGCCGGTTCCGCCAACGGCGTGACCAGCCTCCAGATGGACATCAAGATCGACGGCATCACCGAGGAGATCATGAAGGTCGCCCTCGGCCAGGCCAAGGACGGCCGCCTCCACATTCTCGGCGAGATGGCGAAGGCGATCGACACGGCCCGCACCGAGCTCGGCGAGTACGCGCCGCGCATCGAGGTCATCAACATCCCGGTCGACAAGATCCGTGACGTGATCGGCTCCGGCGGCAAGGTGATCCGCGAGATCGTCGAGAAGACCGGCGCCAAGATCGACATCTCCGACGACGGCACGGTGAAGATCGCCTCCGCCGACGGCAAGGCGATCAAGGCCGCCCTCACGTGGATCAAGGGCATCACGGCTGAGCCGGAAGTCGGCCAGATCTACGAAGGCACGGTCGTCAAGGTCGTCGACTTCGGCGCGTTCGTGAACTTCTTCGGCCCGCGCGACGGCCTCGTGCACATCTCGCAGATGACGCAGGGCCGCCCGGAGAAGTCCTCCGACGTCGTGAAGGAAGGCCAGAAGGTCTGGGTGAAGCTCATGGGCTTCGACGAGCGCGGCAAGGTCCGCCTGTCGATGAAGGTCGTGAACCAGGAGACCGGCGAAGAGGTGAAGCCCGAAGCGGCTTGATCCTTCCGTTCCGACGGTCGAATCGAAAAGCGGCGCTTCGGCGCCGCTTTTTTTGTGCGACGGGAGGGCGCGCCGCCCGGTGGACGGCAGCGCTTGTCGGCGCGCATCGTTCGTGGTCGATTTCGCAAGTCATCCGCCGAAGGGGGAGCGCGTTGCGGGGCAAGTGGGATGCGGCGACGGACGGGCCGTGGATGAATAAGCGGCGCCGCGTGACGGCCGTGCGCCCGGCGAAGGTCGCCCGTTCGCGCCGTAGAGCCATGGCGCTCGCGGCAGCGCTTCTGTGCGCGGCGGGCCCCGTTCGGGCGGCCGGGGACAGCGAGCTTCGGGGGCTCTTTGCCGAACGGGTCGCGGCGATGGCCGCGCGGCTTGCCGAGTGCGGCTTCGAGGCCCATGAGGACGCAACGCGCGAGGCGCTCGTCGTCGCGATCGAACGGCCTGCGCTCCATCTCGAGGAACCGGCGCGGATGCGGGTGAATGCGGCGATGACGAGCGCCGTCAACGCCGTCGATCGCTGGATCGCCAATCCGATTTCTCCCTCCGGCGTGCGTTCGTCCGGTGGGCGCGGCGTGACCGATGCCACCCTTCTCGGCCCGGCGCTCGCCCGGCGCTACAGTGCGCCGCTCGTTCTTTATGTCGAAAGCGCACGGCCGGCGCCGGATACGGTCCGCCTCACATTGCACCTCCTCGCGCGCGAGGGGACGACGCCGTTCGCCTGCCCCCAGTCGGCCGTCATCACCCTCGATGCGGAGACTCTCGCCCCGCGCGACGCCACGGGGGCGGCGGCGAGCGAGGTCGATTATGTCCTCTTCTATCCGGCGCTCGTCGATGCGTTCGCCCGGCTCGCTCCGGCCTTTCCCGGCGCCGATGATGTTGCGGTCGAGACCAAAGGGATCGTCGGCACCTGCCCGTTCTCCGAGGCGCTGCCCGCGACGCTCGCCCGCGCGCAGGCGGCCTCGCGGGACAGCGACGGGACGCGCTCTGCAGCGAGCCTCGGATTGGACGGGCCTGTGATGCTCGTCGCCGGGCCGTCATCGCAGGCGGGCGCGCTCGACCTGCGCCTCGTTCGCGCGCGTCGCGGGGAGGCGCCCGAAAGCGTTGCGAGCCGCGTGCTCGTGTCGCCGGACCGGCTCGAAGGCTGCCGCTTCGAACCGCCGTCCGAGCCGGTGATCGATGGCGTCCCGGCGCCGGATGCCAGCGCGGGAGGCGAGAGCGAAGCGCTCAATGCCCTGCTCGATCAGTGGACCGGCGATCCGGCGCGTCTCGCCGCCGCCGCGCGGTCGGCGCAAGGGGGCGATCTCGGCGGGACGGTCTCGCCCGATACGCTGCGGGCGGCGGCCGGAGCGCTTTCCAGCCTCGACGCGGCGACGATCGAACGGCTCGGCCTGTCGCAGAGCGCCGCCGCGATCGGCGCGATCGTCGGCACCGGCACCGGCGGGGAGGGCGCGAATGCCGGCGCGGAGGGGGCGGACGGGGCGGCGCTTCGCACGGCCTTCGTCGCGCGTCTCGTCTCCCGCTGCGACGCGCTTGCCGGCGCGACGGAGGGCGGCAATGGGGCGATCGACGGACCCGCCGCGGTGGAGGCGTGCGCGCGGGCGCAGGTGGTGGCCCCCGACGAGCCGCGCATCGCCTATCAATATGGCCGCGCTCTCGCGGCAACGGGCGACATGGGGGCGGCCTTGAGCGCTTATCGAACCGCCGCGGAGGCGGGCCATGAGCCGGCGCGCCAGGCGGTGATCGCGCTTCTTCTCGATGGCGAGACGGGGGCGGATCCAGACGGCGCCGCCGAGTGGCTTTACGAGGCGCTCGGAGACGGCAACGTCGCCGCGCTCGAACAGCTCAAACGCGGGACGGGGCCGGCACCGTTCCGGCGCGCCGTCCAGCGCCTCCTCCGGCGCGACGGCCATTATGACGGTCCGATCGACGGGGACATCGGTCCTGGCACGCGTACCGCGCTCGATCGGGCGGCGGCAGCGGCGGCGGACGCGTCAGATTGAGCCGCGCCCGGATGCGCCGCGCCGCGTCGCCGGACGGGCGCACCAAAGGCGCGCGACGATCGGCGAGTGTGCGGCGATCAGGGGCTGACGGCCAGGTGCGGACGGCGCGCGTTCATGACTTCGCGGGCGCCGCGCCGTCCGGCGATGGATGCTCAGACCACCTTCGTCATGGTGAAGGTCTGGCCGACCGACGGCGCGCACGACAGGCGCTGCGGCGCGAGGAAGGTGCACTCGGCCGAGCGGCGCTCGTTGAGCGCGATGCTCGTCCATTCGAGCTGGATTCCGCCCGTGCCGCGACCATAGCGGCCATCCGCGACGACCGTCTCACCCGTGCCGGTCAGGCGAGACGAAAACGCGCCATTTTGGAAGGTGGCGATGAAGACGCCGTCGTCGGACGCCCAATTTCCCTCGATCGGTTGGCCGCCACCGCCCATCTGGCAGCCGGCGAGCCCAAGGGCGACGATGCAGGACGTTAGAATGGCTCTCACGGCACAATGTCCTCTCAGTGTTGGATCACCGAACGCTGCCGTTCATGCATCAAATGTGCAACCAAAAGCGCAGCCGGACCGTGAGGCGGAATGAATTCACGTCGCGGTGCGGGAAATCGGCAACGACCGCGTCGTGTTCTTCCGCGCGGAGCCCGTCGGCGATGCGAATCTTTCTTCGTTGGGGCCGATCGTTTAGGGACGAGACGCGAGGCGACCGAGACACAGCGATCGTCGGCGACACACGCTGACGGCGGACGTCTACTCGCAGCGGACAGGACAGCGATGCCGCTGGACGGCCCCGACATGACCCGGAGCGGCGTCTTCGGCCTTCTGCGCCGATTGGCCGAGCCGCTCGCCGCGCTCGCCGTCGTCCTCCTCATCTGGGCGACCGTGATCCCCGTCGTCGCGCGTGCCGACGGGACGTGGTGCATCGGCACGATCGGCGGCCTTGCGCCCGAGGCCTGGGCGACGCCGATTTGCGACCATTGCGTCCCCGTCGTGCTTCCCGACGCGGCGGTGCCAATCCTCGCCGCGATCGCACGGTCGCCTTTGCCGGCTGCCGGGCGGGTTCCGGAGCGCCCGTCCGTCCTCCTCGTCGCGCTCACCCGGATCCGTGACCCACCGCCCCGCGGGAACGAGGCCAATCCGAATGTGTTTGCTCAAAGTGTATGAGAAAAAGACGATGAAACGACTTTTGATGGTGCTCCTTCTCGCGCCGACGGCCGCGTTCGCCCAGGCGAGCCCCGACAGCCCCGCAGCACCGACCGCCCATGTCGCCGAGCCCGGCGAGGCCGGTTCGGCGAAGATCGGCGGCATCGTGATCGAGAATGCGTGGGTGCGCGGCACGCCGCCGGGAGCGCCGGTCGCCGGCGGGTATCTCACGATCCGAAACACCGGCTCCGCGCCTGACCGCCTGATCGGCGGCACGGCAACGTTCGCCGGCGCCGTCGAGGTTCACGAGATGACGATGGCGAACGGGGTGATGCAGATGGCGCCGCTTCCCGAGGGGCTACCCATCGCACCGGGTGAGACCGTTTCGCTCGCGCCCGGCGGCGATCACCTGATGTTCATGGATCTCACCGCGCCGGCCGAGCCTGGGACGACGGTGGTCGTCACGTTGGACTTTGCCGAGGCGGGGCCGGTCGAAATGGCGATGCCGGTGTCGCCCCTCGGGGCGCAGTCCTTCGACGGCCATTCGGGCGACGCGGGGGCCGGCCACGGCGAGGGCGCGTCTCACTGACGGTGCCCAAGGCGCGGCAGCGCCGCGCTTTTCATCTGACGATGCAGCAGCGCTGCGCTCTGACGTTTGACGGCGGAGCGCGGCGGCGCCGCCTCGTTCCGTCCCTCCAGCAGCCGGCTCAGAAGGCCGGGGAGGGAACGCAGGCGGCGTCGGTATCGGGCACGAGCTCGACCACGCGATAACCCTCGCGCGTGAGGGTCTCCAGGAAGTCCGGCAGCATCGCGACGGTGCGGGCGTGAATGTCGTGGAAGAGGATGATGCCGCTCTTCCTCTCGCGGAGTTTGGCCATCGTGTCGGTGGCGACGGTCTCCGGCGTCACCTGATGATAGTCCCGCGAATCGATATCGACATCGAGCACGATGGTGCCGCGTTTGGCGAGATCGCCGCGCAGCGCCTTGGTGTCGGCGAGGTAGGGGAAGCGGAAAAATTGGGCGGGGCCGAGGCCGGTGCCGGAAAGGGCGGCGTTCACCGCCCGCTCGCCCCGCGCGATCTCGGCGAAGGCGTCGCTCTCATCGAGCTGGGAGAGGTCGGTGTGGGCCGCGGTGTGCGAGCCGATCGAATGGCCGCGCGCGGCCACCTCGCGCACGAGATCGGGCGAGGCGTCCGCCATCTGGCCGACCATCAGGAAGGTCGCCTTCACACCATAACGGTCGAGCGTGTCGAGGATTGCGGGGGTGCGCTTGCGGGCGGGTCCGTCATCGAAGGTGAGGATCACCTCGTGGTCGTCGAGTACGATGTCCTCGACCTTGGAGACCGGCAAGATCCGTCCTGTCAGCGCCGTCGCCGCGACGCGCGTGTCCGGGCCGCAGCGCGGACCCGGCGGGACGGCGCTTTCGGGGGCGGGCGTGGCGCGCGAGGGGCCGAGCGGGGCAAGCGGCGCGAGGGGCGCACGCGTCACCGGCGCGGGGCGGACGGCGACGGGACGCGCGATGGTCATCGTGTCGCGCGCGGCGAAGGCCACGCTACGCCGTTCGGTCTGACAACCGGCAAGGAGCCCTGCGGCGAGGCCCGCCAGCAGGAGCGTTCGTAGGTCCATGATGCGTCCTGAGAACCCTGTTTCGGCGCGGAACAGGGTTACCGAGTATGGTTAATCCGAGGTTGCCTGCGCGAGGCGTCCTCGTCACGTGGGCACGCTGGCCCACGAACGCAACGGCCTTCTCGGATGGCGCCGGCTGTCCGGCGCCGCGCTGCCGCCGCGCTCAATCGCTCGGCAGATTCTCCTGCAGCCAATCATAGGACGCGACGATCATCTCGTGCGCGCGGGGGCTGTGGAGGGGGAGCTCGACCGTGACGAGGCCCTGGAACTCGATCTCTTCGAGGGTCTTGAGGACGGCCGGAATGTTCATGTCGCCCTCGCCGAAGGGGAGGTGGGCATGGACGCCGCGCTTCATATCCTCGAGCGAGACCGCGCCGAGGACCGGGGCGAACTCCTTCACCGCCTTGGCGGGATCACGGTCGTTGGTGACGAGCGAGTGGCCGACATCGAGGGAGAGGCGCAAGGGCGCGTCGGTCATCTGCTTCAGCGTTTCGCGCACGAGGACGAAATCGTCGAGCGTGCCGACCATATGGCCCGGCGCCGGCTCCAGCGTCGCGACGACGCCTTCCTCGGCGGCGAATTCGACGACCTGACGCAAACCGTCGAGAAGCCATACGCCGGCGTCCTGTTGGCTGACGCCGCGCCGGGTCCGGCCGGAGGTGAACCCCACCGAATCCGCGCCCGCGATCTTGGCGATACGGATCGCGCGTCGCAGGAAATCGAGCCGCCGGTCCCGGCCGTCGGAGGCGGGGTGGAGGAGGGAAGGCTCGTTCGCCTCGCGCGGGTCGAGGAGATAGGGGGCACTCGTTTCGACCACGAGGCCGAGATCGAGTTCGGCGAGACGCTTGGCGAGCGCCTCGGCGGCTGCCTCGTAGCCCTCCATGAAGGGGTCGAAATGATGGACGTCCAATGCGAGGGCGACACCGGAATAGCCGGCCTCCGCGATCAGATCGAGTGCATCGTCGAGCCGGTGGTTGGTGCAGCCGTTCGTATTATAGGCGAAGCGCAACATTGAAGATCGGCCTTCTAAGCCGTTGATTGAGAATGAGGACAGGCGGCGGAGTGTGGCGCCTGGGGACGGATCTCGGCGCGGGAATCCGAAACGCCGGCCCCCATGCCGAAACAGCTTTCAATAACCTCACGAGACTTGGCAAGCGCGTTCGGCGCCGATGGGCGTCTATTCGACATCATTGCGGCATTGCGCAGGCATGTCGCGGCAATTTGCGTCGGGCACCGAGGTCAAATCATGCCGCGCGAATCGACCGTTTTGCGGCGATGTGGGCGTCATAATGGAGGTTCGAGAGGGCGAGGCTCTGGACGGAGTCGATTCCGAGCTCGAAAAGCCGCGTTGCGAGCGCCGCCGATTCGACATTGGTTGCGGTGACGCTGACGCCATCCTCGCGCAAGCTCGCGATCGCGGTGCGCCAGATCGTGGCGAGACGCTTGTCGGTGATGATCGGAGCGATGGGCCGAGCGTCGAAGGTCACCATGTCGAACTGGGTCGCGCGGACGCGCTGGAAGGCGTTGACGCCCGGATCCCATCCGCGCAGCGCAATGCGGATCCCCTGTGCGGCGAGTGCCCTCGCGAGCTGGGGGGCGGTCCCGTGCGCGAAGGCGGCAAGCGGGATCTCGAGGATAACCGCCGAAAAATCGAGCCGCGCGGCCGTCATCGCCTCGACGATGCGGGACGGCATGTCGGCATCGACGGTGGCGTATTGGGGAAGCGTGATCCGCGTGTGGCCGACCGGATCGGTCAGGCGGGCGGCGGCGGTGCACAGCGCGCGCAGCGCCACGTTGACGAGATCGGGGCCGACGGCGAAGCGTTGCGCCGTGGCAAGGATACGCTCGAAATCGACGTATCCGACGCTGAGCTCGTGACCGACGAGATTGAGCTCGGGGTCGATGATCGGCTGGACGTCGATGGGCAGCGGCTTGTCGGTGAGGAAGGATTTCACGATCACCAGATTGTCGTGATCGAGAAGGCTGGCGGTGGGGTCGGCATGGATCATCGCCGCGCCGCGATGGGTCGTCTTCGCGCTGTGCAGCGCGATGTCGGCCTTGCGATAGATCTCGTCCGGCGAGCCGCCCGGCCCACCGAGCGCAATCCCGGCGGACAGGCGCACCTGCAGGTCGATCTCGTCGAGATCGAGGCGGTGGGAGAAGCGCGACAGCAGCCGGCCCGTCGCCTCCTGCGCCCCGGTGACGGTGTCGAGACCGTAGAAAATGACGGCGAACTCGTCGCCGGCGAGGCGGCTCACAAAGTCGCTTTCGCGTGTCGCGCGGCGCAGGATGTGCGCCACTTCCGTCAATAGACGGTCGCCGGTCGCGTGGCCGAGCGCGTCGTTCACGTCCTTGAAATTGTCGAGATCGAGGAGGCAGAGCGCGAAATCGCCGGCGGCGCAGGCGGCGGTCAGCTCGGCATTGAACGCGCGGCGATTGGGAAGGCCGGTCAGCGAGTCGCTGAAGGCGAGGGCGAGGGCTTCCCGGTCGCTCATGGATTGGCCGAGCTGAAGCTCGCGCAGCGCGCGGTGGGTCTGACGCAGCGCGTTTCTGAGGCCTTCCTCCGCGCTGAGATCATGCACCGCGATCGCGAGCCGTCGCCCGGTGGCGGGGACAGGCACGGCGCGGATGAGGACATGGCGCACCTCATCCTCGCAGCGGACGGCGAGCATATGGTCGACATAGTGGCCGGCCGCGTTCAGCCGCTCATTGAGTTCGGCGAGGGCCGCGTCCTCGACGGTGCAAGGGCGTTTGAACAAGTGCTCGTCGAGGCGCTTGGCCGTGACCGGGTCTTCCCGATCGAGATCGGCGATCCACAATTCCGAAAAGGCCGTCACCTGTTGAGCCATGACCTCCGCCCGTGCGATGTCGCTCGGCTTCGGTGACGAACCCTTTGACAAATTCTCTAACATCGACGTCCCCAGCCCGCACTCGTCGTTGCCACGAACAACAACCTAAGGAGGTGTCGAGAATCAACCATAATTTGCCAGCCCACCCGAATAAGGCGCAAATAAGTCATCCAGCGTGACATGGCAAAAAGATGGCGGAAATATGTCTCGATTCTGTCTTATTGCAGTCGGGACGATGTTAGAGGGGAATCGTGTCGTGCTTGCGCCAAGGATTCTCCAGAGATTTCCCTTCCAGCAGACGAAGCGCCCGGGAAATTCTGCGGCGTGTCGAATGGGGCAGAATGACTTCGTCGATGAACCCGCGCTCGGCGGCGACGAAGGGGTTGGCAAACCGCGTCTCATACTCGGAAATGCGGTCCGCCAACCGATCCGGATCGTCGCGATCCGCGCGATAGAGGATCTCCGCCGCGCCCTTTGGGCCCATAACGGCGATTTCCGCGGTCGGCCAAGCATAATTCACGTCGCCCCTCAGATGCTTCGATGCCATGACATCGTAGGCGCCGCCATAGGCTTTGCGTGTGATCAGGGTCACTTTCGGGACGGTTGCTTCCGCATAGGCGAACAAAAGTTTCGCACCATGTTTGATGAGCCCGCCATATTCCTGCGCCGTCCCCGGCAGGAAGCCCGGCACGTCGACGAAGGTGACGAGCGGGATGTTGAAGGCGTCGCAGAAGCGCACGAAGCGGGCGGCCTTGCGTGAGGCATCGGAATCGAGAACGCCGGCGAGCGTCAGTGGCTGGTTGGCGACGAAGCCGACGGTCTTGCCCTCGATCCGGCCGAACGCGGTGATGATGTTCTTGGCGAAGGCGTGCTGGATCTCGAAGAGCTCGCCTTCGTCGGCGACCTTCTCGAGCAGCTCCATCATGTCATAAGGGGCGGTCGGGCTGTCGGGAATGAGGGTGTCGAGCGACGCCTCGATCCGGTCCGGGGCGTCCTGCGTCGCGAGGAAGGGCGCCTTCGCGACATTCGAGGCGGGGAGGAGGTCGACGAGCCGGCGCACGTCGATCAGCGCCGAGATGTCGTCGTCATAGGCGCCGTCGGCGACGGAGGAGCGGGTGGTGTGGACGTCCGCGCCGCCGAGCTCCTCGGCGGTCACCGTCTCGTTGGTAACGGTCTTCACGACGTCGGGGCCGGTGACGAACATGTAGCTCGTCCCGCGCACCATGAAGATGAAGTCCGTCATCGCCGGGGAATAGACGTCACCACCCGCGCACGGGCCCATGATGACCGAGATCTGCGGGATCACCCCCGAGGCGAGCACGTTGCGCTGGAACACCTCGCCATATCCGCCGAGCGCGGCGACGCCCTCCTGGATGCGCGCCCCGCCGGCGTCGAAAAGGCCGATGATCGGCGCGCGATTGCGCAGCGCCATATCCTGGACCTTCATGATTTTCTCGGCGTGAGTCCAGGAGAGCGAGCCGCCGAAGACGGTGAAGTCCTTGGCGAAGACGAAGACGGTGCGCCCGTTGATCGTCCCCCAGCCGGTGACGACGCCGTCGCCGGGATATTTCTGATTCTCCATGCCGAAATCAGTGCAGCGATGTTCGACGAACATGTCGAATTCTTCGAACGAGCCTTCGTCGAGAAGAACGTCGAGCCGTTCGCGGGCGGTCAGCTTGCCCCGCGCGTGCTGCGCCTCGATCCGGCGGGCGCCGCCACCGGCGCGCGCCTCTTCGCGTCGGCGCTCGAGCTCGATCAGAACGTCCTTCATGCGCGGATCCTCGCCTCGTGTTCGTCTCTAAATATCGATCGGCAATGCGCGTTTTAGACGAGGTTGCCGGCGCAGGGAATTGCGCTGGCCACAGAAGACGGGCGGCGCGGCCCGATCAGCCGCTGGCGGCGAGGACGAAGGCGGCCGCCTCGGCGTCCTTGCGGCGCACCTCGCGCCGGGCGGCGGCCTCCGCGTCCTCGCCCCATTCCTTGATGTTCCAGTCCTCGTCGACATGGGCCGCGCGCCAGGCCTCCTCGAAGCCGAGTTCGCCGGCCGACACCGCGAGCGCGAGAAGGCCGGAGCCGGTCAGCGTGGTGAGCTGATGGAGGGCGGCGAGCGGGACGGGGGCACCCGGAAGGGCGGCGCGCAATGCCGCGCCGAGCCGCTCGTCCTGATTGACGGGCATCACCCCCTCGGCGAGGACGAGGCGCACGCCGAAGCGCTGTTCCGCACGCGCCACCACCGGATCCCAGTGCGTGCGCTGGCGTTCTACGAGCCCTTCGGGGGCGTCGGCTCTGTAATAAAGCAGGTCGTTGGAGGCGATCGCGACGATATCCTCCCGCACCGGCTCGATCGCCTGGGACACGCCGTCGATCGCGGTGTTGAGAAGCCGCGTCAGCGGCATCGTGACGGGTAGGATCACGTCGCCTTGCGCGTTCCACTCCGCGGAGATCGCCTCCGCGATCGCCGGCGCGGCGGCGAGGTGGCTGCGCGCCGGGGTCCGCACCGGACGGCCGTCGAGGAGGATCCGCGCTTCGCCGCTCTCGTGCGGCTCGGCGCGCGCCTCGCGATAGAAACGCTTGATCGGATCGGGCGCGGGCTGGGGCGAAGAACGGTCAGTCATCGGGGATGAGGGCCTTGATAAGAACGGGAAGCTCCGGCATCGCGCTCGCGATCGCCTGCGCGCCGGCGGCATCGAGGCCAGCCGGGGGATGATAGCCCCACGCGACGCCGATCGCGAAGGCGCCGGCGGCGCGCGCCATCTCCATGTCGTAGGTCGTATCGCCGATGACAACGGTGCGGGCGGGGTCGATCCCGGTCGCTGCCGCGGCTTGGAGCACCATCGCCGGTGCGGGCTTGGACGGGGCGTCGTCGGCGGTCATCGTGACGGCGAAATGATCCGTCAGATTGTGGTTGGCGAGGACGCGCTCGAGGCCGCGCCGGGATTTTCCGGTGGCGATGCCGAGAAGCGTCGCCGGGTCGGCGCGCAGCGCGTCGAGCGTCTCCTCGGTGCCCGGGAAGGTGGGTTCCAGCGCCGCGTCACGCGTCGCCATGTCGCGAAAGGCGGCTTTATACGCGTCGACGAGATCGTCGACCGGCGCCTCGGGGTGATGCGCGACGAGCCTCGCCACGGCCCCCGGCAGCGAAAGGCCGATGATGGCGCGGATCTCCTCCGGGGAAGGCGGGACGAGATCGTGATGGGTGAACGCGGCGGACATCGCCGAGACGATCACCGAAGCACTGTCGACGAGCGTGCCGTCACAGTCGAAGATTACGAGACGCGGTTGCATGGCTCCCAGGAGACGGCGCGGCGGACCCCGTTGCCCGCGCGGGCGGACGCTGGCCCGCAGCCGACGCCAGGTCAAGCCGTGCGCCAACGCGGCGCGGTGCATGGTGGCGGCGCGGGGGCTCAGGTTCCACCAAAAAACAGTCGGGGGCGCCTGTCTTCCGGAGCCAACCCTCGCTGAATGAAGCCCTGCGACGGATGGCGGGCGGCGGCAAGGGACGCTTCGCTCTTCGCCCTTGCCCCCGCCCGCCATCCGCCGCTGATCGGGCTTCAGCGAGGGTTGGCTCCGGAAAACAGGCTCGGCGGGTGCCGTCTTTTTGCCGAGGGGGCGGCGGCGCCGTGCGTCAGGGGGCGGTCAGCCCTTGCGGTGGTCGACGACGCGCTTCGCCTTGCCCATCGAACGGTCGATCGCGCCGGGATCGAGGACGCGCGCCTCGATCGAGATGCCGATGAGGTTCTTGACCGCGGCGTGAAGGCGCTCGCTGGCGGCGGCGCGGGCGGCCGGATCGGCGGCGTCCGGGCGGCATTCGACATGCACCGTCATCGCATCGAGCCGGCCCTCGCGGCGGATCTCGATGAGATAATGCGGGCTCAGCGCGGCAAGCTTCAGGATCTGCTCTTCGATCTGGGTCGGGAAGACGTTGACCCCGCGCAGGATGATCATGTCGTCGGAGCGGCCGGTGACCTTCTCCATCCGCCGCATCGAGCGGGCGGTGCCCGGCATCAGCCGGGTGAGGTCGCCGGTGCGGTACCGGATGACCGGAAGCGCCTCCTTGGTGAGGCTCGTGAAGACGAGCTCGCCGAGTTCGCCGTCGGGAAGGGGGTCGCCCGTCGCCGGGTCGATCACCTCCGGATAGAAATGGTCCTCCCAGATATGAAGCCCGTCTTTGGTCTCGACGCACTCGTTGGCGACGCCCGGACCGATCACCTCCGAGAGGCCGTAAATGTCGACCGCATGCATGTCGAAGGCGTCCTCGATCTCGGCGCGCATCGCGTTCGTCCAGGGCTCGGCGCCGAAGATGCCGACCTTCAGGGACGTTGCGCGCGGATCGAGCCCGGCGGCGCGGAACTGGTCGAGGATCGCGAGCATATAAGACGGCGTCACCATGATGATGTCGGGGCGGAAATCCTCGATGAGCTGAACCTGGCGTTCCGTCATGCCGCCGGACATCGGGACCACGGTGCAGCCGAGCCGTTCGGCGCCATAATGGGCGCCGAGCCCGCCGGTGAAGAGGCCGTAGCCGTAGGCGACGTGCACCATGTCGCCCGGCCGTCCGCCGGAGGCGCGGATCGAGCGGGCGACCACCGTCGCCCAGTTGTCGATATCGCCGGCGGTGTAGCCGACCACCGTCGGGCGCCCCGTCGTCCCGGAGGAGGCGTGGATGCGGGCGATCTTCTCGCGCGGGACGGCGAACATGCCGAACGGGTAGGTCTCGCGAAGGTCGCTCTTGCGGGTGAAGGGGAATTTGGCGAGATCGCCGAGGCCGGTGAGATCGTCCGGGTGGACGCCCGCCGCCGCGAAGGCCGCGCGATAATGGGCGACATTCTCATAGGCGTGGGCGAGCGTCCGCTTCAGGCGAGCGAGCTGCAGGGCGGCGATCTCGTCGCGGCTCGCGATTTCGATCGGATCGAGCGTCGTGCGGTCGGGGGTGAGGCCCAACATGAGGCTTACGCGCTGGTTGGCGATGCGGCGTCATCGTCGAGCAACGATCCGGGGATCGTTCTGGAATGCCCGCGAAATTCCGCGATCACGGTGCCGTCGGATGTGGTGATGGTGACGTCGGTGATCCCCTGTCGCCCCTCGCGATAGCGCTCGTTCGCCTCGGCGGTGAGCCGGTCGCCCGACTTTGCGGGGCGCAAATAGGTGATCTGGCATTGGTTCGCGACGGCTCTCTGACCCGTCGCGTTGCAGGCGAAGGCGAAGGCCGAATCGGCAAGGGCGAAGATGAAACCGCCATGGGCGATGCCGTGCCCGTTGGTCATGTCCTCGCGGATCGTCATCGACAGGCGCGCATAGGCGGGGCCGACCGCGTCCACCGTCATGCCGAGCGCTCGGCTCGCGCGGTCTTCGGCCCACATGGCATCGGCGGCACGGCGGGCGGTCTCCATCGCCTCAACCGCGTCCGATGAAGTGGGGTTTGCGCTTCTCGATGAAGGCGGCGACGCCCTCCTGATAGTCCGGGTGCCGCCCGGCCTCGCGCTGGATGTCGCGCTCATTGTCGAGCTGCTCGTCGAGGCTCGCCGTCTCCGCGAGGTCGAAGGCGCGTTTCATGAGGGCGAGGCCGTTGGTGGGGAGAGCGGCGAGGCGCTCGGCCATCCGAACGGCCTCGTCGACAAGCGCGGCGTCATCATAGAGGCGGTAGACGAGGCCCCAGCGCTCGGCCGTCTCGGCGTCGATCTTCTCGGCGAGCATCGCCATCGCCCGCGCCCGCGTGCGGCCGACGAGGCGGGGGAGGGTGAAGGTGCCGCCTGCGTCCGGCACCAGGCCGAGATTGGCGAACGGCTCCAAAAACACCGCCGAGCGGCCGGCGACGACGATATCGCAGGCGAGGGCGACATTGAGGCCCGCCCCGGCCGCGACGCCGTTCACCGCGGCGATCACCGGCAAGGGCAGCGCCCTGATGCGACGCACCAACGGGTTGTAGAGCCGGCCGAGCGTGTCGCCGAGATCGAGGTCGGCGGCACCGCCCGCGCGGCGGTCGGACAGGTCCTGGCCGGAGGAGAAGGCGCGTCCCTCGCCGGTGAGGATCATCGCCCGGACGGTGGTGTCCGTCTCGGCGATCGCGATCGCGTCGGCGAGATCGCGATGCATCTCCTCGTTGAAGGCGTTCAGCGTCTCGGGACGGTTCAGCGTGACGATCAAGACGGCGCCCCGTCGCGCGCTGCGAACGGTGTCCATAGGCCTCCCCAAACGGCATTCGGCGATCCGCCGATGCCCCTTTCGCGTCACCCGTGCTCCGTCCGATATGTGACAGATACACTTGACGCATGTCGTTTTCCGTAACTTATTGAGCCCTCAAAGACGTTGTCAACGCGCCGTCTTTCGCGGGTTTGCCGGAATTTTCGGCGCGGACCGAGTTGAACGATAACGGCCGTCAGGGCCGGGAGGGAACGTGAGCGCGCTGTTCGACAAGCACCGCGAGACCCTGGATCGCGCGGTCCGAGAAATTCGCACACGGGGCTATTGGTCGGCCTACCCGGAGATGCCGTCCGGGCGGCTTTATGGCGAGAGCGCCAAGGCCGACGGGGAGACGGCGTTCAAGGCGCTGCTCAACCGAGAGTTCCCCCTCGACCAGCCCGCCGAGGGCGCGCCGGTCGGCCGCGAGTCGAGCCCCTATGGCTTCGATCTCGCGATCACCTATCCGGTCGCGCCGGCCGAGCGGCTGATCGGAGCGGCGAAGACGGCGGGCGCCGTCTGGGCACACGCTCCGGTCGCCGTGCGCATCGGCATTCTCCTCGAAGCGCTCGACCGGCTGAACCGCGCCAGCTTCCTGATGGCGAACGCGGTGATGAACACGACCGGGCAATCCTTCATCATGGCCTTTCAGGCCGGCGGCCCGCACGCGCAGGATCGCGGGCTCGAGGCGGTCGCCTATGCCTTCGAGGCGATGGAGGCGATCCCGCGCGCCGTGCGCTGGGAGAAGCCGCAGGGCAAGAACCCGCCGCTCATCCTCGACAAGACCTTTCGCATCGTCCCGCGCGGGGTCGGCCTCGTGATTGGTTGCGCGACGTTCCCGACCTGGAATTCCTACGCGGCGATCTTCGCCGATCTCGCGACCGGCAATTCCGTCATCGTGAAGCCGCATCCGATGGCGATCCTGCCGCTCGCCCTCACGGTAAAGACCTTGCGCGAGGTGATCGCCGAAGAGGGATATGACCCGAACACGGTCCTCCTCGCTGCCGACGATCCCGACCAGCCGGTCACGTTGGATTATCTGACCAGCGAGGACGTCGATCTCGTCGACTTCACCGGCTCGGCGGCGTTCGGCGCGGTGGTGCGCAGCCACGCGCACGGGCGGCCGGTCTTTACCGAGGAGGCCGGCGTCAACCCGGTGGTGATCACCGGGACCGACGATTTCCGCGGCCTCACCGGCAATATCGCGATGAGCCTGTCGCTCTATTCGGGTCAGATGTGCACCGCGCCGCAGGCGATCTTCGTCCCGGCAGACGGCATCGAGACCGACGCCGGTCACAAGTCGCCGGACGATGTGGCAAAGGGGATCGCGACGGCGCTCGACAAGATCCTCGGCGATCACGACCGGGCGATGGCGATCCTCGGGGCGGTGCAGAACCCGGCGACGCTCGACCGGGTCAAGACGGCGGAGAAATCCGGGCGCCTCGTGCGGGCGAGCACGCCCGTCGAGGGGGAGACGGATGCGCGGACGGCGACCCCCGCGATCGTCGCGCTCGACGCGGCGGACGAGGCGTGGCGGGAGGAGTGTTTCGGTCCGATCGGCTTCGTCGTCACCGCACCGGACGCGCACGAGGCGATCCGCCTCGCGGCCGGCTCCGTCGCCGAAAAAGGGGCGATCACGGCCTCCTTTTACGGGCTCGACGAAGGCCTGATCGACGCGGCGATCGACGCCTTCGGCCGCGTCGGCGCGCCGCTTTCGGTCAACCTCACGGGGCAGCTTCTCGTCAATCAATCGGCCGCTTTCTCCGATTTTCACGTCTCCGGCCTCAATCCCGCCGGGACGGCGACGTTGACCGACGCCGCCTTCGTCGCAAACCGCTTTTCGGTCGCCGCCGTGCGCCGGCCGGTCGCCGCATGAGGACCTGAACCGTTCAAGGGGACGCGCCGCGCCAAAGACGGCCGCCCCGCCATTTGGGGAGGAATTGGATGAAATCTCTGCTCATCACGGCCGCCGCCGCGATCGGCTTCGCTCTGCCGGCGGCCGCGCAATCGGGCGAGCCGATCAAGATCGGGGCGGTTCTGTCCGCCTCCGGGCCGGCCTCTTTTCTGGGCGAGCCCGAGAAGAAGACGATCGAGCTTTATGTCGACCGTATCAACGAGGATGGCGGGCTTCTCGGCCGGCCGGTGGAACTTATCGTCTACGATTCCGGCGGCGATGCGAACCAGGCGCGCACCTTCGCGACGCGCCTCGTCGAGGATGACGGCATCGTCGCGATGGTCGGCGGGTCGACCACCGGCACCACGATGGCGATGGCGCCGATCTTCGACGATTATGAAATCCCGCTGATGTCGCTCGCCGGCGCGGTGGTGATCATCGATCCGGTGCAGCCCTTCGTGTTCAAGACGCCGCACACCGACAAGATGGCGTGCGAGAAGATCTTCGAGGACATTGAGAAGCGCGGCCTGTCGAAGGTGGCGCTGATCTCGGGGACCGACGGGTTCGGCAAGTCGATGCGCGAGCAGTGTCTCGGCGTGGTGGGCGATTACGGGATCGAGATCGTCGCCGACGAGAGCTATGGGCCGAAGGATTCGGACATGACGCCCCAGCTCACCAACATCAAGAACACCGCGGGCCTCGAGGCGATCGTCAATCCGGGCTTCGGCCAGGGGCCGGCGATCGTCACGCGCAATGCGGCGCAGCTCGGCATCGACGTGCCGTTCTATCAGAGCCACGGCGTCGCCTCGAAGTCGTTCATCGAACTCGCCGGGGACGCGGCCGAGGGCGTGCGCCTGCCGGCCTCCGCGCTTCTCGTCGCCGAGCTTCTGCCGGACGACGATCCGCAAAAGGACGTCGTGGTCGACTACAAGACCACCTATGAGGCGGAGACGGGCGAGCCGGTCTCGACGTTCGGCGGCCACGCCTATGACGGTCTGATGCTGGTGTTCGACGCAATCAAACGCGCGAACTCCACCGATCCCGTGGCGATTCGCGACGCGCTTGAAGAAACGAAGGACTTCATCGGCACCGGCGGTGTCGTGAATATGACCCCCGACGATCATCTCGGTCTCGACCTCAGTGCCTTTCGTATGCTCGAAATTCAGAACGGCGACTGGACCCTCGTCGACTGACCGAGAGAGACGGCACGGCCGCGCTCGCCGACGGTCGGCGGGGCGGTCGGCCGAGGAACGAGACCAGGGGCCAAGAATGAAGATCATGATCATGGGCGCGGGTGCCGTCGGCGGCTATTTCGGCGCGCGCCTCGCAAAGGCGGGCGAGGACGTCACGTTCATCGCTCGCGGGGCGCATCTCGACGCGATGCGCCAGAACGGCCTCGTGGTCGAAAGCACGGCCGGGGATTTCACGATCCCGGTGAAGGCGACCGACGATCCGGCGGAGGTGGGCGAGGTGGACATGATCCTCTTCCTCGTCAAGCTCTACGACACCGATGCCGGGATCGAGGCGATCCGCCCGGCGGTGGGCGACAACACCGTCGTCGCCTCCTTCCAGAACGGGATTACCGCGCGCGAGGCGCTGACGGACGCGTTCGGCGCGCGGCGCACCGCCGGTGGCACGGCCTATATCGCGGCCGACGTCAAGGAACCGGGCACGATCCGCCATTATTCGCCGTTCGCACGCCTCGTGTTCGGTCCTTATGAGGGGACGAACCGGGCCCCGCTCGAGGCGTTCGCGGCCGCGATGGAGGGCGCCGGGGCGAGCTACGAATATGTCGAGGATATCAGCCGCCGGGTCTGGGAGAAGTTCGTCTTCCTGTCGGCCTTTTCGGCGATCACCTCACTGACGCGGCTGCCGATCGGGCCGATCCTCGCCGATCCCAACGCCAAGGCCCTCTTCGAGGACGCGCTCGCCGAGGCGTTCGCCGTCGCGAAGGCGCACGAGCCGAGCGTCGCGCCCGACACGGTCGAGGAGCGGCTCAAGTTCATCGCCAAGGCGAATCCCAATATGCGCTCGTCGATGCTCGACGATCTGACGCGCGGCAAGCGCCTCGAAGTGCCGTTCCTGTCCGGCCGGCTCGTCGCGCTCGGCGAGGCGGCGGGGATCGCGACGCCCGTCCACCGCGCGGCCTTCGCCGCCCTCAGCCCATGGCGGGACGGGCCGCCCCAGATCGAATGACGGCCGAGCTTCTCCAGTTCGCCTTCTCCGGCCTGACGGTCGGCGCGGTCTACGCGCTGGTCGCGCTCGGATTCACGCTGATCTACAACGCCTCGGGCGTCATCAATTTCGCCCAAGGCGAGTTCGTGATGATCGGCGGGATGACAACCGTCTTCCTCGCCGCCGCCGGCGTTCCGCTCCCGATCGCGGCGATCGTCGCGATCGGGGCGGCGGTGCTGATCGGCATCCTCCTCTGGGCGCTCGCGATCGAGCCGGCGCGGGGCGCGCCGCCGATCGCGTTGATCATCATCACCATCGGCGCGTCGATCTTCCTGCGCGGTCTCGCTCAGATCGTGTTCGACAAGCAGTTCCACGCCCTTCCGCCGATCACCGGCGATGCGCCGATCCGGATCGGTGGCGCGACCGTCCTGCCGCAGACCTTCTGGGTGCTCGGCGGCGGGTTCGCGGTGGTCGTCCTCCTCACCCTCTTTCTGGAGCGGACCCTTCTCGGTAAGGCCGTCCTCGCGACGGCGGCGAACCGGCTCGCCGCCCGCCTCGTCGGGATCAACACGGCGATGGTGGTCTGCCTCTCGTTCGCGGTGTCCGCCGGCATCGGGGCGTTCGCCGGTATCCTCATCACCCCGATCACGCTGACGAGCTACGATGTCGGCACACTGCTCGCGCTCAAGGGCTTCGCCGCGGCGATGCTGGGCGGGATCGGCAATCCGGTCGGCGCGGTGGCGGGCGGTCTCCTCGTCGGCCTCATCGAGGCCTTCGGCGCGGGGCTGATCTCCTCGGACTATAAGGACGCGTTCGCCTTCTTCGTCATCCTCGCGGTGCTGTTCTTCATGCCCGCGGGGCTCTTCGGCCGCCGTGCGGTCGAGCGGGTCTGACGATGGCGGCACGGTTCGGAGCTGCGCTGATCCTGGCGCTCGTGGTGGTGGCGGTCTGGTTTCTCGCCGATTCCAATTTCGTCCTGCGCGTCGCGACGCTCGTCTTCATCTACGGGCTCGCCGCGATCGGCCTCAACATCCTCGTCGGCGACGCGGGGCAGGTAAGCCTCGGCCATGCGGGCTTTTTGGGGATCGGCGCCTATGCGGTGGCGATCGGACCGGCGAGTCTCGGGCTTCATCCGCTCCTCGCGCTCGTCGCCGGGGTCCTCCTCGCGGGCGTCCTCGCTCTCGTGATCGGCCGGCCGATCCTGCGGCTGCGCGGCTTCGCCCTCGCGGTCGCGACGCTCGGCCTCGGCATCCTGATCGCGATGGTGATCAACAACGAAGCGTGGCTCACTGGCGGGCCGGACGGAATGCGGGTCGGGCGGCTCGAGCTCTTCGGCTGGCGGGCGCGGGGGACGGACACCTGGTATTGGATCGCCGCCGCTGCGCTGATCTTCGGCGCGATCGTCGCCTCCTCGCTGAAGGCGAGCCCGACCGGACGGGCGCTCCGTGCCGTGCACGATTCGGAGGTCGCGGCGATGGTCGCCGGCATCGACGTCGCCCGCTATAAGAGCGCCGCGTTCGTCATCTCCGCCGTCTATGCGGCGATCGCCGGCGGGCTCCTCGCCCTTTATGACGGCTTCGTCACCCCGGACGTCGCGGGTTATCTGACGTCGATCGAAATCATCACGATGGTCGTCCTCGGCGGCATGGGGTCCGTGCTCGGCGCCGTCGTCGGCGCGGTGATCCTGACGGCGCTGCCGCAGATGCTCACCGCATTCGCCGAGTATGAGCACATGGTGCTCGGCCTCATCATGATGGCGGTGATGATCGGCCTGCGGGCCGGCATCGTGCCGAGCCTCGCCGCGCTCTTCGGCGGCGTGCTGCGGAGGGTCCGATGACGAGCCTCGCGGCGGATGGGATCGGCATCGCCTTCGGCGGCGTGCGTGCACTCGATGGCATCACCTTCGAGACGGCGGAGGCGGGCGTTACCGCGATCATCGGCCCGAACGGGGCCGGAAAGACGACGCTCTTCAATATTCTGACCGGCGTCTATCGGCCGGGGCGGGGCCGGGTGCGCCTGTTCGGCGAGGACGTCACCGGGGAGCCGCCCTTCCGCCTTGCCGAGCGTGGCCTGTCGCGGACCTTTCAGAACCTTCAGGTGTTTTTCCGCATGACGGCGCTCGAGAACGTGATGGTCGGCCACCATCTCGGCGAGAGCCACAATGTTCTGCGCCATCTTCTGCCGCTGCCCGCGGTCTTCGCCGGGGAGCGGCGGGCGCGGGAGGCGGCGCGGGCCGAGCTTGCCCATGTCGGGCTCGAGGGGGTGGCGAACCGCTCCGCCGCCTCGCTCTCTTATGGCGAGCTGAAGCGCCTCGAAATCGCGCGTGCGTTGGCCGCCAAGCCCCGCGTCCTCCTTCTCGACGAGCCTGCGGCCGGCTGCAACGCGGTGGAGACGGAGGCGCTCTCCACGCTCATTCGGCGTTTGGCGGGGGAGGGGATCGCGGTCATTCTCGTGGAGCACGACATGGCGATGGTGATGAGCCTTTCGGACCGGGTGATCGTCCTCGACCAGGGGCGTATCATCGCTGACGGACCGCCGGACGCCGTGCGCACCGATCCGGCCGTCCGCACGGCCTATCTCGGGGCCGACGGCTGATGCTCGCGGTCGAGGATCTCGTCGCCGCCTATGGGCGGATCGAGGTGCTGCACGGCGTCTCGCTGCGGGTGGAACCGGGCGAGATCGTCGCGATCGTCGGCGCGAATGGTGCGGGCAAGACGACTTTGATGAAGACGATCGCCGGCGTGCATCCGGCGGCGTCCGGCCGGATCCGCTTCGCCGATCGGGACGTGACGCGCCTTCCGGCGCACCGGCGGGTCTCCCTCGGCGTCTCGCTGGTGCCGGAGGGGCGGCAGGTCTTCGCGCCGCTCTCCGTTGCCGACAATCTCGCCCTCGGCGCCTTCAGGGCCCACGGAGCGGGGCCGGCGGCGGCGGACGGGCGGCGCGCCATGGAGGCGCTCTTTCCGATCCTCGCGGAACGGCGGCGCCAGCCCGCGGGCAGCCTGTCGGGCGGACAGCAGCAGATGCTCGCGATCGCCCGCGCGATGATGGCCCGGCCGCGTCTTCTCCTCCTCGACGAGCCGTCGATGGGCCTCGCCCCCACCGTGACGCGCGACATTTTCCGTGCGCTCGCCGACTGGCACCGCGAGACCGGCCTCACCGTCTTGATCGTGGAGCAGAATGTCGCCGCGGCGCTCGATTTGGCCAGCCGATGCTACGTTTTGGAGACGGGCCGCGTGGTCGCTGAAGGCCGCTCGGAGGACCTGCGCGCCGATCCTGCGATCCAGCGCGCCTTCCTCGGCGTTTGATCGGGATTCCGAAGTGTCATTTGCGCAAAATGTGGAATTTCTCTAGAGCCTTTGCGGGCGGGCCGACGATGCGTCAGAAGAGGGATGCCTCGATGAGCGGCGCCGATCGCCAGGATAGGCGCGATTTGTCTGCACTTTGGTGATTTCAAGCCGTGGCAAACGGCGTTAGAATGATGGTGGCGCGGCTTGCGACCTGCCCCGAACGGGCGCGGGTGAGGACGGAGCGCGCGAGAGCCAGACGCCAGCCATCGCTGGCATGAGAGTTCGCCCCGTCGCGATGGATCGCCCGGAGGAGTTAAGTTGGCACGAGGTTGGCTGGCACGAGGTTGTCGATGAGTGGCGCGCAGATCGTGTCCTTCGAGGACGCCATTCGCGCCCGTGGGGCGGACGATCAGCACGTTGTGAGCGAGGCGGAACTCAGATCCCGCCAGGCCACGGTGCCGCTGGCGGACTGTCATGCCGCGTTCGACCGAGTCACCTACGAAATCCGCACCAAACGGCGGCGGATCCCGATCTTCTACGACCTGTCGATCGCGATTCCGAAGAATCGTAAAATCGTTATTTTCGGGCACAAGGGTTCCGGCAAGTCGACGCTCTTCAACATGCTCTTGCGTCAGGCGCCGCCGACGCGGGGGGATGTCATCGTCAATTCGCGCCTTTCCTGGCCGATTCATTTGATGTCGTTCATGGATCCGCGCCTTTCGGTGCGTGCGAACGCGATCTTTACGGCCCGCATTCTCGGCGTCGAGCCGCGCGGTCTCCTCGCCTCGATGCTCACCTTTGCGGAGTTGGAGCAGAAAGCGGCGGACGATCCGATCCAGTCGATGACAACGGTGACCAAGCGCAGGCTCGGCATCATCGTGGTCCTCGCGGCGAACTTCGATTGCCTGTTGATCGATTCGCCGTTCCGATCCTCGGCCTACGGTTTGAGCGGCGATGAGGGCCAAAGTTTCGAGGATATGATTCTTAGCCACGACTACATGATCGGGATATCATCCCCCCGGCATGCCCCTGCGAATGCAAATCTGGCGTTTTTGCTTTATGAAGGTCACGTGTACCAGTTCGACGACGTTCAGGAGGCGGCCGCCATCTTCGGCGCGTTGCCCGTTCCGGCAGACACCGGCGGTGGACAGCAGAAATCGTCCGACGACGAGGACGATGACGAGGTTCGCGAAGAGGTTTACTAACGCGCGATGACCGAAAAGAATCTCGTTCCTGCCGACCCCGATGAGCGTCGTGCCGCGGCACGGCGTGCGCGTATGGAGCGGCGCCAGCGCGCTCTCGCGGAGCGGAGCAGCAATCCGGTCGATCTCGCCGATGACGGCGAGACCCAACCGGAGGCGCGGCGTCAGCCGACATTGGTCAGCCCCGATTCCTTCGTGCTGCCGCCACGGGCGCAGATGGAGAAGGCGTCGTCGCGGTTCAGCCGCTTCCTTTCACTGACCTTTTTCCTTTTCGTCCTGTTGCCGACGATCGTCGCGGGGCTCTTCTACGCGTTCTTCGCGAGCGATCAGTTCGCGACCTACAGCTCCTTCGCCGTCCGCGGCAATTCCTCGTCGAGCTCGTCGATGGATCTCGGCGGGTTGTTCTCGATGGGGATGGGCGCGGCCGATTCAGAGACGTCGGACAGCTTCATCCTGCAGGAGTTTGTGCAATCGCGCGAAATGGTCGAGGCGCTGATCTCCGAGGCGAACTTCCTCGAAATTTACAGCCGTCCCTCGATCGACCCGTATTATCGGCTGGACCCGAGCGTCAGCATCGAGGACGTGGTCGACTATTGGCAGATGATGAGCGCGGTCGATTTCGACGTCGACACCGGGATCATCTCGCTCACCATCCGCGCCTTCCGGCCGGCCGATGCCGAGCAGATCACCAACAAGGTGATCGAAAAGTCCGAGGCCCTCGTCAACGATCTGTCGATGCGCGCCCGAAATGACAGCGTGAAGACGGCGCAGCGCGAGGTCTCCCTCGCCGAGGCGCGTTATGCGGAGGCCCGCAAGTCCGTCGCCGCCTATCGGGGCGAGGAGCAGGAAATCGACCCGACGGCGACCGCGGTCGCGCAACAGTCGGTCGTCACCGAGCTTCAGGGCCAGGTCGCACAGCGCGAGATGGAGCTCAGCGCGCTCCTCACGACGATGAGCGACAATTCCCCGCGCGTCGTCTATGTCCGCAACCAGCTCGACGCCCTCCACCGGCAGATCACCGCCGAGCGCGAGCGTCTCGCCACCGCCCAAGAGGGGCAGGATCAGCCCGTTCTGACCGAGCGACTGTCCCGCTATGAGGAGCTTCTCGCCGAGCGTGAGTTTGCCGAGAAGGCCTATATCTCGACCCTCGCGACCCTCGAAGGGGCGCGCGTGGAGGCGTTGAAGCAGCAGCGTTATCTGGCCGTCTTCGTCCGCGGGTCCGCGCCGGAATCGTCGCAATTCCCGGAAGGGATCCGCTGGTCGCTGATCCTGTTCGGAACGCTCCTGCTGATCTGGGGCGTCGTCGCTCTGGTGTCCGCCGCGATCCGCGACCGCGTCGTCTGACCCCCGCGCGGGCTCTGCCCACGCGAATATGCCGATCCGAGACAGGCGGGAGCGATCTCGCCTGTCTCTTGCGTTTGGGGGACGGCGCGCGACGGCCGGTTCGCCATTTTGGGTCGTCGGCGTGTGCCTGCGATGTCCCGCGCGGCGCGGTGCAGCGCGCAAGAAATAAACGCGCCACGCAAATCTCTTAAAATTTAATTATCCGTGATACGGCTTGTGGCGGATGTGCAACGGCTTCTGCCGCATTGACCTTTCCTGAACAATCCACGGTGCATTTCGCGAAAACTCGGTGTTATGCCGGATCGGTAGTGAGTTCGGGGTGAGGAACGCGGGATGCTGAAAAAGGGGCTGGCAGCAGCAATTGCCTTGACCCTAGCCGGATGCGGAGGCGGCTTGCCTGCGGCCGGCCCGACCTCGAGCAGCATCGTTCAGGCCGAACGTGACGACCCGAAGCCGTCCTTCATCGTCGTCAAAATCAACGAGCACGTCACGAATGTCGTCGGCCAGTTCCGGCCGCCGAGCTTCTCGTCCTTCTTCAAAGTCTCCGACGTAAAGCCCGACATCGTACTCGAGGTCGGCGACAAGGTGACCGTCAACATCTTCGAGGCGGGCGGCGACGGTCTCTTCTCGTCGACGACCTCGAAGGCGACACAGATCCAGGCCCAGATCGACGCCACCGGCACGATCTTCGTGCCCTATGTCGGCGCCGTCCAAGCCGCGAACCGCTCCGTCGACAGCGTCCGTCGCTCGATCGAGAGCGCCCTCGAAGACAAGGCGATCCAGCCGCAGGTGCAGCTCCTCGTGGCGCAGAGCCTCGCGAACTCGGTGACCGTCCTCGGCGACGTCAAAAACCCCGGCATCGTCCCGGTCGAGATCGCCGGCCTTCGCATTCTCGACCTCATCGCCTCCGCCGGCGGCGCGGTCGGAACCACCTACCAAACGCGGGTGATCCTGCGGCGCGGCACCACCGTCGCGACGGCCGATCTCGAGGACCTGTTCGACAATCCGAAAGAGAATGTCGCGATCCTCCCCGGCGACACGATCCTCGTCAGCGACGATCCGAAGACGTTCACCGTGCTCGGCGCGACATCGCAGCGCTCGGAGTACAAGTTCGATTCCCGCCGCGTCACGCTCGCCGAGGCGCTCGGCCGCGCCGGTGGCCTCAGCGACACGCTCGCCGACGCCAAGGGTGTCTTCCTCTTCCGCTTCGAGCCGGACGGCATCGCCAAGCAGCTCAACGAGCGGGCCGACACGGTGCCGAGCGGCACGATGGTCCCGGTCGTCTACCGGCTCGATCTCGCCGATCCGCAGAGCCTCTTCCTCGCCCAGCTCTTCGAGCTTCGCGACGAGGATATGATCTACGTGGCGACGCACCCCTCCGCCCAGCTCGGCAAGTTCCTGCAGATCGTCGGCCCGGCCGTCAGCACGGCGACCACGGTGGCGACGCTCCAGAACCGCTTCGGCAACTGACCCGCGCTCCGCTCGATCCCATCGGATCGGGCGGAGCCCTTTCACCGGGCCTCGTCCGCGTGGGGCGTCGTCCGGACAACGAAAAAAAAGCCCTCCCCGTCGGGAGGGCTTTTTTCGTTGGCGGCTGAGCCGGAGGGGCGGTGTCAGCCTCCGGCGTCGGACCGATCGACGTGGCGGCGGATCTCGGAGATCACGGCCCCGAACATCTCGGCGTTGAGGACGCCGGTGTTCACGTTGTAGCGCGAGGGGTGATAGCTGTCGGCGATCGCGGGAGCGCCGTCGATCCGATGGATCCGGCCGTGTCCGAACGGGTGGGCCGAGAGGCGGGCGCCGAAGGTCCGCAGGACCGCGTCGTGCGCGATGCGGCCAAGCGCCAGAATGACGCGGATGCGCGGCATGGCCGCGACGGTCGCGGCGAGGAAGGGCGCGCAGGATTTGATCTCCGCCCCGGTCGGCTTGTTCTGCGGCGGCACGCAGCGCACGGCATTGGTAACCGCAGCGCCGTGGAGGACGAGCCCGTCGTCGATGCGTGCGTCGAACGCGTCGTTCGCGAGGCCGTGCGCGGCGAGGGTGTCGTAGAGGAGGGTGCCGGCATAGTCGCCCGTGAAGGGGCGGCCGGTCCGGTTCGCGCCCTGAAGGCCCGGCGCGAGGCCGACGATCAGAAGCCGCGCATCCAAGATGTCGCCATAGGTCGGGACCGGGGCATTGTGCCACTCGGGGTGCTTCGACCGCTGCTCGTCACGGAAGGCGACGAGGCGCGGGCAGCGGGGGCAATCACGATCGGGGTTCAGCACGATGAGGCGGATCTGGACCTGAAGGAATGGAGTGACGCCGCAGTGCGGGGCGTCACAGGGCGGCGACGTTCGTTTAGCGGCACGTGATCATGCCGCGGTCCGACCCGCGGGACAACACGGCGACCGGGAGGAGGGCGCACGCACGGGTGCCCGCGACGGCGTCCCGAGCACACAGACGCGCGATGTCAGCCAGTCCGCCCTTCCCGAATAGGGGTTGCCTCTGCTGACGCGTTAAACCAACGCGCCGAGCAAAAGCGATCCCTTACACGTCGTTCGGCATCGTCCGTTCGGCGGTCGCCGGGGCGGCGCGCTCGCGCACGGGGCGTTCGGACGGATCGCGGCCGATGGCGCTCTGCAGGTCGGCGAGCTCGATGAAGTGATCGGCCTGGCGGCGAAGGTCGTCCGCGATCATGGGCGGCTGGGTCTGCAACGTGGAGACGACGCTGACTTTGCGGCCCTTGCGCTGAAGCGCCTCGACGAGGCGGCGGAAGTCGCCGTCGCCCGAGAAGATCACGACATGATCGACCTGCTCGGCGATTTCCATGGCATCGATCACCAGCTCGATGTCCATGTTGCCCTTCACCTTGCGACGGCCGCTCTGGTCGTAGAATTCTTTGAGCGGTTTCGTTACAACGGAGTAGCCGTTATAATCCAGCCAATCGATCAGCGGGCGCAGCGTGGAAAATTCCTGATCTTCAGCAAGGGCGGTGTAATAATAGGCGCGAAGCAAATATCCCTTTTGGCCGAACACGGTCAGAAGGCGCTTATAATCAATATCAAAACCGAGAGACCGCGCGGCGCTGTAGAGATTTGCGCCGTCAATAAACAGAGCGATCTTCTCTCTGGGGTCGAACATACTTCGTCTTTCTTTGGGTTAAACTCAGCCGGTTAAACCGCGATTGCCGTATCTCACAATTGCAACCGCTGACGCCCGAACATAGATAGGTAACATAGGGCGGGTGAATGCACGATGTAGGCTCGTCAGCAAAACGACAAACACACTTGCGTTAGGAATGCCTGCTTGTTATCTGGCAGGCTTCCTGTCAACTGAAATCCGTTTGGAGGGGCCATGGCGCGCGTCACGGTCGAAGATTGCGTCGACAAGGTAGACAACCGCTTCGAGCTGGTGCTCCTCGCCAGTCACCGGGCTCGGATGATTTCGAGCGGTTCGCCGATCCAGGTCGACCGGGACAATGACAAGAATCCTGTCGTTGCCCTGCGTGAAATTGCGGATCAGTCGATCCATCCCGAGGATCTGAAAGAAGATTTGATCCATTCGTTGCAGAAGCGCGTCGAGGTGGACGAGCCGGAAGCCGAGCCCACGGCGGTGACGACGCAGTCGTCCGGCGAAGATTCCATTGACGCGACGTTCGATTCGATGTCCGAAGAAGATCTGTTGCGCGCGATGGAGACGCTTGTCCCGCCGGAGCGCACCGAAGAAGTGTAACCACCAACGATGGGGTCGGCGACCAGTATGTTGCGCTCATCGGCCGACCCTGTCGACCAAACGAACACCAAACGTCCGGCCCAATTCGGCGCGAACTCGACGCCGAAGCCGAAGTCTGCCGCGGGCGCGGGGCCGCTCGATCTCGAGGTCCCGCCGAGCCGGCCCATGATGCGCCAATACGAGCTCGTCGAGCGCGTTGCGCAGTATAATCCGAACGTCGACGAGGCGCTGCTCAACCGCGCCTACGTGTATTCGATGAAGAAGCACGGCGACCAGAAGCGGGCGTCGGGGGATCCTTATTTCTCCCACCCGCTCGAAGTCGCCGGCATTCTGACGCGTATGCGGCTCGATGACGCAACGATCGCCACCGCGCTGCTGCACGACACGATCGAGGACACCGACGCCACCCGCGCGGAGATCGACCAACTCTTCGGCGAGGAGATCGGCAAGCTCGTCGAGGGGCTGACCAAGATCGGCCGCCTGCACCTCGTGTCGCAGGAGGACAAGCAGGGCGAGAATCTTCGCAAGCTCCTGCTGGCCGTGGCGGACGACGTGCGCGTCCTCCTCGTCAAGCTCGCGGATCGCCTGCACAATATGCGCACCCTCTATTGGGTGCCGCCGGAGAAGCGCCAGCGCATCGCCGAAGAGACGATGGACGTCTACGCCCCGCTCGCGGGCAAGATGGGCATCCATTGGATGCGCGAGGAGCTCGAGCATCTCGCCTTCACCGTCCTCTATCCGGACGATGCGGCGATGATCGAGCGCCGGCTCGCGGAGCGGCGGGCGGCCCTCGGCTCCTTGCTCGCCGACATCGAGGCCGACCTCGCGGAATATCTGCGCGCCAATAACGTTCAGGCGACCGTGTCGGGCCGCGAGAAGAAGCCCTATTCGATCTACCTGAAGATGAAGCGGAAGCATATCAACTTTGATAATCTTTCCGACATCTACGGTTTTCGGATCATCGTTGCGACAATCCCGGATTGTTATTCTGCGCTCGGCGTGATCCACACGATGTGGCAATCGGTGCCGAACCGCTTCAAGGATTATATCTCGACGCCGAAACAGAACGACTACCGGTCGATCCACACGACGGTCGTCGGGCCGCGCAAGCAGCGCGTCGAGTTGCAGATCCGCACCGAGGAGATGCACCGCGTCGCCGAGTTCGGTATCGCCGCGCACGGCTTCTACAAAGACGGGGACGTGCGGACCCGCCACGAGCTCGCGCACGATTCGCGCGCCTATGCGTGGCTGCGTCACACGATCGAACTTCTGTCCGACGGGGGCAGCTCGGCCGAGTTCCTGGAGAACACCAAGCTCGAGCTTTTCCAGGACCGCGTGTTCTGCTTCACGCCGCGGGGTAAGCTGATCGCCTTGCCGCCGGGCGCCACGCCGATCGATTTCGCCTATCAGGTGCACACCGACGTCGGAAACACCTGCACCGGTTGCAAGATCAACGGGCATCTGCGGCCGCTCGTCACGCCGCTGCAATCGGGCGACGAGGTCGAGATCCTGTGCGAGGCCGGTGCGTCGCCGCCGTCGGCCTGGAACGCGCTCGCCGTCACCGGCAAGGCGCGCGCGGCGATCCGGCGCGCCAACCGTGAGGCGGATCGGCGCAAGTTCGTCCGTCTCGGCAATCAGCTCATCGACAACGAGGTCTCCCGGCGCCATCTTCGCGAAGGGGTGGACCTCACGGTCGCGGCGGATCGGATGAATTATGCCGATGGCGAGGCGCTCGCTTACGCGGTCGGCAACGGCACGGTTCCGGCGGGCGACGTTCTCGGCGCGCTCGGGCATCCGGAGCCGGACGAGACGGCGATCCCGCCCGAGGCCTCACCGGTCTCGGTGCCGATCCGCGGGGCGGGCGGCGATTTGCCCGTGCATTTCGCGCCCAAACTCTACGCCATTCCGGGCGACAAGATCGTCGGCATTCTCGATCCGGGCCGTGGTGTGACCGTCTATCCGGCGAATGCGGGGGATGCGCTCAGCGCCTTCGCCGCCGAACCGCAGCGCTGGCTCGATCTGTCCTGGGATCTCAGCGGGGGTGACGAAACGCTGTTTCCCGTCCCGGTGAAGCTCGTTGTGGCGAACGAATGCGGCGCTCTTGCCGAGATCGCCGGGACCATCGCAGAGGAGGGGGGCAACATCGACGAGCTGACGATGACGCAGAAGACCCCTCAATTTCGCGAGATGAACCTCCATATCGAGGTGCGTGACCGCGCTCACCTCGCGCGCATTCTCGACAGGCTTCGCGGCCTGCCGATCATTGCCGAAGCGGGGCGGATTGCGAACTAGGATCGTTCCTGCGTGTCACGCCGCCGGTGTGGTCGACGCTTCGTAGGGGATGAGGAGCAGATGCTGTTTTCCCGTCGCGACCGTCCATCCGTTTCCCAACGGATGCGTGTCGCATTGTGGCCGCGCCGTTCGTTCGGCCGCTCGTTCACGTATTATAAGCATCGCGTTCTCCGCCTGCAGGCCTCGCCCCATGCGATCGCCGCGGGTGTCGCGGCCGGCGTCTTCGCCTCCTTCACGCCCTTTATCGGCTTCCACTTCCTCCTCTCCTTCGCGCTCGCATGGGTGATCGGGGGATCGATGATCGCCGCCGCCTTCGGCACCGCGGTCGGTAACCCCTTGACCTTTCCGCTGATCTGGCTTTCCTCCTTCCAGCTCGGCGAGCTTCTGATCGGCGGCAGCGGGGACACGCCGTCGCCGCTTCAGTTCGAGATGTCGTTCGAGCTCCTGTGGAACTCGTTCTCGACGCTGTGGCCGACGCTGAAATTGATGCTCGTCGGCGGTTGCGTGATCGGCCTCGTGATGGGCTCGACCTTTTATGTGGTGGTGCGATCGGCGGTCCTGATGTCGCGATCGCTGCGCAGCGCGCGGTTGCAGGCCGCGATGGAGAATATCCAGAACGCGCGGATGGAGGCGGCGCTGCGTGCCGCCGAGACCGAGGCCGCGCCGCCCGCCCAGTCAAAGGATTGATGACCTCACCATGATCGTCGGCATCGGCAGCGACCTCATCGACATTCGCCGCATCGAACGCACATTGGAGCGGTTCGGTGAGCGTTTCACGATGCGTGTCTTCACCGAGGTGGAGCGGACGAAATCGGACCGGCGGGCGATGCGCGCCGCCTCCTACGCCAAGCGGTTCGCCGCGAAGGAGGCGTGCTCGAAGGCGCTCGGCTCCGGCATCCGCATGGGTGTCGCCTGGCGGGAGATGGGCGTCGTCAATCTGCGCAGCGGCCAGCCGACGATGCATTTGGCGGGCGGCGCGCGCACGCGGCTCGAAGCGCTGATCCCGCCGGGTCACGTGCCGTCGATCCATTTGACGATGACGGACGATCATCCGATCGCGCAAGCCTTTGTCGTGATCGAGGCGTTGCCGCAAGAAGTCGACAGAGAGCTGTAGGCAGCGTTCGTTGCGCAGTAACGGTTCAGGGTCTATGCAAGCGTGTCCGCGCCGAGCGGTCCGCGGCCGGCGCGTGTTGTGTTTCGCGCCATCAAAGGGGTGACGATGAGCGTGGCGAAAGACAAATCAGCGGAGCGCGAGGGCGGTCTGTACGAAACGATCAAAGTCATCCTGCAGGCCCTGCTGATCGCGTTCGTGATCCGCACCTTCCTGTTTCAGCCATTCAATATCCCGTCGGCCTCGATGGTCGAGACCTTGTTGGTTGGCGATTATCTCTTCGTCTCGAAATATTCGTACGGCTACAGTCGCTATTCGTTTCCATTCGGCTTCGTGCCGATCCCGGGGCGCATTCTCGGCTCGAATCCCGAGCGCGGCGACGTCGCCGTGTTCAAGCTCCCGAAGGACAATTCGACCGACTATATCAAGCGCGTGATCGGTCTTCCGGGGGACCGGATTCAGGTCAAGGAAGGCATCGTCTACATCAACGATGTCGCCGTGCCGCGCGAGCGCATCTCCGATTATGTCGAGGTCGACGCCAATGGGCGCGAGTTCCGCTCGCCCCGCTATCGTGAGACACTGCCGAACGGCGTGTCCTATGATGTGCTCGACAGCGACCCGAACGGCCTGTTCGACAACACCGACGTCTATGTCGTCCCGCCCGACCATTATTTCATGATGGGCGACAACCGCGACAACTCGACCGACAGCCGGGCGCAGCTCTTCGTCGGGTATGTTCCGTACCAGAATTTCGTCGGCCGGGCCGAGGTGATCTTCTTCTCGATCAAAGAGGATACGCCGATCTGGCAGGTCTGGAATTGGCCATGGGCGGTCCGCTGGGATCGGATTTTTACCGGCTTGTGATATGAAGCGGCGCGAGGATGGTCCTCTCGATCGGTTGGAATCGGCGCTCGGTCACCGCTTTGCGGACCGGAAGTTGCTGGTCCAGGCGCTGACCCATGCGAGCGTCCATGATGACGGGCGCGGGGAGAGCTATCAGCGGCTCGAATTTCTCGGCGACCGGGTGCTCGGCCTCGTGGTCTCGCACCAGCTTTATGACCGGTTTCCCACGGCCGACGAAGGCGATCTCGCGCGCCGTCTCAATGCGCTGGTGCGCCGCGAGACATGCGCCGAGCGGGCGCGTATGCTGGGGATCGACGAAGCGCTCCGGCTCGGCACCGCCGAGGCGCTGACCGGCGGGCGCAACAAGGCCGCGATCCTCGCCGATGCGTGCGAGGCTGTGCTCGCGGCGGTCTATCTCGATGCCGGCTTCGACGTCGCGGCCGAGGTGATCGCGCGGACCTGGGCCCCGCTTCTCGACGTGTCGAACGAGTTGGAGCGCGATCCGAAGACCGCGCTTCAGGAACGACTTCAGGCCAAGGGCGCTCCCCCGCCGACCTATCGGCTCAAGGAGCGGCGTGGGCCGGACCATAAGCCCCATTTCGTGATCGAAGTGGTGAGCCGAGACAATGTACTTGCGATCGGCGAAGGTGGATCGAAGCGGGAGGCGGAGCAAAATGCCGCGCGGACCGCGTTGACCGGCCTGACCGAGGAGGCGTGATTGAACGACATGGACGACCCTGTGGCGCCTGCGGACGATGCCGCCGGCGCGGTGGAGACGACGACGCGCTGCGGTTTCGTCGCGCTGATCGGCGCGCCGAACGCCGGCAAGTCGACGCTCGTCAATGCGCTCGTGGGCGCGAAGGTCTCGATCGTCACCCACAAGGTGCAGACGACGCGCGCCGTCGTGCGCGGCATTCTCCTCGAAGGGGAAGCGCAGATCGTCCTCGTCGACACGCCGGGGATCTTCGCCCCGCGCCGCCGGCTCGACCGCGCCATGGTGAAGACCGCCTGGTCGCACGCCTATGATGCGGATCTCGTGTGCCTGCTGATCGACGCCCGCCGCGGGCTCGACGAGGCGAACGAGAAGATCCTCGAAGACCTCACCCAGGTCCGGATCCCGAAGCTTCTCCTCCTCACCAAGGTCGATCTCGTCGACCCGCCCGAGCTCCTCGTCCTCGCCGAGAAGGCGAACGCGGCGACGAAATTCGAGGAGACCTTCATGATCTCCGCGAAGACCGGGCACGGGGTCGAGGACGTGCGGAACCATTTCTCCGCCGCAATGCCGACGGGGCCATGGCTCTACCCCGAGGACCAGATCTCCGACATTCCGCTGCGCCAGCTCGCCGCCGAGATCACGCGCGAGCAGCTCACGCTGCGCCTTCACGACGAGCTGCCTTATTCGGCGACGGTGGAGACCGAGAGCTGGAAGGCGCTGCGTAACGGCTCGGTGCGGATCGAGCAGACGATCTTCGTCGAGCGCGAGGGGCAGAAGAAGATCGTCCTCGGCGAGAAGGGCAAGACCATTCGCGCGATCTCGATGGCGGCGCGGCACGACATTGCCGAGATGGCGGGCACGCCCGTCCACCTCTTCCTCTTCGTCAAGGTGCGTCCCCGTTGGACCGACGACCCAGAGCGCTATCGCGAAATGGGTCTCGACTATTCGCGCTGACCGATGGAGTGGCGGGGCGAAGCGCTGATCCTGTCGACGCGCCCCCTCGGCGAAAGCTCCAAGATCGTCGAGCTCCTCTCCGCTGAGCGAGGCCGCACCGTCGGCCTCGTGCGCGGGGCGCGGTCGAAGACGATGCGCGCCCTCGTCCAACCCGGCAACATCGTCACCGCGACATGGCGTGCCCGGCTCGACGACCAGCTCGGTACGCTCGCGCTCGAAATGGCGGAGGCGCGCGCCGGGCTCGTGATGCAGTCCGCCTGGGGGGCATTCGGTCTCGGCTCGATGGCCTCGCTGCTCGCTTTCCTACCCGAGCGCGATCCGCATCCGCGCCTTTATGCGGCGGCGAACGCGCTGATCTCGGCCTTCGCCCTCGCGCCGGCGGCAGGGGAGGCGGGTGTCCGCTTCGAGATCATCCTGCTCGAGGAGTTCGGCTTCGGGCTCGATCTCACCCGATGCGCGGCGACGGGAACGCGCGAGGATCTCGCTTATGTCTCGCCGCGCACGGGGCGGGCAGTCTGCCGGGCGGCGGGCGAGCCTTATCGGGACCGGCTTTTCCCGCTGCCAGCTTTCCTCGCGTCCGATGCGCCGGTGGATGCCGAGGCGGTCGCCGCGGGCTTCCGGATGACGGGCCACTTCATCGCGGCGCACGTGGCCGCGCTCGTCGACAAGGCGGTGCCGGAGCCGCGCGAGCGGTTCGTGCGGGCGGTCGTCAAGGCGATCGCGCGGGAGGAGACGGGCGCCGGGGCTATCCACAGCCGCGACCCCGCCGTGGAATGATGGCGCTCCGGCGCACCGGCAAGGTTGCCAAAGGGCGCCGTCCGGCCGTAGCTCAGTTTTGAACGGAGGCGTGTGTGGCCGATTCCCTCATTCCGGACGATGGCGAAGCGATCGACCTCAAGCAGGCGCTCGAGGAGCGTTACCTCGCCTACGCCTTGTCGACGATCATGCATCGCGCCTTGCCGGACGTGCGGGACGGCCTGAAGCCCGTCCACCGCCGGCTCCTCTTCGCGATGCGCCTGCTTCGGCTCGATCCGGGGTCGGCGTTCAAGAAATCCGCCCGCGTCGTCGGCGACGTGATCGGTAAGTTCCACCCGCACGGCGACACCGCGGTCTATGACGCGCTCGTCCGCCTCGCGCAGGATTTCGCGGTCCGCTATCCGCTGGTCGACGGGCAGGGCAATTTCGGCACGGTCGACGGCGATGGCGCGGCGGCGATGCGCTACACCGAAGCGCGCCTCACCGAAGTCGCTCGCCTCCTGCTCGACGGTCTCGACGAAGACGCCGTCGATTTCCGCGAGACCTATGACGGCTCGGAGCGCGAGCCGGTCGTCCTCCCCGGCGGATTCCCGAACCTCCTCGCCAACGGCGCGTCGGGCATTGCCGTCGGCATGGCGACCAACGTGCCGCCGCACAATGCGGCCGAGATCGCCGAGGCGGCGCTTCACCTCATCAAGCATCCGAATGCTCGGCTCGAGACGATCTTCGATCCGCAGAACGGCCCGATCCGCGGGCCCGATTTTCCGACCGGCGGCATCGTGATCGAGACCGCCGATTCGATGCTCGAGGCCTATCGCACCGGCCGCGGCGGCTTTCGCACCCGCGCGCGCTGGGAAAAGGAAGAGGCCGCGCGGGGTCTTTGGCAGATCGTCATCACCGAGATCCCCTATCAGGTCCAGAAGAGCCGCCTGATCGAGCGCATCGCCGAGCTTCTCGAACAAAAGAAGCTGCCGCTCCTCGCCGATGTGCGGGACGAGAGCGCGGAGGATATCCGCGTCGTCCTCGAACCGCGGGCGCGCAATGTCAACCCGGTCCTCCTGATGGAAAGCCTGTTCCGTCTGACCGACCTCGAGTCGCGCATCTCGCTCAACATGAACGTTCTGATGGCGGGGCAGGTGCCGCGCGTCGTCGGCGTCGTCGAGGTGATCCGCGCCTGGCTCGACCACCTGAAGGAGGTGGCGGTCCGCCGCGCGCAGCACCGGCTCGAAAAGGTGGTCCACCGCCTCGAGGTGCTCGACGGCTTTCTCGTCGTCTATCTCGACCTCGACAAGGTGATCCACATCATCCGCTATGAGGATGATCCGAAGGCCGAGCTGATCAAGGCGTTCAGCCTCACCGACGTCCAGGCCGAGGCGATCCTCAATATGCGCCTCAGGTCCTTGCGCCGTCTCGAAGAGATGGAGATCCGCAAGGAGCACGAGCGGTTGACGGCCGAGCGCGCCGAACTCGAAGCGCTGCTCGCCGACGAGGCCTTGCAATGGGACCGCGTCGCCGCCTCCGTCCGCTCCGTGCGCGATACGTTCGGCCCGAAGACCGAACTCGGCAAGCGCCGCACCACCTTCGCCGCCGCGCCCGAGGCGAACCTCGATGCCTATGCCGAGGCGATGATCGAGCGCGAGCCGATCACGGTGGTCTTGTCTCAGAAGGGGTGGATCCGCGCCCTCAAGGGGCATGTGAAGGACTTTGAGAGCCTGCAATTCCGGCAGGACGACCAGCTCGGCACGTGGCTCCATGCGGAGACGACCGACAAGCTCCTCGTCCTCGCGACCGACGGGCGCGTCTATACGCTCGGCGCCGACCGGCTGCCCGGTGGGCGCGGCCATGGCGAGCCGCTGCGCCTGATCCTGGAGCTCGATGGCGGGGTGGAGATCGCCGCGCTCGTGAAGTTCCAGCCGGAGACGACCTGGCTGATCGCCTCCAAGATCGGCCGCGGCTTCCTCATCGCGGCCGACGATCTCATCGGCACCACGAAGCGGGGCCGTCAGGCGATGTCGCCGGCGGACGGTGACACCGCCTATCGTCTCGTCCCGGCGGACGGCGACCGGGTGGCGGTGCTCGGCGAGAACCGCAAGCTCCTGGTGTTCCCGATCGAGCAGGTTCCGACCCTCGCCAAGGGCCGCGGCGTGCGCCTCCAGCGCTACAAAGACGGTGGGCTTTCCGAGGTTTGCACGTTCAAGAGCGAGAACGGTCTCGTCCTCGTCGGGCGGACGGGCAAGGAGACGGTGCAGCAGGTCGACCAGCTCACCGAATGGCTCGGCGAGCGGGCCGCGAGCGGGCGGCAAGCCCCGCGTAATGCCGTGGCGATCGCCTCACAGAAGACGGCCACCGGCGCCGCCGAATAGAGGCGCTGCCGGCAGACGTCCGCGCGCCGCGCCGCGCGAGGCGGCGCCACGAAACCACCCCATCGCGAATCGTAGGGGACGACGACCGCGAGGCGGACACGCGGCCGCATCGGCGCGCGACCGTCTCCGGTCGTGCCCGGTTGGGAAGCGGGGGCGGACGCGGCGCTATGGATGGAGGGAAGGCGGGGCCGTTGCGCGCCGCCGTCAGCCGCGGATCCAGCCCTTCGGGCTCAGATGCTCTTGCGGTTGGAAGCGGGTCTTGTAGGCCATCTTCTCGGACCCGGCGACCCAGTAGCCGAGATAGACATAAGGCAGTCCGAGTTCGGCCGCACGGGCGATATGGTCGAGGATCATGTAGGTCCCGACGCTTTTGTCCCGATAATCCGGCTCGAAGAACGAATAGACCATCGACAGGCCGTCGCCCAAAATGTCCGTCAGCGCGCAGCCGATGAGGGGACCGCGGGTCCGCCCGGTGCCGGACAGGCGGTATTCGAACAGGCGCGTGTCGACGTGGGTGTCTTCGACCATCATCGCATAGTCGAGGACCGTCATGTCGGCCATGCCGCCTTCGGCGTGGCGCGAGTCGAGATAGCCGCGAAAGACAGAATATTGTTCCGAGGAGGGCAGGGCCGGCCGCTCACGCCGCTCCAGCGCGTGGTTCGCCTTCATCACCCGGCGCATGGAGCGCGTCCAATCGAACTCGTCCACCACGACGCGGACGGAGACGCAGGCGCGGCATCCCTCGCACGCGGGGCGATAGGCGATGTTCTGGCTGCGACGGAAGCCGCCTTGGGTGAGGAGGTCGTTCAGCGGCTCGGCGCGCTCGCCGACGAGATGGGTGAACACCTTCCGCTCCTGCCGGTGGGGCAGATACGGGCAGGGTGAGGGGGCGGTGAGGTAGAATTGCGGATGCTCTGTCAGCCGCCGGACTGTGACGCGGCGTCGCTTGCGAGGCGGCGCGTCTTGCCAATCGTCGGCGGGATGGGGCGCCGTGTGCTGGGCAGGGGCGATCGTGGCCGTGGTCCCCGCGGAGGATTTTTCCGGGGCAACGGTCTCGTTATCGTCGAATCGGTCGTTCGACTTCACCATGAGCCTAAGTCGGCCTCCTTAGAGGGCCGCCAAGAACCGGCGTGCCCACACACTGTACCGCGGAGTCGCCACTAGATTCCGTACCACCATGGGCCGACCAGCGAGAAAGTGACCCATAATAGCAGAACAAGTGGCCCGCCCGCGATGAGAAAGTCTCGGTAACGATAGTGTCCCGGCCCCATGACGAGGAGGTTGGTCTGATAAGCGACCGGCGTCGCGAAGGATGCGTTGGCCGCCAAGATCACTGTGACGACGAAGGGTTCGGCAGGCAAGTTAAGATGCGCCGCGAGACCCACCGCGATCGGCGTAAAAAGCACCGCCGCCGCGTTGTTTGTCAGAATATTCGTCGTCAGCGCAATGATCAGGAACAGCGCCGACATGACAACGCTGGGTGGCGCGTCGACCAGCACACGCAAGAGGGAGTCCGCCAATATGCGCGCCCCGCCTGTCGCTTCGAGGGCCGTGGCGGAGGCGATCGCCGAGGCGACGAGCAGGATGATCCGCCCGTCGACCACGCGGGCAGCCTGGCGCGTGTTGAGACATCGCGTGGCAAGCATCGCGAAAGCTCCGAGGAGCGCGGCCGCCACGATCGGCATGATCGACGAGCCGGCCGCGACGACGACCGAGGCGAAGATCGCGAGCGCGACGGGCGCCCGTCCACGCGAGGGAACGTCCGCCGCCGTCCAGTCGATGAGGAGAACGTCGCGATTGCCGCGAAGCTCCTCGATCGCATTGCGCGGTCCGGCGAAGAGGAGAACGTCGCCGGCCTCCATCCTGATATCGGCCATCGGCAGGCGCGGCATTCGGCTCCGCCGCTCGATGGCGAGGACGACGCATCCCACCTCGCCCCGGAAGCCCGATTGCGAGACCGTCCGCCCGATGAGGCGCGACCCCGGTGCGACGATGGCTTCGGCGAGGGTGACGACACCGGCCGGGCGGTCGTCCTCCTTGTCGCGCATGACGTTCGACTTCGTGGAGAGGGCGCGCTCCAGCGCCTGACGCGTCGCGGCGACGATGACGATGTCGCCGGGCTGGAGCGTTACGTTCTCGAACGGGGGCAAATGGGGCCGCTCGCCACGTTGGACGAGACGCACCGTCATGTCCTTGAGCTGCGGGAACATCCCTTGTGTCGACGTCGCGCCGACGAGGGGGTGGCCGGCGCGGATCGGAATTTCCGCGATGAACTGCTTGCCCCCGCCGGCCTTCATCGCGTCGGCCATCGACCGGCGATTCTGCAGGAGCATCGGCATCACGAAGAGGACATAGGGAAGCGCGACGGCCCCCACCATCAGCGCGACGGGCGTGAAGGAGAAGAAGGTGAGATCCGCCGCGCCCGACACCCGCGCGACGTTCGCGGCGAGAAGGTTGGTCGACGAGCCGATCAGTGTCGTCATGCCGCCGAGGATCGTGACGAAGGAGAGCGACATCATATAGCGCGATGTCGGCAGCTTCAGTGACATCGCGAGGGTCGAGATGATCGGAATGAACATCACCACGACCGGCGTGTTGTTGAGAAAGGCCGACAGCGCCGCGATCGCGATGAAGGTGAGCGCGATGCCGGAGCGGTGGTCCTTGGCGACCCATTTGACGATCGCCTGGGCGGGCCGTTCGAGGGCGTCGGTGTGGAAGAGACCTTGTCCGACGACGAGGAGGGACATGATGGTGATGAGGCCCGGATTGGAAAAGCCGGCGAGAAGGTCCGCCGCGGACAGCGGGTGTTGCTCGGCGGGCAGCCCGATCACCACGAAAATGGTGATGTAGGCCGCCAGCACGCCGAGGCTGATGGCCTCGATCGAGTAGCGCTCGGTCGCGTAGAGAAAGGTGGACACGGCGATGACGGCGAGCGTCGCTGCCATCGCGAGTTGGGCTTCCATCAAAGGTGCGCTCTGTCCACTGGCGTTGGTCTCCTGAATGTCGAGCCCGACCTTGTGCCGCAGTGCGTGCGCCGGGTCAAAAGCGGCCGTCCACATGGTCCGTCAAACGGACGGTGAGGCCTGTGTTCTGTAGCGCTGCGACGACAGCATCGGTGTGCCGATCGTCCCGCGTTTCGATCGTCAGGCGAACGGACGTCTCGCGTGCGAGGTGGGTGAGGCCGAGGCGGTTGTGGGTGACTTCCAAGATGTTGCCGCCCGCATTGCCGACGGCGGTGGTGAGGCGGGCGAGAACGCCCGGCTCGTCCGGAAAGTCGGCCTCGATCGAGATGATGCGGCGCTCGCGGGTGAGCTCGCGCACCATGATCGAAGCGAGAAGGCGGGGATCGATGTTCCCGCCGCACAGGACGAGGCCGACATTGCGGCCGGCGAACGGGGCGGGATCGGTGAGCATCGCGGCGAGGCCCGCCGCGCCGGCACCCTCCGCCATCGTCTTTTGCAGCGTGATATAGGCGTTGACCGCCCGCTCCAGCGCCGGCTCGTCGACGAGGATGATCCGTTCGACGAGCGCGCGGATGATCGGCAGGGTGAGTTGGCCGACGGTCTTCACCGCGATGCCTTCGGCGAGCGTCGCCCCGCCGCATTTCGCCTCTTCGCCGTGGATCGCCGCATAGGCGGAGGGAAAGAGGCTCGCCTCGACGCCGATCATCCGAATGTCCGGCTTCACGTCGCGCGCGGCGATCGCGATGCCGCCGATCAACCCGCCGCCGCCGATCGGGACGACGAGCGTGTCGAGCTCGGGCACCTCTTCGAGCATCTCGTAACCGACTGTGCCTTGGCCGCAGATGATCTTTCGATCGTCATAAGGGTGGATGAGAATGCGGCCTTCCCGCTCGGCGAGCGCCTTGCAGGCGACGGCGCTCTCGGCGAGCGTTTCGCCCGCGAGGACGACGGTCGCGCCGTGCGCCTCCGTCGCCGCGACCTTCACGAACGGGGTGCGTTCGGGCATCACGATCGTCGCCGAGATGCCGAGCCGGGCGGCATGGTAGGCGACGGCCTGGGCGTGATTGCCGGCGGACATCGCGGTGACGCCGGCACTGCGCTCCTCGGCGGTCAGCGAGGACAGCTTGATGAAGGCGCCGCGCTCCTTGAAGGCGCCGGTCGGCTGAAGGTTCTCGTACTTCACCCAGACATTCGCGCCCGTGAGACGGGACAGGCGCGGCGCCGGGAGGCACGGGGTGCGCAGGACGACGCCGTCCAGCCGGCGGGCGGCCTCGCGGATCTCGTCCGGCGTGACGGGCAAGGTGTCTTGGGGCGCGTGCGCCATCTGTCTCTGAAGGGTCAGCCTGCGGCGAGACGCCGGGCGAGGCGGGGAGCGTGATAGGTGAGGATGCCGTCGGCGCCGGCGCGTTTGAAGGCCATGTGCGCCTCCATCATCACGCGCTCGCCGTCGAGCCAGCCGTTCGCTGCCGCCGCTTCGATCATCGCATATTCCCCGGACACCATGTAGGCGAAGGTCGGTGCGCCGAAGCGCTCTTTCACGCGGTAGACGATATCGAGATAGGGAAGGCCGGGCTTGACCATGATCATGTCGGCCGCCTCGGCGAGGTCGAGCTCCACTTCGCGCAGCGCTTCGAGCGCGTTCGCCGGGTCGAGCTGATAGGTCCGCTTGTCGCCCTTCAGCGCCGCGGTCGCGCCGACGGCGTCGCGGAAGGGGCCGTAGAAGGCCGACGCGAATTTCGCCGCATAGGCCATGATCTGAACGTGCTCGTGGCCCGCACGGTCGAGCGCGGCACGGATGGCGCCGATCCGCCCGTCCATCATGTCGGATGGCGCGATGATGTGACAGCCGGCCTCCGCCTGGACGATCGCCTGATTGACGAGCTGCGCGATCGTCGCGTCGTTGACGATCTCGTCCCCCACCATCAGGCCGTCATGGCCATGGCTCGTATAGGGGTCGAGCGCGACGTCGGTCATGATGCCGAGCGAGGGGACGCGGCGCGCGATCTCCCGGCAGCCCTGGCAGATCAGGTTGTCGGGATTGGCGGCCTCGGAGCCCTGGGCGTCGCGCTTGTCGGGGCCGGTATAGGGGAAGAGGGCGATGGCGGGGATCTGGAGTTCGGCGGCTTCCTCGGCCGCGGCGCCCAGCTCGTCGACCGAGAGGCGGAAGACGCCGGGCATCGACGGGACCGGGTCGCGCCGGCCCTCGCCTTCGGTGAGGAAAACCGGCCAGATCAGGTCGTCCACCGTCAATGTGTTCTCGCGCACGAGCCGGCGCGACCAGTCGGTGCGCCGGTTGCGGCGCATCCTGCGTCCTTTCAGGATCTGCGCCATGTCAGGCGCAATCGGCCGCCCCGCTTCAAGATCCATCGCCGCCTCGTTTCTCGTGACGGGCCGAACGATAGAACAAAGCCCCGCCGTCCGTCCACGATCCTCACCGCGCGGCAAGGCCGCATCGGGCGTAATCGGGCCGAGGATTGACGCCGAAGCGTCGGGGATGGACTTTCGGAGGATCGCGGGGAGGACGGCCATGGATTTCGAGCTGAGCGAGGAACAGCGCGCCTTTCAGTCGATGGCGGAGGACTTCGCGGCGGAGCGGATCGCACCCTTCGCAGCCGACTGGGATCGAAATTCGACTTTCCCGGTGGATATTCTGCGCGAGGCCGCAAATCTCGGCTTTGCCGGCATCTTCGTGGGCGATGCGCATGGCGGGTCGGCGCTCACGCGGCTCGATGCGGTGCTGATCTTCGAGGCGCTCTCGGCGGCCTGCCCGTCGACCGCGGCGTATCTGTCGATCCACAACATGGTCGCCGGGATGATCGACCGGTTCGGCTCGGACGAGCAGCGCGCCCGTCATCTGCCGATCCTGTGCCGGATGGACGAACTCGCGAGCTACTGTCTCACCGAACCGGGCTCGGGCTCGGACGCGGCGAGCCTCAGGACCAAGGCGCGGCGCGATGGGGACGACTATGTCCTCGATGGGGCCAAGGCGTTCATTTCCGGCGGTGGGGCGGCGGATCTTTATCTCGTGATGGCCCGCACCGGCGGGGAGGGCGCAGGCGGCATTTCCGCCTTCCTGGTGCCGAAGGGAACGCCCGGCCTGTCCTTCGGGGCGAACGAGGAAAAACTCGGCTGGCACTCGCAGCCGACCGCCGCGGTGATGTTGGAGAATTGCCGCATTCCGGCGGAAAACCGCCTCGGGGCGGAAGGCGAGGGCTTCAAGTTCGCGATGGCCGGGCTCGATGGCGGCCGCCTCAATATCGGCGCCTGTTCCATCGGCGCAGCGGGCGCCTCGCTCACCATGGCGCTCCGCTACGCCAAGGAGCGGCGCCAGTTCGGCAAACCGCTCGAAGCCTTTCAGGCGCTGCAATTCAAACTCGCCGATATGGCGACGAGCCTCGAAGCGGCGCGCCTTCTCCTTTATAAGGCCGCGATCGCCGTCGAGAACGGCGAGACGGGCGCCACGGTGTCGGCCGCGATGGCAAAGCGCCTCGCGACCGATACCGGGTTCGACATCGTGAACCAGGCGCTCCAGATCCACGGCGGCTACGGCTATCTTCGCGACTATCCTCTGGAGCGTTATCTGCGCGATCTGAGGGTGCACCAGATCCTAGAGGGAACGAACGAGATCATGCGCGTGATCGTCGCCCGCCACATCCTCAGTGCTGAAGGCTGATGAGCGACATTTTGTTTGATACGGTCGGCCGCGCCGGCATCGTCACCCTGAACCGGGCGAGCGCGCTCAACGCGCTCACCGAACCCATGGTGCGTGAGCTCGGCGACGCGCTCGACGAATGGGAACGCGACGACCGGGTGGAGCGCGTCGCGATCCGGGCGGAGGGCAAGGCCTTCTGCGCCGGTGGTGACCTTCGCGACGTCTTTGAGAGGCGGGCGAGCGCGACGCCCTTCTTCGCGACCGAATATTGCACCAACCATCGGATCGGCACCTACAAGAAGCCGGTGATCGCGCTGATCGACGGCATCTGCATGGGCGGCGGGGTCGGTATCTCGGTGCACGGCTCGCATCGCGTCGCCTCCGAAAAGCTGGTCTTCGCGATGCCGGAAACGGCGGTCGGTCTGTTCCCCGATGTCGGCGCGAGCCACATCCTGTCCGAGCTCGAGGGGGAGACGGGGCTCTATCTGGGGCTCACCGGCGCGCGCCTCGGGCGCGACGCGGCGGCGGAGATCGGCATCGTCACGCATCCGACGGACGCTTCGCGGATGGGCGACGCGCTCGACCGGGTCGCCCATGGCCGCGACCTCGATGGCGGGCTCGACGAGCTGAAGGTCGAGACCGAGCCGCGCGATCCGGACGAGATCGCCGTCATCGACGAGGCGTTCTCGGCCGGCAGCGTGCGCGAGATCCTCGACCGGCTCGACGCGACCGAGGGGGCGTTCTCCGACGGCGCGGCGAAGGCGATCCGGACGATGTCGCCGACGAGCCTCGAAGTGACCTTCCGCGAGATCAGGCGGGCGAAGGGCGAATCGCTCGCGGCCTGCCTCACGATGGAATACCGGATCGTCTGCCAGATCCTCGAGGGGCACGACCTTTTCGAGGGGATCCGCGCCATTCTGATCGACAAGGATCGCAACCCGCATTGGTCGCCCGCGACGCTCGAAGCGGTCGAGAAGGAAGCGATCGACCAGCACTTCAAGGTTCCGCATGACGGGGATCTCCTCATTCCGGGCGCGGCCTCTCGATGAGCGTCGACGATCCCCGGAAGGAGGCCGACACCTCGCTTCCCGACGATGCCAACGCTCCGGCCGGCGCCGCCCTCAGCGGCACAAATGAGGCCGGCCCAGGCGAGCCCGCCGCCGGGGCCCGAGGCCCGAATGCGAAGACGCCGCCCGAGGCGGTTTCCGGCGAACCGGACGAGCCCGCGCCGACGCCGCCCGAGACGGTCGCGTCGGAGCCGGGCGAGCCTGCTCCGACGCCGCCCGTTGCCGAGCCCGTTCCAGTGGAGCCATCCGCCGCGCCGGCGTCCGTGTCCGAGCCCGTGCCGATCGAGCCGGATGCCGCCAAGGCTGGGGCGCAGCCCTCCGGCATGAAGCCGCGTCCCGCGACGACGCCGGTCGACCCTGAGGCGCTTGCCCGCGCCGCCGCCCGCCGCGCCGCGGCCACGGCGAAGGCGGAAGGGAAAACCACCCCGCCGCCGTCCGAACCCATCGCGGCCGCCGGTGTCGACACCGCGCCTGTGCCGGGCGAAACGAACGCGCCCGCCGAGGGAGAGGCGCCGACGGACGGCCGCGCCGAGGACGCGGCTCACGCCGTGGCACCGCCATCTGACGCGCCCGCCGACGCCGTGGATGCCGCAGCGCCCACCGACGCACCCGCCGAGCAAGGAGCGTTCGAGCCACGTGCGAAGCCGCCAGCAATAGAGGCGAAGCCGCCAGCACCAGAAGCGAAGCCGCCAGCACGAGAGGCGAAGCCGCAAGCGCCAGAGGCGAAGCCGGCCGGACAAGGGGCGAAGCCGCCGGCGTCACAGGCCAAGCCCCCCGCGACACAAGCAAGGCCGCCCGCGACCCGGCCGGACGCTCGCCCCGCGGCGACGGCGGCGGTGGCGGCTTCCCCGAAGGCCGCCGCGGCGCGCAACGCGGATGCGGATCGGCCGGCTCTTGCGAAGGCCGCCGCACCCGTGAAGGCGGGCACCGGGACGCAGCTCGCGGGACGGTCCGCCGGCAAGACCGCCAACGCCGACAAAGCCTCCCCCTCCGAGACGGACACCGCGAGCGCCGCGCATCCGCCGGCGACCCGCACGGCACGCGGCACCGCCGCCGCCGTTGCCGCGAGCCGCGCGCTCGCACGGACCGGGACGGCCCTCGTGAGGCGCGCGTCGACCGACATCGCGGCGAAGGATGATGCGGGCTCGCCCGCCAAGACCACCAACGCACCGGCCAAGACCGCCCGCCCGGCCGCCCCCCGCCCCCTCGCCAATCCGCCAGGAGCGACCGGATCGCGCCGGGGCCCGATGTCGCTCGAGGCGCTCCAAGCGCCCAAGGCAGAGGCGCGACGCGACGCGCTGTGGATTGCGATCGCCACCATATTGCGCCTCGTCGCCATCGCGTGGCTCGCCGGGACGGTGTTCGTCTGGGCAAAGCTCGTCGGCTATCTCCCCTCGAGCCTTTCGACCGACTGGCACGCCCCGGACGGGCCGTGGATCTCGACGATGACCGCCGCGATCATCTTCCCCGTCGGCGGGGTGGGGCTGTGGCTGTTGTCGCAATGGGGGGTCGTGGTGTGGGGCGCGACGCTCGTCTTCGATCTCGCGCTGCTCGTCTTCGCGCCGCAATTGATGCCCTTCGGGCCGGTCGCCTTCGCCGTGAACACGGCCCTCATCGTCATCGTCGGCCTCCTTGCCCTATGGCGGGCGCGCCGGCGGGCGAAAGAGGAGGCCGAATAGGCGGTAAGGCGCGGCGGGCTCAACGTTCGACATAACAAAACCGACGGGAGGAACGGCCATGGCGCGGATCACATTCATCGGCCTCGGCAACATGGGAGCGCCGATGGCGCGGAACCTCGCGACGGCCGGCCACACGGTCGTCGGGTTCGATGTCGTCGAGGCCGCCCGCACGCGCTTCGCCGAGGAGGGCGGCACCGTCCTCGACACGATGGCGGCGGCGCTCGAGGGGGCGGAAGTCGTCCTGACGATGCTGCCCTCCGGCGCGGAGGTGAAGGCGGTGATCGCCGGCCCGGACGGGGTCCTCGCCCACGCCGAGCCGGGCGCGCTCCTGATCGACTGCTCCACCATCGACGTCGCCACCGCGCGCGAGGTCGCCGCGGAGGCCGCCGCCCGCGGCTTCGAGATGATCGACGCGCCGGTCTCCGGCGGTGTCGCGGGAGCGGCGGCCGGGACGCTGACCTTCATGGTGGGCGGACCCGAGACCGCCTATGCGATGGCCGCGCCGCTCCTCGAGGTGATGGGCCGCACGATCGTCCATGCCGGCGATGCGGGGGCCGGGCAGGCGGCCAAGATCTGCAACAATATGATCCTCGGCATCTCGATGATCGCGGTCAGCGAGGCGTTCAACCTGGCCGACGGGCTCGGCCTCGACCGGCAGAAGCTGTTCGACGTGGCGAGCACCGCCTCCGGCCAATGCTGGTCGCTCACGACCTATTGCCCGGTGCCGGGCCCCGTCCCGACATCGCCGGCGAACCGGGACTACAAACCCGGCTTCACCGCAAAGATGATGCTGAAAGACCTCCGTCTCGCCGCCGATGCGGCGAACGCCTCCGGCGTTAACGCTCCTCTCGGCGCGGAAGCGGGCAAAGTGTACGAGGCATTTTGCAATTCGGGGGGCGATGCGACCGACTTTTCAGGCGTCGTCCGCTTCCTGAGGGGAGGGTAATCTTTTTGTGACGCAAATATCACGGCAACCGCGTTAACCACTGATTCACGCTAGCACTTAAGCACCGCTTTATCGCGCTCTCGCACGGTCGGGGAAAAGCGCCCGAAATTGGGCCGAGACCAAGAGGCAGAGAATGAATTTGGCGGTGCGACAGGCGGAACGAGACGAGACGGGAGATCCTCCCGTCGATTCCAAGGCGCGGGAGGCCTACGTAGAGACGATCCGTCTCATCGAACGGGCTCACCGTCGCTTTCTGGACGTCGTGAAGGATGAGTTGGAGCGCCTTGGACGGGAAGAGATCAACAACGTCCAGGCCGTGCTCCTGCACAATGTGGGCTGCGAAGAGCTGACGCCGAGCGAACTCAAATCGCGCGGCTACTATCTCGGCTCCAACGTGTCCTACAACCTCAAAAAGCTCGGTGAACTGGGCTATCTGGCGCAGCGCCGCTCGACGCGCGACCGCCGGACGGTCCGCATCACCGTGACGGAGAAGGGCGCCGAGATCGCCGGGATCGTCGAGGCGTTGCTCGACCGTCACATGCAGTCTCTCGGCCCGATCGGTGGTGTCGAGGAAACGAGCCTCGAAGCGGCCACGCAGACGCTTCGCCGTCTCGATCGGTTCTGGAAAGACCAGGTGCTCTATCGTCTATGATGCGCTCGCGCATCGTCCGGCGTTTTGACCCGCGCGATGCGGCCCTTGAGGGCCGCACGGGCGTCGCATTTGTTTGATCAGACGATCGTTGTTCATTTACCATCGCCGTGGTACGCGCAACCATACAGTCTCGTATCCTGAGTGGGGGTTCGCGTGTTTCAGACGACCCGAACGATGCCGTCTGTTTCCGGTCTGCGCGCCGTTGGCAGGCCTTTCATGGTTGCATTGGCCGCCGCCGCGTTCGCGGCGATCCTGCCCTTGAGGGCAGAGGCGCAGAACGATAGCCCTCTCGAAGCGCTGAGAGATTTCAAGCGGCAGGCCGAATGGACCGACCGCTTCGACGCCACCTTGCCCGAGGTGCACGCCGTCAATTCCTTGCAGCCGACGCTCTCCCCCGAGGCTCTCGGGCGGATGCAGCTCGCGATCGAGCGCTATCGCACGCTCGCCGCCTCGGGCGGTTGGCCGATCGTCCCGGCCGGCAAGACCGCCATGCAGCTCGGTGTGCGCGACCAGGCCGTAGCGGTGCTGCGCCAGCGCCTCGCCGCATCCGGCGATCTCGTCCAGGCCGGTGGGCGCGATGACGTGTTCGATTCCTACGTCGCCGCCGCCGTGCGCCGCTTCCAGCTCCGCCATGGCCTGCGCGGTGACGGCATCGTCGACCAGCAGACGCTCGACGCGATGAACGTGCCCGTCACGGTGCGCCTGCAGCAGCTCGAGACCAATCTCGGCCGCATCGCCGAGCGGGCGAACGACCTGTCGGATCGCTATGTCCTCGTGAACATTCCGGCCGCTGAGATCGAGGCGGTGGAGAACGGCCGCGTCCGCTCGCGGCACACTGGCGTCGTCGGCAAGGTGGACCGGCAGAGCCCGATCCTCGTTTCGCGCGTCCACGAGATCAACTTCAACCCGTACTGGACCGTCCCGGTTTCGATCGTCCGCCGCGATCTCATCCCAAAGATGAAGAAGAACCCGGAATATCTCGCTGAGCAGAAAATCAAGATCTACCGCTGGGGCGACGAGAGCCGCGAGTACGACTATCGCGAGATCGATTGGAACACCGACGAGGCGACGACCTACATGTTCCGCCAGGAGCCCGGCGAACTGAACTCGCTCGGCACGGTGAAGATCAACTTCCACAACCAGCACCAGGTCTATCTGCACGACACGCCGCAAAAGAGCCTCTTCGGCGAGGATGCGCGCTTCCACTCCTCGGGCTGCGTGCGCGTTCAGAATGTGCGTGAGCTGATCACCTGGCTGTTGCAGCCGAACGGTTGGGACCGCGGCAAGGTCGACGCCACGATCCGCTCCGGCGAGCGGCTCGACGTCCAGCTCGACCGCCCGACGCAGATCATGTTCGCCTACATCACCGCCTGGGTGAACGCGGACGGCGTCGTCCATTTCCGTGACGACATCTACAACAAGGACGGCGTCGAGACGCTCGCCTTGCGCTGATCCTCCATCGCCACCGGCGCCGCGTGCGGCGCCGATCAGGCCGGTGTGCGTTGCACCGGCCGCCAAACCCCGACAGCCGGTGCGAGCCATTGCACCGGCTTTGCGTCGTCTCTATGGTCGCCGCAAAATCCAAGGGAGACAGTCTATGAGTCTGCGTGACGCGGTCGAGACCCGTCCGTTCTTCGAGCACGTGCTGGCCGAAAGCGATCCGGAAATCGCGCGTGCCGTGGCCCTCGAACTAGAGCGCCAGCAGAACGACATCGAATTGATCGCCTCGGAGAACATCGTCTCCCGCGCCGTCCTCGACGCGCAGGGCACGGTGCTCACGAACAAGTACGCCGAAGGCTATCCCGGCAAGCGCTATTATGGCGGCTGCCAGTTCGTCGACATCGCCGAGGAGCTTGCGATCGACCGGCTGACCCGGCTGTTCGGCGTGCCTTATGCCAACGTTCAGGCCAATTCCGGCAGCCAGGCGAACCAGTCGGTCCTCCTCGCGCTCGCCAAACCGGGCGACACGCTTCTCGGCCTCAGCCTCGATGCCGGCGGCCACCTCACCCATGGGGCGAAGCCGAACCTGTCGGGCAAGTGGTTCAACGCCGTCGCCTATGGTGTCGATCCCGCGACCGGCCTCATCGATTATGACGAGGTCGCCCGCCTCGCCGAGGAGCACAAGCCGCGCATCATCATCGCCGGCGGCTCGGCCTATTCGCGCCTCATCGATTTCGCCCGCTTCCGCGAGATCGCCGACAGTGTCGGCGCGATCTTCCACGTCGACATGGCGCACTTTGCCGGCCTCGTCGCCGGTGGCGCCATCCCGAGCCCGTTCCCGCACGCCCATGTCGTGACCTCGACGACCCACAAGACGTTGCGCGGCCCGCGCGGCGGCGTGGTGCTGACCGAGGATGCGGACATCGCGAAGAAGATCAACTCGGCGATCTTCCCCGGCCTCCAAGGCGGCCCGCTGATGCACGTGATCGCCGCGAAGGCCGTCGCCTTCGGCGAGGCGCTGCAGCCCTCCTTCAAGACCTACGCCCATGCGGTCGTCGAGAACGCCAAAGCGTTCGCCGACGCGCTCAAGGGCCACGGCTTCGAGATCGTCTCCGGTGGGACCGACACGCACGTCGCGCTCGTCGACCTCAGGCCGAAGAACGTGACGGGCCGCGATGTCGAGAAGGCGCTCGGCCTCGCCGGCATCACCTGCAACAAGAACGGTGTGCCGAACGATCCGCAAAAGCCGATGGTGACGTCGGGCATTCGCGTCGGCACCCCGGCCTGCACCACGCGCGGCTTCGGCGTGAAGGAGTTCCAGGACGTCGCGCAGATGATCGCGACGGTGGTCGATTCCATGGACGGTGAGGGCAAGCCGGCGGACGACGTCGTCGCCACGGTGAAGACCGACGCCTATGCGCTCACCGGCCGGTTCCCGATCTACGCCGGGTGAGGTGCCCTTACTGCGCCGCCGAGAACACGCAGGTTAAGGACTCGCGGCCGACCGAAGACGGGGTCGCCATTCGCCGCCGCAGAGGATGTGTCGTCTGCGGCGGCCGCTTCACGACGTTCGAGCGCGTGCAACTGCGCGAGCTCGTCGTCGTCAAGCGCTCCGGCAAGCGTGAGATGTTCGATCGCGACAAGCTGCACCGCTCCGTCGCGATCGCCACACGCAAGCGTGAGGTGGACGAGGAGGTGATCGATCGCATGATCTCCGGTATCGTGCGCCAACTCGAAAGCGCGGGGGAGAGTGAAGTCACCGCCGCCCATATCGGCGATCTGGTGATGGATGCCCTCAAGGAAATCGACGATGTCGCCTATGTGCGCTTCGCGTCCGTCTACAAGAATTTCTCCGAGGCACGGGACTTTGAAGATTTCGTCGCCGAGCTCGCCAAGACCGTGAGCGAGCGGGCCAACCACCACGAGGCGATCGACGACGCCGACGACGAAGGCCGCGCCGAGGCGTGAGCGCGGCGAGCGATCGGCGTTTCATGACGGCCGCCCTGGCGCTGGGCCGTCAGGGAATCGCGCGCACCTCGCCGAACCCGTCGGTCGGCACGGTGATCGTCGCCGACGGGGCGGACGGGCCGGTGATCGTCGGTCTGGCGCGGACCGCCGATGGCGGCCGGCCGCACGCCGAGCCGATCGCGATCGCCGAGGCGGGCGAGCGGGCGCGTGGGGCGACGATGTACGTGACGCTCGAGCCCTGTTCCCATCATGGCAAGACACCGCCGTGCGCGGATGCTGTGCTGCGCGCCGGCATCGCCCGCGTCGTGGTCGCTTGCGAGGATCCGAATCCGCTGGTCGCCGGGGTCGGCATCGCGCGTCTCCGCGAGGCCGGGGTGCGGGTCGATCTCGGCCTTTGCGCCGAGGAGGCACGGCGTGATCTCGCCGGCCATATCAGCCGCATGACGCGCGGGCGGCCGCACGTGCGCCTCAAGCTCGCCGTCTCTGCCGACGGGGCGATCGGCCAGCGCGGCGCGGGGCAGATCGCGATCTCCGGCCCCGCCTCGCGCACCCGCGCCCAGATCCTGCGCGCCGAAAGCGACGCGATCGCCGTCGGCGTCGGCACCGTCCTCGCCGACGATCCGATGCTGACCTGCCGCCTTCCCGGCATGGCGGGCCGCTCGCCCGTCCGCGTCGTCTTCGACAGCGATGCGCGGACGCCGGTGACGGCCCGTCTCTTCGCCGATATCGCCACCGTGCCGGTGGTGATCGTCGCGGGCGAGGGGGCGCCGGAGGCACGTCTTTCGGCGCTCTCCGAGGCCGGCGCCGACATCGTGATGGCGCCGCGCCGGAATGGACGGGTCGATCTCGACGCGGCGCTCGTCGCGCTGGTCGGGCGTGGCCTGACGACGATTTTGGTCGAGGGTGGGGCGAAGCTTGCCGACGCGCTCGCCGAGGCGGACCGGATCGACGAGGTGTTCTGGATCAGCGCACCGACGCGCGTCGGCGGCGATGGGATCCTGCCTTTCGCCGGACGCGGGCCAGCCGGACTTGCGGAGCGCTTCGAAGTGATCCAGGTGGAAGCGGTCGGCGAAGACCGATGGACCCAAATGTGGCGGCGCGCATGTTCACAGGCATCATAACCGATATCGGCACCCTCGTGGCGAAGACCCCGTTCGGTGACGGCGCGCGCCTCCTGATCGATTGCCAGTATGACGCTGCCGGGATCGAGATCGGTGCGTCGATCGCTTGCGCCGGCGTGTGTCTCACCGTCACCGCGCTGGAAGACGGCGGCAACCGCACCCGCTTTGCCGCTGATGTCTCCGGCGAGACGATGGAGAAGACCACCGTCGGCTCCTGGGAGATCGGCGACGCGATCAATCTGGAGCGGCCGCTGAAGGCCGGCGACGAGCTCGGCGGGCACATCGTGTCCGGCCACGTGGACGGCGTCGCGGAGATCGTCGCGCGTGACGATCACGAGGAAATGACGGTGTTCCGTTTCGCCCCGCCGAAAGAGCTCGTCTCGCTGATCGCCGAGAAGGGCTCCGTCGCCCTCGACGGCACGTCGCTCACCGTGATCGAGGCCGACGATACCTTCACCGTCATGACGATTCCGCACACCATGGGTGCGACGACATGGGGGAACCGCAAGGTCGGCGACGTCGTCAATATTGAAGTTGATACGATTGCCCGCTACGTGGCCCGCCTCGTGGCGGTGAGAGGCGCGGACGCCTGAGACCCGTTTCGACTGCCGGATCGATCCGGTATGTTCCGACATCATTTGAGGAAAAGCCGAATGGCCGCACGCGCGCTCATCGTGGAAGCCCGCTTCTACACCGACATCGCCGACATGCTCCTGGCAGGGGCGACGGCGGAATTGAAGAAGAAGCACTTCAATGTCGAGACGCTGTCCGTGCCCGGTGTCCTCGAGATCCCCGTGGCGCTGACGATGGCGGTCGACGCGGCGCGCCGGCGCGATCACACCTTCTATGACCTCTTCGTGGTTCTGGGCACCGTCATCCGCGGCGAGACCGGCCATTATGACGTCGTCGCGGGCGAGGGGAATCGCGCCGTGATGGATCTCGCGGTGAGCCAGCGTCTCGCGCTCGGCAACGGCATCCTGACCGTGGAGAATGGCGAGCAGGCGCGCGAGCGGGCCGACCCGAACCGGAAGAACAAGGGAGGGGATGCGGCGGCGGCGGCGATCGCTCTCTTCAACCTGCGCGCCACGCTCAACCAATGAGTCCGCCTATGAAATCCGGTCGCGCCAAACCTGCCAACAAACGTGCCGTGGCGCGTCTCGCGGCCGTCCAGGCCCTCTATCAGATGGATGTCACGGGCTCCGGTGCGCGCGACATCGTCAAGGAATTCGAGCTTTTCCGCCTGACCCAGGAGATGGAAGGCCAGACGCTGCGCGCCGTCGACATGAACTGGTTCGACGGCATCGTCACCGGCGTCGTCACCCATCAGCGCGACGTCGACCGTCTGATCGACGACGCGCTCAAAGAGGGCTGGCCCCTGCGCCGGATCGACCTCACGCTGCGCGCCGTGCTGCGCGCCGGGGTGTTCGAGCTGATCCACCGCGAGGAGGTGCCGGTCCGCGTCGTGATCTCCGAATATGTCGAGGTCGCGAAGGCGTTCTTCGGCGAGGACGAGCCGCGCCTTGTGAACGGCGTGCTCGACCGGATCGCCCGCGTGGTCCGGCGCAAGGAGTTCGCCGGCGAGGCGGATGCCCGCCGTGACGGCTGAGACGCGACCCGGCGCCGTCTGAGCCCATGGCGATGGACGAAGACGCGCTGATCGCGAACCTCTTCGCGCCGCTCGCGACCGATGCCGGCGCCGACGCGCTCGGCGACGATGCGGCGACGTTCGCCGCCGGCGAGGGCGATATCGTCGTCACCTGCGACGCGCTCGCCGCCGGCGTGCACTTCTTCCCCGACGATCCGCCGGGCGCGATCGCCGCGAAGGCGCTGCGCGTCAACCTCTCCGATCTCGCGGCGAAGGGCGCGGCGCCGTTCGGCTATCTCCTCGTCCTCGCTCTCGGGACCGGGTGGACGCCCGACTGGGCGCGCGCCTTCGCGGACGGGCTCGCCGCCGATCAGCGCCGCTATGGCCTCACGCTTCTCGGCGGGGACACGTTGCGCGCGGCGGGCGGCACCACGGTCGCCGTGACCGCGTTCGGCCGCGTGCCGTCCGGCAAGGTCGTGCGCCGCCGCAATGCCGCGATCGGCGACGTCGTCACCGTGACGGGAACGATCGGCGATTCCGCGCTCGGCCTCGCCTGCCGGCTCGGGCGCGGCCCGCACGGGCTCGGCGCGGCCGATCGCGCGGCGCTCGAAGCGGCGTATCTGTGGCCCGATCCGCCCGTCGCCGGATGGCGCGCCGTGCTCGGCCATGCCCATGCCTCGATGGATGTCTCGGACGGGCTCGTCGGCGATCTCGCGAAGCTGTGCGGCGTCGCCGGGGTCGGCGCGCGGCTCGCGGTGGAGCGCGTGCCGCTTTCCGCCGCCGCGAAGGCGGCCGTCGCGGCGGATCCCAAGGCGCTCGACACAGCACTCACCGGCGGGGACGACTACCAGATCCTCGCGACGCTGCCCCCGGCCGCCATCGCACCCTATCGCGCGGCCTTGGCGGCGGAGGGGATCGCGGTGGCCGAAATCGGGACGATCGTCGAAGGCGAGGGCGTGGTGCTCGAACGGGACGGGGCGCCGATCAAGCTCGCCGACGGCCGCTTCCAGCATTTCTGACGCGGCGTCACCGGGCTGATGCCGCGGGGGAGGCGGGGCAATCCTCCCACCGTGTGAACGCGCCGGCCCTCTTGCCGGTCTTCTTGCCGCCCGTCTCGCCGGCCGTTCGCTGGGCGACTGGCATCTCTGAGCGGGCTGCATGTCAATCTGACGCATCTTGGCTGGCGGAGAACCGGCTGCGGCGTTATGAGCGTCTCATGTCCGCGCACAATGACCGTCTCGCCCGGCGCAATGCCTTCGTCCTCGCCCTCGCCCAAGCGATGGGCGGCTCGCTCATGTCGATCACCATCTCGATCGGCGGGCTCGTCGGCGTCTATCTCCTGTCCTCGACGGGGGAGCTCGCGACCTTGCCGGTCTCGATGATGATCATCGGAACCGCCTGCGGCACGATCCCGGCGGCGCTCATTCTCGGCCGGCTCGGCCGCCGGCCGGGCTTCATGCTCGGCGCGATGCTGGCGGGCACCGGCGGTATCATCGCCTTCACCGCGATCCATCTGACGAGCTTCCCGCTCTTTTGCGTCGGCACCTTCATCGGCGGTCTCTCGGCCGCCTTCGTGCAGCAATATCGCTTCGCCGCCGCGGAGGGGGCGAGTGATACGTTCCGCCCGAAGGCGATCTCCTTCGTGTTGGCGGGCGGCATGTTCGCCGGCGTGATCGGCCCCCAGACGGTGATCGCGACCAAGGATCTCTTCGCCCCGGTCGCCTTCGCCGGATCCTATTTCGCCCAGGCCATCCTCGCGATCGTCACGATCGGCATCCTGCTTTTCTACAAGCCCGTCACCGCCACCGGTCCGATCCGGCAAAAGAGCGTCGCGGACGGCGGACGGCCGCTGCGCGTGATCCTCACGCAGCCGAAGATCATGCTCGCGATCCTGTGCGGCGTCGTCTCCTATTCGGTGATGAGCCTCGTGATGACGGCGGCGCCGCTCGCGATGCTCGATTGCGGCTTCTCGACGGCCGACGCGGCGACCGGCATTCAGTGGCACATCATCTCGATGTTCGGTCCGAGCTTCTTCACGGGCACCATCATCAGCCGCTTCGGCGCGGAGCGGGTGACGGCGGTGGGGCTCGTCCTCCTCGCGCTGGCGGGCACGTCCTCGCTGCTCGGCATCACGCTCGGCCACTTCTACACGACGCTGATCCTCTTGGGCCTCGGCTGGAATTTCGGTTTCATCGGCGGCACGACGATGCTGACCGCGGCGCAGCGCCCGGAAGAACGGGCCCGCACGCAGGCGGCGAACGATTTCATCGTGTTCGGCTCCGTTGCCATCGCCTCCCTGTCGTCCGGCGTTTTGTTTTCGACGGTCGGCTGGGCCAGCATCAATTGGGCGCTGTTGCCTCTCGTCGCCGTTCCTCTTGCATTCATCCTCCTCCAATCCGTCTCCCGCACGCAATCGCAGCAAGATCGGCTCGCTTGACGTCACCCGATACCGCGGGCACAGATTCTGCACCGCAATAAATGCGGGCACAAAAGACAAAGGCGGATGCCGCAATATCAACTGCGGCACTGGAGGAAATGCATGGATCCCACACTACTCGTCATCGCCTGCGGAATAGTATCCCTGCTCTATGGGGGGTGGGCGGTTAGAAGTGTTCTGGCGGCACCTGCGGGCTCGGCCCGGATGCAGGAGATCGCCGGTGCCATCCAAGAAGGCGCATCGGCCTATCTTGCTCGCCAGTACCTGACGATCGCGGTCGTGGGCATCGTCATCTTCTTCATCGTCTGGTGGCTGCTCGGCGTCCTTGTCGCGATCGGCTTTGCGACGGGTGCGGTCCTGTCGGGCATCGCCGGCTATATCGGTATGCTGGTCTCGGTGCGGGCGAATGTGCGCACGGCGGAGGCCGCCTCGAAGAGCCTCCAAGGCGGGCTCGACATCGCGTTCCGCTCGGGCGCGGTCACGGGCCTCCTCGTCGCCGGCCTCGCGCTGCTCGGCGTGTCCGTCTACTTCTTCATCCTGACCACGCTGTTGGGCTACGAGCCGACGTCGCGCACGGTGATCGACGCGCTGGTCGCGCTCGGCTTCGGCGCCTCGCTGATCTCGATCTTCGCCCGTCTCGGCGGCGGCATCTTCACCAAGGGCGCCGATGTCGGCGGCGATCTCGTCGGCAAGGTCGAGGCCGGTATCCCGGAGGACGACCCGCGCAACCCGGCGACGATCGCCGACAATGTGGGCGACAATGTCGGCGACTGCGCCGGCATGGCCGCCGACCTGTTCGAGACCTACGCGGTCACCGTGGTCGCGACGATGGTGCTTGCGGCGATCTATTTCGCCGGCACGGCGACCCTCGGCGCGGCGATGCTCTACCCCCTCGCCATCGGCGGGGTGTGCGTCCTCACCTCGATCGCGGGCACCTTCTTCGTGAAGCTCGGCGCCAACAACTCGATCATGGGCGCGCTCTATCGCGGCTTCATCGTGACGGCAGTGCTCTCGCTCATCGTCCTCTTGCCGCTGACGTGGCTGGTGTTCGGCTCGCTGTCGACCGAGATCGTGACCGCCCGCGGGACATCCTTCACACCGCTCGATCTTTATCTGTGCGGCGTCGCGGGCCTCGTGATCACCGGCCTCATCATCTGGATCACCGAATATTATACCGGCGTCGGCTTCCGGCCGGTGCGCTCGATCAGCCAGGCCTCGGTGACGGGGCACGGCACGAACGTGATCCAGGGTCTCGCCGTCTCGCTGGAGGCGACGGCGCTGCCGGCCCTCGTGATCATCGCGGGCATCATCTTCACCTACACCTTCGCGGGCCTCTTCGGCATCGCGATCGCGGTGACGACGATGCTGGCGCTCGCCGGCATGGTCGTGGCGCTCGACGCGTTCGGCCCGGTGACGGACAATGCCGGCGGCATCGCGGAGATGGCGGACCTCCCGCAGGACGTCCGCTCCACCACCGACGCGCTCGACGCCGTGGGCAACACGACGAAGGCGGTCACCAAGGGCTACGCGATCGGCTCGGCCGGTCTCGGCGCGCTCGTCCTCTTCGCGGCCTATACCGAGGACCTGCGGTATTTCATCACGAACAGTGAGCAATATCCGTACTTCGCCGGCCTCACCGAGGAGACGCTGAACTTCTCCCTCGCGAACCCCTATGTGGTCGTCGGCCTCTTCTTCGGCGGCCTGTTGCCCTTCCTCTTCGGCGGCATCGCGATGACGGCGGTCGGCCGTGCGGCGGGCGCGGTCGTCGAGGAGGTGCGCCGACAGTTCCGCGAGAAGCCGGGCATCATGGAAGGCAAGGATCGGCCGGACTATGGCCGCGCTGTCGACATGCTGACCAAGGCGGCGATCCGGGAAATGATCGTGCCGTCGCTCCTGCCGGTTCTCTCACCGATCGTGGTCTTCTTCCTCATCAACGCGATCGCCGGCAAAGGCGAGGCGTTCGCCGCGACGGGCGCGATGCTGCTCGGCGTGATCGTGACGGGCCTCTTCGTCGCGATCTCGATGACGGCGGGCGGCGGCGCCTGGGACAATGCGAAGAAGAGCTTCGAGGATGGCTTCGTCGACCGGGACGGCGTCACCCACGTGAAGGGCTCGGAGGCGCACAAGGCATCGGTCACGGGCGACACGGTGGGCGATCCCTACAAGGACACCGCCGGACCCGCGGTGAACCCGATGATCAAGATCACCAACATCGTGGCGTTGCTCCTCCTCGCGGTGCTCGCGCATCAATGATCCGTGCGGCGGCGGCCCATCGTGGCCGCCGCCTCGCGACCCCGCCAGCAAACAACCGATCCGGCACGAAAAAAGCGCTCGGGGCTCGGCCCCGGGCGCTTCGTGTTTTCGTCGTCTCGTGTTCTCGTCGTAGGCGCATCGTGCGCCGGATCGCCGACCCCTTCGGTTCGTCCGCCGGAGCGCCGGCTGATAGAGGGGTCAGAGGTAATCGATGCCGTTATCGTCGGCGATGCCCTTGACGGTCTCTTCGTCGAGACCCGCGAAGACGACCGAATAAAGCCCCGTATAGCTGAGGATGGTGCCGATATCGGTTCCGACGATGATGGCCGGGAGTTCCAGTTCGATCTGGGTAAAGCCGAGATCGATCACCTCGGCGACGTTGAGCTGAACGTCGAGCGTGTCCTCTTCCGGGTCGAAGTCGAAGATCGTGTCGACCTCGAGAAGGGGATCTTCCTCATAATCGAAATCGAGGACGAACGTGTCCGCGCCGGCGCCACCCATCAGGAAGTCGTTGCCACGGCCGCCGTCGATCAGGTCGTCTCCGACGCCGCCGGAGAGGAAGTCCGTCCCCGTGCCGCCATACAGCGCGTCGTTGCCGAAACCACCGAAGGCAATGTCGTTGCCGCCGCCCATGTTCATGACGTCATCGCCACCGAGATCGATGACGATATCGTTCTCATCGCCAAAATCGAGCGTGTCGGATCCGAAGCCCGAGAAAATTCCGAAGAAGAGTTCCATCGATTTGTCCTTATCGTATTGTTTTTGAGGATCACGCCCGAAAGACAGAAGCAAAGTATAAAAGAACGATCCGAGAGGTGTCCAGGATTGGAAGCTCAGGGGGGCGGCCGAGTGGTGAAATAATGATGTTGCTTAGGGGCTGCCCATAGATCTTTAGGCAAAAGCTAAGGCGTACCCTTTCAACCGCTCGACATGCATCGACCGTGACCGGCCGAACGGGGTGTGGACGCGAATCGCCTCGCGCAGCCGCCGCCTTCAAGCCGCGAGCGTCGGCGCATCTCGGCGCGCGCCGATCGGCCATCTCGCCGCCGGTCCGTGGGGCATAAAAAAACGCCCGAGCGGATGGCTCGGACGCATTTATATCGGGCCGATCGATGCCGCACGGCGACAGCGCCGCGCGTTTCGCAATCAGGTGAAGAACTCGGTGCCGGTGCCGAAGGAGCCTTGCGGGAGGCCCTGCAAGTCGGCGGTTTCCAAGCCATTGAATATGACCGTGTAGAGGTTCGTGTAGCTGACCGCGGCGCCGTCCTCGGTGTCGACGATGACGTAGTTGAGGTCGGTGTCGACGGCGATCGAGTCCTTGTTCGGGTTGAAGTCGGTGATCGTGTCGATGTCGCCGAAGCGGGTGGCGTCATTGCCGACGAAGAAACTGTCGGAACCACGGCCGCCGGTCATCATGTCGGAGCCGAGGCCGCCGATAATCTCGTCGTCGCCGAGGCCGCCGAGGAGGACGTCCTCGCCGCCACCACCGTCGAGGGAGTCGTTGCCGAAGCCGCCGAGGAGGAAGTCGTTGCCGTCGCCACCGTCGAGGGAGTCGTCGCCGAAGCCGCCGCGGACGACGTCATCGCCGGCGCCACCATCGATGGAGTCATTGCCGAAGCCGCCACGGAGGGCGTCATTGCCGTCGCCACCGTTGATGAGATCGTCGCCGATACCACCGAAGACGGAATCGTCTCCGCCGCCCGAGCTGATCGAATCGTCGCCCGCAAGGTCAATCACGAGGTTATCGTCATCCCCCAGAACGATGGTGTCGTTTGCAATTCCTGCGAAAATACCGAGAAAAAGATTCATGGATTTAGCCTTAATCGTTGGTGCTGTTCGCGCAGCACTCGAACTAGACCTAGCACATCCAAATCAATTTCAAGCTTACAATGGCGCAACCAAGGGCGATGGCCCGCGCGCTATTGTGAAACATAGCGCGACGTTCGGGGCGGCCGCCTGAGCGCCACGGTCGGCGCTCAGGTATGATTATACGATGACTAAAGCGACGGATTCATCAGGCCGCCGAGAACCTGCGTGACGAACGCGAGGTCGGAGCCGGAGGTCCGCGTCTTGCGCGACAGATAGTCGAAGACCTTGCCGTCCTTCAGGCCGTATTCGGCGATCTCGGTGACGTCGCCGTCCTGATCCAGATAGACGGCGAGGATGCGGCGGTCGCGCACACTCGGCCTCTGGAAGGCGACGGACCGTGCGCTCGTCTGAGAGATGTAGTAGAACACCTCGCCGCCGGTCAGTCCGGTCGAGGTCGGCGTCCCGAGCGCGAGCAGCACCTGCTCACGTGAGGAGCCGACCGGTACTTGCTCAAGCTGGTCCGGCGTAATCTTCTGTCCACGCGTGAACGATTCGCTCACCGGCGAGCAGGCGCTGATCGCAACCACCAACGCAGCGGCTGTTGAAAGCCGCATCACCTCGATTACGAAGCGAGCCGACCTATGTTTGAAGCGTAAGGGATTGATTGCCATGCTTCGCTTCTTCTTCAAATCCAAACCCGACGCGGCCGTGCGCGCGCTCTATGATCGAGCCGTCGCGCAAGCCCGCCTGCCGGTGTTCTACCAAAAGTACGGCGTCCCGGACACGCTCGACGGCCGGTTCGACATGGTTGTTTTTCATGTCAGCCCCCTTATCGATGGGTTAAGGCATCCTGACGGCACCGTCACGCCTGACGGCCAAGCGCTGTTCGACACCTTCGTCGACGACATGGAACAGAACCTGCGCGGCATGGGCGTTGGGGACCTCACCGTCCCGAAGCGTATGAAGAAATTCGGCGCGGCCTTCTACGGGCGGTTCGACGCATATCGCAAGAGCGTCGCCGATCCGGATCGCCTCGCGGCGACCATTGCGCGCAACGTTCTCGGTGACGAGGGGCGCGCCACCACGCCGCAGGCGAGAGCGCTCGCCGCCTATTATCTCGCGGTGGTGGACGCCGTGCGCGCCGCCGACGACATGACCCGAGAATTCGCGTTTCCCGATCCGCACGCGCCGGCCGTGCTCCCGTCCGCCCCGTCGCCAGTTGAGGCCATCCTGTGATCGCCCGTTTTTCCCGTCCGGTCAGCCTGCGCCGCATGAAGCAGGAAGAGGCCTTCACCATCGAAGCGACCGAGGAGGAGCGCGCGGCGCTCGCCGAGGAGCTCGACCTTCTGGGGATCGATTCGCTCGACGCCGCGATGACGCTGCGCCCCTGGAAAGGGGAGGGGGTGCGCGTGACCGGCCGCGTGTCGGGCAAGTTGCGGCAGGCGTGCGTCGTCACGTTGGAGCCCGTCGAGGGAACGGTCGAGGAAACATTTGATCTCCGTTTCCATCCCGACATCCAGGAAAGCACCACGATCGACGTCGATGCCGATGCGGAGGATCCGCCCGAGCCGCTCGACGGCCAGTCGATCGATATCGGCGCGATCGCGTTGGAATATTTCGCCCTCGGCATCGATCCTTATCCGCGAGCGCCCGGCGCCGAATTTGACGATATCGAGGAGGGGGAGGAAGAACCTTCGCCTTTCGCCGCGCTCGCCGCATTGAAGAACGGCATGAGCTAACGGTTTTTATAATTTTCGACTTGAACTAAGGTCGCGCCGCCCCCCTATGACGGCGTGGCCAGGGACATGAAGACCAGGCGAGAATGACGGCGAAGACGATCCGGTTGGCCATAGATGCGATGGGCGGCGACGAAGGTCCGGCGATGGTATTGCCGGGGCTTCAGGTGGCGCTCGTGCGCTGCCCGGAGCTGACGTTCGACCTGTTCGGCGATCAGGCCGAAATGGAGAGGGTCCTCGCCGACCTGCCCGACGTCGCGAAGGTCTCACGGCTTTTTCACACCAGCGTCTCGATCCCGATGGACGCCAAGCCGAGCCAGGCGCTGCGCATGGGGCGGCGCGATTCCTCGATGTGGCGCGCGCTCGACCAGGTGCGCATCGGCGAGGCTGACGCGACCGTGTCGGCCGGCAACACCGGCGCGCTGATGGCAATGGCGAAATTCTGCCTGCGCTCGATGGACGGCGTCGCGCGGCCGGCGCTCGCGGCGATCTGGCCGACGATCCGCGGTGAGTGCATCGTGCTCGATGTCGGCGCGTCGATCGGCGTCGACACCGACAATCTCGTCACGAACGCGATCTTGGGCGGGGCGATGGCCCGCGCCGTGTTCGGCATCGACAATCCGAAGGTCGCCCTCCTCAATATCGGCGAGGAGGAGGTGAAAGGCCTCGAAGAGGTGCGCGAGGCGGCGCAGATCCTGCGCGCCCGCAATTTCTCCTCGATGCGCTATGAAGGGTTCGTCGAGGGCGACGATATCGGCCGCGGCACGGTCGACGTCGTGGTGACCGAGGGCTTCTCCGGCAACATCGCGCTGAAGACGGCGGAAGGCACCGCCCGGCAACTTGCCGAATATTTGCGCATGTCTATTGGACGAACATTGCGCGCGCGTCTCGGCTATCTGCTTGCAAAACCGGCCTTCGCGCGGTTACGCGACAAAATGGACCCGCGCAAAATCAACGGTGCGGTATTCCTGGGCCTCAACGGGCTCGTTATCAAAAGTCATGGTGGGACGGACGCGGAAGGTTTTGCGAGCGCCGTAGAATTGGCGCACGACATGGTCCGCAACGAGCTACTGCGTCGCATCGCGGCGGATGTGGCCGCACTTAAGGAGACGCATGAGCTTGCAGACGCGGGTTGATCATTCACACGCCGCAGAGGTGTCCCATCGCGACGTCGCGGACGGGGCGTCTTCAGGCAGACGAGAGGTCGCACGCCCGGCGTCCTGTGTCGTTGGTGTCGGCTCGGCGCTGCCCGAGCGGGTGGTCACCAACCACCAGCTCGCCGAAATGGTGGACACCTCGGACGAGTGGATCGTCTCGCGGACCGGCATCCGGGAGCGGCGCATCGCCGCCGATGGCGAGTTCACCTCTCACCTCGCCGAACGGGCCGCCCGGCAAGCGCTCGACCATGCCGGTCTCGTGCCGACGGATATCGACCTCATCGTGCTCGCGACGGCGACGCCGGACAACACCTTCCCCTCGACGGCCGTCGCAGTTCAGGAGCGGCTCGGCATCAAGGCCGGCGCGGCGTTCGACATCGCCGCCGTCTGCTCCGGCTTCGTCTATGCGCTCACCACGGCGAACGCGCTGATCGCGGCGGGCACCGCCAAGCGCGCTCTGGTGATCGGGGCGGAGACTTTCTCCCGCATTCTCGACTGGTCGGACCGCACGACCTGCGTCCTCTTCGGCGACGGCGCGGGCGCCGTGGTGCTCGAAGCGAACGGGGCGGGGGGCAATGGCGCGATGCCGCGTGGCCTCATCGCGAGCGCGCTGCGTTCCGACGGCGCCCACCGGGACAAGCTCTTCGTCGATGGCGGCCCGTCCTCGACGCAGACGGTGGGGCATCTGCGGATGCGCGGCCAGGAGGTCTTCCGCTTCGCGATCAGTGCGACCGTCGATGTGGTCGAGGACGTGCTCGCCAAAGCCGGCATCACGGCCGAGGAGATCGACTGGTTCGTGCCGCATCAGGCGAACAAGCGGATCATCGATGCCAGCGCACGAAAGCTCGGGATTGATGAAAGCAAGGTCGTCCTGACGGTCGAGCGACATGGCAACACGTCGGCGGCGTCGATCCCGCTGGCGCTGGCGCAGGCGTCGGCCGACGGGCGCATCAAGGCGGGCGATCTCGTCCTCCTCGAAGCGATGGGCGGCGGCTTCACATGGGGCGCCGCGCTCGTCCGCTGGTAGGGCGACGGCCATCGCCATAGCCTATGCGGTGATGCTCGGAGAGATTGTTTTTGCCTAATTGCTGCAAGCAGCGCGTTTCGCGGGGCTCGCGCATAGGCGATCTCTTGGTCGCCGATTGAGGTAAAAGGTTCTTTTGTTTCAACGTATTGATTGTTGCTGACAATCCCTTGTCCGGCCGATGGGATGCGTTGTCGCACACACGGCCAAATTGTGGTCAATTCGTTGGCATTTGCCGTATTTATGACATTTTTATGATATTCCGCCGAATCTCGCGGTGCTTTTGATTGACCAAAGGTTACGGTCCGCTTACGCTTCTCACGATAACGATCAATCGGGAATGGTCCGGAGGCGCCCTGTCTCGTTGGGGCGTCGCAAGAGAACCATGGGCAGGGGCATATGGCTGGGCGCACAATCACTCGCGCGGATCTTTCCAACGCCATTTGCCGGCAAGTGAATGTGTCTCGGGCCGAAGCGGCCGAGCTGATCGACCAGATCATCGAAGAAATCGTCAGCGCTCTAGAGCGCGGCGAGCCTGTTCGCCTCTCCTCGTTCGGTGCCTTCGAGGTGCGTGAGAAGAAAGAGCGCGTCGGCCGCAACCCCAAGACCGGCGAAGAGGTGCCGATCGATTCCCGTCACGTCGTCACCTTCCGCCCGAGCGACGTGCTGAAACGCGCCATCAACAAACCCCGCGCCACGGGCGTCTGACGCCGCGTCACGCCGCGCATTTCCAAATCCTCGGTGGACGGCCGCGATCCGTGCGGCTGCGACAGGTCGAAGTGCCGCGCTTCGGCTGGTTTCGCCTGTGCGGATGTGCGAGATTTCGCACGGCTTGAACTTCCCGGAGGCAATGGGTGGACGGAACGACTGGTCGCTCGGCTAGCGGGACGACACAGGACGGTGCGCCACGCTCGGTCGTCGCAGCCGACAAGCTCGCGCGCCATCTCGGTGTGCCGTCCTCCGTCCTCAGCTATCTCGAAGCGCGCGTTCCGGAAGTGCGCGCGGTGCAGGACGGCCGCGTCCGCGTCTACCGGGCGGAGGACGCGATGCTGCTCGCCGGTCTCGCCGATCTCCTCTATCGCGAGGGCCTCTCCTTTCGCGAGGTCGCCGACATGCTCCGCTCCAACGAGCGCACGGCGATCGCAAAGCGCGGCCGCAAGCGGCTCGGCGGGCTCGTCACCACCGCGCCCGCGCGGCCCGAGAGCGCCCGCGCCATTCCCCGCGACGCGCTCGTCCGACCCAAGGGTGCGGCCGGCGACACCGGCGAGACGCGCGCGCGCCCGCAGCGCACCACCTCGCCGGACGTCAATCAGGTGCTCGCCGACCTCATCGAATGCGTCCGCCTTCTCGATTCGGCACGCTGAAGGCCGCAAAGGCCCATCCGGCCGCGCCTAGGAGGGCGGGGCGAGCGCGTCGAGATAGGGAAGGGGGTCGGGGGCGAAATCCCGGACGATCACGTCGACGCGCGCGATCGCCCGTTCGCGCGAGACGAAGAGATGCTCCTCCATCGCCCGCCCCGCCGCATCGACGCGCCCGTTCGCGAGATGATCGAGGATCGCCTTGTGCTCCGGCAAAAAGGGCTCGGTGGCGAACAGGCGGGGCGTCCAGCGATAGAGAAAGCGGTGCGCGATCAGGAGCGATTGCGGCACGGTGATCGCATCCATCAAGGCGGTGTTTCCGCAATGCTGGAGGAGGCGGATATGAAGATCCTCTTCGAGCCGGTCGAGGACATCGCCGCCGATCTCGTGCGCCCGCGCCGCTGCGTCGGCGAGGTTGGCGCGGATTTCCTCGATGAGAGCGGCGGGCGCGCGCTCGGCCGCCTTTTTCAGCGCCGTCGGCTCCAGGATCGCGCGCAGCTCGTAAAGATCGTCGACGCGTGAGGGGGTGAGGGCCGGCGCGAACCAGCGCGAGCGCTCGTCCTTCTCCACGATGCCGCGCTGTTGGAGGCGGCCCACCACGTCGCGCGCCACGGTGCGGCTCACGCCGTAAAAGCGCGCGAGCTCGGCCTCGTTCACCCGCCAGCTCGCGAACGCGATACGCGCCGTCAACTCCGCCTCGACATCGCGGTAGATCGGCTCCCAACTCGCCGCCGAGAGAAGGCGGACCTCGGTGGTCGCCTTCGGCGGTTGCGGCGCGGCCCCTTCGATCGATCGGACGCGATAGCCGCGCCCCTTCGATTTTTCGAGGAGCCCGGCCTCCGCGAGCGCCATCAGCGCCTGCCGGGCCGGAGCACGGCTGATGCCGAACTGGGCGGCGACGGTGGTCTCGCCGAGGCGGGTCTCGGGGGCGATGGCGCCGGAGGCGATCTGATCGGCGAGGATCGCCGAGGCTTGCTGATAGAGGCGGGGCGTCGCGCCGCGCTTTTCCTCGCCCGGCGAGGGAGCCGCGTTTCGCCGCTCGGGGCGGGGTGGCGCGCCGGGGCTTCGCGGTGGGCTCTTGCCTTGCTCAGTCACGCCGTGTCCGCTCCGTTCGTCCGCGGGCTTCGGGCGGCGGGGGTCGGCCGCCCGGCTTCGTCAGATCCCCGTCGAGAGGTAGCCGCCATCGACCCGAAGGGTCGCGCCCGACACGAACTTTGCAGCGTCAGAGGCGAGGAAAATAGCCGCGCCCACCAGCTCCTGCAATTCGCCGAGCCGCTTCATCGAGGCGCGCTTCGCCGCTTCCGCCTTACGCTCGGGGCTCATGCGGTCCCGGTTGAGTTCGGTGAGGAAGAAGCCCGGCGTGATCGCGTTGACGCGCACGCCGCTTTCGCCCCACTCGGCCGCAAGGGTCTGCGTGAAGCTCACGACGCCCCATTTGCTCGCCGAGTAGGTCGCCGCGTTCGCCCAGCCCGTATGGGCCGAGAGGGACGCGATGTTGATGATCGCCCCGCGCCCACGCGCCACCATCCCCGCGCCGAAGACGGTGTTGGCGAAGAAGACGCTCTTGAGGTTGGTGTCGAGCATCGTGTCATAGGCCTCCTCCGTCACCTCGAGCGCAGGGCCGAGCGACAGGGTGCCTTGGCAGTTGATGAGGATATCGAGCGGGCCGTGGTCGGCGTCGACCTCGGCGGCGAGCGCCTTGAGGGACGCGACGTCACGAAGGTCCGCGCTGTAGCCGGCCGGCGCGGAAAGATCCTGGCCGAGTTCGGCGAGGGTGGCGTCGATCTTGTCCTGGCTGCGAGCGGCGATCAGCACCTTGGCGCCGGCCGCCTTGTAGCCGAGCGCGATTTCACGCCCGATCCCGCCCGAACCGCCCAGGATCAGCGCCGTGCGCTCTTTCAGCGCGAACGCGTCCATCGTAAAGGCCATCGATCCTCCCCTCTCGTCGTGATTTTGTCAGTTGATCGCATCGTGTTTGGATGGATAGTGTACACAAAAGACGTTGCGTCGATAGGGGCCGATCGCGAACTGTGGGAGGGCGCGGGACGACGCCACGTCATCGATAAAGGACAAATCCTGTGAACGATACTGCCAAGCCGGACCGCTCGGTCGAACGCGTGGAGGCGGACGAGGTCGAAGCCTTCTGCCGTGACGTCTTCCTCGCCGCGGGCGCGGACGAGGCGAGCGCGTCCGCCGCGACGCGCGCGATGATGCACGGCTCGCGCCTCGGGGTGGACAGCCACGGCGTGCGCCTGCTCGACCACTATGTGAAGGTGATGAACGCCGGCCGCGTGAACAAACGTCCGCGCCTCGAGATCGTGCGGTCGCTGGGGGCCGTCGCTGCGCTCGACGCGGACGATGCCCACGGCGCGCTCGCCGCCTACACCGCGATGGACCATGCGATCGAGATGGCGGAGACGGTGGGGATCGGCGCGGTCGGGATCCGCAACACCTCCCATTTCGGTCCGGCGGGGGCCTATGCGCTGGCGGCGGCGGAGCGCGGCTATATCGGTTTCGCGACCTGTAATTCCGACAGCTTCGTGCGCCTCCATGATGGCGCGGCCCGTTTCCACGGCACGAACCCGCTCGCTTGGGGCGTTCCGGTCGAGGGTCGCCGTCCTTGGCTGCTCGATATGGCGACGAGCGCCATTCCCTATAACCGGGTTCTTCTGTATCGCAGCCTTGGTGTCGCCCTGCCGCCCGGCACCGCCTCCGACGAGGAGGGCATCGACACCCTGTCTCCCGAGGAGGCGGCGATGCTCGCCCCGCTCGGCCATGAGTTCGGCTTCAAGGGCGCGGCCCTCGGTGGGCTCGCGGAGATCCTGTCGGCGGTGGTGAACGGTATGCGCCTGTCGACCGAGTCGCTCCCGATGAACGGGCCGGACTTCTCGACCCCGCGCGAAATGGGCGCCTTCGTCTACGCGATGAAGGCCGACGCGCTGACCGATGGGGAGACCTTCGCCGCCGGGATGCGCCGCTATCTCGACAATCTGCGCGATTCGCCGGCCCGCTCCGGCGCCACGGTGATGGCGCCCGGCGACCGTGAGTGGGCCGAGGCCGACCGCCGCGCGATGGACGGCATCCCGATCGACCCGGTCACGGTGGAGGCGTTCACCCGCCTCGGCGCGCAATATGGGCTGACCCCGCCAAAGCACCGCTGACGGTAGGCGGGCCGGCTCGGCGTCGCGCCGGCCGCGCCCCGCTCCTCGGCCGCTCGCGTGATCCACACGAGCGGAGCCGGATCGTCAGAGGCCGAGATCCTCCTCGTAGGCGCGGCGGAAGATCTCCCGCGCGGCTGCCGCGTCGAGTGGGCGGGGATTGCCGCCGGCGGTGGGGTCGACCACCGCCATCTCGGCGATGATGTCGATCTTCGTGTCGTCGACGCCGATCGCCTTCAGCCCGTTCGGAATGCCGATCTCGCGGCGCAGCGCGATGATCCAGCCGAGAAACCCGTCGAACCCGCCATCGACGCCGATGAACTTGCCGAGGCGCTCGATCTTGTCTTCGATCGCCGGCCGGTTGAAGGCGAGCACGTATGGCATGAAGACGGCGTTGGTGAGCCCGTGATGGGTGTTGTAGAGCGCGCCCACCGGATGGGAGAGGGCGTGGATCGCGCCGAGCCCCTTCTGGAAGGCGACCGCCCCCATCGCCGCGGCGCTCATCATGTCGCCGCGCGCCTCGATGTCGGTGCCGTCCGCCATCACGCGGGGCAGCGCCTCCTTGCAGAGGCGCACCCCCTCGACGGCGATCCCCTCCGACATCGGATGATAAAACGGGGAAGAGTAGGCCTCGAGGCAGTGGGCGAGCGCGTCCATGCCGGTGCCCGCCGTAACCTTCGGCGGCATCGGCACGGTGAGCTCCGGATCGGCGATCACGCAGACCGGCAGCATCTTCGGATGGAAGATCACTTTCTTGGTGTGGATCGCCTCGTGGGTGACGACGGCGGCGCGGCCGACTTCGGAGCCGGTCCCGGCGGTGGTCGGGACCGCGATCACCGGGGCGATCGCGTCGGCGTCGGCGCGGGTCCAATAGTCGCCGATGTCCTCGAAGTCCCAGAGCGGACGGTTTTGGCCCTGCTGGAAGGCGATCGCCTTGCCCGCGTCGAGGGCCGAGCCGCCGCCGAAGGCGATGACGCCGTCATGATCGCCGGCGCGATAGGCGGCGATGCCGGCCTCCACGTTCGCCCCGATCGGGTTGGGATCGACGCCGGAAAAGACCGACGCCGTCAGCCCCTCCGCGGCGAGGATCTCCAGCGCACGCGCGGCGATCGGCAAGCCGGCGACGACCGGGTCGGTGACGAAGAGCGGGCGGGCGATGCCGGCGGTGCGGCAGGCGCGGGCCAACTCGTCGATCCGGCCGGGGCCGAAGCGGATTTGGGTGGGATAGCTCCAGTTCGCCTTGGTCATCGTGTGCGCTTGTCGTTGGCCGCGCCCGTCATTGGGCGTGTCTCAGGTGGAAGGATTTCGGCCGCGTCAGCGTCTCGTAGCCGACGCGCGAGAGGGTCGCGCCGCGTCCGGTGTCCTTGACGCCGGTCCAGGCGAGGGCGGGATCGAGATAGTCGCACCGGTTCATGAAGACGGTGCCGGTCTCGAGCGTGTCGCCGAGGCTTTGGGCCATCTCCACATCGCGCGTCCAGATCGCGGCGGTGAGGCCATAGGGGCTGTCGTTCATCAGCGCGACGGCTTCGGCATCGTTCGCGACCTTCATGATGCCGACGGCGGGGCCGAAGCTCTCCTCCCGCATCAGCGACATCGTGTGGTCGACATCGACGACGATCTGCGGCGCCATATAGGCCGAGCCACGGGCCTCGCGCGCAAAGGCGGATGGATCGATCAACGCACGCGCCCCTTTCGCGACCGCCTCGTCGATCTGGTCCCGCACGGCGTCGGCGGCCGAGGCCTTCACCATCGGCCCGAGCGTCGTCGCTTCGTCGAGGGGCGAGCCGAGGACATAGTCGTGCGTGAGGGCGACGGCGCCGTCGACGAAGGCGTCATAGACGTCGGCATGAACATAGATCCGCTCGATGCCGCAGCAGGATTGGCCGGAGTTGAAGAACGCGCCGTCGACGAGACTTTCGACCGCGTGGCCGAGGTCGGCATCGGCGCGGACATAGGCCGGATCCTTGCCGCCGAGTTCGAGCCCGACGCCGAGAAAATGGCCGCTGGCGGCGCTTTCCATCGCGCGGCCGCCGGCGACGGAGCCGGTGAAGTTCACCTGCGCGATCCGGCCGGAGCCGATGATGCGGGCCGCCTGATCGTGCGTCATCACGAGGTTATGGAAGAGGCCGTCCGGAAGCCCCGCCGCGGCGAAGGCGGCGGCGAATCGCTCCCCGGTCAACAGCGTCTGCGCGGCGCATTTCAGGATGACGGCATTGCCCGCCATCAGCGCCGGGACGACCGAGTTGACGGCCGTCAGATACGGGTAATTCCACGGCGCGACGACGAACACGGTGCCGAGCGGCTCGCGCTTGATCATCCGCGTGAACCCGTCTTTCGGGGCGGGCACGATCGGGGCGAGCGCCGCCTCGGCGATCGCGATCATGTGGCGGGCGCGCTCCTCGAAGCCGCCGAGTTCGCCCGCGCCGAAGCGGATCGGGCGGCCCATCTGCCAGGCGAGTTCGGGGACGATCTCGTCCCGCATCACGAGCATGGCGTCGACGGCGGCGCTAAGGAGCCGGGCGCGCTCGGCGATCGGCACGCCGCGCCAGGCGGCCTGGGCGACGCGCGCCTTGGTGAGCGCCGTGTCGATGGCGCTGTCGGTGGCGATCGGCCGCTCGGCATAGACCGAGCCGTCGACCGGCGAGACGATGTTGATCTTGGTCATGGCCTCATGCTCGCTCAAAGCCGCGCCGGACTTCCCAGTCGGTGACGCGGCGGTCATATTCGAGCTGCTCCCAATCGGCGGTGTGGGCATAATGCTCGAGGACGGGGGCGCCGAACGCGTCGCGCAACAGCGTCGAGGCACGCATCGCGGCGGTCGCTTCGCGCAGCGTCTTCGGGATCTCCGTCACCTCTTCGGACAGATACGCGTCGCCGACGAATTCGGGCTCGAGGGTGAGTTTCTCGTCGATCCCGGCGAGGCCGGCCGCGATCAGCGCGGCGAGGGATAGGTAGGGATTGAGATCCGCCCCGCCGATCCGGCATTCGGCGCGCACCGCCTTCGTCCCCTCGCCGACGACGCGGTAGCCCGCGGTGCGGTTGTCCCGCGACCAGACGATCTTGGTGGGCGCGAAGGTGCCGACCTGGAAGCGCTTATAGGAGTTGATATAGGGCGCGAGGCACCAGGTGATGTCGGCCGAATATTTGAGCTGGCCGGCGAGGAACGCCTCCATCGTCGCCGACATGCCGTGCGGGCGGGACGGGTCGTGGAAGAGCGGCGCGCCGGTCCGATCGGCGAGCGACATGTGGATGTGGCTCGACGAGCCGGCGAGCTGATAGTCCCACTTCGCCATGAAGGTGATCGCCTTGCCGTGAAGATAGGCGATCTCCTTGACGCCGTTCTTCAGGATGACGTGACGGTCGGCGGTTTCGAGCGCGTCGGAATAGTGGACGTTCAGCTCTTCCTGGCCGGGGCCCCATTCGCCCTTGGAATTCTCGATCGGAATACCCGCGCCGAAGAGCCCGTTGCGGATCGCCCGCATCACCGGCTCTTCCTTGGTGGTCTGAAGGATATTGTAATCTTCGATATAATAGGCGGAAGGCGTGAGGCTCGAATAGTTCTTCTCGTGCGCGGCGCGGTAGCTGTCCTCGAAGAGATAGAATTCGAGCTCGGTCGCGGCGTTCGCCGTCCAGCCCCGCTCGGCGAGCCGGTCGACCTGGCGCTTCAGGAGGGCGCGCGGGCTGTGCGGCACCGGGTCGTGATGGTGGTCGAGCACGTCGGCGAGGACGAGGGCGGTGCCGTCGAGCCACGGGAGGCGCCGCAGCGTCGCCATGTCGGGCTTCAGCACGAAATCGCCGTAGCCGGTCGCCCAATTGGTCGCCGCATAGCCCGGCACGGGCTCCATATCGAGATCGTTCGCGAGGAGATAGTCGCAAGCGTGCGTCTCGGCGTGGGCGTTCTCGATGAAGAATTGCGCGTGGAAGCGCTTGCCGATGAGGCGCCCCTGCATGTCGACGAGGGCGACGAGGACGGTGTCGATCGTCCCGTCGGCGACCGCGTCCTTCAGTGCGTCGAGGGTGAGATTTCCAGGCATGAGGCTCGCTCGCGGAGTGAAAGGGCGTGCGGCGGCGCCGAAGACGCCGCCGTCAGTCTGACGGCGCGGCCGGTCCCGGACCGGTCGCGCCGCGATGCGTCAGGTCGAGATCGTGCAGCGATAGGGCTGGCCTGCGCCGCGCTGGATACGGTTGTAGGTGCGGAAGACGTCGACCACCTTCGCCGCGCGATCGCTGATCGCGGCCGCCTCGTCCCAGAACTCGATGGCGGCATTCTCCACCTCGTCCCATTCGGCGTCCGGGATCGACGTCAGCTCCAGCTTGTCGCCCTCGACGCGCAGCTTCTGCTCGCCACCCCAATACCATTGGTTGCGATAGAAGTGACCCGCTTCGATCGTCGCGAGAAGCAGCGACTGGAGGTGCTCCGGCAGCTCGGCCCAACGATCGGCATTGACGTAGAAGGAGCCGATCCAGGCGCCCGAGATCGAGTTGGTGCAGAAATAGTTCGTCACGTCGGCCCAGCCGACGGTGTAGTCCTCGGTGATGCCGGACCAGGCCATTCCGTCGAGCTCGCCGGTCTGCACCGCGACCTCGGCGTCCTCGTAGGGGATCGACACCGGGACGAGGCCGAATTGGGACAAGAAGCGTCCGGCCGTGGGGAAGGTGTAAAGGCGCAGGCCTTGAAGGTCGGAGAGGCTGCGGATCGGGTTCACCGTGTTGAAGCAGCACGGATCCTGGCCCGCGGCGGAGAGCCATTTGACGCCGACTTCGTCATAGGCCTCCGACCAGATGTCGGCGAGCCCGTATTGCTTGAAGAGGACCGGCACGTCGAGCGCGTGATGCGTCGCGAAGGGGAAATAACCGCCGAAGATCGCGATATCGACCGGGGCCGCCATCGAATCGTCGTCGGAGTGGACGGCGTCGATGGTGCCGCGCTGGAGGGCGCGGAAGAGCTCGCCCGTGGGGACGAGCTGATCGGCATAATAAAGCTCGATCTCCATTTCGCCGTTCGCCGCGGCGTTGAAGGCGTCGATGATCGGCTTCGTCACATACTGGCCGAGGGCGGAGCCCGCATAGGTCTGGAAGCGCCAGCGGATCGGCTCCTGCGCGCGGGCGACGGCCGGCGCGGCGAGCACGGCCGCGCTCCCCATGCCGGCGGTTTTCAGAAACTTACGCCTGTTCGTCATGGTTCACCTCTTGCTCGGTGCTGCGCGCGAAGGGGGACTGACTCGGGAGGGCGTCGGCCGGCGGGCGCGACGAGAGGGCTGCCGTTAGCGCGCATAGAGGGTTTCGGGCAGCCAAAGGGCGATCTGCGGGAACACCATCACGATGACGAGGCCGAACAGCATGACGCCGACGAACGGGATGATGGAGCGATAGATGTCCTTGAGCGACACCTCGGGCGGCGCCATGGCGCGCATCAGGAAGAGGTTGTAGCCGAAGGGCGGCGTCATATACGCGATCTGGCAGGTGATCGTGTAGAGCACGCCGTACCAGATGAGGTTGAAGCCGAGCGCGTTGACGAGAGGCACGTAAAGCGGGGCGACGATGACGAGCATCGCCGTATCGTCGAGAAAGGTGCCCATCAGGAGGTAGGAGAGCTGCATCAGGATCAGGATCTCCCACGGCCCGAGGCCGAGATCCTGGACGAAGAAGCCCTCGATCGCCTTGACCGCGCCGAGCCCGTCGAACACCGCGCCGAAGGCGAGGGCGGCGAGGATGATCCACATGAACATGCAGGTCACGCCGAGCGTCTTGCGCAGCGTCGTCTCCATCACGCGCCAATTGAGGCGGCCCTTCACCAACGCGGCGAAGGTCGCGCCGAGCGCGCCGACGGCGGAGCTTTCGACGAGGCTCGTATAGCCCATGACGAAGAGCCCGGTCATGAAGAAGAAGATCAGGAAGGGGATAATGCCGGCGCGCGCGAGGGCGAGCTTCTCCCGCATCGGGATCGCATTGCGCTCGTCCTCCGGCAAAGCGGGGCCGAGCGAAGGCTGAAGGCGGCAGCGCACGGCGATATAAAGAACGAAGAGGCTCGCCATCATGAGCCCCGGGAGGGCTCCCGCGAGCCAGAGCTGGCCGACCGGCTGACGCGCGATCATCCCATAGAGGACGAGGACGACCGAAGGCGGCACCAGGATGCCGAGCGAGGAGCCGGCCTGGATGACCCCCGTCACCATCACCTTGTCGTAGCCGCGGCGCAGGAGCTCGGGCAGCGCGATCGTCGCGCCGATCGCCATGCCGGCGACCGAGAGCCCGTTCATCGCCGAGATGATGACCATCAGCATGATGGTGCCGATCGCCAAACCGCCCTGTAGAGAGCCGAACCACACATGGAAGGCGCGATAGAGATCGTCGGCGATGCGGGCCTCGGAGAGGATGTAGCCCATGTAGATGAAGAGCGGCAGCGTCAGCAGCGGATACCACTTCATCAGCTTGATCGAGGCCGAGAAGGCGAGCTCCGAGCCGCCGTCACCCCAGAGCGCAAGCGCGGCGATCACCGCCACCGCGCCGATCGCGCCGAAGACGCGCTGACCGGAGATCAGCATCACCATCATCGACGAGAACATGAGGATCGCGATCATGTCATAGCTCATGAGCGCGCCTCCGGCCGATGATCTGCGGATGGTTGATGGCCCGGAACGTCGGCCGCGGTCTCCTCGAGGCGGGGCGTCCCGACGCTGCGGCCGAGCGCATCGGCGAGATCGCGGAAGAAGGTGGCGATCGACTGGAGGAGCATGAGCGCGATGCCGGCGCACATGATGACCTTGATCGGCCACATATAAGGGCGCCAGGCCGAATAGGCGCGCTCGCCATAGGCGATCGCGTAGATCGTGCTCGAGATCCCGCCATAGAGGAGGATCACGATATAGAAGATGAGGAAGAGGATCGTGACGGCATCGACCGCCGCCTTGGTCCGCGGCGACCAGGCACCATAGGCAAGATCCATCCGCACATGGTCGCCGAGCTGCATCGCATAGGCGCCGCCGAGCAGGAAGTAGGAGACCATCAGGAACTGGGCGATCTCGAGCGTCCAGAGCGAGGGGATGAGGAAACTCTTCGACACCGAGGACCAGACGAGGACCGCGATCATCGCGAAGATCATGAACATCGTGACGCGGCCGACGAACCAGCCGACCGCCTCGACCCAGCGGACATAGGCGCAGACCGCGCGGGGCATCATCGGCTCACTCATGCGGGACGCGCGAGGGCTTGCGGGATGGCGTCGGTGAAGGCGTCCGCGAGCCGTCCGGCCCACAGCGCGACACCGTCATCGTCGGCGATGAGGTCATTGCGGATCTCGATCATGGCGTTGAGGAGACCGCGGGGGAGGGCGTGTTCGCGCAAGGTGTGGGTCACGCCGTCCTCCGGGCCGTAGGGCTCGTTCAGACAGACCGTCATCGGGCCGGCATTTCGGCAGGCCGCGAGGAGCGGATCGGCAAGGCGTCGATCGGTGTCATGGATAATCCCGACATCGAGCTCGCGGCGGACACCGAAATAGACCGCCGTGAAGGAATGGATCGTCACGAGCACCGAACGGCGCCCGGACGCCTCACGGCGATCTAGCAAGTTGCAGACCGTTTCCCGGAACGGCTTGTAGTAGCGGGCCGCGCGGTCGGCGCGCGCCGCTTCGGAAAGGTCCTGATTACCAGGAATCGCGAAGATCTCGCTTTGCGCCGGAATCGCGCTCTCCGCCTCGGGCGGGCGGTTGCAATCATAGACGAGGCGTGAGACCCGCGCGGCGACGAGCGGCGCGTCGAATGTTTCCGACAAGGTCCGGGCGACAGGCAGAGCGCCGGGATCCCACGCGATATGGGCGCGGCGCTCATCGTCCGAGAGGCCGAGACCGCCGAATTCGGCCGGCATGAAGTTGGAGGCATGCTCGCAGACGAGGACGACGTCGCCGCGCCCGTCTTCGTTGATGACGTCGACCACGGTGGGGGATACGGCGGCGAGCGGCATGAGCCATCCTGAGTTGCGTTTGTCGATTTCATTTCAGAAATGTTTCGGTTGTCAATATGCTTTCTGAAACGCGACTGCTGAATCGGAAGGCGCGCGCGTCATGAAGGAGGGAGTGGGATCGATGGATCCGCAGGAAGAGCTGACGGTCGCCGAACGGATTCGCGGTCGCTACGAGGCGTTGACCCAGGCCGAGCGACAACTCGCGAGCGCGCTCCTCGCCAATTATCCGGTTCTCGGCCTGTCGAGTGTCGCCGAAGTCGGCGCGGCGGCGGGCGTGTCCAGTCCGACCGTCGTGCGGATGGCGAAGAAGCTCGGCTATGACGGCTTCCCGGACCTTCAGTCCCATCTGCGCGCGGAGATCGAGGCGCGGATCTCGAACCCGATCAACAAGATCGACCACTGGTCCGAACAGGCGCCCGACACCCATATCGTGAACCGCTTCGCCGATGCGGTGATGGACAATCTGCGCAACACGTTGCGCCATCTGTCGATCGACGATTTCGACACCGTGGTGCGCCTCCTCGCCGATCCCGAGCGGCGGATCTATCTCGTCGGCGGCCGCATCACCCGCTCTTTGGCGGATTATTTCTTCACCCATCTTCACGTGATCCGCGACGGCGTCACCCTCATTCCGCCGAACGCCAACACCTGGCCCCATTACGTGCTCGAGATGCGGCCGGGCGACGTCCTCGTCGTCTTCGACGTGCGCCGCTATGAGCGGGATACGGCGCGCTTTGCCCGGATGGCGCGCTCCAAGGACGTCTCGATCGTCGCCTTCACCGACCAGTGGGGCTCGCCGGTGATGAAGGAGGCGGAGCACGCCTTTCATTGCCGCATCGAGGTGCCGTCCGCCTGGGATTCCTCGGTGGTGACGCTCCTCCTCGTCGAGATGATGATCGCCGCGCTTCAGACGAGAACGGGCGAGGACGGGATCAAACGCTTGCGCACGCTCGAAGACCTCTTCGATCAGACGAAGACGCTGCGAAAGAGCTGAGCCGCCATCGCGGCTGCGCGGGGGAGCGCGTCGCGTTTCATCGTCGGCGTGTGCATTGAAGTCGGCACGGGCCGTTCCTACACAAAGGTGCGATGCCCGTTCCGGCGTCGGCACCGGAGGCGTTCGCGCGTGCGGACGGCGGCGTTCCCCCACACCCCGCCGCGTCCGCGGCGCCGAAAGCTGGTGAGTTTATGATCCTGACCCTGCAGATCGTTGGAGGGTTGTTCGGTCTTTTGATCGGCGGCGAATTGTTGGTCCGGGGCGCCTCCGCGGTCGCGGTGCGGCTCGGCATCTCGCCGCTGGTGGTGGGGGTGGTGATCGTCGGATTGGGCACGTCGGCGCCCGAGCTCGTCACCTGTGTCCGCGCCGCGCTCGCCGGCGCGCCCGGCATTGCGGTCGGCAATATCGTCGGCTCCAATATCGCCAATATCCTGCTGATCCTCGGCATCGCGGCGCTGATGCGGCCGATCTTCACCTCGCGCGAGGTGGTCATCCGTGATGGATCGATCGTCGTCATCTCGGCGATCGCCTTCGCGCTCGCGGCGGCGAGCGGGATGATCACGCGCCCCATCGGCGGCGTCTTCGTTGCCGCGCTCGCCGTCTATCTCGTGTGGACGGTGCGGCGGGATCGGCGCAGCGCGGCCGAATTCGACGACGTGCCGGCGTCGAGCGGCACGCCGCTCGCCCTTTCGGTGGTCTTCCTTCTCGCCGGCCTCGGCCTCGTGATCGTCGGCGCCGAATATCTCGTGCAAGGCGCGGTGGCGACGGCGCGCCACTACAATATTTCCGAAGAGGTGATCGGCCTGACGCTGGTCGCCGTCGGCACCTCCTTGCCGGAGCTCGCGACCTCGGTGGTCGCGGCGTTGAAGCGTCACTCGGAGATCGCGCTCGGTAACGTTCTCGGCTCGAACGTCTACAACACGATCGGCATCGGTGGCGTCACCGCGCTCGTCCAGCCGGTCCCGGTGTCGGGCACCATGCGTACCTTCGACATTCCCCTGATGGTCGCGATCTCGCTGATCCTCGTGATCGTCGTCGCGACGGGCCGGCGCGTCACGCGCTGGGAAGGGGGCGTGCTTCTCGGCCTCTACGCGGTCTATATCGCGATGCAGACGCAGTTCGCCTGACACGAAAACGCCGCCCCGAGGGGCGGCGCATCGCGATCGGAGCCGCTGCCCGACGATCAGGCCAGATACTGGCCGCCATTGATCGTCATCGTGGCGCCGGTGATGAAGGCCGCATCGTCGGAGGCGAGATAGGCGCACAGCTTGCCGATCTCGTCCGCCTGGCCGAGGCGGCCGACGGGGATTGCGCCGATGATGCCTTCGAGCACCTTTTCGGGCACCGCCGCCACCATGTCGGTGTCGATATAACCGGGGCAGACGCAGTTCACCGTGATGCCCTTGCGCGCATTCTCCTGCGCAAGCGCCTTGGTGAAGCCGATCACGCCGGCTTTGGCGGCGGAATAGTTCGCCTGACCCATCTGCCCCTTCTGGCCGTTGATGGAGGAGATGTTGATCACGCGGCCGAAATTGCGGTCCCGCATCCCGTTGATGAGCGGACGCGTCACGCAGAAGAGGGACGAGAGGTCGGTGTCGATGACCGCCTTCCAGCTCTCCCATGACATGCGGTGGAAGGTGCCGTCGCGGGTGATGCCGGCATTGTTCACCACGATGTCGATCGGCCCATGCTCGGCCTCGACCTCGGCAAGTTTCGTCTCGCACATGGCGTGATCGCTGACGTCGAACTTCACGACGGCGATGCCGGTCTCGTCGTGGAATGCCTTCGCCTTCTCGTCATTGCCGGCATAGTTGGCGATGACGGTGTGGCCCGCGGCTTTAAGTGATCGAGAGATCGCGGCGCCGATGCCGCGAGTACCGCCCGTCACGAGCGCGATGCGTGTCATGGAACTCCTCCCTCAGTGCTCGCTGTGCGAGTCTATGATTCGTCCACTCCGAACGGTAGCCCGCTGCATGGATTGCACCCATGCTTACTGACGCATCCGACACTTCGACCCAGCCCATCACCGTGCGGCGCTGGGATCGAAGCGGTTGATCTGGTGTGAGCGCGTCCGCCGGAATGGCGCGTGATCAATTCGGTTCCTGGCAATTGTGTCGGTGCAATTCGAGATCGGTGCAATTCGGGTCGGCGGAGCGGGCCGACCGAAAGGCCGCCCCGCATCGTTCGTGTCGAATATCCGTCGTTACTGCATGTTCTCCACGCACATCGCGACGCCCATGCCGCCGCCGATGCACAGCGTGGCGAGGCCGCGCTTGGCGCCGCGGCGCTTCATCTCGTAGAGCAGCGTCGTCAGAACGCGGTTGCCGGAGGCGCCGATCGGGTGGCCGATCGCGATCGCCCCGCCATTGACGTTCACGATGTCGTCGGCCCAGCCCATGTCCTTGTTGACGGCGCAGGCCTGTGCGGCGAACGCCTCGTTCGCCTCGACGAGATCGAGATCGGCGATCGACCAGCCGGCCTTCTGCAGCGCCTTCTTGGAGGCGGGGATCGGGCCGGTGCCCATCACCTTCGGATCGACGCCCGCGGTCGCCCAGGAGACGATCTTGGCGAGCGGGGTGATGCCGCGCTTGCCGGCATTCGACTCGCTCATCAGCACCATCGCCGATGCGCCGTCATTGATCCCGGAGGCGTTGCCGGCGGTGACGGTGCCTTCCTTGTCGAAAGCGGGGCGGAGCTTGGCGACATTATCGAGCGTCGCGCCGTGGCGGATATATTCGTCATCCTCGACGATGGTGTCGCCCTTGCGGCCCTTCACCGTGACGGGGACGATCTCGTCCTTGAAGCGGCCGGCCTTCTGCGCCGCCTCGGCCTTGTTCTGTGAGGCGACGGCGAAGGTGTCCTGCTGCTCGCGGGTGATCTGCCACTCACGGGCGACATTCTCGGCCGTGTTGCCCATGTGGTAACCGTTGAAATGGTCCCACAGGCCGTCTTTGATCATGGTGTCGATCATCTTGAGATCGCCCATCTTCTGGCCGGCGCGCAGATAGGCCGCGTGCGGGGAGAGCGTCATGTTCTCCTGTCCGCCGGCGACGATGATGTCGGCATCGCCGGTCTCGATCTGCTGCATGCCGATGCAGACCGAGCGCAGACCCGAGCCGCACACCTGATTGAGCGTCCAGGCGGTCGATTCCTTCGGGATTCCGGCGAAGATCGCGGCCTGGCGCGCGGGGTTCATGCCGGCGGTCGCGGTGAGGACCTGGCCGAGAATGACTTCGTTCACTTCGTCCGCCGAGACGCCCGCGCGCTCGAGCGCACCCTTGATGGCGACCGCACCCAGATCGGCCGCCGGGGTGGTGGCGAACGCCCCGTTGAAGGCGCCGACCGGGGTCCGCGCCGCGCTTGCGATCACCACGCTTTCGTTAGCCATGGCTTGCTCCTCGATAAACCGGCAACGGCGATCCGCGCCATTGCCTTAGGTTGTCGTCGACTACAGACCCCGCGCCTTTGCGGTGTCAACCGACCGATTTTGCATCATGCGTGTTCGCAAATGCAGCAACTCGTCTAGCGTTTGTCGAATTTTAGTCCTAGTCTGAATCACGCGTGAGCCAGCGGTGCCGCGCCGCTCGCGTTGGGAACCGAACTCATAGACTTAGAGGTGGGCATGCCGAGCGAAAAGCCTTCGACGGTGATCAAAAAGTATGCCAACCGGCGACTTTATCACACTGGTACAAGTGCGTATGTCACGCTCGAAGACCTGGCCGATATGGTGCGTCGTGGTGAAGAATTCGTCGTTCATGACGCGAAGACTGGGGAAGACATTACTCGAGGTGTACTCGGGCAAATCATATTCGACGCCGAGAGTCGCGGGTCTGGTTTGTTGCCGATCGCCTTCCTGCGGCAGCTGATTACGCTTTATGGCGGCCACATGCAGGCGATCGTTCCGACCTATCTGGAGCACTCGCTCGCCTCGTTCGCCCGCGATCAGGAAAAGCTCCGCAAGCAGGTGAACGAAGCTCTCGGGACGCAGGCCTTTACCGCGGTCGAGGAGCAAGTGCGGCGCAATATGGACATGTTCCAGCGCTCGATGCGCATGTTCATGCCCTTCGCGCGGGACAGCGAGCCCGCCGCCGCCGCACCGCAACACGCCGAGGGCCTCGCCGACGATGTCGCTGCGCTGCGGCAAGAGCTCGCCTCGATGCAGGCGCGTATCGATGCCCTCGCCAAGCCCCGGCCGGTCCCGTCGCCTCCCGTCGCCGATGCCGGGGGCGACAGCGCGACGCCGGCCGCCGAGAGCGATGACGGCTTCGAGGACGATGGCTTCATCCAAGAGCCGCTGAAGAAATCCGGCGGCGAATAAGAAAAGCGCGGGGATTGCTCCCCGCGCCTCATGGGTGGTCCGCGACGACGGAGCCGCTCAATCGTCCGGGACGGCGTCCATGGTCGAATGCGAGGCGACCATCGAGATCGAGACCGTCGCCAACGTGTCGACCAGCGCAATCACCGTGAGGATGAAGAAGGTCGACGTGCCGGCGAAATCGACCGTCAGGAACAAGATGATATAGACGCACAGCACCAGAACCATGATCATGTTGCCAAGGATCGTGGTCTTGCTGGTGCTCGCCGTCTTCAACAGGCTGAACAGCACGAAGACGATCGCGATCGTAATCAGCAGATCGCCATAGGACAGCGCCCAATTCTGCCCCGATACGAGCGTGAAGCTGAGGACCGCCTCGCTCCAGAACGGATGCAGCGCCACCTGGCCGGGCTCAACGACATAATTGGCGTGGTCGTAGAGGAAGAGGGCGGCCAGGACGTAGAGAATGAGCGGAATGATCGTGAACGGAAAGAAGCCCATCAGTCGCGGCCCTCGATAATTGTGTGAGTTACCGGCCCGTTGTACGGGCCGCAATTATCGAAGTGACGAACGAGGCTTTCAGTTCCGTTCCGATTCCGATCACATTTTTAACTTGATCAGTCGTCCTGCTTCACGGACAGAACCTGGCGGCCGCGATAACGCCCGGTCTTCAGGTCGATATGGTGCGGGCGCTTCAGCTCGCCCGTGTCCTTGTCTTCGGCATAGGTCGGGTTCTTCAGCGCGTCGGCAGAGCGGCGGAAACCGCGCTTCATGGGGCTGACCTTCCGCTTGGGCACGGCCATGATGGTATCTCCTCTTGGCGCGCGTCGGGGCGGCCTGAACGGTGAACGATGATCGGAGGCGGCGCTAGCCGCCGGACCCCGCCCTATAATGCCGCAACGCGCCAATGGCAACGCCTCGTTATCGATTGCGGCCCATTCAAGGGCGAATGTTGGATGGAAGACAGGTAAAGACCCACGGCGCGCGTTCAAGCTCCCGATTGACGTGTTGGATCACCGCACGATGGCGCCGACCGGGATTGCGGGGATCGCGGGCGCCCGGCGCCGGCAGGATGGTCGCGAGGGCGACGGCCTGTTCGCGACTGAGGCGGGCGGCCGGGATGCCGAAATAATGTTGCGCGGCCGCCTCCGCACCGTAGATCGACGGTCCCCATTGCGCGATGTTGAGATAGATCTCGAGGATCCGATCCTTCGAGAGGACGAGGTCCATCCAGAAGGCGAGCGGAATCTCCACCGCCTTGCGCAGATAGTCGCGCTCCGGCCACAGAAACAGATTTTTGACGACTTGCATGGTGATCGTGCTCGCGCCGCGTGGCGGCTGCCCGTCGAGGGCATCCTGCAGAACGATCCGCATCTGGGCGAGATCGACCCCCCAATGGAGGCAGAAGCGCGCGTCCTCGGCCATCACCACCGCCCGCACCAGCGTCGGCGAAATCTCCGACAGCGGACGCCAATCCTGAACCGCCGGCCGCTCTTCGGCCTGACGCCGCATGATCGGCAGCGACGGCGGATCCATGAAGCCATAGACCACCGTCAGGATGAGCGGGACGGAGATCACCGTCAGGACGGCCGCCGCGAGGGCTCGAAGAATGATGCGCACGGATCCTCCTTGGCGACCGGTAAGCGTAGCCCCGATGCGGGCCATCCCCTAACATGCAATTCAAGGACAATAAGGAGGCAATGATGGGCTTTGCGGAGCGTCTCGGCCATGCAGCCGCGGCAACGGACCGCGTCCTGTCAGAACGATTGGGCGAGATGCGGGCGGACGAGAGGGCGCCCGAGCGGCTGTTCGACGCGACGGATCACGCGCTCCTGGGCGGTGGCAAGCGCTTCCGGCCCTTTCTCGTCATCGAGGCGGCGCGGCTCTGCGGCGGGCCGGAGGAGCCGGCGGTGACGGTCGGCGCGGCGTTCGAGTGCCTCCACGCCTATTCGCTCGTCCATGACGACCTGCCGGCGATGGACGATGACGATATGCGCCGCGGCCGCCCGACGGTCCACAAGGCCTATGACGAGGCGACGGCGATCCTCGTCGGCGACGGCCTCCAGGCACTCGCCTTTCAGCTCATCACCAGCCCGCCGGTGCCGGCCGAGGCGGCCGGGCCGCTCGCTTATCTTCTCGCTGTGGAAAGCGGCCATCTCGGCATGGTGGGCGGCCAATATCGCGATCTCAACGCGATCGGCCTCGATGAACCCGGCATCCGCCTCATGCAATCGTTGAAGACCGGCGCGCTGATTCGCGGCGCGTGCGAGGCGGGGGCGATCGTCGCCGGTGCCGGCGCCGACACGCGCACCGAGCTCGCGCGGTTCGGCGCCCTCATCGGCGAAGCCTTCCAGCTTGCCGACGATCTCCTCGATATCGAGGGTTCGGCGGAGGAGACGGGCAAGCGCGTCGGCAAGGACGCCGAGTTCGGCAAGGCGACCGTGCCGGCGCTCATCGGCCTCGATGCGGCGCACAAGCGTCTCGACGCCATTGTCAGTGAGGCGGTTGCGGTGCTCGCCCCGTTCGGCGCGGCCGGGGACGTCCTTCGCGAGGCGGCACGGTTCGTCGCCGAGCGTCGTTCGTGAAGGGCGGCTGAACGCCCCGCTCAGGAACGCTTCAGACGGCTTCCCACAATGTGAGCCCCGTTGCACCAACACGGAGTGGGAAAGATGACCTTATCGACCCTGCGCTCACTGGTCGTGGCGCTCGCCACCGCCGGGGCGGCGCTCACGCTGACGTCGCCCGCAGGCGCGGCGACGGCCACCATCGGGACGATCGAGACGCGTAGCGCCATGCCGGCTCCGCAGGCGACGGGCGTCCAGCTCGCGCATGGACCGTCCCGCTATGACGACCGGCGCTATCGCGGCCGCGGCCACGGGCACCGCTATCATGGCGATCGCGGCCGGCATCATGGCCACCGTCCTCCGCCGCGCCGCTGGGCCCGTCCGCTGCCGCCGCCGCCGCGTTACTATCGGCGCAACGTGGTCCGCATCGCCCCCTGCCGGGTGCGGGTGACGACGTTCACGCCGCGCGGCCGTGTCATCCGGGTGGTCAATAGCTGCGGTCCGGTCTGGCGTTGACCGGACGGCGGTCGCCCTTCGCCGAAATGAGAAAGGCGCCCGGTGGGCGCCTTTTCGTTTGTCGCTGGTCGCGCTTTGGCGGCGCGTGCGGCTAGAGCTTGCGCACGTCGACGAAATGGCCGGCGATCGCAGCCGCCGCCGCCATCTGCGGCGAGACGAGGTGCGTGCGACCGCGGAAACCCTGCCGGCCCTCGAAATTGCGGTTCGAGGTGGAGGCGCAACGCTCTTCCGGCGCGAGGCGGTCGGCGTTCATGCCGAGGCACATTGAGCAGCCCGGTTCGCGCCACTCGAAGCCGGCTTCGATCAGCACCTTGTCGATGCCTTCCTGCTCGGCCTGCTGCTTCACGAGGCCGGAGCCGGGAACGACCATCCCCGACACGCCCTCGGCGATCTTGTGACCTTTGACGACGTCGGCGACGGCGCGCAGATCCTCGATCCGTCCGTTGGTGCAGGAGCCGATGAAGGCCTTGTCGATCCGGATGTCGGTCATCGGCGTGCCGGGCGTGAGGCCCATATAAGCGAGCGCACGCTCCATCGCGCGGCGCTTGCCGGCGTCGTCGACATCGGCCGGGTTCGGCACCGTCCCATCGATCGCGACGACGGCTTCGGGCGAGGTGCCCCAGGTCACGATCGGCGGGAGGTTCGTCGCGTCGAGCGTGATCTCGCGGTCGAACACGGCGTTGGGGTCGCTCGGCAGCGAGCGCCAATAGGCGAGGGCATGCTCGAACGCGGCGCCGGAAGGGGCCTTCGGACGGCCCTTGATGTAGGCGTACGTCGTCTCGTCCGGGGCGACCATGCCGGCGCGGGCACCCGCCTCGATCGACATGTTGCAGACCGTCATCCGGCCTTCCATCGACAGGGCGCGGATCGCCTCGCCCGCATATTCGATGACGTAGCCCGTGCCGCCGGCGGTGCCGATCGTGCCGATGATCGACAGCACGATGTCCTTCGCGGTGATCCAGTGCGGCGCGGTGCCGTTCACCGTCACGCGCATGTTTTTCGCTTTGCGGGTGACGAGCGTCTGCGTCGCGAGGACGTGCTCGACCTCGGAGGTGCCGATCCCGTGCGCGAGCGCGCCGAACGCGCCGTGCGTCGAGGTGTGGCTGTCGCCGCACACGATGGTCATGCCGGGCAGGGTGAAGCCTTGCTCCGGGCCGACGATGTGGACGATGCCCTGACGGCTGTCGAGCTCGTTATAATATTCGATGCCGAAATCGACCGCATTCTGCGCCAGCGTCGACACCTGGAGAGCCGATTCGGGATCGTCGATCCCGGCGCTGCGGTCGGTGGTCGGCACATTGTGGTCGACGACGGCCAGGGTGCGGCTCGGCGCATGAACCTTGCGGCCGGCCAGACGCAGCCCCTCGAACGCCTGCGGGCTCGTGACTTCATGTACGAGATGACGATCGATATAGAGGAGCGCCGTGCCGTCTTCGGACACTTCCACGAGGTGGTCGTCCCAGATTTTATCGTACAGCGTGCGCGGCGACATGGCCTTCAGGCCTCCCTCTTTTTCATGTGTCCAATTCACATGCCAACGCGGCCGGCGCTTGGCAAGCGGCGAACGCATCGGTTTCGTCCGGACAATGCCACCGGCGCGAATGTCGGCGCAATCGGTGGGCGCGGGCGACGACGGGTCGAGCCGGCTCGAAGCGGTCGCCTCGGCGCCGGCGTGCGTCTCGCCGATCGGCCGGGCCGATGGTGGCTGCCGCGCCCGGCGCGCGCGCCGGGTGTGACATCTTGTCCGCTTCGGATGGGCCGAACGGTGACGCGGACGTGCGTCCCTTACACAAGATTGGATGATGGCCCCGTTTGTTCAACAGGGCCGAGATCGAGAGAGGCCGCCTCGAGGGTGCCTGAGTGGAGGCTGAGCGTGGTCCGCTCAGCTCACCGGCGCCGCGGCGGCCGCGCGGGTCAGAAGGCCGTAGATGTCGCGGGCATTGTCGGCGTCGCGCAGCTCGTCGACCATGCCGGGCGCGCGCAGGATGCGTGCGATCTTGGCGAGTGCCTTCAAATGGTCCGCCCCGGCGTCTTCCGGGGCGAGGAGGGCGAAGATCAGATCGACCGGCTGATCGTCGAGCGCCTCGAACTCGATCGGGGCGCTCAAGCGGAAGAAAAAGCCGGAGAGGTGATCGAGCCCCACGAGCTTGCCGTGGGGAATCGCGATGCCGTTGCCGACGCCGGTGGACCCGAGCCGCTCGCGTTGAAGGAGCGTGTCGAACACCTCACGCTCCGGGACACCGATCTGCCGGGCGGCAACCGCGCTGATTTCCTGAATGGCCTGCTTCTTGGAGTGAACGTTCAACCGTTGAACGATGCTGTCCGGGGTCAGGAGCGCGGTGATGTCCATGGTCCTAGCCCGCCGCCGAGGCACCATTGCCCGCGGTCTCCCGCGGGGTATCGGAGCCGGCAAGCGATGGATCGATCCATCCGACATTGCCGTCTTGGCGACGGTAGACGACGTTGAGCGTCGAGTTGGCGGCGTTGACGAACATCAGCGCCGGCGAATCGATGAGGTCGAGCTGGAGCACGGCCATGCCGACGGTCATCGTGCGCACCTTTGTCGGTGCTTCGGCGACGACGAGCGGCGCATAGTTGGCCTCGAGCTCCTCGTCCTCCTCCGGCGAAGCGAGGACGAACTCGCTCGCGGCGGTGACCATGTCGCTGTTCGACGGGCCGTGATTGTGGGCCTTGAGGCGGCGCTTGTAGCGGCGCAAACGCTTGTCGATGCGCTCACCGGCCTGCTCGAAGGCTTGCGTCGCGTCACCCGCCGTCGCGGAGGTGCGCAATACGACGCCCGTGTCGAGGTGAAGCGTGCAATCGGCTTCGAAGCCCGCGCCGCTCTTCGTCAGCGTGACCTGGCCCGAATAGTTGCCGTCGAAATATTTTCCGACCGAGACCGCAACTCGCTCCTCGATGCGCTGCCGCAAGGACGAGCCAACGTCCATATTCTTCCCGGCGATGGTGAGAGACATTGCGACCTCTTTAGTCGATGACACCCTGCAGCGTTTTTCTGCTGCGTTCTTATTTGAGCCCGTTTTGCGCCCGGGTCGATCCCAAGCGGTAAAAGGGCGCATGTCGCGTGTGCGCGGCCGTCTCACGTTTCGACGGCGCGGCCTTCTATGCTCGCGCCGTCTCGTGTGTCAACGCCGCGCTTGCGCGGCGCCGGTCCGTTCGTGCCGTGCGATGCGGCGTCGCTCGACCGACGAAGGGATGTTCATCGCCTCCCGATATTTGGCGACCGTACGGCGCGCGATCACGATGCCCGCGGCCTTGAGGGTCTTCACGATTTCGTCGTCAGACCGCACGCTCGCCGGCGTTTCCGTGTCGACGATCTGACGGATTTTCGCCCGCACCGCGTCTGCCGAAACACTGCCGTCGGCCGCGTCGATCGCCACGGCGAAGAATGCGCGGAAAGGGTAAACACCCCGTGGCGAGGATAGCGCTTTGTTGGACACGACGCGGGAGACGGTCGATTCGTGCATGCCGATGTCCTCGGCCACTTCGCGCAGTGTCAGCGGCGAGACATGCTGCGCCGTTCCTTCGAAAAACGCACGCTGACGGGTGACGATGGCGCTCGCGACCTTGACGATGGTGCGGGCGCGCTGATCGAGGCTGCGGGTCAGCCAATGTGCCGAGCGCAGGCACTGATTGGCGAAGGAAACGGCCTGTGCATTTCCGGTCGCGGCGATTTCGGCGTGATAATCGGCATCTATCAACACCTTTGGCAGCCGCGCGGTGTCGAGAACGACGAGAAAGCCGCCATTCGGCCGCGGATGGACGATGACGTCGGGCTCGATCGCGTGGACGGGGGTGGTGTCGAAGGCAAGGCCCGGCCGCGGGTCGAGCGTGCGCAGGAGCGCCATCGTCTCGATCACATCGTCCTCGCTGGTCTCGCAGATCTCGGCGAGGCGCCGCACGTCGCGACGGGCGACGAGTTGCAGATTGTCGAGAATGCCGCGCGCGGTGGAGCTGAGAACGCCGCGGTCCTCGAGCTGAAGGGCGAGGCATTCGGGCAACGAGCGGGCGAAAAGGCCCGCGGGGGAGATCGTCTGCAGCTTGGCGAGGGTGGCCTCGACCGCGGCGCGCGGGACGCCGAGCATTTCGGTGGCGTCGTCCTCCGCGCCCTCCGCGAGCCGTCCGGTCTCCTCGACCGAGCCGATCAGGAAGGCGGCGATCGCCTTTTCCGCATCGTCGAAATCGAGGGAGGCGACCTCCCTGGCGCAGTGATCCGCGAGGGACGGCTTCGCGGCCACCATGGCGAGCGGGTCGAGGGTGGAGCGGTCGCGCGAGACGGTGTCTCGCCGGCCCGAGCCGCGTGAATCGGGGCGCGAGGCCAGCGTGAGGAGAGGGTTCTGGTCGACCTCCTCCCTGACGGCCGACTCCAGTTCCAGGTTGGACATCTGCAGCAGCTTGATCGCCTGCATGAGTTGCGGCGTCATCGCCAAGGTCTGGCGCTGCGACTGAACAAGCCTGAGGGATAGTGTCACGAAATCGAAACCCGTTGGCGCAATCCTTGCATGCCCATTGAATAGACCGTTACCGGCCGCTGTCAAAGGCGGAATTGCTCACCGAGATAGAGCCGGCGCACATCCGGGTTGTTGACGATCTCGTCCGGCGTGCCTTCGGTGAGGACCTCGCCGCCCGCAATAATCGTCGCCCGGTCAATGAGGCCGAGCGTTTCGCGCACATTGTGGTCGGTGATCAGCACCCCGATTCCGCGCTGGGTGAGGTGGCGCACCAAAGCCTGAATATCTGCTACCGCGATCGGATCGACGCCGGCGAACGGCTCGTCGAGCAGCATGAAGTCGGGCCGCGAGGCGAGCGCGCGCGCGATCTCGACGCGCCGCCGCTCACCGCCCGACAGCGACGGGGCGGGGGCATTCGCAAGCCGTGTCAGGCCGAACTCGTCAAGGAGCTCGGCAAGCGCCTCGCGCCGCTTCGCGCGACTGGGCTCGGTCAGCTCCAGAATGGACAGGATGTTCTGAGCCACGGTGAGCCCGCGGAAAATCGAGGCCTCTTGCGGCAGATAGCCGATGCCGAGGCGGGCGCGCCGATACATCGGCAGGCGCGTCACCTCGAAACCATCGAGGCTGATCGAGCCGGCGTCCGGCTTGATGAGGCCGGTGATCATGTAGAACACGGTCGTCTTGCCGGCGCCGTTCGGGCCGAGAAGGCCGACGGTCTCGCCCTGGCGCACGGTGAGCGAGACGTCCCGCACGACGGTGCGCCGCCCGTAGGTCTTGGCGAGATTGTCGACCCCGAGTCCGAGCGACATCGGTTCCTGCTCTGCTACATGGCGGCTCCGTCCCGCCTTTCGTTTGTCCCCGGTTGACGAGGGCCGCGCGTGAGGGGCGGATTGATCCATCTAAGCCGTCCAATATAGGTCCAATTCCCCGGCGCATGAGCGATGCCGTCTCGGGTGGGCAGAGGCGGGATCGGTCATGCGCGGCCTACCGACAGGAAAAAGGTGGCGCTTCCTTGGCGAAGCAGCGGGCCTTTTCCGTGTCCGGCGGGTCGTCTTTATATGTGATCGAGTATCGCCGTTACCTCAACGCCCGAATGGATTCAGTGCGTGTCGGAATGACGCGATCGAGCGATATCGTCGCACCTTCGACCGGGCTTTGCGACCGGGCGGGCGGCTTCAGGGGTGCCGTCCTGTACAAAATCGTTGCGGAATGCGTTAAGTCGGACACGTCGGAGCCCGCTGGCGCACCGGATCCGCCACCCGATCGGAACGCGTGGCGCGCCGTGGCCGAGCGGCCGCGACGGGGCCGACCACTGCGAAAAATCTCAAAGCGATCGAGGCGAATGCATGGCTGAAACGGATGGGCGAAAGCGGGAACCGGGCGTTCTGAAGCTCATTTTGGAACTCGGGCCGCTCCTCGTCTTCTTTTTCGTCAACGCGCGGGGCGGAAACTGGGATCTCAAATCATTCGGCGTCCTCGAAGGGGTCGCCGACAAGGACGTCGCGATCATGGCCGCGACGGGCGCCTTCATGGTGGCGACGGTCCTGGCGCTCTCGGTCTCCTTCGCGCTCTATCGGCGCGTGCCGGTCATGCCGCTCATTTCGGGGATCATCGTCGTCGTGTTCGGCGGGCTGACGCTCTATCTGCAGGACGAATTGTTCATCAAGCTGAAGCCGACGATCGTGAACCTCATCTTCGCGGCGACGCTGCTCGGCGGGCTCTTCATCCTGAAGAAGCCGCTTCTCGGGATCGTCTTTTCCGGCGTCTTCGACCTCGACGAGGAGGGATGGCGCAAACTGACGCTGCGGTGGGGGCTGTTCTTCGTCTTCCTCGCCGTCCTCAACGAGGTGGTGTGGCGGAATTTTTCCACCGATACGTGGGTCACGTTCAAGGTGTTCGGGACGATGCCGATCACCATTATCTTCACGCTGTGCCAGCTTCCGCTGATCCAGCGTCACGCTCTGCCTCAAAATTAGGCAGGTGACGCGGCCGGGTGCAGTGACCCGGCCGCGCGCGCCTCAGGCCGTCGTCTTCCGGTTCTGACGGTTGGCGATCAGATCCTCGACCACCGCCGGCTCGGCGAGCGTCGAGGTGTCGCCGAGCGCGCCAAAATCGTCCTCGGCGATCTTGCGCAGGATGCGGCGCATGATCTTGCCCGACCGTGTCTTCGGCAGGCCCGGCGCCCATTGGATGAGGTCGGGCTTCGCGATCGGGCCGATCTCCTGGCGGACCCAGTCGGACAGCTCCTTGCGCAGCGCTTCGGTCGGCTCCCGGTCCGACATCAGCGTCACATAGCAATAGATGCCCTGACCTTTGATGTCGTGCGGATAGCCGACGACGGCGGCCTCGCTGACGGCGGCATGGGCGACGAGCGCCGATTCGATCTCGGCCGTCCCCATGCGGTGGCCGGAGACGTTGAGCACGTCGTCGACGCGGCCGGTGATCCAATAGTACCCGTCCCCGTCGCGCCGGCAGCCGTCGCCGGTGAAATAGGTGCCTTTATACTGCTGGAAGTAGGTGTCCATGAAGCGCTGATGATCGCCCCAGACGGTGCGCATCTGGCCGGGCCATGAGTCCTTGATGACGAGGACGCCTTCGCTCGCCCCATCTTTCTCCTCACCCGTCGCCGGATCGAGGACGGCGGGCTGGATGCCGAAAAACGGCGTCGTCGCCGAGCCGGGCTTCGTCGGTGTCGCGCCGGGGAGGGGGGTGATCAGGTGCCCGCCGGTCTCCGTCTGCCACCACGTGTCGACGACGGGGCAGCGCTTGTCGCCCACGACCTCATAATACCAGCGCCAGGCTTCCGGATTGATCGGCTCGCCGACCGTGCCGAGAATGCGCAGCGAAGAGAGGTCGTGCTTCTTCACCGGTTCCTCGCCCTTGCCCATCAAAGCGCGGATCGCGGTGGGGGCGGTGTAGAAGGTGGCGACCTTGTGCTTGTCACACACGGCCCAGAACCGGCCGGCGTCGGGATAGGTCGGAACGCCCTCGAACATGAGGCTGATCGCGCCGTTCGCGAGCGGGCCGTAGACGATATAAGTGTGGCCCGTCACCCAGCCGACGTCCGCCGTGCACCAATAGACCTCGCCCTCCTGGTAGTCGAAGGTGAGCATGTGGGTCATCGCGGCATAGACCATGTAGCCGCCGGTGGTGTGGACGACGCCCTTCGGCCGCCCGGTCGAGCCGGACGTGTAGAGAATAAAGAGGGGATCCTCCGCCTTCATCTCCTCCGGCGGGCATTCGGCCGCGACGTCCGCCGCTTGCTCGTGAAGCCAGAAGTCGTTCTGCGAACGCCAGGCGACCTGCTTTCCCGTCCGCTTGACGACGAGGCATTTGACCGTTTCGTCGCACATCAGGAGCGCCTGGTTGGCGTTGTCCTTGAGGTTGGTCGTGCGGCCGCCGCGCGGGGCGCCGTCGGCGGTGATGAGGAGCGTCGCCTCGCAGTCGTTGATGCGGTTGGCGAGGCTGTCGGCCGAGAAGCCGGCGAACACCACCGAGTGGATCGCCCCGATCCGCGCGCAGGCGAGCATCGCGTAAGCCGCCTCGGGGATCATCGGCAGGTAGATGATCACCCGATCACCGCGCTTGACGCCGAGCGATTTGAGGACGTTCGCGAACTTGCAAACCTCCTCGTAGAGCTCGCGATACGTGATGTGCTTGGCCGGCGCGTCCGGGTCGTCCTGTTCCCAGATGATCGCCGTCTGATCGGCGCGGGTCGCAAGATGCCGGTCGACGCAGTTGACGCACGCGTTCAGCGTGCCGTCCTCATACCAGCGGATGTCGACGTTCGGATAATCGAACGACGTGTTCTTCACCCTCGTATAGGGCTTGATCCAATCGATCCGCTTGCCTTCCTCACCCCAGAACGCGTCGGGATCCGCTACGGAGGCGGCATATTTCCGCTCGTAGGTCTCCGCGTTGATGTGAGCGGCCGATGCGATGTTCGAGGGGACCGCGAATATGTCGGTCATAGCGTGTCCTCGCCGTTTCGTCGTGGTTCGCCTTATCAAACTCTTGCCGCCCGAGGCGGCCGGGACGTGCGGCTGACGGTGTCCACGACCATGTTTTCGCCACGCCGTTCCGTGGAGGCCGCTCGCACGGCCGTCCTTGCAAATAGCGATATCGGGTCATGGCAGGCGCGTCCATAAGTCCGCGCGTCGCCGAAGAATTGCGTCAATCGCTTCTCAGGGACGTTAGATTGCGGTTAAAGATTAACGACGAAAGGTCGGATTCAACGACCGAACAGAACATGAGGGAGATCGCATGAAGCTCTTCACATCAGTCTGCGCATTGGCGCTCGGCGCCGCCGTTCTCGCGGCGCCCTCCGACGTCCGCGCGGAGGACTATCTCCTCGCGACCGCGTCGACCGGCGGCACCTATTATCCGGTCGGCGTCGCCATCGCGACCGTGGTCAAGGTGAAGCTCCAGCCAAGCGACAACATCAACATGAGCGCGATCAACTCGGCCGGGTCGGGCGAGAATGTCGCGCTGATCCGCAACGGCGAAGCGCAATTCGGCATTCTCCAGGGGCTTTACGGCGCCTATGCCGCCACCGGCACCGGGCCGTATGAGAGCCAGGGGCCGCAGGAAAATCTGCGCTCGGTGACGATGCTCTGGCCCAATGTCGAGCATTTCGTCGTCCGCTCCAATTTCGTCGACACCGGCTCGATCGCCGACATGGCGAATCTGAAGGGCAAGACCGTGTCGATGGGCGCGCAGAATTCGGGAACGCTCGGCTCGAACCGGACGATCCTGAACAATCTCGGCATGAACATGGATGAGGATTTCGACCTCGCTTATATGGGCTACGGCCCGTCCGCCGACGCGCTCCAGAACGGCCAGATCGACGGCATGTCGACGCCCGCCGGCGCGCCCGTCTCCGCCGTCTCCTCCGCCTTCGCCAACATGGGCGACCAGATCACGCTCCTCGCCTTCGACGACGAGCAGATTCAAAAGGCGAACGGCGAGTTCGACGAGCTGTGGACCGCCTACACCGTCCCGGCCGGCATGTATCCGAGCCTCGACAAGGACGTCGTGACGATCGCGCAGCCGAACTTCCTTGCGGTCGACGCCTCCGTCTCCGAGGACGACGTCTACAAGATCACGAAGACGATGTTCGAGAACCTGCCCTTCCTGCAGTCGATCCATCCGGCGACGAAGGCGATGAGCCTCGAGACGGCGATCGCGGGTCTGCCGCTCAAGCTGCATCCCGGCGCGCTGCGCTATTTCGAGGAAGCCGGCGTCAACATTCCCGATCGGCTGAAGTAAGCGCGAACCCCGCGCACGATGGAGGCGGGCCGCCTTCACCGGCACGCATCGGCCGAATGGCCGGGCATTATGGGCGCGATGACCTTTCGGCGTTTCCCAAGGGGACGCCGGGGCCTCGCGCCCATTTCTCATTTCCCGATAACGACGAGATCCATGAGGCGCCGATGATCGGAGCGAAGCTGTGACGGATGCGAACCGCGAGGCGGAAGAACGAGCCGCCGACATCTCCGGCGAGGGCGTCGATCCGCCCGGCGTCAGGCGTTTCACACCCGGCGGCGGGCTCGATTGGGCGTTCTATGCCTTCGCGGTCCTCGTCTCGCTCTTCCACATCCTCGCCAATGCGCTCGGCACACCCTTGGAACGCGGCCTCGTCGCCGTCGGCGAGGATCTGCCGGTTCTCGGCGACAGCCTCATCGCGCTCGGACGCTGGTTCGGCGATCTCGCGACGCTGTCGACGTTGACCCTGTGCTCCGTCCACTTCGCGGGCTTCGCCGTTCTCTGTGCGCTCCGCTTTCCCTTCATTCAGACGAAGACGGCGCGCGGGGCAAAGTTCGTCCTCGTCGGCGATATCGTGTTTGGCCTTCTCGTCGCCGCCTCGGCGCTGGCGCTCGTTGCGAGCGAGAACGCGATCTATGATCGCGGCGTCACGCTCGCTCTGCACGAATGGGTGATGGCCGGCCTCGTCATCATCGGCGCGCTCGAACTGACGCGGCGCACGACCGGCTGGATCATCCCGATCCTCATCGTCATCGCGCTCAGCTATCCGACGTTTTGGGGCAGCGAGATTCCCGGCGTCTTCCGCTTCGCCGGCCTCTCGGTCGAGACGGTGACGTTCCGGTCGATCTTCTCCGACGAGGGCATGTTCGGCACGATCGGTCAGATCTCGGCGACTTATGTCTTCATGTTCATTCTCTTCGGCGCCTTCCTCCTGCGCTCGGGGGCCGGGGACTTCATCGTCGATCTCGCGCGCGCGGCGGCCGGCCGCTTCACCGGCGGGCCGGGCTTCGTCGCCGTCCTCGCCTCGGGCCTCACGGGGACGATCTCCGGCTCGGCGATCGCCAACACCGTGTCGACCGGCGTCATCACCATCCCCTTGATGAAGCGCTCCGGCTTTCCGCCGAAATTCGCCGCCGGCGTGGAGGCGGCCGCCTCGACCGGCGGGCAGCTGATGCCGCCGATCATGGGGGCGGGCGCCTTCGTGATGGCGAGCTACACGCAGATCTCCTATCTCGACATCGTTGCCGTCGCGCTCCTTCCGGCCATCGTCTATTTCGCCTCGGTGGCGATGTTCGTGCGCATCGAGGCGAAGCGCTCCGGCGTCGTCGGCGGGACCGAGAGCGAACGCGTCTGGGAGGTGATGAAGCGGGGCGGGCCGTCCTTCCTCATCCCGATCGTCGTCCTCGTCGGCCTTCTGGTCTATGGATTCACGCCCACTTATGCGGCGGGCTACGCGATTCTCGCGGTGATCGTCTCATCATGGATCACGCCGAACCGGATGGGGCTGCGCGGCATCTTCGAGGCCATGGTGCTCGGCGCCTCGAACATGATCACGACGGCGGTGCTCCTCATCACCGTCGGCCTCATCGTCAACGTGATCGCGATGACCGGGATCGGCAACACCTTCTCGCTGATGATCTCGGAGTGGGCCGGGGGCAATCTCCTGATCGCCGTCGTCCTCATCGCGCTCGCCTCGCTGGTGCTCGGCATGGGGCTTCCGGTGACGGCGGCCTATATCGTCCTCGCGACGCTGTCGGCCCCGGCGCTCCAGCAGCTCATCCTGGCGAACGCGATGCCCGCCGCGGCGATCGACGCGGCGACCATCGCCTCGATGGTGGCCGGTACGGTCGACGAGGCGATCCGGCCGTTCTTCCTGCTCGCCGATCCATCGTCTCTGATGGCGCTCTCCGCGCCGATGAGCGAACCCGACGCGGCGACCCTCTACGCCAAGTTGCCGCCCGAGATCCTCGACCAGATCTATCAAGCGGCCCGGGGCGAGCTCGATCCGGCGCTGATCACCGGCGCGCTCCTGTCGGCGCACATGATCATCTTCTGGCTCAGTCAGGACAGCAACGTGACGCCGCCGGTCTGTCTCACCGCCTTCGCGGCGGCGGCGATCGCGAAGACGCCGCCAATGTCGACCGGCCTCGTCGCCTGGCGTCTGTCGAAGGGGCTCTATCTGATGCCGGTGATGTTCGCCTACACGCCGTTCCTCACCGGGACGCCGTTGGAGGTCGGTCTGCTCTTCATCGTCGCACTTCTCGGGGTCGCGGCGCTCGGCACGGCGATCGACGGGGCGTTCGAGGCGCCGTTGCCGATCTACGCCCGCGCCGGCCTCGCGGCGGGCGGTGTCGCGCTGATCTATCCGGGCGCGTGGCTGCTCAACCTGGCGGCGGCGCTGTTCGTCGTCGCCATTCTCGCGCTCAACGCGATCTGGTCGCGGCGGGCCGAACCGGCCGTCACGACATGAGGGGAGTGTTGCGCTAGATCGTCAGTTTTTTCGACGTCTTCCAAGTAGGATCTGAGGATTGAACCGGCTGGACCAGAAAAGTGGTCTAGCCGGGACCACAATCTTATGATTGAACAATCCCAGTCCTTTGGAGACAGCGATGCCGATCGTTAACCGCTTTCACGATCTCGCCGAGGAAATCACCTCCTGGCGGCGTGATCTGCACGAGAACCCGGAGCTTCTCTACGACGTCAATCGCACGGCGGGTGTCGTCGCCGACAAGCTCACCGGCTTCGGTCTCGACGAGGTCGTGACCGGGCTCGGCAAGACCGGCGTCGTCGGCGTCATCAAGGGGCGCGACACCGGGTCGGGCAAGGTCATCGCGCTGCGGGCCGACATGGACGCGCTACCGATCCTCGAGAAGACCGGCAAGCCCTGGGCCTCCAAGGCACCCGGCAAGATGCACGCCTGCGGCCATGACGGCCATACGGCGATGCTCCTCGGCGCGAGCCAGTATCTCGCCGAGACCCGCAATTTCGACGGCACGGTGATCGTCGTCTTCCAACCGGCCGAAGAGGGCGGGGCGGGCGCCAAGGCGATGATCGATGACGGGCTTCTCACCCGGTTCGGCATTCAGCGGGTCTTTGGGATGCACAACATGCCGGGCCTTCCGGTCGGCATGTTCGCGCTCCGGCCGGGCTCGCTGATGGCGGCGGCGGACCGCTTCACCGTTTCGATCGAGGGGCTCGGCGGTCACGCCGCGCGCCCGCACGTCTCGCACGATCCGATCGTCGCGGGCTCGGCGATCGTTGCGGCAGCGCAGACCGTCGTCTCCCGCAATGCCGACCCGCTCGAAGCCGCCGTCCTCTCGGTGACGATGTTCCATGCCGGCACCGCCGACAACATCATCCCCGAGACGGCGGAGCTGCGCGGCACGGTGCGCACCTTGTCGGACGAGATGCGCGATCTCGTCGAGGAGCGGTTCTCGGCCATCGTATCGCAGGTGGGCGCCGCCTATGGCGTCAAGGCGAGCCTGAAATATAGCCGCGACTATCCGGTGACCGCCAACGACGAGGCCGAGGCGGCGTTCGCCGGCGACATCGCCGCCAAGGTGGTGGGCGAGGCCAATGTCGACAGGGACGTCGTGCCGACGATGGGCGGCGAGGATTTCTCGTTCATGCTGAACGAACGGCCCGGCGCGTTCATTTTCGCGGGTGTCGGTGAGGATGTCGCGAACCTCCACAACGACGCCTATGATTTCAACGACGAGCTGATCCCGGTGGGATGCTCCTATTGGACAACGCTGGTCGAGACCGCGTTGCCGCGAACAACATGAGTGATATCGTCAAGTTCACGCGTATGGTCGATGGCGACCGCGACGACTACATGATCCTCGAACAGCACGAGCGCGATGTCGCCCGTGCTGTCGGCTCCCGCCTTCTCGACGCGCTGCACGCGCTCGATACGGTGGATTCGGCCTACAAGGTCTCCCGCTACGAGCACTCGGTCCAATCGGCGACGCGCGCTTGGCGGGACGGGGCGGATCTCGATTGGGTGGTCGCCGCGCTCCTCCACGATGTCGGCGACCTCTATGCGCCCTATAATCACGACGAGTTCGCCGCAGCGATCCTGCGGCCTTATCTGCGCGATCAATGCACCTGGGTGGTGGCCAATCACGGCCTCTTTCAGCGCTATTATTATGCGCACCATTTCGGCGGCAATCGCGAGGTGCATCGCCGTCACGAAGGCCATCCCTTCTTCGACGACGCGGTCCAGTTCTGCGAGCGCTGGGACCAGGCGAGTTTCGACCCCGACTATCAGAGCCTGCCGGTCGACTTCTTTCGCCCGATGGTCGACGAGGTGTTCAGTCGCGAGCCCTATCAGCAGCAGGTGATCGCGCTCGGCGTGCGCCGGCCGCTGCTCGACCGCTCCGTCGCCGAACGCCGCGCGAGCGAGCCGGCATAACATTGCCGCGTTCTGGGCGGCGCGGCGACCTTCGCGCCGTGACGTCGCCGGACCGCGCCGGCGCCCGCCCCATTCGGGACGGGGCGCAAGACGCGCGCCGAACGCGGACGGGCCGTCGGGGCCGTTAGGAGATCGCGTCGATCTCTTCGTCGGTGAGTTCGCCGGGAACGATGGTGATCGGGATCGGGTAGGCGCCCGCCTGACCGCCGGCGATGGCGCTGACCAGCGGGCCGGGCCCTTCGGTCCCCGAGGCGGCGGCGAGGACCAGGATCACGATGGACGGGTCGTCCGCGATCACCTGACGGATCCCGTCGACGCGGTTGCCGATCACGATGCGCCGTTCCGGCTCGCACGGAAGCTGGTTGGCGAGCCTGCCGAGGGCGCGATCGAGCATCTCCTCGGCCTCCTGCTCGGCCTCTTCGCGCATCAGATTTTCCACCCCGAGCCAGTGCTGGAACTCGCTCGTCGCCGCGACGCAGAGCGCCACGACGCCCGCGCCGGTGTTCGTCGCGCGTTTGGCGGCGTAGAGGAGCGCGCGCTCACACTCCGGCGTGTCGTCGACGACGACGAGGAATTTGCGCTGGGTCGGGCGAATGTCTCGGATCACGTCGCTACTCGAGGATGCGGGTGTAGTCGATGTCGAACAGATCCTGATCGACGGACACGCCGGTCGCGACATTGTAGATCGAAACGCTCGTCTCCTGTCCCTTTCCGTCGACCACATTCCACTGCTTCAACTCCTTGCTGCCGGCGTCGAAGAGGAGGGTGAGGGAGCCGTCGCCGAACGCAGTCGATTCTTCGATGGTGATCGAGATGATGTCCGGCTGCACGTCGACATTCGTCACCTTCGCGTCGGAGGTGAGGTCGATCGTGTTGTCGAGGAGGAAGCGCAGCGGCGTGCGCTGAAGGGGCCAGATGTCCTGTGTGGCGAGCTTGCGATCGCGCACGGCGACGGACTTGCCGTCGGCGATGATGTCGAGCGTCGACGGGGCGTCGTAGAAGAAGCGGACTTTGCCGGGACGCGAGATCGCGAAACGGCCTTGGGTGCGCTGTCCGTCGGGCCCGAACTGGACGAACTCGCCCCGCATCGTCTTGATCGAGTTGAAATACTGGTTGATTTCCGCAAGCGCCGTATCGGTGGCCGCAATGGCGGGGGTCGTCGTCGTCGCGATCCAGGTCACGGGGGCGGCTGCGATGGCCACCGCGAGCATGGTACGGGCGAAAAGGGTCATGGCTGTCCTCCAGGTTGGGTCGGGCGACCCTTTGAGGGGTTTGGCCTGTCTGCCTCATGAATGATCATAGTCGGCATGGCGGAAGCAACCAATTCTTCCGCGCCTTGGCCGCTTGTCACCCGCCCCAGGGCTGCATCGGAACACTTGGTCCCTCGCGCGCGCCTGCCAAGAGGATGCGGCGTTTATAGCGGGCGAGGACGCGATCGCGCGGCCATCTCGGCGGCGTCATCCCCATGCTCGGACAAGATTTCGCAATGGACCGTCGACCATCGGAGGCGCCGCCGGCTGGCCCAACGCCAAGCGAGCGGGGCGAAGGTGGTGCCGCGGCGCCGCCGGTGCGCCTCTCGAAAGGTGCCTCGACGAACGCGCACACGAGGCTGGGCCGTGGAGGGTGATCGGCACCTCTCACGATGCGGCCCGGCGGCATGTCGACGAGGCGACAGTGCTGGGATCTGAGCGAAAGCGTGTTATATTCGGACATTCCACGGTCGGAGATATTGCGATGCGGTGGGTTATTTTGTTTCTTGGATTGCTGAGCGCTTCGCCTCTGGCGGCGCAGACGGTGGTGATCGCCGAGGCGACACGCGTCGGAAATTTGGTGGAGAGCTATGATCCGGCCGCTGATGTGGCCGCGGGTTCTCCCCTCGTCGGCCTCCGTCTGGGGGGCGCCGCGGGCACGCTGCAGCTCGATCATGTCTTGCTCATCCGCCCGCCTTCGTTCGACGAATGGATCTGCCTGGAAACGACCACACAGGATGGCCGCTATAACGGCCACGCCCGGTACGAGGTGACGGGGAGCAACCCCGATGCCGCGCTCGTTCAGGTGCGGCCGATCACCGAGCTACAGGGAACGATGCGGCAGCAGCTGGAGCAATATGATCCAGCCACCTATGCCGTGCGCGCGTTTGCCACCCGAGACGAGACGTGCTCGCCGAGCGGGGCGGTCCACCTGCCTTCGGTCGCTGAGCCCGGCGCGGTGGGCGGCAATCTGGTCGTCACCGTCAACGGGCGCGCGATGTCGGGATCAGCCGAGCTGCGCGGGATCGCTGGCGGCGAACCGATTGCCAGCGCCGAATGCGACCGCGCCGGCGGCGGGTCGCTGATCGCCTTCGATCTCACGTGCGAGTTGCCGCTGGACGGCGCGCCGGACGGTCTCGGCGCAGCCGACCTTGCTTTGATTTTCGACGATGGGTTTGGCGAAACGACGTACACTTACAAGGTTTTTTTGCCCTGACACCGCGCTTCGATGGCAGCGGGAACAGCTGAGATCCGGCAATGAGACAGTGGTCACGTTTCTGGCTCGCGTGCACTCTTTCGCTCATCAGTATCGCCCTGATGATCGCAGGCATGATCTGGGTTCAGACGCGGGGCATCAAAGCACTGGTCGTGCTCGACGTGACCGCGCATCTGGTGAAACAGGCCGTTGTCCGCAATGGGGCCGCGGCGATCCCGCTCAATGCCGCCCGGATGCGGGGCAACGGCGCATGCGGCGAGGCGGCGAGGGATGGGGACCGCATCACCGGCGTCCTCGATGTCCCGACCGGCTCGATCCTCGTTTATCGATGGAGGTCGGACCGGATTTCGGTCACCGTCGAGCCGAAGCCGGCCGCGGGACCGACGGGCGAAGCGAGTGGAACTGGCGAAGTGCGCCTGATCTGGTTCGATGCTGAGAGGAACGAACACACCTGCGTTCTGCCCGCGCGGAGCGCCTTCGAGATGGAGCGTTCCAGTCTGTCCGTGGCGCAGCCGCTTCCGATTGCAGGGCCGACCGAGGTCGGCCTCGAGATCGGCGTTCCGATCGCGCAAAGTGCAGACGGGGCGCCGCAAGCGTCGCTCCTTCTGCGCGGCGAGGTATCGGTCTTCGGACGGGCGACGCTCAGCAGCAGCGCGATTTTTCCCATCACGGGCGAGCCGATCATGATCCCGAGCGGCAGCCGGATCACCTCGACCGTCGACGGGAGCCTCGAGGGCGGGGCGCCTTGGTATGGCGTCGTCTTCGTCGAAGATGACGGGTTCAGGATCTCCGCGACGACCGACACGTCGGACCTTTACATCTTCCGGCCCGGGCAGAGTGAGCGGCAGTATGAGCACCTCGAAATCGGGCTGTTCCGATGGCTGTTCAGCGACCCGAGCCTCGCCTGGATCTCCACCGGGCTTCTGATCATGGTGCTCACGATCCAGACCGTGGGCACTGGACTGGCGTTGTTGCCGACGGACGAAGACCGCAAACGCAATGGATGCAGGCCCGGCCCGAAGAGGGGACCGTCATGAGGTTTGTTCTCGTCCTTCTCATCCTCGTCGGCACGCTCGGGCGCGCAGCCGCAGAACCCGTGTTCGTGAGGGCGGGGGAGGCGGTTGGGCACGGGTGGCTGTTCGGCTCGCCGCGCGCCGGAGGTCAGTGCTGGATTGCGTTGCCGGAACACGTTGCCGGTTCAGAAAAGAGCTTCGTGTACTTTGCCGACGGGATCGGCGGCGAAGCCGGGCCGGCGATTGCCGTCGAGGACGTTCCCGGTGCTGTGGCGGCAGCCGGCGGCACCAGCGATCTCGCCTTCGCTCCGGTGGCCGGTGAAGGGCGGTCGGGGACCGGTCGGTGTCTGTCCCGCCTCGGTCCGCCTTCTTCTGCCTGGGGGGCGATGATGCGCTCGGCCAGGGACGACCTCGTCGTGAATTCGTTTGTCGAGACCCACTTCCGCCCCATCCAGCTTCGCATCGAGGGGGCCGGAATCCAGCGGCCGATTGAAATCGAGAATATCGCGGCCGTCGATGGGGCATCCACCACGCGAGTGAAGGCAAAGGGATTGGTGAATTTGAGCGCAGCCGATCCCGAGGACGCCGAACGCTATTTCTTAAAAGGGTTGAGTGGCTCGGTGGTGCAAGTGAAAGCGTCGATCGGCAGCGGGCCGGCCAGCCTTGAGCCATTCGCGATGGTGCTCCAGGTGCCGAAGGTCAAAAGCTACGTGATTGCGCTGCGATTCGACTTCATCCGCAGCGCGTTCGAGTTGGTCGAAGCGTACGAGATCACCCATGCGGCACGACCGGTGGCGTTTCAAGTCGCAGGCTTCGACGGCATGGTCCTCGCCCCGGTGGTCGGGCCGAGCTCGCTCGATGACCCCGACACGTGCTGGCGACTGGCGCCGCGGGGCGGTGAGCGGTCGGTGTCGCTCTACCTCGCGCTCGAAGCGGGGAACGCGGCTCGGGATCTCACCGTAGAGCAAGCGCCAGGTTGCGGGGAGGCTCCGTTGCCGTTCGTCGTTGAGCAGAGGGCCCGGCCGAGCGACAATTGGTCGGTGCATCGGGATTGTGAGACCGTGGCGACGCTGCCCGAACAGGCCGGCTGCGCCCTCGACCTCAGAGGACCACGGCAGATTCGTGTTCGCATCAGCGGGCGCAGCGTGATCGGGTTGAGCCGGCTCAGACTGCGTTGAACCTCAAAGGAGCTGGGCGGTGACGGGGAACGGCTCGGCGGTGCCGCACTTGATCGTTCCCGTGAGCTGCGCATCGCCCTCGGCGATCCTAAGGGGCATGATACATGCGCCGATCGAGTAGACGTCGCCCACCCAGGTAATGTTATCGCCGACGATCGTGGCTTCCCCCTTGATGCCGGCATGGGGCTCGGTGAGGCCGACGAGCGGGAACCAAGTCGAGGTGCCACGGGTCACGTCCGCCTGATCCACGACGAAGACGATCCCTTTCTCGAAGGCGTTCCACATCTTCATTTCTGGGGTTCGCGTGACATCCTTCAAGGCATCGCGCTCGCGCTCGGACCGCGCCAACGGATCTTTCAGTTTCGCGCTCGGCTCCACGATAAAGAGCAGACGATCGACGGCCGTGAGACTAGCCCGCAGGCCGAGGTTACGGATATCGGCGTCCGTGCTCTCCAGAGAACTGCGGATGCAGATTCGGGCAATCGCAACGTCATTTGTCGCGAGCGCCTCCTCGATGTAGGCCTGACGCAGATCACCGTCGGAATCGCTGCATTGCTCGCGCCAGATCTTTAATTCTTCGGCCCGGCTTCGGATATCCTGCGCCATAACCGGGCTGACCAGCACGAGAAGGGCGATGGCCGCCTGATATAATTTCTTTTGCAATATCACGGCGTGTAATTCCCCGTGTCATGAAAATATGTGGCGTGAATATACGAAAATTTGTTCGTCGTGTGAAGTAATCGCTGCGGAAGACTGTCGTGGAATGCCAACGGTTCGAGTTGCCCCGCGGCGATGGGCCAATCGGCCCGGCACGCGATCGGGGCGCGAATAAAATCAATGCGGTAGACGATGCCGAGAGCAAAAGCCGGCGGGCGGAGGCCGCGATTTACGGCGAGGGGAGGGCGCCCGCCCGAGAGTGCGCCTGTTAGCGCGCGCTCTCTCCGGCGAGCTTCAGCCCCAGCCCGGCAAACGATGCGGCGAACAGGCGACGCAGCCACCGCATCATGGTCTCGCTCGCGAGGAGGCGCTGACGCCCGGTCGCGGCGAGGGCGGCATAGCCCACGAAGACGAGGAAGGTCGTCGCCGTGAAGGCGAGGCCGAGCTCGGCGAGCCTTGCCGCTCCACTGCCGGCGGGGGTGAATTGCGGGATGAACGCCACGAAGAAGAGGGGCAGCTTGGGGTTCAGGATGTTGAGGAGTATGCCGCGGCGAATGAGACGCGGCGCGGGTTCCGGCTCGCGCGCCTTCGCAAAGAGACCGCCGCGATCCTTGAGGACCGCCCAGGCCATCCACACGAGATAGGCGACGCCGGCGAATTTGATCGCCTGGAAGAGGACGGCGCTCGTGTGGAGGATCGCCGCCAGCCCGGCGAGGGCGACGAGCATGTGCAGGAAGGTTGCGATCGTACAGCCGGTGGCGGCCCAGAAGCCGGCGCGAAAACCGCCCCCCATCGTCGCGGAGAGGGTGTAGACGACGCCAATTCCGGGCGCGAGGCAGACGATCAGCGCCGTCAGCAGATAGTCGAGGCTCATGCGGGTATCCTGTCTCGGCCGCTCTCGTCCGAAGCGGTCGGCACAGCATGGCCTCGAACGCGCCGCTTGTCATGGCCGTCCGTCCTTCCGGGAGCCGATCGGCCCAAAAGAAAAGGGGAGACCGGACGGTCCCCCCTTCGCGCTTGCGGCCTCTGGTGCGGGACGGTCAGGCGACCTCGTCCTCGGCCGGCACCAGGATGTCGCGCTTGCCGGCATGGTTTGCCGGGCTCACCACGCCTTCATTCTCCATCCGCTCGATGAGCGTCGCGGCGCGGTTGTAGCCGATCGACAGGCGGCGCTGGATGTAACTTGTCGAGGCCTTGCGGTCGCGCAGGACGAGCGCGACGGCGCGGTCATAAAGGTCGTCACTCTCGGAGAGGGCGTCGATGCCGGAGGACGAGCCGCCGCCCTGCTCCTCTTCATCGTCGTCCTCGAGGACGGCGCCGAGATATTCCGGCACGCCCTGGAGCTTGAGGTGGGAGACGACGTCCTCGACCTCCTCGTCGGCCACGAACGGGCCGTGGACGCGCTGAATGCGGCCGCCGCCGGCCATGTAGAGCATGTCGCCCATGCCGAGGAGCTGCTCGGCACCCATCTCGCCGAGGATCGTGCGGGAGTCGATCTTTGAGGTGACGGCGAAGGAGATGCGCGTCGGGAAGTTCGCCTTGATCGTACCGGTGATGACGTCGACCGACGGACGCTGCGTCGCGAGAATGACGTGAATGCCGGCGGCGCGCGCCATCTGGGCGAGACGCTGGATCGCGCCTTCGATGTCCTTGCCGGCGACCATCATGAGATCGGCCATCTCGTCGACGATGACGACGATATAAGGCATCGGCTCCAGATCGAGGACCTCCTCCTCGAAGATCGCCTCGCCGGTGGACTTGTCGAAGCCGGTCTGGACGATGCGCATCAAGGGCTCGCCATTGCGGTTCGCTTCCTTGAGGCGGCTGTTATAGCCGTCAATATTGCGCACGCCGAGCTTGGCCATCTTGCGATAGCGGTCTTCCATCTCCCGGACCGCCCAACGCAGCGCCGTCACCGCCTTCTTCGGATCGGTCACGACCGGGGTCAGGAGGTGGGGAATGCCGTCATAGACGGACAGCTCGAGCATTTTCGGGTCGATCAGAATGATCCGGCATTGCTCCGGCTTGTGCCAATAAAGGAGCGACAGGATCATCGTGTTGATCGACACCGACTTGCCCGAGCCGGTGGTGCCGGCGACAAGCAGATGCGGCATCCGCGCAAGGTCGGCGATCACGGCCTCGCCGCCGATCGTCTTGCCGAGGCACATCGGCAATTTCGCCTTGGTGCGCTCAAACTCCTGGCTCGCGAGGAGCTCGCGCAGGAACACCGTGACGCGGCTGTTGTTCGGCAATTCGATACCGATGGCGTTCTTGCCGGGGATGACGGCGACGCGGGCCGAGATCGCGCTCATCGAGCGGGCGATATCGTCGGCGAGGCCGATGACGCGGGACGACTTGATACCGGGCGCCGGCTCCAGCTCGTAGAGCGTCACGACGGGGCCGGGCCGAACGTGGATGATCGAGCCCTTGACGCCGAAATCCTCGAGGACGCCTTCGAGAACGCGGGCGTTCGCTTCGAGCGCGTCGGGCGTCAACTCGGTCTCGCTGCGGTCCGCCGGCGGGGCGGAGAGGAGGGCGAGCGGGGGGAACTCGTAGTCGCTCTGATTGAGGAAGTTCGGCTGCGCCTCCTTCACGACGCGCCGGCCGGGCTTCATCGTTCCGGCTGCGGGCACGACGCGGGTGGCGGGCTCGGCCGGCCGCTGCGGCACGCGGGGCTTTTGCGGCGGCGCGGCGCGAGGGGCCTCGCGCGGCGGCGCACCTCGGGTCGGCGTCGCATGGCGGGCGGCTTCGGCGGCGTAGGGGTCGTCCTCGTAATCGTCGTAGCCGTCATCGTCGTCATAGCCGTCGTCATAGGCATAGCGGTCGTCCGCGGCGCCGGCACTGGCGGCGGCTTCGTCGGCATAGGTGCCCTCGTCGGCCTCGTCTTCCCATTGGCCGCCATCATAGTCGGCGCTCTCGTCGTAGATCTCGGCCTCGTCGATCGGTTCGAGCTCGTCGGCCTCGAAGATCTCGCCGGTTTCCTTGTTGACGAAGCTCTGCCGGCTGAGCCGTGCGGCGGGGCCGCGGGAGGGAAGCTGGAAGGAGATGGCGGACCGTTCCACCTCTTCCGCGCTCTGACGCTGCGCGCGGGCGCGGGGGCGCGGGGCGTCCATTTCCTCCGGCTCGGGGCGGACGGGCGCAGCTTGCCGCTCGCGGCGGCGCGGCGCCTCGTAGACGACGGCCTCGTCCTCGAAGTCGTCGTCATAGTCGGCGACGTCGTCCTCATAGGGCTGGGGCGGCTCGATCGGGGCGTAAGGATCCTCGGCAAGGGGCGGCTCGCCGCGGCGGCGCGAGCGGTAGACGTCATGGCCGTTGTCGATCGGCGCGCCGGTTTCGGCGAGGGCGGTCCGCAGCGACGGCGTTTCGGCGGGACGGCGCTTGCGGCGAGGTTCGCCCGAGCGCAGCTTCGCCCGTGCCGTCAGCGCCATATGGGCGAGCGCGCCCCTGAAGGCGGCGAAGCGGGTCGTCTCGCTCTCATAGGTGTCGGTCTCGTCGAGGCCGTATTCGTCTTCGACGGGGGCAGCCTGGCGACGGATCTGGAAGCCGAGATCGGTGAGCTGCTGGCGGCGGCGCGGCGCGGCGACGGCGTGGAGCAGGCAGGCGATCGCCGCGATCCCGAGAAGACCGCCGATGAAGCCGCGGACGATGCCCGATGTCAGGCCGAAAATATCCACGAACACATAGTCGTAGACACTGCCGACGACGCCGCCGAGGCCGAGCGGAAGGGGCCATGCATCGGTGACGGGAAAGACGTTCAGGAAGCCGGGTGCCAGGAAGAGGGCGCCGAGCCCCGCCGCGAGCTTGCTCGGCTGCAGGCCGAGCGGACGGCCCGCGATCAGGCGGACACCCCAGAGCGGCAACGGCACGATGAGGAGCGGTGCGGCGAGGCCGAAGATCTGCATGATCGGATCGGACCAGCTCGCCCCGGTCGTCCCCATCCAGTTCTGCACCGTGGCGGACGTCGCGTGCGTGAAGCTCGGATCGGAGACGTTCCAGGTGGCAAGCGCGACGCCCAGACAGGCGGCGAGCGCGATGAGCAGAATCCCAGCCAACGTGGATGTCGCCCGACGGGCGAACATCACCGACGGGTCGTCGAAGAGCTGCTCCAACGCTCTCATACGCATGACACTCACGGTAAACCTCTCGATCGTTCACGGACTGACGCGGCGGTGCGTCTCCCGTGTCACGGCGGCGTCCGCGACGAGCGCGAGACGAAGAGGCCCCGTCGCCTTCGGTTTGGCGCGAATGGCGTTAAAGCGAGGTAACTTTTGCCGAAGGGATCGGCACCAATTTTATCGGTCGCCCCACATTCCGGGGCGATCGGCGCACGAGGACGCGAGCGCTAAGCCTTTAGTGTGGCAAGGATATCGCGCTTTTGCCCGTTATGGGTGCGTGATTTTGGTTTTTGCAATCTGAGGGGGAGCGCGCCGCGGCGCCGTCAGGCGGCCGGAGCGCGCGCGAACATTTCGGCGATCCGCGCGAGGGCGGTCCGCGTCACCGCCGCGTCGGCGACGAGGGCGAGGCGAAGCCGGCCCTTGCCGGGATTGACGCCACCCTTCGGCGTCGCCGCGAGATAGGAGCCCGGCACGCATCGCACGCCCGCCTCGCGCCACAGCCGGAGGGCGGCCGCCTCGTCGTCTTCCTCGACGTCGAGCCAGAGGAAGAAGCCGCCCTGCGGGGTGACCGAGCCGAACCGCGGGGCGAGCAGCCGCTCGGCGTCGGCGAATTTCTCGTCATAAAGGGCGCGGTTGGCGACGACATGGTCCTCGTCGTCATAGACCGCGGCGGCGACCTCCTGCAGCGGCGTCGGAACCTGCGGGCCGGCCTGATTGCGGAACTCACGGATGGCGGCCACCGTCGCCGTCGCCCCGGCGAGATAGCCGACCCGCATGCCGGCAAGGTTCGAGCGCTTGGACAACGAGTTGAAGACGACGATGCGGGGGAGGGTCTCCGGCCGCTCGCGTGCCGCTTCGAGGACGCCGGTGGGGGCCGGGCGGTCCGCGCGATAGATCTCCGAATAGCATTCGTCCGCGAAGATCAGAAAGTCATGCCGCTCGGCCCGGTCGAACACGGCGTGCCAGTCCTCCCGTGTCGCGGCGTGGCCTTCGGGGTTCGAGGGCGAGCCGAAATAATAGGCGATCGCCCGGTCGAGCGCGCCGGCTGGCACGCTGTCCCAATCGGGAAGAATGCCGCCGGACGTCGCCATCGGCACCGGCTCGGCCCCGATCCCGTGCGCGCCGGCGATATAGGTCTGATAAAATGGGTTGGCGAACAGGATCGTCGGGGCGGTTTTTTGCAGGAGATCCCGCGCCGATACGGCGGCGAGGAACAGCCCCTCGCGGCTGCCGTTCAGCGGGACGAGGGCCCCGGTCTCACGGAACCAACCGTCGAGCCGATAGCGGCGGTCGATGAAATCGTGCACGGCGCGCTGGAAATTCGCCGTTCCCCCGATCGGCGGATAGGGGCCGAACCCGGCGATATTGCGGGCGATAACCTCACCCACGAAGGCGGGTTGCGGATGCTGAGGATTGCCGACGGCGAGGTCGGCCGGTTTGGCGCCGGGCGCCACGTCCGCAAGGAGTGCGCGCAGGCGCTCGAAAGGGGATTGGGCGAAGAACATGGGGTCCAGTCGTGATGCCGTCGATCAGCCGCCTATCACAAGCCACAGAGCGGATAGCGCAAGCAAGAGGGCCATCGTCGCGTTAAACGCGACGAGACGCCAGCCCCGCCCGAGAAGCGCCGCGAGACTGGCGCCCGCGGCGGCCCAAGTCGTCGTCGAGGTGAGGCCGACCAGCAGGAAGATCACGGCGATCGTCGCCGCGTCCATCGTCGGATGCTGGCCGGAGACGTAGGTCGCGGCGGCGGCGGTCGTCATCACCCAGGCTTTCGGGTTGACCCACTGGAAGGCCGCGGCGCTCCAAAAGGAGAGCGGTCGCGCGGCGGCTTTGGCCGGACGGGCCGACTGGGTGCCGATGCGGTAGGCGAGGTAGAGCATCACCGCAAAGCCGGTCCAGGAGATCACGATGCGCAGCGCCGGTTCGTTGCGAAACACTTCGCCGAGGCCGAGCGCGATCGCGAACACCATCAGGGAAAAGCCGATCGTGACGCCGAAAATGTGAGGCCACGTTCGGGAAAGGCCGAAGGTCGCGCCGGAGGAGGCGAGCATCACGTTGTTCGGACCGGGCGTCCAGGACGCGGCCGCGGCGAAGATGATGATCGCGCCCAGCGTCTCGAAGGATGGCATCGGCATCAAGTCCTCCCGTCCGCATCCCGTGCGCCGAGCGGCCGGCGATCCGGTGGCGGCCCGCCGCGTCGCCTCCGGGATCGCGGCGGCATGGCGGGACGTGAACGGCCTTAGCCGAGACTTGCGAAATGCTCAATTGACCCGTGGGCCGGGCCTGCTATGCAGCGGTAAGAGCTGGTTCGGCTTGACCTGTCGTAAAATAGGGTTAGTCGCCGTTTCGCCGACTTGAATTGATTAAATTTTCTTGGCCGATGCGAAAATTTTGTCGAAGCGGTCAAGTAAACGCGCAGCGACACCGGGCGCCGCCCGGTCCGCTTGGTCCGCTCTGAAAGGGGATCGTCGATGGACGCCTATCTGCCCGCGCTGCCGGTGCTCCTCACCTACGCCGCCGCCGTCGTCGCGCTGACGCTGACGCCGGGGCCGGACATGACGCTCTATCTGTCGAAGACGATCAGCCACTCCCGCCTCGCGGGCTTCGCCGCGTTCGCGGGCGCGTCGACCGGCGGGCTGATCCATTCGATGCTGGTCGCGATCGGCCTTTCGGCCCTCCTCGTCGCCTCGGCGACGGCGTTCATGGTGCTCAAGGTGGTCGGCGCGCTCTATCTCATGTGGCTCGCGATCGACGCGATCCGCAACGGCTCGTCCTTCCAGCTCGCGCCGGGCGAGAAGGGGCGGCGCGAAACGATCCGCTCGGTCTATCTGAAGGGCATTCTGATCAACCTTTTGAACCCGAAGGTGATCGTCTTCTTCCTGACCTTCCTGCCGCAATTCGTGTCGCCGAGCGATCCCGAGGCGGGGACGAAGCTCTTCATTCTCGGCCTGCTCTTCATCGCGATTTCGGTGCCGATCAACGCCCTCTTCATCCTGTCGGCCGGGCATATCGCCCGCTTCCTGAAGACCTCGAAGCGGGCGACGCGGGCGGTCGACTATCTCTTCGCGACCGTTCTCGGCGGCTTTGCGGTGAAGCTCCTCGTCGCGCGCGGGACGTGAGGCGGCGCGCCGCGAGGGCGCGCCGCGCGAACGTCAGCCGTCGGCGTCGCCGCCGGCGCTGTCGCCGACGGACATGTGGTCGGCATGGTCGCTCGGGCCGGGGACGGCGAACATCGTCCCCATCACCGAGATGAGGCGCTGATTGAAGGCGGCGGGATCGGACGGCGTCTCACCGTCGAGGATCTCGGCCGAGCCGAGCAGCAGCCAGGCGGCATCGGCGATCCGGTCGGACGCTCCGCCCTCGGAGGCGCGCGACGACAGGGTGCGGATCAGCGGGTGCGAGGGGTTGAGCTCCAGGATGGGCTTGGCGCCGAACCCACCTTGGCCGTGGCGCGAGACGATCTTCTCCATCTGCCGATCGTAACCACCCTCGGGCGCGACGAGGCACGCCGCGCTGGTCGCGAGGCGGGCTGAGGCGCGCACGTCGGACACCCGTTCGCCCAGCGTTTGCTTGACGAGGGCGGCGAGGGTCGCGACGTCGGAGGCCTTCGCCTCCTCGGGGACGTGGTGATCGTCGTGCTTGGCTTTGGCGATCGCGTCGAGGTCGGCCGATCCCTGCGTCACCGACTTGAAGGGCTTGCCCTCGAAGCCGAGCGCGGTGCGCACCCAGAAGGCGTCCACCGGGTCGGAGAGGAGCAGCACCTCGACATCGCGCGCGGCGAAGCCTTCGAGATGCGGAGAGGCGGCGACCCGCTCCGGGTTCTCGCCGACGGCATAGAAGATCGCCGTCTGGTTCTCTTTCATCGCGGCGACATAGTCGGCGAGGGTGCGGCCGCCCTCCCGGTGCTTGGTCGTCGCGAAGCGGGTGAGGGCGAAGAGCTCGTCGCGCCGTTCGGCGTCTTCGTAGAGGCCTTCCTTCAGAACCGGGCCGAAGCTGTCCCAGACCTTTTGATAGGTCTCGGGTTTGTTGTCGGCGAGCTTCTTCAATTCGGTGAGCAGCCGCTTCGTCGTCGCCGTGCGGATCTGCGCGAGCATCGGGTTCGTCTGCAGCATCTCGCGCGAGAGGTTGAGCGGCAGATCCTCTGAATCGACGAGGCCGCGCACGAAGCGCAGATAGCCGGGCAGGATCGGCGCATCATCGGTGATGAAGATGCGGCGCACATAAAGCTTCACCCGACCCTTGCGCTCCGGGTCGAAGAGATCGAACGGCGCCATCTCCGGCACGAAGAGCAGCGTCGTATATTCCTGCCGCCCTTCCGCACGGGTGTGGAGGGTGAGGGCGGGGGTGTCGAACGCGCCGGCGGTGAAGCGGTAGAACTCGGTATATTCTTCCTCGGTGATCTCCGACTTGGGCTTGGCCCAGAGCGCCGTGCCGTCGACGAGCTCGCGATCGTCGCTCTCGCCCGCCTTCCGAATCAGAATCGGGACGGGAACGTGCGCCGAGTGGTGGCGGATGAGGCGCTCGATCGTCGCCTCTTCGGCATAGTCCTTGTGGTCCTCACGCAGGAGGAGGGTGACGCGGGTGCCGCGCGCGGGGGCGTCCTCGGCCGGCTCGATCTGAAATTCGCCGGAGCCGTCCGAGCGCCAGCGCCAGGCGCTCTCATGGTCGGCGGCGTGGCTGTCGACGATCACCTCGTTCGCCACCATGAAGGCGGAATAAAAGCCGACGCCGAATTGGCCGATCAGCGCCTTGCCGGCGTCCTTCTCCTCGAGCGCCTGGCGGAACTTCTCCGTGCCGGAGCGCGCCATCGTCCCCAGATTTTCGATCAGCTCCTCGCGCGACATGCCGATGCCGTTGTCCTCGATGACGAGGCGCTGGGCGTCGGGATCGACGGTGATGGTGATCTTCAGCGTGGGATCGTCGGCGAGAAGGGCAGGCTCGACGAGGGCCGACTGGCGCAGTTTCTCGCACGCATCGGCCGCATTCGAGACCAATTCGCGCAAGAAGACGTCGGGGGTGGAATAGACCGAGTGCACCATCAAATGGAGAAGGCGGGCAACGTCGGCTTCGAAGGCGCGGGTTTCTGCGTGTTCGGTGGTCATCGTCCGTCAGGTTTGTTGCGGTTCCAATGTGCGTCAGATGCGCAGGTCAGCCGCTCCGATCAAGAGAGCATTGCACCTCGCCGCCGATCGCGTCAGGGTTCGCAGGTGAACAAGAGAAGGGGCGGCTGATGGCCGATGGTGAGGAAATAAGTCGTGTGGTTCCGCTTCACCCTCGCTCTGGCGGAACCGCGACGCAACCCGTATCGACGGCGAACAAGCCTGCACCGCCGATCGTGGCGTTTCACCGAACCGAACTCTCCCAAATCCTGAGGGTCTATGGCCGCATGGTCGCGGCCGGCGAATGGCGAGACTATGCGCTCGACCATGGCCGCGAGCAGGCGGTCTTCTCGATCTATCGCCGCATGGGCGAAGTCCCGATGTTCAGGGTGACGAAAACGCCGAAGCTCGCCCGCCGCCAGGGCGCCTATGCGGTGGTCTCCGCCCAAGGGCTGATCCTGAAGCGCGGGCACGACCTCGAAACGGTGCTGCGTGTCTTCGACAAGAAGCGGCATTTGTCGGTGGTGGGCGACTGAGGCGGTCCATCGATGGAGCGTGATCGATGCGGATCATCCGGGCGATCGCGCTTCTCGCGGCGATGAGCATCGCGGCCGGCGTGCGGGCCGATCCCGTCGATCGGGCCGGCGTGCCCGATCCTGCCAAGGCGCCGGGCGCGATTCGCTTTGCGACCTTCAACACCGCGCTCAGCGACGATGTGCCGGGCGGCCTTGTCGCGCGCCTGTCGACGCCGGACGATCCGCAGGCCCGGCTGGTCGCCGAGACCATTCAGAACGTGCGGCCCGACGTCCTCGTCCTCCAGGAAATCGACCGCGATCGGGAGGGGGCGACGCTCGACCTCTTCGCGCGCCATTATCTCGCGATCGGGCAGCGCGGCGCGGCGCCGATCGATTATCCGCACCGGCTGTTTCCGCCCACCAATAGCGGCGTCCTCTCCGGCGTCGATCTCGACGGGGACGGGCGCGTGGAACGGCCCGGCGACGCCAAAGGGTTCGGCCGCCATGACGGCCATTATGGTTTCGCGATCCTCTCGCGCCATCCGTTCGGGCCGGCGCGGACCTATGCCGATTTCCTCTGGTCGGATCTGCCGGGCGGCCTCTTCCCGGCGGCTGCCTATCCCGCGGGAGCCGCAGAGGCGCTGCCGCTCTCCTCAAAGACGCATATCGTCGTCCCGGTGTCGGCGGGCGGGCGGACGATCCACCTCCTCGCCGCCCATCCGACCCCTCCGGTGTTCGACGAGCCGACCGTCGACCGCAACGGACGGCGCAATTTCGACGAGATCCGCCTCCTCGCCGACCTTCTCGACGACGCCGCTCATCTCGTTGACGATGACGGTGTGGCCGGCGGCGTGCCGCCCAAGGCGGACGTGGTGGTGGCCGGCGACTTCAACGCCGATCCGGCGCGCGGCGAGGCGCGGCCCGGCGCGATCGCGCAGCTCCTCACCCACCCGAGGCTCCGCCTGATCGCGCCGCGCTCGGCAATGGGCGAGGCGACGGCGGATTTCGGCGGCGGGCTGCGCGTCGATTATGTGCTGCCGGGCACCTCGCTCACCGTGACGGGGGCGGGGGTGTTCTGGCCCTTGACCGGCCCGGCGGCGCGGTTGGTGGCGGCGTCGGACCATCGGTTGGTGTTCGTGGATGTTACGGGCGACTGACGCCGGACCCCGGCAAGCGTAATGCGCTGATCACCCCACCGCGATCTCGAACCGGTCGTCGAACGCCACGCAGCCGCGGATGCCTTCCATCTCGTCGAATGGTGCGTCGTAGCTCCAGGCGGCGTTTTCGAGGACACGGTCGCCCACCGTTACCGAATAATAGGTCGTGTCGCCTTTGAAGGGGCAGTGGGTGGTCTTCGCCGTCGGGGTGAGGCCGGCCATGATGTCGGCGGGCGGGATGTAGGCGCGCGCGGGGTAGCCGTCTTCGCGCAGGACCACGGCCATCGTCGTCGCCGCCACGAGGGTGCCGTCCAGCGTGATCGTCACCGGGTCGGGGCCCGTGTCGATGAGGATCTTGTGGTTCGGGTGGCTCTTGAAGCCGGGTGCGGGGTTGGCCATCGAAGCCTCCTCGTTGATCGTCAAGGCTGATTTCGTGTCTCGCGCGCGATCGTCCAGTCACAAATGCGCGCAGCGAGCCGAGTTGCTGGCGCGCGGATCATCGCCTATTTGGAAAGGATCAAACCTTCGCGGCGGCTTTGAACCGCCTGGGGAGAATTGGAATGTTCATCCAGACCGAAGCGACGCCCAACCCCGAAACCCTGAAGTTCCTGCCGGGACAGACGGTGATGGAAAGCGGTGTCGCAGACTATCGTTCGGCCGACGAGGCCGACAATTCGCCGCTCGCGCGGCGCCTGTTCGCCGTCGACGGTGTGACCGGCGTGTTCCTCGGCAACGACTTCGTGTCGGTGTCCAAGGATGCAACGCCCTGGCCGCATCTGAAGCCTGCCATTCTCGGCGCCATCATGGAGCATTACCTCTCCGGTGAGGCGGTGATCGAGGGTGAGGGCGGCGACGAAGCGGAAATGACCGCCGAGGAGAGCTTCGCCGAAGAGGACGCGGCGACCGTCGCGATGATCAAGGAGCTGCTCGACGAGCGCGTGCGCCCTGCCGTCGCCGGCGATGGCGGCGATATCATCTTCCGTGCTTACAAAGACGGTGTGGTCCACCTCTCGATGCGCGGCGCGTGCGCCGGCTGCCCGTCCTCCACGATGACGCTGCAAATGGGGATCCAGAATCTCCTCAGGCACTTCATTCCGGAGGTGCGGGAGGTCCGTCCCGTCACCTGATGCGCGTTCTCGCGCTCGACACGGCGCTCGACCACGTCCAGGCCGCCTTGATCTCGCTTCCCGATGTGGACACCGCGGACGCGGCGATCCTCGGCGTTTCGCGCGCTGCGGCGAAGGGGGATGCCGAGGCGATCGTCGACCATGCGAACGCCGCACTCGCGATGGCGGGCGCCGCCTATGGCGACATCGATCACATTGCGGTGACGGTGGGTCCGGGCTCCTTCACCGGCGTTCGCGTCGGGATCGCGTTCGCGAAGGGGATCGCCTTCGCGCGCGCCGTTCCGGCGTCCGGCGTGCCGACGCTCGAGGTGCTGGCGCGTGAGGCGCGCGCCGCGGGGCCGGGCTCGGTGCTGGCGGTGGTCGACGCCCGTCATGATGCCGTCTTCGCCGCACTTTATGTGGAGGGATCGGACGAAGCTTCGCTGATGGCGCGCATTCCGGTCGCCGAGGCGCGGGTGACGGCCCATGCGGCGCGGGCCCGGATCGTCGGCCCCGCGAGCGGGGTCGCCGCGATGGGGGAGGGGGAAGTCATCGACGCGCTCGATCTCGTCGCGCTTGCCGAGGCCGGCGTTGCACGCAAGGCACGCCCCGTCTCGGCACTCTATTTGGCTCCCGTCGACGCGGCGCCCCAGCGGCACAAATCGCTGGCGCGCGCATGACGGTTGTGGCCAACTACGGGGACGATGCAAACGATGGAGACCGCGTGATCGGTTGGCTCTCTCCCCTGCGAACCGTGGATGCCGTCCAACCGGCCGACTACGACACATTGGAGGAGATTCACGCCGCCTCGTTCGACGCCCCCTGGTCGGCGGATGAGCAGGCTGCGCTGAACGACAAGCCCAATGTGGCGACCTTCGTGGCGCGGCGCGGCAGCGCCACGTCGAGCCGGCGGCCGATCGGGTTCATCACCGTCCGCCACGCGGCGGACGAGGGCGAGGTGTTGACGATGGCGGTGCATCCGCGCCAACGGCGCGCGGGTGTCGGCCGTCTGCTTCTCAACGCCGCCCTCCGCCATCTCTATGCCGAGCGCGTGAACGAGGTGTTTCTGGAGGTCGACCCGCAGAACGAGCCCGCTTTGAACCTTTATAAGCGCACAGGCTTCGTTCCCGTCGGCGAGCGGCCGGATTATTATCGGGACGCGAACGGAGCCCACAAAGCGTTGACGATGCGGCTTGAAATGAACCAGCCCGAGATGCTGGCGCGGTGCGGATGACGACAATGGACGAGCGCGCGGCCGGGGCCTGTCGCGGGCGCACGGGCGCGGAGTGTTGCGCGTGACGACGCTGAGGGCGATCGTCGTGATCCTAATGCTCGCGGCGATTTCGGTGGTGCTGATCCCGCTCCAGCTCATCGCGATGGGGCTGAAGCTGAGGGGCGCGCAACGGCGTCTGCCGTTCCTGTGGCACAAGTTGGCAACGCGCGCGCTCGGGATCCGCGTCCACATCCATGGCGTTGCGGCAAAGGACCGGCCGCTCCTCCTCGTCTCCAATCATGTCTCGTGGCTCGACATCACGGTGCTCGGCTCGGTGATGGAGCTGTCCTTCATCTCGAAGTCGGAGGTGGCGGATTGGCCGATCTTCGGCCTCTTCGCGAAGCTGCAGCGCTCGGTCTTCGTCGAGCGGGAGCGGCGCAGCAAGACGAGCGCCGTCGCGACCGAGATCGCGACGCGGCTGAAGGATGGCGACGTCCTCGTCCTGTTCGCGGAGGGAACGTCGTCCAACGGGATCCATGTCCTGCCGTTCCGCACGGCTCTCGTCGGCGGGGCGGTGCGGGCGGCCGAGGCGGCGGGCGATCAGGTGACCATCCAGCCGCTCGCGATCAACTACACCCAGCTCCATGGTCTGCCGATTGGCAGGTTCCATAAGCCCCGTGTCGCGTGGTACGGCGACATGGATATGGCACCACATCTGTGGTGGGTCTTGAAACACGGTGAGATCGACGTGGACGTCGCGTTCGGCGACCCGATGCCGCTCGGCGAAGGGACGAACCGCAAAGACGCCGCGCGGGACGCCGAAGCGGTCGTGCGCCACCTGGTGGGCGAGGCGACCGCCGGACGGCTGACACGCGGTGCGTCGATCGCGACCGAGACGCGCGTCGCGTAGGAAAGGGCGAAATGGAAAAGCGGGCCTTCATCAAGAGCTACGGCTGCCAGATGAACGTCTACGACGCGACGCGGATGGCCGACCAGCTTCGTGCGGAAGGCTATACGATCGTCGACGAGGCGGATGGGGCCGATCTCGTCCTCCTCAACACCTGCCACATCCGCGAGAAGGCGGCCGAAAAGGTCTATTCCGAGCTCGGGCGGCTGAAGAATGCGCGCGGCGCCTCGGGCGAGCCGACGGTGATCGGCGTCGCGGGCTGCGTCGCGCAGGCGGAGGGCGAAGAGATCATTCGCCGCCAACCGCGCGTCGATTTCGTGGTCGGGCCGCAGTCCTATCATCGGTTGCCGGCGCTCCTCGCGGGCGCCTCGCGCGGCGAGAAGCCCGTCGACACGGACTTTCCGGCCGAGGACAAGTTCCACCATCTCGCGCAGCCGACGCGCCGGGCGATCACCGCGCGCGGCGTGACCTCCTTCCTGACGGTGCAGGAAGGGTGCGACAAGTTCTGCGCCTTCTGCGTGGTTCCCTATACGCGCGGGGCGGAGGTTTCGCGGCCGGTCGCCGAGATCGTCGACGAGGCGCAGCGCCTTGCCGAGGCGGGCGTGCGCGAGGTGACGCTGCTCGGCCAGAACGTGAATGCTTATCATGGCGCGAACGGGCGCGGCGGGCACGCGAGCCTTGCCGATCTCATCGGCCGCCTCGCCGAGATCGACGGTCTCGCCCGGCTTCGCTTCACGACGAGCCATCCGAACGACATGGGCGAAGATCTCATCGCCGCGCACCGCGACGAGGCGAAGTTGATGCCCTATCTGCACCTTCCTGTTCAGGCGGGGTCGGATACGGTGCTGAAGGCGATGAACCGCAAACACACGGCGGCGGACTATGTCGCGCTGATCGAGCGGATCCGTGCCGCCCGGCCCGATCTCGCACTGTCGGGCGACTTCATCGTCGGCTTCCCCGGTGAGAGCGACGCCGATTTCGAGGCGACGATGGAGATCGTCGAAGCGGTCGGCTACGCGGCGGCCTATTCGTTCAAATATAGCACGCGGCCGGGCACGCCCGCAGCCGGGCGGACCGATCAGATCGACGAGGCGGTGAAGTCGGAACGCCTGCAACGGCTGCAAGCGTTGTTGGCAGATCAACAGAGGGCCTTCAACAGGGCTTGCGTTGGACGCCGACTCTCGGTTCTCATCGAAAAGAAGGGACGGCGCGAAGGCCAATGGGTCGGCCGATCGCCCTACCTGCAACCGGTTCACATTCCAGCCGATGCGGGTGCCATCGGCGATCTCGTGGAGGTCGATATAACCGCGGCAGAAGGCAATAGCCTTTTCGGCAGAGCGACGGGCGCTTCGGCGAACCCGTCTCGGAGCGAGGCGGCTTGAGCGTCTCGTCGGCGGAGGGCGAGACGGTCGCGCTCGCGTTCGACGACAACCGGCTGGCGAGCGAGCTCTTCGGCCAATTCGATCAACACCTCGCCATTTTGGAATCGAAGCTCGACGTGCAGGCGAGCGCGCGCGGCAACGAGGTGACGATCCGCGGGAGCGAGGAAGCGTGCGCACAGGCGCGCCTCGCCCTTCATCACCTCTATCAACGTCTCAAGAAGGGCCACCGGATCGAGCGGGCGGACGTCGACGGCGCGGTCCGCATGGCCCGCCTCAAGGATCGCCAGCTATCGCTGCCGACGATCGAGCGGCCCCAATCGGTCGCCCAGATCGCGACGCGCAAGCGCCAGGTCGAGGCCCGTTCGCCGATGCAGAACGCCTATATCCGGGCGCTCGAGGCGAACGAGATGGTGTTCGGCGTCGGTCCGGCGGGCACCGGCAAGACCTTCCTCGCCGTCGCCTTCGCCGCGCAATGCCTTGAACGCGGCATCGTCGAACGCATCATCCTGTCGCGTCCCGCGGTGGAGGCGGGCGAGCGGCTCGGCTTCCTCCCCGGCGACATGAAAGAGAAGGTCGACCCCTATCTCAGGCCGCTCTACGACGCGCTCTATGAGATGATGCCGGCGGACAAGGTCGATCGGGGCCTGCAGACCGGCGTGATCGAGGTCGCGCCGCTCGCCTTCATGCGCGGGCGCACGCTGAACAACGCCGTCGCGATCCTCGATGAGGCGCAGAACACGACGGCGATGCAGATGAAGATGTTTCTGACCCGTCTCGGCGAGAATGCGCGCATGGTCGTGACCGGCGATCCGTCACAGATCGATCTTCCGAACGGCGTGCCGTCGGGCCTCAAGGAGGCGCTTCGGATTCTGCGGGGCGTGGAGGGGATCGCGCAGATCCGTTTCCGCGGCGAAGATGTCGTGCGGCACGAGCTTGTGGCGCGGATCGTCGCCGCTTATGATGAAGATGCGAAGAAGCAGGAAGATGGGGAATGACCCCGACCCTCGATGAGGATGTGACGGCCGGGCCAGCATCGCTGCCGGCGTCCGTTCGCGTGGACGACGAGCGATGGTCGACGTCCGATCCGATCGGGCTGGCCGATGTCGTCCTGACCGCGCTCTCCGCTTCGTCCGTCGCGCCGGCTTTTCCGGCGTCGGCCGATATTCTCTTCACCAGCAATGACGTGATGGCGGATCTCAACGCCCGTTATCGCGGCAAAGACGGGCCGACCAACGTGTTGGCCTTCCCCTCGGGCGAGGCGCCGATGGCCGGTGTTCCGCTGTCATTGGGGGGCATCGCCCTCGGTTTTGAAAGGGCGGAGCAGGAAGCGCGTGAGCGGGCCATTCCATTGACCCACCATGCGACCCATTTGACGCTGCACGGTATGCTGCATCTGCTCGGGTTCGACCATGAGGACGAGGCCGAGAGAGTCGAGATGGAGCGTGTCGAAATCAACATTTTAGGGGGGCTCGGAATCCCGAACCCTTACGAAGGGAGCTGAAAGAGCGCCCGTAACTGGAGCGCTTGAAAGGACAGATGGCCGACGCAGATAGTCCCCGCGCGGCTGTCCCTAACGGGACGGCCGCCGCAAATAAGCCCGATGGTGAGGAAGGTTGGTTCGACCGCGTCCTGACCGTCTTCGGCCTTCGACCGACCGAAGGCCTGCGCGAGAATCTCGCCCAAGCGCTCGCCGACGACGCGGGAGAAGATTCGATCTTCTCCACCGAAGAGCGACGCCTTCTTCAGAACATCCTATCGTTGCGAGACGTGCGGATTCTCGATGTCATGGTCCCGCGGGCCGACATCGACGCCGTCACGGAGGCGATCTCGCTCGCCGATCTGATGAAGATGTTTCGCGAGGCGGGCCATTCGCGCCTGCCGGTCTATCGCGAGACGCTCGACGATCCGGTCGGCTTCGTCCACGCGAAGGACGTGATGATCCACGTCGCCGAGGAGGCGATGGCGGAAGAGGGCCTCAATTTCGGTGCCGTCGACCTCTCGCGTCCGCTGGTCGACCTCGATATCATTCGCCCGGTTTTGTTCGTGCCCCCCTCGATGCCGGCGATGGACCTTATGGTTCGGATGCAGGCGAACCGCACCCAGCTCGCCCTCGTCGTCGACGAATATGGCGGGACGGACGGTCTCGTCTCGCTCGAAGACCTCATCGAAGAGGTCGTCGGCGACATCGAGGATGAGTATGACTGGCCGGACGAGCCGACCATGACGGCGGTCGACGAGAGGGTCTGGTATGCGGACGCGCGGGTCGCAGTGGACGATTTCGCCGAGGAGGCCGGTATCGCCTTCCCGGACAAAGAGCTGCTCGAGGAGGTCGATACGCTCGGTGGCATCGTCTTCGCCATTCTCGGCCGCGTTCCCGTCCGCGGAGAGCTCGTCTCGTCGCCTGACCTTCCGGGCTTCGAGTTCGAGGTGCTCGACGCCGACCCGCGTCGCATCAAGCGCGTCAAGGTAACGTGCCCTGACGATGCGGTTCTTCCCAAGGAGCAATACGACAGCGGCAAGTGACGCAGACGCGATGACCGCCTCCGCACGCACGCCGGGCGCGATGTGGTCCGATGATCGGCGCCCGGGCACTGCGGTGCCCGCGGCGGCGCTCGGGGCCTCGACATCGGACTCCGCCACCGGCGGGGTCGGCGCCACATCGGCGGCCGAGACCGGCGCCGAGGTCAATGCGCGCGTGCGCGCCGACGCCACGTCGGGCGGCGAGTCGATCGCCGGAGATCTCGGTCGATATCTGCGCCGTCGGCGGATACGGCTCCTGTTGGCATTCCTCGCGGGCGTTCTCCTCGCCTTCGGGCTGCCGCCTTACGATATTCTGCCGGCGATCTTCGCCTATAGCCTCTTCATCCCCGTTCTCGTGATCGGGGACGCGTGGGCGAAGCGCCCGCTACTGGAACGCGCCCTTCTCGGGGCGGCGTTCGGCTTCGGCTATCATCTCATGGGACTATGGTGGGTCGGCGCGGCCTTCCTGGTGGACGCCGATACGTTCGGGGTGTTGCTGCCGTTCGGCGTCATTGGGCTGCCGCTGCTGCTGTGTCCCTTCTACGCGCTCGCGGCGGCTCTCACGGGTCTGGCGCCGCCCTCGATCGCGTGGCGCACCGTGGCGTTCGCGATCGCGCTCTCCTTCACGGACTATCTGCGCGGCATCCTCTTCACGGGCTTTCCCTGGAACACGGCGGGGTTCGGGCTGTCGAACGCGACGATTCTCGCCCAGAGCGCAGCGGTGGTCGGCGTCAACGGCCTCGCGATCGCGGCCGTCCTGTTCGGCGCGACGCCGGCGATCCTTCTCTTCAAGACGAGCCGCTGGCTGCTCGTCCCGACGGCGGCGATCTTCGGGGTCATGCTCCTGTTCGGTCTCGACCGGCTCAGCAACGCGCCGGTGGCGGCGGCGGATACGCAGCGGGTGAGGGTGGTCCAGCCATCGATCCCGCAGGACCAGAAGTGGCAGACCGGGCGCCGTGACGAGATCTGGCAGACGCTCCTCGACCTTTCAAAGTCCGATGGCGGCAGGCCGCCCGACGTCGTCGTCTGGCCGGAAACGTCGATCCCCTTCCTCTATCGTTCGCCGAGCCTGGAAGCGACGGAGGTCGCAGAGGCGCTGCAATGGACCGCGACTCTCGTCACCGGCGCTGTCGAGCTTGCCGAGGGAAGCGACCGGCAAAAGGTGACGAACAGCATCCTCGTGGTGGGCCCCGACGGCGAGGTGAAGCAGCGCTATGACAAGGTGCACCTCGTTCCGTTCGGCGAATATGTGCCGTTCGCCGGACTTCTCGAGCAGGTGGGGTTTCGCGGCTTCGTCGAGCAGGCGGGCGACTTCGAGGCGGGGGAGCAGCGCGAGTCGCTGATCGTGCCGGGCCTTCCGAAGGCGCTGCCCTTGATCTGCTATGAGGTGATCTTTCCCAGCCTTCGGCCCGGACGCGATGTCGCGTGGATCGTGAACGTCACCAACGACGCCTGGTTCGGCGACACGCCCGGCCCGCGCCAGCATCTGCGTCAGGCGCAGCTGCGCGCGATCGAAGAGGGGCTTCCGGTGGTCCGCGCCGCCAATAACGGCATTTCGGCGGTGATCGACACCGAAGGGCGCACCGTCGCCGAGTTGCCGCTCAACGCACGCGCTGCGATCGATGCGCAGCTTCCGCGCGTGCGCAGTGCACTTTATCCTGCGCTGGGCGACCGTCCACTTTTCGTGGTATGGTTGCTCGCAATCGTGGCAGCGGGCGCATGGCGCCTCCGGCGAGGCGCGCAGCGCGAGAAAAAGTCCGCATCCTGAGCGGTTGTCTCAACCTTCGCGTTTTTGCGTATAAAACACTTTTTACTTGTTCGTCTGCAACCGAATGGGGTATAAGCCCATTTGTCTCGCGCAATCCGAATGGAGCTGCACCAGCGGTCAACGGCCTTCCGGCGACCCCGCAGCGTCCGCACCCTTTTGTTGAGTGAGGCATGGCGATGGAACAGTGTGTGGCGATGGCGCCCAGGAAACAGCCCAACCCGATCGACATCCATGTCGGGAGCCGTCTGAAGTTGCGGCGCACCCTGATGGGGATGACGCAGGAAAAGCTCGGCGACCAGCTCGGCGTGACCTTCCAGCAGGTCCAGAAATACGAGAAGGGCGCGAACCGTATCGGGGCGAGCCGCCTGCAGGAAATTTCGCAGATCCTGGAAGTCCCGGTCTCCTTCTTCTTCGAGGACGCCTCACACGTCACGGGTGAAGCCGCGGCGCCGAACCGGGTGGCCGAATTCGGTTTCGCCGAGGACCACGCCACCCCGTTCGAGATCTCCCGTGGCAGCACGAGCGAGGCTCATGCGCTCGCCCGCGCCTTCAGCCAGATCCAGGACGCGCGAATCCGCCGCCGCATCATCGACCTCGTCGAGACGCTCGCCGACTCGCATTCTCACCGGATCTGAGCCACCGCGGCGGGTGCGGGAATCAGGCCGGCCTCCATTCGGATCCTGCACCCGTAAATCGCGTGGCGCCGATTATTCCATCTACACGTGTCGTCTCGCGCCGCGTCGCCGCGAAGTATCGCGAAGCGTGGCGCTCCGCCTAAATCGCGCGGAACACGGACGAATCGGCCGCCAGGCGTGGCCGTTTCGGAGCGCCGCCGGGGCGCACTCGTCCGAGCCGTTGTTGACCAACACGGGCGCATTTGGTTGAACAGGGCTCGCCCGGTGCCGTTCATTGTTGCGGTGCCGGGCGATTTTCGTCTCAGGGCTGCGGTCAGCCCGTCCACTTACCCTCCGGTGGCGACGACCGGTCCGCCCCGGCAAGAAAGTTATCAATTTGGCCCGGAAATCCTATCTGTTCTCCAGCGAGTCGGTCTCCGAAGGCCATCCGGACAAGGTCTGTGACCGAATTTCCGACGCGGTCGTCGACGCATTTCTGGCCGAGATGCCGGAAGCGCGCGTGGCGTGCGAGACCCTCGCCACCACCAACCGTGTCGTGATCGCGGGTGAAACGCGCGGTCCCGATTCCATCACCGCCGACCGTATCGAGCAGCTTGCGCGCGACGCCATTCGCGACATCGGCTACGAGCAGGACGGCTTCCACTGGAAGACGGCCGACGTCGCCGTTCATCTGCACGCGCAGTCCGCCCACATCGCTCAGGGCGTCGACGCAGCGGGCAATAAAGACGAAGGCGCCGGCGATCAGGGCATCATGTTCGGGTATGCCTGCACCGAGACGCCGGTCCTCATGCCGGCTCCAATCCACTACAGCCACGCGATCCTGAAGCGCATGGCCGAGGCCCGCAAGTCCGGCGAAGCGCCGAAGCTCGGCCCGGACGCCAAGAGCCAGGTGACGCTGCGCTACGAGAACCGCGTTCCGGTCGCCTGCACGTCGGTCGTCGTGTCGACCCAGCACACCGACGAATCCATGACGTCCGACGACGTGCGCGCCGTCGTGGAGCCCTATGTGCGTGAAGTGATGCCCGCCGAATGGCTCACCAACGAGACGGTCTGGTACGTGAACCCGACCGGCAAGTTCGTGATCGGCGGTCCGGACGGCGATTGCGGCCTCACCGGGCGCAAGATCATCGTGGACACCTATGGCGGTGCAGCCCCGCATGGCGGCGGCGCGTTCTCCGGCAAGGATCCCACGAAGGTTGACCGTTCCGCGGCATACGCGGCGCGCTATCTCGCGAAGAATGTCGTCGCGGCCGGCCTCGCCGACCGTTGCTGCATCCAGCTCGCTTACGCCATCGGCGTCTCCCAGCCTTTGTCGGTCTATGTCGACACCTACGGGACGGGGAAAGTCGAGGAAGAGGCGATCGAGGCGGCCATTCAGCGCTCGATGGATCTCTCCCCGCGTGGTATCCGCACCGCGTTGCAGCTCAACCGCCCGATCTATGAGCGTTCCGCGGCATACGGCCATTTCGGCCGCGAGCCGGAAGCCGATGGCGGTTTTTCGTGGGAGAAGACGGATCTCGCCGACACACTCGCGCGCGGAGTCTGATCGTCTGAGATTCCGCGAGGCGTCGCAGGACGACCTCGCGGATCTCGCCGACATCGTGGAGGCGGCCTTCGGCGTCTATGTCGAGGTGATCGGACGCCGCCCCCAACCCATGGACAAGGACTTCGCCGCCGCTCTCGCGACGCAGTCCATCCTCGTCTGCGAAATGGCGGGTGAGGATCGTCCATGCGGCTGCATCCTGTTCGAGCGGCTCGACGACGGAAACGGCTTCATCGACACCGTCGCCGTTCGCCCGGATGCGCAAGGGAAAGGGATCGGTCCCGCCCTGATCGCCGCCGCCGAAGACCATGTCCGCCGGCAAGGCGCGACGATGATGACCCTCTACACCAACGCCAAGATGGCGCGGAATCTGACCCTTTATCCGAGCCTCGGCTATCGCGAGGTCGGCCGGGGGTGGGATCGCGGCTATGAGCGCGTGCGATACGAAAAGCCGCTCGCGCCCCCGATCGCGGTGAAACGCACCGTCGAAGGCCTGCACGGCCGCCGCCGCGTTCACGGCCACAAGGCCGATCCGACCTATGACCGCTTCGCCATCGACCCCGAAACGCCGTTCGACGCGGCGGCTCTTTTCGCGCGTCCGATGTCGGCGCTGCGGATGGAGATCGGCTTCGGCGGGGGCGAGCACCTCCTCCACCATGCGAGCATCGCGCCCGATATCGGCCTCATCGGGATCGAACCCTTCGAGAGCGGGATGATGAAGGCGATCCGCGCGATCGACCGAGAGGGGGCCGACAATGTCCGCCTTTATATGGGCGACGCGCGCCGCATCCTCGAATGGCTGCCGCAGGCCGCCCTCGACCGGGTAGATATCCTCTATCCGGACCCCTGGCCGAAGCGTAAGCACTGGAAGCGGCGGTTCATCTCGATCGACGGGCTCGACCGTCTCGCCCGCGCCGTTCGCCCCGGCGGCACGGTCCGCTTCGCCTCCGACATTCCGTCTTATGTGACGTGGACGCGCGCCCATGTCGCCGCCCATCCCGATTTCGACCTCGAGCGCGACAGCGTTGACGCGTACCCGGATTGGCCGGGGACGCGCTACGAGGCAAAGGCCTTCCGGGAAGGGCGGACGCCGCGATATTTGGTGCTTGCGCGGCGCTGAGGCCGGGCGCGTCGATGGGGCGCCGGGTGTGGCGCCGCCGCGGGGCTCCGACTCCACCCAGAAACAGGTCCGACGCCTGTTCCTCGAAGCCAGCCATCGCTGAATGAAGCCCTGAGCCGGATGGCGCGGCAGGGCAAGGGACGCTGCGCTCTTCGCCCTTGCCCTGCCACGCCATCCGGCTCTTAACGGGCTTCAGCGATGGCTGGCTCCGAGGAACAGGCTAGGGGAGGCCCGTCCGTTTTCTTCTCTTTTGCGCCGCCGTGCCGGATGAGGCCTCGCGACGAAAAAAGCCGGCGCGGGAGGGCGCCGGCTTTTGGGATCCTGAGGCGAGGGCGGGTCAGTTGACGCCGAAGCTCGCGATCGCCGCCATGTTGACGAGGTCGGCATCGCGGGCGCCGAACGGGACGATCTGCACCGGCTTGTCGAGGCCGACGAGGATCGGTCCGAGAACCATCGAGCCGCCGAGCTCCTGCACGAGCTTGGTCGAGATCGCCGCCGAATCGAGGCCGGGCATCAACAGGACATTGGCCGGGCCGGACAGGCGGCAGAACGGATAGGCGCTCATCAGGTTGGAGTTGAGCGCGACGTCGGCCCCCATCTCACCGTCGAACTCGAAATCGACGCGGCGCTTGTTGAGGATCCGCACCGCCTCCTGGACGCGGCTCGCCCGTTCGCCCGGCGGGTTGCCGAAATTGGCGTAGGCGAGCATCGCGATGCGCGGCTCGTAGCCGAGCCGGCGGGCGACGCGCGCCGCCTCCTCGGCGGTGTCGGCGAGATCCTCCGCAGACGGGTCGTCGTTCACCGCCGTGTCGGCGACGAGGACGGCACGGCCGCGGGTGTGGACCAGCGAGACGCCGATGATCTTGTGGCCGGGTTTGGTGGAGATCACCTGCCGCACGACGTCGAGCGCGACGGCATAGTTGCGGGTGACGCCGGTCACGAGTGCGTCCGCGTCGCCGAGCGCGACCATCGTAGCGCCGAAATAATTTCGGTCCTGATTGATCATGCGCTGGCAGTCACGGAAGAGGTGGCCACGCCGCTGGAGCTTGGAATAGAGGAACTGGGCGTAGTCCATCGTGCGGGCGGAAAGCCGCGCATTGGCGATCTCGAGGCCGGGGCGGATCTCGATGCCGGCCTGGAAGGCGTTCTCGCGAACCACCTCCTCGCGGCCGATGAGGATCGCGGTGCCGAGCTCCTGGTTGACGAAGGACGCGGCCGCGCGGATCACCGCCTCCTCCTCGCCCTCGGCGAAGACGACGCGCTTGGGGGCCTGGCGAACCTTCGTAAAGATGCGCGACAGGGAGCCCGCGACCGGGTCGCGCCGGGCGGAGAGCTCCTCGACATAGCGGCCCATGTCGGCGATCGGCCGGCGGGCGACGCCGGTCTGCATCGCGGCCTTGGCGACGGCGGGCGGCACGGTCGAGATGAGGCGCGGGTCGAACGGCACGGGAATGATATATTCCTTGCCGAAACGGGGGCGCTGGCCCTGATAGGCGGCGGCGACTTCGTCCGGCACGTCCTCGCGGGCGAGGGCGGCGAGGGCTTCGGCCGCGGCGACCTTCATGTCCTCGTTGATCGCGGTCGCCCGCACGTCGAGCGCGCCGCGGAAGATATAGGGAAAGCCGAGGACGTTGTTGACCTGGTTCGGATAATCCGACCGGCCGGTCGCGACGATGGCGTCGTCGCGGATTTCGGCGACCTCTTCGGGGGTGACCTCCGGATCGGGGTTCGCCATCGCGAAGATGATCGGGTTCGGCGCCATCGAGCGGACCATGTCGGGCGTCATCGCGCCCTTCACCGAGACGCCGAAAAAGACATCCGCGCCGTCGAGCGCTTCGGCGAGGGAGCGGGCGTCGGTGTCGGTCGCATGGGCCGACTTCCACTGGTTCATCCCCTCTTCGCGGCCGCGATAGATCGGCCCCTTGGTGTCGCACAGGACGACATTGTTGTGCGGCACGCCCATCGCCTTGACGAGCTCGACGCAGGCGATGCCCGCCGCGCCCGCCCCGTTGCAGACGATCTTGGTGTTGGTGAGATCGCGGCCGGTGAGGTGGAGGGAGTTGATGAGGCCCGCCGCCGCGATGATCGCGGTGCCGTGCTGGTCGTCGTGGAAGACGGGAATGTCCATCATCTCGCGCAGCGCGCTCTCGATGAGGAAGCAGTCCGGGGCCTTGATGTCTTCGAGGTTGATGCCGCCGAAGGAGGGGCCGAGATAACGCACCGAGTTGATGAAGGCCTCGACGTCCTGGGTGTCGACCTCGATGTCGATCCCGTCGATGTCGGCGAAGCGCTTGAAGAGGACGGCTTTGCCCTCCATCACCGGCTTGGAGGCGAGGGCGCCGAGATTGCCGAGCCCCAGAATGGCCGAGCCGTTCGAGATGACGGCGACCACATTGCCGCGCGTCGTATAGTCGAAGGCCCGGTCGGGGTCTTCGGCGATGGCACGCACCGGCACCGCGACGCCGGGCGAATAGGCGAGCGACAGGTCGCGCTGCGTCGCCATGGGTTTGGTCGGCGTGACCTCCAGCTTGCCCGGACGGCCACGCTGGTGGAATTCGAGGGCCTCGCCGTCGGTGATGGCGGCTCGCCCGCGCCGGGTGGTCTCCGCGTCCAAAGCGTCTCTCCCTTCAACTCTTTGAATTAAGAGGTAAGCGGTTTCGCGCCTCGGCGTCCATACGAAGATTATGCCTTTTCCTGGCGATAATGCGGCAAATCAACTTGGGGGCGGTGTGATGGGGGGCGCTCCGGTTGTGGAAGGCGGCATTTGCCCTGTGAAGTGTCGGCCCGCGCCGCTTGCGCCGGCATGACCGCCTCGGCAGGCTTGCGCCGTCAGAGGAGGGGCGGCGACCATATGGAGGCGATGAGCGAGCGGATCGAGGATCGCGCCGGCGAGGCGACGAGCGCCGAGATCGCCCAGGCCACGCCGATGATGGCGCAATATCTTTCCATCAAGACGGCGAACCCCGATGGGCTTCTCTTCTATCGGATGGGCGATTTTTACGAGCTCTTCTTCGAAGATGCCGAGATCGCCGCGAAGGCTCTGTCGATCCATTGCACCACCCGCGGCACCCATATGGGCGAGCCGATCAAGATGGCGGGCGTGCCGGTCCATGCCGCGGAGGAGTATCTCGCGCGTTTGATCGCGCAGAATTTCCGCGTGGTGATCGCCGAGCAGATCGAGGATCCGGCCGAGGCGAAGAAGCGCGGGGCGAAGTCGGTCGTGGCGCGCGCCGTCGTGCGGATCGTGACGCCCGGCACGCTGACCGAGGAACGGCTGCTCGATCCGGGCCGCGCCTCGCGGCTCGTCGCGGTGGCGTGCCGGAAGGGGCGCTATGGGATCGCGGCGGCGGATGTCGCCTCGGGGCGCTTTCATCTGTCGGAGACGGGCGAGGAGGGGCTTCTTGGCGAGCTCGCGCGGATCGATCCGGTCGAGGTGATCGCGCCTGAGGGGCTCGAGCTGCCGCATCTGCCGAAGCGGGTGACGGTGGGGCGGCGCGCGCCGTCCGAGTTCCGTTCGCCCGATGCCGGCACGCGCCTCGCCCAGGCGTTCGGTGTCGCCGATCTCGCGGCCTTCGGCGCCTTTACGGACATCGAGGCGGCGGCCGGTCTCGCGCTCGTCAATTATCTCGCCGAGACCCAGTTCGACAATGCGCCGCCGCTCGATCCGCCCGCCAAGGATGCGCCGGGCGACGTGATGGCGATCGATGCGGCGACCCGCGCGAGCCTCGAGATCACCCGCCCCTCGCGCCCGGACGGGCCGACTTTGTTGTCGGCGATCGACCGGACGGTGTCGGGCATCGGCACGCAACGGCTCGGCGAGCGGCTCGCGAGCCCGTCCACCCGGCGCGAGATCATTCTCGATTGGCAGGCCGCGGTGGCGACCTTCGCCGACGACCCTGCGGCGCGGGCCGCGGTGCGCACGGCGTTGCGCGGTGTGCCGGATCTCATGCGGGCGGTCGGGCGGCTCGCGGCAGGGCGCGGCCAGCCGCGCGATGCGCTCGCCGTCGGGCGGGCGCTGGCGGCGGCGGGGGCGGCCTTCGAAGGGCTTCCGGCCGAGCGGGACGGGATCATCGCGGCGATTGGGGACGTGCTCGGCGGGGCGCCGGGCGCGCTCGGCGAGCGGATCGTCGCGACGCTGGAGCCGCGCGCGGCGGCGGCCAACCAATCCGACGGTTATGTCGCCCACGGCCTCGACACGGCGCTCGACGAGGCGCGCACGCTGCGCGATGAGAGCCGCCGGTTCGTCGCCGCGCTTCAGGCCGATTATCAGTCGAACACGGGCGTCAAGTCGCTCAAGATCAAGCACAATGCGGTGCTCGGCTGGTTCATCGAGGTGCCGGCGGGGCATGCCGATACGCTGCGGGCCGATCCCGTCTTCTCGCATCGCCAGAGCCTTGCGAGCCAAGTCCGCTTCACGACCGAGCCGCTGCGCGATCTCGAAAGCCGCATCCTCGCCGCGTCGGACGATGCGCGGGCGCGCGAGCAGGCGATCTTTGCCGACCTCGTCGCCGCGATCGTCGCCGAGCGGCCCTTCCTCGCCCGCGTTGCGGACGAGATGGCGGAGCTCGATGTCGCCGCCTCGCTCGCCGAGATCGCGTTGGAGCGGCGCTGGGTTCGGCCGCATGTCGAGGACGGGCTCGCCTTCGAGGTAAGCGACGGCCGGCATCCGGTGGTGGAGGACGCGTTGTCCGATGCCTCGCGTTTCGTGCCGAATGGCTGCGATCTGACGCCGTCCGAGGGGGAGGCGAAGGCGCGCGCCATCATCCTCACCGGCCCCAATATGGGCGGTAAATCCACCTATCTGCGCCAGAATGCGCTGATCGCGATCCTCGCCCAGATCGGCGCCTATGTGCCGGCGAGCGCGGCGCGGATCGGGATCGTCGACCGTCTCTTCAGCCGCATCGGCGCGTCGGACGATCTCGCCGCCGGGCGCTCGACCTTCATGGTCGAGATGGTCGAGCTCGCGGCGATCCTCAATCAGGCGGGGCCGGGCGCGCTCGTCATTTTGGACGAGATCGGGCGCGGCACGGCGACGTTCGACGGGCTTTCGATCGCTTGGGCGGCGCTCGAGCGGCTCAACGAAATCGGCTGCCGGACGCTGTTCGCGACGCACTATCACGAGCTGACGGCGTTGTCGGAGAGGCGGCCGCGGATCTCGAACGCCACGATGCGGGTCAAGGAGTGGCGCGGCGACATCGTTTTCCTCCATCAGGTGGAGCCGGGCGCGGCGGACCGCTCCTATGGCGTGCAGGTCGCACGGCTCGCGGGCCTGCCGGCGCCGGTGGTGCGGCGGGCGCGCGATGTTCTCGGCCGGCTCGAAGAGACCGATCGCGGCGCGGCGCGCGTCGCGCTGATGGCCGATCTTCCGCTGTTCGCGGCGATGGAAACGCCGGCGAGCGCCACGTCGAAGACGCTCGAAATGCTGGACGGCATCGATCCAGACGCACTATCCCCGAGGGAAGCGCTCGATCTGCTCTATGAGCTGAAAGCCGCGCGCCACACCGAAGAGGGAGGGGAATGATGCCCAAAGGCTATTGGATCGCTCACATGGATGTCGCCGACGAGGAGGGTTACAAGGAATATATCGCCCTCAACGCCGAGCCGATCGCCGCCCATGGCGGCCGGTTTCTGGTGCGTGGCGGTACGTTTCAGTCCGTCGAGGGTACCAAACGGCAGCGCAATGTCGTGATCGAGTTTCCGTCCTATCAGGCGGCGCTCGACTGCTGGAATTCGGACGGCTACCAGGCCGCGGTCGCGGTGCGGCGTAAATATTCACAGGGCGACTTCATCGTGATCGAGGGTTACGACGGGCCGCAGCCGGGGGAATGATGAAGATCGGAGTCGTTGGGGCCGCGGGCCGCATGGGTCGCGCGCTGATCCGCGCGGTCGACGAGGACGAGCGCACGACGCTCGCCGCGGCGGTCGAGCGGCCGGGCGCGGCGGAGATCGGCCTCGATGCCGGCACGCTCGCCGGATGCGGCACGCTCGGCGTCGCGGTGGGTGACGATATCGCCGGCTTCGAGGGCTGCGAGGCGGTTCTCGACTTCACCGTGCCGGCGGTGAGCACGGCGCTCGCCGCCCGTCTCGCGGCGATGGGCGTCAACCACGTCATCGGGACGACGGGCTGCTCGCCGGAGGAGGACGCGGCGATCGCGGCCTCGGCGGGATCGGTCGTCATCGTGAAGTCGGGCAACATGTCGCTCGGCGTCAATCTTCTCGCCGCGCTGGTGCGGCGGGCGGCGCGGGCGCTGCCGCAGGCCGACCTCGAAGTTCTCGAAATGCACCATCGCCACAAGGTCGACGCGCCGTCCGGCACGGCGCTTCTGCTCGGCGAGGCGGCAGCCGAGGGGCGCGGGGTCGATCTGCGGGAGAAGGCGGTTTACGCCCGCGAGGGCCATACCGGGCCGCGCGAGGCGGGCACCATCGGCTTTGCGACCCTGCGCGGTGGGACCGTGATCGGCGAGCACGAGGTGATCCTCGCGCTCAACAGCGAGCGGGTCTATCTCGGCCATATCGCGGAGGAGCGGAGCGTCTTTGCGAACGGCGCCGTCGCCGCCGCGCTCTGGACCAAGGGGCAGGCGCCGGGCTTTTACGGGATGGACGACGTTCTCGGCCTCACCGGCGAATAAAGCGAACCGGGTCCGACAAAACGAAAAAGCCTGCCGCATCGGAATGCGGCAGGCTTTTTCTTTGGGCGTTCGTCCGACCGATCAGGCGAATTCGGCGATCGACGGGGTCGCGCTCTCATAGTCGATGCGCTTGATGGGGCTGCCGTCCTCGGCCAGCTCGTAGACCATCGGAACGCCGGTCGCGAGCTCGCGCTTGATGATCTCGTCCGGGCCGAGCCCTTCGAGCTGCATGATCAATGCGCGCAGCGAGTTGCCATGCGCGGAGACGAGGACGCGCTCGCCCTTCAGGACGCGCGGCTCGATGCTGCTGCGATAATAAGGAAGGACGCGTTCGGCCGTCATTTTGAGGCTTTCGCCGCCGGGCGGGGCGACGTCGAACGAGCGGCGCCAGATATGGACCTGCTCCTCGCCCCATTTGGCGCGCGCGTCGTCCTTGTTGAGGCCGGACAGGTCGCCATAATCGCGCTCGTTGAGCGCCTGGTCGGCGATCGTCTCGAGGCCGGTCTGGTGCAGCTCCTTCAGCATCAGTTCGAGAGTGTGTTGTGCACGCCGCAAAACTGATGTGAACGCGATATCGAATTGGTAACCAGCCTCAGCCAGCATCGTCCCAGCGCGAATCGCTTCCTCGATCCCTTTCCGGGTCAGGTCGGGGTCGCGCCACCCTGTAAATAAGTTCTTGTCATTCCACTCACTTTGGCCATGGCGAACAAGTGCGAGAATGCGGCTGGGCATCGGCGTCTTCCTGTCGGTCGGTGCGTAGAGCGATGGTCTCAAGACCATATCGCAAGGCAGAAGCAAAGTTCTCCACAGCCTGTGTATAGCTTGGACAAGATAAGAGGGAACTTGTTCCGCGTTCGTTCGGACTTTCACCTTGCGGTAAGGTCAACGGTGTCAAGTACGCTTATCGCGTGAGTTGGCAATGGGAGGCTCCATGCTCATCAACGATCACACATCGGCGGACGCCGGCAATACGCCGGACTTTGTGCCGCTCTTCTGGTGGCAGGGATGGAGCACCCGCTGGTATCTCACGTCTGTATTCAATCTCAAAGGATTTTCATGCCGCGAAGCTGGCCTTTTTGTGGTGGTGCGGCGTGAAGGCGACGGGCAGTGCACGCCGCTAATGGTCGGTATGGCTGACAGTGTTAGCGACGATCTTTATGGCCAATTTGGGGACGCCCTTCTCCGCGCGATCAAGGCGGGCGCCACCGAAGTTCATGTCCATCTCGCCGAGGCCGACACGATGAAGCGCGAGGCCGCAATGGAAGACATTGCCGCCGGGTGGCAAATGCCGATGATGCGCCCGGTCGTCTACGCCTGACCGCCTCCTCAGACATACGCGAACGGATCCTCCTTTTCCGTTCGCCGGACTTTCCCAGTGCACATTCTCATCGCTTGCGACAAGTTCAGAGGCAGCCTCACCGCCGCTGAAGCCAATGCCGCCATCGCCGAAGGCCTCGAGGCGAGCCATCTGCGCGCCACGACGAAGCTGATCGCCATCGGCGACGGTGGTGAAGGCACGCTCGACGCGCTTTCCGGCGGCGCCGCCAAACGGCGGACCACGCAAATCAAAAGCCCCTATGGCGAACCCTATGAAGGGGCGTGGCTCTACGATCCCGTGAGCCGCCGCGCCGTGATCGAGCTCGCCCTCGTGGCAGGGCACGCGGCGGCGGCCGATCGGGGCTATGACCCCGACCGGGCGAGCAGTTTCGGCGTCGGCGAGCTGATCCGCGCCGCGCTCGACGAAGGGGCGCAATGCGTCGTCGTCGCGCTCGGCGGCAGCATCACCGTCGACGGCGGGGCGGGGGCGCTCGAAGCGCTCGGCGCCCGCTATCGGGACGCCGCCGGCCGGCCGATCGAGCGCCCGGCGGGCCGCACGCTCGCCCAGATCGCCGAGGTGGATCTTTCGGGCCTTGATCCGCGCGTCGCCGGTCTTCGGATCGTGCTCGCGGCCGATGTCGACAATCCGCTCGTCGGCGAGAACGGCGCGGCACACGTGTTCGGCCCGCAAAAAGGCGTCGCCGCCAACGATATCGGCGCGTTCGACGCCGCGCTCGGCCATTTCGATAAGGTCGTGGCCGCCGCCGGGGGCGAGCGGCTCGCCGACACGCCGTTCGCCGGGGCGGCCGGCGGCATGATGGTCGGCCTGTCCGCCATCGCGCCGACGAGCGCGCGCGACGGCTTTGCGATCGTCGCCGAGCATCACGGCCTCGAGCGGGCGGTCGCTGCCGCGCAGCTCGTGGTGACGGGCGAGGGGTCACTCGACAAGCAGTCCCTCGGCGGCAAGGGCCCAGTCGCCATCGCGCGCATGGCGGAGGCGGCCGGCGTGCCGGCGATCGCCTTCGCCGGCCGTCTCGCCGTCGACCCGGCGACGCTCGGGCGGCACGGCATCCGCGCCGCCTTCTCGATCAGCGCCGGTCCGGCAAAGCTCGAAGAGGCGCTCGCCGGTGGCCGCGACGCGCTGACGGCGACGGCGACGCACGCCTTCAACCTGATCGCCGTCGGCGAGGGGCTGCGCTGACGCGCGCCGCTTCGGCAAGCCGGCGCGATCGGCGCCGGTCCGGCCCTCAGTTTCGCCGGAACACGACGCCGCCGACATAACCCGTCACGAGGGCGAGCGTGACGGCGACGAGGCCATAAATGAGCGGCTGATGACGGGAGAGGTCGAAGAGGCTCTGCTCGTAACCCGTCTTTGCGATGAAGAACGACAATTCTTCGGTGTCGAGCACCACGCCGTCGGCGAAAAGGCGGATCGTGACGGTATAGGTGCCGTCCGAGACGACGCTCGGCAGTGGGATCGAGGTGCGGAAGAAGTTCGGCGTCAGCATCCTCACCGCGTCGAGTTCCTCGACATAAAGGCCGAGGCGGGCGCGCTGGCTCGCCAACGCGGCACGTAGCTCCTCGCGCGTGCCGTCGTCGGCGCCGAGCTTGGCGAGCGACAGACCGCGCGCCGGGCCGTCCTCCTCCTCGACGAGATGGCGCGAATCCTCCGAGGCGAGGATCGCATAATATGACGGCATCGCCGGAAAGCGCTCGCCGGCGCCGTTCATCCAGATGCCGAAGCGGCGCTCGGTCTTTTGGACGAGAACGTCCTGCGGCGGCCCCGTCACCACGACCACCACCTGATAGCGGCTCGCGCGGGAGACGGTCTGCGCGTCACGTTCGATCACGCCGAACAGGGAGACGCTCGCCCCCGCGAAATTCGAGCTGATGGCGATGATGCCGGTCGACAGGTCCGCGACGACGCGCTCCGCCTTCGCGGGGAGGGCGAGGGCGAGGATGGCCGCGAGGGGGGCGAGGAGGCGGATCATGGCGTCAGCACGGTGACGGAGAAGAGGTTCTCCGGCGGGACGACGAGATTGAACGCGAAGCGGATCCCCACCGCGAGGACGAGGAGGCCGAGGAGGGCGCGAAGCTGTTCGCCGCGCATCGCCTGGCCCATCGAGGCGCCGACCTGCGCGCCGATCACGCCGCCGATCATCAGGATGAAGGCGAGGATGATGTCGACCGTCTGCGAGGCGACCGAGTGCATCACGGTCGCAATGCCCATCACGCCGATGATCTGAACGAGGGACGTGCCGACGACCACGGAGGTCGGCACCTTGAGGAGGTAGATGAGGGCCGGCACCATGATGAAGCCGCCGCCGATGCCGAGAAGGGTGCCGAGAAAAGAGATCGAAAGGCCGAGCCCGATCACCGGCAGGATGGAGATATAAAGCCGCGAGCGGCGGAAGCGCACCTTGAGTGGCAGACGGTGGATCCAGCCGTGCATCCCCGCGCGGCGGGCCGGCAACGGCGCCTCGCCCCGCTTGCGCGCAGCACGCGAGCGGATCATCGCGCGCACCGCCTCGTTGAGGGTGAGGCCGCCGATCGTGGCGAGGAAGGCGGTGTAGGACAGGGCGATCACGAGGGTGAGCTGGCCCTCTCGGCCGAGGCGGGCGAAGAGTTCCGCCCCGGCGAGCGCGCCGACCGCGCCCGACGCGATCAGGCAGAAAGCGAGCTTGAAGTCGACCTGTTTGCGCCGCGAATAAGAGAGGGCTCCGGAGGTGGAGCTCGCGACGATCTGCGGTGTCACCGAGGCGACGGCGACCGCGGGCGGGATGCCCGAGAAGATGAGGAGCGGTGTCATGAGGAAGCCGCCGCCGACGCCGAACAGACCGCTGATCAGCCCGACCGCCCCGCCCATCGCAAGAACCATCAGGACGCTCACCGGCATCTCGGCGATCGGGAGGTAGATGCTCATCTGGGTCCGCCTTGCTCGGCTGCGGCGTCGTCGGCCGCTGTCATCTTGTGCCGGACTTCATTGCCATCCGGTTCAAATCGCCGTTCGAGTGCCTATGAATTTGAGCGCGTGTCACGTCATTCTGGGTTCGGGGCCGCGCAATCGCCGATGACGGTGGGAGCGGCGGACCGGCATGTCCGCCCGAGTGGCCCGCGTCTGGCGCGTCGGGCGCGGCTGGCGGACGGCCGGCAGCAGGAAAAGCCCGAACGCGCCACGCACCAGGCGCAGATTGAGCCGCAACGCGCCCTTCACGAACCGCAGCGCGACGAGCCCGGCGATCCAGGCGACGAGGCTCCACAAAAAGGCGACCAACAGGCGAAAGCCCTTTAGCGCGGCGCGGAAGCCGCGCATCGAGGTCTTGCCCGTCAGCTCGACTACGGCGCGGGTGCGGCGACCGAACCGGCTCGACATCGTCGCGAGCTCGCGGGCGTCGTCGGAGGTCTTCACTGTGCGCATCAGGCGAACGGCATCGGCGGCCCCGGCATTGGCCGCCATGGTGTTGACCGAGGTGACGATCGCGCCGAGCTCGGCACGGGCCGCGGCGCGGGTGATGTCGACCGCGCCGTCACCACCGCGCGCGAGGCCGGCGGCGGGCGCTGCGGGCCGTGCCGAGGCGCGGGCGAGGTGGACGAGGCGCCGGGTGAGGTCGGCGGTCATGTTCCCAGTCCGCTTCGCGACCTTGAGCACCGACACCCCCGCCTTCACGACGAGCGAGGATCCGCCGGTCGCGATCGTAACACCTTCGGCGGCGAGGCCGATCGCGGCGAGGGCGAGGAGAAACTCCGAATACTCCTCTCCGACCGCCGCCTTGCCACCTTCGGAGACGATATCGCGCACGTCGCCGACGACCGTGAGGTCGGAGATGATCGCGCCGGCGAGGCCGGCGGCGGAATCGGCATGGCCGGTGACATAGGCACCGGCAAAGTCGCCGGTGTTGCGCATGATGGTGGCGAACGTGCCTTGCGCCTCGACGAGCGAGGCGGCGGTCTCCGGCGCAATCGGCTTGCCGAGCTCCTTGGAGAGCGCCTCATATTGGAGCGCGCCGTCGATATCGCCCTCATCCACGGCGGCGCGGACGCGCTCGTCCAGCGTGTCGCCGGGGGTGGCCTCCTGAAGGGAGCGGCGAACCTCGTACTCGTCATAGCCGGTGGTGAGGCGCGGAACGGCGAGCGCCAGAAACGACACCGTACCGATCGAAAGGACGGTCGCGGCCGTCAAAATGCGCATCGCTCGCCTGTTCCCCGTGTGAGGACCTGACCCAAAAACCGCACGATGGGAGGATGGTTCATCCCGGACGGTCTTTTTTCTCACAGCGACGGCTTCGGTTCCAGCCCGCCCGTCGCGGTGACGGGGGGTCGGGTCGTCCGCGCCGGAGCGAAAGGGCGTTTGACCGGCATCCGGCCGCGTGCCACTCCGCTCCGATACGGCATTGGTTGAGGAATGGACGATGGACGATCTTGTGGCGGGCTTGCAGGCCGGTGCGCGCAACGCGCCGCCGAGCGGGATCATCGGCGCGGTTCGCTATGGGCGCGACAAAGAGGGGCTCATTCCGCTCTGGGCGGGCGAGGGTGATCTGCCGACCCCGCGAATCATCTGCGAGGCGGCGGCCCGCTCCCTCTATGACGGCGAAACGTTCTATACGCACGAACGCGGCATCCCGGAGCTGCGCGAGGCGCTCGCCGCTTATTATGAGGGCCTTTATGGCCGTCCTTTCGACCCGGACACCTTCTTCGTCACCGGCTCGGGCATGCAGGCGATCCAGATCTGTCTCGCGCTGGTGCTCGGGGAAGGGGACGAGATCCTGGTGCCGACCCCGGCCTGGCCGAACGTGTCCGGCGCGGCAACGGTGCGCGGCGGCAAGGCGGTCCCGGTTCCGATGCGGGAGGAGGGCGGACGCTGGTCGCTGTCGGCGGACGATCTCGCCGCTGCGATGACGCCGCGCACGCGGGCGATCTTCATCAACTCGCCCGCCAACCCGACCGGCTGGACCGCCGACATCGAGACCCTGCGCGATATCCTCGCTCTCGCGCGCGAACGCGGGGTCTATATCGTCGCCGACGAGATCTATACCCGCTTCGTGTGGACCGGGGCCGATCGCTCCGCCTCCTTCCTCGATATCGCCGAGCCGGACGATCCGATCCTCTACGTCAACACCTTTTCGAAGAACTGGGCGATGACGGGATGGCGCGTCGGGTGGATCCATGCGCCGGCCGCGCTGCGCCAGGCGCTCGAAAGTCTGATCCAATATTCGACCTCGGGCGTGTCGGTGCCCTATCAACGGGCCGGGATCGCGGCGTTGACCCACGGTGAACCGTTCGTCGCGGCGAACATCGCGCGCGCCCGGCGCGGGCGTGAGATCGTCGCCGCCGCGTTCGAGGGCAACAACCGAATCACCTACGCCTCGCCGGACGGCGCGTTCTATGCCTTCTTCAAGGTCGAGGGGCTCGGCTCCTCGCGGGAGGCGGCCTTCCGTCTGATCGACGATGCGCGTGTCGGCACGGCGCCCGGCACCGCCTTCGGCGATACGGGCGAAGGGTTCGTGCGCGTCTGCTTCGTCCGCAGCGCCGACAGTCTCACCGAGGCGATGCGCCGGATGGTGCGTTTTCTCGAGAGCGGGGCAGGCTGAAAAGGCGGATGCACCCGTGCGGCCTCGCACCGAGCCCGCACGGAGGGCTGTGGACGGATTTCTCCAGGCTGGCCCGGATGTTGCATGAGAATTGTGTGAAACTTGTCGCAGCGTAGGATTGTTCGGATCGGGTTATCCCCTCGGCAATGGAATCGTGCGAATATCTGTTTGCTCCTCCCTCAACTGGGGTCTGGCGGTTGCGTCGGGCCCCTTTTTCATTTCCAGTCGCCGGTTTTTCGAATCGGGGCGATGAGCGCCGTTTGCGTTTCGTCTCATGTCGGGGCATGTACCGCCTGCCAGCCGGTCGGACGGCCGCTCCTACAGGTGCCGAAAGGCCGTAGGGGAGGAAAGTCCGGGCTCCACGGAAACACGGCGCCGGGTAACACCCGGCGGGGGCGACCCCAGGGAAAGTGCCACAGAAAACAAACCGCCGTCCGGTGACGGGCGGTAAGGGTGAAACGGTGGGGTAAGAGCCCACCGCGGGGCCGGTAACGGTCCCGGCACGGCAAACCCCGCCGGGAGCAAGACCGCATAGGGGTGGTGGCCCGTTTCCGGCCGCGACGCCACCCGGGTAGGTCGCGAGAGGCGCTCGGCGACGAGCGTCCCAGATGAATGGTCGTCACGCGAGGCTTCGGCCTCGCCATACAGAACCCGGCTTATAGACCGGCTGGCACACTTCCCACCGAAGACCCACCCCGCGCCCCGCCGCGTTCCGATGACGGCGGGCCGCCCGGCGGCCGGCGTCGGCCGCACGGCATGGGCGATCATGGGCATGGGTTCGCATGGGCGTCGTCATGGGCCGGCATGGGACGGCCCGGATATCATGGGATCACATGGGTGGGATGGGATCGCTTGGGCCGGGTGGGACCGCTTGGGCGGACGGCTCGCCGCTGGCGCGGCATCGCGCGGGGGCGCTGGCCGCTGACGCGGCGGCGCCAGAAGGGGCCGAGGGGCCCCGGCGTCATCATGCTGCGAGCGTGGCGCGGCGGCCGGAACGCGTCAACGGCTCCGCCGTCCTCCACTGCGTTCCGGCCCTTCGGTGACACGTTCCGACCGCCGCGCCGTGGCGAACGCATGACGGCTCCGGAGGAACATGACAGGGCCCGACTCTCCAAAGGAACGGGGAAGGGGAGCGTGTGGCGGGCGTCGTCCATGTCTGGGCGCCGATCGGGAGGCGGCGTCTTTTCGGGGCTTGTGGATGGGCGGCCGTGGGCGGGCAGGAATGGGCGCGGAAATGCTGAAAAATCGACCGCGAAAAAGGGGTGTGGGCGAGCGATCACAGGGCGCGATTTATGCCCCGTTAAGGTAGACGGTTCGTTGACGCCCATACAGACCCATGATATCCCAAATCATCCCGTAACCGAGCGGTGCGGGACCTGACGGCGAGGTGGTGGCGTGCCACCAGCGCGGGGGCTGGCGGTGCACGGGTTCGTCTCGCACTACACGAACAAACTCGACGCCAAAGGGCGCGTCTCCATACCTGCGTCCTTTCGCTCGGTGTTGGTCCGTGACGGGTTCGAGGGGCTCTACTGCTTTCCCTCTCCCCATGCCGACACGGTAGATGCGGGGGGCAACCAGTTGCTTAATGAAATCTCGTCGCGTCTCGGTGGTCTCGATACGCTGACGGCCGATCACGACATGATCTCGACGGCCCTGTTCGGCATCTCCGAGCTGTTGAAGCTCGACGGCGAAGGGCGCGTCATGCTCACCGATACCTTGCGCGAGCACACCGGCATCACGAACACCGCGACGTTCGTGGGGCTCGGCTACAAATTCCAGATCTGGGACCCGGATCGCTTCAAGGCCCATCGCGCCGAGGCGATGAAGCGGGCCTTCGGTCTGTTCGGCTCGTCCGCCGCCACTGGCGCGAGCGGAGGGACGGCGTGAGCGGGGGCGCGAATGCGCCGGGCCACGCGCCCGTCATGCTCGAAGAGGTTCTGGCTCATCTCGCCCCATCCCCGGGGGAGGTGATCGTCGACGGCACCTTCGGCGGCGGTGGCTACACACGCGCGATCCTGGAGGCCGGCGCCAACGTGGTCGCGATCGATCGCGATCCGGCGGCCGTCGCCCGCGGGCGCGCTTTGTCGGAGACGATGCCGCGCCTTCAGATGGTGGAGGGCACCTTCGGCATGCTCGACGCCCATGCCGAGGCCGCCGGCCACGACAAGGTCGACGGGGTCGTCCTCGATGTCGGCGTGTCGAGCTATCAGCTCGACGAGGCCGAGCGCGGCTTCTCCTTCCGCTTCGACGGACCGCTCGACATGCGCATGGGCGGGGATGGGCCGAGCGCGGCCGATATCTGCAACCGCGCCGATGTCAGCGATCTCGCCCATCTTCTGCGCACCTTCGGCGAGGAGCGGCGCGCCGGCGCGGTGGCGCGTGCCATCGTCGAGGCGCGGCCCATCGCGCGCACCGGCGAGCTCTCGGCGATCTGCGAGCGCGCGGTGCGGGCCTCCAAAGACGGCATTCATCCGGCGACCCGTACCTTTCAGGCGCTGCGCATCGCGGTGAACGACGAGCTCGGCGAACTCGCGCGGGCGCTCACCGCCGCCGAGCGGATCCTCTCCGAGGGCGGGCGTCTCGTGGTGGTCGCCTTTCACAGCCTCGAGGACCGGATCGTGAAGCGTTTTCTCACCGAGCGGACGGGGACGGGTGGCGGCTCGCGCCATCTGCCGCCGCAGGCCGTCAGCGCGCCGACATTCTCCTTGATCGCCCGCAAGCCCGTTCTGCCCGGCGCGGCCGAGACCGCGCTCAACCCGCGCGCCCGGTCCGCCAAATTGCGCGCCGCCCGCCGCACCGATGCGCCGGCGCGGCCCGTCGATATCGCCGATCTTGTTCCGCACGTTCGTTTGAAGGGGGTCTCATGGTGAAGCATCCCGCCCGTCTCGCGGTGGTCCTGATCACGGTCCTCGCCGCGACATCCAGCGCGACGGCCGTTTTCATGATGAAGAAGGATGCCGAGCGCGACGCCAAAGCAATCGGTGAACTTCAGCGAAAGATTTCGGCGGAGCGGCAAAGAATCAGCGAGCTTGAAGCCGAGTGGAGTGCACTCGATCATCCGGCGCGATTGCAGGCCCTGGTCGATCGACACAACGACGTTCTGCGGCTCGAAAATATCACTGCGGAACAAATCGCGACGGTGATCGAGGTGGCGTCGGCCGCCCGGCGCGAGAGCGAGAAGAGGGGGGCGTCGCAATGAGGCGTGGCAAGCGCAACGACCAGGGCGCGCGCGGGCGCATCGCGCTCGTGATTCTCGCCTGTGTCGGGATCTATGCGGTGATCGGCGCACGGCTCGTGACGCTCGGCATGGCGCCCGCCGAGGCGCATGACGGATTGCTCTTCTCCCCGCAGGACGACGTCCAGGCGGCGCGCCCCGATATCGTCGACCGCAATGGCGAGGTGCTCGCGACCGATCTTGCGACCGCGTCGCTGTTCGCCGAGCCGCGCAACATCATCGACGTCGACGAGGCGGTCGAGAAGCTTACCTCGGTCCTGCCCGAACTCGACATCGAATCGCTCCGCGCGAGCCTGTCGACCGATCGCGGCTTCATCTGGCTGAAGCGTGAGATCAGCGCGCTGAAGCGCGAGCAGGTGCACAATCTCGGCCTGCCGGGCATCGGCTTCCTGTCGGAGACGAAGCGCTTTTATCCGGGTGGGCGCGCGGTCGGACACATTGTCGGCCACGTCAATGTCGACAATGCCGGCATCGCCGGGCTCGAGAAGGCGGTCGATGGGAGCGGGCTGATGGCGCTCCAGGCGGCGGGCCTCGCCCGCAAGGGGCGGGCGCTCGCCCCGGTGCGCGTCTCGGTGGATCTGCGCGCCCAGCACGCGGTGCGCGACGAGCTTTCGCGGGCGATGGAACGGTACCGCTCCATCGCGGCGGTCGGCATCGTCCTCAATGCCCGCACGCTCGAAGTCGTGGCGATGAGCTCGTTGCCGGATTACGACCCGAACCACCCTGCCGAAGCGCTCGAGAAGCCGCGGATGAACCGTGCGCTTGCGGGCGTCTTCGAGCTCGGCTCCGTGTTCAAGACCTTCACGATGGCGATGGGGCTCGACGCGGGGGTCATCAATCTCAATTCCACGATGGACGCGCGTTATCCGCTGCGTCTCGGCCGCTTCACGATCAAGGACTTTCACGCCAAGTCGCGTGTCCTGACGATCCCGGAGGTGTTCAAGTATTCCTCCAATATCGGCACCGCGAAGGTGGCGCTGATGCTGGGGGCGGAACGGCAGAAGGCGTATCTCAAGGCGTTCGGGATGTTCGACCGGCTGGAGACGGAGTTGCCGGAGGCGGCGCGCCCGCTGGTGCCCTCGCGCTGGCCGGACGTGACGGCCGCGACGGTCTCCTTCGGGCACGGTCTCGCGGTGACGCCGATGCATGCGGCGGCGGCGGCGGCGGCGATGGTGAATGGCGGGATCTTCGCCGCTCCGACCTTCTATCCCCGCTCCGAAGCGGAGACGATGCAGATCGGCCGTCGCGTGATCAGCGCCGAGGCCTCCGACAAGATGCGCCGTCTTTTGAAACTCAATGCCGAAGAGGGCTCCGGCCGCCGCGCGCAGGTGCCGGGCTTCGATGTCGGCGGCAAGACCGGGACGGCGGAAAAGGCCGTCGCGGGCGGCTATGCGAGCGACCGGCGGCTCAACTCCTTCCTCGCGGCCTTCCCGATCGACGATCCGCAATATGTGGTCCTCGTCGTTCTCGACGAGCCGAAGCCGGAAGAGGGGCAGTATGCGGCGACCGCCGGCCTCAACGCCGCGCCGACCGTCGCGAACATCATCAGCCGCATCGGACCGATGCTGAACGTCACGCCGCGCTTCAACGACAATGACGATGTCGCGCGCGCGATGACCGTCGCCTACCAGGACTGACGCACCATGCGCCTCGGCGAACTCGTTCCCGATCTCGACGTGCCGGACCCGGCACTCGACGTCACCGGCGTGACGGCGGACAGCCGCCGCGCCGGGCCGGGGATGGTGTTCGCCGCGCTGAAGGGGACGAAGACCGACGGAACGGCATTCGTGGCGGAGGCGCTCGCGAAGGGCGCCGTCGCGATCTTGCATGACGGATCGGTCGCGGTGGACGCGCCGGTCGTGCTCGTCGACCCGGACCCGAGACGGCGTCTCGCGTTGATGGCCGCGCGGCTCGCCGGGCCGCAGCCGGAGACGATCGTCGCGGTGACGGGAACCGCCGGAAAGACCTCCGTCGCCGAGTTCACGCGGCAGATCTTCACCGCGGCGGGGCACCGGGCGGTGAGTGTCGGAACGCTCGGCATCCATGGCGCGGTGACGGTGAAAGGCGGCCTCACGACCCCCGATCCGGTGGCCCTTCACGAGCGGCTCGCCGCGCTCGCGGCCGAAGGCGTCACCCATGTCGCGATGGAGGCCTCGAGCCACGGGATCGAGCAGCGCCGCCTCGACGGCGTGCGCCTCGCCGCGGCCGGTTTTACCAATATCGGGCGCGACCATCTCGATTATCATGCGACGCCCGAGGCCTATCTCGCGGCGAAACTGCGCCTGTTCGAGGTGTTGCAACCGAACGGGGCGCAGACCGTGGTCGATCCGGATCAGCCGGGGGCCGACGCGGTTCTGCGGGTGGCGCCGGAGGCCTTCACCGTCGGCCGTCACGGGACGGGGCTTCGCCTCGTCGCGGAGACGCCGAGCGAGGAGGGCGCGCGGCTCGTCATCGAGGCGAACGGGGTATCGCACAATATTCATTTGCCGCTGATCGGGGCCTTCCAGGTCGAGAACGCGTTGGTGGCGGCCGGGCTCGCGATCGCGGCCGGCGTGCCGGAGGGCGAAGCGATCGCAGCGCTTGCCGGCCTTCAGGGCGCACCGGGGCGGCTCGAGCTCGTCGGGCGTGCGGACGGTGCACCGATCTTCGTCGACTATGCCCATAAGCCGGACGCGGTGACGGCGGCGCTCACGGCGCTGCGGCCGCGTGTGTCGGGGCGTCTCGTCGTCGTCATCGGCGCGGGCGGGGACCGCGATCCGGGCAAGCGGCCGCTGATGGGGGCGGCCGCCCACGCGATCGCCGACATCGTGATCGTGACGGACGACAATCCGCGCTCGGAGGATCCGGCGACGATCCGCGCGGCGGTGCTCGCCGGCGCGCCGGGCGCGATCGAGATCGGCGACAGGGCGGCGGCGATCCGTGAGGCGATCGCCATGCTGCGCGCGGGCGATGCGCTCGTCGTCGCCGGCAAGGGACATGAAGAAGGGCAGATCGTGGGCGACACGGTTCTGCCCTTCAGCGACCATTCAGCCGTCATCGCGGCGTTGGAGGGGCGATGACAGGCTCAATTTGGACACTCGGCGAAATCGCCGACATCACCGGCGGGGCGCTCAGCGGCGTCGCGCCGGAAGACGCGGTCGGCGGCATCTCGATCGACACGCGTACGCTGGAGAGCGGTGACGCGTTCTTCGCCATTCAGGGCGTTTCGATGGACGCGCATCGCTTCGTTCCGGCAGCGCTCGAGAAGGGCGCCGCCGCGGCGGTGATCAGCGCTGGCGAGGCGGATCGCGCGATCCGCGTGCCCGACGTTCTTGAGGCGCTCGTCGCGCTCGGGCGGGCGGCGCGCGGACGGATCGGCGCCGAGGTGCCGGTGGTCGCGGTGACGGGCTCGGTCGGAAAGACCGGCACCAAGGAGATGCTGCGTCTCGCCTTCGGCGCCGGCGGTGCGGTGCACGCCTCGGCGGCCTCGTATAACAATCATTGGGGCGTGCCCTTGTCGCTCGCGCGGATGCCTGCCGACTCTGAGGCCGGGATCTTCGAGATCGGCATGAACCATGCCGGCGAGATCCTGCCGCTGACGGCGATGGTGCGCCCGACGATCGCGATCATCACGACGGTCGAGGCCGTTCATCTCGAATTCTTCGAGAGCGTTGCGGGTATCGCCGACGCGAAGGCCGAGATCTTCACCGGCCTCGTCCCGGGCGGCACCGCGATCGTGCCGGCCGGCAGTCCCCACGCGGCGCGTCTGATCGCGGCGGCTGAGGCGTGCGGCGCGCGGGTCGTGACCTTCGGCGCGGAGGGCGCGGACGTCTCTCTCGTGGAGGTGGACGAAGAGGGTGTGATCGCCGACGTGTTCGGCACCCGCATCGCCTACGAATTGGCGCCGGGGGCGCACATCGCACACAACTCGCTCGCCGTTCTCGCGGCCCTCTCGGTCGCCGGCCGCGATGTCTTCGAGGGGGCGGCCGCGCTCTCCGCCTGGTCGGCGCCGAAGGGGCGGGGGCGGCGTGTGCGGCTGCGCCCGGCCGGCGGCGACGCCGTTCTCCTCGATGATGCGTTCAACGCCAATCCGGCCGCGATGGCCGCTGCGATCGCCGCGCTCGGACGGGTTCCGGCCAAGCGCCGGATCGCCATCCTGGGGGACATGCTGGAGCTCGGCCCGAGCGCCGACGATCTCCACCGTGGACTGGCGCCGCTGCTCGTCGATGCGGACACGAGAATCGTGCACACCGTTGGAACCATGACGAAGCACCTGCGCGATGCGCTTCCTTTCGATCTCCGCGGTATCCACGCCGACAACGCGGCCGACCTCATCGCCCGGCTCGATCCGATCGAGGCGGGTGACGCCGTTCTCGTGAAAGCCTCGAAGGCCACCGGCCTCTCCGTCATCGTCGACGCGCTGGAATCGCGCTACGGGATGGAGCGGCGCGATGTTTGAGTTCCTCTCCTCCTTCGCGACGGAATTCCCGCCGCTCAACGTCTTCCGCTACATCACCTTCCGCACCGGCGGGGCGATGATGACCGCGCTGTTCGTGACCTTCTTGTTCGGTCCGCGCATCATCCGCTCGCTGCGCGTGCGGCAGGGCAAGGGGCAGCCGATCCGCGAGGACGGACCCGCGAGCCACCTCCTCACGAAGCGCGGCACGCCGACGATGGGCGGCCTGATGATCCTCGCCGGGCTCATCATCGCGACGCTCCTCTGGGCCGATCTCGGAAACGCCTATGTCTGGCTGATCCTGTTCGTGACGCTCGGTTTCGGCGCGATCGGCTTTTACGACGACTATCTGAAGGTCAAACGGGCAACGCATGGCGGCTTCTCGGGCCGGATGCGGCTTCTGATCGAGGCGGTGATCGCGCTGATCGCGATCATCGGCTTCATGCGTCTCAACTCCGATACGCTGTCGACCTCGCTCGCCTTTCCCTTCTTCAAGGATCTCCTCTTCAATCTGGGGCTCTTCTTCCCGATTTTCGGCCTGTTCGTCATCGTCGGCGCGGGCAACGCGGTGAACCTCACCGACGGGCTCGACGGGCTCGCCATCGTCCCGGTGATGATCGCGGCGGGCTCGTTCGGGTTGATCGCCTATCTGTCGGGCAACGTCGTGTTCGCCGACTATCTCCAGATCCACAACGTGCCGGGGACGGGTGAGATCGCGGTGATCTGCGGCGCGGTGATCGGCGCGGGGCTCGGCTTCCTGTGGTTCAACGCGCCACCGGCGGCGATCTTCATGGGCGATACGGGCTCGCTCTCGCTCGGTGGGATGATCGGGGCGATCGCGGTCGCGACGAAGCACGAGATCGTGCTCGCGATCATCGGTGGCCTCTTCGTGCTCGAGGCGGTCTCCGTCATCATTCAGGTCGGCTCGTACAAGCTGACCGGCAAGCGCGTCTTCAAGATGGCGCCGATCCACCACCATTTCGAACAACTCGGCTGGACCGAGCCGCAGGTCGTGATCCGCTTTTGGATCATCGCCTTCGTGCTCGCGCTCGTCGGCCTGTCGACGCTGAAGCTCAGATGATCGAGGTCACGCGCTATTCCGACAAGACGGTCGCCGTCTTCGGCCTCGCCGGCTCGGGGCTCGCCTCCGCGCGTGCGCTGGCGGCCGGCGGCGCGAAGGTCGTCGCGTTCGACGATAGCGCGGAGCGCGTGGCGGCTGCGACCGAAGCGGGGATCGCGACCGGCGATCTCCATGATCTCGACTTTCACGGCGTCGATGCGCTGCTCCTGTCGCCGGGCGTGCCGCTGACCCATCCGAAGCCGCATTGGTCGGCGGAGCGGGCGCACGCGGCAGGGGTGCCGATCGTCGGCGATGTCGGCCTTTTCGACGAGGAGCGGCGGGCGCGCCTTCCGGGCCTCGCGCTGGTCGCGATCACCGGCACCAACGGCAAGTCGACGACGACGGCGCTTCTCGGCCATCTCCTCACGGTCCTCGGTGACGCGGCGCAGGTGGGCGGCAATATCGGCCGGCCGGTGCTCGATCTCGACCCGGTGCCGGGCGTCGCGGTCGTCGAGTGCTCGTCCTATCAGATCGACCTTGCGACCACGTTGGCGCCCGATGTCGGCGCGCTCCTCAACCTGTCGCCGGACCATATCGACCGGCACGGGACGTACGAGAATTACGCCGCGATCAAGGAACGCCTCGTCGCGGCGAGCGATGCCGTGGTGATCGGCGTCGACGATGCCGACACCGCCGCCGTGGCGGATCGGATGGAGCGGGCGGGCAAGACCGTACTGCGCATCGGCACCTTCGACAGTGTCGACGCGATCGCGCTCGGCCGGTCGGGCGTCGGCGCTGTCGGCGAGACGCTCTATCGCGTGACGGACGGTGTGGCGCGCGAGATCGCGAGCCTCGCCGGGATCGGCTCGCTGCGGGGCCGGCACAATGCACAGAACGCGTCGGCTGCCGTGGCGCTCGCGATCGCGCTCGGTCACACCGCCGAAGACGCGGTGAGGGGGCTTGCGACCTTCCCCGGCCTCGTCCACCGGATGGAGGAGGTGGGGCGCGCGGACGCGGTCCTCTTCGTCAACGATTCCAAAGCGACGAACGCGCAATCGACGCGCCAGGCGCTCGCGAGCTTCGAAGACGTCTACTGGATCGCCGGCGGGGTGCCGAAGGCGGGCGGGATCACCGAGCTCGCCGATCTCTTCGGCCGGGTGAAACGGGCCTACCTCATAGGCGAGGCGGCGCAAGCGTTTGCGAAGACGCTCACCGGCCGCGTCAATTTCGTCCTGTCCGGCACGCTCGAAGCCGCGCTCGACGCCGCCGCGTCGGATGCCGAGGCTGCGGGGAGCGGCGTGGTGCTGTTGTCGCCCGCCTGTGCCTCTTTCGATCAATTCCGCTCCTTCGAGGCGCGCGGCGATCGGTTCCGCACGCTCGTCGGTGAGCGCCTTCATTCCGGGGAGAACGCCTGATGGTCAGCCGCGCCGATGAACGCGCCTTCGCTCGCTGGTGGTGGACGGTCGACCGCGTTCTCCTCGGCGCGCTGCTCGCATTGATGGCGCTCGGGCTGCTCCTGTCGCTCGCCGCCTCGCCGCCGGTGGCCGAGAAGCTCGGCGTCGGGACGTATCACTTCACGCTGCGCCACGCGATGTTCCTCATCCCGGCGGTGATCGCGCTGATTTCGTTCTCCTTCCTCTCTCCGCGCCAGGTGCGCCGCGTCGCGCTGGTGATGTTCGTGGTGGCCCTCGCCGGGATCATCCTCACTTTGTTCATCGGGACCGAGGTGAAGGGCTCGCGGCGCTGGCTGTCGATCATCGGCTTCACGATCCAGCCGGCCGAGTTCATCAAGCCGGCCTTCGTGATCCTGACGGCCTTCCTGTTCGCCGAGGGGTCCGAGCGGCAGGATCTGCCGGGCCGGCTCCTCGCCGTCTTCCTGCTCGCCATGGTGATCGCACCGTTGATCGCGCAGCCGGACTTCGGTCAGGCGATGCTGATCGCGATCGTGTGGAGCGCGATGATCTTCCTCGCCGGGCTCCAATGGCGCTGGGTGTTCGCGCTCGGGATCGCCGGCTTCGGCGGCATCGCCTCGGCCTATTTCTACCTTCCGCACGTGACGGCGCGCTTTAATTCGTTCCTCGATCCGTCGGCGGAGGGGAACTATCAGGTGAACCGCTCGATCGAATCCTTCGAGCGGGGCGGCTGGTTTGGTGAGGGGCCGGGCGAGGGCATCGTGAAGCGCCGTCTGCCGGACAGTCACACCGACTTCGTGTTCGCGGTGACCGCCGAGGAGTTCGGCATCATCGTGTGCGGCATCATCGTGATGCTCTTCGCCGTCGTCGTGCTGCGCGGGCTGATGCACGCCTTCAAGGAGACGGACGCCTTCGTGCGCCTCGCCCTTTCGGGCCTCATCCTGCTCTTCGGCGGGCAGGCGTTCATCAACATGGCGGTGAACCTCCAGCTCATGCCCGCGAAGGGGATGACGTTGCCCTTCATCTCCTATGGCGGCTCGTCGATGATCGCGGTCGCGATGGGGATGGGCCTCGCGCTTGCCCTCGCACGGCGCCGCCCGCATCCGGTCCGCTTCACCGAGTATCGCGTCGCGCGGGAGGCGTTTGCGTGAAGGTGCTTCTGGCAGCAGGCGGCACCGGCGGGCATCTCTTTCCCGCACAGGCGCTGGCGAGCGCGCTCGTCCGGCGGGGTCACACCGTGATCCTCGCGACCGACGCGCGCGCCAAGACCCTGCTTGCCGACTTTCCCGCCGAAGAGGCGCATTTCCTCGCGGCCGCGACCTTGAAGGGGTGCGATCCGGTGTCGTTCCTCAAGATGGGACTCACCAATGCCGCCGGGCTCTTCGGCTCGATGCGGATCATCCGCGCGAAGCGGCCGGCGATCGCCGTCGGCTTCGGCGGTTATCCGACGCTGCCGCCGCTCACCGCGGCTCGGCTGATGCGCGTTCCGGCGATCGTCCACGAAGCGAATGCGGTGATCGGGCGGGCCAATCGCAGCCTCGCCCGGCACGCCCACGTCGCGACGAGCTTTCCCGAGGTGAAGGGCCTCACCGGCGCGCTCTCCGTCACCCATGTCGGGATTCCGGTGCGCGATCAGGTGCGCGAGGCGGCCTCGCATTATGTGCCCGCGAGCGACCGCTTTCGTCTTCTCGTCTTCGGTGGGAGCCAGGGGGCGCGCGCGATGTCGGACCTTTTGCCGCCCGCGGTGGAGCGCCTTTCGCCGGCCGAGCGCGCGCGGCTCGACATCGTGCAGCAATGCCGGCCGGAAGATATGGATCGCACGCGCGCCGCCTACGAAGCGCTCGGGATGAGCCCTGAACTCGCCCCATTCTTTTCCGATCTTCCGCAACGAATCGCTTCGGCGCACCTGGTGGTCGCGCGCTCCGGCGCTTCGACGGTCGCCGAGCTTTCGATCATCGGCCGGCCGTCGTTGCTGGTGCCGCTTCCGGGCGCGATCGATCAGGACCAGGCCGCGAATGCGAGCGCGCTCGAGGCGCTCGGCGGGGCCAAGCGTCTCGACCAGGCCGACCTCACGCCCGAGCGCCTCGCCGAGGAGCTCGCCAGCGCCATGAACGAACCGGAGCGCCTCGCGAAAGCGGCAGACGATGCGCGCCGCCTTGCCAAGCCCGACGCCGCCGAGCGCCTCGCCGATCTGTGCGAGCGCCTCGCCGCCCCCCAAGGAGACACCCGATGATCGCCCCCCTCAAGATGACGACGGCCATCGGCCCGGTGCACTTTGTCGGGATCGGCGGCATCGGCATGTCGGGCATCGCCGAGGTGCTGCACAATCTCGGTTACACGGTCCAAGGCTCCGACATCGCAGAGAACGCCAACGTTCAGCGCCTGCGCGAAAAGGGCATCAAGGTTCTGATCGGCCACAAGGCCGAGAACATCGCGGGGGCGACGGTCCTCGTCGTCTCGTCGGCGGTGAAGCGCGACAATCCCGAGCTGATGGCCGCGCGCGCCCGCCTCCTGCCGGTGGTGCGCCGCGCCGAGATGCTCGCCGAGCTGATGCGCCTCAAGCAGGCGATCGCCGTCGGCGGCACGCACGGCAAGACGACGACGACCTCCCTCGTCGCGACGCTGCTCGAAGCCGGCGGGCTCGACCCGACGGTCATCAATGGCGGCATCATCAACGCCTATGGGACGAACGCGCGCCTCGGGGAGGGCGACTGGCTCGTCGCCGAGGCGGACGAGAGCGACGGCACCTTCGTCAAGCTCCCGGCCGATATCGCGATCGTCACCAATATCGATCCCGAGCATCTCGACCATTATGGCACCTTCGACGGTGTCCGCGCCGCCTTCCGCCAGTTCGTCGAGAACATCCCGTTCTACGGCTTCGCGGTGATGTGCCTCGACCATCCCGAGGTGCAGGCGATGGTCGGCCGGATCGAGGATCGCCGCATCATCACCTACGGCGCGAACCCGCAGGCCGACGTCCGCTTCATCGACGTCGATTATGGTCCGCGCACGACCTTCGCCGTCGACATCACCGACCGCGTGACGGGCGAGCACCGCACGATCCGTAACCTCTCGCTGCCGATGCCGGGCGTTCACAACGTCTCGAACGCGACGGCCGCGGTGGCGGTCGCCGATCGTCTCGGCATCGACGGCGATGCGATCCGGCGCGGCTTCGAGGCGTTCCGCGGGGTCAAGCGGCGCTTCACCCATGTCGGCGACTGGAACGGGGTCGCGATCTTCGACGATTATGGCCACCACCCGGTCGAGATCCGCGCGGTTCTCGCCGCGGCGCGTCAGGCGACGAAGGGCAAGGTGATCGCCGTCGTCCAGCCGCACCGTTATTCGCGCCTCCAGAGCCTCTTCGACGATTTCTGTCTCTGCTTCAACGACGCCGATCTCGTCATCGTCACCGACGTCTATGCGGCGGGGGAGAGCCCCATTCCGGGCGCCGATCGCGATGCGCTCGTCGCCGGTCTTTCGGTGCGTGGTCACCGCGACTCGATCGCGCTCGAAAACCGCGAGGCGCTCGCCCCGTTGATCAAGGCGCGTGCTGCGCCGGGGGATATCGTGGTCTGTCTCGGGGCCGGCTCGATCACCCAGTGGGCCGCGACTTTGCCGGACGAGCTCGCCGCATGAGCCAGTCCGACCTCCTCACCCACCTTTCCGGGATCGGCCTCGAAGGACGGCTCGAACCGAACCAGCGTCTCGCGGACATCACCTGGTTCCGCGTCGGTGGTCCGGCCGAGATCCTCTTCACGCCGCGCAGCGAGGCGGACCTGTCTCGTTTCCTGGAGGCGTTGCCGGAGGAGGTGCCGGTCACGGTGATCGGGCTCGGCTCCAACACGCTGGTGCGCGATGGGGGCGTGAAGGGCGTCGTCATCCGCCTTTCCCCGCGCGGCTTCGGCCATGCCGCGGTCGAAGGGATGCGCCTCACCGTGGGGACGGCCTTGCCGGATGTGAAGGCGGCGCGCGCCGCGGCCGATGCGGGGATCGCCGGTCTCGCTTTCTATCGCGGCATTCCCGGTGCGATCGGCGGTGCGCTTCGCATGAACGCGGGCGCCTATGGGACCGAGACGAAGGACCGCCTGGTGTCGGCCCGCGCGGTCGACCGCAAGGGCGCGGTGCATGTCCTCTCGGCGGCCGATTTCGGCTTTTCCTATCGCCATTCCGAGGCGCCGGCCGACTTCATTTTCACCGAGGCGACCTATGAGGGTGAGCCCGGCGATCGCGATGCGATCCTCGCGGAGATGAACGACATCACCGAGCGGCGCGAAGAGACGCAGCCGATCAAGGCGCGCACCGGCGGATCGACCTTCAAGAACCCGCCGGGCGAGAAGGCGTGGCAGCTCATCGACGCAGCCGGCTGCCGGGGGCTGACCATCGGCGGTGCGCAGATGTCCGAGCTGCACTGCAATTTCATGCTCAATCTCGGCGAGGCGACGGCGGACGATCTCGAGCGTCTCGGCGAGACCGTGCGCGGCCGCGTGCGCGAGACGAGCGGCCTGTCGCTCGATTGGGAGATCAAGCGGGTCGGTGAACCCGCAGGCGAGCCAGTACCCGCGTTCATGGGAGCCGCGAAATGACGCACGTTGTTGTTCTTTATGGCGGTCTGTCGGCCGAGCGCCCCGTGAGCCTCGCATCCGGCGAGGCGTGCGCGAGCGGTCTCGAACGGTCCGGCTACGAGGTTACGCGGCTCGATGTCGGCTACGATCTTGTGGAAAAGTTGAAATCGTTGAAGCCCGATGTCGCCTTCAACGCGCTCCACGGACCGTTCGGCGAAGATGGATCCGTGCAAGGCGTTTTGGAGTTTCTTCAGATTCCTTACACGCACTCGGGCATCCTCGCCTCGGCTCTCGCGATGAACAAGGACCTCGCGAAGGCGGTCCTCGCGCGGGCGGGCGTGCCGGTCGCCGAGCACCTCACCTGCAACCGTTTCGAGGCCGCCGAGCGGCACGTGATGGAGCCGCCTTACGTCGTCAAACCGGTCGGGGAAGGCTCGTCTTTCGGGGTTCTGTTCGTCCGCGACGGGGCCAATTCTCCGCCCCGCGAACTCGCCGCCGACGACTGGAAGTTCGGCGACACGGTGATGGCCGAGCGCTATGTCGACGGGCTCGAGCTGACGTGCGCCGCGTTCGGCGAAGCGGTGTGGGACGTGATCAACATCGTGCCCGTGTCGGAGAGCTTTTACGGCTACGACGCGAAGTACAAGCCGGGCGGCTCGCAGCACCTCCTGCCGGCCCCGCTTAAACCAAATATTTACCAGAATATCCAAAAGTTCACATTGGTCGCGCACCACGCGCTGGGATGTCGTGGGGTCTCGCGCGCAGACTTTCGCTACGATCCCGTGAAAGACGAACTCGTGTGTCTCGAAGTCAATACTCAGCCGGGCATGACAGAAACGTCGCTGGTGCCAGAAATGGCAGCCCACGCGGGGATGAACTTCGACGCGCTGGTGAGCGCTCTTGTGGAGGACGCAAGTTGTCGTCGGTGACACAGGGGCGAAATCGACGTGGTCTCGACGCGAAGCTCTCCGGCGCTATGCCGGCGCGGCTTCTCGCCGCCGTCGTGCTCCTGGGGAGCTGCGGCGCGGGGCTCGCCTACACCGAGGATCCGATGGAAGTGGTCGACAAGGTCGGCCGCGCGTCGGGTTTTCAGGTCCGTTACGTCAAACTGACGGGGCAGAAAGAGACCTCCGACAGCGCGATCGTCGCGTCCGTGTCGCTCGATCCCGACGCGTCGATCTTCTCGGTCGACGTCGACGCGACGCGGGACCGGCTGGAGTCGCTCCCGTGGGTGAGAAGCGCGACGGTGCGCAAGATCTTCCCCGGTACGCTCGATGTTTCGATCGACGAGGCCGCCGCCTATTCGCGCTGGCGCATGGACAATGACGAGGTCCTGATCTCCGAAGATGGGACGATCCTCGCTTACGAGGTGCCGGCCCGGTTCCGGTCGCTGCCCCTCGTCGCAGGGCGGCGGGCGAACGAGAAGGTCCGCGAGATCAACGATCTCCTCAACGACTTTCCCGGCTTCAAGGAGCGGACGATGGCCGCGCTCTATGTCAACGAGCGGCGCTGGGATCTGAAGCTCGATTCGGGGGCGACCATTCGCCTGCCGGAGGACGAGCCGAACGAGGCCCTGATGCGGCTGATCGACATGGAGACGCAGGCGTCTCTTCTCGCGGTCGGCCCGATCGTGATCGACATGCGGCTTCATGACCGCACGTCGGTGCAGCTCGTTCCGCCCTCCAAGGAAGAGATGGAAACCAACAAGCCGCTCAATGGGCGGCCCGATGCACTGCCGCCGCTGGATCCTCTGGCGGCTGCGATCGCGGAGGCGCAGTTTTGAGTATCATCCACCTGCCTCGACGCGTCGACCAAGGGCGTTGCCATGTGGCGCCGGGCCGATCGGCCACGGTGTGCGTGCTCGATGTGGGCTCGACCAAGATCGCGTGCCTGATCGCGCGCTTGCGTCCGGCCTCCGAGGCGGAGCTTCTTGCCGGCCGCACGCACGCGATCGAGGTGATCGGTTACGGCTATCAGCAATCGCGCGGCGTGAAGTCCGGCACGGTGATCGATCTCGACAAGGCCGAGGGGGCCATTCGTCGAGCAGTGGACGCAGCCGAGCAAATGGCTGGCGTAACCATCGAATCACTTATTGTGACTCAGACGGCTGGTCGCCTCGCTTCGGAAGCCTTCGGCGCCAAGGTCGATCTCGACACCGGTGCGGTGCGCGAGGCGGACATCCGTAGGGTGCTCGCCGCCTCGGGCCGACACCAGATCAAGGACGGGCGGACAGCGTTGCACGCGCTCCCTATCGGCTACACCCTCGACGGTCAGGACGGCATTCGCGACCCGCGCGGGATGGTGGGGGACGTGCTCGGCGTCGACGTCAATCTCGTGACGTCCGATCGCTCGGCGCAGGACAATCTCGCCCTCGCCATCAACCGCTGCCATCTCGACGTCGACGGCGTCGTCGCGACCCCCTACGCCTCGGGGCTCGCCTCGCTGGTCGATGACGAAGGCGAACTCGGCGCGGTGTGCGTCGATATCGGCGGCGGAACATCGTCGATCGCGATCTTCGCGGACGGCAATCTCGTCCACGTCGATGCCATCGCGATCGGTGGCCATCACGTCACGATGGACATCGCTCACTGCCTGTCGATCCGCGTCGACGAGGCCGAGCGGCTGAAGACGCTGCAAGGCTCGGCCGTCGCCGCGGCGCGGGACGAGCGGGACACGATCACCATCCACCCCGTCGGGGAAGAGGATGGGACGGCCCCGCAGACGATCCCGCGGCTGACGCTGAACACGATCATCCGTCCCCGCGTGGACGAGATCCTGGAGCTGATCCGCGACCGGCTCGTCGCATCGGGTTTCTCCGGGCGCATCGGACGGCGCGTGGTGATGACCGGCGGCGGCAGCCAGCTGACGGGGCTGACCGATGTGGCGCGGCACGTGTTCGGGCGGCCCGTCCGTCTCGGACGGCCGCTCGGGGTCAAAGGTTTGCCGATCGCGGCGCGTGGCGCGGCGTTCTCGGCGGTTATCGGTCTGCTGATCTATCCGCAGCTCGCCCCTGCCAGCCTCTTCGAGGCGCAGGGCAACTCCACCGGCTACTTCGCCCGCATGGGGCGTTGGCTGCGCGAGAGTTTTTGAAGATTCGACCCGGCCCTCAAGGGGCCGGCACTGAAAGCGCCCGGTTCGGGCATTGGGACGAGACACGGGAGACAATCATGTCGTCCATTAACTTGAAGACGCCCGACCTGACTGAGTTGAAGCCGCGTATCATGGTGTTCGGCGTCGGCGGGGCGGGGTGCAACGCGGTCAACAACATGATCGAGGCCGGGCTCGCCGGCTGCGACTTTGTCGTGGCCAACACCGACGCTCAGTCGCTCAACCTCTCCAAGTCGGAGCGGGTCATCCAGATGGGCATCGCCGTGACCGAAGGTCTCGGCGCAGGCTCGCAGCCGGATGTCGGCCGTGCCGCCGCCGAGGAGGTGATCGACGAGATCGCCGACCATCTGTCCGGCTCGCACATGGTGTTCATCACCGCCGGTATGGGCGGTGGCACCGGCACCGGCTCGGCCCCCGTCGTGGCGCGGGTGGCGCGCGACCAGGGTATACTAACGGTCGGTGTCGTGACGCGTCCCTTCCAGTTTGAAGGCGCGCGTCGGGCCAAGCTCGCCGATGCCGGCATCGAAGAGCTCGCCCAGCACGTCGACACGCTGATCGTGATCCCGAACCAGAACCTGTTCCGGATCGCGAACGCGCAGACCACCTTCGCCGACGCCTTCGCGATGGCGGACCAGGTGCTCTATTCGGGCGTTGCCTGCATCACCGACCTGATGGTCAAGGAAGGTCTCATCAACCTCGACTTCGCCGACGTGCGCTCCGTGATGCGCAACATGGGCAAGGCGATGATGGGCACGGGCGAAGCGTCCGGCGAGGGCCGCGCCCTCCAGGCCGCCGAGGCCGCCATCTCCAACCCGCTCCTCGACGAGACCTCGATGAAGGGCGCCCGCGGCCTTCTCGTCTCCGTCGTCGGCGGCAAGGACCTCACCCTCTTCGAGGTGGACGAGGCGACGACCCGCATCCGCGAGGAAGTCGACGACGACGCCAACATCATCTTCGGCGCGACGTTCGACGATTCGCTCGAGGGCGTGATCCGCGTCTCCGTCGTCGCGACGGGCATCGATCAGGACCCGGCGGGCATCGAGTCGGAGCCGGAAGACACCCGCGTCGTCTCCTTCGCCGATCGCACCGCGAAGAAGACCGAGGCGGCACCGGGCACGGCCGTCGCGCTGGCCGATCCGGGTGAAGCGGCGATTGCCGCGGTCGCGGCCGGTCTCGAAGACTTCGAGGCCGATCTCGAGCCGGTCGAGCAGGCCGAGGTCTACGACGACGAGGACCTCATCGCCGCCGAGCTGCCGGAGGATGACGACCTCCACGACGCACCGCCGATCGCGGCCGAGGCGCCCGTCGCCCGTCCGCGTCAGCCCGACGCCTACGACTATCACGAGGCCGACGGCCGTCGTCCGATGGGTCTCCTGCGCCGGATCGCGAGCGGTCTGTCCCGCCGCGACGAGGAGGAGGAGGAAGAGTTCGAGCAGGTCGAGCCGCGCGCCGCGCGTCGTCGCGCTGCCCAGGGCCGTCTCCCGGCGCCGCAGCGTGAAGAGCGTCGCCGTCTTCCCGCACCGAGCGACGAGCGTTACATGGACGAAGCGTCCGACGAGGCCCCCGCGCCCCGCCGCGCCCGTCCGAAACCGGAAGTCGCCCAGCGTCGTCCGCGTCAGGGTGAGGGCGAGCCCGCCTCGCGCACCCGTCCCGCGGCCCGGCAGCTCGACGACGATCAGCTGGAGATCCCGGCATTCCTGCGTCGTCAGGCAAACTGATCGAAGCCCATAGGCTTCGCGAGCCGATCGAGCTCAAAGGCGTCGGCGTCCATTCGGGCGCCGGCGTTTCGCTTGTTGTGGGTCCTGGCGAGGACGGTATCGTCTTCCGCCGGGCCGACACCGGCGGCACCGTTCGCGCCGACTGGCGCAACGTCGCGGCAACCCGGCTGCAGACCGTCGTGCAGGAGAACGGCGCGGCGGTGAAGACGATCGAACATCTGATGTCGGCGCTCGCGGCGTTCGGCGTGCGCGATGCGACGGTGTCGATCGACGGGCCCGAAGTTCCCATCATGGACGGCAGCGCCGCGCCCTTTGTCGAGGCGATCCGCCCGGCGATCGAGCCGGCCCCGGCGGGCGAGGCGATCCGCGTGATGCGGCCGGTCGCGGTGCGCTCGCGCGATGCGTTCGCCGCCTTCCTTCCCTTCGACGGTCGCCGGTTCGATGTCTGCATCGACTTTCCGGACGCGATCATCGGCGTCCAGCGCCTCGCGTTCGATCTCACGGCCGAGGGGTTCGCGCGGGAGATCGCGCCGGCGCGCACCTTCGGCCGGCTGCGCGATGTCGAGATGCTTCACCGCAAGGGATTTGCGAAGGGCGCCTCGCTCGAGAATGCCGTCGCGGTCGACGGGGCGACGGTCGCCAATCCCGAGGGGCTGCGCTTCCCGGACGAGTTCGTGCGTCACAAGCTGCTCGACGCGATCGGCGACACGGCGCTCGCGGGAAAACCGATCCTCGGCCTTTATCGGAGCCACAAAGGCGGACACCGCTTGAACTACGAGCTGTTACGCGCTTTGTTCGCCGACGCGGAAAACGTTCAAATTGTTGCTTAATTGAAACAGTTTTGACTGCGACTTATTGACGACAATCCGGAAGGCCCGCCCTCCGTTGGCGCTGGCTTCGCACGCTGGTATGAGGTTGGGCTGTAAGAGTTGGAGTTGGTCCTATGCTGAAGCGGTATGCTCGGCCGATTGCGGTCGTCGCCTTGCTGGCCCTTGGCGCCTGCGGCAACAAGATTGTCGAGGTGGAATTCGAGGATACGCCGGCCGATCAGCTCTACAATGAAGGCCTCGTTCTCATGAACGCGGGCGACTATCGCACCGCGATGGTGAAGTTCGAGGAGGTGGACCGGCTCCACCCGCACACCGATTTCGGTCGCAAGAGCCAGGTGATGCTCGCCTTCGCGAGCTACTCGCGCGGCAACTATCAGGACGCGATCAACGCGGGGCAGCGCTTCCTCTCGCTCTACCCGAACCACCCGGACGCGGCTTACGCCCAGTACATCATCGCGAACTCCTATTATAAGCAAGTTCCGGATGTGACGCGCGATCAGGATCAGACGGAGCGGGCGCTCAACGCGTACAAGACGCTGATCGAGAAGTATCCCGATTCCGAGTATGCCGAAGACGCACGCAACAAGATCCAAGCGACGACGGATCAGCTTGCGGGCAAGGAAATGGAAGTCGGCCGCTACTATCTGGAGCGGAACGACAATCTCGCCGCCATCAACCGCTTCCGTGTCGTGGTCGAGAAATACCAGACGACGCGCCACGTCGAAGAGGCTCTGTTCCGGCTCACCGAATCCTATTATGCGATGGGCCTGACGCAGGAGGCGCAGACGGCGGCGGCGGTGCTGGGGCACAACTTCCCGCAAAGCCGTTGGTATCGCGACGCCTATTCGCTGTTGCAGTCGGGCGGGTACGAGCCGAGCGAGACGACGACGAGCTGGATCAGCAAGGCGTTCAAGGGCTTCGATCTGCTCTAGGCGGCGACTCGACTTGGCGGGCGAGCCCGCGATGGCTGTGCCACTGCATCATGGATGAACGAAGGGCAGGCCCGCTTGCGTGCGACGCAGGCGGTGCCGGAAGGATCAGGCGCGCGTGCTCTCACGGCTTTCTGTCCGCAATATCGTACTGATCGACGCGCTCGATCTCTCCTTCGAGACCGGCTTCACCGTGCTCACCGGCGAGACCGGTGCGGGCAAATCCATCCTTCTCGACGCCCTGTCCCTCGCGCTCGGCGCGAAGGCGGACGGCAATCTCGTCCGCACGGGCGAGGCGTCGGGCTCGATCGCCGCGACGTTCAATGTCGCACCGAACCATCCGGCCTTCGCCATTCTCGATGAAGCGGGCATCGCGCGCGACGACGCGCTGATCGTCCGCCGGGTGCAGAACGCCGACGGCAAGGCGCGCGCGTTCGTCAACGACCAGCCGGTGAGCGTCGGACTGTTGCGTCAGCTCGGTGCGCTGCTCGTCGAGGTGCACGGCCAACATGCCGACCGCAGTCTCGTCCAGGCATCGCACCATCGCCGATTGCTCGATGCCTTTGGCGGGCTCGCCGGCGAGGCGAGCCATGTCGCGCGCCTCTGGCAAAATCTCAAGGACGCCGAGGAGGCCCTCGCGGCGCACGAGGAAAAGCTCGCCGCCGCCCGCGAGGAGGCCGACTTCCTGCGCGCCGCCGTCGAGGAGCTCGAAGCGCTCGACCCCGAGCCCGGCGAGGAGGAGCGCCTCACCGCAGGACGTCAGTCGATGGCGGCGGCGGAGAAGGTCGCCGGCGATCTCAACGAGGCGGCCGGAAGCCTCGAGGGCTCGCGTTCGCCGATCCCCACCCTTGCCGGCGTTCTGCGCAAATTGGAGCGCAAGCGGGAAGGGGCGGAGGAGCAGCTCAACCCGGTGATGGACGCGCTATCGGTCGCGCTCGACGCGCTCGAAGAGGCGCGCAGCACGATCGCCGAGGCGCAGCGCTCGCTCGATTTCGATCCCCAACAGCTGGAAGGCCTCGAGGAGCGCCTCTTCGCCCTCCGCGCCGCTTCGCGCAAATTCAAGACACCGGTCGACGATCTCGCCGACCTCGCCGCCCGCATGGCCGACGAACTCACCGACCTCGACGCCGGCGAGGCACGGCGCGATCTCCTCGCCGGGGAGGTCGCGAAGACCGAGCGGGCCTATCGCGAGGCGGCCGCGGCGCTGTCGGAGCGGCGTCAGGCGACGGCGGGCACTCTCGAGGCGGCGGTCGCGGCCGAACTCGGCCCGCTGAAGCTCGACAAGGCGACCTTCATGGTGCGCCACGAAACCGCGGCGCCCGGCCCCGAAGGGGTCGATCAGATCGCCTTCTGGGTTCAGACCAATCCGGGCTCGCCGCCGGGTCCGATCATGAAGGTGGCGTCGGGCGGCGAGCTGTCGCGTTTCCTTCTCGCCCTCAAGGTTTGCCTCGCCGACAAAGGCTCGGCCTCGACGCTGATCTTCGACGAGATCGACACCGGCGTCGGCGGCGCGGTCTCGGATGCGATCGGCGTGCGCATGGCCCGTCTCGCCGACGCGGTCCAGGTGGTGTCGATCACCCACGCCCCGCAGGTCGCCGCGCGGGCCAACCAACACCTCCTCATCGCCAAGACCCACACCAACGGCTCGACCACATCGACCAGCGTGCGGCCGCTCGAAGGCAAGGAGCGCCGGGAGGAAATCGCCCGGATGCTCGCCGGCGCGACGATCACCGACGAGGCGCGCGCGGCGGCCGACAAACTGATCGGCGCATAAGCCGCCTTCGCCCCTTGCCGAGGGGAAAAATCGCGTATGGTCTCCCCCGATATGGCGGGCCTCGTGCCGATGTGGACGCATCGCGTTCGGCGCTCGCGCCCGAATGCGTAATTTCAGGCACGGGCATCTGACCGACACCGGCGATCGGATCGCCGTCGTGGAAACCGAGGGCTGAGGGGGAGGGACACCGTGGCCGACAAGAAGGCGTCCGATCGTCATGCCGCCCTCGCGGCCGAGATCGCCGAGCACGACAAGCGCTATTTCCAGGACGACAATCCGACGATCTCCGACGCGGACTATGACGCGCTCCGCCGCGAGCTCGAAGACCTCGAGTCCGACTTTCCCGAGCTCGCCGACGGTTCCATCACCTCCGGCATCGGCGCCGCGCCGTCGGGCGCCTTCGCGACGGTGGAGCATCCGGTGCCGATGCTCTCCCTCAACAAGGCGCTGACGGAGGAGGAGGTCGCCGATTTCATCACGCGTGTGCGCCGCTTCCTGCGCCTTGCCGCCGACGCGCCGCTGACCTTCACCGCCGAACCGAAGATCGACGGTCTGTCGATCAGCCTGCGGTACGAGAACCGCAAATTGGCCGTCGCCGCGACGCGGGGCGACGGGGCGACGGGCGAGAACGTCACCGCCAATGTCGCCTATGTCGCCGCGATCCCGCAGACGCTCGGCGAGGACGCGCCCGATCTCTTCGAGGTCCGCGGCGAGGTCTACATGACCCACGCCGATTTCGAGGCGCTGAATACCCGCCTTGTGGAAGAGGACAAGCGCCCCGTCGCGAACCCGCGCAATGCCGCCGCGGGTTCTCTGCGCCAGGTCGATGCGGCGAAGACCGGCGACCGGCCGCTCCAATTCTTCGCCTATGGTTGGGGCGAAGTGAGCGTTCTGCCGGCCGACACGCAGGAGGGGATGATCGCGGCGCTGAAGCGCTTCGGCCTCCCCGTCAATCCACTGACGCGCCATTGCGAGAGCCTCGAGGAGCTGATCGCCGCCTATCAGGCGATCGCGGCGGAGCGGGCCGGGCTCGCCTACGATATCGACGGCATGGTCTATAAAGTCGACCGGCTCGACCTTCAGGCCCGGCTCGGCGAGCGCGAGCGGCGTCCGCGTTGGGCGATCGCGCATAAATTTCCGGCCGAGCGGGCGATCACCGAGCTCGAGGCGATCGAGATCCAGGTCGGCCGCACCGGCGCGTTGACGCCGGTCGCGCGGCTCGTTCCGATCACCGTCGGCGGCGTCGTCGTGCGCAACGCGACGCTGCACAATGCCGACGAGATCGCCCGTCTCGACGTGCGGCCCGGCGATACGGTGGAGATCCAGCGCGCCGGCGACGTGATCCCGCAGGTGGTCAGCGTCCTCAAGGACAAGCGGCCGGAGGGCACCGAGCCGTACGTCTTCCCCGACAAATGCCCCGTGTGCGGCAGCCAGGTCGTCGCCGAGATGAACCCGCGTACCGGCCGGCCGGACGTGGTGCGTCGTTGCACCGGCGGTCTCGTCTGCGAGGCGCAGCAGGTGGAGCGGCTGAAGCACTTCGTGAGCCGCGCCGCGTTCGATATCGAGGGCCTCGGCGCCAAGCAGATCGCCGCTTTCCACGCGGCCGGCCTCATCAAGACGCCGGCCGATATCTTCACCCTCGCGCAGCGCGATGCGGCACGGCCGCAGGGCGAACGGCTCGTCAACCGCGAAGGCTATGGCGAGACGAGCGTTCAGAATCTCTTCAACTCGATCGAGAGCCGGCGCACGATTTCGCTGCGACGGGTCATCTACGCCCTCGGGATCCGGCGGGTGGGGGAGATCTCCTCGCGCGTTCTCGCGCTCCACTTCAAGACCTGGGACGCCTTCCGCGAGGCGATGCGCCTCCTCGCCATCGCGGCCGATGAGCGATCGACGCGAAACGAGGGGGTGGCGGCCGGAACGCCGCTCGACGACCTCCCCTCATGGAGCAAGGACGCCGAGGAGGGGCAGGGCGTGCGCGCCGAGCTCGCCGCGATCGACGGGCTCGGCGACGTGGTCGCCGACGCCTTGGAGGCGTTCTTCGGCGAACATCATAATGTTCAGGTGATCGACGATCTGTCGGCGGAAATCACCGTCGAGGACGAGGTCGCCCGCGCGGTCGATTCGCCGATCTCCGGCAAGTCGATCGTCTTCACCGGCTCACTCGAACAGATGACGCGCGACGAGGCGAAGGCGCGTGCCGAATCGCTCGGCGCGCGCGTGGTGGGGTCGATCTCGAAGAAGACGGATATCGTCGTCGCCGGTCCGGGCGCCGGCTCGAAGCTCGCCAAGGCGCAGTCGCTCGGCCTTGAAATCTGGGACGAGGAGACCTGGATGGAGCGCGCCAAGCACGCCTGACCGGCCGCGCCTCGGCGTGGCCGCCGCCGCGCGGATGCGCCGCTTTCGCTAGGCCGCGACGCCGGTGCGCAGCATCTTCGCCTCGCCCTGGAGTTCGGCGATGGCGTGGAGGAGGCTCATATCCTGCCCGTTCGCCTCGGAGACCACCTTGCGCACGTCCGGCGCGATGCGCGGCAGTCGGCCGAGACGGAAGGCGCGCGGGTCGATCGTCCCCCGCGCGAGGCCGAGTTGTTTGCCGAGCGCGTCCGCGAAGACGCGCGGGTGCGAGGGATGGCCGATCAGGAACGGCATCGTGCGCAGCGCTTCCATCGCATGGCCGGCGGACGGCGGCTTGTTCGCCGGGGTCAGCGTGCGGGTGAGGCCGTTGCACAGCATATGGCGGAACGGGTGATCTTCCTCGATCGCCTCGCGCAGGGTCAGCGTGTGCGGTACCTCGTGAAACGGGTGATCGGGGGTGCGGGCGGCATTTTCCCAGATGTGGACGGTGCGCGCGACCGGATCCGACAGCACCGTCATGAAGAGGCGGACGCCCTTGAGCCCGTCGGCCGCTGCGAGGCCGAACGGACCGCCGACGATCTTCGGCGAGCGGCCCGGCAGGCCCTCCCGCAGTTCCGCGAGGCGGATCGATCGACCGACCCAGGCGATGTCCGCCGCCGGCATCGCCGCGGTGAGCATGTCGAATAGGGAGCTGCCGGGGCCCATCGGGGCTTGCAGGAATACGATCACGCGGTGCTCTTCATTACAGCGTCTTCCAGGAAGGGCCGTCCAGCGACGAACCCGCCGTCGCACGCTGGACGCCGGATGGTGCATAGCGCGTGTGACAGGGCGACGGAAGCGACACGACCCCGCATTCGCCATTCGCGCCACGCGGGGCGATGGGCGATGCGCCTCGCGCGGCCGCTCGGTATGGGGTTTTCAACAGGTCGCGCCGACGCCCGAATCGCGCGGGAACAGGCCCGGCGTGCCTGGTATTTTCGCCGTGGCGAGGGGAGCCGGCCACGGCGAATATCGGGGAGGCCGGCCCGTGACCCGTGCGTGCCACGAAAGACATGCAATCTTCGTGTTGACTTTGGCGGCGCGTCACCACATACCCCGGAGCCACGGGGCCGTAGCTCAGTTGGGAGAGCGCTGCAATCGCACTGCAGAGGTCAGGGGTTCGAATCCCCTCGGCTCCACCAGCTAGCTGACAGCGGGGCGTCCTTCCCGTAGAGTTCGCGCCTGACCATCGGTGTGGGGAAGAATGCGCGAAATCTTCGATCTCAATGGCAAGCGCGTCTGGGTGGCCGGTCATCGTGGGATGGTTGGGCAGGGTATTTTACGCGCGCTCCAGAAGGAGGGCTGCGCGGACGTCTTGACGGTGCCGCGTACGGAACTCGACCTTCGCGACCGGGCTGCGGTCAAAGCCTGGATCGAGGCCAACAAACCCGACATCATTTTCGTGGCGGCGGCGCGCGTCGGCGGCATCCTCGCGAACGACACCTATCCGTCCGAATTCCTGTTCGACAATATCGAGATCGAAACCGCGATCATCCGCGGCGCGTTCGAGGCGGGCGTCGAACGGCTCGTCTTCCTCGGTTCGTCGTGCATCTATCCGAAGCACGCACCCCAGCCGATGCACGAGGACGCGCTGCTGACCGGCCCGCTCGAGCCGACGAACGAGTGGTATGCGATCGCCAAGATCGCCGGGATCAAGATGTGCCAGGCGCTGAAGAAGCAGTATGGCGCGCGTTATATCTCGGTGATGCCCACCAATCTCTACGGCCCCGGTGACAATTTCGATCTCCAGTCGAGCCACGTCATTCCGGCGCTGATGCGCAAGGCGCACGAGGCCAAGCTCACCGGCGCCGACCACATGATGCTCTGGGGCAGCGGCACGCCGCGCCGCGAGTTCATGCACGTCGACGATTGCGCCTCCGGCATCCTCTATGCCGCGAAATATTACGACGAGTTCGAGCATCTCAATATCGGTGTCGGCGAGGACGTGACCATCCGCGAGGTGGCCGAGATCGTCATGGACGTCGTCGGTTATGAAGGCCGTCTGGAGCTCGATTCGTCGAAGCCGGACGGGACACCGCGCAAGCTGATGGACGCCTCACGTCTGATGGCCCTCGGCTGGCGGCCGCAAATTGGTCTTCGCGACGGGCTCAAATCCACGTATGAGTGGTTTGTCGAGCACCATACGGCTGTCGCCTGATTCCATCGGATCTCTTTCATCTATGAGCATTACTGTCGCGACGGTCGCCCTCAACGCCGCTGACGACCTGCCGTTGACCTTGGAAAGTGTCATCGCGCAGGACCATGACGATCTCGAACTTCTCGTCGTCGACGGCAGCAGTTGGGACGAGTCTCACGAGATCCTCGAACTCTATCGCGATGATATCGACCGGCTTGAGATCATCGAAGACGCCGGCATCTTCGATGCGATGAACCGCGCGGCGGCGTTCGCTTCGAAAGAGTACATCCTCTTCCTCAATGCCGGCGATCGCTTCTACACCGAGCGCGCGCTGTCGAAGCTGTGGGAACGCCGTCGCGCGAGCGCCGACATCATCTACGGCAACCACATCTACCGCGACCGCGGCGTCGATCGGTTCGAGGCCTCGACCGATTTCCGGGAGCAGATGAAGATCCTGCGCAAAGGGAACATCTCGGGCAAATGGCTCTCCCGATTCCCCGCGCACCAGGCGACGATGACGCGCGTCTCGCTGCTCCTCAAAAAGCGCTACGACACCGCGCTGCGCATCTGCGCCGATCATGACTTTCTCTTGCGCGCGGTCCATGACGGAGCTGAGCCGCAATATATCGACGAGATCGTGTCCCATTATATGGGCGGCGGCTTCTCCGCCCAGCAGGGCGATCTGTGCCGGCTCGAATGGAACAATGTCTATCGGCGCTATTCGGAGCGGCCGGACCTCGTCGACCGCTTCTTCTACCGGAGCAATTCGCCGTTCGAGGGTCAGCGCTCGCTGATGTCCGGCGAGATCATCATGGGCCTGCAGCCCTCGAAGTCGGGGACCGAGCTGCCCGAGCTCGACGAGCCGTTCAAGTGGGTGACGGGCAGCGGCCTCCGCGTCGTCAGTCCCGAGCATCGGGGCGCCACGGCACTCCACGTCAGCGGCTTCAACCACATCGCGTCGCAGACGATCGAAGTCGTCGCCGACGGCAAGACGCTGGCGCGCGAGCGTGTGCCGACCGGCGCGTTCTCGATCGAGATCCGGTTCGATCGTCATATCGAGCCGTCGACCGCGATCGATCTCATTCCGACCGATTCGATCCGCCATCCCGAGTCGGCGATCATCGTCGCCTTCGCGTTGACCGAGCTTCGTTTCGAGTTCGAGGCGGAGATCACCCCGCGCCCGGTCGGGGATCCGATCTTCTTCAACGCGTCGACGGCGCACGAAACGGAGTCCTATCTCCTCGCCGGGTGGTGGTCGCCGGAGGGCACGCACATCTGGTCGAAGGGCGATGTGAGCGAGCTGCGCCTTTCCTCACTCGACACGGTGACGCGCCTCAACGTGCGCGCCCGCACCAACCCGGCCGTTCCGGGTCAGACATTGCAGATCACCGTGAACGGGACGGTGGTCGCGGAGAGCGGGCCAACTGCCGGCAACGAGTATCTGATCAGCGCGCCGGTGGGCGAGGTCTGGCGCGGCGGGGCCTACGCCAACCGCATCACGCTCCGCCCGTCGCGCGCGTCGAATGTCGGGGCGGATCACCGGGTTCTTGGCGTGTCCCTCGTGAGTGTGGAGCTCGGCTAATGGCATTCGTCCTCGTCGCCGACCAGGGAGCGGCCCGGTGAAGATCTGTTTCGTGGGCCACACTTTCCATGGCCGCACCAAGTCGAGCGCCTTCATGCAGGATGTCCTGCGCGACCTCGGCGACCTCACGGTGCTCGATTCCTCGCCCGAGGATGCCGGCATCTCCGACGATGCGATCATCGAGCACTATCGCAGCCACAGCTATGACCTGTGGGTGTTCTGGCAGACCGAATACGTCGCCGAACGATTGCTGCCGCTCGGCCTGCGCAACGCCGTCATCGCGCCGATGTATGACGGGGCGTGGGCGCGGCCGGACGCGTTCTTCCAGCAGTTCGTCGGCTGCCGTTTCGCGTCCTTCTCGCGCGAGCTGCACAAGCGCCTCTTGCAGCTCGATTGCCGTTCGGTGTGCTTCGAATATTGGCCGGAGGCCGGCGAGGCGATCGACCGGCCGTTCGCGCGCTCGACCTGGTCGGCCTTCTTCTGGGAGCGCCGGCCGCGCGAGATCCCGAACGCGCGTTCGGTGATCCAGCAGTGCCGCGCGCTGAGCATCGGCAAGCTGCACCTCCACGCCGCGCCCGACTTTGCGGACGAGGGCAAGGGCGCGCACGGCTACCGCTTCCGCGACAAGGTGAACGGTGTGTCCGTCTCGACGTCGAAGTGGTTCGACAACGCGGCCGACTATCACGCCGTGAGCACGACGCCGCTCTTCTACTTCGCGCCGCGCCTCACCGAGGGCATCGGCATGGCGACGCTCGAGGCGATGGCGCGCGGGCAGATCGTCGTCGCGCCGGACCGGCCGACGGCGAACCAGTATATCGGCCACATGTCGAGTGGCCTCCTCTATGATCCGGATCGCCCTTACGCGCTTCCGATGCTCGGCGAGGCGCAGGTCGAAGACTTGTCGCGCGCGGCGCGGCTGCGGGTAAAACGCGGACGCGAAGAGTGGGACCTCGACCGCGAACGATTGATCTCTTTTCTGACAGAAGATGGTCGTCGTTGGGCAACGACCGATATTTCTGCCCATTTCGGAAACAAGTTAAGACGAGCCGTTCGCGAAAGGCGCTTAAATCGTCGCAGATAACAATTTGGACACATCCTTCTCTGAAGTGTAGGCTAGTCACCAAAGGCCGAATCTATCATCTTGATCGGTGAAAGGTGCAGGCCTGCGCCATCCTTGCGCCTTCGAGCGGAGGATCCATGACATGAGCAATGCCGGCAAAGACGATGGTGTGACGCGTAAGCGCACCTCTGCCGCGAAGGCGACGAGTCCGATGACCACGAGCCCGAAGACGACGAGTTCCAAGACGTCGGCCGCCAAGACGTCCGGCGCGAAAGCGGCGAGCGCGAAAGCGCCGGCGAAGTCGAGCGCCAAGCCGGCCGCCACCGCGAAGACGCCCGCGAAGAAGAGCCCGGCCGAGAAGCCGGCCAAGGCAGCGCCCGCGAAGAGCGCAGCCGCGAAACCGGCGGCGACGAAGACGGCGACGGCCAAACCCGCCCCCTCCAAGCCCGCTACTTCGAAGTCCGCCCCAGCGAAGTCCGCTCCCGCGAAGTCGAAGCCGACGCCGAAGGCGAGCGCCGCCAAGGCCGAGCCCGCGACGGAGACGGCGGCCTCCGCGAAGCCCGCAGCGAAATCCGCTCCCGCGAAAGCGGCCGGCGCGAAGGCGGCGACGGCCTCGAAGGCCCCGGCCAAGAAAGCCCCCGCCAAGAGCACGAGCACCGCCAAGAAGGCGGCCGCATCGTCGACGGCGACAAAATCCCCCGCCAAGACGACACCCGCATCGACGGCGGCGACCAAGCCCACGGCCGAAAAGGCGGAACCCGCGAAGGCGCCGGCCAAGAAAGCGGCCGCGTCGAAGCCCGCCGCGAAGGCGCCGGCAAAGCAGGCGGCCGCGTCGACGACCGCCACGAAGTCTCCGGCGAAGAAGACGCCCGCGAAGACCACCAAGGCGCCCGCGAAAGCGGCGACCCCGGCGAAGGCCGAAACGACGTCCGCTCCGGCAAAGCCTGCCGCGAAGGCTCCGGCGAAGAAGGCGGCAGCGACGGCCGCGTCGGCGAGCGCGCCGGCCGAGGCCGCCGAACCCGCCAAGGCCGCGAAGCCGAAGGCGCCGGCGAAGAAGGCCGCCACCAGCAAGGCCGCATCGGCGCCGGCGAAAGCCGCCGCCAAGTCAGAGACCGCGACGGCCGAGGCGAAGGCGCCCGCGAAGACCGCGGCGAAAAAGGCGCCGGCGAAGTCCGCCGCCAAGCCGAAGACGGCCGCCAAATCCTCCAAGCCGAAATCGAGCTGATCGCCCTCAACGCCGGCACGTGATCGTGTCGGCGTTATGGCATGCGTTCGGCGTTTCGCCTGAACGCATGGGGGCGGACCGATTCGCGACGCGGTCGGTCTGAAGCTGGAACCCACTCACCGCCGGAACAGAAAAAAGCCTGCCGCATCGGATGACGCGGCAGGCTTTTTCCGTGAAGGAGAGACGCCCGAGGCGTCTCCGAGAGGCTGGTTAGGCCGCCATCTCTTTTTCGAGGCGCGCGGCGACGGAATCGAGGAAGCCCGTCGTCGATTCCCACGCCTGATCGGCGCCGACGAGGAGGGCGAGATCCTTTGTCATGTGGCCCGACTCGATCGCGCCGACCGTCGCCGTCTCGAGCGTTGCGGCGAACGCCTTGAGGTCGGCATTGTCGTCGAGCTTGGCGCGGTGGGCGAGGCCACGCGACCAGGCGAAGATCGAGGCGGTGGAGTTGGTGGAGGTCTCCTCGCCCTTCTGGTGCTGGCGGTAGTGGCGCGTCACCGTGCCGTGCGCGGCCTCGGCCTCGACGGTCTGTCCGTCCGGCGTCATCAGCACGGAGGTCATGAGGCCGAGCGAGCCGAAGCCCTGCGCGACGGTGTCGGACTGGACGTCGCCGTCATAGTTCTTACAGGCCCAGACATAGCCGCCGGACCACTTCATCGCGGAGGCGACCATGTCGTCGATCAGGCGGTGCTCGTAGACGAGGCCCTTCTTCTCGAAGTCGGCCTTGAACTCGGCTTCGTAGACCGCCTGGAAGATGTCCTTGAAGCGGCCGTCATAGGCCTTCAGGATCGTGTTCTTCGTGGACATGTAGACCGGGTAGCCGCGCATCAGGCCGTAGTTCATGGAGGCGCGGGCGAAGTCCTTGATCGACTCGTCGATATTGTACATCGACATCGCGACGCCCGGACCCTTGAACTCATAGACCTCGTGGGCCTCGGGCGAGCCGCCGTCCGGCGTGAAGGTGAGGGTCAGCTTGCCCGGGCCGGGAACCACGAAATCGGTGGCGCGGTACTGATCGCCGAAGGCGTGGCGGCCAATGATGATCGGCTGCGTCCAGCCCGGCACGAGGCGGGGGACGTTCTTGCAGATGATCGGCTCGCGGAAGATCACACCGCCGAGAATGTTGCGGATCGTTCCGTTGGGGGAACGCCACATTTTCTTCAGCTTGAACTCTTCGACGCGGGCCTCATCCGGCGTAATGGTGGCGCACTTGACGCCGACGCCGTGCTTCTTGATGGCGTTGGCGGCGTCGACGGTCACCTGATCGTCGGTGGCGTCGCGATGCTCGACGCCGAGATCGTAATATTCGAGCTGAATGTCGAGATAGGGGTGGATGAGCTTGTCTTTGATGTATGCCCAAATGATGCGGGTCATTTCATCCCCGTCCAATTCAACGACGGGATTCGCCACCTTGATCTTCGCCATTCCGGAACCTTGCGCGTGTTATGGATGGAAGTGCCGCGCCGGGCGCGGCGTCAGGAATTGCCGCGCTGAGCGCAGCTTGGTTGGCCGTTTAGCATGACGGACCTATCGGGGGAAGTTGCCGCGGTGCCGCCGGCCATCGTTCTCGTCGCCCCGCAGCTCGGCGAGAATATCGGCACGGCCGCGCGCGCGATGGCGAATTTCGGCGTCACCGATCTGCGCCTCGTCGCGCCGCGCGATGGTTGGCCGAACGAGAAGGCGCGGTCGGCCTCGTCCGGCGCGATCCACGTGATCGAGAATGCACGGGTGTTTGGAACGCTCGACGAGGCGATCGCCGATCTATCCTTCGTGATCGCGACGACGCGCCGCCCCCGCGACATGACGAAACGTGTGGAGGGGCCCGCCGAGGGACTCGCCGAGCTCGCCGCGACGGCGCGCACGGGGGCGGGGACGGGCATCCTCTTCGGCCGCGAGCGCTGGGGGCTCGAGAATGACGAGATCGCGCGGGCGAACATCATCGTGTCGTTCCCGGTCGACCCGACCTTCGCCTCGCTGAACATCGCCCAGTCGGTGCTCCTGATGTCCTATGAGTGGCGCCGCGTCGCCCATGCCGCGCCGACGATGCCGGAGCCGAAGAACCCGCCGGCGACACGCGAGGATGTGACGGCGCTGTGGGAGCACCTGAACCGCGTCCTCACCCCGGCCGGTTATTTCCGCCCGCCCGACATGGCCGAGAAGATGGCGCGAAACCTGTTGCTGATCCTGTCGGACGCAGGGTGGGACCGCCAGCAGGTGCGAACCTTGCGCGGTGTTCTGGGGCATTTGGAGAGGCCGCGCGGGGAGGGGGATGATCGGGAAGGGTGATGGTTCGAGGGGCGCCTCGATGTCCGCCTTCACCGTCCATCGAGGTGCCTTTCTGAAGCAGAAACGGCCCGTTCGCGCGTCCGATCAGGGGGCGACCCGGATCGCGAGATCGTTGCCGGCAAGTGCGCGTTCACCGGCAACGCGGCGCTTCGCTTCGGCCACGGGTGCGGCACGAAGCCGCCATTTTGGCTAACGCCTCAGATACTCCGAGCGCGCGGTCCTCACATGGGTGGGGGGCCGATATCCATCTCGTCCCGGATCGTGAATGCGACGAGGTCGACACGGATCGCGCCGTATGTGGTCGGCTGGGATGTGCCGTAATAGGGGAGCATGAGGCACCAGACGAACAAAAGTGCAATCGTGCTCTCGAACGCGTAATAGGCGGGATCCTTCGAGAACTGAATCGGATCTGCGGTTTGGCCAAGTTCGGCGAGCTTTTCTCTCGCGTTCGTGTCGAGGACCGAGTCGAAAAATGTCCGGGGATCCAACTGACGCGTGTCGGCGAAACGCAGCCACTCCATCCTCGCAAAGCCTTCATCACCGCCGCCATTATAGAGGCACCGCAATTCGACGACGCCGACATCCCGCGCGAGTTCGGTGAAAAACTGCAGCAATCGGAGCTGGGCCTCAGTTCTTTCAACGCCGTTGAAGTTCGCCGGGATCAGCGACGGTTTGAGCCTACCAGTTGCCTCGTCGCCAAATGACAATGGCGTGGGGTTGCCGCCGAGTTCGGTTGGTGTCACATATTCCGGATCAGTATAAATTGGTGGCGGGAGTTGTTGAAGGAGCTCAATTAAATTGAACTTCTGGTTTTTTTCGTCCGCTTCCACCATCAATTGCTCTAACGCTTCTTCGCGTTCTTCGTCATTTGTCTCTTCATGAGTATAAGGCAAATTATTCTCCCAATCATCGACAGAAGGCGTGGATGGTTTCGTTTCGGGCTGGGGTCTGTCCATCGAAGCGATCCTGCCCAAAGGAGACAGTTGTGGCCCATCCCTATCAACATGCCGTCCGCTCGAGCCGGCTGTTTGGTGGCGCTCCCGAGGACTACCTCGCGATCCATGCCTGGTTTGATGAAAGCAAAGCGCATTTTGCCGATTTACGCCACCGCGCATTGCGGCATCACAGCGAAGGCATTTTCCTGGTCGAGGCGACGTTCGGCGTCACCGTGACGAACAGCGACGGGAAGGTCGTGCCTGTTCGCACGATCGGGGAGCAGCACGTGCTCGACGATCTTGGATGGATCCCGAGTGTGAAGGACTGGCTCCAGCACATTCAGTTGCAGCCTTGGATGGGCCGAACGCCATTCCGTCCAAGCAGCGAACAGGCTGCGGCCGAAAAGGCTGACGAGGCGCAAAAGCCGGGAGAGGCGAGCCGGACGCAGCCGGCCTAACCGATCCCCCGCATGCCGCGGATCGGAAGCCCCTTGTCCTGGATGCCGACGATACCGTCGAGCACAACGTCGAGGTCTGGGCGGCAGGAGGCGGCGTTCGAGATGCCGAGGACGTGGATCAGCCCGTTGGGGTTCACCACGAAGAGGCCGGGCTCGGCGAAAGGGCGGTCGGTTTCCTCCGTCGACACCGGGTCGGAGACATAGAGCCCCAGCGCGTTCATGTCGGCGAGTGACAAAGAATGGCCGAGGGCGAAGCGCCAGCCGTGCTCGGCGAGATCGGCCGCGGCGCGCTCTTTCGGATCGGCCGACGTCGCGACCACCGCGACACGGCGCTCGGCGAAGGCACCGAGAAGGCCGTCGAGCTTGCGGAGATAGGATTTGCAGCGCGGGCAGTGGCGGCCGCGGTAGACGACCAGCATCGACCAGCCCGGAAAGTCGAGCCCGAAATGGCGAACCGAACCGTCCACCAGCGGAATGCTGATGGACGGTATCGGATTGCCGGGTCGGGCCGGTGTCACGACCAGTGCTCGGCGAGGCGGGTCGAGACGTGCCCGATCCCCTCGAAGGTCGCGACCACGAGGCCCGGCGCCGTGAGGGTCGGCGCCGTGTGCGTGCCGGTCGTGATGATGAGACCGGCCGGCAGCGTGTGCCCGCGCTCGGAGACGAAGCGCGACAGAAACGCGATGACGTTGAGCGGATCGGGGCGACCTTCGGGCGGGAGCGCCTCGACGATCGTTCCGTCACCGAGCTTCGTCGTCACGTTCGCCGCGACCGCCTTGTCGAGAAGGTCGAGCGGCATCAGCTCGCCGACCACGAGGAGGCCGCACGAGTTCATGTCGGCGATGTTGGAGGCGATGCCCGCCGCCTTCTTGTCGACATAGCGCGTGTCGGCGATCTCGATCGCGAGGCGGATGCCCTTGGCGGCCGCACGGACCTCCTCGGCGCTGACCGGCCCCTCGATCGGCTTGGCAAGCTCGATCGCGATCTCGGCCTCCGCCTCGGGCTTGTAGAAGCGCCGGGGCGGGAAGGCGGTGTCGGTGTCGACGATCATGTCCTCGAGGAGAGGGGCGACCGTCGGCGCGTCGATGCCGGCGGCGGCCTGAGCGCCCTTCGTCGTTTGGGCGAGCTTCCAGCCGATGATCTTGCCGCCGATCTCGGCGCGGACCTTGTCTTGCAGGTCGTAGCCTTCGGCGACAGTGGCGGGGCGATGATCGAGCCCGGCGAGGGGCCCCTCACCGCGGAACGCCGCGGCGAGGTTTTTGGCGTCGGACATGGGCGTCAGGGCAGCTGGTAGGCGGTCTTGACGGTCGTGTAGAACTCGGCCGCATAACGACCTTGCTCACGCGGACCATAGGACGAGCCCTTGCGGCCACCGAACGGCACGTGCGGATCGACGCCCGCCGTCGGCAGGTTCACCATCACCATGCCCGCCTCGGCGTTCCGCTTGAAGTCGGACGCGTATTTGAGGCTCGTGGTGCAGATGCCCGACGAAAGGCCGAACGGCGTGTCGTTCGCGACCGCGAGCGCCTCGTCATAGTCCTTCACGCGGATCACCGTCGCGACGGGACCGAAGATCTCCTCGCGGTTGATGCGCATGTCGTTCGTGGTCTCGGTGAAGAGGGCGGGCTGGAGGTAGAAGCCCGGCGTGCCGCGGTTGAGGCGCTCACCGCCCCATGCGAGCTTCGCGTTGTCCTCGTTCCGGCCGATGTCGATATAGTTCATGTCGACGTCGAGCTGCTTCTGGTCGACGACCGGGCCGATATGCGTGCCGTCCTTGCGCGCATCGTCGACGACGAGCGACTTCAGCTTGGCGATCGTGGCGTCGACGAACTTGTCGTGGATGCCGTCCTGGACGATGAGGCGCGAGGACGCCGTGCAGCGCTGGCCGGTGGAGAAGAACGCACCGTTCACCGCGCAATCGACCGCGATGTCGAGATTGGCGTCGTCGAGCACGATGAGGGGGTTCTTGCCGCCCATCTCGAGCTGCACCTTGCGCATGTGCTCGGCGCACTTCATCGCGACGTGCTTGCCGGTGCCGACCGAGCCGGTGAAGGAGACGGCATCGATGTCCTTGGAATCGAGGATCGCCTCGCCGACGATCGAGCCGCGGCCCATGACGAGGTTGAAGACGCCGTCGGGAAGACCGGCGCGCTTCAGAATGTCGGCGATCGCCCAGGCGCAGCCCGGGACGAGGTCGGCCGGCTTCATGACGACGGTGTTGCCGTAGCAGAGCGCCGGCGCGATCTTCCAGGCCGGGATCGCGATCGGGAAGTTCCACGGCGTGATGAGGCCGATGACGCCCATCGGCTCACGGGTGATCTCGATCTCGACGCCCGGACGAATCGAGGGGAGCTTCTCGCCCGCAAGGCGCAGCGCCTCACCGGCGAAGAAGGAGAAGATCTGCGCCGCGCGGCCGGCTTCGCCGACGCCTTCGGCGAGCGTCTTGCCCTCTTCGCGGGCGAGGAGGTCGCCGAGTTCCTTGGAGCGGGCCATGATCTCGTTGGCGGCCGCCTGCAGGATGTTGTGGCGCTGCATCGGGTTGGAGCGCGCCCACGAATACGAGGCGGCCTTGGCTGCGGCGATGGCCTGACGCGTCTGCTCGGCGTCCGCGCGGGCGTAGCGGCCGACAACGTCATCCGTGTTCGACGGATTGATGTTGTCGGAGGCGTCAGGACCGTTCGTCCATTCGCCGCCGATGAGATTCTGGTGAAGGTCCATGGCGTCGTCCTATTCGGCTGAGATCCGGGGTGGGAGGTTGGCGGACACGTCGCGCCCGTCAAGGCTCGGCACCGTCCTCGTCCCGGATCGAGGGGAGGGCGATCGTCCGGCCCAACGCGACACGCCGACCGATCTCCCACTTATTGATTTTGATTCCGCGTAGCCGACGCCGGGGAGAGGCGCAAGGTGCGCGCGCTTTCGTCGCCCGCCACGTGGAAGCGCTGATCGGATCAGCGCGGCGTGATCGTGACCCGCGTCGTCTGACGATAAGGATCGTCAGGCGTATGGATCACGCTCGGAAATGTGGGGTTGTTGACCGCGTCCGGCCAGTCCTGGGCCTCGATGGCGATGCCGGCGAACGTCCCATATCGGGCGCCACCGAGACCGGGGACGGGGACCGGCGGCATGTCGTATCCGTCATAAACCTGGACGCCGGGGCGGTCGGTGGAGAGCGCGAGCGCCATCGTCTCGCCGGTGAGCGTCAGCGCCGGGTCGCCGTGGGTGAGGCAGAAATTGACGTCGATCTCGGCGTCTCCGATCGCGCGCGGGCTGCGGAAATCGAACATCGTCCCGTCGACCGGGGGGACGGCGCCGGTGGGAAGTTTGCCCGCGCCGGTCTCGGTATAGCGGTCGGCGTTCACCACCATGGTGTGTGCGGCGATGGGTCCGCCGAGCGCATAATAAGAGTGCTGGGCGAGCGAGATCGGCGTCGGCCGGTCGGGGACCGCCGTCATGTCGAAGACGAGGGTGTTGCCGGTGAGGCGGAACTCGACCGTGACGTCGACCTTGCCGGGAAAGCCCATGTCCCCGTCGGCGCTCTCGAGGCGCAGGCGCGCGGCGCTCCCGTCGGCCTCGATCTCCCAAAGGCGCCTGCCGAAGCCGCGCTTGCCGCCATGGAGCTGGTTGGCGCCTTCGTTCGGTTCGAGTTGATGGACCTTGCCGTCCAAGGTGAAGCGGGCATCGCGGATGCGGTTCGCGACGCGGCCGGCGATGATGCCGAATGACCGGCTGTGGAGCGGATAAGGCTCGAACGTGTCGAAGCCGAGCGTCACCGTCTGCGGCACGTCGGACCGATCCGGCACGCGCCAGTCGCGCACGACCGCGCCATAGTTCAACACCCGCACCTCGACGCCGGCGCTCGAGGTGAGGCGGGCTTCGTAGACGGGCGCATCCTCGAATGTGCCGAATTGGGTGATCGTCATCTTGCCCTCTTGTGCCGGGTCAGGTGGCGCGGTGCGATGTTGCGAGGAGGCCGGCGGCACCGATCAGCATCCCGCCGGTGAGGCGATTGATGGTGCGCACCCGCGGCGGCGTCATCGTGAAGGCGCGCAGCGTCGCACCCATGAGGGCGTAGCCGCTCGCCATGACGAACTCGATGACGATATAGAGCGCGCCGAGAAGGATGAGTTGCGGCGCGGCGGGTCCGCTCGTGTTGACGAATTGCGGGATGAAGGCGGTGAAGAGCAGCATCGCCTTCGGGTTCGTCATCGCGACGAGGAACTCCTTGCGCGCCAAAGCGAGGCCGCGGGGCGCCTCGCTCGATCCGTCGACCGACAGCGTGGTCGATCGGAATGTCCTGATGCCGAGATATGCGAGATAGGCAACGCCCACCCATTTCACGATGCCGAATGCGATCTCGGAGGCCGTGAGCAGTGCGCCGAGGCCGGCCGCTGCGAGTGTGATGAGGATGGCGAAGGCCACCATCCGCCCGAGGACGCCGACGAGCGTCAAGAGAAAGCCGGCGCGCGCTCCGTTCCCGAGGGACAGGAGATTGTTCGCCCCCGGTCCCGCCGCGACGAGTGCGGCGGCGGGAATGAAGAAAGCGAGAGTCGTCGGGCTCACCGGCATCGTCGCGTCCGGGCGCCGCGTCTCAGCGGATCTGACGCGCCTTCAGCGTGCGGTCGAGATCGCCGCTGAAGCCGTCGGAACAGAAGGTGCCGCCCTGGAAGCGGTCGCCGATGTTGTCGGCCGGGGTTTTCGCCTGGCCGGCCTCCGCGGCGGCGGCATGATCCTCGCCATGATGCTTCGGCTCGTAGCCGAGGGCGAAGGCGGTCGCATTGTCCCACCAGGCGCGCTCATTGTGGGACGCGCCATAGACGATCGCATGGTGGATGTCGGGATGCTCGAGGCCGATCTGGATCATCTGCATCAGATCGTCCGGGTGCATCCAGATCGACAGGCGGCGATGGTCGAGCGGCTCGTAGCCGATATTGCCGATGCGGATCGACATGACGCGCAGGCCATGCTTGTCGGCGTACAGCGAGCCCATGGCTTCGCCGAAGGCTTTGGAGAGGCCATAGATCCCGTCCGGCCGGACCGGCTCGTAGACCCCGATCTTGCGAACGCGCGGATAAAAGCCGACCGCATGGTTCGACGAGGCGAAGATCACCCGCTCGACCCCGGCCTCGCGGCACGCCTCGAAGACGTTCCAGAGCCCTTCGATATTGGGCGCGTGCACCCTTTCCCAGTCCGCTTCGACCGACTGGCCGCCGAGATGGACGAGGCCGTATGCGCCTTCGAGCAGCGCGCCGACGGCAGCGCGATCGGTGAGGTCGGCCTTGACCCAGGTCTCACCCGCGACGAGGTCGCCCGGCGCGTCCGTGATGTCCGACAGGACGACGTCATAGTGCTGGACGAGGAGGGGCCGTAGCATCTTCGCAACGCCGCCTCCGGCGCCGGTCATTACAATTTTACGCTTCGTCATCACTGCCTCTCCCTGTCGGTCGGGTGAGGTAAGACATCGCGAGACACGATGACAATGCCAAATGCAATTCAAGCGCGATAATCGTGCCGAAATGAGAGGCAGGCGCGGACACTGGACGCCAGCGAGAGCGCGGTGTTTGAACGGGAGGGATGGGGGTCACACGCGCGGGACGTTGGCACGCCCTAGGGGAATCGAACCCCTCTTTCCAGAATGAGAATCTGGCGTCCTAACCGATAGACGAAGGGCGCGTTTGAGAGCGCGGACATAAGCGGTTTCGCGGCGCTCGCCAAGAGGGAAAATCGAAAAATATGGGTGCGACCCCATATTCCAGTCGTCACATGGTTAAGCTGCACCAAGTTCTGGGGACCGCAACCGGGGAGACGATCGCCATGATGGCACTCTCACGACGCATGGCCGGCGGCTTCGTGCTCGCCGCGATGTTTTCCACCGCCGCGCTCGCTCACCATGGCTGGGCATGGACGACGGGCGGCAATATCGAGGTGACGGGCGTGATCACCTCCGCTGAGCTTGGCAATCCGCACGGCGTCCTCAAGGTCGATGCGGACGGGGAGACGTGGACGATCGAGGTCGGCCAGCCTTGGCGCAACGCGCGCGCGGGCCTCAAGGACGGGGACTTCGCCGTGGGTGTGGAAATCACCGCGGAGGGAGAACCCTCGGCCAATCCCGACGATCGCCTCCTGAAGGCCGAGCGCATTACCATCGCCGGCACCGTCTACGAGCTATATCCCGGACGGAGCTGACGCCCGTTGGAGGCGCTGCTTGCGTGGATCGAGGCGAGCGCGGTCGGGAGCTGGGCGCGGACGTCCCGCTGGGGCTATGCCGGCGTCAGCGCGGCGCACATTCTGGGGCTCGCCATGCTCGTCGGGGCGATGATCCCGCTCAACCTCGCACGGCTCGGATGGATCGCGCGTGATGTCGGCGGGGCCGGCCGGCTTCTCGTCCCGTTCGCGGGGGCGGGCCTCGCGCTCGCGGTCCTCACCGGTCTCGTCCTCTTCTCGGCGCGGGCGGGGGAATATGCCGGGCTCGGATTCTTTCAGGCCAAGATCGGCCTCATCGTCGCCGGCACGGTCACGGCGCTCGTCCTCCACCGCCATTATGGGCTTTACATGGAGCGCGCGACGCCGGCGCGCCGGGCATTTCACGCGGGTCTGTCGCTCGCCTTGTGGCCCGTCGTCCTTCTCCTCGGCCGCCTTATCGCTTTCGCCGGGTGAGAGGCGTCGGCGCCTCAGCGGGCGGGCGCGGTTTTGGGAAAGACGCTGTCCTTCAGCCGGCCCGCCGTCCCGAGGAGCACGCGCCGCGAGGGGGGATAGAGCGCGGCGAGGATCAGCGCGGTCGCATAGTTCAGTAGCCCCGAGACGAGGACCGTCACGAGGCTCTGATAGCCCGCCACCGTCGGCACCGCGACGGGAAGCAGGGCATAGGCGAGGAGCGCCGCCACCCCGAACAGAGCCACGACCGAAACGAATTCCGTCCCACGCACCGGCCCCACACGGTCGATCACGAGAGCGAGCACCGGCAGACGCAGCAGGAAGGCGCTCGCGCTATAGGCCGCCGCGACGCCCACCGCCCCCCACGGCAGCCCGACCGCGAAGGAGGCCACCGTCACCACCGAGGTGTAGAGGCCGAGATGGAAGAGCGTTCGCGTCTTACCCTGGCAGATGAAGATCCACCCGTTGGTGTTGGTGACGACCTGGGCAAAGCCCGCGACCCCGAGCCAGGCGAAGATCGGCGCGACCCCCAGCCACCGCTCGCCGAAGAGCAGGCGCACGACGTCCTCGGAGGTCATCGTCAGCGCGGCGATCGGCGGCATCATCACGAGGCCGAGCGACCATGCGATGCGCATATAGACGTCGCGAAAGCGGGCTTTGTCCTCCTGGATGCGGCTGAGAAGAGGGATCATCAGCCGGGACAGCGGCTGCGTGACGTTCTGGATCGGGAAGAGGAGGAGCTTATAGGCCCGGTCATAATAGCCGAGCGCGCTCATGCCGGCGAACCGGCCGATCAGGACATTGTCGCCGTTGCGGGCGAAGAAGTTGACGAGATTGAAGCCGGTCAGGTTGACGCCGAAGGAGAGAAGATCGGCGTCGGCCCGCAGCGTCGGCCGTTTGGGCCGCCAGGGTGCGGCGGTCCAGGCCATCGCCGTGCCGCAGACACCGGCCGCCACCGGCGCGATGAGGAGCGACCAGTAACCGAGCCCCGAGAGTGCGGCGATCACCGCCGCGGTGAAGCCGGCGACCGAGAGGACGATCTCGTAAACCGCGAGCGGGCCGTAACGCAGATTGCGGTTGAGAAGCGACAGCGGCACCGAGGCGAGGCTGCCGAGGATCACCGGCAGCGCGGCAAGGATCATCAGCCCGCGGATCCGTTCATCGCCATAGAAGCTGGCGACGAGGGGCGCCGCGGCGACGATGATCACGGCGGCGAGGATGCCGACCAGTGCGCTGATCCAAAAGGTCTGGTTGAGGTGACGGTCCTCGATCTCCGGCCGCTGCACGATCGCCTGTTGAAGGCCGAGATTTTGAAAGAGTCCGACGAACGCGATCACCGGCGCGATCGAAGCGGCGAGACCGAAATCGTCCGGCGCGAGAAGCCGCGCGAGCACCACCACAGAGAGTGTGCTGACGCCCACCTTCACGATCTGCGCGCCGCCGGTGAGAAGGCCGCCTTTGAGCGCGATCCGTCCGATCTGGAGGGGAGGGTCGGCCATGGCGCCTCAGTTCGCGGGGGCGGAGAGGGAGCCGTCGGCCGCGCTCGCGCTGCGGTGCGCCGGTGCGCTCTCGTGATGCGGGCCCCCGGTCGGCGCGCCGAAATTGGCGAGCGACATTTCCCGCACGCGCGGCAGGTTCGCATCGAGCGTCGCCGCGTGGACCTTTGCGTCCGCGAAGCCGGCGCGGATCTTCGCGAGAATGGTCTCGTAGCGCGGGGCGATGTCGGCCGGGTTCTCGAGGAGGGCGTCCACCGGCAGGCCGAGGAGCTGATAAAGCCCCTCGAACTTTCCCTGATAGCCGAAGCTGAAAGCCGGAACGCCCGCCCCCATCCCGAGGATCGCGACATGCATCCGTCCGGTGACGATGAAGTCGGCGAGGCCGAGGACCGCCTTGACGCTGCGCGGATCGTTCGGCTCGCAAAGGCGGATGCGGTCGGCGTCCTCTGCGAGCCCGGCCATGATCTCCTCCGCGATCACGACGTCGGAGCGATCCGAGCGTGTGTCGTGCGGGACGAAGATCAGCGAGGCGCCCTCGGCGAGCAGCGTTCTCGCGATCTCGATGTGCTTTGCGGTATAATCCGGCACCTTCACGTCGTTGTGGCAACTCGCGTTGATCGCGACGATCCGGTCCCCCGCCGCGCGGCGCCGTCCGCACCAGGCCGCGAAATCGCGCGCCTGCTCGCTCGTGGGGTCGGCCTCGGTGAGGAAGGCGACGTCGGCGACGAGCGTGACCGGGCGGCGCAGAAAACGCTCCATCCGTTCTTTGGACACCGGATCGCGGGCGTTGATGACGGCGTTTTTCGGCAGCGCCTTCAGCGTCTCGATGCAGAGCGCGCTCGGGGCCTCGGTGAACGAGGAGCCGAGGATGGTCGCGCGTTTTCCCTGCGCGGCGAACCAGTGGAGGATCTTGAGGCGGCGCGAGATCGAGGGCGGATTATATGTGCCGTCGAGGACGTCGGCACCGACGAAATAGGCTGCGTCGAAATCGCGGATGCGCCAGAGGAGGCGGGCGAGGGCCCGATCGTCGCCGTCATAGAAATAGTCGTCCGCCCAGACGATCCGATCGAACACCCCATAGCGGGCCCATCCTTCGGCGCCGAGAAGCGCGACCGCGTCAAAGCCTTGGCGCTTCAGCGTCTCACAGGCGGCGATCAGCATCGCCGCGTCGCCGAGACTGCCGATATCGGCCGGCGCGATCACCAGCGCGGTCTTCGTCCGGCGACGCCGCAACGGCGCCGCGAGGCCCAGCGCGAGAGCGGACGTGCGGATGAGATCCAACGGAGCCATGCCAATTTCCTCGCTCGGGCGGTTCGTGGCGCGTGGTCGGCCTCCTCGCACGACGACCCGCCATTCGACGGGCCTCGCCGGCGCGCACGACACGTCGCCGGCACGAGGCGACGACAGGGGCGACAAACCACGCATACGCCAGTGCAGCATGTTTTCGCTGCACTGCATTATCATTTGCGGGTCGAGACGAGGAGTCCGAGCTGAACGAACACCACCGGGCGAGGGGCGAGATGTGCGGGGGAAGAGAGGAAAATGCACCGGCCGGGGCGGCGTTTGGCACGCCCTACGGGAGTCGAACCCGTCTTTCCAGATTGAAAATCTGGCGTCCTAACCGATAGACGAAGGGCGCATGAGTGGGGGGATTAAACGGTTTCGATCGGCTCGCCAAGAGGGAAATGGGCCCAACCTTGTCCGAGCCGGTGGAAAATTTTGACGCGGGGGCCAGCGAGCCGAAACGAGCGCCGTCCGCCTCCGCCGGGCATCCGTCTCGAAACGCACGCGGCCATGCGCTATGGGACGAACGGCTTCGCCGGGCCGATGCCCGGCCGGCGCTGCGGAATGGAAAGGATCATCGTGTGAGCGTACGCGTTGCCAATGCACCGCAAGAGCGGCAATCGGCGGAGACGTCCGGGATCGCGCTGACCGGCGTCACCAAGCGGTTCGGCCGCAATGTGGCTGTGGACAACGTCACTCTCGAGATCGCGCCGGGTGATTTCTTCGCCGTCGTCGGCCCGTCGGGATGCGGCAAGAGCACGCTTTTGCGCCTCGTCGCCGGCCTCGAGCCGGTCGATGCGGGAACGATCGCGATCGGCGGGCAATCGGTCGCCGGCCCCGGGCACCATGTCGCACCGGAGCGACGCAGCGTGGCGGTGGTCTTCCAGTCCTATGCGCTGTGGCCGCATATGAGCGTCGCGCAGAATGTCGCCTTTCCGGTCGAATCGTCGGGCCTATCGCGCCAGGACGCGAAGACGGTGGTCTCCGACGCGCTCGAGACCGTGGCGCTGACGCCGTTTTCCGAGCGCAAGCCCGCCGCGCTCTCCGGCGGCCAGCAACAGCGTGTCGCGCTCGCCCGTTGCCTCGCCTCACGCGCCGCAACGGTGCTGATGGACGAGCCGCTCGCCAATCTCGACCCGCATCTGCGCCACACGATGGAGGCCGAGCTGATCCGCGTGCACGCCGCATCGGGCGCCACGACGCTCTACATCACCCACGATCAACGCGAGGCGATGGCGCTCGCGACGCGCATTGCCGTCATGGAGGCGGGGCGCTTCCTCCAGGTCGACACGCCGGAGACCGTCTATGAACGGCCGGTGTCGGAGGCGGTGGCGAACTTCATCGGCCGCAGCACGATCATCGACGCGATCGTCGAGAGCGTCGCCGGCGAGACGGCCCGCGTGCGGGTCGGAGCGGCGGTGTTCGAGGCGGCGGCCGCGCCGGGGACGGTGCCGGGCCCCGTGCGGCTCGTCGTCCGTCCGCATCAGGTGCGATGGACCGAGGACGGACCGTTCGCGGCGCGCGTCGCCAACGAGGTCTATCGCGGCGGCATCTGGGATATCACGCTCGACGTGCCGGGCCTGCCGCCGGTCGCGGCCGAGGCACGGCGGCCGCTACGCGCCCCGACGGCGCATTTCGCGATCGACGGCGGATGGATTTTGCCGAACTGACGCGGCACGCGGGCGAGAAGGCGCCGGCGCCCGATCGCGCGCCGGATCAGTCGCGCCAGGGGACGGTGCCGGCCGGCAGGCGGCGGCCCATGCGGTCGAGGAGCATCATCAAGATCACCGTGACGCCGACCGTCACCGCCGACATCGCTGCGGCGAGCGTCGTGTAGCCGCCGTCTTCATAGTTGAAGATCGTCGTGCCGATCGTCTCGTTGCCGGGCGACCAGAGAAGGGCGGAGACGGTGATCTCGTTATAGGCGGTGAGGAAGACGAGGATCGCCCCGGAGGCCGCCGCCGGCGCGACCAGAGGGGCGAAGATCCGCCGCATCCGCCGCCCATAGCTCGCCCCGGCGACGCGGGCCGCATCGTCGAGCGAGGGGTCGAGCTGGGCGAAAGCCGCCGCGACCGGCTTCAGCGCGATCGCGAGGAAGGCGGTGACGTAGGCGAGGGCGATGAGGCCGAGCGTGTTGTAGAGGGAAACCCCGAGAATCGGCAGCGGGCGGATGAAGGTGAGGATGAAGGCGATCGACAGGACGATCCCCGGCACCGCATAGGTGACATCGCCGGAAAGCTCCACCGCGCGGCCGACGAGGCGGCTCACCCAACTGTTCCCGTTCATCGCGTGGCTGACGAGGATCGCCACCATGCCGAGCGTCGCGGCGGCGAGGCCGGCGGCGAGCGAGGAGTTCGCGAACGCGCGCAGCGTCACCTGCTGCCGCACGAGGATCTCGGCGAAATTGTCGAGCGTGATCGTGTCGAGCGTGAGGGGGAGGCCATAGGTCCTGACGAGCGCTGTCGCGAGAAGCGACGCGAGCGGGAGGACGAGGACGGCGGCGATGAAGAGCCACAGCCCGGTCTCGACGACCGGCCGCATCCGGCCGAGACGGATCGCGAGCGGCGGTCGGGGCGGGCCGATCAGCGCCGTCCGTCCGAGGCGCTGAAGAAGGTTGAGGAGCACCACGGCGACGACCGCGACGGCCGCCATCAGCATGGCGATCATCGCCACGGTGGAGAGCATGCCGACCCCGAAGCTCGCCATGCGCTGCCAGATGAGCACCGGCAGCGTCGTGTAGCGGCCCGGAATGCCGAGAAGGGCGGGGATGCCGAAATTGCCGAGCGCCGACACGAAGGTCAGCGCGAAGGCGGCGACGATCGCCGGCACCAGCAACGGCAGGACGACGCGCCACATGACGCGGAAGGCGGAGGCGCCGGAGATGCGCGCCGCGTCCGACAATTCGCGCGGCTGCGCCCGCAGCGCGGCACGGACCACGAGAAAGGCGAGCGGGGTGTGCTGCAGCGACAGGAGGAGGATCACGCCCTCGCGCGAATAGAGTGGGTGGGTGGAGCCGACTTCGGGCGCGATGCCGAGCGAGCGCAGGAGCGGGCTCGACGGGCCGAGCGCCTGGATCCACGAGATCGCCGTCACGTGCGGCGGGATCATCATCGGGATGAGGATCAAAAAGACGAGGGTCGCCTTCGCGCGGACATCGGTGAGGCCGATCACCAGCGCGAGGAGCGTGCCGAGGAGCGTCGCGGCGAAGGCGGAGAGAAGCCCCGATTCGAGGCTGTTCCAGAGCGCGGCCTTCGTCGAGCGGCTGCCGAGCGTGTCGAGCAGCGGTTCGAGCGCAAAGCCGCCCTCCGGCGCGACCCCGATCGCGAAGAGACGCGACAAGGGCAGCGCGAAGAGGCCGACAGCGAAGAGGAGGAGGGCGGCGAGGACGAGCCGTTCGCCGCCCGGTCGGGCGAGCGTGCGAATGTTAGCCGCCGAAGAGCTCGGTGAACTGGAGCTTCATCTCCTGATCGTCGGCGAGCGCCTTCTTCGGATCGAACTGCATCAGCTTGATTTCGCTGCGCGGCGGGAAGCCGTCGGGGGCGGCGACGTCGGGATGGGCCGGCAGGTAGCCTTGGCGGGCGGCGAGGGCTTGGCCGTCTTCGGAGAGGAGGAAGTCGACGAAGGCTTTGGCGGCCTCGGGATTGGCGGCGGTCTTCAGGATCGCGACCGGCTCGGTGACGTAGGAGACACCCTCGACCGGGAAGACGAAGTCGACCGGCGCGCCCTCTTCGCGGCTGCGGATCGCGAGATAGTCGACGAGGAAGCCGTAGAGCTTTTCGCCGCCGGCGACGGCCTTATAGACGCCGCCATTGCCGCCTTGGGCGAGCGTGCCCTGGTCGGCGAGGCCTTCATAGAAATCCCAGCCGAGGTTCGGATCGCCGGTGAGCGTCGCCATCGTGATCGTCGCCGCGCCGGAGGTCAGCGGGGAGGGGATCGCGATCTTGTCCTTCGCTTCGGGCTTCAGGAGATCCTTGTAGGAGGTCGGGGCCATCCCGGCTTCGGTGTTGTAGACGATGCCGGTGGTGATGAGCTTGGTGGAGAAATAGTGGCCTTCGGGGTCCATCAGACCGGCCTCGTAGGCGGCGGTATCGGCCTCCGGGTAGGCGAGCAGGCGGTCCTCGGCGACGAGGCCTTCCATCGTCACCGTGTCGGCGATGAGGAGGACGTCCGGCTGCGGGCTGTCGGCGGCGAACTCGCTTTCGAGCTTGGCCATCACCTTGGTGGTGCCGTCGCGGAAGAACGCGACCTCGACGTTCGGATAGGCGGCCTCGAAGGCGTCGATCGTCGCCTGCGCATCGGCGTTCGGCTGCGAGGTGTAGAGCATCAATTTGCCCGACGGCTCGGCGGCCGCGGATCCCGCGACCAGCGTCGCGGCGGCGGCGATGATGAGGAGACGCATGGATAACTCCCTTGAAGCGGCGGTCGGCTCTCTCTGACGCGCCTTTGTGACAGTCACATAACAGCCCACTGAAAGAGCCAGCCCGGTCGCCCGCGCGTGCCCTCCTGGTTCCCGTCCGGTCGCGGCGCGTCGGGCGCGCCGTCTCGTCGTTGAATTCGGCGATTAGCGTGTGACGGCCCGGCTCGGCAACGCGTCATGGTGCGATCGGGCGCCGCAAGACGGCTTTTCCTCGGGGGCGATGCGTCACGGCGACAAGTGTCGGCGCAAAGTGGCGGGCGGCGGAGGCAGGCCGGCGATTGACGCGGGCGCCGCGCCTCGCTATGTGACCGGTTCTGCCCAACAGCAGGATTACGCACCCGTGGACACGGTGGTCGCTTGCCGCCGCGGTCCTGTCAGTGTTCAGCCATGCGATCGCGTGTGGCGAGGGCACAGAGGAGGGGCGTCTTCAGCCGGTCCGCCGGCATCACCCGCGTCCGGGATCCGCCCGGCGCACATTGAAAGACGTGAGATGACGAAGCGCCATAGCCAGAAGTACAAAATCGACCGCCGGATGGGCGAAAACATCTGGGGTCGTCCGAAGAGCCCGATCAACAAGCGCGAATACGGCCCCGGCCAGCACGGCCAGCGCCGCAAGGGCAAGATGAGCGATTTCGGCCTGCAGCTCCGCGCCAAGCAGAAGCTGAAGGGCTATTATGGCTCGATCTCCGAGAAGCAGTTCCGCGGGATCTATGACGAGGCGACCCGCCGCCGCGGCGACACCTCGGAGAACCTGATCGGCCTCCTCGAGAGCCGCCTCGACGCGATCATCTATCGCGCGAAGTTCGTGCCGACCGTGTTCGCCGCCCGCCAGTTCGTGAGCCACGGCCACATGAAGGTGAACGGCAAGCGCGTGAACGTGCCGAGCTACCGCTGCAAGCCGGGCGACGTGATCGAGATCCGCGAGAAGTCGAAGAATCTCCTCTCCGTTCTCGAGGCGATCGGCCTCGCCGAGCGCGACGTTCCGGATTATCTCGACGTCGACCACTCGAAGATGACCGCGACGTTTGTGCGGATGCCGTCCCTCGGCGACGTGCCGTATGCGGCGACGATGGAACCGAACCTCGTCATCGAGTTCTATTCGCGCTGATTTGTGATCCCGCCCGGCTCGGCCGGGCGGACCGAAAAAGAGCGGCGGCCCCACCGGGCGCGCCGCTCTTTTTTTGTCTTGTGACGGGAAAGCGCCGGCCGAAGCCGGCGCCATCAGGTCAGCGCTGTTCGATGTCGATCGCGTCGAAATAGGTGAGCTCGAAGAGCGAGCCCTTTTCGACGTCGAGCGCCCGCAGCGTGTCGGGATCGGCATAGAGGCCGCGACGCTCGTCGCCCGAGGGGGCGAGGAAGGTCACGTAGCCGGTTTCCATGTCGACGGACTTGATCGTCGTCGTCACCGTGAGCTGACGCACGAGCACGTTGTCGGGAATGCCGTCGAAGTCGGACGTGTCGTCCACGAGCACGTAGGTATAGCCGGGGTCGGCGGCCTCGGTGTCCGTCACCTCGATGATGAGGCCCTGCGTGATCGACACGGTCACGAGCTCGTTCTCGCGCCAGATCGACAGGTCCGCGCCCTCCCCGACGGGAACGGCATACTGGTTGTTGTTCGGCATCTTCACGAGCACCTCGGAGCGAGCCGGATAGGTGCCCGCCACCTGTGCGTCGATCGAAATCGTTTCGGAATCGGCGAAGACGGTGTCGTATTCATACGTCGCCGCCGAAGCGCTGGTGACGATAAGCGTGCCGGCCAGGGCCATCGCGCCGAAGAGACCTTTATGAAGCATTCTCTTGTTCCTGTGTGAAACGCAAAGGATCGCGTTCTCATCACACGTATCGCATTCGCGGCCAAAGTCGACCGCCGTTTGGGGGCATGTTTCGCCGATCGCGGCGCGCGATTGTCGCGCCTGGGGCCGCAGGCGTATGCATAAAGGCTGGATGGAATTGTCGCGATGAATGGGGCTGCGTGCCGGCCGCGCGCACCCGCGGCGCTTGATTTCGCACAAGGGGCACGCTTCCTGTTGCGGCGGACCCGCCCTTGGCACTAGTTGATCTGGCGATGAGTAGGAGCCGAGCGATGAACGAACATGTGCGCGAGCCTAAGCCCGCCAAGCTCATAAAGGGCGCGGTGGACGATTGGGAAGTCGTGATCGGCATGGAGATCCACGCTCAGGTCCAATCGAACGCCAAGCTGTTTTCCGGCGCCTCCACCGCGTTCGGTGGTGAACCGAACGATCATGTGAGCCTCGTCGACGCGGCGATGCCCGGTATGCTGCCCGTCATCAACGAGGCGTGCGTCGAGCAGGCGATCCGCACCGGGCTCGGCCTCAAGGCGCAGATCAACCTCACCTCGCGGTTCGATCGCAAGAACTACTTCTATCCCGATCTGCCGCAGGGCTATCAGATCTCCCAGTTCGCGCATCCGATCGTGGGCGAGGGCGAGGTGATCGTCGACATGCTCGACGGGGAGCGCATCGTCGTCGGCATCGAGCGGCTCCATCTGGAGCAGGACGCCGGCAAGTCGCTGCACGACCAGCATGCGACGAAGAGCTATGTCGACCTCAACCGCTCCGGCGTCGCGCTGATGGAGATCGTGTCGAAGCCGGACCTGCGCTCGTCGGACGAGGCGCGCGCCTATCTCACCAAGATGCGCACGATCCTGCGCTATCTCGGCACGTCGGATGCCGACATGGACAAGGGCAATCTGCGCGCCGACATCAACGTTTCGGTCCGCCGCCCCGGCGAGCCGCTCGGCACGCGATGCGAGATCAAGAACGTCAACTCGATCCGCTTCGCCGGTCAGGCGATCGAATACGAGGCGCGGCGCCAGATCGGCATCCTCGAAGACGGCGGCTCGATCGTGCAGGAAACCCGCCTGTTCGACGCCGGCAAAGGCGAGACGCGCTCGATGCGCTCCAAGGAGGAGGCGCACGATTACCGCTATTTCCCCGATCCCGACCTTCTGCCCCTCGTCGTCGAGCAGGCGCTCGTCGACCGCATCCGAGAGACCCTGCCGGAGCTCCCGGACGAGAAGCGCGCGCGCTATGTCGAGAGCCTCGGCCTGTCGCCCTATGACGCGAGCGTCCTGGTGGTCGATGCCGACGCGGCCGATTATTTCGAGAAGGTCGCCGAGGGGCGCGACGCGAAGGCGGCGGCCAACTGGGTGATCAACGAGCTGTTCGGCCGCCTCAACAAGGAAGGGCTCGACATCACCGAGAGCCCGATCTCGGCCGATCAGCTCGGCGGTATCCTCGACCTCCTCGCCGAGAAGGTCATCTCCGGCAAGATCGCCAAGGACGTGTTCGAGATCGTCTGGTCCGAAGGCGGCGACCCGGCGGCGGTCGTTGAAGCGCGCGGCATGAAGCAGGTGACCGACACCGGCGCGATCGAAGCGGCGGTCGAAGAGGTCATCGCGGCGAACCCCGACAAGGCCGAGCAGGCGAAGGCGAAGCCGAACCTCGCGGGCTGGTTCGTCGGTCAGGTGATGAAGGCGACCGGCGGCAAGGCGAACCCGCAGGCGGTGCAGCAGATCGTTCGCGCCAAGCTCGGCATCGAGGACGCCTGACGGGCTGGCGGCATCGCGGGGCGTTTGCGCTGCGATGCCGACCGAGACGAGCGCGGCCGAGGATCAGGCCGCGGCTCCGTTCAGGCCGAGGTGAGGCGCGGCGCGCCGGTTTCGGCCTGTTGAGCGCCCGCGGCGGCGAGAATATCGGGCAGGACGAGTTTGCCGAAGGCGGCGTTCATGTGCGCCCGCTCTTCGTCCTCGTGCTCGACGCCGGCGAGCGTCTGTGAGGCGCGGGCGTAGATCTCCTTCGTCGAAGAGGCGTCGAGCACCGTCTCGTCCGGCTGAAAGACCGTCGTGAGGCCGCGGGCGTGGAAGCCCTTCTCGATCGCGGCTTTCGTCTCCCGATAGGCCTCGTCCATCGCCGCTTGGTCGCCGACATCCACCGCGATGGCGGTGAGCGGCGCGGCGAGCGTCACGACGGGCTTGCCGCTCGCCTGATGGATCGCCTGGCCGAGGTTCACGCCGGGATCGCGCTTGATCAGCATCTCGACGCCCGCCTCGATATAGGCGCGGGAGAAATGCCCCGTCGTCCGCCATTCGTAGAACGCTTTGAGGATGTGCGAGGTGCGCAGCGTGCCGACCACGACGAAGCTGTCGAAGGCATCATAGGCGATCGCATCCGTCAGCGGATCCCACATCGGACGCAGGTGTCGCGGGCTGAGAAGCAGCTTCTCGTAGTCGACGAAAATGCCGTCCGCGTCGGCCTCGATCGCCGCGAACTCGCGGCCCGCAAGGCCCTGGAAGTGCACGAAGAGGCGCGGATCGATCGTCGTCTCGTCGGCGGCGAGCTTGTAGGCCACCATGTGGCTCGACCCGATGACGCAGATCCGGTGCCGTCCATCGGCGGCCGGGGTCGCAAGCATTGTCTTTGCCGGGCGGGACGCCTTCTTGGCGTTTGCCTGGGCCCGCCGGGCTTCACGGGCGGCACGGGCTTCTTTGGCATCCGGCGTCGCGTCGCGCTTGCCTTTGGCTGGCGCTGTGGGGGGCGACTTGCGGGAGAAAAGGCGCAGCCAATTGCGCGCCTTTCCGCCACGGCCTCGTTCGGAACTCATCGAGCGGCGGCACCTTCCAACATGACTTCTTCACACACGAGATCGTCGTTCTCGGCCTCGGTGACGGTGCGGCGGCGCGGCGCGTCGTCTCCGTCCGTTTCGTCCGCGGCGCCGTGCGCCTTGAAGAAATGGGACATCACGAACGCGACCCCTTCCTTCGTCACCGTGCGCAGGTTCCCATCATAGAACATCGCCTTGAAGGGCGGTTGAATGATGAACTCGAAGCTCGGAAAATAATCCACGAAGTCGTGCTCTTCGCTGAGCGTCGCGGCGAGGGTCCGCAGGAGCGACTTCGAGCGCGTGTTCGCGGTGAGGACGTGCTCGCCCGTCGCGGTCGCGGTCAGCGGGACTGGGGAGACGGTGAAGAGGATCTTCATCGCCGGGTTGAAGCTGCGCAGGATCTCGACCGCCTCGGTCATGTCCCGGTGACATTCGAGGAAGGTGTAGTTGCGGAAAACGTGCTTGTCCGGATCGAAGGTGCCGCCGGCGGTGCCGGGACACATCGGATAGACGACGCCGCTTTCCTTGTTCTCCCAGGCCTCGGTGAGGCCGAAGGTGAAAATGAAGAGATCGATCGACGGCAGCGATTCGCGCATGCGGGCGATCATGCCGTTGCGCGAGGCGAGCATCTCCTCATCGCTCGCGAAGCCGTCCGGCTCGATCGCGGGGCGGAACGGGTCGACGCTCCCCTCGCGATTCGTCCACGCTTCGTCCGGCGCCTCGTCGCGCCCGCAGGCCCAGCGCAGCCATTGGAGAAGGAGGCGGGGCGTATAGATGTTGCCCGTGCGGAACGAGAAGACGCCATAATTGTAGGCGCGGCTCAATTGCGCGGGGAAATGGGTGAAGGGCGTTTCGGCCTCGAACCATTGATAGCCGCGGGTCACGAACTGGCGCCCGATATGCTGCGAAAAGCAGGATCCTTGCGTCACGACGCGCATCGACTTGTCGACCGGGAATTTCGGCCGATAGACGTCGCTGATCGCAGTGGGCTCCACCTCGGAGACGGATGGACGCCAAAATGCCCGCTCGGGCAGGCTCTGATAGGGGTTCTTCAAGGCTTCATCCCTGCTGTGTCTCAGGATGATCGAATGCGACTCGCGCCGCGACGACGCAACATTATCCGATATACGAGGACCATACGCGACAAAAACCCCGTGAGGGGCAACGCTGGTTCCGTCTCTCGTTCCATGGTGGCGCGCGGACTTCGCAACGTCGCTCGATCGTGTCGAATTTGACGCGTCGGCCGGTTGCGGTGAAGCCTACACCCCATGGGGCGGGTGAGCCACAGCTTAGCATGGAGCGACGCGCCCCGGCGTCTATAGTTCGGCAGAAACGAAGCCGGCGCCGCGACGCGCCCGGCATTGAGCGGCGAGGAGGAAGGGCGGATGCGCAACGATATCGGTGGGTTCGATTTCGGCCTCGGCGAGGATCTCGACATGTTGCGCGACCAGGTGCGCGCCTTCTCGGCCGACCGCATCGCCCCGATCGCCGAGGAGACCGATCGCGAAAACCGCTTTCCCCGCCATCTCTGGCCCGAGATGGGGGCGCTCGGCCTTCACGGGATCACCGTGCCGGAGGAACATGGCGGCGCGGGGCTCGGCTATCTCGCCCATTGCGTGGCGATGGAGGAGGTCTCGCGCGCGTCCGCCTCGGTGGGGCTGTCTTATGGCGCGCACTCCAACCTTTGCATCAACCAGATCTCGCGCAACGGCAACGAGGCGCAGAAGGCGCGCTATCTGCCGAAGCTGATCTCCGGCGAGCATGTCGGCGCGCTCGCGATGAGCGAGCCGGGCTCGGGCTCGGATGTCGTCTCGATGCGCACGCGCGCCGACAAGAAAGGCGACCGCTACGTTCTCAACGGAACGAAATTCTGGATCACCAACGGGCCCGAGGCGGAAACTCTCGTCGTCTACGCGAAGACGGACCCGGACGCGGGGCCGCGCGGCATCACCGCCTTCCTGATCGAGAAGGGGATGCCGGGATTTTCCACCGCGCAGAAGCTCGACAAGCTCGGGATGCGGGGGTCGGACACCTGCGAATTGATCTTCGAGGATTGCGAGGTGCCGGAGGAGAACGTCCTCGGCACGGTGGGGCGGGGCGTCAACGTGTTGATGTCGGGTCTCGATTATGAGCGGGTGGTGCTTGCGGCGGGGCCGCTCGGCATCATGCAGGCCGCGCTCGACGTGGTGCTGCCCTATGTCCATGAGCGCAAGCAGTTCGGCCAGCCGATCGGCTCCTTCCAGCTCATGCAGGGCAAGGTCGCCGACATGTATGTCACGATGAACGCCTGCAAGGCTTACGTCTATTCCGTGGCGCGCGCCTGCGATGACGGGCGCACGACGCGCGAGGACGCGGCCGGCGCGATCCTTTATGCCGCCGAGAAGGCGACGGCGGTGGCGCTCGACGCGATCCAGGCGCTCGGCGGCAACGGCTATATCAACGACTATCCGACCGGCCGCCTCCTGCGCGACGCGAAGCTCTACGAGATCGGGGCCGGAACGAGCGAAATCCGGCGGATGCTGATCGGACGTGAGTTGTTCGAGAAGAGCGCCTGAGCGCTCGATGCGGCGGATCGTGATTTCCGGCGCGTCCGGGGGCGGCAAGTCGACCCTGCTCGCCGAGCTTTCGCGCCGCGGCTATGGCGTGATGGAGGAGCCCGGCCGCGCCGTGGTGCGCGAGGAGACGGCGCGCGGCGGGACGGGGCTGCCGACGGTGGACCTTCCCCGTTTCGCCGAGCTTGCGGGCCTGCGCGCGCTGGCGCTCCATAAAGCGGCGGGCGAGGGTGTGACCTTTTTCGACCGCTCGGTGGTGGACGCGGTCGCGGTGTTCTTGCGTCTCGGTCTGCCGCTGCCCGAGGGGCTGACGGGGGCGCTCGACCGGGTGCGGTATGACCCTCTCGTCTTCATGACGCCGCCTTGGAAGGCGATCTATCGCACCGATGCGGAGCGGCTTCATGGCTTCGAGGCCGCGCGGGCGGAGTATGAGCACCTTCTCGCGCTCTACCCCGAAGCCGGGTACGCGGTGCGCCTCTTGCCGATGGTGGATGTCGCGGCGCGGGCCGATTTCATCGAGGCGGCGATCCGTTGACGGGGCGCACGCCCATCGCGGTGAGCGCCTTGCGCCAGCGTTGCACGAAGACGGGCCTCAGATAACGCTGCGCCGTCCGCCGGCCCGCCGCGGCGATCGTCTCGGCACGGGCCGGGGAGGCGAGGAGGGTGAGGGCGGTCTCGGCGATATCCGCGACGGGGCCATAGCGCGTCACCATCGCGTTGCGGCCGGGCCGCATATAGTCCCGCCCGGCGATGCCATCGAGACCGCACACGGCGGTGCCCGCACCCATCGCCTCGAGCGGGGTGAGGCCGAAGCCTTCCGCCGGAACGAGGCTCAACAGCGTGCGCGCCGAGCCGATCCGGGCGAGGAGCGCGGCGTGGGAGGTCTTCTCGCCGGTGCCGAGCGGTTCGAGCCGCGCGGACGGGTGGCGCGCGGTGATGATCGCGCGGACCTCCTCGGCGAGTGTCTGGGAGAGCTTGTCCCGGCCCTTCACGTGGACGAGGATCCGGTCGGGATCACGCTCGCGCCAAGGCGGTGTCGGCGCCTCCGGCAGCGAGACATAGGCGGGAATGACCCCGGTCTTGAGGCCGTAGGTGCGCTTCAGGAAGTCGCGAACCACGGTCGACACGCTGACATAATGGTCGAAATAGAGGTCGAGCAGGCTGAACGTCTTGAAGTCCTGCACGTACATGATCTTGCGGCCTGGAAAGCGCAGCCCGAACCCGTTGTTGGAGAAAGACGGGTTGCACAAGAGAATATCGTCCGCCTCGGCAACCCCGAGCATCTCGTCGATCCCGATCGAGGGGAAGGGGTCGGGATAATGGAAAATGCCGTTGTCGGGCCCATGATCGCCCGTCGCCACGGCCACGGGGGAATAACCGAAATCGTGATGCAGAATGCGGCCCACATCGTAGGCCATCAGCGTTCCGCCGTTCGGGATATAGGCGCCGACTATGAAGGCTCTTCGCGCCATGCCGTCGCTTCCGCCCGTCCGGGGGCCTCGCGTCCTGTCGGAATGGGGCTGACGCCGGGCCCGTCGAGTGCCTTGCGCGCGGCCGATATGATTTGCCCGACATCCTGATAGCGCTCGCGCCCCGCCCGCACGACGAGCTGGAGCTGGCGGCCTTCATCGCGCGGTTCGAGCGTTGCGACGGATAGGTCGGTGAGCATCGGTCCGCTGCGGCGCACGAACGGTTCGGGCAGGATCGTGTCACCATGCCCGCCGCGCACGAGGCTGATGAGGGTCGCGAAGGAGGACGGGCCGATCCGCGTCGGCACCTGCGAGCCGGACCGGGCGTTCGAGCGGCGGATCGCGTCGGAGACCACCTCGCGAAAACAATGGCCTTCCTGCATGAGGAGGATCGGCCGGTCGAGCTCGTCGATGCTGATTTTCGCGGGCAGCGCGCTCGCGCTCGCGACCATCAGATGCTCGTCGACGAGGGGGATCGCGGTGAGGGAGGTGACGCGCGGCAGCGTCGCGGTGATCGCAAAATCGAGCCCGTCGGCGTTGACGCCGGCTTCGAGAGCGTCGCTCCGGTCTTCCACGAAGGTGACGTCGGCGCCGCCATTGAGCGGCGCGAGGCCGTTCAGAAAGCGGGCGGCGAAATAGGGGGCGATGGTCGGCAGGACGCCGAAGCGGATCGGGCGGCCGAGGAGCACGCCGTCGCCACGGGTGGTGCGCTGGACGCGGTAGAAGGAATCCATGATCTCGCGCGCGGTGGCGAGGACTTCGGCGCCTTCGGCCGTCACGGTCACGGAACCGTGGCGCCGCTCGATCAGCGTCAGTCCCAACAATTCCTCCATGCGTCGCACTTGGGCCGACAGTGTGGGCTGGCTGATGCCGCACGCTTCGGCGGCGCGGGAAAACGACCCATGTTCCGCGATCGCGATAAAGTATTCAAGGTCTCTGAAGCGCAAAAGTCGCATCATCGTAGGAGTGACTCCCCTTTTGTAAAATATTATTTCGTTAAATTACAATTTTTACATTCAAGGGCTGTGTTGAAGGTCGATGCCTTTCATCTGTTTGTGGAAGCAAGTGTTTGCATTGCTGGCGCATATGAAATAATTCTAATTTACTTATCGTTTCGAGTGCATCGCCATTCGCTCATTCTGTAAGCGTGGTGTCGATCCGCATTCGTATGTACTTCCTAATATGCTTTGGTTCGCAAACTTGCGCAATCTCGCTCTGTGGCCGGAGTCTCTATTGGTGCAATCTTCCTCGGCGCGCGTGATCCTTTGCGCGGCGAGGGCCCGTGTTTCGGGCGGGGGCCGCCGATCGCCTGGAACACATGCATGCAATGCAGCGGCGGGCCGGCCGGGTCGGGCGCCATCGGCTACCCGGCCGTTTCGCGCCGGTGTATGATCGGGGCCGTTGAGGCTCGCCGGGAGGACCCCATGGAGCAAGGCACGGTCTGTTGGTCGGAACTCGCCACGCGCGATGTCGAGGCGGCGAAAGCGCACTATGCGGCCCTCGTGGGGTGGACCTACGAAGCCGCTCCAATGGACGGGGGCACCTACTGGATCGCCTCCCGTTCGGGACGGCCGACGGCGGGCATCATGGACGTCGCCGCGATCCCGCACGAGGTGCCGCCCCACTGGCTCACATACATCGCCGTCGATGACATGGACGCTGCGGTCGCCACCGTGTCGGAGACCGGCGGCCACGTCATTCGCGAGCCCTTCGCGGTCCCGAATGTCGGCCGCATCGCGATCGTCAGCGAGCCGGGTGGCGGCGGCTATGGGCTCCTCGAGCCGGAAAAGCCGGCCGCGGCGACCTGATCGCGGCGCGGCACCCGTCCCGGTTCAGGGGAACGCGAACCACCACTGGGCAAGACCCAGGAAGACGAAGAAGCCGATCACGTCCGTCAGCGTCGTCAGGAACACCGACGAGGCGACGGCGGGATCGACTCCGAGCCGGTTGAGCAGCATCGGCATCGTCGCGCCGAAAAAGCCGGCGCAGAAGATGTTGAAAACGATCGCCGCGGCGATCAGGCAGCCGAGTTCGGGGCTCCCGAACCAGATCCCGGCGACGAGCCCCACCGAAGCCGCGACCGTGCCGCCATTGATCAGCGCGACCAGAATCTCGCGGCCGATCACCCGCAGGACGTTGCGCTTGGTGATCTGGCGCTGCGAGATCGCTCGGACCGTCACCGTCATCGCCTGAATGCCGGCATTGCCGCCGAGCGCGGTGACCACCGGCATCAGGATCGCGAGCGCGACCATCGCGGCGATCGTGTCGTCGAAGAGGGCGATCACCCCCGAGGCGAGGAAGGCGGTGACCATGTTGATCATCAGCCACGGGATGCGCGTGCGCGCGACATAAAGCGGCGTGTCGGACAGTTCCGCGTCACCGGCACCAGCGAGGGCGCGGATATCCTCGTCCGCCTCCGCCTCGATGACGTCGACGATATCGTCAATCGTGAGGATGCCGACGAGCCTGTCGCCGTCATCGACCACAGCGGCCGACAGGAGGTCGTAGCGTTGGAAGAGGCGGGCGGCCTCCTCCTGGTCCTCGTCGGCCCGGATCGTGATGGGCTCCTCGTCCATGATCTCGGTGATCTTCACCGGACGGCGGGTGCGGAGGAGCCGGTCGAGCGCCACCGTGCCGAGAAGGCGGAAGGCGGCATCGACCACATAGATTTCGGTAAACTCGTCCGGGAGGTCTTCCTCTTCGCGCAGCGTGTCGATCACCTGGCCGACGGTCCAGAAGGGCGGCATCGCGACGAAGTCGGTCTGCATCCGACGGCCGGCGCTCTCCTCCGGAAAGTCGAGCGAGCGCTTGAGCCGATGGCGCATCGCGAAGGGGAGCTGGGCGAGGATCGCCTCGGACTGCGCGTCGTCGAGATCCTCGAGGATGTAGACCGCGTCATCCGAATCGAGATCGGCGAGACCGTCGGCGACGGCCTTCGGTTCGAGCTCCGACAGGATCTGCAGGCGGACCGGCTCTTCGAGCTCGGTGAGCGCAGTGAAGTCGAACGCGTCGCCGAGAAGGCGGACGAGTTCGACCCGGTTTTCCGGATCGAGCCGGGACAGAAGCTCGGCGACGTCGCTCTCGTGCAGCGGCTCGAGGAGCACGACGAGGCGTTCGCGGTCGCCCTCCTTCACGAGCGCGACGACGTCTTCGATAAGGTCTTCCGTGACGGTCGCTTCGTCTTCCGTCGAGATGTCAGCCATTCCGTTTCCCTGGTTTGGCTGAAGAAGGCGCACCGCCCGCTTCGCGTCGTCCGATCTCGGTGAGGTGGATAGCACGCCCGCCGCCGCCGCGCAGGATCGCGTGAAGGCTTCGCGTGCGACGAGTCCCCGCGCGATGAGCGATTGCAGCCGAATGCGGCATCCCCGTCACGCCCGGGAGGCGGGCATGAAAAAGCCCTCGGGTGCAAAGCACGCCGAGGGCTTTTTCAGTTCCATTCCCTCCGGTCAGAGACCTTTGAGGAGGGATGGTGCGGTCGAGAAGACTCGAACTTCCACGGGTTGCCCCACAGCGACCTCAACGCTGCGCGTCTACCAATTCCGCCACGACCGCGGTGAGCCGGGGAAGTAGCATCGACCTTCCGACCTTTCAAGCGTCCTTTTGGCCGTCTACATGAGGTTTTCGACAAGGCCAGGGAAAAGAGCGCGAAAACTGCGCGCTCCCGGCGAAAAGGACGCTGCGATGCAACCGGTGGATTGGGCGATTTCCGAAACGCTCGTGGATTATCAACAGGCTGTGGCCGAAATGGAGGCGCGCGCGGCCGCGATCGCCGAGGGGAGCGCCAGCGAGCTCGTCTGGCTTTTGGAGCATCCGCCGCTCTATACGGCCGGCACCAGCGCCAACCCCGAGGATCTCGTCGCCCCCGACCGCTTTCCGGTGATCAAGACCGGCCGGGGCGGGCAATACACCTATCACGGCCCCGGCCAGCGGGTGGCTTATGCGATGATGGATCTGCGCGGGCGCGGGCGCGACGTGCGCTGCTATGTCCACAATCTCGAAGGCTGGTTGATCGACACGCTGAAGGCCTTCGGGGTCGACGGCGAGCGGCGCGAGGGGCGCGTCGGCGTCTGGGTGCGTCGGCCGGACGGCTCGGGCGAGGACAAGATTGCCGCGATCGGCGTCCGCGTGCGGCGCTGGGCGACGCTTCACGGCGTCTCGCTCAATGTCGAGCCGGACCTTGAGCATTTCACAGGGATCGTTCCCTGCGGCGTTCGCGCGCACGGCGTGACGAGCCTCGTCGATCTCGGCCGCATCGTGTCGATGGAGGAGGTCGACGCCGCGCTCGAGGAGGCGTTCCGCGCACGCTTCGGGCCGACGCGGCGCGCCGTGCCGCCACAGGCGTCGATCGCCCGCGAGAGCGCGGCCTGACGCGCTTTGCGGCCACACGGCGCGCCGCGCTTGCGACGGGAACGACGAGAGAGGCGCCGCATGGCGCCAGCGGTCTAGCCCTAGCCGCTCGGCAGGATCACAAAGCCGTCGACCGCCTTCATGTCGACCGGGTCGAGGCCGATCGAGACGACTTCGGCGGCGGGCGGGCCTTTGCGGCAGCGGGTGAGCATGGCGTCCACCGCCGCGCTGTCGCCGATGAAGACCGCCTCCACCGTGCCGTCGGGCAGGTTGCGAACCGTCCCTGAGAGGCCGAGCGATTCGGCCTCGCGCCGGCACCATTCGCGGTAGCCGACGCCCTGCACGCGCCCCGATATGATGAAGCGGGTCGCGTTCATTCGAATTCGAGCATCACCGTGTCGACCGCAAGGCTCGCCCCTTCGGCGACGTGAACGGCCTTGACCGTCCCGGCGCGATCGGCACGGATGACGTTCTCCATCTTCATCGCCTCGATGACGGCGAGCGCTTGCCCGTCATCGACCTTGTCCCCGGCCTTCACGTTGAGCGAGACGACGAGGCCCGGCATCGGGCAGAGCACCTTCTTGCCGCCGTCGGCGAGGGCGACCTCTGGCATATAGGCGGTGAGGTCGGCGATGCGCGGGCGGCGCACCTTCAGCTTGGCACGCATCCCGCGCCAGGTGAGGCTCGTCGCATGCGAGGCGCGATGGAAACTGAGCGAGACCGCCCGCCCGCCGACATGGCCGGACCACACGCCGCGCCCGCCGCCGCCGTCGGAGGCCACCTCGATCGACCCGTCGCCGATCGCGATCACCCAGCCTTTGCCGTTCTTCGTCACGGTCCCGTCGACCCGCGTGTCGTCCTCGAAGATCGCGGAGAGGGCGCCGGGCATCGGCGTCGGATGCTGACCGAAACCGGCGCGGCGGACGGCGTCACGCGCCTCCTCGGCGAAGGCGACCGCGGCCATCACGATGCGCCCGTCATCGTCCAGCGGACGGGTCGCCTGCTCGGGAAACTCCTCGGCGATGAAGCCCGTCGACAGGTGGCCGGAGCGCCAGCGCGGGTGCGCCATCAGCGCCGACAGGAAGACCCCATTGTGGCGGATGCCCTCGATCGAGACGCGGTCGAGCGCGTCGCTCATCGCGTCGATCGCCGCGTTCCTGTTCGGCCCGTGGGTGATCACCTTGGCGATCATCGGATCGTAGAAGCGCGAGATCTCGGAGCCCTCCACGACGCCGGTATCGACGCGCGTCGTGGTGTGGCCGCTGTGCGCCTCGGGCATTGCGAGGCGCCGCAAGCGGCCGATCGAGGGAAGGAAATTGCGGTCCGGGTCCTCGGCATAGAGGCGGCTCTCGATCGCCCAGCCGTTCGCCACGATGTCGCTCTGCCGGTGGCGCAGCGTCTCCCCCGCCGCAACGCGAATCATCTCCTCGACGAGATCGAGCCCGGTGATGAGCTCCGTCACCGGGTGCTCCACCTGAAGGCGGGTGTTCATTTCGAGGAAATAGAAATTCGCGTCCTGGTCGGCGACGAACTCCACCGTGCCGGCCGAATCGTAGTTCACCGCCTTGGCGAGCGCGACGGCCTGCGCGCCCATCGCCTCCCGCGTCGCCTCGTCGAGCAGCGGGGAGGGGGCCTCCTCGATGACCTTCTGATTGCGTCGCTGGATCGAGCATTCGCGTTCGAGAAGGTGGATGACGTTGCCGTGCTTGTCGCCGAGCACCTGGATCTCGATGTGGCGCGGGTCGACGATGAATTTCTCCACGAAGACGCGCTCGTCACCGAAGGACGAGGCGGCCTCGGAGCGGGCGCGGTCGAAGCCCTCCTGCACTTCGGCGGCGGAGTGGGCGATGCGCATGCCCTTGCCGCCACCGCCGGCCGAGGCCTTGATCATGACCGGAAAGCCGATCTCCGACGCGATCTTCGCCGCTTCCTCGGCCGTTTCGATCGCACCGGCGCCGCCCGGAACGGTCGAAACGCCGGCCGCCTCGGCGCGGCGCTTCGATTCGATCTTGTCGCCCATCGCTTCGATCGCGCCCGGATTGGGGCCGATGAACACGATCCCGGCCGCGGCGAGCGCCTGCGGGAAGGCTGCGCGCTCCGACAGGAAGCCGTAACCCGGATGGACCGCCTCGGCGCCGGTCTTGCGGCAGGCCTCGATGATGGCGTCGATATCGAGATAGGATTGTGCGGCGGGCGGCGGGCCGATGCGCACCGCTTCGTCCGCCATTTCGACATGCGGCGCATGGCGGTCCGCATCGGAATAGACGGCGACGGTGGCGATGTTCAGCCGGCGGCACGTCTTGATGACGCGGCATGCGATCTCGCCACGGTTCGCCACCAGGATCTTCTCGAACATATCCCGCCCTTCGTCGAACTCTAGCCTATGCTTTTAGGGGAGCGTCCGCGTCGAAGTCCAACCGAAAGAGGAACGGTCGTGATCAATGCACTCGTGGTCCTGTTGGGACTGCAATTGATGGGGGAGGTCGTCGTCAATCTGTTCGGCTTGCCGATTCCGGGGCCGGTTCTGGGCGGCGGCGCGCTTGCCGTCATCCTCCTCGCCCGGGGGCGGGTCGGGGCGGAGCTGTCCTCGACGGCGCACGTCATCTTGCGCAACCTGTCGCTCCTGTTCGTCCCGGCGGCGGTCGGCGTGATCGAATATCGCGACATGTTCGTCGCCTACGGCTTGCCGCTCTTCGTGACGGTTCTCGGCTCCACGATGCTCGCGATGGCCGCGGCGGCGCTGGTTTTCCGCTGGGTCGGGCGCTGAGCGATGGGGGACGATGTCTCGCTCTTGTGGGTCTATCTGTCGGAACGTCCGCTCACCTGGCTGACGGCGACGGTGACGGCCTATGCGATCGCCGACCGGATCGCGCTGTCGGTCGGCCGGCACCCGCTCTTCAACCCGGTGGTGCTCGCCGCAATCATCGTGATCGCCGTCCTCACGCTCACCGGCACGCCCTTTCCGGTCTATTTCGAGGGCGCCCAGTTCGTGCACTTCATGCTCGGACCGGCGACGGTGGCGCTCGCCATCCCGCTTGTGGAGAACTGGGGAACGGTGAAGCGCGCGGCGCGGCCGATTGCGGCGGCGCTCGTCGCTGCGGCGCTGACGGCGGTCGGCTCGGCGCTGGCGCTCGGCTGGGCGTTCGGCCTGCCGCGCGACGTCCTCGTCTCGCTCGCGCCGAAATCGGTGACGACGCCGATCGCGATGGGCATCTCCGCCTCGCTCGGCGGGATCCCCGCGCTGACCGCGATCCTCGTCATAATGACGGGGGTGTGCGGGGCGATGACCGTGACGCCGCTGATGAACGCGCTCAAGATGCGCGACATGGCGGCCCGAGGCTTCGCCGCCGGCGTCGCCGCGCACGGGATCGGCACGGCGCGCGCCTTTCAGGTGGATCCGCTCGCGGGCGCCTTTGCCGGCATCGGCATGGCGCTCAACGGCGCCTTCACCGCGCTTCTCGTGCCGCTCCTCCTCGGCCTGTTCTGAGGCTCAGAAGGCGAGGCGGAGGGTTTCGAGGACGTGGAGGTGGAACGCCTCCAGCGGACCCGGCCGGACGACATCGTGCCCGTCCACCGCGTCGGAGAGGGAGAGGCCGGCGACGTTCGCATAGTGGCGCTGCTGGAGGATGCGGTCGACGACATTGGCCGCATTGAAGGCGCTGCCGAGCGTCGTCGTGGTGTCCTGCCGCTCGGCGAGGAGGGTGCGGCAGGTCGCGGCAAGCTCCGGCGGGCACTCTGCGAGCGCGCGTTCCAGCGAGGCGTTGCGCTCCGCCTCGCCATATTCGTGCACGTTCTCCGGCCCCTCTTCGGGCAGGAAGGCGTGCTCGGCATGATGGACGAGGCCGAGAAGGACCGCGGGCCAGATCGGCTCATTGCGCCAGCGCTGGATGATCCCGGCGATGACGGCGGTGGTCCAGGAATGCTCGCTCTGCCGCTCCTCGGCCTCGAAGGGATCGGCGAGATCCTCCATCGCGTCGAAGGCCGGCGCTTCGCCGACATGGTCGTCGAAGAGGCCGTCGACCTCGGGGTCGAAGGCGCGGGGCGGCGGGGGCGGGCGTTTCACCGGCTTCGGCGGTCCGACACGCTGTTGGCTCGACAGGCGGGTGACGAATTCGGGCACCGGGACGGGGGCGGTGAAGCCGTCCGCGAGGCTTTCGATCGCATCGTCGAAGGGCGGCTCCAGGGGGCCGAGCGCGCGCTCGGCGGCGCGGTGATAGATCACCCGCCGATCCTCGGCGGAGACGCCGGCCTCGGTCAGCGTCGTCCCGTCGACATTGCCGAAGGAGACATGTGCGCCCGCGACCGCGAGCTCCGTGAAGGCGACGCGTTGGGGCGAGGCCCCGGCGACGAGCGCCGCCCAGGCCCGGCGGAAGCGCGCATCGGCAAGGCTCCGGCCTTCCCACAGATCCGATCCGACCCGCTTCAGCTCCGCGACCTCGGCGAAGAACGGGGCGAGATCGGTCGGAAAGGCGGCGGCGAGATCGCCCGTTTCGTGGCGGTCGACGAGGTAGGAGCGCGCATCCCGCTCGCTCGTGCGGGCGGGGCTCTCGAAGCCGGCATCGTCAGTCATCGCGGAGCGCCCTCCCGATCGGTGTGGTCGATCACTGGACATATCACTCCATCGGCGCGAGTTCATGCCTCGCGTCGGGTTCGGTCCGGTTCATCAACGATGCATCGCATCGTTTTGGAACGTTCACCGCGACGATCGCTTTGATGCGTGGTGGAGGAGGATGACTATGGCCCGCGACGTCAGCTTGGACGATGATGAACATGGCCGCTACGCGGAGAATGTGTTCCACATTCCTTTGCAGGGCTGGAAGGAGATCATCAAGCGCACCATCAAGGCGATCTCGGAGGACAATCTCTCGCTGATCGCCGGCGGGGTGACGTTCTTCCTCCTCCTCGCGATTTTTCCGGCGCTCGCCGCCTTCGTCGCCCTCTATGGCCTTGTTTCGGACGTGTCGACGGTGCAGCAGCACCTCAACCTTCTCGCCGGCTTCGTGCCGTCCGACGGGGTGGAGCTCATCGGCGGGGAGTTGACGCGTCTTGCCTCACGCTCCAACGGGACGTTGGGATTCGGCTTCATTCTCGGTCTTCTGGTGGCGCTCTGGAGCGCCAATGCCGGCGTGAAAGCGCTCTTCGCCGCGCTCAATATCGTCTACGACGAGCGGGAAAAACGCGGCTTCATCGAGCTGACCTTGAAGTCGTTCGCGTTCACGTTGGCGGCGATCGTCGGCGCGGGCATCCTCCTCATCGTGGTCGTCGCCGCGCCGGCCTTCATGGGCCGGCTGGGCCTCAGTGTTCAGACCGAGCTTTGGGTCTCGATCCTCAGATGGCCGATCCTGTTGTTTGCCGTGTTCGGCGGCATCGGCCTCCTCTTCAAGTTCGGTGCCTCGCGCCAGCCGCCCCGCTGGCGTTGGATCTCGTGGGGAACGCTGTTGACGGCGGTGCTGTGGGTCGGCGTGTCGGCCGGATTCTCGTTCTACCTCTCAAATTTCGCCAATTATGATGCCACATACGGAACGTTGGGTGCCGTCATCGGCTTCATGATGTGGCTCTATATTTCGCTGTTCGTGATGCTTGCGGGTGCGGAGCTCAATGCGGAGATCGAGCACCAGGTCGCGATCGACACGACGTCGGGGCCGTACAAGCCGATGGGGATGCGCGACGCGATCAAGGCAGATTATCTGCCCGAACAATAAGGTAATGTTAGCACTCGTCTTGAGTGGCTGCTACAACATCTGAAGGAAACGGTGGGGCGATATCCGATTTTGGCTTGTCTCTTGCATATTGAGTGGCACACTTCACAGGATTGCTTTGTGGAGATTGGGTATGGTCACTGCGCTCGAACGTCAGCTCGCCGGATTCAGCCTCACCACGGCGGAGATCTTCTATCGCCTGCCGGATCATCCGGCGATCCTTCAGTCCTATGTCTGGCAGGACTATGATCAAGCGCCGGACTTCCCCGTCCTCGAATCATTCCTCGACTTCTGGAACCGCGAGATCGAAGGGCCGTTGCATTCGGTCAACGTCTCCTGTCGCCGGCTCATCTCTCCCGGTTACTATCGGACCGTGCGATACGAGCACTTCCACTAGGACGCGCCGAGCCATCGGCGCCGCGCCGGGACGGTCCGTCCGGCTCTCGCGGGCGGACCGCCACCGGGCTGCGTCCATGTTGCGCGCGAGACTGGCGCCTTGTCGGACCTTACGTTATCCGAGCCGGGCCGATGTCTGCCGAGGTGTGGACGCGGGCCGGCGCGTCTGTCTGTCTTCAGCGAAAGGCCATCCATGAATCCGCTGTATCGAGAGCACCCGACCATGTTCGCCGACGAGCCGGGGCGCTTCATCCTCGCGTGCCTGCTCGTTCCCGTCGGCATCGGCATCGTCTGGCTCATCGCCTGGTACATCACCAACCGGTCGACCTTGGTGACGGTCGACGAGGAGCGCGTCACCTTGCGCCGCGGCATCTTCAGCAAAGAGAGCATCGAGGTGCAGATGCCGTCGATCCGAACGGTTCGCGTCGATCAGACGTTCGTTGATCGAATCTTCAATTGCGGCATTTTGAAAATCTACACCGCCGGCGACGACCCGGACCTCGTCCAGGGTGGTCTGCCGGATCCCGACCGCCTGCGTGCCGCCTTGCGCTCCGCACGAGCCGAGTGATCGCTCGCTCGTTCAAAGAGGCCAGAATTTCATGACCGACGTCCCTTCGATCAAGCCCCGCTACCAGGAACATCCCCGCATGTTCGCCGACGAGCCGGGGCGGTTTCTGCTCGCTTGCCTGCTGATCCCCGTCGGCATCGGAATCGTGTGGCTCATCGTCTGGTACATCAAGACGCGGTGCACGCTGCTCACCGTCGGCGACGAGCGCGTGCTCCTATCGCGCGGCGTGTTCAACAAGGAGCGGCTCGAGATCGAGCTGGAATCGATCCGCACCGTTCAGATCGATCAGACGTTCGTCGACCGCATTTTCAATTGCGGCATTCTCAAGATCTTTACGGCTGGTGACAAACCGGAGCTCATGCAAAAAGGAATGCCGGATCCAGAACGGCTCCGCAGCGCACTGAGGACCTGACCCACGCCATGAACGCCAACGAGATGGGCCGACGCGCCAGCCGGCTCGACATCTTCATCGCCCGTATGGAAGCGCAAAAAGCCTTCATCGAAATGGTCGCGGGCATGATCGACGGCGTTGAGGGACCGATCTTCGAGCTGGGGCTCGGCAATGGGCGAACCTTCGACCATCTGCGCGAGATCCTTCCGGGCCGGGAGATCTTCGTGTTCGACCGGTCGGTGACGGCGCATCCCGCCTCGATCCCGGACGGCGATCACATGATCATCGGCGAAATCCGCGATACGTTGGCGTTCTGCGCGCCGCGGGTCGGGTGCAAGGCGGCGCTCATCCATTGCGATCTCGGCACCGGCGATCCGACGGCGGACCTTGCGAAGGCCGCCTGGCTCGCCCCGCTGATCAAGGAGCATGTCGCGCCCGGCGGTTATGTCGCGACCGGGATCGCGCTCGATATGGACGGGTTCGAGGAGATCCCACGGTCGGAAGCGGCCGAGCTCGGCCGTTACTGGCTCTACCACAAGCCCAAATGACGACGCCCGCTTGTCCGGCGGAGCACGCCAGGTGAGCCGTCTCGACAGCTTCATTCGCCGCATGAAGGCGCAGCGCCTGCTCCTCGATGCGGCGGCCGAGCGGATCGAGACGCTCGACGGGCCGATCGTCGACCTTGGGCTCGGCGCCGGGCGCACCTATGATCATCTGCGCACACGCTTTCCGGCGCGTGAGGTCTTCGCGTTCGACAATTTCGTGCAGGCGGCCGTCGGATATCTGCCGGACGCCGAGCACATGGTCATCGGCGAGATCCGCGAGACGCTTCCGGTGTCGCTGCCGCGCCTCAAGGCGCGCGCGGCGCTGGTGCACAACGATCTCGGTTCGGCCGATGCGGTCGGCAACAATGCGATCGCCCACTGGCTCGCCCCGGCGATCGAGGCGATCGCACGGCCGGACGCGATCATTATCACGAGCTTCCCGCTGCCGTTTGCAAAACAGGTCGCTTTGCCACTCCCCACGGGAATTAATCCTGGCCGATACCATATCCTTCAGCTTACGGTTTGACGGTGGGGCCCGCGCGTGGCAAACGCCGCGCGTCCATTGAGAGGGGACCCGATTGGCTTCACGTGCCTTCTTCCGTTGCCGAGACTGCGGCGAACCGGTTGTGGCCGGTGCATATCGTTGCCCGGTCTGCGGCATTGATTTCCCGACGGGAACCCCCGGTGCGCCCCACGCCCCGGACTCGCCGGCTGCCATCGATCCAACCGCCCCGCGCGCCCGTGAGCGCAAGGCGGAGGGCGAGGCGGTGGAGCCGCGGGTCGAGGATCTCGCCGCCCAGCTCGGCAGCGCGCTCGACGATGAGCTGCGCGTCGTCCCCCGTCAGGAGGACGAGCCCCGCACGCTGGAGCCCCGCGCGCCGGAGCCCCGCGCGCCCGAGCCGCGTACGCCTGAGGTCCGGCGAGAGCCCGCCTTCGGCGCCCCGCAGGACGAAACGCCGGCCGACGAGGCCGACGCGACCGACGAGGCTGAGGCGGCCGAGGACGAGCCGCACGAGACCGACGAGGGCACCGCGGCCGACGAGGCTACGCTCGGCGCGCCGAGCCCGCGTGTCGGCGGCCGTCGCCGCCACAACAAGGGTGAGGTGGGCAATGGCGATCTCGCCGTCGCGCCGGGACGGGAGCGGGCCGGCCCCGCCCGCGAAACGGCGACCCCGCCGCGCGGTCGCCGCGTGGTGGTGGCGGAACGGCGAGAGACCTCCTCGTCGCGCGAGCTGACCACCCGGCCGCGTCGATCCAAGGCGAAGAGCCTCACGAGCACGGCAATCTTCGCGCTGATCCTCATCGTCGTGGTGGGGGGCGTCGCTTGGTGGCTCGACCGGACGGGAGTGGCCAATTTCGGCCTCCGCGAACGGATCGCCAGCACCGTCGGCGGCGGCCAGTCGCGGCTCGAGGTCCTCGCGGGCGACGGCTGGGTGAACGTGCCGCAGAGCACCGGCACGGTGGTGGTGAGCGCCGATGGCCCTTACCGCGTCCGCCTCAACGGGGAGGTCTTCTCCCTCGGCAGCGGCGAGGCGCTCCAGGTGCCGATGGGCGAAACGACGCAGCTCTCGGTCCGCGCCGTTCGTGCGCCGACAGTGGCGCGCGTCGCCCCGCTGCCCTGAGCTACGGCGCGCGCTCCGTTCACACGGGCGCGCGTATCGCTTCCATTCATCGGGAAAGATCGCCCGCGCTCGGTGAGTGCGGGCTTTTGTTTGCGCCGGACGATCAGTCCGGCGTCACGCACAGGCCGTTGCCCGAACCGTCGCAGGTGGGCAGCGTCTCGGAGCGGTCGAGCGCATCGTTGAGGCGCGCGATCAGCGCATCGGACGAGATCGGCAGCGCGAAGCGCTCGTCACGTGCGAAATCGTCGACCGCCGCCTGCACCGTCGCTTCGTTGGTCGTCTCGCTCGAGGCGAGATAATCGAGATCGCGGAGCGCGTTGACGATGGTGTCGTTGCCGGCGAAGGCGTCCTCGGCATCATCCTCGCGTTCGCCGACGACACGCGCGGTTTCGCTTTGCGACGGCGAGGCCGGCGGCGTCGAGGGGGTCAGCGTGGTGACGTCGTCCTCCGCCTCGTCGGCCTCCGCCGCGGCCGTGGACGGATCGACGAGCGTCACGCCCGGCGTCGGCGGCACCGTGCGTTCGGCGGGGGCCGGCGGCGTGGTGCTGTCTTCGGCCGGCTGTTCGCCGACGGCGAGCACGCGGCGCACCCCGTCGAGGTTGGCCGGTCGCGATTCGGTCGGCGCGGGCTCGCTGTTCGCCGTCGGGGCCGGCTCCCGTTCTTGTTCCGAAGGGAGGGCGCCGATCGTGGTGCCGGTCACGCCGTCTGCGACATTCTCGCCGCGCGTCGTGTCGGACGGTGAAGTGCCAGACGGCGAAGTGCCGGTCGGTGCCGACGGGGCACCGGACGCGATGTCGCTGCGCGGGGCGGGGCGGGGGATCGGCGGTGGGCCGGACGCCTCGGGGCCTTGTTCCGGCTCGTCGGCATAGAGTGGCTGGTCGGTATATTCGCGCGTCGTCGGCTGCGGGTCGACCTGGATATAGCCGCCATCAGGCGTCGCCACGGCGTTGGGCGGACGCTGGTTATTGTTGTTGTTGCCGAGGCCGCGAAGGTCGAGCGGTTCGCCTTGGGCGAGGACGATTTCCGGTTCGACGATCACCCAGGCCTGACCGTTGCCCCGGCGGCAGCGATACCCGTCGACCGCCGTGGAGCCGCGCGAGCCGGCGACATCGATGCGATAGCCTCGACAGGGCTGGCCGCCTTGGCGCACGACGGGCCGGTAGGTCCGCACCATCACCTGCCGTCCGGTGGGCAGCGAAAAGCGGCTGATTTCGTTCGGAGCGGCATAGTCGAGAATGGTGGACAGCCGGGCCTCGATGGCCCGGCGTTCGGCCGGACTGACGGGAAGGGCGCTCTGATAGCTCTGGGCGTAGCCCGTGCCGGCGCAAAGGCTGGCTGCGACGATCAGCGCAACGCGCTTCATGGGATCCTCCGAACTCGGCGGCGGGGGAGGCGACGCGCCTCACCCAACACCGCCCTATCGACGCGGACGCGCATCGCGTCATCTCGATCGAATCTAATCGGCAAAGATGAGCGAGCGCTGAACCCATCGAGATTACCCCCTTTAGGCTGGGGATTCGAGCGCCGCGGCTCAATAGCCGCGGCCGCGCTCCACGACATTGCGAAGCGCTTCGCCCCGCTCGAACGCTTCGATCTGTCCGAGAACGTAGGCCGCCGTCGCGTTCACCTCGCTGATCGCCGCGACATGCGGCGTGATGACGAGGTTCGGCGCGGACCAGATCGGGTCGTCCTTCGGCAGCGGTTCGGTGTTGAAGACGTCGAGGCTCGCGCCCTTCAGCGTGCCGTCTTTCAGCGCGGCGAGGATGTCGGCCTCCGTCTGCAGCCCGCCGCGGCCGGCATTGACGAGGATCGGCCCGCCGAGCGCCCCGTCCTGCGCGAGACCGGCGATCAACTCGGCGTCGAGGATGCCGGTGGTCTCCGCCGTCAGCGGGATGAGGGCGACGAGAATGTCGGTGACGCCGAGAAAGGCGGCGAGATTGTCCTTGCCGGCGTAAAGCGGCACGTCGGCCGCCTTGTCCGAGCGCGACCAGGCGTGGATCGAAAAGCCGAGTGAAGACAGGATTTTCGCCGCGTGCTGGGCGAGAACGCCATAGCCCATCATCCCGACGCGCACATCGCTGGCGATCGGCTGAGGGCGTTCGCGCCATTCGCCGCGGCGCTGCTGCTCCAGATATTGCAGGGTCTGGCGGTGATGGAGGAGGACCTGGAGCGTCACCCATTCGGCCATCCGCTCGGTCATGTCGTCCTCGACGAGGCGCACGACCGGAACATCGGGAAGGGAGGGGCTCTTCAGGATGCCGTCGACACCGGCGCCGAGATTGAACACCACTTCGAGGTTCGGCAGCCCGGCGAACGCCTCACCCGGCGGATTCCAAGCGATGACATAGCGGATATCGGCGGGATCGAACGCGTCTTCGCCGAAAATGTGAAAGGTCCGCTCGGGTGCTGCAGCGCGGAATTTCGTGGACCACTTGTCCACGCTCCGGGCCTGCGTCGCGATAAGGGCCGCCATCGATGCTCCACCAAATTTCATGATTCACGGGCGAACCTAAAGCGCCGATCCCCGAGAGGGAAGGCGCTGCGAGGGGCCTTGCGCGCCCCTTATTGTTGTATTTTCGTGGTGATGGTGCCGCGGCGCAGCATCGGAGCGTCGACGCGGCGATGATCGGCGTTGACCGGACCCCGCGCAGATCATATTTCGCTTCCTATGGCGACACGTCCCATTCTCATTCTTCCCGAACCGATCTTGCGCAAGGTGGCGGTGCCCATCGCCACGATCGACGAGCGTGTCAAAACGCTCGCCAAGGACATGCTCGAGACGATGTACGACGCCCCCGGCGTCGGCCTCGCCGCGCCCCAGATCGGGGTCGGCGAGCGGATCATCGTCGTCGATCCGGTGACGGAGGATGAGGAGGAGCCGCGCCCGATGGTCCTCGTCAATCCCGAGGTGATCGCCGCGTCTGAGGAGACGAAAGTCTGGGAAGAGGGCTGCCTGTCGATCCCGGACTATACTGAGGACGTGATCCGTCCCGCGTGCGTCACCGTCGCCTATCTCGATCTCGACGGGAATCGGCGGGAGGTGGAGGCCGACGGGCTTCTCGCCGTCGTTCTCCAGCACGAGATCGACCACCTCAACGGCGTCCTCTTCATCGACTATCTGTCCCGCCTGAAGCGTGAGCGGGTGACGAAGCGCTTCACCAAGCAGGCCCGTCAGGCGACCGTCTAAGGCGCTTCGCATCGCGGCCCCGGTTCAAACGACGACGATGATGCGCTAGACGACGTCCCTGTGCGGGCCGTTGCTCCCGCTCCGTCGCCGAACCGAACCGCCAGAGGATACGCCACGTGGCCCGCTCGCCGAGACCCGTTTTTCGCGGTGACGCGCAATGATGCGCGTCGTCTTCATGGGGACGCCGCCCTTCGCCGTGCCGACGCTGATGGAGATCGTCGGCCAGGCGCACGAGGTGGTGGCCGTCTACACCCAGCCGCCGCGGCCCGCCGGTCGCGGCATGGGGGACAAGAAGTCCGCCGTGCACGAGGCGGCCGAGGCGCTCGGCCTTCCGGTCTTCCATCCGACCTCGCTGAAGGGACGCGCCGACGAGATCGCCGCGCTCGAGGCCGACGTCGCGGTGGTGGTGGCCTACGGGCTTCTCCTGCCGCAGGACGTTCTCGACGCACCGGAGCTCGGTTGCTTCAATCTCCACGCCTCGCTGCTCCCGCGCTGGCGCGGCGCCGCGCCGATCGCCCGCGCCATCATGGCGGGTGACGCCGAGACGGGCGTCGCCGTCATGAAGATGGAGGCGGGTCTCGATACCGGCCCCGTCGCGATGGTGGAGCGCACCCCGATCACGGCGGACGAGACGGCCGGCACGCTGACCGATCGCCTCTCGCGTCTCGGCGCCGATCTCATGGTGCGCGCACTCGGCGGTCTCGAACGCGGCGCGCTCGACCTTCAGGCGCAGCCCGAGGCGGGGGTCACCTACGCCAAAAAGATCGACAAGGCCGAGGCACGGATCGACTTCACGGCGAGCGCCGAGGCGGTGCGCAACCACATTCATGGCCTCAACCCGATGCCGGGTGCTTATGCCGAACTGTCGATCGGCGGCAAAATGGAGCGCCTCAAGGTGCTTCAGGCCGTCGTGGTGCCGCGCGAGGGGGAGGCCGCCCCCGGCACGATCCTCGATGAGGCGCTCACCGTGGCGTGCGGGACCGGCGCGGTGCGGCTTCTGCGCGTCCAGCGGGCCGGCAAGGGTCCCGTCGAGGCCGACGCCTTTGTGCGCGGCGCGCGGATCGGCGCCGGCGACCGGTTCGAGGCGGCCTGATTGCAGCGCTATAAGCTCGTCATCGAATATGACGGCCGCCCCTTCGTGGGCTGGCAGCGGCAGACGAACGGCCGTTCGGTGCAAGAAGCGCTGGAGGACGCGGCGGAGCGGCTGTGCGGGGCCCCGACGCGCGTTTATGGCGCGGGGCGGACCGATACGGGTGTCCACGCGAGCGGCCAGGTGGCGCATCTCGACTTCGAGCGCGATTGGAAGGCCGACACGGTGCGCGACGCGATGAACGCGCACATGCGGCCCGAACCCGTCGCGATCCTCTCGGCAAGCCCGGTCGGGCCCGAGTTCGACGCGCGTCACTCGGCCCGCAAGCGGCACTATCTCTACCGTATCGTGAACCGCCGGCCGCCGCTGGCGCTCGACACGATCGCCTGGCAGGTCGCCGTCCCGCTCGACCACGAGGCGATGGACGAGGCCGCGAAACGCCTTCTCGGCAAGCACGACTTCACGACCTTCCGCGCCTCTCAGTGTCAGGCGCTGAGCCCGGTGCGCACGCTTGACCGGCTCGACGTGCGCCGGATCGGCGAGATTGTGACGATCGAAGCCTCCGCCCGATCTTTCCTTCACAATCAGGTTCGGTCCATGGTGGGCTCTTTGGTGGAGGTGGGGCTCGGTCGCTGGACGGCGGACGATATGACCGCCGCCCTCGTGGCGCGTTCGCGTCCGGCCTGCGGACCGGTCGCACCGGCGACGGGACTGATTTTGACGCAAGTGGACTACGAGGACGGTTGATGGACGTGACGTTGGGGATCATCGGTGGCTCCGGGCTCTACGAATTGCCCGGCCTGCGCGGTGAATGGGAGACCATCGAAAGCCCGTGGGGCGAGCCGTCCGACCAGGTGCTGCGTGGCACGCTGGGGCCGACGCGGATCGTGTTCCTGCCGCGGCACGGGCGGGGCCACCGGGTCGACCCGACCAACATCAACTATCGCGCCAATATCGACATCATGAAGCGGGCGGGCGTCACCGACCTCGTGTCGCTGTCGGCCTGCGGCTCGCTGCGCGAGGATCTGCCGCCCGGAACGTTCGTCATCGTCGATCAGTTCATCGATCGGACCTTTGCGCGGGATAAGACCTTTTTCGGCCCCGGCTGTGTCGCGCACGTGTCGATGGCGCATCCGGTGAGCCGCGATCTCGGCGATCGGATCGAGGCGGTGGCGAAGGTGATGGGTCTGCCGCACCGCCGCGGCGGCACCTACCTCGCGATGGAGGGGCCGCAATTCTCCTCCCTCGCCGAATCGCATCTCTACCGCGCATGGGGCGCCGATGTGATCGGGATGACCAACATGCCCGAGGCCAAACTCGCGCGCGAGGCCGAGATCTCCTATGCGACGGTCGCGATGGTGACGGATTTCGATTCCTGGCACCCCGACCATGGCGAGGTCGACATCTCGCAGATCATCGAGACGATGAGCGCCAATGGCGAGGCGGCCCGCAATCTCGTCGCGACGCTCGCCGAAGGGATGCCGGCAACGCGTGAGCCGTGCTCGCGCGGGTCCGACACGGCGCTCGAATTCGCCATCATCACCGCGCCCGACAAGCGCGATCCCGCCCTCATTGCCAAACTCGATGCGGTCGCCGGCCGCGTCCTGTCGCGGAGCTGATCGATGAACGATCTCGTCCGAAACGATCTCGCCCAATATGTGCGGGCGATCCCGGACTATCCCCGCAAGGGCATCATCTTTCGCGATGTGACGACGCTGTTCTGCAACGCCAGCGGCTTCCGCCGCACGGTCGAGGCGATGGCCGGCGCGTTTCGCGAGCGCGGCATCGACATGGTCGCAGGGATCGACGCGCGCGGCTTCATCCTCGGCGGCGCGATCGCGGTGGAGCTCGGCAAGGGCTTCGTCGCGGTGCGCAAACGCGGCAAGCTGCCGGCGGAGGTCTACCGCGAGGAATATTCCCTCGAATACGGGGTCGACGAGGTCGAGATCCATGTCGACGCCGTTCCGGCCGGCTCGCGCGTCCTCCTCGTCGACGACCTGATCGCGACGGGGGGGACGGCGATGGCGGCGGTCAAGCTGATCGAGCGGGCCGGCGGCACCGTGCCCGCCGCCGCGTTCGCGATCGATCTTCCCGATCTCGGCGGCGCGAAGGGGCTGCGCGACAAGGGCGTCGACGTCTTCAGTGTGCTGTCCTTCGAGGGCGACTGAGACGCCTCAGTCGGGCGTCGCCTCACCGGGCGTCGCCTCTCGGGCCGCCGTGTCGTCTTCGACATAGATCGACGGCGCGATCTGGTCGGCATTCACCCAGCCCAGGACGCCATTATACCGCACGCGGCACCAGTCGGCCGCGTCGATCTCGGGGCTGATATCGCATCGGTCGACGGGCACGTGGCGCGCGTCGTGCGGAAGCGTGCCGAGGATCGCCCCGTCGGCCGCCGGCGCGTCGCGGATCGCGACGGTCTCGCCATCCGCCACCTCGAAGACGTCGACGATCGTGTCGACCACGAACACGCGCGCCGTCGCCGGCAGCGGCGCGGTGGGGAGAAGGATTGCGATCGCGATCACGAATGCGGCGCGGTTCATAGGCCGTGCTCCAGCATGTGGGTGTGAAGCGCGAGCGCGCTCGTCGCCGCGACATTGAGGCTGTCGAAGCCCGGCGCGATGCGGACCGCGAGCGGCTCGGCGAGCGCGATCAACTCATCCGGCAAGCCGTCCCCTTCGGTGCCGAGGAGAAAGGCGGCACGCGGCGCGAGCGGCGTTTCGCCGAGGATCTTCGTCCCCCGCGGCGTGAGGGCGTAGGGGGTGACGTTTCGCGCCGCGAGGTCGGCGAGGAGCGCCCTCGTGCTGGCCGCGCGGATCGTCGGGACGATGAGCGGCGCGCCGACGCCGACACGGATCGCCTTGCGATAGAAGGGATCGGCGGTATGGGGGTCGATCGCCACCGCCGCCGCGCCGAAGGCGGCCGCGTTGCGGTAGATCCCGCCGACATTGTCGTGGTTCGAGAGCGTGACGAGGACGGGAAGGCGGACCGGCCCCGTTTCCGGCAACAGCGCGAGGTCGGCCGACGCCGGAACATCCGCCGCGGCGAGAATGCCGCGATGGAGGTGGAAGCCGGCGATCGCGTCGAGAACCGCTTGTGGCGCGACATAAAGCGGTGTCGCCCCGCGTTCTTCCAGCACCGGCAGGCGGGCGGCGCGGCTCTCCTCCACGAGGATCGAGCGGACGGTGAGCGCCGAGCGGAGGAGGACGTTCAGCACCGAAAGCCCCTCGGCGATGAAGATGCCCTCGCGGCCGACGAGATCGCGCTCGCGCACCTCGCGAAAGACCGCGATCTCCGGCGCGTCGTGGTCGGTGATGCGGATCGGCGGGGCAGGCGGAAGCCTCACCCCGCGAGCTCCTCGCGCTTCATCTCAAGCTCCAACCAGCGTTCCTCCGCCGCCTCGCGCTCGGTCTGCTTCTCGGTGATCGCCGTCGTCAGCGCATCGAACCGCTTCGGATCCTTGGCGTAGAGGTTCGGATCGGCGAGACGCTCCGACATCTCGGCGATCTCCTTCTCGAGGGCTTCGATTTTGGCGGGAAGCGTTTCGAGATCGTGCTTCTCACGGAAGGAGAGTTTCACCTTCTTTTGCTGTGCCGGGCGTGGCGCGGCGTCCTTTTTCGGTGCCTTCTCGCGCTTTTCGTTGCCGACGGGCTCGGTCGGCGCGGCACCGCGCTGGTCGAGCATATCGCTATAGCCGCCCGGATATTCGCTCCATTTGCCGCCGCCTTCCGCGACGAGGGTCGTCGTCACGGTGCGATCCAGAAAGTCGCGATCGTGGCTGACGAGGAGGACGGTGCCGTCATAGTCGGCGATCACCTCGGCGAGGAGGTCCAGCGTTTCGAGGTCGAGATCGTTGGTCGGCTCGTCGAGAACGAGGATGTTCGATTCCATCGCGAACGCGCGGCCGAGGAGCACCCGCGCCCGCTCGCCGCCGGACAGTGCGCCGACGGGAGTGTTGAACTGCTCGGGCGTGAACAGGAAATCCTTGAGATAGCCCGCGACGTGCTTCGTCGTCTGGCCGACCGTGATCTGGTCGCTGCCCGACGGGCTGATCGCCTTGCGCAGCGACATGGTGGGATCGAGCCCCTCGCGCCGCTGGTCGAGGAGGATGGGCTTGAGGTCGACGCCGAAGCGCACCGTCCCCGCGTCCGGCTGAAGGCGGCCGAGAAGGATGTTGATGAGCGTCGTCTTGCCGACACCGTTGGGGCCGACGAAGCCGATCCGGTCGCCCCGCATCACGGTGAGCGAAAGATCCTTGACGATCGGCTTGCCGCCGAACGCCTTTTCGAGCCCCTCGGCGATGATGAGCCGCTTGCCGGACCGCTCGGCCGCGCCGATCTGCATGTCGGCGAGGCCGGTCTGCTTGCGCTGGTCTCGCCGCTCCTGGCGCAGGGCCTGGAGATTGCGCAGGCGCCCCATATTGCGCTTGCGCCGCGCCGTCACGCCATAGCGCAGCCATTCCTGTTCCTGCTCGATCTTCTTGTCGAGCCGGCGCCGCTCTTCCTCCTCGGCGGCGATGATGCCGTCGCGCCAATCCTCGAACTCGGCGAAGCCGCGCTCCATGCGCTGGGTGTGCCCGCGGTCGAGCCAGACGACGGCGGTCGACAGCGTTTCGAGAAAGCGCCGATCGTGGCTGATGAGGACGAGCGCCTTGCGCCGTTCCTCGAGGAGATTTTCAAGCCAGGCGATCGCCGCGATGTCGAGATGGTTGGTCGGCTCGTCGAGGAGGAGAACGTCGGGATCGGGGGCGAGAGCGTGCGCGAGGGCGGCGCGGCGTGTCTCACCGCCGGAGAGCTTGGTGGTCGGCGCGTCGGGGTCGAGGCCGAGGCCTTCGAGGATGATGCGGCCGGCGTGCGGATCGTCGCCGGGGCCGAGGCCGGTCTGCACGAAGGCTTCGATCGAGGCGTAGGCCGACAGGTCCGGCTCCTGGGCGAGATAGCGCACGGTCGCGCCGGGCTGCATGAAGCGCCGGCCCGAATCGGGCGCGACGATGCCCGCCGCGATCTTGAGAAGCGTCGACTTGCCCGAGCCGTTGCGGCCGACGAGCGCGATCCGCTCGCCCGCTCCGACTTGCAGCGACGCATCCTCAAGGAGGGGCGTGCCGCCGAAGGTGAGGGCGATGTCTTGCAGAGTGAGAAGTGGGGGCCTTGCCATGCCCACCGCATAGCGCGCTTTCCGGCGGCGGGGAATCACCCCTCGGCGAAGAAATTCACCATGCCGGAACGTGTGCCCGATGCCCGCGCGATCCCGGAACGCCATGGCACGCGCGCCGATGGTGTCATTTGCGAGGCGGAAAAGTGATCGATCGCCTTTGTCTTTATCGTGTTGTTAACCATGCCTCTTCACCATCCGGGATAGCGAAGAGGAGCGACGATATGGCGATCCACGGGGTGTTCATCTCACCGAAGAACAAGAACGGCGCTGCGATCGACATGATGCTGCGTCAGCGTTTCAGCGACGTTTATCGCGTCGGGGTGGAGTTCTGGCTGGTCGACACGGCGCGCGACGCCGATCAGGTCGGCGCCGTCATCCGTCCGGGCCTCGGCGAGGCGGACAAAATGTTCATCGCCGGCCTCACGCGCGACACGTTCTCGACCCTGTCGGCGGCCGCGCGCGCATGGCTCACCGCGCCGGAACGCGGCTGGCGGGAGCGGAAAGACGGCCTCGGAGCGCAGGATGCCGAGGGCACGCCGTTCGCGATCGCGGCCTGACCGCGCCGTCAATTGATGGCGTGGCTCGCAGCCACCACTGGCTTGGGTCGCGGCATTTTTATGGCCATCGGGAGGGCGCAAAAGTCGACATGCGGCAACGCGCCGAATCTCGGCCGGGCGATATAGTAGCCTTGCACGAGATCGACGCCGGCACCGATGAGATAGGCGAGCTCGTCGGCCGTCTCGACGCCTTCTCCGACGACGCGGACTCGCAACGCCTTCGCGATCATCATGATGCCGGAGAGGATGGCTTGGCGCTGGGGCGAGGTGTCGATATCGCGGACCAGTTCGCGGTCGAGCTTGATGAGATCCGGCACGAAGGCCACGAGCGTGCTGAGGCCTGAAAAGCCAGCGCCGAAATCGTCGACGGCGCTCGTGAATCCGAGCCGGCGATAATGATCGATGATGCTGCGAAGTCGGTCGAGATTGTCGATCTTCTCGTGCTCGGTGATTTCGAAGATGAGCCGGTGGATCGGGAAGCCATGCGTTTGGGCCGCGGCGAACGTGGACACGAGGCTCTCAGCGGGGGACCCGATCGAGTTCGGGTCGACATTGATCGACAGGCGCGTGTCACTGTCGCGGAATAGACGACTGGCAAGAGCGATGGCCTTGGCACGGGTCGCCTGGTCGAAGTCGCGCCGATTGTGGGGGACGAGCCGGGAAAGGATGGTGTGCGCCGGCTCCCCGTCCAAGCCCCGCACGAGGGCCTCGTAGGCGAAAATGGATCGGTTCCGTAGATCGACGATGGGTTGAAATGCAAATCCGAACCCGAATCCTAGCGCGCGCCTTTCGCCGACACTGAGATCGTTCGTGTAGGTCATGACCTATCTCGGTTGAACTATGAATTTCCAAACATGTTTGTATCCTTCGTATAAGTCTCAAAGTGGCCGCTTCGTTCCGACTTTTATCGCCGCTCTCGGGGCGAGCATCATATTTGTGCAATGAATGCGGCCGATTTCGCTCTTGCCGACGTTAAGTTCGACGCGGGGCGCTGCGTCGCTTGGCGCCGATCCCGCCGGCAAAGGCGAGGACGGCGATGATGACGATCCCCTGGACGACGTCCTGCGCGCCGGCGGGCAACCCCCAAATCTGCATCGTGGTGACGATGAGGACGAGGAGGAGTGCGCCGAACAGCGTGCCGAGCGCGGTCGAGAACCCGCCGAAGATCAGTGAGCCGCCGAGCACCACCGCGCCGACCGACTGGAGAAGATAAGGCGTTCCCATGTCGAGAAAGGCGCCGCCGACATTGGCCGAGAGGAGCGCCCCGGCGAACGCTGCCGAGACGCCGGAGATCACGAACGAGATCGTGACCGTGCGGCCGGTGCGAACGCCGGCGAGTTCGGCGGCGCGGATATTCTGGCCCGTCGCGGAGAGGGATTGGCCATAGGCGGTGGCGTTGAGAAGAAAGGCGGCGAGCGCGGCGGCGAGGATTGCGACGAGCGCGATCACCGGCAGGTCGCCGATCCGGCCCGAGGCGAGCCATTCGAGCGCCGGTGCCGTCTCGAAGCCGCGTACCTGGCGGTTCACCATCAGCGTCGCAGTGGCGAGGATATAGCCCATCGCGAGGGTCGCGATCATCGCCGCGATCTTGAGGCGAACCACCATGAACGCGTTGATGAGGCCGACCACGAGGCCGGTGAGGAGCGCCGCGCCGAGCGCGATCGGCAAATGGAGGTTCGAGCCATCGGCGAGCGTCACGGTGACGAAGGCGCTGAGCGTCACGATCCCGGCGACCGAAAGGTCGATATTACCGCGTCCGGTGGCGATCACGAACATCTGGCCGAGCGCGACGAGGGCGAGGAAAGAGGCCGAGCGCGCGACGCCGCTGATCGAATGGAGGCTGAACCGCTCCGTCGCGATCGACAGCGCGACCCAGAGGACGAGAACGCCGAGCGCCGCCCAGATCCAGCGGTGGCGCTTCGGCAAGGACAGGATACGGTTCATGTGTCCTCCCGTTCGACGAGGGCACGCAGGCCGAGAACGCTGATCATGAGAAGGCCCTGGACGGCCGCGTTGAAGTCGGTCGAAACGCCGAGCGCGCCGAGAAGGGCGCCGATGAGGGACAGCGTCACCGCGCCCGCCGCGACCCCGACCGGCGAGATGAACCCGCCCAGAAGCCGGCACCCGCCGAGGACGACCGCGGCGACCGCGAGGAGCGTGTAGCCGGAGCCGGCATTGATGTCGCTTGCCCCGTTCATCGCGGTGATGACGAGGCCGCCCGCGCCGGCGAAGGCGCCGGCGATCACATAGCGGATGATGCTGTAACGCAGCGGCGACCAGCCGGAGCGTTCGAGCGCGAGCGGGCTCGAGCCGAACCCGCGCAGCACCGTTCCGAGCCGCGAGCGGTGGAGGAGGCTCGCGATCAGCGTGAAGACGAGAATGAGGACGAGGGGCGTCGGCACTCCGGTGATCGACCATTGGGTGATCGCGCGGAGCCATTCAGGCGCCGCGCCGCCGGGCGAGGGCTGGAGCGAATAGCCGAGCCCGTACCACACGAACGAGGCGCCGAGCGTGACGACGATCGCCGGCACGGCGCGCAGGCGAATTATCCCCGCCATCAACCCATACCCGGCGAGTCCCGCGAGGAGCGCGCCGACGCCGAGAACGGGCGAGGAGACGAGGAGCGTCGCGGAGAGGACATTGACGAGGCTCGCGAACGCGCCGACGCCGAGATCGATCTCGCTCCCGCCGACGATGAACATCTGCGCGAAGGCGATCAGCGTGAGGGCGACGGCCGGACCGAGAAGAAGCTCGATGCCGAAGGCGCTCGCCACCATCGGGTTGAGCCACACGAGTGCGGCGCAGACGATGACGAGACCGACGAGCGCCGCATTGCGCAGCGCGAGCCGTGCGAGGGCGAGGCTGAGATTCCCGCGCTGGGCGCCGGCCGCGTCGCCCGCCGCCTCCCGCCCGGCGAAGGCGGTGGCGAGGACGCGTTCCTCGCTGATCTCCTCACCCGTGAGCTCGGCGGTGATGCGGCCCGCCGCCATGACGAGAACGCGGTCGCATTCGGCGAACTCCGCATCCTCCGTCGAATGCCAGATGACGAGCTTGCCGCGCCGCGCCGCCTCGCGCGCGACCTCGTAGAAGGCGCGCTTGGTGCCGATATCGACGCCCCGTGTGGGGTCTTCGAGGATGAGGATGTCGGCTTCGCTGGCGAGCGCGCGTGCGGCGAGCGCCTTTTGCTGATTGCCGCCAGACAGCTCCAGGATGTTGGAGGAAAAGCGGCTCCGGTCGAGGTCGAGCCGTTCGGCGAAGGGTTCGGCCGCCTGCCGCTCTTTGCGGGCCGACACGCGGGAGAGCGGGGCGCGCTCGGCGATCCGTCCGATCGCGATGTTGGCCGAGACCGGCCAGAGCGGGAAGACGCCTTCCCGCGCCCGGTCGCCTGATACGTAGGCGACGCGGGCGTTCCGGGTGACGTCCCGGTCATGGGCGCGGGCTCTGAAAAGGCGTTCGAGAAGCGGCTTCTGCCCGTCCCCCTCGAGGCCGGCGACGCCGACGATCTCGCCGGCATGGAGCGTGATGTCGCCGCCGAGCGGGGCGGTGAGGGCGCCGCCGATATGAGCGAGCGCTTCGCCGCGCGTTGCCGGCGGGCGGGCCGTCGCCGACACCGCGTCCTTGCCGCCCATCGCTTCGACGAGACGGGTCGGCGTCACCTCCACGGCCGGCGCGTCCATCACCGCGCGTCCGTTGCGCATCACGAAGACGCGGCTTGCGATATCGAGAACCTCGCCGAGCTTGTGGCTGATGAAGATGACCGCGAGCCCTTCGGCGGAGCGGGCGCGCACGAAGTCGCGGAGCTGACGGCTGCGCACGGCATCGAGCGAGGAGGTCGGCTCGTCGAGGATGAGGAGAGAGAGGCCGGGGGCCGTCGCGGCGCGGGCGATCTCGACCATCTGGCGCTGCCCGATCGGCAAATCGCCGACCGCGCGGTCGACGCCGATCTCGGCGCCTGGAAACACCGCATCGAGGCTTTCGCGCGCGAGGCGGCGGAAGGGCCGGCGCCAGCCGAGGGCGCTCGCGCCGACATCGGGCCGCTCGACGAACATATTCTCCGCCACGGTGAGATTGGCGCAGAGCGACAGCTCCTGCCACACGATGCGCACGCCCCTCACGTGCGCCTCGCTCGGCCCGTATCGGTCGAAGTCGACGGGCGCGTCGGCGACCGACAGCGTTCCCGTCTCCGGCGTCGCCGCGCCGCACAGGACGCGCATCAGCGTCGACTTGCCGGCGCCGTTCGCGCCGACGAGACCGATCACCTCACCCGGCCGGATGACGAGGGAGAGCCCGTCGACGGCGACCGTCGGCCCATAGGTCACCCGCGCATCGCTCAGCGAGACGACGGCGGGCTTTGGCGATTGCGCGGCGGCCGGTTCGGCCTGCCGCGACATGTTGAGGACTTCACCCATGGCGGCGTCGAGCGCGGCGCGGTCAGTCGGCCGGGGCGTCGAGGAGCTTCTCGTTCACCCATTCCTGCGTGTAGGTCGGGCTCACGATGCGGCCTTGGGGCATGTCGGCATATTCGTCGAGATTGGCCTCTTCGACGACGGCGACGGGCATCGTCATCTCCTTCGGCACCTCTTTGCCGTCGGCGAGGGCGAGGGCGACCCAGAAGGCGGCGCCGCCGATGCCGGGCGTCGTGTTCATCGAGGTCGTCGTGTAGCCGTGCGCCTTGTGCTGGGCGGCCCACCAGCGGATGAAGTCGGCGCTGCCGCCGCCCTCGATCACCGGCATATGGCCTTCATATTCGCCGCCATATTGCTCGAACGCCTGGGCGATCCCGTAATCGTCGCTGCCGCCTTGGCCGAGAACGGCGTCGATCTTCGGAAGGCTCGGCAGGACGTTGGCGATCGCGGCCTGGGCGACGGGCGCCGTCGCCTGGCCATAGACGGTGGCGGCGATATTGACGTCGGGATGCTGCTTGAGAACGGCCATCTGCGCGGCGTTCATCTGTTCGTCCGGCCCGGAGCCTTTGACGCCGCGCACGACGATCACATTGCCCTTGTCGCCGATGAGCTTCAGCGTCGCTTCGGCCTGCTCGGTTTTGTAGGCGGTGAAGTCGAAGCCGAGCGTGTGGGCGCAGTCGGCGGTGAGGAGGCTGTCGAACGCGATCACCGCGATCCCGGCCGAGCACGCCTTCGAGATGATGTCGTTGAGCGCGGTCTCCGAGGCGGCGTTGATCGCGATGGCGTCGACGCCGCGCAGGATGAGATCGGCAATCTGGCTCTGCTGCTGCGGGACGCTGCCGTCGCCATTCAGCACCACGAAGTTGGAGATCAGCCCTTCGGACTTCGCCTGTTCGGCCGCCGCGGTGAAGGAATCCACCATCTGGCGGCGCCAGTCATTGCCATAGAAGGAGTTGCTGAGGGCGATCACCGGCGCGTCCGCCGCAAGGGCGGGAAGGGCGGTCGGTCCGGCGAGAGCGGTCGTCGCCACGAGGGCAGCCAGCACGGTGCGTGCGCAGTTCATAAAATTCCTCCCAATGAAATATCGTCTTTTTTCGCGGGTAACTTCGGCGCTCCCGCGTTTTGCCCAGTCGACCTGGGTCGAGCTAATGATTATACCAGTGTAACAGGCCGGTCAATTTCGACATCTGGTTTTGGAGGCGGCGTGAAGGAGCGCGCGATGATGGAAGGCACGCCCATCCAACGGCGAAAGCTGTCGGACGACGTATTCGATCGTGTCCTCGACATGATCAAGGACGGGACATTGAAACCGGGGGATTCGCTGCCCTCGGAGCGGAGCTTGATGGAAAGTCTCGGGGTCGGGCGGCCCGCGGTCCGCGAGGCGCTGCAGGCGCTCGCGCGGATGGGGCTGATCGAGATCAAGCACGGCGAACGGGCGCGGGTGAGCGAGCCGTCCTTCGGCCACATGGTCGAGCAGATCGGCGAGACGATGCGCCATCTCCTCGTGCATTCGCCCGCCGATCTCGAGCATCTCAAGGAGGCGCGGGCGACGCTCGAACGCGAGATCGCCAGAATTGCGGCGCGCAAGCGCACTGAATCCGACATGCGCCGGCTGTGGTCGCTGATCGATCAACAAGAGAGCGCCTCGCGCGAGCCGGCGCGCTTTCGTGCGCTCGACGGGCTGTTCCACCGCGAGATCGCCTCGATCAGCGGCAATCCGATCTGGCCGGCCGTGTCGGAGGCGGTGTTCGGCTGGCTCAACCATTTCCACGTCGATCTCGTCGCCGTTCCGGGCCTCGAACAACTCACCATCGCCGAGCACCGTCAGATCGCCGACGCGATCGAGCGGCGCGACCCGGAGGCGGCGGGGCAGGCGATGGCCGACCATCTCAACCGCGCCAACGAGCTCTACCGCAGGGCGCATCTGCCCCAAGGCTGACCCTGCAACTTGCGTGATAGGGTCGGCTGGTATAATGAGTAGATCACAATAAAAATGCGTGGGCCGCTGGTCCGCCACGGAGGGGAGGCGGTCGCATGGTGTCGACCGAAAGCGCCGCGCGAGCGCCAAGCGCGATCGCGCGCTATGGGACCGCATCGGGTCCCGAACCCGCGCGGACGATTGCATCAGGCAATCTCAGTTTCGTCGTCGAGAATGGCGCCGTCCGGTGGATCAAAGTCGGCGGCGTCGAGCTCGTGCGCGGGCTCGATTATCCGGTTCGCGATGCGGACTGGGGCACGTTGGCGACGCGGACGATCGAGGAGAGCGTCGAGGACGACGGGCGCGCACGCTATCGCCGCACGTTCAGTGCCGGCGATGCGTTCGACGGCGTCTTCACCATCACCGCCGAAGACGGTCTGCGCATCGAGGCGAGCCTCGTCCTCACGGCGCGCGCGGACGTTGTCGTCAATCGCGCGGGTTTCGTCGTCCTCCATCCGCTGAACGGCCTTGTCGGCGCACCGATGCGTGTGCGCCGCCCCGATGGCGGGGCGGACGCGCTCACCTTTCCCGAACGCGTATCGCCCGGACAGCCGGTCTTCGACCTTGCGGGGATCGCCTATGCGATCGGCGGCGTCGGCGTCGACATGACGTTCGCCGGCGAGGTCTTCGAGATGGAAGACCAGCGCAATTGGACCGATGCGTCCTTCAAAACCTACTGCCGCCCCCTCGGCCGGCCGCGTCCCTTCACCATCGCGGCGGGCGAGACCGTGACCCAGTCGATCACGATGGTCTTCGAGGCGGGCGAGGCGCGCGCCGCGACCCGCGCCCGGCCGGCCGCGAGCGGCGTGATGCCCGACATCACCGTCGCGCTCGACGAGGCGCGGGCGCCGCTGAGCGACGCGGCGTCCACGATCCTCTCCCGCATCCCCTTCGCCGGGGCACAGGTGCGCCTTCAGCCGAACGAGGCCGGCACGGCCTTCGCGCGCGCCGCGCGGCTCGCGCTGCCGGTCGCGCTGGAGATCGAACTTCCCGCCGGCGAGGACATCGCGGCGGGCCTTGCCCACGTCGCCCGATCGGCGCGGGAGGCGGGGATCGCGCCGACCGACGTCCTCGCTCTGCCGGCCGAATATCTCGCGAGCATCCAACCCGAGGGGCCGTGGCCGGAGCGCACCCTCGCGGACGCGGCGCGGCTCGCACGGGCGGCCTTTCCGGGCGCCGATATCGCCGGCGGCGTCCTCACCAATTTCACCGAATTCAATCGCTGCCCGCCGGCGTTCGAGAGCGACAGCGTGTCCTTCTCGACGACCGCCATCGTGCACGCCGCGGACGATGCGTCCGTCCTCGAAACGCTGGAGGCGCTGCCGAGCGTCTTTGCGAGCGCGCGCGCCCATGCCGGCGCGCGCCCCATTCGTCTCGGCCTGATGGCGGTCGGGATGCGCACCAATCCTTATGGCGCGGCCGTCGCCGGCAATCCCGATCAGGTGCGCAGGCCCATGGCGTTCGCCGATCCGCGCCAGCGCGGCCTGTTCGCGGCGGCCTTTCTCGTCGGTGCCGCGGCCGCCGCGGCGGAGGCGGGGATTGCGAGCGTCTCGCCCGCGATGGGCGAAGGCCCGCTCGGACTCGTCCACCGCGCCGCGGATTTTCCGCAGCCGGACTATGGCCCGGACGCGGTCGTCCATCCGGTGTTCCACGTCGTGGCGGCGCTCGCCGCGCTCGCCGGGCGCGCCGTGTCGATCGAGGGCGCGAGCGGCGGCCTCGTCACCATTCGCGCGGAGGAGGGCGGCGGGATCGTCGGCCTTGCGGCCAATCTCGGCCCGGTGCCGGCGCGGGTCGAGGGACACGCCGCGCATTTGTCGGCGGCAACCTTTGCGGCGGCGATCACGGATCCGGCGTGGCTCGAAGGGACGATGCTCGTCGAACATCCGGTGCTCGAGCCGCTCGACGTGGCGATTTTGTTCGGTGAGGGAGAGAGCGAGTGAGCGAACCATTCCGCGGCGTGCTGATCGGGTGCGGGTTCTTCGCGAAGAACCACATGCACGGCTGGGCGGACGCCGATGGGGCGGAGATCGTGGCGGTCTGCGATCTCGACGAGGCGAAGGCGAAGGCGATGGCCGCCGAATTCGGCATCGCGCGGACCTACACCGACGCGGCGGCGATGTTCGCGGCGGAAAAGCCGGACTTCGCCGACGTCGCGACGACGGTCGAATCCCACCGACCGCTCGTCGAGCTGTCGCTCGCGAATGGTGCGGCGACGATTTGCCAGAAGCCCTTCGCCGAGACCTTCGCCGACGCCAAGGCGATGGTCGACGCGGCGGCGCGTGCGGGCAAGCCGCTGTTCGTGCATGAGAATTTCCGCTGGCAATTGCCGCTGATCGCGCTGCGCGACGCGCTGGCCTCGGGGGCGATCGGGCGGCCGACTTATGCGCGCCTCTCCTTCCGCCACGGCTATGACGTCTATGCCAATCAGCCTTATCTCGCGAAGACGCCGCGGTTCGCGTTGATGGATGTCGGCATCCACCTTTACGACACCGTCCGCTTTCTCCTCGGCGATGCGGCGGACATCCATTGCCGCACGCAAAGCCTGAAGCCGGGCATCGCGGGGGAGGACGCCTTCGTCGCCACGCTGCGGCACGATAGTGGCGTGGTCTCGACGATCGAGTGCTCCTTCTTCTCCAAGATCGTGCCCGACCCGTTCCCCCAGACGCTCGCCTGGATCGAGGGCGATGCGGGGACGCTGGAGCTCACCGGCGACTATCGTCTGCGCCTCCACAAAGACGGGACGGTGACGGAGACCGACGTCGAGCCGGAGATCCCCGCGTGGGGCGACCGGCCCTGGCACGCGGTGCAGGACTCGGTCGCGGCCTTCGAGCGCCATGTCGTCGACGTTCTGCGCGGCAATGCCGAGCCGCAGCCGTCGGGCGCGCACAATCTCGAGACGCTGGCGATGGGGCTCGCCTCCTACCAGTCGGCCGAGACGGGCAGTACGGTCGATCTCGATCGATACATGGAAGAAAGCGCACGATGAGCGAACGATTTGAAGCCGACTATCTGATCGAGACGGCCTATCCTCTGGATGCGGCGGCCGAGGCGATGGCCGGCGAGCAATCCTCCGGCACCTTCGTCCCGGTGCCGGGCGAAACGCCGGAATTGAAGGCCCGCGCCGCCGCGAATGTGGTGGCTCTCGACGATCTCGGTCCGGTGGAGGCGCCGTCCCTTCCCGGTGCGGGAAAGGCGGGCGAGCCGCACCGCCGGGCGAAGGTCACGCTGTCCTGGCCGCTCGCCAATATCGGCCCCTCGCTTCCCAATCTGTTGGCGACGGTCGCCGGCAACCTCTTCGAGCTGAAGCAGTTCTCCGGCCTCAAGCTCACCGACCTCCGCCTGCCGCGCGCGTTCGCGGACGCCTATCAGGGCCCCGCTTTCGGCGTCGAGGGAACGCGGCGTCTCGCCGGGGTCGAGGGGCGGCCGCTGATCGGCACGATCATCAAGCCGAGCATCGGCTTCACCGCCGACGAGACGGCGGTGTTGACGAAAACCCTGTGCGAGGCCGGCGTCGACTTCATCAAGGACGACGAGCTGCAATCCGACGGTCCCGGCTGCCCGTTTGCGGACCGGGCCCGCGCGGTGATGGATGTCGTCAACGCCCACGCCGACCGGACCGGAAAGAAGGTGATGTTCGCCTTTAACCTCACCGGCGAACTCGACGAGATGCGCGCCCGGCACGACCTTCTCGTGGAACTCGGCGCGACCTGCGCGATGGTCAGCCTCAATTCGGTCGGTCTCGTCGGCCTCACGGCCTATCGCCGTCATTCGGCTTTGCCGATCCATGCCCATCGCAACGGGTGGGGCGTGTTCGACCGGCATCCGCTGCTCGGCTTCTCCTATGTCGCCTGGCAGAAGATGTGGCGGCTGATCGGGGCCGACCACATGCACGTCAACGGCATCGCCAACAAATTCTGCGAAGCCGATGAGAGTGTCATCGCCTCCGCGCGGGCGTGCCTCACGCCGCTTTACGAGGACAAGCCGTGCATCGCGATGCCGGTCTTCTCCTCCGGCCAATCGGCCAAGCAGGCGCCGCCGACGTATGAGGCGCTCGGCTCGCCGGACCTCATCTTCGCCGCGGGCGGGGGGATCATGGCCCATCCGCAAGGGCCGGCGGCCGGCGTCGCGAGCCTCAGAGAGGCGTGGGCGGCGGCGATCGAGGGTGTCCGTCTCGACGAGGCGGCGAAGTCCCATCCGGCGCTCGCCGCCGCCCTCGGGGCCTACGCATGAGCCTTCCGGAGGGCCCCCTCGTCGCCTGGTATGGCGACGATTTTACCGGCGCCTCCGCCGTGATGGAGGTGCTGACCTTCGCGGGCTTTCCGTCGGTCCTCTTCTTCGAGACGCCGAGCGCCGAGCGGCTCGCCCGCTTCGGCGATTTGCGCGGCATCGGGATCGCCGGTGAGGCGCGCTCCAAGAGCCCGGCCTGGATGGCGGCGAACCTTCCGCCCGTCTACGAGGCGCTGCGGGCGACGGGCGCGCCGCTCCTTCATTACAAAGTGTGCTCGACCTTCGATTCGGCCCCGCATGTCGGCTCGATCGGCAAGGCGGCGGATCTTGCGATGGGGCCGGACGACTGGGCGCCCCTCTTGATCGGCGCGCCCGAGATCGGCCGCTGGCAGGCGTTCGGCACGCTGTTCGCGGCGGCCGGCGGAGACGTCTACCGGATCGACCGCCATCCGACGATGTCCGTCCATCCGGTGACGCCGATGGACGAGGCGGATGTGCGCCGCCACCTCGAACGCCAGACCGAGAAGACCGTCGGCCTCGTCGACCTGCGGGCGCTCAAGACCGGCCGCGGTGCCACGGCCCTTGCCGAAGCGCGGGAGGCCGGACACCGGATCGTCGCGCTCGACGTCATCGACGCGGAAACGCTCGCCGCCGCCGGCGCGCTGATTTGGGACGAGGCAGTGAAGGGGCAACTCTTCGCGCTCGGCTCGCAAGGCGTGGAATATGCCCTCGTCGCGGCATGGCGCGCCGCCGGTCTCGCCCCCGAGATCGAGACGGGGGCGGCAGGCGGTCCCGCCGCGCGCGTCGCCGTCGTCTCCGGTTCATGCTCGCCGATCACCGCCGAGCAGATCGCCCGCGCCGGAAGCGACGGATATGCGCTGATCCCCCTCGACGCCACCGCCGCGCTCGATGCGGAGGCGTGGACGGCGGAGAAGGCGCGCGTCGTCGCCGCCTCGCTCGCCGCGATCGGGGAGGGGCGCGATCCGCTCGTCCATTCCGCGCGCGGGCCGGGCGATCCGGCCGTCGCCGCCCTTCGCGAGGCGGTCGCGCGGGCGGGCGCCAAGGCGGACGAGGTCAACGACCGGATCGGCGAAGGTCTCGGCGCGATCCTCGACGCCGTGGTGCGCGAAGCGCGCCTCACCCGCGCTGCCATCGCCGGCGGTGACACGTCGAGCGCTGCCGCACGCGCCCTCGGTGTCTACGCGGTGACGGCCGAAGCGCCGCTCGCGCCGGGCGTCGCGCTCCTCAAGGGACATGGCGACGATCCGGCGACCGACGGCCTCCAGATCGCGCTGAAAGGCGGACAGATGGGGCCGCCGAACTTCTTCGAACAACTGAGGGCCGGTGGCCCGGGAGGACGATCATGACGAAAATTGCGCTGCTCGGCGCGGGTGGAAAGATGGGTGTCCGCCTCGCGACGAATCTCAAGGGATCGAATTTCGACGTCGCCCATGTCGAAATTTCCACCGAGGGCCGGGAGCGGCTGAAGGCCGCCACGGGCTATGATTGTGTCGACCAGGCGGCCGCGCTCGCCGATGCCGACGTCATCGTGATGGCGACGCCGGATCGGCTGATCGGCAAGATCGCGCACCAGATCATCGGCGACGTGAAGCCCGGCGCCGCGATCATCATGCTCGACGCCGCCGCCCCCCATGCGGGCGAGCTGCCGGAGCGGGCCGACGTCACCTATTTCGTGACCCACCCCTGCCACCCGCCGATCTTCAACGACGAGGACAACGAAAAGCGCCTCGACTTCTTCGGCGGCGTGAAGGCGAAGCAGCACATCGTCTGCGCGCTGATGCAGGGGCCGGAAGAGCATTATGCGCTCTGCGAGGAGGTCGCCCGCACGATCTACAAGCCCGTCATGCGCTCCCACCGCATCACGGTGGAGCAGATGGCGATCCTCGAGCCGGCGCTGTCGGAAACGGTCGGTGCGACCTTCGCCCTCAATCTCAAGAAGGCGACCGACGAGGCCGTCCGCCGCGGTGTTCCCGAGCAGGCGGCGATCGACTTCATGCTCGGCCACCTCAATATCGAGCTCGCCATCGCCTTCGGCATTTTCCCCGAGGGCCGCTTCTCCGATGGCGCGCTCCACGCGATCCGCGAGGCGGAGCCGCAGATCTTCCGGGAAGACTGGCTCCAGCGGATCTTCGCGCCCGAGGCGGTGCTCGCCTCGGTGAAGGACATCTGCGAACCCGGCGAAGCGGCCTGAAGAAAGCCGCACGCCCATATTTTCAGGGAGGACTTTCTATGAAGAGATTGACCACCTTCGGCGTCGGCGCCGCCCTTGCGACGATGGGGGCGGCCATCGCCGCTCCCGCCTCGGCCGCCACCATCTGTTTCGCGTTCCAGGACCTCGAAACGGAATTCTGGGTGGCCGGGCACGCCGCGATCATCAAGACGCTCGAGGATGAGGGCCACCAGGTCATCGAGCGCAACGCCAACGAGGACGCCAACCGCCAGCTCGAACAGGTGCGGGACTGCATTGCCCAGGGCGTCGACGGGATCATCATCATCCCGCAGGACGGCGAGAGCGCCGTCACCATCGTGAAGGAGGCGCAGGAGAACGACGTTCCGATCGCCGTCTTCAACCGCCCGCCGTCGGACCTGTCGCGCGGTATCGTCGTCGTTGCCGACAACGCCTCGATCGCGGGTCAGGCGGTCGACTTCCTCGCCGAGCAGGCGCTCGCGGCGGCCGGCGAGGGGGAAAAGCTCCAGCCGCTGATCCTCGTCGGCGATCTCGGCGACCCGAACGCCGTCGGCCGCAAGGAAGGCTTCTACAACGCGATCAACGCCCACAAGGACCGCTTCGAGACCCCGATCGAGGTCGCGACGGAGTGGGACGCGGCGACCGCGCTCGCCAATCTCGAAGCCGCGGTGACGGCCAATCCCGAGATCGACCTCATCTTCACCTCGTCCGACTTCCTGTTTCCGACGATCCGCTCGGTGCTCGAACCGCGCGGCATGTGGAAGAAGCGGGGCGAGGAGGGGCACGTCATTCTCGGCGGCCTCGACGGCGACGCGACGGCCTGCAAGCTGATCAAGGACGGCTTCGTCGACGCGACCGGCGTGCAGGATCTCTATTTCGAGGCCGACGAGGCGCTGAAGGCGATCCTCACCGCGATCGACGCCGGCGAATATGCGCCCAACGAGGTGATCGAGGATCCGGGCTTCGCGCTCACCTCGGCCAATATCGGCGAGCGTGAGATGGATATGTGGGGCTGCGTGCTCCTCTCCGAAGGCTTCCTCGACAAGTGAGCGAGCCCGCTCGTTCCGTTCCGCGTCCCCTACCGGTCGCTGGACCGGGAGGGGCAGGGGCGCGGTCCGCACCGCCCGGCATCGGGCGGGCGGACGGCGCGCGGGCCCACGGCATTGCGGCCGGGGCCCGGCACGGCATCCTTGCCCGCCTTTCGAGGCGGGCGGGGGATCTCCTCCTCTCGGACTATTTCGTCCTCTATCTGTCGCTCGCTTACGTCCTCGTCCTGTTGCCGTTTCTGCCGACGCTGTCGAACCCGGCGAACCTGTCCAATGTCCTATCCAATATGTGGCCGCTTTTGGTGGTCGCGGTGGGGCAGACCTTCGTCCTGACGATCGCCGGGATCGACCTCAGCCAAGGCTCGGTCATCGGGCTCGCAAGCGTCGTCGGCGGGGCGTTGCTCGCGGTTGGCGGGTCGGGCGCGGTGCTGGAGAATGCGCCGCTCTGGGGAACCGTTCTCACCGAAGAGGGCGGGCCGCTCGCCGGCGTGCCCTACGGACTTCTCGTCGGCATCGTCGCGATGCTCGTGACCGGGGCGATCATCGGTCTCATCAACGGCGTCTCCGTCGCCTATCTCAACATGCCGCCCTTCATGGTGACGCTCGTCGGCCTCATCGGCATCGGCGCCTTCGCGATCTGGCTCACCCAATCGGAGAATATCAGGCCGCTGCCCGACAGTTTCGTCGAACTCGGCAAGGGCGATCTCGTCTCCGTCTATCTCGGCGCGCAGGACGAGCCGCGCATCCCACGCCGGCAGATCTATTCCTTCGTGACCTATCCGATGGTGATCGCTCTCCTGATCGCGATCGGCGCGCATCTTTTGCTCTCGCGCACGGTGTTCGGCCGCTATGTCTACGCGATCGGGGCGAACCGGCGCGCGGCGGAGATTTCCGGGGTCCCGGTCAAGCGCATCATCGTCGCCGTTTTCATCATTTCGGCGGTGTGCGCGGCGGCGGGGTCGATCCTCTATTCGGCACGGCTCGAGGCGGGCCGGCCGACGCTCGGCGAGGGCGCCTTCCTGCTCGATGTCGTCGGCGCGGTGGTGATCGGCGGGACGAGCCTCTTCGGCGGCAAGGGGAAGATCATCTGGACGGTGTGGGGCGTCCTCTTCTTCGTCCTCCTCTCCAACACGCTCAACCTTATGAACCTGTCGTCCTTCCACATCGACATGGTGAAGGGCGGGGTGATCCTCGCCGCGGCGATGCTCGACGTTCTGCGAACGCGATTGATGCGGGAGAGGGCGATATGACGGCGCTTTTGCGGTTCGACGATCTGTCGAAATCCTTCTTCGGCGTCAGCGCCGTCGACGGCGTCACGCTCGACGTGCCGGAATACGGGGTGCTCGGGCTCATCGGCGAGAACGGGGCCGGAAAGTCGACGCTGATGAATATGGTCGGCGGCGTCGTCGAACCGTCCGGCGGGCGGATGTTGTGGCGGGGCGAGCCATATGCGCCGCGCGATGCGGCCGAGGCGAGCGCGCGGGGCGTCGCCTTTATCCATCAGGAGCTCAATCTCTTCTTCAACCTCACGGTCGCGGAGAATCTCTTCGTCGACGGGTTTCCGAAGCGCTTCGGCCTCATCGATCGCGGCGCGATCCGGCGCCGGGCCGCCGAGTTGATGGAGGCGCTCGACCTCGACGTGTCGCCCGATGCGCTCATCGAGGATCTGTCGGCGGGCGAGCGGCAACTCGTGGAGATCGCGAAGGCGCTGCACCGCGATGCCGATCTCATCATCTTCGACGAGCCGACGACCTCGCTCACCCCGCGTGAGACGGTGCGGCTTTTCGAGGTGATCGGCCGCCTCAAGGCGCAGGGGAAGACGATCATCTATATCAGCCACGTGCTCGGCGACGTCGCCGCGCTCTGCACCCATATCGCGGTGCTGCGCGACGGAACGCTCGTCGAGGCGGCGCCGGCCGAGGCCTTCACCATCCCTCGCATGATCCACGCGATGATCGGGCGCGAACTCTCCGGCCTTTTTCCGGCGCGCACCGCACGGCCCGCAGAGGAGACGGTGTTTTCGGTCGCCGCCCTCTCGCAGCCCGGCGTCATCGAGGACGTCTCTTTCGAGATCAAAGGCGGCGAAATCCTCGGCCTTTTCGGGTTGATGGGGTCCGGCCGCAGCGAACTCGCGCGCATTCTGTTCGGCCTCGATTCCCATCAGGGCGGCGCCATCGCGATCGACGGCCGGCCGCTGTCGGGCGGCGCGCGCGAGCGGATCGCCGCGGGCCTCGCCTTCGTCACCGAAGACCGACGCGCGGAGGGGCTGATGATGGATGCGCCGATCGCCGACAATCTCTCGCTCGTCTCGATCGCCCGCTTCGGCCGCACGCCGTTCGCGATGATCGACACGGAGGCGGTCGAGGCGGACACGGCGGCGATCGCCGATCAGGTTCGCCTCAAGGCCGGCAATATCCGCCGCCAGCCGGCCAAATCGCTGTCGGGCGGCAATCAGCAGAAGGTCGTCATCGGCAAGTGGCTGATGCAGAACCCGCGCGTCTTCATCCTCGACGAGCCGACCCGTGGTGTCGATGTCGGCGCGAAATACGAGATCTACGTCCTCGCCGACCGGCTCGCGGCGGCGGGTGGGGCGGTGCTCTTCATATCGTCCGAGATCGAGGAGTTGATGGGCGTGTGCGACCGCATCCTCGTGATGAGCCAGGGCGAGATCGTCGGCGGGTTCGACGCACCGCCCTTCGAGCAATCGGCCATCCTCTCGATGGCCTTCCGGCAAGCGGCATGAGGGGCACCATGGGCGATCTCCTCGCACGGCTCCTGCTGAAGAACGCGACGGCGCTGATTTTCGCCGGCGTCGTCCTCCTCTTTTACGCGCAGGCCCCGCATTTCCTGTCGGTCGAAAACTTCGCCAATATCGTCAAACAATCCTCCTTTATCGGGATTTCGGCGGTCGGCATTTCCTTCGTGCTCCTCACGCGCGGGATCGACCTGTCGGTCGGCTCCGTGATGTATCTCGGGCCGCTGATCGCCGGCTTCGCGATGCGCGATCTCGGCATCGGCGTGGCGGGCGGGCTCGTGACGGCGGCGATCGCGGGGATCGCGATGGGGGCGCTCAACGCGCTCTTCATCGTCCGCTTCAATATCGCGCCCTTCATCGTCACCCTGGCGACGCTCTTCTTCTTTCGCGGGGCGGGCACCTGGATGACGAGTTCGCGCCAGTTCGACTTCGACCGGTCGCTCCTCGATTTCGGCCTCTCCTCAGTCGCGGGCGTTCCGGTGCCGGTGGTGTTCTTCGTGGTGTTCGTGGTGCTTGCCCACATCGTGCTCTCGCGCACCACGTTCGGGCGGCAGATCTATGCCGTGGGCGCCGACCCTGAGGTGGCGCGCAAGGCCGGCGTCCGCGTCGAGTTCGTGAAGGCGCGGGTCTATATGATCTCGTCCGGCTGTGCGGCGGTGGCCGGGTTCGTCCTGATCGCGCAGATCGGCCGGCTCGATGTCGCCTTCGGTGAGGGCCGCGAGTTCGACGTGATCGCGGCCGCGGTTCTCGGCGGCGTCAGCCTCTTCGGCGGGATCGGCTCGGCGCTCGGCGCTGCGGTGGGGGCGCTCCTCATCCAGACGGTGAAGACCGGGCTCGTCTTCACGACGGTCAATCTCTACCTCCAACCGATCGTGCTCGCGGGGGTGATCTTCGCCGCGGTGCTCATCGATTCGTTGCGCGTCATCCGGCTGCGCGCCACGCGCAAACGGTCGATCCGGCCGCTGACGCGCTGACGGGTCCCCGCCGGGGTGGTGGCGCGCTGCCGCTCCCTCCGGCGGACGGCCGCGATCTTGCACGCCGAAAAGCGATTGCACGGCGGGGTTGATTTCCGCTCGGACGGATTCGCGCTATCGCCTGCCTCAAATGTCGCAGATAGGGAGGAAGATCGTGTTCGACGATCTCAAAGGAAAACGCGTCCTCATCACCGGCGCGAGCACGGGCATCGGCGCCGACGTCGCGATCGCCTTCGGGGCGGCCGGGGCCAAGGTCGGCGTCGTCGCCAACCGCAATGTCGCGGCGGGCGAGGCCGTCGTGAAGGCCGCGCGCGAGGCGGGCGGCGAGGCCGAGCTGTTCACCGCCGACGTCTCGAAGACCGAGGCGTGCCGCGGCCTCGTCGAGGCGTTTGTCGCGCGTTTCGGCGGGATCGACGTGCTCGTCAACAATGCGGGCGCGTTGCTTCACCGGGTCGGCACAGAGGCGGTGACGGACGAGACCTACGATGCGGTGCTCGATCTCAATATCCGCTCGGTGGTCATGATGTGCCGCTTCGCGATCCCGCACATGAAGGCGGCGGGCGGCGGTTCGATCATCTCGACCGGCTCGATCGCCGGGCGTGACGGGGGCGGCATCGGCTCGATGCTCTATGGCGGCTCGAAGGCGTTCGTGCACGACTGTATGCGCAATATGGCGAAGGAATTCGCCGCGGACGGCATTCGCGCCAACACGGTGGCGCCCGGTTATATCGAGACGCCGTTCCACGCCGAGACGCCCGTCGCGCGCAAGGAAGCGATGGTGAACGCGGTGCCGATGAAGCGCCCGGGAACGCCTGCCGAGTGCGTGCCGATCTATCTCTTCTTCGCCTCGAATGCCTGCAGCGGCTACATCACCGGCCAGATCATGGACGTGAACGGCGGGCAGATCATGCCCTGAGGCGCTCGAAGCGCCCAAAAAGAAACGCCGGGGCAGCGATGCCCCGGCGTTTTGCGTTGCGATGGTGCGCCCGTCTCAGCCCACGAACTGGGGCATGAAGAGACGGGGCAGGAAGAGGATCACGCTCGGCAGGAGGATGATCGCGAGGAGCACCAGGAGCATCGGCACGAGCAGCACTAAGACGTCCTTTAATGTGTCGACGAGACGGATCTTGCCGATCGAGGCCGCGATCAGCAGGCAAAGCCCGTAAGGCGGCGTGATCAGGCCGAAGGACAGGCTCACGACACCGATGATCGCGAAGTGGATCGGATTCATGCCGACATGCTCCGTCACCGGCATCAACACGGTCCCGAGAATGATGATCGCGGGGATCGCGTCGATGAACATGCCGATGATCAGGAAGGCGAGCGCCACCATGATGCCGGTGCCGATCAGCCCGAGACCGAGCATTTCGATCTGCGAGACGAGGGCGGCCGGGATCTTGAAGTAGGCGAGGCACCAGCCGAACGCCGACGCCGTGCCGATGCAGAACAGCGAGATCGCGGCGAAGCGGGCGCTGTCATAAAGGATCGACGGGAGGCGGCGGATCGGCACCGTCCGATAGAGGAGGACGCCGAGCACGAGCGAGTAGAGCACCGCCACGACGGACGCTTCGGTCGGCGTGAAGAAGCCGCCGACGATGCCGCCGATGATGATGAGCGGCGTCACGAGCGCGAGCGATGCGCCGGTGACGGCGGAGATCAGTTCGCGCAGGTTGGAGCGCACCGACACCGGATAATTCCGCCGCTTGGCGTAGATATAGACCGTCAGCATCTGCGAGCCGGCGATCAACAGGCCCGGAATGACGCCGGCGAGGAACAGTCCGCCGATCGAGACCGACATCAGCCCGCCCCAGACGACCATGAGGATCGACGGCGGAATGACGACGCCCATCACGCTCGAGCACGCCGTGATCGCGACCGAGAAGGAGGTGTCGTAGCCCTCTTTCTTCATTTGCGGGATGAGGAGGGAGCCGATACCCGCCGCATCCGCCGTCGACGAGCCGGAGATGCCGGCAAACAGCATCGACACGACGACGTTGACGTGGCCGAGACCGCCCGGAAGGTGGCCGACGAGCGCCTGCGAGAGCCGGATCAGCCGGTCGGTGATGCCGGCTCCGTTCATGAGGTTCGCCGCGAGCAGGAAGAACGGCACCGCGAGGAGCACGAACGCGTTGTAGCTCTTGAACATCTCCCGCATCAGAAGCAGGGGCGTCAGCCGCGGCTCGATGAAGAAGACGGGCGTGACCGCGAGCGCCAGGGCGAAGGCCACCGGCACGCGCAGAATGATCAATAAGGCGAAGCCACCAAACAGGATCGCCGCGACTTCACCCGGTCCCACTGCGCTTTTCCAATCTATAGGTTGAGAACACTTCACCGATCTTCTCGGCGATGAACAGGAGCCAGATCACCCCGGCGAGCGGCCATGCGCCGTAAATATAGAGCATCGGCAGCCCCGAGATTTCCGAGCGCTGGCGCATCCCGAGTTTGGCGAAATCGATCCCGAAATAGACGAAGGTGATTCCGGCGAGGCCGACGGCGGCGATGGGGATGAGCTGGAGGGTGAGAGCGAATTTCGGATTTTCCGGCCGGGGCAGGAGGTCGACCTCGAAGTGGGTCCAGTCCCGCACCGCGATCATCGCGCCGACCATGATGATCCACACGAAACAAAGCCGGGCAATCTCTTCCGTCCAGATATAGCGCGGGACGTACCCGGAATATCGGCTCAAGATCTGCATCGTCACGGGAACGATGAGCAACGCCATCAGCAAGGTCAGGACGACCCTGAGGAGGCGATAAAGGCCTTCACAAAGTAAATGCATCGACCGCTTTCATGTCTGAGGAGACGGTGAATACACAAGCGGCGGGCACCCGAGAGCACCCGCCGCCAGAGACTAAAGCCGCTCGCCTCAGTTGGACGGGGCTTCGACGGCCTGGATCTTCTCCAGCACGTCGAGGGCACCGAGCTCCTCGGCGTAGGCGCGCTGCACCGGCTCGGCGAGCTCGAGGAGCTTGTCGCGCTCGGTGAACTCGTGCGTCGTCAGGAGGCCGTCGGCTTCCATCTTGGCGAGCTTCTCGGCGTCCTGCGTGCTTTCGATCTCACGGCCGAGCTTGCCGCCTTCCTTGCCCGCCTTGAGGACGCATTCCTGCTCCTCGGGCGTCAGGCGCTCGAAGGTGGCGTTGGAGAACGCGATCGGACGGACCGTGATGGCGTGCTGGGTCTTCGCAATGTGCGGGCCGACTTCGTAGAACTTCATCTGCTCGAGGCCCGCCGCCTCGTTCTCGGCCGCGTCGATCACGCCGGTCTGGATGGCGTTATAGACCTCGGAATAGGCGATCACCGACGGCGCGGCCTGGACGGCCTCGAAGATGCGCGTCTGGATCGGGGCGCCCATCACGCGCATCGGAAGATCCTTCAGCTCTTCCATGTTGGTGATCGGACGGTTGACGATGAGGTTGCGGGTGCCGCCGCCGGCATAGCCGATGAGCAGGACGTCGGCCTGCTGAAGCACGTCCTCGGCGAGCGGATCGAGCGCGCCGGCATCGATCGCCGCGTTCCAGTGATTGATGTCACGGAACAGGAACGGCATGTCCATCAGCGGGGCCTTCTGGGAGAAGGTCGACATGTGCGAGGGGCTGACGACCGCATAGTCGATCGCGATGCCCTGGCTCATGTTTTCGAAATAGTCCTTCTCGAGGCCGAGCTCGGAGTTGAGGTGAAGCTCGAACGTCAGCGAGCCACCGGAGCACTCGGACGCGACTTCCTCGAATTTGCGGAGCGCCTTGGTGAAGGCGTGGTCTTCGTTGAACTGGACGGCGCCGACGAGTTCGGTGGCCACGGCCGGGGCGGCCATAAAGGCGCCGAGCGCGCACGCGCAGGCAACCGTAGTGAAACGGTTCATAGCTTCCTCCCAATATACGTTCGTTGCCGAACTGTGTTGTTGGGGGAGTGTTTTCGATTGGAGGCGACCTGTCAATCGATCTAGTAGCCCGATTGTTGAACAAATTGGCGACAAGGATGGCCAGGCAAACCGGCCAACTGACACCCTGTTTGGGCAAATCGACAACCCGAAACCAAACGGGCTCCCGCGCGTCCTTTGACGTTTCGCCATCTTCTGATCGCTTTATGTGCACATTGTACGATCACCGGACCACAGGTTTCGCGCACCCCGACCTTGTGGATGGTCTCCGCCTCCGGCGAGCAAGGGCGACGGGCGCGTCGCGCGGCATCGATGCAGGAAAGCATTGCGCTGCCGACACCTCTTCTGGCAGGCGAGAAACGGGCCTATCGTCGTGATCGGCCCGCCCGACAAGGGCCGATCCATGATGAGCGACGGTCGGTCGGCCGCCTCGCTTTGCCAAGAAACGAAATGAGAGAGGGGCGCCATGTACGCCGAACACGTCGACGTTATCGACCGGTCGTTCACGAAGCTCGCGCAGGGCAACGTCTATATGGAGAAGCTGTGGACCGGGGCGCGCTGGACCGAAGGTCCGGCCTATTTCGCCGCCGGCCGCTATCTCGTCTTCTCCGACATCCCGAACAATCGCATGATGCGATATGACGAGACGGACGGCAGCGTCTCGGTCTTCCGCTCCCCCTCCAACAACACCAACGGCAACACGCGCGACGCCGAGGGCCGCCTTGTGAGCTGCGAGCATCTCGGCCGCCGGGTCACGCGGACCGAGCATGACGGAACGATCACGGTGATCGCCGATCGGTTCGAGGGCAAGCGCCTCAACTCGCCGAACGACGTCGTCGTCCATATCGACGGCAGCATCTGGTTCACCGATCCGACCTACGGCATCGATATCGACTATGAAGGCGCCCGCGCGGAGAGCGAGATCGGCGCCTCCAACGTCTACCGCGTCGATCCGGGCACCGGCGCGGTGGAGGCGGTCGCGACGGATTTCGTGAAGCCGAACGGGCTCGCCTTCACGCCCGATTATTCGCGTCTCTTCATCGCCGACACCGGGGCGAGCCATGTCGAGAACGGGCCGCGCCATATTCGCGAGTTCGCGGTTGACGGGAAGCGGCTGTCGGGCGGGGCGCTGTTCGCCGAATGCAGCTACGGCATGTTCGACGGTTTTCGTTTCGACGTGTTCGGGAATCTGTGGACGAGCGCGGGGGACGGCGTCCACTGCTACAATCCGAGCGGCGATCTCGTCGGCAAATTGCGCGTGCCGGAGGTCGTGGCGAACGTGTCGTGGGGCGGGCCGCGTCTCAACCGCCTTTATATTTGCGGCACGTCCTCGCTCTACGCGACCTACCTGCGCACGAACGGCATGCCGTATCCGAGCTGAGCGCGCCGCGCGCATACCGGAATGGAAAAGGGGGCTGCGCGCCCCCTTTTTGTCGTCTGGAAGATGGGCGGCGCGGTCTCAGGCGCAGGCGGCGACGATGCTCTTGAAGAGCGGCATCCCGTCTTCGCTCGCATGGAGCGGCTCGACCGCGTTTTCCGGGTGCGGCATCAGGCCGAGAACGTTGCCGGCTTCGTTGGCGATTCCGGCGATGTCGTTCACCGAGCCGTTCAGCGCCTCGCGATAGCGGAAAATCACCCGACCTTCGCCTTCGAGACGCTTCACAGTCTCCTCGTCGGCGCGGAAATTGCCGTCATGATGGGCGACGGGGAAGGTGACTTCGGCGCCGGTCTCGTAAGCGCCGGTGAACGGGCCGCTCTGCTCCACCGCGAGATGAACCGGGCGGCAGATGAAGGTGAGGCCAGCATTGCGCATCAGCGCGCCCGGCAGAAGGCGCGCCTCGGTCAGAACCTGAAACCCGTTGCAGACGCCGAGCACGTAGCCGCCGCGTGCCGCATGGTCGGCGACGGCACGCATCACCGGCGAGCGGGCCGCGATCGCCCCGGCGCGCAGATAGTCGCCGTGTGCGAAGCCGCCGGGGACCATCACGAGGTCGACGGCGGGCAACGACGTTTCCGTGTGCCAGACGAGGTGGGTCTCGGTGCCGCCGGCGAGCGTGATCGCCCGCTCGGCGTCACGCTCGCGATTGGAGCCCGGAAAGACGATGACAGCGGCGCGCATCAGCTCACAATGGCAATGTCGTAGCGCTCGACGACCGTGTTCGCGAGGAGGTCTTCGCACATCTTGTGCACCTCGGCGCGGGCGGCCTCTTCGTCGCTCGATTGAAGTTCCAGGTCGATGATCTTGCCCTGCCGCGCCGAGACGACGCCGGAAAAGCCGAGATCGGACAAGGCGCCTTCGATCGCCTTGCCCTGCGGGTCGAGCACGCCGGATTTCAGCGTGATGGTGACGCGCGCTTTCACGACTGCACCAGCGTCGGCCCGGAGACGATGGGCCGCTCCTGCTCGGGCATGATTCCGAGGCGACGGGCGACCTCCTGATAGGCTTCGAGAAGCCCACCGAGATCGCGGCGGAAGCGGTCCTTGTCGAGAACCTTGGCTTCCTTGTCGTCGGTCTTGATGTCCCAGAGACGGGCCGAATCGGGGCTGATCTCGTCGGCGACGACGACGCGCATCAGGTCGTTCTCCCAAAGGCGGCCGCATTCCATCTTGAAGTCGACGAGACGGATCCCGACGCCGAGAAAGAGGCCGGCCAGGAAGTCGTTCACACGCACGGCAAGGGCCATGATGTCGTCGAGTTCCTGGGGCGTCGCCCAACCGAAGGCGGTGATATGCTCTTCGGTGACGAGCGGATCCTCGAGCTCGTCATTCTTGTAATAGAACTCGATGATCGAGCGGGGGAGCTGCGTGCCCTCCTCGAGCCCGAGACGCTTCGCGAGCGAGCCTGCGGCGACATTGCGCACCACGACCTCGAGCGGGATGATCTCGACCTCGCGGATGAGCTGCTCGCGCATGTTCAGCCGGCGGATGAAATGCGTCGGAATGCCCATCTCGTTGAGATGGTTGAAGATGTGTTCCGAGATCCGGTTGTTCAGAACGCCCTTGCCGTCGATGACGTCTTTCTTGCGGGCGTTATAGGCGGTAGCATCATCCTTGAAGTGCTGAATGAGCGTGCCGGGTTCCGGGCCCTCGTACAGGATTTTTGCTTTGCCTTCGTAGATGCGGCGGCGACGGCTCATGGGGATGTACCGACTCAGGTTAGGCTGTTGCATTGGATAAGCGCCAACACGTCGATCGAGGCGGGCCAAACCGCGTTGGTTCGTCCCACCCCGGCAAACGGCAGCGCCGCGACCCTAAAGATAATGTCCGATTGACGCTATCCCATACCGGCGTCGGTCTCAATGGTGTCGGATCGCGCGTTGACTCGCCGGGCGGCATCAAATCATAGACGCGCGACAGGATGGAGGCGGACGATGAGCCAATTCGAAGAACGGGAACGCGCATTCGAAGCGCGCTTTGCGCACGATGAGGAGCTGCGGTTCAAGGCGATCGCGCGGCGCAACCGGCTTCTCGGGCTGTGGGCAGCCGAGAAACTCGGTCGCGAGGGCGCCGCGGCCGAGGCCTATGCGCGCGAGGTCGTGCGCTCCGATTTCGACGAGCCGGGTGACGAAGATGTGTTTCGCAAGGTGCAGGGCGATCTGACCGCCGCGGGCGTTGCGCTCGAAGACGAAGAATTGCGGGTCAAGATGCGGGAGCTTCTCGTCGTCGCGGCCGAGGAAGTGTCGAGCACCTCCTGACGAGCGGGGCCCGGTTCGCCGGGCGCGTTGCCGATAGAGGACGACCGCGGCGCATGCGCCGCGGTCGTTTTGCGTTTTGCGCCTTACTGCGCGGTTGCCGGGGCCGGCGTCTCGGTCTCCTGCGCATTGTCGTTCGCAGCCGGGGCGGTATCGGTCGCCGCAGGGGCGGTGCCGGTTGCCGCCGGAGCGTCGTCGTTCGCCGCCGGAGCGGTCTCCTCAGCCGCCGGCGCGACGGCTTCGGCCGGCGAAGAAACGGCCGGGTCGGTCGCCGTCGTGTCGCCGGCGGTCGATTCGCTCTGCGTCGCGGTCGCGCCGGTCGCCTCCGAGCCGGTATCGTTCGCCGGCTGGTTGGTGACGGATTCGCTCGCCGGCGCCGGTCCGCTCTCTTCGAGGGCAGGGGTGGGGGTGGCGATATCCGCGTCGTCGCCGGAGAAGGAATAGAAGTAGGCACCGATCGCGAGAATCACCGCGATCGTCGTGCTGATGGTCAAGATCATCAGCGTGTGCGTGCCGAACGCACCTTGCCGGGCTTCGGTCGTCGAGCGTTGTTCCACCATGTATCACCCTTCCGTCTCGCCAGTGGGCCGCACGGCACCAACCGGCGGGTTACTAAACTCAAGCCTAAAACGGATGGGTCGGGGCGGGGGTTCCCCGTCCAGCCTGCGGTGTGTTGCCCGGGTGTCACGCGCCGCGGGCGACAGCGGGCTTTCAGGCAATCGAGATACGGAATCGGCTTCCTTATCGGGCCGGAGGGCGTCACCTTCGCCGGAACTGTCCAGGAGTGCCCCGTGCGTATCCTTTCCGGCGCTGCCCTTTTCCTCGCGATGACGTTTTCGGCCCAGGCCGCCGATCCCTACGCGCCGCCTCCTCCGGAAGTGCCGGACGCGGTCGAAGCGCGCGACATCATCTTCGATCTCGGGTTCGGGGCGCAGCTTCAGCCGCAATTCCCGTCCAGCCAGAAATACATGACGACCCCCTGGCCGATCGCCGGGCTCCATTTCCTGCGCGTGCCGATGATCGGCGACGTGGTGGACGGCAAGCCGCGCGTGTTCTCGATCTATCCGGCCTACGATTTCACCGGCGAGCGCAAAGAGAGCGACGCGGCCTATCTCGCCGGCACAGGCAAGGTCGACTGGTCGGTGGAACTTGGCCCGGGCGTCGCCTTCCGCAAGGGCCCGATCCGCGCCTTCGCCGAAATCCGCTACGGCCTCAGCGGGCATAACGGGTTCGTCGGCGAGGCGGGTGTCGATTTCATCGCCAACCAGTTCGCCCGTTTCGAGGTGCGCGGTGGCCCGCGCGTCTCCCTCGCGACCGACGATTATATGAAGACCTATTTCGGCGTTCCGGTCTCCGCGGCGGTGCTCGATCCTTATGAGCCGAGCGGCGGCTTCAAGGATGTCGGCATCGAGATGCAGGCCCTTTATCGGATCACCGACAAATTGTCCCTGCGCGGCAAAGCGTCATGGCGCCATTATGTGGGCGACGCGGCCGACAGCCCGATCGTGAAGGCCGGCAATCAGGACGAATTCGTCGTCGGCATCGGCCTCAGTTATCTGTTCGGCCTCGATCTCTACTGATCCGGCGGCCCGTCACCGTCGACCATAAAAAAAAACGCCTCGGATGTCCGAGGCGTTTTTCGTTTCGCGAGAGCGTCCGGCTCAGCGCCAGAGCGACACGCACGGGATCTTCGAGCGGTCGCACCGGTCGGCATAGCGCTTGGCGATCTCGGTGACTTCGCGCATCAGACCGGCTTCCAGCGTGATCGGCTTGAGGCCGAGATGCAGGAAGCGATCATGCTCCACATGCAGCTCGTTCTCCGCCGCTTCGTTGCGCGGGTTGTCGAGATAGGCGATGTCGACGCCCGTCAGATCGGCGATCATCTTGGCGAGATCGCGGATCCGGTGGGTCTCCGTCATCTGGTTCAGGATGTTGACGCGCTCGCCGGCCTGGGGCGGGTTCTCGATCGCCAGCTCCACGCAGCGGCACGTGTCCTTGATGTGGATGAAGGCGCGCGTCTGCCCGCCGGTGCCATGCACGGTGAGCGGATACTCGACCGCCGCCTGCATCAGGAATCGGTTGAGAACCGTCCCATAGTCGCCGTCATAGTCGAAGCGGTTGATGAGCCGCTCGTCCTTCGACGTCTGATCGGTTTGCGTGCCCCAGACGATGCCCTGGTGAAGATCGGTGATCTTCACGCCATCGTTCTTGTTGTAATAGAAGAAGAAGAGCTGATCCTGCGTCTTCGTCATGTGGTAGATCGAGCCGGGATTGGCCGGATACAGGATCTCCTGATCCGTCAAACCGTTCTCGGTGTCGACTTTGACGCGCAGATACCCTTCCGGGATCTTCATCCCGGCGGTGCCGTACCCGTACACGCCCATCGTGCCGAGGTGCACGAGATGCACGTCGAGCCCCGACTCCACGATCGCACACAGGACGTCGTGCGTCGCGGTGAGGTTGTTGCGCACCGTGTACCGCTTGTGCATCGGGCTCTTCATCGAATAGGGCGCGGCGCGCTGCTCGGCGAAATGCACGATCGCGTCCGGCTTCTCGTCGATGATGAGCGAGAGAAGGCGGTGATAATTTTCACCGACGGTGAAGTTGACGTGACGGATCGTCTGTCCGCTCACCTCCTTCCAGGCGGCGAGGCGCTCGGACAGGTGTCGGATCGGGGTGAGCGATTCGACCTCCAACTCCACATCAATCTTACGACGCGACAAGTTGTCGACGATGATGACCTCATGGCCTCGGTTCGACAGGTGCAGACTGGTCGGCCAGCCGCAAAAGCCATCGCCACCGAGCACGATGATCTTCGCCATGGAATGTTGCTCCGATCGTAGGTCTGAAGACGACCATTGGGGAGAATATCGCGGGACAGTCCGGTCGATGGACGAACGGTGGCCAACGATGAGGTGCACCGCTTACACGCAAATTGCCGCCAGATGAAAGAGGCGAGGATGCAAACCATCCTCCCACGTGAGCGGGGGGCTGATGGGCGACCAAACATTTGCGCGGGAGGAGGCGAGGATTTCCCCTCAAAGTGCTAGACTGCCCTTGCGTGGCGCGCCGCTTCTCGCCGGGCGTCGCCGGTAACCGATTGCCTTGCCGGCAGCACTGGCGAACCCATGATGCGGATGCTAGGCGTCTGGGCGTCGAGTGGATGGACGAGCTGATGAGCATTTACCCCGTCATTCTGGCCGGAGGTCGCGGGACCCGGCTTTGGCCCCTGTCGCGCGCGGACAAGCCCAAGCAATTCTTGCCGATGCACGGCGAGCACAGCCTTTTTCAAAAGACGATCGAGCGCCATGCGACGGTCGACGGGTTGAGCGCGCCTTGGGTGGTCTGCGGCCTGTCGGACCGCTTCCAGGTCGATGACGGCCTCACCGGCATCGGCATCAACGACGCGACCGTCGTTCTCGAACCGGCGAGCCGCAACACCGCCCCGGCGATCGCCGCCGTAGCCGAGGCACTCGTCCGCACCGACCCGGACGCGATTCTCTTCGTCCTTCCCTCCGACCACCTCATCACCCCGGACGCGGCCTATTTCGCGACGCTCGAGGCCGCCTTCGCCGCTGCGAAAGACGGCAAGATGGTCACGTTCGGCGTCGTCCCGACGCACCCGGAAACCGGCTACGGCTACATCAAGGCCGCCTCCGGCGACGGCGCGGTCCGTCCCGTCGAGCGCTTCGTGGAAAAGCCGCCGATGGCGGATGCGGCCGAAATGGTCGCCGAGGGCAGCTATTTCTGGAATGCCGGCTTCTTTGCCTTTGGCGCCCGCGCCCTGCTCGACGAATTGTCGCGCACCGCGCCCGATGTCGTCGAGGTCGCGATGGCGGCGGTCGATGCGGCGGAGCGGGACAACGGCTCGATCACGCTGCCGGAGAGCGCCTATAGCCAGGCCCCCGACATTTCGATCGACTATGCGCTCTTCGAGCGCACCGACAAGGCGATCGTCGCCCCGATTTCGTGCCGTTGGTCCGATGTCGGTTCCTGGCGCGCCTATTGGGAGACGCTCGACAAGGACGATCACGGCAACGCCGTGCGCGGCAAGGGCATCTCCGTCGGCTCGAAGAATTCGCTGATCGTCTCCAATCGCGCCGACGTCGTGGCGCTCGGGGTCGAGGATATGGCGATCATCGCCGTCGAGGACGCGATCCTCGTGTGCCCGCTCGACCGAGCGCAGGATGTGAAGAACGTCGTCGCCACCCTGAAAGAGGGCAAGCGGCACGAGCTTCTCGACGTGTCGCCGACAGTCAATCGTCCCTGGGGCGGCTATTCCTCGATCATGAACGGGCCGCGCTTCCAGGTGAAGCACCTCTTCGTGTCGCCCGGAAAGCGCCTGTCGCTCCAAAAGCACCATCACCGGGCCGAGCATTGGGTGGTCGTCCGCGGCACCGCCGAGGTGACGATCGACGACGAAGTGCAGACGCTGAGCGAGAATCAGTCGACCTACATTCCGCTCGGCGCCGTTCACCGCCTCGCCAATCCGGGCCGCATCCTCCTCGAAGTGATCGAAGTGCAGACCGGCAGCTATCTCGGCGAGGATGACATCGTCCGCCTGCAGGACGAGTGGGGCCGCACCTGACGGCACCGGGCTGAGCGGGGCGGCGGCTCAGAGCGCCTCGACCCCGCTCGCATTGTTGATGATCAGCGGGCCGTACAAAAGCTCGGCGAAGAGCCGCGAGGGCCGCAGCGTCGCCCAATATGAGGACTTCGCCGCCGCCGCATCCTTGCGCGCCGAGGCCATGTCCGCCGCAAGGTCGGAGACGATCTCGCCGAGCACGCGATCGTCCGCCGCGCGCAGAATCCGCGAGCGCGGCGCACCGGCGATCTGGATCCCGTCATAGGTGATGATCGGCTTGCCGGCGGCCATCGCGTGCAGCGCCGTCGTCGAATGATATTCGACGCTTTCGTCGGCGGTGTAGGGCAGGAGCAGTGCGTCGATCCGCTTCAGCGCCGCGAGGTAGAGCGGGCGCGGCATATAATCTTCGATCAGCGACACGTTGCGTTCGGGCATCGCCATCAGCTCGGCGCGGTGGGTCTGCACGTCGGCCGGGAGGGGGCGGCCGGCCGGATCGGGGCGGACCTGGATCACGAAGCGGGTGCGCTGCGGATTGGTCGCCGACTGGTTGGCGGCCCGCACGATGGCGGCGAGGCGATCGAACCCGCGTCCGGGCCCTGTCGAGGAGAGAAAGCCGACGGTGAAACGGTCGGACGGGGCTTCGCCGGCCCCTTCGAGCGACAGCTCGGGCGGGGTGTCGAGCGGTTGGACGGGCACGCCGATCTGATAACGCAGCCGCTGCGCGAGCGCCCGCGACCACGCATAAAGGAAAATCGACGGCCGCACGCTGTTCAGATGATCGATCCGGCTGCCGAGGCTGTGCAGGCCGCCGAGCCGGGCCGCATGGGGCATCTCCGCCTCCTCCCACCAGGTGGCGAGGTGGATGAACGGCCGCGCCTTGGGCGCCATCTCGGCCGCGAGATCGAGGACCATGTGGAGGAGCGCGGCGTCGAAGGCCGGAATGAAGACATGCCGCCGTGTCGAGAAGCGGGAGGAGGCGAGCACGTCGCGAAGCCGGTCTCTCAACGCGTCTTCGGCATGGTCCTTGGCGCGTCCGGTCAGCCCGTCGAGCTCGTAGGTCGAGACCGGAAAGCCGCCATTGCCGAAATGGGCACTCGCTTCATGCCCGATGACCACGAGCGGGATGCGCAAGCGTCCGGCACAGGCGCCGATGCGCATCGCGAGATCCTCGTGCGCCGGGGTTCGCGCCGACGCCGCCGGGTCGACGAGCACGAACTCGTGCGCGAGCCCGTTCTCCCGCGCGAGTTCGGGAAACGCCGCATTGCGCAGGAGGGCGACTTCGATGTCGGCGATCGGCGGTTCGGCCCAAACCGGGTCGAGCGACAGCTTCTTCGACCCGATCGGCAGCCGTGAAACTCCAGAAAAATTGGCCATACGTGTCAGTGTTATTCAAATAAAGCGGCATCGCGGGGCGAGATCGTGATCGAGGCCCGACGGCCGAAGCTACAGCCTCCGCACGATACGCCGTTCGCGGCCTGATGTCTCCGATTAACCACGACAAGCGGGGTGGTTCATGGTCGCCGGTTCGCCGACAGAACCGTCCCGTCGGAGAGCGGGCGCAATGGATATTTAAGGTTAACGTTGCATTCTAGCCGCCACGGCAGAGCGATACGGAATTTCGGGGGCAGTGGTGGCGATCGTCTTGAGCCCACCTCAACGGACATTGGAAGGCTTTGCCGATCTCGCGGTTCGGGTCGCCTGGTGGTTGGGCCCCGGCGTTCCGGCCGCGCCGGTGACGCCTGTCGCGATCCCGCGCCTCGCGCCGATGCCTGATCTCATGCGGATCGAACCGCCCGGCACGGTGGATCCCCGCATCGCCTGGCGCCTTGCGCGGGTGGACGCGCTGTCGATGTCGGTCGCGTCGGAGGAGGCGGACCGACGCCGTGTCCTCGATGGCGGCGCCACTGGCGACACGATTCTCGCGACCGAGCGAAGGGGCACCACGGATCGCGAGATTGACGCGCTTCGCGATCGCGGGGCGATCCTCGACGGCGATCCGGCGGCCAACCCGGAAGAGGCGCTTGTCTGGCTGAAGGCCGGGGCCATTCTCGGGCGCGGCGCGGATCGGGGGCCGCAGCGGGCCGCCTGGTCGGCATTGCGACGGGCGAGCGCGGGTTGCCGGCGCATCGTGGTCGTCGGGCCCGATATCGCGCAGGAGGACTGGGCGGGCCTTTCGGACGAGGTGCTGGCGCTCGATCCGGTCCTTGCCTCCGGTGTCGGTCTCGCGGTGGGGGCGGGGCCGGTTCTCGTCACGCTCGACGATCCGGTGCGTCATCTGGGGCCCTCACGCAGCGCGGCCGATCTGCGCGATCACGTGATCGACATGGTCGAGGCGAACGCCAACGCCTTTCTGTGCGTGCCGGCGGCGGCCGGGCCGCTGATGCGCTCGCGTCTGCCGCGCATGGTCTGGGATCGGCTGATCATCGACGATGTCGAGGCACGGCTCGATCCGGGACCGGCGACGCTTTTGTCCGTCGCCGCCTCGCTCGCCGACACGGTCGACGTGATCGGCTATGGCGGGACGCCCGCGCCGCTCGCCGACGATGCGGCGGCCCTCCACCCGGCCTATGCGGCGAGCGCCCAGAGGGCGGCCGATGTCAGCGATATCGTCGCCGCCGCCGAGGCGGTGGGGGTGCGTGTCGCCGCGCTCGGCCGAACACGGCACGACGGTCTTGCCGGATGCGATCGCGGTCGCGCGCCGAGCCATCTCGCCGACGATGCGCAGGCGTTCGGCGACGCAGGCGCGCCGGGCTTTTCACGCGATGCTGCGAGCGCGCGCCGCCTCCGCCTGTCGCGGCATCCGGGGTCGGGGGATCTCACGCTTTGGCGCCTGGGCGGTCATCCCGGCGAGGCGGGGCGGCCGCTGGCGGTCTTTACGACCAATGGGAGCGTGGCGCGCGGCGCAGAGCCGATCGCCCCGCGCCATCCCTGGCCCGACGATCCGCACCGCGCGGCCGACCTCGTCCTCGACATTGCCGATGCGGCCGAGCCGGCCCTCATCCTCACCCCCGTGCCTGACGAGCGGGGCCGGGAGGAAGAGACCACCGTCGCAGGTTTGCGCGGTGGGCTCGAGGCGGGGGAGGGGCCGGACGGCCCGTTCGCCGACGAGGCGGATGAACGGCGCGCCCTCGTCACCTATCATCGCCTGAAATATCGCGACCTCGATCGGCTCGACGCGCCGCGCTTCAAGGCGCTCGCGAACGCGCTCGATGGCGGGCGCACGTTCGTCTTCGCCGGCTTCGAGTGGGACGCGATCAACACGGAGCGCCTCGGCGGCGAGACGGTCGCGGTGGTCGACACGCCCTTTGGCGCGATCCCGCAGCGGGTGCGCGAGGAGGCGGGGCGCATCCTCATCGTCGCGACGAACGCCGCGGCCCGCTTGGCCGACACCGAGGACGCCCCGTCCGTGGTGCGCCTCACGGCGCTGTCGGCTGCCCATCGCGGGAGCGACGCGGACATCGTGTTCGACCCCGCGGATCTCGTCTGGCCGGACGAGGGGGCGGGCGCGGTTCCCCTCGCAGTGCGCCTTCTGGCGACGCTGGGCGTCGATCCGATCGTCGTCGTCGGCGCGGAGATCGCGGACCGGGTCGCAGAGCCGCGCGTTGTCGGCCTTCATGATTCGGAGCACGGGGTCAGCGTTGCGGCCCATTTCCACGACATTTTCCGCGCCGACGACATGCGGACGGCGCCCCGCATTCTCCTCTGCGCAGGGCCGGAGACGCCGCTCGACCTGATGGAGCGCGTCTTCGCGGGGCTCGGCGACCGGCTCGCGATGGCCGTCTATCGCGACGGCGCGGTAAGGCTGGTGCGCGGCGAGCAGCTCGTGTCCGGCGCGAAGGTCGCTCTGCCGGCCTACGACCCGGGCGATGCCGGCCTCGTGGTCGCGATCGACCGATTCGCGCCGCATGTGATGCTTCTCGCGGAGGGAGGGAACCGGCCGGACCTTCCGGGCGTTCCCGTGCTCGCACTCGGCCGTGCGTCCGCCGCGCGGCCCGTCGCCGGCCGGATCGACGCGCCGAGCCTTGCCGAAGCGCGGATGGCCGAGGCGGCGGCCGATCGCCTGCGGCTCGCGATCATGGCGGCATCGGCACGGGCCCGCACGCTCGCCGTCCGCCGGCCGTTGCCCGAGCGCGTGGTGGACGAGGCGGCGCAACGGGCGGGGGCCGTCAAAGAGCCGCCACAGTGGCTCGAAACACTTCGCCGTTCCCGGCCGGCGTTGTCCCGGGCGGCGGTTCACTTTAAGCCAAAGAATGTCACCCACGGTAAGAAGAGGCGTGCTCCAATGTCCGACACTGTGACGCGACGGCGTACCGGTCTTGCAGCGCTCTGGCCCTGGCCGGGAAATATCTTCCTGGTCTTCCTTGCCGCCTGGCTCTTTTATATGGGCCGGATCGCCGATATCGGGGACGTGCAGAACGCCTTTTTCGGCCTCTCCGGCGTGACGGCTTTCGTGCTTCTGTTCGGCCTGCGCGCCGCGCTCGTCCGCCGCCGTCATGGCGAGGTCGAGGAGAGCTATCAAGAATTCGGCCGCGTGCCTTACCGCCGCTCGGTGATTCCCGACGAGGTGGAGGCGACACCCGCGCCGGTTCCCGCCACCGAGCCGGCGGACGACGATGCGAACGTCTCGGCCGACGAGGCGCGGGCGCAGCTTCTCGCCCGCGCGCGCGCCAGGGCGAACGAATCGGTGAGCGGCGGCGCGGCGACGCCGGCCGAGGAGACGAGCGCCACGATCACCGTTCCCGCGCCCGAGCCGGCGATCGCGACGCGGATCGAGCCCGTCATCGAGACTCCGATCACCTCCGGCGAGGTTCACTCGACCGAAAAGCGGCTCGAAGATTATAAGATCGCGCTCGATCAGCTCGAAGCGTGGATCAACCGCGAGAAGGCCGAGCGCGGCGCCCAGCTCGTCAAGCTCGAAAACGCGATCGGCGACCGGATCGACGCGCTCGCGACCCGCCTCGAAAGCGGCGTGCCGGCCCAGACGCAGCGCGAGGAGGTCCGCGCGATCGTCGAGGAGACGATGGGAACGGCCGCCGATCCGGTGCCAGATCCGCAACTCGCCGCACTCGGTGAGCGCCTGTCCGCCATGCGGACCGATATCGAGGCGAGCTTGTCGGCGGGTGAGGCCGATCGCGCGGCGATCCGCAACGAACTGCGTGCGGTGCGCGAGGTCGCCGAAAAGGCGATGCACCGGGCGGCGGAGGCGGGCGCCGATTCGAATATCGAGAACGCGATCGCCACGCTGAAGAGCGAGCAGGCGGTCGACCGGCGGGAGCTCGCTTCGTTCCGCGCCGCGCTCGTCTCGACCGGCGAGGGTGTCGCGATCGACGAGGACGCCGCCACCCAGCTCGCCGCGATCACCGCGCGGGTCGAAGCGGTCGAGAAGGAGGCCGAGGCGCGCCTGGCCGAGGCCGATCAGATCCTGTCGGAGATGCGCACCAGCCTTGCCGCCTTCGGCGATCACGTCACGAAGGTGGAGGGCACCTTCGGCGAGCTGATGGCCTGGGTCGGCCGTTTCGAGGACGATGGCGGCGAGCGGCCGAGCGAACAGAGCGTCCAGGCCGAAGTCGAGGCGCTCCGCGACGCGCTGACGACGATCATCGAGCAGAACCGCGAGATCCGCGCCAAGCAGGATATCCTGTCGGCCCGTTTCGACGCGCCGACCCGCATCGAGGTCGACACGCGCGAGGACTGACCGGCGCCCCAATCCTCCGCTTGCGGGGCGCGTGTCAGCGCCCCGTGCCGCCGTTCGAGGGGATGGAGAGGAACTCGACGCCGTCCCCTTCGATCACCGCGGCCGTGAGAGCGCCGCCATAGACCGCACCCGTATCGATGTTGGTGCGATAGGTGCGGTGGTCGGGATAATCCACCGGGGTGTGGCCGTGGACGACATGGACCGGAAGCGGTTCGCGCGAACGCAGGAAATCGTCGCGAATCCAGATCATGTCTTCGCGGCGCTGCTGGTCGATCGGAATGCCCGGCCGGATCCCCGCATGGACGAAGAAGACGTCGCCGATCTGATGGTGGACGGGAAGTCCCCGCAGGAAGGCGAGATGATCGGCGGGGAGCGCCGCTCTGAAGGCGGCCTGAAGCGCCGGCGGATCGTCCCGGAAGTCACCCGGCTCGACCCCATAGGAGCGAATGGTCGCCGACGCGCCATAAGAGAGCCAGCGCGACAGCGCTTCGGTGTCCTCAAGGCTCGCGAGGAGGGCGTCCTCGTGGTTTCCGGTGAGGCAGATGCGCTCGCGCCCGGACGGCTGCGGGCCGGACAGAAATGCGATGACCTCGTTGGACGCCTCCCCACGGTCGACATAGTCGCCGAGGAAAATCTCGGTCACTCGCCCGACCGGATTCTCGGCGATATCGACGGCGATCGCCTGCTGCATCTTGTGGAGGAGGTCGAGCCGCCCATGGATATCTCCGATAGCGTAAACGCGGTGATCTTCAGGCAAACGGACAGTCATTTCGCCTTCATCGGTTGACGGATGGCCCCACGGGCCGCCATTGCGGTGGATGATCGATGAGACGGCAGGAGTCCCGAGCGGTGTGGCGCCGGGTCGACCGTGTGACAGCGCGTCGGCCGTCGCTGCAGGAGATCAATCGTGATCGACATGGGACCTATGGTCGTTGAATTTCTCTCGTTCGGGGTCGTGCTGGCCATCGCAGGCGCGGCGGCCGGCCTCATTGCCGGCCTTCTCGGGGTTGGCGGCGGGATCGTCATCGTCCCCGTCCTGTTCTATCTCCTCCCCGCGGCCGGTGTCGGCGAAGAGCATCGGATGCACGTGGCGGTCGCGACCTCGCTCGCGACGATCATCGCGACATCCATCGTCTCGGCGCGGTCGCATTATAAGCGGGGCGGGGTCGACGTGCCCCTGTTGAAGAGTGTCGTGCCCTCGATCGCGATCGGCGTGATTATCGGTGTCGTCATCGGCGGGCGTGCGAGTGGTGCGATGTTGACGGCGGTGTTCGCCGTCGTCGCCCTGATCGTGTCGATCCATATGGCCTTTTTCAAGGGGCGGCAGCTCCGCGAGACGTTTCCCGGCCAGCCGTGGCGCTCCTTTATCGGCCTCTTCATCGGCGGCTTCTCGGTGGTGATGGGCATTGGCGGCGGCACGCTGTCGGTGCCGATCCTGACGCTCTGCAACATTCCGATCCGCCGCGCCGTCGGCACCGCCGCCGCGATCGGCCTGTTCATCGCCGTGCCGGGCGCGATCGGTTTCGCGTTGGCCGGGTGGGGCGAGCCGGGACTTCCGCCGGGGAGCCTCGGCTATGTGAACCTGATCGGCTTTGCGCTGATCGCGCCTTTGTCGATGGCGCTCGCCCCCTATGGCGCGAAGCTCGCCCACACCATTCCCAACGAGTGGCTGAGCCGCGCCTTCGCGATCTTCCTCGCCGCGACCAGCATCCGCATGGGCATGAGCCTCATGTAAGCGATCGAAGCGTGTGGGCGATCGCGTCGGGCGCGCCCGCGACGTTTGATCCGCGCGCCACGGGATCATCCGGCTGTCGTGTCGCTTGGCAGCCGGGGTCCGACCAAGTAATGCTGCTAAATGAAGCGGCAGAGTTTTAAAGTTCTTCCAGATCAAAAGTCGGCGGGCATCCGGGCGCACGATGCGTCGCGTTCGCTCGGCGGCGGCTCATGGCTGACCGGCTTCGCGCTCGTCCTGTGCGCGTTGACGCTGCTTCCCCTCGGCGCGCTCATCGTCACCGCCTTCCACCAGTCCGATGCCGGGGCCTTCGGCCACTATGCGAGCACGGTGCTGCCGCGCTATGTCGCGAACACGCTCGCCCTCACCATCACGGTCGGCGTCGCGGTGACGCTGATGGGCGTCTCGAGCGCCTGGCTCGTCACGATGTGCCGCTTTCCGGGCCGCTGGCTGTTCTCCTGGGCGCTCGTCCTGCCGCTCGCCGTGCCCGGCTATGTGAGTGCCTACGCCTACACCTATCTCTTGCAGCATCCCGGCCCGGTGCAGACGGCCCTGCGCGACATCACCGGATGGGGCCCGCGGGATTATTGGTTTCCCGACATTCGCAGCCTCGAGGGCGCGGCGTTCGTGCTCGCCATGGTGCTCTACCCTTACGTCTACCTCCTCGCGCGCACGGCCTTTCTCCAGCAGTCGGCCACCGCCTTCGAGGCAAGCCGCACGCTCGGCCGCTCGCCGTGGCGCGCCTTTATCGGCGTCGCCGTTCCCCTTGCGCGCCCGGCGATCGTTGCGGGGCTCGTCCTTGCGATGATGGAGACGCTCGCCGATTACGGCACCGTCTTCCAGTTCGGCGTCGAGACCTTCACCACCGCGATTTACCGCACGTGGTTCTCGATGGGCGACCGGATCGCGGCGGTGCAGCTCGCGCTGATTCTCGTCTCCTTCATCCTTCTCCTGATCGCGATGGAGAAAATCGGCCGGCGCGGGCAGCGCTTTTCCGACACGCGGGCGAGCCGGCCGATGCCGGCCCTGGTGCTGACGGGATGGCGGGCCGGGCTCGCGACGCTCGCGTGCGCGCTGCCGATCGCGTTCGGCTTCCTGATACCGGCGGTCACCCTGTTCGGTGTCGGCCTCTCGCTCGACGTGCCCTGGTTCGATCCGCGCACCACGCGGCTCGTCTCGAACACGGTGATCCTCGCGAGCGTCGGCGCGGTCGTCACCGTCGCGGTGGCGATGGTGATCGCCTATGCGCGGCGTATCTCGCGCGGGCGGATCACCCAGGCGCTCGGCCATCTCGCCGGGTTCGGCTATGCCGTGCCGGGGGCGGTGATCGCGGTCGGCCTCCTCATCCCGTTCGGCGCGTTCGATCAGTGGATCAACCGCGTGACCGTCGCCCTCTTCGGGGTGCAGGTGGGTCTTCTCCTGACCGGGACGATCGCGGCGCTCGTCTTCGCCTATGTGGTCCGCTTCCTCGCGGTTTCGCTGAACGGAGTGGAAGCGGGGCTGACGCGGATCCCGCCCTCGCTCGACGGCGCGGCGCGGACGCTGGGTTCCGGTCCGACGGGCACGTTCCTGCGCATCCACGCCCCGCTTCTGCGTGGTGGCCTCCTCACCGCCTTCCTGATCACCTTCGTCGACATCATGAAGGAGCTGCCGGCGACGCTGATCCTGCGGCCCTTCAATTTCGACACGCTGGCGATCCGCGCGAGCCGTCTCGCCTCCGACGAGAGGCTCGCGGAAGCGGCCGTCCCGTCCCTGATGATCGTTCTCGTAGGGCTGTTGCCGGTGATCCTGCTCTCGCGCCAGATCGCCCGCTCGCAGCAAAAACGGCCGGCCGGGCGTCGCCTCTTCGCGCTCGCCTCCTTCCGGGAGGAGGAGGCCGCTTCCGTCACCGACGACGAGGATGGTGATGGGACCGGTGCGGCCGGCGATCGTCTGCAGAAAGCCGCCATCGCCTGAGGGCACCGCCGGGCCGCGCCCGGCCGCCTTCGTGGCGGCGGTCGTGCGGACATTCGCCCGGCGGGCATGAAAAAGGGCGCCAGCGGCGCCCTTTTTCGTCTTCGTCGTGTGTTCGGCATGGATCCCGTGCCGCCGCTTCACTGTGGTGGGCCGGGCGGCGGCTCGGCCGCGCCGGTCTAGTGGGCGAGGATCTGGCTGAGGAACAGCTTCGTGCGCTCGTGCTGCGGGTTGGTGAAGAACGGTTCCGGCGCGTTGCTCTCCACGATCTGCCCCTGATCCATGAAGACGACGCGGTTCGCCACCTGACGGGCGAAGCCCATCTCGTGCGTCACGCAGATCATGGTCATGCCGGTCTGCGCGAGGTCGACCATCACGTCGAGCACTTCCTTGATCATCTCCGGGTCGAGCGCGGAGGTCGGCTCGTCGAACAGCATCACATTGGGGCTCATGCAGAGCGCCCGCGCGATGGCGACGCGCTGTTGCTGACCGCCGGAGAGCTGCCCCGGATATTTGTTCGCCTGCTCCGGGATCTTCACGCGCGACAGGTAGGTCATCGCGATCTCGTTGGCTTCCTTCTTGGGCATCTTCTTCACCCAGATCGGCGCCAGCGTGCAGTTCTCGAGGATCGTGAGGTGCGGGAACAGGTTGAAGTGCTGGAACACCATTCCGACATCGCGGCGAATCTCGTCGATCTTCTTGAGATCGGAGGTCAGCTCGATCCCGTCGACGACGATCTTGCCCTTCTGGTGCTTCTCGAGCGCGTTGATGCACCGGATCAGCGTCGACTTGCCCGAGCCCGACGGGCCGCACACGACGATCCGCTCGCCCTTATAGACCGTGAGGTCGATATTCTTGAGGACGTGGAAATCGCCGTACCACTTGTTCATACCGGAAATGTCGATCGCGATCTCGTCGGAAACCTCCATCACGGCCGGCGGTACGGAGGCTTCGGAATGGGCGACATTTGCCATGTTTGGTGTGTCTCCTTAGCGGCGGTCTGAGGCTCTGAGGCGCTTTTCGAGGAGCATCGAATAGCGCGACATGGACCAGCAGCAGATGAAAAACAGAAGGGCGATGAACCCGTAGAGTTCCCAAACGATACCGTTCCAATTGGCGTCGGAGCGGATCGGATTGGTGAGACCCAGCGGGTCGAGCAGGCCGATGACGGCCACCAGCGTGGTGTCCTTGAAGAGGCCGATGAAGGTGTTGACGATACCGGGGATCGAGATCTTCAGCGCCTGCGGAAGAATGATCAGCCGCATGCCCTGCCAATAGGTGAGGCCGAGCGTGTCGGCCGCCTCATACTGTCCCCGCGGCAGCGCCGCGAGACCGCCGCGGACGACCTCCGCCATATAGGCCGAGGCGAACAGCGTCACCATGATGAGAACGCGCAGGATGAGGTCGAAGTTGGTGCCCGGCGGCAGGAAATAATTGAGGAGGGTTGAGGCGACGAACAGGAGCGTGATCAGCGGCACGCCGCGGATGAACTCGATGAACGTGACGCAGACCATCTTCAGAACCGGCAGGCGCGACTGGCGGCCGAGCGCCAACAGGATGCCGATCGGAAGCGAGCCGGCGATGCCGGTGACGCCGATGATCATCGTGAGAAGGAAGCCGCCGAACAGCGAGGACCGCACCGGCTCGAAGATCAGCCCGCCCCACAGGAGGAAATAGGCGATGAGGGGATAGGCTAAGGTGAAATAGAGCCACTTCGATTTCACCGCCTCACTGCCGAACACGAAGGCGAGGCCGCCGACGACGAGGGCGACGAACGTCGTCGGGGAAAGGAGGAAGTCCATCCCGTCATCGCCCATCAGCGTCCACGCGATCGCGAACACCACCTTGACGGCGATGAGGCCCGCCATCGCGTAGACCAAGGGCCGCATCGTGCGGAAGAGAATGGGCACGAGGGCGACGACGAGGAGAAGCGCCGCCGTGTCGGGCCGCCAGCGCAGATCGGCGGGATAGAAGCCGTAAAGGAGTTGGCCGAACCGTTCGTTGATGACGGCCCAGCATGCGCCGTGCGCCCCTTCACCGAAGCGCGTCGCGATGATCTCGCGGCATTCGCTGAGGCTCTTGGCGTTCCAGACGGATTGGAAGACCGCCCATTCGAGGATCGCCGGGACGATCCAGGCGATCAGTGCAATGCAGAGGATGGTGAGGCCGGCATTCGTCCAGGACGAGAAGAGGCTCTCCCGCATCCAGGCGATCGGCCCGGTCGAGGAGGAGGGCGCCGGCTCCGGGTCATATTGGGTGTCGGCGACATAGGCGACCGTTTCTGCGTGGGTTCCGCTCATGTCAGCGCTCCACCAGTCGCACGTGGGAATTGTAGATGTTCATCACCAGCGAGATCAGCAGCGACAGAACGAGATAGAACCCCATCAAGAGGAGGATGCACTCCATTTCGCGCCCGGTCTGATTGAGCGTGATGCCGCCCAACGTGCCGGTGGCGTCCATATAGCCGACGGCGATCGCGAGCGAGGAGTTCTTGGTGAGGTTCAGGAACTGACTGATCAATGGCGGGACGATGACGCGCAGCGCCTGAGGCAGAATGACGAGCTTCATCGTCCGGTTCGGACGCAGCCCGAGCGCGAACGCCGCCTCACTCTGTCCGTGGCTCACCGAGAGGATACCCGCCCGCACGATCTCGGCAATGAACGCGCCGGTATAGAGCGACAATGCGAGCCAGAGCGCGATGAGGCTGTCACGAAGCTGGATGCCGCCTTGGAAGTTGAAGCCCTGAAGGGTGGGATATTCCAAGGTGATCGGCCGGCCGAGGAGGAAATAGAAGACGACCGTCGGCACCACGAGGATGATGATCATCAAACCCGCGACTTGCGCGTTCGCCGCCCAGCGCACCACGGCGAGGGCGAGGACCAGCGAGGCGGCCGAACCGAGCGCCACAATGATCGTGTTGCCCTCTTCGAGGGGCGTGAAGGAGAGGAGCGTGAAGAGGACGTTGGCGATCACGACGCCGGAGATCAGGCCGACCGTGCCGGCGATGATCCAGCGCACCGCGTTGCCGAGTTCGGGAAGCTGAGAGCCGGTCGCCTCCTGATGCCGCTTGGTGTAGCGCGAGAAGAGCACCGCGCCGGCGATCGACAGCGCCGCGATGATGAGGAGGACGAGCCACCCGCTCTCGAACAGCGGACGGGGAATGTAGATGCCCCGGTTGGTGGCGACGACCGCGCCCGTCTCGAGATCGCGGAAGGCACGCGGGGCGGGGAGGGATTCGTTGACGACGGTGGCCGTCAGCAGGATCCACAGCAGGACCGGGACGTTGCGGAAGCCTTCCACGTAGACGGTCATCAACTTCGCGATGAGCCAGTTCTTGGAGAGGCGGGCGACGCCGGCGATGATGCCGAGGACGGTGGCGGTGATGCAGCCGAGGCCGGCGACGACCAACGTGTTGATGATGCCGACGAGCGCGGCACGCGCATTCGAGTCGGTGCTCCGATAGGGGATGAGTTGCTGGTTGATATCGTAGCCGGCAGGCTGCCAGAGGAAGCTGAAATTGAAGTCCTTGCCGAGGGCGGCGAGGTTTTGAACGGTGTTGTTCACCAGCCACGCGACCACGAGCATCAGGATGATCATGGTGATGGCTTGGATAAAACCAGAGCGATAACGCTCGTCCCGCCAGAGCATATCGAGGCGGAAGGTGGGGGCGTCGGGATTGGTTACGACGCTCATATCGATTGACGGCTCATAATGCGGTCTCCGGATACGAAACGGGGCGCGGATCTTGCGATCCACGCCCCGAAAAAGGCGCTTAGCGGAACGGCGGTGCGTAGAGGATACCGCCGTCGGTGTAGAGGGCGTTCAGCCCTCGCTCGAGACCCACCGGAGTGTTGGGACCGAGATACTCGTCGAAGAGTTCGCCATAGTTGCCCACGGACGAGATCACCTTCACGGCCCAATCGGCGGGCAGGTTGATCATCGCGCCGTATTCGCCCTCGGTGCCGAGAAGGCGGTTCACCTCGGGCTTGTCGCCCGCGGCGGACGCCATCTCTTCCACGTTGTCCTTCGTCACGCCGTATTCCTCGGCGACGATGAGGGAGTTGAGCACCCAGCGCACGACATCGCCCCAGTCGTCATCACCCTGGCGCACGGCCGGGCCAAGCGGCTCCTTGGAGATGATCTCCGGGAGGATCACGTAGTCCGTCGGGGTCGGGTAGGACGAGCGGGAGGCGGCAAGGCCCGACGCGTCGGTGGTGTAGGCGTCGCAGGCGTTCGCGAGGAACTTCTGCTTGGCTTCGGATTCCGTTTCGATCGGAACCGGCTCGTAGCTCATGTTGTTGGCGCGGAAATAGTCGGCGAGGTTGAGCTCGGTCGTGGTGCCGGTCTGAATGCAGATCGTGGCGCCGTCGAGTTCGAGGGCCGAGGTGACGCCGAGCGCCTTCGGCACGATGAAGCCCTGGCCGTCATAATAGTTGACGCCGACGAACTCGAGCTTGAGGTCGGTGTCGCGCGAGAAGGTCCAGGTGCTGTTGCGGGACAGGACGTCGACTTCGCCCGAAGACAGGGCGCTGAAGCGCGTCTTGCCGGTGAGCGGCTTGTACTCGACCTTGCTCGCATCACCGAAGATCGCGGCGGCGACGGCCTTGCAGACCGCGACGTCGAAGCCCTGCCAGTTGCCTTCAGCGTCCGTGAAGGCGAAGCCGACGAGGCCGGTGTTGATTCCGCAGATAAGGTTGCCGCGATCCTTCACTTGTTGGAGGGTCTGTGCCTGTGCACCGGTGGCGGCAACCATCCCGGCGACGGCCGTGGCGGTGGCCAGTGTCAAGAGTTTCATCGGTTCGCTCTCTCCGTATGGCGACGGTTCTGGTCTCTGTCGCTGGTGGCCCAGCAAGCAAAATGCGTGCCGGGAACAGTCAACGCTGCCAGCTTGGATTGCATGGCTGGCAGGGAGAATAAGCAGACAAACCTAACGTCGCCAAGTTTTTGAAGGGACTTTCGTATGAAGGATGTCAGCGGCGCGGCTTCCGGCCGCTACCGCAGGGCGACTACCGTGGCTCGGGCCGGCAACGACCCGTACGAGTTTCACGGCTTCGTCAATCCACCCGTCGTGCACGCCTCCACCGTCCTCTTCCCGGACGTGGAAACCAGCGTGAATCGGACCCAACGCTATCAATATGGTCGCCGCGGAACTCCCACGACTGACGCTTTATGCAATGTGATGAACGCGCTTGAAGGCTCGGATGCGACCTTCCTGGTGCCGACGGGACTGGCCGCCTGCACGGTGCCGCTCGCGTCGGCGACGAAAGCGGGAGATCGCGTTCTCGTTGTGGATAACGCTTATGCACCCACGCGTAAATTCTGCAACGGCTTTCTGACGCGCTTCGGCGTCGAGGTGGTCTACTTCGATCCGCTGGACATCGAGACCTATGATCGGCTGCTCGAAAAGCCGACCGCCGTCGTTTTCCTCGAGGCGCCGGGGTCACTGACCTTCGAGGTGCCGGACGTCCCGCTTCTCGCCCAAAAGGCCAAGGCCGTGGGCGCGACCGTGATGCTCGACAACACCTGGGCATCGCCCCTTTATTTCCGGCCGCTCGACCATGGCTGTGATATCTCGATGCACGCTGCGACAAAGTATCTCGGCGGGCATTCCGACCTTTTGTTGGGCACCATCTCCGGCAACGGCGAGGCGATCGAGAAGGTCCGCGAGACGTGGGACGAGTGGGGCGAGCACGTCGCGCCCGACGACGTCTATCTCACGTTGCGCGGGATCAAGACGCTCGACGTCCGCCTCGAACGGCATGCGCGCAATGCGATGATCGTCGCCGAGTGGCTGGCCGCCGATCCGCGCGTCGACCGCGTTCTGTATCCCGCTCTGCCGGGCGCGCCGGGGCACGAGATCTGGAAGCGCGACTTCACCGGTGCGACCGGCCTGTTCGGCTTCACCCTGAAGGGCACGCGCGAGGCGGCCGCCCGTGTCGTCGATACGCTCGAGATCTTCGGGATTGGCTTTTCGTGGGGTGGCTTTGAGAGCCTCGCGACGCTGCCGAACGTCCAGGCCGTCCGCTCGGCCACCGCATGGCCGGAGGACGAGCAGGTCATCCGCATCCATATCGGGCTCGAAGATCCTCAGGATCTCATCGAGGATCTCGAAAAGGGGCTGGCGACGCTCGGTTGAGCCGTCAGGCCGTTTCCGCGAGCGCCGAGCGGCGCTCGCGGAAAATTAGCCAGAGATTGCGCGCGTAGATCAGGATGCCGGCACCCTGACCGGCGATGAACACGGGGTCCTGCCGATAGAGCGCGTAGACGAACAGGATCGCCCCGCCGGCGATCGAGAAGAACCAGAACGCCACCGGCACGACCGACCGTCCGGCCTTCTCCGACGCCAGCCATTGAATGATGAACCGGGCGGAAAACATCGCCTGCGCGAAGAAGCCGATCGCGATCCACACGTCGAACTGCTCGACGAAAACCGCGTGGAACCAGTTCGCGACGTCCGCCACGAGGTTACTCATTCACTCTCTCCAGAATGACTTCGGTCGCCTCGGGCCGGCGCGCAGCGCGGCGGCGCAGCCACCACACACCGAGAAGATCGGGCAGTCCGACCAGGGCGCGATCGAGGACGCCATATTTGGACGCGCCGGTCGTGCGGGGCCGATCGGCGACGTCGACGTGCGCAATGCCCCAACCCTCACGCATGAACAGCGCCGGATAGAAGCGGTGATTGTTGTCGAAAAACGGAAGCGTCAAATACGGATCGCGGCGCATCGCCTTGAGGCCGCAGGCCGTGTCGCGCGTGTCGTCGGCGAGGAGGGCGCGGCGCATGCGATTCGCGATCTTCGAGACGAGCTTCTTGCGCCAGCCGTCATGGCGGCGCAGCCGCTGCCCGGCGACGATGCCGACCGTGGGATCGGCGAAGAGTGGGGCGACGAGATCGGCGAGATAGCGCGGATCGTTCTGTCCGTCCCCGTCCATCGTGACGAGGATGTCACCGGAGGCGACACGGGCGCCGGCGCGGATCGCCCGCGACTTTCCGCCGGAAAAGGGGTGCGTGACGAGGCGGACATTGGCCAGGCCGGCCGCTCTCACGGCGCCGGCCGTGCCGTCGGTCGAGCCGTCGTCCACGACGACGATCTCGAACGGCTCGGTGAGCGGTCCGGCGTTGATTTCCTCGAGTAGGTCCGCGATCGAGCCCGCTTCGTCCTTTGCGGGAATGATGATCGAGATCGCGGGACGCTGGGGCGTGCGGGCTTCCATGGGCCTTTCCGGGATCGGGCCACGGTGCACTGCACGACAGGCCGTAGCGAACCCGATACAACTGTTGGGATGTCTTCAGCAAGCGCGCCGGCTGGTCCGACGCGTCGATCGGAGGGTTTTCCCCTCAAGGAGGCTTCGTTTCAAGGGCGAAGAGGTCGAAAAAGGCTCAATTCGACCGGATCGCCCTTCGAAATGTTGAAGCCCTCGACGACACCGACTCGCTCGAGCCGCACACCCTGACGCGCGGCCTCGGCCTCCACCTCCGGCACGGACCGGGCGCGCGAGGCGATGATGGCGCAGCCGTCGCCGACCTCCTTCACCGCCTCTTCGGGGGACAGAAGGCCGGTGTCGGTCCCGGCGAGGAAGATCATGCTCGGCTCGTTGAAGCCGATCGAGATCAGCCGGGCGTTCTCGCATCCCGCCGCGGCGCGCGCCGTCTCGACGAGGCGCGGGCTGACCCATACCGGCGCGAGATGCGGCAGGGCGATCCCCCAGACGGCGCTCTGCGCGATGATCGCCGCGGCGAGCGCCGGTGCGAGGACGCGCGGCGACAGGAGCGGAACACCGCGCCAGATCGCCATTGCCGCGAGGACCGCCGCGATGGCAGCGACCAGCGCGAGCGCGATCGCCGCATAGGGCAGGGGCGCATCGAAGGAGAGATAGCCGGCGGGAATGACGACCACGAGGGCGACCGGAATGACCGCCAGAAGGAAAGCCGAGACGCGGCGCAGGGCGAGAGGCGGCAACGCGAGCGCCAGCGCCGCGACGGTCGCGAGCGCGATCCCTGGCACGACCGGCAGCGTGTAGTGAGGCAGCTTGGTCGGCACGATCTCGAACACGATCCAGGACGGGACGACCCAGGCGAACGCGAAGAGGAAGACCGGCTCGCGCCGCTTCCAGATCTTCCAGACCGCCGACAGCGCGAACGGGGCGAGCGGCCAGGCGACGGCAAAGAAGAGAGCGAGATGGGTGAGCGGCGGCGCGCCGTGCCCTTCCTGCCCCGTCGCCGCCTTGCCGAGAAAGTCCCGACCGAGCGCCGCGGCGAAGAAGGCGCCATCGGTCGCCATATAGATCGCGACGAACCAGGGAAGCACGATCGCAAGCAGGATCGGGACGCCGATCAGCGGCCGGAGGCGGGCGAGAAGGCTGCGGTCGGAGACGATCGAGAGGGTGAGGATGGTGAGCACCGCCACCATCGGCGCGATCGGTCCCTTCACCAGCACCCCGAGCGCCAGCGCCACCCAGAAGAGAACCGGCATCGCCCAGGTTTTCGCTTTGTGGAGCCAGACCCGCGCCAGCGCCCCCTGCATCGCAAGCACCGTCGCGAGGAGAACGGCATCCGTCTTCGCCAGGCGCGCCTCGACCCCCATGATGATCGTCGCGCCGAGGAAGGCGCCGACCGTGAGGGCGGGACCGAGCGGCAGGAACGCGCGCGCCACCCATGCCGCAAGGAGCATCGCGGCGATGGCCCCGACCAGCGAGGGCAGACGATAGACCCACAGCGGCGCTGCGGCGCCATCGCCGCTCGCCGCGACGGCTCCCGCCTGCAGCCAGTGGATGCCGATCGGCTTCTTGTGCCGTGGCGCCTCCTGGAAGCGGATGCGGACATAATCGCCGGTCTCGATCATCTGCTTCGTCGCCTGCGTGTAACGCGGCTCGTCGCGGTCGATCGGCGGCACCGTCGCAAGGCCCGGCACATAGGCGAGCGCGATCGACACGAGGAACAGGATCGCGGCGGCGACGAAGAGGCCGTGCGCTTGGCGGCCGGCGCCGTTGTCGGGGCCGGAGGAGGTGGGGGCGGCTTGCATAGCGCGCGCATCTACTCCCGCAAACGGACCGATGTCCATCGGCCTTGATGCACGAATGCGTCAGCCGGGTCGCGCTCATATGGCGCAGGCGCGCAACCCCTGCTATCTCGCCGCCATGCCCGTGTTTGCCCAACTCACCGACTTCCACCTTCGCCCGCCCGGCACGCTCACGCTGGGCGAGGTCGACACCGACCGCCTGGTCTCCGCCGCGATCGATCGCGTCAACGCCGAGCATCCCGAGATCGAAGCCGTCCTCGTGACCGGCGATCTCACCGATCTCGGCGAGGAGGAGGCCTATAATCGTGCCGCGATGCTTCTCGCCCGCTTCGCCGTTCCGGTCCTCGTGATCCCCGGCAATCATGACCGCGCGGACGTGATGCGCGACGCATTCGCCGCCTTCCCGGGCGTCGCCACGGCTGCGGTCGACGGCAAGATCTGCCACGCCACCGAGATCGGCGGGGTGACGGTCGTCTCTCTCGACACGCTCGTCGCGAATGCGCCGCACGGCACGGTCGGCGTCGAGCAGCTCGACTGGCTCGACGCGACGCTCGCCGCCGCGACCGGGCCGGCGCTCGTTGCGATGCATCATCCGCCCTTCGCCGTGGGGATCGGCTTCATGGACCGGGTTTCGCTGACCGATTCGGCAGCGCTCGCGGCCGTCCTCACGCGCCATCCGAACGTGATGCGCGTCGTCTGCGGTCATGTTCATCGCACGATCGTCGGCGCCGTCGGCCGCGTGCCGGCGATCGCCGTGCCGGGCGTGGCGCACCAGGTGCACCTTTCCCTCTCGCCCGAAGCGGGGCCGGCGCTGGTGATGGAGCCCCCCGCCTACGGCATCCATATCGTGCGCGACGGGGAGACGATTTCTCACGTCGCATATGTCGACGATTACGGCCCGCCGATCCCAGTGGCGCGGGGCCAGACTGTGGAGGCGGTCCAATGAGTGTAGCCGAGCAACGGGCGTCGAGCCCCCTTCCTCTGACGATCGAGGACGTGGAGGCGGCCGCCGCGCGCATCGCGCCGATGGCGGTCCGTACCCCGCTTTTGTCGAGCGTGGCGCTCGACATGGCGACGGGGGCCGAGGTCTTCGTCAAGGCGGAGTGCTTGCAGCGCACCGGCTCGTTCAAGTTCCGCGGCGCCTATAACCGCCTCGCGATGATCCCGGACGCGGACCGCGCGCGGGGCGTCGTCGCCTGCTCGTCGGGCAACCACGCGCAAGGCGTCGCCGAGGCGGCCCGCCTCTTCGGCGTTCCGGCGACGATCGTGATGCCGAACGACGCGCCGGTCATCAAGCGGGCGCGCACCGAGCGTTCCGGCGCGGTGGTGGTCCCCTATGACCGCGTGACGGAGGACCGTCTCGCCATCGCCCACGAGATCGCCGAGCGGACGGGCGCGACCTTCATCCATCCCTATGACGATCCGGGCGTGATGGCCGGGCAGGGGACGATCGGCCTCGAAATCGCCGAGGATCTCGCCGCGAAGGGCATCGTCGCCAACCGCGTGATCGCGCCGGTGAGCGGGGGCGGGCTGATCGCGGGCATCGCGACCGCGATGAGCGAGCGGATGCCGGGCATCATTTGCCAGCCCGCCGAGCCGGCGGGATTCGACGATCTGACGCGCTCGCTGGAGGCCGGGGAACGGGTCGCCAACACGGCGCGGTCGGGCTCGATCGCGGACGCGCTCCTCGCCGATATGCCGGGAGTGAACACCTTCGCCGTCCATCAGCGCCTGTTGCGGCCGGGCTTTGCGATCCCGGATGAGGCGATGTTGCGGGCGATGGGGTTCGCGATCAACGAGCTCAAGGTCGTCGGCGAGCCGGGCGGCTCCGTCGCGCTCGCCGCCCTCCTCGAAGGGCTGGTCGACGTGAAGGGGGAGACGGTGGTCGTCGTCCTCTCCGGCGGCAATGCCGATCCCGCCCACATCAAGGCCGCGCTCGACGCGGCCGCCTGAACGAGCGACGCGCCGGATCCCCTGAAACGGGGCCGGCGCGGCGTCGTCGATAGAGCGATCGGCCCGCGTGCGGGACCGATCCTAAGCGTGCATTGCCCGGCGCATCGTCTCGCGCAGCGCGTCGATCGGCACGAGCGCGCCGTCTTCGGCTTCGATGTGCCAGTAGGTCCACCCGTTGCAGGCCTGCTGATTGCGCACGGCCGCACCGACCTTGTGGATCGAGCCTTCATATTCGCCGGCGCGGATCGAGCCGTCGACGCGGACCTTCGCCCGCACCCCGTCCCGCCCGCCGACGAGCTCGTCGCCCACCTTGACGTGTCCGGCCTCCACGAGGGCGCCGAAGGGGATGCGCTTCGGCCGGCCTTCGCTGCCGATCTGGGTGACGTCCCGCAGGGGAACGACGTCCGAGATCCGTTTGCGGGCGATCGCCGCGTAGCTCGCGTCCCGCTCGATGCCGATGAAGCCGCGGCCGAGACGCTTGGCGACGGCGCCGGTGGTGCCCGAGCCGAAGAACGGATCGAGGACCGTGTCGCCGGGCCGCGTCGCGGCAAGGAGGATGCGATTCAGCAAGGCCTCCGGCTTCTGCGTCGGATGCTGCTTCGCGCCCTGATCGTCCCGCAGGCGCTCCGGGCCGGAGCAGATCGGGATCGTCCAGTCCGAGCGGTGCTGAAGGTCGTCATTGAAGACCTTCATGGACTTGTAATTGAACGTGTAGTCCGTCCGATTGCGGTCCGCGACGGCCCAGATCAACGTCTCGTGCGCATTGGTGAAGCGACGGCCGCGGAAGTTCGGCATCGGATTGGTCTTCACCCAAACGACGTCGTTCAGGATCCAATAGCCGACATCCTGCACGGCCGTGCCGACGCGGAAGATGTTGTGATAGGAGCCGATCACCCACAACGTGCCGTTCGGCTTCAAGGCTCGGCGCACCAGCGCCAGCCATTTGCGGGTGAAATCGTCATACTCGGCAAAGCTCGCAAACCGATCCCACGCATCGTCGACGCCGTCGACGCGCGACTGGTTGGGACGGAATAGCTCGCCCTCGAGCTGGAGATTGTACGGCGGATCCGCGAACGCGGCATCCACCGAGCCGGGTTCGAGCTCGGCCAACCGGTCGAGCGCATCTCCGACGAGAATCTCTTGGTTCAGAAAGGTGGGCCGGGACACGCCCCGTGCCCCGGCCATGTGATCGCTCATTGCGACGCAATACCCTCACGCAAATCGCAAGGGTTAAGGTAAGGCGAGTAAGTGAAGAGGTGGTTAAAGCCTTTCAGAGATTTCAGTTTACCATCGTTAACGTAGAGTGAACGGTTTTCTTAGGCCTGTTCTTCCGCTTCCTTCGCGAGGTCTGAAAGTAAGCCCGAAGCAACCGCGAGTCGACTGATGGTCACCGTCTCGTTGTCGACAATATCGGCAATCGCTTTGCGAATCCGTGGGGCGGTGCGACCTTGGCCGGCGAGCCACGTTTCGATCCGTTCATGGCCCGCTCCACTCGACGTATCCCGCAACACATCGACGGCGAGGTGGCGGTGGGCGTCGGCAAGACTCCGCCGGGCCCGATCGAGGGCGAGCCCGTCATAGTAGTCCTCGACGGAGATTTCCCGCGCGATCTGGTCGAGCGTTGCAATTTGGAAGGTGTCGTTAACCGCGAACCACACCTTGCCGGCCTCGATGAGGCTGACGCCGCAGGTCGAGGCCACCACCACGATGTCGAGCGCGGCCGAAGCCAACGGCAGCCGGGAGAAGAGCTGCGCGGTCTCCTCCGGGACACCCGCCGCCATGAACGTCTCTACTTCGCCCTGAAGGGCGGCGGCATCGGGCTCCGGCAGGATCTCGTTGAAATTGTCCCGCAGGACACCGATGGCGGCCTGGAAGCGGTCGACCACGGCGGCGAGGCCGTCGGCGAACGTCTCGTTGCGGACGAACCAAACCGTCGCGTCGAGAAGCAGCGCGCGCGCGTTGGCGTAGAGCGCGAGCTGGATGTCGCCGGGGACGACATTGTCGAGCGCGTCGGCGAGGGCGTTGATCTCCTCGAGGCGGTAGGAATCGCGCGCCGCCGCAAAGGCCCGCGCGATCTCGGAGACCATCGCCCCGGTCTGATCGCCGATCCTGACGACGAAGGTCGGCCCGCCGCGGTTGATCATCGAGTTGGCGAGCATCGTCGAGATGATCTCACGGCGCAGACGGTGACGCTGGATCTCGTCCTTGTAGGTCTCCGTCATCTCCGGCGGGAAATAGCGGATGATCTCACGGCCGAGATACTCGTCGTCCGGGACGTCGGACTGGAGGATGTCGTCGTAGAGGACGATTTTCGAGTAGGCGAGAAGGACGCCGATCTCGGGGCGCGTGAGACCCTCGCCGCCGGCCGCCCGCGCGTCGAGCTGGGCGTTGGTCGGCAGATCCTCGATCTCGCGGTCGAGCCCGCGCGGCTCCAACACCTCCATCAGCCGGCGCTGATAGCCGACCGCCTCGGTGTTCTGCCGCTTGGACAGCGAAATCGCGAGGGTCTGAAGATAGTTGTTGCGCAGGACGAGCTCGCCGACCTCCTCGGTCATGCTGCGCAGGAGGTCATTGCGGTCCTCACGGGTGAGCTTGCCGGTGCGCATCGCGTCGGCGAGGGCGATCTTGATGTTCACCTCGACGTCGGAGGTGTTCACGCCGGCCGAGTTGTCGATCGCGTCGGAGTTGATGCGCCCGCCGAGCAGCGCATAGGCGATGCGGCCCTTGTGGCTGACGCCGAGATTGGCGCCTTCGCCGACGACCTTGGCCCGCAGCTCCTGCGCGTCGACGCGGATCGCATCGTTCGAGCGGTCGCCGATCTCGAGATTGGACTCCGCGGCGGACTTCACATAGGTGCCGATGCCGCCGAACCAGAGAAGGTCGGCCTTCGCCTTCAAGATCGCGCGCAGCACGTCGATCGGCGTCAGCGCGCCGGCGCCCACATCGAGCGCGACGCGCGCCTCGGGCGACAGATCGATCGACTTCGCCGCCCGCGAGTAAATCCCGCCGCCCGCGGACAGGAGGCTGCGGTCATAGTCCTGCCAGGACGAGCGGGGGAGCGCGAACAGGCGCTGGCGCTCGGCAAAGCTCTTTTCCGGATCGGGATTCGGATCGATGAAGATGTCGCGGTGATCGAAGGCGGCGATCAGCTTCGTCTGATGCGACAGCAGCATCCCGTTGCCGAACACGTCGCCCGACATGTCGCCGACGCCGACGACGGTGAAAGGCGAGGTCTGGATGTCGTGATCGAGCTCGCGGAAATGCCGCTTCACGGCCTCCCACGCGCCGCGGGCGGTGATGCCCATCGCCTTGTGGTCGTAGCCGGCCGAGCCGCCCGAGGCGAAGGCATCGTCGAGCCAGAAGCCGTGCGCCTGGCTGATGGCGTTCGCCGTGTCGGAGAAGGTCGCCGTGCCCTTGTCGGCGGCGACGACAAGGTAGGGGTCGTCCTCGTCGTGACGCACGACGTCGACGGGCGGCTTCACCGTGTCGCCATCGAGATCGTCGGTGATGTCGAGAAGGGTGTCGATGAAGACCTTATAGGCCTCGCGCCCCTCTTCGGCGAACGCCTCGCGGTTCGAGCGATCGGGCAGTTTCTTGGGAAAGAACCCGCCCTTCGCCCCGACCGGAACGATGACGGCGTTCTTGACCTGCTGCGCCTTCACGAGGCCGAGCACCTCGGTGCGGAAATCCTGCGGCCGGTCGGACCAGCGGATGCCGCCGCGCGCCACCGCGCCGAAGCGCAGATGCACACCCTCGACACGGGGCGAATAGACCCAGATCTCGCGGAACGGTGCCGGACGCGGCAGCGCCATGATCGCGTGCGGATCGAGCTTGAAGGCGAACGTGCGCACCGGAAAACCGTCCTCCGTCTGGAAGACGTTGGTGCGCAGGATCGCTTCGATGAGGTTCTGGAAGCGGTGGACGATGGTGTCGTCCGCAAGGCTCGTCACGTCGTTGCAGAGATCGTTGATCTCCTCGACGAGTGCGGCGATCGCCTCCTCGCGCAAGCCGTCGTGCCGCTCCGGGTCGAGACGGGCGTTGAAAAGGTCGACGAGGGCGCGGGCGATGGCCGGATAGCGGTTCAGCGTCTCGGCCATCAGATCCTGGCCGTAGGGGATCGCCGTCTGACGCAGATAGCGCGACAGCGCCCGAAGGATCGCGATATCGCGCCAGCCGAGCCCGGCATTGAGGAGGAGAGCGTTGAACTCGTCGCTCTCCGCCGCCCCCTCCCAGACTGCGATGAACAGGGATTGCAGCTTCTCGGCGTTCCCCGCGACGTCGATCTCCTCGCCGGAAGCGACGGCGAGCGTCATGTCGTGGATATAGACGCCGTTATTGTCCTCGCCGGGCGTCGTCACGCAGAAGGTGCGCTCGTTGACGACGATGAAGCCCATATTCTCGAGGATCGGCACGCGCGCCGACAGGAGGATCGGCTCGTCCTTGTGGTAGATCTTGAGCGAGCAGCGATCCGGCCCGTCGCTCTCGCGGCGGAAAAAGAGGATCGCGGTCGGCGTCTCCTCGCTGATGCGCTCCAGGATCGTGATGTCGCGCACCGCGCGCTCGGCCGAGTAGGTGCCGCGATAGCTTTCGGGGAAGGAATCCGACCAGGCGGCGATCTTGAAGCGGTCGAGCCCGAGCTTGGGCGCGGCGAGTGAGGCGCGCAAGAGCTCGTCGGACCAGGTGCGGATGATCGCGGAGATCTTGTCTTCGAGTTCGCGCGTGTTGGGGCGCGGCGTCTCGCCGGTGCGGCGGCCGATGATGAGGTGGAGGCGGTTGAGGACACCTTCCGGCATCGCGAGATAGCGCGCCGAGACGTGACCGTCATAGGCCTTCGCCATCATCGCCTCGATGGCCTCGCGCACCTGTGTCGTGAAGCGGTCGCGCGGGACGTAGATGAGCAGCGACACGAACCGGTCGAACGGATCGATCCGGGGCAGCACGCGCACCCGCGGCCGCTCGGAGAGCTGCAGGATCGCGAGCGTGTAGCGGGTGAGGAGCGCCTCGTCGATCTGGAAGAGTTCGTCGCGCGGGTAGGTCTCGAGGATGTTGGCGACGGCGTTGCCGGAGTGGCTCTCGGGATCGAAGCCGAGATTTTCCATCACCCGCGCCACCTTGCGGCGCAGCATCGGGATCTCGCGCACCGACTTCGTGTAGGCCTCGGAGGTGAACAGGCCGACGATGCGCAGTTCGCCTGCGAGCACGCCGCCTTCGAAGCGCTTGACGCCGATATAATCGAGATGGGCGCGGCGATGGATGCGGCTCTGGACGTTCGCCTTGGCGATGAAGACCGGATCGCCGTGCTTCAGGAAGGAGCGCACCTCCGGCGTCATCGTGACGAGCTCGCTGCCGCGGCGCAGGACTTTGATGTTCGGATCGCGCAGGATGCCGAGGCCGGCATCGTCGGGCGCGACGAGTTCGCCGTCATCGGGCGAGCCGTCGAGCGTATATTCCCGCATCCCGGTCAGGATGAAGGCGCGCTGCTCGATCGTCTCGAGGAAGTCGATCGCCTCCTCGAGGACGTCGCGCGGGACGGGCGGTGGCTGATGCCGGTAACGCTCGATCGCCTCGCGGAGGAGCCCGCGCATTTTCGGCCAGTCGGCGACGGCGGCGTCGACATCGCGATTGATCTGCATGAGCGTGGCGCTCAGCGCCTCCCGCTCGTCCGGCTCGTCGAGCGGGTCGACGTGGATATGCACGAAGCTTTCGTGACGGTAGCCGTCACCGGCGCGGGCCTCGCCGTGGAAGCCGACGAGCTTGCCGTTGGGGTCGCGCTCGACCGCGAGGATCGGATGGACGACGAGATGGAGGTCGAGATTCTGAGCGTGAAGCTCGTTCTTCAGCGAGCCGAAGAGGAACGGCTTGTCGTCGTTGAGCGCCTCGACGACCGAAATCGTGTGACCGCTCTCCGCCTCGGTGATGCCGACCTCTTCCGGCGCCATCACGACGACGCGGGGGGCGCCCGTGCGACGATGCTGCAAGGCGGTCCACGCCGCATGGGCAAGACGCATGAGATCGGCAACGCTATAGCGCGCGAGATCCTCGGCGGCGGCATGGCGGAACAGAAGCTCGGTGAATGTGGCAAAGCCGACGTCGCTGTGCTCGTCTCTGACGGCATCGGCGAGGGAGCTGAGCTTGGCGTCCTTGGTCTCTTCGAAATCTTCGAGCATTTTGCTCCTCCGACGGGCTGGCCGAGGCCCACCCATTCATATCGCGTCCAAATGGATGCCCGATAAGACCGCGAGGGGTCTACCCATGGAACGTGAAGAAGCGGTGATATCGCTCGATCTCCCCCGGGCCGAGTTGTCCGAGGAGACGCAAGCGTACTTTGAAAAATGCCAGGAGAAGCTCGGTCTCGTTCCGAATGTTCTGCTGGCCTACGCCTTCGATGAAACGAAACTGCGTTGTTTCACCGAACTCTATAACGACCTCATGCTGTCCGAGTCGGATCTATCCAAACTCGAACGGGAAATGATCGCCGTGGTCGTCTCCAGCGCGAATCACTGCCATTATTGTCTGGTTGCCCATGGTGCGGCGGTGCGGGCGCTGTCCGGCGATCCGGCCTTCGGGGACACGTTGGTCGCAAATTATCGTGCCGCCGAGCTGTCGGATCGTCATCGGGCGATGCTCGATTATGCCTGGTCGCTCACCGTGCGCCCGGCGGAGACGACCGCCGAGGACCAGCGGCCCCTGCACGATGCCGGTTTTTCGGATCGGGCGATCTGGGACATCGCGTCCGTGGTGGGATTCTTCAACATGACGAACCGCGTCGCGAGCGCGACGAAGATGCGCCCCAATCGCGAATATTATGGCATGGCGCGCACCACATGACGAAACGCAACGGTCCGTTCAAGGGGCCGGGTCATCATCGCCGAGACACGAACGGCGGGACAAAGAGAGGGGACTGCGATGGATATCCATGAGCTCATCGCCAATGTCCAATATGACGATTTGCGGTGGCTGTTGCCGGTGCTCGCCGGCGTGGTCATCATTCTCGGCGCACTGCTGATCGGCATCTTTCGGGGGATGTCGGGCGGTGTCATCGTCGCTATCTTGTTGGGCGGGCTGATGGCCTCCTCGCCCGTAATCCTCGATACGCTCCAACGGCAGGAGCGCGCCGCGACAACGCCGGACGCGACCCTGACGGCGACCGCCGTGGTCGCGCGCGGGGCCGCGGAACTGGCGGAGGTGAACAACCAGGCGATCCTCGACCTGTCGCGGATCGTGGCGACGATGCGCAACACGTTGCAAGGGCTCGGCCCGAGACTCGCGGCCGCCGGTGACGATGCCGACGCGGACGGCTCGACGCTCGCGGACCGTTTCGACCGGAGCCTTTCCGATATAGAGGAACGGCTCGATTCTGCTATTGCGTCCCTGTCGCGCGCCAATGAGGTGCGTGCGCGGCTCGATCGCGATATCGAGACGCTGGATGCGCAGATAAACGACGCGCCCGGATCGCGTTGAGGAGGAGAGAGGAATGCAAGCGTTCACCACGCTGACGGCGGTGGCAGCGCCTTTGCGGATGAACAATGTCGACACCGACATGATCATCCCGAAGGATTATCTGAAGACGATCAAGCGGACCGGCCTCGGCCGCGGCCTCTTCGCCGAGGTCTCACGCAAGGCCGACGGCACGCCCGATCCGAATTTTCCGCTCAACCAGCCGGCCTATCAGAAGGCCGAGATCCTGGTGGCGGGGGACAATTTCGGTTGTGGCTCGTCGCGGGAGCACGCTCCCTGGGCGCTTCTCGATCGCGGGATCCGCTGCGTGATCTCCACCTCGTTCGCCGATATCTTCTATCAGAACTGCTTCAAGAACGGCGTTCTGCCGGTGAAGGTGACGCCGGAGGAGCTGGAGCGGCTGATGAATCACGCCGATCGCGGCGCCAATGCGACGCTGACGGTGGACCTTCCGAACCAGACCATCGACGGCCCCGATGGCGATCCGATCCATTTCGACATCGACGCCGGCCTCAAGCACTGCCTCGTGAACGGTCTCGACGAGATCGCCCTCACCCTGCAGAAGGGCGTCGCCGTCGAACAGCACGAGCGGCACCTTGCCGAGGCGCGCCCCTGGGTCTGACGCCCGCCGATCCATCGAGACGAAAAAAGCCCCGGATGGCGAAACCATCCGGGGCTTTTTCGTGTGTCCCGATGTGGGGTGCGGTCGACCTCAGCGGCCGAGACGCTCGCGCACGGCGTGCACGACATGATCGGCGGTGATGCCGAAATGCTCATAGAGCTGCTTATAGGGCCCGGACGCGCCATAGCCCTTCATCCCGACGAAGATGCCGTCGCGGCCGATGATCGAATCCCAGCCCTGACGCACCGCCGCCTCGATGGCGACCTTCACCGGCGCGTCGCCGATGACGGCATTGCGGTAATCCTCGTCCGCCTCGTCGAACAGCTCCATGCACGGCACCGACACGACGCAGGTCGGAATGTCGAGATTGCTGAGCGTCTGCGCGGCGGCGACGGCGATTTCGACCTCCGAGCCGGTCGCGAAGATGGTCGCGATCGGATCGTCGTTCGCTTCGACGAGGGTATAGGCACCGCGGCGCATGCGGTTGTCCTTGGTGCCCGGCGCGGCGAGCACCGGGAGATTTTGGCGGGTGAGCGCCATGACCGACGGACGGTTCTCTTCGAGCGCGATTTCCCAGGCCTCCGCCGTCTCGACCGCGTCGGCCGGACGGAAGACGAGGAGGTTCGGCATCGCGCGCAGCGCGGCGAGGTGCTCGACCGGCTGGTGGGTCGGCCCGTCCTCGCCGAGGCCGATCGAATCGTGCGTCATCACGTAGACGACACGCAGACCCATCAGCGCCGACAGACGCATCGCCGGACGGCAATAGTCCGAGAAGGTGAGGAAGGTGCCGCCATAGGGGATGAGACCGCCCGCGAGCGCCATCCCATTCATCGCCGCGGCCATGCCGTGCTCGCGGATCCCGTAATGGATATAGCGGCCGTGATAGTCGTCAGCGCTGACCGGGGCGAGCTGGTCGGTCTTGGTGTTGTTCGAGCCGGTGAGATCGGCCGACCCGCCGATCGTCTCGGGAAGCACGGCGTTGATGGTGCCGAGCACGCGCTCGGACGCCTTGCGGGTCGCGAGAGAGGGGCGCTCCTCGAGAAGCTCGTTGCGCAGCGCGGCCATCGCGGGGGCGAACTCGCTCGGCAACTCGCCGCGGAGCCGGCGGTCGAACTGGGCGCGGCTCTCCGCCTCCATCGCGTCATAACGCTGGCGCCAGCCCTGATGAGCCTGGGCGGAGCGAAGGCCGGCGATCCGCCATGCGTCGCGAATGTCCTCCGGGACCTCGAACGGCTCGGCCTTCCAGCCGAGGGCGTTGCGGGTCGCGGTCGCCTCGGCGGCGCCGAGCGGCGAGCCGTGGACGCCGGACGTGTTCGCCTTGTTGGGCGAGCCGAAGCCGATCGTCGTCTTCGCGGCGATGAGGGTGGGGCGGTCGCTCGCCGCCGCCCGCTTCAACGCGGCGTCGATCGCGATGGGGTCGTGCCCGTCGATCCGCTCGGCGGCCCAGCCGGCGGCCTGGAAGCGCATCACGACGTCTCCCGATTCCGACAGAGAGGTCGGCCCGTCGATCGAAATGCCGTTGTCGTCGAAGATCACCGTGAGCTTGTTGAGCTTCAGGTGACCGGCGAGCGAAATCGCCTCGTGGCTGAGCCCTTCCATGAGGTCGCCGTCGGAGGCGAGCACGAAGGTGCGATAGTTGACGATCCCGTCACCGAACTCGGCGTTCATGATCCGCTCGCCGAGCGCCATGCCGACCGACGTCGCGATCCCCTGGCCGAGCGGGCCGGTGGTGATCTCGACGCCGCGCCCGTGCATCGCGCCTTCGATGCCGGTCGCGTGCATGTATTCGGGGTGGCCGGGCGTCTTCGAGTTGAGCTGGCGGAAGCGCTTCAACTCGTCGATGGTGAAATCCTCGTAGCCGAGGAGGTGATAGAGAGAATAAAGCAGCATCGAGCCGTGACCGGCCGACAGCACGAAGCGGTCGCGATTCGGCCACTCTGGGTGTGCCGGATCCACGTTGATATGATGGACGAACAACGTCGTCACCAAGTCGGCTGCACCCATCGGAAGACCGGGATGGCCGGACTTCGCCGCCTCCACTGCATCGACCGACAGCATCCTGATGGCGTTCGCCATCGGTTTTAGCTTGTCCACATCCACCATCTGAGACACTCGAAGGGCTTGGTATTTATCGTTTACGGGCGTCACATAACGCACGTGTCGGGGAACACGCAAAGCGCTGCGTGCAAGGAGAAGTCAAATCGCTGGTCATAGAACGCTCCAGGCTGTTGCGCGGCTCGAAGCGGCTCTGCACCGTCTCGAGGCTGCGGTCGCCGTCAATGGCGAGTCGTCCCAGTCCGTCGAAGCGCTGCGGGACGACCGCGTGCGGCTCGAACGCGACCGGGCCGAACTTGCCGCCAAGCTCGATGCGGCCGAGGCGCGGGCGCAGCGTTTGCGTGAGGCGAACCAGGAGGTCGCGCACCGCCTGGTCGCGGTGATGGAGCGCGTGCGGCGGATGGATCCCGCCGCCGCCGAAGGCAAAGGGGAGGGACTGCCCTGAACCAGGTTCGCGTCACGATCGATGGTCACGCCTACCGGATGGCCTGCGAGGAGGGCGACGAGGATCGCGTCACCTCGCTGGCGACGGAACTCGACACGACCATCCGTCAATTGAAGGCGAAAACGGGCGAGATCGGTGATCGGCGCATCTCCGTGATGGCCGGTCTCGTCGTTCTCGACCGCCTGCGGGCGGCTGAGGAGAAGAATGCCGAACTCGCCGCTCATATCGCAGCGCTCGAAAGGGCGCGGGAGGCGGCGGCGCTCGCCTCCGAGGGGGAAGACGAGCCGCTGATCGAACGGCTCGACGCGGCGACCGACGCCGTGGAGCGCATGACGCGGATGCTCAATGACCAGATCCACGCCGCGAGCGAGGAGGTGAGCCATGCCGGGCATGTCAGCGCCACCTTCGGCCGGGCGCCGGAGGGCGCGACGGACACCGCCGCGTTCGGCGAGCGCCGTGTGGAACGGCGGGCAGAGCGCCAGGAACCGCGTCTGTCGGAGCCGCCCCGCGTCGCGACGTCCACCGTCGCGGCGACGGCCGCCATGGAGGCCGGCGATGCGCCATCCCCACCCGTCGGCGCGCACCCGTCCGCGGCCGACGACGGCACGAGCCGCATCGAGCCCCATTTCGGCGGGCATGAGGACGACGATGACGATGATGGCGGGGACATGATCCCTTCCTTCATGCAGCCCACCTGACGCGGGCGGCGTTTCGCGCTCCACCCGTGCGGGCGAAAGCGACTGGCGACGTTGCGCCCGCCGGACGACGGCACGGCGCTATCGGCGGCCGGCCCACGCGAGGGGGCCGCCCGCCGTCATGCCTCAACGGGTGAGGCGCTTATACTTCACGCGGCGCGGGACGATCGCGTCCGGGCCGAGGCGACGCTTCTTGTCTTCCTCGTAGGCCTGGAAGTTGCCCTCGAACCATTCGACGTGGCTGTCGCCTTCGAACGAGAGGATGTGAGTCGCGAGACGGTCGAGGAAGAAGCGATCGTGGCTGATGACCACGGCGCAGCCGGCGAAATCCTCCAGTGCGTCCTCGAGCGCGGCGAGCGTCTCGGTGTCGAGATCGTTCGTCGGTTCGTCGAGGAGGAGGACGTTCGCGCCCGATTTCAGCATCTTGGCGAGATGGACGCGGTTGCGCTGTCCGCCGGAGAGATTGCCGACCTTCTGCTGCTGATCGGCGCCCTTGAAGTTGAACGAGCCGACATAGGCGCGGCTGTTCACTTCCCGCTTGCCGAGCTCCACGACGTCGTTGCCGCCGGAGATTTCCTCCCAGACGGTCTTCGAGCCGTCGAGCGAATCGCGCGACTGGTCGACATAGCCGAGGACGACGGTGTCGCCGACGGAGATCGAGCCGCCGTCCGGCGCTTCCTTGCCGGTGATCATGTTGAAAAGCGTCGTCTTACCGGCGCCGTTCGGGCCGATCACGCCGACGATGCCGCCCGGCGGCAGCGCGAAGGTCAGATCGTCGATCAGGACGCGGTCGCCGAAGCCCTTCTTGAGGTGCTCGGCGTCGATGACGTTGCCACCGAGGCGCGGCCCCGCGGGGATGACGATCTGCGCCTCACCCGCGCGCGTGCGCTCCTCGTTGCGCTGCAGCAGCTCGTCATAGGCCTGGATACGCGCCTTCGATTTCGTCTGCCGTGCGCGGGGGGAGGACTGGATCCACTCCCGCTCGCGCGTCAGCGCCCGCTGCTCGGCTGCCGCCTCGCGGCCTTCCTGCTGAAGGCGCTTCGCCTTCTTTTCGAGATAGGCGGAATAGTTGCCCTCATAGGGAATGCCGCGGCCGCGATCGAGCTCCAGGATCCAGCCGGTGACATTGTCGAGGAAGTAACGATCGTGGGTAACGATCAGGATCGCGCCCGGATACTCGCGCAGATGGTTCTCGAGCCAGGCGACTGTCTCGGCGTCGAGATGGTTGGTCGGCTCGTCGAGGAGGATGAGTTCGGGCTGCTCGAGGAGCAACCGGCAGAGCGCGACGCGGCGCTTTTCACCGCCTGAGAGGTTCTCGACATTGGCGTCGTCCGGCGGGCAGCGCAGCGCGTCCATCGCCTGATCGATCTGGCTGTCGAGGTCCCACAGATTCTGGGCGTCGATCTCGTCCTGCAGTTGGGCCATCTCGTCGGCCGTCTCGTCGGAATAGTCCATCGCGAGCTCGTTATAGCGGTCGAGCTTGGCCTTCTTCGCGGCGACGCCGTCCATGACGTTTTCGCGCACGGTCTTGTTCGGATCGAGTTCCGGCTCCTGCGGCAGGTAGCCGACTTTGGCGCCCTCGGCGACCCAGGCCTCGCCGTTGAACTCCTTGTCCCGCCCGGCCATGATCTTGAGCAGCGTCGACTTACCCGAGCCGTTGGGGCCGAGCACGCCGATCTTGGCGTCGGGATAGAATTGCAGGTGGACGTTATCGAGGACCTTCTTCGATCCGTAGGTCTTCGATAGACCCTGCATGTGGTAGATGAATTGACGTGCCATGACGGGACGGTCCTTCGATAGAGCGTCGACGCGCGCACCGGCGGCGTGTGGCTGACCCAGCCGCTCGGCGGATGCGCGTTAAGAATGAGTGGCGCGGCAAAGCCGCCGATCCGGCGCTCGCCCCGCATTCCGTTCGGTTCCAACCACACTTCGCGTCGCGGCGATAGTCCCGTCGGCGACGGAACGACCGAACGCCGCGCGAGTGGAGGCCTGACCTCGGACGTGTCCTGAACCAAATCGACGCCGCGCCTCGCCGGATCACGAGGAGGCACGACGCCGTGATGGTCGTTCAGGGCGCGCCCGTGCGCGCGGGAGCGCGTTTTTAGTTGAACCGCACCTCGGTGATTTCGTAGGCGCGGGCGCCACCGGGTGCGGACACCTCGACCGAGTCGCCGACCGACTTGCCGATCAAGGCGCGCGCGATGGGGGAGGAGATCGAGATGCGCCCGGCCTTCACGTCGGCTTCGACGTCGCCGACGATCTGATACTTGCGCTCCTGGTCCGTATCCTCGTCCACCAAGGTGACGTGGGCGCCGAACTTCACCGTGTCGCCGGAAAGCTTTTTCACGTCGATCACTTCGGCGCGGGACAGCATGTCCTCCAATTCGGCGATCCGGCCCTCGTTGTGGCTCTGCGCCTCTTTGGCGGCGTGGTATTCAGCGTTCTCCGACAGGTCGCCATGGGCGCGCGCCTCGGAGATCGCCGCGATGATTTTCGGGCGTTCCTCCGCGGTCCGGCGCTTCAGCTCACTTTCCAACGACGCATACCCCTGCGCCGTCATCGGGATCTTTTCCATGGTCCGAACTTTCTTAAACACCACTCGAGCGAGCGATTTTCGCTAGTCTCCACCAAGCCGTGATGGAAATGCAAGCATTCGCTCAGCGCGTTGGCAACGACGTTACGTAAGACTGCATGGGCCGCACCTCAAGCTCCTGCGAGTCTTGTAGTGCAATTCCTTCGACAGCCGCCAAAGCGCCCGCCAAAGTGGTATAATACGGCACTTTATGGAAAAGCGCCGCCCGTCGCATGTCTCGAGAGTCGGTGAGGGATTGCGGCCCTTCGGCCGTGTTGAGCACGAGCTGAACTGCCCCGTTCTTGATCGCGTCGACGATGTGAGGCCGGCCTTCGGAGACCTTGTTAACGCGCTTGCACGGGATTCCGTTCGCTTCGAGATCGCGCTGGGTGCCCGAGGTCGCGAGCAGCGAAAATCCCTGCTCGACGAGATCGGCCGCAACCTTGCGGATCGTCGGCTTGTCCGCATCGCGAACCGACACGAAGACGGTGCCCGATTTGGGCAAACCGTTCCCCGCCGCCATCTGCGACTTGGTGAACGCCATCGCGAAGGAGCGGTCGATGCCCATCACCTCGCCGGTCGACTTCATCTCCGGGCCGAGCACGGTGTCGACGTCCGGGAAGCGCGCGAAGGGGAAGACGGCTTCCTTCACCGACACATGGTCGAGCGGCTGGGCGCTGAGATTGAACGTCTTCAACCGCTCGCCGGCCATGAGACGCGCGGCGATCTTGGCGATCGGCACGCCGATGGTCTTCGCGACGAAGGGCACCGTGCGCGACGCGCGCGGGTTCACCTCGAGGATGTAGATCGTCCCGTTCTTGACTGCGAACTGCACGTTCATCAGCCCGACCACGCCGAGCGCCAGCGCGAGCGCCGAGGTCTGGGCGCGAAGCTGCTCGACGATGTCGGCCGACAGCGTGCGCGGGGGCAGCGAGCAGGCGGAATCGCCGGAGTGGATGCCGGCTTCCTCGATGTGCTCCATCACGCCGCAGACGAAGACGTCCGTCCCGTCCGAGAGCGCGTCGACGTCGACCTCGACCGCGTTGTCGAGATAGCGGTCGAAGAGGAGCGGGTTCTTGCCGAGCAGCATGTTGATCTGCCCGGTCTTGTCGTTCGGATATTTCGACCGGATGTGCGGCGGGATGAGGTTCTGCAGCGAGCCGAAGAGATAGCGGTCGAGCCCATCCTCGGTGCGGATCACCTCCATCGCGCGGCCACCGAGCACGTAGGACGGCCGCACCACGAGCGGCATGCCGACATCGCCGGTGATGATCCGCGCCTGCTCGACCGAGTAGGCGATGCCGTTCTCGGGCTGCTTGAGGTGCAGCTTGGTGAGGAGCTTCTGGAAGCGGTCGCGGTCCTCGGCGAGGTCGATCGCGTCGACCGAGGTGCCGAGGATCGTATAGCCGCCGTCGACGAGATGCTCGGCGAGGCCGAGCGGGGTCTGTCCGCCGAACTGCACGATGCAGCCCATCAGGCGGCCGGTGGATTTCTCGACCCGCAGGATCTCGAGGACGTCCTCTTGGCTGAGCGGCTCGAAATAGAGGCGGTCAGAGGTGTCGAAATCGGTCGACACCGTCTCCGGGTTGCAGTTGACCATGATGGTCTCGATGCCGGCCTCTTTGAGCGCATAGGCGGCATGACAGCAGCAATAGTCGAACTCGATGCCTTGGCCGATCCGGTTCGGACCGCCGCCGAGGATCACCACCTTGTTGCGGTTCGACGGCGCGGCCTCGTTCTGGCCCTTGCCGCTGACGTCCGATTCGTAGGTGGAATACATGTAGGCGGTGGGCGCCGCGAACTCGGCGGCGCACGTGTCGATCCGCTTGAAGACCGGATGCACGTCCAGCGCCTCGCGCAGGGCGAGAACCTCATTGGCGCTGTCGAGGCCGGCGAGGGAGGCGAGACGCTGATCGGAAAAGCCGTTCGCCTTCAGCATCCGCAGATTGGCGCGATCCTGCGGCAGGCCGTACTCGCGCACCCGCTTCTCGAGCTCGATGATCCCCATGATCTCGGTGAGGAACCACTTGTCGATCTGGCACTGGGCATAGATCGCGTCGACCGAGAAGCCGCGCCGCATCGCTTCGGCGACCTTAAGGATCCGGTCGGGCCGCGGCACGGTGATCGCGGAGCGGATCGCCTGATTGTCCTCGCCCATGCCGAGACCTTCGATCTCGACATCGTCGAACCCGGTGAGCCCGGTTTCGAGACCGCGCAGCGCCTTCTGCATCGCTTCGGGGAAGGTGCGGCCGATCGCCATCACCTCGCCGACGGAGCGCATCGAGGTCGTCAGCGTGGTGTCCGCGCCGGGGAACTTCTCGAAGGTGAAGCGCGGCATCTTCACGACGATATAATCGATCGTCGGCTCGAAGGAGGCGGGCATCGCCCCCTTGGTGATGTCGTTCTCGAGCTCGTCGAGCGTGTAGCCGACGGCGAGCTTGGCCGCGACGCGCGCGATCGGGAAACCGGTCGCCTTCGAGGCCAGCGCCGAGGAGCGCGACACGCGCGGGTTCATCTCGATGACGACCATGCGGCCGTCTTCGGGATTGACCGCGAATTGGACGTTGGAGCCGCCGGTCTCGACGCCGATCTTGCGCAGCACCGCGATCGAGGCCGACCGCATCCGCTGATATTCCTTGTCGGTCAGCGTGAGGGCGGGGGCGACGGTGATCGAATCGCCCGTGTGGACGCCCATCGGATCGATATTCTCGATCGAGCAGATGATGATGGCATTGTCCGCGCGGTCGCGGACCACCTCCATCTCGAACTCCTTCCAGCCGAGCACCGATTCCTCGATCAGCACCTCGGTCGTCGGGGAGGCATCGAGACCGCCTTCGACGATGTTGAGGAACTCCTCGCGGTTATAGGCGATGCCGCCGCCGGTGCCGGCGAGGGTGAAGGAGGGCCGGATGATCGCCGGCAGGCCGATCGTGTCGAGCGCGGCGAGCGCCTCGGACAGCGAATGCGCGATCTCCGAGCGCGGCGATTCGAGGCCGATCTCGTTCATCGCCACCTTGAAGCGGTCCCGATCCTCGGCCGTCGCGATCGCCTCGGCGTTGGCGCCGATCATCTCGACGCCATGCTCGGTCAGGAAACCGCTTTCGAAGAGGGCGAGGGCGCAGTTCAGCGCCGTCTGGCCACCCATCGTCGGCAAAAGCGCGTCCGGTCGCTCTTTCAGAATGATCTTCTGAACGATCTCGGGCGTGATCGGCTCGATATAGGTCGCGTCAGCGAGCTCCGGGTCCGTCATGATCGTCGCCGGGTTCGAATTGACCAGGACGACGCGGTACCCTTCCTCTTTGAGCGCTTTGACGGCTTGCGTGCCCGAATAGTCGAACTCGCATGCCTGACCGATGATGATCGGTCCGGCGCCAATGATGAGGATCGTCGATATGTCGGTGCGTTTCGGCATGAAGGACCGTTTGGGGGGACCCTTGTGAGAATTCTAAGTGCGGGATGGGAGAACCCCGCCCGCTATATAGGGTCAGAGGCGCAACGCAAAGCCGCTCAATCGTCGTCGTCCTCGTCGACCGATTTCACGTCCGGTTCGGTCGGAGAGGACCATTGCACGGTGCGCCCGTCGAATTCCTCGACGCCGCAGGCAATCGCATAGCACGCGAGGCGCACCGTTCGCGGAATTTCGACGGTTTTCCCGTCCCGATCACCGCGCTCATAATATTGGATCATTCGCCGCTTCAGGCCGAGCCTGTCGGCGAGTTCCCGCTGTTTCCATCCGTTCGCTTTCCGCCAGGCTCGGAATTGCTCGGGTGTCATCGTGCCAAGTTCCAGAAAAAATTGTGCGCAATAAATGCGCCTTACCCCTTTAAAAGGCGCACGAGTTGCGCATATAAGGGGTGAGAGGCGCACTTATTGCGGTAGAGGTAGCGATGTTTCATTGCAAACGCCAGCCGTTTCGCGCCGCGCCATTTCGTTTCACACGCGCTGAGGAATGATCGTCATGCTGAGCCATCTCGTTCTCGGACAGAGCCTGATCCGCATCTCTCACGATGATGCGAACCGCAATGCGCCCCAATCGCGGCCGATTTCGCCCGCGAGCGTCGCGGTCGGGCATATCGTCGACGCTTTCCGGAACCAACTTCGTCGATAGTGCGCTATTCTGCTGGGCGGACGGGCGGCGTCCGCGCATAGCAGGGATGTGACAATGCGTTGGGAAGGTCGGCGGCGTAGCGACAATATCGAGGACCGCAGAGGTCAGTCCTTCCCGAGGCAAGCCCGCTTTCCATTCCCGTCCGGCCGCGGTCGGACGGGTGGCCGCATCGGCGGCACCTCGCTCGTCCTGATCGCGATCGTCGCGTTGGGGCTGTGGGTGTTCGCCGGCATCAACCCCCTGCAATTTCTCGACATGATGACGGGCGATGATCGCGGCGTGGTGGTGGATAACCGAGCGCCCGAGGGGCAGCGCGGCGCGAACAATGCGATCGACGATCAGCAGGAGGCGTTCATCAGCGTCGTCCTCGCCGAGACGGAGGATTCGTGGAGCGAGATCTTCGCCGCCAACGACCTCACTTACGAGGATCCGATCCTCGTCCTCTTTACCGATAGGGTGGGATCGGCCTGCGGTCTGTCGAGCGCAGCCGTCGGCCCGTTCTACTGCCCGAACGATCGCAAGCTCTATCTCGACATGTCCTTCTTCGACACGCTGTCGAGCCGCTTCGGCGCGCCGGGCGACTTCGCCGAGGCCTATGTCCTCGCGCATGAGGTCGGCCATCATGTTCAGAATCTGACCGGCGTTCTCGGCCGTTATCATCGCGACCGTCAGTCGATGAGCGAGCAGGAGGCCAACGCCGAGAGCATCAAGGTCGAGCTTCAAGCCGATTGTTATGCCGGCGTCTGGGCACACCGGGCGGACCGCAGCGGCATCGTCGAAGAGGGCGATATCGACGAGGCGCTCGGCGCGGCCGCTGCCGTGGGGGACGACATTCTGCAGCGGCGCACGCAGGGTTATGTGGTGCCGGAAAGCTTCAATCACGGCACGGCCGAGCAGCGCACGCGCTGGTTCCGCACGGGCTTTCGGTCCGGCAACCCGGCCGATTGCGACACCTTCAGCGCCGCGAATCTCTAACCGTTATCGGCCGGAGGGCGGCGCGCGCTCATTCCGCTCCACGCGGGGCGCGCGTCGGCGTCAATCGGCGGCTAGGCGCGCTCGTCTCGATCGGCGGGGGCGAGTTCGCGCACCATCATCGCGACCACCTTGCCGTTCTCGTCATTCAGTCGCTCGTGGATCGGCGCGAAGCCGAGACGGTCGTGGAAGGCCATCGATTCGGGATTGGGCGGGCTGACATTCACCTCGCTCAAGATTCGCGGCCGGCCGCCCTCGAGGGCGAGCGCGATGGCGTCCTCGTAAAGCGCGCGGCCGATGCCGGACCCACGGGCGAGCGGCGACACGACGATCCGGTCGACATAGAGAAAGTCGTCATACCGATCGCTGAACCAGCGATAATTCGGGCTCTCATAGGCCGCGCCGGGCGGCATCAGCACGATGAGCCCTGCGACCGGCGCCTCCGGCGTCGCGGAGAGGACGACGCGCACGCGCCCCTCCGCCGCCAGTGCATCGAGATCGGCGCGATCGAGCGCGTTGACGGCGGGTTCGGCCGCATTGTTGATCGCGAGAATCGCCTCGCCGTGCCGGGCGAGATCGGCGTCCTCGACCGGCAATGTCAGTTCACTCATGGGGCGGTGGCGGCTTTTTGTTCCATCACCAGAGCGAGGAAGCGGTCGAACAGGTTGTGGCTGTCGTGCGGACCGGGCGAGGCCTCGGGGTGATATTGCACCGAGAAGGCCGGCCGGTCGGTGAGCGCGAGGCCGCAATTGCTGCCGTCGAAGAGTGAGCGGTGCGTCTCGCGGGCGTTCGCCGGCAGCGTTTCCCCATCCACGGTGAAGCCGTGATTCATCGAGACGATCGAGACCGTTCCGGTGTCGACATCGAGAACGGGGTGATTCGCGCCGTGATGGCCTTGGCGCATCTTCTTGGTCCGCGCGCCGATGGCGAGGCCCAGAAGCTGGTGGCCGAGGCAGATGCCGAAGGTCGGCAGGCCACGATCGAGGAGGGCGCGCAGCGTGTCGCCGACGACGAGGCTCGTCGCGCCCGGATCACCCGGCCCGTTGGAGAGGAAGAGCCCGTCGGGCTCGACGGCGAGCACCTCTTCGACGCTGGCGTTCGCGGGCAACACCGTGATCTGCGCGCCGCGCGAGGCGAGAAGGCGCAGGATGTTGCCCTTGATGCCGTAATCGAGCGCGACGATGCGCGGGCCCGCGCCGCCTTTGAAATCCTCAAAGCCGGTGCCCCATTCCCAGACGCCGCTGTCCCAGGGCAGGGCGGCGCGGCCCGAAACGGTGGTGGCGAGTTCGGCGCCGGCCATGTCGGGCGCGGCCTTCGCAAGCTCCAGAAGAGCCTGCACGTCGAACACGCCGTCGGGATTGTGGGCGATGGCGCAATTCACCATCCCGCCATCGCGGATGCGGGAGGTGATGGCGCGCGTGTCGACGCCGGTGATGGCGACGATGCCCCGCTCGGCGAGCCACGTTCCGAAGTCTTCCTTCGCGCGCCAGCTCTGCGGCGCGGTGATCGGCGCGCGCAGCACACAGCCGAGCGCGGCCCGCTCGGCCTCATGAGCGACGGTTTCGACATCGTCGGGATTGGCGCCGACATTGCCGATATGGGGGAAGGTGAACGTCACGATCTGGCCGGCATAGGACGGATCGGTGAGGATCTCCTGATAGCCGGTCATGGCGGTGTTGAAGCAGAGCTCGCCGACGGCGGTTCCCGTCGCTCCGGCGCCGTCACCCATTAGAACCAAACCGTCCGCAAGCACGAGACAAGCAGTGGGTTTGGGCTCGGCCCAGGGGGCGACGGTCATCTTGGATCCTGTGATTTAAGTGGTTGTGCTTTAAATTTAGACATGCTCGAAGGCGTTGAACACCCCGTGCGAGCTTGTGGGTGGCCAGCCATGCAATCGGCGTGGGACTGGACCCCACTTGTGACGGGCTTTAAGTTCAACTGAAATTTGCCATGTGTAGCGTCTCCAATCGAACCCGACGGCATGATACTGCATTGAGGACACTCAATGCTCGCCTTTCATGGCGATTGGAGTGGAAAGCCAGCTCAGCGGTTGGCGTTGGTGTTCGATAGTGTTAATCGCGCCCACTGCGTGAAAGCTGTCAGCCAGGTGTGATCATGACTGTACGAGAGCAACTGCAAACTGCGATCCGTGAAGCCACCGAGCGTGACGATCGCCGCCGTTTGTGTACCCTGCGTCTCATTCAGACCGCGATCCGGGATCGCGATCAGGCCCACTGTATCGGGAACGGCGAGAAGATTTCTCAGAATGAAATCGCCTCCCTGCTGCAGAAAATGATCAAGCAGCGCGAAGAGCAGATCGCTGCGGATCGTGAAACGGGGAATGCGGAAAGCGTGGTACGGACACAGCGCGAGGTCGTTACGATCCGCGAATTCATGCCGCCCCTCATGGACGACACGTCCATGCAGACCGCCTGCGCCCAGGTGGTGAAAGAGATCGGCGCGGCTGGCCTGCGCGACGTGGGACGCACGATCACGGCCCTCAAGAAGCGATATCCGGGTCAGCTCGACCTCGGCCGCGCGAGCGGCGTCGTGAAGGGAATGCTGCGGTAATCGAGATTCCCCTGTGGAAACGGACGTTTTCCACAATTTGTTAACATCTTATTAAATGTGAGTGGCCTCACTGTCTCCAGCTCATCGGAGACTCATCGGTGCGCTTCTCGAAAGACTTCCTCGCTTCCCTCCGTGAGCGGGTCCCCCTGTCCGAGCTGATTGGACGGGTCGTCAGCTGGGACCGACGGAAATCGCAGCCTGCGCGCGGCGATCTGTGGGGATGCTGCCCCTTCCACGAAGAAAAGACGCCGTCGTTCCACGTCGACGACCGGAAGGGCTTCTATCACTGCTTCGGCTGCCACGCATCGGGCGACCATCTCGGCTTTCTGACCGAGCATGACGGGCTCGATTTCGTCGACGCGGTCAAGAAACTCGCCGATCTCGCCGGTGTCGCCTTGCCCGAGGCGGGCGACGAGCGCGAATCGCACGCCGCCCGTCAGCGCCGCACCGAGCGCGGCGCGCTGGAGGCGGCAGCCTCTTTCTACGAATCGACACTGTGGGGAACGGGTGGCGCCGCCGCGCGCCGCTATGCGGGCGATCGCGGGTTTTCCGAGGAGACGCTGCGGACGTTCGGCTTCGGCCTCGCGCCGAACACGCAGGCCTTCCTCAGCCGCCACCTAGTCAAAGAAGGTCTCACCGAGCGCGACCTGGAACGAACCGGCCTCGCCGTGCGCACCGATCAGGGCACGCTGCGCGATCGCTTCCGCGGCCGGCTCATGGTGCCGATCCACGACCCGCGCGGCCGGGTGGTCGGTTTCGGCGGTCGCACGCTCGACGGGCGCGAGCCGAAATATCTGAACTCGCCCGAGACGGAGCACTTCGACAAATCGAGCCTCCTTTATAATGCCCATCGCGCGCGCGGCGCCTCGCACCGCAGCGGGCGTCTTTATATCGTGGAGGGCTATCTCGACGCCGTGGCGCTCGCGCAGGCCGGGATCGAGGAGGTCGTCGCGAGCCTCGGGACGGCGCTCACCGAGGCGCAGATCAAGCTTGCCTGGCAATATGCCGACGAGCCGGTCCTGTGCTTCGACGGCGACAAAGCGGGCCGCGCCGCCGCGCACCGGGCGATGGACCGGATCGTGCCGCTTTTGTCGGGTGGTCAGTCTTTCCAATTCCTCGCAATGCCGGAGGGGCAGGATCCCGACGATCTCGTCCGTTCGGGGGGACGCGCGGCGTTCGATTCGCTCGCCGCGCAAGCGACGCCGCTCGTCGACGCGCTTTTCGCCCGCGAGGCGGAGAAGGGGACCGACACGCCCGAGCGCCTCGCCGCGCTCGAGACGCGCCTCGACGCGATCGCCGCGACCATCACCGACGAACGGCTTGGCCGGCTCTATCGCAACGCGTTTCGCGACCGGATCTTCGCGCTGCGCCGCTCGAAGCCGAAGATCCCGATGCCGCCGAAGCCGAAGGCCGCGAGCCCGATCGCGGCACCTGCTTCGCTCGATCGCTCGCTCCTCGACCTCGAACGGTTGGCGCTCGGTCTTCTCATTCTGCGACCGTACTTCATCGAGCGTTTCGGCGAGCGTCTCACCGGCGAGACGTTCCTCAGCGAGGCGCATGCGGGCTTCGCGGCGCTCCTCGTCGAAACTTATGGACAAGTGTTGCCCGAAAGCCCCGCTGCGCTGACATCCGCATTGCCGGCGAGCGCACGCATGTGCCTCGGTGAGGTGTGGGGCGAGGGCGAGCACGAGATCGGGCCGCGGCTTGCGCAGCGGTTTTCGATTCTCGCCTGCGATCCGGACGAGGATTTCCTCACCCGGTGCATTGAGCTATTTCTTAATCGTTTGAATCTAAGAGCGGAAATGGCGGAACTGGCTGAGGAGCCAAAACGATTGGCCGCAGGGGGTGGTGATGGCGAAGCCCGTCTCCTATCTCTGTCGGTGGCGGTGCAGGAACACAGCAATGCGCTGCAGGACGCGGAGCGGGAGCTGGCCGACGAGGCGGCCACACTGCGACGAAAAAGAGCGATGCCAGTCAAACCAAAAGCCGAGTGAGTCGGTTTAATGGTCGAGCATCCTTGCGCCCGTCGTCGTGCGCGTTATCTAGTTTCGGATAGCAAGACCTACCGTTGGCTCGACGACCGTCCGTCGCCGTAGCCATGGGCGATCCTTTGGCATCGCCGGCGCGGCGGGTCCGCCGGTATGCATCAAATGCGCACACAGCGCTCTCAAGCATGTGTTGGAGGCTCGATGGCGACGAAGGCAAACGCGGCGGAAGACAAGGACACAACGACCGAAACGTCCGATGGTCCGCTCCTTGATCTGAACGACGCGGCTGTCAAAAAGCTCATCAAGACCGCGAAGCGTCGCGGCTATGTTACCCACGATGAGCTGAACGAGGTTCTCCCGTCCGAGGAGGTGACGTCCGAGCAGATCGAGGACACGATGGCGATGCTCAACGATATGGGCATCAACGTCGTCGAGCACGAAGAGCAGGACGAAGCCGAGGGAGACGATTCGGAGGCGCGCGACCTCACCGAATCGAGTGGCAGCAAGGCCGTCGCGAAGACGACCACGCGTGAACCCACCGAACGCACCGACGATCCGGTTCGCATGTATCTGCGCGAGATGGGCTCGGTCGAGCTCCTGTCGCGTGAAGGCGAAATCGCGATCGCAAAGCGGATCGAGGCCGGCCGCAATTTCATGATTGCGGGCCTGTGCGAGAGCCCGCTGACGTTCCAGGCCATCATCATCTGGCGTGACGAGCTGCTCGAAGGAAAGGTGCTGCTGCGCGAGATCATCGATCTCGAAGCGACCTATGCCGATCCCGAGGGCAAGGGCCATCTGTCGGAGGGTGACGAGGGCGAAGGGGACGGCGAGTCCGAAGGCGGCGAGGCCAATCCCGACGCGCCGAGCAACGTCATCAATCTCGCGAGCGGGCGCGCCCCGAATGCCGGCGGCCAGCAGGCCAACGGCGCGAACGGCGCCGCGCAGCCGAACGGCGAGAGCGAGGAGGAGTCCGACGAGGACGACTTCGAAAGCTCGATGTCGCTCGCCGCGATGGAAGCGGAGCTGAAGCCCAAGGTCCTCGAAACGTTCGAGGCGATCGCCGACAATTATAAGAAGCTGCGCAAGCTGCAGGAACAGGTCGTCGAGCAGCACCTCACCGACGAGGGGCCGCTGACGCCGCAACAGCAGAAGCGGTACGCCAAGCTGCGCGAGGATATCGTCGCGTCGGTGAAGAGCCTCCTGCTCAACCCGCAGCGCATCGAAAGCCTCGTCGAACAGCTTTACGACATCAACAAGCGCCTGATCGGCTGCGAGGGCCGTATCATGCGGCTCGCCGATTCGTATGGCGTCGATCGCTCCGACTTCCTGAAGCATTATCAGGGGTATGAGCTTGACCCGAACTGGCTCGGCCGCGTCGGCGGTCTTCCGGGGCGGGGCTGGAACGAGTTCATCAAGCACGAGGACGCGACGCTCGCCGAACTCCGCCAGGAGATCCAGGATCTTGCGACGCAGACCGGGCTCGAGATCACCGAGTTCCGCACCCTCGTTCAGAAGGTGCAGAAGGGTGAGCGCGAGGCGCGGCGCGCCAAGAAGGAGATGGTCGAGGCGAACCTGCGTCTCGTGATCTCCATCGCGAAGAAGTACACGAACCGCGGCCTTCAGTTCCTGGATCTCATCCAGGAGGGCAATATCGGCCTGATGAAGGCGGTCGATAAGTTCGAGTACCGCCGCGGCTACAAGTTCTCGACGTACGCGACCTGGTGGATTCGCCAGGCGATCACGCGCTCGATCGCGGACCAGGCGCGCACCATCCGCATCCCGGTCCACATGATCGAGACGATCAACAAGATCGTCCGCACGAGCCGTCAGATGCTCCACGAGATCGGCCGTGAGCCGACCCCGGAGGAGCTCGCCGAGAAGCTCGCGATGCCGCTCGAGAAGGTTCGCAAGGTCCTCAAGATCGCGAAGGAGCCGATCTCCCTCGAAACGCCGATCGGCGACGAGGAGGATTCGCACCTCGGCGACTTCATCGAGGACAAGAACGCGGTCCTGCCGATCGACGCTGCGATCCAGTCCAACCTGCGCGAGACGACGACGCGGGTGCTGGCCTCGCTGACGCCGCGTGAGGAGCGGGTGCTCCGCATGCGCTTCGGCATCGGCATGAACACCGATCACACGCTGGAGGAAGTCGGCCAGCAATTCTCGGTGACGCGCGAACGCATTCGTCAGATCGAGGCGAAGGCGCTGCGCAAGCTCAAGCATCCCTCGCGCTCGCGCAAGCTGCGCTCCTTCCTGGATAGCTGACAGAAAACGGGCGCCCCTTCGCGGGGCGTCCGCGTTTTTCCGGCCCCGTTGCGGTATCTCGCCGTGCCTACCCAGTCCGACGCGAACGCGCGCCGTGGTGTCGGCCGGCCGACGGCCGCGCCTCTGGTGACGATCCCTGCTGCAAAACCGCACGGCCTATCGTCACGTATGATTGTACGATCCATTTGTCGGATGTCCGAACGCAACACGTTCACGTAGAGTCTCGGACACCAAGTGATCCTTGCGGGCGTCGGACGCCCGTTCGTAACGCATATCATTCACTGCGACGGGTACAGCGCTCGTCAGGATTCCGCCGGAAAGGACGGTATTTCGTGTGAACGGCGATTGCATCCTTACCCTCAGCGAAGGACGCGGCGTTCCATCGTCCCGCTGCGGTTCATTCGCGATTTGGCGGGGCGTTTGGTGAGCGTGGTGACGGTCGAACCCGGCGGGAGCGAATCCCCGGTGCAGTCTCCGGTCCGACGGGCCGGGACCCCGCAACAGCGCCTGACGACTTGGCTGCTCACCGAGGCCGTGAAAATGGAGCTCGGGTCGATCATCGAAGGGCTCGGGCATCGCCTCTCGGCCTTCGGCGTTCCGCTCGATCGCTTCACGGTCTCGTTCAGTCTCCTCAACCCCTCGCTGCTGGGTGGCGGCATCATCTGGCGCCCCGGTCGGCCGCCCGAATTCGCGCGATATGACTATGCCAATCGCGATGCCGGCATTTTCGAGAAGAGCCCGTTCAAGGCCGTGCTCGACACCGGCAAGCCGGTCGTGATCGATGTGCAGAACACTCCCGACGAGGCATTCGGCATCGTGGCGGAGCTGCGCGAGGAGGGTCTCGCCCACTATATCGCGATGCAGCTTCCGAGCTCCGACGGAACGCATTTCTGGCTGACGATGGCGACGAAATCCGCCGCCGGCTTTACCGACGAACAGCGCCGCATCGTGCGCGAGATCCAGCCGGCGCTGTCGGCCGCCACCGAGATCAAGACGCTCCAGGCGACCTTCCGCGAGGTGCTGTCCGCCTATGTCGGCCGCGCCCCCGCGCGCGAGATCATGCAGGGAACGGTCCATCGCGGTCAGGTCACGAAGGTGCGCGCGGCGATCTTCGTGTCCGATCTGCGGGGCTTCACGCATCTTTCGACGCAGCTTCCGGCGCACACCACAGCCGACGTGATCAACCGCTATTACGACATCGTCGTCCCGGCGATCGAGCATCATGGCGGCGAGGTGCTGAAGTTCATCGGGGATGCGGTGCTCGCGATCTTCCCGGTTGCCGAGCGCGGCGAGACCCACGCGACGCTCGCCGCCCTCGACGCCGCGCGTGAGGCGCTCGACACGGTGATCGAGCCCTTCGAGATCGACGGGCAGGAGATCGACATCAAGTTCGGCATCGCGCTCCATCTCGGGAGCGCGGCGTACGGCAATGTCGGCTCGGGCGATCGGCTCGACTTCACTGTCATCGGGCGGGACGTGAACATCGCGGCGCGGCTCGCTTCGCTGTGCAGCCGGCTCGGCCGGAATTATCTCGTCTCGAAGACGATCGCCGAGGTCGGCCGCGCCAACGGTCGGACGATGTCCGATGCCGGTTCGCACGAGGTGCGGGGGATCGATCAGCCGTTGCCGGTCTTCGTGCCCGATGCGCAAACCCTCTCGCCCGAGGAGGGGGATGACGGCGTGTCCCAGGGGATCGTGTTCATCTCGCCGGTCTGACTGGCTTATGCGAAATCGTCCGGCGATAGCGCGCCGGGCGAGATGCCGAGAAGGCGCACGCTGTCGCCCGTTCCGCTGACATAGACGATCGTGTCGGCCCCGGCGGCGAATGCGCTCGCGAACGCGGCCGCCGGATCGGCCACGTCGAGGCGGTCGGCGCCGGGGGCGAAGTCGGTGATCGTGTCGGCGCCGGTGTGGCCGGTGAAGCGGAAAAGGTCGGGACCGGGGCCGCCCGTCATCGTGTCGTCTCCGAAGCCGCCCAGCAGCGTATCGGCATCGCTGCCACCGAAGAGGCGATCGGCGCCTTGCTCTCCGAACAGGGCGTCGCCGCCCGGCCCGCCGTCGATGGTGTCATCTCCGTCGCCGCCGAAGAGCCGGTCGGCTCCGGCATTGCCGGCAAGGCGATCGGCGCCGGTTCCGCCATCGAGGCTGTCGGCGCCCTGTCCGCCGAACAGACGATCCCCGTTCGGACCGCCGAGGAGCCTGTCCGGCCCTTGTCCACCATTGAGAACATCGGCCCCGCTCGCCCCGTCGAGGGTGTCCGCGCCGGCATCGCCCATGAGCGTGTCCGCACCCTGTCGACCGTGGAGCCTGTCGTGACCGCCTTCGCCGCGGAGATCGTCGCGGCCGGTGCCGCCGTCCAGCGTGTCGCGACCCTCGCCGCCGAACAGCGTGTCGTCACCCGAACGGCCGATGAGACTGTTGGCGAGGCGATTGCCGGTGATCGTGTCGTCTTCACGGCCGCCGATGGCGTTTTCGATCGCCGACCGCCATTTGCCGCGATAGAGGAACGCGTTGTGGATCGCACCGCCTGCGCGGATCGTCTCGGTCTCGAAGGTCGGCGTTTCGGAGCGGTTGAGGTGCGCCTCCTGGCCGGTGGTCGACGCGTGGCCGGGGCGCAGATCGATCTCAAGCGGATTGATGAAGCGGGAGAAGTCGTACGTGTCGATCCCGCCGCCGTCCCATATCGTTCGTTGCACGACGCGGTCGGTCGGGTCGAACACATACCGATCGTCAGCGGTGTCGCGATAATTCGCGCCGTAGAGATATTGAAGCGCGGCGATGTCGTAGGTCATGTAAGTCTCGGCGTAGCCGCCGGGTTCGATGCCGAGGCCGTCGGCGGGCGAGGCGCCCGGATAGGCACGGGTGCTCATCACCGAATATTCGGCGCCGTCGAGGCTCGCCGGCAACCGCGCGTAGCCGGGATCGTCGGGATGCTTGAGGCCGAGAGCATGGGCGAACTCGTGGAGCACGACCCGGTAGGCATAGCTCCCCGGTAGGGCGCCGCGCGCGATGTCGCCACCGATCCAGACATCGCCGGCCGCCGCCCCACCGCCCGGCATGATCGTGTAGGCGCCGAGGCGGATCGTCTCCATGCCGTCCGCCGTGCGGAGCTCGAGCGTGTCGGACTGGAAGATGCGAATGTCGGCCATGGCGCCGCCGTGCGGACCGACCGCGTTGAGGTCGAGGCGGGTGAAACTCTCGATCTGCCGCACCGCGTCGTGGAGTGCATCGTGCAGGATGGGGGAGGGGCGCGTCGGGAAATTCTCGCCATAGACGCCGCCATGCGGCGCCGTCGGCGCGAGCGCCCAGGTCGGGTCGCCGCTCCAGGCGTTGGGGCCGATGAGGCTGTTGACGACGAGCGAACTCGTCGCCGCGATTGCGCGCGTGCGGGCCAAGGATTTTCCATCGTGACATCGATCGGATCAGCGCTCGCACGTGCCCGAACGAGCCGCTCCGCCTATCGGCGTATCGCCGTCGACGAACCGGCATCCGGCTGGGGCATTCGGCCCACTGCGCGCGTCAGGCTAGGCGAGGCGCAAGGCGGCCTCCGCCGACGATCGGTCCGACGCGACGACACATGCGACGCGGGGAGAACCTAGGCGAGCGAGGTTGCACGAGGCTCTGTGATTTTAAGCTTGCGGTTTGGAAAGCCGGCTTTCGTTTCGGCGCGGGTAAGGTTGGCAGAGGCGGGGCGATCGGCCTTATGATGGGCGGATCCATCGGTGCGGCCAGCGGGACGAGACCGCCGCCGCGCCGGAGGGAATTGGTACGAAACGAGGCGTGTCGCGGGGGTGCCGCTCCTGCGATTTCCTCGGGTTGGAGGTTGAATGGCCCGTCCCCAAGCAAGCCACACCGTGCAGGTCGACGAGCCGCACGTGCGCGTCACCGAGTGGCGTTTCGCACCAGGCGAGGCAACCGGTTACCACAAGCACGCCCATGATTATGTCGTCGTGCCCACCGTGCCCGGCGTCCTCACCATCGTCGGCGCCGACGGTGGTGAGACACGCAACGAACTCAAGCTCGGGCAAAGCTACGCGCGGCCCGCCGGAGTGGAGCACGACGTCGTCAACGCGACCGACGCGCAGATCGTGTTCGTCGAGATCGAGATGAAGCGCTAGTCGGCGGGGCTGCCGATCAGCCGTTGTCGCGGAACTCGGGATAAAGCTCCATGCCGCCATCGACGACCAGCGTGTGGCCGTTGACATAATCGGAGGCGTCGGACGCGAGCCAGACGACCGCCGCCGCGATCTCCCGCGGCTGTCCGATCCGGGCATAGGGAATGAGCGCGTTGAGCGCCTCCGCCTTTTGCGGATCGGACCAGACGTCCTTGTTGATCGCCGTCGCGATCGCCCCCGGTGAGACGGCGTTGACGCGGATTCGCTCCGAGGCGAGTTCCTGCGCGGCGGTCTTCATGAGCATCGAGACGCCGCCTTTGGCGGTGGCGTAGTTGACGTGCCCGGCCCACGGGATCACGTCGTGCACGCTGCTCATCGCGATGATCTTGCCGAGTGCGCGCGACTGGCGCATGCCTTGCGCCCGGAACTGGCGAACGGCGGCCTGCATCACCAGAAACTGGCCGGTGAGGTTGACGCCGATCACGCGGTCCCAGTCGGCTTTGGTGAGGTCGGTGAAGGCGGCGTCCTTCTGGATGCCGGCGTTTGCGACCGCGATGTCGATCGCGCCGAAATGGTCGATGGCGTCGGCGAAGAGGGCGGCGACGTCCTCTTCCTTGGACACGTCGCCCGCGAGGCTGATCGCCTTGACGCCGTGCTCGAGGCACGCGTCGACGGTCTCCTGCGCACCATCGGGGCTGCCATAATAATTCACGGCGACGTTCGCGCCGCATTCGGCGAGGGCGATGGCGCAGGCCTGTCCGATTCCCGAACTCGCTCCGGTGACGATTGCGGATTGCCCGGTGAGGTCGGGGAGAATCGGTTCGGTCATCAGGTGTCTCCTAAACTTGGGGTCGGCGCGCCATCACGGCGAGGACATCAAACAAGAACGCGAATGTTACTGGTATGTGTTTCGGCCGGACCAGAAATGTCCGTGAGTGCTCGGCGGTCCCGGCAAAGGTGTCGGACGATCGCCGGAGCGAGCGGAGGAACGAATGGCACTGTCTGTCACACACCCCAGATTTCCCGTGACGAGCCTATCCGGCACCATCGTGATGCTCGCCGGCGGCCTCCTCGCCACGATCGTCTTCGACCTGTTCGGTCAGTGGCTCACACCGACGCTGGGCTTTGCAAGGCTCGCGCCTGTTCCTTTGGCAACGCAATCGCTGCAGGCCTTGTTCGGTCCCTTCGATAGCGCGACCCTTGCCGGGACCGTCGTGCACTGGCTGACGGGGATCCTTTTTTACCCGATCGGCTATGCGTTCATCGCGTTGCCGATCGCCCGATCGGTCGTCCCCTCGATCCATTGGTCGGTCGTCGCCATCGTCTACGGCATCGTGCTGTGGGTCTTCGCCCTTTATATGATGGCCCATCTCATCGCCGGAAACCCGCCTTTTCTCGGCTTCACCGGGATCACGTATGTCGCCTTGATCGGGCATGTGATCTACGCCCTGGTTCTCGGCGCCGCGCTCTCTTACCGGAATTGATCCGGGCTGCCGGTAACCGGGCAAGGGTTGCCGGCGACGCTCTGTCCCATAAGTCATTGGATAGGGTTGGTCCTATCAGCGGGTGAGTGAGCGGTTGGTTCGCGTGGATCGGCACGGCATAGTGCTGCAACTTCGCCGGTTTCTCTCGAGGAAACCGCGCGGCAACGTGAACCGGCTCGTCGGCGGCGCGTTTACGCCGTTGACCGCGCGTGACCAAGCCGGTCCGATGAACGGAACCGAGAGCGTCATGATCGAAGATAGCCTTGCGACTTCAGACGCGGACGTGGCGGACGATGAGATCGTCACCATCGCGCCGGACGGCGGCGACGCTTACATGATGGAGCTCGCCGCAAATCGCGTTGCCATCGAGGCCGTCGCGCCGGAGATCGACGGCGGGCGCTTCCCGGCCAAAACGGTCGTCGACCAGCCCTTCGTCGTCGAGGTCGACGTGTTCGGGGATGGGCACGACCATGTCGCCTGCGCCATCCTGTGGCGCGCGCGCGGTGTCGACAACTGGGAAGAGGCGCCGCTGTCCTATGTGATCAACGATCATTGGCGCGGGCATTTCACACCGGTCGACAACGTTCCGCACGAATATACGGTGATCGCCTGGCGCGACACGTTCGAGAGCTGGCGCGCCGAGATCGCCAAAAAGTACAATGCCGGCGTGCCGATCGCGTTGGAACTCGAAGAGGGGGCTCGGCTCGTCGCCGCCTCGGTGGGCTCCGGCCGCGGTTCGCACGAGGATCAGAAGCGCCTCGCCCAGCTCGCCAAGGCGATGAAGTCGGCGAGCGAGAATGATCGCTTCGCCGCGCTGATGACCGACGATACCGCCGCGCTGATGCAGCGCGCCGGCCACCGGGCGAATCTGTCCCATTATGATCGGATCCTGCCGCTGACGGTCGACCGCAAGGCCGCCGCCTTCTCGGCCTGGTATGAGGTGATGCCCCGCTCGCAATCCGGCGACCCCCACCGGCACGGCACGTTCGACGACGTGATCGACCGCCTTCCCTATGTCGAGGGGCTCGGCTTCGACGTCCTCTATTTCACGCCGATCCATCCGATCGGGACGACCAACCGCAAGGGGCGCAACAATTCGCTGGTCGCCGAGCCGAGCGATCCGGGGAGCCCCTACGCGATCGGCTCCGAGGAGGGGGGGCATGACGCGCTCCACCCCGAACTCGGCACGTTCGAGGATTTCGCCCGCCTCGTCGCCGCCGCGAAAGAGCACGGGCTCGAGATCGCGCTCGATTATGCGATCCAGTGCTCGCCCGATCATCCCTGGATCAAGGCGCACCACAATTGGTTCGACTGGCGGCCCGACGGGTCGATCAAATTCGCCGAGAACCCGCCCAAGAAGTACGAGGACATCGTCAATGTCCGCTTCTATGATGGGGACGAGCCGATCCCGGACCTGTGGCGCGCGCAGCGGGACGTCGTCCTGTTCTGGGTCCATCATGGGGTGAAGATCTTCCGGGTCGACAACCCGCACACCAAGGCGTTCCCGTTCTGGGAGTGGATGATCGCCGAGGTCCAGCGCGATCATCCCGACGTGATCTTCCTCGCCGAGGCGTTCACGCGGCCGAAGGTGATGCACCGGCTCGCCAAGATCGGCTTCACGCAGTCTTATTCGTACTTCACCTGGCGCAATCACAAGGCCGAGCTGATCGAGTACATGACCGAGCTCACCACCACGGTGAAGCAGCACACGATGCGGGTGAATTTCTTCGTCAACACGCCCGACATCAACCCGGTCTACTTGCAGACCTCGGGGCGGCCCGGCTTTCAGGCCCGGCTCGTGCTCGCCGCGTCGATGGCCGGCAATTATGGCGTCTATAACGGCTTCGAGCTGTGCGAGGGAGCGGCGATCCCCGGCAAGGAGGAGTATCTCAACTCCGAGAAGTACGAGCTTCGCGCCTGGGATTGGGATCGGCCCGGCCACATTCGCGAAGACGTCGCGCTGATGAACCGCTTGCGGCGGACGCATCCGGCCTTGCAGGACTTCGCCAATATTGAGTTCTACAACATGTGGAACGACAATATCATCTATTACGGCAAGCGCACGGCGGACCTGTCGTCGTTCCTCCTCTTTGCGATCAACCTCGATCCGCACCATGGTCAGGGCGCCCACTTCGAGGTGCCGCTGTGGGAGTTCGGCTTGCCGGACGACGCATCGATCGATGTCGAGGATCTCGTGGCGGATTATAGCTTTACCTGGCAAGGCAAGGTTCAGCACGTGTATATCGATCCGCACCAACGTCCCTATTTCATCTGGCGTCTCGTTTCGCCATCAGGGCTGCGCTAATGGATACTGCTGTTGCTCCCGTCACCGACACCGAGCAGGACGCCCCGGGCGCCGACGGTGCGATCGATCGGTCCGTCACGGACTGGTACAAAGATGCGATCATCTACCAGCTGCACGTCAAGGCGTTCATGGATGCCGACAACAACGGTATGGGTGATTTCGCCGGCCTGATGCAAAAGCTGGACTATGTCCAGGCGCTCGGCGTCACGGCCATTTGGCTCTTGCCGTTCTATCCCTCGCCCTTGCGCGATGATGGGTACGATATCGCCGATTATACGACGGTGAATCCGCAATATGGCGATGTCGAAACCTTCGCGACATTTGTGAAGGAGGCGCACCGGCGCGGTCTGCGGGTGATCACCGAGCTCGTCATCAACCACACCTCGGACCAACATCCCTGGTTCCAGACCGCGCGGCAGGCGCCGAAGGATTCGCCCGAGCGCGATTATTATGTCTGGTCCGACACGGACGAGAAATATGAGCTGACGCGCATCATCTTCCTCGACACCGAGAAGTCGAATTGGACGTGGGATCCGGTCGCCGAGCAATATTTCTGGCACCGTTTCTATTCGCATCAGCCCGACCTCAACTTCGACAACCCCAAGGTTCTCGAAGAGGTGCTGACGGTGATGAATCAGTGGCTCGATATGGGGGTCGACGGGCTGCGGCTCGACGCGATTCCCTATCTCGTCGAGCGCGACGGCACCAACAACGAGAACCTGCCCGAGACGCACGATGTTCTGAAGAAGATCCGCACCGCGCTCGACACCCGCTATTCGGACCGGATGCTGCTCGCCGAGGCGAACCAATGGCCGGAGGATACGCGCCCTTATTTCGGTGAGGGGGACGAGTGCCATATGGGGTTCCACTTCCCCCTGATGCCGCGCATGTACATGGCGCTCGCGCAGGAGGACCGGCACCCGATCACCGACATCATCCGCCAGACGCCCGAGATCCCGGACCAGTGCCAGTGGGCGATCTTCCTGCGCAACCACGACGAGCTGACGCTCGAAATGGTGACGGAGGAGGAGCGGGACTATCTGTGGCGGACCTACGCCGCCGACAGCCGCGCCCGCATCAATCTCGGGATCCGCCGCCGCCTCGCGCCGCTGATGCAGAACGACCGGCGGAAGATCGAGTTGATGAACGCCTTCCTGCTGTCGATGCCGGGGACGCCCGTCCTCTATTATGGCGACGAGATCGGGATGGGCGACAATTACTATCTCGGCGATCGGGACGGCGTGCGCACGCCGATGCAATGGTCGACGGACCGCAATGGCGGCTTCAGCCGGGCCAACCCGCAGCAGCTCTTCCTGCCGCCGATCATGGATCCGGTCTACGGCTATCAGGCGATCAACGTCGAGGCGCAGGACAGCGACCCGTCCTCGCTCCTCAACTGGATGCGGCGCATCATCCTGGTGCGCAAGCAGCATCCCGCCTTCGGCCGCGGCACGATGCAGTTCATCTATCCGCGCAACCGTAAGATCATCGCCTATATCCGTGAGCACGAGGGCGAGGCGATCCTGTGCGTCGCGAACCTCTCGCGCTCGGCGCAGGCGGTCGAGCTCGACCTGTCGGCTCACCGCACGCGCGTGCCGATCGAGTTGACGGGGCGCACGCCGTTCCCGCCGATCGGCGAGCTGCCTTATATGCTGACGCTGCCGGCCTACGGTTTCTTCTGGTTCGTTCTCGCGGGGCCGGAGGAGGCGCCTTTGTGGCACGAGCCGGCGCCGGAGCCGCTGCCGGACTTCATCACCCTGACGGCGCGCAATGGCCGGATCGACGGTGCGCTCGGCGGGCGGGAGCGCAGCCAGCTCGAAGCGAACACTTTGCCGCAATTCCTGCCGCTGCAACGGTGGTTCGCCGCGAAGGACGAGACGATCCGCAAGGTCTCGCTCGAACCGCTCGCGATGCTCGACGAGGCGGGCCTTTACGCGCTCGCGACGCTCGAGGTCACGCTGCCGTCCGGCACCCAGCGCTATCTCGCGCCGCTTTCGGTGCGGTGGGGCGAGGAGAATCTGCGCCCCGGCGCGCAGAAGCTCTCTTATACGCTGGCGAAGGTCCGCTCCGGCCCGCGCATCGGCGCGCTGACCGACGGCACCTATGACGAGACGCTCGCCGCCGAATTGATTGCCCTCATGCGGGGCGACGAGAACCGGACGCTCGGCGCGCACACGGTCTCGTTCCGCAGCTCCGAGGCGTTGAAGGCGATCGAGGAGCTCGCGCCGCCGCGGCCGCTCGGCGTCGAGCAGTCGAACGTGTCGATCGTGTTCGGCGAACAGATCATCTTGAAGATCTATCGCCGCCTGCGCGAAGGGGAGCAGCCGGACGTCGAGATCGCCCGCCATCTCACCGACGTCGCGCATTATGCGCACACGCCGTCCCTCGTCGGAACGATCGAACTGCACGATGACGGCGGCGAGCCTTCCGTCCTTGCCGCCGCCTTCGCCTTCGTTCCGAACCAGGGCGATGCCTGGCAGGCGGTGCTCGACGCACTCGAGCGCTATCTCGAAAAGGCCGACCTGATCGACGGTGACGCCAGCACGCCGGGGGCGGAGGGCGAGGAGGTCCAGCATTCCTTCCCGCTCGATATCGGCACCCTCGCCGGGACGCGGACGGCGGAGTTGCATCTCGCCCTCGCGGCGGACGAGACGAGCCCGGCCTTCCGGCCCGAGCCGATCACCGCGGACGATCTCGCGAAGTGGGCCGACGATGCGACCGCCGAGGCGGACGCTCTGTTTGCGCGCCTCGATGCGCACATGGCGCACCTGCCCGAAGACGCGGCGGAGGACGCCCGCGCGCTGATCGAGCAGCGCGAGGCCGTCAAGGCGCGGTTCGACGAGGTGCGCACTGCCGCCCCGTCCGGCCACAAGTCCCGCATCCATGGCGATTATCACCTCGGTCAGGTGCTCGTCGCGCAGGACGATCTCGTGGTCATCGACTTCGAGGGCGAACCGACCCGCTCGCTCGACGAGCGCCGCGCCAAGTCCTCGCCGCTGCGCGACGTCGCCGGTATGCTCCGCTCGTTCGACTATGCGGCCGCGATGGCGCTGTCGCGCTGGCGGGACACGCACGAGGTCAATGCGGAGGAGGCCCGCGTCAAAGCGCTCGCCTGGCGCGACGCCAGCCGGCGCGACTTCCTCGCCGCCTATCTCGACACGCTCGGCGACGCGGCTCCGGCCGACGAACTGACCGCCGCGCTCCTCGATCTCTTCACGCTGCAGAAGGCAATTTACGAGATCGGCTATGAACTCTCGAACCGCCCGGCATGGGTGCGCATTCCTCTAGCGGGTGTGATGGATGTTCTCGCCGACGAGCGCGGCGTATCCGCCTGGCTCACCGTCGAAGACGGCGGGGCCGATGATGAAACCGACACGGGAGAGACCTGATGAGCGAGACGCGCCAGTGCGACGATCTTCAGCCGGGTGCGGCCGAGGCGATCGTCACCGGCCGTCACTCCGATCCTTTCGCTGTGCTCGGCATGCACGGCGCCGGGGACGGTCGGCATCTCGTCGTGCGGACGTTTGCGCCGCACGCCGAATCCGTGGCCCTCACCGACGCTGCCGGAAAGGTGGTCGCGCCGATGGAGCGCATCCACCCCGACGGGCTCTATTCGGTGTCGTTGAAGGGCAAGCCGTTCGACTATCGCTTCAGCCTGTGTGCTGGCGAACACAAATGGATCGAGGACGACCCCTATCGCTTCCCGCCGATCCTCGGCGAACTCGACGTCTATCTCGTCGCGGAGGGGCGACACCGCAAACTCTATGAGAAACTCGGCGCGCATCCGCATGTAATGGAGGGCGTCGAGGGGGTCGCCTTCGTCGTCTGGGCGCCGAACGCGCGGCGCGTCTCCCTTGTCGGCGACTTCAACGGCTGGGATGGGCGGCGCCATGTGATGCGCAAGCGCGTCGAAGCGGGGGTGTGGGAGATCTTCGTGCCCGGCCTCGGGCGCGGGCTCTATTACAAGTTCGAGATCGTCGGCCCGCACGGCAACGTGCTGCCCCTCAAGATGGACCCGCTCGCCTTCGCGACCGAGCAGCCGCCCGACACCTCTTCGGTAGTGCACGGTCTCGTCGAGCACGAGTGGACCGACGAAAGCTGGATGGCCGCGCGCGGGGCGAAGAACGACCGCGCGGCGCCGATTTCCATCTATGAAGTGCATCTCGGCTCCTGGCGCCGCGGCGACGGGAATGTGATGCTCGACTACGACACGCTCGCCGACGAGCTGATCCCGTACGTCAAGGATCTCGGCTTCACCCATCTCGAGCTGCTGCCGATCTCGGAGCATCCCTTCTCGGGCTCGTGGGGCTATCAGCCGATCGGCCTCTTCGCGCCGACGAGCCGGTTCGGGTCGCCCGAAGGCTTCGCGCGGTTCGTGGAGCGGGCCCACCATGAGGGGCTCGGCGTCATCATCGACTGGGTTCCGGCGCATTTTCCGACGGACGCGCACGGTCTCGCCGAGTTCGACGGGACGCCGCTCTATGAGCACGCCGACCCGCGCGAGGGCTTCCACAAGGACTGGAACACCCTCATCTACAATCTCGGCCGCAACGAGGTCGCGAATTTCCTGGAATCCAACGCGCTGTTCTGGATCGACCGCTATCATGTCGACGGTCTGCGCGTGGATGCCGTCGCCTCGATGCTCTACCGGGACTATTCGCGCTCCCACAATGAGTGGGTGCCGAACGTCCATGGCGGGCGCGAGAATCTCGAAGCGATCGCCTTCCTGCGCTCGATGAACGAGCGGATGCTCGAAGACGGGGAAGGGGCGATGACGGCGGCAGAGGAATCGACGGCCTTTCCGTCTGTCTCACGTCCGGTGAAGGATGGCGGGCTCGGCTTCGATTTCAAATGGAACATGGGCTGGATGCACGACACGCTCCAGTACATCCAGCGCGACCCGATCTATCGCCGGCACCATCAGGACAACATCACCTTCGGCCTGCATTACGCCTTCTCGGAGAACTTCATCCTCCCCCTCAGCCACGACGAGGTGGTGCACGGAAAGGGCTCGATGCTCGGCAAGATGCCGGGCGACCGTTGGCAGAAGTTCGCCAATCTGCGCGCCTATTATGCCTTCATGTGGACGCATCCGGGCAAGAAGCTGCTGTTCATGGGGGGCGAGTTCGGTCAGGGGCGTGAGTGGAATCACGATCAGAGCCTCGATTGGCACCTCCTCGCCGATCCCTTCCATGGCGGGGTGCAATCCCTGATCCGCGATCTCAACACGCTCTATCGCGACGAGGCGGCGCTTCATGAGCGCGATTGCGAGCCGGACGGGTTCGAGTGGATCGATGCGTCGGATTCGCAGTCGTCGATCTTCGTCTATGCGCGTTATTCGGCGGACCGTCGCCCGGCGATCGTGGTCGTCAACTTCACCCCGGTGGTGCGCACCGGCTACCGGATCGGCTTTCCCGAGCCCGGCCGGTGGAAGGAAGCTCTCAATACCGACGCCGGTGTCTATGGCGGAACCAATGTCGGCAATCAGGGGCGCATCATGACCGAGGCCGTGCCATATCACGGGCGCGCCCACTCGGCCGAGATCACGTTGCCGCCGCTCGGGGCTCTCGTCTTCGTTCCACAATAAGGCTCATATGCACATTGAACCCGGTTCGCCGAGCCCACTCGGCGCAAGTTGGGACGGATCCGGCACAAATTTCGCGATCTTCTCGGCCAATGCCACGAAGATCGAATTGTGCCTTTACGACGCCTCGGGGCGGCGGGAGACGGATCGCATTCCGCTTCCCGAGCACACGCACGATGTCTGGCACGGTTATTTTCCCGACATCTGGCCCGGTCAGAAATACGGCTACCGGGTCCATGGCCCGTACGAGCCGGAAGCGGGCCATCGCTTCAATCCGAACAAGTTGCTGATCGATCCTTACGCGCGGGCGCTCAGCGGCGAGCTGCGCTGGCACGATTCGATGTTCGGCTACCGCCTCGGCTCGAGCCGCGAGGATCTGTCATTCGATCGCCGCGACTCGGGGCCGGCGATGCCGAAATGCATCGTCGTCGACGAGGCGACGAGCTGGGGCAATCACGTCCGCCCGTCGGTCCCCTGGGCCGACACGGTGATCTACGAGGCGCACGTCAAGGGCGCGACGGCGATGCACCCCGACGTTCCCGAGCATCGGCGCGGCACCTTCGCCGGGCTCGCCGATCAGAAGGTGCTCGATCATTTCGTCAAGCTCGGCGTCACCACGATCGAGCTGATGCCGATCCACTATTTCGTCGACGACCGGCATCTTCTGCAAAAGAATTTGCGGAATTATTGGGGCTACAACACGCTGAATTTCTTCGCCCCGGCGGCGCGCTATCTGTCGTACGGGCCGAACCATCACGAGTTCAAACATCTCGTCCGACGGCTGCACGAAGCCGGGATCGAGGTGATCCTCGATGTCGTCTACAACCACACCGCGGAGGGCAACCAGCTCGGCCCGACACTGTCGTTCCGCGGCATCGACAATGCGAGCTACTACGTCCTCGCCGACGACAAGCGCTATTATCACGACACCACGGGCACCGGGAACACGGTGAACGTCGCCCATCCGCGGGTGATGCAGCTCGTCATGGATTCGCTGCGCTATTGGGTCGAGGTCTGCCGCGTCGACGGGTTCCGCTTCGATCTCGCGCCGTCGATGTCGCGCGAAGGCAACGGCTTCGACCCTTCGTCCGCCTGGCTCGACGCCGTGTTGCAGGATCCGGTTCTCAACAAGGTGAAGCTCGTCGCCGAGCCGTGGGATCTCGGTCAGGACGGGTATCAGGTCGGCCGCTTTCCGCCGGGCTGGGCGGAGTGGAATGGGCGCTATCGCGACGACACGCGCTCGTTCTGGCGCGGTGATCCGGGTTTTCTGCCGGCGCTCGGCCACAACCTCCTCGCCTCGGCCGACATCTTCGACCATGCGGGGCGCAAACCTTGGGCCTCGGTGAACTTCATTACCGCTCATGACGGTTTCACGCTCACCGATCTCGTCAGCTATAACGACAAGCACAACGAGGCGAACGGCGAGGAAAACCGCGACGGGCACGGGGACAACCGCTCCTCCAACTGGGGCGCAGAGGGCGAGACCGACGATCCGGGGATCCTCGATCTGCGTGACCGGATGCGGCGCAATCTGATGGCGACGCTGCTCGTCTCGCAGGGCACGCCGATGCTCCTGATGGGCGATGAGATCGGACGCACCCAGTTCGGCAACAACAACGCCTATTGCCAGGACACGGAGATGAGCTGGCTGAGCTGGGGCGATCACGATGAGCGCGACTGGACCTTCCAGCGCTTCGTCGCCGGTGTCCTCAAAGCGCGGCGTGATCTGCCGCTTCTCCACCAGCAGCGCTTCCTGCACGGCGATCCGCTCGCGCCCGATGGGCCGAAGGACGTGTGCTGGCTGCGGCCCGATGCCGTCGAGATGAACCCCGAGGATTGGCTGAACGGCGATCCGAAGGCGGTGGCGATGGTTCTCGCCGACGAGACGAGCCGCATCATCGTCGCCTTCAACGGCTCGACGGAGGACCTCGAATTCCACCTGTCCGAAGAGCTCTCCGGGCGACCTTGGCACATCCTGTTCAACACCGCCGATGGCCAGATGGAGACGGCGTTCGAAGCCCCGGAGATCGGGACGCCGCTCGCGGTCGCGAACCGCTCGATGCTCGCGATCGTCTCGCGCAAGGACTGAGCAGGGCAGGGCCGCATTTTCGCGGCGGCGCGGCCCTTGCGCTTGCCGGCAGGCAAGGCTTCACTCGTCCATGAGAGGTGGGTCGGAGGGGGCAGGCCGTGCGCCAAGCTTCGAGGGATCGAAGCGTGGTTCCGATCTGCCCTCGCAACGGCGCGCCGGTCGCGCCCGGCGCGGCGAGACAGTGTGAGACCTTGCGTAACTTCCGGGGCGAGTGACACCACTCGAGTCGGACCACCGGATGGACCCCATCCTCGGCGCGCCGGCGGCCGGGGCCGTCTGATCATGTGAAATCGAGCAACGGGTTCCGGCCGGCGAGCGCCTGCCGGAATGGCTCTAGGCCGAGAGATCCTGTGACGAAATCCGCATTTCCCACCACCTGGGGCGCGAACGTCCTCGCCGACGGCAACGCCTGCTTCCGCCTCTGGGCTCCTGACGAAACCACGCTGAAGCTGCGCACCGAGGCCGGTGATCTGCCGATGCAACGGGTCGGCGGCGGCTGGTACGAACTCGTCACCGATCGCGTGCCGGTCGGCGGTGCCTATTCCTATGTGCTCGACAACGGCCAAGTGGTGCCCGATCCCGCCGCTCGCGCGCAGATGGACGACGTGCACGGCGCCTCGCGCCTCGTCGATCCCGCCGCCTATCGCTGGACGACGGCGTGGGCGGGGCGGCCTTGGGAAGAGGCCGTGATCTACGAATTGCATGTCGGCACCTTCACCAGCGAAGGCACCTTCGAGGCGGCGATCGCAAAGCTCGACCATCTCGTCGCGCTCGGGATCACGGTGGTCGAGGTGATGCCGCTCGCCCAGTTCGGCGGGTCGCGGGGCTGGGGCTATGACGGCGTTCTCCTCTACGCCCCGCACACCGCCTATGGCGGGCCGGAGGGGTTCAAGGCCTTCGTCGACGCCGCCCATGCCCGCGGCCTGATGGTGTTTCTCGACGTCGTCTACAATCACTTCGGGCCGGACGGGAATTATCTCGGCCTCTATGCGTCGGGCTTCTTCCACGCCGATCGGCACACGCCCTGGGGCGCGGCAATCGCGTTCGACGAGCCGGCCGTTCGTTCCTATTTCGTCGAGAACCCGCTCTACTGGCTCACCGAATACAATCTCGACGGTCTGCGGTTCGACGCGATCGACCATGTGCGCGACCCGTCGGACGTGCCGATCCTCGAGGAGATGGCCCGGCGCATCCGCGAGACGTTCGATCGTCCGGTGCATCTGTGCACCGAGGACGAGCGCAACATCGTCAGCCTGCATCCCTACGAGAACGGTGCCCCGGCGCTTTTCACCGCCGAGTGGAACGACGACTATCACAACGTCGTTCATCCGATCGCGACGGGGGACAACGAAGGCTATTACATGGATTTCGTCACCGACCATTGGCGCAAGCTCGGTCGGTCGCTCGCGGAGGGCTTCATCTTCCAGGGCGAGACCTCGAAGATTCATGGCAACACGCCCCGTGGCGAGTTGACCTCGAACCAGCCGCTGACCGCCTTCGTGATCTTCAACCAGAACCACGACCAGGTCGGCAATCGCGCCTTCGGCGAACGGCTGATCGACCTGTCGGAGCACGATGTGGTCGTGGCGCTGACGGCGGTCCTTCTCCTCACGCCGCAGATCCCGCTTTTGTGGATGGGGGAGGAGTGGGGCGAGACGCATCCGTTCTGCTTCTTCACCGACTTTGACGGAGAGCTCGCGGCCGCCGTTCGCAAAGGGCGGCGCAACGAGTTTTCGAAATTCGACGCTTTCATCGATCCCGACACCCGCGAGGACATTCCCGACCCCAACGCGCTGTCGACGTTCGAATCCTCCCGCATCGACTGGAACAAGCCGGCGACCGAGGCCGGCGCCGCATGGCTCGACCTCTATAAGACGCTGATCAAGGCCCGGATGGAGACGATCGTGCCGCGCCTGTCCGGCAGCAAGCCGGGGCAGGGGACGGTGTTGCGTGCCGAGGACGGCGTCATCGACGTTGCCTGGACGCTCGCCGACGGGGCGCGGCTCACGATGGCGATCAACCTGTCGACCGAGGATGCCGGCGCGCGGCCGGAGGGAACGCTGGTCGCCGCGGTCGCCGGCGGAGCGCTCGCCGATCCGGCGACGCGGGCGCCTCATTCGGTGATCGTCACCATGGTGCCGGCTTGACCGAGTCGGCGCTCGACCGGGCGGCGCGGGCCGCGGGGATCATCCTCGATCGGCCCGGTGAACACGCGCCCCCGGTTCCCGACTTCACCAAGCACGCCCTCACCGAAATGCTCGGCCCGGCCCCTGCGCCGCCGCCGAGCGACGAGCGGCCCGCCTTCGTCCCCCATTGGCTCGATGCAACGCGCACATTTGGCATCGCGCTTCAGCTCTACCAGCTTCGATCGGCCCGCAATCTCGGCGTCGGCGACCTTGCCGATCTGATGGCGCTGCTGCCGTGCTTTGCCGAAGCGGGGGCGGACTTTGTCGGCCTCAATCCGCTCCATGCGCTGTTCACGGCGGATCCGGAGCGCGCCTCGCCCTTTTCGCCTTCGGATCGGCGCTTTCTCAATCCGCTGATCATCGCGGTCGAGCTCGTGCCGGGCTATCGGCCCCAGATGCGCGACGCGGTGACGGTGCCCACCGCCGACACGGTGGTCGACTATACGGGCGCGACCGCCGCCAAGCTCGCGATCCTGAAGGCGATCCATCGGCGCTGGCGCGCAGGTGAGGCCGACATTTCCGACGCAGCGCGCGCCGCGGCCGCCTCCCACGCCGAGGATGGCGGGGAGACGCTCGCCGATTTCGCCCTGTTCGAGGCGCTTTCCCATGCGATGCGCGCCGAAGGGCGGACGGCCGGTTGGCTCGAATGGCCGGAGCCGTTTCGCGACCGGTCGAGCGACACCGTCCACGCCTTCGCGGCGGCTCACGCTGAGGAGGTGGACTTCCATCGCTGGCTCCAATTCCTCGCCGACGATCAGCTTCGCACCACGCAAGAGGCCGCGCTCGCTGCCGGAATGCGGGTCGGCCTTTATCTCGATCTCGCGGTGGGCACCGCGCCCGACGGGGCCGCGACATGGAGCGATCCGAGCCTCACGATGCGGGGCGTCCGCGTCGGCGCACCGCCCGACCTCTTTTCGCTCGACGGCCAGGATTGGGGCCTCGCCCCGTTCTCCCCGACCGAGCTGATTGCACGGAACTTTGCCCCCTACCGGGCGGTTATGTCCGCAGTGATGCGCCATGCGGGAGCCGTGCGGATCGACCATGCCATGGGGCTCGAACGGCTGTTCCTCATCCCCGACGGGGCGATCGCGGCGGACGGGGCCTATGTGCGCCAGCCCGGCCTCACCGATCAGGTCGTCGACGCGACGCACCTTCATCGGGCGATCGCGATCGGCGAGGATCTCGGCGTCGTCCCGCCCGGCTTTCGCGAGCGGATGGCGAAGCGGCGCATCTTCTCGACCCGCATTCTGTCGTTCGAGCGCGGCCCGGCCGGCATGATCGCACCGTCCCGTTATCCGAAGGACTCGCTCGCTTGCATTTCGACGCATGACATGGCTCCGCTCGCCGCCTGGTGGCTCGGCGACGAGATCGGCTTGCGCCTCGATCTCGGCCGGATCGACGATGCCGTCGCCCGCCATGAGCGCGCTTGGCGGCACGGCGAGAAGCAGGCGATTCTCGCGCTCGCCGGCCTGCCGCCGCGCCGGGCCGAGGATCCGCTCGACGACGATATCGTCGTCGCCGTCCATCGCGTCGCCGCGCGCACCGCGTCCCGCCTTCTCGCTGTGCGGCTCGAAGATGTCGTCGGCGGGCGTCGTCTCGTGAACCTTCCGGGCACCGACCGAGAGCATCCCAACTGGCGCCATACGTTGCCGCTCGATGTCGAGGCGATCGCCCGGTCCGAGCGTCTCGCCCGAACGCTTCGCGCCGTCCATCGAGAGCGTGGCCCATGACCGCCAGTATCGGCGCAACCTACCGCCTACAATTCCGCGACGGCGTCGGCTTCGAGGAGGCCCGCGCCATCGTCCCCCATCTCGCACGGGCAGGAATCACCCATCTCTACGCCTCGCCCTTGTTTGCGGCGACCTCAGGCTCCTCCCACGGCTACGACGTCACCGACCATCGCGTGCTCGACCCGGTGCTCGGCGAGGCGGCGGCCTTCGACCGGCTCGCCGCGAGCCTCGCCGAACACGGTATCGGGCTACTTCTCGATATCGTGCCCAACCACATGGCCGCCTCGACCGAGAATCCGTGGTGGCGGGACGTGGTTCAGCATGGCGCCGAATCGCAATACGCGAATCACTTCGATATCGACTGGACGGCCGACAAACTGATCTTGCCGATTCTCGGAAAACCTTATGGCGACGCCCTCGCCGACGGGGACATCGTGCGCCGCGACCATCCCGACTGGGGGCCGGTCCTCGCCGTTCCGGGGCACGATTTGCCGCTCCGTCCCGGCACCGAGTCGATCGAAGACGTTCACGCATGCCACGAGGCCCAGCCTTATCGGCTCGCCCATTGGCGCATCGGCCGAGACGGGATCAGCTTCCGCCGCTTTTTCGAGGTGACGGGCCTCGTCGGCGTCCGCGTCGAGGACGAGAGGGTGTTCGACGACGTCCACCGCCTTCTCGAGCGCCTCGTCGAGGAGGGGACGGTGACGGCGGTCCGTGTCGACCATGTCGACGGGCTTGCGGCGCCGGGCGCCTATCTCGACAGGCTCGCCGCGCGGCTCGGCGTTCCGATCCTCGTCGAAAAGATCCTCGAATCGGACGAAGCGCTGCGGCCTTGGCCTGTCGTCGGCACCACCGGCTACGAGTTCATGGCGGCGATGGCCTCGCTCTTCGTCGACGGTGACGGTCTCGAACGGCTCGCCGCCGACTATGCGGCGATCGCGGACGACGATGTCGCCGGGCTCACCCGCCGCGCCAAACGCGAGATCATCAACCGGAACCTGGCCGGCGAGCTCGAGCGTCTGTCCGGTCTTGCCCGTCTCCTCCTCGCGCGGGACTTGTCGACACGCGATTTCGGTCCGGTCACGATTCGCGAGGGGCTCGCCGCCCTCGCCGAGGGCATGCCCGTCTACCGGACCTATATCGACGGCGCGGCGAACGCGGCTGACCGCAAGGTGCTCGCGACGGCGCGCACGGTCGGGGCGAAGGCCGAGCGGCTCGAAGACCCGGCGATCCTCGATGCCCTGATCGGTCTCCTCATCGCGCCGGCCGACGACGATTTCGCCAGGGAGTTCGTGGGCCGCTTCCAGCAGGTCACAGGGCCGCTGATGGCGAAGGCGGTGGAAGACACGCTGTTCTTTCGCCACCACCGGCTGATCGCGCTCAACGAGGTGGGCGGCGATCTCGCCCCGCATCTCGGCTCGGAGCGTTATCTGCGCGTCGCCGATACGCCCGGTCTCGCCGCGACCCAGACCCACGACACCAAACGCGGCGAGGATGCGCGGGCGCGCCTCTATGCCCTGTCCGATCCGGTCGCCGTGTCGCTCTGGGAGGTCGTCTGGCCGCAATTGCCGCAGGACGTTTCGATGCGTTGGCGGTGGGCGTTCGGACAGATGCTGTTCGGCTCCGCGCCGCTCGGCGACGACCCCGCCTTTCCTGACCGATTCGCCGCGGCGGCGCTGAAGACCGTGCGCGAGGCGATGGAGGAGACGAGCTGGACACGGACCGACGCCGCGTTCGAGGCGCGGGTCGAGGCGGTGGCCCGTCAGATGGCCGAATCGCATGGCGAGCTTCTCGCCCCCCTGTCGGAGGTGACGCGCGCGGGGGCCGTGCTCGGTCTCTCCCAAGCCCTCCTCAAGGCGACCGCGCGTCCGGCGCCCGACATCTACCAGGGCACGTTCGATTGGGATTTCTCGATGGTCGACCCGGACAATCGTCGTCCGGTCGATTTCACCGCCGAGGCGGCTTTGTGCGAGGCCGCAAGGACCGCCGACACTCGATCGTTGACGACGGATTGGACCGACGGCCGCATCAAAGCGCGGGTTCTCCTCGAAGCGCTCGCGGCGCGGGCCGAACGGCCGGACCTTTTCGCCGGCGGGCGAATTGAGGCCGTTCCGTTCGTCGGCGGGGAGGGAGGCAATCCGCTGCTCGCCTTTGCGCGTGTGCACGAGAGGGATGTCGCGCTGATGGTCGTTCCCGCGCGGCCCTTCCAGCAGCTCGGCTCCGGAGCCCTCACCTTGCGTGAGGAGACGATCGCCCATCTCGCCCTCGACATCGGTATGCCGCTGCGCAACCGGATCACCGGCGAGGCGATCGACGCGGGGCCGCTGGCGCTCGGCCCGCACCTTTCGGCGTTTCCGGTTCTTTTTGCGACGAGTTGGTGACGGCGCGGGCGCTCGGTCCCGACTCGCCGGGAATCACGGGCCTCTCGACACCCCGAATCCGCGTTTCCTCCCGAGGCACGGGGGCAATTTTATCCACATGCCCCGACTACTAGCCCCGCGGATATCCTAACGACTCCTTGCCCAAACGGGCGGTTTTCTCCCGGTCACGGCCGAAAACGTGTTGTCCATGCAACATCGCAGACGGAGTGCGGGCCTTTAGGGGGGTGGCTTGCACGCTTTCCGTTGCCGCGGGCGGGGTCGGTGCGCAATGTCACCTCACGAACGGGGCGGAGACAAACCGATCGCAGGTTTGGGCGGGCCGCAGCGGCTTCTCAAATCGAGTTAGAGATCCGGCGACTTTCGGCCCGAGGGTCACCGCCGGAATGAAAGTCGAAGGATTTCTGTTGTGAACCTTTTTGGAGATCGAGACATGAACATCAAGCGTCTTGTCCTCGGCACGGCTGCGGGTGCTCTCGCGGTGACCGGGGCGCAGGCGGCGGACCTTCCGGTCGTCGTCGAGCCTGTCGACTATGTGCGGATCTGCGACGCTTTCGGAACGGGCTTCTACTACATCCCGGGCACCGAAACCTGCCTTCGCGTTGCCGGCCGTATTCGCGCTGACTACAACGCATTCTTCAACACCGACGATTCCGACTTCAAGATCCTCGGTAATGCCTACGACGTTCGCGGCGGCAACGGTTACCGCTTCCGCGCTCGTGCCTACATCTACCTGGATAGCCGCACGAACACCGAGTTCGGTCTGCTCCGTACCTTCACCGAAGTGTACTTCACCAGCGAGTACGGCGGTGGCCTGAGCACGACCCTCAACCGTGCGTTCATCCAGTTCGGTGGCCTGACCTTCGGTCGGACGCAGTCCTTCTACGACTTCCTGGACGCGTCCTACACGCCGGCTCAGTTCTTCAACGCCGACCTCTCGGACGTCACGACCAACGTGTTGGCTTACACCTTCGCGTTCGGCAACGGCTTCTCCGCGTCGGTCTCGCTTGAAGACTCGCTGTCGCGCCGTTCGGGCATCTTCAACGGCATCTACCAGGGCTCCCGTGTTCCGGACATCGTGGGTAACATCCGCGTCGACCAGGGCTGGGGTTCGGCTCAGCTTATGGCTGCCGGTCACTACGTCGAAGAGCTCCGCTCGGGTGACGAAGAGTATGGCTTCGCCGTCAGCGCTGGCGTGAACGTCAACGTTCCGTTCGGTACGGGCACGCAGGTCGGTATCCAGGGTGGTTACACCCACGGTGCTCTCCAGTACGTCGGCACCACGATCATTGGCCCGGCTGCTACGGACGGTGTCGTGACCGGTGCGGGCGACCTCGAGCTCGTCGAAGCCTTCAACGTGTCGGGTGGTTTCTCGACCTCCTTCACGCCGACGATCTCGCTCGCCGGTCAGGTTGGTTACGTGTGGGTCGACCAGCATGAGGTCCTGAAGACCAGCTACGACTTCTCGAACCTCGACGTTCAGGGCTTCCTCGGCTACTCGCCGGTGTCCGGCTTCGTCATGGGTGTTGGCGCCGAGTTCAAGTACGTCGACACCGACGACTTCGGCGAAGGTTCGGCTCTGTCCACCTTCTTCCGCGCCCAGCGCACCTTCTAATCCATCCACTCTCTCGGATGGAGAGCCCGGCGGTCCAACCGCCGGGCTTTTTCTTTGAAACGCCGTCCCGGTCCGCCGGGGCGGCGTTTCTGCGTCTGGTCCGGTGTCCTCACCCGATCGAGCAACCCAAGAGTGCGAGACTGACATTTCTGTCAGGAAAGACCCCCGTCCGCCCCCTCGGGGTGCTGGTCGAAGCCGTTCATTCACGCTAAAGCAGGGCACGGACGGTCCTTCAGCGAAGTGTGCCGTCGAAATTCGCTCGTTTGTTTGGCTGGCGAGCAAGAATGTTCAAGGTGAACCGAACGGCTCTCCTTGCGCTTTTGCTCCGACGCCTGGGCTCCGACCATCGGCAGAACTCATGGCTCTTCGCGTCCTCTTCACGTTTTTTCTCTCAATCGCGGCAATCGTCTCGGCACAGGCTCAGACTGTTGATCGACCGCTGGTGATCGGCATGGGGCTCGAACCGCCGCACCTTGATCCGACGGCCGGCGCCGCCGCAGCGATCGACGAGATCCTCTACGCCAATGTCCTCGAAGGGCTCACGCGCATCACCGAAGATGGCAGCGTCGCCCCGGCACTCGCGACCGATTGGGACATCTCGGACGACGGGTTGACCGTCGTCTTCCACCTGCGCGAGGGCGTCACCTTCCATGACGGCGCCCCGTTCGACGCGGAGGTCGCGAAATTCGCGCTCGATCGGGCGCGGGCGGAGGGGGCGGAAAACGCTCAGCCGCAACTCTTCACCGCCATCGACACCGTCGAGGCGACCGACCCGACCACCTTGACCCTCACGCTCAAGGAGCCGGATGGCGATCTCGTCTATTCGCTCGGCTGGGGCGATGCGGTGATGGTCCATCCCGATAGCGCCGAGGCCAACAAACAGACGCCGATCGGCACCGGCCCCTTCCGCTTCGAGCGCTGGCGCCGTGGCGACCGCGTGGTTCTCGTCCGCAATGACGATTATTGGGGCGAGCCCGCGAAACTTCCGCGGGTCGAGTTCGCCTTCATCACCGACCCCGCGGTGGCCCTCGCGTCACTCCTCGCTGGCGACGTCCAGGCCTATCCGAGCTTCCCGGCGCCCGAATCGCTGCCCGTTCTGGAGGCCGACCAACGCTTCACTGTCGCGATCGGTACGACGGAAGGCGAGACGATCATGGCGATCAACGCCGCCCGGCCGCCGTTCGACGATGTTCGCGTCCGCCGCGCGCTGTCGAACGCGATCGACCGCAACGCCCTCGTCGAAGGCGCGATGTACGGGACCGCGACGCCGATCGGCTCGCATTTTCCGCCGCACGCCAAGGCCTATGTCGATCTGACCGACGTCTATCCGTACGACCCGGACAAGGCGCGCGCGCTCCTCGAGGAGGCCGGCGTTTCCGATCTCAAGACGACGCTGACGCTGCCGCCCACCCAATATGCCCGCCGCTCGGGCGAGATCATCGCCGCGCAGCTCCGCGCCGTCGGCATCGAGGCCGAACTCATCCCAGTCGAATGGGCCGAGTGGCTCTCCCGCGTCTTCCGCGGCAAGGACTACGATCTCACGATCGTCGCCCACACCGAGCCGAACGACATCAACATCTATGCCCGGCCGGACTACTATTTCCACGTCGAGAATGCGCGCCTCGACGAGATCATCGCCTCGCTCGCGGTCGAGGCCGATCCGGACAAGCGCACGCCGCTTCTCGAAGAAGCCCAGCGGCTGATCACCGAGGACGCCGTCAACGTCTTCCTCTTCCAGCTTCCGAAAAACGGGGTCTGGGACAAGCGCCTCCACGGTCTGTGGACGAACTCGCCGATCCAGGCCAACGACGTCACGGGCGTCTACTGGACGGAATGAACGCGCTCAGGCGCCTTCTGCAACTCGCCGCGACACTGTTCGCGGCGAGCCTCTTGATCTTCCTTGCGATGCAGGTTCTCCCCGGCGATCCGGCCGAGGTGCTCCTGGGCATGAACGCCGATCCGGTCGCGATCGCGGCGCTGCGCACTGAAATGGGGCTCGATAGGCCGCTGCCGGTGCAGTTTGCAAGTTGGCTGGGGGGTGTGCTGACGGGCGATTTCGGGCTCAGCGCCACCTATGACGTGCCGGTCACTGATCTCATGCTGGAGCGCGCCGTGGTGACGGTGCCGCTCGCGATCATGGGCGTCGCCCTCTCGCTGGGCATTGCCTTGCCGGTCGGGCTGATCGCCGCGATTCGCCGCGGAAAAGGTGCCGATCGTGCCGCGATGGGGCTCGCCCTTTTCGGCCTGTCCGTCCCCAATATGTGGCTCGGACTGATGCTGATCTATGTGTTCGCCGTCGTCCTCGGGCTTGCCCCGGCCGGCGGGTTTCCCGGCTGGGATTCGGGGGTGGGGCGGGCATTCGGCGCGCTCATCATGCCGGCGATCGCGCTCGCGGTGCCGCAGGCGGCGATTCTCACCCGTATCGTGCGCACCAGCGTCGTCGAGGCGATGGACGAGGATTATGTGACGCTCGCCCGCGCGAAAGGGCGGCGACTCGGACCGGCGGTCCTCTATCACGCGCTGCCCAATGCATGGGCGCCGATCCTCACCATCGTCGGGCTTCAGTTCGGATTTTTGGTCTCCGGGGCGGTGGTGATCGAGACGGTGTTCTCGCTGCCGGGGCTCGGGCGGCTCCTCTTCCAGGCGGTCAATCAGCGCGATCTGATGGTCGTCGCGGGCGTCGTCCTCGTGCTCGTCGCGACCGTCGTGATCGTCAACGCGCTCTGCGATGGGCTCGCCGCGTGGATCAATCCGCGTCAACGGACGGCCGCGACGGCATGAGAACGGCGCTCGCGCTTTCGGTTCTGTGCGTCTTCGCGGTGGGGGCGATCCTCGCGATCTGGTGGACGCCTTATCCGGTCGACACGATGGCGATCGCGAATCGCTTCGCCGGTCCCTCGCTCGCCCATCCCCTCGGGACCGACCAATATGGCCGCGATCTCCTGTCGATGTTGATGGTCGGGGCGCGCACCTCGCTCGGCGTCGCGGCGGCGGCGATCGCCATCGGCGTCGCGTTCGGTGCCCCGCTCGGCCTCCTCGCCGCGGCGTCCGACGGGATCGCCGGCGCGCTGGTGATGCGGGTGAACGACATTATCTTCGCCTTTCCCGCCCTCATCGTCGCCGTCATTCTGACGACCTCGTTCGGGCCGGGCGCGATGAACGCAGTGTTCGCGATCGGCGTCTTCAATATCCCGGTCTTCGCGCGCCTCACCGCATCGAGCGCAAGGCGCATTCTGGCGCTCGACTTCATCGACGCGGCGCGGCTGTCGGGGAAGGGCAAGGTGCGAATCGCGCTCGAGCATGTTGCGCCGAACATTGCGCCGATCATCCTCACCCAGGCGACGACCCAGTTCGCGATCGCGATCCTCGCCGAGGCCGGGCTCAGCTATGTCGGCCTCGGGGCGCAGCCGCCGTCGGTCTCGTGGGGGCGGATGCTCAACGAAGCGCAGACGCTGGTCGCCCTCGCGCCGCAACTGGCGGTCTGGCCGGGCCTTGCGATCGCCGTCGCGGTGCTCACCGTCACGACGCTCGGCGAAGCGCTTCGCCGCCGTCTCGATCCGCGCTTTCAGCGCGTCAGGGTCGCGTGATGCTGACGGTCGATGCCCTCACCGCCCATGCCGGGCGAACGCCGCTTCTTTCCGGCGTCTCATTGAGGCTCGGCGCGGGCGAGCGTCTCGCGATCGTGGGCGCGTCCGGCTCCGGCAAGTCCTTGACGGCGCGGGCGAGTCTCGCGCTGCCGCCTGCTGGTCTCACCTATGGGGGCCGCGTTGCCCTCGATGGCCGCGATCTCCTGACGATGTCGGAGGCGGACCTCGCGCCATTGCGCGGCCGCGATATCGCGATGATTTTCCAGGAGCCCGCGACGGCGCTCAATCCGGCGATGCGCATCGGCACCCAGATCGAGGAACCGCTGCGGATTCACACCGACCTCAACCGCACCGCGCGGCGGGAGAGGGTGGCGGCGCTCCTCGAACGGACCGGACTTCGCGCGGTCGGTGTCGGACCGGAGCGTTTCCCGCACCAGCTCTCCGGCGGCCAGCGCCAGCGTGTCGCGGTTGCGATCGCGCTTGCTTTGTCGCCCCGTCTCGTCATCGCCGACGAGCCGACGAGCGCGCTCGATTCCGTCTCCGCCGCCGTCGTTCTCGACCTTCTCGTCCGCCTCACCGCGGAGGAGGGGGCGGGGCTCATCCTCATCACGCATGATCTCGCCGTCGCCCGCCGCGCCGAACGCATCGCCGTGATGGACGCCGGGCGCGTGGTGGAGGAGGGGGCGACCGCCGCGTTCTTAAAGGCGCCGAAGAGCGAGGCCGGCCAACGCCTCGTCGCCGCCGCGCGCCTCGTCCTTCCGCCGCATCCCGAGGTCCGTGCGGACGCGGCGCCGCACGTCCTGTCGGCCGAAGGGGTCACGGTCATGCGGGGCGCGCGCGCCACGGTCCGCGACGCCTCGATCGCGATCGCGGCGGGGGAACGGCTCGCGCTCGTCGGCGGATCGGGCTCGGGCAAGACCACGTTGATGCGCGCCGTTCTCGGTCTTCTTCCGCGGACCGGCACCGTATCCGTCCACGGCACCCCGGTCGTCCGGCCGGACGAGCCGCGCTTGCGGCAGACCGCACGCTTGGTGTTCCAGGACCCGGCGACGAGCTTCAACCCCCGCCACTCGGTCCGGCGGATCGTGACCGAACCGCTTTACCGCTCGGGCCTTTCCCGCCGCGAAAAGACCCGGCGCGCCACTGCCGCGCTCGCTGCGGTGGGGCTCGGCGAAGACGCTCTCTGGCGCAAGCCGCACGCATTTTCCGGCGGCCAGCGCCAGCGAATCGCCATCGCCCGCGCGCTGATCGCCGAACCGGAGATCCTGGTCGCCGACGAGGCGGTCTCCGCCCTCGATGCCGCGATCAAGGCCGATATCGTGCGGCTGCTCGATCGACTGACGCGCGAATCGGGCATCGGCCTCGTCTTCATCGCGCATGATCTCGGTCTCGTCCGTCTCCTCGCCGACCGTATCGTCGTGATGGACGACGGGGCGATCGTGGAGGAGGGCGACGTGGCACAGATTTTCGGCTCGCCCCGTCATCCGGCGACGCGTGCTCTCGTCGCCGAGGCGGAGGCGCTCGCCTGAAAAAGGGCGCGGCGTCGGTTGTCGATGCGGGCTTCAGGCTGTGCCGGGCGGCGGCTTTCGATCGGGGCCGCCGGTCGCGACGAGCTGGCGATGGTTGAGCGTCGAGGCCGCGACCTGCCAGGCGAAGGAGAAGGAGAGGAGTGACTTTTCCTCGATCCGGTCGTTGTCGAGATCGACGATCACCTTCTTGAAGATTTCGAAGAGCTGACGGCGGATCGACTCGAACTCCTCGTGCGTGGCCGCGAGCTCGAGGCGGCCGAGAATGTCGACGATTTCGAGATTGTAGTGGTCGGCGCGGTTCTTACGCGCGTTGGAGAGCCAGATCCGCGCCTGCCAAAGGCCCGACAAAAGCAGCGCGAGCGCCGTCACGCCGAGCGCCATGGGCTCGGCATATTCGACGATGAAGAGCGGGTCGTCCTGCCGATAATAGAGCTCGGCGCCGGGGTGGATGCCGAAGGCGAGCCGGTCCTGGTCGGTCGGCGCGTCGAAGAAGGCGGCTTGCGGCAGGAGGCGCACCATCGCCTGCCGATTTTCAAAGAGCGCCCGCGTCAGGGCCTCCACCGTCGCGTCCGAAACGTCCCGGCGCACGGCGAGGAGGCTCTGCACCGTGACGATCGAGATCGGCGTCGACGGCACGGGTCGCTCGCCGGAATAGGCGCCGACCGGCACGACGCTCGCGCTGAGGGCGGGGTCGAACATCGCCATCGCCTCGGCCTGTTCGATCGGAACGAGCTGGGTCGGGGTCGACTTGATGATGTCTTCCATCGTCGTGTTGCCGAGGGCGACCACCATGAAGAAGGCGTCGATCGACCCGTCGCGGATCGCTTGCGCCTGGGTTTTCAGGTCGCCATGGGTGATGGTCACCTCGTCCGGGTCGATTTCATGATGTTGGAGGAGACGATCGAACAGGGCGTTCGATCCCGCGCCTTCGGGAAGGAGACCGATCGTGCGCCCGCGCAGATCGTTGACCGATTCGATGCCCGAATCGATCCGCGCGATCAGGTGAAACGCCTCCGGGAAAAGCCGCGCCACGATCAGCGTGTCGGTGGCGACGGACGTGTCGCTCTGGATGAGGCCGAGCTCGACCTCTCCGGCGGCCAGACGCTCCGCGTTTTCGCTCGCCCCGGCGGAGGATCGCGGCTCGATCTTGATGACGTTGCCGCGCCCCACCGTCTCCCGCAAGGCGGCCGCGAAAGCGTCATACGTGCCGCCCGGCGTTCCCGCGCTGATGCGCAGGGTCGCGTTGCCGACCGAGGCCATCTGCCAGATCGCGACCGCGGTGACGGCGATGATGGCGATGGCGGCGATCGTGGCGATGAGCACTTGGCGTGCGGACGACATTCCGGCTCCCGGGGGCATAGAGCGACGACGTGAGGGACGAGACTGACCGCATCGCGAACCGATCAGCAAGTCATTCAGAGACGATGTCGGCCGGTGTGGCGTAATTTTGTTGCGTTGTGGTGGTCGCGGTTGTCGGTCCGCCTTAAGTTGTCGTGGTGTCCACGACCATAGGGAGAAACGCTCAATGAGCACGGATTACGCGCAAGACGTTCGCAAATACACGTCCAACTGTGATGAGGCATGCGTCGCCGGGCTCGTGCGGCACCTCGGTATTGCGTTGCAGAATCGCGATTCGGCGTTGGTTTCCTGCTCCGACGAGGGAGAGCGCAACCGCGTTCGGGACAGCTTCCTCAAAAAGAAGCTCGGCCGCACCGAGGACGATACGACGCTCGACCACGCCGTGATGGAGGTCTGCGAGGCGATGAAGGACACGCGCCAGAAAAGCCGCGTGACGTTCTACTATCTCCTTGCCGAGAAATACGGCCAGCTCGATCAGTTCCGCGGCTGAGGCGACGATGACACGATGACGATTCTCGTCTGCGGCGAAGCGCTCTATGATGTGTTTGTGGGTGAAGAGTCGCCCGGCGGTTTCGCACTCGATGGGCGGATCGGTGGATCCGCCTTCAACGTCGCAGTCGGGATCGCCCGGCTCGATCGGCCGGTCGGTCTCCTCACCGGCATCTCCACCGACGCCCTGGGTGACAAGCTCGTCCGATCGCTGCAGCGCGAGGGCGTCGTCACCGATTACCTGAAGCGGCCCGATGCGCCGACGACACTCGCCCTCGTCGCGCTCGACGAGGCGGGGGGCGCGCGCTACCAGTTCTACGGCGAGGGTGCGGCCGACCGGCAGGTGACGCCGGCCGATCTTCCCGCGCTCCACGGGATCGACGCGCTCGTCTTCGGCTGCTTCTCGCTTCTCACGAAGCCGACCGGGAACAGTTTCCTCACCCTGGCCGCCGAGGCGGAGGGCGGGCCCCTCGTCGTGCTCGATCCCAATGTGCGGCCGACGGTCGAACCCGATATGCGGGTCTGGCGCGAGCGGGTCGAAGCCTTCGCCGCCCATGCCGACATCATCAAGGCCAGCAGCGACGACATGAGCGACGTCTATGCCGAGCCGGCGCTCGACGTCGCCGCCCGCTGGATTGCCGCCGGCACGCGGATGGTGGTGCTCACCGAGGGCGGCCGCGGGGCGCGCCTCGTCCTGCCGTCCGGCGACCACCATGTCCCCGCCCATGCCACCGATCTCGTCGATACGGTCGGCGCGGGCGACAGTTTCCTCGCCGCGCTTCTGACCGGCCTTGCCGAGCGCGGTCTCCTCACCCGCGCGGCGCTCGGCGCGATGGCGCCCGAGCACGGCCTCGCCGTGATGCATTTTGCGAGTGCGGCGGCCGCCATCACGTGCAGCCGGCGCGGCGCCGATCTGCCCCGGCGGGCGGAGGTGATGACGGGATGAACCGCCGATCACGCGCCGGCGTGGCGGTCCGGCCGGCTCGCGGGGTCAGCCTTCGATCTCGGCGAGGAAGGCGAGCACCACGCGATTGAACGCCTCGGGCGCTTCGATATTGGACAAATGCCCGGCGTCTTCGATAATCGCGAGCTTCGCGCCGGCGATCCGCGCGACGATCGCCTCCGCGAGGCTCGGCGGCGTCACCCTGTCGAGCGCGCCCGCGAGCACGAGGGTCGGCACCGCGACGCCCTCGACGAGCGGATCGAGATCCTCCTCCGTCGAGGCTCGGATCGCGGCGAGATAGGGCGCGGTCCGCAAGGCCTCCATCGAGGCGACCAGTTTGGCGAGGGCTTCCGTGTGCGCCGGATCGCCGATCAGCGTGCGGGCGAGGCGCGGGGCGATATCGGCGGGTGTCTTACCGGCGAGAAGCGGCTCGGCGCGTTTGGCGATGAACTTCGCCCGATCCTCGGCCGAAAGATGCCGGAACCCCAGATGCGTATCGCACAACGTGAGCGAGGCAACGCGCTCCGGCGCGGCGGCGTGAAAGGCGAGCGCGATCCGCCCGCCCATCGACAGCCCGACGAGATGGGCGCGTTCGGCGCCGAAATGATCGAGCACCCGAAACAGATCGTCCCGATAGTCGGTGAAGGCGACGGGGCCGGCGGGATCCTCGCTTCCCCCATAGCCCCGCGCATCCCAGGCGACGGCGTGGAAGTACGCGGCGAAGGCGGGCAGATTATCGTGCCAATTGCTCCGATTTCCGCCGACGCCGTGGAGAAAGACGACGAGTGGTCCGCGCCCCATCTCGTCGAGCGCGAGGGCGGGGGAGGGGCCGATCCGGGTCGTTGTCCACATGAAGGATTGCCTTTCGCGCGCATCCGCGCATCGAGTGTCGCGACACGCGGCGAGACGGTTGCCGTCGCCGCCCGAACCGGCTAGATCACCCTCCAGATTGGGGCGTAGCCAAGTGGTAAGGCAGCGGTTTTTGGTACCGCCATGCGCTGGTTCGAATCCAGCCGCCCCAGCCACCCGGCAAGTGCGCGGCTCATTCACGGGCGCGCCGAACGCCCCTTCGCCTCTTTAGCAGCCGCCGTCACGCGATCAATGCCCCGCCCAAGCCCTCCGTGGCCGTGGCTCGGCATGATCGAGACGATCGCCGGTGCCGGGTTGACGCATGAGGCGACGACCCGGCCCAGACAGGCGGATCGTTGGAATGGGCCCCGTGTCGCGCGCGATCCGTCTGCGAAAGGCGACGGACGTCACCCCCAGGATTGGCGCGCCATACCGGGCGGCACGCGCGATCGGCCCCGGCATCGACCGCCGCGGCGGCTCGACGCGTGGACCGCGCCGGAGCGCGGTCCGTGGTGTGAGGGTCCCGAGGCCGGCCGGCGTCAGAACCGATAGCCGAGGCGCAGCGAACCGCCGTGCGACTGAACGTCGTCCGAGAAGGCGCCGTCATATTGGAGCTTCATCTCGAAACCCTCGGTCGGGGCGATATCGATGCCGACGCCCAACCGCGCGAACGTGTCGCCGAGCGACGTCTTCGTCTTGAAGGCGTCCATCGTGGGCACACCCTCGAAGCGGGCGTGCGAGGTGAAGGTGTCGTTGCTGAGGAAGGTCACGCCGGCATTTGCGAAGAGGCGTGCCGGAAGGGCCTCGGTGATGTTCACCTTCGCACCGAGCTCGAGCGAAGGGGTGAAGGCGAACAGCGTCTGGTTCTGCCCGTCGACCATGAGATTGAGCGCGCCGGCGCCGGTCTCGTTGTAGTCCTTCTGGTCGATGTTGATGATGTCGAGGTCCATCGCGGGGCGGAGATAACCCCAGTCGGAGAAGGCGTAGGTGTAGGCGCCGCGGACCCGCCCGAAGACGTAGCTCGAATCGGGATTGCCATCGACGCGATAGGCCGAGGTGCCGTGCAGCACGGTGCGCTGGCCGTCACCCCAGGTGTAGCCGCCGCCGACCGCCGCGCCGAAGAGGAAGGAGCCGATCTCCTTCTTGACCGAGACGGCCGCGAAGCCCGTGTCGGTGTCGAGCGATTGGCCGGTTCCGTGGCCGCGATAGTCGCCGCGTTCGTAGCCGATCGTGCCGCCGACGAACCAGGAGTCGGCGAGCGCGACCTGCGCACCGGCCTGGAAGCCGTAGGTGTCGACGGTGAAGCCGGGGTCGGTGCGCTGGAAACCGCCATGCTCCGCGGTGGCGCCGGTGCCCGCCATCCAGGCGCACTCGCCCTCGCCGATGAACGCGCCCTCGGTGAAGCCCTCGCAGGTCATCAGCCGCGTCGCCGTCGCGACCGCGCTCATCGGTGCGCGCGCGACGCCGCCGAGCGCGGTGTGCGAAGCGAACGAGGAGAGCATGTCTTCGAACGTCTCGTCGGTCGCCTGGTGGAAATGGGCGAAAACCTCACCGATCAGCGGGCCGCCATCGGCGGGCCGGGTGATGATCGGCGGCGCGGACGACCCGACGCCGCCGGTCTTCGTCCCGCCGCGCTGCGCCAGCGCGTCCCACGCATTCTGAAGGCCGTTCGCGACCTCCCGGTGATTGTGCAGGAATGTGTTTCCCGACTCGGCAAAGTTCGCGGATGAGACCGACGAATAGAGCCAGCCGTATTGGTCTTGTTGGACCGGCGCCATGGTGAAGACCTTGGACGACTGCACCGTTACCGACGCTCCGTCCGCCATCGTGGCCGGCTTGATGATGTCGAAATTATAGTTCGGCGCCAGGTACATCGCGTTGATGCCGACCGACCAGTCGCCCGAGAGGGTGCCGTTGAGGATGATGCTGTCCGTCCCGCCCAACCCGAGCGCGACGTCGAAATTCGCGATCATCGCGGCATAGGTGCCGTTACTGGACTGGGCGGTGAGATCGCCGTCGATCTCAGTCTGAAAGATGTTGCCCTTTCCGCCGACATCGATCGAGCCGGAGCCCGCGGCGCTCGCCATCACGGTGAGGGTGGCGACGTCGACATCGCCGGTGATGAACGTGCCGCCTTCGTTGACGGTGACGGTGCCGCTCTTGGCGATCACGTTGCCGGAGAGGGTGCCCGAAACGCCGATCGTGGTCGATCCGTTGGCCTTGCCGGTGGCCGCATAGATCGCGCCGCCATAGCCGGCCCCGACCGAGCCGCTCACGGTGCCGGTCGAGCCGATCGTGATCGTCGAGGTGGTGTTTTGCACCTGGGTCCAGACCGCCCAGCTCGACGCCGACTTGGTCTCGACCGATCCGTCGACGGTGACGTTGACGGCCGCCTCGTTGTTGGGCCCGTTGCGGTGGAGAGAGCCGGCATAGGTCGTACCGTTTTTCTCGAAGATGCCGCCGCTGCCGGCGACCGACTGAGCGATGATGCCGTGGGCGTATCGGCCCGAGGTCGAGATCGAGCTCTTGGCGTCGACCGACACCGTGACGACGCCGGAATGCCGCCCGTCGCCGCCGCTATATTTATAGTTCGCCTCATAGTCCGCATAATAGGCGTTGAGCTTCTGGGCGAGGTCCGCGGCGAAGCCGCCGCCGCCGCCGATCGACTGGGCGATCACGCCCGCCGCCCCGTCGCCAGAGGTGACGATCGAGCCCGAGGTGAGGCTCACGTTGACATCATAACCCGCGCCGCGCTGCTGATCGGAGACGAACGACACGTTGTCGATGTTTGCGGCGGTGGCCGAGATGAAGCCGCCGCCGCCGGCGATCGACTGCGCGACGATGCCCATCGAGCGGCTGGCGTTGGTGGCGATCGCCCCGCTGTGCGTCACCGTCACGTCGCCGCCATCGAGATCGTGGAGCGCCTTCTGGTCCGAATTGGAGCCGAGCGTGATGTCGATGACGTCGGACGCCTGATCGTTGTTGGTCGCCTTCGCGGCGCCGAGCGCGACGATGCCGAGGCCGCCGCCGGCGCCGATCGACTGGGCGAGCACACCGTGCGCATCGCCGCCATGGGTCGTCAGTGTCTGATCGCTCGCGATGGTGACGTTGACGGCTCCACCTGTCGCCCCGCCGGAACTCACGCTCTTGGAGCCGAGCGAGAGCTTCACCTTCGGCACCGCGAAGCCGGAGGAAAGGCCCGTTCCGCCGCCGCCGCCGATCGACTGGGCGACGATCGCGGTGGAGGCGAAGCCATATGTGGTGGTCGTACCGCCATAGACGGTGACGGTGCCGCCCGTGCCGCCGTCGCCGCCATTGGCGCCGATCGTCAGGGCGACGTCGGGCGTGTCATCGTCGCTGGAATCCGAGGAGCTGTCGCTGGATGACTTCGACACCGCGCCGGTGCCGCCGCCGCCGCCGATCGATTGGGCGTGGACGCCATGGGAGAAGGCGCCCTTCGTGGTGATGGTGCCGAGCGGGATGGTCGCGCCACTCGCGTCGGTGCCGACATAGATATTGCCGCCATTGCCGCCCGAGCCGCCGGCGCCATTGCCGATGGTGATCGTGTGGCTGGTGGTGTCGTCGTCGTCATCATCGTCGCTGGCGAGAACGCGCGCGCGCGCCGCCTCGTCGACATTGTCGTCAGCGTCGTTGTCGTCGTCGTCGTCCTTCTCCGACTGAAAGACGACGGACGACTTGCCGAGGCCCGCGGCGCCGCCGCCGCCACCGATCGACTGGATGAGAATGCCGTCGGAGAAATCGCCCGAGGTGGCGATCGTGCCGGAGTTCCAGGCATAGGCGTTCCCGCCGGTGCCGCCGCCGCCGCCATCGCCGCCGAGGCCGACGGTGACGTCCCAGTCGGCCGAATCGTTCCCCGTGCCGCCGCCACCGGAGCCGCCGCCACCGCCGATCGACTGCACCATCAGCCCGCGTGAGCCATGGCCGGAGGTGACGATCGAGCCGGTGCTGCTGACGCCGCCTCGCGCCAGCCCGCCATCGCCGGCGACACCGCCTTTCGCGCCGACATTGAGGTTGAGGCCCACCGATACGGCGTTCTTCGCGGTGCTCGACGAACCGGTGCCCGCGCCGCCGGCGCCGCCGCCGCCGCCGATCGACTGGACGAGGAGGCCGTCGGCGAGATCGCCCTTCGTCGTGACGGCGCCCTCGATATGACCGTAGGCTTCGCCGCCGTTGCCGCCCTTGCCGGATTGGCCACCGAAGGAGAGGGTGACGTTCAGGCTGTAATTCTTGGTCTCGTCGTCACCATCGGTGGCTTTGTCGTCATCGTCGTTGTCGTCATCGTCGTCGCCGAAAAGGTCGGACAGCGCCTTGGTGGCGGCCGTCGCCGTCGCGTCGCCGCCGGCGCCGCCGCCGCCGCCGACCGACTGGACGAGGACGCCGGTCGCGCCGTCCCCTTCGGTCGTCAGCGCGGCGTTCTGGTCGACGAGGCTTTCTGCCAGAGCGCCATCGCCGCCCGAGCCGCCATTGCCGCCGTGGGCGATCGAGACGTTGATCGCGACGGTGTCGGTGCCCTCTTCGTTGACCGGGAGGCCCTCGGACACAGCTTTCGCGGTCGCCGCACCGCCCGCACCACCGCCGCCGCCGATCGACTGGGTGAGGATGCCGATCGCGTCGTTGCCGGCGGTGGTGAGGGTGCCTTCGAGCGTCGCGCTCGCGGTGCCGCCTTGGCCGCCCGAACCGCCTGTGCCGCCGGTCGCGATGGCGATGGAAAAGCCGAGCCCGTCGCTGCTCGACTTCGAGGCGCCGCCCGTGCCGCCGCCGCCGCCGATCGACTGGACGTGCATGCCGAAGCCGTGGTCGCCCTTCGTGCTGATCGTGGCCGACGAGCCGCCCGTGACATAGGTCGACCCGCCGTTGCCGCCCGCACCACCGGCGCCGCCGACGCTCGTCGCGACGAACAGGCCCCACGCGCTCGCTTTGCCGCCGACGCCGCCACCACCGCCGATCGATTGGGCGATGATGCCGGCGGCATAGTTGCCCGAGGTGGCGATCGAACCGTTCGTCGTGATCGCGATGGCGCCGCCCGTGCCGCCGGGCCCGCCGGAGCCGCCGACCGCGTGAAAGAGACCCTTGGCGTTGCGGCCCGCACCGCCGCCGCCGCCGATCGATTGGCCGACAATGCCGTGCCCTTCGTCGCCATAGGTGGTGAGCGTCGCGTAGTTGTTGACGGTGACCTTGCCGCCGATGCTGCCCGAACCGGATCCGCCGAGCCCGCCGACAGAGCCTTGGCCCATGCTCGTCCCGCCGCCGCCGCCGATGGACTGGGCGAGAATGGCGATGCCGCCGCCGAGCGAATCGTCGCCGGAGCCGCTTGCCGAAGCGCCGGCGCCCGTCGGGGTCTTTCCGGTCGTCGTGATGGCGCCGTGATTCGTCACCGTCACGGCGTCGCCGTTCGCCGTCGCAAGGCCGCCGATGCTCTGCGCCGCGCTCGTATCGACGAGGCCGAGTGAGTTGGTGCTCAGCGCGTCCGAATTGGTGAGGATGCCGCCGCCGCCGCCGATCGATTGGGCGACGATGCCGTGCGCATCGGTCCCGGACACGTTGATCGTCCCGGTGTTGGTCACCGTGACGCTGCTGCTGCCCGTCGCCGTGTCGTTGGTGTCGCCCCAGACGATCGCGCTGTCACCGGCATTGTCGTAGACGGCCGTCGCCAGCGACGCGGCCGCCGACTGGGCGACGATGCCGTGCGCATAATCGCCGGTATTGGTGATGTTGAAATCACTCGTGACGTAGACGGTCCCGCCCTTGCCGGCAGAGCCGTAGGCTTGGACGTAGATGTCGTCGTTTCGTCCGGCGCCGCCGAGGGATTGGGCTAGGATGCCGATCGAGCGCGTGCCGGCGCTTTCGATCGAGCCACCGCCGGACATCGTGACCGTCGCGGTGCCCGCATCGCCCCCGGACAGGCCTTGGTCGTTGTATGAGGCGACCTGTGCCGCGCCGCCGACGGATTGGGCGAGGACGACCGACGAATCGTCGCCCGTCGTCTTGAGGAGGGTATCGGAGGAGCCGTAGGCGAGCACCGCCGCCTTGCCGCCGGCCCCGCCGCTGGCGATCCACGTGCCGACATAGACGCCCGTGCCGCCGACGCTGACGGCGGCGACCGCGGCCCCGGTCTTCCGGATCACCTGTTGCGGTCCGACATTCGTGCCGACGCCGGCGGTGGAGATCGTCCCCGTCATTGCCGCCGTTTTGGAGCCGAGATAAACGGTCGCGTCGCCGCCTTTGCCGCCTTCGCCGCCATAGACATATTGGCCGAAGGTGTTCGCCTGATAGAGCGCGTTGCCGCCATAGGACGCGGCGAACACGGCCGGTCCCGTCGACGTCGCCGAGACGTTGGCCGAGCCCGTTATCGTGATCGAGGTCGTCCCGCCATTGCCGGCTCTTTCCTTGCCGCCATTGGGGTACTGGATCGTCGACATGCCGCCGCGGCTCACCGCGAGGATGCCGCCCTTGGCGCCGGAGACGTCGCCGCTCGTCGTGATGGTGACGGCGCCGCCGACGCCGTTCTTGCCGCCGTCGACCTGGAGGCCGCCGCTCGACAGGGCATAGATTCCGGCGCCGATGCTGCTCGACACCGACGCGGTGTTGGTGATCGTGATCGCCCCGCCGGATCCCGCCGGGTTGGGGAGATAACCGCCCTCGCTCTGGCTGTACGCCTCATTGGAGCCGAGAGCCATCGAGCCGCGCGAGTAGACGGAGAGCGCGTTATATTGGGTCGATTTCTGGAACAGGAGGTCGTCAGAATGCGAGTTGTTCTGAATGATCGACGTCGTTGATGCGCTGGATCCCACCTGGATCTCAGCGTTGTTCGTGATCGTGACGTTGAGCCCGTTCCAGCCGAAGAATGACCCTTTCTTGGAGGGGGTATAGTTGCCGTCGTTGAGATAGAGGTCTTCCGTCGGCAGGTTCTGATAGTACGCATACGCGCCGCCATAGGCGTATTGCGGCGCGTCGATCGTGCCTGACGACTCGATGGTGCAGGTGAAGGTCTGCTTCGACGCCGTCCGCATCGAGTCGATATCGGCCGCGTCGAAGTCTTGCGAGCCATCGATGGTGTAACTCGTCACCGACGGGCTGCACGAGGCTTGCGCGTACGCGCGGGAATAGACCGGCAAGCCCGCGAGGGCTCCGGCAAGCGCGGTCGATTGGAAGAGCAACGACGAGGCGACCCGCCGGACCGTCACCCGACGCTGGCGCTTCGAGACCTCGCTTGGCGCTGGGGCGTCGCCTCCGTTTTGTCGCTTTTTTGCAGAATTTGCGACGGAAAAAGAACGGAGCTTTCGCGCCATGCGGAGTGTCTCCAACATCCGGCCGATCGCCTCGGCCCATGGTCATCGGGAAGGGAAGACACGCGCAAAGAACACGATCGTCCACAGACGATCTGAGGCGATCGGCGGCAAGAGGGTCAATCCCCAAACGATAGGCCGCGCCACATGATCGCCCTATTTGAGCGCCGTCGCGATGTTTGGGCAACAACGTTTACCGGAGGTCGGAAAACGGCGCTGATCGAGGATGAATATCGATCCGGCAGTTCGCGCTCAGGCGCCGATATCATCGTGCCGGGTGAGGCATTCAGAGTGGTCGCGCAGCACCTCGAGGACGCGGCAATCGGCGGCGTGGCCCCCGCTGCACTCCTCGATCATCCGATGCAGCTCGGTCTTCAGCGCGTTGAGGCGGGCGATCCGCTGCTCGACCTGCTTGAGCTGGCGGCGCGCGATCGCGTCCGCCTCGTGGCACGATTGGTCCGGGTGATCGGAGAGGCTGAGGAGCTCGCGGATCGCCTCGAGGGGGAAGCCGAGCTGACGCGCATGCCGGATGAAGGACAGCCGGTCGAAATCGGCGTCGCTATAGCGGCGCTGGCCGCCTTCCGTCCGCTCCGCCTCGGGCATCAGCCCGATCTCTTCATAATAGCGGATCGTCTGAACGCGCGTTCCGGTCTTCTGACCGAGCTTGCCGATCGTCAACATCGAGCCGTCCTCCTCGCCCGAGCCTAGGCCGGGGCGCTCTTCGCCACATGGGGGCTCGCCGCCTCAGCGTCCACTGTCGGGAGGAACGGCGCATCTTTCGCGCCGAGCAACCGGAGCGCGTTCGCGACGACCAGCAACGAAACGCCCACATCGGCGGCGATCGCGCCCCACATCGAGGCCATGCCGAAGGTGGTGAGGGCCACGAACGCGGCTTTCGTCACGAGTGAGATCGCAATGTTCTGGTGGATGATCCCCATCGTCCGGCGCGAATGGCGGATGAGCCAGGGGATCCGAGCGATATCGTCGGAGATGAGGGCGATATCGGCGGTTTCGATCGCCGCGTCCGAGCCGATCGCCCCCATCGCGATGCCATAATGTGCCCGCGCCATCGCCGGGGCGTCGTTCACCCCGTCGCCGATCATGGCGACGACCTCGTGGGTCGCGACCAGCTCTTCGATCGCCGTCACCTTGTCCTCGGGGAGGAGGCCGGCGCGCACCTCGTCGATGCCGACCTCTTCGGCGACGGCGCGCGCCGTCCGGGCATTGTCTCCCGTCAGCATGACGACCGTCCCGACGCCGAGGTCGTGGAGGGCGCTGACCAGGGCCTTCGCATCGGGCCGCACCTTGTCGCGCAATTCGAGGACGCCGAGAACGCCCGCTTCGTCGCCGATCGCGACGAGGGTGCCGCCGGCCGTCTCGATGCTGTCGCGCAGCTCCTGCGGGATCGCGTCCGCAAACCCCTTCTCGGCGGCGAAGCGATCCGAGCCGAGCCAGACGGCCTTGCCGCCGACCCGGCCCTCGACGCCGCGCCCCGGCACGGTGCGCGTCTCCTGTGCGGTTTCGATGGCGACCGCTTCCCGGTCGGCGTGGGTGAGGATGGCGCGCGCGAGGGGATGGGAGGAGCGCGTTTCGAGCGCGGCGGCGAGGGCGAGGACGGCGGAGCGATCGCCGCCGCCGAGGGCGTGGACGGTGGCGATTTCGGGCTCGCCCATCGTGATCGTGCCGGTTTTGTCGAGCGCGACGGCGCGCGTGCGCCCCGGCACCTCGACATAGACGCCGCCTTTGACGAGGACGCCCGCCCGCGCCGACGACGCGAGCGCGGCCACGATCGACACCGGCGTCGAGATGACGAGCGCACAGGGGCACGCGATGACGAGGAGGACGAGGGCGTTATAGAACCAGAAGCCCCAATCGCCCCCCGCCACCAGCGGCGGCAACAAAGCGAGCGCCACAGCGAGCGCCATCACGGCGGGGGTGTAGACCCGGGCGAATTTCTCCACCCATTGCTCCACCGGCGCGCGGCGCACCTGGGCGTCGTCGACCATACGGATGATCTTGGCGAGCACCGTGTCGGTCGCCGCTTTGGTCGCCCGGACGACGAGCGTTCCCTCGCCGTTGATCGTGCCGGCATAGACCTCGTCGCCGGCCTCCTTGGCAACGAGCGTGCTTTCGCCCGTGATCGGTGCCTGGTCGACCGCGCCCGCGCCCTCCATCACCTCGCCGTCGAGCGGAATACGGTCGCCGCCCCGCACCACGAAGCGGTCGCCGACGGCGATCTCCTCGGCGCGCACCGTCGCCTCGGTGCCGTCCGGGCGCATCAGGCGGGCGGTCGGCGGCGCGAGATCGAGGAGGGCGGACACGGCGGTCTTCGCGCGGCCGACGCTCCAGCTTTCGAGCGTCAATGAGAGCGAGAAGAGGAACGCGACGGTCGCCGCCTCGAACATATCGCCGAGGCCCAGCGCGCCGGCGATGGCGACGACCATCAAGAGGTTCATGTCAGGCGAAAGGCGCCGCGCCGACGCCCACGCCTTCGGCGCCACGAGGAACACGCCGAAGCCGATCGCGAGGGCGAACAGCAGCGCCTCGCCGGGCGGCACCGGGGTCGATCCGTGCCCGGCGAAGAGGTTGAGGGCATCGCCGAGTCCCGTCTCGACGACATGCCAGACGAGTCCCGCCGCCCAGAATACGCCGCTGAGAACGGTGAGACGCTTTTGCTTTGCGAAATGCTTCGACCGGCTCGAGGCGGCGGTCGCCTCGTTCCACGGCTCGGCCTTCATCCCGGTTTCGGCGACGAGGCGGGCAATGTCCGCGTCCGAGATCGCGTCGGCGGTATCGAGGACGATCATCCGGCCGTTGATGACGTCGAAGGCGAGATGATCGGAGCCGCCGACCGAGGGGCCGACGGCCCGGTTGAGGATCGCGACCTCTTCGGCGCAATCGAGCCCGTCGACCCGGAAGCTGCGACCCGTGCCCGCCGGCGGCACCGCGGGAATGGGTGCGTCCGCGCTGCATCCATGGTTCGCGTGCTCATGGTGCGCGTGGGCGGGCGTCTCGTCATGATCGTGCGGCGCGCAGCATGCGTTCGCGTGGGCGACGGTGCGATCCTGATGGCGCTCGATGCGGTCGGTGGGCATTTCCGATACCTCGGCTTTCCGGCAATGCACCCGAGGTAGTTGCTACAGCCACTGTAGCTTCAAGGGGGTATGGAGGATTTCTTTAAAGGCGAGCCACACCCGCCGGCGGGGCCGAACGAAGCCGGCGCACGTCGCCCGTGACGTCACGCGCTCTTGTGTGGTTTGATCGCGTCGGGCAGCCAGAACATGCGCCACGCGCAGCGCATTTCGGCTATCGAATGCAGTCGTGAGCGATGAACAGCCGGGGGATGGAATGGCGAAACTGGTTGCCGACATGGTCGTCGAACTCCTCGAACGGGCCGAGGTGGAACGGATCTGGGGTGTCGTCGGCGACAGCCTCAACGGCTTGACGGAGGCGCTCCGACAGCGCGGCACGATCGAATGGATGCACGTCCGCCACGAGGAGGCCGCGGCCTTCGCCGCCGCCGGCGAATCCCAAGTGACCGGCCGCCTCGCGGTGTGCGCGGGCTCGTGCGGTCCGGGCAATCTTCATCTGGTGAACGGCCTTTTCGACGCCCAACGCACGCGCACCCCCGTCCTCGCGATCGCCGCGCAGATCCCGTCCCAGGAGATTGGCGGGGCCTATTTCCAGGAGACGCACCGCAAAACCTCTTCCAAGAGTGCAGCGTCTATTGCGAGATGGTCTCAAACCCTGAGCAGATGCCCTATGTGCTCGCGAATGCGATCCGCGCGGCGATCGGCGAGCGGGGCGTCGCGGTCGTGGTCCTGCCGGGCGATGTCGCGCTCCGCGAGGCGTCGTCGCGCCCGCTACCGCCTCGCGCCGGCCTCATTCCCCCGGTGCCGCGCGTGCTCCCGGCGGAGCCGGAACTCGATCGCTTCGCCGAGATGCTGAACGGGGCGAAGAAGGTGACGCTGTTCTGCGGCCGCGGCTGTGCCGGGGCACACGCCGAGCTGATGGCCTTCGCCGAGGCGATGAAGAGCCCCATCGTCCACACCCTCGGCGGCAAGGAATTCGTCGAGCACGACAACCCGTTCGACGTCGGCATGACCGGGCTGATCGGCTTTTCCTCCGGCTACGAGGCGATCGCGGCGTGCGACCTTCTCGTCATGCTGGGGACCGACTTTCCCTATAAGCAGTTCATCCCCGAGACGAAGCCGGTCATCCAGGTCGACATCCGGCCCGAGCATCTCGGCCGGCGGGCGAAGATCGAGCTCGGCATTGTCGGCGATGTCGGCGCGACGCTCGCGGCGGTGACGCCGAAGCTCGAGGCGCGGACCGACAGCGCCCACCTCGACGACAGCAAGGCCCGCTATGTCCGCGCCCGCGAGGGGCTCGACGATCTTGCCAAGGGCACCCCGGGTCGCAAGCCGATCCACCCGCAATATCTCGCCAAGCTCGTCAGCGAGGCGGCGGACGAGGACGCCGCCTTCACCTTCGATGTCGGCACGCCGACGATATGGGCCGCGCGCTATGTCACGATGAACGGCAAGCGCCGGCTGATCGGTTCGCTCAATCACGGCTCGATGGCGAACGCGATGCCGCAGGCGATGGGCATCCAGGCGGCCTTCCCGGAACGTCAGGTCGTCTCGTTGTCCGGCGATGGCGGTTTCACGATGATGATGGGCGACATCATCTCGATGACCCAGCTCAAGTTGCCGGTGAAGATCGTCATCTTCAACAATGGCGTCTTGGGGTTCGTCGCGCTCGAAATGAAGGCGGCGGGCTTCGTCGAGATCGGAACGGATCTCGAAAACCCCGATTTCGCGGCGATGGCCCGTGCGGTCGGGATCCACGCGATCCGCGTCGAGGATCCTGGCGACCTTCCGGGCGCGGTCAAGGACATCTTCGCCCATGACGGGCCGGCGCTGCTCGATGTCGTCACGGCGACGAACGAGTTGTCCATGCCGCCGACGATCGAGGCGAAGGAGGTGAAGGGCTTCAGCCTCTGGCTCTTGCGGGCGGTGATGAGCGGGCGCGGCGACGCCGTCCTCGACCTCGCGCGCACCAACCTCCTGCCGCGCTGAAGGCGAGGCGGGGGACGCGAAAAACGCCGCGGCGTGACGACCGCCATAGAGGAGGCGCCGATGGCCTTGCCGCTCGATGAAGACGCACCGCCGGGGAAGGGATGCTGTGTCCCCGCCGCCGAACGGGCTTCGGCGTCGGCCGCTCTTCAGGAGCAAGGCTCGGCCGCCGTGCGGGACGGTTCGGCGCGGGCCGACGCGTCGACGCGCGCCGCGCTCATCCAAGGTGCGGTTCCGATCGGAGGCGGCCTCGTCGCCGTCGGCACCAAGGCACCGAAGATCGAGCTCGACGGGGAGGGGCCGCCGCGCAAGGTGCGCATCGCGCCGTTTCTCATGGCCCGCCACACCGTCACCAATGCCGAGTTCGCCGCCTTTTGCGCCGCGACCGGCCACGTCACCGACGCCGAGCGCTATGGGTGGTCCTTCGTGTTTGTCGGGCTCCTCGCGGGTGGCGCGGCGGCGGGGCGGCGCAACCCCGATGCGCCATGGTGGATTGCCGTCGACGGCGCCACCTGGGATCACCCCGAAGGCCCCGCGACGACCCTCGATCGGCGCGAGGCGCACCCCGTCACGCACGTCTCCTGGAACGACGCTGCCGCCTATGCGGCATGGGCCGGAGCGCGCCTTCCGAGTGAAGCCGAATGGGAGCACGCGGCGCGCGGCGGCCTCGCCGATCCGCGCTATCCTTGGGGCGACCAGGATCCGGGCGACGCCGGCTTCCTGCCCTGCAATATCTGGCAAGGCCGCTTTCCCGATCACGACACCGCCGCCGACGGCTATCGCGGCACGGCGCCCGTCGGCAGCTTTCCCGGCAACGGCTACGGTCTTCACGAGATGTCCGGCAATGTGTGGGAGTGGTCGGCCGATCCGTTCCGGGTGCGCTCCCTCAAGAAGGCGGCCCGCCAGCGCGCCCGCGACATGGCGGCGAGCGACGCGAAGCTCCTGAAGGGCGGTTCGTTCCTCTGTCATGTCTCGTATTGCTGGCGCTACCGGATCGCCGCCCGCACCGGCAACGCGCCCGACAACACGGCAAGCCACACCGGCTTTCGCATCGCCTTCGACGCACCCGCCGCGGCTTGAATGGGAACGCCGTTCGATCCCGAAATCGTCCTTTCCCGCCCGCTGATGGCGAACATCGCCACCGTTGCGGCGGACGGCGCGCCGCGCAACGCGCCGGTCTGGTTCATCTGGGAGGACGGCGCGCTCTGGATACCCGGCAACCGGAACGGCAGCACCGTGACGCGGCTTTTGCGCGATCCGCGCTGTGCGGTCGAGATCGTCGACTACGAGAACGCGGCGGGTGTTCTTCTCCATCTCGGCCTGCGCGGCCGGGCGACGGTCGAGGCGATGGACGGCGCCCGCTTTCGCCGCCTCCTCGCCAACTATCTCGGCGCGGAGGAGACCTGGAACGCCTGGTTCGTGGGCGAGATCGCGGCGATCGACGACCCGGACGGGCGACTGGTCCGCCTTGCGCCGGAGAGCGTCTTCACCAACAACGTGTCCTTCTTCCGCACCGGCCCCGCGCTCGCCTGGCCGCCAAGGGCGCCCTGAGCGCCGATCCGACCCACGTCGCGACGCTCGTCTTCAACCGCGCCGCGTGTTCGGCGGTGGCCGAGTGGCAGGGATTGTGCAATGAGCCAATTCGCTAAGATGCCAACGACGTTCTGAGGGCGGTCGCGCGACGATGTCTATCAAAGCTGCCATCTACCACCTCACGCATTATCAATATGACCGTCCGGTCACGCTGGGGCCGCAGGTCATCCGCCTTCGGCCGTCCCCGCACAGCCGGACGCGGGTGATCTCGCACTCCCTCAAGGTGAGCCCCGCGAATCATTTCGTGAATCACCAGCAGGACCCGTACGGCAACTGGCTCGCCCGCTTCGTCTTCCCCGAGCCGGTGCGCGAGTTGAAGATCGAAGTCGATCTCGTCGCCGACATGACGGTCTATAATCCGTTCGACTTCTTCGTCGAGGACACCGCCGAGACATGGCCCTTCGCCTACGCGGAGGAGATCGCCGACGATCTCGCGATCTACCGCGTCACGGAGCCGGTGGGGCCGCTCTTCGAGGCGTTCCTGTCCTCGATCGACCGCACGCCGCACCGCACCGTCGACATGATCGTCGCTCTCAACGCGCGCCTTGCGAGCGAGATCGGCTATGTCATCCGAATGGAGCCGGGCGTTCAGTCGCCGGAAGAGACGCTGACGGTGAAGACCGGCTCTTGCCGGGACACGTCGTGGCTCCTTGTCCAGACCCTGCGCCATCTCGGCTTCGCGGCCCGGTTCACCTCCGGCTATCTCATCCAGTTGAAGCCCGATCTCGTCGCGCTCGACGGGCCGGCCGGGACCGACCACGACTTCACCGACCTGCACGCCTGGGCGGAGGTCTATTTGCCGGGCGCGGGCTGGATCGGTCTTGATCCCACCTCCGGCCTTCTCACCGGCGAAAGTCACATCCCGCTCGCCGCGACGCCGCATTATCGCAACGCCGCCCCGATCCACGGCCTCGCGAGCGCCGCCAACGTCGATTTCGCCTTCGAGATGGACGTGAAGCGCGTCGCCGAGCATCCGCGCATCACCAAGCCGTTCTCGGAGGAGGCGTGGCAGGCGTTGAACCGGCTCGGCGAGGAGGTCGACGTTTCGCTCGCCGCCGGCGATGTGCGACTCACGATGGGCGGCGAACCGACCTTCGTCTCGGTCGACGATTTCGAAGCCGGTGAGTGGAACACCGACGCCGTCGGCCCCACCAAGCGCGAGCGGGCCGATATCCTCATCCGCAAGCTGCGTGAGCGCTTCGCCCCCGGCGGCTTCCTCCATTATGGCCAGGGCAAGTGGTATCCGGGCGAGACGCTGCCGCGGTGGACCTTCTCGCTCTATTGGCGGCGTGACGCGACGCCCGTCTGGTCGAACGCGGACCTCGTCGCCCCCGAAGGCGTCGCGACGGACGCAAGGCCGGAGGATGCGGGCCGGCTGATGGGCTCGATCGCCGACGCGCTCGGCATTCCGGGCGACTATGTGGCGCCCGCTTTTGAGGATCCGGCCGAATGGATCCTGCGGGAATCGCAGCTCCCGGAGAACGTGACGCCTCAGGATTCCAAGCTCGAGGACGCCGAGGCCCGCGCGCGCATCGCGACGGTCTTTTCGCGCGGTCTTTCCGAGCCGGCGGGTTATGTCCTGCCGGTCCAGCGTTGGCAGGCGAGGAGCCAGGGGCAGCGTTGGGTCTCGGAGAAATGGCGGACCCGGCGCGGCCACCTCCTCCTGGTGCCGGGCGACAGTCCGGTCGGCTATCGCCTGCCGCTCGCCTCGCTCAACCATATTCCGCCGTCCCAATATCCCTACGTCAACACCGCCGATCCGACGGTGGAGCGCCCGCCGCTGCCCGATTTCCGCACCGAGGACGCGATCGCGGCCGAGATGGGCGGCGACCGCCCGCAACCAGTCGCCCAGTTCACCGCCGCGACGGCCACCCAGGCGCGGGTCGAGCAGACCCTCGGCGACGAGATCGAAGGGCAGGTGCGCACCGCGATGTCGGCCGAGCTGCGCGACGGGCGGCTTTGCGTCTTCGTTCCACCGGTCGAGAGCGTGGAGGACTATCTCGAAATTCTCGCCGCGATCGAGGCGGCGGCGGAGCGCGTCGGTCTGCCGGTCCATATCGAGGGGTATGCCCCGCCGACCGATCCGCGCCTCAACGTGATCCGCGTCGCGCCCGATCCGGGTGTCATCGAGGTGAACATCCACCCCGCCGCGAACTGGCAGGAGTGCGTCGCGACGACGGAAGGCGTCTACGAGGCGGCGCGTGAATCCCGCCTCGGCGCGGACAAGTTCATGATCGACGGCAAGCACACCGGCACCGGCGGCGGCAATCACGTCGTCGTCGGCGGCGCGACGCCGATGGATTCGCCGTTCCTGCGCCGGCCGGACCTCCTCAAGAGCCTGATCCTTTATTGGCAGCGTCGCCCGAGCCTTTCCTACCTCTTTTCCGGTCTCTTTATCGGGCCGACGAGCCAGGCCCCGCGGATCGACGAGGGACGACACGACGCGCTCTACGAGCTCGAGATCGCGCTCGCCCAGATTCCGCGGCCGGGGGAGGGGACGGCGCCGCTTCCGTGGCTCACCGATCGGCTCCTGCGCAATATCCTCGTCGACGTCACCGGCAACACGCATCGGGCGGAGATCTGCATCGACAAGCTCTATTCGCCCGATGGTCCGACCGGGCGGCTCGGCCTCGTCGAGTTTCGCGGCTTCGAAATGCCGCCCGACCCGCGCATGAGCCTTGCCCAGCAGGTGCTCTTGCGCGCCATCATCGCCCGCCTCTGGCACCATCCCCTCAGCGGCGAGCCGACACGCTGGGGAACGCGCCTTCATGACCGCTTCATGCTGCCGCAAGTCCTGTGGGAGGATTTCCTGGAGGTGCTCGACGATCTCGGCGAGCACGGCTTCCCGTTCCGCTCGGACTGGTATGAGGCGCAGGCCGAATTCCGCTTTCCCTTCTGCGGCGAGATCGAGGTCGAAGGGGTGCGCCTCGAGCTGCGGCAGGCGCTGGAGCCGTGGCACGTTCTCGGCGAGGTCGGCGCGATCGGTGGCACGGTGCGCTATACCGATTCCTCCACCGAGCGCCTTCAGGTGAAGCTCACCACCACCAATCCCGAGCGCTACCGGGTGACGGCGAACCGGCGCGTCGTGCCGATGACGGCGACCCGGACGGGCGGCGCCAGCGTCGGCGGCGTGCGCTATAAAGCCTGGCAGCCGGCGATGGCGCTCCATCCGGTGGTGCCGGTCGACGCGCCCTTGGTGTTCGACATTTTCGACACCTGGTCGGGCCGCGCCATCGGGGGCTGCGTCTATCATGTCGCCCATCCCGGTGGGCGGAGCTACGACACATTTCCTGTCAACAGCAACGAAGCCGAGGCGCGCCGCCTTGCGCGCTTCGAGCCGCACGGTCACACTCCCGGCCTTTATATGCCCGCTCCAGAGCGGGGCCATCCGGAGTTCCCGATGACGCTCGATTTGAGACGTGGGCCCGGCGTCTAGGGCGCGGGCGACCCGCGGCGTCGCGATCGGCGGGGAGCCGCGTCCGGCGCCATGCCGGCGTTGCCGCGCGTCGCGGACGGGAGCGGGAGAGCGATGACGGAGCGCGCCCTTCCGTCGAAGGCGGCGGCACGCGAGGCGCGGATCGCACGGCTTCTCGCGCATTACCGCCCTCTCGACGGGGTCGCGGACGAGCTTCTGACCGCCGACGGTGCGATCCGCCCGGTCTGGGCCGAGTTCGTCGCCGCGCTCGCCGATATGGACGCCGAGGAGATCGCGCTGCGGCGCGCGCGGGGCGATCAGTATCTGAGCGACGCGGGCGTCTATTATCGCCGATATGGCGCGGAGGGCGTGGCGGAGCGCGGCTGGCCGCTCAGCCACGTTCCGATCCTCATCGATGAAACAGAGTGGGAGGCGATCGGCGCCGGTCTCGTCCAGCGGGCGGATCTCCTCGAGGCTGTCGTTGCCGATATCTATGGCGAGAACCGTCTCGTCGCGCGGGGGGATCTTCCGGCGGCGCTTGTCGCCGGCAATCCGGAGTGGCTGCGTCCCCTCGTCGGCGTCACGCCGCGGGGCGGGCATTTCCTGCACTTTCTCGCCTTCGATATCGGGCGCGGGCCGCAGGGCCAATGGTGGGTGCTCGGCGATCGCGCGCAGGCCCCGTCCGGCGCCGGCTTCGCGCTCGAGAACCGCATCGCGACGACGCGCATCTATCCCGACCATCTCGCCCGCGCGAACGTCCACCGCCTCGCCGGTTTCTTCCGCACCTTCCGCGACTCGCTCCTGGCGCTTCGCGGGACGGAGCGGAGCCGCGTCGGCGTCCTGACGCCGGGGCCGATGAACGACACCTATTTCGAGCACGCTTACATCGCGCGCTATCTCGGCTTCACCCTCCTCGAAGGCGAGGATCTGAGGGTGCGGGACGGACGGCTGATGGTGCGCACCGTCGCCGGCCTCAACCCGGTCAGCGTCCTCTGGCGCCGGCTCGACGGGGCCTATGCCGATCCCTTGGAACTCGCCGAGACGTCGGCGCTCGGCACGCCCGGCCTCGTCGGCGCGGTGCGGGCGGGCAACGTCACCCTCGTCAACGCCCTCGGCTCCGGCATCGTCGAGACAAGGGCGCTCCTCGCCTTCCTGCCGCGCATCTGCGAGGCGCTGACCGGCGCGCCGCTCGCCATCCCCAATATCGCCACCTGGTGGTGCGGTGAGCGAGGCGCGCGCGAGGCGGTGAAGGCGAACGCGACGCGCATGTCGATCGGCAGCGCCTATTCCTCCGGCATCCTCTTCGACGCGAACGAGCCGCACGCCGTGGCGGGCGTCTTCAACCGCGATGTCGGCCGCTCCCTCCCTGACTGGATCGACGAGAAAGGCGGCGATCTCGTCGGCCAGGAGGTCGTGACCTTGTCGACGACGCCGGCCTTTGCGGGCGGTGGTCTCGTCCCGCGGCCGATGAGCCTGCGCGTCTTCCTGGTGCGCACGGCGGACGGGTGGCGGGTGATGCCGGGCGGTTTTGCCCGGATCGGCCACGACGAGGGATCCTCCGCGCTCGCGCTGCAACATGGCGGAAGCGCGGCCGACGTCTGGGTCGTCGCCGATCATCCGGTGCCGGACGAGACGATGCTCGCCGCGCCCTCCGCGCCCTTCGTGCGGCCGCAGCCGATGGTGCTGCCGAGCCGGGCGGCCGACAATCTCTTCTGGCTCGGCCGCTATATGGAGCGGACCGAGCACACCGTGCGCCTCTTGCGCGCCCACAATATCCGCATCGCCGAGGCCGCCTCCGACGACACGCCCGTGCTCGCTCACTCGCGCGCCTATCTCGCCGGGCTGGGCGTCGATGCGGCCGAGGGGATGCCCGACGCGCTCGTCCAGACGGTCGAGGCGGCGGCCGCCGCGGCGGCGAAGATCCGCGATCGCTTCTCGGTCGACGGGTGGAATGCGCTGAGCGATCTCTCGCAAACGATCCAGAGCCTGTCCGGCCGGATCACACCCGGCGATGACGGGGCGCGGGCGATGGGGCTCCTGCTGCGCAAGATGTCGAGCTTTTCCGGGCTCGTCCACGAGAACATGTACCGCCTCACCGGCTGGCGCTTCATGAGCATCGGCCGGGCGATCGAGCGGGCCTCCTCGATGACGAAGCTCCTCGCCGCCTTCGCCGATCCCGCCGCGCCGGAAGGCTCGCTCGACTATGCGGTCGAGGTCGCCGACAGCGAGATGTCGCATCGGCGGCGCTATGCGGTGGCGACCAACCGGTCCACCGTCGTCGACCTCCTGGCGCTCGACCCGCTCAATCCGCGCGCCGTGATCCACCAGCTCAACGATATCGACCGGCATGTCGAGGCCTTGCCCGGCTCCGAGGAGCACCGGCAGTTGACGCCGATGCAGCGCATCACTTTGAAGGCCCGCGCCGCCTTCGCCGTCGAAACACCGGAAACGCTCGACACGGCGATGCTCCTTGCGCTCGACGCGGAGATTCTCGCGATGTCCGACATCCTCGCCGCGTCCTATCTCGACTGATGCTCTACGACGTCTCCATACGCGTGAAATATCGCTATGACGCGAACGTGTCGGCGAGCCGCGATCTCGTGATGCTGACCCCGCTCGACGTCGCGAACGCGCAGCGCGTCATCCTGAGCGCGCTCACCGTCGACCCGAAGCCCGACGAATGGAACGGCCGGCGGGACTTTTTCGGCAACAACGTCGTCGAGATCGCGTTTCACGAGCCCCATCGCGACGTGACCTTCGCGCTGAAGGCGCGTGTCGAGCGGATGGCGAGCGGGCCGAGCCTCGACCTCTCGCCGCGCCTTGCCGATCTCGCGGGCGAGATCGCGAGCCATCGAAGCCTTGCCGGCCGCGCGCCGCATCATTTCGTGGGCGCCTCGCCCCGCATCCCTCTCGCGGCGGAGACGACGCGTTATGCGCGGGCGGTCGCGGGCCGCGCGCCGAGCGTTCTTGCGGCGGTGGTCGCGGTCGGGGAGGCGCTGCATCGCGATATCGCCTATCGGCCGGGGGTGACCACCGTGTCGACGCCGCTCCTCGATGCGTTCCGGGCCCGCCACGGGGTGTGCCAGGACTTCACCCACATCATGATCGCGTGCCTGCGCGGGCTCGCCATTCCGGCGGGATATGTGAGCGGATGTCTGCGCACGCTTCCGCCGCCGGGAGAGGCGCGGCTCGAGGGAGCGGATGCGACGCACGCCTGGGTCTCGGCCTGGTGCGGGGCCGAACTCGGCTGGGTCGAATACGATCCCACCAACGCCTGCCTCGCCGGTGCGGACCACATCGTGATCGCTTATGGCCGCGACTATGGCGATGTCGCGCCGGTGCGCGGCGTCACCCGCACCGCGGGCGGCCATTCGAGCGATCAGGCCGTCGACGTCATTCCGGTCGAAAGCGCCGTCGCGACCGGATAGCATGAGGGGCCGGCCCGCAATGGCCGGCACAATGATGCTTGACGGAGGTGGCATGACCCGACGATCGATCCGCGGCGCGATGGCAGGCGCCGTTCTCGCCCTCGCCCAGTTCAATCCGGCGGCGGCCGACGAGACGGTGAGCGCTGCCGCGCGGCAGATGATCGAGGATCGGCTCGAAACGATCCGCGCGGAGGAGGGGGTGACGGCGGTGATCGTCGGCCTCGTCGAAGGCGATGGGGAGCCCACGATCGCCGCCGTCGGCACGTCGATGACGAACGTCCTCGCGCAGCCCTCGATGCACTTTCGCACCGGCGCGGTGGCGATCGGCGCGCAGACCACGATCCTCCTTCAGCTCGTCGACGAGGGGATCGTGGCGCTCGACGATACGATCGACACCTGGCTTCCCGACTATCCTGAGGCGGACAAGGTCACGCTGCGCATGCTCGCCGACTGCACGTCCGGCTATGCGGACTATGTGACCGATCCGGGCTTCGTGGCGGCGTTCGAGGCGGACGTCTTCCGCGACTGGACGACCGAGGAGCTTCTCGACGTCGCCTTCGCCCGCGGCATGGTGTTCGAGCCGGGGACGGGCTTTCAGTACGCCCACACCAACTATCTCGTCCTCGGCGAGGCGCTCGCGAAGGCGACCGACACGACCTATCGCTCACTCCTGCAGAAGCGGATCATCGAGCCGCTCAATCTCGGCCAGACCGAGATCTGGGACAGCCCGTCGATCCTCGAGCCGGCGCTTCACGCCTATACGACCGAGCGCGGCGTCTTCGAGGACTCCACCTTCTGGAACCCGTCCTGGACCGCCGACACCGGCCCGATGAACGCCGATATGGCCGATACGATGACCCTCATCCGCGCGCTCGCGGCGGGCGAGACGATTTCGCCGGAAAGCCTCGAGACGATGCGCGCGGCGAAAACGCTCGGCCTCGGCGGCAACGCGCCGGACCGGCATTTCAGCCTCGGGATGGAGTTCGTTGGCCCGTGGATCCAGAAGACGTTCAGCTTCGGCGGCTATGGCGGGCTGGCGGCCTATCGCCCGGACATGGACGTGACGCTGGTCGTGGTCGCGACGCTCGGACCGGCCTCCGATCCCGACATCAATCCGGCGGCCGCGATCTTCGGCGCGATCGCGCAGACGCTGGCGCCGAAGGAGTAGCCGGCGCGGCGTCGGCGGAGCTCGGGGATCCGGGCGCCGCCTGCGCCGATCGTGTGGATAATGTCGATTTCGCGCTGGCGGACGCGCCGCGCTGAGCCATGAGCTTATGCCGCAATGGAGGGCGGCCTCGGGTGTTCAGTTCGTCGTTGTGGCCGGCGCTCGCGCCGATCGTGTTGCTGCTTGCCTCGAACATTTTCATGACGGTCGCCTGGTACGGGCACCTCCGGTTTCACGGTGCGCCGTTGTGGCTCGTCATCGTCGCGAGCTGGGGGATCGCCTTCTTCGAGTATTGTCTCGCGGTGCCCGCCAACCGGATCGGTTACACGGTCTGGTCGGCGGCGGAGCTGAAGACGATGCAGGAGGTGATCACCCTCGTCGTCTTCTCCGGGTTCGCGACCATCTATCTCGGCGAGCAGCTCACCTGGAACCACGCGGTGGGCTTCGCTTTCATCGCGTTCGGTGCGTTCTTCGTGTTCGCGAAGCCGCTCGGCTAGGCGTCGCCGCGCCGAGCCGAGCCGATGATCGCGAAGGGGGCACGGCCTCGCGGACGGCCGTGCCCGGTTCCGCGCTTCAGTCGACGACCGACTCCTCGCGCACTTCGAGGCGGCGATTGATGAGAAGCACCAGGAGCGTGCACACCGCGCCCGACAGGAGATAGGCGCCCGCCGAGATGAGCCCGAAATTGCTCGCGAGGAGGAGGGCGGCGAGGGGGGCGAAGCCCGCGCCGAACAGCCAGGCGAGGTCGGAGGTGATCGCCGCCCCTGTATAGCGGAAGGTCTGCGAGAAGTTGGAGGCGACCGCGCCCGAGCTCTGGCCGAAAGAGAGGCCGAGCAGGATAAAGCCGAGGATCATGAAGGTCGCCTCGCCGACGCTGCCGGCATCGAGGAGTTGCGGCGCGAAGCCGGAGAAGATCGCGATCGCGAGGGCGCAGGCCGCAAGCAGCGTGCGCCGGCCGAACCGATCGGCGAGGATGCCCGAGGCGATCACGGAGAACACGCCGACGATGGCGCCGATCGTCTCGAACACCAGGAAGCGGGCCGGCAATTCGTTGGTGTAGAGGAAGATCCAGGAGAGCGGGAACACCGTCACCATGTGGAAGAGCGCGAAGCTCGCCAACGGGACGAAGGCGCCAATCGCGACGAAGCGGCCTTCGGTCCGCAGGGTGCGAAGGACGGGCTCGGGCTGCAATTCGCGGTTTTCGAAGAGGCGTTGGAATTCTGGCGTCACGACGATGCGAAGCCGCGCGAAGAGGGCGACGACGTTGATCGCGAAGGCGACGAAGAACGGATAGCGCCAGCCCCAGGCGAAGAAGTCGTCGGCGGAGAGATTGTGCAGGAAATAGGCGAAGAGGGCGCTCGCCACGATGAGCCCGAGCGGTGCGCCGAGCTGCGGGATCATCGCGTACCAGCCCTTGCGGTTCTTCGGGGCGTTCATCGACAGGAGCGAGGCGAGCCCGTCCCACGAGCCGCCGAGCGCGAGGCCCTGCAGGATCCGGCAGATCGCGAGGACGATGATCGAATAGACCCCGATACTGTCATAGCCGGGCAGGAAGGCGATCGCGACGGTCGAGCTGCCGAGCATGAAGAGGGCGATGATCAGCTTCGCCCCGCGGCCCTGATTGCGGTCGATCGAGATGAAGATCAGCGAGCCGATCGGCCGGGCGATGAAGGCGAGGGCGAAGAGGCCGAAGGAGTAGAGCGTTCCCGTCAGCGGATCGACGAAGGGGAAGACCAGCGCCGGGAACACCACGACGGAGGCGATGGCGTAGACGAAGAAGTCGAAGAACTCCGACGTGCGGCCGATGATGACGCCGACGGCGATCTCGGCCGGGCGGACCGGACCGCCATGGGCATGGAGCCGTGCGGCATCCTGCGCGAGGGTGCTTTGGGGCGACACTGTAGATGCGGCGGGCGAACTCACGGGCGCTGTCGATCCTCGAACGTTGCGGGTGGCGGGCGGACATCGATCACGGTCGATCGGGTCGCGTGTGATCGTCGACGTTCGTGCCGATCACGCCATCCCGCAGATTGTGCATCTGCGGCATTGGACAAAGTGTCCAAGGCCATTTCGTGCTGCGATGCAATATCAACCTTCGGCGATCGCCGCGCCAGCGCTGGGCCTTGGACAAAGTGTCCAATGACCCGCGTGCTGCGCTGCAGCTAAAGCGATCGTCGTCGCCTTGACGGGCGTCGTCGCATTGTCTGCCGACCGAACGGGTTGGGCAAGGGATTGGGTCCCGCCGTCATGGGGCCGTCCGCCGGCCGGTTTCGTCGATCGCGCCCCTCTCGGCCGCCGACCTGATAGGATTTGCCTTGCGCCGTTTTCAGTTCCTTCTCCTCCTTCCGCTGCTTGCGGGGCTCGGAGGGTGCAACTTCGTCGTTCTCGATCCGTCCGGTCACATCGCGGCCGAACAGCGGGATCTCCTCATTTTCGCGACGGGCCTGATGCTCCTCATCATCCTGCCGGTGATGGGGCTGACGGTGTACTTTGCCTGGCGCTATCGCCACACCAACACCGAGGCCGAATATGACCCCGAGTGGCACCATTCGACGGTGCTGGAGCTCGTCGTCTGGGCGGCGCCGCTCGCGATCATCATCTGTCTCGGCGCGGTGACCTATCTCGGCACCCACCTTCTCGATCCCTACCGCCCGCTGACCCAGGTCGACCGGGACCGCCCCCTCCCCGAGGGCACCGAGCCGCTGCAGGTCGAGGTCGTCTCCCTCGATTGGAAATGGCTCTTCTTCTATCCGCAATACGGGATCGCCACCGTCAACGAGCTTGCGGCGCCGGTCGATCGGCCGATCCACTTCAAGATCACCTCGTCGGGCGTGATGAACGCCTTCTACATCCCCGCGCTCGCCGGCATGATCTACTCGATGGCCGGGATGGAGACCCAGCTCCACGCCGTCATCAACGCCGAAGGCGACTATGAAGGCTTCTCCTCCAATTATAGCGGCGCCGGCTTCTCCGGCATGCGTTTCGTCTTCAAGGGGCTCGACCAGGCGGGCTTCGAGGAGTGGATCGACGCGGGCCGGAACGCCGACGAGGCGCTGACCGCGGCGCGCTATGTCGAGCTCGAGAAGCCGAGCGAGAACGTCCCGGTGATGCGCTTCTCGTCCGTCGAGGACGGGCTCTATAACCGCATCCTCGAAATGTGCGTCGATCCCGGCACGCGCTGCATGAGCGAGACGATGGCGCTCGATGCGCAGACCGCCGCCGGCGGACGAGAGGTCGCGCTTGCCCTCTGCCGCAGCCCGTTCGCCATCTTCAACAACGATGAAGCGGTCGTCGGCCGGGCCAAGATGACGCCGATCCCCGCCACCGCGGAGACCCGACTGCGCGGCTTCAGCCTCGCGACGCCCTCGTCCGACGTGCGCCTGACCGACGCCCGCACCGACGACGATATCAGCAACTTCTGACCGGATCCGGCAATGTTATCGCAAGTTTGGGCCTTTCTGTTCGGCCGTCTCTCGTTCGAATCCCTTCCGTTCCACGAGCCGATCCTCGTCGTCACCTTCATCGTCGTCGCGCTCGGTGGGATCGGGCTCGTGGCGGCGCTCACTTATTACCGCCTGTGGTCCTATCTCTGGCATGAGTGGCTCACCACGGTGGACCACAAGCGCATCGGCATCATGTACATGGTGCTCGGCATCATCATGCTGCTGCGGGGCTTTGCCGACGCGATCATGATGCGCTCGCAGCAGGCGATCGCCTTCGGCGGCAGCGAGGGCTACCTGCCGGCGCACCATTACGACCAGATCTTCACCGCGCACGGCGTCATCATGATCTTCTTCGTCGCGATGCCGTTCGTGACGGGGCTGATGAACTACGTCGTTCCGCTGCAGATCGGTGCGCGGGACGTCGCCTTTCCGTTCCTCAACAATTTCTCGTTCTGGATGACGGTGTCGGGCGTCGTCCTCGTGATGGCCTCGCTCTTCATCGGCGAGTTCGCGAAGACCGGTTGGCTCGCTTATCCGCCGCTGTCGGGCCTCGACGCCAGTCCCGATGTCGGCGTCGATTATTACATATGGGCGTTACAGATCGCGGGCGTCGGCACGCTCCTATCGGGCGTCAATCTGGTCGCGACGATCGTGAAGATGCGCGCGCCCGGCATGAGCATGATGAAGATGCCGATCTTCACCTGGACGGCGCTCTGCACGAACATCCTGATCGTCGCCGCCTTCCCGGTGTTGACGGCGGTTCTCGCGCTCCTCGCCGCCGACCGCTATCTCGGCATGAACTTCTTTACCAACGATCTCGGCGGCAACGCCATGATGTACATCAACCTCGTGTGGATCTGGGGTCACCCGGAGGTGTACATTCTCATTCTGCCGGCGTTCGGCGTGTTCTCCGAAGTCGTGTCGACCTTCTCCGGCAAGCGTCTCTTCGGCTATGCCTCCATGGTCTACGCGACGGTGGTCATCACCGTTCTCGCCTACCTCGTGTGGCTCCACCATTTCTTCACGATGGGGTCGGGCGCGAGCGTCAATTCCTTCTTCGGCATCACGACGATGATCATCTCGATCCCGACCGGGGCGAAGATGTTCAACTGGCTGTTCACGATGTATCACGGCCGTATTCGGTTCGAGTTGCCGATGCTGTGGTCCCTCGCGTTCATGTTGACCTTCGTCATCGGCGGGATGACCGGCGTGATGCTCGCCGTTCCCCCGGCGGATTTCGTGCTGCACAACTCGCTGTTCCTCGTCGCCCACTTCCACAATGTGATCATCGGCGGCGTTCTGTTCGGCATGTTCGCCGGCATCAATTTCTGGTTCCCGAAGGCGTTCGGCTTCAAGCTGGACCGGTTCTGGGGGCTCGTGAGCTTCTGGTTCTGGGTGGTCGGCTTCTATGCCGCCTTCATGCCGCTCTACGTGCTCGGCCTCATGGGCGTCACGCGGCGGCTGCGCGTCTTCGAGGATCCGTCATTGCAGATCTGGTTCGTGATCGCCGCTGGCGGCGCCGCGCTGATCGCGATCGGCATTCTCGCCTTCCTGATCCAGCTCTTTGTCTCGATCAAGAACCGGGAGAAGCTGCGCGACACGACCGGCGATCCGTGGAACGCCCGCACGCTCGAATGGTCGACCTCCTCGCCGCCGCCGGAGTATAATTTCGCCTTCACGCCGGTGATCTACGACAGCGATGCGTGGTGGGACATGAAAGCCCGCGGCTACCAGCGTCCGCTCGACGGCTACCGGCCGATCCACATGCCGAAGAACACCGGGGCAGGGGTGATCCTCGCCGGGCTCGCCTTCCTGACCGGCTTCGGCCTCGTCTGGTACATCTGGTGGCTCGCTCTCGTCTCCTTCGTCGCCCTTATCGGCTACGCGATCGCGCACACCTTCAATTACGATCGCGATTTCACCATCCCGGCCGAAGAGGTGGCCGAAACCGAACACGGGCGCACCGCGCTCCTCGGCGCGGGGGCTTGATCATGGCGAGCACTCACGTCGCGAGCAGCGAGGCCATCGCCGCCGACAACAGCGTGCCGGTCTTCTATCTGACCGAGGAGCACGCCCATGCGCCGGGCGGCGCGACGGCGTTCGGCTTCTGGATCTACCTCATGAGCGACTGCCTGGTGTTCGCCTCGCTGTTCGCCGTCTACGGGGTGATCGGCGGCAACTTCGCCGGCGGTCCCGGCCCGCACGAACTCTTCGAGCTGCCGCTCGTCGCCGTGAACACGGCGATGCTGCTCTTCTCCTCGATCACCTACGGCTTTGCGATGTTGGCGATGGAGAAGCGCAACATCGCCCATGTCCAGGGCTGGCTCGCGATCACGGGCCTCTTCGGCGCGGCCTTTATCGGCATCGAGCTCTACGAGTTCGGCACGCTGATCGCCGAAGGGGCGACACCGCAGAGTTCGGGCTTCCTGTCCGCCTTCTTCCTGCTCGTCGGAACGCACGGGCTGCACGTCACGATCGGCATCATCTGGCTCGTGACGCTGATGGTGCAGGTCCGCCGGATGGGTCTCGTCGCCGCGAACCGCCGCCGCCTGATGTGCCTTTCGATGTTCTGGCACTTCCTCGACGTCATCTGGATCGGCGTCTTCACCTTCGTCTATCTCATGGGGATGCTGTGATGAACGCGCACACCGATACGCACGACGAGGACCACGAAGACGGCCACGCCGGCGGCACGCTCGGGAGCTATGTCAGCGGCTTCATCCTGTCCGTCGTCCTCACCGCCGTGCCGTTCTGGCTGGTGATGACCGGCGCCCTCGACGACCGAACGCTGACGGCGATCATCATCATGGCCTTCGCGGTGGTGCAGATCGTCGTGCACATGGTCTTCTTCCTCCACATGAACACGACGTCGGAAGGCGGCTGGAACATGATGGCGCTGATCTTCACCCTTGTGATCGTGGCGATCGCGCTGATCGGCTCGTTGTGGGTCATGTTCCATCTCAACGTGAACATGATGCCGCCGATGCAGCCGATGGGACCGGCGACATGACGGCGAACCGCGATGGCTAGAACGCGTCGCCGCCTCGTCGCGATCCTCCTCCTCACCGCCTTCGGGGCGGTGCTGTTCTCCGGCCTCGGCGTGTGGCAGGTGGAGCGGCGGGCCTGGAAGCTCGATCTCATCGCGCATGTCTCCGCGCGGCTCGCCGCCGATCCGGTCGCCGCACCGGGGCCGGCCGACTGGCCGCGGGTCGAGGCGGCCGAGGACGCCTATCGCAAGGTGCGCGTCTCCGGCGTGTTCGGACCGGAAGAGACCTTCGTTCAGGCCGTCACCGAACTGGGGGGCGGCTTCTGGGTGATGGCGCCGTTCGTGACCGACGAGGGCTTCACGATTCTCGTCAATCGCGGCTTCATCTCGCCCGATTTGCGCGATCCGGTGACGCGGCCCCTTCCTGAGGGGCATCGCACCGTCACCGGGTTGATGCGGATGAGCGAACCCGGCGGCGGCTTCCTGCGCGCCAACGTTCCGGCGGAAAATCGCTGGTACTCGCGGGACGTCGAGGCGATCGCCGCGGCCGCCAATATCGGCGCCGTCGCGCCCTATTTCATCGACGCGAGCGAGCCGACCGGGGCGGGCCCCGTCGCCGGCCTCACGGTGGTGACGTTCCGCAACAGCCATCTCGTCTACGCGATCACCTGGTTCGCGCTTGCCGCGATGTGCATCGGCGCGGCGATCATCGCGATCCGGCATGAGCGCGGACGGTCGCCGGCGAAGGGGACGGCGGGCCGGCGCGAGAGGCCGCAACGGGGCCTTCCGAGCCTCGGGTGAAAGAGACGAACGTGCCGGCATTGCGACATTTCGGCGGACGCTCCGCCGTATCGACGAGCATCGGGGCGAATGGCCCGGCCGTGACGGCGGACCTCAGCGGGCGCAAGAATATGCTCCTGCTGATCGCGCTGCGGTGGGTGGCGGTGGTCGGCCAGATCCTCACCATCGCCGTCGTCGGCATCGCCTTCGACGTGGCGCTGCCGTTCACCGCGATGGCCTTCGTGCTCCTCGCGCAGGTGATGCTGAACCTCGTCAGCCTCCACTGGCTCGCGCGGCGGGACGAGGTGCCGGGCGCAGCGATCCTCTTCAGCCTGATCTTCGACGTCGCGGCGCTCACCGCGCAGCTCTTCATGTCGGGGGGAGCGAGCAACCCGTTCGCCGCGCTCTACCTCCTGCAGGTCACGCTGGCGGCCGTGCTCCTCAAATGGCGCGCGGCGGCGTTTCTCGTGATCCTCACCACCGCCTGTTATGTCGGCCTGTCGATCGACAACGAGCCGCTCGCGGTGCCGGGCCATTCGGACGCGGACCTTTTCCGCCTCCACACACTCGGCCTTCTGACCTGTTTCGCGCTCGTCGCGACGCTTCTCGTGATCCTGATCTCGCGGATCAACAAGAACCTGCGCGAGCGCGATGAGCGCATCGCTGCCTTGCGCCAACGCGCAGCCGAGGAGAACCATATTGTGCGCATGGGGCTCTTGGCATCGGGGGCGGCGCACGAACTTGGAACGCCGCTTGCCTCGCTCTCGGTGATCTTGAACGACTGGCAGCATGTGCCGGCCCTCGCGAACGACACGGATCTGGCCCAAGAGATCGCGGAAATGCAGACGGCCGTCGGACGGTGCAAGGCGATATTGACGCGGATCCTCCTCTCCGCCGGCGAGGCGCGCGGGGAATCGCCGGAGGTGACGACGGTCAACGGCTTCCTCAACGATGTCGTCGGCACCTGGCATGGCGGGGCGGGGCTCGTCCTGCGCAACCATTTCGGCCCCGACATGCCGATCGTGTCCGACGCGGCGCTGAAGCAGGTGATCCAGAACGTGCTCGACAACGCGCTCGATACCGGCGCCCCGTCGATCGAATTGCGGGTGGAGCGCGACGCGGAGGAGATCGTGCTTCACATCATCGACAATGGACCGGGATTCGCGCCGCAGACCCTTGCAAATTTCGGTCGGCCGTATAATACAACCAAAAATAGAGAAGGGGGCGGGCTAGGCCTCTTCCTCGTCGTCAATGTCGTGCGTAAACTCGGTGGACGGGTCGAAGCGCACAACCGTCCGACCGGCGGGGCGATCGTCACCCTTCGATTGCCGCTCGCCGCGCTCGCGTTCGAACAGGTGGGCCATGCCTGAACGACGTCTGTTGATCCTGGAGGATGACGCCTCCTTCGCACGAACCCTGAAGCGCTCCTTCGAGCGGCGCGGCTACGAGGTCGTGACCGCCTCCCACCCCGACGAGCTGGATGAGGTCCTGAGGGACAGCGCCCCCAACTTCGCGGTGGTGGACCTCAAGCTCGCCAATGCATCCGGCCTGCCGTGTGTCGAAGTGCTCCACCAGCACGACCCGTCGATGATGATCGTGGTGCTGACCGGCTATGCGAGCATCGCGACCGCGGTCGAGGCGATCAAGCTCGGCGCGTGTCACTATCTCGCCAAACCCGCCAACACGGACGATATCGAGGCCGCCTTCGGCAAGGGAAACGGTGATGCCAATGTCGCGCTGACGGCGCGCAGCACCTCGATCAAGACGCTCGAGTGGGAGCGCATCCACGAGACCCTCGCCGAGACCGACTTCAACATCTCCGAGACCGCGCGCCGGCTCGGAATGCACCGGCGCACTTTGGCGCGCAAACTCGAAAAGCGGCAGGTGAAATAGGCCGCCGCCGGATCAGCCGGGCGCCCGTGCCCAGTCGACGACGCGGCCGAGAAAGGTATCGCAGCGGGTGAGCTGATCGCGGGCGACGAACTCGTCCGGCTTGTGCGCCTGCTCGATCGAGCCCGGCCCGCAGACGATCGTGGGCACGCCGAGCGTTTCGGAAAACCGCCCGCCCTCCGTGCCGAACGCCACTTTACCGTCACCGTTCGAGCCGGCGAAGCGGCGCACCAGCGTCGTCACCTCCGCGTCGGGCGGGGTGTCGAGGGCGGGGAAGCCGGCGAACACGTCGATGTCGATCCCCGTATCCTGCGAAATCGCGTGCATTTGCGGCTCGAGCTCGTTCTTCGCATAGCCGACGAACTCCTCGACGAGGCGGTCCGCGTCGACACCGGGCAGGACGCGGAACTCGCAGTCGAGCCGGGCAAGGTCGGGCACGATATTGAGCGCGGTGCCGCCGATCAGGACGCCGGTATGGGCGGTGGAATGCGGCACGTCATAGGCCGCGTCGAACGGCCCTTCCGCAGCGAGGCGCGCACCGATCTCGCGCAGCTTGACCGCCATCATCGCCGCATAGTCGACGGCGTTCACCCCGTGCGGGGCGAGCGAGGAATGACAGCTGAGGCCCCGCACCGTCACATGCATCGACCGCTTGCCCTTGTGGCCGATCACGACCTCCATGAGGGTCGGCTCGCCGACGATGCAATAAGCCGGCGTCGCTGCCTCCTTCTGGAGCCAGTCGATCAGCCGCGCGACGCCGAGACAGCCGACTTCCTCGTCATAGGAGAACGCGATGTGGATCGGCCGGGCGAGCGATGCGCCGGCCATCGCGGGGACAGCGGCGAGGGTGGAGGCGAGGAAGCCCTTCATGTCGCACGCGCCGCGCCCGTAGAGCTGGCCGTCGCGCTCGGTGAGGGTGAACGGATCGCTCGCCCAGGTCTGCCCGTCGACCGGCACGACATCGGTGTGACCGGACAGGATGATTCCGCCCGGTCCGTCGGGACCGATGGTGGCCCAAAGGTTGGCCTTGGTGCCGGTCTCGTCCATCACCCGGCGGCTTTCGATGCCGTAGCCGGCGAGATAGTCCTCCACGAAGTCGATGAGGGGGAGGTTCGACAGCCGGCTCGTCGTGTCGAACGAGACGAGCCGCGCCAGAAGCTCGGGGCTGGTCGGTGCCTGCATCTTCACTCCTCGAAGCTGCCGCCGCTCAGCGGTCGGCGGAGGGATAGGGGGATGGGTCCAGCGAGGCGCGCACCATCGACATGAAGGCCATCGCCGCCGCCGAGGGCGGTCGCCCCGATGGTAGGATGAACGAGGCCCGATAGGGAACGACCGGCAAAAAGGGCCGCACCTCGATATCCCGGCCGAGCTGGTGGATGATCGGGAAGGGGTTCATCAACGCGACACCGAGCCCCTCGCGCACGAACTCCGCCGTCGCGACCGTCGTCGAGCTCTCGATGACGAATTTGGGGCGCGCGCCGGCGCGTTCCAGGACGCGGTCGATCGCGGCGCGGCTCGAATGGCGGCGCGTTGCGGCGATGAAAGGTTCGCCATCGAGGTCCTGGGCACGGATCACCGCCTTGTCGGCAAGATGATGGCCGCGGGGAAGGGCGCAGATCGCCTCCGTCGCGAGGAGCGGCTCGAGGCGGACGCCCTCGTGCGCGGGCACGGTGTCGATGACGCCGAGATCGTAATTCTCCTCGGCGATCGCACTGATGAGAATGTCCGAGGCGATCACGTCGAAGAGGACTTCGAGTTCCGGGTTCTCGCGCGTGAAGCGGGCGACGCGGCGCGGCATGAAGCGGTGCGCGATGGTCGGCGGAGCGACGACGCGCAAAGCGCCCGAATGGGACGTCGGCGCATGGTTGGCGCGTGTCTCGATCCGCTGCAGGGCGGTGAAGACGGGGCCGAGCTCTTCGGCGATGGCGAGCGCCTCCTCGTTCGGGAGGAGGCGGCCGCCTTCACGGGTGAAGAGTTGCCGGCCGAGCTGCGCCTCGAGCTGGCCGAGACTTCGGCTGACCGCAGGTTGCGAAAGCCCGAGACGTTGCGCTGCGGTCGTGGTTTTGCCAGTCTCAACCAGCGCGCGCAGAACTTCGAGCTCGCGAAGCGTGAAACCGATCCTTCGCTCATGGGGTGGCGAGACGGGCTTGTGCATGACCTATGAGCAAACTGCATACTATTTCAATGTTGACATTCGCATAGCGCATAATAGCGTGACTGCCAACAGGCCACCACGCGACCGGAGAGGTCCACCGGCGCGCTTTCGGAGACAGGGCTGCAGCGCCTTTCTCGGGGCTGCATCCGCAGGGAGAGGCAGCATCAATGAGACGGACATACGCGACCCTCATGGCGGGCTTGATCGCAGGGACGGCCTTGACCGCACCGGCGATGGCCGAAGAGCTGACCATCGGCCTCAAGTCCGAGGCGACGTCGATGGACCCGCAATTCCACAATCTTGCGACGAACACGCAAGTCCTCTCCAACATTTTCGAGGGCTTGACCGAGCAGGATCCGGTCCAGAAGGTCGAGCCGTCGCTCGCCACGGAGTGGACCGCCGTCGATGATACGACATGGCGCTTCACGCTGCGTGAGGGCGTGAAATTCCACAATGGCAGCGATTTCACCGCGCGCGACGTGATCTACACCTATTGCCGCGTGCCGCTGGTGGAGAATTCGCCCTCGTCCTACACGATCTTCACCGGCACGATGGCCGACGTGACGGCGGAGGACGATTACACGGTCATCATCAAGACCGAGGGTCCGAACCCGCTTCTGCCGACCGAGATCTCGAACCTTCCGATCGTTTCGGCCGACGCCGGCGGGGCGGAGGAAACGATCACGTTCGGCACGGATGGCTGTGAGGGAATGGGCACCGTTCCCCAGGCCGGCGACTTCAATTCGCCCGACGTCGCGGTCGGCACCGGACCCTATAAGCTGCAGGAATTCACCCGCGGCAACCAGCTCGTCCTCTCCCGCTTCGAAGATTATTGGGGCGAGAAGCCGGACTGGGAAACGGTCATGATGCGGCCGATCTCGAGCAACGGCCCCCGCGTCGCCGCCCTTCTCGCGGGCGATGTGATGATGATCGAATCCCCGCCGATCCAGGACATCCCGCGCATCGAGCAGGGTGGCTACAAGATCATCGACGCGCTCTCGAACCGCATCATCTACCTCCACATGCGCCAGGATACGGCCGACGCGCCGTCGATCTCGGGCACCGACGGGAAGAACCCGCTGCAGGACGTGAACGTGCGCAAGGCGATCTCGCTCGCGATCAATCGCGAGGCGATCAAAGAGCGCATCATGGGCGGCTTTGCCGTGCCCGCGGGCGAGCTTTTGCCGCCGCCGATGTTCGGCACCTCCGGCCGCGAGGCGGACCCCTATGACCCGGAACAGGCGAAGGCGCTCCTCGCCGATGCCGGCTATCCCGACGGGTTCGAGATCACCCTCGGCACCCCGAACGACCGCTATATCAACGACGAGCAGGTCGCCCAGGCGATCGCCCAGATGCTGACCCGTATCGGCATCAAGACCAATGTCGACGCCTCGACCGCGAGCCAGTTCTTCTCGCGCCGCAACGCGCTCGACTTCCCGATCTACATGGCTGGCTGGGGCGCCTCGTCCGGCGAGATGTCCTCCCCGCTGAAGTCGCTCGTCACCACCTTCGACAAGGAGGCCGGGCGCGGCGTCACCAATGCCGGCCGCTACTCCAACGCGGAGATGGACGCCGTCCTCGAAGAGGCGATGACCACGATCGACGACGCCAAGCGCGACGCGCTTCTCCAAAAGGCCGAAACGATGGTGCTCGACGATTATGGGATCATTCCGATCCACTACGAGCAGACCGTGTGGGCGCTCGATCCGAGCCTCGATTACGAGCCGCGCGTCGACCAGTACACGATCGCCTTCCAAGTGAAGAAGGCGGCGGATTGATCCGCACCGCGGCGGGCGGGCCTGTTCCGCCCCCACGATCTCGCCCGCGCTCCCCGCGCGGGCATCCCGCCACGGACCTCCTCCATGGCGGGGCGAGGCCGACACCGCCGGCGATGATGCCGGCGGCTCCCGGCCCAGCGACGGGCCGCCCGGTCTGGAGAAGAGGATGATCGTCTACCTCGTCCGCCGTTTCGGCCAGAGCCTCCTCGCGATCGCGGCGATGGCGGTTCTCGTCTTCGTCGGCGTCTACGCGATCGGCAATCCGGTCGATATCCTGATCAACCCGGAGGCCAACCAGGCCGAGATCGAGGCGACCGTCGCCCGGCTCGGGCTCGACAAGCCGCTTTGGGAGCAATTTCTGCTCTTCGTCTGGAATGCGCTGCACGGCGATCTCGGCGACTCGTTCGTCTATGGCCGCCCGGCGGTCGAAATCATCCTCGAGCGTTTGCCGGCGACGATGGAGCTCGCTTTCGTCGCGCTCATCCTGTCGGTCGGGATCGGCGTTCCGCTCGGCGTGCTGGCGGGGCTGAAGCCCGACTCGATCGCCGGCCGCTCCATCATGGCCGGCTCGATCCTCGGCTTCTCCTTGCCGAATTTCTGGCAAGGGATGCTCCTCATTCTCGTCTTCGCCGTTCTCCTCGGCTGGCTGCCGGCCGGCGGGCGAGGGGAGACGGTCGACGTTCTCGGTATGCAGCTCTCATTCCTCACGCTCGACGGGTTGCGCCATCTCATTTTGCCGGCGGTGAACCTCGCCCTCTTCAAAATGAGCCTCATCATCCGCCTCACCCGCGCCAACACGCGGGAGGCCAATCTTCAGGATTATGTGAAGTTCGCGCGCGCCAAGGGCCTGTCCTCCCGGCGCGTCGTGCTCGTCCACATCCTCAAGAACATCATGATCCCGGTCGTCACCATCATCGGTCTCGAACTCGGCTCGATGGTCGCCTTCGCGATCGTGACGGAGACGGTGTTCGCCTGGCCGGGCATGGGCAAATTGCTGATCGATTCCATCAACCTGCTCGATCGCCCGCTGATCGTCGCTTACCTGATGCTGACCGTCTTCATCATCGTGACGATCAATCTCGTGGTCGACGTCCTCTATTCGGTGCTCGACCCGCGGGTGCGGCTCTCGGAGGTGAAGGGATGAGCGACGACGCCTTCATCGCAGGCCTCGAGCGGGTCGACGATGTCCGCCCGCCGAAGGTCGACAGCCCGCTCAAACGGATCGCGCTCGCCTTCATCGAGGACAAGCTCGCGATCGTCGGTCTCGTCCTCTTTCTGTGCGTCGCCACGGTCGCGATCCTCGCGCCGTGGATCACCCCGCAAAATCCCTACGATCTCGCCCAGCTCGACATCATGGACGGCGGCCTGCCGCCCGGCGAGACGAGCTTTGCGACCGGCGGCACCTATTGGCTCGGCACCGACCTTCAGGGCCGGGACATGCTGTCGGCGATCGCTTACGGCCTGCGCATCAGCCTCGTCGTCGCGGGGATCTCGCTCGGCTTTGCGATCACCATCGGAGTGATGCTCGGCGTGGCGGCGGCTTATTTCGGCGGGCGGGTCGATTCGTTCATCATGCGGATCGTCGACCTTCAGCTTTCCTTCCCGGCGATCCTGATCGCGCTCATCCTCCTCGCGCTCCTCGGGCGCGGGGTCGACAAGGTGATCCTCGCCCTCGTGATCGTGCAATGGGCCTATTATGCGCGCACCGTGCGCTCCTCGGCGATCGTGGAGCGGCGGAAGGACTATATCGAGGCCGCGCGCTGTCTCGGCCTGTCGCATCGGCGGATCATGTTCCGCCACCTTCTGCCGAATTGCGTGCCGCCGCTCATCGTCGTCGCGACGGTGCAGGTCGCCCAGGCGATCGCCCTCGAGGCGACGCTCTCCTTTCTCGGCGTCGGCGTTCCGATCACCGAGCCCTCGCTCGGTCTCCTGATCGCGAACGGGTACGATTATCTCCTGTCCGGCCGTTACTGGATCAGCCTCTTTCCGGGCATCGCCCTCGTCCTCACCATCATCGCGATAAATCTCGTGGGCGACCGGCTGCGTGACGTCCTCAACCCACGGCTCCAGAAATGACGCTGCTCGACGTCCGCGATCTCAAGACGCATTTCTTCACCCGTGACGGGGTGGCGAAGGCCGTCGACGGAGTGACCTTCTCGCTGGAGCGGGGCGAGATTCTCGGCATCGTCGGGGAATCGGGGTCGGGCAAGTCGGTGACCGGCTTTTCGATCCTCGGTCTCGTCGATCCGCCGGGAAAGGTCGTCTCCGGTCAGATCATCTTCGACGGGACGGACCTCGTCGCCGCCGGGGAGAAGACCATCAAGGGCCTTCGCGGCAAGCGCATCGCGATGATCTTCCAGGATCCGATGATGACGCTGAATCCCGTCCTCAGGATCGACACGCAGATGGTCGAGACCGTGCTCGCCCACGAGAAAGTGAGCCGGGCCGAAGCGCTCGCCCGCGCTCGCGAGACGCTCACCATGGTCGGCATCTCCGCGCCGGACGAGCGGCTGCGTTCCTATCCGCACCAGTTCTCAGGCGGTATGCGCCAGCGCGTCGCGATCGCCATCGCGCTCCTCCACAAGCCCGACCTCATCATCGCCGACGAGCCGACGACCGCGCTCGACGTGACGATCCAGGCGCAAATTCTCGCCGAAGTGCAGCGCCTGTGCGCCCAGTCGAACACCGCGCTGATCTGGATCACCCACGATCTCGCCGTCGTCTCCGGCCTCGCCGACCGGCTCGCCGTGATGTACGCCGGCCGTATCGTGGAGGAGGGGCGGACCGCCGACATCATCGGCCAGCCGCTCCACCCTTATACGCGGGGCCTCATCGGATCGGTGCCGCAGGGCAAACCGCACGGTGCGATGCTCACCCAGATTAACGGCATGGCGCCCTCGCTTCTCAATCTTCCCGAGGGCTGCCGCTTCCGCCCGCGTTGCCCGCGCGCCGACGAGGCGTGCCTCGTCGATCCGCCTTTGTCGGAACCGATCCGGGGCCGCGGCGTGCGCTGCGTCCACCCCCATCTCGAGACGCGTGACGAGGTGCTCGCATCGTGACCCCTTTGATCGAGATCGACGCCGTCTCCAAGCGCTTCACCAAGGAGCTCGACATCGCCGAGCGAACCGCGCGGATGCTCGGATCGGCGGTGAAGCCGGTCACCGTGCACGCTGTCGACGAGGTGAATCTGTCGATCGGGAAGGGCGAAGTCCTCGGCCTCGTCGGGGAATCGGGCTGCGGCAAGTCCACGCTCGGCCGCATGGTGGCCGGGCTGATGAACCCGAGCGAGGGCGCGATCCGCTTTCGCGGCAAGGACGTCGCGAGCCTCAAGGGCGCGGAGGCGCGCGAGGCTGCGCTCAAGGTCCAGATGGTGTTTCAGGACCCGATGTCCTCGCTCAATCCGCGCCTCAGGGTGGGCGAGCTGATCGGCGAGGCGCCGCGCGTCCACAAGGTCCGCCCGCGCCGGGAGATCGCGGACTATGTCGGCGACCTTCTCGACCGGGTGGGCCTCGATCCGGCGATGCGAAAGCGCTATCCGCACCAATTCTCCGGCGGCCAGAGGGCGCGTATCGGGATCGCCCGCGCGCTCGCGGTGGAGCCGGACTTTATCGTTTGCGACGAATCGGTCGCCGCGCTCGACGTGTCGATCCAGGCGCAGATCCTCAACCTCTTCATGAAGCTGCGCGCCGATCTCGACCTCACTTATCTCTTCATCAGCCACGATCTCGGCGTGGTGGAGCACATCTCGGACCGGATCGCGGTGATGTATCTCGGCCGCCTGGTGGAGCTCGGCCGGAGCGAAGACGTCCTCTCCGCGCCCAACCATCCTTACACCCAGGCGCTCGTCGCCGAGATCCCGACCTTGCAGACCTCCAAGAAGGTCTATTCCGTGATCAAGGGCGAGATCCCGTCCCCGCTCGATCCGCCGAGCGGCTGTCACTTCCACCCGCGCTGTCCGCACGCTTTCGCCCGCTGCCGTGAGGAGCGGCCGCTGTTGAAGAGCGTCGCCTCGGGGCGGTTTTCTGCCTGCCACCTGAACGATGAGGCCGGAACGCGCAACGCCGCGTGACGATCCCGGCCGGAGGAGCGATCCATGGGGAATTCGGAACGGATTTGGGATCACGTCGATGCCCGGCGTGAGGCCTACGAGGATTTGAGCGACCGCGTCTGGGGTATGCCCGAGATCGCCTATACCGAGTTCCGCTCCTCGGCCGAGCATAAGGCGATGCTTGAGGCGGAGGGCTTCTGCGTCACCGAGGAGGTCGCCGGCATCCCGACCGCCGTGATGGGCGAAGCGGGCGAAGGTGGGCCGATCATCGCCTTTCTCGGCGAGTATGATGCGCTCCCCGGTCTCAGCCAGGAGGCGGGGATCGCCGTGCCGAAGCCGCTCCCCGGCAACGGTTACGGCCATGGCTGCGGCCACAATATGCTGGGATCGGCCGCGCTCCTCGCGGCGACGGCGCTGAAGAACTTTCTCGCCGAGACCGGACAGCCAGGCCGCGTGCGCTATTATGGCTGCCCGGCCGAGGAGGGCGGGGCGGCGAAGGCCTTCATGGTGCGGGCCGGCGCGTTCGACGGTGTCGACGCGGCGATCACCTGGCATCCGGCCTCGCTCACCCGTGTCGACGAGGCGCTCTCCCTCGCGAACACCCGCCTCGATTTCACCTTCACCGGCCGCGCCTCGCACGCCGCCGCAGCGCCCCATCTCGGCCGCAGCGCGCTCGATGCCGTCGAGCTGATGAATGTCGGCGTCAATTATATGCGCGAGCACATGCCGTCGTCGGCGCGCATCCATTATGCGATGATCGATGCCGGCGGCGTCGCGCCGAACGTGGTGCAGGGCCGTGCGGTGGTGCGTTATGCGGTGCGCGCGCTCGATGTACACGGGATGCGCGCCCTCAATGAGCGCGTCATCAAGATCGCCAAGGGCGCGGCGATGATGACGGAGACCGAGGTCTCGGTGCGCACGCTCTCGGCGGTGTCGAACCTTCTCGGCAACACCCCGATGGAGGCGGCGATGCACGCCAATATGGAGCGCCTCGGCCCCGTCCCCTTCGACAATACGGATCGAGCCTATGCCGCCGAGATCCAGGCGACGCTCTCGGAGGAGGACATCATCTCCGACTATCGCCGGGTCGGAATGCAGCCGGCCGAGTTCCACCCGCTGTGCGATTTCATCGTGCCGCTCGATCAGGTGGGCGAGCCGATGATCGGCTCCACCGATGTCGGGGACGTCTCCTGGGCGGTGCCGACGGTTCAGGCGCGCGTCGCCACCCATGCCATCGGCACGCCCGGCCACTCCTGGCAGATCACCGCCCAAGGCAAGGCCGGTCCCGCTCACAAGGGCATGGTGTGGGCCGCGAAGACCATGGCGGGCACGGCGGTCGACCTTCTCGCCGATCCCGATCTTCTCGCCCGCGCGAAGGCGGACCATCAGGGGCGGATCACCAAGAAGCCTTATATCTGCCCGATCCCGGCGGACGTCGATCCGCCGATCCAGCCGCGCCCGGCCGACCTTTGAGCGCCTTATGAGCGATATTGAGACAATCCTCGCCGCCCCCGCCTTCAAGGCGGCGACGGACGATCTGAAGCGCCACCATGATCGCTTCGTCGACGACATCATCCGCCTCACCGAGATTCCGGCCCCGCCCTTCAAGGAGGAAAAGCGGGCCGAGGCGGTCCGCGCGATGATGGAGGCGGCGGGACTGGAGGAGGTGGGGCTCGACGGGATCGGCAACGTCACCGGCCTTCGCCGCGGGCGAGGAAACGGCCACATCGTGGTTGTCGCGGCCCATCTCGACACGGTGTTTCCCGAGGGAACCGACGTCACAGTGCGGCGCGAGGGGACGAAGCTCTTCGCCCCCGGCGTCGGCGACGACACGCGCGGGCTCGCAACGCTCCTCGCCTTCGTCCGCGCGCTCAACGCGGCCGGGGTCGAGACGGTCGACGATCTCCTCTTTGTCGCCGATGTGGGCGAAGAGGGGAAAGGGGACCTGCGCGGCATCCGCCATCTCTTCGCCGAAGGGGCTTACCGGGAGCGGATCAAGGCCTTCTTCACGATGGACAGCCCCGACATGGAGGAGGTCGTCGTCACCGCCGTCGGCTCCAAGCGTTATCATGTCGTCTTTCGTGGTCCCGGCGGGCACAGCCTGATGGCGTTCGGAACGGTGAACCCCGGATATGCGATGGCCGCCGTCGTGTCGGGCCTTGCGGCGATCGAGGTGCCGAAGGAGCCGCGCACGGCCTATTGCGCCAGCGTCTTCGGCGGCGGAACCTCGATCAACGCGATCCCGGAAGAGGTGTGGGTCGACGTCGACCTCCGCTCCACCGCGCCCGACGAGCTCGCCCGGCTCGACGGCGCGCTCCACGCGCTGATCGAGACGGCGGTCGCGGCGGAGAATGCGCGCGGCTCGACCGACAACGGGTCGATCACCGCCGAGGCGGTGTTGATCGGCGACCGGCCGGCCGGCGGCACGGCGAAGTCCGCGCCGATCGTGACCGCCGCGACGGCGGCGCTGAAGGCCTATGGCTATGATGTCGTCTATAGCGCGTCCTCGACGGATGCGAACATTCCGATGAGCCTCGGCATTCCGGCCATCCGCCTCGGCACCGGCGGGCGGGGCGGCCGGGCTCACACGGTCGAGGAATGGATCGACGTCGAGCCGGAGGAAAGCCTCAAGGGCCTCTCGGCCGGCCTCGCGACGGTCCTCGCCGTCGCCCGGCTCGCGGACGCGGGTTAGGCGCGCCCCGAACGAGTGGCGCGCGAGCGGCTGGGACGCTCGCGCCTCGTCGCCCCATGCCGGCGGCCGACCGGAGCGGGACCGACCGCCGCCGCCGGTGCTCGCCCTTCAGCTCGCAAGGGTCGGCACCGCCTGACGTTCCGGGACGAGCGTGCCGTCGCCATAGACCATGCGGCCGGCCGAGAAGGTCGCGCGCAGGCGCGGCCGCGGCGACGGCTCGGCCACCACGAGATCGGCGCGTTGGCCGACGGCGATCGCCCCGCGATCGTCGAGCCCCGCCGCCCGCGCCGGATTGAGGCTCGCGAGAGAAGCCGCGACCGGAAGCCCGCCACGGATCTCCGCCATCAGAAACACCGACGGGAGGAAGGCGGCGGGATGATAGTCCGCCGCCAGGATGTCGAGCATGCCGAGCGCGTGGAGCTCGCGCGCCGACAGGTTGCCGGAATAAGACAGGCCGCGCAGGGCGTTGGGGGCACCCATCGCGGTCCACATTCCGGCCCGCTTCGCCTCCCGCGCCGCCTCCAGCGTCACCGGAAACTCGCTGATGGTGGCGCCGAAATCGCGCATCAGGGCGACCTTTTGCGCCGTGTCGTCGTCGTGCGAGGCGATGGCGATGCCGTGCTCGGCCGCCGTCGCGGTGAGCGCGGCGATCGTCGCGGTGGTCGCGCCGGCGGCAGCGGCGCCGTCGTCCATGCGGCGGCGAAGGTCCGCGTGAGCCTCCTCCATCGAAATGCCGCGGGCGTTGGCGATATAGGCGGCGTAGGTCTCGATGTCGCGATATTGGCCCTGGCCCGGCGTATGGTCCATCAGCGACACGAGGTCGACGGCGCCGCGGCGCATCAGATCCGCGACCACGGCGCTCGCCTGGGCGAACGTCACCTCGAACCGCGTGTGGATCCGGTGGTCGATCAACAGCTCCGCCCGCATGGCGACGATCGTCTCGATGAGCTGCCGCGCCATCTCCTCGGAGCGTAATTTGCCGGTGGTCGGTGAGGCGGGGTTGAAGGAAAGCGAGGCGTAGGCGGTGGTGACGCCGGCGGCGGCGAGCTTCTTGTCATGCTCCAGGATCGACAGGTCGAGCGGCATCCTGACGCCCGGCCGCGGCTCCACCTCGCGCTCCACCATGTCCCCGTGAATGTCGACGAAACCCGGCATCAGGAGGCGTCCGCCGCCCCGATAGGTCGCCGCCTCGACGGGGCGCTCGCGCACCTCGACAATGCGCCCGGCCTCGATGCGCACCGCACCGTTCGGAGCGGTCCTGTCCGGCAGGACGAGGGTGAAATCACTCAGCCACATCGGCGTTCTCGCGGATTTTCTGACGCGTCAGGTGGACGTCGCGGTCGACCAGTGCAGCGACGTCCTCGGGATGGTGGAAGACACCGATCATCGCGACGCCGGCGGCTTTCATCCGGGCGAGGCGGTCGACGAGCGCCGCGCGGGCGGTGCGGTCGAGCGAAGCGGTCGGCTCGTCGAGAAGGAGGAGGCGGGGCGGGCGGATCAGCGCCCGCGCGAGGTTGACCTTCTGCTGCTCGCCGCCGGAGAAGGTGGACGGGTAGGCCGGAAAGAGCGCCGGCTGCAGGCCGAACGCGCCGAGCAGCCGCCGCGCCTCTTCGCGCGCCGCCTCGAACGGCCGGCCGGCGAGGACGAGCGGCTCGGCGACGAGATCCTCCGCCGACACGCGCGGCCGGGCGTTCAGGAACTGCGTCACGAAGCCGATCTCGCCCTTGCGCAGCTGCACGATGTCGATATCGGCCGCGCGGGCGAGGTCGATCGTCCCGCCATCGCTCATGTGGAAGAGCGCCGTTCCGCGGTTCGGCACATAGGTGCGGAAGAGGGTGCGCAGGAGCGTCGACTTGCCGGCCCCGTTCTCCCCGGAGAGGAGCAAAAACTCGCCTTCTGCGAGGGTGAAGCTCACATCGTCGAAGCCGGGGAGGCGCCGGTCGAGATGGTACATCATGAACGTCTTGGTGAGGCCATCGACCGCGAGCACCCGCGCGGCCGGCTTCGCCGACCCGGCCGCGGCCCGGTCGAGTGTCGTGTCGAGGGTCATAGCTTCGCGTGCACCAGTTGCTGCGTGTAGGGATGTTGCGGATCCTGGAAGACCTGATCGGCAAGGCCCTCCTCCACGACCGCGCCGTGCCGCATCACCATCACCCGGTCCGCCATCGTGCGGATCACGCCGAGATCGTGGCTGACGAGCACCATGGTGATCTGCCGCTCGCGTTGCAGGCGCTTTAGCGTGTCGAGCACGAGCGCCTGGACGCTGACATCGAGGCCGGTGGTGGGCTCGTCGAGGAGGAGGAGCGTCGGCTCGAGCGCGATCGCCTTCGCGAGCTGCACACGCTGCTGCATCCCGCCCGACAGCTCGACGGGCGGCCGGTCCATCCGCGCGATCGGAAAGTCCGACGCGATCAGCGCGTCTTTCGCCCGCCGCCGCAGCTCGCCGAAGCGCCGTTCGCCGGAGACGACGAGCCGCTCGGCGACGTTGCCGCTCGAGGAATGCCGCATCCTGAGGCCGGCGTGGGGGTTCTGGTAGACGATGCCGATCTCGCGCACGCGCAGCATCCGCCGCTGATAGCGGTCGAGCGCGAAGAGGTCTTTCTCGCGATAGGCCGGAATGTCGAGGGTGTAGCGGCCGGCGTCCGGGACCTCTTCAAGGTTCATCGCCCGCAACAGGGTCGACTTGCCGGATCCCGATTCGCCGACGATGCCGAGCACCTCGCCGGGTTGAACCGTCACGTCGACGCCCTTCAGTGCCGCGACATCGCCATAGCGTTTGGCGACGCCGCGCATCGAGAGGAGAGGGGCCGCGGTCGCGAGCTGCGGCGCGAGGCGGGGCAGTACGGTCATCGGGCGGGCCGTCATCGGGAAAGGCTCCCGTTCACATAATAGGTGTCGGCGAAGGTCACCGCCTCGCCCTCGCGCTTTTGAATGTGTTTCGTCGCGAAGTGGCTGTCGGACATCTCGTGGATCGACGGTCCGCCCGCTTGCGGCAGCTCGTTGAGGAAATAGCCCTTCACCCCGCTTCGCTGGCAGGTGATCTGTGCATGGTCTTCCACCCGGAAGGCGATGTCGTCGAACACCAAAGGGGCAACGTCGGTGTGGGGCGGCACCGCATAGATGCGCTTTTCCCGGCCGGCCGAGAGGATTGTGAGGTTGTCGGCCTGGTGGAGCTTCGGCACGTCCCAGCGGGGGATCGGCGAGGGGCTGATGACGTGACGCGCGTTGACGAGGCTCGGATAGCTCGCCCCCTCCATGATCCGGCCGGAGCGCACGATCTGCTCGTAGAGCTTCAGCCAGAGGAGGCCGTAATCGGCGTCGGCGTGCATATGGCGCGCCTCGGAGATGTCCGGCTCGACGGCGCGCAAGGGCTCGGGGTCCGGCACCTGGAGGACGAGGATCTGGTCGTCCCGCAACCGCTCCTCCGGGATCCGGTGGCGCGACTGGATCAGCGTCGCCGCGGTGGTGTCGAGCGTTTCGTCCGCCGCGCCGACGCGGCGCAGGAATTTGCGGATCGAGGCGGCGTTGACGGAATCGTCCGCTCCCTGGTCGATCACCTTGACGACCGAGCTCGGCTTCAACAGCGTCAGCGTCACCTGAAGGCCGCCGGTCCCCCAGCCGCGCGCCATCGGCACCTCGCGGCTCGCATAGGGAACCTGGCTGCCAGGAACGGCGATCGCCTTCAGCGTTTTGCGCCGGATCTCGCGCTTCGCCGATTCATCCAGAAAGCCGTAATTGAACGCCCGCCACGGGGCGGTGAGTGCGGAAAGGCTCACGACACGATCTCCTCGACCGCCTTTGCGGGATCCGGCGCGGCGTCGCCCGCGCGCCCCTTGGCCGGGCGGTCGGTGTTCGCCCCCCGCAGCGCATCGAGGCTCGATTGGAACGTTACATAATGGGGCATCTTGAAGTGGATGCAGAAGCCCGAGGCTTCGGTGGGCTCGGTGTGATAGAGGACGAATTCCTCCGAGGCGGCCGGATAGTCGCTCTCGAAGTGCATCGAAAGGTCGAGCGTCGCCCCGGCGATCGTCTTCACCTCGTTCCAGCCGAAGGTGGCGCAGAAGCCGAGTTCCAGCGTGCCGCCGCTGGCCGCCTTCGACACCATCTCCGCCTCGCTCACGCGCACGCGCCCGGCGCTGAACACCGTCCCGCGTGGATGGCGCAGGCGAACCTCCGCCTCGCCGAGGCGCAGGTCGTTGACCGTCGGGTGTGTCGGCCCATAGCCGCGCATATTGGCGTAGCCGAGGGCGAGCATGCCGCCGGTGTCGCCGCGGGCGAGGGTCTGGAGGCGGTGGGCGCGCGGGGCGGGGAAGAGAAGCCCGTCGCGGGTGACGTCCGGGATCTCGTCGAGCGGCACGCTCTCGGCGCGCGTGTCCGCGACGAGGCCGTGCTCGCGTTGCCAATCGACGAGGGCGGGCTGGGTCGGCGGTGCCGGCACCGGGCGCGGGGTGACGGGATCCGCCGCCTCGGTCTCGCCGGAGAGGACGCCGACCTTGAGGAGACGGTGCGAATAATCGAGCGTCGGGCCGAGAATCTGGCCACCCGGAATGTCCTTGAAGGCGGCCGAAATCCGCCGCACGGTGAAGATATCCGAATGACGGACAGCCTCGGCCGTCCACAGACGCGGCTGCGTCGTGCGGTAGGCGCGCAAAAGGAGCACCGCTTCGTAAAGGTCGCCGCCCGCCTGGGCGATGGCGAGGGCGGCAAGATCGGGCTCATAGAGCGAGGCCTCGCCCATCGCCCGATCCACCAGATAAGGAAGCGTCCGCCGCACCATCGCGACGCGCTCGGCCGTCAGCGAGGGAAGGTCTTCGCGGAAGAGGCGTTCGGCCTCGCCGATCGCCGCCTCGCCGCCTCGGGTTGCCGCATAGGCCATCAGATCACCTCGACCAAAGTGGAGCGGGGAATGCCGACGACCTCAGCCTCGCCGACGAGGAAGAGATCCCAGCCGAGCGGATAGGCGGCGCGGGCGCGCAGCGGCCAGAACGCGGGGTCGACGCCGCCGACGGCGAGCTGCGCGGTGCCGGCGATGCCGGGGCCGGAGAGGCGGAGCGCCGGGCCGGCGCCGATCCGGGCGGGGGCGAAGATCGTCGCCGCGTGTTCGGGATAGAACGGATCGCCGATGGAGACGGCGGCGATCCGGGCAAGGTCCGCCGCGTCGGCGAGGGGGGCGAACACGTAGTCCGCGCTCTCCACCGGCGCAGGGCGCGCACCGGTCGCGGCGAGTGCTGCGCCGAAGGCCGCATCGGCGGCGAAGACGGTGGTCTCCCGGTCGACGAGGCATTCGGCGAGGGGGAGAAGGCCGGGCTCGGCGAGCGGCTGCGGCACGCCGGGGCGTGTCAGCGCCCACATCAGCGCCTCGAACGCCTCACTCATTCGGATGTCGTCCCGTGTGGGGGTGACGAGCGTTTCCATCAGAAGGCCTCCATCTCGACGCGGGTCGCCTCGACCTTGGCCAGGCGGGTCGCATCGTCGGCCGCCTGCCGCTCCGCTTCCGCCGCGAGGAAGGCGAAGACCGTCTCCGGCGCGCGGTCGGCGGCGATCGCGGCGTCGATCACGGCCATCGCCATCGCCCGTTCGAGATCGCGGCCGACAATGGCGCCATAACCCTCGACGCCGCCGGCGACGCGGATATGCGCCTCTGCGATGAGCACTTCGCCGAGATGGAAGAGGGTTCCGGTCACGCTGTCCTCGCGCGGCACCATGGCAAGACCCGTGCGGCTCGACAGGACGTCGACCGCGCCGAGATCGTCCAACAAGGACTCGGCGAGGCTCTTCAGCCCGTCCGGTTCGGCGCGGGCGAGAATGTCGAGCTTGCGGGGCTCGGATAGATTGCGGCCGGCGACGGCGCGCTCGCTCGTGGTCGCCGCGCGGTCTTCACCTTTCACGATCGGTCACCTTCGCTACCGGCGCATCTTCGATGCGGATGCCGTCGGTCATTCTTCTAACTTATTCGAATGACATATACCAGAGGCGGACGACAAGAATGTGACAGGCGTGGGCCGTTCAAATGGCGCCGATGCGGGTAAGGGGGATTTAACCATCCTCGGCGAGGATTTCTTAGCCACGGTGAGGGAGCGGGACATGATGCGGCGCGCGGGAATGCTCGTTTTGGTCGGGGGGCTGGTGGCGGCCGGCCTCTTCGGCGCACGCTGGGTCGAGCGGCCGGTCGCGCAGCTCGACCTGTTCACGAACGGCCCGGCCGCGGCGCCCTCGCTGCGCGAGCCCGGTGTCCATCGGGAAGTGACCGAGGTTCTCGACCGGCTCGGACCCGACCGGGTGGCGGCGATGCTGCGCCCGGCGCGCGGCACGGCGACGGCCGGCGAAGCGCCGACGGTCAAGGTCTTGCGGGCGGTGGAGGTGACGTCGGTCGCGGCGGACCGGATCCGCATCCGCGTCGGCGTCAGCGATCTCGATGCGGGGCACGCGGTGGCCGCCGGTGTCGGCGCGGCCTTCCTCGCCGGCGGGCTTCAGGAACGCCTTCGGCTTCGCAGTGAAACGACCGGCGGTCGCGCGCTTTTGATGCTCAACCTGCTCGCTGTCGTGGGCGCGGGGATCGGGCTTTGGAAGGCCGGGCGGATCTTCGCCCGGCGTCGGCGCGTCGCGTTCTGACGCGGCGAGGGGGCCTTGGGAGAGGCCCGCATGTCACCTCAGTTGACGAGACCGGCGTGCGCCATCGCCTTGTCGATGATGGCCGCGGTCCGCCCGCTCACCGGCAGGATCGGCTCGCGCAGCTCGTTGGCGATGCGGCCGAGGCGGGAAAGGGCATATTTCGCCCCGCCGGGGCTCGGCTCGAGGAACATCGCGTCGTGCAGCGGCATCAGCCGGTCCTGATAGGCGAGGGCGGTCTTGAAATCGCCCGCGGCGCAGGCCGCCTGAAACTCCGCGCATTCCTTCGGTGCGACGTTCGCCGTCACCGAAATGCAGCCGACACCGCCATGGGCGTTGAAGGCGAGCGCGGTCGCGTCCTCACCGGAAAGCTGAGTGAAGGTCGGCCCGCACGCCGCGCGCTGGCGGCTGACACGGGCGAGATTGGCCGTCGCGTCCTTCACGCCGACGATGTTGACGTGCTTGGCCGCGAGCTCGGCCATCGTCTCGACCGTCATGTCGATCACCGAACGGGGCGGGATATTGTAGATGATGATCGGCAGGCTCGTTGCCTTCGCGACCGCCGAGAAGTGCGCCTTGAGGCCGTCCTGATTCGGCTTGTTATAATAGGGCGTGACGACGAGAACGCCGGTCGCCCCAGCCGCTTCGGCGTGCTCGGCGAGCGCCACGGCCTCGCGGGTCGAATTGGACCCGGCGCCCGCGATCACCGGAACGCGCCCCTTGCTCGCCTCGACGCACAGCTCGACGACGCGGCGATGCTCCTCGTGGCTCAAGGTGGGGGATTCGCCCGTGGTGCCGACCGGCACGAGCCCGTCGGTGCCCGAATCAATCTGCCATTCGACAAAGGAGACGAACGCCTGTTCGTCGACGGCTCCGTCACGGAACGGTGTCACAAGCGCCGTAAGGGATCCTTTGAACACGGCTCAGCCTCCGTTATTGGTGTTTTTCTGGCTTCTTTGGCAGGGAGCCGTTCAGTTCGACCCAAGTCACCCGATTCGGTTACCGAATTGGAAAGCCAAAGAGGTTACCCCTTAACAATGCACGCAGCGGGATGGGGGAAGCAATGCGGTTGTGCGTAACGAGTGGACTTGCCGTGCTCACCTTGGTCGCCGTCACAGGTGCGGCCGAAAGCCGGCCGCCGAGGGCGCCTTATATCGCGCCGGCGCAATTCGTCCATCCCGTCATCATGGTCGTCCCCCCGCAAAAGCCGGCCGATGACGGTGTCGTCACCGTCGCCGACGACGGGGCGGGCGCAAACCGTGCCGCGAACGTGCCGATTCCCGCGCCCCGCCCGGGCCGCGCCCGCGTGATCGGCCGGGTCGAAGATGGACGCGTCGTTCCGCTCTCGCCAACGGCCTTCGCCGAGCGTGCGCATGTCGACCCGGTGGCGTCGATCTACGCCGCGGCCGAGGCCGCGGAGACGCCGTCGGTCCCGGCCGGCGCCAAGCCTGTCGCCGGCGCCGTCGCGACGACGGCGGCCGTCTCGCAGGGCACGCTCCTCGGAAGCCATTCGCGCGCCTCCGCCGTCAAGACCGACGAGGCGGCCTTCCGTCGCCACGGCCAGCAGTCGAGCAACCTCAAGGCGGCGCTCGATGCCTTGCGGGCCGACCGCTATGAAGAGACCATCAAGCGGCGCAACGGTCTGTCCGATCCGCTCGACCGCAAGATCGTCGACTATTTCCTCGTCCGCTCGCCGTCCCACACCGTGACCTCGGCGATGATCGCCGACTTTTCGGTGCGCGCGCCGGGGTGGATGAGCGCGGAAAGCCTTCGCGCCCGCGCCGAAGAGGCGCTTTCGCGCGAGCGGCCCGGCGCCGATGCGGTGTTGCGTTCGATGAACGGCGCCGCCCAGTCGCCCGCCGGCGTGCGCCTCCTCGCCAACGCCTATCTCGCCAAGGGGGACCGCAACCGGGCGCGCGCCCTCGTGACCGACATCTGGTTCTCCCGCGCCATGGGGACCGACCTTCAGACGTCCTACACCAAGGATTTCGGTTCGATCCTGACCGCGAACGATCACCTCGCCCGTGTCGACAAGCTCATTGCGCTCGGCCGCTTCAGCGAGGCGCGCGCGCTGAAATCGCGCCTCGGCTCCGATCCGCGCGCCTATGTCGATGCGCGCATCGCGGCGGCGGAAGGGGCGAGCAACGCGAAGGCGCTCCTCGGCCGCGTGCCGTCGGATCTGCGCCGGCGTCCGGGTTACCGCCTCGCCGAGGTCGAGTATCTGCGCCGCCAGAAAGAGATCGAGAAGGCCGCCCGCATCATCCAGTCGGTCCCGCGCCGCGATATCGTCGACGGGGACGCTTGGTGGGTTGAGACGCGGATCGTCGCGCGGATGCTCCAGGAAAAGGGCGACCTTCGGACCGCCTACAAGCTCGTCTCGATGGGCTTTGCCGAGGGCCGTCAGGAAAAGGCCGACGAAGCCTTCCACGCCGGCTGGTTCGCCTATCAGCTCAATGACGGCCGGTCCGCCGACCGCCATTTTTCCGAGCTCGAACGCATCGCGACGACGCCGATCTCGCTGTCGCGCGCCTATTATTGGAACGGTCGGGCGGCGAAGCTGCGGCGCGACTCGAACGCCGCGCGCCGCCATTTCCAGGACGCCTCGCGCTTCGGCTTCACTTATTATGGCCAGCTCGCCCGCACCGAGCTCGGCCTTTCCGGCACAGGCGTTTCGCGGGCCCCGTCCCCCTCGGCGGGTGACCGCGCCGCGATGCGCGACAACGACCTCGCCGAGGCCGTCCGCCGCCTCATCGCCGCGGGCCACGAGCACCGGATCTATCCGCTTCTCGACCAGCTCGCCGAAACGGTTCCGACCGCCGGTCAAGTCGTCTTGACGGCGGAGATCGCCCAGAAGGCCGGCTATCCGCACCTTGCGCTGATGGTCGCCAAGGAAGGGCAGCGCCGCGGGCTCGATGTCGGCCAGCTCGCCTTCCCGACGAGCGAGATCCCGCGTGACGCGACGATCCCGTCCGGCCTCGACCGGGCGCTCGTCTACTCGATCGCGCGGCAGGAATCGCTGTTCAACACCGGCGCGGTCAGTCCCGTCGGCGCGCGCGGGCTGATGCAGGTGATGCCGAACACCGCCACCGCTTTGGCGCGTGAACTCGGCCTCTCCCATTCGGTGAGCCGCCTCACCAACGATCCCGGCTATAACGCCTCGCTCGGCGCGGCCTATCTCCACAAGCGTCTCAGCCAGTATGACGGCTCGTTCATCCTGACCTTCGCCGCCTATAATGCCGGGGCGGGACGCGTCTCGGAATGGTTGGTGCGGTTCGGCGATCCGCGTGATCCGCGCGTCGACCCGATCACCTGGGTCGAGAACATCCCGTATCCGGAAACGCGCAATTATGTGCAGCGCGTGATGGAGAATATCCAAGTCTATCGTGAAGCGCTCGGGACGGGACGCCTTGCCATCGGTCTCGACCTGGAGCGGGGGAGATCGAGCTGACGATGCCTTTGACGTGCGAGACCGCCGACGGGATTTGCCTCCACGCCGACGATTTCGGCCCGGCCGACGATGTGCCGCCCGTCGTCTGCCTTCCTGGGCTCACCCGCAATGCGCGTGATTTTGCCCACCTCGCGAAAGCCCTGTCGCGCGACGACCGGGTCGGGCGCGGCCGCCGCGTCGTGGTGCTCGAATCGCGGGGGCGCGGGCGGTCCGGCCGTGCCCCGGCCGAGACCTACACCCTCGTCCAGGAACTTGCCGACCTCACCGCCGCGCTCGATGAATGGGGGATCGAGAAGGCCGATTTCGTCGGCACTTCGCGCGGCGGGCTTCTCATCATGCTGCTCGCCGCGACGGCGCCGATCCGGATCGACCGCGCCGTCCTCAACGATATCGGGCCGACGATCGAGCGGTCGGGCCTTGGCCGCATCGCCGCCACCGTCGGCGCCCGCATGTCCTATCCGTCGATGGCCGAGCTCGCGGCGAGCCTGAAGCGCGCTTCGTGCGAGCAGTTTCCGCGGCTTACCGACAATCAGTGGATCCGCTACGCCGAGCAACTCGCCTCGCTTGGGCCCGATGGCAGCGTCCACCTCGATTATGACGCCGCCCTCGCGGACGGGTTCACGGACTTTTCGGCGAGCGACGCCACGCCGGATTTCTGGCCCGCTTTCGCCGCGCTCCTCGATCATCCGGTACTCGTCGTGCGCGGGGCGAACTCCGACATCCTCTCGGCGGCGACCGTCGAAGGGATGCGCCGGCGGCATCACAATCTGTCGGCCATCGTCGTGTCGGACGAAGGGCACGCTCCCCTGCTGTGGGACCGCTTCAGCGTCGAGACGATCAAGGCCTTCCTGCAGTGACGGACGAGACGCGGGCGACGGCCGCCTATTATGACGCCCCGGAGGTCGGGCGTTATTTCTCCGCGCTCTGGGGCGGGGAAGACGCCCATATCGGCCTTTACGAGGGCGCGGCGACCATCGCCCAGGCCGCGAACGCGATCATCGACAAGATGGCGACGATGGTGCCCGGTCTCGCCAAAGGCGGCCGGGTGCTCGATCTCGGCGCGGGTTATGGCGGTGCGATGCGCCGCCTCGTGCAGCGGTTCCCGATCGAGGCGGTGTGCCTCAACCTCTCCGCCGTGCAGAACCGCGAGAATGTCGCGCGGACGGTCGAGGCGGGGCTGGCTGACCGGCTTCATGTCGTGGGCGGCTCCTTCGAGGCGGTGCCGCTCCGAAACGAGGCGGTCGATGTCGTCTGGAGCGAGGACGCGCTCCTTCACGCCCACGATTATGACGCCGTCGCACGCGAGATGATGCGCGTCCTGAAGCCGGGCGGTCACGTGATGTTGACCGATATTCTGGCCGAGGAGGGCGCCGACGCCGGCGCGCTCGCCCCGATCGGCCTCCGTCTCAATGTGCCGCGCTTCCGTACGGTGTCCGAGATCGAGGCGGCATTGACGGCCGCCGGCCTCGAAATGGGACCGTTCGTGCCGCTCGGCGAGCATCTCGAGATCCACTTCCGCCGCGTGGCGGCGGCCCTCGAAGCGATGCGGGACCGTCTCGTCGCGGACGGCACGCCGCAGGAGGCGATCGACCGGATCGCCGCGGGCGCGAACGACTGGATCGCTGCCGCGAGCGACGGGCATCTCGCCTGGGGGATCGTGCGGGCGCACAAACCGGGCCATTAGCGCCTGTCCGCGACATCCACTCCGCGCCTTCGACGCAGCGGCCCGAGCGGGTGTCTGAAGGCGGCCGTCGGGGCGAGTGACGCATCACGGACTTTTGGCAGCGCCGGGGGAGGTGGGGCGCGACCGGCGTTTGCGCCCGGACCTCCTCGCCGAACCGATGCGGGCGGCGTGATCGGAGCGCGCCGCGCCGGTCGCGATGCGAGCGGCGCGCGGCCGCCCAACCTTTCGCCGACGGATCACAAGCCCTAAGTGGCGGGGATGGGCCGCCGCGCTGTTTCGTTCGGGTGGCGCGAAGGGAGCACGATGCGTCATTTGTGGAAGCTGCCGGTCACGGAGGCCGTGCGGCGCACCCCCGCTCCGGTGATCGCGGCGCTGATTCTGTCCGCTGTCCTTCTCGCCGCAGCCAACGACCTCGTCTCCGACCCGCTCCAGACGCGCCTCATCTACGCGGCGGCGGGCCTCTTTTTCGGCGCGGTGATCGGCGAGACGGTCCGCGGGACGCTGCTTGCGATCCTTCTCGGCATGCTCGCGGCGGCGGCGCTCGGTTTCGCCGATCGGCTTTTCGTCGCGCCGGTGCTTCTCTTCGGCGCGCTCGCCGTGGGTGTTCTCGTCGCCCCGGTGCTGGGGCCGAAGATGGATGCGGTGGAAGCCTGGCGGCGCCTCTCCCGGACCACCTCGGCCGCCGGCCTCGCGCTGTTCGGGGCCGGGCTCGTCGTGGCCGGGGTCTATTCGCTGGAGCTCAGCGCCGAGGCGCTGCTCGGGCTCGATTCGAACGATCTGACGCGCAATCTCGCGAGCCCGCTCGCCGTCGGCCTCCTCGCGCCGATCGTCTTCCTGACCCTATCGGCACGGCAGGCGGAGGGGGAGGACGACCGGATCGCCGAGGTTCTCGGCCTCGTCGCCCAGACCTTCGCCCGTCTCGTTCTGACGCCGCTCCTTGCGATCTATGCGGTGGTGCTTGCGATCTATGTCGTGCGGATCATCGTGATGTGGGAATTGCCGAGCAATGAGATCGGCTGGATCGTGCCCCTGTTCGGTGTCACGGGCGCGCTCACCTACCTCGCCACCGCCGCGATCGCGACGAAGGGGCGACTCTCGCGCATATTCCTGTCGGTCTGGTTTCCGCTCACCCTCGTGCCGGTGGCGCTGTTCATTCTCGCGCTGTGGATCCGTATCGACGCCCACGGCGTGACGGCTGACCGCTATTACGCGATCCTCGTCGCCGCCTGGCTCGGAATGAACGCGCTCGCCTTCACCGCGACGGGCGGACGGGCGGACGTGCGCCTGCTGCCGGTGACGCTTCTCCTGGTGCTCGCATTGGGGGCGGTCGGACCTTGGAGCCTGCGGCCCGTGGTGGTCCACAGTCAGACCGCTCGCGTCCTCGCGCTGCTGCCGGAGGGCGATCTCGGCGACCGTCTCCGCGACATGTCGGCCGAAGCGCGCCGGCCGCTGTGCTCCGCCGTCGAGGCGGTGACCTCGGCGGGAGGCTTGCCCGCCCTCGAGGCGCGGCTCGGCGAAGAGGAACCGGGGATCGGCACGCTCTGCCGCTCGCCGTTCGCGCCGCGGCGGGAGGATGTGATGATCAACTTCTCGACCGGCCGCAATGTCGTGACGGTCGACGGGCCGTCGACCATCTGGGGTCCTGTGAACCTTTTTGCGCGGACGGACGCAGCCGATTCAGAGGCGGGACTCGCCCTGACGGTCGAGGATGGCGTGGTGCGGGTGACGACGCCGCTCGGCGCGGAAGAGTTCGATCTCGTCCCGGCGCTCGAAGCGTGGGCGGCGGAGAACGAGGCGGCGGTGGAGCGGCCCACTCTGCGGCCGCTGCGGCGCAGCGCCCGGCCCGCGAGCGGGGCGCCGATCGTCCTTGAGGCGAACGGGATCGCGCTCTGGATCATGAGCGTCGACCTTCTGGTCGAGACGGACCGCGCGCGGGTGCGCGGTGGGACCGTCTATGTCGTGTTGGCGGAGGAGGTGAACGCGCCCGCCGCTCCCGAGGCGCCTCTTGAAGCGCCCAATGAGATGAGGCGAAACTGAGGCTCAAGCGCCCCGATGCGAGGCGCACACGAAAAAGCGCCGGTGTGAGCCGGCGCTGATCGGAGCGGTTTGCGATAAGCGGGCGGACGGTCCGCCGGCCGGCCCATCAGGACGATTCGGGCTTTGCCGTGATGCCGGCGATCGAGGATGACCGGCCCTCATTGCGCGCCGTGGTCAAGGTCGGCTTGACGTGGGCCGGGCCGATTGCCTTCGGCTTCGCCTTCAGCATCGATTCCTCGGCGTTGAAGGTGCCCGACGATGCAACTTCGTTCTGTTCGTCGACGTGCGGGATCTTCAGGAAGCACGTCGTCCCTTGCGGGCCGCTATCGCGGTCGATCGTGCCGCCGAGCGATTCCAGATACATATCGACGAGGCGCATACCGAGCCCGGTCGATTTCGGATCGACCTGCGTCTTGTCGAAGCCGGAGCCGTTGTCGGCGACGGTGATGTGGATCTCATTGCCCCGGTCGACGCATAGGACGCGGATCGAGCCGATATCCTGGCGGCCGTTGAAGGCATACTTGGCCGCGTTGGCGACGAGCTCGTTCACCACGGCGCCGATCGAGATCGCCTCGTCTACGCTGACGAGCACGGCGTCGCCTTTGACGTCGATCGTCCAGCCGAACTGGTTCGCTCCGCCCACCTGCTCGATCGAGCGGCAAACGCGCTCGAAATAAGGAAGGAGGGGGACGAGACCGCTGTTCTCGCTGACGGCGAGAAGCTCGTAGAGGGAGCCCATCGATTCGACGCGCAAAGCGACGCGGTCGAGTACGTCCTTCGCGATCTCGTCATCGAGCGCGCGGGCTTCGATGCGCAGCATCGACAGGATCGAGGCGATGTTGTTCTTCACGCGGTGATGGACTTCCGTCATCATCGCGTTGATTTTCTGGATCGTCTCCTCGGCGGCGCGCGAGGCCTTCTCGGCGTTGGTCACGTCCTCGACGCCGATGAGGACCTGATCGGTCCCCGCGCCGTTGCGCACCACGCGGTGCGCAGTGAGATTGAGGATGCGCGCGCCGATGACCGGAAAGGTCTGCTCGATCAGATAGCCCTTGATCGCGACGTCGTGCGGAAGCACGGCCTCGAGGAGCCAGCGGATCTCCGCGTCGTTCCAGATGCCGCTTTGGAGGTCGAAGATCGGTTGCCCGAGCGTGTCGTCCTCACTCCCGCCGAAGAGCTGATAGTAAGCCAGATTGGCGTATTGGACGATCAGATTGCCGTCCAGAACCATCATGGCGGTCGGCAACGAGTTGACGATATCGCGATAGTGGACCGAGGGATCAGTCACAGCTGTGCGCACGAGTTCCCCCACAATGGTGTCACGCATGGTGATCACCGGGTCTGCCGGCCCAAAATCGGGATAACGGCGATAGGTATTTATTCGGAGTGTCGGTGGAGGCACAACAACAATTTGCGCCAACTCGATCAATATTCCGTCGATTTACCCGCATTCCAATAAAATGCCAGTCAATTGCGTCAATGATGCGGCCGATTGAGTCAATCATGCGGCTTCGGACCGGGTGTTGTCGAGACGCCACGCGGCAAAATCGATGCGTGCGCGTTCGGTATAAGCCGTCTTCCGCCTTGCTTTTTTCTCGCCCCGACGGGCGCGTCCCTGGCCGCGAACCGGCTCGACGGGCGGAAACAGGCCGAAATTCACATTCATCGGCTGATAGGAACGTGGGCTCCCCGCATCCTCGGCGCTCAGATGGCCGCCGGTGATGTGTCCAAGTAGCGCACCCATAGCCGTCGTGGCCGGCGGGGGCGCGAGCGTCCGCCCGTCGAGCTCGGCCGCCGCGAAGAGGCCGGCGAGGAGGCCGGTCGAGGCCGCCTCGACATAGCCTTCGCAGCCGGTCACCTGGCCGGCGAAGCGCAGATTCGGCGAGGCCTTCAAGCGCAGCGTCGAATCGAGGAGGCGCGGGCTGTCGATATAGGTGTTGCGGTGGAGCCCGCCGAGGCGGGCAAACTCGGCCTCGCCGAGCCCGGGGATGAGGCGGAAGACGTCCGCCTGCGCGCCATAGCGCAGCTTGGTCTGGAAGCCGACCATGTTGAAGAGGGTGCCGAACGCATTGTCCTGGCGGAGCTGGACGACGGCATAGGGCTTCTCGTCGGGCTTGTGGGCGTTGGTGAGGCCCATCGGCTTCATCGGGCCGTGGCGGAGCGTCTCGCGGCCGCGCTCGGCCATCACCTCGATCGGCAGGCACCCGTCGAAATAAGGGGTGTCCTCGAACGCCTTGAAGGCGACCCGCTCGGCGGCGAGGAGCGCGTCGATGAAGGCCTCATATTCGGCCTTGTTCATCGGGCAATTGAGATAATCCGCCCCGGTGCCGCCGGGCCCCGCTTTGTCGTAGCGGGATTGGAACCAGCAAACGTCCATGTCGACGGTCTCGCGATAGACGATCGGGGCGATCGCGTCGAAGAAGGCGAGACGGTCGGCGCCCGTGAGGGTGGTGATCTCGGCCGCCAGCGTGTCGCTCGTGAGGGGGCCGGTCGCCACGATGGCGGGCGTCTGCGGCAGGCGCTCGATCTCGCCGCGGACGATCGTGATATTCGGGTGGGCGGTGAGCGTCGCGGTGACCGCGGCGGAAAAGCCGTCCCGATCGACGGCGAGGGCGCCTCCGGCGGGCACCTGATGCCGATCCGCCTCGCGCATGATCAGCGAGGAAAGATCCCGCAACTCGGCATGGAGGAGGCCGACGGCGTTGCTGACCGCATCGTCGGAGCGAAAGGAATTCGAGCAGACGAGTTCCGCCAGCCCGTCGGTCTGGTGGGCCGCGGTGGTTCGGGTCGGGCGCATCTCATGGAGGCGGACCTGGTGCCCAGCCTCCGCCAGCTGCCACGCCGCTTCCGACCCGGCGAGACCGCCACCAATCACATCTATGTCTGCCATCACACGAATGTGGCCGACCACGGGGCCTCGATCAACCCGGAGCGGGTGGATAACCGAATGCTTCAACGCGACATTTCGACGGCGACGCGGTAAAGGGATACAGGTGGGGGAGGACGGCTTGTTGCGTTTTTTCGGAGTGCTCGGTCTCGTTTGCGTGGGCTTGGCCGGGTGCATGTCGCAGTATCGCGGCGAGCCGATGGCCTGGTATGCCATGCGTGATGCGGTTCCGCCGCAGGACAATAACCGCGTTTCGGTGTGTCACGGATTCGGGTGCCATCTCAAAACCTCGGTCGGGTTCTCGCAGGCGGATATCCGGGCGATGGCGAAGATCTTCGGCCGGCCCAAATCCGCGAGCGACGAGCGTGCGGCGATCGCCAATTATATCGCCTGGGCCGAAAAGCGCGTCGCGCCGGAGGTCGGCTCTGAAAACGATGTCGGCGGTCTCGATATCGTGAATGCCGGCCAGCGCGGGCAGATGGACTGCATCGACGAAGCGACCAACACCACGAGTTATCTGATCATCGCGAAGAATAACGGGTTTTTGCGCTTCCATACGCTCGGCAGCCCGGTCGCGCGCGGCTTCTTCCTCGATGGTCGCTATCCCCACGCGACCGCCGTCGTCGTCGACAAGACCGGGACGCCATGGGCCATCGATTCCTGGCCGCATCCCAATGGGGCAAAGCCGGACGTCATGCCGCTGACGACATGGTTCGAGCGGTCTGGGGCGAGCTGAGCCAGCGCATCGCGCCGCTTTATCGGCCAGGCCGCTTCGCCCCGCCGCCTCGCCAATCTGGCGAACGGGCGGCGCGGGCGTCACGAGCGGCTCGTGGGAGCCAGGCCCCGACATGCGATTTCGATATTTTGAAGAGGTTGCGGGCCGACATCGGCGCGGCGGTCGCCGCTGGCGTCGATGTCGGCTCCGGTGTGCGTCGCTGATGCGACGCGGACGGCCCGGCATCGCCGGCGTCCTTACCCTTCGCCCGTGGGCGAAAGGCGGGAGTTAGTGCGTGCGGATCTGACGGAGGACGAAGGGGATCTCGCCACGGGTCAGACCGATATCGCGAAGCTGCTCGTCGGACAGACGGGCCAGTTGTTCGGCAGTCTCGGCAGATGCACGCCAATTGTGCAGGGCGCGCGTGATGCGTTGCAGCATGGGATAAACTCCTAGGTATCGCTGGTCGCTTTCGTTGCCAACGATCTAGGCGGCCGTGCTGAGGATGTAATCATCCGTAAAAGCATGGCTGGTCCGACCGCGGCTTGCTGCATAGCAGCAATCCGCATCCGCGCCGCGGCCGATTAACCCGTTATTCAGCGGCCTGTTTCGAGCCTGGGCGGCGGTCGAGAAGCTCGGCGAGGAACTGGCCCGTATAGCTGCGCTTTTCCTTCACGATCGCCTCGGGCTTGCCGATCGCGACGATCTCGCCGCCACCATCGCCGCCTTCGGGGCCGAGATCGATGATCCAATCGGCGGTCTTGATGACCTCCAGATTGTGCTCGATGACGACGACGGTGTTGCCGGTGTCGACGAGCTGGTGGAGCACCTCGAGCAGTTTGGCGACGTCGTGGAAGTGAAGGCCGGTCGTCGGCTCGTCGAGGATATAGAGCGTGCGGCCGGTCGCCCGCTTCGACAATTCCTTGGCGAGCTTGATGCGCTGCGCCTCGCCGCCCGACAGCGTCGTCGCCTGCTGGCCGATGCGGATATAACCGAGCCCGACCTCGCGCAGCGTCACGAGCTTGTCGCGGACGGCGGGGACGGCGGCGAAGAACTCGCACCCTTCCTCCACCGTCATCTCGAGGACGTCGGAGATCGATTTGCCCTTGAACTCGATTTCCAGCGTCTCGCGATTATAGCGCCTGCCCTTGCACACGTCGCAGGTGACGTAGACGTCCGGCAGGAAGTGCATCTCGATCTTGATGACGCCGTCGCCCTGGCACGCCTCGCAGCGCCCACCCTTCACGTTGAACGAGAAGCGCCCCGGCCCATAGCCGCGCGCCTTCGCCTCCGGTAGCCCCGCGAACCATTCGCGGATCGGGGTGAACGCGCCGGTATAGGTGGCGGGATTGGAGCGCGGGGTGCGGCCGATCGGCGACTGGTCGATGTCGATGATCTTGTCGAGATTCTGAAGGCCGGTGATCGTCTCGTGCGGGGCAGGTTGCTCGCGGCTCTTGTTCAACTTGCGGGAGACGGCGCGGAACAGCGTCTCGATCACGAAAGTCGACTTGCCGGAGCCGGAGACGCCGGTGATCGCGGTGAAGAGGCCGAGGGGGATCTCGGCGGAGACGCCCTTGAGGTTGTTGCCCGTGGCGTTCACGACCTCGATCGAGCGGCCCTTTTTCTTCGCGCGGCGCTTGTCCGGCAACGGGATCTCGATGCCGCCGGACAGATACTGGCCGGTCAGCGATTTCGGATTGGCGATCACCTCGCCCGGCGTGCCCTCGGCGACGATCTCGCCGCCGTGGACGCCGGCGCCGGGGCCGATATCGAGGACATAATCGGCGGCGAGGATCGCGTCCTCGTCATGCTCGACGACGATGACGGTGTTGCCGAGATCGCGGAGCCGCTTCAGCGTCTCGATCAGGCGCGCATTGTCGCGCTGGTGAAGGCCGATGGACGGCTCGTCGAGGACGTAGAGGACGCCGGTGAGGCCCGATCCGATCTGCGAGGCGAGGCGGATGCGCTGGCTTTCGCCGCCCGAGAGCGTCCGCGAGCCGCGCGAGAGCTGCAGATAGTCGAGCCCGACATCGACGAGGAAGCGCAGCCGGTCCTGGATCTCCTTGAGGATCGCGCGGGCGATCTCGCGTTGCTGATCGGACAAATGGGCGTCGAGCGTTTCGAACCAGGGCGCGGCGTCGCGGATCGCGAGTTGCGTCACCTCGCCGATATGGCGGCTGGCGATCTTCACGGCGAGCGCTTCCTCGCGCAGGCGATAGCCGTGGCAGGTCGGGCAGGGCGCATCGGACTGGTAGCGGGACAGCTCGTCGCGCACCCATTGGGAATCGGTCTCGTTCCAGCGCCGCTCGATGTTGGTGATCACACCCTCGAAAGTCTTCTTCGTGGTGTAGGAGCGCAGGCCGTCATCATAGGTGAAGGCGATCTTCTCGCGCTTCGAGCCGTAGAGGATGACGTCGCGCACAGTCTGGGGGAGGTCGTCCCACGGGGTCGTCATGTCGGCGCCGAAATGGGCGCAGATCGATTGGAGGGTCTGCGTATAATATGGGCTCGTGTTGCCCGTCCGCGCCCAGGGAAGGACCGCGCCGCCGGCGAGCGTCAGGTTCGTGTCGGGAACGACGAGGTTGGGCTCGAAGCTCAACGTCGTGCCGAGACCGTCGCAGGTCGGGCAGGCGCCGGTCGGGGCGTTGAACGAGAAGAGCCGCGGCTCGATTTCGGCGATGGTGAAGCCGGAGACCGGGCAGGCGAACTTTTCCGAAAAGACGATGCGGCGCGGCTCCTCGCCCTCCGTCTCGTCGGCGAACTCGGCGATCGCGATGCCGTCGGCGAGGCGAAGCGCGGTCTCGATGGAATCGGCGAGGCGGGTCGCAAGGTCGGGCCGCGTCGACACTCGGTCGACGACGACGTCGATATCGTGCTTGTACTTCTTGTCGAGGGCGGGAGCGTCCTCGATCTCGTAGAAGGTGCCGTCGATCTTGACGCGCTGAAAGCCCTTCTTCTGCAGCTCGGCGAGCTCCTTGCGATACTCGCCCTTGCGGTCGCGGACGATCGGCGCGAGGAGATAGAGCCGCGTCTTCTCCGGCAGAGCGAGCACCTTGTCGACCATCTGGCTGACGGTCTGGCTCTCGATCGGAAGGCCGGTCGCGGGCGAGTAGGGGATGCCGACGCGCGCCCACAAAAGGCGCATATAGTCGTAGATCTCGGTGACGGTGCCGACGGTGGAGCGCGGATTGCGCGATGTCGTCTTCTGTTCGATCGAGATGGCGGGGGACAGGCCGTCGATCTGGTCGACGTCCGGTTTCTGCATCATCTCGAGGAATTGTCGGGCATAGGCCGACAGGCTCTCGACATAGCGACGCTGGCCTTCGGCATAGATGGTGTCGAAGGCGAGCGACGATTTGCCGGAGCCGGAGAGGCCGGTGAACACGATCAAGCTGTCACGCGGCAGCTCGACATCCACGTTCTTGAGATTGTGTTCCCGCGCACCGCGGACGACGAGCTTGCGCTCTGACATGGCATATCGCATGGAAATGTGGGACCGGAGAGGCAACGTGGAGCCGCGGGACGTCGCGGTCAATGCCTGGGAGCGAGATTCGTTCTCTTTTTGGTCTCTGCTCCCCGTTCTTGGAGTCACTGTGTGATCGACGAGTTGACGTTACATATCGGCCACCCAAAAACCGGGACGACCTCGCTTCAGGCGACCTTCTATGAAAGCGCCTCCGTGCTCGCGCGGCATGGCGTTTTCTACGACACGCGCAATCGGACGCATCACCGTTTCGCCCGGATCGCCCAGGGGTATGCCGACGATCTGACGAAGTGCAAGCCGTTGAGAGAGCTGACGGACGATATCGCCGCGAGCAAGCTCCCGCGCGCCTTTATCGGGTCGGAGGCGTTCGTGCGATGTACACGGGCGCAGGCTCAGGCGTTCGTGGAGCACCTGAGGCGGTTCGCGCGGCGGGTGAAGGTGCTTCTTTATGTACGCCATCCGGTGACCTATGCGGCGAGCGCAGCCCATCAGGGGGCCCGGATCGGCCGGCCGCTCGCCGCGATCGTCGCCGAGCCGCGGATCCTCGACCTGACCGATCTCATCGCGACCTGGCGCAAGGCCGTCGGCGCCGACAATCTCATCGTCCGCCCGTTCGCGCGCCCGCTATTAACGAATGGCGATGTCATCGACGACGTGCTCGGCGTGATGGGCGCCCTCGATGCGGCGCCCGACATGACACGGGTTCAGGTGAACGAGGGGCTTTCCGTCCTCGGCATCCATCTGATCGACGCGGCGAACAGGCTCGTCGACGATCCGCCCGTGCCCCAGCGCCTCATTCGGATTTTCGAGGCGATCGAGGGGCCCCGCTACGTCATACCGGAGCCCGCGCTCGCGATGGCGGCGGTCCAGGCGGAGCCCCATCTTGCGATGCTGGAGCGCGATTTCGGCATCCGTCTGCCCGCGCCGACGGAGACGCCGTCCGATCCGGTCGGACTTTCCCCGGCCGAACTCGAGTCGCTCGCCAAGGTGATGCTGACCGCGGCGGATTATATCGACGCCTGGGATCGCGCGCCCGCCTCGCGGATCGTCGGCCTCACCTCGCCGTTCGCGCGGGTGATCGACCGACCGCCGCAGAATGTCGCGTCCGCGCTGGGGCGACTCGGTCTCGGTGGATGGCTCGGGCCGCGCGAGGCGTCGACCATCGAGCGAAAGATCTCGGAGGCGGACGACCGGGAAGAGGCGCGCGAGCGCATCCGCGACCAGCGCCGGGCCGGACGCGAAAGGCTGGTGTGATCGGCGACGGCCGCCAGCGCAATGCGATGTGGACTGTCGGCGATTCCGGCACGGATTCGGGCTGAAGTGCGGACCGTGGCGCGATAGACGGATGGACCGCGAGAGGTTTTTAGCGTCCCTTGATGTGCGCGCGCTTTGTGCGTCGTCGGGACGAAGCAGGCAATCGGACTGGAGGGGACTATGGCTGGCAGCGTCAACAAGGTGATCTTGATCGGCAATCTGGGTGCCGACCCGGAAATTCGCCGCACGCAGGATGGCCGTCCGATCGCCAACCTGCGGCTTGCGACGTCGGAATCGTGGCGCGACCGCAATTCGGGTGAGCGCCGCGAGCGCACCGAATGGCATCGTGTCGTGGTGTTTTCCGAAGGGCTGTGCCGGGTCGTCGAGCAGTATCTGCGCAAGGGCTCGAAAATCTACGTCGAGGGTCAGCTCCAGACCCGCGAGTGGGAGGATCAGCAGGGCCAGAAGCGCTACACCACCGAGGTGGCGGTTCAGGGCTTCGGCGGCGTGATCCAGATGCTCGATGGGCGCAATGGCGGCGGCGGCGAGTTCGATCGCGGTTCGGGTGGCGGCGGCGACCGGGGCGGTTATGGCGGCGGCGGCGCTGGCGGCGGCGGTGCGGGTGGTGGCGGTAATTCGCGCCCGATGCCGGCCGACGAGCCGTTCGACGACGACATCCCGTTCTGACGCGGCGGAACGGTCCGCCGTTCCGCCGAGCGATCCGATCGGCCCGACGAATTGTCAGGAGGCCGCTGCCGGTCCAGTCTCCGTTCCGCTGAGGTTCAGGCAAGCCGCGTGAGGTTTGCCCATCATTGGAATAGGACGCGTATCATGTCTGGTCTCGAAGCCTCATACCTCCAAAGCGTGGCGCCGGCGCTGCGCCACGCGCCCTATATCGGCGCGGTGCACGCATCGGCGCGCCGCGCCTTCACCGTGTTCCTCGCCGTCGTCCTCCTGGTGCCGCTCTTCGCCGTGACGGCGATGGCCGATGTGACGCCCGGCGTCTATCGCTTCGTGCCCGACCGCGCCCAGGTCCGCTTCGTCGTCTCTCAAGACAGTCGCAGGACCGGCGCTCAGATGAGCTTCGCCGACGGCGAGATCACCTTCGGCAGCGGCGGCGTCGTGACCGGAGGGCAGGCCAGCATCGACGCGCGCTCGGTCTCCTCCAAAAGCAGCGGAACGGTGTCGACGCTGAAGGGCCGCTTCGGTTTCGACGTCGCGAAGTATCCGAGCATCCGCTTCCGGGCGACCGGCGGCAGCATCAAGGGCGACCGCGCGATGCTGAGCGGGATCCTGACGATCAAGGGCGTCTCGCACCCGGTGGAGTTCACCGGCGAGGTGTTGCGCAACCAGCCGCGCCGCCTCGCGATCCGCCTCGAGGGGACTGTGGACCGCACCAAATTCGGGATCACGGCGGGCCGGCCGCTCTACGGCAAGGACGCCAAGATCATCTTGCGGGTCATTGCGGTGCGCGACCGGAACGGCAACACGCGGGCCGGCTGATCTTCGGGTTTCGGTCGCCGTCACGGCGAGCATGACGGCCCGCGCGATCCGTTCGATCGGGCGGGCTGGTGCTCTAGCGTTGGACTGTGAGTCGCGACGGGTGGCAAATGCCGGGCAAATCGCCTAGCTAAGAGGAACTCCCATCAGACAGGCAGACGTTTTGTGAGCGACGATAGTTCCGCAGACGCAGGCACCGGCGGACCGCAGGATCCCGGTGGTACGCCTCCGGCTTCCGGTGGCGACGGCATCTCCGGGATCTCCATCACCCAGGAGATGGAGAAGTCGTTCCTCGGCTACGCGATGTCCGTCATCGTCAGCCGTGCGCTTCCCGATGCGCGCGACGGTCTCAAGCCCGTGCACCGGCGCATCCTCTACACGATGCACGAGAACGGGTACGAGTGGAATCGGCCCTATAAGAAGTCGTCCCGCGTCGTCGGCGACGTCATGGGTAAATATCACCCGCACGGCGATCAGGCGATCTACGACGCTCTCGTGCGCATGGCGCAACCGTTCTCGATGCGCGTTCCGCTCGTCGACGGGCAGGGCAATTTCGGCTCGATCGACGGCGATTCCCCGGCGGCCATGCGTTACACGGAGGTGCGCCTCGAGCGCGTTTCCGGCTCGCTCCTCGAGGACATCGACAAGGACACCGTCAATTTCCAGGACAACTATGACGGCTCGGAGCGCGAGCCCATGGTCCTGCCGGCGCGGTTTCCGAACCTTCTCGTTAACGGCGCGGGCGGCATCGCCGTCGGCATGGCGACGAACATTCCGCCCCACAATCTCGGCGAAATCATCGACGCGACGGTCGCACTGATCGACGAACCGGCGATGACGATTTCCGAACTCACGCAGATCGTGCCGGGCCCGGACTTTCCGACGGGTGGCATCATCATGGGGCGCGGCGGTATCCGCTCCTCCTATGAGACCGGGCGCGGCTCGGTGCTGATGCGCGGCAAGGTCCGTGTCGAGCAGATGGGGCGCGACCGCGAAGCCCTCATCATCGACGAAATTCCCTACCAGGTGAACAAGTCCACCATGGTCGAGAAGATCGCCGATCTCGTGCGCGACAAGCGCGTCGAGGGCATCTCAGACCTGCGCGACGAATCCGACCGCGACGGTATGCGCGTCGTCATCGAGCTGAAGCGCGATGCGAACGCCGATGTCGTGCTCAACCAGCTTTATCGCTTCTCCCCGCTGCAGACCTCGTTCGGCTGCAACATGGTGGCGCTGAACGGCGGGCGGCCGGAGCAGCTCAACCTCAAGGATCTCCTCTCGGCCTTTATCGGCTTCCGCGAGGAGGTGATCGCCCGCCGCACGAAGTATCTTCTCGGCAAGGCCCGTGATCGGGCGCACGTCTTGGTCGGTCTTGCCGTCGCCGTCGCCAATATCGACGAGGTGATCCGCCTCATCCGAACCTCGCCCGATCCCGCGACGGCGCGCGCCGCCTTGATGGAGCGCGACTGGCCGGCGCACGATATGGGCCCGCTGATCGCCCTCATCGACGATCCGCGCCACCGCCTCGCCGATGATGGAACGATCCGCCTTTCAGAGGAGCAGGCGCGCGCGATCCTCGAGCTTCGTCTCCAGCGCCTCACCGCGCTCGGTCGCGACGAGATCGGCGACGAGCTCAAGAAGCTCGCCGAGGAAATCGCCGATTATCTCGACATCCTGCGTTCGCGCAGCCGCGTTCAGCAGATCATCAAGGACGAGCTCGGCGCCGTCCGCGAGCAGTTCGCGACCGACCGCAAGACCGAGATCATGGAAGGCGGGCCGGACCTCGAGGACGAGGACTTCATCAACCGCGAGGACATGGTTGTCACCGTGTCCCATGCGGGCTACGTGAAGCGCGTGCCGCTCGACACCTACCGCGCCCAACGGCGCGGCGGTAAGGGCCGCTCGGCGATGTCGACCCGCGATCAAGACTTCGTGACGCGCGTCTTCGTCGCCAACACGCACACGCCGGTCCTGTTCTTCTCCTCGCGTGGCATCGTCTACAAAGAGAAGGTCTGGCGCCTGCCGATGGCGGCGCCGCAAGCGCGCGGTAAGGCCCTCGTCAACATTCTCCCGCTGCAGGAGGGGGAGTTCATCACCTCGATCCTGCCGCTTGTCGAGGACGAGAGCTCGTGGGGCGATTATGACGTCCTCTTCGCCACCCGCAACGGCAACACGCGTCGCAACAAGCTCTCCGATTTCACCAATGTGAACCGGGCCGGCAAGATCGCGATGAAGCTCGATGACGGGGACGGCATTGTCGGCGTGCAGATCGCGACGCCGGCCGAGGACGTTCTCCTCGCAACGAAGCTCGGCCAGGCGATCCGCTTCCCGGTCTCCTCGCTGCGCGTCTTCGCCGGCCGCACGTCGACCGGCGTGCGCGGCATCGCGCTCGGCAAAGGCGATCAGGTGATCTCCATGTCGATCCTGCGCCATTTCGACACCACGCCGGAGGAGCGGGGCGCCTATCTCAAGCGTCGCCGCGCCGTTGCGGGCGAGGTCGTGGATGCGGCGGAGATCAATGGGGACGAGCCGGCGGACGACAGCTTCGATCTCGGGCTCGAGCGTTATGCCGAGATGAGCGCCGCCGAGGAGCACATCATCACCGTTTCGGAAAACGGTTATGGCAAGCGCTCCTCGTCCTTCGAGTTCCGCGTCACCTCGCGCGGCGGCAAGGGCATCGCGGCGATGGTCGTGAACGACCGGAACGGCCCGCTCATCGCGGGCTTCCCGGTCGACGAGAGCGATCAGATCATGCTCGTCACCAATGCGGGCCAGCTCATCCGCGTTCCGGTTGACGGGGTGCGCATCGCCGGCCGCAACACGCAGGGCGTCATCGTGTTCAACACGGCGGCGGACGAGCGCGTCGTTTCCGTCGAGCGGATCACCGAGGAAGCCGAAGCCGAGGATGGAGAGGACGGCGCTGCCGACCTGCCCACCGGCGAGGCCGGAAATGGCGATGACGCGGCTGGCGGCACGGATGCCGACGACGGGGAGACCGGCGGCGAGGAATAGGCCGCTTCACGGCACGGGGAGGATGCTTCCCGTGCCGCAGGGCGGGCGCTTCGCCCGGCTCGTCTTGTGGATGACCCGACGATCCGAGGCTGCGCCGTCCCGTTGATGGCGCACACCAATCCCACAAGACCGCACGGCGACCCGAGCCTAGAGAGCGGGCGCGCGCAAAGCGGGTGTGGTGCTGCCGATTTCGATCAGTTGGATGGGACGCGCGAGCGCATCAGCGTGGTGACGCCGTTCGCCTGGTCGGTTTCCATCGTGGTGATGAAGCGGGACGGTTCGTCCTTCTCGCAATCCCAGGTCGGGCAGGCCGAACGTTGCAGCGGATAGAGTCGGTCCGTCTTGCCGCTTTTCGCGTCAGGAATAGAGAGCGTGCTTGCGCTCAGCGCGGCAATCACAATGCTCGCACCGAACGCCGCCGCCAAGACAGAGCTTTTGACCAACATGCCGCGCATGTCGCACCTGTAAAACCGCCCGTTCCGAAATTGGAGTGATCGCCATGTAGGCTTTTGTGGGCCTGACGCAACGTCTCTTGATGGAAATCAAGCGAACTTTTGCGTCATCCAGGTCGCTTAGTTCGTCGCCGTGACGTCACGGACACGGGCGAGGGTCGTCGTCCCGTTGTCGCGATCGGAATTGGCCATCGTCACAAAGCGCACATGTTGCACCCCGGTTTCGCCCTGCGACCAGGCGAGGCATTCGGAGGTGAGGTTCGGCCAAGCCTGACCGGCGCACAGATTGTCGCCCATCACTTTGAAGCGATCACCCTTCTGAGCGGGAGTGTCTGCTGCGAAGGTGCCGCCCAAGGTTGCTGCTGCCACGACGAAGCCAGCGGCGACGGTTGCGGTAATGGGGCTCAGAATGCGACGATCAGCGTTCATTTTTCCCTCCAACACGGGTCGTGTGACACGCTAGAGATTTAAACTCGTACGCGCCTCGCCTAAGTGATGCGCGTCACAATTTGCTCGGTTCGCCCTCGAACGGTCACCGTACTCGTTGCGCCCCTCGCGACCGTGATTTCGGTGGTCTGGCGGGTGAGGCGTCGGTGCGTCCAAGCGGCTCGTGCTAGAACAACGTACAAATAATAAACCGGTTCCATGATTCCAGATGCTAAATCCTTATTTATTGTTTACCCTATTTGGGGCCGGCTATCATCGCCTCTTACGGGCTCCGTTAAGGTTTCGGCGCGGCGGCAAAAGTTAACAAGATCGATGCAATTGGACTGAAATATGCGCGTGGCGTTCTATGCTGGCTCCTTCGACCCCGTCACCAACGGGCACCTAGACGTTGTCTTGCGAGCGTTTGCCGTCGCCGACCGGGTGGTGGTCGGAATCGGGGTGCATCCGGGAAAGACCCCGATTTTTTCTTTCGATGACCGCGTGGCGATGCTGCGCGCCGCCGTGGCGGCCGCCGATGCGGACAAAGAGGGCCGGCTGGACGTCGTCGCCTTCCAAGGTCTCGCGACCGAGGCGGCGGCCGAGGCGGGGGCGAGCCTCCTGATCCGAGGGCTGCGCGATGCCACGGACTTCGACTACGAAATGCAGATGGCCGGCATGAACCGCTCGCTCCGGCCGGAGATCTCGACCGTCTTTCTTCCCGCTTCGCCGCAGGTTCGCCATATCACGGGAACACTCGTGCGGCAGATCGCCAAGCTCGGCGGAAATGTCGCCGATTTCGTGCCGTCGGCTGTGGCCGAGCGGCTCAGGGCGCGCTACGCCGAATAGGCGGGCCACATCGCGCCGAGGACGACGCGTCGGAGCCGGATCGATGATGGCCTGCTCCATAATAAGGAAACCACCCATGATTTCACGACTTCTCGCCGCCGCCGCGATGGCGCTTTGCACCAGCGCTCATGCGGCGTCGCTGGACCCGGAGAACACGCTCGTTCTCGAGCTGGAGGACGGGCAGGTCGTCATCGAGCTTCTGCCGGACCTCGCGCCCGAACACGTCGAGCGCATCAAGACCCTCGCGCGCCAGGGCTTTTATGACGGCGTGCCGTTTCACCGGGTGATTCCGGGCTTCATGGCCCAGACGGGTGATCCGACGGGCACCGGCGCCGGCGGCTCCGATCTTCCGGACCTCAATGCCGAGTTCAACCGCGAACCGCACGTGCGCGGGATCGTGTCGATGGCCCGCACCAGCGATCCGAACAGCGCCAACTCGCAGTTCTTCATCATGTTCGCGCCGGCGCCGAGCCTTGACGGCCAGTACACGGTCTTCGGCCGCGTCGTCGACGGTATGGACCATGTCGACGCGCTCAACGCCGGCACGATCCAGAACAACGGCGCCGTCCGCAACCCGGACAAGATCCTGAAGGCGCGGGTCGCGGCCGACGGTCAGGCCGGTTGATTCCGGGCGAGGACCTCGCCGCCCCCACGGGGGAGGGCGAGGCGCTCTCGGACTATGACTATGTGCTCCCGGACGCGGCGATTGCGCTGCGCCCGGCGGTGCCGCGCGATGCGGCGCGGCTTCTCGTCTCCGAGGGCGGCCGGATCACCGACGCGCACGTGCGCGATCTCGCCGCCTTTCTGCGCGAGGGGGACCGGCTCGTCGTCAATGACAGCCGGGTGATCCCGGCGCGCTTGACGGGCGAGCGGGTGCGCGAGGGCGGAACCGCGCGGGTCGAGCTGACGCTTCTCGCCGAGGAGGAGCCGGGCCTGTGGCAGGCGTTCGCGAAGCCCGCCAAGCGGGTCGGTCCCGGCGATCGCGTCCGCTTCGGAGCCGACGGGCGGGTGACGGGCACCGTCCTCACCCGCGACGGGCCGACGGTCCGCATCCGTTTCGCGGCCGATCCGCTGCCGACCGGCGCGATGCCGCTGCCGCCTTATATCGCGGCCAAGCGCACCCCGGACGCGCAGGATCTCGCCGACTATCAGACCGTCTATGCCAACTTGCCTGGATCGGTCGCGGCGCCCACCGCAGGCCTTCATTTTACCGACGCCCTTCTCGACCGCCTCGCCGCGCACGGGGTCGGCCTCTCACGCGTGACGCTTCATGTCGGGGCGGGCACCTTCCTGCCGGTCAAGGTGGAGCGGATCGACGCGCATGAGATGCACGCCGAAACCGGCGAGATCGCGCCCGAAACGGTGGACGAGATCCTCGCCACCAAGGCGGCGGGCGGGCGCGTCATCGCCGTCGGCACGACCGCGCTGCGGCTCCTCGAAAGCGCCGCCGCGGATGGCCGTCTCGCGCCCTTCAAGGGCGAGACGCGGATCTTCATCCGCCCCGGCTATCGCTTCCAGGCGATCGACGGGTTGATGACGAACTTCCATCTGCCGCGCTCAACGCTCCTGATGCTGGTCGCGGCGCTGATCGGCCTGCCGCAGATGCGCGCGGTCTACGACCATGCGCTCCGCAACGACTACCGCTTCTATTCCTACGGCGACGCCTCGCTTCTGATTCCGGACCATCCATGAGCTTCACACTGCTGTCGACCGACGGAGGCGCCCGGCGCGGCCGGGTCGCGACCCCGCACGGCACCGTCGAGACCCCCACCTTCATGCCCGTCGGAACCCAGGCGACGGTGAAGGCGATGCAGATGCGCGACGTCCTCACGACGGGCGCGGAAGTCGTCCTCGGCAACACCTATCATCTGATGTTGCGGCCGGGGGCGGAGCGGGTGGCCGCGCTCGGCGGCCTTCACCAGTTCATGCGCTGGCCGAAGACGATCCTCACCGACTCGGGCGGCTTTCAGGTGATGTCGTTGTCGGCCCTGCGGCGCATCGACGACGACGGGGTGACGTTCAAGAGCCATGTCGACGGGTCGATGCACCGCCTCACGCCGGAGGGCGCGGTCGATATCCAGTTGAAGCTCGGCTCCGACATCCAGATGCAGCTCGACGAGTGCGTCCGCCTTCCGGCGAGCGAGGAGGCGGTGCGCCGGTCGGTGACGCTGAGCCTCGACTGGGCGGCCCGCGCACGGCGCGCCTTCGAGGCGGCGGCACCGGATGGGCGGCTTCAGTTCGGCATCGTCCAGGGGGGCACGGATCCGGCCGAGCGGGCGCGCTCGGCGGGCGGGCTCACCACCATCGGCTTCGAGGGGTATGCCGTCGGCGGCCTCGCGGTGGGCGAGCCGCAGGCGGAGATGTTCTCGACCGTCGAGGCGGTCTCGGTCCATCTTCCGACCCATGCGCCGCGTTATCTCATGGGGGTCGGGACGCCGGGCGACATCATCGGCGCCGTCGCGCGCGGCATCGACATGTTCGATTGCGTGATGCCGACGCGCGCCGGGCGGCATGGCGTCGCCTACACCAGTGAGGGCCGCTTCAACCTCAAGAATGCGCGCTTCGCCGACGATCCCACCCCACTCGACCCGACGCTCGATTGCCCGGCCGCGCAGGATTATTCGCGCGCCTATCTCCATCACCTCGTGCGGGTCGGCGAGCCGCTGGCGGCGACGCTGCTCTCCTGGAACAACATCGCCTATTATCAGCGTCTGATGCGCGAACTGCGTCAGGCGATCGAGGAGCGCACCTTCGCGGCGGTGACGGGCCGCCTGCTCGAGATCTGGGGCTGAGGCTGCTGCAACGGCTCCGGCCTAGAGGAGAATGTCGTCGATCACGGCGCTGAGGCGGATATTCTCGAGGGTGATTGAGTGACCGTTGCCGAACGAGATCACGAGCTGCGAGCCTTGCTGTGACGCGGCGTCGATGAGGTCGGCGCGCGAGAAGCCGAAGGCGGTGATGTCGAGCTTGTCGATTTTGGGTTGAAAGTCGAGAATCGTGTCGGGCCCGTGGCGGGGGAGGTAGGCGAACGTGTCCCGCCCGCCTTCGCCGCTCAGCCAGTCCCGCCCGCGACCGCCGACCAGACGGTCGTTCCCCGCGCCGCCGAACAGTTTGTCGTTGCCGTCCTCGCCGAAGAGGCGGTCGTTGCCGCCGCCACCGTCGAGCACATCATTGCCACGGCCGCCGAAGAGGTTGTCGTTGCCGATAAAGGCGGTCAGATCGTCATTGCCCGCACCGCCGAGCATGGTGTCGTTGCCGGCGCCGCCGGACAGCGTGTCGCTGTTGTTGCCACCGTTCAGATAGTTGTCCTCCTTGGTGCCGATCAGAAGGTCGCTGCCGCCTTCGCCGAACAGTCGATCCGCTCCGACGCCGCCGCGAATCATGTCGTTGCCGACGCCGCCGCGAATGACGTCGCGACCGGCCTCGCCATTGAGATCGTCGTTCCCGTCGCCGCCGATGATGAGATCGTTGTCGGGGCCGCCGCGGATCGTGTCGTCGCCGCGTTCGCCGTGCAGCGTGTCGTTGCCGATATTGCCGAACAGGATGTCGGAATCGTTGCCGCCTTCGATGACGTCGTGCCCGCCGCCGCCATCGAGCGAGTCGCGGTCATTCTCGCCGTCGAGCGTGTCGTTTCCGGCGGCGCCGAGGAGCGTATCGTTGCCCTCGCCGCCGAGAAGGGCGTCGTTGCCGGAGGAGCCGTCGAGCCGGTCGGCGCCGTTGCGGCCGAGGAGGCGGTCGTTCCCGGCGCCGCCGATCAAGGTGTCGTTGCCGTCGTCGCCGAAGAGGATGTCGTTGCTTTCCTGGCCATGCAGGAAATCGTTGTCGGGGCCGCCATAGAGCGTGTCGACACCGTCGCCGCCATAAAGGGAGTCGCGATCCGTCTCGCCAAAGAGCTCGTCGTTGCCTCCCTCGCCGAACAGGCGGTCCACGCCGGGGCCACCGAGGAGCCGGTCACCGGCGACGCCGCCATAGACGAAATCGTTGTCGAAGCCGGCGAGGATGGTGTCGGACCCGCCGCCGCCTATGATCGTGTCGGAGCCGGCATTGCCGCTGAGACGATCGTTGCCGCCATCGCCGACGATGCGGTCATTCCCGTCATCGCCGTTCAGCGTATCGTCGCGATCGGCGCCGGTCAGCGTGTCGTTCCCACCGCCGCCATTGACGGTGCCGGTGACGCGTCCGCCGCCTTGGAAGGTGAAGACATCGTTGCCGCCATTGAGGGCGACATCACCGCGGATGATCCCGCTATTGGTGACGATCTCACGCCCGTCGCCGCCGCGAATCGCTTCGCCGCCATCGCTCGCGGCATCGATCACGCCGTGATTGATGATCGTCGCGACATCGGTCGAGAGGGCGATGGTGGCGCCGGTCTCGGTGGTCAGCGTGCCGGTGTTGGTGAAGGTGAGATTTTGGCCGGTCGTGGTCTCGACGGCGCCATAACGGCCGTGGATCGAGCCGCTATTGGTGAGCGTGAGGTCGTCCCCCGCGACGCGGACGCCGACCTCGCCGGCCTCGATGCTCCCGCGATTGTCGAACACGTTCCTGACGCCGTTGACGAAGATCGCGGAAAGGCCGCTGACGAGGTTGCCGGCATTCGTCCCGTTATTGTTGTTTCCGCCGAGAAAAAGCGCGTTGGTCAGCCCCTCGATCTCGCCGTGATTGGCGAAGCTATTGCCGTTGCCGGTGAGGCTGACGGCATTGGCGCGCTCGGAGAGGATGCGCCCGTCATTCTCGATCGTATTACGGTTGCCGGAGACCGCGAGCGCGACGCTCGCCGAAAAGACGCTCGCGCCTTGTTTCACCTTGACGGTGTTCTGTCCCCCGCCCGCGAGGTTGACCCCTGACGCGCCGGTCGACGTGACCGTGCCGCTGATCTCGAGAATGGTGCGGGTGTGGTTGTCGGCGGCGACACCGTCCGCAAAAGCGCTGACGAAGGCGTTGCCGAGAAAGACATAGCGCGTGTCGCTCGCCGCGATGGTGTAGCCGGGGCGCGTGGTGCCTTGCGCCTGCTGCGTCCCGGAAATCGTAATGGTGTCCATGAGCCGCCTCGCACGTCACGTGGTGGAGGGGCGCGGACGACAGCGCGACCCCGCCCATCGCTCGCGAGGATGGGCGGGTCACAACTCTGAGTAAAGGTGTTACCCGTTAAACGGGCAAGCCTCGCGCAGCGTAGCGGGCCGACGGGCCGAGTGCTTCTTCGATGCGCAACAACTGGTTGTATTTTGATGTCCGGTCAGATCGGGCGAGCGATCCGGTCTTGATCTGGCCGCAACCGGTCGCCACCGCGAGGTCGGCGATCGTCACGTCCTCGGTCTCGCCGGAGCGGTGGCTCATCACGGCGCGGTAGCCGTTGCGCTGGGCGAGATCCACGGTGTCGAGCGTCTCGGTGAGGGTGCCGATCTGGTTGACCTTCACGAGGATCGCGTTCGCGACATTCTTCGCGATGCCCTCGGCGAGGCGGGCCTCGTTGGTGACGAACAGATCATCGCCGACGAGCTGGCACTTGCTGCCGACGCGTTCGGTGAGCATCGCCCAGCCTTCCCAATCGTCCTCGCCCATGCCGTCCTCGATGGAGACGATCGGGTAGGAATCGACGAGCTCGGCGAGATAGTCGACCATCTTGGCCGGCTGCAGCGTACGCTGCTCGCCTTCGAGGCGATATTGACCGTCGGCGACGAACTCGGTCGCCGCGCAATCGAGGGCGAGGAACACGTCCTTGCCCATCGCGGCGCCGGCGTCGTTCGCGGCTTCCATGATGATGTCGAGCGCGGCGCGCGCCGACGGAATGTTGGGCGCGAAGCCGCCTTCGTCGCCGACATTGGTGTTGTGCCCGGATTTCTTGAGGCGCGACTTCAGCGCGTGGAAGATTTCCGCGCCCGCGCGCAAGGCCTCGGCGAACGAGCCGTAGCCGATCGGCATCACCATGAATTCCTGGAAGTCGATCGGGTTATCCGCGTGGGCCCCGCCGTTCAGGATGTTCATCATCGGGACGGGGAGGATCGAGGCGTTCGCGCCGCCGATATAGCGGTAGAGCGGCTGCCCGCTCGCGTCGGCCGCGGCCTTGGCGACGGCGAGCGAGACGCCGAGAATGGCGTTCGCGCCGAGCCTGGCCTTGTTGGGCGTCCCGTCGAGGGAAATCATCAGGCTGTCGATATGGCGCTGGCGCTCGGCGTCGAGGCCGCACAGCGTGTCGAAGATCTCGCCGTTGACGGCAGCGACGGCCTCGCGGACGCCCTTGCCGGCATAGCGCTCGCCGCCATCGCGCTTTTCGACGGCCTCGTGGGCGCCGGTGGAGGCGCCGGAGGGGACCGCGGCACGACCGAGCGTTCCGTCCTCGAGGAGGACGTCCACCTCGACGGTCGGGTTGCCGCGACTGTCGAGGATCTCACGGCCAACGATATCAATAATTGCGGTCAAGGGAATCTCCCATCGGTCTTGCCGCTAGTCGGCTAGCGACGGTCGCGCGCTGATGGCGCACGCTGGCGCCACGTTCCTAAAGCCCGAATGCAGGGTGCGTGGCAACCACCCCGAGGGGGCGGTCGCACGATGGTCAGAGTTTTTGTGGGGCAGGGGAGACGTCGGCGCCATCGAGCGCGACGTGCCCGAGCGCGCGCCGGGCCCGCTCGGTGAAGGAGGGGGCGGGTTCGCCGATGACTTGTTCCAGGAAGGCGTGAACGGAATCGAAATAGGCGTCCCAGGTGGGCGGGGTGTAGGCTTTCGCCCGCGCGAGCGCGGCGGCGCGGCGAGGGGAGTCCGGCGCCGCATAATCGAGGATCGCCTCGCGCCAGGCCGGCCCGTCGAGCGGGTCGATCAGCTCCGCCGCGCTTCCCGCCGTCTCGCGGAAGACGGGGATGTCGGATGCAATGACGGGGGTGTCGACTGCGAGCGCCTCGGCGACCGGCATTCCGAAACCCTCGACGAAGGACGGCATCAGGACGGCGGTCGCGTTGCGGCGCAGAAGGTCGAGCGCGTTGTCGGGAACGGCGCCGGCTTCGTAGACCGCGTTCGAGATCTGATCGCCCCGGTCGAGCATCGCGATCGGCGTCTGGGCTTCCCAGCCGCGCTTGCCGGCGATGATGAGCTTCGGCGCGTCGGGCCCGATATCGTCGACGAGGCGGCGCCACAGATTGAGGAGGAGAAGGTGGTTCTTGCGCGCCTCGATCGTCGAGATGACGAGGAAATACGGCGCTTCGACGAGGTCGGGCAGCTCGGTCGTCGGGGCGGGCGGGGTGTCCATCCCGATATGGGCGACGAGGACTTTCGGACGGTGCGGCTGAAGGTGGGGGGCGAGGCGGTGGGCGCTATAGCGGGAGGAGACGATGATGCCGTCGGCGTGGCGGGCCATCGTCTCGACCCGCGCCGCACAGAGTTTCGCGGCGTTCGGACGCACGAATTCGGGGAAATCGAGCGGGATGATGTCGTGACAGAGTGTCACCATCTTCACGCCCGCGAAGGCCTTGATGCGTTCGATCGACGCCGGGCGCTCCATCCGGTCGAGCGAAGCGCGCAGGTAGATCACCGGCCGGCGGCGCGCCCATTTCTGAAGGAGCGGGGCGAGGGGCTCGCGCGCCCAGTTCGCCGCCATCTGCTGCGCCCAGCTCGCGAAGGGGCGGGGCTTCTTGTCGGCCGCCGGGCCGCTCGTCTCGCGTCGTTGAAGGCGCTCCTCGCGGGACAGGTAGCCGAGGCGCGGGGCGGGCGGGCCGCCCGATCCCTTGAGGAAGTGGTTGACGTTCGTGATCGCGCGCTGAGCGGAAAAACCGCGCGCGCCGCGGGCCCATGTGCGGGCCTGCTTGTCCAAAAAGGCGGGGACTTCGCTGTCGGCGACGAGCCGCACGGAGCTGTTCATGGTAACGACGAAGCGCACATGAACGCTCTTCAGCGACAGAAGCCAGCGCGCATAGGCATATTCGACCCGCTCAATCCCGGTGGGAGCGGACCGACCCGATGCACTGAGAAGACGAGTCAAATCAAAAAGGATGAGCGGCCGAGACACGCGCCGACACTCCACTTTACCTCACAGTAGCGTCCGTCATACACGCTTATGGCAAAAGGCCAAATGCCGATAGGAGTCATCGCGTGGAGATCACCCCGCTCGAATTGCCTGATGTGCTTTTGATCACACCGCGTCGTTTTCATGATGGTCGTGGTTGGTTCGAGGAGACTTGGAGCCAGCGCCGGATGGACGACGCTGGGCTGCGGTTGGAATTCGTACAGGACAATCAGAGCCTTTCGGGCCCCGCGGGGACGGTCCGTGGTCTGCATTTTCAGGCGCCGCCTTACGCGCAGGCCAAGCTCGTGCGCTGCGTGGCGGGCGCGATCCTCGACGTCGCGGTCGACATCCGGCGCAATTCGCCGACCTATGGCCGCTGGGTCTCGGCCGAGCTCACCGCCGAAAACGGCGCCCAGCTTCTCGTTCCACACGGTTTCGCCCACGGCTTCGTCACGCTGAAGCCCGACACCTCCGTCTGCTACAAGGTCGACGGATATTACGACAAAGACAGCGAAGGCGGTATCCGCTTCGACGACCCCGATGTCGCGATCGATTGGGGCATCGCGAACGAGGATGCGATCCTTTCCGACAAGGACCGCATTCTGCCGCCCTTCAGCGAACTTGCCTCCGTCTTCTGATCGATCGGCGCTCGCGGCCTTTGTCGGCGAGGCCGGCACGGTCGGCACCGACGAGGGGATCACGCTCGACGCCGCGCGCCTCGTCTTCCCCCCGCGCGCGGCGTGGGTGACGGTCGAATTGGAGCGTCCGGCCGGCGTCTACGCGATCGAGATCGAGTGCGACACCCCGGCCGCCCTCCGTCTCGAGGTCGTCACCCGCGTCGGAATGCTGCCGCTTCCCGTCACGCGCACCGGCACGCGGCACACGAGCCGCTTTGCGATCGACAATCCGCTCGTCGCCCTTCGGTTCATGCCGATCGAGGCCGGCGCGATCGCGGTGCGCGGCTTCGCTTGCCGCAAGGTTTCCCCCTGGCGCTCCGTCCTTCCCGATTGGCAGATCGGGCCGCTGCGCCTGCCGCCGCGCAGCGCCGAGCGGTTCGCGCCGACGGCCGTCCCGCGCCCGGCATCGTGGGACGAGCGAATCGCGATCGCCGCGGAGGCGGTGGCGGTGGAGGGCGAGCGCTTCGAGGTCGGGGAGGCGGGCGTGCTGCGCCTGGCCTTCGACCCGCCGCTCGCGCCCGGCCGCTATCGCGTCGCCGGTGCCTTCTATGACGAGACGGGCGGCGCCGCCCTCGTCGAGCCGCGGCTTCTCGATCCCGTTACGGCGCGATCGCCGCTCGATACGATCCGCATCCTGCGTCCCGTCGGCGGCGGCGCGCGCCATGCCGGCACGATCCGCGTCGAACGGGAGACGGCGGCGCTTCTCCTGCGCCCGCGTGAGCAGCGGGGCAGCGTGCGGATCGCCGATTTTTCAGTTCGTCGGATCGGCCCGGCCGGTGCGGCGGCGGCCTGGCTTCCCCTCGCATCGCGGACGGTGCGCGCGGCCGTGAGCGAGGCCATGGGCCGTGCGGTGTCCGCAAAGCCGCGCAGCCGGGCGGTGTCCGGCGCGGCGGTCGCGGGGCCTCGCGTCTCGATCGTGACGGCGACGCGCGATGCGCCGGAACATCTCGCCCGCTTCCTCGAAAGCCTTGACCGCACCCAATATGCACCGCGCGAGTTGATCCTCCTCGACAACGCGACGCAGGATCCCGCCGCCCTCGCGCTCCTCGAAGGCGCGGCCGCGCGGCCCGGGATCCGCGTCATCCGGGACGATCGTCCCTTCAATTTCGCCGCGCTTTCCAATCGCGGGGCCGCGCTCGCGGGCGGCGAGGTCCTCGTCTTCGCCAACAATGATCTCGAGTTCGTCGATCCCGATTGGCTCGCGGCCCTCGTCGCCGAGGCGACGCGGGAGGAGGTCGGCATCGCCGGCGCGCGGCTCCTCTACCCGGACGGACGCGTCCAACATGCCGGCCTCGTCCTCGCGGGGGAGGCGCGGGTGCGGCATCTGGAGCGCTTCTTGCCGGGGCGGGCGGCCGGCCATGGGGGCCGCCAGCGTCACACGACGACGGTGTCGGGCGTCACCGGGGCGCTGATGGCGGTGCGGCGCGGCCTCTTCGAGGCGCTCGGCGGGTTCGACGCGGCGCGCTATGGCGTTCTCTATAACGATATCGATCTGTGCCTGAAGGCGCATGCGCGCGGCTTGTCCAATCGCCTCGTTCCGGCCGCGATGGCGGTCCATCACGAATCCGTCTCGATCGGCCAGCGGCCGACGGATGCGCTCTTTGCGCGGGGCGGGCCGATCTGGCGCTGGGCCCGCGCTGTCGAGGCGGACCGGTTCCGCCAGGATTGGGCTGGATACCTCGATGCCGATCCGTGCTATCCGAAGGCGTGTGATCCGCTCGCGGCCGATTTCACGCCACGGGTCGGCGCTAATGTGTAATCCGTGCGTCGGTTCCTTCGCGGCCGGCGCATCGGTCGTGTCACGGCGACGCGCGCATTGCGCGCCGGCGTAGAAGGGGGTGTTTGATGGGGACGATCGGTCGTTCCATCGGATCTCAAGCGCGTATTTTCTATACGATCGCCTCGCGCGACATGCAGCTCAAGCATCGCGAGTCGCCGATCGGCGTGCTCTCCGGCGTTCTCGAGCCGCTCTGTCAGATTTTGCTGATGACGCTCGTCTTCTCCACCGTCCGCTTGCGCACGGCGGATATGGGCGACTTCGTCCTCCTTTTCCTGATGACCGGCATTTTGCCCCTCGCCTGCTTTCGCGGCACGGTGACGGGGTCGCAAATGGCGTTCAACAAGATGCGCAAGGCGCTCGCCTTTCCGCAGCTTCGCCCGCTCGACCTCATGTTCGGCGGCGCGTTCGCCCACACGGCGATCATCATCACGCTGTTCGTTTTGATCACGCTCTTTTTCAAGGTCGTCTATCAAACGACGACGCCGCAAAACCTCACGTTCGCTTTGATCCCGCTGGTCTGCAACATGATCATCGGGGTCGGCATCTGCAGCGTGAATATGACGATCAAGACGTGGTTCCCGTTCTGGGGAACTATTTTCACGATCGTGACGGCGCCGCTCTCGATTCTGTCAGGTATGTTTTACACCGCCGACACATTGCCGACACAAATTCAAAGAGTGTTGTGGTGGAACCCGTTCTTCCATTCCACCGAGCTTTGCCGGACATTTTATTTCCAAGAGTATACCAGCACGTTCTTCAGCCCCTATTATTACAGCGCATGGGTGATCGGGTCGCTCGCCATTGGGATGCTCTGCGAACGCACCTTCCGTTATCGCCTGTTAAGCAGTAAGCGTTGAGGCCCGCCGCATCGCGCGGCACAGAGAAAGACCGAAAGCGATTTGATGCAGCCTGTCCGAAAAGCCGTACTCCCCGTAGCCGGTCTTGGGACTCGTTTCTTGCCCGCGACCAAGGCCATGCCGAAGGAGATGCTGACGGTCGTCGACCGTCCGGTGCTCCAATATGTGGTCGATGAGGCGATCGAGGCCGGAATCGATCAGTTCATCTTCGTCACCGGGCGAAATAAAGGCGTCATCGAAGATCATTTCGACATCGCCTTCGAGCTGGAACAGACACTGCGCGAGCGGGGGAAGACCGCGCAGCTCGAACAGCTCCAGGCCGAGCTGCCGCCCGCCGGCAACGTCTCCTTCACCCGTCAACAGGCACCGCTCGGTCTCGGCCATGCCGTCTGGTGCGCGCGCCATCTCGTCGGCGACGAGCCGTTCGCGCTGCTCCTGCCGGACGTGCTCATCAAGTCCGACCGCGGCTGCATGGCCCAGATGATGGACGTCTACAACGCGCACGGCACCAACGTCATCGCGGTCGAGGAGGTCGATCCGGACCGGACCGATCAATACGGCGTCGTCGAGATCGACGGGTCCGGCGACGTCTTCTCCGTGACCGGCATGGTCGAGAAGCCGCCGAAGGGAACGGCGCCGTCGAACCTTATCATCACCGGGCGCTATATCCTGAAGCCACGGATCTTCGATCTCCTCGCCACGCAGGAAAAGGGCGCGGGGGGCGAGATCCAGATCACCGATTCGATGCTCACCCTCATGCGGGAGGACGGCTTCAAGGGGCTGCGCTTCAAGGGGACGACCTACGACTGCGGCTCCAAGATCGGCTTTCTCGGCGCCAATCTCGCTTATGGTCTCGATCGTGAGGATCTCGGTCCGCTCTTGCGCGACACCGCGCGCGGGCTCCTCGGCTGACCGGTCCGAACCGCTGAGGCCGGACGCGGGGTTTTGCGCCGCGTCCCGGTCGCTTCCGCCGCCCGCCGCCCGCCGCTCGTTGATGCGGCGGTCCGGCCGTCCGGCCCTGCCCGTATTGGCCATCACTGAAGCGGCCGGCCTGTTGCGCCGATGCCGCGCCGTCCGGCCACGGTGCGCGATCTCTGGTTTTCGACTTCCGGTTGGTACGCGCTTTGCTATCCTCTCCGACCAAGCAAGGAGAGTGGACATGAAGCATCGTGTCGTGCCCGTCTTTCTCGTGGCTTATATGGCGTTGATCGGAGCCGCGCACGCGGATCCCCTCGCCGTGAGACAGACGATCGAGGCTCAACTCAACGCCTTCCGCGCCGGCGATTTCGACGGCGCCTATGCCCTCGCCGCACCCAAGCTGAAGCAGATGTTTCCGACATCGGAGCGTTTCATCCGCATGGTGCGCCGTGGCTATGCGCCGGTGATGGATGCGACGTCGCCGGTTTTCCTGCGTTCCAAGGCGATCGACGAGCGATCCTTCGCGCAGGAGGTCGGCTTCACTGACGCGTCCGGCCAGGCATGGACCGCGCTCTATACGCTCGCGCGTCAACCGAGCGGAGAGTGGCGCATCACCGGGTGCTATCTGCGCAAGGCCGACGGGCAAAATGCATGACCCACAAGAAGGATCGGTCGGGCGGTTGACGCCCGGCGGATCCTCGCCTATGTCGTCCTTCCCAAGCGGGGGCGCATAGCTCAGTTGGTAGAGCAGCTGACTCTTAATCAGCGGGTCCCAGGTTCGAGCCCTGGTGCGCCTACCATCCTTTTCAAGGGGTTAGCCCTTGAGCCGATCCAACCTCACAACGCATTTTACAGCGTCTTTTACAGTTGGGCCTAAAGGGTGGATTCCCGTCGCTCCGAAGTGAGGGGCTCCGTCATCCCACCAGCCTTTTCGTGATGCGCGCCGGTCGCATTCGCGTCCTCCGATCCCCGAAATCCGACCGCTCTAACGAATTTGGCGCAGGAAATGCTCGGTTCTCGATCCGCTTTCTGCCGCCGGCATGAACGCGCTGGGCACTCGATGCCGTGCGCTGTCGAACGGCTTCGTGCCGAGAGGTCGACGGTGCGCCGACAGTGCACCGCATGTCGTGGACACCGCCCGAGAGCGGCGATGACCGATCGGACACTTGGGAGCGTCGCAAGAGGGCGCGGCTCGCGAAGTGCCCACCCCTCGTGGACGATCCCGAGGATAGCTCCGCGCAACGCGGCCTCACCAGTCTGTAGGCACCGGCGCGGGATGCCGGCGCGGCGGCGTCCGTGACGGTGCGATCGACCACATTGGCCTCGGCCGAGGGGCGGCGAAGGTCTCTCACCTTACCGCCCGGTTCGGTATGTGGCCGTTCAAACGATTTGAGAGCGGGCGGTGCGCATGACGTGGCGCCCGCGCCATCTGGAAGAACCACGAAGCGCCGCGCGGGATGTCGGCGTTGGGCCGTTCGAGCCGCGCTTCGTCGGACGGCTTCGCGCCGACAGTGCACCGGATGTCGTGAACATCGCTCGAGAGCGGGGATCACCGATCGGGTTTTTGAAAAAGCATCCCAAAAGGACGCGACTGGCATAGTGCCCACTCCTCGTGGACGATCGCGAGGATAGCTCCGCGCAACGCGGCCTCACCAGTCTGCGGGCATGGGCGCGGAATGCCGGTGCGGCGGCGTCCGTCGGGGTGCGATCGACCATATTGGCCTCGGCCGGGGGGCGGCGGGGGTCTCTCACCTCACGCCCGGTTCGGTAAGTGGCCTGTTCAAACGATTTGAGAGCGGGCGGTGCGCATGACGTGGCGCCCACGCCATCCGGAAGAACCGCGAAGCGCCGCGCGGGATGTCGGCGTTGGGCCGTTCGAGCCGCGCGTCGTCGGACGGCTTCGCGCCGACAGTGCACCGGATGTCGTGAACATCGCTCGAGAGCGGGGATCACCGATCGGGTTTTTGAAAAAGCATCCCAAAAGGACGCGACTGACATAGTGCCCACCCCTCGTGGACAATCGCGAGGATAGCTCCGCGCAACGCGGCCTCACCAGTCTGCGGGCATGGGCGCGGAATGCGGGTGCGGCGGCGTCCGTCACCGTGCAATCAACCGCATTGGCCTCGGCCGAGGGGCGGCGCGGCGCGCGACCTGGTCGAACGGTTCGAGAGCGGCCGCGCGGATAGCGCGGCGTCGTGCCAACTGGAAAACCGCGAAGCGCCGCGCGAGATGTCCGTGCTGGGCCTTCGCGCCGCGGATGGTGGCGATGCGCGCCGCCGACGGGCGAAACCGCCGAGATGCCGGAGCCGTGCGGCGTCCTCGCGACAATCCGCTGAAGTGCTCCGATTTCGCCTTCGCGCTGCGTGCCGAAGATTTACGTCCAATCGAGGCGCCGACGCAGGCTCAACGATCGGGTGCCTCCTCCATGCGGCCACGCAGCGCCCGCGCCTGCATGATGAAGGCGTGCGCGGTCGGGGGGAGGGAGCCACGCAGGACCGCGGCCGCGATATCGGCCGTCGCGCCTTTAGCAAGGGTCTTGTAGGCGATGTTCTCGATCGCGAGCTGACGGGTCGAGGCGGGGACCAGCGAAAAGCCGAGCTCGGCGGAGACCAGCGACAGGATCGAGGCGATCTGCGGCGCGGGTTGGCCGAGGACAGGCTCGAAACCCGCCGCGCGGCAGGCGGCGACGGCGAGGTCGTGAAGGCTCGCCCCGGTCGCGCGCGGGGTGAGGATGAGCGGCTCTTCGCTGAGCGCGGCAAGGTCGATCGTATCGGCCTCGGGTGCGGCGTCGAGCGATTTCGGTATGGCGGCGACGAGGGGTTCGACCGCCAGCGTGTAGGCGATGATCGAGGCGGGGTCGCCGTCGTTCGGACGCAGGATCGCGGCGTCGAGCCGGCCTTCGAGGAGGGCGTCGCGAAGGGCGACGGAGTTGGCCTCGACAAGCCGCAGGGCGACATCGGGACGCTCACGGCGAAAGGTCCGGATGAGGCGCGGGACGATCGGATTGAGCGCCGCGGTGCTAGTGAAGCCGAGATTGAGTTCGCCGATCTCGCCGCGGGCGGCGCGGCGGGCCGCCTCCATCGCGTCCGCGGCGAGTTCGGGCAACGGGGCGACACGCTCGCGAAACGCAAGGCCGGCATCGGTGAGCTCCGCACCATGCGGCACCCGGTGGAAGAGCTGTGCGCCGACCTCACGTTCGAGATCGCGGATCTGCTGGCTGAGCGGCGGTTGTCCGATCCCAAGGCGCGCGGCGGCGCGGGTGAAATTGCCTTCGTCGGCCACGGCGAGAAAGTAACGGATGTGCCGGAGTTCCACGGTATCTGTTTTTCATATGAAGGATGCCACTTTCATATATTAGATAAATCACGTGGGGCGCGCTATCTCTTGATCGTCATCAGTTCGAGGATGTTTGCCGTGCCCCCCGCCATCGCTGCACCCGACGTGCTCGCGCCGGTTCCCATTCCCCCGCAAGCCGAAGCCGAAAGCCCGGCGACGACCGAAATCGTCTTCGTGCCCGGCCTTCTGAACGATGCCGAATTGTGGCGCGACCAGATTGAGGCGCTCGACGGGGTTGATCCCGTCGTCGCCGACATCACGCGCGGGAAGACCTTGCGCGAGCTCGCCGAGGCGGTGCTCGATGCCGGTGGTGATCGCTTCGCGTTGGCCGGGTTCTCGCTGGGGGGCATCGTGGCGCAGGAGGTGATGCGGCTTCAGCCCGAGCGCGTCTCCCATCTTGCCCTCATCGACACGACCATGCGGCCCGATACCCCGGAGCGCGCGAAGGACCGTGCCGCGCTGGTCTCGCTCGCCGAACGTTCGGGCCGGTTTCACGGTTTCGGCGAGGCGTTGCTCTCGACCTATTTCGCGCCCACCCATGTGGGGAATGCGGCAATGGCTGATCGGGTGAGGGGGATGACGGCCCGTCTCGGCGCGGATGTCTTCGTGCGGCAGAGCCGGATCGAGCGCCCGCATGGCGAGGCGACACTCGCGAAGATCGAGATTCCGACCCTCGTGATGTGCGGTGCGCACGATCGGCTGACCCCACCCGAAATCCACCGCGAGATGGCCCGCCTCATCCCGAACGCGCGCCTCCTGATCGTCAAGGATGCCGGCCATATGACGCCGATCGAGGCCCCGGAGATCGTCAGCGGGGCGCTGAAGCGCCTCTTGAAACGGCGCGTCTGAACGCGGCGCCGTACGCCGCATACCTGTGAGCGGGTGGCCCGCTGGCCGCAGCGTGCGGCGACAGCCACAGGGCTGCCGGGACGGAGCATACTTGCGCCAGGCATGAAGAGACTTGCCGCACGCCCGAGCGCGAATGCGTGTGGCGCGCACGCACGCGTTGGGCGGGACCCTTGCAGAGGTCGCCGCCATCGCCTGATCGCGGCGCAATCCCCGAGAGGGCGAAGAGCGCAGCGAGGCAAGCCACGACCTGCGCACGACATCGTCGCCGAACCTTGTCGCAGACCGAGGCCGCCCGCGTTCCGTCCACGGCCATACGCCCGCTGCAGACGTGCGAACGGGGGTGTGTTGGCGGCTGCCGTGCGTCAGTCCGGCGTCCAAAATCGGCTGCCACGTGCCGGTCTCTTCTGACCCAGCGAGGATGAACGCCACGGCCGACCGTGTCATGAGACGGTGTCGGCCGGTAAGACGGCGCCTCGCGAGGGACGCCGCACAGCTCTCAATAAGCGCGCTCGCCCTCGCAGGGGCCGCTCGCCGCGGGTCGTACTTATCGTGTCATTGTCGGAAACGGCCTCGCCCCGCGCCGCACAGCGTGACGTGAGCGCCCGTCTCGCCGCCCGTTCCTGCGCGGCTTCATAGATCATCGTGAGACCGTCTGCGATCCGGGCCCAATCGTAACCGGCCGCGACGAGATCGCGACCTTTGCGCCCCATCTCGGCGCGGCGTTCAGGGGCGGCCTCGATCGCGAGGCGCAGGCCATCCACGACACCGTCCAAGGTGGGGGGGACCCACCAGCCACAATCCTTGTCGCGAAGGATCGACCACGGGGCGCCGGTCGTCGTCAGGACGGGAAGCGCGTGGGCGAGCGCCTCGGCGACGGTGAGGCCGAAATTTTCCGAATGGGTCGGCAGGACGAAGAGGTCGGCCTCAGCGAATAGGCGCGATTTCGCTTCACCATAAAGCGGGCCGGCGAACGTGATCGTCGCGCCCAGTCCGACATTGTCGACATGTCGCGCGACGGCTTCCCGATGGCCAGCCGAATCGGGACCCGCGATGATGAGGCGCCATCCGTCCGGCCGCAGCCGGTCGAACGCGTCGACCAACATGACGAGACCCTTTTTCGGATGCAGCCGGCCCAGAAAGAGCATCGTCCGCGACGCCCGAGTGAGGCCAGGGGAAGCGCGCTTTGATGGAAGATCGACGCCATTGGGCGCGATCATAATCGGAACGGAAAGGGCAAGACGCGCGAGATTTTCGGCTTCGGCTTCGGCCGTCGCATGCAATATATCGGCGCGAGCGAGGTCGCCGCGTTGATAGGCGAGCAGCGCGAGGCGTTTCTGGACGCCCTTCTGCCCGACCGCCCACGGCTCCAGCATTCCCCTGGGGCTCACCACGCGGGCGATCCGGCGCGCGCGGCAGATGCGTGCGATGGCGTGATTGTGCGCCCGCCATATGCCGTTATCGTGGACGATGTCGAGCGGGGGGGCGAGCGCGCGTTTCAAGGAACCGCCAAGGCGGCGAAGCGGCGCATCCGCCGAAAGACCTGCGCGCCGCATCATTCCGGCGACGACGGGCGAGGTGGGAGCCGATCCATCGGAGGACCACAGTGTCACCTCGTGGCCGGCAGCGGCGAGTGCCGTGCCGAGCCGCGAGACCGAGCGCGCCGGGCCGCCATATTCGGGCCGGAAACTCGCCGCCGCGAGGAAAATGCGCATCAGACGAGCGCGCGGCGTTGAAGGCGCCGTTCAGAGGGGCGGTCAGCGGCGGCGATGACGACCGCCCGCATGGGCACGTCGTGCGTCACCACGGAGCTGCGCGTGACGACGGCGTCGCGCCCGATTCGGACGCCGGGCGCGAGAACGACGCACGCGGCGACCCTCGCGCCGTCCTCGATCAGAATAGGGCGCTCGAAGGCGCCGGGCACCGACCCGGCTTCGACCGCACCGGTGGTCGCGAGGCAAGTGCCGTTCGCCCCGATCGTCACCCCGACAGAGTTGTCGATCCGGACGCCTTCGCCGATCCAAGAGTGGTGACCGATCGACAGCAACCACGGACATCCGATCCGCACCGCGGGCTTGATGACGACGCCCTCACCGATGCGGGCGCCGAACAGGCGCAAAAGAACCACACGGTAACGCGATCCCGGCAGAGGAGATGCGACGAGGAGAGCGGAAACGGCCCACCAGATGGCTCGCCGCAGAAATATCGCTTTTTTGTCGATGCCGCAGACGAATTCGGCGAGAGCTCGAGTTGCGGAATGTTCGAGCCGATGCGGTCGCATTGGAGCCACCTCGAATAGCAATTTAAGGTAGCATATCGCGTGTGGGCACGCGAAGCAAGTCGCCGGTCAGTGGCTTCATAATTCGTTCTTTCCGTGTGCTATACTGGAACCTCTCCCGCATGGCGGCCCACTTGAGAGCAATCTTTAATTGTAGACTGCGTTACAGCTTCATTCGATCACCGCAATTGGTGACCTCCTCGACCGCGAGATCTGTTTTGGCGGACGAGAAGGCCGTTCTCCATGATGTTCGGAAAGGTGTCAGACCTCACTCAGGCATAGGCCGCAGCATAAAAGGCGTTGCCGAGCGCGAGCTGGCCGTCGGCATCGAGATGGTCGACGCTCGCCATGCTGAACGGATCCGTATCAACGACTACATCGATCACGCCGCCGGCGCCGCCGACGACCTGCGCCGCTCGAACGGTGGCGAACGCGGCCGGATCGGTCGGGGAAAGCCGATCGGAGATGCGCGCGACCACGATTTTCAGCGTGGGCGAGCCGATCGCAACGCGCAGAGTGTCGACCAGTTTCTCGAACTCGTTTGCCCAAAGGTCCGCGGTCGCGGGGCCCTCCGTGTCAGCGTCGCCCTGCATCCATAGTAGCGCCTTGACCTCGAGTCCGATCCCGAGATCGAGGCCCTGGGCAATGTGGCGCAACAGATGCGGCAGTGCATCCCTCCAAACACCGGCGGCCGAGAATGTTTCCTCGATGCTCCAGCTCTTGCCGACCGGAACGTCTGCTGACGTCGGCGCCATGTAGGTGCCACCCTCGGCGCATTTGGAAAGATAAAGATCCCGCCCGGCGGCGGCTGCGACGTGGGCTCGCGCGATACCGAGCTCGGGGCCGAAATAGAGTGCCGGATTCGTCGCTTGCTGGTTCGTCCCGATGTCGAGGTCAGCCATCGCGGGCCCTTCGTCGAACATGCCGCCAAAGCCGTCCGCACCGATCTTGACCGTACTGAAACTCGTCTCACCGCTCGCGATGTCCCCGACCAGGGCGCGACCATCGATGTTCGACTGCCCCCACATGATCAACGCGTCGGCCGAGGCGGGACAGTCGCGCACATCGATATAAAACCCACGCGACTGCGCCACCTGTCGCATCGACCCGTAAATCGCGGCCCGTTCGGCGTCGTTCAGCACGTCGTCATAGATGCCGATCCAGGCGACCTCGTAGTCGGGACAGCGGCTCGATGTCGAATTCTGCCGACCGCCGAACGCGAACGCCGAATTGGTCGGCCCCCCGAGCTCGCGAAACCCGACACGCCAACCGCCCGTCTGCAACGGATAGACCGACGAACCGCCCGAACGCACCACGAGCTTCGTGACGCCGCGCCCTTGTCCGATCCAATGCTCCTCGAAGTCGCGCACGGTAGTCCCGTACCACCCATCGGACGAGCTCGATCCACCCGATACGACGTGGCCCGCATTTTGGAGGGCGTTGTCGCGGTAGAGAAAAACGATCGTGCGGGCGCCGGTGATCGTCGGCGTTTCGAGCTTGCCGGCTTCTGTCCGCACACCGCGACCGGTCCAGGTCAGGTTGGGGTTTTTCGCTGTGTCGGTCAGGTCGATATCGTGACCGCCGGCTCGATCCGTAACGGTGGTGCCCGAACCTTCGTCGAGCCGATATTCCGCGAGGAGGCCAGCGGTGTGAAGCTGGGCATAGGGGTCCGCCTGGCCCCCTGTCTGGGGCCCTTGCGGGCTCCACCAATTGCCGATTCCGAATGCCGCCATGTCGCTCTCCCGCATTGCCTTGGATGGAGCGATGCTATCGAGGCGTGCGGGGTCGGGTACAATTTTAAATAGTTATCATAAATGTGACGGAGATACCCCGACTTTGCTCTGATTCCGGCGGGGATAACGGAGTTCTCTGACATTCTCGCGTCTCCCACATTTCGATGTTCCGAACCGACGCTTTTGGGTATGAGGCACTTGACGAAGAATATCAAGTTAAGATTGTATCTCTAGGGGAACCAATCCGAGGGTCGTCGTGTCTCGCGATTCAGTTGAAATGGTGTGGTGCGGAGCGCGGCGGCCGTCGGCGGCATTGCTGGTGTCACCGCGCCCGGTGGACCTTTATCCGCCGGTCCAGAACCAAGCCTTGCTTCTCGCAAAGAGTGGCTTCGAGGTTCATGTGCTGACCGCACCACGTCGTGGCGCGCGGCACGTCGATTTCGCGCAGAACGGTGTACGTGTTCACGCCTTTCCGGCCGCAAGTCGCACCCATGCGGTCCGACGTTTCGCTCTCTTCGCAATGATGGTTTGCCTCGCATTCCTGCGCCTTCGCCATTCGAACGCGCTCGAGATCGACTATGATCCGGTCGGCGTATCGATCGGTGCATGGGCGCCCGGCCGCGCCGCCAAGCTCATTCATCACCACCACGAGATCCTGTTCGCGGACGACGCGAGCCGCTTCGAGCGACCGGCGCGTCGCGCGCTGCCTCGTGCCGATCTCGTCATCGTCGCCGATGAAGGGCGACGCGGCCTGATGATGCGCGAAAAGCCGGGTCCGCGCTCCATCGCAACGGTTCGCAACCTTCCCCGTCTGTCCGACGCGCTCCGCCCCTTACCGCGGCGAGATGATCGATTCAGCGTGGTCTATTTCGGAGCGATGGGCCGCGATCAGTGCCTTGATACGATCCTCGCTTCGGTGCGCGAGTGGCCCCCGGGTGTGCGGCTTCACCTCTACGGCCGGCCGCCGCGCGACGATTTTTCTGTGCTCTCGCGTTTGGCGGCGGAGAACGGTGTCGCCGATCGTCTCGTGTTCGAGGGGTGGATCGCGTTCGACCGGTTGATCGACACCGTCGCGCGGCACCATGTGGGCCTGTCGCTTCTCCGGCCGAGCAACAACAATTGGCGCTTCAGTGCGGGCGCGAGCAACAAGCGTTACCTCTTGATGGCCGCCGGCGTGCCGCAGATCTCCGACCAGGCGTGCGGTGTCGCCGAACTCGTGGCTGGCAATGGCGTCGGTACATGCGTTCCCTATCACGATCCGCAGGCGATCGCAGCCGCGGTTCACGCTTATGCGGCCGACCCAGCCCGTGTTGCAGCGGAGGGGGAGGCGGGCCGCGCCCTCATTCGCCAGCGTCTCAATTACGAACGCGAATTTCGGCACGTGATGGCGTTCGCGCTTTGCGGCAGTTCGCGTGAGGCGCAAGCGGCCGCGTTCGATCCGTCGCCCGGGCGGGTGGTCCGATGAGGGTGAATTTCGTCACGACGCATCGAAAAGATGATGCAGGAGGCGGTTGGGATGGTCTCGGCGCAGCGGCTTGCCGGGCGCTTGAGGCGCGCTGTTCGGTCCATTTCGTGGGGCCGATCGCGCCCGCGATGCCGTTGGGCGCGAAGCTTGCGAGCAAGGCGCGTCGCATGGCCGGCTTTCCCGGTAGCGTCACAGCGTTCGATCCCGATCGCCTCGAACGAGCGGCGACCGAGTACGTGATCCGCCGCGACCCAAACGCCGATTTCGACGAATTCCACGGCGCGACACCATGGACGCGGTGCTATCCGCCGGGACCGTACGGCGTCTTCATCGACGCGACCTTTGCCCAGTATCTCGACGTTTATACGGATCGAAGCTGTTTCGACGCTGGAGATATCGCGAGGATCGAAGCCGAGGAAGGCGCGTTCTTGCGCGATGCCGACATGGTCTTCTTCGCGAGCGATTGGGCGCGGGGCGATGCGTTGGCCCGGTACGGGCTCGCGGCCGACCGGTGCCGTGTCGTTTATGCCGGCGGCAATATCGTCCGGCCCGAGGCCGACACCTTTTCGGGCGGCAACCGCTTCCTTTTCGTTTCTCTGGATTTCGAAGCGAAGGGCGGGCGTCTCGCCGCCGGAGCGTTGCAGCGGCTGCGGCACCGCGTTCCCGATGCCGAATTGCAGGTGATCGGCGATCGCCCTCCCGATGACATCATGAGGCTGCCCGGGGTCGTTTATATCGGTAGGTTGCGCAAGAGCGTACCGGAGGAATGTCAGCGACTTTCGGCGCATTTCGCCAGCGCACGCGCGCTCGTTCATCCGACGGCGCGTGACACGGTCGGGCTCGTGTTGATCGAGGCGGCCTATCATGGTTGCCCCGCCGTGACGACGCGGCGCTTCGGGGTTCCGGAATTCGTTCGCGATGGAGAGACCGGCTATCTCCTCGATCCACCGATCGGTGAGGAGGCGATCACTGCCGCGCTTGCGGCATTGTGTGACGATGGGGCGGACTATCGCGCGATGCGCGCCCGGACGTTCGCGAATGCTCATAGAAATCTTACCTTCGACGCGTTCGGCAACCGCATGATCGACGCGATAGACGCCGTGCTCCTGCGCGAGCGTGGGTGCCGCTTGGAGCCACGCTCGTGATCCCGTCATCGATCGGCGGGCCGCTCCTTTATGTCGGTCATCTGGCGGAGGGGCAGACTTCGATGATGCGCGCCGAGGCCATGTCCCGCCTCGGGATCGAGGTCCACCGGTTCGATGCGCGCCGCTTTCTCGGCTCTCGCACGTTTTTGGAGCGGCGTATCGGCGGCATCGTCGAAACAAGCCCGGCAATTATCAGGATGAACCGGTCGCTCCTCGCCCTCGCCGAGGTGGTTCGTCCGCGGGTGGTGTGGCTCGATAAGCAAGAGTTCTTGTTGCCCGACACGTTGGCAAGTCTCAAAGCGCGCGGGGCGTTTCTCGTCTTCTATACGCCGGACCCCGCCTTCCAGCGTCGATGGCGCGGAACGCGAACGATGCGGGCCGGCTTCCCCGCGATCGATCTGTTCGTCACGACGAAGCGCTATGAACTCGACGATTATGCTCGTCTTGGGCCGGTGATCTGGATGCCGCACGGATATTGCGAGCGGCTTCACCGGCCGTTCCGGGTTCCCGAGAGCGAGATTGTCGATGTCGCCTTTGCCGGCTCCTGGGAGCCGCGTCGTGAGGCTTACATGGAGCAGGCGGTCGCGGAGGACCTGTCGGTCCGCATCTGGGGTTATGGCTGGGACCATCTGATCGATGGGAGAGGCGGTCTACGTCGCAGGGCGCGCCTCCGTCGCCTCGCGAATGGCGCACCTTATCGGTTACGGCGGTCGTCCCATCTCGCGCACGCAATTCACCCCGGCGAAATCTACGCCGACGGATATGCTCGCGCTCTTTCCACGGGTCGCATCGGTGCCGGATTTCTCCGCAAGACCCTTTATCCGGACGAACACACCACACGGACCTTCGAGATACCCGCCTGCGGTGCGATGCTCCTCGCCGAACGCAGTGCGGACCATAGCGAATTTTTCGATGAAGATCGCGAAGCGGTTTTCTTCGATGGCGTCGACGAATTCGTCGATAAAGCGCGTTTTTACATCCGAAATCCTTCGATTCGTCAAAAAATTGCGACGGCTGGCCGGAGACGCTGCGAAACCGCCGGCTACACCTACACCGACCGACTTCGCCCGGTCATGAGCGAGCTCGCCGCGCGCCTGCCGCTCCGTGTCACCGGTGGAGGCGGACACCGTTCGACGCACGCATTCGCGATTGCTCAAGAGGCTTACGCAATCCAAGGATCGGGCAGCCTTGCGGGCCATGGCGCGAGGCTCGGTCGCGTGCAGCGGTCCCTCGGTCCGCTCGCGCGAAGGCAATGCGCGGCGGGAGCGATGAGCGGACCGGTGCCGAACGATCTTCCGACGCATGTGCAAAGCGAATTTCTCTCGACGATGGCCGAACAGAAAGCGGCTCTCGGTCGCTCTGCCGAGATGTTCCGATTCTTGGCGATGATCCGTTCGGTCGTTCGTCGGTACGCGGTCATCTCTGGTTTTGGACTTCGTGGTCATTCCTCCGATCGACACCGTCGCATCGAGGCGCCCCACCATCATGGCATCCGATCCGCCGAAGCCGTTGCTTCGCGTTCCTTCGGTGATCGGCGACGAGGCGAGGGAACTGGCAATGCGTCCCCCCGCCTCGTTCTTTTTGGTCGAAAGCCGTTTCGCGGGCAGCATTCGATCGAGGGTTCGTTCGCGCAGATCGCCGAAGCCTTGCGTGCCGTCGGTGCCAATGTCGACGAATGTCGAGCTCCTTTCCGCAGCAAAGGATTCTTCGCGCGTATCCTGATTCTGGTGGCGGCTCGGCGCAGTGAGGGGGCGATCTTCCATCTCACCGGCGACATCCATTTCGCCATCCTGACTGCACCGCGCCCGGCCGTTCTGACAATCCATGACCTCGAAATGCTGGGACGTCACACAGGCTGGCGGCGGCGCCTCTTCAAAGCGATATGGTTCACGCTTCCCTGCCGCCGTGCCGACGCGATCATTGTCGTCAGCGAAGCGACCCGGCGACGCCTTCTCGGCGAGCTTCCCTCGCTTCGAGGGAGCAAGGTCCACGTTGTCCCGAGCGTTGTTGCCGACCGGGTCTTCTCAGGGCCGATACCCACCACGCTTAGAACCACGGCCGCCGCTCCAGAAGCGGAGAGGGCAATGCGAAACCATGGAGCCGTCCCGCATACGTGCACCGGGCCGCCGCGCGCGCGGATCCTTGCCGTCGGTGCAAAGCCAAACAAGAATCTCACGCGTCTCCTTGCCGCGATGAAGGGGCTCGAGGTGATGCTCGTTCTTCTCGCTCCGATCGGGCGGGCCGACGCGGCGATGCTCGCGCAAAGTGGGGTTCCCTTCGAGACGCATTCGGACCTCAGCGCGGACGAGGTCGGCTGGCTTTATGCGACTTGCGATTTACTGGCGATGGTCTCGACGGAGGAAGGTTTTGGCATGCCGATCGTCGAGGCGCAGCAGATGGGATGCCCGGTCCTCACATCCAACCTGTCATCAATGCCCGAGATCGCCGGGGCCGGCGCTCTTCTCGTCGACCCATACGATGTCGACGCCATCCGCAACGGTCTTCTCGCCATTCTGACGGACGCAACTTTGCGAGACCGCCTGGTGATTGCTGGTCGGCGTAACGCCCGCCGCTTTGAGCCCGCGGCAGTCGCAGAACGTCTTATCGCGATCTACGCTGCGGTATGTCCCACCTGGCCCGATGGTTTGAAACAGGTTGGAGCGGCTCGACGGCTCGCTCACCCGGCGATCAAGCCACCGCGCAAACGACGACGGTCAACGACTGGCCCGGACAGCTTTCTTCGGATCTTCGATGTGCCGCTTCGACCGATGCGACACATACCAAGTCGTGCCCGAACGGACCTCGTCACGTCATTTCACGCTTCGTCGCTCGATGTTCATCAGAGATGAGAACCTGTGGGCCAGGACGCGCAGATTTGCCCGAGCGGTTCATCGCTCGCGCTTTGTTCAAGGTGTCGCCGCCTTGTCCAGCGGCCAGGTGGTCGCCGCGCTTGCGCCATTGGCGGCGGGGCCCGTTGTTGGTCGCCTCTATCCGCCCACCGACTATGCTGCGCTTGCACTCTACATGGCGTTGGCCGGTCTTCTCGGTACGGTCTCAGTGTTGCGCTACGACAAGGCGATCCTCGCTGAGCGATCCGAACGCGCTGCAACCTCTCTCATTCGGCTTTGCGCCTGGCTCGCGCTTGCTACGGCCGCGGTCTCGGTCCCGATTTCAGCCACGATCGTCGTGGCGATGGGCGAGAGTGCAACATATGGTGCGACGCGGTGGTGGCTTCTGACGCTTCCAATCCTCGTTTTGTCCACCGGCCTCAGCGGTGCGATGAGCGAATTCCTGCTTCGCCATGGTGCATTCGGCATGCTCGGCAGGCTGCGGGCCGTGAGTTCGCTCCTCGCGGTGTCGGGTTCGATCACCTTCGGTCTCCTCGGGTTCGGCGCCCACGGATTGATCGCAAATTATACTTTGGCCAGCCTTGCGACGACGCTGCTCATCCATCGACAATTTCGCCGCATCGGCACCGGCGGGGGAGCGCCCCTTCGCGAGGGCCACGCGCGAGTCCTGCTCAGGCGCCACAAACCGTTCGCGTTTTATACAATGCCGACCGAATTGATCGGAATGGCATTCCACAATCTTCCGGTTTTTGCGCTCAGTGTCGTTGGGGCGCTGCCACTGCTCGGAACATTCGTTCGCGCGCGTCAACTTGTATTCTTGCCAATTCAATTGGTGGGGAGTGCAATTCTGAACGTATTTCGAGCTTCCGCGATGGAGGACTTGCGCGCCGGGCGGTCATTTCTACCACGCTATGACAAAACACTCCTTAGCCTCTTGGCGATCGGCTTGCCGAGTATGATGATCCTCTGGTTGATCGCGCCGACAGTTGTCGTGGTCTATCTGGGCCCAGCCTGGGTCGAAGCGGGGGACATCGCGCGGTGGCTCACGCCGCTGTTGCTCTTGCGAATTCTCGCGATGCCGGCCGGCGCAGTGTTCCAAGTCGGCGGCTGGCAAAAGGCCGGTTTCCGGCTGCATTCATGCGCATGCGCATGCGGCGCACTGATGATTGCGATTGCGGTGATTGCCGATATGCCGGCTCACTCCATCGTCGCGATCTACGTCATCATCTACGCGGTTCTTTGCGTGATGAGCCTCGCACGCGCGCGTTGCCTCTCGGCGTTCAACGCAAAATCTATCCCTGAACATTGTTAACCACTGATGGGGTCATCTTCGTTTCCGCCGCTCAGGTGGTAGCGAAAAGGCCGATCGCGCGCGCGGCAGCCGGAAAATCAAAACGCCGGAGTTGAGAGAAAACGCGTCTTGCCTGCCCACGCTTCAATCGCCGATAGATTGCGCGCGATTCAGGCGCCGAAAACACTTTGCGCCCCGAAGCTTCCTTGTAGATGGCCATCATGTCGCTCAGATCGCGTGCGGATCGATTATAAGCGCGGCTCAATTGACCATCGTGCAGGCGGATCCGAGTGAACGTGTCGAAGACGTAGCAGATCGGTGCCTCCGCCAAGGTCTTGACCAGCAATTCAAAGTCCGCAGCGTGCCGCAAATCAGAGCGGAATGGGAGCCGCTTCAAGTGAGCCGTCCGGCTGAACGATCCCGAAATCGTCCAGTAGCATCCACGATCAAACGCCCGGCGCACTGCGGCGCAAGACGGCTGTGTCACATGAATACGATCCCCCCTCAGGCCACGTCGGACCAACGAACCGTTCTGGTCGACAAGGTCGATATCAGCCCAAAACATAACGGACTGGGGATGAACTGTCGCAATCTCGGCGAAGTTCTCCATATGGTGAGACAGGAGAACATCATCCTGCATCAATATAATAGTAAACGGTGTGACAATTTCGGCGATAGTTCGCTCTAAAGATGCATAGAGTCCGATATTGGAATCGTTTCTCCTAACCTCGATCCGAGGATCTGTTTCTGCAATCGCTTCAGCGAGATCGACCGTTTCATCCTGGCTCGCGTCATCAATGACGAGGAGACGCCAATCTGCGAACGATTGGATACAAACGCTATTGATGGCATCCATGACGTAAAGAGCCCCGTTATACGTGGGGATGACAACCGTGATCGAAGTCATTGCGATTTATCCGAGTATCGTCCTGCTCTCCTAGGAGGGTCGACGAAACTGATCATTGTTTCGGAGAAACCGTGAGGTTTTTGTAGGCGGCCAGCATGGCGCGTAAGAAAGATATTCAAAGCGCCATAAATTGCCCAAGTCGCCAGTGTGGTGTTGACCAGAAAAAAGACCTCCGACAATGGCCGTGCCAGCGCAATTCCCGTTGCAAACCAGGCCGCGGCCGTAAGAAGGTCGCCGCGTCGCAGGGCGATCCCGGCCCGCCGATCAACGATGGAAACGACGACACCCAACGTGAAGAAACCCAAAATCACACCTGCGGCGCCGAAGTTCACGTAGAAATCGACAACCTGCCCAGCGCCGAATGTGGCGTGATCTGAAAAATTGTAATCCGTATTGGCGGTTAGCATTTCGCTTCCGCCAAGCGCCGGTTTGTTGGGCCACAGGAACCGCGGAATCCACGCGAACGCGGAGAGCAGAAGGCCGGAGCCAAAGAGTCGCAATTCGGGATATATTTCATGATATTCAATGACTTTCCCAACGAGCATGCCTTGGTTCAAGCGTGTCATGAGGGCATCGAGATCATCAAAGTTCCATGGGTTGAACAGGCGCAGTGAGCTTAGAAGGTGAGCCACTGCATCGAGCCGATCGCTGAAATCTGTAGTCGACCAGAGCACGGCTCTCAATTCGTATCTAATCGCCATATATGAAACGAAAAGCGATAGAATTATATAAGTCGCTGCCGACATATATATTATATATATTGTCAACGTCGGAGGTGATCGGCGAAGCATAGCCACATAGAATATAGACAGTGTGATAATTTCTTGGAATCCGTAAGACATGAAACCAGCAAACGAAAAATAGAAAATCGGTATTCCAGCGGCTGCGATAAACCAAGGCCACAAAGGTTTTTTATTTATGGAAGATGCACTCACAAAGGCGCCAATCGCGATCCATACGATGATCGAGTTCTGACCAACCTGTTGGATCGCGCCGCGGAGTGGGAACTGGATATCGAGTTGGGATAAGAAAAGCCCGATAAACCCGAGCGCGCCAATTGAAGTTAGAGTGTTCGACATGCATGGCCTTGCTGCAGACCTCTTGGAAGAAGGAGGGGGCTGGTTTGCGATGCGTTGTTGTGCATAGGCACCAAAACTGAACGCGGAAAGCCCTATTAGTGCCAAGCTCAGGCCACGCCATACGGTATCCTCTGTAAAATTATAAGCTGCAAGGTATCGCGAATTGGTGCCAACTGCACGGAATGGGTCGTATTCTGAAATTAGGTATGAAAATCCGCCGAAATACTCAAATGTTGTCAAAGTTATAAATATATGTATCAAACCAATGCCTTCATACCGCCTACCTAATAAGTTGCAAGAAGATAGAAAAATGATAAGAATCCATAATAATAATATTGTCATAAAAATTATATTGACAGATTTCGGTGCAGGTGGAGGTTGAGGTATTGTACTTAATAGAGTTGCAATGTAAAGGTGTGATCGTTGAGTGTCTCGTCACGATATGTAAGTGTTCCGGAATAGAATTGATATTCGAGGTCTGATTGATTGTGCCGAATTTGCCGAATTTAATCGTGGCGGGGGCCATGAAATGCGGCACCACGAGTTTGCACGCATATTTGGATCTTCATCCGGATGTGGCGATGTCGCGGCCGAAAGAGTTAAATTTTTTCGCGGGTTGCAATCAAGGGCGCGGGCTGGATTGGTACTCTTCGTATTTCGATTCTTTAACTCGTGTGCGTGGCGAGTCGTCGCAAAATTACACCAAGCGACATCATCCGAAATTTAATCTTGCTGCGCAAAGAATGTTCCAGGTCGTTCCAAAGGCGAAAATTGTCTATCTGGTTCGGGATCCGATTGATCGATATATTTCGCATATGAAATTTAATAATTATAACGAAATCGATGATTTCGATCGCGGTCGAATTTTAAAGTGGCATTATATCAAGACGGGGATGTATTATTTTCAATTGCTGGAGCTCCTTCGGTTTTTCGACGAGAGAAATCTTCTGGTTGTCGATTTGGACGAAATGTTTGCGAGTCGGTGTGCGACCATGAATCGGGTTTTTGCGTTTCTCGGACTGGATCCGCTTCCCGCCGATGATCGCTTTCGGTTTGAGGTGAATCGTGGGTCGGAACTGCGGATTCCGCGGGGTTTTCGCGCCAATCCAATAGTCCGCAGTGCGGGTGCCGTCGCTCCGGAAATGACTGAAAGGGCGCTTCGGTGGATCGCGCGGCGACGGGGGGCGGAAGCGCTTACGCGGGGCGAGGCCGATCAGTTGCGTGAAATCTATGCGCGGGATGTCGCGCAACTTCGGGCTCTGACCGGGCAACGATTTGCGGGTTGGTCACTGTGAAGTCGTATGCGTAGAGATGGCAAGCGTTGAAGACATGAGGTGAGATTAATTCGAGCGTCTCGCCGATCTTCGATGGTTTTTATGGTCGTTTCGACGGAAAGGGTAGGGAGTATTCGCCCAGGAAAGACGGCAAGTGGCGATCCAGAACGAATGCTGCCCACCGATGCGTTGGAAGAGGCTTCGGGTTTGAGGGGAGGGGCGTCGGACGTGCGCAGGTCGGCAATGTGGTGACGGGTGGTTTCGTCACTCGGTCGTGGGTGTTTTCGTGTGGGTGGATTGCGGTTTCCATTCGGGTGGTGTCGGCGGCGGCTCAGTAGCGTTTGGCGACCTTTGGATAACCTGATCGGTGCGAGTGGGCCGGCGTTCCGGGTGGTTCACGATTGTCGTGTCGGGATCGAGGCGACGGGGGCGTTGATGCGGCGTGATGCGTTCATGGGAGTGGCAAAACGTGTTGGAGCGACCTCGAACGATTTATCTGATTTCGCCGCAGAAATGGTGCCATCCGAAGGTGTCGAAGCATCACTATGCGTTGACGCTCGCGGGGCTCGGGCACCGGGTCTATTTTATTGAGCCGCCTCATCCTGAAAATTCTCGACGCCCCGTTGTATTGGATGATGAATCCGGGGTTAGGGTCGTGAAATATCGGGCATATTTTCCGTATTGGACGAAATTTCATGCTCCAAAGATGTTTGACCTTTTGATGAGGGTACAAGCCAAATATCTGATCGATGCGATCGGCGAATCTCCCGAGATTGTTTGGGATTTTGACAATGCATGTCAGTTCGTCGACCTCAGGGTGTTCGGTCGATCATTGAAGATCTTTCACCCGGTCGACGATGTTGCGCGGCGTGGATGCCCGGGAAAACGCGCCGATATGGTGCTTTCGACCTCACGGCGCCATCTGGAAGGCGTCCCGAGCGGCGCGATCACTGCCCTGGTGGGCCATGGGCTTTCTGAGCCCTTTGCCGAGTGCGCGCGGGCGGTGGTGGGCGACCCTGCGGCGGCGGGGCCGAGAGGGCGGTATGATCGTCCGGTGATCGGCTATGTCGGCAATCTCGATCTTCACGGCATTGATTGGGATGTCATTCTGCAGATTGCTCGGCAACTTCCGCATGTGACGATATGGTTGATAGGGCCGGGCGAGCGCGGTGATGTCGACGGAGCGCGGCGTGCCGTCCACGACGCGGCGAATGTCAGATTTCTCGGGCGGAAAGACGCGAATGAGATACTAAGTCTTGCCAACGAAATCAATCTGTGGTTGATGGCTTATGATGGATATCGCGATCCGAACGGTGCCACAAATCCTCATAAGCTTCTTGAGTATCTCGCCACGGGAAAGCCAATCGTGTCCAATCGAACCGAAGCCCATTGTGACACTGGACTGATCGCGATGCCGCCGGATCTTTCGAATGAGACGATCCCTGAACTGGTCTCTGCGACGCTCGCCGAGTTGGACTTTTGCGACAGTGACGACATGCGGCGCCGGCGTGCGGCTTACGCGTTGACATTCGGCTACGAGCACCATCTCGCGCAGATCGATCTGATGATGGATTCTGTTGTTGCGGAAACGCGGAAAGGTTGGATGGCGAAGTCGCGTGATGTAACCGTTTCAGGCAATTTTTAATGATTATCTAGAATGAATTTCATTCCAGTATAGTTGGAAAATAAAGCTGAAATTCGAGAATCGATGAAGGTTTTGTCGGATTTTTTATCGCTGCGGGACGAGTAGCGTGACCGAGTGTCCATTTTGATCGACCGTCGGGGTGGGCTCGGTTCGCGCGGTTCTACTGGTCGACCACCTCTCGGAAATTGAAGTTGGCCGGTTCTCGGAGAATTAACGGAGCGGAACGTCATGATCCCGGCGGGTTTGGAGCTTGATAGAAGCCGGTCCTCGTCGACGGGCCGTCCTCCAGCGGCGGAGGGGCGAACGCGGCAGTCAGACGTCGGGATCGATCGGCGCTGGGTGAGAAATTGGCGGCGGGTGAGGCGGCTTCCGGTCAACCTGATGAGCCGTGCGGTCGAACCGCTTTCGTATTTCTCGTTTATCCGGGAGACGGCGCACAACGCTCATCCCATTACATTTCAGCACTGGTATCAGCAGTTTGTTCGTGGTGTAAATTGCGGTCCGTATTGGCCGGTCGATGCGACCAGTAAAGTGTTCAATTGGCGCAATGTCTATGTCGGAGTGGACAGTGCACCAGGTTATAACCGAGGGTGTTATGTCCAGGCATTCGGCCCGGTGTCGATTGGGGACTATACGAATATTGCACAAAATGTCGGTTTGATCAGCGCCAACCACGACGTGTTCGATGGACGGGTGCATCGGGTCGGGTCGATCGACATTGGACGCTATTGCTGGATCGGGATGGGCGCGATCGTGCTGCCCGGGGTCGAACTCGGCGATTTTACGACGGTGGGGGCCGGCGCCGTCGTCACACGCTCTGTGCCGGAGGGACATGCGATGATCGCGGGGAACCCCGCGCGGGTGATCCGTCGTCTCGATCCGGATGCTTGCGTTCGGTACGAGGTGGAGCACAAGTATCACGGATATATCAAAGAGATGGACTTCGCGGCGTTTCGTGAGCGTGCCTTGAACCCGCGATGCGACCGATGATGACCGCGGCGTCGTCATGTCGTGCTCGGCAAATCGTGGGATCGACGGAGGCTCGGATCTGAAGCGGGCTGGCGTGTTCGTTATGTTTCGCCGGTCCGTATGAGCAAGGTGGCGCCGTCAGATGGCAACAGCTGCTGACGACTACAGAGGGAGGGTGCCGAACACTCTGCGCGGGTGAGACCGTGACCTGCGCCACCGCGTCCCCGCCGCCCATGTCCGCGAGCTGGCGCGCGCCGATGCGTGGCCGCTCTGGCGGCAACATCACCCATCGATCAACGAAACACGTCAGAGGCGTGTCTGATTCCGTCGCGATTTGGCAGAAGCGCCGATCGATCGAGCGCGCGTCTCCATCCAAGAGGGCGCGCCGCAAGCGCCGGATGGGCGCAGGAACGGCGAAAACGCCGCGAGGGCGCGCTGGCCCGATGGTGGGCCGCTCGGACCGCGTCGACCCGAGCGGCTTTGGGTTCAGAGCAGGATGCGCCCGGCGCGAATCTTACTCGAGCTCGCCGCGAACCCTATTCGAGCTCGCCGCGCTCGCGCTCGATCGCCTGGGCGAGCTCGGGATTGTTCTGCGCGGCGCGATAGATCTGCGAGTACGTCTGCACCTCGAGGCCGCTATCCTGAATGGCCTGGGCCATTTCCTGCGCGGCGCCGGTGCGGATCTGCTCGGCTTCCTGCTGGCTCTCCGCTGCCTGGATCTGCGGATTATACCGCTCGGCCACGTCCTGAACGGCGAGCGAGGCCACGGCGAACGCCTTGATCTGGCCGGCATCCACGCTCGGGCTTTCGGTGGCGCTCGGCGGCGTAACGCTTTGCTGAGCGGTGGCGGCAACCGGCGCGGCGATCGTGCCGATCGCGAGAGCCGACGCTGCGATGAGGGCCGAAAGCGTGTTCTTACGCATGAAACATCCAATCTTGGCTCGGCGGTGAAGCACCGCCGGTTACGATCCGTCTGCCGCAAAACGGCGACATGGAACTGACGGATCGGGTCGCCGATCGGTTCCCGACCGCCGGTTGGTCCATTCTGACGCAGCCGTCACACGCCGCCGCGTCACCTGGCCGGGACGGAATGGAACTTTCCGCGCCCGCGTCCCGTCTGTTGTCGTGAACCCGGCCGTCGGCCGCGGTGCGAGGAAAGCGGACGGCGCAATGAACGACGACGTGAAATGGATGGTCGAACGGCAGATCCCGCATCTGCGGCGCTATGCGCTCGCGTTGACGCGCAATCTCGATCAGGCCGACGACCTCGTTCAGGACACGTTGGAGCGCGCGCTGAAGAAGCGTCACCTCTGGCGGCGGACCGGGTCGCTGCGATCCTGGCTCTTCCGGATCCTCTATCGCACCTATGTCGACAATCGTCGCCGTTGGCGGCCGGAGCGGATGGCGGCGGATCCTGCATTGATCGACGCCTTCGCGAGCCAGCCGCCCGACCAGGAGCACCGGGTCGAGTACACCAACATCGCGCACGCGCTCGATCAATTGCCGGACGAGCAGCGCGAGATCGTGCTCCTCACCGCCGTCGAGGGCATGGCCTATGACGAGATCGCCGACGTCTTGTCGATCCCGATCGGGACGGTGCGCTCGCGCCTGTCGCGCGGGCGGGAGGCGTTACGCCGGTTTCGATCGCATACGGAGGGCGCCGCACCGTTGCGGCGGGTGAAATGACCGAAAATCGCGACTCCATCGCCGAGATCGATCTTCTCGCCTACGCCGACGGGCGTCTCGCCGGGGATCCGGTGCGCCGCGCGGCGGTCGAGCGCCATCTGGCGCGCGATCGGGAGGCGGCGCGCCTCGTCGCCGATATCGAGGCGCAGAATGCGCAGATCCGCGCGCTTTATGATCGCGTGCTCGACGCGCCCATTCCCGAGCGCCACCGCGATGCCTTGTGGGGCAACGCCGAGCGCGGCGGCGGCGCTTGGATGCGCCTTGCGGCGTCGGTCGCCCTCTTCGCCCTCGCGGCGGCCGGCGGCGCGGCGGTCGGCTATCATGCCCGCGACGGGATCGACGTGCCGTCCTCGCTGATCGAGCGCGCGGCGACGATCACGCCGGCTGAGGCGGGTGACGCGACGTTCGCACTCGCCTCGACCGGGCGGGAGAGGGTCGCCGGCGAGACGGTCAATCTCAGCTTCGCGATGCCCGATCTGTCAGCCTTCGGCTATCGCCTCGTCGCCCGCGGGCACCCCGATCCGGGCGCGCCGAACCTCGTGCGCTTTCTCTATCGCGGCGTCGAGGGGAAGGAGGTCAGCCTCTTCATGCGGCCGCGCATGGACCCGGGCGAAGAACGGGTGTCGACCCGCACGGTCGGCGATGTCGCGGTGAGCTATTGGTCGGCCGGACCGGTGGCGGTCGCCATGCGGACCGACGATCCGCAGATGGACGGCATCGCCGTCGCGAAAGTCCTCAAGCATGCGGTGGATTTCGCCCGCGTCAGCGTGCCGGGCCCCCTCGACGAGGCGGCGCCGCTCGACGGCACCGGCGCGCAGATGGCCGTCGAGGCGGAGGCCGGCACGATGCTCACCGACATTCATGCCGGCCCCTCGCAGCTCCAATGAGCGTCAGCGCGCGGGAATGCGCGTCGCCGCCTCGCGCGAGGTCATCGCCCCGAGCGCGAAGGCGAGGCTCGACGCTGCGACGAGGGATGCGGCGTGCGCGTCGGCCTGGGCTTGGCGGGCGTCGAGGAGGCCGCTGTCGGCCACCGTCGCGTCGGTGATCGGAGTGAGGCCGTTTCTGTAGGATTCGAGCGCCGCGTCATAGGTGATGGAGGCGGCGCGGGTGAGTTCGCTCGCGGCGTGATAGGAGGCGAGGGCGGTGCGCAGCGTGTCGGCGGCGATCACGATTTCGCGCACCGCGGTATCCTGCGTTTGTTGATAGGTGGTGGCGGCCGATCGGCTCAGAGTTCGGGCCTGTTCGAGCTGCGCCGCGCGGATGCCGCCCGAATAGATCGGGATCGTCACGCCGACGAGAACGCCGGCGGTGGTCGCCTCCTGGCCGATGCCGGGCAGGCCACCGGCCGAAAAGCTCGCATTGTTGCCGGCCGCGATCGCGCTCAGATAGACCTTCGGACGGAACTCGGCCTCGGCCGCCCGGATCCCCGCCTCGCTCGCCTTCATCCGCGAATAGGCGGCGAGAACGTCGGGCCGCTGGGACAGGGCGTTGGCGATCATCGCTTCGGTCGGTTCGCCGATCGCGCGGGGGAGGCGGCGCCCGCTCACGTCGCCGACTTTCATCCGGGTCATCGGCGAGATGCCCATCGCACCGAGAAGGCCTTGATAGGAATCGCGCAGGACGCCTTCGGCCTCGACGACGCGCAGGTTCGACTGGGCGACCTGCTGGCGGGCCTGCGCCACCTCCACGCTGGTGCCGAGCCCCCGCGCCATGCGCGCGTCGGCGGCGTCCGCGATGCGGCGCGAGTTGGCGAGCGTCTGCCGCGCGGCCTTCAGCCGGCTCTCAGCCGCGCCATAACGATAATATGCGATCGCGACATCGTAGATCACCTGCTGGTGCATCCCGTTGAATTCGATGTTCGCGGCGAACGCGTTGTGATTGGCGACGTCGCGCGCGGCGCGGCGTTGGCCGAAATCGAAGATCAGCCATTCGAGGGCGAGCGCGGGGACGATCGCCTCCGTGGTGGTCGTGAAGGAATCCTTGCCGTTGATGCCGACCGGGAGCGGCTGGTTCCAGACCTGCGCCCCGCCGATGACGTTGGCGCTGATCGATGGCAGGAAGGTCGCCTCCGCGAGGCCGACCGCGAGGGCGGCTTGGCGCGCATTGTCCCAGGCAAGGCGCGTCGCGGGATTGTTGCGTGCCGCCATGTCGATGAGCTCGGGAAGCTCATAGACCTCGCCGGACTTGATTTGCGGCGGCGGGGTGATGAGAGAGGCGGCTTGATCGCCCGGCACGCCGAAATTCTGCCGTTCGCCTTCGGCCTTGTCGGACGGATCGCCGGGGAGCAGAGCCGAGCTCGCATCGTCGTTCGGTGCCCAGGCCTCGGACGGCGATCCCGAGGTGAGTTTCACCGCGTTCGCCGCGCAACCGCCGAGGAGGGCGGCCGCCACGAGAATGAGCGTGGCGCGCCAGGGCGTTCCCCTGCGTGTGGCATGACGTCCCGGCATCATCGGGCTGGGTTGGCCGGGCGATCGAGCGTTGCGGCGATCTCGGAAGGCCGGCGGACGAGCATCGATTCGCGGACAAAGGGGTGCCGCTCAACTCTCATCGACCGCGCGCGTGCCGGGCAAACGGCGCCGGCCGGCTTGAACTTCGTACTCATCGCAACACTGTCACCTTGCAGGATCGACGCCTGTGAGGCGGCCCCCTACCGATACCGAGCTCGTCGTCTCTTGGAATCCGTGACGGCTCGTTCGCGCGAATGCAAGGACGACAGTGCCGATCCGCGTCGCGAAGGAGGCAATTCCCGGCGCGGATCAGCATCAGGGCAACAGGTTGGCGCGCGGCTTCGCTGTGCACGCGGCGGAGTTGCGCTCTCCCCCGTGCCGGGTGTCTCCGTCTGCGCGGAGCGGGCCGCCGGCCTAGGCGTCCGGGCCGGCGCCGCCGAGGCCGGCGAATCGGTCGGCAACGGCGAGCGGTGTCTTCGCGGCCTCCGCCAGCGTCACCCGGTCCGGCGTGAAGCCGAGCCCCGCGCCGTCATCGAGCGCGATCACGCCGTCGGCGAGCGATGGCGCCCCGCCGCGCAGCCGGTCATAAAGCGGGCTTTCGCCGACCTGCCGCTCCAGGATGAGGCAGGAGGAGAGCGCCGACGCCACGTGCCGCGACAGCGCGTCGAGCACTGGCCCCGCCGGATTGTGAAGGCTCGCCTGCACCCCGTTCTGAACGCAGAGCTCGAGGATCGCGATGCCTTGGCGGATGCCGGTTTCGCGCAGATCCGGCAGGACGACATCGTGCCCATTGTCGGCGAGAAGACGCGTCGCGTCCGCGATCGTCGCGATATGCTCGCCGCCGGCGATCATCGTGCCCGACCGATGGGCCGCAGTGCGGACGGCGCGTTGATCGTCGACCTGACTCCGGCGCAGGTCGATCGGATCTTCCACCCAGAAGAGGCCGAACGGCGCCGCCTCGACGAGAACGTCGAGCGCCATTGCCCGGTTCAGCCGGCCATGACAGTCGACGAGGACGTCGATATCAGGCCCGACACGTTCGCGCACCGCGCCGATGCGTGCGAGCCCGTCTTCGAGCCGGGCGCGCATCGGGCCCGCATCGCCGGTCCAGCGCAATCCGTCGAATGGGGCGATCTTGATCGCGCGATAACCGAGGGCGACGACCTCTGCCGCACGATCGGCAAAGCCGTCGGCAGAGCGGTCGGCGATCCCGCGATTGATGTTGGCATAGCAGGCGATGCCGCTGCGATAGGGGCCGCCCAGAAGCGTCGTGAGGGGAACGCCGCCCCGCCGCGCGAGCGCGTCGAAGAGGGCGCCTTCGAGGCCGGTGCGCAACACGCCGCGGGCCGGCGACATCTGGACCTGGTCGAGGAGGGCAAGGGCCGGCGCGACGGTCCCCGCGCCGGTGTCGCCGAGGGCCGTGTTCAAGGCCGCGACCTCCCCGAGGACGGCGGCCTCCTGGCCAAACAAGGAGGCTTCCCCGAACCCGCTGATGCCGTCCGCGAGGACCGCCTCGATGATGATCCATGCGGTCTTGACCGACACCGGCACGGTGTGGGCGACCACCCTCGACAGGCGGCCGCCTTTGTCGGCGGGTGGGCGATTGAACTGTGCGTTCATGGCATCGATCCCCGTATTTCGGTCTCCCGCGCGATCCATGGCGTGACGGCGGCGCGGTCCGGCTCACGGCCGAGACCGGGCCCGCTCGGAAGCGGCCAGCGGCCGTTTTGCAGCGGCGGCAGATCGCCGACGAGCGCGGTGCGGAGCGGATTGTCGTTGGAATCGGTTTCGAGGAGCCCGTCGCCACCGGCAGCGGCGAGAAGGTGGGCGGCGTGGAGGAGCCCGATCGCCCCGGCGAGATGATGCGGGCAGAAGCGGCGCCCGGCCGAAAGCGCGCGCCGCGCGACCGCGAGCCCGCCGGAGATGCCGCCCCATTTGCCGGCGTCCGGCTGCGCGACGGAGAGCCATTCCGCATCGAGTGCGTCCTCGAACGCGCCGAGCCCGCGCATATTCTCCCCGGCCGCGATCGGAATGCCGATGTCGGCGACCGCGCTCCAATCCGCGCGCGACGCGTCGGCGGGAAGCGGCTCCTCCAACCATTGCGGGCCGAGAGGGAGAAGGGCGGCGGCCATCGCGCACGCCTCCTCGCGTTGCCAGCCCTGGTTTGCGTCCACCATGAAGGTTTCGCCCGGCTGCAATGCCGCGGCGACCTCTTCGGCGTTCGCAAGATCCCGTTCGCGGCCGAAGCCGAGCTTGAGCTTGAAGGCGCGGAAACCCTCCGCTTGCGCGCGGCGGACCGTGTCGCCCGGGCGCGTCGGATTGATGCCGCTCGCATAGGCGGGGACGTCGTCGGTGGTCGAGCCGAGGAGGCGGTGGAGCGGGACGCCGGCGCGCCCGGCCGCGAGATCCCAGAGCGCCATGTCGATCCCGCCGATGACTTGGGCGAGTGGGCCGAATTCGCCGGTCTGGAGGGCAAGCGTCGCAAGGCGCGTTTCGAGCCCCGCGGCCGCCTCGCCTGGTACGACGGGCGTGCCGAGAAGAAGCGGGCCGACGATGCGCTCGGCGAGTTGGGCGCGGTGCTCGCCGCCGAAGGTCGGAAAGTTGCACCAGATCTCGCCCCAGCCGAACGCGCCGTCTCGGTCTTCTAGGCGGACGAGGAGCGTCGCCCGCGCATCCATCAACCCGAACGCCGTCGGCATCGGGTGATCGAGCGGCATCCTGAGGACCATCGTCGTGAGCCGGGCGATGGTCACGGGCTCTGCCGTCATCATCTCAGCGCCCTTTCACGATCGCCCCGAGCGCGGCGAGCTTTTCGTCGGAGAGGTAGCCGTAGCGGTTCATCCACATACGCCCGTCCGCCGCCTCGAACGCGGCGCGGGCGCGGCGCGCGACGTCGTCCACGGGGCCATAGCCGTGTGAGAAGGCGGCGATCGGATAGTCGCGGCCCGTGGCGGCGCGCGCGGTTTCGATCTTGCGCACGATGGCCGCTTCGGTCGCCGGATGGGGCGCGTCGGGCTCGGGATAAATGAGAGCGGACAGGTCGGCCGGCGCGTCGCCGGTGTCGGTGATCGCGACGAGCGCCTTCGCGAGCGCCGCCGTGTCGACCGCATTGTCGCCCATCGCATCGCCCCAGTTCCGCAGCATCATGGGCCAGTGCATCGTGTAGAGCTTCACCCCGATTTCGGAGACGACCGACGAGGCGGCGGCGAAGTCGAAGCCGGAGAGATCGGTAAAGGGCGGCGGAAACGCTTGCGCAATCAGCGCGATCTCCTTCGGCAGCGCCGCCCGCCACGTCTCGAGCAGCTCGACCGACATGCGCCGCTTGACGGCGAAGAGGTCGGCGACGCCCGGCAGCGCCGTCTGAAGCCGTTCCAGCCAATGCTCCGCCGACGGCTCGGCGACGATCTTGGCGAGATAATCGTCGGTGAGGCCGGTGGTGAGGAGGGCGTGGAGCGCCATCGTGTCCCGCCGCATTCGCTCCCCGTCGATGCTCATCGTTTCGGCGACGACGATGGCGTGGGCGGAAAAGTCGAAGAAGATCGCATCGAAGGCGTAGGGCGGCACCTCGGGCCAGTCGATCCGCAGGGCGTCGATCTGCGGGTAGGTCTCGGCGAGGTCGCGCGCGAGGGCCTGGGCGTAAGCGAGGATCTGCGGCGCGGCGAGGCTCGCATTGAGGTCGACGCGGCCCGGCACCGGCCGATCGTCCGGCCCGAGCGGCTGATCCTCCTCGCGCGGGCCACCGAATTGCACCCGGTAGCCGGGCGGGATCACGGATTGCACCTGAAGGTGCACCGTCATCCCGCGCCGTTTCGCGGCGGCGATGAAGTCGGCGACGATGTGGCCGTCCCGCGCCGTAAGGTCGTCCGGCTCAGGCGGTTGATAGGCAAGGCCCTCATAGAGCGCCCGGTTGGGCTCGAAGCTCGGCGCGGTGCGCACCCAAAGATCGCGCTTGCCCCAGAGCGGGCGGTCGAGCAGGCGGACCTTGCCGGCCCCGCCGTCCGCCGGCGGCTCGCGCGAGCCGGTGCCCTCTTCGGCCGGTTCCATCACATAGGGGCTCGTCGCGATGGCGGTCGCGCCGGCGGCTTGCAGATTGTCGAGGACACGCTCGATGCCTTCCGCCTGCGCCCATTCCGGCAGGACGGTAATGCCGAACATCATCAGGAAGCACCTACAACGTTGGAGGGATCGTCGAGCGGCGGCTGCGGATAGTGGAGGCCCCGCTGGCCGGAAAGTCCGCGATTGGGGGAAGGGGTGAAATCGGGCGCGGGAGTGCCAACGAGCCGGCTCCCGTCATGATGGGCCTCGTCCTCGCCATAGAGCTCGGCGATCAGGCGGGCCGTCAGGTCGGCCTCGATCGCCGCATAGGCCGGATCACCGGCGCGATCGTCGCGTTCGGTCGGATCCGTTTCGAGGTCGAAGAGCTGGACGACATTGCCGGCGGGATACCAGATCAGCTTGTGGCGGCCATCATGGATCATCCGCGTCGCTTTCGGCCCGTCGAGCGCCTCGCAATAGAGCGTCTCGCGGCGCGCGTCGCCCACCATCGACAGCCCCTCGCAACCCGCAGGCACGTCGATCCCCGCCATGGCGAGGAGCGTCGGCATGATGTCCTGGAGGCCGACAAGACGAGGGTCGACCGTGCCCGCGCGGGCGCTGTCGCGCGCGGCCGGGACGAGGATCATCGGCACGTTCGCCGATCCCTCGTACATCAGCCGTTTCGCATAGAGGCCATAGTCGCCGAGCATGTCGCCATGGTCCGAGCAGAAGAGAATGATCGTGTCGTCGAGAATGTTCTCCTCGCGCAGGGTTCCGATGACGAGACGCAATTGCGCGTCGATATGGGTGCAGAGCGCATAGAAGGCGCGGCGCACATCGGCGAGGCGCTCCGGTGGGAGCTGCTCCCAGAAGCCGCGCGCCGAGGCGAGGGCATAGGGAACGTTCTCGGCCCATGGCGCGGTGAGCGCGGCGGGAATCTCGCGCCGCGCATAGCGCTCGAAATACGCCGCCAGCGGCACGATCGGCGGATGGGGCTGGGTGTAACTGAGGTGCCAGAACGCGGGGCGCGTCGGATCGCGCCGCTTGATCGTGCGGCACATCGCGAAGGTCGACCAGTTGGTGACGTGGCAATCCTCCGGCAGGTGCCAGGTGCGCCAGCCATAGTCATTGTTCGACATGCCGTGCATGAACTGCCGGCCCGGATAGCCGCGATCGGCGAGATAGAGATCGTAATCGTCGACGGTGCCGAGCTGCGGCCGGCCCTCTTCGGCGATCAACGCCTCCTCGAAACCGATCCGATCCCGTTGCGGATAGACGTGGAGCTTGCCGATGGCGGCGCTCTGATAACCGGCGTCCGTGAAGGTCCCGGCGAGCGTCGGACGGTCCGGCATTCTGAGCGCCGGCTCGAAGACGCGGTCGCCATGGGTGCGCGGCGCGGTGCCGGTCATCATCGTCCGTCGCGCGGGAATGCAGATCGGGCATTCGGAATAGGCACGCGGGTAGAGGATGCCGTTGCGCGCCAGTTGGTCGATTGTCGGCGTTTCGACGGTGGGATGACCGCGATGGCCGAAAAGCCGCCCCGGCCACTGGTCGACCGAGATGAACAGGACGTTCGGCCGCGCCGATCCCGTATTCATGCAATTCCCCCCGGATGCCGTTCGATTTCGCCCCGTTGCGCCGAGGCTTGTCCGCCTCTGCTCGAGGCAAATATATTGGCAAGGTCTAACCAACGAGACGGAAGGCGTCCACCGAAACCCTGGCGGCGCATGGCATCGCGCGACGCAGGACGGAGCGCGATGGCCGGTTCGTCCCCGATGCGCGCTTCACTCACCCGCGTCATCCGCCCGATGCGTGCGGACGCGGCGCGGACCGCCCTCCGGGTGGAGGCGGACACGGCATTTTTCCCCAATTGATCCACTTTCCCCAATCGATGTTCCGGGCGGCGCCGCCCCGCGATACCAGGCGTCTATCGCCGACGCCGCGATCGCGCACTAATATCCTTAAATACGATCTAACAGATCGGGTTTGTTGACAATGCCATCGAGACAGGAAATTCTAAGCGGCAGACGGCGCATCGCCTTCGAGTGGATCGAGGGAGTTTGCGCCGCATTCGCGGTGACGCCCGGCGCCCTCCGGCGACATGAAAGACAACGGATCGATCTCGACGAAACCAACAGCAAATCCCCGATCGACCTTAGGGAGATTCGTCGATGCTCGGTTGTTTGACTCGATGGTAAGGATAGATGATAGCGTGCCATTTCCTAGAAGAAACGTCGCCCTACACTGCCGCCGTGCTTGGCGGGGCAACAATCGGCAACAGCCGTCGGGAGGAAAATCGATGATCAAGCAGTTCGCCGTGGCCGGGCTCGCGGCCGCTTTATCGATGGGCATGGCCTCGTCCGCCTTGGCCGAATGGCCGGAAAAGCCCATCAAGGTGATCGTGCCGTTCAAGGCCGGCGGAACGTCGGACCAGGTGACGCGCGCGTTCCAGGTGGCGATCCAAGAGAGTGAGATCCTGCCCCAGCCGCTCACCGTCGTGAATGTCGGCGGGCATTTCTCGATCGGGGCGCGGCAGGTGATGGAAGCCAATCCCGACGGCTACACCTTCCTGACGCTGCATATCGCGCTGATGGGCGGTGAGGCGGCGGGGCTCTTCCCGTTCGGCTATCGCGATTTCACGCCGGTCGCCACGACGGGCGAATTCTGCGTGCTGCCGGTCGTGCGGAAGGATTCGGGCATCGATTCGGTCGAGCAGCTCCTCGAAAAGGCGAAGGACGAGCCCGACACGCTGATTTTCGGCGCCAATCTCGGCGCGATCAATCACATGGGCGGCATCCAGCTCGAGAACCTCGTCGACGGCGCGAAATTCCGCTTCGTCCAGATCGGCGGCGGCACGGCGAACTTCACCGCGCTGATGGGCGGGCAGACCGACGCCTCCGTCCTCTCCGCCGCCGAGGTCGCGAACTTCACGCTCAATCCGGACGGTACCGAGCTCTCCGACGCGCAGATCAAGCCGCTCGCTTATACCGGCCCGGAACGCCTCGAGAGTCTGCCCGACGTGCCGACCCTCCAAGAGCTCGGCTATGACATGAACTACTGCATCCAAAGCTGGTGGTTCGCGCCGAAAGGCACGCCGCAAGAGGCGATCGACGGCCTCGCCCAGGCGCTCGAGGACGCCTCCGGGACCGATCGCGTGGCGAAGTTCTACAAGGACAAGATGTTCGGCTCGGTCTTCCTCAAGGGGGACGAGATGGCCGCATCGCTGGACGAGACCTGGGACCGGATCGAGCCGGTCGCCAAGCAAGCCGCGCAGAAATAATCGAGCGATGCGCGGCGTCTCGATGATCGGACGACGGGGACGAGGATGACCAAAACCGCCCGCTGGGCGCTCGGCGTCAGCGTCTTCTTCGTTCTCGTGTGTCTCGCGGTCCTTTGGGAAACGCGAGACATCCCGCCCGGAACGTTCGAGCCGCTCGGCTCGGCGCCGGTGCCGCAGGGGACGGCGCTGCTCGTCCTCGCCCTTTCCGTCGTGATCGGCCTGTCGGCCTGGCGTTCGCGCGGCGAGGATCCGCCGATCGATCCGTCCGAACGGCCCCATGTCGTCGATGCGGCGGCAACGGCGATCCTCACGGTCGCCTATGTCGCCGCCCTCCAGGCGCGGCTTCTCGACTTCGCCCCGATGACGACGCTCTACCTCTTCGCGACCATCGGCTTTCTCACGCGCTTTCGTCTGCGCGCGCTAATCGTCGCCGCCATCGTCTCCGCGGCGATGGGGTGGGGCGCCGCCTTCATCTTCACCCGCTTTTTCGTCGTCGATCTGCCGGGCCTTTGATGCCCGCGTCCCCTGGAGTTTGAGATGATCGAGGGCCTCTTCGGCGCCTTGGCGCATCTGATGACGCCGCTGCCGTTTCTCTATGTCCTGATCGGCACGGTTTCGGGCATCATCGTCGGCGCGATCCCCGGCCTTTCGGGCGCCATGCTGATCGCGCTCACCCTGCCGCTGACATTCTACATGCAACCCGTCAACGCGGTGATCCTCTTGATCGGCATGTATGTCGGCTCGATCACCGGCGGCCTCATCACCGCGACGCTTCTCAGAATGCCGGGGACGCCGTCCAATGTGGTGACCACCTTCGACGGGCATCCGATGGCGATGGCCGGCAAGCCCGGTCGCGCGCTCGGCCTTGGGATCGCGGCCTCCTTCATCGGTGGTCTCGTCTCCTGGGTGGTGCTCCTCTTCCTCGCCAAGCCGCTGTCGATCTGGGCGACGCGGTTCGGTCCGTTCGAATATTTCACCCTCATCCTGATGGCGATGGTGCTGATCGCGTCGGTGACGCAAGGCTCGATGGTCAAGGGGCTCGTCTCGGGCTTTCTCGGGATGCTCGTGTCGATGCCGGGGGTCGACCCGTCCTCCGGTCAGCCGCGCCTCACCTGGGACTGGTACGTCCTCAATGGCGGGCTGAAGCTCCTGCCCGTGCTGATCGGCATCTTCGCGGTCAGCCAGGTGATCGGCGATATCGTTACCATCGGCAAACGGATGGAGCGGATCGAGACACGTGTTTCGGGCATGCTGATGTCGTTCAAGGACTGGCGCGACCAGGCCTTCAACATGCTGCGCTCCTCGCTGATCGGCACCTGGGTCGGCATCCTGCCGGGCATCGGCGCCTCGATCGGCTCGATCATGGCCTACACCGCCGCCCGCAATATGAGCCGCAAGCCCGAGGAATATGGGAAAGGCTCGGAAGAGGGGATCGTCGCGTCCGAAGCGGCCAACAACGCCACCATCGGCGGCGCGCTCATTCCGCTGATCGCGATGGGCATTCCGGGCTCGGTGATCGACGCGATCCTGATCGGTGCGCTGATGATCCACTCGATCACGCCGGGGCCGACGCTCTTCATCACCAACGGCGATGTCGTCTGGGCGATGATCGCGACGGCGCTCGTCGCCAATGTCGTGATGTTCCTTGCGATGATGGGTTCGGTCCGTCTCGTCGCGCGCATCATGTACGTGCCGCGGACCTTCCTTCTGCCGGTGATCCTCGTCTTCTGCATCATCGGCACGTTCGCGCTCGACAACACGATGTTCGATGTGTGGGTGATGCTGATCTTCGGCGTCGTCGGCTATGCGATGGAACGGGCCGGCTTCCCGCTCGGCCCCTTCGTCATCGGCTTCGTGCTCGCGCCGCTGATGGAGGAGAAACTGCGCTCCGGGCTGATGATGACGGCCGGCTCGATCGAGCCGATCTTCACCCGGCCCTTGTCGCTGACCTTCCTGATCATCGCGATCCTTCTCCTCCTCACCCCCTTCTTCCGCGTCTGGCGGGAGGGACGGGCGCGGCGGCGCGCGGCGACGGCGGCGGCGGCGGCGGACGAAGCATGATGACCTTCCTCGGCTATCGGCGCGCCGATGGGCGCGTCGGCACGCGAAACCACGTCCTCGTCCTGTCGGTCACGGGCCTCACCGGCCCGTCCGCGCGGCGGATCGCGGCGAGCGTCAAGGGCGCCGTCTTCGCCGGGACGCCCTATGGCAGCGGCCTCCTCGGTGAAGACCGGGCGATCCACGAGCGCGCCCTTGCGGGATTGGCCGCGCATCCGAACGCCGGCGCCGTCCTGGTGATCGGCGCGGACGAGCCGCTCGTCGAGAGTGTCGCGGCGGCGGTGCCGGAGGGCATCCCGGTCGAGGCGCTCGCCTTCGACCGATGCGGCCACGACGCGCTGCGTCTCGTCGATACGGGCGTGCGCCATGCCGCGCGGATGGCGTGGCGCCTGTCGCGTGCCAGGCGGGAGGAGGCGCCGTTGTCGAGCCTCGTGCTCGGGCTCGAATGCGGGCGCTCCGATCCCTCTTCGGGCCTCGTCGCCAATCCGACGATCGGCCGCGTCGCCGACCGTGTCGTCGCGGCCGGCGGCACCGCGATCCTGGGCGAAACGGTGGAATGGCTCGGTGCCGAGGACCGGATCGCGGCGCGTGCGGCCGATCCGGCGCTCGGCGAGGCGCTGGTCGCGGCGGTGCTGCGACGCGAGGCGGCGGCGGTCGCCGCCGGCATTGACCTCACCGGCACCAATCCGAGCCGCACCAACATCGATGGCGGTCTCACGACGATCGAGGAAAAGTCCCTCGGTGCGGTCGCAAAGTCCGGCCAGAGCCCGATCGCCGGTCTCGTCGGCTATGGCGAGCCGCCGCGCGCGTCGGGGCTCCATTTGATGGACGCGCCGGCCTATGCGCCGGAATCGTTGACGGGCTTCGTCGCCGCCGGCGCGAACCTCATCCTCTTTGCGACCGGCGTCGGTAATTCCTACGGCGCGCCGCTCGCCCCGACACTCAAGGTGACGGGCAACCCCGACACCGCCGCCCGCCTCACCGAGCAGATCGACGTCGACCTCTCCCCCGCCTTCGAGGGCAAGGAGACGCCCGAGGACGCGGCGGACCGGCTCCTCGCCGCCGCCATCGCGACCGCGTCGGGCGCGGCGACCTTCGCCGAGATTTTCGGCGATGGCGATGAGGTGATCAGCCGCTTCGGAGCCGCCTTATGACGGTCGAGACCTCCGCGATCGTCCTCCATGAGACGGACGATGTCGCGACCGCGCTCGTTCCGGTCTCCGCCGGAGACGTTCTCACCATCGCAACACCTGCCGGGCCGTTGGAAATTACGGCGGAGCGGGCGGTGCCTCGCTGCCACAAGATCGCCGTGAGGGCGGTCGAGGCCGGCGCGCCGGTGCGCAAATACGGCGCGGTGATCGGCGTCGCGACACGGGCGATCGCACCGGGCGAGCATGTCCATGAGCACAATCTCGTAAGCCGCAGGGCGCGGCCGGGCGGACCGAATGGCTGACGCGAAGAACCTCCTTTTCATCTTTTCCGACCAGCACACGCGCGCGATCGCCGGTCCCTATGGCGACACGGTGGTCGAGACCCCGGCGCTCGACCGGCTCGCCGCCGAAGGCGTCACCTTCGACGCCGCCTATTGCCCGTCGCCGATCTGCGTGCCGAGCCGCATGTCGATGCTGACGGCGCGCTGGCCGCATCGCCAGGATTGCTGGACGAACGACGATATCCTCCCGTCCGGCCATCCGACATGGCTTCACGCGATGGGGGCGGGCGGGCATCGCCCCGTCCTCATCGGCCGCCTCCATGCGCTCGGGCCGGACCAGCGGCACGGCTATGCCGAGCGCCTCGTGGGGGAGCATTCGCCGAATTATCCCGGCCCGCCGCGCCACGATCTCGGCCCGCTCGCCGGTGCCAACGATCCCGATCCGCGATCCCTCGCGGCGGTCGGTGCCGGGCGCAGCGCCTATCAGGCGAAGGACGAGGCGGTGGTCGAGACCGCCGTCGATTGGCTGAAGGCGAACGGCCGCGAGCCCTTCTGTCTCACTGTCGGGTTGATGCTGCCGCACCCGCCTTATGTCGCGGACGAGGCGGCCTATCGCCATTATGAGGGCCGCGTTCCGCCGCCGACACGCGGCGTGCCGGAGGACGAGCCGCCGTTCTACGCCTGGTGGCGCCGCGACAGGGGCATTGAGACCCCGCCGCCGGAGGCGATCGAACGGGCACGCACCGCTTATTATGGCCTCGTCCACCGCACCGACGAGATGATCGGCCGACTGATCGCGACGCTCGAGGAGCTCGGCGTTCTCGACGACACGCTCGTCGTCTACGCCTCCGATCATGGCGACCATATCGGCGAGCGAGGCCTCTTCTGGAAGCACACGTTCTACGAGGAATCGGCCGGTATTCCGCTGCTGATGCGGCTTCCGGGCGTCCTTCCGGCGGGCGAGCGGCGCGGCAACGTGGTCAATCTCGTCGACCTGTCCCAGACGATGCTCGACGCGCTCGGCGCGCCGACGCTGCCGAACGCCGACGGCACCAGCTTCTGGCCCCTCGCCAAGGACGGCGCGAGCCCGTGGGCCGACGAGACGTTCTGCGAATATTGCACCGACACCGTACCCTATTGGACCGGTGGCCGCGCCGTGCGGCAGCGGATGGTTCGCGCCGGCCGCTATAAGCTCGTCGTCTTCGACGAGGAGGCGCCACTGCTCTTCGACCTTGCGGCCGATCCGGGCGAGACGCGCAATCTCGCCGAGGAGCCGGGCCACGCCGCGATCCGCCGCCAGCTCGAGCGGCGGGTGCGGGAGGGCTGGGACCCGGTGGCGATCGGCGCGCGCATGGAACGGGCGCGGCGGGACAAGAACATCCTCGCCGATTGGGCGCGGACGGTCCGGCCGGAGAGCGAACACGTGTGGGACTTCGATCCCGCGATCAACACCCTCGCGGACGGCTGAGGCCCTCGCGGCTCAGACGAGCGGATCGGCATCGCGGCAGATCCGCTCGATCTCCGCGATCAACGCCTCGGCCGCCGGGTTCGGCGCCGCCCCGCGACGCATGATGAGGCCGGCCGATCGCCGCCAGCGGGCCGCGGGCACGTCGAGCGGCACGATCATGCCGGGTTCGCTCTCGCGAAGCTGCCCGATCGCGTGGAAGCTCAGATAGTCGCCCCCCTCCATCAGCGAGATCTTGAGGGCGGAAATGTCTGTCTCGATGATCGCATCGGGCGGCGGCAGGCCGTGCGCCTGGAAGATCGCGGCGAGACGCAAGACGAGTTGAGCCCCGCGTCCAGCGAGGATCCACGGATAGGCGAGGAGCGTCGCGAGCTCGATCGGCCCGGTGTCGGCGAGCGGATGGCCGGCGCGGGCGATGATGCCATATTCGTCGTCGATCAGCGGGCGGCCGGCAAAATCCGGCTCGACCGGGGTCGGCGCCGGCATCGCCGCCAGCACGAGATCGAGCTCGCCCGCCCGCAACCGCGCCTTGAGCTGATCGTCCATCCCGCCGAAGATTTCGAGATGCACCAGCGGCCAATCCTCGCGAAAGGCCGCGATCGCCTCCGGCAGCACCGAGCGCTGCCATGATGGCCCGGCGCCCACTTTCACGCGGCCGAGAAGGCCCTGTTTCAAGGCGGCGACCTCGTCGCGCGCCTCGCGCTGGCTCGCGCGCACGAGGCGCGCATGACGCAGCAGCACGCGCCCATAAACCGTGAGCGTGACCCCGCGGGGGCGGCGATCGAAGAGGGCGGCGCCGACTTCGTCCTCGAGCCGGCGCACGGCCTTGGTCAGTGCCGGTTGGCTGACGCCGAGCCGATCGGCCGCGGCGCGAAAACTGCCGAACTCTTCGATAGCGACCAAGTAGTCGGCGATCCGATCGTCCATCGCCGAATGATAACCCAAGGTTATCGCGTGCTCAACAGATGATGCTTGTCGCTGCGTCCGGGCTGATGTCAACTCGATTGATAAAAATCACAAGGCCGACTGGCCAAAGGGAGGATCGCACCATGGTCCGCACGTTCACGCGTCGCTCCGCGCTCGCCTGCGCGCTCGCGCTTGCCCTGCCGCTTCCGGCGTTCGCCTTTCCCGATCAACCGATCAAGGTGGTCGTCCCGACCGATCCCGGCGGCGCGATCGACGGTATCGCCCGCGTCTTCCAGAAAGCGTTCGAGACGAACGATTTTCTCCCGAGCAGCGTCGTCGTCCTCAACATGGCCGGCGCCGGTGGCACGATCGGCACCCGCGCGATCAAGGACGCCGAGCCCGACGGCTACACGATCGGCCTCTGGCACGACGGCATCGTGACCTCGAAGGCGATGGGCGTCGCCGATTTCGACCAGACCGATTTCGAGATCATCGGCGCGACGGGATTTGCCGATCTCGGCCTCGCGGTCTCGCAAAAGAGCGATTTCGCCTCCTTCGAGGACATGCTCGCTTTTGCGAAGGAGAATCCGAAAACGGTGAAGGTCGCCGCCAATATCGGCCTGCCGGTCCATTTCGTCCCGATGCGTGTCGCGACCGAGGCGGGCGCCGATCTTCGCTATGTCCAGGTCGGTGGTGGGGCGAAGCGCTATCAGTCGCTGCTGGGCGGTCACACCGACACCGCGCTTTTCTCCACCCAGGAGCTCGTGCAGTTTCAGGAATCCGGTCTGAGGCCGATCCTGATGTTGACCGAAGAGCGCGTCGCCGACCTTCCCGACGTTCCGACCGCCAAGGAGCTCGGCATCGAGGTCGTCGCGCCGTCGCCGCGCATCTGGCTCGCGCCGAAGGGCACCCCGGCCGACCGGCTCGAGATCCTGCGCAACGCCTTTCGTGACGCGATGAACGACGAGACCGTCGCCCAGCAGCTCCGCGATTTCGGCCTCAATCCGACCTTCGTGGAGGCGGACGCCGTGCGCAATCAGCTCCAGGTGGCGCTCGACGAGACATTGCCCTTGGTGCCGCAGGCGCGCCAGGTCGAGAAATAGCGCGCGCGCCGGAGGGCCTGACGATGGCGTCGCGATTGACCGAACTTTTCGGCGCGAGCCGGACCCCGCGCGGCGACGTCGCCCTGTCGCTCGCGGTGCTCGCCTTGGCGGGGATCATGTGGTGGCAGGCGCTCAAGATCCCGCCGCCTTTCTTCGATCCGCTCGGCTCGGCCGTCGTGCCGAAAAGCGTCGCGATCGCCCTCGCGCTGTTCGCCGCGATCATGCTCCTGCGCGCCCTCAACGCCCGGCCATGGCCCGCGCGAGAGCGGGAGACCGGCTACCGGCCGCGGCCGGACATCGCGGCCGGCATCTTCCTCCTCGCGGCGGCCTATGTCGGTGCGATGGCGCTCGGCCTCCTCTCCTTCGAGATCGCGACGATCCTCTTCCTCGCGGCCGGAACGGCGCTGCTCGCCCGGTTCGAGCGGCGCACCGTCCTTCTCGGCGCCGCGATCGCGCTCCTTCTCGGGATCGGGGGGACGCTCCTCTTCACCCATGTCTTCTACATCGACTTGCCGCGGTGAGTGATGGTGACTGATCTGTTCGGTGCGCTCGCCTACATTGCGAGCCCGGTTCCCTTCTTCTGGGTCCTGCTCGGGACGACGCTCGGCATCTTCGTCGGCGCGGTTCCCGGCCTCACCGGGGGTATGCTGATCGCGCTCAGCATTCCCTTGACCTTCACGATGAACTCCACCCACGCCCTCATCCTGATGGTGGCGATGTATGTGGGTTCGGTCTCGGGCGGCCTCATCAGCGCGACGCTCCTCAAGATGCCGGGCACGCCGTCCTCCGTGATGACGACCTTCGACGGCTATCCGATGGCCGCGCGCGGTGAGGCGGGGCGGGCGCTCGGCCTGTCGATCGGCGCCTCGCTCGTCGGCGGCCTCGTCGCCGGTGTCTTCATCGTGGTGCTGTCGGTGCCGCTCTCGCGCTGGGCGACGACGTTCGGCCCGTTCGAATATTTCGCGATGGTGCTGATGGCGCTGGTGCTGATCGCCTCGATCAGCCAAGGCTCGATGGTGAAGGGCCTTCTCGCCGGCGCGCTCGGCATCGCCTTCGCGCTGCCCGGCCTCAATCCGTCGGACGGTCAGCTCCGCCTCACCTTCGGCTGGCACGAACTCGACGCGGGGTTCGATCTCCTCCCGGTCCTTCTCGGCGTGTTCGTGATGAGCCAGATCATCATCGACGCCCTCGAGATCGAGAAGAAGGGGCAGCCCATCTCGGTCGGCGGGGCGAAGGTGCTCCTGTCGCTCTCCACCTGGCGGCGGCACTGGGGCAACCTCCTACGCTCCTCGGTGATCGGAACGTGGATCGGCATCCTGCCCGGCGTCGGCGCGTCGATCTCCTCGATGGTCGCCTATGCGACGGCGCGGTCGGTCTCGAAAGAGCCGGAGGCGTTCGGAACCGGCTCGGAGGAGGGCATCGTCGCCTCCGAGGCGGCGAACAACGCCAATGTCGGCGGCGCGCTCATTCCGCTGATCACGATGGGCATTCCGGGGAGCCCGATCGACGCGATCCTTCTCGGTGCGCTGATCCTTCACAACATCCAGCCGGGGCCGCTGCTCTTCGTCAACAATGCCGATTTCGTCTGGGCCCTGATCGCGGCCTATCTCGTCGCCAACATCCTGATGTTTGCGATCATGACGCTGTGCGTGAAGTGGATCGCGCGCCTCATGGTGGTCGACCGAGCGCTGCTCCTGCCGGTGATCTTCGTCGCCTGCGTCGTCGGGTGCTACGCGCTCCACAATCGCATGTTCGACGTTTGGGTCATGGTCTTTTTCGGCCTCGTCGGCTTCGCGATGGCGCGGTGCAAGGTGCCGCTCGGCCCGTTCGTCATCGGCTTCGTCCTCGCCGGGATCCTGGAGGAGGATCTGCGCTCCGGCATGCAGCTCTCCGATGCCGGCTTCTGGGGGATCCTCGATCGTCCCATCGCGCTCGGCTTCATCGCCGTTTCCGTTCTCACCCTCATTTGGCCGTTCGCCCAATCGGCCCTTGCACGAAGGGCGCGTGACCGGCGCGCCAAGGAGACCACTACGTGACGAATGTCCTCTTCATCATGTCGGACGAGCATTCCAAGCGCGTCGCGGGATGCTACGGCAACGATGTCGTCAAGACGCCGAACATCGACCGGCTCGCGGCCTCGGGCACGACCTTCGATGCGGCCTATACGAATTGCCCGATCTGCGTGCCGGCGCGGGCCTCCTTCGCGACGGGCCGGCATGTCTACGAGATCGGCAACTGGGACAACGCCTTTCCCTATGACGGCACGCCGCCGGGCTGGGGGCACCGGCTACAGGCGGCAGGCCATCGCACCGATTCCATCGGGAAGCTCCATTATCGCAGCGTCGAGGACGAGGCGGGGTTCGACGAGGAGATCCTCCCGCTCCACGTTCTGAACGGCGAGGGCGACGTCCAGGGCATGATCCGCCGGCCGCCGCCCAAGCGCCCGTCGACCGCTTCGCTCGCCGGGGACGCGGGGCCGGGCGAATCGACCTATGTCGCCTATGATCGCAAGATCCGGGACGCTGCCTGCGCGTGGCTGGAGCGCGCCGCCGCCGACCCGTCGCAGAAGGGGTGGACGTGTTTCGTCTCGTTCGTCTGCCCGCATTTCCCATTGGTCGCGCCGCAGGAATTCTTCGACCTCTATCCGCTCGATTCGCTGCCGATGCCGGGCCTCAGAGGCCCCGACGATTTCCCGGATCATCCGGTCCTTAGGACGCTGCGCGAGGTGCAGTCCTACGAGGATTATTTCCGCGACGAGACCCATGTCAGGACGGCGATCGCCGCCTATTACGGCATGGTCTCCTTCCTCGACGACAATATCGGCCGCATCATGCGCACCTTGCGCGAGACCGGCCTCGCCGAGGATACGCTCGTCGTCTACACCTCCGACCATGGCGACAATCTCGGCACGCGCACCTTCTGGGGTAAATCGAATATGTACGAGGAATCAGCCGGGATTCCGCTGATCATGTCCGGTCCCGGCGTGCCGGCCGGCCAGCGCGTCGCGACGCCGGTCTCGCTGGTCGATGCGCACCCGACGATCCTCGAGGCGGTGGGCCTCGAGCCCCATCCGGACGACAGCGATCTTCCCGGCCGCTCGCTCCAGTCGATCATCGGCGGCGCGGACCCCGATCGCACGGTGCTCAGCGAGTATCACGCCGTGGCGTCGATCACGGGGATCTTCATGGTCCGCTTCGGACGCTACAAATACGTCCATTATGTCGGCCATCGGCCGCAGCTCTTCGACCTCGAGGCCGATCCGCTCGAGACCCAGGATCTCGCCGTCGATCCGTCGAGCGCGGCGCTGCTCGCCGAAGGGGAACGGCGGCTGCGCGAAATCTGCGACCCCGATGCCGTGAACGCGCGCGCGTTCGCCGATCAGGAGGCGCGGATCGAACGGCTGGGCGGTCTCGAAAAGGTGCGCAGCGCCGGCACCTTTCCCTATACGCCGGCCCCAGGCGAGACGCCGCGCGTCTCGGGCTGACGCCACGTCCGCGCTGCCGCTCGGTGGGCCGCCGGCCCGCGCGAGCGGCCTCCGCGCCTAGTGCCGGGGTGCGGCGAACGGGGCGAGGTCGTCGCGGGCGACGGGGGCGCCGAGGAGCGTGCGGTAGAGATCGCGATAGCCGCGCGTCATCGCGCTCAACGAATATTCGACGGCGCGCTCGCGGGCGATCTCCCCGGCCCGCGCACATGCCGCGGGATCGTCGAGAAGGGTGTCGATCGCGGTCGCGATCGCCGGAGCGTCGTCGGGATCGACGAACGAGGCCGCGCCGTCCCAGAGCTCGCGCATCGTCGGGATGTCGCCGAGGATGAGCGCCATCTTGGCCCGCGCGGCTTCGAGGACGCCGAGCCCGAACGGCTCGTAGCGGGCCGGCGCGACGAAGACCGAGGCCGCGAGGGCGCTGTGCTCGAGGGCCGGCGCATCGATCCGCCCGAACGTCGTGAGGCCGCGCGGTGTCGGCACGCCGCCATCGCCTTCGGAGGGCAGCGCCGTCGTCGGAACGTGCTCGCGCGTCAGCTCGCCGACGAGGGCGATGGGGTATTTGACGAGCGGGGCCGCATCGCGCAGGCGCGTCAAATTCTTCGCTTCGTCCCAGAAGCGCCCGGCGGCGAGCGCAAAGGGTGCCTTCGGCGGCAACACCCCGAGACATTCCGAGCGGCCATGATGGATGACGTGCGCCTTGCGCATTGCGCCATATTCCGCCTCGACCGCGGCGAGATGGGAGGCCGTCGGGGCGACGACCGCGTCGGCCGCCTGAATGCCGCGCTTCACGCGCTGGCGATATTCGTTCCACTCGAAGGGAGAGGGGGCGCCGTTCACCGCGCGCCAGCGGGTCGGAATGCAGGAATGGGCGACACTGACGACCGGCGCGGCAAAGTCCGCCGCCGCGTTCGCATAGCCGTTGACGTGGACGATATCGGGGCGGATCTCGGCTTCGAGATCCCGCAGGATCGCGTTGGTCTCGGCGAGATCGGCCTCCGGGTCGTCCATCCATTCGAGCTTCAACTCGCTCCGCACGAGGCGCAGATTGGGCCGATGCCCCGCCTCGACCATCCGCTCGAGGCTGAGCGGACCACCGGAGACGAACAAGGTGACTTCGACATCGACCGTGGCGAGACCGCTGACGAGGTCCATCGCGTAGGTCCACACGCCGCCCGTGCACTCAGTCGTCATCAGGACGCGCTTCATGCCGAAGCCCACCGCGCGGGGATGCGTTTGATGGGAAAACCGGTCGAGCCGAGCGGCGCGAGGAGCGGGCGTTCGCAGATCACTGGTTGGCCGCCCGACAGGCCGTTCCGTCCGTTATGGATGCCATCCCGGCGTGCGTTGTGCGTGCAATGAGGCACGTACATCCTTTCCGAAGCAGTTGCCGACACGAAGATCGCTGTTCGCGCCGCCTGGGTAACGACGCGAGCGGCGCGAGATCGTTCCACGCGCATTCAAGATGGTCGCCAAAAGCCGGTCAGGCGTTCGGGAAAGATCCTGAACTCGTATGGCAAGTTCTTCTCAACGCTATCGCAGAAGGTCGACGAGCATCAAGGACAGACGCGGCCATGCCGCGACGATCGCGAGACCGACGAGGCTCGTGAGGAGAAACGGCACGGCGCCTGCGGATATGCGGTGGAGCGGCAGGCGCGTGATGAAGGCTGCGACAAAAAGGTTGATGCCGACCGGCGGCGTGAAGAGGCCGATCGCGAGCCCGATCATCATGGTGACGCCGAACCAGGTGAGGTTCCAATCGAGCTCGCGCGCGACGGGCAGGAAAATCGGCAGCGCGATGAACATGATGGTGATCGCGTCCATGAACATCCCCGCGATCAGCACCACGACGAGGACGACGATGAGGATCACCGCCTGGTTGGAGCTGATCGAGAGGAGGCCCGCCGAATATTGGCCGACGACGTCGTCGACGGTGATCACCCAGCCGAAGAGACTCGCATAAGCGACCACGAGCATCACGACGGCTGAGGCGGCGGAGGATTCCACCAGCGCATCGAAGAGCCGCGAAAAGGTCAGCGTGCGGTAGATGAAGATACCGACAAAGAGGGCGTAGACGGCCGCGACGATCGCCGCTTCCGTGGGCGTGAAGGCGCCCGAATAGATCCCGCCGAGGATCACGACCGGGGTGAGGAGGCCCCAGAAGGATTCGACGAAGGCGGTGGCGAGGCGCTTGCCGTAAGGCGCGGCCGCCTCGTCCGGCGGCACCAGCGCGCCGATTGCGGCGTTGGTGTGGGCAAGGCCGCGCCCGTCGCGCACGGTATGGGCGAAAGGCAGGGCCGCGAGCATCAGCGCCCCGCAGACGAGCCCCGGTATGATCGCCGCGATGAAGAGCTCCGAGATCGAGGTCTCGGCGATCACGCCATAGATCACGAGGCCGATCGAGGGCGGGATGACGATCGAGAGCGCCGCCCCCGTGCAGACGAGGCCGGCGGCGAAGGCGCGGCTATAGCCGTCCTCCTCCATGCCCTTGATGATCAGCGGGCCGATCGCCGCGACCGAAGCCGGACCCGAACCCGACACCGCCCCCCAGAAAAGGCAGACGACCGTGCCGACGACCCCCATGCCGCCGGGCAAGCCCCCGACGAGGATGCGGAAGAAGCGGATCAGCCGTTCCGCGATCCCGACCGTTCCCATGAGGTTGCCGGCGAGGATGAAGAAGGGGATCGCGAGGAGCGTATATTTCGCGATCCCCGTCGAGATGAGGTCGCCGACGAGATCGAGCCCGAATCCGAGCTGCCACATCGCGAACATCGCCGACAGGCCGAGCGCGAAGGCCACCGGCACCTGAAGCGCGAGGAGCACGAAGAAGAGCACGATCATTTGCGTGCCGGCGCTCATATCAAGCATCGGCGGCGATCTCCTGCGCGAGTTCGCGGTGGATGCGCCAAGCGTGTTCCAGATAGCGCACGAGAACGAGGAGGAAGCCGAACGGCAAGCCGATCGTATACCACCAGGCCGGCACCAGGAGCGCGTAGGAAACGGTGCCCGACTGGATCTGATGGGAGACGAGCTGCCAGGAGAACCAGGCCGACAGGAAGAGGAGCATGGCCGCCAGAACCGTCGTCACGTGGAGCGCGAGGATGCGGACCCGGACCGGCAACAGGTCGAAGACGAGCGTGACGGCGAGATGTTCGCCCCGCCGCGCGGCGATCGCCGCGCCGAGGATCGTCAGCAACAGGAAGCCGTTGACGAGGATCTCCTCCGTCGCCGCGAAGGAACGGTCAGTCAGATAGCGCACGACGACATTGGCGAATCCGATCCCCGTCATCGCGGCGAGGATGACGGCGCATAGGATCTTCTCGGCGTTCGCCAGAAGCCTCATTCGCAAAGCCTTGTCGTCGGGAGGAAAAGGGAAGGGCCGCAACGCGTGCGGCCCCGTGGGTCAGTTTCAGTCGGCCTTGCCGGAGATCGTGTCCTGGAAGGTGGCGACGAGATCGGGGCCGACCTTCGTGGCCCAGGTGTCGAACGCGGGCTTGGTCGCGGCACGGAAGGCGGCGATGTCGTCCTCCGTGGGCTCATAGACCTCCATGCCCTGCTCCTTCAGATAGTCGAGGCCGCTCGCGGTGTCCTCGCGGCTCACCTCGATCTGGTAGGCCATCGCCTCGGTCGCGGCCTTCTGGACGGCGGCCTGCTTGTCGGCGTCCCAGCTATCCCAGAGCTTCTGGCTGACGCCCAGGAAGAGCGGATCATAGGAGTAGTGCCAGGGGGTGATGTACTTCTGCACCTCATAGACCCGCTGCGGGATGATCACCGCGCCGATCGGGTTTTCCTGCCCGTCGACCACGCCCTGTTGCAGCGCGGAGAAGGTCTCGGCCCACTGCATCTGCTGCGGGTTGGCGCCGAGCGCGTTCATCACGTCGATATACATCGGGCCGGCAACGCGCATCTTGAGGCCCTTGAGGTCGTCGGGCGTCTTGATCGGGTGCTTGGAGTTCGTCACCTCGCGGAAGCCGTTCTCGCCCCAGGCGAGCACCTTGATGCCGTGCTCACCGAGGATCTCGGCCATCTTCTCGCCGGGCGCGCCCTGGGTGGTGGCGTCGACCTCGTCATAATTGGCGTAGAGATAAGGCAGCGAGAAGACTGCCATTTCGGGCACCAGCGGCGTCACGTTGATCGCCGAGGTGAGCACGAAGTCGAGCGCGCCGCGGCCGACCATTTCCGACTGCTTCATCTGATCGCCGCCGGTGAGCTGGGCGTTCGGGAAGATGCGGATGGTCGTGTCGCCGCCCGTGCCTTCGTCGACGAGTTCGGCGAAGCGCTGGGCGCCCTTTTGCCAGGTCGTCGTGTCGCTGGTGTTGTGCGTGAGACGAAGCGTTTCGGCCGATGCGCTACCGCCGGCCGTGAGCGCGGCAATCGAGATCGCGGCCGCCAGCGCCTTGAGCGAGAGTGTCATTCGTTTCCTCCATTCTGTGCCGACCCGCTCGGGTTCGGCGGCCCGTTTTCGAGCCGTTTGGTCCACGATGATGGATCGGTCGGATCCGGCGGACGGTCGACCGTTCTCATATCGGACGCATTGTTGCAAGTGTACTGGGACGCCTCTACTATTCGTCCAACAATAGAAAGTCCATAAGATGGATCACCTGGGGGGATGACGGTCGATCTCGCGCGCCCGGTCCTGGATTTCGCGGCCGATGGCGCGCAAAGCGCCCGCCGCGCCTTGCGTCTGACGCCGCCGCTCGGACGGCCTTGCGATCGCGGCGTCGCCGACGCGCGGAGCTTCGACGTGCCCACCGTCCGCCGCCTTTTGATGGCGTTGCCGCCCGCCCGCCTCGTCGGGCCGGATGCGGCCAGGCCGCGTCAATCCTCCAGCGATAGCGTGGATTTGATCGCAAAATGGGCAAGGCAGAGAGACGACCGTGTCCCGCGCGGCGACCGCGCCCCGCCCATGGCGACCCAGATTGCGGGGATCGCCGGCGTCCACCGCTGCCTGCCGGATCGGGCAGGGAACATCGCGGCGGAAATTGCAAGAATGCTTCCTGGCGCAACCGCGCACCGACGCGGGCGGCCAGATTTCGACGAGACCGGCGAGGGGAAGGCAGCATGAGACAGGCCGCGACCGAGACGACGCGCCGAGGCCGGGCATGACCGGGGCGCCGCGCGGCGGCATCGCCCGCCGCTCGAACCGCGTGATGAACCTATCCCATGTGCTGACGCAGAATGCCCGGCGCTTTGGCGGCGAGATCGGGTTCGTCGCGGGCGAGACCACCTGGACCTGGGGCGAGATCGAGGCGCGTGTCGATGCGATGTGCGCCGCGCTCGCAGCCCGCGGCATCGAGAAGGGCGACCGCATCCTCGTCCAGTCGAAGAACTGCCTCGAACTTTTCGAGACGATGTTCGTCGCCTTCCGCCTCGGCGCGGTGTGGGTGCCGACCAATTTCCGCCAGACGCCTGACGAAGTGGCCTATCTCGCGGTGGCGAGCGGCGCGCGGGCGATGATCTGCCATGCCGACTTTCCGGCCCACGCCGCCGCGGTGAAGGCCGCCGCGCCGACCATCGCGCCGACGATCGCGATCGGCCGCGCCGATTTCGGCGAGGCCTATGACGACCTCCTCGCCGCCCATCGGGGCGACAAGGAAGCGGTCGCCGCCGTCGAGCACGACGATCCGTGCTGGTTCTTCTTCACCTCCGGCACCACGGGGCGGCCGAAGGCCGGTGTCCTCACCCATGGGCAGATGGCGTTCGTCATCACCAACCATCTTTGCGACCTGATGCCGGGGACGACGCACGAGGACGCCTCGCTGGTCGTCGCGCCGCTGTCGCACGGGGCGGGTGTCCATCAGCTCGCGCAGACCGCGCGCGGGGCGAAAACCGTGCTCCCCGGCTCGGATCGCTTCGATGTCGCCGAGGCGTGGCGGCTCGTCGAGCGCTGGTCGATCACCAACATGTTCACCGTGCCGACGATCGTGAAGATGCTCGTCGAGCATCCCTCGGTGGACGAATACGACCACACCTCGTTGCGCTATGTGATCTATGCCGGCGCGCCGATGTACCGGGAGGACCAGAAGCGCGCGTTCGCCGCGCTCGGCCCGGTGCTCGTCCAATATTTCGGCCTCGGGGAGGTGACGGGAAACATCACCGTTCTCGTCCCGGCGCTCCATTCGGCCGACGATACGGTGATGAAAGTCGGCACCTGCGGATGGGAGCGGACCGGCATGGAGGTCTCGATCCAGGATCCGGAGGGCCGGCCGCTCGGTCCCGGCGAGACCGGCGAGATCGCCGTGTGCGGCCCGGCGGTCTTCGCCGGCTACTACGACAATGAGGAGGCGAACCGGAAGGCGTTCCGCGACGGTTGGTTCCTCACCGGCGATCTCGGCCATCTGGACGAAGAGGGCTTCCTCTACATCACCGGCCGCGCCTCAGACATGTACATTTCGGGCGGCTCCAACGTCTATCCGCGCGAGATCGAGGAAAAGCTCCTCGCCCATCCGGCGATCGGCGAGGTGGCGATCGTTGGCGTGCCGGACCCGCGATGGGGGGAGGTCGGTGTCGCGGTATGCGTGTTGCGCGACGGGGCCGTCGTCGGGGAGGCCGAGCTTCTCGAATTCCTCGCCCCGAAGGTCTCCCGCTACAAAATTCCCAAACGCGTCTTCTTCTGGGAGGCGCTGCCGAAATCGGGCTACGGCAAGATCACCAAGAAGGCGGTGCGCGAGGAACTCGAAGCGCGCGGGGCTCTCCCGCTCGAGCCCGCCTGAGGCCGTGATGATGAAGAACGGTGTCATCCTCGTCACCGGCGGCGCATCGGGCATCGGGCTTGCCGTCGCGCGCACACTCCTTACCCGCGGCCATCGCGTCGCCATCGCCGACCGCGAGGCGGGGGCTCTCACGACTGCCGAAGCCGACCTTGCGGCCGGCGAGGCCGCGCGCTTCCTGGAACTCGACGTCGCCGACGAGCCGGCGATCGTCGCCGCCATCGCGGAACTGTCGCGGGAGGGGCCGATCGCCGGCCTCGTCAATTCGGCCGGCATTGCGCGGGAAATTCCCGCTCTCGAGACGAGCCTGTCCGTCTTCCGCGATATCCTGGAGGTCAACCTGATCGGCGCCTTCGCCGTGTCGCGGGAGGTGGCGAAAGCGATGGTCGCCGAAAAGGCGGGCGGGTCGATCGTCAACATCGCCTCTGTTTCGGGGGAGGTCGGCAACGAGGGCCGCGTCGCCTATGGCGCGTCGAAAGGCGGCGTCATCACCATGACGAAGGTGATGGCGGTGGAGCTCGCCGAGCACGGCATCCGCGTCAATGCCGTCGCGCCCGGCCCGATCGAGACGCCGCTCGCCGCGCGCGTCCACACGCCGGCGATCCGCGAGCGCTGGCACCGCGTCGTCCCGCAACGGCGCTATGGCGCGCCGGAGGATGTGGCGAACGCGATCGCCTTCCTCCTCGACGGCGACCAATCGGGCTACATCACCGGCCAGACGCTCGACGTCGATGGCGGCTTCACCATCGCCGGGATCTTCGGCACGATGGGTCATTGAGGCCCGCCCTCCCGGCGACCGGACGCGAAACCGCCAGGCCGTCGGGTTCGGCCGGGATGGCGAAAGCCGGCCGATCAGGCCGACAGGTCGATGAGGGGCAGCCCCGTCGCCGCGTCGGTCCGGCGGCGGATGTAAGCGGGCGATTCCGTGACCACCACCTCGAGCGTCGGCCGCACGTGCGCCGTCATCAGATGGCCGCCATGGGCCGTCCCATCCCGTTTCGAGACGACGATGTGCGGGTGCAGCTTCGCCTTGCCGTCCTTGCGGGCGAAATTGCCGGTGAAGGAGACGACTTCGACCTGCTCGTCGATCGGGATGCGATGATAGGACTTCGTGTCGATCTCGAAGAAGCCGAGCTCCACGTCGCTGAGCGCCCCGATGCCGGAGAACTCCGCGCCGTCGATGCCGTTCTCCTCGGCAAATCGGGTCAATCCTTCGACGACTTCCTCGCCCGGATCGAACACCACGACGAAGGTCTTTTGCGGGCCGTCATAAAGGGTCTTGGTCTTCATCGTCGTACCTCCTCGCCGGACGCGCCGGTTGCGATGAAAGCGCGGCGGCCCGGCCGGATGTTCCATGGATGAGAGGTCGCAGGGGCGGAACGGTGCGGATGAAGGCGGGTTTTCCGAGAAGACTGATGGAGGTTTACCGATGGACCCGAAGCCCCCTGTCTACGACGCCGACGATGCCCGGCAGGGCGAGGTCATTTTAAAGAGCCGTGGCCGGCGCTCAGTCTTCATCGCCGGCATGATCGGGATCGCCCTGATTGCGCTCATCATCATCATCGTTTCGCTCCGCTGATTGAAACCCGATGCGTGGGGGCGCGTTACCGGATGAGTGATGGACGTGAATCCCGCAATGCTGAAGACCAGAAGCTATGACATGCCGCCGCGGCGGACGAACGGCGCCGGCGCGATACGCGGCGTGGGTGTCGAGGTGGAGTTTTCGAGCCTCGGCGTCGAGGCCGCAGCGCTCGCACTTCACCGCGCGCTCGGCGGCGATCTCGCCCAAGAGGACGCCTTCGCCTTCAAGCTGAAGGGCACCCGGATCGGAGACCTCGACGTCAAGCTCGACAGCCGCTTTGCCCATAAGGAGAAAGAGGCGCGTTCCGAGGAGAGCCTGCTCGATGTCGTGGGTGGGCGGATCGGCGAATGGTTCGCCTCGATCGCCGAGCCCATCATTCCGTGCGAGCTCGTTACCGGTCCGATCCCGCTCGACGATCTCGCCATGATCGACGAGGCGGTCGACGCGCTGCGCAATGCCGGGGCCGAGGGCGCGGTGAAGGACGGCATGACGCCGCTCGCCCTCCACCTCAATCCCGAGATCCCGGACACCTCGCCCGAAACGGTGGCGGCGCTGATCAAGGCGTTCGCGCTGATGGACGCGTGGCTGCGTCATGAGCACGACCCCGATCGGCTGCGCAAATTGATGGCCTACTTCCAGCCCTATCCCGAGGCCTATGTGGAGATGGTCAGCGATCCGGCATACTGGCCGCCGATGGGCCGGCTGATCGACGATTATCTCGAGGCCAATCCGAGCCGCGACCGCGATCTCGACATGCTGCCATTGCTGCGCTTCATCGACGAGGAGCGCGTCGTCAACGCGCTGCCCGACGAGAAGATCGGCCGCCGACCCACCTCGCATTATCGCTTGCCGGATTCGCGTGTCGGCGATCCCGACTGGTCGGTCGCGAACGTGTGGAACAGGTGGGTCGCCGTGGAGCGCCTCGCGGATGATCGGGCGACACTCGATGCGCTCGGCATGGCCTATCGTGACGGTTCCTCGCGCGAGGATTGGGTGGCGACGGTCGAGCGCCTCGTTCTCGGGCGCCGGTGAGCGTGATGGATGGCATGAGCGAGGCCGCCGGCGAGAGCTTCTGGGCCGCGACCGCGACGGGGCACGCACCGACCGAGCGCCTCGAAGGTCATCTCGACACGGATATCGCCGTCATCGGGGGCGGCGTGACCGGCCTCTGCGCCGCACTCCATCTCGCCGAAGCCGGACGCGAGGTCGTCGTGATCGACGCCGAGGCGCCGGGCTGGGGCGCGAGTGGACGCGCCGGCGGCGAGGTCCTGCCCGGCCTCAAAATCGATCCTGAGACGATGGTGTCCCGCTTCGGCGAAATGGAGGGCGAGCGGCTCGCCGAGTGGGCCGGCGGGATCACCGATCTCGTCTTCTCGCTTGTCGAGCGTCACGGGATCGACTGTCATGCGCGGCGGACCGGCTGGGTGCAGGCCGCCTATACCAAGGGCGAGATGAAGACGCTCGAAGCGCGCTGCCGCCAATGGCAGGCGCGCGGCGCGCCGGTCAAGCTTCTCGACCGGGAGGAGACCGCGCGCTGTCTCGGAACGCCGCCCGAACTCTATCTCGGCGCCTGGCTCGACGGGCGCGGCGGCGCCATTCACCCGCTCGATTATACGCTCGGCCTCGCCGCCGCCGCCGCGCGTCATGGCGCAAGGCTCTTCCGCAAGGCTCCGGCGCGGACGCTGACCCATGAGGGGAGCGCGTGGCGCATCACCACGGACAATGGCGGGTCGATCAAGGTGCGCCATGTCGTCGTCGCGACCAATGCCTATACCGGCGATCTCGTCCCCGGCCTCAGCCGGTCGATCGTGCCGATGCGTGCCTCGCAGGCCGTGTCCGCCCCACTCGATGCGGCGCAGCGGGAGGCGATCCTTCCGGCCGGCCATGTCGCCTCCGATCGGCGCCGCGTCCTCATCTCGTTTCGTCTGTCGCACGATGGCCGTCTGATCCTCGGCGGGCCGGGCGGCACGGGGCAGGCGAAGGGCGAGGCGCTTTTCGCGAAGGCGTCCGAGACGGCCGTGGAGCTCTTCGGCGCGGCGGGAGAGGGCGTCCGCTGGGCCTATGGCTGGTCGGGGCAGATCGCGTTGACGCGCGATTTCCTGCCCCACCTCCACGAACCCGAGACGGGGCTTCATGTGGCGCTCGGCTATAATGGCCGCGGCCTCGCCCTCGCGAGCGCCCTCGGCAAGGAGGTCGCCGACCGGATCGCCGGTGGTTCGCCCGAAGCGCTCGCCTTTCCGGTGTCGCGCCTCAAACCGATCCCGCTTCATGCGGCGAGCGAGCCGGCTCTCGCCGTCGGCCAGCGCGTGATGGGCCTCCTCGACCAAATGGAGCGGCGGCTCGGAATTTGACGGCGATCAAGGCGATCTCCGGCTGATGGCGTGATATCGTTAAAACGGCCGGATCAGGCCGATCTGTGCTGCCTCGGAAGACGACACGATAAAAAGGGGAGGACACGATGCAGGCCAAGGACATCATGAACACGGCGGTGATCACCGTCACCGCGGACACGCCGATCACCGATGCCGCGCGGCGTCTGATGGAGCACCATATCAGCGCGCTTCCTGTGGTCGATGCGTCGGGCAAGCTCGTCGGCCTCGTCAGCGAGGGCGATTTCATGCGCCGTCTGGAGGACGGGGACGACGGCCATCGCCGGGCGTGGTGGCTCCTGCCGCTCGCCGATCCCGCCATCGAGGCCTCGCACTATGTGAAGGCGCACGGGCACACCGTCGGCGACGTGATGACGAAACAGGTGATCACGGTGAACCCGTCGACGCCGGTGGGCGAGATTGCGCACATCCTCGAGACGAAGCGGATCAAGCGCGTTCCGGTGGTGGACGGGCACACCCTCGTCGGCATCGTGAGCCGCGCCGATCTCCTGCGCGCCGTGGCGGCCCGCGGCTCCGCCGCCATCGTGCCCGCCTCGGCGGACGACGAGACGATCCGCGAGGCAGTCCTCACCAAGCTCCGGTCGATGTCCTGGGCGCCGCTCACCCGGCTCAATGTCGTCGTCAATGATGGCGTGGTCAGCTTCTGGGGCTTCGTCGACGATAAGGAGCTGACGCGGGCGATGAAGGTCGCGGCGGAGGAGGTGCCGGGCGTTCGGGGAGTCGAGATGAACGTCTCCGAGACGCCGGCCTTCGGCTGGGCCGTCTGAGCCTCACCGCTCGACGAGATATTTCGTCGGCACCGCGGTGGTGTACTTCATCTCCTCCATCGCGATCGAGGAGGAGATTCCGGCGAAGTCGATCTTCGAGATGAGGAGATTGTAGACCTCGTCGAGCTTGGCGACGTCGGGCACCACGATGCGCAACATATAGTCGATCTCGCCGGTGAGGCGGTAGGCTTCCACCACCTCCGGAATGTCGGCGATGACGTTGCGGAAGGCGACGAGCCAATCGCGCGAATGCTGCGCGCGGATCGCCATGAAGACGGTGAGGGCGACATTCGCCTGCGCCCGGTCGAGAAGCGCGACGCGGCGGCGGATCAGGCCGTCCCGCTCCATCCGCCGCACGCGCCGCCAGCACGGGGAGGGGGACAGGCCCACCCGCTCGGCGATCTCGTTCATCTGAAGCGTCGCGTCCTCCTGGAGGAGGTCGAGAATGCGCCGGTCGATCTGGTCGAGGCGAGGATCGGTCATGTGATTCGCGGGGTTCGTGGGCTGACGCAATCTGATTGCGCAGAACCCTATATCGGCGCAACCAGATTGCCGAGTTTGCGTGAAAGGCGCCGAACTTTGCAAGCCGGCTTCGCCGCGTTGCTCTTATCCTCCGCCCATTCAAAATCGGAGGACAGTCGACATGCGTTGTATCGGGTTGCTGGGCGGAATGAGCTGGGAAAGCACCGCGGTCTATTATCGCCGGCTCAACGAGGTGGTCCGCGATCGCTTTGGCGGGCTCCACTCGGCCGAGATCCTGATGCGCTCCGTCGATTTCGCCGAGATCGTCGCGCTGCAAAAGGCCGGCGCGTGGGATGCGGCGGGCCGCCGTCTCGCCGACGAGGCGCGCAAGCTCGAGGCCGCCGGGGCGGACTGCGTTCTCATCTGCACCAACACGATGCACATTCTCGCCGAGCCGGTGCAGGCCGCGATCTCGATCCCGCTCCTTCATATCGCCGACACCACGGGCGAGGCGCTGAAGGCGGCGAACGTCACGCGGCCGCTGCTCCTCGCGACGCGTTACACCATGGAGCAGGCCTTCTATCGCGACCGGCTGAAAGAGCGGTACGGCATCGAGGCGGTGGTTCCTGGGGACGATGATCGCGGCACCATCCATGACGTGATCTTCGAGGAGCTGTGCTGCGGCGTCGTCAAGGACACTTCGCGCGCGGCCTATCAGGCGATCATCGAGCGGGCGGGCGACGAGATCGACGCGGTGATCCTCGGCTGCACCGAGATCGGCCTCCTCCTCGACAAGACGTGCGTGCCGCTTCCGGTGTTCGACACGACGCTCCTCCACGCCGACGCCGCAGTGGATTTCGCCACGGACGGGGCGGCCGTTTCGGCGAAGACGGTGATGGAGAACGCCGCCTGAGGCGGTCAAGGCGTCCTCGTTTAACGCCTATGTGGCGTCATGGGGATGCCCGCCACAAATCGCACCTCATGCGCTTCCCTCCGAAGGGGACAGGCACTAGCGTCCCGCTGGCATTGCGGGTGGCGCGCGCGTCCTCCGCGTCGCGCACGGTGATGAAACTCCCCGACAGGTGGGCACACCACTTGCTGTACCGCGGGAGGCGTTCGATCCGTGGCGCCCGTTGGTCGAAGCTGGTGAAGGCATGAACGGTCCGATCGATCCGAAGCTCGTCGCCGCCCCGAAGCCGGGGCGTGCGGCGCCCTCATTGTGGGCCGATACGGCGGTGGCGGCGCCGCCGTCGCCGACGCTGGACGGCGCGGAGCGGGCCGATGTGGCGATCATCGGCGCGGGCTTTACCGGCCTTTCCACCGCGATCCATCTTGCCGAAGCGGGTGTCGACGTCGCGGTCATCGAGGCGGAAAGCGTCGGTTATGGCGCGTCGGGCCGCAACAATGGCCAAGTCATCCCGACCTTGTCGCGCCTTGATCCGGCCGCCATGGCGGCGCGCTATCCGGCGCGGGGGGCCGACGGCATCGCCGCGGGTGAGCGCCTGGCCGCTTTGGTGCGCGACAGCGCCGGGATCGTCTTCGATCTCGTCCGCCGGCTCGGCCTCGACGCCGAAGCGGAGCAGACCGGCTGGCTCCAGCCCGTCCACACCCCCGGCCGGATGCGCCTTGCCGAGACGCGTTGGCGCGAATGGCAGGCGATCGGCGCCGATATCGCACTCCTCGACCGCGAGGCGATGGCGAAGGCGCTCGGCAGCCCCAATTATTTCGGCGGCATCCGCATGGCGAGCGGCGGGCACATCAACCCGTTGTCGCTCGCCCGTGAGATGGCCCGCGCGCTGCAAGGTCTCGGCGGTCGCGTGTTCGTCCAATCTCCGGCGCGCGGCCTCACCCATGGGGCGGACGGCTGGCGCATCGAGGCAGGGCGGGGGAGCCTCACCGCCAAGCATCTCATCGTCGCCACCAACGCCTATACGCACGACATCGCCGAGCCGCTCCGCCGCTCGGTCGTCCCCGTCGCGTCCTGGCAGATGTCGACCACGCCGCTCGATCCGCAGATCGCGGCCACGATCATCCCCGGCCGCGAGGCGGCGTCCGACACGCGCGGCGATCTGCGCTTCTTCCGCCACACGGCCAATGGCCGTCTCGTCGCCGGCGGGGCGCTCATCGTTCCGGCCGACGGTGTCGGCAAGCTGAAGGCGATGATCGCGGACCGCCTCGTCGAGACCTTTCCGCAGATCGGCGAGGTCTCGTTCGATCATGTCTGGAACGGCTATATCGGGATGACGCCGGATTTCTCCCCGCGCCTCCTGGAGCTCGGGCCGGATGCGTATGGCTGGACGGGCTGCAATGGACGGGGCGTCGCGCTGTCGATCGCACTCGGGCGCGAGTTCGCCGCCCTGTTGCGGGGCGAGCCGCGCGACCGCCTCGCGCTGCCCTTCGAGCCGGCGGCGCCGATCCCCCTGCACGCGATTGCGAAGACGGTCGCCCCGCTGATGCTCGCGCGCTTCCGCTTCAAGGACAGCCGCGAGGTCGCCGGATGAGGCGAATCCGACCGGCTCCCCGGCCCGCGACCGACGCGGGGCTTGCCGGATGCGCCGGACTGGCACACACGAGATACGACGTCCTTCACGCGAAGGGACGAGCCATACGAAACGAACGAGACGAGGACAGGAGATTCTATCGATGACGAGATTGAAGACGACGGCCCTCATCGGTGCGCTCGCGGCGCTGGTCGCGACCGGCGCGCACGCGCAGGATCCGATCAAGATCGGCTATCAGCTCCCGCTCACCGGCGACACCGCCCAGTACGGCCAGGGCTTCCGTAACGCCGCGCAGATGCAGCTCGAAAAGTTCAACGCTTCCGGCAAGATCCCGGTCCCGGTCGAGATCGTTTACGAAGACAGCCGCTCCGACGCCAAAGAAGGCGTCACGATCGCGCGCAAATTCGTCGACGATCCCGCGATCGTCGCCGTCCTCGGCGACTTCACGTCGACGGTGTCGATGGCGGCGGCGCAGGTCTACCGCCAGGCCGGGATGCCCCAGCTCTCGCAGACCGCGTCCCACCCGGACTACACCAAAATCTCCGAGTACCAGTTCCGCAACATCACGACCCAGGACCAGGAAGGCCCCTACAACGCCGACTGGTTCACCGAGCTCGGCTACAAGAAGGTCGCCGTGATCGCGGAGCAGACCGACTGGGGTCAGTCGGTGGTCGACGGCTTCAGCGAGCGCTTCAAGGAAGACGGCGGGGAGATCGTGTTCTCCGAGTTCTTCAATCGCGGCCTGAAGGACTTCCGTTCGGTCATCACCAAGATCGAGCGCGCCCAGCCGGACGCGATCTATACGGGCTTCTTCTACGAGGACGGCGCGAACTTCCTGCGCCAGGCGCGGCAGCTCGGCGTGGAGACCCCCATCTTCTCGACCTCCGCCGCGTACAACCCCGCGCTGATCGACCTCGCCGGCGAGGCCGCCAACGGCATGAAGCTCACCGTCACCTTCCTGCCGACGAGCGATGATCCGAACGTGAAGGCGTTCGTCGACGAGTACACCGAGCGTTATGGCGAGGCCCCCGGCCAGTTCCCGGCCCAGGCCTATGACGCGGTCGGCATCATGCTCGACGCCGTCGCGAAGACCTATCCCGATACGACGCGGGAGACGATGCGCGACGCGCTCGCCGAGACGAAGGACTATCCGGGCGTCACCGGCGTCACGACGTTCGACGAGAACCGCGAGCCGGCGAAGGAACTCGCCAAGGCCGAGGTGAAGGACGGCGAGTTCGTCGCTCTTCCCTGATATGACCGGCGGGTGCCGCGCGCACCCGCCATCCCACCGGGCCCCTCACGCGAAAGCCAGGCGATGATCGACCCTTATTATCTGCAGCAGCTCGTCATCGGCCTGTCCCTTGGCATGACGTATGCGCTGATGGCGATCGGCTTCACGCTGATCTTCGGCGTTCTCAACGTGGTGAACTTCGCCCATGGCGAGGTCTACACGATCGGCGCCTTCGCCAGTCTCGTGCTCATCACGGCCGTCGCGCCGCCGTTCGTTGCGGTGGTGGTGTTCGCGCTCGCGATCGGCGCGCTCGCGGGATTCTCGCTGGAGCGCATCGCGTTCAAGCCGTTCCGCCGATTCACCGACGAGGCCTCGCTGAAATCGCGCGCCATGCGCGAGGCGACGCTTCTGTCCTCGCTCGCCGTCTCCATCATCGCCCGTGAGGCGATCGAGCTGCTCTTCGGCTCGCAGCAGCAGGCGGTGCCGTTCGAGTATCTGATCAACCAGCCGATCCACCTCGGCCCGGTGATCATCGTCACCGGCGATCTGATCATTTTCGGCATCTCCGCCCTGATGCTGATCGGCCTGCAATTCCTCCTCACCCGCACCCATGTCGGCCTGTCGATCCGCGCGGTCTCCAACAATCCGCTCGGCGCGCGTTATGTCGGCATCAACGTCGACCGCACGATTATCATGACCTTCGTCATCGGCGGTATGATGGGCGCGGCGGCGGGCATCCTCGTCGGCCTCTATTATGGCGTGATCTTCCCCGCCATGGGCTTCATTCCCGGCGTGAAGGCCTTCGTCGCGATGGTGATGGGCGGGCTCTCCTCGATCCCGGGCGCGGTGATCTGCGCGATCATTCTCGGCCTGTCGGAATCGGTCGCGGTGACGTTCATTTCGTCCGGCTGGGCCGACATGGTCGCCTACGGCTTCCTGATCGTCACGCTGATCTTCTTCCCGCAGGGGCTTTTCGGTGCGAGGCGCGAACGTGTCTGATCTCGCCAATCCGCCCACCGCGGCGCCGCCCAGCACCTTGCGCAATCTCGTGCTGCCGATCCTGATCGCGATCGTGATCTTCGCGGTCGTGCCCGCGGTCCTCACCTCGTTCGGCCGGGGCTATTTCTGGCAGATCGCGAACATCGCGCTGATCTTCGTCCTCCTCGCCGCCTCGCTTCACGTGGTGACGGGCGTCGCCGGGCTCCTCCATCTCGGTCACGCCGCCTTTTATGGTGTCGGCGCCTACACCGCGGGCCTTCTTGCGAGCGAGCAGGGGATGCCGTTCCTCGTGACGATCCCCGCGGCGGCGATCGTCACGGCGGCGATCGCCTTCCTCGTCGCTTTGCCGACGATGCGGCTGGTGTCGATCTATTTCGCGGTCGCGACGCTCGCGATCGGGCAGATGATCTATCTCGTCCTCCTCAACTGGGTGAGCTTCACCCACGGGCCGAACGGCGTTCTCATCTTCTCCGGCCTCGAGGTGTTCGGCATCGACCTCTCGTCGCCGATCGCGACCTATTTCCTCGTCGCGGTGATCGTGTCGGCCTCGATCGTCCTCATCCACCGGATCAGCCACTCCTATTACGGCAACGCGCTACGCAGCCTCAGGGAGGACGATCAGTGCGCCGATGCGATGGGCGTGCGCACCGCGCGGCTCAAGATGGAGGCGTTCGTGATCTCCGCAGCCTTCGCGGGGATCGCCGGCGCGCTCTGGGCGCACACCACGGGCTATATCTCGCCGAGCGATTTCGACTTTGCCGAATCGATCCTCATCCTCGCGATGGTGGTGGTCGGCGGGCTCGGCTCGCTGCCAGGCGCGGTGATCGGTGCGCTCCTCCTCATCCTTCTGCCGGAGGTGCTGCGTGATGTCGGCGACGTGCGCAACATCATGGTCGGTATCGTCATGTTCCTGTCGATCCTCCTTCTCCCGAAGGGCCTGTTCGGCGAGGTCTCGGCACTGTCGATGATCCGGCGCCAATTCGGCGACGCCTGGCGGCGCGACGAGAACGGCAAGGGGATCGGCTGGCGATGAGCGATTTCCTGACGATCCAGAACGCGACGCGCCGCTTCGGCGGCCTCGTCGCGGTGGACGATGTGACGACGCGCGTCGACCACGGCCAGCTCGTCGGCCTCATCGGGCCGAACGGGGCGGGCAAGACGACGCTCTTCAACCTCATTTCCGGGTTCACGCCGCTGTCCTCCGGTGACGTGCACTTCAAGGGGACGCGGCTCAACGGCATGAAGCCGAACCGCATCGCCCGTCTCGGCATCGGCCGCACCTTCCAGAATCTGCGCGTGTTTCCGAACATGACGGTGTTCGACAATGTCTCGGTCGGCGCCTTCGGCACGCACCCGCAATCGGCGCTCGACGCGCTGCGGTCGGGCTCCAAGCGGGCGGAGACGATCTCCGAGCGGGTCTGGCAGGCGCTGGAGCGCACCGAGCTCGCCTATGTCGCGACCGACCTTGCGGCGAACCTGTCCTATGGCAAGCGCAAATATCTCGAGATCGCGCGGGCGCTCGCGATGCAGCCGGACTTCCTCATCCTCGACGAGCCGGCCGCGGGCCTCAACGATTCGGAGACGCTGGAGCTTGCGAACTTCATCCGCTCGCTTCACGCGGACGGGCTCACCATCATGCTGGTGGAGCACGATATGGGCCTCGTGATGAGCGTGTGCGAACGCATCGTCGTGCTCGCGTCCGGCAAGAAGATCGCCGATGCGGATCCCGACACCGTGCGGGCCGATCCCGCCGTCCTCGAGGCCTATCTGGGGACCGACGAATGAGCCTGGCCGAGATCAAGAATCTGTCGGTGAAGATGGGGATCCAGGAGATCCTCCACGGCGTCAGCCTCGACGTGCCGAAGGGCTCGATCGTTGCCGTGCTCGGCGCCAACGGTGTCGGCAAGACGACATTGATGCGCGCCATCTCCGGCGTCTATCGCGTCACCTCGGGTGAGATCCTCATCGAGGGCCAGCCGATCACCAACATGGCGAGCCACAAGATCGTGGAGCGCGGCGTCTGTCAGGCGCCGGAGGGGCGGCAGATCTTCTCCAACATGTCGGTGCGGGAAAATCTCGTGCTGGGCGGTGGCTCGCACGGGCTCGCCGAGCTCGACAAGGTGCTCGCGCTCTTCCCCCTTCTGAAGGAGCGGATGGGGCAGGGGGCGGGATCGCTCTCCGGTGGCGAGCAGCAGATGCTGTGCATCGCCCGCGCGCTGATGGCAAAGCCCAAGCTCCTCCTTCTCGACGAGCCGTCGCTCGGTCTCGCGCCGAAGCTCGTGGCGCTCATCTTCCAGCTCGTCGCGCGCATTCGCGAGGAGGGCGTCTCGATCCTCATCGTGGAGCAGAACGCCCGCGCAGCCCTCAAGGTCGCGGACCACGCGCACGTGATCGACGACGGACGTATCGTCTTGTCGGGTCCGTCGGCGGAGCTGCAGACGGATCCGCGTATCGTCGAAGCCTATCTCGGAGGACACGTCGCATGAGCGAGACGACACGAACCGAAGAGGATGCCGCGGCCGAGGCCATCGCCGCCCTTCCGATGCTCGCCCGTCGCCGCATCGAGGCGGAGATCATCCGCCCGGTCTATGAAGAGCTCGTCGAGCGGCTCGGCCGCGCCGAGGCCGATCAACTCCTGACCCGCGTCATCCGCAAGAGCGCGATTGCGCAAGGCGAGGCGATGGCTGAGGCGCAAGGCGGTGACAAGGGGATCGAAGGGTTCGCCGCCCTCCTGCCGCGCTGGACGGCCGGTGGCGCGCTCGAGATCGACGAGAAGGTGTCGACGCCGGACCATTTGGAGTTCGACGTCGTCCGGTGCCGCTATGCTGAGATGTATCGCGAGATGGGGCTCGGCCATATCGGCCACATCCTGTCCTGCAATCGCGACGGCACCTTCTGCGAAGGCTATGACGAGCGGATCGAGTTCCACCGCTCGCAGACCATCATGGGCGGCGCGAGCCACTGCGATTTCCGTTACCAGATGCGCAAAGGCTGACACGCGCGCCTGACGGAAAGGCCGCCCGGACGGCGGCCACGCGCGAGATGGGCGGCGGCGCCGCGGCGGCCGCCGTCTTATCGGATCATCCGTTCAAAGGATGATGTCGCCAAACTCGATCCCGGCGACCGAGCCGTCGGCGCGAAAACCCCAATCGGTCGAGCCGCCGGCGCCGACGAACGGATTATAGCCGACATTGCCGATCACGTATGTGTTGCCGGAATGGCTGAGGATCTGGGCGTTCCAGATGTTGGCGATCGACGCGTCCGTCGTGATCTCCAGTGACCAGCCATTGATGGCGCTGGCGCTGTCATTCACGATCGACGAGTCGATGACGAACCCGCCCGACCAGCTCTCACGCACGCCATATTCGGGATAGATGCCATCGCCGTTGAAATCGGGCCCTTCGCCCGTGGGCTGTGTGCCGTCGTCTTCATCTTCATCATTGTCGACGATCGTCACCGTCGCGCTGCCTGAACCGATGACGGCGTCGGAGGAGGTGAGGGCGAGCTCGATCGTCTCGTCGTCCTCCACGTCGGCATCGTCGGCGATTGTGATTGCGAGGGTGGCTTCTGTCTCGCCGGGCGCGAAGGTGAGCGTGCCGTCCGCGATCGTGAAGTCGGAGGCGTCCGCCGTGCCGCCGACCGCGGCGACTTCCACGATGACGGCCTCTGCCGACGGTGCGTCGAGCCTCACCGTCACTTCGGCGGTGCCGACATCCTCGCCGACGGTGAGGTCTTCGATCGAGGCGACGGGGACGGGTGGCGGCGCGCCCGCGTCGTCGTCGTGGATGGTGACGACCATCGACTGGTTGGCGAAGACGCCGCCGTCCTGGTCGGTGAGATCGATGCGGAAGGTCTTCTCGGCCGCCTCCTCGATGGTGTCGGCGAGGATGGTGACGGCGATCGTCTTCACCGTCTCGCCGGGGGCGAAGGTCACCTCACCGCTCGCCGCCTCGTAATCGAGGCCGGCGGTCGCCGTCTCGTCGGCGGTTTCCCAGGCGACGGTGACGGGCGCGCCGGCCGGCCCGGACAAGGCGACCTCGACTTCGATGGTCCAGGTCGGGTCCGGCTCGCCGGTGCCGGAGCCGGACAGGTCACCGCCGAGCGCGGGGGTGAGATAGTCCATCTTCGCGTCGATGACCGTCGACCAATCGCTCTCGACGATGCCGCCAGTGTCGCCGGAATTTGGGTTCCAGGACCAGAAGGTCCAGCTCAGTCCGTTCTCGACGAGATAGGGGATGAAGGTGTCGAACCAGGCGACGTCCTTCGGATCTTCGAGCTTGGAGCCGAACTCGCCGACGAGGACCGGCGCGATCCCTTCGTCGATGATGTAACCCCAGTTGGCGTCCCACACCCCCGGCAGGTTGTTCGGATAGTCGGGATCGGAGAACCAGGGCTGATTGTAGATCGAGTTCGGATAGGCGTGCGGGGAGTAGACGAGCTTGTCGGACTGATCGAGGCGGATCGGGAAATCGCCGACGCCGGTGAGATCGCCGCCCCACCAATAGGATCCGCCGATCCCCTCGACGAGCACGAGCACCTCGGGGTTGATCGCGTGGATGGCGTCGATCGCGTCCTCGGCGGCGAGGCGCCAGTCGGTCGCGGCGTTGCCGTCGCCCCAAGAGGCGGCGTGCGGCTCGTTCGAGAGGTCGAAGCCGACGACGGTCGGATTGTCCTGATAGCGTTCGGCGAGCATCTCCCAGTCGGCGACCCACTCTTCGTGCGTGTAGCCCTCGCCGTACCAAAGGCCGTTTGACGACGCGCCGTTTCCAGCCGCGTTGCGGTGATTGTCGAGGATGATGCGCAGGCCGATTTCGCCGGCATACGCGACGACGGCGTCGATGACCTCGAGCGCGGTCAGGCCTTCGAGCTCGGGATTGATCGCGTAGTTGATGTCGTTGGGCATCGCGCCGTCTTGGAGCGCGTCGTTGGAGAAGGGCAGACGGATCGTGTTGAAGCCGAGCTCGGCCATCTGATCCATCATGTCTTTGTAATTGCGCGTATAAAGCCCGTCCGGCCCCATCCGCACCGTCTCGCCGCCGAACCAGTTGACGCCCGTCAGCTTCACGACATTGCCGGCGCTGTCGACGATGTCGGTGCCCTGGGTCGAGAACCAGCCGGCCGCCGCGCCGACGACCGGGTCGCCCTCGTCGATCGCCAGGCTCTCACCGATCGAGATGGTGGGGGGCGGGGGGAGATCGTCACTGATGATGGTGACGCTCGCCTCGCCGTCCATGATCCGCGCGCCGTCGGCCGTGAGGATTGAGACGGTGAAGCTCTCCTCGTCCTCCACGTCCGCATCATCGGTGATCGGGATCGCGATGTCGGCGCTCGTCGCGCCGGCGGGGATGGTGAGGGTCGTCGACACGGCGGTGAAATCGCCCGCGCCGGCACTGCCGGCCGTTGTCTCGATCGTGAGGGTGACGGGCGTTTCGGAGGGAGAGTCGAGTTCGATGCGGACGGTGGCCTCGCCGGCATTCTCGGCGACGACAGTGTCGAGGATCGACACGCCCGGCAGCGGGTCGCCGCCGACTGGGTCACCGTTGACTTCGATGTCGGTGAACACGGCGTTGGGGCCGCTCGGATTGGCGATGAAGCCGAAGCGAGCTGTTTGCCCCGGATTAAGGGAGGCGTTCCAGGACAGATTTTCGATGACGTACGCGTCACCGACATGGGAAACGATTCGGGCGCCCCAGATCTGGGTAATATTGACCGGAGTGTTAAATGCAATCACCCAGCCCGTCTGGGTTGTGGTTCCGACATTTTCGAGGGTGAATTCACCTTGGAAACCAGCACTCCAACTGTTGATTTCCGCATAGGTTGCATCGATCATTCGCCCACTCCGTGCATTTCTTACGTGAGACTAGTGCAGAACGAAACGAACTTGCAATCGATTCATCGATCCGAATTGGGACGCGCCCGCGTGCTGCCATTTTTGTATAAATAAAATGCCAAAATTCTAGCTAATGTGGCTGAATTAAACTCACTGGATGTTGCAAGTGTCACATTAGGCAAGTGCTGAGCGTCTGCTGTTTGATCTAAACCTTAAATTACAAATTGGCAATAACTTGGTTGTTTTGGATCGAAGTATAGAACCAATGATTGAAATATCAATTATGGGTTGTAATTTTTCGGGGTTGTGTTAGGGGTGAATGGCGCGTGATGATGGCGCTGTCGAAGGCCCTCGCCACGCTGCCGGCACGGCAGAAATGCGGCCGAGGGCGATCGCTAAAATCGGCGCCCGGCGTCTTGGGGCGTGTGTGTTGTGGAAAGTGGTCGTCGCCTCGCATGTGTCATCCCGTTGTCAGGAACGGGGAGCATGGGAGCTGACTTTATAAGCAGCGCTTTCAGCCGGCGGCGCGCCGTGCCGATTGCGTCCAACGGGAAGAAGCGCCGGGCGTAAGCGCCGACCAAGCCGGTCGGTCGAGGATGCGTCATCGTGGGGTTCGTGCCGGTCTTTGAAGGCCGGATATGAACGTCCACCGGCGAACAGGGGCTTCGTGGGCTGGCGGTCGCGTCCGAAGCGCGTCGCGGCCCCAAACGCGGGATAGCACCATGTCGACCACTCGCCTCCGCATCCTCTGGGTCACCGATACCGAGAGCGCGCTCTTCCCCGCCGCGCGCGCTCTTTGCGCCGAGGCGCGCGTCGCTGGATGCGAAGCGCGCATCCTCCTTCAACGTCCGACTCAGGATGCGGCGGGCGGTGCCTGCGCCGTCCAGGTCGAGACGCTGCCGCCCGGCGCCAGCCGGAGCGACACCGCACAGCGCTTCCTCGCCTGGTTGCGCGACAATCCGCAGGATATCGTGGTTCTTGCCGGGGCTGACGCGCTGGCCGCCACCGTCAGCGCGATCCCGCCGCAGATCCGCGTCGTCTCGCTGGTCGCCGAGGATGCGCCTCGCGCCCTCGCGACCACGCTCGAAGCCGCCCCCCATCTCGACGGCATCATCGCGAGCTCGGAGCTCGTCGCCGCGCGTCTGCGCCGCCAGCTCACCGATCCCTCCCGCGTCTTCGTCGCCGAATACGGGATCGACTTTCCCCTTCCGCTCGACGTGTTGAAGCACAGCCCTCGGGCCGACGACGTGGTGTTCGTCGGCGGCGACAATGTGATGAAGGGCGCGCTCGACGTGATCGCTCTCTGGCCGCACCTTCTCCGCGGCGGCTTCCGCGGCCGGCTGATGTGGTTCGGCGACGTCGCGCCCCCGGTCCGGGCTCAGATCGCCGCGCTCGACGGCGCGGAGAGAATCACGCTGCGCGGCCGGGTCGACCGCGAGTCCCTCGTGAAGGTGGAGGGGGCTGCCAAAGTGCTCCTCGCCCCGGTCCGTTCGGGTGGTGCTGGTGTCGCCGCGCTCGAGGCCATGGGGATGGGCTGCCACGTCGCCGGCTGGGATCTCGAGACCGGATCGCGTGAGGTGACGCGCCGTATGGGCGGCGGCCAGTTCGCCCCTCCGGGCGACAACGCGGCCCTCGCCGCTGCCGTCCAGACGAGCCTTTCGGTCGACGAGGATACTCGCAACCAGCTCGCCTCGGAGGTGCGCGAGGTGTTCGGCGAACGCGCCGCCTGGGAACGCCACGCCGCCCATCTCGCGACGATCATGGAACAGCCCCACGCCGAGCGCCCGATGGCGGTCAACCGCACCAGCCTCCTCGGAGAGGCCGAGCGTTCCTTGCGCGCCATGCCGGCGAGCCTCGCCGCAGCCCTCCGCGCAATTTCCCGCCCCGCAGGCTCCGCCCGCGCCCCGGCCGACTAATTCGGGACTCAGACCTCGGCCATTCGGCCCGACCGTTCTGCCCGGCTTACGCCTCGGCCATCGGTCGGGCTCGCCACTCGGCCACTCGGTCCGGCTTGCGTTTCGGCCGTTCGGCCCGGCGTGCACCTCGGCCATTCAGCCCGGCTTGCGCCTCGGCCATTCAGCCCGGCTTGCGCCTCGGCCGTTCTGCCCGGCGTGCGCCTCGGCCGTTCTGCCCGGCGTGTGCCTCGGCCGTTCGTCCCGGCGTGCACCTCGGCCATTCAGCCCGGCGTGCGCCTCGGCCTTTCTGCCCGGTGTGCGCCTCGGCCATCGATCGGGCTCGCTACTCGGCGACTCGGTCCGGCTTGCACCTCGGCCATTCGGCCCGGTGCGCGCCTCGGCCGTTCGGACCGGCGTGCGCCTCGGCAGTCTGCCCGGTGTGCGCCTGGGCCATCGGTCGGGCTCGCCCACTCGGTCCGGCTTGCGCCTCGGCCATTCGGTCCGGTTGCGCTTCGGCTGTTTGGCCCGACTTGCACTTCGACCATTCGGCCCGGCTGACACCCCGGCCATTCGGCCGGCCTGTGTCTCGCACATTCGGCACAGTCCGCGCGCCGGGAGTTTCACTTGGCGTGCGCTTGGCCTGCTGGCCCGGGTTGTCCCTCGGCGGGCCGACCCGGTGCGTTTTTCGGCGGACTCGCCCGACGGGCTGCGCGGAATTCAACGATTCGGCGTTTCGCCAAATGAGTTGACCATTGCTCGTCCCGCTGAACCTTTCGCCCACCGTAGTCGACTGATGCCGCTCGCGCCTCGGCGCGCTCAACAGGCGCGGCGGCGGTGGCGATGCTCCGACTGGACTGGCCGCCTGTGGGGAACAATTCGACAAGGGGAAGGGCCGCGGACTTCCCGCTGGTGCTGTTCGACAATGCCGTCGGGCGCAAAGGGCTGCTCGTCATCGTTCATGCATTGCCGTGCTCCAGAACGTGTCTCCACGTGGAACGGGAGGATGGGTCGCTCGCTCTGGAAATGTCGGGGCCGGTGAAGTCGCGCGCGTTGAGACTTTGCGGCGCGACGAGCCGTTGCGGACGGGCTGCAGCCATTCATTCCCACTCATCGGACGTCCTTCTCGCGGTCCAACCCGCCCGCTCGTGCAACGTGATGAGTGCCAAACGCGCCGCCGTCCGCCCGGCTCCTCGGAGACGTCCCGCGTCGGCGTCTTGGACGTGTCCGCGCCGCCACGCATTCAGCACATCGGAGACATCGCACGCCGGCAAGTTGGATGTCCTGCGGCACCGTCCACCCGGCGCGCCGGAGATGCCACGCGCGGGCATCTTGAGGGGCCGTTGCCGTCCCCCCGGCGCGTCGGAGACGCCGCCCGGTACCGTGCGGCGCCGCGCCGTCGTTCACCCGGCCCGTCGGAGACGTCGCCAGCCGGTATCTCGAGGTGCCCGCGGCGCCGTTCACCCGGCCCGTCGGAGACGTCGCGAGCCGGCAACTTGAGGTGCCCGCGGCGCCGTTCACCCGGCCCGTCGGAGACGTCGCGAGCCGGCATCTTGAGGTGCCCGCGCCGCCGTTTACCCGGCGTGTCGGGGCCGCCGCGCGCCGGCATCCTGAGGGGCCGCGCCGCCGTCCGCCCAGCTCGTCGGAGGCGCCGCGCGCCTACATCTTGAGGGGCCGAGCCGCCATTCACTCAGCGCATCGGGGACGCTGCGCGCCCGCATCTTGAGGGTGCCCGTCGCGCCGTCCGCCTGCCGCGTTGGAGACGCCGCCGGTCGGCGAAGGGCCGCTACGCCGTCCACCCGGGTCCGCGGAGACGTCCCGCGGGGGCATCTTGGGGGCGCTCCGCCGTCCACCTGGGTCCTCGGAGACGTCCGCGTCGGCATCTTGGGGCCGCTCCACTGTCCACCCTGGTCCTCGGCGACGTCCTGCGCCGGCATCTTGGACCCGCTCCGCCGCCCACCCAGCCCCCTCGGAGGCGTCCCGCCCCATCATCCTGGAGCCGCCCGCGCCCCGGGGGAGGCGGTGCGGCGCAGCACCTCGCGCACGAGCTCGCCGAAGGCTTGCGCCGCGGGGCTGAGGATGCGGCCCTCGGCCGTGATCTGGACCACGTCGCGGCTGATCTCCGGGCGGATCAGCGCGCAATGTCCGACCGTTCGGGCATTTGCCGACAGGAGCGCGTAACGCGGCAGCACGGCGAGGCCGAGACCCGCCTCGACCATCGCGATGGCGGTCAGGATCTGGTGCACCTCGAAGGCGGGGCGGAATGGAAGGCCGGCCTCCTCGAAGCCGCGTTCGACGAGACGGCGAATGCCGCTTTCCTTGCGCAGCGTGATCAGCGGATAGGCGGCGAGCGCGGTCCAGTCGGTCGGTTGCTCCGCCGCGAGGGGAACGCCGGCCGGATGGAGGGCGACGAGATGGTCGCGCATGATATGCGCCGTCTGGATGCCGTCGGTCTGGGGAAAGGTGCCGATACCGAGATCGGCCTCGCCGCTGCGCACATGGGCGACGATCTGGTCGCTCCCGATATCGGCGACGTCGACGGTGAGGCCCGGCCGCTCACGCTGGAAGCGCTCGATCACCGCGGGCAGCACTGAGGCGGCGAGGAGCGGCGGCAGCGCGACCCGCACCCGCCCTCGCCGCAACAAAGCGAGATCGCGCACGCTCTCCATCGATCGCTCCAGATCGGCAAGGATGCGCGCGGCGTCGGCGCTGAATTCGTGCCCCGCCGCGGTCGGCTCCACCCGGCGCGTGGTGCGGCTGAAGAGGGGGACGCCGAGCTCGGCCTCGAGGTCTTTGATCGCCTGCGACAAGCTCGGCTGAGACACACCACAGCGCGCCGCGGCGCGGGTGAAATTCCCGGTCTCGATCACCGCCATGAAGGCCTGAAGCTGGCGGATGGTGAGGTTGCGCAAAGCCATTAATCGGGAATTCCGAATAATTTATACGTTAAACCCTGATTATCATATCAAAAACCTCTGCTCTACTTCTGCGCACGGTCATCGTGGAGGGAGCCTGGTTGGACGCGAAGACGTGGCGCGGATGGATCGGACGGCCGCTCACCCGGCGTGAGGATGATCGCCTCGTGCGCGGCAACGGGTGTTTCGTCGCCGACATCGTGCCGCCCGGCTGTCTCCATCTGGCATTCGTCCGCAGCCCCGTCGCGGGTGTGCTCTTCGATCTCGATCTGTCGGCGGCGCAGGCGATGGCGGAGATCGTCGCGATCTTCACCGCCGAGGATGTGCCGATCGCGGACCGTGCGGCGGTCAATGCGCTCCTGCCCGATTTCGAGGCCAATCCGGGCGCAATCCTCGCCGAGGGGCGCGCCGATCATGTCGGCCAGCCGCTCGCCGCGATCGTTGCCCGTACCCCGATGGCGGCGCGCGATGCGGCGGACGCGGTGCGCGTCGAGCCGGGCGCGCCCGTGCCGCCGCCTGGCGGCCGTGTCCATCATCTGTGGCGAAGGGGCGATGCGGATGCCGCCTTCGCTGCCGCCGTGCACCGCGTCGCCGCCCGTGTCGATCATGCCCTCGTCGCCCCCGCGCCGCTCGAGCCGCGCGCCGCGCTCGCCGAATGGCGCGACGGTCGCCTCATCGTCTCGTTGTCGACGCAGACGCCCAACAGGTGCCGCGATGATATCGCCCGCGTCCTCGGATTGCCGCGTGAGGCGGTCCGCGTCGTGGCGCCCGATGTCGGCGGCGCGTTCGGTGGCAAGGCGTCGATCTTCCCGGAGGATCTGATGGTCGCGGCCGCCGCCCGCGCCCTCGAAGCGCCGGTGCGCTGGGTCGCCGAACGCGGCGAGGATATGATGGCGGCGACCCTCGGGCGCGGCGGCAGGACGTCCGCTGAGATGGCGCTCGATGCCGACGGCCGGATCCTCGCCCTCCGCGCCTCGCTCGATTTCCCCCTCGGCGCGCGCACGCCCTATAGCGCCCTTGCGCCGGGGCGGAATGCCGCGCGCGTCCTTCCCGGCCCCTACCTGGTCCCGACGGTGCATATCGCCCTCGACGGGGCGGGCGCGAACACGGCGCCCGTCGGGATCTATCGCGGCGCCGGACGGCCGGAGGCCGCCCTCTTGATGGAGCGGCTGATGGACAAGGCGGCGCGGCAATCGGGGCTCGATCCGTTCGAAATTCGCCGGCGCAATCTCATCCCATCGTCGGCCTTTCCCCATGCGACCGCGACGGGCGAGACCTATGACAGCGCCGATCTCGAGGGCCTTCTGGCCGAGGCGGAGAGGGCGGCCGCCGCGCGCGATCTCACCGCCCGCCGCGATCGGCTCGCCGCGCAAGGGTTGGCCGCGGGGGTCGGCCTCTGCCTCTATATCGAGCCGTGCGGGGCGGGATGGGAGACGGCGAGCCTCGCTCTCACGCGCAAAGGACGGTTTCGCGCCGCGACGGGGTCGAGCACACAGGGGCAGGGGCGTGAGACGATGATGGCCCAGATCATCGCCGACGCGCTCACCATTGCGCCGGACCGGATCGATGTGGTGAGCGGCGACACCGACCATGTGGCCGACGGTATCGGCGCGCTCGCCAGCCGGTCGACGGCGATCGGCGGCAGCGCCATGTGGCGGGCGGCCGAGGCGATGGGCGCCGCGATCAAGGACGCCGCCGCGCCGCTGATGCAATGCGCGCCGGAGGCGGTGTCTTTCTCTGAGGCGGGTGTTTCGGCAGCCGGCGGGGCGGCGCTCTCTTGGTCGGGGTTCGCGGCGATGCTCGGCGGGGAGGGGGACGGGCTCACCGTCACGGAGCGGTTTACGACGCCGGGGGAGACCTGGGCAAGCGGGGCCGCCCTCGCGCTCGTCGCGATCGACCCGGACACGGGCGCACCGTCCGTCGAAGACCTCGTCTGGATCGACGATGCGGGGCGGATCGTGAACCCGCTCCTCGCCGAGGGGCAGCTCGTCGGCGGGATGGCCCAGGCGATCGGCACGCTCTTCATGGAGCGGATCGTCTACGACGAAGACGGCCAGCTCCTCACCGGCTCTTTCATGGACTACGCGATGCCGCGCGCGGACGACGTGCCGGCGCTCACCATCGCAAAACGCGAGACATGGGCGACGACCAATCCGCTCGGCGCGAAGGGGGTCGGCGAGGCCGGTTGCATCGCGATTCCGCCCGCGATCCTCAACGCGGTCCACGACGCGATCGGCGGCGAGGCCGATCTTTCGCTTCCGCTCACCAACGAAACATTGTGGCGCGCGCTCCGCACTGTGGAGACACGTGCACGATGACCACCAACCTCACTGGACGCGATGCCGTTCTTCGCGCCAGTCTCGGTGACAACAGGAGGAGGAGACCATGAAGACCGGCCGACTGAATGCGTTCAACTTCAAGGCGTGGATCGACGAGCACGCCCATCTGCTGAAACCCCCCGTCGGCAATCAGCAGGTCTGGGAGGACGCCGACATGATGGTGACGGTCGTCGGCGGCCCGAACTCGCGCACCGACTATCATGACGATCCGGTCGAGGAGTTCTTCTATCAGCTGAAGGGCGACATGGTGCTCAAGGTCGTGGATGACGGCGAATTCTACGACGTGCCGATCCGCGAGGGGGAGATCTTCCTGTTGCCGCCGCACGTGCGTCATTCGCCGCAGCGGCCGCAGGAGGGGTCGATCGGTCTCGTGATCGAGCCGAAGCGGCAGCCCGATCAGCTCGACGCCTTCGAATGGTATTGCTTCGAGTGCAACGGCCTCGTCCATCGCGTCGAGGTCTCGCTGAAGAGCATCGTGCGGGATCTGCCCCCCCTCTACAAAGCCTTTTACGACGACGAGGAGGCGCGCACCTGCCCCGAATGTGGCACGATCCATCCCGGCAAGACAGCGCCGGCGGGATGGGTCGACCTGTGACGTCGGATCGTCCCGGCAAGGGCCGCTGCCCTTTCCGGGGCGCCGCACGCGTCATGCACGCACTGACGGTTATGCACCGAACGAAATCGAAAACGCAGCAAGGGACGCATCGATGAACGCTAGATCACTTCTTCTCGCGGGGCTTCTCGCCTCCGCCTGCGCCATTCCGGGCGCGCAGGCGCAGGATCCGGTCAAGATCGGCATGGTGACGACCCTGTCCGGTCCGGCGGGCTATCTCGGTCAGGACGTGCGCGACGGCTTCAACCTCGCGGTCGAGCTCGGCGAGGGCAAGCTCGGCGGCGTTCCCGTCGAGGTCGTCGTCGAGGACGACAACCGCAACCCCGGCCAGGCGCGCCAGATCGCCGAAGGCATGGTCTTCGATGAAGACATCAAGATCATGACCGGCATCATCTTCTCCAACATCCTGAACGCCGTCGCGCCGGACGTTCTCGATGCCGATGCGTTCTATATCAGCCCCAACGCCGCGCCTTCGAACCTTGCCGGCGCGGAATGCGACCAGAACTTCTTCTCCGTCGCCTGGCAGAACGATGCGCTGCACGAGGCGGCCGGCTTCGTCGCCGAGAACGAGGGTTACGGCTCCGCCTTCCTGCTCGCCGCCAATTATCAGGCCGGCAAGGACGCGCTGACCGGCTTCAAGCGCCGCTTCTCCGGCGAGGTCGTCGGCGAGATCTACACGCCGATCGAGCAGAACGAGTTCTCCGCCGAACTCGCCCAGATCCGGGCGGCGAATCCGGAAGTCGTCTACCAGTTCTTCCCCGGCGGCGCGGGCATCGCCTTCCTGCGTCAGTATCAGCAGGCCGGCCTTCTCGGCGAGATCCCGCTGGTCCTCGGCGAGCCGACGGGCGATGCCGTGATCCTCAACGCCGTGGGCGATGCCGCGCTCGGCCTGCGCGTCGGCTCCCACTGGAACGAGGATTTCGACAACGAAGCGAGCCAGACCTTCGTCGCCGCCTGGAGGGAGAGATATGGCGACCGCCCGATCACCACGTATGCGAGCCAGGGCTACGACACGGCGCATGTGATCGGCGCCGGTCTTGCGGCCAATGGCGGCGATATGGACGATGCGGACACGTTCCGCGAGGGCGTTCGGAGCGCCGATTTCGAGAGCGTCCGCGGCGACTTCGCCTTCGACAAGAACCACCAGCCGATCCAGAACTGGTACGCGATGACGGTGGTCGAGGGCGAAAATGGTCCGAAATTGCGGACCGACGGGATCGTCGCCGAGCATGTCAGCGACGTCTATGTCGACGAGTGCAAGATGTAACATGACGACGGGTGCGGGGCGGCGTCCGGCCGCTCCGCACGTCGTGGCGGGATGTGGCGTCCTCCGCGCGGCGGACGGCCTCCCGCGGGCTTCGGACGGGGCGAGCAGCTAGACTGCTCAGGACAAAAGATCGGACGCCGTGCTCCTCATCTTCGAACAGATTCTGAACGGTGTGCAGTATGGCGTCATGCTGTTCCTGCTCGCGGCCGGCCTCACCCTGATCTTCGGGATCATGCAGGTGATCAACCTCGCCCACGGCTCGCTCTACATGGTGGGCGCCTATGCCGGGACGTGGTTCGCGCAGGAGACCGGCTCCTTCTGGCTCGGCCTGCCGGCCGGCCTCCTCGCCGCTGCGCTGACCGGAGTCCTCATCGAGGTGATTGTCGTCCGCCGCCTCTATGACCGGGACCACCTCGAACAGGTGCTCGCGACCTTCGCGCTGATTTTGATCTTCAACCAGCTCGTCATCATGATCTTCGGCCGCCAGCCTTTCTTCGTCGCGATGCCGGAGGGGCTGCAGGAATCGATCCAGCTTCTGCCGGGCCTTCAATATCCGCCCTATCGGCTCCTCATCATCGCCGCGGGCCTCGGCGTCGCGGTCGGGCTCTATTTCCTCATCACCAAGACGCGGATCGGAATGCTCGTGCGCGCCGGCGCCACCGATCGGGAGATGGTGCGCGCGCTCGGCGTCAATGTGCGCCTTCTCTATACGGTGATCTTCGGCTTCGGCGCGCTGCTCGCCGGGCTCGCGGGCTATCTCGCGGGGCCGATCTTCGCGGTGCAGGTCGGGATGGGCGAGCAGATCCTTCTCACCACCTTCGTCGTCGTGGTGATCGGCGGGGTGGGCTCGATCCGCGGCGCGTTCGTCGCCGGCCTCATTCTCGGCGTCCTCGATACGTGCCTGCGCGCCTTCCTGCCGGGCATCCTGCGGCTCGTGATGGCGGGGCCCGATGCCGATGCGCTCGGCGCGGGCATCGCCGCGATGGGCATCTATCTTCTGATGGCGATCGTCCTTCTCATCCGCCCCCAGGGCCTCTTTCCGGCGGCGCACTGACCATGGACCGATCGAACGCTTTGAAGACGCTCGCGGCCGTCATCGGCCTTCTCGCCCTCGTCGCCGTTCCCATCATCGCGGACGCGGCCGGCAGCACAGCCTGGATCTCGATGGCGACGCGCATCCTCATCTACGGCATGGCGGCGGCGAGCCTCAATTTCGCGCTCGGCTATGGCGGGCTCGTCAGCTTCGGCCACGCCGCCTTTTTCGGCCTCGGCGGCTATGTCGTCGGCATCCTCTATCAGACCTACGCGGACGAGACGCTGCTCTTCGGCTTCATTCCGGGGACCAATCAGCTCCTCGTCACGCTGCCGGCGACGATCCTCGTCACCGGCATCGCGGCGGCGGCGATCGGAGCGCTGTCGCTGCGGACCGGCGGCGTGCAATTCATCATGATCACGCTCGCCTTCGCGCAGATGCTGTTCTTCTTCTTCTCCGGCCTCTCGGCCTATGGCGGGGAGGACGGGCTCATCATCCGCCGCACCAACGAGCTCTTCGGCCTCAATATGCGCGACCGGGCGACGCTCTATTGGGTCACGCTCGCGATCACGGCGCTCTTCTTCGTCATCTATCGCCGCCTCACGATGTCCTCCTTCGGCACCATCGTCAGCGGGTTGCGGCAGAACGAGCGGCGGATGGCGGCGCTCGGCATCGAGGCCTATCGCTATCGGCTGATCGCGTTCATCCTCTCCGGCATCGGAACCGGGATCGCGGGGGCGATGCTCGCCAACGTGATGCGCTTCACGAGCCCCGACCTTCTCGCCTGGCACACGTCGGGCCAGCTCATGATCATGGTGATCCTCGGCGGTGTCGGCACCGTGACGGGGCCGTTCCTCGGCGCCGCCGTTCTTCTCATTCTGGAGGACGTGTTGAACGCCTGGACGGAGAACTGGCCGCTGATCCTCGGCCTCGTCCTCCTCGTCGTGGTGTTGCAGGCGCGGGGCGGGCTGATGGCGATCGTCAATCTCGTGCGGGGGAACCGCTCATGAGCGCGCCGGTCCTCAAGGTGGAGGGGCTCGTCAAGCGCTTTGGCGGCCTCACCGCGACCGACCATGTCGATTTCGACCTCGCGGACGGCGAGATCCACGCGCTGATCGGGCCGAACGGGGCGGGCAAGTCGACGCTCATCAACCAGATCTGCGGCGAGATGCGCCAGGACGAGGGCCGTATTCTGCTCGACGGGCTCGATATCAGCGGCCACTCGGCCCCGCAGCGGGCCAAGATGGGTCTCGCCCGAGCCTTCCAGGTGCCCTCCCTCCTCAACGACGTGACCGTCCTCGACAATGTCACCGTCGCCGTCCAGATCCGCCATCATCGGACCTATCGGATCTCAGATTCGCCGCGCGGGCGGAGGGACCTTTTTGCGGAGGCGGAGGGCTTCCTCGCCGGGACGGGGCTCGCCCATCGCGGCGATATCGTCGTGTCCGACCTGTCGCACGGGGAGCGCAAGCAGCTCGAACTCGTCGTCGCGCGGGCGACGAAGCCGCGCCTCCTCCTTCTCGACGAGCCGATGGCCGGTCTCGGCGCCAGTGAAAGCCAGGAGATGATCGAGACGCTGTCGACCCTTCGCGAGGCCCACGGAATCCTCCTCGTCGAGCACGACATGGACGCCGTCTTCAATCTCGCGGACCGGATCTCCGTGCTCGTCTATGGCCGGATCATCGCGCACGGGACGGTGGACGAGATCCGCGCCGATCCTGAGGTGCAACGCGCCTATCTCGGCGAGGAAGACGCCTGATGCTGATCGTCACCGGCCTCGAGGCGGGTTACGGCAAGAGCCGCGTCCTCTTCGATATCAACCTCTCCGTCGCCGAAGGCGAGCTCGTCACGCTGATGGGCCGCAACGGCATGGGCAAGACGACGACGGTGCGCTCGATCATGGGCCTCGTGCGGCCGACCGGCGGCACGGTGCGCTTCGACGGGGACGAGATCACCCGCGCAGCGCCCGAAAAGGTCGCGCGGCTCGGCATCGGCCTCGTGCCGGAAGGCCGGCGCGTCTTCCGCACGCTGACGGTGCGGGAAAACCTCGTGGCAACGTCCGCGAACCGGCTCGGCCGGTCCGATCCGTGGACGCTCGATCGGGTCGCCGCCTTGTTCCCCCGCCTCGGGGAGCGGTTCCATCAGCGGGCGGGCACGCTTTCGGGCGGCGAGCAGCAAATGCTCGCGATCGGCCGCGCCTTGATGACGAACCCGCGCCTTCTCATCCTCGACGAGGCGACGGAGGGTCTCGCCCCGCTGATCCGCGCCGAGATCTGGGCGTGCATCGAGCGGCTCAAGGCGGAGGGGCAGTCGATTTTGCTGATCGACAAGAATCTCAGCGCGGTAAAATCGCTGGCGAGCGCCCATTTCATCATCGAGAAGGGCCGCACGGTCTGGACCGGGACGAGCGCCGAGCTCGACGCCGATCACGAGCGTACGAGCCGCTATATCGGCCTTTGAGCCGTGCGGGGAGGGCACGGCCATCCGTGCCCCGGCATGGACACCCCCGCATGTCGCGGCGCCACAATTTCCGCTTGCGTCACCCGCCGTCGCCGCCGCCCTGTCCCAGGCGGTTGAAGCGGGGGCGACCGTCGAGACCGTCCGGCCGGGACCCACGCCGGCCGCCGACCGCACTCCCGTGAGTGGCTCGAAGTAGGCGCTATTTCCGGGTCTTTTCGCCCTCTCAGAGTGGATGAAGAGGCAGCCCGTTTTCTGCTGCGCACTGTCGATCCCGCGCTCCGATATACACCGTTGCGATGTGCAATTTATAGGTGTATACGGGTCGAGATACGGGATCTTCGATTGCAAATTCGGGGGACGGGATGTGGCGTGATCTGGGCCGGCGGGATCTTGATGGAGCCCGCTCCATCCGTTTGTTGACGGATGGGACGTCGTACACGGGACTCGTCGTTCGCGACGGCGAGGAGGTCGCTCGCCTCTACGGGACGGATCGCGAGGTGATCTGGCGTCAGCTAATCGACGAAGCGGCCCGCCATGCCGGCCCGATCACGGGCTGGGACGGGATGCGGGCAACGCTGCGGCGCAAGCTCCCCGGTGGCTTCGCAGGTCCATATTATCAAGCGGTCGGGCGCGATACCAAGCTGCGGGCGAAGGCGCGTCTCGAACTCGTCGCCCCCCTTCGCCAGGCGGTCGATGCGCGGGGCCTGGCGCCATCGGCGTTCAACGCCTTCACCGCGACGAACCTTCTCGCGACGGAGGAGCTCACCGCAGTCGGCGCCCTTCTGCGCGGCCCGCGGGGGGACGAATTCCTTCGCGCCGCGGCCCGCTTCACCGTCGATCCCGGCATTCCGACGCTCCATCGCCTCGCCGAAAGCCTCAAGGGGGAGGGATGCGCGACATGGAGCGTCGCGACCTATCTTCCGTTCCTCTGGGCGCCGGATTTCCATATTTTCCTGAAGCCCGCCGTCGAGGTGGATTTCGCCTCACGCGTCGGCCACCCGTTCGCGGAGGCCTACGATCCGGCCTTCTTCCCTTCGGTCTACAACGCTCTTCTCGACCTCGTGATCGTCACCCGTTCCGCGCTGGTCGACGATCCGCCGGCCGACAATTTCGACATCCTGAGCCTGTTCTGGATCGTCAGCGAAGACAATGTGAGTCTTGAGGGAACGGCCGAGGCCGCCGAGTAGGGACGTTCGGCGGATCGGGACGGGGTGGCGCGGCGCTCCAGTTGTAATCGCCGCGCCGGTCGCGACCGGTTCTGAGGCCTCGTGGGTTCATCGGGTCCGCATCCCCACCGGGGCCGGTGGCACCGCCTCGCGGCTCGCCGGGGTGGCCACGTCTCCACCGGGCCGGCGTCAGGGCCTCGCGGGTTGCTGGGTGGTGGCCACGTCCCCTCCGGTGTCGGGTTCGCCTTCATCGGGATCGCGGTCGGCGCGGCCGGCTTCGGGATAGAGCCGGTAGACGAACCAGAGGAGGAGGAGGGCCGGGACTGCGAGGAAGGTCGTCGCCACGAAGAAAGTCGGCCAGCCGAGCGACTGGGCGAACCAGCCGGAGGAGGCGGCGAGCATTGTCCGGCCGAACGCCATCAATGACGACAAGAGCGCATATTGCGTCGCCGTGAAAGCGAGATTGCACAACGAGGAGAGGTAGGCGACGAAGGCGGCCGATCCGAGCCCGCCGGTGAAGCTGTCGGTCCCGACGGCGATGGTGAGCGCGCCGAGATCGTGCCCACGCGTCGCAAGCCAGGCGAAGGTGAGGTTGGTGACCGCCTGAAGGACGCCGCCCACCGCGAGCGCGCGCAAAATGCCGATCCGCGCGACCAGCGCACCGCCGACGAAGACGCCGATCATCGTCATCACCACGCCGAAAATATTCGTGACGCTCGCGATCTCGACCCCGGAAAAGCCGAGATCGACGAAGAACGGATTGGACATCGCCCCGGCCAGCGCGTCGCCGTATTTATAGAGAAGCACGAAGGCGAGGATCAGGACCCAGCCGCGCCGCCCGGCGAAATCCTTCAACGGGTCGAGCGTCGCGTGGGCGAGCCAGGCGAGCGGCTTTTCGGGCGGGGCGGGCCGGTGGTTTTCCGGCTCGTCGGCGATGAAGGTCGCGATCATGCCGACCGAGACGAACCCCGCCATGATGAGATAGACCGTCCCCCATCCGATGAAATCGGCGAGGGCGAGGGCGCCGGCACCCGAAATCAGCATGCCGATCCGGTAGCCGGCCTGCGTCATCGCCGCACCCGCCCCTTGCTCGCGCTCGCTGAGGATCTCGATGCGATAGGCGTCGATCACGATGTCCTGCGTCGCCGACAGGAACGCCATGACGAGCGCGGCGAGGGCGAGGAGGCCGAGCGACGTCACCGGATCGGCTTGCCCCACCGCCGCGATCGACACCACGAGAAGGACCTGGATCGCGAGAAGCCAGCCGCGCCGCAGTCCGAGCCAGCGCGTGAGGAACGGCAGGCGCACATGATCGAGGATCGGCGCCCATAAGAATTTGAGACTGTACGGCGTCGACACGGTGAGGAGCCCGCCGATCGCGGCGAGCCCGATATCAGCCTCGCGCAGCCAGAAGGACAGCGTCGAGAAGCCGAGAAGGAGCGGCAGACCGCTCGAAAAGCCCATCATGAAGATGACGAGCTGGCGCCGCGTCAGATAGACGGCGAGCGCCGCGCGCCACGGGTGGGCGCTTGCGGAGGACGGGGCCAAAACGAATGCGACTCCTTCGCGATCGAACCGGCCAGTCATGCGCAAGATCGCCGGCTTTGGCCAGAGGTGATCGGCGGACCGCCGAGCGCCCTCATGGTGGCGGCGCCATGTGCCAGGAAAAAGCGAGAATTTTGCGGCCGGAGGCGGGTGATGCGGCGGCGTTGCGCGGGCCGCCGTCTTGCGATCGGGGATGCGGCGATGCACATTGTTTGTGTGCGCTGCGGCAATTGAGTGAGGCACTTCCCGTGATCGTCGTCGGACCCGCTCGCGCGCGTGGCGCGCCCCGCGCGAAGGCGCGGCGCCGGGCCGCTCGGATGCGGCCTTTGCAGGTCGGGGCCGCTCGGATGCGGCCAATGAAGGCCGTGCCCCGTCAGGATCCACGCGGCGCGAGCGCCGTCTTCCTCCGTGTTGATCGATGCCATGGCCGACCGCGCGGCCCATCGCGTATGCGGACAGAGCCGGGCGTTCGACCGAGCAGGGGCTGAAGCATGGATGCAAGGACACCACCGAAGGGCGAGGCGCCACGTCCGCCGTTGAATGTCGACCCGGACGAGGGCGGAGGCGAGGCCTATCGCGCCATCGACCGCATGCGCGAGGCGCTGAGCGCACAGGTGACGGGCGGCCTCTCCCCGGCCGCGCTCGCGCTCGCCTTCTATGACTGGTCGCTCCATCTCGCGATGGCGCCCGGCAAGCGCCTCGAGCTGGCGCACAAGGCGGCGCGCAAATCGGCAAGGCTGCTCACTTACACCGCGTCGGCGATGGCCCAGCACGATACGCCCCCATGCATCGAGCCGCTGCCGGGGGACCGCCGTTTCTCCGGCGACATGTGGGCCGCACAACCGTTCGCGCTATGGTCGCAGGCCTTTCTCCTCAATCAGCAATGGTGGCACGGGGTCACGCACAAGGTTCCGGGTGTCGCACCGCACCATGAGGACGTCGTGTCGTTCACGATGCGGCAGCTCCTCGACGTCTTCGCCCCCTCCAACAACCCGTTCACCAACCCGGAGGTGATCGCGAAGACGATCGAGACCGGCGGCCAGAATTTCGTCAACGGGTTCAAGAACTGGTGCGACGACGTCACCCGCCACATGACCGGCCGGCCGGAGGCGGGGACGGAGCGCTTCAAGCCCGGCGAGGCGGTCGCGCTCACCGAGGGCAGGGTCGTCTACCGCAACCACCTTATCGAGCTGATCCAATATAGCCCGACGACCGAGACGGTTTGCGCCGAGCCCGTCCTCATCGTGCCGGCCTGGATCATGAAATATTATATCCTCGACCTGTCGCCCGAGAATTCGCTCGTGCGCTATCTCGTCGGCGAGGGGCACACGGTCTTCTGCATCTCCTGGCGCAATCCGACCGCGGCCGACCACGACCTCACGCTCGAAGATTACCGCCGCATGGGGGTGATGGACGCGCTCGACGCGGTGTCGGCCATCGTCCCGGACACCAAGGTCCACGCCGCCGGCTATTGTCTCGGCGGCACGCTCCTGTCGATCGCCGCGGGGGCGATGGCGCGCGCCGGGGATCACCGCTTCGCGAGCGTCACGCTGCTCGCCGCGCAGACCGACTTTTCCGAGCCCGGCGAGCTCGCCCTCTTCATCGATCCCAGCCAGATGCACTATCTGGAAAGCATGATGTGGAACCGGGGCTATCTGTCCGCCGATCAGATGGCGGGCGCCTTTCAGCTCCTGCGCTCCAACGACCTCGTCTGGTCCCGCCTCGTCCACGATTACATGATGGGCGAGCGGACACCGATGATCGACCTCATGGCGTGGAACGCCGATTCCACGCGCATGCCCTACCGGATGCACGCCGAATATCTCCAGCGCCTCTATCTCGACAATGATCTCGCGGCCGGGCGGCTCGTGATCGACGGGCGGCCGGTCGCCCTCCAGAACATCAAGGCCCCGATGTTCGTCGTCGGCACCGAGCGCGACCACGTCGCGCCGTGGCATTCGGTCTACAAGATCCACTATCTGACCGACACGGACGTGACCTTCGTCCTCACCAGCGGTGGGCACAATGCGGGGATCGTCTCCGAGCCCGGCCACCGGCATCGCCATTATCGCAAGGCGTTCAAGGCCTTCACCGATCCGTGTCTCGGCGCGGACGAGTGGAGGGCGTCGGCGCCGCTCCATGAGGGGTCATGGTGGCTGGAGTGGAGCGCGTGGCTGCGCGAACACTCCTCCGCCGAGCCGGTCGCACCGCCGTCGATGGGGGCGCGCGAGAAGGTCTATCCCCCGCTCGAGGCCGCGCCGGGCACCTACGTCTTCCAACGCTGAGGCTCCGATGACGACGCTTTTGAAGAACCGCACCTTCGCCGAACTCGCGGTCGGCGACAGCGCCTCCATCGTGCGGATCGTCGGACGGGACGATATCGACCTCTTCGCGACCGTCACCGGCGACGTCAATCCCGCCCATCTCGACGCCGCCTTCGCCGCCACCGACATGTTCGGCCACGTCATCGCACACGGGATGTGGACGGCGGCGCTGATCTCGGCCGTTCTCGGCACCAAGCTCCCCGGGCCCGGCACGATCTATCTCGGCCAGGATTTGCGCTTTAGGAAGCCCGTTTCGCCCGGCGATACGATCGAGGCGAAGGTCACCGTCAAGGAGAAGAAGGACGACAAGCGCATCGTCCTCCTCGACACCGTCTGTTCCAACCAGCGGGGCGAGGAGGTTCTCGTCGGCACCGCGACGGTGATCGCGCCGGAGAAAACGATCGAGTGGCCGCAGACGACGCTGCCCGACGTGTCCGTCCGCCGCCACGATCGCTATGAGGCGTTCGTCAAGGAGGCGCAGAGCCGGCCGCCGATGAAGGCGGCCGTCGTCCATCCGTGTTCGGCGGCGGCGATCCTCGGCGCCGTCGAGGTTCAGAATGAGGGGCTGCTGGAGCCGATCCTCGTCGGGCCGAAGGCGAAGATCGAGGCGGCGGCGGAGGCCGCGAAGGTGTCGATCGCGGGCTTCACCCTCGTCGACGTGCCACACAGCCATGCCGCCGCCGAGCGCGGTGTCGAGATGGCGGTCGCGGGCGAGGTTGCGGCCCTCGTCAAAGGCAGTCTCCACACCGACGAACTTCTCGCGGCGGTGATCGCGCCGGGCTCCGGCCTCAGGACCGAGCGACGCATCAGCCATGTCTACGCGATGGACGTTCCGGCCTATGCCAAGCCGATCATCATCACCGACGCGGCGATCAACATCCAGCCGACACTGGAGCACAAGCGTGACATCTGCCAGAACGCCGTCGACCTCCTGCACACGCTCGGCATCGAAAAGCCGCTCGTCGCGGTGCTCGCGGCGGTCGAGACGGTGAACCCCAAGATGCCCGCGACGCTGGACGCCGCGGCGCTCACGGTGATGTCGTCGCGTGGGCAGATCTCGGGCGCGATCGTCGACGGGCCGCTCGCCTTCGACAATGCGATCAGCGCCGACGCCGCGCGCACCAAGGGGATCGTCTCGCCGGTGGCGGGGAAGGCGGATATCCTGCTCGTGCCGGATCTCGAGGCGGGCAACATGTTGGCCAAGCAGCTCATTTATTTCGCGGGGGCGACCGCGGCGGGTCTCGTTCTCGGCGCGCGCGTGCCGATCATCCTGACGAGCCGGTCCGATCCGTTGACGGCGCGCATCGGCTCGGCCGCCCTCGCCAAGCTGTCCGCCGCGCCGAAGCCGATCGCCGGAATCTGACGATGGCGGGCGATCTCCTCCTCACCTTCAACGCCGGATCCTCCACGGTGAAGATCGGCCTCTTCGAGACCCGCCGGGGCCACGCGAGGCGCATCGCGAAGGGCGTTCTCGATTTTCGGGCGAAGCCGATCGGCTTTCATGTCGTCGAGGGGCCGGCGGTGTTCGACGTCCATCTCGAGGCCGAAGCCGGAAGCGACCTCGCCGCGGTGATGGACGAGACGTTCGGCTGGCTCGCCAAGCATATCGATATGGGACGGGTTGCCGCCGCCGGCCACCGCGTCGTTCATGGCGGCGACGCGTTCCACGGTCCGGTCCGCCTCGACGGCGCGACGATCGATGCGATCGACGCGCTGACGCCGCTCGCGCCGCTGCACCAGCCGGGAAGCGTGCGCCTCATTCGGGCCGTCACCGGGCTCCGGCCGGATCTTCTGCAGACGGCATCCTTCGACACCGCCTTTCATCGGACCAACCCCGATATCGTCCGCCGCTTCGCGCTGCCGCGCGCGCTGTGGGACGAGGGGGTGAAGCGGTACGGCTTTCACGGCCTCTCCTACAAATATATCGCCGGCGCGCTCGACGAGCGGGAGGGGGAGACCGGCAAGGTGGTCGCCGCCCATCTCGGCAGCGGGGCGAGCGTGTGTGCGATGGACGGGGGAAAGAGTGTCGATTCCAGCATGGGCTTTTCGACGCTCGACGGCATTCCGATGGCGACGCGGTGCGGCGCGCTCGATCCCGGCGTCCTCCTCCATATGATGGGGGCGATGGGATATGCGCGTGAGACGGTCGAGGACATTCTCTACCACAAATCCGGCCTTCTCGGCGTCTCCGGCATCAGCGCCGACAGCCGTGTCCTCCTCGAAAGCGACGCACCGGAGGCGAAGGAGGCGATCGCGATCTTCACGCTTCGCATCGCGGGCGAGATCGCGCGCCTCGCGACGACGATCGGCGGGCTCGACGCGCTCGTCTTCACCGCGGGCATCGGGGAGAATCAGCCGGCCGTGCGCGCCGCCGTGTGCGAGCGTCTCGCCTTCTCGGGGCTCGCGCTCGACCAGGCGGCGAACGCGGCGAACGCACCCTTGATCAGCACGGCCGACAGCCGCGTCCGCGTCCACGTCCTCGCGACCGATGAGGAGCAGGTGATCGCTGACGAGGCGATGGCCGTTCTCGACCAGAAAGGCTGAACGCATGGCGGGTATCATCGACCTCAACGGCAAGCGCGGCCTCGTAGTCGGGATCGCGAACAGGCACAGCATTGCGGCGGGCTGCGCCGAGGCCTTCCACCAGGCCGGCGCCGAGCTCGCCGTGACGTATCTCAACGAGAAGGCCGAGCCCTTCGTGCGGCCGGTCGCGGAGGCGAACGGGGCGTCCCTCGTCGTGCCGTGCGATGTGCGGGTGCCGGGCTCGCTCGAAGCGGTGTTCGAGCGGATCGAGAGCGAATGGGGCAAGCTCGACTTCCTCCTCCACTCGATCGCCTTCGCGCCGCGGGAGGATCTGCAGACGAGCGTCGTCAATTGTTCCGCCGACGGGTTCGCCCTCGCGATGGACGTCTCGTGCCATTCCTTCATCCGCATGGCCCGTCTTGCGGCACCGCTGATGACGGATGGCGGCTGCCTGATGACGGTGAGCTTTTACGGCGCCGACCGGGTGGTCGAGAATTATAATCTGATGGGGCCGGTGAAGGCCGCGCTTGAATCGACCGTGCGCTATATCGCGGCCGATCTCGCCCCCCACCGCATCCGCGCGCACGCGATCTCCGCCGGGCCGGTGAAGACTCGCGCCGCCTCCGGGATCGGCCGTTTCGACGAGATGATGGACGAAGTGCGCAAGCGCACGCCCGCCGGCCAGCTCGTCACGATCGAGGAGATCGGCCGGATCGCCGCCTTCCTCGCGAGCGGGGCGGGCGGGCCGATGACGGGCTCGGTGGTCTATGCCGATAACGGCTTCCACGTCATCGCATAAAAAGCGGGGCGGTGGGGCGGAGGACCGACGGCCGGCCGCGTCACTCCCGCGTCAGGACGAACATATAGGCGCCCTTGTCGCCGCGCATGTCCATGAGGCCGAGCACGGTGTCGTCGTCGATGCGGCGGAAGATGTCGATGATCGGAAGCGCGTCGTAGATCATCGCCGCGGTGAGGACACCGCGATGCTCGATGCGGCGCAGGCGCGCCTTCGGCTTCGTCGTCGCCGTCAGCGGGGCGACGGTGCGCACGATCTTCGGCACGCGCGGGCGGCTCGCGATTTTCGGGAAATCGCGCAGCGCCGCGAACGGCGCCGAAGCGGGGGTGACGCTATAGAGCGTGCCGTCCGGCCGCTCGAAGACGAGCGGATGCACCGCCTCGGCGCTCTCGAAACGCTTGCCGTGCCAGCCGAAGCGCGGCAGCAGCCCGTCGAAGGGGTGGCCGGTATGAAGGTCGCGCCCGCGCCAGGCGCCGATCATCGCCTCGACCGACACCGGCGGAAGGCTGTCGAAGAAAGCGAGCGCCTCGGCGCCCGTGGTGCCGGCCTCGAGTGCGGCGAGGCGGGCGTGGGCATCGGCATCGGATCCCGTCATGTCGTTCATCGCTGGCCTCCCTTTGGCGCAACAAGGCGCAATGACGCCTTCGCGTTCCCGCTGCGCGTGTCCGTGCGGCGACGTGGTCGCCATGCGGCTTGCGGACGCACCCGTCTCGTGCGACAGCGTTCGCGTACAAACACTGCGGCGATCCGATGAGCACGACTTCCCTCAATCCGACCACGCCGGTCGGCAACCAGACGGCCCTCGCGGTCCTGGTTTCGCTCAGCCTCTGCCATTTTCTGAACGATACCATTCAATCGCTTCTCCCGGCGATCTATCCGGTTCTGCAAGAAAACTACGCGCTGACCTTCACGCAAATTGGCATCATCCACTTCGTTTTTCAGGTGACGGCCTCGCTGTTGCAGCCTGCTGTCGGGATTTACACCGACAAGCGGCCGCTCTTCCGCCTCTCGTCGTTCGGCATGGGCGCGAGCCTCGCCGGCCTCGTGATCCTCGCCTTCGCGACGCATTATTGGGCGCTTCTCGTGGCCGCGATGGCGATCGGCATCGGCTCGTCGATCTTCCATCCCGATTCCGCGCGCGTTGCGCGAGCGGCGTCCGGGGGGCGGTTCGGTTTCGCGCAGTCGCTCTTCCAGGTCGGCGGCAATGTGGGGTCGGCGGTCGGTCCGCTGCTCGCCGCGGCGATCGTTCTGCCGTTCGGTCAATCGAGCATCGCGTGGTTCTCCGCGCTCGCCCTCGTCGGCATCGTGGTGCTGTGGAATGTCGGGACGTGGGCGCGCGCCAATCACCTTGCCCGGACCAAGGCGGCGGCCCAAGCGCCGCTGACGGAGGTCTCGGGACCGAAGCGGCGCACGGTGATCAAGATCGTCGCCGTTCTCGCGATGCTGATCTTCTCGAAATATATCTATCTCTCGAGCCTCACGAGCTACTACACCTTCTATCTGATCGAAACGTTCGACCTCACCGTCGCGCAATCCCAGCTCATGCTCTTCCTGTTTCTCGCGGCCGTCGCCGGGGGCACGTTCTTCGGCGGGCCGGTGGGCGATCGGTTCGGGCGGCGGGTGGTGATCTGGGTGTCGATCCTCGGGGCGCTGCCTTTCACGCTGGCGCTGCCTTACGCGAACCTCTTCTGGACCGGCGTTCTCACGGTCATCATCGGCCTCATCATCGCCTCGGCTTTCTCCGCGATCCTCGTCTATGCGCAGGGTCTGGTGCCGGGGCGGGTCGGCATGATCTCGGGCCTCTTTTTCGGCTTCGCCTTCGGGCTCGGCGGCATCGGCGCGGCGGTGCTCGGCATGGTGGCGGACTGGCAGGGGATCGCCTTCGTCTATCACGTGTGCTCGTTTTTGCCGGTGCTGGGGCTCCTCACGGTCTTCCTCCCGCCCGAAGCGCGCCTTCGCCACGCTTGACCGGCCGGGCGGGGCGGCAATCGCCGTCTCGTCCGCGCCTCCGGCCTGCCGGCACCCTCCCGCCGAAACGTGTGTGAGCTTTCCCGCCATCGTCGGCCGGTCGCGGTGTAGGGTCGAACGCGGTTTAGGCCTTTCTCAAGTCGCTCCAATTGATGTACGCTAACATGGACATCCGAAGTCCGGCGCACCGCTGCATGGCGCGCCGCCTTCGCACCGACATTGGACGGCCGGCCTGACGTTCGGCCCAAAAGGAGAGACGACGTGGCCAACGCACTGCGCATCGCGACGCTAAAGGGCGACGGTATCGGGGTCGATGTGACCGACGCGATGATCGCGGTCCTGGCGGCCGTCGAGGATCGGATCGGCGGCTTTCACCTCGAGTTCGAGGAGTTTGCCTGCGGTGCCGGATATTATCAGGAGACCGGCAAGGACATCTCGCCGGAGGCCGACAAGGCGGTCGGCGAGCTCGATGCGATCTATGTCGGCGCGATCGGGTTGCCGGCGGTGCGCCATCCCGACGGGACGGAGATCGCACCGCATCTGCGGCTGCGCGAGCGCTTTCAGCTCTATGCCGGGGTCCGCCCGGTGAAGGCGTATCCGAACACGCCGTGCCGGCTCGCCGATCCGCGCGCGGCCAAGATCGACCTCATCGTCCTGCGCGAATCCACCGAGGGGCTGTTCTTCTCCGCCGCCACCCATAACCGGCCGGGCGTCCGCACCGACGAGGTGGTGCAGGATATCCTGCAGATCACCCGCCCGACGTCCGAGAAACTGCACGATTTTGCCTTCAACCTGGCGCGCAGGCGCAAGGAGCGCGGCGGTTTGGGCAAGGTGACGTGCGTCGACAAGGCGAACGTCTTCCACTCGATGGCGTTCTTCCGCAAAATCTTCTTCGAGCGTGCCCAAAATTTCGGCGATATCGACGCGGCGACGAACTATATCGACGCCCAGGCGCTTGATCTCATCCGCAAGCCGTGGGAATTCGACGTTCTGGTCACGGAAAATATGTTCGGCGACATTCTGTCGGATCTCGCCGGCGGCCTCGTCGGCGGGATGGGCATGGCGGCCTGCGCGGAGATCGGTGACGCGCATGGTCTCTTCCAGCCCGCGCACGGCACCGCGCCTGACATCATGGGCCAGGACAAGGCGAACCCGCTCGCCGCGATCCTCTCCGGCGGCCTGATGCTCGATTATCTCGCCGACAAGAGCGGCTCGGACGCCTTGCGCGATGGTGCGCGCCTCGTCGAGGACGCCATCGAGGCGGGCTTTACCAGCGGCCGTCTGCGGCCGATGGAATTCGGCGGCGACATGGGCACGAAGGCCGTGACCAAGGAGCTGATCGACATCATCCGCGTGCCCGCCGTCCATTGAGGCGCGGCGCCCAAAAGGCGCGCCGCTCCCCCTTCACGGATCGAAACCTTCGCTCGGCCGGGTCCGGCCGGGCGGGACAACGCCGCGCCGGCCGAGGGCGGCGGCTCCCCTCAGGCGCTCCCGCGCTCGATCAGCTTGAACCCCAGATCGACGACCTTGTCGGCCGCGAGCCCCTCGATCCGCTTCATGATCAATTCGCCGCCAACGCGCCCGATCTCGTAACGCGGCACGCGGATCGTGGTGATGCCGGGCTCCGTCTCGGAGGCGAGCTCCTGGTCGTTGAAGCCGGTGATCGCGATATCGTCCGGCACCTTGATGCCGCGACGGGCGCATTCCGACACCATCCCGTAGGCCCAAAGGTCCGATGCGCAGAAAACGGCGTCCGGCGGCTCAGGCCGGTCGAGGAGATAAGCGAGTGCCTCGCGTCCCTCCGGAATGCCGTAACGGGTGTGGAAGACGAGCTCCGGGAAGAAGGCGAGGTCCATCTCCTCAAGCGCGAGCTTGAAGCCGCGCAAGCGCTCGTTCGCGCGGTCGTTCTCGGCCGGCGGCACGCTGACGAAGGCGATCCGCCGCCGGCCGCGGAGCGCGAGAAAGCGCGTCATGGTGCGCGCCGCCTCATGGTTCGAATAACCGACCGCCATGTCGATCGGGCGCGCTGGGAGCGTTCCCATCTCGACGACCGGAACCGCCGCGTTCTGCAGGATGCGCCGCGTCGCCTCGGTGTGGTTCGCGCCCTGGACGAGGACGCCGGCGGGCCGGTGGCCGAGGAGGTTGCGCACGATGGTCTCCTCACGCTGAGGCGAGCCGCCACTGTTGCCGAGGAGCACGGAAAAGCCGGTATCGTCGAACGCATCGGACGCGCCCTGGATCGCGTCGGCGAAGACGCCATGCGTGACGTAGGGCACGATCATCGAGACGATGCGGGTGTTGGTGCTCGCGAGGCCGCCGGCGAGGAGGTTCGGCACATAGCCGAGCTCGGCGATCGCCGCGTCGATCGCGGCCCGCGTGCGCTCGCTCACCCGGTCCGGGTGATGCAGCGCGCGCGACACCGTGATCGCCGACACGCCCGCGCGCTCGGCGACGTCCGCCATGCTGACCTGGCGTGCGCCGGGACGGGGGCGGCGGGGCGGTGTTTCGGTGGGCTCGCTCATGTCGATCGGCTTCGCATGGGGGTTGGCGCCATGCAACGGAAAGGTGTCGCGCCGCGATCATGCCGCGCGCGCCGCGACGCGCCGGATGGTGTGGCGGCGGCTCGAGAGACGGCGAGCGGGCCGGGTCCGGTCATGGGCTAAAGTTGCGTGAGGTTGTGCTCGGCGAGGATGCGGACCAGCATCGCCCCCGCCTCCTGGCGATGGGCACGGTGGAGCGCGCGGGCCAGGTCGGGCTTGCGCGCTTCCATCGCCTTCACGAGCTTGATGTGCTCCTCGGTCGATTCGAACGGCTTCGGGCGCAGCTTGAGCGTCAGCATCCTCACCCTGTGGCTCTGATCCCAGAATTGAAGCACCACCTGTCGCTGCCGGCGGTTCGCGCTCATCATGATGAGATCGCGGTGAAAGGCGGCGTCGGCGCGCGCCCAGCGGACGAGATCGTCCTCCTCGAGCGCCAGCGTCATCTCGTTGGTGGCGTACCAGAGGGCGGCGGCCTCCGCGTCGGTGAGGCCGCGCGTTGCGATCTCGGCGGCGACTTCGGCTTCGAGGATCGTCAGGATCGCGTAGATCTCGCGCATATCGTCGGGCGAGACGGGCAGGACCCGCATTCCGTGACGCGGGCGGATCTCGACGAAACCGTCGTGCGCGAGGCGGATCAACGCCTCGCGCACCGGGGTCCGGCTCATTTCGAGAAGGTCGGCGAGTTCCTGCTCGAGGACATAGGTGCCGGCGGGAAAGGCGTTCTCGAGAACGCGGTGTTTGATCGCCTCATAGGCGGTTTCCGCGCGCGTGCGGGCGGTTTCGTGCCGATCCGGCGCGGGCCGTGAGACGCCCGCCGGCGTCTCGATGCCGGGGGCGCGGGCGCTAGCCACTGCGCGCGCCCGCGAGGTCGACCCGAACACCGTCCTGGCTCGACCGGTAGATCGCGTCCTCGACCGCAAGGTTCGTCAGATAATCGGCGGCGCTGTTGTGGAGCGGCGCGCCGTCGAGGATGTGGGCGACGATGTGCGCCTCGGTCGCATAGACCGCGTCGCCGGCAAATCCGGTCTCCTGCCAGTCATAGGCATGGGGCAGCCACTCGTTGGTGCCGAACGGGCGCAGGAAGAGGTTGCCGTACCCGTCGAGCCAGAGTGCGCATTGGGAGCCGTCGAGGAAGAGCTCTCCCATCGTGAGGCGGCGGTTGGTGGCCGGATGGTCGGACAGGCGGTTGCCGTCGAAGAGCGCGCGCACCCCGTTGCCGTGATCGAGGATGAAGATCCCGGCGTCCTCGCCGGCGATCTGCGGGTTGAGGCGGCGAAGATCGGCGTAGACGGAGGCCGGTTCGCCGAGGAGATAACGAAAGGTGTCGATGAAGTGGATCGCCGTCTCGTGGACGAGAAAGCGGTCCATCGTCTGAAAATATGGCTGCCGGTCGAGATAGGCGCGCGCCCCCTGACCGTCGCCGGGCCGAAGGCGAAAGGAGAGGCCGAAGATCTCGCCGAACGTGCCGTCCTCGATCAGCCGCTTGATCTCGACGAACCAGGGCGAGAAACGGAAATTCTCGTGGACGACGAGAAGGATGCCCGCGTCTTCGGCGATCTTCACCGCCTCCCGCGCCTCGTCGAGTGAGCGGCAGAACGCCTTTTGGCAGACGGTCGCGATCCCGGCCGCCGCCGTCATTTCGATCAGCGCCTTGTGGGTCGCTGGCGGGGTGATGATGTCGACGAGATCGGGCTTTTCGGCCGCGATCATCGCCGCCGGGTCGGTATAGACGCGCGGCACGCCGAATTCCGCGGCATAGGCCTCGGCCTTGGTGCGATCCTGGTCGCAGACGGCGGCGAGGTCGACGCGCGGCATCCGCGCCCAGGCCTCGTGGTGAAAGCGGCTGAAATAGCCGGCCCCGATGGTGACGACTTTGAGGGGAGCGGTGGGCATGGCGACCTTCAGGCAGCGTCGGCGGGCAGGACGCCCGCCTCTTGGAGTGGGGTGAGATCGGCGCGCCAATGAGCGGGCTCGGCGCCGACGACCGGAGCCTCGAAGCTCGCGATCCGGTCCCCGAGGAGGCAGCCGAGATAGGCGGTGCGGCGGTCCGGCCCGCCAAAGGCGAGGCTCGAGATATTCTTCAGCGGTCCGTCGTGCGGAAGGTCGAGCTCGGTGCGTGTCAGGGCGTTCGCCTGATAGGCGCGCTCGACGGCCTCGACGCGGTCGGGATCGGCGTCGTCGAGGATCGTCGTGAGGGTGCCGTCGGGATCGAGGCGGATCACCGAATTGGAGACGATCGAGGTGATCCAGAGCGCGCCGTCGGTGTCGAAGACGAGGCCGTCGGGAAACACACCGCGCCCATAGCGGGCGACGACCTCGCGCCGGCCGAGCGTGCCATCGGCACGAACCGGAAAGCGGCTCGTCTCCCGGCCGAAAGTCTCGTTCACGTAGAGGAACGCGCCGGCGGCGTCGAACACGCATTCGTTGGTGTAGCCGAGCCCGTCGGCGACGATCTGCGGCGCGCCGCCGGGCGGGGCCATCAGGATGAAGCCGTCTTTGATGTCGGCGCGCGAGGCGAGGTGGCGGGGAATGTGGCGGGTGCTCACCGTCACATAGAGCCGGCCCTCAGCGTCCTTCGCGGCGAAATTCGACGGGGGGAGGGGGCGGCCGTCCATCTCGGTGAGGACCGGGGTATGGCGGCCGTCGGCGGTGAGGCGGAAGACCCCGCCCGTCGTCTCGCCGAGATCGGTGAGGAGGAAGCTGCCATCGTCGTCGAGGAGGACGCCGTTGGGCTTCAAGCCCGCGTCGGGCGCCGCGAGGAGGCGCGTGACGGCCCCGCTCTCGGGCGCGAGGATCGAGACGCCGCCGCCTCCCGTCCAGTCCGCGGTGAAGAGGAGGCCCGACTGGTGCGCGAGGACGCATTCGGGCCGTTTGAGGCCGCCGCCGTGGAACCGGAGCGCGGAGAGTTCGATCGAAGGGCGTTTCATGACTTTACGTATACACTAAAACATACGATAATGTTAGCGGCAATCATTTGCCGTTGAACCGCAAACGCGCCGGCATAACCGCCCCCGTCAGAGGGGATCGTCGCCGCCCCAAGCGGACACGGCAACAACAAAATCGAGGGAGGAAGACGTGATGACTCACAATCTCAAAACGCTTCTCGGACCGTTCGCCGCCGCGGCGCTTCTCGCCGCGAGCCCGGCGATCGCCCAGGACGATTATCCGAGCCGTCCGATCACCAACGTCGTCGTGTGGAGCGCCGGCGGCGGCACCGACACGGTGAACCGTCTCATCATGGCCGAGATGGAAAAGGCGTTCGACGGCGCGACGATCAACACCGTCAACCGCACCGGCGGCGTCGGCGGCTCCAACGGAATGTCCTACGTCTTCGGCCAGCCGTCCGACGGGTACACCCTTGTCGGCCTGTCCGAATCGGTCGTCACCGCGGCGGTCCAGGGCGGCTGGGATCAGCGGATCGACGTCTGGGACATCTTCATCGTCGGCGGCTCGCCCGACCTCATCTCGGTCACGGCGAACTCCGAATACGAGACGCTCGATGACCTCATCACCGCGGCGAAGGACAATCCGGGTTCGATCCGGGCCGGCGCGAGCGCGGCGGGCTCGATCCACCACCTCAACCTCCTCGCCCTCGAAAACGGCGCGGACGTCGAGTTCAACTATATCCCCTATGACGGCTCCGCCCCCGCCCAGAACGCGGCCGTCGCCGGCGAAGTGCAGCTCGTCGTCACCTCGCTCGCCGAGCAGCAGCAGCTCATCCAGGCCGGACGCCTTCGCCCGCTCGCGATGCTGACGCCGGACGGCTTCACCCTCGACGGCATCGGTGACATTCCCTCCGCCTTCGACAGCTTCCCCGACCTTGCCGAATATCTGCCGATCAGCCAGGCCATCGGCTTCGGCGTGAAGGCCGATGCGCCGGACGAGGTGAAGGCGGCGCTGACGGAGGCCTTCGAGGTCGCGATGGATTCCGACGCGATCAAGGAGTTCGGCCGGAACAATTATTACACGCTCTCCGGCGCGACGGGCGAGGAATCGAAGAAGATCTTCAACAACCTCGAAGCCCTCTTCGCCTGGACGCTGTGGGATCTCGACGCGGCGACCGTCAATCCCGAAGATCTCGGCATCCCGAAGCCGTAACGGGCCCTTGAGGCGCCCATCGCGGCGCCTCGTTCGCTCGTCGATCGGGCCGGGCCGCGTCCGCGCGATCCGGCCGCATTCAGCCTCTTGATGCGAAGTCCCATGGCCACCACCAACGCGCCCACCGCAGCACCCGAGCCACCGGCCGCCGACGGTCCCGAGGACAAGAGGGCCCTTCGCAAGGCCGACGTGTGGACGGGCGGGATCCTCGCCATCGTCGCCGTCTTCATGATCGCGAAGGCGACCACCTTTCCGCTCGAAGGCAATTATGCCGGTGTGAAGAACGCCTGGTACGTCTCGCCGGCGCTGTTCCCGCTCATCGTGGGCGGCATTCTCCTCATTTTGTCGATCGCGCTCATCCTGAAGGGGCGGGCGGATTATCGCCGTCTCGCCGGGACCGACCTGTTCGCCGTACCCTGGGGCGAGACATGGCGCAGCGGCCAGGACGTGGTGATCGTCTCGGCGCTGCTCGCGGGCTATATCGTCGGCCTCATTCCGCGGGTCGACTTCGTCGCGGCGACGGCGTTCTTCCTTGTCGTCTTCATGCTCATTTATATCGTCACCGTGCCGTCGGCGCGGAGGCTCCTCCTCGGCGGCTTTCTGGCGCTGTCCGGCGGGGCGTTCCTCGTCGCGCTGGTGGCCTGGCCGGCGCCGCGTTCGGGCGGCCAGAACACGGTCGACCTTCTCATCTGGGCCGCCGCCGGGATCGCCGCCATCGTCGGCATCATGGGAAGCGCCGCGCCGGCGCGGCGGCGCGCGGTTCAGGCCGTCATCACCAGTCTCGTCACCGCGATCATTCTGGCGGCGGCGTTCAAATATTTCCTCCTCGTCCCCCTTCCGACGGAAGGGTGGACCGTCGGGCTGATGGACGGGCTGCGCGCCGTCCTTCTCGCGAAGGGGCGTTGAGATGGGCACCTTCGACCAACTCGGCGCCTTCGGCGGCGCGATCGTCTCGATGCTTCTCGATCCGTGGTCGGTCGCGATCGTCCTCGGGGCGAGCTTTCTCGGCATCGTCTTCGGCGCGCTGCCGGGGCTGACGGCGACGCTCGGCGTCGGCCTTCTTGCCACGCTGACTTACGGCTTCGGCTATCAGACGGCGCTGCTCGCCCTCATCGCGATGTATGTCGGCGCGATCTATGGCGGCTCCTATCCGTCGATCCTTCTCAACATTCCCGGTACGGCCGCCTCCGCCGCCTCGGCGATGGACGGCTATCCGATGGCCGCCCGCGGCGAGGGCGGTCGCGCGCTCGGCCTCACCACCACGGCGTCCTTCATCGGCACGCTCCTCGGCATGGTGGCACTCGTCGTCCTTTCGCCGCTGATCGTGGAAGTGGCGCTCGGCTTCACCAGCTACGAGTTCTGCCTTCTCGCCATTTTCGGCATCATCATCTCCGGGACGTTGCAGAGCCCGGATCTCGTCATCAAGGGGTGGATCGCGGGCTTTATCGGCCTCGCTTTGTCGGTGATCGGGCGTGATCCGCTGATGTTCTATCCGCGCTACACGTTCGGCCTTCCGGCGCTCGATTCGGGGCTCGAAGTCGTTCCGGTCCTCATCGGCGCGTTCGCGATCCCGCAGATCATCACGACGATCCGCACCGGCGCGCCGCTCGCGAGCCGTCAGGCGATGGGGCGGATCGTGCCCGAGATCGGCACGATCTTCCGCAATCTCAAGCACATCGTCCGCTCCGCCTTCATCGGTGTCGGCATCGGCGCGGTGCCGGGCGTCGGGGAGGATATCGCGGGCTGGGTCTCTTATGGCGCGGCGAAGAGCACCTCGCGCCACCCGGAAAAATTCGGGACCGGCGAGCCGGCCGGGCTCATCTCGGCGGAGACCGCGAACAATGCCTGCATCGGCGGGGCTCTGATCCCGCTCGTCACGCTCGGCATTCCGGGGAGCCCGCCGGCGGTGATGCTCCTCGGCGCGCTGATGCTGCACGGTCTGACGCCGGGGCCGATGCTGTCGATCTCGCGGCCGACCTTCCTCGCCGAGCTCGCGGCGGTGATGGTGCTCGCGTCCGCCGCCATGTGCATCAACGGGCTCGTCCTCGCCCGTCAGGTCGTGAAGGTGCTGCGCGTGCCGAGCCCGATCTTCCTGCCCATCGTCGCGGTGTTGTCAGTGCTCGGCTCCTACGCGCTGGGGCTCAACATCGCGAACCTTTATTTGATGCTGATCGTCGGCGTCGCCGCCTATCTCCTGACGGCGATGCGCTATCCGATCGCGCCTTTGGTGATCGGCGTCATTCTCGGCCCGATGGCGGACGAGAATCTGCGCCGCGCGCTGATGGTGGGGCAGGGGGATCTCACGGGATTCTACACGCGCCCGGTGAGTCTCATCCTCATCGCCGCGATCGCGCTCACGGTCTTCTCGCAGATGCCGGTCATCCGGCGGGGCCTCGCGCGCCTCGTGACGCGGGGCGCCGCGAAGAGCGCATAGACGCGCTGAGCTGCGCCCGCCTCCCAAGGGGGGCGGGCCGTCGGACCGGCCGCCTCAGGCGCGGGCGACCGGCCCGGTCGATTCGCGCGTGATGACGCCATCGGGGCGAAGCACGACGGGCTTCGGCTCGAAATTGCGTCCCTCGATAAGGTCGATCAGCGTCGTCGCCGCGCTCCACCCGAGCCGGAAGAGCGGCAAATGCACCGCCGTGATCGACGGGGTCATCATGTCGGCTGCCCGTGTATCGTTCAGCGAGATCACCGACACGTCCTGCGGAACCTTGAGGTTCAGCCGGTTCGCGGCGCGGATGATGCCGGCCGCGATCGGCAGGTTCCAGGCGATGAAGGCGGTGACGGGGTTCGGCCCGGTCAAAATCTCGAGCGTGACGGCCTCCGCGTCGTGGGCGGAAGGCGGGATGTCGCGAATCGTCTGCACGGTGTCGTCGAGCGCGGCCTCGGACAGGCCGGCGAGGAAGCCGGAGCGGCGTCGATCGGCGAGATCACCGGTAACGTGTGCGGACAGATAGGCGATCCGGCGGTGTCCGAGCGCGGCGAGGTGCGCGACGGCGAGCGCCGTCCCGGCCTCGTTGTCGACGACGACGCTGTGGCCTTTGTCCGCCGCGAGCTCACGGTCGACCATGACGACGCGGGCACCCAGCGAGGCGAGATCGCCGACGAGCTTGGCATCCTGCACGGTGCCGAGGAGCACGCCGTCGACACGGCTTCCGACGACGATCCGCCGACCGAAATCGTGCGGGGCCTTGCCGTCTTCGACCTGGGCGATGAGCATCGAATAATTATGCTCGACGGCGGCGCGGTGGGCCCCTTCGATGATCTGGCCGAAATCGGGGTCATCGAGCTCGGACACGACGAAGGCGAGCGTCCACGAGCGGGATAGACGCAGGCTCCGCGCGTTCGGGTTCGGCATATACGAGAGCTCGGCCGCGGCGGCTTTGATGCGCAGCCGTGTCTCCTCGCGAATATTCAGATTGGGGTCGTTGCTAAGGGCGCGCGAAACCGTCGATTTCGCGACTTCGGCGCGTCTTGCGACATCGGCCAGCGTGGCGGGGCTGTTGATGGAATGGGGTTTCGATTGAAGCGTCTTTTCGTCTTGCTGATGACACTGATCATGCATTCAGGCAATGTCCCATTTTGTATAATAACGCCTGGGGTTAAAATAGTTTGTCCCCAACGGTATCTTATCATTATCGCGCGTTTTGGTGAGCCTATATTGTGAATTCTCGTGTCAGCGGCGTATCCCTTCGGCGAAGTCTTCCAAGCGCGGAGCCGCTCGCGAGATCCTCGAAAGGGGCGTGAGGCAGGCGCGCAATCGGTTCAGGGCCGTCACGGTGGCCGTCTTCCGCGCATTACCTTGATCGTTCACCAATTGGACCAATTGGAAATCTGCAGCAGATCGATGCTCACATCCATACATTCGTGCACATTCGGCCACATATTGCACCAAAAGGTTAACCGTGGTGGCCGATTAATGTCGTCTATGTGGCCAGTTTGCGGATGTGTCCAGAGCGGTCTGTGTAATTTATTGCATGGGTGAAGTAAGACTTCAACGAAATCGATCAGTGTCTGTGGCGTTTTCAGGGTAGATCCGTCGTCGCCGAGTGTTCGCGATGCGGTCGACTGTTTCGCATCGCGGCGCCGCGTGAGCATCGTTGACAAGCCCCGGAGCGAGCGGTCTTATTCCACTAAGGTTGCGGCGATCGGGTTTTGCTATCGCCGAGACGACCAGAGAACCCGGCAAAAGACCGGGTCATCAAATCCTGTTCTGGGAGGAACGGAATGGTCAGACTCCACAAAGGCTTTTTCGGCCTGATGGCCGGTGGTGCGATCGCATGCGCGATGACGGCCGGCGCAGCGATGGCGCAGGACGACATCCTCGTCGGCCTCATCACCAAGACCGACAGCAATCCCTTCTTCGTGAAGATGCGCGAAGGCGCCTCGCAAAAGGCCGGCGAACTCGGCGTGACGCTGCAAAGCTTCGCCGGCAAGTTCGACGGTGACAACGACACCCAGGTGACCGCCGTCGAGAACCTGATCTCCGCCGGCGCCAAGGGCATCCTCATCACCCCGAACGATACGGTGGGCATCGTCCCCGCCATCCAGAAGGCGCGCGATGCCGGGATCCTCGTGATCGCGCTCGACACCCCGCTCGACCCGACCGACGCCGCCGACGCCACCTTCGCGACCGACAATTTCAAGGCCGGCCAGCTAATCGGCGAGTGGGCCGCCAAGACGCTGGGTGAAGAGGGCGCCGCAAACGCCAAGATCGCCTTTCTCGATGCGCACGAGGCCCAGCCCACCGTCGACGTCGCCCGCGACCAGGGCTTCATGGACGGTTTCGGCATCGATATCGGCGATCCGAAGCGCTACCTCGACGAGGACGACGCGCGGATCGTCGGTCACTATTGGGCCGGCGGTGCCGAGGATGGCGGCCGCACCGGCATGGAGACCCTTCTTCAGAAGGACTTCGACACCAACGTCGTCTACACGATCAACGAGCCGACCGCGGCGGGCGCCTACGAGGCGCTGAAGGCGGCGGGCATGGACGGCGCCGGCGTCCTCATCGTGTCGGTCGATGGCGGCTGCCCGGGCGTCAAGAACGTCGCCGAGGGCATCATCGGCGCGACGGCGCAGCAATATCCGCTCAAGATGGCCTCGCTCGGCGTCGAGGCGGTGGTGGCGTTCGTCAAAGACGGCCAGAAGCCGGAGACGACCCCCGGTCTCGATTTCTTCGACACCGGCGTCGCGCTCGTCACCGACAAGCCGGTCGAGGGGCTCGATTCCATCTCGTCCGACGAGGCGATGAAGCTCTGCTGGGGCTGATCCCTGTTCTGCCCGGCCGGCCCATCCGTGGCCGCGCCGGGTCCGCCCCCCGCTAGGGTTCGTTGTTCCCGGTCATCAAACGAGTACCGCCCATGGCGACTGATTCCGACGTCGAGAGCGTCTTCGCTGGACGGGAAGAGCGTTCGCCGCTCAAGAAGGTGCAATATTTCCTGCACCTTTATCCGACGACCATCCCCTTTCTCGTTCTTCTGATCGGCATCGTGGTGTTCGGCGTCGTCGTCGGCGACCGCTTCTTCCATCCGTTCAACCTCTCGCTCGTCCTGCAACAGGTGACGGTGATCGCGCTCCTTGCGGTCGGTCAGACGATGGTGATCCTCGTCGCCGGCATCGACCTTTCGGTCGGTGCGATCATGGTGCTGTCCTCGGTGGTGATGGGCCGCTTCGCCGTCGTCATGGGCTGGCCGCCCGAGCTCGCTTTGATGGCGGGCCTCGCGGTGGGCGCGGCGTGCGGCTTCCTCAATGGCCTCCTCATCACGTCGCTGCGCCTGCCGCCCTTCATCGTGACGCTCGGCACGTGGAGCATCTTCGAGAGCATCAACTTCCTCTATTCCAAGAACGAGACGCTGCGGCAGCAGGATGTCGAGGCGGTCGCACCGCTTCTTCAGTTCACCGGCCACTCGATCCGCCTCACCGACATCATCCCGCTCGATTTCCTGCGCGGCGGGGTCCTGACCTTCGGCTCGGTGCTGATGATCTTCGTCGCGATCGTGGTGTCTTATGTGCTGACGCGCACGATGTTCGGCCGCCACGTCTACGCCTCGGGCGACGATCCGGAGGCGGCGCGCCTCGTCGGCATCAATGTCCGCTTCACCCTCCTCAAGGTGTACACCTGTGCCGGTCTCATCTGCGGCTTCGCCGGGTGGGTGCTGATCGGCCGGATCGGCGCGGTCAGTCCGAATGCCGGCTACAACGCCAATCTCGATTCCATCACCGCGGTGGTGATCGGGGGGACGAGCCTCTTCGGCGGGCGCGGGGCGATCATCGGAACGCTCTTCGGGGCGCTGATCGTCGGCATTTTCCGCAACGGGCTCGCCCTCGCGGGGCTCCAGAACAACTGGCAGAACCTCACCGTCGGCGCGCTCATCATCGTCGCGGTGGCGCTCGACCAGTGGATCAGGCGGGTGTCGGTGTGAGCCCGCTCGCCACGATCCGCACGCCCTTGCCCGTGCTTCAGGCGCGCGGGCTCGTGAAGCGCTTCGGCCGTGTCGTCGCGATCGACGAGGCCGATTTCGACCTGATGCCCGGCGAAGTCCTCGCCGTCATCGGCGACAACGGGGCCGGCAAGACCACGATGATCAAGGCCCTCGTCGGCGCGATCGAGCCCGATGCGGGCGAAATCGTGATGGACGGCGCGCCGGTCCATTTCCGCTCGCCGATCGAGGCGCGCTCGGCGGGGATCGAGACGGTCTATCAGAATCTGGCCCTGTCGCCGGCGCTCTCGGTCGCGGAAAACATGTTCCTCGGCCGCGAGCGGCGGATCCCGGGCTGGCGCGGCCGGTTTTTGCGCACGCTCGACCGGGGCGGGATGCGGCGCGAGGCGCGGCAGCGATTGTCCGATCTCGGCATCCTCACGGTGCAGAATGTCGATCTTCCGGTCGAGGCGCTGTCGGGCGGGCAACGCCAGGGCGTCGCCGTCGCGCGGGCGACCGCGTTCGGCACGCGCGTCGTCGTGATGGACGAGCCGACCGCCGCACTCGGCGTCAAGGAATCGCGCCGCGTGCTGGAGCTCATCCTCGATGTGAAGGCGCGGGGCATGTCGATCATCCTCATCAGCCACAACATGCCGCACGTCTTCGAGGTCGCCGACCGGATCCACATCCACCGGCTCGGCCGCCGCGTCGCGGTGATCCGCCCGGAAGACCACGAAATGTCCGATGCGGTCGCGATCATGACCGGCGCGATGGAGCCGCCCAAGACCGACCCCATCCCCTTCGTGCGCACCGATCGCCCCCGTCAGGAGGGCCAGACGTCATGACGCGACGCGGCATTCTCACCGCCGGCACCTGGTGCCTCGACCGCAACATCCTGGTGGTGACGTGGCCGAAGGAGAATGGCCGCGCCGACATCCTCGACAACATCCCGTGCGGGGGCGGCTCCGGCTACAATATGGCCGCAAACGTCAAGCTCCTCGATCCCGCGATGCCGGTCGCGACCATCGCCCTCGTCGGCGACGATGCCGACGGCGCCTTCCTCGTCGGCGAGGCGGAGGCCTATGGGATCGAGCATTCGCGGATGCAAAGGACGAAAGCCGCCGCGACCGACTACACCTTCGCCTTCGCCTCGGCCGACAAGGGTCTGCGCACCCATATGAGCCATTTCGGCGTCGCGAACCTCCTGACGCCCGACCATTTCGACTTCGCGGGCCTTACCCACAAGCTCCTCCATCTCGGCCTTCCGGGCATCCACGCGATCATGGACGCGCCGTGGCAGGGCTATCCGAACGGCTGGGTCGCGGTGCTCGAGCGGGCCCGTGCGGCGGGGCTCAAGACCAACATGGAACTCACCTCCATCGAGCCGGCGCGGATCAACGCGCTAATGGAGCCGTGCCTTCCCCATCTCGATCTTCTCATCGTCAACGATCACGAGATCGGCGGCATCGCCGGGATCGGCACCGTGGGCGAGGAGGGGACGGACATCGATGCCGTCATCGAAGCCGCCCACATCGCCATCGGGCGGGGGGCGATGGAGCTCGTCGCGGTGCATTTCCCGCTCGGCGGCGTCGTCGTCACGCGCGGCGGGGATGTGACGGTGCACCCCTCGATCGACGTTCCGCAGACGGCGATCAAGGGCGCCAACGGGGCGGGCGACGCCTTCGCCGCCGGCTTCATCTATGGCTGGCACGAGGGCTGGCCCACGGTGGATGCGCTCCGCCTCGCGCACGCGACGGCCGTCGCCTCCCTCCGCGACATCACCACCACGGGGTCGATCGTGCCCTATCGCGAGGCGCTCGACCTCGCCGAACGCTGGGGCTGGCGCAAGGACATCGCCGCGACCGTCGCCTGAAACCGCCACAATCACCCATCCTCACGGGGTAACGAAAGGGACCGAAGATGCTTGCTCTGGACCGGAAGCTCGCCAACATTCAGGCTGGCCGGTACACCCCCTCCGATTTCATCATCGCCGATGCGAAGGATGGTGATATCGGCTTCGGCCGCGCCGCTCCCGTCGCCGACCCCGCAAAGCCCGGCCATCACACCCCGCGCGCCACGCACCTCGACGCGATCCGCGAGATGACCCGATCCGGCCTCGTCGACATCATGCTGGTCTCCGCCTCCACCGGAGAGAGGCTGTCAAAGGAGGGGCTCTTCGCCGGATCCGACGTGACCCTTGCGATGCGCCTCAACGACACGACGGACATCTGGTCGGCCCGGGGCGGACGCTATCGCGAGGAGCCCTCGCGCCATCATCGCACCGCGCGGCTCGACCAGGTGGCGGCGCACACCGATCTCGGCCTCTATTCGATCACCTTCTCGAACCAGCGCGACATCGACGCGATCAACGCCGAGGCCTATAGCGCCTTTCGCCAGGACGCCGGGCGGCACGGCATGCGGCACTTCCTCGAAGTCTTCAATCCCGCCTTCGATATCGGCTTGGCGGACGGGGCCGATATCGGCTCGTTCATCAACGACAATATCGTGCGCACCCTCGCGGGGGTGATGGAGATCGATTTTCCGAAATTCCTGAAGCTCCAATATAACGGCCCGGCCGCGATGGAAGAGCTCGCCTCTTACGACCCGACGCACCTGATCGTCGGCATTCTCGGCGGTTCGGCCGGCACGACGCGCGACACGTTCGAGCTGCTCGCCCAGGCCGAACGCTATGGCGCGCGGGTCGCCCTGTTCGGGCGCAAGATCCACCTCGCCGAGTCGCCGATCGACATCGTTCGCCTCATGCGCGAGGTGGTCTCACGCAATCTGACGCCGAGCGAGGCGGTGAAGGCCTATCACGGCGCGCTGAGCGAGCACGGCATCAAGGCGCGGCGCGACCTCGCGGACGACAACGCCGTGACCGAGGAGGCGTTGAAAGCGGCGCTGTGACGCGGGTTCCGACTTGACTTTGTTGCCCTTCTCGCCGCGCAAGAACAGCGGCATGTATTATGCAAGCCATGCCGAAGAAGGTGACGTGCAAATTGGAGGGGGCAATTTTGGGCACACCGCGCTTTGCCAAGGGCTGGACGACGATCGCAGCGCTCGCGGCGTTCGCCGCCATGGCGCCGGCGAACGCCGAAGAGGTCGTCAACGTCTATAACTGGTCGGACTATATCGACGAGGAAGTCCTCGCCGATTTCACGGCGGAGACGGGCATCCGCGTCCAATATGACGTGTTCGACTCCAACGAGTTCCTGGAGGCGAAGCTGCTCGCCGGCCAGAGCGGTTATGACGTCGTCGTCCCGACCGCCTACTTCCTCTCCCGGCAGATCAAGGCGGGGCTCTTCGCGCCGCTCGACAAGGCGAAGTTGCCGCATATGGGCAACCTTTGGGACATGATCTTGAAGGAAACGGCGACCTACGATCCGGGTGCGGAATACGCGGTCACCTATATGTGGGGCACCACCGGCATCGGTTATGTCGAAGAAAAGATCGCCGAGCGGATGGCCGACGCGCCGGTCGATTCCTGGGACATCATCTTCAAGCCCGAGATCCTCGAGAAATTCGCCGATTGCGGCGTCCACCTTCTCGACGCGCCGTCGGACATGTTCCCGATCGCGATGAACTATCTCGGCCTCGACCCGAACTCGAAGGACCCGGACGATATCCGCAAAGGGGCCGAGCTCCTCGGCACGATCCGTCCCTATATCCAGAAATTCCACTCGTCCGAATATATCAGCGGCCTCGCCAACGGCGACATCTGCCTCGCGGTCGGCTGGTCGGGTGACATCCTTCAGGCGCGCGACCGGGCCGAGGACGCCGACAACGGCGTCACCGTCGCCTATTCGATCCCGAAGGAGGGCGCGCCGATGTGGTTCGACATGATGGCGATCCCGGCGGACGCCGCCAACAAGGACAACGCGCACGCCTTTATCGACTATCTGATGCGGCCCGAGGTGATCGCGAAGGCGACGAATTACGTCAATTACGCCAACGCCAACGCCGCCGCGATGGACTTTGTCGACGAGGCGGTGCTCGACGATCCGGCCGTCTATCCGCCGGCCGCCGTGCAGGAGACCCTGTTCACGACGACGGAGCTTCCGCCGCAGGTGCAGCGGATCGCAACGCGGGAGTGGACGCGCCTCAAAACCGGGCGCTGACCACCCGACAGCCCGCGGCGGATGGTTCGGTCGTCCGCCGCTCGTGCGTCACAGGAGCCGTTCGATGACCCCGCCGCACCGGACCCGCGAGAGATGAGCGCCTTGGCCTCGCCCGCCATGACGGGCGCGCCGCTCGGCGACAGCGCGGCCGAGCCGATCGCAAAACGCGCGGCCGAGCCGCTGATCCGCTTCGATCATGTGCGCAAGACCTTCGGCGGCGTCGTCGCCGTCGCGGATCTGTCGCTCGATATCGAAGAGGGGGAGTTTTTCGCGCTGCTCGGCCCATCGGGCTGCGGGAAGACGACGCTAATGCGGATGCTCGCCGGCTTCGAGACGCCGACCTCGGGCGACATCCGCCTCGCCGGCAAGAGCCTCGCCGGCGTTCCGGCCCACAAGCGGCCGACCAACATGATGTTCCAGTCCTACGCGCTGTTCCCGCATTTGTCGGTGTGGGACAACATCGCCTTCGGCCTGCGCCGTGAAGGGCTCAACGCGGCGGCGATCCGGGCGCGGGTGGACGACATGCTGTCCCTTGTCCAGCTCACCGCGCAGGCGCGGCGCAAGCCGCATCAGCTCTCAGGCGGCCAGCGCCAGCGCGTCGCGCTCGCCCGCTCCCTCGCCAAGGAGCCCCGCGTCCTCCTCCTCGACGAGCCGCTCGCCGCGCTCGACAAGAAACTGCGCGGAGAGACGCAGTTCGAGCTGACCGCCATTCAACGCCGGCTCGGCATCACCTTCGTCATCGTCACCCATGACCAGGACGAGGCGATGGTGCTCGCCGACCGCATCGCGGTGATGCGCGAGGGGGGGATCGAGCAGGTCGGCACGCCCGCCGAGATCTACGAAGCGCCGGTGAGCCGCGCCGTCGCGAGCTTCATCGGCGAGATCAACCTCATCGAGGGCACGGTCGCCCACGCCGATGCGCGCGAGACCGCGCTCGACGCGCCGGCGCTCGGAACACGGGTCGTCGCCTCGCCCGCCGGCGCGGCGCGGGCGGGGGAGGCCGGGTGCCTCGCGATCCGGCCGGAGAAGGTCGCCATGCGGCGGGTGAACGGGCACAGCGACGGCCCCAACACGTTGACCGGAACGGTCTCCGACGCCGCCTTCATGGGCGAGGACACGCTCTACCGGGTGCGCCTCGAGACGGGCCATCTCATCAAGACGCGGCGCTCGAACACCCGCGACGGCGGGACGATCCGCCTCGGTGATCGGGTGGTTCTGAATTGGGATCCGGCCGATGCCGTCTTCCTCGAACGCTGAAGCGCGCGCGGGGCGCGGTGGCCGCCGGGTCCTCAATGCGAGCTTCGTCGGGCTTCTGCCTTATGTCTGGCTGCTCGTCTTCTTTCTGATCCCGTTCCTCATCGTCCTCAAAATCTCGCTGTCGACCGCGTTTTACGGCCAGCCGCCTTACGAGCCCGTCCTCGACCTCGCCGAAGGGGTCGGCGCGACGTGGGAGAAGGTGAAGACGCTCTCGCTTGGCAACTACACCTTCCTTGCGAGCGATTCCCTCTATGTCGAGGCCTATCTCTCGTCGCTGAAGATCGCCGCCATCGCGACGGTGCTGACGCTTTTGTGCGGCTTTCCGATCGCCCACGCGATGGCGCGGGCGCCGCGAGGCTGGCGGCCGCTGCTCATCGCGCTCGTCATCATGCCGTTCTGGACCTCGTTTCTGATCCGGGTCTATGCCTGGGTCGGCATCCTGAAGCGGGAGGGACTGCTCAACGCCGTCCTCCTCGAACTCGGCGCCATCGGTGAGCCGCTCACGATCCTCAACACGAATTTCGCGGTGATCGTCGGCATCGTCTACGCCTATCTGCCGTTCATGATCCTGCCGCTCTATGCGGCGCTCGAACGGCAGGATCCGGCGCTTCTCGAAGCCGCGTCCGATCTCGGCAGCCCGCCATGGCTCGCGTTCTGGCAGGTGACGGTGCGCCTTTCCGTGCCCGGCATCGTCGCCGGCTCGCTCCTCGTCTTCATCCCGGCGGTCGGCGAGTTCGTCATTCCCAATCTGCTCGGCGGATCGAACACCTTGATGATCGGCCAGACGCTGTGGAACGAGTTCTTTCTCAACCATGATTGGCCGCTTTCGAGCGCGGTCGCCGTGGTGCTTCTCGTGATCCTGGTGGTGCCGATCACGCTCTTCCAACGCTATCAGGCGCGTGAAGTCGAATGACGCGCTTTGGCTGGCTGAACGCGGTCTCGCTCACCTTCGGATTCGCATTCCTTTATCTGCCGATCCTGATCCTCGTGATCTACTCCTTCAACGCCTCGAAGCTGGTGACGGTGTGGGGTGGGTTCTCGACGAAATGGTACGTCGCGCTCTTCCAGAATGCGCAGCTTCTGGCGGCGGCGAAGATGTCCCTTCTCGTTGCCGTCGTCACCGCGACATTGGCGACGGTGCTCGGCACCCTCGCGGCGATCGCGTTGACGCGCGCGCGGCGTCTGCCCGCCCGCACGCTCTTTCAGGGGATGACCTACGCCCCGCTCGTGATGCCGGAGGTGATCACGGGGCTGTCGCTCCTCCTTCTCTTCGTCGCGCTCGGCATCGACCGGGGCTTTTGGACGATCACCATCGCGCACACGACATTCGCGCTCTGCTTCGTCGCGGTGGTCGTCCAATCGCGTCTCACCGCGTTCGACATGAGCCTCGAGGAGGCTGCGCGCGATCTCGGCGCCTCGCCGGTCAAGGCGTTCTGCCTCGTCACGCTGCCGTTGATTGCGCCGGCGGTGGCGGCGGGCTGGCTCCTCGCCTTCACCCTGTCGCTCGACGATCTCGTGATCGCGAGCTTTACGAGCGGACCGGGCTCGACGACGCTGCCGATGCGGATCTTCTCGGCCGTCCGCCTCGGCGTCTCGCCGGAGATCAACGCGGCGAGCACCATCCTCATCGCGGCGGTGGCGATCGGGGTGATGACGGCGACACTCGCCGCCAAATGGGGCGCTCGGCGGGAGACGCGGTCTCAGTAGGCGGCGCGATAGGCGGCGAGGCGCTCGTCGATGTCCTTGCCCTCGAGGGCACCGAGCTCGCCCCGCTTGTGGTCGAGATAGATCGCGCCGAACCGGCCGGGGAAAGCCGCCAGGAGCGCGGTGTCGGCTTCGAGCGCGAGGAGCGCCTCGTCTAGGCTCGCCGGCAGCCGCGCGAGCGACTTCGCGGCGAGCGCCTCGGCCGACAGGAGCGTGAGATCGCCGACCGTCGGCTCCGGCGCGGGGCGGGCCTGCCGGATGCCGTCGAGCCCTGCGAAGATCATCGCCGCGAGCGACAGATGCGGTGTCGCTGCGGCATCGGTCGCGCGAAACTCGATATTATATTGCCGCGCCCGCTTGCCGGCGTCCGCCCCGAAGGTCGGGCAGATGCGCACCGCCGCCTCGCGATCCTGAACGCCGAGATTGTTGAACGCCGCGCTCCAGCGGTGCGGCGTGAGGCGCATATGCGACAGCGCGCTCGGCGCGGTGATCGCGGTGAGGGCGGGCAGGTGGTCGAGAATGCCGGCGATGAACCGGCCCGCGACCTCCGACAGGCCGTGCGGGCGCTTGCCGTCAAGGGTCTTCGGGTGGCCGTTCTCGTCCCAGAAGCTGAAATGGATGTGGACGCCGTTGCCGACGCCGGTCTCCGTCACCAGCGGTGAGAATGTGACGGGCGCGGCGAAATCCTCGGCGACGGCGTAGGTGAGCTGGCGCAGGGCAACCGCCTCGTCCGCCGCGCGCAGCGCCGGTTGCGGGGGAAGGGTGATCTCGAACTGGCGCGGGCCGAACTCACGCAGGAAGCTGTCCGGCGGAAGGCCCGCATCGCGCAGCACGCCGCACAGCGTCTCCCCGAAGACGCGCCGCCCCCGGAGACCGCGCAGCGAGTAGGCGCTTCCGGGCTCCGGTCCGTCGCCATCGCGGAAGGTGAACTCGTGTTCGAAGCTCGCCCGCAGCTCGAGCCCCGTCTCCGCCTTCAGCGCCGCGAGCGCGGTTTTGAGGATGGTGCGCAGGCAGCATTCCCACGGCGCCCCGTCCCCCTCGACGACATCGCAGAGCACGAAGCGCTCCGTCGCGCCGGCGGGAAGGGCGACTTCCACCATCGCCTCGCGCGCCGGGATCATGCGCACGTCGCCGGTCGGCCCCCACGGGCTTTTCGCGGCGACGTCGAAACAGGTGATCTGCACGTTCGCCGGCGTCCAGCCGGTGCCGTTCTCCCAGACGGCATCGAAGCCGGCGAGGGGAATGGCCTTGCCACGCACATGGCCTGCGATATCGGGGACGACGGTGGCGATCAGCGGTTCGGTCATCCGCACACTTTTTCAAGCCGGAGTGGATCGGGCAAGCCTTGCGTTCGCCCGCTACGGGTCGCGATAACACCCATCAGCCGAGACCGGAGCCGCCGATGTCGCCCTTCCTCTCCACCACCACGCGCGAGGTGCCGATCCAGCCGGACCGGGCCGCGCTCCTCTTCATCGACGTGCAGAATTATTGCTGCCACCCGGACGGGACGGAGGTGCGAACCTGCGCGCCGGAAAAGCGCGCCACCGTCTACGAGCCCTTCATCGCCCATCTGCGGCGGCACGTCGTGCCGAACATGCAGGCGATCCAGGCGGCGGCGCGCGCGGCGAACGTGGAGGTGATGTACACCAACATCGAAAGCCTCACCCTCGACGGGCGCGACCGCAGTCTCGACTACAAGATCACCGGCTTCAACGTCCCGCGTGGCGCCTGGGACGCCAAGACGATCGACGAGCTCGCCCCCGCGGGGGACGAGATGATCTTCCCGAAGACGTCGGCGAACGTCTTCGTCTCGACGGCGATCGATTATGTGTTGCGGCAGATGGGGATCGCGCAGCTCATCGTCTCGGGTGTGCTGACGGATCAGTGCGTCGACGCGACGGTGAAGAGCGCCTGCGATCTCGGCTATCTCGTGACGGTGGTGACGGACGCCTGCGCCGCCTACACGGTGGAGCGGCACGAGAATGCGCTCTTCGCCTTCAACGGCTTCTGCCGCGAGGTCGACACCGCGACGCTGGTGCGCGAATTGTCCGGCCGCTGAGCGCCGCGCCGCTCAGTTCGCCCCGAGCGGGCGCTCATAATAGTCCCGCTCCATCTCGGGAACGTAGCGGACGACGCGGAAGCCCACCTTTTCGAGGACGCGGCGCGAGGCGGCGTTGTCGCGCTTGGCGAAGGCGGCGACCTTCGGCAGGCCGAGCATCTCGTCGGCATGGCGCATCGTCGCCCTTGCGAGCTCGCTGCCATAACCCGCGCCCCAACTCGAGGGGTGGAAGAAATAAGCGAGCTCGACGCCCCAACCGGGATCGAACGGGTCGTCATAGAGGCCGCCCCAGCCGATGATCTCGCCCGTGTCGCGTCGCCGCACCGTCCACGGGGCGTACCCGTCGCGTCGGCGGCGGCGTTCGTGGACGGCGATCCGCCGGCGGCAGGCGGCGAGGCTCGTGTCGGCGTGCGTGTGGGCCATCGCCGCCGGATCGCCGAGAAAGGCGTAAAGCGCCGGCACATCGGCGAGCGTCGGGGTGGTGAGGGTGAGGCGTTCGGTCTCAATCATCGCGGGCTCTTCCTGAACGGACTATCTTGGCAGGTGTTGGCCCATCACGCACGCCCCTCTCGCATGTGCGGTCAGGTGGACTATGTGTTATGGCAAGCAATTCCGCGTCCGCAGGAGTCCGGTCCATGATCCCTTATTCCCTCCTAGATCTTTCGCCGATTGCGGAAGGATCGAGCCCGGCCGATGCGCTGCGCAATTCACTCGATCTCGCCCAACACGCCGAACGCTGGGGCTATAACCGCTATTGGCTCGCCGAGCATCACAACATGTCCGGCATCGCGAGCGCCGCGACCTCGGTGCTCATCGGCCATATCGCCGGCGGCACGTCCACGATGCGGGTCGGCTCGGGCGGCATCATGTTGCCCAACCACGCCCCTTTGGTGATCGCCGAGCAGTTCGGAACGCTCGCGACGCTCTATCCGGGGCGGATCGATCTCGGCGTCGGCCGCGCGCCCGGCACCGATCAGACGACCGCACGGGCGCTGCGCCGCAGCCTCGAGAACTCCGACAATTTCCCGCAGGACGTGATGGAGCTCCTCTTCTATCTCGGCCCCGACGCGGGGGACGGGCCGATCCGGGCGATCCCCGGCATGGGGACGGAGGTGCCGGTCTGGATGCTCGGGTCGAGCACGTTCGGCGCCCAGCTCGCGGCCCATCTCGGTCTGCCCTACGCCTTTGCCTCCCACTTCGCCCCCGCCTCCCTCGGCGAGGCGCTGCAGCTCTATCGCCAGCATTTCAAGCCGTCTCAATGGGGTGAGGCGCCGTATTTCATGCTGGCGATCAACGTCTTCGCCGCCGACAGCGACGAGGAGGGGCACTATCTGCGCACCACGATGCAGCAGGCCTTCGTGAACCTTCGCACCGGCAAAGCCGGCCCGTTGCCGCGCCCGGTGCGCGACCTGTCGAGCGTCGTCGATCCGGCTTACATGCCGCAGGTCAACGCGGCGCTCTCGGTCACCGCCGTCGGCTCGCCCGATTCGGTGCGCGAGCAGCTCAACGCCTTGATCGCGCGCTACCAGCCCGACGAGGTGATCCTCACCGGCCAGATCCACGACCACACAGCCCGGCTGCACTCCTTCGAGATCGCCGCGTCGATCCTGTCGGACGCCAATGTGGCGCGGTCGGCGGCCGAGTGAGGCTCAGGCCGGCTCCGCCGCGCCCGTCAGCACCGATCCGAGGTCGAACGCGGCCGCGATGAGGCGCCGGGTGTAGGCGGTCTTCGGCGCGCCGTAGATCGCTTCGGTCGGCCCGGCCTCCACGACCTCGCCGGCCTTCATCACCATCACCGTGTCGGCGAGCGCGCGCACGACCGCGAGATCGTGGCTGATGAAGACATAAGCGAGCTGATGCTCGGCCTGGACGGCTCGCAGGAGCGCGATGATCTGCTTCTGCACCGAGCTGTCGAGCGCGGAGGTCGGCTCGTCGAGCACGATGATCTCCGGCTTCAGGATGAGGGCGCGGGCGATCGCGATGCGCTGGCGTTGTCCGCCGGAAAATTCGTGCGGAAAGCGGTTCTTGATCCGCGCTTCGAGCCCGACTTCGGCGAGCGCCTCGTCCGCTCGCCGGCCACGCTCGCGGGCCGACAGGCCCCGTTCGTGCACGAGGAGGCCCTCGGTCACGATCTCCCCCACGGTCATGCGCGGGCTGAGCGAGCCGTAGGGATCCTGGAAGACCATCTGAAGATCGCGGCGGAAGGGACGAAGGGCGCGCGGCGAGAGCGCGTTGATCGTCGCGCCGCGAAAGCGGATCGCGCCATCGGCGTGGCCGAGCCCGACGAGGGCGCGCCCGAGGGTCGACTTTCCCGATCCCGATTCGCCGACGATGCCGAGCGTCTGGCCGCGCTTCAGGTCGAGATCGACCGACTTCACCGCCTCGATCGTGTGCGCGGATCGGCCGAGAAGGCCGCCGCCCGAGCGATAGGTCACGCCGACATCGCGGGCGGTGAGGAGCGTTTCGGCCTCCGCCGGCGGCGGGGCCTTGGTGCCGGTCGGCTCGGCGGCGAGGAGCATCCGCGTATAGTCGGCGCGCGGGCTGGCGAAGATCCTCTGGGTGGGGCCGGCCTCCACCACAGCGCCGGCGCGCATCACCACGACACGATCGGCGATCGCCTCGACGATCTTGAGGTCGTGGGTGATGAAGAGGATCGCCATCCCGAGCCGGGCCTTCAGGCGGGCGAGAAGGGCGAGGATCTCGGCCTGGATCGTGACGTCGAGCGCGGTGGTGGGCTCGTCGGCGATCAGGATGTCGGGCTCGTTGGCAAGCGCCATCGCGATCATCACACGCTGGCGCTGTCCGCCGGAGAGTTCGTGCGGATAGGCGCCGAGCCGGCGCGCGGCGTCGGGAAGCTGGACGAGGTCGAGAAGCTCCAGCACCCGCTTGCGGGCGGCACGCGGGGAGAGGCGCGAATGCACCATCAACGGCTCGGCGATCTGGCGGCCGATCGGATAGAGCGGGTCGAGAGAGGTCATCGGCTCCTGGAAGATCATCGCGATCTTCGCCCCGCGGATCCGGTTGAGGGCGCGCGGGGCCATTCCGAGAAGCTCCGTCCCGCGATAGCGCACCGATCCCGTGGCGCGGCCATTGACGGCGAGGAGGCCCATCGCCGCCATCATGATCTGGCTCTTGCCGGACCCCGATTCACCGACGACGGCGACATTCTCGTTCGCGAAGACGTCGAGATCGACGCCCGTCACGGCCTCGACGTCGCCGTCGGGCGTGTCGAAGGTGATGGCGAGATCGCGCAAGGTGAGGATGGGGCCGGGTCCGGTCATCGGTCTTTCGGGTCGAGCGCGTCGCGCAGGCCGTCGCCGAGGAAGTTGAGAGCGAACAGCAGGATCGTCAGCGCGAGCGAGGGGAAGATGAGCATCGAGGGCGCATTGCGCATGTTGCGCGCGCCTTCGGAGATGAGGACGCCGAGGCTCGTCAGCGGTTCCTGCACGCCGAGGCCGAGAAAGGAGAGGAAGCTCTCGAGGAGGATTACCTTCGGCACCAGGAGCGTCATGAAGATGATCACCGGGCCGAGCACGTTGGGGATGATGTGGCGGCGCAGGATCGCCGCCGGCCCGACGCCGAGCCCCTCGGCCGCGCGCACGAACTCGCGCCGTCTGAGGGAGAGCGTCTGCCCCCGCACGATGCGCGCCATGTCGAGCCACTCGACCGCCCCCACTGCGATGAACATCAGCACGACATTGCGGCCGAAAAAGACGACGAGCAGAATGACGAAAAAGATGAAGGGCAACGAATAGAGCACGTCGACGATGCGCATCATCACCCCGTCGATGCGGCCGCCGAGAAAGCCCGCCGTCGCCCCGTAAAGGACGCCGATGATAAGGGCGACGCCCGTCGCGAGCGCTCCGATCATCAGCGAGATGCGAATCGAGACGAGGATGCGCGCGGCGAGATCGCGCCCATTGGAATCGGTGCCGAAAACGAAGGTGAGGCGCGCGATGTCGGCCTCCATCACGGCGCTGCGGCCATCGTCGCCGGTCTCGACGATCCGGGCGTTCGAGAAGAGGTCGGAACGGTCGAGATAGCGGGTGATGCGCGGGTCGATCTCGCGCGAGGCGGTGAGGCCGAGGGTCACGGTCTCGCCCGCGACGTCCACGGTGTCGACCTCGACGCGGGCCCGCGCGAGCGCCCGCTCCGCACCCGGCACGATGGTGTTGGCGCGCGGATAGGGGGTGAGGCTCGCGGGAACCTTCACATAGTTCGAGTAGACGGTCGCATAGTCGTGCGGCCAGACCATCGGACCGACGATGCCGGCGAGCGTGTAGAGGGCGAGGACGACGAGGCTCACCATCGCGGCACGGTTGCGCATCAACCGGCGGAGCGCCGTCGCCCAGAGCGAGCGGCCCGCGACGGCGGGTGCGGTGGGGAGTGCCGCGTCAGTCATAGCGCACCCGCGGGTCGATCGCCGCATAGAGGAGGTCGACGGCGAGATTGAAGAGGACGACGAACACCGCGACGATCACCACCGTCCCCATCACGAGCGTATAGTCGCGATTGAGGGCGCCCTGGACGAAATAGCGGCCGATGCCGGGAATGCCGAAGATCGTTTCCACCACCACCGAGCCGGTGAGAAGGGCGGCGGCGGCCGGGCCGAGATAAGAGATCACCGGCAGCGCGGCCCCCCTCAGCGAGTGGACGATCACCACGAGGCGCGCCGGGAGCCCGTAGGCGCGGGCGGTGCGGACATGATCGGACCGCAGCGCCTCCAGCATCGCGCCGCGAATGAGGCGGGCGACGATCGCGATCTGCGGCAGCGCCAGCGTGATGACCGGCAGGAGCATATAGGCCGGGTGCGCCCCCTCCCATCCGCCCGCCGGCAGGATGCCGAGCCAGACGCCGAAGACGAGCGAGAGCACCGGCGCGACCACGAAGTTCGGCACCGTGATGCCGAAGGTCGCGACCGCGATGACGAGATAGTCGACCGTCGAATTCTGCTTCAGCGCCGCGATGATGCCGAGCGTTCCGCCGACGAGGAGCGCGAGAAGGAGCGCGCAGGCGCCGAGCAGCATCGAGATCGGCAGACCCGCGCCGAGGAGTTCGCCGACCGAGAAGTCGCGATAGACGAAGCTCGGGCCGAGATCGCCGCGCAGGAGATTGCCGAGATAGACGGCGTACTGTTCGTAAAGCGGCCGGTCGAGGTGGAAGGCCTTGTTGAGGTTGGCCATCACCGTCGGCTCGAGGGTCCGCTCCTGATCGAACGGGCCGCCCGGCGCCACGCGCATCAGGAAGAAGGCGAGGGTGATGATGACGAAGAGGGTCGGAATCGCGCCGAGAAGGCGCCGCACGGCATAACGCAGCATCAGAAAAACGCGGCCATGGGGAGGCCCATGACCGCCTTCATTCTTATTCGCTGAGGCTCAGAAAGCGCGTCGGATGGACGTGCCGCACATTGTCGACCCATCCCTCCACCTTCGGGGAGACGAGGGAGGTCGAAGAATAGAAGAGGAGCGGCACTTGCGGCAGATCGCGCAGGAAGAGCGCCTCGGCCTCGGCGAGAAGGGTCGCCCGCTTGTCGAGATCGCCTTCGGAGGCGGCCTCGTCCATCAAGGCGTCATATTCCGGATTGTCGTACTGGCCGTAATTGAAGCCGTCATTGTCGGAGATGTTGAGGAAAAGGAAGTTCTGCGGATCGGAATAGTCGCCGATCCAGCCGGCGCGGGCGACGTCGAAGTTTTTCTCGTCGCGCAGCATCGCATAGTGGGCGGGCAGATCGCGCGCGTTGAAGGTCACGTTGACGCCGAGCGGGGCCCACATATCGGCGATCGCGGTCGCCGCGTTCCGGTGGTTCTCGGAGTTGTTGTAGGCGAGTTCGAGCGTGATCGGGTTGTCGGGACCATAGCCGGCCTCGGTCATCATCGCGATCGCCTCGTCCTCGCGGTCGAGCATCGAGGTGTTTGCGTAAGGGAGCTGCGGACCGTCCTCGACATAGTTCGAGATGCCTGGCGGGACGAGGGCGTAGGCGGGGAGCATCGTGCCCGAAAAGATCTCCTCGGCAAGGAAATCGCGGTCGATCGCCATCGACAGGGCCTGGCGCACATTGACGTCGCCGAGCGCGCCGCGCGTCGGGTTCAGCGCGTAATAATAGGTGCCGAGATAGGGCGCGATGTGGAGCTGATCGCCGAGGCGTTCGCGCAAGGAGGCGATCTGCTCGCTCGGCAGGTCGTGGCAGGAATGGACCTCGCCGGCCTCGAAACGGCGCACGCACGTTGCCCGGTCCTCGATCGGCAGGAAGACGACGCGGTCGATTTTCACGCTGTCGGCGTCGTGGAAGGTCTCGCTCTTCTCGGCGACCAGCCGGTCATTCGGGGCGAAGGAGACGAGGCGGAACGGGCCGTTGGTGACGATATGCTCCGGCGAGACGAAATCGGCGCCGAACTCCTCGACCGCGGGCGGATAGACCGGAAGGGCGGTCTGGTGCGTCAGAAGCTCGAGTAAATAGGGGGTCGGCGAGGCGAGCGTGATCTCCAGCGTCTTGTCGTCGACCGCTTTGACGCCGAGCTCCTCCGGCGCGGTCTCGCCGGTGTTTACGGCCTCGGCGTTCAGGATCGGGTAGAGGATGTTGGCGTATTTCGCCCCGGTGGCCGGCGTCATGATGCGGCGGAGCGAATAGACGAAATCATCCGCCGTCACGGGTTCCCCGTTCGACCATTGCGCGTCCTCACGCAAGGTGAAGGTGTAGACGGTGCCGTCGTCCGAGACGGTCCAGCTCTCGGCGACGCCGGGGGTGACCTTCGCGCTCGCATCGTCGATCACGAGACCCTCGTAAAGGTCGCGCAGGATGCGGGCCTCCACGACGGTGGACGTCTTGTGCTGATCGAGCGTCTCGGGATCGCCGTCATTGCCGCGGACATAGGTCGTCTGCGCGGCGGCGCCGGCGGACCATGCGAGCAAGAGGGCCCCGGCGAGGGCGCTCGCCCGCGTGCCAAACATCATCCGTCTGTGGGACATCGCCATTCTCTCACACCTCGTTCTCAAGGGACGACGGGCACCAATTCAACCTATTGATATAAAATGGCGTTCGCCGTTCTGCAAAAAAGCACGGCACGCATCGTCCTTAGGCAATTGGGGGCATATTTCCCGCGGTCCGTCAACGCCTAGTGGTGGTGGTGACGGGCGTCACAACTGCGTGAGCGCGGCGGGGCGAGGCTCATGGCGCGGAGAGCGGCGCCGTTAGCTGTCGGTCAGGATGAAGGCGTCCTGTGTCGGCCGTTCCCGTGAGGAGCCTTTTCCCCAGTCGGACGTTGCGAGCCAGGTCTTGAGATCGGCCGCCGGCATGGCTTCGGCGAAGACCCAGCCCTGGCCATACTCGGCGCCATAGCGGACGACATAGGCGATCTGCTGCTCGGTCTCGAGCCCCTCGACGATCACCTCAAGCTCCAGAACCTTCGCCAGATCGATGATCTGGGTGATGATGGCGCTGCGCACGGAGCGCGTGCCGATCGTCTCGGTGAAGCTCTTGTCGATCTTGAGATAGTCGACCGGGTGGTCGCGCAAATAGCCGAGATTGGAATAGCCGATCCCGAAATCGTCGATCGCGACCTTGTGGCCGGCCTCACGCGCGCGGCGCAGGGAGCGGGTGAGGGCGGGGTTGTCGCCGGCGGTGCGCTCGGTCAACTCGATCGTGATGCTCCGAGGCGCGATCCCATGCGGGCGGAGCATGTCGTGAAGGTCGTCGAGGAACGTCTCGCGGGCGAGATCGGCGGCGGCGAAGTTGATCGACACGGTGAACGATTCGCGTTCGTGGAGGACGTCGGCGATATCGTCCATCACATGCCGCACGACGAGATGCGTGAGCTCGGTGATGAAGCCGTTCTCCTCGGCCGCCGCCACGAAATCGGGTGGGCTCTGGGCAACGCCCCGGTCATTCCACCGCAACAGCGCCTCGCAGCCGATGACCGTCCCGTTCACGAAATTGACCTGCGGCTGATAGCACACGAAGAGCTGATCCTTGCGGATCGCACGGCGCAACCGAACCTCGAGCCGCCGGCTGCGCGCGTCATAAGCGACGAAGAGCCCGCCGCCGATGGTCGCCCCGAGCAGTGCGAAGACGACGAGGAAGGGCTCTCCTTCCCGCAGCAGAAGCTCACCAGGCGCAGCATGAATGATGCAGATGACGGATGCGGGATCGCACGCCTTGGCGAGGAACCAATTGTCGATCCGAAGGCGCGAGGCGGATTGCGCGAGTGCCGGCTCCAGAACCGCCTTGTCGAACGGCAGACGCGGATTGTCGATGTAGAAGATTTCGCCGGACTTCTTGGAGACGAACAACAGACTGGTGAGATGGCCGGGACTGTCCGGAACCATGAAGAGCGAAAGATCGAGGATGACGCTCGCGCGCGCCGTGCTGAGGATCAGAGCGTTCGACCGATTGGAGATCGAGAGCTCTTCGTTGACATACCATTGAATGCCGTTGTCATCGACGTGATCGGGCTCGGCGACCGACACGGTCGTCGGCAATCGGCCCGGTAAGGTCGCGCAGAGAAGTTCCCCGTCTTCCCTGCGCCCGATACTTTTGACGACGGGGAAATCGTAAATCAGCCGCCGCAAATAGGCGAGGTCCTCGTCGGAACACGTCGGAAAGGGCGAGTTCATCGACAGGGACAGCGTATTGAGGCCGCGCCCGACACGGGAAAAGACTTGGGCTGCCGTCCGCTGCAGCGTGCCCTGCAACGTCCGATGAGCCCCTTGCATAATGAGATGGTTGACGGCCTGGTGCGCGATCAATCCACCGGCGAGGGCACAGACCAATAAGAGGACCGGATGGAATGTGCGAGAACGCCTGAGGAATTTTCCGAGTTTCATCGCACGTCTGCAATTGGAGGGACTCGGTTACAATCGCGATGAGAGGCCACCGTCGCTACAACGCCAAATGGATCGACACCTGACAACATATATATCAAATTTTGTGACGAATAAATCCAGGCGTCGGAACAGCCAAAAAATATGTCGCGAAAGTGCATTTTTCCGACTCGGACATCATCTCTGATGTGCAGATTGTTTCAAATAACGTAGCGATGAGGCCGCAGCGGCCCTGCCGCTCGATCCGGCAATCGATCGGCTGAGGCGGCGGCGCGCACTTGTCGCGCCTCATTCGGCTGGCATTTAGCCTTGTCCCCTCGCGCGGCGCTCCGCTGCATCGAGCGTGTTGCGCATGAGCATTGCGATCGTCATCGGTCCGACGCCGCCGGGCACCGGCGTGATCGCATGGGCCGCATGCGCTTGCGAGAATGCAACGTCGCCGACCAGCCGGTAACCCGATTTCTTCGTCTCGTCTTCAACGCGGTTGATGCCGACATCGATCACCGTCGCGCCCGGCTTGATGGCGGCCTCGCCGATCATCTCGGCCCGGCCGACCGCCGCGACAAGAATGTCCGCGCGACGGCAGACCGCGTCGAGATTCTTGGTGCGGCTGTGGGCGATCGTCACGGTGGCGTTGGCGCGCATCAGCAACAGCGCGAGCGGCAGACCGACAAGGCGCGAACGGCCGACCACCACCGCCTCGCGCCCCGCGAGATCGGAGCCGAGAACGGCGCTGATGAGGTGCATCGAGCCGAGCGGCGTGCACGGCACGATCGCGTCGGGATCACCCACCGTGAGGCGCCCGGCATTGGTGACGTGGAGCCCGTCGACGTCCTTGTCCGGGTCGATCGCGGCGATGACGGCCGCCGAATCGAGATGACCGGGCAGGGGAAGCTGGACGAGGATACCGTGGACCGCGTCGTCACGATTGAGCGTCTCGATCAGCGCGAGCAAGGTGTCCATCGTGGTATCGGCCGGCAGCGTGTGCTGGACCGAGTGGAAGCCGCAACGCTCCGCCGTGCGCGACTTGTTGCGCACATAGACGGCGCTCGCCGGATCGTCCCCCACGAGCACGACCGCAAGACCGGGGACGACGGAGATCGCCGCGACACGATCGGCGATCTCCGCCGTGATCATCGCGGCCTCGGCCTTCCCGTCGATGATGATGGGTCCGTCGTCGCGCTCACTTGAAGACAATTGTGCGATCTCCGTTCAAAAGAATGCGCCGCTCGAGGTGATAGCGAACGGCGCGGGCGAGGACGCGGCTTTCGATGTCGCGTCCCGCGGCGGCGAGGTCGTCCGCCGTCATCGTATGGTCCACCCGCTCGGTGTCCTGCTCGATGATCGGCCCCTCGTCGAGGTCGGGCGTCACATAATGCGCCGTCGCGCCGATCAGCTTCACGCCGCGCGCGTGCGCCTGATGGTAGGGGCGCGCACCCTTAAAGCTCGGCAGGAAGGAATGGTGGATGTTGATGACGCGCCCTTCGAGCCGTCGCGACAGGGCGTCGGACAGAACCTGCATATAGCGGGCGAGCACGATGAGCTCGACGCCCTCGCGTTCCACGATGTCGAGAAGGGCGCTTTCCTGCTCGGCCTTCGTCTCCGCGCTGATCGGCAGGTGGTGAAAGGGGATCCCTTCGCCCTCCACCCGCGCACGCCAATCCTCATGGTTGGAGGCGACGCCGACGAGATCCATCGGAAGCTGCCCGATCCGCCAGCGATAGAGCAGATCGTTGAGGCAATGCCCGGTCTTCGACACCATCACGAGGACACGCGGGCGCCCGGCGAGATCGGTGATCTCGGCGTCCATGTCGTAGGCGAGGAGGGTGGGGCGGAAGGCCTCGCGAAAGCCGTCCGGCGTCATCCCGGTGGGCGCGTCGAAGCGCACGCGCATGAAGAAGCGGCCCGACGCGCGGTCGAAATATTGCGCGCTTTCGAGGATGTTGCACTCGCGGGCCGCCATCGAGGAGCCGACCGCGCCGACGATACCCCTGCGGTCGATGCAGGAGAGGGTAAGGACGAGCTCGGGCAATGGATGTCTTCCGTCTCACGGGGCGGCGCGCCGAATGGGGATCGGGTCGCCCGACCCCGCGATTCCCGACGGACCTGCCTCTAGCGCGCTTTCCCGCGATGGGAAACACCTCGCCGCAAAGATCTTGGCGATCGCACGCCCGTCACAGACGCCAGTCGAGGAGCTTGCGCTCCGCCCGCCCGATCAGCCACGCGACGATGAGCCCGATGATCGACAGCATCGCGACCCCGGCGATCAACTGATCGAGCGCGAACAGCGATCCGGCCATCAGGATATAGGCGCCGAGCCCGTATTCCGCGCCGATCATCTCCGCCGCGATGAGGAGGATGATGGCGATCGAGGCGGAGATGCGCGCGCCCGACAGGATCGCCGGCAGCGCGCCGGGGAGAATGATCTTCGTCACGATCGAGCGCCATTTGAGGCCGAAGGACTGGCCCATGCGGATGAGGTTCCGATCCACCCCATCGACACCGCTATAGGTCGCGATCACCGTCGGAAAGAAGGTGCCGAAGACGAGCGTCGCGACCTTCGATCCCTCGCCGATCCCGAACCAGATGATGAAGAGCGGCAACAGCGCGATCTTCGGAATCGGAAAGAACGCCGAGACCAACGGCGACAGCGCCGACCGCGCGACGGCGAACAGTCCGATCGCGAGACCGACTAGAATGCCGAGGCAGGTGCCGATCGACCAGCCGAGCGCAAGCCGCGACAGGCTCGCCGACAGATGACGCCAGAGCATTCCCGTCTCGACGAGATCGCCGAGCGCGCCGAGCGCCTCCGACGGGGCGGGCAGGGCGATCGGACTGATGACGCCCGACCGCGAGCCGAGTTCCCACAGAAGGAGGAGCCCGGCAAAGACGACCGGCCCGACATACCACATCGGCCGGTGGCGGAAGCCGCCGCCGCGAAACGGCACCTCGCGGCGGCCCGCGAGGTCCGTCGCCGGCTCCGCGTGCTGGGCGGCGGGGGAGGCAAGGTCAGTCGACATGCAAAAGCTCGCGGTCGGCTTCGCGCGCCTCGTCGCGCATCAGTTGCCACAGATGGCGCTGCGTCACCTCGAGTTCGGCCATGCGCGTCGCCCGCTCCGACAAGGGCACGTCGATGTCGACGACCTCCCGGATCCGGCCGGGCCGCCGCGACAGGACGACGATGCGGTGGCCGAGCCGCACGGCCTCGGCGAGATTGTGTGTGACGTAACAGGCCGAAAAGCGCTCGCGCCCCCAAAGCTCGACGAGGTCGTCCATCAGAAGCTCGCGCGTCTGGCTGTCGAGCGCGGAAAGGGGCTCGTCCATCAGCATCACCGCCGGGCGCACCGCGAGCGCACGGGCGATCGCGACGCGCTGCTTCATGCCACCGGAGAGCTGACGCGGCCAGGCGCTGCGAAACTCGCTGAGCTTGGTGCGGGCGAGCACGTCATCGACGATCTCATCGGTATGGGATGCGCTCAGCCGGTGATCGTCGAGGACGAGGCGCACATTGCCCTCGACGGTGCGCCAGGGAAGAAGGGCGAAGTCCTGGAAGACGTATGTCAGCGGATTGAGCGAGCCGTCCGGTGCGGCGCCTTCGATGAAGACCTTGCCGGAGGTCGGCCGCTCGAGCCCGCCCAGAAAGCGCAGCAAGGTGGACTTGCCGCAGCCCGACGGCCCGATCACGGTGACGATCTCGCCCGAGCCGATGGTGAACGAGATGTCCGCCATCACCTCGGTGGCACCATATTGGTGCGAGACCGCCTCCACGATGAGTTCCATGGCGTCAGTCGGTCTCCACGAAGCTCGTGTCGACGAGCTCGTCGATCGTGGCGTCGGCGGGCACGAGCTTTTCCGACTGGAACCAGGCGAGTTGATCCTCGACGCTCTCGAGGTTGAGGCGAGCGCCCGGGTTGATGCGCATCGCGCCGGCGCGAATGCGCGGATCGGCCTTTTCGAGCGGCTGATCATTGTAGATGTATTCGTGGACCATCTTCACGAGGGCGGCGGTGTCCGCCTCGGACATCGTCTTGTCGACGAGGGCGGCGTTATAATCGTCGATGCCCTTGGCGAGGGCGGCGAGGAAGCGTTCGACGAGCTCGCGATTGTTCTCGATATTGCGGGTGGAGGTGAAGACCGTCGTCACCTGATAGCCCGGAATATAGTCGGCGACCTTGCCGATCTCGACGACCTCGGGCCCGGCCGTCAGCGCGTCGGCGATATTGGGGACGATCGACCAGGCGTCGATCTGGCCGGATTTCAGCGCGGCGATCACCGCGGGCACCTTCTGCAGCGGCACGATGCGCAGGTCCGCGCGGTCGAAGCCCGCCCCGTCGGCGATCTTGTGGGCCATGTAGTGGAAGGAGGAGCCGGCGGTGGTGACGCCGAAGCGCTGTCCGGCGAGGTCGGCGGGGGTCGTGACGCCGCCATCATGCGCCGCCTTCGAGACGAGGATCTTCTGCCCCTCGACGTCGGGCGTTTCCATCAGCGCGCCGCCGATCACCTTGACGGCGCCCTTCTGGGCGAGGCTCACGAGGCCGCCGGAAATCGCGGTCATGCCGAAATCGATGTCGCCGGAGGCGATGGCGACCGCCATCGGCTGGGCCGCCTGGAAGGGGACGAACTCGACCTCGATGCCTTCGTCGGCGAAATAGCCGTTGCCGGCCGCGATGATCGAAGGGGAATGCGAGGTAAGGCGCAACAGGCCGACTTTGACGGTGTCGGCAGCGAGCGCGCCCGCGCCCGATCCGGCGGTGATCGTCAGCGCGATGGCGCCGGCGATGACGCCCTTCAGCATCGCCCGCTTGGAGCTTGCGATCATGGTGTCCTCCCGGTTTCGGATGGTGCCGTTTCGGCGGCCATTTTCCTCGGTTCTAGTGCAGCTCGCGCCTTATTGAAATGAAGAGAGCGAGAAAACGCTGCTCGATCTCGCCGGATCGGACCATCCCGCCGCGCCAATCATCGGAGCGCTAGCGGGATGACATGCCGTCCCGGCGGCGAGAGTGGGCCGAGACGCCGGCACCACCACCCTCGCGGCATGATGGACCCGATTGCCGCCGGCACCCGCGCACGGCCTAGACGAGACCCACAGGCCAGGTGTCGCTGAGGCGGTAGCCGCCCGGCCATGGGTCGGCCGGGTCGAGGTGGAGCTGGTGCGTGCCCGTCACCCAGCCGCGTCCCGAGACCGACGGCCGGATCGCCGGACGGCCCGCGACCTCGGTCACCGCCTCGATGCGCCCCTCGAAGGTCGAGCCGATGATCGAGGTCGTCGTCAGCCGGTCGCCGAGCGCCATCTCGCCGCGGGCGTGAAGGCGGGCCATGTGGGCCGAAAGGGCCGTGCCGGTCGGCGAACGGTCGATCTTACCGGGCCGGATCGCGATCGCGTTCTTGAGGTGGAGGCCGTCGGTGTCGCGCCGCATCGGGCCGGTGAAGGCGCAAAAGGAGATGTGGTCCCATCCGGTGTTCTCGGGATGGGAAAAGCCGATCTGCTCGTTCGCCGCCTTGGTGATGCGCACGCCGAGCCGGGCGAGATCGAACGCCTCGTCCTCCTCGAGGCCGAAGCCGAGACCGGCCGCGTCGACGAAGACGAAGCTGTCGCCGCCATAGGCGGTGTCGACCGTCAAGGTGCCGTGTCCCTCGATCTCCAGCGGAGCGGAGAGCGTGCCCGCGAAGGAGGGCACGTTGGTGAGTTTGATGCGTTCGGCCTTGCCGTCGCGGCAGGTGGCGACGATCTCGACGAGCCCGCCCGGCGCTTCGAGGACGAGGCGCGTCTCCGGCTCCGTCATCGGCAAGATGCCGGTGTCGAGAAGGACGGTCGCGACGCAGATCGTGTTGGAGCCCGACATCGGCGGCGTGTCGGCCGGCTCCATGATGATGAAGCCCATCGCCGCCCGTGGATCCTTCGGCGGAACGAGAAGATTGACGTGGCGGAAGACGCCGCCGCGCGGCTCGTTCAGAACGAAATTGCGCAGCGTCTCGTCGCTCTCGATGAAATTGCGCTGCGCCCAGACGGTGTCGCCGGGCGGCGGGGCGACGCCGCCGACGATGACGTCGCCGACTTCGCCCTCGGCATGACAGCTGACGACGTGGATGGTCTTCTTGGAGCGCATGATGGTAGCCGTTCGGAAAAGAAGGATGGACGCGCCGGCGGGACGCCGCGCGGCGACATCCTGCATCGTTCGCGCAAAGTGTCGATACCGTTAAGCGTCGAGATCCTTCGCCATCGGATAACCGACGAGATCGCCGTCGGACGTTTCGGGCTGTCCCTCGTCATGCCAGCCCGCGGCCGAATAGAAGCGGTGGGCGGTGATCGTGCTGGTGAGGCGCGCGCAGGTCGTCCCCTTCTGGCGCAGGATCTCCTCCATCCGGCGCAGGAGCGCCTTGGAGTGGCCCTCGAAGCGGTGCTCCGGCGCGACATAATTGAGAAGGATGCGCCCTTCGCCGCAGGCCCCGACGGCGGCGATTTCAGAGCCGGCGCGCGAGACGAGGACGATCGTCTTCGGATCCTGGATCCAGGCGATCGCCTGCTCGTGGGTCTTGTTGCCGGACCAACGCTCGATGAGATCGCGCCGATTCTCGTGGTCGGCGTCGCACAGCGCGGCGATCGAGGCGCGCAGGACGCGCGCGACCGCCGAGGCGTCGGCGAAAGTGGCCTCTTCTACCCTTGGCATGGCGCGCTCCCCGGCATCCGGCTCTTCGTGGTCGGCTCACCGTCATCATAGCAATTCGGCAGCGCCGTCACGAGTTGCCGCCGTGCGTCTCTTGCGCGCGACGGCGCCGCGGTGCAACCTCAGGCCGTGCCGCAATGACGGGCGATGAGGTCGCGATAGAGCCCGCCGAGGCGCTCGGTCATCGGTCCGGGCGCGGCGGGCATCGGCCGCTGATCGATCGAGCCGACCGGGGTGAGGCCGCCGAACGAGCCCGTCATGAACGCCTCGTCCGCGCCATAGGTGTCGACGAGGGAATAGTTGCGCTCGAACACCGGAATGTCGTTCTCGCGGCAGAGGTCGATCACGTGGCCGCGGGTGATCCCGTTCATGCAATAGTCGCCGGTGGAGGTCCACACGGCGCCCTTGCGCACGATGAAGAAGTTGCACGAATTCGTGGTGTTCACGAAGCCGAACGGGTCGAACATCAAGGCTTCGTCGGCGCCGGCCTTTTCGGCGGCGATGCAGGCGAGGATGCAGTTGAGCTTGGAATGGGAGTTGAGCTTCGCGTCCTGTGTCAGCGGCAGGCCCCGATGGTGGGCAACGCTCGCGAGGCGGATCGGGCGGGGAATCGCCGGCTTGGAGTGCTCGACGATGATCGCGATCGTCGGCCCGGAGCGGGAGAGGGAGGGGTGCTGAAAGGGTTTCGCCTTCACCCCGCGCGTCACCATCAGGCGGGCATGGCAGTCGCTCACCATGTCGTTCGCGGCGGCGGTCGCGTCGAGCGCGGCCTTCAATTCGTCTCGCGTCATCCCGATATCGAGATCGAGGGCGAGGGCGGCTTCGTAGAGGCGGTCGAGATGGGCCTCGACGAAGGCCCAGACGCCGTTATGAAGCCGCAGGCCTTCCCAGATACCGTCGCCGAGCATGAAGCCCGAATCGTAGATCGAGACGACCGCCTCCGCCTTCGGGACGATCCGCCCGTCGACATAGAGTTTGAGGTCCGCGTTGCGCGCATCTTCCGCCGCCTGGTGGGCGTTGACCGCTTTGTCGGTCATGGCGTCGGCCGCTGATATTGGGGGGAAAGGTCGAGATCGCGCATGGCCACTCCGTCGGCGAATTGCCCGACTGTGGCGTGATCGCGCACGCCGATGCAAGACACTGCGAAAGTCCACAAATTGGGCATGGCCGACAATGAGGCAGTCGCTAAGATTGACGCCATGGCCGACAAAGGCTTTGGATTCGACATGACCGACGTTGATGTGATCGTTTTGGGAGCCGGGATGGTGGGCATCGCCACCGCGCTCCATCTTCTGGACCGGGGCAAGACCGTCGCCCTGATCGACCGCCGCGAACCGGCCGAGGAGACCTCCTTCGGCAATGCCGGGCTCATCCAGTCCGAGGCGGTGATTCCCTACGCCTTCCCGCACGATCCGGCCGCGATCCTCGCGGTGCTGACCGGTCAGAGCACGGCGGCGAGCCTTCAATGGAAGGCGCTTCCGGCGATCGCGCCATGGCTGATGGCGTACGCCCGGCAATCCTCCAAATCGGCGATCGCGAAGACGGCGGCGGCCAACGTGCCGCTGGTGCGCCGCGCCTTTCCCGAGCATCACGCGCTGATGGAGCGGGCGGACGCGCTGAAATTTTTGCACGAAGGCGGATATCTTCGCCTCTATCGGACGGATGCCGAACTTGAGCGGTCGCTGAAGCTCGACGAGGTTGTGCGCGAGCGTTACGGCGTCGCCTTCGAGGTGTGGGACAAAGCGCGCCTGCGCGCTGAAGAACCCTTCCTGAGCGACACGATCGCCGGCGCGATCCACATGCCGGAGCCGAAGAGCGTCGACGATCCGTCCGATGTCGGCAAAGCCTATGCCGCGCTCTTCCAGCGCGAGGGCGGCCGCTTCATCAAAGGCGACGCGACGACGCTGCGGCGCGAGGGCGCCGGATGGCAGGTCACCGGCGAAGACGGTCCGGTCCGCGCCAAGGACGTCGTCGTCGCGCTCGGCCCCTGGTCGGGCGACCTTTTGAAGGCGAACGGGGTCGATGTGCCGCTCGGCGTGAAGCGCGGCTATCACATGCATTATGCCGCCGAGGGCGACGCGGTCCTCAATCATCCCTTCGTCGACGAGGCGAACGGGTTCGTGGTCGGCCCCAACAAGCGCGGCTATCGGCTGACGACCGGGGCGGAGTTTTCGAACCGGGACGCGCCGCCGAGCCCGGTCCAGCTCGACCATGCCGAGCCGAAGGCCCGCGCGCTCTTCCCCCTCGGCAAGCGCCTGCAAGACAAGCCCTGGCTCGGCTCACGCCCCTCGCTGCCGGATCTTTTGCCGATGATCGGCCCGGTGCCTGGCGTTCCGGGGATGTGGGCGAATTTCGGTCATCATCATCTCGGCTTCACGCTCGGACCGGCGACGGGGCGGCTTCTCGCCGAGATGATCACCGGCGAGGCGCCCTTCACCGACCCCGCCCCCTATGCGGTGGACCGCGTTATCGGGTGAGGCATGGCGACCTATGTCGGCCTCCTGCGCGGCATCAATGTCGGTGGCCACCGGCCCTTGCCGATGGCCGCGCTCCGCGCGCTTCTCGGCGCGCGGGGGCACGAGGCGGTGGCGACCTATATCCAGAGCGGCAACGCCGTCTTCCGCACCAATCGTGACGATGTCGACGCCATGGCCGACGAGATCGCCGGCGACATCGAAGCCGCGCACGGCTTTCGGCCGGAGGTGATCGTCCGTCCGCTCGCCGATCTCGCGGCGGCGATCGACGGATCGCCGTTCGCCGGGGCCGATCCGGGGCGGGTCTATTGCTACATCCTCGCGGGCGCACCGGAGCGGCCCGATCTCGCCGCGCTCGATGCGGCCGCGGCGAACGGCGAGGCGTTCCATCTCGGGGCCGGCGAGGGCGTCTTCTATCTTCATGCCCCGGCCGGAATCGGGCGATCGAAACTCGCGGCGATGGTGGAGCGGCGCCTCGGCGTCGTCACCACAACGCGCTCGCTGAAGTCGGTTGCGGCGATTGTCGCGCTCGGCCGCAAGGTCGCGGCGTCGGGCCAGCCTGCGGGGGCGCGGCTGGACTAGAGCACTTTCGGCTTGCGGAGAATCGGGCAAATCAGATTCTGAGATGGTCGTGATCGCGTTCGGGAGTTCGCACGATGGCGCCGCTGTCCCATGATTTGAGGGTTCGTCTCGCAAGAGCCGTCGATGCCGGCGGCTCGGCTCGCCAGGTGGCGGCCCGCTTCGATGTGAGCCCGTCGACCGTCGTCAAGCTGATGCAGCGAGTGCGGGCGACCGGCAGCGTCGAGCCGGCCCGGATCGGCGGGTATCGCAAGCCGCTGCTGGCCGCTCACGAGGCAACGATCCGGGAGCTGGTGGCGGCAAACGGGAGCATCACGCTCGTCGAGCTGAGGGCGGCCATCATCGCGCGCGGCGGCCCGGCGGTGTCGCTGTGGGCGGTCTGGTCGATGCTGCAACGGCTCGGGCTCAGGCACAAAAAAAGTCGCTGAAGGCGGCAGAGCAGAACCGCCCCGACGTCGCGAAGGCGCGCCGGCGCTGGCGCGGTTTCCAGGGTTTCATGGATCCGGACCGCTTCGTCTTTCTCGACGAGACCGGAGCCTCAACCAACATGGTCCGCCGCACGGGCTGGGCCCCGAAGTCCGAGCGGCTCGTCGACCACACCCCGCACGGACACTGGCACACGACGACGTTCGTCGCTGGCCTCCGGGCGTCTGGGATCGTCGCGCCGCTCGTGCTGACCGGGCCGATGAACGGGCGGACCTTCCTCGCCTATGCCGAGCAGTTCCTCGCGCCAGCACTCTCGCCGGGCGACGTCGTGGTGATGGACAACCTCGCGGCGCACAAGGTCGCCGGGGTGCGCGAGGCGATCGCCGCGGCCGGCGCCAGCATCCTCTACCTGCCGCCCTACAGCCCCGACCTCAACCCGATCGAGATGGCCTTCGCCAAGCTGAAGGCGCTCCTGCGAAAGGCGGCCGCACGAACCCGCGACGAACTGTGGGATACGATTGGCGCACTCCTCGCCCGCTTCGATCCCGACGAATGTCGCCGCTACATCCGCCACTGCGGCTATGAGTACGACTGAGCCGAAAGTGCTCTAA
>NZ_JAKGCS010000001.1 GCF_021556395.1 Acuticoccus kalidii
TCGACGCCGCCCTGCCGCGCCAGATAAGTCATCTGCGCCTTCAGCCCGGCGACGTTGCGGGCCCCGCCGGTCCGCACCATTTTTACAACGGCCTGAGCGCTGTGCCCTGGAACGCAAGGTGGCATCGGCGCTCCGCCAGGGGCGATATCCTCCTGATGCGCCGCGGCGATGGACTGCCGCATGGCCGCGCGCCCGCCGCGTCCGAGATCGATCTCGCCCCAATCCTCGCCCATGACCGCATCGACAGCCGAAACGTAAGCCGGAGCCGCCCTCCCCTTCGCCAAAAGCTCGAGGACCGGTTGCCTCACGAGGACGACGCCTTGCGCAGCCGCGCCTCGCCGTCCGTGCGCCGCGTCGCGGTTTCGGTGATGGTGCGAAGCTCCGTATCGAGGCGTGACAGCGCCTTCCCGAGGCCTCTGCGCTCTTCCATGAAGGCACGATAGTCCGGGTCGTGGGTCCGATTTGCGGACTTGGCAATCTGGTTCACATTCCGCGCAATGCCGGCAATCTGGGCTTGAAGGTCCTTCAGGACGGCGAGCGTCTCGGCATCGGCCTCCAGAAACCCGCCGATTCGACGGGCCGCGATCCTCAAGGCGCGGTTCCGCTTGAGCCCCGCGCGGGCGATCACCTCGTCGAATGCGGCGAGCTCGGCCTCCGTCATCTTCACCGAGACCGTCTTCTCGGCCCGTTTGGGCGCCGGGTTGGAGGCATGGCTCGTCCACGAACCGCCCGAGAAACGGCGGTTCGGCCAAGTCGGCTGGCGGTCGGAATCGTCGGTCATGGGAGAAGGGTCGAGACGGTGAGGTGGGCTGTAATCGCGAAAGTTCTACTTTCGCATATATCCTGCCTCGTACCTCACCTCAACCAAATGAACTGAATATGTGCGTCATTACGTCTTTGCGATCTTGATCGAGTGCGTAAATAAGCGGATACGGTTCCGCGTATTTACGCTCATACGTGTTTGGGCATTTGCGTGTCTGCGTGGACATGGTTTTGCGCCGATGCGGGTCCACGCGACTGCGCGAATGCGATTTCGCGTCCATGCGGCTACGCGCGTCTACGCCGATACGCCTTTGCGCTCATGCCGTTCTGCCGGATTGTGGGCATGCGCGCCTGCGCCTCTGTTCTGCTGCATTCTTGCGGTTTCACGCCTTTGAAACAGTGCGTTACACGGATGCCGATCGCGGCATCCGACCGAACGAGAGGCCGATGAAGATCATCGCATTCACGTCGCTCAAGGGCGGCGCCGGCAAGAGCACCGCCCTGATGGCCGCTGCCTCCGTCCTCGTCGAGGCGGGTCTGCGCATCGCCTGCTTCGAGGCCGATGACAACAGACCCCTCGCCGTCTGGAAGAACAACGGCACCTCCGAAAAGACCTGGGACGACAATTGCCGTCTCTATCCCGCCTTCGACACCGACCAGTTCGCCACCGCCGTCGAGCATGCCACGACCGACGGCTGCGAGATCGCCCTGGTCGATACCCGCGGCGGCGGCTCCGATCTCAACCAGGCGATCCTCCTCAACGCCGACGTCGTGGTCATCCCCACGAGCCTCTCGGTGATGGAACTCGACGAGGCGCTTCAGACCCTCGAATATGTCGTCGAGGTCCATAAGGCGGCCGCAATGGAGGCGCCTGCCGGGCTGCTGATCAATCGGATCCCCACCACCAGCTTGTCGAGCCGGGAACGATACAATCTCGAGCTCCTGGCCGAGATGCCCGTCCTCGACACCACGCTGCCGACCCGCCGCGCCTACGCCGACATCAAGGCGCTCGGCCATCTCCATCTCTACCATCGCCAGTTGATGCAGCAGTCCTCAAAGCGGGTCATGGCCAGCCACATCCGCCTCGCCCTCATCGAGGCCCGCAAACTGACCGCGGAGCTCTTGGATGCGGCCGGCGCCCCCGCCCTGGTCGCCTGACCATGGCCATCAAGCTGCCGGGACAGGGCGTCCCGAAGTGGCACGAGCTGCGCGACCGGATCGGATCCGAGAGGAGGACCAGTTACGACGGCGGTCCCGCCGGATCGGCACCGGCTCACGCGGCGAAGCCGTCCCTGAAGCTCGCGCCGGAGCCCGGGACCGCCGCACCCGCACCAACGACCGATCCGAAGGACAGAGAAGCCGCTCCGGCACCCTCCAGCACCGTGGCCTCCACGGTGGTCCTGAAGGCGCTCGTGCGCTTTCCTGAGCCCGGCCAGAGCGCCCGCTACGACGAGGCTGTTGCCCACTACGGCGAAAAGCGCGCGCTTCAGATGACGCTGAGGTCTGCGCTCGCCGCCTATGACAGCGCGTTGCGCGCCGGCGCTGTGTCCGAGGCGTTGCTCGCCTATCCCACCCGGCCGGGCGGCATCCGCGTCAGCCGTGCGATGACTTCGGCGGGTTTCGCCAAAGCCGCCGCTCTCATCGATCCTCTCGACATGATGCCGCCCGCAACGCTCGCCGGCGACATCTGCCGCAACGCCATCGTCTGGTTCTTCGCGCGGACATAGGACCCGAGATGCTGCGGGCGCAGGACAAGCGGCGCAAACGTGAGGACACAGAGCCGATGGCACAGACCAAGCGTCAAGGCGACGGAGAATTGCACTGAAGGCCGCCGGCGCGGCTGCGGGGACTGTCTGCCCCCAGCGCGCGTCGCGCGCTCCACCGAGGATATTTTCAGAAGATGATTGGGGCGCGTGGCTCGTGCTTACGTGAGCGCTTCCGCCATGAGGTCGGCGTGACACACGATCGTGCGCACATAGGCGCCCTCCATACGACGGTGCCATTGGCCTCGTCGGCGCATGCTGCGGCACATTGACAACTTTTGTTGTCAATGTGCCGAGCGGCAGCCTATGTTGAGGATGCCAGAGGAGATCATCATGCCCAGGCTTTCGATCGACATCAGCCCTCAGGAGCACCAGCAGCTCAAGGCCATGGCCGCGCTCAAGGGGCAGAGCATCAAGGATTACGTGTTGGACCGCACCCTGTTCGACATGCCCGACCCGGCAACCATGACCGACGCCGAGGCGTTGCAGGCCCTCAAGGCGCTGCTGACCCCGCGCCTCGCCGAGGTCGACGCCGGTCAGGTAATGACCGCCACCGCCGACGACATCAAGCGGGAGGCTCGGCGCCGCCGACGCCTCAAATGACCCTCTACCGCTTCACGTCCTCTGCGCACGAAGACCTCGTCGACATCTGGCTCTACACGCAGGAGACTTGGGGCGAGGCCCAGGCGGACCTCTACCAGGATGCGCTCCATCGATGTTGCGAGCGGATTGTCCGCGGCGAGGTTAAGGCCCAATCCCTGCCGGGGCTCGATAGGGTCCGATCACATCGCTGCCAGCACCACGTCCTGTTCTTCGTCGAGCAGGATCAGGCCGTCGTCATCGTGGCCGTGCTCCACGAGCGGATGAACCTGATCGAACGGCTGCGAGAGCGGCTGTGAGGTGAGTGGGAGACACGCATGGCGATGCAGGGAGTGGGCGTTCCATGCATCTCCAAAAATGGACCGATTTTGAGAGTCCTGTGATCATCCAAGCATGCACAACCGGCAGCTCGTCCCGCGTCGTGAAGCAGGGCGAGCGACGCTGACAGCGTAGGGCGGTGTGCGTCCGATACCCCCCTGTACGCCAGCGGAATCGAGCCACGTCCGTGCCGGCGGCGATCCGTCGCGGCCATAAACTCTAGCGATCCGCTTGACTGCCCTCGAACATGCAGGCCGGAGGCGCTACGCCGGTTTCCGCATGGTCCTGAGCCGCTTTGCCGGGTCGGGCGAACGTAGCGATGCTCGAACAGCGCTCGGCCGCTGGGCGAGCCGCTCGGTCGGCGGGGGCGCGGCGGGGCGCGTCGGACAGCGCGGGCAGCGCGGACCGGTGGGGCTGCGCTGCCCGGCCTTGCCCGCGCTGCTGCGGGCCAAGCGCCAGAAGCTGGGGCGCTCGACATCCGTGCGCTGGCTGGTCAGCCGGTGGAAGCCGCGATCGGCGCGATCGGCGATGCTTTCATGCCGCCGGGCATCCTTGATGAGATTGCGGCGCGGCTCGCGATGGAACAGGCCTTGGCCGAGGCGTTCGACGGGGTCGACACTTTCGATCCGACGGCGTTGGACGCCAATGCGGTGCAGGTCGCGACTTTGGCATTCGTGGCCGAGCTTGTCTTTGTGCAAGTCGCCGGCGATGCCGGGCGCTCTTTGGCTGCCGCCGGTCCTGTGGCGACGGCGCAGCGGGAGGCAGACATCCGCTCGCTCGTCCGCGAGGTCGTGAATGTCGTAGGTACGCCGATCCTTGCTGTGGCGGGTGCGGTGCTGAGCGAGCAGCGGATGTCCACGCTGGTGTCGCAGCTTGTACGCGAGACGCTGCAAGAGGTGGCGACATGGTGACTCGCATGCCGACTCGCGTCCTCGCTAGCCCGAATGCCGGCCGCGCCGCCGCCGCGCTCGCTCACGGCGACGTCGGGGTGGCGCTTTATCAGATCGGCCGTCCCGAGCTGGCTGGGCGGCGATAGCCCCACAAGTAGACGTTCATCGTACCCGATGACGAGGCGACCGCCGGCACGGCCGGAAAATGCGGCCGCGGTCGGCTCCTTCATCGCGCCGACGAGAAAAGTGTCTCCTGCGCGCACGGAACCGTCGGCACAAGAAACGCTTATCCAATTAGATCAGAAGGCTTGCAGTATGTCCTATATCCGCTTTGCGGCGATGATCATGACGTCCACCATTGTCATGCTCGTTTTGATGTACCTGAATACCTACCTTTTCGCGCACGTGTTTTTCTCCGAAACGCGCACGTTCATGGCGACCCTCATGGGGGCGGCCATGGCCGCAATCATGCTTGCGTTCATGCTCAGCATGTACAGGAACACCCGCGCGAATATTGCGATTTTCGCCGGCGCTGCGATCGTCTTCGCCCTGTCGCTGTTCCTGGTCCGCAGCCAGGTAACGGTCGGTGACACGTCCTACATGCGCGCGATGATCCCGCATCATTCCATCGCGATCATGACTTCGAGCCGCGCCGACATCTCCGATCCGCGCGTTCGCAAGCTCGCCGACGAGATCATTTACGCGCAGGACAAAGAGATCGCCGAGATGCGCTATCTCATCGATGCCATCGACCGGAACGGCGACGGCACCGAGGAAGACGTTCTGTCAGCATCTGTCGTCAGCCTTGATGAGGCACTCGCCACGGCCGATCTGGCTTCGCTCGATCCGCAGTTCATCTCGGACGTCGAGATGGCCGAGGGCCTCCCGGAGGGTGCGCAGTGCACCTTCACCTACACCGAAGGCAGCCGCCCAGTGATGGCTCTGGCCGCCGACGGTTCGGGCCTCGTGAGGATCAGCGGCGATCTCGTCCGCCTCGAGGCAGAGCCGTCCACTCTCGCCGCAGGACCGACAGCGAGAGCGCCCGGCATCGCGATGACGATCGGCGGGGCCGGCGACAATCCACTCGGGAACGCGGACGGTGCCCGCACCGAAGCGACGCTGACGATGATGCTCGAGCGTGGTCTGACGGTCGGCTACGTCGGCACCTACGGCTGCGCCGCGTAACAGGAGAGCCAACATGCAACAGCACGTAAGGACGAGACAGCCGCGCGATCGATGTCGCCGCACTCCTGCCGCGGATATCCGTCCCTACGCTCGTGGTAGAGCGGGCTCGCCCGATCGTGCTCCAGATGGGTCAGCCAGTGGCCGGCGCGCACGATCGCTGGGCCGGCCCCGGTCGACGTCCAGCCGATCCGCGTGCCGTCGGCGGAGCGGCAGAACCGGATGCCTTCGCTCACCGACGCGGGCGGGCGCACGCCCGTCAGCGATCGAACCAACGCCTCACGCACCAAGCGCCGACGCTGGCGACGCCGTGCTCACCTTCCCCGCCTGGCAAGGCCAATGGGCTGCCGCGCTATCTCTGAACCGCACATCCGGATGGCAAGGGCCGATACAAGGAAGTTCGATTCGGCGGAAATCCGCCACGGTTCCATAACGTCCCGTTCTCGGACTCTTGCAGAAACGTTAATTCCGTCGATGGCCTCGGTCCGCTCAAGCAGCGGGCTAAGGCTCTATGCGGGCCACTTCAGCTCCCACCCGCCTGCCATTGGCGGGACGTATCGAGGTAGCTCCTGGCGTCCTTGCTGAGGCGGTTTATGCCGAGGCGGTGCGCGAGCTCCAGCGTGGGGTCTTGGGTTGCCGCGAGATCGACGGCGTTCTGATCGATCATCCACGCGATCTCCGTGCGTGAGACGTCGCGGATGGCTCGGTTGCCAAGCCCTCTGAACGGCACGCGCTCAGCCCGATCCGCGGGAGCCCACACAAAGGGGGTTCCGAACTCCTCCTCCACAAGAACGGTGTGCAAGCCGTTTTGGACCTGCGCGAAGATCCTGCCCCCGGTCCGTTGCCACCCGTGGCGCATCGCGACAGCTCGCGTCAGGGATGTCACGGGCATCGGCCTCTCTTCAGTCACGATCTCGATGATCAGACGCTGCAGGACAGAGGCATAGTCCGGATCGAAGAACCGCTTCGCCGATCGGGCGGTCCGTGATCGGGAGATCCCCCACGGAATCTGATGCATCCGAGGGCGCAGGGTCGCTACGCTCTCCTATATCCGGCGCAACAACAGGGTGCTCCTCCTCGACAGACGGTGCCGGAGCCGACAGTGCCCTCACCTCTCGGAAGGCCATCCTCTCGAAGTCGATTCGCTCGACTCCGGGCGGCAGGGCTGCGATCACCGGCGCAACCGGCGGCGCGGGCAGGGCGATCGGGCGTGCGTTCTGCTGCTCGCTCGGATCGGTATCGTCCACCCACTCCCAGGCGGTGTCGCTGCCTGCGCGCTCGGTTTCGTCGGCCTCGGCGCGTGCGGATCTGTCCGCCTGCAGGAGTTCGAGCAGTTGTCCGTCGATCCGGGCGAGAACATCCTTCCAGTTGCGGAACCAGTCGATCGACCAGATGCGCAGGATGCACCAGCCGAGGCGAAGTCCCCTCGCCTTCTCAAACCCATGCGAGATGGTTCCAACAAGGAACGCGCTGCGAGGCGTGTGGAGGGCGTCTCAGTGCGGCAAGTCGAGGCCGATTGACAGGAGCAAGAACGTGCCGAGCAGGAGCGGAAGAATGCTGAACGGATGGCGCGGGAGCGTGCCGGGCGTGGTCTTTGAGGGGGCTTCTTCAGGTGTGGTGAGTGGTCCTGAAAATCACTCAAATGAGTGTTTGAGTGACTGCTTGAATGACCGCTCTGGTGTTAGAATCTGTGTTAAAAGGGGTTACGGGGTCCAAATCAGTGCGTAACCATTTGAATTATCGCGTGAATCCAGCTCGTGGCGTATGTAGAGTCACGAAAATCCGTATACAGAGTCACGAAAAAACGTATGTGAAGTCACGATCCCGCTCCAACCGTATGTGAAATCACGAAGCGCTTGACGAGCGTATTTGAAATCCCGAACATGGGGCATGTCCGAATCGAACGTGCTCTTGCCGGAACGTCATCCCGACCTCGAACTCTTCGTCTGCGACGTTGCAGACGCGGTGCTGAAGGACGTGATGCAGCAGATGGAGCATCCGTTCTTCTCCCTCACCACCAAGCCCGACACCGTCGTGCGGCGCTACGAGCATGGCGCCAACTGGATCGAGATCACCCCGAGCGTCAAAGGCCTTGCGACGATCCACGACAAGGACATCCTGATCTACTGCATCAGCCAGGTGATGGCGGCGCTCAAGCGTGGCGAGAAAGTTTCCCGGCGCGTCAGGGTCAACAGCGCCGACTTGTTGCGCTTCGCCAACCGTGGGACGGGTGGCCGTGAATATCACCTTCTCGTAGATGCGCTCGACCGGCTGGAGGGGACGCGCATCCGCACCAACATCCGCACCGGCGATCATGCGCGCACCGAAGGGTTCGGCCTGATCGACGCATCCGCCATCGAGCGCCGCTTCGGCCTCAATGGACGGATGCTGTGGTGCGAGGTCGTCCTGTCGGACTGGGTCTTCAACGCGATCCGCGCCAACGAGGTTCTGACGCTCCATCGCGACTATTTTCGCCTGCGCAAGCCGCTCGAGCGGCGGGTCTACGAGATGGCGCGCAAGCATTGCGGGACGCAGAAGACCTGGCGCATCTCGGTGGACACGCTGCGCAAGAAGTCGGGGTCCACCTCCCCTATCCGCCTCTTCAGGCAGATGGTTCGCCATCTCGTCGATCACGACCACCTCCCCGACTATTCGGTGACGCTAGAGGACGACAACGTCGTCTTCACCAACCGCAACACGATGCAGCCTGAACGCCGCATCGCCGATGTCGCGATCGGCCCGGTCTCCAACCTCGGCTACGAGGACGCCCGCAGCCGCGCGCCCGGTTGGGACGTCTACTACCTCGAACAGGAATGGCGAGACTGGTGCACCGAGCAGGAGATCGAGCCGCGCAACCCCGACCGCCACTTCGTCAGCTTCTGCATCGCCTGGTTCGAGAAGCGCGGACGGCCGTGAGACGTGCGCGCGTGAAGGCATCCACTCATTTGAGTTGTTACTCAATGGGAGTACCCCGAACGGATCTAAGGCGGATAGCGTTCCATGAGCACTGGCCGAGGTATGGAAGCCGCGTCTTGTCGAGCTGAACGGCGCGATCGAGCCGGATTTCGGGCCTCGCCGCCCGGACCGTTCGGCGACGTGCGCCATCTGCGTCGCCTGGCGCGCCTATGACGATCTTGACGACCTTGCCGATGTCGATCCGGATCCAACGGCCGGCGATCAGGGATCACGAATGCCCCTACTCAATCCCCCAAATGAGTAGATACTCAAACACTTATCCTGTTGAGTTGTTACTCAAATACTCAATCCAGAGCTGGCGGGTGATCTCCGAAATGGTCCGCTCCTCGGCGACGGCCTGCGACTTGATCCGCTTGTAGAGCACGGCCTCGACCTCGGCGTTGAGCCGCTTCTTCGCCCCGGCCGGCGCATCGCGCACCTCAGCCATGAGTGTTTCCTTGACGGTGCGGCTAGGCCGTTTGGTGCTGAGCATGGTTGCCTCCCTCCATCAGCGCCATCGCCTCGTCGGCGACCGCCTCGATTTCGCGCGCGGCTTCGGTTTCCCCCTCGTCGAACACCGTCTGCCCCACGGACGCCGTGCGCGGGTAGGCCTGGCGCTGTGTCGTGCCGGCCTCGAACACCGGCAAGCCGTACTCGGCGAGCGCCGTCCCCACCTCGTGGCCGAGCCTGGTGCGCTTGATCGCGCGCGAAATCACGAAAGCGGCCTTCGGCTTGCCCCCCGTCACCTCGCGCCGCGCACCGACGAGGTCGACGAGGTCGGACGCCGCCCAGATGTCGTACGGTGAGGGCTGGACCGGGATCAGCACCACGTCGGCGAGCTTCACCGCCGCCGCGATCATCCCCTCGAGCTTGGCTGCGCCGTCGATCACGACGATGTCGTAGGGGCGGGCTACGTCCGGCAGCGCCTTCATGTTTTCCGGCCGCCCGTAGGCGAGGAGGGGGATCGGGTTATCCTCACGCGCCGCATGCCAGTCGCTGGCACTCCCTTGCGGATCGGAATCCACCAGGAGAACGCGCGACCCTCGCTCGTGGAACGCCCGCACGAGATTGGTGGACAACGTCGTCTTACCGCTCCCCCCTTTGGGGTTGAGGACGGCGATGATGGTCATGGGCCTCTCCTGCTGCCTGAACGAGAGATCTCTACCTCATGAGTGATTACTCAATCACTCATGCACTCAAACACTCAGCAGCTGAGTGGTAAGCTGGCTTGAGATCGCTGAGGGAGGAGGGTCGCGGCACCAAGCTGCGGTGCTTTGGCGATCCGGGGGATCGCACGGCATCGTGGGCTCGCCGACGATACGTATTTCCGTATAATTTTCCATTATACTCTTTTTCGAGTAAAGCGTCGTTATACGTACAACCGAATAAGGCGGCCGAGGGAACCGTAAACTAGACGCTCATCCGCACACCGCACCAGCTCGGTGCTGCCATCCAGCGCCGACGCAAGGCGCTCGGCCTGACGCAGACCGATGTTGCCGACACGGCAGGTCTCAGACAGGCGACGATTTCGGAGATCGAGCGAGGGGAGGGAGCGCGCCTCGACAGCCTCATGCGCATCCTCGCCGCACTCGACCTCGAGCTGACGGTCCGCCCGCGCACGCGCATGGACGCGGACGAGATCGGCGAGATATTCTGATGGCGCGTCCTCGCCGGCGCGCAGCGCTGTCGGTCGTCCTGAACGGCCGCCTCGTCGGGCGCCTCACCAAGGAGAGTTCCGGCGCGATCGAGTTTCGCTACGATCCGGACTGGCTCGCCTGGGAGCACGCGATCCCGGTCTCGCTTTCGTTACTCCGCTCGGCCTCGGCGAGGATGCGGCCTTCCGCATCTCCATCGCCGGCGCGCAAGAGAAGACCGCGCTGTTGCGCCTTGATGGTGCCTGGCATAAGCCCCTCGGCACCACGCCGACGACGCACATCCTGAAGCCTCAGATCGGCCGCCTGCCGAACGGGCTCGACCTGTCGCACAGCGTCGAGAACGAGCACCTGTGCCTGTCGCTGATGGCGGAGCTCGGCCTGCCGGCGGCCCGCTCAGAGATCGCCGAGTTTGAGGGCGAGCGCGTCCTCGTCATCGAGCGTTTCGACCGGCTCCGCACAGCCGATGGCCGCTTGCTACGCCGCCCGCAGGAGGAATGTTGCCAAGCGCTCTCGACCCCCTCCAGCGCCAAGTATGACGCAGAGGGCGGCCCCGGTATCATCGACATCCTGACGTTACTCCAGGGCAGCGACGACGCCGAGGCCGATCAGGCTCTGTTCTTGAAGGCGCAGATCGTCTACTGGCTGATCGCGCCACCGACGGCCATGCTAAGAACTTCAGCCTCTTCCTCGCCCCCGGCGGCCGCTACCGCCTCGCCCCGCTCTACGACGTCCTCTCCGCCGAGCCGAGCTTAGCGGCAGGTCAGATCCGCCGCCGGCAGATGAAGCTCGCCATGGCTGTCGGCAAAAGTCGCCACTACACGCTGAGCGACATCCAGCCGCGGCACTTCGTGGAAACCGCCAAGCGCGCCGGGGTAGGCGAGGGCGTGGTGAAGCGCATATGGGAGGAGCTCCTCAGGAGGGTTCCCGGGGCCTTCGATCGAGCCACCGATGTCCTGCCCTCGGCGGCTCCCTCGGCGCCACCGAAGACGATCCGCAAGACCGCCGAGCGGCGGCTCGGGCAGATCGCACGCGCCTTGCAGGATTGAAATCGCCGCGACCCGCTGCCGTCAAAATCGGAGCGACCCAGGCTCTGGTCGACGAGCGGTTGGAGAGCAGCGTCGCATCCGAAGCCACGGATGCCATCCTGACCGAGGCACGCAAGCGCACCAGTGTGGCCCTCACGCCGGGTCACGGGCCGACAGCCTCACCTGCCCAGCTATAGAGGGCGTCGCTGCCATCAGATATCGTCGAGATCGTCCTGCCCCACGGTCACGGCGAGGCCCCGCATCGCTTGATAGTTGAAGGCGCTCCGCTTGGAGACCTTCAGCCACGTCCCATTGTCGAGGCCGCGCCGATGCACGACGACATGGATATGCGGGTGATCGCGGTCGGTATGGAAGGCCGTGTAGTAGTCGAAGCTGTCGCCGCCATAGGCGCCGGAGCCGAACATCTCCTCGGCCCACGCGCGGCCGGCTCTCTCGGCCGCCGCCTCGTC